>NZ_JAFG01000011.1 GCF_000519305.1 Mesorhizobium ciceri WSM4083 | reverse complement strand
GAGCGAACTCCAAACAGGTAGCCGATGAACAGCGCCTTGAACATCAAGGTAGGGTCGAGCGGCGGGCGGCCATTGTCGGGGCAATAAAGCGGCGCGGTCAGATCATGGATGAAGGTGAAATCGATCACACGGTCGATCTTGCGCAACAGGTGATCAGCCGGAACCAACTGATCCAGCGTTACCATCTCGAGGGCGGTCTGTTCAGGGGCGGGTCGCTTCAACATGACCCAGTGAATCAAAAACCCCCGGCAAATGCCAGGGGTTTGTCAGCAGCCTGAGGCCGCCTCCGGGCGGCCTTTTGCTTGGGGCTTGTGTTTGCGGCACGGCAGGCACCCCACCCGCGCCTACGGCGCGACCTCCCCCATCAAGGGGAGGTAGAAGAAAAGCGCGGCGCCCTACCTCCCCTCGATGGGGAGGTCGGCGCGTAGCGCCGGGTGGGGTGATGGCGCCGGCATGAACAGGTTAGGCCTTGGCGCCCTTGATGAAATCGATGAACGCCCGCAGCGGGGCCGGAACCAGGCGCCGGCCGGGATAATAGAGGAACGGTCCGGGAAAACTCGGCCACCACGGTTCAAGAATGGGCTCAAGGGCGCCGCTTTCGAAGTAAGGGCGAAGCCAGCCCTCGAAGAGGCCGATGATGCCGGTGCCGGCAATGGCCGCGTCGACGGCAAGATCCGTCGCCCCGCCGATCCGCACGATCAGAGGCCCCGTCGGATCGACCCGCACCACCTCGCCGTCTCGCTCGAATTCCCAAGGCAGCATCGCACCGCTGGCAAAGCGCCCCCGCACGCAGGAGTGGCCAAGCAGGTCGCTCGGGTGTTGCGGCCGCCCATGGCGAGCAAGATAGGCAGGGCTGGCGGCGGTGGCGAAATGCTGCACGCGCGGCCCGATCGGCACCGCGATCATGTCCTGTTCCAGCCGCTCGTCATAGCGGATGCCGGCGTCGCAGCCGGCCGCCAGCACGTCGACAAAGTTCTCATCGGCGATCACCTCCAGCCGGATACCGGGATAGGCGGCGAGGAAACCCGGGACGATGTCGGGTAATATCAGCCGCGCGGCACTAACCGGTACATTGAGACGCAACGAGCCAGCCGGCCTGTCGCGAAAGCCGTTCACCACGTCCAGCGCCGCCTCCACCTCCGACAGCGCAGGGCCGAGCCGCTCCAGCAGGCTGAGGCCCGCCTCGGTCGGGACAACGCTGCGCGTCGTGCGGTTGAACAGCCTGACACCGAGCTGCGCTTCCAGGCGACGCACCGCCTCACTCAAGCCGGAGGCGCTGCCGCCGCTGGCACGCGCGCCATCGCGAAAACCGCCGGCGCGCGCCACCGCCACGAAGGCGTTCAGATCGCTGAGGTCCATCATTGTTCGCCATTCCGCACGGCCTGTGTGGATTGTACCGGATTATCACGAGGTTGGGCAGCGCCTATCTCTGGCTCCTCAAAGGAGATCAATCATGTCCAACATCCAACAATCCGGCACATTCGCCCCCGCCACCTTCAAGCTTGGCAGCCGCACCGTGAAGCGGCTCGGCTATGGTGCCATGCAACTCGCCGGACCCGGCGTGTTCGGGCCGCCCAGGGACCATGACGCGGCATTGGCCGTGCTGCGCGAGGCGATTGCGCAGGGGATCGACCATATCGATACCAGCGACTTCTACGGCCCGCACGTCACCAACCGGCTGATCCGCGAAGCACTGGCACCCTACCCCGACGATCTCGTTATCGTCACCAAGATCGGCGCGCGGCGCGGGGCGGATGGATCGTGGCTGCCGGCTTTTTCTCCCGAGGCGCTGACCCAGGCGGTGCACGACAATCTCAGCAATCTCGGGCTCGATGTGCTCGACGTCGTCAACCTACGCATCATGTTCGATACCCATGGCCCCGCCGAGGGATCAATCGAAGCGCCGCTCACCGTGCTGGCCGAGCTTCAACAACAGGGCCTGGTCAGGCACATCGGGCTGAGCAACGTGACGCCGGCGCAGATCGCGCAAGGACGCGGGATCGCCGAGATCGTCTGCGTGCAGAACCAGTACAATCTGGCGCATCGCGACGACGACGCGCTGATCGACGACCTTGCCCGCGACGGTATCGCCTATGTGCCCTTCTTCCCGCTCGGCGGCTTCAACCCGCTGCAATCGTCCACCCTGTCGGAAATCGCGGCGCGCCTCGGCGCCACACCCATGCAGGTCGCGCTCGCCTGGCTGCTGCGCCGCGCGCCCAACATCCTGTTGATCCCCGGCACATCGTCGGTCGGGCATCTCAGGGAGAACCTCGCGGCTGGCGAACTCGAATTGCCACAGGATGCGCTCAGCGAACTGGACGGCGTGGCGCTGGCGGCGTGAGATTAGCCAATCTCCCCCCTTGAGGGGGAGATGTCGCCAAAGGCGACAGAGGGGGTCGGCACGACCGGGCGCGACCTCCTGCGGCAGATGAAGGTTGGCGCTCTGTGCGCGGCGCCCCCCCTCTGGCCTGCCGGCCATCTCCCCCTCAAGGGGGGAGATCGCTGTTCCAGCGGCGAGCCTCAATTGATACTCGCCGTATTCGCCGGCTCAGCCGGCCGCGCCTCGTTCGCGTAAGGCACGCGAAAACCATTCGCCGCCAGCCATCCGATGGCCGCCTTCGGCTCGTCGGTCTGGATGATGGTGGCGCCGCGATCGGCCCAGAAACCCCAGGCTTCGCGCGGCAGGCTGGCCTGCACCGCCAGTTCGTCGCCGCGGCCGCCGGCCAGGAAGCCGCCCGGCTTGTTGGCGATGGCGTAAGTGTCGGCCCAGATGTGCCAGTTGCCCCTGACCGCGGCCGCGCGCATGCGCGTGCTGAACAGTGGTCCGCCGGCCTCGGTCAGCGTGTCGGCGCCTGCCCGCCAGTTGATCAGCTCGATCGCGCGCGGCGAAAAGGCATGGTCGACCGTCCGGGCGAAGCCTGCATCACGCACCGCGTCGTCGGCGATGATCGGCATGAACTGGAAGCCGCCGCCGATGGCACCCATGGCGGCCTTGACCGCGGAAATCCGCTGTGAATTCCACAGGTTCTCCTTGACGATGACCTGTTCGGCCATGCCGAGATCGCGAGCGACCGCGATCATCCCCGAGAGGTCGCCGACGTCGAGCTTGTTGTCGAGGTTGATGAGGATCCTGTCCCTGGTCGCCATCAGCATCTCGCGCAGCGTCGAGACCGTCTCGTTGGTGACGGCGCCGGTGCCTTCGACCACCAGCCTGCAGGTCTTGAGTTCGGCCAGCGTGTATTTGACCACCTCGCCTTTGCAGGTCGTGGTGCGGTCGAGCCAGCTGTCATGCATGACGACGAACTCACCGTCCTTCGAGCGTCGGATGTCGACCTCGACTATTTCGGCGCCCATGGCGATCGAGCCTTCGACAGCGGCAATCGAATTTTCCGCGTAGAGCGTCTTGCCGGCCTGCATGCTGCCAGCGCGATGCGCGGCCACCATGACGTGGTCGCGCCATTGGTTGGCATGCTCAAAGCGGTCGAGTATCTGTCTGGCACGGGTCTCGCCGGCCAAGGCCTGGCCAGAGCCGGCTGCCAGGGCCGTGTAAAGCAGAAGGCTCAGCCAGATGGTCCGCATCGAGAATCGCTCCTTGCCGGATCGACACCCGGATAGGCGATGCCCGTGACATCTGGGTGAACGAAGCCGGCTAGCGGAATACTCGCAGCAGGTGTCTCAGATGCGTTTCGAGAGCCGGCGGAACCACGCCATGGCCGGCATCTCAATGAGGCGCCAAGTGATCCAGGAGGCGGCAATGGTGGCGGCGAGCATGACGACGATCGCCACCGCTCCCATCCAGCCGGCACCGAAGCCGGTGGCAGGCTGGCCGCGCAGCATGAAGTCGCCGATCAGGCCGAGGCCGAGCTTGCGCTCGACAAGCCCGGCGACGTTGATCAGGCGCGCCTGGACGAAGATGTGGACCATGTAGATCGAGTAGGACAGCGCGCCGAGCGTCAGCATGAACGGGGCTCTCAGCAAGGCGCTGATCCAGCCGCCTTCATGGGCGAACAGAAACAGCGCCAGCGCGAACACCAGGGGGGCCGCGATGCCAAAATCATTGTCGCCCGCCAGCGAGACGAAAAGCACGATGACGGCCACCATGACGATCTCGGCAAGGGTCCAGGCCATTCGAGGACCACCCCTGGCCAGGGCCTGTCGCGCCCCTGCAATGGAATCATGCTGAAACCAGGCCAGCAAGGCGCCGAGCGAGAAGCCGTAGAGGCAGCGGATGAAGCCGAAATCGAAGGACACATCCATATGATGGGTCGAGAAGCCGAGCAGGAACAGCGGCGCGGTGACGGCGGCGGCGACGAACCATATCCAGGCGCGCGCGCCGGCGACGAAGACCACGCCGGCAAACAGGAGATAGGCGAAGAACTCGGCCGAAATGCTCCAGCTTGGCGCATTCCAGGTCAATTGATCCTCGAAGCCGACACCCTGCAGCAGCAGAAGATTGGCAAGCAGACTCCCAGGGTCGAAGCCGCCGGTAAAGGGGGCAGCCCCGGTTCCATGCAGTTGCGGCAGCATCAGCCGCAGCAGCTCGAAGCCGGCAAAAGCGGCAAGCATGAACAGATGCAGCGGATAGATGCGGCCGAAACGGACCAGTGCGAAGCGCGCGACCTGTTCCGGCTGGTTCAGCCGATCGCCGTAGCTGCTGGCGATGACGAAACCGGAAAGGACGAAGAAGAAATCGACGAACAGGTAGGACGAACCGATGAAGGCGCTTTGCGAAATCGTCGAAGCGGTCGGAAAGTGAAACAGCGCCACCAGAAGCGCGCAGATGCCACGCCACGAATCGAGGACCAGGAAGCGTTCACCGGCGACCGTGCCGGTGCGGGTCGACGCCGCGGCACGGGTGGGGTTGAGAAACGCGGTCTGCGTCATGATGATACAATCCTGTCTTGCCGTGGCACTCGGGCAGCGCCATTCCGTCTCGCCAAGCTGTGACTGGCATCTTCCGTGCCGGTTCTGTAGTTGTTGCACCCCGATGAAAAACGAGGATCCGTAATGGCGAACAACAACATCGACAACGCCTTCACCGCCCGTTCCAAAACGGGCGCCGCGTTCGAGCCGACCTACTCCGGCGCGCTGTCGTTCATGCGGCGCAAATACACCAAGGACGTGAAGGGCGCGGATGCTGTGGTGTGGGGTATTCCCTTCGATGCCGCCGTCACCAACCGGCCCGGTGCCCGCTTCGGGCCGCAGGCCATCCGCCGCGCCTCGGCGATCCTCGACAACGACCCGCAATATCCGTTTTCGCGCGATCTGTTCGAGCATCTGGCGGTCGTCGACTATGGCGATTGCCTGCTCGATTCGGGCAACCACCAGAAAACCCCCGGCACGATCGAGCGCGAAGCGGCGAAGATCCTCAAATCCGGCGCCTTCCTGCTGACGCTCGGCGGCGATCATTTCGTCACCTGGCCGCTGCTCAAGGCGCATGCCGCCGTCCATGGTCCGCTCGCCTTGGTGCAGTTCGACGCCCATCAGGATACCTGGCCGGACGACGGCAAGCGCATCGACCACGGATCCTTCGTTGGCCGCGCCGTCAAGGAAGGCATCATCGATCCCGACCGTTCGATCCAGATCGGCATCCGCACCCATGCGCCCGACACGTTCGGCATCAAGATCCTCCATGGCCATGAAATCGAGGAGATGCGGGCGTCCGACATCGCCTACGCCATTGTCGACCGCACCGGCGGCAAAAAGACCTATCTCACCTTCGACATCGACTGCCTCGATCCGGCCTATGCGCCTGGCACAGGCACGCCGGTTGCCGGCGGACCGTCGTCGGCGAAGATCCTGTCGACGCTGCGCCAGCTCAACCAGGTCGACATTGTCGGCGCCGATGTCGTAGAGGTTGCGCCGGCCTATGATCACGCCGATATAACGGCGATCGCCGGCTCGATGGTGGCCATGCAATATCTCGGCCTGCTGGCTGAACGGAAGGCCCGGCTTGAAGAGCTGAACAACGGCAACCACAATGGCGCCGCAGTGAATCATGGTCACGGCATATAGTGTTGAAATATCAGGGAATTTGATCGATCCATGAAACCGAAAATCTTCATCGACGGCGAACACGGCACCACCGGCCTGCAGATCCGGGCGCTGCTGGCCGAGCGCGGCGACCTGGAAATCATCTCGGTTCCCGCCGAGCGCCGCAAGGAAACGGCTGCGCGCGCCGAGTTCCTCAATGCCGCCGATGTTGCGATCCTGTGCCTGCCCGACGACGCGGCGAAGGAGAGTGTTTCGCTGATCGCCAACGACACCACCAAGGTTATCGATGCGTCGACCGCTCATCGCGTGGCTGAAGGCTGGGCGTATGGTTTCGCCGAGATGGACAAGGCACAGCCAAAGACAATTGCCTCGGCAAAGCGCGTCGCCAATCCCGGCTGCTGGCCGCAGGGACCAATCGCCACGCTGCGGCCGCTGGTCACATCAGGCTTGCTGCCGGCGGATTTCCCGATCACCGTCAACGGCATTTCGGGCTATTCGGGCGGCGGACGGCCGATGATCGAGGACTATGTCGCCAAGGGCGAGGACGCCTCGGAGTTCCTGCCCTACGGCCTCACTCTGCAGCACAAGCACGTGCCGGAATTGAGGGCCTATGCAAGGCTGTCGCATGATCCGATCATGCAGCCGGCGGTCGGCAATTTTGCGCAAGGCATGATCACCGTGGTGCCGTTGCAGCTCGGCGGCCTCGACCATGTGCCGACCGGTGCGGAGCTGCATGCGGCGATTGCCGACCATTTCGCCGCCATCAAGGGCGGCGTTGTCGAAGTGGCGCCCTATGCGCATTCGGAGCGCATGCCGGAGATCGATCCGGAGATCTACAACGGCACCAACCGGATGAAGGTCTACGTCTTCGCCAACGACAAACGGGCGCAGGCCCTGCTGCTGGCGGTCTACGACAATCTCGGCAAAGGCGCCTCGGGTGCCGCCGTCCAGAACATGGACCTGATGCTCGGCCTCTAATGGACACGCCAGCATTTCCGGCGCGCTGGAAAGTCAGCGCGCCCAAACTCATTGCCGAGACCTTTTCGAGCCGCATCTGGAAGGTTTTGCGCGAAGACGGATCGCCGGCGATCGTCAAGGCGCTCAAGCCTTTCGATGACGTCGCTGACGAGTTGCGCGGAGAACATTATCTCGCCTGGCGGCGCGGCGAAGGCGCGGTGCGTCTGCTCGGCCGCGACGGCCACAGCATGCTGCTCGAATATGCCGGTGAAACCCTGCTGCAGCAGGTGCTCGACGAACAGGGCGACTTTGCCGCGACCGCAATCGCGGCCGAGGTGATGGCAAAACTGTTTTCACAGGGGAAGGACCCCTTCCCGCCCGAGCTTCAGCCGCTCCGGGAACGCTTCGCCAGCCTGGTCAACAAGGCAAATGCCGATCGCAACGCCGGCCATGACAGCCTCTATGTCCAGGCCGCCACTCTTGCTGACCGGCTGCTGGCCGATCCGCACGATATCAGGCCCCTGCATGGCGACCTGCATCACGAGAACATCCTGCACGGACCGCGCGGCTGGCTGGCCATCGATCCGAAGGGCGTTCTCGGCGACCCCGGCTTCGACGCCGCGAACATGTTCTACAACCCGCTCGACCGGGACGAGCTTTGCCTCGATCCGGAGCGGATCGCGCATATGGCCGAGATCTTCGCCAAAACACTGGGCCAGACGCCACCAGCCGTCCTTGATCATGCCATCGCCTATGGTTGCCTGTCGGCTGCCTGGCATCATGAGGACGACAATCCGGTCGAGGAGAACCGCGAATTGTCGATCGCCGGGGCGATCCGGGCGGTGCGGGCGGGCTTGTGATCGCGGGGCTGCGGTGCGGTGCTAACCGCTTGTTCACCACAATGGGCTACTGACAGGCGTCGGCTTCACTTCGGGATTTGTCATGGTCAGCTCGATTTCGGGTTCCTCCCAGGCAACCCAGTATTCCTCGTCCAGTTCGTCGAGCAATGCAGCCCAGGAGGCCGCACTCGAAAAGCAGATCCAGGACCTGGAAGACCAGGCCAAGGCGATCACGGATCAGGTCAAGGCCGCCCAGGTGCAGCAGGATATCGCCACGGCCCAGGCCAGGCTTGATGCTCTCAAAGCCGCCGATAAGGCAGCCAAGGCCGATCAGGGCCAGTCCGCACCATCCGCCGCGGCGTTGCGGCAGGCGGAATTCGACGGCGACAAGACGACATCTTCAAACGAATTCTGGATGTAACTGGCGAATTCTGGATGTGACTGGTCGATCGGCTCGGGATCAGCCCCTGAGCGCGATTGCATGCGGCAAGGGATAGGCGCCCTTGGTGCCGCGCCAATGCGCTGCTGCAAAGCTCAGGACGATGAGCGCAAAACCCTGATGGGTCAGCGCCATATGCAGCGGCACATGCATCAGCAGCGTGCCGATGCCGATCGAGGCCTGCACCAGCACCAGTAGAAACAGCACCGTCGCGCGGCGCGCATGCGTCGAACCTGGCAGCCGCCGGCGCGTGGCGATCATGTGCCACAGCGCCACGACGAATACCGTGTAAGCGCCAAGCCGATGGACGAACTGCACCGTCTTCGGGCTCTCGAAGAAATTGCGCCATGCCGGCTCGAGGATCAGCAGATCGCCCGGGATAATCTTGCCATCCATCAGCGGCCAGGTGTTGTAGCTCAGGCCTGCGTCGAGCCCGGCGACCAGGCCGCCGAGATAGATCTGGATCAGCGCCAGCAGCACGATGAAGCCGGCCAGCCTCTGCGTCGACCGATCAGCGGCGGGTTCGGAATGCGGCGCCAGTCCGCGCGCGACCACCATGGTGGCGGTGAAGATCAGCGCGGCAAGCGTCAGGTGGGTCGCCAGCCGGTACTGGCTAACGGAGACGCGGTCGACCAATCCTGAAGCCACCATCCACCAGCCGATGGCGCCCTGCAGGCCGCCAAGCAGGAGAATGCCTAGGAGTTTCGGCCCCAGGCCGCGCTCGACGCGGCGCGTCGCCCAGAAGAACAGCAGCGGCAAGGCAAAGACCAGGCCGACGCTGCGCGCCAGGATGCGGTGTGCCCATTCCCACCAGAAGATCGACTTGAACGCCTCGATGCTCATGCCCTTGTTGAGTTCGGCATATTGCGGGATCTGCTGATAGAGCTGGAATTCCTCTTGCCACTCGGCATCGTTGAGCGGCGGGATCACGCCGTGGATCGGCTTCCACTGCGTAATCGAGAGGCCGGAATCGGTGAGCCTGGTGGCGCCGCCGACCAGCACCAGCGCAAACAGCACCAGAAGCACCACATAGAGCCAACCGCGCAGCAGCGCCCGGTTATGCAGGTCGCGGTCGCGGGCGACGTATGGCGCGGCAACTGATATGGCAGCCATGATCTTGTCCCGGCATGTTGATTTGGCGGATTGGTGGACCATCGCACCCGTGCTGGCAAGACCATACGGCGCGGCACGCCGTCGCGCCGCGTCTCACCGGTTGCACAGTCTCGCCTCAAGGCCTATGCGAGGCCAATACCCCTTGAGCCTGCCAGGCCTCTTGTGCGAATTCCGGCATGCTCGATCAGGAGACCAGCCATGCCCCTGCGCCTGAAAAAGCTGATCGGAATGTTTCTGCTGGTGGCGCTGGTCATCGTCTATGCGCTGGTCGCATCGATCTTCGCGGTCGCCCGGCTGTCGGAGTCGGGTCCGTGGGTGCATTTCCTGTTCTTCCTGCTCAGCGGCCTGCTCTGGGTGCTGCCGGCAATGGGCATCATCAAATGGCTGATGCTGGAGCCGAGGGCCAAACGCTAGGCGAAACCGCCAGCGTCAGATGGTGACGACCATCTTGCCGGCATTGGCGAGCGGCGTCGTCACGCCCGACAGCATGGTGCGGATGTGGGCGAGGCTCTGGTAGCGGCCGTTGACGGAAATGCGCGGCAAGGCATGCAGGAAGCCGGCATGCTCGGCGCGCAGCACACCGTGGCGCGTCGTCACGGCGGATGTATAGCCTGCGTCGCGGGCAAAGCCCACTTCGCGACAGCCAACGGCGCTCGCATAGCCATAGGGGTAAGCGAAATGGCTGGGCTCTTCGCCCAATTCGGCCTGCAACATGGCGCGCACTGCGCCAACCTCGTGCCGGGCATCGGCTTCGGAGAGCCGCTTCAGATTGCTGTGGTTGATCGTATGGGCGCCGATCGTCACCAGCGGATGCGCGGCGATGCGCCGGATTTCATCCCAGCTCATCAATGTGCGCAGGCGTGGGCCGTCGGCGTCGATGCCGTTTGCGCGAGCCAGGTCACGCAACACGGCCTGCAGGTCCTCCTCGCGGATTTCGGAGGTGAGATAGGCGTGCAGGCGTGCATTGGCCTGCAGCTTCTTCGCGGGGGTCGAGCAATCGATCGTCAGCGGACCATTCGGCCGCGTCAGCGTCAAGGTATCGCGCGCGTTGACGATGTCCTCGACAACGTCCCACCACAGGTCGGCTGTGCCGTCGATCAGCCCAGGCGCGACATAGATGGTGATCGGCGCGCCGTGCTTCTCCAACACCGGCAGCGCCTCGACCATGTTGTCGCGATAGGCATCGTCGGCGGTGATCGTGGCAAACTGACCGCCTTTGCCGCCCGCCTTGATGCGCTCGACGGCTTCGTCCATGGAAACAAAGGCATAGCCATGCGCCTTCATGTCGGCGATCATGGCATCTAGGAAGCCGGGCGCGATATTCAGATGCCGGTTGACGCTGTCCGGCTTTTCCGGCGTCGCGGTAACACGGTGCAGCATCAGGATGGCGCCAATGCCGCCGATGAACGGCTTGGCCAGCGGTGCAAGGCCGGTATAGCGGGCGACGTTCAGCGCCAGTTTCCGGATTGCCTCCCCGCCGTCGATCATTCATTCACCTTTTGCGCCTAGGCTGATCCAAGCACGGAATGCGCCTATGCGAACCCCCAAATCGCGATCAATACGCCCTAAGGATTGAGGTATGGTTGACGCAACTGCGTCATTTGACGGCAATCGGCTTGCGGCGACCGAGGCATCGTCGCGCGCCTTGCCACGGGACCATGCCGGCCTGTCGATTTCGGTGGCGTCCACGGACGGACTCGGGGCCTATGCCGAGTTCTGCCGCTCGGCTCTGTTTGGGCCGGCGCAGAGTGCTGCCTGGATCCTGAACTGGGCGGCCGAGACACGACCGGACCTGCTCGTCGCGACGCTGAGTGCCGAGGGCAAACCGGTTTTTTCGCTGGCGCTGGAGGTTGCCTCGAAGGGGCCGTTCCGGATCGCCCGCTTCATGGGTGGGCGCCACGCCAACGGCAACTTCGTCGCCGCGGACCCGAACTGGCTGGCCAAGGCGGATATACCGGCCCTCCGGTCGGTGCTGGCGGCCATCGCCAAGGCACGCCCGGACATCGATCTGGTCGCGCTCGAGCGGTTGCTGCCCGACCTCGATGGCGTCGCCAATCCGCTCGCATCGCTTGACCATTTTTCCAGCCCCAATCTGTCGCTGGCCGTCGATCTCGCCGGCGGCTTCGATGCGCTGCTTTCCCGCGCCAGCGGCAAACGCAAACGCAAGAAGCACCGGTCGCAGATCCGGAAATTCGAGGCCGTCGGCAGCCATCGGCGCATCGAGGGCCGCACCCCCGGCGAGGTGGACAGGCTGCTCGACGCCTTCTTCGAGATGAAGGAACTCCGCTTCCGCAAGATGGGCATCGCCAATGTTTTTGGCGACGCACAGGTACGCGGCTTCTTCCGCGCCCTGTTCATGCAGGCGCTTGCCGAGGACAAGCCTTCCTTCGTGCTGCACGGACTCGAGGTTGCCGGCAAGCTGCGCGCCATCACCGGTTCAAGCCGCTCGGGCAAACGCCTGATCTGCGAATTCGGAGCGATCGCCGAGGACGATCTCGGGCACGCCAGCCCCGGCGATTTCCTGTTCTTCGACAACATCCAGGAAGCCTCCGAGACCGGTTTCGAGGTCTATGACTTTTCGGTCGGAGATGAGCCTTACAAGCGGCTGTGGTGCGATATCGAAACACGGCATTTCGAAGTGCTGGTCCCCTTGACCGTTAAGGGCCGCATGCTGGCGCTGACGCTTCGGCAAGGCGCGCGGCTGAAAGCCTTCGTCAAGAACAGCCCGACGATCTGGAAGCTGACCAAGGTGCTGCGCC
Organism: Mesorhizobium ciceri WSM4083; assembly: GCF_000519305.1. GTDB lineage: Bacteria > Pseudomonadota > Alphaproteobacteria > Rhizobiales > Rhizobiaceae > Mesorhizobium > Mesorhizobium ciceri_B. The sequence goes on along the minus strand of NZ_JAFG01000011.1, from coordinate 129,687 downwards.
GCAAAGCCGCCGGTCAGGCAGCACCCACGGAAGAAGACAGCTAACGCCATGAAGCCGATCATCCGCACACTGTCCCTGCAGGAACTGGCGCTTCTCGTCGACTGGGCGGCCGCGGAAGGCTGGAACCCAGGTCTTGAAGACCCGGCGATGCTCCAGGCGGCGGACCCCGAAGGCTTCATCGGCGCCTTTGTCGGCGACGACATGGTCGCGGCAATTTCGGCCGTGGCCTATGGAAGCGAATTCGGTTTCATCGGCCTCTACATCTCCCGGCCCGACATGCGCGGCATGGGCTACGGCAAGATGGTATGGGACGCCGGCATGAAAAGGCTCGCAGGCCGGACCGTCGGCCTCGACGGCGTCGCCGAGCAGCAGGCCAACTATCGGCGCAAAGGCTTCGCGCCGGCCTACGAGACCATCCGCTTCACCGGGCGCAAGGCAGGCCCGGCGGTCAGGGACGATGGGCTGCGGATGATTACAACGCAGCTCCGGTCCGACATCGTCGCCTATGACTCCCATTGTTTTCCGGCGCCGCGATGGGCCTTCCTGCAGGGATGGCTGCAGGAACCGCATCATGGGCTGGCGGCGATCGGTTCGCGCGGCGTCACCGGCTTTGGCGTGGCGCGCCGCTGTCGATCCGGCTTCAAGATCGGCCCGCTGTTTGCCGACGACATGGAAGTCGCTTTGCAACTCCTGGAGGGACTGGCCGGTGCCTGTGAGGGCGGCGAGTTGCATATCGACGTCCCCGCCGACAACACCGGCTTCATAACTGCGCTCGATGCGGCCGGCTTTGCGCCGACATTCACCACCACGCGCATGTACAAAGGTCCCGCCCCGGAACTGGACCTGCAAAGGGTGTTCGGCGTAACGACCCTGGAATTGGGATAGAGCGGGCGAACCGCTGAACGGCTCCGCCAAGCGATCCGCAGCTCTCTCAGGCGGCGGCGGTGCGCCGTCCCGGCACCGGATTGCCGGGCGGTTCATGGCCGAGCGGCGTCACCAGCGTGAGGTCGGGATAGCCGTTCTCGATCAGCTTGACCGCAGCCTGCGTCACCTCGTCGTCGGCCTCCAGCATGGAGAGAAAGACCTCGGTGGCGTCGCCGGTCAGACGGCCGATGCCTTGCGCGTCGGCTGGTCCGCACTCGACCACAACCAGGTCGTAGGCTGTGGTCAGCGACTGCATGATGATCGGCAGCCGGTCGGCGGCACGCATGGCACGAACCGGATCGGCGGTGCCGACGGGAATGACGTGACAGTCGGAGTAGAGATCGGCGTGGATGACGTCGCTGAACTGCGCTTCCGAAGCGAGCAGGTTGGTGATGCCCGGGAAAAGGCCGCTGTCCAGCATCGGCCGCGAGGCGGCCCCCGACGCGGTGAGGTCCAGCAACAGCACGCGCAGGCCGGCGTCGGCGACCTCGCGCGCCACCAGGATCGCGGATGCAGCCGCCTCGTCGCCTTCCGGCGAGACGAATATGGCGCGCGCCGCACCGCTGGAGATCAGCTTTTCGGCAGCCTTCTCGATATCGATCTCACCCAGGGTGGAACGCGCCGGTTCGGGCTCGACAGCCGTTTGCTCAGTCGCCGCCTTAGCGGGCATTGCGACCACATCCGGCGCCTCGGCCATGGCCGGCATCGCGGCGGCATAGGGCTCCGCATCGGCTTCATCCGCACGTTCAGGCAGATCCTGGCGAATGACGGGGTCCTGCAGGATGGCAGGCTCGTGGCGGACAAATGGGTTGGCGACCGGCGCCTGCGCCACATGGGGCATCGCCACCTCATCGATCCGTTCGAAACGGGAACCGCTTGCCGGCCGCATCGCGCGGCCTGAAAACAACTCCCGCAGAAGCGTCACGATGGCCATGATCAGCAGCGATGCGGCGAAAGCCGCGCCTACGATCGGCCCGACCTTCGGGAAATAGGCCTCGGAGGGAACCGAAGCCTTCGAGGCGATCCGGGCGTCGACGGGCAGATAGTTGCGGTCCTGGCGCGAAGCGGCTTCGCGGTAGTTGGTCAGGTACAGCTCGAGCTGCTGTCGCTTGGCGGTCGCATCGCGCTGCAGTGCGTCGAGATCGACCTGTTGTTCGCCGGCCTGCGCCGAAGCGGCTTTCAATGTGTTGACGTCGGCGACAAGCTGGTTCTCGCGGGCCTTTGCCGTCTCGGCCTGCATCAACAGGCCTTTCATGATCTTCTGGGCCTCGCTGCGGATCTGTGCGTCGAGATCGGACAGTTGCGATTTCAGCGCGCGAATGCGCGGATGATTGCCAAGCAGTGTCGTCGACAGATCGGCGATGTTGGAGCGCAATTCGACTTGTCGTTCACGCAAGCGCTGGATCAGGTCCGATGACAGAACCTCCGGCACGGCATCCAGCGAACCGCCGTTCTGCAGCGCCCTGCGCACACCGTCGGCGGTCGCTTCGGCCGCGGCGCGGTTGGCGCGCACTTTCGACAGTTCGCTCGACAGTTCCGAAAGCTGCTGGGTGGCCAGCACCGAATTGTTGCCACCCATCAGGAGATCGGACTGGGCGCGATAGGCGGCGACCTTCGCCTCGGCATCCTTGACCTGCCGCTGCAGGTCGGCGATCTCCGGCGCTAGGAAGTCTGCCGCGGCGTTGTTCGATTCGAGCTTGGCCGCCCCCTGCCCCGCTATATAGGCGGCGGCGATGGCGTCCGGTACGGCGGCCGCGAGCTTGGGATCTTCCGATGAAAACTCGATGGCAATGATGCGGGTCTTCTCGACGCCGTAGACGTTGAGCTTCTCGTGCATTTTCTTGAGCACGCGCTCTTCCGTCGGAATTTCCATCGGGTCGCTTTTCAGCCCGACCAGGACCAGAGCGCGGCTCACCGCCGACATGTCGAGCGCTTCATTGAACTCGGGCAGTTTTTCCAGACCAAGCTTTTGCGAGACCTGCTTGAGGATTTCGTTGGAGGAAATGATCTGGACCTGGGTGGCGACGCCCTGCTCGTCGAGAATAGGCTTGTCGGTGTCGTTGTTGTTGCTGGCCGGCCGCGTGTAGATGGATTCGCGCGGCGCGATCTCCACCTGCGTCTCGGCCTTGTAGTGCCGGGTTGCCAGCGAGGCGAAAGCGAAGGCCAGCCCGGTCGCCAACAGGACGACGAGGACTATACGCAGCCAATTCCTCGCCAGGCTGGCGAAGAGCTGCCTGAGATCGACATCGACATCTGCGGCCGCGGACTGAACGGACATGCATCCCTACTCCGATACTGGGTCAGCACGCACCGTAAACAACTATGGTAACTCAGCGGTTAAGATCGCGGTAAGTTTCCGTTAGGGTTTACTGGCGGGTGACAAACAAAACCGCCAAAAATCATAAAAAACTCTTGCCGATGCCCGTGTGTCGGCCGCTCCCTTTACCGGCCATTAACCCTAACAGGATGATAACGGACCTCGATCCCTGATGCTTGCTGCGACGCCGCAGCGGCCAGTCGAAGGTACTTGTCCGGTCATGAAAAGCACTGCTTCCCTGTTTCGCGCGCTGCTTGCCGTATCGATGCTGGCGGGCTGTTCCAGCTACCGGCCGACGCCGGCCGCCTTCCATGAGGTGCTCGATCAGCCCTATCGTCTTGGCGCCGGCGACCGCGTCCGCGTCACCGTGTTCGAGCAGGACGGGCTGACCAACACCTACAGCGTCGATCAATCCGGCTATCTCTCCTTCCCGCTTGTCGGCGCCATACCGGCGCGCGGCCACACCGCGCAGCAGATGGAAAAGGAGATCGCCGACAAATTGCGGCAAGGCTATCTGCGCGATCCCGACGTTTCGGTTGAGATCGACCGCTACCGGCCGATCTTCGTCATGGGCGAAGTGGGCGCCGCCGGCCAATATTCCTATGTTCCCGGCCTGACGGTGCAGAAGGCGATCGCCATTGCCGGCGGCTTCACGCCGCGCGCCAACCAGGAAAGCGTCGACATCACCCGCGACATCAACGGCAAGGTGATGACCGGCCGCGTGGTCACCTCCGACCCGCTGCTGCCGGGTGATACGGTCTACGTCCGCGAACGTCTGTTCTGACAGACACCACGTGGCGGACAGGCTCAGGATCGTCCATTGCTTTCGCTCACCCGTCGGAGGAATTTTCCGGCATGTGCGCGATCTGACCGAGGCGCAGGTCGCCGCCGGGCATTCCGTCGGCATCGTCTGCGATTCGACGACAGGGGGAGCGTTCGAGGAACATCTGTTCGAGCAAATGAAGGACATGCTGGCGCTCGGCATTCATCGCACGCCGATGCAGCGCCACGTCGGTCCCGGCGACCTCGCCTCGGCTTGGCGCACATACAGGATCATCAAGGAATTGCGGCCGGACGTACTGCATGGGCACGGCGCCAAGGGTGGCGCCTATGCCCGTCTGTTCGGCTCATTGTTGCGGGTATCAAGGTCTCGCGTAGCCCGCCTTTATTCGCCGCATGGCGGCTCGCTGCACTATGACGAGAACACGGTCATCGGAAAGCTGTTCTTCGCGCTCGAGCGCTTCATGGCTCGCTTCACCGACTATCTGCTGTTTGTCTCGGACTATGAGCGGCGGACCTATCGCCACAAGGTCGGCGAGCCGCCCATTCCCAACGCCCTCGTCTATAACGGCCTGCGCGCCACTGAATTCGAGCCGGTGATCACCACGCCGGACGCAGCCGACCTGCTTTATATCGGCATGATGCGCGACCTGAAGGGACCGGACATCTTCATCGACGCATTGGCACTCGCCGGCCCACGGTTCGGCCGCGCGCTGACCGCCGTGATGGTCGGCGACGGCGACGACCTTGCGCGTTACCACGGGCAAGTGAAACGCCTCGGGCTCGAGCGCCATGTCCGCTTCCTGCCGCCGATGCCGGCCAGGGAGGCCTTTGCCCTTGCCGCGCTTATCATCGTTCCCTCGCGCGCCGAAGCCATGCCCTATATCGTCCTGGAAACGCTTGCCGCGGGAAAGCCGATGATCGCAACAGCGGTCGGCGGCATTCCGGAGATATTCGACACCGGTTCCCCTGCCCTGATCCGACCTGACCCGATCGAGCTCGCCGACAGGATGAGCCAGGCGCTGGCCGACCCGGCCGCCTATCGCGACCTGATGCCCGATAGCGCCAACCTCAAGGCACGCTTCGGCGCCGATGTGATGGCCGCCGACATCGAGAAGGCCTATTTCGCCGCGCTCGACAGGTAGGCACAGGATCAGCCGTTCCAAAGCCATACGTTGTTTCAAGGGTTTCTTAGCTCTCTTTTGCTATGACCGTGGGGAAGCTTGCGGAAAGCCCTCATGAACGAGATCGACCCCGCGCGCCGCTTTTCAGCAGAGGCGGTGCGTAAATTCGACGGCCCGGCCGATGGCGACACGCCAAGCGGCATGAACGATGTCGCCCGCCAGGTCGCCTCGCAGTACAGGCGCGATACGATGTCGCCGATCATGGTCAGCGGTGTCCTGCGCATGGTCGAATTCGGCTTGCTGTTCCTGTCCGGGCTTGCCGTCTATTTCCACTATGTCGGGTTCTTCAACTATCTCGCCTGGCAATATCCGGTGACGATGGCAGCGGGCTCGTTCCTTGCCGTGGTGCTGCTCGACGTCACCGACTGCTACCAGATCGTCGCCCTGATGCGGCCGATCGCCAATTTCGGCCGCGTGCTGCTCGTCTGGGCCGGCACTTTCGCCCTGATGGCGCTGACGGCGTTCGTCATGAAGATGTCGGAAGACTATTCGCGCCTTTTGTTCGGCAGCTGGTTCGTCGTCGGCTTCGTTCTCATCTTCGGCCTCAGGCTGGTGATGTCGAGGCTGATCCGGGCCTGGGCGCGCGATGGCCGCATGGAGCGGCGCGCCGTCATCGTCGGCGGCGGCAAGGCGGCGGAAATCCTGATCCGCTCGGTCGAAAAGCAGCCCTACAACGATATCCGCATCTGCGGCATCTTCGACGATCGCGGCGACAAGCGCTCACCGCCCATCGTCGCCGGCTACCCCAAGCTCGGCACCATTTCGGAACTGATCGAGTTCGCCCGCATCGCGCGTATCGACATGCTGATCGTATCGCTGCCGCTGACCGCCGAATCGCGCGTTCTGCAGCTGCTGAAGAAGCTGTGGGTGCTGCCGGTCGACATCCGGCTTTCGGCGCATTCCAACGCGCTGCAGTTTCGCCCGCGCGCCTATTCCTACATCGGCGCGGTGCCGATGCTCGACATCTTCGACAAGCCGATCAACGACTGGGATTCTGTCGCCAAACGCGCCTTCGACATCGTCTTCAGCCTGATCGGCATCGTGGTGTTCTCGCCGGTGATGCTGGCGACCGCCATCGCCATCAAGCTCGACAGCAAGGGTCCGGTGCTGTTCCATCAGAAGCGGCACGGTTTCAACAACGAGATCATCGAGGTCTACAAGTTCCGTTCGATGTATACGGACAAGGCCGACCCAACCGCCAAGCAGACGGTGACCAAGAACGATCCGCGCGTCACCCGCGTCGGCCGCTTCATCCGCAAGACCTCGATCGACGAGCTGCCGCAGTTCTTCAACTCGCTTCTGGGTTCGCTGTCGCTGGTCGGCCCGCGTCCGCACGCCATCGCCGCGCAGTCGCATAACCTGCTCTACAACGAGGTCGTCGACGGCTATTTCGCCCGCCACAAGGTCAAGCCCGGCGTCACCGGCTGGGCGCAGATCAATGGCTGGCGCGGCGAGATGGACACCAACGAGAAGATCCGCATGCGCACGGAGTATGATCTCTACTACATCGAGAACTGGTCGCTGCTGTTCGATTTGCGGATCCTGTTCCTGACGCCGAGCCGGCTGCTCAACACGGAAAACGCCTATTGAGCGCGATCGCCCATGACGTGCCGCGCGCGGCGGTCAACGCCAAGCTGATCGCGCTGATTTCCTCGGGCGCGGTCTTCCTCGGCATTCTGCTGTCCGGCTTCGTCATCAGCGAGCCGGCGCCCTATGAGCTCTACATGGCCGGGCTGATCGCCATCTGGGCGCTTTTCGGCCTGAGGATTTCCCGCGCGGCCACGCCGCTGCTGGTGCTGCTGGTGACGATGAACATCGGCGGCATGATCTCCATGACGCAGATGGCGGACCTCGCCAACACGCCGCTCTATCTCGCCGTCTCGCTGTTTCTCGCCTTCAGCGCGGTGTTCTTCGCATCGATCACCGCCGTACAGCCCAGCCTCTACCGATTGATCTTCATTGCCTATGTGGTCTCGGCCGTGGCCACCTCGCTGCTTGGCATTGCAGGCTATTTCCATGCCTTTCCGGGCGCGGAGATGTTCACCAAATACGATCGCGCCGCCGGCGCCTTCCAGGACCCGAACGTGTTCGGCCCGTTCCTGGTGCTGCCCGGCATCTATCTACTCTATCTGCTTTTGACCGGACCGGCGACACGCATGCCGCTGCTGGCGGTGCCGCTGCTGATCATCACCGCCGGCATCTTCTTCTCCTTCTCACGCGGCGCCTGGGGCATGTTCACCGTCTCGGCCGTCCTGCTCACCGGCTGCCTGTTCCTGCAGAGCGCCAGCGGCAAGTTCCGGCTGCGTGTGGTGGTGATGACGATTGCAGCGCTGGCATTGCTGGTCGTCGCCATGATCGTCATCCTGCAGCTGCCCGGCGTATCGGAGATGTTCTCCAACCGTGCCCAGCTCGAACAGAGCTACGACACCGCCCGCCTCGGCCGCTTCGCCCGCTACGGCATCGGCTTCCAGATGGCGATGGAGCATCCGTTCGGCATCGGCCCGCTGGTCTTCGGCACGATCTTCGGCGAAGACACCCACGATATCTGGCTGAAGATGCTGATGGATTATGGCTGGCTCGGCTTCGTGTCGTTCCTGGCGCTCGTTCTATGGACGATAGCCGCCGGCTTCCGCATCCTGCTGCGCGACCGGCCGTGGCAGCCCTATCTCCTGTGCGCCTATGTCGCCTTCATCGGCAATATCGGGCTCGGCACCTTCATCGACATCGACCACTGGCGCCATGTCTACCTGCTGCTCGGCCTGATCTGGGGCGCCATCGCGCTGGAATACCGCCATCAACTGCTGTTGCGGCCGGCCTTGCAGGGCTCGCCGGCACCGGCAATCGCAACGGGATAAAAGTCGCGGAATTCGGTTGACCCGCACGGGGTTATCACGATACATCGCGACCGGTCCGGAGTGTAGCGCAGCCCGGTAGCGCACTTGACTGGGGGTCAAGGGGTCGTCGGTTCGAATCCGGCCACTCCGACCATTTCAAAGCAGGACTTGCCCCCAAAAGTCCTTTCCGCCTTTCCACGAGACACCCTTTCCGGACACCCGAGGGGAGCACAGACCAAAAGTTCCAACTCTTCGACACGAACTGAGGCTGTCGGCGGCACGAGATGGAAGCCGATTGGCGCGTTGAATCGCTTGAAACCTTGGATTCAAGTCGATCCACGAATGTGTGGCAGTTTCACAACGCTCATATTCCAAACGTTTCCAATTACATGGAAGCGCTTTTCAAGCTTGGGCTGGTGTGTAGATTAAGCAGCGTAGAACCTTGGGGATATCATGAAGACGATCATTCTCTCTTCAGCACTGCTTTTGGCCATCACGGGCGGGGCGCTTGCCGCCGACCCGATCATCAATGTGCCATCGCAGGATGTGGCGCCTGCCGGTTTCATCTGGACTGGGGGCTATGTCGGTATCGTCGCCGGGGTGAACTACCTGAAGGGCGATTTCGACATCCCGAACTATGATCCTTCCGGCTACCATGCCGACAACACGTCAGCCGAAATTGGTGGCAAAGTCGGATACAATTATCAGTTCGCGAACAATTTCGTACTCGGCGGCGAGGCATCGCTGGTTGCAGTTTTCAACAAGGGTGCGGACAGTACGTTTGATGACGAAGAGATCAATGTACACACGGACTGGCAAGCTCACATTGTTGCAAAGGTTGGCTATGCGGCAGATAGGTTCATGCCTTATGTAAAGGGCGGCATCGCTTTTCTGCACGCAAATGACGTCTTTTATTCCACCACGGGGGATCGCACCGATTCTCAAAGCCGAACCTACATTGGCTGGACCATTGGCGCTGGTGTCGACTATGCGCTCAATGAGAAGTGGATTGTCGGCGTCGATTATGCATATGCTCATTTCGGCAGTCACGATTTTGCGAACGACCAGCTTGGCCCAACCATCTTGAAGCCAAGCACCCATACGGTTTCCGCGAGCTTGAGCTACAAATTCTGATCGGCATGGTAGGCTCTGACTGCCGTCGTCAGCCGGTGTCCGCGCCAGCTGTTCACGCCCAATATGGGACCTCAACCTAGGCCTGGCACACATCCACCCATTCGGCGCCGGTAATCTCGACCATGTGCTGCGGGGCAATCCGCATCGCCGCATTGGTAGCGCCTGCCGCAGGCACCACCTCTTCGAATTCGCGCAGCGACACGTCGCAATAGACCGGCAGCGGCGCCGGCAGGCCGAACGGGCAGACGCCGCCGACCGGATGGCTTGTCGCTTCGACAACCTCGGCGGCGTCGAGCATGCGCGGCTTGCCGCCGAACTGGTCCTTGAACTTGCGGTTGTCCAGCCTGGCGATGCCGCTGGTCACCACCAGCATGGTGCGGTCGCCGACGCGCAGGCAGATCGTCTTGGCGATCTGTGCCGGCAGCACGCCATGCGCCTCGGCCGCCAACATCACCGTCGCCGAGCTCGCCTCCGTGACGATGACGTCGATGTCAGGCGCGTGGGCGGCGAAGAAGGCACGAACGGACTCCAGGCTCATGTCGAAAACCCATGGTTCAAAAACTTGAAGGACGGCAGATTGCTGTCCAGCAGCCGAGGCCGCCGCGCGTATAAGCACGTGCGACAGACAGATCGGCAAGTGCCAGGCTGAAGCAAAGCGCCGCAGCAGACACAAAGAAACCCGCCAAGGGGCCTTGGCGGGTTCTCTGGAATGCCTGGTGCGGATCTACGCCAGCGATCGACTTTGCGCCGCCGGCGTCGGCGCAGCCGGGGTGATCAGAGCCTCCTGGGGAAGGTGAAGCGCGGACACAATACGACGCAGCTTCGACGGGTCGGTCACTCTGCCGCTTTCGATATCCTCAATTTCGTCCACCGCCAGGCCGCATGTCAGGGAGAGCTCTTCCACGCTGTAACCGCGGGTCTCCCGCATCGCTCTGAGGGTGTTATAATCTGGCCCGCTCCCGTTGGTTGCCGGTTCGGAGTGGGGTTCGCTTTTCGCATTATGGGGCATTGGCAACTCCATGACTGAAAGAGTTTGATCAAATGAGGAGTGTTGCCTGAGACGGTCGGGAAGATGCCCTCTCGCCGGCGATTTGCCAAGAGCCAAAAAGGCCGTCACGGGATCGTGAACCGGGTGCCTGGCGCGGCCCTCTCGCGCACACGTCGCGATCAAGTTGTTTTGAAGGACTGATTGGCCTTTTGCCGGCAGTTTCGCCGCGCCCATTCGTTATCTCCGGGTCGCTGGCGTGAAACCATCCGGTTCCAGCCAGTTCGTTCCCGGAAGGATTTTTGCAATGAACTTGAAGACAGTCATGGTCGTGCTCGGCACGATTTCCAGCCTTTCCGTCGCCGGCGCAGGCGCCGCCCAAGCAGCAGACGCGCTGCGTGTGCGCGGCACGGTGGTCAGTTTCGAGCCCACGCTGCTTACCGTGAAAACGCGCCAGGGCGATACCGACGCGATCAAGCTCAAGGCCGGCTGGAAGATCTCGGGCGTCGCCAACGCCTCGGCAAAGGACATCAAGCAGGGCGATTTCCTCGGCATTGCCTCGGTTTCGAAAGCCGATGGCGGCAGCGGCGCCTTGGAGGTGGTGGTCTTTCCGGCCGCGCTGAAAGGCACCGGCGAGGGTGACCGCCCCTGGGACCTGCAGCCAAACAGCCGGATGACCAACGGCACCGTTGCCGACGTTACCGATATAAGCGGGCGATCCGTCACGCTGACCTATGACAATGGCCAGACCAAGAAGATTTCGATCCCCGACACCACGCCCGTCGTGACCTTCGCGCCGGCGACCCCGACCGACCTCAAGCCGGGTGCGACGGTCTTTGTCACCGCAGAGCGGGGCAGTGACGGCGCGCTGAGCGCCAGCCGCGTCGTGGTCGGAAACAACGGCGTCGTGCCGCCGATGTAGTCGAACAGGCGGCCAATGGCCGCCTCTCGATCTTGCCGTGCGTGGCGGCTGCTGCCCGGATTCCTCAGAAACAGTCCAGAAACAAAATTCTACAATCCGGAAATACTGACGAAAAAATTCAGGCGCGTAATTCCACTCGCGGCGGCCGGGCTATCGCCCCGATCCATATGCGCCCGCGAAACAAAAGGAAACGATCCATGAAGAAGTCCCTCCTCTCGGCCCTCGGGCTTGCAGTTGCAATGGCTTTCACGGTGCCCGTCATCGGCGCGACGAGCGCGGATGCGGCCCCGATGGCCAAGCATCATCGCCACCACCATCATCATCGCCACCATGTCCGCCACCACCATCATCACCGCCACCACCACCATGTGATCGGAAACAAGGCCTAAGCACCGCAGACTGCCACCGAGAAGACCGGCCTTGGCTTCCTGTCCAAGGCCGGTCTTCTCGGCCCTGCGAGGCGATCGCGGACGATAATTCACGCAAATCCAGCGCCCTACGCCGGTGAGATCGTCGTCTATCCCGGCGCTGGCTATGGCACGACCACCAATCCGGCGTTCGCCGGCGAAATCGAACGGCTCTGGCGGCTCGACCAATCCGCATTCCTGCGCCGGCCGCACAGAGGTGCCGGGCGCCTCTATGCCGACGCGCTCCTCGCCAGATGCCGGAGCGACAACAGACATAGCCGACCGCAATGAAAATGACGGATCGCCCTGAGGTGAGCCGTCACTTCTTCTTGCTCTTATCCCTGGGATTTGGGTTTTTAGAATTCAGCGCCGGCTGAACAGCAGACTGGCGACAAGACCGAGGACCACAAGGCCCACTGCGGCGGCAGCCGCCGGATGGTCGCGGGCCGACCTCTCGATCACCCTGCCCTGTTTGCGGATTGCCGGCATGGCATCGCGCAGGCGGCCGGCAAGATCGGAATAGGTGTCGAGCGCGGCATCGCGACCGTCCTCGTAGTAGGCGCCGCCTCGCTTCGCCGCAGCCCTCTTCAAGCTGGCCAGTTCCTTGCTGAGCGCCGCGACCTGCCTGTCGAGATCGATGTCGGAGAGGGTCGAAAATGATGCCATGATGTGTTTCCTTCACTTGCAGAAGGAAACGTAACGCCTCACCGGAAGACGGGTTCCGGTTTTCGAACTATCGATGCCGCGTCGGGCTGCGGTCAGCGCACCTGGTCAAGCAGGCGCTTGCATTCCAGGAGGTCGAACAGCGCCTCCTGCAGCAAGGCCCTGTTGTCGCGCGAGAGTTTCGATGCATCCGGCTGCACCGGACCGTCCTCGTCGCTTTTTCCCAGGCCGAAAAAACGGCGGCTGGGTTTGACCCGCGGCTGGCCGACCAGTTCGTCGTCCATGCCACGCGGCTGGGCCGCCGGCGTCAGCGGCACCTGGTCGGCCTGCTTGCGCTGCGAGATCGCCTCGACGGCGGCCATGTCGCCATTGCCGATGGCAACCAGGAAATGGTTGCCGTTCTCGCGCAACAGCTTCTGCACGCCCTTGATGGTGTAGCCCTGGTCGTAGAGCATGTGTCGGATGCCCTTGATCAGCTCGACATCCTGCGGCCGGTAGTAACGACGGCCGCCGCCGCGCTTCATCGGCTTGATCTGGTTGAAACGCGTTTCCCAGAAGCGCAGCACATGCTGCGGCAGATCGAGATCTTCGGCGACCTCGCTGATGGTACGAAAGGCGTCGGGGCTCTTGTCCATGGGCGAATCCTCACGCTGGACGATGATCCGGCCTACCTGCCGAATCGGGGCTTATTTCAGCGGTTTATGAAGCAATATTCAAGCCCGGCGTCATGGCGGCGGCGGTTTTCAACCGCGCAATAGGACTACTTGCCGCTTTTGGCCTTGCCGCTCTGATGGGAGCGCAAGATACGGCTCTTCAGCACATTCGACGACTTGAAGGTCATCACCCGACGCGGCAGGATCGGCACTTCCTCGCCGGTCTTGGGATTGCGGCCGATGCGTTCGTTCTTGGAGCGGACGTGGAATGTCGCGAAGGACGACAGCTTCACCGTTTCGCCGCGCACGATGGCTTCGCAGATTTCATCCAGCACCGCTTCGACGAGCTCGGCCGATTCAGTGCGCGACAGGCCGACCTTCCGGTAAACTGCCTCGGCAAGGTCGGCGCGCGTAAGTGTCTTTCCCCCCATGCGACCGTCCCATCAGCTCAAAACATAAAATTCGGCACAACAACGGCAGAGCCTAAGTAATTGATCCGTCAAGGTCAAGGACCGAAACCGGACCGTTCGGCACTTACCAGCGAACCAGGACGGCGCCCCAGGTGAAGCCGCCACCCATCGCTTCCAGGAGGACGAGATCGCCCTTCTTGATGCGGCCGTCGGCAACGGCCACCGACAGCGCCAACGGCACGGAAGCAGCCGAGGTGTTACCGTGCAAATCGACCGTAACCACCACCTTTTGCTCAGCTATCCCGAGCTTCTTGGCGGAAGCGTCAATAATTCGTTTATTGGCCTGGTGGGGCACGAACCAGTCGAGATCATCGGCGGAGATACCGGCTTGCGCGAACGTCGCCTCGATGACGTCGGTGATCATGCCGACCGCATGCTTGAAGACTTCACGGCCCTCCATCCGGAGGTGGCCGACCGTACCCGTGGTCGACGGCCCGCCGTCGACGAAAAGCTTGTCCTTGTGCGTGCCGTCGGAGCGCAGGCTGGCCGCCAGAACGCCATGGTCGGCGATCGTGCCCGTCCCCTCGCCTGCTTCCAGGATCATGGCACCGGCGCCATCGCCGAACAGCACACAGGTCGAGCGGTCGCTCCAGTCGAGGATGCGCGAGAATGTTTCCGAACCGATCACCAGGACACGCTTGGCCAGGCCGCCGCGGATGTAGAGATCGGCGGTGGTCACGGCATAGACGAAGCCCGAACAGACCGCCTGCATGTCGAAGGCAAAGCCGTGATGCATGCCTAGCCGATTCTGGATCTCGACGGCAGTGGCCGGAAATGTGTTGTTGGGCGTCGAGGTCGCCAGCACGATCAGATCGATGTCGGCGGGCGTGAAGCCCGCATTGGCAAGTGCGGCACGTGCCGCCGCTTCCCCCAGCGAAGCCGTCGTCTCGTCGTCACCAGCGATATGGCGCTGGCGAATACCGGTGCGCTGGGCGATCCACTCGTCAGAGGTCTCGACCATGCCTTCGAAATCGGCATTCTTCATGATTCGGCGGGGCAGCGCGGCGCCCGTGCCGCGCACGACTGATCTGATCAAAGTTCTTTCCTATTCCTTTGCGTCGGTGACGACGTCGGATTTCCTAGATGACAGGGCACGCGGGTTGCGCGCATGAAACAGGTCCAGATCGGCCTCGATGCGGTCGAGGAGGTTGTTGCGGACCATGTCATAGCCGAGTTCGATCGCGGCGGCGAACCCGTCAGAATCAGCACCGCCATGGCTTTTGACGACGATGCCGCTCAGCCCCAGGAAAACGCCGCCGTTGGAGCGGCCGACATCCATCTTTTCGCGCAAGCGATCGAAGGCGCCCTTGGCGAAGACATAGCCGATCCTGGCCATCAGAGTCCGGCTCATCGCCGCGCGCAGATAGCCACCGATCTGGCGCACCGTGCCTTCCGCCGTCTTCAGCGCGATGTTGCCGGCAAAGCCTTCGGTCACGACGACGTCGACCACGCCCTTGCCGATATCGTCGCCCTCGACGAAACCGTGATAGTTCATCGAGGCCATGTTGGCTTCGCGTAGCATGCGCCCGGCCTCCTTGACCTCTTCCTGGCCCTTGATCTCCTCGACGCCGACATTGAGCAGGCCGACGCTGGGCCGGGCTATGCCGAAGACCGAGCGCGCCATGCCTGTGCCGAGAATGGCAAAATCGATGAGCTGTTGCGCATCGGCCCCAATGGTCGCGCCGACGTCCAGCACCACGCTTTCGCCGCGCAATGTCGGCCAAAGGGCTGCGATCGCCGGGCGATCGATGGTGGCCATGGTGCGCAGGCAAAATTTCGACATCGCCATCAGCGCGCCGGTGTTGCCGGCGGAAATGCAGGCGTCGGCGGTGCCGGCCTTGACCGCTTCGACGGCCTTCCACATCGATGACTTCCAGCGGCCATGGCGCAGCGCCTGGCTCGGCTTGTCATCCATCCTGACCGCAATTTCGCAATGGAAGAATTCACTGATCTCGGCGAGCTTGGGAAACTTGGCGAGTTCCGGTCGCACGACCTCCTCACGCCCGAAGATGACGAAGCGGATGTCGGGACGACGGGTCGCGACCGTCATGAGCGCTGGAATGACCACGGCTGGTCCGTGATCGCCGCCCATGGCATCGATGGAAATCCTGATCACGCGGTATTT
This sequence comes from Mesorhizobium ciceri WSM4083, assembly GCF_000519305.1. Lineage (GTDB taxonomy): Bacteria > Pseudomonadota > Alphaproteobacteria > Rhizobiales > Rhizobiaceae > Mesorhizobium > Mesorhizobium ciceri_B. The sequence continues at coordinate 114,289 of NZ_JAFG01000011.1, read as the reverse complement.
ATCTCACGGTTAGGCGGCAGGTCGCTTTAGCGACCGCGAAGGTTCGGCGAAAATAACGGTTTTGGGCTGCCGCACAACCGACTTTTCCGTCGCGGGCGAGCTTTTCAGGATTTTCCCAGCAAGGATCGCAGTTTTTGCTGAAATTCATTCTCCGCCGGTTCGTTCTCGCTGCCGGTGTTGAGCGATGCGCCCTGCTTGCGCGGATAGGGGTCGATGGCGAGCCCGAAATACTGTTCAGCGATTGCCCCGACATCGATCGTGTCACCGGAAAATGTCTCTGGACTATCAGGGCCTTCCGCGTCGAGCAGGATCTCGCCGCCACCATCGAAACCCTGCCGTCCAAGCTTGGAATCCTCGGGCAGCAACAGCGCTTCGACCGGTTCGTCGATATGCGCCTCGACAGGCTCGAGCGTGACGATGCAGGCCTGGGTGATGTCGGCTTCGACGCGACCGCTTATCTTCACGCCATTGCGCTTCCACGACGCGACCAGAAGCTCGGCGCGATAGGATTCGACCGAAATCAGCCCGTGCTCCTCGGCCAGTGCCGCACGCTGTGCGGCATCGGCCTCGATAACCAGCGGCAGGCCCTTCTGCGGCAGGCGCGTAACGTTTGCACGGAAGGAGACCGGGCTTTGCGGGTCAACATGCTTCATTGTTCAACCTCCTTGGCGGCGGGAAAGGTCAGCGTGCCGGAGACAATCGATTCGGATGTCTGCGCGGCCAGATGGCTGCGCGCGTCGGTAACATAGTTGGCCAGCAGCGATGCTTCCAGCCAGGCGCCCGCGTCGGGCCGGACATTGCGGGCAAGAGCCGCGGTCAGCCCTTCATGGTCGTTTCTTTCCAGGGCATCGTCATAGGCAGCGGTTCGGCCATAAAACATCTTTGCCAGCTTTTTCATACGTTTGGGCACGCCAACGTCGCCAATACCCAATTCCCGCAACGAATGGTCGACGTCGAGGAAGAACTCGTCGATCAGCACCTGGGCGACCTCTTGCGCCGCACCGTTCTCACCGCGCAGCCTATGCTGGAACAAGAACATGTGCAGCGACAGCATCTCGAAACGGCCAAGCGGCGTGTCTGGCACATTCCAGTGGGAATAAAACACAGTCTGCCGCGCCGCCGCCACGATTTGTGCGTAAAGCGCCTCCGTGATAGCGCGGTTGGCGTAGCGTTCGCGGCCAAAAAAGCGCTGGAACATTGGGGATGGTCTCCTGGGGACCGTTTGTTGAAGTGGGCTTGTTGCATCGGCAAGCAAGCTGGTTTACCGGTTTCGCGGCCCAGCGCAAGTTGCGGCCAGCTAATGGAGTTGTTGTTGCGCGCGCTGAATTTCAAGTCGACCTTCCCGTCCAGGCCCGCCGGCGCGATCTCGCTGCTGATGATCGTTTCGGCACTGTCCGCCTGCCACACCTCCAAGATGATCGGTGACCTCAGCCCGAGTGAGACGCTGACGCAAGGTTACGTCATAGACCAGCAGGCAATCGACCTGGTGCCGGTCGGTTCGAGCCGCGAGCAGGTGCTTCTGGCGCTCGGCACGCCGTCGACGACCGCGACCTTCGACAACGAGGCCTTCTATTACATTTCGCAGACGCGCAAGCGCTACGTCGCCTTCGACAAGCCACGGCTCATTGACCAGCATGTGCTGGCGGTCTATTTCGGCGCCGATGGCCGCGTCACCCAGATCGCCAATTACGGGATGAAGGACGGCAAGATGTTCGACTTCATCTCGCGCACCACACCGACCGGCGGCAAGGACCAGAACTTCCTCAGCCAGATCATCAACGGTGCCAGCAAGCTGGCGCCCAGCGTTCCGGGCGGCGGCGTCTAATTCCTTTCGGCTTCCATTCCGGAAGTCTCGTCATCTCAGGCGACCAAAAACCCGCGGGAGCAATCCTGCGGGTTTTTGTTGTGGCCACGCTCAGGGCAAGGTCCCGGCATGTTTGCCGGCGGCGCTTAAGCCGTCGGAACCCAAGCCGGATAGATGAGATGCCGGCGCATTTACCGCATACAAGGCGGAGATAGGCTTGTTGACGCGTCGACATGGCATAGCTCAACAAAAAACCCGCGGGATCGCTCCCGCGGGTTTTTTCGGGCTGAAGCCTAGATCAGCCGTGCGCGAGCACGGCCAGCAGCAGGAGCGCGACGATGTTGGTGATCTTGATCGCCGGGTTGACGGCAGGACCGGCGGTGTCCTTGTAGGGATCGCCGACCGTGTCGCCGGTCACCGAAGCCTTGTGCGCCTCGGAACCCTTGAGATGCTTGACGCCGTCCTTGTCGACAAAGCCGTCTTCGAAGGACTTCTTGGCGTTGTCCCAGGCGCCGCCGCCCGAGGTCATCGAGATGGCGACGAACAAGCCGTTGACGATGACGCCGAGCAGCGAGGCACCAAGGGCGGCAAAGGCGGATGCCTTCGAGCCCGAGATCAGCAGCACGCCGAAATAGACCACGAGCGGCGCCAGAACCGGCAGCAGCGACGGGATGATCATTTCCCTGATTGCCGCCTTGGTCAGAAGGTCGACCGCGCGCGCGTAATTCGGCTTCGAGGTGCCGGCCATGATGCCCGGATCCTCGCGGAACTGCTTGCGCACCTCCTCGACGATGGCGCCCGCCGCACGGCCGACAGCCGTCATGGCGATGCCGCCGAACAGATACGGGATCAGACCGCCGAAGATCAGGCCAGCGACGACGTATGGGTTGGAGAGATCGAAGGAGATCTCGCCCATGCCCTGGAAGTAGGGATATTTGTCGCCATTGGCGGCAAAGAACTTCAGGTCGTTAGAGTAGGCGGCAAACAGCACCAGTGCGCCGAGACCGGCCGAACCGATGGCGTAGCCCTTGGTCACCGCCTTGGTGGTGTTGCCGACCGCGTCGAGCGCGTCGGTGGACTGGCGCACTTCCTTGGGCAGGCCGGCCATTTCGGCAATGCCGCCGGCATTGTCGGTGACCGGGCCGAAGGCGTCGAGCGCAACGATCATGCCGGCAAGACCGAGCATCGTCGTGACCGCGATCGCCGTACCGAAGAGGCCGGCGAGCTGATAGGTCGAGATGATGCCGCCGACGATGACGATCGCCGGTAGCGCCGTCGATTCCAGCGAGACCGCAAGGCCCTGGATGACGTTGGTGCCGTGACCGGTGACCGATGCCTGGGCGATGGAGTTGACCGGGCGCTTGTTGGTACCGGTGTAGTACTCGGTGATGACGACGATGAGACCGGTCACCACGAGGCCGACGAGGCCGCAGATGAACAGGTTCTTGCCGGTGATGACCATGCCGGCAACGGTGCCGATCTCGCCCCAGCCGAGCGTCACCTGTGTGGCGACGCCAAGGCCTACGATGGACAGCAGGCCGGTGACGATCAGGCCCTTGTACAGTGCGCCCATGATCGAGCCGTTGGAACCGAGCTTGACGAAGAAGGTGCCGACGATAGAGGTCAGGATGCAGGCGCCGCAGATAGCGAGCGGATAAAGCATGGCCGCACCCAGAACGGCGGTACCGCCAAAGAAGATGGCAGCCAGAACCATGGTGGCGACGACGGTCACCGCATAGGTTTCGAACAGGTCGGCGGCCATGCCGGCGCAGTCGCCGACATTGTCGCCGACATTGTCGGCGATGGTGGCCGGGTTGCGCGGATCGTCTTCGGGAATACCGGCTTCGACCTTGCCGACGAGATCGCCGCCGACGTCGGCGCCCTTGGTGAAGATGCCGCCGCCGAGACGGGCGAAGATCGAGATCAGCGATGCGCCGAAGCCGAGCGAGACCAGCGAGTCGATGACGATACGGTCATTGGGCTGGAGGCCCATGAAGTGGGTCAGGATGAGGTAGTAGATCGACACGCCGAGCAAGGCGAGGCCAGCAACCAGCATGCCGGTGATGGCGCCCGATTTGAAAGCGATGTCGAGGCCGGCAGCGAGGCTGTTCGATGCGGCCTGCGCCGTGCGAACGTTGGCGCGAACGGAGACATGCATACCGATGAAGCCGGCGGCGCCTGAAAGCACCGCTCCGATCAGGAAGCCGATCGCGGCGGTGATGGACAGCAACCACCAGGCGAGCACGAGAACGACGACGCCAACGATGGCGATGGTGGTGTACTGACGCGCCAGATAGGCTTGCGCGCCCTCGCGGATAGCCGCGGAGATTTCCTGCATGCGTGCATTGCCCTGATCGGCCGCAAGGACCGAACGTGTCGCCCAGATGGCGTAAAGGATTGAAAGCAGGCCGCAGGCGATGACGGCGGAAATAATTGTCATTGCCGGATTTTCCTCGATTGATGGCCCAAAAGAACCCCTCCCTGGGCCGTTGAGACAAAGACCGGATTCCGAGCACGGAATCCGCCTCTTCGCAGCGGTGTATGCGAAACAGGGCTGCGAACGTCAAGATATTGTTCGGTTTTTGCCCGCCTTTCGCCTAAATGGTTGGGGCCAGGCGGCGGCTGCCGTCAGCACCCTCCTATTAGATCGATTGAAATTGGCCTGACGCAGGACGCCCCTACTCGGCTCCCCGGCCCATACGGCGCGCCGTGTAGCGCTCGATCGCCGACAGACCGTCATAGATCAGTACGGCAAGGGCTGCCACGATCAGGCCGCCCTGCAGGATGAAGGCGAGATTGTTGGACAACAGCCCGGCGATGATCACTTCGCCCAGCGTCTTGGCTGCCACGGTCGAACCGATGGTCGCGGTGGCAAGGCTGATCACCACCGACAGCCTGATGCCGCCGAGAATGATCGGGGCGCTGAGCGGCAGCTCGACCTTGGTGAGCCTTTGCCAACCGGTCATGCCGGCGCCGCGCGCCGCTTCGACGACATTGGCAGGCAGCGTCGTCAGGCCGGTCAGCGCATTTTCGAAGATCGGCAACAGGCCGTAGAGAAACAGGGCGATCAGCGTCGGCTTCTCGCCGAAGCCGACGGCCGGCACGGCGAGTGCCAGCACCGCCACCGGCGGAAAGGTCTGGCCGATGTTGACCAGGCTGCGCGATAGCGGGAGGAATTCGGCGCCGGCCGGCCTGGTGACCAGGATGGCAAGCGCCACCGCAACGATGGTTGCCGCCACGGTGGCGATCAGAACCGTGCGCAAATGCAGCAATGTCAGCGTCAGCAGGCTGCCCTGATTGTAGATCACCGGCGCATTGTTTTCGGTCAGCGGCTTCAGCAGCGGCTCGAACCAGCCTGGATTGGTGACGAAGGCAACAAGCAGCATCACCAGGGCAAGTCGGAGCAGCGATGGAAGCCAGGCCTTCATGCCGGCCTCGCCGCGCGCTTCACCAGCCCGTCGACGGTGACGCGGCCAATCGGCTTGCCGTCGGCGCCTGTGACCGGCAGCGCCGGCCGACCCGACCACAGCAGTTCGGCCAGCGCGTCGCGCTGGCTGGCATCGCCGGGGATCGCCTCGCCTTCGGCGGAGCCCTTCTCCATGGCATCGCGAACCCGGCCAAGCGACAGCAATCGGAACGGCCTCTCGCTGGCGCCGACCAGGGTCTCGACGAAGGCGCTTGCCGGCTTTGCCAGGATCTCGGCCGGCTTGGCGTACTGCACCAGCTTGCCGGCATCCATGACCGCGATCTTGTCGCCCATATGCACGGCCTCTTCCATGTCGTGGGTGACGAGGATGATGGTGGTGCCGAAGCGTTTCTGGATCGCCAGCAGATCCTCCTGCGCCTTGGCGCGGATGATCGGGTCGAGGGCGCCGAACGGTTCGTCCATCAACAGCACGTTGGGCTCGGCGGCAAGCGCGCGGGCAACGCCGACGCGCTGCTGCTGGCCGCCGGAGAGTTCGTGCGGGTAGCGCGGCCCGAAGGCTTCGGGATCGAGCTGATAGAGCGTCATCAGCTCGTCGACCCTGGCCTTGATACGGTCCTTGTCCCAGCCGAGCAGCACCGGCACGGTGGCAATGTTCTGCGCCACCGTGCGATGCGGAAACAGGCCGTGGCCCTGGATGGCGTAGCCGATGCTGCGGCGCAGCTCGTAGCCAGGCAGCGAACGATTGTCGGCGCCGTCGAGCTTGATGATGCCCGAGGTCGGCTCGACCAGCCGGTTGATCATGCGCAGCAGCGTCGTCTTGCCGGAACCGGACGTGCCGACAATGACGGCGATGGTGCGCGGCTCGATGACCATCGAGACGTCATCGACCACGGTCGTCGCGTCATATCGCTTGGTAATGCCTTCGATCTCGATCATGCCGTTTCAACCCTGCGCCTGGTGGCGGTCATTTCGATCACCGCATCGAGGATGATGGCGGCGGCAAAGGCGAGCGCGACCGTTGGCACCGCGCCGAGCAGCACAAGGTCCATCGCCGTCTGGCCCACACCCTGGAAGACGAACACGCCGAAACCGCCGCCGCCGATCAGCGCGGCAATGGTGGCGAGGCCGATGTTCTGCACCAAGACGATGCGGATGCCGGTGAGGATGACAGGAAAAGCCAGCGGAAACTCGACGCCGAACAGGCGCTGCCTGTCGGTCATGCCCATGCCGCGCGCGGCGTCGTTGGCAGCCCGCGGCACGCCGGCGAGACCGACCACGGTGTTGGCCACCACCGGCAGCAGCGAATAGAGGAACAGCGCGACGAAGGCGGGTGCGGTGCCGATGCCGCGAATGCCGAGCGCGGCGGCCCCCGGCACATGCGCGGCAACCCAGCCGAGCGGCGCGATCAGCAGACCGAACAGCGCGATCGAGGGAATGGTCTGGATGATGTTGAGCACGTTGAGAACGCCGGCCCGCAGATTTTCGACGCGATGGCACAGGATGCCGAGCGGCAGGCCGACGATCACCGCGGCCGCCAGCGAACCGAGCGCCAGCGTCACATGCTTGGAGCCCTCCGCCCAGAAACTGTCGGCGCGGTTGAAATATTCCTTCAGGATCGACAGATTGTCCCAGCTTCCCGAAATCAACAACAGCCCGATCGTCAAAGCCGCGACCACAAGCACGCCCACCCGCGCCAATGGCGACAGGTTCAGGCGTGTCAGCACATCGGCGAGCAAAAGCGTGAAGGCAAAGATCAGAATCCAGAAACCGGAGGCTGGCGAAACTCTCGCAAAGGTGTTGCCCGCCGGCGTGAGAAATGTTCCGGCGACGCCGATCAGCAGCGCGAGCGCGGCAAGCGCCGCCACGCTGGCGGCAAGGCGCAGCACAAGCGGTGTCTTGAACAGCGCTATGAGTGCGGCGACGACGATGGTCACGAGCAGCAGCGTCCCGGTGGTTGCCGGCAGCGCCTCGAGAATCGAGCGCGCCTGACCGGGGACAATGCGGTTGGCGCGGAACGTGGCAAAGGGCGCGGCAAAAGCCGCGTAGGCTGATATCGCGGCGATGACCACGCCGAGCTTGTCGAAGCGGATGTTCACGCCCTCCCCCGTCAGTCGATCCAGCGCGCCACGAAAGCGGCGCGCCGGAATCGTCCTACTTCAGGAAGCCGTTCTTCTTCAGGAAGTCCTCGGCGACGCCCTTGACCGGCTCGCCGCCGACCTGCACGCGACCGTTCAGCTCCTGCAGCGTGACGAGGTCGAGCTTGGCGAAGACCGGCTTCAGCAGCGTCTCGATCTCGGGATGTTCCTTCAGCACCGCTTCGCGGATGATCGGCGCCGGCTGGTAGACCGGCTGCACGCCCTTGTCGTCGTCGAGCACGACGAGCCCGGACGGTGCGATGCCGCCATCGGTGCCGTAGACCATGGCCGCATTCGCGCCGTTGGTCTGGTTGGCGGCCGCGGCAATGGTTGCCGCCGTGTCGCCGCCCGAGAGCGTGATCAGCTGGTCCGGCTTCAGCGTGAAGCCATAGGTGGTCTGGAAGGCCGGCAGTGCAGCCGCCGAATTGACGAACTCGGCGGAAGCCGCCAGCACCACCTGACCGCCGCCCGCGACATATTTGCCGAAATCGGTGAGCGTGGCGAGCTTGTTGGTTTCGGCGACTTCCTTGCGCAGCGCGATCGCCCAGGTGTTGTTGGCGGGCGACGGCGACAGCCAGACGATCTTGTTGGCGTCGTAGTCGAGCTTCTTGGCCGTTTCATAGGCCTTGGCGGCGTCTTTCCAGACCGGGTCGTCGGCCTTCTCGAAGAAGAAAGCGGCGTTGCCGGTGTATTCGGGATAGATGTCGATCTCGCCGGCGGTGATCGCCTTGCGCACCACCGGCGTGCCACCGAGCTGGATGCGGTCCGATGTCTTGATGTTGTTGGCGTTGAGGACGAGCTGGATGATGTTGCCGAGCACGCCACCCTCGGTGTCGATCTTCGAAGAGACGACCACCTGGGCATTGGCGGAAGCCACTGTTACGCCGAGCGCCAATGCCGCGCCGGCCAGAAACTTGACTGAAAACATTGTGAAACCCCTTGCTGTGAACCGAAACGCGATGACCGCATATGAGCATGGCTTCAACGGCCAGTCGGGGCACACGGTTTCATAACAATAGGTACAGACGCAATATTTTTGTTCCGGCGCGTCAGATTCGGCCGACATCGTGCTGACAGCGCCGTGTCAGGTGAGGTGGCGGAGGGATCAGGCGTCGGCTTTGCGCAAGCTCGTCAGCTTGAGCGCGCCGAGCGCCACGAAGCACAGGACGGTGACCGGAAAGACGATCCAGTTCAGCATCTCCCAGCCCCAGGCGTTGTAGACCATGCCCGACATCAGCGAGGCGCAGGCGACGGAGCCGAACAGGACGAAGTCGTGGAAGCCTTGCACCTTGCCCTTTTCCGACGGCCTGTAGGTGGCGGCCACCATCGCGGTCGCGCCGATGAAGCCGAAGTTCCAGCCAAGGCCTAGCAGGATCAGCGACGTCCAGAATTGCCACAGCGCCAGGCCCGACAGAGCGACAATGGCGCAGCCGATGAGCAGGATCAGGCCAGTGGCCACAATGCGTTCGGCGCCGAAGCGATGGATCAGCGAGCCGGTGAAGAAGCTTGGCGCGAACATCGCCATGACGTGCCAGGAGATGCCGAGCGTCGCGTCGTTCTCCGACAGGCCGCAACCGACCATGGCCAGCGGTGCGCCCGTCATGACGAAGCTCATCAGCGCATAGCTGCCGACCGCGCAGAAAAGCGCGGCGACGAAACGCGGCTGCGTGACGATTTCAGCCAGTGGCCTGGCGTCGCTGTCGGCGATCTCCACCTTGCCGGATGCTTTCGCCGGCAGCCGCAGGAACGACAAGACGATGGCGCCGACGGCGGCCAGCGGCAGGATGGAGATGAAGGAACCGGCAAACATGACCGGCGCCAGCAATTCGCGGGTGAAGATGACGATCTGCGGCCCAAGGATGGCGGTGACGATGCCGCCGGCCAGCACGAATGAGATGGCACGCGCCTTGAATTCCGGCGGTGCGTTGTCGGCAGCGGCGAAGCGGAACTGCTGGACGAAGGCGCCGCCGACACCGATCGTGAGCAAGCCAAAGGCAAACAGCCAGAAGCTGCCTTGAAAAAGCGCAAGCGTGGCGACGAGGCCGCCAAGCGCCGTGACGATCGTTCCGGTCATGAAGCCCCCGCGCTGGCCCATGCTGCGGATGATGGCCGCTGCAGGCAGCGCGCCGAGCGCCACGCCGATGTTGAAGCCGGTGACCGGCGCTGTCGCCAATGATTTGTCGGGACCAAGCAGATATTGCCCTGCCAGCGCCCCCACGGAGATGGCGATGGGAGCGGCCGAGCCGATGATCGCCTGCGAGGCGGCCAGGATCAGCGCCGTGCGGCGCGCCTCGCTGCCTGCCTCGACGGCGATTGCCGTCATGATGCGTCCTTGCCGCGCCCCTCGCCACGCACCCGGCGAGATACACGGTCGAGCACGGCATTGACCAGCTTCGGCTCATCTTCCTCATAGAAGGCCTTGGCGATGTCGACATATTCGGAGACGATGACCGCGACGGGGACATCCTCGCGCTTCATCAACTCGTAGACGCCGGCACGCAGAATGGCGCGCAGCGTCGAATCGAGCCGCGACAGCGGCCAGTCTTCGGTCAGCGCCTGGCGGATGATCGGATCGATGGTCTTCTGGTTCTCGACGACGCCCGCCAGAATAGCCCGAAACCATTGCGCATCGGCCTCGCGATAGAGCGCTCCGTCGACTTCCTTGCCGAGACGAAAGGCCTCGTATTCGGCGGTAATCTCGAAGACACCGCTGCCGGCGACATCCATCTGATAGAGCGCCTGCACGGCGGCAAGACGGGCAGCGCCGCGCTTGTTGGCGTGGCGCACCGCGGGCTGGCCGGGCGAAGCGGGTTCGCTCACGATCGCGCTCCCAATTGTTCCTTGAGGGCAATCATGGTCAGGGCCGCACGCGCGGCAAAGCCGCCCTTGTCGCCTTCCGAGCGCTTGGCGCGAGTCCAGGCCTGGGCGTCATTCTCGGTGGTGAGGATGCCATTGCCGATGCAGACCGAGTCCTGCACGCTCAAATCCATGAGCGCGCGGCTGGATTCATTGGCGACAATGTCGAAATGATAGGTGTCGCCGCGGACGACGGTGCCGAGCGCGACAAAGCCATCATAATGTGTGCCGCCTCCCGTAGCGCCGTCCAATGCAAATGAGATTACCGCGGGGATCTCGAGCGAACCTGGAACGGTGACGACATTGTAAGTCGCGCCCGCTTCATCGAGCGCGCTTGTCGCGCCGTCGAGCAGCGCGTCGGCAAGGTCGTCGTGAAAGCGCGCTTCGACAATAAGCAGATGCGCCTTCGCCTTCGGACGAATGAAGGCTTTGCCGTGTTGGGATGTGCCAGCCATAAAAGTCTCCGGGGAGTTGCCGGTGACTTAGGCCGAAGCCGGGTTCATCGCAAGCGGAAGATTGTCCACGACGCCGACGGTCGGCAGAACTTGTTGGGTTTCCAGTATTCAGAAGCCTGTAACGTGACGGTAGCGACGCACCGTATCGCGCAGACGATCGTTCACCGATCGTGGATTGATCAAGGCTTCAACGAAGACTCTGCTGTCGTTGATAGACAGATCGACCCGCGAGTGCTCTTCGGTGTTCACATCGGCCTGCGCCTCACGGATCAGCTTGTCTTCCTGCGTGGAATGCACTCTGTCCTTGGCCATCAAAGCCCCTCTTTCGCGGCCTCGACCAGCCGCGCCGCATAACGCGCCATGGTGTCGATCTCGAGATTGACGCGGTCACCGACCTTGCGCTCACCCCAGGTGGTCACGGTCAGCGAATGGTGGATCAGCAGCACGTCGAAGCGGGTGCCTTCGACCTTGTTGACGGTGAGCGAGGTGCCGTCGAGCGCGACCGAACCCTTGGGCGCGATGAACTTCGCCAGGTCGCGCGGCGCCTCCAGCGTGAAGCGCACGGCGTCGCCCTCGTCCTTGCGCTCGACGATCTCGGCCATGCCGTCGACATGGCCCGAAACGATGTGGCCGCCGAGTTCGTCGCCGATCTTCAGCGCTCGCTCCAGATTGACCTTGGTGCCGGATTTCCAGCCCGAGGCCGTGGTCAGCCGCAAGGCTTCCTCCCATGCTTCAACCTCGAACCAACGCGCATTCGAGCCGCTGTCGGGCAAGGCAGTGACTGTCAGGCAGACGCCGCCGCAGGAGATCGAGGCGCCGATGGCGATGGTCTGCGGATCATAGGCGGTGTCGATGCGCAAACCCACCCCTTCCCTGAGCGGTTTGACGGAAGCGACAGTGCCGATATCGGTGACAATTCCGGTGAACATCGGTGTTGATCCCTAAAAATCTCTTATCCACTCGGCGTAGCTGTCTTCGCCAAAGCGCATCTCGCGCAGCTTGCGAAAACCTGCCGGGATATGGTCAGCGTCAACAGGCGATGCAATGCCGTCATCGCCGATCGCTTCCGGCCCCTGGAACAGCACGATGCGGTCGACCAGTTCGTCGGCCAGGAAAGCGCTCGCCACCCTGGCGCCGCCCTCGACCAGCACGCTGGCCATGCCGAGCGCGGCCAGATCCTCGAGTAGTTCCGGCAAGGCTACGCCGCCCTCGTGCGTTTCCGTGCCGATGAAGCGGACGCCGGCGCGTTCGAGTGCTGCGCGCCGCAGCGGATCGGCCTCCAGGCAAGCGGCGACATAGAGCGGCACCCGGTCGACGCCCGAAACCAGCTTCGAGGCCTCCGGCAACCGGATCTGGCGGTCGAGCACGATGCGGGCAGGCGAACGGTTCTCCAGCCCCGGCAAACGCACTGTCAGGGCCGGATCATCCTCAAGGGCCGTGCCGATACCAACCAGTATGCCGTCCGCCTCGGCGCGCATCAGATACACTTCGCGGCGCGCGATATCGCCGGTGATCGACACCTGCCCATCGCCTTCCCTGCCGATCTTTCCGTCGCTGGAAAGCGCAAGCTTGAGAATCACTTCCGGGCGTTTTCTCAACGAACGAATCAAATAGCCGGCCATCTGCTCGGAGGCTTGCTCGGCCAACACCTTCTCGACCACCTCGACACCGGCGGCACGCAGGATCGCGTAGCCCTTGCCGGACACGCGCGAATCGGGATCGCTGGCGGCACCGACGACGCGCGCGACACCGGCATTGACCAGCGCATTGGCGCAGGGCGGCGTGCGGCCGTGGTGGGCGCAAGGCTCCAGCGTGACGTAGGCGGTGGCGCCGCGCGCGAGCTCGCCGGCCTCGGCCAGGGCCTCGGTCTCGGCATGCGGGCGGCCGCCGACAGCGGTGACGCCGGTGCCGACGATCATCGGACCGTTGCCGTCATCGCGTACGATCAGAGTGCCGACGGACGGATTGGTCGCGGTGCGCCCGGCATTTTTTCGCGACAGTCTGAGTGCCGCCGCCATGAAGCGGCGATCAAGGGCGGCCTGTTCGCTTGCAGTCATGCTCAGCTGGCTTCCTCTTCACCCTTGATTTCGTCGCCCTTGAGCTCGCCCAGCAGTTCGTGGAAATCCTTGGCCTCGCGAAAATTGCGGTAGACCGAGGCGAAACGCACATAGGCGACATCGTCGAGCGATTTCAGCGCTTCCATGACCAGCCGGCCGACTTCTCCCGAAGCAACCTCCGTCTCGCCAGAACTTTCGAGCTGGCGCACGATGCCGGTCACCGCGCGGTCGATGCGCTCGGGATCGACATTGCGTTTGCGCACGGCAATCTCCACCGAACGCAACAGCTTGTCGCGGTCGAAGGGCACTTTGCGGCCCGATTTCTTGACCACGACGAGATCGCGCAACTGCACGCGCTCGAAGGTGGTGAAGCGACCGCCGCAATCGGGGCAGACGCGCCGCCTGCGGATCGCCGCGCCATCCTCGGCGGGGCGCGAATCCTTCACCTGCGTATCTTCCGACTGGCAATAGGGACAGCGCATGGAGAAGCCTTTGGTTGGCGAATCTGGTGAAGCGAAAGGCTTAGAGGTTTTTGCAGCGATGGCAAAGTGTCGCCAACCCCTCGCCCTTCAGAGATAGCGAGGCGCAAGCAGGATTGCCAGCCTCGCTAGGCAGCCGCACAGCGTACCGATCGTCTCAGGGAGCTACGTCGGCGGTCGGAAAACCGCACGATGCGCCGAGACTGCGATAGGCCTTGGTGAAGCCCTCCATGGATATGCTTCCAACCGGCGCATCGCCAAAGGAGACATCAAGCACCGATGCCCGGCGCATGGCGCGCAGGAGCGCCAGGCTGGTCTTGGCCTGGTTGTCCACGGTCCAGCTGAGCCGGCCGTTGACGGCGCCATCGGAATGGAGCTTGGCGGTGACGCGGCCCTTGTCGTCGCCGAAGGTGGCGGTAACCGACTTGCCGGCCGGCAAGGTCTTGTTGTCGACGGCGATCGTTATGGACGGGTAGGCATCCGGCGGCAGTGCATCGCCATTCGTGATTATGAGCGTCAGAACGCCGCTCTCGCCGCCAGCGCCGATAAAGGCGGTCGAGGCCGCGCAGGTCTTGCGCAGATCCTCACCGGTGTCGACCTCGTCGACCAGGGTCGACCATCTGCCGAAGGTTTCGAGCTTGGGTGCCGCCTGGGCGGGCGCCGCGGGCTCGGGCTGAGGTGCGGGTTGCGCGGGCGCGGCTTGAGCAGGGGCGGTTTGCGCCAAGGCGATGCCGGGGAAAGGCACGGCGATCAAAGCGGCCAGAGCGCCAACGGCGCCAAGGTCGGCGAAACGAAATGGTCGCATCATCAAGGCTCCTGCCGGTCGCCCCGGCCTGCTGAAACGACGCTTGTCGTTGCAGCAGGCGGTAAGACTTCCTACCGCGTCAGCCGAGATAGGGATAGAGCGGGAACCGATCGGTCAGCGCCACGACCTTGGCCTTGACCGCTGCTTCGACGGCGGCATTGCCCTCATCGGAATTGGCGACCTTGAGACCATCCAGCACTTCGGCGATCAGCTTGCCGATCTCGCGGAATTCGGCCTGGCCGAAGCCGCGCGTGGTGCCGGCCGGGGTGCCGAGACGCACGCCCGAGGTGACAAAAGGCTTTTCCGGGTCGAATGGAATGCCGTTCTTGTTGCAGGTGATGTTGGCGCGGCCCAGCGCCGCCTCGGCGCGCTTGCCGGTGGCGTTCTTGGGCCTGAGGTCGACCAGCATAAGATGGTTGTCGGTGCCTCCGGAGACGATGTCGAGACCGGTTTCCTTGAGACTGGAGGCGAGCGCCTTGGCGTTGGCGGCGACGCTCTCGGCATAGACCTTGAAGCTCGGCTTCAGCGCTTCACCGAAGGCAACCGCCTTGGCGGCGATGACATGCATCAGCGGGCCGCCCTGCAGGCCGGGAAACACCGCCGAATTCATCTTCTTGGCGATGTCCTCGTCATTGCAGAGGATCATGCCGCCGCGCGGGCCGCGCAGCGATTTATGCGTCGTGGTGGTCACGACATGGGCATGCGGCAGCGGCGACGGATGCACGCCGCCGGCGACCAGGCCGGCGATGTGCGCCATGTCGACCATCAGATAGGCACCGACCGCATCGGCGATCTCGCGAAACCGCTTCCAGTCCCAGACGCGCGAATAGGCGGTGCCGCCGGCCAGGATCAGCTTCGGCTTGGTCTCATGGGCGGTCTTTTCGATGGCGTCCATGTCGAGCAGATGGTCGTCCTGGCGCACGCCATAGGAGACGACCTTGAACCATTTCCCGCTCATGTTGACCGGAGAACCGTGGGTCAGATGGCCGCCGGAATTGAGGTCGAGGCCCATGAACGTGTCGCCCGGCTGCAAGAGCGCCAGGAACACGGCCTGGTTCATCTGGCTGCCGGAGTTCGGCTGGACGTTGGCGAAGTTGCAGCCGAACAGCTTCTTGGCGCGCTCGATGGCCAGTTCCTCGGCCACGTCGACGAACTGGCAGCCGCCATAGTAGCGCTTGCCCGGATAGCCCTCGGCATATTTGTTGGTCATGATCGAGCCCTGCGCCTCAAGCACGGCGCGGGAAACAATGTTTTCCGAGGCGATCAGTTCGATCTCGTGACGCTGGCGACCGAGTTCGTTGCGGATGGCGCCGAAAATCTCCGGATCGGCATCGGCCAGCGTGGTTTCGAAGAAGGATTCGAATTTGTTCGACACTGCCGCTGCTGTTGCCATGGCCTGCAATCCTCGGGGTTCGGGGGCAATTTTCGATTTATGCAAGTCGTTGTCCCAAAACCGCTGCACACTTTTGGGCGACTTGCATTTGCCGCGCCATTAACACAGTTGTTTTCGCCCCGCCACGTTTGCGGCGCGAAATTTGCTGGCCGGATTGCGCCAGCGAAGCCTTCAGGTCGCTATTTCCTTGCCTTGCGGCCTCTCAGCAAGGCCTCGGTGAGCGTGATCTCGGTAAACAGCGCCTGCGACGTGTGGTCGTTGATCTCGCCGCTGCGAAACATAGCGCGCACGGCCTCGCGCTCGGCCTCGATGCCCGCAAATCTCAGCTCGAGTTCCAGCCTTCCGGCTTCGCGCGCCTCGGCGCGGGCCTCATCGGCTTCGTCCGAGGCGGCGATGCGGCGCCGGTAGCCGGCGACGATGCTGTCGGCGGCGGCAAGCCTGGCACCGGGCACCTCGCCTCCCTCATCATCAGCGGCTCCGGCAATGCTCTCGATGCGCGCGATTGCCGCTTTGGCGGCGCCGACACGCGCCAGCCGCTCCTCGGCGGCGCCGGCATCCTCCCCCGGCTCGACCAGCCCCCTGGCGATCGTCGGCAGAGCGAGGCTGGCGAAGACCAGCGAGCAGATGATGACGCCGGCGGCCAGGAAAATGACCAGGTCGCGCGCCGGAAACGGCGAGCCGTCCGGCATGGCGAGCGGCAGCGACAATATGCCGGCCAGCGTAATGGCGCCGCGCACGCCGGCCACCGAACCGGCGAGCCGCACGCGCAGCCCGAACGGCTCCGCCTTGCGCTTGCCCAGACGCGCGGCGATGCCGGCCGCGATATCGCCGACCCAAATCCATAGGAACCGCAACGCGATCAGGCACAGCGTCAGCGCGATGACGGTCGCGATCGGCTGGAGGATCGGGTGCAGGCTCATGAGCTCCGGCGGCACATGGCGGATGATGTCGGGAAGTTGCAGCCCAAGCACGATGAAGAGAGCGCCGTTGAAAACGAAGGAAAGCGTCGTCCACAGCGACATCGTCTGCATCCGCGCCGAGACGCCGAGGAAGCGAAACACGCCGGAGCCGCCGGTGAGCAGGCCGGCGGTGACAGCCGCCAGGATGCCGGAAGCTCCGACATGCTCGGCGCCGAGATAGGCGATGAAGGGCAGCAGGACCATCACCAGCACCTGCGCCTCGGCCGGGACGCCGCCGATCCGGTTGAGCAATTGCAGCAGCTTGGCGGCAACGAACAGCGCCGCCACGCCGATCAGGATGCCGATCGCCACGGCATAGAGAAAACTGAGCGAAGCCGCGGCAAGGGAAAAGCTGCCGGTCAGCACTGCCGCCACGGCAAAGCGGAACATGACCAGCCCCGACGCATCGTTGAGCAGCGACTCGCCTTCCAGAATGTGCATCAGCCGCGCCGGGACGACATTCCTGTCGACGATCGAGGACACGGCCACCGCGTCGGTCGGCGACAGCACCGCGGCAAGCGCAAAAGCAACGACCAGAGGGATGCTCGGCACCAGCCAATGCAAGGCGTAGCCGAAGCCGACGATGGTGAAGAAGACCAGCCCTATGGCCAGATCCAGGATCGGTCGGCGCAGCGCCATCAGTTCACGCTTCGGCGCGCCATAGGCATCGCCGAACAGCAGCGGCGGGATGAACACCAGCAGGAACAGTTCCGGATTGATCTCGACATGGATGCCGCGCACCGGCCAGGCGAGCGCCGCACCGATCGCAATCTGCAGCACCGGCAACGGCACCCGCACCAGGCGCACCAGAGCGCCGGAAAGCGCCACGAAGACGAGCACGACCAGAATGAAGACAGCGACTTCCATGGTCCGGTTCCAGGCTTTCCTGCCGACCATGCGCAAAGCTGGCCGATCCGTCCAGCCGCCCGTCCCGTGAAAAACGCCGCGGCACCCAATGAAAAAGGCCGCCCTGAGAGGCGGCCCTTTTTATATAAGAATCAAACGTTTATAGCGCAGACGTGATCTGCAGCTCGTTGTTGCCGTCAAGCGCGTAGACGTCATCGCGGAACTGCACGACGCCCGGACCGGTCGACCAGGCCGAGAGATAGAGGAAGTGGACGGGCACCGGATTGGTGACCTGGATCGGCGTGTTTTCACCGGTCTTGATCGCCGCCTCGAAATGCTGGCGGTCCCAGCCGGGCGTGTCGCGCAGGATCCAGGTGACGAGGTCGCGCACATTCTGCACGCGCACGCAGCCCGAGGAATCGAAACGCAACATCTTGCCGAACAGGCTCTGCTGCGGCGTGTCGTGCATGTAGACGCCGTCAGGGCTCGGGAAATTGATCTTCACCGAAGCCATGGCGTTTTCCGAGCCGGGATCCTGGCGGAAACGGTACTTGGCGGCGTCGTCGGTCGACCAGTCCACATTCATCGGATCGACTTCGCTGCCATCGGGCGCGAACAGGCGGATGTGGCTGTTCTTGAGATAATCGGGATCCTTCCGCATCAGCGGAATGATGTCCTTGCGCACGATCGAGACGGGCGCGTTCCAGTATGGATTGACGATGATCTCGTTGATCTTGGAATTGACGATCGGCGTCTGCCGGTCGATTTTGCCGACGATCGCGGTGTGGCGAAGCACGACGCGATCGTTCTCGACCGCTTCGACCTGCGCTGCCGGAATGTCGACTAGCACGTAGCGGCTGCCCAGCGTGCCGGCCTTCTCGCGCAGCCGCTGCAGATTGGTCTGCAGCTGGCCGAGCCGGATCTGCGCCGAAACGTTCATCGCCGCGTAGGTGTATTTGCCCATCGAGCCATCAGCCGGCAGGCCGTGACGCAGCTGGAAGCGCTTGACCGCCGAGTCGACATAGGAATCGAAAGCCGTCGAAATGCCGGCGCTCTGCGACAGGTCGCCAGCAACCATCAGCCGCTTGCGCAGCGGCACCACATCGGGATCATCGACGCCAAGCTGCAGCTTCTTGGTCGCGGGAACCTCGACCCAGCCACCCTGCCCGACGATGTTCTGGTATTGCCCGACCGCCTGTTCCGTGAAGGCGACGGTCTGCGGGCTGAAGATCGGCAGCGTCGAGGCCACCTTGCCACCCTCGCTGGCGCGGGCGTCGAACTGGTCGTCCCAATTGCCGCGCGCCGAGGATTTCAGGATATCACCGATCACATCCTGCGCATTGGCGCCGCCGGCAACAACTGCGGCTGCGAGCGCGGAGGCTCCGGAGAGGAAAAAACGACGGCTGGTTCTCATGGACGTTCCAGACATTGGTAGCAGTTCGATCACTTGCTGCGTTGATCACCGGGCGATCTCGCCCGCACTGTAAAATTGGCAATCTTAACAATTAGCCAACCATGCTCCGCATCACCTTGGTGTGACAGCGCCCAGGCGCGATACGGATTGCGGGTGAACGCATGGCCTTCACACCAGCATCACTGCCTCTCTCGGTTCCACTGGAATATGGCGGCAACGTGGCCTAGCGCCTCAAATCCGACCGGCGGATATTCCGAAAAGAACGGTGCGTGCTTTTTGGGTATCGGGTCAGCGCCGTCGCCGAGCCATCACCGATGGGGTCGGCTGCCGCGCGGCAGGACCCGCAGCCGGCCGGGAATGAACCTGGCTCAGGGCTTTGGACCCGGAGCCTCGAGTTCGGAACATCGTTGCAACACTTGATTCTCAGGGTACCGCAATATCTTGTTGTCATCGAGTTTGAGCAGCAGCGCCCGTCTCTTTTCCACACTGTCGGTATCGTCGGAGCAAGTCAGGTCCAAAATGACGGCGTCCAGGCCTTTGATCTTCTGGATTTTGTCGATTGCGCAGCCGACTTCCCACATTTCCACCGACTTGTGGGTGAACGTCACTCTGGAGTCATTTCCGTCGCACGGGCTGCTGCCTTCCATAGCGAAGGCATCCTTCCACCATTCCTCGGCGAAAGCCGTTTCTGATGCCAGCAATAGTGCCGCCGCGACAAAACAGATCTTGAAACGCCTGCTTCGACCCATCATGCCCCCTTGTGTGGTGACATTAGGCATTGTGGAAGCGAAAGCAAAGCGTGGCCAACCGGGTTCCGGTCAGCTGACACACAGATGAACTCACGTCGCCGTCCGTCGCTAGAAAAAGGCCGATGCCTCTCGGCACCGGCCCTGACTGAAGGTCGACATTTCGGCCGCGCTTCTGTGGCGCGGGCCGGATCTCTGCGCCTTACATGCGGTAGGCGATGGTGTCGTTCCAGAAGCGGTCGAGCCGCTGCAAAGCGCGGTTCATCTGCTTGAACTCGTCGGTGTTGATGCCGCCGACCTGTTCGATCGAGCCGACATGACGCTCGTAAAGACCGGCGACGACCTCGGCCACCTCGTTGCCCTTCGGCGTCAGCGAGACGCGGACCGAACGGCGGTCGATGCGCGAGCGCTGGTGGTTGATGAAACCAAGATCGACCAACTTCTTCAGATTGTAGGAGACGTTGGAGCCGAGATAGTAGCCACGCGAGCGCAGTTCGCCGGCGGTCAGTTCGGAATTGCCGATGTTGAAAAGCAGCAGCGCCTGGATGGCATTGATGTCGGAACGGCCGTTGCGGTCGAATTCGTCCTTGATCACATCAAGCAGGCGGCGGTGCAGCCGCTCAACAAGCTGCAGCGATTCCATGTACAGGGAACGGATAGCCTCGCGGCGATCGTCGGATACGTTGGCGGTCTTCGCCGCCGGACGCGAATTGATCATTGTCTTTGCCTCTCGTTTGTCGCCCTGGTGATTTTTTGTTTTTCACCTTGATCGCGACACTATCGAATACTCATAAAATTCGACTTAAACGCTAGGGCTAACAAGAGCTTACCGGTAAGAGGTTTCGGAAGAGGCTTAACGAACGGTCACCCGAGCAAGGATAATTAACCTAAAGATTTCGGCAACGATTGCGGGGCTCATTCGAGGCGACAGCCGGGCCGCCAATGGGTTCAACGGCTTAGTGGCGGACCGGGCGCTTCTGCAGGTGGATGACGACGCGGAAGACGATGTAGAGCACCGCCACCGCCGCATGCGAGACGACAATCAGCAAGCGGTGGCCGAACAGCTCAGGAAAGCCGGCATACATGACCGTCTCGGTCACCGCGCAAATGAACCAGATCACCGGGCCCCAGGACGCCAGCATCCACAGGCCGGCAGCGGCAAAGGGAAAGAACACGGCGAGCACCACCGCCGCGACCTGCCAGTGCACGGGCATCAGGTCGAAACGCCACAGTGTGCCCGGATAAAAGCCGATCAGCTTGATCCAGTAGAGAATGCCGAACAGCAGGCAGTAGCCCGATATGACGCGCTGGAACCAGGCGAAGATCACCTCCACCCCGGAGGGCTGCAGCACGACGCGCCTTGAGGTCACCTCGCTCATATCAGGAGTTCCCGTTCGCCGAGCGGAGCGAAATAGGCATCGACATCCGCTTCGCTGACCGCAGCCAGGCTTGCCGGCCGCCATTGCGGCTTCGAGCCCTTGTCGATGATGGCGGCGCGGATGCCTTCGTAGAAATCATGGCCGGCGAGCATCCGGTTGAGGATGCGGAACTCCATTTTCATGCAGGCTTCCATGGACAGCGTCAGTCCGGCGCTGATCTGCCGCCAGGCGACGCGCAGGCTGGTCGGCGAGCGGGTGCGGATCGTCGCCAATGTCTTTGCCGCGAACTCGTCGGCGCCAGCCGCACGCTCGAGGCTGTCGATGACGCGGTTGAGGGACGGTTGCGAAAAATGGCGAACAATCGCCTCCAGCGTCGGCCTGTCGGTTTCTCGCCTTGCCTGCACGAAGAAGCCGCGCAGCACCGATTCCGGATCGCCGGTCAACGCCAGCCGGTCGAGGAAGCCAGCCTGGTCCTCGGCCTTGATGGTGTGGGTGGCCAGCCCCGACCACAGCGCATCGCCATAGCGGATGCGATTGCCGGTCAGCGCCAGATACATACCGAAGGAGCCGCCGAGGTCAGGCAGCAGGTGGCTGGCGCCGACATCCGGAAAGAAGCCAATGCCGACTTCCGGCATGGCAAATTGGGCATTCTCGGTCATCACCCGGTGCGAGCCGTGGAAGGAGATGCCGACGCCGCCACCCATGACGATGCCGTCGATCAGGGCGACATAAGGTTTCCTAAAACTGTTGATGCGGGCATTGAGGCGATACTCATCGGCGAAGAACTCGACCGGCGGTTTTCCCGCGCGGCCTGTCTCATAGACATGCAGGATATCGCCGCCGGCCGAAAAGGCCCTCCCCTCTGCCTTGACGACGATGACGTCGACGCCCTGGTCGGCTTCCCACGCGGAAAGAGCAGCGTCGAGCGCCCCGATCATACGGTGCGTCAGCGCATTGAGCGCCTGCGGCCGCGTCAAGGTGACGACGCCGGCCCGGCCCAGATGTTCGAAGCGGATCTCGTCGCCTCCGCCAAAATCCATCGTGAAGAATCCCTCCCCCGGCCGCCGGGACTGAAGTGCTAAAGCGTGGCGCATGGGTGCGTCAATGGCGAGCGCACCGGTGCAAGCTCTGGCCCGGACCAGGAGCCAGTGCTAAAAATCGAGCTGCAATACTGAAAAACTGGATAGAGTTCAGTGCAGCGCGGCTATGGCGGGTCTTCGAACGGGACGATTGTTTATGACTCGATTTTCGCACCTTGCGCCGGTGGCAATCGGGCTGAGCATCTGCTTGACTGTTCACCCGGTCATGGCGGGGACTTTGGAAGACCTCTACAGCTCGCAGACCATCGTCAACGGCAAGTACGAGAAGAACCGCCAGTCCGGCTTCAAGCGCTGCCTCGACGCGGTTCTGGTCCGGGTTTCCGGCGATCAGCGCCTGCCGGCGAAACCCGAGATGGCGGCACTGCGCGACAAGGCCGGCAGCTTCGTCGCTGGCTTTCACTACCGCGACCGCATGGAAGGCATTCCCAACCATGACGATCAGGGCACCTACGATCGGCCCCACAACCTTTACTGCCAGTACAAGCCTGCTGACATCGACCCGGTGCTGGCTTCGCTCGGCAGCAGGCCGTGGCTGACTGAGCGGCCGCGGCTGGCGGTGTTTTTGGCGACCGAGCGCGGAACAATGCATTACGCGCTCGATGCCGATGACGATCGTGGCATGCCGATGCGCGAATCGTTCGGCAATGCAGCCGCACCGCTGGCCATGCAGGTGGCTTTTCCCACGGCAGCGCAGCTGTCGCAGGCCGGATTGGACGATCAGGCGCTTCGCAATGCCGAGATGACGAAGCTCGACACACTGGCGAAGAAGGCCGGCGCCGACCAGGCGCTTTCCGGCAGTCTCGTCTGGAGCGACAAGGAACTGGGCTGGATCGCCGACTGGCAGCTCAAGGCGGGCGACGAGACCTACCGCTGGCAGGTGC
The DNA here is from genome assembly GCF_000519305.1 of Mesorhizobium ciceri WSM4083. Lineage (GTDB taxonomy): Bacteria > Pseudomonadota > Alphaproteobacteria > Rhizobiales > Rhizobiaceae > Mesorhizobium > Mesorhizobium ciceri_B. The sequence continues at coordinate 91,553 of NZ_JAFG01000011.1, read as the reverse complement.
GCGGCGTCAATTTCGACGAGGCTTTCCGTGTCGCCATCAGGGGCGCGGCACAGATTCTGTCAGGCAATGGGCAACCCGAATAGACCTCGATCGGATCACTGGCACAATCGTGCCGCATTGGTCAGCGGCGGGAGCTCGTGGTAAAAGCCTGCCCGAACGAGAGTATTTGGCGATGAACAAATTCACCCCCGCAAAGCCCGCCGGCGCGCGCGGCGTCGACGAGATCACCGGCAGCCGCCGTCTGCGCCGCATGCGCAAGGCCGACTGGTCGCGCCGTCTGGTGCAAGAAAACAGGCTCACGGTCGACGACCTGATCTGGCCGATCTTCGTCGTCGACGGCAAGGGTGTCCGCGAGCCGATCGCCGCCATGCCCGGCGTCTTCCGCCTGTCGATCGATCTCGCCGTCAAGGAGGCCGAGCGCGCGGCCAAACTCGGCATTCCGGCACTCGCCACCTTCCCCAATGTGGACATCTCGCTGCGCGACCAGACCGGCTCGCACATCCTCGATCCCGACAATGTCATCAACCGCGCCACCCGTGCGATCAAGGATGCGGTGCCGCAGATAGGCATCATCACCGACGCAGCGCTCGACCCGTTCACCAGCCACGGCCATGACGGCATCCTGCGCGACGGCATCATCGTCAATGACGAGACGGTGGAACAGGTGACCGCCGCTGCCGTCATCCAGGCGGCCGCCGGCGCCGACATCATCGCGCCATCCGACATGATGGACGGCCGCATCGGCGCCATCCGCGACGCGCTCGACGCCAATGGTTTTCAGGATGTGGCGATCATGTCCTATGCGACCAAATTCGCCTCGGCATTCTACGGTCCCTATCGCGAGGCGGTGGGCACCGCCGGTCTGCTCAAGGGCGACAAGAAGACCTATTACATCGACCATGCCAATTCCGACGAGGCGGTGAGAGAGGCCGAACAGGACATCGCCGAGGGCGCCGACATGCTGATGGTCAAGCCCGGCCTGCCCTATCTCGACATCATCCGGCGGCTGAAGGACGAGTTCCAGATGCCGACCTTCGCCTACCAGGTGTCGGGCGAATATTCGATGATCAAGGCAGCAGGCGCCAATGGCTGGATCGACGGCGAGAAGGCAATGCTGGAATCGCTGCTCGCCTTCAAGCGCGCCGGCTGCGACGGCATCTTGACCTATTTCGCTCCAGAAGTGGCGGAACTGCTGAAGGGGTAATTTCTCTTCGCGACGATGGCCGGTCGCGGCGAGCAATGTCGGCCAATCCGCTTCGACATCCATACCAATTTCCGGCTCCTGGCCGGGGAATCCATAGCGAGGGCCGCTTGACCGTTGCCTGGGCTTCGTTAGAGCTTGAAAATACCGCTTGCAATTCACAATCGGTTTGTTACAAAACAACTGCTTGCAAAACACAATCGGTTATCGAGGAGGCTCGCATGTCCAAACTTCGCGTCAACGCTTTCACCCTGTCGCTCGACGGCTATGGCGCCGGTCCCGATCAGGATCTGCAAAATCCGCTCGGCGTCGGTGGGGAATCCTTGCACAAGTGGTTTGTCGACACCCGCACCTTCCGTGAGATGGTGCTCGGACAAGACGGCGGCACCACCGACGTAAACGAGGCGTTCGCGGCGCGCAGTTTCGAAAATGTCGGCGCCTGGATCCTCGGCCGCAACATGTTCGGGCCGATCCGCGGCGAGTGGCCTGACGACAGCTGGAAGGGCTGGTGGGGCGACAACCCGCCCTATCATGTGCCGGTTTTCGTGCTCACCCATCACAAGCGGGAACCGATCACGATGGAGGGCGGCACCACTTTCCACTTCGTCACTGACGGTATCCATTCAGCTCTTGAACAGGCCCAGGCTGCCGCTGGCGGCAAGGACGTGCGGGTCGGTGGCGGCGTCGCTACAATCCGCCAGTATTTGCAGGAAAAGCTCATCGACGAGATGCATCTGGCGGTCTCGCCGCTGCTGCTCGGCTCGGGCGAGAACCTTTTTGCCGGTCTGGACATGCTCAAGCTGGGTTATCTCTGCAGCGAGCAGGTGGCGACGCCGCTCGCCACGCACGTCACCATCAAGCGGGCGTAGTTACAGCTCTTTCTCCCCGACACTATACGGGGAGAAATGCCCGGCAGGGCAATGAGGGGCGGCGCCAACCAGCCGAATAGTATGGCGCCGAAAATGCCATCGAGGGCAATATAACGGCAGAATAGTCTCCTGCCAGCATGGAGAATTTTTTTAGACTCAACTGTCGAAGAAGGTGCCGCCCCTCATCCGCCTGCCGGCACCTTCTCCCATATAGAGACGGGGAGAAGGGAGCGATCCATCAATACTTCTCCGGCACGTAGAGCTCGCGCGGCAGCACCTGGCGCTCGTATTCGGGGTTGAAGACGCGCTCCGGCAGCGTGATCTCCTCGTGCGGCACTTCCTCGTAAGGCAGCTGCTTGAGCAGATGGTCGATGCAGTTCAGCCGCGCGCGCTTCTTGTCGTTGCCCTCGACGATGAACCAGGGCGCTTCCGGGATGTTGGTGCGGGCGAAGGTCTCTTCCTTGGCCTTGGTGTATTGCTCCCAACGCACGCGCGACTGCAGGTCCATCGGCGACAGTTTCCACTGCTTCATTGGGTCATGGATGCGCATCAGGAAGCGCATCTGCTGTTCCTCGTCGGTGATCGAGAACCAGTATTTGACCACGGTGATGCCCGAGCGAACCAGCATGCGCTCGAACTCCGGCACGTCGCGGAAGAATTCTTCGACCTGATCGGGCTGGGCAAAGCCCATCACCCGCTCGACGCCCGAGCGGTTGTACCATGAGCGGTCGAACAGCACGATCTCGCCGCCGGCCGGCAGATGCGGGACATAGCGCTGGAAATACCATTGCGACTTTTCGCGCTCGGTCGGTGCCGGCAGTGCCACGACGCGGCAGATGCGCGGATTGAGCCGCTGGGTGATGCGCTTGATGACGCCGCCCTTGCCGGCCGAATCGCGTCCCTCGAAGATTACCACCAGCTTCTTCTTGTGGTAGGCGACCCAGGACTGCAGCTTGATCAATTCGGACTGCAGTGTGATCAGGTCGCGAAAATACTGCATGCGATCGATCGAAGGCGGATGCGAGTTCTTGTAGATCTTGGCGATCTCCATCGACAGCGCCGGCTCCGACATTTCGAGCTCATAGTCTTCGTCAAGCGTGTCGGCGAGCTCGGCTTCAAGCCAATCCCTGGCCGGAGAATTCTGTTTTAGCTCGGTCATTATCGGCTGCTCCACTTGCAAGCTCTGTCGATCCACGTCCGGCGCCCCAAACTCCCAGCTTGCGGCCCGGGAACGGCAACACCTGAGCCGACTTCAATATAGGCCTGCAATGACGGTTTTATTGCAGCGCGAGCATGGTTACCGCCGCTGTCGATTCAGCCAGGCATGATCCATCCGTCGTGCTGGCATGGAGACACGTCGCCCAAATTGTCCTACAAATAACGGCCACATTCGGGCGCCCTCCCCAGCCCCTTTCCCAACGCAATCGCGAGGATCGACATGGAATACCGCACACTCGGCCGTTCCGGCCTGAAAGTATCGACGCTGACCATGGGCACCATGACTTTCGGCGGCGCCGGCGCGTTTTCGGCTGTCGGCAAGACCGACCTCGACGAAGCGCGCCGGATGATCGACCTCTGCATCGACGCCGGCATCAATGTCATCGACACCGCCAACGTCTATTCGAATGGCATATCCGAAGAAATCATCGGCGAAGCGCTCGGCGGCAAGCGCAAGGGCGACGTGCTGATCGCCTCCAAGGCACGGATGCGGATCGGCAAAGGTCCCAACGATGAAGGCCTGTCGCGCCATCACCTGATCCGCGAATGCGAAAAGAGCCTGAAGCGGCTCAAGACCGACGTCATCGACATCTATTTCCTGCACGAATGGGATGGCGTGACACCGCTGGAGGAAACCATCGGCGCGCTCGACACGCTGGTTGCGCAAGGCAAGATCCGCTATGTCGGCTGCTCCAACTATTCCGGCTGGCAGGTGATGAAGGCGCTCGGCATCAGCGACAGCCATCATCAGCCGCGCTTCGTCACACAGCAGATCCATTACACGCTGGAAGCGCGCGAGGCGGAGTACGAACTGCTGCCGATTTCCATCGACCAGGGGTTGGGCGTTCTGGTCTGGAGCCCGCTCGCCGGCGGATTGCTGTCCGGCAAATACCGCCGCGACAGCCCCACCGCCCGCCAACTCGCGGGCTGGTCGGAACCACCGATCCGCGACGAGGACCGGCTGTGGCGGATCGTCGATGTGCTTGTGGAGATCGGCGCGCAACGCGGCGTGTCGGCAGCGCAGGTGGCGCTGGCCTGGCTGCTTGGCCGGCCGTCCGTCAGTTCCCTGGTGATCGGCGGCAGGACGGAAACGCAGTTCCGGGACAACATCGCGGCGGCAAGCCTGGTGCTTTCCGGCGAGGAGCGCGAGCGCCTCGACGCGGTCAGCCGGCCGCCCTTGCTCTATCCCTACTGGCACCAGCAGCTGACCGCAAAGGACCGTTTTGGTGCCGCCGATCTGGTGATTGACCGAAGCGGCATCTGATCGGCAAATCGATGGCGATGGGTATCGGACGCCGCAATGATGGGCGTGGCCCCTTCATTGCGGCGCGCATCTTGCAAGCCTGGCCATCATCGACGCACTATCGCTTCAGCTGTTGTGTTTGACGGCTAATGCTCCTAGGCAGGACCAGAGCCGCGAGGCAGTGAAAAGGAGCCGATATGGCGCGACCACCAAACTACGATCAGGAACGCAAGGAACGCGACCGCCAGAAGGCGGCCAAGAAGGCCGAGAAGCTGGCAGCCAAGGTTGCAGCGCGGGAACGTTCGAAGCCCGAGGACGAAACCGAAGGCGAAACCGAAACGGCAAAGTGACGGCAAAAGGCCCGCAGATGCGGGCCATGCCTCAATCCAGATAGCCGGCTTGTGTCAGGCCGGCGCCTTGTCGCTGACGAACACGTCCACTTCGCGTGCTGCCGCAATGAAGGCGCGCCTGGCGTTCATCGCCGGCTTGTCGCCGGCCAGTGCGTCATGACAGGCTTGCAGGGCCGCGCGATGCTTGGGGCTGCGCTTGCCGGGCCAGCTGTTGAGGAGGTAGTCGGAAGCCTCACGCGCCGTGCGCAAGAGCTGAGTGCTTCCCGCCGCGACTGACTTCACAGTCACAGGTGTTTCAAATCGGTTGTTTTCCATGGCCGCTCCTTACGCCATCGGCGTCTGCGAAGCGAGGCGAAAGTGCGCATACGTCCAGACGCCGCTTTGCGTCCCTTCATCCACCCCTAAGCAGCAACGACGGCAAAGCCTCTGGCGCGAAGACCGCGCCGATCGTTGGCGAGCGACGTCACCAGCCGGTCGCGGCTGCCGACGATGTGGCCTGAGAGCAGGCGCGCGGCTTCATCGGCGTCGCCAAGGCGTGCCGCCGCCAGTATGGCGCGATGTTCGGCCCAGGCGCGGCTGAGCGCCGCTTCGTCGCGAACCTCCAGCCAGCGCGCCCGCGACAGGCGCGTCATGGCATCGCGCACCGCCCGGAACAGGAATTCATTGCCCGACAGACGCGCCAGTTCGATGTGAAAATCCATGCCGACGCGATGCCATTCCTCGCGCGGCGTGTCGTTGTCGCAGGACTCGAGCATCGCCTCGATGACATCGACGGCGCTCCGGTCCGCCAGGCCGCATGTCAGGCGAAGTGCCGCAACCTCGACTGCTTCCCTATAGACCGCGATCTGCTCGAGTTCAGCCAGATTGATCGGCGACACCGTCCAGCCGCGCCCGTCCCTACCGACCAGCCCCTCGGTCTCGAGCCGCAGAAGTGCTGCCCTGACCGGGGTTCGCGATGCACCGAAACGGCTCTCGATCCAGCGCTCGGTCAGCTTCTCGCCGGGACCGATCTCTAGGCCAAGGATCATCTGCCGAAGCTGTTTTTCGACGCTCTGCATCTGCGACATTGTCGTTTCCACCTTTGGTCGTTTGCTGGCGATTGTCTTGCCGATCACGTTCGACAGGCTGCATTGACAGCGGCCAAGCTTGCGTCCATGACGTGCACCATCTTGGTATCCCAAACTGGTATCCGCAGCAACCCTCGATAAAAGAGTTGCTGGGACAGGACATAAGACATGCAGCAGAGCGCGCCCCCGGCCACCGACAGCACCTACAACATCCACTGGCGGCGCAATCTGTTCGTGTGCTTTGCCGGGTCGTTTTCGACGCTTGTCGCCATGACGCTGCTTTTACCGTTCCTGCCGCTCTATATCGAGCAGCTTGGTGCCGAGGGCCACGCGGCGATCGTGCAATGGTCGGGGATCGCCTATGGCGCGACGTTCTTCGCGGCGGCGCTGGTGGCGCCGCTCTGGGGACGTCTCGGCGACCGCTACGGCCGCAAGGTGATGCTGGTTCGCGCCAGCTTCGGCATGGCCATATGCATGTCGCTGACCGGCATAGTGGAGACCGTCTGGCAGTTGGTGCTGCTGCGGCTGCTGATCGGTTTTGCCGGCGGCTACTCCTCGGGATCGACCATCCTCGTTGCCATGCAGACGCCGAAGGAACGCTCCGGCTGGGCGCTGGGCCTGCTGTCGGCCGGCATCACGGGTGGGGCTCTGGTCGGCCCACTGGTGGGCGGCGCCCTGCCGCCGCTGATCGGCATCCGCGCCACCTTTCTCCTCTCCGGCGGCGTCATCTTCCTGGCGTTCCTGGCGACCACGTTTCTGATCAAAGAGAATCCCCGTCCGAAAACAGCAGACGCCGCGTCGAAGCAGAAGCCGAAAGGCGGCTGGGCACAAATTCCCGACAAACGGCCTGTCGTCGCCATGCTGGCGACCGGCATGCTGTTGAGCTTCGCCACCATGTCGATCGAGCCGATCATCACAGTCTATGTGCAGCAGCTCATCGAGGACCAGAGCCGCGTCACGCTGATATCAGGCGTCGTCATGTCGGCGGCGGCCCTTGGCGCCATCCTGTCGGCCTCGCGCCTCGGCAAGCTCGCCGACCGCGTCGGCCACTGGAACGTCATCATCGGCGCGCTTGCCGTCTCGGCGCTGCTGCTGATCCCGCAGGCCTTCGTCACACAAAGCTGGCAACTCATCGGCCTGCGCTTCCTGATGGGCCTGGCGCTGGGCGGTCTGTTGCCCTGCATCACCAGCGTGATCCGCCACAATGTCCCCGATGGGGTCGGCGGCAATGTGCTCGGATTGTCGATTTCCGCCCAGTATGTCGGGCAAGTCGCCGGCCCCTTGCTGGGCGGCTTTGCCGGCGGTCATTTCGGCATGCGCTCGGTGTTTCTGGGCACATCCGTCTTGATGGCAGGGGGCGCGGTGTATAATTGGCTGGCACAGTCACGCCGCGAGCAGGACATGCTTGCCAACCCCGGCAAGCCCTGACCGGGCCAGGCATATCCCTCGGACATCACGGAGCCCCAGACATGAGCACGGCCGAGCAATTTTCCGGCACCAGCAGCCGTATCCTCGTCCTGTCCGGAGGCCTCTGTGGTGCTGCAGGCGTGGCACTGTCGGCCGCGGCGGCGCATCTGGGCGGCGCCTTCGTCGGCACCGCCGCATCGTTCCTGCTGATGCATGCGCCGGTCTTCCTTGCCGCCGGACTGCTTGGCGCGAACCGGATCCTGCGCATCGGCAGCCTGATCCTGCTGGTTGGGCTTCTGCTGTTCTGCGGCGATCTGCTGGCCCGCGATTTCATCGGGTCGCGGCTGTTCCCGCTGTCGGCGCCGATCGGCGGCACCCTACTTATCGCTGGCTGGCTGGCGATCGCCGCCTCGGCGCTGGTGCGCATGCGTTCCTGACGCCTGCCCGCGCCAAACGTAAAAGCGTGGGCTGCTAGTCCTGCCGGCGCTCGGGCTTGATGAGCAATTCGCGATTGCGTCGCCGCAGCTTGGCCAACCAATGCCGTTGCGGCCTCTTGGAGGCTGGCGCGATGCCCCAATAGTTGCGGTAGATGTCTTCGAACAGATAGCTGACGGGATGCATGATGTGCGCTCCTTTTAGTCCTTGAATCGATCCAATCGACAGGCGCGAAAAACCGACCCGGTCAGCTCCGTTTGCGCTCCACAAGGAACCGCAACTCGCGAACCCATGGGCCGGCTTTGCCACGGCGTTTCTGCGTCGTGGTGTTCGACGAGATGCTCCAGTCGTTGCGGTAAATGTCTTCGAACAGAAAATTGACGGGATGCATGACACAACTCCCTGCTTAATGTTGAATCGATCCAATTCCGATAGCCGGCATTTCCTTGGATCGATTCAAACATAGGCCTTGTCGAGGCTTCGATCAAGTCAAAATTTGAACCGATCCAACGAAAGTGTTAGATGGGAGGAATCCAGGAGACGAAGATGGCGCCACTTATCTCTGCAAAGACAAGACCGGTCCGGCTGGCGGACATCGCCAAGGCGGCCGGCGTGTCGCACGGCACCGCGTCCAACGTGTTCGCCCGTCCGGAGATCGTGCGCGAGGAGGTTCGCGAGCGGGTCAAGGCGGCAGCCGAGGCCATGGGATATGGCGGACCGGATCCCAAGGGCCGGCTGCTGCGCGCCGGCAAGGTCAACGCGATCGGTGTGGCGACCGCGGAACCCCTCTCCTATTTCTTCGACGACCCCTTTGCCCGGGTGATGATGGCCAGCATCTCGCAGGCCTGCGACGCGACCGGTGCGGGGATTTCGCTGGTCTCCGCAGCCAACAACGAACAGCTTGCCTGGAACATCCAGAGTGCGCTGGTCGACGGTTTCATCGTCTTTTGCGTCGATGGCGGTTCAAGGCTGGTCGAACTGGCGCGTGAACGCAAACTCCCTTTTGTCGCGCTCGATCTCGATTCGGACGACGACGACGCCGTTGCAGCGATCGGCGTCGACAACATCGCCGGGGCTGGCCTGGCGGCCCGCCACCTGACCGAACTCGGACATCGCCGCTTTGCCGTGCTTACCCTGCCCTGTGCCGACGCAGGCTTCGGCCCTACCACAAGCGAGCAGGTGGAAATGGCCCTCTACTCGGCTACGCGCGACCGCTTGCGTGGCTATTTCGCCGAACTCTCCCGGGTCGGCGTCGACGTCTCGCGGGTGCCGATCTACGAAACCGTCAATGACGAGGAGAGCGTTTGGGCCGGCCTCGACCATATTTTCGCCGGTGCCGAGATGCCGACAGCCATCCTGGCCATGTCGGACAGGATGGCGCTCCATGCGCTGGACTGGCTGCGGCAGCACGACATCTCGGTACCGGGCGATGTTTCGGTCGTCGGCTTCGACGGTGTTCCGGAGGGGGCGGTTTCCAAGCCGCCGCTGACCACGATCGTCCAGCCGATCGCCGAGATGGGCCGTCTTGCCGTCAAGGCGATCCTTGAAAATGACGGTTCGTTCAGCCGGCAATCGCTGCCGGTCCAACTCGTGGTGCGAGCCTCATCCGGTCCCTCGCCCGCCTGAGCTGGCGACGCCTCAACGGCCCATTCTTGTCGCCATGGCCGGCATCGCGAAGGATGCAGCATGGACTGGCGGTGCGGCGTTGTGAGCCGGCCTGCTTTTGCCGGACCAGCCGAGGCCCGATAGCCATTCGAGATAGTAGGCGAGCGCGAACTGCATGACGATGCCGGCCGATATCAACAGGCTGTCATAGGCAAACCCGCCCGGATTGATCAGCTTCAGCACCTGCGCCGCCATCGCAAGCACCGTGCCGGCAATGAAAACCGGCAGCGATCGTTTGCCCAATATGGCAAGCGGATGATCGCGCCCGGTGCGAAACAGGTTCGAGACCGCCGGGAATGCCACGATCAGGTAGCTCACCGCCAGTATATGCAGCAGCCTCGGCAGCGACAGGAACGTCTTGTCGAAACCGGTCAGCACCGGAGGCAGGCCAAGCCAGGAGATATGCCCCCAAAGCGGGCTGTGCACCCAGACCAGTGCGGCTGCGGAGTAGGCCAAGGCCGCGCCAACCAGCCAGCGATTGACCGGGATGGTGCCGCCGCGACGCACATGCAATGCACCTGCCAGGCCGATGTTGAAAAGGAACTGCCACGACAGCGGGTTGAGAAACCAGAAGCCGGGCTCGGGATAGTTGGGCGGAGCGATCTGATAAATCCCCGCGACCAGCCACAGGGCGCCGGATGCGACCAGTGCCAGGACCGGCCGATAATTCACAATGAGCAGGAACACCGGCGCCAGCAAGAGCAGCACCGCATAGACGGGCAGTATGTTGTTGTAGCCGAGTTGGTGGCCGAGCGTCACGATGCCGATCAGCACCTGCGGCGTATTCTTGATCAACGGCTCGATGTTGATCATCGTCAGAAGCTCCGGCCGCCTGGCAAACACCGCCGCGGCGCAGAAAATGGCCATCACCACCATGGTGGTGACGATGTGGGTGGCATAAAGCACACCGGCGCGGCGCAACATCTTCAGGGTTGCCAGCAGCCGGTTTCCAGGCTCGAATTTCCTGCCATAGGCGAGCGCGACCGAGATGCCGGAGATCAGCACGAAGACCTCCGCCGCATCGGAAAAGCCGAAATTCTTGTAGGTCAGATACTCGAAGGCGGTACCTGGCACATGGTCGACATAGATGGTCAGCAAAGCGAGAGCACGGAGCACGTCTATGCGCGTGTCGCGCTCAGTGCGATCCGGGACACGCGCATCGCGGTCCGACACGCGCGACTCGCGGTCTGTGACACGCGCATCGCGGTCCGGGGAAATCTGGGTGGTCATCGACAAAAAGGCCTCAAAGCTGGTTGTTCATACCGGGCAATGCGACCCCCGGCGCACCGCTTCGATTCCTCCCGAAGGGATCTTATCGGCGGAGAAACGGACTGTAATGCGCCCGGTTCAATCAACTTTCGCGGAGCTTGAAAATATTGCGTTTTGAAGCCGGCAAATTGAGCGAAACCTCATATAATCAAGAGGATGCGCGATGATCCAAGAGACCTCACAAGATGGTGCGTTGCGGCGTGATTTCGCCTTCCACCACCGCCTTTACAGCCCGGCGGATTCAACCGGCGAGTGCTTCTTCCTGCTGCATGGGTCGGGTGTCGACGAGACGACACTGGTGCCGCTGGCGCGAGAGATCGCACCGCGTGCCACGCTCATCGCGGTGCGTGGCCGCGTTGTCCAGGAGGATGGTTTCCGCTGGTTCGCGCGCATCACGCCGACGCGCTTCGAACAGGCAAGCATTCGCACCGAAACCGAGGCCTTTGCGGGCTTCGTCGCCGACGCGGCCACACGTCACCATCTCGACCTCTCGCGCACAATTTTCCTCGGCTATTCGAACGGCGCCAATCTGGTTTCGAGCCTGATGCTGCTGCATCCGGGCCTTGTCGAGCGCGCCGCGCTGCTGCGGCCGATGCCGGTGCTCGATGACGTGCCGGCGACGGATCTGTCAAAGGTGCGGGTGCTGATGATCGCCGGCGCCACCGACCTCACCTATGCGCCTTTCGCCCCTGCTCTGGTGACATTGCTCAGTCGGCATGGCGCCGAGATCGACGCCAGGATTGTCCCGTCAGGTCATGAATTCGGCAGCGCCGACGCCGCAATCGTCAGGCAATGGCTGTCGGGATCGGCAGCGGTGGCGATGGCAGGCTGACGGACTCACCAGCATGACCAGCCGCCTACCCTCGCCCCATCCTGTTCCAGGCATCCAGCCCGGCGATCTTGTAGGCTTCGGCGAGCGTCGGATAGTTGAAGGTGTTGTTGACGAAGAAGTCGACGGTGCCGCCGAGGTTGATCACCGCCTGGCCGATGTGGATGAGCTCGGTGGCGCCCTCGCCGATGATGTGCGCGCCGAGCAGACGGCGCGTTTCGATCGAGAACAACAATTTCAGGAAGCCGGTGTTGACGCCCATGATGTGGCCGCGCGAGGTCTCGCGAAAACGCGCCACGCCGACCTCATAGGCCGCACCGCTCTCACGCACCTGTTCCTCGGACTGGCCGACCGTCGAGATTTCCGGCACCGCGTAGATGCCATAGGGAAAGGTTTCCGGTGGCGGCGGCAACGGCACGCCGAAGGCATGGCAGGCCGCCACCCTGCCCTGCTCCATCGACGTCGAGGCCAGGCTCGGAAAGCCGATGACGTCGCCGGCGGCATAGATGTTCGGCACGCTGGTCTGGAAGGATTGCGGATCGACCTTGATGCGCCCCCTGGAGTCGGCGTCGATGCCGACGACATCCAGGCCCAGGCTGCCGACATTGCCGGTGCGGCCGGCGGCGTAGAGCACGACCTCGGAACGGATGGTGCGGCCATCGGCCAGTTCCACTTCGGCGGCGTCCGGCTTGGAGCGGATTTCCTTGACCGCGCTGCCCAGCCGGATGGTCATGCCGCGATCGCGCATCTGGTGGATGAAATCGTCGACGATCTCGCGGTCGACGAAATCGAGGATGGAGTTGCGCGGCTCGACCAGCGTTACCGGGACGTCGAGCGCGGAAAAGATCGTCGCATATTCGACGCCGATGACGCCGGCGCCGATCACGGTCAGCGTACGCGGCAAGCGATCAAGCTCCAGCATCTCATCGCTGTCGAAGATTCGGGTCTTGTCGAAAGGCACATCGCGCGGCCGGTGTGGCCTGGTGCCTACTGCGATCAGCGCATTGGCAAAACCAACCTCGCTGTAATCGCCTGTGTCGGTGGTCAGGCTGACCTTGTTGGGGCCAAGGAATTTCACCGCGGCTCGGGCGCTCTTGACGGTGTTGCGCATGAACTGGTGCTGCAGCACCTCGACCTCATGGTCGAGCGTCTTGTGCAGGCGCTCGACCAGATCGCCGACCGAGATATCCTGCTTGACCCGGTAGCCGCGCCCGTAGAAGCCACGCTCGCGCCAGCCGGAAAGATTGAGCACCGTTTCGCGCAGCGTTTTCGATGGGATGGTGCCGGTATGCACCGAGACACCGCCCAGACGCCGGCCGCGGTCGACCACCAGCACCGACTTGCCGAGCTTGGCCGACTGTACCGCGGCACGGCGACCGGAAGGGCCGCTGCCGATGACCAGCATGTCGTAGTCCATATTGCCCCGTCCCCTACCCCTAGCGCTGTTGCGCCACCTGTGCGCTTTGCTGCGCCGCAGCAAGCTAATGCTATCCGCGCCGCAAATTCAACCGGTTCAGATTGCACCCGACGCCATCGAAGCCAGTGCACCGCAAGAAGCCCGATCTTGATTCCGCCACGGGCCTTCACCATTTCATGGCTGAGCGGTCCGCACCCTATGTCGGACCTTGTTACGAGGAAATGACATGAACGCGCGCGTTCTCGACGGCGAAATCATCACCAGCAGGCTCGATGATGTCAGGGCCTATGACGGCGTGCGCACGAAGCGCATCCTGGCCTTCGTCATGGACTATGTCATCGTCGCGCTGCTCACCATCCCGTTTGCCATTCTGGTGTTCTTCCTCGGGCTTTTGACCCTCGGACTTGGCTGGATGCTGTTCGGCATCCTGATACCGACTGTGGCCATCCTCTACATCTGGAACACGCTGGGCAGCACCGACCAGGCCACCACGGGCATGAAGATGATGGGCATCCGGCTCGACCGGCTCGACGGCAGGCCGATCGACGGCCTCACCGCGGTCGTCCATTCGGTGCTGTTCTGGGCCGGCAACGTCATCCTGTCGCCGCTCGTCCTGCTGGTGACGCTGTTTTCCGACCGCAAGCGCACCTTGCACGATCTTTTGCTTGGCACGGTCGTCAGCCGCACCGACCGCTGAAACGGCCCTGTGAAGAGCAGTCGCAACCGATTGAGCACAAATGTGAAGGCGTCGAGTCGACCACGCCCACATAATCCTGTTGAATTTTTCGCCGTCCGCGCCAAAGGTAGAGCGATTCGAAGGAGTGTTTCCAAGGCTCGATGACGCAGCATCCGACCCAGTCGCCGCAGTTCTTCCTGACCGCGCCGTCGCCGTGCCCCTATCTCGACGGCCAGTTCGAGCGCAAGGTGTTCACGCACCTGGTTGGCGACAAGGCGGCGGAGATGAACGACCTCTTGACGCAAGGCGGCTTCCGGCGCTCGCAGAACATCGCCTACAGGCCGGCCTGCGAGACCTGCCGCGCCTGCGTTTCGGTACGCATCCTCGCCCAGGAATTCGTCGCCAGCCGCAACATGAAGCGCGTGCTGCAGCACAATTCCGACCTCGTCGGCCACATGCACAATGCCGAGCCTTCGACCGAACAATATTCCCTGTTCCGCAGCTATCTCGACGCCCGCCACCGCCGTGGCGGCATGTCCGACATGACGGTGCTCGACTATGCGATGATGGTCGAGGATACTCATGTCGACACCAAGGTGATCGAGTATCGGCGGCGTGGACCCGACACCTTCATCACCGGCAAGGGACAGGGCGAGTTGATCGCGGTGGCGCTCACCGACAAGATGGCCGATGGCCTGTCGATGGTCTATTCCTACTTCAATCCCGATTTCGAGGAACGGTCGCTCGGCACGTTCATGATCCTCGACCACATCGCCCGCGCCAGGGCGATGGGCCTGCCCCATGTCTATCTCGGCTACTGGGTCAACGGCTCGCGCAAGATGAATTATAAGATGCGCTTCATGCCGCAGGAGCATCTCGGCCCGAAGGGCTGGGAGCGCTACACCAACGAAGCGGTCGCGCGCTGATTACTCTTTCCCAAGTCCGGGCTTAAACATTTTCAATCGAGACGATGCTGGTCTTTCCGCTGGTTGGCGGAGAGCGTGCGATTGCGCCGGTCCGCCATCCTCTCCCGAATTCATTGTGAAAGTCGCTGCATGTCGTCTCACGATACTCACACCAAAGGACTTCTGCTCACCGCATTCGGCGGGCTGACGCTGACCGTGGACATCCCGCTGATCCGGCTCGCCCACGGCGAGGCGTGGACAATCTTGCTGCTGCGCACCGGCTGCACCTTGGCCGCGGCACTGATCATGTGGACCATCTGGCGCTCGTTCAGCAAGAATGCGCCGCAGCTGATACCTGGCTGGTCGGGCCTGATCGTTGCCGCGATCTACGGGCTCGGCGCGATTGCGTTCATCACAGGCGTCTACAACACCTCGACCGCCAACCTGGTGTTCATCCTGGCCTTCACAACCATGTTCGCCGCGCTGCTTTCATGGGTGTTCCTGAAGGAGCGGCCGCGGCCGCTGACCCTTGCGGCATTGGCCATGATGATCGTCGGGGTCGTCATCATCGTCGGCGATTCCGTCGGCACCGGACATCTGTTCGGCGATCTGATGGCGTTGTGTTCGGCCTTCCTGATCGCCTGCGCCATCACCATCTCGCGCGCCAGCGGCAAGGATATGGGCTTTACCTCCCTGATCGGCGTCGTCCTGCCTTTCGGGCTGGCGGCATTCATGGTCTCCAAGACCGGCTTTCAGGTGGAGGCGCCCTGGTGGATCATCCTCAACGGCGCGCTCGTCATGCCGATAGCGTTCTTCTGCCTTGCCGCCGGGCCGAAATACATTTCGGGCCCTGAAGTGGCGATGTTCTACCTGCTCGAAACCGTGCTGGCGCCGGTCTGGGTGTGGATGATCTTTGCCGAAACACCGACGCGCAACAGCCTGATCGGCGGCACGATCCTCATCGTCACGCTGATCGCGCATTCGCTGTGGCAACTGCACGAGGGACGCAAGCGGCGTGGCGACCTTGCGGTGCAACATCCGGTCTGAGCACCTTAGTGCCGATATGCTAGGTGCGATCAACCGGTTGCCGTATCTGAAAAAGGCTCTGCAACGATCTGGTATTCGTCCTCATAGATGACATATCCCAGACGAGAACTCTTCATGACGTCAACATGATGCCCATGCTGCGCAAGGAGCGCTGCCAGGTCAAAGGCCCTTGCCAGATGTTCCGTTGCCGTTGGTTTGAACCAGCTCAATCCTTGGGTCGTCTCTCTCCGGTAGAAACCTTTCGATCTTGAGAGGTTGAAACGCGGCGGTATTGCGAGGTTCTGTCGAAACCAGGCAAGACTGTCTTCCAGCTGATCCAGCGTATGTCGGTCAACATCCGGTTGACCCCGCAATTCATAGGCAGCGCCAAAAAAACCTTCGCGCGCATGCGTTCCCTTGATGGCATTTGACCGAACAAATCGCAAAAACATGCGCAGATATTATTTCTGACCGGAAATGGATCAATAGTCGCTCAGGGTCGCTGCGGACAGTTCAATTCAGGCGCTAGCCTTTTTATCGGCGACGATCTCGATCTGCTGCGGACTACCCTCCAGCTCCACCGGTGCCGCGGCCCCAAGCTCGTCGGTCAACTCCACCTCGCGCAGCCATTCGCGCCAGATCGCGACCAGCAGGGCCATCAGCACCGGGCCGATGAACAGGCCGAGAAACCCCATGGTCTTGACGCCGCCGATCAGGCCGAAAAATGTCGGCAGGAAGGGCAGTTTTATCGGCCCGCCGACGAGCTTCGGGCGCAGTGTCTTGTCGACGATGAACAGCTCGATCGCGCCCCAGAGGAACAGCGCCAGCCCGGCCATCGGCGACCCGCTGGCGGCGAGGTAGATCGAGACCAGCGTGAACGACAATGGCGCACCGCCGGGGATCAGCGCCATGACGCCGGTCAAGGCGCCAAGCGTCACCGGCGACGGCACGCCGGCCAGCCAGTAGGCGATGCCCAGCACCAGGCCTTCGCCGATGGCGATGACGGTCATGCCGGTCACGGTCGACGAGATCGTCGCCGGCACGACGCGCGAGATGCGTTCCCATCTGGTCGGCAGGATGCGTTCGCCGAGACGGTCGACCTGGCCAGCAAAATGCTCGCCGTCGCGATAGGCGAAGAACAGCGCGATCATCATGAACAACAGTGTCAGGAGCAAGCCGAAAGCACTGCCGCCTGCGGCCAGCACGCCGCGATAGATGCTGCCGATGTTGGCGCCGCTGACCAGCTGGATCAGTTCACCAATGCCGCCTGGATGGCCGAAATTGGTCGTCCATTGCTGGTTCAGCCACTCGCCCACGACAGGCATGGTGGCGATCCAGTGCGGCGTCACCGCGCCGTGACGGTTGGTCTCGATCGCCCAGGCGACCCATTCGCGGACCTCGTTGATCGCATAGGTGCCGGCGAGCGCGATCGGTATCACCAGGAAGGCGAGGATGAAGAGGATGGCAAAGGTCGCGGCGATGGTGCGGTTGCCACTGACTGCGACGAGCAGGCGGCGGTAAAGCGGCCAACTGGCGAAAGCGATGACGAGCGCCGCCAGCACCGGGAACAGGAAGCCGTGGAAGAAATAGACGCCGGCGGCGACGATCAGCACCAGCAGCCAACGCGCCGCCGACAGCGGCGGAATGACGGCGGACCGCAGCGGCGTCGACAGGCCGAACAGGCGCTGCTGCCGTTCCGGTTTCTGGATTCTTGTTTCCTTCAAACGCCTGGCTCTCCCAAACACCCCTCCTGTCTATGCACTGATATAGTGCAGCAATCGTGACGATAGTCCAAATGATTGGGTAGCGTCTCTCCTTCTCCCCCTGTGGGAGAAGGTGGATCGGCGCGCAGCGCCGAGACGGTTGAGGGGTGTTCCAGCGGAATGAGGCGTTGGTGTTCCCTGGAACACCCCTCATCCGACCTCGCTTCGCGAGGCCACCTTCTCCCACAAGGGGAGAAGGAAAGGCGCTGAGTTACCCAAATTTCCCCGTCCTCGGGAATCCCTTCGGCACCATGCGTCCGGCCGAGGCGCGGGCGCCGATCCACTCAGTCAGTTCCTCGCGCGACCTTGTGAAGGTGCGGTCGGCCGAATCCTGCCAGGAGAGGCCGCTCTCCAGCGTGAACGGCTTGAGATCGAGAAGGCCGCCATCCTTGTATTTCTGCAGCCGCACGCCCTTGCCGCGGCCCATTTCCGGAATTTCGGCGAGCGCGAACACCAGCATCTTGCGATTCTCACCAACGATAGCGAGATGGTCGCCGGTGACCGGGATGCAGCGCTTGGCTTCGTCCGGCGCCTTGACGTTCATCACCTGCTTGCCCTTGCGGGTATTGGCGACGACTTCCTCCTCCGGCACGATGAAGCCGTTGGCGTCGTGCGAGGCCAGCAGCAGCTTGCGCTTCGGATCGTGAACGAAGGCGGTGACGATGTCCTGGTCATTGTCCATATCGACGATGATGCGGATCGGCTCGCCATGGCCGCGCCCGCCGGGCAGCCGGTCAGCGCCGATCGTGTAGAATTTGCCGCCGGTGGTGAAGACCAGCACCTTGTCGGTGGTCTGGGCATGGAAGGCGAGCTTGAGGCTGTCGCCCTCCTTGAAGGTCAGCGTCGAGAGATCGGCCAGATGCCCCTTCATCGCCCGCAGCCAGCCCTTTTCCGAGACAACGACGGTGACCGGCTCGCGCTCGATCATGGCATGGGCAATGTCGGTCAGATCGTGCTCGGGCGCGTCGGCGAACTGGGTGCGGCGCTTGCCGAGCTCGGTCTCCGGGCCGAACTTGTCGCGGATGTTGGTGACTTCCCACTTGATCGTCGCCCACTGCTTCTCGTTTGAAGCAAGCAGTGCCTCGATCTGCTTCTTCTCCGCGCTCAGGCCGTCGAATTCCTTGCGGATCTCGAATTCTTCCAGCTTACGCAGCGCGCGCAGGCGCATGTTGAGGATGGCTTCGGCCTGGGTGTCGGTGAGCGACCAGCGGGCCATCATTACCTGCTTTGGCTCATCCTCCTCGCGGATGATCCTGATCACCTCATCGATGTTCAGGTAGGCGATCAGGTAGCCGGCAAGTATCTCCAGCCGTCTTTCGATTTCGCCGAGCCGGTGTTTCGAGCGGCGGACCAAAACCTCGCGGCGATGATCGAGCCACTCCTGCAGCACGCCCTTCAGCGACAGCACGTTGGGCACCTTGCCGCGCGACAGGACGTTCATGTTGAGCGGGAAGCGGCTTTCGAGCTCGGTCAGCTTGAACAGCGATTCCATCAGGATGCCGGGGTCGACCGAACGGCTCTTCGGCACCAGCACGACGCGGACGTCCTCGGCGCTTTCGTCCCTGATGTCCTCGAGCAGCGGCAGCTTGCGCGCCATCAGCAGCTCGGCGATCTTCTCGATCAGCCGCGCCTTCTGCACGCCATAGGGGATTTCGGTGACGACGATGCTCCAGGTCCCCCTGCCCTGGTCCTCCTGAAACCACTTCGAGCGCACGCGAAAGCCGCCGCGGCCGGTTTCGTAGGCTTCGAGGATCGAGGCGCGGCTGTCGACGATGATGCCGCCGGTCGGGAAATCCGGCCCCTGGACAAAGTCCATCAGCTTCGCCACCGGCGCGTCCCGGTTTTCGATCAGGTGCAATGCGGCATCGCAAAGCTCGGCGGCGTTGTGGGGCGGGATCGATGTCGCCATGCCCACCGCGATGCCGGACGAGCCGTTGGCCAGCAGGTTCGGAAAGGCGCCGGGCAAGACCACCGGCTCCTCGTCTTCTTCATTGTAGGTCGGCCGAAAATCGACGGCATCCTCGATGATACCGGACAACAGTTCGGTCGCCACATCGGTCATGCGCGCTTCGGTGTAGCGCATGGCGGCGGCGTTATCGCCGTCGATGTTGCCGAAATTGCCCTGCCCGTCGACCAGGGGATAGCGCATCGAAAAATCCTGCGCCAACCGCACCAGCGCGTCATAGATCGACTGGTCGCCATGCGGGTGGAACTTGCCCATCACCTCGCCGACGATGCGGGCGCATTTGGCAAAGCCCTGGTCGGGGTTGAGCCGCAGCAGGCGCATGGCGTGCATGATGCGGCGATGGACCGGCTTCAGTCCGTCGCGCACATCGGGCAGTGCCCGGTGCATGATAGTCGACAGCGCATAGGCCAGATAGCGCTCTTCCAGCGCCTTCTTCAGATCGACCGGCTCGATATGATCGCCACCGCCATTTTCAGGCGGCAAAAGCCTTTTTCCCATGGGCTCGGACTAGCCGAGCGGGTGATTCGCGGCAAGAGCCCGACGGAGATACCGGCCTTTCTGCAACATGAAACCGCACCCCGGGGGATGTCTGCCAACATCAGCCTGTTACATGCGGGTTCTATGGCCAAGCGCGACGATATCCGGCTATCGGCTCTTCATGACAAATTCACCGGTTTGCGCAAAGACGGTGGGATCGGGTTTGCCTTTCACCGCGATTTTTGACCAATGTGCCGGGACACGCCTTTTTCCGGTCCAGTTCGTCACGGAATGGTGATGGCGCAAATAATTGAAAAAACAATTTCAGGACACTCTCAGGGACCTTGCGATGACAATCAAACGCTCAACTCTCAGGAAATTAGCCTTTTCGACCTTCTTGCTCACGCTGCCGCTGAATACGGCCCTCGCTCAGGATACGGCAGTGGCCGACCGGCTGAAGGCAGCGCTTGTCGCACAAGGTGTCGACATCACCTGGACCGGCGTGACCGGCGACAACACCAGCATGGTGCTGCAGGGCGTTGCCATCAAACCGGCGGCGGAGAAGGAAGCGCTTCCCATCGGCGACGTCAAACTCGAAGGCGTGACCGAGGCAAATGGCGGCTATGACATCGCCACCGTATCGACGGCTGCCTTCACACACAGCAAGGACGGCGTTACCCTCGACCTCAGCCCCTTCGTCATCCATGACATGACAGTTCCGGCCGACGGCGCCACCGGCCCGCTGGGCTCGCTGATGATGTACAAGTCAGCCGAACTCTCGAACATGACCGTCAAGGTCGCCGACAAGACCGCCTTCTCGATGGACGGGCTTGCCATCGAAATCACGCCGCCGGCGGACGGCAAGGCGATGGAATTCACCGCAACCACGGAAAAATTCAATGCCGACCTGACGCTGGTGGACGATCCCAAGTCCAAGGAAGTCATCAACGCGCTCGGCTACCAGAACATCGCGGGCAATCTCGAAATGGCCGGCACCTGGCAGCCCACGGACGGCAAGATGGAACTGTCGAAATACGACATCTCGGTCGAGAATGCCGGCACGCTCGGCATGACCTTCAATCTCGGCGGCTACACGCTGGACTTTATCAAGTCGCTGCAGGAAATGCAGAAGAAGATGGCGGCACAGCCTGAAGGCGCCGACAATTCGGCGCAAGGCATGGCCATGCTCGGCCTGTTGCAGCAGCTTTCGTTCAACAGCGCCTCGATCCGCTTCGACGACGATTCGCTGACCAACAAGGTTCTGGACTATGTCGGCAAGCAGCAAGGCATGTCCGGCAAGGACATCGCCAACCAGGCCAAGGCGATCGTGCCGTTCGGCATGGCGCAGCTCAACAATCCGGAACTGACGGCGCAGGTCACGGCCGCGGTCAGCAAATTCCTCGACGATCCGAAGAGCCTCGAAATCTCGGCCGAGCCGCCGGCATCCGTGCCGTTCGCACTGATCATGGCGGGTGCCATGTCCAACCCGCTCGACCTGCCGAAGACGCTCGGCGTCACCGTCAAGGCCAACGAAGACTGATCGAAGCGATCTCAATATGCAAAAAGCCCGGCAGCGATGCCGGGCTTTTTTATCGGGATTAGCGAATCGAAAGAATCGGTTCGGGCGGTTCTTTACAGCATCGCCCGAAGCGCGATCAGGCGTCCTTCTTGGGCACGGCAACGCGCAGCGCCAGGTCGCGAAGCTGCTGCGGGCTCGCTTCCGACGGTGCGTTCATCAACAGATCGTAGGCCTGCTGGTTCATCGGGAACATGGTGATCTCACGCAGGTTCTTGGCGCCGAGCAGCAGCATGACGACGCGGTCGACGCCGGCGGCCATGCCGCCATGCGGCGGTGCGCCATACTGGAAGGCACGATAGAGGCCGCCGAAGCGCTCCTCGACCGTGGCGCGGTCCAGCCCGACCGTCTCGAACGCCTTGACCATGGTTTCGGGCAGATGGTTGCGGATACCGCCGCTGGCGATCTCGAATCCGTTGCAGACCATGTCGTACTGGAACGCCTTGATGCCGAGCAGGTCCTCGCCGTTCAGCGCATCGATGCCACCTTGCGGCATCGAGAACGGATTGTGGGCGAAGTCGATCTTCTTCTCTTCCTCGTTCCACTCGAAGAACGGGAAGTCGACGATCCAGCACAGCTCGAAACGCTCGCGGTCGACAAGGTTCAGCTCCTCGCCGGCACGGGTGCGCGCAGCCCCCGCAAAGGAGACGAACTTCTTCGGGTCGCCTGCAACAAAGAAGGCGGCGTCGCCATCGGCAAGGCCGAGCTGAAGGCGGATCGCCTCGGTGCGCTCCTCGCCGATGTTCTTGGCCAGCGGGCCGGCGCCTTCGAGCTTGTCACCCTCCTTGCGCCAGAAGATATAGCCCAGCCCCGGCTGGCCCTCGCCCTGCGCCCAGGAATTCATGCGGTCGCAGAAGGCACGGCTGCCGCCGGTCTTGGCCGGAATGCCCCACACCTCGGCCTTCGGATCGTTGGCCAGGATGTTGGCGAACACCTTAAAGCCGGAATCGCGAAAATGGTCGGAAACGGCCTGCATCTCGATCGGGTTGCGCAGGTCCGGCTTGTCGGAACCGTATTTGCGCATGGCGACGTCATAGGGAATGCGCTGGAATTTCTGCGTCACCGGCTTGCCGTTGGCGAAGGTCTCGAACACCCCGCGCATCACCGGTTCCATGGTCGACAGCACGTCGTCCTGCTCGACGAAGCTCATTTCAAGGTCGAGCTGGTAGAATTCGCCGGGCAGACGATCGGCGCGCGGGTCCTCGTCGCGGAAGCAGGGCGCGATCTGGAAGTAGCGATCGAAGCCCGACACCATGATCAGCTGCTTGTACTGCTGCGGCGCCTGCGGCAGCGCGTAGAAGGTGCCGGGATGGATGCGCGACGGCACCAGGAAGTCGCGCGCGCCTTCCGGCGACGAGGCGGTGAGGATCGGCGTCGAGAATTCGGTGAAGCCGACCTCGCCCATGCGCTTGCGCATTTCCGCGATGATTTTTGTCCGCGCGATGATGTTCTTGTGCAGCGTCTCGCGGCGCAGATCGAGGAAGCGGTATTTCAGGCGGATATCCTCGGGATAATCCGGCTCGCCGAACACCGGCAGCGGCAATTCCTTGGCCGCCGACAGCACCTCGATCTCGCGGGCGAAGATCTCGATCTCGCCGGTCGGCAAATTGGCGTTGGTGGTCTCGGGCAAGCGCGCCTTGACCTCGCCGTCGACCCGAATGACCCACTCGCCGCGCACGGTCTCGGCGACCTTGAAGGCAGGCGAATCCGGATCGGCGACGATCTGGGTCAGGCCATAATTGTCGCGCAGGTCGATGAAGAGCAGGCCGCCATGATCGCGCACGCGATGCACCCAGCCCGACAGGCGAACGGTCGAGCCGACGTCGCTCTTCCTCAACTGGGCACAGGTATGGCTGCGGTAACGGTGCATTGTCATTGGTAAAGTCCGGGGTGCTGGGGCCGAAGCATCACAGCTCAGCCTGAAAATTTGCGCGAAAAGCGCATGGGAGGTTGGATTTGTCAAGGTAAGTGGCCCGGGTTGGTATTTCGGTTCCGCTTTCCCAGGCGCCCTATGAGCCCAGTGCCGATAGCCGAAGGCGCTGAGCAAGGTGTTCGACGACCAATGCAGCGCTGGCGGACGACGTTGCGGCATGATGAAGGCGAATTTCGGCCCCCGGCAGCGGGGGCACATGCCGGCCGGGACGGACATCTCGCAGGCCAGGCGCAAGCATGCTGCCTTTGACCACGGTGACCGCCAGGCCCTGTTCGACAATTGCCTCCGTGGCTGAGAGGCTCGGGCTGACATAGGCCAATCGCCATGGCCGGCCTGCCTTGTTGAGCGCCTCAATGGCCCAGGAACGAAACAGGCAATCGGGGCTCGACAGAGCGACGGGCAGTGGGTCGAGCTCCTCGACGGGCCGCGTCGCCGCCGCCGCCCAAATCGCCCTTTCGCGGCATATCAAATCCCCCTCGGTCGTGCCTTCCGGGTGCATGGCGATGACGGCGTCGAACGACGACCCAAGCCGTTTCAGGAGCCGGGCGGTGAGACCAATCTCCATTTCGACCTGCACCAACGGAAATCGCTCGGCAATGCCGGCAAGGAGGCGCGGCAGGATCTTGGTGCCATAATCTTCCATGACCCCGATGCGAACCTGTCCGGCCACCTGCTGACCGGACACACGCGCAATCGCCTGCTCATTGAGAGCAAGAATGCGGCGGGCATCGATCAGAAAGCCCTCCCCGGCGGCGGTGAGTTCAACGCGGGCGGTCGAGCGCCGGAACAAGATGGTCTCGATGCGCTCCTCAAGACGTTTCACCTGCAGGCTGACGGCCGCCTGCGTTCTATTGAGCTGCTCGGCGGCTCGCGTGAACGAGAGGCGCTCGGCAACGACGACGAAGGCCCGCAGAAGGTCCGGATCCAGATTCGGGATGCTCATAGTGGAATGTTATCAAACTCATTGAGCTTATTCGATTCCTTATGGCCCGCCTGCCCGATATCGCTGGTTCAGAGTTGGCAAGGTCAGGAACCATGGAAATCACAGGAGTGCTCGCCGCGATTCTCTCCAGCGCTTTTGGAGGCACCGCCGTTGGCGCAACGCGATATCTCGCGGGCACGCTCGATCCTCTCGCTATCGGTGCGGTCCGGTTCGGCGGCGGCTTTCTGGTTTTGGCCGCCGTAGCTCTTTGGCGGCGAGACATTTGGCCGCCGAAGAGCGACTGGCTCGGCACCGGTGCATTGGGTCTCCTGTTCTTCGGGCTGTTTCCGGTGCTCTTCAATGGCGCCCTTGTCTACACGACGGCCGCGCGAGGTGCGCTCGCGCTTTCGACACTGCCTCTGCTCACCATGCTTGCCGGGGCAGTTCTGAGAATCGAGCCGCCGACCATCCGCAAGATCGTCGGTGTCCTGATCGCAATGGCAGGGGTGGCCGTAGCGCTCGGCACGAGCCTGACGACGGCTCCCCCAGATGCCTGGCGCGGAGATCTTCTCATGGTCGCGGCCGCTTCCTGCATGGCGCTCTACAACGTCTGGTCGAGACCATTTCTATCCCGCACCGCGCCAATCCCGTTCGTGGCGTTTGGCATGGGCGTGGGCGCGGTCTGCCTATCGGTCCTGGTGGTTTCGAACGGAGGCTTCGCGCGACTTGCCACGCTCAGCGCACCTCAGTGGATCGCGAGCGCATATCTGGCCATAGTTTGCGGCGCCTTCATTTTCTTCCTCTGGGCATTCGCGCTCGGGCGAGCGTCGCCGACGCTGGTTGCCGTCTCCGTTGCGGTCAATCCGGTGACGGCATCGATCTTCGGTGTCGTCTTCCTGGGCGAACAAGTGAGCGCGAACCTGATTGTCGGGCTGATGGCAGTCCTCGCAGGAATAGGCATCGCAACGGGAGCAGCCGAGCGGCTCGGCCTGTGGCCCGACGATCGGCAGTCACGTCGAAGGCAGCCCTGAGCGCTGACCAAGCAAACGGGGGAAACGACAGCGATCATCTCTGTTGGCGCAGGGAATTGCTGCTGGCGTTGGCCAGGGCGATGGTCCAAGAAGGGATCACCGACACGTGATCGCCTCTTCATGTCCTCCATCCGCCCGATGATCCCGCTTCTTCTCGCCGCCGGCATCTTGCTCGGCGGCAATGGGCTGCAGAGCACGCTGGTCGCGCTGCGCGGCGCGCAGGAAGGGTTTTCGGCTTCCGACATCGGCCTGATGGGCACCTTCTACTTCGCCGGCTTCCTGCTCGGCTGTCTGGCCATCACCCGCATCATGAAGGCGGTCGGCCATATCAGGGCATTTTCGGCGCTGGCGGCAATCGCCTCGGTCGGCACCTTGCTCCTGGTGCTGGTCATTGATCCGGTGATGTGGTGCGCGGTGCGCCTTGCCGGCGGCTTCTGCTTCGCCGGGCTGTTCACCATCGTCGAAAGCTGGCTGAATTCCGGCGTCGGCAATCACGACCGGGCACGCGTGCTGGCGATCTACCGGATGGTCGACATCGGTTCGGTAACATCAGCCCAGTTCCTGATCCCGGTCTTCGGCGCCGGCGGTTTCGCCATCTTCGCCATCATGTCGATGATGATCACCTTGTCGCTGGTGCCGGTCTCGCTCGGCGACCGCACCAACCCGGCACCACCCGAAGAGGTCAAGCTCGACCTGGCGCGCGTCTGGCGGATTTCGCCGCTGGGCTGCTTCGGCTGCATCGCCGTCGGCGTCACCAACAGCGCCTTTCGCACCTTGTCGCCGGTCTATGCCGAGCAGATCGGCATGTCGGTGGCCGATGTCGTCACCTTCGTCAGCGTCGGCATTTTCGGCGGCGCCATCATCCAGTATCCGCTGGGTTATCTTTCCGACCGCTGGGACCGGCGCCGGGTGCTTTTGATGACAACCTGCTGCGCGATGTTTTCAGCATTGGCGCTGGTGTTCATTGCCGGCAGCAATCCAGCGCTCAACTTCATCCTCATCTTCATCTTCGGCTGTTTCGCCATGCCGCTCTATTCGCTGTCGGCGGCGCATTCCAACGACCGCGCCGACACCGGCGAGTTCGTGCTGATCAACGCGGCCTTGATGCTGTTCTATTCCTTCGGCGCCATTGGCGGCCCGTTCGCCGCCTCGACGGCGATGCAATATTTCGGACCGGGCGCCCTGTTTGTATTCAGCGCGGTGGTCTATGCGATTTTCATCGCCGTCATCCTCTACCGCATGCAGGCCCGGTCCGGCGTGCCGGCAGGCAGGCGCGGCCGCTTCATTGCGCTCTTGCGCACTTCGACGGTTTTCGCGCGGCTGGCCAGGAGAAACGGCGATTCCGATAGTCCGGGAACCTGATGATGGCGGCGCCAAAGCTTGACGAAAGCCCCGGCGGCTGAAATCTAGGAAGACCTTACTCCTGCCAAAAGCGATTTGATGCACGTCATCACCACCCAGAAAGAACTCGAGACCGTTCTCGCCGCTTTCGAAAAGTCGGATTTCGTCACTGTCGACACCGAATTCATTCGAGAAACGACGTTTTGGCCGATCCTGTGCCTGATCCAGATGGCCGCCCCCGGCGTGACGGCACTGATCGATCCGCTGTCGCCCGATATCGACCTGAAGCCGTTCTTCAGGCTGATGGCCAACGAGGCGGTGGTCAAAGTCTTTCACGCCGCGCGGCAGGACATCGAAATCATCGTCCATCTCGGCGATCTGGTTCCGCATCCAGTGTTCGACACGCAAGTGGCGGCGATGGTCTGCGGCTTCGGCGACAGTGTTTCCTACGATCAGCTCGTGCAGCGCATCACCGGGGCGCGGCTCGACAAATCATCGCGCTTCACCGACTGGCGCCACCGGCCGCTTTCCGACAAGCAGCTCGACTATGCGCTGGCCGACGTCACCCATCTGATCGAGGTCTATCAACACCTCAGCGCCGAATTGGAGCGGGAAAACCGCGCCCATTGGCTCAACGAGGAAATGGAGGTCCTGACCTCGCGCGAGACCTATGACCCCCACCCCGAGGACGCCTGGAAGCGGTTGAAGATGCGGCTGCGCAAACCGCAGGAACTGGCGATCGTGCAGGGCGTGGCGGCGTGGCGCGAGCGCGAGGCGCGCGAACGCGACGTCCCGCGCGGCCGCGTGCTCAAGGACGACGCGATCTATGAGGTGGCGCAGCAGGCGCCGCGCGACGCGGCGGCCCTTGGCAAGCTGCGCACAACGCCGAAGGGCTGGGAGCGCTCCTCGACGGCAACGGCGCTGCTCGGCGCGGTCAACACCGCACTTGCCTTGCCCAAGGAAGAGATGCCGAAACTGCCAAAAAGTTTCCAGCCGCCCGAGGGCTCGAGCGCCGCGGCGGAACTGTTGAAGGTGCTGCTGCGGATCGTCGCTGAAAAGGAAGGCGTCGCCTCGAAGGTGCTGGCCTCCAGCGACGACATCGACCGTATCGCCGCCGAGGGCGAGGAAGCCGACGTACCAGCGCTGCAGGGCTGGCGGCGCGCGGTGTTCGGCGAGGCCGCGCTCAAGCTGGTACGCGGCGAGATCGGCATCAAGTTCGACAAGCGAAAGATCGCCGTGTTTGATCTTTAGGTATCCTTCGCGGACTTCCCTTCTCCCCTTTTGGGAGAAGGAATATCTGCTCTGCTCAAACCACGCCGAGCAGGTGTAGCGCGAACCAGATCCATCCCAGCAGGAGAATCACCGCGCTGACGAAGAATGACCGGCTGCGCAGCAGCAGATTGTTGCTGGTCAGGTGAATCCAGGCATGGAAATAGCGCGAAGCGACGAAAATCCACATCAGCGCCAGGGTCAGATAGTTGACGCCATTGGTCAGGTGCAGGGTCAGGCACAGCACATAGAACAGCACCGGCAGTTCGAACTGGTTGGTGAGATTGGCGGCAACGGTGACGCTGGAGGCCGGCTCGGTCGAACGCACCTTGAACTGACCGGGCTTCGCCTCGCCTGATCTGATTGCGCCGTATCTGCGGCGACCCAGGACACAGTAGACGATGTAGATCAGCAGCACATGCGCCAGAACAGGCCAGAAGATTGTGGTCTGGTTCATGAAGTGTCCCCTGCCCGGTCGGGCCTTTACGGCATCAAGCCTGGCGTTTCTGGCCTGCCAGCAAGAAGGCGGTAATGACGATCACCGGGATGGCGAAAAGCGCGAATTTGGTCACGATCAGCGACGAGGCCAAAGACAGCGAATCCGGGTTCGCCGACAAGAAATCGGACAGAAGCCGCGCTACCGCGATGTTCTGGGCGTAGTCGGCAAGCGTGTAGGGCAGCACCAGGACCAGCGCGAAGATCGACTGCAGTTGCGCCGGCAGCACGCGGAAAGCCTTCAATCGCCGGCCGGTGGCCAGGATCAGGCTGACCAGCGTCACCGACAGCAGCGCCGGGAACAGCAGATCGAAGGTCAGATAGTGCCAGACGAGAATGATCTCGCCACCGCGCCGGCCGAGCGCCGTCAGCCAGGCCATGCCTTCGTCGGGCGTGAAACCGAAAACGCGCATGTCGAGCGACGGCAAGCCGCCGCTCAACTGGCGGAAATAGAAGAATTCCAGTGCCGTCATGGCGATGAAAACCACCGCCGACAGGAAACAGAGTGCGCCTGCGTGGCGCGACAGCCGCAGGATCGTCGCTGTCAGGCTCCGCCCGAGCGCGTACTGGTCAGGCTCCGCCGGGATAGTTCGGGCTTTCGCGGGTAATCGTGACGTCATGGGCGTGGCTTTCACGAAGTCCGGCATTGGATATGCGCACAAAGGTGGCGCGCTCGCGGAAATCGGCAAGGTCGCGGCCACCAACATAACCCATAGCGGCTTTCAGCCCACCTGCAAGCTGGTGCAGCACGCCGGACACAGGTCCTTTGTAGGGAACCTGCCCTTCGATGCCTTCCGGGACCAGTTTCAGCGTGTCGCGCACCTCGGCCTGGAAGTAGCGATCGGCGGAGCCGCGAGCCATGGCGCCGACCGAGCCCATGCCGCGATAGGCCTTGAAGGAGCGGCCTTGGTGCAGATAGACCTCGCCCGGGCTTTCGTCGGTTCCGGCCAGCAGCGAGCCGATCATGGCCGCACTGGCGCCTGCGGCGAGCGCCTTGGCCAGATCGCCGGAATATTTGATGCCGCCATCGGCGATCACCGAGACGCCGGATTTGTGCGCCGTCTCGACCGCCGACATGATGGCTGAAAGCTGCGGCACGCCAACGCCGGCAACGATGCGGGTGGTGCAGATGGAACCCGGACCGATGCCAACCTTGACGGCGTCGGCACCGGCGTCGATCAGCGCCTGCGTGCCCGCGGCGGTGGCGACGTTGCCGGCCAGGATGCGGACCGAGTTGGATAGTTTTTTCGCCCGCGTGACGGCGTCGAGCACGCGCTGCGAGTGGCCATGCGCGGTGTCGATCACCAGAAGGTCGACGCCGGCATCGATGAGGCGTTCGGCGCGCTCATAGCCGTCATCGCCGACGCTGGTGGCGGCGGCCGCGCGCAAGCGGCCCTGCGCGTCCTTGCTAGCGTGCGGGTTGAGCTGCGACTTCTCGATGTCCTTGACGGTGATCAGTCCTACGCAATTGCCCTGCCTGTCGACGACGACCAGCTTTTCAATCCGATGCTGGTGCAGAAGGCGCTTGGCCTCGTCCTGGTCGACGTTCTCCTTGACCGTGATCAGGTTGTCACGGGTCATCAGCTCATGGACC
The DNA here is from genome assembly GCF_000519305.1 of Mesorhizobium ciceri WSM4083. Classification (GTDB taxonomy): domain Bacteria; phylum Pseudomonadota; class Alphaproteobacteria; order Rhizobiales; family Rhizobiaceae; genus Mesorhizobium; species Mesorhizobium ciceri_B. The sequence continues at coordinate 61,609 of NZ_JAFG01000011.1, read as the reverse complement.
TTCTGCGCCGGATCGGACGCAAAGCGCACGTCGCGATTGGTCAGGATGCCGATCAGCCGGCCGATCTTGTGGCCGCCGCTGCCGCCGTTCTCGACCACCGGAATGCCCGAGATCGAATAGCTGCGCATCAGGCCCAGCGCGTCGGCGAGCGTCGCGTCGGGGCCGATGGTGACGGGATTGACCACCATGCCGGATTCGAATTTCTTGACCTGCCGCACCTGCTCGGCCTGTTCGGCCGGCGAGAAATTGCGGTGGATGACGCCAATGCCGCCGGCCTGGGCCATGGCGATGGCAAGCCGCGCCTCGGTGACGGTGTCCATCGCCGCCGACAGGATCGGCACGTTGAGGTCGATGTCGCCGGCGATGCGGGTGCGGACATCGGTCTCGCCAGGCATGACCTCGGAATGACCCGGCTGCAGCAGCACGTCGTCAAAGGTCAGCGCCAATGCGCCGGTGGACGTTTCGATGATTTTTGCCATGGCCAGTCCCTTGAATATAAAACGCGGTGGGGGAATACAAAAAAGCGCTGGACCGGAATGGACAGCGCCGACTCGTTTCTTCCCTTTCAGGATTGGCGCTGGCTGGTACCACGTCCAAGCGCCGATGAAAAGCCGATGATTTCACGCTCCCGCAAAGGTGACTTTCCGGCGAAGGGATGCCACCTGTGGTTGCCGGTCGCACAAAAGTGACAGCAAATTAATGCGACATCCCGGCGAAGGCATGGTAACCGCCCGCCTCAAGGCCGACATGCAATCGGCAACGCAACATTCAAGTCTGGACGCGTTCCTTGAACCGCACCATCCCGCTCATCCTGGCGGTCGCCCTTTTCATGGAAAACATGGATTCGACCGTCATTGCGACATCGCTGCCGGCGATCGCCGTCGACATCCACACCAGTCCGATCGCGCTCAAGCTGGCGTTGACCGCCTATCTCGTGTCGCTGGCGATCTTCATTCCGATCAGCGGCTGGATGGCAGACCGTTTCGGCGCCAAGAATATCTTTCGCGCCGCGATCGCGGTCTTCATCGTCGGCTCGATCGCTTGCGCGCTCTCCGGTTCGCTGCCGGCTTTCGTGGTGTCGCGCTTCCTGCAAGGCATCGGCGGCGCCATGATGACGCCCGTCGGGCGGCTGGTGCTGGTGCGCGCGACACCGAAAAGCGAACTCGTCGCGGCGATGTCCTGGCTGACCGTTCCGGCGTTGGTCGGGCCGTTGGTCGGGCCCCCAGTCGGCGGCTTCATCACCACCTACTTCACCTGGCATTGGATCTTCCTGATCAATGTGCCGATCGGCGTGGTCGGCATCTGGTTGGCGACGCGTTTCCTGCCGGAGACCGAACCCGCGCAGACCCCGCCACTTGATTTCATCGGCTTCGTGCTGAGCGGGCTGGCGGCATCCGGCGTGGTGTTCGGCCTGTCGGTGGTCAGCTTGCCATATTTGCCGCCAATCGTCGGTGTCACCACCGTAGCGGTCGGTCTCGTATCGGGCGCGCTCTATCTGCTGCACGCGCGGCGCGCCAAAAACCCCCTGCTGGCGCTCGAACTGTTCCGCAACCAGGTGTTCCGCTCTTCGGTGCTTGGCGGCTCGCTGTTTCGCATCGGCATCGGCGCCGTGCCCTTCTTGCTGCCGCTGATGTTCCAGATCGGCTTTGGGCTGACGCCGTTCCAGTCCGGCATGATCACCTTCGTCTCGGCGATCGGCGCCATCGGCATGAAATTCGTCACCGCACTGATCTTCCGCGTCGCTGGCTTCCGCCGCGTGCTGGTTGTCGGTTCGCTGGTCGCCGCGGCCTCGATCGCCATCTACGGCCTGTTCACACCCGACACACCCTATCTGCTGATGCTAGCCATGCTGCTCGTCGGCGGCTTCATCCGCTCGATGTTCTTCACCGGCGTCAATGCGCTCGCCTATGCCGAGGTTTCGGCTGAAGACACCAGCAAGGCGACGCCGATTACAGCGGTGTTCCAGCAGTTGTCGGTCGCGCTCGGCGTGGCGCTGGCCGGCGGAATCCTGGAAGTATCGACGTCAATCCATGGCGGCCCGCTGTCGCTGGACGATTTCCACACCGCCTTCTTTATCGTTGCAGCGGTCTCTGCGGTGGCATCGCTATCCTTCATCCGGCTGGCGCCCGATGACGGCAACGCCGTCTCCGGCCACGGCCGGCTGACCACACCCAAGACGCTGGAAACGGTGAGCCCACCTAGCAACTGATGGCAGCCTACGCTTCGGGCTCGCCTTCTGGACGACCCGATTCGCCCGACGGCGGACCGGCGGTGCCCTGTCAGTCGTCGGCGTCCCCCGGCCCTTCGCTATGGCTCCGGGCGCTCGAGGCCTTCGGAACGTCCACTGGACGTTCCGATCCGCCTGACGGCGGACCGGCCTCTCGCCCTTTAAAATCTTTGGCCAGCAAATAGAGCTCGACCGATTCATCCCGCGACGCCGGCGGCTTGACGTGATGGACGGAGCGGAAGTTCTTCTTGAGCATGGAGAGCAGCTCGTTTTCGGCGCCGCCCTGGAAGGTCTTGGCAAGGAAATGCCCGCCCGGCTTCAGCACCGACAGCGCGAAATCGGCGGCCACCTCGCACAGATGCATGGTGCGGATATGGTCGGTCCGCTTGTGGCCGGTGGTCGGTGCCGCCATGTCGGACAGCACGATGTCGGGATCGCCACCCAGCGCCTCGGCCAGCTTTTGCGGTGCTGCCGGATCGAGGAAATCCATCAGCAGCACCGGCGCGCCGGGCACGGCGTCCATTTCGAGATAGTCGATGCCGATGACATGCGGTTTGTCGGCCGTCGATTTCGTCCGCGCGGCGGCGACCTGGCACCAGCCGCCGGGGGCGGCGCCGAGATCGATCACCTTCATGCCGGGTTTCAGGAGATGATGCTTGTCGTCGATCTCGATCAGCTTGTAGGCCGCGCGCGAGCGATAGCCGTCAGCCTTGGAGCGCTGGACATAGGGATCGTTGATGTGGCGCTGCAGCCAGCGGCGCGACGATTCCTTCAGGCCGCTCTTCTTTTTGATCCGTGTCTTCAGCACGCGAATGCTGGCGGATCCTGGTTTTTCCGGTTTCTTGGTCATTGGCTAGTTTCTTGCCTGAGTTTTCTCGCTCGCGGAGTTGCGGTCGTTTTTCCACGTCTGCGCGTTTCGTGAACGGTTTCCCCCACTCCGTCGCCGCTTCGCGGCGCCACCTCTCCCCCCTCCGGAGGGAGAGGAAAGGAGCGAGGGTCGGCGAACTCGCGCCCTTCCTCTCCCCCGTCGATCGGGGGAGAGGTGTCGAGCGAAGCTCGACGGAGTGGGGAGTCGACTGTTCACGCTCTGCCACGCCCATCGTTGCGCCAGACGCCATCATCGGCCATCAGTTCGCTCAAAATACCTTCGCGCAGGCCACGATCGGCGACTCGCAGCCGCTCGGACGGCCACACGGCGCGGATCGCTTCGAGGATAGCACAGCCGGCCAGCACCAGATCGGCGCGATCGGCACCGATGCAAGGGTTGGCGCAGCGCTGCTGGAAATCCCAGCCAACCAGTCTTTCGACCATGCGATCGACGCTGTCGCGGTCCATCCACAGCCCGTCGACACGGCGGCGATCGTAGCGCTCGAGCTCAAGGTGGACACCGGCCAGCGTCGTCACCGTTCCCGACGTGCCCAGCAGATGAAAATTCGGGCTGGCCTTGAGATGGCTCAGCCGGTCGCGACCGTCGAAGTTGGCCAGCCGGCCGGCGACATCATCGACCATGGCGGCGAAGATCTCGCGCGTCACCGTGCGGCCGCCAAAGCGCTCGGCCAGCGAGACGACGCCGACCGGCAGCGACGTCCACGACACGATGTGATTGGCCAACCTTGGCGAACGGCGGCCGGCGAGATCGATGAGCGCGATTTCGGACGAGCCACCGCCAATATCGAACAGCACGACGCCTTGGGTGTCGCGCTCGACCAGCGAGCCGCAGCCGGACACCGCCAGCCGCGCTTCGGTCTGGCGGTCGATGATCTCGAGCTTCAAGCCGGCCTCGCGTTCGACGCGGTCGATGAACTCGACGCCGTTTTCGGCCGTACGGCAGGCCTCGGTAGCAATCAGCCGGGCTTTTCTGATCTTGCGGTTGCGCAATTTGTCGCCGCAGATCTTCAGCGCCTCGACCGCGCGGTCCATCGCCGGCTGGCCGAGCCGGCCATTGGCGGTGAGCCCCTCGCCCAGCCGCACGATGCGAGAAAAGGCGTCGATGACGCGGAACTGGCCATGCCGTGTCGGCACGGCGACCAACAGCCGGCAATTGTTGGTGCCGAGGTCAAGCGCCGCAAACACCGGAAGCTCCTGGACCGGCGGCCGACGGGCGCCTTGTTCCGGCCGTGGCACAACAGCGGCGGGCGAGACCGCCGATTCCACCGCCCTGTGGGCCTCCGCCGCCGGGGCACCGGTTTTGCCTGGCGCCGGCGATCGATTCTCCGTGGGACGCGCTTCGTCGCGCGCAAAAACCTTGCGCCCGCGCCTTCGCTTGCGCCGCTTCTTGGGCTTGCCTTTGTGGGGTGCGTCGCCCGCCTGCCCGTCTGCGGAGCGGAGCTCCGTCGGGCGGCGTTGCTGCCAGCTTGCGTTCCCCGGGTCAGCCGACCGCCGGGAAGCGCTGGACACGCCCACCTCCGGCGCGCCGGCGCCGGTGTCGTGGTCTTCCACTGTCGTTCCTTCCGGCGCCGCGCGAACCTATGATGGACGCAGCAGGCGCTTCAGTGTTTTAAGTTGCCGCCAGACTAACAGCGCCGCGCCCGATCACCAAGAGCCGCATGCCGAATTTGCCGGCAGGCCGCTGACCGCCGTTCCGGCGCGGCCGCTCACTGCGGCAAATCTTGCCGGCCGGCGCTGCGACAAGGGTTCGCGGTTGAATAGCCGGCTTCGATGAGGCATTTCTGAAATGAGCGGAAGAATCCGGCACTGCCGGCCTCCCACCAGCCACGAAAAGGAAGCGGACCCGCAACGCATGGCAGTCAGGCAATGAACTGGAGACGCTATTTCTGGCCGGTCGTCGGCATCGCCGCGGTGATCTTCTCGCTGCTGCTGCTCTGGCACGAACTGCGCGGCGTTTCGCTCGACGATGTGTGGGACGGTATCACGGCCATTCCGACCCGCGGCTGGGTTCTTGCCGCGCTGAGTTCGATCATCGCCTATGCCTCGCTCGCCGGTTACGACCACATCGCGCTCCTGCATATCGGCAAGCGCGTATCGTGGCTGTTCGTCACGCTGTGCTCCTTCACCACCTATGCGCTGTCGCACAACATTGGCGGTTCGGTGTTTTCGGGCGCTGTCATCCGCTACCGCGCCTACGGCACCAGAGGCCTGACCGGACAGGATGTCGGCGTGCTGGTGGCGGTCTGCTGGATCACCTTCGTGCTGTCGACGATTTTGGCCTCGGGCCTGGTTCTGGTGTTCGAGCCTGAGATACTCGACCGGTTTTCCGGCATCGCCCATCATGGCCTGTCGGAAGCGGCCGGTATCGCGATGCTGCTGCTCGTCGCCGCCTACATATTCGGTAGCTGGCTGCATCTACGCCCGCTGAAGATCGCTGGCTTTCAGTTGCACTATCCGGCGCTGCCGATCGTCGCCCGGCAATTGCTGATCGGCCCGATCGAGTTGCTGGCCGCCGCCGCGATCATCTTCTTTGCCCTCCCCGAAGCCCACAATCCCGGCTATTTCGTCGTGCTGGGTGTCTTCCTCGTTTCCTTCTCGATCGCGCAGATCTCGCACGCGCCGGGCGGGCTCGGCGTGTTCGAGGTGGTGTTTCTCGCCGGCCTGTCGGACATGGATCCGGTCGGCGTGCTGGCGGCGCTGCTGGTGTTCCGGCTGTTCTACCTGATCATCCCGCTGATTCTGGGCCTGGGCGTGGTGCTGTTCTTCGAACGCTCGCAGTTCAGCCGCAACGAGAGCTGAGGAGCGAGATTGGACTGGGAGCCGCGCGCCCGCATCTGAAGTGTGGCGTCTGAAATCGCCTGACGAAACGTGCCATTGAACCGCAGAGCAGGCTTGACTATTTTCCGCTGGCGGCTACAAGGCAGCGCTCACAGCGGCTTGCCCGCTCGGCCCGCACGGTTCATGACCGCGCCTGCTGGGGAATAGGTTAACGGTAGACCCACGGACTCTGACTCCGTTAGTCCTGGTTCGAATCCAGGTTCCCCAGCCAAACATTTTTTCAAAAACAGCCGACTTACTCATCCCGCAAATCCTGCGGTGTCGGCGCAGCGGATCTTCCTGCTGGGCGTGAACGGGACTCGCAACACCACGCTTCAATCCCCCGTTCTTATATTAGCTTTTACGAATGAAAAATTGAGAGTAGTATCGCCTTCGGCGCGTTCTAGATCCTAGAGCAGCAGCCAACTCCGAAGAGCGGGAGCTGACCGTTGTGACGCGCGCCGTCCAATCTGGCGCTCGCGAAGGAGGAGGAAATGCGCATCCATCCAAGCCCGGTGTTTTTGGCAGCCTTTGCGGTCGCCTGGAGTTCTGCCGCGCTTGCGGCCGATAAAAGCGATGAGCAGTTGATTGAGAATGCGATCACGGCAGCGCCGGAGGCTGTCGGCAAAAATGCCGCCGTCGTGAACTGGGAGATGAAAACGCTAAAAAAGGGCACGAACGGCTTCACCTGCATCCCCGACGATCCTGGGACTCCCGCCGACGATCCGATGTGTACAGATGAGAACGGCATGGCGTGGATGCACGCGATCATGTCCAAGGGCGAGCCCCCCAAAGGCAAGGTCGCTTTCGCGTATATGCTGAAGGGGGGCGATGCGGCCAGCAACACCGATCCCTTTGCAACCAAGCCACCGGAAGGGGCCGAATGGCTGCATGACGGTCCGCATGTAATGGTCATGAACGCACCGGACATAATGGCCCTGTACCCCCACGAACCGGACCCGAAACAGCCTTATGTGATGTTCCCCGACACGCCCTACGCGCACCTGATGATTCCGGTGAAGTAGTACAAGCGAGACCTGCCGCTTAACTCGGCGGCAGATCTCCCTCGCGGACGGGAGGTTTGGTTGTTCAAGCTCGCGGCCATGGCGTTGGCAGCCGTGCTGATTGCCGGCGCTGCGCTGGCGCACAAAGGCGCAACGGGTATCATCGCCGAGCGCATGGAGACGATGAAGAACATGGGCCGCGAGTTGAAGGCCATAGGGGACATGCTGGTGGGAAATGCGCCGTTCGACACGGCGGCCGTGGTTCAGCACGCCGATGCGCTCCACGAGAATTGCCACAGAACCACAATTTTGTTTCCCCCTGGCAGCATCGATCACCACAGCAAAGCCTTGCCGGCGATTTGGGAAAAGCCCGAGGTATTCCAGGAGGCAATGCAGAAGCTGCACAAAGCCACCGAGACTTTCGCCGCGACGGCGCCCGTCAGCGACAGGATCGCGCTTGCGGCTTCTTTTGAACAGATCCGGAAAATCTGCACCGGCTGTCACCAGACATTTCGGTCGCCCGACAATTGACGCAGAGTTGCAGCGGAATGTGCTTTGACGCCGAAAGCCCGCGCCTCTGGTAGCCTGTCGGCCCTCTTTTTCTTGCCGCGCAGATGCTTCACGCGGGCTTCCCGGATTCCTGGCCTGGTCGATCTGACGGAACATGCTCCTTTGATTAAATTAGCAGTGGCACATAAAAGGGCTTATAATTCGGACAGCCGGCACTGCCCCCTCCAAGCCGGTCAGGCTCGGCGCCAGTCCCCCTCGATACCCCCCGACGCCGGGCCGCTGCTCCTAGCCGCTGGTCAGGATAAGCGCGCGAGCGATACGGCGCGTCATCGGTGTCTATGCGACGGAATCATGGAAGGCGAGATTGCCTGGTCGTTGCGTCCGCCTTAGTGAAGCTTCATGAAGGCTCCTCCACAAGGCCGCGTCATGCTCACTGATAGCCAGTACATTCTCGAACGCATCAGCCAAGGCTGCGTGACGCTCTCCGACGGCGAGTTCGTCATCGACAGGCTGGTCAAGTATTTCGGCAATGGGAGGATCCGCTGGCATGTCGAATTCCGTGGGCATCGCATCGAGCTGACGACAGGCCAGCTCAAGAAGCAGCCGACCTTCCGCAGGAAGATACTCGAACAGGCCGGGGTGCTGCCGCCGCAGCGTGCCGGGACCGACTACAGGCGATGGGCACTTGATCTGAGGACGAATGCCATCGAGCTGCCTTGGCGGGATAGGCCGGTGGATGTCGGCTTCGCCATCGACAGGCTCACCAGCCATGGGGATGGGCGCTGGACGGTCGAATACCAGGGCAAGGCCATCAAGTTCACGACGACCAAACTCCGCAGGCAGGTGAGTTTCCGCAAACGCATGCTGGCCAAGGCCAAGGTGTTGCCGCCCGAGTTGGCCCCGGTCGCCTATCGCAAGTGGATGGATTGGCTCATCCAAAACGCCACCGAGGCTGCCCCGCAGGCCGGCGATGCCTTGATGACAGAGAAAAGTTGGCTTGACGACCTGCCAGAGCTAGCCGGCTGGCAAGACGAGGCGCCGCGCGAAGGGACCGACTAAGGGTGGCGCTAGCCGCATCATCACCACAACACCAGCAGTCCCCACCTTTCGTCGTCCAACCGCGTAGCGGGAAGCTGCCCTGCAGCAAGGTTGACGAAGCACCGATGAGGTAGGCATAAGATCCGCACGGTCTGAGGGCGGGACGGTGACGCATCGGTCTGCAAAACCGACGTAATGGGTTCAATTCCCATTCAGACCTCCATTTTTCAAAAGCCGCCCGCGCTGATACAAGCCGGGCGGCTTTTCTTGTCAGGGAACGCCAGCCTTACCGTCTCAAACAATGGCGATGGCACTCGTGGCGTTTGCCATGGATACGGATTTCGGCACACATTGATGGCGAAGGAATCTGGTACCGCTTGGCTCGCGGTCGACAAGACTTTGAATGGAAGACATGGACCGCTTCGACCTCGGCATCTACCGCCGCCCCATCTCCACTCGCTCGACAGAAACCCAGCGTTGGTTCGATATCGGCCTCAACTGGTGCTATGGCTTCAACCATGAGGAAGGCATCAAGTGTTTTGAGAAGGCGCTCGAAACAGATCCTGAATGTCCGATGATCCATTGGGGCATCGCCTATGCCGCCGGACCTTTCTACAATCTGACCTGGAAGGAACATGGCGAGGCCGAGGCCGACAGCGCGACCAAGCGCTGCTTCGCGCATGTCCAGCTGGCCCGGGCCAATGCGGCTTCCGCCAACGAGATCGAGAAGCGGCTGATCGAGGCGCTGGCCGCCCGCTTCCAGAAGCCGTACCGGGTGAGCCCGGACGAATTCCAACGGTGGGATGACGCCTATGCCGCCGCGATGCGGCTTGTGTACAGGGACTTTCCCGACGACCATGATGTGATGGCACTGCTGGTCGAAGCGCTGATGATGCGCACGGTGCGGCGGCTGTGGAACCTCAAGACCGGCGCGCCGGCGCCGAATTCCGATGTCGTCGAGGCGCTCGACGTCTGCGAGCGGTCGATCCGGCTTGCCGGTGAGGCCAGCGCAGCACAACATCCGGCGATCGTCCACCTGCACATCCATCTGCTGGAAATGTCCACCATGCCGGAGCGCGGCATGCGGTCAGCGGATCTGCTCGGCGAAATGTGTCCTGATGCCGGGCATATGAACCACATGCCGGGGCACATCTATGTGCTGTGCGGCGAGTATGAGAAAGCCAGACGTGCCAGCGAAAAGGCGGTGCGCGCCAACGACCTCTATCTCGCCTATGCCGATGAGCCGACCTACTATCTGCTCGGCTGCTGCCACGATCTGCACCTGATGATGTTCACCTGCATGTTGTCGGGCCAGTACCAGCCTGCACTGTGGGCCGCCGACAGGGTGCGCAGCCTGGTCGCGCGCGACGTGGTCGCCATCCCCGGCCGGCCCAAGCTCACGCAGACGGTGGAAGGCTACCATGCGATGAAATCGCATGTGCAGGTGCGCTTCGGCCGCTGGCGGGAGATCATCGACGAACCGGCGACCGCGGAGCCAGGCCTCTATGTGCTGACGGCGGCCATGCAGCACTACGCCAAGGGTGTGGCGCATGCGACGCTTGGGCAATTTGCTGAAGCCGAGCGTGAGCGCGAAGCGTTCCATCGGCATCTGAAAGGCATTGCGCCCGAGCGGCGCTTCCTCAGCAATCCGACGCAAGCCTCACTGGCTGTCGGTGCCGCCCTGCTCGACGGCGAGCTGGCGTACCACCAGGGCCGGCATGAGGAGGCGTATAGCCATTTGCGGCAGGCGGTCGAGCTTGACGACAATTTGTCCTACACCGAGCCGTGGGCCTGGATGCACCCGCCGCGCCATGCGCTGGCGGCGCTGCTTCTCGACCAGGGCCATGCGCAAGAGGCCGAGCAGGTCTATCGCGACGATCTGGGCCTGAGCGGCACGGTGCAGCGCTGCGCCCAGCATCCGAACAATGTCTGGGCACTGCACGGGCTGGTGGAATGCCTGAAACGGCGCGGCGAGACTGATGAATTGCCGACATTGCAGACAAGCCTTGCCGCAGCGCTGGCCAAGGCGGACGTGCCGATCACCTCGTCCTGCCTGTGCAGGACGAGCGCGCAGCAAGGCTGCTGTCACTGACGCGAAGTCAGCCTGCCGCCACTGTTGCGGCCGATCGGCTAGAGCAATTCCAGGAAAAGTGTGAAACGGTGTTCCGTCCGGAATTGCGTCAAAACAAGGAGTTAGAGCGGGTCGCCGTTTCCGTGAAACGGTGAACTGCTTTAGCCAAACAAATTGTCGGCCAGATCGCCGTTGGTGGTGGAAACCGCGCCACCCGGTCGTGTCACCTGCCGATCAGCCAAGGCTCCATGCCGCGTCGTTCCACGCCTTCCTCGATCAGCACGGAGCAGTCGATCTCATCGTGAAGTTGGGCATTTGGGTCAGACGAAAGCCAGGAAGCATAGGACCGAAGCTGCTTGAGCCTAGCTGTTTTCTCAAGCCGTGCCTGGCGCTCATCCTCGGCAGGTTGAGCCGATCTTTTGTTCTTCTGGGCAGGAAATTGCATCTTGGCTCTCCTCGGTCACCGAGCCTATGGAGACAGACGCCCAATGGGACCCTCGCCCATTGTCGCTCCGGTCTCCGCGCTTCGGCTTGAAGCCAACACATGCGCTGACGAGAGTCGCCATCCATCTGGATGAAGGCGGACCCCTAATCAACCCGGCAAAGTGCTTGTGACGTACCCCGCCTCGATCGGGAGCCAGAAGTCCGGGCTTTCGACCGTGTGACTGGCGTCACCGAGGGCGTGGGGCGGCGCCCCTTACCCCAGCCACTTCTCGTAGTCGGACACCAGCAGATGGACCGGGGCAACGTCTTCGTCGATGTTGGAAAAACGCCCGATCGGTTCGCGAAACACATTGTCGGTGAGATCGTCATTGACGGTCGAGACCTCGCCGATCAGCACGTCCTTGCCCTCGGCCCAGAAAGCATGCCAGACGCCGGGCAGCAGCGTGACGCTCTGGCCCGGGTCGAGCTTCAGGAGCCCGCCCGCGGGCAGCCTGTGGATGGTTCCGTCGACCGGCACCGAAACCTCGGCCTTGGGATCGATGCCGCCGTCGCGGTCATGCATGAACAGTTCCAGCACCAGCTTGCCGCCGCCACGGTTGATGATGTCCTCGGCCTTGATGTTGTGGCGGTGCATCGGCGACAGCTGGTCCTTGCGCGAGATCATGATCTTCTCGGCATAGAGCATGCCCATGCCCTTCTTCATGTCCTCGTAGCGGCCGTTGCGAACGGTGAACAGGAACAGGCCGAGTTCCCTGAATTTCTCTTGCCCGTAATCGGTGATGTCCCAGCCGAGCCGCGAGCTAAACACCGCCGACGAGTCGACTTGGCGCGCCTTCGCCTCCTGCGGCGACCAATAGGCGAAGGGCGGCATGATGTAGCCGAACGAGCGGATGAAAGCGTCGGCTTCGCGGATGATGTCGTTGATGGCGGAGCGCTTCATGATCATGATCCCTTCGTATCGATTTGTCTGGCAAATCGCATAGCCGAACGTCGATGCGGTGTCGATCCATCTCGCCGCCCTGCCCGGCATTGCGCAGGGCGTATGGACCACAGATCCGCTTGCCTGGCCGCGTGACATCACGGATTTTCAGGGCCATAAAACCCGCGGATTCCTCATGGGGTGAAAGATGATGCCGACCGTCCACGATCTCGATACGCCGTCCATCCTGATCGACGCCGCGCGCGCGGAAGCCAACATTGCCCGCGCCCAGGCGCATGCCGACAAGAACGGGCTGAAGCTCAGGCCGCATATCAAGACGCACAAATTGCCCTACTGGGCAAAGAAGCAGGTGGCGGCCGGCGCCGTCGGCATCACCTGCCAGAAGATCGGCGAGGCCGAGGTGATGGCCGATGCCGGGCTGACCGATATTTTTCTTCCCTACAACATCCTTGGGCGGGCCAAGCTGGAACGGCTTCTGGCGCTGCACGGGCGCGTCACCCTGTCGGTGACAGCGGACAGCATGGAGACGCTCGAAGGGCTGGCAACCACCTTCACCGATGCCGGCCATCGTCTGCCGGTGCTGGTCGAATGCGACACCGGCATGGGCCGCTGCGGCGTGCAGACGGCTGATGAAGCGGTTGCGCTGGCAAGACAGATCGACAGAGCCGGTGGCCTCGCCTTCGGCGGACTGATGACCTACCCGGCCGCCGGGCGGGCAGCGGAGGCCGAAGCCTGGCTCGCCGGGGCCAAGCAGGCACTGGCCGCGTCAGGCCTCGCCTGCGAACGCATCTCCAGCGGCGGCACCCCGGATATGTGGCGCTCCAGCGATACATCTGTTGTCACGGAGTATCGTCCAGGCACCTACATCTATCTCGACCGCTATCAGGTCGCCAAAGGCGTCGGCGGCCTCGACGACTGTGCGCTGACGGTGCTGTCGACGGTGGTCAGCCATCCCACAGCGACGCGCGCTATCCTCGATGCCGGCAGCAAGGCGCTGTCCAGCGACACGCTGGGTCTCGCCGATTTCGGCGAGTTGCTCGGCGTGTCGGGAGCGCGGGTGACGGGCCTGAGCGAGGAGCACGGCACCGTCACGCTTTCGGGCGACGGCAAGCTGCGCATCGGCGAGCGCGTGCGTGTCGTGCCCGACCATTGCTGCGTCGTCACCAATTTGTTCAACGAGGTCAATCTGGTCGACGGCGACAAGGTGCTGGAAACGCTGCCGGTGGCGGCGCGGGGAAGGATGGGGTGAGACCGACGCGCCCGAACTGAACGCCAGATGCACTCAGCGTTGAAGAACTGGACCCAGCGCGGTTTTCAATGGATCGAGGGCGTCGCCGTACAGTTTCCAGCGCTCGACCGAGGACGAATAGATCGGCTGGCGCACCTGCCAGCGGCTCGGCGTCCGCACCGTGCGCTCGGTTTCGTGGAAACGGAGGCAGGCATCGTCCCATTCGACCCCGAGGAACCCGATCAATCCACGCGCGCGATGCTCAAAATCGGCCACCGTTTCTTCGTAGGGCATGTCGTGGATATCAAGCGGGACGACCTTGGCCCAATGGCGCATCAAGCGGTCATATTGCCGGTAATACTGCCCCAGCTTGGTCAGATCGGCATTGTAGCCATGTGCTTCGGAAAAATTATGCATGAAGCAGGACGTGCAATTGTCCATCGGGTCGCGCCGGCAATGGATGATGCGGGCATTTGGCAAGATGAGGCTGATGAAGGCCAGCATCTCGAAATTATGCGGCATCTTGTCGACGACCAGCCGCGCCTTGCCGTTGCGCTTGTTGAGATCGTCTAGATATTTCGAGCCGAGCTCTTTCGCCTTGGCCGGAGTGAGCGCCGCCATGGCCTTGGTGAAGACAGCAGGATCGAGTTTGTCGAACCCGAGTTCACCGGCCAACGAGCGAATGGTCGGCAGTTCGCCCGCGCCATAGATATCGCGATGACTGGCGCATATCTGCTCGGTCAGTGTTGTTCCCGACCGTGGCATGCCGACGATGAAGACCGGGCGTCTCGACGGATTTCCCAATTTCGGCCGCGCCGCGAAGAAGTCGGCATCGAAAGTGTCGATGAAGCTGTCGTAAAGCTGGGTGTGCCGGTCAATGTCGAAATCATTGCCGGAAATTGCCTTGGCCTGCGCGAAATGGCGGATGGCCAGGCGATACTCGCGCTGATCGTTGAGCATTTTGCCGGCGGCGTGGTGCAGCACCACCCGCTCGCGATCGGTCGTCATGGGCAATTCCAGGCGAGCCCGTATCAAAGGCAGCGCCGGATCGTCCTTGACCGCCCGGCGCGCCAGCGCCATTCCGGCCAGCGCCTCGACATGGCTCGGGTCGATGGCAAGCGCGCGGCCAAAACATTCGACCGCCTCGGCCTGTCGGCCGATGTCGGTGAGCAGATCGCCCATACCGGCAAGGGCCGTCAGCGATTGGCTGTCGACCGCCAGCGCCCGGCGATAGAAACCTTCGGCGACGTCGCCCTCGAGCTGGCTGCGGTAGGACCGGCCGAGATTGCACAAAGCTTCGATGAGCCGTCCGTCAAGCGCGATCGCCTTCTTTAGATGTTTGCGGGCGCGCTCGATGTCGCCGGTGACATTGTAGGCGTTGCCGAGATTGTTGCGGAAGATGGCGTTGCCCGGTTCGAGCTTGACCGCCCTTTCCATATAGGCAATGGCGGCGTCATGATGCTCGGCCTCGATGGCCAGAGTGCCCATCAGGTTCAGCGCCATGGCATTTTTCGGCTGCGTGCGAAGAACCGTCTGGTAGCAGAACTCGGCCTCGCGAAAACGCTTGCGCCGTTGTAGGTCGATGCCGCGCTGCAATGTCTTTTCCGCCGGTTCACCGGCGGTCGGAAGAGAGGCTGGGATCATTGCCGGCAGACCCAAGGGCTGCCGGCGTGGCAAGAGCGGCATCCGTCAAATCCCGGTCGCGGCTTGTGACAGGCCGGTCAAATCAGAACTTGTAGATAACGCCAAACTGCAGATTGTGGGAGTACAATTTGGCATCCTTGTAGGTATTGCTGCCGTCATTGTCGTCCAGATCGACGTTGGAGACGGCCTTGAAGCGATAGCCGAAATCGAGGTCGACATTCTGCGTCACCGCATAGGTGACACCGGTCCCCAACTGGCCGGCGAAACCCCAGCCGCCAGGCCCATATCCAAAGTCGTCACCGTCAAAATGGGTATCGGCGGTAACATAAGCTGCGCCGATACCGCCGCCGACATAGAGCTTGGCATCGCCAAAATGCGCAACGTCGGCCCAGACATTGGCGAGCAGATAGGTCGCTGACAAATTGCCGGCCGCATCGCCTGAGTTGAAGACAACACCGTCGTAACTGCCGCTAAACGAACTTGCTTTGTAGCGCGCGTAGGACAATTCGCCTTCGACACGAAACACATCGTTGATGCGCCGACCGACAGCACCGCCGATCACGAAGCCAGTATTAAGATCGACTGAATACCGAGAACCATCGTAGTCCGTCTTCACATCATTGGGGAAACTGGCGCCACCAAACAGTGTGACATACCAGAGATCTTCCGCCCTCGGGGCGTCGACGACAGCATCGGCGGCGTGCGCCGAACTCCAGCCAAGCCCCAATGCGAGTATCGATACCCCAGCCAGTAAACTCAGTTTCATCGTCGAATCCCCGCTCGATAACAGTGACTGGCACTTCGCTCGGCTCAGGGGAAGATGTCAACGGACGGACGAAGTCGAGGCGGCCTTTTGGGACACCTCGTTGCTATACAGCAACACAGCAGCATTGTTTGGGCGAAAGCAGGAGTAAGGTTGCTGCTGGTCGCAATTCGAGCGGCGAGAGGGGGAAACCTAATCGCGTCTCTCTGCCTGCCGTGCCGCAACCCTGCGCATGGCAATCACCCTGCGGCGGCGGATTTCGGTGCGCATCGCCATCAGGTGCAGCGCGAAGAACAGCACGGTGAAGCCGAGCGCCATCACCAGCAGCGGCCATAGCAGGCTTGGGTCGATGGTCGAGCCGCCCATGCGGAACACCGAGGCCGGCTGGTGCAGCGTGTTCCACCAGTCGACCGAGAATTTGATGATTGGGATGTTGATGAAGCCGACCAGCGTGATGATGGCGGCGGCCCAGGCGGCGCGGCTGGCATCGTCGAGTGCGCGGGTCAGCGCGATGATGCCGAGATACATCAGGAACAGCACGAACACCGAGGTCAGGCGCGCATCCCAGACCCACCAGGTGCCCCACATCGGCTTGCCCCAGATCGAACCGGTGATCAGCGCCAGCGCGGTGAAGACGGCGCCGATGGGTGCGGCTGATTTCAGCGCGACATCGGCCAGCGGATGCCGCCAGACCAGTGTGCCGAGCGCCGAGATCGCCATCAGCGTGTAGCACATCATGGCGAGCCAGGCGAAAGGCACGTGGATGTACATGATGCGAACGGTGAGGCCTTGCTGGAAATCCTCAGGCGCGGCGAAGCTCATATAGAGCCCGACGGCGAGGATCAGTGTGGCGATCGTGGCCAGCCATGGCACGACCCTGTCCGCCAGCCCGACGAAGCGCGTCGGGTTGGCAAGATCCATCCAGCCGGTCAGGCGTGAAGTCGTGTCGCTCATGTGGTTCTACATAAACCGCCGCGGCGTTCGGGGCAATCGAGCGGTGGTGTCGCAGGGCTACTTACCCTCCCCTTGTGGGGCATATGCGCTAAGATAGTTTCGGCATGGACTGAAATTTGCGCTTTCGTGGTGGCTCACGCCATCGATGTCGCAAGGCATGGAGATTTTGGCGCAGAGTTGCCAAGGGAGGCTGAGCAAAGATCGCTGCGATCAGAGAGGCGACGATCTGGCGGGTGGCGCGCCACAGCAGCGGGCGCCCGTCGCTCAAGGGGGAGAGACACCCAACTCCTGCGAAAGGGGTTCGGTCACAAGCGCGATGAGGAAGTGGGCAAGAATCCAGGGCCTTGCGATCCTTGGGTCTTTGGCGGGAGGCGCGCGCAGTCCGATCAGGCTCTTCAGGCGCTTGAAAGCGAGTTCGATGCGCCAGCGCATGCGATAGAGCTTGAGAACTGTGCCGGAGGGAAACTCCTCCTGGTCAAGCGAGGTCACAAGGATGACAAAGCCGGCGGCAATCAGCGTCTCTGGTTGAACCTGCTTGCCCTTGGCCTTGGCTTCCTTGTTGATTTTGCGCCGCGCTTCTTGTGTCGCGGCCTCGGATTTGCGCAAGGCGATCAGGCGCATCTTCAGGGGCTCGCCCTTCTTGAGGCCCAGCCAGACAGGCGTTTCGATGACCTCCTCCCGGCAGCTCTTCAGGTGGCCGATGAGATCGAACACCTTGCCGCTGGCGTCGAGCCATCGCACATTCTTCCACGGCGCGCGCACGACAACGTCGCCGTCTTGCGCCATGACCTTTGCGATCCGCTCGGCCTGCAGATAGGCGCGGTCGCCGATGCGGATCTCGCCCGGCACCACCGGCACGCGGTCGATCAATTCGGCCTCGCTCTGGTCGGTGATCTCGAGGAAATCGAACTGCTCGCGCTCAAGATCGAAGGCGCAGTGCATACGCCAAAGGCCATTGTTCTTCTTCTCATGCACACCGGCTTTGGCAACCGATGTCGCATCGAGGATGCGGATCAGCCGGCCCTTGGCCAACCCTTCCTCCTCGCGCTTCAAAAGATGCCAGATCAACTGCTGCAGCCACGGCCCTGCATTACGCAGCCGGCCGAGCAACGCCACGTCCGAGATGTCGGCGATCCCGCTTGCCGCCGCCCAGGCCACGACGCCCCGCATGCCAACCTTGCCAAGGCAGTAAGCCGGTGTCAGGCGCAACAGATCAGTCGCCGACCTGACGCCCCGCGGCCGCAGAAACGCCTTCGTCTTGCGGCCACTCCCTGCAATCAACTCTTCACCGCCGAGGAGCTCAATCGTCTCGGCCCAGCCGTCATCTACAAGCGATTCGTGTGTCATCGCAGCGTAGAATCACAACCGATTTGCCACGGCAACGCCTATCTTAGCGCATATGCCTTGTGGGGAGGGTCGCTGCGAAGCAGCGGGGTGGGGAGCGACGGCAGCGCCTGTACCCACCCGGACCTACGGTCCGACCTCCCACAAGGGGGAGGTCGGAGAAAGAAGCTCAGGCGGCTGCTTCCTGCTGTTGCTGTACGGTGCGGCTGAGGCGGCGAACCTCCTCGTCGTTGAGCAGGCCGCCGGCGCGTAGCAGGCTGGCAAAGCGGCCATTGCGCAGCGACAGCTCGGTGAAGCCGCCCATCTCGACCACCCTGCCCTTGTCCATGAACACGACCAGATCGGCGTCGCGAACGGTGGTCAGGCGGTGGGCGATGATGAAGGTGGTGCGGTCGCGGCGCAGTTCGTCAATCGCTTCCTTGACGCGGTCCTCGGTCTCGACGTCGAGCGCGCTGGTCGCCTCGTCGAGCACCAGGATCGGTGCGTCCTTCAGCACGGCGCGGGCAATGGCGATGCGCTGACGTTCGCCGCCCGAGAGCTGCCCGCCACGTTCGCCAACCACCGTGTCGTAGCCATTGCTCTTGGACAGGATGAAGTCCTGTGCGGCAGCCGCATTGGCGGCGGCATGGATTTCGTCATTGCTTGCATCGGCGCGGCCAACACGGATGTTGTCCTCGATCGAGCGGTTGAGCAGGCCGGCATCCTGGAACACGGTGGCGATCGAATGGCGCACCGATTTGCGGGTCACGGTGCGGGTGTCGATACCGTCGATCAGGATACGGCCATGGGACGGCGAGAAGACACGCTGCAGCAGGTTGATGAGCGTGGTCTTGCCGGCGCCCGTCGGGCCCACGATGGCGACGGTCTGGCCCGCCTGCACCTCGAAGGACACGTCGTCGATGCCTTGGCCGGAATTGGCGAATTCGAAGCCGACATTCTCGAAGCGGACATGGCCGGTGACGTTGGCAAGATCGCGCAGGCCGTCCGGCTCGGCGGCATCAGCCGCGGAGTCCTCGAGATGGTAGAAATCCTCGAGCTTGGCACGGGCCTCGGAAATCTGGTTGGCGAAAGCCGACATCTGGTCGAGGCGAGCGATCAGCATCGTGGCAAAACCGGTGAAGGCAATGACGTCGCCGACACCCAACTGACCATGAGTGACGAGATAGGAGCCGATCGACAACACGATCAGCATCGAGATTGCCGAGGACAGACGGTGCAAGGCATTGGCCAGCGCCCACCAGTCGAGGACAGGGTTCTGCGCGTCGAGCAGGTTCTTGACGTAGCGGCGCAGCGTATCGGCCTCGTGGCCGAGGCGATTGTAGCTCTGCAGCACCGCAACGTTGCTGACCGAGTCGGTCACATGCGCGAACACCTTGTGGTAGTGACGCTCGACCGCGGCCTGGCCCGCCTTGGTGCGGCGCATGACCATCCGGCCGATGCCGACATAGAGCAGCCCGAGGCCAAGCAGCACCAGCGACATGCGCAGGTCCATGCTGATCGCGGTCGGAACCAGCAGCACGAGGGCGACAGCCGTCGACAGATGCTGGCGCATGAATTCGAGCCAAAGGCTGAACAGGGTTTCGACGGCGCGCAGCATCGTGTGCAGCGCATTGGAGGTGCCGTGCTGATGGTGCCAGGCGAGCGGCATGGTGATCACCCGCTCGAAGGACTCGCAAAGCACTTCGCTGCGCCGCGCGTGGGCAAAGCGGTCGGCGCCGCGCGCCACCATGACGAAGGCAACGATGTTGAAGGCGCCGAGACCGGCCCACATGACCAGCGTGGTGAAGACAGAGCCACGCTCGGAGATGGCGCCGATGACGCGACCGAACATGATCGGCTCGAGAAGCGCTACGATGGCGAGAGCCACGTTGGCCGAACAGATCAACGCAACGCGTTTCCTGTCCGCGGCCAGATAACCGAGTGCTCGCCAGTAGATTTGCAGAAGGGTCACCCCAGTTACTCCGCCACGCTGTTTATTGTGCACTGCATCATTTTATTCGTACCGGTTGATACGTCGCAAAACAATGGCCGTGTACCCCTTCAGTTCCCTTAGAGCGAACAAAAGATGGCGACGTTCCGAAATCTGCCGTGATCACCTAACGGTTTGAGAAGACAGGTAAAATGTCAGGCATGCGGCGAAATCATGGCAGTTGGCACGTGCTGCCACAATTTTAATCAGCAACAATGTCCGGCGGATGACCAAGGCCGAAATCGCCTTTCGTGAAGTATAGAGCGAAACAAAGCTGCAGGATGCCCCTCCGGGCGAAGGGTGGCCAAACCCTCACTGCCCGTGGCGGCCCATAGGGCGCGCCTCAAGCCTTTGATTTCATGGATTTCTCGGCGACATGCCCTTCAATCGGCAGAGGCAAATGCCATGCGGGATGGGGTCTCTCATACCGCCGCGGTGACAAAAGTCGCGCCCCGGACCTCAGCCCCGAGCGCCTGCTTTTTGGGCAACAGTCCTCAGGCCGGGATCCTGATGACAACCTCGGCAACTTCGCCGTCCTTCAGTTCGACTGCCGAACCCTTGGTCTTTGCCCCATTCACCTCCAGCGACACGGCCTTGGCCTTATTGTCGCGGATGACGCGAACCTTGAGTTCCGCCCCCAGCATTTTGAGATTTGCCGAGTACCCATCCCAGTGGCTCGGCAGCTTCGGCTTGAACTGGACACGCTTGCCGCGCCGTTCGATGCCCAGAATGCCTTCGACCGCAGCCCTGTAGAGCCAGCCGGCAGAGCCGGTGTACCAGGTCCAGCCGCCTCGGCCGCCCTTGCTGTTGCCGGCGCTGTCGTCCCCGGCATAGATATCGGCCGCCACGACATAGGGCTCGACACGATAGTGCTCGGCCGTGGCCTCGTCGGTCGCATGGTTGACGGGGTTCAGCATCGAGAAACAGCGATAGGCCTCGTCGACCTGTCCCATCTCGGCAAGCGCGATGACGAACCATGTGGCGGCATGGGTGTACTGGCCGCCATTCTCGCGCACACCGGGCGGATAGCTCTTGATATAACCCGGGTCCTTCTCCGTCTTCGAGAAGGGCGGCGTGAACAGCTTGACGATCTTCAGCTTGTCGTCGACGAGCAGCTTCGTTGCTTGCTCCATCGCGGTCGTCGACCGTGCCGGATCGCCCTCTCCCGAAAGCACGCTCCAGGACTGGGCGATCGAGTCGATCTTGCACTCCTGCGAGTTGCGAGACCCCAAAGGGGTGCCGTCGTCGAAACTGCCGCGCCGGTACCATTCGCCGTCCCATGCGGTGCTCTCAAGCGCCCGCTTCAGAACATCGGCATGCTTTGCCCAGGCCTGTGCTCGCTTGGCGTCGCCCTCGGCCTTGGCGACGGGGGCGAAATCGCCCAGCGTCTTCAGCAGGAACCAGCCGAGCCAGACGCTCTCGCCCTTGCCGTGCTCGCCAACGCGGTTCATGCCGTCGTTCCAGTCGCCGCCCAGGATCAGCGGCAGGCCCGCGGGGCTGCTGCGCTTGATGGCGAGATCGAGCGCACGCGCGCAGTGGTCGTAGAGCGACGCTGTCTTCTTCGAGATTTCCGGGGTGAAGAAGGCATCGTGCTCGCCCTCGCCGAGCGGCTGTCCATCGATGAAGGCCAATTGCTCCTTGAGGATGGTGGCATCGCCGGTGACCAGCAAATAGCGCGCCGTGGCGTGGGCA
The DNA here is from genome assembly GCF_000519305.1 of Mesorhizobium ciceri WSM4083. Taxonomy (GTDB): domain Bacteria; phylum Pseudomonadota; class Alphaproteobacteria; order Rhizobiales; family Rhizobiaceae; genus Mesorhizobium; species Mesorhizobium ciceri_B. The sequence continues at coordinate 40,076 of NZ_JAFG01000011.1, read as the reverse complement.
AGCCAGACCACGTCGTCGGAGATCAGCGTGCGCACGCCAGCACCCGTGCGCGGCAGCCACCAGTGTTGCACGTCGCCTTCGGGGAACTGCCGCCGCGCCGCATTGAGGATCTGGTCGCGCGCCAGCTGCGGGTCATGCGCCAGCAATGCCAGCGTATCCTGCAGTTGGTCGCGGAAGCCGAAGGCACCGCTGGCCTGATAGAAGGCCGAGCGGGCACGGATGCGGCAGGCCAGGCTCTGATAGGGCAGCCAGTGATTGACCATGGCATCGAGCGCCTTGTCAGGCGTCTCGACCTGGATGGTGTCGAGGAAGCCGCGCCATTCGCGCTCATTGTCGGCCAATCGCTGGTCGAAATCCTTGACCCGGTGCTCCTGCACCAGCGCGCTAGCCTCCTCGGCGGACTCGGCGTCGCCGAGCAGCCAGAGCAGCGTCACGTCGCCGCCAGCCGGAATCTCGACATCGCGGGCAATCGCCGCGCACGGATCGTCACCGGCCTCGACACGGCCAGACAGCGCCGCACCACTCAGCACCGCCTGCGGCAGCTCGCTGGAGCCATGCCGGCCCAGGAACTCCGTCCGGTCTGTCGTCACCGAATGAACGCCGCCGTCGGCCGCGAGGAACGCAACCCGTTCGCCGAAATCCAGCCCATAGGGGTTTTGTGCCAGCAGCGCACCGGTTGCCGCGTCCCGCGACGGAACGATGGTTGCCGCAGTGCGCGACCGGTGCCCGCCGAGCACCCATTCGGCATAGGCATAGACACGCAGCCGCGCCGGCACCGAGCCGGAATTCTGGATGCGCAGCCGCGAGATCTTCAGGGAATCGACCGGATCGACGACATGGGTGAGGTCCATCGACAATGGTCCGCGCTTCGAGCGGAAGGTCGAGAAACCCTGGCCATGCCAGGCCTCGTAGGTCATCGAGGGATCGCGCACCATGGCGGCGAGCGGCGAGAATGCCTTGCCGCTCGCCTGATCGTAGATATAGAGGCCCTCGCCCGGCCGGTTCGAGACCGGATCATTCGACCACGGCGTCAACTGGTAGTCGCGGCTGTTTCGGCTCCAGGTGAAGGCTGCGCCCTCGGCGGAGGTGTGGAAGCCGAACGAGGCGTTGGAGACGACGTTGATCCAAGGTTGCGGCGTCGTGCGCCGGCCGGCCAGGCGCACGACATAGTGCCTTCCGTCGCCGTCGAAACCGCCAAAGCCGTTCCACTGGCTGAGCCCGCTTCCATCGGCGCTGACATTGGCCACCGCCTGTGAGGCAGGAGTATGCGTCGTGGGTGTCGGCGACGGCAATTCACGCGGGATCGGCAATGCTGCCAGGGCGTCCCGCGCCTGCAGAGCCGCCGCCTCGGCGCGCTCGATCTGGTCGAAGATGGTGCCGTTGCGCGTGTGCAGGACCACCCGGGCGACAGCGAGCAGCGTCTTGTAGGTGGTTTCGTCCATGAGATCGCGGCGCACCGCGAATATGTGCTGGCGAGGTCCGAGCTCCTTGCCGCGCAGGCGGCTGTTTTCGCACAGCGTCTCGACCGCCCGCTGCAGGTCCTGGACATAGGAGGACGCCTGCTCGTTGACGACGACGAAGTCGATCATCATGCCGCGGGTGCGCATATATTCCTGGAAACGCAGCGCCTGGGCAACGATTTCGAGATCGGCGACGTCGCCGATCCTGACCAGGAAGATCGGGAAATCGCCGGAAATGCTTGTCGGCCACAGGCTCGACTGCTTGCCCAGCCCCGTGGCGATGGATTCAGCGGGAAGACGCAGGAACGGATCCGGATAGATCAGATAGCGCGCCAGCTTCTGCACATTGGCGGCATCGGTCAGGCTGAGGCCCATATGGCGGGTCTGCACCTGGCTGCGCGTCCAGGCAAGCATGGCCTGGCGGGCAAAGCTCTCCGGATGGTCGAGGCGGGCGATCGCTTCGTCCAGTTCGGCACGGCCGGCGCCGACAACCGTCCAGAAGGTCAGCGATATCTTCTTGTTGGCCGGCACGCGCACCTGGCGGCGCAGCGAGGCGACGGGATCAAGTGTAAAGCCTGAGTGGCCGCCCAGCCTGGCGCCCGGGTCGAAAGCGGCGGCGTCGACGATGGTACGGCCACGGCCGATGAAGGCGCGCCTGTCGGTCTCGGCCTCGGCATCGCGCGCCGATCCGGATGGATCGGTGACGAAATGCACCATGGCGATATCGGGCTCGCTGGTCTCGCGCTTGCGCCGCGTGGCGAAGATCGCCGCGTTGTTGGCAGAGATTTCGGTTTCCACGAACATCTTCGAGAAGGCCGGATGCGCGTTGTCGGACGCCTCCAGGCCGAGTACCAGCTCGGCAAAGGAGGTCACTTCGATGTGACGGTCGGACGGACCGTCATTGTAGAGCGTGACCCGACGGCCCTCGCCATTGCCTTCCGAGATGACGATGCATTCGACCTCGGAGCGCAACGTGCCCACCGATTTGACGAAGCTCGCCTTGTCGTCGGAGAACAAGGTCTGCGCCTTTTCCTCGGCCGCGCGCTTCGGTTCGGCTGTAGCCGACCACCAGTCACCTGAGCCTGCGTCACGCAGGAAGATGTAGGAGCCGAGCCGGTCCTCGGTCGGATCCGGCTGCCAGCGGGTGACGGAGAGATCGCCCCAGCGGCTGTAGCCCGAGCCGGTCGCGGTGACCATCACCGAATAGCGGCCGTTCGACATGACGTTGGTCGACCGCAGCGACTGCAGCGGATTGAGCACGATGCGGGTGTCGGGGCTGTCGACTTCGGTCTCGTCCTTGGAGCGTTCGTCGGCCTCGGTCCTGACGGTCGCGGTCGGGATGTCGCGCGGCGCCCTCTCCTGCAGCAAGAGTTCGGCCGATTCGATGACCGGATCGCTGTGGAAGCGGTCGCGCATGCGGCCTTCGAAGATGGCGTCGGCAACCGCCGCGATCGACATGCCCGAATGGTGGGCCATGTAGTTCTGGACGACGACATGATCGGTGCCTTCCGGCACGCGCTGCGGCGTGAAGTCGACGGCATCGTAGTAGCCGTGGCGGCCGAGCGCCCCGATCTCCCGCAATCGGGCGAGATTCAGCACGGCTTCACGCGGATTGAACTGGGCCGCCAGTATGGTGGCGTAAGGCGCGATCACCGTGTTCTGGCCAAGGCCGCGCTTCAGCCCGAGGCCTGGAACGCCGAAATTGGTATATTGGTAGGTCAGTTCGCGGTCGCGCGCATTGTAGGCGGCCTCCGAGATGCCCCACGGCACGTTCTTCTGGCGGCCATACTGAATCTGGCGCTTGATGATCAGCTTGCTGGTCTGGTTGAGGATCGAGCCCTGCGGCTCCTTCATCACCAGCGGCGGCATCAGATATTCGAACATCGAGCCGGACCAGGACATCAGGGCGCCCTGGAAACCGATTTCGACGATCGGCCGGCCAAGCCGGAACCAGTGCTCGGTCGGCAGGTCGCCCTTGGCGATGGCGAACAGGCTGGTCAGCCGCGCTTCGGAAGCCAGAAGGTCGTAGCAGCTTTCGTCGAGCTGGTGCTCCTCGACCCGGTAGCCGATCGACAACAGCTTGCGCTCCGGCCGCATCAGGAAGGAGAAATCCATCTCGAAGGCGTAACGGCGCGTGCGCTCGCGCAAGGTGAGCAGCTTGGCACGCAGCGCCTCGACGGCATTGTCGTCGCTGTGCGCGTCATGGACGTGCGCTTCGCAGGTGGCTTCCAGCCTTGCCGCCCAGTCAACGATGACGTCGCTCTGGGGCGACACCGCCTCCGTATGGATGGCGGTGGCCAATTTGCGGATTTCGCCGGCCAGCACAGCCAGGTTGATGGTGCGGATCGACGCCATTTCGGGCTGCGCCTTGATGGTGTCGACAGCGCGCCGCATGCCGTCGAGGCGGTCGGCTAGGCGCTGGCGCAAGGGGCGCAGCTGGCGACGATCATCGGGCAGATCATCAAGGCTTTCGCTGAGGATGGTGACGGTGTCGAGAATGCCTTCGAAATCGCCCTGGAGATGGACGGAGGGCGCCTCCGCCCATTCGGCGCAAGCTGCCGCTACCGCCACCAGATGACCGGCGAGGTTGCCGCTGTCGACAGCCGAGATGTAGAGCGGATAAAGCGGCTTCAGCGTCGTCGTGTCATACCAGTTGAAGAGGTGACCGCGCTCACGTGGCATGCCCTCGATCGTGGCCATGGTGGCGTCGATGCGGGTGATGGCGTCGGACAGGCTGATCCAGCCGAAGTCGCGGGCGGAAACGACGGACAGCAGGTAGACGCCGATATTGGTTGGCGAAGTGCGTGGCGCCACCACCGGCGCCGGGCTTTCCTGGAAATTGTCCGGCGGCAGATGGTGATGCTCTGCCGTCACGAAGCTTTCGAAATAGTGCCATGTGCGCCGCGCCACCGTGCGCAACGTATGGATATCAGCCTGCGATATGCGCAGGCGATCCTCGGTTTCAGCCGAACGGCTGATCCAGCTGGCGATGGCGGGCGAGCCAATCCAGAACAGGGCGAAGAAGAAGGCAACAAAGGCGCCGGTCGAATCGGCCAGCACCGGAATGGCAAGGCCGACGAAGCCGATGATCACGGCGCCATACATCATGCCGTAATACGACCCGACATCGTTGTCGCCCGCCTTGTGCGCCTGCGAGGCGGTGCGCCATTCCAAAAGGTTCTGGCGGCTGACGAACAGCCGGTAGAGGGTGCGCACGATGGCATCGCCCATCATCCAGGCATTGTGCGCCATCAGCACGATCTTCAGCGCCACCATGGCGGTGCCGAAGGCGACGTCGCGCGCCAGGGCCGAGAAATGGCCGCGTGGCGTCTGGTCGCCGCTCTTGGGCAGGATGGCGTTGACGATGTCGAATGTCGGCGCCATGAACAGGCTGAGGATCAGCAGGGCCTGCCATTGCGCGGCCTGCGTGAAGGGCAGCAGCGTCCAGCCGGCGATCGCCGCCATCACCCAGAAGATCGGCGTCAGCGAGCGGCGCAGATTGTCGATCATCTTCCAGCGCGACAGCGCCGGCACGCCGGAGCGCGGATCGAGCATGAAGCCGAGCAACTGCCAGTCGCCGCGCGCCCAGCGATGGTGGCGCGAGGCGTCGACCGAGTAGCGGGTCGGATAGTCCTCAACCAGTTCGACGTCGGTGATCAGCGCCGCGCGCGCCAGCGCGCCTTCCAGCAGATCGTGGCTGAGGATGGTGTTTTCCTCGATGCGGCCCTGCAGGGCCGCCTCGAAGGCGTCGACATGATAGAGGCCCTTGCCGGTGAAGGACCCGTCGCCGAAGACGTCCTGGTAGAGATCGGACACGGCAAAGACATAAGGGTCGAGGCCGCGATTGGCCGAAAAGACCCGCTGGAAGAACGACGCATCGTCGCCTGATGTCAGCGACGCGGTGATGCGCGGCTGCAGGATCGCGTAGCCGGCCGTGACGACGCGCTTGCTGGCGTCGAAATGCGGCCGGTTGAGCGGGTGGCAAAGCTTGCCGACGAGAGTGGCGACCGCGTCACGGGTGGTGCGCGTGTCGGCATCGAGCGTCATCACATGGACGACGTTCTCCGGCAGCGGCACGTCGAGCGGCAGGAACGTGGTGTCGCTGTCGCCGCGCAGCAGAAGGTCGAGCTCATGCAGCTTGCCGCGCTTGCGCTCCCAGCCCATCCAGGACCCTTGCGCCGCATTGAACAGCCGGCGCCGGTGCAGGATGTAGAAACGCGGCGCGCCTTCGGAAGGATAGCGGGCGTTGAGACGAGCTATCTCGGCACGCGCGAATTCGAGGATTTCGGTGTCGGCAGCATCGATCTCGGTCTTCGAGTCCGGCCAGTCCGACAGCAGCGCGAAATGGATTTCATCGGCCGTGTTGGCGAGATGATGCACCTCGATGTTGCGGATGTTTTCCTCGACATCGTCGCGCGAGCCGATCAGCGACGGCACCACCACCAGCGTGCGCGCCTCGGGCGGCACGCCGTGCCGGTAATCATAACCGACAAGACGCGTCGGTTTCAGGAACAGCGATACGACCGTGTTGAAGAAGGCGAGCGCGCCCTCGCTGGCCGGCACGGCAAAAAGCGCCAGCATGAGGACGATCGAGGGCACCGACAGGCCGAGATTGGCAAGCGCGTTGCCGGAGAGGACGAGAAGCAGGGCCGTCAGCGCAAACACCGGTACGACGATGCCGAGCCACCCGGTCTTGCGGAAGGCACGCTTGGCCGTCTGGCTGATGGTCGGGCGATAGCCGATCGCCTTCTCGAGCTCCAGCCGGCGCGGGCCGACGAGAAAGAAGCCGACATCGGTGTGAGCGGATCCGGTTAAAACGGCGTCGCCGTCGCCATCGCTGGCGGCGTGGCCGGCCAGCTCGATGGCCTTCTCGGCGACGCGATATTCCGAAAGGTTCGAACGGCGCGCCAATTCCTCGATCGCGGTCCGGTACTGGTCGCGCGAGAAGAAGTCGAGCGCGGCGAAATCGGTGCGCTCGCGCAGCACGGTGTCGATGCGGCTGACGCCTTCGAACCACACCGTCCAGTCGACGTCGTTGATGAGGCGCAGGCCGCGAATGATGTTGCCCGTCGTCACATTGCCGCTGGACAGCGTGTGATGTTCGGAAATGATGATTTCCTCGGCATCAGAGCCGGTCTTTTCGAGCTCGCCTTCCAGCCATTCCAGAGCCTTGCCGGCATTCTGCGAGCCATCGCGCAGGCGATAGAGCAGCTGGGTCGCGAAGGTGGTGTCCTGCGCGTGGGCGCTGAAATTGGACAGGATCGACTGCCGGTCAGCGCTGTCGTCGGTGGCCAAGACCTTGTCGGCCACATCGTTGGCGATCTGACGCATCTGGCGGGTGCGATTGACCCTGACGGCCAGCCGACGCAGATTTTCGATCAGGACGAAGCGCAACAGCGAAGGCAGCGCCCAGAGCTCGCCAATCTTCAGCGGCTCGACCGACTGAAAACCCTGGACGATGGACTTGAACATCGTCGCCGAAACGGAACTGTCCGAATGCGCGACATAGGTCCACGCCAGCGCCAGCGCGCGCGGCACGCTGCCGCCGTCAGGCAGTTTCAACGTCGGCAACTGGCGATAGAAGCGGCGCGGCAGATCGCGCTTGACCTGGAAAATGGTCTCTTCGACCAGGTAATTGTTGTCGAGCAGCCATTGTGCCGCCGGCGTGATCGTCTCGCCCCTCGCCTGCGCCGCATTGGTCGACCGGTAGACTTCCAAAATCTTCTTGGCGCTGTCCCGGATACGGGCCTGAAAATCGAAGGGCGTCAGGCCGAACAGATCCGTGAGGTCGCCTTTTGCCAGGCTTTCACCGAGCAGCCGAAGGCGCTCTTCGGGCAGGTAATTGGAGCGGATCGGCTCTTCGGTGATGGCCGGGAAGCTCGCGCTTGTCTTCTCGATTTGGGCAGGATTCGTCTGAATATTCATTGAAAATTCCGTAAGCGGGCACTGAGCGGCGTCACCGCCACGGCAATGGCCCTAAAACCGGTTCAAATGCAATTGGTTGCATAAACCCCACTTGCCGAAAGTTTGTTTCCGCACCGCGACAGGGCGTCATCTCTCAGCAAAACTCAAAGACAAGCACCCCACTTCCCGCCAGGCCAGATCGGCGGAGAGGATTCAGGCTTTTTCGTGATGCCGCCAGCAGCTTACGCTATATTTCTCCGGTACCGCGATCATGTTTGGAAACAAGCGTTAACCGTTGCCGGAAATGCCGCCGATCCGGATCACGAACAGCGTTGCCTCATGGGTGGGCTGGACAAGCAGGCCGCTGCTGACCGGACCGGACAGCAGCGTGTCGAATGGCCCGAGGCGAACCGGTTCGGCGGCGGGCACGCTGACGTCGCCGTCCAGGCACAGGATGAGCGTCGTGCCGGCTTCAGTCCGGACTTCCGTGGGGGCCGAAATCACCAGGCGTTCAACCGAATGCGTCATCCGGCTTCGGCGGGTCATGACATTGAGATCGGTGATCGGTCCGCCGATCAGCGCGGCCGAGGTCTGCACGTCGGCCGGGAAAGAAAACAGGGTGGTCGTCCTGTTTATGGATGTCGGCGGCCAGCCGGCAACATCTAGGATGATGCCCTCGCCTTCGAGCACGGCAAGGGTGCGATCGATGCCGGCAAATTGCGAGAAAGGCCCGCTCAATTCGACGCGCGCCATCGACACGCGCCAGTCGAAGTCGTCGAGCCCGGCACCCGAAGGCGAGACGGCGATTTCCGTCGTCACGCCGCCGCCGTTCTTCCACGGCATCGACCGGTATTCGGCTGCCCGCAGGATGCGCATCGGTTCAGCCAATCAGCCGAGAATGCCGGGCAGGTTGAGCTGGTGCTCCTTGGCGCATTCGATGGCGATTTCGTAGCCGGCATCGGCGTGGCGCATGACACCGCTCGCCGGGTCGTTCCACAACACCCGCTCCAGGCGCCTTGCTGCGTCCGGCGTGCCGTCGGCGACGATGACCATGCCGGCGTGCTGCGAAAAGCCCATGCCAACGCCGCCGCCATGGTGCAGCGACACCCAGGTGGCGCCGGACGCCGTGTTGAGCAACGCGTTGAGCAGCGGCCAGTCGGATACCGCATCCGAGCCGTCCTTCATGGATTCCGTTTCGCGGTTCGGCGAAGCAACCGAGCCGGAATCGAGGTGATCGCGACCGATAACGACAGGCGCCTTCAGCTCACCCTTGGCCACCATTTCGTTGAAAGCGAGGCCGAGCCTGTGGCGGTCGCCAAGGCCAACCCAGCAGATGCGCGCCGGCAAACCCTGGAAAGCGATGCGCTCGCGCGCCATGTCGAGCCAATTGTGGAGATGGGTGTTGCCAGGCGTCAGTTCGCGCACCTTGGCGTCGGTCTTGTAGATATCTTCCGGATCGCCCGACAGAGCTGCCCAGCGGAACGGCCCGATGCCACGGCAAAACAGCGGACGGATATAGGCCGGCACGAAACCGGGGAAGGCGAAGGCGTTCTCGAACCCCTCCTCCTTGGCCACCTGGCGGATGTTGTTGCCGTAGTCGAGCGTCGGCACGCCGGCGTTCCAGAACGCCACCATCGCCTCGACATGTTCACGCATGGAAGCGCGTGCCGCCTTCTCGACCACCTTGGGGTCGCTGACGCGCTTCTCGCGCCACTCGGCCATCGTCCAGCCCTTCGGCAGATAGCCGTTGATGGGATCATGCGCCGAGGTCTGGTCCGTGACCATATCGGGGCGAATGCCACGCCTGAACATCTCCGGCACGATCTCGGCCGTATTGCCAAGCAGGCCGACCGATTTCGCCTCCCCGGCCTTGGTCCAACGCTCGATCTTTTCCAGCGCCTCGTCGAGCGTGTCGGCGCGCTCGTCGACGTAGCGGGTGCGCAGGCGAAAATCGATCGAGTCCGGGTTGCATTCGATTGCGAGGCAGCAGGCGCCGGCCATGACGGCGGCGAGCGGCTGGGCGCCACCCATGCCGCCGAGACCGCCGGTGAGGATCCATTTACCCCGGAGATTGCCGCCATAGTGCTGGCGGCCGGCCTCGACGAAGGTCTCGTAGGTGCCCTGCACGATGCCTTGCGTGCCGATATAGATCCACGAGCCGGCCGTCATCTGGCCGTACATCATCAGGCCCTTCTTATCGAGCTCGTTGAATTTTTCCCAATTCGCCCAGTGCGGCACCAAATTGGAGTTGGCGATCAGCACGCGCGGCGCGTCCGGGTGGGTGCGGAAGACGCCGACCGGCTTGCCGGACTGGACCAGCAAGGTCTCGTCATCGGCCAGCGTCCTCAAGGAGGCGACAATGCGGTCAAAGTCGTTCCAGGTGCGCGCCGCCCGGCCGATGCCGCCATAGACGACCAGTTCGTTGGGATTTTCAGCAACATCCGGATCGAGATTGTTCATCAGCATGCGCAGCGGCGCTTCCGTCAGCCAGGAGCGCGCGCTGATTTCGGTGCCGCGCGGGCTGCGGACTTCGCGGATATTGTGGCGAGGATTGTTCATGGCGTCACTCCATAAAGGACCTGATGTCAGACGCGCGCCCAGGATGTCGCGGTCTCGAGGATTTTCCGCAGCGTGGCGCGGATCGGTGCTGCGAACTCGGCGTCATAGGGCACCGGCCAATTGTCCGGCGTACCCTTGCCATCTGGCTCGCGCATATAGCCGCGGTTGGAGAGTTCCATCTGCAGCGCATGCACGCCTTGTTGCGGCTGGCCGAAATGGCGTGTGATCCAGCCGCCCTTGAAGCGGCCGTTGATGACAAAGGTTTCACCGGTTTCGGCCATGATCTGGCCGACCATCGCCTGCAGCGTCGGACCGGCGCTCCTGCCGTCATTGGTGCCGAGGTTGAAAACCGGCAGCGTGCCTTCAAACAGGCGCGGCAGCACTGAACGGATCGAGTGGCAGTCATAGAGCACGATCTTGTCGTGCAAGCCACGCAACCGGTCGATCTCGACCTGCAAGGCGGCATGGTAGGGCACGAAGAATTTTTCGCGGCGCTCGTCGATCTCCGACGGCCCCGGTTCTTCGCCCTCGCCGTAGAGCGGATCGCCATCGAAAGTCTCGGTCGGGCAAAGGCCGGTCGTCGCCTGGCCGGGGTAAAGCGAGGCGCCGGAGGGATCGCGGTTGACGTCGATGACGGTGCGCGAGATCGCGGTGTGTACCACCGTCGCCCCGAGGCCGGCAGCAAAGTCATAGAGATTATCGATCCACCAATCGCAGTCGCGGCGGCCGAGCCAGGGCGAGACCAGCCGATTCTCAAGGCCGGCGAGGTCGATGCCGGTGTGCGGGATCGACACCAGCAACGGGGCTGTGCCGGGCGTGACCGTCAGCCAGGGCGCGCTTGCCATCACATCGCTCCCGAAATCGACGGCAGAGCCACACCGCCGGCGGCCTTGATGGCCGCACCGCTGCGCACCATGGCGATGGCTTTTTCCATATCGGGGTGGAAATGGCGATCATTGTCGAGATGCGGCACTTCGGCCCGGACCAGTCTGCGGACCGCCTCCAGGGCGTCGCTCGAGGCCAGCGGCGCGTGGAAATCGCAGCCTTGGGCCGCGGCCAGCAATTCGATGCCGATCACCGCGGTGGCGTTCTCGACCATGCCGATCAGCCGGCGCGCGCCGTGCGCGGCCATCGAAACATGGTCTTCCTGGTTTGCCGAGGTGGGGATCGAATCGACGCTGGCCGGATAGGCTTTCTGCTTGTTCTCCGAAACAAGCGCCGCCGCCGTCACCTGCGGGATCATGAAGCCGGAGTTCAGACCGGGCTTCGGCGTCAGGAAGGCCGGCATGCCGGACAGCGCCGGATCGACAAGCATGGCGATGCGGCGTTCCGACAGCGAACCGATTTCGCAGACGGCGAGCGCGATCATGTCGGCGGCGAAGGCCACCGGCTCGGCGTGGAAATTACCGCCGGAAAGCGCGGTGTCATCCTCGGCGAAGATCAGCGGATTGTCGGTGACGCCATTGGCTTCGGTGCCCAGCGTGTCGGCTGCCTGGCGCAGCACGGTGAGTGCAGCGCCCATGACCTGCGGCTGGCAGCGCAGGCAATAGGGATCCTGCACGCGTTCGTCGCCAACCCGATGCGATTCACGGATGGCGCTGCCGGCCATCAGATTGCGCAGGGCGTCGGCCGTCTCGATCTGCCCGGGATGCTTTCTCAGCACATGGATGCGCGGATCGAAGGGGGCGTCGGAGCCTTTTGCCGCGTCGGTCGACAGGGCACCGGCGACCAGCGCCGATTGGTAGAGCACTTCGGCCTCGAACAAGGCGGCCAGCGCATAGGCGGTCGAAAACTGGGTGCCGTTGAGCAGCGCCAGGCCCTCCTTGGCGCCCAATGTCACCGGCTCCAGGCCATGCGAGACGAAGGCGACCTTGGCCGGGAAACGGCCGTGCGGGGTGAAGCATTCGCCGACGCCGATCATCACCGCCGTCATATGCGACAGCGGGGCAAGGTCACCGGAGGCGCCGACGGAACCTTGCGCCGGCACTACCGGGATGACGTCGTTGGCCAGCATTGCTTCGAGCAACTCGATGGTCTGCGGCCGCACGCCGGACGCGCCCTGCGCCAGGCTGGCGAGCTTCAGCGCCATCATAAGCCTGCAGACAGCAACCGGCATCGGCTCGCCGACGCCGGCGGCGTGCGACAGCACGATGTTGCGCTGCAAGGTCTCGAGGTCTTCGGCCGGGATGCGAACGCTGGCCAGTTTGCCAAAGCCGGTGTTGATGCCGTAGACCGGCTCACCCTTGGCAACGATCCTGGCGACGGCCTCGGCGCTCGCCTTGATTTTCGGCCGGCAGGCATTGTCCAGCTTGGGCACGGCGCCACGATAGATGGCGCGCCAGTCCGCCAGCGTCGCATTGCCGGGCTTCAGGGTCAGTTCGGTCATTGTCCTCTCCAGATGCGGGCATGCAGCGGGTTGAAGCCCATGCGGTAGACGAGTTCGGCGGGGCGCTCGATGTCCCAGATCGCCAGGTCGGCGGATTTTCCGGCTTCAAGCGTGCCGGTTTCTCCCCGCAAACCAAGCGCGCGGGCCGCCTCGCGGGTGACGCCGGCAAGGCATTCATCGACGGTCAGGCCGAACAGGGTCGCGGCCATGTTCATGGTCAGAAGCAGTGAGGTCAGCGGCGAAGTGCCGGGATTGTTGTCGGTGGCGACAGCCATCTTGACGCCGTGCTGGCGAAACAGTCCGATCGGCGGCTTCTTGGTTTCGCGAATGAAATAGTAGGCGCCGGGCAGTATCGTCGCCACGGTTCCGGCCTTGGCCATCGCCGCTGCACCCGCCTCATCGGTGTATTCGAGATGGTCGGCCGACAGAGCGCCGTAGCGGGCGGCGAGTCCGGCGCCATGCAGGTTGGACAGTTGGTCGGCATGAAGCTTGACCGGCAGGCCGGCCGCCTTTGCCGCATCGAAGACGCGCGCCATCTGTTCCGGCGAAAAGGCGATGCCTTCGCAGAAACCGTCGACCGCATCGGCCAGCCCCTCGGCGGCAACCGCCGGGAGAATTTCCTTGGCGACCAGATCGATAAAAGCGTCCTTGTCGCCTCTGGCTTCCGGCGGCAATGCATGGGCGCCGAGGAAGGTGGTGCGGATCGTCACTGGCCGCTGTCCAGCCAGTTGGCGCGCCGCGCGCAGCGACTTTTTCTCGTTTTCGAGGTCGAGGCCGTAGCCTGACTTTACCTCCACTGACGTTACGCCTTCGGCGATCAGCGCATCGAGACGCGGCAGCGATTGGGTGACCAGTTCGCTCTCGCTGGCGGCCCGCAAGGATTTGACCGAGGAGACAATGCCGCCGCCGGCTCTGGCGACTTCTTCATAGGTGGCGCCGGCCAGCCGCATCTCGAATTCGTTGGCGCGGTTGCCGGCATGGACCAGATGGGTGTGGCAGTCGATCAGGCCAGGCGTGATCCAGCGGCCCTCGCAATCGACCGTCTCGGCGGCCTGGGCAAGTGTTGGGGGCAGCTCCGACTCGGGGCCGGCATAGACAATGCGGCCGTCACGCGCAGCGACCGCGCCATGTTCGACGACGCCTAGTCCGGCAGACCCTTCGGCCATGGTCGCGAGCCGCGCATTGCGCCACAGACGAAGATCCCCTGCCCGGCTTTTGCTCTGTCCAGCCATCATCTTTTCCGTTTCAATGGATGACGATTATGTATATACATATTGAAACGCACTGCAAGTGCCATCATCGCATGAGAGACAGAGAACCGGAGAGAAAAGTGGCAGCGATCTTTGCGGAACAGGCGCTCCTTCCCGATGGCTGGCGCGATAATGTGCGGCTCACCCTGGCCGATGGACGCATTACAGCCGTTCAGCCTGGCGCAGCAGCGGCAGCCGGCGACGAACGCCACGCGATCCTGTTGCCCGGCATGCCCAATTTGCACAGCCACGCCTTCCAGCGCGGCATGGCCGGCCTTGCCGAGCTTCGCGGCCCCTCCGCCGACAGTTTCTGGAGCTGGCGCGAGGTGATGTACCGTTTCGCCCTGTCGATGACACCCGATCAGGTCGAGGCGGTTGCCGCACAACTCTATGTCGAAATGCTGGAGGCCGGGTTTTCGCGTGTCGGCGAATTTCACTATCTGCATCACGACCGCGATGGAAAGCCCTACGCCAACCTCGCCGAGATGGCCGAGCGCATTGCGGCCGCGGCCGGCGAGACGGGCATCGGCCTGACCCTGCTGCCGGTGTTTTATGCGCACTCGTCTTTCGGCGGTGCCGTGCCAAACGACGGCCAGAGGCGATTCATCAACGATGTGAGTCGGTTCTCGCGGCTTGTTGAGAAATGCTGCGAATCGGTTCGTGCACTGAATCAGGCTGTCGTCGGCGTTGCTCCACACAGTTTGCGTGCCGCGACGCCGCAGGAACTAGCCGAAGTCGCCGCGCTGGCGCCGGAGGGGCCGATTCACATCCATATCGCCGAGCAAGTGAAAGAGGTCGAGGACTGTCTTGCCTGGTCCGGCGCGAGGCCCGTGGAGTTTTTGCTCGCCAACGCCAAGGTCGACAAGCGCTGGTGCCTGATCCATGCCACGCACATGACCGATGCTGAAACCGTTGCCATGGCCAGGAGCGGCGCCATCGCCGGCCTCTGCCCGATCACCGAGGCCAATCTCGGTGACGGCACTTTTGCCGCCCCGCTGTTCAGGGAACATGGAGGCCGCTATGGCGTCGGCTCCGATTCCAACGTTCTCATCGGCCTCCCCGACGAGTTGCGCCAGCTCGAATATTCGCAGCGCCTCGCTCACCGCGCCCGCAATGTGCTCGCGGTCGCGGGCGGCTCGACCGGCCGGGCGCTGTTCGATGCCGCGCTAGACGGGGGCAGCGCCGCCCTTGGCGCCGGCATCTCGCAGATCGCCGCCGGCGCATCCGCCGATCTCGTCTCGCTCGATCCCAAAAATCCCTCGCTGGCCGGCAAGAGCGGCGACGCGATCCTGGACGCCTGGATCTTCGCCAATGGCGGCAAGGTCGACTGCGTCTGGGTGCATGGGCTCAAGCAGGTCAGCGGCGGCAGGCATGTGAAGCGAGAGGCTATCACCGAGCGGTTTCGCAGCGTGATGAGGGCGCTTTCGGCATGAGCATGGCCGGTACAGTGGTAGCGGAAGGTAGCGGCTCGCTGCACCAGCGCATCCTGACCGACATTAGCGAGAAGATCACGTCCGGTGCCTGGGCGCCCGGCCATCGCATCCCGTTCGAGCACGAACTGAGCGTGCAATACAATTGCTCGCGCATGACGGTGAACAAGGCGCTGTCACAGCTTGCCAAGGCCGGGCTGATCGAACGCCGCCGCCGCTCAGGCAGCTTTGTGCGCCGGCCGCAGTCGCAAGCGGCGGTGCTGGAAATCCACGATATCCGCATCGAGGTCGAAGCGCTCGGCCTGCCCTACCGCTATGAGCGCGTCGCGCGACACAAAAGGCGCAGCAGCGCCGGCGATCGCGCGCTGCTGGAGCTGGGCGTGGCCGGACCGGTGCTGGCGCTGGAGTGTGGGCATTTCGCCGGCGAGCGACCGTTCGCGCATGAACAGCGGCTGATCAACCTCACCGCCGTGCCCGAGGCAGCGGACGAGGAATTCGTGGCCATCGCACCAGGACCATGGCTGATCGGCCGCGTGCCGTGGAGCGAAGCCGAGCACCGGATTCGCGCTGTCGCCGCCGACAGGCATATCGCCGCGGCACTCGACATAGAAACCGGTGCGCCCTGCCTGGTGGTCGAGCGACGGACATGGAGCGCCGAGCACCCGGTCACCCATGTGCGCTTTACCTACGCGGCCGAGAGCCACACGCTGGTGGCAAGGTTCAGGCCGCAGGGGTAGTCTTTCTTCACCCTCCCCCTTGTGGGGAGGGTCGGCGAGCCGGCATTGCGAAGCAATGGTGGCGAAACGGGGCGGGGTGCGGCGCCGACCCCCACCCCGCTGCTTTGCAGCGACCCTCCCCACAAGGGGGAGGGTAAAAACTCAAATCGCGGCGGTAATAATAATCTCGACCAGATAGTCCGGGGTGGCGAGCTTTGCTTCGCCGGTGGCGCGGGCTGGCGTGTTGCCCTGCGGCACCCACTTGTCCCACTCAGCGTTCATCTCGGCAAAAGTGCTCATGTCGGCCAGCCAGATGATCGCCTGCAGGATCTTGGTCTTGTCGGAACCGGCCTTGGCCAGCAATTCGTCGACGGCCGCCAGGATATCCCTGGTCTGCGAAGCGACGTTGCCGGTTGGCTGGCCGACCTGGCCGGCCAGATAGACGGTGTCTCCGTGAATGACGATCTGGCTCATGCGCGGGCCGACATCGATGCGACGAATGCTCATTGGATGGTTCCTTCCTGTGGCGGTTGCGCTTCTTTAGAGTCGCGGCCGGCTTGGGGCAAGGTCGCCAGGTCGAATCCCCTTGGGCCAACGACATATGACATGCACACACGGCAAGTTGACCTCCGGCCGCAATTCCGCCGGATTGGCTTGTTGACTAATGTAATAACATCACATATCCAATCGACCGCTGCCAGCAGCCGGATTTCGCCGCCCCACGGATCGCAGAATGACAAACACCTGCCTGACATTCCGCGACCTGACGCTTGGCTACGGCAGCCATCCGGCGATCCATCATCTCGACGGCACCATCCGCAAGGGCTCGCTGACGGCTGTCGTCGGCGCCAACGGCTCAGGCAAATCCACGCTGATGAAAGGTATTGTCGGCGTCCTGAAGCCGATGGCCGGCGAAGTTATCCGCGCGCCCGGCGTTCGCGCCGCCTATCTGCCGCAGCAGTCGGAACTCGACCGCTCCTTTCCGGCGCGGGTGGTGGATCTGGTTTCGCTCGGCCTGTGGCCACGGCGCGGGCTGCTTGGCCGTTATACCAGGGAAGATCGCGATGACGTCAGCAAGGCGCTGATGGCGGTCGGCCTCGGTGGCTTCGAGAAGCGCCCGATCGACACGCTGTCGGGCGGCCAGTTGCAGCGCACGCTGTTTGCGCGTGTCCTGCTGCAGGACGCCGACCTCATCCTGCTCGACGAACCCTTCAACGCCGTCGACGCCAAGACGGTCGGCGACCTTATTGCGCTGATCAAACACTGGCATGGCGAGGAACGCACCATCATGGTTGTCGTCCACGATCTGGACCTGGTGCGTCAGAATTTCCCCGAAACACTGTTGCTTGCCCGCCAGCCGATTGCCTGGGGCGAAACCAGGGAAACGCTGAAGCCGGAAAACCTGCTGCGCGCCCGTCGCTTCCACGAAGCCTGGGAAGAGAATGCGCCCTGGTGCGAGCCAGGCGAGGACGCTCATGGTCATGGCCACGATCACGACCACCATGACCATCACCACGGCGTCGGACCTAGGGCTGCCTGATGGATACGCTTTACGGTCTCTTCATCGCACCCTTCGCCGATTTCGGCTTCATGCAGCGGGCCCTGGTCGGTTCGCTGATGCTGTCGCTCGGCGCCTGCCCGATCGGCGTCTTCCTGATGCTGCGACGCATGAGCCTGTCGGGCGACGCCATGGCGCATGCCATCCTGCCCGGTGCCGCCGCCGGCTTCCTGTTCTATGGGCTGGAAATCCTGCCGATGACCATCGGCGGCCTGATCGCCGGCGTCATCGTCGCGCTCGGCGCCGGCGCCGTCTCGCGCTTCACCATCCAGCGCGAAGACGCCTCGATGGCGGCGTTCTACCTGATTTCGCTCGCTATAGGCGTGCTGATGGTGTCGATCCGCGGTTCCAGCGTCGATCTCATGCATGTGCTGTTTGGCACCGTGCTCGCGCTCAACGATGAAGCGCTGACGCTGATCGGTGGCATCGTCGTCGTGACGCTGGTCAGCCTCGCCATCTTCTGGCGGGCGCTGGTCGCCGAATGCCTCGACCCGCTGTTCCTGCGCTCGGTCAGCCGGCTCGGCAGTCCGGTGCATTTCATCTTCCTCGGCCTTGTCGTGCTCAACCTTGTCGGCGGCTTCCAGGCACTCGGCACGCTTCTGTCGGTTGGGCTGATGATGCTGCCGGCCGCGGCGGCCCGCTTCTGGACAGCTCGCGTCGAGCCGATGTGCGTGCTGGCGGTGCTGATCGGCTTCGCCTCCTGCGTCGCCGGACTGCTTTTGTCCTATCACGCGTCGCTGCCGTCCGGCCCGGCCATCATCCTTTCGGCCGGCGTCGTCTATTTCGCCTCGATCCTGTTTGGCACGCGCGGCATTCTGCGCGCGCGCATCATCCATCACCGTCACAGAACGGCCTGATCCCCGCCCCTAGAAGGAGACCCGTCTATGCTGAAATCGATCCATGCCGCCCTGGCTATGAGCGTTATAACATTAACCGCCTTTGGCGCATCGTCGGCCTTGGCGGCACCGCTAAAAGTGGTCGCCAGCTTCACCGTCATTGCCGATTTCGCCAAAAATGTCGGCGGCGACCGCATCGACGTCACCACCATTGTCGGGCCGGATGGCGACGCCCATGTCTACGAGCCGAGCCCGGCCGATGCTGTGGCCATGGCCAAGGCCGACATCGTGCTGGTCAACGGCCTGCATTTCGAAGGTTTCCTGCAGCGGCTGGTCGATGCCAGCGCTACCAAGGCGTCTATCATCACCTTGACCAAGGGCGTGACGCCGATCGATTTCAAACCTGAATTCGCCGATGCCGACGCGGCCGAAGGTGCCGGCACCGGCGGCGGCAAGACGGTCACCGATCCGCACGCCTTCCAGTCGATCGCCAATGCCAGGATCTACGTGAAGAACATCGCCGAGGCTTTCTGCGCGGCGGATGCGGAAGGCTGCGTCAGCTACCAGACCAATGCCGCCGCCTACACAAAGAAGCTCGACGCGGTCGAAGGTGAAGTGAAAACGGCGATTGCCTCGATCCCGCAGAGCAAGCGCGTCGTCATCACCTCGCATGACGCCTTCGGCTATTTCGAACACGCATACGGCCTGACCTTCCTTGCCCCGCAAGGCATCTCGACCGACTCCGAACCGTCCGCCGCCGACGTCGCCAAGCTGGTTACCCAGGTGAAGCAGGACAAGGCGGCTGCGATTTTCGTCGAGAACATCACAAACCCGCGCCTGATCGAGCAGATCGCCAGCGAGACCGGCATCAAGGTCGGCGGCACGCTCTATTCGGACGCGCTGTCGCAGCCCGATGGGCCGGCCGCGACCTATATCGACATGATGCACAACAACATCCGTCAGATCAAAGGCGCCATTCTCGGCAGCTGAGTTTGAAGGATCGTCCAGCCGGGCCGCATCGGCCCGGTTGGATTTTCCGGCACGCAATGTGTATTTGGCAGAGAATTCCTTCGGTACGGATTGCCGCCCATGTCGGGGAGTGGCAAGACTGCCGCCTGACCAGTTTGCAAGGATGCTGCCATGGAATACCGCGAAATCAGCGAGGACTATTCGGTTTCGGGCCAGATCCAGCCTGAGGACGTCGCCGCCATCAAGGAAGCCGGCTTCAAGAGCGTCATCTGCAACCGGCCCGACGACGAACAGCCCGGCCAGCCTTCTGCCGACACCGTCAAGGCGGCGGTGGAAGCCGCAGGCCTCGCTTTCCGCTACATTCCGGTGATCAGCGGCCAGATCACCGTCGAGAATGTCGAGGATCAGGCCGAAGCGCTCGACGAACTCGACGGCCCGGTCTTCGCCTATTGCCGGTCCGGCGCGCGCTGCACCAATCTCTATGGGTTGATCCAACAGTCGAAGGGTTGATACGCCCAAGATTTAGATCGGCAGCGCGCCGGTTTCCTTGAGTGTCTCAAGCACGATTGCCGTCTTCACATGCTGCACGGATTCGTGTGGCAAGAGCACGCCGTTGACGAATTCCGACAGTGATTTCAAGTCGGGCGTCACCACTTTCAGGATGTAGTCCATCTCGCCGGTCAGGGCGTGCGCTTCCTGCACCTCGGGCAGCCGCGCCACCAGTTCGCCGAAACGCCGTGCATTGTCGCGGTTGTGGGTGGCGAGCGTGACCGAAATGACGTTCACCAGGGAAAAACCGAGCTGGTCGCGGTCGAGAACGGCGCGATAGCCCTTGATAAAGCCGTCCTCCTCCAGCCGCTGGCGGCGGCGCGAGCATTGCGACGCCGACAGGTTCACCCGCTCCGAAAGATCGTTGTTGGTCAGCCGCGCATCACCCTGCAATAGCGCCATGATCTTGCGGTCGAACTGATCAATGCGCGTCTCATCCATGGTTTTTCCTCATATCATGCATGCTTCACGCATGACATCATCATTTCAAGCGTTTGAATGCAAGCACCATGCACTCCATCGGCGCTATGATCGCGCAAGATGAGCCTTTCAGGCCAAGCCAGCTTTCGGAGGATATCATGGGCCCCTTCCCGCACGACGCCCCGCCCGCGAAGATCAACAAGGATAATCCGGCCGGCACCGACGGTTTCGAGTTTGTCGAGTTCGCGCATGCGGAGCCGCAGAAGCTGGCCGAACTCTTCGCCCGCATGGGCTATGTCGCGGTAGCCAGGCACCGCACGAAAGACATCACCATCTGGCGCCAGGGCGACATCAACTATGTCGTCAATGCCGAGCCTGGCTCGCACGCGATGAAGTTCGTCGACAGGCATGGGCCTTGTGCTGCCTCGATGGCCTGGCGGGTTGTCGATGCCAAGCACGCTTTCGATCATGCCGTTGCCAAGGGCGCCACGCCTTACGAAGGCGCCGACAAGGCGCTCGACGTGCCGGCAATCGTCGGCATTGGCGGCTCGCTGCTCTATTTCATCGAGACCTACGGCAATAAGGGTTCGGCCTATGATGCCGAGTTCGAGTGGCTGGGCGCTCGCGACCCGCGGCCGCAAGGCGTCGGCTTCTATTACCTCGATCACCTGACCCACAATGTCTATCGCGGCCAGATGGACAAGTGGTGGGATTTCTACCGCAATCTGTTCGGCTTCAAGCAGATCCATTTCTTCGACATCGACGGCAAGATCACCGGCCTGGTGAGCCGCGCCATCACCTCGCCCTGCGGCAAGATCCGCATCCCGCTGAACGAGTCCAAGGACGAGACCAGCCAAATCGCCGAGTATCTGAAGAAGTACAATGGCGAAGGCATCCAGCACATCGCCGTCGGCACCGACGAGATCTACGCCGCCACCGACAGGTTGGCCGAGAACGGGCTGAAGTTCATGCCCGGCCCGCCGGAAACCTACTACGACATGTCGTATGACCGCGTGAATGGCCATGACGAACCGATCGAGCGGATGAAGAAGCACGGCATCCTGATCGACGGCGAAGGCGTCGTCGACGGCGGCATGACCAAGATCCTGCTGCAGATCTTTTCGAAGACCGTGATCGGCCCGATCTTTTTCGAGTTCATCCAGCGCAAGGGCGACGAAGGTTTTGGCGAGGGGAATTTCCGCGCGCTGTTCGAATCGATCGAGCAGGACCAGATCAAGCGCGGCGTGATCAAGGTTCAGGCAGCGGAGTAAGCTTCAGGTCGAGCGGATTGCGCATGCCCTCATTTCAGGTCATGCGCTGGATCAGATTTTAAGCCCCAACCGCTCGACCTCTTTCTCCCTCAGCTTCAGATCATAATCGAGCAGAAACTCATCCAGTTGCGGCGGCTTGACCGAGGTGCCGGAAAGCATGGCGTGCACCTGGCCGCGATGATGGATGTCGTGCAGGAAGACGTGGGCAAGGATATCGCCGATGCGCTCGGGGATCATGCCGTCCTCGCGCCGGTCGGTGATCACGCGGCGATCGAGATCGTCGGCCGACAGCCTATCGCAAAAGACGATCAGCCGCCGGTCGGCTGCGACCTGCGCGGCAAACAACGCCGCCGGCTCGTCGAGGGGCACGAAGTCGTCATGGGCGGCAGCACCGAGACCACCCTCTTCGAGAAAATCGAGATAGAGAAGATCGACCGCAAGGATGTGGTTGAGCGTTGCCTTGATCGACGGAAAGAAGCTGGTGCGTTCGGCCTCGAACTCACCGGGCTGGAGCGACAGCACCGCGCGGTAGAGCCGGTCGTTCGACCACAGATTGTTGCCGGCCATACGGCGCAGATGGTCGAGCAGGTTCACGAGATCAGCCCCCTGCCCGCACCAGATGCAAGCCTGCCCCCATGATCGCGAATCCGGCAAGAACGATCAACAGCAGCCCGTTCATGCGTCGCCGCATGGCTTGCGTCTCCTCATCCCGCGCGACTTTCATGTTGGTGATGGTGTGGAACATCATCGCCTTGCGCGGAAAGCCGCTGCGGTTGGTCAAGTCCGGTGAGCGCGCCTCGATGCGGTAGCTCAGCCGGATCGCCTGGATGAAGACCGCCAGTATGGCGAGTGCCCAGACACCAGCCAGCAGATAGACCCCCGTCATGCCCTCACCTCTCGTATTTTTCGACCTTCTGCTCGATGGCGCCGAAGATCGAATGCCCGGTCTTGTCCTTCATCTCGATGCGCACCGTGTCGCCGAAGCGCAGGAACGGCGTTTTGGCTTCGCCTGACACGATGGTCTCGATCATGCGCAGTTCGGCGATGCAGGAATAGCCGGCGCCACCGGCCGAAACAGGCTTGCCCGGCCCGCCGTCGAGCTTGTTGGAGACGGTCCCCGAGCCGATGATCGTGCCGGCGGCCAATGGCCGTGTCCTTGCTGCGTGAACGATCAGCGCCGGGAAGTCGAAGGTCATGTCGATACCGGCATTGGCCCGGCCGAACGGCTTGCCGTTGAGATCGGCGAGCAGCGGCAGGCTGACCTTGCCGCCATCCCAGGCGTGACCCAGTTCGTCCGGCGTGACCGCGACAGGCGAAAACGCCGAGGACGGCTTTGATTGGAAAAAACCGAAACCTTTGGCCAGTTCCGGTCCGGTGAGTGCGCGCAGCGTGACGTCATTGACCAGCATGACCAGCCGGATCGCAGCGCGCGCTTCTTCGAGGTTGGCGCCCATCGGCACGTCGTCGACAATGACAGCGACTTCGCCTTCCATGTCGATGCCGAAGGCCTCGTCAGCCATGCGGATCGGATCGCGTGGCGGAATGAAAGAATCCGAGCCGCCCTGGTAGATCAGCGGGTCGGTCCAGAAGCTTGCCGGCATCTCGGCGCCGCGCGCTTTGCGCACCAGCTCGACATGGTTCACGTAAGCCGAGCCATCGGCCCATTGATAGGCACGCGGCAGCGGCGAGTGGGCGTCATGCTCGTGGAAGCGCTCCGACGGCATCGCATTGTTCTCAAGCGATTCCGCTATTGTCGCGAGATGCGGGGCGATGCGCCGCCAGTCGTCGAGCGCCGCCTGCAGCGTGCGTACCAGGAACGAGGCGTCGGTGAAGCGTGTCAGGTCGCGCGAGACGACGACGAGTTTTCCGTCGCGCGTCCCGTCCTTCAATGTGGCAAGCTTCATGCGGTTTCCTCTCCTGCTGCAGCTTTGGCGCTGCTTTGGTTTTTTATCTTACGCATGATCTTTTCCGAAAACCGGTTCCCACTTTTCGGGATCATGCTAGCTCCACAACAAGGCCGTCGCGGGCGATCGTCAAGTCGCCGGCCCATGTTTTCCTGACAGCGGCAGTCCAATCGGCCTCGCCGATCCCGGGATCGTCGGCCGGAATGAGGTGATTGAGCACCAGCCTCCTGACGCCGGCATCGCTGGCGATGCTGCCGGCCTCTTCGGCAAAGCTGTGGCTGGCGAGCAGATGGTCTTTCAGCCGCGCACCATTGCCGGTCCTGGCCACCAGCCGCTCGATGCCCTCTTCCAGCATGGCCTCGTGGACGAGGATATCCGCGCTCCGGGCAAAATCGGCGAGCGGCGGAAAGAAGGCCGTGTCAGCGGAGAACACCACACTTTTCCCGCCATGTTCGAAGCGCAGGGCAAAACAGTCGGTCACCGGCGGATGCTCGACGCGCAGCGCCGAAACCGTCAAGCCGCCCTGTTCGACCACCTGGCCTTCGCCGAATTCGACGATCGAAACCAGGTCTCGAATATCCGGCCGGCCCTCGTCGACGATGCGGATTTCGATATCGAAGTCCATCGCCTGGCAAAAGCGCTGCCAATAATGATCCGTGCCGGGCGGACCGAACACACCGACGGGCATGGCCAAACCCGCCGTCCAGGCGGTGTGGATCAGCGGCCCCAGTTCCAACACATGGTCGGAGTGCAGATGCGTGATGAAGATCAGGTCGAGCGACTTCAGGCTGATGCCGGCATCGACCAGACCGCGCGTCACGCCAAGTCCGCAGTCGACAACGATGCTGCGGCCGCCGATCTGCAGCAGCGACGAACTCGGCCACGGACCACCCGGCCGGAGCGCAGGACCACCCTTCGAGCCCAAAAGCACTAGCCGATCCGGCATTGGCTCGGTGCTCAAGACCAGTCGCCCTCGGGCGTGCCATTGAAACGCTTCTTCAGATCCGCCCAGCAGTCGATGTAATTGTCCTGCCGCGTTTCGAGTTCGGCGCCGTAGCGGGTCAGCATCTGCGGAAAGCGGGTTTCGAACATGAACGCCATGGTGTTGTCGAGCTTGACCGGTTTAAGGCCCGCGCGCGAGGCCTTTTCGAAGCCAGGCGCATCCGGCCCATGGGCCAGCATCAGATTGTGCAGGCTGATGCCACCGGGCACAAAACCTTCTTCCTTGGCGTCATACTGGCCGTGGATCAGCCCCATGAACTCGCTCATGATGTTGCGGTGGTACCAGGGTGGCCGGAACGTATCTTCGGCCACCAGCCAGCGCGGCGGAAAGATGACGAAGTCGATGTTGGCGGTACCCTCCTCGCCACTCGGCGCCGTCAGCACCGTGAAGATCGACGGATCGGGATGGTCGAACAGCAGCGCTCCGACCGGCGAAAAGGTCGCCAGATCATATTTGTAGGGCGCGTAGTTGCCGTGCCAGGCAACGACGTCCAGCGGCGAATGGCCGATCTCGGTGACATGGAAATTGCCGCACCATTTCACCGTCAGCCGGCAAGGCGTTTCCTTCTCCTCGAACCAGGCGCAAGGCGTCTTGAAATCGCGCGGATTGGCCAGGCAATTGGCGCCGATCGGGCCGCGGTCGGGCAGCGTCAACTTGGCGCCGTAATTCTCGCAGACGTAGCCGCGCACTTCCTTATCGACCAGTTCGACCTTGAAGACCAGGCCGCGCGGCAGCACCGCGATCTCGCCGGGCCTCAATTCGATGACGCCCATCTCGGTGACGAAGCGCAAGGCGCCGACCTGCGGCACGACCAGCAACTCGCCGTCGGCATTGAAGAAATGGTCGTCGACCATCGAGGTGTTGGCGACATAGACATGTGCCGCCATGCCGGTCTGCCCGAGCACGTCGCCAGCGGTGGTGATGCTGCGCATGCCCTTGATAAAGTCGGTCGGCTCCTTCGGCATCGGCACCGGATTCCAGCGGTACTGGCCAAGCGCCAGTTCATGGTCGCCGACATTGGGCGCGCTCTTCCACAAGGGATAGCTCGCAGGCTTGAAGCGGCCAGTGTGCTTGACGCTCGGTCGGATGCGGTAGAGCCAGGAGCGCTCATTGGTGCCGCGCGGCGCGGTGAAGGGAGAGCCGGAAAGCTGTTCGGCGTAAAGACCGTAGGCCGGCCGCTGCGGCGAATTCCGTCCCTGCGGCAGCGAACCGGGCAGCGTCTCGGTTTCGAAGTCGTTGCCGAAGCCCGGCATGTAGGAAAAGGCCATTGCTTCCTCCCGAAATGGATACCAATTGACCAAACTGGTTTCATTTGTAACCATTGAAAATGTAACCATCAATGGCGGCTTTGAAAAAATGGTGATCAAGAGCGAAGTGCCCGACGCGCCTGAAATTCTCAATCTGGAGAGTTTCCTGCCCTACCGGCTCTACCGGCTTGCCGACGCCGTCAGCCGCGAGTTTTCCCGGATTTACAAGGACAGCCATGGCCTGACGCGGCCGGAATGGCGCACCCTCTCGGGACTGGGGCAGCGCGGCACGATGACCGCGACAGAGCTCGGCGAGCAGTCGGCCATGCACAAGACCAAGGTTTCGCGCGCTGTCGCCGAGCTCGAACGGCGTCGGTGGCTGACGCGAAAACCGGACGAAAAAGACCGCCGTGTCGAACATCTGACGCTGACCGGAACGGGGCTTGCCGCCTATCGCGAGATGGTGCCGCTGGCGAAGGCGTTCGAACGGGATTTGCTGGCAAGGCTCAGTGCTGAAGAGCGCACGGCGATCACCAGCGGACTGGCTGCATTGGAGACCAGCCTGGTCCCGAGCAAGGGTTAGTCCAAGATCAAGCCAATCACTCTGAACGACGGAGTTCGAGCGAACCTGCGTGGGAACTCCCACCGCAGCCAAAGCATAGCATTGCTTTCGATTTGATCGTGATTTGCGTTGTCAGGCCGCGTATAATGCCCATTACACCGACGGGAGGACTACGATGAGCATTCGCGCATTAAGTGTCCTGGTGACGCTGCTTGTAGGCACCTGCGCATTTGCGCAGGCCCAGCAGACAAAGCCGATGTCGATCGAAGTGTTCCCTTTCGAATTGGAGGACAAGAGCGCCGGGGCGGGAATAATTCCCCCGGACGATTATGACAGGCGCTATCTGTCGGAATCGGCACAAATTGCGAGGGACATGCTCTCCCAGTCTGGGCGTTTTACAGTAATTGATGTGCCGGCGAGGGATACAAAGGCTGCCGCGCCGCACGGATTGCGCAACTGCGCTGGTTGTGAAGGCCCGATTGCCAAGGAGCACGGCGCGTCGCTTGCCTTGCTTGGCGTCGTAACGCGCATCAACCGAACAGAACATACTATGTTCATTCGCATCCTTGACGCCGAAACCGGGAGACATGTTTCGGAGGGGTTTACCGATCTTCGCATGGGTGCGAACTACGCGTGGCCCCGCTCCGTGAAATGGTTAATGAAAAACAGAATTCTGCGGTAGGGCGGCATCTACCAGTCCATCACCACCTTGCCGGAACTGCCGCTGCGCATCGCATCGAAGCCGGCCTGAAAATCGTCGATGCCGATGCGGTGGGTGATCAGGCCGGAGACATCCAGCGGGCCCTGCACAAGCGCGATCATCTTGTACCAGGTTTCGAACATCTCGCGGCCGTAGATGCCCTTGAGATGCAGCATCTTGAAGATGACCTTGTTCCAGTCGATCTCGAAGCCGGTCGGCGCGATGCCCAGAATGGCGATCTTGCCGCCATTGTTCATGGTGTCGATCATGTCGCGGAAAGCGGGGGCGGCGCCCGACATTTCGAGGCCGACGTCGAACCCCTCGGTCATGCCGAGCACCGGCATGACGTCACGCAGCTTTTCCTTCGAGGCGTCGACGACATGCTGGACGCCGAGCTTCTTGGCCAGCGCCAGCCGCACCGGGTTGATGTCGGTGATGACGACTTTTCGCGCGCCGACGCATTGCGCGACGAGCGCGCCCATGATGCCGATCGGCCCGGCGCCGGTGACCAGCACATCTTCGCCGACCAGATCAAATGACAATGCGGTGTGAACGGCATTGCCCAGCGGATCGAAGATCGCGGCGATCTCGTCGGGCACATCATCGGGGATCGGCACGACATTATGCTGCGGGATCGCCAGATACTCGCCGAAGGCGCCCGGACGGTTGACGCCGACGCCGAGCGTGTTGCGGCACAGATGCCCTCGCCCGGCGCGACAGTTGCGGCAATGGCCGCAGACGATGTGGCCTTCGCCCGATACACGCTGGCCGACCTTGTATTCGGTGACCGCGGCGCCGAAATCGGCAACGGTGCCGACGAATTCATGGCCCGTCACCATCGGCACCGGCACCGTCTTTTGCGCCCACTGGTCCCAATTGTAGATATGGACGTCGGTGCCGCAAATCGCCGTCTTCTTGATCTTGATCAGCACGTCGTTTGGGCCGATCTCCGGCACCGGCACCTCTTCCATCCAGATGCCCGGTTCGGCCTTGGCCTTCACCAGCGCCTTCATCATGTTCGACATGCTTTTGTCCCTTGAATCTCTTGATCCGGAATCGCTTTTCGGTTCCGGCCTTTCAGGAAATGACCCCGAGTTCGCGCCCGACAGCGGCAAACGCTTCCACTGCCCGATCGATATCCGCGCTGGAATGCGCCGCCGACATCTGCGTGCGGATGCGCGCCTGGCCTTTCGGCACCACCGGGAAGGAAAAGCCGATGACGTAGATGCCGCGCTTCAGCATGCGCGCCGCCATCTCCTGCGCCAGGCTGGCATCGCCCAGCATCACCGGAATGATCGGATGATCGGCTCCGGCCAGCGTGAAGCCGAGCTTGCCCATCTGCGACCGAAAGCGCGCCGCATTGTCGTAGAGTTTGCTGCGCAGCCCATCGCCGTCCTTGATCAGTTCGAACACCTTGATCGAAGCGCCGGCGATCGCCGGCATCAGCGTGTTGGAGAAGAGATACGGCCGTGAGCGCTGGCGCAGCCAGTCGACCACCTGGCTCTTGCCCGAAGTATAGCCACCGGAGGCCCCGCCAAGCGCCTTGCCGAGCGTGCCGGTGATGATGTCGACCCTGCCCTCGACGCCGCAATGTTCGGCCGAGCCGCGGCCGTTTCGGCCGACGAAGCCGACGGCATGGCTGTCGTCGACCATCACCATGGCGTCGTATTTCTCGGCGAGGTCGCAGACACCCCTGAGATTGGCGATGATGCCATCCATCGAAAACACGCCGTCGGTGGCGATCAACCGGAAGCGGCAGTCCCGGGCTTCCTTCAGGCGCGCCTCGAGATCGGCCATGTCGTTGTTGGCGTAGCGGAAACGTTTGGCCTTCGACAGCCGCACGCCATCGATGATCGAGGCATGATTCAAGGCATCCGAGATAATGGCGTCTTCCTCGCCCAGCAGCGTCTCGAACAGGCCGCCATTGGCATCGAAACAGGAGCCGTAGAGGATGGTGTCTTCCATGCCGAGGAAAGAGGAAATCGTGGATTCGAGCTGCTTGTGCTCTTCCTGCGTGCCGCAGATAAAGCGCACCGATGCCATCCCGTAGCCATAGCGGTCGAGCGCCTGCTTGGCAGCATTGCGCAAATCGGCGCTATCGGCGAGGCCGAGATAGTTGTTGGCACAGAAATTCAGCACCTTGTCGCCGCCGACCTCGATCTCGGCCGACTGGGTCGAAGTGATCACCCGCTCCGACTTGTAGAGGCCTGCCGATTTGAGCCCCGCGAGCTCGCTGTCGATGTGTGAGAGGAATGCTGCGGTCATGGTCGGCCTCGTTTGATGTGGGCTGACTGTCGTCTCGTCCGCGCGAAAAATCCATCGCAAAAACGACCGGACCGGTGGCAAGCAGCACGATGCCGCCCCGATGTCGATCATCATGCGGGGGCGGAAACGACGCCACGACAAAGGTTCTGGCCGATGACCGCTCAAATGCCGGTACGGCGCTAAACGAGCCGATAACCATTTCGCGATCTTTCGACAGCTGCCCCTCACCGGGCAGCCGTCGATTTCCGGTCCTGTTAACGTTTGCAGTTCAATGGTGCTCATACAAGAATCTTAGGCAAGAATCCGTAGGCGAGAGGGCCGCCCCCGAAAATGTCGCAGCAGCCGGTGCAAACCGTTTCAGGCAAGCTCATACTGTTGATCAAGGCCGGCTATTGGCTGGCCCTGCTGATCATTGCGGCCATGGTGATCGCCTCCTTCATCCTGCTGCAGCAGATGATGGCCACCCAACAGCACAATCACACCTTGCTCGACATCGTCAGCACACAAAAGACGCTGTCGCAGCGCATCGTCTTCCTTGCCGGTGCAACGGGCGCCGGCTCACGCGACAAGCAACCGGCGCTGGTCAGCGCGCTCAAGCAGGCAACGGCGGAGTTCGAGACGAACTACGACCTGCTGCTCGATCAGACGGGAGCCGACCCGCAATCGCCGGCCAAGCTTGACCCGAAGTCGATCGAGAGCGTCCTTTTCGCCAAGCCCTTCCACCTCGACTATTTCTCGGTCGGGCTGATCGCCAATGGCGACCGCCTGATCTCGGCCTATGAATCGCAATTCAGCGGCAATGGCGGCTACAAGGGGGGCGACGAACGCGTCAATCTCGATGCCTCTGTCGCCAATGCGACCTTGTCGGGCTATGCCGCGCTTGGCCAGCGCATCAGCGCCGATGCCGATGAGCGCTCAGAGAAGCTGCTCGCCCTCCACCGCACGCTGTTCTATGCCACAATCGGCGTCATCATACTGGTGGCGCTGTTCATCTTCAGACCGATGTCGAACGCCATCCTGCGCAAGACGCATGAACTGATCGACGCGCGCAATTCCATGGCCTTCATCGCGGTGCACGACGGGCTCACCGGCCTGCACAACCGCACGTTCCTGACCGATCATTTCGACACGCTGATCAAGGGCACGCACCGGCGTCGCGAACGCCTTGCCGTCGTCCAGCTCGATCTCGACCGGTTCAAGCAGATCAACGATACGCTCGGCCACGCCGCCGGCGACTATGTGCTGGTCGTCACGGCACAGCGCATGCGCGATTCCTGCCGGGCGTCGGATCTGTGCGTGCGCCTGGGCGGCGACGAGTTCGTCATGATCCTCGGCGGCGCCGGCGGCACCGAAGACATCAATATGCTGGCGCGACGCATCCTGGCACATATCAACGAGCCGATCGTCTTCCAGGGCACGACCATTCTCCCAGGCGCCAGCGCCGGCATCGCGGTCTATCCGATCGACGCCGACAATGCTGGGGATTTGCTGGTCCACGCCGATCTGGCGCTCTACTCCGCCAAGAAGCTTGGCGGCGGCAACTTCTCCTTCTTCTCCGAGGAGCTGCGCCGCGAACTCGACTATCGCAAGCAGCTCGAGCACGACATCAAGGTCGCCATCGCCGAGCGGGCGTTCCAGGTCTATTTCCAGCCGCAGGTCTCGCTGACCAACGGCACGATCAGCGGCATCGAGGCGCTGGTTCGCTGGAACCATGCGGAGCGCGGCATGATCCCGCCCGGCGAATTCATTCCGGTCGCCGAGAAATGCGGCTTCATGCCCGAGATGGGCCGCATCGTCATCACCAAGGCGATCAACGAGGCGGCCGAATGGAACCGCGCCGGCATTGCCTTCGGACGGCTTGCCGTCAATGTTTCCGGCACCGAGCTGCGCGAGCACGATTTCGATGCGTTCTTGTTCGAGACGCTGGAAAAGGCCGGGCTGCCGCCGCAGAAATTGTCGCTGGAAATCGTCGAATCCGTCATCCTCGATGACGAAAAGACGGGCATCGCGGCCAAGCTGCGCCACATCCGGGCAGCCGGCGTCCATCTTGAACTCGATGATTTCGGCACCGGCTATGCTTCGCTCAGCCATGTCAACCCGAACGAGATCGACCGGCTGAAGATCGATCGCCGCTTCGTCCAGAACATCCATGAGAATGGCGACAACTCGAAAATCGTCCGCGCCATCACCGAGCTGGCGCGTGGCCTTGGCATCTCGATCGTCGCAGAGGGCGCCGAAACCGAGGCCGAGCTCAATTCGCTGATGGCGATCGGCTGCGACCAGGTGCAGGGCTACTCCATCGCCTTCCCGATGCCGCACGACAAGGCGCTGGAATGGCTGACCGCCCGCATGCCCAAGAAGGCCAGGCTGACGGTGCTGCAGGGAAGCCTGGCATAGGTTTGCCTTTTTGTTTGTGCATGTCGTTATCCCAAAACCGCTGCGCACTTTTGGGCGACATGCACCGGCTCGCCTTGACAAGCCTTTGTGGACATGGCGGCCTTGTCGTGATCGCAACCGGATATCGGGGCCGATGACACCGTTTCGGTTTGTCCTGGCGGCAGTTTTGATTTTTGCGGTCCCCGCCCAAGGGGCCGATCGCACAATCTATCTTACCTTCGACGATGGACCGCTTAACGGCACAAGCAACATCCTCGATGTGCTGGAAGCCGAAGAGGTTCCGGCGACAATGTTCATGGTCGGCATGCATGCGCAGGCGAGCGCCGCCAACAGGGCGCTCGTCCAGCGCGCCAGGCAACTTCCTCTGGTGACGCTCGGCAACCACAGCTACAGCCATGCCTACAATCACTACCGGCATTTCTACGGCGATACCGAAGGTGTCGTCGCCGACATGGTACGGGCGAATGCGGTGCTCGGGTTGAAGCCCGTGGTGCATGCAAGACTGCCGGGGCGCGACGTGTTCAGGCTGCCCTCCATGTCGAAGAACGACACTTCGCTTGGCCTCGCCCAGGAGGGGCGTGAAGAGCCCGATTACGAGTTTGTCGCGGCCTCAGGCTTCTATCTCTACGGCTGGGACCATGAATGGGTGCACAAGGACAACGGCGAGCCGGTGCAGAGCGTCGACCATCTGGTCAGCGAGATCGATCACCTGTTCGGCTATGGCCGCTTCGTCAAGCCCGGCAAACTGATCCTGCTGATGCATGACGAGATGTTCCAGGACGGCTTCGACGGCAAGACGAAGCTGACCAATTTGATCACCGCGCTGAAGCTGCGCCGTTACAGCTTTGGGGCAATCCAGGGCTATGACGACTGAGCCGGCAAGGACGGCCAGTTCTCAGCGGATTGCGCATCGCGGGATCAGCAAGGTGTCAAAGCACCTCGACTGATTCGCCGCGTAACTTGTGGCGGCGCAATTTGATGTATGTGCGTAAATTTGGCGTAATCTGAAAGCCAATCAGCTTCGTCTCCTGGAGGGGAGCAGCCCACGCCATGGTCTCGTAGCGGGCACCGTAACCTTCGATAGTGACGGCAAGATTTTCGCGGCCCAGATACCTCGCCAGAGTGGCACAGGCAGCAACCCTCGATCGTATGGACTGACCGTATTTGGGCGCAAACGCCAATCCTCCGTCCGCCAGGTCATCCACCTCATGGGCAAGCACCAGGAACAAGATGTCCTCGTCGCCGGCCGGCACACCGGCATCCACAAGGCGCTCGGGGTCTCCGGTATCGAATTTCAGTCCGACCAGGCGGGCGACAAGACCTTCAACGCGGGGACCGACTATTTGCTCCAGCCATCTGCGGTGTGCATCGGTGCGCCTGCTGGACTTGCCGTCCGGATAGTGGCCGCTGTCGTAGGCAGCGTGAAACATCGCGGCCAGGACAAGATCGACGCTTTTATCGAAATGCGCGGCCGATGACGCAGCCCCCACCGCATGGCAGATGAACGGCCGTCCTGTCTTGCGGTAACGGCCGTTGAACATCGCGCAACACACACGATACGCCTTTTGCACCCGGGCAATATCGGCAACCGAATATCCATTCTCGTATAGCTGCATGTAGAGCGCCGTATTGGTCTGGCGCGGAACGAACAGATCTTCTGTGGTCAACTTGTCCCCCCGGACTTTGCTAGATTTTCGGCAACTTCTCGCTGCCAAAGCCAGCGGCTTCGGTATTCTTGCACAGACTTTGCAGAAGAGTTGAGCCTGACCTCTTCCCCACCTGGATCAGCCGGACAATAGAACGTTACAAATATGATGAGGGAAGTCCAGTCTAAGGAAATGCTTGGCCCGTCGGATTCTATCCCCCGACATTGGCCCGCAACGCCGCCAGCACCTGCGCGAACTCCGCCAGACGCTCGTCGGTCAATCCCACTCGCAGCCGCTTGTCGAAGGAGAGCGCGGCCTTGCGTAGTGTCTCGAACATCGCTTCTCCGGCCTCGGTCAATTCGACCAGATGAACGCGGCGGTTGACGGGATCACGGCGACGCGTCAGCAGGCCCTGCGCCTCCATCGCGTTGAGATGGTGGGTCAACGTCGCGCCCTGGATGCCGATCATGCCGGCGAGTTCACGCTGATTGGCAAGCTTGCTCGACTTGACCGACAGCAGCGTGAGCCAGACCGGCAGCGTGCCGCCAGCCTCGACCAAGGCGGCATCGAAGGCCTGGGCAACCAGCTTGGCGGTTCGACCGAGATTCATGCCGACTGGCGGGCGTTCGAAGGGCGTCATTGCAAGACACTAGACGGTGTCATGCACGGATGGAACTGGTCCGGCTTATACATTGACATCTAACCATTCGATATCTAATTATCTAGAGATGGCGGGCTAAAGAGGAATCCGGTCATGCAATATGTCTACATCGTCGTTATCGGCCTTCATGTCATGGCCGGTGTATTCTGGGCGGGTACGACCCTCGCGGTCGGTCGTGACCCGGACATCCGGGCGGAACGGTTCTTCCGGCCGCAAATGGGCGCTGCCGGCCTGGTTTTCCTGACCGGCATATTGCTCTGGTATTTCTTTCATGAGGGCGTTTTCGGCTCGATGGAGAAGGTGCTGGCGCTGGGCATCGTGACGGCCCTGATCGCCGCCGGCGTGCAAGGCGCGCTGGTGGGATCAGCCAGCAGGCAGCTTGCCGGTGCCGATGCGGCAACGGAAAGCCAGTTGCGCGCGAAGATGACAAGAGGCGAACGCATCGCCGGGGGGCTGCTGGTGCTGACCGTGCTGTGCATGGCCACCGCCAGAATGTTTTGAGCGTCGCCACGCAGAATCGTACGTTGTCTGGCGACGAGCCAATGACGTGCGGGCGCGCGGCCAGACCGAAGTACACGGGCTCTCGTACGCAGGTCCGACCGCGCGCTACCAATCCTCGCGATAGCTAATTTCAGATCCGCAAGCCGAACCTGATGCCGTCGTAGATGGCGGCATGAATGTTGCGCGAGGCGACCGCGTCGCCAATGCGGAACAGAACAAAGCCGCCTTCTGGATTGCGCTTGGGAAAGATGTCGCCACCGCTCACCAGACGCTCGTAGTCGACCGCACCGCCATTCTTCGACAGCGGCTTCAGCGAGAGGTAGAGATCGTCGAGCGGCAGCGTACCGTGCTCGACCACCACCTGGTCGACCCTGCGCTCGCCGCGCCAGCCATCGGCGAAATCCGAAGCCAGCTCTGCGATCAGCTGGTTGCCCTCACGCCGCACCGAACGCAGCCGCGTGGTGATGGTGATGGTGACGCCCTTTTCCTGGAAGGCCCTGATATAGGGCACATGGTTCATGCCGCCCATTTCTGGGGCAAAGAAACGCTCCGGCGAGACAAGCTCGAGTTTCGAGCCTGCATTGGCGATCAGTTCGGCGGCGCCCATGCCCTGATGGCCGCCATTGTCGTCATAGAGCAGCACATTTTCGGCCGGCTTGACGCTGCCGGCCATGATGTCCCAACTCGAGGTGACAAGATTGTCGCCTGATGTCAGCGGCGGGTTCTGCGGCAGGCCGCCGGTAGCGACCACCACCACATCGGGCGACAGCGCCAGGACATCGTCTTTTTCCGCCCAGGTGTCGTAGCGGATCTCGACGCCGAGCCGGTCGAGTTCAGCCAGCCGCCAGTCGATGATGCCGATCAGCTCCTTGCGGCGCGGGTTCTGCGTCGCCAATCGCACCTGGCCGCCGGCCTGGCTCGATGCTTCAAGCACCGTCACGTTGTGGCCGCGCTCGGCCGCGACCCGCGCAACCTCCAGCCCGCCGGCGCCGGCTCCGACGACCACGATTTTCTGCTTCGGTCCTTCGGTCCTGACGATAATATGCGGGATTTCGGCCTCGCGGCCGGTCGCGGCATTGTGGACGCAGAGCGCTTCGCCGCCCTCATAGATGCGGTCGAGACAATAGGTGGCGCCCACGCACGGGCGGATCTCATGCTCGCGCCCCTCCATCACCTTTTTCATGATGTGCGGATCGGCGATGTGGGCGCGGGTCATGCCGACCATGTCGAGCTTGCCGGTGGCGATGGCGTGCCGTGCGGTGGCGACGTCGGATATGCGCGCGGCATGGAAGGTCGGGAATTTCGTCGCCGCCCTCACCTCTCCGGCGAAATCGAGATGCGGCGAAGAGCGCATGCCGGCCACCGGGATGACCTTGGTCAGCGCCGCATCGCTCTCGATCGAGCCACGAATGATGTTGAGGAAATCGACCTTGCCGGAGCCCGCCAGCCGCCTGGCGATTTCGATCCCCTCCGCCTTCGACAAGCCTTTTTCGAAATCTTCGTCGGCGACCATGCGGATGCCGACGACGAATTTGTCGCCGACAGCTGCCCGCACGGCATCGAGCACCATGTTGGTGAAGCGCAGGCGATTGTCCAGCGAGCCGCCGAATTCGTCGTCGCGATGATTGGTGGCTGGCGACCAGAAGCCGTCCATCAGATGGCCGTAGGATTCGAACTCGATGCCGTCGAGGCCGGCGGCCTCGCAGCGCTGGGCGGCTGAAGCATAGTCGGCGACGATGCGCTCGATGTCCCAGTCCTCGATGGTCTTCGGGAATGCGCGATGCGCCGGCTCACGCACCGGGGAGGCCGAGAGCACCGGCAGCCAGTCGGCCTTGTTCCAGCCGGTACGGCGGCCGAGATGGGTGATCTGGATCATCACCTTGCAGTCGTGCTCGTGGCAGGCGTCAGCGAGCTCGGCCAGCCACGGCACGATCCTGTCGTCATAGACATGCAGATTGCCGAAAGCGGCCGGGCTGTCGCGCGAGACGATCGCCGAGCCGGCGGTCATGGTCAGCGCCATGCCTCCCCTGGCCTTCTCGGCGTGGTAGAGCCGGTAGCGCTGTTTCGGCATGCCGTCCTCGGAATAGGCCGGCTCGTGGCTGGTCGACATGACCCGGTTCTTCAGCGTCAGGTGTTTGAGCTGGTAGGGCTGGAGAAGCGGATCGTTGCTGGTCATCGTCTTCCTGCGGTTTCAAATTGTGCTAATGAGCGGCAAAATTCGTTTTCAAGCATGCCGTCCCGCACGCACTCCGGGCGCATGCGACAAGGATTACGCCCATGATCGACACCAAAACCCTCACCCAGCTCGGCGCGCACGTCGAGACGCCACAAAGCCCCGAAGCAGCGGTCCTGGAGACCGTACCGTTTTCGCGCGGTGACGGACCGCCGGCGATCGTGCGCTTCACCTGCCCGGAATTCACCTCGCTGTGCCCGGTCACCGGCCAGCCGGACTTCGCCCATATCGTCATCGACTACGCACCCGATACGCTGCTGGTGGAATCGAAGTCGCTGAAACTGTTCATGACCTCGTTTCGCAACCATGGCGCCTTCCATGAAGACTGCACCGTCATGATCGGCCGCCGCATCGTGGCGGCAACCAAGCCGCTGTGGTTGCGCATAGGCGGCTATTGGTATCCACGCGGCGGCATTCCGATCGATGTGTTCTGGCAAACCGGCGCTCCGCCCGAAGGCGCCTGGCTGCCCGACACCGGGGTGGCGCCCTATCGCGGGCGGGGTTAGTCTCCCGCTCATTCGCACTGATACTGGCTGAGTGCCCATTCGCCGGTCACCGACAGCAGGTCCGATATCTTCCAGTCGCCGTCGACCCTCTTGAATTTCCATTCCAGCCGGTGCGGGTTGCCCGATATGACGAAGGCGACGATGACCTTGGCCTGGTCGCCGTTGATCGCCTCGAGCGTCTTCAGGCTCTTGTCGATCTCGGCCTTGTCATAATCGGCATTGTCGAGCGCCATGTTGGGGTCGAGGCACTCGCCCTGCCCGGATTTGCGCAAGGCGTCGCTCTTGTCGAGCACGGTTTTGGCCGGATCGATGAAATGGCCTCGCTCGGCTGGATCGATCTCCAGCCCGACCTGATCGTAAAACGGCCGCACCACAGCGGTCGGCGAGCCCGGCTGGATCGGTGCGGCCGGCGCGACTTCGGCGGGCGACCATCCAACCGGTGGCGTTGCCGGTTCCACCCCGGTTCCCGGTGCATTTGCGGGCGGTGTCCCGCTGTCGCCCGGCGCGGCGTCAGCCGGGGCGTTTGCCGGCGGCGCACCCAACAGGCCTTGCGCGGCGGCGGCGCTCAGAGCCGCCAGCAGGCACACACCCGACAGTGCCAGGAACCTGCGATGGGCCATCGCTTCACTCCGGCGTCTGGCCGGCCATGCATTCCAGCGCGCTGAGCGTCCAGTCGCTGGTCTTGGAAGCGATGTCCGATATCTTCCACTTGCCGTCGATCTTCTTGAGCGACCAGAGCATTTCACGTTTGGAATCGTCGCCTTCCGAAAAGAGGCTGAAGGATGCTGTAACCTCGGCATTGTCACCATCCAGCTTCTCGGACAGTTTCAGCGTTTTCGAGACGGTCTTCTGATCGAAATCCTGGGCGTCGAGACCAGGATCGAAGTCGATGCAGGCAACCTCGTCCGGATTCTTTTTCGTTGCCTGGTCGTTCAGCTCGAACAGTTTCGTCACCGGTTCGGTGAACCGGTCCCGATATTGTTCGTCGGCCTCGAACTTGACCGCCGGCACATAGAAGAACTTCACGGCGTCGGACGCCGGTCCGGCGACGGCGGCCGCTGGCATGGCTATCGAAAGGGCGGCAACGAGCACTGTCAGTCTCATGCAGAATCTCCGGCTTTTGAAGGCTTGAGCCTATCAATACCACGTATCCTGCATATCGGCTTTTTTGCGGCTCATGAAGTCCTGCAGCGCCAGCCCAAGGCGCGCCGCCTGACGTTCTGGAAGTTCGCAAAAGCACCTCCGCGATTAACTGCCGACGATACCAACCAGCTACAGTCGCCACAAACATCCTTAGCCTCCGAAAGCCGCGACAGGCCCTTTGAGCCGGGAGCGCTCAGGTTTGACACCAAGCCCTGGCATCTGCGGGACGCGTATATGCCCGTTTTCGATAATGACGGGATTTACGGGGTCGATATGCCCTTCGATGTATTCCTGCGCGATCCAGGCGCCCTCGAAACGTCTCGGCTCGACGGTGGCTGCGAGATGCACACATGCCGCGGCGATGACGTCCCCGCCCCAAGCATCGTCGCAGCTGTGCGGAAGAGATCGTATCGCACACAGGTCGCGGACCGTGACCATCTTGGTGAGGCCGCCAAGGCGGGTGACCTTCAATCCGAATCCGTCCGCGATACCTGAAGAAACTGCCCGCAGGACGGCATTCAAATCCTCGGCACTCTCATCGAGGTAGATCGGATGGGTAACGCGTCCCTTGAGGCTCGCGACTTCCTCCATGGTGTTGCAAGGTTGTTCGAACACAAACGGGATTGTCTGGCAAAGCCGGTCGATGTGCAGCGCCGCCGCGGCGGTGAGGCCACGATTGGCGTCGACGGCTATCCGGGCCGTGAAGCCAACCGCTTCCCATACCTTGTGCACGGTGGCGACGTCTTGCTCGAGATCCCGTCCGCCTATCTTGATCTGAAGCCTTGGGTAACCGGCCTTGACCTTGTCGACGGCAATACGCGCCGTCTCGTCCGGTGCACCGACAATGGTCGAGTAGTAGGACGGCACACGATCGGTGAGCGCGCCGCCCAGAAGTGTTGAAACCGGAACGCCCAACCGCTGTCCGGCGAGGTCGAGGAGAGCTATATCCAAGGCCGCCTTGGCATAGTTGTGACCGTTCAACCGCTCGTCCATTCTTTTCGCCAGGCGGCGCATGGACGTAGTGTCCTCGCCGACTAACCCAGGCGCTATTTCGGCAATTGCCGCTCTCGCACCCAGAGCATGTTGGGGCTGATAAACAGGGCCGACCGGGCAAGTCTCGCCCCAGCCTGACAGCCCGTCCTCGGTGGTCACTTCAACGAGCGTGCTGTCCAGATCCTGCACGGTACCGCTGGCCATCCGGTAGGCACCGCCTTTGACAGGCAGATGCACCTGATAGACTTTGATCGACTCGATACGCATACAGACCTTAGCCCCCTTCAAGCCAAGCGATTCTTGCCATCTTGCCATTCCAGTGCATGACGGCGCTCTCGGTCACAAACTTGGGCCGACTGCCGTGCTCAAGCCCGCACATTGTGTTTGCGCTTCATGAAGTCCTTGGCGGTCTCGACCGCCACTGCCGCGTCGCGGCAATAGGCGTCGGCGCCGACGGCCTTGCCGAATTCCTCGTTCAGCGGCGCGCCGCCGACCAGCACGACATAATCGTCGCGAATGCCCTTTTCCTTCATCGTGTCGATGACGACCTTCATGTAAGGCATGGTCGTGGTCAGCAGGGCCGACATGCCGATGATGTCGGGCTGGTGCTGTTCGATCGCATCGAGATATTTCTCGACCGCATTGTTGATGCCGAGGTCGATGACGTCGAAGCCGGCGCCCTCCATCATCATGCCGACGAGGTTCTTGCCGATGTCGTGGATGTCGCCCTTGACGGTGCCGATGACCATCTTGCCCTGCTTGGGCGCGCCGGTGGCGGCGAGCAGCGGGCGCAGGATGAACATGCCGGCCTTCATCGCGTTGGCCGANAGCAGCACTTCGGGAACGAACAGGATGCCGTCGCGGAAATCCTCGCCGACGATGCGCATGCCTTCGACCAGCGCTTCCGTCAGCACTTTATAGGGCACCCAGCCGCGCTCGAGCAGGATGTTGGTGCCTTCCTCGATCTCTTCCTTCAGCCCGTCATAGAGATCGTCGTGCATCTGCTG
>NZ_JAFG01000010.1 GCF_000519305.1 Mesorhizobium ciceri WSM4083 | reverse complement strand
GCCGTCGGCACGTCGTCGGACACCGTCACATTGACCGTGCCGGTCGCCTGGTCGCCGTCGCTATCGGTGGCAACCACGCCGACTTGGCCCAGATTGACCANNTCGTCGAGATTGATGCCGGGATGGGCATCGTAGTTGTTGTTCAGCGTCGCCGTCACCGTCGCCACATTGTTGGCAACCGACAGATCCAGCGTCACCACCGTCACCGCGCCGTCCTTGCCGACGACCTGGGTGTCCGACACCCGGGTCCAGGCCAGGTTGGCGCTGTTCAGCCCGCTCAAATCGGTGCCGAAGGCGATTGAGGCAATCGCATCCGAGCCCGGCGTGAAGGTGATCGAGTTCGAGGCAAAGTCCGGACCGGCCGGCGTCGAGCCGTCGCTCAGGTTCTGGTCGTCAAGCGCCAGCGTGATCGGAGCGCCAGCAACCGGGCCTGCACCGTCCGTGATCGTGAAGGCGATGTTGGCCGTCGACGTGTCGAGGTCGCCGTCCGTCACAGTGTAGGTGGCGTTGACCGCAACCGGACCCGAGCTGTTGTCGACCGAGGCATCCGGCGTGAACGCGTAGGACCCGTCCGCTTTCACCTGGATGCTGCCCGCGCCGATGTCGATCGATTGCGAGTAGCCCGTGCCGGCATTGAAGATCAGCAGCGTGCCGTTGACATGCGTCACCGTCGCGCCGTCGGCACCGGCGACGAAGTCCAGCGTTCCCGTCACCGCCGGAGCACCTTCCGCAACCGCCTGCGAGGCTTCATTCGCTGCCGTCGGCACGTCGTCGACGATGTTGACCGTAAGCGTGGCGTCGGTGCTCTGCAGATCCTGGTCGGTCAGCGTGACGTTGAAGTTCTCGAACAGGTTGTTGGTGCCCTGGGCGGCGGCATGCGCCTCGTTGTCGACCAGCGTGTAGGTGTAGCTGACCTGGCCGGTGGCGGCATTGTAAGCCGTCACATTGAGTGTGTTGCCAAATGCGGTGGTGAACGAGCCCGCCGTGAACACGCCGTTGGTAATGAAGGCGTTGCCGTCGATCGCCAGCGAGTTGATGCCGTCGGGAGAGGAGACGGTGAAGGTGCCGGCGCCGGTCTCGGCCGTGCTTGCAGGATCGGAGCCAGGCCCGCCGGGCGTGCCGACATTCAACGCCGCCTCGTTGACGATGACGTCGCCGCCATTTGCCTCCGGCGTCAGGTCGGTGATCACAGGCGTCGAGTTGCCAATCGAAATCGTCAACGTCGTGTGCGAGGTGTCGCCGTCGCCATCCTTGATCGTGTAGGTGAAGACGTCGTTGACGCCGCCGGGTGTGCCGGCAGCGCGCACATAGCTGTAGGAGCCGTCCGCCAGCAGTGTCAGCGTGCCGTAGGTGCCCTGGATCGGCGCGTTCAGCGTGACCGCATTGTCGACATCGGTATTGGTGTTGCCGGCCTGCACGCCAACCACAGTCGCGCCGTCGGCGCCCTTGGTGTCGGCAACGCCGTCCGTCACGTTGGCGTCACCGGCATCGGTTCCGCCAGCCAGTACATTGCCTGTCGCCGGGCCGAACTGGCCGGCCGCGATGCTGTCGATATCGGCGACTGCCGTCGGCACGTCATCGACGATGGCGACGGCAAAGGTGGTGCTGGCCGAATCGCCGTCGACGTCCGTGACGGTGATGCTGAAATTGTCCGGAACCGTGTCGTTGGGATCGAACCCGTTCGTGTGCTCTGGATGAGTGACCGATTCGGTGACCGTGTAATTGTATTCGATGGCACCCGTGCTCGGATTGTAGGAGACGATCGTCAGGAAGCCGAAATCGCCCGGGATCTGCTGGCCGACGCCGGTGACGGTGACGCCATTGATGACGATCGACCCAATTCCATCCGGCGCGTCGATGCTGATCGTTCCGATGCCGGAGGTTTCGGAGTTGCTTGGCGCGTCGCTGCCGGGAGATTGTGTCTGGCCGCCATCGAGGCCGGTTTCACTGGCCGCTTCGGTCGGGGCAAGCAATGACGTGGCCGTCACTGAAACCTGCCTGTCGACGATGGACGGGAACAGTTCGCGCCGCTCCAGGAGTCCAAACTGCAAGGCAGTCGGCGGCAGCAGTGCCGACAGGTCGAACCCGTCGCCAATGCCGCCGGGGGGAACCGAGAAATCTCCGCCTGCGCTTGAATTCGAACCGCCAGGACCAGCCGACATGGAACCGTCGGCGCCGAAGGCAACATCGACATGGCTGGCTTCGAGTGCCGCCAGCAGCGCAACGCGCGGCACCTCGACGTCGCCGATGATGAAGGTCGGCACATTCAGGGCGCCGTCCTTGATCACGATCACGGAGCCGTCGGCCTGTTCGAGCAGAAGGTTCTGGCCGTCGACCTTGATGTTGTCGATGGAGGCGTTGGCCGGAAGCCTCACCACATGGCTGGCGTCGGCTACATATTCGTGCGGCGCAGCTGCCGGCGGTGCCTTTGCTTCCGCGGGGGCTTCCGGCTTGACAGGCGCTCCGCCGCCGACATCGACCGGCACCGGTTCGGACGCTGCCGGCGCGGGCTGCGTCGAATTTGCCTGTGCGACCCGGATCTCCGCCGGTGATGCCTGATCGCCGTGTTCATTGGACACGGAATGCTCGTTCAAGGAAGCCGAAAAGCTGCCCAACTCGATATTGTTCGTCATGGCTGAAACCCCTCCGATATTTACCGGATAGAGACAGCGGCCACTTCTACTTTGCAAC
The DNA here is from genome assembly GCF_000519305.1 of Mesorhizobium ciceri WSM4083. Taxonomy (GTDB): domain Bacteria; phylum Pseudomonadota; class Alphaproteobacteria; order Rhizobiales; family Rhizobiaceae; genus Mesorhizobium; species Mesorhizobium ciceri_B. The sequence goes on along the minus strand of NZ_JAFG01000010.1, from coordinate 146,738 downwards.
TGCCCCCTAATCTATTTCATATATTATGATATGCATTGCCCGGCATTTTTTACACGTGGTAAACCGCTACAATATAACCTGTTATATGTAGGTTTCTGGAGACCTCCTTGACGGATAGCTGGTCGGCAATTTTCCGGTAAACCAAAGTATAAATTTGAATAAAATTTTAAGCAAAATGGATGAAGACAGTTGCTGGATATTTATCCACCTTCCTTTCCAATAATTTGAGACAAGATTGGTAGCGTCCACAGTCAAAGGTGGGCGTTATGAAAAAGCAAAAATCAGTTCCGGGAAAAACCCGGCTCCAGATGCTCCTGCTGGCAATCGGGCTTGTCGGCTTGGCGGGGCCGTCATTCGCGAGCGATATCGCCGCATCCGGCAGGCCTCCGGAGAAGGTCCAGACGCCACCCAGTCTCGGCGGTGTTTCGCTGGCGAGGCCCCAGCCCTGGCAGCCTGCGGGCGCTTACCGGATCGGTCTGGCCACCGGCAGCTATGGCCCAAATATTGGCCGCGGGGATGGCTCGTCAACGGCGCGAGATGACGCCGGGATAGATCCGCTGCAGACCGCGTCGATCATTCCGGGGGTCTTCGGATCGGTTGCCTTGTCCATGCGTAATTTTCCCGTCGCGGCTCGCTGGGCGCCCGTCTACCGGGCAATCGCCGCCTGTTCGGCAGGCAGCCCCTGCGAGCACAAGAGCGCGGCTTTTGCCGGCATGATCGCCGCCGCACAAGGCAAGGGATTCAGCGAGAAGCTGTCCTTCGTCAACAGCAGCGTAAATCGCCTGATCGCCTACAGGAAAGACAGCGTCGTCTACGGCAAGCTCGACCATTGGGCGAAGCCTTCGGAGATTCTCGAGCGGCGAGCCGGCGATTGCGAGGATTTTGCCATCCTCAAGATGACAGCCCTGCTGAGGGCCGGCATTCCCACGCAAAGCATGGCGCTTGTCGTCCTCCAGGATCGCAAGAGAGGCTTCTTTCACGCAGTGCTGTCGGTGAGCACAGGCAGCGGCACCTTCATTCTCGACAGCCTCAGCAACACTGTCGTGCGTGACAGCGATCTTCCGGATTACGTTCCGCTCTATTCGTTCAGCACGGACCGGGCCTGGATCCACGGTTCAAGACCGGGCGGAGCCCAGATGGCCGACATCAAGGGCGGTTTCGCAACCGTCGCCCCCGGCGAAGGTTTTCAGCCATAGGTTTCGGCCGGATTGGCGATGCATCCAGGGCAATTCCGGGAACTGCCCTAGCCGCCGAAGACGAACGCCATCAGCAGCTCCGGCTCGAGCACCGGAGCCCGCACCGCATTCAATTGTCCCCGGTATCGACGGTCGCCCGCGCCGATGACAAAACCGGTGGCCACCGGCGATTCGCCATTGGCATCGAGCCGCGCAAAGATGTCGGCCACATTGAGGTCCAGCGCCAGCTTGAGGTCGTGCCGTGCGTCATCGCTTGGGGCGATCGGCAATTGGCGTTTGACCAATTGCTGGAACGGCGCGTTGAACGACAGGATCTTCTTCGACGAAGCCAGGGCAAAGGCGGGAGACGGGCAAGCGACCAGTATGGCGTTGATGGTGTTGATCGATGCAAGCTTTCGCAGGGTCAGGTTTTCGTCACCCAATCCACGCATGCAGGCCACCCGGATCGCGGATGTCAAATTGCCTGTCTGTGCCTGGCTTTCGGCGATCTCGTCGATGAGCATGCCGATCGTGCACTTCCTGCTTTCGGCCATCTGCTTCAGCGACATCCAGAATGCCCGCTCCAAACGGATGCCGCGTCGTATGCCGCCGCGCGCCACAACCCGAAACTCCAGCCCGAAATCCTCCGCGGCAACTGGCGGAAGCAGCCGCTCGCGATCGGAATGACGAGGGCTGGCGCTACCGCTCACTCATCGCCTCCTCGCGCGCCTTGTTGATCGGCTTCAGGAGGTAGTGCAGGATCGTCTTGCGTCCGGTCTTGATGTCGACCGAGCAGATCATTCCGGGAATGATCGAATAGGCCTTGCCGTCTCTTTGAAGGGTCGATTTGTCCGTCGCCACACGCACCTGATAGTAGGGTTCCCCCGTTTTCTGATCGACCAGGCTGTCGGCTGTGATGTTGGAGACCTTGCCCTCGATGCCGCCAAAGATCGAGAAATCATAGGCGGTGACCTTGATAAGGGCTACCTGATCGGGGCGGATGAACGCGACATCCCTTGGCGAGACCCGTGCCTCAACCAGCAACGTCTCGGAGGTCGGCACGATGCCGGCCACGACGGCGCCAGGCTGGACGAAGGCGCCTACCGTGTTCAGCTCCAGCGTGTTGACGATGCCATCCACGGGAGAACGGATATCGGTGCGCGCGACCTTGTCGGTGGCTCCCCTTATGGTCTCATCCACCACCGAAAGCTCCGCCAGCGCCTGGGTCAGGTCGTCCAACGCCTCCTGCTGCAATTGCAGGCCGAGTTCCTCGACCTGAAGCTGGGCTTCCGTGATCGACGATTTGATCTTCTTTATCGTTTCGCCCGCAAGGTTCAGCTGGCCGTTGAGTTCGGTCTGTTCGCGCTCCACCCGGAGCTGCTCGGTCCTTGCCATCAGACCTTTCTTGACCATCGCGTCGACCAGTTTTGCCTCCTGGTCGCTGACGACCAGGTTTTTGGTCAGACGGTCGGAATTGGCCACCGCCTCAGCCAGTTCCCTCTCGCGCTGGTCAAGGCGTGACTTGAGCACGGACAGCTTGTTGTCGAAGTTCCCGCGCCGGGCGATGAGCAGCTTCTGTTCATTGTCGCAGATTTGCGGAGCGACCGACTGGATGTCCTGCGGGCACGGAAATGGGCCCGAGAGATTGCCGGCCTGTTCGTATTTCAGCCTTGCTATGCGCACTTCCAGCGCGCGCGCCTTGGCCTGCTGCTCGCCGAGACTGGACGTGTTGAGCGTGTTGTCCAGACGGATGATGAGATCGTTCTTCTTGACGACCTGGCCAATCGTCACGGCGATTTCCTGAACGACACCGGCCTCACTCGCCTGAATGATCTGGGTCTTGGAAGCGGGTATGACCTTGCCGTCGCCGCGTGCGATCTCATCGACTTCGGCAAAGGACGCCCAGGCGACAAAAACGACGAAGAGCGCTCCGATGATGAATATGGACGCCGACGCAAACAGCGGCGGTCGGTCTTCTCTGGCAAGCATTTCCCACGCCCCAACGCATTGGATGCAGCAACATCTGTTTTGTCAGGCGCTTGTTTTCTGCAACGCCTGTATGACTTGGTCCTTCGGTCCGTCGGCCACGATCTTGCCCTGTTCGATAACGATCAGGCGGTCGGCCAGTTCAAGCATGCTGAACCGATGTGTCGAGACGATCAGCGTGGTGTCGCGGTCGAAGGCGACCTTGAGCTGCTTGATCAACTGGCGTTCCGATGCGAGATCCATCGAGCCCGACGGCTCGTCCAGAAAGACGATTTTCGGTTTGGTCAGCAGCAGGCGTGCGATTGCCACCGTCTGCCTCTGGCCGCCGGAAAGATTGGTGCCGCGCTCGCCGACATTCATGTCGTAGCCGCGCGGGTGGCGTGAAACGAAATCGTCGACGCCGGCCGCCTTTGCCGCTTCGATGATCTGTTCGTCCGTAGCCTCGGGGCATGCCATCAGGAGGTTTTCCTTGATGGTGCCCGAGAACAGGTCGCCGGCCTGCGCAACGATGCCGACCGCGGCGCGAACCTCGGACGGGTGATACTGGCGAATGTCGATCCCATCGAGCAGCAGCTCACCGGAAGTCGGCAGGAAGAGCCGGCCGATCAGCCGCCCCATCGTCGTCTTTCCCGATCCTATGCGGCCGATGATGCCGATCCGCTCACCGGGCTTGACCGAGAAATTCAGGCCGGTCAAAACCTCGTTTTCCGAGCCTGGATAGACAAACCCGACATTCCTGAACACCATCGCCCCCTTGCGGATGGGGCGGTTGACGAAGCCCACCGTGTCGGGTCGATCTTCCGGTTGAGCCATGATCGAGTTCACCATTCTCAGCGAGAGCATGGCCTGGCGGAACCGGGACAACGTTATGGCGATCTGGCCGAGCGGCGCCACGGCCCTGCTCGCCAGCATCACCGTTCCTATGATTGCTCCTGTCGAAACATGCCCTTCCGAGAAGGCATAGGCGCCGGCCACGACCAGGGCGACGGTCACCAGCTGCTGTATGGACTGGGTGATGTTGCCCGCCGCCGCCGAAAGCTGCTTGATCTTCTCGGACGTGTTGGCGGCGTTCTTGGAGTGCTCTCCCCATTTTCGCAGCAGATACGCCTCGGCGCGCAGCGACTTGATGGTCTCCAGCGTGGAGATCGATTCGACCAGCAGGGCCTGGCGCTGCGACGCTTCGTTCATCGAGGCGGCGACGCGCTTGCCGATGCGGCGCTGGGTGACCAGGCCGACGATGACGGACATCACGAAGGCCAGCGCCGGTATGATCACCAGCCAGCCGCCTATCGCATAGATCACAAGGAGAAAGACGAAGACGAATGCCGTGTCGATGAACACGCTTATGGTGTTGGAGGTGAAGAACTCCCTGACGAATTCATACTGCGTGACCCTGTTTGCGTATTCACCGGTCGAGCCGGGGCGCGCCGACAGCGACGAGTTCAGCACTTTTTCGAACAGCAGATAGGATATCCGGAGATCCGCCTTGCGCCCGGCATAGTCGATGAGCGAAGCCCTGGCCGTCTTCAAAAGCAGGTCGAACAGTATGACCGCACCGATGCCGAGAGCCAGGACCCACAGTGTCGATATTGCCTTGTTCGGCAGGATCCTGTCGTAGACGTTCATGGTGAAGATCGGCGAGGCTATGGCCAGCAGATTGATGAACACCGCCGCCAGGACAACTTTCGAGTAGGTGCGCCAGAAAGCGCCCATCGTCCCCGTAAGCCAATGTCTCCGCTCGATCCTGGCGGCCGAGCCGACCGACATGGTCTCGGCGGCATTGGCATAGGTGATCGAGAAGGAAGCGCCGCCGCTGATGTAGCTGGCGGCCAGTTCCGATCGGCCGATCGTGGTGCGGCCGTCTTCCTGGGGCGCGGTGATATACGCATCGTCTTCGCCCAGAGCGAGCAGGGCAACCGGCAATTGGCTGACCCGAAAGACGATTGCCGGCAGGTCGATACGCCCCCTGAGGAAATCGCGGTGGTTGAACTCGGTAACTTCCAGGCCGATGCGTTCGGCAAGGTGCCTGATGTCGTCGACCGCAATTCGCGTGTCCGAGAGCGGCACGCCGGCAAACAGCACGGTCTCCGCGCTCGGCCTGCCGAGATATCCGGCAACGGCCGAGAAGCAGGCCTTGAACGCCTCCTTGGGGGAGAGGATGTTGGGTTGCTGGTTCACGATCTGCCCGTCAGGACGCTCGCTGGACCTTGCGTCGTCTTATTTCTTCCTCACCGGGGCGAGAATATCGAATGGCAGGTCGTTCTTCTGCTCCGATGGCGTCCGCGCGTAGGTTTCGGTGTCCGCGGTTTCCGGTGTTGCAAACTCGGTGCGCGCATAGGCTGTCGCTTGCTTTGCCGGCTCGAGATTCATCGTTTTCAGCAACTGTCCGGTCGCGGCCAGAAGCCGGTACTGGGCAAACAGCGATGCGTAGGACGCGGTATCCGCCAGCGTTGCCGTGTTGAACCGCGTATTCTGCGCGTCGAGCACATCGAGCAACGAGCGCTGTCCGACCTTGAACTGCTCGCGATAGGAAGCAACCAGCTTCTCATTGGCAGCGGCTTGTTGCCTCAGGGTCTTTGCCAGATCGGCTTGCCGGAAACGGCGATCCCAGGAGGTGCGAACGGCTTCCTCGATTTCGCGCTGGACCTGATGCAGCGCGAGACGCTGTTCACTGGTGCGGCGGATCTGTTCCTGCTCGTTGGCCTTGTCGATGCCACCACGGTAGAGGTTCCAGCGCAGGACCACGCGCGCCTGCAGGTCGGTGGTGTCGCCATCGTCGCCGTCAATGTCGGTTCCTGCCCGGGCCCGACCTTCAGCGATGATGGAGGGGCCAAATTTTGCCCGCGCAGCGTCCACGAGGGAGGCCGCCGCGTCGATGTCGCTGTTGGCCATGTGTACGCGCGGATTGCTTTCCCGCGCTAACCCTATCGCGTCGTCGAGCGAGCGCGGGAGTGCGGCCGAGACATCGCCAGGCCTCGAAGGGCTGGTCAGTGGCTTTCCGACGGTTTTGAAGAAGCGGATCTTGGCCGCTTCCAGTTCCTCGGTCGCCTCCTGCATGCGCGCCTTGGCGGCGAACAGCCGTTCCTCGGCCTGTTGCCGGTCGGCCTCGTTCAGCGCGCCGCCCGAGATGCCTTGCCGGATGTCGCCAAGAATTGCCTGGTGGAAACCGAGATTTTTCTTCGCTTCGGAGACGATCGACGCCTGCAGCATATACTCAAGGTAGTCCTGGACAACGGACAGCCCGATGAATTCGGACCGTTCCAGCACCCGGAATGAAGCGCCGTCGACGCGCGATGCCTGGCGGTTCAATTCGGCCCGCCTTGCGCCACTATCGTAAAGCGTCTGCGAAACGGTGAGATCCGTTTCAGCCGGATAGAGCGCATCGTCTTCGATGGAAAGCGAGCGCCGGGACGAATTGTCGAGCCGGCGAACGCCAGCCGATGCCTCGACATCGACACTGGGAAGGTAAAGGCCCTTGGCCTGCCGCAACTCGAACTCGATTGCTTCGCGGTTCTCGATCGCCTGTCCAATCTCGGGATTGGATTCCACCGCGACAGCCATCGCCTCCTTGAGTGTGAGCGCGTGAGCACTCCCGCAGGTCAGCATGGTGGCCGCCATCAAAAGACCAAGGCGCCTGCCTATGGTCGACATGTTTGTCGTATTCATCAATCCCACCCTAACGTTTCCCCAGCGTCCTTTTCAGAGCGCTAACCAAGCCAAGGCCTAGCCGTCGGTGGATTATTCACAAATTCATGGAATATGTGAGCGATTATTTATTTAGCAGACGCTAAATAGGCTTTTTAGGCAACAAGGCTGCGAGATGTAGCAAAAATAGCACATAACGTCGGCCCGCTGTGGTTGTATCCGGACGCCGCACTTTGCAGGATAATACAGAAAAACACCGCGCTGTGGGCCGATATGGTCAGTATCACGGCCGGTTCGGAGAGCGGCCGCCGGGATCCCAACCGGGAGTTGCAGTATTTTCATGCGCGCCACCTTGGGTGCCGCTCGCTCGTTACGCCATAAGCCGGTCAGCGGTACCTTTGCCGCAGGTCAGCTCAACTAGCGAGGCCGGCCGGGCACACGCGGCCCGCACAATCCGGCGGCATGACCGGCTGCATTGCCTTCTGCAATCGCTCGCTGGATAGTCTCGGCATGTTGGAGACCCTGGCGACTCACTGGCCGCAAATTCTGGCGATCATCTCAGTGGTGATGGCGACGGCTGGCATCGTCCATGCCGTCATGACCAAGGAAGATGTCCGCGCCGCCACCGGCTGGGTCGGCGTGATGGTGCTGTCCCCGATCCTCGGAGTGCTGATCTATGCCGTCGCCGGCATCAACCGCATCCGCCGCGCCACGATCACCGCCCAGCGCCCGTTTGCCGACGGCGCTGTGTCCGCCAAGCATGAGCGCGACGTTGCCGTCGAAGAGGCCCTGATCGTCGAGCGGTACGGGCAACGGTTCACGGGCTTGCGGACACTCGGCGACAGGGTGGCGCGGCGCGCGCTCAACCCTGGAAATGCAATCGATGTGCTGGAGACCGGCGACGAGGCCTATGCCGCCATGTGCGCGGCGATCGATGGCGCCGAGCGCAGCGTCCTGCTCGAGACCTATATTTTCGACAATGACGCCGTCGGCCTGCTCTTCGTCGAGGCGCTGGCCGGCGCCGTCCGGCGCGGCGTCACCGTCCGCGTGCTGATCGATGCCGTCGGCGCCCGCTACTCCGTGCCGAGCATCCTGGGGCATTTGCGCGAGGCCGACATCCCCGCCGATGTCTTCAACGGCAACATCGTCATGGGCCTGCGCCTGCCCTACGCCAATTTGAGGACCCACCGGAAGATCCTGGTGGTCGACGGCATCGCCGCCTTCACCGGGGGCATGAACATCCGCAAAGGCTTCTCCGCCGAATTCGCCGGCTCCAACAGCGCCAGGGACACGCATTTCCGGGTGACCGGTCCGATCGTCGCCGACCTCTTTTCGGTCGCCGCCGAGGACTGGCGCTTCGCCACCAACGAGGCGCTGAAGGGCGACGCCTGGCGCATTGCCCCGCTGTCGCCATCGCCAGGCGCACCGATGATGGTGCGGGCGGTCGCTTCCGGCCCGGATGCCAGCAACGAGACCAACCACAAGCTGCTGATCGGTGCATTCTCGGTCGCCCGCAAGTCGATACGCGTGATGTCGCCCTATTTCCTCCCGGATCGGGAACTGATCAGCGCGCTGATCACCGCTGGCAGGCGCGGGGTCGAAATCGACATCGTGGTGCCGGCGGTGAACAATCTTTTCCTCGTCGACCGCGCGATGATGGCGCAGTTCGATCAGGTGCTCAAACACTATTGCCGTGTCTGGCGCACCGAGGGACCGTTCGACCATTCGAAGCTGCTTTCGATCGACGGCGTGTGGGCCTATGTCGGCTCTTCCAATCTTGACGCCCGATCGCTGCGGCTGAATTTCGAGATCGACCTGGAAGTGCTCGATGCCGGCTTTGCCAGCGAGATCGAGGCGCGGATCGGGTCGGCGATCGCCTCCGCCGTGCCGGTAACGCTGGAAGCCTTGCGAGCCCGGCCGTTTCTTATCCGGCTGTTCGACCGGGCATTGTGGCTCGGTTCACCCTATCTCTAAGGCGGAGATGCGCTTGAGGAACTCGTCTGTCATGGAACATGCGCCGAAATTGCCTATTTTGACTATATCTTGCTTCTGAATTGAAGCCAGCGAGGACGAGCAGCACAGAGATGCACAGAATTGGACGCAGCCTCCCGGCAAGCATGCTTCTCTCCCTTCGTGACCGCCGGATGCAGAAGGCCAACGCCGCCGCACTCAAGACGACAGCCACCACCGGCACGCTGGTCGCCTCCTACAATGTCCACAAATGCATCGGCGTCGACAGGAAATTCGACCCGGAGCGGATCATCCGCGTCATCCGCGAAATCGATCCGGATGTCATTGCGCTGCAGGAAGCCGACAACCGCTTCGGCGACCGTGACGGGCTTCTCGACCTGCCCCGGCTCGAACGGGAAACCGGCCTGGTTCCGGTGCCGATTTCGGCCACCGGCAAGGGCCATGGCTGGCATGGCAACGTCTTGCTGTTCAAGAAGGGCGTCGTTCGCGACGTGCACCAGATCAAGCTTCCGGGGCTGGAGCCGCGCGGCGCGGTGGTGGCGGAGATCGACCTCGATGGAAGCCGGACGCTGCGCATCATCGCCGCCCATCTTGGCCTGCTGCGCCGCTCGCGCTCCCAGCAGGCGCGCGTCGTGCTCGACCTGATGAACAGCCCGGACGAAAGACCGACCTTGCTGCTCGGCGACCTCAACGAATGGCGGCTTGGCAACCGCTCCGCTCTCAACACGCTGCATGCGACGTTCGGCCCGCAGCCGCCGGCGGTCCCCACCTTCCCGTCGAACCTGCCGCTGCTGGCACTCGACCGGATCATGGCCAACCGGCATGGCATGATTGCCGCCATCGATGCGCATGACACGCCGCTGTCACGCGTTGCCTCCGACCACCTGCCGCTGACGGCCTTCGTGCGCCTGGAGCGGGTGGACGATAACGCCTTGATGTCTTCCGCGTCGCAAAGTGTGTAAAACTAAGCGGAACGCCCGGTTCTTCCGCGAGTTAACATGTCTTGAACACGCAGGAGGACGAGATGAAAAAGCTGATTCTGGCTTCCCTGTTGGCATTGGCCGCGACAGCGGCGATCACTGTGCCGACGCAGGCGGCAAGCGTGACCATCCAGTCCGACAATGGCGACCGCTATTTGCCGGATGACGATTCCGATAGTGGGATCGTTGTTCGCCGTCATCACCGCGATCGCCATTATGACAATCAGTATGATGGCGACCAGAACGTTCAGTATGACAATGGCGAATACCGGTACGGCGAATATCGCCGCCATCACCGGCATCACCGCTGCCATATCGAACTGGTCAAGCATTGGCGCCATCACCACAGGGTGATCGAAGAGGTCCGCGTCTGCGGCTGATCCCGATCGGGCCAACCGGCCGGCGAGAGCCGGCCGGTTTCATTGCGCACGTCGGCTGACGAAATAGCGCTGACGTGAGAGGCGGTGCTGGACCGCGTCGAACTCGTGGTAGCCAGCACGCGCACCGGACCGTGCCCAGCAAAAACTGCAAGGATCGGCCGGCCGGCACTGCTCAAACCTGTCCAAGTGTTAATTCGACTTGGGTCGGTTTCGGCCATAATGGTTGATGGGGGTGAGAGATGCCGCCATGGACCAGCCGTTGGAAATGCCCCTGCAGACGACTGTCGTGCCACGACGTTCGCGCGGCTGGATTCCCTGGCTGATCTTTGCCGCCATTTTCGCTGCCACCGGCGCCTATCTCTACCAGCGACCGCATGTCGAGGCCAAGCAGCCCGGCGGCAGAAGAAACGCGCAGCCGACGACAATCGGCGCCGCCGTGATCGAAAAAGGCACGATGGACGTCACCATCTATGCGCTTGGCACGGTGACCTCGCTCTCCACCGTCACTGTCAAGCCGCAGGTCACCGGTCCGCTCGTCCAGGTGAACTTCAAGGAGGGTCAGGACGTCAGCAAGGGCGATTTGCTGGCCGAAATCGACCCCCGCCCCTATCAGGCGGCGCTCGACCAGGCGCAGGGCCAGCTGGCGCGCGACCAGGCCATGCTGAGGGATGCCCAGCTCGATCTCGCACGCGACCAGACGCTGGTGGCGCAGGGCGCGGCAACGCACCAGACGCTCGACGCGCAGGTCGCCCTGGTGGCGCAGGATGCCGGCTCCATCCAGGTCGATCAGGCCATGGTCCAGACCGTGACCCTCAATCTCGACAATTGCCGCATCCTGGCTCCGGTCGACGGTCGCGCCGGCCTGCGCCAGGTGGATCAGGGCAACTACGTGACCCCTGCCGATACCAACGGCATCGTCATCATCACTCAAGTCCAGCCGATTAGCGTGCTGTTCACCGTGCCCGAGGATGAATTGCCCGCGATCGCGCAACGCATGCGGCAGGGCGCCACGCTGCCCACCTCCGCGTTCGACCGCGGCGGCAACAACAAGCTCGCCGACGGCCAGCTTGAAACCTTCGACAGCCAGATCGACCAGAGCACCGGCACCATCAAGCTGCGAGCCGGCTTCGCCAACGAAACGCGCGTGCTTTATCCGAACCAGTTCGTCAACGTCGAGTTGCTGGTCGACGAGCACAAGGACGTGGCGATCGCTCCGATCGCCGCGATACAGCGCGGCGTGCCCGGCACCTTTGTCTATCTGGTCAACCCCGACAGCACCGTCTCCGTGCGCAAGGTGACCCTTGGCGTCACCAATGGCGAACGCGTCGAGATCCTCTCGGGCCTGAACCCCGGCGACCGCGTCGTCGTCGATGGTGCCGACAAGCTGCGCGACGGCGCCAGCATCAATTTGCGGCAGGACGGGCAAGCACGGACACCCTCGCAGCCCTCAACGCCTGCGCCAGCAGGGTCAGCGCCACAGCCGCAAGCGCAGGCACCGGAGCAGGCCGCCCCTGGTGCGCCGAAGCCGGACGACACGGGCAGGCACAAGGGCCAGGGCCGCAAGCATCGTCACGCGGAGTCGAGGCAGGCGGAGTCCGGGCAACAGCAATGAGCCCGTCGCGAGTCTTCATCCTGCGGCCGGTGGCGACGTCGCTGTTCATGGTCGCCATCATGCTGTCCGGCCTGCTGGCTTACAATTATCTGCCGGTGTCGGCGCTGCCCGAGGTCGATTATCCGACCATCCAGGTGCATACCTTCTATCCCGGCGCGAGCCCCGACGTGATGACGTCCTCGGTCACGGCGCCGCTGGAGGTCCAGCTAGGCCAGATAGCCAACCTCAATCAGATGAACTCGGTCAGTTCGGCCGGCTCCTCCGTCATCACGCTGCAGTTCAGCCTGGCGATCTCGCTCGATGTCGCCGAACAGGAGGTGCAGGCCGCCATCAATGCCGCCGGCAATCTGCTGCCGGCCGATCTGCCGGCGCCGCCGATCTATGCCAAGGTCAATCCCGCCGACGCGCCGGTGCTGACGCTGGGCCTCACCTCCAAGACGATGCAACTGCGCGATGTGCAGCAGCTTGCCGACACCCGGCTGGCGCAAAGGATTTCGCAGCTGCCGGGCGTCGGCCTCGTCAGCCTCAGCGGCGGCCAGCGCCCGGCCGTGCGCGTCCAGGCCGATCCGCGCAAGCTCGCAGCCTATGGTCTCAATCTCGACGATCTGCGCACCACGCTGGGCAGCGCCAATGTCAACACGCCGAAGGGCAATTTCGACGGGCCGTCGCGGGCCTACACCATCAACGCCAATGACCAGCTGAAGAGCGCCGACGAATACCGTTCGCTGATCGTTGCCTACAAGGATGGCGCGCCGGTGCGGTTGAGCGATGTCGCGGATGTGGTCGACGCCACCGAAAACAACAGGCTGGCGGCCTGGATGAACAGCACGCCGGCGATCATCGTCAACATCCAGCGCCAGCCCGGCGCCAACGTCATCGACGTGGTCGACCGCATCAAGGCGCTGCTGCCGCAATTGCAGGCCTCGCTGCCCAGCGCCGTCGATGTGAAGGTGCTGACCGACCGCACCACCACCATTCGCGCCTCGGTCCGCGACGTCGAGTACGAACTGACGCTTTCGATCCTGCTGGTCGTGCTGGTCATCTTCGTCTTCCTGCGCAGCGCGCGCGCCACGCTGATCCCGAGCCTCTCGGTACCCCTGTCGCTGGTCGGCACGCTTGGTATCATGTACCTGTTCGGTTTCAGCCTCGACAACCTCTCGCTGATGGCGCTGACCATCGCCACCGGCTTCGTCGTCGACGACGCTATCGTCGTCATCGAGAACATCGCGCGCTATGTCGAGGAAGGGGATACGCCGCTGCAGGCGGCGCTGAAGGGCTCGCAGCAGATCGGCTTCACCATCATCTCGCTGACCGTCTCGCTGATCGCGGTGCTGATCCCGCTGCTGTTCATGGGCGATGTCGTCGGCAGGCTGTTCCGCGAATTCTCCATCACGCTGGCCACCACCATCCTGATCTCGGCGATAGTGTCGCTGACGCTGGTGCCGATGGCCTGTGCCAGGTTGCTCAAGCCGTTGGCGGCGGTGCGCGAGAACGCCCTGCAGCGCGCCAGCCGCGACTTCTTCGACTGGGTGATCCGGGGCTACGGCCACGCGCTGACCTGGGTGCTCGACCGGCAGACGCTGATGCTGCTGGTGGCGGCTGCCACGCTGGTGCTGACGGTGGCGCTCTACGTGGTCATCCCCAAGGGGTTTTTCCCGGTGCAGGACACCGGCGTCATCCAGGCGATCACCGAGGCGCCGCAGTCCATATCCTATGCCGCGATGGCCGAGCGTCAGCAGCAGCTTGCCGCCGTCATCCTCAGGGATCCCGATGTCGACAGCCTGTCCTCCTTCATCGGTGTCGACGGCACCAACACCACGCCCAACGTCGGCCGCATCCTGATCAACCTCAAGCCGCATGAAGAACGCACCGCCGATATCACGCAGGTTATCGCCCGCCTGAAGCAGGCCACCGCCGCGACGGCTGATGTCACCCTCTACATGCAGCCTGTGCAGGACTTGACCATCGACGGCACAGTCAGCCGCACGCAGTATCAATTCGTGCTGCAGGACGCCAATCCGGACGAGTTGACGCTATGGACGCCGAAGCTGCTGGCTAAGCTCAACACGTTGCCTGAGGTCGCCGACGTCGCCAGCGACCTGTCGGATGCCGGCCTCGCCGTCTTCGTCGACATCGATCGCGACCAGGCCGCGCGCTTCGGCATCACGCCGGCGACGATCGACAACGCACTCTACGACGCCTTCGGCCAGCGCATCGTCTCGACCATCTTCACCACATCCAGCCAGTACCGGGTCATTCTCGAGGCAGATCCATCATTGCAGGATTCGCTGAAGGCGCTGTCCTCCGTCTACCTGCCGTCATCGAGCGGCGGCAGCCCGGTGCCGCTCTCGGTGGTCGCCAGCACCCATGTCGCCACCGCCCCTCTCCAGATCACCCATATGGGGCAGTTCCCTGCAACCACTGTCTCGTTCAACCTCGCGCCTGGCGTGTCGCTCGGCAAAGCGGTCACCGCGATCCAGCAGGCGCAGAGCGAGATCGGCATGCCGCTCAGCGTCATCACCAGTTTTCAAGGAGCGGCGCGCGCCTTCCAGGCTTCGCTCGACAACACGCTGTTCCTGATCCTGGCCGCGGTGATCACCGTCTACATCGTGCTCGGCGTGCTCTATGAGAGCTTCATCCACCCGATCACCATCCTGTCGACGCTGCCTTCGGCCGGCATCGGCGCGCTGCTGGCGCTGATGATCGCCGGCGAGGACCTGACCATCATCTCGATCATCGGCATCATCCTGCTGATCGGCGTGGTCAAGAAGAACGCCATCATGATGATCGACTTCGCGCTCGACGCGCAGCGCAATGAAGGCATGGCGCCGCGCGAGGCCATCTACCAGGCCTGCCTGCTGCGCTTCCGCCCGATCCTGATGACGACGCTGGCGGCGATGCTGGGCGCACTGCCGCTGATGCTCGGCACCGGCGTAGGCTCTGAACTGCGCCATCCCTTGGGCGTCACCATCGTCGGCGGCCTGCTCGTCAGCCAGTTGCTGACACTGTTCACAACGCCGGTCATCTATCTCTGGTTCGATCGCCTTGCCGCGCGCCTGCAAGGCATCGAGCCCAGCCTTCCCCGTGCCTATGGTGCGGACGCCGCGCCATGAACCTGTCGGTCCCCTTCATCCGGCGGCCGGTGGCGACAACGCTGCTGACCTTCGGCCTGCTGGCGGCCGGACTGGTGGCGTTTCCGCAATTGCCGGTGGCGCCGCTACCCGAGGTCGACTACCCCGTGATCTCGGTACGGGCATCGCTGCCGGGCGCCAGCCCGCAGGTGGTGGCAAACACCGTTGCCAGCCCGCTCGAACGGCATCTCGGCGAGATTGCCGACGTCAACGAGATGACGTCGTCGGCCAGCGTCGGCAGCGCACGCATAACGCTGCAGTTCGGCCTCGACCGCGACATCGACGGTGCGGCGCGCGATGTCCAGGCCGCGATCAACGCGGCGCGCGCCGACCTGCCGTCCAGCCTGCATTCCAACCCGACCTATCGCAAAGTCAATCCGGCCGACGCCCCGATCCTCATCCTCACGCTGACCTCGGACACGCTGTCCAAGGGCCAGCTCTACGATGCCGCCAGCACCGTGCTGGCGCAAAAGCTTTCGCAGGTCGACGGCATCGGCGAAGTGTCGGTCGGCGGCAGCTCGCTGCCGGCGGTGCGTGTCGAGCTCAATCCGCAGGCGCTCTACGACTACGGCATCGGGCTGGAAGATGTGCGGGCAGCCCTCGCCTCGGCCAACGCCCACAGTCCCAAGGGCGCCATCGATGCCGGCCCGCAACGTTATCAGATTTACGCCAATGACCAGGCGAACAAGGCAGACGCGTATCGCTCGCTGGTGGTGGCCTATCGCAACGGCGCACCGGTGCGGCTTTCCGACATCGGCCAGGTCAACGATTCCGTCGAGAACATCCGCAATGCCGGCCTGGTCAACGGCAAGCCGGGCGTGCTGATCATCCTCAACCGCTCACCCAACGCCAACATCATCGCCACGGTGGACCGGGTGAAGGCGCTGATGCCCTCGCTGCGCGCTTCGATCTCACCGGCCATCGATCTGTCGCTGGCGGTCGACCGCTCGACCACCATTCGCGCCTCGCTATGGGAAGTCGCGCAGACGCTGATGATCGCCATAGGCCTGGTGATACTGGTCGTCTTCGCCTTCCTGCGCGACGTGCGCTCCGCACTGGTACCTGTTGTGGCGGTGCCGGTTTCGCTGGTCGGCACGCTGGGTGCGATGTACCTGCTCGGCTTCAGCATCGACAATCTGTCGCTGATGGCGCTGACGGTGGCCACGGGCTTTGTCGTCGACGACGCCATCGTCGTGCTCGAAAACATCTCCCGCCACATCTCGGCCGGCATGGGCCGCATCGAGGCGGCGATCAAGGGAGCGCAGGAAGTCGGCTTCACGGTGCTGTCGATGAGCCTCTCGCTGATCGCCGTGTTCATCCCCATCCTGCTGATGGGCGGCATTATCGGCCGCCTGTTTCGCGAATTCGCCATCACGCTGTCGGCCGCGATCCTGGTCTCGCTCGCCATTTCGCTGACCACCACGCCGATGATGTGCTCGATCCTGCTGCGCCCCGAAGGGGAACGCATGCACGGCCGCCTCTACCGCTTCAGCGAGCGCGTCTTCGACGCCATGCTGGCAGGCTACCGCCGGTCGCTGTCCTGGGCGCTGGATAACCCGCTGCTGGTCATGGCAGTGCTCGCCGCGACGCTCTGCCTCAACGGATATCTCTACGTCACCATCCCCAAGGGGTTCTTCCCGCAGCAGGACACCGGGCGGCTGACCGGCTCGATCCAGGCCGACCAGGCGACCTCCTTCCAGTCGATGTCGCAGAAGCTCAGCCAATTCGCCGGCATCGTCAGCAAGGACCCGGCCGTGGACGCGGCGGTCGGCTTCACCGGCGGCGGCCAGACCAACTCGGGCTCGATGTTCGTGTCGCTGAAGCCGCTGGCCGAGCGCAAGGTCTCCGCCGACCAGGTGATCGCCCGGCTGCGGCGTGAACTCGCGGTGGTGCCGGGCGCCACCCTCTTCCTGCAGGCGGTACAGGACATCCGCGTCGGCGGGCGTCAGTCGAACGCCCAGTATCAGTACACATTGCAGGGCGACAGTTTCGACGAACTCGCGCAGTGGGCTCCCAAACTGGCGGCGGCGCTGCAGACGGAGCCGAAGCTCACCGATGTCAACAGCGACCAGCAAAACAAGGGCCTGGAGGCGGACATCGTCATCGACCGCGATACAGCGACGCGGCTCGGCATCACCGTCGGCCAGATCGACAACACGCTCTATGACGCCTTCGGCCAGCGCCAGGTTTCCACCATCTATGTCCAGCGCAACCAGTACCACGTCATCATGGAGGTGGCGCCGCAGTACTGGCAGAACCCTGAAGCGCTGAAACAGGTCTATGTCAGCACCTCGGGCGGCTCGGTGCATGGTTCGCAGGCCAGCAACGCTGTCGCCGGCACGTTCGTCACGCCGGGACAGTCGAGTAGCGCCACGCCCGCCGCGACCGATGCCGCGCGCAACCAGGCGACCAATTCGATCACCAGCACCGGCAAGACCGCCGCCTCGACCGGATCGGCCGTCAGCACCGGCACCGAGACGATGGTGCCGTTGTCGTCACTGGCCCGCTATGGCCCCGGCAGCACGCCGCTTTCGGTCAACCACCAGGGTCTGTTCGTCGCCACCACGCTGTCGTTCAACCTGGCGCCTGGCGTGGCACTCAGCGACGGCGTGGCCGCGATCAACGCGGCGACGGATCGCATCGGCATGCCCGCCACCATCCATGGCGGTTTCCAGGGCACGGCCCGCGTGTTCCAGGATTCGCTTTCCGACCAGCCGCTGCTGATCCTTGCCGCGCTGATCGCCGTCTATGTCGTGCTCGGCATCCTCTACGAGAGCTATGTCCACCCGCTGACCATCCTCTCCACCTTGCCCTCGGCCGGCGTAGGCGCATTGCTGGCGCTGACGCTGTTCGACATCGAGTTCTCGATCATGGCGTTGATCGGCATCATCCTCCTGATCGGCATCGTCAAGAAGAACGCGATCATGATGATCGACTTCGCGCTGGCCGCGGAGCGCACCGAGAACAAATCGGCGCATGATGCGATCCGCCAGGCCTGCCTGCTGCGCTTTCGCCCGATCATGATGACGACCATGGCGGCGCTGTTCGGCGCCGTGCCGCTCGCCATCGGCCTCGGTGAAGGCAGCGAGCTGCGCCAGCCGCTCGGCATCGCCATCGTCGGCGGGTTGATCCTCAGCCAGATCCTGACCCTGTACACGACACCGGTGATCTACATCTATGTCGACCGCTTCGGCCGCTGGTGCCAAAAGCTGCGGTCCCGGGCGCAGCGTCCCTGGCAGCCTGGTATTCAGCCGGGAGAATGAGGCCGGCCATGGCATGCCGGCTCTTTGTGCGATCACAATCTGTCAACTTTCCGTTCCTTGCCGTCTAACGGATTGGAACACCCCTATATGGATGGTGCGGGCCACGAACCGCCGGAGATGACAGGATCATCGCGACGCGACGGAGCGGACGGCCCGTGTTCGGAAAGCGATATCCATACCGCTTTTCCCGTTGAAGGGAGGCGCGACCATGCGCAGTTTCACACCAAGGATCATAGCAATCGCACGTCGTTTAGCTTCTGCGCCGGCAGCACCACCCGCACCAGCGCATAGCCGGCCCGTCCATATTCGGTTTCGAGTTTTCGCGCCGCGGCAAAGATTTCCGCCGCCGTCACCGTGCGGTGCGCAAGGCCGGCAACGATCTTGCGTGTTGCGTCAGCCATGTCGGGCAAGCCGCCTTCGACGCTGACATCCGTCAGCTTGACCTTGAGCTTCTCGGCACCCGCCGGCGCCTCGAGGCCCCCACCTTCGGGAATGGAAACGCCTGCCGTGTTGGCCGCCGGCGGCGGCCGAAAGCTGGGCGGCGTAATCTGGCTGGCTGTCTGCGCAAACGCGCCGGCTTGAAGCCACAGGCACGCCGAGACGGCAAACAGGATCAACCATCCCTCACGGACTGCCAGCCCACCGAAAACTGGGCGACAGTCGTTATCCCTGCCAACCGCGATCTTGCTTGTATACTTCACTCAATCACTCGTCCTTCGAGGTAGAACTCGGCAAAGCTTCGCCACCGCGCGAGATTTCATCGCTCGTTAATTGGCTTCTGCTTTCGAACTCACTTCCGGGAAGGCGTGCCCCCGCCGCTCGGATTTCGCGGAAACTATGCCGCGCTCAGGTGAACGTCAATTCAACGGGCGGCCGTCCGGCTGACTATTATTGGGAGGGGTTTTCCAAGCCATAGCAACCGGTTAGCGGACCCTACCATGAAACGGTCGTGGCCGGCGCCATGTTCGGGTTGGGCTTGCTCTTCGCATTTGGTGCCTCTGGACACAGCTATCGAAGGCTGGAAAATGTGGACGCGACTCCGCTGTTGGAGTTAACTCGAAACATGAGGAGGATGGCGCTGAATCTGGAAGACATTGCCGGCCATCCGGCCCTGCATCGCTGTGTTCAGGCACAGTCGTTGGCGCTGATCAACATCTATGAAACGAGCCCGCGACTGGCTTCCATTTTCGCCACGCAGCAGCGTTGGCTGATGGGGCATGTCGGCCTTGCCATGCATTTCAGGCGCGATCCGCACGACCGCCGCAAGGAGCTGACGGTATCGCGTTTCATCGAGTTCGTACACCAGCACGCGGTGGCCAGCCGCAACACGGCGGACGCTTTCATCAAGGAGATGCTGCATTATCATGTCGCCGAGTATGTTTCGGGTGGCGACGGGCGCACGCACCCCTTGCAGCCAACGGCGGCAACCGTGCAGACTTTCACCGGCTGGGTCCTTGCCCATCTGCAGACGCTGGATCATCTCGACGGTGGCAACCGGCTGGTCAGGTTCCTGGAGCGGCCCGACATGGTTGCCGGGCTGCAGCCTCTGGTGGCGGACGGCCTGCTTGCCTCCAAGCCGGTGCGCGAGCCCAACCAGACCTTTTCCCTGTTCATCTGGCTCAACAATGGCGGCATTGTCATGGATTGGCTGATGTCGGGCATCGACCCCGATCATGCCGGCCTGGACCGGATTCCGACCAGCGTGGTTTCGATCGGAGATTTCGCCAAGTGGCTCAAGCTGTCGCGGACCCACCTTGCCCGCAAGCTGCGCGCTGCCGAGAATCTCGGCAGCATCGGCTGGCTCGGCCAGCGCGGCCATTCGGTGATGTGGGTATCGAACACCTTCTACCAGGAGTACATGACCGTCCAGGCCGCCAAACTGGCCATTGTCGATGCGGCCTTCGACGCCTGTTTTCCATCCCCTGAAGACCGCTGAAGGATCGGCGCGATCGATATCTGCCCAGGCCGCGAACATGGTCTACTGGCGAACATAAGCTGTTATACGCCGGGCGCGTCTGGACATGGGCCGTGAAGACTGAAAATGTGATCTGCGTCTTCGCGGCCGTAAGGCTGGATCGGAGCATGGGGGGAATGACGCAGACCATTGACCATATCGCCGGTCACCCGGCATTGCATCGCTGTGTCCGCGCCCAGGCGCAGGCGCTGATCCAGGCTTATGGGATGAACCCTCGGCTTGCTTCGGTGTTCGCCACCCAGCAGCGCTGGCTGATGGCGCATATCGGCCTTGCCCTGCATTTCAGGCGGGAGCCCGATGACTACCGCAAGCAACTGACGGCGGCGCGTTTCATCGACGTGATCCGCCAGAATTCCGTCGCCAGCCGCAACACCGCCGACGCCTTCGTTAAGGAAATGCTGCACTACGATTTCATCGAGTATCTGCCGGCAACACAGGACGGCCGCATCCGCCCCATTCAGCCAACGGTGAACACGCTGGATACGGTTGCCGGCTGGATGATGGCGCACCTGCACACGCTGGACAGCCTCGACGGCACGAACCGCCTGGCGACGTTCCTGGAACGGCCCGACGCGCTCGCCAGGGTGCAACCGCTGGTGGCCGACGGCCTGATCTCCTCCAGCCCCGTGCGCGAGCCCAAGCAGACCTTTTCGCTGTTCACCTGGCTCGACAATGGCGGCGTCGTCATGGACTGGCTGATATCGGGCGTCGATCCCGACCATGCCGGCCTGGCTGAAATACCGACCGGCGTCGTCTCGATCGGCGATTTCGCCAAATGGCTCAAGCTGTCGCGAACCCACCTGGCACGCAAACTGCGGGATGCCGAAGACCTCGGCAGCGTTGGCTGGCTTGGCCAGCGCGGCAATTCGGTGATGTGGGTGTCGGGTGATTTCTACCGGGAGTACATGACCGCCCAGGCCGTCAAGCTGGCTATCATCGATGCAGCGTTCGTCAAGGCCTTTGACTCCCCGGCAGGCAGCTGACCGGTGGGCATCCCCCTGCGGGGATGCCCAAGCTAGCGAGCCCTTCAGTCGATGTCGAACGACACGCCCTGGGCGAGCGGCAGCGCCTTGGAATAGTTCACCGTGTTGGTGGCGCGCCGCATATAGGCCTTCCATGCGTCGGAGCCGCTCTCGCGGCCGCCGCCGGTTTCCTTTTCGCCGCCAAAGGCACCGCCGATCTCGGCGCCCGAGGTTCCGATGTTGACATTGGCAATGCCGCAATCCGATCCGTCGACCCCCAGGAAACGCTCGGATTCCTGCAGGTCCCGGGTGAAGATGGACGACGACAGGCCCGCCCCCACGGCATTGTGCTCGTCGAGCACGGCGTCGAAATCCGAATATTTCATCACATAGAGGATCGGTGCGAAGGTCTCTTCCGTCACCGGGGAAACCTGGCTTGGCATTTCGACCAGCGCCGGGTGCACGTAGTATGCATCCGGATGGCCGTTCTCGACCCGCGTGCCGCCGGTCACCTTGCCGCCATGGGCGGCGGCTTCCTTCAGCGCCTTTTGCATGGCGTCGAAGGCCGCCTTGTCGATCAGTGGCCCGACCAGCGAGGAGGTCTCCAGCGGATTGCCCACAGACACACTCTCGTAGGCCTTCTTGAGGCGCGGAACCAAGGCGTCGTAGACGCTGTCATGCACGAACAGGCGCCGCAGCGTCGTGCAGCGCTGGCCGGCCGTGCCCATCGCTCCAAAGGCAATCGCGCGCAGCGCCATGTCGAGATCGGCGGTCGGGCAGACGATGCCGGCATTGTTGCCGCCGAGCTCCAGCACAGCGCGCGCAAAACGCTTGGCCAGCCGCGGGCCGACGTCGCGGCCCATGCGGGTCGAGCCGGTCGCCGAAACCAGCGGCACTTTGGGGTGATCGACCAGGATCTCGCCGACTGCGCGGTCGCCGATCAGCACCGGCGCCAGGCCATCGGGAGCGTCAGCGCCGAAGCGCTTGACCGCACGCTTGAAGATGGCCTCGCAGGCAAGTGCGGTCAGCGGCGTCTTTTCCGACGGCTTCCACACCACCGCGTCGCCGCAGACCAGCGCCAAGGCGGCATTCCACGACCACACCGCGACCGGGAAATTGAAGGCGGAAATGACGCCGACGACGCCGAGCGGATGCCAGGTTTCCATCATCCGATGGCCCGGGCGTTCGGTGGCGATGGTCAGGCCGTACAATTGCCGGGAGAGGCCTACGGCGAAATCGCAGATGTCGATCATCTCCTGCACTTCGCCGAGCCCCTCGGACGGGATCTTGCCGACCTCGATCGAGACCAGCCGGCCAAGCTCGGCCTTGTGCGCGCGCAGTTCCTCGCCGAGCAGCCGCACCAGTTCGCCACGCCGCGGGCCCGGCACCATGCGCCAGGCCTGGAAGGCCTTGTGCGCGGCATCGATCACCTTGGCCGCGTCAGCCGGCGAGATCGTCTTCAGCGCCGCGATCTGCTCGCCCGTCACCGGGCTGCGCACGATCAGGTCGCCGCCGACGAGCGCCTCCTTGGCCACACCCAGTTTCGCCAGCAGTTCGGTCGTTTCCTTGCCTATCGTCATTCTTGTCCCTTTCAGATTCCGTCGCTCATATGGCACCGGGTCGAGCCTTGCGCCATGTCGCCCGCGTGCCAATAGGCACTTCAGGCACGGTCATGGCGTGGCATTACTCGTTTCAGGGAAAAATCGCCACCCCGGCATGGTCCAAGGCGGGACGACACGATTGAGCCAGACGGACAAATGAGGCTCAGCGGGCCTTCTGTGCCGGGCTGCGCACAGCACCGTCCTTCATCAGCCGGTCGATATGCATGCGGATATGAGCGGCTTCCGCTGCCGTGTTGGCAAGCGCGATGGCGCGGTCGAAGGCGACACGCGCCTCGTCGCCCCGGTCGAGCTGCATCAAGAGGCCGCCCTTGAGGCCGAAAAAATGGAAATAGCCCGAAAGCCGTTCTTCCAGCGGCTCGATCATGGCCAGCGCCTCTGCCGGTCCACGCACCTTCGACACCGCGACGGCCCGGTTGAGCGTGACCACCGGCGACGGCTGCATTTGCTCCAGCAAGCGGTAGAGCAGGTCGATCTCGTTCCAGTCGGTATCCTCGGCCTTTTCGGCCCGCGCATGCAGCGCGGCAATCGCCGCTTGCACCTGGTAAGGGCCGGGCTTGCGATGGCGCAGCGCCTTGTCGACCAGTGCCAGCCCCTCATCGATCATCTTGCGGCTCCACAGGCTGCGATCCTGGTCTTCGAGCAGCACGATCTCGCCGCTTTCGTCGAAACGGGCCGGTGCGCGCGCATGCTGCAGAAGCAGCAGCGCCGTTAGCCCCATGATCTCCGGCTCGGTCTGGAACAGCCGCAGCAACAGCCGTGCCAGCCGGATCGCCTCCTCGCACAGCGGCGCGCGGGCCGGCGCCTCGCCGCTGTTGGTCGAATAGCCCTCGTTGAAGACCAGGTAGACCATGGCGGCGACGGCGGCGAGCCGTTCCGACCGCTCGACCGCGCCCGGCGTCTCGAACGGCACGCCGGCGTCCGCAATGCGCGCCTTGGCGCGGGTGATGCGCTGCTCCATGGCGCTTTCGCCAACCAGGAAGGCGCGCGCGATCTGCTTGACCGTGAGACCCGAGACAATGCGCAGCGCCACCGCGATCTGCTGCGTTGCCGGCAGGTCGGGATGGCAGCAGATGAACAGCAGCCGCAATATGTCGTCGCGGTAGTGCGCCCCGTCCAGCCGCTCGGCGATATCGCTCTCGGCGTCCTCCAGATCGGAAACCTGGTTTTCCTCCGGCATCGGCGCCTGCTTGGCGCGCTTGCGCACCGCATCGATGCCGCTGTTGCGGCCGACGAAGATCAGCCAGGCCGCCGGGTCGCGCGGCGGCCCGTTCTGCGGCCAGTTCTTGATGGCCCTGAGGCACGCGTCCTGGAAAGCTTCCTCCGCCGTATCGAGATCGCGGAAATAACGCAGCAGCGCGCCCATCGCCTGCGGGCGGGCGGCGCTGATCGCGGAGCTGATCCAGGCCATTTCGGTCATGCGGAAATCCTGGCGGGATTGAAGATCGAGACCGGCCTAATCTCATAGGAGCCGCCGCTCGGATTGACTTCGGAAAGCTCGCGGGCGAACTCCACCGCCTCGTCGAGATCGGCGCATTCGAGCGTGTAGAAGCCGAGAAACTGTTCCTTGGTCTCGGCGAACGGCCCGTCGATGACGACCGATTCGCCCTTGACCTTTCTCAGGGTCGTCGCGGCGGTCGTCGGCAGAAGCCGTGCCACCGGGCCGAGCCGACCAGCCTTGGCGTACTTCTCCTGAACGTCGAGGAGATTGGCCATGACCTCGTCGTCTTGTGCCTTGCTCCAGGAGCAGACGACATCTTCGGAGGCATAGCAGAGGATTGCGTAGAGCATGGCTGGTCCTTTTCTCTGTCAAAGGACGAAACAGTAAGACCGATCCCGACATGACGTCGATAAAAAAATCCAGATTTGGCCACGGCCGGCCGCGCCGGTCAGCTTTCGCGTATCTTCAGCCATCGCAGCACGAGAGCTTCCTCGTCATCGAGACCGGCAATCGCGCGCTTGCGTTTGTTGGCCTGCGCCATTTCATCCAGCAACCGCCCCTGCGACCACGCTTCGAAGACCCGCGGATGGATATAGCATTTGCGGCAGACGGCACGCGTATTGCCCAGCCGCTCGGCAACCTTGTCGATGACGCTGTTCATCGCCCTGTTTCGCTGCGCCTGGCTTTGCGGCAATTCTGTTTGCGCAAACAGCGACGCGGCGTGAATGGTGCCGCCCCAGGTGCGGAAATGCTTCGAACTGAAGGCGTCACCGACCGCCTCACGGATATAGCGGTTGACGTCCTCGGAGCGGACCGGCCGCCTGTTGCCGTCCTCATCGAGATACTGGAACAGCTTCTGGCCCGGCAGGTCCTGCGCGCCACGCACAATCCTGGCGATGCGGCGGTCGGCCAGCTTCAGCTTCCACTCCTTGCCCGACTTGCCCTTGAAGGCAAAGCGCAGACTTGAACCGACAATATCGACATGCCGGTCGCGCAACGTGGTCAGCCCGAAACTCTTGTTATCCCGGGCGTAGGCGGCATTGCCGACGCGGATCATCGTGTTGTCGAGCAGCCAGACAACCGCGGCGACGACACGCTCGAACGGCAGGCCACGACGGCGCAGATCGCCGTCGATCCGGTGCCGCAGGTCCGGCAGGCTCTCGGCGAAAGCGACAAGGCTCGAATATTTGGCACCATCGCGCTCTTCGGCCCATTGCGGATGATAGCGATATTGCTTGCGTCCGCGCTGGTCCCTGCCGGTTGCCTGTATATGGCCGTCCGCGTCCGGCGAAATCCACACATCCGTCCAGGCCGGCGGAATGACGATCGCCTCGATGCGCGCTTTGGCGGCGTCTGAAACTGTCCGTCCGTCCGGACCCTTGTAGGAAAACCCCTTGCCCGTCTTCAGCCGCCGGATACCGGGCTCGGCATCGCTGACATAGCTAAGCGACGCATGGTCGGCCGAGCTTTGTGCCCCGTTTTTGGGCGCACCATCTGGCGATACAGCGTCCTCGCCAGCCGGTCGGCTGGGCGACAATCCGGATTTTTGCAACATGTCGGCTCCACGCGAATTCCGTAGATAAGCCACTGGCCGACCGCTGGTTCCACGCGCCGTCCGAAAACGGTGCCGAGCCTGCTTTCAGGCTTTCTCGAGCACAACCGGAATGACGTCGACAGCTTGCTCGCCGACCTGTCCCCCCGTGGTCTTGAGCACGCCGACGATCGGCGCCACGTCCGAATAGTCGCGGCCGTAGCCGACGGTGATATGGTCGTTGCTGGCCCGCATGCCGTTGGTCGGGTCGAATTCCTGCCAGCCCGCGTCGCGCCCGCACCAGACCTTGACCCAGGCATGCATGGCATCGGCGCCTTCCAGCCGGGGCTTGCCCTTTGGCGGGATGGTGCGCAGAAAGCCGCTGACATAGCCAGCGGGAATGCCGAGCCCGCGCAGGCCGGCGATCATGATATGCGAAAAGTCCTGGCAGACACCGCGCTTCAGCCTGAAGGCATCGCTGGCCCGGGTCCGCACCGTCGTCGCCTCACCGTCATAGGTGAAATCACGATGAATGCGATGGCACAGGTTCATGGCCGTACTGGCGGCGGAACCGGCGATGCTGCTGCGTACGTAAGCGGTGATCGCATCGTCGATGCCGGCATGAGTGCTGGCCGTCAGGAAATGGTGCGGTGCATCAGGTGCCAGAGACCGCACCGCGGCGAGCTCCTGCCTGAGCCGGGCGATATCGGGCGACACGTCGAGTCCGGGCTCGGGCCGAGACACCGACACGCGGGCGCTCATCCTGATATCGAGCGCGTCATGCGCGTCGCGAAAGGCGATCGAGGTGACGTTGTTGCCGAAGAAATCGGAAAAGTCGGAACGCTCGTTGGGCGCCGGCGCAAAGGACAGTGATGCGGCGATGACGCGCTGCACGCCTGATATCGTCGACGGCAGTACGCGCACCTGATGACGACCGCCGCCGGCAGCAGAAGCGTAATCGTAGTGGAGATGAAGCCTGATATCGTAGAGCATGTTCTATTTTTCTGCCTTTGCGCAGGTTCTTGTCGCAAACCGTGCGACACTTTTGCGGAACCTGCTTAGCCGAAATAGGCTTTGGCGAGGCTGTTGTAGAGGCCGCCGATTTCGTAGGCGAGTTCGTCCAGCGCCTTTGCCGTCATATCCGAAGGCTCCTTGATGGCGATCTGGGTGTTGAGCTGCAGGATTTCCTTCGCCGCCGGCGACATTTGCCCCTCCCCGCCGAGCGACGGCAACAGGCCGATTTCGGCCTTCAGCCGTTCGAGCTGGAACAGGATGGAGCGCGGGTTAAGCGGATCGAGCGCCAGCAGGTCGATCACCGTGCGCCGGCCGGCCTGCACCGGATATTGGCGGCGATGGGTCATCACGCTGTCGCCGATCTCCAGCATCATGTCGAGCGCGCCGTCCGGCGCCTTGGCGCTGGTCAGCCGCGACAGCGTGCGGGAGATCTGGATGCCGCGCTCCAGCCGGCGGCCGATCTCGAGGAAGCGCCAACCGGCGAAGCGGTACATGTTCTCGTGCAGCAGGCCGGAAAAGCCGGCGAGCTTACGCAGGATGACTGTCATCGCCCGGGTCGCGTCATCGCCGGGCGCGACCGTCGTTGCGAACTGATGGATGGTCTTCGACAGGTCCTTCAGCGCCAGCCAGCCGTCGGGCGAGAAGCGGTCGCGGATCTGGCCGGCGCTGTAGACCGCGCTATCCAGCGTGCCTATCAGCCCTGAAGGGATCGCCGTCTCCACATCGATGCCGAAAGGTTCGAGATAATCCCGGATGTCGGCGAGCAGCGGCATGTCCGGGTCGGAAGTTTCCGCGAGCCGCACATGATAGGCGCGCAGGATGCGCACCGTGTCTTCCGAGCGCTCGATATAACGGCCGAGCCAGGTCAGGTTCTCCGCCGCGCGACTGGGCAGGCTGCCGGGCCTGGTGCGGCTGAAACTGTCGCCTTCCTGCGGCAGCAGCGTCTCGCGCTCCACCGGTTTGTCGCTGACAACCCAGACATCGGCCGCCTGGCCGCCACGCTGCATGGCGATCGCCGTCGGGTCGAGCGACAGGCCGATGCGGGCAAAACCGCCCGGCATCACCGTCCAGCCCTCCGGCGTTCGCGCCAGATAGACGCGCAGGCTCGCTGGCCGCGGCTCCAGCCAGCCGCCGACATAGACAGGCGTCGTCGAAAGCGTCACTGCTTCCTGGCCGACGAAATCGCCGCCATCGCGTTCGATGCGCGCCACCAGCTCCGCCCGCTCTCCGGCCGACAGGGCCGAGCCTAGCTTCGTTGAATCGTCGTCCTCGAAGGCAAGCCTCGTCGATAGCGCCGGCCCGATCACCATGCGATCGATATTGGCCAGCACATGCGCGCGTTCGGTTGCTTGCCCGCACCACCATGTTGCGACACTTGGCAGCAGCAATTCCTCGCCCCGCAAGGCCCGTGAAATCTTGGGCAGGAAGGCGAGCAGCGCACGCGTCTCCATCAGGCCGGAGCCAAGCGCATTGACGGTGGCAACCGCGCCCTGGCGGATCGCCTCGACCAGGCCCGGCGTGCCGATCTGCGAATCCGCGCGCAGTTCGAGCGGGTCGGCGAAAGCGGCGTCGAGCCGCCGCCACAACACGCTGATCGGCATCAGGCCGGAAACCGTGCGCACCATCAGCCGGCCGCCGGAGACGGTCAAATCCTCGCCTTCGAGCAGCATGATACCGAGGTAGCGGGCGATGTAGGCGTGCTCGTAATAAGTTTCGTTGAGCGGCCCCGGCGTCAGGATGGCGACGCGGCCGTCGGTCTCCTTGGCCATACCGATCAGCGCATCGCGAAAACGGCGGAAAAAGCCGGCAAGGCGGTGCACATGCATCTCGCCATAAATGTCGGACAGCGCGCGTGTGGTGGCGACGCGGTTTTCCAGTGCGAAACCGGCGCCGGACGGCGCCTGCGTGCGATCGCCCAGCACCCACCACTGGCCGTCAGGTCCACGGCCGAGCTCGAAGGCGCAGAAATGCAGGAAGTGGCCGCCGGCCGGCCTGGTACCGACGACAGGCCGCAAATATTCGGGGCTGGCGGCGATCAATCCCGCCGGCAGGATGCCTTTTTCGACCAGCCGGTTCGGCCCGTAGATATCGGCGATGGTTTCCTCGAACAGTTCGGCGCGCTGCACGAGGCCGGCGCTGATCGCCGCCCACTCGCTCTCCTCGATGAGAACCGGGACATGCGCCAGCGGCCATTCGCGCTCATTGGCACCGGCCTTGTCGTAGACCCGGTAATAAACGCCGGCATCGCGCAGATACTGATCGGCGCGGGCAAAGCGCTGGCCGAGCTTTTCAGCACCGAGTTCCTCGAGCGCCTCGACAAAATGCTTCCAGGCCGGGCGAGGAATACCCGATGCATCGACCATCTCGTCGACGACGCCGTCGATCGGCTGGTAGTGCTCCAGCAGGCTGTGGGTCTGCGGCTTGCCGCGTCCCCTCTTGTGATTCCCCTTTGCCATCGCTGATCAGAGTCTTGCCGGCCGCCGAAGGTCAAGGGTCATCGGGAAATCTTCCGCCGGTTGTTCTTCACGGATCACATAGGCGGATGGCGTATGGCCGCGCGGTTCGAAGCGGGCGAGCCGCCGAGCTTCCGCCTCGTTGCCATTGACCGGAAAGGTGTCGTAATTGCGCCCGCCGGGATGGGCGACATGGTAGACGCAGCCGCCCACCGCACGGCCCGACCAGCGGTCATAGATGTCGAAGACCAGCGGCGTGTTGACCGGCAGCGCCGGATGCAGGCCCGAAGCCGGCTGCCAGGCCTTGAAGCGGACACCCGCCACCGCCACTTCGCGATTGTCGGTGACCTTCATCGGCACGATGCGGCCGTTGCAGACAACTGCGTGACGCTCCGGGTTCAGCCCTTCGGTCTTGACCTGCAGCCGTTCGACCGAGGAATCGACGAAGCGCACAGTGCCGCCGATCGCGCCCTGTTCGCCCATGACATGCCAGGGTTCGAGCGCCTGGCGCAGCTCCAGCTTGATGCCGGCATGCTGAACCTCGCCGCAGAACGGGAAGCGGAATTCGAGCTGGGCGTCGAACCATTCGGGCCTGAATTCGAAACCATTGAGCTTGAGGTCGTCGAGCACGTCGAGGAAATCGGCCCAGACATAGTGCGGCAGCATGAAACGATCGTGCAGAGAGGTGCCCCAACGCACGAAGCGGCCATCGAGCGGGCTCTTCCACGCACGTGCGATGATGGCCCTGACAAGCAGTTGCTGCGCCAGCGACATGCGAGCATTGGGCGGCATCTCGAAGCCACGGAACTCGACCAGCCCCAGCCGGCCGGTCGGTCCGTCCGGCGAAAACAGCTTGTCGATGCAGATTTCCGAACGATGCGTATTGCCGGTGACGTCGGTCAACAAATTGCGGAACAGCCGGTCGACCAGCCACGGCAAGGGCGCCGCGCCCTGGTCCGGATGCGGCACCTGCGCCATCGCGATCTCAAGCTCATAGAGCGAATCGTGGCGCGCCTCGTCGAAGCGCGGGGCCTGGCTGGTCGGCCCGATGAACAGGCCGGAGAACAGATAGGACAGCGAGGGGCGGCGCTGCCATTGCAGCACCAAGCTCTTCAGCAGGTCCGGCCTTCGCAGGAACGGGCTGTCATTGGGTGTCGCACCGCCGACCACGACATGGTTGCCGCCGCCGGTGCCGGTGTGGCGGCCATCGATCATGAACTTGTCGGCGCCAAGCCGTGTCTGCCGCGCTTCCTCATAGATCGTCGTTGTCGTCGCCACGCAATCCTGCCAGTTGGAGGCCGGATGAATGTTGACCTCGATGACGCCCGGGTCAGGCGCGACGCGGATGACGTTGAGGCGCGGATCGTGCGGCGGGCCGTAGCCTTCGATATGCACGGGAAGACCGATCGCCTTGGCCGCGTTCTCGGCCGCAGCGACGAGTTCGAGATAGTCTTCCAGCGCCTCGACCGGCGGCATGAACACGCACAGCCGCCCATCGCGCGGCTCGACCGAAAGTGCGGTGCGCACCGCGCCGCCGATTTCGGTGATCTCCTGCTCGACCCGCTCCTGCTGGCCGGTCGCGGCGGTGAACGATACCGCTTGCTGGCGGCGCGCCATCTCATCGGCGCCTTCCAGTTCGGCTGGAGCCGGTCCGGCCAGCATGGCTTCACGCGCGGGCAGCGGGCCGCGTGGCAACGACGGGTCGACCGGCACGATATAGGGGAATTGCTCCGGCGGCACATAGGGCAACGTGCCGAGCGGCAGCCGGTAGCCGACCGGTGAATCGCCTGGCACCAGGAACAGCCGGCCGCGCCGCGTCTTCCACTTTTCCGAGCG
Organism: Mesorhizobium ciceri WSM4083; assembly: GCF_000519305.1. Lineage (GTDB taxonomy): Bacteria > Pseudomonadota > Alphaproteobacteria > Rhizobiales > Rhizobiaceae > Mesorhizobium > Mesorhizobium ciceri_B. The sequence goes on along the minus strand of NZ_JAFG01000010.1, from coordinate 115,764 downwards.
CCAGCGCGGATCCGATGCCTGGCTGTTCCAACGCTGGACGGGGAGCACATAGCCGGACGGTTTGGTCAGCCCGCGTTCGAACACTTTCGCCATGCGGCTGCGTTCTTCCGGATCCTCCAGCTTGGAGTTGGACGGATCGACATTGTCAGGCAGCTTGCCTTCCTTGAGCAGCCATTCGGCCGGATCCTCATAGGCTTCGCTGACCATGGCCTTGTCGATGCCGAGTTCGCCGGCAATCGCGGTGAGCAGGCTTTCGGCCTGCTTCGGGCCGATATCGGCCTCGCTCTTTTCGCGTGCGATCAGCGACGGATCGCTCCATACCGGCTGGCCGTCGGCACGCCAGTAGAGCGAAAAGGTCCAGCGCGGCAGGCTTTCGCCTGGATACCATTTGCCCTGCCCGTAGTGGAGAAAGCCGCCGGGCGCGAAGCGCTCGCGCAGCTTACGGATCAGTTCGTCCGCCTTTTCGCGCTTGGTGGGACCGACGGCGGCGGTGTTCCACTCGGCCGACTCGAAATCGTCGATCGACACGAAAGTCGGCTCGCCGCCCATGGTCAGCCGCACGTCGCCGGCGGCAAGTGCTGCATCGACCTTGTTGCCCAGAGCATCGAGCGCCTGCCAGCTTTCGTCCGAAAATGGCTTGGTGATGCGCGGATGTTCGGCGATGCGGTCGACCCGCATCTCGAAGCCGAATTCGACATTGGCGAAGCTCGCCATGCCGGAAATCGGGGCCGCGTTGCGGAAATGCGGCGTGGCGGCCAGCGGCACATGGCTCTCGCCGGTGAGCAGGCCCGAGGTCGGATCGAAGCCGATCCAGCCGGCGCCGGGAAGATAGACCTCGCACCAGGCATGCAGATCGGTGAAGTCTGTCGCCGTCCCCGGCGGACCGTCCAGCGCGATCAGATCGGGCTTCAACTGGACCAGATATCCGGAGACGAAGCGCGCGGCGATGCCGAGATTGCGCAGGATCTGCACCAGCAGCCAGCTTGAATCCCGGCATGACCCCTTTTTCGCGGCCAAGGTCTCTTCCGGCGAGAACACCCCGGTTTCCATGCGCACGATATAGGCGATCTCGCGCTGCAGCCGCGCGTTGAGATCGACCAGGAAATTGACGGTGTTGGCAGCGCTGCGATCGATGGTCTTCAGCAGCGCCGACAGCAGCGGTCCCGCCGGCTCCGGAGTGCGATAGATGGCGAGATCGTCGCGTATTTCTTCCGGATACTCGAACGGAAACGCCTCGGCCGACGGCTCGACGAAGAAATCGAACGGATTATAGACCGTCATGTCGGCGACGAGGTCAACCTCGATCTTCAACTCCGTCACTGGCTCCGGAAAGACGAAGCGGGCGAGGAAATTGCCGTAAGGATCCTGCTGCAGATTGACGAAGTGGTTCGCCGGCTCGACCTTGAGCGAATGGCTCAGCACCTTGGTGCGGGAATGCGGCGCCGGCTGCAGCCTGATGATCTGGGGCCCGAGAACCACCGGCCGGTCATATTTGTAGTGGGTCAGGTGGTAGACGGCTGCCAGAATTGCCATGGGGCCCCGGAATTCAGCGTTTCAAACGATTTCGCTGAACCCTGACACATCTGGCGACCATTCTCCAAGCAGAGATGTTGCGGTGCACCTAATTTAAGCAACGGTTGCCGGCTCAGAAAAATGCCTGCAACCCCGTCTGCGCCCTTCCCAGGATCAGCGCATGCACGTCATGCGTGCCTTCATAGGTGTTGACCGTCTCCAGGTTCTGCGCGTGGCGCATGACGTGGTAGCCGATCTGGATGCCGTTGCCGCCATGCATGTCGCGGGCCTGGCGCGCGATATCGAGCGCCTTGCCGCAATTGTTGCGCTTGACGATCGAGATCATTTCCGGCGCCATCTTGCCTTCATCCAGCAACCGCCCGACACGCAAGGATGCCTGCAATCCCAGCGCGATTTCGGTCTGCATGTCGGCAAGCTTCTTCTGGTAGAGTTGCGTGCCGGCCAGCGGCTTGCCGAACTGCTTGCGATCAAGACCGTATTGGCGGGCGCGGTGCCAGCAATCTTCCGCCGCGCCCATCGAGCCCCAGGAAATGCCGAAGCGAGCCCGGTTGAGGCATCCGAACGGTCCGCCGAGGCCTTTTGCGTTGGGCAGCAGCGCGTCCTCGCCGACCTCGACGCCTTCCATCACCACTTCGCCGGTGATCGACGCCCGCAGCGACAGCTTGCCGCCGATCTTCGGCGCCGAAAGCCCCTTCATGCCCTTTTCCAGCACGAAGCCACGGATCTCGTCCTTGCCGTTCTCGCCCTTCAGCTTCGCCCAGACGACGAACACGTCGGCGACCGGCGCGTTGGAAATCCACATCTTCGAACCGGACAGCTTATAGCCGTTGGCTGTCCTCTCGGCGCGTGTCTTCATGCCGCCCGGGTCGGAGCCTGCATCCGGCTCGGTCAGGCCGAAACAGCCGATCCACTCGCCGCTGGCAAGCTTGGGCAGATACTTCTTGCGCTGCTCGTCCGAGCCATAGGCGTAGATCGGATACATTACCAGCGACGACTGCACTGACATCATCGAGCGATAGCCCGAGTCAACACGTTCGACTTCCCGCGCGACCAGCCCGTAGGTCACATAGTTGGCGCCGAGACCGCCGAATTCCTCGGGGATGTTGATGCCGAGCAGGCCGGCATCGCCCATTTCACGGAAGATCGCGGTGTCGAATGTCTCGTTGAGATAGGCGTCCTCGATCCGCGGCGCCAGTTTGTCGGCGGCGAAGGCGGCCGCGCCGTCGCGCACCATGCGCTCGTCTTCCGAAAGCTGGCCCTCGATCAGGAACGGGTCTTCCCAGACGAATGCGTTCTTGTCGGCGGCCATCGCGTTTCTCCCAAACCAATGCATGTCGCTCAAAACGACGACATGCATGAAGCAAAATGTTGGCCCGTTCTATCGGCCTGCGCCTCGAAAAAATCAAACGAAATTGATTCACCGATCAATGAGCGTTAGGAATGGATCATGAGTGTCCAACGCCGCCTTTTGCCCAATATAAGCGCCCTTGCCGCCTTCGAGGCAGTGGCCCGACTGGGCAGTTTCACCGCCGCCGCCCAGGAGCTCGATCTGACCCAGGGCGCGGTCAGCCGGCAGATCAGACTGCTGGAAGATCAGTTCGGCCGCCGGCTGTTCGAACGCGACAGCCGCAATGTCAGGCTGTCGACATCGGGCGAAATCTACGCCGAGGCGGTGCGTTCAGCACTTGGCCAGTTGCGTGACGCAGCCCTTGGATTGATGAGCAATCGGCATAGTGGCATCCTGAACCTTGCCATTTTGCCGACCTTCGGCACGCGCTGGCTGATGCCGATGATCCCCGATTTCGTCGAAAACAATCCCGATATCACCATCAACTTCGTCACCCGCGTCGGCCGCTTCGACTTCGCCAGGGAGAGGCTGGATGCCGCCATCCACTATGGCCTGCCGGACTGGCCTGAGGCCGACTCGACACTGTTGGTGCGCGAAACGGTGGCGCCGGTCGTGTCGCCCGAATTCCTCGCCGGCCGCGCCATCGCCTCACCGGCCGATGTCGGCCGCCTGCCGCTGCTGCACATGGCGACGCGTCCTGGCGCCTGGACCGAATGGTTCGAGCATCAGCGCCTGAGCGCACCGACCGGGCCCGGAATGCAGTTCGAGCAGTTCGGCACCGCCGCCCAGGCCTGCATGGCGGGGCTCGGTGTGGCGCTGCTGCCGCTGATCCTGATTGCAGGCGAATTGCAGCGCGGCCAACTGGTGCCGGCGCCAGGCCAGCCCATGCAAAGCCGCAGCGCCTACTATCTCGTCGTCCCGCACGACAAGCGCGGCCATCCGCCGGTCGCCAGTTTTCGCGACTGGCTGTTAAGGCATCTAACTTTGCAGGAGGTCATCCGCAAAGGCGTAAAAAGTGGTCCGGGCATACCGGCGGAGCAGGTATTTGAGCGGCTGGAAGAAAAATACAGCGGCGGAAACCCGTAGCAACGTGGGGCTTTCGAATGCGTCCCGTTACCAGTCACGAACGTTAGTGCTGCCCCTCACCTGCCTGCCGGCATCCTCTCCCCGTATAGGGACGGGGAGAGGGGCGCTGTGATCGCCGATTTCGTCAATCACCAATGTCGCAAAGAAGGGCACCGTCGTTGCGGACAGCCTCCTTCTCCCCGTCACTATACGGGGAGAAGTGCCCGGCAGGGCGATGAGGGGCGGCGCCGAACTCGACGATTGGTCATCTTCGTCACAAGCAGAATAGCTACTTCCGCTTCAGCGCATCCGCCAAGGCAGCGCCGAATGCGCCTTGCTGTGCCGGCCGCTCCGGCTGACGTTGCTGCGGTGCCGGCGAACGTGGTGCCGGCCTGCCGCCACCATTGTCGCGTGGCCCGCCACGCGGTGCGCCACCCTCGCCGCCATCCTTGCGCATGGAAAGCGCGATGCGCTTGCGCTTGATGTCGACGTCGACGACCCGCACCTTGACCACGTCGCCGGCCTTCACGACCTCATGCGCGTCCTTGATGAAACGGTCGGCCAGTTGCGAGACATGCACCAGCCCGTCCTGATGCACTCCGATATCGACGAAGGCGCCGAAGGCGGCGACATTGGTGACGGTGCCTTCCAGCAGCATGCCGGGCTTCAGATCCTTGATGTCGTCAATGCCGTCGGCAAAAGTCGCCGTCTTGAAACCGGGGCGCGGGTCGCGGCCGGGCTTTTCCAGCTCCGCCAGGATGTCGCGCACCGTAGGCAGGCCGAAACGCTCATCGACGAAGACGCGCGGGTCGAGCGCCTTCAGCGCAGCGCTGTCGCCCATCAGAGAGCGCACGTCACGCCCGCAGGCCGCCACGATCTTCTTCGCCACGCCATAGGCTTCCGGATGCACCGACGAGGCATCGAGCGGCTCGCTGCCATTGGCAATGCGCAGGAAGCCGGCGGATTGTTCGAAGGCCCGAGGTCCGAGCCGCGGCACCTTGAGCAGATCCTTCCGGCTGGCGAAGGGCCCGGTCGCATCGCGATGCGCAACGATCGCGTCGGCCAGCGACGCACCCAGACCTGAAACGCGCGCCAGCAGCGGCGCCGAGGCTGTGTTGAGATCGACGCCGACGGCATTGACTGCGTCTTCCACCACCGCTTCCAGCGAGCGGCCGAGACGGTACTGGTCGACATCATGCTGGTACTGGCCGACGCCGATCGATTTGGGCTCGATCTTGACCAGCTCGGCCAGCGGATCCTGCAGGCGCCGGGCGATCGACACGGCGCCGCGCAGCGACACGTCGAGACCCGGGAATTCCGCCGCCGCCGTCGCCGATGCCGAATAGACAGAGGCGCCCGCCTCGCTGACGATCACTTTCAAGGGCTTCGGTCCGCCATCCGCCGGCATGTCGGACAGCATGTCGGCGACCAGTTTTTCCGTTTCGCGGCTGCCGGTGCCGTTGCCGATCGAAATCAGCTCGACCTTGTGCAGCCGGATGAGCTTGGCGAGCTCCGCCTGCGTGCCACGCACATCATTCCTGGGCGGAAACGGATAGACCGTCGTCGTTGTCAGCACCTTTCCGGTGCCGTCGACCACGGCCACCTTGACACCTGTGCGGATGCCGGGGTCGAGCCCCATCGTCGCGCGCGAACCGGCGGGAGCGGCCAGCAGCAAATCCTTTAGGTTTCGGGCAAAGACGTGGATCGCTTCCTCTTCTGCCCGCTCACGCAGGTCGCGCATCAAATCGAGTGTCAGGTGCAGCGACAGTTTTATGCGCCAGGTCCAGCCCGCCACCTCCATCAGCCATCTGTCACCCGGCAGGCTGCCGCCGATGGCATAGGCATTGGCGATCATCCTCTCGACCGGTTTCACCGGCGACGCGTCGTCGGCATCGACCTCGATGTCGAGCGACAGCACTTCCTCGTTGCGGCCGCGCAGCATCGCCAGCGCGCGGTGGCTCGGCACATTTGTCCAGCGCTCGACATGGTCGAAATAATCGGAGAACTTCGCGCCGGCCTCCTGCTTGCCGTCGACCACCCTGGCCCGCATGAAGGCGCGCTCCTTCATGTAGCTGCGCAATTTGCCGACCAGATCGGCATTCTCGGCGAATTGCTCCGACAGGATATCGCGCGCGCCGTCGAGCGCCGCTTTGGCGTCAGCCACCTCTTCGCTGACATAGGCCAGCGCCAGTTCGGCAGGCACCAATGAGCGGTTCGCCAAGATGGCTTCGGCCAGCGGCCCCAGCCCGCGCTCCCTGGCGATCTCGGCCTTGGTCCGGCGCTTGGGCTTGTAGGGCAGGTAGATGTCCTCAAGTTCCGCCTTGGTGGTGGCGGCGACGATCTTGCCTGCAAGCTCCTCGGTCAGCTTGCCCTGTTCGCGGATCGAGCCAAGGATGGTGTCGCGGCGCGCGTCGAGCTCGCGCAGATAGGCAAGGCGTTCGGCAAGATCGCGCAATTGCGTGTCGTCCAGCCCGCCGGTGACTTCCTTGCGGTAGCGCGCCACAAATGGCACCGTCGCGCCCTCGTCCAGCAGCCCGATCGCCGCGGCCGCCTGTTCGGGCCGCGCCTTGATCTCGGTTGCGATGATGGCTGCGATGCGCTTGATGTCGGATGCCATGTCGTTCCTGCTCTCATCCAAAGAGCGGCGACCATAGGCGCAGACATTCGGTCCGCCAACCGCTGCGCTTTCATCAGCCCGGCGGGTCCACAGGAAAGCGTGCGCTAATGTGGCGGCTCGGGTCCAGTCTAGACCATCCGGCTGAGCGCCTCGAAGAAGGCGACGATCTCGATATCGAGCGGATCGTCGACCGGCTCCGGCTGCGACGACATCTTGGCGATCACCACTTCGGTCCTGGGATCGACATACAGCCACTGGCCATGAATGCCGATGCCGCAATAGGCGCCGTTCTCGTGTCCAGTCTGGTACCATTTGTTCCGGTAACGACCTTTGGGAAACAGTGGCAGCATCGCACCGCGCTGCCAGGCGTCCGCACTGCCGCCAGTGCTGGTCGTGTCGCGAACCCAGGCTTCCGGTAGGATGCGGCGGCCATTGGCCACCCCGCCCTGCCGCATCATCTCGCCGACACGCGCCAGGTCGCGCGGCGTCACCGAAATACCGCCGGCCGTGCGCGCCGTACCTTCCATGTCGACGCCGATCGAGGCTTCGCTGACAGCGCCGAGCGGCAGCCACAGCCTCTCGCGCATCAGGTCGGTGAACCGCTGGCCCGACGCGCGCTCGAGCAGCAGGCCGAGCAGGTCGGAATTCGGCGAGCGGTAGCGGAAGGTCTGGCCATGCGGCTCGGCAAGGCGTTGCAGGGTCAGGATGAATTCGCGCAGGCTCTCCGTGTCGCCGCCCGGATTCCACAGCGTGGCGCGGCGATAGCGGGCGAAAGCGCTCTCCGGGTCGAGATAGGCCTCCTCGAAATCGAGGCTGACGCTCATGTCGAGCACGTGCCGCACGCTCGCATCGCCATAGGCCGAGCCGGCGGCTTCAGGGAAGTAAGCCGTCACCGGCGCTTCCGGGTCGAACACCCCCTCGCCTTGCAATATGCCGGCGATGATGGCTGTCACCGACTTGCTGATCGAAAAGATGATGTGGCGGGCGCCGAAGTCCATATGCGGGGCGAACCAGTCGCCGACGATCTTGCCGCCTTTCATCACCGTCAGTGCGTCGGTGCTCGAACGTGCGAGAAATTCAGCCACCGTCTCCGGTGTGCTGGCGATCGCGACCTTCTCGCCGAGCAGCCCCCCCATATCGCGCACGGGGGTTTCAACAACCCCCGACGCCACCGCTACGCGGGCGGTCGGCACCAGTTCGCCGAGATTCTGGAACGACCACCGGTTGAACGGGTTCTCGCGCCAGTTGGCGAGCACCACCTCGTTGCGCCGGAAGCCATAGCGGGTCTCGAACACGGTCTTGCCGGTCATGGCGTTTCCTTCCGGGTCGTTTCTTCTTTGTGGGGGCTCAGCGAAGTGCCGTGGCGATAGCGTGCACGGCTTTCAGCGTCGCTATGGAATAGGCACCATTGGCGAAATCCGGCCAGGTCGAAAGCTTCACCACGACCATTCCGGTGTTCCAGTCGATATGGATCATCTGACCGAACACGCCGCGGCACATCAGTGCGCGCGAGCGCGGGTCCTCGATCCAGAACTGGTTGCGATAGCTGCCCTCCGGCAGGCTGGGGCTGAAGCCCGGCCCATGCCTGCCGTTGCGCGTCGCCTCGACCCAGCCGGCCGGCACGACGCCGCCACCATTGTCGAGGATCAGCTGGCCGAAGCGGCCATAGTCGCGCAGCGTCGCGTTGAAGCCACCGTCGGCCACCGCATAGCCGGCGCTGTCTACCGTGAAGCAGGCGCTTTCATCAGCGCCGAGCTTTTGCCAGAGTTCTTCCGAAACCACCTGCGGCAGCCGTTTGCCTGTCACCCGCTCCATGATGAAGGCAAGCACGTCGGTCTCGATCGAGCGGTATTCGAATTGAGCCCCGTGCGGGCGGATCGTATCCTTCAAGCCGAGGATCAGCTCGAACATGTGCGAGGGCCAACGAAAGGCCGGATCGCTGTCCGGCGGCACCGGCTTCCAGCCGGTGGCGACATCGACCTGGCCGATGTCGGAATAGCGGTCGGTATATTCCTCTGAGAAACGGACGCCGCTGGTCATGTCCAGCACATGCTGGACGCTGGCGCCGGTCCAGCCGGTAACGCCGAGCTCCGGCAGGTAGTCTGTTACCAGTCTGGCCGGATCGATCAGGCCGCGCCCAACCAGTATGCCGAACACCGAACCGGTAACGGACTTCGCCATCGACTGCGACAGGTGCAGCGTGCGCTCATCCATGCCGTTGAAGTAGCGCTCATAGGCGACCTTGCCGTCCTTGAGCACCAGGAAGCCGTCCGTATAGGTCTCGTCGAGCAGCCCGGCGAGCGTCGTCGGCATGCCCTCGCTGTCCTCGACCGCCAGCCCGTCGAGATCGGCCTCGGCGCGTTCGAAGCGGTGGCGATGGCCATTGCCGCGCCAGACTTCGGCGGTCGGCAGAATTTCACGAATGTGCTGGAACGCCCAGCGGTTCCACGGCGGCCGGTCCCAGTCGAGCTTCGGCGGCACCATGGCGGGCGGCGAGCCCTGCATGATCGGCGGCCGCGGATCGGAATTGCGATAGGAGTCCATGACGGCCGAGTCCCTTGAACATGAAAACGGACCCGGCGGCATGTGCCGCCGGGTCCGTCGAACCCAGTTTATTTCTGCAACTCGGTCCAGATCTTGGTGTAAATTTCCTGGGTCTCCGGCGAGCACATCTGCTGCAGCTCGCCACGTGGCTTGTCCGCGGCCGGAATGATGACTTCCGGCGCGTCCTTCATGTCGGCCGGCATGTACTTGTCCGAGCCGGTGATGGCATTGGCGTAGCGATGGAAGGCCGAGAGACCTGCCGCGTTTTCCGGGTCCATGATGAAGTTCTGGAAAAGCTTGGCGTTCTCGACGTTCTTGGCTTCCTTCAGAACGACGACGTTGTCGCTCCACAGGCCGAAGCCTTCTTTCGGATAGTTGTAGTGGATGGCAGGGTTGGCCAGCCGCTGGCGCAGCGCCGAGCCGTTCCAGTCGCTGGTCGCCTTGAAGTCGCCGGCGCCCATCTTCTCGATGGTGTTGTATTCCATCGCGATCCAGTTCGGCTTGGCCGCCACCAGCAGGTCGCGCACCTTCTTCAGCACCGCCTTGTCGTCGGTGCATTGCTGGCCGCCGACATACTTGATCGCGGCGAACATCACATCGCCCATCTCCGGAACGACATTGACCTTGCCTTTGAGCTCGTCAGGCGTGTTGAAGATGATGCCCCAGCTATCCGCCGGTCCCTTGTAGGCATCGGTGTTGACGACCACGCCGATCGTGCCCCACGCCCACGGAACGCTGTATTTGCGACCCGGGTCGAAATCGGGATTGGCCCATTCCGGCGCCACGTTCTTGAAATTTTCCATCTTGCCCGGATCGGTCTCCTGAATGAGGCCTTCCTTGATCCAGATCGGCACGTAGGTCTGCGACGGCACCGCGATGTCGAAGCCGGTGCCGCCCTGGCGAACCTTGGCCAGCGCGGTGTCGTTGGAATCGTAATCGGTGATGGTCACCTTGACGTTGTATTTGGCCTCGAACTTCTTGATCACGTCGGGGCTGGTATAGTTGCCCCAATTGTAGATGTTGAGCACGCCATCGGCGCGGGCCAGGCCCGTCGAGGCGAGCAACGCCAACCCCATGGCGGTTGCTGTCGTCTTCCAGTTCATGGTTTTAACTCCCATTTTTCGGTTCAGTCTCGTTTCCTGCTGACGAAGAAAAACAACGTGACGATCGCGACCGAAAGCAGCAGGAAGGCGGTCGATATCGCGTTGATCTCGGGGGTGATGCCGCGGCGGATCTGGCCGAGCATGTAGGTGGGCAGCGTGTCCTGGCCGCCTGATTTGACGAACTCGGTGATGACGACGTCGTCGAGCGAGATGACGAAGGCCAGCATCAGCCCGGCCAGGATGCCGGGCCACAGAAGCGGCAGCGTGATGCGCCGGAAGGCCTTCCAGGGCGTCGCGTAGAGGTCGGCGGCGGCACGCTCCAGCGTCAGGTCCATGTTCTCAAGCCGCGCCCGGATCGGCAAATAGGCAAAGGGAATGCAGAACGCCGTGTGCGCGGCGACCAGATAGCCGATGCCGGAATAGCCGGTGAAGATCTTGATGCGCGAGAAGAAGATCAACAGCGCCACCCCGGTGACGATCTCGGGCACCATCAGCGGCTGGTTGATCGCCGCATATTTGAAGGTGAGGCCGGGATAGGGCGCGGTGCGGGTGGTGGCGAGCGCCGCCATGGTGGCAAAGATCGTGGAGAGCACCGCCGCGATGGAGCCAATCTGGAAGGAACGCAGCGTGGCATCGACGACCTGCGTGTTCTGCCATGCCGACTGGAACCATTTCAGCGAAAAGCCGCCCCATTCGGAGGTCGAGCTCGCCGCGTTGAAGGCATAGATGACCAACACGATGATCGGCAGATACAGCACGATAAAGCAGGTCGCGGCGATCGCGGTGAATCCTGGCTGGTGCTTGATGGAAAAGTTCTTAGCCATGACGCACCCCCGACTTGCCGGCATTGCGCACATAGGCAAGCAGCGCCACCATGACGATGATCATGACGGCGATCGACAGCGCCGAGCCGAGTGGCCAGTTGCGACCCTGCCCGAACTGCAATTCGATCAGGTTGGACAGCATCATGTTCTTGCCGCCGCCAAGAACGCTCGGTGTCACATAGGCGCCAAGCGCTGGAATGAAGACCAGTATGGAGCCGGCGATGACGCCCGGCTTGACCAGCGGAAAGATGATCCGCCGCAGCACCTGGAAGCGCGACGCGTAAAGGTCGTACCCCGCCTCCACCAACCGGAAATCGAGCTTTTCCATGCTGGCATAGATCGGCAGCACCATCAGCGGCAGGTAGACATACGCCATGCCGATCAGGATCGCCGTGTCGGTGTAGAGTATCTGGATGGGCGCCGAGATGATGCCGAGCTTGAGCAGCATCGTGTTGACGATGCCTTCGTTGCGGATGATCTGCAGCACCGCGAAGGTGCGGATCAAAAGGTTGGTCCAGAACGGAATGGTAATCAGGAACAGCCAGAGATCGCGGGTCTTTTCGCTGCGCGTCGCCATGAAATAGGCGGTCGGGAAACCAAGCACCAAAGTGGCGATCGTCGTCACCACCGAGAGCTTGATCGAGCGCAGGAAGATGGTGACGTGGGCGGCGGCGATCGAAAGCGTGTCGTCGAAGATATCGCGTTCCAGAAACACCGATACCCAAGCTTCCGGCGAGAACTGCCACTTCACGTCGCCATAGGAGCCTGGCGTCAGGAACGAGTAGACGAGCACGATCAGCAAGGGGCCGGTCGCGGCGAGGAAAATGACCAGCAGCGCTGGCGCTGACAAAAGCCAGCGGTCACGGACATCGCGCCGCTCCGCTGCCTTGGCGACTTCTTCCGCGGTCGCCATCGTCAGTCCTTCAGAACCTGGGCGGCATCGTTGCCGATGAGGATGCCGACCTTGTCGCCCTTCTCGAAACCGCAGCCCGCGCTGCGCGTGTTCTGCTGGCGTACGGTGAAGAGTTCGCCACTGTCGAGATGAACATGGATGTGGGTGTCGGTACCGAAATAGACGATGTTCTCGACCGTCCCCGAGAGTTCGCCCTTGGCCTTGGTCAGCTTGGCGTGTTCGGGCCGAACCACCACCGTGGCGTTGGGTTTGGGCTGGAAACCCTGGGCCACGGTCGCCTCGATGGTCGCACCGGACTTGAGCGTGGCGCGCGCCTTGCCGTTGGCCATCTCGCTGATGGCGGCGGTGAGGAAGTTGGTTTCACCGATGAAGTCGGCGACGAAGCGTTCGGCCGGCTTGTCGTAGATATCCCAGGGCGAACCGACCTGGAGGATCTTGCCCGATGACATGACAGCGATGCGGTCGGACATGGTCAGCGCTTCTTCCTGGTCGTGGGTGACGAAGATGAAGGTGATGCCGGTCTCGTGCTGCAGCCGCTTCAACTCGATCTGCATCTCCTTGCGCAGCTTGTAGTCGAGTGCGGACAAAGGCTCGTCGAGCAAAAGCACCTTCGGCTGCGGTGCCAAGGCGCGGGCCAAGGCCACGCGCTGTTGCTGGCCGCCGGAGATCTGGCTGGTGCGACGACCGGCGAGTGCCTCCATCTTGACCAGCTTCAGCATCTCGGCGACGCGCGCCTTGATCTCGGCCTTCGGCTTGCCCAGCATTTCCAGGCCAAAGCCGATATTGTCGGCGACCGTCATGTGGGGGAAGAGCGCATAGGACTGGAAAACGGTGTTGACCGGCCGCTTGAAGGGCGGCAGCGGCGCGATGTCCTGGCCGTAGAGCAGGATTTCACCGGCGGTTGGAAAGTCGAAGCCGGCGATCAGCCTGAGCAACGTCGTCTTGCCGCAGCCGGATGGCCCCAGCAACGTGAAGAATTCGTTCTCGCGGATAGATACAGAGACCGTGTCGAGGGCAGCTACCTGCCCCTCACCTGATCCGAAAATTTTGCTGACGTTTACTACTTCAATCGCATTCCGATCCGGTTTGTCCGGCACGATTACGCCTCACTGTTGACTCCGCTCTTGCTGGCGGAGCTCTTCCCCTGTTCGATGTGACCACATGGCCGGTGGGTTGGCAAGCCCGGCATTGGGTTACAGTTCAGTCAGTCTTTGAGGCCTGCAAGCCCCATGCCATAGTCAGGCCTGATAGGTGATCTTGCCGCCGCAAATCGTCGTCACCGGCCGCACCTTGTGCAGATCGGCCGGGGCGGTGTTCTCGATATCCATCGACAAAACCACCAGATCGGCCATGTAGCCTGATTTCAGCTTGCCCTTGCGGTGCTCGGCGAATTCGGCGTAGGCGCCCTCGATCGTGTAACCGGCGACCGCTTCATGCAGTGAGAAACTCTGGTCCGGGTCGCTTTCTGCCCACGGTTTGCGCAACACTGCCGCCTGAATGCCCAGGATCGGATCGATCGGCGACACCGGCCAATCGGATGCGAAGACGACATGCGCGCCGGCATCCTTCAAGGTCCGCCAGGCATAGCTCAGCGGCCAGCGTGCCGGTCCGATGCGCGACACCGTCGGCTCCAACGGAAAATCCATGGCGCCGGGCGGATGCGGCGGTTGCATGGAGGCAATGACGCCGAGTTCGGCGAAACGCGGCACGTCCGAAGTGGTGGTGACCTCGATGTGCTCGACCCGGTGACGGCTGTCGCGCTTGCCGTTCGCCTTCTGCGCCGCCTCATAACCGTCGAGCACCGCGCGCACCGCGCCGTCGCCGATCGAGTGCACGGCGATCTGCAACCCGCGTCTGTCGACCGCGACGGCCAGATCGATGAATTGTTGCGGCGTGAACAGCGGCTCGCCAACCCAGTCCGGGCGGTCGGCATAGGGCTCGACCATGACAGCGGTCCAGGAATCGAGAACGCCGTCGTAGAACACCTTGACCATGCCCGACGACAGCCATTCGCTGTTGTAGCGTTCGGCCATATCGGACGCCTTGTCGAGCATGTCGAGCGTCATGAAATTCTTGTAGTGGAACGGGATCTTGACGCGGCAGGGCAAGCCTTCCTCGGCTTCGATCTCGGCCAGCAGCTCGAGCTGATAGAGATTGCCGTCCATGTTCTGGATCGAGGTGATGCCGTGGCGGGCGCACCAGGCGAGCCCGCGCCGCATGATGTCGCGGTCGGCGTCCCGCTCGGCCGAGGTCGGCATCGGGTCCGGCTCGCCGCCGGTCGACAGCCCCAGCCGCACCCGACCTTCGCCGGCAAGGTCGAGCACCGGGCCAAAGGCTTCGCCTTCGCGCAATTCACCGGCGGCCAGTCCGTCGTCGCCCATGACGATCTCATTGCCCTGCCCAAGCGTGCGCCCCTGCAGGACGCCGGCCATTTCCAGCGCCTTGGTGTTGGCCCACATGGTGTGATGGTCGGGCGCCGCCATGCAGAACGGACGATCGGGCAAAATGGCGTCGAGGTGATGGCGCGTCACCCGCTCGCTGCCGAGCACGGTGTAGTCGACGCCCTGGCCGACCAGCATCTTGGCGTCGGGCCGGGTCGGCGCATAGTCGCGGATCGCCTTCTGCAGCGCCTCGAAGCCATGGATACCGGTGAGTTGAAGGTGGGCAAGCTCAGCCCCGCCCGAAAACAGATGCATGTGGGCTTCGATGAAACCCGGCAGGACGGAGCCGCCCTTGGCGTCGATTACCTTGGTGGCCGGTCCCTTGAACTCTTCGATGGAGGCGCGGCTGCCGATGGCGATGATTGCGCCGTCCTTGACGGCGACGGCCTCGGCGGTGGGGTTGTCGTCGTCGATGGTCAGTAAACGACCATTGATGACGATCAGATCCGCATTGTGACCCGCACCTGTGACAGACATCGCGACTCCGCGCTTTTGACGACTGACTGAGACCGACAACCTCTTGTCCAACGACCTGCCACTCCACCGGAGCGGCGCCATGGGACGAAAAAGAATGCCAGCGCGCTGTCCTGGAAATTCCCCTTGTCATCCCAAGAGGCAGCGTGGATAAAGAATGCGACTGATTATTCGCGTTTGTCAACATACCGAATCTGGAATGTATTGCGGACAGCAAGCTCCCACCATGTTGAGACCGGGCGGGGAACGAGGACATCAAGCCGTGAAGCGCAGTCTCGACCGCAAAACCAGGATAGCGCTCGAACCGCGCAAACAGCCGCGGCAACAACGCTCCAGCAAGGTGGTCGACCGGATTCTCGACGCAGCGCTGGTCTTGACGCGCGAGCAAGGAACCAAGACGCCGACGACGCTCGCCATTGCGCAGCGCGCAGGCTTGTCGGTTGGTTCGATCTACCAATACTTCCCCAACAAGGAAGCCATTCTTCTGGACCTCGCCCGGCGCTGGCTGTCATCCTTTCCCGAGGTGATCGCCAAGCGTATCAAGGTCGCCCCGCCCACCAACCGTGAAGAGTTTCGGCGCGAAGTGCGCAAGCTCTTCATCGACACGTCCAGACTCTACCTCGAAAACGCCAGCCTGATGCCGGTGATCGAGGCCATTTCAGGCAACGCCGACCTCAGGCCGATCCAGAACGAATATGACGAGCAGATCATCGCGCTCTACGCCGCATGGCTGCAGCATGTGAACCCGGCGCTTGAAGACAAGATCGCCAGCCGGCTCGGCGAGCTGATGATGGACGTCGGGCACGCCTGCCGGCTTGTCGGGCTGAAAAGAGACCGCAAGACATACGACCTCATCGAGGACGATGTGGAAAGAATGTGGCTCGCTCTGGTGAGCCCTTATCTCAATCTTGAATCTTGACTGATTTCACACTTCGAGAGGAATTTATGAAGACTGTTTTCTCCCCCCTTCACGCCGGCCATGCCGGTCAAATGGAACTGGTCACATCAGCCATCGTGCCGGGTTTCGAAAAGCCATCGCGGGCCGAATTCATCAAGGCACGAGTCGAAAGCGAGAAGCTGGGTCCCATCATCGCGCCGCACGAACATGACCTCGCCGCCGCCAAGCGGATCCACAAATCGGACTATATCGACTTTCTCCCGACGGTCTGGCCGCAATGGCTGGAAGCAGGCCTCACGGGCACGGCGATGCCCTTCACCTGGCCGACGCGCGGCCTGCGCGGCGACGTGCCGCCAAAACGCATCGACGCGCTGCTCGGCTATTATTCCTTCGATGCCGGCGCCACCTTCGTCGAAGGCACCTGGGCTGCGATCAAGTCTTCCTACGACGTGGCGCTGACCGCCGCCGGCCTGGTCAAGGATGGCGAGGCTTCGGCCTTCGCGCTCTGCCGTCCGCCCGGCCACCATGCCGGGGCCGGCTTCATGGGCGGCTATTGCTACATCAACAACGCCGCCGTCGCCGCGCAATGGTTCCGCGACCAGGGCGCCAAACGCATCTCGATCCTCGATGTCGACTACCACCACGGCAACGGCACGCAGGAGATCTTCTACGACCGTGCCGACGTCCAGGTGCTCAATCTGCATGGCGATCCGATGGTCGAGTACCCGTTCTTCCTCGGCCATGCCGACGAACGCGGCGCGGGTGCCGGCGAAGGCTTCAACATCAACTATCCGATGCCCTTCGGCACCGACTGGGATGCATGGAACGCCTCGCTCGAAGATGCCTGCGCCAGGCTCACCGCTTATGCACCGGATGTCGTCATCGTCTCGCTGGGTGTCGATACGTTCGAGAAGGACCCGATCAGCCAGTTCAAGCTGAAGACCTCCGATTATCCCAAGATCGGCCGCCGCATCGCCAGGCTCGGCCTGCCGACGCTGTTCGTCATGGAAGGCGGCTATGCCGTCGAGGAGATCGGCGTCAATGCCGTCGGCGTGCTGACCGGGTTCGAGGATCGGTAAATGCCTGTCGTCCACGAGCATCCAGCGATTTTGGGACAACGACAGGCATAAGCAAAGGACCACCGGGACCGGGCGGCAACATCGCCCGGCTCCCACTATCGGGCCAAGGCACCAGCCTTCGGCACAGCAACCGGCGCGCCCATCTGTTCAATGCTCCCGAGCCTGGCGAAATCGACCAGCCGCCGAGATGGCCGGCGAAGGCTTTCGCGTCCCGGTCTTCTGTCCAAGGCGCGAAAACCGACCTCTGAGTCGCACCTGAGTCCATCGGATTCGATTTTGTCAAATCGCGTTTGATGTCAGATTCAACTGCGGGTAGATTAGACCCGAATCAGCCGGTCCTCGGGGGGCGCGGCGACCACCCAAAGTCTCTTGTTCCGGAGCTTTTCCGGCACCAGACGCGGACGGCTTCGCGTTCCCTGAATGGATTCGGGATTTGGTTCGGCGCAGCCCTGCGCCACGCGTGTGTCTTCGTCAAAGTAATGCGTATTCGGGTTCGGCGGCTGGCTTCCAGCATCCGGACAGCAGAAACGATTCCGGCCAAAAGCAACAAGAATGAGCAGTCCCGCCGCAGTTCTTCAATCCGACACATTGGGCTCGCGCCTGACGTCGCGCGGCGATCTCACCAGCTTTTTCATGCAACTGACCGCCGAGATCGGCGCCGACAGCTACATGTTGGTCGCCATTGTCCACGACCAGGACCGCAACGATGCGCGCATCGTCTCCTCCAACTGGATTTTCGATGCCATCGAACTGATCGGCAAGCGGCTGATCGCCGGGCTTGCGCAAGGCGCGCTCACTGTCGCGCCGGGCATCCGCCCACAGCCGCTGGTGGCATCCCGGGCACCTGAAGCAGGCGGATTGGTCACCGGCGAGGAAGCCCGACTTCTCGACGTTCTCGGCCATGCCGAGATCTATTCGCTGCGCCTTAATGTCGGTCGCCAGCGCCTGTTCGCCCTGTTCTCTGCGGCGACCGCCGGCAGCATCGACCAGCCAGCGTTGATGCGGGCGCAACTGAAATGCTGCTACGCGCTCTCGCACATCCCGCAACTGATTGCCGCCGCCGCCATGCAGGATCCGCTATCGGATCGCGAGCGCGAATGCCTGTTCTGGGTTTCCGAAGGCAAGACCACCGACGAGGTCGCCGTCATACTTGGCGTCTCCTCAAACACCGTCAACAGCTACATCACCCACGCCATCCAGAAATTCGCGGCCAGCAACCGCGCGATGGCCATCGCCACGGCGATCAGGAGCGGCATCATTTGAAACACGCCGATATCAAGGAAACGGCCGAAGCCCTTTTCAACGAGCAGCGCAACCCGTTCGGGGCCTTCACCCTTGGCTCCGAAACCCATCACGCCGTCACCATTCCCGATGCCGTGCGCCGCTGCCGCTGGATCGCCGTTGACATGAATGCCTCGGCTTTCGGCCTCTTCTTCGTAAGCCCCTCGCCCGAGCGGGCGCGGCTCGTGCCATGCTTTGATTCCGACTATCCCGGCATTGCCGTGGCCACCAAGTTCATCTCAGGCGCCAACGGCGAGGAGATCGTGCGCCACACCCGCCTCTCGACCGAACCGCGCTGGTGGACGGATGACGGCGTCGCCGCCATGGCGGAGCTGCTTGGCAATCTCGCCTGGACCGAGCGGATGCCGGCGCTGGCGCCCGGAACCAGCGGCATCGCTTTTCCCGTGCACGCCGACCGCGGCCAATGCGGCCTTGTCGTGTTCCTGGGCTCGGAGATGACCTTGCAGCAGGATGCGCTCTACGAAATACACGCCCGCTGCTTTTCGCTATTCGCCGCCGTCGCCCGCATCCGTCCGGGCGATGCCGGCCGCATGCGCGCAATCTCCAAGCGCGAACTCGAATGCCTGAAGCTGACCGCCAATGGCAACACCAGCGAGGAGATCGCGCGACTCCTGAAACTGTCGGTGCACACCGCCAACCAGTACCTGACCCAGTCGACCCAAAAGCTCAACGCCGTCAATCGCAACCAGGCCGTTGCCAAGGCGCTGCGGCTGGGCTTGATCGAATAGGGGAATTCGGCAGCGCTTCGAAAGCGACCGACGGTCAGCGATAGGCGAGCGGCTCGACCTTGCGGATACGCGCCTCTTCGATCACCGCCTCGAGCAGCGCCGTATTGTGCTCCGGGTCTTCGCCCGGCTTCTCGAACGACACGTAGTTGACCGCCACCGAAGCGCCGAGCTCGCTCAGCGTCAGCTGGAAATAGACGGTGACGCCGGGCGGCCTCAGTTCCAGATCGAGCACGATGCGCGGGCTGCCGCTCCAGTCGACATGCGCCTCACCACCATGGCCGAGCCGCAGAGTGCCCGGCATGAAGAATAACTCGACCGCTGAATCGACCAGGTCCGACAGGCACGCGAAATGCTCCAGCCGGATAAAGGCGATGTAGTCGGCGACATCGATCAGCCTGAGTTCCCCCACCACCTGCTCGATGGCGCTGGCGACGATGATCTCGCGAGATTTTGCGTGCGGTTGCCGGTTCATGAAATCTGTCTGCGCTCAGCCTTTTTCGAGTAGACGATCCGCACCAGTTCGGCGACGGCCTGGTAGAATTGTGACGGGATCACACTATCGACCGAAACTTGCTTGTACATGGAGCGGGCGAGCGCCACGTCCTCGAAGACCGGGATGTTGTGTTCCCGCGCGATCTCGCGGATTTTCAGCGCCACCAGATCCTGGCCCTTGGCCAGCACCATGGGTGCCGAGTCCTCGTCTCGCACATATTTCAGCGCGATCGAGAAGTGCGTTGGGTTGGCGATGATCAGCGTCGCGCGCGGCACCGCCGTCATCATCCGCTTGCGCGCCCGGTCGCGCGCCAGCGAGCGCAGCCGCGACTTGACGATCGGGTCGCCCTCGGACTGTTTGAACTCGTCCTTGACCTCCTGCTTGCTCATGCGCAGATCCTGCTTCCAGTGGAAGCGCGACCAGACGATGTCGATTGCCGAGATCAGCCCCATGACGAAGACGATCGCCACCAGGATGTCGACGGCGATGCCGCGGATGACGAGACCGAAGGCGACCGGATTGGTGATCATCCCGGCGAGCAGCTTTCGGTGGTCTTCCGATAGCGTGAAGCTCAGCACGACGATGGCAAACCCGACCTTGCCGAGTGACTTCAGGAACTCGACCCAACCCTGGATGCCGAACAGCCTGTTCCACCCCTTGGCGATCGAAATGCGCGAGAGTTGCGGCCGGATCCGCTCGCCTACGAATTGCGGCATGTTCTGGAACACCGAGGCGCCGATGCCGGCGACGGTCAGCAGCACCATCAGGCTCAGGACGGCGCGGCCAACCTCGAGGAGGACGATCTTGTAGAGCGCGATGACGTCGGTCTCGGTGTCCATCGGCCAGGCTTCCGGCTTCTCCAGGAACATCGACAGGAACATGCCGAGATCGATGATCGCATCCTTGGCGTAGAAGACGGTGAACACCAGTATGGCAACGAACGAGGCAAGGAGCGCTGTCTCCCGCGAATGGGGCAGTTTGCCCTGTTCGATGGTGTCGCGGATCTTCTTTTCCGTCGCCTCTTCGGTTTTCGAATCCTTGTCGACCGCGTCAGCCATGGCGCGGTCTTAGGCGGCGTCTTGGGTCGAGGGCAGTTCGAAGGCGCCTTCGCGCGACAGCCGGATCGTCGTCGTAACGATCGTCTTGCGGGCCGCCGTGATGTCGGCGAGAGGGACCCCGTCCGAGCCCTGCCCGAGTTCGGCTTCGATCATGCGCCGCGAGCGGGCGCCGATGGCCGACAGCACCGATTCCGCGAGTGCGGCCGACGTGCCGCGCAGGGCCAGCGTGACCAGCTCCGTCGACAGCCCGTCGAACAGCAGCACCCGCGCTTTCTGGGTGAGCAGCGGCAAGTCGTCGAAAGCAAACAGCCGGGCCCTCACACCGTCGAGATCGGGCGTGCCGGCGGCTTCCAGATCCTGCATGACCTCCTCAAGCAGCGGCTTGTCGAGTTCGTTGAGAACGCTGGCGACACGCGCCTGCCCGGCCGAGGTGTCCTTGGTCGAGGTTTCCGCCAGCACGCTGGTGCGCAGCCGGTTTTCGACGATCCTGGCGGCAGCGTCGGGAACATTGGCCATCGTCACCATGCGCTTGATGATTTCTCCACGCATCGGTTTGGTCAGTGTCAACAGCACGTTGGCCGCCACCTGCGGCGCCAGCTTCGACAACACCATGGCCGCCGTCTGCGGATGCTCACCGGCCAGGAAGGCGCCAAGCCGCGCCGGTTCGAGCTTTTCGAGCTCGGGCCAGATCGGCGGCGGACCTTCCGGTGCGACCTCGAATTTCTTGTCGCCCATGATCGCGCTCATCTCTTCGGGCGAGAGCGATTCGTTGAGGATGGTGTCCATCCTGTCGGCGGAATCGAGCAATCCCGCCCCTTCGGTGAACTCGGCCTCGAACTCGGCGACGATACGTTCGAGATCGCTTTGCGGAATCGTCCGCAGCAGGCGGGCGCCCTCGATCAGCGCCTTCAGTTCTTCTTGCTTGAAGAATTTCAGCAGGCGGCTGGCCGACGGCTTGCCCATCGCCACCAATATGGCGGCCGCCTTCTGCGCGCGGGTCAAGGTCACCGGCGTCGTCATGCCACTCGCCTCCGCTGCCACCGGCAAGCCCCGCAAACCATGTCTAGGCGCCCTTCGTGCCGGCGATGATTTCGGTCAGCCTGATGCCGAAACGCGACGGATCGCTTTCCAGCACGGTGATCTCGCCGCGCGCGATCTTGCGGCCGTTGACCACGACGTCGACAGGTTCCCCGATGCGGCGATTGAGCGCCACGGTCGACCCTTTTTGCAGCGCCATCAGATCGGAGACCGGCATCTCGGTGCTGCCGAGGATGATCTGGACATCAACGGGAATGTTCATGATCACGCTCGAATTGGCTGATGAGGCCGCCCTGAACGCCGCATCGGGGCGTTGCTCCTCTTCATGCAGGACACCGCGCAACTCTTCGATGGCACGGTCGAGCTGCTCGTCCGGCTGGTCGAGGTCGGCTTCCGCCTTGGTTTTGGCCATGATCGTCTCCAAATGCTCAGGCGCGTCCGGCGGCAGCCGGCATCAGCCCGTCGATAAAGTCCTGCCCGGCGTCGTAAGGATGCCTGATCCGGACGGTGTAATTCTGTCCCAGTTTGCCGAACTCGCATACGAACAGCGTCTTGCCCCGTGCGCTGAGACGCGCCTGGGTTTGGGCCGTTTCCTCGAATTCGATGACGTCGCCGATTTCGAAACCGGCGAGGTCGCCGAGCGTCAGCCGCGCCAGCGGCATCGTGGCCTCGAGCGCCACGGTGGAGCGCATCACCTCTTCCGAAAAGCGGGCGCGCCAGCTGGGGCCGTGATCGTCGTCGCTGACAGGCACGGCTCCGTCGCGGCTGGCCAGCACGACGCGCTGCGGCATCGTCACCGTGACGGTGCCACTGTCGGCCGGCGTCGAGATGCCAAGCACGATGCGGATTGCCGCGCCATCGCGCAGCACATACCGCTTCGCCTCGGTGCCGGACATTGCTCGCGGCGCGGGCAGGCGCAGGTCGAGCGAGCGCTTTCCCGAACCGTTGAGGGCCTGCGCGACCTGCTGGAACACCATGGTCGAGACATCGATTTCGATCTGCGACAGATCGCGTTCGATCGGCGAGACCGGCAGATCCGGATCGCCGCCGAACAGCGTGCAGACCATGATAGCGATCGCCGGAGCATCGATCACCAGGGTCATCGCATCGGAGGAGGCGGACGAGCCGATCACGGTCATGGCAAACGTGTCGCCGGCACGCGAACGCGCCTCGGGAACACGGCTGACCTCGATCGCTTTGAGATCGACGACGACCGGAACGCCAAGCTCGCTGGTCAGGCTTTTCTGCAACAGCGGTACCGCGCGTTCGGCCATGGCCCGGCCAGCGTCGATGACCTGGGCGGCTTCGCCGCTGTCGCCGACCAGACGCTCGATGATCAGCGAGCGCGCTTCCGCTGGGCTGCCCGGACTGGTCATGACAGTGCTGGGACCGATCTGTCGCGCATCGTTCAGGCGGCCTTCTTTTCGACGGTGCCGGTATTCATCGTGCTCTGCTCGACGGCGTCGATCGTCGGCCGTTCATAGGACGAGATGGTCTTGCGGCCAAACTCGATCGCCACCTGCGGCAGCGCGCCGTTCATGTAGGCCAACAGCGTCTGTTTGACGATGATATAGAGGCGGTTCTTCTTCTCGCGCACTGTCTTGATCTTGGTGGCGACCGGCCCGACCACCGAATAGGACAGGAAGATGCCGAGGAACGTTCCGACAAGTGCGGCACCAATCAAACCGCCGAGGATTTCCGGCGACTGGTCGAGCGCGCCCATCGCCTTGACCACGCCCAGCACGGCGGCGACGATGCCGAGCGCCGGCAAGCCATCGCCCACCGCCACCAGCGCATGATAGGCCTTCATCTTGTCGGACCTGATGGTCTGGATTTCTTCGTCCATCAGCGCCTCGATCTCGTGCGAGCGGGCATTGCCGATGATGATGATACGGCAGTAGTCGCAGATGAAATGCGTCAGGTCGTGGTTATGCAGCACGGTTGGGAACGCCTGGAAAATCGCCGACTCTTCCGGATTGTCGATATGCGCCTCGACTTCGCTGCGGGATTTCGAGCGCAACTCGCGCATCAGAGAGTGCAGCACGCCGAGCGTTTCGAGATAGTCCTGTTCCTTCGGCACTGCCTGCTTGAAGGCTTCGAGAATGCCCTTGCCGGTGTCCTTGACCGTCTTCATCGGATTGGCAACGAGGAAGGTGCCAAAAGCCGCACCACAGATGATCACGGCCTCCCACGGCTGGATAAGCACGTGAAGATGGCCGCCCATGGCCATGAAGCCGCCAAGGACGCAGCCGAGCGTTACCACCAGTCCAATCAGAATGCCCACGACAGGTCCTTCCGCATTTCACATCAGGAGCTAGGGATAGTCCCCGTGCCTTGTGTGAGGCTTGAATCGAGGGCGTGGAAGCGATTCAGTTTCGCGCAAGGAAGTAGGGGTATTGTGCCGGCATAGCTTCGGCCGGAGGCACGTCTTTGCTCAATACCTTTACCAGCTACCAGCTCATCACCAAGGACATTTCAAAATCGATCGACAGGATCGAGCAGCAGCCCGTGGTTGATCGCGACACCAAATATTATCTCGCCAACATCACCAAGGTGAAATCGATCGACGATTTCGTCAAAAACGACCGTTTGTTCAAATATGCCATGAAAGCCTACGGGCTGGAGGACATGGACTATGCCAAGGCGTTCATGGTCAAGGCACTCAAGGAAGGCGTCTCCGATCCCGACAGCTTCGCCAACAAGCTGACCGACAAGCGCTACGCCGAATTCGTCAGCGCCTTCAACTTCGCCGCCAACGGCGCCGATGCGACCATCTACAACAAGACGCAGCAGATGGTGACCAAGAACTACGCCACGCAGGCGAAAATCGCCGGCCTCGATCCGGATTCGGCCTATGTGAAGGGCGAGACGACATACTATCTCGCCAACATCACCAAGGTGAAGTCGATCGACGATCTGATGTCGAACAACCGGCTCTACACATACGCGCTGGCGTCATTCGGTCTCGACTCGGCGACGGAGGACAAGGATCTCATCAAGCGGGTTCTGCAGGGCGGCGTGCGCGACCCCGACAGCGTCGCCAACAAGATGACGGACAAGACCTATGCCGCGCTTGCCTCCGCCTTCAACTTCGAAGCCTATGGCGAAAACACCACCACCATCAATCCGGCGCAGCAGCCGACCGTCGACAAATACATGCGCCAGACCCTCGAAGAGAATGCCGGTCAGACCAACCAGGGCGTGCGGCTGGCGCTTTATTTCGATCGCAAGGCCCCAACCATCACCAGCTGGTATGACGTGCTGGCCGACACCGCGCTTGCCAGTGTCGTGCGCACCGTGCTCGGCCTGCCCGATTCCTTCGCCACCGCCGATGTCGACAAGCAGGCGCAGCTGTTCGAGCAAAAACTCGACATCTCGGATTTCTCCGACCCCGAGAAACTCGGCAAGTTCCTGACGCGCTTCACCAGCATGTACGAGATCAACCACCCGACTTCATCGGCCGTCACCTCGGTCAGCGTGCTGTTTGCGCAGCCACTCACCGTCGGCATCTCCACCGACCTGATGATGGCCATGCAGAAATTGAGGTTCTGAGACCATCATGCGGGACAGCCTGTACGTCGCCCTTTCGTCGCAGATCGCGCTCGAGCGGCGCCTCGACACCATCGCCGACAACGTCGCCAACGCCTCGACGATCGGCTTTCGCGCCACCGGCGTGAAGTTCGAGGACGTCGTCTCCGGCACCGGACAGAAATCGGTATCCTTCGCCTCTCCGGGCAAGACCTACCTTTCCGGCGCCCACGGTGCCTTGAGCGAGACCGGCAATCCCTTCGATTTCGCCGTCCAGGGCGATGCCTGGTTCGCCATAGAGACGCCGGTCGGCACCGTCATGACCCGCGACGGACGCTTTTCGATGAACGAGAACGGCGAGCTGATGTCGCTCGAGGGCCACCCGGTGCTCGATGCGGGCGGCTCGCCGATCCAGCTTGACCCCCGCAACGGTCCGCCCAAGGCCGGGGCCGATGGTTCGTTGCGCCAGAACGATCAGCTTGTCGGCTCGATCGGTCTCTACAATTTCGATCCAGGCCCGAACTTCGTCCGCTACGGCAATTCCGGCATCGTTCCGGCACGCACCCCGGAGCCTGTCACCGACCGATCCGATGTCGGCGTTGCCCAGGGTTTTCTCGAAGAGTCCAATGTCAATCCGGTGCTGGAGATCACCCGGCTGATCATGGTCCAGCGCGCCTTCGAGAACACCGCCGCCCTGATGCGGCAGACCGACTCCTCCACCGACGAGGCGATCAAGACGCTCGGCTCGAAATAATCCATGTCGCTCGACCAGCCATCCCTGCGCGCACCCGAAAGACAACTCCAGCCGGCGCCGGAAGACCGGCTTGCCGCGCTGGAACGGGTCTGGCGGCGTTTCGGCGACGCCGAGGCCATGCTCAAGCGCGGCGGCCGCGTCATCGAAGTCACGCCCACGCACTACAAGGTGCACGGCCTTTCCGGCTTCGCCAGACTGGGCGACATCGTCGAGCAGCCCGGCCATGCCGGTGCACGCCGCGGCGAGATCGTCAAGATCGGCCGCGACGAGGCCGTCGTGGCGCCCTTCGAACGCAGCGCCGATTCCGGCATCGGTGATGCCGTGTTCCGCCGCGGTCCGCTCGTGGTGGCGCCGCATGCCTCGTGGCGCGGCCGCACCATCGACGCACTCACCAGGGCGATCGATGGCGGCCCGCCGCTCGCCCGGGGAGATGACACATCGCGAGGCGCCCAGACGACGCCGGGCGCCATGGCGCGGCAACGCGTCGGCACGGCCTTCATGACCGGCGTCAAGGTCATCGACATCTTCACGCCGCTCTGCTTCGGCCAGCGCCTCGGCATCTTTGCCGGCTCCGGCGTCGGCAAATCGACGCTGCTTGCCATGCTCGCCGGCGCCGACGCATTCGATACCGTCGTGGTGGCGCTCATCGGCGAACGCGGCCGAGAAGTCCGTGAATTCCTCGAGGACACGATCGGCGAGAGCATGGCCAAGACCGTCGCCGTCGTCGCCACCAGCGACGAAAGCGCCATGATGCGCCGGCGTGCGCCGGACACCGCCATGCGCGTCGCCGAGCATTTTCGCGACCAGGGGCATCGCGTTTTGCTGGTGCTGGATTCGATCACCCGCTTCGCTCACGCCTTGCGTGAGGTGGCGACGGGTACCGGCGAGCCGCCGGTCGCCCGCGGCTACCCGGCCTCGGTGTTCACCGAACTGCCGAAGCTGCTCGAACGCGCCGGGCCGGGTACGGAAGGCCCCGGAGTTGAAGGTAGGGGATCGATCACCGCCATCATTTCCGTGCTGGTCGACGGTGACGACCACAACGACCCGGTCGCCGATTCCGTGCGCGGCATCCTCGACGGCCATGTCGTGCTCGACCGCACGATCGCCGAACAGGGTCGCTATCCCCCCGTCAACCCGCTGTCGTCCATATCGCGGTTGGCCGGAAAGGCCTGGAGCGTCGAACAGCGCGCGCTGGTCACAAGGCTGAAGTCGATGATCTCGCGCTTCGAGGACACGCGCGATATCCGGTTGCTCGGGGCCTATCAGGGCGGAGTCGATGCCGAACTCGACATCGCCGTGCGCCAGGTGCCGCTGATCTATGAAGCGCTGACGCAAGCGCCAAAGGATCGCCCGTCGACCGACCCGTTCTCCGATCTCGCCCGCCACCTCAAGAGCAAGCTGAACGCCGATGCCGGAGACTGAACGCGAATATACCGAGCGCATCCTGCGCGACATGATCGCCGAGGCCAACGCCGTGGAGCAAGCCGAGGCTGACGAAACGAGAACTGCCAAGGCAAAGGCCGCCCGTGCCATCGCAGCCAAAGCCGAGGCCGTTCTGGCCAGAGCCGTCAAGCCAATCCTGCCACGGGCTGGCAAAGCCGATCCTGATCTGGCCAGGCCCGTCGAACCCGCTCTGCCCCGGGCTCCCCAGGCGGTGGCTGCCGAGATGACGCAGGCCAGCCGCGACTCGCTGATCGACGGGCTGTTCCCGCGCACCGAATGGCCGCAGCCACCAAAGGCACCGTTTCCCCGGCTGAAGAAGACGTCCGACCGACGCAGCGATTTCGTCATAGCCGCGCTCGGCATCACGCTCGGCCTGATCTGCGCCCTGTTCCCCTGGTACATCTTCTTCAACCAGGACCAGTTTGGCGTCCAGGCGATGAAGTTCGGCGGCACCGGCTCTAATTCCGGGCGAGCGGGCGGCGGCGTGGTCGCGCAACGCAGCGCACCGCTGACGGCAAAGGACGTTCCCGCGGCCAATCTCGATCTTCTTGCCACGGGGACGGTGCGGGATGATGCCAATCCCGCAGCCGCACCCGACGAGCAACCGTTTCCGGCCGACGCGGCGAAATTCCGCATGGTTCATGTCGCCAACGGCCGCGCCATGATCCAGGACGACGCTGGCCTCTGGATCGTCCAGCGCGGCTCGATACTGCCTGACTCCAGCCAGGTGTCCTCCATCGAGCAGCGCAACGGCAAATGGGTCATGGTCACCAGTGCCGACCAGGTGATCGAACTCTCCAAATAAACGATCTCAGGCTGCCGGCCATCCGCAAGGCCCGCGCAAGACTGGCGGCCTAGTCTCTGGGTACCTGCTCGGAGATTCCCATGGAGCCCGTTTCCCTTTTCGACCTCGCCGCCAAGCAAGCGCAATGGCTGGCCGTGCGCCAGTCGGCAGTCGCCGGCAACATCGCCAATGCCAACACGCCAGGCTATACGGCAAACGACGTCGAGCCATTCGAAAAGGTGCTCGACCGCGCCGCCGTATCGCTGCAGGCGACCCAGGCCGGCCATCTCGGCAATGCAGCGACCAATGCCGGCTTCACCATCAAGCCGCAGGAGAATGACGGCGTCGTCATGCCGTCCAAGAACTCGGTCGTTCTGGAAGACCAGTTGCTGAAAGCCGGCGAGGTGCGCCGCTCCTTCGAACTCAACACGGCGATCGTCAAGGCGTTTCATACGATGATGATGATGGCGGTGAAGAGCTGACCATGGACGCACTGACCGCAGCCCTCAAAGTCGCAGCATCCGGCCTCGGCGCCCAGTCGGAGCGCCTGCGCGTGGTTTCCGAAAATCTGGCCAACGCCCAGTCGACCGGCACCGCGCCCGGCTCCGATCCTTATCGCCGCAAGACCATCAGCTTCGTCTCCGAGCTTGACCGGACCTCCGGCAGTTCAACGGTTGCAGTGAACTCGATCGATCGAGATCCCAGTGACTTTCCAGTCGAGTTCCAGCCCGGCAACGAGGCCGCCGACGAGAAGGGCTACGTCAAGATGCCCAACGTCAACGTGCTGATCGAAATGGCCGACATGACCGAGGCCAACCGCTCCTACGAGGCCAACCTTCAGGTCGTCAAGCAGGCCCGCGACCTGATTTCCATGACCATCGACCTGATGAGGAACCAGTAATGATCAGCGGTATCGGAGCCCTTCAGTTCAAGCCGTCGATCGGCGGCGATGACACGGCGACAAGCCTGCTCCAGGGCGGCGCGACACCCTCGGCCGGCGGCAATGTCGGCACCTCCTTTGCCGAGGCGCTGAGCCAGGCCGCCTCCAAGACCGTCGACACGATGCAGAATGCCGAGCAGGTATCGATGCAGGCGCTCAAGGGCGACGCCGACACCCGTCAGGTGGTCGACGCCGTGATGAGCGCGCAGCAGGCGCTTCAGACCGCCGTCGCCATCCGCGACAAGGTGGTTTCCGCCTATCTCGAAGTCAGTCGAATGGGCATCTGAGGAATTCCGCCATGAAAGCACTCGCCATCGCCGCCACCGGCATGAATGCCCAGCAGACAAATCTGGAAGTCATCGCCAACAACATCGCCAACATCAACACCACCGGCTACAAGCGCGCCCGTGCCGAATTCTCCGACCTGCTCTATCAGGTCGACCGCACGCAGGGCGTGCCCAACCGCTCCAACGCCTCGCTGGTGCCGGAGGGCGTCTCGATCGGCCTCGGCGTCAAGACGACGGCCGTGCGCAACGTGCACACACAGGGCGAACTGACCAGCACCGGCAACAGTTTCGACCTGGCGCTGACCGGCAGGGGCTGGTTCCAGATCGAGGGTGCCGACGGCGGCACGCTCTACAGCCGCGCCGGCGCTCTCAACACCAACGCCACCGGCCAGCTCGTGACGGTTGACGGCGCTGCCGTCATTCCGGCAATCAATGTTCCCGTGGATGCCGTCGAGGTCATCGTCAACAAGACCGGCCAGGTCTTCGCCCGCATCGACGGCCAGACCGATCTGCAGAACCTCGGTCAGCTTCAGATCGCCAATTTCGCCAACGAGGCCGGCCTGGCGCCGCTCGGCGACAATCTGTTCCAGGAAACCACGGCTTCGGGGCCGGCGAATGTCGGCGTGCCGGGCGATCCCGGCTTTGCCACCATCCAGCAGGGCTATCTCGAAGCCTCCAATGTCGACCCGGTCAAGGAAATCACCGAGCTGATCTCGGCGCAGCGCGCCTATGAGATGAACTCCAAGGTCATCCAGGCCGCCGACGACATGGCCTCCGTGGTCTCCAAGAACATCAGGTAACGCATGATGTCGACGCCCGGCCTCCTGTCCGCATTCCGCCGCACCGCGCTCGTCCTTGCGCTGGTGACCGGCAGCATGCCGGCTTTTGCCCAGGAATCGGCCAACCAGTCGGCCACCCGGATCGCCAGCAATCAAGCTGGCGGCGAGGTGGTGCTTATTCCGAGCCGGGTAATCTATCCCGGCGAGACCATCAACCTGGCTGCCCTGAAACAGGTCACCCTTATCGTCGGCAAGCACAAGCCGGAGGCGGTCGCCACGCGAGCCGAAGAACTGGATGGCAAGGTCGCCAAGCGCACGCTGCTGCCCGGCCGCTACATTCCCTCCACCGCCATCCGCGAGGCCTGGCTGGTCGAACAGGGTGCTTCCGTGCAGATCTTCTTCATCGCCGGCGGGCTGACGATCTCGGCCACCGCCGTGACGCTGCAGCCGGGAGCCGCGGGCGACCTCGTCAAGGTTCGCAACATCGACAGCGGCAAAGTCCTGTCCGGCACCGTGATGGCGGATGGAACCATCCAGGTCAGCGCTTCATGATGCGCGGGCTTACCCTGATACTGGCAGCCGTGCTTGGCCTGCAGCCGGCTCTGGCCGACGGCCTGACGCCGAAGGCCAAGCGTGAGCTCGCCGCCAAGAATGGCGGCGTCTACAACGATCCCGAATATGATCCGGCCACCACCAGCCGCATGTTCCGGGTTTCGACCGGGCCGAGTTCGCTGCCGCCGGGCCAGGTCGCCTCGCGCATCAAGGACATCGCCCAGCTGCAGAGTTCGCGCGACAATCAGCTCGTCGGCTACGGCCTGGTCATCGGCCTTGCCGGATCGGGCGACAGCCTGCGCAACTCGCCATTCACCGAACAGTCGATCCGCGCGATGCTCGAAAATCTCGGCATCGCCACCGAAGGCGGCAGCGCGCGCGCCAAGAATGTCGCCGCCGTCATCGTCACCGCCAACATGCCGCCATACGTGCAGTCGGGCGCCCGCATCGACATCGACGTCTCCTCGATGGGCGACGCGACCTCGCTTTCCGGCGGCACGCTGATCATGACGCCGCTGAAGGCGGCGGACGGCGAGATCTATGCCGTCGGCCAAGGCTCGGTCATCGTGTCCGGCTTTACCGCCCAGGGACAGGCCGAGCAGCTGACGCAAGGCGTGCCGACCTCCGGCCGCGTGCCGAACGGCGCCATCGTCGAGCGTGCCGTCCAGGCCGAGTTCGACGATCAGGCGATCCTGACGCTGCAGCTGCGCAATCCCGATTTCTCGACCGCTATCCGCATAGCGGACGCCATCAACGACTACACCGGCCAGCGCTTCGGCATGCGGGTGGCGGCCGAGCGCGATTCGCGCACCGTGCAGATCAGAAGGCCGAAAGGTGTCTCGGCGGCGCGCTTCTATGCCGAAATCGAGAATTTGGTGGTCGAATCCGACACGCCGGCCCGTGTCGTCATCGACGAGCGCACCGGCACCATCGTCATCGGCAATGACGTCAAGATCTCGCGGGTCGCCATCAGCCACGGCACGCTCACCGTGCGCATCACCGAAGCGCCGCGCGTCATCCAGCCCGAACCCTTCTCCAAGGGCGAGACCGCCATCGAACCCTTCACCGCCATCGACGCCAGCCGGCCCGACGCCCGCGTTGCCGTGCTTGACGGACCCGATCTCCAGACCCTCGTTTCCGGCCTCAACCGCCTCGGCGTCAAGCCGGATGGCATCATCGCCATCCTGCAGGGCATCAAGTCGGCCGGGGCTCTGCAGGCCGACCTGGTTCTGCAATAGGCGATGCCGATGACGCGCTCCTTCCCACGCCATGACGGCAGACACCGCAAAGCCGCGATCCTGCTCGCGACCGCTATTCTCGCGGCTCTGCCCTTTGCCGGCGACACCGCACGCGGCGAGGAGACGGTCCGTCAGGTCCTGCCGGGAGCACCGGTGGCAGCGGCGCCGCAGCAATTGACGCGGGAAAAGGCGCCGGACCAAAGCGAGATCGAGCGCTTCTGCTCAAACATCGCCGACGCCGCCCGCGACCGCCGCTATGTCCTGCAGGCGGAGGAACTGAAGCAGCTCCAGGCCGGCATTGACGAGCGCATGAAAGCTCTCGATGCAAAGAAAGCTGAATACGAGACCTGGCTGAAGCGACGCGAGGTTTTCCTGGCCCGGGCAGAGGACGGCGTCGTCCAGATCTACGCCGGCATGAAGCCCGACGCCGCCGCCGAGCGGCTGGCCATCGTCAATGCCGATCTGGCTGCGGCCATATTGATGAAGCTCGATTCACGCAAGGCGAGCGTCATCCTCAACGAAATGGACCAGAAGGCGGCGGCGACGCTCACCGGCATTATGGCCAGCGCAGCCCGAAGGGTAGATCCGTCATGATCCGGAAAATGCTTGTCCTGTGCGCGGTCACCGTGCTGTCGGGTTGCGGAACCAACCTCAAGGAGGTCGGCAGGGAGCCGGCTCTGTCCCCGGTCGGCTCCGGCATCGATGGCGGCAGCACCGGCTCCCTCTATCGCTACCCGCAAACGCCGCCCACGCCGGTCAAGAAATTCTCGTTGTGGGACGACCGCCAGAGCCGGCTGTTCACCGACCCGCGGGCGCTGTCCCAGGGCGACATCCTGACGGTCAAGATCAAGATCAACGATCGGGCCAACTTCAAGAACCAGAACGACAGGAGCCGCACCGCCAATCGCAAGCTCGGTTACGACCTCAGCGCGCAGTGGGACAAGTGGAGCACCGCCGGCAAGGGCGCAGGGGCTCTCAGCTCTACCACGGACACGACGGCCGACGGCGAGATCAAGCGCTCGGAAACGCTTGAGCTCAATGTCGCGGCGATCGTCACCGATGTGCTGCCCAACGGCAATCTGATGATCACCGGATCGCAGGAAGTGCGCGTCAACGCCGAGCTCAGGGTGCTGACGCTCGCCGGCATCGTGCGGCCGGCCGATATAGGCGCCGAAAACACCATCCCCTACGAACGTATCGCCGAGGCCCGCATCTCCTACGGCGGACGCGGTCGCATCACCGAGGTCCAGCAGCCTGCCTACGGCCAGCAGATTCTCGACCAGGTTCTTCCGTTCTAGGGTTGGGGAACAGAGCACAGTGGCAAATGTCGAACAGGTCCAGCCGCGCAAGGGTCCCTCCTTTGCCATTCAGGGCGGCATGCTGCTGGTTGTGACGGCGGCCGCCATCGGCATGGGCTGGATGTCCGGCGGCTATCTGAAGGGTGTCGACGCACCGTCGTCGGTACCGGCGGCGCCCGAGAATGAAGGCAAGACGGAGCAGCCGGCTTCTGCCGAGCAGCCAGCAGTGGGGCCTACACTGGTTGTGCTGGCGCCGATCACCACCAACATCGCCTCGCCTGCCGATACCTGGATCAGAATGGAGGTGTCCGTTGTCTATGACGGGCCGCAGCCACAGGCAATGTCGGATGACATCCACCAGGATCTTCTGGCCCTGGTGCGCACCTTGAAGATGCATCAGATCGAGGGCGCCAGCGGCTACCAGCACCTGAAGGCCGATCTCGAGGAACGCGCCGCGATCCGCAGCCAGGGTCACGCCAAGCAGATTCTTATCAGGACATTGCTGCTCGAATGAGAAAGTACCTTCTCGCCACGGCCATGATCGCCGCCGCCACCTCCATCGCGGCGGCCCAGCAGCTCGATCTCGGCGGCATCGGCAAGGCTGACGGCACCACCGTCGGCTACATCATCCAGATGTTCGGCTTGCTGACCGTTCTGTCGGTGGCGCCAGGCCTGCTGATCATGGTGACCAGCTTCACCCGTTTCGTCATAGCCTTCTCGATCCTGCGCGCCGGCATCGGCCTGCAGTCGACACCGGCAAACCTCATCCTGATTTCGCTGTCGCTGTTCATGACCTTCTATGTCATGGCGCCGACCTTCGATCAGGCCTGGAACACCGGCGTCAAACCGCTGATGGACAACCAGATCACCCAGACCGAAGCCTTCGACAAGATTTCGGACCCGTTCCGCACCTTCATGCTGCACAATGTGCGTGACAAGGATTTCGACCTCTTCGCCGACCTCGCCCGCGAGCGCGGCCAGACCGTTTCGCGTGACACCGTCGACCTGCGCATCCTGGTGCCAGCCTTCATGATCTCGGAGATCCGGCGCGGTTTCGAGATCGGCTTCCTGATCGTGCTGCCATTCCTGGTCATCGACCTGATCGTGGCCACCATCACCATGGCGATGGGCATGATGATGCTGCCGCCGACGGTGGTTTCGCTGCCTTTCAAGATCCTGTTCTTCGTCCTGATCGACGGCTGGAACCTGCTTGTCGGCAGCCTGGTGCGCTCCTTCAACTGACCCCTGCCGCGCCGGCTCGAAATCCCAGCAATATATTTTCGATTAACCGTCCGGTTTAGCCCTTTGGTAGGGACTTGCCCGCATATTCGCTCGCAGATGGCGGGTGATCGATTTGAGAGATCATGGGCATGATGCCGCACCGTCATACCGGTAGAGCCGGTATGTAAAAAATACCTGTAAAATCAAGGTCCGAGTACCATGTCCAGCATCATGACGAACAGCGCCGCATTGACGGCCCTGCAGAGCCTCAACGCCACCAGCAAATCCCTCACCGACACCCAGGCCCGCATCTCGACCGGCTACAAGGTCTCGCAGGCTTCGGACAACGCCGCCTACTGGTCGATCGCCACCACGATGCGCTCCGACAACCAGGCAATGTCCACCGTTTCGGACGCTCTCGGCCTTGGCGCCTCTAAGGTCGACACAGCCTATACCGGCATGAGTAGCGCGATCGATACCATCAACCAGATCAAGACCAAGCTGGTCGCGTCCTACGGCCAGACGGATGCCTCCAAGGAAAAGACCCAGGTCGAAATCGCCGCCCTTCAGAACCAGTTGAAGGCCTACGCCGATGGTGCCACCTTCTCCGGCACCAACATGCTTTCGGTGTCCACTGCGACAGGCACCGCGGCCGACGTGAAGATTGTTTCGGCCTTCAACCGCGACGCGACCGGCGCGGCTTCGATCTCGACGATCGATGTCAATGTGGAAAGCATCAAGCTGTACGATGCCGGCGCGGCACCAACCGCCAAGGGTATTCTCGACACGGCTCGCCTCGGCACCACGGGCGCTGCTGTTGCCACGGCCTCGGCACCGACGTTGGGCGCTGCCGCAGCGGCTACCGACACCTATTCGGTTGCCTCGCTGACTATCTTCTCGGGTGGCACGGCCGCCAGCGATAGCCAGATCGCGCAGCAGATGAACGTCGTCGATGCCGCGCTCAAGGCCATGACCAACGCCGCCACCACGCTCGGCGCCGCCAAGAGCAGTATCGACCTGCAGAAGACCTTCACCTCGAACCTGATGGACTCCATCGATCGCGGTGTCGGCCAGCTCGTCGATGCCGACATGAACAAGGAATCGACCCGCCTCCAGGCCCTGCAGGTCCAGCAGCAGCTCGGCATCCAGGCGCTGTCGATCGCCAACGGTTCATCGCAGTCGATCCTGTCGCTCTTCCGCGGCTAATCGCCTTCGCCCAACCACAGTTCGCAGTAAAAAATTCGGGCCGCGCCAACAGCGCGGCCCGATTTGCGTTTGCTCGGACCGCGCGCAACGCTCTGTCGTTAACTCTCGAAAGGCCGCGTTTAACAGGCTGTTAACCATGTCCCGCTAATTATGGTTAACCAATAGCTTACAACGGTTGGCGAATCGGCCCTACTGGCACGATACCACGGTTGAAGCAGGCCTATCCGGCATGTCTGAGCATGCCGGCCTTTGAGAAGGAGCGACTTTCTTGGCGAGTATCATGACCAACGCCGCGGCGTTAACCGCGCTTCAAAGCCTCAGCGCCACCAACAAGTCACTCGAGCAGACACAGGCCCGCGTATCGACGGGCTACCGTGTCTCGCAAGCTTCGGACAACGCGGCCTACTGGTCGATCGCCACCACGATGCGCTCCGACAACCAGGCCCTGTCGACGGTGCAGGATGCACTCGGCCTCGGCGCCTCGAAAGTCGACACCGCCTACACCGGCATGAACAATGTGCTGACAACGATCGGCCAGATCAAGACCAAGCTGCTTTCGACCGTCGGCCAGACGGACGCAGCCAAGGCAAAGACGCAGACCGAGATCAAGGCGCTTCAGGCGCAGATGAAGTCCTTCGCCGATGCGGCCACCTTTTCAGGCTCGAATTTCCTGGCGGTGACCTCAAAGCAGGTTGCGGCCGCCAATGACGGCGTCCAGCCCGATTCCCAGATCGTGTCCTCATTCAATCGTTCCTCATCCGGCGCCATCTCGATCGGGACGATCGATATCGATGTCGAGAGCACCAAGCTTTTCGATTATGGCCTCGCCACGGACGTGAAGAATTACGGCACACTCGATCGCCAGACGTCCATTTATTCCACGGGGGCGGCCCAGACCTTGTATGACGATGCCTATGCGACCGTGATCGCGGGCGGCGGAACGGACATCGCCGCGAACACCGCCGGCCAGACGGCGGCGGGAGCGGTCGCCAAGGTCGACAATATCTCCGCCTACAACCTCGATATCACGGCACCAGGCATTACCGACGACATCATCACGCAAATGGTGAACAGGATCGACAAGGTCATGGCCCAGCTGACCGATTCCGCCACCATCCTCGGTTCGGCCAAGAGCAGCATCGACCTGCAGAAGACCTTCACCCAGAGCTTGATGGACTCCATCGACCGCGGCGTCGGCCAGCTTGTCGATGCCGACATGAACAAGGAATCGACCCGGCTCCAGGCACTGCAGGTTCAGCAGCAGCTCGGCATCCAGGCATTGTCGATCGCCAACAGCGCCTCGCAGTCGATCCTGTCTCTGTTCAAGAGCTGATCACGGGCGCCACCAGCGCCGTCCTTTCCATCAGAAAATCGGGCCGCGCCGTCAGCGCGGCCCGATTTCATTTTCGCACAAGCTTCGAAGACTAGAGTTCCAGCGGACAATCATGCTGGGAGTCGTTGAACCGTGCCGGAACAGATCCAGAGCATCATCTCGAATCTCCGCGGGTTTGGCGTGAAGCGCCTCGCCATGCTGGCGGGCATCGCCGTTCTGGTGATGGGCGTCATCGGCATCGCCTCGGTCTATCTCAACCGCCCCGCCTACGACACGCTCTATGTCGGGCTCGACCGCGCCGACGTGAACCAGATCGGCCTGGTGCTGGGCGAAGCCGGCATCGGCTTCGACGTTGGTTCTGACGGGACCTCCGTGCTGGTGCCGGTCGGCACCACCGCTCAGGCCCGCATGCTGCTCGCCGAAAAGGGCCTGCCGACCAGCGCCAATGCCGGCTACGAATTGTTCGACAATGTCGGCTCGCTCGGGCTCACCTCCTTCATGCAGCAGATCACCCGCGTGCGCGCGCTGGAAGGCGAGATCGCCCGCACCATCCAGTCGATATCGGGCATCAAGGCGGCGCGGGTCCACATCGTCATGTCCGAACGCGCCAATTTCCGCCGCGACGAGCAGCAGCCTTCCGCCTCCGTGGTCATCCGCTACGCCGGCATCGACGCCGAGAAGAGTGCCATGTCGATCCGCCATCTTGTCGCCGCCGCCGTTCCCGGCCTGGCGGCCGACAAGGTGACTGTTCTCGATTCCAGCGGCAATCTGCTGGCCGCTGGCGACGATCCTTCCAACACCAGCGCCGCGCGCACGCTCGGCGTCGAGCAGACCGTCGAGGCGCAGATAGGAGACAACATCCGCCGTGCGCTGACGGCCTATCTTGGCCCCGACAATTTCCGCGCCAGCGTCAAGGCCGAGGTCAACACCGACACCCGTCAGACCGAAGAGACCATCTTCGATCCGAATTCCCGCGTCGAACGCTCGGTACAGTCGGTGCGCGCCAACGAGAACAACAACCAGAAGCAGGCTTCCACTCCGGCCAGCGTCGAGCAGAACCTGCCCGAGACCCAGGCAACCGCCACCGATGGTCCGCAATCCTCCTCGCAGAACGACCGCAGGGAAGAGATCACCAACTACGAGATCAATTCCAAGAAGATCGCCACGGTCTCCAACGGCTACACCGTCACAAAGATGTCGATTGCCGTGGTCGTCAACCAGCAGCGGCTGACGGCCATCCTCGGCAAGGACGCCACGCCGGAGCAGATCGCCAAGCGCGTCGCCGAGATCCAGAAGATGGTGACGTCCGCTACCGGCCTGGACGAAAAGCGCGGCGACATCATCGACGTCTCGGCGGTCG
The DNA here is from genome assembly GCF_000519305.1 of Mesorhizobium ciceri WSM4083. GTDB lineage: Bacteria > Pseudomonadota > Alphaproteobacteria > Rhizobiales > Rhizobiaceae > Mesorhizobium > Mesorhizobium ciceri_B. The sequence continues at coordinate 77,583 of NZ_JAFG01000010.1, read as the reverse complement.
AGTTCATCGACGGCCTGGATGGCGAGGCGATCCCGCAGGCGGGAATGCTCGATTCGATCGGCCAGCATGCCGGCACGATGATCAATGCCGGTGCCTTCATCGTCGTGGTGTTCCTGGTCGCCTTCTTCGGCCTGAGGCCGATGGCCGCGGCGCTGACGGCAAAGGCCACTCCGGCCTTGGCAGGTCCCAGCTTCGACGACGTCCAGCGCTCGCTGCCGACCCCGGAGGCAATGGCGGCCACCGACAGTGCCGCGATTGGGACCTTGCCAGGCACACGCCCAGGTCCCACGCCGCTCGACGATCTTCGCCAGAAGATCCGGCCGGCGCCGCAGGACAGGCTTGCCAGGATGGTCGATATCAACGAGGAGCGCACCGCGCAGATCCTGCGCAAATGGGCTGCCCAGGAAGTGGCGGTGTAAACCATGCCCTCCGTAGCCCTCTTCGATCTTCTGCCTGATTTCGGGACGCGCGCGCAACGTGCCGGCCAGTCCCGGGCAGCAGTCGATCCCGCACACAAGCCCGAGCCGGCGCCGCAGGCCGATATCGGCACTCTGATCGCCGAGGCGGTTGCCCAGGCGGAAACAGCGCTGGAGGTCCGCCTGTCGGCTGCGCATGACGCCGCGCTCGAAGCCGAACGCCAGGCCAATGCCGAGGAAGCAAGGATATTTCTCGAAAGCCTCGGCGACGATGTCGGCAAGGCGGTCTCGTTGCGCATCGATGCGATGGAGGCGCGCGTGACCGGACTTGTCGCCGCCTCGGTCGCCCGCATCATCGGCGGCATCGTCAGCGACGATCTGCAGAAACGTTCGATCGAGGCATTGGCCCGCGCCATCAGCGAAGCGGTCGGCGATGCCGAAGCGGTGCGCATCGTCGTGCGCGGCCCGCTATCGATGTTCGAAACACTGAAGGCGTCGCTGGGACCCCGCGCCGCCAATCTCGATTTTGTCGAGGCGCCAGGCTTCGACCTGACCGTCGCCATCGACGAGGCGGTGTTCGAGACGCGCATGGCCGAATGGTCGACGGTCCTCTCGGAGGTCTTGGCATGAGCGTCGCAGACGCCGACCACGGCCGCCACGAGATCATCATCGTGCGGCGCAGTCATGACGACCATGACGAGGCCCACCATGGCGGCGTCTGGAAGATCGCCTTCGCCGATTTCATGACGGCCATGATGTGCTTTTTCCTGGTCATGTGGCTGATCAATGCCGCCAACGAGCAGACCAAGGCAGCCGTCGCCAGCTACTTCAACCCGGTCAAGCTGGTCGACCGCAATTCGAGCCGCAAAGGTCTTGAGGATCTCGGCGACGGTCCCCGCGCGATCGGGACGACGGCCGACAATCCGAAGAAGGCGACCAACAAGGCCGGCCAGGACGGCGATGGCTCGGCGGACCGCAAAGAAGACAAGCAAGAACTCCCGCAGGCGGAACACTCCGACGAGCACCTGTTCGCAGATCCCTATGCGGTACTTTCAGAAATCGCCACCGACACTGGCGTAATGCAGAATGTCAGTCAGAAGGGTGACGGCGGCGCCCAGGCAGCCGGCCCGGCGACGGGCGCCTCCGGCGGTGCCTCCTACCGCGATCCCTTTGAGCCGGATTTCTGGTCGCAGCAGGTGGCGGCGCCAGCCGCCGAGGCCAGCGCCGAGCGCACCAGGACCGAGGGCGATCCGCTCAAGCCCGGAGATAAGACCGCCGAAACGCAAGTGCTCAAAGTCAAAGCCGTGCCGCCTGTCGCGGCCGCACCGCTTGAGCCGCAGGCAAAGGACGTGACCGGCAAGCAGGCCGCGAACCCTGCCACCGCAATGGCCGGCGAGACCAAACCGGACGGCACCAAGGCCGCCGACGCAGCCAAGGCGGAGCCTGAGGCGCAAAAGGCCGCCAAGCCCGACATCGGCGAGAAGGCGCCAACCGCAGCTGCCGTGAAGGCAGCTGCCGACGTCAAGCGGCAGCTGGCCGATGCCTTCAAGCCCGGCGACAAGCTGCACGACGGCGTCACGGTCGAAGCCACCGACAAGGGGGTCGTCATCTCGATCACCGATCAGCTCGACTTCGGCATGTTCGAGGTCGGCTCGGCATTGCCGAGACGCGAACTGGTGCTGGCGATGGAGAAGATCGGCCGCATCGTAAACAGCCAGAAGGGCACCATCAGCATCAACGGCCACACCGATGCCCGGCCGTTCCGCAGCGACAGCTACGACAATTGGCGGCTGTCGACGGCACGCGCGCATTCCGCCTATTACATGCTCGTGCGCGGCGGCGTCGACGAACGCCGCATCACCGAGGTCGCCGGCTTCGCCGACCGCCAGCCGAAGGTAGCAGCCGATCCATTGGCGGCCGCGAACCGCCGCATCGAGATCCTGATGGCGACCGGCGGATGAAGCGAGCGGCCGTCACCCGCCGGTTGATTGGCCTGCTGCTGCTGGCCGGCGGACACCCGTCGGCCGGTTTCGCCCAGGACGCGCTGCAGCCGTATCAACTGGTGCGCTCGCTGCAACTCATCCAGGACCGCATAGCCGCCGGCGATCATGCCGCCCTGCCGATGCAGGCCAAGCTGCTGGAGATGGCGGATGCGCGCCTGCGGGCGGCGAATGCCGAGGACTACAAGGATCCCAAGAACTTTCGAGCCCTGCTTGTCTACGGCATGAGCGGCGGCAACCCGGTGACCGTCGAAGCGGCCACGTCGCGCGCTACGACGGATCCGCAAAGCCTTGCCATCGCCAAAGGCGTGATTGATTACCTCAACGGCCGGCCCGGCGAGGCTATCGAAGCCTTGAGGCCGATCGAGCCCATGGCGTTGCCTCCGGATCTCGGCGCCTTCCTCGCTTTGGTCAAAGGCTCACTGCTTGCCGGTGATCAACCGGCGACCGCACTCCGTCTGCTCGACGAGGCAAGATTGCTCAGCCCCGGCACGCTGGTCGAGGAAGCGGCACTTCGCCGTTCGGTCGGCCTTGCAGTCGCGCAAGGCGACGCGGCACGCTTCGCCCTTGCTTCCACCCAATATGTCGAGCGCTATCTCTATTCGCCCTATGCCAGCCAGTTCGCCGACTCCTTCGTCTCCGGCGTCATCGCGCTGCACATGTCGATCAGCCAGGACAAGCTGGGCGACATCACCTCGATGATGGATCCCGAGCGCGAGAAGGTTATCTATCTGCGCATCGCCCGCCGGGCCGCGATAGACGGCCTGAACGACTTGTCGGCCTTCGCTTCGGCGCGGGCCGAGCAGGGCCGCGACGGCAACACCAATCAGGACGATCCACGCGCTCTGCTCTATGCCAGCCTTTCCACCGTCACCTCGGGCACAATCGAGGACGTTCGTGCCAAGCTCGGCAAGATCGACCGCACCAGGCTCTCGGAAGGCGACCGCGCTTTGCTCGACGCCGCGCAGGCCATTGCCGGCGAGGTCGTCGCGCCGCCCACCGCCCTTCCCGAGGAAAAGCCTGCCCCTGTTGCGGCCGAGCAACCTGCGGCTCCCGAGATCGCCACGCCGCAAAACGCCGATGACAGTGGACTGCCACCGGTCGAAGGCGCCATCGCGGAGCAACCCGCCGCCACCGCGGCCTCCGGCGGACCGGCCGCCAATGCGCCGGACACGGCGGCAGTTGCATCCGCCGACGCAGCGACAGTCATGCCGGCGTCGGCACCGTCGCCCGCAGCCGCTAAAGGGCTCGCCGATCCGACCGACGCGGCCATGACCAGAACACGTCGACAGCTCGACCTGATCGACCAGATGCTTGGAGCCGCCCCCAAATGACCACCAGCCTCGGCTCGGCCTTGCCAGGATTTGCCTCCACGCGCGCGACGTCGGAGCAGCCGGCCGCGAACGGCAGAAACGATGACGCCGGCTTCGGCAAAATGCTGCGCGACGATGCCCGCCCGGAACGGCAGCCGTCGACAGAGGCGGGATCGCGCGACCAGCGCTGGAGCAAGCTCGCTGCGGGCCTTGCCGGGCATGACGCAAAGGCCGAACCGGCATCGGCCGAGCCCGGAAGGACCACCACCTCAGCCAAAGGGGCAAGCGTGAAAACCGGCAAGGACGGATTGGAAGCAAAGGCCCACAAGGCCGACGCCGAAGAGATGGCGTCGGATACCGCGCCGCTTCAGGACGACCTGCCGCTGCTGATCGCGTTTCATGACCTGCGGCATTTCTCGACAGCGGCCAAGGCAGCCGGGGGCAATGCTGCCACTGGCGAGAATTCGTCGGACCCGGCGCTCGACGGACAGGCGTCACTGCCAAAGACCTACCGGTCAAAATCCGCGGGCGGACGCGAAGCACTCGAAACCGTATCGAAGCCGGAGCAGGCGTCGATAATCGACGGACCTTTGACGGCGCTTGACGGTCAGTCGCCGAGCGCTGCCTCCAGCGCGCCCAAACGCGACGTCACAGCGGCGGCCCAGAAGCTGTCGGACGCGCCGGCTGCCGATGTGCCCGGCGTGCGGTCGAAGCACGCCGCGAATGCGATGAAGAGCATCGAGGATGTGCAGTCCTCGATGCGTCCCGAAGCGGGAAAACAGTCCCTGTCCACCGCGCGCATCGACGTGGTGTCGGAACGGAGCTTCCCCGCACCGCCGCAGAGCCCCATCAGCCAGGCGGCCCTCAATGTGATCAACGCCATAGCCGCCGACGCCGGGCCGCAAAAGGCGCTTTCAGCCTCACCCACGTCCGCCCATCTGGCCAGCTCTGTTGCCGTTCCGACACATGTGCTGAAGATCGAACTCCACCCCGCCGAACTCGGCATGGTGACGGCCAGTCTTCGCCTCTCCGGGGAACAACTTTCGATTGAGCTGAAGCCTGAAACACACGACGCCTATCGTCGGCTGTCGGCCGACAGCGAGGCCATCGTCAAGTCGCTGCGGGGGCTCGGCTTCGAGGTTGACAAGGTCACGATACTGCAACCTTCGGTAGCAGTTCCCGCTACAACCCGGACGGATGCAACCGCTACTCTGGCGGCGGCAACAGGCCGCGATCCAGCATCCTTCCAACCGGGGAATTCGGGCAGTGGCAATGGTGGAGCCGGCGGCCAGCAACCGGGCCAGCAATCCTCAGGGAAACGCAACGATGACGCGCAGGACTACGGCCGCGGCACTTCGCCTGCTCGCGAGCGCGCTGGCGGCGATATCTTTATCTAGCGCGACAAACGCCGCCGCAGCCGCGGCGAACCCCTGCGAGCCGGAGATCCTGCGCGCCGCCGATCGTTATGGCGTGCCCGCCGGCATCCTCTATGCCGTTGGCCTGACGGAGACCGGCAACAAGGGCAGCCTTCAGCCCAATGCCTTGAATATAGAAGGAAAAGCAGTCTTTCCAAGGAGCCGGACAGAGGCCCTTGCCGCCTTCGCCAATGCCCGGCGCGAAGGCAAGACGCTGATCGATCTAGGCTGCATGCAGATCAATCACCACTACCACGCATCGCATTTTCGCAGCGTCGAGGACATGCTCGACCCACGTCAGAACGTCGACTATGCGGCGCGCTTCCTGGCTAGTCTCCATGCCCGTCACGAGACCTGGTCGATGGCCGTTGCCCGCTATCATGCCGGTCCCGACAACGACCCGGCGCAGAAGATCTATGTCTGCCGCGTCATTGCCAACATGGTCGCCACCGGCTTTGGAAAATGGACCGCGAACGCCCGCGGCTTCTGCAACCCGTAAGCGCATTTCCCGCTTCTAATAGACAAACCGTACAACCCGGAATTGTTGGCTGGACTTGGTCAGAGCTTGCCACCGAAAGCATATCTGGTTGCACGCTAATGCAACCGATACGATTCCAGACTCCCAAGAAACTAGCTACAAGAAATGACGGTTGTTCAGGATTCCCGCCAGCGGATACGCCTCTCTTCACGGGACAAATGATTTGATTCGGAAGGCGGGGCCGATGATTGTGATCGTTGACGAGCGCGAGCTCGTAACAGAGGGATACAATTCACTTTTCGATCGTGAGGGCATCGCCTGTGCAGGCTTTGCATCCGGCGAATTCGGTGAGTGGGTGAACTCTGCCGCGGACACCGATCTGCGCTCGGTCCGGGCCTTCCTCATCGGCGACTGCCGCGAAGGCTCCATCTCTCCGCGCCAGATCCGCGACCGCACCGGCGCCCCGGTGATTGCGCTCAGTGAACAGCATTCCCTGGAGAACACGCTGCGGTTGTTCGAGAGCGGCGTCGACGACGTCATTCGCAAGCCCGTCCATATCCGCGAGATCCTGGCCCGCATCACCGCCATCCGCCGCCGCGCCCAGGAAGACGTCGCCTACACCGAGATCGGCGCCATGCGCATCTTCATGGACGGCCGCGACCCCGAGATCGACGGTCAGCCCCTCCCCCTGCCGCGCCGCGAGCGCCGCATCCTCGAATATCTGGCGAGCAATCGCGGGCGCCGTGTCACCAAGACCCAGGTTTTCAACGCCATCTACGGCATCTTCGACGAAGAGGTCGAGGAGAACGTGGTGGAAAGCCACATCAGCAAACTGCGCAAGAAGCTGCGCGAGAAGCTGGGCACCGACCCGATCGATTCCAAGCGTTTCCTCGGCTACCGGCTCGTCTTCTGATGCAGCGCCGCGCCAGCCTCGCGCAAGAAAACATGCGTAGCCTCGTAGCCAGCAGCATGGACACAGCGGAGACGTTTCGATGAGCCTCTACGGAATGATGCGGACCGGCGTTTCCGGCATGAACGCCCAGGCAAACCGCCTATCGACGGTCGCCGACAACATCGCCAATTCCGACACCACCGGCTACAAGCGGTCCTCCGCCGAATTTTCGACGCTGGTCATGCCGTCGACCGGCGGTGCCTACAATTCCGGCGGCGTCACCACGACGATCCGCCAGGCGGTCAGCGATCCGGGCGTGCTTCAGTACACGACCTCGGTATCCGACCTTGCCGTCAGCGGCGATGGCTTCTTTGTCGTTCAGGATCCGAGCGGTACGCCCTATCTGACCCGCGCCGGCGCCTTCGTTCCCGATGGGCAGGGCAGGCTGGTCAACTCGGCCGGCTTCCAGCTGATGGCCTACAGCTATGAAAATGGCGTGCCGGCAGCGACGGTCAACGGCTTCGAGGGATTGGTTCCGGTTGTCATCTCAGACCAGGGAATGACCGCAACGCCGAGCACCGAGGGTAGCTATGCCGGCAACCTGCCGGCAGGCGCGACACCGGTCGCGACCGCCAACCTGCCCGCCGCCAACGCTGCGACCGCGCAATACACGTCGAAATCCTCGATGGTCGCCTATGACAATCTCGGCAACAAGAAGCTGCTCGACGTCTATTTCACCAACACCGGCGCCGGCACCTGGCAGGTGGCGGTCTTCGATCAGTCGAAGGCCACCCCTGGAACATCGTTCCCCTACACCGCCGGCGGCTTTCTGGGCTCGGCCAACCTGACCTTCGACACCACCACCGGCAAGCTCACCGGCACGCCCACCGGCGTTTCATTCACCGTGCCGAACGGCGCCACCCTCAATCTCGATCTGTCGGCGCTGACCCAGCTCGGCACCGGCTTCACGGTTTCCGACGCCCAGGTCAACGGCAACGCGCCGAGCACCATCGACAAGGTCCAGATCAGCAAGGACGGCACAATCTACGCCCAGTACAAGGACGGCTCGACCAAGCCCCTCTACAAGATTCCGCTGGCCGACGTGCAGAGCCCGGACCAGCTCACCGCGCTGCCCGGCAACGTCTATTCGCAGGGCACCGAGTCCGGTGCGGTTCGTGTCGGCTTTGCCAATGAAGGCAAGCTCGGCTCCATCATCTCCGGCGCGCTCGAGAATTCCAACGTCGATATCGCCGAAGAACTGACCAACATGATCGCGGCACAGCGCAGCTACACCGCCAATTCGAAAGTCTTCCAGACCGGTTCCGATCTGATGGACGTCCTTGTCAACCTGAAGAGATAAGACGGGCGTCGCCCGCGAAAGACCCGCATGTCACTGTCTACCGCATTGAGTATCGCCCAGTCGGCGCTTATGAACACCGCGCGACAGACCAGCGTTGTCTCGCGCAACGTCGCCGACGCCTCCAACCCGGACTATTCGCGGCGCCAGGCCGTCGTCACCAGCACGGCGCCGGGCGCGCGTTCGGTCGATATCCAGCGCGCAGCCAACGAGCTTTTGTTTCGCCAGAATCTCGGCGCGCTGTCGGCCTGGAGCGGCCAGAGCGCGCTCTACAGCGGCATGGATCAGCTGGGCGTTGCGGTCAATGGCGTCGACAATGCGTCCTCGCCCTCGACCGCCATCGCCGACCTGCAGAAGGCGCTGCAGCTCTACGCCACCTCGCCGTCCAACCAGAACCTCGGTGCCTCCGTCATCGACGCCGCCAAGCAGGTCGTGCGCTCGCTCAACGAGGGCTCCAAGGCAGTCCAGGATTTCCGCACCCAGACCGACGGCCAGATCGCCACCGCCGTCGATGACCTGAACTCGCTGCTCGGCCAGTTCCAGGATGCCAACACGGCCGTCATGTCCGGAACCCGTTCCGGCACCGACGTTTCCGATGCGCTCGACCAGCGCGACGCGCTTTTGAAGAAGATTTCGAACTATGTCCCGGTGTCGACCTTCACGCGAGGCGACAATGACATGGTCATCACCACCGGCGATGGCACGACTTTGTTCGAGACGATACCGCGCACGGTCACCTTCGCGGCGTCGGCAGGCTATACCGCGGGTGCCGCCGGCAATGCCGTCTACATCGACAACGTGCCGATCTCGGCGGGTGCCGGCGGCAACACCAGCGCCAGCGGCACGCTTGCCGGCCTGCTGCAATTGCGCGACGGTGTCGCCTCGACCATGCAGAGCCAGCTCGACGAGACGGCGCGTGGCCTGATCACCGCTTTTGCCGAGACCGCACCCTCGATGGCCAATGCCGCCGGCCTGTTCACCTGGTCGGGCGCGCCGGCCGTGCCGGCCGCGGGCACGCTGGTCACCGGCCTTGCCGCATCCATCAGCGTCAATGCAGCGATGGACCCGAGCACCGGCGGCAACCCGACGCTGCTGCGCGACGGCGGCGCCAACGGTGCGGCCTATGTCGCCAACACGGGCGGCGGCGCATCCTATTCCACCCTTCTCGTTGCCTATGGCGACCGGCTCGACCAGCCGATGACTTTCGACCCCGCCGCCGGGGTTTCTGCAACGTCCAGCGTGTCCGACTACGCCGCCAATTCGATCGGCTGGTTCGAGGGCGTGCGCCAGCAGGCTTCGACCGCCTCCGACGCCAAGGAAGCACTGGCATCGCGCAGCGCCGAGGCGCTGTCCAACGCGACCGGGGTCAATGTCGACCAGGAAATGTCGCTGCTGCTCGACCTCGAACACACCTACCAGGCATCGGCCCGAATGATGAAAACCGTCGACGACATGATGACGGCCTTGCTCAACGCGGTGGGATAATTCCATGACTTCAGTCTCCTCGGCCGCAATCTCCAATGCCATGCGCTCCCAGCAGATGCGCATGCAGGCCGAACTCGTCAAAGCCACCAAGGAATCCTCGACGGGCAGGGTCGCCGATGTCGGCCTGGCTCTCGGCGGGCGCACCACCCAGGCCGTCACCTTCCAGCGCGACCTTGACCGGCTCAACGTCATCATCGATTCCAACGGCCTGGTCGGCGCCCGGCTTTCCTCGACGCAGACCTCGCTTGGTCAGCTCTCCACCGCCGCGCAGACCTTCCTGTCCGCCCTGACCACCGCTTCCTCGAGCGACTCGTCCAACAGCCTCACCCGGGACTCCGGCAAGGCGACCATCCAGCAGCTGACCTCGATCCTCAACACCAGCGTCAATGGTGAATATCTGTTTGCCGGCACCAACACAGACGTCAAGCCGATCAACGATTTCACGGCCGCCGGCTCTCCTGCCAAGGCTGCGTTCGATACCGCTTTCCTCACCAATTTCGGTTTCACCCAGGACGACCCGGCAGCGGCCAATATCACGGCTGCCCAGATGGACGATTTCATCACCAATGATGTGGCGCCGCAGTTCGCGGGCGCGGGTTGGCAGGGCAACTGGTCGAACGCCACCGACCAGCAGATCGTCAGCCGCATCGCACTCAACGAAACCACACCGACTTCGACCAGCGCCAACAGCGATGGCATTCAGAAACTAGCCATGGCCGCAGCCATGGTCAGCAGCCTGATGTCCAGCAACATCAGCCAGGCGGCGAAGAATACGGTTGTCAGCCGCTCCACCACACTGGTTGGCGAAGCGCTGAGCGGCATTGGCCAGCTTCAATCCGAGACCGGCATCGTCCAGAAGCGGGTTTCCGATGCCAACGATCGGATGAAAACGCAGGTCGACCTTTTCGAACGGCACATTCTCGATCTGGAAGCCGTCGATCCGGCGGCAGCCGCAACACGGGTCGCGGACCTGACACAGCACATCGAAACGTCTTTCGCGTTGACCGCACGCCTGCAGCAGCTCAGCCTGTTGAATTACCTGACCTGACAACGCTTAACGGAACGGTAGAGCCCCAACGATGTACCAATTCTCCTACGCCGACATCCAGAGCAACTCCGTTGCCGACGCGAAGGACCGCGAGCGGGAGCTTCTGACCCGCTCGATCGACATGCTGGCGGCGGCGGCAGTGGCCGGCCACGATTCGATGGAGGCGATCGAGGCGCTTCATTTCACCAACCGCGTCTGGACCGCCTTCGTCGAGGATCTTGGCTCCAGCGACAACGCCCTGCCCAAGGAACTGCGCGCCAATCTCATTTCCATCGGCCTGTGGCTGCTGCGCGAGGCGGAGGACATCCGTCAGGGCCGCACCAACAATTTCGAAGGGTTGATCGAGGTGTCCCAGATCATCAGGGACGGCATTCAATGACCAACACGCTGAAGATATCGCTCAAGCCGAACGAAAAGATCTACATCAACGGCGCCGTCATCCGGGTCGACCGCAAGGTCACCGTCGAATTGATGAACGACGTCCAGTTCCTGCTCGAAAGCCACGTGATCCAGGCCGACGATGCCTCGACGCCGCTCAAGCAGCTTTATTTCATCCTTCAGGTCATGCTGATGAATCCGGCGGGCGCCGCCGCCGCGCGCGATATGTTCCGCCGTTCGCTGCCGCTGCTTCTGGCAAGCTTCGAGGACACCCAGATCTGCAGCGCGCTGAAACAGATCGACCGCATGGTCGGCGAGGATCATATCTACGAAGCGCTGAAGGCGATCCGCGCGCTTTATCCGCTCGAACGCCGCGCGCTGGGTGGTAATGACGATGTTTTGGGTGCCGAGCGCCCGCTGGCCGTGGGAGCACGCTACTGATGAACGTGGACATGACGACGACGATTCCGACAGGCGCCAATCAGGCCACGGCCTCGACCTCGAAGACAGCGGTCGACTACCAGTCCTTCCTGAAGCTTCTGATCGCCGAGATGAAGAACCAGGATCCGACCAAGCCGATGGATTCGACGCAGTATGTCGCCCAACTCGCCACCTTCTCGCAGGTCGAGCAATCGGTGCAGACCAACACCAAGCTCAATCAGATCATGCAGTCCTCGGCGCTGTCGCAGGCCGACGCACTGATCGGGCGCTCGATAACCTCCGCCGACGGCCTGACGACGGGCACCGTGGCTTCGGTGCGCCTCGCCAGCAGCGGTCTCATCGCCGTGCTGCAGAACGGCACCGAAGTCGCGGTCGGTCCGGGAGTTTCGGTCAAGGCAGCTAGCTGACGCTTTCGGCAGAGAGCCAGTCCCATGAATGAGGCCGACGCTCTCGACATCGTCCAGTACGCGGTGTGGACGGTGCTCGTCGCGTCCGCTCCGGTGGTGCTGGTCGCCATGGCGGTCGGCATCGGCATCGCCCTCATCCAGGCGCTGACGCAGGTGCAGGAGATCACCTTGACCTTCGTGCCGAAGATCGTCGCCATCATGCTGGTGGTGGCGCTGACGGGCCCCTTCATCGGCAGCCAGATATCGGCCTTCACCAACGTCATCTTCGAGCGTATCCAGAACGGGTTCTGAACCTTTTCCAGGAAGGTGTGCCCGCGACATGCCGTTCACCCTGTCTGAAGCCAGACGCCACTGATCCCAGCGGCACCTCCGGACCCACGGCGGACAAGGCCTGGACCGCCTCTATCCCATTGTTGGACCATGAGCTTTTTTGCCCTTTGCGGCGCCATGCCCTACTTTCGGCAAACGGTCTGCGCAAACGGATTGTCTGACGAGCAGGCACGACATGGCAGGAACCCCAAATGATTGACGAAAAGCCGGACAGCGAGAGCGTCTCGGCGCTGGCGCCCTTCCGTCACGGCATTTTCCGCGCCGTGTGGGGCGCAAGTCTCGTCTCGAATTTCGGTGGCTTGATCCAGGGTGTCGGCGCCGCCTGGATGATGACCACGATCGCCACCTCGCCCTATCAGGTAGCCCTGGTCCAGGCTTCGACCACCTTGCCGATCATGCTGTTTGCACTCGTAGCCGGCGCCATCGCCGACAGTTTCGACCGGCGCAAGGTGATGCTTGTCGCCCAGACCTTCATGCTGGTGGTGTCGGTGCTTCTGACCCTGTTCACCTATTCAGGCCTGATCACGCCATGGACGCTGCTTGCCTTCACCTTCCTGATTGACAGCGGCACCGCGCTCAACAGCCCATCCTGGCAAGCCTCCGTCGGCGATATCGTTCCCCGCAACAAGGTGCCGGCGGCCGTCGCCCTCAATTCGATGGGCTTTAACCTGACGCGCAGCGTCGGTCCGGCAATCGGCGGCATCATCGTCGCCGCGGCCGGTGCCGCGGCCGCCTTCGCGGCGAACGCGGTGAGCTATATCGGCCTGATCGTCGTGCTGGCGCGCTGGAAGCCGAACGTGCCCATATCGACCTTGCCGCGCGAGTCGCTGGGGGCTGCCATGGGCGCCGGCCTGCGCTATGTCGCCATGTCGCCCAACATCGGCAAGGTGCTGGTCAGGGGTGCTGCGTTCGGCTTCAGTGCAGGCGCTGTGCTTGCGTTGCTGCCTCTGGTGGCGCGCGATGTCGTCAAGGGCGATGCGCTGACCTATGGCATCATGCTCGGCGCCTTCGGCATCGGCGCGGTCGGCGGCGCCTTGATCAGCGTCAGGCTGCGGCAGTTGCTGTCCAGCGAGACGATGGTGCGCTGTGCTTTTGCCGGCTTCGCTGTCTGCGCATTCAATGCCGCCGTCAGCCAGCATGCCTGGCAGACGTCGCTCGGCCTGCTTGTCGGCGGCGCCTGCTGGGTGATCGCGCTTTCGCATTTCAACGTCACGGTGCAGATGGCGACGCCGCGCTGGGTGGTCGGCCGGGTGCTGTCGGTCTACCAGACCGCGACCTTCGGCGGCATCGCGCTCGGCAGCTGGATCTGGGGTGTCGTCGCCGATGCGCACGGCGCCGAGACCGCGCTGATCGCAGCCAGCGTCGCCATGCTGGCCGGCGGCGCCATCGGTCTTTTGCTACCGCTGCCGCAACAGCAGGTGCTCAACCTCGACCCGCTCAATCGCTTCAAGGAACCGCATTTGGCGCTTGACCTGAAGCCGCGCAGCGGCCCCATCGCCATCATGATCGAGTATGTGATCCGGCACGAGGACGAACCGGAGTTCCTCGCCATCATGGCCGAGCGCGGCCGCATCCGCCGCCGTGACGGCGCCCGCAACTGGACGCTGGCGCGCGATCTCGAGAATCCCACCGTATGGATCGAGCATTACCACACGCCGACCTGGATCGAATATATCAGGCACAATGGACGCATCACCCATGCCGACGCCGTCATCGGCGAACGCGTGCGGGCGCTCCACAGCGGCGACGAGCCGCCCCGCGTGCGGCGCATGATCGAACGCCCGACCACCGCCGGCACGGCGCTTGTGATGGCCAAGGGACCAATCGAGCATTAGGCTCCGTAACCGCGCCCACTGTCGCAGGCATCCGGTTAGGCCTTCCTGTCAACCCTCGCCCGACAGGTCCCGGCGCGCCTTGTCGAGTTCCTCGGCATAGCGCCGCATCAGATGGCCTTCGGTCAACAGGCCCAGCACGATGTGGTCGGTGAAATCCTCGACGACAGCGAGTTCTTCGGCGCCGGCGCGCTGGAATGTTTCGGCGGCGGCCTGCACGTTCATGCTCGGCACCAGCACCGCGTCCTTGTATTTGGCAAGATCGCGCACCGGCACCTCGCCATCGGAAGGATCGCTGTGCAGTTCGGCCACGATCAGCACGCCGACATAGTGATCGCCCGCATCGACGGCGATGACGCGTTGGGCCGAGCCGAGCGGCACTTGCTTGCGGAAGGCTGCCAGCGTCGTCGAGGCATAGATGGTCTTGATGTCCTTGCGCATCATCGAGCCGACTGTGAGGCTGCGCATCCAGCCGACATCATGGGCGCTGCGGATGGTCTCGCCGCGCAGATGGAAGCGCCATGTCGAGAACGAGTAACCGAAGGTTTCGCGCACCAGGATGGCCGACATGATCGAGGCGGCCAGCACGACGCCGGTCAGCGTCAGGTCGCGGGTCGATTCCAGCGCCAGGAAGGTCATCGTCAGCGGACCGCCGACGACACCGACGGCGAGCGAAGTCATGCCGACGACGGCGGCGACGGCAGGGTCGATGCCGGTTGCCGGAGAAATAACAAGCATCACATCCGCGAACGCCTTGCCGAGCAGCGCGCCGAGGAACAGCGAGGCGAAGAACAATCCGCCGCGAAAGCCCGACCCCAGCGAGATCGCCGATGCCGCCAGCTTGAGCACGAAGACGCTGGCCACCACGGCCAAACCGTAATTCATCGAGAATTCGCGATGCAGCGCGCCATGGCCGCTGGACAGCACCTGCGGCGTGATCAGCCCCAGCAAGCCAACGATGACGCCGCCGATGACGGGGCGCAGCGACGCATCGATCGACAGCCTGGCAAAACCGCGCTCGATCAACGTCACCAGATGCATGATGGCGATCGAGGCGGCGCCGCCGAGCAGGCCGAGCAGCAGGAACGGCACATACTGGCTGGCGGTGAGCGCCGGCAGACCGGAAAGCTCAAGCGGAAACGGCACGCCGCCGAACATCTCGGCGGTCAGCGAGGCTGAGATCGCGGCGGTCATGACAGGCGCGACATTGGCGACCGAGTAGATGCCGATGACCAGTTCGAAGCCGTAGAAGGCGCCGGTCAGCGGTGCATCGAAGGCAGCGGCGATGGCGCCGGCCGCACCACAGCCGACCAGGATGCGGACATCGTTGCGGCGCAGCCTGAAGATGCCCGCCAGCCGCGATGCCAGCCCGGAGCCAACCTGCGTGTAGCCGGCTTCCAGCCCGACCGAGGCGCCAAAACCGCTGGAGATCATGGTCTGGCCGGCGATGATGAAGGTGTCGGTCAGCGACATGCGCCCGCCATAGAGCGCATTGGCTTCGATCGGGTCGATCGGTGTGCGGAATTTCCGTATCCTGAGCCAGACCACCGTCAGCCCCAGCAGCATGCCGCCGATCGCCGGTATCAACGCCTGCATCGGATTGGCGAGCGAGAACATGCCGGAAAGCCGGCCGCCTGGCTGAACGCCGAACAGCAGCCCGTGCAGGTCCTGCACGATCTGGCTCATCGCCGTGACCAATATGCCCGCCATGACGCCTACGACACCGGCGAGAATGACCACCACGATGCCGCGCGCCTCGAGCAGGGGCAACGACCTGATCAGCACCGCGCGCAGCCGGCGGGCATAGACTTCGCTGTGGTTTCTGGAAAGCACCGGGGCGGCTCGCCGATATCAAAAGGCAGTGGAAAGCCAGCCTGATACGCCCGGCGGCACGGCATGGCAACCACAATGCCGACAGACACCATGTTGGCGACAGCGCGATATCGATCGCCGATGGACAGTTCAGGTCGGCATGGGCTCGCCGGCTTCATAGAGCACGAGGTTGCGCTCGCCTATGCCAAGCGCCGCCCAGCTCGCACGCCAGTCCGCAATGTGCGGCGAGCGGAAATGCGCGTCGAGCGCCGCCCTGTCGCTCCAGACTTCCGTGACCCGGATGAGCCCGGCATCGAAAACATCCTGCGCATAGGAATACTGGATGCAGCCGGACTCGGCGCGGCTGCCGGAAACCATGCGCTCCATTGCGGGCTTGGCTTCCTCAAATTTGTTTGGCGGCAAGCGGATGGTACCGATGATCAGAAGCATGGAGTTTGCCTTCTTTACGAGGCCGGCCGACACGGCGACCTGCGCATGATCGTTGGAACTAGCCAGTCTCCCACCCTCGCGCAAGCTTGGCGGGCTACCCTCACAGGGCTGTCGCGCGCTCGGCAGTCTATGGGGTTTGAGGACGATATGGCGATCAGCGAAAGCATTCAGCCCGGCGCGGTGGCCAAGAACGGCCGCGACGTCTTTTTCGCCATCGGCATCGTCATCATCCTGGCCGTCCTGTTCCTGCCGATTCCGGCCTTTCTCATCGACATCGGCCTCGCCTTCTCGATCGCGCTTTCGGTGCTGATCCTGATGGTGGCGCTGTGGATCCAGCGGCCGCTCGATTTCTCGTCTTTTCCGACCGTGCTGCTCATCGCCACCATGCTCAGGCTGTCGCTCAACATCGCCACCACGCGCATGATCCTGGCGCATGGCAATGAGGGCACGCACGCGGCCGGCTATGTCATCGCCGGCTTCTCCAAGCTGGTGATGGCCAGCGACTTCGTCATCGGCCTCATCGTTTTCATGATCCTGATCGTGGTGAACTTCATCGTCATCACCAAGGGCGCCACGCGTATCGCCGAGGTCGGCGCCCGCTTCACCCTCGACGCCATCCCCGGCAAGCAGATGTCGATCGACGCCGACCTCTCGGCCGGCATGATCGACGACAAGACCGCGCAGCTGCGCCGCCGCGAACTGGAAGAAGAAAGCTCCTTCTTCGGCTCGATGGACGGCGCCTCGAAGTTCGTGCGCGGCGACGCCATCGCCGGCCTCATCATCACCGCCATCAACATCGTCGGCGGCATCGCCATCGGCTACATCAGGCACGGCATGGGCATGGGCGAAGCCGCCGACGTGTTCATCAAGCTGTCGGTCGGCGACGGCCTCGTCACCCAGATCCCGGCACTGATCGTGTCGCTCGCCGCCGGCCTGCTCGTCTCCAAGGGCGGCACCCGCGGCTCGACCAACCAGGCGGTGTTCGGCCAGCTCGGCGCCCACCCGCGCGCCCTCTATGTCGCGGCATCGCTGCTGGTGCTGCTCGGCCTGATGCCCGGCCTGCCGCTGTTCCCGTTCTTTGCGCTCGCCGCCGGCATGGCCGGCCTCGGCTACGTCATCCCGATGCGCGCCAACCGGGTTCTCGCCGAAGCCGAGGCGATCAAGGACCAGGAAAAGGCGACCAAGGTCGAGGAAGAGAAGAACTCGGTCAAGGCCTCGCTCGCCACCGCCGAGATCGAGCTCTTGATCGGCAAGCAGCTGTCGACAAGGCTGCTGACGTCGCATCAGGAACTGGTTTTCCGCATGGGCAAGATGCGCAAGAAATTCGCCACCCAGTACGGCTTCGTCGTGCCGGAAGTGCGTGTCGCCGACGATTTCGCCATCCCGCCGAAGAGCTACCAGATCAAGGTGCACGGCACCGTGGTGGCCGAATACCAGATGCGCGTCGGCGAGATCATGGTGCTGCTCGGCAATCGCGACATACCCGAGATACCGGGCGAGGAAATCCGCGAGCCGGCCTTCGGCATGCGCGCCTATTCCGTCGTCGAAGCCTTCGCCGAGGATCTGAAGCGCGAGAACTACACCTTCGCCGACAACATGTCGGTGCTGCTCACCCATCTCTCCGAGGTCATCCGCAACAACCTGCCGCAGCTTCTGTCCTACAAGGACATGAAGGCGCTGCTCGAACGCCAGGACCAGGAATACCGCAAGCTCGCCGACGAGATCTGCACCACGCACATCTCCTATCCCGGCCTGCAGGCGGTGCTGAAGCTGCTGCTCGCCGAGCGCGTCTCGATCCGCAATCTGCACCTGATCATCGAGGCGATCGCCGAGATCGCGCCGCATGTGCGCCGCACCGAGCAGATCGTTGAACATGTCCGCATCCGCATGGCCCAGCAGATCTGCGGCGATCTGTCCGAGGGCGGCGTGCTGAAGGTGCTTCGCCTCGGCAATCGCTGGGACCTCGCCTTCCACCAGAGCCTCAAACGCGACGCCAAAGGCGAGGTGCGCGAATTCGACATCGACCCGCGCCAGCTCGAGGAGTTCGGCCAGGACGCCACCAAGGCGATCAAGAAATATCTGGAAGCCGGCGAGCGTTTCGTCCTCGTCACCGCGCCCGACGCCCGCCCCTATGTGCGCATGATCATCGAGCGCCTGTTCACCACGCTGCCGGTGCTCAGCCATGTCGAAATCGCCAAGGGCGTCGAGATCAAGGTGCTCGGAACCATATCGTGAGCGTGCTGTCGCAAGGCGTCGTCATCGCGGCGTTCCTCGCCTTCTGCCGCATCGGTGCCTGTTTCATGCTGATGCCGGGCCTGTCCAGCGCCCGCGTCCCGGTCCAGGTCAGATTGTTCGTGGCTGTCGCCGCCACCGGCGGCCTGCTCGCTTTCCTGTGGGACAAGATCTTTCCTTTCGTCGACCCGCGCCCGCAGATCCTGGTGCCGATGATCATCTCGGAACTTCTGGTCGGCGGCCTGATCGGCGCCATGACCAGGCTCTACATGGAAGCCCTGCGCTTCATGGGCTCGGCCATCGCTATGCTGGTCGGTTATGGCGGCACCGGCGGACCGGCGATCGAGGAGCCCGAACCCCAGGCAGCCCTTGCCGCCATCATCTCGTTCTCGGCACTTCTGATGCTGTTCGTCTTCGATTTCGACCACGAGATAATACGCGCGCTGGTTTCCTCCTACACGGTCGCGCCGGTCAACATCTTCTTCAACCCGCAGGCAGCCCTCGTCGATGTCACCGACACGGTGTCGGACACCTTCTTCCTGGTCATCCGCCTCGGCAGCCCGTTCGTCGCCTATGCCATTCTCGTCAATCTGACGATCGGCTTCGTCAACAAGCTGACCCCGCAGATCCCGATCTATTTCATCTCCCAGCCCTTCATCATCGCCGGCGGCATGATCATCTTCTATTTCGCCGTCGGCACCATGCTGTCGCTGTTCGTCGACGGCTTCGTCGACCTGACATTGGCGAGATAGAAATGAGCACGCGCAAGGACCGCCTCAAGAAGCTGGTCAAGGTGCAGGAACAGCTGAAGGCGCTGCACGAAACCCGCCACGCCACCTTCCTTGCCGCGGCCGGTGCGGCCGAGGCCGAAGCCAGGGAACTGGTCGGCCATTTCGACCAGGCCGATTCGCTGTCCGCCCTGTTTCCCGACCTCTACCATCGCCGCATCGCCCAGGCGGTCGTGCGCCAGGAGGCGAACCTGGCGAGCGCCAGGCAGGAAGCCAGCCTCATCGCCGCCGCGACCGCCCGCACCAACATGGTCGAGCGCGCCTACAAGGACGTGCGCAACCGCGACGAACGCGAACGCTCCGACCGCGAGCGGCTGGACCTGATCACGCAGAAGCGGACGCAGGAGTAGCAGGGAGTATTGTGGCGCGAAGCGGACCCTCCAAGATTCGGGCCTTCCCGTAAACGCTTTACAGCCCGGTTTGGTAGCGCTACCGTTTGGCCTAGCGTGAGCCTGGGAGGAGCCAGGGCTGTCGCTGGCGGAAGCGTTGTTCCTTCGACGACGTCGCAGGAATTTGTTGGGAGGACCGATGGCGTCTGTCGCAATTGGCGAAGTCTATAAATCATTCGGCGCTGTCGAGATCCTGCACGGGGTCAGCGTGAACATCGAGGACGGCGAGTTCGTCACTCTGGTCGGGCCGTCGGGCTGCGGAAAATCAACCCTTCTCAGAATGATCGCCGGCCTGGAAAAGATTTCACGCGGCCAGATCGCGATTGGCGAACGTGTCGTCAACAACGTTGCGCCCAAGGAGCGCGACGTCGCCATGGTCTTCCAGAACTATGCGCTCTATCCACACATGACCGTCGCCGAGAACATGGCGTTCTCGCTGATGCTCAAAGGAGTTTCCAAGCCGGAGAGCGATGCCGGCGTGCGCCGCGCGGCCGAAATCCTTGGGCTGGTGCCGTTGCTGGCGCGCTATCCTCGGCAGCTTTCCGGCGGCCAACGCCAGCGCGTCGCGATGGGCCGCGCGATCGTGCGTGATCCGGCGGTCTTTCTCTTCGACGAACCGCTGTCCAATCTCGACGCCAAACTCAGGGTGCAGATGCGCGCCGAGATCAAGGAGCTGCACCAGCGCCTCAAGACCACGACAGTCTACGTCACGCACGATCAGATCGAAGCCATGACCATGGCTGACAAGATCGTGGTCATGCATGACGGCATCGTCGAGCAGATAGGGCCGCCGCTGGAACTCTATGACCGGCCGAACAATCTTTTTGTCGCCAGCTTTATCGGCTCGCCGGCCATGAATTTGCTGAGGGGCGAGATCGCTACCGACGGCTCACCCTCATTCCGCGGCGCCGGGGGGATTTCAGTCCCGTTGGCCTCGGCGCTTTCCATCCCCAATGGCGAGCCTGTGGTGCTGGGAATAAGGCCCGAGCATTTGCGGCTGTCGGACGACCAGGGCATTCCGGTCATCGTCGCGGTGGTTGAACCAACCGGGTCCGAAGTGCAGCTCATCGGCCGCACAGCCGGCGGCGAAGAGATCGTCGCGAATTTCCGGGAACGACATTCCTTCACGCCGGGCGAAACCATCCGGCTTACGGCCGAGCCCAGCCTCATCCATCTCTTTCACGGAGAAACCGGACAGAGATTTCAAACACGTACCGATCGTTAGGACCACAAGGCAAGGACAACAAACAGGAGGAAACGAGCATGAAGTTCACCAGACGCGACGTGATCCGCACCACCGCCGGCGCGGCGGCAGGTGCCTTGGGAAGTCGGTTCATCAGCTCTCCGGCCCTTGCCCAGGACGGACTGAAATACAAACCCGAGGATGGCGCCAAGCTTAGGCTGCTGCGCTGGTCGCCCTTCGTGCAGGGCGACGAGGACCAATGGCTGGCCAACACCAAGCGCTTCACCGAGGCGACAGGTGTCGAGGTTCGCGTCGACAAGGAAAGCTGGGAGGACATTCGTCCCAAGGCGGCGGTCGCGGCAAATGTCGGGTCCGGCCCCGACCTGATGTTCGTATGGTTCGATGACCCGCATCAATATCCCGACAAGCTTCACGATGTGAGCGAACTGGGCGAGTATCTCGGCTCGAAATATGGCGGCTGGCACGAGGGACCTAAGCAATATGCGACACGCGACGGGAAGTTCGTCGGCCTGCCCCTGGCCACGATCGGCAATGCCATCGTCTATCGCGAAAGTTGGGTGAAAGAGGCCGGCTTTTCGGAGTTTCCCAAGGACACGAAAGGCTTCCTGGAACTTTGCAAGGCCTTGCAGGCGAAGGGGCATCCGGCCGGCTTCACGCATGGCCATGGCGTCGGCGACGGCAACAACTATGCTCATTGGCTGCTGTGGAGCCATGGCGGCCAGATGGTCGACGAGAGTGGCAAGGTAACGATCAACAGCCCCGAGACCCTCAAGGCGATCGAATACGCGCAGGAGCTTTACAAGACCTTCATTCCAGGCACCGAAAGCTGGCTCGACGTCAACAACAACCGCGCCTTCCTGGCCGGCGAACTGGGCGTGATCGCCAATGGAATTTCCGCCTACAACACGGCCAAGATCAACAAGGACAAAGATCCAAAGCTGGCTGAAATCGCCAAGGACATACGCACGACCAACCTGCCCATCGGTCCTGTCGGCAAATCCGTCGAATTGTTCCAGGTGACCACGGCTGTCATCTTCAATTACACGCCCTACCCCAACGCGGCCAAGGCGTATTTGCAGTTCATGTTCGAGGAACCGCAAATGAAGGACTGGATCACCTCCTCGGCCGGATATTGCTGCCAGACACTGAAGGCATTCGACAACAACCCGGTGTGGACTGCCGATCCCAACAACGCCGCTTACGCCAAGGCTTCGGCTACTCTGCGGCCCAACGGCTATGCCGGGCCGCTCGGCTATGCCTCGGCGGCAACCATGGCCGACTACGTGCTGGTCGACATGTTCGCCAAAGCGGTGACCGGCCAGGCCACGCCGCAAGAGGCAATGGAAGAGGCCGAGAAGCGGGCAAATCGCTATTATCGCGTTTGAGCCGGCTCAGCCGGGCAGCGCGGCTGCCCGGCTGGCTTCGGATTGCGTCGCGGCCGATCCGGCCTATCAATGAGACCTCAGCAGGAGCCGACCCATGGCCGTGCCGTCAACTGCTATCCAGCCGCGACCTTCGATGTTCTCCCGACTTCTGTCGCGCTGGAGCGAAAGCCGGAACGCACTTGGCTTCGGTTTCATGCTTCCGGCGGCTGCACTGCTGCTTGTCTTCCTGACTTACCCGCTGGGGCTCGGCGTCTGGCTTGGCTTCACCGACGCCCGCATCGGCCGCCCCGGCATCTTCATCGGCATCGAAAACTATGAATATCTGTGGAGCGACGCCGTCTTCTGGCTCTCCGTCTTCAACACCTTGCTCTATACGATCAGCGCTTCGATCCTGAAATTCGCGCTCGGCCTCTGGCTGGCGCTCATCCTCAACCAGAACCTTCCCTTCAAATCGTTCTTCCGCGCGATTGTCCTGCTGCCGTGGGTGGTGCCGACGGTGCTCTCGGCCATCGCCTTCTGGTGGATCTACGATTCGCAGTTCTCCATTCTGTCTTGGGCGCTTATGGAAATGGGCCTGATCGACCACCGCATCAATTTCCTTGGCGATCCGGAGAACGCACGCGCCTCGGTGATCGCTGCCAATGTCTGGCGCGGCATTCCTTTCGTGGCCATCACGCTGCTGGCCGGCCTGCAGACGATTCCCCAATCGCTTTACGAGGCCGCGACGCTCGACGGCGCCAGCCGTTGGCAATTGTTCCGCTATGTGACGCTGCCGCTGCTGACGCCGATCATCGCCATCACCATGACCTTTTCGGTCCTGTTCACCTTCACCGATTTCCAGCTGATCTATGTGCTGACTCGCGGCGGGCCGGTGAATGCCACCCATCTGATGGCGACGCTCTCGTTCCAGCGGGGCATTTCCGGCGGCCAGCTTGGCGAGGGAGCCGCGATCGCGGTGGCGATGATCCCGTTCCTGCTAGCGGCGATCCTTTTCAGCTATTTCGGCTTGCAACGTCGTAAATGGCAGCAGGGCGGTGGAGACTGACATGGCCGCGACCGAAACGAACAACCGTCCGAACACCGATGAAGGCGGCATGGGCTATCTCCAGAGCCTGCCCCGGCGCGTGGTGACCGTTTATCTGCCGCTCCTGATCTTCGTCATCGTGCTGCTGTTCCCGTTCTACTGGATGACGATCACCGCGGTGAAACCCAATCTCGAGATGACGGATTATGCCAACTTCAACCCGTTCTGGGTCGTCCATCCGACGCTCGAGCATATTCGGTATCTACTCTTCGAGACGTCCTATCCGGGTTGGCTTCTCAACACGATCATCATCTCGACCGCCTCGACTTTCCTGTCGCTGCTGGCGGCGGTGTTCGCTGCCTATGCGATCGAACGCTTGAGGTTTTCCGGGGCGCGGCAGGTCGGCTTGGCTATCTTCCTGGCCTATCTCGTACCGCCCTCGATTCTGTTCATTCCACTGTCGGTAATGGTGTTCAACCTCGGCCTTTACGATACGCCGTTCGCGCTGATCCTCACCTATCCGACGTTCCTCATTCCATTCTGCACGTGGCTCTTGATGGGCTACTTCCGCTCGATCCCTTTCGAACTGGAAGAATGCGCGCTGATCGACGGCGCGAGCCGCTGGCAAATCCTGACCAAGATAGTTCTGCCGCTGTCGGTGCCCGGCCTGATCTCCGCCGGCATCTTCGCTTTCACCCTGTCATGGAACGAATTCATCTACGCCTTGACCTTCATCCAGTCGTCCGAAAACAAGACCGTGCCGGTCGGCGTGCTTACCGAGCTCGTGCGTTCGGACGTCTATGAATGGGGAGCCCTGATGGCAGGCGCGCTGATCGGCTCCCTGCCGGTGGTGGTGCTCTATTCATTCTTTGTCGAGCACTACGTCTCCTCGATGACGGGGGCGGTCAAGGAGTGAAGCTGAGGCGGAATCCCACCCCTCGGCGCAAAGCCGGCAGCTTCGATCCGATCCCCGCACTCCGCTCCCTCTCTTTCCCGCAAGCCTGCCACAAGCTTGTTGAGGCATGGTCTGGCTAAGAAAAACCGGTAAAAGGCGGACTTTCTTGGCGATTTCTCCACCCAGCGACATCGTTATGGATGTGGCCCGAGCCGCCGACCCGGCGGATATCGAGACCGCCCGCGCCGCGCTGACGAAGCGGGCCGGCGGCGCTGCGGGCACGTTTTCACTCGACACCCCCGGTTCGCTAGATACCGCCGCTTCGGTCGATGCCGGCTCGATCCTGTCGCGCGCCACCGCCGACAAGGCCGCCGCTGCAACCGACCCGGCCCAAAAATTCAAGAAGTTCGAGGCGATGGTGCTGCAGACCTTCATCCAGAACATGCTGCCCAAGGACACCGAGGGCGTCTACGGCAAGGGCCTGGCCGGCGACATGTGGAAATCGCAGCTTGCCGAGCGGGTGGCCGACGTGATGGCCGAGCGCGGCGGCATCGGCATCGCCAAGTCGATGCTTGCCGACCACTATCTCGAAGGCAAGCGCGTGGTTCCGGTCGGTCCGGTTTCGGGCGGGCCGGAAAAGACCGAGGTCGACCAGCAAAACAGCCTGTCGACCTCGCTGGTCCACCAATTGCAGCGCAAGGCTGCGGGGTCGATGACCGGTGACGAGACGACCATAAAAACAAATATCAAGATCTAGACTGGGAAACGCCATGGCCGACTTTTCGGAATCCACCCCCAACCTGCCAGCACGCACGACCGCGTCGGAAGCGCCGATCCCGTTCGCGCGGCCCGGCAACCTCGCCGCCATCATCGGTCGCATCGAGGAAGTGGTCGAGGAAGAGACCGCCGGTATCCGCAACGCGACCAACTATGATCTCAAGGCATCGAACGCCCGCAAGAGCCGCTACCTCTATGAGTTGACCCGCGCCATGAAGGGCGGCAGCGAAGCCGAATTCCTCGAACAGCACCGCGAGGGCCTGACCCGGCTGCGCCAGAAGCTGGCGAAGAACGAAGCGGCGATCCTGGCGCATCTGAGCGCGGTCAACGAAGTCGCCAGCCTGCTGCGGCACGCCATCCAGCGCGCCGAGACGGACGGCACCTACTCCGCCGGCGAGTTCGGCTGGATCAAGGCATGATGCCGCACATAAGCGACACATCGGAGATCCTGCCAAAGCAACGGCGCCGTGCCACGTTGCCATCGCAAGGGACTGACCAGAGGAATGACAGGGCCCGATGATCAAGGTCATCGCCATCGCCGTCTGGATCTGCGCCGCAACGCTGGGCGCCGTGTTCTATTCTTTCCAGGCGGCCGGCGAGCGCGGTGTCGGCGAAACGCCGAAGCCGATGCTGGGCGGCCTCGACTACGTCAAGACCGACATCATTTCGGTGCCGCTGATCCGCGATTCTGAGATCGGCGGCTATTTCCTGACCAAGCTCGTCTACACCGTCGAACCCGAGCAGATAAAGAAACTGTCCATTCCCGCCGAAGCGCTGATCACCGACCAGGTCTATTCCTACCTCTATTCCAATCCGCAGATCGACTTCACCAACAAGGCGACGATCGATCTCGATGCCTTCCGCGCCGCGATCCGCGATACCGTCAACACGCGTGTCGGCGCGCCTTTGGTGCATGAGGTTCTGATCGACCAGGTCAATTTTCTGTCGAAGGACGAAATCCGCGACAACTGGCTGCGCCGCAAGAAAAGCGAGACGGCGAGCGAAATGACCAAGGCGTTCAAGGAACACTGAGTTGCCCGGCTCGCAGTCGCGGTATCATCGAGGCTCGCCTGCCGCTACGGCAGGAACCAACCGCCTGAATTCGCGTTGACGTAAACGTCAACCCAAAGCTATATGCGGCAGCGACCGTGATCGCGAGACCGCGGCATGGGCTTCGGCTGGATCGAAGCGCCGTTGCGAGACAGATGCAACCAGACAAGGAGAACAGCGTGAGCGTTCAGGAGATTGCCGAGAAGATCAAGTCGCGGGTGGCCAGCAGCGGGTTCGATCGTTCCGTGAAATTCGACACCGGCAGCGACGGCGTCATCGTCATCGACGGCGCAACCGTCTCGAACACCGATGCACCCACCGACTGCACCATCAAGCTCTCGCTCGACGATCTGGATTCGCTGATCGCTGGCGACCTGAACCCGACAATGGCGTTCATGACCGGCAAGATAAAGGTCGAAGGCGACATGACCGTCGCCATGGCGCTCAGCCAGCTGATCGGCTGAAGGCATCCAGCCGCCCAGGCGGCACCCACCAAGCGCAAAAACGCCGCCTTTTCGGGCGGCGTTTTTGCATGAAATGCTGCCGGCTTCGTGTCTCAGGCCGCCGATATCAATTCCTGCGCCTTCAGCTTGCGGCCGGCCGCCTTCAGCGTGCCGTGCACGCCGTCAAGCGCGCCTTCCACCAGTTCCAGCGCCAGCAGGCGGTGCCGCTCATAGGGTCCCGGCATGGCAAGTGAACCGGTCTTCTCGGCCGAGAAGCCGAAGCGCGCATAATAGGGCGCATCGCCGACCAAAAGGATAGCGTTATGGCCGAGACGCGCCGCTTCGGCGATGGCATGGCGCATCAGCGCCGAGCCGATGCCGGCATTCTTGAGCGACGGGTCGACGGCAAGCGGGCCAAGCAGCAACGCGGCCGCACCGCCCTCGCCCAAGCTGACATCCCACAGCCGCACGGTGCCGGCCACGCCGCCCGAAGCATCGCAGGCGACGAAGGCCAGCCCTTCCGAGGGCCGCCGCCCACGCCGCAGCTTCTCCGACGACTTTTTCCTGCGCTTCGGCCCCATGGCCCGATCGAGCAACGCCTCGCGCGCCGCAACATCGGCGGCGGTTTCGGCGACCATCACAAAGGCCGGTGCGTGGCCCCCAATTTCAACTGGCATTTCCATTTCAACTGACATTTCCATTTCCGTAATCCCTGGCGAGCGGAGATCTGTTCCACAGGCGAGCCCGGGTGGACGAAAGTCGCCCACCTGGGATGATCTGATCGGCTCTCTCAGCGCATTTTCAGGCGAAGTTGTGTCCGGTTCGCCGTCCGAAAATGCGCTGAGGAAACGCCGTCAGATCACGTAGGATCGGAGAGGCTCGAAGCCGTTGAAGGCGACCGCCGAGTAGGTGGTCGTGTAGGCGCCGGTGCCTTCGATCAGCACCTCGTCGCCGATGGTCAGCGACAAAGGCAGCGGATAGGGCGTCTTCTCGTACATCACGTCGGCCGAATCGCAGGTCGGGCCGGCGAGCACGCAAGGTGCCGTCTCCGTGCCGTCATGGGCGGTGACGATGGGGTAGCGGATCGCCTCGTCCATCGTCTCGGCCAGGCCGCCGAACTTGCCGATGTCGAGGAACACCCAGCGCACATTGTCGTTGGCCGCCTTCTTCGAGATCAGCACGACTTCCGACTTGATGACGCCGGCATTGCCGACCATGCCACGGCCCGGCTCGATGATGGTCTCGGGAAGCGCATTGCCGAAATGCTTGCGCAGCGCCGAGAAGATCGCCTGGCCATAGGCCTGGGCGGCCGGCACGTCACGCAGATAGCGCGTCGGGAAACCACCGCCCATATTGACCATCTTCAAGACGATGCCTTCCTCGGCGAGCGTCGCGAACACCACCTTGGCGTCGGCCAGCGCACGGTCCCAGGCGGTCAGGTCGGTCTGCTGCGAGCCGACATGGAACGACACGCCATAGGCGTCGAGGCCGAGCCCCTTGGCATGGCGCAGCACGTCGACGGCCATCGCCGGCACGCAGCCGAACTTGCGCGACAGCGGCCACTCGGCGCCCTCGCCATCGGTCAGCACGCGGCAGAACACGCGCGCGCCTGGAGCGACGCGGGCGATCTTCTCGACCTCTTCGACGCAATCGACGGCGAACAGGCGGATGCCGAGCTGGTAGGCGCGTGCGATGTCACGCTCCTTCTTGATGGTGTTGCCGAAGGAGATGCGGTCCGCCGGCGCACCGGCGTCCATCGCCATCTCGACTTCGGCAACGGAAGCAGTGTCGAAGGACGAGCCCATCGCAGCAAGCAGGCGCAGGATTTCCGGCGCCGGATTTGCTTTCACCGCATAGTAGATCTTGGAATCAGGCAGCGCCTTCTCGAAGGCGCGGAAATTGTCGCGCACGACATCGAGGTCGACGACGAGGCAGGGGCCGGACGGACGTCGGGTGGCGAGGAAGTCAAGGATGCGCTGGGTGGCCATCGGGGTCTCTCCATCAGCGCCTTTCGGCGCGCAATAAGGCTGCGGGACGCGGGCTGTCAGCCTCGCGAACTCGCGGTGGACAAAGGCGGGACGGATATCCATGGAACCAGCCGGTGGAGACCCCGGAACCATGAAGCGCCGTCTCGCGGCGGTGAACCTTGGCCTTGCCCGGCCTCGGTTCGCTTTGTCTGCCTTGGCTTGGATGGGAGACCCGTCCGCACTGCCGGCAATGAAGGTGTGCCTCTTCAGTAACCCCGGTTTTTGGACAACCGGCAGAACACCAGAAAGGCCCGCACCGTCGTTGCTTCAAGGTGTCCTCGGGCTGGCGGTTGGCCGCTAGACCGACTGGAGGGGTTAGCTCCAGTTACCTTACCGATTTCCCTCACCATTCGAGGATCGGCGGACACCCACAGGCACGTGCGACTTTGGGCAAGCGCGATATAAGGGCGAAGACTTTCACAATCAATAAAAATCGTATCGCAGGTTGTAAAATTTCTGGCGTCGAACAATGTTGCGGCAACCGTATCCGGATATCGAACGATGACAGGCACCCACGGCCCTCTCAACGCCTTTCTCGATCTTCGCCAGATGCCGGTGGCACATGCCCAGCTCGGCCCGCTGGCCGGCCTGCGGCTGGCCGTCAAGGACATCTACGACGTCGCCGGCTACCGCACCGGTTGCGGCAATTTGCAAAAATTCGCCGAAAGCCACGCCGCCTCGCGCACCGCACCCGCCGTGCAGATGATCCTCGATGCCGGCGCACGCTTCGTCGGCAAGACGCAGACCGACGAGCTCGCCTTCGCGCTGTTCGGCCAGAATGCGCATTTCTCGTTTCCGGTGAACCCGGCGGCACCCGATCGCGTCACTGGCGGCTCCTCATCGGGGTCGGCGGCGGCGGTGGCGGGCAGGCTGGCCGATATCGCCACGGGCTCCGACACCGGTGGCTCGATCCGCGCTCCGGCGAGCTTTTGCGGACTGATCGGGCTGCGCACCACGCATGGCCGCATTTCGCTCGACGGCACGATGAAGCTGGCGCCGAGCCTCGACACGTTCGGCTGGTTCGCCGACGACATCGAGACCTACGAGACCGTCGGCAAGCTGCTGCTCGGCCGCGATCCGCACCAGCACGTGTTGGACCGGCCGCTGGCGCTGGATTGGCTGGATGGATTGGTCGCCCGCCCGGCGCTGGCCGAATATGCCGGAATGAAGGGGCTGGCGGGCGCGGTCTTCGGCGCGCCGGCGACGCCGGCAATCCGCTTCTCCTCATCTCCCGATGAACTCTACTGGTGCTTTCGCCGGCTGCAGGCCAGGGAGGCCTGGGCGGTGCATGGCGAATGGATCACCAGCGGCGAGCGCGGCCTTGGCCCTGGTGTCGAGGAGCGTTTCGGCTTTGGCCGTGCCGTCGATGACAGGACAGCCCAGGCCGAGAAGGTGCGACGTCTGACCTTCCGCGGCGAACTGAGCGCCCTGCTCGGCAGGAACGGCTTCCTTGTCCTGCCGACGGTGCCTGGGCCGGCGCCTTACGTGGACAGCACGCCGGAGCAGTTCCAGGCCTATCGCGAACGGGCGCTCCAACTTCTGTGCCTGGCCGGCCTGTCCGGCTTCCCGCAAATCACCTTGCCCGTCGGCTCGGTCGCCGGCGCCCCGTTCGGCCTGTCGCTGCTTGGCCCTTCCGGCAGCGACATTGCCCTGATACGGCTCGGCCGGAAACTTCTCGACGCGGCACGAAAGGCCTGACCATGGACACACTGACGCGCATGCGGGCCTTCATCGACGTGGTCGAGGCCGAGGGCTTTTCGGCGGCGGCGCGCAAGATCGGCCGTTCCAAGGCCTTGCTGTCGAAATATGTGCGCGAGCTGGAGGACGAACTCGGCGCTTTGCTGCTCAACCGCACCACGCGCCAGTTCTCGATGACAGAGGCCGGCCACACCTATTACCGGCGCGCCTCGGAGATCGTACGCGAGGTCGACAGCCTGGCCGACGCGGTGCGTGAATCCTCCGGCGACGTGCGCGGCCGGATCAAGCTGTCGGCGCCGCGCACCTTCGCCGATGCGCCGATCGGCCAGTCGCTGATCGACTTCGCCAAGCAGCATCCCGACATCGTGCTCGACATCCAGCTCGACGACCGCTTCGTCGATCTGGTCGAGGAAGGCTTTGACCTTGCAGTGCGCATCTCGCGGCTGGAGAACTCCTCGCTGATCGCCAGGCGGCTGGCGCCGTTTTCGATAAGGCTCTGCGCCTCCCCCGAACTGATCGCCAAGCATGGCATGCCGACACGGCCGCAGGATCTCAGCCGCATGCCCTGCATCGTCGACACCAATGGCCGCGGACTGAACAACTGGCCGTTCAAGGGCGACAATGGCGATCCGGTGAGCGTTTCGGTGTCGGGTCCGGTCGAGGTCAACAGCCCGATGACGGCGAGAGCCGCGGCCGTGGCGGGGCTCGGATTTACCGTCCTGCCGGATTTCATCGCCGCGCCCGACCTCGCGAGCGGCCAGCTGGTGTCGGTGATGGGTGACCGTATCCTGTCGGGCGGCGGCATCTTCGCCGTTTACCCGCACCGTCGCTATCTGCCGGCGAAAGTCCGCGTCTTCGTCGACTTCCTGGTGCAATGGTTCAGGACGCGCGAGGCTGGCTGACCCGCGTCGATCATAAAAGCGCGCTGCGCCGCGACGCGCTTTGAGTTTTTGTCGTGTGCGTATCGTTGTCCCAAAACCGCTGCGCACTTTTGGGCGACACGCAGCAGCGGTCCCAATTTCGCCCCCTTTCTGGTAACTCTCGGCAACTCTTCCGGGGCCTATGGAATCGCGACCGAGAATGCACCTGAAACGGCACGCAATCATGCTGGCTTCGGCCTTGGCGGCTAGCTTTGCCGCCACTGGACCCGCTTACGTGCATCCGCATGTCTTCGCCGAGGCCCGCCTCGACGTGATTCTCTCCCCGGATCACCAAAGCGTGAAGGCTCTGCGTCATCTCTGGCGCTTCGACGATCTGTTTTCCTCGACCGTGATGATGGAGTTCGACAAGAACTCCGACCTGAAGCTCGACGACAAGGAGCTGAAGGAAGTCGCCGACACCGTTCATGCCTCGCTGGCCGAGTTCAATTACTTCCAGCTCGTCACCGTTGACGGCAAGGACGTGGCGATGACGCCGCCGCCGCATCTGATGGCCAATTTCGACAACGATCAGCTGATCATCCTGTTCGAGTCCGAACCGAAGGTGCCGATCAAGCTCCACGGCAAGATCGATATCGGCGTCTACGATCCGACATTCTACACGGCGATCGATTTCACCGAGGACTCCAACATCA
This sequence comes from Mesorhizobium ciceri WSM4083, assembly GCF_000519305.1. Classification (GTDB taxonomy): domain Bacteria; phylum Pseudomonadota; class Alphaproteobacteria; order Rhizobiales; family Rhizobiaceae; genus Mesorhizobium; species Mesorhizobium ciceri_B. The sequence goes on along the minus strand of NZ_JAFG01000010.1, from coordinate 46,044 downwards.
CGGTTGAAGGCCTGCCCTCGAACTGCACCAGCAAAGTGGTCCGTCCCGACCCGGACGAGGCCATCAAGGAAAACCAGAAGACCCTCACCGATGCCTTTTTCAACGATCCGACCGGCACCGATATGAGCAAGATCTTCGCCACCAAGCTCGAACTGACCTGTCAGCCAGAAGGATGAAGCCGGTGACGAAACCGTCCCTGCGTTTGGCATTCGGCCTGTTGGCCCTCACTGTCGCCATGATGCATTTCGCCGGCGCCGCTCATGCCCAGAGTTCGCTCGGCATCGGCGTCAATGACGGCATGGCGCCCACCACCGGCCCGTTCGCCCATGTCCTGATGTGGATCAATCTCCGGCAGCAGGAATTCTACCGCGCGCTGGCAACGGCGATGAAGGCGATGCGCCAGGACGGCAGCAAGATCTGGATACTCGTCGGCCTGTCCTTCGCCTATGGCATTTTCCATGCCGCCGGCCCCGGCCACGGCAAGGCGGTGATCTCGTCTTACATGGTGGCCAATGAAGTGGCGCTGCGGCGCGGCATCCTCTTGTCCTTCGTCTCGGCGCTGCTGCAGGGCCTGACCGCAGTCGCGGTGATGGGAGTCGCCTATTTCGTCCTGCGCGGCACTTCCGTCTCGATGACGGACGCAGCCTGGTTCATGGAGATCATGAGCTTTGTCTTCGTCACCCTGTTCGGCGCCTGGCTGCTGTGGCGCAAGCTCGGCCCCGCCGTCCTGCGTCTGTTCGGCAAGGGCCCGGCCTACAGCCTGTCGGCGGCTCATGCCGGCCATTCTCATGCTGGCCATTCTCATGGGGGTCATTCGCACGGCGCCCATTCCCATGCCGGCCATTCTCATGCAGCTCACAGCCATTCGGCGCATGCTCATTCGCACGCGCTACACGCGCATGACCATGTGCACGGCCCTTCGCACGATCATCACGATCATGCCGAACACGCTCATCACGACGATCACGCGGCCGGTGAAGTCTGCGACACCTGCGGCCATTCGCACGCACCCGATCCGGCGCTGCTGTCGGGCGACCGCTTCGACTGGCGCACGGCCTGGACGGCGGTGGCGGCGGTCGGCATCCGCCCCTGCTCCGGCGCGCTGATCGTGCTGAGCTTCGCCCTGCTCAACGGGCTCTGGCTCGGCGGCCTGCTGTCGGTGCTGGCGATGTCGCTGGGAACCGCGATCACCGTCTCGGCACTGGCCACACTCGCGGTCACCGCCAAGAACTGGGCAGTCTATTTCGCCGGCGACGGCCGCATGGGCAACCGCATCCACTCGATCGTCGAGATCGGCGGCGCCGCCTTCGTGTTCCTGTTCGGATTGTTGTTGCTGTCGGCGAGCCTGGCGTCGGGCGGATGATGCCCGGCCGCGAGGCTCGGAGTTTAGCCAGCGATCTTGCCGCCGAGCTCATCCTCGATATGAGCGCGGATGATCTCGTCAAAACTCTTTTCGGCGCTGAAGCCGAGCTCCCGTGACCGCTTCGCCTCGAAGCGTGTCGGCCAGCCCTTGACGATCGCCCAGATCGTGTCATCCGGAACCTCGTGGATCAGGCTTGCCACCTTCGGCCCGGCGATGCGTTCCAGCGCCTCGATCTGCTCGCCGACGGTGACGCCAACCCCAGGCATGGTCAGATTGCGGCGCGGCCCGACTGCGCTGCCGTCGATCTCTGCCGCATGGATCAGGAAATTGACCGCCGAGCGCGGGCTGGCATGCGTGTGCACGACCGAGCGCGGCACCGGCAGGATCGCCTCCTGGCCGCTCAGCGGCTCGCGGATGATGCCTGAGAAGAAGCCGGACGCCGCCTTGTTCGGCTTGCCCGGCCGCACGCAGATGGTCGGCAGCCGGATGCCGATACCGTCGAAGAAACCGCGCCTGGAATAGTCGGCCAGCAGCGCTTCGCTCATCTGCTTCTGGGTGCCGTAGGAGGTCAGCGGCGTCGGATGGAAGTCATCGGGAATGACATCCGGGAACGGCGCGCCGAACACCGCGATCGACGAGGTGAAGACGACGCGCGGCGCAAAGCCCGCCAGCCGGATGGCATCGAACAGGGCGCGCGTGCCATCGAGATTGACGCGGTAGCCGAGATCGAAATTGGCTTCCGCCTCGCCCGATACGATGCCGGCAAGATGGAACACGACGTCGGGGCGCGATGCGACCAGGCGCTCAGTGGCACCCGCTTCGGCGAGATCGCCCGTGTGCAGCGTGACGCTGACGCCATCCAGGCTCGGCGCCTGCGGCGGCACGATATCGTGTAAATCGAGCGCCATGATCTTGCGGCCGTGCAGCGTCCCGTCCTTGGCCAGCCGGGCGATGAGCTTGCGGCCGACCATACCCGCGGCGCCGGTGATCAGAATGCGCATATCGAAAATCCCTTGCCTATTTACCCTGGTTTTTGCGCTGGTTGCGGGCCCGCAGCCAGAACACCGAGAAGAACGCCAGCACGAAGACGACGCCAAAGGCGCCGGCCAGCACCGTCGAAAAGCTGCCGAGAGCCAGCATTACGGTCGGCAGATAGTAGGCGCCGATACCGAACAGAAGCATGATCCACACTGCGGCGATAAGAGCATTCCTGGTGTCGCGGTCCATCACGCCGCACCAGGGCAGCGGGTATTCATCAAGCTGGTTTTCAAGGCTTTGCAACTCCCGAGGCAGGACAATCGACGTCGATCGATCCAGTCCTAGTGATGATGGTCGTGATATGCAGCCGCTTCATGCTCGTGTCCATGGTCGTGCTCGTCGCCATCGTCGGCGCACTGACCGAATTCCGGTTCCACGGTGGCATGGCTGATGCCGTGCTCGCTGGCAAGCCGCTTCTTGACGGCACTCACCGCCTGATGCGCATCGACGCCCTCGTCGAGACAGGCATGCAGCGTCGCCATGTTGCTGGTCCCGTCGAGCGACCAGACATGCATGTGGTGCACTTCGCGCACGCCCTGGATCGTCGTCTCGATATCCCTGGCGATCAGATCTCGGTCGAGGCTTGGCGGCACGCCCTCGAGCAGCACATGGGCGGCTTCACGCATCAGCGACCACGCCGTGTACAGGATCAGCAGCGAGACCAGGACCGACAGGATCGGGTCGATCGGCGTCCAGCCGGTCGCCAGAATGACCAGCGCCGCCGCGATGGCCGCCGCCGAGCCGAGCAGGTCGCCAAGCACATGCAGGATGGCGCCGCGCATGTTCAGGCTCTCGCGGTCGCCGCCATGCAGCACGAAGAACGAGCCGATGTTCACCAGCAGGCCGAGGATCGCCACCACCAGCATCGGCCCGCCAAGCACCGGCGCCGGCGCCTGCAGGCGCCCCCAGGCCTCATAGACGATCCACAGCGCGATGACGAAGATGGCAATGCCGTTGGTATAGGCCACCAGCGTCTTGACCCGGCCGAAGCCGTAGGTGAGGCGAACGGTCGCCGGGCGGCCGGCTAGATGGAAGGCATACCATGCAAGGCCGAGCGCGATCGAATCGGCGAGCATATGGCCGGCATCGGCCAGCAGCGCCAGCGATCCGGTGAGGATGCCGCCAAACGCTTCGGCGACCATGAAGCCGCCGGTCAGGCAGGCTGCGATCAGAACGCGTTTCTTGTCGGTCGAACCATGCACATGGCCGGCCCCGTGATCATACCCAGTGTGATCGTGCCCGCTGTGATCGTGGGTATGTGCCAATGGCGAACTCCTAAGCGCCGAATTCCGCGCGACAATCCTCGATCCGTCGCTTCTGCTGGCCGTCGTCATCGAAATTGGCCGGATCGAGCCACGCCTCATAGGCACTGCGCAGCGCCGGCCACTCCTTGTCGATGATCGAATACCACGCGGTATCGCGGTTTTCACCCTTGACGATGAGATGCTGGCGGAAAATGCCTTCGAACTTGAAGCCGAACCGTTCGGCGGCTCGCTTCGATGGCTCGTTGCGGTTGTTGCACTTCCATTCGTAGCGGCGGTAGCCGAGCTCGTCGAAGATGTATTTCATGAACAGGAACTGCGCTTCGGTCGCCCCCGGCTTGCGCGAGATGAGCGGTCCCCAATAGATGTTGCCGATCTCGATGACGCCGTATGCCGGATCGATGCGCATCAGCGTCTGGCGTCCGCCGACCTTGCCGCTGGCCTTGTCGATGACCGCGAAGAACAGCGGATCTTCGCTCGCAGCCGATTTTTCCAGCCATGGCTGTAGATCGGCGCGGGTCTCCGGCACGGTGTCGAAAAGCCAGCGAAACCGCGTATCACCATCGGCGACAGCCGATGCCTCAAACAGGCCATCACCGTGCTTTTCAGCACTCAACGGCTCAAGCCGCACAGTGCGCCCGTCCAGGACTTTGCGCTCCGGACGCGGGCGTGGCTGCCAATCCGCAAGATTTTCCGACACCGAAGACTCCAATCCGTTTGACATTTGCGGTCGGACGCTCACAAAAACGCGACCCAACAGCAAGAACCACACGGACGGGAAAAATGCTCCACACGATTTCGGCCTTCGACCGCCTCGGCGAAGAAAACGCCTTTGCCGTGCTCGCGAGGGCCACAGCACTTGCCCAACAGGGCCGCGACATCGTCAATCTCGGCATCGGCCAGCCCGACTTCAAGACGCCGCAGCACATCGTCGAGGCGGCGATCAAGGCGCTGCGCGACGGCCATCACGGCTACACGCCGGCCAACGGCCTTTTGGCAACGCGCGAGGCGGTGGTGCGGCGCACGCTAACCACCACCGGCGTCGAGGTGTCGCCCGAGACAGTGATGATCCTGCCAGGCGGCAAGCCAACCATGTTCGCGGCGATCCTGATGTTCGGCGAGCCCGGCGCCGAGATCCTTTATCCCGATCCGGGCTTCCCCATCTATCGCTCGATGATCGAGTTCACAGGTGCGGCACCGATTCCCGTGCCGATGCGCGAGGAAAACGGCTTTGCCTTCTCCGCCGAGGAGACGCTGGCGCTGATCACCTCGAAGACCAGGCTGTTGATCCTCAACTCGCCGGCCAACCCGACCGGCGGCGTCACGCCCCGTGCCGAGATCGAGAAACTGGTCAAGGGGCTGGAGGCGCATCCGCACGTCGCCATCCTCTCCGACGAGATCTACGACGTCATGACCTATGATGGCGAAACGCATTGCTCGCTGCTCGGCTTTCCCGAAATCCGCGACCGGTTGATCGTGCTCAATGGCTGGTCGAAGACCTGGGCGATGACCGGATGGCGCATGGGCTGGTCGATCTGGCCGAATGGCGACAAGGGCGCCCATCTCTACGACAAGGTGCGCAAGCTGGCGGTCAATTGCTGGTCCTGCGTCAACGCGCCAAGCCAATTCGCCGGCATCGCCGCAATCGACGGCCCGCAGGACGACGTCGCCAATATGATGCGCGCCTTCGACCGCCGCCGGAAGATCGTTGTCGAGGGATTGAACGCCCTGCCCAACATTTCCTGTATCACGCCCAAGGGCGCGTTCTATGCCTTCCCCAACGTCTCGAAGACCGGCTGGAAGGCAAAGAAACTCGCCTCGGCGCTGCTCGACGAGGCCGGCGTGGCGCTGATCGGCGGTCCCGATTTCGGCATTCTCGGCGAAGGCTATATCAGGCTCTCCTACGCCAATTCCGAGGAGAACATCTTGCGCGCGCTGGACAGGATCGGAGTGTTCCTGGCGAAGTGAGCTTCAAAGCGGGCCGGTGGCCTCTTCCGGGTGGTTGCGGCTGGGTGACCATGATGGTGTCATGATCTGTCCGGACACGCACGGCCAAGGCTGGGCGGGCGTGTCGGGAACCGCTACGCTTCCTGGATCAGGGTCAAAGCAGGTGACATCAAATGTTCTACGCAATCCTTGCCTATCACGTGGAAGATGCGATCAAGGCGCTGACGCCGCAGGAAGATGCAGCACTTATGGCCGACCTGCTGAAGATCAACACCCGGCTTCATGAGGAAGGCACGCTTGGACCGTCCGCGCGTCTGGGCGCGACACAGGATGCCATCACCCTGCGCGGCCCGGGCGACGGTGTGATCATCGACGGTCCTTTCGCCGAAACCAAGGAACAGTTGCTCGGGCTCTATGTCGTCGACTGCGCCACGCGAGACGAGGCCATCGCGATCGCCCGCGACCTGCGCCGCGTCAATCCCACCGCCGTTTACGAGATCAGGCCCATTCTGCTTTTCAAACCCGGCGTGCCGCTTGCGGGGAAATAAAACCATCCGGCTGGATCCCCGCTGCTTCGCAGCGTCCCAGCATTCGCCGGCCTTTCATCGTGCCACTGGCACGATGAATTCGCTTACGCGAACCGGGCTGCTCACCCACGCCCGACAAACGGCATCTTGGTCGCCATGACAGTCATGAACAGCACGTTGGCGTCGAGCGGCAGGCTGGCCATGTGGACGACGGCGTCGGCGACGCGCTGAACGTCCATCACCGCTTCGGCTGATATCGAGCCGTTGGCCTGCGGCACGCCGACCGTCATCGGCTGTGCCATGTCGGTCAGCGCGTTGCCGATGTCGATCTGGCCGCAGGCGATGTCAAAGGGCCGGCCGTCGAGCGCCAGCGTCTTGGTCAGCCCTGATATGGCATGCTTGGTCGCCGTGTAGGGCACCGAGCCCGGGCGTGGCGCATAGGCCGACACCGAACCGTTGTTGATGATGCGTCCACCCATCGGCTTCTGCTTGCGCATGGCACCGAAGGCGGCACGCGCACACAGGAACGAACCGGTCAGGTTGACGCCGACGATATCGTTCCACACTTCGACCGGTATCTCGTCGATCGGCGTCGATTTGTAGCCCATGCCGGCATTGTTGAAGAGCAGGTCGACACGGCCGAAGGCCGCCGCCACGGTCTCGAACAGATCGTCGACCTCGCCTGCCTTGCTGATATCGCAGGCAACGGCCAAGGCCTTGGCGTCGGTGGGCCCGGCCTCAGCCACGGCTGCATCCAGCACGGATTTGCGGCGTCCGCAGAACACTGTGTTCCAGCCGGCCTTGAGCAGCGCCGTGGCAACGCTCTTGCCGATGCCCGTGCCGGCCCCGGTGACGATGGCGGTTCTTTGCTCGGTCATGGCTGTTGTCCTCCGGCAGCGCGGTGCGTGCCCGCCTGGTTTTCAGGGTTGGCGTAAGAACCAAAGGCATCGCAAATGGCGGCGCCGATGGCAAGCCGAGCACGCGAGCACGATCGCGAAAAGTCGAATTCTGCTGTCGGAAAAGGTCGTGGTCGGGCGAACAGATCGGGCCGACAAAAAGGGCGGCCATTGGCGACCGCCCCTGATCTGAACCGGGCTTGGGAGGAGGAAAAGCCGATCCGACTGGGTAGAATGATGCGCTTGCTGGGTTAACGATAGGTTAACCCAGAAAGTGCCCCCTGTGCCGTTTTGGCCTACCAGCGCGGATTGGGGGAGGTCCCGGCCTTGGCTGGCACCTTGGCCGCAGAAACTGTCGCCTCGACATGGTCGACCAGCGCGTCCGGCAGGCCGAGCCGGCCGGCGAGCAGATCGAGATAGCCACGTTCGGCGCGTGTGTCGGGATCGATGGTCAGGCGCGACGCCGTGTAGAGTTCGAGCTTCTGCGCATCGGTCTTGGCGCCGGCCACCAGCGTGTCGAGGTGGAGCGGGCTTGCCAGCTCCGCCATCAGGAACTTTTCGGCATCGGAGTCTATGCCGGCCAGGCTGAGCTTGCCGGCGATCTTCTGGCGCTCCTCATCGTCGATATGGCCATCGGCCTTCGCCGCCGAGATCATCGCCCGTATCAGGGTCAGCGTGAATTCGTCCTCGCCTTGCGGCGCCTGCGACGGGTGGAAGGCGGTGTCATTGGGCGGCGGCAGCAATTCCGGTTCGCCGGCAGCCGGCGCTTCGGCGGGTGCGTTGCCGGCCTTGTAGTTCTGGTAGGCCTTGTAGGCGAGGCCGCCGATGGCAGCCAGTCCGCCAAGCTTCACCGCGGCGCCCGTCACGTTACGACCGGCGCCAGTCCCAAGCAGCACGGCGGCCAGTGCGCCGGCGGCCAGTGGATTGTCCTTGGCCATCTGCACGGCCTGCCCCGCCTTGTCTCGGACGGTGCCGCTGGTGCCGGGGATTTGCGAGCCGAGCAGATCGTCGAGAAGCTTCTTGGGATCGAACATTCAGTGCCTCCAGGATTTGCCCGGCCGAACGGGCAGGTTTCGAACGTCGAAGACGTAGGTCCCGAAACTTGACATTGCAATGACAGGCGGCCGCTTTGCAGCAGCACGATGCCTGATCAGGAGCCGATATGCGGACCCCTGCCCCGCGCCTGCGCGAGCTCGACCTGGCGCTGGCGCTCGGCATAACGCTGGCGGTCCTCGTTCGAACGCGCATCGAAGCAATGCGGGCACGAAATACCTGCGGCGAATTTGGGCGACGTCAGCTCGCCCGGCGTCAGCGGGTGGCGGCAGGCGCGGCACAGTTCCGCTTCGCCCTCGGCGAGGCCGTGCGACACCGAAACCCGCTCGTCGAAGACGAAGCACTCGCCTTGCCAGAGGCTCTGTTCGGCCGGAACCTCTTCGAGATATTTGAGGATACCGCCCTTGAGATGAAAGACATCCTCGAAGCCGAGCGATTTGACATAGGCGGTCGCCTTTTCGCAGCGTATGCCGCCGGTGCAGAACATCGCCACCTTGCGGCCTTCGAGCTCTCCCCGGTGCGCTTCCACCCAGGCCGGGAACTCGCGAAAGCTTGCGGTGGCCGGGTCGATCGCCCCCCTGAATGTGCCGATCGACACCTCATAGGCGTTGCGCGTGTCGATGATGACAGTGCCGGGCTGCGAAATCAGCGCGTTCCAGTCGGCCGGCGCGACATAGGTGCCGGCACTTTTCGAAGGATCGATGTCATCGACACCCATGGTGACGATCTCGCGCTTCAGCCGCACCTTCATGCGGTGGAACGGCATCACCGCCGCTACGCTGTACTTGACCTCAAGGCCCGCCAGCCCTTCGATGGCTTCGAGATACAAGATCAGTTCGGCAATCGCCGTCTCGCTGCCGGCGACGGTGCCGTTGATGCCTTCATGCGCCAGCAGCAGCGTGCCCTTGATGCCGCGCCCGCAGCAGAAGGCGGCGAGCGGCGCGCGCAGTTGTTCGAAAGCGTCGAGCCGGGCAAACCGGTAGAGCGCTGCGACGCGGAAGGGTGGAAGTGATGTCATTGCCGAAGCCCCTAGACGCTCAAGCAAGCCGATTCAAGGCAAAGCAGGCATCCTGTTCGGCTGGTCACCGGCGCAAATCTGCACCATGGGCGAATTTGTACCATAGCTGAGGTCAGGGAGTCAAGAAAAAATTCCTATCCTGAAAAGCTGCCGGCACAAAAGCTGCCGAGACCGCCGAGCTGGCAGCCGCCTTTGTCAAGCCAAGCATGGCGGGCATGGGCGACGCGTGACATCGCGACACGGCCGGTTTCGTGGACAGGAAAACGGCCTTCTGCTAATCGGTTGAATTGTCCCACGCCACGGAGAGACACATGCCCAGCAAGACCGAAAAACTCCTGTCGCTCCTCAACGGCCAGCCGGTCATCCCGGTGCTGAAGATCTCTGATGTCGCTAATGCCGTGCCGCTGGCCCGCGCGCTGGCGCGCGGCGGCCTGCCGGCGATCGAGATCACGCTGAGGACCGCCGATGCGCTGGAAGCGATCCGCCGGGTCGCTGGTGAAGTCGAGGAAGCCATCGTCGGCGCCGGCACCATTCTCGATACCAGGCAGTTCGACGAGGCAGCCAGCGCAGGCTCTCGATTCATCGTCAGCCCCGGCATCACCCGCGAGCTTCTGGCGGCAGCCGCCGGCAGCGATGTTCCGCTGCTGCCCGGTGCCATCACGCCCGGCGAAATCATGGCGGCGCGGGAAGCCGGCTTGCGCTTCCTGAAATTCTTCCCGGCCGAGCAGTCGGGCGGCATCGCTTCGCTGAAGGCCTTCGCCTCGCCGCTCGCCGATGTGAAATTCTGCCCGACCGGCGGCATCTCGGCCAAGAACGCGGCCGACTATCTCAGCCTGCCCAACGTGGTCTGCGTCGGCGGCTCCTGGGTGGCGCCCGACGACCTCGTCAAGGCCGGCAAATGGGACGAGATCGAAGCCCTGGCGCGCGCGGCGAGCAAGCTGGCAAAATAAGGCTTTCTTCACCGCACGAAAAAACCCGGCCGACTTGCGTCGACCGGGTTTGCCAAATCGGCTCCGAAGCTGATCAGTTGCAGACCCGGACCTTTTCAACCACCCTGTGGTGATGCTTCCAGCTCGTGACCACCTTGGTCCGGCAGTGCTTCTTCATGTGCATATGGTCGTGGGTCTTGATGACAACGGTCTCGGCCTGCGTGGGCGCGATGGCCGCCGAAGCGGTTGCCAATGCGATGACCGATGCCAATAGGATGTTCTTCATGGATCTCCCCGGGTTTGAACGAACATCGGAGAAACCCTTGAAAAGCCGGGCAGTTCCACGATCACGGCAATGTCAGGCCGGCGTGATTGGACCAGCGGCGAGCAGTGCGGCCGCGCAACAAAAAGCCGCGCGGGTTGCCCCGCGCGGCTTTGTCGATTGATTGTCGCGTTACTTGGTCTGGAAGCGGGCGACCGACATGAACTTGACGGCGTTGCCGGTGAAGCGATTGGCATCGGCCACCTCGCTGCTCGGCTGGAAGCCGGCCGTGTAGACCTCGCTCGGCGGCGTATGCACGATGCTGTAGGCGTAGCCAGGCGCCGTCGTCGCGCTTGAAACGGCGGCGACATGCTCGCCGCTGGTCAATGCCCAGCGGGCCGCCTGCGGTGCGGCTGCCACCACCATGGCCTTGGGGCCTGGCTTCAGGTCGCGGGCGGTGGCTCTCGATTCCTTGCGGGTCGTCTTGACGCCGGCGCCGATCGCGGCCGCCGGATCGGAACCGACTGGGCGGGCAACGACGGCATCGCGCGGCGATGCGGCGTTGGTGCCCGGATCGTTGAACGCCGAACGCGGCTCGGATCCGGACAAGGAAGCAAGCTGGTAGTCGGCCGCACCGACCTGCGCATTGGCCTCGTCGAGCACGGCCTTGACGGCATCCGGCCTGGCCATCTCCGGCCGCGCCGTCGGCAGCACCGAGAACGCATCGGTCGCGGTCTTGCTTTGATCAGCCGTCTCGGCCAGCGCCATCAGCACATCCTTGCTGGGCGGCGCAGCCAGAGCGGCCGGCAGCGAATTGTCGGGACGCCATGTCGGCAACGGTATGTTGTTGACCGCGACCTGGGTCGCATCAGCCGAAGCCGTTGCATCGGCCACGCCGAAAGGAACGCTCGCCGGCGCATGCGCGGTCGCCACGGCCTGCTCGGTGGTGGCTGTCGCCTCCGCCATTGCAAAGGGAACATTCTCAGGCTGCTGTGCGCCGACATCGGCTTTCGGCCGCGGTGCGAAATCCGGCAGCGGAATGCTTCGGGCCGGCAATGCGGCGATGATCGTCTCCGGCGTATCCTCTTCAGGCTCCGGAGCCTGCTGCTCGGTCACCTGCGGAATCTCGGCGCGCCGCGCATTCTCCGGCGCCACGATGGCGATGCCCGGGAGGTTGCTGGTCTTGGCTGCCGCAGCCGGCTTCAGGTTTCTAGCCTTGGGCGCAGGGGCGGCCGAAGCGGTCTGGACATCGGCGCTGTCGTCGGCCTCGTCGTCGCCGCCGCCGAAGAAAGCCGACAGGAATCCGCCCGATTTCTTGCCGCCGCCGCCGGCGCTGGCCATCTCGATGGCCGGCGAGCCTGAACCCTTGCGCGCCTTGTAGGAGGCGAGCGCCTGCTCAAAGCCGGGCAGCGGCCTGCCGTCGCTCGGCACATGCAGCGTCTTGCCATTGGGGAACAGGCTGACCAGTTCCTGCCGGCTGATACCGGGCCAATGGCGCACATTGCCGACATCCATGTGGACGAACGGCGAACCCGATGACGGATAGTAGCCGACGCCGCCGCCCTGCATCTTGAGACCGATGTTGCGCAGCTTCTTCAGCGGCACGCCGGGAATGTAGAAATCCATCGCCTTGCCGAGCATATGCTGGCTCTTCTCGGCGACGCCCCTGCTGCGGCCGCGCAGCATCGAGTTGGTCGACGGCGAGCGATAGCCGCAGATGACCTGGATGTAGTCCGTGGCGCCAGCTTCCCGATACGCTTCCCAGACGAGATCCAGCAGGCGCGGATCCATCTTGGTCGGCTCGTTGCGACGCCAGTCGCGCAAAATGATGTTGATCTTCCTGAGACCCTCGGGAACGTAGCGGCCGTTGCGCTTGTAGACGATCTCGGCCTTCTCATGGGTGTGGAGATGATAAAGCTTCAGCGACCGTGTTTCGGCGCCGGCTCCGCTCGCAGCCGCGGCAACAAAACCAAAAGCGACAACCAACACTGCCAGCCACTTCGGCCAGACGCTCAAATGATGGTGCCGCCTGTTTGTGTGTCGTTCGATTCTGTTCAAATCAAAAGGCCTTGCAGGCTGCCGTTTGTCCCCGGATTTGTCCAAACGGATGTGGCATTAGCACACCCGAATATCGATCCTAATGGTTAATCATCGCTTATTGAAGCCGAAATGCGGTAACACCGTGGCGATATCCCGTCAAAAATTGTACACAAGGTTTCTTGGTAAACCGCTGGTTTAGATCGGATTTTCGCCTTTGCCCCGAACACGATCTGTTACCGTTAGCCTTAATGCGTGAACAGAGCTGTCCATGGGACAGCCACAATGCCACTGAAACGGCGATACAAGGCCCGTTGTGGCATGGCAAGCTGGCGTCGGCTGTGGCAAAGCCGGATTCCGAAGCTCAGCCCGGCATCGCCCTTAGGAGGCGAGCCGGTCTACACGGCCTGTCTCCGGATCGATGCCGTGTTCCTTGAGCTTGCGATAGAGCGTCGAGCGGCCGATGCCGAGCCGGCGGGCGACTTCGCTCATCTGCCCGTTGTAGTGATCGATGGCAAGCTTGATCATCTCGAGTTCGACATCGGCAAGTGCCCGCACATTGCCGCGCTCGTCGAGTGCCCGCAACGTGCCGAAGCGAGGCTGCAGCCTTGCCGGCGGATCGAACGCGATTGCTGGGCCGCCCTCGCCGGGCAAGGCTTCGTCATCGCGCTCCTGCAAAGACTGGGAGGGCGCCGGCGCATCGCCGTCCATATCCAGGTTGACGGTGCCTTCCACTTGCGCCCGTATCTGCGGGAAGTCCTCGGCGGAAAGCACATCGCCTTCGCAAAGCACCGAGGCCCGGAAGACGGCATTTTCGAGCTGCCGGATGTTTCCGGGCCAGTCATAGGCCTGCAGCACGGCGAGCGCTGCCGCCGAAATACCTTGCAGGCGACGATGCGGGTCGGCCGGCGCCACCTTCTCCATGAAATGGGTGACCAGATACGGGATGTCGTCGCGGCGGTCGCGCAGCGGCGGCACGAAGATCGGGTAGACGTTCAGCCGATAGAACAGATCCTCGCGGAACTTGCCGTCCTTGACCTGCTGCAGGAGGTTGCGGTGCGTCGCCGAAATCAGCCTGATATCGACCCTGACGGTCGAGCGTCCACCGACCGGGTCGACCTCGCCGTCCTGGACCGCGCGCAACAGCTTGACCTGCACGTCGAGCGGCAGGTCGCCGATCTCGTCGAGGAACAGTGTGCCCGAATGCGCTTCGACGAACTTGCCCGTATGCTTGTCGGTGGCGCCGGTGAACGAGCCCTTCTCATGGCCGAACAGGATCGATTCGACCAGATTGTCGGGGATAGCGCCGCAATTGACGGTGACGAAGGGTTTCGAACGGCGGTCGCCACTGCCCTGGATGGCACGCGCCACCAGTTCCTTGCCGACGCCGGACTCGCCCTCGATCAGGATCGGGATGTTGGATGCCGCCGCTTTCTGGCCAAGACGGATCACCCTGTCCATGGCCGGGCTGTGCGTGATCATGTCCTTGAAGGTCAGGAGGCCGCCGCGACGGCGCGACGTGCGCTTGACCTCGCCCTCGACGGCCTCGACCTTGAGCGCATTGCCGATCGACGCCTGCAGCCTGTCGGGAGACGCCGGCTTGACGACGAAATCGAAGGCGCCATGACGCATCGCCGAAACCACGGTCTCGATGCCGCCCTGCGCGGTCTGCACGATGGCCGGCACGTTGATGTCGCGCTCGCGCATCGCCTTCAGCACGCCGATACCGTCGAGACCGGGCATGACCAGATCGAGGATGACCACCGACACCTCGCGGGCGCCGGGTCCATCGAGGATATCGAGAGCGGCCGCGCCGCCGTCGACGACGATTGCGCTGTAGCCGAACCGCGTCACCGCCGCTTCGAGCAGCCGGCGTTGCACCGGATCGTCATCGACTATGAGTATGGAACCTGTCATGACTGATACGACTATGCCCGCCCGAGGAATCCTGCCCTGTGGACCATCTTGGCACAGGGTTCTAAATAAGGTTTCAAAAAACCAAGTGAATGAATTCCTTAGGATTTGACCGGCTTCTCGTTTCTCCTTGAACCTTGGCCACGGAAGGTGTCGGCAATGCATAAGGATTCTGGGCACATGGTTTCCGCACGGCGGCTGGCGGCGCCGGCGTCCGGTCAGGGCGCGGCCGAGCTTGGCGACCTGCCGGAATGGAACCTTGCCGACCTCTATGCCGGCATGGATGCGCCGGAGCTGAAGCGCGACATCGCCAAGGCCGCCACTGATGCGATCAGCTTCGAGAGCCGCTGGAAGGGCACGCTGGCCGCCGAGGCCGAGCGCGGCAGCGCCGGCAGGCTGGGCGAGGCGCTTGTCGCCTACGAGGCGCTGGAGGAACTGATCGGCCGCATCGTTTCCTATGCGGGACTGGTTTATGCCGGAAACACCGCTGATCCCCAGCGCGCCAAGCTCTATGGCGACGTCCAGGAGAAGATGACCGACGCCAGCGCGCACCTTCTGTTCTTCGCGCTCGAACTCAACCTGATAGACGATGCGTCGATCGAAGGCGCGCTCGCCGGCGACCCCGCCTTCGGTCACTACCGGCCATGGGTGCTCGATCTGCGCAAGGACAAGCCTTACCAGCTCGAGGACCGCGTCGAGCAGCTCTTCCACGAAAAGTCGATCACCGGGCGCGGCGCCTGGAACCGCCTGTTCGACGAGACGATGACCGACCTTCGCTTCGACATCGACGGCGAGGACCTGACGCTGGAGCCGGCGCTGAACCGCTTGCAGGATGCCGACGGCGAGGTGCGCCGCCGGGCGTCCGAGGCGCTGGCCACGACCTTCCGCAAAAATTTGCGCACCTTCACGCTGATCACCAACACGCTGGCCAAGGACAAGGAGATATCCGACCGCTGGCGCGGCTTCGAGGACATCGCCGATTCACGCCATCTCGCCAACCGCGTCGAGCGCAGCGTAGTGGACGCCCTGGCCTCCGCCGTTCGCGATGCCTATCCGCGCCTGTCGCACCGATATTACGCGATGAAGGCACGGTGGCTCGGCATGGAGGTGATGAACCACTGGGACCGCAACGCGCCATTGCCGGATACGCCCCAGGCGATCATCGGCTGGGACGAGGCCAGGAACACCGTGCTGTCCGCCTATCAGCGCTTTTCGCCTGACATGGCCGAGATCGCGCGAACCTTCTTCGACCGCAACTGGATCGACGCCCCGGTGCGGCCCGGCAAGTCGCCTGGCGCCTTCGCGCATCCGACCGTACCGTCGGCGCATCCCTATGTCCTGCTCAACTACATGGGCAAGCCGCGCGATGTGATGACGCTGGCACACGAGCTTGGCCACGGTGTGCATCAGGTGCTGGCCGGCGGCCAGGGCGCACTGATGGCCTCGACGCCGCTGACGCTGGCCGAGACGGCATCGGTCTTCGGCGAGATGCTGACCTTCCGCTCGCTGCTCGATCAGACCACCGACCGGCGCGAGCGCAAGGCCATGCTCGCCCAGAAGGTCGAGGACATGATCAACACGGTCGTACGCCAGATCGCCTTCTATGAATTCGAGCGCAAGGTGCATGCCGAACGCAAGAACGGCGAACTGACCTCCGACAGGCTCGGTCAGTTCTGGCTCGAAGTGCAGGCCGAAAGTCTGGGTCCCGCCATCAAGCTGCGCGAAGGCTACGAGGTGTTCTGGACCTACATCCCGCACTTCATCCATTCGCCCTTCTATGTCTATGCCTATGCTTTCGGTGACTGCCTGGTGAACTCGCTATACGCGGTCTACCAGAACGCCGAGCGCGGCTTTCAGGACAAGTATTTCGAAATGCTGCGCGCCGGGGGCACCAAACATCATTCCGAGCTTCTGGCCCCCTTCGGCCTCGATGCCACCGATCCCGCTTTCTGGCAGATCGGGCTTGGCGTCATCAGTGGCCTGATCGACGAGCTGGAGGCGCTCGACGCTTGAACCACGTCCCTCAGGCGTCGCTCTGACAGTTTAGCCGGAATGCATGTTGGGACAGCTCTACTATCGCCCTAAATATCTGTTCTTGAAGTACTCTCCACCGAAGTTTTCCGATAGCTTTCCACAAGCTCTATGATAGCCTTCGCTCCAAGCTCAGCCGGAGCGCATGCGGATCGGCGAGGAGAAATCTCAGCCGGCCGTGGCGCTCAGGCGAACGCGACAACGGTCGTTGGCCATGGGCAGGCAAAGCCGATCGCCGACAGCTCGAACCGAAGCCGGCTGTTCTGCTTACCGCGGAACCACCAAGAGTAGTCCTTCGCCGAAGGTCATGACCCACGGCAGACGGATCTGACTGGAGAGAGACAATGGGCACTTTTTTCTACGTGGTCCTGGCGTTCCTGATAGGCGTGTTGGTCGGCTGGTTCCTTTGGGGGCGTCTGCGCGGTGAACTCGACAGCTTGCGCGGCGACCTCGACCGTACACGCAGCGAACGCGACAGGCTGCGCACCGACAGCGACCGCCTGACCGGCGAACTCGATGCATGCGGCAAGACCCGCGCCGACCTCGAGCGCCGGCTGCGTGACGCGCCGGCCGCACCTGCCGCCGGAAGCAGCGCGGCAAAGCCGGCAAGCCAGGCGCCGGCGGCCCTGATGTCGACCCCCGCGCCGGCCAAATCCGCCGCCACAAAGCCCGCGCCGGCCAAACCGGCCGCTGCGAAAGCGGTCTCTGCCAAGCCGGTTTCTGCCAAGGTGGTCCCTGCCAAGCCGGCGGCGAAACCCGCCGCCACCAAAACCTCGGCTCCAGCCAAATCCGCAACCAGCAAACCTGCAACAGCCAAGCCTGCAGCAACAGCAAAGCCAGCATCCGGAAAGCCCGACAATCTGCGCCGGCTGATCGGCATCGGTCCGGTCAACGAGAAGCTGCTCAAGGCGCAAGGCGTCACCAGCTTCGCCCAGATCGCGTCCTGGACCGCGGCCGATATCAAACGGATCGAGGACGTCATGAATTTCGACGGCCGCATCGCGCGCGAACGCTGGATCGAGCAGGCCAAACTGCTCGCCGCCGGCAACGAGAAGGAATTCGCCAAGCAGTTTCCAACAGCCGGAACCTCCAGCAACAGCTGATCGCCAGGCGAGACCAGAAGATTGCAAGCGGCGGCGCCATATCGGCGTCGCCGTTTGCTCTTGGTTCCTGAGTTGGCCCAAAGGTCGGCTTTAAGAGGCAGCGTGCCGTTCCCTCGATTGCGCGCGGGCGGCACCCCATATAGAGCGGTTGATGCTTCATTGACCGCAGCATTCGGTGCCCATGTCCCTGCCCGCCGCAATTTTTCGCAATGACAAAAGCGCGCGCCAGCTCGTTTTCGACCGGCCGGCCGATATCATCGTGGCGCACGACGCAGAGGATTTCGAGCCGGTTCTGAAGGCAGCACAAGCCGCGCATGATGCAGGCAAATGGCTTGCCGGCTATTTCTCTTATGAGGCGGGCTACCTGCTCGAACCCAAGCTCGTTCCCCTGCTGCCGAACGGACGCCGCGCGCCGCTCGTGTGCCTTGGGGTTTTCGATGCCCCGGTCGAAGAGGCGGTGCCGCCGCGCGACACCATAGCGACCAATGGCCCGATCTTCGACGCTCGTGCGACGTGGTCACCCGAGGACTATGAAAAACGCTTCTCGCGGCTGCACCAGCACATCCGGCAAGGTGATTGCTACCAGGGCAATCTGACCTTTCCCGTGCATGCGCAATGGTCAGGCGAGCCGCTGGCCGCCTTCGATGCATTGACGGAACGTCAGCCGGTGAAATATGGCGCGCTGATCGCGCTCGGTGAACCCATCGTGCTGTCGCGCTCGCCTGAACTGTTCTTCGAGATCGACGCCGAGGGCATGATCGAGACGCATCCGATGAAGGGCACGGCGCCGCGCGGCGCCACCAAAGCCGAGGACGAACGGCAGAAGATCTTCCTGCGCAATGACGAGAAGAACCAGGCCGAAAACCGGATGATCGTCGATCTCCTTCGCAACGATATCTCGCTGATCAGCGAGGTCGGTACGCTGGACGTGCCGGCGCTGTTCCGCATCGAGACCTACCCGACCGTGCATCAGATGGTGAGCGACGTCAGGGCCAAACTGCTGCCGGGTCTCTCTATCCGCCAGATTTTCGCGGCGCTGTTTCCTTGCGGTTCGATCACCGGCGCGCCCAAGATCCGTGCCATGGAGATCCTGCGCGACCTGGAAGGCACGCCCCGCGATGCCTATTGCGGCGCCATAGGCTGGATCGCGCCCGGCGGACCGATGCGCTTTTCCGTGGCGATCCGCACCATCTCGCTCTTTTCGGGCGGCGAGGCCGTCTACAATGTCGGAGGCGGCGTCGTCTTCGATTCGACGGCGCAGGAGGAGTATCAGGAGTGTCTGCTGAAAGCGCGCTTCGCGACGGGAACACCGCCGACTTTCAGTTGATCGAGACCATGCGCTGGGAACCCGGCCCGGGCTTCCTGCGCTTCGATCGTCATCTTGCGCGCCTTTATGGCTCGGCGGCGGAGCTCGGCTTCCGCTGTGATCCAGGCACGGTCGGCGAGGCACTGAGCAGCGCGGTCAGCGGTTCGGGCGTTGCCATGCGCACGCGGCTCGCCCTGTCGCACGATGGTGAGGTGACGGCCTCGGCGCAGCCTTATGAACCGCTCGCCGCCGACAAGGTCTGGATGCTGCGGCTGGCGCGGACCAAGCTCGATTCGCACGACACGCTGCTGCGCCACAAGACCAGCCGGCGGCAGCTCTACACGCGTGCCCGCGCCGAACACCTCATCACCCAGGCCGACGAGGTGCTTATGGCCAACGAGCGCGGCGAGATCTGTGAAGGCACGATCACCAATGTCTTTGCCGATCTCGGCGACGGCGTGCTGGCCACGCCCCGGCTCGATTGCGGCCTGCTGCCTGGCGTATTGCGCGCGCAGCTTCTGGATGAAGGCCGCGCCCGCGAAGCGATCTACAGCTTGAACGATCTGAAATCCGCCAAGTCCCTGTTCGTCGGCAATTCGCTGCGCGGACTGATCCCCGCAAGACTGACCTGAAACATGACGACTGTGCCCACTCACACACCCTATGACGGCTCGTCGAAACTGTTCAGCATCGGCCTGAAGCCGCTCGACCCAGCGGATTGGATCGAGGTCGACGGCTATCTGCTGCCGTATCTCGCCGAAAAGCACCGGCTCTATGACGAAATCCCAGAGCGCGTTTTCGTCGAGGAGGACGGCACGCGCGATGCCCAGCAGGAAGTGCTCGACTTGCTTGGTGCGCATCTCCTGGAGAGGTTCCCCGAAACCCATCGGCTCGGCGGATCAGGCGTCGAGGTGGTGGGCGCGGCGAACCGACTGCCTGCTTCCCTTGCCGATGCGCCGCTGTCCAAGGCCTCACTGCTCGTCCAGGAGGATTTGATTTTGATGCGCCGTGGCGACAGCGGCTGGCGGCTGGTTGCCGGCTCGCTCTGCTTTCCCTCGTCCTGGTCGCTGCTGGAAAAATTCGGCAAGCCGCTGCAGGACATCCACGCGCCGGTGCCGGGTTTCGGCCCGGGCACGCGTCCGGCAGAACTCATCAACCGGATGTTCGATGGCCTCCAGGGGCAGGCCGTCGAGCGCTACAACTGGTCGATCCAGTCCGACAACGCGCTCTACCATCCGCTTTCCGACCTGCAGCGCATCGACCGCGCCACCAACCGGCCAACGCGCTTTCCCGATGGCGACATCGACGCCCATGCCTTCATCCGCGTCGAGCGGCAAACCCTGCGCAAACTGCCTGTTTCACGCGATATCCTGTTCACCATCCGCATCCATCTCGACCCGCTCGCCGTGCTGGCGAAGCACCCGGATCGGGCGAAGCTCGCGGCGTCTTTCGCCGCCCAACTCGAGGCGCTCGACCTCGCCCAGCTCGACTACAAGGGCCTGACCGCAGACCGCGATCGGCTAGTCGACCGGCTCGGGGCGCTGGCGCTGTCCTAAATCGTGGCTAGGCCCAGCAGCAGGATCGCGGACATCGCGCTAAAGACGGTGACGTTGACATCCCACCGCCAACCCGCCGGTCCGAACGGCGGTCGGAATGGCAGGTAGCCGTTCTCGTCGTAGAGCACGCCGCCATAGATTGGTCGTGAAAGCATGGCCACGAAGAACGCTCCATACATGGCGACGCCCAATCCCCCGGCGAGATAGAGCCGCTCGGCTTGGAGTGGCCCTCCAATCCAGATAAGCCCCAGCGCAATCAGCGCGACTCCGGTGTAGCTCAGCACCTGCCAAACGACGTGAAACCGGGCGTGCGGAGTCCACAGCGGATTGGTGGCGTGGGTGGCGTTGAGGTCGGCTTTGATCGTCACCACACCGTAGCCTACGGTCGCGACGCTCAGCAGAATTCGGGCAAGCAGATGACTGTCGTAAGCGAGTTCCATCGCACTTTCCTCCTTCACTAGGGAAATCGATGACGGCAATTCAGCAGATCGTAATCCGAAGTACTTCAACTAGGAAACAGCAGTATGCCGGTCGATGCCGCACTTTGCCGGACCGCGACGCGGGAGCGTCACGCAGGCGAAACGGCTTGAATGGCGCCTTGGGCACAGAAGAGCTGCCCGTCGGCCAGCCGCGCATAATTGTGGACGATCCCGTTCTCATGATCCTGCAGCTGCACGATGAAGTTGCCGCTCTGCTCCGTCCAGCTCATGAGCACGAGGTTCGGGCGTACGCTGGTCAAGTCGATCTTGACCACCTCGTCAATTTTGGTGGCTCCGATCGACGCCTGCACATGTAATTCCTCCGGCGAGAAAAACGTCAGCCGGGGTATGAACGGGCCGAAAACGCAGTCGAAAGTCTTACCGATAAGCGAGGCGGGAAAAACATTGGTTTCTGCCATAACACCCTCCCTGGGCGTGGCCGTTGGGACCAAGCCATTTGACGATCTTCGATGTTTCAGTCGCGAAAATGCCAGATACGCCTTACTTGGAGCGCTCCAAGTGATACGATCCGCCCTTTCCAGTTTCGAGTCAACAAAATTCTTGGAGCGCTCCAAAAAATGGTCTAACTGAAGGGAAATGGGTGAATCGCAATGCCAACGCTAGCCGACGTGGGCAAGGCTGCCGGTGTCTCCCGGGGCACTGTTTCCAACGTCTTCAACCGGCCGGAACTGGTCAGGCCTGAGTTGCGCCAACGTGTCGAAGCGGCCGCGCGAGCGCTCGGTTTTGGCGGCCCCGATCCAAAGGGACGATTGCTGCGGGATGGCAAGTTCAATGCCATCGGGTTCATGCCACCTGGCGCCTACGCTATCGCCGAGGTGATGAGAAGTCCCTATGGCCGCGAGCTGGTGCTGGGCGTTTCGCTCGCCTGCGACGAGGCCGGAACGACGCTCAGCCTTGTAAACGGCACCGATAATACCCGCTTCGCCAGCATCCGCGAGGCCCTCGTTGACGGCTTCATCCTTGGTCACAGCGGGGACATCGGTCTCATAACATCGGCACAACGGCGGCGCCTGCCCTTCGTCATTCTCGAAAGCGACGCAGGTCCCGACATCAATTCGATAAAGATCGACGGCAGGAGGGGCGCGGTCGCTGCCGTCCGGCATCTGACTGGGCTGGGACACCGACATTTTGCCATCCTGTCCATACGGAGAACTCCAGGCCCTCCGATCGTGCACATGCCCGGACAGGCAAAGCGCCCGCTTCTAGCCGGCTTCTCACTCGATGACGAAAGGCTTGACGGTTTCAAACAGGGCTTGGCGGAGGCGAACTTGTCGATCGACGATGTCCCGATTATCGAGACGACGCCCGGCGATCCATCTGCTGGAGCGATTGTGTTCGACAATGTGCCTGAAGCGACCGCGATCTTGACCATGTCGGATTGGCAGGCGATCACAATACTCGACGAGGCGGTTTGTCGCGGCATAGAGGTGCCGGGCCACGTGTCGGTCATTGGCTTCGATGGCACTGCTGAATCCGCGCGCACCACACCTCCGCTGACGACTGTCGCGCAAGACGTGATCGGAAAAGGCAGGCTCGCCGCCCGCATGGTTCTTGACAACCAACCGCCCCGCCAACTCGTTCTGCCCGTGGAGTTGGTCGTTCGGGCGTCCACAGCTGCGCCGAGGGCAAAAATCCGTTGAACGGACGGGGCGCGTCGCTTGCGCTTGGCGAATGAGCTAGCTTCGGTTCGGATAGAGCCACTCATCCACGGTTTTAGCCTTAACCACGTAGCCAACGCAGCCAGCCGCTGGTTGGCGCTTTTCGCTGGTTTGTGACAATGATCTGTGATGTAGCGCATGGCCGCCGGGCAAAAATGCCCGGTTTTGCGCATGTTTTCCCAGTTTCCTGGGTTTTGAAGGAGTGTCCGATAAAATGGCGAATGAAAACTGGCCCGTTTACGGTGAGATCAGCGGCCCTGTCGTGATGATCGGCTTCGGCTCGATCGGCCGGGGAACGCTGCCGCTGATCGAACGCCATTTCAAGTTCGACAAGTCGCGCATGGCGGTCATCGACCCGCGCGACACCGACCGCAAACTGCTCGACGAGCGCGGCATCGCCTTCGTCCAGGAAGCTGTGACCGAGAAGAACTACAAGAAGCTCTTGACCCCGCTTCTGACCAATGGCGGCGGCCAGGGCTTTTGCATCAACCTGTCGGTCGATACCGGCTCGGTGGACCTGATGCGGCTCTGCCGCAAGCTCGGCGTGCTCTACATCGACACCGTCGTTGAGCCATGGCTCGGCTTCTATTTCGACGCCAAGGCCGATAACGCCAGCCGCACCAATTACGCGCTGCGCGAGTCGCTGCTCAAGGAAAAGCACGACAAGCCCGGCGGCGCCACCGCGGTCTCCACCTGCGGCGCCAATCCAGGCATGGTCTCGTGGTTCGTCAAGCAGGCGTTGGTCAATCTCGCCACCGATCTTGGCCTGGAGTTCTCGGAGCCCGCGCAGGACGACCGCGAGGGCTGGGCCAAGCTGATGAAGAAGGCCGGCGTCAAGGGCATCCACATCGCCGAACGCGACACCCAGCGCACCAAGAAGCCGAAGCCGATGAATGTGTTCTGGAACACTTGGTCGGTCGAAGGCTTCATCTCCGAGGGCCTGCAGCCCGCGGAACTTGGCTGGGGCACACACGAGACATGGATGCCGAAGAACGCCAAGAAGCACAAGCACGGCTCGAAGGCCGCCATCTATCTGGAGCAGCCGGGCGCCAACACGCGCGTGCGCTCGTGGTGCCCGACGCCCGGCGCGCAATACGGCCTGCTGGTGACGCATAATGAGGCGATCTCGATCGCCGATTTCTTCACCGTGCGTTCGAAGAAGGGCAAGGTGCATTACCGCCCGACCTGCCACTATGCCTACCACCCCTGCAACGACGCGATGCTGTCGCTCGACGAGATGTTCGGCGCCGCCGGCAAACCTCAGCCGGTGCATCATGTGCTCGACGAGAACGAGTTGATCGACGGGGTCGACGAACTCGGCGTGCTGCTCTACGGCCACGACAAGAATGCCTACTGGTACGGCTCGCAGCTGTCGCTCGCCGAGGCGCGCAAGCTGGCGCCCTACCAGAACGCCACCGGCATGCAGGTCACCTCGGCGGTGCTCTCGGGCATGGTCTGGGCGCTGGAGAACCCCGAGGCCGGCATCGTCGAAGCCGACGAGATGGACTACAGGCGGTGCCTGGAAGTGCAGTCCCAGTATCTCGGACCGGTCAAGGGCTACTACACCGACTGGACGCCGCTCGATAACCGCCCCGGCCTGTTCCCGGAAGACCTCGACCGGAACGACCCGTGGCAGTTCCGCAACATCCTTGTGCGATAGCAGCACCGCCTACCTGCCTCACCGCCTTGCAATCGCCCGGAAATCGGGCGATTGAAGGGATGCGGACTGAGGAGAGGATTTTCACATGAACAACATTGCGCGCAAAGTTCTTTCGATGAGCGTAGCGGCGGCAGCCTTGGCCGGGCTTGCTGCTTGTGCGACCAGCGGTCCCGATGAGCCGCCGATGGCGGCGGCGCCGAAAGGCGTCGAGGGCTCCTGGATCGACGCCAAGGGCACCGGCCTGTCGACCTTCGCCGGCGGTACCTTCACGACGGTCGCCACCGACACCGGCCAGAAGCTTGCCGACGGCAGCTACACGATGACCGGCGCCACATCGGTGCAGATCAACGGCACCTCGCTGATCCGCCAGACCGCGGTCAGCTTCAACTGCCTGATGGTATCGACAAGCCAGCTCAACTGCACCAGTTCCAGCGGTCAGAATTTCGTGCTGACAAGGCGCGTCTGAACCCACGACCCATTCGTTTTCCAAGGACGGCGGCCGGT
Source organism: Mesorhizobium ciceri WSM4083 (assembly GCF_000519305.1). Lineage (GTDB taxonomy): Bacteria > Pseudomonadota > Alphaproteobacteria > Rhizobiales > Rhizobiaceae > Mesorhizobium > Mesorhizobium ciceri_B. The sequence continues at coordinate 21,480 of NZ_JAFG01000010.1, read as the reverse complement.
TGGCCGCCGTCCTTTTTAGTGCCGGCAAAGGGTCCCGGATTCCGCTTGCGTCATCGGGAACGCGATGGGAACATGGCCAAAGCGCCGGCTGTAATGTTCCAGTCAAACAAGAGCGCTAACGACCTCTGACCAGCTTTCCGGGAGACGAAGATGAAGAAGCTTGCCGCCATTGCAGCCCTGTCAGCCTCAGCCCTCGGCCTGTCGGTCGGCGCGTCCTTTGCCGACTACACGCTGAACATCCTGCATATCAACGACTGGCACAGCCGCATCGAAGGCAACAACAAATATGAATCGACCTGCTCGGCGGACGAGGAAACCAAGGGCGAGTGCATCGGCGGCGCGGGCCGGCTGATCACCGCGATCGCCCAGGAACGCAAGAAGCTGGAAGGCCAGAACGTGCTGCTGCTCAGCGCCGGCGACAATTTCCAGGGCTCGCTGTTCTACACGACCTATAAGGGCAAGGTCGAAGGCGAATTCCTCAACGACATGAAGTTCGATGCCATGGCGCTCGGCAACCATGAATTCGACGATGGCGAGGCGGCCCTGGCGCCGTTCCTCGACATGATCAAGTTCCCGGTGCTCGGCGCCAATGTGAAGGCCAACGCGCAATCCAAGCTCGGCGACCGAGTCAAGCCATCTGTTGTCGTCGAGGTCGGCGGCCAGAAGATCGGCATCATCGGCGCGATCACCAACGACACGCCGGACCTCGCTTCCCCCGGACCCAACGTCGCAATAGAGGATGACGTCAAGTCGATCACCGCCGAAGTCGAGAAGCTCAAGGGCGAAGGCGTCAACAAGATCATCGCCGTGACCCATATCGGCTACAGGCGCGAGCGCGACGTCATTGCCAAGATCCCGGGCATCGATGTCGTCGTCGGCGGCCACAGCCATTCGCTGCTGTCGAACACCGACCCCAAGGCGGAAGGCCCCTATCCGACGATGGTCGACAACCCGGACGGCTACAAGGTGCCGGTGGTGCAGGCGGCGTCCTACTCGAAATATCTCGGCGAGTTCAAGGTGGTGTTCGACGACAATGGCGTCGTCAAATCGGCCAGCGGCGACCCGATCTATCTCGACAAGTCGATCACCCCCGACCCGGCCGTGCTCGCCCGCATCAAGGAGCTTGGGGCGCCGATCGAGGCGTTGAAGAACAAGGAAGTGGCGGAAACCACCGACGTCATCGACGGCAGTCGCGAGAGCTGCCGCACCCGCGAATGCGCGATGGGCAATCTCGTCTCCGACGCCATCCTCGACCGCGTCAAGGGACAGGGCGTCGAGATCGTCATCTCCAATGGCGGCGGCCTGCGCGCCTCGATCGACAAGGGCACCGTCACCATGGGCGAGGTGCTGACCGTGCTGCCGTTCCAGAACACGCTGGCGACGTTCCAGATTTCGGGCAAGGATCTGGTGGCCGGCCTCGAGGGCGGCCTCAGCCAGGTCGAGGACGGCGCCGGGCGCTTCCCGCAGGTCGCCGGCCTGAAATATTCCTTCGACAAATCCGTCGCGCCCAATGCCGGCCGCGTCAAATCGGTGGAGGTCATGGAGGGCGGCGCCTGGACGCCGATCAAGCCGGACAAGGACTATCTGGTCGCCACCAACAACTATGTCCGCCAGGGCGGCGACGGCTACAAGGTCTTCGCCGACAAGGCCAAGAATGCCTACGATTACGGCCCCGGCCTCGAACAGGTGGTTGCCGACTATCTCGGCGCCCACCGGCCCTACACGCCGAAGCTCGACGGCCGCATCACCGAAATAGCCGCGACCGTCGCCGCGGCGCCTGCGGCCCCGGCTGCTGAGCCGGCAAAGCCAGCCGAAGCAGCGCCGGCCACGCCGGCGCCTGCACCGGCTGAAGCCGCCAAGCCTGCCGATGCGGCACCGGCAATGCCCGAATTGCCGGCCAACTCGGGCGACATCGCCAACACGCCCCCGGCCATATCGACGGAAGGAGCGCCACCCCCGCCGGCGCCACCGGCAGAGGCGACAAAACCGGCTGAAGCAGCCCCCGCCCCAGCGGCACCGGCTCCCGCCGCCGAGCCGGCAAAGCCTGCTGAGGCCGCGCCGACCGAGGCCAGCCATGTCATCGTTGCCGGCGACACTTATTGGGACCTGGCAAAGAAAGCTTATGGCGACGCGACGAAGTGGAAACTGATCTATGAGGCCAACAAGGCTCAAAGGCCCCACCAGCTCAAGCTCGGCACCACGCTGACTATTCCGGCGAAGTAAGGCCGCTTCACGTTTTCAAGAAGGACACCCGTCCGAAAACCGGACGGGTGTCCTGTTTTCGAGCTAAGGTGCGGCCAGACGCTGCATTGAATGCGCGCGCAAGATGGTTAGGTTCGCGTCTCCCGGAGAACCCTTATGACGCTTTCCACCCCTGCCGAACCCAAGGCCGCAAAGGCGCTCGGCCCGTTGCCCGCTGGGCATCCGCCGGTCAAGGCGGGCAAGATCGGCGTCATGCTGGTCAATCTCGGCACGCCCGATGGCACCGATTTCAAGCCGATGTGGCGGTATCTGCGTGAATTTCTGTCCGATCCACGCGTCATCGAGCTCAACCGGGCGATCTGGTATCCGATCCTCTATGGCCTTGTGCTCACCACGCGGCCCAAGAAGTCGGGCGCCAACTACGCACGGATCTGGAACCGGGAAAAGAACGAGTCGCCGCTGCGCACCTATACCCGCGCCCAGGCCGAAAAGCTGGCCGAAGCGCTGAGCGACCTGCCTGATGTCGTCGTCGACTGGGCGATGCGCTATGGCAACCCTTCAACCGCCAGCATTGCCCAGCGTCTGGTCGACCAGGGTTGCGATCGCATCCTTACCTTCCCGCTCTATCCGCAATATTCGGCGACGACCACGGCAACCGCCAACGACCAACTGTTTCGCGCGCTGATGAAAATGCGCCGCGCACCGGCCGTCCGCAGCGTGCCGCCCTACTATGACGAACCGGTCTACATCGAAGCGCTGGCGCGCTCGATCGAACGGCATCTGGCGACGCTGGACTTCGAACCGGAGGTGGTCATCACCTCCTATCACGGCATTCCAAAACCGTATTTCGAGAAGGGCGATCCCTACCATTGCCACTGCCAGAAGACGACGCGGCTGTTGCGTGAACGGCTTGGCTGGCATGACAAGAAACTGATCATCACCTTCCAGTCGCGCTTCGGCGCGCAGGAATGGCTGCAGCCCTACACCGACAAGACGGTGGAGAAACTCGCGCAGGACGGCGTCAAGTCGATCGCCATCGTCAATCCCGGCTTTTCCGTCGACTGCATCGAGACGCTGGACGAGATCGGCCGCGAGGCGGCCGAAACCTTCCATCATGCCGGCGGCAAGAATTTCGCCCATATCCCTTGCCTCAACGACAGCACTGAGGGCATGGCGGTGATCGAGGCGATGGTGCGGCGCGAACTGTCCGGCTGGGTCTAGAGCAATTCCAGGAAAAGTGTGAAACGGTTTTCCCGGGAAAAGTGCGTAGCACTTTCCCTAGGGATTGCTTCAAACAAGAGGCAGAGCGGCTCGCCGCTTCCGTGAAGCGGTGAGCCGCTCTGAACCGGAACAACGCCCGCTCCGGAGCGTTAAGGCGCGCCCTCCGGAGAATTCGATGCCCCGCAAACTCGACCTCAGAACTGGCAGGCCCGTCTGGTCCGCCTATCGGGCGCCCGCGGTGCCGACGGACAGCCTGACCCGGGACGTCAAGACCGACGTGCTGGTCGTCGGCATGGGCATCAGCGGCGCCATGATGGCCGAGGCGCTGACGGCCGATGGCCATCGGGTGATCTGCATCGACCGGCGCGGCCCACTGAAGGGCTCGACGGCCGCGACCACCGCACTGGTGGCATTCGAAATAGATCAGCCTCTCTCCACGCTCTCGAAGATGGTCGGCAGAGCCTCGGCGCAGCAGGCCTGGCGGCGCTCGCGGCTCGCCGTTTCCAATCTCGCCGGACGCATCGCCGAACTCGGCATCAATTGTGGCCTGAGCCGGACGCCGTCGCTCTATCTGGCCGGCACGATGCTTGGTCCGTCGGAACTGCGCGACGAGGCCGAGGCGCGTCGGCTAGCCGGCATCGCCGCGACCTATCTCACGCCGGCGCCGCTGGCGGAGACATTCGACATCGACCGCGAAGGCGCCATTCTCAGCCATGGCAACATCGCGCTCGACCCGCGCAAGCTGACGGCCGGGCTGCTGCTGAAATCCCTGGAGCGCAAGGCACGCTTCTACGCCCCCGTCGAAGCGACAGTGATCGAGGACAGCGCCGAAGCTGTTGTCGTCGCGACCAGGGATGGCCCGACCATAACCGCACGACATGTTGTTCTGGCCACCGGCTACGAACTGGTCGACATCGTGCCGGCGACGGCCCACCGGATCATCTCGACATGGGCGATCGCGACACGCCCGCAATCGCGAAAGATCTGGCCACACGCTGCATTCATCTGGGAGGCGTCGGACCCCTACCTCTATGCCAGGGCGACCGTCGACGGCCGGGTCGTCTGCGGCGGCGAGGACGAGGATTTTGTCGACGAAGCGCGGCGCGACGATCTGATCGCCGACAAGAGCACACGCATCGCCGAGAAGCTCGCCCTGATATTTCCGCATCTCGACACCAGGCCTGAATTTGCCTGGACCGGTTCTTTCGGCACCACGACCACCGGCCTGCCCTATATCGGCGCCATTCCCCGCCACCCTCGCATCCATGCGGTGATGGGCTATGGCGGCAACGGCATCACCTTCTCGCAGATCGCTTCCGAGATTATCCCGGCTTCGATCAACGGGCTGGATGACACGGATGCAAGGCTGTTTGCCTTCAACCGCTGAGTGCAAACCTATAAACAATCCATCATCACCTGATTGTAACGCATCTGAAACACACTTAAGTCTTTGGTGAAGTCGGCTGCGCGAGAATGGCTTGAGCGGCCTTCGTCTGAGGGAGAGCCAAATGAATTTCAGTGGTTTCGATATTGCGGTTGGTGCACTTGCCCTTCTGGTATTGGTGCTGCTGATCAAAGGCATCAGGACAATCCCGCAAGGTTACAACTATACGGTGGAGCGCTTTGGCCGTTACACCAAGACACTGAGCCCGGGGCTCAATTTCATTTACCCGTTCATCGACCGCATCGGCGCCAAGATGAACATGATGGAGCAGGTGCTCGACGTTCCGAGCCAGGAAATCATCACCCGCGACAACGCCATTGTCGGTGTCGACGGCATCGCCTTTTTCCAGATCCTCAACGCGGCGCAGGCCGCCTACCAGGTTTCCGGCCTGCAGAACGCCATCCTCAATCTGACGATGACCAACATCCGTACCGTCATGGGCTCGATGGACCTCGACGAACTCCTGTCGAACCGCGACGCCATCAACGAGCGCCTGCTGCGCGTCGTCGATGAAGCAGCCCATCCATGGGGCATCAAGATCACCCGCGTCGAAATCAAGGACATCAACCCGCCGGCCAACCTTATCGAATCGATGGGCCGGCAGATGACCGCGGAACGCAACAAGCGCGCCCAGATCCTTGCCGCCGAAGGTCTCAAGCAGTCGCAGATCCTCGAGGCCGAAGGCCGCAAGGAAGCCGCCTTCCGCGATGCCGAGGCGCGCGAGCGCTCGGCCGAGGCGGAAGCCCGCGCCACCCAGGTGGTGTCGGAAGCGATCTCCAAAGGCGATGTGCAGGCGCTGAACTACTTCGTGGCGCTGAAATACACTGAAGCGCTTGGCAGGATCGGCACGGCGACCAACAGCAAGATCGTGCTGATGCCCTTCGAGGCGTCGTCGCTGATCGGCTCGCTCGGCGGCATCGGCGAGATCGCCAAGGAAGTCTTCCGCAGCGAAGGCACGACCGGCTCGCAGAGGCAGACCGCGCGCCCGCCGGTCGTTCGCCCAACCGACAACTGAGGTCGAAACCAATGATCGACCGCATCGTTTCCGAACTCGGCCCGTGGAACTGGATGGTTCTCGGTTTCGTCCTGCTGGTGATGGAAATCATCGCGCCGGGTATCTTCATGCTGTGGATCGGCATCGCCGCGCTGATCATCGGCGCTGTGTCGCTGCTGATCTGGGACGCCGGCTTCTGGACCTGGCAGGTCCAGGTCCTCGCCTTCCTGGCGCTGTCGCTGGTCTCGGCCTATGTCGGCAAGAAGCTGGTCGGCAGCCGCAACGACCCGACCGACCAGCCGCTGCTCAACCGGCGCGGCGCGCAAATGGTCGGCAGGATGGCGACACTTGCCGAACCGATCCGCGACGGGCGCGGCCGCATCAAGCTCGGCGACACGCTGTGGCGTGTCTCCGGCCCTGATCTGCCGGCCGGCACGCAAGTGCGCGTGACGGGTGCAGCCGATACGGATCTGGAACTGACAGTCGAGGCGGTCTGAACGTTCAGGCGGCGCCGATGCGCAGCAGGTCGTGCAGGTGGATGAGGCCGACTGGTTTCCGGCCCTCCACCACCATCAGGCTGGTGATGGCCGAATTGTTGATCGTCTGCAGCGCCGTTGCCACCAGCGTGTCCGGCGTCGCGGTCTTCGGGCCCTTTGTCATCACCTGATCCACCGTCATCGCCAGCAGATTGCTGCCGATGTGACGGCGGATGTCACCATCGGTGATGATGCCGACCAGCGCCCCGTCGGCGTCGGTGATCGCGACGCAGCCAAATCCCTTGCGCGACAGTTCCAGGATCGCGTCCTGCATGCCGGTGCCCGCAACCACCAGCGGCAGCCTGTCGCCGACATGCATGATCTCGCGGATCTGCGTCAGATTTGCGCCGAGCTGGCCGCCCGGGTGAAAGGTGCGGAAATGGTCCGGCGTGAAACCGCGTGCTTCGAGCAGCGCGATCGCCAGCGCATCGCCCATCACCAGTTGCAGCAGCGTCGATGTCGTTGGCGCCAGGCCGTGCGGGCAGGCCTCCGGCGTGCGGGGCAGCAGCAGCACAACGTCGGCGGCCCGCGCAAGCGCCGATGTCTCTCCGGCGGTGATGGCGATCAACGGAATGGAAAAGCGCCTGGAATAGGCGACGATGCCCATCAGTTCCTTGCTTTCGCCCGACCACGACATGGCGATGATGGCGTCGTCCCTGGCGATCATGCCGAGATCGCCGTGATTGGCTTCGGCGGGATGGACAAAGAAAGCCGGCGTGCCGGTCGAGGCCAGCGTCGCCGCGATCTTCGAACCGATATGGCCGCTTTTGCCGACACCGGTGACGATGAGCCGGCCTTCAATCCCCGAGATCATCTCGACAGCCTGGGCGAAAGGCCCGGCCAGCCCATTCTCCAAGGCCTCGGCAAGGGCTGCAACCCCAGCCTGTTCGGTTGCCACCGTCCTCAGCGCCGAAGCGATCGAGGCTTGCCTGTCCGAAGGCTTCTTATCCAGGGATCCCGCATGCATGGCTGATGCGATTAGCGCTTTGCCGGCGCGCTGTCCAACGGAAATGGCCCCATGCATGTCGCCCGAACGTGTGCGGTGGTTTCAGACGACGGCAGGCGCGAAAACAAAAAGCTTAGAGCACGCGGCATGAATCCCTTTGGAAATCAGCGCTTCAGGCGGCTGACGGACCGCCGCCTCAACCCTCCGTTAACCATCCCCATTTACGGTTCGGTAAGTATGGCGCGCGTGCGCCGCGCAAGCAGTGGTGGCGATGTCCGGGGTCCAGCCAGAAAATTCGACAGGACGTGGGGGCAAGGCGGTCTGCGCCTTGCTGCTGGCGACCAGCATGTTTGCCCTGCTGCGCCCAACGGCGCTGCAGGCACAGGAAACGGAACTGCGCGGCGAGGTTTCGGAATCGGCGATCCTGTCCGACCAGCAGCGCAAGGCGAGACAGCTGGCCCTGGCAGCGCAGGGTCAACAGCCGGCCAACGCCGCACAGGACAATGCGCCGGCCCGCACCTATCTGCCGGCCAGCGCCGGTGCCGTGCCTGACGACGCCGACACTGGCGACGCCACCGCGACCGGCAGCCTCTTCGACCCGCCGGCAGCCACTGACGACACGTCCGCCGACACTGCGGCGCCGCCCAAGCCTCGCCGCCGCTCGTCGAGCGCCAGGCAGAATGCGGCTGACCAGGCCAAGGGCAAGGCTGCCGACAAGTCGAAGAAGAAGAAGAAATCGACGGCCGACACCTCCGACATCACCGCTTCCACGACCGCCTCCCGGACCGCCTCCACGACGGACGCCACCGATGGTGCGGACACCGATGAGGACACGGCCAACCGCCGCGCTCTCACCATCGACAGCGCCGACAGGCAGAAGCTCGACCCAGGCGCGGAGCGCACGGACGCCATCGAAGGCCAGAAGAAAAAGCTGGAGGATGATCCGTTTGCCGCCACCGGCGTCAAATGGGGCTCCTTCGTGATCCGGCCGACGATCGAACAGGGCCTGACCGCAACCTCGAACGGCGATTCGAGCAGTGCCGGCACGTCGGCGCTGCTGTCCGAGACGGCGCTGCGCTTTTCCGCCGCCTCCGACTGGCGCGAGAACTCAGCCACGATCGACGGCTATGGCCTGTTTCGCGAGACCGTCTCGGGGTACCCGGTTCACGACGAGCAAGGGCGCATCGAAGGCCAGCTCAATGTCGACCTCGACAATGAGTTGCGCGCCATCGCCAAGCTCGGCTACGAGGCCGTGCCGGAATCGGCATCATCGCCGGACGCCATCGCGGGCGTCAGCAAGCAGCCGCTGCGGCAGACCATCGATGGCAGCCTCGCCGTCGAAAAGCATCTCGGCAAGATGCAGTACACGTTGACCGGCGCGGTCTCGCACGACTTCTACGGCGACGCCAAGCTCTCGGACGGCACCTCGCTGTCGCAGAAGGATCAGGACTCCACGCTCTACACCGCGACGTTGCGCACCGGCTACGAGATCTCCCCTGCCCTGACCCCCTTCACCGAAATCGAGGTCGGCCGCCGGACCTATGATCAACGCATCGACAATGAAGGCTTCGAGCGCTCGTCGACGCGGCTCGGCGCCCGCGCCGGCCTTGCACTCGACATGGGTGAAAAGCTGTCGGGCGAATTCTCGGCCGGCTGGCTCAGGGAAGCGATCGACGACAAGAACCTTGATGCGATCTCGGGTGCCACCGTCAACGCCGACCTCAAATGGTCACCCGAGCGCGGCACAACGATCGGCCTGACCGGGCGGACTACGGTCGAGCCCACGACCACATCGGGCGAGAGCGGCGACATCCTCTATTCCGGTCGCCTGACAGGCGAACGCCAGATTCGCGCCAACCTCACTGCCAACGCGGCTCTGGGCCTCGACTGGCGTGATTACATCGGCATCGACGGCCATGACAGGGTGTTGAGCGCCGAGGCCGGACTGACCTGGTGGCTGAACCGCTACGCCGGCCTCACCACAAGGGTGAGGACCGAGAAGCTGACCAGCAATCTGCCGGGCCGCGACTACACCGCCAACAGCATCTTCCTCGGCGTGAAGGTGCAGCGCTGAGGGCTTGCGTGCCAAACGTGCGTTGAGATCCGACCGGCCCTTCCGCGGACCGGCTGAACATCGACATCGACTTAAGATGCGGCGCCGCGGCGCTCGGATGGCTTCATCTCATCGAGAAGCGTGCGGATCACACCGGCCATGTTCTCGTTCATGTCGCTGCGCCACAGCGCGAAGGCGACATTGGCCTCGACAAAACCTTCCGGCGATCCGCAGTCGAACGTGCGGCCCTGATAGTTGTAGCCATAGAAAGGTTGCTGCTTTTCCAGCTTCAGCATGGCGTCGGTAAGCTGGATCTCGTTGCCGGCACCCTTTTCCTGGCCTTCGAGAATCTTGAAGATCTCCGGCTGCAGGATGTAGCGGCCGTTGATGTAGAGATTGGACGGCGCGGTGCCGGTCTTCGGCTTTTCCACCATCTCGGTGATGCGGAAACCGTGATGCGTGTCCTCGCCGCGGCCGACGATGCCGTATTTGTGGGCGTCGGCGGGATCGCATTCCTGCACGGCGATGATGTTGTTGCCGGTCTCCTCGTAGAGCTCGACCATTGCCTTCATGCAGCTCTTCTCTGACTGCATGATCATGTCGGGCAGCAAAAGCGCGAAGGGCTCGTCGCCGACGAGCTCGCGGGCGCACCAGACGGCGTGGCCAAGTCCCATCGGCACCTGCTGGCGTGTGAAACTGGTCTGCCCCGGCGCCGGCTGCAGCCGTTGCAGCCGGGCGAGCTGGTCGTCCTTGCCGCGCTGGGCCAGCGTGTCATAGAGTTCGAACTGGATGTCGAAATGATCCTCGATGACGGCCTTGTTGCGACCGGTGACGAAGATGAAATGCTCGATGCCGGCCTCGCGCGCCTCATCCACCACATACTGGATGACCGGCCGGTCGACGACGGTCAGCATTTCCTTGGGGACAGCCTTGGTGGCCGGGAGAAACCGTGTGCCGAGACCGGCGACCGGGAAGACTGCCTTGCGAACTCTCTTCATGCTTTCAATTATCCGTTTGATGGCCAGCTCCGCAATCCCCGTTTCAAGACATTTTCACGCCGGAATTTGGGACTACTGGGCAACTGAGGGGAACGTCCACCGGTAAAGCTTCGAAGCGTCTTTTCGTTCCCGGTGGCGCCTATGGTAAACTAATTCCTAACCTGGTTCGGCGATGAATGGTCTTTCCTGAGACAGAGAAGGAGGAAAAGATGTCCGTTCGCAATGCCGCAAAAATTTTTACCAGCGTCATGGCGGCAGCCAGCCTATCGCTCGCTCTGCTGATGCCTGGCCCCGCTTTCGCCGATGCCGGTTTCCGGCAGTGGGTCGCCGGCTTCCGCGCCACAGCCGTGCAGAGCGGCGTTTCCGGCGCCCTCTACGACCAGGCCTTCAGGAACATCAGGGATATCGATCCGGTGGTGCTGGAAAAGGCGCGTACGCAGCCTGAATTCACGGCCCCTGCCTGGGATTATTTCGACAACCGCGTCCATGACCAGTCGGTCGCCGTCGGCCAGCAGATGGCCAGGAAATGGAAGCCGTGGCTGGACCGCATAGAGGCCAGGTTCGGTGTCAACCGCTACATCCTGCTGGCCATCTGGTCGATGGAATCGAACTATGGCGAGATCCTCAAGCGCGACGACGTCATGCGCAATGTGGTGCGCTCGCTGGCGACCTTGGCCTATGCCGATCCGAAGCGGGCGAAATTCGCGCGCACCCAGCTGATCGCCGCGCTGAAGATCCTGCAGACCGGCGATATCGACGAAAGCCATCTGAGCGGATCGTGGGCCGGCGCCATGGGCCACACCCAGTTCATCCCGACCAGCTATCTCCACTATGCCGTCGACATGGACGGCAACGGCAAGCGCGACATCTGGAATTCGATCCCCGATGCGCTGGCGACATCAGCCAATTTGTTGAAGAAGAATGGCTGGCAGGCTGGCAAGACCTGGGGCTATGAGGTGGCCTTGCCGGCCGGCAAACTTCCCGGCGGTTCCAAGACACTGTCGCAATGGCAGGCGCTCGGCGTCGTCAGGGCCAACGGCAAGCCGTTCAAGAACGGCTCCGACAAGGCGACGCTGAAGGTGCCGGACGGCCGCAGCGGGCCGGCCTTTCTGATGATCAAGAATTTCACGGTCATCAAAGCTTACAACAATGCCGACAAATATGCGCTTGCCGTCGGCCTTCTTGCCGACGAAATCGCCGGCTCCAGCGGTCTTGTGCAGGACTGGAAGCGGCCTTTCACCAAGCTCACTTTCGAGGAAAGGCAGGAGCTGCAGCAGCGGCTTTCCCAACATGGCCTTTATGAAGGCAAGTTCGACGGCAAGATTGGCGACGGCTCGAAATCAGCCATCTTGGCCTTCCAGGCGAAGGCCGGCTTGACCCAGGACGGTTACCCGAGCATGGAAGTGCTGAAGTGGCTCCGGCAGAAATAGAGCCGCCTGCGCTGCCGCGCGGCCTTTCGGTCGCGCAAAGGACGCTGTAGCAATCTGGTTGGCACGGCATTTGCCGAGAAATCGATGCGGTTTTTCGGCAGGACCGCGCCAAGGGATGGAGGAAACGATTGGCTTCGGCTGCGCGCATCGCAGGGCTTGTCCGTCGCATGCCGGTGCTCATTCTGGCCGTGATCGTGCTCGCGGTCGGCGTGGCTGGCGCCTTTCACGCGCCCGCCTTGGCGCAGGAGCAGCAAAACCGCGGCTGGTCGTTGCGCGACCTTCTGTTTCCGCGCCGCAGCGAGCGCATCGAGCCGCCGCAGGACATCCAGAAGGCAAGGCCCAGGCCCAAGGCGAAAAAACCCCGCGCCCCGCGCCCGCCCGCGGAACCGGAAATCCCGGTGGTCGACAAGGCACCGGACGCCCGCACCGTCCTGGTGGTCGGCGACTTCATGGCGGCCGGCCTCGCCGAAGGCCTCGACACCGCCTTTGCCGAGAATACCGGCGTCAGGATCGTCGTTCGCAGCAATGGCTCGTCCGGCTTCGTACGCGATGATTTCTACAACTGGCCCGAACAGATCAAATCGCTGATCGAGACCGAAAAACCTGCCGCCGTGATCGTCATGCTGGGTTCCAACGACCGCCAGCAGATGAAGGTGGGTGACGTGCGCGAGCAGCCCCGCTCTGAAACCTGGACCAAGGAATATGAGCGCCGGACCGAGGCGTTCGGCAAAGCTATCGCGGAGGCAAAGGTACCCTTCCTATGGGTCGGCATGCCGGCGTTCCGGGTGCCGAAGATGACCTCCGACATGCTGGCCTTCAACGACATCTATCATCAGGCGGCTGAAAGCCATGGCGGTGAATTCGTCGACGTCTGGGACGGCTTCGTCGATGAGAACGGTGCTTTCGTCACCAGCGGCCCCGACATCAACGGCCAGCCGGTGCGGCTGCGCGCCGATGACGGCATCAACGTCTCGAGGGCGGGCAAGCGCAAGCTCGCCTTCTATACCGAAAAACCGTTGCTGAAGATCCTCGGCCTGACCGCGCCTGGAAGCGTGGTCACACCGTCCGCTCCGGCGGGCGCCCCTGTCGAGGCGCCGGCGCCGGCCGCGGCACCCATCGTCATCGACCGCACCGCGCCGATGCTGCTCAGCGATCCGGCACTCGACGGCGGCTCCGAGCTGCTTGGCGCGGCCCCGCCGGCGAAGGCAAATCCGGACCTGCCCGGTGAAAAGCTTGTGGTCGAGGGCAAGGCATCCGTGGCCTCGCCGGGCCGCGCCGACGATTTCTCCTGGCCGCCGAAGGCCGCGGCCGCGACCGACGCAACGACCGCAATCAATCGTTAGTATCCCAGCGCGGTCTCTGAGGCCGTTTCGAAACTCGCTCCTCGGAAGCGCAGAAAACGCCGTCAGATGGCCGCAGGAGTAGAGTTTCCAAACGGGCTCAGCGAGGTAGGACGCTCGACCCCATCAGTGCCTCGTCGATCGAGCGTGCCGCCTGGCGGCCCTCACGGATCGCCCAGACGACCAGCGACTGGCCACGACGCACGTCGCCGGCCGCATAGAGCCTGTCGACGCTGGTCCTGTAGTCGCGGTCATTGGCCTCGACATTCCTGGAGCGGCGGCTGTCGGTGGCGATCTTCATCTCACCCTCTAGCTCCTTCGCCACTCCGGCCGCGGCCGGCCCGGCAAAGCCGATGGCGATGAAAGCGAGATCGGCGCGGATGACGAATTCGCTGCCGGCGATCGGCTTGCGCTTGTCGTCGACCTCGCAGCACTTGACGCCGGTCAGCTGGCCTTCCTCGCCGATGAATTCGAGCGTCGCCACCTGGAATTCGCGCTCCGCCCCTTCGGCCTGCGAAGACGAGGTGCGCATCTTGGTCGCCCAGTAGGGCCAGACCGAAAGCTTGTCTTCCTTCTCCGGCGGCTGCGGGCGGATGTCGAGCTGGGTGACACGCACGGCGCCCTGGCGGAAGGCCGTGCCGACACAGTCGGACGCTGTATCGCCGCCGCCGACGACGACGACATGCTGACCGCCGGCGATGATCGGATGCGACGGCCACGCCACTGACTGGATCGGTTCGCCGCCGACCCGCCTGTTCTGCTGCACCAGATAGGGCATCGCGTCATGCACGCCGCCGAGATCGTCGCCGGGAATGCCGGCTGCGCGCGGCGTTTCCGAGCCGCCGCAATAGAGCACCGCATCATGTTCGGCGAGCAGCTCGGCAACCGGCTTGTCGACGCCGACATTGACGCCGCAATGGAAGGTCACGCCCTCACCCTGCATCTGCTCGATGCGCCGGTCGATGTAGTGCTTCTCGATCTTGAAGTCGGGAATGCCGTAGCGCATCAGCCCGCCGGGCCGGCTTTCGCGCTCGTATACATGAACATCGTGGCCGGCGCGGCCAAGCTGCTGGGCAGCCGCCATGCCGGCGGGACCGGAACCGATGACGGCGACGCGCTTGCCGGTCTTCTTTTCCGGCGGATAGGGCCTGATATGGCCGGTTTCATAGGCCTTGTCGGCGATCGCCTGCTCGACCGTCTTGATGGCGACGGGAATGTCCTCGAGGTTCAGCGTGCAGGCTTCCTCGCAGGGTGCGGGGCAGATGCGGCCGGTGAACTCCGGGAAATTGTTGGTCGAATGCAGGTTGCGGATCGCATTGTCCCAGTCGCCATTGTAGACGAGGTCGTTCCAGTCCGGAATCTGGTTGTGGATCGGGCAGCCGGTCGGCCCGTGGCAGAACGGAATGCCGCAATCCATGCAGCGCGCGGCCTGTTTCTCGACCTCCTTGTCCGACATCGGCAGCGTGAATTCGCGGAAATGCCGGATGCGGTCGGAGGCCGGCTGGTACTTGTGCACCTGCCGGTCGATTTCGAGAAAGCCTGTTACCTTGCCCATAGTCCAGTTCCTGCTGTCCAGATGGTGCGGTTTTCGCCGCACCCGTTAACCCCTTGAGGCAGCCATGGCAACCTTGCGCCGGAGGTCAAACTGTCGATGAAGATGGGCCGGGAAGCCTGGGCTCCCCGGCAATTGCAAAGCCTATTCCGCCGCGACGCCCATGCGCATGCGTTCCATCTCGATCAGGGCGCGGCGGTATTCGACCGGCATGATCTTGCGGAACTTCGGCCGGAAAATCGTCCAGTCGTCGAGAATCTCGCGGCCACGTACCGACCCGGTGTAGTGCACATGGTTGGAAATCAGCTGGTAGAGCCGCTCCTCGTCATGGCTGGTCATGTCGCCGGAGACGTCGACGCGACCCTTGTGATCGAGGTCGCCGCCATGGTGCAGCAGCCTTTCCATCAGATCGTCTTCTTCGGGAACCGGCTCCAGCTCGACCATCGCCATGTTGCAGCGCTCGGCGAAATCACCCGCTTCGTCGAGCACATAGGCGACGCCGCCCGACATGCCGGCGGCGAAGTTGCGGCCGGTCTTGCCGATGACGACGACGATGCCGCCCGTCATGTACTCGCAGCCATGATCGCCGACGCCTTCGACGACGGCCGCTACGCCCGAATTGCGCACGGCGAAACGCTCGCCGGCGACGCCGGCGAAATAGGCCTCGCCCTCGGTTGCGCCATAGAGCACCGTGTTGCCGACGATGATGGACTCAGCCGCGACGATCTTGGCCTCTTCCGGCGGCCGGATGACGATGCGCCCGCCCGACAGGCCCTTGCCGACATAGTCGTTGCCGGCGCCGACAAGCTCGAACGAGATGCCGCGCGCCAGGAAGGCGCCGAAGGACTGGCCGGCAGTGCCGGTCAGCTTCACCTGGATCGTGTCCTCGCGCAGGCCCTTGTGCTTGAAGCGCTTGGCCACTTCACCCGACAGCATGGCACCCGTCGAGCGGTCGACATTGCGGATATCGACCTCGATCTTGACCGGCAGCTTGCTCTCGAGCGCCGGCTTGGCCAGCTCGATCAGCTTGCGGTCGAGCACGTCGTCGATCGGGTGCTTCTGACGCTCGGTCCAGTGCACCGCTTCATGCGGCGCATCCGGCTTGAAGAACATCTTCGAGAAATCGAGCCCGCGCGCCTTCCAGTGCACGATCAGGTCGCGCTTCTCCAAAAGATCGGTGTCGCCGATGATCTGGTCGATATGGGTGTAACCCATCTCGGCGAGCAGCTCCCTCACCTCTTCCGCCACGTAGAAGAAGAAGTTGATGACATGCTCGGGCGTGCCTTTGAAGCGCTTGCGCAGCACCGGATCCTGCGTCGCGACGCCGACCGGGCAGGTGTTGAGATGGCACTTCCGCATCATGATGCAGCCGGCCGCGATCAGCGGTGCCGTCGAGAAGCCGAACTCGTCGGCGCCGAGCAGCGCGCCGATGATCACGTCGCGCCCGGTGCGCAAGCCCCCGTCGACCTGCAGCGCAACGCGCGACCGCAAGCCGTTCAGCACCAGCGTCTGGTGCGTCTCGGCAAGGCCCATTTCCCACGGGCTGCCGGCATGCTTGAGCGAGGTCAGCGGCGAGGCGCCGGTGCCGCCATCATAGCCCGAAATGGTGATGTGGTCGGCGCGTGCCTTGGCGACACCCGCCGCAACCGTGCCGACACCGACCTCCGACACCAGCTTGACCGACACGTCGGCCGCCGGATTGACGTTCTTCAGGTCGTAGATCAGCTGTGCCAGATCCTCGATCGAATAGATGTCGTGATGCGGCGGCGGCGAGATCAGGCCGACGCCCGGCGTCGAATGCCGGACCTTGGCGATGGTCGCGTCGACCTTGTGGCCGGGCAGCTGGCCGCCCTCGCCGGGCTTGGCACCCTGCGCCACCTTGATCTGCATCATGTCGGAATTGACGAGATATTCGGCAGTCACGCCGAAACGACCCGAAGCGATCTGCTTGATCGCCGAGCGTTCCGGGTTCTTGCCGCCGCCGGGCAGCGGCAGATAGCGGTCGGCCTCTTCGCCGCCCTCGCCGGTGTTCGACTTGCCGCCGATCTGGTTCATCGCGCGTGCCAGCGTGGTATGCGCTTCGCGCGAGATCGATCCGAATGACATCGCTCCGGTCGAGAACCGCTTGACGATGTCGGCCGCCGACATGACGTCGTCGAGCGCCACCTTCGTGCGGCCGGTTTCCCCGGCCAGCTTGAGCTTGAACAGGCCGCGAATGGTCTGGGCGCGGGCCGTCTCGCTGTCGATCTGGGCGGAATAGTCCTTGAACGTTTCCCACGATCCCTGGCGCACGGCGTGCTGCAAGGTGGCGACCGCGTCGGGCGACCAGATATGCGCCTCGCCGCGCATGCGGTACATGTATTCGCCGCCGACCTCGAGGCTGTTGCGCAGCACGGGGTCGTTGCCGAAACCATCATTGTGGCGGCTGAGCGTCTCGGTCGCGATCTCGTCCAGGCCGACGCCTTCGATCAGCGTCGCGGTGCCGGTGAAATATTGCTGCACGAAATCGGTCTTCAGGCCGATGGCATCGAAAATCTGCGCGCCGCAATAGGACTGGTAGGTCGAGATGCCCATCTTGGACATCACCTTGAGGATGCCCTTGCCGATCGACTTGATGTAGCGCGAAACGACTTCGTAGGCGTCCACTTCCTTCGGCAGTTCGCCGCGCTTGTGCATGTCGAGCAGCGTATCGAAGGCGAGGTACGGGTTGATCGCCTCGGCGCCATAGCCGGCAAGGCAGCAGAAATGATGCACTTCACGCGGCTCGCCGGATTCGACGACGAGGCCGACCGAGGTCCGCAGCCCCTTGCGGATCAGGTGATGATGGACCGCGGCCGTAGCCAGCAGCGCCGGAATGGCGATGCGGTCCGGCCCGACCTGGCGGTCGGACAGGATGATGATGTTGTAACCGCCGGCAACCGCCGCCTCGGCCCGCTCGCACAGGCGGTCGATGGCGCCCTGCATGCCCGCGGCCCCTTCGGCGGAGCCATAGGTGATGTCGATCGTCTTGGTGTCGAAGCGGTCCTCGGTGTGGCCGATGGAACGGATCTTTTCGAGATCGCCATTGGTCAGGATCGGCTGGCGCACCTCGAGCCGCTTGCGGCGCGAATTGCCGACGAGGTCGAAGATGTTCGGCCGCGGCCCGATGAAGGACACCAGGCTCATCACCAGCTCCTCGCGGATCGGATCGATCGGCGGATTGGTGACTTGGGCGAAGTTCTGCTTGAAATAGGTGTAGAGCAGCTTCGACTTGTCCGACATCGCCGAGATCGGCGTGTCGGTGCCCATCGAGCCCACCGCCTCCTGGCCAGTCGTGGCCATCGGCGACATCAACAGCTTGGTGTCTTCCTGGCTGTAGCCGAACGCCTGCTGGCGATCGAGCAGGCTGACATCCTTGCGCAGCGCGCGCGGCTCGACCGGCTTCAAATCTTCGAGGATGAGCTGCGTGTTGGCGAGCCAGGTCTTGTAGGGATGCTTGGTCGCGATCTCCGACTTGAGCTCCTCGTCGGAGACGATACGCCCCTTCTCCAGATCGATCAGAAGCATACGGCCGGGCTGCAGCCGCCACTTCTTGACGATCTTCTCCTCGGGCACGGGCAGCACGCCGGCTTCCGAGGCCATGATGACGCGATCATCGTCGGTGACGATGTAGCGTGCCGGGCGCAGTCCGTTGCGGTCGAGCGTGGCGCCGATCTGGCGGCCATCGGTGAAGACCACCGCCGCCGGCCCATCCCACGGCTCCATCAGTGCCGCATGGTATTCGTAGAAGGCCTTGCGATCGGCATCCATGAGCTTGTTGCCGGCCCAGGCTTCCGGGATCAGCATCATCATGGCATGGCTGAGCCTGTACCCGCCCTGGAACAGGAACTCGAGCGCATTGTCGAAGCAGGCGGTGTCGGACTGGCCGTCATAGGAAATCGGCCACAGCTTCGAGATGTTGTTGCCGAACAGTTCGGAATCGACCGACGCCTGACGCGCAGCCATCCAGTTGTTGTTGCCGCGCACGGTGTTGATCTCGCCATTGTGGGCGACCATGCGGTAGGGATGCGCCAGCTTCCATGACGGGAACGTGTTGGTCGAGAAGCGCTGGTGGACGAGGATCAGCGCCGTCTCGAAGCGCGGATCCTTGAGGTCCTTGTAGTAGGCCCCGACCTGATAAGCCAGGAACATGCCCTTGTAGACGATGGTGCGCGCCGACAGCGACACGCAATAGGCGCCGATGTCCATGTTGTCGTTCTCGGCATAGATGCGGCCCGATATGACCTTGCGCAGCAGATAGAGCCTGGCCTCGTATTCCTCGTCATCGGTAATGTCTGGCGTGCGGCCGATGAATATCTGCCGATGGAACGGCTCGGATGCCACGATGTCAGGCGCCTTCGAAAGCGACGAATTGTCGACGGGCACGTCACGGAAACCGATGAGCGGAAGCCCCTCGGATTGCGCCGATTCGGCAATGATGTCCTCGATATGGGCGCGAAGGGCCGTGTCCTGAGGCATGAACCAGTGTCCGACGCCGTATTGGCCCGCCGGCGGCAGGTCGATGCCCTGGGCTGCCATCTCCTCACGGAAGAACTGGTCGGGAAGCTGCACCAGCACGCCGGCGCCATCGCCGACCAGCGGATCGGCGCCGACGGCGCCGCGATGCGTCAGGTTTTCGAGCACAGCCAGCCCGTCCTCGACGATCTGATGCGACTTCACACCCTTCATATTGACGATGAAGCCGACGCCGCAGGCGTCATGCTCGTTGCGCGGATCGTAGAGGCCTTGGGCGGAAAAGCCGTTGGCGGTTCGGCCAATATTGGATCGCAAGGTGGTTTTGACGGTTGCCGCTTTCGTCTGCGCGGCCTGGCCGTTCGTCGCAGAGTGCGTCATGTCCGTCATCTCCTGTCCTCCATTCCCAGCCATTCAGGCGCTGGTTTGCCTCGGCAAGCGCTTGGCTCACCCTGATCCTTGTGGCACGTCTTGCGAAATCCTTGTCGAACCAGGCGGCTTTCCGCATGGATCGCATCTGGTAATCGTACAGGCCAGAGTCTGGCTGTCCACCTGTCGCTCGCGGCAACAGCCGGAGAGGCCCAAATGATACGCCAATCCAGCTCGTTTTGTGCGACAAAATAAGACAGCACTACTGTCCTAAATTTTTATGGCAGAAATCCCAGGCGCGCACAAGACCGATTCACAAAAAACTTGGGCTTTTCGCGACAGAAAATGTCGTCAAGTCCGGGAAAAACGTAAGCTTCAGTCGTCGGCCTGGGCTTTGCCGGTGGCTGGCTTTACTGTTTTTCCGGCGCCTGGCCTCTTGCGGTCCGCTCGCGAAACCGGTCAACTTCAGGCTGATTTCCCCAAAACCCCGATCCCCCAACCCCCCGACCTCCCAAGACATAGGCAGATGCATGTTCTTCGCTTCCGACAATTGGGCAGGCGCCCATCCCAACATTGCCGCCGGCCTGTCGGCGAACGCCGGCGGCTTCTCCACCGCCTATGGCGACGGTGCGCTCGACCGGGCAGTCTACCAGCGCTTCAGCGAGATTTTCGAACGCGAGGTCGCGGTTTTCTTTGTCGCCACCGGCACGGCCGCCAACTCGCTGGCGCTGACCGCTTACAACAAGCCGGGCGGCATTTCCTTTGCTCACCGCGAATCGCATGTCATCGAGGACGAATGCGGCGCGCCGGTGTATTTCTCCGGCGGCTCCCGCTTGCATGAGATCGATGGCGCGCTGGGCAAGATCGATCCGCACAATCTGGAAAGGACCATCGGCCGTTTCGCACCGGAAATCGTCCATTGGGGACGGCCGATGGCCGTTTCGATCACCCAGTCGACCGAGGTCGGCACCATCTACGGTCTGGATGAGATCGAGACGATCTCGGCGATCGCCAAACGATATTCGGTGCCCCTGCACATGGATGGCGCCCGCTTTGCCAATGCGCTGGTCGCGCTCGACACGACACCGGCCGAAATGACCTGGAAACGCGGCGTCGACATCCTGTCCTTCGGCGGCACCAAGAACGGCTGCTGGTGCGCCGAAGCGATCGTGCTGTTCGATCTCGATCGTGCCAGGGAATTGGCGTTCCTGCGCAAGCGCGCCGCCCAGCTGTTTTCGAAATCGCGCTTCGTCGCAGCGCAGTTCGAAGCCTATTTCAAGGACGGATTGTGGCTGGACACCGCCCGCCACGCCAACGCCATGGCCGCACGCCTTGCCGCCGCGATCGAGGATTCGGCAACGGCCAAGCTGGCATGGCTGCCGCAGGCGAACGAGGTTTTCGCGGTGATCAAGAAGACCGAGGCCGAGAGGCTGCAGGCCGCGGGTGCCGCCTTCTACGACTGGCACAAGCCGCATGGCTTTGACGGCCACATCGGCGAGGACGAATTGCTCTACCGCTTCGTCACCAGCTTCGCGACGACGGCCGAAGAAGTCGACCGCTTTGGCCTGCTGATCGCCTGATAACGGATATCCCCGACAACAAAAAAGCGGCGCCTTTCGGCGCCGCTCAGACTGCTGACAAACCCCGTCGATTTTCGGCGGGGTTTTTTGTTATGTGATTGAAGTGTCTTGGACTGTTTGTGTCAGGGGATTTTGACAGGAGGCGTTGGGCCTCATGTGCGGGCCGACTTGGGCTTCGGGCACAGGCAAAGGGCGATCTTCTTGATGTTTTGTGCGGCGGCGGCGAGCAGGCACTGGCAGGCGACCTTGGTGAGACTTCGGAACCGCGCATAGCGGTGACCATGCAGTTGCTTGGCGTCGGCGAAGGAGCGCTCGACGGTCTCC
>NZ_JAFG01000009.1:160000-162464 GCF_000519305.1 Mesorhizobium ciceri WSM4083 | reverse complement strand
TAAGCAAGCGCTTGCTTGCGTTCCTAAGCAAGCGTTTGCTTGCTTTATCGGACGTAAGCCGAGGCCTACAGATAGGTATATGGCTGACCAAATGAAAGGGCCGCTTACGCGGCCCGTGATCCCTTGGCGGGCCATTTCATAAAGAGAAGATTTCTCTCCATCCGATTTGGATGTGNGATCAACGTGCGTTTGGCAGACCTGGCAGCGACCTACTCTCCCGCGTCTTGAGACGAAGTACCATCAGCGCTGGAGCGTTTCACGGCCGAGTTCGGAATGGGATCGGGTGCAGCCGCTCCGCCATAACCACCAGGTCGGCAAAACGCACGTTGTTCGAGAAGCTTTTTGAGCGATTGGCCGCGACATAGCATCAGGCGCAAGGCCTGGGGCTCTGTCGGAGCTGTTTCGCTGGTCTTTTTCGTGCCTGTCATCCTCCGATTTGGAGCGATGAGCATAAGGAATGAGAACGATCAAGCCGATCGAACTATTAGTACCGGTAAGCTTCAAGCGTTGCCGCTCTTCCACACCCGGCCTATCAACGTGGTCGTCTTCCACGGTTCTCAGGGAATACTCGTTTTAAGGTGGGTTTCCCGCTTAGATGCCTTCAGCGGTTATCCCGTCCGGATATAGCTACCCTGCTATGCGGCTGGCGCCACAACAGGTCCACCAGAGATCCGTCCATCCCGGTCCTCTCGTACTAGGGACAGATCCTTTCAATATTCCTACACCCACGGCAGATAGGGACCGAACTGTCTCACGACGTTCTGAACCCAACTCACGTACCGCTTTAAATGGCGAACAGCCATACCCTTGGGACCTGCTCCAGCCCCAGGATGCGATGAGTCGACATCGAGGTGCCAAACAACCCCGTCGATATGGACTCTTGGGGGTCATCAGCCTGTTATCCCCGGCGTACCTTTTATCCGTTGAGCGATGGCCCTTCCACGCGGGACCACCGGATCACTATGACCGACTTTCGTCTCTGCTCGACTTGTCAGTCTCGCAGTCAGGCAGGCTTATGCCATTGCACTCAGCGAACGATTTCCGACCGTTCTGAGCCCACCATCGCGCGCCTCCGTTACTCTTTAGGAGGCGACCGCCCCAGTCAAACTACCCACCATACATTGTCCCGGACCCGGATAACGGGCCGCGGTTAGACATCCATAGTAATAAGGGTGGTATTTCAAGGGTGGCTCCACCTGAGCTGGCGCCCAGGTTTCAAAGCCTACCACCTATCCTACACATGCCACTACGAATGCCAATGTAAAGCTATAGTAAAGGTGCACGGGGTCTTTCCGTCTAACCGCAGGAACCCCGCATCTTCACGGGGAATTCAATTTCACTGAGTCTATGCTGGAGACAGCGGGGAAGTCGTTACGCCATTCGTGCAGGTCGGAACTTACCCGACAAGGAATTTCGCTACCTTAGGACCGTTATAGTTACGGCCGCCGTTTACTGGGGCTTCGATTCAGAGCTTGCACCCCTCCTCTTAACCTTCCAGCACCGGGCAGGCGTCAGACCCTATACGTCGTCTTGCGACTTCGCAGAGCCCTGTGTTTTTGATAAACAGTCGCTACCCCCTGGTCTGTGCCACCCTCCTCTACTTGCGTAGAAAAGGGTCACGCTTCTTCCGAAGTTACGCGTGCAATTTGCCGAGTTCCTTCAGCATAGTTCTCTCAAGCGCCTTGGTATACTCTACCAGACCACCAGTGTCGGTTTCGGGTACGGTTTATAAGGAGGAGCTATTTCCTGGAACCACGCAGCAGCCCGTTCAATCCGATAAGATTGGACTACCTCAATGATCCGTCACTACCTCCAAGCCCACGAATATTAACGTGGTTCCCATCGACTACGCGTTTCCGCCTCGTCTTAGGGGCCGGCTAACCCTGCTCAGATTAGCTTTAAGCAGGAACCCTTGGTCTTTCGGCGGGGGAGTCTCTCACTCCCCTTACGTTACTCATGTCAGCATTCGCACTTCTGATACCTCCACCACCCCTCACGGGTATGGCTTCATCAGCTTACAGAACGCTCCGCTACCGCTTGGCCCTTGCGGACCAAACCCTAAGCTTCGGTGTATGGCTTTAGCCCCGTTACATTTTCGGCGCAAAGACCCTTATTTAGACCAGTGAGCTGTTACGCTTTCTTTAAATGATGGCTGCTTCTAAGCCAACATCCTGGTTGTTTTGGGATCCTCACATCCTTTCCCACTTAGCCATAACTTGGGGACCTTAGCTGTAGGTCAGGGTTGTTTCCCTTTTCACGACGGACGTTAGCACCCGCCGTGTGTCTGCCGACTAGTACTCCCAGGTATTCGGAGTTTGGTTAGGTTTGGTAATCCGGTGAGGACCCCTAGCCCATCCAGTGCTCTACCCCCTGGGGTATTCGGTCGACGCTCTACCTAAATAGATTTCGCGGAGAACCAGCTATTTCCGAGTTTGATTGGCCTTTCACCCCTAGCCACAAGTCA
>NZ_JAFG01000009.1:0-155000 GCF_000519305.1 Mesorhizobium ciceri WSM4083 | reverse complement strand
GGAACCGGATCCGAACCCCGAATTGCTGACAGCCTTCGATGATTCGTCGGCGCCGGTCGTGGTGCGCGGCAACCTGCCCAACGTCTATGACGGCATCTACCGCGCCGCCTATTCCTACGGCATGTCCAAGGCGATGACGCAGCGGTTGATCAAGCTGCTGGCGTCCGACGTCGACTTCCAGTCCCGCCTCAGCCCCGCCGACCGCATCGAAGTCCTGTTCTCGCAGCCCGACGGCGACGACCAGACCTCGGACAGCTCCGAACTCCTTTACGTCTCGGCGACGTTCGGCGGCCAGACCCGCAACTTCTACCGCTTCCAGATGCAGGACGGCGGCACCGACTATTTCGATGAGGACGGCTCGAGCGCCGAGCAGTTCCTGTTGCGCAATCCCCTGCCCGCCGGGAAATTCCGCTCCGGTTTCGGCGCCCGCAGGCATCCCATCCTCGGCTATGTCCGCATGCACACCGGCGTCGACTGGGCAGCACCCATCGGCACGCCGATCATCGCCGCCGGCAACGGCACGGTCGAGAAGGTCGGCTGGGCCGGCGGTTACGGCAAGCAGATCATCATCCGCCACGCCAATGGCTACGAAACGTCCTACAATCACCAGAGCGCCTTTGCCAAAGGCATCGAACCGGGCGTGCACGTCCGCCAGGGCCAGACCATCGGCTTCCTCGGCCAGACCGGCCTCGCCACCGGCCCGCATCTTCACTACGAGCTTATCGTCAACGGCACCAAGGTTGATCCGATGCGTGTCCGCCTGCCGGTCGGCAAGGTGCTGAAGGGCGATGACCTCGTCGCCTTCAAGCGCGAGCGCGAGCGCATCGACGAACTGCTGAAGCAGGAAGACAGCGATTCGCTGAAGGTTGCGAGCGCCAAGATCGACGGTTGATCCGCTTCAGCTTTGCGTATCTTCGGCCTGTCGCGGCCATGGCAATCGCTCACCGGGAATGGTCGCCCAGGCGATAACAGCCGCAAGCAGGCAAAGCAGCGCGGTCACCGAAGAAACCGCGGCGAAAGCGGCGTCGCTGGCGGCGAGCCTTGCCGCATCGATGGCCGGCGCAAGCCCGGCTGGCGCCGGTTCACCAAATCCCGGGATGCCGGACGTTGCGCTCGCGTCCAATGCATTCGCGTAGACCCATGCGGCAAGCGAGCCCATCGCCGCCACCGCGATCAAACCGCCGATGCGTGAGACGGCATTGTTGATGCCGGAGGCCGCCCCCGTATCCTTGTCCTCCACCGCCGTCATGATCGCGGTCGACAAAGGCGACACGACCAGAGCCATGCCGAGCCCCATCAGCCCCATCAGCGGGAATGTTCCCGTCCAGAAATTGTGGATGCCAGCATAGGTGAGCAAGGCCAGCCCGGCAAACGCAAAAGCCACGACCAGACTGCCGCAGGCGATCGGAAAACGCGGTCCGATCCGGTCCGACAGCTTGCCGACAGGTCCCGACAAAAGCGCGATCGCTGCCGACAAGGGCAGGAAGATGAAGCCGACCTCGGCCGTGCTCAGCCCCCAGCCGGCGATCAGCAGCATCGGCAGATAGAAAAGGTTGGCCGACAGCGCAAAATAGAGGAAGAACGTCGCTACATTGGCGCCGGCGAAAGCACCGACGCGAAACAGGCTGAGGTCGATCATCGGCTGGCGCTGCCGAAGCTCGAAGACGATGAAGACCGCCAGCAATACGACGCCGGCGGCAATGCTCGGCCCTGCCATGAGGCCCTCGCCGCTGGCACTCATCGAGGTCAGCCCATAGGCAAGCGCACCGAAGGCCAACGTCGCGAGCGCTGCACCGCCGAGATCCAGGCTGCGTTTCTCCGTCGGCGTATCGGCAGGAACCTTGGCCAGCAGAAGCCAGATCGAGATCAAGCCCAGCGGCAGGTTGATGGCGAAGATCGCCCGCCAGATGCCGTCGCCGAAGGCCGACAGCACGAAACCGCCGAACACCGGGCCAAGTGCCGTGGTCAGCGCTGAAGCCGCCGCCCAGATCCCAATCGCGCGGCCGCGTTCTTTCTTCGGGTAGGCCTTGGCGATGATGGCGAGGCTGCCGGGCACCATGATTGCCGCACCGATGCCCTGCAACGCGCGAAAGGCGATCAGCACAATGGCATTCGGCGCCAGCGCACAGGCCAGCGAAGCGACGATGAACAGCGCAATGCCCGCCACGAAGGCGCGGCGCAGACCGAATCGGTCGCCGGCAGCACCCCCGGCCAGGATCAGCGCCGACAGCGTCAACGCATAGGCATTGGAAATCCACTGCGCCTCGGCAAGGCTGGCGCCAAGGTTAACGCGGATCGCCGGCGTGGCGATGGCCAGGATCGAGCCGTCTATGAAGCCAAGCGCCGAGGCCAGGATTGCCGCGATCAGCACAAATCGCCGCCGCGACTGCGGACAGAACGTCCCATTCGTGACCGGACTGGGCAGCGGGACGGCGGCGGCTTCACTTGGTGAATGCATGAAATCTTGCTTAAACCCCCAGCGCTCCGGCAACAACCAGCCAGTGGCTTGCTGTCGCTGAAACCAGCGGTTTGGCCAGGGCTGCACCCTGTCAGGGTGCAGATGGCACAGTCATGCTGGCCTCGTTGCGTGCAGCCTGCGGGAATTTCGATGAGGACCCCTGAAGCTCGGCTTCATCCTGATCGTGCAGCTGGTCCATCCCGCCGCACGTCACAGTTCACTGCTGCGCAAGGTTATCGGCTGAAGGTCCGCCGACAAACTCCACCGTCACACCCGGCGAAACCAGCTTGGCCAGTTCCCGCGCGTCCCAGTTGGTCAGGCGTACGCAGCCATGGCTTTCGGTCTTGCCGATCTTCGACGGGTCCGGCGTGCCGTGGATGCCGTAAGTCGGCTTGTCCAGGGCGATCCAGACCGAACCGACGGGACCGTTCGGGCCCGGCGGAATGGTCAGGACCTTGTCGTTTTGGCCCTGCTTGAAATTGATGCTGGGGTTGTAGGTGTAGTTCGGATCGAGCGCGACGCGCGACACCGTGTGTATGCCGGACGGTGACGGCGTGTCCGATGAGCCGATGGTTGCGGGATAGGCGGCGACCAGTTTGCCGCCGGCGTCATAGGCGAAAACCTCTTTCTTGTCCTTGTCGGCGACGATGCGGGCTACCGGCGTCGAAACCAGCCTGCCGAAATTGGCAAC
This sequence comes from Mesorhizobium ciceri WSM4083, assembly GCF_000519305.1. Lineage (GTDB taxonomy): Bacteria > Pseudomonadota > Alphaproteobacteria > Rhizobiales > Rhizobiaceae > Mesorhizobium > Mesorhizobium ciceri_B. The sequence continues at coordinate 151,851 of NZ_JAFG01000009.1, read as the reverse complement.
CTTGATGATCGTGCCGGGACGATTGAAATCGACGTCCGGGTTGAGCGCCTTGAGATAATTCTCGTCCATGTGGAAGCGCTCCGCGAGCGCCTCGGTCACCGACGTATAACCCATGCGGTCGAGTTGCGCCTTCTGGCTGTAGTCTTCCGGGATCGACGCGACATAGGGACCGGCCGCATCCTCGGCTGTGATCGTGTAGTTGGCGAAGGCATCGCCGCCGGATTGCGCAAGTGCCGCCTGGATGGCGACCGCGTCGGTCGATCGCAGACTGGCGCCGGTGATCTGGTTGTAGGCGGCGAGCGCCTTGTCGACATTCGAACCGAAACGCCCGTCGATCACGCCAGGCGAAGCGCCACCCCGGTCGAGCAGCACCTGAAGGGCGGCGACTTCCTGGCGCGCTCCCAGCGAAAGTGCCGGGGCAACAGTGGTCTTGTCGCCAGCCTTTGGCGGCAGAGCCGCCTGATCGGCTGACGTCGCCGGCGGGGCAGGGTCTATCGAGGCCTCGTTCAGCGGCTGGCGCTTGATGGTACCTGGCTTTGCCGGCCGCGGCGCGTCGGGAAAATTGTCGTCGTAGCTGCCATCGTCCCGCGGCGCCGGCGGGTAGGCTTCGACGGAATTGTCCCCATAGGGATCGTACTCGTCCGCCGGCGGCGGGATCACGCGGCCTTCCTCTTCCAACTGCTGGCGGCGGAACCGCGCCATGTCTTCCGGATCGTCGAGATAATAACGGTCGTCGCCCTCGGGGGCGCGGCCCAGTTCGCGCAGTCGTGTATCGCGGCGCAAGGCGCGGCGGTCGAGCCGGGTCTGCGGCGGCTGGATGGCGATCACCTTGCCGGTATCGGCATCGACGATGACGCGATTGCCCCTGGCGTCGTAGTAGATGTCGAGATTGCCGTCCTGAGCGACAAGGATGCCGCCGTCATTGGCGGCGCGGACAATCCGTGGTGCGCTGTCCTGCGTCGGCGCGCCGAGCGCGCCAGAAGACAAAAGCCCGCCGGCGAGTACCGAAAGGGTGAAGATCGTGCGCAGCATAGTGGCGAAACTCTCCGGTCCGTAATTGCCGCCGCCCGGCATCATCCCTTGGCGAACCCCTTCGCCAGCAAACCATTTGCTAAGCATAAGGTTCCAATATGAACCGGGCATGAAGATGGCAGTTTTCCGGCGCCTTGAGGAATATTAGCTAGCTTCGGCAAGTCCCAATTCCTTGCGCGCCTGCCTGGTCAGCTTCAGGGCGACAAGGCGATGGCTCTCACGCAGATAGTCCTTCAGTGCGGCATCATCCATGCTCTGGCTTGTCCGACGCTGGATCCACGTCATGCCGCGCGAGGCAAGATAGGGCGCGGGCCGCAGGCCCGGCTGCTCCTTGAGCACGTCATAGGCGACATCGGAGCATTTGAAGGTGACGAAGAGCTGCTGGCCTTGATCCCAGCCACCGATCGCGAAGACCTTGGCTCCAACCTTCCAGACATGGGCGCCGCCCCATTGGACAACGTGGCTCGTCGCGGGCAGCGAGGCGCAAAAGCCGTTGTAGTCGTCCAGCGTCATCCCCGCCCCACGTGTGTATGAAAAAGCCGCGCGTCCAGCATGGACGCGCGGCGTTAGGATCAGGCCGCCGCTTCGGCCGCCACGATCGTCGGCTTCGAGCGGAAGTTCAGCCGGTCGGAACCGGCTGTCACCTTGACGGTCGAGCCGTCGAGGATGTCGCCGAGCAGGATCTTCTCCGCCAGCGGGTCCTGCAATTCCTTCTGCATCACCCGCTTCAGCGGCCGCGCGCCATAGGCCGGGTCGTAACCCTTGGCGGCCAGCCAGTCGACCGCCTCCTGGTCCAGCGACAGCGTGATCTTGCGGTCGACAAGCAGGCTCTCCAGCCGCTTGAGCTGGATCTCGACGATGCGGCCCATATCCTGCCGGCGCAGCCGGTGGAACAGGATCACTTCGTCGACACGGTTGAGGAACTCCGGCCGGAACGATGCCTTGACGACGTTCATCACCTCGTCGCGGACTTCATCGACATCCTGGCCCTCGCCGAGATTAACGAGATATTCGGCGCCGAGATTCGACGTCATGATGATCAGCGTGTTGCGGAAGTCCACGGTGCGGCCCTGCCCGTCGGTCAGGCGGCCGTCGTCGAGCACCTGCAACAGCACATTGAACACATCCGGATGCGCCTTCTCGATCTCGTCGAACAGCACGACCTGATAGGGCCTGCGCCGCACAGCTTCGGTCAGCGCGCCGCCTTCCTCATAGCCGACATAGCCGGGAGGCGCGCCGATCAGCCGCGAGACCGAGTGCTTTTCCATGAACTCCGACATGTCGATGCGCACCATCGCGCTCTCGTCGTCGAACAGGAAGCTCGCCAGCGCCTTGGTCAACTCGGTCTTGCCGACGCCCGTCGGCCCGAGGAACATGAACGAGCCGATCGGCCGGTTCGGATCCTGCAGGCCCGCGCGGGCGCGCCGCACCGCCTTCGAGACAGCCTGCACCGCCTCGCCCTGGCCGACGACGCGCTTGCCGATCTCGTCTTCCATGCGCAGCAGCTTGTCGCGCTCGCCCTGCAGCATCTTGTCGACCGGAATGCCGGTCCAGCGCGAGACGATATGGGCGACGTGGTCGGGGGTGACCACCTCTTCGACCATGCCGGCCTTGCCGTCCTGGGCCTCGGCCTCCTTCAGCTTCTTTTCCAGCTCCGGGATCTTGCCATAGGCAAGCTCGCCGGCGCGCTGGAATTCACCCTTGCGCTGGGCAATGGCAAGGTCGTTGCGCGCCTCGTCGAGCTGCTTCTTCAGATCGGCGGCAAGCCCGAGCTTCTGCTTCTCGGCCTGCCATTTGGCGGTGATCTCGGTCGATTCTTCCTCGAGGCCGACGAGTTCCTTTTCCAGGCGGGCGAGCCGGTCCTTCGAAGCATCGTCCGTCTCGACCTTCAGCGCCTCGCGCTCGATCTTGAGCTGCATGATGCGGCGATCGATCTCGTCCAGCGCCTCGGGCTTGGAATCGACCTGCATGCGCAGCCGCGATGCGGCTTCGTCAACCAGGTCGATCGCCTTGTCAGGCAGGAAGCGGTCGGCGATGTAGCGGTTGGACAGCGTCGCCGCCGCCACCAGCGCCGAATCCGAAATGCGCACCTTGTGGTGCTGCTCGTACTTCTCCTTCAGACCGCGCAGGATCGAAACGGTGTCTTCCACCGTCGGCTCATCGACGAACACCGGCTGGAAGCGCCGGGCAAGCGCTGCATCCTTCTCGACATGCTTGCGATACTCATCGAGCGTGGTGGCGCCGACGCAGTGCAACTCGCCCCGCGCCAAAGCCGGCTTCAACAGGTTCGACGCATCCATGGCGCCATCCGCCTTGCCGGCGCCGACCAGCGTGTGCATCTCGTCGATGAACAGGATGATGTTGCCGTTGGCCGAGGTGACTTCGGAGAGCACAGCCTTCAGCCGCTCCTCGAACTCGCCGCGATATTTGGCGCCGGCAATCAGCGCGCCCATGTCGAGCGCCATCAGCTGCTTGTCCTTCAGCGATTCCGGTACGTCGCCGTTGACGATGCGCAGCGCCAGGCCCTCGGCGATCGCCGTCTTGCCGACGCCCGGTTCGCCGATCAGCACGGGATTGTTCTTGGTACGGCGCGACAGCACCTGGATGGTGCGGCGGATCTCGTCGTCACGGCCGATGACCGGATCGAGCTTACCGGCGCGCGCATCCGCGGTCAGGTCGCGCGCGTATTTCTTCAGCGCGTCGTAGCCCTGTTCGGCACTCGCCGAATCGGCGGTGCGGCCCTTGCGGACGTCATTGATGACCTGGTTGAGCGCCTGCGCGGTGACGCCGGCCTTGGCCAGTATGTCGGCGGTCTTGGCAGATTTCTCCATGGCGAGCGCCTGCAAGAGCCGCTCGACCGTGACAAAGCTGTCGCCGGCTTTCTTGGCCAGTTCCTCGGCGGTCGAAAACACTTTTGCCAGCGGCTGCGCCAGGTAGAGCTGGCCATTGCCGCCCTCGACCTTGGGCATCGCTTCGAGCGCCGTCTCGACGCCAAGCTTGACGTCGCGGACGTTGCCGCCGGCGCGTTCGATCAGCGACGCGGCCAGGCCCTCGTCGTCGTCGACGAGCACTTTCAGGATATGTTCAGGGGTGAATTGCTGATGGTTGCGGGAAAGCGCCATGGTCTGCGCGGACTGGATAAAGCCGCGCACGCGCTCTGAGTATTTCTCAAGGTTCATATCTGTCTCCTTCCATCACCGGCCCGCTTTGCGGCACCGGATCCGATTGCGGTGACGGACCCGCTCATTCGAGCCGGGTCCAGTTGAGGCTGATATGGTGCACAGGCCCCGAACCCTCAAGACGTCTCGATATCGGCAACCGCATAATATTGCACAGCCGCGCAAAACGAAAACGGCGGAGATCTCTCTCCGCCGTTCAATGCCTTGAAATGCCGTTCGATCAGTTGTCGAGATCGACATTGACCGGTTGGGCGTTGCCGCTGTCGACCGGGGCCGCAGCCACCTCGCCGGCATCGGTCCCGGAATTGGCATTGTCACTGCCGCCATCAACCTGATCGGCGTTGACGCGAGGGCGGCGCGGACGACGCGGACGACGGGCAGCCCCACTTTCGGCGGCCGCCTCGTTGAGTTCGGCCTGGGCGGCAAGACCTGCCGGGGAAAGATTCTCGAACACCGGAGCCGGTTCGGCCGGCGCTACAGATTCGGTCGGCGAAACGGCTTCGCTCTGAATCGGGGACTCGTTGCCTTGGGGCTGACCAGCTTGCTCCATCGGCGAACCAAAGTCGCGCTGGCCGTTCTGGCCATAACCGCCATTGGGGCGACGATCGCGATGGCGCCCGCCATTGTTGTCGCGGCCACCATTGTTGCGCCCGCCATTGTTGTCGCGGGCCTCGCGGCCACCTTCCCGGTTGAGCGCGACCTCGGCCGGCGTACCTTCGATGACCGGCTGCGGGCCGGCACCATGGTTGACCACCGGGATCTGGACGTCGGAAGCGGCGTTGCTGTTGTTGCCGCTATTATCGAAATCGTCGCGGTCCTCATCGCCGTCATCGTCGAAATCATCGCGATTCTGCTGCGCGTTCTGGATCGGCATCTGCGCCTGTGCGGCCGCGATGATGCGATTGTAATGCTCGGCGTGCTGGAGATAGTTCTCCGCCATGACCCGGTCGCCGGAGCTGTGAGAATCGCGGGCAAGGGTGGCGTATTTTTCGGCGATCTGCTGAGCCGAGCCGCGGATCTTCACATCCGGGCCGTTGCTCTCGTAGTTGCGCGTCAGGGGATTAGGCCCCTTGCGGTTGTTGTTGTTATTATTGTTGTTATTGTTCCCACCGCCGCCGCCATTATTGTTGCGACCGCGCATGCGCCTGTTCTGCTGTTGTGGCCTCATCAAACTCTCTTCATTTTGAAATTTTCGAAAAACTCTTCACGAACGGAGGCGCTCATGCAGCCAGCCGTTTCGTCTCTTCACCGGCGTTCGCCCGCATCGATTGCGTTGGCGCCACGTGCCATCCTGTTCCGGTTACATCACTTGCCGGACGATTCCCGCACGAAGCTTGGGCATCGTTTGCGCAAGAAGGCAGCTATTTCCAAGGAAAACCGAATCGCTAAGAGCACTGCCTGCTTCGTCTCATCCGGTTAAGGCGACCCTAGCCGCATTCCCCGGCATTGCCAAGCGCTTTTTTGCACTGCGTCAAGGCTTTATCCTTTCAAAGACAATAACCCTGTCGTTTCCACCGAGGTCACGGAAAGCACCGCCCGGCACGTAGCCGGCTGCAGCGAATATCTCGCAGACCTCGTTGCGTTGCGTATGGCCGATCTCGACCGCAATCCTGCCTTCAGTTTCCAAAAACCTTGCCGCCTCCGCGGCGATGGCTCTGTAGGGGTTCAGACCGTCCGCGCCGCCATCGAGGGCCAGGCGCGGATCGAAATTGCGGACTTCGTCCTGCAGATTTCCAATGTCTTCCGTGCTTATATAGGGCGGGTTTGCGGCGATTACATGGTACCGGCCGAAAACTTTTTCGAACCAGTCCGACTGCAGCGTCGTGAACCGGCCTGCAAGGCCCAGTTGCCTGGCATTACCGGCCGCCGTCGCCAGCGCACCCGCGGACAGATCGACGCCTGTGGCGATCGCCGTCGGCACGGCGCTGAGCAGCGCCAGCGCAATGGCGCCGGTGCCGGTGCCAAGATCGAGGATGCGGCACTCGCCTTCCCGCCCCGCAACGGCCTTGACGAAGGGCAATATCGCCTCGACCAGCGTTTCGGTATCCGGCCGCGGCTCCAGCGTTTCCGGCGACAGCGACAGGCGCAGACCGTAGAATTCACGATAGCCGAGGATGCGGTGTACCGGCTCGCCGCCAGCGCGGCGTCTCAAGGCGGCACCGATTTCGGCAACAACGCCGGCGTCGACCTTGCGTTCGGGCTCCGCGATGGCCTGCGTTCGGGTCGTGCCGGAAAAATGCTCGACGATCAGCCTCGCATCGAGCGCCGGATCGTCGACAGCGGCGGCGGCAAGCCGAGCCTGCGCTTCCCGCAGCAACTGCCCCAGCGTCTCGGGATCAGCCATCGATGCCGATGTCGGCGAGCAACTTGGACTGGTGATCGGCGATCAGCGCGTTGATGATCTCGTCGAGTTCGCCCATCATCACCCGGTCGAGCTTGTAGAGCGTCAAATTGATGCGGTGGTCGGTGACGCGGCCTTGCGGGAAATTGTAGGTCCGGATACGTTCCGAGCGGTCACCGGAACCGACCTGTGACTTGCGCGATTCCGAGCGCTCCTCATCCGCCTTGCCGCGTTCCAGGTCATAGAGCCGGGCCCGCAGGATCTGCATCGCCTTAGCGCGGTTCTGGTGCTGCGACTTTTCCGCCTGCACCACCATGATGCCGGTCGGCAAATGGGTGATGCGGACAGCAGAATCGGTGGTGTTGACGTGCTGGCCGCCCGAACCCGAGGCGCGCATCGTGTCGATGCGGATGTCTTCGGCCCTGATGTCGATGTCGACCTCTTCGGCTTCGGGCAGCACCGCGACGGTTGCCGCCGAGGTGTGGATGCGCCCGCTGGCCTCGGTCGCCGGCACGCGCTGCACGCGGTGCACACCCGATTCGAATTTCAGGTGCGCAAAGACGCCCTTGCCCGACACGGTGGCGATGATTTCCTTGTAGCCGCCGGCATCGCCATCGCTGGCTGAGGCCGTCTCGAAACGCCAGCCGCGTTCGGCAGCGTAGCGCTCATACATGCGAAACAGGTCGCCGGCGAAAAGCGCCGCCTCATCGCCGCCGGTGCCGGCGCGGATTTCGAGAATGGCGTTCTTGTCGTCGGCGGCATCCCTGGGCAACAGCAGGATCTGGATGTCCTTCTGCAGTGCCTCGATGCGATCCTCGACCTCGGGCAGCTCGGCCTCGGCGAGCGCCCGCATCTCGGCATCGGTGCCCTTGTCGGCAAGCATGGCTTCGAGGTCGGCCTGCTCACGCTCGGCCAGGCGCAGTGCCCTGACCTTGGCCACCATGTCCTGGATTTCGGCATATTCGGACGCCATCCGTACATAGGCTTCCGGCGCCGGACCGGCCGACATCTGCGCTTCGAGCATCTCGAAACGCTTGACGACTTGATCCATACGATCGCGGGGCAAATTGACCATGATGAGGCTGCTACAATGGAATCGAACGGTCGTCGGCAAAGGCCTGCAGCAGCGCCCGCATCGGCAAGCCCTGTGCCGGAGCCATCAGATTGTCGTCGAAAAACGCCTTCAACTCGTCCAGCGGCAGTTCCGTCAGCATCGCCTTGACCGGACCGATCGAGGCCGGCGACATCGAGATCGAGCGGAAACCGAGACCGATCAGCGCCATCGCCGAGATCGGCTTGCCGGCGAGTTCGCCGCACAGCGTCACCGGCGTATTGTTGCGGACGCCGGCATCGGCGATCTGCTTGAGCACCCGCAGGAACGGCGCCGACAGCGTGTCGAAGCGGTTTGCCAATTGCGTGTTGCCGCGGTCGACGGCCATGACGAACTGGAACAAGTCATTCGAACCGACCGAGACGAAATCGACCGCCTTCATCAATTCATCGAGCTGGAACAGGAGCGACGGCACTTCCAGCATCGCCCCCAGCTTCAGGCTGGTCGGCAAATGATGGGCAAAGCGCGACAAATGCCGCACTTCGCGGTCGATGATCTCGCGTGCCTGGGCGATCTCGCCAAGCTCGGTCACCATCGGCAGCATCAGCTTCAATTCGCGGCCGCCGCTGGCCTTGAGCAAAGCGCGTATCTGGGTGCGCAGCAGGCCCGGCCGGTCGAGCGTCAGGCGGATCGCCCGCCAGCCAAGCGCGGGGTTCTCTTCCTGGATCGCGCCCTTGAAATAGGGCAGCACCTTGTCGCCGCCAATATCGATGGTGCGGAAGGTGACCGGCTTGCCGCGCGCCGCTTCGAGCACGTCGCGGTAGAGCTTTTCCTGGGCCTCGGCCCGGGGAAATGTCGAGGCGACCATGAATTGAAGTTCGGTGCGGAACAGGCCGATGCCGGCCGCACCCGCCTCGGCAAGCTGCGGCAGGTCGACGGCAAGACCGGCATTCATCAACAGATCGACCTGGACCCCGTCCCTGGTCGTCGATGGCTTCTTGCGCAGCTCGCGATAGACCTCTTGCCGACGCGCCCTGAAACGCACTTTTTCGGCATAGGCGGCTTCGAGGTCGGGCTGCGGCCGCAAATGGATCACGCCCTCTTCGCCGTCGACGATGATGGCATCGCCGTTTTCCGCCATGGAAACGGCGCCCTTCATCTGCCCGGCGACAGGAATGCCCATGGCACGCGCGACGATGACGACGTGACTGGTCGCGGCACCATCCTCGAGCACCAGCCCGCGCATCTTGTCCCTGGGATAGTCGAGCAGCTCGGCGGCGCCCATCGAACGGGCGACGATGATGGCGTCCTTTGGCAGCGATGCGGCGACATCCTCCGGCCCGCGCCCCATCAGCTGGCGCAGCAGGCGGTTGGCGAGGTCGTCGAAATCACTCATCCGCTCGCGCAGATAGGGATCGGTCATGTGCAGCATGCGGGCGCGCATGTCGCTCTGCACCTTTTCCACCGCGGCTTCCGCCGTCAGGCCGTTGCGGATGGCCTCTTCCAGCCGGCGCACCCAGCCGCGATCGTTGGCGAACATGCGATAGGCTTCCAGCACCTGGCGATGCTCGCCCTCGAAGGCGACGTCGCGGCGTTCCAGCATGTCGTCGATGGACAGCCTGAGCGAGCTGAGTGAGGTCTCCAGCCGGCGGACCTCTTCCTCGCTGTCTTCGTTGAACAGATTGGTGACGACGATGCGCGGCTCGTGCAGCACGACATGGCCGAGCCCGACGCCTTCATTGAAGGACAGGCCGGTGAAGCTGACAGGACGGCGCAGATCGAGTTCAAGGCCGGGCCGGGTCAGCCGCGCCAGATCGCCGGTGGCGATCATCTCGGCGATCACCATCGCCGTAGTTTCCAGCGCCTCGACCTCGTCGTCGCGGTAGTGGCGCATGGTCTTGTTCTGCACCACAAGCACGCCCAGCGTGCGCCCTGCCCGCAGCACCGGCACGCCGAGGAACGAGTTGTAGATCTCTTCCCCGGTCTCCGGCAGATAGGCAAAGGCAGGGTGTTCCTGCGCATTGGACAGGTTGAGCGGCCGCGCGCTGGCGGCGATGGTGCCGACCAGGCCTTGGCCCAGCCGCAACTGCGCCAAATGGACGGCGTTCGGGTTCAGACCTTCGGTGGCGTAGAGTTCGAGCACCGAATCGGCGCGCAGCACATAGAGCGAGCAGACTTCCGCGACCATGTTGGAGGCGATGTCGCGCACAATCCGGTCAAGCCGCTCCTGCGGCTCCAGCGGCTCCTGCATGAGCTCGCGGAGCCGTTTGAGCAAAACGCGCGGGCCACTGGCCTGATCACGCATCGCGGCTTCTTCTCCAATGGGCATTCTGCCCGCCGCAGTTTCCACCGCGACCGGCGCACACGCAACAACTCAAATCGTTCTCGCTACTGCTTATCCAGACCGTAGACGGAATGCAAAGTACGAACCGCAAGTTCCGTATACGGACCGTCGATCAGGATCGAAATCTTGATCTCGGAGGTCGTGATGGCGCGGATGTTGATCGATTTGTCGGCCAGCGCCTTGAAAGCGGTGGCGGCGACGCCGGCATGGCTCCTCATGCCGATGCCGATGACCGAAACCTTCGACATGCCGGCTTCCGACTGCACGACATCGTAGCCGATCTCGGCTTTCAGCCGTTCAAGCACGGCCAGCGCCTTGTCGACATCACCCGACGGCACGGTGAAGGTCATGTCGGTGAACTTGCCGTCCTCGGAAATGTTCTGGACGATCATGTCGACATTGATGTTGGCCTCGGCCAGCGGCCCGAAGATGCCGGCGGCAACGCCCGGCCGGTCGCCGACCCGGCGCAGCGAAATCTGCGCTTCATCCTTGGCGTAGGCAATTCCGGTGACGACCTGCTGTTCCACGATCTCTTCCTCGTCGCAAATGAGCGTTCCGGGCGGATTGAGCAAATCCCCCATTCCGGGCGCGTCGGGATCGTCGAAGGACGACCGCACGAAGGTACGCACCCTGTGCACCATGGCAAGCTCGACCGAACGCACCTGCAGAACCTTGGCGCCGAGCGAGGCCATTTCAAGCATTTCCTCGAACGAGATCTTGGCCAGCCGCCGCGCCTTGGGCTCGATGCGCGGATCGGTGGTGTAGACCCCGTCGACGTCGGTATAGATGTCGCAGCGATCGGCCTTGACCGCCGCGGCGATGGCAACCGCACTGGTGTCGGAGCCGCCGCGGCCGAGCGTGGCGATACGATTGTCCGGGCCGATGCCCTGGAACCCGGCGATCACCGCCACCTGGCCCTCGCCGAAGCGCTTGACCAGGAACGCGCCGTCGATGTCGAGGATGCGCGCCGCTCCATGCGCATTGTCGGTCTTGATCGGGATCTGCCAACCCTGCCAGGAGCGGGCATGCACGCCCATGTTCTGCAAGGTGATGGCCAGAAGGCCGGCCGTGACCTGCTCGCCGGAAGCGACGACCGCATCATATTCGCGTGCGTCATGCATCGGCGAGGCCTCACGCGTCCAGCCGACCAGTTCATTGGTTTTCCCGGCCATCGCAGAAACGACCACCGCCACCTCATGGCCGGCGTCGACCTCGCGTTTGACGTGACGCGCCACGTTGCGGATGCGGGCGATGTCGGCGACCGAGGTTCCGCCGAATTTCATCACGATGCGCGCCATGGGAGCGAAATGCCTTTGCCTGAAGCCGGATCCCGGCCAAAAGCCGGAATCCCGAAAAGCGGAAGGCCGGCTGACGCCGGCCGCTGAATGCGCGGCCTCCTTAGCCAAATGATGAAGGTTTCGCAAGGCTGGCGGCCGATTGCCGGCTCCGGAAGCCGGCATATTGCCTTCCGCCCCGCCGCCGCCTACGAAATGCTGCCTACGGGGAATTCTTTTGGTTCGGCATAACATTCGGCATAACAGATGATGATTGCTCGTCTTCGACGTGCCATGCGATGGCAATCGCTCCCGCTTGTCGCCGGCTTTGCCGTGCTGGCGCTGATTGTCGGCAGCCGTGCCATGCTGGTCGAGGAACAGCGGGCCAACCGCGCCGCCGCGCGCGAGGCAATCGAATATCAGCAATTGCTTTCGGGTCTGCTTTCTCTGGCGCAGGAAGCCGAGAGCGGCCAGCGGGGCTATCTGCTGACCGGCGAGAAATCCTATCTCGAACCCTATCGGAGCGCTGTCGGCGCCATTCCGGGCCAACTTGCCCGCATCGACAGCTTGACCGCCCCCGACGACCAGCTCGTCCAGCCGATCAACCATATCAAGGACGCGCTTTCGCAAAAGCAGGCTGAACTGGCCGAGACGATTGCCCTTTACGACCAGGGCAATGCGACGAAAGCGCTGGATCTGATTCGCAGCGGCCAGGGCAAGGCCGTGATGGACGAAATCCGGACCAGCATGGATACGGTCCGACGCATCAGCGCCGCAGCCGTCGCCGCGCGCGACGCGCATACCGACCAGGTCGAGGCCTGGCTACGTATCGGTTCGCTGGCGGCGCTGCTGGCGATCTTCCTGCTTGCCGGCTACGCGATCGGGGAATCGCGCCGCCGCTTCCGTGAGGTTGCCGTTGCCCAGGATGAGTTGGTGCGCAAGAACGTGGCGCTGGGCAATGAGATCGAGACACGTGAAAAGGCCGAATCCCAGATCCGCCAGATGCACAAGATGGAGGCGGTCGGCCAGCTTACAGGTGGCATCGCCCACGACTTCAACAACATGCTGGCGGTGATCATCAGCGCCATGAATCTCGCCCAGCGCAAGCTGGCGCGCGGCGAGCACGACATCGCACAATTCATCGACGCGGCGATCGATGCCGCGACCCGTGCCGCCAATCTGACGGCCCGGCTGCTCGCCTTCTCGCGCCAGCAGCCGCTGGCGCCGCAGATCGTCGACGCCAACCGTCTGCTGACCGGCATGTCCGACCTGATCCGTCGGGCACTCGGCGAAACCATCCGCATCGAAACGGTGCTGGCGGGCGGCTTGTGGAAAACCCATGCCGACCCGAGCCAGATCGAGAACGCCGTTCTCAACCTGGCCGTCAACGCGCGCGACGCCATGGGCGATGATGGCAAGCTGACCATCGAGACCGCCAACAGCCATCTCGATGAGAGCTACGCCGCCGCCCATGCCGAAGTCGCGGCCGGCCAGTATGTGATGATCGCCGTCAGCGATACCGGTTCGGGCATGACCCCCGATGTCATGGCCAAGGCATTCGAACCCTTCTTCACCACCAAGCCGGTCAACAAGGGCACCGGCCTGGGGTTGAGCCAGGTGTTCGGCTTCGTCAAACAGTCGGGCGGCCACGTCAACATCTATTCCGAACCCGGCGAAGGCACGACGATCAAAATCTACTTGCCGCGGTATTTCGGCGCCGAAGAGCCGGCCCTGCCCGCCGGGCGAGGCAACAGCCCCGCCGCACCGGTCGCCGAAACGATCCTTGTCGTCGAGGATGATGCCCGCGTGCGGGTCTCCACCACCGAGGCCATACGCGAACTCGGATACACCGTCATTCATGCCGCGAGTGGCGAGGAAGCGTTGCAGAAACTGGCAGAGAGCCCTAACGTCGCCCTTCTGTTCACCGACATCGTCATGCCCGTCATGAACGGCCGCAAGCTGGCGGAAGAGGCCGTTGCCCGCATGCCGCAACTGAAGGTGATCTTCACCACCGGCTTCACCAGGAACGCCGTGGTCCACAACGGCGTGCTCGACCACGACGTGCATTTCCTCGCCAAGCCCTTCACCATCGAGCAACTGGGGGCGAAACTGCGTGACGTGCTGGACACGAAGTAGGTCGGCCGCGCTGCCAGCCCGGCCGGTCTGTCAGCCCCTTTGGCAGCATCGAAAATTGCTGCCTTGACATTCGCGGCCTCACGCCCGACTTCCTAGCGTTCGAGGAGACCAACCATGCCAGAGCCCCGACGATCGACGATCGATGCCGGAGAAGTGGAACGCTTTTCCGCCCTTGCCGCCGAATGGTGGAACCCGAACGGCAAGTTCCGCCCCCTGCACAAATTCAATCCGGTCCGGCTGGCCTATATCCGCGACCAGATAGCGACGCGCTTCGGCCGTGACCCGCGCGCTGCAAGGCCTTTCGAGGGCCTGCGCATCCTCGACATCGGCTGTGGTGGCGGACTTCTGTGCGAGCCGATGGCGCGGCTTGGCGCCGAGGTTGTGGGCGCGGATGCCTCCGAAACCAACATCGAAGTGGCCAAGCTGCACGCTGCCGAGGGCAATGTCAGCGTCGACTATCGCGCCACGACGGCCGAGGACCTTGCCGATGCCGGCGAAAAATTCGACGTCATCCTCAACATGGAAGTGGTCGAGCATGTCGCCGACATCGACCTGTTCGTCGCCAAATGCGGCGAGATGGTCCGGCCCGGCGGCATCATGTTCGTGGCCACCATCAACCGCACGCTGAAGGCGCTGGGCTTGGCCATCATCGGCGCCGAATATGTGCTGCGCTGGCTGCCGCGCGGCACCCACCAGTTCGGCAAGCTGGTGCGTCCGGAAGAGCTCGAAAAGGCGCTTGGCGGCGCCGGCCTGACCATCATCGACCGCACCGGCGTCACCTACAACCCGCTGGCCGACCGCTGGGCGCGGTCGAAGGACATGGACGTCAACTACATGGTCCTGGCGGAAAAAGGCTCGGTCTGATCTCATTCAGAATTCAGCGGCCTGTAGCCGCCGCGCCAGTAGATCAGCGCCTGGCCGGCATCGGACGTGCGCACGGCCTCGACCGAACCGATGACGATGGAATGCGTGCCGCGATCGATCATCTCGTCGAGGCTGCAGTCGAATGCGGCCACCGCATCCGAAAGCAGTAAAGCTCCGGTCTTGAGCGTCATCCATTCGGCGCCCTCATAGCGGTCCTTGCCCTTGATGCCGCCAAAACCGGAGAACCGCTCGGCCACCTTTTGATGCTGGGGGCCAAGCGAATTGACGCCGAAATGCCGGTAGCGTTCGATCACCGGCCAGGTCGAGGACGACCTGTTGACGCAGGCGATCACCTTCGGCGGCTCGGCCGACAGCGAGACGACCGAAATGACCACCAGGCCGGAGCGATCCTCGCCGGTGCCGGCGGTGATGACGCTGACATTGCCGACGATCAGCCGCATCGCGGCGCGAAAATCAGCTACATCGACGGCAGTCCCTACGGATGTCTTCGGTTCGTTCATGGCATGCTCCAGAGCACTCGGAAAAGATCACGCTCAAACAGGAAGATAAAGCAGATCTGGATACAAATTCAGGTGAAATCGGCTCCAGTCGCGAAGGCAGTTCGGATCCCTGCGGCCGCTCACGCCTTCCGGCTTTGTGCCTTGGTGGTGATGAACACGCCGGCGGTGATGATGAGCGCGCCTGCCCAGGTCAGCAGCTGATAGTGCTCGCCGAGAAAGATGGTGCCGGCAAACAGGCCGACGGCCGCCGCCACATAACCGATCTGGCTGAGATAGACCGGACCGCCAACCGCCTGCAGCCTGAAGAAGAAGGCGAACATCGCCGACGCCGACGCGACCTGCGCGACGACCACCAGCGGCACGCCGCCGAGTGGCACGAAAGCCTTGCCGCCGAACAGGAGAAAAATGCCGGCAAGCAGCATCGCCGCTGACGCCAGATGGCTGCCGACGGCAAGCTCGATCGGGCCGGTGCCGTCCGGCCAGTCGACCGTGCGATAGATGTTGCCGGCGGCAAGGCTGACCGGGATGAGCAACCCCATCGCCACCCAGAACAGATCGGCCGGCTGGCCGGCCTCGCCGCGCGTCACCGCGACCATGACGGCGCCGACGAAGCCGACGGCGATGCCGACAATGCCCAGCATGTTGGGGCGCCGGACACGCAGCAGGATCGAGAACACCAGCGTGATGACCGGCGACAGCGTGAACATGATGCCGGTGTAGCCGGCGCCCAGATGCGGGATGGCCGAGAACATCAGGAGGTTGGGGACGGCATAGGACACCGCGGCGGTGACGAAGAAATAGCGGAATTTGTGCGCGGTGAGCCGGACCCGCTGGCCGCGAGCCAGGAGCACGCACAGCAAGACGCCGCCGGCGCCGAGCGAGATGACGAAGGCCCAGACCATGGCCGGCACGCCGGCAGCCGTGGCGAGCTTGCCGAACGGCAGCGTCAGGCCGAGCAGGCCGCCGGTGACGACCAGCAGTCCGAGCGCCGAATCCCAGAGAAGTTTCATTGACCGAATCCTGTAGCGCGGCGCTTGGCCGGCATTGCATGGTACGATAAGATAATGGAAAGATTCTTAACGTCAAGATATATGATGGTGAGACAGTTGGACAGGGCAGCACGGGCGATCGAGCAATGGAAGCGGGAGCGGCCCGATCTGGATGTCTCGCCGATGGGTGTGCTCGGGCGGCTGAACGAGGCCGCCTCGCTGATCGCCCGCGAGCGCCTGGCGCCGTTGTTTGCCCGTTATGGATTGCAGTCCGGGGAATTCGACGTGCTGGCCACGCTGCGCCGTTCAGGCTCTCCCTACGCGCTGACGCCAACCGCCCTCTATGAAGCGACGATGGTGACGTCAGGCGCCATGACCAACAGGCTCGACCGGCTCGAGACGTCCGGATTGATCCTGCGCGAGCCGCATCCCAACGATAGGCGCGGCATTGTCGTGAGGCTGACCGACAAGGGCCTGGCCTTGATCGATGCGGCCGTTACCGCCCACGTGACCAACGAGCATGAGATTCTCGCGGGCCTTACACAGGCGGAACGGGAAACACTCTCGCGTCTGCTAGAAAAGCTGATCGGGAGCGTGAGCTAATTTCTGTTGCGATCCTTCGCGCCCGCCCTGTCCCGCCAACGTCAACCGACCCCACACCGCGACGGCCGCTTTCCGTCGCCTTGCGCTCAGTTGCGATCGTCCGGGAACACCGGGATCGGCATGAACTCGACGCCGTCCTCGGCCAGGCTCTTGGCCTCGTCCAGCGTCGCCTCGCCATAGATGCCGCGCGGGTCGCTCTCGCCGAAATGGATCTTTCGCGCTTCCTCGGCGAACTTGTCGCCGACATAGTCGGCATTCTCGCGCACCTTCTCGGCCATCGCCTTTAACTGCGCCAAAGCCTGCTTCTGCGCCTCGCCCATGGCCAGCGCTATGGTTTCCTGCTTGCGCGCCGTGGAGACAGCCGGCGCCATCAGCGCTTTCTGCACCTTGTGCGAACCGCAGCTCGGGCAGTCGACAAAGCCGCGCTTCTTCTGGGTGTCGAAATCGTCGTTGCTGCGGAACCAGCCTTCGAATTCGTGCTCGTGCTCGCAGATCAGGGCAAAACGGATCAAGAGGCTGCACCCCTGAGCCGCGGCAACTCGCCCAAGCCGGCATTGACGGCAAAATCCCGCGCATTTTTGAGGTTGGGGATCTTCTTGCGCGCGGCAAGCGACTGCGCCGGGTCGATCTCGGCGACGATCACCGCCGGCTCGTCATGCGCGGCTTCCGCGATGATACGGCCCCACGGATCGACGATCAGCGAATGACCGTAGGTCTCGCGGCCATCTTCGTGCAAGCCGCCCTGCGCGGCGGCGACGACATAGGCGCCGTTCTCGATGGCGCGGGCCCTGAGCAGCACGTGCCAGTGCGCCTCGCCGGTCTGGCGGGTGAAGGCGGCAGGTACGGAAAGCAGGTCGGCACCGGCCAGTGCCTCGGCGCGGAAGAGTTGCGGAAAGCGCAGATCGTAGCAAACGGCGAAGCCGAGCTTTGCACCCTCGATCTCGGTGACGACGGCCTCGGTGCCCGGTTCGTAGGCGGCGGATTCACGCCAGCTCTCGCCATTGTCGAGATCGACGTCGAACATGTGGATCTTGTCGTAGGTGGCGAGCGCAGCACCATCCGGCCCGAACAGCAGCGCCCGGTTGGCGAGCTTGCCGTCGGCGCGCAAAATCGCGGTCGAGCCGATATGCAGGAACATGCCGAGCTCCCTGGCCAGCCTGCGCGCGGTCGCGACGACGATGTCCTTGTCCTCCGACGTGAACGATGCGGCGCGAACTTCCTTGTCGCGGATCAGCGCGCCGGTCATTTCCGGCGTCTGGATGTAGGTGGCACCTAGGCTGGCTGCTTCACGCACCAGCCGTTCGAGATCGACGGCGTTGCGCTCGGGGCTCTCGCCTGAACGCATCTGGATCGCAGCGGCTTTGAAAACACCCATCGTCATTCCCTCAATTCGTCGCGCCGTTGGCGAGCAGTTTGTCCAGCCGCCCTGCGGCCTCCAGCTCGTGGAGGTCGTCACAGCCGCCGACATGCGTATCGCCGATGAAAATCTGCGGAAAGGTCGTGCGGCCATGCGCCCGGGAGATCATCTCCTGGCGCAGTTCCGGCGAGAAGGAGGCATCGTGCTCGGTAAAGGCTATGCCCTTGCCCTCGAGCAGCCGCTTGGCTGCCGTGCAATAGCCGCACATCATGCGGGTGTAGATGGTGACATCGGCCATGACGAATTTCCGCTGTTCGTTGCCGACTTATATAGTCGCGGACTCGTCGGCCCGAAAGTCCCCCGGCAACACACGGGCAAAGGTCAGCACGTCGACGGCGGCCGCTCCTCCCCTTTTCAGCGCCTTGGTGGCGGAACGCACCGTGGCGCCGGTGGTGTAGACATCATCGATCAGCAGCACCCTGCGGCCGGCAATCTCGATTTCCGCCTCGGCGGGCACTCGAAAGGCCGCCTGCACATTTTCCTCGCGTTCCCCGCGCTCCAGCCCGACCTGCTGGCGTGTGAGTTTCACACGCCGCACCGCCGAGGGGGCGAAGGGCAATTCGCTGAGCGCCGAGACCGCCCTTGCCAGTTCCGCCGATTGGTTGAAGCGTCGCCTGAAGAAGCGCCGCCAATGCAGCGGCACCGGCACCACCACGTCCGCCTCGGCGATGAGATCGGCACCCGCGCGCACCATCCAGCGCGCCATCCATGGCGCGAGATCCGTGCGATCCTGGTATTTCAGCCCCTGCACCATCTGGCGGGCGACGCCGGAATAGGCGACGGCCGCCCGCGCCCGCTCGAAAGGCGGCGGATCGGCGATTGCCTCGGCCGACAGAAAGCCCTCGCCCATATGGTGGGTGAAGGGCGTGCCCATCACCGGACACCATGGCCGTTCCAGCAGCCTGAGCTTCGGCCAACAGGCGCCGCACAGCACGCCGGGCTGCGAGACATGCCGCCGGCAACCAGCGCAGACCGGCGGAAACAGGATGCGCGCCGGCAAGCCGACAACCGACCGGGCCAGGTTCATGATCTCGATGGACTTGATCTTGGGCATCGGATCGGCCACGTGGTTGCTCCTGCGCGCCACTATATCAACGATCCCGGAGCGTGGACAAACAAAGGATCTGCCCGTTGCAGCCGATAATGGATACCTCTCTGTGGCTGGCGCACAAGCGGCGCGCGCTTGCCCATCCGGTCGACGGTGCGGACTTCCTGATGCGCCGCACGGCCGAGGATCTTGCCGACCGGCTGGGCGCCGTCGAGCGCAGGTTCGGCAAGGCGGCTGTGCTGTTTTGCCAGACGCCGGCGGCGGCTGAGACGCTCGCCGAAAGCGGCAAGGTCGCCGACATCTCCCGCGTCGAGGCGGACACGGCTTTCCTCAGCGGTGGCGATGCCGGCTTGATCGCACCGCTCGAAACCGTGCCGTTCGAAGCGGAAAGCCTCGATCTGGCGGTGTCGCTTCTGTCGCTGCAGGCGATGAACGACATTCCCGGCATGCTGATCCAGATCCGCCGTGCGTTGCGGCCGGACGGGCTTTTCCTCGGCGCCTTTGCCGGCGCCGGCACGCTTTTCGAATTGCGCGAAAGCCTGCTTGCGGCCGAGACCGAGCTTTACGGCGGCGCCAGCCCGCGTGTCACACCGTTCACCGATGTGCGCGATGCCGGTGCGCTGCTGCAGCGCGCCGGTCTCGCTCTGCCGGTCGCCGACGTCGAGACGGTGACGGTGCGCTATGCCAGCCTGTTCAACCTGATGGCGGATCTGCGGGCCATGGGCGAAACCAATGCGCTCACCGATCGCAGCCGGCGGCCGGGCTCGCGCAAGCTGTTTGCCCGTGCGGCGGAAATCTACGCCGAGCGATTTTCCGACCCCGACGGCCGCGTGAGGGCAAGCTTCTCGATTGTCTGGATGTCCGGCTGGGCGCCCGACGCATCGCAGCAAAAACCGCTGAAGCCAGGGTCGGCCAAGGTCTCGCTGAAAGCAATCCTGGAGGCGCCCGACGGGCAATGATCCTGCCCGCAGGCGCGGAAAAGTCGGATCAGGGAGTGGGTGCGAAAGCGTTCGCAAGCTTGCTGTTGTTGTCGCTGAACAGCCAGGTGAGCGAGTCGGCAAACTGACCAACGCCGGTGATGATCCCCAACGCCACCAAGGTCGCGATCAGTCCATATTCGATGGCTGTCGCGCCGGTCTCGTCCTTCAGAAAATCCAACAGTATTGTCTGCATGACCTCGACCCCTCTCGCCAGGAGACTACCGCCGATCTGTTAAGAAAGGTTAACGGCAAAGGCTTAACAGGCGGTGAAACCGCCGCCTTTGCGAAATCTCTTAACCATGTCAGCAGTCGCCGCTGCTCCTGCCATTGGCCCTGATGATGCAGACCGAACTCGGCTGCGGCTGCAGCACGCTGCGGCGCAGCGTGTAGGTTTCGCGATGGCCGATCGAGCCTGTGGTCGCCATATCGAGCCCGCCGAAACCATCGCGGGCCGACAGCGAGCGTGTCTGGCTGTCGAGGAAAGGGGTTGCGATCAGCGCCAGCGCCACCGCGGCCGAACCGAACAGCAGCGTGATGCGCAATATGCCCATGCCCGCATCGGCGGCGCGAAAGCCGCGCTCGGGCCGGATCGAGTCCCAATCCCTGTCTAGGTTCATGCTATCGCTCCCCGGCAAATCGACGGCTCGGCCGCGAACGGCCATGCTTCAATTTTTCACGACGAGATAAATCTTCCATTAACGCTGGCTGATACAACGCCTCGGCCGGGAATCGGCCGGACGGGAGCCTCAGAGCAGATCGATGAGGAATGGGATCAGCGGCGCATCGGCCGGTGGCATCGGATAGTCGCGCATCTGCTTCGGCCGCACCCATTTCAGCGTCTGCCCTTCCCTGGGCTGCGCGATGCCGCGAAAGCGGCGGCAGACGAACAGCGGCATCAGCAGGTGGAAATCGTCGTAGGAATGACTGGCGAAAGTGAGCGGCGCCAGGCACGGGATGTCGGTTTCGATGCCGATTTCCTCATGCAGTTCGCGAATGATGCATTGTTCGGGCGTCTCGCCCGGCTCGACCTTGCCGCCGGGGAACTCCCACAGCCCGGCAAGTTGCTTGCCCTGAGGCCGCTGCGCCAGAAGCACCCGGCCATCGGCATCGACCAGCGCGCAGGCGGCGACCAGCAGCAGGCGTTTGCCGGCGGTCACGACGTCATTCATGACCCGGCGGCCGACGGTAGTGGTAGCGATAGACTTCCTCGAAGCCGAGCGAATGGTAGAGCGCTAGCGCCGGCACATTGTTGGCCTCGACCTGCAGCCAGGCTTCCCGTGCGCCCCGCAGCCGTGCCCATTTCAGTGCCGACAGGATCAGGTTGCGGCCGTGGCCCTTGTTGCGTGCCGACTTGTCGGTGGCGACCTCGAACAGGCCGGCGAGATCGCCGTCGTGCACGCAGATCAGCGTCGCCAGCGGCTCCGCTCCATCTTCGAGCGCGAACAGTCCGGCCTCGGGCTGGATGGCGCCGATGATCTCCGACAGGCCAGGCCGCAGCGAAACGTCCGAACCGCTGACCTTGAGCGACGCGCCGATAAAGCGGCTGATGTCCTTTAGCGGAATCTGGTCCATGGCGTCGTCGAGCTGCGCGTCGGCCAGCGGCAACCGCATGACCAGCGACTCGTCGAAGCGGCTCCAGCCCTCGCGGTCGAGATGGCCGGCGAGATCGGGACCAGACAACGGCGACATGCGGAACGTCAGCGGCCTGCCATAAGCATCGAAACGGCGGCTGGCCCGGCCGATACGGTCGGCCATGTGCATGATATCGCCGGGATCGAGCGGATTGACCGAGTTCAGCCGCTTGGCCGGGTGGCCGGCGGTCAGCCGCACCACCCAGGTGCCGTCATAGTGGACGGCGGCCGCCGGCCAGGCGCGAAAGCCGGCCGCCTCGTAGCGGCGTACGATCGCCAGCATGCTTGCCGGATGCCTGGAGCTCAAAACCATCAGCTCCGGTAATCGCCATTGATGACGACATATTCCTTGGTGAGATCGCAGGTCCACACCGTCGCCTTGCCGCGGCCGATGCCGATATCGGCGCGGATGCGGATGTCGTCGCGCTTCATGTAGGCCGACGTCGCGGCCTCGGAATAGCCGGGATCGCGCTCGCCTTCGTGCGCCAGCCTGTTGTCGCCGAACCAGATCGACAGCCGGTCGCGATCAGCGGGTTCGCCGGCCTTGCCGACGGCCATGACGACGCGGCCCCAATTGGCGTCCTCGCCGGCAACCGCCGTCTTGACCAGCGGCGAATTGGCGATCGACAGCGCGATGCGCTTGGCCGACCGCGCCGATTTGGCGCCGGTGACGGTGACTTCGACCTGCTTGCGGGCGCCCTCGCCGTCGCGCACCACCTGCAGCGCCAGCGATTTCAGCACCTTGCCGAGCGCCCGGCGGAACGCGCCAAGGCGGGCATCCTTGGGATCGGTTATGTCAGGCGCGCCGCGCCTGGCGGCCTTGCCGGTGGCGAAGATCAGCAGCGTGTCGCTGGTCGAGGTGTCGCTGTCGACGGTGACCGCGTTGAAAGTCTTGGCCGTGCCGCGCGACAACAGATCCTGCAGGACAGGGGCGGCGATCGGCGCGTCGGTGGCGATGAAGGAGAGCATCGTCGCCATGTCGGGCGCAATCATGCCGGCGCCCTTGGAAATGCCGTTGATGGTGACATCGGTGTCGCCGAGCTTGACGGTCGCGGTCGCCACTTTCGGATAAGTATCCGTGGTCATGATCGCCTTTGCCGCTTCGGTCCACAGCCCGGGCTTGCCGTTGCTGACCAGCCCGGCGAGCAGATGGCTGAATTTGCCGGTGTCGAGCGGCTCGCCGATGACGCCGGTCGAGGCCAGGAAAACCTCCGCTGCCGTGCAGCCGGCCGCCTTCGCCGCCGCCTCGCCGGTCAGCGCGGTCGACTCGCGGCCTTTCTTGCCGGTGAAGGCGTTGGCGTTGCCGGAATTGACGACCAGCACCCGCGCCTTGCCTGCGCCGAGATTCTGCCGGCAGAAGTCGACCGGCGCCGAGGGGCATTTCGATTTCGTGAACACGCCGGCGACCGCGGTGCCTTCATCGAAGATCATGGTCAGCAGATCGGTGCGGCCCTTGTACTTTATCCCTGCCTCAGCGGTGGCGATGCGCACCCCCTCGATTTCTGGCATTTTCGGGTATTTCTTCGGCGCAAGCGGCGAAATCGTCGTGGACATGGAGGCCTCGGGCGGGAAAATCGCAAGGGAAGGCCGGTTTGCCCGATAGACCGCGCCGGCGCAAGGGCGTTTTCGTCGCTCCTGTCCGGGAGCTCGAGCTCGCCCGGGGTTAAGCCTGCATCTCAAATCCGTTGGCCCGGCGGGGCCGATGGCGTTATGATCCTGGCCCATGGGCAGGCTTGCGATCCTCGCATGGGCATTTCTGGGACTTTTGCTGCTGAGCGCGGATGCGCAGCCGCAACGGCGGGTCGCGCTTGTCATCGGCAACGGCACTTACGCCGAAGCCGGCACGCTGGCCAATCCTGTCAACGACGCGCTCGACATCGCCGACAAGCTGCGCTCCATCGGCTTCGAGGTCATCGAGGGCAATGATCTCGGCAAGCGCGAACTCGAACGCAGCATCGGCGCGTTTTCCGATGCGCTCCAGGGCGCCGGCGTCGGGCTTTTCTACTATGCCGGCCACGGCCTGCAGGTCGACGGGCGCAACTACATCGTGCCGGTCGACGCCAGGCTGGACGTACCGGTCAAGCTGCAGCTCGAGGCGGTGCCGATCGACGAAGTCCTCGACATCATGGAACAGCAGACCAAGGTCAGCCTGGTGTTTCTCGATGCCTGCCGCAACAACCCGTTTGCGCGCAGCTTGAGCCGCACCGCCACCACGCGCTCGGCGACGGCGCTGGCCGGGCTGGCGCAGTTCGATTCGACGCGCGGCTCGTTCATCGCCTTCTCGACGGCACCTGGCGCTGTCGCCATGGACGGAAGCGGACGCAACTCGCCCTTCGCCGCCGCCCTGCTGCGCCACATCGCCGAGCCCGGCCAGAGCATCAACGACATGATGATCGCGGTGCGCCGCGACGTGGTTTCGCAAACCCGCGAAACCCAGCGCCCCTGGGAGCAAGGCTCGCTGCTCGAACGCTTCGAATTCGTCTCGGACGGACAACCCGCAGAGCCACAAAGGCCGGCCGCGACGCCGGCGCCTTCGACGGAAGTCGCCACGCTCGAGCGCTCGGTGGGCGACGACAACGCATCGATCGAGAAATTCCTGCGCCGGGACTATCTGACGCCGGACACCAAGGCGATGGGCGAGGCCGTCAAGCGGCTCTACAGCTCATCGGCCACCATTTTCGGCACAAGCTACGACGCCGATGCCATCGTCAAAGTGAAGACCGACTGGTTCGCGCAATGGGCCTCCTGGTCGCTTGGCCTGGAGCCCGGTAGCCTGAAGGTCACTCCACAGGGCGAGGACCGCGCCGAGGCCGTCTTTGCGATGCGCTACGACTATCTTCCAAAGGACAAGTCGGCGGCACGCCTGACCGGCAAGGCGCGCGTCACACTTGGGCTGCTCAAGGCCGGCGGCGGCTGGCGCATCGAGTCCGAGACATCGCAAGCGATGCAATGATGAGCTGATCGGCGCACGAGTTCACGCGCTTTCGCGCGACATGAATTCGGTCGCGAAACAGAGCAGTGCCGCAACCGGCAGCGCCAGGCCGATCCAGGACACCAGGGGCCAACTGCCTTGCGCATACGCCCAACCGCCGACGCCTGAGCCGATTGCGCCCGCGATGAAGAACGTCGCCATGTAGAGCCCGTTCAGGCGGCTGCGATGTGCGGCGCCGAGCGCGAACAGGTCTCGATAGCCGAGGACAAGGTTGGTCTGCACACCGAAGTCGAGCACGACGGCGGCGGCGACCAGCAGCGCCAATGAAAGCGTCGAGCCGCTGCGGGCGATGTGGGTCATGAGAAACGCGACAGCGACGCACAGCATGGCAAAGACGGTGGCCGGGCGGCTCCATCCGCGGTCGGCAATCCTTCCAGCAAGCGGCGCGGCGATTGCGCCGGCGACGCCGGCTAGCGCGAACAAACCGATGCCACGCTGCGTCAAGCCGAAATCAGGCCCGGCCAGCAGCAGCGGCGTTGTCGTCCAGAACAGGCTGAAGGCCGCGAACAGGAACGCCTGATAGAGAGCCCGCCGCCGCAGGACCGGTGTGGTGCGCACGATATGCGCCATGGACGCCAAAAGCGCGCCGTAGCCCAGACGTGTCGTCGGCACGCGCCTGGGCAGCGCAAACCGCAGCACCAAGGCCAGCAGGATCATGATCGTGCAAGAAGCAAAATAGACCACATGCCAAGACGACAGCGCGGTGATGAAGCTGGAAAACGGGCGCGATAGCATTATGCCCAGCAACAGCCCCACCGAGACATTACCGACCACGCGGCCACGCTTGGCCTCATGCGCCAGATGCGCCGCATAGGGGATGAGGATCTGCACCGCGACCGAGCCAAGGCCGACAAACAGCATCGCGGCCAGAAATGACGACGGCTGCGTTATGCAGCGCCCAACAAAGCGAGCGCTCCAACGGCGAGTATGCCAAGCACGAGCCCCCGGTTCTCAATTAGGTCGCCGAGCGGCACGATCAGCAACAGGCCCATCCCGTAGCCAATCTGGGCCATCGTAACGATCAGGCCCGCCGCGTGTGGCGGTAAGCCAAGTTCAGCGCCGATCGGGCCAATCAGTGGTTGTGCATAATAGATGTTGGCGACAATCAGCCCGCAGGATGCAGCCAGCAAGAAGGTCATCCAGCTTGAAATTGCCGTCTCGGCAGGGGCGGAGCCGGATGCAATAATGGTGGTCATGACGATCTCCATCGGAACGGAACGTTTCGTTGAATAAAACGGGCCGTTCCGTTTCGTCAAGCTATGATGTATAACATCTCCGGCATCGGCGTTTTTGCGGCCAGATGGCTTCAGCGACCGCACAATGCGGCGGGGAAGGCGAGTTTTTGCACCGGAATGGTTGCCATTTGGCTGGCAAGAATTGGCAAAGCAGACAGGTGGCGGCAGGTTGTCGTTTCAGCCGAAACGCAACCGCTTTGGGAGGAACGGCCAATGAGCGAAATCGTCGATCCAGCACGCAGATCGATTGGCGCAAGGCGCAATCCAGACAGCGCCGATGCCATTCTCCAAGCCGCCGAGGCCGTGCTGGTCGAAGCCGGTTATGCCGGTTTCTCGATCGAGGCGGTGGCGCGGCGGGCCCGCGCCGGCAAACCCACCATCTATCGTTGGTGGCCGAGCAAGGCGGCGTTGCTGCTCGAAGTCTATCAGCGCCAGAAGCGCGTCGATGTTCCCGATACCGGGCGGCTGGAGGAGGATCTCGTCGGCTTCCTGAAAAACCTGTTCGCTCACTGGCGCGAGACATCGTCGGGAAGCGTGTTCCGGTCGCTGATCGCCGAGGCACAGTCGGACGAGACCGCTGCCGCGGCCCTTGCCGACTACTCGCTGGGCCGACGGTCCCATACCGGCCAGATCATCGAACGCGCCAAGGCAAGGAGCGAAATCCCGGACGACATCGATTCAGCTGTTGTCGCAGACCTGATCGCCTCCTTCGCCTGGAGACATCTGTTGACCAACCGCCTCAACGAGGACGAAGCGACCATCCGCAAGGCGGTCAACTACGTGATGCAAGGCATAGCGGCGCCCGCCCCCTAAAAATACGGCAATGAAAAAGGGCGCGGCAAACCCTGGCTGCCGCGCCCTTTTTCAAAGTGCTATCAGTCTTACTTGGCGCTTTCCAGCGTATCGACGGCCTTCTTCAGGTTCGCGTCGGGGATCTCGATCTTGGCGCCGGCGCGCAGCGACTTGACCAGCGCGAAATACTTGTCGCGGATGACCGCCTGCTTGGCCTGGTCCTTGACGTCGTCGAAGGCCGGCGGTTGCTTGGTGCGCTTGTCCTCGAGCTTGATGACATGCCAGCCGAACTGCGACTGCACCGGCTGCTCGGTGTATTTGCCGACCTCGAGCGCGGAGGCCGCCTTGTCGAACTCAGGCACCATCTGGCCAGGTCCGAACCAGCCGAGATCGCCGCCGCTGGTCTTGCCTGAGGGATCGCTGGTGTGCTCGTTGGCGAGCTTCTGGAAGTCGGCGCCGCCGTCGAGCTGCTTGATGATGGCCTCGGCCTCTTCCTTCGTCTTCACGAGGATGTGACGGGCATGCAGCTCGTTGGTGGGCGGCGTGTTGGCGATTTCCTGGTCGTAGCGGGCGCGGACCTCGGCGTCGGTGACCTTGTCGACGACGCCCTTCTCGACCATCTCGCCATGCAGCGCGCGCTGCTGCAGGAAGGCCATGCGGCGCTGGAAGTCGGGATCCTTGTCGAGCCCTGTGGTGACCGCCTGGGCGGCCATGACGCGGATCTCGATGGCAGCCGAAAGGGCGGCGGCACGGCGCTGCTCGGGCGGCAATTGCGCGAACTGCTGCGACAATTCCCCTTCGGCAAGCACCAGATCTGCTTCGGTCAGGGGCTGACCGTTGACCGTGGCGATAACCTTATTGGGATCGACCGGTGCCGCGGCTGGCGCTGCTGCATCCGCCGGAGCGGGAGCGGTTTGCTGCGCCATCACAGGCGAGAGCGAAAGGGCCGACAGGCCGACGGCCAAGCCAAGGCTGGCGAGCGACGCGCGGCGAAACAACAGGGACATAGGGGGACTCCGGTGGGGATTGTTAAGAGGGGTGCTTCCAGATCGGCCAGATTGTGGCGGAATTTGGCGCAGCCAGCAGGGCCAGCGCGGCGTTGACATCAGTTGAGCCCCCTCTTATCTGTCCAACGACTTTGCGTCCAGAACCGTTTTCCGGGCGCTTTTTGTGTTTGTCCACGTTCACGTGGAATTGATGGGGCCGCCCGGCGCTCATCTCAAGATTGAGAATTCTATCGAAAGGACCAGTGGATGGTCAGTCTCGGCGGTCTCGCCCGTAAGGTTTTCGGTTCCTCCAACGACCGTCGGGTCAAATCGACCCGGCCCCGTGTCGAGGCGATCAACGCCATGGAAAACGAGATGCGGGCGCTTTCCGACGAGGAGTTGGTCGGCCGCACCGCGAAATTCCGCCAGGACATCGCCAACGGCGCTT
Source organism: Mesorhizobium ciceri WSM4083 (assembly GCF_000519305.1). Taxonomy (GTDB): domain Bacteria; phylum Pseudomonadota; class Alphaproteobacteria; order Rhizobiales; family Rhizobiaceae; genus Mesorhizobium; species Mesorhizobium ciceri_B. Next base: position 123,988 of record NZ_JAFG01000009.1, on the reverse strand, counting down.
CGCTCGATGACCTTTTGGTCCCGGCCTTTGCCACCGCCCGCGAGGCCGCGCGCCGCGTGCTCGGCATGCGCCCCTTCGATGTGCAGCTGATCGGCGGCATGGTGCTGCACAATGGCGGCATTGCCGAGATGCGCACCGGCGAGGGCAAGACCCTGGTCGCGACGCTGCCGGTCTACCTCAACGCGCTCGCCGGCAAGGGCGTCCACGTCGTCACCGTCAACGATTACCTGGCCACCCGCGACTCCGAATGGATGGGCCGCGTCTACAAATTCCTCGGCCTCTCGGTCGGCGTCATCGTCCACGGCCTGTCCGACGAGGAGCGCAGCGCCGCCTACGCCGCCGATGTCACCTACGCCACCAACAACGAGCTCGGCTTCGACTATCTGCGCGACAACATGAAATACGAGCGCGCCCAGATGGTGCAGCGCGGTCACAATTACGCGATCGTCGACGAAGTCGATTCCATCCTGGTTGACGAGGCGCGCACGCCGCTGATCATTTCCGGTCCGCTCGAAGACCGTTCGGAAATGTACAACACCATCGACACCTTCATCATCCAGCTGCAGCCGCAGGATTATGAGATCGACGAAAAGCAGAAGACCTCGATCTTCACCGAGGAAGGCACCGAGAAGCTCGAGAACCTTTTGCGCGACGCCGGCCTGCTCAAGGGCGAGTCGCTCTACGACGTCGAGAACGTCGCCATCGTCCACCACGTCAACAACGCGCTGAAGGCGCACCGACTGTTCCAGAAGGACAAGGACTATATCGTCCGCAACGACGAGATCGTCATCATCGACGAGTTCACCGGCCGTATGATGCCGGGCCGCCGCTATTCGGAAGGCCTCCACCAGGCGCTCGAAGCCAAGGAGCATGTGGCGATCCAGCCGGAGAACCAGACGCTGGCCTCCGTCACCTTCCAGAACTATTTCCGCCTCTACAAGAAGCTCTCCGGCATGACCGGCACGGCGCTGACCGAGGCCGAGGAATTCGGCAACATCTACGGCCTCGAAGTCACCGAGATCCCGACCAACCTGCCGGTCGTACGCATCGACGAGGACGACGAGGTCTACCGGACGGTCGAGGAGAAATACAAGGCGATCGTGAGAGAGATCCGCGAAGCCAGTGCCAAGGGCCAGCCGACGCTGGTCGGCACCACTTCCATCGAAAAGTCCGAGCAGCTGGCCGAGCGCCTGCGCAAGGAAGGTTTTACCGATTTCGAAGTGCTGAACGCCCGCCATCACGAGCGCGAGGCGGCGATCGTCGCCCAGGCCGGCAAGCCCGGCGCCATCACCATCGCCACCAACATGGCCGGCCGCGGCACCGACATCAAGCTCGGCGGCAATGCCGAGATGCGCATCGAGGAAGAACTCGGCGACATGCCGGCCGGACCCGAGCGCGAGGCGCGGGAAAAGGAAATCAATGCCGACATCGAGCGGCTGAAGGAAAAGGCGCTGGCCGCCGGCGGCCTCTATGTGCTGGCCACCGAACGCCACGAATCGCGCCGCATCGACAACCAGTTGCGCGGCCGTTCCGGCCGTCAGGGCGACCCCGGCCGCTCGAAATTTTTCCTGTCGCTGCAGGACGATCTGATGCGCATCTTCGGCTCCGAGCGCATGGACGGCATGCTGCAGAAGCTCGGCCTCAAGGAAGACGAGGCGATCATCCATCCGTGGATCAACAAGGCGCTGGAAAAGGCGCAGAAGAAGGTCGAGGCGCGCAACTTCGACATCCGCAAGAACCTTTTGAAATATGACGACGTCTCCAACGACCAGCGCAAGGTGGTGTTCGAGCAGCGCATCGAACTGATGGACGGCGAAGGCCTCTCCGAAACGATCGCCGAGATGCGCGAAGGCGTCATCGACGAAATCGTCGCCAAGGCCATTCCCGAAAACGCCTATGCCGAGCAGTGGAACGTTGCCGGGCTGAAGGCCGAGATCGCCGAGTTCCTGAACCTCGACCTGCCGGTCGATGACTGGGCCAAGGAAGAGGGCATTGCCGAAGACGACATCCGCGAGCGCATCGCGCAGGCCGCCGAAGCCGCCGCCAAGGAGCGCGCCGAGCGTTTTGGCCCCGAGGTGATGAACTATGTCGAGCGCTCTGTTGTGCTGCAGACGCTCGACCATCTGTGGCGCGAGCACATCGTCAATCTCGACCATCTGCGTTCGGTCGTCGGCTTCCGCGGCTACGCCCAGCGCGATCCGCTGCAGGAATACAAGGGCGAGGCGTTCGAGCTGTTCCAGGCCATGCTTGGCAATCTGCGCCAGGCCGTCACCGCGCAGCTGATGCGCGTCGAACTGGTCCGCCAGGCCGCCGAAGCGCCGCCCCCGGAAGCCCCCGACATGTTCGGCACCCATATCGACGGCACCACCGGCGAGAACGACTTCGAAGGCGGCGAAACCGCCCTCCTGGTCCGTCCGGAGACGACCGCTGTCGTCGCCCCCGAAGACCGCGATCCCAACAACCAGGCCACCTGGGGCAAAGTCGGCCGCAACGAAGCCTGCCCGTGTGGATCGGGGAAGAAGTACAAGCACTGCCATGGGGCGTTCGCGTAAGCGAACGCTTCCCTTCTCCCTGTCACTATACGGGGAGAAGGGGGCTCCCCACCCAACCGTTTCTTAATGTGTCTCCGCTACACCAAAGCCTGAAAAGAAGCGGAAAACGGAGAGAAATCGGGGTGCGCTTTTCCGCGGCCACGACTGCCGGGCGGTTCTTGCCGCAGCGTTGGGCGCTGCGCATGGGGCCGTTGCTTGGCCGCATCGATGCCGTGCTGTTCACCGCCGACGAGCGCGGCGAGGCGAGCCGCATGTCGGTCATCGCCTTCTCGGTCCGCATCGTCAGCGCCGTCATCGCCTTCGTCAGCCAGGTGCTGATGGCACGCTGGATGGGCTCGTTCGAATACGGCATCTTCGTCCTCGTCTGGGTGACGATGGTCATCGTCGGAAACCTCGCCTGCCTGGGCTTCCACACCTCCGTCATCCGCTACATTCCCGAATACCGCGAGCGCGGCTTGATGGATGAGTTGCGCGGCATCGTGCTGGCCAGCCGTCTGTTCGTGCTGATCGCCTCGACGCTGATTGCCGGGCTCGGCGCGCTCGGCGTCTGGCTGGCGGCACCCTGGATCGAAAGCTACTATGTGATCCCGTTCATCCTCGGCGTCATCTGCCTGCCGATGATCGCCATGTCCGACCTTCTGTCGGGCCTGGCACGCGCCAACAGCTGGGCGCTGTTTGCCCTGTCGCCGACCTATCTGGTGCGGCCGGTGCTGATCCTGCTGTTCATGGCGCTGATGCTGTTTGCGGGCTACGCACCCGATGCCAGGACCGCAATCTTCGCCTCGATCGCCGCCACCTACGTCACCACGCTGGGACAACTCGTCGGTGTCACCCGGCGCATGGAACGGCAGATTCCGGCCGGGCCGACAAAGGTCCATTTCGCGCAATGGTTCATCGTCTCGCTGCCGATCTTTCTGGTCGAGAGCTTCTTCTTCCTGCTGACCAATGCCGACGTGCTGATGGTCGGCGCCTATATGGATCCCAACGACGTCGCCGTCTATTTCGCCACCGTGAAGACGCTGGCGCTGGTGCATTTCGTCTATTTCGCCGTCAAGGCCGGCGTTGCCCAGCGCTATGCGCAGTTCACCCATGGCGACCCGCAAAGGCTCGCCGCCTTCGCCCGCGAGACGGTGTCGTGGACGTTCTGGCCCTCGCTCTTGATGGCGCTGCTGGTGCTGGCGCTCGGCGAGCCGATGCTGGTGCTGTTCGGCCCGGAATTCACATCGGGCTATCCCTTGCTGTTCCTGCTAGTCTTCGGTGTCGTGGCCCGCGCCGCCGTCGGCCCCTGCGAAAGCCTGCTGACGATGAGCGGCAACCAGAACATCTGTGCTGCCGTCTATGCCATGACGCTGGCCTTCAACATCGCCCTCAATGTGGTGCTCATCCCGATGTTCGGCCTGTGGGGCGCGGCAATGGCCACCGCCTTTGCCATGATCTTCGAAGCCGGCGCGCTCTCGTTCACGGTGTGGCGCAAGCTCGGCATCGCCATGCTCATCTTCGTCCCTGCGAAAGGAGCCGCGTGATGGCTGCCATCCCGTTGCTTGAGGAAACCAGCGGCGGCACCGCCGGCGCCATGGTGTCGGGCCTTGCCGGACTGACCCGCGACGCCGACCCCGCCCATATCGAGATCCTCGCCAACAACCGGCCCGAGCGCAAGCTCGCCATCTACCCGGCATCCGCCGGTTTCGACCTGGTCGAGGAGCTGGACTATCTCTGCGCCCGCACGGTCGAACCCAACGTGTTCTTCAACCCGCGTTTCCTTGCGCCCGCCATGCCGCGGCTGGAGGATCGCGAGGTGCGGCTGGCGGTCATCCGCGACGGCGACGAATACCGCAACCGGCTGCGCCTTCTGGTGCCGTTCTCGGTGGAGCGGCCGGTGGTGCCGCTCGGCGTTCCGGTCATGCGCACATGGTCGAGCCCGTTCGGTCCGCTCGGCACGCCGCTGGTCGACCGCGACGATCCGGTCGGCGTCGTCGAAGACTTCTTCTCGATGCTGTCGCGCCCGCACCTCAAGCTGCCGAAAGTGTTCGTCCTGGCCGATATCCGGCTCGATGGCCCGGTGGCGAGCCTGCTTGCCACCGTGGCCGAGGCGCGCGGCCTGACGCTGGTCACCACCGGCCAGAGCCAGCGCCCGGCGCTGGAGAGTGAGCTCGACGGCGATGATTATCTGAAGGCCTCGCTGCGCTCGCACCATTATCGCGAGTTCCGCCGCCTGAAGCGGCGCCTCGGCGACCTCGGCAGGCTGGAGCATGTCGTCGCGCGCGGTCCCGAGGACATCCGTCACGCCATCGAAAGCTTCCTGACGCTGGAAGCGGCCGGCTGGAAGGGCCGCGAACGCACCGCCATGGCGATCGACCGCTTCCGCGCCGCCTTCGCCCGCGAAGCCGTGCACCGGCTGGCCGAGCAGGACATGTGCCGCATCCACTCGCTGACGCTCGACGGCCGCACCATCGCCTGCCTGATCGTCTTCGTCGAAGCCGGCATCGCCTACACCTGGAAGACCGCCTATGACGAGACGCTGGCCAGCTATTCGCCCGGCACGCTGCTGATGATCGAGGTGACCAGGCAGCATCTCGACGATCCCAACATCATGATGACCGATTCCTGCGCGGTGCCCGACCATCCGGTGATGAGCCGGCTGTGGGCCGAGCGCAAGCCGATGGGCACGCTGGTGATCGGGCTGACGCCGGACGCCGACCGCCTCACCCGCCAGGCCGCCTCGCAACTGCACCTCTACCGCGAAACCCGCAACATGGCCCGCCTGCTGCGCAACCGCATGAAGAGCTTGTTGGGGCGGCGGTAGTGGCGCCGCCTACAACTGGCCGCGGCACTCCACCCTGCAACAGGCCGCCATGCTGCTTCGTTCCAAGGTCGCGGACTACCAGCTCCACAATGAACGACTGACCGGCAAACTTTCTGCGCAGATGCTGGTGCAGCAGGACCTGCAGGCGCGGCTGTCCACGGTCGAGCATCAGCGCGGTGTTCTCGGCGATTGCGCCGCCGCCGCGCAGGAACGGCCGTCGAACTTGAAAAGAGGTTGCGCCCGCTCCAGCGCAGCGCCACCGCTCTCTCCACCGATCAAACCGTGGTCCGCGCAACGCCGAGCGTCGGGCAGCGCGCCGAGGGCGTGGCCGAGCATCGGCGCCAAACCTAGGAGACCAAGCTTGCGAACTTACGCCAGGAGCGCGACGCGGCGCTCCGAGACTATGGCGCGGTGAAGGTTCAACTCGCCGATCTCCGCTTGCGCGGCATGACCGACGAACTCGCCCATGCTCGTTGCCGCGACGAGAACCGCCAGCTTCACCACAGGAAACGCTGACAAGCCAGGAACGGCTCAGCGGACCGGCAGCCGATGACAATGCCGATCTTGAACGGATATTCGACGAATTGCTGGCAGCTGGCGAGATCGGCGCGGCCAATGACGGTGACTTCACCGTGACGCGCAAAGCGTCTTGATCGCGTTGCGGATTTGCCACCCGAAGCTCAAAGAGTGAAGGATGGTGCCCCTAGCCGGAATCGAACCAGCACTCCTTGCGGAACTCGATTTTGAGTCGAGCGCGTCTACCAATTCCGCCATAGGGGCTCAGGCCGGGCGGCCTGGATGGCGCGGGACTATACGGTTGGAGGGCTGTTCGTCAACTGGCCAATTCTCCAGTGCCTCCAAGATGCGACCAAACTGCGCCTTTCGATTTCGTGACGGGGCTGCCATTGTGCAGCGCGGAAAATCTTTCTAGACAGGCGGCGCATCAAAGCGCGGCACGTCTGCGGGGACGGATGGCGTGCTCTGGGTCTTTGTTCGGTGCATGCCGTTACACCCCACCTGCCTGCGCAATGGAACGACACGCATTAGGAGTGCCGATGCTTCGCGGACTTTACGACTGGACCTTGTCGCTGGCGGCCCGCAAATCCGCCGAATGGTGGCTGGCCTTCATCGCCTTCGTCGAAAGCTCGGTGTTCCTGGTGCCGGCCGACGTGCTCTATCTGCCGATGGCGCTGTCGCGGCCGGATCGCGCCTACCGCTATGCGCTGATCGCCACCGTCGCCTCGGTGCTGGGCGGCATCGCCGGCTGGTTCATCGGCCACTACGCCTATGACGCGGTGGCGAGGCCGATCCTCGAATTCTACGGCAAGTACGACGAGTTCGAGCAGCTGCGCGCGGGGGCAGGCGTCGGCTTCATCGTCCTGATGCTGATCACGTCGGGCGCTGCCCACCTGCCGCCGATCAAGGTGGTGACGATCCTGTCCGGCGTCATCGGCGTCAATTTGCTGTTGTTCGTGGTGCTGGCGATCGTGGCCCGCGGTGGCCGCTTCCTGCTGCTCGCCTGGCTGTTGCGCCACTATGGCGAACCGATCCGCGAGTTCATCGAAAAGCGCCTCGGCCTCATCGCCGGCGCCGGCGCGGCTGCCCTGATTTTGCTCTATATCCTGGTCAAATACGCGTTCTGAACAGAACCATTGCGAGCCGGACGGACCGATTGAAATGACAGCGACCATGAATGCCGACACCGGACGCCAGCGCACGCTGACCGCCGTGTTCCTCGCCGTCGCCATGGCCGCCACCGTCGGGTCGGCGCTCGGCTTCCAGTATCTCGGCGGCTATATCCCCTGCCACCTCTGCCTCGAACAGCGCACGCCCTACTATATCGGCGTGCCGCTGATGGTGCTGGCGGTGATTGCGTCGATGCTGCACGCACCCAGCTGGCTGACGCGCGGCCTGCTGGCCGTCGGCGGCATCCTGATGCTCTACGGCCTCTATCTCGGCGTCTACCACTCCGGCGTCGAATGGCAGTGGTGGGCCGGCCCGACCGATTGCACGGCGGGTGCCGGACCGGTCGACACCGGCGGCAAGGGCGTGCTCGACGCGCTCGACAAATTCGTGCCGCCGTCCTGCGACAAAGCCGCCTTGCGCATCCTTGGCCTGTCCCTGGCCGGCTGGAACGCCATCGCCAGCCTGATCCTTGCCGCCGTCGCCTTCCGCGGCGCCCTCACCCGCGACTGATTTGGCGCGATGGCGCCGACGCGAGATCGTTCAAAGAATTCGGCAGGCTGAGTCGTATGGAGTGATTGTCGAGAACCGAAGCGGAGCGGACATTTTGTCCGTGAGCATCGGAAGCGCAGACAATCGCTCCAGACGAGCCAGCCTCCCGAATTCTCGAACGATCTCAAGGCTCCAGTTCGACATCCCAGTAGAGATAATCCATCCAGCTCTCATGCAGATGGTTGGGCGGGAACAGGCGGCCATTGTTGTGCAGATCGTGCACCGTCGGCTGGAAAGGCTTCTGCAGCGGCCACATCTTGGCATGCGCCGGCATCATGCCGCCCTTCCTCAGATTGCAGGGCGAGCAGGCGGCAACGACATTCTCCCATGTCGTCGCACCGCCGCGATGGCGGGGGATGACGTGATCGAAGGTGAGGTCCTCCGGCGTGCCGCAATACTGGCACTGGAAGCGGTCGCGCAGGAAGACGTTGAAGCGGGTGAAGGCCGGATGCCTGGACGGCTTCACATAGGCCTTCAGGCTGACCACGCTCGGCAGCTTCATCGAGAAGGTCGGCGAGGAGACGGCGTGCTCGTATTCGGCGACGATGTTCACCCGGTCGAGGAACACCGCCTTGATGGCATCCTGCCACGACCAGAGCGACAAGGGGTAATAGCTGAGCGGACGGTAATCCGCATTCAGCACCAGTGCTGGAAGCCCATCCGGAGATACGGCAACCGTCACGTGTTCACCTCCTTGGTTCTAGACCCGAACGGCGCGGATACTGTAAGCCCGACATGACAGGGATGTGAAGCGGATTGTCGCGCCGCTGAAGCGCCAAAAATGCATGATTTTTATGATTTTTCGCGGATTCAGGCCGGCGGCGCGGCGTCCCGCCCCCTGGTTTCACGATAATAGGACCAGAAAAGCCGCGATGCGACACCTCGCCACGGGCTCCATGATTCGGCCAATGCGATCAGGGTTTTCTCCGGCGGACGCGGCTCGATGCCGAGTGCGTGGCCGACCGCGCTCTGCAGCGCGACGTCGCGCGCGGGGAAGATGTCGGGATGCCCGGCGGCGAATAAGAGATACACTTCCGCTGTCCACGGACCGATGCCGGACACCGCCGTCATCGTCGTGATCGCCTCCTGGGCATCGAGCGAACAGAGGTGATGCAGGTCGAGGCCGTCGACCACGGCCTGGGCAACAGCGATCAGGCCGCGCTGTTTGGGCCGCGACAGGCCGGCTTCGCGAAACATGTCCTCGCCGGCGGCCAGGATCGCCTGCGGCGTCAGCGGATCGACGAGCTTGGTCAGCCGGCCGAAGATGGCATCGGCGCTGGCGCGGGACACTTGCTGCGAGACGACGATCGACGCCAGGCTCCTGAAGCCAGGCTCGGACAGCCGCAGCGGCACCTCGCCGGCCATGCCGCGCACCTTTTCCAGGCGCGGGTCGATCACGCAAAGCGCATCGAGCCCCCGGGCAATGTCGTCTGATGTCACGATACGGCGCATGCTTTCTTGTTCCTCGACCGTCGACAGGGTAGCAATTGGCGAAGCGCCGCAAAACATGATTGCCGCCTGAGAGATGACACTCCTGACATTCCGCTTCGCCCCCAGCCCCAACGGCGACCTGCATCTCGGCCACGCCTATTCGGCGCTGCTCAACCAGAAGCTGGCGGCACGGGCCGACGGACGCCTGCTGCTGCGCATCGAGGATATCGACACGACGCGCTGCACGCCGCAATTCGAGGCCGGCGTGCTTGCCGACCTGAAATGGCTGGGGCTTGGCTGGGAAGAGCCGGTGCGCCGCCAATCCGAGCATTTCGCCGAATACCAGGCGGCGCTCGAGCGTTTGATCGCGGAGGAACTCGTCTATCCCGCCTTCATGAGCCGTGGCGAGATCCGCGCTTTCATCACCGACAGCGAAGGGCACGGACGCGACTGGCCACGCGACCCCGATGGCGTGCCGCTCTACCCCGCCGCCGACAAGGCGCTGCCGGTCAGGGAACGCAAGCGGCGGATTGCCGGGAATGCGCCCTTCGCCTGGCGGCTGGATGTCGAGGCCGCCATGGCGCGTGTCGGCAAGGACCTGTCCTGGACGGAGTATTCCGACGAGACGCTCCTTGCGACGCGCTCGATCGAAGCTCGCCCGCGAGACTGGGGCGACGTGATCTTGGCGCGCCGCGACATCCCGACCAGCTATCACCTCGCCGTCGTCATGGACGATGCGCTGCAAGGCGTCAGCCACGTCGTGCGCGGCCAGGATCTGTTTTCCGCCACCGGCGTGCAGCGCCTGCTGCAGGAACTCCTGGGGCTGCCGCAACCCGCCTATTTCCATCATCGCCTCATCCTCGGGCCTGACGGGCGAAAGCTGTCCAAGAGCCTGGGCGATACCGGGCTTGCCGCTTTGCGCCATGCCGGCGCATCAGCCGAAGATGTCAGGCGGATGGTCGGGCTTTGAGCCCGGTGAGACCAGGAAGCCAAGATGCGCCGGGCGTTGAATTTCGGTGATCCATGGATCAACCGTTTCGCTTTGCGCGCCGGGGTGAACGGGATTAGAGCAGCGCCACAATCAACTCCCTCCAGCGCGGCGGTCTGCGGAACATGCACAGCATCAAGCGGTTCATCCCCGCCACCTTCGTCGTCCTGTGGGCGACCGGCTTTATCGGCGCGCGCTATGCCATGCCGTGGGCGGAGCCGTTCACCTTCCTCGCCGCGCGGTTCGTCATCGCCGCCATCCTGCTGGCCGTCCTGATGCTTGTGCTTGGCTCGAAGAGAGCCACCCGCGAGGAGGCGCTGCATGCCACCGGCGCCGGTATCCTGATGCACGGCGTCTATCTCGGCGCCGTATTCTGGGCCATCCACAGGGGCATGCCGGCCGGCTTTTCGGCCCTCATCGTCGGCCTGCAGCCGCTGATCACGGCGGTGCTTGCGGGCAAGTTCCTCGGCGAGGCAATCCTGCCACGTCACTGGCTTGGTCTTGGCATCGGACTCATAGGTATCGTCATCGTGCTGTGGCCGAAGCTCGGCGCGCTCGGCGGCGGCGTGACCGCGGCGACATTGACCGCCTCGCTGGTCTCGGTGCTCGGCATGAGCGCCGGCACCATCTGGCAAAAGCGCTTCGCTTCCGGCGGCGACCTCGTCGCGGCGACCATGTGGCAATATGTCGGCGGCGGTTCGCTGATGCTCCTCGCCTCGCTCGCTTTCGAAACCCACACGATCATCATCAATGGCGAGCTGATCTTCGCCATGGCCTGGCTGGTGCTGGTGCTGTCGCTGGGCGCCATCTTCCTGCTGATGGTGATGATCCGCGACGGCGAGATGTCGAAGGTGGCGTCGCTGTTCTACCTGGTGCCGGCGGTGACGGCGGTCATCGCCTGGGCCCTGTTCGACGAGCAGCTCAACGCGCTGCAGATTGCCGGCATGGCGATCACGACCTTCGGCGTTGGCCTGGCAACGGCGCGGCAGGCCAAGGGAAGAACTGTGGAATTGAGGAATTGAGGAATTGAGGAAGAAGCACAGACAGCGCCGGATATGGCCCGCTTTTTCTCCAATTCTTCAGTTCTTCAATTCCTCAATTCCACCTGTCATCCCACCCGCGCACGTGCCTCCAGATAGCGGCTGATCGCGGCATTGAGCTCGCCGCCGAGGATAAAGATCGCCGACACCATGTAGAGGAAGACCACGGCGATCATGATCGAGGCCAGGCCGGCATAGGTCGTCACATAGGACGAGAAGTGGTCGAGATAGGTGGCGAAGATGGTCGAACCGATAAGCCATGCCGCCAGCGTGAAGACGATGCCCGGCACCAGCGAGACGAAGCGGCGCTTGCCCGCCGGCAGCCAGAAATGCACGGCAAACAATCCGCCGACGATGACCGCCGAAGCGATGACGTAACGCCACAGCGTGATGGTGCCCATATAGGGCTTGATCCAGTCGATATGGGCTTCGGCGAGCCGCGCCAGCAGCGGCGCGAACACCAGGAGCACGCTGATCGCCAGGAAACCGGCCGTGGCGATGAGAACGAAGATGATGCTCTGCACCCGGCGGTAGATGATGCCGCGCGTTTCCGAAACGCGGTAGGCTCGGTTGAGCGACGTGCGCAGCGCCTCGATGCCGTTCGACGCAAAATAGGCCGCAAGCACCACACCATAGGTCAAAAGGTCGGTGCGCCTGACGGTCAGCACATTGAGCACTTCGCGCGCGATCGGCTTGGCGATCTGTTCGGGCCAGGTGTCGAAGACCAGATGCACGGCCGTGTCGGAGAACGCCTGCGCGCCCAGGAAGCTCGCCAGCGTCGTCGCGAAGATCAGGAACGGGAACAGCGCCATCAGCGAGGTGATCGCCAGATGGCTGGCCATGGCCCAACCGTCATCGGTGTTGAAATGGCCAAGCGCGTCGTAGAGGACCCGCTTGAGGGCTACGATCTTCCGCAACAAGAACCGCGCCCTCCAATTGTCTCCACGCCGGGAATATGGGAAGGGATTGCGGCAAATGGCAACCCTTGGCGAAACCACGAACAGTCCGGCGCAGAAGTTGCGCTCGATTATCATCACCGGTGCGTCTTCGGGAATAGGCGCGTACTGCGCCCGCGCGTTGAAGGCGGAAGGCTGGCGGGTGTTCGCAACGGCGCGCAAGCCGCAGGACATCGCCGCCCTCGAAGCCGATGGCATCGAGGCCTTCTATCTCGATTATTGCGAACCGGACTCCATCGCCGCGCTGGTGACTGCGGTGCTCGATCGCACGGGCGGCCGACTCGACGCCCTGTTCAACAATGGCGCCTATGCTCAACCGGGCGCCGTCGAGGATCTACCCGTTGCAGCACTCAAGCAGCAGTTCGAGGCGAATTTCTTCGGCTGGCATGACCTGACCAGCCGGCTGGTGCCGGTGATGCGCCGCCAGGGTCAGGGCCGCATCGTCCACTGCTCGTCGATCCTTGGCCTCGTCCCGGTGCGCTTCCGCGGCGCCTATTCGGCGTCGAAGCATGCACTGGAGGCCTTGATGCTCTGCCAGCGCCAGGAACTGGCCGGCAGCGGCGTCCACGTTTCGCTGATCGAGCCGGGGCCGGTGAAATCGAAGATCGCCAGCAACGGCCTCATTTGGTTTCTCAGGAATATCGACCACGAGAATTCCGTGCACCGCGTGGACTATGCGGCGCAACTCGAGCGGCTGCGGGCCGGCGGCAGCCAATCGGCCTTGAAACCAGGGCCGGAAGTGGTTCATGCGGCGCTGCGCCATGCACTTCTGTCGCGGCGCCCGCGCCCGCACTATGTGGTAACAGTGCCGGCCAAGATCGGTGCGGTGCTCAAACGCGTCCTGCCGGCATCGATGCTTTACCGCCTGATGGCCAAACGCGCCTGAACGCCAAACAACTGGAACGAAACAATGGCAACCGTCTTCAACATTCTCGCCATTCTGGTCATGGTCGCCGTGGTGATCGTGCTTGTTCGCGGCCTCATCAACATGATGCGCGGTGGCTCCGGCGTCACCTCGAACAAGCTGATGCAGGCGCGCGTCATGCTGCAGGCGGTGGCGCTGGTGCTGATCCTGCTGGCGGTGTATTTCACCCGCAAGTGAGGGTATCGGCGGCCGGGGAGGCGAAATGGTCAAGCTCAACAAGATCTACACCCGCACCGGCGATGATGGCACCACGGGTCTCGGCACCGGCGAGAGGCGGCTGAAATCCGATCTGCGGGTAGACGCCTACGGCACGGTCGACGAAGCCAATGCCTGCATCGGCATCGCCAGGGTCCACACGGCCGCGGCCCATCCCGCGATCGACGCCATGCTTTCCCGCATCCAGAACGATCTCTTCGACCTCGGCGCCGATCTCGCCGTGCCCGACGACGGCAAGCCGCTCGGCTATGAGCCGCTGCGCATCGTCGCCGTGCAGACCGACCGGGTCGAGAAGGACATCGATCTTCTCAACAAGGAGCTTCAGCCGCTCAAATCCTTCGTGCTCAATGGCGGCACGCCGGCAGCGGCGGCACTTCACCTTGCCCGCACCGTGGCAAGGCGAGCCGAAAGGCTGATGGTGGCACTGGCCCAGAACCCCAGCGAACACGTCAACCGCGACGGTCTGAAATACATCAACCGCGTCTCGGATTTCCTGTTTGTCGCCGCCCGGGCGGTCAATGACAACGGAAACGCCGACGTGCTATGGGTTCCCGGCAAGAACCGCTGATTGTCGAAAGCGGAAGAGGGCCTGGGGCATGTTCATCCCGCTTTACGACACCAACAGGCTGCGCCACATCCGCCTGCAATACGTGACGATCGGGCTGATCGTGGTCAACGCCCTGGTCTACCTCGCCACCGCGCTCGGCGGCGAGAGTTTCTCCAATGCCGCCGTCCTTGGCCTGGGCTTCATCCCGTCGGTCGTCCATGACACCGCCGAGCTCGATCCCCGTTTCATCGTCATCCCCGAAAGCCTGAGCTACCTCACCTATTCGTTCCTCCATGCAGACATCTTCCACCTCGGCGGCAACATGCTGTTCCTGTGGGTGTTCGGCGACAATGTCGAGGATGCGCTCGGCCACATCCGCTACCTCATCTTCTATCTGTTGTGCGCCATTGCCGGCGCCGCCTTCCAGGGCCTCGTCGCCTGGGATTCACAGGCGCCGCTGATCGGTGCCTCCGGCGCCATTGCCGGGGTGGTCGTCGCCTATCTGATCCTTTATCCCAGGGTGAAGGTCTGGGTGCTGGCCTTCGCCCGCATACCGCTGCGGATTCCGGCCTTCATCCCGCTCATCCTGTGGGTGCTGTTCCAGGTGGTGATGTTTGCCGCCGGCGGCGAGGACCAGATCTCCTGGGCCTGCCATATCGGCGGCATCATTGCCGGAGCCGTTCTTGTGCTCGTCCTGCGCAGCCGCGGCGTGCCGCTGTTTGCCGGCGCCGACGAGGACGTCGCGCCCGCCGCTCCCAACCAGCCGCAAGCTGCCGTTGAACCATTGGCGCCTGAGCCACCCGCCGCGACGCCGCGCTGGGGGCGCGGAAACGCTTCCAGTTCGGACTGAACCGATTTGAGCCGCTTGCAGCGTATTGACGTGCAGGGTTGCCGCAACTACGGAAACGTCTCCGCCGCAGCCTAAGGCGGGCAAAGACCAGAATTCCATCCGAAATGTCGGCTTTCGACAACTCAGAACGGGCGCAGGCTGTTATAGCGCGCCCAACTAGCGTGAAGAGGTGACAGGCAAATGAAGATCCTTGTGCCCGTGAAGCGGGTTGTGGATGCGAACGTCAAGGTTCGCGTGAAGGCCGACGGTTCGGCGGTGGAGCTCGCCAACGTCAAGATGGCGATGAACCCGTTCGACGAGATCGCGGTGGAAGAAGCAATCCGGCTGAAGGAAGCCGGCAAGGCGGAAGAAATCATCGTCGTCTCGATCGGCCCGCAGCAGGCGCAGGAAACCCTGCGTACCGCACTCGCCATGGGTGCCGACCGCGCCATCCTGGTCAAGACCGATGAACAAACCGAGCCGCTCGGCGTCGCCAAGGTGCTGAAGGGCGTCGTCGACGCCGAGCAGCCCGGCCTCGTCATTCTCGGCAAGCAGGCGATCGACGACGATTCGAACCAGACCGGCCAGATGCTGGCGGCACTGCTTGGCTGGGCGCAGGGCACCTTCGCTTCCAAGATCGTGCTCGACGGCGACAAGGCCAAGGTGACGCGCGAAGTCGATGGCGGCCTGCAGACCGTGGAACTGAAGATGCCGGTGATCGTCACCGCCGACCTTCGCCTCAACCAGCCGCGCTATGCTTCGCTGCCCAACATCATGAAGGCCAAGAAGAAGCAGCTCGACGAGAAGACCCCGGCCGACTACGGCGCCGACGTCAAGCCGCGGCTGAAGGTCATCAAGACCGAGGAGCCGAGTGGCCGCAAGGCAGGCGTCAAGGTCAAGAGCGTCGCTGAGCTGGTCGACAAGCTGAAGAACGAAGCCGGCGTGCTGTAAGCGATCGGGAAAGGAACAGAAAATGGCTATTCTCCTCATCGCAGAACACGACAACGCAACGCTTTCCGACCAGACCGCCAAGGCGCTGTCGGCCGCCCTGCAGATCGGCTCGGACGTGCATGTGCTGGTTGCCGGCAAGGGCGCCAAGCCGGCAGCCGACGCTGCCGCCAAGCTCAAGGGCGTGAGCAAGGTGCTGTTGGCGGAAGCCGACGAGCTTGCCGAGCGCCTGGCCGAACCGACGGCAGCGCTCATTGTGTCGCTGGCGGGCGCTTATGACACCATCATCGCGCCGGCGACTTCGTCGGGCAAGAATGTCGCTCCGCGCGTGGCTGCGCTGCTCGATGTCGCGCAGGTGTCCGAGATCATCGAAGTCGTATCGCCCGACACCTTCAAGCGGCCGATCTATGCCGGCAATGCCATCCAGACGGTGCAGTCGAGCGACGCCAAGAAGGTGATCACGGTCCGCACCGCCTCCTTCCAGGCAGCCCCCGAGGGCGGCTCGGCGGCGGTCGAGTCCGTCAAGGCGGCAGCCAATCCCGGCCTGTCCACCTTCGTCGAGAACAAGCTTTCCGAGACCGATCGTCCTGAGCTGACCTCGGCCAAGATCATCATCTCGGGTGGTCGTGCGCTGGGTTCGGCGGAGAAGTTCCAGGAGGTCATCCTGCCGGTCGCCGACAAGCTCGGTGCCGCCGTCGGCGCCTCCCGGGCCGCCGTCGATGCCGGCTACGCGCCGAACGACTGGCAGGTCGGCCAGACCGGCAAGGTGGTTGCCCCCGATCTCTACATTGCCGTGGGCATCTCCGGCGCCATCCAGCACCTCGCCGGCATGAAGGATTCGAAGGTCATCGTCGCCATCAACAAGGACGAGGAGGCGCCTATCTTCCAGGTCGCCGACTACGGCCTCGTCGGCGATCTCTTCGTCATTCTGCCGGAACTCCAAAAGGCGCTTTGACGCTTTCCGCCAAAGCGTATTAAATGGTGAGGGTGGGGTAGACGAAGTCGCCCCACCCTTTTAGTTTGCACTGCACAAAAACCAGGCCACAAAGGCCAAAAGCAATTCCAGCAAAAGTGCGCAGCGGTTTTGCGTCCGGAATTGCGATAAAACAAAAAGGTGGAGCGCTTTCGCATTTCATGCGGAAGGGCTCCGAACGGGATCGGTGTAATGAGCAAGATCGAGACGATCGGCATCATCGGCGCGGGCCAGATGGGCGGCGGCATCGCCCATGTCTCCGCGCTTTCGGGCTACAAGGTGCTGATCTACGATATATCGCCCGATCGCATCGAGAAGGGCATCGCCACCATCAGCGGCAACATGGCCCGCCAGGTGGGGTCGGGCAAGCTCGACGAAAAGGTGCGCAACGACGCGATGAGCCGAATTTCGGCCGCCCCCGCGATGGCCGATCTTGCTGGCGCCGATCTGGTGATCGAGGCGGCGACCGAGGACGAGACGGTCAAGCGCAAGATCTACGCCCAGCTCTGTCCGCAGCTCAATCCCGAAGCCATCCTGGCGACCAACACCTCGTCGATCTCGATCACGCGGCTTGCCGCGCAGACCGACCGGCCCGAGCGGTTCATCGGCATACATTTCATGAACCCGGTGCCGCTGATGAAGCTGGTCGAACTGGTGCGCGGCATCGCCACCGAGGACCAGACCTTCGAGGCCGCCAAGACCTATGTGAAGCAGCTCGACAAGACGATCACGGTCTCGGAGGATTTTCCGGCCTTCATCGTCAACCGCATCCTGCTGCCGATGATCAACGAGGCGATCTACACGCTCTATGAGGGCGTCGGCTCGGTCGATGCCATCGACACCGCCATGCGGCTCGGCGCCAACCATCCGATGGGGCCGCTGCAGCTGGCTGACTTCATCGGGCTCGATACATGCCTGTCCATCATGCAGGTGCTGCATGACGGCCTGTCGGACTCGAAATACCGCCCTTGCCCGCTGCTGGTAAAATATGTCGAGGCCGGCTGGCTCGGCCGCAAGACCGGGCGTGGTTTTTACGATTATCGCGGCGAGCATCCCGTGCCGACGCGCTGATCAGGTCCGCGTCAGCAGCAGGCTTTCCGGACCGGCTCTGATCAGGACGCGGCGGCCAGTGGCTCGGGCGGTTCTTCCCTGATGGCCATGCTCTCGCCGTTCGGGGCGACGCAAACGCAGCCACGGCCAGCCGCCTTGGCCGCATAGCAAGCCGCATCGGCCCTGGCGATGATCTCGTCGACTTCACCGCAATTGGCGTTGATCGCAGCCAGCCCGATGCTGGCGCCGATCACGTGAGGACGGCCGTCCCAGGTGAAATCCAGGCTGCGTATCGCATCGATGATGGAGCGCGCCGCGATCTTGGCGCCGGCTGCCGAACCCGATTTCAGAACGACCGCGAATTCGTCGCCGCCGAGGCGAGCGACGATGTCGTCTGGACCAAGCACGCCTCGAACCGCCTCGGCAACCCGCTTCAGCAGCGCGTCTCCCGCCGCGTGGCCACCCGTATCGTTGACCAGTTTGAAGTGATCGAGATCGATGAACATGAACTGGTGCCCGGTGCCTTTGCCCGAGGTGATGTCCTTGCGCGCCTGACCGACCAGGCCCTCCATGGCGCGAATGAAGCTGGAGCGGTTGGCAAGGCCGGTCAGCGCATCGTGTGCCGCGGCGTGTGCCAGTTGGCGCTGCAGCGCGCGCGCATCGGTAAAGTCCTGGAAGACGATGACCAGCCCGCAGAATTCGTTCCGTTCGTTGACGATCGGCGACACCACCTGGCGGATGCTGCAGCGCGTGTCGTCGCGCCGAATAAGGACGGCGCGGCTGTTCTGGTCGGCGGGCGCAGGAACGCCAACCGCGGGCCGGGTCACGCCGATCCTGTGCCCCGTCTCCTCGTCGACCGCCCAGTAGACATGGCCAAGCATCTTGCCGAGAGCCTCGCCGCCGGCAATCCCGGTCAGCTTTTCGGCGACCGGGTTCATGAAGGTGATACGGTTTGTGGCATCGGTGCAGATGACGGCATCGCCGATCGATTGCAGCGTCACCCTCAGCCGCTCCTTTTCATCGGCAAGCATTGCCGCCGACACAGTGAGGCGCTCTTCGGCTTCCTTGCGGCGGGTGATGTCGGTCAGGCTGCCAATGGCCCTGATCAGCCGTCCATCCTCGTCGCGCTCGATGGCCTTGCCGCGGTCGAGTATCCACATCCAGTGGCCATCCTTGTGGCGCATCCTGAACTCGGCCTCAAAGAACGGCGTCTTGCCCTCGAGATGGGCGCGATCGGCTTCGGCGACAGTCTCGCGATCGTCGGGATGAATCATCTCCAGCCAGCGGTCGGTGTCGCCATCGAGCTCGCCATCCGCATAGCCCAGCATCTTGACCCAGGTCGAGGAATAGGTCGTGCCGCCCTTGCGCATGTCGAGGTCCCAGACGCCTTGGCCGGCACCGGCGAGCGCGAAATTCCAACGCGTCTCCGCTTCGGCAATGCGCGCCTCGGCCTGCTTGCGCGCGTCGATGTTCTCGATTTGCGAGACGAGATAGAGCGGGCGGCCGCTGGTCTCATCGCGAATGACCGAACCGGCAAGATGGGCCCAGACGGGCGTTCCGTCCTTCCTGAGATACCGCTTCTCGAAGTGGAAGGAATTGACCGTGCCCGCCTTTAGATCGTCCATCGTCTCCCGCCCGATCAGCAGATCGTCGGGATGCGTGATCTGGAAGAAAGTCAGCGCCTCGATCTCTTCGCTCGTGTAGCCAAGCATGGCAGCGAAGGCCGGATTGGTCTGGCGGATGCGCCCGTCAAGACCGACGACGACGATACCGATCGCCGAATCCTCCATGGCGCGGCGGAAGCGCAGCTCGCTCTCGGCGATCTGCTGGCGATCCCTGCTGATCCTGCGGATGGACAGGGCGGCGAGGAACAGCGCGCCCACCGCCACCGCCACAGCGATCTGCAGACAGAGCTTCAAGGCTTCGGTGCCGAAATCCAGGCGCGACAGCAGGATCGAGGTCGCCAGCACGCCCAGGCCGGCGACGAGCAACGCCAGCCCTGCATGCCCAAGAGATTTTCGGCTGGTCAATCCTCGCCACATCACGATACGTGCCACCCCCGTGCGCAAACGCATGTTCTCGCATCAACCTTGGCGGATCGATTTTAAGGAAAGGTTGCGTCCGGCCTGCCGGCGCCATCGCTAACCGGCAAACAATTGCCGGCATGATTAAGGATCGGTGCACGGGTCCGCGATCGCTACGAAACGCTACCAGCGTATGAAAAACCGTCCGCCGAGCGCGCCGAGCAATGCGAGCGCTGCGATCGCTATCGTGTACCAGGTGGCGACGAAAAGCGGCGAGTCGTCGAAGCAGTGGGCGGCATAGAAGGTTGCCGCCAGCCCGCCGGCGAGCAGGCCCGCCACCGCACCGGCAAGCACCGGCCGTGTCGGGGCCCCGTAGCGCAGCATCCACAGGAAGATGGCAAGCGGACCGAGGCCGATCAGCGGGATGAAGCCCATGCAGATCATCATGTTGGAGCCGACCATCCTTGTGCCCCACAGCGCCTCCGGCACCATGAAAAGCTCCAGAACCACCGCCACGGCTACCAGCACCGGCGCCGCGGCCATCCAGGCCATCGCCCGGCCCGTCGAGGCACCCGGTGTCGACAAGGCGCGGATCAGGGCGAAAGCGCTGACGGCAAGCACGACGGTGAAGACGAATTTGGAAAGAAAGCGCATCGTGTGCGCGGCCGCCATGAAGTCCGGGCGCGGCCCGATGGTCAGCAGGAAAACCACGGCCGCGATCACCGCTGCCGCGCCTGCGGCCATCCACCAGGCAGATTGCAACGGCATCGCCTTGCTGCCTGCATCGGCGTCCAGCGCCTTGATGAGATCGTCCGTCCTCATGTCATTCCCGCCCGAACCGCCCCTGCCCGAATCGCTTGGCTATCGCGGCAAGTCCGCGATGCAGCGACACACGCACCGCCGTCTCGCTGATGCCGAACTTTGCCGCCGTCTCTCCGATCGAGCGACCTTCCACCGACACGGCCGAGACCACGGAGCGCTGTGCCGGCGACAGGCTGTCCAATGCCCGGTTGATGTCGCGCTCGCTGACGGTCTCGGTTTCCGGCTCGGCGAACGTCTCGGCGATATCGTCGACGTCGATCTCGATGCGCCGTCCACGCCGCCGGAACGCATCGATCAGCTTGAAGCGGGCGATCGCGTAAATCCACGGCAAAACCGGCGCATCCTGACGCCAGGTATGCCGTTTTACATGAATGGCCAGCAAGGTTTCCTGCACGACATCCTCGGGATCGACCCCGCCCTGCACGATCTTGCGCCGGACAAAACCGCGAACCAGCGCGGCAATCCGGTGCAGAAAGTCGGCGTAAGCCCTTTCATCTCCCGCGATCGCGGCCCGCATCAGCCGGGAAAGTTCGGCCTCGTCCTTGCCGCTCACAAGAGTTCACTCCCCGATTTTCGCGTCTCGGCGCTGATTTGTTACGTGGCCGGCGAAATAATGTCCAAGGCAAACTGTCGGCAAATCACGAAAGTTTGCGGCACCGCCTAACCGGGAGCATCACGCGGATTTGTCCGTCCGGCACCGACCTTTGCATGTCAGCGACCGATTGAAGCACATCGACAATGTTGACTACTGCTGTCAGGTATCGATAGGTGCAGCCGTGACAGACCAAAGCCCCGAAATCGAGGACAATGCCATGAAATACGCTCTTTCCACCCTCGCCGGCGCCACCGCGCTGGCAATCAGCCTGATCGCCGGTCCGGCAAAGGCGCAAGAGGATGGCATCATTGTCTACAACGCCCAGCACGAAAGCCTGACCAAGGCGTGGGCCGAAGGCTTCACCAAGGAAACGGGCATCAAGGTCACCGTGCGCAATGGCGGCGACAGCGACTTCTCCAACCAGATCGTCGCCGAGGGCGCTGCTTCGCCGGCCGACGTGTTCCTGACCGAAAACTCGCCGGCCATGGTGCTGGTCGAAAGCGCCGGCCTGTTCGCGCCGGTCGACGCCGACACGCTGGCGCAGGTTCCGCAGGACTATCAGCCGGCCAGCGGCAAATGGGTCGGCGTTGCCGCGCGCAGCACGGTCTTTGCCTACAACAAGACCAAGCTGACCGCCGACCAACTGCCCAAATCGATGCTGGACCTCGCCGATCCGAGCTGGAAGGGCCGTTGGGCCGCCTCCCCGTCAGGCGCCGATTTCCAGGCCATCGTCAGCGCCCTGCTCCAGCTCAAGGGCGAAGCCGCTACCGCCGACTGGCTGAAGGCGATGAAAACCAATTTCACCGCCTACAAGGGCAACAGCACGGTGATGAAGGCGGTCAATGCCGGCGAGATCGAAGGCGGCGTGATCTATCACTATTACTACTTCGGCGATCAGGCCAAGACCGGCGAAAACAGCAAAAATGTCGAGCTGCACTATTTCAAGAACCAGGATCCGGGCGCCTTCGTCTCGATCTCCGGCGGCGGCGTGCTGGCTTCGAGCAAGCATCCCAAGGAAGCCCAGGCGTTCCTGAAATGGCTGACCGGCAAGGGCGGCCAGGACGTGCTGAAGACCGGCGATTCCTTCGAGTACGCGGTCGGCAAGGGTGCGGACTCCAACCCGAAGCTGGTGCCGCTCGCCGATCTGCAGGCGCCGAAGGTCGACGCCACGACGCTGAACTCCAAGAAGGTCACCGACCTGATGACGGCGGCCGGCTTGCTTTAGTTGCCATTCCTCCTAAAAGGACACCCGACCACGCTCCCGCGGGAATTCGCTTTCCGCGGGAGTGATTTTGTTTTCGAGATGGCATTCGTCGATGACGACACGCTGTGTTCCCGACCGCGATCGCGGTCCTTCAATTGCTGCCGCTGGACGGCAACGGCACGGCGTCTGACCTGATGCAGTCCGCGGTCGATCTCGCGCGCTCGGGCCTGCCTTCGGGAACAGGCCGAAGGGCCCGGCGACGCGCACCGCTTTGGCTGGTCCTCGCCGCCATCTTCGTTGCACTGCTGGCGCTGGTGCCGCTCGCCTTCATCGTCTGGATCGCGGTGCAGACTGGCTGGGAGACAGTCTCGGCACTGGTCTTCCGGCCGCGTGTCGGCGAGCTTCTGGTCAACACAGTCCTGCTGGTCGCGCTCTCGGTGCCGATCACCATCGTGCTGTCGGTTTCGCTGGCCTGGTTGACCGAGCGCAGCGACCTGCCGGGCGCCCGGCTCTGGGCCTGGCTGTGCGTGGCGCCGCTCGCCATCCCGGCTTTCGTGCACAGCTACGCCTGGATCACCATGGTGCCGGGACTGCACGGCCTGTGGGCCGGCGTACTGGTTTCCGTTATCGCCTATTTCCCGTTCCTGTATCTGCCGGTGTCGGCGGCATTGCGCCGTCTCGATCCCGCCCTGGAAGACGCCGCCGCCGCACTCGGCCTTGGGCCCCGGCGCGTGTTCTGGCGGGTCGTGCTGCCGCAATTGCGGCTCGCCATCTGCGGCGGCTCGCTGCTGGTCGGGCTGCATCTGCTGGCCGAGTACGGCCTCTATGTCTTCATCCGCTTCGACACCTTCACCACGGCGATCGTCGACCAGTTCCAGTCGACCTTCAATGGACCGGCCGCCAACATGCTGGCCGGCGTGCTGGTCAGCTGCTGCTTCGTGCTGCTCGGCCTCGAAGTGCTGGTGCGCGGCGAGGAGCGCTATGCCCGCGTCGGCTCAGGCGCGGCGCGCCATCAACAACGCGCAAGCCTCGGGCGCGCCACCATTCCGAGCCTGCTCTTGCTTGTCGTCACCTCGCTTTTGGCGCTCGGTGTGCCGTTCGTCACAATTGGCGGCTGGCTTGCCGCCGGCGGCGCCGCTGTCTGGCGCTTGGACGAGATCGGCCTGGCGCTTGGCCAGACGCTGTTCCTGGCGCTAGCCGGCGCATTGCTCGCCACCGTCGCCGCCATGCCGATGGCCTGGATCTCGATCCGCGCGCCGGGGCCATTGCAGCGTCTTCTGGAGGGCTGCAACTACATTGTCGGCTCGCTGCCCGGGGTCGTCATCGCACTGGCGCTGGTCACCATCACCGTGCGCATCGCGCTGCCGCTCTACCAGACCCTGTTCACCATCCTGGTGGCCTATGCGCTGATGTTCCTGCCACGCGCGCTGGTCAGCCTGCGGGCATCTATCGCGCAGGCGCCGGTCGAGCTCGAACGCGCCGCTTCCAGCCTCGGCCGGCCGCCGCTGCAGGCGCTGTGGTCGACCACGATCCGCCTGTCGGCGCCGGGTGCCGCGGCCGGCATGGCGCTGGTGGCGCTCGGCATCATGAACGAACTGACTGCCACCCAGATGCTGGCGCCGAACGGCACCCGCACGCTGGCGATGGCGTTCTGGTCCTACAGTGGCGAGATTGATTATGCCTCGGCGGCACCCTATGCCTTCATCATGGTGGCGATGTCGCTGCCCTTGACCTGGCTGCTTTATGTCCAGTCGAAACGGATGGCCGGACGATGAGTTTTCTCGAAATCGGCGGCCTGCACAAGCAATACGGCCCGGTGGCGGCTCTTGCCGGCGTCGACCTGAGCGTCGCCAGCGGCAACCGCACGGCGATCGTCGGTCCTTCCGGCTGCGGCAAGACGACCTTGCTGCGGCTGATTGCCGGCTTCGAGGCGCCGGACCAGGGGCACATCACGCTCGACGGTGCCATATTGGCCAATGGCGGCGCTGCGGTGCCGGCATATCGGCGAGGCATCGGTGTGGTGGCGCAGGATGGTGCCCTGTTTCCGCATCTGACCATTGGCGACAATATCGGTTTCGGCATGGGCCGCGGCGAGGACAAGCGCACTGAGCGCATCGTCGAGCTCGCCTACATCGTCGGCCTCGACAAGGCGATCCTCAAACGCCGCCCGCACGAGCTTTCCGGCGGCCAGCAGCAGCGTGTGGCGCTGGCCCGGGCCATGGCGATGAAGCCCAGGCTGATGCTTCTCGACGAGCCGTTCTCGGCGCTCGATACCGGCCTGCGCGCCTCGATGCGCAAGGCGGTGGCCGAGCTTCTTGAGGCTGCCGGCATCACCACCATCCTGGTGACGCACGACCAGGCCGAAGCGCTGTCCTTCGCCAGCCAGGTCGCGGTGATGCGCGACGGCAAGTTCTCGCAGATCGGCACGCCGCGCGAGCTCTATCTCAAGCCGAAGGACAGGATGATCGCCGAATTCCTGGGCGACGCCATCATCCTGCCGGCCAAGATATCGAATGGCTTCGCCAACTCGCCGCTCGGCCGCATCGCGGTCGACACCAATGACAGCCGCGATATCGCCCGCATCATGCTTCGCCCGGAGCAGATCGCGCTGAAGAGAACGTCGCGCGAGGGCATGTCCGGCACCTCGGACATGCTGTTCGGCGAAGTGACGGAATCCGAATTCGCCGGCTCGATGTGCACGGTCGCGGTGCGGCTCTTGAACAATGCCGATCCGCCCGATGCGGCAGCGATCGGCAACACGCCGCTGGTCCTGCGCAAGCCGGGCATGGACGCGCCGGCGGTCGGCGAGATCGTCCGGCTGACCGTATCGGGAAAGGCGCATGTCTTCGCTTGAACGCCGTATGGGGTAACCTGGAGCAATTCTAGGAAAAGTGTGAAGCGGCTTTCCGTCTGGAATTGCGTCAAAGCAAAGAGAGCAGCTCGCCGTTTCCGTGAAACGGTGAAATGTTGTGGGCATATCCTTTGGATTAGCCGACGCGCTTTCCGGCCTGATCGAACCAGTGCAGCTTTTCTGCCTTGGCAACCACGCGCAATTGGTTGCCAACCGTGGCGGTGGCGCGACCCGCGACACGCACGACAATGCGGTTGCCGCCTGCCGCACAGTGAAGGAAACTTTCGGCGCCTACCGGTTCGACTGCCTCGACCAGCGCCGGCAGGACGAGCGCGCCGGACGGCGCCTCCGCATTGAAGGTGACGTCGGCATCCTCGGGCCGAAAACCGAGGGTCGCAGCTCTTGCCTCCCGAGGTGCGAAAGCGATCGCCGTGCCATCTGCGAGCGCCGCGCCTGAGGCGCCTTCGGTCAGTGCCAGAAGATTCATCGGCGGCGCGCCAATGAAGGAAGCAACGAAGGTCGAGGCCGGCCTTTCGTAAACGTCGAGCGGCGCCCCCATTTGCTCGACCAGTCCGGCATTCATGACGACGAGGATGTCGGCCAGCGTCATCGCCTCGAGCTGGTCATGCGTGACATAGACCGACGTGACGCCAAGCGAGCGTTGCAGGTTCTTTATCTCGACCCGCATCTGGCCACGCAATTTGGCATCGAGATTGGAGAGCGGCTCGTCGAACAGGAAAACCCTCGGGTTGCGCACAATGGCACGACCCATGGCGACACGCTGGCGCTGGCCGCCGGAAAGCTCGCGCGGGCGGCGGTCGAGCAGCGCCGAAAGTTCGAGTATTTTCGCCGTCGCGCGGACCCGGCTGTCGATCTCATCTTTCGGCGTGCCGCGGTTGCGCAGCCCATAGGCCATGTTGTCGTAGACTTTCATATGTGGATAGAGCGCATAGTTCTGGAACACCATGGCGATGTCCCGCTCGGTCGGGCCGATTAAGTTTACGATCTTGCCGTCGATCGCAACTGTTCCCGAGGAGATGGTTTCGAGCCCGGCGATCATTCTGAGCAGCGTGGACTTACCGCAACCCGATGGGCCGACAAGCACGCAAAGCTCCTTGTCGGGAACCGCGATTGAAACGCCCTTCACGGCCTCGAAACCGCTGGGGTAGACCTTCTTCACATCCTTCAGATCGACGGTCGCCATCAGCTTCTCACTTTTCGGAATCGACCAGGCCGCGAACGAACCAGCGTTGCATCAGCACCACGACCAGGATCGGCGGCACGATGGCCAGCATCGCTGTGACCATGACCAGGTGCCATTGCGTATCGGCATCGGCGAAGGAGACCATCTTTCTGAGCGCGATGACGATCGTGTTCATGTTGCTGCTGTTGGTGACGAGCAACGGCCACAGATACTGGGTCCAGCCATAAATGAAGAGGATGACGAACAGCGCCGCGATGTTTGTCCGCGACAGCGGCAACAGGATATCGAAGAAGAAGCGCCACGGCCCCGCACCGTCAACACGCGCCGCCTCCACCAGTTCACCTGGAATAGTCATGAAAAACTGTCGAAACAGCAATGTGGCGGTGGCCGAGGCGATCAGCGGGATGATCAGGCCGGCATAGGTGTCGATCATGCCGAGATCGACCATCACCTTGTAGGTCGGCAGGATGCGCACCTCGACGGGAAGCATCAAGGTGATGAAGATCAGCCAGAAGAAGGTCATGCGCAGCGGAAAGCGGAAAAATACGATCGCGTAGGCCGACAGGATCGAGATGAAGATCTTTCCCACCGCGATGCCGAGCGCCATGACCGTGGTGTTGAGCAGCAGCCTGCCGACGCTGACGCCGCCGATACGGCCGACACCGCCGAACAGCGCTTCGGTGTAATTGTTCCAGAACTGATCGCCGGGCAGGAGCGGCAATGGCGGCCTGAGGATCGTTTGCAGCGTCTGCGTCGAGGCAACGAACGTGTAGTAGATCGGGAAGGCGACGATCAATATGCCGAGGATCAGCACGGCGTGGGCGATGACGGTGCGGAGCGGTGACTGGCCGATCATCGCTCGCCCTCAGCCGTAATGGACTTTGCGTTCCACATAGCGGAACTGGATGGCCGTGAGCGAGATGACGATGACCATCAGGATGACCGACTGCGCCGCCGAGTCACCGAGGATCAGATTGACGAAGCCGTCATTGTAGACCTTGTAGACCAGCGTCTCAGTCGTCTTGCCCGGACCGCCCCCGGTGACGGCATGGACGATGCCGAACGTGTCGAACAGGGCATAGACGGTGTTGACGACCAGCAGGAAGAAGGTCGTCGGCGCAAGCAGCGGGAAGACGATGGTCCAGAATCGCTTGGTCTCGCCGGCGCCGTCCATGGCCGCCGCCTCGATCAAGGCTTTCGGCACCGCCTGCAGGCCGGCGACGAAGAACAGGAAATTGTAGCTGATCTGCTTCCAGGCAGCGGCGGACACCAGCAGGATCATGGCGTGGGTGCCGTTGAGCAATGGATCCCAGGCGATGCCGAAACTCCTCAGCATGTAGGCCAGCGACCCGATCGACGGGTTGAAGAGGAACAGCCACAGCATACCGGCGATCGCCGGCGCCACCGCGTAGGGCCAGATCAAGAGCGTGCGGTAGAGACCTTTGCCGCGCACCACCTTCTCTGCCATGACCGCAAGCAGGAGCGCCACGCACATGGCGACGATAGCGGTCGCCAGGGAAAACACCACCGTGACCTTGATCGAGTTCAAGTAGGCCGGATCGGCAAGCACTTTCCTGAAATTGGCGAACCAGACGAACTTGGTCCTCAGTCCGAACGGATCCTGCCTGAGCATGGATTGGTAGAACGCCTGACCGGCCGGCCAGTAGAAAAAAACGAGCGTGATGGCCAGTTGCGGCGCCACAAGCAGATAGGGAAGAACCTTGTTGGGAAACACGACGCGAGGGGTCATGGAGCCACTCCGAGGTGATGAGGCGGGCGGCACCATGCGGCACCCGGCTCCGCCAGGATAGCTTTGATGAGCGTTTCGGATTGGGCATCATCGACCATTGGCGAAATCGTAAGGCACGGCAAAACTCCCCTCGCCGAGGGGAGATGCCTGGCAGGACAGGTGGGTACGCCGTAGAGCAAGGACCTGCGCTCGCTCTAATTCCCCAGCGCTTCCTTGATTGCGGCATTGCCACGCGTAACCGCATTGTCGAGTGCCTGCTGCGCGGTTTGCTGGCCGGCGAGCATCTTCTCGAACTCCTCGTTCTGGATATCGCGCACCTGCGGCAGGTTCGGCAGACGTACGCCCTTGGAATTGTCGGTTGGCGCCTTACCCGTCATCTGCAGGATCGGAGTCTCGCGACCGACGTTCTTGTCATAGAAACCGGACTTCTTGGTCGCTTCATAAGCCGCCAGCGTTACCGGCAGATAACCCGACTTCTGGTGCAGGTATTCCTGGACGTCAGTCTTGGACAGATAGGCGAAGAAAGCGGCCACTCCCTTGTATTCCTCATCGGATTTGTCCGCGAAAACCCACAGGCTGGCGCCACCCGGCGTCGTGTTCTGCGGCGCGCCCTTGGCGTCGCTGTCGTAGGGCAATTGGCCGATGCCGTAATTCATGCCGGACTTGACGATATCGCCAAGCCCGCCGGAGGATTCAGTCATGATCCCGCATTCGCCCGCAAGGAAGATCTGCTTGGCTTCGGAGGTGCGGCCGCCATATTTGAAGGTGCCGTCCTTGGCGAGGTCTGCGAGCGCTTGGAAATGGTTGACGAAAATCGGCGCATTGATCTTGAGCTCAACATCGCCGCCGGCCAGACCGTTCTGCTGGGTGGCCCATGACACATCATTCCAGGCCGCGAAATTCTCCAGATGGATCCAGGTCAGCCAGGTCGAGGTGTAGCCGCAGGCGGCCGCGCCGCTCGCCTTGATCTTCTTGGCATCTTCCCACACCTCATTCCAGGTCTTGGGTGGGCTGTCGACGTCGAGACCAGCCTTCTTGAAGATATCCTTGTTGTAATAAAGGATCGGCGAGGAGGAGTTGTAGGGGAAGGAGAGCATGGTGCCGTCCGGCTTCGAATAATAGCCGACTATGCCTGGCAGATACTGGCTCTTGTCGAAGGTCATTCCTGCGCCGGTCAACACATCGGCTGCCGGCTTGATTGCGCCTTCGGCTGCCATCATCACGCCGGTGCCGACGTCGAATACCTGGATAATGTCTGGCGCCTGGCCCGCGCGGTAGGCGGCGATGCCGGCATTCAGCGTCTCGGGATACGTGCCTTTGAACACCGGAACGAGCTCATAGTCGCTCTGGCTGGCATTGAAATCTTTGGAGATCTTGTCGACGACCTCGGCATTGGCACCAGTCATGGCGTGCCACCAGCTGATCTGCGTGACAGCAAAAGCGGAGGTTGAGGAAAGCAGCATAAAGGTGGCGGCAACACCGGCCGCGAAGCCGAAGGACTTCATGTTTCATCTCCCGTTTGTCATTGGCGAAAGGGGCACTCCCGCAGAGGCAATATGTGTCGCTCATGACAATCAGACAACGGTTTTGTTGCAGATTGACGAACTTCACCCTTTACCTAACGCAACGCTCGCCTCCGTTTGGATGCATGGAAAGCGACACGGTTAGCCGGCTCAGCGGGACGACAAGCGCGCCAGAAACCACCGTCGGGACTGCCAAGCTGACTTTCGGCGTGGCAGCCCTGATTGCAGCCGCTGCAACCCGACGAGACACGCCAGGGTTGCAGGCGACTTTATCGATCCCTCAACGGCAAAGCGCTACTCGATACTGCTGCCCTGTTTATTTTCAAAGATCAGGTGAAATAAAATGCTGACGGTCTACAATTGTATCGTCAACGAACACGATCTGAGACTGGTCGCACTCGCTGCGCTGATCTGCGGAATTTCCTGTTTCTCTGCCGTCAACCTGCTTCATCACATAAGCCGCTCCACCGATCGAAACCGGCTTGCCTGGCTGATGATCGCGGCCACTTCGACCGGCTTCGGCATCTGGGCAACGCACTTCATCGCCATGCTCGCATTCACGCCGGGCATACCCAGTGCTTACGATCCCGCACTCTCCGTGCTTTCGCTCGCTGCTTCGGTCACTCTGACGGCAGCCGGCATGTGGATCGCCACCTTGCGGAATGAGTTCGATTATCATCTCGTCGGCGGCGCCGTGCTGGGCGGCGGTATCGCGGCCATGCACTACATCGGTATGGCGGCGTTCGAGGTTCAGGGCCGCATCGAGTGGAACCTGTTGCTTGTCGCCGTTTCCCTTCTGGCCGGCGTGACGCTCGCGGCGCTGGCGCTGCGTGTCGTGCAGCGCCGACCCTCCTTGAAGGCGACATCCGGCGGCGCGGTGCTGCTGACGCTGGCAATCTGCACCCTGCATTTCATCGGCATGGGTGCCGTCTCGATCTTTCCCGATCCCTCGATCGTCATATCCGAGTACACGATCGAGCCGACCTCGCAGGCTTTCGCGGCCGCTGCCGCCACACTGGTGATCCTGGTTCTGTCGGCATCGGCGCTGTGGATCGATTTGCGCTTCCGTCGCCAGAAGCTCGAGGTCGACCGCATGCACGGCCTGGCCAATGCCGCCGTGGAGGGGCTGATCGTCTGCGACGGCAACCGCATCATCAGTGCCAATGACAGCATGGCGACACTGACGGGCATCGCAACAGCGACGCTGAACGGCATGCAGCTTGGCGATCTCTTCGGGTCCGATATGTCGGGCTTCGGCGAACAGCCGCAGGAGGCCGAATTGAGCGGCCGCGATGGCACGAGCATTCCTGTCGAGCTGATCGCCAGGAGCATCGACTATTGTGGCAAGCCTCACAACGTGGTCGCGGTCCGCGACATTCGCGAGCGCAAGAAGGCGGAACAGGAGATCCTGCGCCTCGCCCATTTCGATCCACTGACCGGACTGGCCAATCGCCGCAGCTTTTCCGGCCGGCTGGAGACAGAAATTGCCGCGATGGGCCGGGCCAGGAAAGGCGGCCACCTTGCGCTTCTGTTGCTTGATCTCGACCGGTTCAAGGAGGTCAACGATCTGTATGGACACGGCGCGGGCGACGCCATGCTGCAGAAGGTTGCGCACTGCGTTACCGGCATTCTTCGCCAAGGACAGATGGTGGCGCGACTGGGCGGCGACGAATTCGCCATCGTCGCGCCGAACCTGACCGACCCGTTGGAGGCAGGCCGTATCGCCGATGCGGTGCTGACCGCCATGCGCGAGGAAAACCGGCTCTCAGTCGGCGGCGGCCTGGTGTCGGCCAGCATCGGCATTGCGCTTTATCCATCGGATGCCGAAAACCAGGCAAGCCTGATAAGCCACGCCGATACGGCACTCTACCGGGCCAAGACCGAAGGCAAGGACACCTACCGCTATTTCGAGGCCTCGATGGGGGCCGAGGCCCGCGACAAGCGCGTGATGGAGCACGAATTGCGCCAGGCAGTCGCGCGCCAGGAGTTCTACCTCGTCTACCAGCCGCAGAAAGAGATCAGCAGCGGAAAGATGGTCGGCTTCGAAGCGCTGGTCCGCTGGCGCCATCCGACGCGCGGCGACGTGTCGCCGAGCATATTCATCCCGGTGGCCGAAGACAGCGGAGCCATTGGCCAGATTGGCGAATGGGTGCTGACGGCTGCCTGCGAGGAAGCCGCCCGCTGGGAAAATCCGCTGACGGTGGCCGTCAACGTTTCGGCAGTGCAGCTCCACAACACGAATTTCAGCCGCAAGGTCCACGAAACATTGCTGAATTCCGGTCTCGCTCCCGGCAGGCTCGAGCTTGAGATCACCGAGACGGCGCTTGTCAAGGACATGCCGCGGGCGCTGGCCACCTTGCGGCAGGTCAAGGCGCTGGGCGTGCGCGTGGCCATGGACGATTTTGGAACCGGCTATTCCTCGCTCTCCAACCTTCGCGCCTTCCCCTTCGACAAGATCAAGATCGATGGTTCCTTCATCAAGTCCGTCGACAAGAACGGCCAGGTCGCCGCGATCGTGCGCGCCGTCCTGGGACTTGGACGCGGTCTCGGCCTGCCGGTTCTGGCGGAGGGTGTCGAGACGCTCGGCGAACTGAAATTCCTGGACGCCGAAGCTTGCGAGATCGGTCAGGGCTACTATATCGGCAGGCCAGCTCTCATCGAGGAATTCGGCGAGCTGACCGGTGTCGTCGCGCCCGCTGCCGGCAGCAAACCCGCCAGCTTGCGCGACAGAAGCGTTCTGGCCTTCGCGCCCGCGCCTGTCCTTGGCCTGAATAGGGCTTAAAGACTCTCGGGCTTGAGTGCCGTCTCGACCAGCCGCCTGGCGTCCGGCCCCGACCACTCGGCCGGGCCGTTCATATGGGCGATCAGGCAGCCCTCGCCGTCGATCAGCATGGTGACGGGAAGGCCTAGCGCCAGGCCGCGCTTCTTGAGGTCGTTGAACAGCGCCATCGTCGAATCCCGGTAATAGCCGAGCGTCGCGACGCCGGTATCGCTGAGGAACTTCTTCGGCTTCACATCGTCACCGGCATCGACATTGACGGCGACCACTTGAAAGGCGTCGCTGCCCTTTTCCTTCTGCAGCGCATCGAGCGCCGGCATTTCGGCACGGCACGGCGCGCACCATGTCGCCCACAGATTGAGCAGCACCGTCTTGCCGGCATGATCGGCAAGCGTCATCGGCTTGCCGTCCGGACCATTGAAGGCAAGGCTCTTCAGGGATTGAGGCGGATCGGCCGGCAAAAGTGCCGCGACCTCACCGGTGGCCGACGCCGCGACTTTCTTGGCGCGGTCGCTCTTGGCCGCGCAGGCCACGTCGTCCTTGCTCTCACCCACGGCAGCTTGTGCCGGTGCATTGTTGCCAGACCGGCTCTCGCTGACATATACCGCGACCGCACCGGCCAGCGCGCCCGCCACCAAGGCGGCGAGGATCAGGCGCGAGGCCGGGAAGAATCGATTACCGTCTGCCATTTTCTCAAAACTGCTCCGAAGCACGGGTTATAGCCATGAGCGACAAGAAAACCAGCAACCAGATGTGGGGCGGACGTTTTGCCTCGGGTCCGGCCGCGATCATGGAAGCGATCAACGCGTCTATCTCCTTCGACCGCAAACTCTATGCGCAGGACATCAAAGGCTCGATCGCCCATAGCGAGATGCTGGCGCAAACGGGCATTATTTCGGCGGCCGACCAAGAAAAAATCGCTGACGGGCTGAACACGATCCTGAAAGAGATCGAGGCCGGCAGCTTCGAGTTTTCGACACGGCTCGAAGACATCCACATGAACATCGAGGCGCGCCTCGCCGATCTGATCGGCCCGGCGGCCGGCCGCCTGCACACCGCCCGCTCGCGCAACGACCAGGTCGCGGTCGATTTGCGGCTGTGGGTCAAGGAGGAGTGCTTTCGCGTCGCCGAGGCGTTGAAGGGCTTGATCGAGGCGCTGCTGGAGCGGGCCGAGGAGCATGCGGCGACCGTTATGCCGGGCTTCACCCATATGCAGACGGCCCAGCCGGTGACCTTCGGCCATCACTGCATGGCCTATGTCGAGATGTTTTCGCGCGACCTGTCGCGCGCGCGCGATGCGATCGAACGGATGGATGAAAGCCCGCTCGGTGCCGCGGCCCTTGCCGGCACCAGCTTCCCGATCGACCGTCACCGGACCGCCAAGGCGCTCGGCTTCCGCGAGCCGATGCGCAATTCGCTCGACAGCGTCTCGGATCGCGATTTCGCGCTCGAGTTCCTCGCTCTTGCCGCGATCTGCGCCACGCATCTGTCACGGCTAGCCGAAGAGATCATCATCTGGTCGACCCCGCAGTTCGGCTTCGTCAGGCTGTCGGACTCGTTTTCCACCGGCTCCTCGATCATGCCGCAGAAGAAGAACCCCGATGCCGCCGAACTGGTGCGCGGCAAGACCGGCCGCGTCACCGGCCATCTGGTCGGCCTGCTGACCGTGATGAAGGGCATGCCTTTGACCTATGGCAAGGATATGCAGGAAGACAAGGAATCGGTGTTCGACGCCGCCGAGACGCTCGACCTGATGCTGGCGGCGATGACCGGCATGGTCTCGGACATGACGGTCAACGCTGCCGCGATGAAGAAGGCCGCCGGCTCCGGCCACGCGACAGCAACCGACCTTGCCGACTGGCTGGTGCGCACGCTCGGCCTGCCGTTCCGTGAGGCGCATCATATCACCGGCCGGGCAGTGGCGCTGGCCGAAGACAGGAAGGTGGGGCTGGAGAAGCTTTCACTGGAGGATTTGCAGTCGATCGATCCCGGCATTACCGCCGACATATTTTCAGTGCTGGCGGTGCAGAACTCGATCAAGAGCCGCACCAGTTTCGGCGGCACCGCGCCGTCGGAAGTGAGGAAGCAGATCCGCGCCTGGAAAAAGCGACTGGCGAAAGCGTAATGCCGGAGGTTGCGCCAGATATTGCGACGAGCAATATCTCGGGGTGCAATGCGCAGAGAACTCGGCTAAAAGCGGCGGCTGACAAACGTTTCGGACGGATGGATCGATGACCGGAAGCAGGATTTTGGTGACGCTGACGCTGCTGGTTGCGATCGCGGCCGTTTCGGCCTGCGGCAGGAGGGGCGCTCTCGACACGCCCTATGAGGCGGCCGTGCAGGCGCGCAAGGATGCCTCGAAGGCCCACCAGCCCGTGCCGCCGGAGCCGGAAAAACCGGTCAAGGACAAGAAATTCATCCTCGACCCGCTGATCTAGAGCCGACGAGAGCCGGGCCTTCCAACCCGGTCTCATCGCGCCCCAACTTTCCGGAACCATTCTCGTGAACCATTTCGACTACCGCGACGGCGTGCTCCATGCCGAGGACGTGGCGATACCAGATATCGCCGCACAGGTCGGCACGCCATTCTACTGCTATTCGACGGCCACACTGACCAGGCACTACCGGGTGTTTGCGCAAGCCTTTGCCGGGCTCGACGCGCTGGTCTGCTACGCCATGAAGGCCAATTCCAACCAGGCCGTCCTGCGGACGCTGGCGAAGCTCGGCGCCGGCGCCGACGTGGTTTCGGAAGGTGAATTGCGCCGTGCGCTGGCCGCCGGCATTCCGGCCGGCAAGATCCTGTTTTCCGGCGTGGGCAAGACCGCGCGTGAAATGGACTTTGCCCTTGCCGCCGGCATCCTTTGCTTCAACGTCGAGTCCGAGCCTGAACTCGAGCTGTTGTCGGCGCGAGCTACTGCCCTTGGCAAGGTGGCGCCGATCTCGCTGCGCATCAATCCCGACGTCGACGCCAAGACCCACAAGAAGATCTCCACCGGCAAGGCCGAGAACAAGTTCGGCATCCCATGGCAGCGGGCGCGGCAGGTTTATGCCCGCGCGGCAAAGCTTCCCGGCATCAGGATCACCGGCATCGATACCCATATCGGCAGCCAGATCACCGAGCTGCAGCCCTTCGACGATGCCTTCGCCCTGCTTGTCGAGCTGGTCGGCGCGCTGCGGGCGGACGGCCATGCCATCGAGCATATCGATGTCGGCGGCGGGCTCGGCATTCCCTACCGCATCGACAACAACCCGCCGCCGCTGCCCGACGCCTATGCCCAGATCGTCAGGAAGCATGTCACCAAGCTCGGGCTGAAGGTGATGTTCGAGCCTGGCCGACTGATATCGGGCAATGCCGGCATCCTCGTCTCGGAAGTGATCTTCGTGAAGGAAGGCGACGCCAAGAACTTCCTCGTCGTCGATGCCGCAATGAACGATCTCATCCGGCCGACGCTCTACGACGCCTTCCACGACATCCGTCCGGTCGTGCAGCCGCCGGCCGACACGCCGCGCATGATGGTCGACGTGGTCGGCCCGGTCTGCGAGACCGGCGACTATATCGGCCTGGACCGCGAACTGCCCAGGCTGAAGGCCGGCGACCTGATTGCCGTCTCCACCGCCGGCGCCTATGGCGCAGTGCAGGCCGGCACCTACAACACCCGTCTGCTGGTTCCGGAAGTGCTGGTCGATGGCGACCGGTTCCACGTCGTGCGCCCACGCCTGACCTATGACGACCTGATCGGGCTGGATTCGATGCCCGACTGGCTTGCATAGAAGCGCCGGAAACACACCTACCCGTCACAGGGAGCAAACCATGACGAACGGCATCACCGTCACACGCGAGCGCATTGCCGCGATGGAACCGCGCATCCGCCCCTATATCAGGCACACGCCGGTGCTGCGCGTCGACATGGCCGACTTCGATCGGCCGCCGCTGGCCGTCGACCTGAAGCTCGAATGCCTGCAGCATTCCGGCTCGTTCAAGGCGCGCGGCGCCTTCACCAACCTCCTGGAGCGCCCGGTTCCCGACGCCGGCGTCGTCGCCGCATCGGGCGGCAACCATGGTGCGGCCGTCGCCTATGCCGCCATGCGGCTGGGCCACAAGGCGACCATCTTCGTTCCCGAAGTGAGCCCGGCGGCCAAGCTGGAACGGATCCGTTCCTATGGCGCCGAGCTGATCGTCGGCGGCGCCCGCTACGCCGAGGCGCTG
Organism: Mesorhizobium ciceri WSM4083; assembly: GCF_000519305.1. Lineage (GTDB taxonomy): Bacteria > Pseudomonadota > Alphaproteobacteria > Rhizobiales > Rhizobiaceae > Mesorhizobium > Mesorhizobium ciceri_B. The sequence continues at coordinate 87,536 of NZ_JAFG01000009.1, read as the reverse complement.
GCCGCCAGCGAACGTTTCGCCGAGGAGACCGGCGCCTTGCAGATCCACGCCTTCAACCAGGAGGAAACGCTCGTCGGCCAAGGCACCCTTGGGCTCGAAATCGAGGCCGATTTGCCTCGGATCGACACGCTGCTGGTCGCTGTCGGTGGCGGCGGCCTGATCGGCGGCATCGCTGCCTGGTTCGCCGGCCGCATCCGCATCATCGCCGTCGAGCCGGAAGGAGCGCCGACGCTGCATCGCGCCTTCGAGGCCGGACACCCCGTCGACGCGCCGGCCGAGGGCATCGCCGCCGACTCGCTGGCGCCAAAGCGCGTCGGCGAGATGATGTTCCCGATCGCCGAGGCCTTTGTCGAACGCTCGATCCTGGTCAGCGACGACGACATCATCGCCGCGCAGAAGGCGCTGTGGAACCGGGCTCGCATCATCTCCGAGCCGGGAGGTGCGGCCGCCTTTGCCGCGGTCCTGTCCGGCCGCTATGCGCCGGTGGCGGGCGAACGGGTCGCCGTACTGGTCTGCGGGGCGAATGCGGACCCCGCTACCTTCTAAAGGGCCCACCACCTTCTGAAGGGCCCCCACCTTCTGAAGTATGCAGGATGGAACTATAACGGCCCACTTCACGTTTTTCCGAACTGCCTCGCCTTTGCCGTGTTTGCTGGTATTCTTTGAGTCGTGAGGCGCCGGGCTATCCTGCCCGCTCCACAGCATGATCCCGGAAAGTGAAATCCCTTTCGGAACAGATCATGCTCAAAGGGATAGGGCCGCATCCCGGTTTTCGGGATGCAATAGGCTCAAGGAAGGGCCGATGACGCAACGACCCACCTTCAGCAGCGATCGCGGCCTCGCCGGGCGGCTGGCCTTGAGCCGGCTGGCGACGCGGGTCTCGATGATGGTCGAGCGCGGCTGGCCGTTGCTGCTTCCGCTCGTCATCGTCGCCAGCCTGTTCCTCAGCATCTCCTGGCTCGGGCTGTTCTCCCGGCTGCCGGATATGGCGCGCATCGGCCTCGTCGCTGCTTTTGCCATAGCGGCACTGGCCGCGCTCTATCCGCTGCGCTTCTTCCGCCTGCCGGGCCCCGGCGAAATCGACCGCCGCATCGAGGCCGCCAATCAATTGTTGCACAGCCCGGTTCTGGTGCAGACCGACCGGCCCAGCGGCAAGGAAAGCAGCTTCTCGCAGGCGTTGTGGCGTGAACACCAGAAGCGCATGGCCGGAAGGCTCGACAACCTTGGCGCCGACCTGCCGCGCACGCGCGTGCCGGAGCGCGACCCCTGGGGGCTGCGCGCGGTGGCTGCCCTTTTGCTCGTTACCGCCTTCGCCTTCTCCTTCGGGCCGACGGGCGGCAGGATCAGCGACGGCTTCAATGCCCATGGCGCGCGCGATATCGTACCGCCGCGCATCGATGCATGGGTGACGCCACCGGCCTATACCGGCAAGCCGCCGATCTTCCTGACCGCCGACGCCAACCAGGCGATCCCGACCTTTACGGTTCCCGAAGGCAGTGACGTTTCGCTGCGCGTGACGGGCGGCTCAGGCGAGGAAACGCTCGGCTATGCCGACAAGAATGGCAACGCCCGCGTCATCGACCCCGCTGCGCCGCAGGCCGCCGCCAAGCCGGCTGCAAGCCCGGCGACGCCGTCCAAGGTGCGCCAGTTCACCAGCAAGCTGACCGGCGACGGCACGCTGACGCTGACGTCGGGCGAGGAACAGCTCGGCCGCTGGGCCTTCGCGGTCATATCGGACAAGCCGCCGCAGATCCGCTTCGTCGGCGAGCCCAAGCGCGCCGCAAACGGCGCCTTCGAGCTAAACTACCAGATCGACGACGACTATGGCGCCGCCACCGCCAGGGCGGTGTTCGCGCTCGCCGATCCGCAGGCGCCGAATGCGCGTCCGCTGTACGGTGCACCTGAAATGCCGCTGACACTGCCGCGCCGCGGCGGCAAGTCGAACGCCGCCAGGACCTCCAAGGACCTGACCGAGCATGTCTGGGCCGGCAGCAGCATCAAGCTGACGCTGGTCGCCACCGACGATGCCGGACACACCGCGTCGAGCGAAACCAAGACGCTGCTGATGCCGGAGCGGCCTTTCGCCAATCCGCTGGCACGCGCCGTGATCGAACAGCGCCGCCTGCTGGCGCTCGACGCCAACGCCAAGCCGCGCGTGCTCGACCTGATGGACGCCATCACGCTGCGGCCGGAAGACACGTTCGACAACATGTCCCACTACCTCGCCATTATGAGCGCCCGCACCCGGCTGAAGATGGCCGAGAGCGACGATCAATTGCGCAGCGAGGTCTCCTATCTCTGGGAAATCGCGCTCGGCATCGAGGAAGGCAATCTTTCGGCCGCCGAAAAGCGGCTGCGCCAGGCGCAACAGGCGCTGCAGGACGCCATCAAGAATGGCGCCAGCGACGCTGAGATCGAAAAGGCGATGAAGGAACTGCGCGAGGCGATGAACCAGTTCCTGCAGGAATTCGCGGAGCGCGCCAAGCAAATTCCCAACGCCCCGCAGATGCAGCAGAATGGCCAGGAACTGCGCCAGAGCGACATCGATCGCATGATGGACCAGATCGAAAACCTGGCGACGTCGGGTGATCGCGACAAGGCCCAGCAACTGCTGTCGCAACTGCAGGACATGATGAACAATCTGCAAGCCGGCCGTCAGCAGCAAGGCGGCCAGCAGGACAGTGAGATGCGCCAGCAGATGGACAAGCTGGGCGAGATCCTGCGGCGTCAGCAGGAGATGATGAACGACACCTTCCGCATGGATCAGATGCAGCGCGGCGAGCGCCAGCGCGGGCAGAACCGTGACGAGCAGCTCGGCGAAGGCGGCCAGGATGAGGACAGACCCGGCGTCGGCGAAGACCGCGATCCGCTCGCCCGGCAAAAGCCGATGACACCCCAGGAGTTCGCCGATGCGCTGAAACAGCTGCAGCAGGGCCAAGGCCAGCTGCAAAGCGACCTCGACCAGCTGAAGAAGGGCCTCGAAGGCATGGGCATGGAGCCCAATGAAGGATTTGGCGATGCCGGCAAGTCCATGGGCAATGCCGAACAGGCACTCGGCGAGGGCGAAGGGGATGCGGCCGTCGGCCATCAGGGCCGGGCGCTGGAAGCGCTGCGCAAGGGCGCCAAGGACATGATGAAGCAGATGCAGGCCATGCAGGGCGACCAGGGCGGCGGCGAGGAAGGCGGCCGCCAGCAGAACGCCGACCGTGATCCGCTCGGCCGGCCGCGCGCCAGCCAAGGTCCCGATTTCGGCGATTCGGTTAAGGTGCCCGACGAGATCGACGTGCAGCGTGCCCGGCAGATACTGGAAGCGATCCGCAAGCGGCTGGGCAATGCGCTCAGCCCTGACATCGAACGCAGCTATCTGGAACGGCTGCTCGAGCTGAAATAGAGCAATTCCAGGAAAAGTGTGAAGCGGTTTTCCGTCCGGAATTGCGAAAAAACATAGGGATTGCCGCCCGCGTCCATCCCACCTGAAAACCCTCTCGCACGGTTGCACCACCATGCCCAGACTTGGCGCCGTCACACCCATCCTGCGCATCTTCGACATTGCCAAGGCGCGTGAATTCTACGTCGGCTTCCTCGGCTTCGAGGTGCAGTGGGAACATCGCTTCGCTGACGACGCGCCGCTTTACATGGCGGTCGGCCGCGACGGCTGCGTTCTGCATCTCAGCGAACATCATGGCGACGGTGCACCCGGCATCGCCATGCGCATCGAGGTCGAGGACATCACGGCTCTTCATGGCGAACTGATCGGCAAAAACTACCGCTTCGCCCGGCCAGGCGTGGAAGAGACGCCTTGGAAGACCCGCGAGATATCGGTCGCCGATCCGTTCGGCAACCGGCTGCATTTCTACGAGGATGCCGCCGGCTGACTGAGCCTGTTGACGAAGGCTTCGCGGATCGCATCCTGCATGCCGTCGATCGCCTCACCTGACGCATTGGGGTTGCGGTGCATCACCACGTTGGAGGAATCGATGGCGCCGAATCCGTCCGCGGTGGTCAGTTCACGACAGCCGTCCGGAATGTTGCTGCGCGAAATCGGCGCGATCGCCAGTCCGGAGGTGACGGCGAGCTTGAGGCCGCCGGTGGTGTCGCTGGTATAGGCGACACGATAGGCAAGATCGCGCTGCTCCAATGATTTGATGGCAAAGTCCTTGCACCAGCCGGCCCGGTTGTAGAGCGCGATCGGCACCGGCTGTTCCTCATGCATGTGATGCAGGGTCGACGTCACCCACACGGTCGGGTCCTGCATCAGCACTTCGCCGCCGGCGGGATCCTGCCATTCGAACACCACGCACAGATCGAGCTCGCCGGCAGCGAGCGCCGCCATCTGTGCCCCGGAATGGGCGTAGCGCACAGTGACCTCGACCTGCGTATGACGCTTGGAGAAAGCGCCGAGAGCGCGCGAAAGGATGGCGTGGCCATATTCCTCCGGAATGCCGATGCGCACCGGCCCTCCAAGCGGCGCTGCCGCCATCGATGCCGACGTCTCGTCGAGCAGCGAGACAATGCGGCGGGCGTTGACGATGAGTTCGCCGCCGCGCCGCGTCAATGCGACGCCGCGCGAACCGCGCTCGAACAGGCTGGCGCCGATCAGCTCTTCGAGCTTCTTCATCTGCATCGACACTGCGGATTGGGTGCGGCCGGCCTGCTCCGCCGCCTTGGTGAAATTTCCGGTCTCGGCAATCGCCACGAAGGTGCGCAGGAGGTCGCTGTCGAGGGTCGGCCGCATGAAATCCGCCATAAGGGAATTTGATTGCTGGCATCATTCCAATTCGTTTGCAACATGTCAAACGACGGACGATAGTCGCTTCACCCATTGGATATGCGGCTGCGAAATCAGCCGCGGACCAATCAAGAGTCCTCACTCGTGCCCGCTACCCGAAACGGTGGCGGGTTCTTTTTACCCGCGGGCGGCAGCTTCGGATCGTACGCGCAGGAGCCTGGATGCAGATGCAGAATCGGATGGTGGGCGGCATCCTGAGCCTGTGCCTCGGCGTGCTGGTCTTTTCGCTGCAGGATCCGCTCGTCAAAGCCGTGTCGAGCGGTTATCCAGTGACCGAGGTGATGGCGATCCGCTCGATCGTTGCCCTGCCGATCCTGATCGTTCTGGTCCATGCCGATGTCGGCTTGCGGGCGATCCTGTCGAAGCGATTCGGCATGCTGACGGTGCGTGCCTTCATCCAGTTCACCTCCTATACGATGTACTACCTGGCCATCGCCGCTTTGCCGCTTGCCGATGCGGTGGCGCTTTATTTCATGGCGCCGCTGTTCATCATGGTGCTGGCCGGACCGTACCTTGGCGAGCGCGTCTCCTGGCAGACACTGGCAACCGTGCTGATCGGCTTGTTCGGCGTCCTCGTGATGCTGCGCCCCGGCGCAGGACTGTTCGACTGGGCAGCGCTGCTGTCGCTGGGCTCGGCGGCCCTCTACGGTTTTTCGCAGCTGATGGCGCGCAAGATCGGCGACACCGAATCGTCCACCGTCATGGCCTTCTATCAGAACGGCGCCTATCTCGTCGGCGCCGCCGTGGTTGCCGGGGCGTTTCACCTTGCCGGTATCACGCACGCCGTCCACCCGAGCCTGGAATTCCTGGTAAGGCCATGGCTTTGGCCGACGCTGCCGGATTTTTTAAAGATGGCCGCCTGCGGTTTCGTCGCCTCGGCCGGCATGATCCTGCTGTCGCAGGCCTACCGGATGGCGCCGGCCAACCGCGTTGCCACCTTCGAATACACCGGCATCCTGTGGTCGCCGCTGTGGGGTTTCCTGTTCTTCGCCGAAGTACCGCGGTCGACAACCGTCATCGGGGCCATCTTGATCATCGGCGCCGGCCTGTTGGCGCTCAACACCGAACGGCGCAAGAGTGTTCCACCCGTGCTCGCTGCCGCCGACCCAGCCTGATCAGGCGAAGCAGATCAGCGCCCGCTCGACTCGCGAACGGATTTCGGCCAGCGTGAAGGGCTTCTGCACGACATCGAGGATGATGCCGTTCAATTCCTCGGCGCGCTCGCGCTGGTCGGCATAGCCGGTCATCAGCACGATCTTGATCGACGGAAACAATGCAGCAGCCGCGATCGCCATCTCGATGCCGTCCATCTCCGGCATGCGGATATCGGAGACGACGAGATCGTAGCCGCCACGCGCCGCCTGGATCAGCGAAAGCCCCTGCGCGCCGTCCGCAGCGATATCGATTGTGTGCCCGGCACGTTCAAGCGCACGGGCGGCCAGGGTGCGGACGGACTCATCGTCCTCGACGATCAGAAGCTTTGCCATGGCCGGCATATTTGGCCGCGAAAAGTTGACTTTTCCTGAAGGTGCGGAGCGTCAACAAACCTTTTTGAAGTCGCCTACACATCCCCTTTCACGACGCCGACGAAGGGCAGCTCGCGAAAAGCGTGGGCAACGTCCATGCCGTAGCCGACGACGAAATAGTCGGGGCAGTCGAAGCCGACATAGTCGGCATTGAGCGCGGTCTGGCGGCGCATGCGCTTGTCGAGAAGCACGGCGATGGAACAGCTCTTGGCGCCCCGCGACAGCATCAGCTCGCGGGTGAAGCTCAGCGTCTTGCCAGATTCGAGAATGTCGTCGATCAACAGCACGTCGCGGCCGGCGACCTCATTGTCGATGTCGCGCAGCACCCTCACCTCGCCGCTGGTGGTGCCGGCGCCGTAGCTGGAGATGAAGATGAATTCGACCTCCGGCGACAGGCCGACATCGTGCATGGCCCGGATGAGATCTGCGGCGAAGATGAACGAACCCTTCAGCACCGAGATCACCAGCAGATCGTGATAGTCGTGGCCGGCAATCTCCTTGGCGAGTTCGAGATTGCGCCGCGCGATCGCCGACGCTGAAAACAGGACTTCGATGTCCTTGCCGCGTACGATTGGCATTTTTCGCCCCCTGAATTTTTACCTGAACGCTTCACGCCTGGCGTGTGTTGAGATTCAGGTCAGGCTGAGTCGAAAACGGTGGTTTCCGAGAACCGGAGCGGAGCGTACTTGAAGTACGTGAGCACCGGAAGCAGGAAACCGCCGTTTGCAGGCCAGCCTCACCTGAATATCGGCACACGCTATTCGGCGAAAGTGACCGACACGGTCTTCACACCGTTCTTAGGCACGTCGAGCCGGCTGGCAAAGCCGAATCTTTCGCCGGACGCCAGCGCGCGGCCGGATGTCCCCAACGTATAGCGGGTCGTGCGCCCGTCATTGCCGGTCACCCGGATTTCAAGCGGCGGCAACTGCGTCGGTTTCGCACCATCATTGACGGCCTCGCCATCGACGAACAGTGCGGCGTTCGGCCCGGTAGCGTCGACGCGTGACGTGACGCCCGAAATGCTGAGCGCCGACGCCTGCGCGCTGGACAGGAACGGCGCCTGGCGCACCAGCGCGTGCCCGCCGGAGACCCAGAACGCGGCCAAGGCAGCGCCGATACCAGCGACCCAGAAGATCGGCCCGCCGCGCGAGGCCGGTAGCCGCTCCGGTGAGGCTTCGGGCTTGCGCAGCATGTCCATGCCTTCGATGGGCGGCGTGACGATCGCGCGCGGCAGCGGCGAAACGCTTTCCACCGCAGGCGTAAGGCGCGGCATCACCACGTAGTCGGCATCGACGATGTCGCCGGCCGAACCACGCATGGACCTGTCCGCTGCGGCAATTGCCGCCGGATCGGTCATGATTTCGCCGGAAACCGGGCGCGCGGTTCGATCGTCAGCCATCATGGCCCCAGCATTGCAGCACGTGTTCGCTTTTCGTTTCTTTTGCGTAAACACAAATGGTTAACGCTTCCCCACCGGAGCCCTCGTGACGAGCCGAAACAGCCCAGAAATTAACCGCCGGTTAACCATGCCGGCCGATGGTCTTTACCCAGAACAGGCCGGCTCGCCGCCGTGCCGAAATTCAGGTCGTCGAAATTGATTCGTTTCGAAAATGTCGGCCTCCGCTATGGCATGGGTCCGGAAATCCTCCGCGACATCTCCCTGCACATCCCGGAGCGCTCCTTCCAGTTCCTCAGCGGGCCTTCGGGCGCCGGCAAGACGACCTTGCTGCGCTTGCTGTTCATGTCGCTGAAGCCGACGCGCGGGCTGATCACCATCTTTGGCAAGGACCGTTCGCGCATCTCGCGCACCGAATTGCCGCATCTGCGCCGCCGCATCGGCGTGGTCTTCCAGGATTTTCGCCTGCTCGACCACATGACTACCTACGAGAACGTCGCGCTGCCGCTGCGCGTGCGCGGGCGCGAGGAGGCGAGCTACCGCACCGATGTCACCGAGTTGTTGAAGTGGGTCGGGCTGGGCGAACGCATGCATGTGCTGCCGCCGGTTCTGTCCGGCGGCGAAAAGCAGCGCGCGGCGATCGCGCGGGCGCTGATCGAGCAGCCGGAAATCCTGCTCGCCGACGAACCGACCGGCAATGTCGATCCGCCTCTGGCGCGACGGCTGCTGCGGCTGTTTATCGAACTCAACCGCCTCGGCACCGCGGTGGTGATCGCCACCCACGACCTTGGCTTGATGGAACAGGTCGACGCGCGCCGCATGATCCTGGCCGGCGGAAGGCTGGACATCTATGACTGAGCTGTCCGCCGAACATTTTGTGGAACGGGAGCAGGACGCCGAGGCGACCGAGGCAAAGCCGCGCGCCCAGCGCAGGATGGCGCCGATCGTGCCGGCGCAGAACATTGCCGGCCGGGCATTGGTGCTGGTCATCGCCATCATGACGTTCCTGTCCTGCCTGACTTTCGGCGCGGTGACGCTGGTGCGCGACACAGCGTCCGTCTGGGAGAACCAGATTTCACGCGAGGCAACGATCCAGATCAAGCCGGTCGACGGCCTCGACATGGAAGCAGCCCTTACCCAGGCCTCCCAGATCGCCGGTGAATTCCCTGGCGTCAAGACGACCCGGATCATCGACCGCGAGGCGACCGCGAGGCTCCTTGAGCCCTGGCTGGGCTCGGGGCTCAACATCGACGAATTACCCGTGCCGCGCCTGATCATCGTCACCATCGACGAGAACAGCCCGCCCGATTTCGCTGCCATGCGCGCCGCGATCACGCCGAAACTGCCGAGCGCATCGCTCGACGATCACCGCACCTGGGTCGACCGGCTGGTAGCGATGGCCCGCACGACGGTGACCATCGGCATTGCCGTGCTGGCATTGATGCTGTCGGCGACCGTGCTGACCGTGGTGTTCGCGACGCGCGGCGCCATGGCCGGCAACGGTCACATCATCGAAGTACTGCATTTCGTCGGCGCCGAAGCACGCTTCATCGCGCGCGAATTCCGCCGGCATTTCCTGGTCACCGGCATGAAGGGCGCGGCGGCTGGCGGTGCCGCGGCAGTGCTCGTCTTCATCGTCTTTTCCTGGTGGTCGTCGCGCAATATGGCGACGCCGCAAGCCGATCAGGCGACCGCCCTGTTCGGCAATTTCGCCATCGGTTCGGCAGGCTATCTCGGTGTCGTGTTGATGGTGCTGGTGATCGGCGGTCTGACGGCTGCCACGTCCCACGCCACCGTCGTTGCCTATCTCAGCGACATCGATGTCCGCCAGCCGGATGCAGGCTAATTCATGTCGCTCAACAACGACATGGATAGAACAGGCTGATCACGGATGGAGAATTCACGTAACGCAAAGTGCGTCTTTTACCTACCCAAGGCCACATTTCAGGATTAACCATATGGCGATGGACGCGCGGGATTCGACCGGTACGGCTGGGCAGATGCCAGTGGTGGTTGCCCGTTCGCATGACCGCCGCGCTGTGAGCCGCCTAAGAGCCGCGTTGCGCCTGTCCGCTCTCTCCGTTCTCATCCTCGCAACCCTGTTCGCCGGCGGCTTCGGTTGGTTCGCCAACAAGGTCAGCCATCTGACAACGCCCGCCAATCCGGCCAAGGCAGACGCGATCATTGTCTTGACCGGCGGCCAGTCCCGCCTCGATGCGGCGATGGATCTGCTGGCGTCCGGCAAGGGCGAACGGCTGCTGATCAGCGGCGTCCATCCTTCCGCCAGCCGTCGCCAGTTGCAGGCGGCGACCGGCGGCGACAAGAATCTGTTTTCCTGTTGCGTCGACATCGACCGCGCCGCGCTCGATACGATCGGCAACGCCGAGGAAAGCGCCAAATGGGTCGAGAGCCACGCCTATGGCACGGTGATCCTCGTCACCAACAATTATCATATGCCGCGCAGCCTGCTTGAAATGGGCAGGCTACTGCATGGCGCCAAGCTCGAGCCCTATCCGGTGGTCAATTCCAACCTCGACAATGGCGGCTGGCTGACCAAGCCGCGGGCCTTGCGCGTGCTGTTCACCGAATACAACAAATATCTGCTGGCGCTGGCGCGCGGCATCGTGCCGGTCAAGCCGACACCCAACGGCATCGCGCTGGCCGAAACCGCGGCCGGCGGCTGATCATTCCCCTGCGGCCGTGCCCGAATTTCCCCTGAGCCGTGCAATCTCCTGCTCAAGGCGTTCGATACGCTTGTCCCGCTCGCCGAGTGCCGCCGCCACGTCGGCTGCCTCGAACCGTTGCGGGATGTGCTGCGGGCAATTGGCATCCCAGGCCGAGACCGTGAACAGGATGACCTGCTCGGGGCGCGCTCTGTAGTCTTGCGGCATCAGTTTCGCCATCAGCTCGGCCTCACTCTCGACGACCCGCGCCGTGCCCCAGATCTTGATGCGCTGGCGGTGCATATAGTCGATCAGGAACAGGAACGCCCTTGGATTGTCGGCCAGATTGCCCTGCGTGATGAACTGCCGGTTGCCGGAAAAGTCCGCGAAGCCGATCGTATGTTCATCCAGCACCTTGAGGAAGCCGGCCGGCCCGCCGCGATGCTGGACATAGGGCTGCCCCTCGCCATTGGCGGTCGACAGGAAGACGCTGGTCTGCATTTCGATGAAGGCGGCAAGGTCCGGGGTGATGCCGGCCTGCCAGCCGCCACGCTCCTCGACGCGGGCATAGGACTGACGCGAGCCCTTGCGGGCCTGGATCGCCTTGACGGTCGGCGTGAAGGCGACGTCGCTGGTGAAAGCATGCGCGTTCATCGAAAGCCTCCTTGCGGCAAGATGCTAAAGTCCGAGCTCCGACAGTGTCGGGTGGTCGTCCGGCCGCCGGCCGAGCGGCCAGTGATACTTGCGATCGGCCTCGCCGATCGGCAGGTCGTTGATGCTGGCGATGCGCAGACGCATCAGCCCGTGTTCGTCGAATTCCCAGTTCTCGTTGCCGTAGCTGCGGAACCATGAACCGCTGTCGTCGCGCCATTCGTAAGCGAAACGCACCGCGATGCGGTTCCCGTGGAAGGCCCAGACCTCCTTGATCAGCCGGTAGTCGAGCTCGCGGCTCCATTTGCGCGTCAGGAAGGCCTGGATGGCGTCGCGGCCTTGCAGGAGTTCGGCGCGGTTGCGCCAGCGGCTTTCCGTCGTATAGGCAAGCGCGACCCGTGCCGGATCGCGGGAGTTCCAGGCATCCTCGGCCATGCGCGCCTTCTGCGCTGCGGTCTCGGCGGTAAACGGCGGCAGCGGCGGGCGGGCTTCGGACATGGCAACTCCTTTGCGAGGCCATGCTGCAGGCAGGCCGACAGACCCAATATAAAGCCTTCCATCATTCGAATGCAGATGCCATATTCGTAACCCATCCTTCCATTTTTCGGAAGAAGCTATGGATCGTCTCGAAGCCATGTCGCTCTTTGTCGCCGCGGTGGAGGCCGGCAGCCTTTCCGCGGCCAGCCGCCGTTTCGGCATTCCGCTGGCGACGGTCAGCCGCAAGATTTCCGATCTCGAGCGCCATCTGAACACACGTCTCCTGAATCGCTCGACGCGACGGCTGACACCGACCGATGCCGGCCAGGCCTATCTTGCCGCCTGCCGCCGCATCCTCGACGACGTCGGCGAGGCCGAACGCACGGCAGCCGGCGAATACAGTGCTCCGACCGGCGAACTGGCTATCACCGCGCCGGTCGTCTTTGGCCGCCTGCACGTGCTGCCGGTCGTCACCGGCTTTCTCGCCGCCTATCCAGACGTGGACATCCGCCTGACATTGGCAGACCGCATAACCCAGCTGGTCGAGGACCATTTCGATCTCGCCATCCGCATCGGCCAGTTGCCCGATTCGAGCCTGGTCGCCATCGGCGTCGGCGCGATCCGCCGCGTCGTCTGCGTCAGCCCGGCCTATCTGGCCGACCACGGCACGCCGACTACCCCGGAGGATCTGGAAACACACGATTGCATCACCTTCGAGGGACTTGCCTCCGCCGCCAGTTGGAGCTTCACCAAGGGCAAGGCCGAAATCCCGGTTCGGGTCCGCTCCCGGCTTCAGGTCAACACCGCCGAAGCGGCCATCGATGCGGCGATTGCCGGCGTCGGGCTGACACGTGTGCTTTCCTACCAGATCGAAGCCGCGCTGCGGTCCGGCACGCTGCGCGTCCTGCTGCAGGAATTCGAGCCGGCGCCATGGCCGGTAAGCCTGGTGCATGCGGGCCACGGCCTGCTGCCGGTCAAGCTGCGCGCCTTCCTCGATTTTGCCGCTCCGCGCCTGAAAGAGCGGCTGGCGCGGCTGATGTAGCGGAACCAAGCCAGCCCCCATCGGCGGCCGTTCTTCGTCGCCAACCAAAGCGCCCTGCGGCCATTTCCTTTTTTCCCGCGCTTGGTGTAACCAACGCTCACCTCCTCACCGGGCTCCCCCCAAATGCTCTACATCAGATCGCTGACGTTCAATTTCGTCTTTTACGTCAACTTGATCGTCCAGATGATCCTCTGGACCCCCTACTATTTCCTGTCGCCCCGGCACCGCGCCTGGTTCGTACCGAAATTCTGGTCACGCACCTCGATGTGGCTTTACGACAAGATCGCCGGGACGAAGAACGAGATCACCGGCCGGGAAAACCTGCCCGAAGGCTCCTTCATCCTGGCACCGAAGCACCAGTCGTTCTGGGACGCGATCGCCTTCTTCCCCTTCCTTCACGACCCGCTCTACATCCTGAAGCGCGAGCTGACCTGGATCCCGTTCTTCGGCTGGTACATCATGAAGATGCGCATGATCCCGGTTCACCGAGGCAGCCGCTCGAAAGCGCTGAAGGCCGTGGTCGCCGCTACCAAGGAGGAGATGGCGCGCAACCCCCGCCAGCTCATCATCTACCCCGAAGGGACAAGACGCGCGCCGGGCGACGAGCCGGCCTACAAATACGGCATCGTCGAAATCTATGCACAGCTTGGCGTTCCGGTGGTGCCGGTTGCCCATGTCGCCGGCCTTTATTGGCCGCGTCGGAAATTCCTGCGCTATCCCGGCACCATCAAGGCGCGTTTCCTGCCGCCGATCCCACCGGGACTGAGCAAGGACGAATTCATGGCCCGGCTGATCGGCGAGACCGAGGCTGCCTGCGACCAGTTCCTCATCGAGGCCTCCCAGTCGCCCAATCCGCCGGCTCTGCCGCCAACGGCGGTGAAGCGGTTGCGGGAGCTCGGCGTGAAGACCTGAAACGAAGGCTCTCGGGCAACATTCAGCCGAACTCGGTGGCTGCCCGAAGCTTCAGCCGCTCGCTTTGTCGAGCTCGGCCATGTCGTCGGCGCTCAATTTCAGCGACGCCGCCTTGATCAGGCTGTCCATCTGTTCAGGCTTGGTCGCACTGGCGATCGGCGCGGTGACGCCTGGCCGTGCGATAACCCAGGCAAGCGCGACTTCCGCCTGCTTGGCCGAATGCCTTGATGAAACCGCGTCGAGTGCCGCAAGGATGCGCGTGCCGCGCGCGTTGAGGTAGTCTTTAACCCCGCCGCCACGCGGGCTTTGGCCGAGATCGGCCTCGCTGCGGTATTTGCCGCTGAGGAAACCCTTGGCCAGGCTGAAATAGGTGATGACGCCGATGTCCTCGGCCACGCACAGATCGCGCAACGGCCCATCGAAGGACGAGCGATCGTAGAGATTGTATTCCGGCTGCAGCACCTCGTAGCGCGGCAGGCTGCGCAAGCTCGCCACATCGAGTGCGGCGCGCAATTGGCCGGCGTCGAGATTCGAACAGCCGGCATAGCGGATTTTGCCCTTGGCGAGCAGCTTCTCGTAGGCGCCAAGCGTTTCTTCGTAGGGGGTTGCAGGGTCCGGCCAGTGCGACAGATAGAGGTCGATGACTTCGGTCTGCAGCCGCTTCAGCGATGCGTCGACGGCCTTTTCGATGTATGCGGCGGACAGGTCCTTGTGTCCCTGCCCCATATCCGAACCGACCTTGGTGATCACCACGACCTTGTCGCGATTGCCACGGTCTTTCATCCATTTGCCGATGATGGTTTCCGATTCACCGCCCTTGTGGCCGGGAACCCAGCGCGAATAGGCATCCGCCGTATCGATGGCGTTGAGGCCGGCGCCGACGAAGCGGTCGAGCAGGTCGAACGAGGTTTTCTCGTCGGCGGTCCAGCCGAAGACATTGCCGCCCAGAACCAGCGGCGCGATGGACAGGTCGGTGCGACCGAGACGACGTTTCTGCAAGGCGGATCTCCGGGATGATTGGGGCGGGCAAATGGCGCCCGCGGGCTGAGGGTCGGAGCCTAACCTAGGTCTTGCCTGAACGAGGTCAAAGGCCTGGCCGCCTTTTTCCGCAGAGCCAGCTTCACAAAGGCGCGACCTGCCTGGCGACATCCTCCAGCCAGTGGTCGCTTATGCCCAGCGCCTCGAGATGCTCCAGCGTGCTGAGCACATAATCCTCGTTGTTGCCGGACTGGCCGACCGCGCCGCGCACCACGGCCGCCGCATCCGCCGCGTCGAGCGCTCCGGCATATTGCTCGTGCTGGCGGTCGACGATGTAGACCACCGCGTCGACCGTATCGCCCCCGTCGAGGCGAATCTTGAGCATGCGCTCCAGATAGACATTGGTGACCAGTTCGCGCTCGCGAAGATAGGCCATGACCTCGTCGCGCAAGTCGCCGGGGACGCGGAATGCGAGGCCGACGCAGGACCCGCCACGGTCGAGGCCGAGCACCAGCCCAGGCCGATTACGCGTGCCGCGATGCACGAAGGAATAGACGCAGAGCGAGCGCCGGTAGCCATGCAGGCGGGCACGCTGTGTTTCGACATGCGCGAATCCCGGCCGCCAGATCAGCGAGCCATAGCCAAACACCCAAAAATCGCCCATATCGCCGCGCCTGATTGCAAAAGATGCCAACACCGCACCCGGACCGGTGTTTTTTCCACCCGTCCCGTCTAACTATTCGTCTGTCCACCTGGCGGAATCGACTACCCGTCCGCAACACCCATGCGTTAACGAGAGCCAAAGCATGACGTCAAGTGACGAACGCCAGCCGAACAAACGTCGCCGCCTGGTCTGGCTTGCAGCATTCATAGCCGTGCTGTTCGCCCTCTACAGCGGCGGCTGGTTCTATCTGGCTGACCGCGTCAGGAGCGAAGCCGACAAGGCGGTTGCCACGCTCAACAAGAATGGCGTCGAGGCCGGCTGCGCCAATCTCCAGGTCAGCGGCTATCCCTTGAGCTTTACCGTCTCCTGCGACAACCTCGCCTATGAGGACGATGCCAAGAACATTGCGGCCTCAGCCGGCAGTTTCAACGCAGCCGCCCAGATCATCCAGCCTCTGTCGCCGGTTGCCAATCTGCGCGGCCCGCTCAGGACCTCCATTCCGGACATGGTGCCGCTGTGGATCGACTGGGACAATCTGCAAGCCAATTTCAAATTGTGGTGGCCGCTGCCGCAGCGGATTTCTCTGCAGGCGGAGGGCCTGTCCGGCCAGACCGATCCAGCCGACGACACCGATCCGGTGCAACTGTTCAGCGCTGGCAAGGCCGCAGGCCAATTGCAACCCAACGGTGGGGATATCGACTATCTCGGCAGTTTCGGCGATCTCGAGATCGACCCCGACGCGATTGGCGGGCGCGTGCTTCCGGCGCTCGACGCCAGCGGCGATGTCACGCTGAAGAACGGTGTCGCGTTGATCGGCACGCAGGTGAAGAGCCTTCGTGGCCAGGCGATCGAAATCCGCAATCTCGATTTGTCGTCGGGGACGGCGCGCATCACGGTTTCGGGGCCGCTGTCGGTCGATGCCGAGGGCCTGGTCAACGCCGACCTGATGATCAGGCTGAAGGACCCGAAGGCGGTGGCGGCCATCCTCGGCGCCGCCATACCCGAGCAGAAAAGCCAGATCGAGCAGGGTTTTTCTGCCCTGGCGGTGCTCGGCAACGAACCGTCGATGCCGCTGAAAGTGGTCAGGGGCAAGGCCTCGCTCGGCTTCATTCCGCTGGGCAAGATCAAGCCGGTCGAATAGCTCAACCATGACAAGACCCGTGAAGCTGCTGAGCGTTGGCGCCTTGACGCTGGACACCATCCTGCGCGTCGAGACGCTGCCCGTGCATCAGGGCAAGTTCATCGCCTCCGATGGCGTCCAGATCGCCTCGGGCATGGCCACGAGTGCTGCCTGCGCCGCCCATCGCCTCGGCGCCGAGGTATCGCTGTGGGCGAGCGCCGGCGACGATGCCGTCGCCGACCATCTCATTGCCGCGATCGAAGCCGAGGGGGTCGACTGCACCTTTGTGCGCCGCGTCAGAGGCGCCCGCTCGGCGCTGGCCTCGATCCTGGTCGACGCGCATGGCGAGCGCATCATCGTGCCGTTCTATGACCGGCTTGCCCAGGCCGATCCCGAAATCCTGCCGGTCGCCGACCTCATGGCATTCGACGCGGTATTGGTCGATGTCCGCTGGCCTGGCGCGGCAGCGCTGGCACTCAGGGCGGCACGCGCCGTTGGCCGGCCGGCTATCCTCGATGCCGATACCGCACCGTTGCAGATCCTCGAACAGCTGTTGCCGCTCGCCACGCACATCGTCGCTTCGGAGCCGGCGGCGCGCATTGTCTGCGGCCAGGCGCTCGATCCGGAAACGGCTTGCGCCGATCTCGCCGGCCGCACCGACGCTTTTGTCGCGGTGACAGGCGGCGCGGCGGGCAGTTGGTGGCACGACCGTCGCGCAGGCTGCGTGCGCCATGTCGCGGCGCCGAGGATCAAGGCGGTGGATACGCTCGCCGCCGGCGATGTCTTTCACGGCGCCTTCGCCGTCGGGCTGGCGGAAGCCATGCCGGTCGAGCAGGCTTTGCGCTTTGCCAGTGCGGCCGCCGCGCTCAAATGCCTGCGCTTTGGCGGCAGGCTTGGTGCGCCGAACCGGGCCGAGACGCTGGCCATGGTTGCCGCGACCTGGCCTGCCTGAAACAGACTTAGCCCTTCGCGGGATGCTCGACGGCCTGGCGGCCGAAATCGGGCACGTCGATGTCCTGGCCGGCCTCGATGATCGAGCGGCGCACGGCGCGGGTGCGGGTGAACAGGTCGAAGAGCTTTTCGCCGTCGCCCCAGCGGATCGCGCGTTGCAGCGACGCCAGATCTTCCGAGAACCGCGCCAGCATTTCGAGGATGGCGTCCTTGTTGTGCAGGCAGACATCCCGCCACATGGTCGGGTCGGAGGCGGCAAGGCGGGTGAAGTCGCGGAAGCCGGAAGCCGAATATTTGATCACTTCGGATTTGGTCACCGACTGCAGATCATCGGCGGTGCCGACAATGTTGTAGGCGATGATGTGCGGCAGATGCGAGACGATGGCCAGCGTCATGTCGTGATGCTGCGGGTCCATCGTATCGATGTTGGCGCCGCAGCGCCGCCAGAATTCCGACAGCCTCTCCAGCGCGTCCGGGTCAGTGTCGGGCAGCGGCGTGAAGATGCACCAGCGATTGTCGAACAAGTCGGCGAAACCGGCGTCGGGGCCGGATTTTTCCGTGCCCGCCAGCGGGTGACCGGGAATGAAATGGACACCTTCAGGCACATAAGGCTGCATCTGCGCGATGACAGACGCCTTGGTCGAGCCGACATCGGTGAGGATGGCACCCGGCTTCAGCGCCGGCGCGATTTCCTCGGCAACTGCGCCGGATGAGCCGACCGGCACCGAGACGATGACCAGATCCGCATCGCGGACAGCTTCGCTCGCATCGGTGCTATAGCTATCGCCCAGCCCAAGCTCCTCAGCCCGCGCCAGCGTCGCCGCACTGCGCGTTGATATGGCCACGTGACGGGCCAGCCCCTCGCGGCGGATGACGCGGGCCAGCGACGAGCCGATCAGGCCGATGCCGACCAGCGCGATCTTTTCAAACATCGGTGATGTCATTGTTTCTAGCTTTTCAGGAATGTCGTGAGAGCGGCGACAACGCCGCGATTGGCCTCTTCGGTGCCGACGGTCATGCGCAACGCGTTGGGAAAGCCATAGCCCGAAACGCGCCGCAATATATAGCCGCGCGCCGTCAGATAGTCGTCCGCCGCCGCCGCCGAATGCTTCTGCTCGTCGGGAAAATGAACGAGGACGAAATTGCCGACGCTCGGCGTCACCCGCAACCCGAGCTTTGTGAATTCCTCGCTCAACCAGGCAAGCCAGGTCTCGTTGTGCGCCACGCTGCGCTCGACATGGGCGCGGTCGCGGATGGCTGCGATGCCGGCCTCGATCGCCGTCGCATTGACGTTGAAGGGACCGCGCACGCGGTTGATGGCGTCGACGATATGCATCGGCGCATACATCCAGCCGATCCGCGCGCCACCGAGACCGATCTTGGAGAAGGTACGGGTCATCACCACGTTCTCGGTGCTGCCGACCAGCTCGATGCCGGCCTCATAGTCGTTGCGGCGGACATATTCGGCATAGGCCGCGTCGAGCACCAGAAGCACGTGCCTGGGCAGGCCGGCATGCAGGCGGCGCACCTCCTGGAACGGCACATAGGTGCCGGTCGGGTTGTTGGGATTGGCGAGGAACACTATTCTGGTGCGCGGCGTGACCGCGGCCAGGATGGCGTCGATGTCGGCGCGCTCATCCCTTTCCTTGATCGTCACCGGAACGGCGCCGGCCGACTGGATGTAGATCTTGTAGACCATGAAGGCGTGTTCGGTGATGACAGCCTCGTCGCCGGGCGCCAGATAGGTCTGCGCCAGCAGGCCGAGGATCTCGTCGGAACCGTTGGAACAGATGATGTTCTGCGGGTTGAGGCCGTGCACCTCGGCGATCGCTTCGCGCAGCCGCCTGGCGGTGCCGTCGGGATAGATGTCGAGCTTGCCGGCAATCTCGCGCGCGGCTTCGATCGCTTTCGGCGAGGGCCCGAGCGGATTCTCGTTCGAGGACAGCTTGTGGACCTTGGCGACGCCGGCGGGCGCCGTGCTCTTGCCCGGCACATAGGCGTCTATGTCCATGATGCCCGCGCGCGGGGTTGGACGTGCCTGGTCCGGTGTCTGGCTCATGTCGCAAAATCCGTCGAGAACGCTTCCTGAAGGAAGCCGCAGCGGAAATACAAGCCGTGGCCTGCAATGTCGAGAGGCGACAGCCATCGCCCAGGGCTGGCCGTTGACGACGGCGCGCCACAGCCCTAGAAGGGGTGCGAACTTCCGTGGTGATTTGGCCGGTCGGCTTGCAGCCACGTTAAACAACTTGCTAAAGGGCCGTTTGCATCCTGTAACCGGCTTTGCGACCGCAATGCCGGTTTTTTGTTGTCCGCGCCGGCCGGACACCCGTATCGGCATCGACTTTCGACAAGCGCGATGCGTGGGCTCAAAGTGTGAGATGGATGTCATGGCCGTTCTGCGTGCCCGCAAAACCAACAACGAGGTCGACCAACCGTCGAGCCCGGTTTTGCGTTTTGGATCCGACAAGCCGCTCAAGCTGGACGCAGGCACGCTGCTGTCGCCGTTCCAGATCGCCTACCAGACCTACGGCACGCTGAACGATGCCCGCTCCAACGCCATCCTCGTCTGCCATGCACTGACCGGAGACCAGCACGTCGCCAGCACCAATCCGGTGACCGGCAAGCCTGGCTGGTGGGAAGTGCTGATCGGCCCCGGCAAGATCATCGACACCAATCGCTTCTTCGTCATCTGCTCCAACGTCATCGGCGGTTGTCTCGGTTCCACCGGCCCGGCCTCGACCAATCCCGCCACCGGCAAGCCCTATGGGCTCGACCTGCCGATCATCACCATCCGCGACATGGTGCGGGCCCAGCAGATGCTGATCGACCATTTCGGCATCGAGAAACTGTTTTGCGTGCTCGGCGGCTCGATGGGCGGCATGCAGGTGCTGGAATGGGCGTCGAGCTATCCGGAGCGCGTCTTCTCGGCACTGCCGATCGCCACCGGCGCGCGCCATTCCTCGCAGAACATCGCCTTCCATGAGGTTGGCCGGCAGGCTGTCATGGCCGATCCGGACTGGCATGGCGGCAAATATTTCGAGCACGGCAAACGCCCGGAAAAGGGCCTTGCGGTGGCGCGCATGGCCGCCCACATCACTTACCTGTCGGAAGCCGCCCTGCACCGCAAGTTCGGCCGCAATCTGCAGGATCGCGAAGCGCTGACCTTCGGCTTCGACGCCGACTTCCAGATCGAAAGCTATCTGCGCCACCAGGGCATGACCTTCGTCGACCGCTTCGACGCCAATTCCTACCTCTACATGACGCGGTCGATGGACTATTTCGACCTTGCCGCCGACCATGGCGGCCGACTGGCCGATGCTTTCGCCGGCACGAAAACCCGCTTCTGTCTAGTGTCTTTCACCTCGGATTGGCTGTTTCCGACCGAGGAGAGCCGCTCGATCGTGCATGCGCTCAACGCCGCCGGCGCATCGGTGTCGTTCGTCGAGATCGAGACCGACCGCGGCCACGACGCCTTCCTGCTCGACGAGCCGGAACTGTTTGCCGCGATAAACGGCTTCATCGGCTCGGCGGCCCGGGCGAGAGGGCTCTCATCATGAACGTCAATTTCGACCAGCGCGTCGATCTTGAGGTCGTCGCCAATCTCATCCCGCCACAGTCCCGCGTGCTCGACGTCGGCTCTGGCGACGGCTCGCTGCTTGAATTGCTGCAGGACACCAAGCAGGTCGACGGCCGTGGACTTGAGCTGTCGCAGCGCGGCGTCAACGAATGCGTGGCGCGCGGCCTCTCGGTCATCCAGGGCGATGCCGACAAGGACCTCGAATTCTATCCCGACAAGGGCTTTGACTTCGTCGTTCTCTCGCAGACGCTGCAGGCCACCCGCAACCCCAAGCTGGTGCTCGACGAACTGCTCAGGATCGGCAATCGCGCCATCGTCTCCTTCCCCAATTTCGGCCATTGGCGTGTGCGTCTGTCACTGTTCGTCAACGGCCGCATGCCAGTGACCAAGGACCTGCCCTATTCCTGGTACGACACGCCCAACATCCACTTCTGCACCATCCGCGACTTCGTCAATCTGTGCGACGAGCTCGGCGCGACCGTCGAGAAGGCAACCGCTCTCGACGCCAACGGCCAGAAGATCGGCCTGTCGATGCCATGGTGGTTCTGGAACTTCTTCGGCCAGCAGGCAGTGTTCTTGCTGAAACGGTAGTGTTGATCGCCCATGTATCTCTTTCGTAGGCGCCCTTTGCCAGTTGAAATCCCACCGGACATGCTGGCTGGGTTGAAAGCCGGAATTCTCATCTGCACCTCACCGCGCAGCGGCAGCAACCACCTCGCCGGATTGATGGCAGCCACCGGGCTTGGCAACCCTCTCGAGTGGTTCGGTGGCCGCCGTGTTCTAGAAATGCCGAATTATCCCCGCGATCCCCGTGCCCAGGTTTTGCGTGCCCTGAAAGACGGGCGGTCTCCCTCCGGGATTTACGCGGTCAAACTGTTTGCCAGCCAGTTTTCACAAGTTGCCAAAACCGTGGATCTCCCCGCAAGCCTTCCAAAGCTGCGCTATATCAGGTTGACGCGTGGGGACCTCGTTGGCCAAGCAGTTTCGTGGACCCGCGCTCGTCAGAGTGGTCGGTTCCGCTCTACCGAGGCCGATCAGAAGACACCATGCTACGACGGCAAAGCAATCGCGGACTCGCTTGAAAAAATTGTCCTGGAAAATCTGGCCTGGGATGTCTGGTTTGCAAAGAACGGATTGTCCTTCCTGTCACTGACATACGAAGAACTCCTTGAACAGCCACGGACCTGCCTTGAAAGGGCTGCGTCTCTGGTCGACGCCCAGCTTGTCTTGAAACCCGGGGCGGATCTCGGCTCGGGCCTCGATATTCAACGAGACACCATCAATGAGGAGTGGAGAGAGCGGTTCTTGGCGGAATATTCTGACACGTCGAAATTCCATGCCAACAATTACCGTCGCGGTTTTCTTAAAAAGAGGAGATCAAGGTTCTCGATCTGATCGACCGCGGAACACGAAGCATCCAGGGGCGCCAGAGATGCGGTGTTATTGATCAAAGCGCATCGCCGTCCATGGCGATCACGAGCACAAATCGTATTGCCCGCTGGTTTGACAGCCCGCCGAGAGCGTTATAGCCACATCGGCACTAATAACTTGATCGGTTCAGATATGGCTCAAGAGCGTCCAACCTATTCACTCGTCGTCGAAATGGAGAATGCAAAATCCATCGACTGGGACGAGATCGGCGTTGGGATGAAAGCCTTGGCTCGAGAAATCTCATCGGTTTCAGCACCCGGTTCAGCGCGACCAAGGATCATTATCTCTCACGGGGGAGAAGAGTCGGACAAAGATGCGTTGCGTCGTGAGATTTCGAATGAGGCCCCGCAGCTCGGTCAGGTTGCCGAACTTGTCTTCACGGCTTTCCCTGGCGGCCGGTATTACGACCTAAAGAACAACGGCATGCTGGCATCGGACGGAGATATCGTCATCTTCATGGATTCCGACGTGGTCGCGGAACCAGGATGGCTGCCAGGACTGCTTGAGCCCTTTGAAAACTCCGAAATTATCTGCGCAAACGGATATACATACCTCTCATACGACGATTTCTTTTCAAGAACGTTCGCGTTGATCTGGTTTTTCCCGATGGCGCATGGAGACGGGCGATTTGCCTCGAAGCGAGCGATCAACGCTAACAATGTAGCGTTTCGACGCGAGTGGATCGTCAGCCATCCTTTTCCAAAACATAACGGCTTCAAGGTTTCCTGCACTTTGCTGATGCGCGAACTGCTGCGGGAGGGCCACAAAATTCATAATGTCAACGCACGCGTTTATCACTATTCGCCAAGGGGCTGGCGGTTCTTTTACTGGCGCGCCCTGGTTACAGGCCGCGACGCCGACCGGAAGTTCGTTGCGCTCAATTCGCCGAGCCGTACGCGACGGATAGTCAAGTCTTTCAGCCGGTGGCTCACCATGTCATGGCGCACGACACGACGGATCGTAGGTCATGCCCGGGAAACGGGGATGCCGCTTTGGCAGGTTCCCTTTTCTCTGATTGTCGGTCAGGCATTTTATGGTTTGGCGTTTTGGGGTCAGTTCAGTTTCGCAACTGGCATGGTTCGTGACAAAATCGAAACTGTGCCCGACTATGTTGGGCATAGCTAGACGCTTTACCGCCATTCCTTGAACCGCAGTTCAGCGTCCAATTGAACCTTGACCCGTCAATTGCTCCAGAACATCCGTGGCCTTGTGCGGATGTTCGACGCCGTCGACGAACATCACATCGGCCTCCGAATTGTCCGTGCGCAGCGCCAGTATCGCCCGGTAGGCGGGCGAATTGTACCAGCCATGCACATGCTGCCTGTCGGGAAATTCTATGATGATCAGATGGCCAGGCCAGTCGTTCTCAATCACCTCCACATCGCCGCCATGGATCAGAAACCGGCCGCCGAAAGGTTCCAGCGTGGCATCTATCTTATGCAGATATTCGACGATCTGCGGACCCATTGTGGCTTGGCGCATATGCGCGACGGCGTAAGCTGCCATGACTGAACTCCCTTGTTATCGAAGCCGAGTTGCCGGCCTCGCATGGGCAATCTGACCAAACCCCGAGCGCTAAGCGATTACGTCTGAGGTAATGGGATGTATGCTATCTGTCATGACGGGTTGCTTCCATGGTGATTCGCAATGCTATGTGCGGCGGTGCTGTTGCAATTGGAACGCTAGCAGCGGGGATTCGTTGTCTCGCGCGGATTGAGTACCGGCACGGTGAGTGACAGGGGCAGTCGTTTTTTGTAGCGTCGCACCGACCGTGATGTGGTGTAGAGGAAGGGAAGTCCAATCCATTCAACCGTTCTGAAAATCGAAAAGTCCTGGACAGACGCGCAACCCTGCGTAGGAAACAGCTGACAGACATGGCCGGGATCGATCCAACACCTCTCATCACGGTCATTACGCCGACCCACAACCGACGCGAAACGGTGTTGCGCGCCGTGGAAAGCGTACTCTCCCAGAGCATGTCGAGGCTTGAGCACATTGTCGTCGACGATGGTTCGACCGATGGGACCGAAGCGGCGATGGCCCGTATCCAGGACCCGCGGCTGATCTATGTCGGGGCAAAATGGCGAGGCGCCAACGCCGCCAGGAATGCCGGCATCGAGCGCGCGCGGGCACCGTTGGTGACGTTCCTCGATTCCGACGACATCTACATGCCGCACCGGCTTGAACGAACCCTGACCTGGTTCGATGAAAATCCCGCACTGCAAGTGCTGATCAGTTCGTTCGTGTCCCTGAAGGGCAATCGCATCACAAACTGCGTCAACCCCGAGGCGTTCGTGAGCCCCGCAATGCTGGAGCGGACGCTGGTTGGGCAGACCATCTTCATCGCCGGCTCCGCGATCACGGCTCGCCGCGAAGCCTTGCTGGCCATCGGCGGCTACGACAGCGACATCACCCGCATGCAGGATCGCGAATTGCTGCTGCGTCTTGCCCGGCGCTTCGGTGCGCAGTTGTCCAGGGATCTGGACTGGACGAAATACAATTCGGAGAACTCGATTTCCGGCCGTCGTGACGGCTATGTCGAGGCCTATGCGAACCTGATGGGCAAACATCCGCATATTGCCCATGCCTACCCGCACATTCCGCCTTACATGATCTCGCGGCAGCTCATCGCCGACATCCTGCGAGGCAGGATACCGGAGGCATTTCAGGGCTACATGGCCAACCGTTCATCCAAGACGCTTGGCTATTCGCTGCCGGAATTGATGCAAGGCTATGTCCACGGCCGGCGATGGCGCCGCGATCTCTCCAACGAGTTTCGCAATCAATTTGGTGCCCGGCCCGCTTAAACCGAGAGGGATTCCGGGAAATTGTGGAACGGTTTTTCCTCCGGATCGCGTTAACCCCTCTGTCGAGAGCTCAACGGTCAAGTTCGGGAAAATACGGATCCGACAGAAACCGCCTGTCCCGTTCGCCTTGCAGGCAGTCTATCGGCGTCGCCGCGTCGACGGGGATGCTTCTCATCTCGTCCTGAATGCCGCTCACTTCCAGGATCAGCTTGCGCCGGATGGCTGTCGAAAACTCGGCGGCGGCATAGATAGGCAGCACGAAGGAACCGGGTCCGCCGGTCACGCACTGCGCGTAATACTGGTCGAGATGGCTGAAGGTGGGCGACGGGCTGATCAGGATCGGCAGGCCGTTGACGACGATGCCTTTGACGGTCGCCGCATCGCGCGTCGCGGTGACTGGCGGCCCTATATTGTTCGGTCCGTCGCCCGAAATGTCGATGACGCTGCGTTCGCCCTGGAAAGACGTGCGGTCGAAAAGCTCGGTGCCGAAGGCCAGCGCACCGGAAATCGAAGTGCCGCGAAAGCTGCGGAACGGACGAGCCGCGACCTTGTCGGCAAAGCTGTTCGCGCTCTCGGCACTATCGATAATCTGCCAGCCGATGACCGCGTCGTCGCGCACCGTGCCGGCCCATTCGAAATAGGTCAGCGCTATGCGGCCCGTAGCGCCAGCGCGGACAGCCTTGATGAAGTCGGGATGCCGCAGCGCCTCGACATAGCCGGCCCGCTCCAGGGCGAACTCCTTCTCGTCCATCGACAGCGAGATGTCGACCGCCAGCACCAGCTCGACGTCGACGGCGAGCGCATCCGGCGGCGAGGCGGCCGGGGCAGCCTGGGCGCAGGCAAGACAGGCAAGCAGGCGCAGAGCATCGAGCACGGCCGTCGCCAAGGTTGTTTCTCCCGAGGAGCTTCCCTCGCGATCACGGCAAAATAAAGCTTTGCTTCCCTCGCCCGGAAATCAGCTCATTTCTTGCGGCGGGCGGCTGCTGGCGGCGGTTCGATCGCGCCGGCTCTGACGCGGGCGGGCTTCAGGGCTGGCGCACCGGAATCCTTGACGATCGTCAACGCGCGCGGGAAGAAGTGGTTGTTGTGCTGGCCGCGACCGATGTTGAGGATCGCTGTCCCCGGCAAACGCTTCTCGAGCATCGACAGCACGCGTCTTAGCGATGGGCCGTCGAACGCATCCAGCGCCTCATCGATGATCACCCATTTCGGCTGCCGCAACGCGAGCCTGGCGAAGGCCAGCGAGCGCTGTTCGTCATCGCCCAACTCGTGATCCCAACGCCCGGCACGGTCGAGCGATGAGGACAGCCGTACCAGACCGACCTCGGCCAGCACCGCCGAAATGTCGGCATCGTTCGCCGGCGCGGACCCGTTCGGGTGATCGAGGACTTCGCGCAACGTGCCGACCGGAAAATAGGGCACGCGCGGCACGAATATGGGGGTTTCTCCCGCCGGCAGGCCGATCCGGCCGCTTCCCCATGGCCACAGGCCGGCAATGGCACGAAAGAACAGCGTCTTCCCCGCACCCGGGTCTCCAGTGATCATGACGCGCTCGCCGGGGCGGATTTCGACATGCGGGTCGGCGAGCCTGGTGCAGCCCTCCGGCGAGGCCACTTCGAGCTTCTCGAAAGTCAGGCTGCCATTGACGTTTTGGCCGAAGGCGATGCGCTTTTCGGTGTCGTGCAGCGCATCGGTTTCATCGAGCGCGATGCGG
This sequence comes from Mesorhizobium ciceri WSM4083, assembly GCF_000519305.1. Taxonomy (GTDB): domain Bacteria; phylum Pseudomonadota; class Alphaproteobacteria; order Rhizobiales; family Rhizobiaceae; genus Mesorhizobium; species Mesorhizobium ciceri_B. Next base: position 60,838 of record NZ_JAFG01000009.1, on the reverse strand, counting down.
AAATCGGCCACGCGCATCAGCGTGGCGCGCCAATCGGCAATGCTGCCGATGTTGTTGATGAACCAGCGCAAGGAGGAGTGGACCTGGTTGAAGGCGCCGACCGCCATCATCAGCCCGCCAAAGCTGATATCACCTGAGAAATAGACCGGCGAAGCGACCAGTATGGGCGCCACGACGGTGATCCAGCCATAGGTGTCGGTCACCCAGGACAGGTTGATCTGGGCGGTGTAGATGCGCCGCATGGCGCCCAGCACCGTGCCGAGATCGAGTTCGAGCCGCCGCCTGGCGTCGGCCTCGCCATGATACAAAGCAATGGCATCGACATTCTCGTTGACGCGCACCATCGAGGAGCGCAGTTCGGCTTCGCGTGTATAGCGGTCGCTGTTCAGGCGGATGAGCGGGCGCCCGACCAGCCAGCTCAGCCAGGAGGCGATGCCGGCGTAAAGGATGGCGGCCCAGACCATGTAGCCCGGTATGGCCAGCGAGGTCCCGCCGATGTGGAACACGAAGCCCGAGGACAGCTCCCACAGCACCCCGACGAAGGACACCAACAGGATGCACGACTGCAGCAGCCCGACGCCGAGATCGGTTGACAGGTCGGACAGATGCGCGGCGTCCTGCTGCATGCGCTGGTCGGGATTGACGCCGATGGCGCCGGCATTGGCCAACCGGAAGGCGCGCGCCGGCCGCATCCACTGATCGATCAGATCCAGCGTCAGCGCCTCGCGCAGTTTGAGCCTGATCATCTGGTTGAGCCAGGTCTGGCCGATATTGAGCACCAGCAGCCCGCCGGCGATCATCGCGAAGACGAGGAGCTGGTGCAGGAAGGCCGCCATGTCGCGGCGCGCAAGCGCATCGTAGAAAGGCTGGTTCCAGCGGTTGAGCAGAACCTGGCCGATCGACGTTGCGATGATCACGGCCATGATGCCGACCGATGTCCACAGCAACCATTTGCGAACCGGCGATCCCGCCAGCGCCCGCCGGATCGTCATCACCTGATCGCGCAGGCTGCTGGCTTCGACCGCCACGGCAACTGGCCGAACGGCGGCGGCATTGTCCGGTTGATCAGCCATGGCCGAGGTCCTTGCGTTCAGAGCTGAAACCGGATGGAGAAACTTGACAGGCGTTCGTATGGGCTGCCGGATGGGCTGTCGGTCCGCTTGCGACAGATAGGCAGGGAAACGACGGCAGGCACGCTTGCCGCGATCACGAAGCCGTCACCTGCGAAGCCGAGGGCTTGGCATCGGCATTGTGACGGCCAAGCCGGGTGGCGCCATGCGGCGACAGCACCGGCACGAAGACGCGGCGCGATGCGCGCTGCGCCACCGGCACGCCTTGATAGAGCCGTTTCTGCGCCTCGACGACGATGACGCCGGAAAAGATCGGCCATAGCCGCCGGCCGGCGCGCTCCAGCACATTGTGGAACCGCATCATGAAACGGCGCCGTGACGGCGGAAAGAACAGCGCATCGGACCAGGCGGCGGGCGTGAAATTGGCCTCGCGCAGCAGTTCCGTAAGCTGGCCGCGCGAAAAAGGCCGGCCATTGCCGAACGGGGTGTGCTCGAAGCGCGCCCAGACACCGCGCCGGTTGGGCACGACGATGACCACGCGGCCGGCCGGCGACAGCACACGCCAGATCTCGTTCAGCGTCTCACGCGGGTTCTCGACATGTTCGAGCGAATGGACGAGCAGCATGCGGTCGATGCAGGAATCGACCAGCGGCAGTTCCTCGTCGAAGACCAGTGCCGTCGCCGTCGGCCCTGTCGCCGGCCAGACGACGGCGCCTTGCGTTGCCGGCATGAAGGCAAAGACCCGCTCGGCATCGGTGCCGAACCGCTCCAGCCAGGGCAAGGTGTAACCCAGACCAACCAGCCGCTCGTTGGGCACGACCGCCCATATCGACGACAACGCCATGGTGATCGAGCGCTCGGCGAACCGGCCGAGCGTTGTCGAATAGAACGAGCGAAGATCGACGATGTCGGAATGCATGGCAGGGATGTAGCCGTGATGTCGCCAGGTTTCAACAAAAGGCCGCGACGACCCGACATTCCGGGATGTCATTCGACATCCGGGATGACATCGCCCCGCAAGCGCCCTATGTCTGCGGCCATAACGGAGAGATGTGATGCCGGTCGAAATCGAACAGTTCATGTGCCGCAGCGACAATTTCGGCGTGCTGGTGCATGACCCCAAAAGCGGCCAGACCGCGATCATCGACGCGCCCGAGGAAGCGCCTATCCTGGCCGCGATAAAGCGCACCGGCTGGACGCCGACGATGATCCTGACCACGCATCATCACATGGATCACGTCGAGGCCAATCTGGCGCTGAAGGAGCGCTTCAAGCTGCGCATCGTCGGCCCGGAGGCCGAAAAGGCCAAGATCCCCGGCATCGACGAGACCGTCGAAGACGGCTCGGTCCTCCATCTTGGCGATGAAAAGATCGAAGTCATCGCCACGCCCGGCCACACCGCCGGCCACGTTTCCTACTATCTGCCGGCTTCGGGTGTGGCGTTCACCGCCGACACGCTGTTTGCGCTGGGTTGCGGACGGCTGTTCGAATGCAAGCCGCCGGTGATGTATGAATCGCTGAAGAAGCTGGCTGCACTTCCGGCTGAGACGGCCATCTATTGCGGCCACGAATATACGCTCTCCAACGCCCGTTTCGCGCTGACCGTCGACCCGACCAATTCGGCATTGAAGGAACGCGCCGCCAGGATCGAAAAGCTGCGCGCCGCCGACAAGCCGACGCTGCCGACGACGATCGGCGAGGAGCTGTCGACCAATCCCTTCCTGCGCTGGCACGATCCGGCGATCCGCAAGCATCTGGGGCTGGAGAAAGCTTCGGACGCCGAGGTCTTTGCTGAAATCCGCAAGCGCAAGGACAATTTCTAGAGCCCGGTGGTATCGTCGACGCCATGACCAGCTCCGCCGAAATCATCGCGACGCTCGGGCTGAAGCCGCATCCGGAAGGCGGCTGGTATGCCGAGACCTTTCGCGATGGCACCGGCGACGCGCGCGGCCATTCGACCGCCATCTACTTCCTGCTTGAGGAGCATCAGGTCTCGGCCTGGCACCGGGTCAAGGACGCCGCCGAGGTCTGGCATTTCCATGCCGGCGCCCCGCTGGCGCTGGCGATGTGGGAGGAAGGCAGTACCGTTGTGGAGCAGGTGCTCGGCATCGATCTCGCAGCCGGTGAGCGGCCGCAGATCGTCGTGCCGGCAGGCTGGTGGCAATCGGCGCGCAGCCTGGGCGAATGGACACTGGTCGGCTGCACCGTCGCGCCGGGCTTCGAGTTTTCGGCCTTTGAGTTGGCGGCACCCGGCTGGCAGCCTGGACAGTCCTAACTCAATAAGAAGCCCAATTTAGTAGGAAGCCAAGTGTGATCGCGAGTTGGGCGGCGTAGTACAGCGCCCAGACGGCGAATCGCATCCAGGCACGATGCGGCGAGATGGCGGCGACAAGGAATTTCTCCGTGGCGAGCAACCCGTCCGATGCCATGAACAGGATGGCGCCGCCAATCACCCAGAGGTTGCTTGTCGTCAGGGCTGAAACGCCCATTGCCAGGATCGCAGCGACATAGACGGCGATCGGGATGCGCAGGCCGGGACCGACGCGACGCCACAGCGCCGCCAGCATGACGATCGCAAACACCGCCATGGCGAGCGTGATCGCTCCGCGCCACGATTCGGTGCCAAGCACTCCCAACCCGCCACCGCCGCGCAGGAACAACGCGACATAGACGATATGAGCGACAAGAAAACTGGCCAGCCCGCCGAGAAACGCCTTTTCGCCGTCGCGCGACAGGAATGCGTCGCCAACGGCGCTGAGTGCGAGCGCGGCGACCAGCAGCAGCGGGCCGCCCTGCAGCCCGGCCAGCACGGCAAGCATCGCCACGGCAAGCGTCTTTGCCGCCGAGCGGGCAAGCGTCGGCGGCATGCCAAGCGTGAAGGCGTAGATCACCGCCGCCGCCAGCGAAAAGATCAGCGTCGCATTGGCGTTGGCGTCGATGCCGCCCGCAAACGGCATCGTCATGCCCTGGCTCCGTCTTCGGATGCCCCGGCCTTGCTTTCGGATGACCCGGCTTGGCTCTCGGTCGCGGCAGGCTTGCGCAGGAGCAGGGATTTTGCGGCGAGCACCGCGCCGCCGGTTATGAGCACGCAGGCGGCGAGGATGCGCAGCGACGGCTCGGCGACGCCGGCCGCGATCAACACCAGCGTCGACAACAGCGGTGCGGCGTAGCTTGCAGCACCCAATACCTGGATGTTACCGCGCTTGACGCCGATGTCCCAGACATAGAAGGCGGCGCCCACCGGCATCAGGCCAAGGCCGAGCACGGCCAGCCACTGGCCGGCGCCGTCAGGCAGAACCGTCTGTTCCAGCGCCAGGTGGCAGGCGAGCGACAGCACCGCGGTCGCCGCGCAGAACCAGGTGACGATGCTGGTCGGCACCGACGGGAAGCGCCGCGACAACAACGAATAGGACGACCACAGCACGGCGCAGACGGCAGCCATGGCATAGCCGAAGGCATAGCGGGCGTCGAAGGCGAGACCACCGCCCTTGGTGACGATCAGCATGGTGCCGGCAAGGCCGAGCAGCGCGCCGACGACATGGTTCCACGCCAGTTTTTCGCCCGGCATCAGCGCCGAACCAAGCACGATCAGCAGCGGCCACAGATAGGCGATCAGGCTCGCCTCCACCGCCGGTGCATTGCGCAGCGCGGTGAAATAGAAGAAGTGGTAGCCGAACAGGCCGGCAATGCCGATCAGCCACACCTGCGGCGGTATCTTCTGGCGCTTGTCGGGTGCCGGCATGAACAGCCGTGCGACGAGCCCGACGCCGGTGCCGATCGAGAAGGTGATTGCCGACAGCAGGAACGGCGGCACCTGGCCCGACGCATCCGTGAGCAACGCCAGCAGCGCCCACATGGCGACCGCCGAAAAGCCGATCAGAGTAGCGCGCCCCATTCTGTCTCCAGTGGCGCGCCAATTCCGCGCCTGGCTATTGTACCGCTTCGAAACGCCCGGCGCTGATGGTCAAGGTGCCGATCTGCGTGCCCACCGTGGCATGGATCGGCGCATATACGCCGGTTTGGCCGAGCGGTGCAAACGTCACCATCATGCGGCTTTTGTTCTTGAGATAGTTGAGCGCCTTGCGGCCCTTGCGATAGCCCGCCACCGGCTCGAAGCCCATCTGGCAGGTGACGGTGTCGCCCTTGTAGCCCGGGACCGAGATCGTGCCTTTCGATGCGTAGGTCAGCGTCAGGTCGGCACGCATCTCGCCGTCATAGAACTTCACCGTGCGGCCGCAGACCTGGTCGAGACTGTCGGCATGAATGACCGTGGCGGCCATGGGATCAAGCACCGATGCCAGGTCGCCGGCACCGAGCGGCACCCAGTTCTTGGGGTCGCGTTTGCCCGGCGCCGGTACGACCTTCGTCGAAGTGACCCTGCCATTGGCAAAGCGGATATCGACCACCGATGCCTTCTTGCCTGAGGTGTAGTCGGCGCGGAATGCCTGCGGCACCATCTTCTTGCCCGCGATCGTGCCTTTGGATGAGATCGTGCCGCGCGTGTCGTCGAACAGCTTGGCCAGCCCTGCCGCGGTGACACTGCCTTGGATCGCGTAGGCGCCGTTCTCATAGCTGCTGGAAAACGTTGATTTCGCTATCGAAAGACCAAGGAACGACACCGTGTACTCGCCCTTGAACGACTGCGGCGAGGCAGCAGACGCGGCGGACGGCAAGGCTATGGCAAGCATGGCGGCAAGGGCATGTGGCGAACGAAGCATGGCGGGATCGGGTCCTTGATTTTCGGCCGGAGGCGGGCAACTCCGGTCTGGCATGTCCCTATGGAACCGCTTATAGGATGAATTCCGGCCTTAATATGAAAATGCCGGGCGCGCCGTGGGCAATGCAGGGGCTGGGCAAGCCGGAGCTTGACGCCTCGGCGAAATGCAACTATGGAACGCCAACTTTTTCCATAAGGCCGCCTGACCAGAACCGCGCGCCACCCGGCGTGGGCTTGAGTGTTTGGCAGACCCCGAGAACTGAAGGTTAGAACAATGTCCCGCACCTGCGAACTCACTGCCAAGGCAGTCATGTCCGGCAACAATGTGAGCCACGCCAACAACAAGACCAAGCGTCGCTTCCTGCCGAACCTCGTCAATGTGACGCTGATTTCGGAAGCGCTGAACCAAAACGTGCGCCTGCGCATTTCGGCCAACGCGCTGCGTTCGGTCGAACATCGCGGCGGCCTCGACGCCTTCCTGGCCAAGGCCGACGTTAAGGAATTGTCGCAGCGCGCCCGTTTGCTGAAAAAGCAGATCGCCAAGAAGACCGCCGAACAGGCTGCCGCTTAAAACAGTTCAAAGGCGGGGGACGACCGCCCTGGCCGACCTCTTGTTGGCCTCTGGCCAACCTCTTGTTGGCCTGAGCATCGGATCGAAGCCGCAAGGTTTTGGCAATCCGGTGCCCACATACGAAGGCAAGCATCGCCCGCATGGGCATGGTGCTTGGCTGGTTCCATTACCCAGGATAAAAAAATGACTTCCTTCTCGCGGTATTTGCCCTTCGTGGCCGCCATGGCGCTTGTCGTCGTGGCATCGAACATTCTCGTGCAATTCCCGATGCAGGGCCAGATCGGCGGCCTCTCGCTGGCCGACATTCTGACCTGGGGGGCCTTCACCTATCCCTTCTCGTTCTTGGTCACCGACCTCGCCAACCGCCGCTACGGCCCCACTGTGGCGCGCCGGATCGTCTTTGTCGGCTTCATGACGGCGGTGATCTGCTCGATCCTTGTCCCGCCCTTCCTGTTCCGCCACGGCCTGATCGAATTCGAGACCGCCGCCGACCGGCTGGTCCGCATCGCGGCCGCGTCCGGAGCGGCGTTCCTCAGCGCGCAACTGCTCGATGTCACCGTCTTCAACCGGCTGCGCCGGCAGAGTTGGTGGCGCGCGCCTATCATCGGCACGCTGGTCGGGTCGGTGTTCGACACCGCCGTGTTCTTCACCGTCGCTTTCTCGGCTGCCTTTGCCTTCGCCGGACCAAACGACGGCTTTGCGTTGGAAAGCGCACCTTTGATGGGCGTCTTCCATGTCGAGGCGATGCGCTGGATTTCCTGGGCGCTTGGCGATCTCTCGGTGAAACTGATCATCGCCGTCGTGGCGTTGATCCCCTACCGTCTGCTCGCCGCCCGCTGGAGCCAGCCGGCGGTTGTGGCTTAAACCATGATCCCGAACCGAAGGTCCGCGTCAGCGAAACTTGGGACCCGGTTTTCGGAAAAGATCATGGTCGGACAAAGATCATGATCCCGTGGGTCCAGCTCGATTCGGCCAAGACTCCGGACCGCGGACAGGAACTGCGCCTCAAGCGGCGCGGCACCGAATTTTCGATCATGCTGGGCACCAACGAGCTGATGAACAGCCGCCTCAGCGGTTCCGAGGAAGCGCTGGCAAAACTATCCTGCGAGCGGATTGCCGGCCATAGCCAGCCAACAATCCTGATCGGTGGGCTTGGCATGGGTTTTACCTTGCGCGCCGCGCTTGCAGAATTAGCCAATGATGCCGGAATCGTCGTCGCCGAACTGGTGCCGGCCGTCGTCGCCTGGGCGCGCGGTCCGATGGCCGAAATCTTTGGCGGCTGTCTCGACGATCCTCGCGTCACAATCCAGGAAGCCGATGTCGGGCATCTGATCCGGTTGCGGCCGGCAGCCTGGGACGCCATCCTGCTCGATGTCGACAACGGCCCGGAAGGCATCGTCCACAAATCCAACGATGCGCTCTACAGTCTGCAGGGCCTCGCAGCCGCACGCAGCGCCCTGAAACCCGGCGGCGTGCTGGCGGTGTGGTCGCAAGGCCCGGACGGCGGCTTCACGCGGCGGCTGAAGCAGGCAGGCTTCGGGGTCGAAGAGGTCAGTACGCGCGCCAACGGCAAGCGCGGCGCCCGCCATGTCATCTGGATCGCCACCAGGACATAAAGCCGGCGGGCTCAATCCTGGTGGAGAATGAATTCCAGATAGAGGTTGCGCTGCAGGATCGAGTGGTTGTCGTCGGAGATCAGCGACACCATCAGCGCGCCGTCATCGCGGGTCCAGATGTCGAGCCCTTCCATATTGTCGATCTGGTAGCCCATGTCGGCCTCCAGCAGCACCGGCCCGTCGGCGACCGCGCCCTTCTCGACGCTTTCGCCGTAGATGCGCCGCAGCCGCATCTTGACGCCGCTGGCCATCGAGAAACTGCGCTCCAGAAGCAACAGATCGCCATCGGGCAGGAAGGCACCGTCGGTGATGTCGAAATCGCCATTGCGCTTGACGGTGAAGACGCCCTTGTGCGGCCCTTCGATGATGGCGGCATAGATGTTGCCGACCTTGTCCAGGCTCTTCTCGGAGACCACGACCAGGCCACCCTCATGCTGGCCGTTGGCGTTGGCGTGGGTGACAGTCTCGAAGCCGCGATTCTGCCGCAGTTCACGGGCCGGCACCAGGAAATCCAGCTGCTTGAACGGCGCCTTCATGTCGTTGGGGTCGATTTTGAACTGGGCGACGCGGTGGCTGCGCTCGAAGCCGACGGTGGCGATGCCGTCCTTGACCGCGAGACCTTCCGCATCGACCTCCCATTTCCTGTCGATCGGCCGGCCCGTCCGGTCGACCATCTGCTGCATGCGGAAATTCTGGATGCCGGAGGGCCGCTTTTCCGCGTCGCGGACCACCGTGCCGAAGAACCAGAAGCCGGTGTCGGCAACGCCGATAAAGTCACCGCCAGCCTTCAGGAAGCGGAAGGCCGACAGCGCGCCGAAATCGCGCGTCGGCGAGGTCATCTCCAGCCCGCCGACGAATTCGAAAGGGCCGAATTGCTTGTCGGCACGGCCAATGTGAAATTCGGTGATCGGGCGGGCCGAGATTTCGACCGGTTCGACAGAACCGGAATCGGGCGAACCGGCTGCCGCCGAAGCCAAGCCGGAAAGCAGGGCGATCGCGGCGAAAAGCGTCTGTTGAACGCCGCGCGAAAAAATCATCCGGCGCGCCGCATACCACCGCCGCGTCGCGTATCCTTCGCGCTTTCCTCGGCGAACAGCGAAGCCAGCTGCTCGGTCATGGCGCCGGCCAGTTCCTCGGCATCGACGATGGTGACGGCACGGCGGTAGTAGCGCGTGACATCATGGCCGATGCCGATGGCCAGCAGTTCCACCGGCGACCGCGTCTCGATCAGCTCGATGACGGCGCGCAGATGGCGCTCGAGATAGTTGCCCGGATTGACCGACAGCGTCGAATCGTCGACCGGCGCGCCGTCCGAGATCATCATCAGGATCTTGCGCTGCTCGGGCCGGGCGATCAGCCGGTTGTGCGCCCACAGCAGCGCCTCGCCGTCGATGTTTTCCTTGAGCAGGCCTTCGCGCATCATCAGGCCGAGATTGCGCCGTGCCCGCCGCCACGGATGGTCGGCGGACTTGTAGATGATGTGGCGCAGATCGTTGAGCCGGCCTGGGTTTGGCGGCTTGCCGTCCTTCAACCACTTCTCGCGCGCCTGCCCGCCCTTCCAGGCCCGCGTGGTGAAACCGAGGATCTCGACCGAGACGCCGCAGCGTTCCAGCGTGCGCGCCAATATGTCGGCGCAGGTTGCCGCGACCGTGATCGGCCGGCCGCGCATCGAGCCGGAATTGTCGAGCACCAGCGTCACCACCGTGTCGCGGAACTTGGTGTCGCGCTCCTGCTTGAACGACAGCGGCTGCATCGGGTCGATGACGACGCGCACCAGCCTTGCCGGGTCAAGGTAGCCCTCTTCCAGGTCGAAATCCCAGGAGCGGTTCTGTTGTGCCATCAGGCGACGCTGCAGGCGGTTGGCCAACCGCCCGACGACGCCGGACAGATTGGCAAGCTGCTTGTCGAGGAAGGCGCGCAGCCGGTCGAGCTCTTCTTCTTCGCAAAGCTCCTCGGCGCCGACCGTCTCGTCGAAAGCGGTGGTGAAGACCTTGTAGTCGATTTCCTTCGGCAGATTGGTGAAGGGATTGTCGTTGCGGCGCGCTTCGCCGGGTGTTTCGGCATCGGCGTCGTCATCGTCGGACAGGTCGTCGGCGGTGGCGTCGGAGGCTTCGGTCTCGGCCGACTGCTCGTCATCGGCCGAAGCTTCGGCATCCTCGGACTGCGACTGCTCGGAGCCGGAATCCTCTTCGCCGCCCTCCTCGCTCTGCTCCTCGCCTTGCGGCTGGTTGTCGTCATTGTCCTCGGAATCTTCCGTCTCCTGGTCGTCGCCAAGTTCCTCGGCCATCTCCATGGAGGCGAGCATCTCGCGCACGACCCGGGCAAACGCCTGCTGGTCGCCGAGCTTGGCCGACAATCCGTCGAGATCGGCCTTGGCCTTTTCCTCGACCCAGGGGCGCCAGAGTTCGACCAGCCGCTCGCCGCTTTTCGGGACCGGGCGGCCGGTCAGCTTCTCGCGCACCATCAGGGCAAGAGCTTCCTCGATCGGCGCGTCGGCCTTGTCCTTGATGTCGACGAGGTTGGCCTTGGCGTATTTGTCCTCCAGCATCGAACCTATATTGTCGGCGACGCCTTGCATGGCGCGTGAGCCGATCGCCTCGACGCGGGCCTGCTCGACCGCGTCATAGATGGCGCGGGCGGCCTTGCCTTCCGGCGCCAGCTTGGTGTGGATGCGCACATCGTGGCAGGCGCGCTTCAGCGCCATGGAATCGCCGAGGCCGCGGGTGATCGCAATATCGGTCTTCGATGCCTTCTTCGGCAGTTCGGGCAAACGCGCACGGCTGCCGGCAAGTGCGGGCCGGTCCTTGGCGAAACCGACTTCCAGTTCCTTGTCGCCGGCAATGGCGCGCATGCAGACGGTGACGGCGCGCTTGAAGCTGTCGGCTTCAGACCCCGTCTTCGACTTGTTGCGCGTGTTGTCGCCCGGACCCGCCATCGAGACTGTGCTTATCCCAGCACCACGTTGGCGGCGCTCTCGGGCAGATCCTCGCCGAAGGCGCGCTGATAGAACTCGGCAACCACCGAGCGTTCCAGTTCGTCGCACTTGTTGAGGAAGGTCAGCCGGAACGCCATGCCGATATTGCCGAATATCTCGGCATTCTCGGCCCAGGTGATGACGGTGCGCGGGCTCATCACGGTCGACAGATCGCCGTTGATGAAGGCCGAGCGCGTCATGTCGGCGACGCGCACCATCTTGTTGACGATGTCCTTGCCCTTGACGTCGCGATAGTGCTTGGCCTTGGCCAGCACGATGGCGACTTCATTGTCGTGCGGCAGATAGTTCAGCGTTGTGACGATCGACCAACGGTCCATCTGCGCCTGGTTGATCTGCTGGGTGCCATGATAGAGGCCAGTGGTGTCGCCGAGGCCGACCGTGTTGGCGGTCGAAAACAGCCGGAAGGCCGGATGCGGGCGGATGACCCGGCTCTGGTCGAGCAGCGTCAGCCGGCCCGACGATTCCAGCACGCGCTGGATGACGAACATCACATCCGGACGGCCGGCATCGTACTCGTCGAAGCACAGCGCGACATTGTGCTGATAGGCCCAAGGCAGGATGCCGTCGCGGAATTCGGTGATCTGCAGGCCGTCCTTGACCACGATCGCGTCCTTGCCGACGAGATCGATACGGCTGACATGGCTGTCGAGGTTGACGCGCACACAAGGCCAGTTGAGGCGGGCGGCGACCTGTTCGATATGGGTCGACTTGCCGGTGCCGTGATAGCCCGACACCATGACGCGGCGGTTGTAGGCAAAGCCCGCGAGGATCGCCATCGTCGTGTTCTTGTCGAACAGATAGTCCGGGTCGATGTCGGGCACATGCTCCGATGTCACCGAATAGGCCGGCACCACCATCTTGGATTCGAAGCCGAATTTCTCCTTCACCGACACCGTCGTGTCGGGCAGGTTGGCGATGTCGCGATCGACCTTGTTCATATCTCTCAACGTCTCCACGGGCGAAACGTCTGATTTCGCCGGCAATCGATTTTGTCCGGGGGCGGTCTTAGAGCCTTTTCCAACCTTATGAAAGTTGGAAAACGACACGAACCGTATGGTCGCTCAGCACAGGCCCGCCTGTTTGAGCACGCGATAGGCCTGCAGCACATCGCGGAACCGGTCTTCCGAACCTCTGTCGCCACCATTCGCATCCGGATGGTGTTGTTTCACCAGTTCCTTATAGCGCGCCTTGATCTCCTTGCCAGTCGCCTTTGTATCAAGGCCAAGCGTTTCCAGCGCCTTGGCCTCAAGCGGCTTGGCCTTGCGCTCGCGCGCCTCGCGCGGATCCTTCGGTCCCTTGAACAGGTCGAACGGGTCGCGCATGCGGTTGTAGTAGCCGGCGCGGCCGGAGCGCATCTGCGCCATATCGGGCGACGACCGCGTCGAGGGGCCGGTGGCGCCCATCTTCCAGGTCGGCCGGTGCCCGGTCATGGCTTCTTTCTGGAAGCGCGCGACCTCGGTGTCCGGCACGCCGGAGAAATAGTTGAAGCCCTTGTTGTACTCGCGCACATGGTCGAAGCAGAAGCGGAAATACTCGCCCTCCTTCATGCGCCCGACCGGTGCACGATGGGTGCCCGCCTCCTTGCAGCCGTCCCACTGGCAGATCGGCGAGTGCGACTTCAGCTCCGCGTCCTTGTCGGGGCGGACGCGAATCTTCTCGAAATATTTGGGGTACGGCTTCATCTTACCCATTTATGGGGCGTTCGCAGATGCGAAACAAGAATTGACATTTTCGCGATCATCGCCCTAACCGCTGAATCGCGGCATAAAGCAGGCGAATGGCGGATTTTGTTGCACGGCAGCGCTTTTGCGAAGACCGATTTTGGTTTCAAGGCTGAGGCGCCAGCCATATGTGGTGAAGGAAAACGGCGATGTCCATACAGGCGACTATGGAAGACAAGCTCAACAAGGCATTTTCGCCTGACAGGCTGGTTATCATCAACGAGAGCCATCTCCATGCCGGCCACCACCATCACGGCTCCGACCATCACGGCACTTACGACGGCACCGGCGAGACGCATTTTCGCGTGCGCGTCGTCGCTTCCGCCTTTGCCGGCATGAGCCGTATCGACCGTCACCGCGCCGTCAATGAACTGCTTGCCGACGAATTGCAGGCCGGCGTGCATGCGCTGGCGATCGAACCGGCGGCTCCCGGCGAAAAGACGCGCTGGTAGCTCGGTTCCGCCTGCCGTTTGTCGCCGCGCTCAGAGCACCGCTTCGATGAGGAACGGCCCGCGCCGTGACAGCGCGCTGTCCAGCAGCGCCTCGAAGCGTTCGCACGTATCGGCGCGAGCCGCCTCGACGCCCATGCCTTTGGCCAGCGACACCCAGTCGAGCGAGGGATGGTCGAGGTCGAGCATGCGCCTGGCGTTCTCGCCGATGGCGCCGACGCCGACATTCTTCATCTCGCCGTGCAGGATCGCATAGGTTCGGTTGGAAAACACGATCGTAACCACGTCGAGCTTTTCCCTGGCCTGCGTCCACAATCCCTGCACCGTGTACATGCCGCTGCCGTCGGCTTCGAGATTGATCACCTTGCGGTCCGGACAGGCGATTGCAGCCCCGGTCGCCATCGGGATGCCGCCACCGATCGATCCGCCCGTGCCCATCATGTAGTCGTGCGGCGCGGCAAAGGCCGACAGCGCGAAGAAACGCCTGGCGGAGGTGATTGCTTCATCGCAAATGATCGCATCGGCCGGCAGTTTGCGCGCCACCGAGAGCGCGATGGCATCTTCCGTCAGCTTGCCATTCGGCGTTGCCTCGTCGGGAAAAGCGGCCGCCAGCACCCGTTGTTGCGACGGCTTGATGCCAAGTTCGTCGCGAAGCGCCTCCAGCGCCGCATGCAGATCGTCGCCATGGGCGGCCAGTGTCAGCACCTCGCAGCCTTCCCGAACAAGCCGTCCCGGTTTTCCCGGATAGGCGAAGAAGGCAACCGGCTCCTTCGCGCCGACCAGGATCAGAACGTCGATATCCCTGAGCACGGCCGTCGCCGCATCGACCGGATAGGGGATGCGGGTCGGCGCGACACGCCCGCGCCCACGTTGCATCCGTGCGATCAAAACCTCGCCGAAGAGCCGGACGTCGCTGCCCGTCGATATCTGCCCGGCGATGGCAAGCGCATCGGCGCGAGCGGCCTTCCCGCGAACGATCATGCCGGCCCGGCTCGGAGCGGCACGGATCGCCGCGGCGACCTTGCGCACGGCGTCCATATCGACGGCCGGCGTCGGCGCCAACGTCACCTTGCCGACCGAAACCGCGTCGACTTCGCCCCAGGCCGCATCCGCCGGCAGGATCATCGTTGCCACGCCGGGTGGTGTCAGCGAGGCGCGAAAGGCTGCTTCAGCTGCCCGCACGACATCGGCCGGCCCCTTGACGCGGCCGACCCAGTTGGACATCGGCGCCGCAAGGCTCTCGATATCGCTGGTGAGTGGGGCATCGAGCGGCAAATGGTAAGAGGCGTGATCGCCGACGATGTTGATCATCGGGCTGAAGGCACGCCGGGCATTGTGCATGTTGGCGAGCCCATTGGCCAGGCCGGGACCGGTATGCAGCAGCGTCGCGGCCGGCCGATCGGTCATCCGCGCATAGCCGTCGGCGGCACCCGTCACCACGCCTTCGAACAGCCCGAGCACGCAACGCATTTTCGGCTTGCGGTCAAGTGCTGCAACGAAGTGCATTTCGGAGGTGCCGGGATTGGCGAAGCAGACCGTCACATCGTTGGCCAGAAGCACGTCACACAGGACATCGGCGCCGTTCATGCAATTCCCTCCCGCTCACGATCGAAGAGCACTTGCACCTGGGCGCGCCCGCACAGCAATGTCCCGCCGCCACTTTTGATCTGATCCAGTGCGGTAAGGATCAGCCGACCACCGATTTCAGGAATGCCAGCGCGGCAGCGGTCAGCGCGTCACCGTCCTCGCCGAAATCGCGATTGATCGACATATGCGTGTAGGCGCTGCCGTCGAACAGCGTGACCTGGGTGCCCGTCGCGCGCAGGCGCTCGGCAAAGGCCTTTGAGTCCTCGCCGCGGCCAGGGGCGCGCGAATAGGCGATGAACGTCGGTGGATGCTTGCGGCCATCGACATAGCTGGCCGGCGACAGTGCCGCCCATTGCGCGGGATCGGAAAAGACGCGGGCATAGGCGCGGACCATACCGCCATTCTTGGCAAGTGCCGCAAGATCATAGGCCCTGGTGTCGTCGAGGATGAGCGCGGCTATGCCCGGCAATCCGCCGCGCATGCCGGTCAGGGCAACCAGATGGCAGCCGGCCGAATGGCCCATGCCGACAATGCGGTTGGGGTCGCCGCCATGCGGGGCGATGTTGGCCCTGATGTAGGCGAAGGCCTTTTCGACGTCACCGGCCTGGGTGGCGACATCGGCCTGCGGCAGCATGCGGTAGTCGATGGAGACGAAGCAGAAACCGTTGGCGAGCAGGAAGGCTGGTTTGGCGTCGACCTGACTGCGTTTGCCAAACTGCCAGGTGCCGCCATGAACGAAAACCACGACCGGCAGGCCGGTTGCACCATCGGGCGCATAGATGTCGAGCTTGGCCGGCCCGTAATCGAAGGTTTTTGGCGCGGGTTGGCGCGGGCGCCGCGCGGCCGATGCTTCCAATGGCAGCATCGCCGCCACCGAGGCCATGATCAGGCTTCGTCGATCGATCATCACTGTCTCCTGGCGAGGCAAGACTGCACGCGGCCGCCCCGGCCGTCCAGTCAGGGATTCGCAACACACCCGTACTCGCGCTGAATACCGCTCCGCAACGAGCGCCCTGATCGCGCGGAGTGGCCGCAAATCCTTATGATCGCGGCCACCTCTTCACATGAAGGGAACAAACGGTGCCCCCCGGCAGTTGAATGCAAGATGAGCCGAATGGACGCCACAGCGGCTCCGAGGGCAAAGCATCATGCGAGAGAACCAGTCTGACGTCTTCGATCTGTTTTCGGAAATTTACACCAACGCGGCACAGGAAGAGATCAGCATCCAGCAATATCTCCTTGCCTGCCGCGAGGACAAGTCGATGTATGCCTCGGCGCCTGAACGGATGGTCGAGGCGATCGGCGAGCCGACCTTGGTCGACACCAGCAAAGATGAACGGCTCGGCCGCATTTTCTCCAACCGGACCCTGAAAGTGTACCCCTCCTTTGCCGATTTCTATGGCATGGAGGACACAATCGAGCGGATTGCCGGCTATTTTCGCTATGCGTCCCAGGGGCTCGAGGAGCGCAAGCAAATCCTCTATCTGCTCGGCCCCGTGGGCGGCGGCAAATCCTCCCTTGCCGAGCGGCTGAAGAAGTTGATGGAACAGCGCCCAATCTACACGCTGAAGGTCGGCAACCAGGTCAGCCCGGTTTTCGAATCGCCGCTAGGCCTTTTCCACCCCGATCGCATGGGCGACCTGCTGGAGGATAAATACGGCATTGCCCGACGCCGGTTGAATGGGCTCATTTCGCCATGGGCGGCCAAGCGCCTCGACGAACTTTCCGGCGACATTTCCAAGTTCAGCGTCGTCAAGCTGATGCCGTCGCGGCTGCGCCAGATCGGCATCGCCAAGACCGAGCCCGGCGACGAGAACAATCAGGACGTTTCGGCCCTGGTCGGCAAGGTGGACATCCGACAATTGGAAAACTTCAGCCAATCCGATCCGGACGCCTATTCCTATAGTGGCGGACTGAACCGGACCACCCAGGGCCTGCTTGAATTCGTCGAGATGTTCAAGGCGCCTATCAAGGTCCTGCATCCGCTGCTGACCGCTACCCAGGAAGGCAGCTACAACGGTACCGAAAATTTCGGCGCCTTTCCCTATCAGGGGATCATCGTGGCCCATTCCAACGAGTCGGAATGGCTGCAGTTCAAGAACAACAAGAACAATGAGGCTTTTCTCGATCGCATCCTCGTGGTCAAGGTGCCGTATTGCCTGCGGATAACCGAAGAGCGGCAAATCTACGAGAAACTGCTGCGGGAGAGCGAATTGGCCGCCAGTCCCTGCGCTCCCGAGGTCCTCGACATCCTCAGCCGGTTTACCGTCTCGACCCGCTTGGCCGAGCACGACAATTCGCCGCTCTACACCAAGATGCGCGCCTATGATGGCGAGAACCTCAGGGAGGTCGACCCCAAGGCAAAGTCGGTTCAGGAATATCGGGACGCCGCCGGCGTCGATGAGGGCATGGCAGGCGTCAGCACGCGCTTTGCCTTCAAGATCCTGTCGCAGACCTTCAACTATGACACCAATGAGGTGGCCGCCGACCCCGTGCACCTCATGTACATCCTGGAGGAGGCAATCAAGCGCGAACAGTTTCCGAAGGAGACGGAAGCCGCCTATCTGGAGTTCATCAAGTCCGAACTGGCCGCGCGGTATGCCGAATTCATCGGTCATGAGATCCAGAAAGCCTATCTGGAATCCTACAGCGAGTACGGCCAGAATCTTTTCGACCGCTACATCGCCTACGCCGACGCCTGGATCGAGGACCAGGACTACAAGGATCCCGACACTGGCCAGATCCTCAACCGCGAGGTTTTGGACAACGAGCTTTCGCAGGTCGAAAAACCGGCCGGCATCGCCAATCCCAAGGACTTCCGCAATGAAGTGGTGAAATTCACGCTGCGCGCCCGTGCAAGAAACCATGGCCGCAACCCGGCGTGGACAAGTTACGAAAAGCTGCGGGAAGTCATCGAGAAACGCATGTTCGGCCAGGTCGAGGACCTCCTGCCGGTGATCAGTTTCGGCTCCAAGCAGGACAGCGTCACGGAAAAGCGGCACCATGAATTCGTGCAGCGGATGGTCGAGCGCGGCTACACCGAGCGGCAAGTTCGTCGCCTTGTGGACTGGTACATGCGGGTGAACAGGGCGGGTTAGAGAACCCGGATGGTTCCATGCCGATCTTCATCGACCGTCGCCTGAACCCGAAAGACAAGAGCCTCGGCAATCGCCAGCGCTTCCTCCGACGCGCGCGCGAGGAATTGAAACGCAGCATACGCGACCAGATCCGCACCGGCAGGATCGCCGACGCTGATGCCGAGCACGCCGTGCGCATGCCCGAAAGAGGCACAAGCGAGCCGAGCTTCAACAACGCCCGCGACAGCGGCAGGCGCCAGCACATCTTGCCGGGCAACAGGCATTTCTCCGCTGGAGACCTGATCCCCAAGCCCGGCGGGGGCGGCGGGGGAGCATCGTCCCCGGGAAACAAGGCATCGGAAGACGACTTTCGTTTCGTGCTGTCGCGCGAGGAAGTGCTCGATCTTTTCTTCGAGGATCTTGAACTCCCCGACATGGTCAAGCTCAACCTCAAGGAGATCCTTGCCTTCAAGCCGCGCAGGGCGGGCTTTGCCGCCGCCGGTTCGCCGACCAACATCAATGTCGGCCGCACGATGCGCAACAGCCACGGCCGCCGCATTGCGCTGAGGCGCCCCAAGCAGGTCGAACTGGATGCGATCCTCGAGGAAATCGCCTCGCTCGAAGAGGCGCCATCCAGCGCCGACGCGCGCCAGCGTATCGCGGCATTGCGCGAAGAGCTTGACCGGCTGGAACGACGCCGCCGCCGGATTGCCTATGTCGATCCGGTTGACATCCGCTTCAACCGCTTCGATTCCCGGCCAGTGCCGAACGCCAATGCCGTCATGTTCTGTCTGATGGACGTGTCCGGGTCCATGGGCGAGCGCGAGAAGGATCTGGCCAAGCGCTTCTTCGTCTTGCTGCACCTGTTCTTGAAACGGCGCTACGACCGCATCGAGATTGTCTTCATCCGCCACACGCACCTGGCTCAGGAGGTCGACGAGGAAACATTTTTCTACAACACCCAAAGCGGCGGCACTGTCGTTTCCACCGCGCTGGAGGAAATGCACCGTATTATCGCCAGCCGCTACCCGGCCCACGACTGGAACATCTATGCCGCCCAAGCCTCGGACGGCGACAATTTCGCCGGCGATTCGGAGCGATGCATTTCGCTTCTCAACGGCGAGCTCATGCGGCTGTGCCAGTATTTTGCCTATGTCGAGATCATCGACGAGCGTGAAGCCCATATTTTCGGCTCGACCGAAAACGGGACATCGCTGTGGCGTGCCTATAACGCCATCGACCAGAAATGGCCGAACTTCCAGATGAGCCGCATCGCCACGCCCGCCGATATATATCCGGTCTTTCGCCAGCTCTTCGGCAGGCAGCCGGCCTCCCTCAAGAGAGCGTGAGGGTTCCCGATGGTCAGACAAGCCAGCAAATCCAGCCTGCTTTTTTCAGGGTCCGACTGGGATTTCAAAACATTGTCGCGGGCCTATGACGCGATCGAGGCACTTGCGGTCGAAGAGCTTCATCTGGACACCTATCCCGTTCAGATGGAGATCATCTCCTCGCAACAGATGCTCGACGCCTATTCGTCCATCGGCATGCCATTGATGTACCGTCACTGGTCTTTCGGCAAACATTTCCTTCACCAGGATCTGCTCTATCGCAAGGGCGGGCGAGGGCTTGCCTATGAACTGGTCATCAATTCCAATCCCTGCATCGTCTATCTGATGGAGGAAAACACCATGGCCCTGCAGGCCTTGGTGACGGCCCATGCAGCGCTCGGGCACAATCATTTCTTCAAGAACAATCAGCTGTTCAAACAGTGGACGGATGCGGGTGCGATCCTCGGCTACCTGGACTTCGCCAAGGGCTACATAGTCCGTTGCGAGGAGCGGCATGGCCTCGCCGCCGTCGAGGCTGTTCTCGATTCCGCCCACGCGCTGATGGATCAGGGCGTGTTTCGCTATCACCGGCCGCCGAGGCTGTCGTCGGAACGGCAACGCGAAGGAATTCGCGAGCGTCTCGAATACGAGGAGCGCTCCTACAACGACTTGTGGCGTACGTTGCCGCCTTCGCAGCAAGCGGCCAACGACAAGGGCCAGGACCCGGAGCGGAAGAAATCGCTCAACCTGCCTGAGGAAAACCTGCTTTATTTCCTCGAAAAGAACAGCCCGGTCCTGGAGCCCTGGCAGCGTGAGATCATCAGGATCGTTCGTGTCATCGCGCAATATTTTTATCCGCAACGGCAAACACAGGTGATGAACGAAGGCTGTGCCACTTTCGTGCACTATACGCTGATGAACATGCTGTTCGACCGCGGCCAGATCAGCGAAGGCGCCATGCTCGAGATCCTGCGCAATCATTCCAACGTGGTCTTCCAGCCGGCCTTCGACGATCCGCGTTTTTCAGGCATCAACCCCTATGCTCTCGGCCTCGACATGATGCAGGACATTCAGCGCATCTCGACCAAACCCACCGCCGAGGACCGCGATTGGTTCCCCGACATCGCCGGCCTGGGCAACTGGCGCGAGGTGCTGCTGGACGCCTGGGCCGAGCATCGCGACGAATCCTTCATCCGCCAGTATCTCAGTCCGGCCTTGATCCGGAAATGGCGGTTTTTCGTGCTCGGCGACGCTGCCGACCAGCCGCATTGCCTGGTCGCGTCCATCCACGACGAGCGCGGCTACGCCAAGATACGCGCCACGCTCGCCAACAGTTATGATCTCGGCGCGAACCGGCCGGACATTCAGGTGGTGGATGTCGATCTGCTCGGCGACCGCCATTTGCGGCTGCAGCATAAGGTCAATGACGGCATCCTTCTCGAGGATGCCAGCCGCGACGCCACGCTTCGTCACATCCGCAGGCTTTGGGGTTATGAAGTCAGCCTGGCAGCCGTGGATGCCGAGACCGGCGCGACGATCCACGAACGCTCGACGAGCCAGACCGCGGGATGACGACACCCCGGTCTCCCGGCGCGCATCAGGCGTCGCCGGCTGGCCTGATCCTCAACCTTGCGATCCGGTTCTTGTCACGTTTCATGACGATGAAGCGCTTGCCGTGGAATGTGAAAGCCTGCTTCTCCTCGGGGATGGATTGCGTCTCGTGGATGACGAGGCCGGCAATGGTGGTGGCCTCCTCGTCCGGCAGGTTCCAGTCGAGAGCCCGGTTGAGGTCACGGATCGGCACGGTGCCGTCGACGACGACGGAGCCGTCGGCCTCCTGCTTGACGCCCTGTATGTCGACATCATGCTCGTCGGCGATCTCGCCGACGATCTCCTCGATAATGTCCTCCAGCGTCACCAGCCCTTCGACCTCGCCATACTCGTCGACGACGACGGCGAAATGCGCCTTGCGGCGCAGGAAGGCATTGAGCTGTTCCTGCAAGGTCGTGGTGTCGGGCACGAACCAGGGTTTCGAGGCGATCTTCATCACGTCGATCCGGGAGAAATCGTTGCCGACTTCATTCAAGGCGCGCAACAGATCCTTTGCATGCAGCACGCCGACGATGTTGTCGAGCGAGCCTTTCCACAGCGGCATGCGGGTGTGCGGACTTTGCAGGATCTCGCGCACCACGGCTTCCGGCGCATTGTCGGCATTGACCGAGCGCATGTTGGTGCGGTGGACCATGATGTCGGAGACTTCGAGCTCGGCGAGATCGAACAGGCCGCCGACGCGGTCGCGATCCTCGCGCACCACCTGGCCGTCGCGGCGGAAATCGTCGACCGCACCGCGCAATTCGTCTTGGCTGGAACGCTGCGGCTCGATGTGCGAAAGCTCGTATCCGAACAGGGCAAGCAGGCGCGTGCGCACGGCAACAAGCAGCACGATGAGGATGGCAAGGACGGCGACGACGATCCAGCCGGGCTCGTTCATCTCCGGTCGCTTTCCTTTGGGTGGTTCTCCCTCAGAAACGACAGCACTTCCGATGCCGGAACATCCTTGGCGATGAAGGCCTGGCCGATGCCGCGCGTCAGGATGAAAGTCAGCGCGCCGCGCGACACCTTCTTATCCTGGGTGATGAAGGCCAGCAGCGCCTCGGCGTCAGGCAAATCGCCTGATATGTCGGCCATCCGCCAGGGCAGGCCGACGGCGCGCAGATGCGCCTCGACGCGCGCGGCATCGTCGGGGCTGGCCAGATTGAGTCGCGACGAGAACCGGTACGCCAGCGCCATGCCTATGGCGACCCCCTCGCCGTGAACGAGGCGGGTTCCGTCATACTGGGTGGCGGCTTCCAGGGCGTGGCCGAATGTGTGGCCGAGATTGAGCAGCGCGCGGTCGCCGGTCTCGAACTCGTCGCGGGCAACGACGTCGGCCTTGGCGCGGCAGGCTTCGGCAATCGCCTGCGCCCTCTCCGGCCCGCCGGCAAAAACCTGGACCCAATTCTTTTCCAGCCAGGCGAAAAATTCCGGCCGGTCGATGAGCCCGTATTTGGCGAGTTCGGCATAGCCAGCGCGGAATTCGCGGATCGGCAGCGTGTCGAGCACCCCGGTGTCGGCCAACACCAGTTTCGGCTGATGGAAGACGCCGACAAGGTTCTTGCCGCGTGGGCTGTTGATACCGGTCTTGCCGCCGACTGAGGAATCGACCTGCGCCAGCAGCGAGGTCGGGATCTGCACGAAATTCATCCCGCGCCGCACGATGCCGGCGGCAAAGCCGGCAAGGTCGCCGATAACGCCGCCGCCGAAGGCGATGACGATGTCGCCGCGCTCCAGTTTCGCAGCCAGCACACCGTCGACCGCCTCTTCGAGATGAGTAAAACTCTTGGTCTTCTCGCCGGGCGGCAACGTGATCACGGCGGTCTGGATGCCGCCCGTTTCGAGGCTGGCCTGAAGGGCAGCGAGATGCGCCGCCGCGACATTGGCGTCGGTGACGACCGCGGCGCGCGTGCCCGGTAGCCGGCGCGCAATCTCCGCACCCGCGCGGGCCAACAATCCCGAGCCGATCAGAATGTCATAGGTCCGGTCGCCAAGGCCGACTTCGACGACAACGGGTGCCTCGATGCTCACTGTTCCACCTCGCCCGTCGCCGCCGCCTCATCGATACCGAAATGCCGGCACAGCGCGTCCACCACCTCGGTCGCGATGACTTCCTTGCGGTCGTCGCGGGTCGGCACGGTGACATCGGATGTCGCGTAGACCGGATAGCGCTCGCCCATCAGCCGCTCCAGCACGGCGCGCGGGTCGGCGCTTTTCAGGAGCGGCCGGTTCTGTTTCTTGGAAACGCGGTCCATCAGAAGATCGAGTTCGGCCTTCAGCCACACCGACACGCCCTGCGCTGCGATCGCCTCGCGCGTCTGCGCATTCATGAAGGCACCGCCGCCGGTCGACAGCACCTGCGGGCCGTTTTCCAGCACGCGCAGGATGACGCGCTGCTCCAGCGCCCGGAATTCGGTCTCGCCGTAGCGCTCGAACAGCTCCGGAACGGTCATGCGCGAGACGCTTTCGATCTCCTGGTCGCTGTCTATGAAGGGCAGAGCCAGCATCGTCGCCACCTTGCGGCCGATCGCCGTCTTGCCGGCACCCATCAATCCGACGAAGACGACGGAACGGCTGCCCAGCCGGCCAAGCAACGCGGCGTGGGTCTCGTCTGGAGGATTTGCTGGCAGCGCGTTCATCGGATGTTTCGAAGGCCCTCTTTGCCGGCGTATCGACATGAAAAGCCCGTTTGCGTCAAGCGTGGCAAGCGCCTTGAACCCGATATGGACCGGCAGGGTCTGCATCAGAAGATGCTAACAGGCCTCCGCTTCTTCCTTGAATTGGCCGGATTGGCGTCCCATAAGGGGACAGGGTTTGGAAACGCAGAACAAGAAGACGGGCGAAAATTGATGCCGACACTGTTTCGCTTTGTCGTGGTAACAGCGATTCTGGCTGGCATTGCCTATGGTACGATGTTCGCACTGGTGATGTTCGTCGAGCCAAAGAAGGGGGAAATGAGCGTGCGCATCCCTCCGGAAAAGCTCAATCCCAAGAAAAGCTAAATGACAAGACAGGCTGAATGAACAGCGCCGCCCGCATCGAAGCCTTTCTGGAAATGATGAGCGCCGAGCGGGGCGCGGCCGAAAACACGCTTTCCTCCTACCGCCGCGACCTCGAGGACGCTTCCGGCGCGATCGTTGGCGGGCTGGCCGGTGCCGCCGCCGCCGATATCCGCGCCTATCTCGACGACATTGCCGCCCGCGGCTTTGCCGCCACGTCGCAGGCGCGCAAGCTGTCGGCGATCCGCCAGTTCTTCAAATTCCTCTACGCCGAAGGCCTGCGCGCCGATGACCCGACCGGCACGCTGGACAGCCCGAGAAAGGGCCGCCCGCTGCCCAAGACGATGAGCGAGGCCGACACCGGCCGGCTGATCGACCGTGCGGCGCTTGAGGCCGGCGATGTCTCGTCGGGAGATGGGGACAGTCTGGCATCACTGCGCCTGCATGCGCTGGTCGAGGTGCTTTACGCCACCGGCCTGCGCGTTTCCGAGCTGGTCGGCCTGCCGGTCACGGTGGCGCAGCGCGACGACCGTTTCTTCATGGTGCGCGGCAAGGGCGACAAGGAGCGCATGGTGCCGCTGTCCGCCAAGGCACGCGCGGCGATGAAGACCTGGCTTGCCGCCCGTGCCAGGGTGCCCGCCTTTGCCGACAGTCCGTTCCTGTTTCCGGCCGCTTCCGACAGCGGCTATCTCTCGCGCCAGGTCTTCGCGCGTGACCTGAAAGGGCTGGCGGCAAGGGCCGGCATCGCCTCGGCGAAGATCTCGCCGCACGTGCTGCGCCATGCTTTCGCCAGCCATCTCCTGCAGAACGGCGCCGATCTGCGGGCCGTGCAGCAATTGCTTGGCCATGCCGACATATCGACGACACAGATTTACACCCATGTGCTGGAAGAGCGGCTGGTGCGGCTGGTCAACGATCATCATCCGCTTGCCGACTAGGCCTCATATCGCTATGTGAGGACGACATTTCACCGCCCGGAGCCTTGGATTCAAGGGTTCCGTCAGCCACTGCCTTCCGACGTATCGGTCCGCTCAAGCATGTATAATTACCTCGATTTCGAAAAGCCGGTGCAGGACCTCGAGGGCAAGATCCTCGAGCTGAAGAAGCTTGCCGAGAATGGCGAGGCGGTCGATGTCGGTGACGAGATCAGCCGTCTCGAGAAGCGCTCCCGCGACGCGCTGCGCGACGCCTACAAGGCGCTGACGCCGTGGCAGAAGGTGCAGGTGGCGCGTCATCCCGACAGGCCGCATTGCGTCGACTACATCAAGGGCCTGTTCACCGATTTCACGCCGCTGGCCGGCGACCGCAATTTCGGTGAGGACCAGGCGATCGTCGGCGGTTTCGCGCGTTTCCGCGGCGAACCCATTGCCATCATCGGCCAGGAAAAAGGTTCCGACACAGCCAGCCGCCTGAAACACAATTTCGGATCGGTTCGCCCGGAGGGCTACCGCAAGGCGGTACGGCTGATGGAACTGGCCGACCGCTTCAAGATCCCGCTGCTGACACTGGTCGACACGGCCGGCGCCTATCCCGGTGTCAATGCCGAGGAGCGCGGCCAGGCGGAGGCTATCGCCCGTTCAACCTCGACCTGTCTCGGCCTGAAAGTACCGTCGATCTCGGTGGTCATCGGCGAAGGTGGTTCGGGCG
Source organism: Mesorhizobium ciceri WSM4083 (assembly GCF_000519305.1). Lineage (GTDB taxonomy): Bacteria > Pseudomonadota > Alphaproteobacteria > Rhizobiales > Rhizobiaceae > Mesorhizobium > Mesorhizobium ciceri_B. The sequence continues at coordinate 35,468 of NZ_JAFG01000009.1, read as the reverse complement.
GCGCCATTGCCATCGCCACCGCCAACCGCGTCTACATGCTCGAACACGCCATCTATTCGGTGATTTCGCCGGAAGGTGCCGCCTCGATCCTGTGGCGCGACACGACGCGATCGAAGGACGCGGCGACCAACATGAAGATCACCGCGCAGGATCTTTTCGAACTGAAGATCATCGACGCCATCATCCCCGAGCCGCTCGGCGGTGCGCATCGCGGCGCCGAAACCGTGATCGCCGCGACCGGAGACCTCATCGCCAGGACGATGAAGGACTTTGCCGGCGCCAACACCGATTTCCGCGAGCAGCGCCGCGAAAAATACCTGGCCATGGGCCGCAGTCTCTGACCACAGGCAGCCTTGGCCGCCATAATGTGGCGGGGCGGAGCATTTTTGCCACAAAAATGCCGCTGCATTCGGCTCAATGAGACTGCCGCAGGGGGATGCGTCGGCACTTGCGGTAAGGAATTTATTAGGGTTAACGGGCTTAGGGTCCGTCGATGCGCAGTGTAGCAGCCGGGGCAGGAAACGTCCTGGCGCCAGAGAAAAGACGATATCCGCAGCCATGTTTGTCAAGCTTGCCCGCACCGGAATCCTGATCGCTGCCCTCGGCGTTGCCGGGTGCAACAATTCGTCGATGAAGGATTTTGCCCCGGAGGCCAACAAGCCGCTGCCCGACAAGATCCTCGCCGACATGAGAGCCAAGGGCATGGTCCGCACCTCGTCGGTGATGGCCCGCATCTTCAAGGAAGAGGGCAAGCTCGAGATCTGGAAGGCCAAGACCAACGGCCGCTATGACATGGTCGCCAGCTACGACATCTGCAAATGGTCGGGCAAGCTCGGGCCGAAATACACCGAAGGCGACCGCCAGGCGCCGGAAGGCTTCTACACGGTGCGCCCGGCGCAGATGAATCCGCGCTCCAACTACCACCTGTCCTTCAACATCGGCTATCCCAACGCCTATGACCGCGCCAACGGCCGCACCGGCTCCAATCTGATGGTGCACGGCGCCTGCTCGTCGTCGGGCTGCTATTCGATGACCGATGCGCAGATCGAGCAGATCTATGCCTTCGGCCGCGATGCTTTCCAGGGCGGCCAGACCGAGTTCCAGATCCAGGCGTTTCCCTTCCGCATGACCGCCGCCAATATGGCCCGCTACCGCAACGATCCGAATTACGATTTCTGGAAGATGCTGAAGGTCGGCTACGACAATTTCGAGATCACCAAGGTGCCGCCGAAGGTCGATGTCTGCGAGAAGCGTTATGTCTTCAACCAGGTTGCCGCCGACGGTCAGACATTCGATCCGACCGGCGCCTGCCCGGCGACCACGCAACCTGATTCGCTGAAGAGCGCCTACAATTCCTACATGAGCACCTACGACGCGGCGTTCAGCGGCGCGGTCAAGGCCAGCGTGCCAGCGCCCAAGCCGACCATTGCCGGTATCAAGGAAGCCAGCATCGTCTCCGACTGGTCAAAGCGCCGCGCACGCGGCGAACGCGTGCCGATCGATCCGCCGTCGCTCAACAATGACGGCTCGGTCACCGAGACGGCGCGCATGGGCCGCATCGATTCGCCCGCCGGCCGCAAGATGGCTGCCCTCGACGCGGAAAAAGCCGCCAAGCAGAAGGCCGAGGAGCAGAGGCTGGCTGCCATAGAGGCGGCCAAGCAAGCCAAGGAAGCCGCCAAGGCCCAGGCTCTGGCTGAAAAGGAGGCCGAAAAGGCCGCCAAGGAAGCCCCTGTCGCCACCGCGACCATCGCGGCCCCTTCGGAAGCGGCGCCGATGGCCGAAACGCAGGCGGCGAGCGCCGACGAAAGCCGGGTGACGAAGCTGAAGAACAAGCTGCTCGGCATGTTCGGCGGTTGATACCACCCGTGGCTGACCGCGCCGCTATTTATGACCTCAAGGGACTGAACTGCCCCTTGCCCGTGCTCAAGGCCAAGAAGCGCCTGGCCGGCATGCAGCCGGGCAGCCGGCTGTGGCTGGAGACCACCGACCCGCTCGCCGTCATCGACATTCCGGCATTCTGCTCCGAGAGCGGCCACCAGTTGATTGAAACGGCGGCGATCTCCGGCGGTCATCGCTTCCTGGTCGAGCGCGGCGCGCCGTAATCGTGGGAGCTACCGCCCGGCAATGGCCAGCGGGTTGTTTTCCAGCGCCGCGCGGTCGGGCGTGTCGATCGACGGCCGGTTGGTGAAGGCGGCGAACAGCCTGCGGATATAATCTTCGGGCATATCGAGCGTGATCAGCACCAGCCGTGTGCCGCGCTGGCCATCCGGCCAGGACGGCAGTTGCACCGGTGGATGCAGGATTTTCTGCACGCCATGGATCACCAAAGGCCGCGACGGGTCTTCACTGAGCTCGATGACGCCCTTCATGCGCAGCAGGCGCTCGCCATGCGTCGAGCGCAGCAGGTCGAGGAACATCTCGATCGCTGAAAACGGCACCGGGCCGTCATGCACCAGCGAATAGGAGCGCACGCGCTGATCGTGACGATGCCCGTGGTCATGGCCATGCTCGTGGTCATGGCCATCATGATGGTGATGATCATGAGCGGCTTCCTCGCCCAGCCAGCGCCGCACATCGGCGGATTTGGTTGCCGGGTTGTAGAGGCCGCAGTCGAACAGCGCCGCCACGCCTGTCTCCGTGTCGCCGGCATCGAGCAGTTCGGCGCCCGGATTGATCTGCCGCAGGCGCGCCCGCAGCATTTCCAACTCATTGGGATCGGCGACCAGATCGGCTTTGCTGAGCACGATGCGATCGGCGACGGCAGCCTGCTTGACCGCCTCGACATGGGCGTCGAGCGTGGCGTTGCCGTTGACAGCATCGACCAGCGTGATGACGCCGTCGAGCCGGAAGGCCTGGATCAGCGCCGGATGCGCCATGATCGACTGCAGCACCGGCGCCGGGTCGGCAAGGCCGGTGGTCTCGACGATGACGCGGGCAAGACGGGCGATGCGGCCGGTCTGCAGCCGATCGACCAGGTCGGCCAGCGTATCGACCAGTTCGCCGCGCACCGTGCAGCACAGGCAGCCGTCCGACAGCTGGATGATGCCGTCGGAAGACTGCTCGACCAGCAGATGGTCGATCGCCACCTCGCCGAACTCGTTGATGATTACCGCCGTGTCGGCCAGCGCCGGATCCTTGAGCAGCCGGTTGAGCAGCGTCGTCTTGCCGGCGCCGAGGAAGCCGGTCAGCACCGAGACTGGGATCGGGAAGCCGCTGCCCATTGGCTAGTTCGCAACCTTGACCGGCTGGTCGCCCTGCGCGGCGGAGCCGGCAATCTTCGGGCCTGCGCCGGCCGGTGCCGGCCTGTCGGGCCGCCAGCTCGGGATCGGCACATCGGCATATTCCTGGGCGCCCCGGTCGAGGATGGCCTTCGGCGCCGGACCGGTGGCGCCGCCAAGGCCGACGGCAACCAGCGTCGGCACATGGTCGAGCTTTTCCTGATAGGGCGATTTCGGCACATCTTTGGCGACGACCGGCGGCGCCTCGGACTGCTCCTGCGGCGTCTTCTTCTTGCAGACCTCGTCCTTCATGTCGTTGGGCGAGACCGTATCGCCATAGGGCGCCAGCGTGGTGACGGTGGCCGAGCCGGCGGCAGGCGCGTCAAAACCCTGATCGAGCAGTTTTGCCGCGGTCTCGGCACGTGTGACCGCCGATTTCTCGCCGAGCACAACCGCGACCAGCGTGCGCCCGTTGCGCGTCGCCGAACCGATCATGTTGAAGCCCGAGGGGCAGACAAAGCCGGTCTTCATGCCATCGGCGCCGGGATAACGGCCAATCAAGAGATTGTAGTTGGGAATAGCCTTCTTGCCGACGGCAAGGCCCTCGATCGAGAACCACGGCGCATATTGCGGAAATTCGCGGCGGATCGCCATCACCAGCACGGCGAGGTCGCGCGCCGTCGTGTACTGATCCGGCGAATAGAGCCCGTTCGGATTGACGAAATGCGTGCCGTTCATGCCGAGCCGGGTCGCTTCGGCGTTCATCCGGTCGGCAAAGGCCGCCTGGGAGCCGCCGACATTTTCGCCCACCGCCATGGCGATGTCGTTGGCCGATTTGACCAGCATCATCTTCAGTGCGTTGTCGAGCCGCATCACCGAGCCCGGCTTGAAGCCCATCTTGCTTGGCGGCTCGGCGGCGGAGTGTTTGGTCACCTTGATCGGCGAATCAAGCTGCACCTCGCCGGCGGCGATCGCCCGAAAGGTGACATAAGCGGTCATCAGCTTGCTCAGCGATGCCGGATACCAGCGCTTGAACGCATCCTGATGTTGCAGGATCTTGCCGCTGTTCAAGTCGAACACGACCACCGGATTGGCCAGCGCCGGCCCGGCCGCGACCGATAGCGCGATTGTGCCAGCCGAGAATAGTTTGAGGAAATGCCTGTACCGCATGATCAAATCCGAAATCGCCTCTTGCCGTAGTCGCCCCTGGCTCCGTAAGATTTCGTTACGCGATCGCCAGCATATGGTCCGACCCTCAAAAAACCGGACCCCATTGTTGCGGTGCTATTTACTCTATGTGACGCCAAGATGGCAAAGTGCCTGGCGATCACAATTGCAAGGCAGCGGCCAATACCGCCTGTCCCAACAGCGAGATGGAACCATCATGCCAATCCTGAACCGTGCCGCCGAAATGCAGGACGAAGTTGCCGGCTGGCGCCAGCATCTGCACCAGACGCCAGAACTGAACTTCGACGTCTTCAAGACCGCCGCCTTCGTCACCGAGAAGCTGAAGGCTTTCGGCTGTGACGATGTGGTCACCGGCCTCGGCAAGACCGGCGTCGTCGGCGTTATCCGCGGCCGGCAGGGCGAAGGCCCGACCATCGGCCTGCGCGCCGACATGGACGCGCTGCCGCTCAACGAGATCACAGGCAAGTCCTACGCCTCGACCATTCCCGGCAAGATGCACGCCTGCGGCCATGACGGCCACACGGCGATGCTGCTTGGTGCCGCGAAATACCTCGCCGAGACGCGCAACTTCACCGGCTCGGTGGCGGTGATCTTCCAACCGGCCGAAGAGGGCGGCGGCGGCGGCAACGAGATGGTCAAGGACGGCATGATGGAGCGTTTCGACATCTCCAGGGTGTTCGGCATGCACAACATGCCGGGCCTGCCTGTCGGGCAGTTCGCCATTCGCCCGGGCCCGATCATGGCGGCGACCGCCGAGTTCACCATCACCGTGCGCGGCAAGGGCGGCCACGCGGCGATGCCGCACGGCACGATCGACCCGATCGTCATCACCAGCCAGCTGGTCGGCGCCTTGCAGACGATCGCCTCGCGCAGCACCGATCCGGTCGAGGCCGTGGTGGTGTCGGTGACCAAGTTCCACGCCGGCGACGCCTACAACATCATCCCGGAGATGGCGGAAATCGCCGGCACCGTGCGCACCTTGCGCAAGGAAATCGCCAAGAAGTCCGAAGAGCGCATCCGCACCATATGCGACGGCCTGGCGACCGCGTTCGGCGCCAGGATCGAGGTCGACTACCAGGCGAATTACCCCGTGACCTTCAACCACGCGGAAGAGACGGTGTTTGCCGGCGATGTCGCGATGAGTGTCGCCGGCGACGCCCATGTCCACCGCGGCATCCAGCCGGTGATGGGCGGCGAGGATTTTTCCTACATGCTCGAAGCCCGCCCCGGCGCCTTCATCTTCATCGGCAATGGCGACACCGCCGGTCTCCACAACCCGGCCTACGACTTCAACGACGAGGTCATCCCGCACGGCATGAGCTACTGGGTGAAACTGGCGGAAACGGCCCTGGCCGCCTGACGGCGGCAGCGCAAAGCCGGCCGAATTGCCTTCGGCCGGCCTCTTGGCGAAACGATCCGAAGCGGCTATGTGTCTGGCCGCGTGGTCCCGTAGCTCAGTAGGATAGAGCGGCAGATTCCTAATCTGTAGGTCACAGGTTCGATTCCTGTCGGGATCACCATGCTTTTCAAAGACTTGGTGAATTAGGGCCGTAGTTTTTGGCCCTTGGCGTGGCGAATTTCATGCGTCCTGCGATCAGGCCAAGATGGTCGGCGTGGTGTTCGGCAGCAATGCCTCCTCCGCTTCATGGTCCTCCGGGAGGCTCTCACCGTGAAGGTGCAGTGGTGTGCCCACCCAGACCGGATCGATCAGATGGTCTCGCCGCGGATTTGCAGTGTTCGGATGGACGAGAATGCTGAGGCCGCGATGGTTGAGCATCAGCCACGGCACGAGTGTGGCAAAAACCTCGCTTCCGAATGAGACCTGAAACATCGGTTGATCATGCGGCCCCACCTTCTCGTCATGCCAGTTCCCGAGCCGAACCAGAAAGCGTTCGCCGATCGCGGCGCGCAGCCATTCCGCAACCGGGCGGGTCCTCAGTCGGTCGTAATAGACATGCGCATGATAGCTGGCGATTTCCGAAAGGCGCCTGGGTTCGTTTTCCGTGCCTGAAAGGCCCATTTTCATATCTCCGCACGCGCTCGCAGGCCCAACCCAGCCCGAACGATACCCAACAATTTGGGTCCGGGGAACAGTATTCCTTGACGGGAACCAGGAGGCCACCAATGGTCCTGACGCAAGCCGGCCATTGTGGCCTCATGCACAAGAGCAGCAAAATGCCGTGCCAGGCTCCCTGACCCATACGGTCCACCTGGTCCCTGACGGCGTCGCTGGTTCGAAAAAACGATTGGCACCGACCTGGAAATGAAAACCCGCCATGGCGAACCATTGGCGGGTGATTTTCACACACTTGGAAACGATCCGCCTCAGCCGACCCGCACGACAAAATGCTTCGTCACCGGCTCGATGATCTTCCAGGTTCCCTTGAAATCCGCTTCCACCACAAAGGCATCGCCGGGGCCGACCTCGACCGGCGTGCCGCCGTCCGGCGTGATGATGATGCGGCCGGCGATCATGTGCACGAACTCGTAGTCGGTATAGGTGGCGTGATAGGTGCCGGGCGTCGCGCGCCAGGTGCCGGACAACACCTTGCCGTCCTCGGTCGTGTGCTGGACGGCGGTTTGCATGGTCGGCCTGCCCTCGACGACGATCCAGCCAGCCAGATCGCCGGCGTCCGCGTGTTCGACGGTGCCGAATTTGAGGATTGTCTCGCGTGTCATGTGCTGGGCTCCGTTTGGTGGATTGCGTGGCGCTGTTTGCGTGGCGTTGTCAGATAACCGATGCACCTGCCGCGAGCAATGCCGGCGCCATATGGCGCAGGCCAACGAACTCGGGCTAGCAGGTTCCTTCGGAGCCTTCGCCGGCACGTTGGCTGACGGTGCATCAAACAAAAAACCCGCCATGCGGCGGGTCACTGGCGCAAATCAGCACCATGGGCAAAAATGTACCATAGCTGAGATCACCGGGTCAAGAAAAAATTCCTATCTCAGAAAAACTGGCGGCGCAAGCTGTCAGCACTGGCTGCCACGAGGCCTTTTGGTACTCTAAGTTCGAAACCTGCCATGCGGCGCACACCGCGTCCTTCGCTCTCGAGGAGCGGGTCAGGGTTTGTGGCGCGCCGAGACGAGTTCCGCCTTGCGCCTTGCCGTCTCCATTCCCAGGCCGATGAAAGCGCGCGCGTGCTTGGCCAGTGCCATGTTGTCCGTCCAGAGATTGCGCCAGATCGCGGTCTTCTTCGACAGGTTCTCATCGACGATTTCCGAAGAGAAGGATTCGAAGCTGAGGTCGTCGCTGTAGCCGATAGCGGTCAGCGCATCGAAAATCGCGGCGAAATCGATATTGCCGGTGCCGAGGAAGCCGCGATGGCTTTCGCCGATATGGACATAGCCGATCTTGTCCGCGGCTTGACGGATGGCCAGCCCGACATCGGCCTCCTCGATGTTCATATGGAAGGTGTCGAGATGCAGGAAGATGTTGTCCGAGCCGGTGTCCTCGATGAAGGCCAGCCCTTGCGCGGCGGTGTTGAGCAGGTTGCTTTCGAAGCGGTTGACGATCTCGAGGTTGAGCGTGACGCCGGCCGCCTTGGCCGTCTCGGCAACCTTGGCCAGCGTGCCGGCGCTGCGCTGCCATTGATCGCGCGTCGGCGCCTCGACCTGCAATCCGTGGCTGGTCGAGAGAATGCCGGCGACCTTGCGGCCGCCGAGATCGCGCGTCAGCGCGATGGTGTCGTTGAGGATTTCGACGCCTCGCGCGGCAATCGCCTTGTCGGCGCTCGAAATGTCGCCATCAACAGGCAATCCGATGCTGATCGCCACGCCGAGGCCAAGATCGGCGATGCGCCTGGCGAGCCCGCCGATGTCGACATTGGCGGGATCAAGATAGGAGAATTCGATGAGGTCGAAGCCGGCCTCCCTGGTGTTGGCCAGCGTGCGCTCGAGATCGGCCTGAGCCGAGCTCGCCGACCAGACGAAAGAATGGATTCCAATACGCGACATCATCGTCTCCGGTGCTGACAAGAGGTGCGGCCGGGTCATCCCGGCCGCACGCTGTAGATGGAGTTAGAGACTGTTTCGAAATTCGCTCTGGCGAGTCATATGGTGGTGGTTTCGAGAACCGTAGCGCAGCGGACATTTGGTCCGTGAGCAACGGAAGCGCAGAAAACGCCATCAGATGGCCGACAGAGTAGAATTTCCAACAGGCTCTTAGCGGGCCGCGGTCCAGCCCTTGTAGTCCTTCAGGTTCTCGGCCGTGATCAGCTTCGGGTCGAGCAGGACGGTCGGCTCCGCCGGCTTCTTGCCGGCCAGCAGTTCGGCCGCCATCGTCAGCGACTGGCCAGCCATCACGTAGGGATCCTGCGAGGCCGAGGCCTTGATCATCGAGGTGCCGGAGGAGAGTTCCTTCTCGATATCCGGCGCGCCGTCGACGGCGGTGAAGATGAACTCCGAACGGTTGAGCTGCTTGGCAGCAAGCTGGGCGCCGATCGCCGTCGGGTCATTGATGGCAAACACCGCATCGATCTTGTCGAAGCGGGTGAGCAGCGACTGGAACACCTTCAGGCCGCCGTCGCGCGAACCTTCGGCATTCTGGTCGTCGGAGAGGATCTTGATGTCGGGATGCTGCGCCAGCACGTTCTTGCAGCCCTTCACCCGCTCCAGGATCGAGGACGATGCCGGTCCGTTGAGGATGACATAGTCGCCCTTGCCGCCGGTGTGGTCGACCAGGTACTGGCAGGCCTCTTCGCCGGCCTTGACGTTGTTGGTCATCACGGTGACGTCGGCGCCCGGCGCCGAAACGTCGAAGGCGGCAACGACGATACCCGCGGCTTGCGCCTTCTTCACCGCCGGCGCGATCGCCTTGGCGTCGACGGCATTGAGCATGATCACGTCGACGCCGGCGGCGATGAACGAATCGACCTGCGAGACTTGCTTGTTGAGGTCATAGTCGGCCGACACCGACGTCACCTCGACCTTCGGGTTAATCTTCTTGGCCGCGTCCTCGATGCCCTTGATGGTGGCGACGAAGAAGGGGTTGCCGAGCAGGCCGACCGAGATACCGACCTTGTTGAGGTCCTTGGCTGAAGCAGGCGCGATGGCGAGCGACGCGAGTGCGACGCCGCAGAGCAGTTTGGCGATGGTCTTCATTGCTTTCCTCCGATTGCCCCGCGCCTCTCACGGTGCGTTACACAAACCGGTCGTTGACGCCGGCGACTAAGGTCAATCACGTTCTTGCTCCTGCCTGGAGCCTGTAGCGGTCGAGGGCGACCGCCACGATGATGACCAATCCCTTGATGATGTACTGCCAGATGTCGGAGACACCGGCCAAGATGAGCCCGTTGGAGAGCACCGCGATGATCAGGCCGCCGATCAGCGTGCCCCAGATCGAGCCGACGCCGCCGACGAAGCTGGTGCCGCCGAGGATGACCGCGGCAATGGCGTCGAGTTCGTAGGACTGGCCCAGCTGCAAGCCATTGGCGGCATAGAGCCGGGCCGCCGACATGGCACCGCCAAGACCGGCCAGCAGGCCGGAAACGCCATAGACGAAGAGCAGCACCAGCGGCACCTTGATGCCGGTAAGCCGCGCCGCTTCGGCATTGCCGCCGACGGCATAGATCCAGGTGCCGAGCACGGTGCGCTTGAGCACCAGCCAGGACAGCACCACGACCGACAGCGCGATGATGACCAGCCAGGGAATGCCGAACAGCGAACCGTTGCCGATGAAGTCGAACGGCAGGTCCGAGTTGAACACCGTCGTGTCCTGGCCGAGCAGGCGGGCGACGCCGCGCACCGCCGTCAGCGAACCCAGCGTGACGATGAAGGGCGGCAGCTTGATGTAGGCGATGAGTAGCCCGTTGATGAGGCCGAAGCCGAGGCCGACCAGAATGGCCGCCGGCACGCCGAGCAGGCCCCAGTCCGGCACCAGCGACACCATCACCGCCACCATCGCCGAAGCCGCGAGGATGGCGCCGACGGAAAGGTCGATGCCACCGGTCAGGATAACGAAGGTCATGCCGGCCGCCAGCACAATGTTGATCGACGACTGCTGGGTGACGATCAACAGGTTAGTCTCGGTCAGGAAGCGCGGGTTCAGGAACTGGAAGCCGGCGGCCAGCAGGATTAGGACCGGCAGCATGCCAAGGGCAGCGATTGCGGTGCGCAACCGCCGGCTCGTGCCGGTGGCCTGGCCGCCTGTGCTGATCTCGGTCGCCTTGTCGGTCATTGCTGAGCCGCTCCCGTTGCAAGTTCCATGATTTTCTCCTGGCTGAGCGGCTCGCCTTGCGATGCCGTCACCTCGCCCGAGATCGTGCCGTCGCGCATCACCAGCACGCGGTCGGCGACGCCGATCACCTCCGGCAGTTCGCTGGAGATCATCAGGATGGCGATGCCTCGCTTGGCAAGATTGTCGATCAGCCGGTAGATTTCCGACTTCGCCCCGACGTCGACGCCGCGGGTCGGCTCGTCGAGGATGACGACCTTCGGCTCGGTCTCGAGCAGGCGGGCGAGCAGCACCTTCTGCTGGTTGCCGCCCGACAGCGAGCCGGCATTGGCCTGCACCGAACTGGTGCGGATGGAGAGATCGGCAACGGCCTTGGAGGCGCGCCTTTCGGCGGCCGCGAAGTCGCGCAAGCCGCCGCCGTGCGCATCCCTTGCCAGCACACCCATGCTGATGTTGTCGGAAATCGACATGTCGAGGAACAGGCCAAGCTCCTTGCGGTCCTCGGTCAGATAGGCGATGCCGGCATCCAGCGCCTCGCGCGGCGCGTTAATAGTTACAGGTTTACCGTCGAGTTCCAGCGTGCCTGACGTACGTCTGTCGGCGCCGAAGATCAGCCGCGCAAGCTCGGTGCGGCCGGAGCCGACCAGGCCCGCCAGCGCCAGCACCTCGCCCTTGTGCAGGTCGAACGAACAGTTCTTCAGGAGACGGCCGTCGGACATGCCGCGCACCGAAAGCGCCACCGCGCGCTTTGCGTCCGGCGGCCGATGGTCCTTCTTGTAGAAGGCGGACAAATCGCGGCCGACCATCATCGAGACGAGGCGCGAGGCGCTGAGCTCGGCGCGCTCGAGCGTACCGACATAACCGCTGTCGCGCAGCACGCTGACGCGGTCGGCAAGCTGGTAGACCTCTTCCATGCGGTGGCTGATGTAGATGATGGCGATGCCTTGCGATTTCAGCGTCGCAATGACCTCGAACAGCCGGTCGGTCTCGCGCGAGGTCAGCGACGTGGTCGGCTCGTCCATGACGATGATGCGCGCATTGGTCGACAGCGCGCGGGCGATCTCGACCAGTTGGCGCTCGCCCAGCGACAGGCTGGAGACCATGTCGCGGGCCGAAAAGGAGACGCCGAGCCGCGCGATGATCTCTCTGGCGCGCCGGGCGCACTGGTCGCGGTCGACAATGCCGAAGCGTCGCGGCTCGTTGCCGAGGAATATGTTCTGCGCCACCGTCAGATTGGGCGCCAGCGACAGCTCCTGATAGATCACCGCGATGCCGCTGGCACGTGCCTTGATCGGATCGCCCGTCGCGGCAGGCGTGCCGTCGATCAGGATCTCGCCACCGGCATCCGGTCGATAGGCACCTGAAAGCACCTTCATCAATGTCGACTTGCCGGCGCCGTTTTCGCCCATCAAGGCGTGCAGCTCGCCGGCGTGAACGGTGAGCGAGACATCCTGCAAGGCACGGATGGCGCCAAACGTCTTGGAGATGTGCCGCATCTCCAGCACCGGCTGGCGCGCCGTCTCAACCTTGGCAGTAGCACTCATCGCGCGCCTCCCGCCGCGGCACCAGCGGTGCCACGGTCCATGGCCAGCGCACGCCAGTCATCGCGATAGAAGGCTAACCCAGTGAAACGCGACGCGCGCACCGGCTCTGGCACTTCGGCGGCAAATTCGCGCCCGACGCTCTCGAAGGCGAGCGCCGCGGCGCCCGTGGCGCTGCCTTCCAACGTGGCGCCTTGCAGGAAAGCCTGGCCGGGACGCAGCTCAGCCAACAGCCCGGCGAGCAGACCGCCCGTGTTCAGCCCGCCATCGATGATCACGGTGTTGTTCGAATGGATGAGGTCGAGGCAAAGATCGACCATCAGCGCGACATAGAGCAGCGCCACCGCCGCCCGCTCCTCGGCATTGGGCGTACGCCCAACCAGCCGGCCGGAATGGCCGGACATCGGTCCGCCCGGCGCGAAGCTCGGCAGCGCCATGATACCGGCGTCGATCACCCGCTGGATAGAGGACAGGCCGATCACGCCTTGCCAGCCCTCGCTGATGACAGCGAATTCGCGTCCGCCCATGAAGCGGATGGTCGGCACCGGGCCGCCATCGACATCGACATTGACCAGCATGTCGCGATCCCGGTCGAGCGCGTCGAGCGGGCAGTCCGGATTGAGCACGATAACCCAGGTGCCGGTCGAAACGACTGTGACCGGACCAAGCTCCTGCCGGCGATAGGCATGCAGCGCCGCATTCGAGTCATGGACACCGTTGTGGATGGCGATCGGCCTCGCCGCACCGCCGAGGCGCCGTTCGCCGATAACAGTGCCGGCGCGCTCGAAGGCAGGCATCCGGCCACGCCAGCCCTGGGCGTCGACCAGCGAGGAAAAGTCTTGGCTGCGCGGCGCCCACAGATGCGAATGGCAGCCGAGATAGGACACTTCCGAGACCGCCCGCCCGCCAAGGCGCCAGCTCCAGTATTGCGGATAGCCGAGGATCGATTTCGACGCAGCGAATGCGTCGGGATCGACCTCCTGCAGCCACAGCATATGGCGACCGTAGTTGAAGCCGAGCGGCAGTCGAGGCGAGAACGTCTCGGCAAAGTCCGGAATGCGGCGATCGATCCGTGCGGCAATCTCGGCCGGCGGCTCTTGCTCGTAATCGAGGATCGGATGCGTCAGCGCCGACTCGTCGATCAAAGCGAAGGTGCAGCCATGGCCAGACACCATCAGCCCCTGGACGCCGTGGCTGTCGACCGCATCGCTTGCGGCACTGAGCGCCCAATCATGGAGCGCTGCCTCGTCGAGCACGCCGAAGCCGCCTTGGCGCACCCATTTCGGCTGCGTGCGGCGTTCGTCGAGAATACGCCCGTCCTGGCCGAAGACGAACAGCTTCGAATTGGTCTTGCCGAAATCGAGGACCGCCATTTTCACGGGATGACTCCCGAGGATGAGGCTATCCGCACCATGACGCCGGCATCCTCCAGCATGCGCGCATCGGCGTCGGAGAGGCCGTCGTCGGTGACCAGCGTGCCGATGCGGGAAAGCGGCAGCGCGACATTGCGCGCGTGGATCGACAGTTTGCGGCTGTCGGCCAACACCACGATCTGGTCCGCGCAAAGGCTGAGATCGACAATGGAGCGCACCAGCAGCGGATGCGATTCCATCACGCCTTCCTGGCCAAGGCCTTGCGCGCCGAGAAAGAATTTCGAGGCGTAAAAGGGCACGGCCTGGCTGAGCGAATGGATGATGCCGGGTTCGCGATGCAGGTCGCCGCCGGCAACCGTCAGGCTGCAATGGCCGTGGTCGCTGAGATAGGCCGCCAGCGGCATCGAGTTGGTGTAGAGGCGAATGTTGCGCTCGGCGAGCTTGACCCCGAGATGGAAGCAGGTCGAGCCGCCATGCACGATGACCGCATCGCCGTCGCGCACCATGGTCGCCGCGAGAGCGGCGATCTGCCGCTTGGCCTCGACCGCAAGGTCGCGGTTCTCGTCATAGGGCCGGGCGTAGGCGACCCCGGCCTGGGAAGCGCCGTCGAGCGCCGAGATGCCGCCATAGACCTTTCGCGCCTCGCCGGCTTCGTCGATCCTGTCGATGTCACGCCGGACCGTCGCGGCTGAAACGCCAAGCCGCTCCTGCAGCTCGCGCACCGAGGCGAACGGGCGATCACGCAGCAGTTCGACGATCTGACGCTGGCGGCCGGAATCGCTCAACTCTTTCCTCCCGAATGCCCTTTTCCATGGCAATTGGTGCAACTTACTCAACGCCAGCCAGATTGCAAGCGGGTTTTGATGATAGTAGATCACTATTGACGTAGATCACTCGTATCTGCGATATCAGCGCCAATTCGATCCCGGCAACGGGATTTCGCGCAGGACACGGCCGAGCCGTTGGAGGAAAAGCGCCATGGCGACCCAGGCTGACGCGCAGGAACTGGAGGCCTTGCGGGCGCTTTCAGCCAGCATCGGGCAGAGCCCGCTTCTGACCCAGGCCGCAGGCGGCAACACTTCGCTGAAAGCCGGCGACACGTTGTGGATCAAGGCCTCCGGCACCTGGCTGAAGGACGCGCTCACCGACGACATCATGGTGCCGGTGGCGATGGCGCCGCTGCTCAGGGCCGTCGAGCAGCGCGACCGCGCCGCCGACCAGCCGCAGGGTTTCACCATTGCGGCGCTCAACCCGCGCGGCCTGCGTCCGTCGATCGAGACCACGGTGCACGCCTTGATGCCGCAGCGCGTCGTTCTGCATGTCCATTGCGTCGACACCATCTCGCTTGCCGTGCAGGCCGATGGCGAGGCCGAGGTCATCAGGCGGCTCGATGGCATCGAATGGGCCTATGTGCCCTATTTCCGGCCAGGCCTGCCGCTTGCCCGCGGCATTGCCGAAAAGCTTAGGCCTGATGTCGACGTGCTGATCCTTGGCAATCACGGGCTGGTCATCGCCGCCGAAACCGTCGCCGGGGCAGAGGTTCTGCTGCGTAGCGTCCGGTCGCTACTGGCCCGGCCGGCGCGCGCGACCGCCGCACCCGACCTTGCCGCCTTGGCGGCGCTTGCCGGCAACAGCGGTTACAGATTGCCGGCCGATGTCGAAGCGCATGCGGTTGCGCTCGACCCGGAGAGCCGCCGCATGGCGCAGGCCGGCAGCCTCTATCCGGACCACGTCATCTTCCTCGGCCAGGGCTCGGTCGTGGCGGGGCCTGGCGAGACCGTGGCCGATGTCATCGCACGTCTGGGCACGCCGCCGGCTGCGATCCTGTTTCCCGGCGCAGGCGTGCTGATGCGCGGCGACGCCAGTGCCGGCGCCGACGCCATGCAACGCTGCCTTGCCGATGTGACGGCGCGCATCGACATCGCGGCGCGGCTGAACTATCTCACCGCCGCCGAGAATGACGAACTGGTCAACTGGGACGCCGAGCAGTATCGCCAGAAGCTCAACGCGGCCGGCGGCTAGCATGGAGATGATGCCACTTGCCATCGGCATCGACATCGGCACATCGGGTGCGCGCGCCGTCGCCATGCGCCCTGATTTTTCCATAGCCGGGCACTCGGCCGTCCCACTCGACAGGTTTGGCAGCGATGGGCGAGCTGCCACGGCGTGGTGGCAAGCGGTCAAGACGGTGCTGACGGAGCTGCTTTCCGGCATCGACTGCACGGCGGTCCGCGCCATCGCCGTCGACGGCACCTCCGGCACGCTGCTGCCGGTCGACGCCGCCGGGCGGCCGCTGGCCGAACCGCTGATGTACAACGACAAGGTCGATGACGACGACATCCTGGCCGCGATCGCCCGTAACGCGCCGGCTGCAAGTGCAGCGCACGGAGCGACATCCGGCCTCGCCAAGGCCCTGCGCTTCCAGCATCTGCCGGGCATTGCAATGGTGCTGCATCAGGCCGACTGGATTGCCGGAAACTTCTCCGGCCGCTTCGACGTCAGCGACGAGAACAATGCCCTGAAGACAGGCTATGATGTCGAGGCCCGCCGCTGGCCGGAATGGATCGCGGCGACCGGAATGCGCATGGAGCTGCTGCCGCGCGTGGTCGAACCAGGCGAGGTCACCGGCGCCCTCACCGCGGAAGTCGGGGAACTGTTCGGCTTGCCGCGCGATGTGGCCATTGTCGCCGGCACCACGGACGGCTGCGCCTCGTTCCTTGCGACCGGTGCTGCCGCGATCGGCGACGGCGTTACCGCGCTGGGATCCTCGCTGACCATCAAGATCCTGTCCGACCGGCCGATTTCGGCGCCGCGCTTCGGCATCTACAGCCACCGGCTCGGCAACGCCTGGCTGGCTGGCGGNGCGTCGAATTCCGGCGGCAAGGTGCTGGCCCAGCATTTTCCGCTCGCCCGTATCATCGAACTCAGCGCGACAATCGACCCGGAGACCGACACCGGCCTCGATTATTATCCGCTTCCCGCCACGGGCGAACGATTTCCGATCGCCGATCCGGCGCTGCCGCCGCGCCTTGCGCCCCGGCCGGCGGACGACGCCGATTATCTGAAAGCGATGTTCGAAGGCATCGCCGCGATCGAAGCGCTCGGCTTTGGCAGGCTTGCCGAACTCGGCGCGCCCGCGCTGATATCGGTCAGGAGCGTCGGAGGCGGGGCGGCGAACCCAGCCTGGACGGCAATCCGGCGGCGCAGGCTCGGCGTCGATTTCCTGCCCGCGCTTTCCGACGAGGCCGCCGCCGGCACGGCGCGGCTGGCGCTGATGGGTGCAAGCCGGGCAGGACTCCTATGAGCGCGAAGACGATCGAACGTCTCGACGGCATCGGGCCGCTGGCGGAGCGCTACGACGTGTTCCTGCTCGACCAGTTCGGCGTGCTGCATGACGGCACGCGGCCCTATCCAGGCGCGGTGGCGGCACTGTCGGCGCTGAAGCGCGCCGGCAAGACGGTGGTGCTCGTTTCGAACTCCGGCAGGCGGGCACAACCCAATGAAAGCCGGCTCATAAAACTCGGCTTCGAAGCGGGAAGCTGGGATCATTTCGTTTCTTCCGGCGAGGTGGCGTGGCGATCCTTCAGGGAAATGGCCGCGTCGGGAAAGCTGCGCCCAAGGACAAAATGCCTGCTGGTCAGCCGTGAAGGTGACCGCTCCGCGATCGAGGGTCTGCCTTTTGTGCTGACCGGGTCCGGCGATGAAGCCGAACTGGTGCTGATCGCGGCCAGTGAGGGTGACCGCTTTGACCTCGACCATTATCGCAGGCTGTTCGCACCGGCGGCAGCGCGGCGGGTGCCGTGTTTCTGCACCAATCCCGACATCATCATGCTGACGGCCAAAGGCCCTCGCTTCGGCGCCGGCCGTCTTGCCGATCTCTACGAAAGCCTGGGCGGCAGCGTTACCCGCATCGGCAAGCCCGACAAGGCGATTTTCGAAGCCGCGCTGGCGCTGGCCGGCGAGCCGGACCGTGGCACCGTGGTCTGTGTCGGCGACAGCGTCGAACACGATATATCGGGGGGAAACAACGCCGGCATCGCCACCGCGCTAGTGCTGAGCGGAATACTGGCGGACACACCGGATCTCGCCGCTGTTTTCGACGAACAGCAGGCCTGGCCGGACTACATCACGGACAGTTTCAGCTTCCGCTGACCGCTTCCAGCATGCGCCGCGCGCTCTCCTCGTCGGTGATCAGGATGGTTGGGGCGATGAGGGTCATGGCGCCAAGCAGCGCTTCGGTTTTCTCCTCGCCACCGGAGGTGAGGATACGGATCGGCGCCTTGCGCAGACGGTCGACATCCACCGACATCACGTGGCTGTTGACGGGATGGTCGACCAGATCGCCGTTGCGGTCGAAGAAATGGAACAGGAGGTCACCGACAGCGCCACGCGCAAGCAGGGCCTCCCGATCCGCCTCCTTGAGGAAGCCGCCACGAGAGAAGGTGGTGGCCGAGGCGATCCCGCCGACGCTCAGCAGAACGGCATCGAGCACGTCGGCCATCTCGAAAATCTCCTGCAGGCCGCAGCGCTCGATCAGCGCGATCTTGGTCTCGACGCTGTCGACGACGGCTGGTGTCGGCATCAGATAGCCGTCGCCCTGGAATATCTGAGCAAAGCGCCAGGCGAACTCGGCTGGGTTGACCCGGCGCACGACGCCGACGCCGCCAAGCAGCGAAATCACCTTGAAGTCGGTGAGCGACTTGGCGCTGATGAAGGGCAGGCTCGAGAACAACGTCTGCCCCCAGCCGACGCCGACCCGCATGCCGGACTTCATCATGTCCGACAGGAAACTGCCGGTCTTGGCGCTGATCGCCGGTATCGGATCGGCATTGGGTGCCGAAAGCGGCGCCACCAGCGCCTGCTGCAGCCCGAACGTCTTCTCCAGCGCGCGCTCAAGCCGCACGATTTCCGACAATTCGCTCTCGATGGTGATCTTCACTTCGTTGCGCGCCCGGGCATCCGCCAGCATGCGCACGATGGTGACGCGACCGACGCCGAGCACGTCGGCGATCTCGTTCTGCGTCATCTGTTCGACGAAATACATCCAGGCGGCGCGAATCCTGAGGCGATCCGTCCGGCTTTCGCTGGCGACGTGCTCGGTTGCCTCGCCTCGACCGTCTTCGCTTTCGCCCTGTCGTCGTCTGCCCAAGTCTGTCTCTCCCCCTGCGGCGACGGACGAGCGCGCCGCCGCCGATTCTGCATGCTGGTCTAGTATCGCCTATTGATCTACCAATCGATAGGAACAATGTAGAGAGTGGCGGCTGCCCCGGTTGGCGGCTATCCGCAGCAAATTTCAAGGCGACCCGCGATGCTCCGACAAATCTCCGAAGATGTCCGCGTCAATCTGAAGGACCGGCTGCGGGAAGTCCGCGAAATCATCCGCCAGAGCCGCCATGACGGCAGCGGCGATGCCAGCATCCTGCGCGAAGCAACCAGCCATCTGCCGCCGTTTCCGGGCAAGGGCATCGAAGGCTTGCTCAGCCATGCCGCCAGTGCCGTCGACGAGGCGCTGTCGATCGCTGAAGCTTTCGTCCCCCATGAGCGCCCGATCAAGGTGGACGGCACGACGGTAAAGGGCCTCGGCACCTATTTCCCGATCGGCAACGAGGATCGCCAGTTGAGCGCGGAGCGCTTGTTCCGGCGCGATATGTATTATCTGACCAAGGCAGTGCTTGCCGGCCTGAACATCGACAATGCCCGCATCCACGAAGCCGATTTCGCGGCCGTCCACGCCACGATGCGCAAGCGGCATGGCGACCTCCTGACCGCGCTGGCCGCGCCAGGTGCCGGACTGCAGGCAATCGCGGCAACCTGTTCGGCACTGCTGGTCGAGTGCCTCGGCCAGCGTCCCGTTCGCTTTGCCGAAACAGTGTCCGAAACGCCGGCGGTGATGGGCAGCAGCGCGCCTGACATAAGCTGCCTGGCACCGCTCGCTTTGGCCTGCGGCCTGGCGACCACCGGCAGGGACGGCGCGCCGGAGCCGGATATGCTGGAGATCGCGATCCTGGCGGCGGATATCCGCCACGACCGCATCGTTCAGGCCTGCGCCAAGGCAAACCCGATCGCTGAACTGACACCGGTGTTCGCCACCTTGCTTGCCCATCTGCCGTAGTCAGCCGGCCTGGGCTAGCCTTCAGCGGCCATGGCCATGATCGCTTTCTTGGCGCGCTGGATGGAAGCCGGGCTCATCGAGAGTTCGGTCAGCCCCATCTTCACGAAGGTCGCAATCAAATCCGGACGGCCGGCCGCCTCACCGCACATGCCGACCATGATACCGGCGGCGACGCCGGCTTTTGCCGTCATTTCGATCGCCGACATGACGGCCGGATTGGTGACATCGTTGAGCTTGGCGACCGTCGGATTGAGCCGGTCGGCGGCCATGATGTACTGGGTCAGATCATTGGTGCCGATCGAGAAGAAAGCGACCTCCTTGGCCAGCGCCGGGGCGATCAGCACGGCAGCCGGGGTTTCGATCATGACGCCGAGATCGAATGACGCGTGCGGCACGCCTTCGGCTTTCAGCTCGACCGTGCATTCGTCAATCAGCACGCGCGTCTGCCTGACTTCAGAGATGTCGGACACCATCGGCAGCATCACCTTGATGTTGCCGTGCACGGCGGCGCGCAGCAGCGCCCGCAGTTGGCGCTTGAAGATGTCGGGCCGGTCGAGACACATGCGGATGCCGCGCCAGCCGAGGAAGGGATTTTCCTCGTCGGGAAATTCGATGCCGGCAATCGGCTTGTCACCGCCGATGTCGAGCGTGCGCACAATGACCGGATAGGGCGCAAAAGCCTTGGCCAGCGCCGCATAGGTCTCGGCCTGCATGTCTTCCGAGGGCAGATGCATATGGCGCATGAACAAAAGCTCGGTGCGGAACAGGCCGATGCCCATGGCGCCAGCCTCTTGCGCCGCTTCGATTTCCTCAAGTGAGCCGATGTTGGCCGCGACCTCGATGATCCTGCCGTCGGCGAGCTTCGGCGTCACCGTCTTGAAGACGGTCAACCCGGCGCGCTCCTTTGCCGCCGCTTCGACGCGGCCGGCGAAATCGGCGCGGGTCGCCTCGTCGGGGTCGATGATCACATGGCCGGCATTGCCGTCGAGCGCGACGTCTCGCGCGGTGCGCAAGGCATTGACCTGGCCGCCGAGGCCGAGCACGGCCGGAATGCCGTGCGAGCGCGCGATGATGGCGATGTGCGAGGTGGCGCCGCCATGGCCGCACACCACGCCGCCGATACGCTTCAGCGGCGCGCGTGCCAGATCCCAGGCGCCGATGTCATCGGCAATCAGGATAGCGCCTTCGGGTATGTTTTCGAGGCTGACATCGTCTTGGCCCAGCAACACCAGGCAGATCTGTCGTCCGACCGCATGAACGTCGTCCGCCCGCGCGTTGAGATAGTGATCGTCGACAGCGCTGAAATCGGCGGCGATGGTGGAGGCGGCGGTGATGACGGCCGAAATCGCATCGTTGCCACCCTTGATCAGGCCCTCGGCCTCGCCGGTCAGACTGTCGTCGGCGGCAATGTCCCGCAGTGCGGCGACGATGCCGCGGTCTCCAGCCGACAGGCTGTCCTGCGCCAACGCATGGTCCATGCGTGCCTGGACCGCGCCGACAGCCGTGCGGAACCTGTCGATCTCGCCTTCTATCTCCTCGGCCCGCAACACGCGGCCTTGTCCGGCGATATCGGGCGGGAAATGCGCAAAGGCCGGGCCGATGGCAAAACCTTCGCTTGCCGCCACCCCGCGCAAGGCGTTTGCTGCTCCAGATGCCGTCGGCGCGGATCCGACCGCCGCCTTCGGCCCGGCATCGCCTGTCGGCTGGGAGTCCTCGTCATCAAGGCCGGCCTTTGGATTCTCGAGATAGCCGATCAACGCCTCGATCGCCTCGATCGCGTCGGCACCGTGCGCCCGCACTGTGACTTCCTGGTTTTCCTTGACTGCCAAAAGCATCAGCTTGACCGAACTCTTGGCGCTGACCGCCTTGCCGTCCTTGACCAGTTCGACATCGGATTCGAAGCCTTTGGCGAGCTTCACGAACCGCGTCGCGGGACGGGCGTGCAAACCTTCATGCACTCTGACGATGGTCGAGCGTTCCATGGCAAATACTCTGGTTTTGGGCGCCGCTCCCAACATAGGCCGCGGCGCGAATGCTGTCAGGCGGCGATGGTGATGATCGCGCCCGTCTTCAGGGCGGCCACGAGCGCTTGCGGGTCGACTTGCGACGCACAGATCTCGCCCGGCCTCTCGGCCTCGGTAGCGCCGTTGAACGAAATGACGACATGACCCATTTCCAGCACCTTGCTCCACGCGCTGGAGCCTACCGCCGTGATAACAGCGGCAACCGGGCCGAGGGTGATCGAAGCGCCCTTGGCGGGCGCTCCGTCACTTGGTCCCTGCTCCGCCTTGTGGAGCACCGAAACCTCGGCAAGCTCCGGCGGCGAGCCATCCGCAAACAGGATGACCACGCCCCCTTCGGCAAGGTCCGCCACTTCGGGGCCGATGGCAGTGACCCGTGTTCTCAGCAGAACCGTCATATGGCGAACCTCATTTTCTCAACTTTCCCTAGAGCGGTGAACCGCTCTATCTCTTTGTTTTGACGCAATTTCCAAGGGAAAGCATTGTGCGCTTTTCCCGGAATTGCCTTAGAACACGATCAGGCTGACGACCCAGGCGATCAGCACCGAGACCGGACCCATGATCTGGCGGCTGATGAGCACCGCCGGAACGCCGATTTCGATCGTCTTAGGCTTGGCCTCACCGAGCGCCAGGCCGACTGGGACGAAGTCGCAGCCCACCTGGGTATTGTAGGCAAACAGCGCCGGCAGTGCCATTGCCGGCGAAATCGTGCCATTGGCGATCTGGGGGCCGATGATGGCAACGCCGATGACCTGCGCGATGACAGCGCCTGGCCCGAGGATGGGCGACAGGAACGGCAGGCCGCAGATCGCCGAGATGATCAGCAGGCCGACGATGTTGTTGGCCAGCGGACCCATCGGCTGCGCCAGCACATCGCCGATGCCGGTATACAGGATCAGACCGATGAGCATGGTCACGAAGGCCATGAACGGCAGCACGTTGCGAATGACCTGATCGATGGTGCGACGGCCGGCATTGAAGAAGATGCCGACGATACGTCCCATGACGCGGCCGATCGTGCTGATGAGCCCGATCAGCCCACCTTCGCTCGGCAGCGGCTGTGGTGCCGCGGCCGCATTGTTGCTTGAACTCATCGCTGCTGCTCCCCCTGCAGTCGTGACCGTTTCGGATCCGTCCGCCATTGTGATGTTGGCCGGCTTCACGCCCGAAACGTAGATGTCCTCGGTGATGAACTGGGCCAGCGGCCCGGATTGGCCGACCGGCGTCAGGTTGACGGTCGGGATGCGCTTGCGTGGATAGACGCCGCATCGTGCGGTGCCGCCGCAGTCGACGACGACCACCGCCATCTCGCTTTCGATCGGCGGCGCCCTGAAGCCGTCGACGGCTTCGCCACCGGTCATGTCGGCGATAAGCTGCGCCACCGGGTGAATGCCACCGCCGGTGACGGAAACAACCTTGCTGCGCTGTTCGGTCGGCTCGATGACGAGCGGGCCGCCCCAGCCGGTTTTGCCCTGGGTGATCCTTACGGCTTTGTATGTCTTGGCCATGATGTCCTCCCCGCCCTTACAGCTCGACGCCCTGGCGGCGTGCCATGATCGCGGTGATGCGTTCGGTCAGCATGCCCTTGAGCAGGATGACGACGAGGCCGACGATGGCGTACCAGATCGCCACCTTGACGTGGTAGCCGGCGACGACGACGCCCTTCTTTTCCAGCTCCAGCAGCGCGACGAGAATGCCGCCCCAGACGAAATACTCGCCGGGATTGATGTGCGGGAACAGACCGAGCGGCGGGTGCACATAGGATACGGCCGCGTCATAGAAGGCCGGCTTGTGCTTTTCTTCCAGGAACGATCCGAACGTATAGGCCATCGGATTGGTGAGGAAGAACACCGCCAGCAGCGGCAACAGCGTGTAGCGCGTCAGCGCGATCCGGCCGGCCCCGCGCGCCAGACCATGCACGCGCTCTTCACCGACCAGTTCGGTGACGGCGTAGAAGGCCGTCATCAGCACCACCAGCGTCGGAATGATGCCGGTGACGAAGCCGGCGAAGACCTCGCCGCCCTTCTGGAAGATGCCGATGAAGTATTTGCCGATGGCAGTCAGCCAGCCGAGCTGCTCTTCCTGCTGGACGTCCTTCAGCTTTTCCTTGAACTGATCGACGGTGATCGGTCCGCTGTCCGCTTGTGCGAGGACAACGAGATGGTCGGAGGCATGCTCGACGGCGAGCTTGCCATGCAATGCGGCATCCGAGACCATGGCACCTGCGACATGCAGATTGTGCACGGCCATGTCGGCATGCTGCGCTAACAACGAAAATACAGACATTTCTCCTCCTTATGCCGCCCGCCGGTTGATCCCAGTCGGTGCGCGGCGTCCTCTCGTCCTCTAGGCCCTTGCTATGTTCAAGCCGGACAGACCCGGCTTCTTTCCCGGCTCCGACCGTGTCTTGTCGATCTGTTCGATCGCCCGTTTCACGGCCTCGGCCACACCGGGTTCCCCCTCCCCCATGATTGCAGGGTTGGACCGGAGTCTATCGAGGGGAACACCCTCGAATTCTTCATGTCTCTTGAACTTGGTGAAGACGGAACGGCCGCTCATCACCATCAGGCGGCGCACGATCAGGTCGGGTGTCACCACGACGAGCGCGATGGTGCCCTTGGCCAAACGGCCGCGAAAATTGCCGGCTCCGACGAAGCCGTCCTTGTACTGGTCGGTGACGCCCCTGAAGACATCCGAATAGTGCCGCATCTGCAGCCAGACGCCGAGCGACTGCAGCGCCCACACAATAACCAGCAGAAGCAGTCCCCACTGCCAAATCGCCATTCGGTTCTCCTCCCGAAGCCTCAGTTGAACCGCACCTTGGACCGGCGCGTGACAACAGCAAAGTGAGAACATTTGTTTCCAAGAATGTCAATATGTATGATATTGGCCTCGGCTGCGGTCATCCACAGGGACGCTGACCGATTTCGGCCGTGGTGCCATTGTGCTAGGCTGACCGGGAAACAGGATACGAGGAAGATGGATCTGCCCTTCAGGGACGAACTGGCCTTGATGCCCGATCTTCGCCATCGGCTGCGGCAGTTGCGCTGGTTCCGCGCCACCTTTCGCGGCAGCGCGAAGGTGGTCTCGGACACGTTCGGCGTGCGCTTCGAGATCGACGAGGCAAAGCTCACCAGGGCCTTTCTCGACTGGGTCGAGATCATGGAGGCGCAGAAGCGCTTCGCCGCGATCAACCGCGCCGACTTCATCGTCTTTGCCGCCGGCCTCGTGCTGCGCGAACTGATAAAACAGGCGCCGGCCAGGGAAATCTCCGGCCTCACGCAGCTGATCGAGACGGAAACGAACGCCGGCACGCTGGAAATCGTCCGCTTCTGGCCGGAGGGTTTCCTCTACACCAACTACTGCGTCTCGGTGATTTCGGCGATCCACGAGCAGGAATTCGGCACCGCACCCGGCATCGACAAATGCGCCGACGATTTGCGCACATGGTGGTCCTATCGCGAGAATGTGACCGAGATGCCGGCCTATGCGGTGGCTTTCCTCGACCGCTTTCTCGGCGCCGAACCGAACTGGATCACCCCGGACCGCGCACAGTCCCGGCAAGCCATGCAACGGGCGCTCGGGTCTTCCCGTGCGAGCGATGCGTTGCGCCAGCTTTGAGCCCGCTCTTCGCGCCCCCAAAACGCACGCACTATTGAACATTTGACTTTTTGCCGATAGCGATGTGCGAAAATTGACTCGAGAGGGAAACGCGTGGCGCGACCAAGGCCTATTATTTTCGATTGCGACGGCGTTCTTGTCGACAGCGAGCCGCTGGCCGCCCGCGCCTATGAGCGCGTCTACGAAAAGCACGGCATGCCCGGTGTCAACACCAGCATCATCGCCCAATGCGTCGGCATGAAGCAGTCCGATATCATCGCCAGGATCAAGGAATTGACCGGGCACCAATTTCCGGCGGCGGCGGACGGCGACATCTGGGCCGAGACCAAGGTGCTGTTCTCGCAGGAATTGAAGCCGACACCGGGAATCACTGCGTTTCTCGCGACGCTTGCGGGCGACCGCTGTGTCGCCTCGTCCTCCTCCGTCGAGCGCATAAACCACAGCCTTGCCGTGACCGGGCTGGCGCGTTTCTTCGGCGACGCGATCTACAGCTCCTCGATGGTCAAGAACGGCAAGCCCGCGCCGGACATCTTCCTCTTCGCGGCGGACAAGATCGGCGCCAATCCCGTTGACTGCATCGTCATCGAGGACTCGCCCTTCGGCATCCAGGGCGCTGTCGCCGCCGGCATGACGGCGATCGGCTACACCGGCGGCGGCCATACCTATGCCGAGCACGCCGCGCGGCTGACAGCTGCCGGTGCCGATTTCGTCTGCGCCGACTGGCAAGAAGTTAGCCGGCAATTGGCTAGGTTTGGTGTGCCGGCCTAGTTTAGGCGATACTTTGTGAATCCACGGCTGGCCCATTCGCCAGGCGGCACCAATGAGCCCACACGGAAGTTGAAGGACAGGACCCTGGTCGCATCGGCGTCGACTTCGCATCGAAAATTTAGGTTATACCAGGCGTTTCTGGTGCTGAAGGCGGCCTGCGGAGGATTGAGAACATTGCCTTTGTCCAGCGTGATGGTTGGCACCCATTTGACCGTATAGTCGGCAGTTTGCAATTCCCGGCTCAGAACGTTGCCGCAAAGGGTGGCCACGCGCTGACCGCGCGGCACATTCTCCATGGAGCTTGTAGCGAACGCATTGCCGGTTGCCCCTTGCGAGTAAAGCTTTCTGACGCCAGGAAGGCCGGAATAGATCGGTGATCCCGCAAGGGCGTTGTTGGTGGGATTTGACCTTCCAGCATTCCCGCTCGGCGCTTTGAAAGCTCTTGCGGGTTTGAACGTCATTGTCTTGGCAGGTTTGGCTTTGGGCTTTGCCTTTTCGGTCGAGGCTGGAGGCGCCGGCTTGTCACCGGTCTCAGCCGTCAATGGCTTTGGCGTCACGACGGCTTGCTTTTCGTCGGGTTGCGGTGCGGGTTCCTGTTTGTCCGGCTGCTGTTTGTCGGTATCCTCGGTCGCCGCCTTTTCCTCGCTTTGCGCGGGCTTTTCGTCCGGCGCAACGGTGGCTGGCTTCTCGTCAGGCTTGCTGGACTCCGCCTTCTGCGGTGGCGTTGCAGCCGGGGCTGGCTGGGTCGGCGTGGGTGTCGGTGCCACAGGCGGCTTCGCCGCCTCATCCTTGGCCGGCGATGGCGTGTTGGGTTTAGCGCTGCTTCCGTCGAGCGATTTCTCCGGCCCGGTATCTTTCTGGCCGTACTGGAAGACGCGCTTCAGAACCTGCTCGTCTGGCGGTTTCGGCGGTTCTGGAGGCGGCTTTTGTTCAGGCGGCTTTTCAGCCTTCTTTTCAGGTGTTGGTTCCGGTGGCTTTGGAGCAGGTTTCGGCTTGGGCTTCTCGGGTGGCGGCACGATCGCGACATTGACGGGCTGTTCCTGCTGAACCGGCTGCTGCTCGGGTCTCGGCAGGCCATAGACCAGAAACGCCGCGATGAGCGCATGCAGGATCAGCGATGCGGGCAAAGCCCACAGCAGATGCCGCCGCCGTTCTCCTGTCTCGCCCTTCATCCTCACCGATGTGGAATGAAATAGCGGCGGCTTCAAGCATAGGTAGTGGATTGGCTTGATTTAACCGCTGACAGGTTGGTGATCGGATGACGACGCGCAGACCCCAGGTCAGCCAGTTTGCCGCTGGCTCGCGATCCCGTCCAGAAACCGTTCGTCCAGCCGTGTCTCGCCAAACCAGTTCAGCCGGTTGATGCTGATAAAGCCGGCATCGATCGCCTCGTTTTCGTCACCCGGCTCACTTGCATGAGCGCGCCCGCGCGGCACGGTGATGACCGTGCGTTCGCCGTCGCTTTCCATGATCTCGGCCTTGCGGGCGATCTTGTCGCGGCCGATGCGCGGCTGCCGGATTTCGGCCGGCAGCAAGGTCGGCAGGTTGATGCTCAGCCAATGCCCCTCAGCGGCCCAGTCGGCGCGCGATTGCCACAATGAAGCGATCAGCGCGCCAAGCCATTGGTCGTCGCCATCGGTGAAATCAGGATTTTTCACGCGTGAGAAGCCGATGGCTGGAACGCCCCAGAAGGTCGCCTCCCGCGCAATGCCGAGCGTGCCGGAATAGGCAAGGTCCTCGGCAACGTTGCGGCCATCGTTGACGCCCGACAGCACAAGGCCCGGTCTCTCGGAATCGGCGAACAGCCACGTCATGGCGCTTACCACGCAATCGGCCGGGGTGCCGGAACAGGCGTACCAGTTCGGTTTGACGCCCCGCATGGTCAACGGCCTGGCAATCGTCAATGACGAGCCGGCTGCGGTGCGCTTGCCGTCGGGCGCGACCACCCAGACATCGTCGCTCAACGCGCTGGCCGCATTGACCAGACGGGCAAGCCCCGGCGCTTCGATGCCGTCGTCGTTGCAGATCAGAATTCTCATCGTTTTCTTGCCTCCGACACCACTATGCGCTGGCCGGTGCGGCATTGCGTGCGCAGCGACGGGATGTGGGTTTGCAGATCGCCGAGAAGGTCCGGCGTGCAGGAGTGACCGAGTGCTGCGGGACGCCCGGCCTTCTCCCAGATGTCGACATTGCCCGACAGCGTCGGATGGGTCGGCATGCGCACCCAGTCCGCTCGGCCGGCCTTGTGCAACAGATCGCCCGGCGAGCCTGACGGCAGATGGCCGGTAAGCAGCACCGGAAAACCGGAATGGTCGGCACGCGGCAAGAGGCGCGACGAAGGGCCGGCTTCACCCATGCCGTCATCCGCCAGCAAAGGCATGGACGGCAGGGGATCGGCATCGATCCAGTCGGCTGCTTCCTGCAAGCGGCGGCGCAGCAATTCTGAGACACCCGGCAACAAGGCCGCCGTGGCGCCGATCTGCGCTTCCAGGGACGAACGCATGCCGGCATGGATGGCGAACGGCCCCGGCAAGGCCGCGATCAGCTCCAGCGACCGACCCGAGAGCGGCGTCGGCAAAAGACACCCGTCCGAATGCCTCGCCACCCACTGCGAGATTTCGCGCGCACGCGCCGTCCCCGGCACCGGATCGGCGCCGTAGGACGCATCGAGAACAAGCAGGTCGCAGTGCGGGATCGTGTCCATGACGAAGACATTGCTGTCCGGCACCACATCGGCCGAATAGGCGACGCGGCTCTCGCCGTCGTCCACCGCAAACCAGACGCCGCCCACGACATGCCCGGAGCGTCCCGTCCGGATCGTGAGGTTGCCGCTGTTCAACGTGTCGCCCGGCTCGAACAATTCGATGCGGTCTTCGGGAAAAGGGAACCGCCTGAAATCCTCGGGCTCGGCATAGCCGGCAAGCGTGGCCGGGGCCTCGTCTCGGGTCTCGGCCGTCATGAAGATCGGACCGGCATAACCGCGCGACAGCAGCCAGCTCAGCGCACCGATATGATCCTCATGCGCGTGCGAGACGAACAGCGCATCGATGTCGGCAATCGAACCATCCAGCGCCGGATAATAGTCCGCTCCCGAGGCGCCGACCTTGATGCCGACGTCGAGCAAGATGCGATCCTTGCCGCTGCCGACAGCGAGGCTGGTGCGGCCTTTTTCGCCAAAGCCGCCGAGCAGATCGAGCATCATCACGCTGCTGCCCCCGCCGCCGGGATCAGCCAGCCGGACCGTATCCGCAGACGCGCCTGGGCTCCGCTCTCCAGCACAACCGGGTCGGGCTGTTCGAAATGCAAGGTGAGGTCGGGACTGGTCGAAGGCGTGAATTCGATGCGCGCCGAGCCACCCTGGTAGATCACCCGTTTGACCAAGCCATCGAAGCCGGGGCCATCCGGCGACACGTCGAGATCGGCCGACCGGCAGCAGATCTTGGCCCCGATTCGCGGCCGCTCGCCTGGCCGGCAGCGGACAATCAGTTCAGTCCCGAGAACCCGGATCTTGCAGTGGCCCGCCTGCTCCGCGCTCAGCACGTCGGCGGGCAGCAAAATGCCCTGCGAAATGAAGGACGCCACCATTTCATTTGCCGGCTCATGATAGAGTTCTCGCGGCGTCGCCAGCTGGGCAAGGCGCCCGCCATCCATCACCGCGATGCGGTCGGCCAGCGCCATCGCCTCGGCCTGATCATGGGTGATGTAGACGATGGTGGTGCCGGTGCGTTTGTGGAAGGATGCGAACTCGTCCTCCATCGATGCCCTCAGATGCACGTCGAGATTGGCGAGCGGCTCATCGAACAGCACCAGCGAGGGCGCGGCGACCAGGCAGCGCGCCAGCGCCACGCGCTGGCGTTGGCCGCCGGAAAGATTGGCCGGCCGGCGCTCGCCCAGCCCTTGCAGATTGACCAGGGCGAGTGCGTCTTCAACCTTCCGGCGGGCGACAGCCTTGTCGAGCTTCGCCACCTTCAGCGAATAGCCGATGTTCTCGGCCACCGTCATATGCGGCCACAGCGCATAGTTCTGGAAGACGATGCCGACGCGCCGTTTTTCCGGCGCGACGCTGCCGCCCTTGCGCGACACCACCTCATTGCCGATGCGGATTTCGCCTGACGTCACTTTCTCGAATCCGGCGACGAGCCTTAGCAACGTCGTCTTGCCGCAGCCGGAAGGGCCGAGCACTGCCAGGAACTCGCCGTCGGCGACGTCGATCGATACGTCCTTGACGGCATCGAAATTGGCGAAGCTCTTGGTCACATTGTCCAGGCTCAATCGCGCCATGGCAGCACTCCGGTCGGAAGGTAGGGGGCAAGCAGATTGGTCACCAGCATCAGCGCGAAAGTGACCGCCACGGTGATGACGGACATCGCCGCCGCATAGTTGGAATCGCCGCCCTGCTCGAAGGAGAACATCACCACGCCGATGGTTTCCGAGCCCGACGACCACAGCAGCGCCGAAACGGTGAGTTCGCTCAGCGCCGTCATGAAGATCAGCAGGCCGCCGGCGATCGCCGCCGGTGCCACCAGGGGAAAGATGATCGTGCGCATGCGGGTGAACAGCCCGGCGCCGGCCACTTGCGCAGCCTCCTCCAGCGCCCGGTCGATCTGGTGATAGCCGCTGATGGTCGGCCGCAGCGCCAGCACCAGGAAGCGGGCGAGATAGGCGTAGAGGATGATCCAGACGGTGTTGTAGAGCTGGATGCCGGTGAGCGGGATCGGCCGCAGGAACATGAGCAGCGAGGCGATCGCCAGCACCACGCCTGGCAAGGCATAGGGGAGCTCGACCGACAGATTGAGCAGCCGTACCCAGCGCTGCTTGCCCCAGGCGATCAGATAGCCGATCGGCACTGCGACCAGAACCGCGAAGAAGGCCGCCGCGATCGACAGCCAGAAGCTGTTGAAGAAGGCGCGGCTGGCCGCGTCATGCTCGAACAGCACAAAGCGATAATTGTCGAGCGTCGCCGTCTTGGCTGTGAGCGCAATGCCATAGCCCGGCACCAGCGATGTCAGAACCAGCCCGAACAGCGGCAGGACCAGCACCACGATGATCAGCAGCCACATGCCGGCCTGCACGGCCGGCCGCCAGCGGCCGAGTTCGTATGGCTCAGCCGGCAGCGATGTAGAGCTGATGCGATAGTCGCGGCGGCGGCTCATCACCTCCTGGGCGAAGATACCAGCCATGGCAATGACGCCAATCAGCACCGACAGGAACGCGGTTTCGCCGAGCACGGCCGGGCCGCCGCCGGCCAATTTTTGATAAATCAGCGTTGGCAGCACGAGATAGTTGGCAGGAATGCCGAGAAAGGCGGGAATGCCGAAATTCCCGACGCAGGAGACGAAAGCCAGTGCCGCTGCCGCCATGATCGACGGCGTCATCAGCGGCAGCACGATGGTGATCAGCACGGAGAACCAGCCGGCGCCGCCGGCCCGCGCCGCTTCGACCAGCTCGCGCGGCAGCTTGCGCAGGCCGGCGCGCACCAGCAGGAAAACCAGCGGCCCATACTGCACGCCGAGCAGCAGGATAATGCCCGAGGTCGAATAGAGCGGGTTCCTGGTACCGAGCGGCGGTGCCGCCCCGAACAGTTTCAGGAACGGGCTTGCCGGGCCGAACAGTTGCAGCCAGGCCAGCGCCGTCACCTGCGGCGCGATCATCAAGGGCATGACGTAACAGAGCACCATGGCGCTGCGAGCGCGGATATCGGTCAGAGTGACGAGGACGGCCACCAGCGTTCCCGACAGCACCGCAAGCAGGGTGCCGCCGATACCGACGACCAGTGTGTGCCAGGTGGCGATCCAGGTCGCCGGACTGGCGAGCCCCGCCTTTATCGCGACGGTCGACAGCGTGCCACCGGGTGCCACGATCTCCTTGATCAGGCGCAGCATCGGCAGCAGCGAAAGCAGGACGATGACGATGGCTACCGCCGCCGTCAGGACCATTTCCTGGCCCCGGCTTTCCCTGATCCGTGTGGACATGATTGCGTTTCCTGGGGTCGATCAGCCGATGCGATCGGGGTTTTTCCCGTCAGGGATGCCGCTGGGACGGCATCCCTGACGGGATTGCCGGCTCAGCCGCCGAACAGTTCCGAGAACTTCGCCTTGTCGGCGTCGGTTTTGGCGACGATTGCCTTGGTGTCGAACGACATCACCTTGACCTTGACGCCTTCCGGCAGCCATTCGGGGCGGCCGACCGAGGCGCGCGCCGGCAGATAGCCCATCGAAAGCGCCAGCTTCTGGCCGTCATCGGAAAGAATGAAGTCGACGAACTTCTTGGCGCCATCGACATTCCTGGCGGTCTTCATGATGGCGACCGGTTCGGTCACTGCCGGCACACCTTCCGAGGGGAACACGAACTCGACCGGGGAACCCTTCTTCTTGGCATTCATCGCCATGAAGTCGACGAGGATGCCATAGGGCTTCTCGCCCGATGCCACCGACTTCAGCACCGCACCATTGCCGCGCACGCTGACGGTGTTGTTGGTCTTCAGCTTCTGGAAGAAATCCCAGCCATAATTGGTATCGCCGACGAAGCCCGAAAGCAGGTAGGCGGCCGCACCCGAATAGAGCGGGCTCGGCATGACCAGGCCATCTGCATAGGCCGGCTTGGCGAGATCGGCCCAATGCTGCGGCTTCTCGGTCGCCGCAGTGTTGTAGACGATGCCGGTGGTGATCAGCTTGCTGCCGAAATAGGTCTTGTCGGCATCATAGGCATCCGCCTCGATGCCTTCGAGCTTTGCCTCGGGATAGGGCAGCAGCCGGTCGTCCTTCTTCAACAGCTCCATCGAGACCGCATCGGCGATCAGAAGCACGTCGGGCTGCGGGCTGCCGGCGGCAAACTCGGCCGCCATCTTGGTCAGGATGTCGCTCGTTCCCGAGCGATAGATATTCACATCGATACCCGGCTGTGCCTTCTTGAAGGCATCCACGGTCTTGGCCGCGTCGGCTTCTGGTTGGGACGTGTAGAGCGTCAGTGTTTCGGCGTTTGCCACCCCGGCAAACAAGGTTGCCGCGAGCGCCAGCTGGCTGGCCAGCAGCTTGATGAAGTGCGTCTTCAATGAGACCTCCTGTCTTGTCTGTGCATGACCGGTCCGGCTCTGGCCGGCTCCCCGTCTCTTCCTCCCTGCACGGCGCATATGACTGGTGGATGACACAGCGCGTGAAACCCACAAAATATGTTCATATGTACGATGTCAATTACAAATGAACAGAAATGTGCGACAATCGACACGCCGAAGATCCGGCATCAGTTGACATCCGGCCGGTGTTTCCTTGATGAGCACCGGGCAGGCCACGGCTCATGAGGGACAGGAACCGATGACCACAGAAAAACCCAGACAGGCTCGCCTGCCGATGGTCTCGTCGGACCTTACCGTCAAGACGGCATGGCTCTACTATGTCGAAGGTTTCACCCAGGAACAGATCGCTGAAAAGCTCGATGTCTCCAGGGTGAAGGTCATGCGTACCCTGGCCTCGTGCACCGCCGAAGGCATCGTCGTCACCATGATCAACGCGCCGACCGCCGGACAGGTGGCGCTCGAGCGGGAGCTGGAAAAGCGCTGGGGTCTGAATGCCGCCGTCGTCATCCCGACGCCTTCGGCGCATGACCATCTGGAGAAGGCCATCGGCCACGCCGTCGCGGCCTATCTCGGCGAGCAGATGCAGGACGGCATGACGCTGGCGATCGGTGGCGGCGCGACCCTGCATGCCAGCCTCGGCTTCCTTGCCCGCCGGCAGTTGAAGCGTGCCTGCGTGGTGGCGCTCGTCGGCAGCCTGCCGCATTCGCAATGGATCAATCCATCGATCGTCGCAGCCAAGGTCGCAGACGTCTTCGAGGTCGACAGCTACCAGATCACCGCGCCGGTGACGGTCGACAATTCCTCGCTGCGTGATCTCCTCTGGGCACAGCCGACCCTGCAGGATGTGCGCCAACGCGCGGCGACCGCCGACATCGCGCTGCTCACCGTCGGCGACATGTCGCCGGACGCCACCATCTTCCGGCACGGCATCGTGCCGTCATCGCTGATCGCTCCGCTGAAAGCGAAGGGCGCGGTCGCCAACATGCTGTGCTATTTCGTCGATGCCGCCGGCGGACTGGTCGACCACGAGGTCAACAGCCGCGTCATGGCCATCGATCTCGATGTGGTCAGCAACGTGCCTAATGTCGTTCTTGCCGCGGGCGGCAAGCGCAAGGTCGCGGCGATCCTCGCCGCGCTGAAAGCCGTCGACACCAACGTGCTGATCACCGACAGCGATACCGCCACGGCGCTGCTTGCCAAGGGCGGCTGAGCCGGTTCGACTGGCTCCGGTGTTTCCCGCTAAATGAGTCCGCGCTCTCGCAAAAAATCCTCGACGCCGACATGGGTCATGGATTCGAATTCGGCGATCGCCTCGGCCACCCGCTTGCGCTGCGCCGCCAACAGTGTGAACACCTGCTTCATCTCGCCGGAAACACCGAAACGGCTCCACCGCTCGGCGATGTGGGTGGGCAAGCCGATGTCGGCGCAGAACGCGTCCAGACTGTCATAGCCGAGGCTGGCGACAAGTTGCCTGGTCTCGTCCGCCGACATGCGCGGCTCGAAGGCGTGGTCGTGCAGGCGCTGCGCCACCAGCTTGATGTCGGATGGCGACGCGCCCATGACCTTGCCGAACAGGGTTTTGACGTCAGACGGGTCGAATGCAGGCATATTTGGCCTCCCTGGATCGCAATCCAGATAGAACATGGGTCAAGGGTCGGCGCCTGACAAGTCGTTTCTGCCGTAAGCCGGCGCATCATTCGGCGCCGGCTTCTGCTTGGTGGATCAGACCAGCAGGCCCATCGGATTTTCAAGGAGGTTCTTGAAGGCGACCAGCAGTTCGGCACCCAGCGCACCGTCGACGGCGCGATGGTCGGTCGACAGCGTCACCGACATCACGGTGGCGATCTTGATCTCGCCGTTCTTGACCACCGCCCGCTCCTCCCCGGCGCCGACCGCAAGGATGGTCGCATGCGGCGGGTTGATGACGGCAGCAAAATCCTTGATGCCGAACATGCCGAGGTTGGACACCGCCGTGGTGCCGCCCTGATACTCTTCCGGCTTCAGCTTGCGGCTGCGCGCGCGGCTGGCCAGATCCTTCATCTCGTTGGAGATGGTGGACAGTGTCTTTTCGTCGGCCTTGCGGATAATCGGCGTGATCAGCCCACCGGGGATCGACACGGCAACGCCGACATCGGCATGCTTGTGCTTGACCATGGCGCTTTCGGTCCATGAGGCATTGGCATCCGGCACCGCCTTCAGTGCCATCGCCATCGCCTTGATCACCATGTCGTTGACCGACAGCTTGTAGGCNGGNGCNTCGCCCTTGTCGGTTTTCTTCACCGGGGCAGCCGCATTGATCTGCGTGCGCAGCGCCAACAGTGCATCCAGCTCGCAGTCGAGCGTCAGGTAGAAATGCGGGATGGTGGTCTTGGCCTCGACCAG
>NZ_JAFG01000008.1 GCF_000519305.1 Mesorhizobium ciceri WSM4083 | reverse complement strand
GCGGACATAGCCGCCGATGCGCAGGCAGGTTTCGGTGCCGGGGATGTAGAAGTAGCCAGCGCCGTAGACGTCGCAAATCTTGACGTATTCAGCGGGTTCCGGCTCGGCGACGACGACGGCGTCGGCGGCGCGCGCACCGGAAACTGCGATCAGGGCCGCAGCGGAGCCGAGGAGAAGGCTCTTAATGTTCATTTTCTGACCTCCAGTCAAAAGTTAAAAAACGGGTCTGGGTATTCTTTGCTGAAGGACAGCGTTCCCTGCCCCATCCCCACTACCGAAAAAGATGCGCACCGCGCCGCTCCTTCGAAATCGACATTACCCATGAGGCGGCGGCGTTCAACCACGATCGTACCGGTGAAAGGGCTGCCTGGCTGCTATCCCCCGGCGTTGTTGCACAAATGACACGATTTGGCCTCACTCAGAAAGCTCTCGTTAACCATCAGGCCGCCGCAACCCCCTTGTTTGCCGCCGAATCCGGCGATGGGCCGACGGAATCATGGCGACTTCCCGAGTCGCTAGCCGGGAAACAACCGCAGAACCGCCACATCCCTGGAAGATCGCGGTTCGCCGCCTTCTTATTTTTGCATATAATGATGCGGGCTTGTTGATTGTGCCGGCGCTTTTCTTTATCCAGCGGCGCAACGGAGAGGTGGCCGAGTGGTCGAAGGCGCTCCCCTGCTAAGGGAGTAGAGGTCAAAAGCTTCTCGTGGGTTCGAATCCCATCCTCTCCGCCATCCTGCTTCGCGCTGCGCGCTTCGCAGGACAAGTCCCGACCTCCGCGCGAAGCAGGATGCCCTCCGAAGCCGTAGCGAAGGAGGGCTCAAGCACCTGAATTTCTTGCAAAAACAGGGTTGGCAGCTGCCCTTCGGCCAAGCAGGATACCCTCTCGCATTGGCAAGGAGGGGCTGGCTCATGTGGTATGTGTATCTTCTCGAGAGCGAGGTTGCGGAAGGCGGGCGTTATGTCGGCATGACGTCGGACCTGAAACGACGGCTTGCTGAGCACAATTCGGGAAAATCCAGCCATACGTCCAAATTCCTACCATGGCGGATCGTCACCTATATGGCCTTCTCGAATCAGGCCAAGGCAGCTTCATTCGAGCGTTATCTCAAATCCGGTTCAGGGCACGCTTTCGCCAACAAACGCCTTTGGTGATGGCCGCAGGCTCGCCGAAAATCACACGATTTTCCAAAAAAGTATAGTAATAACAGATCGTTACCCCAACCAAGCGGGCGGCAGCTTCCGCAATTTCATTCGATTCTGACTGGAGGTCAGAAAATGAACATNAAGAGCCTTCTCCTCGGCTCCGCTGCGGCCCTGATCGCAGTTTCCGGTGCGCGCGCCGCCGACGCCGTCGTCGTCGCCGAGCCGGAACCCGCTGAATACGTCAAGATTTGCGACGTCTACGGCGCTGGCTACTTCTACATCCCCGGCACCGAAACCTGCCTGCGCATCGGCGGCTATGTCCGCTACGACATCGGCGCGGGCGACGCGGCTTCTTTCGACGGCGTCAACAACGTTCCGGATCACCTGGACGGTGACACCAACGACACCTACTGGAAGCAGGCTCGCTTCGCACTGAAGACCTGGACCGGCCAGGAAACCGAACTCGGCACCTTGAAGACCTACACCGAGACGCGCTTCAACTTCGGCAACACGTCAGGTGACTATGCTACCGACGGCCCGACGGATCCAGACAACTG
This sequence comes from Mesorhizobium ciceri WSM4083, assembly GCF_000519305.1. Classification (GTDB taxonomy): domain Bacteria; phylum Pseudomonadota; class Alphaproteobacteria; order Rhizobiales; family Rhizobiaceae; genus Mesorhizobium; species Mesorhizobium ciceri_B. The sequence goes on along the minus strand of NZ_JAFG01000008.1, from coordinate 250,223 downwards.
GCAGGCTCGCAATTCGGGCATCTCGCTGAACTTCGCCTGGATTCAGCTTGGTGGTCTCCGCGTTGGTAAAGACGAATCGGCCTTCGATACGTTCGTCGGTTACGCCGGCAACGTCATCCAGGATACGCTGGTTCCCTACGGCACGTTCGACACCAATGTCATCCAGTACTACTTCGATGCTGGCAACGGCTTCTCGGCGGTGGTCTCGCTCGAAGAAGGGTCTGGCGACGATACGATCGATAGCTACGTTCCGCATGTCGTCGGCGGTGTGAAGTACACGCAGGGCTGGGGCGCCATCACCGCGGTTGCTGCTTATGACAGCAACTACGAAGCATGGGCCGGCAAGGCTCGCTTGGATGTGAACGCTACCAACGAACTGTCGCTGTTCTTGATGGCCGGCTACGGAAGTGACGACGACTTCCTGGATCCGAACACGGGCCACAACTTCTTCAAGCTGTGGGACGGAAGCTGGGCGATCTGGGGTGGTGGCAGCTACAAGTTCAACGAGAAGACCTCGTTTAACGTGCAGGCCTCTTATGACGACGGCAAGAAGTTCGGCCTCGCGGCCAACATTGCCTACGACATCGTTCCCGGCTTCACCATCACCGGCGAAGTTGACTACGTGAACGCCGCTGATAGCGACTGGCACGAAAGCTACGACGGCATCGGCGGCGTGCTCCGCTTCCAGCGCTCGTTCTAAGGGCTGGTTCCTTACAGGTGAAATCCAGCCCGGGCGCGCAAACGCCCGGGCTGTTTTTGTTTCGTGACTGGATTAAGGCAAACGGAAGGATGGGGGTAACGGTAGCTGAATAAATCCGTGGGGTGGTTTCGTGGGATCCGCTGATGGGCGGATGAAATCACAACTGCGTGATTAAAATCTCTTGAAAGGACGCTTCCAAGCGGGTAGGGCTGACCTATCCCACTCGGGGGTGTGGCAAATGATGACGAACGAAGCGATTCAAGAGGGCGAGTCCTCTGATCATTTTTCGATGTTTTCTTCTCAAAGTCCGAAGATTCGATACACCTACAACAAGATTAGAGAAGTAAAATCGCATCGGGTCGGAGATCTTTTTTCAGCATATCGGGACATATTATGGGATGATGGGCGGCATAAGTATAATGTCAGCTCGTTCATCGGCGAAATAGACGAGATCCTCCTTGGGGAGCGTTTCAGCGCCTTTGACCAAAGTACCCTGGACAACCTTATCGGCACCTTGCGCCAGCGCGGCAACAGCAACGCAACCATCAATCGAAAGATGGCTGCCCTCAGCAAACTGCTGCGCAAGGCTCACAAGATGGGAGATATCCACAGCCTGCCCGAGTTCCGCCGCCAGAAGGAGCGGGCGGGTCGGATTCGCTTCCTCGAAAGGGACGAAGAGGCGCGCCTGTTCGCCGCCATCAAGAACCGCAACGAGGATGCCTACAGGCTTTCCGTCTTCCTGGTCGACACCGGATGCCGTCTCGGCGAGGCGCTCGGGCTGATCTGGAACGATATCCAGGAGCATCGCGTCTCCTTCTGGATCACCAAATCCGGCCGCAGCCGCACCATTCCAATGACCGAGCGGGTCAAGGAGGTCATCAAGCTGCCTCCCACCGAGGGTCGCCGGCCAAAAGGACCGTTCACCAAGCTCAGCCAGGCACAGTTCCGTGCCATCTGGAACGACGCGAAGGCCGAAGTCGGCCTCGGCGCCGACGATCAGGTGGTGCCGCACATACTGCGCCATACCTGCGCCTCGCGTCTTGTCCAGGGCGGCATCGACATCAGGCGCGTGCAGATGTGGCTCGGCCACCAGACGCTGTCGATGACGATGCGCTACGCGCATCTGGCCACCAACGATCTCGATGGCTGTGTCATCGTGCTGGAGACACCTCGATCGACTCAGCCGGCTGGCAGCACGGAAGGCTCTGTGTTTTCATCACCCGTTATGACGACTTCTTCGGCAGAGCGAAAACAGAGGGGCGAGGCAGCCACGGCAAAGGAGTCGCCGAAAGCGACTCGGAAAAGCTCAAAAGCCAAGTAGGCTGAAGAATTCTGCCTATACTATCGTAGCTATCCCGTGACCTTGTTTGGTCATGGGATTTACTTCGGGATTTTCTTCCGCTCGGCTTGATCGAGAAAGGCGGCTATGTAGCCCGGTAGGCTGCCAGTCTCGAGGAACGGCGCGTGGCCCTGGCCCTCGACAGTGATCGCCTCCATCATGGAATGGCGCTCTCTCATCTGCTTGAGCGTATCTATGGACAGCAATCTCGAATTGGCGCCACGTATGGCGAGCAACGGGATGGCGGCCAACGCCTCGAATTGGGGCCATAGATCAGGCAGCTTCTGCGTCAGATCGAGGCTCGCAACGGTATCCACCAGCTTCGGATCGAAATCCGGCACCAACCCACCATCCGTTTCGCGGTAGAGAGCCCATACCATCCGATCCCAATCGGCGTCGGCAAGGGCGGAGAAGTCTTCGCCATGCACGCTGCGCTGGGCGGCGGTCGCCTGTGTGAGGGTTTTCGGTGCCGGGTCGCGCTCGAGGTAAGACTGGATATGTGCAAGTCCGGTCGTCTCGATCACCGGTCCGATGTCGTTGAAAACAATGGCTTTCAGGACCGATGGCCGCATCATCCCGAGCACATGGATGATCAATCCCCCGCGCGAGGTGCCGATGAAGGCCGCTTCCCCGATGTTCAGCGCCGCCAGCCCGGCCAGGATGTCGCCAGCTTCAATGCCGACATTGTAGTTTTTGACGTCAGTGTCGTAAGCCGACAGCCCGCGCCCGCGGTAGTCGAAGGCAATGACTTTTCGCGGAATCGCAGCTCGCGTCGAAAGATGGAGTGCGAGCTCATGAAAATCCCGAGCATTGCGAGTCAGGCCTGGCAGGCAGATGACAGGCCAAGGGCCGGTATTGGCCTCGCCATAGACCCGCGCATGGAGTTTTAACCCGTCCGGTGCGGCGTAGAAGAAGTCGAAAAAACCCTCGTTGCTCGACATTGGAATGCTCGACCTCGCTGTACCGATCTGGACAGCTACAGGTGAGGGCATGAATGGTCAAATAGAAGGCGCGACACCGAAGCTGCCCAATCTCCCCACTTGCGGGGGAGATGGCCGGCAGGCCAGAGGGGGGTGCTGTCCCTCCAAGCCATCAATCTGTTGGAGCCGCGATTCTGGTTAGTTTACATCGGAACGACGGGTTAACTCAAAGGTCGGCGATCCTGCGCACCCCCCTCTGCCTTGCCAGGCATCTCCCCCGCAAGGGGGGAGATTGGCAGCTTCGGCGAAGCGGTTGCCTTGTTGTCGGTCAACCCCGCCCGTTCACCAGATCCCCGACAATGTCGTATTTGCCGGAAATCCGCATCTTGTAGACCTCGTAATTCTCCATCACGCGCTGAACGTAACTTCTTGTTTCCGTGTAGGGAATCCGCTCGATCCAGTCGACGACCGCGTCGATGTCCTTGCCGCGCGGGTCGCCATATCTGGCCACCCACTGGCTGGCGCGGTTGGGGCCGGCATTGTAGCCGGCGAAGGTCAGCACGTAAGAGCCGTTGAAGCGGTCGAGCTGTTCGCCGAGGAAGGCCGAACCAAGCGTCGCATTGTAACCGGCATCAGTGGTCAGCCGTGTTTGCGAAAACTGCAGCCCGGCCTTCTTCGCCAGTTGCCTTGCTGTTCCCGGCATCAGCTGCAGCAGCCCGCGCGCGCCGGCGCTGGATACGGCGCCGATGTTGAATTCGCTTTCCTGGCGGGCGATCGCATAGGCCAGCGCCTTGCCCGAGCCGGAAATGTCAGCCGAATCGGGAATGACGCCGAGCGGATGCGACAAGGCACCGACATCGATGCCGCGCGCCCCGGCGATCTTGCCGATTTTCAGCGCCATGAAATGGTTGCCTTGCTTTTCGGCAAGGACAGCGAGCAGCGCCAGTTCGCCCGGACTGGTCAACTGCCCGGCAAGGTCGCGATAAAGCGTCTCGGCATAGCGGTCGTAGCCCGCCTCCTGCAGCCGCTTGATGGCGCTGACTGCCTCGCGGCCGGCAAAATTCTGCCGGTCGGCTGCACTTGGCGAGGGATAGACGATGTTGAGCGCCTGCCGGCCGACACGTTCGGCGGCAAGCTGGCCGTAAAATGTCGTGCCGTAGGCAGCAGCGCGCGCAAAATAATCCTTGGCGTTGCCCGGGCCGCCGACTTCGGCGGCACGGCCGAGCCAGTAATAAGCGCGCGACAGCGTCATCGGCCCTTGGGCAAGGTCGGCGATGCGAGCGAAATGCGTTGCGGCAAGCTTGGGGTCGTTCAGCCCACGCAGCGCGTACCAGCCGGCGTGGAATTCGGCGTCCGCAGCATTGGTGGCACTTTCGGCGGCGTGTGTGGCGACGATCTTGTACGCGGTCTTCATGTCGCCCTGGTCGACCAGTTCGCGCGACAGCACCCGGCGCTCGACCCACCAGGCATCCGGATCGACCAGAGCTTCGCGGTTCGTTGGCGCCTGCATCACAATGGCGGCGGCGCCGGCAAAATCCTCCTGCTTGCGCAGATATTCGGCCTGCGCGAAGAAGTAGCCGGCCGAACGTTGCGTCGCGGGCACGGCCTTCAGCAGCTTGGGCGCGTTCTTGTCGCCTTTGTCGGCCGCCGCCCATGCATCGGCGAGCTGCTGGGCACCGGCAAGGCCGGCGACACGCAGGGCGGAATTCGCACGGTCGGCATAGAACATGCGCTCCATGCGAAAGCGGTGGTCGGCGGCCGGGATCAGGCTGCCGAATTCCTTGATCAGCGCCGCCTCGTCCTTGGCCTCCAGGATCGCGGTGCGCCAGAAGGGCGACAGCACGGAAAGCGCCGCTTTGGTATTGCCCGACGCCACATAAGCGCGGGCGAGAACCATCACGCCTTCGAATGTCTGCGGCTGGCTGCCATCGAACGCCCTGACAACGATGTCGGGGGCAGGGTTCTCGCCATAGAGTGCGCGCTCGCTGTTCTTGCGCAGGGCGACGGTCCCCGGCCAGTTGGGCAGCATCTTGGCCGCGGCAGTGATATCGCCGCTCGGAACCTTGTCGCCGCCATAAAGCGCGATCGCCCAGGCAAGGATATGCTGGTCGAGCGACTGAGCCGGAAGGGCATCGCGCACGCCACGAGCGCGGGGAGTATCGCCCGCCGCCAACGCATCCAGCCCGCTTTTCAGGGGGGCGACGTCGGGCAAGGGCGCCTGTCGCGTCCTGTCCTGCAGGTCTGGCAGCGCAATTGCCGCGCCTGCAATCGGAATGGCTGAGGTGACCCGTACGTCCACGCTACCGCTGATCGCCATGCCCGGCATCAGCGCGAGCGTGGCGCCAAGCAGCGCGAAAACGTGAGGCCGACCGCCCGGCATGATCCTTAAGTCTTTCCTTGTCCTGGCATTCCACAAGCTGGCGAAGATGCCTCGAAGCCTAAACTTAGGTCGTGAAGAGCCCGTAAACAAAGAGTTAGCGAGGCCGTTCGAATTGCGCTTGCTGGCACCATGGCGATGCTTGCCGCGTAACCGTGTCGAGACTATGGTGCGCCGCTTCGCTTTCGGTTAGAAGGCGCGACCACAAACACCGACACAAAACACCAGAAGTGCCAAGGAGTTGGACGATATGCTGAGAGGCTCGCTTACTGCGCTCGTGACACCGTTCGAAAAGAGCGGGCGTTTCGACGAGAAAGCCTTTCGCGCGTTCGTCGAATGGCAGCTCGGCGAGGGCACGACGGGACTGGTTCCCGTGGGCACCACCGGCGAATCGCCGACGTTGTCGCATGACGAGCACCGCCAGGTCGTCAAGGTGTGCATCGAGGTTGCCAAGGGACGCGTTCCGGTCGTTGCCGGCGCCGGTTCCAACAACACCGAGGAAGCCGTCGGCCTCGTGCAGTATGCCGAGAAGGCCGGCGCCGATGCCGCCCTCGTCGTCACGCCCTACTACAACAGGCCGACACAGCGCGGCCTTTACGAGCACTTCGCGGCGGTCGCCAGGGCGACCAAGCTGCCGATCATCATCTACAACATCCCGCCGCGCTCGGTGATTGACATGATGCCGGAGACGATGGGCCGGCTCGTGCACGACTTCAAGAACATCGTCGGCGTCAAGGATGCCACCGGCAAGGTCGAACGGGTCTCCGAGCAGCGCGCCACGTGCGGCAAGGATTTCATCCAGCTCTCGGGCGAGGACGCTTCGGCGCTCGGCTTCAACGCGCATGGCGGCGTCGGCTGCATTTCAGTGACGTCGAACGTTGCGCCGCGGCTCTGCGCCGAATTCCAGGAGGCAACGCTTGCCGGCGACAGCGCCAAGGCGCTGGATCTGCAGGACCGTCTGCTGCCGCTGCACAAGGCAATCTTCCTCGAGCCCGGCGTTTCCGGGGCGAAATATGCGCTGTCGAAGCTGGGCAAGGTCGAAAACGTGCTGCGCTCGCCGCTGGTGACGATCGAACAGTCGACTGCCGACAAGATCGATGCGGCTATGAAGCACGCCGGCTTGATTAATTAGCGAGCCCGTTTGGAAACTCTACTCCTGCGGCCATCTGAAGGCGTCACCTGCGCTTCCGGTGCTCGCGTACTATATGTACGCTCCGCTCCGGTTCTCGATGACACCATCATCTGACTCGCAGGAGCGAGTTTCGAAACGGACTCTAAGCATCATGAACCAGGTCAGAAAAGCCGATCCCAACAACAAGACCGTTTCGGAAAACCGCAAGGCGCGGTTTTCCTACGAGGTGCTCGACACGGTCGAGGCCGGTCTGGTGCTGACCGGCACCGAGGTCAAGTCGCTGCGCCAGGGCCAAGCCAACATCCAGGACAGCTATGCCTCGGTCGAGGGCGGCGAGATCTGGCTGATAAACTCCTATCTGCCGGAATATCTGCAGGCCAACCGCTTCAACCACGAGCCGCGGCGCCGCCGCAAGCTGCTGCTCAACAAGCGCGAGATGGCGAAACTGTCGCAAAGCGTCGACCGCGAAGGAATGACGCTGGTGCCGCTGAAAATCTATTTCAACGACCAGGGCCGCGCCAAGCTGCTGCTCGCTGTCGGCCGTGGCAAGAAACTGCACGACAAGCGCGAATCCGAGAAGCAGCGCGACTGGTCGCGCGAGAAGGGCCGGCTGTTAAAAGAGCGTGGGTGAGGAGCGGTTCGCGAAGCGGACGAAACGCCGAAGAGGATAGTCTTGAAGAACCGGATTGTCCTCTTTGGTTTGGTCAGCCTGGTCATGGTATGTTTCGTTGCAGCAGGCGGCTATCTCTATTTCCGCACATTCTCGCCGGACCGAGATAAATATCCGGTCAGGGGCATCGATGTCTCCCATCATCAGGGCCGGATCGATTGGCGGCGCGTAGCCGCCGACGATGTCGCCTTTGCCGTCATCAAGGCGACCGAAGGCGGCGACCATGTCGACGATGCCTTCGCGCGGAATCTGGAAGAGGCCCGCGCCGCCGGAATCGCCGTTGGCGCCTATCACTTTTTCACTTTTTGCCGGCCTGGCGCCGACCAGGCGAAGAATTTCATCTCGGTTGTGCCACACGATCAGCCGCTGCTGCCGCCGGTGGTCGACATCGAATTCGGCGGCAATTGCCCGCAGCGGCCGACGCCCGAACAATTGAAAGCCGAACTGGCCGCGTTCCTCGCTCCTGTCGAGGCAGCGTTCGGCAAGCCTGCGATTGTCTATCTGACCGACGATGCAGCGGAAGCCTATGCCGGGCGCATTGCTGCCCGTCCGCTCTGGCTTCGCTCCTTGCTTCTGGAGCCGGATCGCGACGACTGGGTCTACTGGCAGTACCACAACAGGGGGCGCGTCGACGGCATCAATGGCGATGTCGATCTGAATGTGCTGCAGGGTGGGCAGGAAAAACTAGCCGAACTGTTTGCGGCGCCTTGATCAGACGAATTCCACTGGCGAGATGGAGAACCACATATCGGCGCGCTGATCCGTGTTACGCAGCGTTCCGTCCGGCCTGCGCGCTCACGAAGGTCAGTTTCAGACCAAGCGCTTCGGCCACTTTCATGATCGTTGCGAATTCGGGATTCCCTTCGCCGCTCAGGGCCTTGTAGAGAGCCTGTCGCGTCATACCGGCTTTCTCGGCAAGTCTCGTCATGTTCTGCGCACGTGCAATGACGCCAAGCGCATGAGCAATCTCCGCTGCGGTGCCATCTTCGCACGTCGCTGCCAGATATGCTTCGATTGCCTCTGGAGTGTCGAGATATTCGGCGCCGTCAAAAGCTGTGACTTTCATTGCCATATTGCCTTGTCCTTCCATTCCTTGGCGAGTCTTTTTGCGCCTGCGATATCCCTGCTTTGCGTTCCTTTGTCGCCACCGCAAAGGAGCAGCACGCACAAGCTGCCTGCTTGGAGGAAATAGATGCGATAGCCAGGACCATTGTCGATCCGCATTTCGCTTATGCCCTCGCCAACGGGCTTGACGTCTCCCGGATTGCCTGCGGTCAGCCGGTCGATGCGCCGAACAATGCGGGCTTTTGCTTGCGCGTCGCGGAGGTCTTCGAGCCAGCGTTTAAATGTGTCGGTTTCGAAAACCTGCATCATGGTAAGTGTAAACCATGGTTGACTATTGTCAAGGGGAGAGGCTGATTGCTTATCGTGGCTACTTGCCCAGGAACGCCGCTATCTGGCTGAAAACGCTGACGAACATCGCTTCGGTCAGCACGCCGGTGTTGGTGTTGTAGCGCGAGCAATGATAGCTCGAAAACAGCGTGATGCCGCCGGCCGGCAGCTGCCCGCCATGCTTGAACGGATAGGCGGCGACACGCCCGCCCAGCGCCCGCACCGTCGACTGGTGCGCGATTGATCCCAGTGCCAGCACGGCGCGCAGGTTCGGGAACCTGGCGATTGTCGGCACCAGGAATGTCCGGCACGTGGCAATCTCTGCGCCCACCGGCTTGTTCTCCGGCGGCACGCAGCGCACCGTATTGGTGATCGCCGTGCCGACAAGCTCCAATCCGTCGTCGGGCCGGGCCTTGAATTCGCCGCGTGCAAAACCGTGCGAAATCATCGTCGAGTAGAGCAGGTCGCCGGCATAGTCGCCGGTGAACGGGCGACCCGTTCGATTGGCACCGCGAAGGCCAGGCGCCAGCCCGACGATCAGCAACTGAACCGCCGCGTCACCTTCGGGAGGTAAAAAAGTCGGCACCGGCGCATTGAACCAGGACGGCTCGCGCTGCCGCCATTCGGCGATGAAATCATGCAGCCGCGGGCAAAGCGGGCAATCGCGGCCGGGTTCGGAGGCGGAAAGGACGGTCAAGGCGACCGCCTCAGTAATCGTCCTCGTCGACTTCGGCCGGCTCGGGCCGGCGCACCGGGCGCTCGGACGGATCGCGGCCAACCTCGTTCTTCAAGGTCGTCAGGTCGATGAAATGGTCGGCTTGGCGGCGCAGGTCGTCGGAGATCATCGGCGGCTGCGAGGCCATGGTCGAGACGATCGACACCTTGCGGCCACGCCGCTGCAGCGCCTCGACCAGCGTGCGGAAGTCGCCGTCGCCGGAAAAGATGACGTAGTGGTCGACGACGTCGGCAAGCTGCAGCGCATCGACCGCAAGTTCGATGTCCATGTTGCCCTTGATCTTGCGGCGACCGGTCGAGTCGGTGAATTCCTTGGCCGGCTTGGTGACCACCTTGAAGCCGTTATAGTCGAGCCAGTCGATCAGCGGGCGGATCGAGGAGTATTCCTGATCCTCGACCAGTGCCGTGTAATAATAGGCGCGCAGCAGATAGCCGCGCTTCTGGAAGCTCGACAGAAGCTTGCGGTAGTCGATGTCGAAGCCGAGTGCGCGCGACGTCGCGTAGAGATTGGCGCCGTCGATGAATAGGGCGATTTTTTCACGAGGGTCGAACATGGAAAAATTCCTTCTCGAAATAAACGGCCGTCTAAACGAAATGCGATAGCGACGTTCGGTCAGGCTCATAATAAACCGGCTGACCTCTACGCATCCGAGATAGCGCCAGATTCACGGCAATCCAAGGGCGCGTGCGGCACTGCAAGCAATTGTGATCGGACACCGAACACATAAGCACAGACAGGTTTTGCCGAATTGGGTGTTTGAAAGAAGGTTTGGGCGCCCTGCAGCCCGGCCATTGCCATGATGCTTGTATTTTGGCGGCGTTCGGGTTATGGACCGCGCCTGTTTTCCATCAAATCCATCGCATGAAAGGGGCAATCCATGGCCCGCGTAACCGTTGAAGATTGCATCGACAAGGTCGACAACCGCTTCGAGCTGGTGCTTTTGGCCGGCCACCGCGCCCGCCAGATCAGCCAGGGCGCGCCGATCACCGTGCCGCGTGACAACGACAAGAACCCGGTCGTGGCGCTGCGCGAGATCGCTGACGAGACGCTGTCGCCCGACGACCTCAAGGAAGATCTGATCCATTCGCTGCAGAAGCATGTCGAGGTCGACGAGCCCGAGGCCGACGGCGAGGCGATTGCCGATCAGACCGGCGCCGCCGTTGCTGCCGCCGACGCCGATGACGCCGAGGAGAACATCACCTTCGACCGCATGACCGAGGAAGATCTCTTGGCCGGCATCGAGGGCCTGGTGCCGCCGGAAAAGAGCGACGACTACTAAGCCAGCGCTCTGGACCTGCCTGGAATACGTTTCCGGCACTTCCGTCCAGTCAGTTTCGTGGCTATCTATGGGGTGCGCCGTACGCTAGTGCGGCGCATCAATCATTTCAGCACCGCGAGATCCCGCCCATGATGCGTCAGTATGAGCTTGTCGAGCGCGTCCAGCGCTACAAGCCTGACGTCAACGAGGCGTTGCTCAACAAGGCCTATGTCTATGCCATGCAGAAGCATGGCCACCAGAAACGCGCTTCCGGCGATCCGTATTTCTCGCATCCGCTCGAAGTCGCCGCCATCCTCACCGAGATGCATATGGACGAGGCGACGATCGCGGTCGCCCTGCTGCACGACACGATCGAGGACACGACCGCCACACGGGCCGAGATCGACGATCTGTTCGGCCCCGAAATGGGCAAGCTGGTCGAGGGCCTGACCAAGCTGAAGAAACTCGATCTCGTCTCGAAGAAGGCCGAGCAGGCGGAAAACCTGCGCAAGCTTCTGCTGGCGATTTCGGAAGATGTCCGCGTGCTGCTGGTCAAGCTCGCCGACCGTTTGCACAATATGCGCACCCTCGACCACATGCCGGAGGCCAAGCGCCTGCGCATCGCCGAGGAGACGATGGATATCTACGCGCCGCTGGCCGGCCGCATGGGCATGCAAGGCATGCGAGAGGAGCTGGAGGAGATCGCCTTCCGCTTCATCAATCCGGAAGCCTATCGCGCCGTCACCGCACGGCTTGCCGAAATCTTCGAGCGCAACAAGGGCGTGCTGACGGACATCGAAAAGGCGCTGTCCACGCTGTTCGAGAAGCATGCGATCAACGCCAGCGTGAAGAGCCGGCAGAAGAAGCCGTGGTCGGTGTTCCGCAAGATGGAGGCCAAGGCGCTGTCCTTCGAGCAGTTGTCCGACATTTTCGGCTTCCGCGTCGTCGTCGACACGGTCGAGGATTGTTACCGGGCGCTCGGCGCCATCCACACCGCGTGGTCGATGGTGCCGGGCCGCTTCAAGGACTACATCTCGACGCCGAAGCAGAACGATTACCGGTCGATCCACACCACCATTGTCGGCCCGTCGCGCCAGCGTGTCGAGCTGCAGATCCGCACCCGAGAGATGAACAAGATCGCCGAATACGGCGTCGCCGCGCATTCGATCTACAAGGATACCGGCGGCAAGACCAACGGTGCCGCCCACGCGATTTCGAAGGAGACCAACGCCTATGCCTGGCTGCGGCGCACCATCGAGCAACTTGCCGAAGGCGACAATCCGGAAGATTTCCTCGAAAATACCAAGCTGGAACTGTTCCAGGACCAGGTGTTCTGCTTCACCCCGAAAGGCATGCTGATTGCGCTGCCGCGCGGCGCGACACCGATCGACTTCGCCTACGCGGTGCACACCGATGTCGGCGACACCTGCGTCGGTGCCAAGGTCAACGGCCGCATCATGCCGCTGATGACGGAGCTGAAGAACGGCGATGAGGTCGAGATCATCCGCTCCAAGGCGCAGGTGCCGCCGGCGGCGTGGGAATCGGTCGTCGTCACCGGCAAGGCGCGCTCGGCCATCCGCCGTGCCACCAAGAACGCCATCCGCAAGCAATATTCGGGTCTCGGCATCCGCATCCTGGAGCGCGCCTTCGAGCGTGCCGGCAAGACCTTCACCAAGGAGAGCCTGAAGCAGGTGCTGCACAGGCTGGCGCGCAAGGACATCGAGGATGTGCTGGCCTCGGTCGGGCGTGGCGAACTCGCCTCCGCCGATGTCATGAAGGCGGTATTCCCCGACTACAAGGATGAGCGCGTCACCACGGCCGTCCCCAAGCCGCGCGAGGAGGGCTGGTCGAAAATCCGCAATGCCGCCGGCATGCTGTTCCAGATTCCGGGTCGCGCCGCGCGCAAGGACAAGGACCAGCCGCGCGATGGCGCCGTGCCGATCCGCGGCGTGCGCGGCGATCTGCCGGTGCGCTTCGCGCCGGAAGGGGCAGTGCCCGGCGATCGCATCGTCGGCATCGTCCAGCCGGGCACCGGCATCACCATCTATCCGATCCAGTCGCCGGCGCTGCAGGCGTTCGACGATCAGCCCGAGCGCTGGATCGACGTGCGCTGGGACATCGACGAGCGCACCAAGGAACGCTTTCCGGCGCGCGTATCGGTCACCGCCATCAACGCGCCGGGGTCACTCGCCGATATAGCGCAGGTGGTTGCCTCGAACGACGCCAACATCCATACGCTGTCGATGGTGCGCACTGCGCCCGACTTCACCGAAATGCTGATCGATCTCGAAGTCTGGGATCTCAAGCACCTCAACCGGCTGCTGTCGCAGCTCAAGGACAATTCCAGCGTCAGCGACGCAAGACGCGTCAATGGCTAGACCATGATCCGGTTTCGGACAAAGTCATGGTCAATCAAAAAGAGGCAGACATGAACACCGATGAAGTGCTGGGCATTTTCCGCGAGGCGGGTGCTGTTCTGGAAGGGCATTTCATTTTGACCTCGGGCCTGCGCAGTCCGGTCTTCCTGCAGAAGGCGCGCGTGTTCATGCATGCCGACAAGACCGAGCTTCTGTGCAAGGCGCTGGCGGAGAAGATCCGCGCAGGCGTGCCCGGCAAGATCGACTATGTCGTCGGCCCGGCGATCGGCGGGCTGATCCCGGCCTATGAGACCTCGCGTCATCTGCGCGTGCCGGCGATCTGGGTCGAGCGGGAAGGGGGCGAGTTCCGCTTGCGCCGCTTCGAGATCGCCAGGGGTTCGCGTGTCGTCATCGTCGAGGACATCGTCACCACCGGCCTGTCGATCCGCGAGACCATCGAGTGCCTGCGCGAGCTTGGCGCCGAAGTGGTGGCCGCGGCCTGCATCATCGACCGTTCGGCCGGCAAGACTGATGTCGGCGTGCCGCTGATCGCGCTCGCCGAATACGAGGTCCCGGCCTATCCGGCCGACCGGCTGCCGCCGGAGCTTGCCGCCATCCCGGCGATCAAGCCCGGCAGCCGCAACATCTGACGAGTGTGAAACCGGGGAGGCGAAAATGATCGCCGGCATCGATCATTTCGTGCTGACGGTCGCTTCGCTGGAAGTGACCTGTGAGTTTTACCAGCGCGTGCTGGGTTTTGAGCGCATCGACGCGGCGGATCGGCCGACGGCGCTGGCTTTCGGTACCCACAAGATCAATGTGCATGAGGTCGGCCGCACTTTCGAGCCAAAGGCGAAGTCGCCGACATCAGGATCAGGTGATTTCTGCCTGATCACCGACCGGCCATTGGATGAGGTCCGTGCCCGGCTCGCGGCCAATGGTGTGGCGGTGGAACTCGGCCCGGTCGAGCGTATCGGGGCCCGCGGTCCGATGATGTCGGTCTATTTCCGTGACCCGGACGGCAATCTGGTCGAGGTCAGCGAATACCTGCCGTAGCGCTGGTGCTCTTCGAAAAAGCGACTGCCAGTTTCCTTAAATTCGCCGCGATGTCCAATGTTCGAAGCAAGAACCACCCCGAGGGGCGGCAACGAGTGCGCAGCGGACGGACGGTGCTTGGTTGTTCTTCTGTCAGCGCGTCGTTATATCATGCTTGCGATTGCCATAGGGTGATCGTCAAGCGCAAGATGTGGCTGCCACGCCCGGCTGAAGCTGCCGTTGCGGGCGCTGTGGAACGGGAACAGAGTGCTTTTTCGACGCCGCAAGCCTGATGGCCTTTATGAGCGGGTGCGTACCTACCTTTGGCCGCGCCGCTCATTTTCGCGCTCGCTTCAGTATTTTTCCAAGCGCATCCTGCGGCTGAAGGCCACACCGCATGCGGTGGCGGCCGGCGTTGCGGCCGGTGTCTTCGCTTCATTCTTCCCCGTCGGGTTCCATTTCATCATCGCTGCCATCCTGTGCTGGGTGATCGCCGGCAATCTGGTGGCGGCGGCGCTTGGCGCGGTTTTTTTCGGCAACCCGCTGACCTTCCCGTTGCTATGGGGCGCGTCGTGGGAAACGGGCAAGCTCATCCTGCATGACCGCCTGCCGACGCATGGGCCGCCGGCACATCTGGGTGAGATGCTGCACAACCTCTCTTTCGCGCAACTGTGGAAACCGGTCCTTGAACCGATGCTGATCGGCGCGGTTCCGCTAGGGCTCGCCTTCGGGCTGCTGTTCTACGCCATCACGCGCTGGGGCATGAACGCTTTCCGCGAACAGCGGCGCAAACGTCTGGCCGAGCGCGCAAGCCGGCATGCGCAATCGTCCCATCCCGGCGCAAGCATCGGTTCCACTGCGCGATGATCATCGGCATCGGCAGCGACCTGATCGACATCAGACGTATCGAGAAGTCACTGGAGCGTCACGGCCAGCGCTTCATCCAGAGAATCTACACCGAGATCGAACAGGCGCGTTCGGACAATCGACGCGCCCGCGCGGCCTCCTATGCCAAGCGTTTCGCTGCCAAGGAGGCCTGCGCCAAGGCGCTGGGCACCGGTCTGGCGCAGGGGGTGTTCTGGCGCGACATGGGTGTCGTCAACCTGCCCAGCGGCGCGCCGACCATGGCGCTGACTGGAGGAGCGCAGGCGAGGCTGGACAAAATCCTGCCAAAGGGCCACCGGGCGGCAATCCACCTCACCATCACGGATGATTTCCCGCTCGCTCAAGCCTTTGTGATCATCGAGGCGCTGCCCGTCGAAGAAGCGCCACATTGATTGCCTCTGACGACCGGCATTGACGTTGCCCAGCGCGCGCCGAGACTCTATACCATCCAACGCACAATCGAGGACGACATGAGCGTGGCTGAAAAATCCGAGAAGAAATCCGGCGGGCTTGGCGAGACCGTCAGCGTCATCGTCCAGGCGCTTTTGCTCGCCCTGATCATCCGCACGCTGCTGTTCCAGCCTTTTTCGATCCCGTCGGGATCAATGCGGCCGACGCTCCTGGAAGGCGACTATCTGTTCGTCACCAAATGGTCCTATGGCTATTCGCGCTACTCGCTGCCTTTCGGACCCGATATTTTTTCGGGCCGCATCTGGGGCGCCGAGCCGAAGCGCGGCGACGTGGCGGTGTTCAAGTTCCCGCCTGATCCGTCCGTCGACTACATCAAGCGCGTTGTCGGCCTGCCCGGTGACAAGATCCAGGTCAAGGACGGCCAGCTGTTCATCAACGGCGTCGGCGTGCCGCGCGTGAAAACAGGCCAGATCGACAATCCCGACATCACCGAGGAATCGCGCCCGATCGATGTCTATCGTGAGACCTTGCCCAACGGCGTCAGCTACGACACGCTCGACCTGAATTCGAACTCGATCGGCGACAACACCCGCGAATTCGATGTGCCGCCCGGCCATTATTTCATGATGGGCGACAACCGGGACAATTCCGCCGACAGCCGTTTCACCGTCGGCTACGTTCCCGCGGAAAATCTGGTTGGTCGTGCCAATCTTGTTTTCTTCTCGATCGCCGGCAAGGCGAGCCCTCTCGAAATCTGGAAATGGCCGTCGCTGATGCGCGCTTCGCGCCTGTTCCACTTCGTCAATTGATGGCTTTGAAGCGTCCGACAGGCGAAACACTGGCCGGTTTGGTGAAGGCCAAGACCGGTCACGTCTTCAAGGATATCCGTTTGCTCGAGACCGCCTTGACGCATTCCAGTGCGGTCAAGGCGGCCAGCAACAATCAGCGTCTCGAATTCCTTGGCGATCGCGTGCTTGGGCTGATCGTCGCCGATATGCTTTTCGAGAAATTTCCCGATGCGCCGGAAGGTGAAATCGCGCCGCGCTTCAATGCGCTGGTCGATGCGCGGACATGCTCCGAAATCGGCATCGAAATGCAGCTGGAGGATCTGGTCCGCGCCGATTCTGCCTTGAAGATGCGGTCGCGTGGTTCGGGCGGAAACTATCTGGCGGATGCGGTCGAAGCGCTGATCGCGGCGGTTTATGTCGACGGTGGCATCGAGGCTGCGCGGCGGTTCGTCCTGCGCTACTGGGAACCGCGCTCGCATACGGTGATCGCAAAGCCGCTCAATCCGAAATCCGATCTGCAGGAATGGATTGCCAAGACCAGCGATGCGCGCCCTGAATATGTGATCGAAAAACGAGAAGGCCCGGACCACCAGCCCGTCTTCACCGTGTCCTTGCAGGTCCGCGGCTTTGCGCCGATAAGCGGTACTGGCGGCTCCCGCAGGGTTGCCGAAGAAGCGGCGGCTTCGGCATTTCTTTTGCGCGAAGGCGTCTGGGCCACCAAATCAGCCCAAAAATCGGAGCGCGCGCGCTCAAGTGAAGGGAGTGCGGCATGACCGCCACCGAAGAGCCGGCGACCGCAGCCGCCGCCACGCATTCCGGTTTTGTCGCGCTGATCGGCGCACCCAACGCGGGTAAGTCGACCTTGGTCAACCAATTGGTCGGCGCCAAGGTGTCGATCGTCACCCACAAGGTGCAGACGACCCGCGCCATCGTGCGCGGCATCGCCACGCATGACAATGCGCAGATCGTTTTCGTCGACACGCCCGGCATCTTCAAGCCGAAGCGGAGGCTCGACACGGCGATGGTGACCACCGCCTGGGGCGGGGCCAAGGACGCCGACATCGTGCTGCTTTTGATCGATGCCGAACGCGGCATCAGGGGCGACGCCGACGCCATCCTCGAACGGCTGAAGGATGTGCGCCAGCCGATGGTGCTGATCCTCAACAAGGTCGACCGCGTCAAGCACGAAGCGCTGCTGGCTCTGTCGGCGGCAGCGAACGAAAGGGTGCCGTTCAAACGCACCTTCATGGTTTCGGCGCTGACCGGTTCCGGCTGCAAGGACGTTCTCGATTATCTGGCCGAGGCTCTGCCGGTCGGCCCGTGGTATTATCCGGAAGACCAGATCTCGGACCTGCCGATGCGCCAGCTCGCGGCCGAGATCACGCGCGAGAAGCTTTATCTCAGGCTGCATCAGGAATTGCCCTATTCCTCGCATATCGAGACCGAGAAATGGGAAGAGAAGCCGGATGGCTCGGTGCGCATCGACCAGACCATCTATGTCGAGCGCGACAGCCAGAAGAAGATCGTGCTCGGCCACAAGGGCGAGACCATCCGCGCCATCGGCCAGGCGGCGCGCATGGAGATAGCAGGCATCCTCGAACAGAAGGTGCACCTGTTCCTGTTCGTCAAGGTGCGCGAGAACTGGGGCGATGATCCCGAGCGCTATCGCGAGATGGGGCTCGAGTTTCCGCGCTAGGATCGATGGACAGCAAGCCGAACATCGACATAGCGCTTGTCAGCCGATTGATCGCCACGCAGTTTCCCCGTTGGAAGGACCTTGCGGTCAGGCCCGTCGAGTTTGGCGGCTGGGACAACAGGACCTTCCATCTCGGCGACGAGATGACCGTGCGGCTGCCGAGTGCCGCGGCCTATTCCCTGCAGGTGGAAAAGGAACATCGCTGGCTGCCGAGGCTGGCGCCTCTGTTGCCGCTGCCGATTCCCGTGCCGCTGGCGATGGGGGTTCCGGCCGAAAACTATCCCTGGCATTGGTCCGTCTACCGCTGGATCGAAGGCGAGACAGCAAAGCGCGAGCGTATCGCCAGCCTGCCGCGATTCGCGACCGACCTGGCCATGTTCCTGGTCGCCCTGCAGCGGATCGATGCGACCGGTGGACCGGCGCCGGGACAGCACAATTTCTTTCGCGGCGGACCACTCAGCGTCTACGATGGCGAAACGTGGCAAGCGATTGCTGCTCTCGACGGCAAGATAGATACGGACGCCGCCAGTGCGGTGTGGGAGGCAGCACTTGCCGCACCATGGCACGGTGCGCCGGTCTGGTTCCACGGTGACGTCAGTTGGGGAAACCTGCTGGTCAGGCAAGGCCGATTGAGCGCGGTGATCGACTTCGGAACCTCCGGCGTCGGCGATCCCGCCTGCGATCTGGCGATCGCGTGGACGCTGTTGGAAGGCAAAAGCCGGGAGGCGTTTCGTGCCGGCCTTCCGGCCGACGAGGCGATGTGGGCGCGCGGTCGTGGCTGGACGCTCTGGAAGGCGCTGATCACGGTTGCCGGACAGATCGACGTCAACCCTGTCGAGGTTGAAAGATCCCGTCACGTGATCGATGAAGTGCTTGCCGATCACGCGCACGGCGCGTGAGGCGCCAAACGTTCAAGCCGCTCTCGCCCACCAGATCCTAATCCTGTCGCCGAACCATCCGCCTCGTATGGCGCGACCAGGGACATTCTGGCCGAGGCGATGCTTTTCCGGACCTATGCGTGCCCACCCGCCTGATCAAGGCGGGGGACTACATCGCCGGCGTCGCCAAGGTCGATTGAGAGGCGTCATGGAGGGATCGTCTTCAACGGCTGGCTGCTGTCACAATCGGCGACGCGACAGCGCTCCAGGGAGTTTCGATCGTCTTGGAAGAGCAGACAGGCTTGGAAGCGTCATCCCGCTTTTCGCCTCGGTATCAGAGTAGGTTTGGCGGATGAGCGTCATCCGCTGATAGAGGGGTGGCGGCAAGAACCAGGTCGATTTCGGCGTAAATCAGGTAGATATTCCGCACTGTACGGTAATTTCAGAAATATAGAACGTTAGAAATGTATTTAGCCGCGTAAGTATCCGTATATATATTCAATATATGACGTTGTGCCGATTGTGCCATTCGTGTTGGTAATAAGTGTTATTTGTGCAACACAGCACTAATCTGTTCATAGAACTAGCATTATTTCGGAAATCGTCATTGAAGGCAGAGGATCGATGGGTATGTTCGCCGCTGAAAAGGGCGAGCGATGCGAGCCTTTTTCGTTGTGGGGGTGAGGCGGGAAAACATTGCCGCCAGCCACAAATTCGAAGCCATTTATAACTATGACTGGAGAGGTCAGAAAATGAACATCAAGAGCCTCCTTCTCGGCTCAGCCGCGGCCCTGATCGCGGTCAGCGGCGCACGCGCCGCCGACGCTGTCGTCGTCGCCGAACCGGAACCAGCCGAATACGTCAAGATCTGCGACGTCTACGGCGCCGGCTACTTCTATATTCCGGGCACCGAGACCTGCCTGCGCATCGGCGGTTACCTCCGCTACGACATGGGCGTCGGCGATTCCGGCGCGCTGGATGGCGCCAATAACGTTGCCGATCACATGGACGGCGATAGGAACGACACCTACTACAAGAACATGCGCTTCACGCTGAGGACCTATACCGGCCAGGAAACCGAACTCGGCACGCTGAAGACCTTCACCGAGACCCGCTTTCAATTCGGCAATTCGTCTGGCGACTATACAGGTGGCGGCACCGGTTGGCAGGCCGGCAACAAGGCCACCACCCTCAACTTCGCCTGGATCCAACTCGGTGGCCTGCGCGTCGGTAAGGATGAAACGGTATATGACCAGTTCATCGGTTATGCCGGCAACGTCATCCAGGACACTCTCATCCCCTATGGTGTCAAGGATACCAACCTCATCAGCTACTACTTCGACGCTGGCAGCGGCTTCACCGGCGTGGTCTCGCTCGAAGAGGGCACCGCCGTCAACACGATCGACAGCTATGTTCCGCATGTCGTCGGCGGCTTGAAGTACAAGGGCGACTGGGGTGCGATCACCGGCGTCGTCGCCTATGACAGCAACTATGAGGAAGTGGCCGGCAAGGTCCGACTGGACGTCAACGTCAGCAAGGAACTGACGCTGTTCGTCATGGGCGGCTACGGCACCAACGACAACATCAACGACTTCGGCACAGGCCGTACCCAGTACAAGCCATGGGGCGGAAACTGGGCGATCTGGGGCGGCGGCACCTACAAGTTCAACGACAAGACCTCGTTCAACGCCCAGGTCTCCTATGACGACTGGAAGAACCTCGCCGTCGCGGCCAACGTTGCCTACACCATCGTCCCCGGCTACACGATCACGGCCGAAGTCGATTACCTCAATGCAGGAAAATTCGACGACTTCGACTTCAACAACTGGACCAAGGCCGACAAGAAGAGCAGCGTCGGCGGCATCGTTCGCTTCCAGCGCAATTTCTAACGGATCGACTGACCTCACCAGCCCGCCCGCAGCACATCGCTGCGGGCGGTTTTTTATGCATTGGCATGAGAGTTACCCAGGGCCAAGCCGATACCTTGATTTCGCCACCCGATCGGTGAAAAGCTCCTGAAATGGAATGGCGCGACGAGGGAATCATTCTCGGCACCCGCAAGCATGGCGAAACCAGCGCCATTCTCGAGGTGTTGACGCGAGCGCATGGCCGTCATCTCGGCCTTGTTCGCGGCGGCCGTTCGCGCAAGCAGCAGCCCGTGCTCCAGCCCGGCAATCGCGTCGACCTGTTGTGGCGTGCGCGCCTTGATGAACATCTCGGCACGTTCCAGGCCGAGGCGATCGAGATGAACGCGGCCCGGTTGATGGACAGCGCCGTCGCCGTCTACGGCTTGCAGACCATGGCCGCGCATCTGCGCCTGCTGCCCGAGCGCGATGCGCACGAAGGTCTCTACGAAACGCTTGCCGTGATGATCGTCCATCTCGACGATGCCGATGTTGCCGGCGAACTGGTGGCGCGCTTCGAGCTTCTGGTGCTGGACGAACTCGGCTTCGGCCTCGATCTCAGCCAATGCGCCGCCACCGGCACGCGACAGGACCTGGCCTATGTCTCGCCGAAGTCGGGACGCGCAGTATCGCGCGAAGCCGGTTTGCCATGGCGCGACAAGATGCTGGCTCTGCCGGCTTTCCTGCAGCGCGGCTCCGGCCTGCGCGCCGATGCGGCTGATGTCGAGGACGCCTTCCGGCTCACCGGCTTCTTTTTCAACCGCCATGTCTATGAGCCGCGCGGCATCGAGCCGCCGGACGCTCGTACCGGCTTCCTCGCCGCCTTGCGCAAACATCACGCGCGCGGCAAGGCCATAGCTGGCCAGGACGCAGCCAGAGAAATCATCACATGAGCGAGGTCGAACTTTATCCTGGCCGGGTCTCACCGCTCGGCCTCGGCACCATTCCGCACGCCGACATCCTGAAATACACCGGTTTGGAATTGCTGCAGCGCATCGTCGACGGCAAGTATCCGGCGCCGCCGATTTCCTTTCAGCTGAATTTCACGCTCACCGAAGTCTCGGAAGGGCGCGCTGTCTTTCATGGCATGCCGAGTGAGCGCCATCTCAATCCGCTGGGCAGCGTGCATGGCGGCTGGGCGGCGACGCTGCTCGATTCGGCACTGGCCTGCGCCGTGCAGACGCTGCTCGAAAAGGGCGAGGCCTATACGACGGCGGAGTTCAAGGTGAATTTAACGCGGCCCATCACGCCGAAGACCGGCGAGGTGGTGTGCGAGGGCAGGGTCGTTCACAAGGGCCGCACGTAGGCGGTGTCGGAAGCGACGCTGAAGGATGGCGGCGGCAAGCTGCTGGCTTTCGGCACCGAAACATGCTCGATCTTTCCGGCCGCAAATCTGGCGGCGCGCTGAGTTTTCTGGCCGTTTGGCCGCCGCATTTGAATGTCAGTAAGACGAATGTCAGTGAAAACTGGCCTGGTTTGGGGGAACCGCCATGTTTGAAAGCCTGATCGGCCTTGTCGCCATCATCGCCCTGTTCGTCATCATTTCGCGCCAGCGGAGCCGCATAGGCCTTGTCGAGCGCGAGCTTGGCGCGCTGCGCAGCCTTGTGCTTTCGGGAGCCGTGCCGCTGGCGACCAAGCCGTCCGAACAGGCGGTGTCCGGCAACGCGCCCGCCGATATGGCTCCGGACGTAGCGGCCGCGGCCGATATTGTCCCGCCGGAGGTAAGCGCAGCGGTCACAGCCCCGGCGCCAGCCACGGACACGGAAGACTCGACCGGCGAGATCGTCTCCGGGCCGTGGACCGCTCCAGAACCGGCACCGAAGGCGGTGGAACCTGCGGAGCTTCCCGGAGCGGCGAAAGCTGTCCGCCAATCCGACGTCGAAACCGCGCTCGGAACCCGCTGGGCGGTCTGGGTTGGCGGCATCGCACTGGCGCTGGGCGGCCTGTTCCTGATCCGCTACACCATCGAAGCCGGCATTTTCGGCCCCGGCGTGCGGCTGGCCATGGCCGGCGTGCTCGGCCTTGTGCTGGTGGCCGGCGGCGAATTCATCCGTCGCACCGGCTTCAAGGTGCCGGTGCAAGGGGCCGCCGGCGCTTATATTCCAGCGATCCTGACGGCAGCCGGTGCCTTCATCCTGTTCGGCACCGTCTATACCGCGCATGGCATCTACGGCTTCATCGGCCCGGCACTCGCCTTCACGCTGCTCGGCGTCATCGGCGTGGCGACGATCGCGGCAGCCCTTGTCCATGGCCAGGCGCTGGCCGGCATCGGCCTTGTCGGCGCCATGGTGACGCCAGTGCTGGTCGCCTCGCAGGCACCCAGTCCTTGGGCGCTGTTCGGCTATCTCGCGATCGTGCTCGCAGCGACCGGCGTCATCGCCCGCATGCGCGACTGGAAATTACTGATGGCGGCCGCCTTT
The DNA here is from genome assembly GCF_000519305.1 of Mesorhizobium ciceri WSM4083. Lineage (GTDB taxonomy): Bacteria > Pseudomonadota > Alphaproteobacteria > Rhizobiales > Rhizobiaceae > Mesorhizobium > Mesorhizobium ciceri_B. The sequence goes on along the minus strand of NZ_JAFG01000008.1, from coordinate 227,325 downwards.
TTCGGCACCGGTGCATGGACCATCGTCTACATGACCAGCGTGCCAGGCGCCGACCTTGCCGTCATCCTGTTCATCGACGCGGTGACGCTGGCGGTGCTTGCTCTTGTCTGGCTGGGCAGTCGTGGCGGCGAAGAGGAAACTGCAAGCAAGGGCTTCGACTGGCCATCGATAGTGCCGGGGGTCTTCGTGGCGTTTTCGGCGCTGGGCCTGTCCGTAGACTCGACGCTTGTCGCAGCAGGCGGTGCTCTACCGGGCGCTTTGGTCATCCTCGCCCTTGTTGCCACCGCACTCTATCGGCCGCGCGCGTTGCCGCTGCTGCACGCGGCCGGACTGGTGACCGTGCTGATCCATCTCGGCATCATTCCGCCCACCACCATCGGCTCCGATTTCTCCCAAGGCAATTTAGGCTTTGACGGCCTGCCAGTGACGGCGGGAAATGCCTTGACGCTGCGCATCGGGATTGGCCTCGGCCTCGTCTTCATTGGCGCCGGCTTCTGGGCCGCGCGCCGGTTCGCCGTCGGAACGCAGATCCGCGCGGCCTCATGGGCGGCATGGGGCGTCATCGTCCCGCTTGTCGTCCTGCTGGCACTCTGGTTCACCTTCGGCAACCTCGACCGTGACTTTGTCTACGCCGCCGCAGCGGCACTCCTGGTCGTGGTTTTCGCCGCGGGCGGCGAATGGATCGCGCGGGCCGAAGAGCCGCCGCTCAAGGGCGGCATCGCGGTGTCGTTTGCCCTGGGCGGCGCGGCGATCGCCGGCCTGCTGCTGATGCATATGGCTTTCGATTCCGGCTGGACCACCATCCTGCTCGGTGCTGCAGCCGTGGTGCCGGCGCTGGCGACACGCTGGCGCTCCTATCCCGTGCTCGGCTGGATTTCGGTCGGCGCGGTGATCGCGGTGCTTGGCCGCGTCGCCTTCGACCCGACCATTGTCGGTGCGGAGTTCCTGTCGACGACGCCGGTGTTCAACTGGCTGCTGCCGGGCTACGGCGTGCCGGCACTGGCCTTCGGCTTTGCCGCCTGGCAGCTTGCGCGCACCACGAATGGCCGGCCGCGCCTGGCCATGGAAGCGGCGGCGGCGCTATTTGCGCTGCTCACGCTCGCCATGCTGGTGCGCCACGCCATGCACGGCGGCGTCATCGACACGGGTGCCATGACGCTCGCCGAACAGTCGATCTACACCCTGATCGCCATCGGCGCCGGCGCCATCCTGGTCGCCATCGACATGCGCTCGCCAAGCTCGGTGCTGCGCTATGGTTCGATGGCCGCCGGTGTGGCCTCGGTCGCCTTCATCGTTGTCAGGCATTTCGTCTTGCTGAACCCATTGTTCACCGACGAATCGACAGGCCGCATCCCGGTGTTCAACCTGTTGTTCCTCGCCTATCTCCTGCCGGCGGTCGCCGCCGGGGGACTGGCGCTCTACGCCAGGGACAAGCGGCCGAAATGGTATGCGCAGATGTTGGCTGTGGTGGCTGCCGCACTTGCCTTCGCCTATGCCACGCTCTCGGTGAGGCGTCTGTTCAAGGGCGAGTTCATCGGCCTGTGGAGCGGCCTCGGCCAGTTGGAAACCTACACCTATTCGGCGCTTTGGCTGGTCATCGGCGTGGCGTTGCTCACCGCCGGCGTCTGGCTGAAATCGCAGGTGCTGCGTATAGCCTCGGCCGCGCTGATCGCGATCGCCGTGCTGAAGGTCTTCATCTTCGACATGTCGGAGTTGGAAGGCGTACTCCGGGCGCTATCCTTCATCGGCCTCGGCGCGGTTCTGATCGGTATCGGCCTGTTCTATCAGCGGCTTTTGACACGGGCGGCGAAGGAGGGATGATGCGCTTGCTTCCGTGAATAGCCCTTACCCGTTCATGTACCGGTTTGTCCGCTATTTTCGGACGACGCCGCGCACGCGGCGCTGTACGATTGCCTCTTTGATGAGGCCCGCGATCTTCCGGACAAACGCTGGGCTGAAGGAGCCGATTGGCCTCGTCGTGACGAGATCATAAGCTTCATCGATCTGTACGCGGTTGTACTCGTCTAGGATCAGCCATGACGGGAAATCGAGCCCACCTCTGCGACACTCGATTTCGCTCACGGCAACATGCGTGCGGGACTGGTCGGGCTTTTGCGAGGTGAGCGGGAACAAGAACAGTGCGGCAGGCGTTGCCGGCGTTCTGACCACAATGCAGACGAGCCGCGCCTTGCGGCCGGATTCCTCGCCGGCGTCAGCCTGTCGTGCCCATAGACAATAGTATCGAAGCAAATCGCCGGGCTTAAGCATCCGGCTTGTCGCTGGTTGTGATGGCCTCCAATCCGGACATGAGTTCATCGTGAACCTCGTCCGGCGCGTCCTCAAGCGTGTAGGCTACCGCATGAGGCGAACTAACGAGCTGCCGATATTGGGCCGCTGATAGGATGATCAGCTTCTCTTTGCCGCGTTTCGTGAGAGCGACAGGCTCGATCATTGCCGTTTCGAGAATTTCGCCGGACGCCCGATTCATATCCGAAAAGGTGAATTGTTTCATCGAGTGACCCTCATACGTATTTTACATATTGTGCATATTTTACGTATTTTGGCAATCGATTTACCGCTGCCTTCGATCGGGAATAAATCGGCACCGGCCATCGTTATCTCATTGCTTGGGTGACCGGGGCGGGAGACCGCTTCGCGCTGGCCGCTTGCGCCGCGCCCGGAAGGCGCGTTCAATTGGGATCAACAAGGGCGACCTCGAAACCTGCGGTCATGGACGAAAAGAAGGCAGCAATCCTTGGCGAAATACCGCGCCTGCGCCGTTACGCACGCTCGCTTTTGCGCGACCGCGACGCTGCCGACGACCTTGTCCAGGATTGCCTCGAGCGGGCGCTTGTGCGGCTCGACAATTGGCAGACAGGAGAAAGCCCCCGGAGGTGGCTGTTTACGATCATGCATCATTTGTTCATCGATCAGATGCGCAAGGTAAACCGCCGCGGCGAGGCGGCGATGCTGCCGCTGGAGGCGGGCGAAGCCGTTGCCCAGCCGGCTGAGCAGGTGGAGAGCATTGCCTCGCGCGAGATCATCGACGCATTGCAGGCGATCAGCCCCGACCGTCGGGCAGCCCTTGTCATGGTTGCCATCGAAGGTTTTTCCTATGCCGAAGCCGCCAACATTCTGGGCGTGCCTGCCGGCACGCTGATGTCGCGCATTGCGCGCGGGCGCGAGGAGTTGCGCGGGTTGCTGGACGACACGGCGCGCCGCCGCGCGATAAGGATCGTCGAGAAATGATCCGCCGCGACTTTTCCGAACGTGACATCCACATGGCGCTCGATGGCGAGCTGCCCAGCGATGAGCGCGCGGCCTACGATGCCTGGCTCGACGCCAATCCCGAGATGAAGGCCAAGAGCGCCCGTTTCACCGCCGACCGGGCGGCGCTGCGTGCCGCCTTCGCCGACGTGCTGGACGAAGCCGTGCCTGCGCGGTTGCGCAAGGTCGTGCTTGGCGAGGTGCCGGTCAAGGCATCTGTGCCACGCTCACGCTGGTGGCTTGCCGCTGCTGCCGCCGTGCTTCTGGTCACTGGCGGACTTGGTGGCTACTTTGCCGGGATCGACGGCATCGGCCAGGAGGACCCGGCGGAAGATCGGCTGGCCGAGCAGGCAATCGCTGCCCATGTCATCTATGCCGCCGAAAAGCGGCATGCCGTCGAGGTGCCGGCCAGCGACAAGGACCATCTGCAGACCTGGCTGTCCAACCGTGTAGGGCTGAAGCTGGTGGCGCCGGACCTGACCGCGGACGGATTCCAACTGGTCGGCGGCCGGCTGCTGCCGGCGGGCGAGAGCAAGGCCGCCATGCTGCTTTACGAGGACGGCAATGGGCAGCGTATCTCGCTGTTCGTCACCACGGAATCGACGGAGAATGCCAAAGGCACCTACGCCGCCGCGCAAGACGGACCCGAGGCCGTCTACTGGCTGGACAAGGGCTATGGCTGTGCGGTGGTCGGCTCCTTGCCGCGCGAGCGGTTGGCCGAGGTCGCGAGGAGCGCCTACACGCAACTTGTAAACGGGCTGGCAAGCTGAACGGCATTGCTTTTGCCGGTGCCGTCGATGCGCGAATGCTGATCCGGCCGAAGGACCTTTTGCGCCCGTCGGGCCGGCGTCGGATTTGTCACAATTCGGCCCTAATCGAGGTGCGATAGCGCTTGATGAATGCCGTCGCATCGCCCGAAAATCGGAAACGGTTTTTGGAAACACGAGGCGAAGATTCAAGGTGGTGGAGCGGACTTCGTGCGCCCAGGTGGACGCCGGTTTTCCCCACGCCCTGGTTGGCGTCAAGGACGTGTTCGAGTAGGGCCATTTCCACCACCAATCGAGGTTTTCTGAAGCCGCATGCCTGCCGAGATCCGCACGGCCCGCGCGTCTGACGTCGATGATCTCGCCGCCATTGAGAAAGCTGTTTTCTCAAGCGACCGTATTTCCCGCCGCTCCTTCCGCCTGTTCATCGAGCGTGAAACCGCCGAGACGCTGGTCGCCGAAGTCGATGGCCGCGTGGCCGGCTATGCGATCGTGCTGTTTCGCAAGGGCAGCGGCGTGGCGCGCCTCTACTCGATCGCGACCAGTCCGTTTTTCGGCGGACTGGGTGTCGGCCGCATGCTGCTCGGATCCGCCGAAGATGCCGCCTTCGAGCACGACCGCATGATGCTGCGTCTCGAAGTTCGCGAGGACAACAGCCGCGCGATCCGCATCTACGAACGGGCCGGTTATCGCAAGATCGGCCGCGAGCCCGGCTACTATGAGGATGGCGAAACGGCACTTCGCTACGAAAAGACCTTGCGTGGCGACATTCCGATCGACACCAAGGTGCCGTTCTACCCGCAGACCTGCGAGTTCACCTGCGGCCCGTGCTGCCTGATGATGGCGATGGCCAATTTCGATCGCGGCTTCGTGCCGGATCCGGTCATGGAAATCCGCCTGTGGCGTGAAGCGACGACCGTCTTCATGATGTCGGGTCCCGGTGGATGCGAACCGTTCGGCCTCGCTGTTTCGGGGTACGAGAGCGGGCTTGCGGCGGAGATCTACGTCTCCTTCTTCGGTGCGCTGTTCCTGCAATCGGTGCGCCGCGAGGACAAGCGTCGGGTGATGGAACTCGCCCAGGTCGACTTTCGCCGACGCGCGGAACTTTACGGCATCCCGGTGAATTACCGTGCATTCACAATCGACGATATCCGCGCTGCGATCGCTGGGGGAAAGCTGGTGCTGGTGCTGATCAGCGGCTTCCTGATGTTCGGCAAGAAGGTGCCGCACTGGGTGCTGGCGATCGGCGATGACGGCGACCATATCCTGATCCACGACCCTTGGGTCGAGGATGAAAGGCAGGAGACCATCCTTGATGCAGCCAACATTCCCGTGCCTTACGGCATCTTCATGAACATGGCGCAGTTCGGTCGCGATGGACTGCGTGCCGCCATCACTCTGGGAAAGCGTGACAGATAATGACCTGGGTCATCCTTACCGGCAGGCAGAGCGATCTCGACCAGGTGGCGACACCGCACAAGATCATCACCAATCGCGACTATCTCGCGCATCCATCATTGTTTCGCGGCCAGCGGCCGAAGGTCATCAACCTGTCGAACAATTACGCCTATCAGAGCCGCGGCTACTATGCGTCGCTGCTGGCAAGCTCGCGCGGCCACAAGGTGATCCCGACGGTCGAGACGATGATCGACCTGTCGGAACGCAAGCTTTATGAGCACGCGCTGCCGGAACTGGAACTGGCGCTCAACAAATGCCGCAAGGATCTCGGCGGTGCCTTTCCGCAAAAGGTCTGCATCTTCTTCGGCATCGGCCCGTCGAAAATCTGGGACCGCTTCGCCAAACTTCTGTTCGACTGGTTCCGCGCGCCGGCGCTCGAAGTACACATCAAGGACAGCGCCGAATGGGCCTCGATCCGCAAGATCGGCTTCCATCCGTTGGCGCGGATGACCGAGGACGAGGAAAAAAGCTTCATCCAGTGCCTGGAAACCTACACCAACCGGGAGTGGCGCGACACCAAGGGCCGCACGCCGGCGCGCTACACCTTCGCCACGCTGGTCGACCCGCATGAGGAATTGCCGCCCTCGGAGATCTCGTCGCTGCGCTATTGGGCCAAGATCGCCGAGAAGATGGGCGTCGAAATCGAGCCGATCACCAAGCGGGATCTGGCCAAGCTCGCCAATTACGACGCGCTGTTCATCCGCGAGACCACCTCGATCTCCAACCACACCTATCGTTTCGCCCGCCGCGCCCAGCAGGAAGGCATGCCGGTGATCGACGATCCGCTGTCGATGATCCGCTGCACCAACAAGGTCTATCTCAACGAACTGATGGCCTACAACAAGGTGCCGGTGCCACCGACGGTGATGATCGCCGGCACCTCGGATCTCGAACTGGCGGCGCAGACGCTGGGCTTTCCGCTGGTGCTGAAAATCCCGGATTCGTCGTTCTCGCGCGGCGTCAAGAAATGCGCCAATTTCGAGGAACTGAAGACGCTTGCCACCGCATGGCTCGAGGATTCCGACCTTCTGATCGCGCAGAAATTCATTCCGACCGAGTATGACTGGCGCGTCGGCGTGCTCGGCGGCCAGCCGCTGTTTGCCGTGCATTATCTGATGGCCAAGAAGCACTGGCAGATCGTCAACCACAAGGCCAACGGCAAGCCCGACCAGGGCGGCATCAAGACCTTCACGCTGAAGGAGACGCCGGCGCATGTCGTCGAGACGGCTGTGAAAGCGGCGCGCTGCATCGGCGACGGGCTCTATGGCGTCGACCTCAAGGAGACCAAGGACGGCGTCTTCGTCATCGAGGTGAATGATAATCCCAACCTCGACCATGGCTGGGAGGATTCCGGCGAGAAGGACGAGGTCTGGGTGCGGCTGACGCAGTGGTTCCTGGAGCGGCTGGACCGGCCGGGGCGGTAATTTGATCGGGGGTAGAACATGCAGTTTATCGTGATCGAGGATTTCACAGGCTGTGATCGCAAGGAGATCTACCGCCGCTTTCGCGACCGCGGCCGCCTGAAGCCGGACGAGCTTCTCGTGCACCACAGCTGGATCGCGGCGGACATGAGCCGCTGCTTCCTGCTGGTGGAGGCCGATGACGTCACGCTGCTGCAGCGCTGGGTCATCGAATGGGCGGATCTGGTGGAATTCGAGATCATCCCCGTGGCGACAAACAAGGACATGGCTGAGGCATTGAGCGGGCACCTCTGATCTTCGCCGCGTGTCACGTCAACGCAATGCCGGCGAGCCGACCGCGCGCCGGCATTCGTCGATCAGCCACTGGCGAAACGCCGCCACGACATCGCGCCTGGCGCTGCGCTCCGGGATCGTCAGGCAGTAGGGCTGGCGCAGCTCCAGTGCCTGGGCGAGGGGCCTGACAAGCCGGCCGTCTTCCAGCGCCTCGGCACAGTAGATCCCTTGCGCCAGCGCCACGCCCAATCCCGAAATGGCAAGGTTGAGTGCTACGCGCGACGAGTTGGCCGAGAGGCCGCGCTGCGCCGCCCGGCCCGGTTCGATGCCGGCCGCCTCGAACCAGTTGTGCCAGGACGGAAAGGACGCACCGGTTGGTCCCCAGCCGGTGTGGATGAGCGACAGGCTGGCGAGGCCTTCAGGTTTGATCATGCCGGCCAGCCCGGGTGCACACACGGGATAGACCGCGTCCTGGACGATATCCTCGGTCGGGTGCTCGCGATAATGCGGCCCATAGGAGAGCCTGATGTCGATCAGCTCACGGTCGAACGGCACCGGGTCGTCGTCGCCTCTGAGCGATATGTCGACGGCGCCATGGCTCGAGACAAAACCGGCGAGACGCTGCGAAAGCCAACCCATGGCCATGGATGGCGGCACCGAGACCACAAGGCGCGGGCGGAACGCATCGCCGCCCGATTGGCGCGCGACGCTGCCGATCTCCTGGAAGGCCATGGTCAGCCTGGGCAGCATCTCGACGCCGGCCTCGGTGAGGACGGCGCGCCGGTTGACGCGATGGAACAGCTTGCGGCCCATCTGCTCCTCGACGGTGCGGATGAGTTGGCTCACGGCGGCGGCCGATACAGAAAGTTCTTCCGCCGCCCCCGCAAAGCTGCCTGTACGGGCGGCGGCCTCGAAGGCCTGAAGTCCTTTGAGGGAGGGGAGTACGGCCATGGTCACCAAACAGATAAGATCAGCTTATCTAAATTGCAGAAGTCGTCGTTTTTGGAAAGATTTTTCATGCGCTACAGTGGGTTCATCAAATCCCAGTCTGGATCAAAACCATGGATCATCGCGACGTGATTTCATCGTTGACGCAGGAAGAGCGCAACCGCCTGACCGCCAAGTCGGATGTCGCGGGCCTCGTTCAGCTTGCCGCTCACTGGGGTGCGATCGTGATCGTCGGATCGCTGATCGCCGCCAAGGTGCCGTTCTGGCCACTGCTGATGCTGCCGCAAGGTATCCTCATCGTCTTCCTGTTCACGCTGCTGCATGAGGCGGTTCATCGCACGGCTTTTGAGGCACAGCGGCTGAACGATTTCGTGGCGCGGGTGTGCAGCCTGGCGATCGCGCTCCCGGCGGACTGGTTCCGCTACTTCCACTTCGCCCACCATCGATACACGCAAGACCCGGAGAACGACCCTGAACTGGCGTTCCCCAAGCCGGAGACATGGCGGCAATACCTCGTCCATGTCTCCGGTATCCCGTTATGGTGGGGCCACCTCAAGACGCTTTATGCCAACGCGGCGGACCGTGCTCGCGAAAGCTACGTTCCGCCGAAGGGCTATGACAAGGTGCGCATCGAGGCACGCGCCATGATGGCCTTTTACGCCGTGGTCCTTCTGCTGGCCGTTTATTTCCGGCTCTCGGTGCTTGTCTATGTCTGGATATTGCCCGCTTTGTTGGGGCAGCCGTTTCTGCGCCTCTATCTGCTGGCCGAGCATGGTCGCTGTCCGTTCGTCGCCAACATGCTGGAGAACACCAGGACCACGTTGACCAACTGGCTGGTCCGCAAGCTGGCGTGGAACATGCCGTTCCATGCCGAGCATCATGCCTATCCCGGCGTGCCGTTTCATCAACTGCCGCGGTTTCATGCGCTGATCGAGCGGCATCTCAAGGTGGTCGAGCCCGGCTATGTCAGCTTCCACGAAAAGTACATCGAGACGCTGCATTGACGATGTCCGGCCTCAGCCGGTCTGGCTGTGCGGCGCCCGGGATCTCAATAGACGCTGGATCTCGGCCGCCGTTGACGGCGCGCCGATCAGAAAGCCCTGCGCCTCGGTACAGCCATTGCCGCGCAGGATGTCGAGTTGCACCTCGGTCTCGACCCCCTCGGCGGTGACAGTAATGCCAAGCTCGGCGCCCAGCCCAATGACGGTGCGAACGATCGCCGCGGTGTCGCGATTGCCCAGGTCGTGGATGAACGAACGGTCGATCTTGATCTTGTCGACAGGAAAACGCCTGAGGTAGCCGAGCGACGAATAGCCGGTGCCGAAATCGTCCAGCGCGATGCGGATGCCGAGTTCGCGCAACTGCCGCAGCGTCCTTTGCACCGCCGCGCTTTCGTCCATAAGGACGGTTTCGGTGATCTCCAGTTCCAATCGACCGGCTGGCACGCCGGAGAAAGCCAGCGCCGAGATGACGCTGCGGGCGAAGCTGCCGCTTTTGAGTTGCACGGCCGAGACATTGACCGCGACGCGCAGGCCGGCGGGCCAGCGTGCCGCCGCCGTGCAGGCTTTCCTCAGCGCCCACTCTCCAAGCGGCACGATCAATCCGGTTTCTTCGGCGACCGGAATGAAGCTGTCCGGCGCCACCATGCCGCGTTCTGCGGAATGCCAGCGCATCAAGGCTTCCGCGCCGACGATCTCGCCGGAGGCGATGTTCATGATGGGTTGGAAATCGAGGTCGAATTCCTGGCGCGGCAGCGCGGTCTCAAGGTCGACCTCCAGCGCACGCCGTGCCTGTACCATTGCGTCCATTCCGGGTTCGAAGAAGCGATACAGATTGCGCCCTTCGCTCTTCGCCCGGTAAAGCGCTGTATCGGCGTTCCTCAGCAGCGTGTCGGCATCTCCGCCGTCGTCGGGGAAAACCGCGATGCCCAGGCTGATGCCGATATGCATCTCGCGGCTCTTGTCGCGGAACGGTTTTCCGATTGTCTCGACGATGCGCTTCGCGAGTTTTTCAGCACTGGCAATGCCCTTGAAATTGAACTGGATGATGACGAATTCGTCGCCGCCGAAGCGGGCGACGACGTCGTTTTCATTATGCAGGCAGCGCTGCAGCCGCTCGGCCACGCTCTTCAGCAGCCAGTCGCCGGCCGGATGTCCCCAGGTGTCGTTGACCGCCTTGAAGCGATCGAGATCGAGCGAGAAGATCGCCAGCGGCGTGGCCGCCGTGTCCTCCAGCGCAATGTCGAGCCGTTCGCGAAACATCGAGCGGTTGGGCAATCCGGTCAGCATATCGTGATGCGCAAGATGGGTCATGCGCTCTTCGGTACGGCGGCGCTCCGTAACATCGTCGAAGGTCGCCACCCAACCGCCGCCGCTCATCGGCTGGCGGGTAACCAGAACCGTCCTGCCGTCGGTAAGATGCCGATAGGCCGAATGCATTTTTTTCGCCACCAGGCAGGCCTCGGTCTTGGCGACTTCGCTATCGACATCGATCTTCCGATAGATGCCGAGTTCCAGCAATCGTTCGAGCGCGTCGCGGTGCGTCGTTCCAAGCGGGAAGTCCGCCGCGGTGACGTTGTAGAGTTCTAGAAAACGCCCGTTGCGCACGATCATCTTGCCGTCGGCGTCATACATCAGCAGGCCTTGCGACATGTTGGCGAGCGCTGCGTCGAAGCGGCGGTGCTGCTCCTTGAGATCCTCTTGCGCGCGGCGCTGCTCGGTGATGTCTTCATAGATCGAGACCCAGCCGCCCAGAGCCAGAGGGCGGTGCGAGATGCTGACGATGCGGCCATCCGACAGCATCTCCTCGTAGGTCGAGGGTTTCGCCTGGTCGATATAGGGCTTGCGGATGGCGTAGAGTTCGTCGGCGGTTTGCGAGGCGACGCCGATGTCGACGCTGTGGCGCAGAATGTCGAGGAACCGGATGCCGGGACGTATCACCTTGGCGTCGAGGCAAAAGATGTTTAGGTAATTGCCGTTGCAGATGATCATCCGCTCGTCGGCGTCGAACATGCACAGGCCATGCGACATGTTCTCGACCGCAGCCGAAAAGCGTTGGTTCTGCTCCCGCAGCTCGTCTTCCATGTGGCGGGAGCGGTCCATACCTTCGGCCTCCCGTTTCGGGACAGCCGAACCATCCTTGGCATCAGCGACGGGCATGAGCGCGCCTGCGAACCGTAATCGAACGCGGTACTGTGGCCGCCGCCGGTTAATTTAGCGTTCTTAGCCGATTGCGGTCGCCGAAAGCTGATGCCGCGACGTCTCGATCGCCGAAAACCGTTTCAGAAACGCGTTCTGCGCCCAGGTTACCGAGCGTGGCGTGAAATCGAAGCGGTCGGCATTGAAACCGCGCGGACGGCCGAAGAACTCGGTCGCCTCGGCGGTCGAAAAACCGGCGAGCAGCGTTGCCTCGAAATAGGCGGCGATCTGGTCGGCGCGCTTGATCTCCTTGCGCAGCGCGGCAACTGGTTCAGGCGGCAGCGAGAAACGCAGATGGATGGCGCGCTGCAACCGCAACTCACAGTCCTTGTAGCTGCCGCCCATCACCGATTTGAACGGCGAGATCATGTCGCCGATGACATATTCGGGGGCGTCGTGCAGCAGGGCCGCCAACCGGGCGTCGGCCGAAGCCTCGGGCACCAGGTCGCGGAACAGCGCTTCGACCAGCAGCGAGTGCTGGGCAACCGAAAAGGCATGCTCGCCGCTGGTCTGGCCGTTCCAGCGGGCAACGCGGGCGAGCCCGTGCGCAATGTCCGAAATCTCGATGTCGAGCGGCGAGGGGTCGAGCAGGTCGAGCCGGCGGCCCGACAGCATGCGCTGCCAGGCGCGTGCCGGCGCGCCGACGCGGTCGGCCGCCATCAGGCCTCCTCCGCGCTGACGGCTTCCTGCGGGAAGGCGAATTTTGCCCAACCGGGAATGGCCAGCGTAACCGGAACGTCCCCGGCCATGATCGGCTGGCCGGCGTCGAGCGCCGCCTTGACCCGGTCGATGCGCGCAATGGCCAGACCGGCCGTGCCGGCGGTCGAGCCGAGCGTGCCAACCGGCCTGCCTGCGACGGTCAGTTCGGTGCCGGGCACGGGTAGGGGCCTGTCGGCCGAGGCAATCAGCACGCGCCGCCTGGCCGTGCCGCGATGCTGCATGCGCGAGACGACCTCCTGGCCGACATAGCAGCCCTTCTTGAAGCCGACGCCGCCGGTTTCGTCCAGCAGCACATCGTGAGGGAAGGCGTCTCCGAGTTGGTAGTCGCTGCCGCTTTCGGCAATGCCGCCGGCAATGCGGAAGGCATGCCATGCGGCAAGATCGCTGCGCTCTGCTGTTTCACCATAGGAATGCGTGACGGCACCCTTCGGAAAGCGTGTGTCGGCGGCCGCCGTTGAATCAGATTGTGAGGGTGTTGATTCATGTCCCCATGCGACGGTGACAAATGCCTGATCGGATTCGGCAATCTCGACCTTGGCGCGCAGTTTGTAGAGCGTCAGCCGGCGTATGAAATCGTCCGATATGTCGGCCCGGCATTCCAGCCGGAATGCATTCTCGCCGGTGCGGGAGATCAAGAAATCGAACAGGATCTTGCCTTGCGGCGTCAGCAGCGCACCGGGCTTGGCTTCGCCGGGAGCCAGGATGTCGAGATCGGTGGTCAGGATGTTCTGCAAAAAATGCTCGGCATCCGGACCTGATACGGAAATGAGGGCGCGGTCTTTGAGCTGGGCAAAGGGCATGGGCGGAAAAGCAACCTGATCTTGCAAAATGGTCGGCCTTTACGTAAGCCGCTGGCACTCCCCCCGCAAGAGAGCATGGCCATGATCTACGACCTCATCCTGACAGGCGGCACAGTGGTCAACCATGACGGCGAAGGGGCTCGCGACATCGGCGTGAAGTACGGGCGCATCGCTGCCATCGGCGATCTCCGCCAGGCCTCGGCCGGCGAGACGATCGACTGCCGCGGCCTGCATATCCTGCCGGGCGTCATTGACAGCCAAGTGCATTTTCGCGAGCCGGGGCTGGAGCACAAGGAAGATTTGGAAACGGGTTCGCGCGCGGCCGTGCTTGGCGGCGTCACTGCCGTGTTCGAGATGCCCAACACCAATCCGCTGACCACCAGCGAGGCAGCGCTTGCCGACAAGGTCCGGCGCGGCACGGATCGCATGCATTGCGATTTTGCCTTCTGGGTCGGGGGCACCCGCGAGAACGCCGGGGATGTCGGCGAGCTCGAGCGGCTGCCGGGTGCGGCCGGGATCAAGGTTTTCATGGGCTCGTCCACTGGCGATCTGCTGGTCGAGGATGACGAGGGCGTCGCGTCGATCCTCAGAAACACGCGCCGCCGTGCCGCCTTTCATTCGGAAGACGAGTTCCGGCTGCGCGAGCGCCTTGGCGAACGCATCGAAGGCGACCCGGCATCGCACCCTGTTTGGCGCGACGAGATCGCCGCCTTGCGCTGTACCGAACGGCTGGTACGCATCGCGCGAAATGCCCGTGCCCGCATCCATGTCCTGCACATCTCGACGGCCGAGGAAATTGTGTTCCTCGAACAACACAAGGATGTCGCGACCTGCGAGGCAACGCCGCATCATTTGACGCTGAGCGCCGACGACTATCTCAGGCTTGGCACGCTGATCCAGATGAACCCACCGGTGCGCGCCGCGCGCCATCGCGACGGCGTCTGGCATGGCATTGCGCAAGGCATCGTCGATGTGCTCGGCTCCGACCACGCGCCGCACACGCTGGCCGAGAAGGCAAAGCCCTATCCGGCCTCGCCGTCGGGAATGACCGGCGTGCAGACGCTGGTGCCGATCATGCTCGACCACGTCAACGCCGGCCGACTAACCTTGCAGCGCTTCGTCGACCTGTCCAGTCATGGCCCGCAGCGGATCTTCGGCATAGCCAGGAAAGGCCGCATCGCCGCCGGCTATGACGCCGACTTCACCATCGTCGACATGATGCGACGCGAGATAATCACCAATGCGCAGGCCGGCTCGAAAGCCGGCTGGACGCCTTATGATGGCAGGGAAGTGACGGGTTGGCCGGTCGGCACCGTCATTCGAGGCCGACGTGTCATGTGGGAGGGCGAAATCGTCACGCCAGGCCAGGGCAAAGCGGTGGAGTTTTCCGAGGCATTGCCCGTCTAGGCTCCCGGATCTCTACAAGGGCAGAGGCAGAAAGCTCAATCCCCGGCGACGAAGAACGACCACTGTCCGGCAGGCGTGATGCCGACACGGTAGAAGATATAGGCGCCGAACTGCTTCATGTCATTGAAATCGCCGGCGGTGACGATCTTGAACAGCTCGACCCGCTGCTCGGCGTCCAGCTTGTCCAGCGGCAGGGCGAAGAAATACGGCCACACATAGAGTTCTTGTGGCGTACCGGCATCGAGGTGGACGTAGCCGGCATTAAGCACCTCCTCCAGGATGGCCAGAATCTCTTGGCCGTCTGGGTCGCCGGAGAGGCCCTTGAGGAAGGCGATGGCGTCGCCGTCTATGTCGGTCAGCGATATCTGTGTCATGCTCTCGCCCGTGCCGATCAACGGCCGCAGCTTTTCGATATCGCCGCCCTTGCAGGCTTCGACGATCAAATCATGCATGCGCCGCACTGGTTCCGGCAGCTTGCCGAGATCGTAGACGACCTCAGGCACCGGCGTGTCCGGATCGACGCGCGGTCTGGTCACGCCGCCATCCGCCGGACTGTCCGGCTCGGCTTCGGCAGGAGCAGTCGGTTGGCTGGCCGGCGGCGGTGTTCCGACCGGGTTGGGCATCGGCACGGCGCTTCCGGGGGGCGACATGTCGTCGTGGGCCGGCGGCGTGACTGTCGGGGGGAGCTCTTCGCGCTTGATTTCGCTCAGCGCATAGGCGGGGCTGCTCGCGAGACACACAACCAGGGGAATCGCGGCAGAGCAAGCGGCGAAAGAGATGCGAAGGACCAAGCCACGCGGCTTGCCTGACATCGAAAAACTCACTGCCCGTTACTCCCTGCTTACGGGCATGACGCCCGAGCGGCATATTGCCGTCAAAGAACCGGACGTCGGTTCAGTGCCGCAGCCGTTCAGGTTCGAAGGCGCCAGCAATCACCTTTTCACGCATACGGTCGAGCAGGGCAAGGGCCGAGGTCTCGCCATTGGCGCGCAACATCTCGCCGAAGGCTGTTTCGAGTGCTGCTTCGGCAATGATCTCGGGCTCTATCCCGGCGGAGAGACCTTCCGCCCAGGCCTCGCTGTGGCTTTCCACGGCGGTCAGGCGTTTTTCTTCCCTGACCAGCGCGTCGATGTCGTTGACACCATGTTCCATAAGCGAATGTCCACCCTTTCAAGCAGCGATCCGTCGATGTGGATCAGGCCTGATCTGTTCATTTCACACGCAGGGACAATTAAGTATTTGTAAATACGACATTTTTTTGATCGTCTTTTACAAAGCCCGATTGCCTTGTGTGAAGCTGCGTTCAGCTCGAGTCAAACTTAGCCGATTGGGGCGGCCTGCGGGGCGAAAACCTTCAGTTTGAGTTAATTCCGCTTTCGCGCGGTAAGGTTTCGTTAATACTGTTGCAGAAGTGCAACATGAGGATTGCACCAAGATATCGCCGGGCGCAAGCCGGATATCTCAGTCGTCGTCGGCAGTGGTCCGGATAGCTGTTGATGAGCGGCCAAATGCCTAGTTGCCGTAACGCGAGGCGATGTCGCGCGACAGCGTCTCGCCTTCCTTCATGTAACGGCTGATGGCTTCGGTCGCCGAGGGCGTGCACCGCGTATAGGTGCCGCCGAAGGAGCGGTAGCCGCGATTGAAGCTGGCAATGAAGCGGGCGCGCCGCTCGGCGTCCGGATTTTCCGAATCGAGCAGTTTTGTCATCTCGACACGCCACTGGTCGCCCTTCTCGCCGCACAGATTGCGCAGGAAATGCAGCGAGCCCAGAACCTCCGCCAGCCGCATCAACCCAGGCTCGAACGGCGATTCGGCGCTGAGCGCGGGCCGTATCGAAACGGTCGCGCCGACCGCAAGACACACGGCGAGGAGCATGGACGGACGGTTCATAAGCCTTCTCTACCCAACGGCGGGGCTCTGCCAAACAGGATAAGTCTTTTTGGCGAAACAATTTGTCGCCTGCAAGGCGGTTTCAGGGCTTCGGCCCGTCGTCTCCGTCCGGGTCCAACAAGTCCTCGGCCACGGCGAACACCGAGCCGGCGAGCGGCAATGCCGCCATCTCGCTGAGCGTATAGAAGGCCGCCGTCTCTGCATCGTCGCTGGCTACGGCCTCGCCGCCGGCATAGGCGGCGCCGAAGACCGTGAGAAGATAATCGACCGGGTGGCTGTCATCCCGGCCGTCGATGTGGATTTCCCGCAGCGGGCGATAATTTGTGGCGCGCAAACCGGTTTCTTCCTGAAGTTCGCGCTCTGCCGCTGCCTCCAGCGTCTCGCCGGGTTCGATCTTGCCGCCCGGAAAGGCATAGAGCCCTTGCGAGGGTTGCCGGGCTCGCTTGACCAGAAGCACGGTGTCTGCCCGCACGACGGCGACCGAGACTGCCGGAAGTGTCTTGCGCGCTTCGTTCATGGGTTCCCGATCCGGCGTGTAGGCAGGTCTGTTGTGGACCGCCCAGCATGGGCAAGCTTTAGCGGTTGCGCAACGCCGGTTGCATCGCCACTTTCAAGCTGGATCATTCGAAGGGCGCCAATCGACAATGTGCGGACGTTTTGCCTTGACCGCGACGCCGGACCAGACCACCGCCTTGCTAGGCTTGGCGGAACTGGAGGATTTCCCGGCGCGCTACAACATCGCACCAACCCAGCCGATCCTGATGGCGGTCGCGGGCGCCCCGCGGGCGCCGGGCTCCAATCTGCCGGACCGGCAGCCAATGCTGGTGCGCTGGGGGCTGATCCCGACCTGGGTGAAGGATACACGCGAGTTTCCGCTGCTGTTCAACGCGCGCTCCGAAGGGGCTGCCGAAAAGGCGTCGTTCAAGGCCGCCATGCGCCATCGCCGCGCTTTGGTGCCAGCGTCCGGCTTTTATGAATGGCGGCAAACCGGCGGCAAGAAAGGTCAGCCTTACTGGATACGCCCAAGGAATGGCGGGCTGGTCGCCTTCGCCGGACTGATCGAGACCTATGCCGAGCCGGGTGGTTCGGAAATGGACACCGGCGCCATCCTGACCATCAACGCCAATGCCGACATCGCGCATATCCACGACCGCATGCCTGTGGTGATCGATCCCAGGGATTTCGCCCGTTGGCTGGATTGCCGCACGCTCGAGCCACGCGATGTCGCCGATCTGTTGCGGCCGGCTCAGCTCGATTTCTTCGAGGCCATTCCCGTCTCCGACCTCGTCAACAAGGTCGCCAACACCGGGCCGGAAATTCAGGAGCGGGGCGAGATCGGGCCGGAGCCCGAGAAGGTCAAGCGCCAGAAGCCCGGCGCGGACGACAGTCAGATGACGCTGTTCTAGCTGAACTGTTCTTCAGCGGCGCATGTCTGCGCCATTTGCCAGGCGCCCTTGGCGCAGGGCGCACACCACTTCAGGCGGCGCGGGGCGACACGATCTTCTGTACCGGCTTCTTCTTCTTCGCGGTGTGGAGGAGGGCGGCGACGATCGCGGCCGGGCCGATTGCGCGATAGTGGTTGGCCAGCGCCGGCTGCTTGGCGCGGTTGGCTTCCTGCTTGGTTCGGGGCATGTCTCTCTTCCCAGGTAACATTTTCGTGTCTGCGTTTGATGGCCGATTCTGACCAAATCGTGACGCCTGCTGATCTAGCCGGCGAATGTTTCATGACTGTGCCGACATGTTTAATAAAATGTTTCACTGGGTCATTACCTGTGATCCAGCGACGTTTTTGCCGAAACTTGCGACTTGACGGCAACACATGCCAAGGCGATAAAGCCGCCCATGAAAACGTCTTTCGCCATTTGTGGCATTTGCATTATTGGCTAGCCTCGCGCTGGTCCGGACGTTTTCGCCTCATCTTTCCCCAGATTGGACAAACGCCCCGGCCAGCAGGCTGGCGCCTGATTTGCGTTTCGCAAGGCTGGCTTCGTCAAATTGAGTTCTGAACCGGGAAGGCACGAATGTCCGACGCATCGCAGAGCCTGCGCCTCTACAACACGCTGACGCGGACGAAAGAGGATTTCGTTCCGATCGATCCTGACAATGTGCGCATGTATGTCTGCGGCCCGACCGTCTACGACTTTGCTCATATCGGCAATGCGAGGCCGGTGATCGTCTTCGACGTGCTGTTCCGCCTGCTGCGCCAAGTCTATGGCGAGGCGCACGTCACGTATGTGCGCAACATCACCGACGTCGACGACAAGATCAACGCCCGCGCGCTGCGTGATTTCGGCGCCGAGATCGCTTCCGGAACGCTCTCGCTCAACGAGGCGATCAGGCGGGTCACCGAAAAGACCGCCGACCAGTTCCACAGGGATGTCGCGGTTCTCGGCTGCCTGGAGCCGACGGTCGAACCGCGCGCCACCGAATTCGTCGAGCCCCGCGCCGACGGCAAGGTCGACATGATCACGTTGATTCAAAATCTGATCGAACGCGGCCATGCCTATGTTGCGGCGGGCGAAGTCCTGTTCGACACGGCGTCGATGCCGGACTACGGCCAACTGTCGAAGCGCAATCTCGACGAGCAGCAGGCTGGTGCTCGCGTCGCCGTCGACGCGCACAAGAAAAATCCCGGCGATTTTGTCCTTTGGAAGCTGTCGTCGCCGGAGGAGCCTGGCTGGAACTCGCCATGGGGCAGGGGTCGGCCGGGCTGGCACATCGAATGCTCGGCAATGTCGGCCGCCTATCTCGGCGAGGTGTTCGACATCCATGGCGGCGGCCTCGACCTGATCTTCCCGCACCATGAGAACGAGATCGCCCAGTCGCGCTGCGCCCATGGCACGGACGTGATGGCCAACATCTGGATGCACAACGGCTTCCTGCAGGTCGAAGGTCAGAAAATGTCGAAAAGCGTCGGCAATTTCTATTCGATCAACGAACTGCTCGAGACCGAGACGTTTGGCGGCCGCAAATGGCCGGGCGAGGTGCTGCGGTTGGCAATGCTGATGACGCACTATCGCGAACCGATCGACTTTTCCGTGCGCAAGCTGGAAGAGGCCGAGAACACGCTGCGCAAATGGAAGCGGGCGGCCGACCTTGCGCCGGCCGCCGCAGGACTGCTGCCCGTGCAGGTCATCGATGCCTTGTCGGACGATCTCGCAACCTATGCCGCCTTCCAGGTCCTGACCCAGTTGGCTGGCGAGGCAGCGGACGGCAACGATGCGGCGGCTGCGCTGAAGGCGTCGCTGCTGTTCCTCGGCTTCGATGTCGCGTCGGCGACGGTTGATGAAGACCACGTCGCCAAGGCAATCGCCAAGCGTCTCGCATTCATCGCCGCCAAGAACTGGGCCGAGGCCGACCGCATCCGCGACGAACTGCTGGCGCAAGGTGTACAGTTGAAGGACGGCAAGGATCCGGTCACCGGCGAACGCGTCACCACCTGGGAGGTAAAAAGATGATCGACCATCTTGGCATCACCGTTGCCGATTTCGATGCTTCGAAGGCTTTCTATGACAAGGCGATGGCGCCGCTTGGGGCCACGCTGCTCTATATGGTGCCGCTGGAATATACCGGCGGTGCCAAGGTCGGCGGCTATGGCCGTGACCGGCCGGTGTTCTGGCTGAGCACCGGCAAGGACAAGCCCAGGGATCACCAGCACGTCGCCTTCACCGCGCGCAGCCGCGCCGAGGTCGAAGCCTTCCATGCCGCGGCACTTGCCGCCGGCGGCAAGGACAATGGCGGGCCGGGTCTGCGCCCGCACTATCATCCGGACTACTACGCCGCCTTCGTCTTCGATCCCGACGGCAACAATGTCGAGGCCGTCTGCCATGCGCCGGAGTGATCAGTGATGAGCCTCGACAACCGGCCGATCTACACCGGCGGCTGCCAGTGCGGCGCGGTGCGCTTTCGCGTTGAAGGAGCACTCGGCGACGCTTCGGTTTGCCATTGCCGCATGTGCCAGAAGGCGTTCGGCGCGTTCTACGCCCCGCTGGTTTCGGTGCGTGGCGCCCGGCTCGACTGGACGCGCGGCGAGCCGAAATACTTCCGTTCCTCCAACCATGTCGATCGCGGTTTTTGCGCCGATTGCGGCACGCCGCTGACCTTCACCGCGCCGGACGGCGTTGGTCTGGCCATTGGTGCGTTCGACAATCCGGCGGAGATCGTGCCGTTGATCCAATGGGGCACCGAGGCAAAACTTCCCTATGTCGATACGATCCCGCAATTGCCGGGCGAGGAGACCATGGCCGACATGGCGTCGGCCTCCTATCTGGCCGATCTCGTTTCCTACCAGCACCCGGACCACGACACCGAACAATGGCCGCCAAAGGAAAAATCATGACCGATCAGGTGAGAACCGGCGGCTGCCAGTGCGGCGCCGTGCGCTTCCGCATTCATGGAGCGCTCGGCCGTCCCTCGATCTGCCATTGCCGCATGTGCCAGAAGCAGTTCGGCTCGTTCTTCGGAGCGCTGGTCACGGTGCCCAGGGACGGCGTCGAATGGACTCATGAAGAGCCGAGCTATTTCCAGTCGTCGGTCAACATCGACCGCGGTTTCTGCGCCCGCTGCGGCACGCCGCTGACATATCGGCAGCCCGGCGGACTGGAAATCGCCATCGGCGCCTTCGATGACCGCTCGGATCTGGCACCGCAGATCCAGGTCAACTACGCCGCGCGGCTGCCCTGGGTGGAGACGATCTTCGATCAGCCCGTCCACCAGGATCCCGACTACTATAACAGGCAGGAATCCATCATCTCCTTCCAGCACCCCGACCATGAAACAGCGGACTGGCCGACCAAAGGTTTACAACTATGAGCAGTCAAATGCGTACCCTCTATCCGGAGATCGAGGCGTTCGATTCCGGCATGCTCGATGTCGGCGACGGCCATCAGGTCTACTGGGAGCGTTCCGGCACCAAGGGCGCCAAGCCGGCGGTGTTCCTGCATGGCGGGCCGGGCGGCACCATTTCCCCAAAACACCGGCGGCTGTTCGACCCGAAGCTCTACGATGTCATCCTGTTCGACCAGCGCGGCTGCGGAAAATCGACGCCCAACGCCTCGCTCGAAGCCAATACGACCTGGCACCTGGTCGCCGACATCGAACGCCTGCGCGAAATGGCCGGCTTCGACAAATGGCTGGTGTTCGGCGGCTCCTGGGGGTCGACGCTTGCGCTCGCCTATGCCGAGACGCACCCCGAACGCGTCAGCGAACTGGTGGTGCGCGGTATCTACACGCTGACGCGTGCGGAACTCGAATGGTACTACCAGTTCGGCGTCTCGGAAATGTTCCCGGACAAATGGGAGCGCTTCCTGGCACCGATCCCGGAGGCCGAGCGCGGCGACATGATGGCCGCCTACCGCAAGCGGCTGGTCGGCACGGATCGCAAGGCGCAGATCGAGGCGGCCCGCGCCTGGAGTCTGTGGGAGGGCGAGACGATCACGCTGTTGCCCGAGCCGGAGACTAGCGGACCTTTTGGGCAGGACGACTATGCTGTCGCCTTTGCCCGCATCGAGAACCACTATTTCGTCCATGCCGGCTGGCTTGAGGAAGGGCAGTTGCTGCGCGACGCGCACAGACTGAGCGACATTCCCGGCACCATCGTCCATGGCCGCTACGACATGCCGTGCCCGGCGCGCTATGCCTGGGCGCTGCACAAGGCCTGGCCGAAGGCGGATTTCCACCTGATCGAGGGTGCCGGTCACGCTTATTCGGAGCCGGGTATCCTCGATCGGCTGATCCGCGCGACGGACAAGTTTGCAGGCAAATGACCATGACCCGCGAGCGCCTCTATCTCTTCGACACCACATTGCGCGATGGCCAGCAGACGCCGGGCATCGACTTTTCCGTCGAGGACAAGATCGCCATCGCCAAACTGCTCGACGCTTTCGGCCTCGACTATGTCGAGGGCGGCTATCCCGGCGCCAACCCGACCGACACAGCCTTCTTCCAGGAGAAGCGCACGGAGCGCGCCAAATTCGTCGCCTTCGGCATGACCAAGCGGGCAGGGGTGTCGGCATCCAACGATCCCGGCCTTGCGTCACTTGTGCAGTCGAAGTCGGATGCCATCTGCTTCGTCGCCAAGAGCTGGGACTACCATGTCCGTGTCGCGCTCGGCTGCACCAATGAGGAGAACCTCGACGCCATCAAGGCCTCCGTCGAGGCGGCGATCGCCGCCGGCAAGGAGGCATTGGTCGACTGCGAGCACTTCTTCGATGGCTTCAAGGCCAATCCCGATTATGCGCTGGCCTGCGCCAGGACCGCCTATGATGCCGGCGCGCGCTGGGTGGTGCTGTGCGACACCAATGGCGGCACGCAGCCGTCGGAAGTCCGCGCCATCGTCGAGAAGGTTATCTCGTCGGGTATTTCAGGCGATCATCTGGGCATCCATGCCCATGACGACACCGGCCAGGCGGTCGCGAATTCCCTCGCCGCTGTCGAGGCCGGCGCGCGCCAGATCCAGGGCACGCTCAACGGGATCGGCGAGCGCTGCGGCAACGCCAATTTGATCTCGATCGTGCCGACGCTGGCGCTGAAACCGGCCTTCGCCGATCGTTTCGACACCGGTATTTCGGCTGAGGCGCTGACCGGCATTTCGCGCCTGTCGCGCGCCTTCGACGAACTCCTGAACCGAGCGCCAGAGGCGCAGGCGCCCTATGTCGGGGCTTCGGCCTTCGCCACCAAGGCGGGAATCCATGCCTCCGCACTGGCCAAGGAGCCGGCAACCTATGAGCATGTGCCTCCGGAAACGGTCGGCAACCGCCGCCGTGTCATGGTCTCGGATCAGGGCGGCAAGGCGAATTTCCTCGCCGAACTGAGGCGACGCGGCATCGAGGTGCCGAAGGACGACCACCGGCTCGACGCGCTGATATCGGTGGTCAAGGAGCGCGAGGCCGAGGGCTATGCCTATGAAGGCGCCGATGCCAGTTTCGAGCTCCTGGCGCGCAAGATGCTGCACGGCCTGCCGGAGTTCTTCAACGTCACCTCGTTCCGCTGCATGGTCGAGCGCCGCTTCGACGCCAACGGCCAGCTGAAGACGGTCTCCGAAGCGATCGTCAAGGTGGTGGTCGACGGCGAGGAGAAGATGTCGGTGGCCGAGGGGCATGGTCCGGTCAACGCGCTCGACATCGCGCTGCGCAAGGATCTCGGCAAGTTCCAGGGCGAGATCGCGGACATGGAGCTGGCCGACTTCAAGGTGCGTATCCTCAATGGCGGCACCGAGGCGATCACCCGCGTTCTGATCGAATCGCATGACGGCACCGGCGCGCGCTGGTGGACGGTCGGCGTTTCCGAAAACATCATCGACGCCTCGTTCCAGGCGCTGATGGATTCCATCGTCTACAAGCTGATGAAGAACCGCGAGATGGCCGGGCTGGTGGCCGCCGAATAGGGTTGAACCATCAGCGAAAGTCCATTGATCCATCAGAACTTTGCGATGGTCTTGCCAAGGTGACTGGGCCATAGCGTTGGCCCATGGCCACTGAAGCAATTACCCTGGACGCGGATTCCAAGGCCCGGCGCGGCTTTCTGCTGGCGCTCGGCGCCTATCTCTTGTGGGGATTGCTGCCCTTCTACATGAAGGCGGTCGCTCATCTGCCGCTCGCCGAAGTCATTGCCCATCGCATCGTCTGGTCGGTGCCGATCGCCGCCGCCGTTCTGATCTGGGCCGGCCGCACGGCGGATTTCAAGGCGGCACTGCGTTCGCCGCGCACCATCGCCATGGCCGCGCTGACGGCGGCGCTGATTTCGGTCAACTGGGGCATCTATGTCTGGGCGATTGCCGTCGACCGCACTGTCGAGACAGCGCTCGGCTACTACATCAATCCACTGGTCAACGTCGTCGTCGGCGCGCTGCTGCTGGGCGAGCGGCTCGACCGGCTGCAGATCGCGGCGGTGGTGCTGGCGGCCGTCGCCGTCACGGTGCTGACCGTCGAGGGCGGCAAGCTGCCCTGGGTGTCGCTGGCGCTGGCGTTTTCCTTCGCCGCCTACGCCTTCTTCCGCAAGACGTTGCCGATCGGACCGAGCCAGGGATTTTTGCTCGAAGTCCTTCTGCTGTCGGTGCCGGCACTTGGCTACATCGTCTATCTAATCGCGACCGAACAGGACCATATCGTATCCAGCAGTGGCACCGATACGGCATTGCTGATCGGCTGCGGTCCGGTCACATCGATCCCGCTGCTGCTGTTTGCGTTCGGCGCGAGGCTGCTGCGGCTGTCCACCATCGGCATCATGCAGTACATCGCGCCGACCATTGTGTTTCTGATCGCCGTGCTGATCTTCGACGAGCCTTTCGGCACCACCCAGGCGATTGCCTTTGGCCTGATCTGGACAGCGCTCGCGATGTATTCCTGGTCGATGTTCCGTGGCCGCGAGATCCGGCCGGCGGTGCCGGCTGCAAGGTAAGGATCTCCTATGTACCTGCTGCATATCGCCAACAAGAATTATTCCTCATGGTCGCTGCGGCCCTGGGTGTTGATGCGAGAGCTGAACATCCCGTTCGAGGAACGGCTGACGCCATTCCCGACCGGATCGAGTTGGAGCCTCTACCGGCCGTTCTCCCCGAGTGGCCGGGTGCCGTGCCTGATCGACGATGGTTGGGCGGTCTGGGATTCGCTGGCCATCACCGAGTATCTTGCGGAGCGCCATCATGGTGTGTGGCCCATCGAAGCCAAGGCGCGCGCCTGGGCACGCTCGGCCGCCGCCGAGATGCATTCAAGCTTCACCGCATTGCGCGGCGCCTGTCCGATGAATTGCGGCGTGCGGGTAAAGCCGTTTCCGATGTCCGATGCGCTGAAGCAGGACATCTTTCGCCTCGGCGATCTCTGGAACGATGGCCTTGCCCGTTTCGGCGGGCCGTTTCTGGCCGGCGCTCATTTCACCGCCGTCGACGCTTTCTTTGCCCCTGTGGCGTTCCGCGCCCAGTCCTATGGGCTCTCCTTCGAGGGTGCGGCTGCAGCCTATCCAACGCAATTGATTGCCCTGCCGGCGATGCGCGAATGGTATGCGGCTGGCTTGGCCGAGACCTGGCGCGAGCCCGACCACGAAGCGGAAGCCGCCGCCGCCGGCACCGTCATCGAGGATCTTCGCGCCTCGGCGTGAAAGTCGCCGGGCGGGCGTTACATCTGTCCGAGCCGCCTGACAAAGAGATAGGTCGCGCCCGCGATCACCATCGCTACCGCCGTCACCACCCAGAAGCCCATTGGCGTGTCGACCAGCGGCAGGCCGCCGACATTCATGCCGAACAGGCCCGAGATGATGGTCATCGGCAACAGCACCGCCGTCATCACCGACAGTACGTACAGCAGCCGGTTCGACTGCGTCGTCAGCTTGGCCATAAGCTCGTCCTGCAACAGCCGGGCGCGTGCCTGCAATTGTTCGCCATCATAGTGCAGCGTCTGCGCCCTGTGTGAAAGACGCGCGGCCATGTCGTTGATGCTGTCGGGCAGGTCGTTACGGTGCGAGTGGTCGAGATGGCGAAACAGATTGGTCAGCGTCGCCATCTGCCTGTGGATCACCACCAGATGCCGGCGCGCGTCGACGAGGGATTGCCGTTCATTGTGCCATGCGTCGCAGACGATGCGATCCTCGATCCCGTCGAGGCTGTCGCCGAGTGCCGCAAGTTCAGCCACCATGCCGTCAAAAGACTGGCCGACAACCGCCTCGATCAACTCGGCCGGCGAGCGGAACTTGCGCGATCCATTCTCGATCGCCTTGCGGATGTTGTCGACCGACTGCAGCGGTTGCTTGCGGGCGCCGACCAGCATCGTGTCGTTGAGCGCGAAGCGGAAATGGCCAAGCCCGCCCGCTTCCGCCGAATAGTCATGGCGCAGGTCCGGCAGATCGCCATAGAGCCAGTCGTCCTCGAGGTCGATGTGGCAGCCATGGCTGGCGGACAGGAAAGCTTCGCGCACCGGTGCCGGCAAAGCCTGATCGGCGCCGATCTCATGGCGGGCCCGCATGTCGGAAAGCTGGTAGCTGCGCCATGTCCAGTGCGCGGCGGCGGCGTCCCTGGTTCGCACGCCCTCAGCGGTGAAATGATAGATGAAGAACAGTCCGTGCTCGTCGGGCAGGTAAGGCGACAGGTCGGTGCCTTCCGGGGCGAGAGTGATATCCATGGGGCGGTGCCAGATGCATGTTCCGAAGATGGCACCGCAGGGCGGCTGCCTGGCCTTGATTTCTAGCACGAGCGAACCCGGTTTCGTGTGACGGTTTCTTGACAGAAGATCACAGTCTGTCGATCACCTACGTCAATCCGGTGGTGACGCCTTCGCCACCCCCGGATTGTGCCCCGGTCAGTGCTTCGGGCCGAAGCCGGGGTAGGGCTTGAGCGGCACGATTGCGGCAATGTCCATCATGCCGGCCTTGACCAAAGGCAAGGTGGCGAGGTGGGCGCGAACCTCTGCATCGTCAGCAGCCTCGAGCATCATGCCGCTGCCCGGGATGTCGCCTCGGTTCCACACCTGGCGTATCGCCCCTTCGGCGTAGAGCGTGCGCCGCTGTTCGGCTTCGCTGGGCAGCAGTGGCGCGAAATCGGCATCGGCAAATTTTTCGGTGTTGCGGGTGAGAAGGGCAAAGAACTGCATGGCGATCTCCTTTGGTTGGATGGCCCGAACTATCGCTCCCGCTGGTCAGACTGTCCAAGACTGATTAGGCTAAAGTTGAGACCTGGCGGGACTGGAGCCTGGAGAAAAATGTTCGATCTGCGTCAGCTCCGCTATTTCGTCACCGTCGCCGAAACCGGCAATGTCGGGCGCGCCGCCGAAATGCTGCATATTTCTCAGTCGCCACTCAGCCGGCAGATCATCCAGCTTGAGGAGCAGTTGGGTGTTTCCCTCTTTGAAAGATCGAAGCAGCGGGTCCACCTCAACGCCGAGGGCCGCGCCTTCCTCGTCGAGGCCCGCGCGCTGCTGTCCAATGCGCGACGTTTGGAGGAGTTCGGCCGCAACCTGGCCAGCGGCGCCGTCGGCCGGCTCGCCATCGGCTATGTCGAAGGCGCCGTTCATGCCGGGCTTGTCGCTGGGATGCTCAGGCAGTTCCGCCGCGACCGGCCGCAATTGCATCTCAGCCTGATGAGCCTGCGCTCCGCCGCGCAGTTGGAAGGGCTGCGCCAGCGCACACTCGATCTCGGCCTGGTCTATTCGCCGCCACCGGCCGACTATCCCGAAATTGCCTCGATGCTGGTCCGGCGCGAGCCGCTGGTGCTGGCGATACCCGATGGCGATGCGCTCGCCGCTGTCGCCGACATCCGCCCGCATCATCTCGACGGCCGCACCTGGATCACCGTGGTGCGTCAGCCCGCCGACACCAATCGCGGCCAGTTCCTTGCCGCTTGCATCGAAGCCGGCTTCGTGCCCGGCATCGCCTATGAGACGGCGGACCCGCTGACCTCGCTCGGCCTTGTCAGCGCGGGTCTCGGCCTGGCGACGGTGCAAGCCAGCCTGCGTGCCGCCGCGCCGTCGGGGATCGTCTTCCGCGACCTTCCCTGGTTTAAGCGCAGCGTAGCCATCCATCTCGCCTGGCGGCGGCAGGATCGGCGGGCGGTGATTGGGGATTTGCGGCAGGCTGCGGAGGAAGAGGGCAGTAGGGCAGTAGGGCAGTAGACTCCAGGCGATCCACATACTGCCTTACTGCCCTATTCCCTTACTCCCCTACATTTTGTCTATCACCGATTGCACGCCCTCGGTCGGGGCGTCGACGGAGGACCCTGCCACCATAATGGCGGCGACGATTGCTTCGGGGTCGTCGACGACCAGCGGCTTGACCCGTTGCGCGGTGTGGATGAAGCCCTCGGCGGCCATGTGATCGAGCAGCGCCAGCATCGGATCCCAGAATCCGCCGACATTGCCGAAGACGATCGGCTTGCGATGATGGCCGAGCTGCCCCCAGGTCATGATCTCAATGATCTCCTCGACCGTGCCGATGCCACCCGGCAGCGCCACAAAGGCGTCGGATTTCTCGAACATCTTATGTTTGCGCTCGTGCATGTTGTCGGTGATCAAGAGTTCATCAAGCCGGTCAAGCGCGGTTTCGGTCGCCTCCTTGTTGATCAGGAAGCGCGGAATGATGCCCGTCACCTTGCCGCCGGCCTTGAGCGCGCCTTCGGCGACAGCGCCCATGATGCCTTTGGTGCCGCCGCCATAGACCAGCCGCAGTCCCGCTTTGGCAATCGAGCGTCCGAGCAGGTGTCCGGCCTTGATATAGGTTTCATCGCGGCCCGGAGACGAGCCGCAATAGACGCAGACGGATCGAATCGTGTTCATGCCGATGATTGGTGATTGGGTCTGAAAGCGCGGTCAAGTCCCAAGGGTCAACAAGCCCGGGCTTTTTCTTGTCGGCCCGTTTTTCTTGTCGGCATTGGCAAAACAGGCTAGACCGGCGTTAGGTGGCTAAGGGGTAGGGAAATATGGCGATTAATCCACTGAAGGCGTTCCTGTTCGCAGCGGGTGGGACCGTTGCGGCCGCGGGAACCGCCTATGTATCGGGCGCACTCGACCCGTATCTCAATCCCACGCCGCCGGCGAACGTGGCGGCGCTGACGCCGCCCGCGGCGCCGAAACCGGCCGATCCCGGCACGGAAGCGCGGCTGCCACCAGCGGAGGTCCCGGCTGCCCCCGCCGTGGTGCCCCAGGCAACGGCACCAGCCTCACCGGCAACGGATGCGGCGGCTCCGGCAGCGCCGGCTGCGGCCGGCCCGATCACACCATCCTTCGATGTCGTGCGCGTCGAAAGCAATGGCTCGATTGTCGTCGCCGGCAATGCGGCGCCCAATGCCAAGGTCGAGATCCTCAACGGCTCGACGGTGCTTGGCTCGACGGTCGCTGGTCCCGATGGCGCCTTCGTTATCATTCTCGATGATCCGCTGAAGCCCGGTGATTATACGATCGCGCTGCGCGCGACCACGGGCGATGTCGTGACGCCCTCGGTGCAGACCGCCGTCGTTTCGGTTCCCAAGGATGCGGCTGGGCAGGTGCTGGCCATGGTCGAGGAGCCGGGCAAGCCGGCCGAATTGCTAACCGTTCCCGCACCCGCGGCAAAGCCGGCTGCTCCCGCAGCCGAAGCGCCTGCAAGTGCTCCGGCACCAGCCGCCCCAGCGCCAGCCGTGGTCGACGCAGCACCGGCTCCTGCAGCGCCGGCGGCGCCGCCCGCTGCGGGCGTGACCGAGCCCAAGATCGTCGTCGAAGCGGTCGAGATCGACGGCAGCAAGATTTTTGTGGCCGGCCTCGCCGATGCCGGCCGCAAGGTGCGCGCCTATGCCAACGACATCCTGCTCGGTGATGCGCAGACGTCGCCGGATGGTCATTTCCTGGTCGAGGCGACGCGCGACATTCCGGTCGGCAGCTACACAATCCATGTCGACGGCCTCGATGCCAACGGTGTGACAGTTGTGGCCCGCGCGGCCGTACCGTTCGAGCGTGAGCCCGGCGAAGCGGTCGCCGCCGTGGCGCCCTCGGAGCCCAAGCCTGCCGAGCCCAAGCCTGCCGAACCCGCCGCCGAAGCGCCTCCGGCTGCCGAGGCGCCAGCCGTTGCCGCCGCGCCTGCCGAAACGGCACCGGCCACGACGCCTGCTCCCGCCACCGAGGCTCCGGCCGTTGTGGCGGAAGCGACGCCGCCGAGCGATGTGCCCGAGACCGTGGCCCCCAAGCTCGAACATGCCGACGGCGCCGTCATCATCCGCCGCAACGACACGCTTTGGCGGATCTCGCGGCGCGTCTATGGCCATGGCGTGCGCTTCTCGACCATCTACCTCGCCAACCAGGACCAGATCAGCGATCCCGACCGCATCTGGCCGGGGCAGGTGTTCAAGGTCCCGGAAAAGTCGAAGGAAGGCGAAGCCGCCGACCTCAAGGCGATGGGCGAGCAGGCAACGACAGCGCCGGCCAAGACGCAGTAGGGTTTGAGCGCCGACGGTTGAGCGATTGGCGGTTCCGGCGCTCTGCCCATATGGTTAGCTTGCCCCGTGCCCGTTCATCGTCTATCGCCGATGAACGATGGCAGAATCCCTGATGGAAACAAATGCGTCATGCGGCGGTCCGGACAGCCGTGCGGTCGCCGCCCGACTTGCAGCGCTCTCCCATCCGGCGCGGATCGAAATCCTGAAACACCTATCGACGAGCAATTCCTGCTGCTGCCGCGAGGTCGTCGATCGGTTCGATCTGGCGCAGTCCACCGTGTCACAACATCTGAAAATACTGGTCGAAGCCGGGCTGGTTCGCTTCGAGCCCGATCGCCAGCGCTCGCGCTATGCGATCGACCATGCCGCGCTCGCCGATATCTCCGCATCGGTGGCCGCTCTCGTCAATTCCTGCTGCTCCGGCCGCTGAAAATAAGAAGAAGGCGCCAAAAATGGCCGAAAAAACCGTCTCCGACTCCTCGACCTTCAAGACGCTGCTCAATTTGTGGCCCTATATGTGGCCGGCGGATCGCGCCGATCTGAGAGCCCGGGTCACCTGGGCGACCCTGTTGCTGGTCGTCGCCAAGCTGACGCTGGTCGCAGGTCCCTATTTCTTCAAATGGGCGACCGACGCGCTGGCCGGCGACGCCAAATCGGTGCCGCCGCTGCCGAGTTTCCTGCTGGCGCCGGTCATGCTGGTCGTCGCCTACAATGTCGTGCGGCTGGTGCAGCTTGGCTTCAATCAGTTGCGCGATGCGCTGTTTGCCCGCGTCGGTCAGTACGCGGTACGCCAGCTCGCTTTCCGTACCTTCGTTCACATGCACCAACTGTCGCTGCGCTTCCACTTGGAGCGCCGCACCGGCGGCCTGTCGCGCATCATCGAGCGCGGCACCAAGGGCATCGAGACGATCGTGCGCTTCATCATGCTCAACACGGCGCCGACCATTCTCGAATTCGCGCTGACAACCGGCATCTTCGCCTACACCTATGGCTGGAAATACGTAGTCGTCGTCGCGGTCACCGTCTGGGTCTATGTCTGGTTCACGGTCCGCGCCAGCGACTGGCGCATCTCGATCCGCCGCGACATGAACGACAGCGACACCGACGCCAACACCAAGGCGATCGACTCGCTGCTCAATTACGAAACGGTCAAATATTTCAACAACGAAAGCATGGAAGCCGAGCGCTTCGACCGCTCGATGGCACGCTACGAGGTCGCCGCGACGCGCATCTGGACCTCGCTTGGCTGGCTGAATTTCGGCCAGGGCATCATCTTCGGCCTCGGCACCGTTATCGTCATGTGCATGTCGGCACTTGAAGTGCAGGCCGGCACGCAGACGGTCGGTGACTTCGTCTTCATCAACGCCATGCTGATGCAGCTGTCGGTGCCGCTCAATTTCATCGGCTTCATCTACCGCGAAATCCGCCAGGGGCTGACCGACATCGAGCAGATGTTCGACCTTTTGGATGTGCCGCAGGAGATCGTCGACAAGCCGGATGCCAGGCCGCTCGCGGTCAGTGCCGGCAAGGTCGAGTTCCGCGACGTGCATTTCTCCTATGATCCGAACCGCAAGATCCTGAAGGGCATCAGCTTCGAGGTGCCGGCCGGCAAGACCGTCGCCATTGTCGGGCCCTCGGGTGCCGGCAAGTCGACCATCTCGCGGCTTCTGTTCCGCTTTTACGACGTTCAGGGCGGCCAGGTGCTGATCGACGGCCAGGATATCAGGGACGTGACGCAGGAGAGCCTGCGCGGCGCGATCGGCATGGTGCCGCAGGACACCGTGCTGTTCAACGACACCATCGCCTACAACATCCGCTACGGCCGCATCGGCGCCAGCGAGGAGGATATGCGCAAGGCCGCCGAACTTGCCCAGATCGGTCCGTTCATCGAGCGATTGCCCGATGGCTACAAGTCGATGGTCGGCGAACGCGGACTAAAACTTTCGGGCGGCGAGAAGCAGCGCGTGGCGATCGCCCGCACCATTTTGAAGGCGCCGCCGATCCTGATGCTCGATGAAGCGACCTCGGCACTCGACAGCCACACCGAGCAGGAGATCCAGGCCGCGCTCGATCTGGTCAGCCGTGGCCGCACCACCATCGTCATCGCCCACCGCCTGTCGACGGTAATCACGGCCGATGAGATCATCGTGCTGCAGGACGGCCAGATCGCCGAGCGCGGCACCCATGCCGAGCTGATGCGCAAGCATGGCCTCTACGCCTCGATGTGGGACCGCCAGCGCGAGGCGACCGAAGCCGAAGAGCGCCTACGCATCGCCCGCGAGGGCGACGAGCTCGGCGTCATCGTTCGCCGGCGCACGTCTGAGGTGAATTGAAGGTTCGGCGTGTGAGTTGATTTTTGCGCTTGACCTCAACTTAAGTTGAGATTGTAGGCCGTTCCTGGAGCCCAAAACACCAGGATCCAGGAACGGAGCAATCGAAATGAGCAAGACAAATCAGAACGTTGACGGTGGCAGCGTGTTCAGGGTGGACAAATTCGTCGTTCCGGCCGCTGCCCGCGAGGAGATACTCGCCAAGGTCAGGACAACGCATGAATTGCTGCGCCTGCAACAGGGCTTCGTTCAGGACTTCCTGCTCGAGCAATTCTCCGGGCCGGGCGAATTCAACCTCGTAACCATCGTCGAATGGGAAAGCCAGGCGGCCGTCGACAACGTCGTGCCGATCGTCAAGGCCGCGCACGAGCGCATCGCTTTCAACCCGCAGGAGACGATCGCTCGGCTTGGGGTGCGGGCCGACATTGCCAACTATCAGCGGATTCCGGGGCTGTAGAAAGCCGTTA
The DNA here is from genome assembly GCF_000519305.1 of Mesorhizobium ciceri WSM4083. Classification (GTDB taxonomy): domain Bacteria; phylum Pseudomonadota; class Alphaproteobacteria; order Rhizobiales; family Rhizobiaceae; genus Mesorhizobium; species Mesorhizobium ciceri_B. The sequence goes on along the minus strand of NZ_JAFG01000008.1, from coordinate 194,498 downwards.
CGGCCAACCGATGCCAGGTGCCGGCGCTTCGACTTTGAGCGCCGGGCCGGTACGGGCGTCAGAACGTCTTCGGATTTGGGATCAAGGACGGGCAACCTTTTTCCGCGCCTTGAACCGTCGGTATCCCGAATTCTGCCGACAGCGACACTGACCGGGCAAGCGGATCGCGACCCCTGCCGGCGCAACCAATATGGCCTTGCCTATTGTTGCGTTGCGGCGAGGGGGGCTTTCGGCTATTGAGGCCGGACTTGGAAACGGAGCCTGTTTTTAACAGATGAGCCTTGTCGATACGGTCAAGAACGCATTCGTACCGATCCATCGCGAAGGCTATCCCTTCATCGCGGCCTTTGGCGCGGCGACGCTTTTCCTCGGCTATTTCTCCTCGATCCTGTTCTGGATCGGTCTGATCCTGACCGTCTGGTGCGTCTATTTCTTCCGCGATCCCGAGCGCGTCACCCCGGTCGACGACCGCCTGGTGGTCAGCCCCGCCGACGGCATCATCTCGGCGGTCGGACCCGCCGTGCCGCCGCGCGAACTCGGCCTCGGCAATGCCGAGATGACCCGCATCTCGGTGTTCATGAACGTCTTCTCCTGCCACGTGAACCGCGCCCCGGTGCGCGGCCGTATTGCGAAAATCGAACATCGGCCGGGCAAATTCCTCAATGCGGAACTGGACAAGGCCAGCACCGAGAACGAGCGCAACGGCCTGGTCATAGAGAGCCCCAACGGCACGGTCGTGGCCGTCCAGATCGCCGGCCTGGTGGCGCGCCGCATCGTCTGCTGGGCCGAGGCGGGTGGCTCGATCGGCACTGGCGAGCGTTTCGGCCTGATCCGCTTCGGCTCGCGCGTCGATGTGTTCCTGCCCCTGACCGCCACGCCGCGCGTTGCCGTCGGCCAGACTGCGGTTGGCGGCGAAACCGTGCTGGCTGAATTCGGCGGTATTGCCGGCACGCCTCTTGTTCGGGTTTCCTGACCGGTGGGCACGCAATACAAAAAGTTCGAGGCCCATGCCAGCGGCGGTCCGCGCATCCGCGAAATCCCGATGCGCATGGTGCTGCCCAATCTGGTCACCGTGCTCGCCATTTGCGCCGGCCTGTCGGGCATCCGCTTCGGCTTCGAAGGCCGCTTCGAGCCGGCGGTGGTGATGGTGCTGCTTGCCGCCTTCCTCGACGGCATTGACGGCCGCCTGGCGCGGATGCTGAAGGCGACATCCAAATTCGGCGCTCAGATGGATTCGCTGGCCGACATCGTCAATTTCGGCGTGGCGCCGGCTCTGGTGCTCTATGCCTTCCTGCTCGACCGCGCCGGCTCGCCGGGCTGGATCGCGGCACTTCTGTTCGCCATCGCCTGCGGGCTGCGCCTCGCCCGTTTCAACGTGCTCGACGACGAGAAGGGCGATCGCCCCATATGGCAGTCCGAATATTTCGTCGGCGTGCCGGCGCCGGCTGGCGCCGTGCTGGTGATGCTGCCGCTTTATCTCTATTTCCTGCGCACAGGTCTGGAGCCCAGTCGCCCAGCGGCCTTCGTCGCCACCGGCTTCACCATCCTGGTCGCGTTCCTCCTGGTCAGCCGCCTGCCTGTCTATTCCGGCAAGAGCCTGAAAATCCCGGGCGACAGGGTGTTGCCGATCATCCTGGGTGTCGTGCTCTACGTACTCCTGCTGATGACCTACCCCTGGTACACGCTGACCGCTTCGGTTGCCGGCTACCTGATCTTCCTGCCGTTCAGTGTGGGCGCCTATTCGAAGCGCGCCAAACTGGAGGGCGAGAAGGTGCCGCCTTCGGATATAGGTTAGAAGGTCTGCGGAAGTGCTTGATCTGACTCAGGCCGCGAGGCCGAGCCCCAGCCTGTCGATCGCCAGTTTCCTCGTCGACACATAGTCGGTCTTGCCGGACCCCAGCACCGGGATTTCCTCCACCTTGACGATGTCGTTGGGCACCATCAGTTCGGCCGCACCGGCCTGTTTGCCGAATTTGCGCAAGTCGTCGGGATTGGCATCGTCGGCGGTGGTGACCAGCACGATGCGCTCGCCGCGCCTCTTGTCCGGCACCGCTACCGCCGCATGGCGTTCTTCCGGCCACAGCGACTGCACCAGCATCTCGACCGCCCCCAGCGACACCATCTCGCCGGCGATCTTGGCGAAGCGCTTGGCGCGTCCGCGAATGGTGATGAAGCCTTCGCGGTCGACGGCAACGATGTCGCCGGTGTCGTGCCAGCCGGTCAGCGGCTGCAATTCACCGGGGCGGTCCGATGTCATATAGCCCATCATCAGGTTCGGTCCGTCGAGCCACAATTGGCCGGCGTCGGAAATGCCCTCAATCGGCTCGAGCTTCATGCGCATGGCCGGCAGCAGCCGGCCGACCGTGCCGTCGCGGCCATGGATTGCCGTGTTGACGGCAACCACCGGTGCCGCCTCCGTCAGCCCGAACCCTTCGATGATCTCGGCCTGGAAACGCTCGCGATAGATGCGGCGGGTTTCCGGCTTCACCGCCTCGGCGCCGGCGACGACGAAGCGCAGGCTGGAAAAATCGCCGTCCTTGGCGGTGCGCGCATAGTTGGCGAGGAATGTGTCGGTGCCGAACATGATGGTCGGTTTCACCTTGCGCGCAACCTCGGGGATGATCTTGTAGTGCAGCGGCGAGGGGTAGAGGAACAGCTTCACCCCGGTGACCAGCGGCAGGATGGTGCCGCCCGTCAGGCCGAAGGAATGGAACACTGGCAGCACGTTGAGCAGGATGTCGGCAGGCGAGATGGTGATCCGCGCTTCGGCCTGCATGGCGTTGGCGTAAAGGTTCTTGTGCGACAGCACGACCGCCTTCGGCGTGCCTTCCGAGCCCGAGGTAAACAGGATCACCGCCGGCTTGGCCGCATCCTGCCGCTGCAGTGGCCAGCGCCACAGCAAGGCGGCGGCAAGCTTGTCGAGCGCGGTGACGCTCTCCCGCACATCCTCCAGCCAAAGCAGCCTGGCACCACCCTTTTCGACCGCCGCGACGATATTGGCAAGGTCGGCCTTCTCGACGAACGCGCGGGACGAAATCACGGTCCTTATCACCGCCGTGCGCACGGCCGCAGTGACGCTCGCCGGCCCGGCCGTATAGTTGATCATCGCCGCCACCCGGCCGGCCGACAGAAGGCCGGTGAGCGACAGCACGACGCCGTTGGCATTGGGCAGCATCACGCCGACCGCCTCGCCCGGGGCCGTCACCGCCTCGAAGCGCCTGCCCAGGACGCGGGCGCCGATGAACAGCTTGCGGTAGCTCAGCGCCCCGGAGATCACGTCCTCGATGATGGTATGCGAAGCGCCGACGCGGTCGGCGGCATCGCGCATGGCCAGGAACAGGCCACGATCGAGGTTGGTGCCGAAGAGCCGCGCCTCGGCGACACGGTCGAACAGCGCATTGGTGTTCGAGGCCTGCTCGGGATTGCGCGCCACCAGTTCGGCGATGGTCATCGGCTCCAGCACGCTGATCGACAGCTGCGGAAACCAGTGTCGTGGTGCCTTGTCCGCGGGCGTCAGCGACACCGGCAGGCTGCGCGCGCCGCCAACGAAGATCGGCACGATCTTGGCATCGGCCTGCATGGCGATGCGGGTGACTGCACGAAACAGCCGAAACGTCTTGACGTCAGGCTCGACCGCATCCGGCAGATAGACAGCGAGCCGGCCGTTGCCCTTCAGCACCCGCACCAACCGGCGGCTGACGAAGACATGTTCGGCGTTGAAGGCGATGGTACGGCCAAGCTCGCGCCAAGGTTCGAGCCACGGCGAGCGCGCCGAGACCTCATCGAGAATATGCAGCGTGTCTTCCGGCAGCAGCGACAGCATCAGCGCCGGCTCGAAGCGCGATTGATGCGAGATGACGTAGATAACTGGAGCCTGCGCCTTGCGGGCGATCCTGATGCGGCTATCTCCGATCCGGTAGGCGAGCTTGAACGGCACATAGAGCAGCGCCTGGGCAAAGCGCAGGCCGAGGCGGAATTTTTCCGCCACGCCGATCAGCAGCCAGGCCAGAACAAGACCCGCAAGCAGCGCCAGTGTCAGGATCATGCCGCGTCTCTCCCAACGTTTTTAGCATCGCGGCTCTTTGCGGCCGTGTCGGCCAGAACCTAGACGATGTGGGAGCAAGGTCAATGCGGAGCTTGGTGCGGGAAGCTGCTTCTCACGCCGCCTGCAGCCGTCCACTGATGAAACGAAATTCCTGCGTCTTGCCGCCATAGCCGTAAGCGGCTGCAGGCACTTCATGCACGAAGGCGTAGCTCTCCTCATGCACGCCGCCCAGCAGACGGCCGAAGGCCGCGAAGATCGCCTTCAGATAGGCTTCCAGCTCAAGCTTGGTGTTGGTGCCGTCGACCACCTTGATATCAAGCCAGAACGTGTTGGTGCCGTGCTCGGCCAGCGACTTGCCGCCGGCGAACCAGTGCTGCGGATCGACATAGGACACGGCAACTGCCGTGATCGTCGGGTCCTTGCGCAGCTGCGTGGCGGTGATTTCGGTAGCCTCCTTTGCGATGCGAGCGGAAAGCGCCGCGTCGGGCTTGCCGGTGATGCTGACGGTGATGATTGGCATTTTCTTCTCCTTGGCTTGAGCGGCGTCCGATCGCCGTTGAAACAACCATGCCACCACCTTTAGATCAAAAAAATCGAATTGTTTTTAACTGAAGCTTCGATAATATCGAAGTATGGAAACGCTGGATCCCGATCTGCTCCGAACCTTCCTTGCTTTCGTCGACAGCGGCTCGCTGGCCCAGGCGGCTGCAAGCGTCGGCCGTTCGCCCTCGGCGGTGACCGCCCAGATGCAGCGGCTGGAGGAAATCGTCGGTGAGCCGCTGCTGGCGCCGCAAGGGCGAGGACGCGGCTTGACCCCTGCAGGCGAAGACCTCGTCGGCCATGCCAGGCGGATCCTTGCCGCCCATCGCGAGGCTTGGCTGGCACTGAAGGGCGCGCGCGCTGCCGGGCGCGTCGCCATCGGCACGACGCAGGATTTCGCCGACAGCGGCCTGCCGGATCTGCTGCGTGCCTTTGCCGGCAGCCATCCGCGCATCAGGATCGAACTGCGGGTCGGCCGTTCCGCCGACCTGGTCCAGGCGCTGCAGTCTGGCGGCCTCGATCTGGCGATCGTCATGCGCCAGGCGGCAGCGCCCGACGAAGTCGGCGTGCTGCGGGAGCCGATGATATGGCTATGCTCACAAAAAGGGCTGGCTTCGCGGCAGGAGGAATTGCCGCTGGCGCTGCTCGATCCGTATTGCGGTTTTCGCGAGGCAGCACTTGCCGCACTCGATGCTGCCGGCCGCCGCTACCGCATCGCTGCCGGCAGCGCCAGTCTGGCCGGCCTGCGCACGGCGGTGAACGCCGGTGTCGCGCTGACGCTGCGAACGGCTCGCTTTGCCCATTCCGGCATTGTCGAGGCGCCGCGCGAGCTTGGCCTGCCGCATGTTCCAATGGCTGAGTTCGCCATCCGGTTGCGCGCTGGCTCCGATGGTCCGGCGGGCGATCTGGCGGCCCTTCTCAGTGGCAACCTTGCCCTGCCGGGCGGTTGAATGCCCAAAGAAAAAGCCGACCTTACGGTCGGCTTGGAGTAGGACGGGCCGAGGGGTTTGGGGGGACTTGGGGATGGCCCGTCGCAGCCATAATGCCTGACCCGGATGATGGTTCCGTGACCGCGTCACTTTTTTAAGAAATATTTGACGCCACGCGTTGCGGGCCGGCCATGCGTTGCGAGCGGGCCATCAGCCAAACCCGCCCCGCATGGGCGAACACCGCGCACAACACGATGACGCCGCCGATCATGCTGGCGGCTGGTGCAATCTCGCCCAGGAACAGGAAGGCAAACAGGATCGCGAACGGCACTTCGGCCGAGCCGAGCAGCCCGGATTCGGCTGGCGGGATGAGCCGCGCCCCCTCCGTCCACAGGATCGAGGACAGCGCGAAGGACGCGCCGAAAGTGGCGAGCAGAACCGCATCCCTTGGCGAAACCGCCAGCGGATCGGTGACGAACCAGCCGAGCACGAACAGAAGGAAGGCCGAAACCGCACCGGCCCACACCACGGGCGTGTCGCGGAAGGCGCGTACCATGATCATGTAGAGGCCGCTGCCGATGGTCATCAGCAGTGCCAGTCCGTCGCCGAACAGATTGCCGCTGCCGAAGCCGGACCAGACCATGATCGCCACGCCGCACAGCGACACGGCGGCGGCGACCATCGTCTGCAGCCGGAAGGGTTCGCGCGTGAGAACCCAGGCCAGCAGTGCGGTGACGAAAGGTGCTGTGGCATAGATGACGGCGACATTGGCAACGAAGGTGAACTTGAACGCCGATATGAAGGCGATGCTGGCCAGCGCACCTTCCACCGCCAGCAGCCAGCCGCGCCAGCCAAGCCGCAGCGTTTCGCGGTTGCCGGAACGGCGGCGCCGCCACAGCACATAGAAGCTGATCAGGATCGCGCCGACAAAGCCGCGCCAGCAGATGATGGTCAACGGGTCGGCATGGATCGATTTCGTCAGCACGCCCGTCAGGCCGAAGACAGCGGCCGAGGACGATACCAGGATGATGCCGGGCGTGCGCTCCGCGGCGGTGTCGGTGGCGGCTGCAATGTCAGTCATGCAACCAGCCTACGCCGCTTGGTCCTGACATCGTAGTGTCAGCAATCATGGCCATGCACATCATAGCCGTTTGCGGAAATGCTCGGTGCCGACGATCAACAGGCCGGCGGCGACGATCAGCGCAGCGCCCAGGAACACCTCGCGACGCGGCACGTCGCCCCAGATCGCAAAGCCGAGTGCGAATGCCCACAGCAGCGAGGTGTATTCCAGCGGAGCGAGAACCGAGGCCGGTGTGCGCTTCATGCCTTCGAAGAGAAGGTATTGTGCCAGGCCGCCGAGTGCGCCGACGCTGGCAAGGAGCAGCAACTGAGCCCCGTCCGGTGTCCGCCACCACAACGATGCCGGCGCCGCCGAAAACAGCAGGAAATAGAAATTGTTGAGCAGGAGCTGGATCATCGAGCGCTCGGCAAGGGCGGTCTTGCGCAAGAGCACGATGGCGATGCCCCACAAAAAGGCCGCCGCCAGCACCAGCAGCACCGGCACGGACAGGCCGAGATGGGTCGGATCGCAAGCGATGAACACGCCGGCAAAGCCGATCAGCACCGCCAGCCAGCGCAGCATCGGCACCTTTTCGCCGAGCAGGAACACCGAAAGCACTGTGACGATGATCGGGGCCGCATAATAGACGGTGGTCAGCTCGGCGAGCTGCAGGCTGCGCGCGGCGTTGTAGTAACAGAGCCACGCAGCAAGCGTGAAGGCACTGCGCACCAGCATCGGCCGCACGATCGGCGAGCGCATCGCGTCGGCAAACAACTGTCGTCCGCCGATCGCCGCACAGGCACCCAGAATGGTTATGCTGCGGAAGAACATGATCTGCCAGACGCTCATGCCGACGACCAGCAGCTTGATCGAAGCATCCTGCGTCGAAAACAAGAGATATGCCGCACCGGTCAGCAGTATGCCTGCAAGAACCCGCTCGCGTGTTTCGAGAATGGCGATATCGGCCATAAGGCGCGTGGGACCAAATTTGCCGGAGCGGCAGAAATGCTGTGAGGAGCGACACAAGTGAGCCGTGAATTCAGCTCCCTTGGCACCAAGCTATACGGGCGAAAACCGCTGCGGCGCTACGCCAGCCCGGTGCTTATGTTGGGGCAGGGGTCGATGGCGAGTTGCACTGTCGCCAAGCCTATTGCGTCGCCTGGTAAAGCTCCGTAGCGGCTTCTTTCAGCGCGCGCCGACCGTCGGATCTGAAATACATCATGTGCCCGCCCTCGACGACATCGAGACGGATAGGCTTGGCATTGGCGAGCGACGGGACCTGGTTCACCAGGTAGCGCGAGGCGAGGTACGGCGTGACTAGGTCGGTGTAGCCGTTGACGATCACGACGCCGAGCGAAGGGTTCAGCGAGCGTGCGCGCTGCAGATCGTCCATCACCCCGGCATAGCCTTGCCGTGAGGCGCTGGTCCCGTAATCCCAATTGTGGCTGATTTCGCCATTGAGCAGCCGATAGCTGACATCGGTGCGGAAATTCAGTTCGTCACTGATATAGCCGACAAAAGCCGACGTCAGCGCCGGCACGCTGCGGTCGAGCACCGGATCAGGGCCGGCGATGCGGGCGCTCTCGGGCGCGATGTCGGCCGTGCCGATCATGGCGTCATAGGGGCTGAGTACTTTGCCGCTGGCACGGGCGAACTCCCTGGCAAACAGGCCGGTCGGGATGCGGGCGGAGTTCCGCTGCACGAGGTCGAGCGGCAGGCCGGTGATCTCAGCCACGCGTTGGCTGGCCAGCCGCCTGCCTTGCTCCAATCCGCTGGTGATTGCCGTAAGGTAATCGCCCATCGCATAATGTTCGACGTCTGCCAGCTTCTCCCGCAATGCATCGCCGCTGACGCCTTCGGTGCGTAGCCGCACCGCCGCCAGTGAAGGCAGTTCAAGCGCCCAATGCAGCGGCTCAAATTCGTCGGGCTGCACCAGCGTGAACTCCAGCGCCGGCGAGATCAGCACGATGCCGTTCGGACTGATGCCGATATCTTCTTGCAATGTCCTGGCGAGCAGCGCCGCGCGGAACCCGCCATAGCTTTCGCCGGCGAGGAACAGCGGCGACCCGGTGCGGCCGTTCTGCGCGAGATAGAGCCGGATGAAGGCGCCAATCGAGCTGGCATCCTGGTTGACGCCCCAGAAATCGCGCGTGTCCTGGCCCGGCGCCTCGCGGCTGTAGCCGGTTCCGACCGGATCGACGAAGACGAGATCGGTCATGTCGAGCCAGCTGTCGGGATTGTCGATCAGTCTTTGCGGTGAGGGCAGGAATTCGCCGTCGGCTCCCATTGCGATTATACGCGGGCCGAGCGCGCCGATATGCAGATAGGCGGACGCTGCTCCAGGGCCGCCGTTGAACACGAAGGTGATCGGCCGCTGCGGGTCTTTGGCCCCGCTTGCCGGTGGCTCCAGCGTGTAAGCGACATAGAAGATCTCCGCCGTGACGTCGCCCTTGCCCGATAGCAGCGACAGGGTCGCCGCCTTTGCCTGGTAATCCAGCTTGCTTCCGGCCAGTGTGATCGAATGGCTGGTGGTCTGCGGCGGTGGCAGCAGGGACAGCACGCCACCCGCGGGTGCCGGCCGCTCCGCCGTTTCAGCCAGGACGGGCTGCGCCAGGACGGCGAGCATCGGCAGGATAAGACAGATCAGTTTCAGCTTGGCCGGCATGATGGCTCCGCGACAACGACTGCCGCATAGGTATGGCCGAGAGGATCGAAGTCAAAGGAAAATGGCTGTTTTGAACTTGCTACGGCTTGCGCTACTGTGCACCGCAATGCAGTCGAACGTTTCCCTCGATCAGCTCGGACGCTGGAGCGGCGGTGTCGCCGCTGCGGCCGTTGCCGCAACTCCCGAAGAATTGTCGGCTCGCTTCACGGCAGCGGCGAGCGAGTTGCTTGGCTCCGACCGCGCCTATGTCGGCCTTTACCGTCGCGACATCACATCCCTGACCATCGACGATGCCGGTCCCGATCGCTGGAACCGCGACTACGATGCACGACTGTATCGCCAGGATCCTTTCTTCCAGAGGTTCGCCAGCACAAGGCAGGATTTCCTGTTGCCGCTGTCGGCACTCCGCAATGGCGACTTCCAGCACACCCCCTACTATCGCGAATTCTTCGGCCCTTCCGACAGTTTCGACGAGATCACCGGGGTGTTCAATCTCGACGGGCTGACCGCTGGCTATGTCACTTTTCTCAGGCGAAACGGGGCAGAACCGTTTGGCGAGCAGGATCTGGCAACGGCTTGCGCGGCAAGCAGCGCGACAAGGCTCATTTTGGAAAGATTGCTTCATCTGTGCCGCTTCTGGCACAAGGGCGCCGCAATCGGTGACGCTCGCTCGCGGCTGAGCAGGCGCGAGACCGAGATTGCGCGGCATCTGGTCGAGGGTGGCAACGCCAAGACGATTTCGCGAAGCCTCGCCATCTCGCCCGGCACCGTCCGCAACCACATCAAGCAAATCTATAGCAAGCTCGGCGTGCACTCCCAGGTCGAGTTGCTGGCGGCCATCCGCGAAGCCGCTTGAGCCTGACAGCTTCCGCCGGCTCTATTGTCCCGTCACGATGCGCGTCCACATGCGGTTTTGTGATCGCAGCCACTTTGGGTCGTTGTTGTCCACCACGAACAGCTTGGCCTTCACGGCATCAGGTGGAAAGACGCCGGGATCGCTGGCTATGGCCTTGTCCATCAGCAGCAGGGACTCCGGTATCGCATTGGCGTAGGAGACATAGCTGGAATTGGCCGCGGCGATATCGGGCCGCAGATTGAAGTTGATCCAGGCCTGGGCGTTGTCGGGATGCGGCGCATCTTTCGGCACCGCCATCGTATCGAAGTTGATGAGCGTGCCTTCTCTGGGGATGGAATAGGCGATCTCCAGCTTCTTCACGGATTCCGCCGCACGGGTCCTTGCCTGCAGTATGTCGCCCGACCAGCCCAACACCACACAGATGTCGCCGTTGGCGAGGTCGTTGATGTATTTCGACGAATGGAAATAGCGGATGTAGGGCCGCACCTTGCCCATCAGGTCCTCGACCTTGGCGAGGTCGTCGGGACTGGTCGATTTGGGGTTGATGTGAAGGTAGTTCATCGCCATCGGGATGACTTCAGCCGGCGCATCGATGATAGCCACGCCGCAATCGGACAGCTTCTTGACCACATCGACGTCGAAGACCATGGCGAAGGAATCCGTCGGCGCGTCCGGCAGCCGCTGCTTCACCGCGGCGACGTTGTAGCCAATGCCGTCGGTGACGGCCATATAGGGCACGGCATGCAGGTTCTGCGGGTCGGCGCCCGCGATCAGCGCGAGGGCTTGCGGATCGATCTTCGAATGGTTGGCAAGCTTCGATCTGTCGAGTTCCAGGAAAGCGCCTGCTTTCACCTGGTTCTTCAGGAACGGATAGGCTGAAGGGTAGACCACGTCATATCCCGAGCCGCCGGTGAGCAGCTTTGTTTCGAGCACCTCGTTGCCGTCATAGACATCGTAGCGAACCTTGATGCCCGTTTCCTTCTCGAATTTCTCGGCCGTGTCCGGCGCGATGTAGTCGGACCAGTTGTAGACGTTGACGACTTTTTCCTCGTCCGCCGACGCCGCGCCGGCGCAGATGCCGCAAGCAAGCCCGGCAAGCAGGGTTGAGAAGATCAGAGTGCGCATGAGTGTTCTCCTTTTCGCTGCTGGTTTTTGGCGAGCGTCATCCCTCAACGCCGTTGCGGGGCATAGACCGGCAAGGTGATGCAGGCGACATTGCCGCCGCCCAGCAGGATCTCGCGCGAGTTTTCGATGCCGACTATTCGGTGATCGGGAAACAACTCGGCCAACGTCTGCTTGGCCTTCACATCGAGATCGCAGCCGAACTGCGGTACCACCACGACGCTGTTGCCCGGATAGTAGTTGACGTAGCTCGCCGCGATCCGGTTTCCGGCCGGTCGCGCCCAGGTCGCATCGAGCCGGTCCACGCTGTCGCTTTCTTCCGGCGTCATCTCGATCGGCAAGGGATGCGGCAGCCGGTGGACCTCCAGCGCCCGGCCACGCGCATCACGGGCCGAACGCAACACCGCCTCGGCCTCGCGCACGATCTCATATTGCGGGTCGTCCCGATTGTCGGTCCAGCTCAGCACGACCACGCCGGGGCGCACGAAGCAGCACACGTCGTCGACATGGCCGTCGGTCTCGTCGAACGCAAAGCCGCGTGGCAGCCAGATGACGGTGTCGACGCCGAGATAGTCGCTGAGCTGACGCTCCACCTCGGCCTTGCCGAGATGAGCGTTGCGATTTCGGTTGAGCAGGCATTGCTCCGTCGTGATGAGGGTGCCCTGGCCGTCGCATTGCAACCCGCCACCCTCGGCAATCAGAGGTGCGCGGTAGCGATCCATGTTCTCGATTTCGAGCACTTTTTGCGCCGCCAGGTCATCCAGGTCCCATGGCGCGTAGAGGCCGCCGTCAAAACCGCCATAGGCGTTGAAGATCCAATCGACGCCACGCACGTCGCCTTGATCGTTGACGACGAAATTGGGACCGCTGTCGCGCAGCCAGGAATCGTTGGTGGACATTTCCACGACGCGCACATGGCCGGGCAATCGCGCCCTGGCATTCTGCCATTGGCGAGCGGAGGCCGCCACCGTCACCGGCTCGCTTTGCGCGATCGCCGCGGCGACATCGACGAACAGTTTTTGCGCCGGCTTGGCGCCGAGGCGCCAGGTGTCCGGCCGCTCCGGCCAGATCATCCAGCAGCCTGATTTGGGTTCGAATTCGCCGGGCGCGCGAAACCCATCCTGTTTCGGCCTTGTCGAGAGGGTACGGGGCATCTGGGGACCGCCGGGAAATGGAGTGATGACTTGCCCGGATCAGACGTTTTTGGGACCTTGTCCGTCAATGTCCCATTTGGGATATCGGTGTTGGCGGCTGTCTCCCGTTGCGGAACGGCATTGCCTTCCCACGGTGATCGGCGCAAATCTCGACCGGACGGCGTATGCCGGTGACGCAAGCAGTCGACGAAAGGGGAAAGCGGATGGATGCGACCGAACTGAAGGCCATGCAGGCGCCGCTGAAGCAGGCCTATCGTGACGATGCTTCGCAGGCGCTGATCACGCTTCGCGCCAGGGGCTCGATCGACGACCAGTCGGTTGCCTGCAAGGTGGAGACGGGCAGGGCGCTCGCCATCGCCGGCCTGCATCCGGCAACAGGCGGCTCAGGACTTGAGCTCTGCTCGGGCGACATGCTGCTGGAGGCGTTGGTCGCCTGCGCCGGAGTGACGCTGAAGGCGGTGGCGACGGCGCTCGAGTTCAAGCTCGGCGCCGCCACGGTGGAGGCCGAAGGCGATCTCGATTTTCGCGGCACGCTCGGTGTCGCCAAGGATGCACCGGTCGGCTTTCGCGCCATCCGGCTCAATTTCAACCTCGACACCGATGAGCCGCAGGAGCGGATAGACTCGCTGCTGAAGCTGACCGAGCGTTATTGCGTGGTGTTCCAGACCATCAGCCAGAAGCCGGAGCTGACGGTCAGCGCACACCGCTGATCTTACTGTGCTGACGGTTCTTCGGCGTCGCCCTCGTCAGTGAATGGCGAGGCGCTCGGCACGCATTGCACCGACCAGCCGGCCGGTGTCGGCTGCTTCTGATATTCGGTGATGGCGGCGGTGCACTGTTCGCGCTTGTCGAAGGTGCTGGGCAGCACGACCATGCCGCCTTGCGGGCCGGCGATTACCAGATACCAGACCAACGCTGCTGCGGTCGTAGCCATGGGGATTTCCTTGTTCTGCCAGTTGGGCGCTTGTTGTGGGAGTCGCTGTGACCCTACCAACTCCATGGAAATGACGAAAGCATGACCGCCGCACAGCTTCCCGCCGTCACATCACAGCCGAGTGATGTGACGGCGGGTTTCCCAGCCCGATTTCGAAGCGCAATCGGCTCAGTTGGTGGCAAAACAATAGAACAAGCCATCGCCCCCGGTGCCCTTCAGTGCCTCCTGGCCGCAGCCGCCGCGCGAGGCGTGCGAGGAATTCCAGGATTTGGCGGCAGCCGAATCGTCGAGGCCCGTGCGGTCATGATGGCCCATCATAGCGGCGCCTTCCGCCCCGCTCATCGTCCAGTCGCTGCAGGTCTGGTCGGCGATCTTGGTGCCGTCGGGCTTGGAGCCGGTCAGCACGTCGTGGCGGTTCGGCGTGTCGCCGCGGCCGTTGACCTCTTCGCCTTTCTCGTTGAGCGCCGTCTGCTTGGTGATGCCGTTGGCATCGCTGTGCAACGAGGCGACGTCGTCAGCGATCTTGACGCCCTTGGCGTTCACCCACGGTCCCTTGCCGATACGGTCGCGGGCGTCGGTGTCGCTGGTCGACAGGTAGGCAGCCCAACTCTTGCCGGTGACACCGGCGGCTTCCGCCAGCGATGCGCAATGCGCGTCGGCGCCCTTGAGGCCGCCGAGGTCGGCACCCTTGCCGGAACCGACACTGGTGACGAAGAAGCTCATCTTGGCATCTTGCGAGTAAGCGGCGCCCGCGGCTGCGATCAGGGTGGCGGCGGTGGCGAGAAGCGGTTTACGCATGGTGGTTCCTCCGGTTTGAGCTTCGACTACGTCGAAGAAACGTTTCCGGAGGCCCGTTTAATCCCTACGCATGTCGCTTAAAAGTGCGCAGCGGTTTTTGGGAAAGCGGCATGCGGCAAAAAAGGCTCTAGTTTTATTCCGGCTGGCGATAGGCGACGAACCGATTGTGCTTGGCCTGGAAGATCAATCCGGTCTCTTTCAGGTCCGGGCTGGCCAGCGGCACGATGCGTTTGGCGATCTCGGAGGGATGCGGCAACGTCTCGGGATCTTCGCCCGGCACTGCCTGGGCACGCATGGCGGTGCGGGTGGCGCCGGGGTCGGCGGCATTGACCCGGAGCGGCAGGCTCTGCGTCTCATGCGCCCAGGAGCGCATCATCGTCTCCACCGCGGCCTTGGAAGCCGCGTAGGGTGCCCAGAAGGCACGCGCCGAGTGCGCTGCGTTGGAAGACAGGATGATCGCTCGCCCGGCGTCGGAGAGCCGCAGCAGGGGGTCGACGGAGCGGATCAGCCGCCAGGTCGAGGTGACGTTGATGGTCATCACCTTCTCGAAGGTTTTTGCTTCGACATGACCGATCGGCGAGATGACGCCGAGCACGCCGGCATTGGCGACGAGAATGTCGAGCTTGCCCCAGCGTTCGTGGATGGCGCCGCCCAGGCGGTCGATGCCGGCCATGTCGGCGAGGTCGAGCGGCACCAGTGTCGCCTGGCCGCCGGCCGCCTTGATCTGGTCGTCGAGCTCTTCCAGTCCTCCGACAGTGCGCGCCACCGCAATGACATGCGCGCCGGCGGCAGCCAATTCCTTGGCAATGAAATAGCCGATGCCGCGCGAGGCGCCGGTAACGACCGCAACGCGGCCGGAAAGGTCGAGGGTCATGCGATGGATTCCGGGAATTTGACTAACGCTGATGACGGTCCGGCCTACGTCCCGCTCGTCGCCAGCAGCGACAGCGTGCGCACATTGTCGTGGCCTTCGAAGTCGAGCAGGCGGGTCGGATACTGGCCGGTGAAGCAGGCGTCGCAGAATTGCGGCTGGTCGTTGTCGCGGCTGGCCTCGCCGACCGCGCGGTAGAGCCCGTCAATGGTGAGGAAGCCGAGCGAATCGACGCGGATGAACTCGGCCATTTCCTCGATCGACATGCGCGATGCCAGGAGCTTCGATTTCTCCGGCGTGTCGACACCGTAGAAGCAGGAGGCGCGTGTCGGCGGTGAGGCGATGCGCATATGCACCTCCTTGGCGCCGGCGTCGCGCACCATCTGCACGATCTTCTGGCTGGTGGTGCCGCGCACGATACTGTCGTCGACCAGCACCACGCGCTTGCCCTCGATCATGCGGCGGTTGGCATTGTGCTTCAGCTTGACGCCCATGTGGCGGATCGAATCGCCCGGCTGGATGAAGGTGCGGCCGACATAATGGTTGCGGATGATGCCGAGCTCGAAGGGAATGCCCGCCGCCTGGCTGAAGCCGATCGCCGCCGGCGTGCCCGAATCCGGCACCGGCACGACGATGTCGGCCTCGACCGGGCTTTCGACCGCCAGCTCGGCGCCGATTCGCTTGCGCACCTCATAGACATTGCGGCCTTCGACCGAGGAATCCGGCCGCGCGAAATAGACATATTCGAAGATGCAGAAGCGGGTCTTCTGCGGCTCGAAGGGGAACAGGCTCTCGATGCCCTTGGAGGTGACGACGACCATCTCGCCGGGCTTCAGGTCGCGAACGAAACGCGCGCCGATGATGTCGAGCGCGCAGGTTTCGGAGGCCAGGATCCAGGCGCCGTCGAGATCGCCCAGCACCAGCGGCCGGATGCCGAGCGGATCGCGGCAACCGATCATCTTCTTGGCCGTCATCGCCACCAGCGAGAAGGCGCCCTCGACCTGCCGCACCGCATCGATGAAGCGCGAGTTCAAATCGCGCTCCTTGCTGGTGGCGACGAGGTGCAAAAGCGTCTCGGTATCGGAGGTGGAGGAGAAGATCGCGCCTTGCTTCTGCAGCGCGCGCTGCACGGTCATGGCGTTGGTCAGATTGCCGTTGTGGGCGACGGCGAAGCCGCCATCGGCCAGTTCGGCGAAAAACGGCTGGATGTTGCGCATGCCGGCGCCGCCTGTCGTGGCGTAGCGCGTGTGGCCGATGGCGCGGTTGCCTTGCAGGCTGTCGATGACGCGCTGCTTGGTGAAGGTGTCGCCGATCAGGCCGACATGGCGTTCGACATGGAACTGGCTGCCGTCATAGGAAACGATGCCGGCCGCTTCCTGGCCGCGATGCTGCAGCGCATGCAGGCCCAATGTAACGATGGCTGCCGCGTCCTGCCGGCCGAAAATGCCGAACACACCGCATTCGTCGTGGAAATGGTCGTCGGCCTCGGCGGAAAGCACGTCGTCTGCGTCTGCCATCTTAAGCTCCGCTAAAATCGCCATATAATGCGGGTTCGCGCCGAAAGCAACGCGGGCCGTGCGGTCGTTCACACCATCGTCAGATCCTGACGCCGTTTTCGGCGTCAGTTTGCCGGCGCCGCCGGTGCCGGAGCGGCCGGGGCGTTGTTCGCCGGTGGTGTTGCGTCATTGTCGTCAGGCGCCGGCGTGTTGGCATCGTCGCCGCCCGCCGGAGCATCCGCCGCCGGTGCGTCCGGAGCAGCTGGCGTCTCGGCGGCCGGCTGATTCGGATTGAGCTTCTTGAGGATCGCGTTTTCCGGATCCTCGGGCAGCAGGCTTTCGAGCTTGGCGCCGATCTGCTCGAGCAGCGGCCGCGACTTGGCCTCCGTGACCCAGGCTGGTGCCTTGGCGCCGGCCAGCCAGTTGAAGAACAGCAGGGCGACGGCAACGACCAGGATGCCGCGCGCGGCGCCGTAAAGGAAACCGAGCGTACGGTCGAGCGCGCCGATCCTGGAATCGATGATCCAGTCGGCGAGCTTCATGGTGACGACCGAGACGACGATCAACGCGATGATGAAAACCACGCCGGCGGCAGCCGCCATGGCGACCTTTTCATTCTCGATGTAGGGCGCGAGGTAGGGCACAACCGGCTTGTAGAAGAAGAACGCCGCAGCTGCCGCCGCTGCCCAGGAGACGACGGACAGGACTTCGCGCGAGAAGCCGCGAACCATGGCGAGCATCGCTGAGACCAGGGTGAAGCCGACGAGAATTCCGTCAAGCAGCGTAATCGGCATGTCTTTCGCCCCACTCCATGAGCCGCATTATAGTGCGGAGCATCGGGCTCTGGATCCGATGCTCTAATCTTCTTCGTCCACGCGGCTTCGGCGTGAGCCAGCTATGCGTGCCACGAGGTCGGCAAGCTCGGTCGGCTGGAAAGAACCGGCCCCGATCCCCCCGGCCAGTTCCCCGCTGCCCGAGGGCAGAACCGCACTTCCAAAACCCAGCTTTTCGGCTTCCTTGAGGCGCTGTTGCGCATGCGCAACCGGCCTCACGGCGCCCGAAAGGCTGATTTCGCCGAAATAGACGCAATCGGCGGGAAGGGCAAGACCGGTGAGCGAGGAAACCAGGGCGGCCGCCACTGCCAGATCGGCCGCGGGCTCCGAAATCCGGTAGCCGCCGGCGACATTGAGATAGACATCGTGGCTGCCGAAGCGCACGCCGCAATGGGCTTCGAGAACCGCCAGGATCATCGACAGCCGGGCGCCGTCCCAGCCGACGACGGCGCGGCGCGGCGTGCCGAGCGAAGAGGGTGCGACCAGCGCCTGGATCTCGACCAGCACCGGCCTTGTCCCCTCCATGCCCGCGAAAACCGCAGCGCCAGGCGATTTGGCATGGCGTTCGCCAAGGAAAAGCTCGGACGGATTGGCGACCTCGCGCAGGCCCTTGTCCGACATTTCGAAGACGCCGATCTCGTCGGTCGGTCCAAAACGGTTCTTCACCGTACGCAGGATGCGATAGTGGTGGCCGCCTTCGCCTTCGAAGTAGAGCACTGCGTCGACCATGTGCTCGACGACGCGCGGCCCGGCGATCTGGCCTTCCTTGGTGACATGGCCGACCAGTACGATCGCAGCACCCGTGGATTTCGCATAGCGGATCATCGCCTGGGCAGCGGCGCGCACCTGGGTAACGGTGCCCGGTGCCGAATCGGCAAGGTCGGTCCACAGCGTCTGGATCGAATCCAGGATGACGAGATCAGGCCGCTTGCCGTCGGCGATCGTCGCCAGGATGTCCTCGACATTGGTCTCGGCGGCAAGTTCCACCGGAGAAGAGGCGACGCCAAGCCGCTGCGCCCGCAGCCTGATCTGCGCGACCGCCTCTTCGCCCGAGACATAGACGATGCGGTGGCCTTTTGATGCCAGCGCCGCGGCCGCCTGGGTGAGCAGCGTCGACTTGCCGATGCCGGGGTCGCCGCCGACCAGCAGCGCCGAGCCGCGCACGAAACCGCCGCCGGTGGCGCGGTCGAGTTCGCCAATGCCCGAGATGATGCGCGGCGCGTCCTCGATATCGCCGGACAGCGTGGTCAGCACCACCGCGCGTCCCTTGCGGGCGTTGCGCGTGTTGGCTGGTCCCGAGCCGATGCCGCCGGACGTGCCTTCCTCGACCAGTGTGTTCCACTCGCCGCAGGCATCGCATTTGCCGGCCCAGCGCTGATGCACCGATCCGCAACTCTGGCAGATGAATTGGACGCGTGACTTTGCCATCAGCGGGATGCCACGCCGTAACAGGTTGGCGGGGCAGCGCCCCCCTCTGGCCTGCCAGCCATCTCCCCCTCGAGGGGGGAGATTTGCAGCTTCAGCGCTTGCGCCTTCTTTTCAACGCCAAAAATTGGCGAAAGAATCGATGACATCCAATCTCCCCCCTGGAGGGGGAGATGTCCGGCAGGACAAAGGGGGGCGCCAAGGAACGAGACCTGTCTCAATAGGTCACTCGAACCTTTCCGGCAGATGATGCTCCTCGGCGAGGTCGGAGAAGCGGGTGAACTCGCCCTGGAAGGCAAGGCTGACGGTGCCGGTCGGGCCATGGCGCTGCTTGGCGATGATCACTTCGGCCTTGCCCTGGACCTCGATCATCTTCGTCTCCCAGGCGAGATGCTCGGGCGTGCCTTTCTCCGGCTCCTTGTTCTTGATGTAATATTCCTCGCGGTACACGAACAGCACAACGTCGGCGTCCTGCTCGATCGAGCCCGATTCGCGCAGATCGGACAGCTGCGGATGCTTGTCGTCGCGGCTTTCGACCTGACGCGAGAGCTGTGAGAGAGCGATGATCGGCACGCCAAGCTCCTTGCCGAGCGCCTTCAGTCCGGTGGTGATCTCGGTGATTTCCTGGACGCGGTTCTGCGACGCCTTGGCGGATGAACCCTGCATCAGCTGGATATAGTCGATGACCATCAGGTCCAGCCCGCGCTGGCGCTTGAGGCGGCGGGCGCGAGCCGCGAGCTGGGCAATCGAAATACCGCCCGTCTGGTCGATGTACAGCGGCCGCTTGTGGTTCTCCTGCGTGTAGGCGACAAGCTTGCCGAAATCGGCTTCGGTCAGGTCGCCACGCCTGATTTTCGACGATGGGATCTCGGTCTGCTCGGAGATGATGCGGGTGGCCAGCTGCTCGGACGACATTTCGAGCGAGAAGAAGCCGACGACGCCGCCATTGGCCGCCTTGACGGAGCCGTCGGCCTGTTGGGCAGGCTCATAAGCGGCAGCGATGTTGTAGGCGATGTTGGTGGCCAGCGACGTCTTGCCCATGCCTGGACGGCCGGCGATGATGATCAAATCCGATGGCTGCAGGCCACCCATGCGGTGGTCGAGATCGCGCAGGCCGGTGGCAATGCCGGACAGGTGGCCATCGCGCATATAGGCAGCACTTGCCATGTCGACGGCATTCTTCAACGCATCGGAAAAACTTTCGAAACCGCCATCGTAGCGGCCGTTTTCGGCCAGCTCGAACAGCCGCCGCTCGGCATCCTCGATCTGCTCGGTGGGCGCCATGTCGACCGGCGCGTCATAGGCGATGTTGACCATGTCCTCGCCGACGGTGATCAACGCGCGGCGCGTGGCAAGATCGTAGATGGCGCGGCCATAATCGGTGGCGTTGACGACGGTCACGGCCTCGACCGCCAGCCGCACGACATATTGCGCCATCGTCATGTCGCCGACCTTCTCGTCGGCCGGCAGGAAGGTTTTTAGCGTGATCGGCGTTGCGACCTTGCCCATACGGATGAACTCGGACGCCACCTCGAAGATCTTGCGGTGCAGCGGCTCGTAGAAATGGCTGGCCTTGAGGAAATCCGAGACGCGGTAGAACGCATCGTTGTTGACGAGGATGGCGCCGAGCAGCGCCTGCTCGGCCTCGATGTTGTTGGGCGCTTCACGATAAAGCGGTGTTTCCGCCACGCCGAATTTTCGCGCTGCTTCTGCCATGATGTCCCCGATTTCGATCCCGGCTTCTCGATATCAGAACGTGACAAGTCCATGCTGACTTATCTGCACCAGTGCCTGTCCAATGAGCTTTGGTACCCGCGATTCACAGCCAAGATTATTCGGTGGAAAGAATCACAATTGACTCGAATCGAAAGAACGAATGTAGCGCGTCTATAGGGAGAACAAAACAGGAAAACAAGCGCTGGTTTCCGGTACCGCCACTCCGTTCAAAGCTGATCGAGTCGCCTCTCGATGAACCGGCGTTCCGCCGGCTGCCGGGTCAGCTCCAGCGCCCGCCGGTAGGAGGTCCTTGCCGCGTCGCTCAAGCCAAGTCGGCGCTGCATGTCTGCCCGCGCCGCATGCGCCAGATGGTAGCCGTCAAGCCCGCCTTGGGCCATGATCATCTCGATCGCTGCCAGTCCGGCCTGCGGGCCGTCGCGCATGGCGATGGCTGCGGCACGGTTGAGCGCCACGACCGGCGAAGGGTCGACACGGCTCAGCACATCGTAAAGCGCGACGATCTGTACCCAGTCGGTCTCAGTCGTACCTGACGCCTCGGCGTGAACGGACGCAATGGCCGCTTGCAGGATGTAAGGTCCGATGCGGCGCGAGGCGATCGCCTTGCCGATCAGGCCGTCGGCCTCGGCAATCAGCGTGCGGTCCCACAGCGTGCGGTCCTGGTCCTCCAGCAGCACGAGATCGCCGCTGGCGTCGACCCGCGTTGCGCGCCGCGCCTCGTGCAGCAGCATCAGGGCCAGCAGCCCCTGCGCCTCCGGCTGGTCGAGCAGCTCGACCATCAGCCGGCCGAGCCGGATCGCCTCGGCGCACAGGTCCGCCCGCGTCAGGTTCGGCCCCTCGGTTGCCGCGTAACCCTCGTTGAAGATCAGGTAGATCACTTGCAGCGCGCTCTCGAGACGCACCGGCAGGTCGCCGCGGTCGGGCACTTCGTAGGGAATGGCCTCGTCGCGGATCTTCGCCTTGGCCCGCACGATGCGTTGCGCAATGGTCGGTGCCGGCGTCAGATAGGCGCGGGCAATCTCCTCGGTGGTCAAGCCACCCACTTCGCGCAGGGTCAGGGCAATGCGTGCATCCGGCGTCAGCGCCGGGTGGCAGCAGACGAAAATGAGCCGCAATTCATCGTCCTGGATGTCTTCCGGCATGGCTGGTTCCGGCGTCGGCTCGGCCAAAGCCGTGAGCTCGGGCAGGGCCCCGGTCAGCCGCGCTTCCCGGCGCCAGCGGTCGATGGTCCTGAAGCGGCCGGCCGAGACCAGCCAGGAATAGGGATTGGCCGGCACACCCTGGCGCGGCCATTGTTCGGCGGCAGCAGTGAAGGCCTCGTGCAAGGCCTCCTCCGCCGCGTCGAAACCGCCGAGCAGGCGGATCAAGGTCGCCAGCACGCGCCGCGCCTCGGTGCGGTAGGCCGCCTCCAGGGCATCGCGCGGGCCGGCGGTGCTCACAGGACCGGCGGCGGCTGACTGAAGTCGACGACCGGGCGGACTTCGACGAAGCCGATCGTTGCCAGCGGATGGCCGCTCGCCACCCGCACCGCCTCGTTGAGATCGCGGGCTTCGATGACGATGATGCCGCCCAGGATCTCCTTGGTCTCCATGAATGGGCCGTCGACGGTCGACATCTTGCCGTCGCGGACCTGCACGGTCATCGCCTCTTCCGGCAGCACCAGGGCCTCGGCGGTTACGAAGTGGCCGCTGGCTTTGAGCACCTCGTCATATCCGGAGCACTCGGCCAGCACGGCATTGGCCTCCGGGCTGCCGCCGAACAACGTTTTGGGGTGGTAGTAGATGAGACAGGCGTAACGCATGGTGGGTTCCTTTTCCAGGATTGTCGAAACTAGGGTTCTTGGGATCAGGCGTCGAGGATCGGCGCAAAGCCGCCATGGACCCGCCGCTGGTTGTCGTAGGGCATGGTGTCGGCATACATGCGCGGATCGGCAATCACCTTTTTCCAGGCGTCGTCGCGCGCCTGCTTCGACGGCCATTCGACCCAGGCATAGACGACAACCTCGTCGCCCGTCGCTTTCACGGCGCCACGGTAATCGGTTATCTTGCCGTCGGGAACATCGTCGCCCCACGCTTCGACGACGCGGGTTGCGCCGTGCTCTTTGATCACCGCGGCCTGCTTCGCCGCCACGGCAAGGTAGGCTTGCTTGTTGGCGGCCGGCACCGGCACCAGCGAGCCGTCGATATAGCCGGTCTTGCCGGTCGTATTCAGGTCGATGAGCGGCGTGAAGCCGCCGATGATCATGCGCTTGCCATCAAAGGGCATGGACGCGCCGATCTCCGCCATGCGCGGGTCGCTCATCATCGTCTGATAGGCCGCGTCCGCCGCCGCCTTGTCCGCGTATTCGTGCCATGAAAAGGTGATGACTTCATCCGGCTTTGCCTTCACCGCTCCCTTGAAATCGGTGATCTTGCCGCCGGGCACGTCGTCGCCCCATCCTTCGACCATGCGGGTGGTGCCGAACTCCTTCAGCACCGATGCCGCCTCGGCGACATGCCTGCGGTAGGCTTCCTTGTTGGCGGCGGGCACCGCGGCGACAAATCCTGCGATATAGCTCATTGCGTCTCTCCTGTTGGCTGGTGCCGTTTGGCACCCTTGGCGTCTCGAAAGGTCCGAGAACGCCAATGGTCGAACGGCACGGCCTGGATTCGACATCGCTCCGAAATTTTTCTTCGGCGCGGTCGCAAACGCCACGGCTGCCTATTCGGAAGCCAGCCTGTCACCCCAGTCCAGGCGCCGGGCCAGCTTGAAGTCGGCGCCGTCGCGCTTGGTGAACAAGCGCTCGGCGGCGGTGCCGTCTTCCCTGCAAAGCTTGAGCAAAACCTTGCCGGAACCGGACTTCGGCGGAGCAAGAACCCGTGCCTGGTGCGAAGTGGGCAGTTCTCGGGACGCTGCGACATAGATGAACTTCTCGTCTTCCCACGGCACATCGGCGTCCTTTGCCAGCCTGTGCAGGCGCGAGCGGGCGACGCGGCGGGAAAAGTGGCACCAGTCGGGCGGGGTGAGCGGGCAGGGCGCCTGATGCGGGCAAGGCGCAAGCACATGCGCGCCCGCCTCGATCAGTTGCCGGCGCACGGCAAGGATGCGCTGCCAGCCGGCCGGCGTACCCGGCTCGACGATCAGCAGCGTGTCGCCGGTGAGTTGCCAGAGCCGGTCGATGAGTTTCGGCAGCGACGCCGGCGCGATTTCGTCGAGCACATAGGCGCACGTGACCAGATCGGCCGGCTCGATGTCGGCAAGGTCGATGGTGGCATCACCGGCCAGCCATCTGGTCTGGGCGGCGATAGTGTCGCCGGCAAGCGTCTCGCCGACCTTGCGCACCGCCGCGCTGGCTTCGAACAACACCGCCTGTTCGAGGTCGGGCCACTGGTCGGTCGCGGCCCAAAGCACCGTGCCAGGGCCGGCGCCGACATCGAGCAAGGTCCTGGGCTGAAAGGCAGGCTTGGCGTCGCTCAGCGCGTCGAGGCTGGCGCGGATCGCGGCATAGGTCGCCGGCAGCCGCGTCGCCAGATAGGCCTTCACCGCCAAATCCTCGGCCATGTGCAGACGGCCGTCACGCAACTCGGCGCGATAACGGTCGGACAGCGTTTTTGCCGCTTGCTTGAGTACGGCCAGCGGAACGTTCTCGAGCAGGCGCTCGACACCTTGGCGAAGGGAGGCCGGCAACTCCATCTCATGCGCCCCGCGGGACGAGAAGGATCACTGAAGCGCCGGCAATGCAGAGCGTGGCACCGGCAAGATCCCAGCGGTCGGGGCGAACGCCCTCCACCAGCCACAGCCAGCCAAGCGAGGCCGCGATGTAGATGCCGCCATAGGCGGCGTAGGCGCGACCGGCGGCTGACGTGTCGACCAGCGCCAGCAGGAAGCCGAACAGGGCAAGCGAGGCGAGGCCGGGGAGCAGCCAAAGCGGCGACTTCTCCAGCCGCCACCAGGCCCAGAATGAAAAGCAGCCGGCGATCTCGGCCAGAGCAGCGGCGGCATAGAGGACAAAGGTCATGAAAAAGGTCCCGCGACGGTCACGGGACCTTTTTCAGTGCAGGCGCCGGCAATGGCAAGCGGCAATGCTATTCCTGGTCGGCAACCTTGCGGCGGCGAGCCGGCTTGGCAGTCGGGCTCTTTTTGACGGGAGCCGTTTCACGATGCCCCATATCGCGCATCTCAAGCGCTTTTTCGCATTTGGCCATGTAGTCGCGTGTCATCGGCAGCGTATCGTTCTTCTTGGTGATCTGGATCTGGAAGATCACCAGGTCTTGCCAGCGGAAGGCGGCTTCCGAAGCCGCCAGATAAAATTCCCACATGCGGCAGAAGCGCTCGTCATAGATCGCCTTGGCCTTGTCGCGATTGGCGGCGAAACGCTCGCCCCAGTGCTTAAGCGTATCGGCATAGTGGAGCCGCAGGATCTCGACGTCGGTGACGATCAGGCCCGACTTCTCGATCGCCGGCATGACTTCCGACAGCGAAGGGATATAGCCGCCCGGGAAGATGTACTTGCGGATGAAGGCGCTGGTCGCCCACGGCACGCCGGAACGGCCGATCGTGTGCAACAGCATGACGCCGTCCGGCTTGAGCAGCGTCGCGCTCTTGTCGAAGAACGTTCGGTAGTGGTTGACGCCGACATGCTCGAACATACCGACCGAGACGATGCGGTCGAAACGCTCGTTGAGTTCGCGGTAGTCCTTCAGCTCGAAATGCACGCGGCTTTCCAGCCCTTGCGCATGCGCCCGGTCGGTGGCGACGCCATGCTGCTCGGTCGATAGCGTCACGCCTTGCACGTCGACGTCGAACGCCTTGGCGAGATAAAGGCCAAGCCCGCCCCAGCCGGAGCCGATGTCGAGCACCGTCTGGCCGGCCTTCAGCCGGAGCTTGGCGGCGATGTGGCGTTTCTTGGCGGCCTGCGCTTCGTCGAGCGTCATGTCCGGCTGCTCGAAATAGGCGCAGGAATATTGCATGTCCTCGTCGAGGAAGAGCCGGTAGAGGTCGCCCGACAGATCGTAGTGGCGCTGCACGTTGCGGCGCGAGCGCGAGGCGGTGTTGATCTGCTGCAGGCGGCGGAAGGCGTGGCGCAGGCCTTCGATGGCCTTCGACCAGGTGGCGTCGATGCCGCCGCTGCCCATGTTCTGGAAGGCGATGCGCATCACGCCCAGCACGCCGCCTTCGAGAATGTCGAGTTCGCCGTCCATGTAGGCTTCAGGCACCGCCAGCATCGGATCGAAGGTGATGGCACGCTCGGCATGAGCGGTCTTGATGTGCATGTGCACCGGTTCGCCACTGCCGTCGCCGAAAACCACCGCCGTGCCCTTGGGGCCGGTCACCTTGAGATTGCCGGTGCGCACCAGGCGGTCGAGAACGCGCTTCAACAGAATATTCATGACCAAATGTCCCCTCTCGGCCAGACAGGCTGCCTTGGCGCGTGACCGCGAAAATCGGGATCGATTTCGCCGGGGGTCTTGCGCCGAACCAAAGTTGCACAGCGTGATTTGCGCGGCCAAAGGACGCGCGACGCCATAGTCTGCAACAATATATAGGGGTTCGAAAAGTTCCATTTGGCACAAAAATGCCCGGGCGAGGGGCCCGGGCATTGGTCCAGCATGGCTGGATGACGGCAAAGCGATCGGAGGTTGGCGTTAAGTCGTGATCAGCCCATGGCTCCAATCGTCTTGCGATGTGTGATCAGGCGTTATCTTCGTCGCCCTCGAACTCGGTGTTCGGATCGAAGAAGTTCTCCGGCCGGGCATTGTCGTTGATGTCGTCGCCATAGATGGCTTCGGCGGTGGTCAGTGTCTCGCCCTTGGCCTGGCGCTCGGCTTCGTCGGCCGTGCGAGCGATGTTGAGCGTGACGGTGACCTCGACTTCCGGATGCAGCGCGATCGCCACATTGGTGACACCGATGGTCTTGATCGGCTGGTTGAGCAGGATCTGGTTGCGGTTGATCGTAAAACCTTCCGCCGTCAGCAGATCGGCGATGTCGCGGGTCGAAACGGAACCGTAAAGCTGACCGGTTTCGCCGGCGGAGCGAACGGCGATGAAGCTCTTGCCGTCGAGCTTTTCAGCGACCTGGGCCGCTTCCGACTTGCGCTCGAGGTTACGGGCTTCGAGTTGGGCGCGCTGGCCTTCGAACTTCTTCTTGTTGGCTTCGTTGGCGCGCAGCGCCTTGCCCTGCGGCAGCAGGAAGTTACGTGCGAAGCCGTCCTTGACCTTGACGGTATCGCCCATCTGGCCGAGACGGGAAACGCGTTCGAGAAGAATGACGTCCATGGTTTTGTTCCTTCGGTTGGGCGCCAATCGATGCGATGAGATCGACGCCGAATGTCTTGGGAACAGGCAGGAAGCTTGAGCGCCTTTGGCGCTGGTGTCGCTGTCCTGCCTGTTGCGGCAGTTAGAGGTTTGACCTCAACTCGGGATTTGATGTCGACCCTGCGGCGCCCGTCGCCGTGGGAGAAGAGCGGGCGGCGAACCGCCCGCATTTGAGATATTAGCGAACCACGTAGGGCAGCAGGCCGAGGAAGCGGGCGCGCTTGATCGCCTTGGCGAGTTCGCGCTGCTTCTTCTGGCTGACGGCGGTGATGCGCGACGGCACGATCTTGCCGCGCTCGGAAATGTAGCGCTGCAGCAGACGCACGTCCTTGTAGTCGATCTTGGGCGCGTTGGCGCCGGAGAACGGGCAAGTCTTGCGGCGGCGATGGAACGGGCGCCGGGTCGGGATCTGATTGATGTCGACCATTATTCTGCACCCCCTTCAAAGCCTTCGCGCGGACGACGCGGACCACGATCGGCACCGGCGTCGCCGAACGAGCGCGGCGGACGATCGCCACGGTCGCCGCGATCACGATCACCGAACGAACGCGGACCACGATCGCCACGGTCACGGTCGCCGAAGCCGCCGCGTTCCGAGCGCTCTTCGCGCTTCTGCATCATGGCCGACGGGCCTTCCTCATGCGCCTCGACCTTGATGGTCAGGAAACGCAGCACGTCTTCGGACAGGCCCATCTGGCGCTCCATCTCGTTGAGCGCGGCTGCCGGGCAATTCAGGTCCATCAGCGTGTAGTAAGCCTTCCGGTTCTTGTTGACCCGGTAGGTGAGGGACTTCAGTCCCCAGTTCTCGACCCGGCCGACGGACCCGCCATTTGCGGAGATGACACCCTTGTACTGTTCGACAAGCGCATCGACCTGCTGCTGCGAGAGGTCCTGCCGGGCAAGAAACACATGTTCGTAAAGAGCCATTATGTCTTATGCCTTTCTTCGTTTCTCTCCCGGTTCCCGGCGGCAAAAGCCTCTGCAACTTCTCTGACCCGCAAACCCTCGAAGGGGCAGGGGGAAGAAAGGAGCATGACGAGACGGTCGAGAGCGGAGACACGGGAGGCGGAAGCACTTCCGGCTTCACACGAAGGTTCTGAAAAACCTCCGGCCCTCCGTTCAGCCCCCAGCAAGGACCGGCAGATTGCGGGCGTCTATACAGCAATCCGGCCGCAAAGCAAGGGCAAGTGGCATTCGCGTGTGTCACAGCCGACAATCGGGGGGCAGCAACCGCTGAAGTTTTGGTTTCCGGCAACCACGTCTTAACCACACCAGAAGGTTGTGTGGAGTTGAAGCCTGGCCGTCAACGGTCGATTCATCAGGGAAGGCGCAAAAGCCGGGACAACCGCGCAAAGGCGGCAAGCATTTCCGGGGGTAAGGATGCTTCTCAACAAATTCTGGCGCTCGAAGAGCGGCAATTTCACGCTTGTGCTGGGACTGGGTTTGCCGGTCATCCTGACGGCTGTCGCTTTCGCAACCGATGTCTCGACCCTTATGCGGGCCAAGAGCAATTTGCAGAACGCTCTCGATTCGGCAAACCTTGCTTCTTCGCACCTTGGCGACCTCGACATCACCCGCAATGACGCTTTCAACCGCTATTTCCAGGCCAACATCGTCGGTCATGGCGAGCTCGGCAATGCGCAGGCGACGTTGACTGTCGATAAGGGCGTCAACTTCGTCAAGACAAAGGCGGTTGCCTCGGCGGACGTCAATCTCAACTTCGCCTTCCTGTTCGGCGACAGCAAGCACATCGTGGTCGATGCCTCGGCGGTCGAATCGAACAACCAGCTCGAAGTCGTGCTGGTGCTGGACAACACTGGCTCGATGGCCGGAGCGCGTATGACGGCGCTGAGGACGGCAACAAAATCGTTGCTCGACACGCTCGAAGCGGCGAAATCGCCGACGCGCAAGATCCGCGCCTCGCTGGTTCCATTCGTAACCGCCGTCAACGTCAATGGCGACGGCTTCGACCCGTCCTGGATCGACATAGACGGCAAGTCCTCAACCAACGGCGTCAATTTTCCCGTCATCGACGGCAAGCGGCCGAACCACATGGCGCTCTTCAAACAGCTCAAGAAGACCGGATGGACCGATGCCGGATGGAATGGCACCGGATGGAAGGGTTGTGTCGAGGCGCGGCCAGGCGCTTACAATATCTCCGACACGCCACCCGACACGGCCAAGCCCGACACGCTGTTCGTGCCGTACTTTGCCCCGGACGATCCCGAAGACGCCCAAAAGCCGTCTGGCTCCTATGGCAATTCGGATAAATACTACAACAACTCCTATCTCAACGATGTCAGCGACAAAACCAGGCTTGCCCAGTCGGGCATCAACATTCTGGGCATCGATCTCAGCAACCTGCTCGGCAACCTCATCGAACTTCTGTCGCCCGATGACAGGGCTGCCAGGGAAAAGATCGCCAAATATGTCGCGCCCGCCAAGGAACTCATCACCGAGATCGGCTCTCCCATCACTGTCGGCCCGAACCGTGCGTGTCCGACCCCGGTGGTCCCCCTGACCGACGATTTCGACAAGCTGCGCAAGGCGGCCAGTCAGATGACCGAGTGGAACGGCTCGGGCACCAATGTCTCCGAGGGCCTGTCATGGGGTATGCGGGTGCTGTCGCCCGCCGCGCCCTATACCGATGGAGCGCCGTGGAAGACGCCCGGCATCAGCAAGATCGTGCTGTTGCTCACCGACGGTGAGAACGTCGTCTATGGCGCCAGCCAACAGCCGACGAAGTCTGACTACACATCCTATGGCTATCTGGCCGGCGGCCGTTTCGGATCGGATAACCAGACGACCGCTGCGCGCAATGTCGACGGCTGGACCAAAAGCGTCTGCACGCAATTGAAGGACGAGGGTGTCCAAATCTACACCATGGTGCTGCAGTCCGACACCGCCGCCAACCGCGCGCTTTACAGCGCATGCGCC
This sequence comes from Mesorhizobium ciceri WSM4083, assembly GCF_000519305.1. GTDB lineage: Bacteria > Pseudomonadota > Alphaproteobacteria > Rhizobiales > Rhizobiaceae > Mesorhizobium > Mesorhizobium ciceri_B. Next base: position 164,805 of record NZ_JAFG01000008.1, on the reverse strand, counting down.
TCTGATCCGAGCAACTACTATGCCGTTAACGATCCGACCAAACTGCCGAACGTGTTCCTGCAGATCGCCAACAAGTTCACGAAGCTGCAATTGACGAACTGAACGCTCGATCCGGTACGGACTGGCCGGCTCCTGAAGGGAATCGTTGGTCTCAACTCGTATGGGCGACAACCTTGTCCTTGTCGACCGTTTCGGGGAAGAAGTCAGGCGCTGCCTGACGCTTGCCGAACATCATATCATACTGCAGCAGGCGGAAATCGCGGATCGCCGGGTCGATCTCCTTCTGCCGCGCCCAATCGGGCGTGGCTTCGCCAGCCGGCGTCAGCAGAAGATTGCGGTCAACGACACGGTAGCGTTCGCTCATCTCGCCCAGGAAGCCGGTGTAATAGGGATGGCTGATGCCGGCCGTCTTCAGGATATGATAGGGCAGGAAGGCCGGGCTGACGGCGCCCATGTCTTCAGCCGGCCCGGTGCGGTTCGACCAGATGACCAGCGGCGTCTCGTGGTGTTCGAGGGCGGCCTCCGGCGACGCTTCCTTGCGCGGTGCGACATTGTCCTTCAGGAAACCGGTTTCGACGTAGACCGGCCCGAGCGGCGGCAGATGGTCGCCGAAGAAGGCGATCACGGTGGGGCGGGAGCGTTTCTTCGCCCATTCGACGAGGCGTTCAAGGCCACGATCGGCATCGGCTGAGCCCTCGGCGTAGCTAAGCAGCGATTCGCGCGCCCACTGGCTGATTGGCGCCTGCACCGTGTGCGTCGGATTGTAATAGCGGTTCGGCTCATAGGGCCCGTGGTTCTGCAGGCTGACCGCAAAGAAGAACACCGGTTCGTCGCTGGCGTCGGCCTCGCTGATGATCTCGTCGGTCATCGCCGCATCCGATGCCAGCGGCCCGCGCTTTTGCATGGGCGGCAACGTCTCTTCCGACTTGAAATCGTTGAAGCCGAAATCGGCGTAGACCGCGCCACGATTCCAGAACCAGTTGGTGCCGGGATGGATGGCGCGCGCCCGGTAGCCCTGGCTCTTGAGGAAGGTTGCGAGCGAAGGCGTCGGCGTGCGCACATATTGCTGATAGGGGATGCTGCCGACTGGCAGGAACGCGTTGGAGAAGCCGGTCAGCGCCTCGAACTCGATATTGGCGGTCATGCCGCCGAACTCCGGCGAGAACATCGAGCCCGAGCGCAGCGCCCGCACATTGGGGATTGGATCGGGCGTGATGGTGACGCCAGGCAGCTTGGTCGGATCCCAGAAGGATTCGCTCATGACGATGATGATGTCCGGCTTCTCGGCCGGCACCGAGGCGGTCACATCAGGCCTGGCGATCGCCGCGATCCCCTTGTCGGAATAGCCTGGCGGCGCCGAGACATGCGCCATCGGCACATTGAGCGCAAAGGCCAGCGCAAAGCCGTTGGAGGCATAGTTTTCCTTCTGGTCCCACATGATCGGGATGATCTGCAGCCGATCCCTGGTCCAGGAGAAGGTGGCGTAGTCCATGATCGAAACGAAGAAGGCGAGCAGCGGCACTGCCAGCGTCAGCCGCGCAAGGCGCCCCTTGTGGCTGAGTGCGGGAACCTTGCGGCGCCACATCCGCCAGCCATAGACGAGCAGTGACAGGCCGGCGACGATGCCGACGACCATGGCGAGCGCGGTCATCGGCCGATCGCGCACCAAAAGCGGCAGTAGCGCGAAGATCTGGCGGGCATAGAGGAAATCGGTCGGATAGAGCGGATCGCCGAGATAATGCGACTTCTGGTGCCCGACGAAGGCAAGGGAAAGCGTCAGCGGCGCGACGATCATCAGGCTCTGATGGCTGCGGCCGAGCACCGCATCGAGGCCGATCAGGATCAGCGCAAACACGACGATGGTGGTCCAGCCCGGCTTGAGCGGCTGCAGGAAGAAGAAGACCGTGCCGGCAAAGTCGCCGCGCACGATCAGTTCGATGGCAAACACCAGGACGGCGGCGATCGCCAGGCTGATCAGCCCATAGCGCACGACCGGCCATCTCCTGCCCGGCAGATAGCCGGTGGAGGGGTCGTCTTCCAGGAACTGTGGCGCGGCCTTGCCGGCGCGTTTGTAATTCTTTGCCACTTTAACTTCCCCACCCAGCGACAAGCACGTCACTCGATTGTCATGGAATTGTCACGCAAAGCTAGCGCCTGTGGCCAAAATAAGAAGAGCCAGCAAACGAATCGTGAGCGGTTTTCATCAGGAGTGATCGCCAAAAAGCCTTTCGGAACAGGCACTCGGCAGGCAAAGTCGCCGCCGGGCAGCGGGGAACCGGGCTTGACTTGGCGGCCTGCCTTGCGTCACAGGCAAGAAAAACCCGTCTATCAGGCAAGCAAAACCAGCCCTTGGGAGCCCTCGCATGGCCGTTGCATTCACCTTTCCCGGACAAGGCAGCCAGGCAGTCGGCATGGGCAAGGATCTCGCCGACGCCTTTCCCGAAGCGCGCAGAATCTTCCAGGAAGTCGACGACGCGCTCGGCGAAAACCTGTCGAAGCTGATCTGGGAAGGGCCGGAAGAGGCGTTGACGCTGACCGCCAACGCGCAGCCGGCGCTGATGGCGGTGTCGCTGGCCGCGATCCGGGCGCTGGAATCGCGCGGCTTCTCGCTGAAAGGCAAAGTTGCCTATGTCGCCGGCCATTCGCTGGGCGAATATTCCGCGTTGGCGGCTACCGGCTTCGTTTCGGTTGCCGATGCCGCCCGGTTGCTGCGCATACGCGGCAATGCCATGCAGGCGGCGGTGCCGGCCGGCGAGGGCGCTATGGCGGCGATCATCGGATTGGAACAGGCCGATGTTGAAGCAGCCTGCACCGAGGCATCCAAAGGGTCGGTCTGTCAGATCGCCAACGACAATGGCGGCGGTCAGCTGGTTATTTCCGGAGCCAAGGCCGCGGTCGAACTGGCAGCGAAACTGTGCACGGAAAAGGGCGCCAAGCGTGCGCTGATGCTGCAGGTCTCCGCACCTTTCCACTCCGCGCTGATGGCGCCTGCGGCCGACGTCATGCGGGAAGCCCTGGCCGGCGTGACAAAGAATTCGCCGGTGGTTCCCGTCCTGTCCAATGTCACGGTTAGCCCGACCAGCGATCCGGACGAGATCGCCCGCCGCCTGGTCGAACAGATAACCGGCCGCGTACGCTGGCGCGAGACGGTGGAATGGTTCGGCGCGAACGGCGTCACCACACTTTACGAGATTGGCGCCGGCAAGGTGCTTTCGGGATTGGCGCGGCGCATCAACCGCGATATCGCCACCGCGTCGGTCGGCACCGCGGCTGACGTCGAGGCGGCCATGGTGGCGCTTGCATAAAGCGTCATTTGATCCCATCCCTGTAAAGGGTGTTCTCTTCTCAATCAGGAGACAAAAATGTTCGAATTGACTGGCCGCAAGGCGCTCGTCACCGGTGCATCAGGCGGTATCGGCGAGGCGATCGCCAGGATGCTGCATGCGCAGGGCGCGATCGTCGGCCTGCATGGCACCCGCCTCGAGAAACTGGAAGCGCTGGCTGGCGAGCTTGGCGACCGGGTCAAGCTGTTCCCGGCCAATTTGTCCAACCGTGACGAGGTCAAGGCGCTCGGCCAGAAGGCGGAGGCCGATCTCGAAGGCGTCGACATCCTGGTCAACAACGCCGGCATCACCAAGGACGGGCTGTTCGTGCGCATGTCGGATGCCGACTGGGACAGCGTGCTCGAGGTCAACCTGACCGCCGTGTTCAGGCTGACCCGCGAGCTCACCCATCCGATGATGCGCCGCCGCCATGGCCGCATCATCAACATCACCTCGGTGGTCGGCGTCACCGGCAATCCCGGCCAGACCAATTACTGCGCCTCAAAGGCCGGCATGATCGGCTTTTCCAAATCGCTGGCGCAGGAGATCGCCACCCGCAACATCACCGTCAACTGCGTCGCCCCGGGCTTCATCGAATCGGCGATGACCGACAAGCTCAACGACAAGCAGAAAGAGGCGATCATGGCGGCGATCCCGACGCGGCGCATGGGCACCAGCGTTGAAGTCGCGTCCGCCGTCGCTTATCTCGCCTCCAACGAAGCCGCCTACGTCACCGGCCAGACCATCCACGTAAATGGCGGCATGGCTATGATTTGACGAGGTTCGGCAGCAACGCCGGCGGGTTGTGAAAAGAGACCATTTCGGCTTGGACCTCAGCTATTTTTCGTGTAATGCGGCCCGCAACCCGGCGGTTCGGGCAAAAACCGGTCCGTAGTCGTTGCGTTTCCGGCAGGACCATCTTTCAGCTTGATTAGCGGCATTCTGCCCGCTAACGAAGACAGACAAACAAAAGACGAGGATGCCCAAATGAGTGACACCGCAGAGCGCGTCAAGAAGATCGTCATCGAGCACCTTGGCGTCGATGCCGACAAAGTGACGGAGCAGGCGAGCTTCATCGATGATCTGGGCGCCGACAGCCTCGACACGGTCGAACTCGTCATGGCGTTCGAAGAAGAATTCGGCGTCGAGATTCCCGACGACGCGGCTGAGACCATCCTGACCGTTGGCGATGCCGTGAAGTACATCGACAAGGCTTCGGCCTGACGCTTTCCGCAGTCATCACCGGGGAGGACCTGCGATGAGGCGTGTCGTCGTCACGGGCCTTGGGTTGCTGTCGCCGTTCGGCATGGGCTTCGAGCACAGCTGGAAAGAACTTCTGACCGGCCGCAGCGCTGCCAAGCGCATCACCGAGTTCGAGGTGGAGGATCTTGCTTGCAAGATCGCCCACGTCATTCCGCGCGGTGACGGCAGCAATGCCACCTTCAATCCCGAGGCCGTGCTCGAGCCGAAGGAATTGCGCAAGATCGGCGACTTCATCCTTTACGGGATTGCCGCCGCCGACGAGGCGCTGAAGGATTCCGGCTGGGAACCCAAGACGCATGAAGAGCAGTGCGCCACCGGCGTCCTGATCGGCTCCGGCATCGGCGGCATCGAAGGCATCGCCGAGAACGCGATGATCCTCAAGGAGCGCGGCCCACGCCGCATCAGCCCTTTCTTCATCCCGGGCCAGATCATCAATCTCGTCTCCGGGCAGGTTTCGATCCGGCACGGGCTGAAAGGCCCAAATCATGCCGTCGTCACGGCCTGTTCGACCGGCGCGCACGCCATTGGCGATGCTGCCCGGCTGATCATGTGGGGCGATGCCGACGTGATGGTCGCCGGTGGCGCCGAAGCGCCGGTGACGCGGCTGTCGATCGCCGGCTTCGCCGCATGCCGGGCACTGTCGACGGAACGCAATGATTCGCCGCAAACTGCGTCGCGCCCCTATGATCGCGATCGCGACGGCTTCGTCATGGGCGAGGGCGCCGGCGTTGTCGTGCTCGAGGAGCTCGAACATGCCAAGGCGCGCGGCGCCAAGATCTATGCCGAGGTGACGGGTTATGGTCTCACCGGTGACGCGCATCACATCACGGCGCCCGCCGAGGATGGCGATGGCGCCTTCCGTTGCATGACGGCGGCACTCAACCGGGCCAAATTGACGCCTGCCGACGTCGACTACATCAACGCGCACGGCACCTCGACCATGGCCGACACGATTGAGCTCGGCGCTGTCGAGCGGCTTGTCGGCAATGCCGCGTCGAAGATTTCGATGTCGTCGACCAAGTCGTCGATCGGCCATCTGCTTGGGGCGGCGGGTGCCGCCGAAGCGATCTTCTCGATCCTTGCCATCAGGGACAATGTCGCGCCGCCGACCATCAACCTCGACAACCCGGAACGCGAAACCGCGATCGACCTGGTGCCGAACAAGCCGCGTGCCCGCCAGATCGACGTGGCGCTGTCCAATTCGTTCGGCTTTGGCGGGACCAACGCGTCGCTGGTCTTCCAGCGTTACAATGGCTGATCGTCCGGCTGCCGGGCGGCGCTTCGGCGTGCCGTCAATTTTGCCATATTCGCCCCTACTCTGCCGCTGGGGATTCGTTGGGCGATCAAACGGTAGGGCGAAATGAACACAAATCCGGCAGGCAACGGAGAATTCGGGCAACGGCCGGCGACATCCGGACCGATCGTGCCGAAAACAGCCAGCGAGGCGTTGCGGCCGGAGGCCGGCACGCCGCCGCCGAAGCGCTCGCGTGCGTCACGCAGCCAGGTCGTCGTGTTCATGAACTTCGTCATCTCCTCGGTGATGCTGTTGGTTCTGGCGGCCGGCGTCGCGGTCTATTTCGGCAAGCAGGAATTCACCGAGCCCGGCCCCTCGGCCAATGGCGATACCTTTCTGGTCAAGCCGAACACCGGCGTCCAGGATATTGCCGACCAACTCGAGCGCCGCGGGCTGATCAGCGACGCCCGGGTATTCCGCCTTGGCGTGCGGGCCTTCGGCAATGATTCCGCGTTGAAAGCCGGCGAGTACGAGATCAAGCCCAGGGCGTCCATGCGCGATATCATGGAGCTTTTGAAGAGCGGCAAGTCGGTGATGTATTCGCTGACCATCCCTGAAGGACTGACGGTCGACCAGGCATTGCAGCGCATCGCCGAGGAGGCTGCCTTGAGCGGCGACATGCCGGCAACCACGCCGCCGGAGGGCAGCCTCGCCACCGACACGCTGCGCTTCACGCGCGGCGCGACACGCCAGCAGATGGTGGACAAGCTGCTGGCGGATCAGAAGAAGCTGGTTGACGATGTCTGGCAGCGGCGCGCGCCTGACCTGCCGCTGGCCAACGTCGAGGAGTTCGTCACGCTGGCCTCGATCGTCGAGAAGGAGACGGGCAAGGGTGACGAGCGTTCGCGAGTTGCCGCCGTCTTCCTGAACCGGCTTGCCAAGGGCATGCGCCTGCAATCCGATCCGACCATCATCTACGGGCTGTTCGGCGGCAAGGGAAAGCCGGCGGACCGGCCGATCTACCAGTCGGACATCCAGAAACAGACTCCCTACAACACCTATGTGATCAATGGCTTGCCGCCGACGCCGATCGCCAATCCGGGTCGTGCAGCGCTGGAGGCGGTGGCCAATCCGTCGAAGACCGCCGACCTCTATTTCGTTGCCGACGGCACCGGCGGGCACGTCTTTGCCGCGACGCTGGACGAGCACAACGAGAATGTCGCCCGCTATCGCGCGTTGCTGAAGAAGCAGGCCGATGATGCCGCCAAAGCCGCCAAGACGACTGGCACCGGCGACAGCAATGCCGTCAAGCCGGCTGACGGTGCACCGGCTGACGGTGCCGACGACAGCGGCGGTGACGCGGGCGCTGCCCAGTAAATGAAGAAAGGCGTTGCCCGGCAGGCAACGCCCTGACATTTGGAAGAGCGCCGCGCGTCCGGTTTCGACGCGCCTGCGGCGCAGTCTTTTTTCAAGCCGCACTCGCTCTGTCCGGAAAGCCGGTTCAGGGCGATGTGCCAGGGACGTGTGGGCGATATGAATTTGCAGAGCATGACCGGTTTTGCACGTGCCGTCGCCGAGCACGAAGGCACCTCGATCGCCTGGGAGGTCAAGTCCGTCAACGGCAAGAGCGTCGAGGTACGGCTGCGGCTGCCGCAAGGCTTCGAGCGGTTGGAACCTGCGGTCCGGCAAATACTTCAGAAACGTTTTGCACGCGGCAATTTTCAGGCGACGCTGACCATCGGCCGTGCCGTCGGCGCGCAGGCGCAGCCGGTCGTCAACGAAGCCTTCCTGAAGGACTTGGCCGGGCTCGCCAAGCGGCTGCAGGAGCAATTCGGCGTTGCTCCCGCGACATCAGACGGATTGCTGTCGCTGCGCGGCGTGCTCGACATTCCCGAAACTGTCGAAACCGAAGAAGTGAGGGCCGCGCTCGATGCCGCGATCATGGCCGCGCTCGAAGTGGCCTTGAACGGGCTCGAACAGGCACGGCAGGGCGAAGGAGCCGCGCTGGCTTTGCTGTTGTCGGGTCATATCGACACGATCGAGACGCTGACGCTGCGGGCAGAAGTGGATCCATCCCGCGAGACCGCGGTGATCCGCGAACGCATCGCCGAGCAGGTCAGGCTGCTGATGGACGCTTCCGCCAATCTGGATGCCACCCGACTGCATATGGAGGCGGCGTTCCTGGCCACCAAAGCCGATATTCGCGAAGAGATCGACCGGCTGAAAACGCATGTCGCGTCCGGCCGGGCTCTGCTGCTGGGCGGCGGTGCGGTCGGTCGCAAGCTCGATTTTCTGGCACAGGAATTTAACCGCGAATCGAATACGCTGTGTTCCAAGTCGAATGCCGCCGCCGTCACCGCGATCGGGCTGGACCTGAAGGCGGTGGTCGACCAGTTTCGTGAACAGATCCAGAATCTGGAGTAGCCGATGGTTGCCAAGGATTTGGGGTCCCGCATTCGCCGCCGGGGCCTGATGCTCGTCTTGTCATCGCCATCCGGCGCCGGCAAGTCGACGATCGCGCGCAATCTTCTGGAAAGCGATTCCAGCCTCGAACTGTCGGTCTCGGTCACCACCAGGCCGCGCCGTGGCAGCGAGATCGAAGGCGTTCACTACCATTTTAGGACGATGCGCGAATTCGAGCGGCTTCGTGATTCCGACGCGCTGCTGGAGTGGGCCGAGGTGCATGGCAATTGCTATGCGACGCCGCGCGAACCGGCCGAACTGGCGCTGTCCGAGGGGCGCGACATGCTGTTCGACATCGACTGGCAAGGTGCCCAGCAGCTCAAGGAGAAGATGCGCGCCGACATTGTCTCGATCTTCATCCTGCCGCCATCGATGAAGGAGTTGAAGGCACGGCTGAAGCGCCGCGCCGAAGACCAGGAAGCGGTGATCGAAACGCGGTTGAAAAACGCCCGCAACGAGATCGAGCACTGGAAGGAATATGATTTCGTCATCGTCAATGACGACCTCGACCGCGCCTTCGCCGAAGTGCGCGGTATCGTCGTCGCCGAGCGGCTAAGACGCGACCGCCGGCCAGGCCTGTTCGATTTCGTCTCGGGACTGTTGGACGAGAAGACGGGCTGAGACCTCTTCCTTCGCCCCGTTCACGGGGAGAAGGTGGCCCGAAGGGCCGTATGAGGGGCGGTGCTGGCATTTCAAGGTTCGTGCTGCCCCTCATCTGCCTGCCGGCATCTTCTCCCCGTAAACGGGGAGAAGGGAGCTACACCGCATTGGTCAGCCGCACGAATTCCTCAACGCTGAGCGTCTCGGCGCGGCGTGTCGGATCGATGCCGGCGCGTTCGAGCAGGGCCTCGCCGCCGAGGCTCTTCACGCTTTGCCGCAGCATCTTGCGACGTTGGCCGAAGGCGGCTTCTGTGACGCGGCCGAGTTTTTTCACCTCGGCGGGCAGGGGCGTCGGGCGCGGCACCAGATGAACCACCGAGGAGGTGACCTTTGGCGGCGGCGTGAATGCCTGTGGCGGTACGTCGAAGGCGATCCTCGCCTCCGTTCGCCAGCCGGCAAGAACCCCCAACCGGCCATAGCTGTCGCTGCCGGCGGGAGCGACGATGCGCTCGGCCACCTCGCGCTGGAACATCAAAGTCATCGAGGTGTAGAAAGGCGGCCAGTCGCTGACCGTCAGCCAGCGCACCAGCAGCTCCGTGCCGATGTTGTAGGGCAGGTTGGCCACGATCTTTACCGAGCCCCCGGTCACTCGACGGGCAAGGCCTGCGAAATCCGTCTTCAGCGCGTCGCCGGAAACAACCTCCAGCCGGCCGGGATAATGATCGGACACTTCGGCAAGAGCAGCCAGGCAACGTTCGTCGCGCTCTATGGCGATCACATGGCGCGCTCCATTGGCAAGCAAGGCGCGGGTCAGCCCGCCGGGGCCGGGACCGACCTCGATGACGGTTGCATCGGACAAGTCGCCGGCGGTGCGCGCGATCTTGCCGGTGAGGTTGAGGTCGAGCAGGAAATTCTGGCCGAGCGCCTTCTTCGCCTGCAGCCCATGACGCTCGATCACCTCGCGCAGCGGGGGCAGCCCGTCGATGCTCATGCCCGAGATCTCATACAGCAACCGCCTTCGTGTTCGCGTCGGCCAGCCGCCGGGCAAGCTTCAACGCCGCTATCAGGCTGTCGGGCCGCGCCACACCCTTGCCGGCGATGTCGAAGGCGGTGCCGTGGTCGGGTGAGGTACGGATGAAGGGCAGGCCGAGCGTGACATTGACCGCCTCGTCGAAAGCCAGCGCCTTGGCCGGGATCAGCGCTTGGTCGTGATACATGCAAAGGGCCGCGTCGTAGCCGGCCCGCGCCCGGACATGGAACAACGTGTCGGCCGGCAAAGGGCCGAAAGCGTCGATGCCGTCGGCACGCAGGATGTCGACCGCCGGGCGCACGATCCGCTCGTCCTCAAGGCCCATGGCACCGCCTTCGCCGGCATGCGGGTTGAGCCCGGCAATGGCCAGCCTCGGCTTGGCGATGCCGAAGCGGCCGGTAAGGTCGGCAGCGGTGATACGCGCGGTGGCGACGATCAGCTCGGTGGTCAGTGCCTTCGGCACGTCGGCCAGCGCGATGTGGATGGTGACGGGAACGGTGCGCAGGTCGGGGCCTGCCAGCATCATCACCGGCATGGCCTCGACGCCGCTGTGCCGGGCCGCCAGATGCGCCAGATACTCGGTGTGGCCGGGGAAGCGAAAGCCGGCATCGTAGAGCGGCTTCTTGGCGATGGGGCAGGTGACCACGGCCGAGGCTTCGCCGGCAAGGCAATCGGCGACGGCGCGGTCGATGGCCTCGATGGTGGCGGCCGCATTGGCCAGATCCGGCCGGCCGGGACTGTCGATGCAGCGGGCGGCTAGCGGAACGATTGGCAAGGCGCGCGCAAAGACCTGCGCCGCTTGCGCTGATGTCGTTTCGACGACCGGCAGCGAAATGCCGAGCAGGCGCGCCCGTGAGGCGATCAGCGCCGGATCGGCGAGCAGGTAGAAGGGGGGCAGGACGGCAGCTTCGCGCGCCATAAAGGCGGCGATGGCGATCTCCGGCCCAATGCCGGACGGATCGCCGGCGCTCAACGCGAGCGCAGTCACTGCGTTGCTCACGTCAGCGCTTGACGATGCGGGCTTTTGCCTTCAGCTCGTCGACATATTTCTTGCTGAGCGCGTCGGCATCCTTGTCGCCGCCGGAGCCTTCGGCCTGAAACGCCATCTGGGCGACCTTGTCGTCGGACACTTCGCGCGACGAGCAGATGCCGATGAATTCGACGCCGCGTTCGGTTTCGCGCGTGGCGGTGGCGCCGCCGACTTTGGTCGCCTTGATCTGCTCGGCCCAGTCCGGCGGCAGCTGCGGCGCCAGCACCCGGCCCAGATCGCGAACGGTGACGTCGATCAGGCCCTTGGCGAATTCGCGCGTCGTGTTGCAGCCGTTGAAGCGGGCGCGCATGGCGTCGGCCTCGCGCTTGCGTTTGCCCAGCGTCGCGCTGCGTTCAGCCGCCGGCACCACGAAGATGACCTGCTGCAGCATATATTCGGTGGCGCTCGGTTTGGCGCCGCCTTTTTCGAGCATCTTCCTCACGAGATCCTGTTCGCTGACGGCACCGGTGCCGTCGCCGGACCGGTAGCGCGCGCTCAAGGCCTGGTTCCAGGCCATCTGGGCGCGGATGAATTCCTTGAAGTGGCTCCTGGTGACGCCTGACTTCTCCATGACGCCGTCGAGCTGGCTGAGCTGCATCTTGTTGCTCGAGGCAAAGCGCTGATACGCCGCATCGACCTGCGCGTCGCTGATGCGGATGCCAAGCCGCTTGGCCTCGGCCATACGCAGCGTCTGGTCGATCATTTCCTGGCCGGCATCGCCCTTCTTGCGCTGCAGCTTCAGGAAGGCGGCGCGATGGGCTATGTCGCCGGTGGTGACCGGAATGTTGTTGACGACGTATTTGATCTCGCTGGCGAAAGCCGGCGGCGTCATTGCAGTGATCGACACGGACGTCGCCGCCACGAGCAACGCGAAACCTGCTGAAAAGAGGTATTTCCTCATCGTTGGCATCCCAATTCTATCTCGGTCCCGCCCAATTTCATCTTTCCAGGTGCGCGAAATCCGTGCCAGACCTATGCGGCGAAACGATGTCGCCGATTGTTACTGGATCGTGTCGATGGCACTGGTCGACGAGCCGAATTCGCCGAGGGTGCGGAACGACAGATTGAAGCCGATGGTCTGCGACACCTCCCTGGTGTTCAGATCGCGCGACTGCGAGTAGGTCATCAGATAAGTGAAGCAGGAATCGTTGTAGGCGAAGCCGACACCGTCCTTGACCAGCAGGCTTTGCTGCAGGTCGTAGGTTCCTGTGCCGAAGACGCGCCAGTTTTCGGCCAGATGCGTGGATGCACCAAGTGTGACTTCGTGACGGTCTTCCGTGAAACCGTACAGCGGCTGGGCCTGGATGAAGGCGTATTTGGCACTCAGCGACACAGGCAGGCCGGAATAGGCGGCCTTCACCTCGGCGCGGCGGACCTCGAAGCTCTGTTCGTCGAAACGGCCGCTGACCGAGGCCGCGAAGCCGTTGGGGCTGTTGATGCCGAACAAGCCGACATAGTCGGATTTGGTCGTGTCGAGGCCGGAATTGGCGCCGACATTGACCAGATCCGGCGCGGCAAAGGAGTTCTCGCCGCCGATCTGATAGGATTGGCCGAAAATGGCATTGGTACCCCAGCCATTGTTGTACGAGCCGGAATAGCGGAGGCCGACATTGGCGCGCGAACCGCCTTCGACGCGGTCGTAACCGGAGAACTTGTCGCGCTCGAACAAGGTGGTCGCGTCGAAGACCATGCTTTGGGCGTCTTCGTTGGGCACCGAGAGGCCGCCGACATACTGCTCGTTCGGACGCATGAAGACCTGCGCCATTGGCTCGATGACATGGCTGGACCCGCTGGCCATGGAAAACAGCACCGGCCAACGCATCTCGAGGCCCGCGGTTGCCATGTAGCGGGCAAATGACGAGCGCATATCGTCCTGCTCGCCCAAATGCGTTGCCATTCGGTCGATGGCGTCTAGCGAAGCCGACGATGCGTTGAGGTAGTCCACATCGCCCTGCAGCGCGAGCAACGGCGTTAGCACCAGTCCGTCATCTGTGACGAAACTCCGCTTCCACTCGGCCTCGGCGGTGAGGCGGCCCGATTCGCCTTCGATGCCGCGGACGCGCTGCGTCGGAGTGAGGGCATTGTAGGGCTGGACGAAGGTCTCGTCGACATCGTCGCGGCGGATGACACGCGCGTTGACATTGAGGGACAGCTGGCCGCCGGCCACCGACGCATCAGGAATATAGGCGTAATCGAGCGACGGCAGCACCCAGGGCTGTTGTCCGCTTCGCGCAGAGATATTATCGTCAGGCGTATCTTCCTGCACATCGAAATGCATGGCGCGCACGTCGAAATAGTTGCGGCCGTTGAGACCCGTCAAGTAGACCGACGACTGGTGGACGCTGCTATTGTACTTGTCGATGCCGTAGGTATTCGAGAAGTTCTTGTCGGTCTGCAGCAGCACGTCCCAGCCGAAGTTCCAGCGTGAGTTGATGGCGAACTGCCCCTGGGTACCCATCATGCCGCGGAATTTGTTGGGGTCGCCGGCGCTGCCCGAATTGACGTTGTGGCCAGAGCTGGATGGGAAGGCAGCGGTGTCGAGGAAGGCGTCGGGATTCTGCTGGTGTATCCCGGCGATCTTCAAGCTGTACTCGCCATTGTCGAAGCGCTGACGCCACTCGGCCTCACCGAGGAAACCCTGCTTGGTATAGCCGGTGCCGGTGACGGTCAGGTCGTAGGTCGGCGCCAATGCGAGATAATAGGGGACTTTCACGCCGACGCCGAGATCGCTCTTGTAGATGATGCTCGGGATCAGGAAGCCGCTCTTGCGCTTCACCGTCGGGTCGGCAATTTCGAATGCAGGCAGATAGGCAAGCGGAAAACCGAAGAACTCGAAATTCGCATTCTCGAAGCGAACCGTCTTCTTCTCGCCGTTCCAGATGATCTTCTTGGCCTTGACGCGCCAGGTCGGCGCTTTATCCGGCTTATCCTCGCACGGCTCGCAGGCGGTGTAGACGCCATTGTGGAAGGTGGTCAGCACGCCGCCCATGCGTTCGGCGCTTTCGGCGGCGAAATAGGCCTTGTCGATGGTCTCGACCCGCAACGCGTTGACGAAGCCGTCGGCGAAGTCATCGGTGATATCGATATGCTGCGAATTGATCTTGGTGCCGTCGCTGTTGATGACTTCGACGTTGCCACTCGCGACCATCCGCTTGGTGTTGCGGTTGTATTCGACCCGCTGGGCGACAAGGCGATTGCCACCATAGTCGATCTGCACACCGCCAACGGCGGTCACGGTCTGGTTGTCGTTGTTATAGACCAGCGTATCGGCAGCCAGCAGCATTTGCGAGCCGGCCGGAACCGAGGTCGCCATGTCGCCGACGTCCTGCGCAAGCGCCGGTGCCGGAACGGCGTAGGCAAGCACGCACGCCAAGGCGGTCGCCGCATAGAGGCGCGCCAAACCGGCCTGCCTGTTGCTGGGCAAAAACGCCTCCCTCACTAGCCGTCTTCCTTGTATAGCAGGAAAGTCACCCCGAAGAACATAGCCACCATGACCGGTACCCAGGCGGCTACGACAGTCGGCACGAATCCCGCCACGCCGAATGCCTTCACCAGCACCGAAACGACATAAAGCAGAAAGCCAGCGATGATGCCACCCAGAATCATCGTCGCCGACTGTCCCATCCTAGCAAATCGCATTGAAACCGTTGCCGCGATCAGCGTCATGGCGACGAGAAGGAACGGCAACGCCACGAGCGAATCAAACTGCATGGCAAAGGCATTTGCCTTGAGGCCGAAGGAGCGGGCAACCTCAATCTTTCCGGGCAGGTCGTAGAAGGGGATGGTTTCGGGGCGCGCCAGCCGCTCTTGCACGAATTCGGGCTTCAGATTGGTCGGTACGCGATCGGTTGCCGATGCCTGGATCATGCCGTTCTGGAACGTCTTGACGTCCTGCAATTCCCAATAGCCGTCGCGCAAGAAAGCACGGGCGGCGTCTTTGCGCTCGACGATGTTGCCTTGCGGTTCGAGAATGAAAAATACGACATCGGCCATTTCCAGGCCCTGGTTCAGGATGGCCCGCGCACCGATGATGGTGTCCCCCGAACTGGTTTTCTGCCGGATCCAGGGCGCGGCATCGGCCGAGACCGTATTCGATTTGCCGGAACGCAGCTGGGTTTCGATCTGCTCGGACCAGGAGAATGCGTGCGCGGCGAGCGGATTGATGACGCCAACCGACAGGACGCCGAACAGCAAGGCTCCGATACAGCAGGGCAAGAGGAACTGCCAGGCGGAAACGCCGGCGGAACGCGCGATGACCAGTTCGTAGCGCCGGTTCAGCGACACCAGCGTCGCCATCGCGGAGAAGAGACCGACGAACGGCACCGTCTGCAGCATGATCATCGGCATACGGAGGCCTGAAATGGCTACCGCCGTGCCGTAGGTGAAGCCGGGCAGGCCGGTGGTGCGGCCGGACAGCTCGGTGAAATCGATCAGGAACACCAGAGCCAGGAGGCCGATGAAGAACCAGATGGTGATCGTCACATAGCGGAAGAAGAAATAGCGGCCCAGTGTCCAGCCCATCAGCCGACCCCTTGCCCTGAAGCGCCGCGCCTGGACAAACGCAATTTGAGAGCATTCCAGCTGTCAGCGATGCGCGTGGCGAAGTTTGTCATCCAGTCCGCCCAGGTCACGGGCAGTTCCAGTGTCCGGTTGGAGACGATGAACCAGATCGCCACCGCGGAAGCCACGATCGGCACGCCATAGACCATATACGCATATTGCGGGACCTCATCCGCCTTGCTGGCGGCAAAAAAGCCCAGCCAACGCACGAACAGTGATATCGTGATCGCCGTGATCAGCGGATTGACGCGCGCCTCGCGGTGCGAGCGCGCATCTCCGGCGACCGCAAGCGCGATCAGCGCGAAAACCATGGAATAGGTCCATTCCGAGAACCGCTGGTTGACCTCGGCCCGGTATTCGTAGGGGTTTTGCTGATAGTACTTGTCGTTGGCGCCCGGGTTGAGCAGGTACTGCGTCGTCTGGTCCTTGGGCAGGAGCGTCACCGCCGAAGCCGCCGCCATGAAAGCCGACATGTCGAAGGCGTAGGAGGTGAAGCGGATGACGGAGAGATCGCCGGTCAGCGTTTTGCGATGGATGACGCCGTCATTCATCATCAGCACCTTTTCACCGCCGCGTTCGACGATGCTGCCGGTCTTGGCGTAGTAGACGAGGTTGACGCCTTCTTCTCGCGAATCGGCGACGAAAATGCCGCCCAGCCGATTGTTGGGAAGGCGCTCGCCGACCTGCAGGAACAACCCGTCGTCAATCTTGCGGAAGGTGCCTTCCTGGATGATCAGCGACAACAGATCCGCGCGCGACGACGCCACCAGGGCCCGGTTCTTCTGCCGTGCGTAAGGGTCGATGCCGTTGTCGACGGCAAAGGAAAAAACGGCGGCGGCGAGCGCCAGCAACATGATCGGCCGCACGATCGTCCAGCGCGAGGCCCCCGCAGCGTTGACGACGGCGAGTTCGGAATCCGAATTCATGACACTGAGTGTCTGTGCGACCGCCACCACCAGCGCAAAAGGCACCACGATCGGGATGATGGACGGAAGGATGAGGGCGGCGACTTCGAAGAAGGTCAGCGCCGACTGGCCGCTGTCTGTCACCAGATCGATCTTTGCCAGCACCTGCGTCGTCCATACGATCGCCAGCGTCCACACAAGAGCGGCCATGAAGACCACGAAAGCGCGGCGCATGATGTAGCGTTCAACGACCTTCATGAAGGCTTTTCTCGATTTTTTCGAACGGCATCATGCCACCGAACAAGGTAGCTGTCCGGCAGCGCCTGCACAACTGGCTCATCAGATGGTCTATCCGGGTTCTGTCCCACATCACGCCCCCCGGCTGGGCGGAGTGTCGGCGGGAATGGATAAGAAAGGGCGAACATCGATGGTTAACAACAGGTTGCGGCAAAAAGCGGGGCCGTGCCGCGACGAATCGTCATCGATTCCATAGGTCATATGGGATGCCAATTCGGCAAAGTCTTGCCAAATGCCGGAAAACGACCAAATGTCGCGCATCGTTTCGAACCGCTTCCCCAAAGTCGCGCATTCCCTGAAAGCAGGACATGATGAATCAAAGACCGTCGATCGCATTCGCCAAATTTTCCCAGAGCGCGGTGAACAAGAAGGGCACGGTCTTCGTGCTCGCGGCGGATGAGGGCGGCCTGAGCGACGTCGCCAAGGCCGGCGATCCCGGCAAGACATTGGAGCGGGCCTTTCCCGTGGCTGAGTTCACCGGCAAGTTCGCCAGCACGGTGGAAGTTCTGGCGCCGCAGGGAGCGTCGCTCGACAGACTGGTGGCGGTAGGCGCCGGCAAGGTATCGGGACTGGACGAATATGCGTGGCTGAAACTTGGCGGCACCGTTGCCGCGTCGCTGCGCAAGGCGACCGAGGTAGCGGTGATCCTCGATGTGGTCGGCGCCTCGCCGAGCGCGAAGGACGCGGCAAGTCTTGCCGCGGGCATTCTCCTGCGCAGCTATTCCTTCGATAAGTACAAGACCAGGAAGGACAAGGACGACGGCAAGGCGGAGCCGAAGAAGCCGGTCAAGGTGACCATCCACACCGCCGATCCAGCCGCTGCGAAGAAGGCCTTCGCCGATGCCGAGGCGGTGATCGACGGCGTCCTTCTGGCGCGCGACCTCGTCAACGAACCGGCAAACGTGCTTGGGCCGGTCGAGTTCGCTGCCCGCGCCAAGGAACTCGAGGCGCTAGGCGTCAAGGTCGAGATATTGGCTGAGAAGGAAATGAAGAAGCTCGGCATGGGCTCGCTGCTCGGTGTCGCGCAGGGCTCGCCGCGTGGCGCCCGCATGGCGATCATGCAGTGGAACGGCGGCAAGCCGAAGGACAGCCCGATCGCCTTCGTCGGCAAGGGCGTCACTTTCGACACCGGCGGCAATTCCATAAAGCCGGCATCGGGCATGGAGGATATGAAGGGCGACATGGGCGGCGCCGCCGCCGTTACCGGCCTGATGCATGCGCTGGCGGCCCGCAAGGCGAAAGCCAATGTCGTCGGTATCATCGGACTGGTCGAAAATGCCGTCGACGGTCATGCCCAGCGTCCCGGTGATATCGTCACTTCGATGTCGGGCCAGACCATCGAGGTGCTCAATACCGACGCCGAGGGCCGCCTCGTGCTGGCCGATGCGTTGTGGTACTGCAACGACCGCTTCCAGCCGAAATTCATGGTCAATCTGGCGACGCTGACCGGCGCCATCATGGTGGCGCTCGGCCAACATTATGCCGGCCTGTTTTCCAACAATGACGAACTGGCCGAAAAGTTGTCGGCGGCGGGGCAGGCGACGCAGGAACGGCTGTGGCGCATGCCGCTCGGCGCCGAATACGACAAGCTTATCGATTCCAAGAACGCCGACATGAAGAACATCGGCGGCCGTTTTGGCGGTGCCACCATCGCGGCGCAGTTTCTGCAGCGCTTCGTCAAGGACACGCCATGGGCTCATCTCGATATTGCCGGCACGGCGATGGGGGCGCCGTCGAACGAGATCAACCAGTCCTGGGGTTCCGGTTTCGGCGTCAGGCTGCTCGACCGGCTGGTGCGCGACAATTATGAGCAGTGAACGGCTTCGATTACTATAGGCTGAAGCGATGGCCGACGTCTTGTTCTACCACCTGACCGAATCGACGCTGGAGGATGCGCTGCCAGGCCTCCTGGAGCGCAGCGTCGACCGTGGTTGGCGCGCCGTGGTGCAGACAGGCACCGAGGAACGCCGCGATGCGCTCGACCAGCATCTTTGGACCTTCCGCGACGATTCGTTCCTGGCGCACGCAACCGATCGTGAGGCTCATCCCGGTGAACAGCCGATTCTGCTGACCACCGGCGACGGCAATCCCAACGACGCCAGGATAAGGTTCCTGGTCGACGGCGCGGTGCCGCCTGACCTTGGCGGCTACGAGCGCGCCGTATTCCTGTTCGATGGCCACGATGCCGCTCAGCTCGAGGCGGCGCGAGGGCACTGGAAGGTGATGAAGAGCGCTGGCCACGCCGTCACCTACTGGCAACAGACGCCAGATCGCCGCTGGGAGCGCAAGGCTTAAGGCAGGTCGCCTGAACGTGAGTGGAGGCAGGTCGCCTGACCGTTCAGTCGACCTGCTTTTGGACCAGTGACCTGTCGCAGATGAAAATCTCTACTGCTTTGCCTTGATCCGGCTCTGTTTGCGGCTGACGTAGTCGCCGTGTTTCAATTGCATGAACGCGTCCGCAAGGTTGCGGTGCGAACTCCTGAAGACATACCATTCGCCATCCGGAACCCGGCGCTGGTAGAGAATCCTGCCTGCCTGGCGATGTTCGAAACAGGAAAGAGCGTTGGAGTCGCCGCCGGCTCCGTGCCATTTTGCGCGGAAGCACAGCTTGCCTCCTCCGGGAATGAACCAGATGCCGTCACCGTAGCCCAGCTTGCGCGCTTTGTCCGAGGTCCAGGCACTGAACTGACGGCGCTGGACGGCAAAATATCCGGCACCCTCCCGACCCCAGAGCCACGAGCGGTTCTGGTATATCTGGTAGATGCCTTTGTCCGGCACCACTTCTGCCCGCATGGCCTGTTCGGCGATTTTCGTCGCCGTCTTGGCTGTTGCGGGAATCTGGAAAGCAAACAGACCAATGGAACAGGCAAGTGCCGTTCCGATACAATTGCCCAGTACTCGTTTCACAACCCCTACCCCTACTGTTACGCTACGCCCAGTTTATGAGAACGCTTGAGATGATTTCAGGTGAATCCTGAAATCTGAATCCGCCACTAAATGAAAGAGATGGAGCATGATGCTCGGACAGATGGTGCCCCGTTTGTCCGAAAAGCCGCTTCTCACTTTTTCAGTATCATGCTCTAGGGCAAGACATGCTGGGTCACTCTCCAGTCGGGCAGACCATAGCCGCCCAGCCACGGCCACACTTCCTTCTGGTTGAAGTAGACGACCGAAGTCAGAGCCGGAAACTCCGCGTAGGATTTGCGGGAATCTTCCTGCCATTTCGAGACATAGTCCTGCTTTCCGACATAGCCGAGTTCCGCAACGACGATCGGCTTGTTGAACACCGCAACGCGGTCATAGCCGGGCTTCAGCAGTTCAGCGAAGGTGCGGTCACGACCGGTCTCGTCACCGTCTTTTTTCTGCAGACCGAACACCGACAGGCCGATGACGTCGACATAGTCGTCGCCGGGGTAGTATTTTTCCAAACCCTCTTCGCCTTTGGGCGACCACATGTACTTGGCGGCGGGGGCAGCCTTGCGGCAGATGTCGACTTCGCGCTTGTAAGCGGAGATCCAGTCCTTGGGAGCCCAGTTGGCCCAGGTGAAGCGGCCGTTCTTGTCTTCCATTTCCTGCGCCCAGCGAATGGTCACCGGGCTCTTCATCTGTCCCACCAGATCGCAGATCGCCTGCATGTTGGCGTCATATTTGCCGCTCAAAATGCCGTCACGCAATTCGGGCGGGGTGATGCGCCAGTCCTTGGACCATGTCCACGGCTCAATCGTGATCAGAAGCGAGCGGCCGCGCTGCAGCGCATAAGCGTCGGCAAGCGGCAGCGTCGACAGATCGACGTCTTCCCAGGGCAGGAACAGCTCTTCGATGCTGGCGCTCTTGTCGGTGCTGAAGTCCCCGTAGGGATCATAGGAACCGAACGCCGACGCAGCGCTGCTCGTTTGAACAGGGTCGGTCGCGGTTACGGAGCCGGCCCATCCTGCAGTAGGGAAGGCGGCGCTTCCGCCCAATACCAGCGCGATTGCAAGTGTCTTTGCTGCGGAGTGTGTCATCATAAATTCTCCCATGGCCTCGACTTCTCTCGGAAGTTGAGGCTTCGCCCGTGCGCATCGATGTTTGATCGACACGGTTACCCAAAAAGCCATCGGCTCTATTGGCGGAATCTGCGGGATTTCGGAGCGATCATTGGCGGTTGTGCGAACCTTCGCACGAAGCCCACCCAAAGATTAACTCTCAAGGCGCCAACACAGAGGTGCCGTAGAGAGGAATTCGCCGCGATACTCACAAATTCGCGTCTATATCCCGATATATCATCCCTGGCTAATTTAAGAGCTGGTCCGAGCCAAGAGTCAAGTATAATTAACGATTGCTTAACCCTGATCCTCGCAACATGGTTAACGCCGCCTCGATCCGGTTCCCATCCAGACAGCTTTTGGTCCCCTCGGCGAATTCTCCAACGCTGAAAATTTGCCGGCTCGCTATCCCTTCGCCACCCCGGAACTGGTCGGCGGAAGGATCGACGGAATTTGCCATCGCGATTCAAGGTCTTAGGTTAACCAATTTGCAAGAAGTATAGTTAACCAGCGCTTAATTTAGTTGACTCTAAAGCACCCAAGTGGATTCTAAGGGCGGGTTTTTAAGGCTCGTCAGCCGTCGTTCGGCTGACGCTGGGGTGGCGGCGGTACGTGTATGAGTGTTTCCGCGGACGTGGGGATCATCAGCGGCAAGACCATGCCGAAACGGGGGCGTGGGGCGGCTCCGGGCAACGCTGCGGAGAAGCCTCCTTTCCTGGTGCCGGTGCTGTCGGCCACCCAGCGACGGATCTGGAGGCTGGGACTTGCCTGCTGGTCGGTAACGTTCGGATTTTTCTGGTTCTGGTGGCTGCAGCCCGGGCACATCGAAAACGTCATTCCATACATGCTGGCGACATTGACGCTCGTATGGCTGACGTTCATGCCGATGTATTTTCTCTTGAACGTGCATGCGATGAAAAAGCCGTCCAGTCTTCACACGATCCCGGAACGATCGCGGGTCGCGATGGTGGTGACCAAGGCTCCGTCCGAACCGTTTTCGGTGGTTGCGCGAACGCTCGAAGCGATGCTGGCGCAGGACTGTCCGCATGATACCTGGCTGGCCGACGAGGACCCGTCAGAGGAAACGATTGCCTGGTGCGATGCCCATAACGTCATGATTTCGACGCGGCGCGGGCGGGAGGATTATCACCGCAAGGTGTGGCCCCGCCGGACGCGCTGCAAAGAGGGAAACTTGGCGTTCTTCTACGACCACTATGGTTATGAGCGCTATCACTTCGTCGCTCAGATGGATGCGGACCACGTCCCGACACCAACCTATCTCAGCGAAATCCTGGTCGCCTTTGCCGACCCGGCGGTTGGCTATGTATCGGCGCCGAGCATATGCGACAACAATGCCGCTGAAAGCTGGTCGGCACGCGGCCGGCTGTTCCCGGAAGGGATGTTCCACGGACCCTTGCAGTCCGGCCATACGGGCGACGGAACGCCGCTCTGCATCGGCTCGCACTATGCCGTGAGAACCGCAGCGCTCAAGCAGGTCGGCGGCCTTGGCCCGGAACTGGCCGAAGATCACTCGACGTCCATGCTGTTCATTGCGGCTGGTTGGCGCGGTGTGCATGCCATAGACGCCATTGCCCATGGCGACGGCCCGCAGACCTTTGCCGATCTTGTCACGCAGGAGTTCCAGTGGTCGCGGAGCCTGATGACGATCATGCTCGAATACTCGCCCATATACCTTTCCAAGCTATCGCCACGGCTGAAATTCCAGTTCCTGTTTCGCCAGCTCTGGTATCCGCTTTTCGCCGTGTTTTCGCTTGTCATGTACGTCATGCCTATGTACGCGCTTCTGACGGGGAAGAGCTTCGCCAATGTGACGTATGTCGATTTCCTTTTATACTATGCGCCGAACTCTATTTCCCTGATTATGCTGGTGATGTTGCTGAAGGCCTTCGGCCTATCGCGGCCGCTCACTGCCAAGACGATCAGTTGGGAGGGAATGTTGTTCTCATTCTTCGCGCGTTGGCCGTGGGTGCTGGCGGGCACGCTGTCGTCGATCCGTGATTATGCGACCAAGTCGTTCGTGGATTTTCGTGTTACCCCCAAGGGCAGTGGCCCGAAAAATCTGCTGCCTGCCCGCGTCATCGTTCCGTATGTGGCACTTGCAATCGGAGCTTCGCTGCCGGTCCTTCTGGTGGACCGCGCGTCGGATGCCGCCGGCTTCTACTGGTTCGCTGCCTTCAATGCGTTCGTCTACGGGTTGCTTGTGGTCGTAATCATCACCAGGCACCTGGCGGAGAACAGAATTTCGTTGCGGCGCAATGTCGCGAAACTCGCCTTGCAGGCCTCGCTCGCTGGCGTTGCGCTCTTCGTCCCGGGCGCTGCGTTTTATGACCGCGGCCTGGAAGGCATATATGGGCTCCAGCAGGGAGCAGGCAGTGTGCGCATCGTCAGCGTGGCCTACCCGGTTTCCGGAGCCGGGCGTGGCGGGAGCGGAACCCGCACATTCCATCTCGACCCCGCCTGGGATCGGCCAATCGTCAGATAGTCTGGAAGAGCCTGGCGGCCCGCCAACTCAGGGATTGCCATGACAAACATCCAAGGCACGGGCAACTTCTCGACCGCAGGGGTGGAAGCGGTGGCTAATTCGAGATCGGTAGGTTCGCCGGGCGAGTGAACCTGGCATTTGGGAAATGGCAGCGGCTTTGAGATTGCAACGTAGTATCAGGCCCTTTGCTCTTTCGGTTGTCCTCGCGGTTATGCACGGAACGGTCAGATGGAATTGAAGACACAGCCCGGTTCACAAGGTTCCAAGCACTTCCTCCGCGCAGGCCTGCTGATCGCTTGCACCGGGTTTTTCTCCTGGGTGCTTCTGGGTGTCTACCGCGGCTTCATCATCGATCCCCAATCGACGCTCCAGGGTCGCTTGGCCTCCATCCCCAGCGGAATAGCGTCAAGCTACCACGATATGATTTTCATTTCGTCGCTGACGGCAGCAGCCCTGCTCCTGCTTTTCCTGGCAAAGGCCAACCGCCTCTTCGGCGTCGTCGTGGTCATCACTTTCTATCTCGCCATCCTGATTTCGCTATGCTGGGGGTTTGCCAACATCAATCTCGTCAAAATGCTGAGCGAGCCGTTCACTTTCCAGTGGTTGGTCTATGGCGACTTTCTGCAGAATGCCGATGCCAAGAACGCCATAGGTGACGCGCTCAACCCAAGGGATTTCGCATTCTCGTCGTTGTCCATAGTTCTGGCGCTGGCCTTGGGTTACGCGACAGCAGGACTGTGCCTGCGGCTGGCGGGAACTACCCGAGCGGCATTGCTGGGGGCGCTTGTCCTGTGCGTCGGTGCGGGACTGGTCGGCACCGGATACCATGTTCGGGCGACGACCCTGTCAGAGGCAAAGCTTGCAAACCCTATCGTGTACTTTGTTGAATCGGCCCTGTTCAGTCCGACCCCCGTCGTTTTCGCCGTGAATACCGGGGTGGACGTTGACGTCGCCAGCGTTGGGGAACGTCCGGCGGAGACGTCCAGCTTCAAGGTTCAATCACCAAATCCGATAAAGAACGTGCTGGTTTTCATGATGGAATCGGTGCCATCCCAATACGTCGAGACGTTTGGTGGAAAGTATCCTGTTACACCAAATATAAAGAGCTACTCAAGTGACTCGATGCGCTTCGACAATATATATGCGCATACTCCATCTACAAACTATTCGATATTTTCGCTATTCAGCTCGATGTACAATGACATATCTTACTATGGAATGACCGCGAGCCATCCGGATCTGCCGCTGAGTTCAATCTCCAACACTCTGACCGCAAGCGGCTTTCGCACCGGATTTTTCTGGAGTGCGGATTCACGGTTCCAGCGCGTGGACGAGTTTCTGCTCAACAAGGGGCTTGATGTCATTCAGGACTACCGCGGGCAGAAATGCGATATTCCCACATTCAAGCTCAGCTCCAAGGAATGGAAGAATTTCGACTACAACAGCGATCTCTGTACCGCTCAATCCGTCATCAACTGGGTGAATGAGGATGCCGAAAATCCCTTCTTCGCGGTGATGTTTACGGCGATGACCCATTACCCCTATCTCATCGACAGCCCGCTGTTTACGGCGATGAAAGAGACCCCCCACCTCTCTGACGGCTCGAAAGTTCACTATTCAGATGACGAGAAGTTCAACGCCTACCTCAACGCGCTGAAGGTCGGCGACCAGGCGCTGGGGCAGATCCTCGATTCTCTCAAGCAGTCCGGCAAACTCGATTCGACGCTTGTGGTCATACTCGGCGACCACGGCGAAGCGTTTGGAGAGCATGGGAACTACGTCCATGCCAGTGCTCTCTACGAAGAAAATATCCATATCCCGCTTATCATGATCAACAAGCAGCTTTTTCATGATGACGTCGCACATTCTGTCGGTGGCATTATCGACATAGCCCCGACCATCCTCGATATACTCGGCCTCCCACTTCCAAAGTCGTGGCAGGGTCACAGCTTGTTCAGCGAGCAGCGGCCGAACAAGACATTCTTCTTCATTCCCTGGAGCGGATTCCAATTCGGCTACCGCGAGGATGATCGAAAGGTCATCTTCAACGCGACCTCCGGCAGCATCGAGGCGTATGACCTCAAGACGGATCCTACGGAAAAGGTCAACCTCATCAAGGCCGGCGCCGGCGATCGCACCGCCATCTTGCAGCCGATCGCGGGATGGGTACAGTCGCAGAAGCGCCGCGTTGCCGATATGATCGCCAATGCGGCGAAAGACGCGGCGCGTTGCAGCATTGCCAGCCTTGAGATCGACGCGGCCGGCACCAGCTTCGAGGGTTCCCCTCGGCTCGACGTGCTTGTCGACGGAAAGCCAGTTGGACAGGCGGACGTCCTGGGGACGGAAAGCACGGCGATCACAGCAGAATCAATCGTCGCGGAGTTGAAGGCAGCGTCCGCTCATACCGTACCATTTCGCTTCAATCTAAGCGCCGTGCCCAATCCGCGGAAAATCGAACTCCGCTATGCCAACGACCTGTGGGCGGGACAGGGCAAGGCTGGCGATCGCAACCTGTTCGTCAAGACTATCAAGATAGACGGCCGAGTGGTGCCGAAGAGCAAGCTGCATGTCGACAACAAGACTGTAGGGTTCATCGATGACAGCGGGACCAGCATGTTCAACAGTGGCTCGCTGTGGGTCAGCGGTCCATTTGTCGAGGGGTGCATATAGCGGCATAGGCACTCTGGAGCGGGCCGCCGCATCCAGCCACTTCCGGCGATAAGGATCGCCAGCCCTTTTTGTCGGCTGGAGAGAGCCTGGGGCAGTCGGCCCTGCCGGCGCCGGTTGCGGCGCTGAGCGTTTTATACATCGCAACATCCATGACAGCCCGAGCGCCGGCTTCTGATTGCCGCAGGCGCGAGTGGGTCGCGTATGCCGATGTGCCGTTTGGCAAGGCTCCGTCTGCCAGCCGATCCGACAACCGAATTTCCTTCAAATTCGAGCGAAGAGTGAAAGGCCGCGTTCATTATGACGTTTGCACGAATTTTAATAAGTCTCTTCTAATATGACGGAACGATGTGAATGGAAAACGACCACTCACGAGCGATTAGAAACGACGGATTCGAAGTATATTCTTTGCTTTCAATCACGTTGCATTACAGGGCAGGGAGCAGATAATGAGACAGTTTATGGAAAATCTGACCGGCAGAAAATATGCCTATGCTGTTGCTGCAATCGCATTGGCCTCGATGGTGTCAGGCTGCCAGACGATGGACACGACCAAGACCAGCTCAATCAACGGACGGATCGTTGATCAAGGTTTTGGCAAGAAGGTCCAGCATGTCAGGAAGCTCGATCGCGTCGGAAAGAAGGTTCTCTACCGCAAGCCGCTCACACAGACGACCATGGTGACGCGTACGAGGCAGGAGGCCTATGCGGCCTTCGTGCGGCCGCAGCGGGTCGGCAGGCCGGCGACGGTGAAGGTCTCGTACAGCCCGGGCAATGGCGGCCCGTTCCTGGGTCATTCGCCCTGGATTTGCGGTCCGAGCGGCTTTGGCCAGCGCGCCAGCTGCCGTTCGCGTTACTAGACTGGAACATCGGACCTGAAGTGGCGGTCGATTTGACCGCCGCCTGGTCTTCGCCGGGGGGCGCCGTCGAGGGCGAGAGGTTTGGCGCGTTGCGCCTTGCCTCTTGCCCTCCGGGCGCCATCGGTCTGTTGGGCGGGAACCTTCAGGAAGTCCCGATCAGCTCATGATGGCCGGCTCGGGCGGAGCCAGCCGTCATTGTCACTGGGCGCCGGCTGTGGCCGCGCGACATAGGCCGATGCTCCATTCGCTTCGTGATAGACCCGTGCCAGCATTTCAGCCAGCACGCCCGACGTCACCATCTGCACCCCGGCGATGAGCAGGAAGAAGCCGGTGAACAGCATCGGGCGTGTTCCGATGTCCTCGGCGAAAAGCAGCTTCAGGCAAAGCAGGTAGGCAAGGATCAGCGAACCCAGCGCGCCAAGCACGATGCCGATGCCGCCGAAGAAGTGCCCGGGCCGTGTGCGATAGCGCATGAAGAAATACATGAACACCAGATCGAGCACGACCCTGAAGGTGCGCGAAATGCCGTATTTGGACTGGCCGTGGATGCGGGCATGGTGCGTCACCACCTCCTGGGCGATGCGTCTGGGTGTCGTCACCGTGGCCAGCCATGCCGGGATGAAGCGGTGCATCTCGCCATAGAGCTTGACGCTGCGGATGACGTTGCCGCGATAGACCTTGAGGCTGCAGCCATAGTCCTTGAGGCGCACCCCGGTGACGCGCGCGATCAGCGCGTTGGCAATGCGCGAGGGGAGCCTGCGCATGAAAAACCCTTCCTGGCGATCCTTGCGCCAGCCCACCACCAGGTCGAGATCTTCGCTTAGCAGGCGGTAGACCATACGCGGAATGTCGTAGGGATCATTTTGCAGGTCGCCGTCGATCGTGGCGATGACGTCGCCGCGCGCCGCGTCGATACCGGCCTGCATCGCGGCGGTCTGCTTGTAGTTGCGCACCAGCTCGACCGCACGCACATGCGGGCCGTAATGCGCCGCCAGGCGCCTGATCTCGCTCACCGTCGCGTCGGTACTGCCGTCATCGACCAGCACGACCTCCCACGGCTGGCCGTAGCGTTCCATCGCCTGGTGAATCCGTGCCAGCAGCGGTTCGACGTTTTCAGCCTCGTTGTACATGGGCACGACGATGGACAGTGTATGGTCCGGCATCACCGCGCCGTCAGGCAGTCCCGAAGCAGGGATGGGCAATACGCTCATAGGGATGGTTTCCTTGCAGGGCCGACGGCCGGGTTCCCCGGCAGCGTCGATTTCGAGGGAAACAGCCAGGCGATCGCACCCGTGGCGATTGCCGAGCAGAAGATGAACAGATGCAGTGCCAGCGCTGCCTGAAGGCCGCTCTTCATGGCAATGCCGGAGGTGAGCAGCGCCGCCGCTGCGCCCGCCTCGTAGGTGCCGAAGCCGGCGACGCCTTGCACCGGCAGTATGGCGGCGCCTTCGGCCCCGACGACGCCTGGAAAGGCGGTCGAAAAGGATGTCCCCAGCAGCATTGCCAGCAACCATCCCTGTACGGTGAGCTTCAGCGACCAATTGGCGATCGTCCACCACCAGCCATAGCGCGATCGGCCGGTCGCCTCGGTGAAGACATCGCGCAGCCTGCCGAGTTTCGCCACGATCTTGCCGCGGCCTGCCCAGTCATGCGGCGCACGCGCCCAGCGCGGCAGATACCAGGCGGCACCGACCACCGCCGCCACGCCCGCGATCCTTGTCGCCGGATGCAGGCCCGGCCACACAGCCAGGGCCAGCACGCCGACAACGAAGGCATCCTGCAGCCTGAACCACAGCAGCGAGGCGCTGGCGCGCATGACCGGTATGCCGAAGACCTGGCGCAGGAGCAGGGGAAAAGCCGTCTCGCCGCCGCGAAAGGGCACGACGTTGATCATTGCATTGTGGATCAGAATGATCCGCAGGCAGGCACCGAAACGACCATGCACCTCGTCGCGGAACTCGTCGCAGACGCGCAGCGCGCGCAGCACGTAGGTGACGAACAGCGCAAGCGCCACGGCCGCGAAAGCGCCGGGCGTGATGCTCGCGAAAGCATCGCCCACCATTTTCCAGCGCGAGTCGCTGACAACCCACGCCAGCAGGGCCAGGCTCACGATTATTGAGGCAGCTCGTTTCAACAATTCAAAAATTCCTGCGCAGGCTTGCGCTATCGGATTCCGTCGGCCGCGGCGTGCTGTATCTCAAAATCCACGGCATTGGTAGCGGCCCAAGCCTTCCGATCGGCCGCATTGCCTGGCTTGCGAGCGCGCATCCGCGCAACTTCACGCGGCCGCTGGACCTCCGGCTTTGGCCTGCTTTCCTACCCGCGACAGCGGCCTCGGTTTCATCGATGGCTGCTGATCATAGGTGGGCCGGCTGTCCGGATCCACAAGCCCGATGCGCGATCGCGATGTTGCCGTCTTGATGGACAATGCGCGTGTCGCGAATAGTTGTTGCCCGCATGCTTTGCGGCGGTTGACACCGCCGTTCTCACGACTGTTAAATGGTTCGCGTGGCTGTCAAAGTGCTGACGCAGCCGCCTTGGACTGAATAAACATGCGAGTGCCAACTATGCCGACAGCTTTGATCAGATCGCTGCCGCTTGATGTCGGCCGTCGGCATCGCAGGGGGCCTCGCCGGTGTGCAAGTTTCAAGCAACTTGTGCTGCTCCTGGCTCTCTGCGGCCAGGTGGCTGTTTCGGGAGCGGCGCACGCGGCCGTCGCCAACGACAAAAGCACCGCGGAAGCAGGTAGCGCCGCTGTTCCGACTGCTTACGAACTACAGCTTCTATATGCCGGCCGCACATGGATATGGAAGGACGGAGCAGCTTATTTCGCGCGGGACAATCGACACCTCAGGGCTTGGACGTCCGGGCAGGACACGGCAACCGTCGCGGAGGGCAGATGGCTGGTGACCAAGGACGGCAAGATGTGCATGGAGCTCGCCTGGCGATCGAAGAGCTACACCGGCGAGCCCCACCGCACCTGCTACAGCCATCGCATTCAGGGCCGCAACATCGAGCAACGCAAGGATCCGGACGGGGAATGGTACGGTTTCAAGCGATCTCCCGAGGATCCTTCCGACGAATACAAGAAATTCGAAGCAGGCGACACCAAGGGCGCGCAGTTCGAAGAGACCCGCAAGCTGGTCGATGCCAAGAAGTAGGCCATGCTTCCGACGCGCGGAGATAGTGGCCTGGCTGTTCTTGCCGTGCGCCTGTCGCGGAACCCGCGAATCGCCTATGGTGAAGCCTTGAGCGGCTCGGCAGGCGCGGTCGGCGCGCCGATCGCATCTAGTCGCATTCGGCATCTAGTCGCATTCACATTCGGCATCTAGTCGCATTCAATTGCATCAGCCAGACGACAAGACGATGGCCTGCCATACGGTTTTGATGAAATTTAATAATTAGTGATATCTAATATAACGTGTGATGTGCGAGTGGTCACTCATGCGGCGTGAAAGCGGCCCAAGTATAGTATGTCGCAACGCGCCCTTGGCTTATGCTTGATAGCAAGGGACAGAGGATGAGAAATTCCGCGAGGGTATTTCGCTCAAGCAAAAATGTCGTATCTATTGCCGCGGCTGTGGCGCTGGGTTCTATGGTTGCAGGTTGTCAAAGTATGGACGCAACTGAAACCGGTTCGGTCCTTATCAGGCCCGTGGTCCACCCGGTCCGCAGTCAGCCCGCGGTCCAGCCCGTGCAGGCCAGATTTCTCGTGCGGTCGCCCCGGGCCGACCTTCCGATCCAGATGACAAGCACAATAGGGACTGAAAGTGGCTACGCCTTTGCACCGCCGCAACGGATCAAGGCCAGTACGCCGGCGCCGGTGAAAATCTCGTTCAATCCGGGCGATGGCAGCACGTTCTCGGGCGGCTCGCCTTATATCTGCAGCCCTAGCGGATTTGGCCAGCGCGCGAGCTGTCACCCCCGCTATCTCTGACCCGTCGAGCGACGACCGACGCTGCCGCCCTGGCTGGCGGCAGTTTCATCGGCTTGGTCTTCAGTCCAAAAAAGGGAGCGGCTGTCCTGACAATCGTGTCGATGTCTGAAAGCTCCGGCACAAAGCCAAGATGTTCGCGTGCGCTTCCCGGATCGGCGTAGAGCTCCGCCGGATCTCCGGGGCGTCGGCTCCTGAGCACTGCCGGAACCGGCCTCGACGTCATTCTGCCGACCGCCTTGACGATCTCCTTGATGGAGATGCCCCGCCCGGTGCCGAGATTGACCGCAAGGCTTCGCCCGCCACCCTCGAGATGCATGAGCGCTTTCAGGTGGGCGCGGGCCAGATCGGTGACGTGGATATAATCCCTTACGCAGGTGCCGTCCGACGTGTCGTAATCGGTGCCGAAAACCTCGATCTCGTCGATGATGCCCGCTGCGGCCATGAGCACTCTGGGAACCAGATGGGTTTCCGGCGAATGCCACTCACCAAGCTCGCCGTCTGGATCGGCGCCACAAGCGTTGAAATAGCGCAGGATGGCAAACTTCATTCCATACGCGGATGCATAGTCGCCGATGATCTGTTCGCCCATCAGCTTGGTGCGCCCATAAGGGCTGATCGGATTTTGCGAGGAGGTTTCGCGAACGGGCAACGCTTCCGGCACGCCGTAGGTCGCACAACTGCTGGAGAAGATGATGTTTTCGATCGAACTCGCGCGTGCGGCATCGAGCACCGCGATGGTGCCTGTCACATTGGTCGAATAATATTCGGCCGGCTCGCGAACGGACTCCCCGACATAGGCCAGCGCCGCAAAATGGATCACGGCCGTCGGCCGGTACGTTTCCATCGCCCGCCGCAGTGCATCCCGATCCCGGATATCGCCGACGACGAGCGGACCCCAGCCGACGGATCTCTCATTGCCGCGGCTCAGATTGTCGAAAACCACCGGCATGTAGCCGGCGGCGGCCAGCTGCTTGCAGGTGTGGCTGCCGATGAAACCGGCTCCACCCGTCACCAGGACTGCCGTCCGGCTCATGAAGCGGCAGCTCCCCTGGCGATGCGATTTCCGTAGAGCAGGGTATCAAAATACTCGACGGTACGCGCGAGCCCCTGGCTCAAGCTGATTTTCGGCTCCCAGCCGAGATTGGCCTTGGCAAAGGAGATGTCCGGCTTGCGCTGCCTGGGATCGTCGACGGGCAGCGGCCGATGCACGATCTTCGATCGGGCGTTGGTGTAGTCGACGACCAGCGTCGCCAGTTCCATGATGGTGAATTCGGCAGGGTTGCCGAGATTGACCGGGTGGGCGGGCGCAATCGGCGCGTTCATCAGCCGGATAAAGCCCTCGATTAGGTCGTCGGCATAGCAGAAGGAGCGTGTCTGCTGGCCGCTGCCATAGACGGTCAGGTCCTCGCCCCGCAGCGCCTGGACGATGAAGTTCGAAACCACGCGCCCATCGTCGGGCTGCATGCGGCGACCGTAGGTGTTGAAAATGCGGGCGACACGGATATCGAGGCCATAGGTTCTCGAATAATCGAAGAACAGGGTTTCGGCCGAGCGCTTGCCTTCATCGTAGCAGGAACGCGGTCCGTGCGTGTTGACGTTGCCGAAGTAGCTCTCGGGCTGTGGATGCACGAAGGGATCGCCATAGACTTCGGACGTAGAGGCCTGGAATATCTTGGCCTTGTTCTGTCGCGCGAGTTCCAGAAGGTTCAGCGATCCAAGCACGCTTGTCTTGAAAGTGTGGATCGGATCTGCCTGGTAGTGCGGCGGAGAGGCGGGGCAGGCGAGATTGTAGATCTCGTCGCATTGAAGATCGCAAGGCAGTGCATCGACGATGTCGTGCTCGATACAGCTAAAGCTCGGATTACGCAGAAGAGTATTGAGATTGTATCTTTTGCCGGTGTGGAAATTGTCCAGCGCGACAACGTCGTATCCGTCACGCAAAAGACGTTCGCACAGATGCGATCCTAAAAATCCCGCTCCTCCAGCGACAAGGGCGCGTCGTCGGCTTTGGTTGGCGCCCCTTTGGCTGCCGGATTCCAGTTTCAGAACCTTGACAAGCTTACTCATGCTTTCCTCATACGCACACGCTACCGCCGGGCCGGGACAAAGCATCGCCCGGCCACGTTCCTTCAGAACGGGGCAAACCTCCGCATCTGCGGAATCGCCATCACTGATGTGCGTCAATTGTTCTTTGAGTTTCGCGAAGCTGGTGCGACTACACAACCTCCGTGCTGCCGCTCAGCATTCTCTGCGCCCCGAAATCGCGATCACACGCTCGGTGTCACCATCATCGATTGCTCGCCCAAATTGCACATCCCAACGCATCGAAAATATACCTGTGGAAATCATAGTCAACTAAATTAGGTATTTCTTAACCATATCTGTTTGCGAATGGTTAATCACGGGCCGGCATCAGCCTCGAAGCGGAACCAGGGAATGTCCAGGGCGGTTCCTCATTTTAAATCAGGGTATTGGGTCCGGCCGCTGGCAGTCGGCGCCACAAGCTGTTCGTTGTGCCGAATCAGCGCTTGGCAGCAAGGATCGCCATGAATGAGGGGTTGCGCAATTCAGGGCGAGGTCGGGCTGTATTCAGCCGAAAGGTGAAATTTAACGATCCGAGCGACGGGAAAATTTCAGATTGCAATGAGATTGCTGCCCAAAACCGCTCGGAGTGCAAATGTAAATTCCAGGGTGCGAATACTCATACCACAGGGCTTGACCTATCGTAGGCACGCCGCAGCTGGCTATAGTGGGAAGAAGGGCAAGGGCTAAAGATTTGTAAGCAAATTTATTCACAAGGACGAGTTTTGACTTCGTCCCCTTTTGATACACTGTTCATGGTCTTTGCGCATCAAGGCCTCTGGTTCGCAAGGCGCGCCGATGGCCCATTCCGCCGAAAAGCGCATGCGCGCCTTCATTCCATAGTGGAGGAGCGGTCATTTCGGCAACGAATTTTAAGCGCATAGGTAGAACCCGCATTGTTGCGCGGCCACGCCGCCACAAGGTTGTTGCTTGCGCACGTCTGGCTCGATCACCTGGTGGCGACTCGGCTGGCCATCGCCTTTTGATCGTCGGGGCGCTATTGGCAAGGTCACGATGGAATGTGGTGATGTCAATGCGCTTTCTGTTTGTCCTGATCCTGCTCGCCGGCGCCGGCATCGGTGTCGTCTATCCCTGGGCGATGAGCAACTTCTCCGGCCATGAGATCGGCACCTGGCGGGTCTATGAGCAGGGCCGCTTCAAGCCGCTGACGGTGCCGCTCGCCGGCCGCGACGCGCCGGTGAGGGTGCTGGTCGACCTGACCGCAAGAGCCGAGCGCATAGTCTCTCAGCAGCGCACCGTGCTGACGCTGACCGCCGCAAGCAATGGCCGCACGGTGCTCGCCTCGACGCTGCAGTTCAACCATCCCGACAATCCTCGCCAGGCCAGCCCGCAACTGCCCGACAAGATCTTTCGCGACGAGGCCGGCGTGATCGCGACCGTCAGCCCAGGTCCCTACATCTTCACCGTTGGACCGGGTGATGCCGACGACATACCGATGCGGGCGGTCGATCTCATCTTGCGCTCCGGCGCCGGCGAGATCGACAGCCGTGCGCGGCCGGTCGGCTTCGCGCTGATGGCGATCGGCTTGATCGGGTTTTTGCTGACCCTGCGTTCTGGCGGTGGCGGCCGGCCGGAAAATCCGAACTCGCAGCCACCGCCGCCGCGCTGGGGCAGGGGCTGATGCATGTCGCCCAAACATGTGCAGCGGTTTTGGGACAACGACATGCATAACGGCACAAAACAATGAACTACCGCCACGCCTATCATGCCGGGAATTTCGCTGACGTCGTCAAGCATGTCGTGCTGACGCGCTTGCTTGAGTATCTGAAGCAGAAGGACAAGGCGTTCCGGGTCGTCGACACCCATGCCGGCATTGGCCGCTACGACCTGTCGTCGCTCGAAGCGCAGAAGACGGGTGAGTGGCAAGGCGGCATCGGCAGGGTGATCGATGCCCCGTTTGCCGCGCCGGTGGAGGCGCTGCTCGCGCCCTATCTGGAGACAATACGGTCGCTCAACCCCGAGGGCGGCATCCAGAAATACCCGGGCTCGCCGTTGATCGCGCGCCATCTCATGCGCAAGCAGGACAGGCTGACGGCGATCGAGCTGCACCCCAAGGACGCCGCGAGGCTGAGGATGTTCTTTGCGGGCGATTTCCAGGCCCGGATCATCGAACTCGATGGCTGGCTGGCGCTCGGCGCCCATCTGCCGCCGAAGGAAAAGCGCGGCCTTGTCCTCATCGATCCGCCATTCGAGGAAGCGGGTGAGTTCGAGCGCCTCGTCGACGGGCTCATAAGGGCGCACAAGCGCTGGCCCGGCGGCATCTACGCGCTCTGGTATCCGATCAAGGACCGCAAGGCGATCATCGCCTTCCGCAAGGCGTTGAAGCAATCCGGCATCCCGAAGCTGCTCGACATCGAATTCGAGATCAGGCCGGCCTCTTCGGAACCCAGCCTCGACGGCAGCGGTCTGCTGGTGGTCAACCCGCCGTTCACGCTGGAGGGCGAACTGCGGACGCTGCTGCCGGCCCTGCACAGGCTGCTTGCGGTGGGGCGGCCGGCGCACTGGTCGCTGGAATGGCTGGCCGGCGAGCAGGTTTGAGGCGGGCTCATTGACGATCCGGGACCGCGCTCTTTTGGGTCCGGACATGAACGTGCCAGAGCCATTCCGGTGCCGTGCAAATTCGGCTTTGGTCAAAAGCAGTTTCAAACTGGGAAACCATTGTCAACGCAACCGCTTGACCGCCGCCGAGCGAATCCGCACAGTGCGCGCAATCGACCTTGAGAGGCTGCCATGACTCGCTTCGCCAAATCCGCCCTTGCCGCCCTGATTTCGCTCTGCACCCCGCTTGCCGCGCCTCTCGGTATCACCCAGACCGTGCAGGCCGCCGATCTTACGGTCTATTCCGATGAAGACAGCGGGGTCTGCGGTCAGCCATGGGTACTGAACAAGATCACCAGCCGCTTTTCCTATCAGGTGCATCATGTGCCGCACCTGCCTGATGTGCAGATCACCGATTTCCGGCGTATCCACCAGCATCGCTATCTGGCGGCCAACGATACCTGGCCGATCGGTCGCCGTTATTGCGGGGCCACCGTCAGCCTGTCCGACGGCCGCGATCGCACCATCTGGTACCTGATCGAGGAGGGCCAGGGCTTTGCCTCGATCGGCGACAATGTCGAATTCTGCGTCTCGGGCTTCGACCGCTGGATGGTCTACAACGGCCGCTGCCGCATTCTGCGCTAAACCCGGTTTCCCCTCCCAATCTCTTTCGCGCCTGTGGCTTGATCGGCTGCAGGCGTTTTCGTGCCGCGTTGACAGCAGGTGCGATCCGTCGCATAGACATGAGACAGACCTGTCTCACCACTTGGTATGCGCCATGACACCATCGCCCGTTTCCGATAAGCGCCAGCACGTCGTTGAAACGGCCTACGTGCTGTTCAAGCGCGCCGGCTTCCATGCCACCGGTATCGATCGGATCATCGCCGAAGCCGATGTGGCCAAGATGACGATGTATCGCCACTTTCCCAGCAAGGACGAACTGATCGTCGAGGTGCTCGACTATCGCGCTAAGCGTTTCGACCGCCAGCTCGACCGGCTCGCCCAAGAGGGCATTCCGCCGGAACAGAAAATCGGAAGAATCTTCGACTGGCATGCACGCTGGTTCCGCAGCCCGGATTTCCATGGCTGTCTGTTCGCACATGCGCTGGCCGAGTTCGGCGATCCCGGGCATCCGGTTTTCAAGGCCGTTGTCAGGCAGAAGAACGGCCTCAAGCGGTGCATGCGGTCCATCCTCGAAGAGATGATGCCGCGCGGCCGCGCCGAGAGCGGTGCGGCGGCGTTGCTTATGCTGATCGAAGGGGCGACCTTGCTGGCGCAGATGGGGCAGGCCGACGCCGCCATTCGCGACGCCCGCAAGGCGGCCATGGGCATCGTCGCTGCTTCGCGTAAGTCCCAATGAGCCCGCTGGTCATCGGGCTCGCATTGTTTGCGGCGATCCTGCACGCAACCTGGAACGCGTTCCTGCGCACGGGGGCCGACAGGTTGTGGACCGTCACCGTCATGAGCTTTTCCAGTACGGCGCTCGCCATCCCCTTCGCCTTCTTCCACGGCCTTCCGGCCGCGCCGGCCTGGCCCTACATCGTGCTCTCGGCCTGCCTGCAGGTCGGCTACAGTTTGTTTCTGGTGGCCGCCTACAGATATGGCGAACTGGGACAGGTCTATCCGATCGTTCGCGGCAGCGTGCCGCTGCTTGTCACGCTCGGTGGGTTCTTCCTGGCCAACCAGCAACTCACTCTGCCGCAGACCATCGGTGTCGCACTGGTCGCGGGCGGCATCATGGGCCTTTCTCTCGGAAGGGGCAGGGCCGCCACGACATCGATATTCTATGCATTGGCAACGGGAGCGATCATCGCCGCCTATGCGATGGTCGATGCGCTCGGCGTTCGGGCGGCGGGAAGCGCCGGCGCCTACACCGCATGGGTGTTGCTGATCTACGGCGCGTTGCTGCCGGCGGCCTTCGTCGCCTGCCGTGGCCGGCTCATCGTCGACCTGCGTGCGCCGGAAACCTGGAAGGCACTGGGCGGCGGCCTGTTTGCACTTCTGGCCTACGGCGTCGTGGTCGCGGCCTTCGCGCTTGGACCGGCAGGTCCGATCACCGCGATCCGCGAAACCAGCGTCGTCTTCGCGGCTTTCATCGGGCGCCTGTTCCTGGGCGAGATGCTGACGCCGCGGCGGGTCGGCGCCTGCGCCATCGTCGCGCTCGGCGCCATCTGCCTCGGCTATCAGCCGTGACGGAAATGTGGATCGCGAAGATTCTGGACTGCAGCCCGTCTCAGGGCGGCGAGGGCTGCTGACGATTTTTGCCATCGGCATCGCGCTCAATCTTGGCAATCCGAAGATGCCGTTGTTCTACGTTGCGCTGTTGCTTAACGTCGTCGGCGCATCGCTAAATGCTGTTCATCTCGGTGTGCTGATGATCGTGCGTCGGGTGAACCGCGCGGCGGGCGGTGTGATGATCGGCGCCGGCGTTGCCGTAGTTGCCGCGCGCTGAGCGGATTGCCCAGTCACGCTATCTCCTGCGCGGCTCCGCCTCGGCCTGATCGAGGATCTTGCGCAGGAATGCGGCGTGGCCGCGAAACGCGCGCCGTCCGCTCGTCGTCGCCTTGACGCGCGTCTGCGGCCGGCGGCCGACGAACAGCTTTTCGATGTCGACATAACCGGCCCTGGCCAGCGTATCGAGATGCGCGCCGAGATTGCCGTCGGTGACGTCCACGATGGCCTTCAGCCCGGTAAAGTCCAGCGTTTGACGCCTTTCCAGCATGCTCAGCGCGGCCATGATCCTGAGTCGAGTGCTTTGATGGATGATTTCGTCGGCACTCATCGATCGGCTCCGGCGCAGCCAAGTCGGAGGCAACGGACAACCATGCCGCCGCCGTGGCGGACCGTCTTGGCAATCTGGAACGGCGACAGCGCCGTTTGCTCCTGCGCGATCGACATTGAAGTGCTCCCGCATGCTGTACAGAATACTCTGCCATGTAGAGTTATCTGTCAAATCACGAGAAAGCCGGTCTGCGATCCCGCTTGACAAGACGATGCACCGACCGGCTGTCGCATTGCAGTATAGATCGTCCGGATGCACGAGATGATCGCACCGATGAGGCGGCGGTCATGATATCGGCGCCGACGATCGACACCCAAAGATGCTCGCTGATCTTCGGAGCTTCACGAGAGGAGCGGTCCAGCGGAGTGTGGAGAATGTCGGTGGCACATTCTAGCCATTGGTCGAAGATCAGCAGTGAATTTCTGCGACGATCAGCACGATCATGTGCCGATCGTAACCGAAATTTAAGCTGCGAAAATCAGTCTATTGCTTCGCTGGCTAGCAAGCCGCGAGTCAGATATGCATGAGCGTGCCGGGTCATTACGGCCGTCGGCACAAAGGAAGGGGCATCGCATGGCTAAGCAGTCATCCAAAGCGCCGGCGTCCAAGGCACCGGCAAAGAAAGCACCCGCAAAAGCAGCGACGGCAAAGGTCGCAGTTGCAGTGAAGAAAGCAGCACCCGCTGCCAAGCCGAAGGCCGCGGCGGCCAAGGCAAAAGCAGCACCGGCCAAGAAGCCGGCAGCGAAGAAGGCGGCACCCGCCAAGGCAGCGGCAAAGCCGGCTGCGAAGGCGGCACCGGCCAAGAAGCCTGCAGCGAAAGCCGCGGCGAAACCCGCAGCGAAGAAGGCAGCACCTGCCAAGAAACCGGCTGCCAAGGCTGCACCTGCCAAGAAGCCGGCTGCGAAGGCTGCTCCGGCAAAGAAGGCTGCGGCAGCGAAATCTTCAGCGCCGGTGAAGAAAGCGGCACCTGCTGCCAAGCCGAAGGCAGCGCCCGCGAAGGCCGGCAAGAAGTAGTCGCGCTTCCCTCGCCGGGGGCGGTGCCGAAACAGTCAAGGGCGGGTGCCTCACAGGGCGCCCCGCTCGTTTTTTAGGCAGTCGGAAGGCGAGAACAGAGGCGGACGGAGGATATCTTTTCGCAGCTCCCAGGACTTCGCCATAGGGCGGAGTCCGGTGGGGGCTTTTTTGTGTCATTCATGCGCGTGATGAAATGTCGGCGCGACGCTGTTCGGTCTTGCCTGTCGGCTGGGTGATCCGTGCGATCCCGGCAACTCGGCGACCATGGTGAAGCGCCGCCTTCTTGGAGCGCTCGCTAAACGGCCTTGGTCGATGCGTCGCTCGCTGGCGGCTGGGTTTTCCGCTTCTGGCCATTGCTCGATCGCGCCTGATCGGTCAACACTGCCGGCCTGCAAAACAGGAAACCGATCATGCCCAGGCTGCTCTACGCGTCGTCTTCTCCCTACAGTTCCAAGGTACGAATGGCGGCGGCCTATGCCGGCATCGCTGTCGATCTGGTGCCGATCAAGACCGAGGAGAAGCCGGCCGACTTGATGATCGCCAACCCGCTCGGCAAGATCCCGGTTCTGGTGCTCGACGACGGTCGCTCCATCCATGACAGTCGCGCCATCACCCAGCACCTCAATCGCTTGTCGAAGAACGCGCTTTTTCCACGCAATCCCGACAAGCGGCTCGAGGCGGAAGTGCTGGAAGCATTGGCCGACGGCATTTGCGACTGTGCGCTGTCGATGGTCTATGAACGGCGCACGCGGCCTGAGGAGATGGTCTATCAGCCTTGGCTCGATCGCCAGTGGGCGAAGATCACGGCGGCACTCGACCTGCTCAATGCCAACCCGCCGAAGCTGCCGAAAAAGATCACCGCCGGCCAGATGGCGCTGCGCGCCTGCCTTGGCTATCTCTCGCTGCGCTTTGCCGGAAAATGGGAGAAGGGTCGCGCCCGGC
This sequence comes from Mesorhizobium ciceri WSM4083, assembly GCF_000519305.1. GTDB lineage: Bacteria > Pseudomonadota > Alphaproteobacteria > Rhizobiales > Rhizobiaceae > Mesorhizobium > Mesorhizobium ciceri_B. The sequence continues at coordinate 124,729 of NZ_JAFG01000008.1, read as the reverse complement.
TGACGCGGTGGGCTGCGCGCTTCGACGAGAAGTTTCCAGAACTGAAGCCCTGCATTCCCGGTTGATAGCCGATTACCCCGGAATTGATTTCCGGGTTATCAGTTCGATCATCCGGGAAAATCACTCAGACACAAAAAAGCCGGGCGCGAGGCCCGGCTTTTCGTGTCGTGGCTTGAACGACTTAGAACTTCATACCGACGCCGAAGGTGACGCGGTTGTCGGTGGCCTTGACCTTGCCGATACCGTCGAAGCTCTTGCTGCCGAAGTCGGTGTAACGATACTCGACGCGGCCGAAGACATTGTCGGTCAGCTTGATGTCGGTGCCGAGACCGGCGGTCCAGCCGAGCATCGTGGCGCGGTCCGAACCGTACAGGTCGTCTTCAACCTTCAGGCTCCTTCCGGCGAGACCGCCGGTGCCATAGAGCAGGATTTCCGGGGTCACGGCGTAGCCAAGACGGGCACGCAGCGAACCTTCGAAGCCAGCCTTGGAATTGACGCCATTCTCGTCGCCCTTGACGCCGTTGTAGCCGAGTTCGGCTTCAGCGCCGTAGACGAAGTTCTCCTGCTGCCACTGATAGCCGCCGAAGACACTGCCAACGAAACCCTTCGTGCCGACGTCAACATTGTCAACACCCAGATCCTTTTCCTTGGTATGGCCGCTGAAGCCATAGCCGACGTTGAGACCGGCGTAGGGGCCGGCCCACGAAGCGACCGGAAGTTCAGCGATCGGCGCAGGTGCCGGCGGCTCTTCCGAAACCACGTCAGCAGCATAGGCAGTTCCGCTGAGGGCGAAGAGCCCGAGCGCAACGGCCAGCGGCCGTGCGAATTTGAGATTGGCTTGCATTGTTCTTTACTCCTTAAGCCACAGGACACAGGCTTGTTTCTCACGATCGCCATCGACCCGTCCGGGGGGTGAAACGGATCTGGCGTTCGTCGGTTCCAAATGTCGTGTCAAAATGCGGCTGAAGCGAACCTGAACTTGGGTCATTCCCCGGCGCAAATGAGGCAGAACCTTGACGTTGCATCTTCGCAACAGCGAAATGGCAGGAGCCATTCCTTGCTGCGCTGCACACCGCTTGGTGCAAGGACTCCAGCACCCTATATTGCGGTCGGGCGCGCCCGAGTCCAAAGGGGCCGGGATGTCCAAACGGCCGTTTCGCCACAATGCTGCCCAAGGTGCGAACACCATTTAACGCATGCCGGGCCATATTTCGCCGGCACTGCTTTTTCGGGCCGAAATTGAGGATTGACACCATATGAGCAAAGCCACTGTCACGGCGCTGGTGACGGGCGGGGCTAGGCGGATCGGCAGGGCGATCGTCGAGGATCTCGCCGCGCACGGTTTTGCAGTCGCCATCCATTGCAACCGCTCGCGCACCGAGGCCGATGCGTTGGCTGCCCAAATCATCGCCGGAGGTGGCCGGGCCACCGTGGTCGCCGCCGACCTGACCGATATGGATGCCGTTGGCGATCTCGTCGGCCAGGCGCAAGCTGCGCTCGGACCGATCCCGCTGCTGGTCAACAATGCGTCGCTGTTCGAGGACGATTCGGTTCTGGATTTCGACTGGCGGGCCTGGGACCGGCACTTTGCCGTCCATGTGAAAGCGCCCGCGCTCCTGGCGCAGAATTTCGCCCGGGCGTTGCCGGGAGGGCAGGAGGGCCTGATCGTCAACATGATCGATCAGCGCGTCTGGCGACCGACGCCGCGCTACTTCTCCTATGCACTGTCCAAATCGACGCTGTGGACGGCCACCCAGATGATGGCGCAAGCGCTCGGTCCCCGCATCCGCGTCAATGCCATCGGCCCGGGGCCGACACTGAAGAACGCGCGTCAGGACGACAGCGATTTTGCCGCACAGGTCGATGGCTTGATCCTCAAGCGCGGCCCGGAATTGCCGGAATTCGGCGCCACGATCCGCTATCTCTGGGAAGCGCGCTCGGTCACCGGCCAGATGATCGCGCTTGATGGCGGCCAGCATCTTGCGTGGCAGACGCCCGATGTGACAGGCATGACGGAATGAGTCCCATAGACCACAAAAGCAAGCCGCGCGGCGGCGCCGACGATCTGCCCCCCGACATCGACGTCGAGGACGAGGCAGTCGAGGAGATCGTTGAAACCGTCGGTCCCGATGTCGCCTTCACCGCCATCGACTGGACGCCGCATGCCGGCGACGCGGAAGGCATGATCGGCGCCGAGGTGATCCAGACGCTGGTCAAGCGGCTGCCCAACGCGCCCGGCGTCTACCGCATGATGAACGCTGCCGGCGATGTGCTCTATGTCGGCAAGGCGCGCAGCCTGAAGAAGCGCGTCACCAACTACGCGCAAGGCCGCTTCCACACCACCCGCATCGGCCGCATGGTGCGCGAAACGTCGACGATGGAGTTCGTCGTCACCCGCACCGAGATCGAAGCGCTGCTGCTCGAAGCCAACCTTATCAAGCGCTTGCGGCCGCGATTCAACGTCCTGATGCGCGACGACAAGTCGTTTCCCTATATCCTCTTGACCGGCGACCATGTCTCGCCGGGCATCTACAAGCATCGCGGCGCGCGCTCGCGCAAAGGCGATTATTTTGGGCCTTTCGCCTCGGCCGGTGCCGTTGGCCGTACCATCAATTCCCTGCAGCGCGCCTTCCTGCTCAGGAGTTGCACCAACTCGTTCTACGAGAACCGCACGCGGCCATGCCTGCTTTATCAGATCAAGCGCTGCGCCGGCCCCTGCACCGGAGAGGTTTCGCACCAGGACTATGCCGAACTGGTCAATGAGGCGAAGGACTTCTTGTCCGGCCGCAGCCAGAAGGTGAAGACGGAAATCTCGGCCGCCATGCAGCAGGCGTCGGAAGCTCTCGATTTCGAGCGCGCCGCGATCTATCGCGACCGACTTGCGGCCCTGTCGCATGTGCAGAGCCACCAGGGCATTAATCCGGCAACCGTTGACGAAGCCGATGTCTTCGCCATTCATCAGGAAGGCGGCCAGGTCTGCATCCAGGTGTTCTTCTTCCGCACCGGCCAGAACTGGGGCAACCGCGCCTATTTCCCCAAAGCCGATCCGGCCTTGGAAGCAGCCGAGGTGTTGGGTTCGTTCCTGGCGCAGTTCTATGACGACAAGCCGACGCCGCGGAACATTCTTCTGTCGCATGGCGTCGAGGATCAGGAACTGCTGGCCGAGGCGCTCTCCACCCGCGCTGGCCGCAAGGTCGCGATCTCCGTGCCGCAGCGCGGTGAAAAGAAAGACCTGACCGACAACGCCCTGCAGAATGCCCGCGAGGCGCTCGGACGCCGGTTGGCTGAAACCTCCACCCAAGGACGCTTGCTTGCCGGTTTCGCCGAGACATTCGGCCTGGCCAAGCCACCGGTGCGCATCGAGGTCTACGACAATTCGCACATCATGGGCACCAACGCGGTCGGCGCCATGGTCGTCGCCGGACCGGAAGGGTTCGTGAAGAACCAGTACCGGAAATTCAACATCCGCTCGACCGAGATCACGCCGGGCGACGATTTCGGCATGATGCGCGAGGTGATGGAGCGACGTTTTTCGCGGTTGCTCAAGGAGCATGGCGATGTCCCGGCTGGGGATACAGTTGATGGTTCGGCAGACGATATGGAGGACGATATCTCCGGCAGCTTCCCGGCCTGGCCCGATGTCATCCTGATCGACGGTGGCCAGGGCCAGATGACCGCGGTGCGCAAGATCCTTTCGGATCTCGGCATCGAGGACCGCGTGGTTGCCATCGGCATCGCCAAGGGCCAGGACCGCGACGCCGGCCGCGAGCGCTTCTTCGTCAAAGGCAGGGATTCATTTTCGCTGCCTGTCCGCGATCCCGTGCTCTATTTCGTCCAGCGATTGCGCGACGAGGTTCACCGTTTCGCGATCGGTTCCCACCGGGCTCGCCGCAAGAAAGAGATGGTCAAGAGCCCGCTCGACGAGATCAGCGGCATCGGTCCCGGCCGCAAGCGGGCATTGCTGCTGGCATTCGGCACCGCCAAGGCGGTCAGCCGTGCTGCTGTCGAGGATTTGAGGAAAGTCGACGGCATTTCCGAACAGGTCGCCAAACTGGTCTATAATCATTTCCATGAGAGTTGAAAAATCTGGCACTTTCATCTGGCCAATCGATTCTAGCCTGTTGACCCCCCACATTCGCTTCTGATTTGAGTAGGCAGGCAGAAAGAGTTTCCCAGACATGGCCAAGCGCGCGTTCAACCTGCCCAACATGCTCACCTACGCCCGCATCGTCGCGGTGCCGATGGTGGTGCTGTGCTTTTTTCTCGAAGGACATCTGAAGTCGAGCGACTTTGCCCGTTGGTCGGCGCTGATCATCTTCCTGCTCGCCTCGATCACCGACTATCTGGATGGCTATCTGGCACGCGCCTGGCAGCAGACCTCCAACATCGGCAAGATGCTCGACCCGATCGCCGACAAGCTGCTGGTCGCCACCTGCCTGCTGCTGCTGGCCGCCGACACCGATCGCCATGCGGGCATTGCCGGCTGGTCGTTGTGGGCGGCGATCATCATCCTGTGCCGCGAAATCCTCGTCTCGGGCCTGCGCGAATATCTGGCGGCTCTCAAGGTCTCGGTGCCGGTGACGCAGCTGGCAAAATGGAAGACCGCCATCCAGATGGTCGCCATAGCGTTCCTCTTGGCCGGACCGGCCGGCGACAAGATCTTTCCGCTGACCACCCAGACCGGGCTGGTGCTGCTGTGGATCGCGGCGTTGGTGACGCTCTATACGGGCTACGACTATTTCCGCGCCGGCCTCAAGCACATCATGGACGAGTGAGATGACGACCCGGCTCATTTATTTTGCCTGGGTGCGCGAACGCATCGGTATGCCTGAGGAGGATGTCGACCTGCCTGCCGGCATCGAGACGGTCGCCGATCTCCTGCGCTGGCTGAAATCGCGCGGCGAGGGCTACGAGCACGCGCTGCAATATCCCGACGTGATCCGCGTCGCCATCAACCAGGAACATGTCGAGCACCGCGAGAAGATCGCGGGCGCCCGCGAAATCGCGCTGTTCCCGCCGATGACCGGGGGCTGACATGAGCGGCGGGGTCTTGCCTGTCGTGCGCATTCAGCGCCAGGATTTTGACGTCGCCGCCGAGATCGCCAGACTGACGCAAGGCCGCGCCGATATCGGCGCCGTGGTGACCTTCTCCGGCCTTTGCCGCGACGAGCAGGGCGCGCTCTCGGCGCTCGAGCTCGAACACTATCCAGGTATGGCCGAAGCAGAAATCGCCCGCATCGCTGCCGAAGCGGTCGAGCGTTGGCCGTTGCAGGGGCTCACCGCCATCCACCGCCACGGCAAGATCGCGCCCGGCGAGAACATCGTGCTGGTCGTGACTGCCTCGGTGCATCGCCAGGCGGCGTTCGAGGCGGCGAACTTTCTCATGGACTATCTCAAATCGCGCGCGCCCTTCTGGAAGAAGGAGCATCGCGCGGACGGTTCCGAGGGCGGCTGGGTCGAGGCCAAGGAGGCCGACGACGAGGCGGCCGGTCGCTGGAAATCGTCAGACTAAAATACCGCCGCAGCCATGTGTTGACCGCAATCATTTGGCCAATTGAGCGCGGCTGGTCAGCTTGGGCACTGGCAGCCCGGGAGCATTGGCGGCTCGGGGCCTTGGCCAGCCTGGGCAAGGGAGATGGTCATGCTGGACAGGATCGCGGAGTTCTTCATCTTCGGTTTCGTGCCTCTGGTCGTCGGCATATTGGCCGTTCCGGAGCAGTCTGTTGCCGCCGAAAATTCCGTGAGAGGCGAGGTGATCTATCGCGAGCGCATTGCCTTGCCGCCCAGTGCCGTGCTCTCCGTGCAACTTGCCGATGTGTCGCTGGCCTATGCGCCGGCCACCATTATCGGCGAACAGGAAGTGAAGCCGGCCGGCCAGGTGCCGATCAGCTTCGAGATCAAATTCGACCCTTCCGTCATCCGGTCGCAGATGACTTACGCGTTGCAAGCCCGCATCACCGTCGATGACAAGCTGCTGTTCATCTCCGATATGCGCCATCAGGTCGATCCGCTGGCCGACGTGCCGCAGACCATCATGCTGAAGATGGTCACCCCGAGCGCCGAGCCCATGGTTTCCGTCTTCGACCAGCTCTGGCTGGTCGACTATGTCGACGGCATCGGCGCCATTGCTGCCCCGCAAGCGACATTCAGGGTCAGCGAGGCCGGCAAGGCGGGCGGCAGCGGCCCCTGCAACACCTATTTCGCCACCGCCAAACTCGATGGCCAAACGATCGCGATCAGAGACATCGGTTCGACCTACAAGGCCTGCGCGCCAGAGGTGATGGCCGAGGAAAAGGCGCTGTTCGATGCGCTGGCCAAGGCGGCGTCATATCGTGTCGATGCCGGCAAGCTCATCATATCAGACAAGGACGGCCGCGAGATCCTGCGCTTGAGCGCGGCCAGCTGACCCCTAACGAAGAAGGCCGGCGAAACGCCGGCCTTCTTTTACGGGATAAGGTCCTGACTATCGGCTCAGCCGACGATCTCGGTGTCCGAGAACCAGTACTTGATCTCTTCTGCCGCGGTCTCCGGTGCGTCGGAGCCGTGCACCGAGTTTTCGCCGATCGACAGCGCATGAACCTTGCGGATGGTGCCTTCGGCGGCGTTGGCCGGGTTCGTGGCGCCCATCACTTCGCGGTTCCTGGCAATGGCGTTCTCGCCTTCCAGAACCTGGACGACGGTCGGTGCCGACGACATGAATTCAACCAATTCGCCGAAGAAAGGACGGTCCTTGTGGACGGCATAGAAGCCTTCCGCTTCGCGGCGGCTCATCCAGACCCGGCGCGAGGCGATGACGCGCAGGCCTGCCTCTTCCAGCATCCTGGTGATGGCGCCGGTGAGGTTGCGCCGGGTCGCGTCCGGCTTGATCATGGAAAATGTGCGTTCGAGCGCCATGGGTCGTCCTTGTCTGAGAATGGAATTGAGAGTGGCGGGCTCTATACAAGCCGCCCGGCCCATTGCCAAGGGGGCCGCAAAGCGGACGGAAAGCCAATTGCTTGGCTTTCCGAACGACGAACGGTGAAAGCCCGGTCCGCCTTCGGGCGGATTGAAAGGTCCAGTGGACCTTTCAAAGGGTTTGAACGCCCGAAGGGCAGGGAGCGATAGCGAAGGGCCGGACGGCTGCGCGTTTCCGCGGCAAGCCGGCCCCGATCAGACGGCTGCACAGCAACGCTTTGCTTGCTATAGTCGCGTGTCGGCGCCGCGCTGAGGTCGGGCCGTATGGAGACAACATGACCATCACAGACGATCGTCAGGAACGCATTCGCAACCGTGCGCACCAGATCTGGCTGCAAGAGGGCCAGCCGGCTGGACATCATGAGCGCCATTGGCATCAGGCGGCAGCGGATGTCGACCAGCAGGACGCCGCGGGCAAGTCGGCAGCCAAAAAGCCAACCAAGAAGGCAACTGGCGCCGCCAAGGCAAAGGCCGACCCCAAGGAGGCAAAGGCTGCCACGAAGGCCGGCAAGCCAAAGAAGGCGGCGGCCAAGTAAGCTTTACGGCGTCAAGCCGCGGCGGCGACCTTTCGTCCCAGCCCGCCATACAGGTCGAGGCAGCGGGCGAACCACTGCGCCACCACGTCGCCGTCGTCGAGCAGTTGGTAGGGCGAGGCTATGCGCGCCCATTGCATTGCGCCGAAGACGATATAGTCGCTAAACAGCGGCGCCGCGCCGCCGATGAATGGCTGATAGAAGAGCATCGAGCGCAATGGCTCCAGCGAGGCTCTGAAATTGCCGAGCCCGGCTTCCCTGGCGGCCTTCACCTCCTCCAGCCGCTTGCCAAGACGCTGCTCCCGGCTCTGGCGGAAATAGACGGCGTTTTCCGCGTCCTGCATGGCATGAAGGTCCATGATGGCCGCGGTGGTCACGTAGGGATGAATGGTCACTTGCGACCAGCGTTCGATGAAGCGCGCCATCGCCTTGCCGCCTTCACCGCCAAACAGCGTCGGCCGGTCCGGATAGGCTTCATCGAGATAGAGGGCGATGGCGAAGGAATCCGCGAGGACCGTCTCGCCGTCGCGGATCACCGGGACGGTTTTCGAAACGCCGCCCTCGACAGCGGGCACCTCGAGAAAGCGCGTCGGTACGGTCGATATGTCGAGCCCCTTGTGGGCAAGCGCCATCACCACCTTCCAGCAATGCGGGCTGAACGGACGTGTGCTGTCGCGTCCGACGAGGTCATAGAGCAGAATGGTCATTGGCGGCGGCTTCCTCGCGGGTTAGGTAGGCCCCGTATCGACGCGAGCCGAGGGAAGCCATGAGACAGCATTTCATGATGTTTGCGGCCTATAATCAATGGGCCAATGGCCGCATCTATGATGCCGCCGCGGAGCTCGATGATGAGGAATTCAACCGCGATGTCGGCGCCTTCTTCGGCTCGATGATGGGCACGCTCAACCACGTTTTGACGGCCGATCGGATCTGGATGAAGCGCTTCACCGGCGAGGGCGACGCGCCGACGACACTGGACGCTATCCTGCATCGGGGGTTGACCGGCCTGCGGGCGGCGCGTGAAGCCGAAGACAGGAGGATCATCGACTGGATCGGCCGCCTCAATGACAAGGCGTTGACGGGCCGCTTCACCTACATGACCGTCTCGGACATGCGCACCGTCTCGCAAAGGCTGGCGCCGGCGCTGGACCATGTCTTCAACCACCAGACCCATCATCGCGGCCAGGCGCATACGATCCTGACCATCCTGGGACGGCCAAGCCTGGGGTTGGACCTGATGCTTTTCCAGCGGACCGAGGAGGGCAGGGCTTTCGCCTGATCCGGTGCCGTCCGAAGGTTGAAGAGCTTGCGCCTACTATCGCTGCATCTTGTGCTGCAGCATCGTCTTTGCATCAGAAATTAGCCGGCACACCGGATACTTGCCCGAGATTCAGGCGGCCGTCGAAGCCTCGCCCCTGATTTCGCTGTCCAGTTGGCACTGCGTCAGAGCCGCTTCCGCCATCACCCACTGCTTGAACAACTGGACCTTGCGTGCGGCAAGGCCTCTCAGCGGGGAAACAAAATACCAGCCAGCCGTGTTCGGGTGGTGGACGGCGAAGGGGGCCACCAACCTTTCGGCGCGGATGTCGCTGGCCATATAGGCACGGTTGGCCACCGCAAAGCCCATCCCGGAATTGGCTGCCTCGTAGGACATCATGCACGAGTCGAAATAGATGCTCTTGGTCTCGCTGAGCACGAAGCTGGCGCCGGCGAAACCAAGCCAGGATTGCCAATTCTGGGTGCAGGTGTCGGAATGCAGCAGGGTAAAGTGCTTGAGGTCGTCCGGTGTCACCTTCGACAGCCGTTTATCGCCGAGAACTTCGTGGAACAGCTTGCGGCTGCACACCGGTGTCAGGTCTTCGCGAAACAGCAGATCGGATTGCAGCCCGTGAAAGTGACCGTCGCCATAACGGATTTCGAGATCGAATTCCGAGGCCGTGAACTCATGCGTCGCGTAGGAGGTCGAGACCCGCATCACGATATCGGGATATTGCTGCTGGAACAGCGGCAGGCGCGGAAACAGCCAGCGTGCCGCAAAGGTGGGCAGCACCGATATTTTTAGCACATGCTCCTGCGATTGCCCGGTCGCTTCCATGCTGGCGGCGACGATTCGCTCCAACGCCTCGCGAACGCGCGAGACATAGGTCTCGCCCTCCGGCGTCAACGACACCGCATTGCCGCCGCGTTGGAAAATCTTGAAGCGCAGCTGATCCTCAAGGCTTTTCACGCGCTGGCTGACCGCTGAAGCGGTAATAAACTGTTCTTCGCCGGCACGCGTGAAATTACCGTGCCTCGCAGCACTCTCCACGATTTTAAGCGAATTGAGGTTGACCTGACTGAGCAGACGCACGGTTTCGACCTTAAGCTTGGCTTACACTAGCACCAGCATTCCTAATTTTACAGGGGTGGGTGAATTAATCGACTGTTTACCAAGTGTTGCCCCCCTCCTGGAGAAGTACAATGAACGCCCATACCATTCCCGAACTGCGTTATGCGATGAGCCGCGAGGCCATTATCGGCCATGAAACCGCCTGGAAAGTGTCGAGTTTCGGTGTCGCGCAATATCTGCACGGCTATGACCCGGCACTGCTTGCCGCGATCGAGGAGGCTGCCCTGAAGCTCAAGGCCAGCCATGCCGTGCACAAGCACCTCGATCTGACCTTCATCACCGGGGCCGACCGCTTCATTCCCGAGATCAAGGAATTGCTGCATGACAAGCTGCGCCTGGAGCGGCTGTCCGACATGATGGGCACCAAGCTGGAGCCCTATCCGCTGTCGATCGTCGGCTCGACGGTCACCTTCATGAATCCGGACGACGGCGCCGTGGAGTGGCATTGCGATGGCGTTCCGGTCACCGAGCTCATTCCGCTGTCGATCAGCAATCCGTTGGTCGGCGGCCACCTCGAAATCTACTGCGACGACTCCGAAACCGGCCGCGCCATTCTCGAAGCCGGCCGCGAGATCCCGCGCAACAGTGTCATGCGCATCGATCACAAGATGAACTATGCGACGCTCGGGCAATTCCTGGGCGTCCTGCATCGCACCGCGCCGATCCGGTTCGGCGAGCGCGTCACGCTGGTGCTCAACCAGCGCTCGGTGGCCAAACCCTATGTCGACGACAACAGAATGTTCTATCTCGCCGCCGACAACGACCACGACCGTGAGTGGGTCAGCGAACTGGCCGAAGATGTCTGGACCAATCAGCTGCCGGCCTACCGTCGGTTCGAGGCGGAGCATCCCGTGCCCGCCGCCGTCGAGGCACCAGTTCCGGGCGGAGCCAGGGAATCATGGTAATGAGGCATGATCCCGAAAAGTCGGAACCGGTTTTCGGACAGGATCATGGTCGAACAGCAAAATAGAATCCCATGCCGATTGTTTCGGCAGGGATCCGGCTCGATATCCGCGTTGGTCTTCGCTGCCGGTGCGGTGGCGTTGTGGTCCACCAATGCGCTGGTCGGCAAATCCCTGCTGGCCAGCCACCCGGTGTCGCAGGTCCAGTTCCTGCAATTTGCAGGCGCCGCACTCGTCTTCGCAGCCATCCGATTGATGAGCCGGGAAAGAGTAGCACCGGTCACGGCCGGGGCGGCGCTCACCTCTCTCGCGGTCGGCTTCATCGGCCTGGTCGGCACCATGGTGCTGCAATACATCGCCTTCGCTTCGATGCCGGTGATCGAGGCCAATCTGGTGGCCTATACCTGGCCGCTGATGGTCGCGGCGGCAGTCATTGCCTTGGAAAATCCGCGGCGTCCGGCACTGTTGGGTCTCGCCGCGGTGGTAGGCTTCATCGGCGTCGCACTGGTGGTTTCGGGAGGGCGCAACCAATCCTGGTTCGAGGGCGATCTGGTCGGCTATCTCGCCGCATTCGGGTCGGCGCTGTGCATGGCCTTCTATTCGATCATGGTGGGACGGGTGACCACCCCAGCGGATCGCCTGTTGCTGCCATCGTCGTTTATTGGCGTCGCTTTGATGTTTCTGTGGTGCGCTCGCGACGGTTTCACCTGGCCCCTCGGCGCGGACCTGGCTCTCGGCCTTTATCTCGGCGCCGGTCCGATGGGCCTGGGCTACTATTTCTGGTCGCGCGCCTTGAAGCTTGAAGGCAGCGGCAGGGTCGCGGTGGTCGCCTATCTCACGCCGATCGCCTCGACCCTGCTTTTGACCTTGTCCGGCGAACGGCTGACGGTGACGGCCATTGTCGGAGCCATCCTCGTCATCGGCAGTTGTGTCGCGGTCGGTGTGGAACGTTCGGAGGCCGAAAACCATGTTTGACGAGAATGAGCGTCTGGCCATCCAGGAAGCGCATTGGCTGATCGACGAATTCGGCGCCGAGGCGCCGCTTTACGCCGCGATGAGGGCCGAAAAGGCAATAGAACAAAAGGATTTCGCGCGTTGCGCCCGCTGGAAGCGTATTCTGGAGATATTGGACGAAAGTCCTGCCGCGAAGTCTGCTGGCTCCAAGTATTAGATTTTCTAATTTGCACGGCGTCGATTTCGCATGAATGCTATTTTGGCCGATTCTTCATTCTTTTATGAGACTTGGCGGTCCGTTGGGGGACGCGGTTAAAGAGATACATCGACACAAGTCTTCGCTGGGGTGGAGGATTTTGTCGCAAATAAGGTGAAAGAATTGTCAAATATCGATGATAAGACCGTTATCGAGCTGACGGCCGATATTGTCTCGGCCTATGTAGGCAACAATCCTCTTCCGGCTTCCGGCCTGCCTGAGTTGATTGCCAGCGTCAGTGCTTCGGTTCGCAAGCTCGCTGGCGCAGTTGTCGCGGAAACTCCAAACCTGGTTCCGGCAGTCAATCCGAAGAAGTCGGTGTTTCCCGACTACATCATCTGCCTTGAGGACGGAAAGAAGTTCAAGTCGCTCAAGCGGCATCTGCGGACCGACTACGGCCTGAGCCCGGACGACTATCGGGCCAAATGGGGCTTGCCGCCGGACTATCCGATGGTTGCGCCGAACTACTCGGCGACGCGATCGGCGCTGGCAAAGTCGACGGGACTTGGCCGCAAGCCGGCAGCAGCGCCGGCCGCTGTCGCCAAGGCAACGAAGCGCAAGGCGACTGCCTGAGAGCAGGCAAGCCACTGTTCGGCTGCTTTGACGGCGCCCTAGCGGGCGTCGTTTCGAGGCCTTGTGCGGCCAACTGGCCCGCAAGGCCTTGCGAAGCGTTGATGTCCGGTGCAAAAGCGCGGCCATGCTGATCATCAACGACCTATCGCTCCGCATGGCCGGACGCTTGCTTCTCGACCATGCCTCGCTGACCTTGCCGGCCGGCACCAAGGCCGGCCTTGTCGGCCGCAACGGTACTGGCAAGACGACGCTGTTCAAGGCCATCACCGGCGATTTCCCGTCCGAGACAGGCTCGATCAGCCTGCCCAAGAGCACCCGCATCGGCCAGGTGGCGCAGGAAGCGCCAGGCACCGAGGATGCGCTGATCGAGATCGTGCTCAAGGCCGATCTCGAACGCACGGCGCTGCTCGAAGAAGAAAAGACGGCGACCGATCCGCACCGTATCGCCGACATCCATATGCGGCTGGCCGATATCGACGCGCACTCAGCCGAATCCCGCGCCGCCACCATTCTCGCCGGCCTCGGCTTCGATGACGCTGCGCAGAGGCGTCCGGCCTCGTCCTTCTCCGGCGGCTGGCGCATGCGCGTGGCGCTTGCCGCGGTGCTGTTTGCCGAGCCCGACCTGCTGCTGCTCGACGAGCCGACCAACTATCTCGATCTTGAAGGCACGCTGTGGCTGGAAAACTACGTGTCGAAATATCCGCATACCGTGCTTTTGATCTCGCACGATCGCGACCTGCTCAACCGTGCCGTCAACTCGATCGTTCACCTCGACCAGAAAAAGCTGACCTTCTGGCGCGGCGGCTACGACCAGTTCGAGCGTCAATATACAGAGCAGAAGGAATTGCAGGAGAAGGGCCGGGTCAAGCAGGAGGCCGCGCGCAAGCACATGGAATCCTTCGTCGAGCGGTTCCGCGCCAAGGCCTCCAAGGCGAGACAGGCACAGTCGCGCATCAAGGCGCTGGAGAAGATGAAACCGATCGCGGCCCTCGTGAACGATTCGGTGCGGCCGTTCTCCTTCCCCGAACCGGTGAAGACGGTGGCCTCGCCGATCGTGGCGCTGAACAACGTCAATGTCGGCTACACCGACGGGCAGCCGATCCTCAAGAAGGTGACGCTGCGTATCGACGCCGACGACCGCATCGCGCTGCTCGGCGCCAACGGCAACGGCAAGTCGACCTTCGCCAAATTGCTGTCGGGCCGGCTCAAGCAAGAGAGCGGCACCATGACGGTGGCGCCCGGGCTGAAGGTGGCGATCTTCGCCCAGCATCAGCTCGATGATCTCCGGCCGGACGAAAACGCCTACGAGCATGTCCGTCGGCTGATGCCGGAGGCCCCGGAATCGAAGGTGCGCGGCCGCGTCGCCCAGTTCGGCCTCACCACCGAGAAGATGAACACCGCCGCCAAGGACCTGTCGGGCGGCGAGAAGGCGCGCCTGCTGATGGGCCTGTCGGCCTTCGAGGGCCCGAACCTGTTCATCCTCGACGAACCGACCAACCATCTCGACATCGACAGCCGCGAATCGCTGATCCATGCACTGAACGAATTCCCTGGCGCCGTCATCCTGATCTCGCACGATCGCCATCTGCTGGAGGCGACCGCCGACCGGCTGTGGCTGGTCAAGGACGGCGCGGTCAACCCCTATGACGGCGACTTGGAAGACTACAAGACGCTGGTCACCGGCGTCTCCGGCGACCGCCGCGGCAAGCGTGAGGCCGACAAGGCGTCAAAGGCCGATCGCCGCCGCGATGCGGCGGCACGCCGCGCCGCCTTCGAGCCGCTCGCCAAGGAAATCCGCGCCACCGAAGCGCTGATGGACCGCATTCGCAAGCGCATCGACGGCATCGAGGACGAACTGTCCAATCCGGCGGTGTACGAAAAGGATCCCTCGACGGCGACACGGCTGGCCAAGGAGCGCTCGCAACTGGCCCAGACGCTGGCCGGCCACGAGGAAAAGTGGCTGTCCATGTCGGCAGAGTATGAGGAAGGCACGGCGGAGTAGAGTCGATCTCCCCCCTCGTGGGGGAGGATGCCCGGCAGGGCAGAGGGGGGCGCTGTCCCGCCAACCTGTCAGCTTTTTTCAACCACCTACCGCCGGCTTCGGGAACGAACAGATAGGTCGCGATCCTTCGCGCCCCCCTCTGTCCTGCCGGACATCTCCCCCACAAGTGGGGAGATTGGCTAACCATCTGGCCCTACACGCGCCCTTTGAAACCCGCTAGTCTTGCCCCATGAACCAACACACCAAGCTTCGCATCGGCCATTCGGCCTGTCCGCATGATTGCCCCTCGACCTGCGCGCTCGAGGTCGAACTGCTCGACGGCAACCGCATCGGCCGCGTCCATGGCGCCAAGTCCAACAGCTATACGGCCGGTGTCGTCTGCGCCAAGGTTGCCCGCTATGCCGATCGCGTCCATCATCCCGACCGTTTGCTGAGGCCGCTGATCCGCGCCGGTGCCAAGGGCGAGGGCGCCTGGAAGGAAGCGAGCTGGGAGGCCGCGCTCGACCTCGTCGCTGAAAAATTCATTGCGGCCGAGGAGAAATACGGCTCGGAGACGGTCTGGCCCTATTATTATGCCGGCACGATGGGGCTGGTGCAGCGCGACGGCATCGACCGGCTGCGCCACGCCAAGAAATACTCCGGCTTTTTCGGTTCGATCTGCACCAATCTCGCCTGGACCGGCTGGATGATGGGGGCCGGCGCCTTGCGCGGGCCGGACCCGCGCGAGATGTCGAAATCCGATTGCGTGGTGATCTGGGGCACCAATGCGGTGGTGACGCAGGTCAACGTCATGACCCACGCCATCAAGGCGCGCAAGGAGCGCGGCGCCAAGATCGTCGTTATCGACGTCTACGAGAACGCGACGATGAAGCAGGCCGATCTCGGCCTGATGCTGAAGCCGGGCACCGACGGCGCGCTGGCCTGCGCGGTCATGCATGTGCTGTTCAGGGAAGGCATGGCCGACCGCGCCTATCTCTCGAAATACACTGACGACCCGAGAGGACTGGAAGCGCATCTCGAGACGCGCACACCGGACTGGGCGGCCGGGATCACCGGCTTGACGGTCGCCGAGATCGAGGCCTTCGCCCGCCTCGTCGGCACGACGAAAAAGACCTATTTCCGCCTCGGCTATGGTTTTGCGCGCCAGCGCAATGGCGCCGTCAACATGCATGCCGCATCTTGCATCGCGGCGGTCACCGGCAGCTGGCAATATGAGGGCGGCGGCGCCTTCCATTCCAACTCCGGCATCTTCAAGCTCAACCAGGAAGTGCTCGAAGGCACCAGGATGCGCGATCCCTCGATACGCCATCTCGACCATTCGCGCATCGGCCCGGTGCTGACCGGAGCCAGCGACGCGCTTTATGGCGGCCCGCCGGTGACGGCAATGCTGATCCAGAACACCAACCCGGTGAATGTCGCGCCGGAGCAGCGGCTGGTGACGCAGGGTTTTATGCGCGACGACCTGTTCACTTGCGTGCACGAGCAGTTCATGACCGACACGGCCAAGCTTGCCGATGTCGTGCTGCCGGCGACGATGTTCCTCGAGCACGACGACGTCTACAAGGGCGGCGGCAACCAGCACATCACGCTTGGCCCCAAGCTGATCGAGCCGCCGGAAGGACCGCGCACCAACCATTTCGTCGTCGAGGAATTGGCAAAACGCCTCGGCGTCGCCGATCGTCCGGGGTTTGGTCTTACCGAGCAGCAGCATATCGACATCATCCTGGGCAAGCGCGGGCTGGGCAGCTTCGACAGCTTGAAGGAAGACAAGTGGATCGACCTACAGCCGGATTTCGAGGCAGCACACTTCATCAACGGATTTGGCCACGCGGATGGAAAGTTCCGTTTCCGCGCCGATTGGACCGGGCAGGCGGCGCCCAACCGGCCGCCGAAGAGCATGGGCCTGTTCGGCCCGGTGGCGCTTCTGCCGGAATTCCCCGACCATGTCGACCTGATCGAGGTCGCCGACGAAGCGCATCCGTTCCGGCTGACGACGTCGCCGGCGCGCAATTTTCTCAACTCAACATTCTCGGAAACGCCGGTGTCGAGGGCCAAGGAGGGCCGCCCGGAACTGCTTCTGCATCCCGACGATGCCGCAGCCCTTGGGCTAGCCGACGGCGACCGTGTCGAGGTCGGCAACACACGCGGCGAAGTCGTGCTGCATGCGAAGCTGTTCGACGGCATCAAGCGCGGCGTGGTGATCGCCGAAGGCATCTGGCCAAACAGCGCCCATGAGCGCGGCGAAGGCATCAACGTGCTGACCGGTGCCGACGCGCCGGCACCCTATGGAGGGGCTGCCTTCCACGACAACAAGGTCTGGCTGCGCGCGGCAGGCTGAGATCGGTGAGAATTCCGCTCGTCTCGCGCCAGATCAAACCGTGCAGGGATACGCTCAGCCGGGCAATGGCACCGTCAAACCGACCTTGACCCGGTCCATGGCAACGAACGTTCGGAACTTGCGGACATTGTTGCTGTCGAAGAACAGTTTTCGCGTCAGCGCCTCATAGGCGCCCATATCAGCCACGGTGATGACCAGGATGAAGTCGGCCTCGCCGGTGACGTAGTAGCATTGCTGGACTTCAGGCGTCGCCGAGAATTGCCGCTTGGCCGCGTCGATCAGTTCGGCACGTTCGCTCTCGAGTTCCACCTCGACGAAGATGGTGATGGGCTGGCCGACCGCTGCCGGCTCGACGACCGCGACATTGCCGGCGATGACGCCGGTCTGCTCCATGCGCTTGACGCGGCGCTGCACCGCCGGCGCCGACAGGTTCACCGCCTCGCCGATCAGCCGCTGCGGCGTCGTGTTGTCGCGCTGCAGGATGGCAAGGATGGCGAGATCGAAACTGTCGAGCGAGGGCGACGATACAGGCAATGGAGATATCCTTGGCGAAACAAACTTGCATTTGGGAGGCCATATTACAGCGCCCTTTGCGCCGATCCTGCAATATATTCTCGCTGAACGCCAAGGAGGCCCGCCAGTGTTCCTGCTCAACCGCAATACTCTGCATCGCCTGCCACTCGATCCGAGCGATGCCGAAACCCTTGGTGTTGCCGGCGCCGACACGGTCGAGCGTTTTCTCAGCCACCGCGACAATCACCTGATGACGCCGCTGCATGCGCTTCCGGCGCTCGCCAGCGAACTCGGACTTGGCGCCATCCATATCAAGGATGAGAGCTTTCGCCTCGGCCTCGGCAGCTTCAAGGCGCTGGGCGGTGCCTATGCCGTCTTGCGCCTGGTGCTGGAGGAGGCAGGCAGCCGGCTGGGCCGGCCCGTCGATATGGCCGATCTCGATCAGCCTGATGTGCGGGCCGTCACTGCTGCGATGACATTTGCCTGTGCGACCGACGGCAATCATGGCCGCTCCGTCGCGCAAGGCGCGCAACTCGTCGGCGCGCGGGCGGCGATCTTCGTCCACGCCGGCGTCAGCGAGGAGCGTATCGCGGCGATCGCCCGCTATGGCGCCGAGATGATCCGCGTCGCCGGCAATTATGATGATTCGGTCAGGCAAGCTGCCCAGGTTTCGGCCGAGAAGGGCTGGACCGTGGTCTCCGACACCTCGTGGCCCGGCTACGAGCGCATCCCCGGCCTCGTCATGCAAGGCTATACCGCGATCATGCGCGAAGCCTTGCGCCAGCACCCTCGGACGCCAACCCACGTCTTCGTGCAGGCCGGCGTCGGTGGCATTGCCGCCGCGCTGGCCGGTCATCTGGCCATCGTGCTCGGTGACGCCAGGCCTACCTTCATCGTGGTCGAGCCGGCGCGTGCCGCTTGTCTTTTTGCGGCCGCCCAGGTCGGGCATCCGGTCAAGGTTGCGCATGGCCAGCCGACGGTGATGGCCATGCTTGAATGCTACGAGGCTTCGCCCGTCGCCTGGCGGGTGCTGGCGCGCGCCGCCGATGCCTTCATGACGGTGGATGAGGACGACGCCGTCGCGGTGATGCGGCGGCTGGCACGGCCGGCCGCCGGCGATCCGGTGATCGTCGCCGGCGAAAGCGGTGGCGTCGGCCTTGCCGGGCTGATCCGGGCGGTGGCCGACAACCGGGCCGAGCTTCAACTCGACGGCAAATCGCGTGTGCTGGTGATCAACACTGAGGGCGCCACCGATCCGCATCGCTATGCCGAACTGGTTGGCATAAGCCCGGCCAATGTGCTGGCCGGCAAGAGGACAGCCGAGGCAACGGCATGATCGCGGTTGACGCGCAGCGCCTGCTCGGCCGCATCCGCGAACTCGGCGCCGTCGGCCGCGACAGTGAGGGCAGGCTTATCCGGCTGGCCGCCTCCGATACCGACAGGCAGGGCCGCGACCTCTTCGTCGGCTGGCTGCGGCAGGCGGGGCTCGATGTCGCCATCGACCGGGTCGGCAACATTTTCGGCATCTGGCAAAGCTCGGAAAACACCGGGCAGGCGGCGCTGCTCATCGGCTCGCACATCGACACTGTCATCGATGCCGGCATTTATGACGGCTGCTATGGGGTGCTTGCTGGGCTGGAAGTGATCGAGACGCTGAAGGCGTCAGGCTTGTCGCCGTCGCGCCCGATCGCGGTCGCAGCTTTCACCAATGAGGAGGGCGTGCGCTACACTCCCGACATGATGGGCTCGCTGGTCCACGCCGGCGGCATCGATGCCGAAACGGTGCTGGCGGCTATCGGCACGGACGGCAGCGTGCTGGGCCAGGAACTCGCCCGCATCGGCTATGCCGGCGACCGGGAACCTGGCTTCCTCAAGCCGCATGCCTATCTCGAACTGCATATCGAACAGGGGCCGGTGCTGGAGCGCGAAGGTGTGCCGGTCGGTGCGGTGGAAAACCTGCAAGGCATCTCCTGGCAGCGCATCATCATAGACGGCGTCGCCAATCATGCCGGCACCACGCCGATGTCGATGCGCAGCGATGCCGGCCATGCCGCCGCCCGGATCATCACCTTCCTGCTCGACCGGATCAAAGCCTCGAACGCGCCGACGGTGGCAACCGTGGGTACGATCCGCTTCGAGCCGAATGCCATCAACGTCATCCCTTCGCGCGCGGTCTTCACCATCGATCTGCGCGACCCCGACGAACAGCGCCTGCAGGCGGCGGAGGCGGCGCTTGCCGCCTATCTCGGGCCGCTTGCCGCTGCCGAGAACGTGGTCATTTCGGTCGAGCAACTGGCCCGCTTCGAACCGGTGATCTTCGACCTGCGCATCGTCGAGCTGATCGAGGCCGCCGCGAAAGACCGTGGCCTCGGTGTCCGGCGCATGACATCAGGCGCCGGACACGACGCGCAGATGCTGGCGCGCATCGCACCGGCAGCGATGATCTTCGTGCCGAGCATTGGCGGCATCAGCCACAGTCCGCGCGAACACACCGAAGATGCCGAGCTTGTTGCCGGCGCCAACATCCTGCTTGATGTGGCCGCGCAACTGGCAAAGTAGGTCAGAAGGGGCAAAGAAATGTCTGAACTCGATCGCGATGCGCTGAAGCAGGAAATGATTCTCTGGCGGCGCGATCTGCATGCGCATCCCGAATTCGGTTTCGAGGAGAAGCGTACCGCAGCCTTCGTCGCCGCCAAATTGCGCGAGTTCGGCCTCGACGATGTCACCGAAGGTGTCGGTGGCACCGGCGTTGTCGGCACGCTGAAGCGTGGCAGCGGCAACCGGGCGATTGCGCTGAGGGCCGACATGGATGCGCTGCGCATATCAGAGCAGTCGGACGCACCCTACCGTTCCGGCAATCCCGGCATCATGCATGCCTGCGGTCATGACGGCCACACCACCATGCTGCTCGGCGCGGCAAAGCTGCTGGCAGGTGAGGGCGGTTTCGACGGCATCGTGCGCTTCGTCTTCCAGCCGGCCGAGGAATGGGGCAGGGGCGCACTCGCCATGCTCGACGATGGGCTGATGCAACGCTTTCCCTTCGACGAGATCTTTGGCCTGCACAACATGCCCGGCCTGCCGATCGGGCATTTCGAGACCCGTGCCGGCCCCATAATGTCGGCCGAGGATATCTTCGAGATCGTGCTCGAAGGGCTCGGCGGTCATGCCGCGCGGCCGCATACGGGCAACGAGACACTGGTCGCCGCCTGCGCGCTGGTCACCAATCTGCAGACCATCGTCTCGCGCCGGCTGAGCCCGGCCGACATATCGGTGGTTTCGGTGACCGAGCTTATCACCGACGGCACCCGCAACGCTCTGCCCGGCCTTGCCCGCATCCTCGGCGATGCGCGCAGCTTCCGGCCCGAGGTCAGCGCCGAGATCGAGCGGCAAATGCGCATCATCGCCGAGGGCATCGCCGTCGCCTACAATGTCACCGCTGAGGTCAAGTACAGCAGGGAGTTCGTGCCGCTGCGCAACGATGCCGAGCTGGTCGATGCCGCATTCGCCGCCGCCAGGGGCGTCTTCGAGCTTGGCAACATCGCTGTCGCCCGCGAGCCGATGACCGCTTCGGAGGATTTCGCCCGCTTCCTCGACCACGTGCCGGGCTGCTTCGTCTTCCTCGGCAATGGCGAGGGTTCGGCGCCGCTGCACAATTCCAGCTACGACTTCAACGATGACGGGCTGGTGTTCGGCACGAATTTCCATGTCGCCGTGGTCAGGCAAAGGCTGGGTGGCGAGGCGGGAAGATGATCGCGTTTTGATCGCCAACTCCCGGGTTTATTGAGATTGCCGAGATGATGGTCAAGACAAGCTTGTGACGGCTGGCGACCGATAGGGCCGTGCGCGTCGGTACGTTTTTAACAAAGACAATCCCCCGATGACGCAGGGGCTAGACTCAGCTAGCCTTACCTGTGCGGCGGACCTCATTATCCGCTTGGCCGGCGCTTCGTTCCTCCTCCCAAGCGGCGCCGGCCTTCTTCCCCCAAAGCCTGTCTGGAACGCCACGGCGGCATGCGGCAGGACACGAACCCCGCAAACCGCCAAGTTCCGCCTCCCGTGCCCCGAGAATGCATCGGGAAAGCGCTGGCGAAACCCGTAGCCCACCCTCATCTCCGACTGCGCGCGTGGACGATTGGCAAGGGAACCAAATGCGGTTTACCCGGTTGGTTCTGCTCCAAAGGAGTGTTGCACCATGTTCCGTCTGCTCGTTGCCGGCGCCTTCGCCTATGTCACTTATCGTATCGCCAGGAAGATGGTCGAAAACGTGCCCGATACAGTCGACCCGCTGCTGTTGCCGCCGTCGAAGCACGATCGCGAGACCTTGCGGCGGCAGTCGGCCGACATGGGTGTCGATCCGCAACGCTAAAGACACGGATGTCGCGCTTCGGCCTGTCGAGCACGAGGCCAGCCTCGCATCGACGTTGCGAACAAAGCAGAAACGATGCTTGATGGGCGATGAACCTCGCCACCGCTGATTCGACCTTTCGGGAACCGACCGTCCAGCCTGCCTATCTCGCCCGGCTGAACGATGCCCAGCGTCAGGCCGTCGAACATGGCGACGGCAAGATCGCCGGCCCGCTGCTGGTCATTGCCGGCGCCGGATCTGGCAAGACCAACACGCTGGCGCATCGCGTCGCTCATCTGATCGTCAAGGGCGCCGACCCACGCCGCATCCTGCTGATGACGTTTTCGCGCCGCGCCGCGTCCGAAATGGCCAGGCGCGTCGAGCGCATCGCCGGCGAGGTGCTCGGCCGCGATGCAGCTGTCATCACCGATGCGCTGACCTGGGCGGGAACCTTTCACGGCATCGGCGCGCGGCTGCTTCGCGACTATGCGCTGGAGATCGGCCTCGACCCTGCCTTCACCATCCATGACCGCGAGGATTCCGCCGACCTGATGAACCTGGTCCGCCACGAACTTGGCTTCTCGAAGACGGAAGCGCGCTTTCCCACCAAGGGAACCTGCCTTGCCATCTATTCGCGCGCCGTCAACGCGCAGGCGCCGCTCAACGAGGTGTTGGGTTCCGCCTTTCCCTGGTGCGCCGGCTGGGCGGAGCAGCTGAAAGAATTGTTCGCCGGTTATGTCGAGGCCAAGCAGGCGCAAAATGTGCTCGATTACGACGATTTGCTGCTCTACTGGGCGCAGATGGCGGCGGAGCCCGAGATAGCAGCGCATCTGGGCGGGCGTTTCGACCATGTGCTGGTCGACGAATATCAGGACACCAACCGCTTGCAGGCTTCGATCCTGATGGCGCTGAAACCCGACGGCGCCGGGCTGACGGTGGTGGGCGACGATGCGCAATCGATCTATTCGTTCCGGGCCGCCGAGGTGCGCAACATCCTCGACTTCCCCAACCAGTTCGCGCAAGCCGCCGATGTCGTGATGCTGGAGCGCAATTACCGCTCGACCGAAACCATCCTGGCGGCCGCCAATGCGGTGATCGGCGAAGCCTCGGAGCGCTTCACAAAGAACTTGTGGTCGGAGCGCAAATCCAGCGACAAGCCAAAACTGGTGAGCGTGCGCGACGAAGTCGAGCAGGCCAATTTCGTCTGCGACACGATCCTGGCCGAGCGCGAGGCGGGCACAGCGCTGAAATCCCAGGCGGTGCTGTTTCGCGCCTCGCATCACAGCGGCCCGCTGGAGATCGAGCTGACGCGGCGCAACATTCCCTTCGTCAAGTTCGGTGGTCTGAAGTTCCTCGATGCCGCCCATGTCAAGGACGTGTTGGCGGTGCTGCGCTTTGCCGAAAACCCGCGCGACCGGGTCGCCGGCTTCCGCGTGCTGCAATTGATGCCGGGCATCGGCCCTTCAGCCGCCGCGCAGATCGTCGAGACCATGACGACGGCGCTGGACGAGGCGATGGGGCTGGCCGGCTGGCGTCCGCCGCAACGCGCCGCGGATGACTGGCCAGGCTTTGTCTCGCTCTATTCCGGCCTGCGGGCCGGCGCCAAATGGCCGGCCGACCTCGAACAGATCAGGCTGTGGTACGAGCCGCATCTGGAACGCATCCACGAGGATGCGACGACGCGGCGCGCCGATCTCTTGCAACTTGAGCAGATCGGTTCGGGCTATACTTCGCGCGAACGCTTCCTCACTGAACTGACGCTCGATCCACCGGACGCCACCAGCGACCAGGCCGGGACGCCGCATCGCGACGAGGACTATCTGATCCTGTCGACCATCCACTCGGCCAAGGGCCAGGAATGGAAGAACGTCTTCGTGCTCAACACGGTCGACGGCTGTATCCCAGCCGATCTCGGCGTCGGCACCAAGGAAGACATCGAGGAGGAGCGCCGGCTGCTCTACGTGGCGATGACGCGGGCCAAGGACAATCTCAACCTGGTCATGCCGCAACGCTTCTTTCCGCACGGCCAGGCGGCGCGCGGCGACCGCCATCTCTATGCCTCGCGCACCCGCTTCATCCCGGCTTCGATCCTGGCTGCGTTCCAGCAGGTGTCGTGGCCAAGCGCACAGGCGGCACAGGGCAGGGCGGCCCGGCCGGAGGTGCGCGTCGACATCGGCGCGCGCATGCGCGGCATGTGGAAATAAATAGCCGCGGGATAGCGCCATGTCGAAACCTCCGGTCAGGGTCGCCATAGCGGGTGCGCTGGGCCGCATGGGCCGCGAGATGGCGGCCGCCGTGCAGGGTGACGCGCGGCTGGCGCTCGCCGCCCGCTTCCACCGGCCGGTCAGTGTCGGCGAAGGTCTGGTGAGCCGTGACGAGGCGCTTGCCGTGGCCGACGTGGTTATCGACTTCACCACGCCGGCTGCCTCGGCTGATCTAGCCAGGATTTGCGCCGAGCGCGGCAGGCCGGCCCTGGTCATTGGCTCGACGGGTTTCGATGCTGCTGAATTGGCTGTTATCGCCGACGCCGCGAAAACGATTGCCATCGTGCGTTCCGGCAGCTTTTCGCTCGGGCTCAACATGCTGGTCGGACTGGTCGAGCAGGCGGCGCGGGCACTCGATCCCGATGACTGGGACGTCGAGATTGTCGAGGCGCATCATCGCCACAAGGTCGATGCGCCATCGGGAACGGCGTTGATGCTGGGCCATGCCGCGGCCGGCGGACGCTGCATCGATCTGAAGACGGTCGCAAGGCGTGCACGCGACGGTGCCATCGGCGCGCGGCCTCCCGGTGAGATCGGCTTTGCGGTGCTGCGTGGTGGCAGCATCATCGGCGAACACAGCGTGAGCTTCTGCGCCGACGGCGAGACCGTGACCTTGTCGCATGCGGCCGGCGACCGCGTCATGTTCGCCCGCGGCGCCATCGCCGCCACGCTCTGGCTCGAGGGACGCCCGCCAGGCGAATACGACATGCGCGACGTGCTGGGGTTCAACGCCTCGTGATGCGCAATCCCGCCTGATTTCGGCTATTCCTCTCATCGAACGACTGAAAGCCAGCTGAAAGCTTGGTCATGCCATGACGGGACCGCGGTGTTCACCGCGTGACCGGTCCTTGGTGGCCGGTGAGGAGGAAAATGCGGCGCTGCCTTTCGGCGCGCCGTCCAGGTGGAGGAAGTTTCGTGACAGGCATCATCTTGAAATACGCCTTGCGTTCAGCGGCGCTGGCGTTGGCCATCGCCGCAACAGGTGCCACGGCGGCATCGGCGGCCGACAAGATCACCATCATCGTCGGCGGTATGGAAAAGCAGATCTATCTGCCGGCCGTGCTCACCCAGCAGCTCGGCTACTTCAAGGATCAGGGGCTTGATGTCGAACTGGTCAACTCGCGTGCTGGCGTCGAGGCCGAGAATGAACTGCTGGCCGGCGCCGTGCAGGGCGTCGTCGGCTTCTACGACCACACCGTCGACCTCCAGTCGAAGGGCAAGTACATCCAGTCGATCGTCCAGTTCAGCCAGGCGCCGGGCGAGGTCGAGCTGGTCTCCGCCAGGCACCCCGAGATCAAGTCGCCGGCCGACTTCAAAGGGGCCACGCTTGGCGTCACCGGCCTCGGCTCGTCGACCGATTTCCTCAGCCAGTATCTGGCCGTGCGCAACGGCCTGAAGCCCGGCGACTATACGTTGCTGCCGGTCGGCGCCGGCAACACCTTCATCGCCGCCGTCAAGCAGGATCAGATCCAGGCCGGCATGACCACCGAGCCGACCATTGCCCAATTGCTCAAGACCGGCGAGGCCAGCGTCCTGGTCGACATGCGCACCCCGGAAAAGACCAAGGAAGCGCTGGGCGGCCCCTATCCGGCGGCGTCCTTCTACGTCCAGTCCGCCTGGCTCGAAGACCACAAGGATGAGGCACAGAAGCTCGCCAATGCCTTCGTCATGACGATGAAGTTCATCGCCACCCATTCGGCCGAGGAGATCGCCGACAAGATGCCGAAGGACTATTACGCCGGCAATAGGGATCTCTACGTGCAGGGGCTGGCCAGCGGCAAGGCGATGTTCACGCCGGACGGCCGCATGCCGGCCGACGGCCCGCCGACCGTGCTCAAGGTCCTCTCGACATTCTCCAAGAGCCTGCAGGGTAAGCAGATCGACTTGTCGAAGACCTACACAACGGCGTTCGTCGACGCCGCCAAATAGCCTCGTCCCCAACGGTGCGGGCTTCCCGTCTTCGTCCATCGAAGAACAATAGCTTGCGCCGTTTGCCTAAATCAAACCGGCAGCGGCACAGCCCTTGCCGGATCATCTGGAGACCCGCGGCCGCGCTGTGGCTCCTTCCCCATTGCGACAGGAGAGTGCCATGCAACTGCAACCCATGGCGGCCGAGAGGCTGTCTCAGGCCGCGCCGCCGGCCGATGCCGCGATCGCCATCGACGATGTGACACTGCGCTTCGTCACACCGGACGGCCACATGATGACGGCGATCCGCGATTTCACCATGACCGTGGCGCGCGGCGAATTCGCCTGCGTCGTCGGGCCAACCGGCTGTGGCAAGTCGACGACGCTCAACCTCGTCACCGGCCTGTTGCGGCCGACGACAGGCAATGTCCGGGTCATGGGCAATCCCGTCAACGACATCAGCCGCGACATCGGCTTCGTCTTCCAGGCCGATGCGCTGTTTCCGTGGCGCAGCGTCATCGACAATGTCGCCGCCGGTCCGCTCTATCGCGGCACGCCCAAGGCGCAGGCCTATGAGCGGGCGCGTGACTGGATCGGCCGTGTCGGCCTGGGGCGCTTCGAAAAGCACTATCCGCACCAGCTATCCGGCGGCATGCGCAAGCGCGTCGCACTCGCCCAGACCTTCATCAACCAGCCCAAGATCCTGCTGATGGACGAGCCCTTCAGTGCGCTCGACATGCAGACACGCACCGCCATGCAGGACGAACTGCTGGGCCTGTGGTCGGAGCAGAAGTCTTCCGTCGTGTTCGTCACCCACGACCTGGAGGAGGCGGTGGCACTGGCCGACAAGGTCTATGTGCTGACGGCGGGACCGGGCACGGTCAAGAGCGTCTACCGCATCGACCTGCCGCGTCCGCGCGTCATGGCCGACATCCGCTACGATCCGAAATTCGTCGAGATCGCCAAGGTGATCTGGAACGACCTGCGCGAGGAAGTGCAGCTCGGCCAGAGCCGCACCTTGCAAACCGGCCATTAGAGCGGGTCGCGGACCCGCTCTAATGGTTTTTCGCAATTCCGGACGGAAAACCGCTTGTCACTTTTTCTGGAATTGCTCTGAGAGGAGACACCGCCATGACCGCCATCTCTCCCACCACCACTTCTCAGGCCGCCGTCCGCGATGCCTCCATCGCCGTTGCCGAAGGTCGGGCGAAGGCGCGGCTGCGCCGCCGTCATGCGCTGGTTATCGGCCTGCGCCTGGCTATCCTGGTCGTCTTCCTCGGCCTGTGGGAACTCGGTGCCGACTACAACATCATCGATCCGTTCTTCTTCGCCAGCCCGTCCGGCATCTGGGACCAGATCCGGGTGTGGGTCACCGAAGGCACGTCGCAAGGTCCGCTCTGGGTGCAGATCTATGTGACGCTCGAGGAAACATTCCTCGGCTTCGTCATCGGCGCGGTCGGCGGCATCGCCGCAGGCATCATCCTTGGCCGCAATCGGCTGCTGGCGGACGTCTTTTCCATCTACATCAAGATCGCCAATTCGGTGCCGCGAGTCGTGCTGGGTTCGGTGTTCATCATCGCGCTCGGCCTCGGCATGGCGTCCAAGGTGGCGCTCGCCGTGGTGATGGTGTTCTTCGTCGTCTTCGCCAATGCCTTTCAGGGTGTACGCGAAGCCGACCGGGCGATGATCGCCAACGCCCAGATCCTCGGCGCCTCGCCATTCCAGATCACACGCACCGTCATCATCCCGTCGGCGATGAGCTGGATCCTGGCCAGCCTGCATGTCAGCTTCGGTTTTGCCCTGGTCGGCGCGGTGGTCGGCGAATTCCTCGGCGCCAAGCAAGGCATGGGCCTGCTGATCTCTACAGCGCAGGGCGCCTTCAATGCCAATGGCGTCTTTGCCGCCATGATCATCCTGGCGGTGATGGCGCTGGTGGTGGAGTTCATCATCACCCGCTTCGAGAACTATGTCGTCAAGTGGCGGCCGGCTCCGTACAACGAACAGGGAACCTGATTGATCAGGCCAAAGGCAACCTGACCTCGACCACCAGACCGCCGGTCGCGCCATCTCCAAGGGTGACGCGGCCGCCGGCATTTTCGACAACCTCGCGCACGATGGCGAGGCCGAGCCCGCTGCCTTCCTCGGTCGAGCCGGCGATGCGGTAGAAGCGTTCGAATACGTGGTCGCGTTCGTCCGCCGGAATGCCGGGCCCGTCATCGTCGACTGTCAGCACGGCTTCGCCGCCGGTGGCCGCCAACTTCACCGTGACGCTGCCGCCGGCCCGGGTGTAGCGCAGTGCGTTATCGACAAGATTGACGATCATCTCGCGCAGCATGGTGCCGTCGCCGATAACCGGCACAGGTCCGGCCTCCTCGAGGCCGAGATCGATGTTGCGACCGATTGCTATTGGCGCATGCGTTTCCAGAACGTGCCGAGCGGCTTCGGTCAGGTCGACGTGGTCGGCGCGCGGCCGCCGACTGCCCGGTTCGGCTCGCGATAGGGTCAGCAATTGTTCGGCCAGCCGTGCCAGCCTGCCGGAGCTCGCCTGCAGCGCCACCAAGGCTTCCTGGCGCGCGTCGGAGGCACTTTCGCGAAGCGCGTAGCTCGCCTGCGTCGACAGCAGCGCCAGCGGTGTGCGCAACTGGTGCGCCGCATTCGCGATGAAGCGGCGCTGCGCCGCCATCTGCGCCCGCACCCGCTCCATATAGGCGTTGAGCGCATCGATCAGCGGGCGGATCTCGCTTTGCGCACCTGGCACCTCGACAGGGTCAAGGTCGCTGCGGCTTGGCGAGCGCACCGCGTCGCGCAGCCTGATCAGCGGCGCTAGGCCACGACGCAGACCGAGCAGGACGAAGATGCCGGCAATGGCCACCAGCGCCAGTTGCTGGGCAAAGGCGCTGAGCCACAGCCGTTTCACCATCGCATCATGTCCGGCCAGCGTGACACCAACGGTGACGGATATTGGCGAGTCGCCGCCGGCGCCGACCACCGCATGACTGAATGTCAGCAGCCGCAGCGCTTGGTCGCGATAGACCGCTTCCATGCTGGGCTGCCTCGGACCCTCGGGCAGGTCGGGGTAGCCGGTCAGCAAACGCCCGCCAGCCGTCTCGACATGATAATAGACGCTGTCGCGATCACCGGTGTCGAACATCTCGATTGCCGCCGGTGGCACCGTGGCGTCGAGAACGCCATCCACTATGGCGACCTGTTCGGCAATCGCGCGTGCCGAACCGAGCAGCATTCGGTCCGTGACCAGATCGGCGGTCGCCAGCGCGCTGTGGTGACTGGTCCACAGGTTGATGGTGGCGAGCCCCGCAAGCGGCAGCACCACCCAGGCCAGCAACTGCAGGCGGAGGCTGCTAATCCTCATGGCGCAAGAGATAGCCAAGACCACGCAAGGTGGCGATCTGGACCCGAGACCCTTCGAGTTTCTTGCGCACACGGTGCACATAGATCTCGATGGCGCTGGGGTCGGCGTCGGTCTCGAAATCGTAGATCGCCGCCGACAAGGCCGCCTTGCTTACCGTGCGCCCGGCCTTGACCATCAACTGTTCAAGCACGGCATGCTCGCGCGGCGTCAGCGCCAGTGTTTCGCCTGCGAGCGAAAACAGCCGCGTGTTGGTGTCGAAGACAAGGTCGCCGCAAGCAACGACAGGCGCGGTGCGGTCATTGGCGCGGCGCAGCTGCACGCGGATGCGCGCCTCCAGTTCCTCGATCTGGAACGGCTTCGCCAGATAGTCGTCGGCGCCTTCATTGAGGCCCTTGACCCGGCCGTCGAGGCTGGCATTGGCGGTCAATACAATCACCGGCACCGCATTGCCGCGCGCCCTCAGCATGCGCAGCACTTCCAGGCCGCCCATACGCGGCAATGCCAGGTCGAGGATGACAAGTGCGTGGTCACCGGCGGCCAGCGCGTGCTCGACATCTTCGCCGTCGTGGACGACGTCGACGACATAGTTCGCCTGCCGCAAGGTCTTGCCCAGCCAGTCGGCCAGTTCGCGATTGTCTTCGACGAGCAGCAGCCGCATCTCTATCGCTGTCCTGGGAAGCTGCCATCTCGCGTCTCGGAGGATGCGGCTGGCAGCGTACAATGCATACGCAGGAACAACCGATAGTATCGATCCAGCCGCAAGGCAAATAGCGGACTCGGCTGCTGCCGCCGCCTTTGAGTAGCCTGAATTCGCCCACCTTCGATAAAACCGAACCGTTCGGTTCGATTGTGATTGACGGACCGTCCATGTTTGGTGAACGTCGGCTCATTGGACGACGGCGTCATGCGCGGGGCGGTTTCTCATAAGTATTTGATTATAATGGATAAAAAACTCACCGCTGAAGGCCTGTGCCAAATTTCAAGACCCGGATTCGAGCTGCGGAGGAACATCTTCGTGATTGGCATCCGCGACAGGGCAAACCCATCTCGGGGTGGTCCGAGCGACGCGAAATTCCTCCCAAGGGCACGCCACTAGACGGACATGACAAACACTGGAGTAAATAAAATGACCAAGATCGCTCTTACCGCCGCCGCCATCCTCGTTGCCACGGGCACTGCTTTTGCCGGCAGCGACAATTATGGCTCGGCCAACGCCAATCAGCCTGCCGTCACCGTCGACCAGTCGATCACCGCTTCGGTCTCGAAGTCGACGCAAACCGCCCAGGCCCCCGCTCCCCAGGGCGCTGACCGCAATCTCTTCGGCCGCTAATCGCGACTGCCGATATCAACCCAATCTTGAACTCAGGAGTAATTAAAATGACCAAGATCGCACTCACCGCCGCCGCCATCCTCGTTGCCACGGGCACCGCTTTTGCTGGCAGCGACAATTACGGCTCTTACAATGCCAACCAGCCGGTTGCGAACCAGTCCGTGTCCAACATCGACACCACGCACACCGGCTCGATCCCGAAGTCCGTAAAGACGCAGGGTGATGCCAATGCCAACGTGCCGGCTCAGTCGGGCCAGGGCATCTGGGGTCGTTGATTTTCTGAAGTCTGCGACCACAAAGAGCGGTGGGCTTTGCCCACCGCTCTTGTTTTTTATGCATGAGCAGGATTTCGGACAACGGCGCCAGTGTCGGAGCGGCGATGGTAAATCGAACCAACTGGTTCAATTTATGTTGACGAATCGTGAACGGATGGCGAGCGCTGTCTCGATGAACCGCTGCACCCTGCGTCAGGCATCCTCCTTATAAGCATATGAGATCAATCGATAAAACGGGGCGAGCTCAACACCTTGCCCGACGTTGGAGGCCCCGATTCCGCGCGTGAGGGAACGTCTTCGTGATTGGAAGTCGGCGCACGAAAAACCCAGATCGAGGCTGTCCGAGCGACGCGAAATTCCTCCCAGGGGCACGCCACTAGACGGACAGGATCAGGAATACCGGAGTAAATAAAATGACCAGGATCGCTCTTACCGCCGCCACCATCCTCATTGCCACTGGCACCGCTTTTGCCGGCAGCGACAATTATGGTTCGGACAATGTCAATCAGCCGGCCGTCACCTCGCACGCGGTCAATGTCGACCACAGCTACACGGCTTCGACCCACAGGCTGGTCAAGCACCGTGACCTCACGCTGACGCCCGATTCGGTCCAGCCGGAATCCGGCCAGGGCAACTGGGGAAACTGACGGCTCAAGCGGGCGTGCGGTGGGCTTGGCCTGCCGCACCTGCCTTGGACTAGCCCAGGTCCTTCGGCCGCAGGCAATGTGTCAGCCGGGCGGGGGATACGCCGGACCAATCGCCTTCGAAGACCACCCGGGCCAAGGCTCCCGTCGGGAATTTTTCCTCAAGTCTCGCGAGCGCCTTGGCGTCCGACCCCGGCCCGGCAAGCTGTCGGGCCAAATGTTCCAGGCCCGGATTGTGGCCAATTACCAGCAAGCTGCCGCTTGAAGCGTCGGTTTGACCAATGTGGCTCAGAATGTCCGCCGCTGAAGCATCGTACAGCGCCTTGACGAATGCGATCCCGGGCTGGACGGGCAACTCCGCCGCCACAAGCCGCCAGGTCTCGCGGGTGCGCAGCGCCGCCGACACCAGCGCCAGGTCCGGCAGCCAGCGGCGCGCCGCAAGCTCGCGGCCCATCAACCGGGCTGCCTTCGATCCGCGTTCGGCCAGGGGCCGGTCGAAATCATCGAGATCAGGGACGTCCCAGCTGGATTTGGCGTGACGGATAAGAAGTAGTTGTCTCATCGATGTCGGTCATGACCAGGGAGACTGGTCAGACGAGTGCGGGCCTTTTGTTTGATCGCTTCAATGTCGAAGGGAGCTAACGGGCCGCTTTCCAATCCTTCCAGCCAAGCTCTGCGCAGCCGGTCCGTTTCGGTCTGGCACCGAGTCTGATTTGGCGGTTCCAGGCAAAGTGCCGTTGTCATTCCCGATCTAGGCCTCTCAAGGCGTGATGCGCGCCAGATGCTCCAGGTCGGCTTCCTCGCGCAGCGGATCCGGGGCCATCACCACCGAGGTGCCGTTGTCGGCATCGTCGGCAAAGTGGGCAAGCACGGTGCGGCCGGCCTCCATGCGCGCCTTGCCTTCGGCAACCAGTCCCAGCGCCAGCGGATAGAGCCGGTGTTCGGTCTTCAGCACGCGTGCTGCCAAAGTATCGGCGGTGTCGCCGACCATCACCGGCACGGCCGCCTGTGCGATGATCGGGCCGTCATCCATCTCGGAGGTGACGAAGTGCACGGTGCAGCCATGGATGCGGATGCCGGCGGCCAGTGCGCGCACATGGGTGTCGAGCCCCTTGAAAGCCGGCAGCAGGGCAGGGTGGATGTTGATCATGCGGCCCTGCCATCTCTGGACGAAGCCGGGGGTGAGGATGCGCATATAGCCGGCCAGCGCCACGATCTCGGCGTTGAAGGCCGCGAGCGCCGCGTCTATTGCCGCGTCATGCGCCTGCTTGCTGCCATGGTCGGCACGCGAGACGACCTGCGTGGCGATGCCGCGCGCCCTGGCGATGCCGAGCCCGGCGGCATCCGCCTTGTCGGAAATGACGCCGACGATTTCGGCCGGGAAGGCGGGGTCGCTGGCCGCGGCAAT
Source organism: Mesorhizobium ciceri WSM4083 (assembly GCF_000519305.1). Classification (GTDB taxonomy): domain Bacteria; phylum Pseudomonadota; class Alphaproteobacteria; order Rhizobiales; family Rhizobiaceae; genus Mesorhizobium; species Mesorhizobium ciceri_B. The sequence continues at coordinate 91,771 of NZ_JAFG01000008.1, read as the reverse complement.
CAGCGCGGTCATGTTGGAGCCGCGTCCCGAAATCAGGACAACGGTGCGTTTCCTCTGCGCGCTCATAGGCCGATCGAGCCCCGATAGATGACGCCGGCGTCGCGACGCGGCACGATGCGGCCGATCGGCGTCACCGTCTCGCCGGCCTCCTGCAGCACGGCGGCGACCTGCGCTGCCTGGCCGGACGCGACCGCCAGGATCATGCCGATGCCGCAATTGAAGGTGCGCATCATTTCTTCCGGCGCCACGCCGCCGGTCTTGGCCAGCCACGAAAACACGGCAGGAACGTCGATCGCTTCGAGATCGAGTTCGGCCGAAAAATCCTTGGGCAGCACGCGCGGAATGTTTTCCGGGAAGCCGCCGCCGGTGATGTGGGCGAGCGCCTTGATACCATGCGTGTTGCGGATCGCCTTGAGGATCGACTTGACGTAGATGCGGGTCGGCTCGAGCAGCGCCTCGGCCAGCGTGGCCTCGTCGTTGAACGGTGCCGGATCGCTCCACGACAGACCGCTGACGGCGACGATGCGGCGCACCAGCGAATATCCGTTCGAGTGCAAGCCAGAGGACGCCAGGCCCAGCAGCACGTCGCCTTCGACAATGTCATCGGTGGGCAGCAATTGGCCGCGTTCGGCGGCACCCACCGCAAAGCCGGCGAGGTCGTAGTCGTTGCCGTGATACATGCCGGGCATCTCGGCGGTCTCGCCGCCGATCAGCGCGCAGCCGGCCTGGCGGCAGCCCTCGGCAATGCCGCCGACGATCGCGGCACCCTGGTCGGGATCGAGCTTGCCGGTGGCGAAATAGTCGAGGAAGAACAGTGGTTCGGCGCCTTGCACGACGATGTCGTTGACGCACATGGCGACGAGGTCGATGCCAATCGTGTCGTGCTTGCCGGCATCGATGGCGATCTTGAGCTTGGTGCCGACGCCGTCATTGGCCGCCACCAGCACCGGATCGGTAAACCCGGCCGCCTTGAGGTCGAACAGGCCGCCGAAACCGCCGATCTCGCCGTCGGCGCCCGGCCGGCGCGTCGCGCGCACCAGCGGCTTGATCTTCTCGACCATGAGATTGCCGGCATCGATATCGACACCGGCCTCGGCATAGGTGAGCCCGTTCTTGCGCTTGTTCACGTCGCGCTTGCTCATTTCTGGTGCCCGTTCAACAATTTTCCTTGTCGCGGGCTCTTCGCATGAACGGTTTCTGTCCGCAAGGATAACGGCCATTTCGGCCTACAAAACCGTGGACAGCGCGCGCGTACAGGCGCTCGTGATTGGCGAAAGCCAAGCTGAAAGCCGCTCTCCCGTGCGGGGAGATCGGCGGCTTGTCCCTTGTTGCCATCCGCCATCTTCATCATCTATCTCCGGCCAAGAGGAGGTGCCAAGCATTTGACCGTCCCCAACCTGATCACCATCCTGCGCCTTGTCCTGGTGCCGGCGGTGGTGCTGGCGATGCTGCAGGCGCGCTGGGACTGGGCTTTTGCCGGGTTCCTCGTCGCCGGCATTTCCGACGGCGTCGACGGGTTCATCGCTCGCCGTTTCAACCAGCAATCCACGCTCGGCGCCTATCTCGACCCGGCGGCCGACAAGCTGCTGCTGGTTTCGGTGTTCGTGGTCATGGGCTTCATCGGGCAATTGCCGCTGTGGCTGGTCGTCACCATGGTGTCGCGCGACGCGTTGATCGTCTGCGCGGTTCTGCTGTCCACCGTCATGGCCCATCCGGTCGAGATGAAACCGCTGTTCGTGTCGAAGGCCAACACCGCCATCCAGATCGTGCTGGCCGCGGTTGTGCTGGGTGAACTTGCCCTTGCCGTTCACCTCGACCCGCTGAGGTCAGCCCTCATATTGCTGTCCGGGGTCTTGACCGTGGCTTCGGCCGCAGCCTATCTCGTGACTTGGCTGAGGCACATGAGCTGACATGACGAAGGCTCCACTCCGGACATCCGAGACAGAAGCGGCAGCGATCGAGGCTGCGGCCGCCGACATCGCCGCGTCCGCGACCTTTCGCCGCCAGATCTTCTTCTGGCTGGCCGGCGCCGCGCTGCTGGCGCTTTTCCTCTATGTTTTCAGCGCTATCCTGCTGCCCTTCGTCGCCGGCATGGTGCTCGCCTATTTCCTCGATCCCGTTGCCGACCGGCTGCAGCGGCTCGGCCTGTCGCGTTTCATGGCGACGGTGGTCATCCTCATCACCTTCCTCATCGTGCTGGTGCTGGCCTTTGTCATCCTCATTCCGGTTCTGGCCACGCAGATGGCCGATTTCGCCGGCAAATTGCCGGAATATCTGACCCGGCTGCAAAGCCTGATCACCTCGTTCGATCCGAAATGGCTGGAACAGAAGTTCGGCGTCAACGCCAACAGCTTGCGCGACGGGCTGAATTCGCTGCTGACCTCGGGCTTCGGCCTGGTCACCACCGTGTTCACCTCGCTGTGGAGTTCCGGCATGGCGCTGGTTTCTGTGGTCAGCCTGTTCGTGGTGACACCGGTGGTCGCCTTCTACATGCTGCTCGACTGGGACCGCATGGTGGCGGTCATCGACGGTTGGGTGCCGCGCGACAATGTCCAGACCGTGCGCGCCATCGCTCGTGACATCAACACCGCCACGGCTGGCTTCGTGCGCGGCCAGGGCACGCTGTGCCTGGTGCTGGGCGCCATGTATGCCACCGGGCTGACGCTGACCGGACTGAACTTCGGCATCCTCATCGGCCTGTTCGCCGGACTGATTTCCTTCATCCCCTATGTCGGCTCGCTGACCGGGCTGGTGCTGGCTGTCGGCGTCGCCTTCGTCCAGTTCTGGCCGGACTGGACGATGATCGTCGCGGTCGCGGTCGTGTTCTTCATCGGCCAGTTCATCGAGGGCAACATCCTGCAGCCGCGGCTGGTCGGCAAAAGTGTCGGCCTGCACCCGGTATGGCTGATGTTTTCGCTGTTTGCCTTCGGCGCGCTGTTCGGCTTCGTCGGCTTGTTGATCGCCGTGCCGGCTTCGGCTGCCGTCGCCGTGCTGGTGCGGTTCGCCATAGCCCGCTATCTCGAATCGCCGCTCTACAAGGGCCGGGGCGCGGCACCTGTGCCGCAGCTTCCGGCGGATCGCGGCGGCGGCCACCGCACGCAACCGCGTCGCTGAAGTGACTGCCCAGCCGACCGACCCGCCGCGCCAGCTGCCGCTCGACCTCGGCCATGGCACCGGCTATTCGCGTGACGAACTCGTCGTCTCCGGCACCAACAACCAGGCGGTGGCGCTGGTCGACCGCTGGCCGGACTGGCCATCGCCGGTGGTGGTGCTGGCAGGTCCCGCCGGTTCGGGCAAGACGCATCTGGCCTCGATCTGGCGCGCCCGCGCCAATGCGGTGGCGGTCGACGCCAGGCGCATCGGCGACAGCATTGCCAATCTCGGCGCGCGGCCGGCGCTGATCGACGATGTCGATACCGGGACGGTTGACGAACAAGGCCTGTTCCATCTGATCAATGCGGTGCGTGGCGCCGGCTCGCAACTGCTTCTGACGGCGCGCCGCTTTCCGTCGGCCTGGGGTGTCGGCCTGCCCGATCTCGCCTCGCGGCTGAAGGCGGCCGCGACAGTCGAAATTCATGAACCCGACGATCTCCTGCTGGCAGGCGTCATCACAAAACTGTTCGCCGACCGCCAGATCGAGGTCGAGCCGCACGTCGTGCAGTATCTGGTCCGCCGCATCGAGCGCTCGCTGGCGACAGCGATGCGCGTGGTGGAGCGGCTCGACCGGACCGCGCTCGAACGCAAGACGCCGATCACCAGGACGCTGGCAGCCGAAACCGTCAACGCCATGGATGAAGGGCAGGGCGAATTCGAGATCTAGGCCGAGAGGCCAGTCTCAGAGCCACATTCTGGCGAAGTGACGGACCGCGAGGTAGACGGCGGAGTGGGCGGCGATATAGCCGGCGGCGACCAGCACGAACATTCCGATACTGACACGCCAGGAGCGGGAGACGACGGCCCCTGGGGCCTGCCTCGCCTGTCTGCGGCTTTCACGGTTGTTCCACATCGCCAGTGCGGCGCAGGCAATTGCCCACGTCACCATGAACGGAACGGTGATGCCGGCATAGGCAAAATAGGCCGGTCCGAAAAGCGACACCCAGGCATCGATTCCAAGCATCTGAACCCCTGTTTGCCGAACCGGCCCGCGGCCGCCGGATGCACGACCGGAGCAAGTGACCATATGGCTGCGTCGGGCATTGGGCATTTGAGGGGATGGTCGGAGTGGAGAGATTCGAACTCCCGACCCTCTGGTCCCAAACCAGATGCGCTACCAGGCTGCGCTACACTCCGAACGGTCTGTTGCCTATTCATTTCGGTGTTGCATGGCAAGAGCAAAATCCTGCGAGAGCAAAAACCTTGCCGCCGTGCGCATTGCGCAGTAATGACGGGCGAAGGGTGGCGATGCTGCCTTGCACAAGAACGAGGTGGCCATGTCCGCGCGCATTTTCAGCCCAGCCAAAACCGCGATGCAGTCCGGCAAGGCCAAGACCGGCCACTGGGTGCTGGAATTCGATCCCGAGTCGCGCAAGAAGATCGACCCGCTGATGGGCTATACGACGTCGGGAGACATGAGAAGCCAGATCAGGCTCAGCTTCGACACGCGCGAAGAGGCGGTCGCCTATGCCGAAAAGCAAGGGCTCGCTTTCCGCGTCGAAGAGCCGAAAGAGACCAAGCGCCGCCAGATTTCCTATGCGGAGAATTTCCGCTATGACCGCAGGACGCCCTGGACGCATTGAACGGCGTCCGGCGCCAGAATATCCAGCCGGCCCGCCGGCCGGCCAGCGGTCCCGTAGCTCAGCTGGATAGAGCACCGGCCTTCTAAGCCGATGGTCACAGGTTCGAATCCTGTCGGGATCGCCAATAAATCAAGCACTTAGGAGTTAGCCGGCTGAAAAGTTCCAACTCGATCATGGAGCGAGTTCCAACTTTTCACCCCTTTTCGTTCTCGCGGATGCGCTTGCGGCCGAGGCGGCGGGCGGCGTCGGCGGAGCGGACGGAGGCGAGGTCGACCGGCTGATAGGTGGCGTGCAGCGCGTTCGATGTGTCGATCGTGTTGGCCATTTTCGCCGAGACGGTGCCGGCCTGGGCGCCGCCGGCCATTGCCTCGATGGCGCCGGAGCGGCGCATGTCGGCCAACGTGCGGCGGTCGCCGGGAAACAGCGTCTCGCAGACGGCGCGGAAATCGTCGGGCATGGTGAAGCGCGAATAGACCGCGCCGGAACGGTTGCGCAGGATGGCGCCGACCTCGCACGGTTCCTTGGCCAGGTAGGCGTCGAGGAGCCGGAGCGTGCGACGGCTCATCGTGCCCAGCGCGTCGCGGCCGGACTTGGCGCGGCCGATGTCGAAATAGCGATCGAAGCCGCTGCCCTTCATCGCCGCCATGGTCAGCTGGCGCAGGTCGACGGGCGAGAATTGCGTGTCCCAGGCGATGGCGATTGCCACGGCGAGGCCGCGATAGCCCGTCCGCCATGCATGCTTGGCCTGGCGGACGGCCTCGCCCTCGCGCCAGCTGAAAGCCCTTGCCTTCGGCGCCCGGTTGCGGATGCCGGTGGAGGGGTCGGCCTTGCCGTGGCAGTATTGCAGCGCCGAACAGACGTTCCACAAAGCGCGCCAGATCTTGATGACGCGGTGCGCTTCGCGCAGCGATACGGTCTGGGCGATCAACTGGCGCAGGCTCGATAAGCTTTCCAGCGATACTTCCGGGTCGGTCGGCGCGAGATCGCCGAACACCGGCCTGATTCGCGCCCAGGCACGCTCCCATTCCTCGCGCGTGCGCGGCTTCTTGGCCGTCCATTCGACCGTGGCGCGGTAGCGGTTGAAGGCTTCACCGATCGATCCGGCCGGGAATTCCGGCTTGAGGTCCTGCGCCTTGCCGGCACGGTGGCGCTGCCAGCGCTCGTTCCAAAGTGCCGCGGTCGCCCAGGCCTGCGGCCCGTCGATGCCGCAACGGACGGCGGCGAAGCCGGCCCATCGCATGGCTTTGGTCGGCTGCCAATAGCCATACTTCCCCTTCTTGACGACGTAATAGGGGATATCCACGCTACCCACCGTAGAGCTTCTCCAGCCTTGCAGCGACAAGGCCGGGAGTGTGCGCCAGAGCGGGCGCCGAAGGCAAGAGGCGGCGGTGGCGCGCCGCGCGCCATGCGTCGATGGCGTCGAGATCGTAATTGCCGGTGTCGGGGTCGGTGGCCGGGAAGCCGCGCGACAAAAGCCGTGGCAAGAGGTCGGTGAACTGTTCCAGCGTCAGGCCGAGCCGCCGTGCCGCCTTTTCGGGCGGTACGTCGCGCGGATCGACGTGGAAGCGGATGCTCATCAGAAGGGGATCTCGTCGTCGAGTTCGCGCGAGCCTCGCGAGGTCTGCGCCTGGCGGGTGCGCTCCTCGACGGCGCGGCGATCATCGGTGTCGCGCGAACGCTGGCTGCCGTAGTCTTCGGCGCCCTCGGCGCCGGGCGGGCGGTTGGAGGGCAGCTTGTCGAGCATCTGGATATCGCCGCGAAAGCGGTTGAGCACCGTCTCGGTGGTGTAGCGATCAATGCCGTCCTGGCCTGCCCATTTGCGGGTCTGCTGCTGGCCCTCGACATAGACCTTCATGCCCTTCTTCAAATATTTTTCCGCGACCTCGGCGAGCTGCGTGTTGAAGACGACGACCGAATGCCACTCGGTGCGTTCCTTGCGCTCGCCGCTGTCCTTGTCCTTCCAGCTTTCGCTGGTCGCCATGCGGAACGAGACGATCGGGTCGCCGGCCTGGCTGCGCCGCACTTCGGGATCGGCGCCGAGATTGCCGACCAGGATGACTTTGTTGACAGATCCAGCCATTACGGTTCCACTCCCATGTCGGTCAGCGTGGCGTTGATGCCGTCGATCTTGCGGTCGAGTTCGGCTTTTGACGTTGCCGACGATCTCGGCGAGATAGACGGAGCCGAGCGCAATGACGCCGGCGTCCTTGCCTTCGCCGACCATCAGGGCGACGGGATCGGTATCGAGGCGGGTGCGCATGGCGCGCATGACCTTGCGGTCGGCGAACAGGCTCTGCGCCCTGGTGATGTCGGACTGCTTCAGCATCACACCATCCCCAGCGCGGCCATGTACAATTCAAGGATGGTCTCGGCCTCCTGCCTTGCGGCCGGGTCCTTGCGGCGCATGGCGACGATCACGCGCATCGCGGGCACATCGAAGCCGGTGCCCTTGGCCTCGCTATAGACCTCGCCGATGTCGTCGCCGATGGTCTTCTTCTCCTCCTCAAGGCGCTCGATGCGCTCGATGAAGGCGCGCAGCTGGCCGGCAGCGACCGTCTGACTGGTGTCTGTGATGTCGTCGGACATGAAATCCTCCGGTTAGAAACGCATTTGCATGAGGAGAAAAGAAGAGCGGTCGCTGTCGGGCAGCAGGCGCACGCCGACCGGGTTTTCGGCGCAGGGCGCGAAGGTGACCTTCGAACCGCCGGCGGCGGCAAGCGCGTCCCTGATGTAGCGGCAGTTGACGACGATCGGCTCGCCGGCACCCTCGACCTCGCAGTCGATCAGGTCCTCGGCGTCGGCGTCGTTGCCCTTGATCTCCAGACGCAGGCCGCCGTCGACCGGCGTCATGCGGATCGGCCGCGCGGTCTCGGCCTTGCCCTTGCCGTCCTTGCGCGGCAGCACCAGGAGCCGGCCGATCGCCGCGTCGAGCGCCTTGGCTGGGACGCAGATGCGGAATTCGCCCGGCGCCTGCATCAGCCTGTTGTATTCGGGGAAGGTGCCGTCGATCAGCTTTGAGGTGACGCGGATGGCTTGCGCCTCGACGGTGATGATCGCCGCGGTACCTGCAATCGTCACTTCGCTTTCGTCGCCATCGAAAATGCGGACCAGCTCCTTGACCGTGCGGTCGGGAATGGTGACGCCGCGGTAGCTGCCGCCGTCGCGCTGTCGGAAGTCGCCCTGCAGCTCGGGTGCGTCGACGCCGATGACGTGGACGCGGTGGCCGTCGGTGGCTGCACCGCGCAATTCGCTGTCGGTGACGTGCAGCAGCACGCCCTGGATGTAGTGGCGGGTCTCGTCCATCGCCTTTTCGCATGTGCGCAGAAGATCGACCAATTCGTTGGCACGGATCGCCATGCTCCAGTCGGTCTCGCCGGCGCCGATCAGGAAGAAATCGGCGCCGGGCAGGATCGGCATGGTCAGCCGGCCCTTGCCCTGGCGGGCGACGACGGTCTTCATGTCGTCTGCGAAGGTCAGCGTGCCGGCATCGTCGCCCGATCCATCGCGCGAGATGAAGAATTCCAGCACCGCGCGCGGGATGGCAGCGACGATGGCAGATCCTTCGCAAGGGATGGTGGCGCAGGCCTCGATGTCGAGGTCCGACATCGTCAGGGTCAGCTTCTTCCTCGCCACTTCGAGGCGGGCATGGTCGAGGATCTCGATGTTGCGCGAGCCGCCGGGAATGTTGCGGATGGCTTTTGCGGCTTCGGCGAAGGCGGCGACGGAGAATTTGATCATAGCGCCATCGTCCCCTGACGGCGAATGCCGGCCAGCATGTGTTCGGCTGCGGGCGAGAGGAATTGATGTTCGGGGTGCATGTCGCGCAACAGGTCGAGCGCATCGGCGACGTTGCGGTCGGCGATCATCTCCTGAAGGCGGTCAAGTTCGCCGGACTGGTAGCCAAGCTTTTCGCGCAGATCGTCGATCTTGGCCTGCGCTTTTTCCAGCTCGTTTACCGAGGTCGATAGCTTTTCTTCCCACTCTTGCCGCTCGGCCTCGACGGCGCTTTCGTGGACAAGGACGCCTTCCTTGACGAGATGGTCGATCGTTTGATCGTGGAGAAAACCCCAGTGTTTGCTGAGTTTGACCAGTGATGCGAACGCTTCCGCGTCCAGTCGGTTGATGTCGCGCCCGATTGACATCGTCAGTGCTTGGGCTTCGTTCGTTGACATCATCACACCCTCCTGGCGTTGGGGCAGAGCGTGGCCAGGCGCTCGCGGTAGGCTTCGGCGGCCTTGGCCACCGGCCATGCGGACAGCCGGCCGCGCATCGGGATCGGCTTGGCGGTGTCGATGGCCGCGCCCCAGCTTTTCGGCGCCGGCATCAGCAATTGCCGTTGCTCGGTCGCCAGCATGCGCAGGTCGAAATCGGCGATTGCCGCGCGGTAGGTCTTGGCCGGAGGCGCCATGCCGGCGGCGCGCCAGATCGCCATGTCGAGGCGGGCCTTGGCGGTGGCGATCAGCGTCTCGACCATGCCGTGCGCCGAGCCGCCATAAAGTTCGGCGGCGATGACGGCGAGCCACTTGGCCACCGGCGTCGTCATGTCGCCGAAGACGAATTCATGCGCGTCGTGCAGCAGGAAATATGCCGCGATGTTGGCGTCGCGGGTTTCTTCCATCGCCGCGTCGGCGCCGACCACGCAATGCTGCGCCACCGAATAGGAATTGCCCGGCACCGCGCCGCCGAAGCGGCAGATGCGCGCCAGCCCCTCGGCGACGTCGCCATGCAGGTCGATGTCGAGCGCGGAAAAACCGGACATCGGAAAGGCGCGGCCGGTGATCGTCTGCTTCCAGAACGAATGGTCGGCGGCGTTCATTGTGCACCTGCCTTGGCGCGCTCAGCAAGCATGCGGTCGGCGATTGCATAGGCTGCCATCGCATGTAAAAGCGCCGAGCTTTCCGATTTTGGATTGGCGGCAAGGCCGGCGAGGGCTTGCCCTGCGAACCAGTCGCGAAGGGTTATCCCCTCGCGATCGGAAAGCGCGGTCGGGAATACCGGACCACCATCCATCGTCTGCACGCCGGTCTTTTCTGCTGCCGTGCTCATATGTGCTCGCCCCGGTGCACGGTCGCCTTCTGTTCGGCGGCGATGGCGTAGATGACGCGGTTGGCCTCGCGCTCCAGCAGCGGCAGACGCCGCAGGAAGGCGTTCAGCATTGCGAGAACGCGCTCGGATTGCGACCACCAGGGGTCGAGCTTGAAGGCGGCGCGCGCCTGGCAGTAGCGCCGCCACTCGATCGCCGCCTTCTCCTCGCTGGCTTCGTCGAGGCCTGCGGTGCGCGGCATGATGTGGGCGGCCGAGGCCATCGCCTTCTCGATGATCTGCTGCATCCGGTCGCCGGTCGGCGCGATCTCGCGGATGAAGGTCTCGGCGAGGATCATCTTGGCTTCGGGCAGATGGGCGAGGATCTCGCCGATCGAGAAGCCAAGGACGGACAGGTCCTTTTCGGTGGCACCGTCGCCGCAGCCGGCGATCTCGCGCAAGGCGTCGGCAAGTTCGGTGGCGCGGGGGTTGCGTCCGCCGCTGCCGGCCTCGGGGTGCTCGACGCGGCGGCTATCGCTGAATCGCTGGCCGGGCTTGCCGGCAAGGCTGGCAGGGATCGGCGCGGCGGTTTCGGATTGACTGCGGGTTTGATGCACGGCGCGCCTCCATCGGTTGAGATGGAGCGCAATATCGAAGAATATGCGATGTTATGTCAAGCGGCTTATCGAAAAAAATGCGATAGCCTGTCAATTGTCATTCGCGACTCACGGCAAACCGCACGCGGCCGACGATGCGAACGGTGTCGTCTTCGTTGCCATCGATCGGGATCGGCTCCTGGAAAAGAGGGTCATCCGATTCCGGCAACAGCCATATCTTGCCGGCCTCGTCGCGCCATAGTGTCTTGACCGTGGCTTCGCGCAAACCGTCGGCGCGCTCGCGTTCGATGATGTAGCGCTTGCCAAGATGCAGATCGTTCTGCGTCTCGATAATGTCGGTGAACACCAGGACCGTGCCCTCCGGATAACGCCGGTTCATCGACGGCCCGCGTGTCTCGGCGGCGTGCAAGGTGTAATGGCGCAGGGCCGGCTCGTCAGGGACCGGCACGGTGTACTGATCGTCTTCGTTCCATTCCCATGTTTCGGCCCATGCGCCGGCCTGGACAAAACCCTTGACCGTCACCATGCGGCCTTCGTCTTTCTGCAGCAGTTCGTCCGGCTCGACGCCGAGCGCCTGGGCGTAATAGCGCAACTTGGTGGTGCCGAGCGCGGTCTTGCCCGACTCGGCGCGCAGCACGGTCTGCCAGTGAACGCCGATCTTGGCGCCCAAGGCTTCCTGTGAAAGGCCCTGCGCCTCCCGTAATTCGCGGATGCGGTTTTTCATGGCAGATGCCTATTCGAACCGCGCAACTCTGAAAATCGAAGAAAATGCGATATCGCACTTGACAGCGATATCGAAATTTGTGCGATATAGGAGACGATTGGAGTTTCGCGATGCAGCTTGCAGAGTGGCGCAAGGAGAAAAACCTCTCCTGTTCCGAGATTGCCAAGGCCCTCGGCCTCGATGGCGATCGCGACGGTACGTCCGTATGGAACTGGGAAACCGGCCGCTCGCGTCCCGATGCCGACATGATCGACAAGATCCGCGTCTTCACCGACGGCGCCGTGACGGCGGCCGACATGCATGAATGCCGGCTCGCCTGGCTGCGCGAAAATCGCCCCGAGAAATTTGAGGCTGCATGATGAGCGCATCAATGGTCTCCTCGGGAAATGCTGCGGCGCAGGTCGCGCGACAGAGCGCGCGCAATCTCGGGCGGCATCACCATGCGGGCGATGATGCGACGCTCCTGAAAGTCATAGCCGGGCGCCGGCAGCTCGACCCAGCCGATCAGGCGCGTGAAATTCTCGGTGTGCTGGACGTCGACGCCGGTGCAGAACAGGCACTGCACGATGACCGGCTCGGTCAGCGCCGGGGCCTTTTCGTCGGCCATTCAATCCTCCTGCTCGATCGCAAGCCGGGCGCGTTCACGGCTGAACCTATCGCGCAGGCGCAGCGGTCCGCCGCCCTTCACCTCGACGATTTCGACGCCACGCCCCTCGGCGTCGCGGCCGGTCCCGTGCCCTCCCAAGCCGGGACCGGCCTTTCCAATCAAGCAATCCAGGAGATGGCGGAATGAGCAGGGCACTGTTGCCTCCATAGGCGGGTTTCAGAACACCGCCACATCACCACCACCGCAGCCTTCCCACCACGGGAAACGCCGCCGGGTTTTCCCGGCGCGGGAATTCTTTTTGACCCTTGAGGCACGCCATGTCCGACACTTTGCCCACCGCATGGTTCTACCGGCTGAAAGCCGCGCAGCGCGACCTGATCGCACGGGCCGGCGGCATCGAGCGCTCGGCCGAAATCGCCTCGCTGTCGAAAAGCCAGATCGGCCGCTTCAACAATGCCGGCGATCCCGAATTGATGCCGCTGACGGCGGTGCTGATGCTGGAGGCCGAGTGCGGCGCACCGCTGGTGACGGCGGTGATGGCGGAACTCAACGGCCGCCGCCTGGCCGACGCCGAAATCGGCGACGCAGCCAACGCCTCGATCATGGCCAGCCATGCCGAAGTGGTGGTGCAGGCCGGCGAGCTGATGGCCAAGGGCGCCATTGCCTTTGCCGATGGAAGGCTGACGCCTTCGGAAGCCGCCGGCATCGACCGTTCGGCCGCCTCGCTCGAGCACGCCGTGTCCGACCTGCGCCGCGCCGCCGCTTCGGCGCGCGTCAACGGATTGTCGGTGGTCGGGAGCACGAAGTAGATGGACCTCAACGAGTATTCACGCGACTGCCATGCCGCCAATCAGCATTGGTGGCATCACCCGCAAACCGGCGAGAGGCTGGAGCGGAACAAGGGTGAACTGCTCTGCCTGATCCATTCCGAAATCTCGGAATGCATGGAAGGCGAGCGCAAGGATCTGATGGATGACAAGCTGCCTCATCGCAAGATGGCGGAAGTCGAGCTTGCCGATGCTCTGATTCGGATTTTCGATTACGCCGGCGCTTATGGCTACGATCTCGAAGGCGCAGTGCGCGAAAAGCGCGCTTACAATGCGAAGCGCGCGGACCACCAGGCCGAGGCGCGCCTCGCCGCCAACGGCAAGCGGTGGTGATGATGCGCCGCCGCCCGATCCATTCCATGGCCGGTGCCCTGGCAGTGTCGGGATTGCTCGCCGGCCTGGTGCTTGCCGGCACGCATGGCAAGGCATGGCCGCACGATGCGCCGAACGGCTGGGCCTATCCGGCCGGCTGCTGCTCCGGCGTCGACTGCCGCGAGGTGGCAGATGCCGAGGTGATCGAGGGCGCGCGCGGCTACGAGATCCGCAAGACCGGCGAACTGATCCCGACGCCATGGCTGCGCTCGAAACCGTCGTCATGAACATGATTGCGGATCTTGCCATGGATCTCGATGACGCCAATTGCGGACTGGATTCGGTGACAGGCGATATCCGGCTTGGCCTGCAGATGCGCTTTCCGGGGACGAAGCAATGATCCCCGCCGAGATCGTCTCCCGCGCGCGTGACATGTCGATCGTCGACGTGGCGCTGGCGCTTGGGGCGGCGGAGGGTTGCAAGATCGACGAGCGCGGCGTGCCGTGCCCGTGCTGCGGCGGGCGCGACCGGTTTTCGCTGGACAAGGGCAAGAACGTCTTCCTGTGCCGCGCCTCCGGCGCCGGCGGCGATCCGATCGCGCTGGTGCAGCATGTGCATCAATGCAGCTTTGCCGAGGCGATCGAGCAGCTGACCGGCGAAAAGCCGATCGCGGCCGCCAAACGGGCGCCGGCGCAGAGCGACGACGACAGACAAGAATGGCGCGAAAAGGCGCGGCGCCGGGCCTGGAAGATCTGGCAGAACGCCGCGCCGATCGAGCCGGAGCGTGGCGGCCACTGGCTGCGCGACTATTTTGCGCTGCGTGCCATCGCTTTCCCCGCATGGCGCATCAAGGCGCTGCGCGAAGTGTCGAGCCTTGCCTACTGGCACCGCAGCAAGGCCGGCGACGAGTTCAAGGTGATCCACAGCGGACCGGCGATGCTGGCGGCGATCACCGGACCTGACGGCCATTTCATCGGCGTGCATCGCACCTGGATCGACCTGTCGCGGCCGAATGGCAAGGCGGCGATATCGGATCCCGCGACCGGCGACCTGCTCGATGCCAAGAAGGTCGAGGGGTCGCAAAAGGGCGGCAAGATCGTGCTGTTCGACGGCCAGCCCGGTGGCGGTTGCGTGCTCGGCGAGGGTATCGAGACGGTGCTGTCATGGGCGTCGCTCCACCGCTCCCAACATGGCGACTGCGCGCTCTGGTGTGGATTGAACATCGGCAACATTGCCGGCAAGGCGGCCGAACAGATCCCGCATCCCTCGCTGACGATGACCGACCGGATCGGCCGCAAGCGGAGGCAGAAGGTCGGCGGCCATGAGCCGGACCTTTCCGACACCGACTGCCTGCAGATCCCGGCCGACGATTTCGAGCGTCTGATCCTGCTCGGCGACGGCGACAGCGACCGCTTCACCACGCAGGCCGCCATGATGCGCGCCCGCAACCGCTTCGAATTGACCGGTCATGACGCCGGGATCGACTGGGCGCCGGACGGGCAGGACTTCAACGACGTGTTGCGGGAACGGGCGGCGCAAACCAGGGCGAGGGCAGTGGCATGAGGGGCGACGCCCTGCATCTGCCGGAGCCGACCGGCATCTGGTATCGCTTCTCGGTCAAGTGCGACCGGCCGACCAATGCGGCCATCGAGAAGGCGGCGAAGTCTGCCGGCATGAGCCCGACCAGCTTCGTGCAGAAGCATTTCGAGGGCATTTTGGCAGCGCCGCCGGTCGATCAGTCGGCACCGCCGTCGACCACCAACTGCACGCGCGATTTCGACGTCGCCAAAAGCGTCGGCATCACGGTCACCGTCTTGCGCCTTTACCGGGCGATGGATCACGCCAAGGACGGCAACGGCAACGTGCAGATGTCGATGCTGTCACTGGCCGACGTCGCCGGTGTGGCGCCGGCCTCGGTCAAGACATTCCAGCACAAGCTGATGCGCCGCGGGCTGATCAAGGAAGTCAGGCCCGCCAGCCACCGCACACCGGCAATCTTCCATGTCTTTTCGATAGGGGACGAACAATGAGCGAGTGGAGCCAGGCCGAGATCGACACCTTGCGCAAACTGACAGGCGAGGGCCTTTCCGCCAGCCAGATTGGCACCAAGATGGGGCGCAGCCGCAATGCCATCATCGGCAAGATCCTGCGTCTGAACGGTGCTGGCGGCCATCTCACCGTTCGGCCGATCAAGGCTGGCGACGGCAGGCCCGTGCGGCGCCCGGCGCCATGCCGGCCGAGACCGCCGAAGCTGGCGTTCGTCGCTGCCAAACCAGTGTTCGAGCGCCCGCAGCCGTATGTGCCGGCGCAGAATCTGCCGGCGACCTTGCCGGTCGGCTTCCTCGACGCGGTCAACGCCAGGAAATGCCTGCACTTTGTCGGCGACCCTTTCAGCTCTGACGGTCCCGAAATGCCGGTGTGCGGGGCCGAGCGATCGGAAGCGGCCGGCGCCGTGCCCTATTGCCGGCGCCATTTTGCCAGCGCAACGCGCGAGCGGGTGCCTGCATGACCCTGCAATCCTATCACGACTTCCTGGCGCAGAAGCGCGTGGCCGATGTTGCCAGCGGGCTGGTCGATCTGCCGGACCTGCCGGCGTTCCTGTTTCCGCACCAGCGCGACATCGTGCGCTGGTCGCTGCGCCGGGGCAGGGCGGCGGTGTTTGCCGGCACCGGGCTCGGCAAGACGCTGATGGAGCTGGTCTGGGCGCGCGTGGTGTCCAACCATACCGGCAAGCCGGTGTTGCTGTTCGCGCCGCTGGCGGTCGGGCCGCAGCATGAGGACGAGGCGAAGAAATACGATCTGCTGGCCCGCGTCGTCACCCGTGACGGCGTGGTCGACGAGACCGCGATCACCAACTACCAGAAGCTCGACCTGTTCGATCTCTCCCGCTATGGCGGCATCGCGCTCGACGAAAGCTCAATCCTGAAAAGCTTCGATGGCCACTACCGCAACCGGCTGATCGAGATCGCCAGGCCGATCCCGTTCCGGCTCGCGGCCACGGCAACGCCGGCGCCGAATGACTTCATGGAGCTGGGCAGCCATGCCGAGTTCCTCGGCGTGATGAGCTATTTCTCGATGCTGGCGACCTTCTTCACCCATGACGGGTCGGAGACGAAAAGCTGGCGGCTGAAGGGCCATGCCGAAAACGAGTTCTGGCGCTGGATGGCGTCATGGGCGGTGATGCTGCGCAAGCCGTCCGACCTCGGCTATTCCGACGACGGCTATGAACTGCCACCGTTGACCAAGCGTCTGCATGTGGTCGAGACCGGATCGCATTGGGACGATGGCGGGCAGTTCTCGCTGCTGCCGGTGCAGGCGAAAACACTGCAGGAGCGCAACCACGCGCGCAAATCGACGATCGATCACCGCATCGCGCGTGCGGTGGCGCTGACGCCGGCCGATGATCATTACGTCTGGTGGGGCAACCTCAACGCCGAGACCGAAGGCGTGACCAAGGCCATTCCCGGCGCCGTAGAGGTGCGCGGCAGCGACCATGACGATTACAAGGAAGAAAAGCTGAAGGCGTTCAGCCAGGGCAAGATCCGCGTGCTGGTGACGAAACCGTCGATCTGCGGTTTTGGCATGAACTGGCAGCACTGCCACCGCACCGGCTTCGTCGGCCTCAACGACAGTTTCGAGCAGGTCTACCAGGCGATCCGCCGCTTCTGGCGCTTCGGCCAGGGCAGCGAAGTGACCGCCGACTTCATCGCCGCCGACACCGAGGGCGCGATCATCGCCAATCTCGACCGCAAGGAAGCCGACGCCGAGCGCATGGCGGCGGCGATGGTGCGGCACATGGCCGATATGTCGTCGGTCGCGGTGCGCGGCGCGGCGCTGGAGCGGCACGATTACCAGCCGAAACAGAAGTTGCGGCTGCCAGCCTGGGAGGAGTTCGCGTGAGCAACGAAGGGCAATTCAGGCTCAAGATGTACAACGTTAAGGTCAAGGGTTTCCCGGTGTCGGCGTTCCCTGCCGCAACGCCGTCCAAGGCCAGAGCCGAAGCTTGGCGCCAGTACACTCACGCCTACGACGTTTCGTTCCGTGAGTTCCTGAAGGTCTCGACCATCGCCCGCATAGATCCACCGCCGAGGTTCGGCGAAGAAATCACCGTATCCGGCGAAAGGGCGTTTTTGGTCACCGGCTACCCCGGAGGTCAGTACGTCGCTTTCGCACGCCCAAACAGCGATCAGATCCTCTTGTCACATCCGCTCGATGTCTCGGCACTCGCGGGGGATGCGGCATGAAAAAGCTCCCCGCCATAAAAGCCGTCGACCAGGACGTGACCGACCGCTACGCCATCTACCAGGGCGACAGCTGCGAGCTGATCCGGGCCGTACCGGGTGACAGCGTGCATTTCGGCGTGCATTCGCCGCCCTTCGAGGGGCTTTACAAATTCTCCGGCTCGGATCGCGACCTGTCGAATTCCGAGGGGAAAACCTTCTGGCAGCATTACCAGTTCCTGATCTTGGAAATGCTGCGCATCACCATGCCCAGCGCCTGGCCCGAAATGGTCGAGTCCTTCACCACCTGCTTGTGGTTGGCCGACTACATCGTCGCCTTCCGCAAGCCTGGCGACAATCCCGAGCCGGTCAGCGGCGCGCTGAAACGCTATGTCGGCGAGGGTGAGGGTCCGGACTATGCCAAGTTCACCACCGACAATGACAGCCGCAACTGGTTTTCGATCGAGGTCTGGCAGCGCTATGCGTCGCCGGTGTGGATGGACATCCGCCAGACCCGCACCCTGCAATACCTGACCGCGCGGGATGGAAACGATGAAGCCCACATCTCGCCGCTGCAGCTCGACGTCATCGAGCGCTGCATCGACCTGTGGTCCAATCCCGACGACATCGTGTTCACGCCGTTCCTCGGCATTGGCTCGGAAGTCTGGGCGGCGGTGCAGTCGGGCCGGCGCGGCCTCGGCTTCGAGCTCAAGGACAAGTATTTCCGCCAGGCGCGCATCAACATGACGCGCGAAATCGCGGCGGTGTCGGCCGACGCGTTGACCGCACTGGAGCCGCGAGAGGGTGAGGAAGAGGCCGACGACGCGCCAGAGACCGCCGAGGACATGGTTAACGAACTGGAGCCCGCTTCCTGATGGCGCGCCTAGACGCCTGCCTGGAATGCGGTGAGCCGTTCGAGCGGGCGACGGGCCGCGAGTTCTGCACGCCGAAATGCCGCAAGGACTGGAACAACCGCCGCATGAAGCGCGGTGCCGAGCTTTACGATCTCTACATGGCGCACCGTTTCGACCGCGCGACCGCCAAGGAATTGCGGGTGTTCCAGGCGATCAACCGCATGGCGTCGAATTTCCGGCTTGAAGACAAGGCCGAGCGCGCCGGCCGGCAATCATGGCGGCGGCCGGCGGCGGTGCTGGAGGAACGGCCATATCTGCGCAGCGTGACGACGCACGTGCGCATGGGCCGGATGGGCACCTGACAGCATGCAGGATGACGACGATTTTTCACCGGATCTGCCGGACGATGACCCGCCGCCGCCCGAAGGCGAGGAACCGTCGCCCGAACAGCTTCTGCTCGCCGCCTGCGCGGCCGAGCCGGAAACCGACATCGGCAACGGCCGCCGCCTGCGCCGCCGCTTTGGCGATCTCGCCAGCGAGCATGCGGGTGCGGCCAGCCACATCGCCATCTGCGTGGCGCATATCGGCTGGCATGTCTTCGACGGCAAGCGATGGAAGGAAGACGAGGACGGCTCGCTGATCCGCCGCCTGGCGCATCGCACCGCCGAGGCGATCCGCAAGGAAGCCGGCGTCATCGAGCCGAGCGACGATGAACAGGCGATGATGGCCGCCGGCGAAGTGGCGCTCGACGCGCTGGCGCGCATGGAGGCCGACAAGGGCAAGCGCCTGCCCGACATCTCGGCACTTGCCCGCAAGCGCGATTACGAGATGGCGGTCGAGGCCGCAAAACGCGTCGCCGAGCAGCTGGGCGCGCGCATCGGCTCGCGCCGCCGCCATGCCAAGTCGACGGCAGGATCGTCGAAACTCAACAACCTGCTCGCCGAGGGCCAGCCCTACATGGCGCGCAAGGTCGGGGATCTCAACACCGACCGCTACAGCGTCAACTGCCGTGCCGGTACGATCGAGTTCGTCCAGGTCGAGGTTGAGGACGAGGAATCGGATCCTGACGATCCGCGCATCGTCACCCGCTGGCAGGCGCGGCTGCGCGAGCACCGGCAGGGCGATTTCATCACCAAGATGGTCGAGGCGGACTGGGATGATCCTTCTGCCTCACGCGCCGAGGGCGCTCCGGCGGGGCGCGCCAACGGGCGCGACGCCCGGTCGGGCTTGCCGGCTTCGCCGGAAATGCCCGAATTCAAGAAGTTCCTGATCAAGGTGCAGCCCGACGCGGCGATCCGTGCCTTCCTGAAACGCTTCTGCGGCTATCTCTTGACCGGGCTGACGATCGAGCAGGTGATGCTGTTCTTCTATGGCGCCGGCCGCAACGGCAAGTCGACCTTCGTCGACCTGCTCTGCTTCATCATGGGCGACTATGCGGTGACGCTGTCGATCGACAGCTTTTCCGGCGACAACAAGCGCGGCGGCGGCGAGGCGACGCCCGATTTGGCGCGGCTGCCCGGCGCGCGCCTAGTGGCCGCATCGGAGCCGGAGGCCGGCGTCAAGCTCAAGGACGCGCTGATCAAGACGCTGACCGGCGGCGAGAAGATCCCGGTGCGGCGCCTGCACAAGGATTTCTTCGAGGTCGATCCGCATTTCAAGATCGTGCTGTCGGGCAACCACAAGCCGCGCATCGACGATGATTCGGACGGCATCTGGCGCCGCCTGCTCTTGGTGCCGTGGACGGTGCAGATCGCCGAGGGCGACACCGACCGGGCGCTGCCGCGCAAGCTGCGGGCCGAGGCCGGCGCGGTGTTCGCCTGGATGGTCGAGGGCGCCGTCGACTACCTCAACCACGGCCTCGACATCCCGGAAGGCGTGCGCGCGGCGTCGAACGAATACCGCCAGGAAAGCGATGCCATCGGCACCTTCATCCGCATGGCCTGCCATGTCACCGGCATTCCCGACGACAAGGAAAAGCCGATCGACCTCTATCACGCCTTCGAGAAATTCGCGGCTTCGGAAGGCGTCTTCGCCTTCAACCGCTCGACCTTCGAAAAGCGCTTCGCCAAGTCGGCCGAGCGCAGTTTTGAAGGCCCGGACGGGCAGATGAGGCAGTTCCAGCGCCAGCGATCGCACGGCGAAACCTTCTATCGCGGCATCGGGATCAGGCCGGAATGGCAGAGCCAGGGCGGCGACCACGGGCAGGGCAGCTATGGGGAGGACGGGCGGTGACGCTGACCTATGGCTCGGTCTGTTCCGGCATTGAGTCGGCATCGGTGGCGTGGGAACCGCTTGGCTGGCGGCCGAAATTCTTTTCCGAGATCGAGGCGTTCCCGTCCGCAGTGCTTGCGCATCACTACGGCTCGAACCTGCCGGGCGAGCCGCTTTCCAAGAACGGAGTGCCGAACCATGGCGATTTCACATCCATCCCAGGCGACGCTGGACCTGTCGACCTACTCGTCGGCGGGACACCCTGCCAATCCTTCTCCGTCGCCGGAAAGCGTCTCGGCCTGGATGATCCGCGCGGCAACCTTGCCCTTGAGTATGTCCGCCTGGCTAAGCGCCTTGGCGCCCGCTGGGTCGTCTGGGAAAATGTGCCCGGCGTCTTCTCCAGCGCCACCGGACGAGACTTTGCAGACTTTCTGGGCTTCCTCACCGGAAGGGCAATCGAAGTGCCGAGGGGGGGGTGGCGCGGTGCCGGCATCGTTGCGGGAAGCGCTGCATCCTACGGGATCGCGTGGCGCGTGCTTGACGCTCAATATATCCGAGTGGACGGCTACGCTCGTGCCGTCCCACAGCGACGGCGACGTGTCGTCGTTGTTGGATATCTTGGAGACTGGCGACGTGCCGCGGCGGTACTTCTTGAGCCCGAAGGCATGCAGGGGCATCCTGCGCCGCGCCGAAAAGCGGGGCAAGGAATTGCCGCCCGAACTGCTCGAAGCGTTGCGCTCCGCGGCCGGGATGAAGGCGGAACGGCAGAACTAGGCGACCAGGTCGCCGACACTGTGCGGGCGTCATCGGGTGGCGGGGACAAGCCGCACGCGTTGATCGGTTTCGATGGCCAAAATCTCGCCTGCGGTGATGATGTTTTCGCCACGCTCGACACCGGTGCAGCGCACAGCAACAGGGGCTTGCATGTCGCCCACACGCTGCGCGGCGAGGGGTTTGACGCAAGCGAAGACGGGACCGGTCGCGGCATTCCGCTGGCATTCGATTGGTATGCCTCGGAATCGCAATCCATGCCGATCGACGACCACTGCGCGCCGCCGATAAAGACGACAATGCAGCCTGCGGTATCGATCCCATTCTATACGACGCAGATCACAAGTCCAGCCAACGGCAGCAATCCACGGCCTGGCGACCCAATGCACGCGCTCTCGGCGCAGGCGCATCCACCCGCCATCGCTGGCGCGGTTGTCCGCCGCCTCATGCCGCATGAATGCGCTCGCCTGCAGGGCTTCGCCGATGATCGCTGCCGCATTCCGTGGAAGGGTCGACCGCCTGAAAAGTGTCCTGACGGGCCGCAGTACAAGGCCTATGGCAATTCGATGGCGATCCCGTTCATGCGCTGGATCGGCATGCGCATCGACCTGATCGAGCGTCTGACGCGCGAGGGCAAGATCCCGTGAGCGCGCATTTTCCCTTCTCCCCTTGGTCAGGCTTCGCGCTGCGATGCTTGGTATCGCGTCTGTCGGCACCCTGTGCGGTGCCGGTGGTGCCGATCTGCCCGCCATGTCGCCGCATCGGCACCGTGAAAGGGATAGGGAAATCAAGATGTTGTGCAGATGGTGCCGATGGTGCCGGTTATTTCCGGGTACGCATGTGATGTCTCGGCAAGGTGATAGGGCAGATGTTCTGCCACTCATATGCGTTATCGGCTGTTACCCTCACCATCTGCACCATCGCGTTTTTTCTATTGTTGTTTTGCTTGCGAAAGCAATGGTTTAGCCACTTCGAGAAAGGGTGCAGATGATGAAAACGGGTGCAGATGGTGCTGATCTGGGCTTTGTGACCAGCAGGAACCGTCCTTTGAGCCGCAATGCCCAGGGAAAGCGCAGCGGGCCGGTCGAGGATGTCATCGCCTGGGCGTGGCGCGACGAACTGCCGAAGGTGCCAAGGCGGCAGGATGGGCCGATGGCGATGGCCGGCGGATGGGACAGCACCGGGCGTTTCGCCGAGCTTCTGTCGCTGGTCGATGCCTTCGGCGTCAACGGCTATGGCGCGGTGCCGGACTTCTCCGCCGACAGCTGGCCCTGCGAGGATGCGCAGGCGATCGGCGACGCGGTGATGGCGCTCGACGATTGTGCGCTCGAACTGCCCGAGGACTGGCGGCCTGCGCCCGAGCTCGACCGCTTCGGCGGACTTGGCGCCAAGGCGGTGAGCGAGGCATGGCGACGCATGACGCATGACGGGCAGGGCAGGGTGACGCTCAGGCTAAAGCCATCCGAGCTGATCATCAGGCGCGCGGTGATGGGCTGGGATGCGGATGGCATGCAGCTCGACGCTGTCCGCCAAGAGATCGATCGCCACGGCAATGGCAAACCGCGCTACTATCTGCAGGTCACGCAGGACCAGCTGACCGGCAAGGTGGTCGATGGTGTCGATGAGACGGTGGCGCGCACCATCGAGGTCAATGGCGTCGACAAGCGTGGCGATGCGCTGCCTGGCGCCTACACCAAGCCCTACCTCGACCCCGATCCGGTCAACGCCATCATCGCCAGGGCCGAGCATGAGATCTGGCTGTCGGCGCTGGCCATGGTGCATGAGACGGTGGCGCACAAGATGCAGGATGTGGTCATGCTGCCCACCACCATACCGGTGGCACCATGGCTGACGCCCATGCCGATGGCGCGCGTGCTGCCCGATCTCGTCGGCAATGCGGTGCTGCTCAAGGCACAGCAGGACAAGGCCGATGCAGCCATGGCCCTGCGCTTCCCCTCATGGTTCAAGCTGTTCAACAAAAAGAATGCAGCACCCGCTTGACGCGTGCAGCGATTTGGTGGATGTCTTGTCACGGATAAAAAGCATCGAACACCCCGCCACCGCAAACCGGTCGCGGGGTGTTCTCGTTTCGGCACCCTGCCCAGCGCCGCCGACCCCCTCCCAGTCACGGGTCCTTCCCCGCCTCCAAACCGTATGCGGGACGGCGTAGCCCGAGGGTTCGCTAGTGAGAGGGTGCGGAAAACTGGGTTTACGATGTTAACGATGGCCGGTGAACGGTAAACCTCGGCAGGTTTCAGACATGCAATCGCCTGCCGACCTGCCGACGCCCGTGTGGAAGTCGCTGTCCGAGATCGCGGTCATGCGCGGCGTTTCGAAGGTGGCGATCAAGAAGCGCGTCGACCGCTACGAGGCCGAGGGCCTGCTGACCACGCGCCGTAACGGCCGCGAGCGCCAGGTCGACCTTGCCGCCTTCGACAAGGCGATCGGCACCGCCGGTGACGCCTACCGCGAGCAGGCCGCCGAGACGGTGCGCGAGGAGAAGGCCGCCGAGCCGGCCAACATTCCGAGCGCGCTGCGCGACGCCCAGACCGAGAAGGCGCAGTGGGAAGCGCGCCGCTCCGCCCTCGACGTCAGCGAACGGCTCGGCAAGCTGGTGCCGGTCGCCGAAGTCGAGACCGCCATGGTGCGGGCCGGCGAGGCGATCGTGCGGGCCATCGAGCAACTGCCGACCTTCGCTGGCGAGATCATGGCGGCAGCCAAAGACGGCGAACCGGCCCTGCGCCGCAAGCTGCGCGACATCAAGGACCAGATCCGCCGCCGTGCCGCCGATGCGCTGACCCTGCAGCGCAACGAAGGCCAGGTCGACGAGGAAACCGGCAACGAGTTCGATCTCGGCGCCGACTGAAAGACCGTCCATGAAGCTCAACCTCAAGCGCTCCGCCCTGGCGGTGATCGCCGGCACGCTCGCCGCGCTGATCATGCCGCCCGAGCGCATGGCACCCAGCGCATGGGCGCAGGCCAACCTGATCGTGCCGGACGGCCCCAAGGCCAACGAGCCATGGGACGCCTCGCTGACGCCCTACATCATCGAGCCGCTCGACATGCTGGCGATGGATTCCGGCGTCAACGAGATCGACATCCGGAAGTCGGCGCAGACCGGCTTCACCACGCTGCTGCTCGCCGCGGTCGGCCACATCATCGACCAGGACCCGTGCCGGGTGATGATCGTCCAGCCGACATCGGGCGCGCTGTCCGACTTCAACCGCGAAAAGCTGGCGCTGGCGATCGAGAAGACGCCGGCGCTCAAGCGCAAGGTCAAGCCGCAGACCAGCCGCGCCGGCGATGCCTCGACCACCACGTCGAAGGTCTATCCCGGCGGCTCGCTGACGCTGGCGATCGCATCGTCGCCGGCCGACCTGCGCTCCAAGACGATCAAGGTCGCACTGCTCGACGAGGTCGACGAGTACCCCGACGATCTCGACGGCCAGGGCGATCCGCTCGGCATGATCGAGGGCCGCCAGGAATCGTTCCTGATGTCGGGCGAATGGAAGCGCACCAAGATCTCGACGCCGACCGTCAAGGGCGCCTCGAAGATCGACAGCGGCTTCCACGCCGGCGACCAGCGCTACTGGCACATGCCGTGCCCCGGCTGTGCCGCGCCGTTCAAGTTCGTCTTCGACCGCACCTTCTTCAAGTTCGAGGAGACCTTCCCCTACAAGGCCTATTACGCGACACCCTGCTGCGGCGCGATCGTCGAGTCGGCCGACAAGGTCGAGCTGATGAAGAAGGGCCGATGGATCGCCACCGCGACCAGGCCCGGCGCGCATCCGAGCTACCATTTCGACGCGCTGACCTCGCCGTTCGTGCCGTGGGAGAAGATCGCCGAGCGCTTCGTCAAGGCGGCCGGCGACCCGCTCAAGCTGAAGACCTTCGAAAATCTGACGCTCGGCCTGCCGTTCGAGGTCAAGGGCGACGCGCCCGACCACGAAAAGCTGATGCTGCGCCGCGACAAGGAACAGAAGCGCGGCCACATCCCGCCCGCCGGCCTGATCCTGACCGGCGCCGCCGACGTGCAAATGCGCGGCATCTGGTATTCGATCAAGGCCTGGGCGCCGGATGGGCAGAGCTGGGTCGTCGACGCCGGCTATCTCTCCGGCGAAACCGACGATCCGCATGCCGGCGCCTTCGCCGAACTGGAAAAGATCCGCGTCGCGCAATGGCCGGACGCCTATGGCCGCGCCCGCACAGTCGACCTGTTCGGCGTCGACAGCGGCTACCGTGCCCATGTCGTCTATACCTGGGTGCGCGGCAAGGCGGCCTGTTTCGCGCTCAAGGGCGAGGATGGCTGGAGCCGTCCGGCGCTTGGCCAGCCAACGAAAGTCGACATCGACTTCAAGGGCGAGCGGGTCCGCGGCGGCGCCATGGTCTGGAAGGTCGGCACCTGGGCGCTGAAGGGCGCCTTCTACGCGCAGCTGCGCAAGGAAGGCATTGCCGCGGGACAACCGGTCGATCCTGCTGGCTATTGTCACTTCGCCTGGTGGCAGGACGAAGTCTATTTTCGTCAGATCACCTCGGAATATCTGGCCACCGAAACCTATCGCGGCCGTGCCCGCCGGGTCTGGAAAGTCCGCGGCGGCGAGGAAAACCACCTGCTCGACTGCGAGATCTACAATGCGGCGCTTGCCGACTATCTCGGCCTGTCGCGCATGACCTCCGACCAGTGGCGCACGCTCGCCGCCGATCGCGGTTTCCCGCAGGATTTTGACTTCTTTTCGCCTGATGTCCTGCAGGTGCAGATGCGCGCGCCGTCGGCGGCGGCACCGCAGCCGCAAGGCAAGCCCGCACGGCCACGGGAAGGTTTCGTCAATGCGCGCTCCGGCTGGCTGAAAGGATAGGGCGATGGCTTACACCCAGACCCAGATCAACACGCTGAAGAACAACATCGCTTCCGGCATCCTGAGCCTGCGCCACGGCGAGACGTTCACGCAATTCCAGTCGCTCGCCGAGATGCGTGCGCTGCTGCGCGAGATGGAAGCCTCGGCGGCAGGCAGTTCCGAGGCGCCGCGCCGCACCGTCGCCGGCTTTTCGCGGGGCCTCTGATGAACCTGTTCGACCGCGCCTTGGCTGCCGTCGCTCCTGAAATGGCGGAACGCCGCGTCAGGTCGCGTGCGCGTCTCGCCGCATTGCAAGGCGCCACCATGGCTTTCGACGGCGCCACGCGCGGTCGCCGGGCGCAAGGCTGGCGCGTCGTGTCGACAGACGCAAATGCCGAAAACCTGCCGGCACTGTCCAGGTTGCGCGATGTGGCGCGCGACATGGTTCGTAACAACCCGCATGCCGCGCGCGGCAAGGCGGTGCTGGCCAACAACATCGTCGGCACCGGCATCATCCCGTCGATCGCCGGAAATATACCGAAAACCGTGAAGGCGAAGCTGTTCGACCTAGTCAAGGCGCATCTCGACACCACTGCATGCGATGCGCGTGGCCGCACCAATTTCTATGGCCTGCAGTGGCTGGTGATGGCAACCGTGGCCGAATCCGGCGAGGCCCTGGTGCGTCGCCGTCCGCGCCGCGCCGTTGATGCCTTGCCGCTGCCCTTCCAGCTCGAAGTGCTGGAGCCGGACTATATCGATTCGACCAAGGATGGGCCTGTTGCCAATGACGGCGGCTACATGGTGCAAGGCCTGCAGTTCGATCCGATAGGCCGACTGGTCGGCTATTGGCTCTACACCCAGCATCCCGGTTCCTATTCCGGTTTCGCCTATGAGAGCCGCATGGTGCCGGCGTCGGAAATCGCCCACGTCTTCCGCACCGATCGTCCTGGACAGGCGCGTGGCGTCACCTGGTTCGCGCCGGTGATCCTGAAGATGCGCGATCTCGCGGACTATGCCGACGCGCAATTGGTCCGCCAGAAGGTGGCGGCTTGCTTTGCAGCCTTCATCCATTCTGAAGAAAACGTCTCGACGGTCATGCCGGCGGCCGACCCGAACAGGGCGCCGCAAAAGGACACCGGCGGCATCTACCAGGTCGAAAGCCTGGAACCCGGCATGATCCAGCGCCTCAAGCCGGGCGAGGAAGTGACCTTCGGCACGCCGCCATCGGTCGGCGAATATGCTGGCTACAAGGCCGCCGAGTTGCGTGACATCGCGGTCGGCCTGGGCGTCTCCTACGAGGTTCTGTCCGCCGATTTGACCGGCGTCAATTTTTCCTCCGGCCGCATGGGCTGGCTCGAATTCCAGCGCACTATCGGCACGGCGCAGAACTTCATGCTGATCCCGCAGCTTTGCGGTGCGGTCGGCCGCTGGTTTCTTGATGCGGCGCAGCTGGTGATCGGCCGCGATCTGTCGGCCGCAGTGCTCCTGTGGACGCCACCGCGGCGCGAAATGATCAATCCGAAGGAAGAGATCGCCGCCTCGCGCGACGCCATCCGTTCCGGCCTGTCGTCGCGCTCGGAAGAGCAGCGCCAGAAGGGTTTCGATCCCGAGGATCTCGATGCCGAGAATGCCGCCGATAACCAGCGCGCCGACAAGGATGGCCTGATCTTCGATTCCGATCCCCGCTACCGCACCGCGGCCGGCAACGCGGTGACCGCCGCGCCTGCAGCGGCGCCCGTGGACCCACCGACAGGAGACGACAATGGACAATAGCTTGATCGTCGATGGTGACCTGATCCTTTACGGCCCGGTCGGTTTCCATGATTTCTGGGAAGGCGCCGGCTTCACCGCCGCCGATGTCGTCAACGCCCTGGCCGAGATGAGCGGTGACATCACCGTCCGTCTCAATTCCGGCGGAGGTGTCGCCACCGAGGGAGCCGCCATCTACAACGCATTGAAGCGTCATGATGGCGCCGTTGCCATCGTCATCGACGGCATCGCCGCCTCCGCCGCCTCGCTGATCGCCATGGCCGGCGCCACGATCGAGATGCCGCTCGGCAGCCTGATGATGATCCACGAGCCCGCCGGCATCACCCTTGGTCCGGCCGACGCCCACCGCAAGAGCGCCTCCGCTCTGGATGTCCTGACCGGCGTCTATGCCGAGGTCTACGCCGATCGCAGCGGCCTGCCCGATGCTGATGTGCGGGCGCTGATGAAGGCCGAGACCTGGCTGTCGCCGACCGACGCTGTCGCCAAAGGCTTCGCCACGGCAGCCATCGAGGAAGGCGAGCCGGCCGTCGCCGATGCCAGCTTTGACTATCAGACATACAGACACGCGCCGGCGGAGCTAGCCGCGCTGTCAGCAAATCGCAAGGCTGCAAGCCTTCCGATGGTGGCGGTTCTAGCCGCGCCGCAAACCCCTGGAAAGGAAACCAGAATGACTACTCCTGCACCTGCGGCGGCCCCGATTCAGCCCGCCAATCCTGCCGTCGAACCCGTCGTCGAGCCGGTCATGACCGCCGACGCCGTCAACGTGAAAATCTACCAGATGGCCGGTCGCGCCAAGATCGGCTTCGAGGACACCGAAAAGCTGATCAAGGATGCCGGCGGCAACCTCGAAAAGGCGACCGCGCTGATCATCGATGCCGTCGCCGATCGCGATCCGGACAATGGCCGCAACACGCCTCCGGTCGCAACGGTCACCGCAGACGCGCGCGATCGCTTCAGGCAAGGCGTCGAAAAGTCGCTTCTCTCGAAGGCTGGAATGCCTGGTGGCGAGGTAAACGAGTTCTCGGCCTTTACGCTGCGCGAGCTGGCCCGCGAAAGCATGCTGATCTCCGGCGACAAGCGGAAATTCTCCGACCCGATGACAATGGTTGGCGCCGCCTTCACCATGGCGATCACGCACTCGACGTCGGACTTCCCGACGATCCTCGCCAACGTCGCCAACAAGTCGATGATGAAGGGCTTCGAGGAAGCAGACGAGACGTTCGAACTGTGGACCGCAAAAGGCACGTTGTCGGACTTCAAGGCGAGCTCCCGTGCAGATCTGGGGCTGTTCGCCAATCTCGCGGAAGTTCCTGAAGGTGCCGAATACACCTATGGCACCTTCGGCGAGCGCGGCGAGACGATCCAGCTTGCCACCTACGGCAAGATGTTCTCGATCACCCGCCAGGCCATCATCAACGATGACCTGAACGCCTTCACCAAGATCCCGCAGCGCATGGGCCGCGCCGCAAAGCGCACCATCGGCACGCTCGTCTATGCCATTCTCACCGGTAACCCGACGATGGCGGATGGCATTACGCTGTTCCATGCCAGTCACAACAATGTCGGCACCGGCCTGATCACCATGGCCAATGTCGACGCCGCTCGTGCCAAGATGGCGCTGCAGAAAGACACTGACAGCATTTCGGCCGGCCTCAATATCCGGCCGAAGTTCATGCTGGTCCCGGTGGAAAAGCAGGGCGTAGCGGCTGCGTTGATGGCATCGGAGTTCGACCCTGCCGGAACGCAGCGCAACCCGAACATCGTGCGCGGCGCCGTCCAGGTGATTTCGGAAGCCAGGCTGTCGGCTGATTCCGCCGCAGAATGGTATCTGACCGCCGATCCGCAGACCGTAGACACGATCGAAGTCGCCTATCTCAACGGCAATTCTGCGCCGACCCTTGAGCAGCGCGACGGCTGGAGCGTCGACGGCACCGAGTTCAAGGTCCGCATCGACGCCGGCGTCAAGGCACTCGACTATCGAGGCCTCTACTACTCGACCGGCGCCTGACCCCAACGGGCGGCGTTTGCCGCCCGTTCCCCCTCTCACCCCGTTCCTCTACAGGAGGCAAATTATGAAGAACTACATTCAGCCGGGTAACGAGATTACCTGGACCAATGAAGACGTCACCGGCGCCGTCGATATCGCGTCGGGCGACGGCGTCGTCGCCGGCTCGCTGTTTGGTGTCGCGAAAGTCGATATTGCCGTTGGCGATGAAGGCCCGCTTTCGGTGATCGGCGTCTTCGAACTGCCCAAGGTCTCGGCGCAGGCCTGGACGTTCGGACAGCGCATCTACTTCGTCGCCGCCAGCGGCGAATGCACGACCACCGCCGGCTCGAACAAGCTGATCGGCGTTGCCGTGGAAGCTGCCGACAATCCGTCGGCGACCGGCAAGGTCCGGCTGTCGGCCGCCTTCACCATCTGACGCGCCCGTGGGGACTATCGCCCGCGAATGGGAAGGCGAAACAGCCTTTGTGCTCGCGGGCGGTGCCTCAGTCAAAACCATCGACCTGTCGCGCCTCAAAGGGCGACGGGTCATCGCCATCAATTCGGCGCATCTGACATGGCCGGACGCCGCCATCCTGTTCTTTGCTGATGCCAGGTGGTGGACAGACGTCGGTTCGAAGGAACGCCCGGCGGTCGGGCGCCTGGTCACCACGTCGCAGGGCGGACCTCGCGATGTCGTTCGGCTCACCAAGATCGACCCCGGCGCCGGCATAGCCAGCAAACCGAACCAGCTTGCCCTGGCGCGGACCTCGGTCACCGGCGCCATCAATCTTGCCGTCCACCTCGGTTGCCGCCGCGTCGTGCTGCTTGGGGTCGACGGCCGCTTTGCCGAGGACGGCACCCGCCACCACCACGGCGCTGCCTATCCATGGCCGCTGATCAAGGGGTCTTTCGAGCTGCACGCCGCCGAGTTCCGTGCGGTAGCGCCGTCACTGAAGAAATCAGGCGTCGAGATCATCAACGCCAACCCGGACAGCGCAATAGACGTCTGGCCGAAAATGCCTTTTGAGGATGTGTGCTCCATGCTTCAGCGCCTGCCGGTAAAGCCTTCGCTCGTCGTCTTGAGCATGTACGGCGCCGGCGACTGCATCCACCAGCGCGCGGTGCTTCGCGAACTCATGAAGAGGCACGACGTCGTCGAGCTTCAGACCTATTACACGGCGATGTATCATGACCTCGAGGCCGAAGGGCTGAAGGTCACGGTTTCCGACAGGCTGCCGCCGCGCATCCGCGACCGGACGGAGGCGGGCCGGGCCGAGAAGGTCACGCCGTCGCCAAGGAAAATTGGTTACGACCATGCCCAGACCAAGCGGCATGGCACGCTGTTGAACGCCATGTTCGGATCGGTCGGGCTGAAGGTTCCGGAGCGGCCTGATTTCAGCCTGCCGGTCAAGCAGGAATGGCGCAACGAGGCCAAGGCGCTCATTGGAGACACTGGCGGTAAGCCGGTCATGATCTATCGGCCGATCGTCATCAATGCGACCTGGCCGTGCCCGTCGCGCTCGCCGGATCCTGTCGCCTATGCGGCGCTCTATCGCTCGATCAAGGACCGGTTCTTCACCGTGTCGGTCTGCGATCTGACGCAAAAGGGCGAGGAGATCGTCGGCGAGGAACAGGATGCCGACCTGAAACTTCACCGCGGCGAGGCCGATTTCGAGACGCTGGCCGGGATGTTCGCCGAGGCGGCGCTGGTCTTCGGCAATGCCGGCTTCACGCCGATCCTGGCGCAGGCCGTCGGTACGCCGAATATCTGCGTCTATGGCGGCAATGAGAGCTACCGTTTCACCAACATCTGCGGCGCGCATCTGGCGCCGACGCTGCCGATCGAGCCGGTCAAGCCGTGTGAGTGTTTCGATCGCCACCACAAATGCGACAAGACCATCGACATGGCCAAGGCGGTACCGCTGGTCGAGGCCTTCGCCACCGAACATGCGGCCACGCCGCGCATCCTGGTGTTCGGCACCACCTATGTCGACACGCCGGAGAAGCAAAAACTGGCCGGGCAGTGGGAGGCGCTGCACCGCAAGGTGAACGGCTGGGCGGTCGATCTGCTTCTGGTCGACAGCGCTTCGTCCGTGCCACTGCTGGCTGTCGAGGAAGGCGCCGAGAAATACGCATTCCCCGACAACATCGGCCACCTCGCGCGCGGTGGCAAAGACGGCTGGGGCAGGGCTTTCAGCAAGGGCCTCGAGATGGCGATCGACGGGCAGTACGATTACGTTGTCCACATCGAAGGCGACAGCCTGTTATCGAAGCCGGTGCTGCCGATCATCCGCAAGATGATGGCCGATGGCGTCAAGGCGGCATCTGTCCCGGTGGAAGGCACGAAACGGAAGGAAACCGGCTGGGCTGAAACCGGCCTGATGTTCTTCTCGGTCGACTATCTCTGGCAGACCAAGTTCATCGAGCGCTATGACTGGTGGAACCGGACCAAAAGCCCGACACCGGAAAAGGTCATCTTCGACCTGATCGGCGAAGACCTGCGCATGCTGCCGCTGAAGGCCGAGCGCGGCGACAGGGGGCAGCTTACTGCGGCAACAGCGCCGACACTGGATTGGATCACGCATTGCGCGCCGGAAGCGCTGGACGCCTTCGTTGACGCCGCCTTGCCGTCGGAGGTCATCAGGGTCGTGAACCCGGACGATCCCGAGCAGTGGGTTGATGTCACGCGCACCACGCGCATCAGCTTCGTTGAGAAGGCGGTCAAGCTCAACTTCGGCTGCGGTACCAACAGGATGGACGGCTGGGAAAACTTCGACGAGGAAGTCGACATCACCAAGCGCCTGCCGTTCATGGACGGATACGCGGATTTCATCTTCGCCGAGCATGTGGTCGAGCACGTCGATTATCGTCAGGCGCTGGCGTTCTTCGCCGAATGCCATCGCGTTCTGAAGCCGGGCGGCGTCATCCGCATCTGCGTTCCGAGCCTCGAAAACATCCGGCTGCGCGGCGACCAGGATTATTTCGATTTCACCCGCAAGTGGGGACCGACCGCAGATATGCGCGGCGCCATGCATGCCATCATCTTCGCGCATGGCCACAAGGCAATCTGGTCGCAAGGTCTGCTTGAGGCGTGCCTGTATTTCGCCGGTTTCGAGGATGTCGTGCCGGCCGAACAGCATAGCTCCTGCCATGCGGCGCTGACCGATGTCGAAGGCCATCACAAGGTCATCGGCGAAAAGTTCAACTGGATCGAGAGCGCGATTGCGGAAGGTAGAAAGCC
Organism: Mesorhizobium ciceri WSM4083; assembly: GCF_000519305.1. GTDB lineage: Bacteria > Pseudomonadota > Alphaproteobacteria > Rhizobiales > Rhizobiaceae > Mesorhizobium > Mesorhizobium ciceri_B. Next base: position 59,037 of record NZ_JAFG01000008.1, on the reverse strand, counting down.
ATGAGTGACGGCGGCTCCGTGTTCCCTCAATTGCTGAAGGCGGGCGATCACGCCATCTCGGAAGGTGGCATGAGCCTCCGCGACTGGTTCGCGGGCCAGGCGCTCATCGAGATCGCAAACGTCCATATCGCCCATTCGCCCGATACGTTCGAGGCAGAGAAGGCCAGGCGGTGCTACGCGATGGCTGACGCCATGCTTGCTGAAGGTTCGAAAGCGGTCCCATCCGCGCCGCAACCCACCGACGAGCAGATCAAACACATGGTCAGCCGGTTCCTTCAATGGCGACTGCCAGAGAATTTCATTCCTGACGGCGGCGTCAGTTTCACTCCATCCTTCAACGAGGAGCCGATGCGGACGCGGCATTGGCCTATAGGCACCAATGTCCTTGATGCCGTGCAGGCGGAAGCGATGGTCCGTCATATGCTTGATGGCATGCCGAAGTGACCGGCCACCGCGATCAATGGTTCGGCGGCCGCACCTATGCGCAGCATGGCGACGACCTTGCCGTGCTGAACATCTTCAAGCGGCTCGGCATCGAAAAGCCGTCCTATCTCGACGTCGGCGCCTATCACCCGTTCGACCTGTCGAACACGGCGCTGCTCTATGAGCGCGGCTCGCGCGGCATCAATGTCGAGCCGAATGGCAATCTGGTCATGGCGTTTCTGGACGCGCGACCGGAGGACAAAAACATCTGCGCCGGCGTGGCGCCCGTCCATGGAACGCTTACCTTTTACCACGTTGCCGCCGATCCTGGCCGCTTCACCTTTGACAAGGCGACCGCGATGACGCTTGGCATCACGGGCAGCGTCGACTGGCCGGTTATGACGCTGAACGAAATCGTCGACCACCATGCCGCAGGCATCTGGCCGGACCTGCTCAACATCGACATCGAAGGCCTCGACATCGATGTGCTGCGCGCATCCGACTTCGGCAACAATCCACCGCGCGTCGTCATCGTCGAAGCCGACAACGGCAGCGGCGACACCAGCCATGAACTGGACGCGCTGATGCATGCCAAGGGCTTCACGCTGCATAGCTGGTGCGGTTCGAACATGATCTTCGTGCGCGTCGCCGACAGCGACAGGATCTAGGGCTGATCGATGGCAAATCGCTTTTGGGTTGGCGGCACCGGCGAATGGAATGCCAGCGACACCACGCATTGGTCGGCAACGACCGGCGGTGCAGGCGGCGCTTCGGTGCCTGGGACATCGGACACAGTGACCTTCAACGCCAGCTCGGGCGGCGGCACGGTTACCGTGAACACGACGGTCGCGGTGCAGTCGATCACCTGCGGGGCCTTTACCGGTACGCTGGATTTCAGCGTCAACAACAACAATGTGACACTAAGTAGTTCATCCGCTTTTAACGGCAGCGGCAGCGGCACCAGGACAATCAAGCTTGGAAATGGGACGTGGACATTCACGTCCACGGCATCGAGCAATTCAACGATTTGGACCATGGCCACCACTACTGGCCTGACTTTCGATGCCGGTCTATCAATTCTTGATTTTACCGGGGTTGGTGATAGCGCTGGTCAGCGAATTTTCAGCGGCGGCGGCTTGACCTATTCATCGGTCCGGTTTCGCGGGCAGGTGAACGGCGCCTCCCTGCAAATTATTGGAGCAAACAGCTTCACGACTCTGACGAATGACGGGCCGAACGTCATCGAACTGAGCGGCCTGACACAAACCATTGCCACCTTGACGATTAACGGATCTCCAAGTTCCCCCGTGCTCATGCGATCATCGTCCGACGGATCGTCGCGGACGCTTTCGGTCGCCAGCAATGCGCCGACGATCAATGGCGCGGCACTGCGTGACATCACCGGAGCCGGCGGCGCCAGTTTCGTCGCCAACAACAGTTTCGATCTGGGCCATAATTCCGGCATCACCATTAACGGGCCTGCGGGCGGCCATATCGCAACCCGCCAGCAATTGGGGATGTAGATGCGCAGGCTCGCCCAATCCACCGCCTACACGGTGATGCTGAAACTGTTCCTGGCCAGTGATCACGTCACTGCCGCGACCGGCAAGACCGTGGCGATCACGATCAGCAAGGCCGGCGGCGCGTTCGGCAATCCTAACGCCGGCGCCTCGAATGCGACGGAAGTTTCCAACGGCTGGTACAAGTTCGCGCTCGACACGACGGACACGGCGACGCTCGGCGATCTGGTCGTGCGCGGCACGTCGGCGAGCTGCGACGACGCCGAACAGGTCTGTCAGGTGGTGAAGGCGACCAATGGCGGGTTGACGGCGCTGCCGGATGCCGTCGCTGGCGCCAATGGTGGCGTGCCGCTGTCCGTCGATGCCTCCGGCCGTGTCGATGTGCTCAAGATCAACGGCACGTCCCAGACCGCGCGCGATATCGGTGCCAGCGTATTGCTCTCATCGGGCACGGGAACCGGCCAGCTCGATTTCACCTCTGGCGTGGTCAAGGCCAATCTCGCCCAGATCCTCGGAACGGCATTGACGGAAACCGCCGGCCAGATCGCGGCGGGCTTCAAGAAGTTCTTCAACATCGCCACGCCTGCCGCCACCATGGATCATGGCGTGCTTGTCGATACGGTCACCACCTATACCGGCAACACGCCGCAGACCGGCGACGCCTATGCACGGATCGGCGCGGCGGGCGCTGGCCTGACCGCGCTCGGCGATACACGCATCGCACATCTGGATGCTGATGTGTCGACCCGCTCGACCTATGCCGGCGCCGACACTCCCGGCACCGCGACCCTTCTGGCGCGTCTGACCAGCACCAGGGCAGGCTTGCTCGACAACCTTGACGCGGGCATCTCCGCAAGCTTCACCGCGCTACAGAGCCATGGCGACAGCGCATGGACGACGGCGACTGGCTTCTCGACGCTTGATGCCGCTGGCGTGAGGGGCGCGGTCGGCTTGGCGTCACCGAACCTCGACACGCAACTCGATGCGCTGCCAACCAATGCCGACTTGACCACAGCGCTCGCGGGCGCCGACGACGCCACATTGGCGGCGATCGCGGCGTTGTCTTCGGGCATTTCGAGCAGCTTCACCAGTCTTGCCAGCTACGGCGACGCACATTGGTCGACAGCAACAGGCTTTGCCACGGTCAATCCCGACAATGCCGGCATCGCCGCCATCCAGGAGCGCACCGGCAATCTGCCGGACGATCCGGCCGATGCTTCCGTCATCGCCGGTGCCTTCACCGCCTTGCAAAGCCATGGCGACGGGGCGTGGGCGACAGCGACATCGGCGCCAACGGTGGAAGCCATCGCCGATGAAGTGCAGACCCGCACCATCGCGGCGGTCACGGCCGTCACCGATCGTGTCGACGCCAACATGGTGTCGATCAACGGCACCGACCTGACCGGCGACGGCTCGACCGGCGACAAGTTCGGGCCGGCCTGATGCTTGGTACGGTCTGGAGCGATTGCTGGCGGGACTGCTGGACGGACTGCTGGGCCGATGCCGTCACGCCGCCCATCGCCACGCTGATCCTCGGCGCCATCCGCATCGTGCCCGTTCTGGCCGGATCGGCGCGCATGGTGGCGGCGCTGACCGATGACGGCGTGACCACAGGCCCGCTGCTGCAGGGCAGCATCGAAACCGACAGGAGCGACCCATGACCAGTTGCGTCGTCTATGTCGGCAACACCAACATCATCGAACTGTCCGGCCTGAAAAGCGCGATCGAGGGCACATTCGTCAACGATGCCGACGTCTCGGTGACAGTGAAAGACGCCGAAGGGACAAACATCACGGGGCAGACCTGGCCGGCGGCCATGGCCTATGTCGCCTCCAGCGACGGCATCTATCGTGGCATCCTTGAAGACGATCTCGGGCTGGTCGACGGCACCACCTATTACGCCCACATCGAGGCCGACGCCGGGACAAACCGCATCGGCCACTGGGAATTCGCCTTCGTGCCGAAGACCAGGCGGGGCTCCTGATGGATTGGGCATCGCTGCTCTACGCGCCGATCTATGCCACGCTCGGCGTCGATGCGGTGCTGACGGTTGCTTGTGGCGATCCACCGATCAAGACCGGCGCGGACGGTGGGCCACTGCTGGTGCTGGACAAGACGGCCGGCTCCTCGGCGTCCTTCGGCAACGGCGCGAACCGCAACGGTCTGAATTTCTCGGATGTCAATGTCATGACCATCCGGCCGGCCGCCATGGTGCGCGCCACTGACCTCGCCGACGTCGAGTCCGCCAAACTGCGCGATGCGCAGATCACCTTCAACGGCAAGACGTGGCGGGTCATGGATCATGAGCCTGTGCCAGCGCCGACCGGCGAGGGGCAGGGCGAGATCCGGCTTATCCTGGAGGCCGCATAGTTGGACCCGCGTGAAGCAATTTTGGCCCGGCTGCTGATCGTTGCCGGGAGCGTCGACACGTCGCTTGCCAAGCGCCGGAACGAGACGGACGTGTCCGGTTCGAACCTGCCGGCCGTCATCCTGTTCGATGGCGAGGAAGTGGCACGCGAAAACGATCCGGCCGGCCGCAATGCGCTGACGTTTCGCCACGTCGACATGACGCCGGAGGTACAGTTCCGCCTCGAGGCAAAGGCTGAAGACGTCGGCACGAAGCTCAATCTGCTGCGCGCCAAACTCATCGACGCTGTCCTTGCCGATAGCGAACTGCTGGCCCTGACCATCAACAACCGCTCGATCCGCTACCAGGGCTCGATGACTGCCACCGAGCGCGGCCGCTCTATGGAAGGCGGCATCGGCGTTGCGTTCACCTTCACCTACCTGCTCAAGCCCGGCGAACTGGCGGCCTGAGCCTCATCCTCTTCAACCGCCCGGTGACGGGCAATATCACCGAAAGGAACGACCATGCCTTTGGTAGCTTCTCCCAGCCCCACCAACTATTTCCAGGGCACCGGCAAGTGCCTGTGGACTCCGACCGGCGGCAGCCAGCGTGATCTCGGCAACATCGTCGAGTGCGAGCTGACGCCTTCCGTCGACAAGCTCGAGCACAAGAAGACGCGCGGCGGGTCCAAGAAAACCGACTTCACCCAGTACAACAACCAGGCGGTGCAGATCCGCATCGTGCTCGACGAGATCACCGCGGCGAACCTTGCCATGATGTTCATGTCGGATGTCGAAACGTCAGGCTCTGACGAAGTGCTGAGCATCATGTCGGTTTCGACGATCACCGGCGCGCTGGAATTTGTCGGCGACAACAATGTCGGCAACATCGTGCATGGCGTGTTCCCGTCCGTGTCGTTTGGCCCGACGGGTTCGTTCAGCCCGATCTCGGGTGACGATTTCGGTCAGATCGAGATCACCGGCGATCTGCTTGCGACCGAGCACACGGACGGTTCGTCCGACTTCGGCACCATGACCATTTCGCCGCAGGCATAAGCGCACATGCCCGGTCTTCTGGATATAGCGCCGCTCACCGAAACTGTCCCGGTGCGCGGCGCGGAAGCAATCATCTGTGGCGTTCCCGTCAAGGCGATTGCGAGCCTGCTATCCCGGTTCCCCGATCTCCGCAAGATGTGGGCATCTGGCAATTGGGACACCGCTCGGCTGCTCGACATGTCCGATGAGGTGCTTGCCGCGCTTATCGCCTCCGGCTGTTCCAACATCGACGAGGCTGGTGCCGCAAACCTCGCCCTCGACGAGAAGGCCGAACTTCTGGCCGCCATCGTCAGGGTCACCATGCCGCGCGGCCCTGGCCCTTTCATGGCAACGCTGACCGCTCTGATGGGCACGGTCGGCGGCGCAGCATCGCCCACGGTGCCGGTTTCGAAATCGCGGAAACCATCACGAAGCTGAAGAAGCATGGCGGCCATAGCGCCGCCGAGCTTTGGGGTTGCACCCCGCGCGAACTTGTGGGCTGGCTCTATTTCTCCGAGCGTGATGAAAAGCGCTCTCGGGCTCGGGCCATAGCCGATGCGGCAACGGCAGCCCGGAGCGATCACAAGGATGTCAACAAGCTGATCGACAAGCTCGATAAGGGCTGATCACTTGTATTTGAACAGCTCGAAATCGCCGCCCGGTCCGTACTTCTGCATCAGCAATTCGCAGACGATATCGCGCGGGCCGGCGGCGCGGAACGTGTCGAACCATCCCTGTTCGGCGGCGGCATAGCGCTGATATTCTCCGTCATCGGCGTTCATATTGTAGCCGATCGACCCCAGAGCGAACCAAGCCGTCGTGATCTGAGGGCAGTATTCAGCTCCGGCTGTGCCGAGCGCATAGAGCTTTCGCTTTTGCTCAATGGACGTCTGAGCCGATGCGGCCGTCGTGACCGCTATCGAAGCCGCAAGCACCACCGCTCTGTATTTCATCGCCCATCCTCCCTCCCGCAAATGAAGCACGAATTCTGAAAGCGGGCAAATGGCCGGACTGAGCATCAAGATCAGCGACCCGAGCGATGCCTGGACCAAGGCAATGCGCGACAAGTACAAGCCCATCGCCAAGGCGGCCACCATGGCGATGAACCAGGTCGCCAACAACATCAAGGCAGAGGGCCGCGCCAACATCGTCAGTGCGGGGTTTTCGAAGCGCTGGGCCAACGCCTTCCGGGTCAACGTCTATCCTAAGGGACAGAATTCGGCCAACGCGGCCGCTCTGGTCTATCACAAGATCCCCTATGCCGATTTCTTCGAGACAGGCGGGATGATCAAGGGTAGCCCGTTTCTGTGGCTGCCGCTTCCCGATGCTCCAAAGGGCAGGGGCGGCCGGCGCATCTCGGCGTCCGAATACCGCAAGGAAATCGGACATCCGCTCTATTCGATCAAGCGGCCCGGCAAGCCACCGCTGCTGGCCGCCAACATCCGTTCCACAGCGCCGCGGTCGCAAAGGGGCGTGTCGCGCTCGCAGTTGAAGCGCGGCCGCAACCCGAACGGGCGCGGCGTCGTGCGCCTAGTGCCGCTCTATGTCGGCGTGCCGAAGGTCGAGATCGGCCAGAAATTCCATCTGCGCGCGATCACGGCGATGAACGCCGCAAAACTTGCCGCCTACTACTACCGCAACTTCCTGGACGAGTAGCCAAATGGCCGCGACGATCAAACAACGCATAGAGCTGGACGGCGGCAAGGAACTCAAGCGCGAGCTCGAGGAATTTGGCGCCGCCGGCCGCAAGGCGTTCAAGGAATTGCAGGCCGCTGCGGCTGCCACGAAAGGCTTGTCGCCCGGATTTTTCAACTCGCTGAAGCAGGCCGAGGTCCAGATCAAGTCGCTGGCCAAGACCTTCGAGGATGCCGGCAAGAAGATCCAGAACGTCGGCAAGACACTGACGACGAATCTGACGCTGCCTATCGTCGGTCTCGGTGCGGGCATCCTCAAGCAGGCCGGCGACTTCGAACGGGCGATGAACAGTTTTGCCGTGAACGCCAGCGTTGCGGGCAAGGCGCTCGATGAGGCCAAGACCAAGGCGCAGGAACTCGGCCAGGCGTCGGTGTTCTCGTCGACCGAAGCCGCGGAGGGCATGACCGAACTGGCCAAGGTCGGGCTCGACTTCCAGACCATCATGGGCGGTGCCGCCAAGGCGATGGTCGATCTCGCCGCCGCGAATGACGGTGCCACCCTTACATCAGCCGCTGCGGCCCTCGGAGATGTAATCAACCAGTTCGGGTTGAGTACATCGCAACTGCCAGGGATTGTTGACCAGATCACTGGCGCGACGATCCAATCGAAGCTGGCCTTCGATGACTATCGCGGGGCGATCGGTCAGGCTGGTGGCGCGGCCGGCGCGCTCGGCGTTTCGTTCGAGGACATGAACGCCGTGCTGGCGGCGACCGCCTCCAGCTTCAGTTCCGGGTCGGATGCGGGTACGTCGTTCAAGACCTTCCTCACCCGCCTTGTGCCGCAGTCCAAGCAGGCGGCCGCGGCGATGGACAAGCTCGGGCTGAAGTTCTTCGACGCGAACGGCAAAGCCCTGACGATGTCGCAGACGGCGCAGTTGCTCCAGGACAAGCTCGGCAAGCTGTCGCAGGAGGACCTGACCGACAACGTCCAGAACATCTTCGGCACCGATGCCATGCGCACCGCCATTGCGCTGATGAAGCAGGGCGGCAAAGGCATCGACGAGATGCTGGCCAAGCTGAAGAACACCGATTCCGCCGAGATCGCCGCGACCCGCGTGAAGGGTCTCTGGGGCGAGATCGACCAGCTCAAGAGCGCACTCGAAAATCTTTCCATCGCCATCGGTAAATCCGGCTTCCTCGACTTCGCCACCAACATCGTCATCCAGTTGACCGACTGGACGCAGGCGCTGGCGACGTTGAGTCCTGGCATGCTCGAATTGGGCACGATCATCGCCGGTGTCGTGGCAACCATCGGCCCGCTGTTGTTCGGCCTCGGTTTACTGACGCGCGGCTTCGGTCTCGTGCTCACGGGCGTCGCCACCTTGAGCGCTGCTTTCCGCGGGCTTTCGGCGGCTCTTCTGTTCATCAGCACCAATCCATTTGGCGCTGCCTTGGCGGTTATCGCCACCGGCCTGGCGCTTTGGGCAACCCGCGCAGATTCGGCAACGGCCGCACTTGGCGAGCACCGGAGAATTGTCGACGACGTCAAGGCTGCCTATGACAAGGCGCAGGGGTCGGCCAAGAATTGGGCCGATGTCATCGAGCACACCACTGTTCTGCAGGCGGTTGCCAGCCTACAAAATCTCACGGCGGCTGCTCAAGAAGCCCGGAAGGCCATGGAATTCGAAGGACCGGGCACGGGCGCAGCGGATGCCCTCACCGGTACGACCAAGGACCAGGTTACCGCACTTAGGGAACTCGCGCTGGAGTTTGCAAAGACTGGCGGCGATGTCGATGCCTTCAAGAAGAAAGTGGGAGATATTGCCGCCGCTTCCAGTGATGGTCAGATCCAGGCGCTGGCCCTCGGAATGCAAAATGCGGCCGATAAATTTCGCGAAACCGAAACCGCAGTTTCCCAGGCAAAAGACGTCGTCACCGCTTTCAAAGGGTCGGCTGAGGAAGCCAATGCGGCGATGGAACGCCTGGCTGGAAAGTCGAAGGATAGCTTCAGGCCGCTCGCCGACAGCGCCAAAGGTGCTGGAACAGCCCTCGACGAGACGGGCAAGAAGGTTGACGAACTTGGTCAGAAGATCACCGTGTTTCGCGGCGGCGGCGCCGGTGGTCAGCTTTCGAAGGAAGTGTTCGACGTCGTCAATGGCGTTGCCACCAGCGCGGAGAAGTCGAAGGCTGCGCTGGACGGCGTAGGCGAGAGCGCAAAGGCCACTGGCGACAAGGTCAAAGCAGTTGCCGACGACATCGCCAGCCACATCAGGACGGTGCCCGATTCTCTAACCACGAATTCGATCACGCCGGCCGTCGACGGCATCATTACGGATATCAACCGGATCAAGCCCGCGGCGGATCTCGCGGCAGGCGGGTTGCGCGATGCGCTGGCGCCGGTCGATGCTGAAGGCGGTGGCCTTGGTGTTGCTATCACACAGACCGTTGATGGTGTCGTTGTCGACCTTGGCCGCCTGCCTCCAGCGGCTGCAGAAGCCGTTGGCGGGCTGAACGATGCACTTGCCGGCATCGACCCAAGCGCCGCCCAGCAGGCCGCTGCGGCGGTGGCAGACCCGTTCAAGGCGCTGCCGTCGATCTTCTCCAGCATCTTCTCCGGTCTGGGTGGGCTGATCACTGGCGGCTTCGGTAGCCTGACCTCGGTTATTCGCAGCGTGGCAAGCCAGATCCGCTCCGAGATCAATTCCATCCTGTCCGCGCTTCGTGAGGCGGTTGCGCAAGCCCAGCGGCTTCGGTCGCAGGCCTCGTCTTCCTCGTCGTCAGGTGGCGGCTCGCAGGGCGGGTTTGCCACCGGTGGCTATCTCGCAAGCGGTCCCGGCACGCCGACCAGCGACAGCATTCCGATCATGGCTTCGGTCAAGGAATTCATCATGCAGGCCAAGGCCACGGCCTATTACGGGCCGGGCTTCATGCATGCGCTGAACAAGATGAAAATCCCGCGCGAGTTCTTCCGGGCGGCCAGAGGGTTCAGGGTTGGCGGCATGGTCGACGGCTTTAACCGCTCCATGTCGGTGCAGCGGTTTGCCGGAGGCGGCAGCGTCAAGGCGCAGTTGCCGGCTTCTGGTTCCGAAGGCGGTACCATGCGCGTCCAACTCGATTTCGGGCTCGGGCCATCCGACATCTTCGACATGGTGACCGACACATTCACCGCCAACCGCTTCCAGCAGTTCGCCTTGAAGGAAGCCAACAGCAGCGCCGGGCGGGCGCCATCGCGGGGTGTCAGGTAAATGCCTGCTCTGACCTATCTGCGCCTCGACCCGATCGGGGTGCCGCCCTATTCGGCGCGCGGCATCACCGAGGATTTTTCGCTCGATGGTTCGTCCCAGCTTGCCCGCACCATCAACAACGAGGCGATCGACCTCGGCGACGATGAAGAGAGCAAGTTCAAGCTGACCATCACCTGCACCGACCAGAATATGCCGGCGCTCGATGGGGTCAGGCGCGGCATGGTGCTGACCGTCGATTGCGCCACGGAATTTTCATACCCGACATCAGGGGGCTCGCCGTCGCGTTCGGTCGCATCGACCACGGATGACCCAGCTACGCGAACCGAAGGCGCCTTCACCTTCTACAGGCCGCGCCTGACCATGCTGGTGGCCGACTACCGGCTGTCCTTCGATGAATGGGGCGCCGACTGCAACTGGTCGCTCGACCTGGTCGAGGTCTGACCGATGGCCAGCCGCTTCTTCTTTGCTTGGGTCGCACCGACCGAGACCACCTTCGGCATCGAGCATCAGGTCGAGGACGAGAAGATCGTCGACCTCTCGCTGGGGCACAATGAAGGCGCTTTCGCGACGCTTGTTGTCACGGTCAGGAATCCGCGCGTCGGCCTGCTGGCGGCGGGTCGCGACCAATGGGCGTGGCTGTCCTGGTATGACACCGAAAACCCGACGGGCGGCGCGGTGCCGATCGCGTTCTGCCGCGTCGTCGGCGTGCCGGAAAGCCCGCAGGCCAATTCGGTAAAGCTGTCCTTCCTGGCCCGGCCGGCCGACTACGATGCCCGCAAGCGCGCGCTGGCCGAGACCATGAAGGTCGCGCCGTTCTGGGATCCGCTGTTCCTCACGCCGGAAAGCCGCGACGATCCCGATACCGTGCTGGAGACCTATATCCACGCATGGCATATCGACCGCGTCGACCATGCGGTCAGCGCCTCGCATATGCTCAATGGCGAGGACGGGCTGCTCGATTTCGGTTCCGACTTCATCAAGGGAACGCTCGACATCCAGATCGGCCAGCCGCCGCTGCGTCAGGTCAAGGTGTCTGGCACCATCAACTGGGATCAGGTCGCTACCGGCAGCGTCGATTTCTCCAAGCAACTGGTCGACGCCTTCAAGGCCATCGGCTCGGCCGACAAATACGCCGTCAAGTCGCTGACCGGCCAGGGGTTCATGAAGAAATTCCCGGTCGAGGGTGGCCGTATCGGCGGCGGCTGGACCTGGGGTGTCTGCTCGATCACCCGCACCGACGGCGTCGTCGTGCCGGAAGATTATCACCAGGTCATCATGACCAACGGAACCGGCCAGTTCTGGGTCTGGACCATGACGCCGGTGCTAGTCGCCGACTATGACGTGACGCGCAAGCGCACCGAGACGGTGGAATTCACGCTTGAAGCCGACTGCCAGGCGCTGCTGACCGATCCCGGCGACGAGGAAAGCCAGGAGATCAAGGTCAATGGCGATGCCGACGAGGCCTGCGATCCCGCCGATACCGACAATCCGGACGGCGCCATGCCGATCGGCGACGTCAGGAAGCGGTCCTATCTCACCACCACGCGCGGCCGCCAGAGCATCGACTATCTGATCTGTCTGGCGCGCGGTGCGATCCTGGTTCGGTCGAGGGCGGTAACGGTCACCTTTTCCGTTCCGTTCCGCGCCGGGCTCGACCTGTCCTGCCGCAAGAATGCCCGCATCGTTGACCCGCATATTCCGGGTGGTGAGGCGACGGGCAAGATCATCGGCTATGCGCTCAACGTGCAGAATGGCGCGCTGGTCGCCTCCATCACCATCGGCTGCACCATCGGCAAGGGCAACACCGTGACCACGGTTCCCGGCGAACCGGTCTATGCCGAGGAAGGCATTTTGGAAACCGGCATCCAGGCCTATAGCGGCCGCACGGTGATGCCGGTTGCCGGCGAGGTGACGCTGTCGGAAGACTACCTGCTGATCCCGCCCAACGATGACGGCGTCAATTTCTTCGATATGCGCGCCGCCGATCTGGTCGAGGACATCACCGTCTTCAACGGCATCGCCGAGCAGCGCACCGTCCTAAATGCCTTCATGGCCGACCTGTCGGCGGCGATCGAGGCGCTGAACCAGGTTCCGACCATCGTCGACGGCGATTTCAAGAAGCTGACGCTGTCCCGCGACGATCCTCCCTTCATCACCGACTATCCGCTCACCGTCAGCGCGCAGATGGTGCCGAAGACGCTCGATCTCGAGGCTGCCTGATGGACATCATCGGTCTTTCCAATCCATGGCAGGCCGGCCGCAATTCGAGCGGCGCCCGCATCTCGATCATCAATCGCGTCGGCAATGGCGAGGACGTGCTGAAACGGGCGCTGGCACGCGTTCCGGCGGAAGGCGACGGCGAGGCGCATTTCCGTTTTGGCGGGCCGTCGAGTTTCACACTGACCCAGCCGGATGCCAAGTCCAATCCGGGCACCACGGTGACATGGCCTGACGACGGCAACCAGGACGACGAGCCGAAGGATATCCACATCATCGAGTTCGACGAGGTGTCGCGCTGCTGGGAAACGATCCGGGTCGAAAATCCCGACGATGCCGAACAGTACGTGATGGTTCGAAACACCACGCGCATCGTTTTCCTTGGCCGTGACGATCAGCAATACCGCGCGTTCAACCTGGCCAAGGCCGACGAATACAAATGAGGACGCAATAGATGGCCGCACTGACCTATGTAGGCAACGGCGCCTGGGGCACCGGCAAGGGCGAACCACTCAGCCAGCCCGAATTCGACGGCAACATCTGGGAGCTCGCATCGCGCGTCGCCGCCATCCTGGCCGACCTGCCGTCGCCGATCGAGATTTCCAACATCTATGCCGTCGGCACGCAGATGCACATCGTCAAGGAGGATGCGACCGAGTACGTCATCACTATCCCCCAGGCGCAGTTCCGGCCGAGCCGTGCCGGCGCACTAGATGCCCCGACCGATGGTGTGTATGCCGTCACCGATGGCGATTTCAACCGTTACTGGCGCTATGCTGGATCCTCAGACCTGACCATCGAACTGCCGGCAACAGCGACCGCCGACATGGAAGTCTCCTTTCGCGTCACCGGGTCCGGCGAACTGCTGTTTCCGTCTTCGACCGACGTCACCGTCAACGGCTATGAAGGTTTCCTCAACCAGACCGCCGGCCCCGGTTCGGTTGTTACCTGCAAATTCGTCGCAGATGGCGTCTGGGACCTTATCGGCCGGCTGGCAGAAGACGTGACCGCCTGATGGCGCAGGCTTACGGCTCCGTCGCGCATCCGGCCGACCTTGGCCCGTTCAGCCGCATCGTCGAAGTGCATTGGGCATCGCCGGTCCAGTATATCTCGTTTCCGATGCTGATCATGCGCCGCTCTGTGGTCAAGGATTATCCGTTCCCGGCCCAAGCCATCGGCGAGACCGGCCAGACACAGCAGCCGGTCGATTGGACCGTTGACGCCGAAGGTGCACCCACACCAGGCGCCGGGCCGAGCGGCCAGACCACTTATGTCACCGGCTTCCAGTATGAATGGGCGTCATCGGACACCATCCCGTCGCCGGGCTATGGCGGTTTCGGCAAGGGCAATTCCGGCGAGTGGGGACCGTTGAAAATCGACGCATTCGAGGGCATGCCCAGTCTTCCTGATGTGCGCTCGCTGTCGCCTTGGGCGGTGCTGTTCTTCGTCGGCGGCTTCACCAATACGGTGCTGAGCTGGTGGCCCCGTGCTGAGTATCAACCTCTGGTCGGCGCGGCATTGCCGGACCAAGGCATCCCGAATCATGAGAGCATCGGCTTTCAGGCGGCGGCCAATGCCGTCCTACAGATGCGCGGCACTGAGTTCCTGACCGGTCCCAACACCGGGGGCGAGTTCGATCTGCAGCGCAGCCCCTACACCGACACGCCGTTCAACGTAAAGACCGGCACCACAGGCCCGATCAATCCCGGCACCGAGGAAGGCATCGACTTCATCTTCGAGACGCTGTCGATTGATGTGTCTGGTGTCAGCGTCATTTACAAGGGCAAGACCTATCGAGGCATTGGGGCAGCCGTGCAGCCGGATGGCGATACCGTCGCCCCGACAACACCCGGCGTTCTGTGGATTCTATGCGAGAAAGAGGGCGTGACATCATGATGCCAGGTGTTGCGGCGCAGCCGCTCGGCGGCCGAAGCGTGTTTTCGCCGACCGTTCTGGCCGATGCCGACTATATCGGCGGCGTTTATGAACTCGCCGGATCGCCGCTCGCCGCATCCGACATCATCGACAAGCCGGGTCGCATCGGCGCCAGCGGCCTGGAAATTCTCGACAACGATGTCGATGGCATTGTCTCGGCAATCGGCGATTATCTGGCGCTATTGCTGACGCTCAACTGGACCGTCGTCATCGAATGGGAAGAGCTGACGAGCAGCGGCTATACCGAACTGCTCTTGCTTGAGGAGTTCGGAAACAACCATTCGATGGGCATTGATCGCGTCGGCAGCGCCGGCTTGCCCATGCAAGGATATGAATCCGGCGTTCAAGGCAGGGAAGTCAACAACACCGACACTTATGGTCCTGGCGTTCACAAGGTCGCTTTCACCAGTACCGTCTCGGGGATCAGCATGTCGACGGATGGCGGCGCGGTGTCGTCGGATTCCAGCCCTCGAGATATCGATCCGTTGGTCGCGGCCTCATTTGGTGGGCCAGCCGACGGCTCATACAATGGAACCTTCATCCGCAGGGTGACGCTTTATGCGCCGCTGGATGACATCTGGCTGCCGTCGCTATCGGCCTAGTTCGCCTTCCGCAGCGCATTGAGGATCACATCGGCATCGTTGCGGTCGCCGCTCGCGATCACCTCCCATTGACCATCGACAAGCCGGAGATGCCCGCCGTCACAGGTGCGGATTTCGCCGGCTTCCTCGATCACCCGAGCGCGCAACTCCGGCAGTAGCTCCAGCCACGGCTTCGGCAGCGAAAACCAGTCGCGTCGTTTCATCCCGGCTCCTCCCGGCGCCGAACATAGCCAATCATCAAGCGAAGGAACATCCCATGTTCGATGCGCCGACTTTGAAGGCGATCGGCGACATTGCCGATCATCTCAAATGCGAGCCCTCTGCCTTGCAGGCGGTTGCCGAGGTGGAAAGCGCCGGTCAGGTGACCGCGATGGTCAAGGGCAGGATGGAGCCCCTGATTCGATGGGAGGGGCATTACTTCGACCAGCGCCTGACCGGTTCCCAGCGGGCCGTCGCCCGGGCGCAGGGGCTTGCCAGCCCGACGGCCGGCGCCGTGAAAAACCCGGCGAGCCAGGCGAAGCGCTGGGAGATCGTCACGCGCGCCACGCTGATCAACCGCCAGGCGGCGCTCGAAAGCTTCTCGATCGGTCTCGGCCAGGTGATGACGGCGCATTGGAAGCGGCTTGGCTTTGCCAGCGTCGACGCCATGATCGCTCGCGCCCGCGACAGCGCGGCCGGCCAGATCGACATCATGGCCCGCTTCATCGAAAAATTCGGCCTTGCCGACGAGTTGCAGCGGCTGGACTTCACCGGCTTTGCCCGCGGCTATAACGGCTCCGGCTTCCGCAAGAACGGCTACCACCTGAAAATGGCGGCCGCCTACCAGCGCCTGTCGGGCAGCGCACCAGTCTCTGCCGCCACCGGCATGCTGCGGATGGGATCGCGGGGCGCCAAGGTGCGCGAATTGCAGACGCTGCTGGTGCGCGCCGGCTATGCGGTCAAGGTCGACGGCGACTATGGCCCGTCGACCAATGACGCCGTCAAGGATTTTCAGCGAGCGCAGAAGATCAAGGCCGACGGCGTCGCCGGTCCCGAGACGCTGCGCAGGCTCGACGCCTTCAAGCAGAGTGCCGACGAACAGCCGGGCCAGCAGTTGGTCAGCGATGTTCCCGAGGTCAAGGACGCGACGAAGGCCGGCGGCTTCATGGTGCTTGTCGTGGCCGCGCGCGACCAGGTGGCCGAAACGGCGAGCTACCTGACCGGCATACAGGCCGACACGGCGCAGACCGTTGCCAATGTCCTGCTGGCAGGATCCGGCGCGATCGGCCTTGGCCTGGCCGGCTACGCCATCTGGGGATGGTTCAAGAGCCGGCGCACCGACGAGGGCGACATCGTTCAGGGTGAAGCGCCGATGTCGGACCCGGCGCTGCCATGAGCGAGGTCAAGACGCAGCCCGTCAATGCTCAGCTTGTCGACAGCATTCTCGACGGCCCGGCCGGCAGCATCAAGTTCTATGACGCCGAGGGCCATTCGCCATCGGGCTTCCATTTTCAATGTCCGTGCGGGTGCGGCGACATCGGCGCAGTGAAGGTGGCGGGCGCCGGCGCATGGACGTTCTGGAACGGCTCCCGCGACAAACCGACGGTCAGGGAATCTGTAGCCCTCACGACGAATGGCGGAGCTCACTGGCACGGTTATCTGACCGACGGCGTCTGGGTATCGTGCTGATGTCCTGGCTCATCACCGTCATCGCCGGTCTTACAGGCATCCCCCGGCCGGTCACCGGCATCCTCGCATGGGCTGTCATCGCGCTCGCCGTCTCCGGCACGGTCTGGGGCGGCTACGAACTCATCAAACATTGGGGCGCGCAGGAAGTGCGCGACCAGATCGAAAAGGACAATCAGGATGCGATACGCAAGGGCATTGAGGCGAGCCGGTCTTTTGACGACTGCATTGCTGCTCACGGCGTGTGGGACTTCCGGCGTCAACGGTGTTCCGTCGCTGCGCTTGGCCCTCGGTAGCAGCCTTGCAGGGGCGCAGGGCAAGACGATCGAGGATCAGGCAAGGATCGACCACACAGTCGCGCCCGGCTGCGCCATCGGGCTCTATACACCGGCTGAGTGCGACCGGCAGACCAAGGCCAGCGCCAAGCGGCGGGCGGAACTGAACGGCATCTGAAGCAGTGCATGGGGCAGGGGAAATCGCATGGCAGCATCGGCAGGGGCCAAAAGCCTGGAAATGATGGTCGGCGGCCTTGTCGCCGCCATGGAAGGCGTCCAGCGCGACGTCACCGAGATCCGCCGGGACATCAAGGACAGCGATGCGCGCGCCGCCTTGAGCTACGAGCAGTCGGAGCAGCGTGCCGCCGCCAGCCGGTCGAAGATGTATGCCAAGACCGACGAGCTGGTCGACCGGCTGGCCGAAACGGAAGCTGCGGTCAGGACGCTCACCGAGGACATGACCGAGGTCAAGGCAGTGACGGCCGAAGTCACCCGCTGGAAGCTGATGGGTATGGGCGCGCTCGGCGTCACCGGCATCGCCTTCGCCTCGATGGGCTCCCTGATCACCTATTTCTGGACCGACATCTGGCGCGCGCTGCGCGGCATGTGATCCGGCGGCTTCACCGCTGCCTGAAGTTGCAACCGCTCCACCGTCACCACAATGGCCACAGAGATAGCCTCCGCCTCGTCCATCAACCCTGGCCCGTAAAGCCCGTTGACGGCTTCCTCGCTGGGTAGCACGCCCGGCGGGCAGTGTTCCTCGATCGTGCGCCGGATCAGCGTCAGCGCCGCCCGACATTCGCTTGCTTCGATCTTCATCAACCATTTCCACATTCAATTCGGCTAAAATGCAACCAAACCGACCATCGCGCCTTGTCAGGCAGTTGGAGTTTCGAGTTGCATGGGTAACGCCGCAGACCGGCTGAAGTTCATCAAGCCGCAGGAACCCGTCCTGGTGCTGGAGCCGCCGGTCAGCGACGACTGGCTGCACGAAATCAAATATGATGGCTTCCGCACCCAGATCATCCTCGACTGGGCCGGTGCCCGGGCCTTCACCCGCACCGGCATCGATTGGTCGAAGCGCTACTGGCCTATCGTTACCGCGGCCGAGCAGCTGAAAGCAAAATCCTTCATCCTCGACGGCGAGATGATCGCGCCCGAGCCGGACGGCCGGCCGAACTTCCACGCGATGCATTCGCGCATGGCCTGGAATGCCGAGCTGCTCGCCTTCGTCGCCTTCGACATCCTGTATCTGGACGGCGAAGATCTGCGACCCCGGCCGGCGATCGAGCGCAAGGCCATCCTGTGGGATCTGGTCAAGCCGGCCAAGGGCATCATCCAGTACAGCCAGCACGTCGAGGGCGGCGGCGCCGACTTCTACGAGGCGGCTGAGAAGATGGGCCTTGAAGGTATGGTATCGAAGCGCAGGTCGAGCCCTTACCGCAGCGGCGCCAAGGATGAAGCCTGGCTGAAAATCAAATGCTGGGACATCGGCGACTTCGATCTGATCGGCATCAAGCGAAAAACCGGCGAGTGGACCGAGGGGCTGTTCGCGCGGGACGGCAAATATGTCGGCAAGGCCGTGATCGCCACGACGGACGCGATCAAGGACCGCCTCTGGAAGCGCGTGCGGAAGGCCAAGGCAACGCCGCCGCACGGTGTTCCCACGGCGCAAATCTCGCCTGACGTCGAATGGGTCAAGCCCGGCATCATCGGCACCGTGCGAACGCTGCGCGGCGAGCCCAAGCTGCGCCACGCCTCGGTGCAGGATTTCCGCGAGGAGGATTGACGGCCTTGACGGTTGTTCCTATTTCGTTCTCATGCCGGAACAATATGCCCCGAAGCATCGCGATTATCCGCTGTCGAACCTGAACGACAGCCTGCGCCTGGTGCGCGTGCGCTGCCGCTACTGCAAGCGCAGCCACAATTATTTCCCGTCCGACCTGATCCAGATCTTTGGCGACGTCGACGTCGATTCGCTGATGTACCGGATGAAATGCGAGAACGCCGCCGATCACGGCTACCTCGACGTCGAAGCCTTTGTGCCGACCGGCAAGGAAGCCGTCGGCCTGCGCATCCGCCGCCTGGTGGCGATCAAGATCCAGCGCGTTCCGGTGTGGCGGGAGGAGGGGCGCTAGTTGCACGATGATGCAAACGTGGTTCCAAGTTTCGCGCTATGTTCCGCATGTTAGCACCTGCGCAAAGTCGGAACTATCGGTGGAAACTCTCAATTTCTTTCGGCCTTCTAAGCCGATGGTCACAGGTTCGAATCCTGTCGGGATCGCCAAAGCCTTTCGGGTCCGTTCCGGACACATAGGTTACGGTTTATACCGGAGACATGGGCTTTCAGAGAGCGGCATCAGGCCTCGTGCGCTCAAACCGCCGCGGCCAGAAGCAGCGTTACCCCCAGGACCGTCGACACATAGATCGTCGCCAGAAGCACGATCGGCCGAGGATACTCGGTCGGTGTTGCGAGGCCGGCAAGGTCGGGACCTCGAACCATTTCGGTGCCGGGCCACGGGACGTCGGCGGGAGCGTTGTCATTGCAAGCTCGCACAGAAAAACGCTGGGCTATATCGGCGGCGATCAGGGGATCGTCCGCCACCAATTTCGACCAGTCCGAAACAATGCCGATTTCACGTTTGAACATCGCGCGCCTCCCGTTTGGGATCTAACAGCGCTATCTAAATTATGTTCCACCCATAGTTTGACGAGGCGGACCGCTCTTGGTCACTGCTGCCTTCTGATCGATGAAAACCACGCCCGCAGCCTCCAACCCTCGACGGATGGCTGCCAGCTTGGCCGAACTCGGAACCCTTCGTCCGCTTTCAAAACTGCCAATCGTTCCTTCGCTAAGGCCGCACTTCGCGGCGAGTCGCACCTGCGACCACTTCAGCATCGCTCGTGCAGATCTGCACTGCTGGGACGTAAGGGGTTGGATCCCTGAGCCGGTGGAGCTTCGCTTGTTCACATCCTGAGACCCCTTCGCTTCGGCGGAACGTGACTTTGCACCAGGCGCACCTTGTCCGGATTCACCATGACCATTGTCCCGAGCGACACCGCGATCTTGTCGCCGTCGATCCGCGTAACGTCGCCGGAGAATTCCATCTGCTGGCCCCTGGTCAGCCTGGTCGCCGGATCAGCGACCGAATGTGGAAAATTGTAAACGGGGACCGACACGCTGACGCGGTCTTCCGTGACGCGCTTCAGCACCGTCGCCATGACCGCCACCTCGTCGCCGACTTTTGTTGCCATGCCTCTGATTCTGGGGCGGCATCTGCCGGCGTCAAGGATTAGCTGGGCCTGATATAGCAAAATCGTGGAATCAGCTTTCTCCATGCCGCGGAGGCCCCGACAGCGGCAGATACCGCAAGCCATTCAACTCTGTTCGATGATGAGGATCTGGCATGGCTCGGGCAGCCGCCCGGCGCTGCGTATTATTTCGTTACCCGGCCTTTCCGGAACCTTCCCGCGCACGGCGCGTTCGGCCCGCTGTATTCGCGGACCCTCATATAAAAGTGGACAGGCGGGAGGCAAACAAGGGTGGGGAGGAGTGTTGCCATGTCGAAGCGAGAAATAGGGATATCTTCGGCTCTGGATCGGCGAATCGCCGATCTCAAGGCCAGGATGCAGGACGCCCGGATCACGGAATACGAAATGAAGACCTTTCAAAAAGTGGCTTCAGCCATGGGAGGCGACGGAGGCTCCCTGCGTCTCGATGCCGACGACCTGATCGCGGCATCCTTTGTCGTCGATGCGCTGGGTGAACCGACGCTCAACTGACGACGGGCGGTCTGGCTTCGCGCCGTTTTGCCCTCGCTCGGCCGGCAATGGCCCACGCCTTCAAGCTCTGAAACAGGATGGCCGCTTTCCGGCGGCCGTCTTGTGGCGTCTGCGCAAGCATCTGTCGCAAGTCATCGACAGGGGCTGGCTGGCCTGTGGTTTGATTCCGCCGCCCGACATCGAATTGGAGGGAAAGTCTTATCAATTTGTTTGGGTTGGTGCGTCATAGTAGCGACGGCTAACGGAGTTGAACGCGATGAAGCTCGATCTGTCGCCGACGAGCTGGGGCAGGGTGATCGCTGTCACGGTAGTCGGTACGGCATTCTTCATCGCCGTCGCGTTCTTCGTCGATTCCTTCAATTTTCCCTATCTTTCGCCCGAGGCCGTGTGGCGGGCGCAGATGACCGACCTGATGCTGCCTTTGGTGCTGGGCGGCTCGTTTCTGTTTTTCCTGATGTGGAAGATTCGCCAGCTGGCCATCGCGCAGCGCGATCTCAGTATCATCGCCGCGACCGACAGCCTGACGGCGGTGCTGAACCGTGGCGCCTTCTCGATGCTGGTCGAAGCCTATCTCGAGCAGACCCGCAAGCAGGAGCAGACCCGCTCGGGGGCGCTGCTGATCATCGACGCCGACCACTTCAAGTCGATCAATGACCGGCTGGGCCATGATTGCGGCGATCAGGCGCTCAAACTGATAGCGCAGGCGATCAAAGGGCAACTGCGTGGCGGCGATATCGTCGGCCGCATCGGCGGCGAAGAATTCGGCGTGTTTCTGCCCGGCGTGGATCCCTCGCAATCCTGGGTGGTTGCCGAAAGCATCCGCCGGCGTATCAGGGAGATGGAATTCTCACCCGGCGGCAGGCCTTGTCCGCTTTCCGTCAGCATCGGCGGCACAAGCTTTACCGGCCCGATCACCTATGAGGAAATCTTCTCCGCTGCCGACAAAAGGCTTTACACGGCCAAGTCGAACGGACGCGATCAAGTCAGCTTCGATCCGGCGGGCGCCACTCCGGTACCTCCGCTCAGCGCCGCCACCGTGCATTGACAAGAACCTTGGGCACAGCACGCTGATTTGTGCAGCCTATCGCGCAAACGGCGCTTTCGCTTTGCCGATATCACGCTAAATGTGGTGCCCGGTGCCCCGACGGGGCTGGATGGATCGGGCAGGGCCTTCTTCGCATGACACTTATCGGCGCGGCGGCACTGCTGATCCTGATCCTGACTTACGCCGGTGTCGCCATTGGCCGCATCCCCGGCCTGCGCCTCGACCGGGCGGGGATCGCGCTTCTCGGCGGCGCCGCGATGATCGCCATCGGCGCGCTCAGCATGGAGGATGCCTACCGGGCGATCAATTTCGACACCATCACGCTTCTGCTCGGCATGATGATCGTGGTGGCGCATCTGAAAGTGTCAGGCGCCTTTCGCGGCCTGGGCGCCGTCGCCATCGAGCACGCGCACGCGCCCTTCATGCTCTTGGTGATGGTGACGCTGCTGACCGGCGTGTTGTCGGCCTTCCTGGTCAACGACGCCATCTGCCTCGTCATGGCGCCGATCGTCGTCCATGTCACCCGTGTGATCAAGCGCAACCCGATCCCCTACCTGATCGCCACCGCCACCGCGTCGAATTGCGGCAGCGTCGCCACCATCACCGGCAATCCGCAAAACATGGTCATCGGCGCGCTGTCGGGCATTTCCTATCCGGCCTTTTCGGCAGCGCTGGCTCCGGTCGCCCTGTTCGGCCTTGTCGCGGTCGTTGTCATCATCCGTATCGTCTACCGGGCAGAATTCGTCCGCACCGTGCAACTGACGCCAGAGGTGTCGCGTGGCCGCATGCACAAGGGGCAGGTGCTGAAGGCGGTGGTGGTCTGCATCGGGCTGGCAATTGCCTTCTTCGCCGGCGTGCCCGTCGCCAAGGCCGCACTCATCGGCGGTGCCATCCTCTTGCTCACCCGGGCGATCAAGCCCGAACGCATCTACCGCGAGATCGACGGTCCGTTGCTGTTCATGTTCGCTGGTCTGTTCGTGGTCGTCGCCGGCGCCGAAAAGACGCTTCTTTCGCCCGACATGATCGCTTCGGCCAAGAACCTCGGGCTGGACGACGTCTGGCGGCTGTCCGGTTTCACCGCGGTGCTCTCCAACATCATGAGCAATGTGCCGGCCGTGCTGGCGCTCCGGCCCTTCATACCCGGCCTGGAAAACCCCGATCGCGCCTGGCTGGTCGTCGCCATGAGTTCGACACTGGCCGGCAACTTCACGCTGCTGGGTTCGGTCGCCAACCTGATCGTCGCCGAACAGGCACGGGCCGCCGGTACGACGCTGTCGTTCGGCGCTTTTTTCAAGGTCGGCTTGCCGTTGACGCTGATAACGCTGGCCGCCGGCACCGCATGGCTGGCGTTTGGGTTCTAATGCATGTCGCCCAAAAGTGCCCCGGTTTTGGGGCAACGACATGCATAAAACCAAAGGCTTAAAGCGCGTCGCGCTTTAGACCTGACTGCCTGAAATTCGTGCCCGCACCAGCGTCGCCGCGGCGCGGCCGGCGGCCTCGATGTAATCGGGGTTGCGGTGGATCAGCATGATCGAAAAGCAGCCGTCGATCAAAACCACGATCTCGCGTGCCAGGGTTTGCGGCTCCGCGACGCCGTGGTCCGACAAGGCGCCGGCCAGCCATGTTTCGAAATTCAGCTTGTGCCGTGCGCCGACCTTGACCGCTGGATGTCCCGGCATCGAGGCGAGTTCGGCGGCCGTGCGCAGGAAGCCGCATCCTTTCCATTTCGGGTGGCGAGCGGACCTCGCCAGATTGGTGAAGATCGCCTCGACCTTGCGATCCGCGCCGCCTTCGGCGGCATCGAACCAGCCGGCCATCCGCTTCAGATTGGGTTGGTCGCGGCCATCGAGATAGGCGGCGATCAGGTCGTCCTTGCTCTTGAAATGGTAGTAGAGCGTGCGCTTGGTGAGGCCCGCTTCCTCGGCGACGGCATCGACGCTGACACGACCGATTCCTTCGGCATAGAAGAGCCTGGTGGCGGCCTCGACAATGCGTTTGCGGGTAGGGCTTTGCGTGTCAGGCATGACCTCATGTATACTGACTAGTGAATATACACAAGCGACAAAGGGCATAGTCTTCCAGCCATGAGCATGATGGAGAAGGAAGAGCCAAATGACAGATCTTGTCTTCAACGAAACCAGGGATGGGATTGCCATCCTCACCCTCAACCGGCCGGAAAAACTCAACGCGTTGAACTATGCCCTGATCGATCGCCTGCTTGCGGTCCTTGACGACATTGAAGTCGATGACAGCGTCCGCGCGATCATTCTCACCGGAGCAGGGGAGCGGGCGTTTTCGGCGGGCGGCGACATTCACGAGTTCTCGGCCAGCGTGGCGCTTGGCGTCGATGTCGCGATGCGGGACTTCGTCATGCGCGGACAGCGGCTGACGGCGAGGCTGGAAGCGTTTCGCAAGCCCATCATCGCGGCCGTCAACGGCATTGCCTTTGGTGGCGGCTGCGAAATCACCGAGGCGGTGCCGCTGGCTATCGCCAGTGACCGCGCTTTGTTCGCCAAGCCGGAAATCAACTTGGCAATGCCGCCGACCTTTGGCGGAACGCAGCGCCTGCCCAGGCTCGCCGGGCGCAAGCGGGCCCTCGAACTGCTGTTGACCGGCGACTGGTTCGCGCCGCCGCGGGCGCTTGAGCTGGGTCTCGTCAACGAGGTTGTGCCGCATGCGGAGTTGATACCGGCCGCGATCGGCTTGGCCAGGCGTATCCTGCGGCACTCCGATCTGGCGATTGCCGGCATCCTCACGGCAGTGGCGCGCGGCCTCAACCAGAGCATCGCCGAAGGTTTGCTGGTCGAGGCCGAGCAATTCGCCCGCATGGCCCCGACCGCTGATCTGCGCGAAGGGCTGAATGCCTGGATCGCACGCCGCGAGCCAGGCTATGACGGCTCGTGGACGCATATCGCGCGCCCCGGCGAGGCGCGCAGGACCGCACGGCGACAGGATCGGTTCGTGTCGCCATAGCACGGCCTTGGCTGGCGCCTTAGCCTCCGCCCGCGCACCAGGCTTCTGGGCTGTTAGACTTTGTCAGGCAGCCTGCAGGCGCGCCGTGGCCGCCAACAGATCGGTCTGGGTGATCAGCCCGAGAATCCGCTTGTCGTCGTCGACGATGATGACGGCGTGGCTGCGGCCGTCGGTGAGCACGGGCAGCAGGCCCATGGCGGCGAAGCCGGCGGCGGCTGTTGCCGCGGGCGATATAACGGATCCGACCGTCCCGGAGGCCTGGGTGAGTTCGCGCAACCCTACGGTGCCTGCCAACCTGGCCTCCGCATTGACGACCGGCAGGGTCCGGATGTTGTGGTCAAGCAGCAATTGGCGCGCCGCCTCGGTGGAGGTGTGAGCATCGACCGAGATCACATCGCGCGACATGATGTCCTCGCACAGAAGGGTCTTGTGCGCGCGCACCATCGCCTGCAATTCGACCTGCCGCAGCAGCCGGTCGAGATCGTTGCGATCGATATCGAACGTCTCGTCGAGTGCGCCAAGTGCGGCATCGATGTCTTCGGAGCGGAAGCCGACGCGCAGTTGCGCCGGCGGATCGCCGGTGCCGTGGCTGTTCGCCGGCGCTGCAACCGGTACATGCGGATAATTGCGCCGGGCCAGCCTGTGGAAGCCATAGCCGAGCGCCACCAGCAGGATCGAGTTCAGCGCCACCGGCACAAATGGAAACAGGAAGCCGGCGCTGATGACGGCAGGCCCTCCCAGCACTGCGGTCAGCGCGGCCGCTCCGCCCGGCGGATGCAGGCAGCGCGTGAACGACATGGCGGCGATGGCCAGTGCCACCGCGATGCCGCTGGCAAGGGCGGTTTCGTGGATGAAATGCGCCACGATCACGCCGACCAGTGCCGATATCGTGTTGCCGCCGATGATCGACCATGGCTGCGCCAGCGGACTGGCGGGCACGGCGAACAGCAGCACCGCCGACGCCCCCATCGGCGCCACCAGCAGCGGCACATGCGGGCCGTTGCCGAGCACAAGGCTGGCGATCACGCCGGTGAGCGCAATGCCGATCGTCGCGCCGATACAAGCGACGAGACGCTCGCGCAGCGTCGCGCCGGCAAGAATGGGAACAAAAAGGCGGAAAGCCATGGATCGAAAACTCTGCCGGTATTCCAGGGGAAGTCGAAAATGTGCTGATCCGCAATGACGCGGCATCTTTGAATTTGAAAGCCAAACTGATCCGGTAAACCGCAATTTTAGGGAATAGAATTCCGCTACGCAGCCGTCGCGGCGGTCAGGCCGCGCGAGATGTCGGCCTTCAGGTCGTCGACGTCCTCGAGGCCGATCTGCAGGCGGATCAACGGCCCCTCATAGCGTGCTTTCGCGACAACACGGTCGCCGAGCCAGACCGGCACGGCAAGGCTCTCATAGCCGCCCCAGGAATAACCGAGGCCGAAGATCCGCAGCGCGTCCAGGAAAGCGTGCTGCTGCTTCTGGCCGCCACCGGCAAGCACGATGGAAAAGATGCCGCTCGAGCCGGAAAAATCCCGCTTCCACAGATCATGGTCCGGGTGGCTGGGAAGGGCAGGGTGCAGCACGCGGGCCACGCCCTTCTGGCCCTCGAGCCAGGAAGCGATGGCCAGCGTGCTGCGCTGATGGTGCTCCAGGCGTACGCCCATGCTGCGCAGGCCGCGCAACACCTGGTAGACGTCGTCGGGTCCGGCGCAGCAGCCAAGCGTGCAGAAGCTCTCGTAAAGATGCTTCCAGCAGCTCTCATTGGCCGACACCGTGCCAAGCAGCACGTCGGAATGGCCGGCCGGGTATTTGGTCGCCGCATGGATCGAGATGTCGACGCCGTGGTCGAGCGGGCGGAAATACAGTGGCGTCGCCCAGGTGTTGTCCATCATGACGATGACGCCCGCGGCGTGCGCCGCCTTGGCGATGGCCGGGATGTCCTGCACCTCGAACGTGTTGGAGGCCGGCGATTCCGTGAACACCACCTTGGTGTTGGGCTTGATCAACGCCGCGATGCCGGCGCCGACATCGGGGGCGTAATACTCGACCTCGACGCCCAGCCGCTTCAGCATCGTGTCGGCGAAATTACGGGTCGGATGATAGACGGTATCGACGATCAGCAGATGGTCGCCGGCCGACACAAAGGCGAGCAGCGGCACCGTCACCGCCGCAAGGCCCGACGGCACCAAGATCGTGCCGGCCGAGCCTTCCAGCGCGTCCATGGCATGGGCAAGCGCATCGGTCGTCGGTGTGCCGCGCGTGCCGTAAGTATATTTCTGGGTGCGCGCCGCCATTGAAGCCGCGTCGCGAAACAGCACGGTGGAAGCATGCACCACCGGCGGATTGACGAAGCCGAAATAGTCGTGCGGATTGTTGCCCGAATGGGCAAGCCGCGTGTTGATGCCCATCCCGCCGTGCTCGCTGCCGTCTTTCGCCATTCTGCGTCGCCTTGTTTGACAAGCCGCTAGCCATAGTGCGGCGCTATGGACCGTGCAACAGCCACTGTCCGCCAGGAGTTGGACTTCGAATATGCCAATTCGTCGGGGCAAAAACAGCGATGCGGGGGTACGGCGTGACTCTAGCGGTGTGCATCGTCGGCAACTGCGCTAGCCCGAAGCATCTCGTAGGGTGCACGTTGCTCGCACTGTTGTCGTGGTTGCTCTCAGCATAGCGCTGACGGCCGCGCCAAGCAGTCCAGCTATAGCCACGATGATCAATGCGACCGCGAGCTTGCGATTTTCGAGCGGCACGATGAGCAACAATCCCAACCCATAGCCAATCTGCGTCAGCGTAACGATCAGCCCCCGGCTCTTGGCGAGAGGCCGAGGGCGGCGCCGATCGGACCGACAAGGAGTTGGGCAAAATAAATGTTGGCGGCGATCAGCCCGGATGCGCAGGCCAGCAGCATGGAAAGCCCGCGCAAGGAGGATGGCGCCTCTGCTGCTATGGTCACTGCTGCGCTGCACGGCGCGTGGAAACACGCGACAGCGCGGCCCAATCCAGATGGCCTTCGCCGTGCGCCACGCTATCTAGATGATTGTCGCGGAGAACGCTGCCTATAGGCATCGGGACGTTGACCTTCTCCCCGGCTTCCAGAGCGAGACGCACATCCTTCAGACCAAGCGTCAGCCTGAAGCCGGCCGGCTCGAAGCGTTCCTCCGCAATCGCGCCGCCATAACCCTTGTAAACGGGAGCGGCGAAGATCGTGGATGTGATCAGATCGATGAAATTGCCCTTGGGGACACCATAACCTTGCGCGAGCGCCACGGCCTCGCCCATCGTCCCTATAGCACTGCCGATCATGAAATTCACGGCTAGCTTGATGGCGTTGGCCTGTTCGGGCTGGCTTCCGAAACACCATGTCTTCTGCCCAAGAATATCGAACAGCGGCTGTACGCGTCCCAAAGCTTCAGTATCACCTGCCGCAAGGATGTTGAGCTGACCAGCTTCGGCCACGTTCACCCGCCCGAGAACCGGAGCCGCGACATACCCGACGCCTTTTTCCCGGTGCAGTAGCTCCATTACGTTCGCGAAGGCGACCGAGACCGTCGCCATGTTGATGTGGATCGCGCCCGGCTTCAGTGCGTCCAGCACCTGGCCGTCGATGACGACGGCGCGCGTGGCCGCATCATCCGCGAGCATGGAGATGAGCACCTCCGCGCCTTCGGCCGCCTGGCGTGGATCGGTTCCTATCTCGGCGCCGAGCGCGGCAAGAGCGGCAACTGGCTCTTGCGAACGGTTCCACACCCGGACCCTGTATCCGGCTTTGACAAGGTTTGCGGCCATGGGTTTGCCCATGGTTCCCAGGCCCAAGAATCCAATCTGCATCACGGAAGCGTCCTTCATAATTCGGAAATTTCGTTTTCTAATTGAGGAAGAAAGTTAGTGGAGTGACTTGATGGCGATGTCCACAACCTCGAAGCGGACCGGCAGGCCGAGTGCATCTACGACGGCATGCAGCTTGGTGCCGAGCCTGGGCTTCTTATCCCCTGTTACGCCGGGTCCCTGCAGCTTGGGCCTAAGCGCGGCGTCGATCCTCAGCCGTTCAAATCGGAATCGCTGCTCGGAGTCCTACCTTTGCCGATCGGCCTATTGTGGGCGGCTGTGAATGGTATATGATTAATAGCTAATATTAATCGCCGGATTGCTTCGATCAGATGCTGCCGGATGGTTGCTGCCGGTTGACTTCTGGTCCTCCACGATCCGGATCGCGCTCATGAAGCGTGAGTGCGGCAAGGGAGGAATGACATGCCGGACGTCAAATGGGCCATGAAGGCCAGCGAATTCATCAACTGCAACTGCGCCTATGGCTGCCCGTGCCAGTTCAACGCCATGCCGACATACGGATTCTGCCAGGCGGTCGCCGGCATGGAAATCGAAAGCGGCCATCACGGCGACACCAAGCTCGACGGGTTGCGGTTCGTCGGGATTTTCAGTTGGCCCGGCGCCATACACGAGGGCAGGGGCGAGGCCGCGGTGATTATCGATGAAAGGGCGACGGAAGCCCAACGTGGCGCGCTGCTTCGCATATTGGGCGGTCTGGACACCGAGCCGGGCGCAACGATATTCCAGGTCTTCTCGACCACGCTGGAGAAATTCCACGATCCGATCTTCGCCCCGATCGAATTCAAGATCGACGTCGACGCGCGAACCAGTCAGCTGCATGTCGAGGGTATAACCGACGGTCGCGGCGAACCGATCCGGAATCCGGTCACCGGCGCCGCGCATCAGGCGCGCATCGACTTGCCGCACGGCTTCGAATACGCGATCGCCGAGGTCGGGCGCGGCTGGACCAAGGCGACGGGCCCGATCAAGTTCGAGCTGGCCGATACGCACAGCCATTTCGCCAATCTGCATCTTACGCAGAGCGGCATCGTGCATTGACCTGATCCAATGGGCGATACGGCCCTCGAGGCGGTGCTGCGGCGCGATCGCGCGGTCGTGATGGCCGCGCTCGTGGTGATTGCCGTGCTCGCCTGGGCCTATGTGCTGTGGCTCGCCGCCGACATGGTCACGCCCGGCTCCCCCTTGCCGGACAGCGGAGGCGGTGACATGGCCGGAATGGACATGTCGAATATGGACGGGTCGAACATGGGTATGGCCGGCATGGATATGGGCGCCGCCGTGGCGCCCGGCTTCCGGGCCTGGGCATTGGCCGATTTCGCTTTCACCTTCACCATGTGGGCGGTGATGATGGTCGGCATGATGACGCCTTCGGTCGCACCGATGTTGCTGCTCTATGCCGGTGTCGGCCGTAAGGCCCGGGCGGATGGCAGGCCCATCGCTTCGACGGGATGGTTTTTTGCCGGCTACCTCGCCGTCTGGGTCGTCTTCAGCCTCGTGGCGACCGGTGCGCAATGGCTTCTCGCCCGTCTTGCCTTGCTCGATCCCTCGATGGCGGCCGGCAGCGCGGTCCTCGGCGGCCTCGTCCTTATCGCCGCCGGTCTCTATCAATGGACGCCGATGAAGGGTGTCTGCCTGCGCCAATGTCAGGCGCCGATCGCGTTCCTGGCCGGCCATGGCGGATTCCGCTCCGCTCCGCTCGGCGCGCTTCGGCTGGGCATCGATCACGGCGCCTACTGTCTGGGATGCTGCTGGGCGCTGATGGCCCTGCTGTTCGTCGGTGGCGTCATGAACGTGCTGTGGATCGCCGGCATCGCCATCCTTGTTCTGCTGGAGAAGACCGTGCCGACCGGGCAGCTGATTCCGCGCGTTTCAGGCGCGTTGATGGCTGCCATCGGGACCTGGATCGTCTTTCAAGCTTTTTGAGAACGGTCTTCGTCCGCGATCTGTATTGGACTGCAGCCGCCAGTAAATCGTCAGATGACAATCTTGGGACCTGGCAGTTCGCCGCACGCGGAGGTCAACAACGACGAGATATTGCCCGGGATGGATTTCGCTGCCGCGGCCCGTATTGGCCCCGCTTTGGCGTTGCATGAGCTTGCCGCCTTTATTGGCCCTGCTGACCAATTCGCAGGCGCGTTTGTCTGTAAATCAGGCATTTGCGGCAATCGGTTTTCAAACTCTTTGGGTTTGGGTCATTTCCCTTGACCTCACGGGAATTATCGCCTTCGATGACATTTGTGAATGGGAGGCGGCGCGTCGGTTACGATGCGGGGTTTTGGGATGGGCCGGGATGAAGCCGCGTTCACACGGGAGAAAAAAATCAGGATTTACTCCTGAAAAACAGAGAAAAGGGTCTGTGGGTCATGAAACATATTGCTATCGGCATTCTGGGCGCCGCCACGCTTGGATTGATGGCGTCCGCCGCGTCGGCGGCCACGCTCGACACCGTCAAGGCAAAGGGCTTCGTCCAGTGCGGCGTCTCGACCGGCCTGGCCGGCTTTTCGGCACCGGACGACAAGGGTGACTGGCAAGGCATCGATGCAGACTTCTGCCGCGCTGTCGCGGCCGCCGTCTTCGGTGACGGCTCCAAGGTCAAGTTCACGCCGCTCAGCGCCAAGGAGCGGTTCACCGCGCTGCAGTCGGGCGAGATCGACATCCTGTCGCGCAACACCACCTGGACCATCAACCGCGACACGGCACTCGGCCTGAATTTCATCGGCGTCACCTACTATGACGGCCAGGGTTTCATGATCAACGCCAAGAAGCTGCCGGGCGTCAATTCGGCATTGCAGCTTTCGGGCGCCGCCGTCTGCGTGCAGAGCGGCACCACCACCGAGCTGAACCTCGCCGACTACTTCAAGGCCAACAAGATGGAGTACAATCCCGTCGTCTTCGAAAAGCTGGAAGAGGTCAACGCCGCCTATGACGCCGGCCGCTGCGACGTCTACACCACCGATCAGTCGGGCCTCTATGGCATCCGCCTGACGCTGGGAGCGCCGGCCGACCATGTCGTGCTGCCCGAGATCATCTCCAAGGAGCCGCTCGGACCGGCCGTTCGCCAGGGCGACGACCAGTGGTACCACATCGTCAAGTGGACCTATTTCGCTTTGCTCCAGGCTGAAGAGCTCGGCATCACCAAGGCCAATGTCGATGAGATGAAGAACTCGGCCAGTCCCGAGATCAAGCGCGTGCTCGGCCAGGAAGCCGATACCAAGATCGGCACCGACCTCGGCGTCTCCAATGACTGGGTGGTCAACATCGTCAAGGCCGTCGGCAATTATGGCGAAATGTTCGAGCGCAATGTCGGCTCGGGCAGCCCGCTGAAGATCGCGCGCGGCATCAACGCGCTGTGGACCAAGGGCGGCCTGCAATACGCGCCGCCGATCCGCTGATCGAAATGTGATCCGGGAGGCAGATCATCTGCCTCCCGGTTTCTCTTTCCAGGGGACGGTCGAATGGCATCGCAGGACGTACTTCGCGAGGAGCCCAGCCGCGGCTCCTTCATCAACGATCCGAAAATCCGGGGCATATTCTTCCAGGTGCTGGTCGTCGTGCTGCTGGTGGCGGGCGTCTGGTGGATTGCCCACAACGTCATCGACAACCTGACGCGGCTGCGCATCGCTTCAGGCTTCGGCTTCCTCAAGGGCCGCGCCGGCTTCGACATCAGCGAGAGCGCGATCGCCTATTCGTCGGATTCGACCTATGGCCGCGCCATTCTGGTCGGCCTCCTCAACACGCTCATCGTCGCCATCGTCGGCATCATCACCGCGACAATCATCGGCTTCGTCATCGGCATCGGCCGGCTCTCGCAGAACTGGCTGATCCGGAAGATCTGCACCGTCTATGTCGAGGTCTTCCGCAACATCCCGCCGCTGCTGGTCATCTTCTTCTGGTATTCCGGCGTGCTGGCCGTGCTACCGGCACCACGCGACAGCTACAACCTGCCGTTCGGCTCCTTCCTCAACCAGCGCGGCTTCTATTTTCCGCGCGCCGTATGGGGCGACGGCTCCTGGCTGATCTTCGTCGCCTTGCTCGTCGGCATCGCCATGGCGTGGTTCGTCGCGCGCAAGGCGCGGCAACGGCAGATGGCGACCGGCCAGCAATTCCCGGTGTTTTGGACATCCGCGGCGCTGATCGTCGGGCTGCCGCTGCTCGCCTATGCGCTGAGCGGCTTTCCCCTGAGTTTCGACTACCCGAAGCAGTCGACTTTCAACCTGACCGGCGGCTTCCAGGTCCGGCCGGAGTTCCTGTCGCTTTATCTGGCGCTGTCCTGCTATACCGCCGCCTTCATCGCCGAGATCGTGCGCGCCGGCATCAGGGGTGTCAGCGCGGGCCAGACGGAAGCTGCCGCTGCGTTGGGGTTGCGGTCCGGATCGATCCTGCGGCTGGTCGTCGTGCCGCAGGCCATGCGCATCGTCATTCCGCCGCTGACCAGCCAGTATCTCAACCTGACCAAGAACTCGTCGCTGGCCATCGCCATCGGCTATCCGGACCTGACGGCGACCGCCGGGACAGTGCTGAATCAGACCGGCCAGGCCGTCGAGGGCGTGGTGATCATGATGGTGATCTATCTCGCCATCAGCCTCCTGACCTCGCTTGTGATGAACTGGTTCAACGCCAAGATGGCGCTGGTGGAGAGGTGAGGTAAGGACATGCAAGAACATGATATGTCCTGGGTGCGCACCGAAATGGTGCTGGCGCAGCCGGCGCCGGCCGGCGTCACCGGTCTCGGTGCGTGGGTGCGCAAGAACCTGATCGCTTCCACCGGCGACACCATTTTGACAATCGTCGGCATCGCCCTGGTGGCGATGATCCTGCCGCAAATCATCAATTGGGCGTTCATCAACGCCGTGTGGACGGGACCGGACCGGACCGTATGCGCCACGGTGGCGCAAGGCGGCATCCAGCCGGATGGCTGGACCGGCGCCTGCTGGGCTTTCGTCAACGCCAAGTTCGGCCAGTTCATGCTCGGCCGCTATCCCATCGAGGAGCGCTGGCGGCCGATCCTGGTCGCTATCCTGTTCGTGGCGCTGCTGGTGCCGATGCTGATCCCGAAGGTGCCGCGCAAAGGCCTGAATGCGGTTCTGCTGTTCTTTGTGCTGCCGATCGTTGCGTTCGTCCTGCTGGTCGGCGGCATGTTCGGCCTGCCGCATGTCGAGACCTCGCTGTGGGGCGGGCTCTTGGTAACCCTCAGCCTGTCTTTCGTCGGCATCGCTGTGTCGCTGCCGCTCGGCATCGTGCTGGCGCTCGGCCGCCGTTCCAAGATGCCGATCATCAAGACGCTGTGCGTCGTCTTCATCGAGACGGTGCGCGGCATCCCGCTGATCACCGTGCTGTTCTTCGCCAGCGTCATGCTGCCCCTGTTCCTGCCGGAGGGTGTCTCGTTCGACAAGTTCCTGCGCGCGCTGATCGGCGTGTCGCTGTTTGCCGCCGCCTATATGGCCGAAGTGGTGCGCGGCGGCCTGCAGGCGATCCCCAAGGGCCAGTATGAAGGTGCCGATTCGCTCGGCCTCGGCTATTGGCAGAAGATGTATTTCATCGTCATGCCGCAGGCGCTGAAACTGGTCATCCCGGGCATCGTCAACACCTTCATCGGCATGTTCAAGGACACCAGCCTGGTCATCATCATCTCGATGTTCGACCTGCTCGGCATCGTCAAACAGAATTTTTCCGATGCAAACTGGGCAACCGCGCAGACGGCGAGATCCGGCCTGATCTTCGCCGCCTTCGTCTTCTGGCTGTTCTGTTTCGGCATGTCGCGCTATTCAATGTACACCGAACGCCGGCTCGACACCGGCCACAAACGCTAAACAAAAGAAAAAGGGGATCCTGTCATGGCCACCGAAAATGCCGTCAGCGCCGAAGAGATCAAGGTCAACGCCGCCAAGATGCAGATTTCCACGACCGATGTCGCCATCGACATCATCGCCATGCACAAATGGTACGGCGAGTTCCATGTGCTGAAGGACATCAACCTGAAAGTGATGCGCGGCGAGCGTATCGTCATCTGCGGCCCCTCCGGCTCCGGCAAATCGACCATGATCCGCTGCATCAACCGTCTGGAGGAGCACCAGAAGGGCAAGATCATCGTCGACGGCAAGGAACTGACCAACGATCTCAAGAAGATCGACGAGGTGCGCCGCGAGGTCGGCATGGTGTTCCAGCACTTCAACCTGTTCCCGCATCTGACCATCCTGGAGAACTGCACGCTGGCGCCGATCTGGGTGCGCAAGACGCCCAAGAAGCAGGCCGAGGAAATCGCCATGCATTTCCTCAAGCGCGTCAAGATCCCGGAACAGGCCCACAAATATCCCGGCCAGCTTTCCGGCGGCCAGCAGCAGCGTGTGGCGATTGCCCGCTCGCTGTGCATGAACCCGCGCATCATGCTGTTCGACGAGCCGACCTCGGCGCTCGATCCGGAGATGATCAAGGAAGTGCTGGAGACGATGGTTGGCCTTGCCGAGGAAGGCATGACCATGCTGTGCGTCACCCACGAGATGGGCTTCGCCCGCAAGGTCGCCAACCGGGTGATCTTCATGGACCAGGGCCAGATCGTCGAGCAGAACACGCCGGCCGAGTTCTTCGACCACCCGCGCCACGAGCGCACGAAGCTGTTCCTGTCGCAGATCCTGCACTAGGCCTCGAAGGCCACGAAGAGCCCGGCTGAAACACTGCCGGGCTCTTTTGCGTATGGGATAACAGGCGGACGTTCGTGTCGCGCCGGAGCGCGTTTGCAGGGCCGCCTTGCATGAAAAGACTGGGACGTTTTCTAGGTCTTCTGTTGGTTGTCGTCGCACTCGCCGTGGCGACGGGCACCTTCGTGCCACGGCCGCTGTGGCCGGCGGCCGCCGCCATGCCCGCCGCGACGCGCCACATCCTGGTGCTGAACAATCCGATCCACACCGACATCGCCATCCCGGTCGACGACGCCGTGCGTCAGCGCTTCCGCTTCCTGGTCGACGCCGGCATACCGGCCGACAGGCCGGAAGTCCGCTACATCGTCTTCGGCTGGGGCGGCCGCGCCTTCTACCTGGAGACGCCGACATGGTCCGAGCTGAAGGCGGTGCCGGTGATGAAGGCACTGACCCTCGACGCGTCGGTCATGCATGTCGATGTCGCCGGTGACATCGTCGAACCGCGCCCCGATATCGCGGGATTCGATATCACAGAGGACCGGTTCGCGGCGCTGCTCGATTTCATCGATGCGAGTTTCCAGCGGGGACCGGAAGGCCCAATCCGCATTCCGGACGCAGCCTATTCCAGGTTCGACGGCTTCTACGAAGCCAATGGCCATTTCAACGCACTGGTCGGCTGCAACACCTGGACGGCGGCGGCCTTGCGCACCGCCGGCCTGCGCACCGGCTGGTGGAACCCGCTGCCTGTATCGCTTGGCCTGTCGATGCGGCTGTATAATTGAAGGCCGTTCCGGTGATCAGCCGGCCTTGCGATCCTGTTTGGACACATATTCTCGAAGCGCTCTGTTGATTGCACTCTGGTAGCCGCGACCATCCGGTGCGCGCCTTTTGAACCAGGCGACGAGGTCAGAATCGAGACGCAGGGTCAGTTGTTGCTTGACCGGCTTGAAATAAGGATTTCGGACGGCGTTCTGCCAGAATTCCTCGGTCAATTCGGGAATGTCGCTCGTGTCGACATCATCCTCTGGTCGCGCCTTCAAAGCCGCGATCTCCGCTTTCTGTGCTTCTGTCAGAGGAGGCGGATTGGCCGGGTCGAATTCATATCGAACGATTTTGCGCATAATGCCTTTTCTCTTTGGACGTAGCTCGCCGCGCTGAAATGATGCGGATCACCTCGATCCCGTCTTCCTCTCGATCTGCGTGTGCAACCAGCAATATCAATGCGGTGTCAACCAAGCCGGTTGTCTGCCGACGATATTCGCGCCCTTCAATTCGATCATGCTCCAATAGCGCGAAAGGATCGGCGAAAACACGAACGGCGGTGTCGAAGCTTACGCCATGCTTGCGGAAATTGGATTTCGCCTTTTCGGCGTCCCATTCAAATCGCAATTTGCGCCTCGTTGACTACAAAAATGTAACTACAAATTGCCATTACGTCAAGGTCGACCGATGTAAGCATTCTAATGAGCCCGCCAGCCGTAGAGCCAGTCCAGATCCGCCGCGAGTTTTTCCGACGAGCGCACCTTCAGGAACACATTGCGCGCAATCGCCACTGGACCCGAGGCATGCCAGGCCAGCCGGTTGACAGCGCCGCGTCGGGCGACCTGCGCGACACGCGGCCGCCGTGACTGCTCCCAGACGGCAAGTGCGGCCAGGGGGTCGGCAGGGAAGTCGGCGATGATGTCGGCAAGCGTCGCCGCATCCTCGATCGCCATGGCCGCACCCTGCGCCGCGAACGGCGTCATCGCATGCGCGGCGTCGCCGATCAGTGCGGTGCCGTTCGGTGTTGTCCAGGGCTGTTGCGGGTCAACAGTGTGGATCGGCCATGCGGTCCACGGGCCGGCCTGCTCGACCAGACGGGCAAGTTCTGTCGCGGTGCCGCGCAGGGCTCGGGTCAGGATCCCAGCGTCGGCGTTGCCGGACCAGCCCTCGGCAATGCGGTCGCCCCGGGTGAAGGCCGCGAGATTGAAGGCCGCACCCTTGCTGACGGGATAGGCGACCATATGGAAGCCGGGATGCAGGAAGGTGGTGACGCAGTCCCTGGCGCCGATGGCGGCAAAGCTCCGACCGGCGGCACTGCCGGCCGCGACGGTGGCGCGCCAGGCCAGTTCGCCGGAGAAATGGTTCCTTGGCGAAGCCGACCCCTTGGCCGAATCGACAAGTGCGCGCACCGACGACCAGACGCCATCGGCCCCAACCAGCAGGAAACCCTCCGCCTCGATGGTCTTGCCGCCGATCTCGGCCGTCGCGGTGATGCCATCCGGGCCGGTGTCAACGTCGCCGATGCGGGCGCCGGTGGTGAGATGGATATCCGGCATCTCGGCAACGCGCGCGGTCAGTGCGCTCTGCAGATCGGCCCTGTGAGCGACGAGATAGGGTGCCTGCCAGCGCGTTTCGGCGGCTTGCCCCAGCGGCACCCGCGCCAGTTCGCGCAGGGTCGCGGCCTCCTTCAACACCACGGCTTCGGGCCGCACCGCCGCCGGCAGCAGCCGGTCGAGCACGCCAAGCTGGCGAAGGATACGGGTCGCGTTTGGAGAGAGCTGGATGCCGGCGCCGGCAGCTTCCAGGCGCTGCGCCTGTTCGAACACCCGAACAAGGTAGCCGCGTTCGGCGAACGCGAGGGCTGCGGTCAATCCGGCGACACCCGCCCCGGCGATGACAATTTGCCGGGAGCGCGTGTCGTTCATCGGGCTGGTCGCGAAAGACTCAGGCGGCTTGTTCTATGTAGATGCAGCCGGCCGGCAGCGTTTCCGTTGCCTTC
This sequence comes from Mesorhizobium ciceri WSM4083, assembly GCF_000519305.1. Classification (GTDB taxonomy): domain Bacteria; phylum Pseudomonadota; class Alphaproteobacteria; order Rhizobiales; family Rhizobiaceae; genus Mesorhizobium; species Mesorhizobium ciceri_B. The sequence continues at coordinate 21,106 of NZ_JAFG01000008.1, read as the reverse complement.
AGCTTCGGAGAATAGCGGTAGAGCGTCGAGCAATAGGGGCAGACTTTTTCGTTGTCGTCGCCCATGTCCAGAAACACATGCGGGTGGTCGAAAGGCGGATTGGCGCCCGTGCACATGAATTCCTTCACGCCGATGTCGATTGCCTGATAGCCCGCATCGTTCTGAAAATGGGGAATGGAACCGCCTGCCATCGTCGTCTCCTTAACGCAGTCTCGTCTGCATCTGGATCATATCAGGCCTCTTTGCAAGTTCGATGAAATGAAACTGTCGCAAAAGCCTGTCAGAGGATAAGTTAAGCCGGTTAACCCATGACCCGAAAACCAATTTCGGTTTTCGGGAGGGACCATGGGTCGCTATAGAGACTGGCTAACCGGCTGACGGCACGGGAAGAGCGGGAATCATGAACGAACTGAAGCCGGTGCAGAACGAATTCGTGGATGTCGAGGTGGCTCGCCCGGAGGGCGGCAATCCGGACCGGTTTGTCAACCGCGAGTTTTCCTGGCTGCAGTTCAACCGGCGCGTTCTCGAGGAATCGCTGAACCTCAATCATCCGCTGCTGGAGCGCGTCCGCTTCCTGTCGATCTCGGCCGCCAACCTCGACGAGTTCTTCATGGTCCGTGTTGCCGGTCTTGCCGGCCAGGTGCGCGAGGGCATCACGCTGAAGAGCCCTGACGGCCGCACCCCCGAACAGCAGCTCGAACAGCTGCTGCGTGAGGTCGAGCGACTGCAGGAAGACCAGCAGAAGAGCCTTTCGGCGCTGACCGTGCTGCTCAACAAGGAAGGCATCGAGAGCATCACCCGCGATGCGCTGACCAAGGACGAGAAGATTTGGCTGGAAGACCATTTCCAGGAACAGGTTTTCCCGGTGCTCACCCCGCTGTCGATCGACCCGGCGCATCCGTTTCCGTTCATCCCCAATCTCGGCTTCTCGATGGCGCTGCAATTGCGCCATCGCAAGAATGGCGAGGAGATGAGCGCGCTGCTGCGCCTGCCGGTGGCGCTGAAGCGCTTCATCCGTCTGCCGGACCGCAAGCATCATGTCCGCTTCATCCCGCTGGAAGAGGCGGTCGGCCTCTATATCGGCAAGCTCTTCCCCGGCTATGAGGTCAAGGGCTCCGGCACGTTTCGCATCATTCGCGACAGCGATATCGAGGTCGAGGAGGAGTCCGAGGATTTGGTTCGCCTGTTCGAAACGGCGCTGAAGCGGCGGCGGCGCGGTTCGGTGATCCGCATCGAATTCGACAGGCTGATGCCTGGCGAATTGCGCGACTTCGTCGCCGGCGAGCTTGGCGTGTCGTCCAGCCGCATCAGCGTGCTCACCGGGCCGCTGGCGCTCAGCCAGATTTCCGAGATCGTCGCCGTCCCTCGCGACGACCTGAAATTCATGCCCTACAATCCGCGTTTTCCCGAGCGTATCCGCGAGCATGGCGGCGATTGTTTCGCCGCCATCCGCGAGAAGGACATCGTCGTCCATCACCCCTACGAATCGTTTGACGTCGTGGTGCAGTTCCTGCGCCAGGCGATGGCCGATCCGGAGGTGGTGGCAATCAAGCAGACGCTTTACCGCACCTCCAATGACAGCCCGATCGTGCGTGCGCTGGTCGACGCGGCCGAGGCCGGCAAGTCGGTCACCGCACTGGTCGAGCTCAAGGCGCGCTTCGACGAAGAAGCCAACATTCGCTGGGCGCGCGACCTGGAGCGTGCCGGCGTGCAGGTCGTGTTCGGCTTTCTCGAGCTGAAAACCCATTCGAAAATGTCGCTGGTGGTGCGGCGCGAGGACGGCAAGCTGCGCAACTACGTGCACCTCGGCACCGGCAACTACCATCCGGTAACGGCGCGCATCTACACCGACCTGTCCTTCTTCACCACCGATCCGACGATTGCCCGCGATGTCGCCCAGCTGTTCAATTTCATCACCGGCTATGCCGAGCCGACGGACGAAATGCGGCTGGCGATCTCGCCGTTCACGCTGAGAAGCCGCATCCTGAAGCACATTGCCGACGAGATTGCCTACGCGGTGCAGGGGAAACCGGCACGCATCTGGATGAAGATGAACGCACTCGTCGATCCGATCATCATCGACGCGCTCTACGATGCCAGCCGCGCCGGCGTCGAGATCGATCTTGTCGTGCGCGGCATCTGCTGCCTGCGGCCTCAGGTTCCGGGCCTGTCGGAAAACATCCGCGTAAAATCGATCGTCGGCCGTTTTCTCGAACACAGCCGCATTTACTGTTTCGGCAATGGGTACGGCCTGCCGTCGGACGAGGCGATCGTCTACATCTCTTCGGCCGACCTGATGCCGCGCAATCTCGACCGCCGCGTCGAAACCATGGTGCCGATCACCAATCCAACTGTGCATGAACAGATCCTTGGCCAGATCATGCTGGGCAACATCATGGACAATCAGCAAAGTTTCGACGTATTGGCTGATGGAACCTCCCGGCGCGTCGTGCTGGAGGAGGGCGAGGAACCGTTCAACGCGCAGGAATATTTCATGACCAATCCGAGCCTGTCGGGACGGGGTGACGCGCTGAAGTCGCATGCGCCCAAGCGCATCGCGCAGTTCAAGCGCCGCAAGAAGAACGCCGCAGCGTCCGGCTGATGCTGTCTGATTCCCAGGGCCGGCTGCAGGACCGCCGACCGCTGTCCATCATCGACATCGGATCGAACTCGATCCGTCTCGTCGTCTATGAGGGACTGGCGCGCTCGCCGACCATGCTGTTCAACGAAAAGATGCTGGCCGGTCTCGGCCGCGGCATCGTTTCGACCGGCAAGCTCGACCCCGAGGCGGTGACGCGCTCGATGGAAGAGTTCCGCCGCTTTCGCGCGCTTTCCGACCAGGCCGGCGCCGAGCATATGTATGTGCTGGCCACCGCCGCGGCCCGCGAGGCGGTCAACGGCCCTGATTTCATTCACCGCGCCGAGGAGGTGCTGAAGACCGAGATCCGTGTCATCAGCGGCCGTCAGGAAGCGTATTATTCGGCGCTCGGCGTCATTTCCGGCTTCCATCCGGCCGACGGCATCGCCGGCGATCTGGGCGGCGGCAGCCTCGAACTGGTCGACGTCGCCGGCGAAGCGATCGGCGACGGCATCACGCTGCCGCTGGGCGGTCTGCGCCTGCAGGACATGGCGAAGAACTCGCTGGCTCAGGCGGCCAAGATCACGCGTGACGAACTGGCGAAGGCCAAGCTGTTGAAAGGCGGGCAGGGCAGGCCCTTCTACGCCGTCGGCGGCACCTGGCGAAATCTCGCCCGGCTGCACATGGAGATGACCAACTATCCGCTTGGCGTCATGCACCATTACGAGATCTCGGCCGAAAGCGCGGCGAATTTCCTCAAGCAGGTGGCCAAGGCCGAGATCGAGAAGGTCAAGGGCATCGAAGGCGTTTCCAAGAACCGCCGTTCGCTGCTGCCCTATGGCGCCATCGTGCTGCAGGAGATCATGGCGGCGATGCAGCCGTCGAAGATCATCGTCTCGGCTCTGGGTGTACGCGAAGGCTTTCTCTATTCGCTGCTCGATGAGGCCGAGCAGAAGGCCGACCCCTTGATTTCGGCGTCGGAGGAACTCGCCCGCCTGCGCTCGCGCTCCGTCGCCCATGCGCATGAACTTGTCGACTGGACCGCCAAAACCTTTGCCGCTTTCGGCATCGACGAGACCGAAGACGAGGCGCGCTACCGCCACGCGGCCGCATTGCTGGCCGATATCGGCTGGCGCGCGCATCCCGAATATCGCGGCAAGCAATCGCTCAACATCATTGCGCACGCCTCCTTCTTCGGCGTCGACCATCCCGGCCGTGCTTTCCTGGCCATGGCCAACGCCTATCGTCACGACGGCATCTTCAACGAAGCCATCGCCCCCGAGATCAAGGCGCTGGCGCCGCCGCGTTATCTGGAGCGCGCCCGCGTGCTCGCCGCGATGATGCGCGTCGTCTACCTGCTGACGGCGTCGATGCCCGGCATCATGCCCAGGCTGAAATGGGAACAGCGCGCCAACGGCGTGCTGGCGCTGGTCTTGCCGGCATCGCTGGCCGATCTCTATGGCGAGCGGCCGGCCGGGCGCCTGGCACAGCTGGCCAGGATCACCAACCGCCGGCTGGTGCTGGCTGTCGAGGGCGGCCCGAGCCTTTCAGTGAAATGAACACGGCCTACCAGAGCGTGATTTATCAGCGGCTTCGCGTTTGAGGACCGGCTTCCCCCAATCCGTCGCTGCTTCGCAGCGCCACCTTTCCCCCCTCCGGAGGGAAAGGAAGGGAGCCTCGTTGGAAGAGCGTTGGCGGCAATAGGCTCGCGCCCTTCCTCTACCCCGTCGATCGGGGGAGGTGGCTCGGCGAAGCCGAGACGGAGTGGGGGTCGACCAGCTCGGGCGCGTGTAAGCAAAGATATCAAACCGCACCGCGCCCGTCGATCGACCATGCGCCCGCACCGGCCATCGCCAGCGCAACAAACCCGCCTGATATCGCAATGTCCTTCATCAGCATCTGCTGGTGCAGGAAGGCGAGCATCCCGTCGCCGTCGCCCTGGCCGTAATGGCCGATGAAGCCGGCGGCAATGCAGAAGGCAGCGAGCAGCAGCGCCGCGATCCGGGTCTGGAAACCGACCAGGATGAGCAGCCCGGCGATCAGTTCGAACAGTCCCGTGCCCCAGGCGGCAAGTGCCGGCAGCGGCAGGCCGAGGCCGGCGAAATAACCTGTGGTGCCCGCAATGTCGCTCAATGCCTGGAAACCGGAAGGCACGAACAGGGCGGCGAGCAGCAACCGGGAGAGCAGGAGCAGCGCGTCGCGGGGCATGTTCACCTCCATCGTCGGCCGCCGGCCGACGCCATCCCGATAGCCTCGATCCTATCAGAAACTTCGGCCGACAGATCGGCGGGCATGTACCAACAACGAAAAAGCGGCGCGGAAAATTCCGCGCCGCTTTTTTGTTCGGCTATTGCCAGTTTTTGGATCAGCCGCGCTTGGCGTCGATCGAATAGGCGCCGGCGCCCGAGGAAGCCAGCAGGAGGAAGCCGCCCGCAATCGCGAGGTTCTTGAGAAACTGGATCATCTGCATCTGGTCGGCCCAACCGGTATGGGCGACCAAACCGGTAGCGACGGTGAAGATCGCCAGCACCCAGGCAACAATCCGCGTCTTGAAGCCGACGAGGATGGCGAGGCCGCCGAGAAGCTCGATCAGGCCGACGACAATGGCCGTTACGGTCGGCAAGGGCAGGCCGAGGGCACCGAAATAGCCGGCCGTGCCGGTGATGGCGGTCAGCTTGCCGAAGCCTGAAAGCAGGAAGATGACGGCAAGCAGGACGCGGCCGAGGAGGATGGTGGTCGAGGCATTGGATGCGCCGGAACCGGCGACTGAAGTGTTGATGGACATGGTGGCTCTCCGGGATGGGTTGATACCGGGGAGATAGAGCAAGCCGACTGTTCACCAAAGCCACCAGGTTGGCGACACATTGTTCACAGTACTTACGTTTCCGTGATCGGGCGGCCTGCGCAAAATTCGCTTCGCGTCACGTCGTGACGGGAGTAAATTCTCCCGTCACGAAACACCCGGCTTTTGGTTGACGCAATTCCGGACGGAAAACCGCAAGGCACTTTTCCTGGAATTGCCTACCCCGGATGCGTCATGTCCTCCGGCCGCACCAGCCGGTCGTAGTCGGCCTCGCTGACCAGCCCGGTGGCGAGCGCTTCCTCGCGCAAAGTGGTGCCCTTCTTGTGCGCGGTCTTGGCGATCTTGGCGGCATTGTCGTAGCCGATGGTCGGCGCCAGCGCCGTCACCAGCATCAGCGAGCGGTCGAGTGCCGCCTTGATGTTGTCTTCGCGGGCCTCGATGCCGACGACGCAATTGTCGGTGAAGGAGACCGAGGCGTCGGCGAGCAGCTGCACCGACTGCAGGAAGTTGTAGGCCATCAGCGGGTTGTAGACGTTGAGCTCGAAATGACCCTGGCTGCCGGCGAAGGTGAGCGCCGCATTGTTGCCGAACACCTGCACGCAGACCTGCGTCAGCGCCTCGCATTGGGTCGGGTTGACCTTGCCCGGCATGATGGACGAGCCCGGTTCGTTTTCCGGCAGCGACAGTTCGCCGAGGCCCGAACGCGGGCCGGACCCGAGGAACCGGATGTCGTTGGCGATCTTGAACAGTGCGGCGGCCGCCGCATTGATGGCGCCGTGCGAAAACACCATGGAATCATGGGCCGCGAGCGCCTCGAACTTGTTCGGCGCGGTGACGAAGGCAATGCCGGTGATGGAGGCGATGCGATCCGCCACCCGTTCGGCGAAGCCGACCGGCGCGTTGAGGCCGGTGCCGACGGCGGTGCCGCCCTGCGCCAGTTCCTGCAGGCCGGGCAGCGTCAGCTCGATGCGCTTGATCGACGAGGCGACCTGCGCGGCGTAGCCCGAAAATTCCTGGCCGAGGGTCAGGGGGGTGGCATCCTGCGTGTGCGTGCGGCCGATCTTGATGATGTGATTGAACTCTCTGCTCTTGGCGGCGAGCGCCTTGTGCAGGTGCTTCAGCGCCGGCAACAGATCGTGCACGATGCGTTCGGCGCAGGCGATGTGCATGGCCGTCGGATAGGTGTCGTTCGACGACTGGCTCATATTGACGTGGTCGTTGGGATGCACCGGCTTCTTGGAGCCCATGACGCCGCCCAGCATCTCGATCGCCCGGTTGGAGATCACCTCGTTGGCGTTCATGTTGGACTGTGTGCCCGAGCCGGTCTGCCAGACCACCAGCGGGAAATGCTCATCGAGCTTGCCGTCGATGACCTCTTGCGCCGCCTCGACAATTGTCTTGCCGATCGAAGGATCGAGGCGTTTGAGCTCCATGTTGGCTTCGGCCGCCGCTCGCTTGACGACGCCCAGCGCGCGCACGATCGACGCCGGCTGCTTCTCCCAGCCGATCTTGAAATTGCCAAGCGAACGCTGCGCCTGCGCGCCCCAATAGCGATCGGCGGCGACTTCGATCGGGCCGAACGTGTCGGTTTCGGTTCTGGTCTTTGCAGCGGTCACGGGTCTCTCCTTGTCGAAGTCGGCAACGGCGTATCGCGTTGCACAAACGGCTTCAAGCGGAGATTGCTGGTGGGATTGATGCAAATCGGTTGAAGGTGATCTCCCCCCTTGAGGGGGAGATGTCGCCGGAGGCGACAGAGGGGGTCGGTTCGACCGGGCGCGACCTCCTGCCGCCGCCGGAAGAAGGTTGGCGCTCCATGTGAGGCGACCCCCTCTGGCCTGCCCGTCCTCCGCAGCAGCTGCGGAGGGTGGACCGGCCATCTCCCCCTCAAGGAGGGAGAAAAGCAGCTCACCCCGCCGTGTATCCCCCATCGATCGAAAAAATCCCGCCACTGGTCCAGGCGGCCTCGTCGCTGGCCAGGTAAACAGCCATCCCGGCCAAATCGTCGGGGCGGCCGATTCTGCCGAGCGGATAGCTGCGCTCGACATAGGCCCTCAGTTCCGCCTTTGCCTCGGCTGGCAAATTGTCGACGGTCTTGCGCCGCATGGCGGTGTCGACCGTGCCGGGCGCGATGGCGTTGACGCGGATGCCGCGCGGGCCGAGTTCAAAGGCGAGCGACTTGGTCAGCGAGTTCAACGCGCCCTTCGACAGGGAATAGAGGCTCGACGGCCGCTTCGGGATCATCTTGTTGGCGAAATAGGACGAGATGTTGATAACCGATGCGCCGACTGCCAGATGCGGCAGCAGGCCCTGGGTGAGGAAGAACACAGCAGTGACATTGAGCGCGAAGGATTGCTGGAACTGCGCCTCGCTGACGGTTTCGAACGGCACCAGGAAAGCCACTCCGGCATTGTTGACGAGGATATCGAGAGGCCTGCCCGACTTTTTCACATGCTCGACGACGGCCGCGATGCCGGCCGATGTGGCAAGATCGGCCGACAGCGTCTCGATAGTGTCGCCGAGGCGCTCGCGGGCGGCGTCGAGCTTCTTGGTGTCGCGGCCGACGATCAGGACGTCCGCGCCCTCGCGCGAAAAGGCCTCGGCGATCGCCAGGCCGATACCGTCCGACCCGCCGGTGACCAGCGCGCGCTTGTTGTGAAGTCTCATGGGATGCTCCGAGATTTCTGCGTCGTCGAGAGCACCGTATAGTGGCGGCCAAGGTCAAGCCGTCAGCCTATCCCACGGTATGAACTTCGACGGCTTCCATCCGGCAGGCCAGCCGAGGCTGGTTTAAGCGCCGGCGGTCGCAAGCTCCCGCAGGGCCAGCCGCCCCGCGACATAATTCTTGACCTGGCGGACCGCCTGTTCGCGCGACACGCTGCCCGGCTGCAGGCCGAGCCGCAGCCAAAGCCCGTCGATCAGCGCGGTGACGCCAAGCGCGATGTCGTCGGCTTCTCCAGGCGAGGCGAGGCCGCGCAGGCCCGACAACAGGTTCGAGCGCATGCGCGCGTGGATCACCCTCTGGATACGGGCCATCTTCTCATCGCGCGGCACCTCGGCGCAGAGCGACAGCCAGGCATGGCACAGAGGCGGCTGGAACAGATGCTCCTCGAAATTGCCCTCGATCACCGCATCCATGCGCTCCATCGGCGTCCGCGCCCGGCGAAGCCGCGCGATGACCGCCTGGCACAGGACGGCATTGGCCTCGCGCATCGCGTGCTCGAACAATTCCTGCTTGTTGCGGAAATAGTGCAGCACGATGCCCTTTGAGGCCCCCGCCTGCGCCGCCACCTTTTCCAGGGTCGCACCGGCAATGCCTTCGCGCTCCAGCACGGCGAAGGCCGCCTGCCTCAGCTCCTTGCGGCGGATATCACTGAGACGCTTGAGTTTCACGGGATCGATCCATGCATTTCGAATCCACGTTGACATTTTCGCCCGCTCAGATCAAGAATTGACCCATGGGACAATAAAAAGACCAAGTGGTCAATTCAGCGAATGAGGAGAACCGAAATGTTGCGCATCCTTGTAAATGGCGTCTGCCTTGCCGCCCTCATGGTGGCCACTCATGCGGCCCAGGCGGCCGAGGCCGAAGAGTGCAGGACGGTCCGCATGGCCGAACCCGGCTGGAACGACCTTGCCTTCACCACAGCGGTCGCCAACGTCTTGTTGGAGGCGCTCGGCTATCAGCCGCAAAGCCAGGTGCTCGGCATCAACGTCATCTATGAGGGCATGAAAAACAGGGATCTCGACCTGTTCCTCGGCTACTGGGACCCGGCCATGGTCACCTATTACGAGCCCTACAAGAAAGACGGTTCTGTCGAGAATGTGCGCGTCAATCTCGTAGGCGCCAAATACACCTTCGCCGTCCCGACTTACGCCTGGGATGCCGGCGTCAAGGACATTTCCGACCTGCACAAATTCGCCGACAAGTTCGGCAAGAAAATGTACGGCATCGAGCCCGGCTCCAACCAGTTGATGATGGACGCCGTCGCCGATCCGGCCTTTGGCCTGGACGGCTGGCAGGTGGTCGAGTCCAGCGAAGCCGGCATGCTTTCCGAGGTCGGCTACGAGATCAAGGAAAAGCAGTTCATCGTCTTCCAGGGCTGGGCGCCGCATCCGATGAACACGATGTACGACTTCAAGTACCTGACCGGCGGCGACAAGTTCTTCGGCCCGAACTTCGGCGCCGCGACGGTGACGACGCAGGTGCGCAAGGGCTATCTGCAGCAATGCCCGAACGTCGCGCAGTTCTTGAAAAACCTCGCCTTCGACATCGATTTCGAGAATGTCGGCATGGGTTATCTGATCAATGACGGCATGAAGCCGGAGGACGGCGCGCTGAAGGCAATCACGGCCAACAAGAGCCGTCTCGATGCCTGGCTCGCCGGTGTCACCACTTTTGATGGCCAACCCGGCCTTGCCGCGGTCAAGGAAAAGCTCGGCCTGTGAGGGCGGCGGTGCTGAATGCCTGCGCGGAACAGGACGCCTGGGCCGGCCGCAAGCAGTTCGTCACTGTCGGCGATATCGACATCGCCTATGTCGAGATATCAGGCGCCGAGCCGGCACTGCTGTTGGTGCACGGCTTCACCGATACCAGCCGAAGCTTTTCGCTTCTGGCGCCATATCTGGCCGGCCGCCGTCTGATCATGCCGGATCTGCGCGGCCACGGCGCCTCGCAGGCTGGCAAGAACTGCGGCATCGCCGATCTTGCCGATGATCTCGCCGGGCTGATCCAGAGTTTACAACTCGACCGGCCGCTCGTCGTCGGCCATTCGCTAGGCGCCATGGTGGCCATCGCCTTGGCCGGGCGACACAGCGAACTGATCGGCGGCCTGGTGGTCCTGGCCGGCACGTTGAAGCCCGATTTCGCGCCAGACCATCCTCTGGTCGCGGGCGTCGAGGCGCTGCGTGATCCGATATCGCCGGCCGATCCGTTCTATGCCTGGTGGCATGCCTGTGGTCCCGACGTGCCAGCAGCCTTTCTCGCCGGCTTGGCGCAAGAGGCCTCGGCGATGCCGACGCCGCGCTGGCGCGCGATCCTCGAGGAAATCCGCCGCGCCGATCTGACCGATGCGGCCTGGGCCGTGCAGGCTCGGACGCTGATCATCGCCGGCGCGTGCGACCCGCTGTTCGGCGAGGCGCACCAGCAGGCGTTGCGATCCGCTCTTGCCGGAGCCGTCTTCGTTCGGGCCGAGAGCTGTGGCCACAACCCGCATTGGGAAGATCCAGGCCTCGTCGCCAAGGCCATCATCGAGGCATTGGAGGTCTAACGCCCGACCAGCGATTGCGATGTCGGCGACAGCCGCAAGGTCTCCGTTGGTCTGGTCAGGCCGAGCTGCGCGGCCTGCCAAAAATCCTGCCATACCGGAGAGGCGGCAAGCGCAGCCTTGTGGCGGGCATGCGCTTCAGTGCTGGCAAAACCCATGACGCCGATGAAGACGTTTTCTTCAGCCCGTACCGGCAGGCGCGGAAAACTGTTTTCGGCATGCTCGGTAGCGAAAGCGGCGAGCAGGCGTGCGTCGGCCGTCATCAGGCACGCCGTCTCGATCTCGAAGCGAGTGGCGAAATCTGCCTCTGTGCCGGGCTGCAAATGATGAATCTCGATGACAACGATGCCGGTCAGCGGTTTGTTTTGAATGGGCTTTTCGTCGGCCAGACTTGGCCGCTGGGCGCCCGCTAGGTCGAAGCCGGCGCCCGGCCACGCCGGCTTGAGCAGCAGCACATCGTCGGAATCGATCATCGTTGCATTGGCCGCATCACTGTGCGCCGCCCAGACCGGCCCGCCATAGAATTCGGCGAGAGCATTTTTCCGCGCGACCATGCCATCGAAGCCGCGCATCCAGACGAACATGTCAGGCCGATCGAGGTCCCGGAACTGGCCGATGATGGTCATGCCGGCGTCCTCCTGGCCGTCGATCAGCCTGCTGTCGAAGATGTCGATGAGCGTGTCGCGCCGGCCGGGCTTCAGCGTGTATTGCCGAAGCTCGACGACAGGCGAAGCGAGCGCTGAGGGTTTCGTCGCGACGTTCTGGGGCAGGTTCATCCGACATTCTCCAAAACAGGGTGATCATCCTGTTTTGTAAAACAGACCGGTTGTCCTGTTTTGTCAACATGCTAAAGTTCGGCAATGTCAACAGAGATGACCGTCCAGCCAAAACCGCGCCCGGGAAAACGCATCAACGACCCTGAAGGCATGCGCAAGAAAGTGCTCGATGTCGCCGAGGACGCGTTCCAGGCGCGCGGCTATCACGCCTCCAGCATCGGCGACCTGATGGCGGCGGCTGATGTCAGCGGCGGAGCGCTGCATCACCATTTTGCGACCAAGAAGGCGCTGGCGCTGGCGGTGATCGACGAGCGTGTGGCGGCAGCGGTCGAAGAGACATGGATCGCGCCGGTGCTGGCGGCGGCGTCGGCCCGCGAAGGCGTGCGCGCGGTGTTCGAGGCCGTGGCGGCGGAACTGGAGCAGCAGGGTTTCGTCCGCGGCTGCCCGCTCAACAATCTGGCGCACGAACTGTCGCTTGCCGATCCGGATTTCCGCATTGCCCTTGCCGGGATTTTTGCCGGGTGGCGGCGCGCGATTGCCGACAAGGTGCGTGCCGACCAGCAGGCGGGCAGGGACGAGGGCACGGACCCCGAACGCTTTGCGGCGCTGACGGTCGCCGCCTATTCCGGGGCGATGTCGATGGCCAAGACGGCGCAGGATGCCGGTGTGCTGCGGGATTGTCTGGCGGGGCTGGAGCGCAGCGCGCCGTCGCAGGGCGGATCGGTTGCCAGGCGGCGCAACAGGATACTGCCACGGCCGAGAACCCCTTGACTTCGCGGCGCTGCGTTCTTCAGCCGATGCTGGGCGAGGTGGGGACGCCGGGCTCTGGTTCAGCTACTCGGCCAGCGGTTTGATCGTTTCGTAGCCGTTGACGGATTCCGAACTCGTGCCTTCATCGTAGCGCCGCGCGAGCGCGGCTTGCAGATCGGGCGCATAGAGGGCGGTGAATGAGTCCAGCGTCTCGCCGGCGCCGTTCTTGAAGGTCTCCTTGACCGCCAGGACATTGTATTTGCACGCGCCCAGACTGAATGTCTCCTTGCCCTTGACGACCAGGCTCAGCGTCTTGGTGCCCTTCGGCGGCTTGTTCGGCGACAGCTCGACGAACTCTACCGCGGCCTTTGCCCCCGCCTTCAGCGGGAACAGCTTTCGCAGATCGGAAAACGGGATCATCGCCTGGCGGCCGGTGTCGCTGTCGCGAAACACCTCGATCAGGCCGGCGAACAAATATTGGGTTTGCGGCGATTGCGATTCGTAGGTGTTGATAACCGACATCATCCCGCCAGCCACGGGCCGAAATTCGCTCTGGATGCCGGGTCTCGCCAGAACGAAACCCTTCCTGACGGACTTGGCGTCGACGCAACCGGCGGCATGCGCGGTGCTCGCGCACATCATCGCGGCCAGGTTCATGCAGACCAGAATCATGCAGCTAGGTGCGGCTTTCATTTTTCGTCCTCCTCCGCTCGCGCAAGGGAGACATGCCAGACCCATCGCGTCATGTCGATGATGGCGGGGCGCAGAGACGCTGGACGACCGGCTGCTGCCCATGCTGAATCAGCGTATGATGAATCGCCGTTCGACTGGATCGCTTTCCCGACGCAACTTCCTGGCGCAGGCTGCGGGATTTGCCGCGGCCGGCGCCTTGCCGCGCCCGGCCTTCGGCCAGACCGGGCAACGCGTCCAGTCGATCGACGCCACCTTCCTGTTCATCGCCGATGTCCATGCCTGCCGCATGGCGAGCGGCTTGAGCCCCAACTGCCTGCAGGAAGGCAAGACCGACGCCGCGCTGCTGCGCAACGTGGCGGTGCTGAATGCGCTTGGCGACAAGGACTGGCCGGCCGACATCAATGGCGTCGCCACCGGCCTGCGTTCGGCCGGCAGGATAGGCACGCCGCTCGGCCTTGTCGTCGGCGGCGACATCACCGACGATGGCGGCGGCCAGATCACGCAGCCGAGCGAGGGCACCCAACTGCTCCAGTTCAGCCAGCGCTACAGCCAGGGCGTCGGCCCGGATCGCGTGCACATGCCGGTCTATATCGGGCTCGGCAACCATGATCTCGACCAGAACGGGCCGCCGCACCATGTCGACTGGTACCGGCGCGAATTGCGCGATTACGTCGAGGTCAACCATCGCGCCGGCGTGTTCTTCAAGCCGCCGGTGCCGGCCACCGACTATGATGTCGACACCGACTGCTACTCCTGGGACTGGGGCGGCCTGCATCTGATCCAGACGCATCGCTTCGCCGGCGATACCGGCCACGGCGCCGAGAGCAGCCTGCCATGGCTGAAGCAGGACCTGGCGACCTATGCGGCGGACGGCCGTCCGGTCGTCCTGTTCCAGCATTATGGCTGGGACACTTTCTCGGTGGAACGCTGGGATGCCGCCAACAGGCACTTCGATGATGACGGCACCGGTGCGCCGCACTGGTGGGGCGAGGCCGACCGGCAGGCGTTGCTGGCGGCGCTGAAGGGCTACAATGTCGTCGGCATTTTCCACGGCCACCAGCACGAAACGCCGCTGGTCTATCGCAGGGACGGGATCGACCTGTTCAAGCCGAAGGCTGCCTATATGGGCGGTTTCGCGCTGGCCAGGGTGACCAGCGACGGCATGGACGTGGTGCTGGGCGAGGCGACCGGCGATCATGGCGAGGTCGCCTTCACCGATGCTTTCAGCAAGGGCTGGAGCACCTGAAAAAGGCGGCCTTCGCGACCGCCTTTCCCTCGATAAAGCGCGTTTCTCGATGTCGGATCAGAGCGCCTTCTTGACCTTGTCCTTGACGTCGCCATAGGCCTTCTGCACCTTGCCGGCGATCCTGTCGCCCGTGCCTTCGGCCTGGGTCTGCCTGTTGCCGGTTGCCTTGCCTGCGGCTTCCTTGACCGAGCCCTTGACCTGCTTGGCCACGCCCGCGACCTGATCCTTGTTCACCATTTTTGCGCATCTCCTGGGATTTTTGAATTCGGGGGAATTCATTTGCGGGTAGCTAACGAGCCGGTGTCGGTTAGGTTCCAGGCGTCGCCCGGACAGCAGATCAGGTCGCGCAGCCGCCGCCTGGGGCAAGGCTGGTGGGCTAGGCTGTGAACACGCGCCGACCATGGATTTTGGATGGCCGAGCGTACGGGGAGAAAAATGGCTGAATTCACGCTCTATATCGGCAACAAGTGTTTCTCCTCATGGTCGCTGCGGCCATGGCTGGCGATGAGGCATCTGGAGATCCCGTTCGAGGAAGGTTTCGTGCGGCTGCGGACACCTGAGACCTTTGCCAATCTGGCGAAAGTGTCGCCGACCGGTCAGGTGCCGGTGCTGAATCACAATGGCAAGATCGTCTGGGAAACTCTTGCCATCCTTGAATATCTTGCCGACCTGTTTCCGCAGAAAAAGCTCTGGCCCGCCGATATCGATGCCCGTGCGCTGGCGCGTTCGGCTGCGACCGAGATGCATTCCGGCTTTCGCGAGGTCCGCTATGGCTGGCCGATGAATTTGCGCCGGCCCAAGGGCCACAAGCCGCTCGACGCCGAGGGCGAGGCGCAGCGCGCCCGCATCGAGGCGCTGTGGCGCGCGTGCCGGGAAAAATACGGCAAGGGCGGCCCGTTCCTGTTCGGCCACTTCACCGCGGCCGATGCCATGTATGCGCCTGTTGTCACCCGTTTCGATACCTATGGCGGCACGCTGGCGCCGGATACGCGCGCCTATGTCGACGCCGTGCTGGCAACGCCGGCGATGCGCCACTGGTATACCGAGGCGGGCAGGGAGACGTGGCCGGAACCCGGCCCGGACGAATAGGATCCAAACGAAAACGCCCCTCGCACCTTTTATCGTGCGGGGGGCGTCTTTGCCATCAACTGTTATTCGATTGCTCTCATGAACTGCTGATGACACGGAATAAATGCGCGTCTGCGCAGATGGTTCCAGAGGTGCCGCGAAATTTTTTCAAGGTGGCGCAAGCGCGCTGTTTGGCGCCCCCTTTGCCGTCATGCCAGGTGTTTTGGTCAGGTGTTTTGGACGAATTCCGCAGCTGTGGCTTTATGCAAATTTGACAGCGCACCAAAAGAAGCCTACAAGCAAATCGTCGATATTTGTTTGACTGACTTTTGTTATCCGCGCTTTCGAGCGCGCCTTTGACGAACTTCCCACATCAAAAATCGGGACAAACGACGTTGTGCATCCGCATGGCGTCGAACGAATATTTGCCATGGAAAGGGTTCGTCATGAGCACCGGCACAGTTAAATGGTTCAACGCCACCAAAGGTTTTGGTTTTATTCAGCCTGACGACGGCTCTGCCGACGTTTTTGTCCACATCTCGGCCGTAGAGCGCGCCGGCATGCGCGACATCGTCGAGGGCCAGAAGCTCGGCTACGAGATGGTCCGCGACAACAAGTCGGGCAAGATGTCCGCCGACCAGTTGAAGGCGGCCTGAAAAACGAATTCAGCTCTCCCGGTGACCACGGATGTACTGGCACCGGTGAGTGGCGAATTCGGGCGCATGGCCGCGGGAACCTGAGTTTCCACGGCATATCATGTGCATAAGCAGGGCGTTCCCGTGCATCCCGGTGCATCTTTTTGGATGTCATCCGGTTGCGCGACGCTCTCATGGAAGGTCAGGCGGTGCCTGGCCTTTTTCATTTTGCGCGCCTTGCCGCCGAAAGTGCGCTGCGCGCCGGCCTGGACGTGCTAAGGGACGCTCCAGCAATTTGAATTCGCCACGCGTATTGCTTTGTGCGTGATCCTGACCGAAGACCCGGTCTCGCTCCATCGGCACAGGCTCCTGACAGGAGAAAGATTTGACCACCAGTTCAAAGACAACCGTCGATCAGGCCGTGTCCCTGTTCAGCAAGACGCAAACCCAGTCGATGTCGCTCAACCGCATCAATTCCGAGCGCGACGCCGTCAGCGAGGCACGCGAAGCCAAGACCGCGCGTCTGCGCGAATTGCGCCTGGAGAAGGAGGCCGACGAGATGGCCGCCGCCGCCGCGCTAGCCGCTTTGCCGAAGCGGGCCGGACGACGCTGATGGCCACCAAGCGCGTACCGCCAACACCGATCGCCGCCGACGCAACCATTGCCGACATGGTCGAAGGCCTCGACAAGCCGGTCGAATTCGTCCGGCGTGTGCTGGAAAAGCTCGAACGCTGCAAGCGTGCCCACGGTGATGCCCAGGTGCGCGTCGGCGTGCGCGGCCGCGCCGAATGCCCGAACTACCTGATCGAATATGTCCGCGAAGACGCCAAGACCCATGAGCGGGTGACGTATCAGGACGCCGCCTACAGCGGCAGCACGCATCGCGAGCTGGCGGCCCATCACATCGAGGCGGTGAAAAACTGGTCGCCCGAGGAAATGAACATCACGGCCGTTTCGGCGCTGATCGGCCGCCTGCGCAATCCGCGCGCCCCATCATCGCGCTTCGACGACGAGGACTGACATGGCCATAAAATTCTCCTCCAAGGATCAGCCGGCAGCCTCGGGTGCCGCGGCAAAACCGGCCAAGCCGTTTGCCGCGCCGAAAGCCGGCGACGCCACCGAAGCCGCGACCGATCTGTTCAAGTCGCCGGCGGATTCGCCGAAGGGCAAGACGGCTAAGAAGAAATAGCGCCTTGCCGCAAGACGCCGATCGCAACTCCGCCGCGCCAGGGCTGTCCGCCCTGGTGGCCGCCGCAAGCGTTTTGTCGTCGCAACAGGGCACCTTCGATTGCCAAAGCTGCGGTGCCTGCTGCTCCTATTCGGCCGAGTGGCCGCGCTTTTCCACCGAGGACGACGCACAGCTCGACCGTATCCCGGAAAAATATGTCGCATCTGACCTGTCAGGCATGCGCTGCGAGGGCGTGCGCTGCTCGGCGCTGTCCGGCGAGATCGGCAAGTCTACCGCTTGCGGCATCTACGAGGTCCGGCCGGACGTCTGTCGCGCCTGCATGCCCGGTGACGAGGAGTGTCTGATGGCACGCCAGGCGCTCGGATTGCAGGTGTAGCCAATCTCCAATCGCCTCCGCTTGTGCGCCGACCCGCAGCCCGATACCTTCCTGGCCGGGTAGGGTGCCGGAGGAACCATCGTGAGCATCGAATTTCTGTTGACGTCCCTGATTGTCGTGGCTTCGCCCGGCACCGGCGTTCTCTACACGCTGAGCGCCGGCCTCTCGCGCGGTGCGCGGGCCAGTGTCATCGCCGCCTTCGGCTGCACGCTCGGCATCATCCCACACATGGCCGCCGCCATCACTGGCCTGGCGGCGCTGCTGCACACCAGTGCGCTCGCCTTCGAGACGCTGAAATATCTCGGCGTCGCCTACCTGCTCTACATGGCCTGGAACACGCTGAAGGAAAAGGGCAGCCTCAGCGTCGATCAGGATGTGACGCCGCGTTCGGCCGGCAAGGTGATTGCCACCGGCATCCTCGTCAACGTGCTCAATCCGAAACTCTCGATCTTCTTCTTCGCCTTCCTGCCGCAGTTCGTCAGCACCACGGAGCCCAATGCGCTGTCGAAGATGCTGGAACTGAGTTCCGTCTTTATGCTTTTGACCTTCGTGGTTTTCGTCGGCTACGGCATCTTCGCCGCCTCGATCCGCAGCCACGTCGTCTCGCGGCCAATGGTGTTGACCTGGATGCGCCGGACATTCGCCGGCGCCTTCGTCATGCTCGGCGCGAAGCTGGCGCTGGCCGACCGGTAGCGCTACGGGGAGCGGTTCAGTCTCGCTGATCCGCTCCTCTTTGTTGCGCTATTCCGGGCGAAAAGCCGTTATGCGCTTTCGGGGAATCGCTCGGGCACACTACCCCTTCACATAGCCCATCGCTTCGACGATCCGCCCGTCGGCCACGCGCATGAGGTTGACGCCGCGCAGCGAATTGCCGTCGGTCATGAAATAGCGCCAGCGGATCGTTGCCCGGTCGCCGGCCACAAAGGTTTCCTCGATATCGAAGCGCGTGCCGGCCTGGGTTGCTATCGCCGTCCAAAGCCCGACGCACGCCGCTTGACCGGCAAAACGGGCGCCGTCCGGCGCCGGCACGGTGTTCTCGATCACGCAATCCTCAGCCACCCAGTTCGGCGAGTGCCGAGGGATCATGGCGTTGGAATACGTCGTTGTAGCGTCGCATGATCTCTGCCGTCTGCTGGGACAGATCGTACGCGGTTGCGTCCATGACAAGCTCCTGTGTCATCTTCTTTCTCCTGGCTTCATTGGCCTTTGGTGGCTTCAACGAGCGTTGCCTTGAGGGTGATCTGAGACACGCCGGCAAGGGCCCGCGAGACGAGGCAGCCCGCCTTGGCGGACTGTGCAAGGCGCTCGAATTCATCTTCGGCGAGTCCTGCGGCCTCCACCTCGGTTTCGAGTTCGATACGGGTGATCGTCGGCCCGGCCGCGGTCGCGCCGAGATGCACCTTGGCGATCGTGTGGATATTGCGGGCAACATGGCCGGCGCCGCCCAGTATGGCGCTCAGCGCCATCGAGAAGCAGCCTGCATGCGCTGCGGCGATCAACTCTTCCGGGTTGGTGCCCGGACCGTGCTCGAAACGCGACGGGAAGGAATAGGCGCCTTCGAAGACGCCGCTGCCGAGCCGCAGCCGGCCCGAACCTTCCTTCAGCGTGCCTTGCCATTTGGCCGAGGCTTCACGAATTGTCATTGTCGTTCTCCCTTGGTTTGAGGACTTGATGGGTCAGGCGCCGTCGATGATCACCTTCCCGAAGACGTCGCCCTGCTGGAAATAGCGGTAGGCATCGCCGGCCTCGGTGAAGGCGAAGACCTTGTCGATGACGGGCCGCAGGCGATGCTGCGAGACGGCGCGCAGCATGGCTTCGAGATTGGTCCGGTTGCCGACGAACAGGCGGCTGATGGTGGCGAGGCTGCGCTGGTAAAGTGCCGCCGGTAGCTGGATCGATCCGCCTTTCGCATCCTGCAGCGTCAAGAGCACGATGTGCCCGTAAAGCGTGCTGGCGATCAGCGACTGGGCGAAGGTCGCCGGGCCACCGGTCTCGACGATGAGATCGATGCCCCCGGTCTGGTCGCGGACGGCCGCGCCCCATTGCGGCATATCCGATGTCGAAATCACCAGGTCGGCGCCCAGCGCCCGCAGCCTGTCGGCTTTCTCACCGCGCGAGGTGACGGCGGCGACGCGGCAGCCGAGCAGCTTGGCGAACTGCAGTGCAAACAAAGAGACGCCGCCCGAGCCGATGACCAGAACCCATTGGCCGGGCTTCGGAATTCCGGCGCCCGTCACCGCATTCCAGGCGGTCAGGCCGGCGCAGGTCAGCGTCGCCGCCTCTTGCCAGCCGAGATGATCGGGCAGCCGCACCGCCCATTGTTCGTCGAGAACGGCGTATTCCGCCAGCATGCCGTCCAGCGTGCAGCCGAGCTGATCGATCAGCCCTGCATGGATGCGGCCGTCGATCCAGCGCGCAAAATAGCTGCCTGTCACGCGATCGCCGACGGCAAAGCGGGTGACGGCATCGCCGATGGCGACCACTTCCCCGGCCCCGTCGCTTAGCGGAACGACGCCCTGGCGTGGCTGCAGCGGATAGGTGCCGTTGAGGATCATCGTGTCGCGCCGGTTGAGCGAGGTGGCGCGAACGCGCACCGTGATCTCATGCGGTTTCGGCTCCGGCTGCGCCGTCTCGCGCAGCATCAGGGATTCGGTCCCAGACCCTTCGAGACGGTAGCTTCGCATGTCGTTCCTCCCAAGGAATATATAGACTGATCTACATATTATGTAGACCGATTGTCATATTTTGCGCAAGGCCTATAATGGTTCCTCCTGACAGAGGTTGACATGGCCAACGACACCCGCACCCGCATACTCGAGACGACTGGGCTGCTGCTCAGGCAGCGCGGCTATCACGGCACCTCGCTCAACGACATATTGAGCGCCAGCGGCGCGCCGCGGGGCTCGCTCTATTTTCATTTTCCGGGTGGCAAGGACCAACTGGTCATCGAGGTGACGCGCGCCAGCGCTGCCGACGTGACGGAGAGGCTGGGCGAAGCGCTGGCTGCCGAAAAGGATCCGGCAGTGGCCGTCCATCGTATCTACCAGTCGGTGGGGCGCATGCTGGAAGACAACCAGTTTTCGCTCGGCTGTCCGATCGCGCCTGTCGTGCTGGACGCGCCGACCGACGTGCCGGAACTGGCGGAGTTGTGCCGCTCGGCCTTCGAACAGTGGATAGGCCTGCTGCGCGACGCCTTCGTCAGGGCAGGGGTGCCCGAGCGCCGCGCGTATGCATTGGCACTGCTGGTCGAATCGTCGCTGGAAGGGCTGATGGTGATCGCCCGCGCCACAAGCGACCGCGCCCCGGTACAGGCCGTGGCCGATGAGGTGGCGGCGCTGATCGAAGCCGCGGTGCTTGCCGGCGAGGTAAAGCAACGCGCGGATGCCGCCGTCTGAGAGACGGCCACAGCGACTGCTGCGCAAAACAAAAAGGGCGGCATCTCTGCCGCCCTTCAGGCTGCTGACAAACCCCTGGCATTTGCCGGGGGTTTTTGATTCACTGGGTCATGTTGAAGCGACCCGCCCCTGAACAGACCGCCCTCGAGATGGTAACGCTGGATCAGTTGGTTCCGGCTGATCACCTGTTGCGCAAGATCGACCGTGTGATCGATTTCACCTTCATCCATGATCTGACCGCGCCGCTTTATTGCCCCGACAATGGCCGCCCGCCGCTCGACCCTACCTTGATGTTCAAGGCGCTGTTCATCGGCTACCTGTTTGGAGTTCGCT
>NZ_JAFG01000007.1 GCF_000519305.1 Mesorhizobium ciceri WSM4083 | reverse complement strand
CGGCCAATCGCTCAAAAAGCTTCTCGAACAACGTGCGTTTTGCCGACCTGGTGGTTATGGCGGAGCGGCTGCACCCGATCCCATTCCGAACTCGGCCGTGAAACGCTCCAGCGCTGATGGTACTTCGTCTCAAGACGCGGGAGAGTAGGTCGCTGCCAGGTCTGCCAAACGCACGTTGATCNCACATCCAAATCGGATGGAGAGAAATCTTCTCTTTATGAAATGGCCCGCCAAGGGATCACGGGCCGCGTAAGCGGCCCTTTCATTTGGTCAGCCATATACCTATCTGTAGGCCTCGGCTTACGTCCGATAAAGCAAGCAAACGCTTGCTTAGGAACGCAAGCAAGCGCTTGCTTAGATTAGCAAGCAAACGCTTGCTTAGATTAGCAAGCAAACGCTTGCTTAGAGGTGACGCGGGGTGGAGCAGCCCGGTAGCTCGTCAGGCTCATAACCTGAAGGTCACAGGTTCAAATCCTGTCCCCGCAACCAAACTTCACTAAACAAACAGCCCGCCTCGTGCGGGCTCTTTTGTATTCTGCCGTGCTGCCGGCCTCTCATCAGGCGCCCGCAAGCAGGCGAACCCCAGCCCCCAGACAAAACCAATCCTCTCCCCAAAACCAAAGCAAAAACAGCCCGCATGGCACAATGCCCGCCGGCCCTTTGCGTTCAAGGGACTGCCGAAGCTTCTCGGAATACTCCGGATGGTCCGAAGGCTGCCGTAAGCCGACGCAGCAGCTGACTTCTTGGCCAAGCGACATGGAGAGCGTCACGCCGCGCCCGGAACAGATGCTATCAGAGACAGGATCGGGGCTTCACGCGATAAACGCGGCCGGCGGGAGGGCACCACGCGAGCCCCTGGGTGCCGATACTCCAACCACACTCTCCGGGTTCGCGGCCAAAGGCCGGAAAGGCCTGCCTAGCCGGTACGGCACCTTGGTGGCCCGCGACCAGCTTCGTCGACCGGAACGTATGAATCCTCGGAAGGAAGGTCTTGAAATATATTTCACTATGTGAATTATATTGACAATGCGCGTCCGGGCTGTAATGTCCCGATTGTTGGCTTTCGGAGGAAGGTCGGCATCATCAAATCCATACGGCAGCGCTCGCCGAGTGCCTGCGACGGTCATTGAGGATGGCTTCGGCCAAGGGAGGAAACTTGCGCAAATTTCTGAGCACGCTCGCAATCGCGGCGGCTGCATCGACCTGCTTTGGGTCGATGCAGGTACGCGCCGAAACCCCTAACCCGTTCAAATGCGAGCCGGGTGAAAAATACGTCATGAACGTCATGGTCTCGGGCGTCGAATACTGGTTCCCGGTTTATGAAATGTTCAAGCAGGCCGGCCAGCAGTTCGGCTGCGAGACCGCCTATACGGGCACGCCGGAATACGACGTCAACAAGCAGATCGCTACCTTCGACCAGGCGCTGGCGCAGAAGCCGGCGGGCATATTGGTGCATCCGATGAACTCCGATCCGTTCATCGAGCCGATCGACCGTGCCATCGAGCAGGGCACCGCGGTGGTGACCTTCGCCGCCGACTCGCCGAATTCCAAGCGCGTCTCCTACATCACCTCCGACAACAATGCCGAAGGCACCTATGCCGCCGACGCCGTTGCCAAGGCGATGGACGGCAAGGGCGAATATGCCGTGCTGGAGAATCCCGGCCAGGACAACCACGACAAGCGCGTCAACGCGTTCGTTGCCCGCATGGAAGCCAAATGGCCTGACATGAAGCTCGTCGGCCGCGCCGCCTCGAACCAGGATCCGACCAAGGCCTACCAGGCCGTTCTGAGCCTGGCGCAGGCGCATCCTGATCTTGGCGCCGTGTTCATGCCGGAGGCCAACTCGGCCATCGGCGCTGCCCAGGCCGCCAAGGAAGGCGGTGGCAAGATCCGCGTCATGCTCGCCGACGTCAACGCCAAGATCCTCGACATGATCAAGGCGGGCGAGATCTTCGGCTCGGTCAATCCAAACCAGGGCATGCAGGGCTATATGGGCTTCATGCTGTTGTGGATGGCCAAGCATCCCGGCCTGATCGATCCGATGAACGACGCCAAGCGTTCGGGTTTCAACCCGATGAGCGTGCCCTTCGTCGACAATGGTTTCTCCATCGTCTCCAAGGACAATGCGGACGACTTCTACTGGGACAAGTACCTCAAGCGTCGCGGCACCAAGGGCATCGAGGAATAGCCTCTATCTCACCGCCCCGGCCTCGGTAAGGCCGGACCAACCGGGAAGGAGGCTTCGGCCTCCTTCCTCCCCGCAAGCATCGCAGGAGCACGGCGTGACCCAGGCGCCCATTCTTGAAATCCGCGGCCTGTCCAAGGCGTTCGGCCCGGTCAAGGCGCTGAGCGACGTACGGTTCGAGCTGCGGCGCGGCGAAATCCATGCACTGTGCGGCGAGAACGGCGCCGGCAAGTCGACGCTGATGAACATGATCGCCGGTGTATTGCAGCCCGACGAGGGCGACATCCTGATCGATGGTGAGCGTGTTTCGATCCACTCGCCTGCGGCCGCCCAACGCCTCGGCATTGCGCTTGTCCACCAGGAAATCGCGCTGTGTCAGGATGCGACGGTTGCCGAAAATATCTACATGGCCGCGATCAACAGCCGGCGCGCGCCGCTGATGAATTTCCAGAAGCTCTACGCTGACGCCCAGAAGGTCATGGACCTGCTCGCGCCCATTCCGGTGCGCACCAGGGTCGCCGACCTTTCCATTTCCAGCCAGCAGCTCGTCGAGATCGCCAAGGCGCTGACGCTCGACTGCAAGGTGCTGATGCTCGACGAGCCGACCGCGGCACTGACCGAAAGCGAAGCGCAACGCCTGTTCTCGATCGTGCGCGGGCTCAAGGAACGTGGCATTTCGGTGGTCTATATCAGCCACCGAATGGCCGAGATATTCTCGCTGTGCGACCGCGTCACTGTCTTCCGCGACGGCCGCTACGTGGCGACCGATCAGGTCGCCGCCGTTTCACCTGACGATGTCGTGCGCAAGATGGTCGGCCGCGAAATCACCCAGCTCTATCCCGACAAGCTGGCGCCGCAAGAGCCCGGGCGTCTGCTCCTGTCGGTCGAGGGGCTTTCCGATGGGCGCCGCTTCGCCGACGTCGATCTGCAGCTTCGTGCCGGCGAAATTCTGGGCATAGGCGGCCTGATCGGCGCCGGCCGCAGCGAGATCGCGCAAACGGTCTGCGGCCTCAGGCCAAGCACCTCTGGAACCGTCGCGCTCGACGGAAAGCAGCTCCGGCCGCGCAGCTATGGCGATGCGGTCAAGGCGGGGCTGGTCTATCTTTCGGAGGACAGGAAAGGCTCCGGCGTGTTCCTCGATCTGCCGATCGCGGCGAACATATCGGCGCTCGACCTCGCCAGGCTGACCGGGCGCCTCGGCCTGCTCGACCGCAAGGCCGAGGATCGTCAGGCGAAGGAACTGACCGGCAGGCTGGGCGTGCGCATGGCCGGCATCGATGCCACTGTGTCGACGCTGAGCGGCGGCAACCAGCAGAAGGTCGCCATCGCCAGGCAGCTGTCGGTCGATCCCAAGGTCATCATCATGGACGAGCCGACGCGCGGCATCGATGTTGGCGCCAAGGTCGAGATCCACCGGCTGCTGCGCCAGCTGGCCGGCAGCGGTGTCGGCGTCATCGTTATCTCGTCCGAACTGCCGGAGCTGATTGGCTTGTGCGACCGCGTTGTCGTGGTGCGCGAAGGCAGCATCGCCGGCGAACTCACCGCCAACGAGCTCGGCGAGGAAGCCATCATCATGCTCGCCTCGGGCGTCCAGGACAGTTCAAATCAAAGGCAGGCCCAGAATGTCGCCTAGGGAATCAGGAGAAGCGCTCGTGCACGCCGAGATCAAGGCCGCCGGGCGGCGCATCAATTTCGCTCAGCTCGCCTCGATGCGCGAGGCCGGGCTGATCGTCATCATCCTGGCGCTGTGCATCGCCATGAGCTTCGCCTCGCCGCACTTCCTGACATGGGGCAATTTCCGCGCCATGCTGATGAGCTTCTCCATCGAAGGCATCGTCGTCGTCGGCATGACGATCCTGCTCATCGTCGGCGGCATCGACCTTTCGGTCGGCTCGGTCGTGTGTTTCTCGATGGTGGTTTCGGGTGCGCTGTTCCTCGCCGGCCTCGACCCCTGGACGGCAAGCCTGATCGGCATTGGCGTCAGTGCGTTGATCGGCGCGGCCATGGGCTTCTTCGTCACGGTGATAGGCCTCAATCATTTCATCACGTCGCTGGCGGCCATGGTCATCGTGCGCGGCATGTGCCTGGTGGTCACCAAGGGCACGCCGCTGTCGCTGTTCACCCTGCCGCCGGCTTTCAAGGCCATCGGCCAGGGCAGTTTCAACAACATCCCCTATGTCATCCTGATCTTCGTCGTCGTGGTGGCCATCTTCGACTTCCTGCTGCGTCGCGCCACGGCCTTCCGCAAGGTTTTCTACACCGGGTCCAACGAGAAGGCCGCGCAGTTCTCGGGCATCAGGACCAATCAGGTGAAGTTCTGGGTCACGGTGCTGTGCTCGACGCTGGCCGGACTGGCCGGTGTGATCTACATGGCGCGTTTTGGCGCGGCGACGCCGACCTTCGGCGCCGGCATGGAACTCAACATCATCGCCGCAGCCGTCATCGGCGGCGCTTCGCTCAATGGCGGCTCGGGCACCATCTTCGGAGCGATCCTCGGCATGGCGTTGCTGTCGGTGGTGACGAGCTCGCTTATCCTGCTCGATGTCTCGGTCTATTGGCAGGACATGATCAAGGGATGCATCCTGCTGGCGGCGGTGTCGATCGATCACTTCCTGCACCGCAAGAAGTCCTGAACCTCAAAGGCAGCGAAGCAAGACCATGGCTCCTCCCAACACACGCGACGACATCGCCGCTGTTCGCCAGATGCACCAGGCGCTTGTCCTGCACTATGTCGAAGGCAAGACCCAGGCCGAGATCGCCGGGGAACTCGGCATCTCGCACGCGACCGTCAACCGGTTGATCAAGCGCGGTCACCAGCTCGGTCTTGTCGAGATCAAGATCAAGTCGCCGATCGACCATCTGGTCGACCTGGAAGCACGGCTGGTTGCGCTGGGCGGCATCGAGCGGGCGATGGTGGTGCCGTCGGTCTCCGAAAATCCGCACACCGCCCTGCAGCGGGTCGGCGAGGCGGCGGCTGGGCTGCTGCTCGACACCATCAAGGACGGCGACACGATCTCGATCACCGGCGGCAAGGGCGTCAGCGCGCTGGTCGCCGGTCTCAAGCCGGGGCGCCGATACGACGTCGAGATCATTCCCGCAACCGGCCTGGTGCAGGGCAAGCACTACACCGACGTCAACCACGTCGCCTCGCTGATGGCCGACAAGCTCGGCGGCCGCGCCTATCAGATCCATGCGCCGCTGTTTGCCGATACCGCGCAGCAGCGCGAGATGCTGATGGGCATCAGCTCCGTCGCAGACGTGTTTCGCAAGGCGCGCGAGGCCGATGTCGCTGTGGTGGGTGTCGGCTCCATCCTGACCGACGATTCCAGCTATTACGACCTGCATCCGTCCTCGAATGCCGATCGCCAGGCGATCGAGAAGTCAGGGGCGACAGGCGAGCTGCTCGCTCATCTCATCGACCGCCAGGGCAAGCTCTGCAACTACTCGCTCAACCGTTCGCTGGTCTCGTTGACGCTGGACGAGTTTGCGACCATCCCGCGCTCGATCGGCATCGCAAGCGGCCCCAGCAAGGTCGCGCCGATCCTCGCCGCTCTGCGCGGCAACCATCTCGACACCATCGTCACGGACGAGGCCACGGGGCTCCAGATCCTCGAGCTGGCCGAACAGGAGGCAGCATGAATTCTCGACAGATCCAGCGGCAGATCGGCAAGTCCGGCATATCGGCGTCGGCCATGGGCCTGGGCACCTGGGCGATTGGCGGATGGATGTGGGGCGGCACCGACGAGAAGGAGTCGGTCAGGGCGATAGAAGCCTCAATCGACGCCGGCCTCAGCCTGATCGACACAGCGCCGGCCTACGGTCTTGGCCGCAGCGAGGCGATCGTCGGCACCGCCATCAAGGGCAAGCGCGACAAAGTGGTGATCGCGACCAAATGCGGGCTGAACTGGCATTCGGGCAAGGGCGAGCATTTCTTCGACCAGGACGACAAGCCTGTGCATCGCTATCTCGGCGCCGACGGCATCGCCTATGAGGTCGAGCAGAGCCTGCGGCGCCTCGGCACCGATCATATCGACCTCTACATCACCCATTGGCAGGACCCGACGACCCCGATCGCCGAGACGATGGCCGTATTGGAAAAGCTCAAGGCAGCCGGCAAGATCCGCGCCATCGGCGCCAGCAATATCAGTGCCGAGGATCTCGGCCATTATATCGACGCCGGCCAGATCGATGCGATCCAGGAGCGCTATTCGATGATCGATCGCGAGATCGAAGGCAGCCTGCTGCCGATCACTTGCCGCCATGACATCGCTACGCTCAGCTATTCGTCGCTGGCGCTGGGGCTGCTCACCGGCACGGTCGACCCCGGCCGCACATTCGGCGGCGACGACCAGCGCAAGGATAACCCGCGCTTTTCCACGGCCAACCGGCAGAAGGTGGCAAAGCTGAAAGAGGCCATCGCCCCTATCGCCGAGAGCCACCAGGCGTCGACGGCGCAGATCGTCATCGCCTGGACGCTCGCCCAGCCGGGCATCACCTTCGCGCTGTGCGGCGCGCGCAATCCCGAACAGGCGCTCGACAATGCACGGGCCGGCGAGATCACGCTTGCGGCAAGCGAGCTAGCGGCGATCGACGCCGCGGCAGCCGCGCATCTCACCGCGATGGATGCCTGAGCAAAAAAGGCAACAGCCCCGATGAACCGTAGCCATACGTTAGCCGGTCTGCGCGACCGGCCTGATATCGCCGTGCTCGTCATCGGTGGCGGCATCAACGGCATCAGCGTCTTTCGCGAACTGGCCCTGCAAGGCGTCGATGTCGTGCTGGCGGAAAAGGGCGACTATTGCAGCGGCGCCAGTGCCGCCCTGTCGCGCATGGTGCATGGCGGCCTGCGCTACCTTGAAAACGGCGAATTCAAACTGGTGCGCGAATCCCTGCTCGAACGCGACCGGCTGCTGAGGAATGCGCCGCACTATGTGGCTCCGCTGCCGACGACGGTGCCGATCTTCGACATTTTCTCCGGCCTTGCCAACGGTGCGGTGCGTTTCCTCGGGTTGACGCGGCGGCCCAGCCGGCGCGGGGCGCTGGTCATCAAGGCCGGGCTGGCCATGTATGACCTTTTCACAGCCGCACGGCGTTTGATGCCGACGCACAGGTTCAGGGGGCGCGCCGAAACCCTGAAGACATGGCCGGCGATCAATCCGGCGATCCGCAATTCGGCGACCTATTACGACGCCTGGGTGAGCCGGCCCGAACGCCTCGGCCTGGAGATGCTGCTGGACGCCACGGCGAGCGCGGCGAACGCTCGCGCCTTGAACTACGCTCAGGTGTCGTCAACCGGCGACGGCCTTGTCATCACCGACACACTGACGGGCGAGGAACTGCCGGTGCGGGCGCAACTGGTCATCAACGCCACCGGCGGCTGGATCGACCTGACCAACAAGGCCATCGGGGCAACGGCGCAGACGATGATGGGCGGTACCAAGGGCTCGCATCTGATCGTCGACAACGCAGAACTGTTCGACGCGCTCGGCGGCCACATGGTCTATTATGAAAACGAGGACGGTCGCATCTGCATCCTGTTTCCCTATCTCGGCAAGGTGCTGATCGGCTCGACCGACATCCGGGTGGACGATCCGGACAAGGTCCGTTGCGAGGGGGACGAGCAGCTCTACATCCTGCAGTCGCTCGCCTTCGTCTTTCCCTCGATCAAGGTTACCGACGACCAGATCGTGTTTCGCTTCGCCGGCGTGCGCCCGTTGCCCGCCAGCGAGGACAGTTTTACCAGCCGAATACCGCGCGATCATTTTTGCGAGTTCGTAGAAGCGAGCGGGCATCTGCCGGCGACACTGTGCATGATCGGCGGCAAGTGGACCACCTTCCGTTCGTTCGGAGCGCTGGCCGCCGATATGGCGTTGAAGCGGCTCGGCCTAGCGCGCAGCAAGGGCACGCAGGACATGGCCATCGGTGGCGGCCGCAATTTCCCCGCCGATCCGGACGCCTGGTGCGCGTCATTCGCCGCCGAGCATGGCCTGCCGGTCGAGCGGGCGCACACACTTCTGCAGCGCTATGGCACGTCGGCCGAGGATTTCGTCACGCACCCGGCGGGCGAGCAGATGCTGCCCCGGTCGGATTACTCGGCAAGCGAGATTCACCACATCATCGAGCGTGAGCAGGTCGAGTGCCTTGCCGACCTGTTCCTGCGCCGCACCACCATTGCCATTTCGGGCGGCCTCAGCTTCGACCTCATCAACGCCGTTCTCGACCTGCTGGCGGCGCACAAGGGCTGGAGCACCATTGAGGCCGCCACTGAGCGCTCGACCTTCCTCACCTTGCTGGCCGACCGGCACGGCATCGATCTCCAGACGCATCAAAGGAGCGCCCTATGCGCGTAAACAAGAAAGTCCGCATGAACCGTCTGTTCGGCGGCGGCCGCTGCCTCGACGTCGCCATCGATCACGGCGTCTGCAACGAGCCGAGCTTCCTTGCCGGACTCGAAGACATGGCCGGTGTGGTCAACCAACTGGTCAAGGCCGGCCCCGACGCCATCCAGATGAACTACGGCCAGGCCGATCTGCTGCAGGCCGTGCCTGGCAAGGACAAGCCGGCGCTGGTGATGCGCATCGACATGGGCAATCCCTATAACAGGATACGCCACCGGGCGATGTGGGCGGTGCTGCAGAACGAAGCCGAGCCCTTGCTTGGCGCCATCGAGATGGATGCGGCTTGCGTCGTGGTCAATCTGTTCATGCTGCCCGACGAGCCGGACCTGTTCCGGCAATGCGTGCAGAACATCGCCCGCGTGCGCGCCGATTGCGAGAAATACGGCCTGCCGCTGATGATCGAGCCGCTGGCCATGCTGCCGGTCGCAGAGCATGGCGGCTACATGGTCGACGGCGATGCCGAAAAGATCGTCACCTTGACCCGGCTTGCCCGCGAGATGGGTGCCGATATCGTCAAGGCCGATCCGACCACCGATCCCAACGACTTCCACCGCGTCGTCGAGGCGGCGCGCTGCCCGGTGCTGGTGCGCGGCGGCGGCAAGGAGGATCTGCGTGCCGTGTTCGACAAGTCGGCCGCCTTGATGGCACAGGGTGCGCTTGGCATGGTCTATGGCCGCAACATCTACCAGCACGCCAACCCGAGCGCTGTCGTGCGCGGGCTGATGGCGATCATTCACGACGATGCCGATGGCGGCGTGGCCTGGGACCTGTACAACCAGGCATAGGCTGCGGCCTCGGGAGGCGCCAATGGCAAGCTACATCCTCGGCCTCGATGCCGGCAACACCGTCATCAAGGCCATCCTCTTCGACTTGTCCGGCCGCGAACTGGCATTCGCCGCTCGTGACGGCCGCTCATCCATGCCAAAGCCCGGACATGTCGAACGCGACCTCGACGAACTCTGGCGCAACGCGGTTTCGGTCATCGGCCAATGCATTGCTGAAGCCGGTATCGACGCCGGCGAGATCGTCGCCATCGGCTGCGCCGGCCATGGCAACGGGCTCTACGCGCTCGATCGCGATGGTGCGCCATTGATCGGCATCCAGTCGCTCGACACACGCGCGGTCGATATCGTCGCCGAATGGGCAAAACAGAATGTCGGCGACCGCACCTATGCACATTGCTTGCAACGGCCGTGGGCGGCGCAGACGCCTACCCTGCTTGCCTGGCTCAAGCGCTTTTCGCCGGCCTTGTTCGCCAACATCGGAACTGTGTTCCTGTGCAAGGATTTCGTCGTCAACCGCCTGACAGGTGCGCGCAGCAGCGACACTTCAGACATGTCGGGCTGCGGCCTGCTGCAGATGCAGGATCGCCGCTACGAGCCGGACCTGCTTGCCGCCTACGGGCTCGGCGATTGCATGGACCTGCTGCCGCCAGTGCTGGAATCGGCCGACATTGCCGGTCATGTCAGCGCGGAGGTGGCGGCCCTGACGGGACTGCGCGCCGGCACGCCGGTCGTCGCCGGGCTGTTCGATGTCGTCGCCAGCGCGGTCGGTTCGGGTGTGACCAGAACCGGTGCCGCCTCGGTCATCGCCGGCACCTGGAGCATCAACCAGGTCATCACCGACGAACCGATCCGCGACCCCTCGATTTTCATGCTGTCGACTTTCGATCGCCAGCGCTATCTGGCGATCGAATCCAGCGCGACCTCGGCCGCCAATCTCGAATGGATCGTTCGCGAATTCCTCGAACATGGCGGCGAAGCCGGCAAGTCGCCGTTCGAATTGTGCAGCGAACTGGTGGCGTCCGTCGATCCGAACAGCGACATCCCGATCTATCATCCCTTCCTCTACGGCTCGCAGCAGAATGGCCATGCACGGGCCGGCTTCTACGGCATCGCCGGCTGGCATAGCCGTGCCCATCTGCTTCGTGCGCTGTTCGAGGGCGTCGCCTTCGAGCATAAGCGCCATGTCGAGACCTTGCACAAAGCGGGCGCTGATTTCGACCAGGTGGTGCTGTCCGGCGGCGGCTCGCGCAGCAGCGTATGGCCGCAGATCTTCGCCGATGTGCTCGGCGTGCCTGTCACCGTGGCGCGCAGCCGCGAAACCGGCGCGCTGGGAGCGGCGATCGCGGCGGGCACCGGCGTCGGCATTTTCGCGGACTACAGCGCAGGTGCCGCCGCCATGACGGCGGCCGCCCGACATTTTGTACCCGACGAGGCGGTTGCCGACGCATATGCGGGACGGTATCGACTGTACGGCGAGATCAACCAGGCGATGACCCCGATGTGGGAGCGCATCGCCGGACAGCAGGCGCGCACGTGACCGAAGCTTCACCGTCCCCGTTCGGCAGTTACGATTACGTCATCGTCGGTGCGGGCTCCGCCGGCTGCGTGCTCGCCAACCGGCTCTCCGCCGATCCGCGCAACAATGTGCTGCTGCTCGAGGCCGGCGGCAGCGACCGCTATCACTGGGTCGATATCCCGATCGGCTACCTCTTCTGCATGGGCAACCCGCGCACCGACTGGATGATGAAGACCGAGCCGGAAGCCGGTCTCAACGGACGCAGCCTCAACTATCCGCGCGGCAAGGTGCTCGGCGGCTGTTCATCGATCAACGGCATGATCTACATGCGCGGCCAGGCAGCCGATTATGATGGCTGGCGCCAGGCCGGCAATGCCGGCTGGGGCTGGGACGACGTGTTGCCCTATTTCCTCAAATCGGAAGACTATCACGGCGGCAAAGGCGCCATGCATGGGAGCGGCGGCGAGTGGCGGGTCGAACGGCAGCGGCTGTCATGGCCGATCCTTGACGCCTTCCGGGACGCGGCCGAGGAACTAGGCATTCCGCGCACCGAAGACTTCAACACCGGCACCAATGAAGGCTCGGGCTATTTCGAGGTCAACCAGAAGAAGGGCGTCCGCTGGAACACCTCGAAGGCCTTCCTGCGTGGCATAGCGGCGCGCAAGAACCTGCGCGTGGTGCTCGGCGCGGAGACCGAACGGCTCGAATTCGACGGCCGGCGCGTCACCGGACTGGTTTTTCGCCAAGGCGGCCGCCTGCACCAGGTCCGCGCTGGCCAGACGATCCTTGCAGCCGGCGCCATCAATTCGCCGAAGCTGCTCGAACTGTCGGGGGTGGGCCGCCCCGATCTGCTCTCGGGCATCGGCGTGGATGTTCGTCATGCCTTGCCAGGCGTCGGAGAAAACCTGCAGGACCATTTGCAGATCCGCACCGTCTTCAAGGTCGCCAACACTGCGACGCTCAACCAGCGCTACCACAATCTGGTCAGTCGCGCGTCGATGGGGCTGGAATACGCGCTCAAGCGCAGCGGGCCGCTGTCGATGGCGCCAAGCCAGCTCGGCATCTTCGCCAGGAGCGATCCTCGCCTCGTAACGCCCGATCTCGAATACCATGTGCAGCCGTTGAGCACCGACCGTCTGGGCGAGCCGCTGCATCGCTTTCCCGCGGTCACCGTCTCGGTCTGCAATCTGCGTCCGGAAAGCCGGGGCAGCGTGCACATGGGTTCAGCCGACGCGCGGGAGGCGGCGAAGATCCGGCCGAACTATCTTTCCACCGAGGGGGACCGCAGCGTGGCCGTAGCGTCGTTGCGCCATGTCCGCAGTCTGATGAGGGCCCGGGCGGTGGCACGCTTTGCGCCGGAAGAGATGCTGCCCGGCACGCAGTATGACAGCGATGAAGAACTCATCCGCAAGGCCGGCGATATCGGCACGACGATCTTCCACCCCGTCGGCACCTGCAAGATGGGTTCGGATACGATGGCGGTGGTCGACGAGGCCCTGCGTGTTCACGGGCTTGGCGGGCTGCGCGTGGTCGATGCCTCGATCATGCCGACAATCGTTTCGGGCAACACCAACTCGCCGGTCGTCATGATCGCGGAAAAGGCAGCCGAGATGATCCTGCAAGAGGCCCGCTGACCGCCATCGGCTTCAAGCCGTGGCAACACCGCGCGATCGCCGTCTCTCGGCCGCCGCCAGCAGATCGACGAAGGTGCGCACCTTGGCGGGCCGGAACCGGGCCGGCGGAAAGACCGCGTGGATGCCGCCTGACGGCAGGCTCCAGTCGGCAAACACCGGCACCAGCCGCCCCTCGGCGATATCGTCGCTGACGCTGTAGTCCGGAAAGACGCCGAGCCCGATGCCGGCGAGCACGCAAGCCAGGGCAGCCGGGCTCTTGTCGCACATGATCACCGGATTGAGTTCGGTCAGCACCGTTTCGCCCTCCCTGGAAAACAGCCATTGGCCGATGCCGCGCAACTGGGCGTTGCCGACCCAGGCCAGCGATCTTGCCTGGCGCGGCGTCACGTCGGGCGGCAGGCTCGCGGCGAAGCCGGGGCTCGCCACCACGATCTGCCGGATCGTCCCCAGGCGCCGCGCCTGGTTCGAGGAATCGGCGAGCCAGCCGACGCGGATGCCGAGATCGATCTGCTCGTCCACCAGATTGCTGACGGCGTCGTCGAAGATCGCCTCGACGCGCATATGCGGATAGGTTCTGAGATAGGCCGCCATGACCGGAGCCACCATCTTGGTGCCGTAGTCGAGCGGCGCCGTCAGCCTCAGCGTTCCGCTCGGTTCGACGGCTCCGCGCGAGATTTCGCCATAGGCAGCCTCCGCTTCGCGCAGGATGATCATCGCGCGGTCATAAAAGAGGCGACCCTCTTCGGTCGGCGTGACACGCCGGGTCGTGCGCTGCAGCAGCGTTGCGCCCAGTTCCTCCTCGAGCTTGCCGATCTGATGGCTGACCACGGCCTTGGCGACGCCAAGCCGGTCGGCCGCGGCAGTGAACGAGCCGGTTTCCATCACCGTGGTGAAATAAGCCAGCCGATTGAGGTTCAGAAGTTCGGCCAAGCTGGCTGCCCTTTTGTATGATCAGATCAGACAGTTTGTATAATTGGGGGCCATTTATCGCAAGGCCGCCGTCTGCCACATATGAGCGACGGCCTCGATGAGTCCGGTAGCCGGACAGGAATGGCAGCGACTATGAGCAATTCAGAAGTGACCTATCTTTTCGATCCGCTCTGCGGTTGGTGCTATGGCGCCGCCCCGATGCTCGACCGGTTGTCGGCCACCGGCGTGCGCGTCGAACTGCTGCCGACCGGCCTGTTTTCCGGCGCCGGCGCGCGTCCTATGGATGAAGGTTTTGCGGCGCACGCCTGGGCGAACGACCAGCGCATCGAGCGCCTGACCGGGCAATCCTTCACGCCGGCCTACCGGCACAATGTCCTCAATGTCCGTGGCACCCTGCTCGACTCACATGCCGCCACACTCGGCATCAGTGCCGCTGGCCTGGAAGACCCTAGCCGCCGGTTTGCGGCGCTGAAGACGATCCAGCATGCGCGCTATGTAGAGGGACGCGATGTCGTGACGATCGGCGGTGTGGCCGAGGTGCTCGCCGCCGCCGGCATGGCGGACGCCGCCGAAATGCTCAAGGCGCCGACTGAAACATTGCTGACGGCTCATCGCGATCTGGTTGGCCGTGGCCGTGCGCTGTTCCAGCGCCTGCATGCCGATGGCGTGCCTTCGCTGGCGGTCATCCGCAACGATGCGCCCCGGCTCATCGGTTCGAACGCACTGTTCGGCAGCTTCGACAATCTCGTCGCCCATATCGCGGCGGCGTGATCTCAGCCTCCAGACCCCCAACAAGAAACAAGGAAACAGTCATGGCAAAAGTCGCTCTCATTGGTGCATCGGGCGCCGTCGGTTCGCGCCTTCTCAAGGAACTCTCCGATCGCGGCCACACCGTCACCGGCATCGCGCGCAACCCGGAAAAGATCGCCGCGCTTCCGGGCGTGACGGCCAGGAAGGGCGATGTCTCCGACAGACAAGGTCTCGCGGACCTGATCCGCGGCCATGACGCGGTGATCAGCTCCGTGCATTTCCTGGACAGCGACGCCGATACGCTGATCGAGGCGGTGCGCGCCTCCGGCGTGAAGCGCTATCTCGTCGTCGGTGGCGCCGGCAGTCTCGAAGTCGCACCGGGCAAGCGGCTGGTCGATAGCCCCGACTTCCCGGCGATCTACAAGGCAGAAGCGCAGAAGGGCGCCGACTTTCTCGACAGATTGAAGACGGTCAGCGACCTCGATTGGACGTTCCTGTCGCCATCCGCCATGTTCGTGCCTGGCGAGCGCACCGGCAAATTCCGCCTCGGCAAGGACACGCTTCTCGCCTCTGACAAGGGCAGCAGCATTTCCTTCGAGGACTACGCGATCGTCATGGTCGACGAGATCGAGAAGCCGGCCCACATCAGGCAGCGCTTCACCGTCGGCTATTGAGCGGGCGAATGGTGGCGGCCGAGCCTCAATCGAGGCCGGCCGACGCCAGCCGCATCAGCGCTTCACGGACACCGACACGCCGGTAGGTCTCGGTGACGAGCCCGTCCTGCCTCAACGCCTCGCGACGGCGTTCGACAAAGGCACGTTCCTCGCTGGTCAGGTCGTGCTCTCGCTTGCGGAGCCATTCCTGGTAGGACGGATCGACCTCCTTGACCGGCTTGGCCGCCGTCGAAACCGAAGCCGGGCGGTTGTCGGTATAGCGAGGCCGCAAGGCACTGTTGGGGTTGTATTCGGTTCGCTTGTCGTTGCCTGAAATGACGAGGTCGGGATCCGAAACCCGGCCCGACGGGCTGTAGACGAATGCCGACACAATCCGGTCGAGCGTCGCATCGACTTCCTTCGGCCGGTGCACGACGTCTCGCGGCTGGCGATCGGGGACGGCAAGCCGGGTGATGCCACGATCGTTGATGGCGTCAAGCACCTCACGATGATCGCGCGAGGTGATGACCTCGCGCCGGGCCGGCCAGAAATCATAGGGCGCGTGCGCGCCATAGCCCTTGCCGATATGGAAGGCATAGATTTCCGGATAGACCGTCAGCTCGCTGCGGCGGCTCGGCTTGACGTCGTAGAACGCGGTGATGGCGATCTGCAGCAGATGGGTCGCGCCGATGCCGCCAAGCGCGTCGTCGATCACCAGGCCGAAACGGTCATGCGAGTTCCAGTCCGGCAAAGCCTCGGCGATCGAAGCGGGCCTGCCGTCGATCTCGACATCGAACATGTTCGCTTTCAACAATGTCACGACGTGCACTATTGTCCCTCCTCGATGAGGCCGCCGATTCGTGATGCTCGATAAGAACAAGGAAGGGGCTCGCTGTCACCTTGTTCGGCTTCCGCCAACAGCATCGCTAATTCCCGTCAGTTCGAAGAGGCGCGGCCCTCATCCATGCTGGCTCTGTTTGTCAGCGCGATATGACAGCAGCCGGAGCCGTGGCCCGGCGTCCAGGTGACATTGTCGAAACCCACCCCAGTCGCCTCGAACAGGCCGCGGTCGAAGGCGCCGGCAATGCGGCAGAGCGTGGCGAGTTTTTCGTCGCCAACACCGGCTTCGACCCAGGCGTCCTTCAGAGGACAGCGCTTCACCTTGAAGGCGATGCGGTTATCGCTGCGTTCGACGTCGGTCGGATACATCAGGCCGCCATCCGGGCTGACGGCGAGGAGGAAGGCTTCGCCGATGGCGCGTGCGTCATTGGAGCCAAAGCTGGCGAAGGCGGCAGCCGCGACTTCCTTGCCGCGCTGTTCGATGGCGCGGATCATGATCGCTTCGGCCTGTTCGGCGCCCAGCTCGCCGGTCAGCTCGTCGAGGAACAGGCGGTAGAGATCGGCGCGGTTGCGGAAGGCGGAATCGAGTTCGCGCGACAGTTTTTCGGCTCTGGCTTCGGCGTCGGTCATGTTGTTTCCTGGTTTGTTGTTTGACCATGATCTTGTCCGAAAACCGGATCCCACTTTTCGGGATCATGGTCCGGTCCGGTTCAATCTCGGTGCTGCCGCCACCAGCGCCTTGCCAATGGCCGATTGCGGTGCGTCGATGACGGTTCGGGCGTCCCCGTTTTCGGCAATCCGGCCGGCATCGAGAAGGATGACGCGGTGGGCGACCGACCTGATGACGCCGAGATCGTGTGAAATGAAGAGATAGGCGATCTTTTCCTGGCGTTGCAGGTCGAGCAAAAGCTCGAGGATCTCCCCGCGCACGGAGACGTCGAGCGCCGACACCGCCTCGTCGAGCACGATCAGCGACGGCTTCGTGGCAATGGCGCGGGCAATGGCGACGCGCTGCCGCTGGCCGCCGGAGATTTCATGAATGGCGCGTGGAGCGAGGTCTGCCGTCAGCCCAACCCGCTCCAGCAAGGCGGCGATGCGGCGCGGGCGCTCGCCGCGGGAGGCGATGCCATGGATGCGCAAGGGGTCGTCGAGCACGCGCGCCACCGTGGCGCGAGGGTTGAAGGCGGCCAATGGGTCCTGGAACACCATCTGCAGGCGTGCGCGGCGTGCTCGTAACGCGGCGCCGCTCAAGGCCAGGAAATCACCGCCCTCGAAGTCGATGCGTCCGTCGTCCGGCTCGATCAATCGCAGCGCCAGCCGCGCGATCGTCGACTTGCCGCTGCCGGAAGGTCCGGCCAACGCCAGCGTTTCGCCGGGGTCGATGTGAAAGGAGACATCGTCGACGGCAGCGATGGTCTTGTTGCCGCGACGGTAGCGCTTGGTCAGGTTGGACACCGCCAGCAGGGTCATGCGCGGAGCCTTGCTCGGTTCAGCAGCGGCCTGGTGTCGAGACCGATATGGGCGTCGAGCAATGCGCGCGTATAGGGCTGGGCCGGGGCGCCGACAATCTGCGCCGTCATGCCAAGCTCGACCAGTTGGCCATGACGGAAAACGGCGATGCGCTCGGCAAGCTCGGCCGCCAGCGCGATGTCATGGCTGATGAACAGCAGCGTCATGCCGTCCTCGGTCACCAGGCGTCGGATCAAGGCGACGATCTCGGCCTGCACGATGGTATCGAGCGCGCTGGTCGCTTCGTCGGCGATTAGCAATTTCGGACCGGCCGCAATGGCTGCGGCGATCGCCACACGCTGCTTCTGGCCGCCGGAAAGTTGGTGCGGGAAGGCGCGCAAGGCCGAGTCCGGGTCCGGTAGGCGGACGCGCTCCAGCAGGCCTTTGGCCCTGGCGTAGGACTGGGACCAGGTGAGGCCGAGATGCGTGCGCGCTACTTCGGCGATTTGCTTGCCGATGGTCATGACAGGATCGAGGCTGGCGGAGGGGTCCTGGAAGACGAAGCCGATGTCGCGGCCGAGGCGGGGGATGTGGCTCTGTTTGGAGGCGGATTTTTGCGATCTGCACTCTATGAGGCCCCCCTCTGTCCTGCCGGACATCTCCCCCTCAAGGGGGGAGATTGCGCCCTTATTTCCGCCTTCGCCAATCACCAACGTTGCAGGAGATGAGCCGACAGCGAAACTGCCAATCTCCCCCCTTGAGGGGGAGATGTCCGGCAGGACAGAGGGGGGCGCCTTGGCACCCAACGAGGACAGAAACCAATCGATGCGACCACCAATCTTGGCGGAGCCCGGCAACAGCCCGGCAATGGCCAACGCCAGCGTGCTCTTGCCCGAGCCACTTTCGCCGATGATGGCCAAGCGCTCGCCAGCCTCTATATCGAGGCTTACACTCCTTAGCGCTGCCACCTCGCTGCCGTCGCGGCGGTAGGTCACCGTCAGGTTGCGGATCAAAGCGAGCGCGGTCACGACAGGCCTCTCCTGACCGCCGTCGTCTCGACGATGCCTTCACCGGCGAGATAGACGCCGAGGACCGTCAGCACCAGCGCTATGCCCGGGACGATCGACAGGAAGGGTGCGGTGCGCAGCACGGCTCGGCCTTCGGCGATCATGCCGCCCCAGGTCACCCGGTTGGGATCGCCTAAGCCGAGGAAGGACAAGGCCGCTTCGGTGAGGATCGCGGCGGCGACGATCACAGATGACATCGCCAGCACCGGTGGCAAGGCATTGGGCAGCACTTCGCGAAAGGCGATTGCCAGCGGGTGCATGCCGATGACCCTGGCCCCGGCGACATAATCGCGTTCGCGAATGGAGAGGACTTCCGCGCGGGCGACCCGAGCAGGTCCGGTCCAGGTGCCGAGCGCGATGGCAATCACGACGACGCCGAGCGACGGTCCGACGACGCTGACGAAGGCCAGTGCCAGCAGGAAGCTCGGCACGGTCTGGAAGGCGTCGGTGATGCGCATCAGCACCTCGTCGACGAGGCCGCCGGCAAAGCCGGCCAGCGTGCCGACCACGGCGCCGACGACAAGTGCGGCCGCCGCAGCGGCGAGCCCGACAGCCAGCGATGTGCGGGCGCCATGAAAGAGCTCGGCCAGCACGTCGCGGCCAAGCCGGTCGGTGCCGAGCGGCAGCGACCAGTCCTGGAACGGCGGCAGCAGCGCCGGTCCGGTAATCGCCTGCGGGTCACCTGGGAACAGCAGCGACGCCGACAGCGCCATGGCGATCAGCGCCGCCAGGAGGATGGCGCCGGCGACCGCCTCGGGCGTGCGTAGAAAGCGGCGGAGCGGGCTCATGCGTCAGCCTCGCCGGCGCCGACGCGCGGATCGAGGAAGGCGTAAGCGATGTCGACGAGTAAATTGATGACGATGACCAGAACGGCGCTGGTGAGGATAATGCCGAGCAGAAGCGGCGTATCGCGGGAGGCGACTGCCTCCTGCGCCAGCCGGCCGAGGCCGGGCACGGAAAACACGCTCTCGATGACGACGCTGCCGCCGAGCATCTGCGCCGATTGCAGGCCGAGCATGGTGACCAGCGGCAGCAATGCGTTGCGGGCGACGTGGGCGAGCACGATGCGGCGGCGTGACAATCCTTTGGCGCGCGCGGCCAGCACGAAATCCTGCCGCCAGACCTCGGCCATGCCGGCGCGCATCATGCGCAGATAGAGCGCCAGATAGATGAAGCCGAGGGCGGAAACAGGCAGGACGAGGTGGATGGCGATGTCGGCGGCGCGATCAAGGCCGGTCTTGTCGGAAGCCAGGGTTTCGATGCCGCCGATCGGCAGCCAGCGCAGGTCGACGGCAAAGACGACGATCAGCACCAGTCCGAGCCAGAAACCCGGCACGGCATAGAGCGCCAGCGAGCCGATCGACAGGAAGCGG
The DNA here is from genome assembly GCF_000519305.1 of Mesorhizobium ciceri WSM4083. GTDB lineage: Bacteria > Pseudomonadota > Alphaproteobacteria > Rhizobiales > Rhizobiaceae > Mesorhizobium > Mesorhizobium ciceri_B. The sequence continues at coordinate 291,759 of NZ_JAFG01000007.1, read as the reverse complement.
TCGCGGAAACTGCCCGGCCGTGCGCCGGCATAGATTCCGAGTGCCGAGCCGAGCCCGAAGGAGAGCGCGGTGGCGCTGACCATCAACAGCAGCGTGTTGGGCAAGCGCTCGAGGATGACGTCGCGGATCGGCCTGGAGAAGGTCACCGACTGGCCGAGATCGAGATGCAACAGCACCCAGAGGTAATTGGCGAGCCGCGTCAGCTCCGACTGGTCGAGACCCCAGCGATGACGCAACAGCTCGATCATGCCGGCGTCGCCGCCGGTCGAGACGATATAGGCATCGACCGCATCGCCGGGGGCAGCTTCGAGCAGCAGGAAGGTGCCGACGACGACGATCAGCAGCACGAAGATGCTGCCGACGAGGCGACGGCGGATGAGGGTGAGGGCGCGGGTCATGGGGGCGTCGGAGGCTTGGCACTGAGTCGCCCAAGAGAGATGTCGCGCCTGAGCGCCCCCCTCTGTCCTGCCGGACATCTCCCCCTCAAGGGGGGAGATCGGAAGTCATTTATGGTTTCGCCAATGTTCGACGCTGCAGGAAAATCAGCCGACGGTGCGGCCAGCCAATCTCCCCCCTTGAGGGGGAGATGTCCGGCAGGACAGAGGGGGGCCTCGTAGGGCTCAACGCCTACGCTGATTTCGCAAATTTTCATCCGCGCAATTCTGTCACGATTCCAAATACGTGTCCGCCCAGTTCGACACCGCCCAGCGCGGGTTGTTGGCGATGTTGCCGACCGTGTCGCGGGCGACGCTGATAAAACTCCATTCGGCGACGTTGATCAGCGGCAGGTCGGTGGCCACCTCCTTCTGGAACTCCTTGTAGAGGTCGGTGCGGGCTGATGCGTCGAGCGTCTCCGATGCCTTGGAGATCAGCGCGTCGAGCGCGTCGTTCTTGTAGCCGCCCTGGTTGGAGAACGGCACGCCGTCCGGAATGCCGCTCTGCACCAGGATGGTGGTCGAGATCGCCGGGTCGCCGCGGAACACCGGCGGGCCGACCGCGAGGTCGAAGGCGTGGTCGGTGTAGACCGCCTTGATGTGCGCGGCCGAGTCGTTGTTGACCAGCTGAGCATCGATGCCGATGGCGGCGAGCGCCTGGCGCAGATAGTCGCCGAACTGCTTGGTCTCGTTGAAATAGGGCGCCGGCAGCAGTTTCAGCGTGAAGCGCTTGCCGTCCGGGCCTTTCTTGTAGCCGGCTTCGTCGAGCAACGCGTTGGCCTTGGCGACGTCGAAGGCATAGGTCGGCACATCGGCGGTGTAGAATTGCGGATCGTTCTTCGGCACCGGACCGGTCGCGGTGGCGGCATAGCCGAGGAACACCGTCTTGACGACGAAATCCTTGTCGATGGCATGCGCGATCGCCTGGCGCACCTTCACGTCGGCCAGTTCCTTGCGGCGATGGTTGATCTCGACGACAAGCTGATAGGTCAGCCCTTCGTAGCCCTTGGAGATCACCTTCAGGCCCGGCACTTTCGAGATGCGGTCGAGGTCGGCCAGCGGCACGGCGGAAAACGCCGCCAGCTGGATCTCTTCAGCCTCCAGCGCGCTCGCCGCGGACGTGCGATCCGGCAGCACCTGATAGATGATCTCGTCGAGATAGGGTTCGTCCTTGCCCCAGTAGTCGGTGTTTTTGGTCAGCCGGTAATATTGGCCGGCCTTGTACTCGCCGAATTTGAACGGCCCGGTGCCGATGGGCGCGTTGTTGGCCGGGTTGTCCTCGATCTTGCCGACCTCGTAGATGTGCTTCGGCACCACGCTGCTCAGCGCCGGCAGCGCGTTGCGGATCAGCTGGAACGGCGTCGGCTTGGCGAATTTGAACACGGCGGTGAGATCGTCAGGGGTGTCGACGCTGGCCAGATCCTTGAACACGGTGCGGCCGAGATTCTGCAGCGGCTTCCAGATCTGCAGCGCCGAGAAGGCGACGTCGGCCGAGGTGAACGGTTTGCCGTCATGCCATTTGACGCCGTCGCGCAGTTTGAACGTCACCGAGAGCCCGTCGGCGGCACCCTCCCAGCTCAGCGCCAGCCGTGGCGCGAGCCCGTCCTTGCCGTCGAATGAGGCTTCGGCCAGCGTTTCGACGATCTTGCTGGAGATGAAGAAGACGCCGTTGGAGGCGACGATCGCCGGGTTGAGGTTGCGTGGTTCGGAATCGGCGGCAAGCACCAGCCGCCCGCCCTTCTTCGGCGTCTGCGCCCAGCTAGGTGCCGGCATGGCGGTGGAGGCCAGCAGCATTGCCGAGCCGGCAAGCATCGTGCGTCTGGAAATCGTGAAACCTGACATGATCGAACTCCGTCCTCTCCGCGACCCGACCGGGTGCGCCAATACCCCTCGGACGCTGGCAAGCCCGCCAGCATCCCTTGTGGCGGCGATTATGAGCCTTGCCGAGGGTTTCGCCAGAGACGGAATTGGCGCATCCTCGCTTGGCTTTGAAATTTTCGTCCGCTGGACCAGTTTGGAGGAAGCCGGTCAATCCGATCAATCTGGTAGGACCAGATTGGCTTGATATGGAACGAATGACGATATGGTGACATCGAACGGTGCTGTTTTTCCCATTTCTGGCTGGACCAGAGTGGGCAAAATGGTGCAGATTTGTGCCAGCTAGGGGATCAGGAGCAAAACAGCCGGCGATCCCAGGCAATTCAGGGAGAGAGAGATGAACATTGCTCCGGGCAAGAATGCGGTCGGCAATATTCCGTTCGACCAGGCAAGGGTCGACCGGCTGATGGAGGAGGCCGGCATCGATGTGCTGCTCGCCACCTCCAAGCACAACACGCAATACCTGCTGGGCGGCTACAAGTTCATCTTCTTCGCCGCCATGGATGCGATCGGCCACAGCCGATACCTGCCGATCGTGGTGTACGAAAAGGGCGGGCCGGACCATGCCGCCTATATCGGCAACCGCATGGAGGGCGGCGAGCATCAGAACAACCCGTTCTGGACGCCGACGCTGCACGCCGCCTGCTGGGGCACGCTCGATGCCGCCAACCTTGCGGTCGAGCACCTGCAGAAGATCGGCAAGGCGGGCGCATGCATCGGCATCGAGCCTGGCTTCCTGCCGTCGGACGCCTATACGCTGATCCGCAAGGCGTTGCCGGATGCCAGGCTGATCGACGCGACCGACATGCTGGAGCGCATGCGCGCCATCAAGACCGATGCGGAACTGGAGAAGCTGCGCACGGCCTCCGAACTGATCACCGATTCCATGCTGGCGACCATTGCCTGGGCGCGCGAAGGCACGACCAAGAGCGAGATCATCGAGCATCTGCGGCGCGAGGAAACCAATCGCGGCATCCATTTCGAATATTGCCTGCTGACGCTGGGTTCCAGCCACAACCGCGCCGCTTCACCGCAGGCGTGGAAGCAAGGCGAGGTGCTGTCAATCGATTCCGGCGGCAATTATCATGGCTATATCGGCGATCTCTGCCGGATGGGCATTCTCGGCGAACCGGATGCCGAACTGGAAGATCTGCTGGCCGAGGTCGAGACGGTGCAGCAGGCGGCCTTCTCAAAAGTCAAAGCGGGCACGCTGGGCGGCGACATGATTTCGCACGCCGAGGGCGTGCTGAAGGCTTCGAAGGTTGCGCCCTACACGGATTTCTTCGCCCATGGCATGGGGCTGATCACGCATGAAGCACCATTCCTGATGACCAACCACCCGGTGACCTATGAGGGCACCTATGCGGCCAAGCCGCTGGAGAAGAACATGGTGCTTTCGGTGGAAACGACCATGCTCCACCCGACGCGCGGCTTCATCAAGCTGGAGGACACGCTGGCGGTGACGGACGCTGGTCATGTGATGTTCGGTGATCGGGGCAGGGGGTGGAACCGGGGTGGGATTTTATAGAACCCAAGGCTGGCGCTGCCCCTCATCCGCCTGCCGGCACCTTCTCCCCGTATAGTGACGGGGAGAAGAGAGCAGCCGCGCCCTCGGCGCCTATTTGCGGCGTTGAAAACTAGCGAAAGCGCCGATGACTGCATCTTTCTCCCCGTCACTATACGGGGAGAAATGTCCGGCAGGACAATGAGGGGCAGCGCTACCCTAGAACAAGTTCATCACTGCCCCGCCGGAATCAGCCTGAAATCCGGCAGCTCGCGCAAGCCCAGTTCAGGCCCTGCCGGCGAATAGACGACGAACAGCTGCATCGGCCCGTCGCCGGTGTTCAGCGTCGAATGGAAGCGGCTTTCCGGCACATAGATGGTGCAGCCGGGGCCGATTTTTGCGACCACCGGATTGCCTTTTTCGTCCTCGACCATCTGCTCGCCATGACCGGAGATGACGAAGATGATCTCTTCCGCGCCCGGATGGTTGTGGCGCGTGTGGCCCTTGCCGGACGGCAGATCGACGACGCCGCCGGAAAAACGGGTCGCGCCATTCACCTCGGGCGCCACCGTCAGCGCCAATTTTCCCCAGTCGAAGCCGAAGGCGCTGACGTCCTTCGGGTAGACAAATACCTTGCTCGTGTCAGTCATCTCTCATCATCCCTTCTTTTTCTTCGTGGCCGTCCCGCCACCAAGTGTCACCGCCTTGAAATCAGCGGTCTGTTTGGCGATCGCCGCTTCCGCCGGCAGCCGTTCCATAGAGCTTGCGCCATAGAAGCCGTGCAGGCCCTTGGCATGGGAGAGAATGTAGCGGGCGTCGTCGGGCATCGAGATCGGGCCGCCATGGCAAAGCAGGATGACGTCCTTGCGCACCGAGCGCGCCGCGTTGGCGATGGCGTCGATCTCGACGACGCAGTCGTCGAGCGACTTGGCTGACGTGGCGCCGATCGAGCCGCCTGTCGTCACGCCCATATGGGCGACGACGATGTCGGCGCCGGCCTTGGTCATGGCGCGGGCCTCGTCCGGGTTGAAGACATAGGGGGTGGTCAAGAGGTCGAGCTTATGCGCCTCGGCGATCATGTCGACCTCGAGGCCGAAGCCCATGCCGGTCTCCTCGAAACTCTGCCGCATGCTGCCGTCGAACAGGCCGATGGTGGGAAAGTTCTGCACGCCGGAAAAGCCCATCGTCTTCAGCTCGGCCAGCAGCAGCGGCATGATGACGAACGGGTCGGTGCCGTTGACGCCGGCCAGCACCGGCGTGTGTCTGACCACCGGCAGCACCTCATAGGCCATTTCCTTGACGATCTCGTTGGCATTGCCGTAGGCGAGCAGGCCGGCGGCCGAGCCGCGCCCGGCCATGCGGTAGCGGCCGGAATTGTAGATGATGATGAGGTCGATGCCGCCGGCCTCCTCGGCTTTCGCCGACAGGCCGGTGCCGGCGCCGCCGCCGACGATCGGCACGCCCTTGTCGATCATTCCCCTGAATTTCTTCAATATGTCCTTGCGCGGTATGGCGGGCATTTTTTGAGATCTCTCACTGTCTGGCGATGTCGAGGAAGGCCGCTGTTGCAGCCTTGGCGAATTCCGGGTCGTTGATGTGGAGCGGAAGGCGTGTCACGCGGCGTGTGCCGTTCGGGTTGATGGTGCGCTCGATGGACGCGAACAGGACGGCGTCGGCTTCCGGGTCGAAGAAGGCGCCGCCCTCGATGTCGAGTGCCGAGACGCCTTTTTCCGGGATGAGGAGATGCACCGGCCCCTCGCAGCGGGCGAGCCTGTTGCCGATCCACTCGCCGATCGCACAGCATTCCTGCGCCGTGGTGCGCATCAGCGTGACGTTGGGATTGTGCTCGTAGAACAGCCGGCCGTGATGGTATTCCGGGATGGTCGAAGGCGCCCAGAAATTCACCATGTCGAGCGCGCCGACCGAACCGACATAGGGCAGCCTGGCGCGGGCGATGGCGCCGAAACGGTCCTCTGTCGCCGGCAGCACGCCGCCGAACAGCAGATCACAAACTTCGGTCGTGGTGATGTCGATGATGCCGGACAGTAGGCCGCTGTCGGCCAGCTTTTCCATGCTGCGGCCGCCGGTGCCGGTGGCGTGGAAGACCATGCAGTCATAGGTCGAACGGAGCTGGTCGGCGATGGCGGTCACGCAAGGCGTGGTGACGCCGAACATGGTGAGGCCGATCGACGACCGGCCGTCTGGTGGTGGCGCCGGGCTGGCCGCCATGCCTGATATGGCTTGAGCCGCATTGTGCAGCACGACACGGGAGAGCCGGTTCAGTCCGGCCATGTCGGTCACCGCCGGCATCATGATGATGTCGGAGACATCGACGTAGGGTGCGGTATCGCCGGAGGCGAGCGTCGAGACCATGATCTTGGGCAGGCCGAGCGGGAGGGCACGCATGGCCGACGTGACGATCGAGGTGCCGCCGCCGCCGCCGATGCCTATCATGGCTGCGATGTCGTTGCGCGATTGGGCAAAGCGGGCGAAGGCGATGCCCATCGCGGCGACCGCGGCGCCACGATCATTGCCGCCGAGCACGGCGTCACGGCCGCCGGGATGATGGTCGGCGATTTCCCTCGCGCTGATATCGACGGGGATGGTTGCGTCGCGCGTTCCGACATCGACACGACAAACCAGGGCGCCCGCAGCAATGATCGCATCGGCCAGGAAGGCGAGTTCCTCGCCCTTGGTGTCCGCGGTACCCACCACATAGATACGCTTCATTGCGCTCCCCCAATCCCGGCGGGCGCGATGCCGCCCCCAACGCTCATTGCCCGGGCCACTCGACGATGCGGACACCATTGCAAATTTTTGAGACGCGCGTATCGTATTGGCATGAATGTCTCACGTCAACAATCGGCTGCGAGTGACGGCGCTGAACGGGCAACCGGCCCAGTGCCCGAACGTGGGCCGCGCGCGCGGACCAAACGGCTGATGCTGGAGACGGCAACAAGGCTGATGCAGGCGGGCGTCACGCCCTCGGTCAGCGAGGTCGCCGAGGCGGCCGAGGTTTCCCGCGCCACCGCCTATCGTTACTTCCCGAGCCAATCGGCACTGGTGCAGGCCGTCGTTGACGAGGGGCTGGGGCCAATCCTCACCTGGCAATCGACCTCAGCGGATGCCGAGCGCCGGGTCTCGGAGCTGTTCGATACGGCGATGCCGCGCATCGAGGCCTTCGAAGCCACGTTCAAGGCCGCACTGAAGTTGTCGCTCGATCAATGGGCGCGGCGTCAGGCCGGCACGCTGGGCGGTGAGCCCGCCTTTACGCGCGGCCACCGCATCGACTTGCTGAAAGATGCGATCGCGCCGCTCAAGGGCCGTTTGCCGCCGCGCGACTTCAAGCGGCTGGCGCAGGCGCTGTCGCTTATCTTCGGCGTCGAGGTGCTGATCGTGCTCAAGGATATCTGGGGGTTGGACAGCCGCCGGACGATGTCGGTCGCACAGTGGGCGGCAGGCGCGCTGGTGCGTGCGGCAGTCGCGGAATCGGTCGATGAAGGAGGCAGCCGCGATCCGAGGCCAGCCATGAAATAGGCCCTAACTGGTTCGACCAGATTGGCATGCACACTGCCGATATTAGCCGTTGGGTGGGGTATCGGACAATACCCAATCATATCACTGAGTAGGAAAATCTTGGTAAAACAGGCAGATAAAGTAGGAATCCGATAGTAATGGCCACGTCAGACCGCCAAGAAAGGGCTTGACGTGCATGCAAAATTGGTAATACCAGATTGGATCAGAAAAGCGGATCGAAAGTGAGGGCTGCGATCCATTTTCCGGCGGGGCGAGGAGGCTCGAAACCGGAAAGGTGCGATCACGGAGGAACTACCAGGGCCGGCCACGTTGCCGGCTCGCTCGATAAGGTAGAACGCGCACAAGGGAGGAAATCATTATGCGCAAGTTAGTGACCAGCGTACTTGCTGGTATCGGCTTAACGCTTGCCTGCGGAACGTCCGTTTACGCGCAGGAAAAATCACTCACCATCTTCTGGGCTGAATGGGATCCCGCAAACTATCTGCAGGAGCTCGGCAACGAGTACGAGAAGCAAACCGGCGTCAAGATCACGGTGGAAACCACCCCGTGGGCCGACTTCCAGACCAAGGCCTTCACCGAGTTCAACGCCAAGGGCAGCGCCTATGACCTGGTCGTCGGCGACTCGCAATGGCTTGGTGCCGCCTCCGAGGGCGGTCACTATGTCGACCTCACCGACTTCGTCAAAGAGAACCAGGTTCTCGACAAGATGGCTCCGGCGACGGTCAAGTTCTACTCCGAATATCCCGGCAACAGCGGCAAATACTGGTCGATCCCCGCCGAGGGCGACGCCGTGGGCTGGGCCTACCGAAAGGACTGGTTCGAGGATCCGAAGGAAATGGAAGCGTTCAAGGCCAAGTATGGCTACGACCTTGCCGTTCCGAAGACCTTCAAGGAAATGACCGACATCGCGGAGTTCTTCAACAGGCCAGACCAGAACCGCTACGGCATCGCCATCTACACCCAGAACCAGTATGACGGCCTGGCGATGGGCTTCGAGAACGCGCTGTTCTCGTATGGCGGTGAGCTCGGCGACTTCGGCACCTACAAGGTCGACGGCATCATCAACTCGGACAAGGCGGTGGCCGCGGCGGAAAACTACCGCAAGCTGTTCGGCTTCACGCCTCCGGGCTGGACCAACGCCTTTTTCGTCGAGAACAACCAGGCCATCACCGAAGGCCTGGCGGCGATGAGCATGAACTACTTCGCCTTCTTCCCCTCGTTGATCAACGAGGCCTCGAACCCGCATGCCAAGAACACCGGCTTCTTCGCCAACCCGGCAGGTCCAGGTGGTGAGCAGTTCGCCGCGCTCGGCGGCCAGGGCATTTCCGTCGTCTCCTATTCCAACAACAAGGAAGAGGCGATGAAATTCCTGAAGTGGTTCATCCAGGACGATACGCAGAAGAAGTGGGCGGCCCTCGGCGGCTACACCTGCAACAAGGCCGTGCTGGAATCGGCCGAGTTCCAGAACGCCACGCCCTACAACAAGGCCTTCTACGACACGATGTTCAAGGTCAAGGACTTCTGGGCGGTGCCGGAATATGCGGAACTGCTGCAACAGCTCAACCAGCGTGTCTATCCGTACATCGTCAACGGCGATGGTACGGCCAAGGAAATGCTGGATGCGCTGGCGAAGGATTGGGACGCCACGTTCAAGAAATACGGCCGCGGCCAATAACCGACATGTAGTGCGGAGGAGGCCCGTGCCTCCTCCGTTTTCTTTTTCAGGAATGGGAGCAGGTCTTGGCGACCACAATGATCACACCGCTGAATACCTCCTCCAGAGCCGCCTCTCGCGGCCTCAGCGACATTTCGATACGCAACCTTTTCATCATCCCGACGATCGTGTTCCTGATCGTCTTCAACATCTTTCCGCTGATCTATTCGCTCGGCTATTCTTTCACCGACTTCCGCGCATCGACCAATGCGCCGGCCAATTTCGTCGGACTGAAGAACTATCGCGAGCTCCTCAGCGATCCTTATATCTGGAACAATTTCGCGGTGACCGCGAAATACGTCATCGTCTCGGTCCTCGGTCAGGTCGTCGTCGGCTTTGGAACAGCGATGCTGCTCAATCGCACCATTCCGCTCAAGGGCCTGATCACGACATTGCTGCTCTTGCCGATGATGCTTTCGATGGCGGTGGTCGGCCTGTTCTGGAAACTGCTCTACGATCCGTCCTGGGGTGTCATCAACTACGTGCTCGACCTCGGCAAATTCCAATGGCTCGGCGATCCGAAGATGGCGCTCTACGCGGTCGCGTTCACAGACATCTGGATGTGGTCGCCGTTCGTCATGCTGTTGTCGCTCGCCGGGCTTTCGGCGGTACCGAAGCATCTTTATGAAGCCGCCGCGATCGACCGCGCCGGGCCGTTCTATACCTTCTTCCGCATCACGCTGCCGCTGGTCGCGCCGATCCTGATGATCGCGGTCATCTTCCGCACCATGGAAGCCTTCAAGACTTTCGATCTTGCCTATGTGCTGTCGACGCAGCCGAGCACCGAGGTGATTTCCATCCGTCTCTACAAGATGGCTTTCCAGGAATGGCAGACGGGGCGCTCCTGCGCGCTTGCCTATATCGTGCTGATCATGGTGCTGGCGATCACCAACATCTATGTGAAATACCTCAACAAAGTTAAGGAGCGCTGAGATGGCGGCCGTCCAGACTTCGGGTGAACGGGCGCTCAACAAGGTCGCTATTGTCGCCGTCCTTTTGGTGACGATCATCTTCCTGGCGCCGATCTACTGGATCGTGTCGACCTCGTTCAAGCCACGCAACCTGGCCACGACGATCCCGCCGACCGTGATGTTCGAGCCGACCATCTCGCCTTTCGTCAAACTCTTCACAAAGCGCTCACAGTTGCGCAGCCCGCCGTCGGCCGAAGAATATGCCGCCGCCCCGTGGTGGGAGCGCGTCGTGTTCGACGGCGGCGAGAAGATCGTGCGCGACGGCAAGGGCCAGGTGCAATGGTCGGGATATCCGAGCCGCTTCCTGAACTCGCTCATCATCGCCATTACTTCGACGGTGTTGGCGGTCGGCATGGGCACATTCACCGCCTATGGCTTCTCGCGCTTCAAGGTGAAAGGGGAGGCGGACCTGCTCTTCTTCATCCTGTCGACGCGCATGTTGCCGGCGGTGGTGGTGGCCATTCCGATGTTCCTGATGTACCGGGCCGTCGGGCTCAACGACACGCATCTGGGGCTGATCATTCTCTACACCGCCTTCAACCTGTCCTTCTCGGTGTGGCTGATGAAGGGTTTCATGGACGAGATTCCGAAGGAGTATGAGGAGGCAGCGCTTGTCGACGGCTACACGCGCATGGAAGCGTTCTTCAAGATCGTGCTGCCGGAGGCCGCCACGGGCATCGCCGCCACCGCCGTGTTCTGTTTCATCACCGCGTGGAACGAATACGCCTTTGCGCTGATCATGACCAACCGCCGCGCCCAGACCGCGCCTCCCTTCATCCCGAGCCAGGTCGGTTCGGGCCTGCCGGACTGGACGGTGATCGCCTCCGGAACCTTCCTGTTCCTGCTGCCGGTCGCCATCTTCACCTTCCTGCTTCGCAACCATCTGTTGCGCGGCATGTCCTTCGGAGCGATCCGCAAATGAGTTTTCGCGCCATCAACCAGAAATACCTCGAGCCCGGATCGCAGATTCTGATGGTGCTCGGCATCATCGCGCTCTGCCAACCCTGGAGCATGCTGCTGCACAGCTATGGCCTGACCATCATCCTGATCGGACTCGTCGGCTTCAACGTAACCTCCAAGATCGCGCCCGAGGAAAAGGCCGGCACCGGCCAGGTGCGCAATCCGGGAGCACAGCATTGACCCAGATCGAGCTTCGCGGCGTCCAGAAATTCTTCGGCGCCGTCCAGGTCATCAAGGACCTGAACCTCAAGATCGCCGACAACGAGTTCATCGTGCTGCTCGGCCAGTCGGGCTGCGGCAAGACGACAACGCTGCGCGCCATCGCCGGGCTGGAAACCATCGACGAGGGCGACATCTTCATCGACGGCAAGCCGGTGCAGCATTTGAAGGCCGCCGACCGCGACATCGCCATGGTGTTCCAGTCGTTCTCGCTCTATCCGCATATGAGCGTCTACGAGAACATAGCCTTCCCCTTGCGTGCCACGCGCAAGAGCAAGACGGAAATCGACAGCGAGGTTCGCTCCGTCGCCAAGACGCTGCAGATCACCGACCTGCTGGACAAGAAGCCGTCGGCGCTGTCGGGTGGCGACATGCAGCGCGTCGCCATTGGCCGGGCGCTGGTGCGGCGGCCGAAGGCCATGCTGATGGACGAGCCGATCGGCGCGCTCGACGCCAAGCTGCGCGAGGAGATGCGCGCGGAAATCAAGCGGCTGCACATCAAGCAGGGCTCGACCACCATCTATGTCACGCACGACCAGATCGAGGCGATGAGCCTGGCCGACCGCATCGTCATCATGCACGCAGGCGTCTTGCAGCAGGTCGGCACGCCCGACGAGGTCTATTCGCAGCCGGCAAATCTGTTCGTGGCGCAATTTGTCGGCAGCCCGGTGATGAATGTCACCGATGCCGCGGTCGCCGAGACCGGATCCGCGGTCTCGGTAACGGTCGGCGGCGCGGCTTCCGGCTTCGAATTTCCCCAGGCATTGCTGTCGAAGCTCAACGGCCATGCCGGGCGGCAGCTCGCGCTGGGCATCCGCCCGGAGGGCGTGCTCATTCGGCGCGAGGCGACCGAGGGCTTCGTGCCTGTCGACACGCATATCGTCGAGCCGCTCGGCTCCTTCGACATCGTCGATCTCAAGGTCGGAACCGAGTTGCTGCGGGCCCGCACCAAGAGCGGCTTCGTTGCCGGACCCGGTGAAAGGGTCTTCGCCAGGATCGACCCGACCCAGGCGCACTTCTTCGACAAGGCAAGCGGCAAGTCGCTTGAGGTGAGACTCTGATGGCCCATATCCAGCTCAAGAACATCTCGAAGACCTTCGGCAACCACACTGCGCTCACCGGGCTCGATCTCGACATTGCCGATGGCGAGTTCTTCGTGCTGCTGGGCGAGACGGGCGCCGGCAAGACGACGACGCTGCGGCTTATCGCCGGCCTGGAAAAGCCGAGCGAAGGCCAGGTCTTCATCGACGGCGTCGACGTCGCCGACTGGGGTGCGGCCGAGCGCGACGTGGCGCTGGTGCTGCAGCAATACTCGCTCTATCCGCGCTACACCGTGCGCGAAAATCTCGAGTTTCCGCTGAAGCCGAAAATCCGCCGGCTGCCCGACGCCGAGATCAAGGATCGCGTCGACCGTGCCGCCCGTACGCTGCGGATCGAGCATCTGCTCGACCGCAAGACGGATCGGCTGTCCGGCGGCGAGATGCAGCGCGTCTCGATCGGCCGGGCCATCGTGCGCAAGCCGCGTGTGTTCCTGATGGACGAGCCACTGTCGGCGCTTGACGCAAAACTGCGCGAGGCGCTGCGGACTGAACTGAAGAACCTGCAGATGCAGCTCGGCGCCACCTTCCTGTTCGTCACCCACGACCAAATCGAGGCGATGTCGATGGGCGACAAGGTCGGCGTGCTCAACCATGGCCGAATCGTCCAGACCGGTACGCCGCACGAGATCTACAACAATCCGCGCGACACCTATGTGGCGAGCTTCGTCGGTTCGCCGCCGATGAACCTCATCGATGGCAAGCTCGTGAACGGCCGCGCGGTGATGGCGCCGTTGAACTTCGAACTGCCTTTTTCGGGGGGAGCCAAAGCGGGCGGGGCGACCGACGGTCGCCCGCTCGTCTTCGGCATTCGTCCCGAGGACGTCTATCTCGAAAGCGGCGCGCCGGTCGAGGCGCGTGTCCACGACGTCGAGAACCACGGCGTCGAAAAGATCCTGACGCTGCGCGTCGGCGACACGACACTGCGTGCCACCGTGCCGGCCAGGACCGATGTCGCCATCGAGCAGGCGGTGCGCTTTGCCTGGAACCCCGACAAGGTGGTGCTGTTCGACAAGGGCAGCGGCGTCAGCTTGCGACACGCCTCATAAAGCGCGTCGCGCTGAAACGGATTCATGCGACGCGCTTTAGGTCTTTGGGCGACATGCGTTAGGCCGCATCCCAGCCTATTTCTGGAAGTAGGTTTCGTAGGGCGTGTCGTTGATCAGCAGGATCACGCATTCCGTGTCGGAGACGCAGGCGTCGTCATGCATCTCATTGGCTTTCTGGGTCCAGTAGGATCCAGGAGGCAGTTCGACCTTGGTCGCCTCGCCGCCATCCATCTGCCAGTGCGCCCACAGTCCCTTAATGACCACGGCGCGATAATCCGCGGTGTGCGCATGGACCGGTGCGCGCCAGTTGCCGGGAACCTTCAGCAACGTGCCTGCCGGACCCTTGGCCCGCTCGCCCCACAAAGGGCCAAGGCGATGCGGCTGGTCGGGTACTTCCGCGACATAGGGGATCTTGTCGGCCGGCAGGTAGCTGTCCTCAAGGGCAAAGGCGCGCCCGGGAACCGCAAGCATGACGGCGAGTGCGATGAGCTTCGGAGGATTTGGCATTGGTTCTCCTCTTCGGACCGACTTGCCGCCGGCCTCAGGCTGCTTGGTTCTGGCAAGCTATTGCATGCGGTTGGCCCGGCAATGGCATTGCGTCCGGAAGGCTTGGCAATTCATCCAGACTCATCCAGACCCGGCGATCCACGGCCGCGGATCCGGGATCGCCTCAGCGGCTTTCGGAGGTGCCGTCGACAGTGCGAAGGTGGCTGGGCGCGATGCCGATGATGCGCTTGAACGCCCGGCTGAACGAGGCTTCGGAATCGTAACCCAGTCTGGCGGCGACCACTGATATCCGCATCCGATCGTCGATCAGCCATTGCCGCGCCTGGTGCATGCGTATCCGGGCGACATATCTCGCCGGTGTTTCGCCAACGATGGCCGTGAAGCGTTCGGCGAAGGCCGATCGCGAGGCGCCCATTTCGCGCGCCAGCGCTTCGACGGTCCAGTTCCTGTCGGGCTGCAGATGAATGGCGGCAAGTACGCGGCCGATGTCGCGATCCTTGATCGCCGCGATCCAGCCTCTGGTGTCGCCGCCACTGTTTTCTACCCAGGAACGGATGATGCTCGCAGCCAGCACGTCGGCCAGCCGCGCCAGCATGCCGCCAGAGCCGGCCCGGTTCATGGTGACTTCGGCGGCCATGGCTTCCAGCAGATGCGGAATACCTGGCTCGCCAGCCATCAATTCCCTGGCGCGCATCATGTCCGGCATCATGCCCAGCAAGGGGTGCGATCCGTCCAGGTTGAAGTGCATGCTGCCGCAAAACAGTAAGGTTTTCGGGCCGTGGCCGCCGTTGGAGACATTGAAGACATTGTCCTGCAAAGGCTCGACAGTGTAGCTTTCGAGCGGCACGGCAGGAATGCCAGGCGCGCTGGCAACGACATGCTCGGCGCCGCGCGGCAAGAGCAATGCGTCGCCGGGTGTCAGCTCAATCCATTCCCCGGCTGGCGAAAACAGCCAGCATTGGCGGCGGCCGATGAAGTGAAACCTTGCTGCCTTCTGGGCGGGAAACAACACGGCCCATGGCTCTGAAAGTTCGCAGCGGCCATAGTCGACGCCATCAAGCCGCAATCCGCGCAAGATGTCGGTGAGCGGACCGTCCGAGGCCGGCAGGCCAGTCTTGGGCGAGGTGAAAACCATGCGGATTTTTCTAGAGCGGTTCATCGTTTTACGGAAACGTTGAACCGCTCCATCTCTTTGTTTTGACGCAATTCCGGACGGAAAACCGCTTCTCACTTTTCCTGGAATTGCTTTAGCCTGGAATCACCAGTCCGTCACGGCCTGCATGCGTCAGCCCAGGGCAACGAACCCGGGTCTACGAATTCCTTCGGAACCTTCGCCGGGCGTTGGCTGACGGAGCATCAAACGAAAAACCCGCCTGGACGGCGGGTCGCTGGCGCAAATCAGCACCATAGGCAAATATGTACCATAGCTGAGATCACCTAGTCAAGAAAAAATTCCTATTGTGAAAAGCCGCCGGCACAAAAACTGCCGACACCGCCGAACTGGCTGCTGCCTTTGTCAAGCTGAGTTCGGAACCCTGTGCGTCAGCTGGCCTGGCGGATATAGGCCTGTTCCTCGGCCCGGAGACGGCTGCGCGCCGAGCCGATGACGTGCTTGAAGGCGCGGCCGAAGGCGGCATCGGATTCATAGACGAGACGCCAAGAACCATCACGGTTTTCGGGCCGCTGCCGTTGTGACGGCGGCGACAAAGCGGTTCAGGCTGTCCTCGACATAGGCGGCCACTTCGATCGCCGGGTCAAAGCTCCACCACAGCAACGTGCCTTGCCAATGCGAGGCCATCAGCAGGCCGATGTCGCGTGGCGGGTCGGGCGTTTCAGCAAAACGAGCTGCAAGAGCGTCGCACAGGAATGCCTTCCAAGCCGCACCCCGCGCCCTGAGCACCGGATCGCGCAGATCCTCGCGCAGGACCAGCAGGCCTTCGGCATAGGATTCGATGCCGCCATAGAATTGCGACAGCGCCACCAGCAGCGCGACCGCGCCGGCTGGGGTTCTGGGAACGGTGGCTGCCAGCGTTCTGGTGTTCTCGTCGAGACTGTCCCAGGCGTGCAGCAAGGTTCGCTGTTTCAGTTGCGCCTTGTTCTTGAAGCGCTGCACCAGAGTTGCACCAGAGAGACCACAAGCCTTTGCCAGGCGCTCGAAGGTAAGTGCTTCCGGACCATGCTCGTGGATCACCCGGTGCGCGGTCTGCAACACCTGCTCGTCGGACTGGGTTTTTGGCCGGGTCATCTTGACATCCTGATATAACCGAATGATCATTTATATATGATGCGAACAGCGCAAGCCAGCCCGTGTCTGATCGATGAGTCCGTTTTTGGGAGAGTTCAATGACGTTGCAAGGGAAAGTTGCCCTGGTCGCCGGCGGGACGCGCGGCGCCGGACGAGGCATAGCGGTCGAGCTCGGCGCAGCCGGCGCCACCGTCTATGTCACCGGGCGCAGCACGCGCGCCCAGCAATCCGAATATGCCCGGCCCGAAACCATCGAGGAAACAGCAGAACTGGTCTCGGCGAACGGAGGCAAGGGCATCGCCGTGCAAGTCGATCATCTCGTGGCCGAAGATGTGCACAGACTGGTTGAGCGCATCCGCACCGAACAAGGCCGGCTCGACATACTGGTCAACGACATCTGGGGCGGCGAAAAGCTGTTCGAGTGGAACAAGCCGGTCTGGGGCCACAATCTGGATAACGGCCTGCGCATGCTGCGGCTCGGCATCGACACGCATCTGATCACCGCGCACCATGCGCTGCCGTTGCTGATCGAGCGTCCGGGCGGGCTGCTGGTCGAAGTCACCGACGGCACGGCCGAATACAATGCCGATCACTACCGGCTGTCGCCTTTCTACGATCTCGCCAAGGTGGCGGTGACGCGCATGGCATGGGCGCATGCCCAGGATCTCGCAAAACACAACGCAACGTCCGTGTCGCTGACGCCCGGCTGGCTGCGTTCGGAGATGATGCTGGAAGCCTTTGGCGTGAGCGAGGGCAATTGGCGCGACGCCACCGCTGAGGTGCCGCATTTCGTCATTTCCGAGACGCCACGTTTCGTCGGCCGCGCCGTTGCGGCTTTGGCGGCGGATCCGGACCGCTCGCGCTGGAACGGACAGTCGCTGTCCAGCGGCGGGCTGGCGCAGGTCTACGGCTTTACCGACCTCGACGGCTCACGGCCCGACGCCTGGCGTTATGTTCCCGAGGTTCAGGACGCCGGCAAGCCCGCCGATGCGACGGGCTATCGATAGGTAATTGGTCCCTGCGCAATTCCGGACGGAAAACCGCTGCGCACTTTTCCTGGAATTACATCAGGCCGACCGACCGTCGAAATCGAAGACCGACAGGGTCGAGGGGTCGAGATCGGCCACGCAGTTGATGTTGATGTAGGCGCTGCGTTCACGCCCTTCGCGGACATCCTCCGCAAAGGGATGGATGCCGCAGGCCCGGCAGAACCGGTGCGCGATGGCATGGTTGCCGAATGTGTAGGTGCCCAAATCGTCGCCCCAGGCCAGGACCCGCAAGGTCTCATGCGGGATGGCACACAGCAGGGCGCTCTTGCGCGTGCAGATCGAACAATTGCACCTGATGGCGCCGGTCAGTTCGGCCTTGAATTCGAAGGCCACCTTGCCGCAGTGGCAGCTGCCTTTGTAGAGCATCGGGTTTTCCTCGTATTCGACAGGGTGCAAAACCGCCTGCGCCGGGTTAAGTCTCGGCAAGCCATGCACAGGCCGTACCCCCTTAAGACGTTCAAGGCGTCCGGAGTCCGACACCGAAATGCAATCCGTCCGCGATCATCTGGAAACCATTCTCGCGCGCCTCGCTGCCCGTGCCGGCGAAGAGCGCGTGTTCACGAAGCTCTATGGCGAAGCCGCACGGGCCGCGGCTGATGCCAGCGATGCCCGCACCCGGGCAGGGGTGACGCTAGGGCCGCTCGACGGCACCATCGTCTCGATCAAGGATCTGTTCGATGTCGCCGGCGAGCCGACCACGGCCGGCTCGCTGATGCGCAAGACCGCGGCACCCCCGCTGCGCGATGCCGTGATCGTCAGCCGGCTGCGGCGGGCCGGCGCGGTGATCATCGGCAAGACCAACATGACCGAATTCGCCTTCACCGCGATCGGTGACAACCAGCACTATGGCACGCCCGGCAACGCCGTGGACGCCAGCCACATTCCGGGCGGTTCTTCCTCCGGTGCAGGCGTCTCGGTCGGCGAGGCGACGAGCGAAATATCGATCGGTTCCGACACCGGCGGTTCGATACGCATTCCGGCCTCACTCAACGGTGTCGTCGGCTTCAAGCCGACAGCGCGGCGCGTGCCTCTTGCCGGCGCGTTCCCGCTGTCCGCCACGCTGGACTCGATCGGCCCGCTTGCCCGAACCGTCGCCCAGTGTGCCGCCGCCGACGCCGTGATGGCCGGTGAGGTGGCGACCGCGCTGACGCCGATTGCCCTTGCAGGGCTTCGCATAGGCATTCCGCGCGGCATTCTTTTCGAAGAGACGGAAGACGAGGTGGTGACCGCGTTCGACCGCTGCCTTGGCAAGATCGAGCAGACAGGCGCGCGGATCGCGGGCTTATCGATCGATGATCTGCTTGCCGATTTGCGGGCCGCCACCAAGCGTGGCTCGATCGCTGCCATGGAAGGAGCCGAAGTGCATGCCGACTGGCTGGCGACAGGGGCTTCGGTGCCGGTCGACCCACATGTCAGCGGACCTTTGTCGCGGGCGGCCATGCTGCCGACGCCTGTCTACATCAGGGCAATGCGCCGTCGCACAGCACTTGCCGCTGCCATGGACGAGCGGCTGGCATCGGTCGATATATTGGCTCTGCCCACGACACCGATAACGGCGCCGACCATCGCTTCGATGGCCGAAGATGCCGAGCTGCGCGACCACGTCGAAGGCCTGCTGCTGCGCAACACGCAGGTCGCCAACCAGTTCGATCTCTGCGCGATCTCGCTGCCGATGCCGGGCACTCCGCTGCCGGCCGGATTGATGCTGGTGGCGCGCAACGGGCATGACCGGCAGCTGCTGCGGATTGCGGCTGAAGTGGAGTGGCTGTTCTGACGGGCAGTATGCTCAGATAGGCAATCAGCGCGCCGCGCAGCGCTTGCGCTCGCCTGTCTTGGAGGCGCGTTCGATATCGGTAACGACCAGCATCGGCGGTTCGCTCGTTTCACCGCGATGCTGGATAGATCCTCGGACGACGAGCTTTCCCGCATAGAGCTTGTCGGAGAGGTCAGGTGCGGATCTGTTCAGCGGCGGCAATTCGGTGGTGTTCAGCGCCACGCCCTTGATGATCTTGCCGGTGGCCAGATCGAGCGCATTACCCGACGGGCAGGGCTGCATGAAACAGGCTATCCCATTGCTGCAGTAGACATAGCTGCTGCTCTCGGCCGCGGCGAGCGACGGCAAGGCCGCGATTGAAGACGCGGCGATAACCAGGAAGGCGAGGCGAAGACTGGGCATGGTCTCAACGTCGCGGAGAATTGGGGCGAAACCGCGATGTGTTACAGGCTCGCCGGAAACCGCCGCCGATAGTGATCGACCACTTCGGGATTGCGAAGATTGACCGGCAGCTTGCCCGCCAGCACCAGCAAGGCTTCACCCGCCGCGCCAACGCCCATGCGCATCATCGATTCCTCGGTGATCCCCGCCATGTGCGGCGTGATGATGACATTGTCGAAGCCGAAATAGGGATGATTCGACGGCAGCGGCTGCGTCGCAAACACGTCGAGCGCGGCGCCGCCGATGCGGCGTTTCTGCAACGCTTCGATCAGCGCATCGTCATCGATGACCGGTCCGCGCGACACGTTGATCAGCAGCGCATGCGGTTTCATGCGGGCGATCCGCTCACGGTTGATCAGGCCGCGCGTTTCCGGTGTCAGAGGACAGCACAGAACGATAATGTCGCTCTGCTCGACCAGCGCGTCGATCGACAGGAAGCCGACCTTGTCCGGCGCCGGCTGCATGCTGCGCGTCGTTGCCACCACTTTCAGGTCGAAGCCGTGCGCGGCGATATGGCCGACCGCCTGGCCGACGGCACCGAGGCCGACGATGCCGATCGTCTTGCCGGCAAGCTCGATGTTGGAATTGGCGTGCTCGCGGCCGGCGAGCCAGCCTTTGGTGCGCAGGTCGCGGTCGACGGCGCGGAAGTTGCGCAGCAAAGCAAGCGCCGCGAACATGACGTGCTCGGCAACCGAGCGGGCATTGACCGCCGGCACATTCGCCACCAGCACGCCGGCGGCCGCCGCTGCTTCCATGGGGATCATGTCGAGCCCGGCGCCATGACGGATTGCCGCCCGCAGCAGCTTTGCGCCGTCGAAAAGCTGTGGCGGCAGCGGCGCGCGCACAATGACGATGTCGGCATCTTTCGCCTCGGCGGCCAGCGTGGCCGGATCGATGGCGGAGGCGACGACGAGTTCGCCGGCGCCGGAGAGCATAGCCGAGGCGCGCGGGTGCAGGGGGTGGGTCGTGAGGATACGGGCCATGTCGGTCAAGCTTTTTCGAGCGCCGGGCTTTGAGGCTCCTCGCCATGGCCCTCGATCAGGCCCTTCCAGTAGCTCTCGGCCCCTTGCAGATGGGCGCTCATCAGCGCCTGGGCGAGATTGCCGTCGCGGCGCAGCAGCGCCTCATAGATCTGGATATGCTCGGCATGCGAGCGCACGTTGCGCTCGGGGTCGTTGAAATAGATCGGCAGGCGCTGCTCGCCCATCATGTAGTAGACGCTGCAGACATTGTGGAAGACGCTGTTCTTGGTGGCGCGCACGATCTCGAGGTGGAATTCGCGGTCTTCCCTGGCAAGCCCTTCGCCGGCGGCGATGCGCTCTTCCGAAGCCTTCAGGATTTCGCGCAGCCGCTCGAAATTCTCTTCCGTGGCACGCGAACAGGCAAGTTCGGCCGCCTTGATCTCGTGGATCTTGCGCAGTTCGACCGTCTCGTAGATCTGGATCGGGTCGAGCGGCAGGCCCGCGCGGGCAAAGAGCGCCATGGCCTCCACACTGGCCTGCTTGGTGTCGATGTAGATGCCGGACTTGGCCCGGCGCTCGACGATGCGCATGGCCTCAAGGATGGCCAGCGCCTCGCGGATCTGACCGCGGCTGACGGCGAAATGCTCCGCCAGCTCGCGCTCCGATGGCGTTCGGCCGCTCTCCTTGTCCGAATGGGAGAACAGGTAGGCAGCGAGTTCCGCGAGGAGGTTCTTTTCTTTCATCGTCAACCGCGTTGCGCGTGCGCCTCCAGGAACCGCTCCGAAATGGTGAATCCCAGACCCGGTTTTTCCGGGATCGCTATCATACCGTCCCTGGCTTCGACAGTCTCTTCGACCAGATCATGGATCATCGGGTTGGCGCCGAGCGAATATTCGACGGTGAAACTCGACGGCGAGGCGGCGCAGACATGCAAGCCTGCGAAAAAACAGGGCGCGCCGGCCCACAAATGCGGTGCAAAGCGCAGGTTGAAGGCGCTGGCGATGGTGCCGATCTTCATCGCTTCGCTGATGCCGCCGCAGAAAGCCGGATCGGGCTGGAAGATATCGGCGGCTTTGAGCACGGCGAGGTCGCGGAAGGCGTAGCGGGTCGCCTCGCTTTCGCCGGTGGCGATCGGAACGGCGCCTGATGCGCGCACTTCGGCCATGCCTGGCTTGTCGTCGGCGATGATGGGTTCCTCGAACCACGCCAGATCAAGGTCGTTGACGAGATGGATGAAGCGTTTTGCTTCGGCCACCGTATAGGTGCCGTGCGCGTCGACCATCAGTTCGACATCGGGGCCGAGCGCCTGCCGTGCGGCCCGCACGCGGGTGGCGGAAATGTGCGCCGCGCCGTCCATGGCGCCAACCCGCATCTTCAGTGCCTTGAAACCGCCCTTGGCGATATAGGATTTCAACTGCTCGCCGATGGCGTCGGCGGCCGCCCAGCCGCCGGACGCGTAAGCCGGCATGCGATCGAGCTTGCGGCCGCCCAGCAGCCGCCAGACCGGAACGCCAAGCGATTTGCCAAGGATGTCCCACAGCGCGATGTCGACCGCGCTGATCGCCGCGATGCTCATGCCGCGCCGCGCCAGCTGCGGCATGGCGTGGCCGCTGCGCGCTGCGCTGTCGTGGCGCACGCCATTGTAGAGCATCTCCCAGATGACGCCGATGTCGGCCGGATCGCGGCCGATCAGTTGCGGCCCGACCTCATGGTTCAGCATGTGGACGAGGGCGCCGTAGCTGCCGGCACTGCCGGCGGCGTTCTTGCCTTCGCCCCAGCCGACCAGCCCGTCATCGGTCTCGATGCGCAGAATGGCGGCGTCGAAGGTCGTCACCTGACCGAAGTCGCTGCGGTGCTGCCGAGCGGCTTCGATCGGAACGCGGATCCACCAGGCTTGGACGGACTTGATACGCATATTCTTCCCCAGCCCTGCCGCCGGTCAGGGCGGAAGGGCGAATTTCCCTGAGGCGGTCGACTACTTGATCAGCGGCAGCAACGTCTCGGCGTTGATGCGCATCTGGTCGGTGTAGAATTTCTCGGTGAGCACGCTGGAGCCGTGGTCCTGGATGAACTTCAGCTGTTCGGGTGAGATGTCGACCGGATTGCGCTCGACCATGTCGGGATAGGGGGCCGCCGGTGTCCGGTCGACGGGCGCGACGAACTCGTTGGTCAGCGCGCCGTCGTAGCCGATCTCGCGCAAGGTGGCGACGATCTTCGGCCAGTCGATCTGGCCGAGGCCGGCGGCGAAACGGTTGTTGTCGGCGACGTGGAAGTCGAACAGGCGCTTTCCGACCTGCCGGATCGCGTCATGGACGTTAAATTCTTCCATGTGGATGTGGTAGGCATCGAGGCAGACACCGCATTCGGGACTGACCGCATCGGCCAGCGCCAGCGCCTGGGCGCCGCGATTGAACAGATAGGTCTCGAAGCGGTTGAGCGGTTCGACCGCAATCTTGACGCCGACCTTCTTGGCATGGGTGAAGCATTCGCGGGTGGCGTCCACGACCCACTTCCATTCCTCTTCCTCGGTCCCGTCAGGCACGACCTTGCCGACGGTCGCCGGAACCAGCGTGATGATCTCGCCATCGAGTTCGCTGACCATGGTCAGCACGTCCTTGACATACTGAACGGAACGCTCGCGCTGGCCCTGGTTCCTGGCGGCAAGGTTGCGCTCGCCCAGCATCAGGGTCACCGCGCCCCAGCAGCGAATACCATGCTCCTTCAGCAGCGCCCGGGTCTCCTTGGTCTTGTACTGCTCGGGCTCGCCGGAAATCTCGATCGACTCATAGCCGAATTTCTTGATGCGCTTGAGCGTCGTTTCCAAGGGTTCCGCGCGCATCCAGTTGTGCGTCGAAAGATGCATGGTCTGTCCTTCCCAACTCGTCTCTATGGTTCGCCTGCGACATGCATCGCCAAAAGGCGACACAAAGGTTCCTCCCCAAGGCGTTCCCAGCCTTTTCTCGCAAACTGGTTCGACCAATTGGGCCTGAAGCGAGGTCTACAGCAAATTCTCCAGATCGGCAAGAAGCGCTGGGACGCAACTTTCGCAGTGGATTATTTCCTTGATTATATTGAGATATATACGCCTGCGTCGGGTGGTTTTGGGGTTATGATGGCGCATTGCACGGCTTGACCAGATTTCCATATTTGGTAATACCAGAATGGCGGTGCGTGCAAGCACCCGTTGAGAAAAGACCAAAGTGGCTGGCCCTGTTTCCAATCGGCGCTATGCTCGGTCGCGAGAGAAATGAGGGAGGATGCCGATGCCGACGACAATGAAGGGCCCCGGGCTGTTTCTGGCGCAGTTCGCGGGCGACGCCGCGCCGTTCAACTCACTGGCGTCGATCACCAAATGGGCGGCCGGTCTCGGCTACAAGGGCGTGCAGATCCCAACCTGGGACGCGCGGCTGTTCGACCTCAAGAAGGCGGCCTCTTCCAAAGCCTATTGCGACGAGGTGAAAGGCATCTGCGCTGACGCCGGCGTCGAGATCACCGAACTGTCGACGCATCTGCAGGGGCAATTGGTGGCGGTGCATCCGGCTTATGATGCGCAGATGGATGGCTTTGCGCCGGCATCGGTGCACAACAATCCCGCAGCCCGGCAGAAGTGGGCTGTCGAGCAGATGAAGTTCGGCGCTAAAGCATCGCGCAATCTGGGCCTGAATGCTTCAGTGTCGTTTACCGGCTCGCTGGCTTTCCCTTACCTCTATCCGTTCCCGCAGCGGCCGGCTGGACTCATTGAGGAAGCGTTTGGCGAGCTCGGCAAACGCTGGAAGCCGATTCTCGACGTCTACGAGGACAATGGCGTCGATGTCGGCTATGAAATTCACCCGTCTGAAGACGTGTTCGACGGCGCCACTTTCGAGATGTTCCTCGACGCGGTCGGCGGCCACAAGCGCTGCAACATCAATTACGATCCGTCGCATTTCCTGCTGCAGCAGCTCGACTATCTCGAATTCATCGACATCTATCACGAGCGCATCAAGGCATTCCACGTCAAGGACGCCGAGTTCAACCCGACTGGCCGGCAAGGCGTCTATTCCGGCTATCAGAGCTGGACCAACCGCGCCGGGCGCTTCCGTTCGCTGGGCGATGGACAGGTGGATTTCGGCGGCATCTTCTCCAAGCTGACGCAGTACAATTATGATTCCTGGGCGGTGCTGGAGTGGGAGTGCTGCCTGAAGCATCCGGAGGATGGTGCGGCCGAAGGCGCGCCTTTCATCGAGCACCACATCATCCGGGTGACCGAAAAGGCATTCGACGACTTCGCCGCTGGCACCACCGACAAGAAGTTGCTGCGCGCCATGATGGGAATCTGACGCGGTTTCCCTCCCCCTCGAGGGGAGGGTGGCCCGAAGGGCCGGGAGGGGTCGGTTCATGCCGAACTCTGCCTCAACGACCCCACCCGATCCGCTGCGCGGATCGACCTCCCCTCAAGGGGGTGAGCAACAGCGAGGAGCAAGACATGGTCGGCGCATCGAAGTCGGAAACGGGAGGCGGCCCGATCCGCTACGGCATGGTCGGCGGCGGGCAAGGCGCCTTCATCGGCGCGGTGCATCGGATCGCGGCGCGGCTGGACAACGACTTCGTGCTGGTTGCCGGCGCTTTGTCAGCCGACCCGGCCCGTGCCAAGGCATCAGCGGCCGAATTGGGGCTCGACCCCGCACGCAGCTATGCATCCTATGCCGAGATGGCCAAGGCGGAGGCGAAGCGCCCCGACGGCATCGAGGCGGTGGCCATCGTCACGCCCAACAATGTCCATGTACCGGCGGCGAAAGCTTTCCTCGAGGCCGGCATCCACGTCATCTGCGACAAGCCGCTGGCGACGACGCTGGCCGAGGCGAAAAAGCTTGCGGCGATCGTCGAGAAGACCGGCAAGGTGTTCGTGCTGACGCACAACTACACCGCCTATCCGATGGTCCGGCAAGCACGCGAAATGGTCGCCAAGGGCGTGCTCGGCGACATCCGCATCGTGCAGTCCGAATATCCGCAGGACTGGCTGACCGAGGATTTGGCGGCGACAGGCCAGAAGCAGGCGGCGTGGCGCTCCGATCCCAAGCAGGCAGGCGCCGGCGGCGCGCTGGGCGATATCGGCACGCATGCTTACAACCTAGCCCGCTTCGTCTCCGGGCTGGAACTGGATTCCCTGTCGGCCGATCTCGACGCCTTCGTGCCGGGCCGGCTTCTCGATGACAACGTCAACGTCATGCTGCGCTTCAAGCCGGTCGGCAAGACGCACCCGGCCAAGGGCATGATCTGGGCAAGCCAGGTGGCGCCCGGCCATGAGAACGGCCTGAAGCTGCGCATCTATGGCTCCAAGGGCGGGCTGGAATGGGTGCAGGCCGACCCGAATTATCTCTGGTACACACCGTTCGGCCAGCCGAAACAACTGATCACCCGCAATGGCGCCGGCGCGCTGCCGGTGGCGGGCCGGGTCAGCCGCGTGCCGTCGGGCCATCCCGAGGGCTACCTCGAAGGTTTCGCCAACATCTACCAGGAGGCCGCGCGCGCCATCCGCGCTGCGCGCCGCAAGGGCGGCAAGCCGGCCAAGGACGTCGTCTTCCCGACCATCCAGGACGGCGTCGAAGGCATGGCCTTCATCGAGGCCTGCGTGAAGTCGTCGAAGAAGAATGGGGCATGGACGAAGCTCTGAAATAGGGGCGGTCCGGGGAATCCAGGGGGAGGGGCGTCGATGAAAATCGGCATGTGCATGTTCTTGTGGACGACGGCCGTGTCGAAGAAACACGAGCCGTTGCTGCGCGACATCAAGGCGACCGGCTTCGATGGCGTCGAGATACCGATCTTCGCCGGCGCGCCGGACGATTATGAAAAGCTCGGCGATCTGCTCGACCGCATTGGACTGGAGCGGACCGCGGTTTCGGCCATGGGCGATCCGGCGATGAATTTGATCTCGGCCGACGCGGCAACGCGCAAGGCCGGTGTCGACTACATGAAATGGGCGATCGACTGCGCGCAGGCACTTGGCGCCAGCACGCTGAGCGGCCCGCTGCATTCGACGCTCGGGTCGTTTTCCGGCTCCGGACCGACCTCTGCCGAGAAAAAGCGCTCCGTCGCCTCGCAACGCGCGATCGGCGACCATGCCGGCAAGAGGGGCGTCACCATTGGGCTCGAGGCGCTCAACCGTTTCGAATGCTATCTCCTCAACACGATGGCGGATTTGTCGGAGCATATCGACGCCATCGACCGGCCGCACATCAAGGCGATGTACGATACTTTCCATGCCAATATCGAGGAGGCCGACCCGATCGGCGCCTACACGAAACACCGCAGGAATGTCGTGCATATCCATATTTCGGAGAATGATCGCGGCGTGCCGGGGCGCGGCAACATTCCCTGGACAGAAACATTCTCAGCCATCCGCAAGAGCGGCTATGACGACTGGCTGACGATCGAGGCGTTCGGCCGTTCGCTGAAGGATTTGGCGGCGGCGACCAAGGTGTGGCGCGATTTTTCCGAGACGCCGGAAGCGGTGTATAGGGAAGGGTATAGGCATATCAGGAACGGGTGGAAGAAGGCGGCTTAGGCGCCCTGGCCCATTTTCTATTTGCGTTCGCGGCGGTTGCCAGGTGGTTCCCCCACTCCGTCTCGGCTTCGCCGAGCCACCTCTCCCCCCTCCGGAGGTAGAGGAAAGGCGCCAACCGGCATAGGCTCGCGCCTTTCCTCTACCCCGTCGATCGGGGGAGAGGTGTCGAGCGTAGCTCGACGGAGTGGGGGTCGACCCTTTGGCGCCGGGCGAGACGACTTGCGCTTATGCGTCACAAGGCTAACCCTGCTCAGCCTGGATCCTGTTGTAGTCGTGGATTGTTCGGCTCAGCCGGCGGCGCAGGAAGTTGGAGATGTTGTCGAAGATGAAGACGACGAGCAGGATCAGCAGCACCATGTAGAAGACGTTGGCCCAGTTGGAGTTGGTGCGCATTGCTTCCCACAATTTCAGGCCGATGCCGCCGGCGCCGACTGCGCCGATGATGGTGGCGCCGCGGGTGTTGGATTCCCACTGGTAAAGCGTCTGGCTGATGAAGATGGGGATGACTTCCGGCATCACACCGTAGCGCTGCACCAGCAAGCCATTGGCACCGGTCGACTTGATGCCCTCGCGTGGCTTGTCGTCGATGTTCTCGAGGCTTTCCGAATAGACTTTGCCGAGGGTGCCGATCTCGGTGAAGAAGATGGCGGCACTGCCTGCGAGCGGCCCTGGTCCAAAGGCGCGGGTGAAGAACAGCGCCCAGATCAGCATGTCGACGGAGCGCATGAAATCAAAGAAGCGTTTCAGGATCTGGCTCAGCAACCCGCTCGGCGTGATGTTGCGGGCGGCGAAGAAGGCCAGCGGAAAGGCGACGATGCCACCGAGCAGCGTGCCCAGAAAAGCCATGACGACGGTCTGCAACAGCTTCGTCCAGACATCGCCGTGCTGCCATTGGGCGTTGTTCCAGATGTTGTTGCCGGCCAGCGCGAGGTTCGAGGTGCCCGGCTTGAGTTCGGGCCCGGACACGATCAGCGAGATGACTTCGCCAGCGGACTTGCCGAAGAAGCGTGAGCGTGTGTCGAAGACGAAATTTGCCCAGCCGAGGAAGCGTTTGCGGACTTTTACCCGGTCCACGGTGACGCGCACCTCGCCGACAAAGCCCATCTTGGCGACGATTTCATCGTCATGCACGGTCACCCAGTCCGGCACAGGGCCCGAGACCGCCGGCTTGCCGCTGGTCAACGCCACCGGCACTGTTTGTCCATGAGCGACAATCGTCGCATAGGTCTTGTCGAACGTGACCGATTTGGCCTGGCCGTCGATCCGCACGGTGAAGGAACCGTCGGCGTTCCTGATTACCCAATCCGGACTGGGGTTCTCGCCCAGCGCCGAAAACCGCGGATATTTGGGCGTAATCTCCGCCTGGTCGAGCCGGAATTCCGGCTGCAGATCGTAGCTGACCCATTGCGTCAGGAAGAGCGGCAGCCGTTCCCAATGCGATTCGCGCAACACCTGCGGCAGGCTGAAGAACCATAAGGCATAGACGAGATAGAGGAGCGTGCCGACGAACAGGAGCAACGGGCCGAAGCGCTTGTAGGCCGGACGCCGGAACACGTGCGGGTAGCGTTCCTCGATCGCTTTGATTTCATCGACGGTCATGGCCATGGTCAGGTGGCGCTCATCAAAAAGGCTTGTTCGCCGACCAATTTTCGGCGCAGCCAGGCGGAGAACTGGTCGATGATGAAGATGGTCGTGAACAGGAGCAGCACCAGCGCCAGCGTCTTGGCGCCGAAGCCGCGCGAGATGGAGAGCTTCAGTTCCTCGCCGATGCCGCCGCCGCCGACGGCGCCGATGATGGTCGAGGCCCGAACATTGATCTCGATCCGCAGCAGCGTGTAGGACATGAAGTTGGGCAGCACCTGGGGCAGGTCGGCGAAGCGCACCCGCTCGAACCAGTTGGCGCCGACCGCCGTCAAGCCTTCCTCGGCGCGCATGTCGATGTTCTCGTTGATCTCGTAGAACAGCTTGCCGAGTGCGCCGATCGAATGCAGGCCGATGGCGATGATGGCGGCGATGGGACCGGTCGAGACGATGGCGGCGAACAGGCCGGCAATGACGATTTCGGGAAAGGCGCGCAGCAATTCCATGAGGCGCTTGACGATGAGCCGCAGCACCGGGTGCGGCGTCAGATTGCGCGCCGCGATGAACGAGAAGGGCACGGCGAAGACAAAGCCGATAAAGGTCGAGACCAGTGCCACATTCATCGTGGTCAGCATCAGCTCGAAATATTCGGGGATGTAGAGCCCGCCCCAGATATAGACGCGGCCGAGCGGGAAGTTGAATTCCTGGGTGCCGGTGTCGTGCGGCGAGGCGATGTCGAACATCGCGCGCCAGACGTCGTTCCAATCCTTGGGAACCAGCCAGCTCAGGAAATCCAGAATGTGCGGCAGGCGGTCGAAGAAGTGCCCGGCATTGGCTTCGTCGGCGAACCACATGCTGGAAAACATCGCGGCAAGCAGCAGGCCGACGCCCAGCACTGTATAGAGGCGGCGTAACGACGTCTGGCGTCGCCAGGCGTCTGCCATCGGGTGGGTGGGGGCTGTCACTGAAATGGTCATGATCGGAGATGCAGAAAGGGCGGTGCTTTGAACGCACCGCCCTTTCAGATTTCGCCGTTAGCCGCCGATGGCTGCCTTACGGGCTTCAACGATGACGTTGTAGAAGTCCGCCTTGACCGGGACGTAGCCGGTAAAGTCGCCGCCTTCGACGCCTTCGAAGCAAGCCTTGTCCTTGGTCGGCAGGGCGGTGAAGAAGGCGGTCAGCTTGGCGGTCATGTCGTCGCCGAGCGCGGTGCGCACGACCAGCGGGCCGTTCGGGATCAGGGCCGAGCGCCAGACTTCGACCAGGTCGTTGGGGTCGACTGCGCCCTTGGCGACTACCTTGTGGAAGCTGCCGGAGGTGAAGCCGTTCTTGAAGTCGCCGACGCCCGAGGAATCGTCTACCGCGACATCGACCTTGCCGTCGCGCACGGCGAGGATGTTGTTCTCATGGCCGCCGTTGAACTGGGTCGAAGCAAAGAACGTCTCGTTCGAAGCGCCGGTGTCCTTCGGAATCTGGGTCAGCGGGATCAGATAGCCGGAGGTCGAATCCGGATCGGCATAGCCGAGTTTCTTGCCCTTGGCCGACTTGATGTCGGTGATGCCGGAGGATTTCAGCGCCAGGCCGATCGAATAATAGCCGGTGGCGCCGTCGGTCTGCTGGGTGGTGAGGATCGGGGTGACCGCCTTCGGGTCCTTGATATAGACGCTGGCGTAGCCGGAAGCGCCAAGTTCGGCGAAGTCGAGCGTGCCGCCGAGCAGACCCTGGATGACGCCGTCATAGTCGGCGGCCGGGAACAGCGAGACCTTTTCGAAGCCGAATTCGGTCTTCAAATGGTCGGCGAGGCACTGGTAGTTGCGCAGTCGGTCGGTTTCGTTTTCGCCGCCGAGAATGCCGACGCGAAATTCCTTCATATCGGCCGCTTGGGCCATGCTGGTCGCCATGGCGAGCACCGAAACGGCGCCAAAAACCATCTTCCTGAACATTGGATATTTCTCCTGTAGGTTCCGGCCCCGCGCCGGCAGCGTTATCGATTTTGACAGGTGCCCTTGACGTGGGCTGGCGATCCAACCGCTCTTTTTTGGTCCATGATCTCTGGACAAATCGGTTCCCGTTTGTCCGAGAAAACCGGTTTCCACTTTTCGGGATCATGGACTCAATATCCCGGGAATGCGGGCTCGAGCGGTCCGGCGGATGCGGCGATCTTGCGGCTGAAGGCAACGCTGGTCGAGGTGATGGCCTCGGAGATCTCCTGGCCATTGCTGTCGGCGCCGTAGACGAGGCGCACGGCCTCGCGGTTGAGTTCTTCCGGCGGGCCGTCGAAGACGACCTTGCCAGCGGCCATGCCGATGATGCGGTTGCAATAGGTGCGGGCGGTATCCAGCGTGTGCAGATTGGTGACGACGGTGATGCCCTCGCGCAGATTGATGTCCTGCAGCGAATCCATCACCACCTTGGCGTTGAGCGGGTCGAGCGAGGCGATCGGCTCGTCGGCGAGGATCACCTTGGGCTGCTGCATCATGGCGCGGGCAATGGCGACGCGCTGCTGCTGGCCGCCCGACAAGGTGCCGGCGGGCTGCAACGCGGTGCGGGCGATATCGAGCCGCTCGAGCGCGGCGACAGCCTCGGCGCATTCGGCGCGGGAGAACATGCCGAGAAGGTTGGACATGGTGGAACGGTGGTTCAGCTTGCCGAGCAGCACATTGGTCAGCACGTCGAGGCGCGGCACCAGGTTGAACTGCTGGAAGATCATGGCGCAGTCACGCTGCCAGCGCCGCAGCGGCGAGCCGCTCAGCTTCGAGACCTCGGCGCCGTCAAAAAAAATCGACCCCTGGCTGGGATCGATGAGACGGTTGATCATGCGAAGAAGGGTCGATTTGCCGGCGCCCGAACGGCCGATGACGCCAACCATCTGACCCTGCGGGATGGCGATGTTGATGTCGCTGACGGCAGTGTTCTTGCCAAATCGTCGGGTGACACCGCGGATTTCGAGCGTGGCGGAATTTGCTGGCATGGGGGCAGGTTCCAGTCCGGACCATATTGATCGTCAGGCACTCGCCTAGCGCAGCCACATGAACCTGCCGTGTCGCGGTGATGTCAGTTTTGTTACGCTCCACAGGCCGGAGACTGCGGCCGGCCAGGATCAGCAGTCGAAGGTGATGTGGAATGCAGGCCTGGCGAGCTGGCGCCGGTGGCGAGACGGCACCACTTGATGCGCACGTACTCGCCCGTCGCGCGCTGGCAATGGCGAGGCCGTCCTTCAGGCGTTCCAGACAAGGGCCGTCATGGCGCCGATGCTGGTGTCGAGAGGCACGTCACGCGGATAGTAGGGGCCGGGGCAGTTTGTGATAGTGCCCCGCTGCCCAGCGTCAGTGACCGCCCAGTCCTGGACGTCGCTATCCGCCATATTTTTCCAGGAACGCCTCGGCCTCAAGCTCCCGGAAATCATCCAACGCGGCCCGCAGCCTTGCGTGGTCCCAGTCCCACCAGGCGAGCGCCTGGTAGCGTTCGGCCGTGCGACGGTCGAAGCGCTCGCGGATCGGCTTTGCCGGCACGCCGGCGACGATGGTGTAAGGCGCGACATCTTTCGAGACGACAGCACCGGCGCCGACCGCGGCGCCATCGCCGACAGTGACGCCGGGCAGGATGGTCGAGCCGTGACCGAGCCAGGTATCGTGGCCGATGGTGACGCGTTTGGCGCGGCGCTGGGCGAAGAACTCTGTCTCGTGCTCGGCATCGTCCCAATAATCCGAGGCGCGATAGGTGAAGTGATGCAGCGTCGGCCGCCAGGTCGGGTGGTTGGTGGCGTTGATGCGCACGCTGGCCGCGATGTTGGCGAACTTGCCGATCGTCGCGCACCAGACCGAGCAGTCCTGCATCATGTAGGAATAGTCGCCAAGTTCGCTTTCCGAGACCCGGCTGCGGTCGGCGACCTCGGTCCAGCGGCCGAGCATCGAGTTCTGCACCTCCGCTGTCGGGTGGACCAGCGGTGTCTCGGACAATTTCCTGGTCATGCGGCGATTTTTCCGGGCGCGAAAGCGGTGACGTCGATGATGCGGTCGGCAACCGCCTCGCGTACGTCGTGGTCATGGAAGATGCCGAGCAGCGCGACACCGGCCGCCTTCTTGGCGGCGATGAGTTCGATCACGACATCGCGGTTCCTGGCATCGAGCGAAGCTGTCGGCTCGTCGAGCAGCAGGATCGGGTGCTCGGTGATGAAGCCGCGTGCGATGTTGACGCGCTGCTGCTCGCCGCCGGAGAAGGTCGCAGGCGGCAATGCCCAGAGTTTCTCCGGCAGGTTAAGCTGCGCCAGCAAGGCGCGTGCCTTGCCGCGGGCAATCTCGCGATCCTCGCCGCGCTCGACCAGCGGTTCGGCGACGACGTCGAGCGCCGAGACGCGCGGAACGGTGCGCAGGAACTGGCTGACATAGCCGATCGTTTGCCGGCGCACGGCAAGAACGGTGCGCGGGCTTGCGGTAGCGAGGTCGATCAGCCCGTCATCGTGCGTGACGATGATCTGGCCTTCGTCGACGGCGTAGTTGCCGTAGAGCATCTTCAGGATCGAGCTCTTGCCGGCACCGGACGGGCCGCCGAGCACGGTGCATTCGCCGGCCCTGATCGAGAACGAGACGCCGGCGATAACAGGCAGCTTGATGCCGTCGCGCAGATGCATGGTGAAGCTCTTGGCGACGTCGGAGACAACGAGGGGCGTCGGCATGGTTACACCTGAAGTATCGAGGAAACGAGGAGCTGCGTGTAAGGCGCGCGCGGGTCGTCGAGCACGCGGTCGGTGAGACCGCTTTCGACGACGCGACCGTCCTTCATCACCATCATGCGCTGCGACAGAAGCCGCGCCACGGCAAGGTCGTGGGTGACGACGATGGCCGCCAGACCAAGATCGGTGACCAGACCGCGCAGCAGGTCGAGCAGGCGCGCCTGGACCGAGACGTCTAGGCCGCCGGTCGGTTCGTCCATGAACACCAGGCGCGGGCCGGTGACGAGGTTGCGGGCAATCTGCAGGCGCTGGCGCATGCCGCCTGAAAAGGCGCGCGGCTCGTCGTCGATGCGGTCCTCGTCGATCTCGACGCGTGACAGCCAGTCGACGGCGGTGGCGCGGATCTTGCCATAGTGGCGGTCGCCGACAGCCATCAGCCGCTCGCCGACATTGGCGCCGGCCGAGACCGTCATGCGCAGGCCGTCGGCCGGGTTCTGGTGGACAAAACCCCAGTCGGTACGCATCAGGAAGCGGCGCTCTGCCTCGCTCATGCGGTAGAGTTCACGGAACTGGCCGTCGCGCATGCGGTAGCTGGCAGTGCCGGAACTCGGCAGCAGCCGCGTCGACAGGCAGTTGAGCAATGTCGTCTTGCCGGAGCCGGACTCGCCCACGACAGCCAGGACTTCGCCCGGCCACAGGTCGAAGGAGACGTTGTCGCAGCCGACGCGCGAGCCG
This sequence comes from Mesorhizobium ciceri WSM4083, assembly GCF_000519305.1. Lineage (GTDB taxonomy): Bacteria > Pseudomonadota > Alphaproteobacteria > Rhizobiales > Rhizobiaceae > Mesorhizobium > Mesorhizobium ciceri_B. Next base: position 257,886 of record NZ_JAFG01000007.1, on the reverse strand, counting down.
TAGAACTTGGACAGCGCGGAAACGCGCAGCAGCGGTTCGTCGGTCATTGCTTCTCCTTACCCTCCTCCTTGTGGGGAGGGTCGGCGCGCAGCGCCGGGGTGGGGGTTGAGTGGGGCGTAGATTGGTCAAGACCCCCACCCGCGCCTTCGGCGCGACCTCCCCACAAGGGGGAGGTAGGGGCGTTGCGCCGCTTCTCGCAATGGTCGGTGTCGGAGCAGACGAACATGTGGCCGCCATGGTCGTCGAGGATGACCTCGTCGAGATAGACATTCTCGGCCGCGCACAGCGCGCAGGGCTGGTCGAAGGTCTGGACCTCGAACGGATGATCCTCGAAGTCGAGGCTGACCACTTCGGTGAACGGCGGCACCGCATAGATGCGCTTTTCGCGGCCGGCGCCGAACAGCTGCAGCGCCGGCGAGCGATGCATCTTGGGATTGTCGAATTTCGGCGTTGGCGAGGGGTCCATCACATAGCGGCCCTCGACCTTGACCGGGTAGGCATAGGTGGTGGCGATGCGGCCGTGCTTGGCGATGTCCTCGTAGAGCTTGACGTGCATGAGGCCGTATTCCTCCAGCGCATGCATTTTGCGCGTTTCGGTCTCGCGCGGCTCGAGGAAGCGCAGGGGTTCGGGGATCGGCACCTGATAGACCAGCACCTGGCCCGTCTTCAGCGGATGCTCGGGAATGCGGTGACGGGTCTGGATGATGGTGGCGCTGGCGGTATCGGTGGTGACAGCGACATTGGCGACCTTCTTGAAGAAGGCACGGATCGACACCGCGTTGGTGGTGTCGTCGGCGCCCTGGTCGATGACCTTCAGCACATCGTCCGGGCCGATGATCGAAGCGGTGACCTGGACGCCGCCAGTGCCCCAGCCATAGGGCATCGGCATTTCGCGCGAAGCGAACGGCACCTGGTAGTCGGGGATGGCGATGCCCTTGAGGATCGCCCGGCGGATCATCCTTTTGGTCTGCTCGTCGAGATAGGCGAAGTTGTAGGTGGCGATGTCAGTCATTGTGCGACTTCCAGTCCCTTGGCGTAGCGCGCCAGCCGCTCAGCGAGCGTGCCGGTGTGCAATTCGAACATGTGGTTGTCGTCGTCGTAGAAGTAGATCGAGCGGCCTTCGCCCTCGACGCGCGGGCGGGGCGGGCGCATGTCGAGGCCGAGCTTGCCGATGCGCTCGGCGTAGCGATCGAAATCCGCATCATTGATCTTGAAGGCGATGTGGTTGTAGCTGCGCTCCGGCAAGGGCTCGCCCTCCATGATGGCGACCCAGATGTCGCCGATCAGGAAGAATTTTTCGCGCGACAGCGAGAACTGCTCGGTATCGCTGGCATAGACTTCGCGTGCGTCGAATACGCTCTTCAGGATTTTAGTCATCCGCTCGAGATCGCGGACGATGAAGGTCATGTGGGAAAGGCCTTCGATCATTCCGCGGCCTCCCGCTTCTCGTCGCCCTTCGGCGGGTTTTCGCGCGCGTCGTGCTCGGCGCGCATGCGGCGCACGAGGTCGAGTTCGGCCTGGAAATCGACATAGTGCGGCAGCTTCAGATGCTCGACGAAGCCGGTCGCCTGGACATTGTCGGAGTGTGAGATGACGAACTCCTCGTCCTGGGCCGCGGCGACGACATCCTCGCCGAGCTCCTTCGCGCGCAGCGCCCGGTCGCAGAGCGCCATGGCCATCGCCTTGCGCTCGCTCTGGCCAAAGACCAGGCCGTAGCCGCGGGTGAACTGCGGCGGCGCCTTGGCTGAGCCTTTGAACTGGTTGACCATCTGGCATTCGGTGACGCGGACAGTGCCAAGCGGGACAGCGAAGGGCAGTTCGGGCACGTCGAGCTCGAGCTCGACCTCGCCGATGCGGATCTCGCCGACGAAGGGATGGTTGCGGGCATAGCCGCGCTGGGTGGAATAGCCGAGCGCCAGCAGGAATCCCTCATCGCCGCGTGACAGCGCCTGAAGGCGGATGTCGCGCGCCATCGGGAATTCGAGCGGCTCGCGGGTGATGTCGCCGGGGACATGGTCCTGCGGCATGTCGCCGTCCGGTTCGATCAAGCCTTCGCGGGCGAGGATCGCCGAGACGCGCGGCATGGCTTGCGCTTCCGTCTCGCGCAGCAAGGGCTCGGCGACATCGGCGCCGGCGGCAAGCTCGGGATCGAGCAGCCGGTGGGTGTAGTCGAATGTCGGCCCGAGCAACTGACCGCCAGGCAGATCCTTGTAGGTCGCCGATACGCGCCGCTCGACCAGCATGTTGGCGGTGTCGATCGGCTTGGAGTAGCCGAAGCGCGGCAGCGTGGTGCGATAGGCGCGCACCAGGAAGATCGCCTCGATCATGTCGCCGCGCGCCTGGACGATTGCCAGTGCCGCCAGTTCACGGTCGTAGAGCGAGCCCTCGCTCATCACCCGGTCGACGCCGAGCGCCAGTTGCTCGACGATCTGGTCGAGACGAAGGGCGGGCACCGAACGGTCGCCACGCCGGCGGTCGGCCAGCAGGCTGTGGGCGTTGGCGATTGCGGCTTCGCCACCTTTTACCGCGACATACATCTTACGCCTCCATCGTCTTGATGCGCGTCGTGCGCGGCAGGCAGGCAATGCCATCAGCTGTGGCGAGGATGATGTCGACGCCGCGCGGAAAGCGCTTGATGTTCTGTTTCCACTGCTCGACGAAATGGCGCGGCATCTGCGCCGGCGCGATCGTGGCGCTGGTTTCGATGCCAGGACCTTCGAGCAATAGCGGCGTGCCGGAAACGAGATCGCCGACGTGCAGGATCAGCGTGGTCGAACGGTCGGGATAATCCTGCGTGCCTTGCGAAAAGCCATCGAGCGCCATCATCTCGGCAGGTGCTGCGATCAAGGCGAAATGCGCATCGGCCGGTGTGTTGGCCACCGGCGCGCCGGTATGGAACCCAAGCCAGGATCTGACCGTAGTGGAAGCTTGCAGGGCCGGGTCGAGCCAGAGCGGCGTGTCATTGTCGCAAAGTGCCAGCGCTATGGCGCCGGCGGTCGCCGAGAGCGGCGCCGGCGGGCGGGCGAGGGCCGGCAGCTTCTGCACGCTGCCTGGCCGCGCCATTGTGTCCATGACGGCGCGGAACACGGTCTGGGCATTGAAGACCGGATCGGCGAAACCGCCCTCGATCGATTGCGCTGCAATGTCCATCAGTCTTCTCCGCGAACCATGGTGAAGAAATCCACCTTCGTTGCCGCCGTCTCGGCGCGGCGTTTTTCATGCGCCGTGGTCAGGGCCGACCGCAGGGGCGCTATCAGTCCGGCCTCGACCTCGGTGCGGCGGGCAGGGTCCTGCCATAGCGCGTCGGCGATGGCCGCCAGCCTCGCTTTCTGCTTGTCGCGGCCAAGCGCATAGCAATGGCCGACCTGTCCGGTGGGCAGCCGGACCGTGGCGCGGGTGACGGTCGCCTCGCCGACATTGAAGGGCGCGCCGCCGCCGCCGATGCGGCCGCGCAGAGTGACCAGTCCGGTTTCGGGGCCGCGCAGCAGCTCGGCGTCCGAAGGCAGTCCGGCCTCATTCCAGAGCCGTACAATGTCATCGCCGCTGGATTGCGCAAGGGTTGCCATGGCGGCTTTGCGCTCGGCCTGGTCGCGGGCTTCCTGTCCTCGCATAAGCTATCGTCCTCGTGCTAAATTTGTCTATTGATATAGACAACTATACAAATTATACCTATTATCTAACGCGTGTCCATGACGGGTGGATGACAGCGATAGAAGACTGGGCGCTGGAAGGTTGGGAGCAATGATGGTCGGGCGGCTGGCAGCGGACAACATTGAGCGGCGCAGCGGCGTTTCGCTGTGGCGGCAGATTGCCGACAAGATCCTGCATGCGATCGCCATCGGCGATTTCACGGAGAATGCAGCGCTGCCGCCGGAAGTGACGCTGGCAGAGCGCTATGGCGTCAACCGCCACACGGTGCGTAGCGCCATATCAGCCCTTGTAAGGGAAGGCGTGCTGCGGGCCGAGCAGGGGCGCGGCACCTTCGTACTGTCGCGCAAGCGGCTGTCTTATCCGATCGGGGCGCGCACACGTTTTTCGACGGGGCTGCAGGGGCAGACGACGGAACGGCACATCGTCCTGCTCGCCTCGTCGGTCGAGCCGGCCAGCCAGCGCGTCGCCGAGGGCCTCGGCCTTGCCAGGGGAACCGATGTGATCCGGCTGGAAACGCGCGGCGAGGCCGACGGACGGCCGGTGTCGCGCGCTGCCGGCTGGTTCGAAGCCCGGCGCTTTGCCGGCATCGATGCCGCGATGGCGCAAACAGGGTCGATCACCGCATCGCTGGCGCGTTTCGGCATAGACGACTATCTCAGGCAATCGACCGTGCTGTCGGCGCGCCATGCCGATGCGGCGGACCTTGCCGACCTCGATCTGCAGCCGGGCGCCATCGTACTGGTCACGGTCGCCGTCAACGTCACGCCGGACGGCCAGCCGATCCAGTTTTCCGAGTCGCGCTTCCCGGCCGAACGGGTGGAGCTTAAACTGTCGGCACTGTAGGCGGACGCAGGTACCTATCCCACCTCGATCACAGCCTTGATCAGGCCCGATTTCTCATGTGCCCAACGAGCCAGATCGCGCGGTGTGCCGGCGAGGGTGGTGCGGTGGGTGACGAGCTTGGCCAGGGGAACGGCGCCGTTGCGGATCGAGGCGGCGACATGGTCGAAGTCGGCGCGCAGCGCGTTGCGGCTGCCGATCAGCGTCATCTCGCGCTTGTGAAATTCCGGATCGGAAAAGCTGATGTCGTCCTTGACGACGGAGACCAGCACCAGCGTTCCGCCATGCGCGACATGGGCGAAGGCCGACTGCACCGACTGGGTGTTGCCGGTGGCGTCGAAGACCACATCGAAGCCTTCGCCTGATGTCGCCTCCCTGACCAGATCGGGCACCGCGCCGCGCGACCCGTCGAGGGTCTGGAAACCAAGCTCATTTGCAGCGAAGGCGAGCCTTTCACTGCTCATGTCGAGCAGCGTCACGTCGAGTTCGGCGATGCGGGCGAAGATGGCGGTGCCGAGCCCGATCGGGCCGGCGCCGATGACCAGCGTGCGGGCGCCGGGGTCGGCGCGGGCGCGCCGCACGGCATGCGCGCCGATGGCCAGGAACTCGACGGCAGCGGCGTCGGCCAGCGACAGGCCGTTGGCCGGATAGAGATTTTGCGCCGGCACCAGGATGCGTTCGCACATGGCGCCGTCGCGATGCACGCCCAGCACCTCGATCCTGACGCAGCAATTCGGCTTGCCGTACCGGCAGGCGATGCACTTGCCACAGGAAAGATAGGGGTTGATGACCACGGGCTCACCAACGGCAAGATCGACGCCGTCGCCGGTCTCGACGATCGTTCCCGACACCTCATGGCCCATGATGCGGGGATAGGCGAGGAATGGGTGCTTGCCCTCGAAGATGTGGTAATCGGTGCCGCAGATGCCGACATGGCTGACCGCCACCAGCGCCCAGCCTGCAGGCGGTGCCTCTGGTGCGGGGCGGTCTTCCAGGACAAGATCGCCGGGCGAACGGCAGAGAACGGCTTTCATGCGCTAATCCAGTCATGAAATCGCCGGCCCGTTGGTGTGGCGGACCGGCGGTTGATTGCGGGGTCGCTACTTGCCGCGGCGGCGCAGGCCGTCGAAGTAGACGATGATGATGATCAGCGCGCCGGTGATGATGCGCTGCCAGAACGAATTGACGTTGAGCAGGTTGGCGCCGTTGTTGATGGTGGCCAGGATGAAGGCGCCGAGCAGCGGCCCATGCACCGAGCCGACGGCGCCGAACAGCGAGGTGCCGCCGATGACCGAAGACGCGATCGCCTGCAGCTCCCAGCCCTCGGCCTGCGTCGGGTTGCCGATGCCGATGCGGGCGGCCAGCAGCACGCCGACAAAGGCGGCGCACAGGCCCGACAGCGTGTAGGCCATGTAGATGGTGCGCTGGACATTGACGCCGGACAGGCGCGACGCCTCGGCGTTGGAGCCGACCGAAAACAGGTATCGGCCCCAGCGGCTGTGATGCAGGAAGATATAGGCCGGAATGCCGACCAGGATCACCATCCAGAACAGGTTGGGGATGCCGATGAAGGAATTGCGCGAGAAGGCGGTGAAGGTGTCGCTGTTGATGTTGATCGAATTGCCGTTGGTCATCAAAAGGCCGATGCCGCGCAGCGAGGTCAGCGTTGCCAGCGTGATGATGAAGGGCGGCAGGCCCATCTTGACGATGCCGAAGCCATGGAACATGCCGATGGCAACGCCGACCAGCAGCGTCACCAGAATGGCGAGCCAGATGGGGAAGCCGGCATTGATCATCATGGCCACGACCACGGTGGCGAAGCCGACCACGGCGCCGACCGACAGATCGATGCCGCCGGTGATGATGACGAAGGTCTGGCCGACCGCCATGATGGCGATCATCGAACCCTGGCGCAAGAGATTGGCTATGTTGTTGGCCGAGGCGAAGCTAGTCGTCGCCACGGAGAGGAGGATCCAGAGCAGAACCAGCAGCGCCAAAAGCGTCAGCCCAAACAGGACGTTGTAGTTGCGCTTCGGTTTTTCGACGGCGATCGCCTCGGTGCTCATATCTGTCCTCCCAGCTTTTCTTGTTTCTCGGCGAGCGCCTGAGTGAGAATATCCTCGTGGCTGGCGGCGTGAAAACCGTGCGTCGCCACCAGTTTGCCGCGCCGGAACACATGCAGCGTGTCGGCGAGTTCATAGACTTCCGGTAAATAGGACGAGATCAGGATGATGCCGGCTCCCTTTGACAGCAGCGCGCCGAACAGGCGGTAGATCTCGGCCTTGGTGCCGACATCGACGCCGACCGTCGGTTCGTCGAAGATGAACAGCTTGGCGCCGTGCGCCAGCCATTTGCCGATGACGATCTTCTGCTGATTGCCGCCCGACAGGCTGGATGCCAGCGCGCCGCGCGTCGGTGTCTTGATGCGCAGATCGGCGATCTGGCGATCGGCCTGCGCCTTCTCCTGCGCGCTGGAAATCAGCAGATTGTTCGAAATGCGCTTGTAGATCGGCAGGTTCAGGTTGAAGCCGACCGGCAGGTTGAGGCAGAGGCCCTGGTCGCGGCGGCTCTCCGGCGCCAGCGCCATGCCGAGCTTGATCGCGTCGTGTTCCGAATTGACCTGCACCTCCTTGCCTTCCCAGAGGATCTGGCCGGCGGATTTGCGGTGGCGGCCGTAAAGCGTGGTGACGAACTCGCTGCGTCCGGCGCCGATCAGGCCATAGAGTCCGACGATCTCGCCGGCGCGGACCGTCATCGAGACATTCTCGAAGCCCTTGCCGGACAGGTTCCTCGCCTCGATGATGGCGGCGCCCGGCGTGAAATGCTCCTTGTGATAGACCTGCTCGATCGAGCGGTTGATCATCATCTTGACCAGTTCGGCATCGTTGGTCTCTGCGATGTTTCTGGTGCCGACCAACGTGCCGTCGCGCAGCACGGAAACACGGTCGGCGAGCTCGAACACTTCCTCCATGCGATGGCTGATGTAGATGATCGTCACGCCTTCGCCCTTCAGCCGGCGGATCAGGGTGAAGAGCTGGTCGGCCTCCTTGCGGGTGAGGTAGGCGGTCGGCTCGTCGAAGATCAGGAATTTGGTGCCGCGCACGGTGGCGCGGGCGGCGGCTATCAGCTGCTGCTGGCCGATGGTCAGGTCGCCGAGCGTGACATGCGCCGGCAGGTCGAAGCCGAGATCGTCGATGATGGTCTGTGCCTGCCTGACCATGGCGCGCTGCTGCAGAATGCCGAAGCGCGAATTCTCCTCGCCGAGGAACATGTTGGCGGCGACCGTCAGGTGACGGCACAGCACGACTTCCTGGTGCACGGCATTGATGCCGAGCGCCATCGCCTCATGCGGTGTCGCCAGCGCGGCCGGCTGGCCCTCCCAGGCAATCTCTCCGGAGGTGCGCGGCATGACGCCGGTCAGAAGCTTGATGAGCGTGGATTTGCCGGCGCCGTTCTCACCGACGATGGCGTGTATCTCACCGGACTTGAAGGCAAGGTCGACCGGCTTCAGCGCGTGGGTGCCGGGATAGCGCTTCTCCAGCCCGCGCAATTCAAGGATGGTCCGTCCCGGTTCCAGCACAGGGGCCGGATGCAGTTCCTGCGCCGTCGATGTCATGACAATCCTCCCAGATTGGCCTCACGATTGGCACGCGGCGAGACAAGGATAAGTCTCGAAAACAGCCTAGCCTACGCTTATGGATTGCCAAGCCGTTTTTGCGGCAGCTTGTCTCCGGGGCGAGGTGCCCCGGAGATCATTGCGGATGCGACGGCTCAGAGCTTCGGATTGAGCAGTGCGTCGATCTTGGGGTCTTTCATGTTGTCCTTGGTCACCAGATTGGCGCCGGTGTCGACATTGGCTTCGACCTTCTCGCCCTTGGAGGCGGCGAGTGCGGTCTTGATGCCGTCATAGCCCATCCGGTACGGATCCTGGACGACGAGGGCGGAAATGACGCCGTCGTTGAGGAACTTGATCAGCTTCTCGTCGCTGTCGAAACCGACCAGCGCCAGCTTGCCGCCAAGGTTGTTTTCCGCGACGGCCTGGCCGACGCCCTGCGCCATGATCAGGTTGGAAGCGAAGATGCCCTTGAGGTTCGGGTTGGCGGTGATCAGGTCGGTGGCGATGTTGAGGCCGGTGGTGGCCTGGCCGTCGGCGTATTTGTCGGCAACCAGCTTGAGGCCCGGATATTTGGCGGCCAGCTGTTCGGTGAAGCCCTGCTTGCGCTGTTCGAGCGAGCCGGCGCCCGGTGCGTTGGTGATCAGGGCGACGTCGCCCTCGATCTTGCCGCCGTTGGCGGCGCCGATGGCGGCTGCGAGGCCGTCGGCAGCGACGCGGCCGCCCTGGACGTTGTCGGTGGTCAGGAACGAGGTGAAGGCCTTGGAGTCGGCGCCGGAGTCGATGCCGATGACCTTGACCTTGGCAGCGGCTTCATCGATCGGCTTCCCAAGCGCCTTGAACTCGGTCGGCGCAATGACGATGGCCGCCGGGTTGCTGGCAACGGCGTTCTCGAGGATCGAGACCTGGCCGTTGACGTCGGTTTCAGCCTGGGCACCGAGTTCCGGCACGTTGACGCCGAGATCCTTGCCGGCCTTGCGGGCGCCGGCCAGAACGATCTGCCAGTAGAAGGACGTGGTGTCCTTGACGATGATCGGAATGGTGACGTCCGCCGCCGAAACCGGCGCCGAATGCATGACGCCGGCGAGCATCGAAGCTGCTGCCAGCGCCATGACGGCGCGGCGGTTGAGAATGCTGGTCGCGAATTTCATGAGGTTTCCTCCCTAAAGTCGCCCGGTGAACGTTACGGAAGCTCCGTCCGGATAGGCGTGGCCCAAACAGAACTTTATCAATAAAAAACAGTTGCCATGTTTTGATAATGCATCGAACAGATCGATGCAAGCGGTGTTTGATCAGTCCTTGCGAGGTCTGGCAGAGACAGATCCATCGCGCTGCTCCCCATTGGCGCCGTCAGGCTTCCGTTCCGTTCTGGGAATGTATGGAATATTAATTCCACCAATTCGTCAATGTGGAATATTCATTCCTCCATATGGCCGCAAGAATACGAAGTTTCACGCCAGCTCCTGCACCAGCGTGTGGGGACGATATCTGGCGTATTCCGTCTCCGGCACTTCGATGTCGAGCAGTTCGAGGTTGCGCGTCAGATTCGCCAGCTTGGCGGTGCCGGTCAGCACGGTGGCGACGGCAGGTTCATGCAAGGGGAATTGGAACGCGGCGGCGGCGAGCGGATAGCCACCCTCGGCGGCGATCCTTTCCATAGCGCCGACGCGGTCGAGCACGTCATGGCTGGCAGGGCGGTAGTCGAAATGCGCGCCTTGCACCGGCCCGGTCGCCAGGATGCCGGAGTTGAACACGCCGCCAATGATCAGGGAGGTCTGCTGTGCCCGGCATAGGGGCAGCAACTCCGCTTCGGCGCTGCGGTCGAGCAGGGAATAGCGGCTGGCGAGCAGGATGCAGTCGAGCGGCGCCTCGCGCATTACGTCGAGACAGATCTGCACCTCGTTGACGCCAAGCCCATAGGCGGAAATGACCCCGGACCGTTTCAGCTCTTCGAGTGCCTTGAGGCCGCCGTCCATCAGATCGCGAAAGTGCAGCTTGGTCTTCTCGACACCATGGGTGTAGGCGCCGATGTCGTGGACAAACAGGATGTCTATCCTGTTTAGGCCAAGCCGCGCATAGCTGAACTCGACCGACCGCATGATGCCGTCATAGGAATAGTCGTAGTCGAGGGCGAAGGGCAGCGGATCGACATAGGAGTGGTCGGGAACCTGGTCTTCCGGCACCGGGCGGAACAGCCGGCCGACCTTGGTCGACAGCACATAGGAATCGCGCGGCTTGTAGCGCAGGAAGTCGCCGAAGCGGCGCTCCGACAGTCCGAAACCGTAGAAGGGTGCGGTGTCGAAATAGCGCAGGCCGGCATCCCAGGCGCCCTGCAGCGTCTCCATCGCCGCTTCGCGCGAACAGGCCCGGTAAAGACCGCCAAGTGCAGCGCCCCCGAAGCTGACCTCGGTGACTTCCAGCGCTGTCTGGCCGATGCGGCGCTTTTCCATACACAACCTCCCCGTTGCCCGCCACTGACCGGCGCGCAGTCTACTTTATATCAGTAAAATCTAAAGCGTTGCGCCGAGATGCCAGGGCACGAACTCGTTGTCGCCGTAGCCGAAGTCCTCGCTCTTGGTCTTGCGGCCGGAAGCCGTTTCGACGATCAGTTCGAAGATCTCGCGACCCATGCCGGCGATGGTCTTTTCACCCGAGGCGATGACGCCGCAATTGACGTCCATGTCCTCTTCCATCTGGTGGTACATGGTCGAGTTGGTGGCGACCTTGATCGACGGCGTCGGGCGGCAGCCGAAGCATGAGCCGCGGCCGGTGGTGAAGACGATGACGTTGGCGCCGCCCGCCACCTGGCCGGTCGCCGAAACCGGGTCGTAGCCGGGCGTGTCCATGAACACCAGGCCACTGCCGGTGACTTTTTCGGCGTAGCCGAAGACACCATTGAGCGGCGTCTGGCCGCCCTTGGCGACCGCGCCGAGCGACTTCTCCAGGATGGTGGTGAGGCCGCCGCGCTTGTTACCGGGCGAGGGATTGTTGTCGATCGAGGCGCCATGCTTGGCGACGTGATCCTCCCACCACTTCACGAAGCCGTCGAGCTTCTGCGCGATCTCCGGCGTTGCCGCGCGGTAGGCAAGCAGATGCTCGGCGCCGTAGATCTCCGTGGTCTCGGAGAGGATGCCGATGCCGCCGACGCCGGCCAGGATGTCGACGGCCGCGCCCAGCGCCGGATTGGCCGTGATGCCCGACATGCCGTCGGAGCCGCCGCATTGCAGCCCGACGACGATCTCGCTGACCGGGATCGGCTCACGCTTCAGCTGGCCGACTTCCTCGGCGATCTCGGCCAGCACGCCCATCGCTTTTTCCACCGATTTGCGCGAACCGCCGGCGTCCTGGATGTTGAAATGGCGTTTGCCGGCAGCGACGCCCTTCTGGCCGTAGAGGGTGAGCTGGTTGACCTCGCAGCCGAGGCCAACCATCAGCACGCCGCCGAAATTCGGGTGGCGGGCGTAGCCGGCGAGCGTACGGTGCAGCACCATCATGCCGTCGCCGGTGCCGCTCATGCCGCAGCCCTGGCCGTGCACGATGGGCACGAAGCCGTCGATGCCGGGATATTTCGGCAACAGCGTGCGGTTGGCGGTGTCGGCGATGGAATGGCAGACGGTGGCCGAGCAATTGACGCTGGCGACGATGCCGATGAAGTTGCGCGTGCCGGCGCGGCCATCGGCGCGGCGGTAGCCCATGAAGGTGCGGGCGCGGTCGGCCTCCGTCGCGTGCTCGGCCTCGCTCGGCGGCACGACCGGCAAGCGGCCGGATTCGAAAACCAGATTGTGCGAATGAACGTGCTCGCCGGCTGCGATGTCCTGTGTCGCGCGACCGATCGCCTGGGCGTATTTCACCACGGCCTCGCCGGCGGCGATCGGCTTGATCGCCACCTTGTGGCCGGGCTCGATCAGAACACTGGCGACGGCACCGCCCGGCAGCACGGTGCCGATCTCGATGCGGCCGTTAGCGACTGCGACATTGTCGGCGGGGGACAGAAGAATGCAGTTGGAGGCGTTCACGGGCGATTTCCTGGGTGATCCTGGGTTGCGCGGACGGATTGACACGCGTCTGTTTAGAGATAATGTCTTTTATCGTGAAAAAACAGTTTTGCGTCAATTGTTTTTTCGTGGGGAGTTCCGCATGTCTCCGGGTTGTTCCGGGAAGCAATTTCGCTTCTCAGAGCCATGCGAACGTCATATTGCGCTTCAAACCGTCCGCCGCAAGCGACGGCGTGCAACGGGTCAGGGATGTCGAAGAGCAACAACGTCTACAAGGATGCCTACAACCGCTGCCTGCGGCTGCTCGACGAAACGCGCAGCCTGCCTTCGGAGCCGGAACTGGGTACCTTGCTTGGCGTCAGCCGTACCACGGTGCGCACCATTCTGGCGCGGATGGAAGAGACTGGGCTGATCGCCTGGAACAAGCGCGCCAAGACGGTGCTGCGCGAGACGCGTCCCGATGATTTCTTCCCCGAGGAAGAGACCGACACGCTGGCCGAGATCATCGAACGGTCGTTCATGCGTCGGCTGCTCGCCGGCGGCGCCGAAGCCGGCATGCAGATCAACGAACTCGAACTGGCGCGTGAGATCGGCGTCGGCACCACCAGCGTGCGCGAGTTCCTGATCCGCTTCTCCCGCTTCGGCCTGATCGAGAAGCGCCGCAACAGTCACTGGGTGCTGAAGGGCTTTACGCGCGCCTTCGCGCTGGAGCTGACCGAAATCCGCGAGATGTTCGAACTGCGCTCGGCGGCCGCCTTTGCCGCTCTACCGCAGGACAGCGCGGTCTGGACCGATCTCGACCGCCTGGAAGACGAGCATCGCCAGTTGGCAGGTGACATAGCCGCCCGCTTCACCGAATTCTCCGAGCTCGACGAGCGCTTCCACCGGCTCATCCACCGAGCGTCGCGCAACCGCTTCATCGTCGATTTCTACGATGTCATCGCCATGATCTTCCACTACCATTACCAGTGGAACAAGGCGCAGGAACGCGAGCGCAACGAAGTCGCGATCGGTGAGCATCTGGTCTACATAGAGGCGCTGAAATCACGCGATCTCGGCAAGGTCGACGCCGCTTGCCGCAAGCACCTGAAATCGGCGCGCCAGACATTGCTGACCTCGATCCCGGAGAGCCGGTCGCTGCAAAAATCCTGAGCCGCATCGCGGCTCGGAGCCTTGTTTCATGCATGTCGTTGTCCCAAAACCGCTATACACTTTTGGGCGGCATGCATTGAGCCTGCCGCGTCGGCGCCGCGGCGATTTGGCGATTTTCCACCCGCCGGCCCCGTGCTAGGAATGTCGCATTGCTGCGAAGAGGCAGGGCTTTGAGCGTATCGAGGAGACGATGGAGCATGCCGGTCGCGCTTGTCGCGGCCTATCTGCTGTTGCTCCAGTCGACGCTTGGTGCATTCGCCTTCGGCGCCGGTCCCAATGCATCACAGCTCGACGCCTTCGGCAACGTCATCTGCACCCATGAGGGCGCAACCCAGCTTCCAGACGGCAACCAGCCGCCGTCCCATCTGCCGGCATGCTGCGTGCTCGGCTGCAGCATGGTTTCGGCGGCCTTTGCGCCGCCGCCCGGCGCTGGCCTGGCGTTGGGCAGCCTTTCCTTCAAAACGGTCGCCTTTGTCTTTCCGGCCGCCATCCATCTCGACTTTGCGCGTGAGCGCTCGCCGTCGAACCCGCGCGCGCCGCCGCTGACGGCCTGAGCCTGTTTGCCCGGCGGAACTTTTCGTGGGCGTACCCATCCAAAGATCAAACTGCTCGCGACCGGCAACGGCGCGACCTTCACTTCATGGAGCAACCATGTCCTATTTTTTCCCTGACGCCGCGCGTCCCATGCCCGGCGGCATTCTACGCGGCATCGAAGAGCGTGTCGGCATTGCCGTGCTGGCTCTTGCACTGCTGTTCACAGGCGCCCAGTCCGTCCTCGCGCATGAGTTCAAGGTTGGCGATCTCGAGATCGGCCACCCCTGGTCGCGCGCCACGCCGGCCGGCGCCAAGGTGGCCGGCGGTTATTTCACCATCACCAACAAGGGCAGTGCGCCGGACCGGCTGGTGTCGATTTCCTCCGATGTTTCCGAAAAGGCCGAGCTGCATGAGATGGGCGTCAAGGACGGTGTCATGACCATGCGGCCGGTTGCCGGCGGCCTGGAAATTCCGGCCGGCGGCAAGGTCGCCCTTGCGCCTGGCGGCTATCATTTGATGTTCATCGGCCTGAAGCGGCAACCCAAACAGGGCGAAAAGTTCTCCGCCACCCTGACCTTCGAAAAGGCCGGCGCTGTCAGCGTCGATTTCGCTGTCGAAGGCATGGGCGGTGGCGCCATGGACGATCACGCCAATTGACCGCGCCAGTTCGACAAATTTTGAAAATCCGAGGGACCAACATGAACAAGTATGTTTTGTCGGCCGGCGCACTTCTCGCGTTCGGAACCAGCGCCGCCTTCGCGCATATCACGTTCGAAACCCAGGAGGCGGCGGTCGGCTCGACCTACAAGGCCGTTTTGCGCGTGCCGCATGGCTGCGAAGGCAAGGCGACGACCGCCGTGCGCGTGCAGATTCCGGAAGGGGTGATCGCGGTGAAGCCGATGCCGAAGCCTGGCTGGACGCTGCAGACCAAGAAGGGCAAGTACGACAAATCCTACCAGCTCTATGGTCAGGCGGTTACCGAGGGGGTCAAGGAGGTCGACTGGAGCGGCGGCAGCCTGCCGGATGAATTCTATGACGAGTTCGTCTTCCGCGCGACGCTGACGGCGGATCTCCCCGTCGGCCAAAAACTTTACTTCCCGGTGGTTCAGGAATGCGACGGTGCGGCCGATCGCTGGATCGAGATTCCGGCAGCGGGACAGGATGAAGACGCGCTGGAAAACCCGGCACCCGGCATCAAGCTGCTGCCGAAGAAATGATCTCCCAGGCGGCGCGCCCTTGCGAGCGCGCCGCTCTTTTTCGTGGCGGTGACATGAGCACGACCTCCTTCCTGCAAACGGCTTCCATGACCGGCAAACGCGCCGGCCGGCTTGCCGCCGGCCTGTTGGCCGTGATCGTGTTTCTTGCCAGCCTTGCCGTGTCGGATCAGGCCTTTGCCCATGCCGCGCTGATCAAGACCGACCCGGCCGACGGCGCGGTGCTGGCACAGGGGCCGGCGCAGTTCTCGCTGACCTTCAGCGAGCCGGTCTCGCCTTTGGTGCTGACGCTGGTGAAGCCCGACGGCACGCCGGTTCCGCTAACGTCATTCCGGCTCGGCGACCAGACCGTCGAGATCGACAATCCGCAGCCGCTCAAGTCCGGCACGCATGTCTTGAGCTGGCGCGTCATCTCCGCAGACGGTCATCCGGTCGGCGGATCCCTGCTGTTTTCCATCGGCGCACCCAGCGCGCCGCCGGCCGTATCCGAAGCCGTCGACTGGCCGTTGCGGTCGGCTATCTGGGCGGGCAAGATCTTTCTCTACATCGGCCTTTTCCTCGGCGTTGGCGGCGCCTTCGCGCTTGCCTGGCTGGCCGGAAGTGGCCGCGCCGGGCAGCGCTTCGTCGCAGCCGCAATCCTGAGCGGGCTGGTCGCGGCATCCTTGTCGCTCGGTTTCCAGGGGCTTGATGCGCTTGGGGCGCCGCTCTCCCATCTGGCACAATCGGTCATCTGGCGGACCGGGCTCGGCACCAGTTTCGGCTGGACAGTACTGGTCGCGCTGATCGCGCTGGGGCTTGGCCTGCTGTCGCTGGCCGGTCCCCGCGCCACCGCCAAACCATTGGCGCTGGCCGGCGTGGCCGGGGTGGGGATTGCCCTTGCCGCCAGCGGCCATGCCAGTGCCGCCGAACCGCAGTGGCTGACGCGGCCGATGGTGTTCCTGCATGGGGTCTGCATCGCGTTGTGGGCCGGCGCATTGGTCCCACTCGGGCTTGCGCTGAAGGGGCAATCGGCGGAGGCCACGCCATTCCTGCGGCGGTTTTCTTGGGCGATCCTGCCCGTGGTGGCCGTGCTTGCCGCTGCCGGCATCGTGCTTGCCGTCATCCAGGTGCAGACACCCGCGGCATTGGTCGATACCGCCTATGGAAGGCTGCTGCTGATCAAACTCGGGCTGCTGGTCTTTCTGTTCACGCTCGCCGCCGTCAATCGCTGGAAACTTACGGCGTCGGCCGAGGCGGGATCGACGGAAGTTCAACGCAGGCTGGTCCGCTCGATCGGCGTCGAACTGCTGATCGTGTTGGCTATTTTCGGCGTTGCCGCGGGCTGGCGCTTCACACCGCCGCCACGAGCGCTCGCGATTGCGGCAGCGCAACCGGTGTCGGTCCATATCCACGCGCTGCAAGCGATGGCCGATCTCAGCATCACTCCCGGCCATGCCGGCCCGGTCGTTGCCTCGATGGTCATCATGAGCGGCGATTTCGGCCCGCTCGACGCCAAGGAGGTGACGCTTGTGCTGTCAAAACCCGATTCCGGCATCGAGCCGCTGAAGCGCGCTGCGAGCAAGCCCGGCGACGGCAGCTGGCGCGTCGACAACCTCGTCATCCCGCTGCCGGGCCGGTGGACGGTGCGCATCGACATACTGGTCTCGGATTTTCAGATGGTAAAGATCGAGGCGCCCGTCGACATCCGCGCCGAGTGATATTCAGGTGATGCCGGCCTGCGAACGGCGGCTTCCTGCGCTTCCGGTGCTCACGTACTTTAAGTACGCTCCGCTCCGGTTCTCGGAAACCACCATTCTCGACTCGGCCTGACCCGAATCTCACCCGCCGCGGCATCAACACAATTCGGCGAGGCGGTTGACGCAGCCCGAAAGGCCCGTCAATCATCGCGGCAAAACGCGATCTCAACAAAATCCGAAAGCAGGGAAGAAACGATGGAAAATGCCGAAATCGGCCTGATCGGCCTTGGCACGATGGGCTCCAACCTGGCGCTCAACATCGCCGAGCACGGGCATCGCATCGCCGTCTTCAACCGCACCAGGGCGCGCACCGACGCTTTCGTCGAGAATGCCGGCGCGCTTAGGGACATGGTCGTGCCCTGCTACAGCCTGGAAGAGCTTGCCGCCGCGATCCGGCCGCCGCGCCCGATCATCATCATGGTGCTGGCCGGCAAGCCGGTCGATGAACAGATAGCGGCTCTGCGCGGCGTGCTGTCGGCCAACGACATCGTCATCGACGCCGGCAACGCCAATTTCCGCGACACGATGCGGCGCTTCTCCGAGCTTTCCAGCTCGGACCTCACCTTCATCGGCATGGGCGTGTCCGGCGGCGAGGAGGGCGCGCGCCACGGGCCGTCGATCATGGTCGGCGGCACGGAGGACTCGTGGAAGCGCGTCGAGAAGGTGCTGACGGCGATCTCCGCCAAGTTCAAGGACGAACCCTGCGCGGCATGGCTCGGCACCGACGGCGCCGGGCATTTCGTCAAGACCATCCATAACGGCATCGAATATGCCGACATGCAGATGATCGCGGAGATCTACGGCATCCTGCGCGACGGCCTGGGCATGGGCCCGAAAGAGATCGGCACGGTGTTTGCCAACTGGAACAAGGGCCGGCTCAACTCCTACCTGATCGAGATCACCGCCAAGGTGTTGGCCGCTGACGATCCGAAGACCGGCAAGCCGGTGGTCGACATCATCCTCGACCGCGCCGGCCAGAAGGGCACCGGCAAATGGTCGGTCATCGAGGCGCAGCAACTCGGCATTCCGGCGACGGCGATCGAGGCGGCGGTGGCGGCGCGCGTTCTGTCGTCGATCAAGGACGAGCGGCTGGCGGCGGAAAAGGCCTATGGCAACATCGGTGTGACGAAGATTTCCGGTGACAAAGACGCCTTGCTGAAAGATCTGGAGCTGGCGCTGTTCGCCGGCAAGATCGCCGCCTACGCCCAAGGATTCGCGGTGATGAGCGGCGCCTCCAAGGAATTCAACTGGAACCTGCCGATGCCGACCATCGCCAGGATCTGGCGCGCCGGCTGCATCATCCGCTCGCAGATGCTCGACACCATGGCGGAAGCCTTCAGCAAAGGCGGCGCCTCGACCAACCTCCTGATGGCCCCGGCCTTCATCGCGCTGATGCAGGAAGCGCATCCGTCGCTGCGCCGCATCGTGGCGAGGGCTTCGGAGGCCGGCTCGCCGGTTCCGGCGCTGTCTTCCGCACTTGCCTATTTCGACAGCTACCGCCAGGGCCGCGGCACCTCGAACCTGATCCAGGCGCAGCGCGACTTCTTCGGCGCGCACGGCTTCGAGCGCATCGACGACAAGGGCGCTTTCCATGGGCCGTGGGGAAGCGGTGCGGCTGGCTAGCCCAAGGGCCTAAACGGAAACCGGCGGGCTGAACGCCTGAACCTCGCTGGTGGCGACCAGGCGCTGCAAGGAGCCGGGTGCGGCGCCGCCGATCCAGCCGAGCACGGAGCGGGCGAGATCGGAGCCGGCCAGGCGGAAGTTCTCGTTGACGACGAGCAATTCCGGCCGGAACAGGTGCAACAGGTCCGAAGACTGCTTGGACACGACATCGACGTCGCGGCCAAGCTTGAGGCCGGCATCCTCGATGCCGGCGACGATCGCCAGTGTCGCGGCGGCAGCGCTGCTGACGAAGCCGTCCGGCCTGTTCTCGCGGCGCATCAACTGCGCGGTCCTGGTCCTGATCTGCTCGATCGTGTGATCGATGGAAACGGTGTTGAACGGAATTTCGCTGGCTCCGACCTCGCTCAGCGCGTCGGCAAAGCCGTTCAGCGTGTGGCCATAATAGGTCAGCCCGGGGGGCGGCGACAGAAGCGCCAGCTTGTGCCTGCCCATGCTCGCCAGGCGGCGCACGGCTTCCATCGCGAAAACATGGTTGTCGAAGTCATGGTAGGGATGGACGAGGCCCATGTCGGTGCGGCCATGCGTGGCAAAGGGCATGCCGTGCTCGAGCATGTAGCGGGCGCGCGGATCGTTCGGTTGGGTGCGCGAAATGATGACGCCGTCGGCCGAGCCGGTCTCGACGAGATAGCGGATCGGCTCCATCGGATCCTGCGAGCGGGAATAGGGCGTGACGATCAGGTGATAGGGCGTTTCGGCGAGCACTTCCGAAACGCCGTAGATGATGTCCGAGACGAAGCTCATGATCTCGCGGTCGGTGTTGAGCACGAGGCTGATGACATTGGTCCTGCCGGTGCGCAGACGCACGCCGGCGCGGTTCGGCCGGTAGCCGATCTGCTTGGCGACGAGCTGGACGCGGCGCCTGGTTTCGGCGCCGATTTCCGGGGCATCCTTCAAGGCGCGTGACACGGTGGTGACGCCGAGCCCGGTCATGAAGGCAAGCGTCTTCAACGTCGGCCGTCCCTGTGCCGAGGTCTCCCCGTTCTTGTCCGTACGCTGTCTGTCCATTCGTCCCGCCCGTCAGGCGCATAGCAGCCGCGAGCCATGTCGGCAATCGCCGTCATGGCGATACGATATGCGTTCCAGCCCCGGTAAAGTGTCAATATACTGAAACGTTACAGATTGCCATATCGGGTTACATGTCCCTCGCCCACGAGGTGGATGGTTCTTTTGCGAAACGCTTGGGATTCCAGGAGAAATCGCCTCTGCCGCCGCCTTTTGCTCGTATCAGGTGGCATTTCGGTGTTTGCGCCGCAGCAAACCATGCTGCAGTGCGTGGGAAGCGCGATCATTCATGCGAATTTGTTCGCAGCCCGAAAAAATATCGAGGGCGCTTCGTTGATGGGTTGCACAGCCCGCGCAATTGCCGTATCGAAAATCTGTAACGTTTCAGATTCTGGGAGGAGCCGAAATGCGATACAGATTTTTGACCGCTGCGCTGGCAGCGACGGCCGCGTTGCAGTTTGCCGGCCATGCGGCCGCGACGGACCTGGAAGTCACTCATTGGTGGACGTCGGGCGGCGAGGCGGCGGCGGTTGCGGAACTTGCCAAGGCATTCGATGCGACCGGCAACCACTGGGTGGACGGCGCCATTGCCGGCTCCGGCGGCACGGCGCGGCCAATCATGATCAGCCGCATCACCGGTGGCGATCCGATGGGCGCCACGCAATTCAACCATGGCCGGCAGGCGGAAGAGCTGGTGCAGGCCGGCCTGATGCGCGACCTCACCGACGTCGCCACCAAGGGCAAGTGGACTGATGTCGTCCGGCCGAAGAGCCTGCTCGACGGCTGCACCATCGACGGCAAGATCTACTGCGTGCCCGTCAACATCCATTCCTGGCAGTGGCTGTGGCTGTCCAACGAAGCCTTCGCGAAGGCCGGCGTGCCGTTGCCGAAGGACTGGAATGAATTCGTGGCGGCAGCGCCGGCGCTGGAAAAGGCCGGCATCATCCCGCTCGCCGTCGGCGGACAGGCCTGGCAATCCTCCGGTGCCTTCGACGTGCTGCTTGCGGCTGTGGGCGGCACGGACACGTTCCTCAAGGTCTACAAGGACAAGGATGCCAAGTTCGCCGCCGGGCCCGAAGTCGCCAAGGTCTTCAAGGCCGCGGACGATGCCCGCAAGATGGCGAAGAATACCAATGTGCAGGACTGGAACCAGGCGACCAACCTGGTCATCACCGGCAAGGCCGGCGGCCAGATCATGGGCGACTGGGCACAGGGCGAGTTCCAGGTTGCCGGCAAGACCGCGGGCAAGGATTACACCTGCCTGCCAGGCCTTGGGCTGAACGAGGTCATAGCCACGGGCGGCGACGCCTTCTATTTCCCGCTGCTCAAGGATGCCGACAAGAGCAAGGCGCAGGAGGTGCTGGCCGAGACGCTGCTCGATCCCAAGACGCAGGTTGCCTTCAATCTGAAGAAGGGTTCCCTGCCGGTGCGCGGCGACGTCGATCTCAATGCGGCCAACGACTGCATGAAGAAGGGCCTCGCCATCCTTGCCAAGGGCGCCGTCATTCCGTGGACGGACCAGTTGCTTTCGCAGGACACCCAGAAGCAGAAGGAAGACCTTTTCGCCGAATTTTTCGCCAAGCCGGAACTGACCGTCGAAGACGCGCAGAAGCGCTTCGCCGACCTCATCGCTTCGGCGGACTGACGCTGGAGGCAACCCGCCTCGCTCCCGGCCTTGCGAATGCAGGACCGGGAATGCACCGCCCTTACCCAGCCGGCTGACGAGATGAGCAAGAGCGAACGCCCCAACCTTCTGTTCCGCAACCTCAATGCGAAGGTCGCCTCGATCCCGATGATCCTCACCGCCATGGTGGTTTTCGTCGGCGGCACCGTTTGGACGGTGCTCTATTCCTTCACCAATTCGAAGCTCCTGCCACGCCTGAATTTCGTCGGGCTCGACCAGTATTACCGCCTGTGGGCGGCGCCGCGCTGGCTGATCTCGATCGAGAACCTGCTGATCTACGGCGCGATCTCGCTGGTGTTCTCGCTGGTCATCGGTTTTCTGCTTGCAGCACTGCTCGATCAGAAGATCCGCTTCGAGGACACGTTCCGCACCATCTTCCTCTATCCGTTCGCGCTCTCCTTCATCGTCACCGGCCTGGTCTGGCAGTGGCTGCTCAATCCGGATTTCGGCATCCAGCATGTCGTGCGGGACTTAGGCTGGACGAGCTTCAGCTTCGACCCGCTCTACAATTCCAGCATCGTCATCTACGGCATATCGATCGCTGCGCTGTGGCAAGGCACCGGGCTCATCATGTGCCTGATGCTGGCCGGCCTGCGCGGCATCGACGAGGACATCTGGAAGGCGGCGCGGGTGGATGGGATCCCGATGTGGAAGACCTATCTGTTCATCGTCATCCCGATGATGCGGCCGGTCTTCATCACCACGCTCGTCATCATCGCTTCCGGCATCGTCAAGGTCTATGACCTGGTCGTGGCGCAGACCAGCGGCGGCCCGGGCATCGCCTCCGAAGTGCCGGCCAAATACGTCTACGACTATATGTTCTTCGCCCAGAACCTCGGCCAGGGTTTTGCCGCCTCGACCATGATGCTGCTCTCGGTGGTGATCGTCATCGTGCCTTGGGCCTATCTCGAGTTCGGGCGACGCAAATGAGCATTGCAGACATCACCGCTCAAGCAAGCGTTGCCGCCGGCGCGCGCCAGGAAATCGCAGGGCCCTACGGTCCAAAGCCGCGCCGCATGATTTCGCGCCGCAACGTCTTCCTCTACGGCACATTGTTCGTCATGGCGGTCTACTACCTCTTGCCGCTCTATGTCATGATCGTCACCTCGCTCAAGGGCATGCCGGAGATCCGGCTCGGCAACATCTTCTCACCGCCGCTCGAGATCACCTTCGAACCGTGGGTCAAGGCGTGGTCGACGGCCTGCACCGGCCTTAACTGCGACGGGCTCTCGCGCGGTTTCTGGAATTCGGTGCGCATCACCGTGCCGTCGGTGCTGCTGTCGATCGCCATCGCCTCGGTGAACGGTTATGCACTGGCCAATTGGCGCTTCAAGGGCGCCGATACGTTCTTCATCATCCTGATCGTCGGCGCCTTCATTCCCTACCAGGTGATGATCTATCCGATCGTCATCATCCTGCGCGAAATCGGCCTCTATGGCAGCCTCAGCGGGCTGGTGATCGTCCATTCCATTTTCGGCATGCCGATCCTGACGCTGCTGTTCCGCAATTACTTCGCCTCGATGCCGGAAGAGCTGTTCCGGGCGGCACGCGTCGACGGCGCCGGCTTCTGGGGCATTTTCCTGCGCATCATGCTGCCGATGTCGCTGCCGATCTTCGTCGTCGCCATCATCCTGCAGGTGACCGGCATCTGGAACGACTTCCTGTTCGGCGTCGTCTACACCCGCCCCGACACCTATCCGATGACGGTGCAGCTCAACAACATCGTCAATTCGGTGCAAGGCGTGAAGGAGTACAACGTCAACATGGCCGCAACCATCCTGACCGGGCTCGTGCCGCTCATCGTCTACTTCATTTCCGGCAAGCTTTTCGTGCGCGGCATCGCCGCCGGCGCGGTGAAGGGGTGACGGCGATGACGGCAGCCAACGATACCAGCGTTTCGATCCAGGACCTGTCGCTGAATTTCGGAGCGGTGACCGTCCTGGAGACGCTCAATCTCGATGTCGCCGATGGCGAGTTCATCGTGCTGCTCGGGCCGTCCGGCTGCGGCAAGTCGACCTTGCTCAATTGCATTGCCGGCCTGCTCGACGTCTCCGAGGGCCGCATCTTCATCAAGGGCAAGAACGTCACCTGGGAAGAGCCCAAGGACCGCGGCATCGGCATGGTGTTCCAGTCCTATGCGCTCTATCCGCAAATGACGGTGGAGAAGAACCTGTCCTTCGGGCTGCGTGTCGCCGGCACGCCAAAAGAAGAGATCGCCAAGCGGATCGCGCGGGCGGCCGAAATCCTGCAGATCGAGCCGCTGCTGCAGCGCAAGCCGGCCGCACTTTCCGGCGGCCAGCGCCAGCGCGTCGCCATCGGACGGGCGCTGGTTCGCGATGTCGATGTGTTTCTGTTCGACGAGCCGCTGTCAAATCTCGATGCCAAGCTGCGCGCCGAACTGCGCGTCGAGATCAAGCTGCTGCATCGCAAGCTGCAGAACACCATGATCTACGTCACCCACGACCAGATCGAAGCGATGACGCTGGCCGACCGCATCGCGGTGATGAAGGGCGGCGTCATCCAGCAGCTCGATGCGCCGCAGACCATCTATAACAGGCCGGTCAACCGTTTCGTCGCCGGCTTCCTCGGCTCGCCCGCAATGAATTTCATCGATGGCCGCCTGGAAGACGCCGCCGGCGGCTGGCGGTTCGCGGCCGAGGATATCAAGATCCCGCTCGGCACTTACGACTTTGCCAAGCCACCGGCTCCCGGCCCCGTCACATTCGGTATCAGGCCCGAGCATGTCAGCCTGAATAGCGGCACCGGCTGGCCGTTCTCGATAGCCGCCAATGTCGAGGTGGTCGAACCCATGGGCTCCGACACGCTGGTCTGGCTGAAGCTTGCCCAGCAGAATTTCAGCGTCCGAGTGACCTCGGAACGCACGCCCAAGAACGACGAGGCGGTGACGCTTGGCTTCGATCCGATGCGCGCCTCGCTTTTCGACACCGCAACCGGCACACGCATCTAGCTTTTGAGAACCAACCTTCCAACGGAAATCCCCCAAGTGAAACGGACAGAGACGATGAATTGGTCATTCCAACTTTACAGCGCCCGCAATTTCCAACCTTGGGACGGTGTGCTCGCCATGCTCGGCAAGCTCGGCTACGCCCAGGTCGAAGGTTTTGGCGGCGTCTATGATGATCCCGGGGCATTCCGCGCCGAGCTCGACAAGAACGGGCTTGTCATGCCGACTGGGCATTTCTCGATCGACGCGCTCGAGAACGATTTCGACGGCGTGCGCGGAACCGCCGACGCACTTGGTATCACGCTGCTCATCTGTCCCTTCCTGATGCCCGATCAGCGGCCATCCGACGTGGCCGGCTGGCGCGGCTTCGGCGAACGCCTGGCCAAGGTCGGCGACGCCGCGAAAAAGGCCGGCTACGGCTTTGCCTGGCACAATCATGATTTCGAGTTCAAGAAACTTGCCGACGGATCGGTGCCGCAGGACCACATCCTGTCATCCGCGCCCGATGTCGGCTGGGAGATGGACGTTGCCTGGGTGGTGCGCGGCGGCGATGATCCGTTGCCGTGGATCGAAAAGCACGGCAAGCGCATCAGCGCCGTCCACGTCAAGGACATGGCCAAGCCCGGCGAGGGGCTGGATGAGGATGGCTGGTCGGATGTCGGCCATGGCACCATCGACTGGGCCGGTCTGATCAAGGTGTTGCGTGCCAAGAGTGCTGCCCAATACTACGTCATGGAACAGGACAACCCCAACGACATCGAGCGTTTCGCCCGCCGCTCCATCGCAGCCGCCAAAACCTATTAGGAGCAATCAGCATGGCAAAGAAACTTGGCATCGGCGTGATCGGCTGCGGCAACATCTCGAAGGCGTATTTTTCGCTGGCGCCGCTGTTTCGCGGCATCGAAATGCGTGCCTGCGCCGACATCAACATGGAGGCGGCCAAGGCGCGGGCGAAGGAGTTCAAGCTGCGCGCCGAGACCGTCGAAGACCTTCTCAAGGCCGACGACATCGACATCATCGTCAACCTGACCATCCCGGCGGTGCACTACGAAGTATCGAAGCAGATCCTCGACGCCGGCAAGCACGTCTATTCGGAAAAGCCGTTCGTGCTGTCGGTCAAGGAAGGGCTCGACCTTAAGAAGCGGGCGGAGAAAAAGGGCCTGCGGATCGGCTCGGCACCAGACACTTTCCTCGGCGGCGCGCATCAACTGGTGCGCAACCTGATCGACACCGGCAAGCTAGGCAAGGTCACGAGCGGTACCTGCCATGTCATGGGCCACGGCATGGAGCACTGGCATCCCAATCCGGATTTCTTCTTTCAGCCGGGCGCCGGTCCCGTGCTCGATATCGGGCCTTACTACATCACCAATCTGATCCAGCTGATCGGACCGGTAAAACAGGTCGCGGCCTTCGCGACGACGCCGGCCAAGGAGCGGACGATCAGCTCAAAGCCGCGCGCGGGTGAAAAGATACCGGTCAACACGCCGACGACCATCCATGGGCTGCTGGAGTTCGAGAACGGTGCCGTTATAACGCTCAACACCAGCTGGGACGTCTGGGCCCACGGCCACGCGCCGATGGAACTCTATGGCGAGGCGGGTACGGTGTTCGTGCCGGATCCGAATTTCTTCGGTGGTGATGTACGCTTCACGCAAGACAGCAAGCCGGTCAAGAAGCTGCCGAACTGGCCGCATCCGTTCGGCGTGCCCAACGAAATGCATTCGCAAGGCATGATGGCCAACTACCGCACATCCGGCCTCGCCGACATGGCAGTGGCGATCGCGGAAGGCCGACCGCACCGCTGTTCCATGGAACTGGCGCTACACGCCGTCGACGTGATGACCGGCCTGCTGCGCTCGGGCGAAACCGGCAAGTTCGTCGCCATGCAGACCACCTGTGAACGGCCGGCTGCACTTGGCGTCAAGGAAGCCAAGGCGCTTTTGGCGAAGAAGAAATAGGGCAGCACAGCTCAACCCTCTCCCCGTTCCGACGGAGAGAGGGTAAGGGTGAGGGGCAGAGCCGACTCGTCGCGTTGTCGCGATGCAGCCGACCGGCTCGCTTCCATTTGAGGATTTCTAGATGCCCTACACGCCTGCCGAAAACCGCTATGAAAAGATGATCTACAACCGCTGTGGCCGCTCCGGCCTGAAGCTGCCGGCGATCTCGCTGGGGTTGTGGCATAATTTCGGCAACGATACGCCACACAAAACCAAGCAGGCGATCGCGCGCAAGGCCTTCGACCTCGGCATCACGCATTTCGACCTCGCCAACAATTACGGTCCGCCGCCCGGTTCTGCCGAGACCGCCTTCGGTGAAATCCTGCGCACCGACTTCGCCGCCTACCGCGACGAGCTGATCATCTCGACCAAGGCCGGCTACGAGATGTGGGCCGGTCCCTACGGCGAATGGGGTGGGCGCAAATACATGCTGGCCAGCCTCGACCAGAGCCTCAAGCGGATGGGGCTCGACTATGTCGATATCTTCTATTCGCACCGTTTCGATCCCGACACGCCGCTGGAAGAAACGATGGGTGCGCTCGACCATGCCGTGCGCTCGGGCAAGGCGCTCTATGCCGGCATCTCGTCCTACAATTCGCAGCGCACGCGCGAGGCCGCCGATATCTTGAAGCAGCTTGGCACGCCTTGCGTCATCCACCAGCCGAGCTATTCGATGCTGAACCGCTGGGTGGAGGAAGATGGCCTGCTCGACACGCTCGAAGGGCTCGGCGTCGGCTCCATCGTGTTCTCGCCGCTGGCGCAAGGCATGCTGACGGACAAGTATCTCGGCGGCATTCCGGACGGCAGCCGCGCCTCTCAGGGCAAGTCGCTGAAGACAGCCTTCATCAACGACAAGACCATCGCCAACATCAAGGCGCTCGACGCCATCGCCGGCAAGCGCGGACAGACGCTGGCGCAGATGGCGCTGGCCTGGGTGCTGCGCAAGGGCAGGGTGACCTCGGCACTGATTGGCGCCAGCCGGCCGGAGCAGGTCGAGGACTGCGTCGGCGCGCTCAAGGTGCTCGACTTCAGCGATGCCGAACTCGCCGAGATCGACACCTATGCGCGCGAATCCGATATCAATCTGTGGGCGGCTTCGGCCGAACGCAAAGGCCCGCCGCGAAAATAAGTCCTCTCGATAAGCCGGCAAACGCAAAACGGCGGGAACATCTCCCGCCGTTTTGCTTGAAAGCGAATAGCCCTGCTTCAGGGCGTGGCTGGTTTCTGGGCGGTGCCCAGTCCCGCCTTGGGCTTTGCCGGTGCCGGAGCGGCCGTCTTCATCTTCGCCTCGATCCAGCCGGTGTAGTTGGCCAGCCGCGTGTAGATGCCGTAGGCGTCCTTGTGGCCGCAGGCCGCACTGCCGTCCGCCGGGCCTTCACCCCAGCTGACGACACCGACTTGGACCGGGCCGTCGGCGCCGGTCATGAACAGCGGGCCGCCGCTGTCGCCATTGCAGGCATCGCGCACGCCGCTGGTGGTGCCGGCGCAGATCATGTTGCCGGTCAGCGGGTCAGTCATGTCGGCGGCGATCGCATTGGCGGCCGCGTCAATGCCTTTTTCCGAATAGCGCATACGGCGGGACAGATCGCCAAGTGCTGCCTTCAAATCACGCGCATAGATGGCCTTGATACCGCTGTTGCAGGCCTGGTTCGGCTGCAGGTCGAGATCGACAACCATCAGCGTGGTCGGGAAGGTGCCATCCTGCATCTTGCCCCAGCCGGTGACCGTCGTTTTGCCGGTCTCGGGCGTTGCCTCATGCGTGACCTTGATGGTCGATGCATCGGCCGGTTCGGCAAGCCGGAGCAGGCCGATGTCGTTGTCGAGGGTCTGCTCGCTATAGCCTTCGTTGACGATGACCTCCACCACCTTGTGGCGCTTGCCCTCGCTGAGATCGGTGGCGCCGGTCAACACGGTGACGCTCTCGGGCGAAATCGGCTGGCCCTTGTCGTTGAGGCAGTGTGCTGCCGTCAGCACCCATTGCGGCGCGATCAGGCTGCCGCCGCAGAACTGGGCGTTGGCCTGCGATGCCGGATTCTCGTCCAGCCTGTCGGTGGTGAGCAGCGCGACCTGGAACGGGTAGGCTCCCTTTTCGGCCTGGTTGCCGCCGTAGACGCGGTCGGCCGCGTCGGGGTTCTCCGCCGTTGCCTTCGCCCTGGCTTCCGTCACGCGCTTCATTGGCGAGACCGCTGCCTCCGGTCGGGCGGCGCCATCGTCCGCCCGCGCAGTGTTGGCGGCCGCAAGGGCCGCGGCGATGCCGAACAACGACGCGGCGGCGATCGGTCTGAACCGATGGATGATGTGCACCTGAAATCCTCCTGAGACACGTTCCCGAACGAGCCAGCCCCGGCGCATGATCTACGAAACAGTCGCCAGCAAGCAGGCGTTGTTTCGCGGATCGCGTTCCCGTGCGGAACCCGCTCCAAACCCTATAGCCCCCCACGGGCTACGTGGAAGCGATTTGTCATTCCAATGTTGTATTAATTTAGGCAGTATATTCGCGCGGATGTCTTTGGCGAGGGTCTTCGACAGACCGCATGGGGGTGATAATCAGGTTCAGGTGCCGGTAACCAAACTCAATTTTTGGCGTCACCACGATCTCGACAATATTTCTGTATTTTGATCCAGTCCTTGCTGACTTTTGGGAGAGTCTCACCATGACAAAACTGACAAACGTACTCATTGCGTCCACATTGCTTTCCGCCGCAATGTGGGCGGTTCCGGCTTTCGCCGCCGATCCTGGCTCCGCCAGTGCCGGCAATGGCGAAAGCGCGCGCGACGCGACTTCAGGCGACTACAAGCCCGGGCGGGCAAAACCGATCGCGCCACCGAAGCTGACCGACGAAGACAGCCGCGCCGCGCCGCTTGCCGACGAGGCAACGGCTGTCAAATCCTATGGCATCGTCGGACGGTCCGCCGATGGCAAGGAGATCAAGATCGAGCCGAGCGAAGCGCTGCGCGAGCTTATCATCAAGGAACTGAACGCTCCGGCTACTGGAAAAGACGGGGCCGAGCGCAAGACCGAAGATCCGGACCTCGGCGAAGGCGAAGCGGGCCGCCAGGTTTTCGGCACCGACGATCGCGAGCAGGTCAAGAACACCAAGACCTATCCGTTCTCGGCTATCGGCTATCTCGAAGCCAAATCGCCGAAGACGGGCAGCTTCGGCAGCTGTTCGGCAACGCTGATCGGCCCGCGCACGGTGCTCACCGCCGCGCACTGCCTCTACAGCCATGAGGACAAGGACTGGCTCTCCGACTATTTGTTCGTGCCGGGTCTTAACGGCAGCACGGCCGACGACGCACCGTTCGGCGCCTTCGCCTTCGAAAGCGCCTATGTGCTGCAAGGCTTCATCGACAACTACCAGGGCTATTATGGGTCGGTCCTCCTGTGGGATCTCGGCATCGTCACGCTGAAGCAGGATGTCGGCACCAATCTCGGCTGGCTGGGCTATGCCAACTATGAGGATCTCGGCGATTTCACCGCCAATCTCGTCGGCTATCCCGGCGACAAGCCGATGGGCACGATGTGGAAGGCAAACTGCGAAGTGCACGCCGAAAACATCGCCCCGGAATATTTCCAGTATGACTGCGATACGTTCCCGGGGTCGAGCGGCAGCTCCGTCTATGCCTACGACAACAAGGCCAAGCAGCGCATCGTCACCGGTGTCAACGTGGCGGAAAGCCCCGACGCGAACACCGCCGTGCGCCTGAATGCTGCCAACGTCCAGTGGATCAACAGCCTGTATAAGTAATCGCTGCGTATGCGCGGTGGACACAAGGGCGGCGGGAGCAATCCCGCCGCCCTTTTTTCCTGCCGCTGCTTCTCTTGCACGAGGCCGACTCGCCGACTACGCTTGCGGGGCCAAGGGGTTGGCATCCAAAGGGGTTGGGATGGCGCGGGCAAGGGCACTGTTCGGGATCGCGGCGGCATCGATGCTGGCCGCTTTGATGCTTTCGCCGGCCTTCGCCGATCCGGCTGCCACCCCTGGCAGTGGTGCCTGGGCGGAACGGGTGCAGATCGTCTACCAGGCAGACACGCGCTCGGTGCTGCGCAGGATGGTCCGGGTGTGGGATTTCCATCCCGAAAAGAATCTCGACTTCGTATGGGAGCCTGCGGCGGGCCAGTCGCCCGACCGGACGATTGCCGAAGACGGCACCATCAACGGCAAGGGCAGGCTGGTCTGGCGGGTGCGCGGCTCGGCGAGCTATGATCCCAAGACCATCTATTCCAGCTATTTCGGTGACATCAGGAACGGCCGGCCCAATGGGCAAGGCCGGCTCGAGTTGCGCTCCGGCGAGGTGTTCGACGGCCATTGGCTTGCCGGAGAACTCAACGGAAAGGGCGTCCACGTCGATGCCGACGGCAACCGCTATGAGGGTCAGTTCGTTGCCGGCGTGCCGAATGGCGAGGGGCGGCTGCTGACAAAGACGGGCGAGATTTTTTCCGGCACATTTGTCGATGGGTTGAAGAATGGCAAGGGCCGCACGCGGCTTGCCGGCGGCACTGTCTACGACTCGCAATGGGCAATGGGCAATGAGCTCGGCGGCTCGCGCCCCGACGTGCTGGCCGATGCCAGGGTCGGCGGCCTTCTCAAGGCGCAGACCGGCAGTGGCGACGCCGACAAGGTCGAGATCGGCGTCGCCGTCGACCAGCGCATGACCCAGCAGTCCGACATGCAGTATCAGCATCTGGTGCGTGAGGAAGATATCGCGATCTATCCGCAGTCCGACCAATATAACGATGCCTGGAACGGCACCGGCCAGATCGCCACCGGCAATGTCTATGAGGGCATGGACTGGGAGGCCGCACCGGCCTTTGCCGAAGTCGATCTCAAGACGTCGGACCGGTCCAAAGTCAAACTCGACAGGCTGGAGATGAAGGTCGCCGCCAGCGATGCCTATCGCAAGCCGATGCTGTCGATATCGGAGCATTTCGGCTGCGTCGGCTTCCGGCCGGATTTCTCGATCGTCAACAATGGCTGGGGCGACGCCAAGGACATGAAGATGTCGATCCAGTTCACCACGGTGGACGACGAGGGAAACCCGACCGGTGATCCCAGCCGCATGTTCAGCAAGGACATCGGCAGTTTCGACGACGGCGTCGACGTGTCGGTCAAGAGCGTGCTCACTGAAGCCGGCGTCGACACGGCCAGCCTGGAAACCGGGCGTTTCCCCTGTCCCTCGGTGGACAGTCTCAATGTCTGCCGCAGCCAGCTGTCCAACAAGATCAAGTTCGGCGAGGTGGCCGACTATCTCGGCAACATGCAGCAGGCGATGACGCTGAATGCGATCGGCAAGTTCGACTATTCCTGGGCGGATGATGCAGGTCGTGTCTACCAGCAGAGCGAGCCGTTCCGCACCTCCATCACCATGGCGGTTTTCGAGACGCCGGAATCGATGGCCGAATGCGGCGACGGCGGCGGCGGTACACCGGAAGCCATGCGCTACCAGAACATCGAGTTCCCGATCGGCAAGCATGACTACACCATCGCCATGCCGGTGCGCGGCAACAAGAAGATCAGTGCCTATACGGCGCGGCTGAAGATGTGGTCGTCAATGTCGTCGATCCACAGCTTCAGCATCGCGGCGCATTTTGCCGACGGCAGCGTGCGCGAGAGCAAGCCGGTCACCTTCTTCTATTTCCGGCCGAAGGAGTCGCTGTTCGAGACCAAGACCGAGCCGGCGGCCTGTTATTTGCCGCGGGATATGGTCGGCTGCGGCTAGGCTATTTCCTGCCCATCTCAAAATAGTTGGGCAGTGGGATGAGCCTGGCAAAGATCGTGCCTTGGGCGAAAACGCGCAGTTCCAGCATCGATCCGGACGACCGCTCGGCACTCTGGTCGAACAGGAAATTGCCGAGCGAATAGACCTCTGCCACGTCGCCGCCGGCCAGCGGGACGATCGCCTCGCTCGACACATGTGGGTGGCTGCCGACGATGACTGAAGCGCCGCGCAGGCGCATCTGGTCGGCAAGCATGTCCTCACGCTCCGATGGCCCGGTCTTGTATTCGCGACCCCAGTGGACGAACGCGACCACCGGCCGCGCGGCATCCTGGTGCAGCAGCCGGTCGAGCAGGGCCGGGGTGATAAGGTCGGTGTTCTTGGAGCCGTTGGTGTCGATGTCGGTCAGGCCGACAAGGTCGAGATCGGCAAGGGCCAGCGTCTGACCCTGGCCGAAATGCGGGATGCCGGCTTCATCCAGGGCGCGCAGCGTCTCCGCATAGCCCGACGGGCCGAGATCAAAGGCGTGATTGTTGGCGAGCCCGACGCCGGCGACATGGAGTCGCTTCAGCATGTCGACAGCCAGGCCTTCCGGCATCGCCAGCGTCATGTCGTCGATCGCTTCCGGCACGTTGGACAGGATGACGCCTTCGAGGTTGACGATCAGCGGCCGCGATGCGGTCAACGAAAGGATGCTGTCGACGATCCGGTCGGCAACACCGTCGCGAACCAGGATTTTCTTGATGGCGCGACCGAAATTCACGTCGCCGGCGAGGTAATAGATCCTGTCCTTCGGCCGAGCCGGATTGTTGAAGCCGGGGCCGAAGGCGCCGAACAGCGCCACGACATAGCTGGTGGTCCGCTCGACATCGTCCGACGTGTGCTCCTGCGAGTTTTCGTTGGCGACGACCAGCGGCTGGGCGCCGAACAGCTCGCGCTGCAGCCTGGTCTGGATGTAGAGCGCGCCGACGGAATCGGCGTGATCCGGCTGGCGAAGTGCTGATATGCCGTCGAGCGAACCGGCGGCCAGCATGTTCAGCGACTGCTGGTCGAAGCGCCGCGCGTCATGCTGTGGCAGATAGTGCGAGAAGTCGGTGGATTCGACGATCAGCGTGTCCTGGTCGACGATCGGCTTCAGAGCCTCGGCCAGCCTGTCCCAATCGTAGCGCCGCGCCTTGACCGACATTGCCACGGGGACGATTTGCGCCTCGGGGAAATAGTGATGCAGGAAAGGCAGTATGGCGCGCACGCCATGCTCCTTGTCGAACAGGCAGGACTCCTCGACCATGTCGCCATTCGTTTCGAGACGGCGTACGGCGTCCGTGTCGGCAGCGACCGGGCCAAGCGCGGTGTCGAAGCCGCGCAATGAGGTGGCGTAAAGTTTGTGCGTCTTGTGGAAATGGTCTGGCGACAGGATGACGATGCGTTTGTAGCGGAAGCCCGACGCTGCCCGGAAACCCAACGCCACCAGGTCGGCGGCCAACAGGTGATGTGGCACGGTGATGCCGGTCAGCCGCTGGTTGGACGGCTCGACATCGGCGACGCTGGCGATGGCATCCTTGAACAGTGTGGCGTCATCGTAGAAGGGCGGGAAGTTGTCGGCGCCGGGCGGGCAGACGACAGGGGCGGCGTGTGCCGCGCCGCTGACAACCAGCGAAAAGGCGATAGCCGTTAGAAGGCGGGCAATCATGGCTCGGCGAGCACGATGTTCTCCACGCCGCCGACATAGTAGAACGGCTTCTGCTTCGAAGACGTCAGCCGCACCACTTCGCGTGAAATATAGTCGGCAAGCCCGAACAGTGTGACCCCACCATCCGATGTCCTGGCCTTGCCGCGCAGGCCTTCGAGGATCGAATAAGTGAAGACGCCGTGGCCGAGTTCCGGCAGTTCCGCCGCCGTGTTGTTGGCGGCGGTCGCTGAAAACACCACGATGCGTGCGTCCTGCGCGTCTTTTTCCAGGCGCGGATTGAAGGCGTTGGCGGCATGGCAGGTGTCGAGCAGCATGAAGCGCATGCCTTTTGCCCGCTCAACCGACTTCTGGATGTCCGACCAGTCGACAAGCGAAGAGCGCTTCCAGCGCTCGGCATCCTGTTTGCGGCCGTCGGTCGGGATGAAATAGTAATCCTCGTCGATGTTGATGCCGTGGCCGGCGACGAAGATGATGGTGGTGTCGTGCTCACCCGGCCTGTCGAGGAAATCGGCGAGCTGGTCGTCGATCGTGTCGGAGTCAGGCTCCATGACGGTGTCGGCACTGGCGACGGCGTAGGTCTGCTTGGCCTTGTCGGGGCTCTCGTCGAGCGCCTCGCGGTTGACCAGAACCAGCGTCTCCATCGATGAAAACAACGGCGCCGATTTCTGTGAAATCACCTTCAGGAATTCCGTCGCATCATCGACGGGATAGCGCAGGTCGCAGGTGCGTCCCGAACAGGCATCGGTCAGGAACGGATATTTGTCGACGCCGATGACCGCGACATAGAGCTTGCCCTTGGCCTCGGCCTTCTCTGTCTTTCTCGCCAGTGCCGTCACGCTGCGTTCGGTCAGATAGCCGAATTCGTTGGTGCCGGTGATGCGGATGGTGTTCTCGCCATTCTCAACCGGTATCTCGACAATGGTGCTGTTGCCGTCCACCGAGCGGGCGGTGACATCGCCGACATTGCGGCTGTTCGACAGGATCGAGAAGCCGGCGACATCGGTCCCGGCTTCCTTGGCGCCCGATATCTCGACGGCGACATAACCGTCGCGGACCTTGCTCTGATCGTCTGCCACGCGGATGGCGAACTCCGGCGGCTTGCGCTGCAGCAGCTTCTGCAGCTCGTTGTCGACGCCAGGCCGCATCTCCTTGACCGCTTGTCTGCCACTGCGCAGGATGATTGCCCGCCGCACCATTTCCGGGCTCCAGAGGTATTTCTTCAACTGGCCGGCGCGGATGAAGCGGCCCTCATGGTCGCGGCCCTGGTTGACCTGCCAGCCGATCAGCTTGTCGCCCTCGTCGGAGGAATAGTAGTAGCCCTGCGGCATCCAGACGATCCATTGCGACCCGGCAAAGAACATCGACACGATCAGTTCGTGCGTCTGCAGGTTCCACAATCTGAGCGTCTGGTCGGCGCTGCCGGTGACCAGCAGGCCGGCCTTCTGCGAGGCGACCATGGCATTGATCTCCCCGGTATGGCCGGTGAATTCGCCGGACACTTTTGCCGTCGCGGTTCTGTATTCGATCAGCGTGCCCTCATTGCCACCGGTGATCAGGCCAAGGCCTTTGTCGATCAGCGTGTAGGCCGAATGGACAAAACCGTTGGTGGCGTCATTCTCGATGCCGCGCACCATTTTGCCGCAGTTGGCGATCTCCAGCACGGCGTTTTCCAGGGCGTCCTTGCCGCCAGGCGCGGCGCGCAGCGACCACTGGCCATCGGCCAGAGCGGCGCGGTCAAACGAGCCCGACTCCGTCTGCGTCTGCGGGTCTTCGAAGAACCGTTCGGTGGTCGGCAACGCCAGCGTCTTGTCCAGTGCGCCCAGCTGTTCGGGGCAGGCCACGCGTTCGGGGCAAGGGTTGGCGTTGCCCCAAGCGATGACGTCGTTGGCCGCATCGATGCCGACCGCGGTCACCGGTTCGCCCACGCCTTGCAACAGCGCCTTGCGCTCACCGGTCGCGGGATCCCAGACCTGGATGGCGCTGCGCGTGCCGCCGGCCGTTGCCACAAGCGAGCCATCGGCATTGGCGGCGCTGGCATAGACCGTGCCGTCATGGCCAGTGTAGTCGAGCGCCCTCTCGCCGATGTCGGTGTTCCAGACGACGGAACGGTGCTTGTCGGCGCAACGATATCCGCAGGAGGCGACCAGCCGCGACCCCTTGGTAAAGGTCAGCGAACCGATCAGGAAATCCTGCTTTGGCATGGCGCGCGCCTGCGTGCCATCGGCAGCCCGCCAGAGCTGCACCAGCCCATCCTTGCTGCCCGTGGCAAACAGGCTGCCGTCCTGCGAAACGGCCAGCGCCATGACGCTGATGTCCCGCAGCGCCTCGGCCTCGTCAGGCAAGACAATCTCTTCGCCCTTGGCGACGTCCCAGAGCCGGATGCCGTTGTCGGTGGTGGTCGCGGCCAGCCGCGTCCCGGCGGCGGCGAAGGCGAGCTTGTCGATATGCCAGGAATCGGCATCGAGCTTCTTGTCCAGCGTCCAGCCGCTCGCGGATTTGTCGTCCGGTTTCCACAAATAGACGACGCCGTCGGCGCCACCGGCGGCCAGCGTTTTGCCATCGGGAGAGAAGGCGAGATCGTAGGTCGCGTAGTCGGCGGCCTTGAGCACCGCCTTCATCTTGCCTGTGGCGAAGTCGAACAGCCTGATGTCCCCATAGGGCGGCTTGTCGCCAAGGCTGGCGCCGAAATAGCCGCCGGCGGCTATCGTCTTGCCATCGGGCGAGACCGCGACCGCGAAGATCTTGCCGTCGCTGCCATTGCCGAGATAGCCGCGAATGGTGCGTAGTGTCACCCCGCTCTGCCAGTCCCAGATGCGAATGGTCTTGTCATTGGATGCCGAGACGATGTCTTCGCCATCGGGTGTGAAGGCGAGGTCGGTGACCTGCGCGCTGTGGCCGCCGGTATCGAGATCGAGGTGGAAGTCCGGTGCGTCCTCGGCACGGGCCGCCGAACTCGCCATCAAAGCCCCGGCCACGGCCAGCCAGCGACAAGTGCGCATCAGGCGAAGGCTTGATTTTACCATCGCTATTTGGCTTCGGCCGTGGTCGGCCCATTGCGCACGTAGGTCTCGATTGCCGAGGCGAACGTGGGTGATCCCGCCTTGCGCTGCTTGTCGACATAGCCGGCAAAATAGCTCCAGAACGAGACGGCGTAGTCGCGGAAATAGGCATCGGTCACTTTGCGCGAACACAAATCGCCATCGACGCAGAAGGACAGACGGTTGAGGAAATAGACGATGCGGTCGAAATTCTCGCTGAAATCGGCGAGCGGCATGTCGCCGCCGGAGGCGGTCATGGCCTCGATTCCGATCCGTTGCCGGAACACCTGCTCCTCGGTCGGCGAGGGGTTGGCGCTGAGCAGATTGTCATATTTGGCGTTGAGGCCCGTCAGACGATCCTTCAGGGCACGCTGCGCCTGCTGGTAGTCCTTGTTTTCCCAAAGTTCGACAAGCGACATGGTCTGCTCGACGCGCTTCTGCTCCTGGTTGGCCAGGAACTGGTAGACCGAGAACATCAAGGTGAAGATGATGGCGAGACGCACGGCCATGCCCGACCAGGCATAGACCAGCATGCGCCAATCGCGGTCTGTGAAGGGGTTGCTCTCCTTCTTGATCTCGTGGCTGCTTGGCCACGGGAAACCTTCGGTGGTTTCCTGCAGGGCCGGTTTGCCGGCCTGAGCCTTTGCGGGTGCGGTCATTGCTGTCTGCCTGGTGTTGCCCGCCGGCTTCTTCATCCGCAGCTGTCCAGTTCAATGGTGGCGGAGGGATCAAGCACGATGCCCGGCGTCTCCAGCTTCTTTTTCAGGCATTGCAACTGCAGGCGCGAAATCATGAACTGTACATCGGGCTCCGCCGCTCCCTTGTTCGGTGACGGCAAGGCTTCGACAACGCCGCGCGAGGCGCAGTTGCTGAGATCGACGACAACGGCGTCGCTGCCGCTTTTGGCGAACTGGTCGTACTGATCGAGAAAACACGTCGCCAGTTCCGAGTTGGTGACGATCTGCTTGACGCACAGGCCGCAGGCCTCGTCCGCCGAAGCGTTGGCGATCAACAACAGGCCGCCGCCAAGGCCAGCCACCGTTCCACGCCAGGAAAACACAGAATTCTTCACAATCGATCCTATCCGTTTCATCCGGCCGTCATGCGCCAGGACGCGGCCGGGAATGTTCTCATATCGCGCCGATCGCGCAAGAGCCGGCAGAGCCATGCGGCGCCGGCATCCGCTCAGGCGCGCGGCACCGTCTCCATCGGGAAGATCATCACCGCGCCTTTCGGGCCGCTCTTCTCGGCAAGCCGCATCACCGAGCGGGTTGCCGGCGCCATGCCGAGATCGGTCAGCATGTCGGAGAAGCCGGCGGAGCCCATTCCGCGTGTCGCCGAGGCGACGCCGTCCTGCGCCAGGAAGCTCAGATCCTGCTTCTCGCTCTCCGGCGGCGCCTCGGTCAAAACCGCGATCATCCGCTCCATGCCGAAACTGGTGTCGGTGAAAGCCAGCAGCCCCTCTTCGAGCATGGCTTGCGGGGCGAGGCGTTCGGCAACGATATGAGTGATCGAATAGTCGCTGCCGACATAGAGCACGTTGATGTCGACCAGCAGGTCCGAGCCGTTCTTGGCCAGCACATGCACTTCGTCGCCCGGCGACACGCGCGGCACCACCGAATCCTGCAGCGGTTCGAGGCCATCCTTGTCGCGACGTTTGACCTGAAACTGAACGTCGACGTCCTCGGGCTTGTAGTCCGAGGCCGCCGCCAGCCGCGAAAGCCCGGTGGCGCGGAAGATGGTGCGCAGGTTCCTGGCCGTTGCATCGGCCAGTTTCTGGCGGTCGTGAATGATTATCAGCGGCGGTTTGCCGCCCTCCTTCAGGCTCACGTCGCCCGATGCCGGCAGGAACCACAGCGCCGGCTTGTCTGTCGCATCCTTGGGGGCACCGGGAACAGCATTCTCGCGCATCACCGCGAGGCGGAGGTCGGCGCTCTTGCCGGGCTCGACCAGTTCGATGTTGAAGCCGGTCTCCCTGGCCGTGGCCAGTTCGTCGAGAACCGAATTGACCAAAGCGGTTTCCTTCTCAAGTCCCTTGGCTATGGCCGGCCGCGCCAAGACGAGCTTGTAGTCGACGGCGATCTCCGCCACCCGCGCATAGGCGTTGGCGGGAATGTCGGCGACTTTGAGCGCCGGCTTCTTGTCGAACTCGACCGGCTTGACGCGGCTTTCCAGGTTTTTTGCCGACTGCACTTCCAAAAATCCGACAGCGTCGGACAGCGGCGATAGCGCCGACGGCAGGATGGCGAGCTTGCTGCCGGGGGTGAGGCGATGCAGCAGCCCGGCGCCGATCGTCGCTTCGCCGTCCTTGATGACGACAGGCCACTGCATGACCGCGTCGGTCTTGTCGGTGCCGAACACCCGCGCATCCAGTTCGCCCTCGAACAGCGGTGTCGGCCGGGTGCGGCTGTCGGCCGAATATTGCTGCAGCACGGCCTGGCCCAGCTGGCGGTAGGTGACGTTGGGATTCTCGGCCAGTTTCGACAGGATGGTGAAGGTGAACAGGCCGAACCGGGGCGCATCCGGCGTGCCCTTCGGCAGCGGCATTTCCGGTGTCGTCTCCACCGTCTGCGCGGCATAGAAGGCGACCAGCTTGCCCTTGGCGATCGGTTCGCCGCCGGTAGGGCTCAGGCTGAAGGCAGGCTTGCGCGTGCCATTGTCGTCGATGCCGCGCGAGCCGGCGGACGAAATCACCTCGTCATAGGCCTTGATCGCGGCAGCCCGTTCGGCCTCGTTGCCGCCGACCAGGTCGGCGAACTCGACCTTGCGTTCCAGCTCGTCATCGACCTCGACGGCGCGTGTCGCGGTGCCGGAATGGCAGCAGTCGAACACGACCCAGACGAAAGCACCCTTGTCGCGGATGGCGTCGAGTGCCGCGCCGATCTCGTTGTCGATCAGCGCATTGGGCACGCCGGCATCGCGGTTGATCCATTTGCCGATATCGACGGGCAGGAAGATCTCGTCGAGCCCGTCGGTTTCGTCGCCCTTGACCATCTGCGGCTGCTGGGCGCCGTGACCGGACAGATGCAGGTAGACGAAATCGTCGCGCTGAACCTTGGCGGCAAGGTCAGCCAATGCGGTTTTGATGGCCGCATGGGTCGGCAGGCCACTGGCGCCGGGGACATCCTTGGCGAGCAGCGTGACGTTCTCCGGCGCGAAGCGCACCGGGTCGGGCACATTCTTCAGGAGATAGTCGCGGATGAGGGCTGCATCGTTCTTCGGCCCGACCAGCCAGTTCCTCTGCGGCAGGTTGGGATATTCGGTGCAGGCGACCAGCAGCGCATGATAGGTGCGCGATGCGGCCATGGTCGGGAACGACACCACGCCGGCCATGGTCAAGGCGGACGTGCCGACCAGCAGCGTCCGCCGCGTCAATTTGATCATGATTGCTTCCCCAAGCCCGACCGAATTTCCAAGCGCGGCAATCCTTGCCGAAGATATTGTCAGTATTTTGAACGCTACATCGCAAAGCAACCTGCCTGTTGCGCCGCTCCGATCGATGTTCTCGACCGCCTTGCAGGCAGAATGCTGGAAACAGTAGCAAAAATGCCTGTTCGTCGCTATCTGGATGGGACATGGATCGTTTGTGCGCGGCACAAGCGACGCAAGGCGAGTTGGAAACAGGATCATGGCGGCAAGGGATGTGCTGACGAAGAACCAGCTGTGCGTGCTCGAGAAACTCGAGACCGCCAGCGGACCGCTCAGTGCCTACACCTTGCTCGACCAACTGCGCGAGCGCGGTTTTCGCGCGCCGCTCCAGGTCTATCGCGCGCTCGACACGCTGGTGAAGTCAGGTTTCGTGCATCGGCTCGAAAGCATCAACTCCTTCGTCGCCTGCGCCGAGCCGCACGACCACAGCCATTCGATGACCGCCTTCGCCATTTGCGACACATGCGGGCAGGTCACCGAAATGTCCGACCACGATGTCGGCCACCGGTTGGACGAATGGGTGCGCTCCACCGGCTTCGCCGCCAAGAAGGCGGTGATCGAGTTTCGCGGGACGTGTGCCAAGTGTTTGGCCGAGGCCGCTTAAGGCCCCTCGCTTCGTCATCCTAGGGCCTGCGCCGCGTCGCTTCGCTCCTTGCTTCGCCCTAGGATGACGAAGCGAAGGGCTTCAGTGCGCCTCGTCCCAGTTGTTGGCGGCCCGCGCATCGACATGCAGCGGCACCGACATCGATACCGCTGGCATCGCCGCGTTTTCCATGACGTGACGCACGACCGGGATCGTCGCCTCGACTTCCGCCTCGACGGTCTCGAAGATCAGTTCGTCATGCACCTGCAGCAGCATGCGTGCGGAAAGCCCTGCTTTTTCCAGCGCCTCCTCCATGCGGATCATGGCACGGCGGATGATATCGGCGGCGGTGCCTTGCAGGCGGGCGTTGATCGAGGCGCGTTCGTTGAAGGCGCGGAGCGAGGGATTGGACGATCTTATATCGGGGTAATGGATGCGGCGGCCGAAGATCGTTTCGACAAAGCCATGCTCGCGGGCATAGGCCTTGGTCTCCTCGATGTAATCGCGGATGCCGGGGAAGCGCTCGAAATACTTCTTGATGTAGTTGCCGGCCTCCTCGCGCGGGATCGACAACTGGTTGGCGAGACCAAAGGCCGAAATGCCGTAGATGATGCCGAAATTGATCGCCTTGGCGCGGCGGCGGACTTCCGAAGGCATGCCTTCGACCGGCACGTTGAACATCTCCGACGCGGTGATGGCATGGATGTCGGCGCCGTCGGCGAAAGCCTGCCGCAATTGCGGGATCTCGGCGACATGGGCGAGCACCCGCAGCTCGATCTGGCTGTAGTCGGCCGAGACCAGGCGGTGGCTCTTGTCGGTGATGAAGGCGGTCCTGATCTTGCGGCCTTCGGCGGTGCGCACCGGGATGTTCTGCAGGTTCGGATCGGAGGATGACAGGCGGCCGGTCGTCGTCGCCGCCAGCGCGTAGGAGGTGTGGACGCGCTTGGTGTCGGGGTGGATGAAGCCCGGCAGCGCATCGGTATAGGTCGATTTCAGCTTGGTCAGCTGGCGCCAGTCGACGATCTTGCGCGGCAGTTCGTGGCCTTCGGCGGCGAGATCTTCGAGAAGCTGCGCCGAGGTCGACCACTGGCCGGTCTTGGTCTTGGAACCGCCGGGCAGGCCCATGCGCCCGAATAGGATGTCGCCGAGCTGCTTTGGCGAGCCGATGTTGATGCGTTCGCCGATGAGCTGGTAGATTTCCTCTTCAAGGCGAGCGGCGCCCTGCGCCAGTTCGCCGGAGAGCCGCGACAGGATCTGCCGGTCGACCGAGATGCCGCGCTGTTCCATGCGCGCCAGCACCGGCACCAGCGGCCGTTCCAGCCGCTCATAGACCGACACCAGGCCTTTGGCGGCAAGCCGCGGTTTCAGCACCAGCCAGAGCCGCAGCGTCATATCGGCGTCTTCGGCGGCATGAGCGGTCGCCTTGTCGATGTCGACCTGATCGAAACCGACGGAGCTTTTGCCGGAGCCGGTGACGTCCTTGAGCAGGAGAGGGGTATGACCCAGCCATTTCTCGGCTAGCGAGTCCAGGCCGTGACCATGGGGCGTGCCGGCATCGAGCACGTAGGAGATCAGCATGGTGTCGTCGAACGGTGCGACATCGATGCCGTAGCGGCTCATGATGACAAGATCGTATTTCAGGTTCTGCGCGATCTTGAGAACCGATCTGTCTTCCAGCAGCGGTTTCAGCACGGCCAGCGCCTCGCGAAGCGGTATCTGGTTTTCGAGCGCGCCACCACCGAGCAGGTCGCCATTGCCGCTCATGTGGGCAAAGGGGATATAGGCGGCGCGCCCGGGCGCCGTGGCGATGGCCATGCCGATCAGTTCGGCCTGCATCGGGTCGGCGGATGTGGCCCTGACATCGAAGGCGGTGATGCCGGCCTCTCGCGCCTCCGCGACCCAGGCTTTCAGGGCCGCGATATCGCGGATGCAGTGATAGGCCGAAGTGTCGATCTTGCCGGTGGCCGCGCGCTCCAGCCTTAGTGCCGCGAGCAGGGAAGGGGTATCGCCTTGTTTTGACGTCTCCGCCGTCCCGCCGGCTTCGTCCGCTCCAGTGCCGGACGCGTTTCGGGCAACCGGCGGCAAACCGGCCCCAACATCCGGGCCATGGGCATGGTCGGCGCGTTCGACGGTGACCGCGACGGCCTGGACATCGCCGGCCTCGGTGCTGGTCGCCTCCGCGACACGGCGGGTCAGCGAGGTGAATTCCATGGTCTTGAGGAAGCCGATCAGCTTCGGGCCGTCCGGCGCGTGCAGGACGAAATCGTCCAGTCCCTCGGCGACCGGCACATCGTTCATCAGCGTCACCAGCTGACGCGAAATGCGCGCCTTGTCGGCGTTGGCGATGATCGATTCGCGCCTCTTGTCCTGCTTGATCTCGCCGGCCCGGGCCAGCAGCGTGTCGAGGTCACCGAACTGTTCCAGCAGTTGCGCCGCCGTCTTCGGCCCTATGCCGGGCACACCAGGCACATTGTCGACCGAATCGCCGGTCAGTGCCTGCAGATCGACCATCTTTTCCGGCGGCACGCCCCATTTTTCGATGACCTCCGGAATGCCGATCTGGCGGTCCTTCATCGGGTCGTACATCCCGACCGTGTCGCCGACCAGCTGCATCAGGTCCTTGTCGGAGGAGATGATGGTGGTATCGCCACCGGCTTCGCAGGCCAGCCTCGCATAGGTGGCGATCAGATCGTCAGCCTCGTAACCTTCGATCTCGATGCAGGGCAGGTTGAACGCCCTGGTCGCCTGGCGGATCAGGCCGAATTGCGGGATCAAATCCTCCGGCGGTGCCGAGCGGTTGGCCTTGTAT
The DNA here is from genome assembly GCF_000519305.1 of Mesorhizobium ciceri WSM4083. GTDB lineage: Bacteria > Pseudomonadota > Alphaproteobacteria > Rhizobiales > Rhizobiaceae > Mesorhizobium > Mesorhizobium ciceri_B. The sequence goes on along the minus strand of NZ_JAFG01000007.1, from coordinate 214,553 downwards.
TCGGGGTAGAGGTCGTTGCGGAAGGTTTTCGACGAATAATCGAAAATGACGGCGAAATGCGTCGGCACAATGCCTACATCGGTGTTGCGGGCGTCGAGCATCAGCTTCCACAGCATGTTGCAGAAGCCGGAAACGGCGCCGACCGGCAGACCGTCGGACTTACGGGTCAGCGGCGGCAGCGCGTGATAGGCACGGAAGATGTAGCCGGAGCCGTCGACAAGGAAGAGATGATCGCCTTTTTTCATGTCGGCAGGGATAGCGCGGCGCGGCGGCTTGGTCCATGCCAAAGGCAGCCTCGACTATCGGTTCCGGCAACACCCTGACAGATCGCCGTCACCCCGCTCACGCCTATGTTACAAAACTGTAATTTTCGTGCCCTTGAATCGCCACGTTCAGAGACCCAAATACACGTCATCGGCAGTTTTCGCCGAGTCCGGAGCAAGGCCCGTCCCCCGCCTATCCCGGACACCTGCGGCAGCCTATCCCCCCTCTCCGGGCTGCCGCATCGTTTCGAGTAGAAGGCCGCCGTGGTTCCCCCTCCACCACGGCGGTCTTTTTTATCCCAGACAGACGTTTGCAGCCCGTGGTCCAATGATCGCGGGCTTTTCGTTTTCCTGTCCTGCCTTTACGGTTCCGGTTCTGAATCGAAAGGCTTCACATATGTCCGCAGTTTCCCCCGTCCTCGACCGTCTCGACAACAATCTCGACCAGAGCCTCGAGCGTCTGTTCGGCTTGCTCAGGATCAAGTCGATCTCCACCGACCCGGCCTATGCCGCCGACTGCCGCAAGGCGGCGGAATGGCTGGTGGCCGAACTCAAGCTGATCGGCTTCGATGCCAGCGTTCGCGACACGCCAGGCCACCCGATGGTGGTTGCGCACCATGACGGCCCGGCCGGTTCGCCGCATGTGCTGTTTTACGGCCATTATGACGTTCAGCCGGTCGACCCGATCGAATTGTGGGAAAGCGATCCGTTCGCGCCTGCTGTCAAGGAGGTCGGACCGGACCACAAGGTGATCACCGGTCGGGGATCGGCCGACGACAAGGGCCAGTTGATGACCTTCGTCGAGGCTTGCCGCGCCTGGAAACAAGTGCACGGCAATCTGCCGTGCCGCATCACCATCCTGTTCGAGGGCGAGGAGGAATCCGGCTCGCCCTCGTTGAAGCCGTTCCTCGAAGCCAATGCCGACGAACTCAAGGCCGATTTCGCGCTGGTCTGCGATACCGGCATGTGGGACCGCGACACGCCGTCGATCTGCGTCGGATTGCGCGGACTGGTCGGTGAGGAGATCACGGTGAAGGCCGCCGACCGCGACCTGCATTCCGGGCTCTATGGCGGCGCCGCCGCCAACCCGATCCGCATCCTGGCCAAGGTGCTGGCCGATATCCACGACAAGGACGGTCACATCACCATCCCGGGCTTCTATGACGGCGTCGAGGAAACACCGTCGCAGATCCTGAAATCATGGGAGACACTCGGCGAGACCGCCGAGACGTTCCTCGGACCAGTCGGCCTGTCGATCCCGTCGGGCGAAAAGGGCCGTTCCGTGCTAGAATTGACCTGGGCGCGGCCGACGGCCGAGTTCAACGGCATCATCGGCGGCTATACCGGGAAGGGCTTCAAGACGGTGATTGCGGCCGAAGCCTCGGCGAAGGTGTCGTTTCGCCTCGTGCACAAGCAGGATCCCAAGAAAATTCGCGCTGCGTTCCAGAAATTCGTCAAGGAGCGCATCCCGGCCGACTGTTCGGTCGAATTCCATCCGCATGGCGGCTCGCCGGCAATCCAGCTTTCCTACGACTCGCCGTTCCTGGCCAAGGCCAAGGATGCGCTATCCGACGAATGGCCGAAGCCGGCGGTGACGACGGGCAGCGGTGGCTCCATTCCGGTTGTCGGCGATTTCCAGACCTATCTCGGTATGGAATCGCTGCTGGTCGGGTTCGGCCTCGATGACGACCGCATCCACTCGCCCAACGAGAAATACGAGCTCAGCTCCTTCCACAAGGGCCAGCGCTCGTGGGCGCGGATTCTCGATGCCTTGACGCGCTGAGCAGCGGCACCCCTGTTTTCCTGTTGATTTTTCAGCCGATCGCGGCGAGGACGGGCCACAAGATAAAGCGCTGCAGCATCCCCTGCGGGTCAGGGGACACTGTAGGGCTCGACCGGAGAAGATAATGGCCGATATCCGTTTCCATAAAAACGACCTGCCCGACCTCTCGCACTACAATGTCGGGGCAGTGGCCATCGACACCGAAACGCTCGGGCTCAATCCGCATCGCGACCGGCTGTGCGTGGTGCAGATTTCGCCCGGCGACGGCAGCGCCGACGTCATCCAGATCGCGCCCGGCCAGAAGAAGGCGCCGAACCTCGTCAGCCTGCTGAGGAACCGTGGCGTAACCAAGCTGTTCCACTACGGCCGCTTCGATCTTGCCGTTCTCTACAATGCGTTCGGCGTCATGCCGGAGCCGGTGTTCTGCACCAAGATCGCCTCGCGGCTGACCCGCACCTATACCGACCGCCACGGGCTCAAAGACATCTGCTTCGAGCTTCTCGGCGTCGGGCTGTCCAAGGCGCAGCAATCGTCGGACTGGGCGGCCGAGACGCTGTCGCCCGAACAGCTCGAATATGCGGCTTCCGACGTGCTCTATCTGCACCGGTTGCGCGATGTACTGGCCGGACGGCTGGCGCGCGATGGGCGGACCAAGGAGGCCGATGCCTGCTTCCGCTTCCTGCCGACGCGTGCCAAGCTTGACCTGATGGGCTGGGACGAAGAGGATATCTTCGCCCATAGCTGAGGGCCGTTGGCGCGCTCCGCGGGCCGGTGACCGTTTGGAACCGGATACAGGCCGTCGCGTTCTGTCGGCTCAGTTTGTCGGTGCAATTGGGGATAATGACATGGCGGACAGAAAGCCGATTGCGACCGCGCCGACAGACGGCTCCAAGGTCTCCGTGACCTGGAAGGACAGCGACGGCGTCATCAACGAATCCATCGCGCAATATCGCGACGACGGCTGGTGGGTCTATATCGACAGTCACACGCAAAAGAAGGTCGAGCCGACCAGCTGGCGCCCTGCCGCAAGCGACGACGACGACTAGAGCAGTTCACCGTTTCACGGAAACGGCGAGCTGCTCTAACTCTTTGTTTTGACGCAATTCTCTAGGGGAAGCGCTGCGCGCTTTCCCGGGAAAACCGCTTACACTTTTCCTAGAATTGCTCTAGTGAGCGCGCCGCTGGTGAGGCCGGCTGCTTTCGAATAGCCTGAAGCTGTTGATATCGAGGCCGATTCGGGGCTTTCCGTTCCGCGGTCGCCCTCTTGCTCGGAGGAAATCGCTATGGGTGTCGAAAGCCTGCTCGTCTTCATCATCATCGGTGCCATCGCCGGCTGGCTCGCCGGTCTCATCGTTTCCGGCTTCGGCTTCGGCTTGATCGGCAACATTATCGTCGGCATCGTCGGCGCGTTCATCGCCGGCTGGCTGTTCCCGCGGATCGGTTTTTCCATCGGCGGCGGCACTCTCGCCGCGATCATCCATGCCACGATCGGCGCCATCATCCTGCTGGTGCTGGTCAAGGTCCTGAAAAGAGCCTGAGGCTCGACAACGCAAAGAGCGCGCCATGAAACAGAATACGCTCTATCTCGTCATTGGCGCGCTCGTCGTCGTGGTCATTGCGCTCGGCATCTACGTCTATCGCGAGCAGACCAAACCCAAGGGCGTCGAGCTCAAGATCGACGACAAGGGCATTTCGATCCAGCAGAACTAAGCCATGCGGGAGCGCGACATGGTTGCTTCTGACGTCCCGGAAGGCGTCGATCAGCCTGGGATTACCGTGGCGGAATGGGAGAGGCTGAACAGGCCGCCAAGACGCGAGGCGCTGCTGCGCTATCATTGGCGGGTGTTTCGCTTTCTGAGGACATCCGCGCCGGTCAGCGAATTGCAGGGGCAAGAGCGGGTATTCCGCGATGCGGTCATCGCCACCGTGGCCTTCAACCGGCCCGAAATGATCGAATGGCAGATCCACCTGGTACGCCGATACCTGGCTGAGCACGAAAGCTACATCGTCTTCGACAACAGCAGCAAGGGCGAGGCAAGGGAAGCGATCCGTGACCTCTGCCGTCGCCAGCATGTCCCCTATGTCGCATTGCCGAAGAACAGGCTGGTCGTCAGCAGGTCGCACGGTCAAGCGCTCAACTGGATCGTGCGGAATTTCTTGCCCAGGTTCGGGCCGAAGCTTTTCGGCTTCATCGATCATGACATCTTTCCGACTGAGCCATTTTCGATCCGCGCCCGGATGGAGGGCAATAGCCTCTATGGCAGCGTGCGGCGCGATACGCCGACGCCGGGCGGCTGGTTCCTGTGGCCCGGCTTCTGTTTTTTCGAGGGAAGCCTGTTGCGGCGGCGGCTGGATTTCGCCCCGAGCTACAAGTTTCATATGGATTCCGGCGGCGGCAACTGGCCGGTGCTCTACAGGTCGATCGATCCGGCGCTGGTTCGGTTCGCCGAAAACAAATCGCTTCGCTTCGGCGCTGGACATGATCAATCCGAGGATTTTTTCATGGTGGTCGATGGCTGGCTGCACGTGACGAACGCCTCGAACTGGAGACGACAGCAGCTTGACAGGGGCGAACACATTCTCGCGCTGTTGCGGCAAGCCGGGGGTCCCGACCAGCCGGATGTGAAGTTCGAGCCCATCTGAACGAGACACCGAACAGCGTGGTGGCAGTGACCTGCAAAGAGCAGACGCTGGCCTTTTCGTTGCCCAACCCCCAAGGCCGGCATTCGAACACGACTTAACCCGCCCTTAAATCGCCGCATCTACTCTTCAACCCGAACGCCATAGGCATCGGGGATATCAAGCACAGCGCATGGCGAACCGCAGAGACAGTCGCATCGAACCCAGTTTCGAGGGACCGCCGCAGGCGCGGTCCTCGGCTGGTCTTTCGGTGAACGAGGAGGATCGCGTCGTGCCGAGCAATCGCAAAGCCTCCGCCAAACGCAAGCCGGCCAAAGGGAAATCGTCGCGGGCCAAGCGCGGCAGAAGCCGGCGCGGCCTGTTCGGCGTGCTCGGCCGGCTGTTCTACTGGTGCTTCGTGTTCGCCATCTGGGGCGGCATCGCGGGGGCCGGCATCGTCATCTACTATGGCGCCAAGATGCCGGCGGCGACGACCTGGTCGATTCCCGACCGCGCCCCCAACATCAAGATCGTCTCGGCAGATGGCCAATTGCTCGCCAATCGTGGCATGAGCGGCGGCGAGGCCGTCGGCCTGCATGAGATGTCGCCCTATATACCGGAAGCCGTCATAGCCATCGAGGACCGGCGCTTCTACTCGCATTTCGGCATCGACCCGATCGGTCTGTCGCGCGCCATGGTCACCAATGTGCTTGGCGGGCGTTTCTCGCAGGGCGGTTCGACGCTGACCCAGCAATTGGCGAAGAACCTGTTCCTGACACCCGACCGCACGCTGGAACGCAAGGTGCAGGAAGTGCTGCTGGCGCTGTGGCTGGAGCACAAGCACACCAAGGACCAGATCCTCGAAATGTACCTGAACCGGGTCTATTTCGGTTCCGGCGCCTATGGCGTCGAGGCCGCCTCGCGGCGTTATTTCGGCAAGAGCGCGCGTGACGTCACCCTGTCGGAAGCCGCCTTGCTTGCCGGCCTGTTGAAGGCGCCGTCGCGGCTGTCGCCGGCACGCGATCCGAAGGCTGCCGAGGAACGCTCGCAGCTGGTGCTTGCCGCCATGCGCGACGAGGGCAAGATCAGCGCCAAGGAACTGACCTCGGCGATGAGCGCGCCGGCAACGCGTGCGCCGTCCTATTGGACCGGCTCGGAGAATTACGTCGCCGACACCATCATGGAGGAACTGCCCGACCTGATCGGCGACGTGCGCGGCGACATCGTCATCGACAGCACCGTTGACCTGAACCTGCAGAAGCTCGCCGAGCAATCGATCCGCAGGCTGATCGACGACAGCGGCAAGAAGCTCAACGTCACACAGGGCGCGCTGGTGTCGATCGACGATTCCGGTGCGGTGCGCGCAATGGTCGGCGGCTACGACTATTCGACCAGCCAGTTCGACCGTGCTTCGGAGGCACGTCGCCAGCCGGGCTCGGCGTTCAAGCCGTTCGTCTATATGGCTGCGCTTGAGGCCGGTCGCACGCCCGACAGCATCCGCAACGATGCGCCGATCAAGATCGGCAATTGGACGCCCGACAATTACGGCGGCAAGTATTTCGGCAAGGTGACGCTGGCCACCGCGCTGGCCAAGTCTCTGAACTCGGTCGCCGCTCAGCTGACCATGGAGGTCGGGCCGAACGCGGTCGTCGAGGCGGCGCACCGCATGGGCATCCAGTCCGACCTGATAGCCAACACCTCGATCGCGCTCGGCACTTCGGAAGTGACGCCGCTGGAGCTGACCTCGGCCTATGTCCCCTTTGCCAATGGCGGCTACAAGCCCGACATCCATTTCATCCGGCGGGTGACGACCACCGAGGGCAAAGTGCTCTACGATAGCGGCGGCGGCAGCGCGCCGCGCGTCGTCAAGCCCGAGATCGTCGGCATGATGAACTCGATGATGACGGGCACGGTTGAGATCGGCACTGCCCGGAAAGCGGCTTTCGCCTGGCCATCGGCCGGCAAGACCGGCACCAGCCAGAATTCGCGCGACGCCTGGTTCGTCGGCTACACCGCCAACCTCACCACCGGCGTATGGTTCGGCAATGATGATGGCAGCCCGATGAAGAAGGTCACCGGCGGCGCACTGCCGGCGCAGGCCTGGCACGAGTTCATGGTTGCGGCCCACGAGGGTGTGCCGGTGCGGCCGCTGCCCGGCACCTGGAAATCGACGCCGGCCGACACGATCGTGCCCGACGAGATACCCTCGGCGAACAACACGGCACCGGTTCCGTCCACGTCGGTCGGCCAGCAGGCACCGGCGCGGCCAGCAGCGCCGGTTGCCCAAGCGGCGGTCCGCGCGACTCACCCCGCCCAAACCGTTGATGCCGATGGCCTTTCCATGCCGGAGGATGACGGCGCCACCGCATCGATCAAACATCCGGTTCCGCCAGGCGACGTCGGCGGTCCGCGCAAGAAGCGGCAGACCTCGATCCGCGACCTCCTTGGCGGCTGATCCGATCCGCTAATTCCGTGGCTTGGCGCTGCCCAACTTCTTGCTGTCAAAGGTCAGTTTGTCGCTGTGAATCTTGCCGTCGCTGATGGTGAGGTGCTTGGCGCAGGAAAGCGCGCCGGACGACTTTGTCATCAAGTCATACATCAGCAGAGCCTGGTGATCGTCTCCGAAGGCCGCAATCATGCGCACACCGGTCACATCCTGCGAAAGCTTGGTCAGGCCCTCGAGATAGGGTTTCTTGCCGGTCGATTGCTGCATCGGCCCATCAAAGACGACGTCGTCGGCGACCAAGGATGCTGCTTTCTCGAGGTCGTGGCTTGTCCACGCCTTGGTGAAGGCGGTGGCTATGTCGAGGGGTGCTGTCTGCGTCATGGCTCTGTCCCGATTGATTTGATCTGAGACCCCGCGCCCTTGTCCTGCAACTCCCGAACCAACGGCGAGCCGGCTTCCCGGTTCCTCCTCTGAAGTGAATGGTGACATTTCGGCCTCTCGCCACCTCGGCGGCGTTCGGCTACATCTGCCGGCCGGAGACCTTGAAATGACTGAGCTCGACACCCGAAAGACCATCGTGCTGACCGGCGCCAGCCGCGGCATCGGCCATGCCACCGTCAAGCGTTTTTCGCGCGAGGGCTGGCGCGTCATCACCTGCTCCAGGCAGGCTTTCGCCGAGGACTGCCCGTGGCCGGCCGGGCCGGAAGACCACATCAAGGTCGATCTCGCCGATCAGGAGGATGTCGGCATCGCCGTCTCCGAAATCCGCCACCGGCTGGAAGCGCATGGCGGCCAGTTGCATGCGCTGGTCAACAATGCCGGCATTTCGCCGAAGCTCAAGGACGGCAACAGCCGCATGGATTCGATCGACACGCCGATGCATGTCTGGCGCGACGTGTTCCAGGTCAATTTCTTCGCGCCGATCATGCTGGCGCGCGGCCTGTTCAAGGAGCTGGCGGCGGCCAAGGGCTCGATCGTCAACGTAACCTCGATCGCCGGAACCCGCGTGCATCCCTTCGCCGGCACGGCCTACGCGACATCGAAGGCGGCACTAGGCTCGCTGACGCGCGAGATGGCACATGATTTCGGCCCGCACGGCATCCGCGTCAATGCCATTGCGCCCGGCGAGATCGACACCGCGATCCTGTCGCCGGGCACTGACAAGATCGTCGAGACCATTCCTCTCAGGCGCCTTGGCACCACGGCCGAAGTCGCCGACATCATCTTCTTCCTGTGCTCGCAGCAGGCGTCCTATGTGACCGGCTCGGAAATTCACATCAATGGCGGCCAGCACGTGTGACAAAACAGGATGCTCATCCTGTTATGGTGAGAACGGCCTTGCCGCTGAAGCTGCGCTGTCGCAGTGCGTTCAGCGCTTCGGCGATGTCTGTCCACGGCACGGTCAAGGCCACGCGCGTTTCGAGCCGGCCGGCTGCGACCAGAGCGAGCAGCGAGGCGATGTCCTCGCCAATGCCTGGACCAGACGTGTAGTACGCGAAAGTCTGGAGCCTTGCCCCTTCGTGATCCGGAACGAACTGACGGAATCCAATGGGCGTCAGGTCGCCACTGCTCGAACCGAACATGACGATGGTCCCGCCAGGTGCGACGCGCTCGATCGCGTGAGCGAGGCTTTTGCCGCCCACCGACTCCGTGATCAGCGAGAACGGTTCCTCGGCCAGATCGATCGCTTCGACAACCTGCTCGGCTCCAAGGCCGCGGAGATCCTCGGCGTGCCGGGTGGCGGCGATTGCCGTCACCGAGGCGCCCTGCTCGCGGGCAAGCTGGATCTGGAAACGGCCGACCGCACCGCTTGCGCCGGTGATCAAGACCTGCTGGCCGGCGAGGTCGCCGCCATGGCGTAGAGTCCTCAGCGCCGTCGTGCCCGCGACTGGCAACGTGGCGGCGGCGGCAAAGCTGACGTCATCGGGCAGGACGGCGAGACGGTCGGTCGGAACGGCGACACGTTGCGCCCATCCGGCTTGATCGACCAAAGCCGCGACGCGGGCGCCAACGGCCGGTCCTGAGCCATCGGCTGCTGCCCGTTCGACGATCCCAGCGATGTCCTGGCCGGGTATCCAGCCGTTCGGACGTATGCTGAGCAGGCGCAGTTCGCCGCGATTCAACGAGGTCGCGTGGACCGAGACAAGCGCCTCGTTCGAGGCCGGTTGAGGCTCGGCAAGCTCCGAGATACTCAGTCCGGTCGCGCTGTCGGAGGAAATGACGAGGGCGAGCATGGTTGATACCTCCTGGCTGCGCGGCGGTCGCACCGCTCATTCGCAAGTGTACCTTATCGACTTTTGCCTTTGAATAATTTAGATATGAAGGCAATTGATCGCTAAAAGCCGTCAACCATGAAGCAGCCTCTCAGCTATCCCTGGCCCGATTTCGATGTGGATGACCTTTCCGCGCCCGCGATTGCCGTGCGCGTCGATGTCCCAGAGACCAGAGCGGAGGTACCCTCCCATTGGCACCGCAAGGGCCAACTCGTTTTCGCGCTTGCAGGCGGCGTCACATGCCGCGTCCCAAGCGGTTTATGGATGGTGCCGCCGCATTGCGGGGTGTGGATCCCCGGCGGCATGGAGCACAGCAATGTCGCAACCGCCAACGCCCGGATTTTTTTCGTCTACATAGAGCCGGGAGCCGCCGATCTGCCGGAGCGGTGCTGCACGCTTTCGATCTCGCCACTGCTGCGCGAATTGATCATCGAGCTTTCCGATCGGGTGGAGGAGGACGGGGCGAGGGGCGAACTCTTGATCAAGATACTGCTCACCGAATTGCCACGCATGGCTGTCCAGCAGCTACACCTGCCGATCTCGTCCGAGCCGCGCTTGAACAGCATCGCCGAGGCGTTGGCGCAGGACCCCGCCGACCGCAGCACACTGGCGGAATGGGCCAATCGCGTGGCGCTCAGCGAAAGCAGCCTCGCCCGCCTTGTGGCAAAGGAGACAGGGCTGAGTTTCGGGCGCTGGCGCCAGCAATTGCACTTGATCGTTGCAATTCGGGAACTGGCTTCCGGCAAGAGTGTCCAGCAGGTCTCGGGCGATCTCGGCTATGGTTCCGTTACGGCCTTCATCACCATGTTCAAGAAGGCGCTTGGGAAGCCGCCGGCCAAATACCTCAGTGGGATCGCGCAAAATGGCGGCTCTGCATTCGTGGCGTGATGCTCGCTTGAAAGGGTGGTCGAGCCGATCACGATGCCAGCGTGCGAGAGTGCAGCTTGGGCTTTGGAACTCAGGCCACCGATGGCTCGGCGGTTTCGCGCCTCAACTCCGGTTTGGAACCGAGAACTTCTTCCACAATCCCGCGCGCAATCTCGCGTTCACCCATGATCACCGTATCGGCGCCCAAACCCTTGAGATGTTCGACCTCGGCATCGGAATGGGCACGGGCGATGACGTTGATGCCAGGGTTGGCGGCGCGGGCGCGGAGCACGATCTGGCCGGCTTCGAAGGCATTGGGGATAGCAAGGATCAACCGGCTGGCGCCTTCGGGATTGGCGGCGGCGAACACTTCGGCATTGGCCGCATTGCCGGCGACGGTCTCGATGCTGTCCGCTTTCAGCTTCGCCAGCGTCTTGTCGGCGTCCTCGATGACCAGGAAGGGCATTGCCGCGTCTTTCAGCGCCGAGCCGACCAGGCCACCGACGCGGCCGTAGCCGATCAGGATGGCATGGCCGGTGAGTGCCGTCTTTGGCGGCGGCCCATCCTCCCTTTTCGTCGCTGCCGCGACAGAGGCTACCTGGCCCGGCTCCGTCGCCGGACCAACCGGTTTTGCCTCGACCGGCGGTGCTGTCCTGGCGGCGCGCCGTTCCAGCCACGGCTTCATCCAGTCGATGGCCAGGAACATCAGCGGATTGAGGACAATCGACAGGATCGCACCGGCCAGAATGAGGTCGCGGCCCTGTTCCGGCAGCAGCTTCAGCCCGACGCCGAGTTCAGCCAGGATGAAGGAGAACTCGCCGATCTGGGCAAGGCTTGCCGAGATTATCAGCGCCGTGGCGATGGGATAACCGAAGGCAACAACGATGGCGAACGCGGCCAGTGATTTGCCGATGACGATGATGGCGAGCGTCGCCAGGATCGGCCAGCCATTGCTGATCAGGCTGAACGGGTCGAACAGCATGCCGACCGAGACGAAGAACAGCACGGAGAAGGCATCGCGCAGCGGCAGCGATTCTTCCGCCGCGCGGTGGCTGAGCTCGGACTCGCTCATGATCATGCCGGCGAAGAAGGCGCCCAGCGCCAGCGAGACACCGAACAGTTTTGCCGCACCGAAGGCGACGCCGAGCGCGATGGCCAAAACCGCCAGCCGGAACAGTTCGCGCGAGCCGGTATGGGCGACGTAATGCAGGATCCAGGGAATGACCCGGCGGCCGACCACCAGCATGACGATCACGAAAGCGGCGACCTTGGCCAGCGTGATGCCAACGACACCCCAGATGCCGTAGCTGGCCGGCAGCGACAGCAGGCCGCTGGCATGGGCGTCAGCCTGCTCCTGACCGCCGAGCACGCCGGCGAGCGCCGGCAGCAGCACCAGCGCCAGCACCATGGCCAGATCCTCGACGATCAGCCAGCCGACGGCGATGCGGCCGCGCTCGGTCTCGATCATCCGCCGTTCCTGCAGGGCACGCAGCAGCACCACGGTCGAGGCGACCGAGAGCGCCAGGCCGAACACCAGCCCCGCGCCCATCGACCAGCCAAGCATCCAGGCAAGACCGGCGCCAAGTGCGGTGGCAAAGCCGATCTGGACGATGGCGCCCGGTACGGCGATGGCACGCACCGACAGCAGGTCCTTGAGCGAGAAGTGCAGCCCGACGCCGAACATCAGGAGGATGACGCCGATTTCGGCCAGTTCGTTGGCAAGGCCGGCATCGGCGACGAAGCCGGGCGTGTTCGGCCCGACGAGCACGCCGGCTACGAGATAACCGACCAGCGGCGGAATACGGAAGCGGTTGGCGAGAGCCCCGAAGACGAAAGCCAGCCCCAGACCGGCGACGATGGTGGCGATAAGGGGCGTGTCATGCGGCATTGTCTATGGAGCGCCTTTCAAAAACAGCGATGTTGGATGAGCGCCGCCCAAAGCCGCCGCCTGTTTGCAATATGGTGGATGGTATGTTGGCGATGCAACCCGCAAAGCCATGAAATCGACCGCGCTGCCGCAAATATTTGACCGGCAGCGGAAAAGCTGCCGGCCGGATCGGAATTCGTGCGGTGCTATTCGTCTCGATCGGTCAGGGCCGATCGACAATGATCAGGCTGCCCGCAGCAAGGCCTCGATTTCCGGTATGGCATGGTTGGTCAATGTCTTGGGAATTTCGGCGGTGACCTTGTCCCCGACCTCCTTGTGCAGCTTCTTGCGCATTGTCCCAAGCACCACCGGCGGTGCGACGAGCACGATCTCGCGGAATTCGCCGTCATGCGCGAGCTTGTAGAGCCGGGCGGCGATTTCATCGGCGAAACGCTCCTTGCCGATGCGGTGCCAGTCCGTATCCTCGACTGCGCTACGGTGTACGGAGGGACCATCATTGTATCGGCCCGGGCTGTCACTGCCTTGCTCGCGGGTGGGCGGGTTGTCCTGCTGCATTTCGTGCACCACCTCGAGATTCGGATATTTGTTGTCGCCGGCGTTCCGGAGGAAAAGCGCCTTCTCGCCATCGGCCACCATGACCCAGATACCGTGCTTGAGTATGATTGTGCTCATGATGACAGGCTCCTTTTAGTTAGCCGCGTGGCGGCCTTTCTTGGCATTCCGCAGCCGGGTTTCGATCCGACATGACGGGCCTTTTGAGAACGCACCCCGAGCCGGTAATGTTCCAGTCGGCACCCGCGTCGGCGTTGGACATTCTGGCTATCCGGTGTTTGCGACTTTAATCTACTAATTTGGTAGAATTTAGAAAAAACAGTTTTGCGGCTTTTCTCGCCGGGCGCTAAAAGAGCCACAAATCAAGGCCTGCGACAGCAGCTTCAATCGGCTCTATCTGTTAATGAGAAATATTTTTCTCTTGGCCGGGATGCTTTCAGAAAAGCAATTGCATCCCGATAAGGGATGCGCGAGTGCGTTCCTTCTGGTTTCTCGCGCCTGCGCGTAGAACTGCAGGCTCATTGAGGATTCCGCTCGCGTCCATGTCGCACACTGCTCCCAAGCTCAACGCCTTCCCCGTGTTCATGCGGGTCGAGGGCGAAGCCGTGGCCATCGTCGGCGGCGGCGAAGAGGCGCTGGCCAAGGCGCGGCTGATCGGACAGTCGAGTGCGGTCCTGCGGATCATCGCGGAACACGCCGAGCCGGACCTGCTGGCCTTCATCGCCCAGACCGGCGCGAGCCATTTTGCCGCCGCTTACGACGCTTCGCGGCTCGAAGGCGCGGTCTTGGTGTTTGCCGCCAGCGGCGACGAGGAACTCGACCGCCGGGTGGCCGCGGATGCGCGCCGCCTAGGCATTCCGGTCAATGCCGTCGATCGGCCTGAGCTTTGCGATTTCTTCACCCCGGCGCTGGTCAACCGCGCGCCGGTCGCTATCGCCATCGGCACCGAAGGTGCAGGCCCGGTGCTTGCCCAGATGTTGCGCGGCCGCATCGACCGCATGCTGTCGCCGTCGCTCGGGCCGCTGGCAATTCTTGCGGCTTCGTTTCGCGGGGCTGCCGAGAAGCTGCTGCCGAGAGGCAATGCCCGTCGCCGCTTCTGGAATGATTTCTTCTCTGGTGCTCCTGCGCGCGCGGCCGAAGCTGGCCACCTTTCGCAGGCGCATGACGCTGCCGTCGATCTTCTGCTGTCGAACACGCCCGCTTGCGGTCACATCGCGCTGGTTGGCGCCGGTCCGGGCGCCGAGGATCTTTTGACCTTGCGGGCCCATCGTCTGCTGATGGAAGCCGATGTCATCGTCCATGACGCGCTGGTGCCCGAGGCGGTCGTTGCCATGGGTCGCCGCGATGCCGAGCGCCTGCCGGTCGGAAAGCGCAAGGGCTGCCACACCAAGAGCCAGGCTGAGATCAATGCGCTGCTGGTCGAGCTTGGCCGTGAAGGCAAGCGTGTCGTGCGGCTGAAGTCAGGCGATCCGCTGGTTTTCGGCCGGGCCGGCGAGGAAATGGCGGCACTTCGCGATGCCGACATCGCCTATGAGGTGGTTCCGGGCGTCACCGCGGCCTTTGCCGCCGCCGCCGATTTCGAACTGCCGCTGACCTTGCGCGGTGTCTCCTCGTCGATGGTGTTCACCACCGGCCACGACCTCAAGGGCAATTCGCTGCCCGACTGGGCCAAGCTCGCCATTTCGGGCGCCACCGTCGCCGTCTATATGGGCCGCTCGGTGGCCGCCGAGGTTGCCGGACGGTTGATCGAGGCCGGTCTGTCGCCGGACACTGCGGTGGCCGTGGTCGAGAATGCCAGCCTCGCCAACCGGCGTCGCTTCCACGGCACGCTTGCCGACCTGCCGTCGCTGGAAGCGCGCGCCGATCTTTCCGGCCCGGTCATGACCATCATCGGCGATGCGGTCGCCGGCGCCAACTTTGAACGATCCGAGCCGCTGGCGGCACACAGGCATGAAGGCGCGTCCAGTTCGATCGCCGCAGGAGTTCAGCAATGAAGATACTGACCGCCAACCGCCTCACCGACGGCATTGCCGTCTGGTACGCCGATGGCGGCTGGGCCGAGACGGTGGACCATGCCGACCTCGCCCATGACAAGGCAGCCGAGGACAGGCTCGAGGCGATCGGCGCCAAGGCCTATGCCGCCAACGAAGTGGTCGACGTCAATTTGATCGACGCTGAAGTCGTCAACGGCGTCGTCCAACCGGTGCGGCTGCGCGAGAAGATCCGCGCCGCCGGCCCGACCATCCGCAACGATCTCGGCAAGCAGGCTGCGCGGGCAGCATAACCAAGACACCAGGCATGGGCGGACGCGCCCTGAAAGACCAAGCATGTACCGTTACGATGAGTTCGACCACGATTTTGTCCAGGCCCGCGTCGCCGAGTTCAGCGACCAGGTGCAGCGCCGCCTTGCCGGCGAGATCACCGAGGAGCAGTTCCGGCCATTGAGGCTGATGAACGGCGTCTATCTTCAACTGCATGCCTACATGCTGCGCATCGCGGTGCCGTACGGCACGCTGAACGGCAAGCAGTTGCGCATGCTTGGCCACGTCGCCCGCAAATACGACAAGGGCTACGGCCACTTCACCACACGCCAGAACATCCAGTTCAACTGGCCGGCGCTGTCGGACATTCCGGCGATCCTGGCGGATCTCGCGAGCGTCGAGATGCATGCCATCCAGACCAGCGGCAATTGCATCCGCAACGTCACTGCCGACCATTTCGCCGGCGCTGCCGCCGACGAGGTCGCCGATCCGCGCCCCTATGCGGAAATCCTGCGCCAGTGGTCGTCGGTGCATCCGGAATTCTCGTTCCTGCCGCGCAAGTTCAAGATCGCGGTGACGGGTGCCGAGCGCGACCGCGCCGCCATCCAGACGCATGACATCGGGCTGCACCTGAAGAAGAACGCCGCTGGCGAACTCGGTTTCGCGGTCTATATCGGCGGCGGTCAGGGCCGCACGCCAATGGTTGCCCGGAAAATCCGCGACTTCCTGCCGGAAGCCGACCTTCTGTCGTACTGCACGGCGATCCTGCGCGTTTACAACCTCTATGGCCGCCGCGACAACAAGTACAAGGCGCGCATCAAGATACTTGTCCATGAGACCGGCGTCGAGGAGATCACCCGTCAGGTAGAGGCCGAATGGCAGGAGTTGAAGGACGCCGAGCTGAAGCTGCCGGAAGCCGACATCCGCGCCATCGAGGCCTATTTCGCGCCACCGGTGCTCGCTGGGCGGCCGGAAGGCGACCAGGCGGTCAAGCTGGCGCGGCTCGATTCCAAGGGGTTCTCGGAGTGGCTCGACCGGAATGTCGTGACGCACCGCCATCCCGACTATGCGGCGGTGACGATCTCGCTGAAGGGCATCGGCGAGGTGCCCGGCGACGCCTCGGACAGCCAGATGGAAGCGATCGCCGACATCGCCGAGAAATATGGCTTTGATGAGCTGCGTGTCAGCCATGAGCAGAACCTGATCCTGCCGCATGTGGCCCGCGCCGACCTCAAGGCGGTCTATGATGCGCTGGTCGGCATCGGCCTGGCGACGGCCAATTCCAATTTGATATCGGACATCATCGCTTGCCCGGGCCTCGACTACTGTGCGCTGGCCACGGCGCGCTCGATCCCGATCGCGCAGGAAATCTCGCGCCGCTTCGCCTCGCTTGAGCGGCAGCGCGAGATCGGCGAACTGAAGCTGAAGATCTCCGGCTGCATCAACGCCTGCGGTCATCACCATGTCGGCCATATCGGCATCCTCGGGGTCGAGAAGAAGGGCTCCGAACTCTATCAGGTGACGCTGGGTGGCTCGGCCGACGAAAACACCTCGGTCGGCGAGATCATCGGCCGCGGCTTCTCTTCGGAAGAGATTACCGACGCCATCGAGCAGATCGTCGAGACCTATCTCGGCCTTCGGCTCGACCCACAAGAGAAATTCATCGACGCCTACCGCCGAGTCGGTCCCGCGCCGTTCAAGGAGGCGCTCTATGCTGGCGAAGCCAAGGCCGCTTGACCGTATCGGAGACGTCGATGACGGCATCGCCGCCAAGGCGGCGGGGCTCGACGCGCTCTATGGTCATCTGAAACCGCTCGAGATCATCGAACGCTCGGCCCGCGAGCTGTTCCTCGACGAGATCGCGGCGGTGTCGTCGTTCGGCGCGGATTCGGCCGTGCTGCTGCACATGATCGCCAAGATCGACCGGACGCTGCCGGTCATCTTCCTCGACACCGGCAAGCATTTCGAGGAGACGCTGGGCTATCGCGACGCGCTCGCCGCCGATTTCGGGCTGACCAACATAAGGGTGATCAAACCCGAGGAAGCGGCGCTCGAACGGATCGATCCGACGGGCAATCTGCATCAGAGCAACACCGACGCCTGCTGCGACGTGCGCAAGGTGGAGCCGCTGGCGCGCGGTGTCGCGCCATTTCGTGCCTGGCTCACCGGCCGCAAGCGTTTTCAGGCCGCGACGCGGGCAGCGCTGCCGGTGTTCGAGGCGGTCGGTCCGCGCATCCGTATCAATCCGCTGGCGCATTGGACGACATCGGACCAGGCCGACTATATGCGCGCGCACGCGCTGCGCGAAAATCCGCTGGTCGCTTATGGCTATTTGTCGATCGGCTGCTTCCCGTGCACGCAGCCGGTGCAGCCGGGCGAGGACGCGCGCAGCGGCCGCTGGGCCGGTCATGCCAAGACCGAGTGCGGCATTCACCTGTCGGGGCTGGAGAAGTCGCTGACCGACGCATCACTATAGGGTATGCTGATATTCAGCCGGCCTGCGAACGGCGACCTTCACCCGGAGGCCGCCGGCTTTGCGTGGGACGGACTTTCAGCGGACTTGGATCTTGGGGCTTTAGGAATCTTTATGACTGAACCGACGACACCGGAGACCCGGCTCTGGACCCCTGCGGGTTTTCACGAGGATGAGTGGGCCCATGCCGAAAGTGCGGATGCGCTGTCCGGCAACGGCCGCTTCATCGTGCCGTTGCAAGTCTTCCTCGATCTGGATCCGGAGGTGCGCCGCTCGGCCAAGGAACGGCTCGGCGTCCTGCTGCAGCCGGGTGATCAGATCGAGAAGATTGCCGACCTGCTCGACCAGCTGTCGCTGGTGGCATTGGCCTTCCCGGCCTTCAGCGACGGCCGCTCCTTCTCCAAGGGAGAACTGCTGCGCGGCCGCTACCATTTCGAAGGTGCCGTTCGCGCCACCGGCCAGGTGCTGATCGACCAACTGCCGCATATGCTGCGGCTGGGCTTCGACGAGTTCGAGATATCGAACCCCGTGCTGTTGAAGCGCCTGGAGGAGGGCCGCACCGGCGGATTGGGGCTCTACTACCAGCCAGCCGCCGTGCCGGAACCAAAAGGCCCGAAATATTCCTGGCGGCGCGTTCGCAGCAGCTGACGTTGCGGTAATTCCGCGCGTCTTTACATCAGTCGTGTTCAGGCCTTCTCTTGATCATCCGGATGGAAAATCCGTGGACGATCGGGGAGGGGTCTTCATGCGTTACGACTATGTCATAGCCGGCGGTGGGTCCGCCGGCTGTGCGCTTGCCGCGCGTCTTTCGGAAGATCCATCGAAAACGGTCTGCCTGATCGAAGCTGGCGGCGAGGGCCGGGATATGCTGATCCGCGCTCCGGCTGGCATTATCGGCATGCTTTCCGGCCGGCCCAGAATCAACAACTGGGCCTTCGAGACCGTGCCGCAGCAAGGTCTTGGCGGCCGCAAGGGCTACCAGCCGCGCGGCAAGGCGCTGGGCGGCTCCAGCGCCATCAATGCAATGCTCTATGTCAGGGGTCATCGCAGCGACTATGACGAATGGGCGAATCTGGGCTGCGAGGGCTGGTCGTGGGATGAGGTGCTGCCTTATTTCCGGCGCGCCGAGGGCAATGAGCGCGGCACTGATGCTTTGCATGGCGGGGACGGCCCGCTGAAAGTGTCGAACCAGCGCTCGCCGAGGCCGATCGCCAAGGCCTTCATAGAGGCTTGTGCCGAGAACCAGATTCGCGCCTCGGACGATTTCAACGGACCGGAACAAGAGGGCGCCGGCTATTTCCAGGTGACCCAGTTTGCCGGTGGTGCCCGCAATGGCGAGCGCTGTTCGACTGCCGCCGCCTATCTCCATCCGGTGATGCAGCGGACCAATCTGACCGTGATCACGCGGGCGCACGCCACAGGCATCGTCCTTGACGGCAAGCGCGCCACCGGCATCCGCTACCGGACACGCAAAGGCGAGGCAGTGGCGCAGGCCTCGCGCGAGGTGATCCTCTGCGGCGGTGCCTTCGGTTCGCCGCAGCTTCTGTTGCTGTCGGGTATCGGCCCGGCGGCCGAACTTGCCGTGCACGGCGTTCCCGTCGTCCACGAATTGCCGGGCGTCGGCAAGAACCTCCAGGACCACCTCGATTTCATCGTTGGCTGGAGATCGAAGGACACCGATATGCTTGGCATGAGCCCGCGCGGCGCGTTGGGTTTCCTCAGGCATATCGCGCAATGGCGGCGGGATGGAACCGGGCTGATCGCCTCGCCGGCGGCCGAGAGCGGCGCTTTCGTCAAATCCGACCCGGCGCTTCAGCGCCCTGACCTGCAGTTGCAATTCGTCATCGGCTTGGTCGAAAACCATGCGCGCACGCTGCACTACGGTTTCGGCTTCTCCTGTCATGTCTGCATATTGCGGCCGCACTCGCGTGGCGAGGTTGGGCTGGCCAGAGCCGATCCACTTGCCGCGCCACGCATCGATCCGCGCTTCCTCGGCGACCAGCGCGATGCGGAACTGCTGCTGAAAGGCGTGAGGATCACCCGGCAGGTGTTGGCTTCGCCGGCGCTGACGCGCTACCGGCACAAGGAAATGCACATCGCCGGCGAGCCGAGCGATGCCGATCTGATGACCCATATCCGTACCCGCGCCGACACGGTGTATCACCCGGTCGGCTCCTGTCGGATGGGGGTTGACGAGATGGCGGTGGTCGATCCGCAACTCAAGGTGCGCGGGCTTGACGCCTTGCGTGTCGTGGACGCCTCGGTGATGCCGACACTGATTGGTGGCAACACCAATGCCCCAACCATCATGATCGCCGAAAAGGCCGCCGACATGATCAAGGCTGCCTGATCGGAGCTCCAGGCCGCGGCGCCCAGGGAAAACGTTACGTGCTTTCCCTGGAAAACCGTTCAAACTTCTCGTGGAATTGCTTAAACCGCCGCCCGTGCCTCGCGGAACGACACCAGCTTGCGGCGGTTCTCGTCCCACAATGCCAGTTTGACGCAGCGCAGGCTTTGGAGCAGCGTGACACGACCGATGTCGCGCAGCTCGGGATAATCGCGCAGCACTTCCTGCAACCGGTAGCACGGCACCTTGGCGGAGAGGTGATGGACGTGGTGGACACCGATGTTTCCGGTGAACCAGTTCAGCACCGGCGGGAGATCGTAATAGGACGATCCGTGTAAGGCAGCGTGCTGGAATTCCCAGTCGGCATCCTTCGCCCATTCCGTTTCCTCGAACTGGTGCTGGACGTAGAACAGCCAGATGCCGGCCGAACCGGCGAGGATGACGATCGGCAGATGGACCACCAGGAACGCGCCGGGGCCGACGAACCAGATGAGGATGGCTGCTGCGACCGCGATGCCAAGATTGGTGGTCATCGACGACACCCAAGGGGTCAGGCCGCCGCGCATCATGCCGACGGGCAGCCTCTGCTCGAAGATGAACAGCCAGATCGGTCCGAGCCCGAACATCACCAGCGGGTGGCGATAGAGACGGTAGGCGAGGCGGCCTCGCCATGACATCTGCCGGTATTCCGCAACGGTCAGCGTCCGGATGTCGCCCATGCCGCGTTCGTCAAGATTGCCGGCGCTGGCGTGGTGCGTCGCGTGGGCGCGCCGCCAGCAATCGTAGGGCGTCAGCGTCAGGATGCCGAGCGCGCGGCCAATCCAGTCGTCCGCGTAGCGGTTGGCGAAGAAGGAGCCGTGGCCGCAATCGTGCTGGATCATGAAGATGCGCACCAGAAATCCGGCCGCGGGGAGGATGAGGATCAGTCCCCACCAATGGCCATAGGCATAGGCCGCCGAGGACAGTCCCCAGAGTATGGCGAATGGGATGAGGGTGATGGCGAGTTCGACGGCGCTGCGCCGCCTGTCAGGCTTCTTGTAGCGGGCGAGAATTTTCAGCCAGGCGCGCTTGCTGTTGGCGACCGCCTCAGGGGAAATCATGTTCATCAGGAAGCATAGGCGCGGTGCCTCGCCGCCGCAAGGCAACATCACGCAAAATTACTGTGCGTAATTGTCGCGTGGCTCGGCGGTCGAGCCAGCCGACCGCCGGTTTTCCGTTGACGTCGATCGCTATTCGCGATCGAGGATGGGACAGCCGCGCTCGGTGCCAAAAGTCACGCGCACGCGGTCGCCACCCTGTCTGCCGCGGACCGTGATCTCCCGGCGGCCGACGGACTCTATCCTTGCGCGGCGAATGCCCATTCGGTCCGCCTTGTCGAGAGCCCGGTCTTCCGTGCAGCCTCGTTGACGGCGGTCGCGCCGATCGTCGCGACGGGGGCCTTCGCAATCGTCGTAGGCGGGGTCGCAATCTTCCATGA
Source organism: Mesorhizobium ciceri WSM4083 (assembly GCF_000519305.1). Taxonomy (GTDB): domain Bacteria; phylum Pseudomonadota; class Alphaproteobacteria; order Rhizobiales; family Rhizobiaceae; genus Mesorhizobium; species Mesorhizobium ciceri_B. Next base: position 193,304 of record NZ_JAFG01000007.1, on the reverse strand, counting down.
GCTTCAGCCGCGGGCCATGTTTGCCCAATTGCAGCTGCAGATTGTCTGCTTGTGCCGGAAAGGCCGCCAAGGTGATGGCGCCGAGGCCGACAAACGCCATCAGCGATGAGGTGATCGAAACCTTGCGCATTACGTCCTCCATTTGAACCACAACACATCTATCCTTAGATGGTTCGGCTCTCCCCGGCTATTGCCGATAGGAGGTTTGCTGCCAGGATCGATTGTTGCGTCACCGCCGGCGCCAGCCGATATCGCCGCGCTCCGCCCCATCGAGGCGGTCGAGCAGTTCTCTGAGCCGGTCGGGAATGTCGGCCTCGGTGCGGAAGGCCGGCAAGGTGCGCAGAAAGCGGGTCATCGCCTCGCCACCCAACTGGCGCCTGACCTCGATGGCCAGACCTTCTGCCTTTTCGCCCATGTTGCGGGTCATCATCTCAAAATCCTGTGTCGGCTTCGAAACTCCTCCAGCAAGCGAATGGTTCCCCCATCCTGCCTGTGTGGCAAGCAAAGCCGGCGGTTAAGGTAAAATTTGAATTAAAATCGAAATGTCTTGGCCGTCATTGTCCGGCCTTGGCTGGCGGCCTCTCTAATCGCTTACCCCTTGATTTTTGACCGCCAAACATCGATATCGGGCACAAAATCCACATCATTCGAGATTGACGGGAAACGGCGATGAGCGACCAGGCAAAAGACGAACGCGCGCCCGATGAAGTCGAGGCGACCGAGCCCCCAGCCGAGCGCACGGAAGGCAGCACCGACGGTGACTATGAAGCCCTTGTGCGGCTGCTGAAGGAAAATGAAGAGCTGAAGGACCGCGCGCTGCGCGTGGCGGCCGAGATGGAAAACCTGCGTCGCCGCACGGCGCGCGATGTCCACGATGCGCGCACCTACGCGGTCGCGAACTTCGCCCGCGACATGCTCTCGGTGTCGGACAATCTGCGCCGCGCGCTGGATGCGATTCCCGCCGAGGCCAAGGCATCGGGTGACGCTGGCTTCAAGGCGCTGATCGAAGGCGTCGACCTCACCGAGCGCGCCATGCTGTCGGCGCTGGAACGGCACGGGGTCAAGAAGCTCGCGCCTGAAGGCGAGAAGTTCGATCCCAATTTCCATCAGGCGATGTTCGAAGTGCCCAATCCGGATGTTCCGGCCAACACCGTGGTCCAGGTCGTGCAGCCGGGCTATTCGATCGGCGACCGCGTGCTGCGCCCGGCCATGGTCGGCGTCGCCAAGGGCGGTCCGAAGTTCGCCGCCGCCGAAGCATCGGTCGAGCCGGGGCCTGTCAATGAACAGGCTGAGAAGGATGCATAGTTAAGGGTAGGGGAGTAGGGAAGCGTACCAACGGTGCGGCTTTGTGATAAACATACTCCCCTATTCCCTTACTCCCCTGGTCTGCATGAATGCCATCGTGCTTCTCGACTATGCCGGTGTCGCCGTCTTCGCGGCGACCGGGGCGCTTGCGGCTTCGCGCAAGCAGCTCGACATCATCGGCTTTCTGTTCCTGGCCAGCGTCACCGGGATAGGCGGCGGCACGCTTCGCGACGTCATTCTCAACCTGCCGGTTTTCTGGGTCGCCAACTCCGGCTATGTGCTGGTCTGCGCCGCGGTTGCGGTGCTGGTCTTCTTCAGCGCGCATCGTGTCGAATCGCGCTGGAAATGGCTGCTCTGGCTCGACGCCATCGGGCTCGCCGCCTTTTCGGTAATGGGCGCGGCCAAGGGGCTTGCGATTACCGGCTCGCCGGTCGTCTCCGTCATCACCGGCGTGCTCACCGCCACTTTTGGCGGCATTCTGCGCGATCTCCTTGCCGGCGAGCCATCGGTGCTGCTCAGGCCCGAAATCTACGTCACGGCGGCCCTTGCAGGTGCCGGGCTTTACACACTTGGCGATCTTGCCGGACTGCCGCCGCTCGCCTCGAACCTTGCCGGCTTTGCGGCCGCGTTCCTCGTGCGTGGCGGTGCGCTCAAATTCGGCTGGTCGTTTCCGTCCTACAAGAGCCGACCCGGCCGGCGGCCGGAGGATATTCCGTGAAAAGGAAGCGAGTAGCGAATAGGGAGTAGCGAATAGGGGCTGAACGAGATAGCTCTCGCTACTTTCTATTCGCTATTCGCTATTCGCTATGCTGCGAAGCGCTGGGCTTCGCCGCCATAATAGTTGACGTAGCGTGCGCCGATCTCCTTGACCGGCATCACGACGAACACATCGACCGTCGAGAATTCGCGATCGATGACGCAGCCGTCGCCGATGCGGGCACCGACGCGCAGATAGCCCTTGACCAAAGGCGGCATCGCCGCGATCGCCGCCTTGGCATTGACGGCCTCGATCGGCATCAGGTCCATCGAGCAATAGCGCCCGGACACCGCGCGCACGTCCCAGGCCGAATTGGTGCGGCAGTGGTGGGCGAGGTAGGTGAGCGCCTCGGCATGCGCCGCCGGCACGGTGCCGTGAAAGGACGCGCAGCCGGTCATCACACCGATTTCGTAATGGTTGATGTAAGCCCAGATGCCTTGCCACAGCGCCTCGATGGTGCGCTTCGAGCGGTATTCCGGTAAAACGCAGGAGCGGCCGAGCTCGAGGAAACGCTGGCCGGGGTGACGGGCGATGAGCTTGGTCAGCTCGAATTCCCCTTCGGAATAGAAACCACCGGCCGTGGCCGCGATTTCTTGCCGCAGCAGCCGATATGTGCCGACGATGCGGCGATGTTCGGGGCCGGAAAGCGTGGTGTCCAAAACCAGCAGATGGTCGCAGAGCGGATCGAAGCGGTCGGCGTCACGGCGGTCATGGGCCTGGAACAGGTCCTTCCTGGCGCCAAGTTCGTCGTAGAACACCCGGTAGCGCACTTCCTGCGCGGCCGCGATCTCGGCCTCGTTGCGAGCGAGCCGCACTTCAAGATTGCCTATACGGCCCAGCGCCGCGCCCTTTATGACGGAATCGACGTTACGTCCGGCAAGCAAGGCGCTGCTGGCGTTCGGCCGAGTGTCACATTCCGGCATAACTGTATGCACGAGTGATTCTCCTTCGAGCCATCCCTCTTGGCACGGGGATACGGTGTAGGTGCAACAGGATTGTGACAGTACCGTGATACGACGCCGTGGGCAATACTTCGTCGGCTGGCGAATACGATCAACCGGCTACGTTTAAGTGATCGCGCGGCGCGGAATGGGCGGTGGAAAGCTCAGGCCGCGACGACCTGGCCCTCGACCGCATTGACCAGCGCCTCGGGGTCGAGCGGCTTGGTGACAAAGCCACTGGCGCCATGGGCCAACACCGCATGGCGGGTCTTTTCCTGGCTGTCGGCCGACAGCACCATGATCGGCACCGGCCGCACGGCACTTTCTTCCTCATGGCGGCGGATGGCGGCGATCGCGTCCAGCCCGTCCATGACCGGCATGTGCAGATCCATCAAGACCACGTCGAAGCGGTCCTTGTGCGCGGCGCCGGTGACAGCCTCGACGGCGGCCTTGCCGTTGCCAACCACCTTGACGCGATGCCCGGCCTTCAGCAGCGTGGCGCGGGCCAGCATGGCGTTGATGTCATTGTCCTCGGCGATCAGCACCGACAGGCCGCGCTGGCGGTTGCCGACGGCGCGCAGCGACGGCGCGCCGCGCTTTTCGGGCTGCGGCGGGCCGAGGCTCGGAGCATGGCTGCTCAACAGAACACGCAAAAGTGTTCCGCCGCGCACCGGCCTGGCCAGGAAGGTTGCGTAGCCGCTGGCACGGAACTCGCCAAGCATGCCGCGATCGGTCGGCGCGATCAGCGTGATCGCCTCACAGTCGGAGAAGCCGCTCTGGCGCAGGCGCTTGAGCAGCCTTCCGTCGCCTTCTTCCATCGCTGCATCGACCAGGATCGCATCGCAGCCAGCGGCGAAAGGCGCGGCCTGTGCGGCAGTGGTGGCAATGTCGACCGCGCCGCCATTGGCGCGGATGGTGCGGGCGATGGCGTCGGCCTCGACAGCGTTCTTCGACAGGATCACCGCGCGTCTGCCCGAGAGAGCATTCTGGTGGCCCTGCGGCGCTTCGGTGGCCGCTGTCGCAGGGATTTCGAAGACGAACTCGGATCCCTGACCGAGCCGGCTGGATACCGAGATCGTGCCGCCCATGGCGGCCACCAGGCGCCTGGAGATGGCAAGGCCGAGGCCGGCCCCGCCATGCGTGCGTGTCGACGTGCCGTCGGCCTGCTCGAACTCCTCGAAAATGCGCTCCAGGTCGGCATCACGCAGGCCCGGACCGGTATCGGCTATGGTGAAGCATATGCGGTCGCTGGTTTCGGTGCGTGCGCGTGCAATGCTCACCAGCACGCCGCCGCTGTCGGTGAACTTGATGGCGTTGCCGATGAGGTTGAGAAGCACCTGCCTGACCTTGCCCGGGTCGGCGGTGATCAATTGCGGCACGTCGGGTTCGACATGGCAACCCAGCCCGATATCCTTGGCGAAGGCGCGCGCGGCCAGCAATTCGATGATGTTGTCGGCGATCTCGCGCACCGACATCGGCTGCGGCTCTGGGTCGAAGCGTCCGGCTTCGATCTTGGAATAGTCGAGAAGATCCTCGATCAGGGCAAGCAATGCGCTGGCTGAGGTCGAGACGGCGCCGACATAGGTTTGCTGCTCCGGCGAGAGGCTGGTGTCGGCGAGCAACCTGGCCATCCCCATGATGCCGTTCATCGGGGTGCGGATTTCATGGCTGACGGTGGCGAGGAAGCGCGATTTGGCCTGGCTGGCATATTCGGCCCGTTCGCGCGCGGTGATCAGCGAGGATTCGGCGCGTTTGCGGGCGGTGATGTCGCGGGCGATGGCGCGGTGCGAAACCGCGCCGCTGTCCTTGTCGCGCACCGACAGTTCGATCCACGAGAACCAGCGCTGCCCGCTCGGCGTGCTGATGGAGACATCGGTGGAACTCAGGCACTCGTGGTCGGAAAAGGCGGCATCGGGAACCATGCCGACCTCGATGCCGAGTTCCGCCAAGGTCTTGCCGGCAAGATCGCGCTGGTCGATCTCGACGAGATCGGCGAAGACCTTGTTAGCATAGACGATGTAGCCGTCGCGGTCGCGGTGGATGACGAGATCGCCAAGCGCGTCGATCAGGCCGCGAAAGCGTTCATCGCTCTCCTGCATCTCCCACATGCGGTCGGCCAGCGTCTCGATCTCGGCGCGGCTGCGGGCAGTGGTTTCGTCAAGAAGGGCGGAGGTGCGATGTTCGCTCCGCCTGGCGCGCAGATGCAAGGCAAGACCGGCAAGACCGGTTGCCAGCAATGCAACGCTGATGAAGATTGGTGCCCCGGTCAGATGCGCCGGCCCGGCCACCACCACGATGGCGACGAACGTCAGAAAGGGCAGGCTTTCGCGCCTGGAGAATTCCGGCTCGGGCACCAGCGGCGGCGCGGCGACGAAGCGCCGCGTCGACGCCGGCGGGAGCACCGCATCGACGTCGTCGCCAGTGTCCGCCTGTTGGCTGCCGGATTCCGCGATCATGCGAAATCCTTGCCAGACAGAGATTATGGAAAATTGCGGCGGATCGTTCGAATTTTAGCGGATGAGCGCTTTTTGCCGAGGCGCGGCGGATTTGCCACCAGACCTGGCGATTCCATCTACCCTTCCGGGGTTGGGCTCAGTCACATATCCACGACGACGCGGCCGCGGATTTTGCCGTCGACGATGTCGCGTGCGGCATCGACGATGCCGTCGAACCCGATGGTGCTGGACAGGCTGGCGAGCTTCTGCAGATCGAGGTCGGTGCCGATGCGGCGCCATGCCTCGAGGCGGACTGCTTTCGGCGCCATCACTGAATCGATGCCGAGCAATGAGACGCCGCGCAGGATGAAGGGCGCGACGCTGGTCGGCAGGTCCATGCCGCCGGCCAGGCCGCAGGCGGCGACCGCGCCGCCATAGGAGGTCATCGAGAGCACATTGGCCAGCGTGTGGCTGCCGACAGCGTCGATGCCGCCCGCCCAACGTTCCTTGGCCAGCGGCTTGGCCGGCCGGGCAAGCTCCTCGCGCGATATCACTTCGGCGGCGCCAAGGTCGATCAGATAGGGGCTTTCGGCATTGCGGCCGGTGGAAGCAATGACATGGTAGCCAAGGCTGGACAGGATCGAGACCGCGACCGAGCCGACGCCGCCGGCCGCCCCCGTCACCACCACCGGGCCGCGATCGGGCATGATGCCGTGCCGCTCCAGGGCCATGACGCAGAGCATGGCGGTATAGCCTGCGGTGCCGACTGCCATCGCGTCATGCGGGCTGATGCCTTGCGGCAGCGGCACCAGCCAGTCGCCCTTGACGCGGGCACGGCCTGCATAGGCGCCGAAATGGGTTTCGCCGACGCCCCAGCCGTTCAGAATGACCTTGTCTCCGGTGCGCCAGTCGGGATTGGAGGACGAGATGACGGTGCCGGCGAAATCGATGCCCGGCACCAGCGGCCAGCGGCGGATCACCGGCGCCTTGCCTGTGATCGCCAAACCATCCTTGTAGTTCACCGTCGTTGCCTCGACCGCGACGGTGACATCGCCTTCCATCAGGTCGGCGTCGGTGAGATCGGTCACGCTGACCGACTGCTTTTTCTCGGCGTCACGCGAAACGAGGATGGCTTTGAAGGTTTCGGACATCTCTTTCTCCGCGATCTTGACGACATAACTGTGCGGCGATGGCCGCACGGGGTCAATCCTTGGAAGGCCTGGCTTTGGGCTCGCGCCGCCAGCCGAACAGCTCGTCGAAGACGACCAGTGCCGCGCCCACCGAAATGAAGGCGTCGGCAAGGTTGAAGACGGCGAAGGACCAGACCGGCGTGTGGAACAGGATGTAGTCGATGACGTGGCCGTAGACGGCGCGGTCGATCAGATTGCCGAGCGCGCCGCCGACGATCAGTGCAAAGCCGGTGCGGGCAAGGATCTGGGACGGCGCGATCCGCGTCGCCAGGAACAGCACGAAGGCAACGACGCCAAGCGAAATGACGATCAGCCCGGTGTCGCCGAAGGACGAGAACATCGAGAAGGCGATGCCGGTATTGTAGGTGCGAAACAGCGCCAGGAAGGGCAGCAGATCAACCTTCTCCTGAAAAGGCAGATCGGCCTCGACCAGGTATTTTATCCACTGGTCGAGCGCGATGGCCGCGACGACGAGCAGTGCGTAGGGAGACCATGATCTCACGGGCAGGCAACCTTCATTGCTGGTCCAGGATTGGCTCGAGCTTCAGCGCGCCGCGCCGGATCTCGAACAGCATGATGCCGGTGGCAACGGCCAGATTGAGCGAATCGGCACGGCCCGCTTGCGGAATCCTGAGCAGCCTGTCGCAACTCGCAGCCAGGCTTTCGGGCAGTCCCTGCTGCTCGTTGCCCATCATCAGCAGCACGGGCCCGCGGGAAAAATCGACCGAGCGGTAGTCGACGGCGCCTTTCAGGTGGGTTCCGGCGACGAGGCCTGAGAAGCCGCCTCGCCAGGCAAGGAAAGCCTCGGTTGTCGCCTTGGCCACCGGCACGGCAAAGATCGAACCCATGGTGGCGCGCACCGTCTCCACCGAAAAAGGATCGGTGGTATCGCCGACCAGGATGACGCCCTTGGCGCCGACGGCATCGACGGTGCGGATGACGGTGCCGAGATTGCCGGGATCGCGCACCCGGTCGAGCGCCACCCAGACGTCGCCATTGTCGGCGCGCACATCCTTCAAGGCGAGGAATTTTTGCGAAAAGACGCCGACCACCATTTGCGGATTGTCGCGACGGGTGATGGCGACGAGCACTTTTTCCGACACTTCGAGCACCATGCCGCCGGCGGCAACCGTGCGTGCCGCGACCTTCTCCACCGCCGCGTTGCCGCGCCCGGCCTTGGAGAAAACCAATGTCCTGATTTGCCAGCCGAGATCGAGCGCATCGATGACCAGCTTCAGTCCCTCGGCCATGAAGGCGTTCTGCTGGTCGCGGAATTTCTTCTGCGCGAGCGCCTTGATGTCCTTGACCAGCGGATTGGCGAGGCTGGTGACCTCCTTCACCTGGCCAGGTGCGCCTGCATGCCGCTCGTTCATTCAGCCACCCAACGCGAAAACAATGAGGTCGAGAGCGCCCGGCCGGCGGACTTTTCGCGGATGATCAGCTCACCCGATTCAATCTTGCCGCCCATGCCGGCAAAGGTATCGCGCATCAAGGCGTGGATGGCGAAGAAGGAGGCGCGGATCGAATAGGCGGTCAGCACCACGGCAAGCGGCTTCGGCGTCAGGATCGCCCGGCAAAGGTCGGTCAAATCAGGCAGGTCCTCGAACAATTGCCAGACCTCGCCCTTGGGGCCGCGACCGTAGGCCGGCGGGTCGAACAGGATGATGTCGTAGCGGCTGCCGCGGCGCTCCTCGCGCTCGGCGAATTTGACCGCATCGTCGACGATCCAGCGGATCGGCTTGCTGCCGAGGCCTGCCATCTCCTGGTTTTCGCGGGCCCAGCCGATCGCTTTCTTCGAGGCATCGACATGGGTGACCTCGGCGCCGGCGCGAGCCGCCACCAATGAGGCGAGACCGGTATAGCCGAACAGGTTCAGCACCTTGACCGGCCGCTTCGCCGCCGCGATCAGTCCGGCCATGTGGTCCCAATGGGAGGCCTGCTCGGGAAAGACGCCGACATGACGAAACGAGGTGAAACGGCCGAGATAGTCGATGCCGTCATGCTTCATCGGCCAAGTCTCGCCGAGCGGCAGCTTGGGGAAACGCCAGCGGCCGATGCCCTCCTCGTCGGTGTCGCCGGTGAAGACGGCGTCGGCGCGCTCCCATTCCTTTGCCGGCAAGGCCTTTTGCCAGATCGCCTGGCCCTCGGGCCGCACGATACGGTAGGGGCCATATTGTTCGAGCTTTTGGCCGGTGCCGCTGTCGAGCAGCGCATAATCGGCATTGGGCGCCACTTCCAGGATCACGGGAAGATGTTCGGCGGGCAGGGCGCCTTCGCGGCGGGCCAGGATGCGCGGCGCCGAGTTCGGTTCGGAACGACTTTCCGTCTTCGCCTCATGGCGCTCGCGCGGTGGCGCTTCCGGTCTGGCAGGAGGCTGGCCGGGACGCGGACGTGACACGTCCGCCGCACCCTTCGCGGATGGATGTGGACGGTTGTCGCGGCGTTTGTCGCGAAAAGACTTCAAGCGGGGGCAACTCCGAACGGCGTGGCCGCTTTTGACATAGGGCAACCCGCTTCGCAACCAAGTCCGACAGGTCGGCCTCTCCGGTTCAAGTTGGCCGTGGTGGACCAATGTCAAGGAAACGGGCAAATCTACCGGATGTCCCGCTCCGAACGCCTACTCGACCTCATACAGTGCTTGCGCCGGCATCGCCGGCCGGTGAGCGGGCACATGCTTGCCGACGAGATGGGCGTTTCGATCCGCACGCTCTACCGCGATATCGCGACGCTGCAGGGCCAGGGTGCGCCGATCGAGGGTGAGGCAGGGCTGGGCTATGTGCTCAAGCCCGGCTTCATGCTGCCGCCGCTGATGTTCAGCGACGAGGAGATCGAAGCCATCGTGCTCGGCTCGCGCTGGGTCGCCAAGCAGCCGGACCAGCGCCTCTCGGCCGCCGCCGCCAACGCGTTGGCCAAGATCGCTGCCGTGCTGCCGGACGATCTGCGCGAGGATCTCGACGCGAGCACACTGCTGGTCGGCCCTTCCGCCGCAGTCATCGAAAGCATCGATCTTGGTCTGGTGCGACAGGCCATCCGCAACGAGCGCAAGCTCGGCTTTCTCTACCGCGACGGCGGCGGCGCCGCGTCCGAGCGTGTCGTCTGGCCATTTGCGCTGGGCTTCTTCGACAAGGTGCGGGTGGTGGTGGCGTGGTGCGAGATGCGGCACGATTTCCGGCATTTTCGCACCGATCGCATCGCGGAACTCCAAGCAATGGACACGCGCTATCCGCGTCGTCGCCAGGCGCTGCTCAAGGAGTGGCGGACGACGCTCGACAAGCCGCGTGGCTCGTGACGACTGCTGCCATAATCTGACAGTAGCCCATCTTATGTTCGCCAAGTCGAAACACCGAACCTTGGAGAACAGATATGGCCACCCCGAATTTCGTCATCCTCTATGTCGACCAGCCGCTTGAGAGCGGTGCCTTCTACAGCGCGCTGCTCGGCCGTCAGCCGGTCGAAAGTTCGCCGACCTTCGTGCTGTTCGTGCTCGATGCCGGCTTCAAGCTCGGCCTGTGGTCGCGCCATACAGTGGAGCCGGCAGCCGCCGCGTCAGGCGGTGGCGCCGAAATCGTGTTTGCGCTGGATACGCCCGATGCGGTCGATGCCGCCCATGCCGACTGGTCCGGGCGCGGGCTGAATATCCTGCAGACGCCGACCGACATGGATTTCGGCCGTACTTTTGTCGCGCTCGATCCCGACAATCATCGCCTGCGCGTCTATTGGCTGTCCGACGGCGCACAGGCCGATGGTGACCAGAAATGAGCGCGTATTGGATCGCGGTGGCATCGGCCGAACATGTCCGGCGGGGTCGCGCAGCCGGCTTCATGCAGGTCAATCACGGCAAGGCGGCACCGCTGCGTCGCGTCAAGGCAGGCGATGGCATCGTCTACTATTCGCCGACCACTGTTTTGGGCGAGAAAGATGGCCTGCAGGCCTTCACGGCGATCGGCACGGTGCGGGAAGGCGAGCCCTATCAGGGCGACATGGGCGCTGGCTTCACGCCGTTCCGCCGAGATGTTGCGTGGGCCAAGGCCGAGGAAGCGCGGATCAAGCCGCTGCTCGACAGGCTGCACTTCACCGTGGCCAAGTCGAACTGGGGTTATCAGCTTCGCTTTGGCCTTTTCGAAATCGGGGATCACGATTTTCGTGTCATCGCCGAGGCGATGGGCGCCAAAATGGCGGTGCCGGCAAACTAGGCCGTGAGCGCCTTGTAGACGGCAATGCCGGCGGCAAGATCCTCGAGCGCCGCGCCGACCGACTTGAACAGCGTGATCTCACCGGCGCTCTCGCGACCCTTCTTCTGGCCGCGCGCCAATTCGTGCAGATCGGCGACGATGGCTTCCGGCTTCAGCACGCCGGAGGCCAGAGGCTGGACGATGTCGCCGGCTTCCTTGGTGGCGCCGGCGCGGGTGTCGACATAGACGCGGGCGAGCCTGATCGCGTCGTCGTCGCTCTCGCGCATCGTCGGCGTAAAGCCGCCGACCAGGTCGACATGGGTTCCCGGCCGCAGCAATGCGCCCTTGATCAAGGGCGTGGTCGTGATCGTTGCCGAGGCGACGATGTCGGCCTGCCCAAGCTCGGCATCGAGTTCGCTTGCGGCGCTGGCCGCAAAGCCTTCGGCGCGCAGATCGGCCGCGACTTTCTCGGCATTGGCCGGGGTGCGGTTCCAGATGCGGATGGTCTTGATCGGCCGCACGGCCGAGTGCGCCTTGGCGAGGAAGGGGGACAGCGCGCCGGCGCCGACCACAAGCAGCCGCGAGGCGTCGTCGCGGGCGAGATAAGAAGCCGCAAGCGCCGAAGCACAGGCGGTGCGCCACTGTGTCAGCCGCTGGCCGTCGATCAAGGCTTCAGGTTCGCCGGTAGCGCCATTGAGCAGGAGATAGAGCCCCATCACCGCCGGCTTGCCGATGGCATTGTTGTCGGGGGAGACAGTGACGATCTTGACGCCGACGTGACCGCCGGCCGACGTGCCGGCCGCGTTGAGATCGGTCCAGGCCGGCATCAAAAGCAGGGTGGAGGCCGCACCGTCGGGCCGCTCGATCGTATGGTGATGCCTGACCGGCTGCACCGCGCCGTCGCGAAACGCCGTGCGCAGCGTCTCGACCAGTCCGGGAAAGGTCAGCGCATGGTCGACCTCTGCGGCCGAAATGGTCAGCATGAAAAACTCCGTGGGGACAAAGCCGCCTGCGGGCGGTTCAAGCGGTCGGTTTCGGCAATGCCGACCCTTGGGCGGACCCGTGGGCCGGGCTTTGCGGTGCCGCCGGCGCACGGCTGACCGCCTGGCGCAGGTTCTCGGCTTCGACGCCGCGCTGGCGCGCCAGCTTGCGATAGCGACCTTGCTTGACCCAGGTCGCCAGGCTGCCGACGATCATGCCGATGGCAAGTGCCAGGAACAGGAAGATGAACAGCGGCAAAGTCAGGGTCAGCTTCGGATTGCCGGGGTTGAACGGATCCAGGGTGAAGGCGACCAGTTCACGGTTGGCAACGGCGAGTGCGATCAGGATGATCGCCAGGGGCACGAAGATCGCGATGAGGATGAAGCGATTGAACATGATGTTTTCCGTCGGAAGCTGGCCTGTCCGAAAGGCCGTCAGGCGCTGACGCCGCCTACTTGCCGCCGTTCAGCCTTTCACGCAGTTCCTTGCCGGTCTTGAAGAACGGCACCCATTTCTCCTCGACCTCGACGGATTCGCCTGTGCGCGGATTGCGGCCGGTGCGGGCGGGACGGTTCTTCACCGAAAAAGCGCCGAAGCCTCGCAACTCGACCCGGTTGCCTTCGGCAAGGGCGTCGGTGATTTCATCGAAGATCGCGCCGACGATGTTTTCGACGTCGCGCAGGAAAAGATGCGGATTGCGCGTGGCTATAATCTGCACAAGTTCGGACTTGATCATGAGACGGGTCCCCGTGAAAGCAGTGCGGTCAAAATTATGAGGATGATTTTATTTGCTTTTTTCACTTGCCCCAAACGGCATCTCAAGGGTGCCAGACGGAAACGAGACCGTCAAGAAACAAGCGGTCGGCTCCGAGTTCATGGATGACGTCGCCGCTGTAGGCGGGCAGGCCGAGCGCACTGCCGATCGTTTGCGCCATCGCTTTCGAGAACAGGAAGCCGCCGCGCCGTTCGGTATCCTTCCACTCGACGACCTTGAGCTTGGCATCGACGCCCTTGGTCGCCAGCCATTCGACCGCTACGGTCTCGCCGCCGACGGCGTCGATCAGTCCGTTGGCAACGCCCTGGCGGCCGGTGAATATCGAGCCGTCGGCAAGCACAAGCGCTTGTTCGCGGGTCATCTTGCGGCGTTCGGCGACGATGTCGACGAACCAGTTGTAACTGTCGAGGATGAGTTTGCGAACCATGGCGCGCTCGTCGTCATTGGTCGGCTTGAAGGGAGAGGGCGCGGCTTTCAGCGGCGAGGATTTCACTTCCTCCAGCTTGACGCCGAGTTTGTCCATCAGGCCGCTGACGTCGGGATACTGGATCAGCACGCCGATCGAGCCGACGATCGAGGTCTTGCGGGCAACGATGTGATCGGCGGCACTGGCGATCATATAGCCCGCCGATGCGGCGAGCGTGCCGACTTCCGCCACCACCGGCTTGTCGGCGGCCAGCTTGCGCACTTCTTCATAGATCGATTCACCGCCAACGGTGGTGCCGCCAGGCGAATCGATCGACAGGATCACGCCTTTCACCTTCGATGAAAGACGAATGGTTTCCAGCCGCTTGATCAGTTCCTCGTCCTCGGTGATCGTGCCTTCGATCTTGACCTTGGCAATATGGTCGACCGTCGAGCCGCCTAAATCGTCGCCATAGAACCAGGTTGAAAGCGCAATCACCCCAAGGGCTACGATGCCTATGGCGACGAGGCGCCAGAATGTCAGCTTGCGCCGCAAACGGCGGCGGTCGATCAGGTCGTCGGCTCTCAGTGCCATGGTCAGCCTTTCAGTCGGCGGGAGGAGACGCTTTTAGACCATGATCCTCCCATCTGGAAGCAGTTCTCTCTTGCGCATGGCGAGACAAGTCAGCGCCTGGACGTGAGGTGGCTATCCGCGTCGACCGTTGATCCGGGCCGGCCAGGCCCTCTCCAAGCATTGGTCTGCTCACATATTCGTGCAATCGGCACAGGTCGGGCGACGAGACCGATGGCTGATAAATTTTACGCCGCGTGTCTGTTTCTGCTATGGAGAACACGCAGTTGTGCGGACTTCGTTTTCGTCTGTACAAAGGCGGCTGTCACATTTTTGCAGTTTTCGTGGGCTTGTGCTTGCTTGAAAGCGCCGGCGTCCCACCTATAGGCGGTGCTCAAGGGCGGGCAGGTTAGAAGAAAGCAGTGAATGTTAGCGCGACCGATTGAACCGACCAACGCCGAGGCGGTGTTGGCTCCCCCGGCGGACGGCCGGACGCGCGGCGATGCTTTCGACCGTGCACAGCGTCATTCGCGCCGCGTGCGCGTTCTCAAATTTGCCGTGCCGGTGGCCGCGGCACTGATAGCGGTGGCTTTCCCGGTCTATTCCTATCTCGCCGCACCCGTCTCCGTGAAGATTCAGGCGGAAGGCACTGCCTTTTCCAACGGCAAGCTGGTGATGGCCAATCCCAAGCTCAACGGTTTCACCAAGCAGAAGCAGCCTTATTCGATGACGGCGCTGCGTGCCATTCAGGATGTCAGCACGCAAGGTATCATCGAACTGGAAGGCATCGACGCCAAGGTGCCGATCGCGTCCGACAATGTGGCGGTGGTCAAGGCCTCGCACGGCACATACGATCGCGACGGCAATACGATGAACCTGACCAGCGACGTGACGATCACCACGACCGACGGCATGCAGGCCAAGTTCAAATCGGTCTTCCTCGACATGGGCAAAGGCACTATGAAGACGGGAGATCCCGTCGATGTCAGCCGTGGCGGGTCGCGGATCACGGCGGATACGATGTCGGTCCAGGACAATGGCAAGGTTCTGGTTTTCGAGAACAAAGTGCGCGTCAACATCGATTCCGCCGCCTTGAAGGCGGCACAGGGAAACAGCGGAGAAACCAATGCGGCTCAGTAGTTCGACGCGGCTCGCGGCAGCAACTTCAGCGTTGCTGCTGCTCGGACTCGTGCCGTCATGGGCGCAGACGACCAGTCAGTCAGGCCTCAAACTGTCCGGCGACAAGCCGATCCAGATCGAGAGCGACAAGCTGGAAGTCCGCCAGGCCGACAGTGTCGCCATCTTCACGGGCAATGTCAGCGTCGTCCAGGGGCCGACATTGATGAAGGCCGGCAAGATGACGGTCTACTACGTCAAGGACCCCAACGCCGCTGCCAAGGGCACGGAGGCCGCGGGTGCGGCGATGACGGGCTCGGCCAACATCGATCACCTGGAGATCTCCGACAAGGTTTACATCAAGTCGGATGCGCAGGTCGCGACCGGCGATCAAGGCAGCTTCGATATGAAGAGCCAGGTGCTGGTGCTTTCGGGCAAAAAGGTCGTTCTGTCGCAAAACGACAACGTTCTGGTGGGCTGCAAGCTTACCGTGCAGATGAAAAGCGGGCTGGCTCAGGTGGATCCATGCGCTGGGCAACGCGTCCAGATGTCGATCACGCCGCCGCCGAAATCGGGAGCGACGAACCCCTGATGGCCAGCCTGTCGTCGCTGACGGCGCGTCTTCCGGGACGGGCCGCCGGCAAGCTTTCGGCGCCGGCCACGGTGACCGTCGATGCGGGAAAGTTCAAGGGAACCTTGATCGCCAAGGGGCTGACCAAGAGCTACAAGGGCCGCAAGGTCGTCAGCGGCGTCACCATTGGCGTGCGCGCCGGCGAGGCCGTTGGACTGCTCGGCCCCAACGGCGCCGGCAAAACGACCTGTTTCTACATGGTTACCGGCCTCGTGCCGGTGGATGAAGGCACGATCGAGATCGACGGCTTCGACGTCACGTCGATGCCGATGTACCGTCGCGCACGCCTCGGCATCGGCTATCTGCCGCAGGAAGCGTCGATCTTCCGCGGCCTCAATGTCGAGCAGAATATCCGCGCGGTGCTGGAAGTGGTCGAAAAGGACCGCAAGGTGCGCGAGCGCAATCTCGACGAACTGCTCGAGGAATTCCACATCAGCCATCTGCGCAAGGCGCCATCCATGTCGCTTTCGGGCGGCGAGCGGCGACGCCTGGAAATCGCGCGGGCGCTGGCGACGCGTCCGGCCTACATGCTGCTCGACGAGCCTTTCGCCGGCATCGATCCGATCGCTGTCGCCGATATCCAGCAACTGGTGCGCCACCTGACGGCGCGCGGCATCGGCGTCCTCATCACCGATCACAATGTGCGCGAAACGCTCGGCCTCATCGACCGCGCCTACATCATCCATGCCGGCCAGGTGCTGACCCATGGAAGGGCCGACGAGGTGGTGGCAAACCCGGATGTGCGGCGACTCTACCTCGGCGAGGGTTTTACGCTCTGAGCGTGAAATTTGTTTCCTGACACGATTTTTGCGGTTCGCGCGGCGCTTTTTTCTCGATTTTGCTCCGGGATAACGCTCCGGTAAGCGCGTTTTGCTACCAATTGCCTTGACAAGCAAAAGCCGGGCCAGTTTCTATGGCCGGCTGCAAAAATTTTTGCCCGGAAGTCCGGATGCATAGACGAGGCGTTTGAAACCGAACCATGGCGTTGGCGGCCAAACTACAGCTACGACAATCGCAGTCGTTGGTGATGACGCCGCAGCTGATGCAGTCGATTCGGCTGCTGCAGTTCACCCATGTCGAGCTCGAGCATTTCATCGATGAGGAAATCGAGCGCAATCCGCTGCTGGAGCGCGCCGAGCCGCAGGACGATGCCGCCAGCGACCAGGCCCAGAAGATCGAGGCGGAGCCGCAAGCCGCCGCCGAAGGCGACTGGTTCGAAAACGAGACGCAGTGGAGCGCCGAGGCGATTTCGGACAAGCTCGACACGTCGCTGGAAAACCTGTTTCCCGACGACCCGGGCACCAGCGAGCGGCTCGGTCCCGACCTGACGGCGCAATGGAAATCGGCTTCGGGCAATGGCGCGGGTTCCTCATCCGAGTGGTTTGACGCCGGCGATATGGCGAGTGCCGCGATCACGCTGCGCGACCATGTCGGTGAACAGGTAGCGCTAGCCTTCGCCGACCCGGCTGCACGGCTGATCGCCGTCGACCTCGCCGACGGCCTTGACGAGAGCGGCTATCTGCGTGCCGACCTGGCCGAGATCGCCGTTCGTCTCGGTGCGGATGCCGCCGCCGTCGCGAAGGTGCTGGCGGTGTGTCAGACCTTCGAGCCGGCCGGCCTGTTTGCCCGCGACCTGGCCGAATGCCTGTCGCTGCAACTTGCCGTGCGCAACCGGCTCGATCCGGCGATGAAGGCGCTGGTCGCCAATCTCGAACTCCTGGCACGACGTGACTTTCATGCATTGAAACGGATATGCGGTGTCGACGAGGAGGATCTGCTCGACATGCTGGCGGAGATCCGGGCGCTCGATCCCCGGCCGGGCATGGCGTTTTCGGGCGGCGCCAGCGACGCGATCGTCGCCGATGTTGAGGTGCGCGCGGCCAATGACGGCAGCTGGACGGTCGAACTCAACGCCGAAACGCTGCCGCGCGTTTTGGTCGACCATATCTATTTCGCCCAGGTCTCACCGCAGGCCAAGAACCAGGCGGAAAAGGATTTTCTGGCCGAATGCCTGCAGAACGCCAACTGGCTGACGCGCAGCCTCGACCAGCGGGCAAAGACCATCCTCAAGGTCGCCTCGGAAATCGTTCGCCAGCAGGATGCCTTCCTCGTCCATGGCGTGCGGCAGTTGAAGCCGCTCAATCTGCGCACGGTGGCCGACGCCATCGGCATGCACGAATCGACGGTCAGCCGGGTCACAGCCAATAAGTACATGCTGACGCCGCGCGGCGTGTTCGAGCTTCGCTACTTCTTCACCGCCTCGATCGCCGCGTCGGGCGGCGGCGATGCGCATTCCTCGGAAGCCGTGCGTGACCGCATCAAGCAGTTGATCGACGAGGAAAAGCCCGTCGACGTGCTTTCCGACGATGCAATCGTCGACATGTTGCGCGAAAGTGGCGTCGACATTGCAAGGCGTACGGTCGCCAAGTACCGGGAAGGCATGAATATCCCCTCCTCGGTGCAGCGCCGACGCGAGAAACGGGCGATGGCCAGCGCCGGGCGCTGAGGCGGGTCGACTTTCCACAGGCCAGCACTTCATTGACAAGCCGCGGTGAACTGGCTAGAAGCCCGCCCGCATGAGACGGGCTAGATGCCCGCATGCGGATGGTCCGTCACGACGTTGGCCTCGGGACGGTCAAAGGGCGGCTTGTGATCAACCGGAAAGTTTGGATTTAAAATCGGCGCAAGTGACGCCGCAAAGCTTGTGCGCACGGATCACGAGTATAAACTCGGGCGAGTTTGAAGCCTGAGCAAGGAAGGTCAGTTTTCAGATGAATCTGCGCATATCGGGAAAACACATGGACATCGGCGATGCGTTTCGAACACGCATCAACGATCGTGTCGGCGAAGCGATCGGCAAATATTTCGATCGCGGCTTTGCAGGACATGTCACAGTCATCAAATCGGGCTCGCGCTATTCGGCGGACTGCATGATCCGGCTGGATTCCGGCGCTTCGCTGCAGGCCACCGGCGATGCCCAGGATCCGACGCTTGCCTTCGAGGCGGCGGCGGATCGTCTGGAAACCCGCCTGAGGCGCTATAAACGCCGGCTGAAATCGCACAATTCGGGCGCCGCTAACGGCCAGCCGACCGACATAGCCTACACGGTGATGGCGCCGCTTGCCGATGACGACGAGGACATTCCGGAGAATTTCGCGCCGGCCATCGTTGCCGAATCAACCATGACGCTGAAGACCATGTCGGTGGCGTCGGCGGTCATCGAACTCGACACCAAGGACAGCCCGGTCTTCGTCTTCCGCAACGCGGGAACCGACCATCTCAACATCGTCTATCGCCGACCCGATGGAAATATCGGCTGGATCGACCCGTCGACGACCAAGGTCGCACAAGCGTGACGACAAAGGTCGTACGGTGACGACAACGGTCGCACGGCAATAAGAGCCGGCCGCACGAGGGGTGGGGACTGGTGACGGCAGGCGAACAAGGGATTTTCTAGCATGGATCTGAGCGATCTTATCAACGTTCCGGCGATACTGCCGGCGTTGAAGGCGAACTCCAAGAAGCAGCTGCTGCAACTGCTGTCCGAACGGGCAGCGGCGATTTCCGGCATTCCGGAGCGGGAGGTGTTCGACACCATCCTGCAGCGTGAGCGGCTGGGTTCGACCGGCGTCGGCAACGGCATCGCCATTCCGCACGGCAAGCTGGCCGGCGTGAAGCGCATCGCAGGTGTTTTCGCCCGGCTGGAAACGCCTGTCGATTTCGAATCGCTGGACGATCAGCCCGTCGATCTGGTGTTTTTGCTGCTGGCGCCGGAAGGGGCGGGCGCCGATCACCTCAAGGCACTGTCGCGCATCGCACGGGTCCTGCGCGACGCCGACACGGTGGCCAAGATCAGGGGTACGCGCGACGCCGCGGCTATCCACGCGCTTTTATCGGACACCCAGGCCTCGCACGCGGCCTGATTTTTTGGTGAGACGACATTCAAGGGCCGCCACGGGGCGGCCCTATGCGTTTGAGCCTGCTGGTCGCGCCTAACAGGCGGCGCGCTGGGTCTTAGTGAATGGCGACCGTGGTCAGGTCGTTTTCCATGGCACCGGCCAGAGCGCGGTCACGCGCATCGGAAAGCAGGATCGGCTGGCCATTGGCGGCAAACAGCGCCCACAGTTCCATGCCGGGAGCGATTTCGCCGAGATTGGGGAAACGGCCGAGCAATTCGTCGCTCGAGACCTTTCTGAGATAAGCGACCGAGCCTTCGCCGAGATGAGCGAATTCGCCATTGGTCATGGTGATGTTTTCAGTTCTGGTCATTTCAAAGCCTCCTTGGCGCGAGGACGCCGCTCAAGGCCATCCCGCATGAGAGCCATTTCAATTTGCTGCATCGTGCTTTCGGAAAGTCGGAGCCGATTTCCGGCCGATGCAGTGGTAAAGATCAGTCTTTCACCGATATGTTTATTTTCCGTACCAGCCGTTCGGACTCAGGCCGATCGAGGTCGATCGCCAAAAGGCCGTTCTTCAACTCCGCTGCGATCACCCGCATGCCGTCGGCCAGCACGAAACAGCGCTGGAATTGGCGCGCGGCGATGCCGCGATGAAGAAATTCGCGCTCGGTGTCGTCGGTCTGACGGCCGCGCACGACCAGCTGGTTTTCCTCCGTGGTGACATCGAGATCGCTTTCGGCGAAACCGGCGACCGCCAATGTGATGCGCAACCTTTCGGTCTTGCCGTCGGCGCCGCTGAGGCGTTCGATGTTGTAGGGAGGGTAGCTGTCGCCGGATTTCGCCAGGCGTTCCAGGGTCTTTTCCATGGCGTCGAAACCAAGGAGAAGCGGGCTGGAAAAGGGCGTCATTCGGCTCATGTTACACTGTCCTCTCAAGAGCGACATAAAGTGGAAAAACCCAGATGGCATTTTTCCCGATGGCCTTGATATGGTCCGCCCCGCGACCAAGTTCAAGCCGTCAACAGACCCGCTCAAAAAGACCAGGCGTGGACTCACAGGAATGACCGACATGGCGCTTGAAACGGCGAGCAGATGCAAGGAGAAGCGCGCAGGCCGGGATTGGCTTCCCCCGGTCGAGCGGTTCATCTGGCAGCTCGCGGCCGCTTCGGCGTCATTTGGATGTTTCGATCGGATCGATGCAAGCCCACGACCTCGCCAAACAAGGAATTGAAATGCCCCAGTCACGCAAGATCATCATCGACACGGATCCCGGCCAGGATGATGCCGTCGCCATATTGCTGGCGCTCGGCAGCTCCGAACTGGAGATCGTCGGCATATCAGCCGTTGCCGGCAACGTGCCGCTGAAGCTTACCGAAAAGAATGCCCGCAAGATCTGCGAGCTGGCCGGCCGCCCGGACATCAAGGTCTATGCCGGCGCCATCCGGCCCCTGATGCGCGAATTGGTCACCGCCGAGGAAGTGCATGGCAAGACCGGCCTCAACGGACCGCAATTACCCGAACCGACGATGAAGCTGCAGGACCAGTACGCGGTCGATTTCATCGTCGAGACGCTGATGAGCGAAGAAAGCGGCACGATCACGCTTTGCGCGCTCGGGCCGCTCACCAACGTTGCGCTGGCGCTGATCCGCGAGCCGCGCATCGCACCGCGCATCAAGGAAATCGTGCTGATGGGCGGCGGCTTCTTCGAGGGCGGCAATGTCACCCCGACCGCCGAATTTAACATCTATGTCGATCCGCAGGCCGCCGATGTCGTGCTCAAATCCGGCATCCCGATCGTCATGATGCCGCTCGACGTCACCCACAAGGCGCTGACCACCGCCAAGCGCACGCAAACCTTCCGCGCGCTCGGCACCAGGGTCGGCACCGCGACCGCGGAGATGCTGGAGTTCTTCGAGCGCTTCGACGAGGAGAAATACGGCACCGACGGCGGCCCGCTGCATGACCCCTGCGTCATCGCCTATCTGTTGAAGCCGGACCTGTTCAAGGGCCGCAACTGCAACGTCAGCGTGGAAACCGCCTCGGAACTGACCATGGGCATGACCGTGATCGACTGGTGGGGCGTCACCAAACGGCCGAAGAACGCCATGGTGATGCGCGACATCGACCATGACGGCTTCTTTGCGCTCTTGGTGGAGAGGCTGGGGCGGCTGTGAGAGCTTCCTTCGCCCCGTTCACGGGGAGAAGGTGCCGGCAGGCGGATGAGGGGCGGCGCAAACGTTGAAATTCTGCTTGCGGCCTCGGCGCTGCCCCTCACCCGATCGCTTCGCGACCACCCTCTCCCCGTAAACGGGGCGAGGGAAGGCGCGCTGTTACTTCACCTTTGAAAACGCCAGCCACAGGCCGCCGCCGACCATGAAGCTGCCGCTGATCCTCGACAAAAGCTTGATGCGGCCGGCCGACAACAGGCGCCCGGCGCGGCCGGCGGCCAGCGCATAGGTCGAATCCGAGAAGGCGGCGAAGATCATGGCGGTCAGGCCCATGATGGCGATCTGCAGCGAATAGTTGCCTTGCGGCGAAATGAACTGCGGAAAGAAGGCGCCGAAGAAAATCAGCGTCTTGGGGTTGCTGAGCGCCACCAGCAGGCCCTGCAGGAAGAAGCCGCCGCGCGGTTTCCTGGCCGTTCCATCGGCGTTCAGCGTGCCTTTGGAACGGAACATCTGCACACCCATCCAGATCAGATAGGCGGCGCCGATCAGCCTAACCCATTCGAACCAGTGGCCCATGCCTGCGATCAGCGTGTTGAGGCCGATGCCGACGATGGCGATCATCACGGCAAGCCCGGCCTGCGTGCCGGCGACATTGGCGAGGCCGGCGCGCGAGCCGTGGCGAATGCTGTTGGCGATGATCAGCGTGACCGTCGGACCGGGCACCAGGATGATGACGATGCAAGCGAGGACATAGGCGGCGTAGAGTTCCAGCGACATGATTTTTCCCCAGGAATACCGCCGAGGCGGCGCGGTTGAGGATAATCAATGCATAGCAGCGCAGCCGGTGCAAGCCGCTACCTAGCGCCCTGCGACACGCCAGTCCGCCCGGTTCAGGCGCCGGCCTGCCAGGGCAGTGTGGCCTCATAGGCCGCCGCCGCCTTCAGTACGGCGAGGTCATCGCGTGGCCGGCCGATCAGCTGCATGCCCATCGGCCGCCCCTTGCCGTCGAAGCCGACCGGCACGTTGACCGCCGGGCAGCCGCCCAGGGTCGCGAAGGCGGAAACCTGCATCCAGCGGTGGTAGCTGTCCATTGCGCGTCCGGCGACCTCGCGCGGCCAATGCATATCGACATCGAAGGGGAAGACCTGCGCTGTCGGCAGCGCAATTAGATCGTAGCGGTCGAAGAGCGACAGCAGCATGCGATGCCAGGATGTACGGGTCACGGAGGCGGCGCGGATCTGCGGCGCCGTCAGCCGCATGGCGTTCTCCACTTCCCAGATGGCTTCCGGCTTGAGCAGGCGGCGCCTCGCGGGATCGTCATAGTGGGTTTTGAGCGCACAACCGCTGCTGGCCTGGCGCAGCGTCACGAAGGCCTGCCACAGCGCTTCGAAATCGAAATCCGGCAGCAGGGGCTCGGTCGCGAAGGACGCTTCCGCAAAGCGGCCGAGTGCCGCCTCGCACAGGCCGAGAATGCCTGTTTCAACCGGCAGATGACCGCCGAGGTCACCGAGCCAGGCGATGCGGCCGGCAGTTGCCGGTATTCCAAGCCCTTCGAGGAACGAGCCGGGTTTCTCGTAGGACAATGGCGCGTGCGGGTGGTAACCGGCCTGCACATCGAGCAGCAGGGCCATGTCACGGACGTTGCGGCCCATCGGCCCGTCGACGCCCATCTGCGCATGGAAGACTTCGAAATCGGGTCCGCCGGGAACAAGTCCTTGCGACGGGCGGAAGCCAAAAACATTGTTCCAGGCGGCCGGGTTGCGCAGCGAGCCGCCGAAGTCGCTGCCATCGGCGACAGGCACCATGTCGAGCGCCAGCGCCACTGCCGCGCCGCCGCTTGAGCCGCCGGCGGTCAGGGCCGGATCGAAGGCGTTCAGCGTCGGCCCGAACACGGCGTTGTAGGTGTTGGAGCCGAGCCCGAATTCGGGGACGTTGGTCTTTCCGATGATGATGGCGCCGGCATTGCGGATACGCTCGACGAAGAAATCGTCTTCCTGCGGCACGAAATCGGCGAAGATCGGCGAGCCGAAGGAGGTCCTGAGGCCCGTGGTCGAGGCGAGATCCTTGATGGCCATCGGCAGGCCGAAGAGCGGCCCCGCCGCTTCGGCTCGCGACAGGCTGGCATCGGCCGCATCGGCTTCGCGCAGGATGTCGGCGCGATCGCGCAAGGAGACGATGGCGTTGACCAGCGGATTGACCGCCTCGATGCGATCGAGGAATGCCGCCACCACCTCGCGCACGGAAAGCTCTCTCTCCCGGATCGCGCCGGCGAGTTGGACCGCGGACAGACGGCAGATGTCGCCTGCCGGCGGCACGGCATGTTTCGTTTGAGGACGCAGCATTTTAACGGCTTTCCTGCAGCGCCTGATCGACGTCTTTGGCGAGCGGGATCGCCGGTTGGGCGCCAGACTTCAGGCAGGCCAGCGAACCGGCCGCGCCGGCGCGCGCCAGCGCCTGTTCGAGCGTGAGGCCGGACGACAGGCTGGCGGCGAAATAGCCGCAGAACGTATCGCCGGCGCCGACCGTGTCGACAGGGGTGATCTTGCGTGCCGGAACGGCCAGGAATTCGCTCGGCGTTGCCGCCATCACGCCATCGCCGCCGAGCGTGACGACGACGGTGCGGCCGGTCTTTCCGGCAAAGTCGCGCATGCGGGCCGCCCGGTCGCGACCTTGCAGCGACAGCGCTTCGCCATAGAGGTCGAACTCGGTTTCGTTGGCGACGACATAGTCGGCCTTGCCGATAAAGCCGGCTGCTTGCCCCTGGAAAGGCGCCGTGTTGAGCACGGTGAAGGCGCCGGCCGCCCTTGCCTGGTCGAGGGCGGCATCGACGGTGGCCAGCGGAATCTCATTTTGCAGCAGCACGACGTCGCCTTTTTTCAGAAAGGCCTTGGAGAGATCGCCTGGCACCACGGAAGCGTTGGCGCCCGGCACCACGGCGATGATGTTTTCGCCGTCGTCGGCGACCATGATCAGTGCCGTGCCGGTCGAGGCGTGAGTCTCGGCAACGCCGGACAGGTCGACCTTGCCGTCGCGCAGCAATGCCAGTGCCTCGGCTGCGAAGCTGTCCCTGCCGACGGCGCCGACCATGCGCACCGAGGCACCGGCGCGTGCGGCGGCCAGTGCCTGATTGGCGCCCTTGCCCCCAGGCGCGGTGGTGAACGCCGAGCCGCCCACCGTCTCGCCGGGGCTCGGCAAGCGGTCGACCTTGGCGATAAGGTCGAGGTTGATCGAGCCGATGACGATAATCAAGCAGGGCCTCCTGGCAACGCAAATTCAAAATGTCGGAGCGTCTTCGTGCGTCCGGGCGAACGCAGATCGTTCCGATTGCGTGAAAGCTAACCTGTAAGGCCGCGGCTTGCCAGACCACGCGCATGGTCCAGTCCGATTTGAGGTGTCGTGGCCTATTCGCAGCGCACGGTGACCGTGCCCTGATAGTTGCCGGCGGGAAAGATACCGCTCGACTTGGTGGCGGTGAGGTCGACCTGCATCGTGTGGGTGCCGTTGGCAACCCTCTGCGGCACACTTCCGTTGACATCGGCCCCCGAGCCATCGAGGCGGAAGACCGAAGCGAAGGTCACGTTGGTGCCGCCGCCGCTCGGCGCGGACGAGAATGCGGCAGGCGCCGGCGCCGAAACCGAATAGCAGTCAAGCAGGTTAAGTATCGAGCACAACAGGGAGCTTGCCACTACGGTGGCGCTGGCGCTCGATCCGCCTGCCTGTTTGGAGCCCAGTATGCTGATGGCGGGATTGGCCTTCATCGTTCCGGACGCCCCGACCATGATGGTGCAGGTGCCGATGATCGCTGCCTGCACCGGAAGGCAGGAACCGGCAAGTGCAGCCATCGCAAACAGCGCGCGGCTACTGCTTCTTCTTTTTCTTGCCATCGGCATTTCCGGTCCTGATGCTCCAGCCTTCGTTGGCCCACCCCGGTGACGCGGCCGTGGAAGCGCTGGCGGCCACGCTCGCCGTCTGGCCGTCGGCGCCGAGGCCCATTTTGAGGAGCTTCAGCTCCAGCTGCAGGCGCTCGACCTCAAGCTCGTAGAGACGGCTGCAATCGACGCGCTTCGGCGTACGCCCGATCGGGATCACCACGCGGCCGTAAGTGGCGACATCATTGTCGGACTGGCTGTTGCCTCTGATGACGCCGAGATCGACATAGGCGCCGGAACCGGAGACGGCGGAACGGCAAGTGGTGCCGTCCGCGGCACGGACCTCGTCCTGGCCCTGGGGCAAGGTGACACCGGGCAGGTTGAAGCCGCTCTCATTCTGGTTGAGGTTATAGACGTCCTCGGCCCCGGCCGGCGAGGCACACGCCCAAGCAGCCGCGAGCGCCAGTGTCAGGACTTGCGGCGCCCAAAGAACTTTCCGCATATCTGTGCCCTTATCTGCGTCTGTTGATTGGGAAAGGGGATGCTTTCGGTACAGATACGCACTTTACGCTCGGCCGCGCCGTCAAAGGGCACGACCACAAGGACAGAACGGGAAGCCTGGGAAGCCAGTTGGAAGACATTTGGAGAGATTCTGGCATCTACCGGCTGAAAATCCTGATCGTAGACGTGGATTTCGACCCGGATCTTCCGGTCGTAGGGATTGGCAGGGAAGATGCGGACCGCGAAGACGTCGGTGAAGCTGTTGATCTCGCCACGCATCGGCGACATTGATTGTGCATTGGCGGCAATGGGCGCCAATCCGATGGCCAGTGCCGTCGCCAGGATTCGAACATGTTTCAACGACCCCTCCTTCGCTGCGCGTCATTCGCAGCGCAGCGTTACCGTTGCCTGATAATTGCCGTTGGCGAAGCGATTGCTGCCGCCCTTGGTTCCGGCGAGGTGAACCGAGACGAGATCGGCGCCGGGTGTGGTGATGCTGGTTGCCGAGCCGGTCTCGACGATGGCATGCGCGCCGGTGGCGGAGTAAGTGGGCGTCCAGGTCGTCGACGTGCTGTCGGCGGATGGCACCGTCATGGTGGTGACCGGGTCGACACTCAGCGACACACCTCCGGTCGTCGTCAGCGTCACGGTTCCAGCCGAGCCGCCGCTGTTGTGGGAACTGAGGGACTGGAGATCGGGACTGGCCGTCATCGTGCCGTTGGTGGCAACGACAAGCGTGCAGGTGGGCGCGATCGTGCCATTGAAGATGACATTCTGCGTCGCGGCCAACGCGACCTCGTCGATGCCGGCAACCAGCAGAGCTGCGGCGCAGGCGGCGCGAACCAATGACATCGGGACCTCCTATCAAGCCGGATCGTCCGGATTAATATGAGGGCATCATCACTTTATCGTGGTTAATTTAGAGTTACCTAAAATAATTCCTTAAATAACAATCACAGGAACCGGAGGTTGCCCTCGGTTGCAAAGACAGTGAAAATCGCGCTTATACTTATCAGTGCCGATATATCCATGTTTTTCTTCGCAGTATCGAGAAAATCGATATTACGACACCTGCCCGGCTTCCCAGCCCAGAATGGCGCGCTTGCGGGTCAGGCCCCAATGATAGCCGGTCAGGTCGCCGGATTTGCCGATGGCGCGGTGACAAGGCACCACGAAGGAGAGCGGATTGGCGCCGTTGGCCGCACCCACCGCCCGGCTGGCGGACGGGGCGCCGATGCTGGCCGCGATCGAGGAATAGGTGCGGGCCTTGCCCATCGGGATCTTGAGCAGCGCCTCCCAGACGCGAACCTGGAAGTCGGTGCCGATCATGACGACATGCAGCGGCTGGTCGGGGCGCCACAGCGTCGGATCGAAGATACGGGCGGCATAGGGGCCGGTAGCAGTCATGTCCTCGACATAGATGGCGTTCGGCCAGCGGCTGGACATGTCGGCGAAGGCGGCGCGTTCCTCGCCGGGGTCGCTGAAGGCGAGGCCGGCAAGCCCACGCTCGGTGGCCATGATCAGGGCGGTGCCGAATGGCGAGGAATGGAAGCCGTAGCGGATGGTGAGCCCGGCGCCGCGTGTCTTGTAGTCGCCCGGCGACATCGCCTCATGCGTGACGAACAGGTCATGCAGCCGGCCCGGGCCGGACATGCCCAGCTCGAACGAGGTCTCGAGCAGCGGCATGCCGGAATCGAGCAGCCTGCGCGCATGATCCAGTGTCACCGCCTGCAGGAAGGCCTTGGGCGACAGGCCGGCCCAGCGGGTGAAGAGTTTTTGCAGGCCGGTCGGCGTCTCGCCGACCTCCTCGGCCAGTTCTTCGAGGGAAGGCTGATCACGATAGTCGAGACTGATCTTCTCGATGGCACGGCGCACGATTTCGTAGTCGCTGCCTTTAGGCGTGATGTCCTTTTTGAGGACTGCTGTGTGTGTGCTCATGGAACTGTCTCCTTGAGCCGGAATATCGCCCCTCGGGGCGTCGATCGCCACCCGAAACTTGCCTTCTTGCGGCGCATACCCCGATAGACACGGGATTCGAGCCCAAAAGCCGCTCGTGGCTGGCTCAGCGTGCCTTGGCGGTCGCCAGCGCCCGCGAAAAGGCGGTGGCAAAGCTCTCGCGGGAATCGGGGTCCAGGAACGATCCGATCGGCACGTTCCGGCCTTCGCCTTCCACCGTCATCCCTGTGATGCCGATCTCGGCGTGGCGGGCCACCGAAAACCGCGCCCAGAACGGATTGAAGCGATGCGCTTCCGATTTGCCGGAAGGTGCGGTCTTGCGGATGTCGAGGCTGGTGCGCGAGACCGAGACTTCTTCGCGGGCACGAGCGGCACGATAGTTGATGCGAAAGGCGATGTAGACGGCGGCCACGTCGAGGCCGAAGAAGCCGAACACCGGCCAGGCGCCGCGCGACAGGAAAAACGCGCCTGTCACCAGCCAGCCGAACAGCAGCGCGCCCATCAGGATGAAGAAGCCCGTCCGGCCCAGAGACCGGTGGGGGGTGAGTAGCGCCTGAAAGAATGGCTCGTCGGCCTGAAACGAGGCGTTTGTGTCGCTCATGAGGGGATATTATAGGAGGGAAATGGCGAGCCCCAAGTCCAAAGATTCTTCCCTGTCCAAAAAAGAGCTGTTGCCCGCACGACGCGATGGGTCGAACGCCAAGCCGCGCCCGCGGCCGGTGCGAAGCTCGTCACGCTACAGCCCGGCCGAAGTGAACGAGATATTCCGGCGCTTTTCCGTCCAGCGGCCCGAGCCGAAGGGCGAGCTCGAACATGTCAACGCCTTCACGCTGCTGGTCGCGGTGGTGCTGTCGGCGCAAGCGACGGATGCCGGCGTCAACAAGGCGACGCGGGCGCTGTTCAAGGCCGCCGATACGCCGCACAAGATGCTGGCGCTGGGGGAGGCAAGGGTCGGCGAATATATCCGCACCATCGGGCTGTGGCGCAACAAGGCGAAGAATGTGATTGCGCTGTCGCAGGCGCTGATCCGCGACCATGGCGGCGAGGTACCCGATAGTCGTGATGAATTGGTCAAGCTGCCCGGGGTCGGGCGCAAGACCGCCAATGTCGTGCTCAACATGGCCTTCGGCCAGCACACGATGGCGGTCGACACACACATTCTGCGCATCGGCAACCGGCTCGGATTGGCGCCCGGCAAGACGCCGGAACAGGTCGAGCAAGGATTGTTGAAGATCATTCCGGACGAATATATGCGCCATGCACATCACTGGCTGATCCTGCATGGCCGCTACGTCTGCAAGGCGCGCAAGCCGGATTGCCCGGCCTGCGTCATCGCCGACATCTGCAAGGCCGAGGTCAAGACGACCGATGTGCCGGCACCGCTGGTGCCGATCGCACCGCTCGACCCGGTCGACGAGATTCGGGGCGGCAGCGGAACGGCGTAAAATTCAACTCTCCTCCACAAACACCTCTTCGCGCTTTTTCTTGACCGCCGGCAGGAAGACGACGGCGAGCACGGCGAGCGCGATGAGCAGCAGGCCGGCGCTGATCGGTCTGGTCACGAAAGTGCTCGGGTCGCCGCGCGAGAGGATCATGGCGCGGCGCAGGTTTTCCTCGAGCAGCGGGCCGAGCACGAAGCCGAGCAGCAGCGGCGCCGGTTCGCAGCGCAGCTTGGTCAGGAGGTAGCCGAGGAAGCCGAAGAAGGCGACGGCGTAGAGGTCGTAGACGTTGCTGTTGACGCTGTAGACGCCGATCGAGCAGAACGCCATGATGATCGGGAAAAGCACGTAATAGGGGATCGTCAGCAGCTTCACCCAAAGCCCGATGAGCGGCAGGTTGAGGATGATCAGCATCAGATTGCCGATCCACATCGAGGCGATGATGCCCCAGAACAGCGCCGGCTGTTCGGTCGCGACATTGGGGCCGGGTACGATGCCCTGGATGATCATGGCGCCGATCATCAGCGCCATGACCGGGTTGGCCGGAATGCCGAGCGTCAGCATCGGGATGAAGGAGGTCTGCGCACCGGCATTGTTGGCCGATTCCGGTCCGGCGACGCCTTCGATAGCGCCCTTGCCGAACTCCTGCGGGTTTTTCGAGACGCGTTTTTCGACCGTGTAGGACGCAAAAGCTGCCAGGATCGCGCCGCCTCCCGGCAGGATGCCGAGCGCCGAACCGATGATGGTTCCGCGCACGATGGGCGCTGCCATGCGCCGAAAGTCCTCGCGGGTCGGCATAAGGCCGGTGACCTTGCGGATCATCACGGAACGCTCATCCTCGTTTTCGAGGTTGCGCAGGATCTCGGCGACTCCAAAGACGCCAACCGCCACCGCAACGAAATTCAACCCGTCGGCATATTCCCGGATTCCAAGCGTGAAGCGCGGCGTGCCGGTGTAAATGTCGGTGCCGACAATGCCGAGCAGCAGGCCGAGCACGACCATGGCCAGCGCCTTGACGATCGAGCCGTGGGCGAGTGCGACGGACGAAACCAAACCGACGATCATCAGCGAAAAATACTCGGCCGCGCCGAACTTCAGCGCTATCGCCGTCAGCGGCGGGGCAAAGATGGCGACGAGGAACGTCGACACGGTGCCGGCAAAGAACGAGCCGATGGCCGCGATCGCGAGGGCCGCGCCGGCGCGGCCGTTCCTGGCCATCTGGTAGCCGTCGATCGCAGTGACGGCGGACGAGGATTCGCCGGGCATGTTGATGAGAATGGCGGTGGTCGAGCCGCCATATTGCGCACCGTAATAGATGCCGGCGAGCATGATGAGGGAGGAAACCGGGTCGCCGATCTGGAAGGTGATCGGCAAAAGCATGGCGATGGTCGCGGTGGCGCCGATGCCGGGCAGAACGCCGATCAGCGTGCCGAGAAGGACGCCGATCAGGCAGAAACCGAGGTTGGTCAGCGACGTCGCCGTCGAAAAACCGAGCGCGAGGTTGTCGAGCAGATCCATGCTCATCGCTTCACGACACCAACCATGGGGCCAGCCACGGGCCGAAGCGGCGGAACGGCAGGCCGAGCGCGTAGCTGAAGACGAGGTACGCAAACAATGTCAGGCCGGCCGACAGCACGAGCGCGGTCAACGGCTTCATGCGGCGGCTGGCAAACGACGCGATCAACGCCGTGAGAAAGATCGACGGGATGAAGCCGAGGCCGCGCACCGTCAGGCCGAAGAAGATCGGAGCAGGCAGGATGAGCAGCATGCCGCGCCACGCAATGTGCCCGATTGCTTCGCCCCCGACGCGTACGGCCTGGACGAGAATGACGGCGCCAAGCAGGATCAGCACGATCGCCAGGACCAGCGGAAAATAGCCTGGACCCATGCGCAAGGCGGTGCCGATTTCGAGGCCGAGCGATTGCAGCGCGAACCATGCGCCGAAACCGATGAACAGGGCGGCGCACAGGCCGTTGGCCCTGTCGATCGCGAAAGGTTTCATGATGGTTCTCCCAAGCCCGCAGTGGCTGGTGGATGCCGAGCGAACAGGGGCGCCGGTGGCGCCCCTGTTCAACCCTTAGTCGGCGTACTGGCCGGCGGCTTCGATAATCGGCTTCCAGCGCGCGATCTCGCTTTCCAGCTTGGCCTTCAGTGCGGCGGGCGTCGCATCGGCCTCAAGCGACGGCTTGGTGCCGAGTTCGGCGAAGCGGGCCGCGACGTTCTGGTCCTTCAGCGCGACCTGCAGCGATTTCGACAGGCGTTCGGTGATCTCGGCCGGCGTGCCCTTGGGTGCGTAGAGACCGTGCCAGATGCCGACCTGCACCTCGGGCAGGCCGCCTTCCACCGTGGTTGGGACGTCTTTCAGCACATCGAGACGTTCCGGCGAGGTGACGGCATAGGCCTTGATCGTGCCGCCCTGAATCTGCTTGGTGGTGTTGGTCGTCTGGTCGCACATGATGTCGACCTGGCCGCCGAGGAGATCGGTCATGGCCGGGCCGGTGCCCTTGTAGGGCACGGTGACCAGCGGCGTCTTGATGGCGCTCATGAACAGCATGCCGCACAGATGCGAGGCCGCACCGATGCCGGCATTGGCGACGGTTATGGAATCCTTGTTGGCCTTGGCGTACTCCACCAACCCCTTGAGATCGGTCGGCTCCAGGTCCTTGCGGCCGACGATGGTCATCGGCACCTCGGTGACGAGGCCGACATATTCGAAGGCGTTCAGCGTGTCGTAGGCGAGCTTTCTGTACAGCGTCGCACTTGTCGCCATGCCGATATGATGGAGCAGCAGCGTATAGCCGTCAGGCTCGGCGTTGGCGACGCGGCCGGCACCCAGCGTGCCGCCGGCGCCGCCGACATTCTCGACGATGACTTGCTGGCCGAGATCCTTCGACATGGCTTCAGCGACGAGGCGCGTGACCGTGTCGGTCGGGCCACCGGCCGCAAAGGGCACCACAACGGTGATGGTGCGTTCAGGATAGGTCTGCGCGCCGGCAGTGAACCCATAAAGCGTGACGGCCGCGGCAGCAGCCAGAGTGGCGACAAATCTTCTCATCGTGATCTCCTCCCGGGATATGAATCTCCAACCGCTGTGCGGAACTCCTCTCAACACCGGCTGCGCATGAAGCAACAACCAGGGCAAGCTAGCAGACTACAATCGGACTCAAATGGCAAACTGCCGATATCCGCAGACATCTGCACTCAAGGGATGGAAAGGTTCTCAGAGTTTGGGTTCACAAAGCTGGCGATTGATAGCGAGATGCGGCTGCAATTTCATGCGGCATCCCATTCCGGTGCGAAGGGCGGCCGGACGAAGCGCTGGTCCTTCGGGAGAGCCGCGATCGCCGCCCGATCCTCATCGTTGAGCCGGATGCCGCGCGCGTCGATATTGGACTTCTGGCTTTCAGGGCGAGCGGCTTTCGGGATCACGATGACGCCCTCCTGATCCAGAAGCCACGCGATGGCCAGCTGCGCGGCGCTACAGCCATGCTTGCGCCCGAGGGCAGCGAGCGTTGCGTCGTTCGCGGCCCGGCCCTGGGCGAGCGGTGCGTAGGCCGTCAACGGGATGCCTTTGCCCCGCAGGTAGTACAGCATCCGGTCCTGCGACAGGAATGGGTGGTATTCGACCTGTACGCTCGCGATCGGCGCGCCGATCTCTTCCACGGCGCGGCGGATCATCGGCAGATTGAAGTTGCACACGCCGATCGCACGCGTGAGGCTGCGCTCTCGCAGCGACATCAGCGTCTGCAGCGTCGCCGTCATGTCCATTTCTCTGGACGGCCAGTGGATCATGTAGAGATCGACATGGTCGAGCCGCAGTCTGCCCAGGCTGGTGTCAAAGGCCCGGCGGAGCGCATCCGGCGCAAGCTGGTCGTGCCAGACCTTCGTCGTGACGAAGAGCTCGTTCCGGTTCACGCCGGACGCCGTGATGGCGGCGCCTACGGCGGCCTCGTTCTCGTACATCGCCGCGGTGTCGATATGCCGGTAGCCGAGCGCAATCGCGCTCTCGACGACCGGTTGGGCGTCGCCTCCTGGCATGCGGAACGTGCCGAAGCCGAGGCGTGGAATCGCAACGCCTTGTGCGGTGATTGATTCCATGGTGGTGTCCTTTCGCGGATGTGGCGGCGGGGCTACACGCGCCCCCGCCGCATCGCGCCGCCGCTGGTTCGGGTATCCATGCGGTAAGTCGTGATCGTGTCAGGCAGCTGTCTTGGCTTGGCTCGCCCTGACGAGTTCGACGATGACGCTTTCAAGTGTCGTGGTGCCCTTCACCGCCGATCGGCCGTGGTCGCTGAACTCGATCCAGCCCTCGTTGAAGCCGTCAAGCATCCGGATCCGGGGTGACGGATTTTGCGTGCCTTGGGAACGGAAGATCTCCTCCCAGCTTTCGCGCGGCACTGTCTCGACCCTGACCGGGCGCTCCAGCACCGTGGCGAAGGCGCGGGCGAGATCGTTGGGCGAGACGCGTGCGGGCCCTTCCAGCTCGACGACCCGCGTCCCGCTCCAGTCCTCACGGAGGAGCATGGCGGCCTGGCGCCCGACATCTTGCGTCCCAACCATCGGGAACGGCCTGTCAGCCGGCTGCAGGAAGCTGCACAACACGCCTTCATCGCGCGCCGAGGGAACGTCCCAGAGCGCATTTTCCATGAACCAGCCGGGCCTCAGGAAGGTGACCGGAAGGCCGATCTCCCCCAGCGACTGTTCCATCAGCGTGCGCTGGGTCAGCAGGTTCTCGTGCGGAGCATCGGCGCCGATGGTCGACAAGCAGACCACCTTGCCGGGACGCGCCTCGGCCAAAGCCGCCGCCACGGCCGCGATGACGCGCCTGGCCTCGGGAAAGCCTGGCTCCGGGTCGAACTCGG
This sequence comes from Mesorhizobium ciceri WSM4083, assembly GCF_000519305.1. GTDB lineage: Bacteria > Pseudomonadota > Alphaproteobacteria > Rhizobiales > Rhizobiaceae > Mesorhizobium > Mesorhizobium ciceri_B. The sequence goes on along the minus strand of NZ_JAFG01000007.1, from coordinate 159,332 downwards.
AGGGCGGCAGGATGAAGACGCCCGTGGCACCCCTGAAGGCTGAAGTAAGGCTTGCCGTATCGTTCATCTCGGCCAGAGCGACGTCACAGCCCCGGGTTCTCCACTCCGCCGCCTTGGTCTCGTCGCGCAGAACGGCGCGGACGGGCTGTCCTTCGGCGAGAAGGCTGCGCGCAAGTGCGCCGCCGACCTTGCCGCTGATTCCGGTGATTGCGTACATGATGGTTCTCCAGATGTTGATGTCGATCGCTGGGCTCAGGCAAGCCCGGCATAGAGGCCGCGCTCGAACGCGCCGTAGAGCGCGACGACCCGCTCGTCGTAGAAGGGCAGGACCTGGGTGAAGAGCGCGCCGGTGACGTGCTTCACCGGGTCGAGCCAGAAGTAGCAGTTGAGCAGACCTGCCCAGGAGATGCTGCCGGCGGAGCGCCCGTTCGGTCCTGCTTGCACGTTGATGTCGAAAGACAGACCCCATCTGTGCGGCTGTCCCGGGAACTGGTCGAAGCTGCGGGAATAGGACGGCTGCGCCGAACGCATCTCCTGGACGTTCAGCTCGCCGATCTGGTTCTGCATCATCATGGCGACCGTCTCCGGACGCAGGATTCGCACGCCATGCAGCGCGCCGCCGTTCAGCAGCGCCTGCAGAAAGGCCATGTAGTCGCGCGGCGTCGAGAAGGCGCCGCCGCCGCCCATGAAGAACTCCGGCCGCTGCGGCATCTCGAAGGGTGCCGGCTGCAGCCCGCCATCGGCGCGGCGGCTGTGGAAGCTGGCGACACGCCGCTTCTGCTCGGTGCCGATCAGGAAGCCTGAATCCTTCATGCCGAGCGGCGCGAAAATGTTTTCGCGGAAGTAGATTTCGAGCGACTGATCGGACACCGCCTCGACCAGCTTGCCGACCCAGTCCATGCTGATGCCATATTCCCATCGCTCGCCGGGCTCGAATTCGAGCGGGGCGGTGAAAGCGGCGTTCCTGCAGGTCGCGATGTCGGGCATGCCCGTCACCTTCTCGTAGCGGGTCAGAGCCTCGCTCCAGATCGAGTAGGTGTAGCCGGAGGTATGCGTCAGCAGATGGCGAACCTTGATCGCGCGCTTGGCCGGCCGCAGTCGCGGCGTTCCATCCTCGGCAAAGCCGTCGAGGATTTGTGGAGAGGCCAGTTCCGGCAGGTATTTCGCCGCATCATCGTCCAGATGCAGGCGGCCCTGTTCAATCAGCTGCATACAGGCCGTCGCCGTGAACGCCTTGGTCATCGACAGCAGCCAGAATACCGTGTCGAGCGTCATCGGTGCGTCCGTTGCGACGTTCGCCTTGCCGAAGGCACCCTCGTAGATCATGCCTTTGCGTGTCGCCGCGACGGCGATGACACCGGCCACGTCATCCTTTGAGACGCCTGCCTGCAAGGCGGCGTCGATCGCCTTGAACCGCACTGACGAACCGGCTGGCATTCTTTTGGCCAGGGCGGGGCTGACCGTATCGAGAGCCAGAATGGCCCCCAGCATTCCTCCGCGCTGAAGCATGGTTCTGCGTGTGATCTGGTTCATGACCAACTCCTTTCTGGATCGAGGGAAATCCGATTTTCTCGGCCGGCTCGTCCGCAATGTTGCCAGGACGTCACCTTGTAAGTCGTGCCATGACATGATTCACGCGCATTAGAATCAATGTTACAGTGACTCAGATTCACTGATTGCTGCCTCTAAGTGAGGCTCCGGCCTGGACCTGCTGAGACGAAGGAGAATCGAATGGTTTTCGACACGCGGCTTCTGACCGGCGTCGGGGTCCTGGCAGCGGTTGCGGAGGCTGGGAATTTCGCTCGCGCCGCGGAGATGCTCGGCCTGACGCCATCAGGGGTGAGCCGGGCCGTCGCGCGTCTGGAGGCGCGGGTCGGCGTGCGGTTGTTCGATCGCAATCCGCGCGCAGTCACCCTCACCGAGGAAGGACGCCGCTTCCACGCACAGGTGATGCCGCTTCTTGCAGGCCTGGATGAGGCGGCGGCCGAGGCCGCGGGCGCCGCGGCGCTCGTACGCGGCCGGCTGCGCGTATCGGTGGACCCGTGGTTCGCACGCATGGTGCTCGCGGCCGGGCTGCAGCGGTTCCTCGCCCGCTATCCGCTGCTGATGCTGGATTTCTTGACCAGCAATTACCGCGAGGAGATGATGACCGGCGTGGACGTGGCGATACGCTTCGGGCCGCCCGATGCCTCATCCCTCATCATACGCAAGCTCCTGGAAACCCCGATCCTGACAGTTGCGGCGCCGGCCTATCTCGAACGGCACGGCCAGCCACAGTCGCCGCACGACCTCGTCCATCACGAGGCGCTTCTCTTCCGTGATCCTCAAACCGGCCTTCCTTTTCCATGGGAGTTTCACCGGGGCGGAGAGATCGTCAGGGTCGAGGTCTCAAGCCGCCTGGTGTTGGATGATCCTTCCGTCGCGGTCACAGCCTGCGTGGCGGGCCAAGGCATTTTCCAAAGCCTCGCCATCGGCCTTGCGCCGTTCCTGGCACGGGGAGACCTCGTGCCGATCCTGCGGGAGTGGTCGGAAGAACTTTACCCGCTCTACGCCTATCACCCATCGCGCCATCTGCCGCCGGCTAAGGTCAGAGCATTTCTGGATTTTATCCGGGAGATTGCCGCTAGTTTGTGATCGAGACCAGCTTGCGAGTAGAGGTTCGGCCTCAGTATCCGTAGCCGCGCGCCATCACCGCGGCAAAGACCGGGATCAGCAGGAAGATGAAAGCTTCGGCGCGGATGTAGGTCTTCACGGACGCAAGCTCGGTCGCCGGCACCTGGAACGAGGCATTGGCGCTCGCCTGCCTGTTCCAGGATATGAAGCGGACGGTTGGGATGATCGACAGCAGGCCGACAGGGCCGAACGCCGCTATCTTGGCCCAGAACACCCAGTTGTAGACGTAGAATTCCCAGCCCTTGAGGCCATAGAAGACGCGGCCGATGCCGACGACGATGATCAGCGTGGCAATGATGCCGTAATGGCGGTCGATGCCTGCGAGCCTCTTGAGCGTCGCAGCACCCAGGTCGCCGCGGATCAGGACGAATTCGGCGCCGATGATCCCCGCCAGCGAAAACACCAGCAGATGATGGAAGATCGCAAGCACAAGATCGGTAGTGTCCATGCTCTTTCCCTGGGTTTGACGGCGCCAATGCGCGCTTGAAAGTCGCGCTGGCAGGTGTTGAAATCGGCCTGCGGTGAAAATAACACCGTCTCGCAAAATTCCCATAGCGGCGCCTGGATGATGGGCCGTGTTGCCCTGGCCCCTTGCGCCGCACCGGCGATTTGCTAAGCGCTGACGATCCGTGCGAGGCAGATCCCATGAACAATCCACAAGCGACCAGCGCTCCTGTCATCGAAACGAAGCGCACCATCCTGCGGGCACACCGGCTGGACGATTTCGACACCTATGCCGCGATGTGGACGGATCCCGTCGTCACCCGCTTCATCGGCGGCAAACCGCGCACGCGCGAAGAAAGCTGGATGCGCTTCCTGCGTCACGCCGGCCTGTGGTCGCTGCTCGGCTATGGCTTCTGGGCGATCGAGGAGAAGGCGACCGGCCGCTTCATCGGCGAGGCCGGGTTTCACGACCTGAAGCGCGACATGGAACCATCGATCGAAGGCATTCCCGAAGCCGGGTGGGCGCTGGTGCCGGCCGCGCACGGGGCGGGCTTCGCCACCGAGGTGGTTGGCCGCATCCTGGCGTGGGGCGAAGTGATTTTCGGGCGCGAGAAGACCGTCTGCATCATCGATCCGGAAAACGGCGCTTCGCTGAGGGTGGCTGCGAAGTGCGGTTACCGGGAAGTGGTGAAGACCACCTATCACGATACTCCGACCATCCTGCTGGCCCGGTGACCTGAGCGGGGGCTTCCAACGAGGACGTGTTCTACCGCATGGCGTCCGCTGCCAGGCTTGCCCGCTCGAGCATGGAGGCGTCCTCGCCGAAGGCGCGGGTGGCGCGGGCCGCCGCCTCGAGCAGCGGACGCTTCATACGCTGCAGAAATGCCGCATCGACGCGCGTGCTTGGTCCAGCCAGGGTCAAGGCGCCGAGCAGGACGCCCCCCGGCCCGAACACCGGCGCCGACACGCCCCCCGTCTCGGGATCGCGGTCGCCGACGGCGAGACAGTTGCAGGTCTTGCGGATGGTCTCGTAGGGTTCGCCCTGCTGGCCCGAAAACGCTGCGAGCACGCGGCCGCCCGAGCCGAGCAGCAAAGGCAATACGTCGCCTTCGCGTATCGTGTAGCGGATCGGGTGCTTGGATTCGACGCGGTAAAGACAGGTGCGGACGTCACCCGAGCGAACGTAGAAGGCAACGCTCTCCCAGCTTCGCTCGGAAAGATCGCGCATGATCGGCAGCAGGATATCGACCGCCACGACCGAACGCTGGTAGAGCGCACCGAGCCGAAAGGTCGCGGGTCCGACGCGGTAGCGCCCATTGTCGAGGCGCTCGAGCAATCGTCCGCGCATAAGGGAATTCGCAAGCCGCAGGATGGTGCTCTTGTAGAGGCCGGTGCGCGCCGCGATTTCGGCCAGGCTGAGCGACCGGTCATCCGTGGTGAAGGCATCGAGGATGGCAATGGCCCGATCAAGCGCGGCAACACCGTCCGCCGAGGTGCGATCTATTTCCCCATCTGCCGATTTGCGTGGCGAGTCCATGGCGGTTCCAGTTTGAAGAAAGCCGAGCGACGCGACTGTGTCGCGCCACCATATCGTTCTGTCCAGTAGAATATCGTTTCCGTTGACAGAACTCCGTAACATCTGCTTGAAATCGATGACGGGTCTGGATGCAGGCGCGTTTTGGCGGGCACCGGAGGAGGTGTCGTGATTTGGAGGAATCCCCATGCTGAACAGACGCAGATTTTTGATGAGCACCGCAGCCGTGGGCGCCGGGCTGATGACGTCGCATCTTTCTCCCGCTTTCGCCGAAGGCGCGCCCCAGATACAGCTCTTCGTGCCTGCCGCACCCGGTGGCGGCTGGGACCAGACGGCGCGCACGATCGACCAGGTGCTGCGCAGTGAAAAGCTGATCTCGGGTTCGCAGATCACCAATGTCGGCGGCGCCGGCGGCACTGTCGGGCTGCCGCAATTCATCAGCCAGTGGAACGGCAAAGGCAATTCCCTGATGGTTGCCGGCATGGTCATGGTTGGCGCCATCATCGCCAACAAGGCCGCGAACAATCTGACGCAAGTCACCCCGATCGCCCGCCTCACCGGCGAGTTCGAGGCCTTGGTCGTGCCGGCGGAGTCGCCGTTCAAGACGGCCGCTGATTTCGTCGCCGCGCTCAAGGCCGATCCGACAAAGGTTCCTGTCGCCGGCGGCTCGGCAGGCGGTTCCGATCACATCCTGTTCGGCTTGATTGCCAAGACCGTCGGCGTGCCGGCGACTAACCTGTCCTACGTGCCGTTCGCCGGCGGCGGTGAGGCGTTGTCGGCGCTGCTCGGCAACCAGGTCGCGGCTGGCATCTCCGGCTTTGGCGAGTTCTCCGAGCAGGTCAAGGCGGGCGCGCTCAGGCTGCTCGCGATCTCGGCAGACAAGCGCCAGGACGGCATCGATGCGCCGACGCTGAAGGAGGCCGGCATCGATGTCGAGCTGTTCAACTGGCGCGGCGTCTTCGCACCGCCCGGCGTTTCCGACGCCGACAAGGCGGCGATGGTCACAATGATCGAGACCATGGCCAAGAGCGATGCATGGGCAACCGAGTGCAAAAACCGCAACTGGACGCCCATCCTTTTGACTGGCGACGACTACGCAAAATTCCTCACCGAGGACACGGCCCGCATCACCGCGATCCTCAAGGATCTCGGCCTCGCCTGATGTTTTCAGGGGGCGGTTAGAGTGCCGCCCCCTTCCCATCTCGCCTGCCGCATGGACATATGATGCGGCGAAACTGCGGATGCGGCCGGCTGGAGGATGCCGGACACCTTGGGAGGATACCGATGAGCACCAGCGACCAGCAGGCGGCGCCGTGGCGCCTTGCCGTGCCGGAATTGTTGATAGGCATCGGGCTCCTGGCCTGCGCCGGCGCCGTCGCCTGGCAGACGCTGGCAATCCCGGTGTCGCCGCTCTACTCCAAGGTCGGCCCGACCGTCTTTCCCTACCTCACCATGTTCGGCCTGGTGGTTCTTTCGCTGTTGCTCATCCTCGCTGCCTTGCGCGGCGGCTGGCAGCCGGAGGAGGAAAAGGAGACGCCGACCGACTGGAAGGCGATGGGCTTCGTCGTCATCGGCCTGATCGCCAATCTGCTGCTCATCCGACCGCTCGGCTTCACGGCGGCATCCGTCATCATGTTCGTGCTCGTCTGCTACGGCTTCGGCAGCAAGCGCACACTGCGTGACGCAGTGCTCGGCCTGATCCTGGCGCTGGCCGCCTATTTCGGCTTCGCCAGGGCGCTTGGCGTCAACATCGGTGCCGGTTTCATCGAGAACCAGCTGAACACGGTCATCGATGCATTCATCACCATGTTGAGGGGCTGACGCCATGGAAACGCTCGGACATCTCGCACATGGCTTCTCGGTCGCCTTCACCCCGGTCAACCTTCTGTGGTGCCTGCTTGGCACCACGCTTGGCACCGCCATCGGCGTGCTGCCCGGTCTTGGGCCGGCACTGACCATCGCGCTGCTTTTGCCGATCACCTATCAGGTGGCGCCGGAAGCGTCCTTCATTCTGTTTGCCGGCATCTACTACGGCGCCATGTATGGTGGTTCGACGACGTCGATCCTGCTCAACACGCCCGGCGAAAGCGCCACCATCGTCACCGCCCTGGAAGGCAACAGGATGGCGCGGTCCGGCCGTGGCGGCGCGGCACTTGCCACCTCGGCGATCGGCTCCTTCGTCGCCGGCACGCTCGGCACGCTCGGCGTCGCCTTCCTGGCGCCTGTGGTGGTCAAATTCGCCCTGGCCTTCGGCCCGGCCGAGTATTTTTCGCTGATGGTGCTGGCCTTCATCACCGTTTCGGCCGTGCTTGGCTCGTCCTCGGTGCGCGGGCTCACCAGCCTGTTTGCCGGCTTCGTCATCGGCATGATCGGCGTCGACCTGCAGACCGGCCAGCCGCGCTTCACCTTCGGCTCGACCGAACTGCTTGATGGCGTCGATGTCATCATTGCCGCGGTCGGCCTGTTTGCCGTCGGCGAGACGCTCTACATGGCTTCGCGCCGCTATGCCGGGAAGGACGAGATCGTGCCGCTGAAGGGCTCGCTTTACATGACGGCGGCCGAGTGGGGGCGTTCGTGGAAACCCTGGCTGCGCGGCGCCGCGATCGGCTTCCCGATCGGCGCCATGCCGGCCGGCGGCGCCGAAATCCCGACCTTCCTGTCCTATGCCATCGAAAAGAAGCTGTCGAAGCACAAGGAGGAGTTCGGCACGGTCGGCGCCATCGAGGGCGTCGCCGGCCCCGAGGCCGCCAACAATGCCTCCGCAGCCGGCGTGCTGGTGCCGATGCTGACGCTTGGCCTGCCGACCTCGGCGACGGCGGCGATCATGCTGTCGGCCTTCCAGAGCTACGGCATAAACCCCGGACCGCTGCTTCTCACGACCCAGGGCGACCTCGTCTGGGGATTGATCGCCAGCCTGTTCATCGCCAACGTCATCCTGGTCATCCTCAACCTGCCGCTGATCGGCCTGTGGGTGCGGCTGCTGAAAATCCCGGCGCCGCAGCTCTATGCCGGCATCCTGGTGTTCGCCACGGTCGGCACCTATGGCATTTCGCAATCGCCCATCGACCTCGTCATCCTCTATCTGCTGGGGGCGGCCGGTTTCCTGATGCGGCGCTTCGATTTCCCGACCGCGCCCGTCATTATCGGTATGATCCTTGGGCCGCTCGCCGAAACCCAGTTCCGCCGGGCGATGACCATCTCGAATGGCGACTGGTCGGTGTTTTACACCCACAAGCTGTCGCTGACGCTGCTGACGCTCGCCTTCATCGGCCTCGCCGGGCCGCATATCTGGGCCTTCATCGAGCATCGGCGTCGGCGCGGACCGGAGCATGTGCCCGGCGATGCCTGATCGATCCATGAAGCCATGACAGAACTGCTTTCCGGTATCCGCGTCCTCGACCTGACCAATGTCCTGGCCGGTCCCTACTGTGCCTATCAGCTGGCGCTGCTTGGTGCCGACGTGATCAAGGTCGAGGCGCCGCAAGGCGGCGACCTGGCCCGCCAGCTCGGCGGTTCGCCAGAGCTCAACAGCGCCGGCATGGGCGCCTCGTTCCTGGCGCAGAACGCCGGCAAACGGTCGGTTGTGCTCGACCTCAAGAAGCAAGCCGATCGCGAGCGCTTTTTCGATCTGGTGGCCAGCGCCGACGCACTGGTGGAGAATTTCCGCCCCGGCGTGATGGATCGGCTCGGCCTTGGCTACGAGGCGCTGAAGGCGGTTCGTCCCGGCCTCGTCTATTGCGCGATATCGGGCTTCGGCCAGACCGGGCCGATGCGCGACAATCCCGCCTATGACCAGATCATCCAGGGCCTGTCTGGGATCATGAGCATCACCGGCACACCGGAAACGGCGCCGCTGCGGGTCGGCTATCCCGTGGCCGACACGCTTGGCGGACTGGTCGGCGCGTTCGCCATTACCTCGGCGCTGCTGCGGCAGAAGACGAGCGGCGAGGGTGCCTTTCTCGACGTCTCGATGCTCGAATGCACACTTTCCGCACTTGGCTGGCCGGTTTCCAATTATCTGACCGCAGGTATCGACCCCAAGCCGATGGGCAATGAGAACATGACGGCGGCACCCTCCGGTGCGTTTCGCACCGGCGACGGGCTCATCAACATCGCCGCCAACAAGCAGGAGCAGTTCGTGGCGCTGTGCCGGCTGATCGGCCGGCCGGAACTGGCTTCCGATACCCGCTTTGCCGAGCGCGAGACGCGCAAGCGCAACCGTGCGGCGCTTAAAGTCGAGATCGAGGACGCCCTGGCGGGCGCGCCGGCCGCGGCCTGGGAAGAGATGCTCAATCGCGCCGGCGTGCCTGCCGGCAGGGTGCTGACGATCCCGCAAGTGCTGGCCGAGCCGCAAGTCCTCGAACGCCAGGTGACCGCGAATTTCGACGATGTGGCTGGCATGGACAAGCCGCTGACCGTTCTGCGCGGCGGCTTCTTGGTCGATGGCGAGGCGCCCTTGCCGACAAAGCCGCCGCCGGCGCTCGGCGAACATATGGGCGAGGTGTTCGCCGACCTGCCACCCCGCGCCAAGACAAAGGCACGAGCATGAGCGGCACGGAGAAGAAGACTGGCCGTGAGCGCGGCGAGGAATGGTGGCAGACCGATATCATCGAGATGCGGCCTGGTGTCATCCGGCTGCGCGGCTACGAGATCCAGGATCTGATCGGCCGCGTCAGCTTCCCGGCTGTCATCTGGCTGATGCTGCGCGGCGAACTGCCCAGCGAGGACCAAGCCGAGTTGCTCGGCATTGCCTTGGCTGCCGCCGTCGACCACGGACCGCAGGCGCCATCGATCGCCATCGCCCGCATGGCTGCAACCTGCGGCGTCGGTATCAACAGCGCCATGGCCTCGGCCATCAACGTTCTCGGCGACGTGCACGGTGGCGCCGGCGAGCAGGCGCTTTCCTTCTATGGTGACATTGCTGGGGCGATCGATGCCGGGATGACGCCGAATGAAGCGGTCTCGGCGCGGCTCGACCGGTTCTTCGCCGAGGAGAAGGGCTATGTGCCGGGGCTCGGACATCGCTTCCATCCTGTCGACCCGCGCGCGCCGCGGCTGCTGGAACTGACCCGCGAATTTGCCGTGCGCGGTGCCGTCAATGGACGTTTCGCCGACATTGCAGAAGCGATCGAGGCTGACGTCGCGCGACGCAGGGGGAAAAAAATACCGCTCAACATCGATGGCGCAACCGCCGTCATCTATGGCGAACTCGGTTTCCCGCCGCCGCTGACGCGAGGGCTTTTCGTGCTGTCGCGCTCGGTCGGCATCCTGGCGCATGCCTGGGAGCAGTCGCAGCAGGCCGAGCGAAACAAAGGGCCGCTGCCGCGCGAGTGGCTGTGGGCCTATACCGGCACGCCGGTGCGGCCGTTTCCCGAAAGCGATGAGCCCGGCGAGTGAGGCTTTACGCCTGGTCCACCGGCACAGGCTGAGGGATCTTCAGTGTCTTCACCAGCGTTGAAAGATCCGGCTCGTCGATGAGCATGGCCGCATCGGCTGGCGCCAGCCAGGCCCGCTGGCGTCGTTTGGCTTCCTGCCAGTCGGCCAGTTCCTCGCTTACCTCGAGCAGATAGACGATGACGTCGACGCGGACAAAGCGATTGGCCAGCCGCTTCCAGTAGGAATAGGTGCCCGCCGGCTGCTTCAGCGTCTTGCCGAGCACGCCGGCTTCCTCCTGCGCCTCGATGGTGGCCGCCTTGCGTCCGCTCTTGCCCTTCATCGGCCAGCCCTTGGGGACGATGAAGCGCCTGGTGGTACGCGACGTGACCAGCATAACCTCGATGTCGCCGTGCGGGGTCAGCCGAAAGGGAATAGCCGCCACCTGGCGGATCCTCTCGCCCTTCTTTGCCTTGCGTACGGCCTTCTTCTTGGTGGCTGCCATTCGTCAATCCAGTCGATGCAATGCCGCATAGCCCGACAAGGCGTCGTTGCAAAACCAAAACTTTCGAATGTGCCGAAAGACACTCGAAATACATAAGTCGGCTAAATAAACGAAAAAGGCCTTGATGTCAGCGACAATTGCTCACGGCGGTGGTGCCGATTATCTGGGTTTGGCAGCTTGGCTTGAGCTGCTGCACGACCGGTGGCGGTTGCTGAACGATCTGGCGGTCCTGGGCGCGATTCTGCTGTTGTTGCTGCTGATATTGCTGCCGTTGTATCCTGTTTTGCAGGATTTGCAGGTCGTTCTGCCGGATCAGCGCATTGTTGCCGGTAGCGGAATTGAGCGCTTGCGCGGAAGCCGGCAGGCAAGCGCCCGCCAGCACTGCCGTGGCCAGCATTGCCACTGTGAAGGTCGTTGATGGCCGAAGTGCCGACATCCGCTCATTCCGCGCAAAGACTCTGTCCACTGATATAGGACGTTTGCGCGGCGATGCCATGGCCAGCGGGTCGAGGATCGCGAAATCGGGCAGTTCAATCGCTTTGTTCTGCGATTCCGGCCGCGAAACGGCAGATAGTCGTCATATGACGACTATGAAACGTCAGTGGCTTTGGTCAGTGTTCCCCACGTAAATTTTCGGTTTCATCCGGCATAAGTTAATGTATTCTAATTGAGCCAGAGCTCCGCAAGTGGGAATGCGGATGCTCTGTTTTAATGCATTGAACCTTATTGCGCAGTGCCGGCATCCTTATTGCAATTGCATGAGCAGAGCATAGCGGTGGCGTCGGACTCAAGCAGGCATTGAGGGCGCGCCCCCGTAAAACGGGGGGTAAGTGCATGGCTTTGTTTTTGAGGCGCGGTGGCTTTGCCATCAAACGCGCATTCGCGGTTTCGGGTTCCGGTATCGACGCTGCCAATGCCCATGTGGCAGAAGTATCCCAGCAAGCAGGGCTTGCCCGCCAAGCGCTGCCCGGCAGTTCGCCTTGTTCGCTTCGTGCGGCGCAAGCGTGGACTTTGTTTAAACTTGGACCGGCGGCATGTGCGCAAGAAGCGTCTGGCTCGGGTCGCCGTCGCCGGCCAGGTGTGATTGCCGGACGGTTCATGGTCCTCCTCGGCGCCACCGCGCTGGTGGGTTTTCCGCCGATACCGGCGGCGCATGCTCAGTTCGTCATAGACGAGAACGGCCCGGATGCTCCGGACAGGGGACCTGGTGGTTTTGACGCAGATGGTGATAATGGCGATCCCGGCGGATCGATTACAAATGCCACCCCTGGAGCCGTAAACAACACCCCGCAGATAAACGTCAACGCATCTGGATTTGGCGGCACTGCCAATGGCGGCGACGGCGGCGACGGCGGCGAAGGCCTGGCTGGAACGCCCATTGAAACCAATGGTGGTGAGGGCGGCAATGGCGGTGTTGGCGGATCCGTCGATGTTCTCAACAACGCCACGATTTCGACCATCGGCTCGGGCCATCATGGATTCATAGCTTCCGCGATCGGCGGCGATGGCGGCAGTGGCGGTGGCGCCCTTCCGGCGATCGCGAACCTCGGCGGCGACGCCGGAAGCGGCAACACCGGCGGCAGCGCCAACGCCGTTGCGTCTGGCACCAGCGATATCACGACGACGGGCGACTTCTCCTACGGCATCTTTTCCAACGCCAGCGGCGGCAATGGCGGCCAGGGCGGTGACAACATCGTCAGTCTCGGCGTCGATGCTGGTGACGGCGGTGATGGCGCTTCCGGCGGCACCGCATCGGCAAGCAACGCCGGCAAGGTGGAAACATCGGGATTGGCCTCTTATGGCATGCTGGTGCGGTCGGCAGGTGGTGTGGGTGGCAATGGCGCCGATGGCGTCGGGGTCGTCAGCGGCGGCGGCAACGGCGGCGGCGCCACTTTGGGCGGAAATGCCACGGGCAGCAATTCGGGCGGCATCATAACGCATGGTGATTTCGCCAGCGGCATGGCCGTGCAGTCGGTCGGCGGCGGCGGTGGTGGCGGAGGCGACGCCTTCGGCCTGTTCGGTGGCGGTGGCACCGGAGGCGCGGGCAATGATGGCGCCAATGCAACCGGTACCAACACTGGCAACATCACCACCGATGGTCGGGGTGCTATTGGCATGCTGGTCGAATCGGTCGGCGGCGGCGGCGGTGATGGCGGCGGGGCAGCCGGCATCGTATCGATCGGCGGCACAGCCGGCGGCGGCGGCAAAGGCGGAACTGTCATCGCCAATGTCGGCGGCACGATAACAACTGGCGCTGACGGCAGCGGCGATGGCGCGCATGGCGTGCTGGCTCAGTCGGTCGGTGGTGGTGGCGGCAATGGCGGCTTTGCCCTGTCGGTCGCCCCGGCAGTCGCTGTCGCGGTCGGCGGCGGCGGCGGAACCGGCGGCAATGCCGGAGCCGTCAACGTCAACCAGGCCGCGACCGGTCCGACGGTCGACACCAACGGTCGTTCGGCCATTGGCATCCTCGCACAGTCGGTGGGTGGCGGCGGCGGCAATGGCGGTGGCGCCTTTGCGCTTGGCGGCATCGTGTCTGTTTCGGTCGGCGGCAGCGGCAGCGCGGCCGGCAACGGAGACGAGGTCACCTACAACATCGCAAACGCCAAGGTCACGACGCGCGGCACCGATTCCATCGGCATCCTCGCCCAGTCGGTGGGCGGCGGCGGCGGCAATGGCGGCTTCGCTCTCGGTGGCGCGGGTCTCGTGGCTGTCGGCGTCGGCGGCTCGGCTGGCTCAGGCGGCTTCGCCAGGAAAGTCGACGTCACCACCGGCGGCTCGGTCGAAACCCTGCAGGACCGGTCGGGAGGCATCGTCGTCCAATCGCTTGGCGGCGGCGGCGGCAATGGCGGCTTTGTCGTGGAAGGCGCCCTCTTCGGAGCGAGCGTTGGAATCGGCGGCAAGGGCAGCGGCGGCGGCGATGGCGGCGACGTGTTCTTCCGCACCGCCAATGGCGGCCAGCAATCGATCATCACGCGCGGCACCGACTCGATCGGCCTCGTCGTACAGTCGGTCGGCGGCGGTGGCGGCAATGGCGGCTTCGTCGGCACGTTTGGCGCGATCGCCAATCTGGGCATCGGTGGCGGCGGCGGCGCGGCAGGCGCGGGCAAGGCAGTCGATGCGACCTATAATGGCTCGGTCGAGACCTTCAAGGAAAGGTCGGCCGGTATCATCGTGCAATCGATCGGCGGCGGCGGCGGCAATGGCGGCGGGGTCATCGGTGTCGGCCTTGGCCTGACCGTCGGCATCGGCGGCAGTGGCGCCGGCGGCGGCGCCGCGGGTAAGGTCGTCTACAACTCCACCACCTCGAATATCACAACCCACGGCGCCGACTCCGCTGGCCTGATCGTTCAATCGATCGGCGGCGGCGGCGGCAATGGCGGCTTTTCCTTCAATGGCGCTATCGCTGCGACCATCGGCATCGGCGGCAAAGGCGGAGCGGCCGGCGAGGCCGAGACGGTCAGGGCCACAATTGGTGGCGGCTTGATCCATACGATCGGCGATCGCTCGACGGGCATTGTCGCGCAATCCATCGGCGGTGGCGGCGGCACCGGCGGCGGTTCCGCAGGGCTGAACCTGGGCCTCGGCATCGGGATCGGTGGCAAGGGCGCCGGCGGTGGCGGCGGCAAGACCGTTGATGTCATCAATGGCGCCGTCGTGCAGACCGAAGGCGTCCACTCGCACGGCATCATGGCGCAGTCGGTCGGCGGCGGCGGCGGCTCCGGCGGCTTTGCGGTGACGGTTGGCGGGCCTTCCTTCTCGCTCGGCGGCAATGGCAGTTCCGGTGGTGGCAGCCAGAAAGTCTATGTCGAAAATACGGCTCGGATCACCACTGACAGGGACCTCTCGATCGGCATCTTCGCGCAGTCGGTCGGTGGTTCAGGTGGTGATGGAGGCCTGGCGGGCGCCGGTGGCGCCTTTGCGGCTGTCGCTGTCGGTGGTCAGGGCGGCGCTGGCGGGGCAGGTGGCCAGGTCGAGGTCAAAAACACCGCAAACATAACCACCAAAGGCGCGCTCGCGCATGGCATCCTGGCGCAATCGGTCGGCGGTGGCGGCGGTAATGGCGGTAGCGCCGGCGCGGTCGCGGTCGGTGTATTCGGTGCAGTTGGCGTCGCGATCGGCGGCGGAGGCGGGGATGCGAACCTGAGCGATCAGGTCACCGTCACGCACAAGGGCGACATCCATGTCGGAGGCGCGGGCGCCAAAGCCATCCTGGCGCAATCGGTCGGCGGCAGCGGCGGCAATGGCGGCAACGCCTATTCCGGAGCTTTCAGTGCGGGTTTCTACGCATCGGCAGCGGTCGGCGTTTCGGTTGGCGGCGAGGGCGGCGATGGCGGCCCTGGTGGCAAGGTTACGGTCAGGGCGGACGGCAACATCATCGCCGACACCGACGCGGTCGGCTCGGGCGGCATCGTGGCACAGTCGATTGGCGGCGGCGGCGGCAATGGCGGCCGTGCGGCCACGATGGCCGGCTCGGTCAGCAACGGCGTCAATGTCAGCCTCGGCGTTACTGTCGGCGGCTGGGGTGGCGACGGTGGCCGCAGCGATCTGGTGATCGTCGATACCGGCCTCAGCGGCGGCGGCAGCATCGTCACCAAGGGTTACCAGGCTGGCGGTATTCTTGCCCAGTCGGTTGCGGGCAGCGGCGGCAATGGCGGCGATTCCTGGGCTGCGGCTGGCGGCTATGGCGTCAATGTCAGCGTCAACGCCACGGTGAGCATCGGCGGCGGCGGCGGCGACGGCAATGTCAGCGACGATGTGCTCGTCCACAATGCCATGACGGTGCAGACGGATGGCGACATGAGCGCGGCGATCCTTGCGCAGTCGATCGGCGGCGGCGGCGGCAATGGCGGCTCGACCAACGGTGCGACCGCCGATCTGGGCGGCGGCCAAGGCGTCAACGTTGCGGCCAATGTAACCGTCGGCGGCGGTGGCGGCACCGGCAATATCTCCGGCGCGGTCGACGTGATCAACACCGGCAATTTGACGACCAAGGGCGATTTCTCCTCGGGCATCGTCGCGCAATCGCTGGGCGGCGGCGGCGGCATGGGCGGATCGAGCAACGCCAAGGCGTTCCACCTTGGCGGCACCAGCGAGACGAGTGTCACCGTCAATGTCGGCATTGGCGGTTCGGGCGGCTCCGGCAACGATGCGGCGTTGTTCCGCCTGGATGACGGCAACAACGTCATCGGCGCCGGCGTGCATGTCGACAATTCCGGGGTAATCCGGACCCAGGGCTTCAACTCCATCGGTATCCTGGCGATGTCGGTCGGCGGCGGCGGCGGCGGCGGCGGCGCGGCTTCGACCGACGAGGAGATCGTTGGCGGAGGCAGCGAAGGCGAGACGTCCGTCGGCATCGGCGCGGCGATCGGCCTCGCCGCGGGCGGCGCCGGCAATGGCGGCACGGTCTCTGTAACCAACCGGAGCCTGATCGTGACCGACGGCGCCGATTCGTATGGTATCAGCGCCAACTCGATCGGCGGCGGTGGTGGTGTCGGCGGCTCGGCGACATCGGGCGTATTGGGTAAATATGCGATCGGTGGCGCGCTTGGCGGGGCGGGCGGCGGCGGTGGCAGCGCTTTCCAGGTCGACGTCTTCAATCTCGCCACGGCCGGCATCTGGACCCAGCAGGAGCGTTCCATCGGCATCTTCGCACAGTCGGTGGGCGGCGGCGGTGGCGCCGGTGGCGCCGGCGAAAGCACCGGTCATACCGATGAATCGGAAGTCAGTGTCAACCTGTCACTGGGCGGGTCCGGCAACGTTGGCGGTAATGGCGGCAAGGTCAATGTCGAAAACAGCGGCTGGATCCAGACCGAGAAGGCCTATTCGCACGGCATACTGGCGCAGTCGATCGGCGGCAGCGGCGGCGTCGGCGGCGCTTCGGGCACCTCGGCCAAGGACTCCAATGTGGCCATAACCTTGAGCCTCGGCGGCGCCGGCGGCACCGGCGGCAAGAGCGGCGAAACCGTTCATGTGACTAATTTCGGGTCGGGCGAGATCCTGACCAAGGGCGATAATTCACACGGCATCTTCGCGCAATCGGTGGGCGGTGGCGGTGGCGCGGCGGGCGCCGGCTCGACCGAGACAGGCAGCGCGGAAACGTCGGTGACGCTGGCGATCGGCGGGCTGGGCGGCGGGGGCAGCAGCGGTGGCGAAGTAATCGTCGACAATCATGGCAAGATCACCACGCTCGGCTATCTTTCGCACGGCATTTTCGCGCAATCGGTAGGCGGTGGCGGCGGTGCTTCAGGTGCCGCGGCCAACGCTTCGGAGGCCGACATGACGATCGGCGGCGCGATTTCTCTGCCGAGCGGCGACGGCTCCAATGGCGGCCATGTCACGGTCAACAATGACGGCATCATCGAAACCTGGAAGGATGGGGCGCTCGGCATCTTCGCCCAGTCCGTCGGCGGCGGCGGCGGCTATGGTGGCGTGGTATCGGCCGACACGGCGGGAGACGATTCGGTCGCGCTGCAGCTTGGCGGCTTCGGCGGCAATGGCGGCAATGGTGGCAAGGTCGATGTCACGGTTTCCGGCATCATCATCACCCATGGCGAGCGCGCGCATGGCGTGGTCGCGCAATCGGTCGGCGGCGGTGGCGGCTATGGCGGCGACGCCAAGGGCAAGAGCTCGAATGCGTTGGCCATTGGCGGTCTCGGCGGCAATGGCGGCGATGGCGGCGATGTTACCGTCATCCGCACCGGCACGATCACGACGACGGGCAAGGATTCCATCGCCATCATCGCGCAGTCGGTCGGTGGTGGCGGTGGCATCGGTGGTGCCGGTTTCGGCCGCTTTGGCGCCGACGACGACGGCGGCGGGCCGAATGCCATCGGCTTCAACACGCCTGGTGGCACCAAGGGCACCGGCGGCAAGGTTACCATCATCCAGTCCGGCGCCATTGAGACCGATGGCGACCGTGGCCACGGCATCGTTGCCCAGGCGGTCGGCGGTGGCGGTGGCGCTGGCGGCATGGATTCGCTGGCCATGGGCCAGTCGGCGGCCGGCTCGCAAGGTGGTATCGGCGACGCTGCGGCGTCGGCCGCAAGCACGGACAGCCAAGTCTGGGTCAAGGGCGCAAGTTCGTATGCGATGTTCGGCCAGAGCGCGACAGGCGACGGCAATGCCCATGCGGTCGATCTGACGGCGGGTGACAGCCTCTTCGCGCAAGGTGCGGATTCCGTGGCTGTCTATGGCGAGAGCACGGCCAAGGGCGCCAAGGGCAACATCACCATCAACCTGAATGGCCAGTACACGATCGGCGGTGCCGGAACCGGCGTGGCGGCGATGCTTGTCGGCGGTGCCGACAACAATCTGATCAATCACAGCCTGCTCTATGCAATGGGCGCAACGCCGAGCTTCACCATCCAGGCGTCGCAATTCCAGGCATTCCAAGCCTTCCTGTTGGCGCCCGGTCCCGTCGTGCCGACGAATGCGATCCTGGAATCGCTTCTGGACGATTTCAGCCCACTGGCTATCACCGGCACATCGGGCGATGACCATGTGGAGAATTCGAAGATTGCCGACACGCTCGGGCGGGTGATCGGCAACATCGATCTCGGCGGCGGCACCAACAGCTTCCACAATATCGCCGACGCCTCCATGGTCGGCCTCAAGACCATCGATCTCGGCGGCGGCAAGTTCACCAATGACGGGCTGTTCACCAACCAGGGCATCGGCGTCGTGGCCAAGGTGGATGTCACAGGCGGCTTCACGCAGATATTCTCGGGCGACTTCGTCACCGACGTCGATCTCAACAACCAGATCACGGATGCCCTGGCGCTGAGCGCGGCCGGCGACTTCGACGGCGAGGCGCCGCTGAACTTCCTGTCGATCGACAAGCTGTTCACCGAATATGTGCTGGCCAAGGGTTCGGCGATGACCGATTCCGGCATCACCCCGACGACGCTGCATCCGGCGGTCGGCTTCAATTTCCTGACCAAGGTGGTCGGTGGAACGGATCTGGTTCTCTACGCCGACAATCCGACCTTCCTGGAGTTGGCACAGGATCCGAACTCCGGCACGACCGATCCCGGTGTCTTCCAGATGGCGCAGTATCTCGACGATGTCGAGGCTTCATCGAGCCCGGACAATCCGATGGCGCTTCTGATCAACATGCTGCGCTTCCTGCCCGATGAAATGGAGCTCGGCGCGGCCCTGACGCGGCTGACGCCGCACTATGCCGTGCACACATTCGAGATGATCAACCGCTCCACCGACATCATGCTGGAGACGGCGCGCGAATGCACCGGGGTTCCGGCCTACAAGAACCCCGACGGCCGCTGTGTCTGGGCATCGATCAGTCCGCAGGCCGAATACAGCCGCGACGCGGGTGCCGGAACCACCAGCCGAGACGACGTCATGAAGACGATGTCGCTTGGCGGCATTGGCGAGGTCAGTCAGCACTGGTCGCTTGGCGCAACGATAGGCCGGACCGAATTCGACTCGAAAATCGATTTCAACGGCGAGCTTCTGTCGGCGACGAGAGGCGAATCCTGGCAGGCCTATGCGCTGGCGAAATATGCCGACAAGAACTACTTCATCGACTTTGCGCTCGGCGGCGGCACCGGCTCCTTCAAGGGCGAGCGCGATACGCACCTCGATCAGGTGGCCTTCATTCCTGGCGAAACGCTGGTCGGCGACTATCTGCCGGAGGAATTGCTGCCCGGCATCGGCAACAGCGTCACCTACACGCAGAAAACCGCCCAGTTCGGCGGTTCGGCGCGGCTCGGCATAACGCAGGAGATGGGTGCTTTCTACCTGCAGCCGACCCTGCAGTTCGACGCGCGCTGGCTGCGTGTTTCCGGCACGGAAGCGGGCTCGGTTGCCGCCTTCAACTTCGACGGCAGCGCCAACATGTATTATTCGGCGACGCCGGCTTTCGAGATCGGTACCGACATTGCACTCAGCGACATTGCCAGCCTTCGCGTCTACGGCAAGGCTGGCGTGGAGTTTTCCAACAAGGAGTGGGAAATCGAAGGTCGCTTCGCGGCGGCGGAGAATCTGCCTGGCAACCCCGCATTGCACTTGACGGAGGCTGTCGATTCGCCGCTCTATCGGGTCGGCGCCGGCCTTGAGCTGAATGGCGTCAATGGCGTCGGCATGTCCGTCAGATATAATGGCGCCTTCGGCGAAACGGTTAAACAGAACGCGATCAGCGCGTCTCTCAAGGTCAGCTTCTAGCTGGCCCGAGGCGGAGCCGGGGCGGGAGGGATCTTGATGAGGAAGTACGCGTATTTCGTGGCGATGCTGGGTGTTGCCTGCACCGTCGGTGTGCCGGCCGTGGCGGCGCAAACCAAGACCGACAAGGCGGTCGCTGCACCCGCTGCCGCCAATGCGCCGCAGTTGCCCGGCGGCGCGTCGGCACTGTCCGAAACCCATGGCGACTGGACGGTCAATTGCCAGATATCGGGCACGGCCAAGACCTGCAGCCTGTCGCATCAGCAATTCAACAAGCAAAACAATCAGCGCCTGCTGGCGATCGAGCTGTCGAGCAAGACCGGCGAGGATGCCACGGGAACGCTTGCGCTGCCGTTCGGCCTGGCGCTGGCCAAGGGAGTGAGCCTGACCATCGACGATCAGAAGCTTGACGGCAGCCTGGCATTCAACACCTGCCAGGTCGTCGGCTGTCTGGTGCCGGTGGTGTTCGATGCGACTGTCACGCCGCTGCTGAAATCAGGCACCACCCTGAAGATCGACGCTTTCGCGGCAGACACCGGACAAGCGGTGAGCTTTTCCATTCCGCTCAACGGCTTCGCCGGCGCGCTTGCCCGGACCGCGCAGCTTTTGACCAATTGATGTAGAGCCGCAGGACTTGAAGCGCGCCGCCTGAATGCCGTTCCGTGGCAGGGGCGGTGTGTCACTGCAGCAGAACGTCTTTCAGCTCAAACGACGATCGTTTTAAGCCTTTCGGCGATCAAGGCGGCGAGCCGCGCCGCCACATCGTCCTTGCTCATCTCCGGCCATTCCTCGACGCCAGCCTTTGACACGATCCGCACCCGGTTGCGATCGCCGCCCATCACGCCCGAAGAACCGACGCCGCTTCCCTGCGACACGTCGTTGGCGACGATGAGATCGGCGCCTTTCTTCTTGAGCTTGGCCTCCGCGTTGCGCAGGAGATCCCGTGTCTCGGCGGCGAAGCCGATAACCAGGCCGGGTCGCTGGCTGTGATGGCCGACGCCGGCGAGAATGTCTGGATTCTCGACCATGCGCAGCACCGGCGGACCTTCGCCCGCGACCTTCTTGATCTTCTCACCGGCCGAGTTCTCGGTGCGCCAGTCGGCCACGGCGGCGACGAACACCGCCGCGTCTGCGGGAAGGAGCTGTTCCACCGCGTCGCGCATCTCTTGCGCACGTTCGACATGGATGGTCTTCACGCCTGCCGGATCGGCGATGCCGACAGGGCCGGAGACGAGGTGCACATCGGCACCGAGCCTGGCCAATGCTGCCGCGATGGCATGACCCTGCTTGCCGGACGAACGGTTGGCGATGTAGCGCACCGGGTCGATCGGCTCATGCGTCGGGCCGGAGGTGACGATGATCTTGCGTCCCGACAGCGGCTTCGGGCCGACATCGAGCAGCGCCTCGATCGCGGCGACGATCTCCAGCGGTTCGGCCATCCGGCCTTCGCCCGCCTCATTGCTTTCGGCCATCTCGCCCTTGGCCGGACCAACGAAGGTGACGCCGTCCTTCTGCAGCGTCGCGCGGTTGCGGCGGGTGGCCGGATGCGCCCACATCCTCGGGTTCATGGCCGGCGCTATCAGCACCGGCTTGTCGGTGGCGATGAGCACCGTGGAGGCCAGATCGTTGGCGTGTCCATTGGCGAGCTTGGCCATCAGGTCGGCGGTGGCTGGCGCCACCACCAGTAGGTCGGCCTCGCGCGACAACCTGATGTGGCCGACATCGTGCTCGTTCTGGCGGTCGAACAGTTCGGTAAAGACATGGTCGGCGGAGAGCGCGCCGGCCGACAGCGTGGTGATGAATTCCTGCGCGGCCGATGTCATGAGCACCCGAACCGCGGCCCCGCGCTCGCGCAGCCGGCGGATGAGATCCAACGCCTTGTAGGCGGCGATGCCGCCGCCGATGATGAGCAGGATGCGCTTGCCGGAGAGGCCGCGGGGCATGATTTTCCCTGCGACAACTGGGGTCGCCAAGCCGCGCGCGCTTGCCAGTTCGCGCAAGGTCTGTTCGATCTGGTCGATGCGGCCGGCCGAACCAAGCTGGCCTTCGACGGCAGCACGGATCATGACCCGCGCCTGTTCTTCCATGGAACGGTCGTTCTCTGCCGCCAGTCGGCGCAACAGCTCCTTGACCTCGTCGTCAAGGTTGCGGATGGTGATGCTCGCCATTTGATTGCACTCTGCTGCGATTGGTGAAGGCAATGATAGCAATGCGATCAGAATGCTGCAAGTTTGCGGCTCCCGGGGTCGAAGCAGCTCGGCGCTAGATGATCTTCCAGGCGATATAAACCAGCGTCAACGCAATCACCCAGAGTGCCCAGCGGCCGGAGCGGCTGTAGCGCGCCTCGGCCTTGCCGATGGCGTGGGCGGTGGTCTCGTCGAAGCGCAGGCCGTGCTCTGCCATCAGGTCGATCTCGCGCGACAGCCGGTCGGTGCGCGCCGCAAGCTCGGGCACCTGGCGGGCCAGCGTCAGCAGCGCCTTGGCGCCATCGCGTGCATCGATCATCATGCCACGCGGCCCAAGATTGCCTGATATCCAGTCGCCGACCACCGGCTCAGCCGTCTTCCACATGTTGAAGGCCGGGTCGAGCGTGCGCGCCACGCCCTCGACCACCACCATGGTCTTCTGCAGCAGGATCAATTCGGGCCGCGTCGCCATGTCGAAGAGCTCGGTGACCTCGAACAGCAGCGTCAGAAGCTTGGCCATCGAGATGGTCTCGGCCGGCTGGCCATGGATCGGCTCGCCGATCGCCCGGATCGCCTGCGCGAAGGCCGCGACATTGTGCTGGCGCGGCACATAGCCGGCCTCGAAATGCACCTCGGCGACGCGCAGATAGTCGCGCGTGATGAAGCCGTAGAGGATTTCGGCGAGGAAACGGCGCTCCTTCTTGCCGAGCCTGCCGGCAATGCCGAGATCGACGGCGACGATGGTGCCGTTCGCCTCGACGAAGAGGTTGCCCGGGTGCATGTCGGCGTGGAAGAACCCGTCGCGCAGCGTGTGGCGCAGGAACGACTGGATGAGATTGGCTGCGATCGCCTTCAGATCGTGGCCGGCGGCTTCCAGGCCGGCAATGTCGTTCATCTTGACGCCGTCGACCCACTCCATGGTCAACACGTCGCGGCCGGTGCGCTCCCAGTCGACGGACGGCACGCGAAAGCCGGGGTCCTCCCTGGTGCTTTCGCCGAGCTCCGAGAGAGCCGCCGCCTCAAGGCGAAGGTCCATCTCGATCTTGGTGGTCTGCGCCAGCGTCTGGGTGACCTCGACCGGCCGCAGCCGGCGTGACGAGGGGATGTATTTCTCCTGCAGGCGAGCGGCAAGGAAATAGCTTTCGAGATCCTGGAAGAAGCGGCGGCGCACGCCGGGCCGGATCACCTTGACCGCCACCTTGGTGGCAACGCCGTCATGCATGGCATCGGCGGCATGGACCTGGGCGATGGAGGCGGCGGCGACCGGGTCGCCGAATTGCGTATAGAGATCGCCGACCTTGCGCCCGAGCGAAGCCTCGATCGCCGCGATGGCCTCGGCCCGGGGGAAGGTGTGCATCTTGTCCTGCAACATGGCGAGATCGAGCGCCATGTCGTTGCCGACGACATCGGGCCGTGTCGCCAGGAACTGGCCGAGCTTGACGTAGGATGGACCGAGCCGGACGACCGCCTTGGCCAGCCGGTCGCTGCGCTCATAGGCCAGCGCGCGGCGGCGGGTGAACAGCCGCGCCATGCGCCATCCGAACTTCGGCAGGCCGGACAGTTCCTCACCCGGCAGAGCGGCGACGACACCCTCGCGGACCAGCACCCAGCCGGCCCTTACGAGCCGGAAACCTGCACTGACATTGCTCATGGCAGCGCCAACCCTGCCGGCTCTTTGAGCCGGCATAGCACACGTCGATTGTGAGAAATGCGGTCCGGACTCAAAGCTTCCAGCCCGAATGAAGTGCTGCAATACCGCCGGAATAATTGCGGAAGGAAACGCGATCGAAGCCGGCGCGGGAAATCATCGTCGCGAAATTCTGCTGGTTGGGAAACCTGGCGATCGATTCGACCAGATAGGAATAGGGCTCGCCGTCACCGGTGACCATCTTGCCGATCTTGGGAATGGCATTGAACGACCAGGCTTCGTAGGCTTTGTCGAGCAGCGGCATCTCGACCTCGGAAAATTCCAGGCACAGGAAGCGCCCGCCCGGCTTCAGCACGCGAAACGCTTCGCCCAAGGCCACCTCTATGCGCGGTACGTTGCGGATGCCGAAAGCGATGGTGTAGGCATCGAATGTGGCATCAGGGAAGGGCAGCTCCTCGGCATTGGCCTCGACGAAATCGGTGTTGCCGGACAGGCCTTTCTTTTCGGCCCGGTCGCGGCCGACGGCCAGCATCGAGCCATTGATGTCGAGCACGGTGGCATGGGCGGTGCCGTGGCTGGCATCGACGATGCGGAAGGCGATGTCGCCGGTGCCGCCGGCAACGTCCAGCACGCGCCAGCCGATCCTTTTGGGAGGATTGAGCCAGGTGACCATGGCGTCCTTCCACAGCCGGTGCAGGCCGGCCGACATCAGATCGTTCATCAGGTCGTAGCGGTTGGCGACCTTGTGGAAAACATCGTTGACCAGGGACTGCTTGTCGCCAGCCCCTACACGCTTGAAACCATAGGAGGTTTCCATGCCGCCCGCGGCCGTGGTTCTCTCAACTGACATTTTTTTGATCCGTCATAAAACCGGCGGGACCATAGCCGATCGATGGTGCGGGCGCTATTGTTTAAGGCGCGGTGTTCAGCCGCGCTTCCAGGTGGCGGGTTTTCAAGACCTGGACGGACCGACGGGATGATTGAATGCCTTTGAAAGCGGAACTGCACTGCCACATCGAAGGGGCAGCGGCGCCCGAACTCGTCATCCGCCAGGCGCAGAAATACGGCAAGGACACCTCGCCCTATATCCAGAACGGTTCCTTCGTCTGGCACGATTTCACCTCCTTCCTGGCGGCTTATGATTTTTCCGCCGATCTGTTCCGGACCGAGGAGGACTATGCGCGGCTGGCCGACCATTATCTGACCAGTCTCGCTCGCGATGGTGCCATCTATTCCGAGGTGTTCACCTCGCCGGACCACGCGAAAAAGGCCGGCCTGTCGCCCAAGGCCTATACCGATGCGCTCGGCGAAGGCATGGCCCGCGCCAAGGCCAAGACCGGCATCGAGGGCCGCATGATCGTCACCGGCGTACGCCATGTCGGGGTCGAGTCGATCGAGCAGGCGGCGCGCTTCGCGGCGCGCTGCGGGCATCCGCTGGTCACCGGTTTCGGCGTTGCCGGCGATGAGCGCATCGGCGATATGGAGGACTATGTCAGGGCTTTCGAGATCGCCCGCGAGGCCGGGCTCGGCATCACCGTCCATGCCGGCGAACTGACGGGCTGGGAGACCGTCCAGGCGGCGCTCGATCACATCCGCCCGTCCCGCATCGGCCATGGCGTGCGCGCCATCGAGAACCCGGACCTCGTCCGGCGCATCGCCGACGAGGGCGTCGTGCTGGAATGCTGCCCCGGTTCCAACATTGCGCTCAAGGTGTTCGACAGTTTCGCCGATCATCCGTTTCCGGCCCTGCAGGCGGCCGGCTGCAAGGTGACGCTCAATTCCGACGATCCGCCCTATTTCTGGACCTCGCTGAAGCGCGAATACGACATTGCCGCCGAGCATTTCTCGATGAACGAAAAGGCGCTGGCCGCCGTCACCCGCACCGCCATCGAAGCCGCTTTCGTCGATAGAAAGACGAAGACCGCGCTTCTTGCCCGGTTGAACGGCGCGGCGCGCTGATTTCCGCCGACAAAGCTGTGGTCGGTGCGGGCCAAGCGGTTCCTTGGCCGGCGCATTGCCGCTAGGGTTCGCCCAGGCAGCTTGAAGCGCGGCGCGTCCGAAAGGGCCATGCGCGCATTTTCGGGCGCAGGCATCAGGAGAACACCATGAAGGGCGTCACCGTCGTCGACCACCCGCTTGTCCAGCACAAGCTGACCATCATGCGCAAGAAGGAAACCTCGACGGCCGGCTTTCGCCGGCTGCTGCGCGAAATCTCGCTGCTGCTCGGCTACGAGGTCACCCGCAACCTCGAACTGACGACGACGACCATTGAAACGCCGATGGAAACGATGGAAGCGCCGACGCTTGAGGGCAAGAAGCTGGTCTTCGCCTCGGTGCTGCGCGCCGGAAACGGCTTGCTGGAAGGCCTGCTCGACCTGGTGCCGGCGGCGCGCGTCGCCCATGTCGGTCTCTACCGCGATCACGAAACGCTGGAAGCGGTCGAATATTTCTTCAAGGCGCCGAGCGACCTCGCCGACCGGCTGGTGATCGTCGTCGATCCGATGCTGGCCACCGCCAATTCGGCGATCGCGGCGATCGACAAGCTGAAAGAGCGTGGCGCCACCAACATCCGTTTCCTTTGCCTGTTGGCGGCGCCTGAAGGCATCGACCGCTTCATCAAGGCGCATCCGGACGTTCCCGTCTTCACCGCTTCGATCGACCGCCAGCTCAACGAGAAGGGCTACATCATGCCTGGCCTCGGCGACGCCGGCGACCGCATGTACGGGACCAAGTAATACCAGGCGAAGTCGCTTGGTACGATTTACCAAATGTTTACGCAAAGGCGCGGTTTTGGCGCGCGTTAAAGCGGCAAACACCATCCGGGCTTAACGATCGGCTGTCACTGCAGCGCCCCGCGTCCATTTCGGACGCGCAAAGGACACTGCAGCACTTTGATTTGCGCGTGAGCCTTCGAAAATCGATCCCGATTTTCGGGGTCATGCGGCGAGGCCGACCCATGCTGCGCAAACTTCTGATCCTAGCCGTTTTCGCCGGTACATCGGCCTCGATACCGATTGTGTATCAGTCGAATCCGCAACTCGTCGAAAATCTGCTGAGGTCGGCGGTGCCGGGCAAACAAGCGGCCGAAGCCCAACCGGACGTCAATCTGGCATCGGTGCCCAACAAGCCCGCGGCACCGCTGCCGATGGGCCGCAAGGTCGTCGTTGCGGCAGACGAGCGCGGACATTTCTCATCGGCCTTCAAGCTCAATGGACGTCAGGTCGACGGCATGATCGACACCGGCGCCACGCTGGTCGCCATCAACATTTCGACGGCGCGCCGGATCGGCCTGTCGTTGAACGCTTCCGACTTCAACCGCGAGGTCAACACCGCCAACGGCACCATCAAGGCGGCCGTGGCCACGATCGACCGCCTGCAGATCGGCAACATCACGGTCAATGACGTCCAGACCATCGTGCTCGACGACAGGGCGCTGCGCACCAATCTGATCGGCATGAGCTTCCTCAACCGGCTCGACAAATACCAGGTCGAGAACGGCACGCTGCTGCTCGTCCAGTAACGCTATCCGTTTTCCGCAATTCCCAAGGAAAAGCGCTATGCGCTTTTCCCGGGAAGCCGTTTCACACTTTTCCTGGAATTGCTCTAGCCGCGCGGCAGAATCCGCCGGATGACCGACTTGTCGGCCGGCGGCTTCGAGGCGCCGACCGTATAGGCCGAAAGCACGGTTGCCGCGGCGGCCTCGGCATCGGCCGATGAGCGGGCATGGATCAGCGCCAGCGGCTCGCCGATCCCAACCTCCGCACCGACCGGCAACAGCCTGGTGATGCCGACCGCGGGGTCGATCTGGTCGTCCGGCCGCGTGCGCCCACCTCCCAGGCCGACCACGGCGAGCCCGATATCGCGGGTGGCGATGCCGGTGACGAAGCCGTTTGCGGTCGCCTTGACGGCAAATTCGATCGCTGCCGCTGGCAGATATTTTTCCGGTTTCTCGACGAAATCGACGGGGCCGCCAAGCGCGGCCACCATGCGCGCGAAAGTGGCGGCGGCGCGGCCGCTGGCGAGCGTCTCGGTGGCGCGCCGCATGCCATCCTGATTGGACGATACCAGTCCCGCCGACTGCAGCATTGCGGCGGCGAGCGCCAGCGTCACGTCCTCAAGCCTCCGGTCGCGAAACCGGCCGGTGAGGAAATCGACGGCGTTGCGCACCTCGACGGCGTTGCCGGCGGCCGACGCCAGCGGCTCGTTCATCCCGGTGATCAACGCCGAGGCCTTCAGTCCGGCGCCGTTGGCGATCTCAACCAGGCTGTTGGCGAGTGCGGTGGCGTCGCGCGATTTTTCCATGAAGGCGCCGTTGCCGACCTTGACGTCGAGCACCAGCGATTGCAGCCCGGCCGCCAGCTTCTTCGACAGGATCGAAGCGGTGATCAGCGGCACCGATTCGACCGTGCCGGAGACGTCGCGGATCGCGTAGAGCCGTCGATCAGCGGGCGCGAGGTCGGCGGTCTGGCCGATGATGGCACAGCCTGTTTCGAGCACCGCCTTGCGAAACAGCGCGACGTCGGGCTGGCTGACGTAGCCGGGGATGGCATCCATCTTGTCCAGCGTACCGCCGGTGTGGCCAAGGCCACGGCCCGAGATCATCGGCACATAGGCGCCGCAGGCGGCGACGATCGGCGCCAGCATCAGCGAGACATTGTCGCCGACGCCGCCGGTCGAATGCTTGTCGGTGACCGGGCCGGGCAGGTCCGACCAGTCGAGCACATCGCCGGAATCGCGCATCGCCAGCGTCAGCGCCACGGCCTCGTCGCGGTTCATGCCGTTGAAGAACACCGCCATGGCGAAGGCGCCGGCCTGGCCATCGGTAACGGCGCCTGACGTCACGCCCTCGACGAAGCCGGCGATCTCTCCTTCCGACAGCCTGAGGCCATCGCGCTTGCGGCGGATGATTTCCTGGGGAAGCATCAGGTCTCCAGCAGTCCGTCGTGGAACACGCGCTGCAGGATCGTCGCCAGCCGCGCGCCGCCGACCGGCGCCATGTCCTTGGTTTCCTGGTGCGATAGCTCGGCCCCGGTCATGCCGGCCGCCAAATTGGTGATGACCGAACAGGCGGCGACGCGCAGTCCGAGGAAGCGGGCGAGAATGACTTCAGGTACGGTCGACATGCCGACCGCATTGGCGCCCATGATGCGCGCCATGCGGATTTCGGCCGGCGTTTCGAAGCATGGGCCGGAGAACCACATATAGACGCCCTTGTGCAGGGTGGTGCCGGTCGCATTTGCCGCCCCTTCGATGGCCTGGCGGATGCCGGCATCATAGGGTTCGGTCAGGCCGACGAAACGCCGGTCGCTGGGTTCGCCGATCAGCGGATTGGTGCCCGAGAAATTGATGTGGTCCGATATCAGCATCACCGAGCCCGGCGGCATGTCCGGATCGACCGAGCCGGCGGCATTGGTAAGGATCAATTTCGTGATGCCGATGCCGGCAAGCACTTCCAACACCGGGCGCATCGCCGCGGCGTTGCCGTGCTCGTAGTAATGGGCGCGGCCCGACAGCATCAGCACCGGCACGCCGGCAAACAGCCCTGCCACCACTTCGCCGGCGTGCCCGGTGACGCCGCTTCTGGGAAAACCCGGCAGGTCGGCATAGGAGATGCGGATCGGGTCCTCTATCTGGTCGACCAGACCGCCGAGGCCCGAACCGAGCACCAGTGCGGTGGCCGGCGCCAGGCCGTCCAGCCTTTCGACGAGATGATCCAGGGCTTTTTCAGTCATCGCCGCCAGCTGTTCATTTGAGCCCGTTGTTCATTTCAAAATATCGCCGCGGAAACCGTAAGGCAGCATGTCGCCCATGGTCACGGTCTCGGCCACACCCGCATTGTCGCAGAGATAGAGCTTTGTTTCCGGCCGGCAGAATTCGGCAAGCCGCTGGCGGCAGCCGCCGCAAGGCGAGCATTTGGCCATGCGTTCGGCAAGGACGGCGATCTCCACGATCTTGCCGCCGCCGCCCATGATGTAGTGGCCGAGCGCCGTGGTCTCGGCGCACCAGCCTTCCGGATAGGAGGCGACTTCGAT
This sequence comes from Mesorhizobium ciceri WSM4083, assembly GCF_000519305.1. Taxonomy (GTDB): domain Bacteria; phylum Pseudomonadota; class Alphaproteobacteria; order Rhizobiales; family Rhizobiaceae; genus Mesorhizobium; species Mesorhizobium ciceri_B. The sequence goes on along the minus strand of NZ_JAFG01000007.1, from coordinate 129,760 downwards.
GTTGGCGCCGGTAAAGACGCGCCCGTCCTCGGTGCGCAAGGCAGCGCCGACCGGAAACTTGGAATAGGGCGCGTAGGCCTTGGCCATGGCGGCCTTGGCGGCCTCGAACAGATCATGCGACATTCAGGTGTTCTCTCCGATGATCGTGTTCAAAACCCGGCGCAAAGCCGACCTGCCGCTCAACGTTCCTTGACATAAGGCACGCCGCCGGCGCGTGGCGGAATGGCCTTGCCGATGAAGCCGGCGAGCAGGATGACGGTGAGGATGTAGGGCAGCGCCTGCATGAACTGCGCCGGCACCTTGCCGATGATGGGCAGCGGTGATCCTTGCAGGCGGATCGACGCCGCGTCGAGGAAGCCGAACAGAAGGCAGGCGAACATGGCGTTGACCGGCTTCCACTTGGCGAAGATCAGGGCTGCCAGCGCGATGTAGCCCTTGCCGGCGGTCATGTCCTTCACGAAGCCGCCATTTTGCACCATCGACAGGTAGGCGCCGGCAATGCCGGTGAGAATGCCGGTGCAGATCAGCGCCCTGTAGCGCAGCCAGGCGACGGATATGCCGGCGGTGTCGACGGCGGCCGGGTTCTCGCCTACGGCGCGCAGCCTGAGGCCAAAACGGGTGCGAAACAGCACCCACCAGGTGAACGGCACCATCAGGAAGGCAAGATAGACCAGGATCGAGTGGCCCGACAGGAGTTCGGCATAGATCGGTCCGATGATCGGCACGTCGCGGATGGCCTCGGCGCCCGGCAGGGTGATGGCCTCGAAGCGCTCGCCCGGTTGCAGCGCCGGCGTGCGCCCGCCCTGCTGGAACCAGGCCTGGCCGAGGATGATGGTCGAGCCGGCGGCGATGAAATTGATCGCCACGCCGGAGACGATCTGGTTGCCGCGATGGGTGATCGAGGCAAAGCCGTGGATCATGGCAAAGGCGACCGAGATCAGGATCGCCATGCCGAGGCCGAGAAAGGCCGAATGAAACACGGAAGCCGCCGCCGCGCCGGCGAAGGCGCCGACCAGCATCTTGCCTTCGAGGCCGATGTCGAAGATGCCAGCGCGTTCCGAATAGAGGCCGGCGAGGCAGGCAAGCAGCAGCGGCACCGAGAGGCGGATGGTGGAGTCCAGTGTCTGGATGATCGCGTTGAACACATCCATCTCAGGCACCTTTCCCCTTGACCGCTTCCATGCCGACCGATCGCGGACTGAACGAGGCGAACAGCGCCTGGATGTAGGGCCGGAACATGTGCTCGAGGGCACCGGCAAACAGGATCACCAGGCCTTGAATGATGACGATCATGTCGCGGCTGATTGCCGGCATCTCGAAGGCGAGTTCGGCGCCGCCCTGGTAGAGCATGCCGAACAGGATCGCCGCCAGCACGATGCCGACAGGGTGCAGGCGGCCCATCAGCGCCACGGCGATGCCGACGAAGCCGGCGCCGGAAACGAAGTCGATGGCGACATTGTGCTGATCGCCCATCACCGGATTGAGCGCCATCATGCCGGCCAGCCCGCCCGAGATCATCATGGCGGTGATGATGATGCGGGTTTCGGAAATGCCGGCATAGCGTGCCGCTTTCGGGCTGTGACCGTAGGTGCGCATCTCATAGCCGAGCTTGGTGCGCCAGATCAGCAGCCAGACCAGGAAGGCCATGACCAGCGCCAGCAGGAAGGTGACGTTGAGCGGCGCCGACCGGATCTTGGCGCCGAACAGCTCGATGATCCAGTTGAGCTTGGGCAATTCCGCGCCGGCGAGGAAGTTGCGCGTCTGCGGCGCTTGCGAGGCGGCTGGCTTCAACGGGCCGACCAGCAGGTAAACCATGATCGAGGCGGCGATGAAGTTGAACATGATGGTGGTGATGACGATGTGCGAGCCACGCTTGGCCTGCAGATAGGCCGGGATGAGCGCCCACAATGCGCCCACTGCCGCCGCCGCAATGATCGCCAGCGGGAAGGTCAGCCACCATGGCAGTGTGCTGTCGAAGCTCAGGCAGACGATGGCGATGCCGAGGCCGGCGATGTAGGCCTGCCCCTCGGTGCCGATGTTGAACAGGCCGCAATGCGCGGCCACCGCCACCGAAAGGCCGGTGAAGATGAAGGTGGTGGCATAAAAGAGGGTGAAGGCGATGCCGGTGCCTTTGCCGAAGGCGCCTTCGACCAGGATGACGGCTGCGCGCAGCGGATTCTCACCGACCAAAAGCACGACGAAGCCGGCGACGACGAAGGCGACGAACAGATTGATCAGCGGGATCAGGCCATAGTCGGCCCAGGCCGGCAGTTTGGCGTAAGGCGTGCTCATTCGGCTGCCTCCTGGTGCTCGATGCCGGCCATGAGCAGGCCGAGCTCGCCCTCGGTCGCTTCGGGACCGCGCTCGCCGACGATGCGGCCGGCAAACATCACCAGGATACGGTCGGACAGCGAACGGATCTCGTCCAGCTCGACCGACACCACCAGCACCGCCTTGCCTTGGTCGCGCATGGCGATCAGGCGCTTGTGGATGAATTCGATGGCGCCGACATCGACGCCGCGTGTCGGCTGGCCAACGATCAGAACACCCGGGTCCTGTTCCATCTCCCGCGCCAGCACGATCTTCTGCTGGTTGCCGCCGGAGAAATTGGCGGTCTTCAGCCGACAGTCGGCCGGCCGGATATCGTATTTCGTGATCTTGTCCTTGGCATCGTTGCGGATGGCATCGATGTTGAGGAAAGGACCCCGGAGATAGCGGGGATCGTCGTGATAGCCGAGGATCGAATTCTCGTTCTCCTCGAAGGCCAGCACCAGCCCGACGTGATGGCGGTCCTCCGGCACATGCGCCAGGCCACGGTCGCGCAATTCGCCGGGATCTGCCGCACCGGTCAGGTCGATCGGCTTGCCGTCGAGCATGACCGAGCCGGACACGGCGCGCCTGATGCCGGAAATCGCCTCAAGCAGTTCGGATTGTCCGTTGCCGGCGACACCGGCGATGCCGACGATCTCGCCCGCCCTGATATCGAAGGAGATGTCGTCGACCATGGTGACGCCGCGCGTATCCCTGACCGTCAGGTTCTTGACCGCGAGCTTGACGGCGCCGGCTGCCGCCTCGCCCTTCTCGACCCGCAAGAGCACGCGCCGCCCGACCATCAGCTCGGCCAGTTCCTCGACCGTGGTCTTGGCTGTCTCGCGCGTCGCCACCATCGTGCCCTGGCGCATCACCGACACGGTGTCGGTGATGGCCATGATCTCGCGCAATTTGTGGGTGATCAGCACCACCGTCTTGCCCTGGTCCTTCAACTGCCGAAGGATGCGGAACAGATGGTCGGCCTCGGCCGGTGTCAAAACGCCCGTCGGCTCGTCGAGGATCAGGATCTCGGCGCCACGATAGAGTGCTTTCAGGATCTCGACACGCTGCTGCAGGCCGACCGGCAGTTCCTCGATGATTGCATCGGGATCGACTTCCAGCCCGTATTCACGCTCCAGCCGCTCCAGTTCGGAGCGCGCCTTGGCGATGCTCTTCTTCAAGAGCGCATCGCTTTCGGCGCCGAGGATGACGTTCTCCAGCACCGTGAAATTGTCGACCAGCATGAAGTGCTGATGCACCATGCCGATGCCGAGCGCGATGGCGTCATTGGGGGTCTTGATCGAGGCCGGCTGGCCGCCAACGCGGATCTCGCCGCTGTCGGCCTGGTAGAAGCCGTAGAGGATCGACATCAGTGTCGACTTGCCAGCTCCGTTCTCGCCGACAATGCCGTGGATCGTGCCGCGACCGATCTCAAGGTTGATGTCCCGGTTGGCGCGCACCGCACCAAAACTCTTGTTGATGCCGATCAACTCGATTGCGGCTTGCGCCATGCAGCCTGTCCCACTCTTATTTTTTTATCGCTTGGTCAAAACGCCTAGCATGACACTCCGCCCGTGCCAATTGGCGGAGCAGGTTCACTCTCGACAAATCCCGGTGCGCTTGTCAATTTGCAACGTGGCCGGGGCCTTCACATTCGCTAGTATGACGGAGCCGAAATTCGCATCACGGCGCAAGACATCGCGGTCAACGACATCGCGGTGAACGTCATCGCGGTGAAGATTGGGGAATTCACATGATCATGCCCGCCGACCGGCTGACGACGCTGGAAATTCGCGCCACCGAGCAGGAGAAGACCATCGAGGAACTGTCCGGCCAGATCGCCGAGCAGTGGAAAGTGATCGAGCGCATGCAGCGCAAGCTCGACGCACTGAGCGATCGCTTCCTGGCGCTGGAGGAGCAGACAGGCGATGATGTGCCGGTAACCAAGCCGCCGCACTGGTGAGAGACTGTTTGGAAATTCTACTCTGGCGGCCATCTGATGGCGTTTTCTGCGCTTCCCCGTTCTACTGCGTGCAGTAGAACTGAGCTCACGCACCAAATGTCCGCTCCGCTACGGTTCTCGAAAGCACCATCATATGACTCTCCAGAGCGAATTTCGAACCAGTCTCTGAGGTTCGAACCAGTCTCTGAGGAAAAGGGGGAGGGTGCACGCCGTGGTCAGTGAAAGCGATCGCATCGCGCGGGCCGGCGACTACGTGCTCGGTCTTATGAACGATGTGGACCGTGAAAGGGCAGAGCGCGACCTGGAGATCGATCCCGCCTTCCGCGACGCGGTCGTGCAGCTTGCCGAACGCATGCACATCTTTGACCGTGCCGACCCAGCCAGCGGCGAGGAGCGCTGGAAACAGATCACGCAGCGGATTGGCGACCTGCCGCAGATGCGTAGTTCTGGCCTGAGCGACGCCAGGCCGCCAACCGTGATCCGAAGCCTGTCGCAGCGGCCGCATGGCATCGGCCTGCACACGCTGGGCGGCCGGCGCGGATTTGTGGTTGCCGCCGGACTGATAGTGGCGTTCGCGCTGGGCTGTCTCGTCGCGAAGCTGCTATAGGCGAGGCCGGCGTGACATCAGCGCCATCGTCTCGCCGTCCGAACCGCATATCTCAACGGTATTCCAGCCAAGGGTCGCGTAGAAATCACGCGCATCCCATGTGTAGAGATAGAGCGTCTCGACGCCCCGTGACGCGGCATGGGCTTCCGTTGCCTTGACCAGCGCGGTGGCGATGCCTCGGCGTCGATACCTTGCATCGACAACCAACCCGGCCAGCCATGGCGTCAGATCATGCGCGGGCTCCAACTCGTGGCGGACCAGCAGGCATGTCCCGACCGGGGTGTCGCCGACCCGGGCCACGAATGCCGCCTCGAAGCCGTCACCGGCGATCAAGTCGCGAAGCCCTGCCGCATCTTCCCCGAGGCTCCTTCCGGTTCCCTCGAAAAAGGCAGCCAGGCGCAGTTGCGCGGCAGCTGCTACGTCGTGCTCGCCCATGGGTTCGATCGTCGGCTGCATCTGTATCCCGAAACGGTGTCCGGCACGGAGCGAAGGTTTCGCTCGAACCCGTATAAGGCAAAACCGCCGGGCTGGCGCCCGGCGGTTTGCAGATCATGGCTGTGTGTTCGTGCCGCTCAATAGGGGCAAGCGTTGTCAGCCGTATAGTCGTGTACTTCGACCTTGCCGGCAATGATGTCGGCCTTGGCTTTTTCGACGGCCGCCTTCATCTCGTCCGTCACCAGCGCCTTGTTGTTGTCGTCCATGGCGTAGTCGACGCCGCCTTCCTTGAGGCCCAGATTCTCGACTCCGCCCTTGAAGGTGCCGTTCTTGCCGTCCATGAAGGCGGTGTAGACGGCGACGTCGACGCGCTTCAGCATCGAGGTCAGCACCTTGCCCGGCTGCAGGCCGTTCTGGTTGGAATCGACGCCGATGCCGAGCTTGCCGGCATCTGCCGCCGCCTGCAGCACGCCGACGCCGGTGCCGCCTGCCGCGGCATAGACCACGTCGGAGCCCTGGTCGATCTGCGTCTTGGCGATCTCGCCGCCCTTGGCCGGATCGTTCCAGGCAGCCGGCGTATCACCCGTCATGTTCTGGATGACGTCGGTCGCGCCCGCTGACTTGGCGCCGCCGACATAGCCGCATTCGAACTTGCGGATCAGCGGGATATCCATGCCGCCGACGAAGGAGACCTTCTTCGACTTCGAAGCCATGGCCGCCAGGACGCCGACGAGGTAGGAGCCCTCCTGTTCCTTGAACTTCAGCGACCGCACGTTCGGCAGATCGACCTGGTCGTCGATGATGGCGAAGTTCAGGTCGGGATATTCGGCGGCGACCTTGGCCAGCGCGTCCGTCCAGGCAAAGCCCGCCATGACGATCGGGTTGCGGCCGTCCTCGGCGAAGCGGCGCAGCGCCTGCTCACGCTGCGAGGCATTGGAGACCTCGAATTCGACGTAGGCCGTGCCGGTTTCCGTCTTGAATTTTTCGGCGCCGTTGTAGGCAGCCTCGTTGAAGGATTTGTCGAACTTGCCGCCGAGATCATAGAGGATGGCCGGCTGGACATCCGCGGCGAAAGCCGGAAGAACCATTGCGGTTGCGGCCAGGAGGCCGAGAACGATACGTTTCATGTGATCCACACCCTGTCGGTTATTTTTTCCGTTACGCGCCGCATGCCGGCCCGGTTCTCCGGCAGGCATACGACGTCAGCCAGGAGTGTACTCCCTCCCGCTCGGCGGCAATCTGGCATGGCCCGAAACAAAATTCACGCGGAATTTTGACCTTTTGGAAAAGCTTGGTGCGGGCAAGCCGCACCGCAGCTTGTCCTTGCGCCAAGTGTCAGGCGGAGGCGGCGGCAGGGATGGCGCAAGCGACGCCGTTGCCTTTGAGGTTGCACGTGCCGTAAGGGTTCTTCGCCAGATATTGCTGGTGATCGGCTTCGGCGAAGTAGAATTCGGCCGCCGGGGCGATCTCGGTGGTGATCCTGCCGTGGCCGGCACCGCGCAGCGAGGTCTCATACGCATCGCGCGAGGCGCTCGCCGCCGACAATTGCGCCTCGTCGCTCGTGTAGATCGCGGAGCGATAGGCGGTGCCGACATCATTGCCCTGGCGCATGCCTTGCGTGGGGTCGTGGCTTTCCCAGAACAGCCTCAGAAGCCCAGCATAGGAGGCGATCTCGGGGTCATGGACCACCAGCACCACTTCGGCATGACCGGTAAGCCCGGTGCAGGTCTCCTGATAGGTCGGATTGGGCGTGAAGCCGCCGGCATAGCCGGCCGCGGTGACCCAGACGCCTTCGATCTGCCAGAACAGCCGCTCCGCAGCCCAGAAGCAGCCGAGTCCGAACATCGCCGTCTCCAGCCTCTCGGGATAAGGACCCTTGAGCGGTCTTTTCAAGACCTTGTGCCTGGATGCGGTCGGGATCGCCCTGGCGCGGCCCGGCAGAGCCTCGGAGGGCTTCGGCAGATTGAGCTTCTTGTTCAGCATGTCGCTGAGAAAGAACATGCGCGGCTCCTCTTCGGGTGAACGCAAAAAGCCGCATGACGGCGGCTTTGTTTGAGCATCGGGTTTCCCAAAACCGGCAACCGCTTTTGGGTCCGATGCTCTAGGTGGCGGCGAATTGACCGGTACGCGGTGACCGCCTGTAGCCTATCGCATAGAGCAGGAAAGCCAGCACCGCGAACACGGCGAAGCCCGGCTGGTTCAGCACCCAGGCGATGGCCCCGTCCCACAGCAGCGGGCTGGCCTTGGTCCGGATGAAGGTCTCGAAGGCGGCCCGCGTGTCGGGCGAGACCGCCAGCCAACTGGTGTTGAGCGGGGTCAGCACCAGCACGGAGGCCGCCACGGTGCGTGTCGCGTCGAGCACCGCCATGATGACGGAAATCGACAGCGCGATCATGGCGGCAAGACGAAAGACGAAGCGAAACATCAGAACCCTCCTCCGGGCAGGTCCCCCTCCCGAGGGGCCTTTCAGAGATAGAATGCGCATGGCCGGATCGCAATCGCCATACGCGAATTTGCAGGTTCCAAACTCAGGTCAACAGAAGGCCGCACAACAGTCGGCCGGGTGGCTTTTCATTGACATGTGAGGGCAGCTATGCTACTAATTTCGATATGGTGCTGACTTGCGCCGACCACCCGCCGCATAGGCGGGTTTTTGCATTTGGTGCCTCGCAAATCGACGCGCCGGCGAAGTCTCGAAAGCCCGGGGGAACCCGGATTCGTTGCCCTGCGCGAACTATACAGCCGGCTTCCTTTTGCGCCGATGGACACGCCAGACGGCGAAAATGCCGCCGCCGATGGCGCCGATCACGAGGCCGGCCAGGCCGGTGAACACGGCAAAATAGCCGCAGGCGCCCTCGAAACAGCTCATCTCGGTGGCATCAGCGATCACCGAGCCGATGGCGAATCCGGCCACGGCGCCGATAACCGCGCCCAGGACGATGCCGAGCAGCGCGGCGATGACGGAGACGAAGACAGGCGGGCTTTCGGTTTCCGGATTGACATAAACGGCATCGGCTTCGGATCCACGGCGCAGCAGATGGATGCAGAGACCGCCGATGGCGATTTGAGCAGCCGTGATGGCAAGCGCCTGACCCGAAAAGACGAAATCCGAAATCGTCAGTGCAGCGGTCTGCCAGGCCACCAGCCAGACGATTGTGGCGACCTGCCAGATGATGAACCGGCGCGGGAAGCGGGCCGAGCGGCCGAAGGCGAGGCCTAGCAGGTAAAGCCCCCACAGGATGGTGACGACGTCGATGAAGAGCCCCGCATAGATAAGGTAAAACACGCTGTCTGGCAGGCCGGTGGCGCCGACCGCGGGCCAGACGGAGATCAGGCCGTAGACCGACCACGCCATGACGAAGACAAGCCAGCCCACCGGCACGAAGGAAAGCCCGCTGTCCGGCCGCCTGACTGGCGTCTGTCCATTGCTCGATGTCATGTCCGCTCAATGCCCCCGCAAAGCCTCGGCACCCGACAGGCAACTCCGGGGGAAGTCAAGGGCGGCCGGCCCGGCGGTCCTGCCTGTGCACACCATTGCAGCGGCGGCGCCCGCAAAAACGGGCATGCCGGCGGCCCTGCGAACACTGTGTGGCCGGCAAAGCGAATAGACGGCTGATATGGCTTGGCATTCGGCGCCGGATCGACTAGATGAGCCCCGCGCCTGTTGCTTCGACGGCTCAGGTGCAGGGGAAGGTGTTTGCTGGTTGGCGACGCCGATGGCGGAAGTTCCGCCTTGCCCAAAGGGAGGTGCATCTCCCCAACCCGCGCGGCAAAACCGGCCGACGCGACATGCATGGACGGAGAGGTGGCCGAGTGGTTGAAGGCGCACGCCTGGAAAGTGTGTTTACGGGAGACCGTAACGCGGGTTCGAATCCCGCTCTCTCCGCCATCCCGCTTCGTTCTACGAGCTTCGCAGGACAAGCCCGAGCCTCTGCGCGAAGGAGGGCGGTAAACATCCCGCCGCGCTTTGCCCTTGAAACCTGCCAATCACAGGAGATGGCATGCCGAACGATGTAATCGTGCGCGACAGCAATGGCGCTCAATTGAATGACGGCGATTCCGTCACGCTGATCAAGGACCTCAAAGTCAAAGGCACTTCGGAGACGATCAAGCGCGGCACGTTGGTGAAGGCCATCCGCCTGAACGGCAATCCCGGCGAGATCGAATGCAACACCAAGCAAGTGAAAGGCCTGGTGCTCAAGACCGAGTTCGTGAAGAAGGCGTGAGCCTCAAGGCGGGGAGGAGCGATCTCGATGGCTCCTGCGGGATTTTGGAGAGCCTGCCGTCGCCAACTGGGCTGCGGAGCCGTTGAGCGTCCGGCACGCGATCGTTGCGCTGCGAATTGATAATTTCGCCGACCAGGCACAATCAAAAATCGCCAAGTCCCAAGCTGGAACCTCCGGCCTCGTTGCGCGTTTCACGGCGTCCCGTTCGCGGACCCGCCCGGATATCTCTCCAAGCGCGCGAAAAACCAGGAGCCCGCTTCATGCACGACAAGCTGTTTCATTCCCCGGTCGCACTGTCGGTCGGACTCGGCTTCAAGCGCGAGATTGCCTCGCTGGCCGAAATGCACGATTTCCTCACCAATTGGACGACCTCCCGCCGCGGCCCGCTTTACCGCAACGCGGTGGAAGCATGTGAACTCGCCATCCCAGGCTATGTGACCATCGAGCAGGCGCGCCAAGCGCTCGTCCAGTTTGCGCAAGCTTCTTGTATCCTGTGGCCGGACCTCGAGCCGGTGGCGGGCGTGCACGCCGTTGCGCGTGGCTATGGCGGCTACGCCGCCTGAAGATCGTACCCTCCGTGGCGGCTAAAGCCACACCACCATAGAAAGCCCGGCTGGTCCCCAGCCGGGCTTTCCCGTTTCCGGCAGTTCGCAGGGAAATCGCAATCCTGTGGCTGGCCGCGTGTCTTGCGCGACAATCCCTGCGTGTCGGGAAGAGCCCGCGCAAAAATCTTTATGAAATTCCTATTTCTTTCCACTGCGCCCCGTCTCGAACCTTTATGGCGATCGGGTCCATATTCCTTTCAGAAAACACAATCGGTTCCGTCGCCAAAGATGCGCCGGGCCACTTTCGAGATATTGCGAACTCTCTTGTCAAATTCGCAAAGTACAAAGAACAAAAGGAATAAACACAATGGATATGACCGTTATCGGGACCGGAATTTTGTTCTTTGCCCTTTGTTTCGCCTACATCAAAGCTTGTGACGCGCTCTAGAGCGAGGCTGAAAAAATGATCGTCGACTATATTCTCGGTGGCGGCGTGACGCTGTTCCTGCTCGCCTACCTGACATACGCCCTCGTTCGTCCAGAACGCTTCTGAAGGCACCGAAAGCCATGACACTGAACGGTTGGATACAGATCCTGGTCTATTGCGGGATCGTCATATTGCTCGTGAAGCCGCTCGGCGGCTACATGCACCGCGTCTTCAACGGCGACCGGACGCTGCTTTCGCCCCTCTTCGGCCCGCTTGAGCGCGGGCTGTACCGCCTTTGCGGAACCAGCGAACGCGAGGAACAGCACTGGACCACCTACGCGGTCGCCCTGCTGCTCTTCAACCTTGCCGGCTTCCTGGTGCTTTATGCCCTGCAGCGCCTGCAGGGCAGCCTGCCTTACAATCCGGCCGGCATGACAGCGGTCGAGCCTGGGCTCGCCTTCAACACCGCCGCCAGCTTCATGACCAACACCAACTGGCAGAACTATGGTGGCGAGAGCACGATGTCATATCTCGTGCAGATGGCCGGACTGACGGTGCAGAACTTCGTTTCGGCGGCCACCGGCATTGCCATCGCCATTGCGCTGATCCGCGGCTTTGCGCGGGCGTCGGGCAAGTCGATCGGCAATTTCTGGGTCGATATGACCCGCTCCACACTTTATCTGCTGCTGCCGTTCTGCATCGTGCTGACGCTGGTCTATGTCTGGCTCGGCATGCCGCAGACGCTCGGCGCCTACGTCAACGCCACGACGCTGGAAGGCGCGCAGCAGACCATCGCCGTTGGCCCGGTCGCCTCGCAGGTGGCCATCAAGATGCTCGGCACCAATGGCGGCGGTTTCTTCAACGCCAATGCCGCGCACCCGTTCGAGAACCCCGACGCGATCTCCAACCTGATCCAGATGGTGTCGATCTTCGCCATCGGCGCCGCCTTGACCAATGTCTTCGGCCGCATGATCGGCAACCAGCGCCAGGGCTGGGCGATCCTCTCGGCCATGGGCGTCATGTTCATCGCCGGTGTCGCCATCTGCTACTGGGCGGAAGCCGCCGGCAACCCGCTGGTGCATGCGCTGGGCATCGACGGCGGCAACATGGAGGGCAAGGAGAGCCGCTTCGGCATCGCTCTGTCGGCGCTGTTTGCCGTCATCACCACGGCCGCTTCCTGCGGTGCGGTGAACGCCATGCACGGCTCGTTCACGGCGCTCGGCGGCATGATCCCGATCATCAACATGCAGCTTGGCGAAGTCATCGTCGGCGGTGTCGGCGCGGGTCTCTACGGCATCCTGATGTACATCGTCGTCGCCGTCTTCGTTGCCGGCCTGATGGTCGGCCGCACGCCCGAATATCTCGGCAAGAAGATCGAGGCCAAGGAGGTCAAGATGGCGATGCTGGCCATACTGTGCCTGCCGCTGGCGATGCTGATCTTCACGGCCATCGCCGTCGTGCTGCCGACCGGCGTGGCGTCGATGGGCAATGCCGGCCCGCACGGCTTCTCCGAGGTTCTGTACGCCTACACTTCGGCGGCGGCCAACAACGGTTCCGCCTTTGGCGGCCTCAGCGGCAACACGCCCTGGTACAACATCACGATCGGCATCGGCATGCTGATGGGCCGCTTCCTGGTCATCATCCCGGCGCTGGCCATTGCCGGCTCGCTGGTGGCGAAGAAAACGGTTCCGGCCTCCGCCGGCACCTTCCCGACCGATGGCCCGCTGTTCGTCGGGCTGCTGGTCGGCGTCATCCTGATCGTCGGTGGCCTCACCTTCTTCCCGGCGCTCGCCGTCGGGCCGATCATCGAGCACCTGGCGATGGCTCACGGGCAGACCTTCTGAGACCGTCATGTCCTGGTTCAATGCCATGCGCCGCAAGGTCGGCCACAGCGCCGATCACGGAAAGGAGGAGAGACCTCCTCCTTTCCCGACCCTGTCGACGTTTCTCGGCCTTGCGGCAGTCATGCTCGTCCTCTGGCTGCTGGCCTACGGGCCGCCCCATCTCTTTTCGGCATCCGATCATCCGGTGCCGTCCAACAACACCGAAGCCGGAGCTTCAAAATGAGCAACTCGAAATCAGCCAGCATCATGGATGCCAGCATCCTGCTTCCCGCCATTGGCGGCGCCTTCCGCAAGCTCGACCCGCGCACGTTGGCCAGGAACCCGGTGATGTTCGTCGTTGCCGTCGTCTCGGCGCTCACCACGGTGCTGTTCGTCAAGGACCTGGTCACCGGCGGCGGCAATCTCGGCTTCACGCTGCAGATCATCATCTGGCTTTGGTTCACCGTCCTGTTCGCCAACTTCGCCGAAGCGGTCGCAGAAGGCCGCGGCAAGGCGCAGGCGGATTCGCTGCGCAAGGCACGCACCGAGACCCAGGCCAAGCTTTTGACCGGTGAGGACCGCACCAAATACAAACTCGTGCCCGGCACCAGCCTCAAGGTCGGCGATGCCGTGCTGGTCGAGGCCGGTGACATCATCCCGTCCGACGGCGAGGTGATCGAAGGCGTCGCTTCGGTCAACGAGGCTGCGATCACGGGCGAATCCGCGCCGGTCATCCGCGAATCCGGTGGCGATCGTTCGGCGGTCACCGGCGGCACGCAGGTGCTGTCCGACTGGGTCCGCGTGCGCATCACGGCGGCTTCCGGCCACACCTTCCTCGACCGCATGATCTCGCTGGTCGAAGGTGCCGAGCGCCAGAAGACGCCGAACGAGATCGCGCTCAACATCCTGCTCGTCGGCATGACGCTGATCTTCGTGCTGGCCACCGCGACGATCCCGAGTTTTGCTTCCTATTCGGGCGGCTATATCTCGGTGACCGTTCTGGTGGCGTTGTTCGTCACCTTGATCCCGACCACGATCGGCGCGCTGCTTTCGGCCATCGGCATCGCCGGCATGGACCGTCTGGTGCGATTCAACGTGCTGGCCATGTCGGGTCGCGCCGTGGAAGCCGCAGGCGACGTCGACACGCTGCTGCTCGACAAGACCGGCACGATCACGCTCGGCAACCGCCAGGCGACGCAGTTTCGCCCGGTCAAGGGTGTCACCGAGCAGGAACTGGCCGACGCGGCCCAGCTGGCCTCGCTCGCCGACGAAACGCCGGAAGGCCGCTCGATCGTCGTGCTGGCCAAGGAGAAATACGCCATCCGCGCCCGCGACATGGCAACGCTGCACGCAACCTTCGTGCCCTTCACCGCGCAAACCCGTATGAGCGGTGTCGACATCGATGGTTCGTCGGTGCGCAAGGGCGCCGTCGATTCCGTGCTTGCCCATGTCAACCAGTCGACGGTCGCAGCCCACGCCACGCGGCCCGGCAGCGATACCGTCAGGGATCTCCAGGCCATCGCCGACGAGATCGCCAAGTCCGGCGGCACGCCGCTGGCGGTCGAACGCGACGGCCGCCTGCTCGGCGTCATCCACCTCAAGGACATCGTCAAGGGCGGCATCAGGGAGCGCTTCACCGAACTGCGCCGCATGGGCATCCGCACGGTGATGATCACCGGCGACAATCCGATGACGGCAGCAGCCATCGCCGCGGAAGCCGGCGTCGACGACTTCCTCGCCCAGGCCACGCCGGAGGACAAGCTCAAGCTGATCCGCGACGAACAGGCCAAGGGCAAGCTGGTGGCCATGTGCGGCGACGGCACCAACGATGCGCCAGCCCTCGCGCAAGCCGATGTCGGTGTCGCCATGAACACCGGCACGGTCGCAGCGCGCGAAGCCGGCAACATGATCGATCTCGACAGCGATCCGACCAAGCTCATCGAGATCGTCGAGATCGGCAAGGCGCTCTTGATGACGCGGGGCTCGCTGACGACCTTCTCGATCGCCAACGACGTGGCCAAGTATTTCGCCATCATTCCGGCGATGTTCGCCGTCTTCTACGTCGCGCCGGGACAGACGACCGGCCCGCTGCAGGCACTCAACGTCATGCATCTGGCGACGCCGCAGAGTGCCATCCTGTCGGCCATCATCTTCAACGCGCTGATCATCATCGCGCTGATCCCGCTGTCGCTGAAGGGCGTCAAATATCGGGCCATCGGCGCCGGCGCGCTGCTCAGCCGCAATCTTCTCGTCTACGGCCTCGGCGGCCTCATCGTGCCTTTCGTCGGCATCAAGGCGATCGACATGATCGTCACCGCACTTGGCCTCGCTTAAGGAATTACGCTCATGTTCAAACAGATACGACCCGCGATCATCATGATCGTCTTCTTCACGGTGCTGACCGGCCTGATCTATCCTCTGGGCATGACCGGCATCGCCCAGGCGCTGTTCCCGCGTCAGGCCAATGGCAGCCTGGTCGAGAAAGACGGCAAGATCATCGGCTCCGAACTGATCGGCCAGGGGTTTGCCAGCGACAAGTATTTCCACGGCCGCCCGTCGGCTGCCGGCGACGGTTACAATGCGGCCGCCTCGAGCGGCAGCAATCTCGGCCCGACCAATCCCAAGCTGATCGACCGCATCAAGGGCGACGCCGAGAAACTGAAAGCGGAAAACCCGAACCAGCCCGTGCCGATGGATCTGGTGACGACGTCCGGCAGCGGCCTCGATCCCGACATCAGCCCGGAAGCCGCCTACTTCCAGGTCGCCCGGGTGGCCAAGGCCAGGGGTATCGACGAAGCCAAGATCAAGGCGCTTGTCGATGCCCAAGTCGAGGGCAGGGAGCTTGGCTTCATGGGCGAGCCTGTGGTCAATGTGCTCGGTCTCAACCTTGCGCTGGACGCCGCGAAACAGTGAATGGTGCGGGCCGGGGATCGACAGTATCTCCGGCGCCATCCATGATCGGTCCCGATGCCGGACGACAGAAACAACGACGCCAGACCTTCTCCCGACGCACTGCTTGACCATGCCGAGCGGGAAGGTCGCGGCCGGCTGCGGATATTCCTGGGTGCCGCTCCCGGCGTAGGCAAGACCTACGAGATGCTGATGTCGGGCCGCGCCAGGCTGACCGACGGCGTGGATGTGGTGATCGGTGTCGTCGAGACGCATGGGCGCAAGGAGACACTGGCCCTGGTCGAGGGTTATGAGGTCATTCCCCGCCGCAAGGTCGACTACAAGGGGCGCATCCTCGACGAGATGGATATCGATGCCATCCTCGCCCGGCGCCCGGCGCTGGTTCTCGTCGACGAACTCGCCCACACCAATGCGCCCGGCAGCCGGCACCCCAAGCGCTATCTCGATGTCCAGGAAATCCTGACGCACGGTATCGACGTCTACACGACGCTCAACATCCAGCATGTCGAAAGCCTGAACGACGTCGTCGCCCAGATCACCAAAGTCAGGGTTCGCGAGACGGTTCCCGATTCCATCATAGACCAGGCCGACGATGTCGAGATCATCGATCTCACCCCCGACGACCTGATCAAGCGGCTCGAGGAAGGCAAGGTCTATTTCCCCAACACCGCGCAGCGCGCGATCGAGAACTATTTCTCGCCGGGCAATCTGACGGCGCTCAGGGAACTGGCGCTGCGCCGCACCGCGCAGCGCGTCGACGACCAGTTGCTGATCCATATGCAGGCCCACGCCATTCCCGGACCGTGGGCCGCGGGGGAAAGGGTTCTCGTCTGCGTCGACGCGCGACCGGGCGGGGCTTCGCGTATTCGCTACGCGCGCAGGCTGGCCGACCGGCTCCGTGCCCCGTGGACGGCGCTGCATGTCGACAGCCCTCGCTCGGCCAGCATGCCCGAAGCGGACAAGGATCGGCTGGCTACGAACCTGCGGCTTGCCGAACAGCTCGGCGCCGAGGTGACCACCATTCCCGGTCAGAACATCGCGCAGGACATTGTTCGCCATGCGACGGCGAACAATTTCACCCATATCGTGGTCGGCAGGCCGACCCGGTCGCGCTGGCGGGAGTTGATCGAAGGCTCGCTCACCTACGATCTCATCCGCAATGCCGGCGACATCAGCGTCCATGTCATTTCAGGAACCGAACGCAACGCCGAGGTGACGTCGAGGAGCGTCAAGGCGGCGGACGAGCAGTGGCAGTTCGAGATCTGGCCCTATCTCAAGGCCACGGCCTTTGTCATCGGTTCGCTCGCCTTCGCCGTCGTTCTCGACCAGTTTCTCGACGTTCGCAACCTGGCGATCATTCTTCTCATCGGCGTACTGGCATCGGCGGTAACCGGCGGTCTGTGGCCGGCTCTGTACGCTTGTTTCGCCAGCGCCCTTGCTTTCAATTATTTCTTCCTGGAGCCTCGTTATACGCTGACGATCCGGGATCCGGAGAGCATCGTGGCGCTCGGCGTCTTTCTCGTCGTTGCGGTCATCGCCAGCAATCTGACGGCGCGCGTGCAGCGCCAGGCGGTTGCCGCCCGCTCGCGGGCGCGGGCCACGGAAGACATCTACCTCTTTTCAAAAAAGCTCGCCGGCGCCGGCACGCTCGACGACGTCCTTTGGGCCACGGCCTTCCAGATCGCCTCGATGCTGAAGCTGCGGGTGGTGCTGCTTTTGCCGGAGGACGGGACCATCACCGTCAAGGCCGGCTATCCGCCCGACGACACGCTGGCCGAGGCCGACATCGCCGCCGCCCGCTGGGCCTGGGAGCACGATCGTGCCGCGGGTCGCGGCGCCGACACGCTTCCGGGCGCCAAGCGCCTCTATTTGCCCTTGCGCACCGGGCGCACGGCGATCGGCGTCGTCGGCCTCGACAACGACAAGCAGGGGCCGCTGCTGACGCCCGAGCAGCAGCGGCTGCTCGACGCACTGGCCGACCAGGCGGCGGTCGCCATCGAGCGTATCCAACTGGTCGCCGACGTCGACCGCGCCAAGCTCGCGGCCGAGGCGGACAGGCTGCGCTCGGCACTGCTCACCTCCATTTCCCATGATCTGAAGACGCCGCTCGCCGCCATCATGGGCGCGGCCGGCACGCTGCGGGATTTTTCAGCAGCACTTCCCGAACCGGACCGGGCCGAACTGCTGTCGACGGTGCTCGACGAATCCGAGCGGCTGAACCGCTTCATCGCCAATCTGCTCGACATGACCAAGATCGAGTCCGGCGCGATGGAGCCGAACTACGCCTTTCACTATGTCGGCGACATCGTCGGCTCCGCCCTGCAAAGGGCCAGGAAAATCATTGGCGAGCACAAGATCGAGACGGACATCCCCAGGGATCTACCGATGTTGAAGGTCGACCCGGTGCTGTTCGAGCAGGCGCTCTTCAATCTTCTCGACAATGCGGCGAAATATGCCCCGGAAGGCTCGACGATCCGCGTGCAGGGCTGGACCGACAATGGCTCCGTCTTGCTGCAGATCATGGATGAAGGGCCGGGCATTCCTCCCGGCGATCTTGAGCGGATTTTCGACACCTTCTACCGGGTGCGCAAGCGCGACCAGATCCGCGCCGGCACCGGGCTCGGCCTGTCGATCTGCCGCGGCTTCATCGAGGCGATGGGTGGCACCATCATGGCGGCAAACCGGACAGATCGTTCGGGCGCGGTGTTCACCATCAAGATGCCCAAGCCGGCAAACCCGCCCAATTTCGACGCTTCGAATACTGACGATGTGGGTGACCTGGCATGACAAACTCGAACGTCAGGATACTGGTCGTCGATGACGAGCCGCCGATCCGCAAGCTGCTGCGCGTCGGGCTCGGCAGCCAGGGCTACGCGATCAGCGAGGCGCCGAATGCCAGGGCGGCGATCGAGCTGATGGAGGCGGAGAGGCCGGACCTCGTCCTGCTCGACCTCGGCCTGCCCGGCATGAGCGGCCTTGAGCTGCTGCGCAAATGGCGCGACGACGGGCTCGACATTCCAGTGGTCATCCTGTCCAGCCGGACCGACGAGGCCGGCATCGTCCAGGCCCTGGAACTCGGTGCCGACGACTATGTCACCAAACCTTTCGGCATGAACGAGCTGGTGGCGCGCATTCGCGTGGCGCTCCGCCACAAGTTCCAGCAACAGGGCGAGAAGCCGATTTTTCAGACCGGCGATCTCAGCGTCGACCTGGTCAAGCGCATCGTCAAGGTAGAGGGCAAGGAGGTAAAGCTGTCGCCGAAGGAATACGACATCCTGCGCATGCTGGTGCAGCACGCCGGCAAGGTGCTGACCCATCATTTCCTGTTGAAGCAGGTCTGGGGCGACTCGACCGACGTGCAGTATCTCAGGGTCTATGTGCGCCAGCTCAGGCAGAAGATCGAGAAGAGCCCCGACCAGCCGCGCTACATCACCACCGAGACGGGCGTTGGCTACCGCCTGCGCGAGGTCGAGTGAGCAGGCCAGGTTTTAGCCGATAGCTTCCCGCGGCTGATCAAGGGGCGTGGACACGCGCAAAGCCGCCAGGCAGCCGACAATGCCGAGCGGCACGAAGGCGAGAAACAGCCAGGACGCGACATTCGCCGCCGCGTCGTGGTTCAAGCCTTGCGAAAAGCCACTGGCATTGGCGACGATGCCGGCAAGGGCTGCACCCACGGCATAGCCGATGCGCTGCATGGTCGGCACCGCCGCCGAGGCGATGGTCTGCTCGCCCTCCGGTGCGGAGGCGACGATGACGCGTGTCAGGAACGGCCAGGCGATGCCGAAGCCGCCGCCTTGCAACAGGGCGCACATCAGGATCAGCGGGATGGAGCCCAGGGGTATCGTGTAGGCAAAGCCGGCGATGCCGGCCGCGATCATCACCGCGCCGCCGATGATGATCAGCCGCTCGCGTTGCGGCGGTGCGTTGGCGACGAGGATCGACAGGATCGACCAGGCGATCGATTCGGCGGCGATGATGTAGCCGGTGGTCAGCAGCGGAATGTCGTGCAGGCTGGTCAGCAGCAGCGGCCCGTAGACGCCGAAGGAACAGGTCGCCACCGAAAAGGCGGCAACCATGGTCATGCCGGCGCCGACCGGCGTGCGCCATGAGAACAGCCGCGCCGGGAACAGCCGCGAACGCGGCTTCAGCGCGTCGATGGTGAAGAACAGCACCAGGCCGATGAGGCCGACGGCCATCAGCAGCGAAGAGCGCAGCAAGGCGATGTCGACGCCGGCCGAGGCGATCAGCACCACGGCGACGGCAAGGCAGCCAAGGGCCGCGAACGGGAAGGGCGGCGCCCCGCCTGTGCTTGCCCTCGGCCTCGTCGCCTCCGGCGTGTTGAGCACGAGGAAGCTTGCCAGCGCCATGGCGGCGCCGCCGAGGGTGAAGATGCCGAAGGCCCAGCGCCATGACAACAGCTCGGTCATGATCGCGCCGAGCAACGGTCCGCTGAAGGCGGCGACGCCCCAGATCGCCGACATGATGCCGAAAAGCTGCGGCCAGATTGCGCGCGAGAACAGCCGTTCGACCGAGACGAAGGCCAGCGACACCAGCGCACCGCCGCCAAGTCCTTCGATCAGGCGGCCGGCGAGGAACAGTTGCATGGAAGGCGAGGTGGCGCAGATCAGGGCGCCTGCTGCGTAAAGCAGCGCGGCGACCACCATGTTGGTGCGCAAGGGGACATAACTCACCAGTCGTCCGGCGGCCGCGCCGGCAACGATGGCGCCGAGTTCGTAGATGGCCAGCGACCAGCCGACGAGCTGTACGCCCGCCAGTTCGCCGACCATGGCCGGCATCACCGTTGCCACCATCGTCTCGTTGGTGGCGTGCAGCAGGATGCCGAGGCTGATGAAGCAGAAGCGCGCCAGGTCGCCGCTTGCCCACAATACGCGCCAGTCGACCCTGTTTGTGCTGATCTCGGTCATTTCCACCCCTGTCTTGCATATCTCGACGCCAGCGCAGCACGCCAGAAGCCAGTACAAGTTTCCGGCAGGACCATGCGAATCGACAGCGCCGGATCGAGCGTTGTTGCGCTCGAGGCAGGCTTGTAAAACCTCAACTGGGGTTGAGCTCAAGCGGTTTTTTGAGGATCGTTCGCGCGGCAGCCTTTCCGCCTGGCGGGTTCGTAGCGCGATCAGTTCTCGGTGCTGCGCAGCTGGAACTGGCTGACGCCGATCGCGAGGTTTATGCCGGTCTGCGTCTGCAAGCTGAGCGGCTGCAAGGTGAAGGCCTGAGAGGAGCCGCCGACCAGTAGATTGGCGCCAGCGCCGACGGCGGCCGTCACCTCCGCGCTGGCGCCGATGTAGTCGCCGGCCAGCGCACCCGGCGCATAGATGTTCTTCAGCGGCGTCAGCACGATCCACTGCATGATCGTCTGCTTCGTCGTGCCGATATCGAGGCCGTATTTGTTGACGGCGCCGAAATAGGCTTCCGGCGCGAAGCTTTTGTCGGCGGGGTTGAAGGTGCAGCTCAGATCCTTGCTCGAGCCGAAGATGAAGCCGGTGCCGCCGCCAATCGCACAGTCAAGCGTGCCGAGTTCCATGCCTCGGTCCTGCGCCTGCACGGCTCCGGATAGCGTGGTGAACATGGCGGCAGCGATGGCTGTCTTCAGCATGATGGTCCCCTCAAAAATCAACGGCGCGGAACCATCCTATCTGGTTCCGCGCCGCGGAGTGAGGGGGCATGGAGCGCATGGCTCCATGCAATCACTTGAATGAATGGATCAGCTGCAGCGAAGTCACGGCCACGGCAAGGTTGACGCCGGTCTGCGCCTGGACGCTGAGCGGCTCCAGCATGAAGGCGCTGTCCAGGCCGCCAACCAGCAGATTGGCGCCGCCGCCGGTCACCACGCTCGCTTCGGCGTTGACGCCGTAGTAGCTGCCGGCGAGATCGCCTCCGTCACTGTCCCGGGTCGCAGCCAGCACGGCCCAGACGAGCTGGCCCTGATGCGTCTGCCCGACATCGAGGCCGATCTTGGAAATGACGCCTGTGTAAACCTCGGACGGCCCGTGATGATGAGGCCGGAAGACACAGGACACGCCCTTGTTGGAAGCGACGATATAAGCGGTGCCGCCGTCGATGGTGCAATCGAGCGTGCCGAGTTGCAGCTTGCCGGCGCTGGCCGGAGCCACCGCGAACATCGTCGTGGCGAGGGCAGCGGCGCAGGCGAGTTTCTTGATCATGGGAGGGTCCTTTCGCAAAATACTTTCAACAACGGCTTGGGTGGGTAGACCGTTCCGCCGAAAACTTGGCGCGATCAAGGCAGGGGCCGAAAGCCTCCTGCCGGGGTTAATGCGCGGTTGCGAAGTGCGTCCTTTCGGACACGCAAAGGATCCCGCGGCACTTGGATGTCACGCGGATTCGTATGGGAAGCGCTTGCCGAAACCGGGATCAGCTGACGCGGGCGAGGCCATCCTTGGCCGGCTGGTAGGTCGGATCGAGCCGAACGGCTTCCTTGTAGGATTTCGCTGCCTTGGCCTTGTCGCCGCGCCGCTCGTAGATCAGCGCCTGGTTGGACCAGGCCTCGGCATTCCTGCCGTCGAGCTTGA
The DNA here is from genome assembly GCF_000519305.1 of Mesorhizobium ciceri WSM4083. GTDB lineage: Bacteria > Pseudomonadota > Alphaproteobacteria > Rhizobiales > Rhizobiaceae > Mesorhizobium > Mesorhizobium ciceri_B. The sequence goes on along the minus strand of NZ_JAFG01000007.1, from coordinate 107,966 downwards.
TCGCCATGTTGAAATCGGAGAAGGCGTTGTCCTCGTCGTTGGTCGCCAGATAGGAGAGGCCGCGGCCGTTGTAGGGCTCGGCGGCGTCCGGCGCTAGCGAGATGGCTGTCGAGAAGTCCTCGATGGCGAATTTGTGCTGGCCCTGGCTCTGATAGATCAGGCCTCGATTGTGGTAGGCGCGCGCGTCGGTCGTATCGAGCTGGATCGCCTTCTGGAAGTCGTTGAAGGCGTCCTGGGTGCGACCCGCCTTGCGGTAGAGATTGCCGCGGCCGATATAGGCGGCGTCATAGTTCGAGTTGATCTGGATCGAACGGTTGTAGTCCGCGAGCGCGGCTTCCTGGTTGCCGAGGAAGCGCTGGATGAGCGCGCGATTAGAATAGGCCTGGAAGAAATTCGGATTGAGCTGGATGGCTTGATTGAAATCCTTGAGCGCCGCCTGGTACTGACCGCCACGGCCATAGGCCGAGCCGCGCACATTGTAGCCTTCGGGATCCTGGGGATTGCGCTGGATGACCCCCGACAGCGAGGAAATGTTCTCGCTCGACCCTTGCGCCTTGTCGATGTTGTTGAATTCACCGGTCGGGCCCGCCGTTTGGCAGCCGGCAAGCGCCAGTCCGGAGAGCAGGGCTGCTGTCAGGGCGAAACCACGCAATGCGGTCCCGCGCTCCACGCTTGTTGCGTTCATGTCTGCCCTGTCCTCACTTCAAGCCGCGTCGTTCAGGTCCGGCTCCCCCTCCGGACCGGTCACATCAAAACAAAAAGGTGGCGGCGATTCCACATCGCGCCACCTCTGATATCCTTCGAAAAGGACGAAAAATTGGCGTTAGAACCGCGGCGGACGCGGAGCGCCACCTGGACCACCAGCGGCGCCAGCAGCAACAGGGCGCGGCGTCATCGGCAGCAGGCCTTCGCGCTGGGCGCGCTTGCGGGCCAGCTTGCGGGCGCGGCGAACGGCTTCAGCCTTTTCGCGGGCGCGCTTCTCGGACGGCTTCTCGTAGTGACCGCGCATCTTCATTTCGCGGAAAATGCCTTCGCGCTGCATCTTCTTCTTGAGAGCGCGAAGCGCCTGATCAACGTTATTGTCGCGGACGAGTACCTGCACGGGCAATCCTGTCTTTCGGGTTTGATATCAACAGGCAAGCAGCCATAGCCACTAGCCTCCGCGGCGGTTTACACCACGAATTGGGGCGGCTGATAGCAGAATCATGCCGCGCTGTCCACAGCGGAAATGATTTTGCGGGGCCAGCCGCCGTCTGTTTGCCCTGGGACAAGTGTGCCACTTGCCCATGAGATAAGGAGCCGACTAGGCGGTCGCGAGGTGCAGCCGCTCGAAACCCTCGAAGAACTCGCCGTAGTCGCAGGTGATCTCCTCGCCCACGGCGATGTCGCGGGTTGCGGTGGCCCCGCCATATTGCGAAAAATCCGTGTTCGGATTGCTGGAATGGTTCATGAAGCGGCCATTGTCGACTTCATAGACCATGAAGCCCGGCCGGTCCGGGCTCGGATAGGCATAGCGGTCGAGCAGTTCCCTGAGATGCGGGGGTGCCGTCTCGTATTTGTCCATGGGGATCAGCCGGTCGAAATCCGGATCGAGCCGCCAGATCGAAGCGCCTTTGCCGATAGGCTCCGCGGCGAACACGCCGACGCCTTCGATCGCACTCGCAGTCACATAGGTTCTGATCAGCATCATGGTTCCAGACCCGCTTTTGGACAGAAACGGAATCACCAAATCGCGGCGAAAAATCAAGACCGGCCGTCTGCCCGGAGGCTATGAACATGCATCCCGCCGCTAGAATTCTTCACGTCCGGTTGATCGACACGCCGCCATCGGTAAACAGAGCCGCTCCGGTGGTGAAGCTCGAGGCGTCGGAGGCGAGATAGAGCGCCGAACGGGCGATCTCCTCCGGCATCGCGATACGCTTCAAGGCATGCAGGCCTTCGACGAAGGCCCGTGATTCCGGGGTCTTGAAGGTTGCCGCCGGTGTGTCGGTCCCGCCGGGCAGCAGCGCGTTGACCCGCACGCCTTTCGGGCCGTATTCGGCGGCAAGCACCTGTGTCAGTCCGATCAGGCCGGCCTTGCTCGCGGCATAGCTTGTCATGCCTGGCATGCCGACTGTGTGGCCGACGAAGGTGGAGGTGAAGATCAGCGAACCGCCGCCACGCTCGATCATTGCCGGCACCTGGTATTTGGCGCCGAGAAACGCGCTGGTGAGATTGGTGTCGAGCGTCTCGCGCCAGCCTTCCAGCGGCAGGTCCGAAATCGGCCCCATCCGGCCGACAGCGCCTGCATTGTTGAAGGCGATGTCGAGCCCACCGAACTTTTCGACCGCCAGATCGACAAGGGCTTTCGCGTAGGCTTCGTCGCGAACATCGCCGGCAAGCGCGACGGCGATGCCGTCGGCGTCCGCGATTTCCGCGACGAGCGCATCGAGCTCGGCATGGCGGCGGGCGGCGACGATGACCCTGGCGCCTTCCTCGGCAAAGAGTTTTGCGGTGGCCCGGCCGATGCCGGAACTGGCGCCGGTGACGATGGCGACCTTGTTGGCGAGTGCAAACATCTTCTGCATCCTTTTCTTCGCGCCGGCTTCACCGGCAGTTGGGATGCTTGGTCGCAGATGGGGCAAGCACGAGCCACCCGATACCTGCCAATGTGTGGAAGCGCCGGATGCGTCTTTTTCACCACGGCGCAAAACGGCAAGCGCCGTCGCAAACAGCGCAAGGGTGGAAGCGCTGTTTCGCTAGTGATACACCTCGCGCGCCGGGACCGAATGAATGCCGGCCGCCATTCGCGAAGCCTTTTTGGGGCGAGGTTGGGACGTTGAAGAAATATTCGGTATTCGCCATCGCCCGTGAAGCCATGCGCGGTCACAAGGGCTGGGAGGAACAGTGGTCCTCGCCTGAGCCGAGGAAAGAATACGACGTCATCATCGTCGGCGCCGGCGGCCATGGCCTGGCCACAGCCTATTACCTCGCCACGGTGCACGGCATCACCAATGTCGCGGTGCTGGAAAAGGGCTGGCTCGGCGGCGGCAACACCGGCCGCAACACCACCATCATCCGCTCCAACTATCTCTATGACGAGAGCGCCGGCATCTACGACCACGCGCTGAAGCTGTGGGACGGGCTCAGCCAGGAGCTCAACTACAACGTCATGTATTCGGCGCGCGGCGTCATGATGCTCGCCCACAATGTGCACGACGTGCAGGTGCTGAAGCGCCACGTGCACGCCAACCGGCTGAACGGCATCGACAATGAATGGCTGACGCCGGAACAGGCGAAGGAATTCTGCCCGCCGCTCAACACCTCCAAGGATGCGCGCTATCCGGTGGTCGGTGCGGCGCTGCAGCGGCGCGGCGGCACGGCGCGCCACGATGCGGTTGCCTGGGGCTATGCACGCGGCGCCTCGGCGCGCGGCGTCCACATCATCCAGAATTGCGAGATCACCGGCGTCAAGCGGGCAGCCAATGGCGCGGTCATGGGCGTCGACACGACGCGCGGCTTCATCGGCGCCAAGAAGGTCGGCGTCGTTGCCGCCGGCCATTCCTCCGTCATCATGAACATGGCCGGCGTGCGCATGCCGCTGGAAAGCTATCCGCTGCAGGCGCTGGTGTCGGAACCGGTCAAGCCGGTGGTTCCCTGCGTGGTGATGTCGAACACGGTGCACGCCTATATCTCGCAGTCCGACAAGGGCGAGCTGGTGATCGGCGCCGGCACCGACCAGTATGTCTCCTATTCGCAGACAGGCGGCCTGCACATATTGCAGCATACGCTGGACGCCATCTGCGAGATGTTCCCGATCTTCACACGCATGAAGATGCTGCGCTCGTGGGGCGGCATCGTCGACGTCACGCCCGACCGCTCGCCGATCCTGGCCAAGACGCCGGTGCCCGGCCTCTATGTCAATTGCGGCTGGGGCACGGGCGGCTTCAAGGCGACGCCGGGTTCGGGCCATGTCTTTGCCCACACCATCGCCAAAGATGATCCCCATCCGATCAACGCGCCCTTCACCATCGAGCGCTTCCGCACCGGCCGGCTCATCGACGAGGCGGCGGCGGCGGCGGTGGCGCACTGATGATGGCGCAGATGGCTGTCGCGATGCCGCTGATGCTGGCGGGGGAACAAGTGCTGGCGGGGGAACGGGGCATGTTCCATTTTCCGTCGGCGGACGAAGTGCGCACGCAGCCGATCAGCCGCACCGGCAACGAAACCGTCTGGCCGTTTTCGGTCGACGACGGCACGCTGGCCTGCGTCTGGAGCGGCGGCCAGAGGGTGGTTGTCTTCTTCGAAAACAGGCCTTCCGATCTAGACGAGGACGAGACATTCCAGCCGCGTCAAGTCATCGTCACCACCGATCCGATGCAGCTCACTCTCGGCAACATGGCGTCCCGCGATCTGTTTCGTCCCGCTGCAAGTGTGGAAGAACGCATCCGGCTCGTCGCGCCGTTCGCGACGCTGGGACAGAAGCTTTGCGATCAACCGGCGGGCGCCCGCGTCGGCCACGGCGAATTGTAGGAACGAACCAAATGCTTCTCATCCGCTGCCCCTATTGCGAGGAAGAGCGTCCGGAACTCGAGTTCCGCAACGCCGGCGAGGCGCATATTGCGCGCTCGGCCAATATGGCCGGCGAGAGCGACGACGATTTCGAAAAGTTCTTCTTCATCCGCTCCAACCCCAAGGGCATCATCTATGAGCGGTGGCGGCACATGCATGGCTGCGCGCGCTTCTTCAACGCCGTGCGCGACACCGTCACCGACAAGTTCGTCATGACCTACAAGGCCGGCGAGCCCAAACCCTCCAAGCTGCCGGGAGCTGGCAAATGAGCGGCGCGTTCCGCATTCCAGGAGCCGGCCGCTTCAAACAGGCGAAGACCGCGCGCTTCAGCTTCGATGGCCAGTCCTACACAGGCATCGAAGGCGATACGCTGGCCTCGGCGCTGCTCGCCAATGGCGTCCATCTCGTCGGTCGTTCGTTCAAGTATCACCGTCCGCGCGGCATCCTTTCGGCGGGCGCCGAGGAGCCCAACGCCTTGGTCGAGATCAAGCGCGACGCGGCGCGCAAGACGCCGAACGTGCGGGCGACCGTGCAGGAGCTTTATGAGGGGCTCGACGCGCAGTCGCAGAACCGCTGGCCGTCACTGTCCTTCGACCTCGGTGCGGTCAGCGATGTCGCCTCACCGCTGCTTTCGGCCGGCTTCTACTACAAGACCTTCATGTGGCCGAAGGCGGCGTGGAAGAGCCTCTACGAGCCAAAGATCCGCGCGGCGGCCGGGCTTGGCGTTTCCCCTGATAAGCCCGATCCCGACCATTATTCATCGCGCTATGCGCATTGCGACGTGCTGGTGCTGGGTGGCGGTGCCGCGGGCATCGCGGCGGCATTGGCAGCGGCGGAGACCGGCGTGCGCGTCATCCTCGCCGACGAGCAGGCCGAGTTCGGCGGCAGCCTGCGTTTCGAGAGCGGCGCGAAAATCGACGGCCAGGACGGTTTTGCCTGGGCGCAAGCTGCGGTGGCGAAACTCGCCGCCATGGACAATGTCCGCGTGCTCCCGCGCACGACGGCGTTTGGCTATTACGCTCAGAATTTCATCGGGCTGGTCGAGCGTGTCAGCGATCATCTGAAGGCTCCCGGCCACGATCTGGCGCGCGAGCGGCTGTGGCAGGTCCGGGCCAAGCGCGTGGTGCTGGCCTCGGGCGCGATCGAGCGCCACATGGTGTTTGCCGACAATGACCGGCCGGGCATCATGCTGGCGGGTGCCGCACGCACCTATCTCAATCACTATGGCGTCGCGGTCGGCAGGAATGTCGGCGTCTACACCGCCAATGACTCGGCTTACGCGGCGGCGATCGACCTGAAGAAGGCCGGCGTCAACGTGGCGGCGATCGTCGATCTGCGCGACAATCCGACCGGACCGGTGATCGATGAGGCGAGGGCGCTCGGCATCGAGGTCAATTTCGGCCGCGCGGTGATCCGCGCCGGCGGCAAGCTGCGCGTTTCCTCGATGACCGTACAGCCGAAGAATGGCGGCGGCGAACGCACCATCGCGGTCGATGCGATCCTGATGTCGGCCGGCTGGACGCCGTCGGTGCATCTGTTCTCGCAGTCGCGCGGAAAGGTCGCCTTCAACGACGAGACCAAGCGCTTCGTGCCGGGCACCTATGCGCAGGACTGCGTCTCGGTGGGCGCCTGCAACGGCACCGATGGGCTGTCGGCGACGGTGGACGAGGCCTATGCGGCGGGCGCCAAGGCGGCGAAAGATGCCGGCGCCAAGGCCGCCAAGGGCAACAAGCCGAAGGTCGACGCCTCGGAGAGCTGGTCGCGCGGTATGTTGGGCGCGGCGCCCGGCGCCGGGCCGGACACGACGGTGAAGGCGTTTGTCGATTTCCAGAACGACGTCACCGCCAAGGATATCCGTCAGGCGGTGCACGAAGGCATGCGCTCGATCGAGCACGTCAAGCGCTTCACCACCAACGGCATGGCGACCGACCAGGGCAAGACCTCCAACATGCACGGCCTGGCGATTGCCGCCGAGACGCTGGGCAAGGCGATCCCGGAAGTCGGCCTGACCACGTTCCGGGCGCCCTACACGCCGGTCACCTTCGGCGCGATCGTCAGCCATGCGCGCGGTCCGCTGTTCGACCCGACACGCAGAACCGCGATCCATCCCTGGGCCGAGGCGCAAGGTGCGGTGTTCGAGGATGTCGGCCAGTGGAAGCGCGCCTGGTATTTCCCCAAGGCGGGCGAGGACATGCACGCCGCGGTCGATCGCGAATGCGTCGCCGTGCGCAAGACGGCCGGCCTGTTCGATGCCTCGACGCTGGGCAAGATCGAAGTGGTCGGGCCGGATGCGGCCAAGTTCATGGAACTGCTCTACACCAACCCGTGGGAGAAGCTGGAACCCGGCCGCTGCCGCTACGGCATCATGCTGCGCGAGGACGGCTTTATCTATGACGACGGCGTCGTCGGCAGGCTGGCCCCCGACCGTTTCCACGTGACGACGACGACCGGCGGCGCGCCGCGTGTCATGAACCATATGGAGGACTATCTCCAGACCGAGTTCCCGCATCTCAACGTCTGGCTGACCTCGATTACCGAGCAGTGGGCGGTCATCGCGGTGCAGGGACCGAAGTCGCGTGACATCATCGCGCCGCTGGTCGAAGGCATCGACATGTCGGACGAGGCGCTGCCGCATATGTCGGTGCGCGAAGGCAAGATCTGCGGCGTGCCGACGCGGCTGTTCCGCATGTCGTTCACCGGCGAGCGCGGCTTCGAGGTCAATGTGCCGGCCGACTATGGCCAGGCGGTCTGGGAAGCCCTGTGGGCCGAGGGCCAGAAGCATGGTGCGGCCGCCTACGGCACCGAGGCGATGCACGTGCTGCGCGCCGAAAAGGGCTATATCATCGTCGGCCAGGACACCGATGGCACGGTGACGCCGAACGATGCCGGCCTCGACTGGGCGGTCGGCAAGAAGAAGGCCGATTTCGTCGGTATCAGGGGCATGGCGCGGCCAGATCTGGTCGCCAAGGGCCGCAAGCAACTGGTCGGCCTGAAGACCAAGGACCCCAAGGTGGTGCTGGAAGAGGGCGCGCAGATCGTCGAGGATCCGAAGCAGGCGATCCCGATGAAGATGATCGGTCACGTCACCTCGAGCTACTGGTCGGAAAATTGCGGCCGCTCGATCGCGCTGGCGCTGGTCGCCGGCGGCCGCGAGCGCATGGGCGAGACGCTCTATGTGCCGATGCCGGACGGGGTGATCGAAGTGGAGGTTACCGGCATGGTGTTCTTCGACGAGACGGGAGGGCGCCTCAATGGCTAAGGCCGCTGCAAGGAAGACGGCTCCGGCCGCATCGCCTTCGGTTGAACGCCGCCCGGCGCTGACTGGTCGCAGCACCACTGCTGCCGGCGTCAAGGTCGAGGTGCTGCCGCCGGCCGAGCGCATGTCATTGCGTGCGCCGGAGGCCTCGGTTGCAGCGCTTTCGAAAGCGCTCGGCGTGACCTTGCCGAAAAAGCCGAAGACGCTTGCCTCGAAGGGCGGGCGCACCGCTTTGTGGCTCGGCCCCGACGAATGGCTTGTTATCGACGAGGCCGGCAATGATCCGCTCGCCGATTGTGCTGGGGTTTCCGCTTTGCACTCGGCGGTCGGTATCTCGCATCGCAACATCGCTATCGCCGTGACGGGCGCCGGGGCAGCGGCGACGATCAATGCGGGCTGCCCGCAGGATCTGTCGCTCGATGCCTTCCCGGTGGGAGCGGCGTCGCGCACGATCCTGGGCAAGACCGAGATCGTGCTGCTGCGCACGGCGGCGGACGCCTTCCGGGTTGAATGCTGGCGTTCCTTCTCGGACTATGTCTTTACTTTCCTGTCCGAGGGATCGCGGGACGCGGCGGTCTGAACTCGGAACGCTTTGCAGGGCACGCTCGTTCTGCATCCGCACGCCGAGGGAGAATTCCCATGCTGTCGAATTCCGCGCCGAAGTCACCGGTCAAAAAGACATCGGCCGTCCGTTCGCTCGAACGTGAGCGGCACGAAAAGCCGAGCGCTGAAGAGGAACTCGAGGAGGGCCTCGAAGACACGTTCCCGGCCAGCGATCCGATATCCATTACCGGAACCGCCATCGCCGGTGCACCGGCGAAACCGGGCAAGGCCAAGACCGTGCCGGGGCGCAAGAAGCGCAAGACCTAGTATTCCATCGGGCCAGATCGCATCGGACCTTCTCAATCCCTTTGGGCGTGCTATTTAAAGCGCTTTGGGAGATGAAAATGCCGACAAAAGCGATAGTTTGGGGCGAGAACGTCCACGAGCAGACCAATGAAGCCGTGCGCGACCTCTATCCGTTGGGGATGCACGGCACCATTGCCGCCGCCCTCAACCAGGACATGGGCATCGAGGCGACCACCGCCACCTTGCAGGAGCCCGAGCACGGCCTGAGCGAAAAGCGTCTGGCAGCCACCGACGTGCTTTTGTGGTGGGGCCACGCGGCGCATGGCGAGGTCAAGGACGAGATCGTCGAGCGGGTGCAGAAGCGGGTGTGGGAAGGGATGGGCCTGATCGTGCTTCATTCCGGCCACTACTCGAAGATATTCAAGCGGCTGATGGGCACGCCCTGTTCGCTGAAATGGCGCGAGGCGGGCGAGCGCGAGCGCGTCTGGGCGATCAACCGCGGCCACCCGATCGCGCAAGGCATCGGCGAGTGCCTGGAGATCGGCGAGACCGAAATGTATGGCGAGCCGTTCGCGGTGCCGGAGCCGCTGGAGACGGTGTTCGTCTCCTGGTACGAGGGCGGCGAGGTGTTCCGGTCCGGGCTGACGTACCAGCGCGGCGCGGGACGGATCTTCTACTTCTCGCCCGGCCACGAGACCTATCCGATCTATCACAATGAGGGCGTGCAGCAGGTGCTGCGCAACGCCGTCCATTGGGCGCACAATCCGGCACCGGCATGGTCCGGCATCACCAATGCGCCGAACGTGCCGACGGATGCGGCCAAGGAGAAGATCGTGCAGAAGGGGCTGCGCTTGCATGCCGACGGCGACAAGGGCCTGAGTTGATTGGGGCCTGAGCTGATCGGGGCCTGAGTTGCTTAAGGCGTGAGTTGATTTGGGGGCTTGGGGCTAATGCATCGAATTCTTCTGCTCGGCACCGGCGGTATCGCCGGGCATCATGTCGAGGAGTTTGCCGGGATTCCCGGCTGCAGCATCGTCGCCTGTGTCGACCAGGTGCCCGGCCGCGCGGCGGCGTTCGCCGCGGCCAGCAAGATCGGCGACTTCTTCGAGAGCCTGGAGGCGGCGATCGCCTGGGGCCAGTTCGATGCCGCCATCAACGCGACGCCGGATGGTGCGCATATGGCGACCACGCTGGCGCTGCTTGCCCAGGGAAAGCATGTGTTTTGCGAAAAGCCGCTGGCGCCGAACCACGCCGACGCGCTTGATATGACGCAAGCGGCCGAGGCTGCAGGGGTGGTCAACATGGTCAACCTGACCTATCGCAACTCACCGGCGATCCACGAGGCACGGCGCATGGTTCAGGCCGGCGAGATCGGCGCGTTGCGCCATGTCGAGGCGAGCTATCGGCAAAGCTGGCTGGTCAGCCAGTCGTGGGGTGACTGGCGGGTCGAGGACAAATGGCTGTGGCGCTTGTCGAGCCGGCACGGTTCAACCGGTGTGCTGGGCGATGTCGGCATCCATATCCTGGACTTCGCGACCTATGGCGCCGGCCAGGACATCGTCAGCCTGCATGCCGATCTGGTGACGTTTCCGAAGGCCGAGGGCGAGCGCATCGGCGACTATGTGCTGGACGCCAATGACAGCGTGGCAATGACGGCCCGGCTTAGCTCCGGCGCGCTCGCCACGATCGTGGCGAGCCGCTACATGACCGGCCACGCCAACGATCTGTCGCTGGCCCTGCACGGCACCAAGGGCGCCATCAAGGCCCAGACCGACGGCAAGGCATCGAGCCTGTCGGCCTGTCTCGGCGGGGATGTCGATCTGCAGCGTTGGCGAACGCTGGCGCTGCCCGATGTCAAGCGCAATGCCCGGCGCTTTGCCGACGCGCTGGATACAGGCCGCAACGGCGATCCGTCGTTTCGGCGCGCCGCAGACATGCAGAAGCTGATTGATGCCGCCTTCGAGAGTTCAGCGGGCAAACGGCCGATCATGGTCGCCTGAAACTGGCCGGCTTGCGCCGGCCAGACGTGATTTCTGCAGATAATCAGAATGCGCTCGGCACAATCCATGGATTGATGCTGATGCCGAGGCGCGGGCCCTTGCCTTCAGCGGTGTTTTCCGTGGCACCCTTCTTCTCGACCGAGCCGGTCGAAGCGCAATCGAGCTTCACGTTGGTCTTGATGTCGATGCAAGTTGCAGCCGGCGCATGCTTGACCGGGTGGGTGGTGTTGGCGGCGAAGGCCGAACCCGAAAGTGCAAGCACTGCGGCGAGGGTGAGAAGTGTCTTTTTCATCGTCAGTCTCCGTTTTCCGGGGTCGAATTCAATTCGTACCGGCGGGTAAATTTTTCTCGTACATGTACGATACGTTGTACAGATACGTCCGCCGCTCGCGAAGTTCAAGGCAAAACCGTACGCGTACGGTAAATTTTTTGTTAACCAAGAAATTCGCCCCGGTTTGGTGGGGAAGGGTGGGGAGGAAATATGGAAACGAACGGAGCTGGCGTTCAGCAGTTGACCGGGGTCTCGGTCAGCGGCGGCACGTTTTGCGTGCTGAGCGTTGCAAGCGTGAAATCGCACATCCGCTTCACGAAGGCCTGCGGGTCGCCGAAGGGGTAGAACGGAAAGGTGATGAGCAACGAGATCGTGCCGTGGCCGACCGCCCACAGCATGGTGGCGATGGCGCGCGGATCGCCCTGCAATTTGCCGGCGGCGACGCAGGCTTCGACCCGGCTGATCAGCGCCTTCATCGCCGGGTTGCTCTCTTCCATTTCGTTGTAGCCTTCCGGCAGCTTGGTCTTTTCGGTCATGAACACGGTGCGGTATTCGTTGGGATTGCCAAGCCCGAAGGCGGCGTATTCGGTCATCACCGCCTGCAAGGCCTCGATCGGATCGTCGGAGGGATGCTCCTCGATGCGGCGGGCCAGCGTCTCGAACGCATCCTCGGCCAGAGCGAACAGGATGTCCTGCTTGTCGGCGAAATAGGAATAGACCGACATAGGAGCATAGCCGACCCGCTTGGCCAATTTGCGTATGGTCAGGCCCTCATAGCCCTCTTCATGGACAAGCTTGTGCGCGGCCTCGAGCAATTCGGAGCGCAGTTCTGCCTTTTGTTTCTCGCGGCGTGTCTGGACGCTCTGCGGCAAGATCTGGGGCCTTTGGTTGGGTTGGTGCCTGGCTAAATTATATACGCTGTACGGAAACGGACAAGGGCACGGGAAGTTCCCAAACGGTATGCTTCGGATCGTGCCGGCGCTTGTCGAAGTTGGCGGCACCCGTGATCGGCACTGTTGCTCGCCCAGGCGCACATCGTCACGCCTTCTTGTCGATCAATCTTGCGGCGAGATGCGAAAGCAGTTTCACCGCCTCGCCATAGGTTTTCGCCTTTTCCGGATTGGAGGCGTTGCCGTCCAGCGCCCTTTTGAAGACACCCTGGCAGATCGCGGCCAGCCGGAAGAAGGAAAAGGCCAGGAAGAACGTCCAGTTGCCGATACCGCTGAGCCCGCGCCGCCGGCAGTAGCTGGCGACGTAGTCCGTTTCGGAGGGCAGCCCGAGCGCCGCGCGGTCGATGCCGCCCAGGCCGCGAAAGCCGGAAGCATGCGGCAGCCGCCATTGCATGCATTGATAGGCGATATCGGCGAAGGGGTGGCCTGATGTCGACAGTTCCCAGTCGAGCACCGCCAGCACCGTTGGCCGGTCCGGCGCGAAGATCAGATTGTCCAGCCGGTAGTCGCCATGCACCAGCGAGATCCGGCCGTCATCGGCGGGCATATGCGTTTCCAGCCAGGCAATCAGCTGGTCCATATCGGTCACGGTGCCGGTTTCCGAGGCACGGTACTGGCTCGTCCAGCGCGCCAACTGGCGCTCGAAATAATTGCCCGGCCGGCCGAAATCGCCGAGACCCACAGCCTCGACATCGACCTCGTGCAGCGCCGCGAGGGTATGGTTCATGGCATTGTAGATGGCAGCGCGTTCTTCGTTGTCGCGAGCCTCCGGCAGGGCCGGATCCCAGAAAATGCGGCCGTCCAGGAAATCCATAACGTAGAACATGCGGCCGATCGGTGAGTCCTCAGCCGACAGATGCAGCATGGCAGGCACAGGCACGGCGGTGCCGGCAAGCGCGCTCATCACCCTGAATTCGCGGTCGACCTGGTGCGCCGATTTCAGCAATTGCCCCGGCGGCTTGGCGCGCAGCACGTAACGGCCGCTTGCCGCCGTCAAAAGGTAGGTCGGGTTCGATTGGCCGGATTTGAATTTTTCGACCGCAGCAAGCCCGGAAAAGCCAGGTATGTTCGCCTCCAGGTAAGGCGCAAGCGCTGCCTGGTCGAGAACGGGATCACTCATGCGGTCTCGGGCTGGCGTTCTATCAAGGTCAGCGTCAGCCAGCGCGCGGTCAGTGCCGGCTTCTTCGAACCCTCGATCTCGATCGTCACGTCATGCGCGGTCTGCACCCAGCCCGACGGCCTGACCTTGACGTCGGCCAGCACGAAACGCGTGCGGATGCGCGCGCCGGTTTTCACCGGCGCCAGGAAGCGCAGGGAATCGAAGCCGTGGTTGACGCCCATCTTGCCGTTTTCCAGCGGCGGCATGGTCTCGAAGGTCATCGCCGATAACAGCGACAGCGACAGGAAGCCGTGCGCGATGGTGCCGCCGAACGGCGTTTCGCGCATCGCCCGCTCCGGATCGCAGTGGATGAACTGGTGGTCGTCGGTGGCGTCGGCGAACTGGTCGATCATGCGTTGCGTCACCACCCGCCACGGCGATACGCCAACCTCCTTGCCGACACTGGCCAGAAGCACATCGAGACTGATCGGTTCCACGCGGATGTCCTCCAGTTCACCCCCGGCTTCCATGGCCGGAAAATGTCATTCCTTGAACAGCGTCAGCCCATGCTGCACCGACTGTCCGCCGTCGATCGGCAGTATGGCGCCGGTGACATAGCTGCCTGCACGGCTGCACAAATAGAGCGTTGCGCCGGCAATGTCATCCGGTGCGCCGATACGGCCGATCGGAACATGGTTGCCGACGTGCGTGGCCTGTTCCTCTGTGGCGGTGGCAAATGCCGTCATCCGGCTCTGGAAGGGGCCGGGGGCAAAGGCGTTAACGGTGATGCGGCGGGCGGCGAACTCGAGCGCCAGTGTGCGCGTCAGATGATGAACCGCCGCCTTGGAGGCGGTGTAGGAATAGGCGTCGTCGGCCAGCGGCTGCGTGCCCATCACCGATCCCAGGTTGATCACCCTGGCCGGATCGGCATCGCTGGCGGCGGCATCGAGCAGCGGCAGCAATTCGCGGGTCAGATGGAAGACCGCGGTGACGTTGATGCCGAGCACCTTCGCCCATGCCGAATAGGGGAAGCTTTCCAGCGGTGCGCCCCAGGAGACGCCGGCATTGTTGACCAGGATGTTGAGCCTGTCGGTCCGCGCCTTGACCTCGGTGACGAGTGCGGCGATGCCGGCTTCGCTGGAGACATCGCCGGCAAAGCCTTCGGCCCGGCCGGAAGCGCCAAGACCGTTCAGTTCTTCGGCCACCTTGATGCAGTCATCGCCCTTGCGCGACGCGATCATCACGCTGGCGCCGGCCCTGACCAGTGCGGTCGCCGCCATGCGGCCGATACCGGTCGCGGCACCCGTCACCAGCGCGGTCTTGCCAGCCACCGAAAACAGCTCGTCCAGATAGCTCATCACAATCCTCCGCGCTCGGCATGCGGGCAAACAGTTCGCGTTGACAAGGCTATCCGAAATACGGTCATCCTTGCCACTGACAAAATGCCTAGCGTGTATGAAGGGTTAGCGACCGATGACGGAGATGAATCTCGGCATGACCGAGCGGCTGAAGCCGATCCACGCGCGCGTCGCGGCCATGGTGCGCGACGAAATCATGCCGCTCGACAGGGAGTTTCTCAGCGAGGTGGGCAAGGAAGGCGACCGCTGGGTCTACAGTGCGCGCCAGAGCGAGATCCTCGAAGGGCTGAAGAAGACCGCACGAGAGCGCGGCCTGTGGAATTTCTGGCTGACCGGCTCGGAACGCGGCTACGGCCTTTCCACCGTCGAATACGCCTATCTGGCCGAGGAGATGGGCAAGGCGCATCTCGGCGCCGAGACCTTCAACTGCTCGGCGCCCGACACCGGCAACATGGAGGTGCTGGAGCGGTACGGCTCGGCCGACCACAAGAAAGCATGGCTGGAACCGCTGCTCGATGGCAAGATCCGTTCGGCCTATCTGATGACCGAGCCGGACGTCGCCTCGTCCGACGCCACCAACATTGCCATGCGCTGCGAGCGTCAGGGCGACGACTATGTGCTCAACGGCGAGAAATGGTGGGCCTCTGGCGCGGGCGATCCGCGCTGCGCCATCTACATCGTCATGGTCAGGACCGGCGGTGATGAAGAGCCGCAGCACCGCCGCCACTCCATGATCCTGGTGCCTTCCGACACGAAAGGCGTGGCCAAGGTCCGGGCCATGCAGGTCTATGGCGACGATGACGCGCCGCATGGCCACATGCACCTTCGCTTCGACAATGTGCGCGTACCGGCGTCGAACCTGATCCTGGGCGAGGGCAGGGGGTTCGAGATCGCGCAAGGGCGGCTCGGCCCCGGCCGCATCCATCACTGCATGCGCGCCATCGGCCATGCCGAGATGGCGCTCGAGATGCTGTGCCAGCGTTCCATGCGCCGCGAGGCCTTCGGCCAGAAGCTGGCAAAGCTCGGCGCCAATTTCGACATCATCGCCGAATGCCGCATGGAGATCGAGATGGCCCGCCTGCTCTGCCTCAAGGCGGCGTGGATGATCGACCAGGGCGATGCGCGGGCCGCCGCCCCCTGGATCAGCCAGATCAAGGTGATCGCACCGCGCGTCGCGCTGAGGATCACCGACGAGGCTGTGCAGATGTTCGGCGCGCAAGGCATCAGCCAGGACACGCCGCTGGCGCGGTCGTGGACGCATCTGCGGACCTTGCGCCTTGCCGACGGGCCGGACGCCGTGCATCGCCGTCAGGTGGCGCGCACCGAGCTGAAGAAGTACACGCAGGAAAAGGTCTGAGCGCCGGCATCGTCATCCGGCGACGCCGACGGGGCCAGGCGAGGAGTGTTCCGATGACCGTCCCCTCCGAAATGAAGGCGCTGCTGCTGGTCGGCGACGGCTACACCAGGACGCCGAGCGGCAGCGTGCTGGAGGCGATGGAGCCCTATCTCGAGCCGGGCAACATCGCGGTGCCGACACCAGGGTCGACGCAGGTGCTGATCAAGGTCAGCCTCGCTTCGATCAATCCGTCCGATGTCGCCTTCATCAAGGGTCAGTACGGCCAGCCGCGCGCCAAGGGCCAGCCGGCCGGCTTCGAGGGTGTCGGCATCGTCGTCGCCAGCGGCGACGAGCCCTATCCCAAAAGCCTGATCGGCAAGCGCGTCGCCTTTGCCACGGGCGTCACCAACTGGGGCTCATGGGCCGACTATGCCGTCGCTGAAGCTGCTGCATGCATTGCGCTGCTCGACACGGTCCGCGACGAGGATGGCGCGGCGATGATCGTCAACCCGCTCACCGCGCTTGCCATGTTCGACATCGTCAAACAGGAAGGCGAAAAGGCCTTCGTCATGACCGCCGGCGCCAGCCAGCTCTGCAAGCTGATCATCGGCCTGGCCAAGGAAGAGGGTTTCCGGCCAATCGTCACCGTGCGGCGTGACGATCAGATCGCTTCGCTGAAAGCGCTTGGCGCGGCGCACGTCCTCAATGAAAAGGCGCCGGATTTCAAGGCGGCACTGCGCGAGGTGATGAAGGCCGAACAGCCGCGCATCTTCCTGGACGCGGTGACCGGGCCACTTGCCTCCGCCATCTTCGACGTCATGCCGAAGCGTTCGCGCTGGATCATCTATGGGCGGCTCGATCCCGAAGCCACCGTTATCCGCGAGCCCGGTCAACTGATCTTCCAGCATAAGCATATCGAAGGTTTTTGGCTGAGCGAGTGGATGCGCCAGTTCCGCGACCGCCGCGGCCCGGCGATCCTGGAAGCGCAGAAGCGTTTTTCCGATGGGCGCTGGTCGACCGACGTGACGGCGGTGGTGCCGCTCGCCGAGGCAATGGCGCGGGTGCCAGCGGAACTGGCCAAGCCTAACGGGAAGGTGTTCATCCGGCCTTAGGCCAATTCGAAAGATTCGAGAAGCTTGGACGCGGGGGACCTCGGAGTGCTTTGCGGGCAGAGATTGCCGGTTATCCGCCGCCGCGGGACCGTCAGGCCGATATCCGCGTCCATCAACCCCCTATGCCACGCCGCTTCGTCCGTGATATGCCGCCGCCATCGAATGCCGGGACAGGCTGGACTGATCCAGTTCCGGGATTGTGTGGAGCGCCTTGATGACGATTTCCAAGCCGGTTTTCGACCGTTTGGGGTTTGGCCTGTGGATCGGAGCGTTCCTGGTCGTTCTTGCCCTGGTCCTGTGGTCACCGCACACGCGGACGGTATGGCAGGCCTATATCGACGGCAGCGAGGCGCTTCAGGCCGGTCTGCCGCTCTACGACACCCAATCCGAGATGGGGTATCTCTACGCGCCGGCCTTCGCCGCGCTCTACACTCCAATAGTCAAGCTCGGTCCGCATCTGGGCGGCGTGGTGTGGCACTCCCTCGGGTTTGCGGTGCTGACCTATGCCGCGATGCGGCAGGTGCGCAAGCTCGGCGGCGGCGAACTGACATGGCTGCTTTCTTTCGGCCTTTTTCTCGCTTTGCCGATGGCGGTGGGGGCGATCCGCAACGGCCAGGCGACGATCCTTTTGACCGGCGCTTGCTGGCTTCTCACATTGTCGGCGCTGGAAGGCCGGCGGGCGGAGACGTTCTTCTGGGCTTCGCTTGCCATCATCGCCAAGCCGACCGCGATCATCATGCTGTTGTTGGCAGGAGCCCTTCGGCTCCGATTGATACCGGTGCTGGTGCTGGCGGTGCTGTTCGTGCTCGCACTGCCTTACGCTTTTGCTCCCGCGGGCTATCTCAACGATCAGTATCGTGCCTTCGCCCAGATGCTGACCTCCATGGCTGTCGACAACACCAGCCATTTCGTGTCCACCGATTTCACGGCACCGTTCACCACGATAGGACTGCCGATTCCGGAATTTGGCGCAACGATCGTGCGCATGGTCATGGCCCTGCTTACGCTCTCTGCCGTCATCTGGTTCGACCGCAGGCTCGAACAGGGAAAAGCGGCGCTGGCGATCTTCCTGACAGCCACTTTCTACATGTGCGTCTTCAACCCGCGCGTCGAGCCCAACACCTTTGCCATGATCGCGGCGCCAGCCGGTCTTGCCATCGCCCTGTTGTGGCGCGAAGAACGAGGCGGCGTCCTTGCCTCGGTGCTGTCGATGACGCTGTTCGTGACCGGGCTGAGCGGCGTCGAGCGCCATGTGCACGATTTCCTCTTCCCCTGGTTCCGGCCGGTCGCCGTCACTCTCATCGCCGGTTCGCTGATCTGGTGGTTCTGGGCCAAGGCACGGGAAAAGGTGGTGAATGCGGGAGTCGCGAATGGTTGAGTTGCGGCCGAGCCTCGATATCGTCGCACCGTTCTTCAACGAGGCGGCATCGGCATCGGCCTTCGCGCGCCTGCTGGGCGAACTCGAAGCGGCCGTGGCACAGCGCTTTGGCATGACCGTGCACAAGATCCTGGTCGATGACGGCAGCCGTGACGATGGCGCCGGACGATTTTCGCAGGCGCTGACGGGATCGTGGGAGATCGTGCGCCTCAGCCGCAATTTCGGCAAGGAAGTCGCTGTGCTCGCCGGCCTCGACCAGTCGCGCGGCGACATGGTGCTGATCATGGACGCCGACCTCCAGCATTCCCTGGACATCAGCCTGAAGCTGATTGCCGAGTTGGTGGACCATCCCGACATCGACGTCGTCTATGCGCAGAACGACCGCCGCGAGGCGAGCTGGCGGCGCAGCCAGCTGGCACGGCTCTTCTACAGCCTGATCAACTCGAGCCAGCGTTTCGACATTCCCGAAAATGCCGGCGACTTTCGCGTCATGCGCGGCGCCGTGGCGCGCGCACTGACCAGCCTGCGTGACAAGCGTCGCTTCAACAAGGGCCTGTTTGCCTGGGCGGGCTTTCGCCAGAAAGCATTGCCCTATTCGCCGGAAGGCCGCGCCAGCGGCACATCGAAATGGAGCCGGCTCAACCTGATCGCCTTCTCGCTCGAAGGGTTCACCTCGTTCTCCGTCATTCCGCTGCGCCTGATCAGTCTTAGCGGGCTGCTCGCGGCGTTGGCCGGCGCGCTCTATGGCGCCAAGGTGTTCTTCGAGGTGATCTTCTACGGCATCGCCGTTCCGGGCTACCCCAGCCTGCTGGTTGCTGTCGTTCTGCTCGGCGGCCTCAACCTGACCCTGCTTGGCCTGATCGGCGAATATGTCTGGGTGACGCTCAGCGAGAGCAAGGATCGGCCGGTCTATCTCGTGCGCGATGTCGTGCGCAGCGATGCCCCCGCCGCCCGGCCGGAGCCGGGCTCTTCGAACAGATGACGCGGCGCATTCGCCTGATCGCCGACGATTACGGCCTGGCGCCTGGCGTTTCCGCCGGGATTCTCGATCTTCTCGATCGGGGGCGCCTGACCGGCACCAGCTGCATGACCGGCTTTCCGGAATGGGAAGCGGAAGCAGAGCGCATAAAACCGCTGTGCGGCCGGGCCGCGGTCGGGCTGCATCTCACCTTGACCGACCAGTTGGCCGTTACCGGCCGGTCGGCCCTGGCGCCGGAAGGCCGGCTGCCACCGCTCCGCGCACTGGCGTTGCCTGTTCTGCGCGGCCGGATCGCCGAGCGCCATGTCCATGCGGAACTCGACGCCCAGTACAGCCGCTTCGTCGAGGCGCTTGGCCGCCGCCCCGATTTCGTCGACGGGCATCAGCATGTGCATTTCCTTCCCGTCGTGCGCACATGGCTGCGCGCGCGGTTTCCAGAAGGCGCCGACAGGCCGGCCCTGCGCGGCGCCCCGGCGCTGGCCGCAGGGTCGAAAGTCGCCGCGATTGCCGCGCTCGCTGCCGGGTTCAACCGCTCGATGCAGCGCGCCGGGTTCATCGTTTTCCAGCCGCTCGCCGGCATCTATGACTGGCGGTATCCTGAAAAGTTCACTGCGGTTCTGCAGGCCGCCGTCGAAGGGTTGCCGGAACGAGGGCTGTTCATGTGCCATCCCGGTCATGTCGACGAGACGCTGCGCGCACGCGACACGATGCAAGGTGCGCGCGAGGTCGAATTCGCGGCCCTGGCATCGGACGCGTTCGGAGCCAGCCTGGCCCGCGCCAACGTCGCAATCATGGATGGTAGGGGATGAGCGACGCCGAGCGGCCCCCGCGTTCGACCGGCAACAAGATCGTCCGCTTTGCCATTGTCGGACTGGCGAACACGGCCATCGACCTTGCCAGCTTCTTCCTGCTGCTCAAGCTCGGGGTTTCGCCGCTGCCGGCCAACATCGCTGCCTGGTTCATCGCCGTCACCTTCTCGTTCGCGGCGAACGGCTTCTGGTCATTCGAGCGCAATCGAGCCATCCGTTTGCGTGACGCCTTCCTTCGTTTCGCTTCGCTTGGGGGGCTGATTTCGCTCGGCGTCTCCAGCCTCTCGATCGCGCTGTTTGCCGGCATCGCCGGAGTGTGGCCGGCAAAGATCGGCGGCGTCGTGGTGGCGGCGGTGCTGAATTTCCTCGCCGCGCGCTGGTCGATCGAAGGCCGGTTCCTGAGATAGGCGAACTATTTTTCTTACGAAATTCCGGAGGGAAAACCGCTAAACACTTTTCCCTAGATTTCTCTACTCCGCCGGTTCCACATTGGTGTAGGCGGCTTCCTCCAACTCGCGCTTCAGTCGCGCTTCCTCATGGGTCTTCGGCGTGACGAAGCGGCCAAGCAGGAGATAGGCGACCGGCGTCAGGAACAGCGTCGAGACGGTGGCCAGTCCCAGGCCGCCGACGATGACCCAGCCGAGCGCGACGCGCGCCTCGGCACCGGCGCCGCTCGCCAGCACCAGCGGCAAGCCGCCGAGCACGGTGCAGATCATCGTCATCATCACCGGCCGCACGCGGATGATCGAGGCCTGCTCGATCGCTTCGCGCACGCCAAGCCCGCGGTCGCGCAGCTGGTTGGCGAATTCGACGATCAGGATGCCGTTCTTGGCCATGACACCGACCAAAAGCACCAGGCCGATCTGGCTGTAGGCGTTGAGACTGGTGCCCGAGAGCAGAAGCGCGAAAATCGCGCAGGCCAGTCCGAGCGGCACCGTCGCCATGATGATGACGGCACTGACAAAACTTTCGAACTGGGCGGCCAGCACCAAAAGGATGATGACCAGCGCGAAGCCGAAAATGGTGACCATGGCGCTGTTGGTCTCGCCCAGCGTCGCCGCCTCGGCCAGCGGCAGGATCCGGCTGCCCGCGGGCAGCAGCGGCGTGGCGATCTCCTCGGCGCGGGTGAGCGCATCGCCGAGCGCGAAGTCGCCACTAAGGTTGGAGGTGATGGCCACCGAGGGCTGCTGCTGTTCGCGCGACAGTGATGGCGGCACGGCACGTTCGGTCAGCGTGGCGATGGTCGACATCGGCACGAAACGTCCGTCGGCCGTTTTCAGGAAGATGTTTTCCAGATCCGTCGGATCGTTGATCGGATTGGTGGTCGAGACCAGCTTCACGCCGTAGCTGCGGTCGGCGATGTAGACGTCGACGACATCGTTGCCGTCGAGCATGGCCTGCAAGGTGTTGGCCAGTCCTGATATGTCGATGCCGAGGTCGGAAGCGCGCTCGCGGTCGATGGCCACGGCGAGCTGCGGCTGCGTCGGGTCGATCGACAGGCGCGGTGTCTGGAAGCGCGGGTCCTTCTGCATCTCGGCGATGATCTTCACGGCGGCGTCACCGAGCGCCTTGCGGTCGTTGCCGACCAGCGCGAATTGCAGGCCGTTGCCGGCGCCGCGGATGCCGAGGCTGTTGGGCTGAACCGGGAAGATGCGCACGCTCGGCACCTGCCTGGTCAGCTGGCTGATCTCGGCCATGATCTCCTGCTGGCTGCGGCTGCGCTCGTTCCACGGCGCCAGCGTCATCACCATGAAGCCCGAGTTGTAAGAGCCGTTCTGGCCGGCATTCTCGAAGGTGCTGCGGATCTCGCCGGAATCGCGCATCGGCTGGATCAGTCTTTCGATCTTCTGCATCTGCTGCGTCGTGTAGTCGAGGCTGACGCCTTGCGGGGCGCTGATGCGCAGAAGCACGGCGGCGCGGTCCTCGGTCGGCGTCAGTTCCTGGCGGATGGTGCCGAACAGGGTAAAGGCGGTGCCGGCAAACAGCACCGCGACCAGAAGCACGATCCATGGCGCGTCAAGGCAGGCGTGCAGGCTGCGCTTGTAGGCCGTATTGAGCGCACCGCCGATGCGGGCGCCGATGCCGTGGCCACCTTCGTGGTGGAGCGATGCGCTGGTCAGCATGCGTGACGCCAGCATCGGGCACAGCGTCAGCGCCACCACACAGGACAAGAGCACCGACATGGCAAGCACGAAGCCGAATTCGCGGAACAGGCCGCCGGTCTGGCCGGGCAGGAACGAAATCGGCACGAAGACGGCGACCAGCGTCAAGGTGGTGGCGATGACGGCAAAGAACACTTCCTGCGCGCCCAGCACGGCAGCGGCACGCGGTCCCATGCCTTCATTGCGTCGTCGCACGATGTTTTCGAGCACGACGATGGCGTCGTCGACGACAAGTCCCGTTGCCAGGACCAGAGCGAGCAGGGTCAGGATGTTGACCGAGAAGCCGGCCAGATAGATGGCGGCGATGGTGCCGATCATGGCGACCGGCATCGACAGGCCGGGGATCAGCGTCGCACGCCAGTCGAGGAGAAACACATAGATGACGATCAGCACCATGGTCACGGACAGGCCGAGTGCGATCTCGACCTCGTGCACCGCGCCCTTGACGAAGACGGCGTCGTCGCTGGTGATCTTGATCGACATGCCCTTGGGCAGGTTTTCCTGCAGCTTGGCGACGGCGGCCTGGACACCGGTCGAGATGTCCAGCGTGTTCGATTCCGCCTGGCGGATGATGCCGATGCCGATGCCGGTCTTGCCGTCCGAGCGCAGCGTGGTCTGGCCGACGTCGGGGCCGAGCGTGACGGTGGCGACATCGCGGATGCGCGTCGTGCCGCCGACAATGATGTTTTCGAACTCTTCAGGCGTGGTCACGTCGGCAGTCGTGCGGACGATCAGGTCCTGGTTGGTCGTGGTGATCGAACCGGCGGGGGAATCGAAGGCGACCGAGGCAAGGGCGGCCCTGAGGTCGGCGACCGTGAAGCCGAGGCTGGCCAGCTTGTTCTGATCGACGTCGATGCGGAAGATCTTGTCGCGGTCGCCATAGACCTGGACGTCGGCAACGCCGGGCACGGCGGCCAACTCGTCCTCGATCTGGTCCTGGACCACCACGGTCATGTCCTGGATCGACATGTTGTCCGATGTCACCGCCAGTCGCATCACCGCGTCGGAATTGGCGTCGGCCTTGACGATGCGCGGCGGATCGGCGGTGTCGGGCATCTGGTTGGCGACGCGGCCGACGGCATCACGCACATCCGAGGCGGCGACATTCAGATCGACGCCGTCGTTGAACTCGATGGTGACCCGGCTCGAGCCGAATGAGGAAGACGACGAGATCGACTTGACGCCTGAGACGCGGGCGACGGCGCCCTCGATGGTGTCGGTCAGTTCGCGGTCGACGGTCTCGGCCGCCGCGCCCTCGAAGGTGGTGGAAACAGTGACGACCGCGCGATCGACATCAGGCAGTTCGCGGATTTCGACGCCGTAGAAGGCGGCCAGGCCGGCGACCGCGATCAGCGTGTTGAGCACGAAGGCCATGACCGGCCTGCGGATGAACAGCGCGGTGAAGCCGGTATCGCTGGCGGCGTTGATGGTTCCGGTCATGAGCCTTGGGCCGCGTCCGCCGCGCGCTGCTCTTCGCCGGCAAGGCGAACCGCGCCGCCCTCGCTGACGCTCTGGGTGCCTTCTGTGACCACCATGTCGCCATTGTCGATCTCGGCGTCGATCAGCACGGTCTCGGTGTTGCGCTGTATGATGCGCACCGGGACCCGCCTGGCCTTGCCATCCTCGATCTGCCAGACATAGGCGCCGTCCGACCCCCACAGGATCGCCAGCGGGCTGACGGCCGGATAGGTTTGCCCTGGAAATTTCATGGTGATGCCGAACGACATGCCGGCGCGCAGCGAATCGGCCGGGTTGGCGATCTTGGCCTTGACCAGCAGGGTGCGACTCTTTTCATCGATGTGGTTGTCGATGGCCGAAACGGTGCCGCTATAGGCGTTGCTGGGATTGGCGATCGGCGTCGCCGTCAATTGCGCACCGACCTTGACGGCGGCGGCGAAGCGCTCGGGCACCAGGAAGTCGACCAGGATAGAGGACCGGTCGTCGAGCGTGGCGATGGCCGACTGGTTGGTGACATAATTGCCGGCCGAGATCGGCAGGATGCCGACAGTGCCGGCGATCGGCGCCAAGATCGACCGGCGCTGCAGTGCAAGTTCCGCATCCTGAAGCGCCAGCTTGGCGCCCGCCAGCACTACCTCGGCGTCAGCCACGGCCACCGGGGTCGCGGCATTGGAGGCACGAAGCGACTTGACGCGGTCGAGCTTGGATTGCGCGTCCTGCAAGGCGAGCTTGGCACGGTCCTGAGAGATCACTTCGGTCTCGGAATCGAGGGTGGCGAGGATCTGTCCCTTGTCGACATGGCTGCCGGATTCGACCAGCAGTTCGGCGAGGCGGCCGGAGCTGTAGGGATTGACGGTCACCGAGGCGTTGGCACGGCCGGTACCGATCGCCTGCAGGCGGTCGTTGATGACAGCCGAAGTGGCCGCCAGGGCGACCACGTTCACCCGCTGGTTGCCGTTGCGGCCGTCCGCCTGCCTCGCGTTCGCGGCGCCGCTTGCAGCCGGGGGCGTTGCCGCGTAGGCCCAGTCGATGCCCCAACGTGCCAGCACGTCCGGCGCGCTTGGATAAAAGCGCAGCCAGGCGACTGCCGCCACCACCAGCACCACGAGTGCAAAAAGTATCTGTTTCCAGGCGGCCATCGGCACTCCGGTTGGTAAAACAGTCCTTCCGTCTACCGGTTTCCCGAAATGAAGCAGACGCAGCGAGGCTATTGTAAGGCAAAGAAGCCGCCTCGATATCGCGTCTTTATGACAATTCTCCGGGGCTGCGCACATTAAATATATGTAACGTTTGAGAAAATATGCGTAACGCCTTGGATCATCGCACAGGCACTAACGCAGACTTTCCATCTCGCGAATGCGTTTGGCGCCTTCTGCTTCCAGTTGCCTGGTGACGGCGCCGATCAGCGTTTCGGCGACGACGAAAAGGGCAGCTGATGAATCCCATGCCGACGGGACCGCGGTTCGTCCGGCGATAACATGGCGAGCAAAGCGGGCGATCGGCGACAGCCACTGGTCGGTGAACAGCACGATCTGGACGCCACGCTGATGCGCTTTTTCGGCGAAGCGGAGGAGGCTGTCCTGGTAGCGCCTGATGTCGAAGATCACCAGCACGTCGCGCTTGCCCATGTCGATCAATCGGTCGCGCCACATGCTCTCCTGCCCGGCGAGGTGAAAGACATCCGGCTGGATGATGGCGAGGTGGGCAGCCATGTAGCGCGCCAGCGGATCGGTGAAGCGACCGCCGATCAGGAAGGTCTTGCCGCGCCGGTCCGCGAGCCGGGCGGCGATGTCGGCGAGCTGCTTGTCGGACAGGTGCCTGAACGTCTCGCGCATATTGTCGAGCGTCGCTTCCAGCATCGGCGACACGGTGCCGCCGCCAGGCGAGGGCGGGTTGAGTGTCCTTGTCGCCGGCGATTGCAGTTGCGCCGCCAGTTCGTCCTGCAGGCTCGACTGGAATTCCGGATAGTTCTGGAAGCCGAGCCGGGCGACGAAACGCAGAATCGTCGGCGAGGAGACGCCGGCCGCGGCCGAGAATTCAGCGACCGTTTTCAGGCCGATCATCGGATAGTTGGCGATCAGTGTCTGGGCCGCGCGCCGTTCGCCGGCCGGCATGGAACCGATGCGGTCGGCGATCAATTCGGCAATGCTGGAAATCATGTTTTCCCCACCCCTGGCTCGGTCGACGGTCTTTTCCGAGATCGCATTTGACAAAGCCGGACAAACTGTATGAAATCATCCACAGGGACGCAATGAGGCAAAATACGTAACATACGATACAGCGCTCCCCGGGGACGGCAGAGTATGGAGAAAGCACGGCCCGCCAGCCTTGCATCGTCTGATACCGTAAGGGTGACGAACCCCGGCGGATCAAGCCCTTTCGTGCTGACTTGCGATCACGCCTCGAACTTCCTGCCCGCCGAATTCGGTACGCTCGGCCTTGCCGCCGAGGACCTGTCGCGCCACATCGCCTGGGATCCCGGCGCGCTGCCGGTTGCCCGCCGCATGGCGCAGGCGCTCGACGCGACGCTGGTCGAAACCCGCATTTCGCGCCTTGTCATCGACTGCAACCGGCCGCTCGATGCGCCCGACCTGGTACCGCCGGTCAGTGAGACAACGGCCATACCGGGCAATACCGGCCTGTTGGAAAGTGAGCGCGCGGCCCGTGTCGCCCTGTCATGGCGGCCTTTCCACGACGCAATTGCGGGTGTCATCGAAAACAGGCTGTCACACGGTCAGGAAACGCGGCTGGTTTCGGTCCATTCCTTCACGCCGGTATACAAGTCCAAAAACCGGCCCTGGCATATCGGCATCATCCATGACGAGGATCGCCGGCTGGCGGCACCGCTGATATCGGCGCTGAAGCGGCTTGCCGGCGTCACCGTCGGCGTCAACGAGCCGTACTCACCTGATGACCGCGTCTATTTCACGCTGGAACGGCATGCGCGATCGCGCGGCCTACCTTGCGCGATGATCGAAATCCGCAACGACGAAATCGCCGGCGAGACCGGGCAGCGGAAATGGGCGGATCTGCTCACGGGCATTTTTTCGGATCTGGAGCCAGAGGAGGCCGGACACACCAGATCGCATTCAGTCGGAAAGTCAGTTCAATCGGCTAGCTAGGGCGGGATGAGACTGACTCATCTCGCTCGGAGAACAACAGGGGACTTCCAATGGCAGCACCGGGTTATACTGAAGTTGACAAGGCGGAGGACGTAAAGCACCTCCACAGCATGGGCTATGCCCAGGAACTGGAGCGGCGCCTCAGCCGCTTTTCGAACTTCGCCGTTTCCTTCTCCATCATCTGCATCCTGTCGGGCGGCATCAATTCGCTGGCGCAAGGCACCTCCGGCGCCGGCGGCATCGGCATCGGCATCGGCTGGCTGGTCGGCTGCTTCGTCTCGCTGACCTTCGCGGTCGCCATGTCGCAGATCAGCTCGGCCTATCCGACCGCCGGCGGCCTCTACCACTGGGGTTCGATCCTCGGCAACCGCGGCACCGGCTGGGTCACCGCCTGGCTCAACCTGCTCGGCCTGATCACCGTGCTCGGCGCCATCAATGTCGGCACCTGGACGTTCTTCATAGGCGCCTTCGGGCCGACGCTCGGCATTGAAGGCACGCTGACCAACCAGATGATCTTCCTGGTCATCATCACCGGTGCCCAGGCGCTGATCAACCATCTCGGCATCAAGCTGACGGCCAAGCTGACCGACTTTTCGGGATATCTGATCTTCTTTGGCGCGATCCTGATTGCCGTCGTCTGCCTGATCTCGGCCGAGACCTGGGATTTCAGCCGTCTCTTCACTTTCCACAATTACTCCGGCGATGCCGGCGGCGGCGTCTGGCCGGCGGTTTCGAATGCCTGGGTGTTCGCGCTCGGCCTGTTGCTGCCGATCTATACGATCACCGGTTATGACGCTTCCGCGCACACCTCGGAGGAAACCATCAAGGCGGCTTCTTCCGTGCCGCGCGCCATGGTCATGTCGGTGATCTGGTCGGCCGTTTTCGGCTATTTGTTCCTGGCCGCCTTCGTGCTGATGATCCCGAATATGGACGATGCCGCCAAGCAGGGCTGGAACGTGTTCTTCTGGGCGTTCGACCAGCGCGTCAGCCCCGGCATCAAGGAGTTCGTCTACCTCGTCGTGTTCGTCGCGCAGTTGCTGTGCGGTCTCGCAACCGTGACCTCGGCTTCGCGCATGATCTTCGCCTTCTCGCGTGACGGCGGCCTGCCGGGTTCGGCGGCACTCGCCAAGGTCAGCCCGACCTACCGCACGCCGGTCGCGGCGATCTGGACGGCCTCGATCCTGTCGGTGCTGTTCGTCTGGGGTTCGACGCTGGTTTCCGTCGCCGGCACCTCGGCCTACACCATCGTCGTATCCTGCACCGTCATCTTCCTGTTCCTGTCCTTCACCGTGCCGATCGTGCTGGGCATGTTGGCCTGGGGCACGCCGAAGTGGGACAAGATGGGGCCGTGGAACATGGGGCGCGGCGTGTTCATGCTGTTCGCCTTCCTGTCGATCGTGTCGATGATCCTGATCTTCATCATCGGCATTCAGCCGCCGAACGACTGGGCGCTCTACATCACCGTCGGCTTCTTCATCCTGACGGCGGTCGTCTGGTTCGGTTTCGAGCGTAACCGCTTCCAGGGTCCGCCGCTCGGCGACATCATCGCCGCGCGTCAGGCGGCCATCAAGGCAGCCGAACAGGCCGTCGGCGAAACCGGCCACTGACATCGACCATCATGGCCATGGCCGGCATCGTGCCGGCCATGGTTTCGTTCAACTCATTCAAAGCCCAAGCGCTGGAGTGCCAAAGGAATGGCCGGAAATTTCTCGTTCGATCAGTTGAAGAAAGCGGTCTCCAGCGGTGAGATCGACACCGTGCTGGCCTGCATCGTCGACATGCAGGGACGGCTGGCGGGAAAGCGCTTCCTGGCGCAGTACTTCGTCGATTCCGCGCATGACGAAACGCATGGCTGCAACTATCTGCTGGCCGCCGACATCGATATGGAGCCGGTGCCGGGCTACAAGGCGGCGAGCTGGTCGAAGGGCTATGGCGATTTCGTCATGAAGCCGGATCTCGCCACGCTGCGGCGCATTCCCTGGCTGGAAAAGACCGCACTCGTGATCTGCGACGTGCTCGACCACCACACCCATGACGACCTGCCGCACTCGCCGCGCGCCATCTTGAAGAAGCAGGTCAAGCGGCTGAGCGAGCGCGGCTATATCGGCTATTTCGCTTCCGAGCTCGAATTCTATCTGTTCAACGAGACCTATGATTCCGCGCGCAAGAAGCACTGGCAAGGTCTCGACACCGCATCGCCCTACATCGGCGACTACCAGATCGGCATCACTACCAAGGAAGAAGGCGTCATGCGCCGGCTTCGCAACGAGATGGAAGCGGCCGGCATCCCGATCGAAAACTCCAAGGGCGAGTGGGGTCCGGGCCAGGAAGAGATCAATGTGCGCTATGCCGAGGCGCTCGACATGGCCGACCGCCACGTCATCCTGAAGAACGGCGCCAAGGAAATCGCCGAGTCCGAGGGCAAGGCGATTTCGTTCATGTCCAAGTACAATTACGGGCTCGCCGGCAATTCCAGCCACATCCACAATTCGCTGTGGAGCGCCGACGGCAAGACACCGTTGTTCTTCGACAAAAAGGCCGACTGGACGCTGTCGACACTTGGCCAGCAATGGGCCGCCGGCCAACTCAAATATGCCAAGGAGTTCACCTGGTTTCTGGCGCCCTACATCAACTCCTACAAGCGCTTCCAGGCCGGTACCTTCGCGCCGACCAAGATCATGTGGAGCGAGGACAACCGCACCGCCGGCTTCCGCCTGTGCGGCGAGGGCACCAAGGGCATCCGCATGGAATGCCGCATCGGCGGCGCCGATCTGAACCCGTATCTTGCTTTCGCAGCGCTGATCGCCGCCGGCCTTGCCGGCATCGACGAGAAGCTGGAATTGCAGAAGCCGTTCGTCGGCGATGCCTATCAGGCATCGCGCCTGCCGGAGATTCCGAAGACGCTGCGCGATGCCACCGAGACGCTTGCGAAGTCGAAGATGCTCAGGCAGGCGCTCGGCGAGGACGTGCTCGAACATTATGTCCACACCGCTAAGTGGGAGCAGTTCGAATACGACCGCCGGATTACGGATTGGGAACTGCACAGGGGGTTCGAGCGGTATTAGTTACCGACCGTTCGCGCCGCCCCTCACCCATCCTCTCCCGTGAAGAACGGGGAGAGGGGTACCGGCAGGCGGATGAGGGGCAGCGCCAGCCCATACGATTTTTGATGTAGAATACGAGGACTTACAAAATGACCGAGACGGTCAAACTCATTACCCCCGTCGATGGCTCGATCTATGCCGAGCGGCCGATCGCAACAGATCAGGCGATCAATGCCGCGGTCGAGCGCGCCAAGGCGGCGCAAGAAAAGTGGGCTGAGACGCCGATTGTCGAGCGCGGCAAGTACATGCTCGCCATGCTCGAAGCGCTGGTCGCGATATCAGACGAGATCGTGCCGGAGATCGCCTGGCAGATGGGGCGTCCAGTGCGCTACGGCGGCGAGTTCGGCGGGGTCAGGGAACGCACCACCTACATGGTCGAGATCGCCGAGCAGGCGCTCAGATCCGTGCCTGCCTCCAACCCGAAGGATGGCTTTCGCCGCTATGTGAAGAAGGACCCGCTTGGCGTCGTCATGGTGATCGCGCCGTGGAATTACCCCTATCTCACCGCCGTCAATACCATTGTGCCGGCGCTGATGGCAGGCAACACCGTGATCCTCAAACATGCGGCGCAGACACTGCTGGTCGGCGAACGCTTCCAGCAGGCTTTTGACAAGGTCGGCCTGCCCAAAGGTGTGTTCCAGAATGTCGTGCTCAATCACGCCCAGACCGAAAAACTGCTCGGCTCGGGCAAGATCGACCATGTCAATTTCACCGGCTCGGTCGGCGGCGGCAGCGCCATCGAAAAGGCGGTGGCCGGCACCTTCATGACGCTCGGCCTCGAGCTTGGCGGCAAGGATCCGGCCTATGTGCTGCCTGACGCCAAGATGGATCATGCCGTAGCCAACCTAGTCGACGGCGCTTTCTACAATTCCGGCCAGTGCTGCTGCGGCATCGAACGTGTCTATGTGCACGAGAAGGTCTATGACGAATTCGTCGAAGGTTTTATCGCCGAGACCAAGAACTATGTCGTCGGCAATCCGCTCGACCAGACGACGACGATGGGACCGATGGCGCAGGCGCGCTTCGCCGACCTGATCCGTGAACAGAAGGCCGAGGCACTGCGCAAGGGTGCCAAGGCGCACATCAACATGAAGGTGGCTAACGACAGGGCCGGCTCGCCCTATCTGGCGCCGGAAGTGCTGACCAATGTGGATCACCAGATGAGCGTCATGCGCGAGGAAAGCTTTGGCCCGATCGTCGGCATCATGAAGGTGCGCAACGACGAAGAGGCGATCGCGCTGATGAACGACAGCCCCTACGGACTGACCGCTTCGATCTGGACGCGCGATACCGAGCATGCCGTTGCGATCGGCAACCGCGTCGAGACCGGCACGGTGTTCATGAACCGCTGCGACTACCTCGATCCGGCCTTGGTGTGGACCGGCGTCAAGGACACCGGCAAGGGCGCGGGCTTGTCGGCCATCGGCTATGACAATCTCACCAGGCCGAAATCATTCCATCTGCGCGAAGCCATCTGATTTATTGAAAGAAAAAAATGTCCAAGCTGATCTCCAAATGGAACTATCCCACCACCGTCCGCTTCGGCGCCGGCCGCATTAAGGAATTGCCGGAGGTACTGGCGGCCACCGGCATCAAGCGGCCGTTGTTCGTCACCGATCCGGGCCTGGCGAAACTGCCGGTCGTCGCCTCGACGCTGAAGATACTCGACGAAGCCAAAGTTCCCTACGGCGTCTTCTCCGAGGTCAGGCCGAACCCGGTCGAATCCAATCTGACCGCCGGCATCGCCGTGTTCAAGAAGGGCAAGCATGACGGCGTCATCGCCTTCGGCGGCGGTTCGGCGCTCGATCTCGGCAAGCTGATCGCCTTCCAGGCCGGGCAGGTCAGGCCGGTGTGGGATTTCGAGGATGTCGACGACTGGTGGACGCGCGCCAATTCCGATGCGATAGCGCCGATCATCGCCGTGCCGACCACAGCCGGCACCGGATCGGAGGTCGGCCGCGCCGGCGTCATCACCAATGAGGCGACGCACACCAAGAAGGTCATCTTCCATCCGAAACTTCTACCGGCAATCGTCATCGCCGATCCGGAACTGTCGGTCGGCATGCCCGGCTTCATCACCGCCGGCACCGGCATGGATGCGCTCGCGCACTGTCTCGAAGCCTATTGCGCGCCGGGCTATCATCCGATGGCCGACGGCATTGCCGTCGAAGGTGTGCGCCTAGTCTTCGAGAACCTGCCGAAGGCCTATGCCAACGGCGGGGATCTCGTCGCCCGCGCCCATATGATGAGCGCCGCTGCCATGGGCGCCACCGCGTTCCAGAAGGGGCTCGGCGCCATCCATTCGCTGTCGCATCCGATCGGCGCGCTCTACGACACCCATCACGGTATGACCAACGCGGTGTTCATGCCCTATGTTCTGGCCTTCAACCGGGACTCCATCGAGGAGCGTATCGGCCGGCTCGCCGCCTATTGCGGCATCAAGGGCGGCTTCAACGGGTTCGCCAAGGCGATCATCAGGCTGCGCAAGGAATTGAAGGTGCCGCATGCGCTGCCGGGCCTTATTAAAGGGCTCGACATGGACAAGAAACGCAAGGCGCTGATCGCCGACATGGCGGTGGTCGATCCGACCGCCGGCGGCAACCCGGTCAAGCTGACCAAGAAGGCGGCGCTGACCTTGCTCGAAAACGCCATCGCCGGCACGATCTGAGGCGTTTTCCGCGCCGCAAAGTGATCTGAAAAGGGGCTATGAAAACAAGGGGGAGGATGACGGGCAAGGCAAAAACTAGTTAGCCGGAAAAAGAATCGCGGAGCGATTGCTACATCAGGTTAAAAAGAGTTTACTTTTTCGCACTGCGAGCAGCCGCTTTCACAAAGCTTTCATCTGGCTGTCACATGAAAACGATACCGCATCGCAGGCGTCCAACGGCGTCAGTTCAACGGAGAGAACACATGTTCAAATTCACGGGGAAAGTGCTTTCCCTTTCGGCCGCGGCGCTTTTCGCGTCGACGGTGATTTCGTCCGCGGATTCGCTGGACGATCTCGTCAAGGCCGCCAAGGCGGAAGGCCAGCTCACCACCATCGCGCTGCCGCATGACTGGTGCGGTTACGGCGACGTCATTGCAGGCTTCAAGGCGAAGTATCCGGAAATCACCGTCAACGAACTCAATCCCGATGCCGGTTCCGGCGACGAGATCGAGGCGATCAAGGCCAACAAGGACAACAAGGGCCCGCAGGCGCCCGACGTCATCGACGTCGGCCTGTCCTTCGGCCCGACCGCCAAGGCCGATGGCCTGATCCAGCCCTACAAGGTGTCGACCTGGGACTCGATCCCCGACAGCGCCAAGGATGCCGAAGGCTTCTGGACCGGCGACTATTACGGCGTGCTTTCCTTCCAGGTGAACAAGGACCTCGTCAAGGAATCTCCGGCCGACTGGGCCGACCTGCTGAAGCCGGAATTCGCCAACTCGGTAGCCCTAGCCGGTGATCCGCGGGCCTCGAACCAGGCTATCCAGGCGGTTTATGCCGCCGGCCTGTCGTCAGGCGCCGCCGCCGGTGAAGCTGCCGGCACCGCTGGCCTCGACTTCTTCAAGAAGCTCAACGCCGCCGGCAATTTCGTGCCGGTCATCGGAAAGGCCGCGACGCTCGCCCAGGGCCAGACTCCGATCCTCGTCACCTGGGACTACAACGCGCTCGCCGGCCGCGACACGCTGAAGGGCAATCCGCCCGTCGACGTCGTCGTGCCGAAGACCGGTGTTGTCGCCGGTGTCTACGTGCAGGCGATCAGCGCCTACGCGCCGCATCCGAATGCAGCCAAGCTCTGGCTCGAATACCTCTACTCGGACGAAGGCCAGATCGGCTGGCTGAAAGGCTATTGCCACCCGATCCGCTTCAACGATCTCGCCAAGAACGGCAAGATCCCGGCTGACATCCTGGCCAAGCTGCCGCCGGCCGAAGCCTATGCTTCCGCCGTGTTCCCGACACTCGACGAGCAGGGCAAGTCCAAGGAAGCCATCACCAAGAACTGGGATGCCGTCGTCGGCGCCAACGTCAAGTAATTCACACCATGCCGGGCGGCTTCGCGGCCGCCCGGTCCTTCTCTCGAAGACGGTAGCCGGCGCATGACCGATATCTCATTGTCCGACCACGCTGTTACCGGGAAGACCGCGCCTCCCGCCGAAGCACGCAGCATGCGGCTGCCGACACAATGGCTTGGTGTCGCGCCTTTCTTCATCTTCGCCATCATGTTCCTCATCCTGCCCACGCTCTATCTGATGCTGGGTGCATTCCAGAACGATGCCGGCGAATTCACTCTCGAGAACATCGCAGCGCTGGCGCAACCGTCCATCGTTGCCGCCTACTGGATTTCGATCAAGATCAGTCTTGCTTCATCGCTGATTGGCGCATTTGCGGGCCTGGCGATTGCCATCGCCATCGTGCGCGGTGGCCTGCCGGACTGGATACGTTCGGCGACACTGACGTTTTCCGGCGTGGCCTCCAATTTTGCCGGCGTGCCGCTGGCCTTTGCCTTCCTCGCCACGCTCGGCCGCCTCGGCCTTGCGACGGTGATCCTGAACACCGTGTTCGGCCTTAACATCTACGCGCATGGCTTCAACATCCTGTCATTCTGGGGCCTGACACTGACCTATGTCTATTTCCAGATACCGCTGATGGTGGTGATCATCGTGCCAGCCATCGACGGGCTGAAGAAGGAATGGGGCGAGGCAGCCGCGACGCTGGGCGCGACCATGTCCCAGTACTGGCGCATGGTGGTCATTCCGGTGATCTGGCCGAGTTTCCTCGGCACCGTGATCCTGTTGTTCGCCAACGCCTTCGGCGCCATCGCCACCGCCTATGCGCTGACCGGCTCGTCGCTCAACATCGTGCCGATCCTGCTTTATGCACAGATCCGTGGAGATGTGCTGCACAATGCCCATCTCGGCTATGCCATCGCCTTCGGCATGATCGTCATCACCGGTCTTGCCAATGTGTTCTACATCTGGTTCCGGACCCGTTCCGAGAGGTGGCTGAAATGAAGTCGGGAAAGTTCTGGGCCTGGCTCGTCTTCGCTCTTGGCGCGGCCTACTTTTTCATCCCGCTGATCGCGACCGTGGAGTTCTCGATGCGCATGCGGCGCGGGGAGTACTCCTTCGACGCCTACAAGGTCGTGTTGGGCGATGCCCGTTTCCAGGCCACCTTCGGCTATTCGGTACTGGCAGCCGTTTTCACCATCATTCTCGGCGTGCTGATCGTGGTGCCCGCCGCTTATTGGATCCGGCTTCGGCTGCCGCAATTGCGGCCGATCGTCGAATTCATTACCCTGCTGCCGCTGGTCATTCCGGCCATCGTCATCGTCTTCGGCTACATCAGAATGTACGGGTCGAATTCGCCGCTGCCGTTCCTGGCGACCGATACAGGCACCAATGCGTTGCTGGTCATCGGCTATGCGACACTGGCGCTGCCCTATATGTATCGCGCCGTCGACACCGGGCTTCGCACAATCGACGTGCGCACCTTGACGGAAGCTGCACAGATCCTTGGCGCTGGTTGGGGAACGATCATCACCCGTGTCATCCTGCCCAACGTGCTGATCGCGGTGCTCTCGGGGGCCTTCCTCACCTTCGCCATCGTCATCGGCGAATTCACCATGGCGAGCCTGCTCAACCGGCCTGCTTTCGGCCCGTATCTGCAAAATATCGGCGCCAACCGCGCCTATGAGCCGGCGGCACTTGCCATCATTGCCTTCGCCATCACCTGGGGCTGCATGTCGCTGATCCAGATACTGTCCCGCTTCGCGCCGAAATCGGCGAACCGCCCAAATTGATCGAGAGAACCACCCCATGGCCGACCCATTCCTCTCCATCCAGCACGTTCGAAAATCCTTCGGCGCCACCACGGTGGTGGAGGATTTCAATCTCGACGTAGAGCGCGGCGAATTTGTCTCTTTCCTCGGGCCATCCGGCTGCGGCAAGACGACGGTGCTGCGCATGGTGGCTGGTTTCGAGGAACCGAGCGCCGGCACGATCGTCGTCAGCGGCAAGGACATTACGAGGCTGAAGCCCAACCAGCGCAATGTCGGCATGGTGTTCCAGGCCTATGCGCTGTTCCCGAACCTGACCGTGGCGCAGAACATCGGCTTCGGCTTGAAGGTCGCCGGCATGCCGAGGGCGGACATCGATGCCCGTGTCACCGAGATGCTCGGCATTATCAAGCTGCCGCAGATGGCGGATCGCTATCCCTATCAGCTCTCGGGCGGCCAGCAGCAGCGCATCGCGCTGGCTCGCGCCATCGCGCCGAAGCCGAAGCTCTTGCTGCTCGACGAGCCGCTGTCGGCGCTCGATGCCAAGGTGCGCGTGTCGCTGCGCGAGGAAATCCGCTCGATCCAGAAGAAGCTCGGCATCACAACCATTTTCGTGACGCACGATCAGGAGGAGGCGCTGTCGATCTCGGACCGGATCGCCGTCATGTATGGCGGCAAGGCCGAGCAGGTCGGCACGCCGTTCGAGATCTACAACCGCCCGGCGACCAAGTTCGTCGCCAATTTCGTCGGCACGCTGAACGTGCTCGAAGGCACCGTCACCGATGCCGCCGCAGGCACGGTGCGGGTCAATTCCGAACAGGTCTCGCTCAAGGGCAAGCTCAACGGTTCCAAGTCGGGCGACACGCTGTCGCTGGCGTTGCGTCCGGAAGCCATCTCGCTTGGCCGCCAGCCCGGCCGCGACTCCAGCCTGTCCGGCGAAATCTCCGAAGTGCATTTCCTCGGCTCGGTCATCCGGGTTCGCGTCGGCATTGGCGGCAACACGGTATCGCTCGACACATTCAACAGCCCGGCGACACCGCCGCCCGCGGTCGGTGAAAAGGCCGAGATCTCGTTTTCGTCGAGCGATATGCTGGTGCTGCACTAGGCTGCCGCGCTTGTTTGGAATGAATGGCTGCATCCCAGTCTACGAGACGGGAGGATGCTTGCGCCCGCGTGGCATGGGGCAATGCAGCGAAGTCGGTTGTTTAAGCAAACCCGATATCAGGTGATCTCGATGCCGGTGGGGTCAGCGCATTTGTCAAATTAGCAGAAAGGCAATTCGAGGTATCCTGCCGGCTCGAGCTTGCTGGGCAAATCAACAGTTTCCAGCCGCTTTGCCGCTGCCAGAACCTCGCTTCCCGGCTATAACAGGCCATGGTTCTTTTCGAACTGACACTCGTTCTGCTGTTGATCGCCGTTGCGCTGACGGCGCTGTCGCGACGGCTGGAGGTTCCCTACCCCTCTTTGCTGGCGCTGGCGGGGGTAGGCATCGCCTTCGTGCCTGGCGTGCCGACCATCGAGATCGACCCGGAACTGGCGCTTGCCCTGTTCATCGCGCCGGTGCTGCTCGATGCCGCCTATGACACGTCGCTGCGCGATCTCAACCGCTACAGGGTGCCGCTTGTGCTGCTGGCGCTTGGTGCCGTCCTTTTCACGACGGCGACGGTCGCGCTGGCCGGCTGGGCGATGGCAGGTCTGCCGATCGCCGCGGCCATAGCGCTTGGCGCCATCGTGGCGCCGCCCGATGCGGTTGCGGCATCGGCCGTGCTTGGCCAGTTCAAGGTGCCGCACCGCATCACTGCCATTCTGCAAGGCGAGAGCCTGCTCAACGACGCCACCGCCTTGCTGATCTACCGGATGGCGATTTCGGCGGCAGCAGGTTCCATTCTGCTGAGCAGCGCCGTTCCGATGATCCTGCTGTCCACGCTCGGCAGCCTTGCCGCCGGCTACCTGCTTGGCCGGTTGTCTCTGATGACGCTGGGCCGGATCGAAGACCCGGCGAGCGGCACTGTGGTGCAATTTGCCGGCACATTCGGGGTCTGGATCCTGGCCGACAGGATCGGACTGTCGGCCATCATCACCATAGTCGTCTATGCCATGACGATCGCGCGCACCGCGCCGCGCCGCATGCCGGCCAGAAACCGCATCAGTTCTTATTCGGTCTGGGAAACGGCGGTCTTCGTGCTCAACGTGCTGGCTTTCGTGCTGATGGGCCTGCAGGCGCGTACGATCGTCGGCCGGCTTGCCGGGCAGGGGCAGACCGATGCGTTCGTCCTGGCCGGGACAGTGCTTGCCATCGTCATCGTCTCACGCCTCATCTGGGTGCTGGGGTGCGGCACGATCATCAGGTGGTTTGGCCGTTTCGGCGTGGCTGATCGTCAGCGTGACGCTCCGTCGTTTCGTGGCGGCGTGCTGATCGGCTGGTGCGGGATGCGCGGTTTGGTGACGCTTGCGGCGGCATTCGCCCTGCCGGCTGACTTCCCGGCCCGCGACCCGATCGTGCTCGCTGCCTTCACGGTTGTGCTCGGCACGCTGGTGCTGCAAGGCATGAGCCTGAAGCCGCTGCTGCGCCTGCTGAACCTCGACCCTGACGAAACCGTCGACCGCGAGGTTGCGCAGGCACGCGTTGTGGTCATGCAGGCGGCGCTCGACATATTGAGCGGCAAGACATCGGACGCGGCGGCCGCGGTGCGCGAGCAATATGCCGCTCAACGCAAGATCGCCAAAAATCCCGACGATGCCCAGGCGGCGACCGAATATGACCGCTTGCGTCTTTACGCGATCAAGAGCCAGCGCGACGCGCTGGAGGAATTGCGCCGCAACGGGACGATTGGCGACGAAGCCTATCATCGCCTTGAGGAAGAGATCGACTGGACCGAACTGGCGGCGTCGCCACCCGGCCGGTTCCAGCCGCTGAATACTTAAGGCATCGCGCGCCGTTTTCCGGCGCACGGAAGATACCGAAGTGCTTCGGGATCGGTGCATGATCCCGGTTAAGCAAGGCTGGTCCAAGCCACGTCCATTCTCCTGCACATTGCAACCATGGCATCGAACCGCTACTGCCAACACGAAATTGAGCCGGATAAGCAATGAAGCTGGTCAGCTACAACATCCAGTACGGGTTCGGCGGCGACGGCCGCTACGATCTTTCGCGCGCCGCGCGCATCGTTGCCGGCGCCGACATCATTGCGCTGCAGGAAGTCGAACGGCATTGGCAGCGCAGCAATTTCGACGACCAGCCGGAGTTGCTTTCCCGTCTGTTGCCCGAACATCACTGGGTCTACGGCCCGGCCTTCGACATGGATGCCAGCGAAAGGCGCGACGGCCGTCTGGTCAATCGGCGCCGCCAGTTCGGCACCATGGTGCTGTCGAGACTGCCGATCGTCTGGTCGCGGCTGCATGCGCTGCCGATGCGCCGCACGCAACGGCCGCTCAACACCCGCAATGCAGCACTTGAATGCATGATCCGCACGCCGGCAGGGCCGGTGCGGGTGTTGTCGCTGCATCTCGCCCACATCGCGGCCGAGGAGCGGCTGGAGCAGATCGACTATCTCCTGGGCGAGCATCGCCGGGCACCGTCCGATGGCGGACCGTGGAGCGGCGTCGACGACGAGCCCACGCGCAACTGGACCAGCGGCGAGGCGGAGCCGGAAAACCCGCTGGCGGCGATCTGGATGGGCGATTTCAACATGGAGCCGGACAGCGCCGAGTATCGCCGCATCGTCGGCAGCACGCCCTACCATCGGGGTGCCGCCTATCTCAGCGGTTTCGTCGATGCCGCCGCCGTTGCCGGGGAGCCGGTTCCGGACTTCCACACCCATGTGAAGACCATCGACGGCAGGCTGGCAAAACGCCGGCTCGACCATTGTTTCGTCGGCGGCATGTTGGCCGCGCGGGTGCGTTCGATCAGTGCCGATATCGACGAGGTTGCCTCGGATCATTTTCCGCTGCGGGTCGACATCGACCTGGAAACGCCCGGCATTGCCACATGACGCTTTTCGTCTTTTTCGCAGTGCTTGCCGCCGCCGCCATGCACGCGATCTGGAACGCGCTGGTCAAGGTCCATCTCGACCGCTTCCTGTCGATCACGCTGATGACGCTGGGCATGGGCGCTGCGGCACTCGTGGTGCTGCCTTTCGTCGAAGTGCCGAAGGCGGAGGTGTGGCCCTACATCATCGCCTCCGTCATTTTCCACATGGGCTACCGGACCTTCCTGATCGGCGCCTACAAGGCGGGCGATTTCGCCCAGACCTATCCGCTGGCGCGAGGCACCGCACCTCTGCTCTCGGCCTTTGGCGGCATGTTCGTCGTTGCCGAGATCCCCGGCCCGTTCGCCATGCTCGGTATCTTCCTGTTGTCGGCCGGCACGCTGGTGATGTCGTTTCGTGGCGGCGCGCATCTGGAAAAACTCAATCTGCGCGCGGTTGGCTTCGCGCTCGGCACTTCCATCTTCATTGCCAGCTATACGCTGTCGGACGGCAGTGGCGCGCGGCTGGCGGCAACCGCGCAGAGCTATGCCGCCTGGCTGTTCATCTGCGATGCTTTAGGCGCGTTGGTGCTGTGCCTCATCTTCCGCGGGCCGAAGGCACTGCCGGTGCTGGCGCGCGACTGGAAGGCAGGGCTGTTCACCGGCGTGCTCAGCGGCGCCGCCTACTGGATCGTCATGTGGGCGATGACCAAAGCACCGATCGCCTCCGTGGCCTCGCTGCGCGAAACCTCGATCCTGTTTGCCATGACGATCTCGGTCTTCGCTCTCGGCGAAAAAATGACCGGCTGGCGCGGTGCCGCCGCGCTCAGCATCGTGGCCGGTGTCGTCGCGCTGAGGCTTGGTTAGGCGCCGCTCAGGTCAGGACGGTCATCACCTGGCCACGTCGTTCCGGGCTGAAGCGGATGACGACGATGATGCAGACGGCGACCACGCCTGCGAACAGCGCCAGGGCATAGCCATAGCTGCCTCCGGCGCTTTCAGCGATTCCTGCTTGATAGGGGCCGCCATAGGACGCGGCGAGATTGCCCGCCTGATAGATAAAGCCGGGCAATGTCGCCCGCACCGCTCCGGGCGAAAGCTCGTTGAGGTGCACGGGGATGACGCCCCAGGCGCCCTGGACCGCGACCTGCATGACGAAGGCGCCGATGGCGAGCATGAACGGCGTGGTCGAGTAGGCCCAAAGCGGAATCGACGGCAAGGCGATCAGGCAGGCCAGCGTGATGGCGTTGACGCGGCCGATCTTCTCCGACAGCGCGCCGAATGCCAGGCCGCCGACGATGGCGCCGATATTGGCGACGATGGTGATCCAGCTCACCGTATGCGGATCGAAGCCGTGCTGCTTTTTCAGAAAGGTGGGGTAGAGGTCCTGCGTGCCATGGCTGAAGAAATTGAAGAACATCATCAGCACGACGGCATAGAGCGCGACGCCCCAGTGTTTCTGCAGGGTTTCCCACATGCCCGGTCTCGCGGTCTTCTGCGCTTCGACGAAGGCTGGCGATTCCGGCACGTGCGAGCGGATGAAGAGCACAATCAGCGCCGGCACGAAGCTGAGCAGGAACATGGCACGCCAGCCGATCGTGTAGCCGCCGATCGTTTGCTGATAGAGCAGGCCATAGACCACCGCCGCCAAGAGATAACCGGCCGGATAGCCGCATTGCAGGATGCCGGAGACCATGCCGCGTGCGCTCGGCGGGATGGATTCCATGGCCAGCGAACTGCCAAGCCCCCATTCGCCGCCCATGGCGATGCCGAACAAAGCACGCAGGGCGAGGAATATGCCGAGATTGGGTGAGAAGGCGGCCAGCGCGCCGATCACCGAATAGCTCACGATGTTGAGCATGAGGATCGGCTTGCGCCCGTATTTGTCGGCAAGCATGCCGAAGAAGAAAGCGCCGATGAAGCGCGTTGCCAGCGTCAGGAACAGCGCCTTGGAGACCGCGGGCACGTCGGCGTGGAATTCGGTCGCGATATCGGTAAGCAGGAATGTCAGAAGGAAGAAATCGAAAGCATCGAGCGTCCAGCCCAGGAATGAGGCGAGGACAGTCTTCTTCTGCTGCGAATTAAGGGGCAAATCTTCCTCCATCATCAATGGGGGAATTATCGGCCAGTTCAGGGAAGACGGTGGTCACTTTTTCGCGCGGTACATTTGATCGAACGCCCGCTGGAATGGCGGAAGGTGCGACCGGTGCCACCTGTCGATGAACTCGATCGTGGCTTGAGGATGAGGTCTAGATTTCGAGATCAAACACCATCAGTCCGTCCGTGCCGCCTTCCAGGGCAGCGACCAGGCGCGCGCCGGCGCGCTGGTGCGCCTCATGCACCAGATAGGCGTCGCGCGCGGCGGCGTCGCGGAAGTCGATGGTAAAGCCATGGGTAAAACCGCGTGCGAACGGCTCCGGGCTGACATTGGCGCTGAATTTTACTGCGTCCATGCCGTCGATCACCTGTCGAAGCGCCTCGAGAACGGCATGGATCGCCGTGCGCTCGGTGGCGGCGACATCATTGCGAAACGTGACGAAAACACAGTGCCTGATCATGTCTTACTCCTCAGTGGCTAAGCAGCCCGGTTTCCGGAAAACACCGCCGGCGGCAGCGGCTCGCGGCCGAGGACCAGATCGGCTCCTTTTTCACCGACCATGATTGTCGGCGCATTGGTGTTGGATGAAGGCACGCGCGGCATCACCGAGGCGTCGCAGACGCGCAGGCCCTCGATGCCGCGCAGCCGCAGGTCCGGCGTCACGACAGCCATATCGTCATGGCCCATGCGGCAGGTGCCGACCGGATGGTGGTCGGTCTTGGAACTGCGGCAGGCATAGTCGAACAGCTCGTCGTCGCTGGCGAGCGACGGGCCGGGCAGCACTTCGCGCAGCACGTAAGGGGCAAGCGCCTTCTGCCGCATGATCTCGCGCGCGAGCCGCAGCCCCTTGATCGACATGGCGCGGTCATAGGGATCGGACCAGTAGTTCGGATCGATCAGCGGGTGATCGGCCGGGTCGGCACTTTTCAGTCGCACTGTGCCGCGCGAACGCGGCCGCAGGAAGGCCGAGTTCAAAGTGACGCCGGGGTTTTTCAGCTTCTCGACGCCGGCTTCGATGCCGGAACCCAAGCCGAGATGGAACTGGATGTCGGGCGAGGCGGCTGTCGGGTCGGCGTACCAGAAGCCGCCGGTCTCGAACAGGCTGGAGGCCACCGGCCCCTTCTTCAGCAGCAGATATTGCAGGCCGGCCCATGCCGTGCGGTGCAGCTTGGCGTAGTTGTCATAGGTGTGATCGCCCGTACATTCGGCGATGACGAACAGATCGAGATGATCCTGCATGTTGGAGCCGACGCCGGGCAGGTCATGCACCGGCGTGACGCCGACCGACTTCAGATGGTCCGCGGGGCCGATGCCCGATTGCATCAGGAGTTTCGGCGAGCCGATGGCGCCGGACGAGACGATCACCTCGCGTTCGGCGCGCAGGATTTTCTTCTCGCCGCCCGGCCTGTCGACCACCTCGACGCCGATGGCGCGGCCCTTCTCGACGACGATGCGCGTCACCAGCACGTCGGTTCGGACGGTCAGGTTCTTGCGGGCGCGGATCGGCTTCAAATAGGCGACTGAAGCGGACGAGCGCCGGGCATCCTTCTGGGTCAGCTGGTAGTAGCCGACGCCTTCCTGGGCAGCGCCGTTGAAGTCCGGATTGAAGGGGATGCCCATCTCCTGGCCGGCACGGAAATAGGCTTCGCAGATCGGCAACGGCGCAATCGGGTTCGAGACGCCGAGCGGCCCCTGGTCGCCGTGAAAATCGTTGGCGTAGCGCTGGTTGTTCTCAGCGCGTTTGAAATAGGGCAACACATCGCGATAGCCCCAGCCGGCGAGGCCCTCTTCCTTCTCCCAGGCGTCGTAGTCGCGGGCGTTGCCGCGTGTATAGATCTGGGCGTTGATGGAGGAGCCGCCGCCGACCACCTTGGCCTGCGTGTACCAGAAGACGCGGTTCTTCATGTTTCTCTGCGGCACGGTCGACCAGCCCCAGGAGGCGATCCCCTTCGTCATCTTGGCGAAGCCGGCGGGCATGTGAATATAGGGATGCCAGTCCTTGCCGCCGGCTTCCAGCAGCAGAACGGAATTGCTGGGATCCTCGCTCAGCCGGTTGGCCAGAACGCAGCCGGCCGGACCGGCACCCACGATGATGTAGTCGGTCATTTTTTCATCCGTTCACAGCCGTGGCACCGAGAGCGCACCATCGACATTGATGATCGAGCCGGTCGAAAAGCCGAGCTTGCCGCCGGCGAGCGTCGCCACCACCGCCCCGATGTCCGATGCTTCGCCCCAGCGCTTTGCCGGCACCAGACCACCGTCGATGAGTGCGTCATATTTGGCGGTCACGCCTGAGGTCATGTCGGTGCGGATGATGCCGGGCCGCACCTCGAACACGCCGATGTTTTCGGGCGCGAGCCTGAGCGCCAGGTTCTTCACCCACATCGAAAGCCCGGCTTTCGAGATGCAGTAATCCGGCCGCTCCGGCGACGCCATTTCGGCGCTGACCGAGGTGATGGTGATGATTGATTTCGGGTGATCGCCTGGGGCAGCCAGCATCGCCTTGGCCACGGCCTGGCTGAGGAACACAGTGCCGCGCAGATTGATGCCGAGCGTGCGGTCGAAATTCTCCGGCTTGAGGTCCAAGAGGTCTCCGCGCACCACGGCGGCCACGCCGGCATTGTTGACCAGGCAGTCGATGCTGCCGAAGGCGTTCGTTGCGGCGACGACGAGGGCTGGATGGTCGTCGAGGTTGGCGATGTCACAACGCACATAGGCGAATTTTGAGCCGCGGGCGGCAATGGCGGCGGCAAGTTCGTCTGGAGCTTGGTCAGCAA
The DNA here is from genome assembly GCF_000519305.1 of Mesorhizobium ciceri WSM4083. Taxonomy (GTDB): domain Bacteria; phylum Pseudomonadota; class Alphaproteobacteria; order Rhizobiales; family Rhizobiaceae; genus Mesorhizobium; species Mesorhizobium ciceri_B. Next base: position 63,571 of record NZ_JAFG01000007.1, on the reverse strand, counting down.
GATCGGCGACCAGAATATCGAAGCCGGCATCGGCCAGCGCCTCGGCGCATGACAGTCCGATGCCGCGCGCGCCGCCGGTTACAATGGCTGCGGGGCGGGTCATTGGAAGCTAGCCTTGCGGATGTCAGCGCCGCCCCTCATCGCCCTGCCGGAGCGTTCGTCGTTCGAGAAGCCAAGCAGTTGGCTTTTCGTCCGCTGCGCGGACCACTCCTCAACCCCCCGTATAGTGACGGGGAGAAGGACGCTGTCGCCGCTGGCTTTGCCAATCGACAAAGAAGCGCCGCGGTTGCGGTCAGCATTCTTCTCCCCGTTTACGGGGAGAAGGTGCCGGCAGGCGGATGAGGGGCGGCGCAAACCGATCATGCCGTAAGCTCCACCTTACGGATGTGATCGGCGACACGCAGCGCCTGGGCTGCAATCGATAGCGCCGGGTTGACGGCGGCCGAGTTCGGTAGGAAACCGGCGTCGACGACGAACAGGTTCCGGTGGTCGAAGGAGCGGCAGTAAGGGTCGAGCGCCGCCGTCGCCGGATCATCGCCCATCTTGACCGTGCCGCACTGGTGCGACGGCGTGCGTTTGTCGAAGGGGCGCGAGAGAACGATGGGATAACCGCAGGCGCGGAAATTCTCGCGCATTACCTTGGTCAGCCCCTCGAGCGACTGCATGTTGGAGCGCCGCCACTGCATGACGATGTCCTTGCCGTCGACCATGATGCGGCTTTCCGGATCGGGCAGGTCCTCGCACATCAGGTACCAGTCGACGGCATGACCGGCCATAAAATCGAGCGCGAATTTCGGCGTGTACTTCACATTGGCCCGCAGCATATTGCCGTCGATTTTGCCGAGCAGCTGGACGTTGCCGAGCGGCTTGCCGCCCTTGCCGTCGGACAGATAATAGTCGTTCAGCATCAGCGTCTTTTGATAGACGGCATCGTTCCTGCGGCGCGGATCGATCGCCAGCATGGCGCTCGAATTGTGGTTCATGAAATTGCGGCCGACCTGGTCGGACCGGTTGGCGAGGCCTTTGCCATCCCCACTGCCGCTGTTGGGAGAGGGCGAGCGCAGCAGGATGACGGCGGAATTGACCGCGCCGGCCGACAGGATGACCAGCTTCGGTGATACTTTCTTCAGCTCGCCATTCTGCCGGTAGTGAACGGCTGATATCGTCGTGCCGTCTGGCGAGGCTTCGAGATATTCGACGTAAGCGCCGGTCTCGAGCTTGATGTTCTGATCGGTCAGGGCAGCCGTCAGCGGACCCGTCTGCGCGTCGACCTTGCCCTGGCCGGTGTTGGGAAAAGCATCCCAGCCGGTCTTGCCTTCTTTCAGCCAGGTGTCGATGTCGACGCCGAGCGGCAGCGAGGCTGGATGCAGGCCGAGGCCCTTCAGCTCGGCGCGGGCGCGGGCGATCGGTGCCTCGTCGGGCACCGGCTTGTAGGCGTAGGGGATCGAATGGAACGGCTCGGTCGGGTCCTCGCCCAGTGCACCGCGCACGCGAAACAGCTGTTCGGCTTTCGAATACCAGGGCTCGAATTCGTCATAGGTGAACGGCCAGGCCGGAGAGACGCCGCCGAAATGCTCCATGGCCGCAAAGTCCTCCTTGCGGTAGCGGATCAGAACCGCGCCATAGAACTTCGAATTGCCGCCGACATAGTAATAATTGCCGGGGTTGAAGGCGGCGCCGCCGGCCTCACGCCACATCTCCTTCGGCCTGTAATGGCCGTCGACGAAGATCGAGCGCGTATCGCGTGCGTGCGGCGTCGCCGGCAGCGGCTCGCCGCGCTCCAGCATCAGGATCGAGGCGCCGCTGCCGGCAAGGCCGGAAGCGATCGTGGCGCCGCCGATGCCGGAGCCGATGATGACGATGTCCGGATTTGTCATGGCCTAAATCGCGTCCCGACGCGCTTTAGTTTTTTGTTTTGATGCATGTCGTTGCCCCAAAACCGGATCCACTTTTGGGCGACATACATTAGCGAATACGGGTCTCGGTCGCCGGGTCGAAGAACACCGCCTTGGTCAGGTTGAAGGCAAGCGGCGTGTTGGTGCCCGGCTGGATGTTGGCGTCGGCACGCAGCCGCGCCACCACGCCCTTGCCGCCGAGATTGGTGACGGCGAAGGTGTCCGAGCCGGCCGGTTCGACGACCTCGATGTGACAGTCGGCGGTTGCGATGTGCGAGGCATTGCGTTCGGCACCTTCCGGATCGGTCAGGGCTTCGGGGCGGACACCGAAGATGATCGGCTTGCCCTGGAATGCCGACAGGCCGGCCGGTGCATTGGCCATCGGCAGCGAGATCGGCTCTCGTGCTTCGCGCTGCAGCACGACGGACAGCGCGTTGCCTGACGTGCCGATCGTCGCCGGGATCAGGTTCATCGCCGGCGAGCCCATGAAGTCGGCGACGAAGAGGTTGGTCGGGTTGTTGTAGATTTCGGCCGGGGTGCCGAACTGCTGCACCTCGCCATCGCGCATGACCGCGATCTTGGTAGCCAGCGTCATCGCCTCGATCTGGTCGTGGGTGACGTAGACGATGGTGGTGCCGGTGGTGGCATGCAGGCGCTTGATTTCGATGCGCATGTCGACGCGCAGCTTGGCGTCGAGGTTGGACAATGGCTCGTCGAACAGGAACAGTTTGGGGTCGCGCACCAGCGCCCGGCCCATGGCGACGCGCTGGCGCTGACCCCCTGAAAGCTGGCTCGGTTTGCGCTGCAAGAGGTGACCGATCTGCAGCACCTTGGCCACCTTGTCGATCGCCTTCTGACGTTCCGCCGCCGGCACGCCGCGCATCTCCATGCCGAAGGAGATGTTTCCGGCCACCGTCATGTTCGGATAGAGCGCATAGCTCTGAAACACCATGGCGATGTCGCGCTTGGAGGGGTGCAGATCGTTGATGGTGCGGCCGTCGACACGGATTTCACCCGAGGTGATCGTCTCCAGGCCGGCGATGGTGTTGAGCAAGGTGGACTTGCCGCAGCCGGAAGGGCCGACCAGCACCAGGAAGCCGCCTTTCTCGAGCTCGACATCGATCCCTTTCAGGATCTCGACCTGGCCGAAGCGCTTTCTCAGACCATCAATTTCCAGAAAAGCCATCAGATTATCCTTTGACGGCGCCAGCCATGAGACCGCGCACGAAATAGCGGCCGGCGAGCACATAGACGAGAAGGGTGGGCAGTGCGGCGATCATCGCGGCGGCCATGTTGACGTTGTATTCGACGACGCCGGTCGACGTGTTGACGACGTTGTTGAGCGCCACCGTCATCGGCATCGCGTCGCCGGTGCCGGCGTAGGCGGAAGCGAACAGGAAGTCGTTCCAGATGTTGGTGAACTGATAGATGACGGTCACGACGAAGATCGGCATCGAGTTCGGCAGCATGATGCGGCGGAAGATCTGGAAGAAGGATGCGCCGTCGACCTGTGCCGCCTTGACCAGTTCGGTCGGGAACGCCTCGTAGTAGTTGCGGAAGAACAGCGTGGTGAAGCCGATGCCGTAGACGACGTGGACGAAGACGAGGTTGACCGTCGGGTTGCCGAGGCCAAAGCTGGTTCCCGTCGCATTCTGCAGCGTGACGCCGAAGCGGCCGAGGCTGCCGAGGATGGTCGCCATCGGCAGCAGCACCGACTGGAACGGGATGAAGCAGGCGAACAGCATCAGCCCGAACACCAGCGTTGCGCCGCGGAAGCGCCATTTGGTCAGCACGTAGCCATTCAGCGCCCCAAGCATCGTCGAGATCAGGACGGCCGGGACCACCATCTTGATGGAGTTCCAGAAATAGCCCTTGATGCCGGCGCAGGTGAGGCCGACGCAGGTCTCGCCCCAGGCCTTCAGCCAGGGATCGAAGGTCGGTGCCCTGGGCAGCGCCAGCATGTTGCCGTTCTGGATCTCGTCCATGGTCTTGAACGAGGTCACCAGCATGACGAACAGCGGCATCAGATAAAATAGCGCAAACAGCGCCAGCAGCCCGTAGATGACGATGCGGTTGATAACCTTGACGTTGACGCCGCCGGAGGCCTGGCGGGCTGGAGTGGTGACGGCGCTCATCGCGGCTTCTCCCGCAGTTCCGAATAGAGGTAGGGCACGATGATAGCGACGATGGTCATCAGCATGATCACCGCACTTGCCGAGCCGACGGCCATTTCGTTGCGCTTGAACGTGTACTCATACATGAAGTTGGAGGGCAGCCAGGCCGAGCCGCCGGGGCCGCCGCTGGTCAGCGCCACGACCAGATCGTATGACTTGATGGCGAGGTGCGCGAGCACGATGAAGGCCGACAGGAAGATCGGCCGCAGCAGCGGGATGACGATGCGGCGGTAGAGCTGGAAGGTGGTGGCGCCGTCGATCTGCGCCGCCTTCATGATCTCGCCGTCGATGCCGCGCAGGCCGGCCAGGAACATCGCCATGATGAAGCCGGAAGCTTGCCAGACGCCGGCAATGACCACCGTGTAGATGACGAAATCCTTGTTCTTGATCCAGTCGAAATGGAAGCTCGTCCAGCCCCATTGATGCAAGGTCTGCTCGAGGCCGAGGCCGGGATCGAGGAACCATTTCCAGGCGACGCCGGTGACGATGAAGGACAGCGCCATCGGGTAGAGATAGATCGGTCTCAACACGCCTTCGCCGCGGATCTTCTGGTCGAGCAGGATGGCCAGGAACAGGCCGAGCGCCAGGCAGATTGCGATGTAGAGGAAACCGAAAATACCCATATTGGTGATCGACGTGTACCAGCTCGAGGGCGGGTCGGTGTCGAAGGTCCAGCCCCACAGCCGCTGATAGGCGCGCGAGCCTGTGATGACATAGGACGGGAAGGTCTTGGAATTGGTGAAGGAGAGATAGACCGTCCACAGGATGAAGCCGTAGACGAAAACGATGGTGATGGCGAAGCTCGGCGCCAGCACGATCTTCGGCAAGGCGTCCTGAAGATGCGAGCGCACCGAGGCGCGCGGCCGCTCTGGCGTCAGCTTGATCTGGCTTGTCGCTACCGTGCTCATGGGGCTCCTCCCGTCGGCGCGAGGCCGACCAGGTTCGCAGATCGAAGCCTTCCCCGCCGGAGCGGGGAAGGCATTTTCGGTGTGTTGCGCTTACTTGGCGTCGTCGATCGCCTTGACCAGCTCGGTCACGGCCTCGTCCGAGGTCTTGATCTGACCATGGACGAACTTCGAGACGACGTCCTTGTAGGCATTGGCGACCGCCGGAGGCGCGCCATAGCCCTGGGCCAGCGAGCCGAACAGCGTGCCGCCTTCGTTGGCTGCCTTCAGGTCGGCGATGCCCTTCTTGCCGCAAGCGTCGAAGTCGGTGTCCGGAACATCGGTACGGGCCGGAACCGAACCCTTGACGACGTTGAAGGCCGACTGGAAGCTCTTCGACAGGGTGGCGGTGGCCAGCGCAACCTGGGCGGCCTTGCGGTCGTCCGGAACGTTGAACATGCCGAACATGTCGGAGTTGTAGATCACCGAGCCGTCGGTGCCCGGGAAGCGATAGCACAGGAAGTCGGTGCCCGGCGTTTTCTTGGCGGCGTTGAACTCGCCCTTGGCCCAGTCGCCCATGACCTGCACCAGGGCATCGCCCTTGATGACCATGGCGGTGGCAAGGTTCCAGTCGCGGCCGGAGAAGTTGGGGTCGACATAGGTGACGAGCTTGGCGAGGTTGTCGAACGACTTCTTCATCGTGTCGGACTTGAGCGACGCGTCGTCGAGGTCGTTGAAGGCCTTCTTGTAGAACTCGGGTCCGCCGGTCGACAGCACGACGGAGTCGAACATGGTGGCTTCCTGCCAGTTCTGGCCGCCGAGAGCGAGCGGGATCACGCCTGCCGCCTTGGCCTTGTCGAGCAGGGCAACGAAGTCGTCGAAGGTTTTCGGCTCGGTGCCGCCGATCTTGTCCAGGACGGCCTTGTTGATCCACAGCCAGTTGACCGAGTGAACGTTGACCGGCGCCGCGACCCACTTGCCGTCATAGACCGAAAACTTCTGCAGGGCCGCCGGAACCGACTTGTCCCAGCCTTCCTTCTTCGCCGTCTCGGTCAGGTCGCCCATGACGCCCGCCGCCGCATAGTCGAGCACGGTATAGCCGAGCATCTGCGATGCGGTCGGGTAATTGCCGGCCGCGACCATCGCCTTCAGCGCGGTCATGGCCGCGTCGCCGCCGCCGCCGGCCACCGGCACGTCCTTCCAGGCATAGCCTTCCTTGGCCAGATCGCCCTTGAGGACGTTGAGAGCAGCCGCTTCGCCACCTGACGTCCACCAATGCAGCATCTGCACTTCCTTGACGTCCTCGGCATGGGCCGCGAAAGCCAGGCCGGATGCGAGAGCGGTTCCGATAAGCAGTTTGCGCAACATGTACTACCTCCCTTGTTGCATTACACGACCGGTGAAGCCCACCGGGTTCTTCTCAACTCAGCCGACCCACCACCCGGTGCGCTGGCCGCGATGAAACTGGATTGTCTTTTCCTCGGTATAGTCCTCTACGGCGCGTTTGCCGAGTTCGCGTCCGAGACCGGACTGCTTGTAGCCTCCGAAAGGCAGCTCGGGATAACCTTCCATGAATGTGTTCACCCAAACGGTTCCCGAACGCACTCCACGCGCGACCGACATGCAAGTGTCGATGCTGGCGCTCCACACGCCCGCCGACAAACCATAGGGCGTGTTGTTGGCGATGTGCAACGCCTTTTCAATCGATTCAAAAGTCAGCACCGAGAGCACCGGGCCGAACACTTCCTCGCGCGCTATGGCCATCTCCTCGGTAACGCCGCGGATGATGGTGGGATCGAGGTATTGGCCGACATTGGAGACCAATTGCTTGCCTCCGCTGTAAACCTGGCTGCCGTCGCCTTCAGCGGCAGAAACATAGCCGGCTACCTTCTTCAGATGGTCGGACGAGATCATCGCGCCGACCTTGGTTTGGTCATCGAGCGGATCGCCGACCGTCACCCTGGCTGTGAGCGCCTTGACGGTGCTGAGAAAATCGTCGGCGATCGCCTCGTGCACGATCAGCCGGCTGCCGGCATTGCAGCACTCGCCGGCATTGAAGAAGCCCCCGAACACCGCCGCATCGGCGGCCGCTTCGAGGTCGGCGTCCGGGAAGACGATCTGGCCGTTCTTGCCGCCGAGCTCCATCGAGACCTTCTTCAGCGACTGCGCGGCGGACGCCATCGTCATCTTGCCGACGCGGGTGGAGCCGGTGAACGAGACCATCTCGACCAGCGGATGGCTGACCATCGGCGCACCGACATCGGCGCCAAGGCCGGCGAGGACGTTGACGACGCCGGCGGGCAGGCCGGCCTGCATCAGGATGTCGCCGAGCACGAAGGTCGAGGCTGAGGTCATTTCGCTCGGCTTCACCACCGCCGTGCAGCCGGCGGCGAGCGCGAAGGGCAGTTTCTGGCTGACGATCAGGAACGGGAAATTCCACGGCGTGATGATCGAGACGACGCCGATCGGTTCGCGCAGCACGACGCCCAGCATGGCATCGCCGAGATTGGCGTAGGATTCACCATGCAACGTGCGGGCAAGCGAGGCGGCATAGCGCCAGATGTCGACGGCGCCGCCGATCTCGCCGCGCGCCTGGGCGATCGGCTTGCCGGATTCCAGTGCATCGAGCCGGGCGATGTCTTCCAGCCGGCCCTCGATCAGGTCGGCCGCCTTGAGCAGGATCGCGGCACGCTCGGCCGCCTTCATGCGCGGCCATGGGCCGGTCTCGAAAGCCTTGTGCGCAGCCTGCACAGCGGCTTCCACCTCGGCTTCGCCGGCCTGCGCATAGTGCGAAACGATAAAGCCGTGGCCGGGGCTCTGGCGCGCAATCGTGCGGCCGTCGCGGGCATCGACATGCTTGCCGTCGATCAGCAGTCTGTACGCTTTCGGTGCCGCAGCCGCCTCGGCCGGCATGGCGATCTTGAGGGGGGCGTTCATCTGTTTTCCTCTAGGATCTCGAAAAGGCCGGCTTCTGCTTGGCCTTGAAGGCGTCGACGCCGGCCTTGAGATCGCCGGTCAGGGCGATGAAGCCGCTGGCCAGCGCTTCGGTGGCGGCGGCACTTTCCTCGCCTTCGGCGACCGCGATCATCAATTTGGCGGCTTCGGTCGCCAGCGGGCCGCGCTCGGCGATCTTTTCCGCCCACGCCCTTGCTTCGTCGTATGCCTTGCCAGTCGGGGCCACCCGGTCGACGATACCCAGAGCGGGTGCCTCGGGGGCGAGAAAGATCTCGCCGCCGAGCGCCATGCGCCGCACCGTCTGCGCGCCGAGACGGCGCACGGCGCGCTGCGTGCCGGACCAGCCGGGCACGACACCGATCGAAGTTTCAGGGAAGCCTAATTTCACTTGTGTTTCCGCCACGCGGAAGTCGCAAGCTACAGCCAACTCCAGGCCGCCGCCCAGCGCATGGCCGGACAGGACGGCGATGGTCGGCTGCCTGAGCCGCGCCAGCCGGTCGAAGACGCGGTGGCCGTAGCGCACCCATTGCACCTGAAAATCGGCGGCGCTCATCTGCGCCCACGCCTCGACATCGCCGCCGGCGCAGAAGCCCTTGCCTTCGCCACGGATGAGCACGACGCGCACGCCGTCGGCCGCTTCCGCTTCATTGAGCGCTGTTTCGAGCGCGCGAAGCATGGGGATATCCAGTGCGTTGAATTTCTCCGGCCGGCGCAGCGTGACGATGCCGACGGCGCCATCCTGTTCGAAAGTGACGAGAGGCTCAGCCATGCGCGCCTCCAAGCGAGGCGCCGCCATTCAGCGACAGGCCGATCGGTTGATCGCGATAAAGCGCCTCTGGCGTTGTCCTGAGATCCTTGGCAACGCTCAACGGAATTTCCGACTGCGCCAGCACGTCGCGCTGGAGATCGATGCCGGGTGCTAATTCGGTTACCACCAGTCCCTCCGGCGTCAGCCTCATCACGCAGCGCTCGGTGACATAGGTGATGTCCTGTCCCTGCGCCACCGCGCGCTTGCCCGAAAACGAGATGTGCTCGACTTCGTTGACCACCTTCTTGACCTTGCCCTCCGCCTCGATGCGGATGCCGCCATCGGCCAGAGACAGCTTGGCGCCGGCATTGAAGAAGCCGGAGAAGACGATCTTCTTCGCCCGTGCGGTGATGTCGACAAAGCCGCCGGCGCCAGCGGTGACATGCGGGCGCGCCGAAAGCTTCGAGACATTGACCGAGCCATGGCGATCGATCTGCAGGAAGGACAGCAGCGAAGCGTCGAAGCCGCCGGCCTGGAAATAGATGAACTGGTGCGGCGAGGGCATGAAGGCGTCGGCGTTCGACGAACAGCCGAATTTGAAGTCGAGCAGCGGCACGCCGCCGACCGCGCCCTGTTCGATCACCCAGGTAATCTTGCCGTGCTGTCCTTCCTCGAGAAGGATGCGCGGGACATTGGCGGAAATGCCGAAGCCGATGTTGACGGCCATGCCGTCGCGCAACTCCATGGCGACGCGGCGCGCGATCACTTTCTGGACGTTCATCTCCGGCGTGCGGAAGCTCGACAGCGGCCGGAAGATTTCTCCGGAGATGGCCGGGTCATAGGGTGTCAGCGTCGTCTGCAACTGGTCGGGCGCGACGACGATATGGTCGACCAGGACGCCTGGCACGCGCACATCATGCGGTTTCAGCGTGCCGTTCTCGACGACGCGCTTGACCTGCGCGATGACGATGCCGCCATTGTTGCGGGCGGCGAGCGCCTGCTCCAGCCCGCCGAGATAGGCGCCCTCATGCTCATAGGTGAGGTTGCCGCGCTCGTCGGCCGACGTGGCGCGGATGATCGAGACCTGCGGCACGATGGAGCGGAAATAGAGCCATTCCTCGCCGTCGAACTGCTGCACCGAAACGATCGGCTCGCTGGCGGCGGCGTTCATGGCGCAGCCCTGGTGGCGCGGGTCGGCGAAAGTGTCGAGACCGACCTTGGTCAGCACGCCCGGCCGCTTGGCCGCGGCTTCGCGGTGCATGTCGAACAGGATGCCGGACGGCACATTGTAGGCGGCGACCGAATTGTCGCCGATCATCTTCCAGATCTGCGGCGGTTCGGAAGAGGAGGGGCCGGACGGGTAGGAGCCGCACAAAGTACGCTTCAGCAGGCCGGGCTTGGCCAGATGGTCGATGCCTTTGATGCCGTACATGTCCCCGGCTGCGATCGGGTGCAGCGTGGTGATGTTCTTCGGATGGCCTTCCCCGTCGAAGCGTTCGCCGATCGCGGCAAGCACCGCGTCGGGGCAGCCGAGACCGCTCGACGACGACACGGATACGACCATGCCGTCCTTGATCAGGCCCGCTGCCTGCGCTGCCGAAACGACCTTGCTCAATTCGTGCTCCCCGAACCGGCCGTCCTGTTTCGGGTGCGGCGATCGGGGCCACAGCTTTCCCTGACCACGAGATTGACCGCGCCGATATGGTCTTCGGCGCGTGTGGTGCGTGACTGGATCATTTTCAGCATGACATGGGCGGCGCGTTCGCCGAGGCCGGCCGAATCCACCGCGACGCTGGTCAGAGCCGGCATGTAATGCTCGGCCTCGGCCACATCGTCGAAACCGACGATGGCGAAATCAGTTCCCGGCTCAAGCCCGCGCTTGCGCAGCGCCAGCATGGCGCCAAAGGCGACAGCGTCGTTGAAGCAGAGTGCCGCGGTCGGCGGTTCAGCCATTGCGAGAGCGGTTTCGAGGCATGCGATGCCGCCTCTGCGGCTGGTCTCTCCCTCGACGACCAGTGCGTCGCGGTCGGAGATGCCCTGCGTCTCGCAGGCTTCGCGAAATCCGCCAAGCCGATCGTGATAGACCACCAGGTCGGACGAACCGCCGAAGAAGACCAGCCTGCGATGTCCCTTGCCGATCAGATGGGCGGTGGCGAGATAGGCGCCGCGATGATTGTCGGGCGCGATAACCGGAATACGGCTCTCGGGAAGCCGGCGCATGGCGAAGACCACCGGCAGACCTGCCGTCTCGATCCGCCTGAAGGCGCCCGGCGTCGTGCCGCGAGCCGGCGACACGATGAGGCCGGCGACGCCTTGCTCCATCAACGACTTCAGCACTTCTTCCTGGCGTACGGGATTTTCCGCCGTGTTGGCGATGAACGGCACGATACCGGCCGACTGGAAGACCCGCTCCATGCCAACCGCCAGCTCTGCGAAGAAAGGATTGGTGAGATCGTTGATGACCATGCCGATGACATTGGAGTGCGCCTTGCGCAGATTGGCGGCGCCGCGGTTGTAGACGTAACCGACATCCTCGATCGCCTTGCGCACTTTGCTCGCTGTTTCAGGCCGGATCAGCCCGCTGCCCTGGAGCACGAGCGATACCGTCGATTTGGACACGCCTGCTTCGCGGGCGATGTCGAATATTGTCGCCTTGGCCCGGTTGGCCATCCAGATGCATCCTCCCCGATTGCAGGCCTAAACTATTGGAACGTTCTAATCTCTGCTCCGCTCGTGAGTCAATCGGGATTTTTCCCGCGCCTCGAACATCGATTGTGCGTACTCAAATGGCATGTCCTACAAGGCTTTTGTGTTGCAATGCAGCATTCTTGCTGCCGTGGAACCCGAATCCTAAAGGTTCTTGATTTATTGGAACGTTCCATTTAGTAGCGTTGCGAAGGGAGAGATGGATGGACATTTCCTTGCCTGGTGAGGGGGGCGGCAGCACCCGGTACGCGCTGGTCGGCGAACCGGTGCAGCCTGACATCGGCGCGCGATTTTCGCGTATCGCCTATGCCGCCGCGCACGTCGTTGCCGATCCGCTTGCCATGACCGATCCGTGGTCCAGGCCGGTGGTCGACTGGGACAGGACGATGGCGTTCCGTCACCATCTGTGGCGGCTGGGATTCCGCATCGCCGAAGCGATGGACACGTCGCAGCGCGGCATGGGTTTCGACTGGGCAAACGCGCAGGAATTGATCCGCCGTTCGATCGCCGAGGCGCGTACCGTCGATGGCGCCGATCTCGCCTCGGGTGCCGGCACCGACCATCTGGCGCCCGCCGCCGCCAGGACGCTGGACGATGTGATCACCGCTTATGAGCAGCAATTCGCTTTCATCGAAGGGCTCGGCGGCAAGGCGATCATGATGGCCAGCCGGGCACTGGCGGCTGTGGCCAAGGGGCCGGACGACTATGTCAGCGTCTACGACCGCATCCTGTCCCAGGCATCCGGCAAGGTCATCCTGCACTGGCTGGGCGACATGTTCGATCCGGCGCTCAGGGGCTATTGGGGCAGCGAGAATTTCGAGGCCGCGCTCGATACAGTTGTTGCCATCATCGAACGCCATATTGGCAAGGTGGAGGGAATAAAAATCTCACTGCTCGATGCCGGCAAGGAGGTCGCGCTGAGGAACCGTCTGCCGGACGGCGTCGTCATGTTCACCGGCGACGATTTCAACTATCCCGAACTGATCGCCGGCGACGAGAAAAGACACTCGCACGCATTGCTCGGTATTTTCGACGCCATCGCGCCGGCCGCCAACGCAGCGCTGGCGAAACTGGCGGAAGGCGACCGCGCCGGCTTTGACGCGTTGATGGCGCCGACCGTGCCGCTATCGCGAAAAATCTTCGAGGCGCCGACCGAGTACTACAAGGCCGGCATCGTCTTCATGGCCTGGCTGAATGGCCATCAGGACCATTTTGCGATGGTCGGCGGCATGCAGTCGGCGCGCGGCATCCGTCACTATGCCGACGTGTTCCGCCTTGCCGACCAGGCAGGATTGCTCGCCGATCCCGATCTGGCGGTGGCCAGAATGAAGAGCCTTTGCACCGTCGCGGGCGTTTGATTTCGGGAAAGTGCTTCTCAACATCGACGTGACAGGCCAGGAATGCCGGGCGTCCCTAACGTCTTCGCCACAGCCAAAAAGGAGCGATTGCCTCGTCTGGATGAAAAATGGGCTTGGTCGCCCTTCCCAGATCGGCAGGTGGCATCCCTGCGGGATCATGGTGCGTCAGGTCGAGAAGCAGCGGCCCAAGCCGATCCGGATCGACAGTTTCGGCCGACATGGTGTGTGGCTTGTTCTCGTGCGCAACAAGCCAGTGCAGCGCCTGGACCAGTCCCAGTCCCTCAGCTGTCTTGTGCTGCCAGAGGTTGTCACCAACCGAAGACAGGACACGGGCCAGCGACGTCCAGCCTTGCAAGGTAAACATGGCGTAGTGCCTGGGGCGCGTGCGGGACAGTTCCCTGGGTAAGGAGCCGTCGGCTGCGATCTGGGTCGCTAATCTCTCCCGAGCATAGAGGCTGATCTTGGCCAGGGTGGCGCTGTCGCCAAGAAATGTGGCGATCGATGCCCGCTGCAAATCGTAATACGTTCCTTGGTTGTTGTTGCTGCAGAAGGCCGTCGCGGCTGCCGGCGCGGTGTCCAGCCATTCACAGTAGGAACCGAGCCAGGTTCTGAACGCCTCGCGATCCTCGTCGCCCAGTACTCCCGTTCGCTCGATCAGGCGTACGGCATCCAGGAAGAAATAAAAATCCTTCAGCTCAATGATGCCGTGGCCGGCCCCTTCATTGTTGTCGTGGCCCGACCGCACCTGCGCATAGCGCAAATGCGGGTTCATTCTTGTCTTGGGATCGACAAACCATGCGCGAATGAGCCTTGCGGCGTGGACGGCGTAACGTCCACCAAGCACGGTTGCGGCGAGCGCAAGCACGGTTGTGTCGTCGAAGACGCGCTGCAAGCGTGTGCGATCGTAGGTTTCGCTTCCTGCTGCATACAATGCCGTGCCGGGCACGCGTTCGCCGTCGCGCCTGATATAGGGCAGGCCATCGGGTCTGTCGGGGTCGGGCCACCAGTAAGGCGCCGGGTGAAAATAGTCCTGGGGATCCCCGCTGGGGGCTAGGCCGGTCTTGTCGAGCACGCTGAACGGACCGCGGGTGAATGCCTGACCGGCCGCGGTTTCGAGATAGCGCAGGATGGGCCCGTCCTTTACCGCGTGGGCCAGGGCGTCTTCGTCATAAAAAGCCAGGCGGGAGGTATCAAGCCGAGCGGCGACTGCCTTGGCGTCACATTGATCGACCATATCGACGATCGCCTGGTCGCGGCTGACCAGACGCGCGACGAAGCCGGCCTTGCCGATCTCCAGATGCGAACGTCCTGAATCCAGGCGCGCCACCCAGCCCGCCTTCTGGAGCAGCCCGGCATCCGCTGCCCGGACCGGGCGTGGAAAATCCCAGGCGTCGTCGCGGTAGCGATCCCAGGGGCCGGGAACTGCCAACCGCCACAGCATCTCGATTTTTGGCCGCCTTCCGTAGCCATAGTTTTCGTCGAACAGTTGCGTGGTATCGGCTCGAAATATGATCTGCGGCTCTTCCTCGGCCGGCGGCTGGAAGCGCTGGTCCAGCAGAAGCGCATTGTCGACAATGCGCGCCATGGGCACCACAGCGTAGGGAAGGTGCGGGTTTCTCTCGATCGCCGACCGTATCCGCTGGAATGCAGAGCCTGTCAGGTAGCAGTTCCCGTCCCAGGGCATCAGCCATTTTGCCCTGCCGCGGGCAATCGCGAGCGCGGCGTTGCGAGCCCCATTGTTGTTCATCACATAGAGGTTCTTGCTGCGGCGGATGTGCGTTTCGTAACGCGCCGACTGTCCGCTCGCCCGGCCCTTCTCCGAGAATCTGAGGTCGCCGGCAACAAGCTGGTCGACGTCCCAGGATATCTTCCGGTACGCATCGAGTTCGAAGGGGATTGTATGAAAATTCTGGCGGCGGCTTTCGAGCAGGCCGATGATCCGGGCTTCCTCGTCGGTGTCGACTATCCGATTGACGATCCAGAATTTTTCGCAGGCGTCGAAGACCGGTTCATTGTCTAGAATGAACAGCACGTTGTCGAATGACTGGCCCTTGCGGTGTCGCGGTTCCAGATCATTGCCGATGATCCGGACGAGCATGAAGCTGTCGGCAATCTGCGAGATCGGCGACGCCGTGTAAGTCTCGCGGGCGGCTTCGATCCGCTTGCCGAGTTCGCGTCGGTATTCAGCGTTCTGCTTTGCGGAAATGAGCGCGTTGCCCAATGTCGACCACGGCGACTGCAATTGCGTTCGCACACGGTTCAGTTCGCGATGTATCTTCGGCCAGGACAACAGTTTTGCCCTTCCGGACTGTGAACTCATGACGGCACGCAAGGAGACCGGATCCCGATCGCCGCCTCGGGAATGCGCGCAGTTTCGCCAACCATTCCGACTTCGATTCTGGACCATTTCTGAGCGTGAGGCGACCAAGCCCTGAATTGTCCAACGCGATCAATCATGGAAATCGTCTCTCGCCTGCAATGTTGCGAATGTCCTGTTACGGTTCTGCTGCATCGGTCACGGCAGGTTGCCAGGCAACGCCGACAGGACAATGCGATAAATCAAATCCGAAAACCACATAGCATGGCAAATGCCACGCATCGGCGATGCGCCTTCACGCGAAGGCAAGCTCGCAAAAAGATTCCGCCGATGATCGCAATTTTCTTGTGAACCAATTCTCCCGGCGCGCGACCAAGCGATGTGTCCAAACATGGTCCATCAAGGAGAACGTCTGATGTTTACTGTTTCAAGAAACGTCCTTTTGGCCGCCATCGCCGTTTCGGTGCTGGCCGGCTGCAAGACAACCGCTCCCAGGGAGTGCGACAAGCTGAAGCCCGGCGTTACCTACAACGGCAAATGCTGCGGCATCGGCGAGCCTTGCCGCGAAGGCAAGGGCGGCGGCGACAGGCCGGGAAATTCGCCTGATCCAGCGCCGCAATGATCTGATTGCCTGTCGCCCGTTCCGGTCAGCGCCGGGACGGGCGCGCAGCTTCCGCGACGGCGTTTGCGTCCGGCGTCAGGTCTGCCAGGACCGGGTTGCGAAACTCGCCGGCGCCGCCCGCGACAATGGCGCTGCGGCAAATCTCAACGTCAGCTTGTGGCGGCCGCATTCGGCCGCCATTGCATCGAATGCATGAGTCATCTGCCACCCCCCGCACCTCACGGCCCCAGCCTCGTCCGTCCTGCATTGTTGAACCCGACAACCCTTTGCTTACTATACGGTTTTCCAGTCCTTGCCGGCTGCCCCCATGCGTGCTTACTTGTGGTTGTTTTCATTCCGGGGATACAATCATGCGTTTTCTACTTGCTGGCGTCGCCATGCTGTCGTTCGCCGCCACCGCGGCTCTGGCTGATCCAGCTTCGGACTTCAAAAGAGCCGATCAGGCGTTGAACCAAACCTTCAAGCAAATCCAGAAGCGCCTTGCGGATGATTCCGACGGCAAGGCACGGTTCGTGAAAGCGCAGAGAGCGTGGATTGCGTTCCGCAACGCCGAATGCACGTTTCAATCCAGCGGTGACGATGGTGGTTCCGCGGCGCCGATGGTTGCCGCTGCTTGTCAGGCTGAACTGACCAAGGCTCGCACCAGGCAGTTGAAGGCCTACCTGAACTGCCAGGAGGGTGACCTCTCTTGCCCGGTGCCATCAGAATGATCTGGAGTGACAGAATGCCGAATTTCAAGATGAGATATGTGCTGGTCGCGCTTGTGCCGTTGGCGGTTGCTGGTTGCGTCAGCGCTGAGGATCAGCGCGCAATGGATCAGCAACAGTGCTCTTCTTACGGTTACAGGCCAGGAACCAACAGGTTTGCCGACTGCATGATGCAACAGACTTCACAACGTTCAGAAGATGAGCAGCGCTCATTGGATCGCATGGCCGCGCAGGAACAGAGAGACAAGGATCGCAAGGAAGCGCGTCGAAAGAACGACAGCTACATCGACCCAAGGCCGAGTTTCGACAAGGACGGCAATCCGAATTTCGACACTCAAGGCAATTACCAGGGGTGTCACGGCGCGGGATGTTTGGTCGACAATCCAGACAATGACAATGACGATGACCAGTAGGCTGGCTCCGCAAGGCTTGCCCCTATAGTCCGGACCTCAACCCAATCGAGAAACCGTTCGCCAAGCTCAAGCACTGCATGCGGCGTTGCGTCAGGTGGCCGCGAAGGCAAGGGCAGCGGCGACAGGCAGGGAAATACGCCCGACCCAGAGCCGCAATGATTTGATCGTGCGCGCCGTCCTGGCTCAGCCGGGGCGGTTTCGCGCCAAGGAGCTTGCCCGTGGTTCCAGCCAAAGCTCTGTGTGCAAAACACCTGAGGGAATTCACCGGCATCTACCACGCTGGTGGAGGCGATGGCGCGTCAACAGCCATGGACGACTACAAAGGCGCTCTGGCTGAAAAGGCCAGTTGACCGCGGGCATTAGGTCATCGTCTGCAAGCGCCGGCCTCAGCTTGATTGGCGCTTCTCCCCCAACAAGGCTCGCAACTGCGGCAACGCCGCTTGCGCCACCGCCTTTGGTGGCTGCGTGAACATACAAGGCGGTTCAGTAGCGCCTAGAAGGCAGGTCTTTTGCCAATCCTCTGTGATGGACCAACAATTGCCGCAGACACGGGGCGAAATATTGATATTGTTCGGGTAGGCGTAATAGCCGATCGGCGTGGGACCGAAAACCACACAACACGGCGTCCCTACACAGCTTGCGATGTGAACAAGCCCCCCCTCCATGTCGAAATGCATGGACGAGTTCGCAACAACGGATGCGATTTGCGGCTGTGTTGTCTTGGAAGAAAGATTGTAGTCAGCCGAACTAAGGGTACCTCCTATCACGCCGACTTGAACAACTGCGAGACTTGGCAGCTGCAACTTCACTTCCTTCATGACATCATCCAAGAACGGATAATCGCGCGTAGTCCGAGGGCGGCCTGACTCCTCGCTGAAGGAATTGTGGACGGTAATGTAGGGTTTGCGATCCAGTCCCACGCTTTGAAGCAAAGATGCATCCTGGGGTAACGGATATTGATGACCGCCAAAGGGCACACCGCTGACATGGTTCAGAAAGGTGTCACGCCCCACGTTCTGAAATTGGGCTAAAAGTGCAGGATGAAAGTCCAAGTGTGGATGAGCTTTAATCGCATGCGAAAGTGTCTTCCGATACGGTGCGATGTTCTGCAGCATTGCTGCAAGCTTTGGCCACCGTTGGGCAGCGGCAGAATCCAAGTGCACAACATCTACCGTGTGCGTGATCTGCAAGGCTAGAAGATATCGGTTCGCGACCCAATTGAATACGCGTTTGGGAGCTTCAATGATACTCACATTCGATAGCGGCTCGTAGAGCCAGCCCATCCCTCCCGTTACGGAATAGACGTCGATCTTTGCGTGACCAAAGTGGCTCAGTAGATCGCGAATAAATCGCACTGCCACGATATGGTCGCCCATGCCGCCTGTTACACGAATAGCAATGCTGTCTCGTCGTTCTACGTTGACCACTAGATGAAGTGCCAACGCTGCATTCTTGAAGCCGTTGCGCGTCCTGCGTGCAAAGCGCTGAAGACCTCGATCTTGAATACTCATGCCGACATTCGAAAAGTTTTCGCTGAACTGCTCTCGTCATTTATCGGCATCTTTTCTCTTGCTCCCCCGTTTAGCTGTGATGCTCTTAGTCGGGAAAACGCTCCGGATCAAACGGGCATGCCCTGTTGCTCCAAATGCCGACAATTTCAATGATCGCTGCACTCCTGCGGGCACTCCCGAATCGCGTGCGATCGGGAGCTTCACGAACTGGCTGGACTGCTGGCGCTCAACAGGATCAATCTGCTTGCGAAAATGGATGGACCGTTCGAGACGGTGGATCATGAGGCAGCGGCAACGCTGACGCGGCTGGAAGCGCGTTGATGCTGCCGGCAAACCCAACGCCTGATCAGTGGCCAACGAAAATAGAAGACCTGGTGACGGGAGAGATAGGCCGGATTACGCTCCTCATGCATCCCCTGGATGCCTCACCAGCGAATGCTCAGCGTTACCATTGATCTTCAAGAGGATGGTGGGCGTGACAGGGATTGAACCTGTGACCCCTGCAATGTCAATGCAGTGCTTTGTTTGTTTTCATTGCCTAATACGCGCCAACAGAGCGTGAACGGAACAAAAACATTCAAACGTATCTGTGCCATTTCTGTGCCAACAATCCCATCTTCCTCGACGGAGTTTCACCGGGCGGGCAAAGGTGGCGGAGCGGGGAGGCGTCACCGTCAGGTACTGGTGCGGAAAAGGGCTCTACCGAAATAGCCGGAAAAAGAGAAAGCCCGCTGCCTGGCGGGGGGCTTGGGGTTTTAGGCAGCGGGCTTTTAGCGGGGTCCGGGGAGTTGCATGGACCCATGTCGACGATGCGCCCGCGCAGTGATCGAGACCTTAACCGGACGCCGACAATTTTAGCAAATGAGCGCCAGCCTGTGGATACGCCCCGGCAGCAACCCTTTCGAAACCATAGCGACAGGAGCAGTTTGCGCGCCTTGATCGACGGGCGGATGGTCGATGAAAGGGGGAAGTCGAGATGACCGAACACAGCTTCGTTCCATGCAGATCGTTCGTGGTGGTCCCGCCGATCGGCGCCAGGTTTGACGACCCGTTATTTCAGATGCGTATTGAGGATGAGCTGAATGTCGAGTTCTTCGGCTTTCAGTTCGTGATCTCGACACAGGGGTCTGATCGCTTCAAAGAATTTATGTTGATCCCAATGCTAGGCAAGGCCGGGGACAACGTGACCGAAGCGCTGGCGGCATATCCTGACATGGAAACGATAGCGGAGATTGCTACTTTTCTGGCCCGCTATGAATTGGACGCTCCAAGCCGATTGCACTGAACGATCCTTTTTCAGTGAATATGTCCGACCAGGCGTGCGTACTCGGCTTCGGGCTTACCATAAGATCCGTTTGCCATCTCGATGAGACCAGCCCGGTCACGGATGATGACCTCACCGCGGTTCGACCGGATCAGCCCGCGTCCCTCCAATGTCTGCAGCGCGACCGTGACGCCCGGCCTTCTGACTCCGAGCATCACTGACAGGAACTCATGTGTTATCGCCAGCCGCTGGCCGTCGACGCGGTCGCCACACATCACCAGCCACCTCGCCAGGCGATCCTCCAGTTTCAAACGGGCATTGATCAGCCCGGTGAAGCTCGCCTGGATGTAGAAGTAGTGGACATAGCGCAGCAGGAAGGGCCGCAGCGTTGGGCTTTCTGAAAGCACCGAGGTAAACGAGACAACGTCGATGCTAAGAACCTCGGCATCCAATTGAATGTAGCAATCATGCGCCGATTGTTCGTCCCCCATAACGAACGCAGAGCCGGTCATCCCTTCGAAGCCGATCATTCCGACCTCCGCGTCAACATCTGTTCGAAGTTTCGCCACCACCGAACCGATCCCGCTTTCAAAGAAGTAGACGGCCTTGATCGGAACGTTCGCCGTTTCGAGCTGCGTCCTGAGCCCCAGAAATTGGCGGTGCAGGTGAGGTTTCAACAGTGCGATGTCAGTTGGGGACATACGCCGCAACAGTTCATTTCGATAGGTATCATGCTGGATTTCGATCCGCTGGGTGGTGTCGAGATCATTTGGCGTGACGAGTGGGGCTTTGGACTGAGTCATAGCTTCGTCTCCCTTCTGGGGCGGAAGCATGATCTTCGCTCACAGCCGGCGATGCCCTGAAAAGTTGTCGCCGATGACGCGAACGTACTCCTCCAGGCTCTGAGAGTCGCGGAATTTCTCTGCCGAATGTACGATTATAACCTTTCGGCGCACTTCATTGACGTACTCCGGAAGAAGGTGTCGGATGAATGATGCTCATGACCCCGTCAACGGGCCGCTTGGAAATGCTCCGCCGCGAAGGCAAGGAATTGACTCACCAGGCGCACCTTCTCCGCAGTGAATGCGAGGTCTCCCGCACGCAGTTGGCCCACTCGTGCGCCGAACTTAGGGAGATGGTCGAAAAAGCTAAGACCCGTAGTGGCGCCATATTGGAACGCTATGAAAGACACGAATAGAGCCGGCCGCCCCTTATCCCGGCGCTTGTGTCGGCTGGATGATTACGGGCGAACGGGACTTGTTGATAAGAAAACCGGCGGTTAGCCAAAAGCCGACAGTCATAAAGAACAGGACCGCAAAGGCTACGAACAAAACTCGCATGCGGCGGAATATACCACGCCGGAAACGAAAAAGCCCGCCACCTTTCAGTAGCGGGCTTTCCAAAACTGCAATTCACTTGACTAATCGATAGTCCCGGATGAGCTGGGCGCCGCCGTCACTGACGACAGTCGCTCACGCTTCGTGAAAACGGGCTTCTGATAGATCTTCTTCATCGACATTCCCCTTTGCCAATCCGCAATGTGTCACTCTTTGCCTGCGGACGGGCAGCGTGTCAATCGAGCGACAAGAAGCCCGCCACCTTGCGGCAGCGCTTAGCGACTGCTGCCATTTGTTGCCTCCTAGCGGCCGAGCGGTAGCCGGGAGAGCGACACCAGTTCGGACTCATCGGTCACGCCGGCCATGAAGTTCGCAATGATCCGGGATGCGATGGCGTCGCGGGCATCCGTCGACTGGCCATCAAGCTTCAGTTGCTCGAAGACACGGCCCAACAGCGCCAGTTCCGATGGCTGCAAGACACCGGCTTCAGTCGCTTTCCGTCGAATTGGCATTGATCGTACCTCCCCGAAGGTCCGGGTAGAATGCCGCAGAGTCCCTCTAAACGCAAAACCCCGCCGACTGGGGGTCGGCGGAGCCTTGTCGGCGCTCAGGTGCCCGTTGAGGGTCGGGCATGTCAAAACCGCTCCACGGCCAGGATCGTTCCCCTCTGAAACAAAAAAGCCCGCCNCCTCGCGGCAGCGGGCTGGTTTGAAGTGTCGCTAGGGATCACCCAGCGGTACTAAAGTACACCCGCCTCGCCAAAAGGCAAATGTTAGATAAGGCTAATGGATGATTCGGATCCTGGGGGCCTAGCCGTGTCATATCAAATCCGAGAGTATCTTGCCGGCCAGGTGATTGCGGAATACCGCACAGAGGCTCCGACATCCTATCGTGCCGCCGAACAGGCTACGAAAAGGGTCGTGACGCTCCACCGATCTGGAAACTACTTCTTGGAGGTGACCGACGAGAGCAACGGGAGAGTGTTCGCCTACCAGTACGCCGACTTGCTTTACTGAGAAGGTTCGCCACCGTTCGACGCTGTTGGGTGTTGCTGATTGAGCAGTGTGGACAGTGCCGTAATGATCTGGGGAGGGAAGAACGGCTTGACGATCATCACGCTGTCTGGGACGCCTTCAGAGCCCCATGAAATCACACCATCGCCGCTGATGTAGACCACAGGCAGGGTTGGGTTGCTTCGCCTTGCATGCCTGGCTACTTCCCAGCCAGTTTGTCCAGAGCCGAGACGGATGTCCGTAAGGAGGCCGGCGAACTTGTTCGGATCCTCATCAAACGCCTTTACGGCGGCTTCGGCACTCGACACTCCTACAACGAGAAAGCCAGCGTCCTGCAAAGCTGTTTCAAGGTCGAGCAGGATCAAGAGTTCGTCTTCGACGACCAGAATAGCCATTTCGCTCATGAAGCACCCCTCTCGGCAGCGCCTTTAACGGAGCGAGTGAGCTTTAGTTCCATCCGTGGCACAGCGGAGAACAGTCAGCGGTTCCAACGCCGATAAATGTTGTCGTGCGGGCCGACATCGACCACGGCATATAAATCTTCAGCGTCCTTGCGTAGAATGACCCGGTCACCCTTATGTGGGTCGATAATGTAGTACCCAGGCGCCCCGACAAGTGAACGGAAATCAAGGCTGGGTAATGCCGGCTCTGTCATGAACTTCTGAAGTGCTCTGGCGACGGCACGTTGCCGGTCGGGAGGCAGGCGCTTAAGCTCCCGCTCAAACGTCTTCTCGACCGTTATCCTCATTCGGCGGCGACTGACAGAAGGTACTTTTCTAGCTCGTCCGGGTTATCGAAGGTTGGACCGCCTCGAGACTCTGGATCTAGCTCGGCGCGGTGCGCCCGCATGAACAGTGCGTAGTCCAGGCGTGCGGCGACAGTTCTTTGCAAATAAGCAAGCAGCCGATCGTCAACCTCTTTAAGCACGCGGCCGGCGGTCGCCGACATCCGCGCTGCGGCCTTTTGATCGCGCTTGAATGACTTCTGCATGCGCGCAATGTCTTTGGCCTCCGACAGGGCATTGGCCTCGTACGCATCGATGAAAGTGCCGATTATCTGTGCGCCGACCTCCGATTCCTCGCCTGCTCGGAACCCATTCCAAAGATTACGCTTCACCGCCACTCCCTCGACAATCCAAGCGTCAAGGTCCGCTTCGAGTTGGGCAATTTGTGCCAGAGATTCCGAACGAAACTTTATCCCGTCCGCTTCGAATGCAGACACGGGGGCGCGCAGAGCAGCCGTAGGCTTCCACAGCATGTGTCGAATTACGTCCCCAAAATCCTGGGTAGCAGCGATAGCGGTCATGAACGATAATATAGACGATGAGTGGTGAGTAGTCACGGCCGGGCAGATCATGAGCCAGCCAGCGTCTTCCGACGCAGGTCGTCAAGCTCCCGCTTCATGTCTTGGATCACGTCGCGTGTTCCATAGACAGAGCCAAAATCCTGCCGAAGTTCGTCTAGCCGGCGGTTGAAGTCGGCGGCTTGCTGATCATAGGCGCGGTTGCGTTCCATCCATTCGTTGCGGTCGACCGTGCTGGTTCGCAACTCGACGACAGCAGCCTCCATGCGGTTGCGATCCTCGATGCCGCGCTGGGCTCGCCAGTCCATTTCTTGCCTTGTGACCGTGTTGGCGGCGAGGCTCTGAATTGCCTTGCTCGTCTCGCTGGTGAGGCTCTGAATAAGACGGCTGGTCTCGATGTCCTGTGCCTTCAGGTCGTTCGTGCTTTCCCGAATCGGCCAATAGACGAGCCCGCCCAAAACAACGACCACCGACACCATGACACCCAGCGCCTGCCATTGCGGTCGGCTTCGTTCGGCGATCGAGGTGTTGAGCGTGGTGAAACGCTCATCCATTTTCGTCAAGAGCGAGCTAACCGACGCGTTTACGCTGGTGAACTGCTGGTTCACCTCACGACGGAAGTCGACGAAGCCGCTTTCCAGATTGGCCGTACGCTGTGACAGGACGCCGACCCTTGTATGGGTGTCCTCCTGCACTTGATTGTTGCCGTTTGCCATGTCGTCGCTCACCATCTGCCCCGAAGCCCTATAAACGCACTGCTATTGAGTTCAGATGCGGCCGAGCAGCATCAAGATCAGGACGGTGGCGAGCACCAGGGCGACAGCGCCACCGGGGGCCGGTCCCCAAGTCGCGGAATAGGGCCAAGTCGGTAGGGCGCCGACCAGTACGAGGATCAGGATGATGATCAGGATTGTTGCGATAGACATTGCACTGTTCTCCTACTGAAGTTCGGCCCGGCGCGCGGCGCTGGCCTTGGTGTGGCGGTCGCACTCGGCGGCCGTGTAGAGCTTGACGGCGCACCCCGGCGCCATCGTGCGGTCGATCTTGTTCTGATCCTCGACTGTCTTGCCCTTGGCCCCGGCGAGGCTGTTACCGACCGCCGCCCGGAGGGCTGGAACACCGTTCACGCCGGAAGTCCCACAGCCCGCCAGCAGAATTGCAGTCGTCAAAATTCCGGCTGGCATCAATGCCTTTGCGGATCGCATCCTGATTGTCCTTCTCGATCTTGGCGCGGACCTCGTCGGCGCCCTTTTGTTTGGCGAATTCGTAGACCCCGAGCGCCGCGCCCGAGGCGATCAAGGCGATGGCCGCCCAGCCGATGACGCCGCCGACCAGGCGCGAGACGCCAAGCCGGTCGACAAGAAAGGTGATGAGCAAGCTCATTGGCCGAGCCACCAAAAGAAGATGATGCCTTCGACCGCGCCGAGCCCTACAGCGCCGGCCGCAGCGCCCAGCAGGAAGGCGATCAAGGGCTTCATGGGCGCGCTCATGCCGGCACCGTTCCCAGCGCTTCAGCAAGGCGCTTTGCTTTGCGATTGGCGTACCAGCGATAGCCAAGCCCACCAATGGCTAGCACCGCGCTTGCGAGCGCCACGACCACAACCACCTTGCCGATCCACTCGCTCGTGTAGGACAACGGCGAAAGCTGGTTCTGCAGATCGTAGAGGTAGCCAGACAGACCGAGGCCGCCGGTGCCAGCGCCTGTTGCCAAGTCGGCCGGCGCGGTCGAAGGTGCAGCATTGGCGTCCTCGACAACGGCTTTTGCCTGGCCGCCGTCGACAAAGTTGGCCGCCTGCGGTATCTCGCCCGTCGCCCAAGCCTTACCGATCGCCCGGACCTCGGCAACACGTGCCGTCCAGCCCTTGCCAAATGTCGGGAACGTCCCGAGGTGGCGCAGGAAGTTCATTCGTGCATCGCAGATCCGGTCAATCAGCGCGTCATTGTTGTTGATCGCTTTCACCGCGGCAATCGTGCCCATGCCCATGACGCCGTCGATACGTCCGGTGTAGACAGGCCGTAACGCCTGCTGAAGCCACATGATCGAGCGGCCGGGACCGGAGTTCACGCCGCCGTCAAAGACGACATAGTCGACGCCGTCGGGCAGCAGATCGCCTTTCACGGCATCCCAATACTGCTTGTCGTAAATGTCGTTCAGTTCGTCCGTGGTCAGGCTCTTGACGGATCGGACCGCCAGACCTTTGCCCCGACGATAGGCGTCATAGACCCGCTGGGTCACCCCTTTCATCGTAGGGCCACCGGGATCCTTTTTGTTGTTCGAATAGCCGCCTTCGTGCGCAAGCACGCGGGCAAGCGATTCCTTTTCACGGGAAATTGCCATGGCAGTTCCTTTCAGTTTTAGAATTGGCTAATGATCTGGATGGGTGCGGGGATTTGGGCAGATGAAAAGCTTCAAGGTCGAGGCGATGCACGGCGACAAGGCGATCAGCAGCGCCTTAGTCGAAGCGCAAAGCCATGTTCATGCCTTGGTGAAATCCATCCGGAAGCCACTCAAACCAGGTCGCACGCCGGGCAAGCCGTGGATCCGCGTCACGGATTTGGCAAACCTCAAAGCTAGTGAGTTTCAGAAGGTGGATTAGAGATCTGCCGCAGCAGCGAAGAACTGGTCAACTTGTTCTTCGGTGAAGCCGAGCGCGGCGAAGCCAGCCGCCATCATCGGTTCCGAACGCACGAAGGTGCTGCTGTATTGGAACGAGTCCTGCACAAGGGGATTTTGCGCGGCGACCCATCCTGTCACCGCGGCAAGCAGCCCGGATTTCCGAAGCTGCATGCGGAACTGCCGAGCGGAAACCCTGTCAGGCGGGGGGATAGGCTGGGGTATCGGCGGCGAGAAGCCTTGCCCGTCAAACAGGTAGCCTGGGCATACCTCATCGGGAGCTTCAACGAACCCTTCTGGCTCCGCGCCGGACCTGTCCGATTGGAGGACAACGCCATCTCCGACAAGCACGAAATTGGTCATTACGACCTCCAAAATTTGAGGCGGGAGTAAATTTCGATGTTGCCAAACGCAGCAGCGTCACCAAAGCCGTCGCCGCCTCGGCTGACCCCGACCCGATGCTCCAGTCGGTAGACATGCGCAGCAACAACCGGCGCCCCGCCATAGCTGGTGGACTTGGCCGAATCGTCCGCGTTCCCGCTGGCGCCATACCCAGCAACAGTGCCGCTGGTGACATCGAAGAGGCGCGTCTGATGGTTGTTGTTGTCGTCTTGGCAAGCTGGAGCAACCCATTCACACCAGCCAGACACGCTAACGGTAAAGTTGGGGTCGGCTAGCGTGACGAGGTTCTGCGGGTCCCGCACCTTTGTATTGAGCGTGCGGATGAGCCAGGAACCGGCTGTAGCCGTCCCACCATCCACTCCCGACGCTTTCTGATCTTCGATGACTACATCAGGAACGCCATTGCCGCCGCCCCATTCTGGAGCGGTCGCGCCGGCATTCATGCGCAACGTCTGGCCGGCCGCTCCTTTTGCAAGCCTGGCTGGCAGCTTGGCACCGGACAGGTAAAGGATATCGCCGGCTGCGGTCGAGGCCGGGATCGGCACGAATATCTGGGTTGCCGCTCCATCGCCAACGGCAATCACGTTGTCGTCGGTGTCCCACTGAATTCGGCCTTCCGCCGTCGGCGTGGGCGCTGCGCTCTGTTCCAGCGTCAGAGCTGGTTGCGTCAGCGTGTTGCTTACGGCAACGCCACTCGCGCGCTGATAGTCCCGAATGCGCCAGTTGCCGCCCCCAAGCGATTGCGCCATGGCCGTGTCGCCGGCCGCCGTGACGATGTTGGCGGCACCAGGCAGGATCAGGCTGGTGGCATTGTGGGTGAGCGTCGAGCCTCCGGCAAATGTCAGAAACCGCAGAACGCCGGATGGGACCGTTCCGAAGGCGGTAATCGTCGCCGTGCCGGTGATGGCGACGGAAACACCGGTTGCCGTCGCAAGGTCGGTGGTTGCGGCCGACGCGATGTTGCCGCCGACAGCATTGAGTTTGTCCAATGCGCCGACGGCCGTGTTGGCACCGGTACCGCCAGCCGGGACCGGTCGTGCAGCATTCAGGTCGGACAGCAGGTCCGCACGGAAAGCATTGTACTTCCCGGAATCAATGGGCGTGTTGGGAATCGCGTTGCCATTGGCCGGCCACGACATAATTCCAGAGCCGTCACGGGGCATTGGCATTCTCCATGGCAAAGCGCCCGCTCGACTCATCGGGCGCGGCGCGTCATGATCAGGGTTTGGGGATGGGGAGCGGTTCGTGGACGTTAAACGAGCACCGAAATTCGTCACACTGGCCAGCAGTCGCGCCAACGTTGAAAATCGGACAGTTGAATTGCTTTTCGGCAGCGTGGACGGTGGCGCTTACGCGGTCGAGTTAGCACCCACGTGATCACGCCGATGCTTGTGACCATAATTGGCCATGCCACAGACCTTCTTGCCAGCCTCCCTGAAGGTCAGACACTTCCGACCCAGGCGCTGGTGGCGACGAAGGTTGAGATTGCGATGAACCCTCATGGGGATCTTGCTTGGAAGATGACGCTGAAATCTGGATTGGAATTGGTTTACGAAATACCCAAGGACGAGTTCCGGGCGCTGGATGCCACAATTGCGGCGATGCGTGAGTTGATGGATCGCAAGACGCACTGACGACATCTTCCGTTTTCATCCGACTTCTCCTATGTTCGCTGCCCATGCAGCAGATCGACCACAATCCGAAAGAGAGCCGGCCGACCAACACCATTTGGTGGGTGTTGGTCGCGATCCTCGCTGTCAACTGGATCGGCTATTTGTACTTCAATGCTGCCGATGTCTGGGCCTTGGCCGTTGGTGGCGGTACCGGCTTGATCTTCGCTCTGTGGGCGATCGAGATCAGCGGTAACAAATGGCCGTTCTCACCGCCTGGCCGCCGTTGAAGATCCCAGATTGTTGAGGATCGATGCCACGACAGCGCGCCGGCCGGCCTTCGCCGACTGACTTTCGGCGCCAGCCGTCAAAGCCTGCCGCGCCATGCCGGGATCGGTCTGCATGAGCGCTTCGCCAACCTTCGAAAGCACGCTCGGCGGCAAGCCCTTGGCCTCATTCAGCGTCTTCGCCAGCGCTGCGGTAATCGTGCCCCAGGCATCGCCCCTCATGAGCCGCGCCATGACCTGCGGATCGAACTGAGCCATGTCGGCGGCGTCGGCCAGATTGTCGGCCGTCCGCGATCCACCGGTTGCAGCGTTGCGGGTTTCGAACATGGTCTTTTCGCGGCCGAGCTGGTTCCACAATCGCGGCCCGCGACCTGGTGCCGTTACGACAGGGAATTCCATTCCGGTTGCGTCGGAAATGAGAGGGCGCGACTTGTCGACGCCGACGGCGGCCGATTGAGCCTGCTCGATAAGTGGGTTTGCATAGCCGACGCGGAAGGCTGCCTGCTCTTCGGGTGTCATGGCGTTGTAAACGTCGATGGTGTCGGGCGCGCGGCCTCGCGTGGCAGCGGTCTTGCCGGCGCCAACCGCCTCGATACGGCGAGACGCGGCTGCATATGCGTCTCGCGCGGCGGCATAGGGCGGGGATGCATCGGCCAAAGCGTCGTCGAGGACGTTTTTAACCTGCGTTAGATAGTGGGCGCGATTGCCAGCACCTTGGTTTGTCGCCTTCTGGATCATGTCGTCGAGTTCGAACTTGACCCGGTGAACGCCGTTGAAATCGGTGAGGTTTGACCGCCCATCACTCAGCATCGAGCGGACCCGCGAAAGCGAGCCTTCAATACTGTCATTGGCGATCTGGTTGTTCGGACGGGCGATTGAATGGACACCAGGCGTCAAGGTTTCGTCGATCCTGGCCAGAGTGGGCGAGATGTCGACCGGCCCAGCATTCCTCCGCGCCTCCGCATAAGCGGCATTAGCGGCGGCGCCTCGGGCTCCGGTCAAGGTATCCACACGCTGTGCAGCCGTATCTGGCGCGTCGAAAGCCTCTGTCAGCGAATTGACGATCCGGCGGCCCTGTCCCGCCTGACGGGCGTTCAGCGCCTCGACGACGGGCTGGCGAGCCTCGTTCGGATTGCGCACGACAGTCGATAGCAGGCGCTGCCCAGACTGTCCCATAGCATCCGCGACAGTGAACACCGGCTGATTTTCGGCGCGGGCGTCGATCAGCGCTTGCGTGATGTCATCAACGGTCGAACCCGAGCGCTTCAGGCCCTCACCAAGCGCAGCATTCGCATAAGTGTCCGGTCGCAACCGGGCCATGATCGGCGCCACAACAGGTTTGACTAAGTTCGCCGCGCCAGACACAGCTAGAGGCGTTACGCCACCTGTCACCGTGCCTACGGCGGTGCCGAGGAGGCCCTTTTTGGCCCTATCCTCAAGCCCCTCTCCGCTACCAAAGCCGGTGATCCCGCCAAGGATTGACCCATCTGCCGCACCGCCCGCCGCGATGCGCAGCAGTGGCGCGCCGGCTTCAGCCGCACGAACACCGAACGACAGACCGCTTTTTGCCATGGCCGCGCCACCGGCAACGCCGGCCGCTCCCATGCCGGCGATGTACGATTTCGGATTGTCGTCATAGGCCTGCTGCTGATCGCCGCGAATGTCCTTCAGCGCCTGGTCGTATGTCGTGCCGCTACGGCCGGGAAGTTTCTCGATCGCAGAAACAAGGCCGGCCGCTGCTTCATCGCCGAACCCCATGCCGGCCATATCAGCGGCACCCATGCCGGCCGAGCCAAGCTTCCCATACTTATGCATTTCGCCAGTCTTGGGATCATAGCCGGGGACGCCAGGATCATAGGCCGGAACACCCGCCGGCTGGTTCGTCGCCGGGTCTACCTTCGGCGCCATACTGCCGGCGATTTCCTCGACGGTGGCGCTTTGCTGCTCGGGCGAAAGCTTCAAAAAGTCGTCTGAAACCGTCACCCGCTTTCCACCGATGTTGAGTATCGTCACTGCTCAATGCTCCAGTCGATGCCGGTGGAGGTCTTTTTCGAACCCGCTGGCGCTTCATCTTGAATATCGCCGCGATTGTTCTTGATCGCCTCGACCATCGTATGAATGCGGGCCAGCTTGTCGTCGATCGAGGGTTTCTTCTCGCCAACCCTCGGAATAAGGGTGGCAGACAGGTTCTCGACCTCGCCCGGTGTCGCCGTCGCGCCGGACACGCTGTAGAGGTAGGACGCAACGACGGTGCGAAGCGAGTTCGCGGCCTGCTGGTATTCCTGTGTCGTGGCATAGTCAGCGCCCACCGGAAGGTTTGACCAAAGCTGATTGCTCGGGTCTGACATCGCGCCGAAGGTCTGATCGATCCGCTCAACTTCGGGCTTCACGACGGTGTAAAGCTGCTGGTTGCGCTGCTGAGCCTCGTTAGGCGCCTTTTTGAGCGACTTCGGATCGGTCAGCGGAATCATGCCTGGCCGCGCTTGCGACTGCTGCTGCTGTGGCGATGCGGCAGGCGGCGCTACAGTGCCGGGAGCGGCCGGCGCGGTGATTGGCGCGGCCGGAGCCGGAACGCTCTGCGCAGGGCTCGCCTGTGGCACGGGCGACGGGGTGACAGGCTGGGCAGGGCCGCCGCCAGCAGCCTGACCAAACACGCCCTGCGGCGTCATGAAGATGATTTCTCCATTCGGTCCGGTGATAGTCTTGCCGGCGCCGACCTGAGCGGCTTGCTCTGGCGTCAGCTTGCCATTCTTGATCAACCAGTTGAGTGATTGGCCCTCAACGGACTTGCCGTCGAAGATGTCGCCGGACGTGGCGCCATTGATAGCCTTGGTCTCGCCCGAGGTGGGATCAAACAGCGTGTTGTCGTCCAGCTTCTGCCACTGCTTGGGTGGCGCCGCCAGCGACTTGCGCGCTGCTTGGATCTGGAGTTGCCGCAACGGGTCCTGTTCCTGCATCCGCTGCTGAAGCATCATGTTCGCCATGGCCTTCTGCTCGGGCGAAGCCCAAGGATCGGCGGCAACTTGCATTATCTGCTGAACCGACGGGCCGGCCTGTCCCGGCTGGATCGCGTCGGCGCTGCCACCAGCAATGACCGGCAAGTCATCTGTCTGCGGCTGTGCCTGGGCCTGCTGCTGGGGCGCCAAGGCCTGAGCGACCTTCTGGACGGCCGGAGAGACCGGCGCGGCCTGCTGGGGCTGCTGTGCGCTTGCAAGGGCTTGCACGACCGGAGACGGGGCCGCTGCGGCTGCTGGGGCCGGCTGATTGGCCGCGCTAAGAGCCTGCACGACGCCACCGGCGCCCGACAGAGGCGTTTTGTCCATCATGGTACCGAGGACGCGCTGGCCGGCTGGTGTTACAGCTTCAGGCCCGCCGACCTCGCCGGGTTGTGGCGCCGGTGCGGCTCCAGAGGGCGCAAGATCCTCGCCGGGGCGGTTCATC
This sequence comes from Mesorhizobium ciceri WSM4083, assembly GCF_000519305.1. Classification (GTDB taxonomy): domain Bacteria; phylum Pseudomonadota; class Alphaproteobacteria; order Rhizobiales; family Rhizobiaceae; genus Mesorhizobium; species Mesorhizobium ciceri_B. The sequence continues at coordinate 32,011 of NZ_JAFG01000007.1, read as the reverse complement.
GCTTCCCACTGCTGCTGTGTCATGCCGTTCTGGGCATACTGGGGCGGCATGGGGCGCGCCGTGGCCGTCGTTACACCAGCGGAGGGATCGAGCGATGCGACCTGAACAGGCTGCTGTGCCTGCTCTGTGGCGGCGACCTGTGTGGCCTGGGCCGGCGTGGCCCCCGCGCCAAGCGCTCGCTGATAGGTGGCGACGAACCGATCGGTGTTGGTCCCCTGCTCAATGCCGCCCGGAAGACTGGTCCAGATCGGGCTCAACACTTGGCCGACTTGGGCGATGGCGTTCGGATCACCCGACTGCAGGACAGTATCGATGTCCTGTCCGGTCTTGGCCTTGTAGGTTTCTGCGGCAAGGTTCCATGCGGCCTTGTCCTGATTGATCGGGGAGAAGTCTGGCAAGCCGAGTTCCTTCGCCTGTTCATCCCAGGTCGAGCCAAGAAACTGGTATTTGCCCGCCGCCGACGACGTGCGCCCGGCATTCGGCCCGGTTTGGATGCGCACTGCCTGATTGGGATGGCGGGAGAAGTCATCGAACTTGCCGCCTCCATAGATGACGTCATACCGACCCCCGCTTTCGGGTCCGGAAATCGTGTTGAGCAATGCCTTCTGATAGGGCTTTGCATCGGTCCACGCGAGCTGATCACCGCCATAGTCCGCGGCTTCGCCGACTGAGGCTGACGAAGCAGCATCGCTTCCGGTCGCCGAGGGTGCGGCCGGGAAGGAGCCGGCATTGAGCAGATCGCCAAACGTCGATTTTGCCCCTGCCTGGCCGGCCTGCTCTGCCGTATCAGCGCGCCGGTTGAGCACGTTCATGACGATGCCGTCGCCAAGCGCGTTCAGGCCCTCGCCGAGGTTGCGCGGAGTGCGCGACGAAGACATGAGCGCTTCGACAACGGCGCGCTGCTTGGCAACGGATGCCGGCGTTTCCTTGCTGGCATCGAAGATGAAGGACAAGGCCATTGATCAGGCTCCCAGCGACAAAGCTTTGCCGTAATCGACCTGGCGATAGCCGTCCGGTCGGCGCGAGACAGCATCCGGGCGGACCTGTTCGACTTCGCTGGCCATGAGACCCAGACGCATCGGCGCGTCTTTCGCCTCGCCCTTGTAGTGGAATTTCCACAGGCCCATTTCCGGCGTGATGTCGGCAAGGCGTTCCTTGTCTTTCTTGGCATCGTCGTCGGACAGGCCGATCAGCTTGCTGCCGAGGCCGAACAGACCACCAATCAGGCTGTTGGACTGAGCCGCTTCCTGATTGTAGTTGTTCATTTTCTGCTGATAGTTCGTGTTGATCAGGCCGGCGACATCCGTGGTCGGAATGTTGCTCTGATTGTACCCAGCCGCCTGCGGGTTAGAGACCTGAGAGCCCGACAGCAGCGCCGTGATTTCGTTGATCGGCTGGTTTCGGATCGCCTGGGCTTCCGAGAATGCTTGCCCATGCCCAGTCAAGATCAGCTGGTTGAGAGCGTCATTCGCGTTCTGACCTTGCTGGGTCATGGCGCGGTCATAGGCCGGCGAGCCCTGCTTGATGCCCTGGTTGGAAAGCCTGGTCGACAGAGCGTCGGACTGCTGGGCAAGGATCGGGTCGAGGCGTTCGCGGCCGAGCTGCAGCAACCGCGCTTCTGTCGCATCATTCGAGCCGTCGAAGGGCTTGGCCATATAGTCGTTGAGGAACGACGACTGTGTATTGGCCAGCGTGCCGAGGTTCAGCTGCGCGGCGTCGGTCTGGCTCTTGATAGCCTTCTGGGCGTCGGAAAGCGTCGTCGTCGCGGTGAAGCGCGGGATGTTGTAGGACTGCCCCGTATAGGGGTCTTTCCACGTATAGCTGCCGGTCTGATCATAGTTGATCGTCCCGTCAGGCGTGACCTGATTGGCGTTGTTCAGATAGGAATTGGCGATGGCCGTGCCGACATTGGTGGATGTCGAGGCCGCCGAGGTTTCCTTGGGATCTGGCGGTTCAGGTGCTGAGGGTTTACCCATGGATTTTCCTCGTGAACTTGCTGTTTCGCCAGTCGTCGTCGGTCAGGGTGAAAACGAACCCGTCCTCGTCCCGGCCGCGCATGCGTTTGATGAGGTAAGGAGTGAAGCCGAAGGCCTTCGCGATCCGCACCATGCGCTCGTTCCTGGCCGACACCTGAAGAACGACCATCTGGCAACCGAGCTGGTCGAACGGATAGGAAAACATCATGTGACGGACGTTCGCCGCCAGCCATCGCGCCGTGATTGACGCGCTCGAAATCTGGATCAGGCCCGGTCCCGGTTGCCAGTCGTGAAACACCATGCCAGCGACGAGCTTGTCATCGTCATCGAGGACGCCGATCGCCTTGCACTTCCCGAATCCGGCTTCGCAGCCTGGCGTAAGGTCGACGACGAATTGCGCCACCGCCTCGTCATGCCCGAAGAGCAGTTTCAAACGACGACATCCCCGACTTCGTAGGTCATGTCGATCGCCACCAGTTCGGCGTCGGGCGTCGGTGTCACGCCGCAGGTGACCTGAAGCTGCCAAGCAATGGAGAAGCCGGATTGCCCGACGGAAGTCCACTTTGTCGAAACCGTCTTGGTGGTGCCGGCATCCCATAGCGCGACATCCCAAAGACCCGTGTCCCACTCGTCAAGCGTCACATCGTCGGCAACCGATGCCGGTGGCGACGGCAACGACACCTGATAGTTCGTCGAGACGGACAGCTTGGCCAGGAATTTGCGACTGGCCAGGAAGACCGTCCGCGCCATGTGGATGATCTTGTCTCGGGCCGGCGCCTTCAGGTGATCGAACAGGCCGACGGCGGTGGCGGTGTACGGCATGCCGTCATCATTGCCGCCGACCTCGCATTGCATAATCGTGCCGTCCGACGTGCCGAAATAGGCGCGGCCATCGTGCAGAGCCAGGCAGCGCGTATCCCAGCCGGTATAGTCGGACCATGCGCCAGTCTGGAGGTTGACCACGAAACATTTCTTGTCCTGGCCGCTGTCAGCCGGCAGCGAGACAATGCCCATGTTGAACAACGGCCATTTCAGGAATTCCCACGGCAGTTGGGTGCGCGAAGCGGCTTCAGCCCTCCAATCCGGTTCGATGTTGCGCGATACGCTGATCAGCGCCAGCGCGGCGCGGTCCTTCTGGATAGCCTGCGATATCGGAATGATTCCGTCGTCCATGGCAATGAGCAGTTCGCCACCGGCCTGCATCGTGGCGCGCGGCCCGCGTGGCGGCGACATGTCATAGCGACCGACGAGCGACCAGTTATTCGGGTCGCCTGGGTCTGATCCCTCGTACACCGCGACCTCGCCGCGATCCGAGAAGAAGACGCATTTGTCGTCGACACCGTCGCCGGCATCGAGCGACCAAGTGCCACCGAACAGAAGCGAGCCACCTTTCTGGAAAACACCGGCAAGGGAGAAATCAGCCGCGGTGCCGGCGATGGTGTCGACGGGCAGATACCAGGCGACCATCGTTCCCTTCTGCACGAAGAATTCGCGATTTCGATAGGTCCAGACAAACGACAGCTTATTGGTGAGGATGCCAACGCCGAGATTGGCCACCGTCGTCCATGTCGTGCCGTCGAACTGGCGCATGCTGTCGGTGCCGTTGACGGCGGAGAGATAGTCCCCACCAGCCGTCTCGTACTGGACATAGGAGAAATAGCCGCTGGTGAGGCCGGTCTGGACCGGTGCAGGCGGAATGGTCGGGCTTGCGGGCGCGGTGACATCGAAGATTTTCGAGCCGTCGCAGGCAAACATGAATTTTCCGGCCGAGGCGTCATAGGTCAGCATGCTGACAACCGGGATTGTGCCGATCGTCGCCTGTTTCTTGCTGCCGCCACGCAACCGGATACCGGTGCTGGTGACGAACCAGTTTTCGAGCACCTTGGCGCCTTGCGGTTTGGCCGCCGCAAGGTTTTCATTTGAAATCTTGCCACGGATCGGCGCCGGGAATGTCGTCGTGCTGTGATGCTGCTGCGCACCAGCCGCGACGGGCACGCGCCGGAAACCCGCCCTCATGGGACGATCACCCCAGGATAGGCAATATTGGCATCGATCGACGAGCGGCGGCGACCGACAGCGAGGATATTGGAACCCTTGTCAGCGCCAGCAGAGACCGCCAGCGCGTCCTCATAGGTCGCCATGTCTTCGGCGTAGGCGCGGCCCTTGTTGGCCTTCCACTGCCAGATCATGCCGAGCTTCAGCACGCGTTCATCGAGGCGGAAAACGTCATCGTCGGCGGTGAACGCGACCTTTGCGACCCCGTCCTTGTCCCTGATAATCTTGTTCGTGAGATAGTAGAATTGCGCGGTGGCGAGGTTGGGGATCGCCGGCTTGATCAGCACTTGCTCGCCGATCATCGTCCATGCGCCGACAAGGTTCTGGAAATTCTGCACCGTGATTCCAAGCCACTGGTCACTGTCGGGGTAATGCGTGAACGGCGCGTAAGGGCTTGCAGACGGCCATAGCGCGGCCTTTTTCAGCATCCGCTTGTAGTCGCCGGGAAGATCGAAGCTCTGGGCAGTGCCGTCCCCGGTCAGAGTGCCGAGCACCTTCAGCTTGGTCCAGTCCCGGCCGTCGAAAGCGATCCTCTGCGCCATCTCGTTAGCGAGCGATTTCAGTTCGACCAGTTCCCGGTCGCTCTGAGAAAAGACAGATGTCGGCACGGTCAACCCAATGACCGTGCAAGCATCCTGAATGACATCGAGGATCGCCATGATGGATCAGTCCACCATCGCCAGTTCCTTGGCCGCAGCGACCAAGGTTTCGTGGTTTGGGTTGCCGCGCGGACGACTGCCGGTTTCCTTGGCGATGTAGACCTTCAGGGCCTCGTCATCCATCGCCTCGATCTCTTCGACCGTCGGCGGGATGCCATGATCCTGCTCCTCCTCTTCGTCGTCGGGGTTGGGCTGCTCGTCGTCCTGCTGTTCGGGTTCATCGGCAGGGGCGGCCGCACCCTTCAGGGGCTTGCCGTTCTCCATGAACTCTTCGCGCAGCCGGCGTTCCTCGGCCAACTGCTGGCGAAGTGCCACGACTTCGGCGGCAAGGTTGGTGATATCGGCACTGCCGGCGGCGTTGTCGAGATAGGCCTGTGCCTGGTTCTTCAGTTCGCGGCCGCCCATGCCGAGCTGCTTCAGCGGGGTGCCATCGAGCGATGCCAGTTGCTCGACCGTATGGACGCCAAGGGCCTTCAGTTCGCGGCGCTTGCCTTCCTTCAGGAACGGCGCTTCGGAAAGCGGCGTGCCTGACAGCGGCTGCGCATTGCCATCTTTGAAGGCAAGATACTGCTTGTTGTAGAGCTGTGCATAGGTGACGACACTGCCGCCCGCTGCAATGCTCTCGCGGGTGGCGTTCGGCTCGGCATCGTGCGCCGGATAGGTCGCCTTCGTCTGGCGGTTCGCCGGGAACGAAAGGTCGCAGACTTCCATGTCGTGGAAGATTGGCCGGCCGGCTTTGCGGCTGGCATTTTCGTCGGGGATCACGTGGTTGCGGAATGTGACATTGACGGTGTTCTGGTTCGCGCTCATCGGCGGAAACTCCTGTCTGAGAGGGTGCAAAGAAAAACGGGAGCCGAAGCCCCCGTTTCAGTGTCGAGCTGTGTGGCTGGTTACGCGGCCAGACCATCGTCGGCGAACGGCCGATCGATCTCGAATTCGGCGAGACCGGCGGACGGCACACCGACCGCAGACGCGCCCTTGGCGTTCTTGACGCGGTCGCCTGCAACAACGGCATCGTCAACGCTGCCGGGTGTGGCTGTGGCGTAGACGTTGGCATTGTCGAGGAAGCCGGCCAGAGCCTTGCCGATGGCCTTGCCCTTGATCTGGTACCAGCCGAATTGCCCGTTGATATTCGCGGACATTGCGACGGCAACAGAGCCGATCATGTCCGGGCCGAGCAGCACCGTCGACCAGTCGTCGGGGTTGTAAACCACCCACGAACCGACGCCGGTGGCGGCAACGCCTGCCAGATAGATGAACTCGCCGACGCCATAGACGGGATCCTGCGCCCGGATGACATCGCCGAGCCAAGGGCCGGGAGTAGAACGCCCGGCCGCATTCGAGGCCGGAAGCGTTGCAGCGATCGGCGGGAAGCCGAGGTTCGGGGTGTGAGGAACGTAAGCCATTTTCTGTCCTCCTTACGCGGCCGGGTTGCTGTCGATGAGCTTCCACTGGAACAGCGGATTGGTCATCGTCAGTTCGCCCATGAAGCCGATGTACTGGACATTCGCGTCCTGATTGATCGGCATGAGCGTCTTGCCGATTTTGTTGAAGTTGCGTTCCGGGTGGTAACGGACCCACAGGTTGTCCGTGTCCAGGCCGTACGTGGTGTTCGAAGGCATGTTCGAACCGATGCCGCCTTCCTGAACGATTTCAGCAGAGCGACCGGCGCCGAAATATTTCAGCGACGTGAAGCCGAGCTTGCCCAGGCTGGAGGTATCGTTGACGCGCTGGATTGCCACGGTGGCCGCGTCATAGGCCGCGTAATGCTCCGGCGACATCAGCAGAAGATCGGCGGCCTTGGTGCCGCGCGACCGCTGCGTCATGATCGAGTTGAGCATCGGGCGGATGGTGGTCGCGGTGACCTGCGTTCCGATGGCCGGAAAAGCAGAATTCGCATCGAACACCGAAGTGCGCCAGATCGGGTTGAGACCGCGATCGATGCCGGCATAGGTGCCGGAGTTGACCACGGTCGGAACGGCCAGCTGCATGCCGCCCAGTTCCTTGCCGCCGAAGCGGGTGCCGTTGCCGTGCAGCGAGATGTCGAACTCGTCTTCAAGCTCGCCTTCCGCAGCCGCGATGTGCGACTCCAGAATATCCATAAGCTGGTTTTCGCCCTCGTTGTTGAGGATGTCCTCGTTGGCGAGAGTGACGGCGACTGCCACCATTTTCGGGGTGTATTCGGCATCGTTGAACAGTTCGGCCGGGACCGGGTTCAGGAAGTCGAAGCCGTTGTACCAGACCGCCGATCCGGTCTTGGCATAAAGGAGCCGTTCGCGGATTTTCGGGCCGGAATACTCCTTGAACTTGCCCTTGCGCTTGAGCACGTTGAGCAAGGCGTTGGAATTGGAGACCAAGTCCTGATAGCCCGAGGACCGATCCTCAAGCGCCAGGGACAAAATCTCCTGGTTTTTTTCAACTGAAGTAAGAGCCATGTGGCCCTCCTATGTTCGGATCATCCGGCTTGAGCTACAGCCCGCCGAAGCGAATCCTTGATTGAGGTTGAAGCTCGCTTCGTCGCTGGGTCTGAGCCAGCCGAGGGCGCGCCTGATACGGATTTCTGGCCCTTCAGGGTCTGAGCCTGGGGGTCGGGAGCGGTGCGCGTCTGAGGCGCTGCTGAAACTGTCGTGGCGGTCGCCGCCGTCGGGTCGGGGTTGAGCCGTTCCGCAAGGGCGTAAGCTTCGGCCAGATCGGTGGTCTTGCCCGATTTGAGGAAGAACGCGATGTCTTCGGCCAGATCGTCGAACCGGGGATGATTGGCTTTGAATTTGTCGACCTGGGCCTCAATGGTCGCGACGTGCTGGTTTTGAATGGTGGTGGTGACACCGCCGATGCTCTGCTGAAGCTGCGCGACCTGCTGGCGAAGCTCGCGGATCGTGGCGTCGTTCTGTCCTTGGACCTCATCGGGCTTTTGCCCAGTGACATGGGCGGCCAATTGGCGAAGCGAGATCCCGGCATAGTCGCAAACTTGCTGAATGCCTTTGATCGGATCGGAAATCAGCGTCCGCTCCAGATTGGTGTAGCGGGTCATTGCATCGCGCAGTGAAGTGTTGTTGCGCTTTGCCAGCTCGTCGAAGTCGCGGACCTTTTCGAATTCCTCGGCCGACACGCGATGCTTTTCGATGCCCGCTTCCAATTCGCGGAACGACCGGTGAACCGCAGCCTTGACCGGCTCGGGTGCCTTCTCCCATTCCGCCATCGCTGCGGCATCGCTCTTGAAGCGTGCCGGCGCCTCGTGGTTGCTCTGCGCAGCGGGCTTGCCAGGCTCCGTCTTTACGGTCTCTGCCGGCTTGGCGGGCTGCTGTGTCGCGTCCTTGGCCGGCTTGGGATCGGGAAGCGTCTTGTCGGCTGCTGCCTTGTCAGCGGGCTTCTCTCCCGGCTTGGGTTGGCTCTGGACCGGCGCGGTTTTCTTGTCGGGATCGGCCTCGCCGGCCTTCTCCTTTTCAGCGACCTTGTCGGCCGCTGCCTTCAGTGCTTCACGAGCGGTCGGAGGCTTCTTCGCCTCCGGCTCGGGCTTTGCCCCGACCGTCTTGGGATCGGTGCTGATTGGGTTCGGCGGCGTCGACGACACGTCATCGGCGGCAACAGCAGAGGTATCGGCGGGCGCCGAGGCGCCTCCGTTCAGGTCTTCCATTTGGATTGCTCCGTCTGAGGGATTGCTGGGCTGGTGGTCCGGGCGGCTGCGCCTGGTCGGTTTGCACGGTAACAACCGTACATTGAACTTTTTGCGTTGGTCGGAATTTACACGCGTATGGCCCGCTTCTTTTTCGATCTGACCGACAATGGCGAACTCTACCCCGACCCTGAGGGCACCGATCTTACCGACTTGGAAGCGGCCGAAGATGAGGCAGCAAGGGCACTACTCGAAATAGCAAAAGACCAGATGCCCGACGGCACTTTTCGCGAAGTCGCCTTGCATGTTCGCGATGCCGCCAGCAGTCCCCTCTTCGTGGTAAAAGTCACGTTCGAACTGATACGCAACGGACCTACCAGCAATGAAGCCACGGGAACTTGACACATTTTATGCTGAAAGTGCGCGCCGCTACCAAATCCGAGCGGCGGCACACGTGGAAGACTTGCATTCAAATATCGTACAGACGCGCCGGGCAATTGCAGCGTCTCGGAAACTGCTCGAGCGGGTAGCCGACAAGTCAGGTGTCACCTCAGCCGTTCGCCGCGGTTAAACCGGGCCGCTGCTTTCTCCACGGTGTCCCGTACCGCCATGCGATCGATCTTCGGACGCTTGCGCGGGCGAAGCCTTGCCGGATCGTTCCCGACTTCCTCCAGCCCAGCCGCGCGATAGGTGGCGCGCAAAGCCGATTTCGAGGTGTAGAATTTACCGTCGTGCATCGACTGGACTGCGGACATGGTGTCCGAATTGATCATAGGTGCCGGCAGTGCCGAGCGCTTAGGCTTGGTTGCCTCGACCTTGCGGAAGACTTTCCGGCCACCGCCCACATCAAACCACGCAAAAGTCATTTAAGCGTTTCCTTGTGCATGCAGGGTTTCGTGTGCCATGGTCAGGGCCAACGCGGGGGCGTGGGGAATGGCAGCTAACTGGTTTTTGATAGGGCTCGCGGCGTTCGCGATCCTGATACCGCTCTATTTTATCCTGAAGTAGAAACCGGCTCGCGTTTTATCTCATGCCGCCAACAGCAGGATTGCCAACATCTCGTCTTCGTCGTCGGCCGCGATGACTGGCCGGGGCATCGAATTCGCGACCAAAGCGGCGACGAGCGCGGCATAGTCTTTTGGTGCCAGCACCGGCTCATCAAAAGGCGCTTCCGGCTCTTGCTCCGGCGTATCCGGCTCGACCTCGCCGTTTGCCTTCCGCCTGGCCTTTGCGAGTGTTTCGCGGAGCCGTTCCGCCTTCTGACGATGTTCTTCCCAAGCTTCGGAACTCGGCTTTCCGTCGTGTCCGTCGTCGATGATGACGACTGGGACGTAGACCTGAAAGGCATTTGCCTGGAACGCATTCCCCTGAAAGGCTGTGGCAAAGGCCATCACGCCAATCCTATAGGCCGGACGCTGCCACGAAAAACGCGTCGATCTGCCCGTCGTCGAAACCGAGCGCGGTGAAGCCGGCCAGCATCATAGGCTCCGTCCGGACGAACGAGCCGCTATTCTAAGCGAGCGCGCGAAGTTGCGGTCCATGCCGGTTTCCTTCTATGGTCGGGGAATGAGGTTCAAAGTCGAACAAATGCGCGACGGCATCACCCTGAAGCGCACCGAGGCTCAGGGCAGCGATCTGGAAGACGCTAAGGTATGGGGACCGGTGACTGCCCCGAATGATCCCGAGCCTATCGACGGCGAGTGGATACGGGTGACACACCTTGCCAGCGGCAGGACGAGCTGGTTTAGGCCTGGCTAGGCAGCCTGCTCTTGTGCCTTCATCCGCCAACTACCGCGAACGCTATCTCTGATCGGGTCGATGTAAGCGCGTTGGAGCATTACAAGCACCTGGGACAGCACCAACATCAAGACCAACGACACTGAGAACAAGAGTACCCCACGCGGCATGGAATCGAGGATCAGGCGATGAGCTACTACCGCGACAAGGTAGTGCGTTAGGAAAACCGGGTAAGCCAATTCACCCAGCGTTTTGTCGAAGCTCCCGGCCTTGAGATCACTCAATGCGACGATGAAAGCGGCCATGGTCAGTATCCCGAGATAGGAGACAACTTCAGGCGCCAGGCGATCAATCGCGCCGAGATGGAACGCCAAGGCAAGCGTGCCGACCCACGCCGCCGCCACGAGCCAGCGCCAGTGCCTCCCGGCTTTCATCATGCCATGTATGATCTCAGCGCCGTGGAAGTAGATCAACGCGCCGACAGAAAACGGCAGCATCGCCGCGTACCATGGGAAATAGCGGACGTTGTGGTCACTGGTGATCAGGAACGCCACCACATGGACAGCCACCGAGACGGCAAACGCGGTCCAGGCGAAGCGCGGATTTCTTGCGGTGAATGCCCAAAGGATGGCGTAATTGACCACCTCGACGGCAATCGACCAGCTAACAGGTACCAGCCGGAATGGCGGCATGATGACGGTCGGCATCATCAGAAAGCTCTGTAGCCACGGCCAGGCGCCATTTGGCATTCCAAACCTGTTGTTGAATTCGCCGGGGTCAGGCAACCAAAGCACCGCCGGAACCGACAGGACAGCGACCACGATATACATCGGGTAAAGCCGCAAGAGCCGGTTGAGCGCGAAGGGCGCGGCTCGGAACTGATAGACCTCATTCAGCACGCGCGTCATCAGATAGCCGGACAGCACATAAAAACCGAACACCGCATGCTTTCCTAAAGAGGATCCATGCGGCGGCCCGAGGTGCGTATAGACGACAAGTATTGCGAGGAAGAGCCGAAAGGTTCCGAACATAGACCACGCTATAGCAGCCGTAGAGCGACAAATTCTAGCTAGAAAATAATCCAGTTCGTACCGTCACTGATCAAGTCAGCCTTCGACCCCGCCACCGCCGCGAGAATCGCGGTACCTGCGGCGCCACCGGCGGCAGGCACGACATTGGACGAGGCAGAAACCGTGGTGAATGCGACTGTCGTTTTAATTGTCACTTCGCGACCTACCCACAAAGACGCGGATGGCAGCGTCACGACGCAACTCGATCCCTTGGTGACGATGATCGAGTTTTCGGTGTCGGCCAGTGTGAAATCCGCGTTCTTCGTGACTGGCGCGCCACGACCGAACGACCCCGACAAAGAGGTAAACCCTCGGCAGTCGATTACTGCCCGCGTCGTCACTGTCGAAGCGCCGTCTGGCGTCGTCGCCAATTCGATCCGGCCCGGCATGTCAGCCAATCCAGGCGTACCATCCACTACAAACTGAATGCGGGCCGCTGCCGGGGAATTGGTACCATCATCAGCGAACGCCTGAAGGGCCCCAATGGTGTCCCCGGACGCTACGATGGCACGAGTGCCGGCGGCGGCCCCTCGCGATTTGAACAGGCCGAGTGTCGCGCCTCCAGTCGATGCTGCCCAACGGTAAACGGTTGCTTGAGCATCCGTTGATAGGCCGTGGACCTGTAGTGTTGGTACCTGGTTACTCGTTGCGCCAACCGCGATCGATGTAACGTGTCCGAACAGCCATTGGCCTAGTGCGGTCAGGCGCCCCTTGATGGATGTCGCCGTTGTGCCGGAATTGGTGCGGAAATTGATCGCGGAAGGCGTGCTGTCGAGAGCTTGCGCGCCATCGGCAACGGCCTGGATGCTGGTCCCGTCGATGAATTTCACGCCATCCGAAGCGCCAGAGATCCACGACCCGATGCCGTCGCCATCTGCCAGCAAAGCGTGCGTTCCGACCGCCGCGCCTCGGCTATGGTTGAGGTAGTGCTGAACACCTACTGAGTTAGTCTCCCAACGGGTCTGTGCAATTGTGGTGGTGTCAGTGTTGACGCCGTGGACCTGGAGACGCGGATGCGTCCCGATGATGTTCATTGCGACGGACGCCGTAGCTCCCATAAGGAACCGCGCTGACGTGTCGAAGCGTGCGGCTTCGGTGGCGCCGGCATTGCCGACCAGAAAATTGATAAAATCAGTCGCGCCGACACCCGAGGTCGATTGCAGGCTGAGAGATGACCCTACGCCCGTCCCGCCGATCACTTTAGGCGAGGTGACCTGTGTGGAGAACGTAGCGACGGCATCTGTCGTCGTCATCGCGGTCACGGTGACGCCATTGATCCGATAGAGCAACCCGGCAGTAGTCGTCCACATGTCACCATTGGTCGGCGATGACGGCGCTACGCCGTGGGGCATGCGGATCGAGGCTGCCGTGGTCGAGCTGGTTTTGAAGTTCTGGATGATCGTCCATTGAGAAGCGTTATCGAGAGACACCATCGCTTTGGTGACGCCATTGACCCGAGCGTATATGCCGAATGCCGACGTGGACCATATGTCCCCATCGACCGGCGTTGTCGGCGCAACGCCATGCGGGATGTTCAATCCGGCTCCGGCGACTGCTGCCGTGGCGAGCGTGTTCAGCTTGCCCGTCATTGTGCCGCCAGCGAGAGGCAGGCAGACCAGGGATGCCGCCGTCGAGAAATTCGAAATCGTGGCGGCAAGCTGTGTGCCGGTGTGGTTCGCTCGGGCGAGCAGGAAGGCATCCGTGCTGTTCGACGTTGCGCCGTCGGCGACGTTGAGCAGCGTGCGAGCCTGTGCGGGCGTCAATTCTTCGGTGTCGCCCGTCAAAGCGCTCACGCGGCCTAGGATGGTCGCTGTGGCCTGGGTCAGGGCGTGTTCATCGTTCCAGTTCGAAGGCTGGACAATGTTCGGGTCACCCGCGTCGGGGATAGCCGACTGAAATTTATGCTTCACCGAAAGGGTCATTGCATCGGCACCGTTTCAACGCCGGCAGGCTTGCCATCCGGACCGCGCACAATGCGCTTGGGAGCCGTCATCGCTGCGGTAATCGTCTGCATGAACTGCGCCATGGAGTTCATCAGCATGGCGTTCTGCTGCTGGATCTGGGCCACCACGTCGACATCGGCCGACGGTGGTGTTGGCGGCTCGATATCGGGCAAGCCGACCTTGATGCGCTCCAGCGACCGTTGATCGCGGCGCGCTGCCGCCTCTGCGGCGTACTTCGCGGCTTCCGAACGTTGCTTCGCCCTTGCGTCGACCTGCTTGGCCTCGATGTCGGCCGCCTTTTCCTTCATGGTCATGTCGTGCAGCTGGGTTTTCATCTGCATTTCAGCCTGACGGTCTGCCGCGTCGGCTTCCATCTTCTGTTGCTGTGCCTTGGCGTCGGCCTCGGCCGCCAGCGCAGCCGGGTCGGGCTGTTGCGGCTTGGGCTGCGCGCCCATCTGCTTCATCTTTTCGGCAAACTCGTCGATCGCCGCGTCCATGCTGCGACCTGGCCGGAAGGGCGCGACAGCGAACTTCAGCAATTCGGCGGCAAAGGGAGCCGTTTCCGGGCGTTCCTGCACCATTGGGGCAAGCTGGGCCAGCGTGCCGCCCAATGCCGTCAGGAACTCGCTGCGGCGCTGTTTCTCGGCATTCTCGTCGGGCTGGATCGTGCTATCGGTCTCGATGTCGAGGCTGAAGGGCCGGATTTTCTGATCGTGCAGGAAATCCATCACCTGTTCGATAGTGACGGTCTTTTTCAGCTCGTCGATCTGCTGGGCAATCTGCGCGATTTGGCCCTGGGCCTGCTGCATGATCTGCTGCGCAGCGTCCGGGTTCTGCTTGGCCATCTGGACGACTTCAGGGTCTTGCTGGGCCTGCGCCAGTTCCTTCTCAGTCGCCTTTGCCTGGGCCTCCAGCGGCTTGACCTGCTTGGCGATATCCGCGTCGGTCGGCAACTCCATCTGGGCCATGTCGACCAGCGTTGCCTGCTGGAAATTCTCGGCCATGATCTCGGCGACGATGCGCGCCGCGTCACGGGCGATGCGCACGAGCTCGTTCTGCCGGTCACGGATGCGAACTGACCCGTATTGCGTCTTGATCTGCTGCGCGCCCAGCGTCTCGTTCGGGTTGCTCTCGCCCCGCATGATGTCCGACAGGCCGCTGATCTGGTAAATGTCTTCGATCAGTTGCTTACGAAGCGCAATCAACTGGGTGATGGTCGAGGCCACCATGTCAATCGGAAGCCAGACAATCGTGTCCTTGGCCGCCCCGTTGCCGAAAGCTGCCCAATTGCTGATCGGCACCATGATCTGGCGCGGATCGCGGGTCTTCACCGCGGCCTCGATCGCATCGCCGATTTCACCAGCACCCGCCGGATAGAAGCCGCGAACCTGAAGCGCTTCGGTCAAGGCCGAAATGCGGTTGGTGATGTCGTTGATTTCCTCGATCTGGTCTTTGTAGAAGACGTAATCGGGGACCGGGATCAGGCTTTCGGGCTGCAACGTGCCATAGGCCGGCTGAGGGCACGGGAAGAAGTCTTCAAGGTTCAGGTGCGGCTTGCCTTCGTCCAGCACCACGTCGACACCGGGGGAAATCCAAACCACCTTGTTTTCGGACTTCGACCACAGTTCCCAAACGCGAGCCTTCAGCTTGCCGTCGCTGTTGTTCTTGTCGTCTTTGCGCTTGGCGAAATCGGCATCCTGATACGCCTTGCCCGATGTCGCTGCGAAACGCTTGCGCATCTCTTTGCGCGTCATCCAGGCGCCGCCGGCCACCCAGTCGACTTCCTTCCAGTTCCGGGCCGGGTCGTGCGCGAAGTCGCGACGGTTCTTGAACTCGATGCAGACCGATTCCGTGTACCCGTTTTCCTTGCTCTTGGTCTCGTACCGGATCCACATGCAACCGCGTGCCAGCGTGGCCAGGTCGTCGCGGACCAGGCGCATCACGCCGTCAATGTTTTCGCGGTCGAACGTGACACATGTGGTGCGCTCCAGAAGCTCCGAGGCTGCGCGCTGGAGTGGGCGCCTGTCCTGAAACCGTGGCGCTACAGCAGGCACCGGTGGCCGGGAATACATCGACGGCTTCAGAACCTCGATGTTCGCCCAGAAGATTTGAAACTCGCGGTCGCGGGTCGCGTTGGCCAAGCGCTCCAGATCGGCATAGCGCTTCTGAATATTGGTGCACCGGGTCTGATAGTCGGCAAAGCCGGCCTTTTCGAAATCCGTGATGAGCTTCAGCCATCCCTTGGAGGCCTTCGGCTTCAGCGACGGGTCGATCGCGTCGTCGGCAGCGCTGTCGATATCGTCGGTGTCGTCGCTCATATGGCAATCCTTCGGCCGCGACCGCTGTCAGGCGGGGGAGGCAGCTTGACGTGGCCTTGCGGCACTGTCGGATCAGGAATCTTGCTCTTGGCCGCCCATGGCCTCGACATGCACGCATATCGCGTCTCGTCGGCGGCATGGTCTTCCTGGTCGCTGTTCAGGTCTTCCGGGTTAGCCTCGTCATGTTGAAGCGCCGGCAGGGTCCGAATTGTGTGGATGCAGGTTTCGAAGAAGAACAGCATAGGCCGCCCGTCTTCGTCGCCTGTCAGTCGACCGCGAAGTTGATCCCAGCCGCCCATGGCACCACGGCCAGCAGTTCGCTTGTTGTCCGCCCGCCTGAAGGTCGCACCGTTCGTGTTCGTCCCGTTGGCCATGCGCTCGGCGAGTGAAGGACCGCCGTCCTGACTGAAGGCTGCAGGGTCGAGAACGCCGTAACTGATCGTGTCGTCATAGTCGCGTTGACGGACACCAGCGCCGACGGCTTCAGCATGCAGCTTCAGGCCGACATTCGGGAGATAGCGACCCGACTTGTCGATCTTGACGCCGTACCATTCCCGGTATTTGACCAGTGCCCCGCGCGGGATGACGATGCCCGGCGCGCCTGCCACCCCAGAAGGGACGATCGTGTCGTCGGATGCCACCGCATACCAGCCGAAAGAGAACGGCTTGGCGCTGCCCCAGTCGCCCGCCCTGAATCGTGTCCAGTGGTCGGGAATGTGGAAGGGCTTCACCACATGCCGGCGGCGTTCGAAGTTTTCGAAATAGGCGCCCTCGACCACGTCCCAATCGCCATAGCGCATTGCGCGCACCAGGCTTTCCGAGCCCAGACCCATGAGGCGGCTTTCATAGCCTGGGTCGTTGTCGTTCATGCTCGGGTTGTCTTCGAGCTGGGCCGGGATGAACTGCCGTTGCATGCCGCCTTCGCTGACATCGGCCTTGTAGACCGCCAGCGGCAGCGCTCCATCAATGAACGTGGCCTTGACGAACTGGTGACCGATGCCACCCGGATTGGCACCACAGAGGATGCGCGGGAACCGGCCGGCATACTGTGGCGGAACCTTGATTCCGACCATGCGGACACGGTTGCGGAGGAACCGGTAAATCACTTCGGTGAAATGGGTGAGCTCGTCGATCAGCAGCACGTGAATTTCGGCGCCCTGATATTTGAACCGGTCCTTCTCGTCTTTGCAGTGACAGAGGTAGATCCTCGATCCGTTCCAGAATCGAATTTCATCTTCGACGATGGTGACGAAGCCGCATTCCACCCAGCCGGCGAGCAGCGCGCGAAAACCTTGCGGGCCTTCCATATGGTTCTTAATCAGGTCGTCCCGAATCCGTCGGAAGAGATAGACCTGAAGGCCGGGGATTTCAGAGCACCACGTGATGGCGGCCGCTCGCATCAGGTGCGATTTGCCGCCTCCCGCCGCGCCACCATAAAGCGCCTCGGTCGCGTCGGTCTCGAATGCCAGCGCCTGCTTGTCGTGCAGGTCGAGATTGATTTCAGCTGCGCTTGCGGAGGCGGACATTGATCACAGGAACGAGTGGCGCGCCATCCTTGCCGGTATGTTCGATGCGTTCCTTGAACATGCCTAGATGCTTGCCCAGGTCGACCAGTGCCGATTTCTTGTCGTGCATCTTGATCTTGATGCCGGTCTGGGTAAGCGAGACCTCGGACACCGCTGCGGCTGTGTCGTCGTCGATCTTCTCACTCGGGACCAGTTCAACCGGGTAGATGCTGAGACCGTTCGGGCTGGCGTTTTCCGATTCCGTGTCGATCGGGCTCTTACCCCAGCGAACAGCCTTGCGAATGTCAGCAAAGGCGATTTTGGCCAGTTCGGCGACGATGCGCTCCTGGGTGACGCCGAGCTTATGAGCGATGGCCGCCTGCCTGGCTGCAATGGCAGCAGCAACACCAACATTCCCTAACAGGCGCGGACCCTGCACATCTGCAGTCAATTCGCTGTAGCCAGCCCGGATTGCGGCCTGTGTGGCGTTCAGGTCGATCATGAATTCGTCGACGAAGCGTGCTTGCTTCGGGGTTAACTCGTTTGCGGGCATTGGGCACCTGTGCGGTCTGAGCGCATGCGGGAGTTTGGTACGTTTCGGACATTGATCAGCGCTGCCGAGCGTGATTGTTTTCTCTTTCGGTCTTTGTGGAGTGCGGCGGTGGACGACCATCCGAAGAACAGTGTCTCGATTGAGCAGCTAGACGGCCAATGGGCGGTGCAGATTGTCGAGGATGGCTTGACCACCCAGCAGCTTTTCGAGAGTGAAGAATTCGCGAGGAATTTCGCTGCCGGTCAGTGGGTGAGGCTCAACCCTCGACCGGTCCCACCAAAGCCAAGGCGGCGGCCCGCGATTTAGTTCGCAACCAGGTGGGTGGATGGCCCGCGAAACCATTCGTAAACCATGCCAACACGGTAAATATTTTATGTCGAACTGATCGGGTTGCAGGAGGTTGTGGGCGGGTCTGCAACAAAGAGGCCCAGCCGATCCATGCACCGCTTACCCATCTTGCCCGCCCTGTTGATCTCCTTCTGGATTGCCTACGGAATTTGCGCCTGGGCGACGTCGGATAAGCCGGTCAGCTTCTTTCAAGCCCAGGCATCCCCGCTGCTGCAAATGCGCGGGACAATCGGCAATTAACGCACCGACCCGTGAGGAGTCTGAGCGCTGCCCGGTCCGGAGCCGGCAATAAAAAACCCGCCTGAGTGGGCGGGTTCCCGGCGCATCTCTACACCTTGCCCAAATCACTACCATACGTGACGGCACGTTTCAACCATGACGAGATGCCGCCTGCGATCCGTAGTGCACAACCAGACGTTCAAGACCCATGCGCAAAAGCTGGGCCGGGATGTCCCGCACGACGTTTTCGGCGGTGGCGACATCCTTGATTGTCATCCCAAGGCCGCAGACCGCATCAAGCACGCGAATGATTTCCGGGTAGCCGATCGATTTCTTGGCATGGGCCATTGCCGCGTGGTTGTCGATCAGCCTGGCCGGAACAGAAGCTGAGGCGCTGCCACTGCTGACGCGCTCGCCCATGCCCATGGCTTTCAAACCCTCGCGCGCTGCCAGTTCGAAATCGGCACGATAGCGGGCGCCGGCCTCGCGCTGCTTGTGCGTCAAACTCAGGATGCCTTTTAGCGGATCCACATTGCGAACGCGCACGATACCGCCTTTGCTCAGGTCGTACTCGCGAGCGGATTCGGCGGTTCCTTTGATGAGGCGCTGGCGGCCATGCTGGTCGAGCTGCAAGGCCTCCTCATGGCCGGCGGCGCGGCGGGCGCGTACCTGTTCTTTTTCAGGCGCCGGCACCTTCGGCTTTTCCGACTTTTGAACCTTCTTCTGTTTCGCCACTATTGCCGACCTCCAGAAATGATGAGCGCCGCAGCGCCGATGATACAGGTGAAGACGCCACCGAAGACCAGTGTGCCGAGGATAAGTTGCGCGGCCTGGATCACGAGGCGCTCCGCTTGGCAGACCTTTTCAGCCATTCCATGCTCGTCTCTCATGCTGCCAACTCCAGCTCCCGCCAGCCTTGGCCGTCGCTTTGTTGCAATAGACCCTTGGGAACGAGACACCCCGGCTGTCCGGGAGATGGGCCCCAATCCTTCGTCGACCACCGCCCTTCCTTTCGAGCATAGCCGAGCCGTCGTAACCATTGGTCGGGCGCCAGCGCCGCGTTATCGGTTGCCGTTGCCGTGAACCCTTCGAACCGCCGTTTGCTTATGAAGCGGCAGGCATGAATGGTTTCGAGATCGGGTTTGGTTTTCAGGAACGCGACGTAAGGCGCTATGCCGGACACACAGGCGGCGCGCTCTTCGTCATCGAGCTTGTGCCATTCAACGAAGGCCTCTGACTTCGACATGTTCGGCGTCTTGGGATACGCCTTCCAGAAGACTTCGAAGGCGTTGGTGTAGGAAACCTTTCTCTTCGGTTTGACGACAAGGTCCGGAATTTTTCCGGACAAATCTTTCCTTTCTGTATCTGTCTCTGTCTCTGGTCTAGCATCCGCTTGCGGCGCGCTAGCAGTCGCTAGCACTTTTGATAAAAAACCACATGAAATCAGAGGCTGTAGGTTAGGGGTCGTGTCGAGATAGGCTAGCCGCTTCAAGTAGGCTGGATTGTTCGGGACCATCCCGCCATTCCGGGACGCCACAAGCATGCAAACAATTGCTAGCAGCTTGCTAGCATCGTCTAGCGTCACCCAATCCTCGCTAGCGAGCAGCGCAAAATGGAGTTTGATCCAGGGTGGATTGCGGTCTTTGTAGTGCTGGAACTGCTCCCAGTTGCGCACCTTCAGGAACGTTTGCTTCGCTGCCATCATAACCTCGCGGCGTTTCGGACGGCCGAGCATGCGATGTCCACGAACAGATCGACCGTTCTGACCGGGCCGTTGCGCTGCTTGCCTATGATGAATTCCAGCTTGTTCTGGACATCGACAAGGCGCTGCACGCGGTCCATCTCTGCTTCCGCGTCCTTGCCCTTCTCCTTTTCGAGATAGTAGGCCTCTCGAAAGAGGAAGATTATCGTGTCCGCGTCTTGCTCGATGGCGCCGCTGTCGCGCAAATCTGACATAATCGGCCGGCGCTCGTTCATTGCGCGGCTTTCGATGTTGCGGCTCAGTTGCGACAGTGCCACCACCCCAACATTATATTCCCGCGCCAGCTCGCGAAGGCCCCCGGAAATCTCCGTGATTTCGTTGTTCCGGTTGCCTTGGTATCGGGCAGAAGGGCGGATGAGCTGAAGGTAGTCGACGAATAGCACCCCCAGTGGAGATCCGACCGCTTCGGCGTCTTCCATCATCCGTTCGGTTTTCACCCGGATATCGGACATTGATAGGCCAGGCTGTTCTTCGATCCACAACGGCAAGCTTTCAAGGTCGTGGTTCGCGCTCTTCAGGGCGTCGACCTCGCTCCGCTCAACTCGACCCGTAATCAAATTGCTGTAGGCGATCTGCACGCCCCAGTCGTAGGCGATGTCCGTGAGCGCTCGCATGGCAAGGCGCTTGGCGCCCATCTCCAACGAGATAAACCCTGTTCCGGCCCCGCTTTTTGCCGTCCGGATTGCAACGGACAGGCCAACTGCGGTTTTGCCCATGGAGGGACGCGCGCCAATGACGGTCATTTCCCCGCGCTGAATGCCACCAGTCGATCGATTAACATCGGTCAGGCCCCAAGTGATTCCTGTCAGGCCATTGCCGCGAAGCATGGCTTCATCGATTTCGGCAAATGCACCTGTGGCGGCTTCGGCCAACGTCACGCGAGACTTCCGGCGCGGGCCGGCGCGAAGCTCTGCGGCGATGGCATCGAGTTCGGCGGCTATCCCCTGGATAGTTGCCTTGGTGTCAGACGTTGCGTCGTGCGCAGTATCACGTAGGAGCTTGCCAACCTCGGCCGCCTTCAATCGAGCCCACTGGTTGACGACCGCCTTGCCGCCGCGCTCCAGCCCAGCCGGGCCGTTGACGACCGACGCGGCCAGTTCCGCCATGTAGGCGGCGGGATACTGCTCAGTCTTTTGGACGAACAGGATCTTGGCATCTTCCGGCATCAGCCGAAGAACAATCGGCATCGTCGTCGAGCCGTACTGTTCATGCGCGGCCCTGATCGCCCGATAGATCAGCCGATGCACGTCAGGGATGAAATGTTCTTCCCGCAGGAAGCCCATCACCTTCCGAAAGTCGCCGCCGAAAAGCAGCGTGCCAAGCACGTCTTGCTCTATTTCCGGGACATAGGCGCCGTCTGGGATCGTCTTCGCCGCTGCGGTCAAGGACGGTGCCCCGTCTCTTTGGTGGGGCGATAGGTGTTCGCGACGTAGGTGTAGAAGAATGCCCCGAAAGCTTTGCCGGCGGCGTGAGCGTCGGCCATGTCGCCGGTCTCTTGCGCCTTGTTGCGAAGGTCGCGCCACTCGATAAACGCGCGTTCCTGTTCCTCGTTCATGGCGTCGTCGATGTCGCTCATGCCGCTTGTCTCTCAAGCAGGCGCCTCAATTCGGCGTATGCCTCAGGCAGGCTTGGCCCCGACGCTGTGACACCAGTTTCCATATCGCGAATGATCACTGTGCCATCAGCGGTGGTGATGTGGGTGTAAGCCGCCGCCATGAAGTCGCGGACCTTCTTCGCGGTCTCGGGCCAGCAGCGGCGCCCTTCCCGCAGCCGCGTAACGAACTTCGGGTCGTTTAGTGCGATTATGCCAATCTTGGAGTCCGCCATCTTCAGCTTGTCCTGGAAGGTGGCGATCTCGCCGAGGAGTTCCGTCCTGGTGTCCATAGGGTGCCTCAAGGGGTTATTGCCTATTAACCAATAGGCTAAAACCCTAGTGACGGTCAAGTCTCAATAGGCTAAAACCTCCTGAGCGTTTAGCGTAAGGGGAAAAAACACGGTGAATAACGAATGGGACGCTCGTTTCCGCGAGCGGATGGAGGCCCAGGGCCACACGATGAAATCGTTATCGCTGGCGGCGGGGCTTAATGAATCGTTTGTCCGCGACATGCTTCAGCGGGGGCGCCGCCCGAGCTTGGACAAATTCTCTCGCCTAGTGGCGATCCTTGGCACGACTGTCGCTGAGATCATGGGCGAGGACATTCCAGCAGACAGCCCGCGCATGGTTCCGCTTATGGGCTTTGTGGGCGCTGGTGCTGAGGTGGAGCCGGATTTCGAACAGGTGCCCGAAGATGGTCTGGAGCAGATCCCCGTGCCTTTCGCATTGCCCGCTGACATGATCGCATTCCAGGTGCGCGGTAGTTCGATGCTCCCTCAGTTCCGTGACGGCGCTGTCTTGATCGTCTACCGGGAGCAGCGCCGATCAATCGAAAGCTTTTATGGCGAGGAAGCCGCCGTTCGAACGAGCGACGGCAGGCGGTTCATCAAAACCATCCTCCGGGCCAATCAGAAGGACCGCGTCAACCTCATGTCGTGGAACGCCCTGCCAATCGAAAACGTCCACCTTGCCTGGGTCGGAGAGATATTCACGGTGTTCCCGCCCAAGTCTCTACACCGGGTCGCAAAGCAAGGCGGCATCCAAGGCAATCTTGGGCTGAAAAGCGCATAAGGGGAAATAACCTATTGACCAGAGGGGAAATTACCCCTTAGTGTAGGCTTCATCAACTCGATGGAGCCACCATGCACACCGCCGCCGCTTCGGTCTTCGCCGATCTCGCCCGCCCGCTGGGCCTCAATGTCGAGGCTCAAGGTCGTCTCGCCACCGCGTGGCGCTACTCGCTGCGCGAAGTGGCCGACCATCTTCTTTTTATCAAGCAGCACCTCGCCACCATCGCCCAGCGCGACGAGCTGTTGACCACCACCATCCGCCGCCACAGCCCGAAGTTTGTCGGCTATGCCCGTCAGCAGCTCGCCTATCGCCTGCCGCTGTACCTGGCCGCTGTGCGCCGCGTCTCCGAATACGAAACCAAGATGGACCTTCACGGCGTGGCTTACGCCCGGTCCAGCAATGCGTGGGAGACCTGATCCCGACACCGGAAATCGGATTTCTCCGACGAGAAGTCGGACACCGCCGACAAAATCCCTGCTGAAACGCAACGCGAGTTCTTCGCGCTGATCATGCGCCAACAAATTGGAGAACGAAAATGGCCTGCACCGCCCATGTCCGCATCATCGCACAGGAGCAGCATCCAGACGCGGAACTGCTTGCCCTTCGCGCCGAGTTTCTTGAGGCTTGGGCCGCAGAGCGCGCCGCCTTTGTTGCGGCCGATCTGGCGAGCATCGGCAACAGCACCCCTGAAATCGACAGTGCCCACGATCGTTGCGCCATGCTGGCGCGGCAGATGCTTGGGCACCGGCCGGTGACGCTAGAGGGTGTCAAGGCCACGGCGATGATTTGGGGCTGGCTGCACTACCAGTCGTCGAGGCCAGGAGACTACGAAGGCGGCGAGCATGGGAACAACACAGACGAGCGGGCTTCGCACGCCGTCATGACGTTCCTGCTGCGGGATGTCGCGGCGTGAGCGCACCCTCAATCTCTGTCGCGATCCGCCCACGGCTCGTATTCCTCGTCAGGGTCGCCCCAATTTTCGGAGTAGCGATCCCGAAGGCGGCTGACGATGAGCTTTATGGCTTCGTCCGGCTCAGCAAACCGCACATCCGCCAAGCGCAATATCTTGAAGGCGAGGTCGATGCGACCCTCTTTGAAGCGATCAAGGGCGGAGCGCACCGAGTCGCGACCAAACATATCCAGGAGCCCACGGTCCAATTCGCGCTGAAGATCCGAGGTCTCAACGCCGGTGGCGCTGACCCTTCGCCATCTGTGAAGCCGATCCATAAACCCATCAAGACCTACGGCGCTTGGTGGAAGAGTTTTCGGGGAGTACTGATCGAACTCAATTCCCGAACTCAGTCGCTCAGACAGTTTGTCGAGGGCTTCGATCAGCGTGGCCCTGTAAGGGAAGCTATTGGCTGTCTGTGCGCTTGCAATCGCAGAATGCACCTTGTCGAGCACCTCAATGATATCGGGCTCCGGTGGGAACAGTTGCTCCAGCGCCTGCACAATCTCGGCGTTCATCGACCGCTTGTTGGCTTCAGCCGATTTCGAAATGCGGTCGCGCATACCTGTCGGCAGGCGAAGAACAAACTTGTCTTGGTCCTTGGCGAGCGGCTCTTTGGTCATGTCAAATCCATAGTGGCACCATGCCATAAAATAAATGGTGGCATAATGCCATCAGCGAATTGACATCCGTAATGGCATTGTGCCATCTTGGTTAACGGAAAGGAGAACAGCTTGTCCGACAGAACCGCCCTCCAGCTTCGCCTGCCTCAAGATGTGAAGGCATTCATCGAAGCCCAAGCCACCCGAAACGCATCTTCGCAGAATTCAGAAATCGTGCGCTGCATCCGCGAGCGCATGGATCAAACGAAAACGGCGACCAGCGAGCTTGCAGGCTCGAACTGATCGCCGTTCCGAAATGAAACCGCCTTGCAGGGCGGCTCCCCACATCATCAACGCCTAGGAGCAGAAGATGACTAAGACAGCAAATAGCACGGTAAACGTGAAAATTCCAGCCCAGCCGGCCCGCAAGGTCCCGCATGAGGCTGACACCTTGTCATTCATGCATCGCAAGCCCCGCGATGTCGGCGGCATCAACTACTGGAACGTCGAGGCCACCGGCCATTTCGGCAAGGACTGCGACAAGGGCCACGAACTGGCGCGCGAATATCTCGACTTTATCGGCCGGTACCCGACCAACGGCAACGCCACGCTGCTGGGCTGCATCGTCAACGACATGTGCCGTCTCCGCCAGGAGGAACGGAAGCCATCCGGCAACCATCTGACGGGCGTCGAAATCGGCTTCCTGGGCGAGGTCAATCGCTACACCATGGCCACGATGGTCGCTGTGGTCAAAATGCTGGGCAAGTCGGAAGGCGGTGACGCATGACCGCGCCGTCCTACAATCTCGACGATCTCCAGATTGATATCTGGGATCTGCACAGGCTCATCGCCGCTACCTACAGCATAGTCCATGAAATGCCCTACGAGCGCGACGGCAAGCGCGATGACGAGCTTGATCGTGTCGCCTCCTTGCTGCGCATAGCCCAGGATTTTTCAGAGAGAGTAAGCGCCAACACCGATCAGCACTATGACGAGATCAGGTCCGGGCGGACAGGCGGTGCGATATGAGCCCCGCCTTGAACCACACCGATCTGGAAGGCGAAGTGCGGGACGCCGTGTTGGCGGCCCGTCTGGTCCTGAATTGGCTCAACAGCCATTTCGAAACGCAAGCCGAAAACAGCAACTACCGCGTTCATGAGAGTGACGCCGAAATGCTGGTTTTCGCCGGCAGGATCGCCCTGGAAAAAAGCGAGGCCGTTCTGACCAAATGGGAGGCTGTCCACGCGGGGAGGGTCGGTGGATGACGCGGGCCGATCAGTTCGAGGATTCGCCTCTGACCCTAAAGGAGGCTTGCCAGCTTTTTTTCAGGGACCGCATCACTCCGGCCACGTTGCGAGCCGAGGCCCGCCGTGGCAGGCTTAATATCATGCGTATAGGCAGGGCGGATTTTGTGTTGCCCTCGTCGGTGAGAGGAATGATGACCAAATGCCAAGACCCGCCAAAGGAGCCCGGCTCTATCTCGACCCGAAACGACGCGAATGGGTCATCCGCGATGTCGGCGAGGTCTTCGAACGCACAGGCTGCGGCGAACCAGATCGCGCAGGAGCTGAAAAAAGGCTCGGGGAGTACATCGCGGAAAAATTCAAACCAGTCACCCGCGAAAGTGATCTCGCTCGCCTCTCGGTCGCCGAAGTCCTGACCGCCTACGGGCGGGAGTACGCGCCGCACAAGAAATCCGCCGAGCGAAGCGGCTACGCCATCGCCGCGCTCGTGCCCTGGTGGGGATCGAAGACACTGGCGGATGTTCGCGGCGAGACATGCCGGGCATACGCAAAGGCACGGGGCAAGACCGTGAAGCCGGGGACGATTCGGCGCGAACTCGCCGCACTGTCGAAGGCCATCAACCATTGGCACAAAGAACATGGCCCGCTGGCATCAGTGCCGGAAGTGACCATGCCTGATGTTCCGCCCGTCCGCGACCGATGGCTGACGAGAACGGAGGCAGCGATGCTGCTTGCTGGCGCACTGGGCTTCTACCGTGAATTCTGGTGCGACGTGGCCAGCCGTCGAGAGCACTACCGGTGGCGCCGGAACCGGTTTGCGATCAACCGCCATTTGGCCCGCTTCTTACTGCTCGGGCTCTACACCGGGTCGCGGCGCGCGGCGATCTGCAACGTCCAGTGGATGGCGAACACCACGGGCGGTTGGATCGACAGCCAGCGCGGCGTCATGCATCGGCGAGGGGAGGGCGTAGCGGAAACGAACAAGCGCCAGCCGCCCGTGCGCCTTGGAAAGCGAATCAGCGCGCATCTGCGCCGATGGAAGCTTATCGACGACAATGCCCGTGACGAAGCTGCCAGGGAGGCCGGCGAGCCCGTTGCGGTCAATCTGCATGTTGTCAGCTACATGGGCCGTGGCGTGGCCTCTGTCCGTACCGCATGGGAAATGGCGATTGATAACGCTTGGCTAGATCCAGCCATCACCGGGCAGTCGGCGATTACGCCGCATGTGCTGCGCCACACGCGCGCAACCTGGATGATGTTCAAGGGCGTAGATATCTGGGAAGCGGCCGGCGCGCTCGGCATGTCGGCGAAGACCCTCGACAAGGTGTATGGCCACCACCACGTCGACTTTCAGAAGAACGCGGCGGAAGTCTGATGACTACACCTGTTGGATGGTTTGTTCGAGTTTGGGTCGGCGAAAAAGAATCGGACGACCCTGCCTACGACACAGCCCTTTACATGGCAGGCTACCCAACGCCGGCCGAAGCTGAGGCTGCAGTAAGACGTGCCCGCCCGAAGAGCGGCGAACGGATGGAAGTCCTGGACGGGGAGATCGTGCCTGGCATCGGCCCCCAACCGGCGCCGGGTGAGGTTCAGAGACTTCGAGGCGCAGTCTGAATAAACGAGTTTCTGTGCCGTTTCTGTGCCAGCCAGATCAGCGAGTTAGCTAAGTTATTGAAAGGATGGTGGGCGTGACAGGGATTGAACCTGTGACCCCTGCAATGTCAATGCAGTGCTCTCCCGCTGAGCTACACGCCCATCCGAAGCCGCGCATACACCATTTTTGATCCAGCGCGTCAATAGCAGGAAAAAGGAAAGAAGGCGTCGTCTCGCCGCAGTGGCGAAGAGGTGCGGCGCCTCGCCTGGAAAACGGCTCAGGCCGCCTGCAGCATCTTCTCGACCTCGTTGACGAGGTCACGCAGATGGAACGGTTTCGACAGCACCTTGGCGTCTTTCGGCGCCTTGGAATCCGGGTTCAGCGCAACGGCGGCGAAACCGGTGATGAACATGACTTTCAAATCAGGATCGATCTCGGTGGCGCGCCGCGCCAGCTCGATGCCGTCCATCTCCGGCATGACGATGTCGGTCAACAGCAGCGAGAAAGGCTCCTCGCGCAGCCGCTCATAGGCGCTGGCGCCATTGTCGAAATCACTGACCTGGTAACCGGCGCGCTCCAGCGCCTTGACGAGGAACCGACGCATATCGTCGTCGTCTTCCGCCAGAAGAATGCGTGCCATGATATCCCGTCCGAATCACCCGCCCGAGATTGCCGTTGGGCAAGCCCGTTAACCATCCTGTATATGAGGAGGTGAGGGTAAACATCAAGTGAACGCGGACGGCGATGATCCATATTTGCCGGGCGTATGCCGCCGCTGAAATGCTGGACACGCGGCCTGCAAGGTGGCATTTTCAGATCATGATGCACTGGTGTTTTCGGGTTCGCTCAAATTGAAGACGGCAGCCGAGGATTTTTCGGTCTTTCCACCCTTCGAAATCCGGTCGGGCGCCGAGCAGCGCGTCCCCTTCCTCTTCAACTCGCCGCATAGCGGCCGCTACTATCCGGAGCGCTTCCTTGCCATGGCGAGGCTGGACCGCAACGCCATCCGCCGGTCCGAAGACTGCTACGTCGACGAGCTGTTCGGCGGCGCCGTGGCGCTCGGCGCACCGTTGCTGGCGGCGAATTTCCCGAGGGCCTATCTCGACGTCAACCGCGAGCCGTGGGAGCTCGACCCGCGCATGTTCGCCGAGCCGGTGCCGTCCTTCTGCAACATCCGCTCGGCGCGGGTGGCTGGCGGGCTTGGCACGGTGCCGAAGCTGGTGGGCGAGGGGCTCGACATCTATTCCGGCCGCCTGCCGCTGGCCGAAGCCGTCGCCCGCATCGAGGCCGTCTACAAGCCCTATCACGAGACACTGAAGCGGCTGTTGACCCGGACCCATGCGCGGTTCGGCTTTGCCGTGCTGATAGACTGTCATTCAATGCCGGCAAGCATCCGTGTCGGCGACAGCGGTCTGCGGCCCGACTTCATCATCGGCGACCGCTTCGGCATCTCGGCAACCGCCGCCCTGACCGAGACCGCGATCGGCCTGCTCAGCGCCATGGGCTATTCGGTCGCCCACAACAAACCCTATGCCGGCGGCTTCATCACCGAGCATTACGGCCGCCCGGCGCGCCATCTGCATGCGCTGCAGATCGAGGTCAATCGCGGGCTCTACATGAACGAGCGGACCTTCGAGAAGGCCGCCGGCTTCGATGCGCTGACCGACGATCTGACGCGGTTCTCAGCCGACCTGATGTCGATGCCCGACCATCATTTCATCGACCTTCCGCTGGCCGCGGAGTGAGCGGCCTGCCGCTGGCAGCGGACTGAAATCGCGGCGTAAAAAAAGACCGCATCGTTTGCACGATACGGTCGAAGTCTAGGGAGGAAACGCCCAAGGAGGGCATGGACAGGAAACCCTGTCCGAGGTCGAGGGTATTGTGCGCTGCACAAATGTCAAGCGACCTTCAGGCTTTTTTAATTCACTGTGATGTGGAAATTGCGTTTCGACGACGCTTGTGTGACATCCGGGCAACAGATGCCGTCGCGGAAAAGTCGTCGAATACGCTTGTTTTGGTACGAAATTGGCGGCAGAGCACGGCTCGGACATGCTGCAGTGCGGGAGAATCAGTTGGACATCAGTGTCGATTTCATGCGCCGCATCGCGCAGGTGGCAGCGGCGGAGACCTTGCCGCGCTTTCGTGCCCAGGGTGCGGTCGCCAACAAGGAAAAGGGCAGTTTCGATCCGGTCACCGAGGCCGATCGCGAGGCCGAGCGCGCCATCCGCGCACTGATCTCTGCCGAGTATCCCGACCATGGCATTCTTGGGGAAGAGCATGGCAGCGAGAACATCTCGAGCCGGCATGTCTGGGTGATCGATCCGATCGACGGTACGCGCGCGTTCATTTCCGGCCTGCCGGTGTGGGGCACGCTGGTTGGGCTGACGGTCGACGGCGACGCAGTGGCCGGCATGATGGCGCAACCCTTCACCGGCGAGTTGTTCTACGCCAACGCCTCGGGTTCGCACTATGAGGGGCCGGGCGGGCCTCGCAAGCTGACGACCCGCAAGACGACGAAGCTCGCCGAGGCGACGCTGTTCACCACCACGCCGGCGCTGTTCAAGGGCGCGGCGCGCGAGCGTTACGACCAGTTCGAAAAGCAGATCCAGCTCGCCCGCTACGGAGCGGATTGCTATGCCTTCGCCATGATCGCCTCGGGAAGCGTCGACATTGTCGCCGATCCCGGTTTGAAGCCCTACGACATCGTGGCGCTGATCCCGATCATCGAAAAGGCAGGCGGCGTCGTCACCACATTCGATGGCGGGCCGGCCGAACAGGGCGGCGACGTCCTGGCGGCTGCAACGCCGGAACTCCACGCAGCTGCCATGGCCGCCTTGCGCGGCTAAACGATAGCCCGCCGCCATTCAGGTGATGTCGACCGCTTGACGCCGTCCTTTTACTGTCTCGCGGCACCCCTTGGGAACCGCGGGCCAGCGACCGGCGCCTGTCAGGCTGTGGGGTCGTCGCTGCCGGGAATGAAGGCGTCGAAGGCGGCGAGCAATTGCTCGCGGTAGATGTCGGCTTCCTGCAGGATTTCGTGACGGGAGCCATCGATCATCAGCAATGAACCGAGCCGCAGACGTCTGGCGTAGGCTTCCACGGCCCTGGTCGAGACGACCTGGTCGGCGCCGGCGGCGATGACCAGCAGCGGGACCTGGATCCGAGCCATGAAATCGGGGTCGCTGACGGCTTCCGATGCTTTCGCGGCTGCCTGCAGCCAGCGGATCGTCGGCCCGCCAAGCGCCAGTTGCGGGTATTCTTCGTAGAGCCGCGTGTTGCGCCGATAGCGTACCGGGTCCGACGTCAGCTTGTTGGTCTCGAAAGGGGCCGTCACCTTCGGCCGCGGACCCCAGGCGGCGTAGAGCCGGCCGAGGCCGAGAGCGCAGAACAAGGAACAGACGCGGCGAACCGTCGAGATCGAGACCGGCAGGTCGGGCAGCGTCAGGAAGGGCGCGATCAGCACCATGCGCCGGATGCGGTTCACCATCGATGGGGCGGCAAGCAGGGTGATCAAGGCACCTGCCGAATGGGCGAGGATGTAGTACGGTCCGCGGCAATCGGGCAGCACGATCTCCTCGAAAAACTGTTCGAGGTCGGCGGTGTAGTCGCGGAAGCTGCTGACGTAGCCGCGCTGGTTATCGTGGATCAGCCGGTCGGAATCGCCCTGGCCGCGCCAATCGAGCGTGGCGACGCCAAAGCCGCGATCGGCAAGGTTGCGGATGGTTTCGAAATATTTCTCGATGCACTCGTTGCGGCCGGTGAGCAGGACCACGGTGCCCTTCATCGGGCGAGCGACCGCGCCGAACAGGCCATAGCGGATATTCTTGCGGTCACGCGTGGTGAAGAAGCCGCCGGTGGCATTTTCCGGCCGCGGATTGCCCTCGACTTCGTGAAAAAGGGAGTTTTCGGTGAAAAGATCCGTCATTCGGCGCTTCGTGCTCGGCGTCTCGCATGCCCGCCTGCGCTGGCCGGCTCCGCTAAGGTGATAGACGCCCATGCGCCAAAAGCCAAGGAATTCCCGGTGAAGGGGAGGCTGCATCAGGGAAGGCCGGAAGCCGCTCGAAAGCGTGCTTCCGGCCTCTGTCGATCCGGGAGGAAGGGACGTTACACCCGGTCGGCCTCGTTGCGGTGCCTGTTGTGCAATCGGCGCCGCCAGTCCTTGATCCTGGAATGGACTTTAGCGCCGGCTGCCTGAACGCGCGCCGAAGTGCCGGTTCATCTGCCGTTCATCAAGGGTCCGGGCGCCGTGGCTTTTGCCGCCAGGTGAAATCTTGAAATGCTTTCCTGCGCTCCCCAAATGTCTCGTGCGGTCGCCAATGTCGGGGCCGCTGGCCCACCCGAAACGCCGCTCAAGGGTTTCGCACCGGCCATACGCAAACCATGTTGCTCAACAGGAGAACACCTCATGCGTCACGTTGATTTTTCCCCGCTTTATCGCTCGACCGTCGGCTTCGATCGTCTCTTCACGATGCTCGATTCGCTTGCGCAGCCGGATGGCGCGCAGACCTATCCGCCCTACAACATCGAGCGCACCGGTGAGGATTCCTACCGGATCTCGATGGCGGTTGCCGGCTTCTCGGACGAGGAAATCTCGATCGAAGCCCATCGCAACGTGCTGACCGTGAAGGGTGAGCGCAAGGACGAGGGCACCGGCGAAGGGTCCGAGCTGCTCTATCGCGGCATTGCCTCGCGGGCCTTCGAACGCCGCTTCCAGCTTGCCGACCACGTCGAAGTTGTCGGTGCTTCGCTGAAGAACGGCCTTCTGTTCGTCGACCTCAAGCGCAACATCCCCGAGGAGCTGAAGCCGCGCAAGATCGCCATTACGGCGTCTTCGGCCAAGGCCAAGCAGATCGAGGCCAAGACCGCTGCCTAAATACAAGTCTCCTCCCGAGACGGAAGCGGCGCCGAAAGGCGCCGCTCAGGCTGCTGACAAACCCCTGGCATTTGCCGGGGGTTTTTGATTCACTGGGTCATGTTGAAGCGACCCGCCCCTGAACAGACCGCCCTCGAGATGGTAACGCTGGATCAGTTGGTTCCGGCTGATCACCTGTTGCGCAAGATCGACCGTGTGATCGATTTCACCTTCATCCATGATCTGACCGCGCCGCTTTATTGCCCCGACAATGGCCGCCCGCCGCTCGACCCTACCTTGATGTTCAAGGCGCTGTTCATCGGCTACCTGTTTGGAGTTCGCTC
>NZ_JAFG01000045.1 GCF_000519305.1 Mesorhizobium ciceri WSM4083 | reverse complement strand
GTATGACCGCCCCCTTCGTCTACGACGGCGCCATGAACCGCAATGTGTCCCTCTCCTATGTCGAACAGCGCGCAACGACCATCGCCGCCTTGTGGTATGGCGCGGCGATCAGGGGATCTTCCGCATATTTGGTGCAGGGGCCGGGATTCACGGGCGGTGCGAATGAGTCCATAGAGTCGGAATCGCAGTCGACGCCGGTGATTCGCCCGTGCTCCATGCCTTCCGTTCGCTGGTCTCGCCCGAGCTTTCGATTGTCCAAATTCTCCCACAGGCCGACAAGGTGGTGCTTGTAGCCCGGCCGAAGGCGACAGAATCGTGCTGTCCCTCCTGCGGCTGCCGAACCGGNCGCGTCCACAGCCACTACATGCGCCGGGTGGCTGATCTGCCGTGGCAGGGACGGGTTGTCGAAATCCGNCTTCACGCCAGGCGGTTCCGTTGCGCCGATCCGCAATGCGGTCAGCGGATCTTTACGGAACGATTGCCGGAAACGGTGCAGCCGAAAGCGAGACGCACCGCCCGCCTCGGNGAGAGCCAGTTGGTGATCGGCTTCGCGGTCGGCGGNGAATCCGGCTCGCGCCTGTCGCGCAAACTCGCCATGCCGGTAAGCGGCGATACGCTGCTGCGGATGATCCGCGCAGCCAGGTTCGAGCCGCCGGACGTGCCGCGGGTGGTCGGCATCGACGACTGGGCCTGGCGCAAGGGGCAGCGCTACGGAACGATCATNTGCGATCTGGAGCGCAACCGAGTCCTCGATCTGTTGCCGGACCGAAATGCCAACACTGTCGCGTCATGGCTGAAACGTCATCCGGGCATCGAAGTCATCGCTCGCGATCGCGCCGGCGTTTATGCTGACGGCGCCCGTCGCGGTGCNCCCGATGCAACGCAGGTCGCCGACCGCTGGCATCTTCTCCAGAATCTGGGCGAAGGGTTGCGTCTGGCCCTCGGCCGCCATCGCAAAGCGGTCAGTGCCGCCGGAAAGGCGATGATGGCCGAGATGAGTGGCGATGACGACGCCAATCCGGAACCATCAGTGGAGACTTCCCCGAAGCTTGATNGCCTGCGCCGGTCGCGCCGCAACCAGCGCAGTGAACTCTATGCTGAAGTCCTTGATTTGCGGAAGGCCGGTCTGTCGCCGCGACAGATCGCGCCCCGGACCGGCATGAGCGTGAGAACGGTCGAGCGCTGGCTTGCAGCGGGCGGGGAGCCCGAGCACCGGCGGCCG
>NZ_JAFG01000044.1 GCF_000519305.1 Mesorhizobium ciceri WSM4083 | reverse complement strand
CCCGATACGACAAGCTGCTCGCCAACTTCATGGGCTTCGTCAAGCTCGCAGCTATCGCAATTTGGCTCAAATAGTTAAATCGTCACTACGCCCTAATGGCCGGCATGGGCCTACGCACTCTTGCGCTTAAGCGATCGGAAATGGCTCGCTATTCTGTGACTGAGGCGTAGGGTCAATCGGTCGTCTGCTCTGTTTGGCGGGCACGCGGACGCTTGGAAGCCAACTTCGATGCTCCCGCCCAAAGCACCCGATGGCAAACGGCATCACCCACGACTACCTCGACCAGTTGCTTGAATGCCCATACGATCCGGTTGAGAATTCCGGCTGATGCTGCTCCGCCAACCCCGACCACTTGCAAAGATTGCGGCAGGTATCTCGGCACTTGGGATGATATGCAGGCGGACTTTGAACAGCAGGGCGGAGGCGGCGGTATTTTCAGGCTCGACAAGGGCAGGATTGAGCGGATAGGCGGAAATCACCGGCCCGCATTCACAATACCCCAGCCGCGATTCAAGTCGCGTGAACGCGATCGGTTCCGCGCATTTTAGTAAATTTGTATATAAGAGCGACGATGAAAAATGATCCTGGCTGCCGGGCCGCACTACGACTGATCAGGATGGCGATTGAGGAAACTTGCCCGGCCGGCGTGCTGCCGAGCGAAGAAGCGGTTTTGGGTCTCTACGGTCAGGGCCGATCCAACAAGCCAGAAGCGCTCGCCAAAGCGATCATCGCCACCGTCGAAAAACTAACAGCCGACCAGCCTGTGGATGGTAACCGCTTGTTCACCATATCCGGGCATCCTCATTGAAGGCGCACCGAACGCGCCTAATCTACCCCCTGCGTCATATGATGGCGCGCCCCCGCCCAAAGCTGGCGGCCGACGGTTTCATGTAATCCCCGCACCCCAACAGTATGCGTCGGCCGCTGGTATTTCAGCCAAGGGGCTCCTGGTTGCGCCTATGTCGCGCACCACAGTCCCTCAGCTTATCGCAGCGCTGATCACCATCGCCGTCCTGGCCGTTATCCATCAGGGTCTGACTTCACCGCCGTGTGCCGCAGGTTGCCCTCGGCACGACTGAGACGGGGTGGTGACACTCCGTCGGTTTAGCTCTTCAGCCGTCCGGCCATTCGAGCGAGTAGCCGGCCGACCTGATCGTGCGAATGACGAAGGTGGGCGAGGCCGCCTGCAGCGCTTTTCTGAGCCGGCTGATATGCACATCGACGGTGCGGGGACCGACATGGATGTTGGCCGGCCAGGCGGCGCCAATCAGCTCGTCGCGGTTGAAGACCCTGCCCGGCGTCTCGAGCAACAGCCGCAGCACGTTGAACTCGATCGGTCCAAGGTGGATTTCGTGGCCATTGCCGCGAACCCGGTGGGCATCGAGCCTCATCTCAAGGCCGCCACACG
>NZ_JAFG01000006.1 GCF_000519305.1 Mesorhizobium ciceri WSM4083 | reverse complement strand
CATGTCGTGACGTCGCGCCACAACCGACACCGGATCACCGGACTCCTGCACCTCACGCACAATCGCCAGCTTCTGCTCGACCGTCCAGGAGCGGCGCGTCCGCTGTCGGCCCGCATCCGGCGGCTGCGGCACAGCCGCGGCCGTGCTCGCTTCCAACGTCGACGGCTGCTCCATAGCCAGATACTTCATTCGCCAAGCGTCCACTTAAATCTAAGCGGACACTAACGCCTCAAGGTACGCGTCAGTAGGCGGCCTTCGTCGTATGCATACGGAACCTTTGGCCGGGTTGACAGCGAATCGAACGGTAGGCATTTTGCCTATGTGTCGCCGATCTGCCGCAACCCGACCAAAGGTTTTGCGGTTTTCGACACGGAGCCGGGGTTGCCGCCCCGGCTTTGTCGTATCGAGAATCAGCATTTGCTGATCTATCGGAAACTAAAGGCGACTCGTTTTCTGCCGTCAATGTCAGATGCCAGGAATCAGTAGGATGAAGCCATATACTGACTCGATCCCGTTGATAGCAGGGGAAACCGTCCCGCTCACCACCAGCTGCAGGGGAATGGCGCGAATAGCTATGACAATTCTGTGGACGAGTCGTCCTTCGGACTCCACCCGGATTAATTGTCAAGGGCCACACATAGCTAATCCCCACGAATCCCTATATGAATAGCGCCAGATCCACTTTGGCCAAATTGGAGTGCCATTGTCTATGATCCTCACCGCCCCCGACTATGCCCGTGTTAAGCGAGAAGTTCGACGTATCCACGAAGAATTTTCGATCATAGAGCCGCCGGTTAATCCGGTGGACATAGCGCGTCATCTGGGTGTTACGGTATCATTTGTGGAATTCGCCGATGGCCACAAATCTATTTCTGGATTCTACGACTGCGAGGACAATGCCATCTACGTGAATAGTGAGGAGTTTCCGCTCAGACAGACCTTTACCGTGGCGCACGAACTAGGCCACAAGGTGCTACATGCTGAATGGGCCAGATCCGCCGACTATAAGGTGCTGATGCGAGATTCCGATTATTCCGGCAATGAACCTCATGAAAAAGAGGCAAACGCCTTTGCCGGGAACCTCCTTGTCCCGCGCGCAATGTTGGATAGGTACTGGAAAACCATTTCGGTCGAAGGCCTCTCAAAGCTATTTGCGGTATCAGTTCCGATGATCAAATTTAGATTGTCGCTCGAATATGGTGTCTGAACGATCTGCCGCGAAAAAAGCCATCAAGACTGAAAGCCAGGATGATCCTGAACTTGCGGACGCAATCTCGACGGCACACGATTACCAGTTGAAGCTTACGCAGGAGAATAACCGGCATGTCGAGGCTCTACGCAAGCAGGACCTAGGATTTTTCGGGCGCGCCTTTGGTGGAGAAAAATCTGCACCGACCTATATCGCATCCATAGCTGCATTGATCGGCCTGTTTGGAGCTGGTTATTGCTTGACCATGGCCGCGTCCATTCACGACGCTGCCTTCGTTGATTTCTGGTCAAAACAGACAGAGCGCCTTGTTGCATTCGCGGTGGCGTCTCTGACTTTTATTTTTGGGCGTGGCTCCAAGTGATCTGGCCACCACTGCTCAACGACGAGTGCCAAGCCATTCATCGAATCCACGGCTTCATGTCTCGTATAGCCCACTGATTGATGGAAAAGACGAGGCATGTGAATAGTATTTTGGATCTTCGAAGTCATCTAGTCCGTACTGCTTATACTTCTTCCTGGCCGCGCGCCATGCCAGCACAAAGCTAGGCGCGCCAAGCTCCAGCGTAAGCTTGGCTGGTCCATTGTACCAACTCCCGGCGATTAAAGCTTTCTTTGATGGGACGCTCTTGCGGAGTATTTTAAGCTTGGTTCCTTTCGCTTTGGCTTTCGCCTTTCTCATGTTGTGTATGAGGCGGTAGCGCTCGGTTAAGGCTCTCCGGATCACGTCGAGAAGCCATCCGTCTAGCTCTCGAAATTGTTCTATGGAATCCATTAGCGGGCAGAACCCAATGAAGCCTCGCATCTTGCCCAGTCGCCCGTCACCGCTGACGAAACTCATGATCTCCGACTGTTTGAGGCCGCCATAGATGAATTTGCGTACCTCGTTAACGCAAGTCACCAAGTCCCAGTCAAAATGCTGACCTCTGACGCGGGAAAGGTCAAATCTCTTGAATTTCTTTAGAGTGTAAAGTAGATGAAGGTAAATTATCTTGGCGACCCTTCTCCGTGTTCTTTTCATGCCGCGCGTGGATAGCATTATCTTGTCCGGCAGAAATTTGTGACCGATGTAATCGAAGTCGCCTATCTCATCTATTTCATTCCCGTCGCCGTCATTCAAAAAGAATGTTCGCTTTTCGGACTTAACCGCCGATTCCAGTATCGAAATGCCGGGCGATTTTTCATGGTTGATAGCAATGCCAGAGTACCTGCAATGATCATCGAACGACTTTAGGACGTTCAGAGCGTCATCATGGCTGTTGGTAATAGCAACTATGTCGTCAGCAAATCGAACGAATTGACCATTCGTCGACTCCAATCGTCGATCAAGTTCATGGCCAGCCATATTCGCGAGAAATAACGAAAGGGATGATCCCTGAGGGACCCCGGTCAGTCGCTTTTCAGCTGAGTCAAAGGCATAATCCTTTGCGTCACTAATAGGGTGCTTCAGGAATTCCCGGATGAGATATTTTTCTGTGTCCGATACGTTAAAATTCGTTCTATTGAAAAGATGCTCTATGTATTTGTGGTCAATGCTGTCAAAGTATTTGGCAAAGTCAAATTGAATAACGTATTTCTTTCCACCCACCAAGTATGACCGTAGTTGTATGACGGCATCAAATAGGCCGCGATCCTTCATATAAGCGTAGCTAAACGGCGAAAATAAATTCCGATTTTTGTCTCTGAGTTTTCTGTAGAACAAGTTAGCTACAGCAGCGTCAGGAACGCTAAAAACCATTATCTCACGAAAACCACCTGAATCTTGTGCAATCTGGTATCTTACTGCTGCGGCAGGCTTATAGCTTCGATTTCTTATTTTTAGCCAAATAACCCTGGCGAGGTATTTCGAGTGCGAGATACAATACCTCGGATCAAAATGAGGCGAGATATCCCATACGCGCGGATAGCGATAAGCTCCTACGGTTGCCGGCATACCTGTTCTAAGTTTATATCGCCTCTGGTACTTCCGCTTAGCGAACCGTTTCTTTTCTTCGCGCTTTAAAAGCTTCTTAGCTTGAAACTCTATCGCTCGTCTAATGGCATCTTCCATATGAAACCCTTACGGGTTGGGCCGCGTTAAGTCAGGGTCTCCCGAGGGAGACAGCGTTTGCGAGTGGCGACTGCGCTTGCGGCGCAATCTGCAAGGTGAAGTTTCGCGGCCCAACTAGCACAACACGTGCATACTTTGTTTATTGCAGCTTTTTTATTGTAAGGGAAGGTACATGATTGCGCGCTAAGAAGGTGGTGGATTTTTGTGCCTAGCGGTGTGTGTCAACTACCCGAAAACGCTGTGTAGAGGGCGGATGCTATCTGGACCGTGTGAGTGAAGCACGCCGCAATGTTAGCATGCTTAGTCATTCAGCCAGTTGCTGATCTTTTTGGGCCTTCTGACTCGCCTTGGCTATTGAACAGGCACTGCCGCAACCCCGGGGTGGGACCCGCTGCCTTCGGCAGCTCCCACGCGGACTTGCGCTCGCATCGACCCACCGGGTCGATGCGTTCGGCCGAAGGCCGAACCGCTCAATCGCCCATCTTCAGCGCCTGAATAAACGCCTCCTGCGGAATATCGACCTTGCCGAACTGCCGCATCCGCTTCTTGCCTTCTTTCTGCTTGTCCAGCAGCTTGCGTTTGCGCGAGACGTCGCCGCCGTAGCATTTGGCGGTGACGTCCTTGCGCAGCGCCGAGATGGTTTCCCGCGCGATGACCTTGCCGCCGATCGCGGCCTGGATCGGGATCTTGAACAGATGGTTCGGGATCAGCTCCTTCAGCTTCTCGCACATCTGCCTTCCGCGCTTTTCCGCCGCCGTGCGGTGCACCAGCATGGAAAGCGCGTCGACCGGCTCCTCATTGACCAGGATCGACATCTTGACGAGGTCGCCTTCCTTGTAGTCGGTGAGGTGATAGTCGAACGAAGCGTAGCCCTTGGAGATCGACTTCAGCCGGTCGTAGAAATCGAACACGACTTCGTTGAGCGGCAAATCGTAGATCAGCATGGCGCGCTTGCCGACATAGGAGAGGTCGGCCTGGATGCCGCGCCGGTCCTGGCAGAGTTTCAGGATACCGCCGAGATAATCGTCGGGCGTCAAAATGGTGGCGCGGATCCACGGCTCCTCGATGGCCGAGATCTTCACCACGTCGGGCATGTCGGCCGGGTTGTGCAATTCCTTCATCGAGCCGTCGGTCAGAGCCAGCCGGTAGACGACGCTGGGCGCGGTGGCGATCAGGTCGAGGTTGAACTCGCGCTCCAGCCGCTCCTGGATGATTTCGAGATGCAGCAGGCCAAGGAAGCCGCAGCGATAGCCGAAGCCGAGCGCGGCACTTGTTTCCATTTCAAAGGAGAAGCTGGCGTCGTTGAGGCGCAATTTGCCGACGGCGGCGCGCAGATCCTCGAAATCGGCGGCGTCGACCGGGAACAGGCCGCAGAACACCACGGGCTGCGCCGGCTTGAAGCCGGGCAGCGCCTTGGCCGTGGTGCGCTTGTCCTCGGTGATGGTGTCGCCGACGCGGGTGTCGGCCACTTCCTTGATCGAGCCGGTGAAGAAGCCGAATTCGCCCGGGCCGAGCTCGTCGACATTGATGCGGGCCGGCGTGAACACGCCGGTGCGCTCGACCAGGTGCTTGGCGCCGGTGCCCATCATGCGGATGGTCTGGCCCTTTTTCAGCACGCCGTCGATGACGCGCACCAGCACGATGACGCCGAGATAGGCGTCGTACCAGCTGTCGACCAGCATCGCCTTCAACGGGGCCGACGCGTCGCCTTCGCGCGGCGGCGGCAATTGGTGGACGATGGCCTCCAGGACATCCGGAATGCCAAGGCCGGTCTTGGCCGAGATCAGCACGGCGTTGGAGGCGTCGATGCCGATCACCTCCTCGACCTGCTCGCGGATGCGCTCGGGCTCGGCGGCCGGCAGGTCGACCTTGTTCAGCACCACGACGATCTCGTGGTTGTTGTCGATGGCCTGGTAGACATTGGCCAGCGTCTGCGCCTCGACGCCCTGGGAGGCGTCGACCACCAGCAGCGAACCCTCGCAGGCGGCCAGCGAACGCGACACTTCATAGGCGAAGTCGACGTGTCCGGGCGTGTCGATCAGGTTGAGGATATAGTCCTCGCCATTGTTGGCGTGGTACTTCAGCCGCACCGTCTGCGCCTTGATGGTGATGCCGCGCTCGCGCTCGATGTCCATCGAGTCCAGCACCTGCTCCTTCATGTCGCGCAGCTCCAGCCCGCCGGTCAGCTGGATCAGCCGGTCGGCAAGCGTGGATTTGCCATGGTCGATATGGGCGACGATGGAGAAATTGCGGATGTGGTCGAGGGGCGTGCTCATGGCGCGCGTTTAGCAGGGGTGGCTTGCCCGAGCAAGCGGCAGGCTGCCGCCGCACAAGTGGCGCGGCCCGTTGCCCGGCAAGCCGTACAGCCGTTGCCGGGAAAGCAGGGCAGGCGGCTGTCGAGGCAAGCGGCGGGCCATTGCAGGGCAAGCGGCGCGGGCACTCGTCGCCTTTTCCCCCGGATTCCTCGAAAAATCGATAAATTTTAACCACGTGCGTTAGAGCATAATTTGTGATCGGCATGTTAGCGGAGGGAAATATCTCATGTAAGGACGAAGGCATGCGGGGGCTTGCAGGCAGTTTTATCGAGTCGCGGAGCGGCTCGTTCGCACCGATACTTGTTCTCGCCATGATACCGCTGATCACCGCGGTCGGCTTTTCCGTCGACTACACCTCAGCGGTCCAGACCAGGTCGACCGAGCAGGCGGCACTCGACGCCGCGATCCTGTCCATCACCACGATGGATACCACGTCGACGAAGCCGCAGCGCCAGGTGCTGCTCCAGGATACCTACAGAGAAAACGGCGGACAGGGCGCAGCGACGCTGAACAGCTTCGACGTCAGCGCCAACGGCACCGCCACCGCGCAGGCCTCGGCGAGTTTCGCCATGAAGACCGTGTTCATGCAGATCGCCAGGATCCCCACGGTGGCCATCGGCGTCAATTCGGCGGTGAACAAGGCGCCGGCTCTGGTGGAGGCGACCTTCAAGGTCACCGGCGTGTCGGGTTACTGGAACAAGACAATGACGCTCTACGGCACGATGTTCGGTGCCGCAGCGGGCAAGCCGCTGATGACGATCGATTACAAATACGGCGGCGGCACGGATCCCAAAGGTTACGGCACCACCACCGTCAGCAAGATCGACAGTCTGGGCGTCCCCACGGTGATCCAGACGCAGGTCTGCAAGGTCGGCAAAAACCCGCCCAACGGGGTGACGCTCAACACCGACCAGTCTGGCACGAAATATTACTGTGTCGACACAATGACTCCCGGCAATACCGCCGGTGCGTCAATCGACGTCAGCCAGATGGCCAGCCTCTATCTGCAGATGAATGTGCCATCGGGCAACCCGAAAAACCTCTATTCGAACGATCCGGCCACGTCCAACCGGCTCTATAGCTCGACAAGCAAGGACATCCCCCTGGCCGAAATGGCGACCGGCCAGATCGTTGATATCTTTGGCCTCGTGCCTTGTGGCTCGACAGGCTACCAGGCCTGGGAGGACGGCGGCAACCCGGTCCCGGCACCCGTCAGCAACGCCGACTTCTTCTACAACGTCACCGGCAAGTGCGACTTCAACAAGCGGCCCAACAACACGCGGCTGACGCAGTAGAAGCTGCTCTTCTTGCCTTCTCCCCTTGCGGGAGAAGGTGGATCGGCGCGCAGCGCCGAGACGGATGAGGGGTGCTGGACGGAGCGCACTAGCTGGCTAATCTAAGCGATGCCGCATCAACCTGTCCCGCCAGCCAAACGAAGCTTCGCCCGTTCGCTCCGGCGTGTAATGACGGAAGCGGAAGACCGGCTGTGGCATGAACTGCGCGACCGCAGGCTCGACCGGATAAAATTTCGACGCCAGGTTCCTATTGGAAAGTACATTGCCGATTTCGTCTGCTTCGAAGCAGGCTTGGTCGTCGAGATCGATGGCAGCCAGCATGCGGAGTTGAATTCTGACCGCGTCCGCAAAACTCACCTGGAAGAGAAAGGCTTTCGCATTCTGCGCTTTTGGAACGACGACGTTCTGAAGGATATGAACGCCGTTTGCGATACGATCATCGCCTATGTACGGGATACGAGTCTGCAGCCTTGGCGGTAGTGGCTCCGACTTCCCTTCTCCCCTTGTGGGAGAAGGTGTCGCCGAAGGCGACGGATGAGGGGTGTTCCAGGGGACGCCAACGCCTCACTCTGCTGGAACACCCCTCATCCGTCTCGGCGCTGCGCGCCGATCCACCTTCTCCCACAGGGGGAGAAGGGAAGACCGCCAGCGACCAGATCACAAA
Source organism: Mesorhizobium ciceri WSM4083 (assembly GCF_000519305.1). Taxonomy (GTDB): domain Bacteria; phylum Pseudomonadota; class Alphaproteobacteria; order Rhizobiales; family Rhizobiaceae; genus Mesorhizobium; species Mesorhizobium ciceri_B. Next base: position 635,133 of record NZ_JAFG01000006.1, on the reverse strand, counting down.
CCGGTGAGCGCTGTAACGAAGGCGTCGACAGCGGCGAAGTGGGGATATCTGCGGTGCTTCCAGGCGCCGCCGCCCATGGAGCAAGCCGATGTCAGGGTCCAGCACGTTCATCAAAGTGTCCAGCCTCTCGGCTATTGCGCTGGCAGCGTCGCTCGGTGCGGCGGCGGCCCAGCCGCTCAGCGTGGTCGAGCTGTTCACCAGCCAGGGCTGCTCGTCCTGCCCGCCGGCCAATGCCAATCTGATCAAAGTCAAGGACCAGCCCGGCGTGCTGGCGCTATCGTTCAACGTCACCTACTGGGACTATCTCGGCTGGAAGGATATTTTCGGAAAGCAGGAATTCACCCGGCGCCAGGTCAGTTATGAGCCGGCGCTCGGCCATGACGGGCCGTTCACGCCGCAAGTAGTGGTCAACGGCCATGCCGATGTCGTCGGTGCGGCACCCGGCGAGATCGAAAAGCTGATCTCGGTGAGCGGCCGGACAAGCGGCCCGGCATTGTCCCTCGATGGCCGCAAGATCAGCATCGGCGCCGGCGCCGCACCGGGCGGCCATGCCGATGTCTGGCTGGTGCGCTATGCCAAGGGCGTCGTCGAGGTGCCGGTGGCGCGCGGCGAAAACACCGGCCGCACCTTGCCGCACGCCAATGTCGTGCATGCGCTCGAAAAACTCGGCAGCTGGACCGGCGCGGCCGCGACATATCCGCTGCCCGCCGCATCCGGCGGCCTGAGCACCGCCGTGCTCGTGCAGTCGCCCGGTGGCGGACCGATCCTGGCTGCCGCGACCGACTAGATCGCGCTTCGACAAGAGATTGCGCAACGCCGCATGGAGCGGCGCCGCATAGCACGGCCGCCAAGAGGGCGCGCCTTCACGACCAACCCCAAGGAGACCATCATGACCATTTCCCGCCTGACGCTGCCGGCACTCGCTCTCGCTCTGTGCTCGACGGCGCTGTTTGCCGGTGGCATCGCCCGTGCCGACGACGCGACCAATGCGATGAAGCCTGCTGCAAATGCCATGAAACCAGCAGCGGATGCGATGAAACCTGCCGCAGACGCCATGAAACCTGCAACGGATGCGATGAAGCCTGCCGACCCGATGGCCACCAATTCCATGAAGCCGGCCGCCGATGCCATGAAGCCCGCAACGGATGCGATGGCTCCGGCCAAGTAAAGGTGGTGCTGTTTCCGGCTTCGGCCCCGTGGGTCCGAAGCCGGATGCACGCGAAAGTGAGGCTTCGGCCGCAACTCGCCCGTCGCATCGTCGTATCTTATCCAATAGACTCCACATGATGGACGTCACAGGAGCTCAAGCCATGACCGACATTCAAAAACCAGTCACCAGACAATCGTCGAACGTCTGGCGCAGCGCGCTCGCCGCCCTTGCGCTGGCCGCCGCTGGCGCCGCCTTCTGGCTGACGCCGGCGGTTTCGGCCGAGGATGCGGTGAAGATCCCGCCGCCGGCAATCGATGAGAAGATGGCCACCGGCACTGAAAAGGCAATCTTCGCCGGCGGCTGCTTCTGGGGCGTGCAAGGCGTCTTCCAGCACGTCAAGGGCGTCACCAGGGCCGTCTCCGGCTACACCGGCGGCGACAAGGACACCGCCGTCTACGAGACGGTCGGCTCAGGCCGCACCGGGCATGCCGAATCCGTCGAGATCACCTACGATCCGTCTGAGATCACCTATGGCCAGCTGCTGCAGGTCTATTTCTCGGTCGCCCACAATCCCACCCAGCTGAATTTCCAGGGTCCGGACTCCGGCACGCAGTACCGCTCGACGATCTTTGCCGAAAACGATGCACAGAAGAAGATCGCGCAAAGCTACATCGCCCAGCTCGACCAGGCCAAGGTGTTCCCGGAGCCGATCGTCACCACGCTGGAAACCGGCAAGACCTTCTATCCGGCCGAGAATTATCATCAGGACTTCCTGACGCTGAACCCGACCTATCCCTACATCGTCTACAACGACCTGCCCAAAGTGGCGAACCTCAAGGCGCTGTTCCCGACGCTGTATAGCGACAAGCCGGTGCTGGTGCTGTCGGCGAGCAATTGAGTTGAGTGCGAGAAGCGGGGGTGGGGTGTGCCAAGGGCGGCGACGCCCCGTCCGTTCGTCATAGGATGACGAAGGCGTGGGGCTCTGCGGCCAATTTCGAGGGTCGGCTCCACCAACCTCGCTGCGCGCCGGCCTCCACCTTGCCGCTAGCCAGCCGCAACCTTCAGCCACAGCGCCTTTTCGCCAAGCGTGGCGACCATGCCGGCGTGCGCGGCGCGTTCGGCTTCGGTGACGCGCGGCAGCAGGGGTGCCGGGCGCTGGCTGATGATGATCTCGATCTGGCGGACATTTTCGCCTTGCGCCGGCGCGGTGGCGCTGTCGAGGATAAGGGCCGCCTGCTTGCCGCCGATCAGCTCGATATAGACCTCGGCCAGCAATTCGGAATCGAGCAGGGCGCCGTGCTTGGTGCGCTTGGTGTTGTCGATGCCATAGCGCCGGCAGAGCGCATCGAGCGAGTTGGGGCCCATCGGGTGCTTGCGGCGCGCCAGCGCCAGCGTGTCGACGACAAAACCATTGTCTATGACCGGGTGACCCAGCCGGCCGAATTCAACGTTGAGGAAGCCGACGTCGAAGGTTGCGTTGTGGGCGACCAGCTTGGCGCCGTCGGTGAAGTCCAGCCACTCCTGCGCAATCTCGGCAAAGGTCGGCTTGCCCGCGAGGTCCGCCGCGCTGATGCCGTGCACCGCCTGCGCCTCGGCGTGGATCGCGCGGCCTTGCGGGTTGATGTAGTGGTGGAAGGTCCTGCCGGTCGGGAAGCGGTTGACCAGCTCGACGCCGCCCAGCTCGATGACGCGGTCGTCGCGCGAATCGAGGCCGGTGGTTTCCGTGTCGAAGATGATCTCACGCATCGAATCAGTCGCTCCAAAGGAGCAGAATCGTGAGACCGGAACAAAATGGCAATGGGAAACGAAGCTGATCAAGGCAATCACTACAGGTTTGCGCTGCCCCTCATCGCCCTGCCGGGCACTTCTCCCCGTATAGTGACGGGGAGAAGGGGCTGGCCGCAACCTCGGCTCCCTTTCCGAAACCTTGGAGATTGGCGAAATCCTTTGCGACAGCGTCCTTCTCCCCGTCACTATACGGGGAGAAGATGCCGGCAGGCAGATGCGGGGCGGCGCCGACGTTGACAGACAGCAGCCAGTGTCAGTGGCGCGGTCCGCCGCGCCCAATTAGCTCCGCAATGATCGCGTTCACTTGAACACGCGCAGCGTCCAATCCCCGCCCGGTGTCGACGACGAAATCGGCCTGGCGGCGTTTTTCCGCGTCCGGCACCTGCTTGGCCAGGATCGATGCCAGTTTTTCTTCCGTCATGCCCGGCCGCGCCAGCACGCGTTCGCGCTGGGTCTCGGCCGGGGCGGTGACGACGACAACCTTGTCGACGCGGTTGCGGCCGCCGGTTTCGAACAGCAGGGGAATGTCGAGCACCGCGATCGATTCGCTGGCGTTACAATGCTTGGCCAGGAAGGCATCGGCGTCGGCGCGCACCAATGGGTGAATGATCGCCTCGAGCCGCTTCAGCGCGGCGGCATCGCCGAGGACGCGCGCGCCAAGTTTGGCACGATCGACCACGCCGGCAAGTGTGGTGCCGGGAAAGGCGGCCTCGACCAGGGGGGCTGCCTTGCCGGCATAGAGGCGATGCACTGCCTCGTCGGAATCATGGACCGGCACGCCGGCGTCAGCGAACATCCTGGCCGTGGTCGACTTGCCCATGCCGATCGAGCCGGTGAGGCCGAGCACGATCATGGCTTCGGCACCAGATCGGCGACGATAAGCGCGCGCAATTCCCCCGTGACCTGCGGCCTGACGCCGAACCAGCGCTCGAAGCCGGGCACGGCCTGATGCAGCAGCATGCCGAGGCCGTCGACCGCCTTCAGATTTCGCGCACGGGCGGCCGCGAGCAGCGGCGTCTCCAGCGGCACATAGACGATGTCGGTGACGATGGCGTGGTCCGGCAGCCTGGCGGGATCGGCCGACAGGCCTTCATTGCCATGCATGCCGAGTGCCGTGGTGTTGACCAGCAGGCGGGCATCGCCGAGCAGTTCATCGGTCGCCGCCATGCCATGCGCCGACACGCCGGCGCCGAAACGATCCCTCAATTCCTGCGCTCGGGCCAGAGTGCGGTTGACGATGCGGATATCGGCAACGCCGCGCTGCTTCAGGGCATGGATGACGGCGCGCGACGCACCGCCGGCGCCAAGCACCACCGCCGGACCGTTGCTTGCCCAGCCCGGCGCATGATCGTCGAGGTTGGCGGCAAAGCCGTGACCGTCGGTGTTGCCGCCCCACAGGACGCCGTCCTCGAACCACAGCGTGTTGACGGCGCCGATCTCTTCAGCGGCCTGGTCGCGGCGCTCGGCCAAAGCGAAGGCGGCTTCCTTGTGCGGGATGGTGATGTTGCCGCCGCGGTAATTGTTTGCCTGCAGCGTGTTCACGAACTCGGCAAAATCCTGCGGCGCGACATCGATGGCCTGGTAGCTGCCGTCAATGCCATGTTTGGCCAGCCAGTGGCCATGGATTTTCGGCGAGCGCGAATGCTTGACCGGATGGCCCGACACGAAGGCCTTCTTCGACGCCTCAGCCATCGATCGCTCCCAGGTCACGCAGTTCGGCGAGCAGCGGCAGAAGCGGCAGGCCGACAATGGTGAAATGATCGCCTTCGATTTTCTCGAACAATTGAATGCCTTCGCCTTCGATCTGATAGGCGCCGACGCTTCCCAGCGCCTTGGCGCCGACGCGGGCGAGGTGGCGGCCGACGAAGGCCGGGTCGAGCTTGCGCATGGTCATCGAAGCAATGCCGACATGCCGCCACAAGACCTTGCCGTCGCGAACCAGCACCGCGGCGCTGTTGAGCTGGTGGGTCCTGCCCGACAGCGCCAGCAGATGACGGCGGGCACCTTCCATGTCAGCCGGCTTGTGGAACACCTCGTCGACGAGCGACAGCGTCTGGTCGCAGCCGAGCACCAGGGCGCCCGGCCTGCGCTCGCTCACTTCTGTGGCCTTGGCCTCGGCCAGCACCAGGGCGACATCCTCGGGCGAGACGCCGCTATCCTGCAAAGGCCCCTCGAGCGCGCGCTCGTCGACATCGGCGGGGACCGCCTCGACATCGACGCCGGCATTGACGAGCATCGCCTTGCGGAACGGACTGCCGGAAGCGAGGATGAGTTTTTCGGTCATGGTTTGTACGCCTGGTTTTCTGGCACCGACTAGGGTGTTGAGATTCAGGTCAGGCCGAGTCGAAAATGGTGGCTTCCGAGAACCGGAGCGGAGCGTACTTAAAGTACGTGAGCACCGGAAGCGCAGGAAACCGCCATTTGCAGGCCGGCATCACCTGAATATCGACGCCCTAGCGCGTCTTCCCCCGCAGGGCAACGATCGCCGCCGCCGTTTCCTCGATCGAGCGGCGGCTGACGTCGATCATCGGCCAGCCATGGCGCGTGCAGATCTTGCGGGCGTAGGCTAGCTCTTCGCTGATCGCCGCGCGGTCGACATAATCCGATGCCTCATACGAACTGCTGTTGCCGAGGATGCGGTTTTGCCGGACATGCGAGATGCGCTCGGCGGTGGCGATCAGCCCGACGATCAGCGGCTTGCTGGCGGCAACCAGGCTTTCCGGCACCGGCACGCCAAGCACGATCGGGATGTTGGCGGTCTTGATGCCGCGGTTGGCGAGATAGATGCTGGTCGGCGTCTTCGACGTGCGCGAGATGCCGATCAGCACGACATCGGCATCGTCCATGTTGAGCGGCAACTGGCCGTCATCATGGTCCATGGTGAAATTGAGCGCATCGATGCGGCGGAAATATTCGGCGTCGAGAACATGCTGGGCACCGACGCGGCGGCCGGCCGGGGTGCCGAGATAGGACTGGAAAACGGTCAGCACCGGCTCCAGCACCGACACACAGGGCAGGCCCATGGCCGCGCAGCGCTCGTCGATGCCGCGCGCCAGCTTCTGGTCGACGACCGTATAGAGGATGATGCCCGGTTCCTCCTCGATGTCCTCGAACACCTTCGCCACCTGCTTTTCGGTGCGGATCAGCGGATAGATATGCTCGATGGCGCGCGCGTCCTTGTACTGCGCCGAAGCTGCCCGGCCGGCGGCGAGCAGCGTTTCGCCGGTCGCGTCGGAAATCAGGTGCAGGTGGAAGAAGCTCTGGGGTTTGTTCACAGGGGGTCACCTGGGGCTGTGGGCTTCTGTGGATAAAGCGGGATGAAAAGACGGGCCTGTCGGAGGCGACTGTATCAGATGGCAGTTTGTCCACAATTCGATGCGCTGTCAGCTTCGTCGGGCGACTGGGGACAAGTTTGGGGACGGCTTTTTTCGACTGCGGTCCGTCCACAGGACCTGCTTTTCACCACTGTGCCTAACACTTTGACTCGCTTGATCGATTCCGATCTATCCCCAGAACCCTACATCTGGGAAAAAGAAGCACGCGACAATATGTTGGCTGGTGTTTTCCGGGGCAAAGCGGGACAGGTGGCAACCACCAGAACCAACAGACTCTTAGAATCAGAAGAACCTTAGATATAAGAATCTTTGATATAGAAGAGGCTGTGAGAAGCGAGCGCTCGATGCCCCAGAACCGGATCATGCTGGATATCCTCAGGGGCAAGGCCCATTTTCCGCCTCCGCTCTGGATGATGCGTCAGGCCGGACGCTATCTGCCGGAGTATCGGGAGACACGCAGACGCGCGGGCTCGTTCCTGGACCTCTGCTACGATCCAGACCTTGCGGTCGAAGTGACCTTGCAGCCGATCGAGCGCTTCGGCTTCGATGCCTCGATCCTGTTTTCCGATATCCTTGTCGTTCCGCATGCGCTTGGCCGTGACGTCCGCTTCGAAGAGGGCAGAGGGCCGCTGCTGACGCCGATCACCGCGCCGGAGATTTTGGCTCTGGAAGGCGAGGTGTTTCACGTGAATCTCGAACCGGTCTACGAGACGGTTCGCCGGTTGCGGACCAAACTCCCCGAAGAGACAACCCTTATCGGCTTCTGCGGCGCGCCGTGGACGGTGGCGACCTACATGATCGCCGGCCATGGCACGCCCGACCAGGCGCCGGCGCGGCTGTTTGCCTATCGCGAGCCGGTGGCCTTTCAGCGATTGCTGAAGGTGCTTGCCGAACATTCGGCCGCCTATCTCATCCGCCAGATCGAGGCGGGCGCGGATGTGGTGCAGATATTCGATTCCTGGTCCGGCGTGCTGGACGATGAGAGTTTCGACCTGTTCTGCGTTCAGCCAATGGCCGAGATTGTTGGCCGGGTGCGGGCGGTTCATCCCGATGTTCCGATCATCGGTTTTCCCAAGGGCGCCGGTTCGCGCTACCGGACCTATCGACAAAAGACCGGCGTAACGGCGCTGGGGATCGACTGGACGGTGCCCCTGATCGCGGCGAAGGAATTGCAGCGCTCGGGTGCGGTCCAGGGCAATCTCGATCCCTTGCGCCTCGTGGCTGGCGGCAAGGCGCTATCCGACGGTGTCGAAGCGATCCTGAAAGCGCTGGGAGACGGGCCGCTGATCTTCAATCTCGGTCATGGCATCACGCCGGAGACGCCGATCGCCCATGTCGAGGCGATGGTGAAACAGGTGCGGAGCGCGACACGCTGATGGCTCAGATGAACAACACGAACAGCACCGGCCAGGCGATGATGCGCATGACGATCGGCCTGGGTGTCCTGGTCGTTCTCACCGCGCTTTTGTATTTCGCCGCACCCGACAGTTTCTATCCCTGGGCAAAGGCGATCCATATCCTCGCCGTCATCTCATGGATGGCCGGCATGCTCTATCTGCCGCGGCTGCTGGTCTATCACGCCGATGCCGAGAAGGGCTCGGTGCAGTCGGAGACCTTCAAGGTGATGGAGCGGCGCCTGCTGCGCGGCATCATCAACCCGGCGATGATCGTCACCTGGGTGTTCGGCCTGTGGCTTGCCTGGAAGGGTTTCGGTTTCCAGGGCGGCTGGTTGCACGCCAAGATCGGTGCGGTGCTTTTGCTGTCGGCCGTTCACGGCTATCTGGCCGGCGCGGTGCGCAAATTCGCCGAGGACCGCAACGAAAAACCGGCCAGGCACTGGCGGATCGTCAACGAGATCCCCACATTGCTGATGATCGCAATCGTCATCCTGGTGGTGGTCAAGCCGTTCTGACGCATGCCGCTCAAAAACGGCCAGGAGACGATGACTGGCGTTGATGCGTTTTAAGCCTTCATAGGTCACGCAAAACGCAGCTTGCTCTTTCACCCGACCGACGATAAAAGACGGGTCTTCCTTCCCGTCATGCGCCGCCCCTCGTTGTTTTCGGCCGCGCCCGGCATTTGTCGCATCCCGCCGATATTTTCCCAAAGCCTACCCAGACTCCATCTATTCAAGGTCCGTCTATGCAAGAAATGAAACTCGCTGAGTTCAAGAACAAGAAACCGCCAGAGCTGATCGCTTATGCCGAATCGCTCGAGGTCGAAAACGCCAGCGTCATGCGCAAGCAGGAACTGATGTTTGCGATCCTGAAGAAGCTGGCCGCCCAGGAGATCGAGATCATCGGTGATGGCGTGGTCGAGGTGCTGCAGGACGGTTTCGGCTTCCTGCGCTCCGCCAACGCCAACTATCTGCCAGGCCCCGACGACATCTATATTTCGCCGTCGCAGATCCGGCGCTTTTCGCTGAAGACCGGCGATACGGTCGAAGGGCCGATCCGCAGCCCGAAAGAGGGCGAGCGCTATTTCGCGCTGCTCAAGGTCAACACCATCAATTTCGACGATCCCGAGAAGATCCGTCACAAGATCCACTTCGACAATCTGACACCGCTCTATCCGACCAAGCGGCTGAAGATGGAAATCGAGAATGTGACCACCAAGGACATCTCGGCCCGCGTGATCGACCTGGTCGCGCCGATCGGCAAGGGACAGCGCGCCTTGATCAACGCGCAGCCGCGTACCGGCAAGACGGTTCTGATGCAGAACATCGCCCACTCGATCACCGCCAACCATCCGGAATGCTATCTGATCGTGCTTCTGATCGACGAGCGGCCGGAAGAAGTGACCGACATGCAGCGCTCGGTGAAGGGCGAGGTGATCTCCTCGACCTTCGACGAGCCGGCAGTGCGCCACGTGCAGGTCGCCGAAATGGTCATCGAGAAGGCCAAGCGCCTGGTCGAACATGGCCGCGACGTCGTCATCCTGCTCGATTCGATCACCCGTCTCGGCCGCGCCTACAACACCGTCGTGCCGTCATCCGGCAAGGTGCTGACCGGCGGTGTCGACGCCAACGCCCTGCAGCGGCCGAAGCGCTTCTTCGGCGCCGCCCGCAACATCGAGGAAGGCGGCTCGCTGACCATCATCGCCACCGCGCTGATCGATACCGGCAGCCGCATGGACGAAGTCATCTTCGAAGAGTTCAAGGGCACCGGCAACTGCGAAATCCAGCTCGACCGCAAGGTGGCCGACAAGCGCATCTATCCGGCCATGGACATCCTGAAGTCCGGCACCCGCAAGGAAGACCTGCTGGTTTCCAAGCAGGATCTGCAGAAGATCTTCGTGCTGCGCCGCATCCTGGCGCCGATGGGGACCACCGATGCGATCGAGTTCCTGATCGACAAGCTGAAGCAGACCAAGACCAACGCCGATTTCTTCGATTCGATGAACACGTAACAGTCGGGCCGAAACTTTCCGGTCTATGTATCGAAGCCCCATTCCGGGAAACCGGGATGGGGTTTTTCTTTGTCCGCGGCAGGTCGCTTTCCCGATATCGCGCGGCTGTATGTGGCGGCAGACGATTTTCCCTTTGTGCAAAGCTCGTGTCTGCAAACTGGAAGCAGCGGCGTGAAGAAGACAATCCCGACCCTGATCGGCTTTTCGGCCATACTGACCTGGTCGTTCCTGGCACTGCTGTCGACCGCCGCAGGCTCGATCCCGCCGTTTCAGCTGGCAGCCATGACCTTCCTGCTCGGAGGGCTGGTCGGCGCCGGCAGCTGGATCGTCCGCCCAGGCGCGATCCGGTCGCTGCGGCAGCCATGGCCGGTATGGGCAATCGGCACGGCGGGACTGTGCGTCTACCACTGCGCCTATTTTTTCGCGATCCAGTCGGCGCCGCCGGTCGAGGTCAGCCTGATCGCCTATCTCTGGCCGTTGCTGATCGTCGTCTTTGCCGCCTTCCTGCCCGGTGAAAGGCTCCGGGTTCACCACATCGCCGGCGTCGTTCTAGGGCTTGCCGGCGCCATTGTCGTGATCACCAAGGGCGGCAATGTGGGCCTCGCCAACGGGGTGATGAAGGGCCATGTCATCGCGCTGTTCTGCGCCTTCATCTGGGCTGGCTATTCCGTCCTGTCACGCCGCTTCGGCCAGGTGCCGACCGATGTCGTGGCCGGCTATTGCTTCATCACGGCGGCTGTCGCTTTCTCGCTGCACCTGATGCTCGAGACCACGGTCTGGCCGCAGACGCCGATGCAGTGGACGGCTATCGTCGTTCTGGGCACGATCCCTCTCGGAGCCGGCTTCTATGCCTGGGATTTTGGCTGCAAGCACGGTGACATCATGATCCTCGGCGCGCTGTCCTATGCCGCACCGCTGTTTTCGGTGATCGTGCTTCTGCTGGCAGGCTTTGGTGTGTTTCACTGGTCGGTGGCGCTTGCCTGTGTGCTGATCACCATTGGCGCGGTGATCGCCGCCAAGGATTTGCTGTTCAAGCCGAGCCAGGCCGCATCTTCGAGTGAGGCGTTGCGCAAGCAAGCGGAAGGCGCCTGACATTATTGGCGGCGCAGAAGGCGCTCCAGGTCTTTCGGATTCGTCACAGCGGGAAGGCAGACTTGGCCGGTGCATAGCCATGCGCCCGGTTTATCGGTTGGCGGCAGGATCCCACCGAGCAGCAAGGGTCGATTCGCATCCGTACCGATTCGCACGATGATGTCGACGCGGCGTGGGTCCGGGCTTCGATTCGCAACCGGAACGAGCTTGGGATCGTCTAGCGCATCCACGATGACCAGTTTGAGCGGCTTGATCGCCAGCGCGCAGGCATTGACGATGCCGGCCTGGCCATAGGCCTGGTGCGCCGCGCGACCGGCGGCGTGCTCGGCAACATGCCAGACCCTTTCCTGCAGGTCGAGATTGCCGCTGACGGAGGCCAGCCGGACCAGTGCCTCGATGATCTGGCCGGTGGCGGAGGGAATGGCCTCGTCTACATCGCCGCGGACGCGGATCGGCACGTCGGTGCTGTCCGAGGCGGTCAGGTAATAACCTGCCTTTTCGGTATCGGCGTGCCAATGGTCGAGTTGCCCGATGAACTGGCCGGCTTGATCGACATAGCTCCAATCCCCAGTGGCCTCGAACAGCGAGATCGCTGCGTTGGCCATGGCGGCATAGTCGCTGGACAAAGCAGGGAACAGTTTTCTGGCGCCGAGCATCGAATGCGGCAGGCGGCCGTCGCGGCTGGCAGCGCTGATATGAGTGAAGGCCTTTGCCGCCGCATCGATCCAGTCAGGTCGCGCCACCGCCCGCCCGGCCTCGGCAAGTGCCGCGATCATCTGGCCGTTCCAGTCGGTGAGGACCTTTGCGTCGAGGCTTGGCCTGACCCGCTCTTCCCGCACAGTGAGAAGCTTCGCCTTCAGCGGGTTGAGCTCTTCGCGATCGATCACACTTTGCGACTGCTGGTACCTTGTTTGATGGACAATTGGCTTACCTTCCCAGCCATGCGGGCTGGATAGCGTGAAGTGCTTGAAAAACAGCGCGGAATCGTCGCCGAGGGCGACTTCGACCTCGTCTCGGCTCCAGGTGTAGAACAGCCCTTCCTCGCCGTCGCTGTCGGCATCGAGACTGGCGGCAAAAGCGCCGCCGTCGACGCGCATTTCGCGCAGCAGCCAGTCGATCGTCTCTTCGATTCGTACCCGGAACAATTCATTGCCGCTTGCCGCATAGGCCCAGTTGCAGAAGCGGATCAGCTGGGCGTTGTCGTAAAGCATCTTTTCGAAATGCGGCACCAGCCATTCGGCGTCGGTCGAGTAACGGCTGAGCCCGCCGCCAATATGGTCGTAGATGCCGCCGCTCAGCATCTGTTCGAGGCTGTTGAGGACGTCGTCGCGATGGGCGGCATTGCCGTCGCGCAGCCAGGACAGCCACAGCGTTTGCATGAACGGCGCATTGGGGAATTTCGGCGCGCCGCGCAGGCCGCCCAGATCGCGGTCGATTATGCCGTCTATGCCCTTCGCAAGCTCAGCCAGCGTGTCGCGATCAAGTCCTGCTTTTGCATGCGAGCCGGCGAGTCGGGCCTCGACATGCGTGGTCAGGCCGTCGGCGCTCTGGTTGAGGCTCGCTCGCTTCTCGCGCCAGGCCTTGTCGACCGCCTCCATCACCTGGATGAAACCGGGGCGGCCGTAGCGCGGTTCGCGCGGAAAATAGGTGCCGCCCCAGAACGGCTTGCCGTCCGGCGTCAGGAACATGGTCAGCGGCCAGCCGCCCTGCTCTCCCATCGCGGAGAGTGCCGCCATATAGATCTGGTCGATGTCCGGCCGCTCCTCGCGGTCGACCTTGATATTGACGAACAGACGGTTCATGACGGCGGCAACGTCATCGTTCTCAAAGCTCTCGTGGGCCATGACATGGCACCAATGGCAGGCGGCATAGCCGACCGAGAGCAGGATCGGCCTGTCCAGCGCCTTTGCCTCGTCAAGCGAGGCTGGCGACCAGGCCCGCCAGTGGACAGGATTGCCGCTGTGCTGCTGCAGATAGGGGCTGGCTTCTTCAGCAAGCAGATTTTGCGCGGGCAACGTCACGATGAACAAACTCGGGTGGTCGAGATAGGCGTGAAGCTAGGGCGGTTCGGGTGAGCGGGCAAATGATTTCAGGCGATTCCATCGTGGCGCTGTCGAGCGGCCGGCTCCCGGCCGGCGTCGCCGTCATCCGCATTTCCGGCCCACAGACTCGATTCGTAGTCGAAACGATTGCCGGAGGTATGGTTAAGGACCGCGTCGCGGTCTTGCGCAGGCTCACAGTGCCTGACGGGGCCGTGCTCGACACCGGCCTGGTCGTCTTCTTTCCCGGTCCGGCCAGTTTCACCGGCGAAGACGTTGCGGAATTCCATGTTCATGGCGGTCGTGCCGTTGTGGCAAAAATGCTGGAGACAATCGCTGGCTTTGACGGCGTGAGGCACGCGGAACCGGGTGAATTCACGCGCCGCGCCTTTCTCAACGGCAAGGTCGACCTGGTCGAGACCGAGGCGCTGGCCGATCTCGTCAATGCCGAGACCGAGGCGCAGCGGCGCTTTGCGGTCCAAAATGCCGAAGGCGTCCAGAGCGAACTCTACCTCGGCTGGCGCCGCAGGCTGATCCATGCCCGGGCGATGATCGAGGCGGAGATCGATTTCGCCGATGAGGACGATGTTCCCGGTTCCGTTTCGGATACGGTTTGGTCCGATGTCGGGACAATGATCGGCGAGATCGACCGCCACATTGCCGGGTTTCGCGCCGCCGAGATCATTCGCGACGGCTTCGAGGTCGTCATCCTTGGCGCGCCCAACGCCGGTAAGTCGAGTCTGTTCAACGCCCTGGCGCGGCGGGATGCCGCTATAGTAACGGATGAACCAGGCACGACCCGCGACCTGCTTGAAGTGACACTTGATCTCCAGGATCTGCGGGTCCGGCTTACGGATACGGCCGGGCTGCGCGATGCGCCGGGGAAGGTCGAGGCGATCGGCATCGAGAAGGCGAGGGCCAAGGCGCATGGCGCCGATCTCTTGCTGTTGCTGCAGGATATCGCGAACCCAAAAGATGTCGGCGAGCTGCCGACCGTGGCGCCGACCTTGCGCGTCGGCACCAAGCTCGATCTGCTGGAAGATCGCGCAGCAAGCGACGCAGCTGAAGACTATGACCTTGTCATTTCAGTGAAGAACGGGACGGGCGTAGAGGAACTGCTGGCGGAAATTGGCCGGCAGGCGGCGGAGGCGGCCGGCAGCGTCGGCGATGTCCTGCCGTCGCGCCTGCGCCATGTCGAATTGCTTGGCGCTGCGAGTAGCCATCTGCTTCGCGCGACCGACGGCCGGACTGCCGGGCAGGAGTTGCGCGCCGAGGAGTTGCGGCTTGCAGCAGATCGCCTGGGCCGAATCGTCGGCGCCATCGATGTCGAGGACATGCTCGACGTGATTTTCTCGCAATTCTGCATCGGGAAATGACTCACGTGAAACACGGGCGTGACTCACGTGAAACACAATTGCGGGTGTCAGCACCGCCCCTCATTGCCCGGGCACTTCTCCCTCGTATAGTGACGGGGAGAAAGACGCTGCCCAATCGTGGGCGCCTTGCCTCCAACGATGGAGATAGGCGAAGCGACGACAGCATCGCCCCTCTCCCCGTCACTATACAGGGAGAGGATGCCGGCAGGCAGGTGAGGGGCGGCGCTGACCTGATGTGATTGCCCCGGTCGGCGGCACCGACTCACGTGAAACTCGCGCCATGGCAGGCCCCAGTCTGTTTCACGTGAAACTCGTCGCGGAGTTTTCTTGACAGCACTGCTTCGCGGGGACATGTGTCCCTCAATCTTTTGAGTCTGGGACGTTTGGGATGACCGATCACTATGATGTGGTTGTAGTGGGCGGCGGCCACGCGGGTTGCGAGGCGGCCAGCGCTGCCGCGCGCGCCGGTGCCAAGACCGCTTTGGTGACGCTGCGTTTCGACACGATCGGGGTCATGTCGTGTAATCCGGCGATCGGCGGGCTCGGCAAAGGGCATCTGGTGCGCGAGATCGATGCCATGGACGGGCTGATGGGCCGGGTGGCGGATTCTGCCGGTATTCAGTTCCGCCTGCTCAACCGCCGCAAGGGTCCCGCAGTGCGCGGCCCTCGCACGCAGGCCGACCGGAAGCTTTATCGCCTTGCCATGCAAGAAGCGATTCGGAACCAGAACGATCTCGACGTCGTCGAAGGAGAGGTTCTGGACTTCGAGATCTTCGATGGACGGATCGCGGCTGTTCTCCTGGCTGACGGCAGGCGGCTTGCCTGTGGCGCGGTCGTTCTGACGACCGGAACTTTTTTGCGTGGGCTTATTCATATTGGCGAGAAGAAGATTGTCGCCGGCCGCATGAACGAGCAGGCCAGCCTTGGGCTCTCGGCGACGATGGACCGCGCGGGCTTCAAGCTCGGGCGGCTGAAGACCGGCACGCCGCCGCGGCTCGATGGCCGGACCATCGACTGGGCGTCGCTGGAAAGCCAGGCCGCCGATGCGGATCCGGTGCCGTTCTCGCTGATGACCGACCGCATCGAAACGCCGCAGATCGAGTGCGGCATCACGCGCACGACGACGGCCACGCATGAGCTGATCCGCGCCAATCTCGGCCGCTCGGCCATGTATTCCGGCTCAATCGAGGGCGTCGGGCCGCGCTATTGCCCGTCGATCGAGGACAAGATCGTCAAGTTCGGTGATAGGGACGGGCACCAGATCTTTCTCGAGCCGGAAGGGCTCGATGACGACACCGTCTACCCCAATGGGATTTCGACCTCGCTGCCTGAGGATGTGCAGCTCGAGATCCTGAAAACTATTCCGGGGCTGGAGCGCGCAACCATGCTGCAGCCCGGCTATGCCATTGAATATGATCATGTCGATCCGCGCGAGCTGCATCAGACGCTGGAGACGAAGCGCGTCGGTGGCCTCTTCCTCGCCGGGCAGATCAACGGCACCACCGGCTATGAAGAGGCGGCCGGGCAAGGCCTGCTTGCCGGCCTCAATGCTGCGCGGCGGGCGGCGGGCAGCGAGCAGATCGTGCTGAGCCGCACCGAAGCCTATATCGGCGTGATGGTCGACGATTTGACCAGCCGCGGCATCAGCGAACCCTACCGGATGTTCACCTCGCGGGCCGAGTTCCGGCTGTCGCTGCGCGCCGACAATGCGGATGAGCGGCTGACGCCGTTGGCGTCGAGGTTGGGAATTGCCTCGGCGCAGCGGATGGAGCGCTACGGGCAGGTCATGCAAAGTCTGGATGAGGCGCGGGGTCTGGCGAAGTCGCTCATCATGACGCCGAATGAGGCGGCGCGACACGGGCTGGACATCAACCGGGACGGCGTGCGCCGGTCCGGCTATGAATTGCTGTCCTATCCAGACGTCGATGTAGCCTGGCTGGCTCGCGTCGATTCGCGGTTTGCAGATATAGACGCGAAGACGGCGGAGCGCCTCGAAACGGAAGCGAAATATTCGGTCTATCTCGATCGTCAGAAGACGGATGTGGCGCAGATCCGGCATGAAGAGAGCCGGCTTATCCCCGAGACGGTCGATTTCGCCGGGGTGCCGGGGCTGTCCAACGAGTTGAAGCAGAAGATGCAAGCGCGGCGGCCGCGCTCCATTGCCGACGCCCAGCGCATGGAAGGCATGACGCCGGCGGCGCTGGCGATCATTGTCGCGCATGTCCGCCATGCGGAGAGCGCCCAGCGCCCACAAAAGGATGTTGCGTGAATTCTATGTCCCTGGAGAGCCTGCAGAATACGGCGGGCCCGGTTTCACGTGAAACATTCGATCGGCTGGTGGCGTTCGAGCAGATGTTCCAGAAATGGAATCGCAGCATCAATCTGGTTGCGCAATCGACGTCGGGCGATGTCTGGCAGCGCCACATACTGGACAGCGCGCAGCTCGCACGCATAGAGCCTCAAGCCACGCGCTGGGTGGATCTCGGCTCGGGCGGCGGATTTCCGGGCCTTGTCATGGCTTTCCTGCTTGCCGAGCGCGATGGCGCCAGCATCGATCTGGTTGAAAGCAATCGCAAAAAAGCATCCTTCCTGCAGACCGTCGTCGGTCAGTTCAGCCTGCCGGCGCGGGTCGTGGCACGCCGCATCGATGACAGCCATGCGCTTGTTTCGACGCCGCAAACCGTCACGGCGCGGGCGCTGGCTCCGCTTTCGACCTTGCTGGACCTGTCGGCGCCCTGGCTGATTTCAGGCGCGCGCGGCCTGTTCCACAAAGGCCGGGATTACCGCACCGAAGTGCAAGAAAGCGTTCACCGATGGTCCTTCGATCTGGTAGAACATCCCAGTGTGACCGACGTTGGCGGCGTCATCCTGGAATTGTCCAACCTGCGACCTGTCTGATCCGTCACTGACAGGCGATTTGGCGCCCAAAATGAATTTCTGGCATAAACCCATGATGAAGAATGGCCCCCGAATCATCACTGTAGCCAACCAGAAGGGCGGTGTCGGCAAGACGACGACCGCCATCAATCTGGCGACCGCGCTGGCTGCAATCGGCGAAAAGGTGCTGATCGTCGATCTCGATCCGCAGGGCAATGCCAGCACCGGCCTCGGCATCGATCGCAAAGATCGCACGGTGTCCTCCTATGATGTGCTGACCGGCGAGCTGGAGCTGGAGGCCGCGGCCATTCCGACGGCGGTGCCTGGCCTGTCGATCGTGCCGTCGACGCTCGATCTGCTCGGCATCGAAATGGAAATCGCCTCCGCACCGGACCGAGTGCTGAAGCTGCGCAATGCGCTGCGCGCCGCGACCGAGCGCGGCGCGCCGTTCGGCTATGTGCTGATCGACTGCCCGCCATCGCTCAACCTTTTGACTTTGAATTCAATGGCGGCAGCCGATTCTGTTCTTGTGCCGCTGCAATGCGAGTTTTTTGCGCTCGAAGGTCTCAGCCAGTTGCTGGAGACGGTCGAGCAGGTGCGCCGCTCGATCAATCCGGACCTCACCATCCAGGGCATCGTGCTGACCATGTATGACGGCCGCAACAATCTCGCCAACCAGGTGGTGCAGGATGTGCGGGCGCATATGGGCGACAAGGTCTACGAGACCATTATCCCGCGCAATGTGCGGGTCTCCGAGGCGCCGTCCTACGGCAAGCCGGCGATCCTCTACGATTTGAAATGCTCGGGCAGCCAGGCCTATCTGCAACTGGCGTCGGAAGTGATCCGCCGCGAGCGCAAGTTACGCGCCGCTTGATAAGGCCGGATGCATAGTTAAGAGCCGATTCGATACCGAAACGATTTGGAATAGCCAACTGGAATAAAGATGAGCGAAGACCTTTCGAGAAAGAGACTGGGCCGCGGACTGGCAGCGCTGATCGGCGAAATCGATCGCCCGGCAGCACCGGAAAAGCCAGGCATGAGCGCCGACGGCAAGGTGCCGATCGAGTTCCTGACCCCAAATCCGAAAAATCCGCGCCGGCATTTCGGCGATGCCGAGCTGACCGACCTTGCCCAGTCGATCCGCGAACATGGCGTCGTGCAGCCGGTGGTGGCGCGGCCTTCGCCGACACAGGCCGGCCGCTACGAAATCATCGCCGGCGAGCGGCGCTGGCGCGCGGCGCAGCGCGCCGGGCTGTCCGAGATCCCGGTCATCATCCGCGAGGTCAACGACCGCACCGCGCTCGAACTGGCGATCATCGAAAACGTCCAGCGCACCGACCTCAACGCGGTCGAGGAAGCGCTTGGTTATCAGCAGCTGATCGACGAGCACGGCTACACCCAGGCCGATCTCGGCCAGGTGATCGGCAAAAGCCGCAGCCATGTCGCCAACACGCTCAGGCTCTTGAAGCTGCCAGACGTGATCCGCGACATGCTGGTCGACGGCGCGCTGTCGGCGGGCCATGCCCGCACGCTGGTAACGGCGGAAGATCCAGCCGGCCTTGCCAAGCGTATCGTCGAAGAGGGACTTTCGGTGCGCCAGGCCGAAGCGCTGGCGCAGATGCCGGCCGGCACCAGCAGCGCCAGGGAAGCCAGGCCGGCGCCAAGTCCTGACGAAAAGGACGCCGACACGCTGGCGCTGGAAAAACTGTTGACCGATACGATCGGCATGATCGTGTCGGTGGATCACAAGGGCAGAGGCGGCACGCTTCGGGTTTCGTACCGGTCGCTGGAGCAGCTTGATGAGCTGTGCAGAAGGCTGAAGCAGGACCGATAGTTAGCCGGCGAAGTATCTTCTGAATTGAGCAAGGGCTGGCGATTGCCAGCCCTTCTCTTTTTTAGCGATGATGATTGGCGAAATCGGTGACGCCGCAAATCTCCCTCCTTGAGGGGGAGATGGCCGGTAGGCCAGAGGGGTCGCCCCACATCAAGCGCCGGCGCCCGCGCGGAAATGAAGAAAAGGTTGGCGCTTTCCGTTCGGCGACCCCCTCTGTCGCCTTCGGCGACATCTCCCCCTCGAGGGGGAAGATCAGGCGCGCTGCGCCAGCCTGCTGCTTTCCACCGCAATCCCCAGCAGCGCCTGCCGTGCCAGCGCCACGGCAAGATCCGGCCGCCGCCTGGTCTGCAGCACCGACGTCTGCAGCCGGGTCAGGGCGCGGCCGAGCGCGTCGGTGCTCCAGCGCTCCAGCGCTTTCTCGACCAGCTTGCGGCGCGAGAAAAACACCGGCGGGCGAGCGGCTGCAACGACCGAGGCGGCGTTGCGGTTGCCGGACTCCATCTGGCCGCGCATGATTTGGATCTGCTGCAACTGCCGCATCGCCGAAGACAGCACCAGGAAGGGCTGGCCGCCGGACTGGCAATGGCGGGTGAAGGCAGTGTCGAAGTCGCCGATCTTGCCTTCGAGAAGCGCGTCGACCGCGTCGTCGAAAGAGGCGCCGGAGACGTCGCCCGACATCGCCTTGACCTCCTCCAGCCCGATCTCGTTCTGGCCATGGGCGTAGAGCACAAGCTTCTCGATCTCGCCTCGCGAGGCCAACCGGTCGCCACCGAGATTGCGGCGCAGCGCCTGTCTCGCCTCCATGCTCATCGACATGCCGGCCTTGCTCAGTTCGGCGTCGATGACGCCGTCGATGTCGCGCGCTTCATCGGCATAGCAAGGCAGCGCCATGGCATTGTCGGCCGCCTCGACGATGGCGCGCAGGCCGACGCCCTTCTTGAGATCGCCGGCTTCGATGAGAATGATCGCATCGCGCGCGGGCTCCGCCGTCAGCGCCTTGACGTCGTCGGCCAATGCCTTCTGGCCGCTGGCATTGCGCACCCACAAAAGGCGCCGATCGGAAAACATCGGCACGGTGCGGGCTTCGTCGAGCAGCCGGCCCTCGTCGCGGTCGACCTCCGAACCCTCGAGCCTGACCACCGAGAAGGGATCGTCGAGCGGCAGGCCGGTCTTGCCGGCAAACGCCTTCGCCCGCTCGGAAACGAGGCCGCGGTCAGGGCCGTAAAGCAGGACGATGGAAATGCGCTGGTCCGGCTTCGCGAGCCAGCCATCGACCTCATATGCTTTCTTCTGTGCCATGGCGGGTTGGTTAGCATGATGCGGGAGCTGCATCCAGCTTGGGCGACGGTCGACCCCCACTCCGTCGAGCTTCGCTCGACACTCTCCCCCGATCGACGGGGTAGAGGAAAGGCGCGAGTTGGCCAGCCTTGGCTCCCTTCCTCTCCCTCCGGAGGGGGGAGAGGTGGCGAGCGAAGCTCGACGGAGTGGGGAAGGCGTTAGCCAAACGCGCCGTCGCCGCAGGACAGGCACGAGCCGGCGAGCGGGCAAGGCGGCAATCAGCGGAAGCATTGCGTTGACGAAGATCGACCCCTACTCCGTCGAGCTTCGCTCTGTCGAGCCGATAGATGGGCAGCAGTTCGAACCGGATAGATGGGTAACACTTCTCCCCGATCGACGGGGAAGGCGCGAGTTCGCCGACCAATCACTTTATCTGCCGGCAAACCCGGCCCAACCTTCTCTCTAATTGCGCGCCGGCGCCCAAGATCGACAAGAAATTTCGCCGACATATCTTCATCTTGATGCGCGGGAGGCTGGGTCGGCCGGCGCGGCCGGGACCGACGTCCGAAGGCTACCCGACGAATTCGCACTGGCCTGGCGGCGCAGATATGCAAATATCCAGGCAACATTGGAGGACAAAGGTCATGGCCGATGCTGGGATGTTGCGTTTTCACGTTCCGGAACCGGAAGTGCGGCCGGGCGGAACGCCTGATTTTTCCAATGTGCCGATCCCCAAGGCCGGCTCGGTGCCGCGCCCCGAAATCGATGTCGATCCGCGCACCATCCGCGATCATGCCTTCTCGATCATCCGGGTGCTGAACCGCACGGGCGAGGCCGTCGGTCCCTGGGCCGGACTGCTTTCCAGCGACGAGCTGTTGGCCGGCCTGCGCCACATGATGACGCTGCGGACCTTCGACGCGCGCATGCAGATGGCGCAGCGGCAGGGCAAGACCTCGTTCTACATGCAGCATCTGGGCGAAGAGGCCGTGGCTTGCGCCTTCCGCAAGGCGCTTGAACCCGGCGACATGAATTTTCCGACCTATCGCCAGGCAGGGCTGCTCATCGCCGACGGCTATCCGATGGTCACGATGATGAACCAGATCTATTCCAACGAGGCCGACCCGCTGAAGGGAAGGCAATTGCCGGTGATGTATTCGTCGAAGGAGCACGGCTTCTTCTCGATCTCCGGCAATCTGGCGACGCAATACATCCAGGCGGTCGGTTGGGCGATGGCCTCGGCGATATCGAACGATTCGCGCATCGCAGCCGCCTGGATCGGCGACGGCTCGACGGCCGAATCCGATTTCCACTCGGCGCTGGTGTTCGCCTCGACCTACAAGGCGCCGGTCGTGCTCAATGTGGTCAACAACCAGTGGGCGATCTCGACCTTTCAAGGCATTGCGCGCGGCGGCTCGGGCACATTCGCGGCAAGGGGCCTCGGCTTCGGCATCCCGTCGCTGCGCGTCGACGGCAACGACTATCTCGCCGTCCATGCGGTGGCCAAATGGGCGGCGGAGCGGGCGCGCAGCAATCTCGGGCCGACGCTGGTCGAATATGTCACCTACCGTACCGGGGCGCATTCGAGCTCGGACGACCCCTCGGCCTACCGGCCAAAGACCGAATCCGACGCCTGGCCGCTCGGCGACCCGATCGTGCGGCTGAAGAACCATCTCATCGCGCTCGGCGTCTGGTCGGACGAGCGGCACGCGCAGGCCGAGGCGGAAATCCTCGACACGGTCATCGCGGCGCAGAAGGAAGCGGAAAGCCACGGCACGCTGCATGCCGGCGGCAAGCCATCGACGCGCGACATGTTCGAAGGGCTCTATGCCGAGATGCCGCCGCATCTCAGACGCCAGCGCCAGCAGGCGGGAGTCTGAGCCATGCCGAGACGGACCATGATCGAGGCCATCCGCGATGCCATGGATGTATCGATGGGGCGCGACGACAAGGTTGTCGTGTTCGGCGAGGATGTCGGCTTCTTCGGCGGCGTCTTCCGTTGCACGCAGGGCCTGCAGTCCAAATACGGCAAGAGCCGCTGCTTCGATGCGCCGATCAACGAATCCGGCATTGTCGGCTCGGCCATCGGCATGGCCGCCTATGGCCTGAAACCCTGCGTGGAGATTCAGTTTGCCGACTACATGTATCCGGCCTACGACCAGCTGACCCAGGAAGCAGCTAGACTGCGCTATCGCTCGAACGGCGATTTCACCTGCCCGATCGTGGTGCGCATGCCGACCGGCGGCGGCATCTTCGGCGGCCAGACGCACAGCCAGAGCCCGGAAGCGCTGTTCACTCATGTGTCGGGGCTGAAGACAGTGGTGCCGTCCAACCCGCACGACGCCAAGGGGCTTTTGATCGCGGCGATCGAAGACCCCGATCCGGTGATTTTTTTGGAGCCGAAGCGGCTGTACAACGGCCCGTTCGACGGCCATCACGACCGGCCGGTGACGCCATGGTCGAAGCATGAGCTCGGCGAAGTCGCCGACGGCCACTACACCGTGCCGCTCGGCAAGGCAGCGATCCGCCGGGCGGGCTCGGCCATCACGGTGCTCGCCTACGGCACCATGGTCTATGTCGCGCAGGCGGCCGTCGAAGAAACCGGCATCGATGCCGAGATCATCGATCTCAGGACCCTGCTGCCGCTCGACCTCGACACGATCGTCGCCTCGGTCAAGAAGACCGGGCGCTGCGTCATCGTGCATGAGGCGACACTGACCTCCGGCTTCGGCGCCGAGCTGTCGGCGCTGGTGCAGGAAAACTGTTTTTATCACCTCGAAGCGCCGGTCGCTCGCGTTGCCGGCTGGGACACGCCCTATCCGCATGCGCAGGAGTGGGATTATTTCCCCGGCCCCGCCCGGGTCGGCCGCGCCTTGCTTGAAACCATGGGAGCCTGAGATGGGCGAACACATCATCAAGCTGCCCGATGTCGGCGAAGGTGTCGCCGAGGCCGAGCTGGTCGAATGGCACGTCAAGATCGGCGACATGGTGCGCGAGGACACTGTGCTCGCCGCCGTCATGACCGACAAGGCGACAGTCGAAATCCCGTCGCCGGTCGATGGCGAAATCCTGTGGCTGGGCGCCGAGATCGGCGACACGGTGGCCATCGGTTCGCCCATCGTGCGGCTGAAGGTGGCGGGCGAGGGGAATGTTGTCGCAGACACGAAATCCTTGGAGGCCACGGCGGCATCTACCCCCACCCCTAGCCCCTCCCCACAAGGGGGAGGGGGACGCGCCACTGCCTCCAAGGGCGGAGCAAAACCCACCTCATCGTCATCAGCAAATCCCAAAGGAATCGAAGGCGGGGAAGCGGCGGCGACCGAGTCCCCCTCCCCCTTGTGGGGAGGGGCTAGGGGTGGGGGTACGGCGCCGACATCTCAAGTTGCTGCGCCCTCCGGCGCACCGCGCCCCGAAGGCGAAAAACCGCTGGCCTCGCCTGCCGTGCGCCTGCGGGCAAAGGAAGCCGGCATCGATCTCAGGCAGGTTGCGGGATCCGGCCCTGCCGGTCGCATCGGCCATGAGGACATCGAGGCGTTCCTGGCGCGCGGGCCGCAGGTCGCCAGGGGATCCGGCCTCGCCCGCAACGATGCGATCCAGGATATCAAGGTGGTCGGCTTGCGGCGCAAGATCGCCGAGAAGATGTCGCTGTCGAAATCGCGCATCCCGCACATCACTTATGTCGAGGAGATCGACGTCACCGCGCTAGAGGAATTGCGCGCCGCGCTCAACAAGGAGAAGCGCCCGGGCGTGGAGCGGCCGAAGCTGACGCTGCTGCCGTTCCTGATGCGGGCGATGGTCAAGGCAATCGCGGACCAGCCCAATCTCAATTCGCTGTTCGACGACGAGGCCGGCATCATCCACCAGCATGGCGGCATCCATATCGGCATCGCCGCGCAGACGCCGTCGGGGCTGGTGGTGCCTGTGGTCAAGCATGCCGAGGCGCGCGACATCTGGGAGTGCGGCGCAGAAGTCGTCAGGTTGGCCGAGGCGGCCAAGTCCGGCACGGCGACACGCGACGAGCTGTCCGGCTCGACCATCACCATCACCTCGCTCGGCGCCATGGGCGGCGTGGCGACGACGCCGGTCATCAACCATCCGGAAGTGGCGATCATCGGCGTCAACAAGATGATGGTGCGGCCGGTGTGGGACGGCACCCAGTTCATCCCGCGCAAGATGATGAACCTGTCGTCGAGCTTCGACCACCGCGTCATCGACGGCTGGGACGCGGCGGTGTTCATCCAGCGGATAAAGACGCTGCTGGAAACGCCGGCGCTGATTTTCGTGGATTGAGGGTGATGGAGTGATCGCGAAGTTTAAGACGGATCGTCGGGAGCTGCCGGCGTTGGAATGTGGGCTCCCCCTTCTCCCCTTGTGGGAGAAGGTGTCGCCAAAGGCGACGGATGAGGGGTGCTCCAGGGAATGCCAACGCCTCACTCCGCTGGAACACCCCTCATCCGTCTCGGCGCTATCGCGCCGATCCACCTTCTCCCACAAGGGGGGAAGGACAAGGGGCGTGGAGCTGCCAACATGAAAGAAATCTCCTGCAAGCTGCTCGTCATCGGCGCTGGTCCGGGCGGCTATGTCTGTGCCATCCGTGCGGGACAGCTTGGCGTCGACACGGTGATCGTGGAAGCCGGCAAGCCGGGGGGCACCTGCCTCAATGTCGGCTGCATCCCGTCCAAGGCGCTGATCCATGCGGCGGAAGAGTTCGACAAGGTGTCGCACATGGAAGGCGGCAAGAGCCCGCTGGGCATTTCGCTCACCGCACCGACGCTCGATCTTGCCAAGACGATCGCCTGGAAGGACGGTATTGTCAGCCGGCTCAACAGCGGCGTCGCCGGCCTGCTCAAGAAGGCCGGCGTGAAGACCGTGCATGGCTGGGCGAGCTTTCGCGACGGCAAGACCGTCGCGGTCGAGACCGAGACCGGCGTACAGGTCATCCGCGCCGAGACGATCGTTATCGCCACCGGCTCGGCGCCGGTCGAGCTGCCGTTCCTGCCCTTTGGCGGTCCGGTGATTTCGTCAACCGCGGCACTGGCACTCGGCGCGGTTCCAGAAAAAATCGCGGTCGTCGGTGGCGGCTATATCGGGCTGGAACTCGGTATGGCGTTTGCGAAAATGGGCGCCAAAGTGACCGTGGTCGAAGCCTTGCCGCGCGTGCTGGCGCAGTATGATGCGGAGCTGACGCGGCCGGTGGTCAAGCGGCTCGCCGCGCTCGGCGTCGAGGTGATGCTGGGTGCCAAGGCCAAGGGGCTGTCGACTAAAGGCGACGCGCTGCTGGTCGAGACCTCGGACGGCAAGAGCGTCAAGGTGCCGGCCGACAAGATCTTGGTCACGGTCGGCCGCAAGCCGGTGACCGAAGGCTGGGGGCTCGAGCAGATCGACCTCGACAGGGCTGGCAAATTCATCCGCATCGACGACCAGTGCCGCACCTCGATGCGCGGCATCTTCGCCATCGGCGACGTCACCGGCGAGCCGATGCTGGCGCACCGGGCGATGGCGCAGGGCGAAATGGTCGCCGAGATCGTTGCCGGTCACAAGCGCAACTGGGACAAGCGCTCGATACCGGCCGTCTGCTTCACCGATCCCGAACTGGTGACGGCAGGCTTGTCGCCGGAAGAGGCCAAGGCGCTCGGCGGCGAGATCAAGATCGGCATGTTCCCGTTCGCCGCCAACGGCCGGGCGATGACCAAGCTCGGCGAGGACGGCTTTGTCCGTGTCGTGGCGCGGGCCGACAACCATCTGGTGCTCGGCATCCAGGCTGTCGGGCAGGGTGTGTCGGAACTGTCAGCGGCGTTCGGGCTGGCGCTGGAGATGGGCGCGCGGCTGGAGGACATCGCCGGCACCATCCACGCGCATCCGACGCAAGGCGAGGGGTTCCAGGAAGCGGCGCTGAAGGCGCTGGGACACGCGCTGCATATTTAGAGGCAGGGTGATCTCCCCCCTTGAGGGGGAGATGGCCGGCAGGCCAGAGGGGGGTCGGTTCGACTGGACGCGACCTCGTTGCGGCAGATGAAGGTTGGCGCTTCACGCGCGGCGACCCCCTCTGTCGCCTTCGGCGACATCTCCCCCTCAAGGGGGGAGATTAAGCGCTTCAGCTCGCGAGCCGGCTCACCATCTCGTGCTGGGCATAGGCGCGGCCAAAACGGTTGGCCAGAAACGCGTCGAGGGCGATGTCTTCCTGCTTGATGAAGCCGGTCGCCGGCAGGCTGCCGTCGGCCAGCATGTCGAGCACGGCGCAGATGCCCGACGCGGTGGTGATCTGGATGGCGCTGCGCACCTGGTCGTCGATGCGCCTGGAGTAGATCTTGTTGGCGTAGGTCTCCTGCAGCAGGCGGCCGTTCTTGCGGCCGGAGACCGTGACGAAGACGATGACCACGTCCTGCAGCGTCGCCGGCAAGGCGCTTTCAAAAATGTCCTTCAGCACGTCACGGCGGTGGCGCAGGCCGAGGTCGTTGAGCAGCGCCTTCATGATCGCGGCGTGGCCGGGATAGCGGATGGTGCGGTAGTTCAGCGTGCGCACCTTGCCCTTCAGCGTCTCGGCCAGCGTGCCGAGGCCGCCGGAGGTGTTGAAGGCCTCGTAGGTGACGCCGTCGAGCGAGAACTCCTCGCGCTCTTCCAGCGGCGGCACCTCGACCAGCTCGCCCTCGACGATCGCCTCGCAGGGTTCGCAATATTCGTTGATGACGCCGTCGGTGCTCCAGGTCAGATTGTAGTTCAGCGCGTTGGAGGGGTATTGCGGCAGAGCACCGACGCGCATGCGCACGCTTTCCAGCGAATCGAAGCGGCTGGCGAGATCGTTCGCGACGATCGAGATGAAGCCCGGCGCCAGGCCGCATTGCGGGATGAAGGCGCTCTTGCCCGACCGCGCAAGTTCCTTGACCCGGCGGGTCGAGACGACGTCCTCGGTGAGGTCGAGATAATGCACGCCGGCACTGGCCGCCGCTTCGGCGATGCGGGTGGTCAGATGGAAGGGAGCGGCGCTGAGCACCGCGAATTTGCCGGCGAGCGCCGCTTCCAGCGCGCCGGCGGCTTCGATGTCGAGCTCCAGCGTCGCAACCGTGGTGGGCACTTCGGCAGCAGTGAGCTGTGATGCCGAGCGGTCGACGAGCGTGACCTGGTAGTCCCCTGTGGCGGCGAGCATTTCGGCAATGGTCGAGCCGATCTTGCCGGCGCCGACAACGACAATTTTCTTCATGACCGATCCCTCACTGATTGTGAGCCCAGATTCGCAGCTTGCCCGTCGAAAGGAAGCGTGGTTTTGTTCGAAACGAAACTCTGATTGCGCGATCTGCCGACAGGATTCGTCGAAATGCTCAGTGACGCCGAACTGGCCCTGCTTTCCCTGCTGCGCGAGAATGCGCGCGCCTCGACCGCCGAGCTCGCGCGGCGGCTTGGCGTCTCGCGGACCACGGTACAGAGCCGGATCGAACGGCTGGAGCAGCGCGGCATCATCACCGGCTACGGTGTGCGGCTGGCGTCGGACTACGAGCAGGGGCTGGTGCGGGCGCATGTGCTGCTCACCGTGACGCCCAAGCTCGCCGACAAGGTGGTGCGCGGCCTGCGTGCTCTGGCGACGGTCCGGACGCTGCATTCGGTCAGCGGCAATTTCGACATGATCGTCATCGTCGACGCGCCATCGATCCGCGACCTCGACATGCTGCTCGACCAGATCGGCACCATGGATGGGGTCGAGCGGACCCTGTCGTCGATCATCCTGTCGACGCGGATCGATAGGTAGGGCGAAGCTGCCGATCTCCCCCCTTGTGGGGGAGATGGCCGGCAGGCCAGAGGGGGTCGGTTCGACCAGATGCGACCTCCTTGCGACAGATGGAGGTTGGCGCTTCACGCGAGGCGACCCCCTCTGTCGCCTTCGGCGACATCTCCTCCTCAAGGGGGGAGATCAGGCTCTAATCCGTCGCCAGCGGAAAACTCACCGCCACCACAAGCCCAGGCCAGCAATCCTCGAGCGTGATCGATGCGCCATGCAGATCGGCAATCGCCCGGACAAGGCTGAGACCCAGCCCGCTGCCCGATGTCGACCGGCTATGGTCCAGCCGATAAAGCCGCTGAAACACTTTTTCACGTTCGTCGGTGGGAATGCCGGGACCGTTGTCGGCGACGCTGGCGACGACGCGTTCGCCCTGACGCGCCACCGACAGCTTTATCGTCGTGCCCGACGGACAATGGCGCAGCGCGTTCTCGACCAGATTGGCGAACATCTGCGTCAACAGCTCGCGATCGCCATGGATCCGATCCGTCGTTTCCTGTGGTTGCGCCAATGACAGCGACTTTCCGTCGTCCTCGGCAACATCGGCATAGATTTCGGCGATGGTTTGCAGCACCTCGCCCAGATCGACATCGGTGAACCGCGCCCGGCGGGCGCCGGCCTCGATCTGCGCGATGCGCAGCAGGGCATCGAAGGTCTCGTTGATCTGCAGGCTCTCGGCATGCGCCTCGGCCAGTTCCGCGGCGATCTTCTGGCCCGACAGGTTCTTTTCCGACGCGGTGTCGAGGATCATCTGCAACCGGTTGAGCGGCGTCTTCAGGTCGTGGGCGATGTTGGCGCTGACCTGTTTCATGCCTTCGACCAGTGCCGACAGGCGGTCAAGCGCTGCGTTGATCTGGCTGGAGACGATGTCGATGTCGTCGCCCTTGCCGGTCAGCGGAATGCGTGTGTCCAGCCGTCCATGCGAGACATCCACCATGGTGGCGGCGATGCCGTCGAGACGGCGCTGGACCCGGGAGGCCAGCAGGGCGCCGCCGGCTACCGCCAGCCCGGTGATGATCAGGGTTCCCCAGCCAAAGCTCATCAGCACGATCCTCTCCAGCTCCTCCGTCTCGGAAAGGCTGAAGGCGACGGTCAGGGTGTTGCCGCCGACCGGGCCGGAATAGGCGCGGTACTCGGCGCCGGGCGGCACGCCGGGCATTTCGGTGTCGAACATCGAGAAGCCGTCGGGAAGCCCTGCCGCGGTGAAGTTGCCTGCCAGGCGATTGCCGGCCGCGTCGGTCAGCGAAAACAGCTGTTCTTTCTTGAGGCTGCGCAGGGAGTGGCTGCCGACGGTCTCGACCAGCTCCTTGAGATCATTGTCGGCATAGGTCGCGGCGACGACCGCGTAGGTTTCCTTGATGGTGTCGTCGAGCCGCTCGGCAAGATCGGCGCTCATCATCTGGTAGACGATGGCGCCAGACAGGACGAAGGCCAGCACGAACAGGAAGGCGAAGGTGAGGGCCAGCCGGAACGGCGTGCTGCGGAGCAGGCGGGACCATGTTCCGGTCATGACGGCGCGTGCAGGCTGTAGCCGGTGTTGCGGACGGTGTGGATGAGCTGGGTTTCGAAAGGCTTGTCGACCTTGGCCCGCAGCCGGCTGATATGGGTCTCGACGACGCTGGTCCTGGGATCGAAATGAAAATCCCAGACGCGCTCCAGAAGCATGGTGCGGGTGATGACGCGGCCTTCGCCGCGCATCAGCACTTCCAGCAGGCTGAATTCCCGCGGCTGCAGGTCGATCGGCTGGCCCTGCCTGACAACGCGGCGCATGATCAGGTCCATTTCGAGATCGGCGACCCGCAGGACGGTTTTCTGCTCCTGCGCCGCCGGCCGCCGGCCAAGCGCGTTGATGCGGGCGAGGAGTTCGGAAAAGGCGAAGGGCTTGACCAGATAGTCGTCGCCGCCGGCCTCCAGCCCCTCGACGCGGTCGTCGATGCCGCCGACGGAGGTGAGAAAGATCGCCGGCGTCCGTACGCCCGCGGCGCGCACCGCCTTGACCATCGACAGGCCGTCGAGGCCGGGGATCATCCGATCGGCGATGATCACGTCGTAATTGCCCCGGGTCGCCGCGAACAGCCCGTCATGGCCGTTGCGCAGGAGATCGCAGACATGGCCGGCCTCGGTCAGTCCCCTGACGATATAGTCGGCCGTCCTGTGGTCGTCCTCGACGAGAAGCAGTCGCATGAAAGGTCCGGTCCGTTGCCGAGATGGAGAGGCTATCACCGGCACGGGCTTGTTCCTAGGATGTCACGAAGGCGCAGGCATGGTGGCGCTAGAACGTTCAAGATTGGCCGAAGCGGTGGGGTTTTCGGCAATTGCCAACGCTAGCGCATCCGCCCTACACCTAGTCCAGGTCCAGCAAAAGTTCGTCAGCCTCGTCGGTTGTCCCCTTCAGGGTCATGTGCAGGACCAGCGCAATGATGCAGCCGAGGAAGAGCAGGCTGGTGAAGATGGTGCCGAAGCCCAGGCCGCCATGCCTGGCCGACCGCGACAGCAGGTCGCCGAACGAGGCACCCAACGGCCGCGTCAGGATATAGGCGAGCCAGAAGGCCAGGATGCCGTCGAGATGGAGCAGCCAGTAGGCGAGCGCTATCAGCGCGATGGTACCGCCGAACAGCAGCCCCGTCGTGAGGTAGCCCATGTCGAAGCTTTCGGCGACGAGGTCGCCGGCGGCGGTGCCGAGCGCGAAGGTCAAGAGGATCGCCAGCCAGTAGAAGATCTCGCGCCTGGTGGTGAAGATGGTGTGGATCGACAGCGTCCTTTCGCTGGCGTACCAGACCGCGAATGTCGCGGCGAGCGCGACCGAGAAGGCGATGGTTGCCGTCTGCAGGCGCACGCCGAAACTGTCGACGAGGCTGTCCGTCACCAGCGTGCCGACGATGCTGATCAGCACCACCGCCGGCCAATAGGCCCACGGCACATAGCGTTTCCGCGTAAACTGCAGGACAAGGGCGGCGATCAGGATGCCGGTCATGATCAGCGAGGTGGCGGTCAGCCCAAGCCCGATCGTGTCGGCAAGATAATCCGCCGCGGTCTCGCCGGTGGTGACCGCCATCAGCTTGACCAGCCAGAAGTCGAGGGTGACGTCGGGAACCCTGTTGTGGCTCGGTGCGGCGGGTTGTTGCCTGTTGGGCGCGAGCATGGCTGAAGTCCAGAGGTCGACGGTTGCGGCGGGGCGGTGGCGATCCGCCGCGCGCATCGTAAGCAAACGAGTTCACACCGGCCTGTCCGGCGGCATACAAATTCGTAAGAATGGGCGCAAAAGGCATTGCCGATGTCTGGCGATGCGTTTGAGGGAATGCGGCGCGGGCCGCACGTTCGGCCCGACCCATCTTGCGCTCTGGTGATCGGTGGTTCTAGCTACCGAGCGGATGCGGCATGTAGCCGACGAAGCCTGATATCTTCCAGCTGCCGCCGACCTTGCTGCAGAAATACAGCGTCTGCCATTTCAAGCGGTCGACGCTGCCGTCCGCCTTGGCGACCGAGCCGTCGAATTTCTTGTGCAGCACGGCGCGGTCGCCGTCGA
This sequence comes from Mesorhizobium ciceri WSM4083, assembly GCF_000519305.1. Taxonomy (GTDB): domain Bacteria; phylum Pseudomonadota; class Alphaproteobacteria; order Rhizobiales; family Rhizobiaceae; genus Mesorhizobium; species Mesorhizobium ciceri_B. Next base: position 603,662 of record NZ_JAFG01000006.1, on the reverse strand, counting down.
CGTCGATGTCGCGCATGTTGGTGACGCGAAACAGCGCCTCGCGCAGCGGCTCGGCGAATTTGGTCGCCGCCGTCTCCCTGGCTTGGCGCAGCCATTCGTCGCGGTAGACGTCGAGCCTTGGAAACTGCAGCCGCCAGGCGTCGGCGTTGTGCAGGAAATGCGCATGCATGCCGAAGAAGCTCTCGGCGACGAAATCATCCTCGACCATCGCCCAGTCCTGTCCGATAAAGGCGTCGATGTCGCGCCGCACCAGCATTTCCCAGAGCGCGTGGCGATCGGCATCGCCTGATGGAAACGGGTTCTTGTCGTAGGTCATTGCTGGGTGTCTCCGCTCTGGCAAATGCGTCTGTGCGGTGCGGCTTCCAAGCCGCCCGTCAGCGCGTACGATGCAAGCGCTCATGTAATAAAGCAACGCGGATTTCGAAGAATGTTGCTTTCCAACAAGGCCCCTATGAGGATCGCCCCGATCGGCGTAAATGTCGATCGAAGCGGGCGCTGCCATGGCACCCGGTCCTGTCATCAAAGGAGGCTTGTCCCTTGCCGAAACAGTGTTTTGGAACGTCGCATGTGCCGTTGTCGCCAGCCGTGCGGGCCGGCGATCTCGTCTATGTCTCGGGCCAGGTTCCCGTCGGCAGCGACGGCATCGTGGTCAAGGGCGGCATATCCGAACAGACCGAGCAGGTGCTCGCCAACATCAAGGCCGCGCTGGCGCTGGCCGGCTGCACAATGGACGATGTGGTGAAGACCACGGTCTGGCTGGAAGATGCGCGCGATTTCGGCGCCTTCAACGCGGTCTATGCCCGGCACTTCCCCAAAGACCCGCCGGCCCGCACGACGGTCGAATCGCGGCTGATGATCGACATCAAGATCGAGGTCGAGGCGGTCGCCTACCGGCCTCTGTAGCAAAGCAACGAAGCGGAGGTGACCTCAATGCAATTCGACCTCCTGCTGAAGGGTGGACGGCTGATCGATCCGGCCGCTGGCCTCGACGCGCCGCGCGATGTCGCCATCGCCAATGGCCGGGTCGCCGCTGTCGATGCCGATATCCCGGCGGACAGCGCCGCGCAGATCGTCGATGCCGGCGGCTGCATCGTCACGCCGGGCCTGGTCGACCTGCACAGCCACGTCTATTGGGGCGGCACGTCGCTTGGCGTCGATGCCGATAGGCTGGCCGCCAAGAGCGGCACCACCACCTTCATCGATGCAGGCAGTGCGGGAGCCGGCAATTTCCTCGGCTTCCGCCGCCATGTCATGGAGCGCTCGAAGGTCCGCATCCTGGCCTATGTCAACATTTCCTTTGCCGGCATTTTCGGCTTCTCGCAGACAGTGTCGGTCGGCGAGTGCAGCGACCTCAGGCTGTGCGAGCCGCGCGAGGTGGTGGCGGCGGTGCGTGAACACCGCGATGTCGTGGTCGGCGTAAAAGTCCGCTCCGGCAAGAACGCCGGCGGCACCAGTGGCATCGCGCCGGTGGATCTGGCGCTGGAGGCGGCCGACCAGGCCGGCCTGCCGCTGATGGCGCATATCGACGAGCCGCCGCCCGGCCGCTCGGAAGTGCTGCCGCGGCTGCGCAGGGGCGACATCCTCACCCATTGCTTCCGGCCTTTCCCGAATGCACCGGTGTTCGCCTCCGGCGCGGTGCGGCCGGACATGCGGCTGGCGCGCGAGCGCGGCGTCATCTTCGACATCGGCCACGGCATGGGCTCGTTCGATTTCGCCGTCGCCCGCGCCATGCTCGAGGAAGGGCTGGCGCCGGACGTGATCTCGAGCGACGTGCACCTCTACTGCGTCGACGGGCCGGCCTTCGACATCCTGGTCTGCATGTCGAAGCTGCTGGCGCTCGGCATGCCGCTGATCGAGGTCCTGCGCGCCGCGACGCAAGCGCCGGCGCGGGCGATCGCCAGGCCTGACCTGGGCACGCTGGCGGTGGGCACCGTCGGCGATGTCGCCGTGCTTAGGCAGCGCCCGGGCCGCTTCACCTTCGTCGACGCGGTCGGCGCGTCATTGGTCGCCGACCAGAGGCTGGTGTCGGAAGGCATCGTCATCGGCGGCACCTGGTGGCCGAACGAGGCGGCTGATCACAACGAGACCGAGCGTTTCGTGGCGCAGGCGTTGCATACGCATGTCGAGGTTGCGGCGAGGCATTTCGGGCATCGGCATGATTAGCTGATCTCCCCCCTTGAGGGGGAGATGGCCGGCAGGCCAGAGGGGGTCGGTTCGACTGGATGCGACCTCCTTGCGGCAGATGGAGGCTGGCGCTCTACGCGCGGCGACCCCCTCTGTCGCCTTCGGCGACATCTCCCCCTCGAGGGGGGAGATCAGCAGCGCCTGAATTGCTCGGCTTCCCATAAACCGGCGTCTCAATGCCTTCCATCCGCGCCTTGATCTGCAGCGCCACATATTTCGAATAGAAGCGCGACAGCGCCAGATTGCCGCCGTGGAACCAGAGCGCTTCCTGGGCAGTCGGCTTCCACATGTTGCGCAGCTCGCCTTGCCATGGGCCGGGGTCGCCCTTGACGCCCGAGCCAAGACCCCAGCACGGGCCGACCTTGTCGGCGACGTCGCGCGAGACGATCGCGGCGACATTCTCGTTCATCGACTGATAGCCGGTGCAGGCGATGATGGCGTCGGCGGCCAGCTCGGTTCCGTCCTCGAACAGGATGCCTTCAGGCGTCAGCGATTTGATGGCGACGCCGCTGCGGACGCCGATCTTGCGATCTATGATCAAGTCGGAGGCGCCGACATCGATGTAGTAGCCGGAGCCGGTGCGGTAGGCCTTCATCAACAGGCCGGTGTCGTCGTCGCCGAAATCGATGGCGAAGCCGGCGGCGCGCAGGCGGTCGTAGAACGCGGCGTCGCGCGCCTTGATCACCTCGTAGAGCGCCCGCTGGCCGTTGGGCACCAACGCGAACGGCGTCGAGGCGACGATCATGTCGGCCTTCTCGGTGGTGATGCCGCGTGCCAGTGCGTCTTCCGAGAAGATCTCGAAGCCGACTTCCATCAGCGTGTCCGACTTGACCACCGTCGTCGGCGAACGCTGGATCATGGTGACCTCGGCGCCGCTTTCCCAGAGGTCGACGCAGACATCGTGGCCGGAGCTTGCCGCGCCGATGACGGCGACTTTCCTGCCGCGGAATTTGTCGCCGCTGGCATACTGGCTGGAGTGCAGCAACTCGCCCTTGAACCGGTCGGCGCCCGGCAGATCGATCCGCCGTGGCGGACCGTAGGCGCCGGTGGCGAAGACGATGTGCTTCGGCTTCAGCGTGATCTGGCGGCCGACGCGGTCGACCACCACGGTCCAGACTTTTTCGGCCTCATCATAGGACGCGCTGAGACATTTGGTGGCGACCCAGTAATTGAGCTCCATGACGCGCGTGTACATTTCCAGCCAGTCGCCCATCTTGTCCTTGGGCGTGAAGACCGGCCAGTTTTCGGGGAAGGGAATATAGGGCAGATGGTCGTACCAGACCGGGTCGTGCAGCACGAGCGTGCGGTAGCGGTTGCGCCAGGAATCACCCGGCCGCGCGTTCTTCTCGATGACGATGGTGGGCACGCCGAGCTGGCGCAGCCGCGCGCCCAGCATGATGCCGCCCTGGCCGCCGCCGATGACCAGGCAGTAGGGCTGTTCCTCGGTGCCGAGCTCGCGCGTCTCGCGCGCCCGCGCCTCCGACCAGGTCTCGCGCTTTGGATCGGCCTTGTGACGCACGCCGAGCGGCCGCCCCGCCCCCTTGCGCTCCTCGAACCCTTTCAGGTCCGTCATTGCCGTGAACAGCGTGCGGCAGCGGCCGTCGCGCAGCCGCATGATGCCCTCTCCCCTGGCCACTGCGGTTTCGAAGCTGAACCAGGCCTCGATGCCGCCATCGTCCGAGATCGCCTCGCCGGTCAGTTGCCACGCGCTCGGCTTGGCCGTCGCCAGCGTCGCCGCCAGCATGTCGGCGATCGCGTCGCGGCCCTCCATGGTGGTGATGTTCCAGGTGAAGGTCAGGAGATCGCGCCAGTAGCAATCGTCGACGAAGAGGTTGGACGCAGCGGCCACGTCGCCGGCTGCGAGCGCCTGCGCCAGGGATTCGAGCCATGCGGCGGCCTGTTTCGTCGGTGCTATTTCGAGCATTTCTTCCCTCTTTCGTTTCACATTGGCGCTGTCCGGTCTTCCCTTCTCCCCCTGTGGGGTGAGAAGCGGTCTGCGTAGCGGACGAAAAGCCAATTGCTTGGCTTTTCGAGCTTCGAACGCCCTGAGCCAGCGAAGGGCCGGGCGGTGGACGATCCACCTGCTGGGTCCCCGCTGCTTCGCAGCGTCCCAGCGTTCGCCGGCCTTTCATCGTCCCACCGGGACGATGAATTCGCTTCGCGAACCGGCTGCTCACCCCACAAGGGGAGAAGGAAAAGCGCAGCCCTAATCTCCGAGCGGCTCCATCTCCTTGCCGGTGCGGTGGATCTGGGCGTTGTATTTGATGCGGCGCACGGTCTCGCGGGCCGAGCCGTCGAGCTTGTAGGCCGAGGCCACCGCCAGAAGGTCGATCGCCGCCAGGAAGGCGAAGCGCGAGGCCGTCGGCTTCAGCGTGTCGGGGTATTCCGGCACCGCCACCGTCAGCCTGACGTCGCAGGCGCGGGCGAGCTCGGTGTCGGGCGCGGTCACGGCGATCGCATTGGCGCGGTAGTGCTTGGCAAGTTCGACGGCCTCGATCACCTCGCGGGTGCGTCCCGTCGCCGAAATGGCGATCACCAGATCGCCCGGCTTGAGCGTCGAGGCGGTCATGCGCATCAGATAGGGATCGCACTGGGCGCTGACTGTGATGCCATAGCGGAACAGCCGGTATTGGGTTTCCTGCGCCAGCGCCGAAGAGCTGCCGCCGAGGCCGAAGACCGTGACCTGGCGCGCCTTGGCGATCAGCTCGGCCGCTTTCTGCAGCTGCGCCGGGTCGAGCTGCCGCTCGGCCTCTTGCAGCGCCCGGCGCGCCTCGCCGAACACGGCGTTCCAGAACGGCATGCCATTGTCATTGCTGACGGAAGGCGACTTGGCCAGATAGAGCGCGCCGACGACGAGGCTCTGCGCCAGCTTCAGCTTGAAGTCGCGCACGCCCTCGCAGCCGATGGCGCGGCAGAACCGGGTCACCGTCGGTTCGCTGACCCCGGCGCGCTGGGCAAGGGCGGCGTTGGAGGCGTCGACGGCATATTTGACGTCGTCGAGCACGACATCGGCGACACGCCGTTCGGCCGGGCGCAATTCGCTGTAGGAATCCTTGACCAGCGAGATGATGTCGGGAATGCGCCGGACAGGATCGCGCCCCTCGGTATCGGGGCCTGGAACAGGCTCGTCCTGGCTGCCGGCTTCGGTCATGGGGTCCTGGTCTTTCCCTGGGTTGCGAGGCTGCCGTCTTAGCATGTTTGCACGCCCTGGCTCCATGCGCCCGACCGCCTCGCAACCGCAGCGTGTCGTAGGGTAAAGCTCACCTTCCTCCGGTCCTCTCCGATCCGTGTCAGTTCCGAAGTATGTAGGAAAGCAACATGCATTTCAAGGCCGCAAAACCGATATCAAAACAAGCAGATAGGCATACTAATCGATTTTCCTGATACGGCTGCCATCGTCGGTGCTTGACAGGAAAGTAGGATAGTTACAGACTGATTTTCGCTGGGGATGAGCCAATGGATCATCGCGCAATCTTCCCGGGGGGCAGATGAATACGGGCGATGCAAAAAAGCCGAAGCTTGGCGTGCAGGCAGCGACCAAGATCTATCACACGGCCTCCGGCGACCTGCTGGCGCTGGACCGCTGCAGCCTCGATGTCAGCGCCAATGAAATCGTCTCGATCGTCGGCCCTTCCGGCTGCGGCAAGACCACGCTCTTGTGGTCGATGTCGGGCCTGCACAGCCTGACCAGCGGCGAGATCCGGCTCGACGGCAAGGCCATCACCGGTCCGCATCCCGATATCGGCATCGTCTTCCAGGAGGCGAACCTCCTGCCATGGCGCAATCTCGACGCCAACATCCGCTTTCCCTTCGAGATCAAGGGCGAGAAGCCGGACCGGGCGTGGATCGCGCATCTCCTCAACCGGGTCGGGCTCGACGGCTTCGGCGGCAAGTTTCCGCGCGAGCTGTCCGGCGGCATGCAGCAGCGCGCGGCGATCGTGCGGGCGCTGGCGTTGAAGCCCTCGGTGCTTTTGATGGACGAACCGTTCGGCGCGCTCGACAGTTTTACCCGCGAGGAGATGAACCGGCTGGTCGAGGAGATCTGGCTCGACACCAAGACCACCATCGTCTTCATCACCCACAGCATCGAGGAGGCGATCTTCCTCTCCGACCGGGTGGTGGTGCTGAGCGCCCGGCCGGGGCGTGTCGCCAAGGAGTATCGCGTGCCGTTTGCGCGGCCACGCTCGCTGGAGATCATGGCAACGAAGGAGGTCTTCGACCTCACCAACCGTATCAAGATGGACATTGTCGGCGAACGCACGCGGCCAAAAGCCCCGGAGCGTCCGAGCGCCGAAATCGTGAGGATCAGGCCGTGAGCGGGGGCGATGCCATTCCGGAATTCTCGAAGTCCAAGTCGGGTGCCAAGTCTGGCGACGGCCATGAGGTCAGCCTGACCAACCTGTCGGCCTTCGCCAGCGGCCCCGGCATCAGGTCGGGCAAAGAGGTGGCGGCCATTCTTGCCGTGGCGGTGATCATCATCGGCGGCATCGAACTGGCGCTGCGGTTGTTCCACGTGCCGCTGTACATCATGCCGCCGCCGAGCTCGATCGCCTATGCGCTGTTCGACGAGTTTCCGCTGATCGCGCCGCATCTCGGCTACACGCTGGTCGAGCTGTTGTCCGGTTTTGCGATCGGCGCCGTCATAGGCCTTGTTCTAGCTGCGGTCATCACCCAGTTTCCGTTCGCCGAAAAAATCGTCGCGCCCTACATCCTGCTGCTCGTCACCACGCCGATGCTGGCGCTGGTGCCGCTTCTGATCCTGCGCTTCGGTTTCGGCTACACGCCGCGCATCATCGCGGTGGCGCTGGCCGCCGGGCCGATGGTGATGATCAATGCGGCGACAGGTTTTCGCCGCGTCGACAGCGCCAAGATCGCGCTGGCGCGCTCCTATGGCGCCAGCACCTTGCAGATCTTCTGGAAGATCCGCGCGCCGATGGCGCTGCCGATGATCCTGGTCGGGCTGATGATCGGCGCCATCTTCGGCCTGCTGACAGCGGTCGGCGCGGAGATGGTCGGCGGCGGCTTTGGCCTCGGCAACCGGCTGACCACCTATTCGTCGATGATCCAGATGCCGCAGTTCTTCGCCGTGGTGCTGATCCTGTCGACGCTCGGCATCCTGATCTACGTGCTGTTCTTCCTGATCGGCAAGAAATGGGCGAGCTGGGAGGCTTGAACACAGGGATATGACGACGCCCGGGAGGCGGGCGGCAAGAGACTGACATCAAACAAAAAAGGGGAATGCCATGACCAACAATGTCTCGATCAACCCGGCGGGGATCAGCCGCCGCACCTTCCTGCAGGTGACCGGCGCCGGGCTGGTGACGGCCACGGCGCTCGGCGCCACCGGCCTCAAGGCCAGGGCCGAACCCTACGGAAAATTCACCTGGATATCGCCGCGCGGCACGCTCGAAGTGCTCGACGACTATCCCTACTGGGCGGCCAAGAAGGCCGGCTATTTCGATGGGCTGGACACCGACATGCAGCCGGGGCCGTCGGACGGCACCGCGACGGTGAAGTTCGTCGATGTCGGCCAGGCGGATATGGGCTTCCCGTCGCCCGGCGTGTTCTCCTTCGCAATCCAGAACGGCATGAAGCTGAAGTCGGTGTTCCACATGGGCGCCCGCGACACGTTCAGCATCGCCTTCCGCAAGGGCGAGGGATCGAACGATCTGAAGAAGCTGGAAGGCAAGACCATACTGCTCGGCTCCGCCGCATGGCAGTCGATCACCGACCCGCTGCTGGCGGCGCAGGGCGTCGACATCAAGAAGGTCAAATATGTCGAAGCCGGCTGGCCGACATGGGGCACGGCTCTTGCCGGCGGCCAGGGCGACGCTGCCCTGTCGTGGGAAGGCCTGCGCGCCGAATGGATCGCCAAGGGGCTCGACTTCGAATACTGGCTCGGCGTGCAGAACTCGAAGCTGCCGGCCAACACTTTCGTCGTGCGCGCCGCCGATCTTGAGGACGCCGACAAGAAGGCGTTGCTGGAAAAGTACCTGCGCGGCTGGGCGATGGGCCTCGAATTCGGCTACCAGAATCCCCGCGCGGCCGTCGAAGCGGTGTTCGAGCAGTTCCCGACGCTGGCCAAGAATCTCGGGCCGGAGCTTGGCACCACCTCGATCCTGCAGCAGATCAACGTCTTCCGCGGCGACATGGACAAGCGCGGCGGCTGGGGCTCGCACGACATGGCGAGCTGGCAGGGCTTCTTCGACGAAATCCACAAGATCGGCCAGATCACCGCTCCGGTGAAGGCCGAGGATGTCTGCACCAACGAGCTGATCGGCCCGGCCAATGATTTCGACAAGGCCAAGGTCAAGGCCGATGCCGACGGCGTCAAGTTGTCGGAAGGTTTTGCCGCACTCGATGTCGAGAAGATCAAGGCGCATCTGTTCGACTCGGCGATCAAGTAGGGGCGCAAGCGGGTCATGTCGCATTGGCCTGCCTTGGCTCCTTTCCTCTCCCTCCGGAGGGGGGAGAGGTGGCGCTGCGAAGCAGCGACGGAGTGGGGGAAGGCGTTCGTCAAACGCGCAGCCGCCGCAAGACAGAGACCATCTGACGAGCAAGAGACCTGAGGCGCGCGGAGACGGTCGACCCCCACTCCGTCGAGCTTCGCTCGACACGTCTCCCCCGATCGACGGGGGAGAGGAAAGGCGACGCCGAGTCGCCACGAACAACTCAACCAAGAACTGGGAGGTAGCGGTGTCCGACAAGGTAAAAGTGCTGGTGGTGGGTCTCGGCAATATGGGTGCGTCGCATGCCAGCGCCTACCACCGTTCCGAGGGTTTTGAGATCGTCGGCATCATTAGCCGCTCGATCAAGAGCAACACGAAGATTCCGGGAGAGTTAGCCGGCTACCCACTCTACGAGGATTTCGACCAGGCGCTGAAGGAAACAAAACCGGACGCCGTCTCGATCAACAGCTGGCCGAACACCCACGCCGAATATGCGCTGAAGGCAATCGCCGCCAACTGCCATGTGTTCATGGAAAAGCCGCTCGCCACCAACAACGAGGATGCCGAGAAAGTGGTCGCGGCGGCACGCGCGAAGAACCGCAAGCTGGTGCTCGGCTATATCCTGCGCGTGCATCCGTCATGGATCAAGTTCATCGAGGTCGGCAAGACGCTTGGCAAGCCGCTGGTGATGCGGCTCAACCTCAACCAGCAGAGCAGCGGCAGCGCCTGGCACTGGCACAAGAACCTGATCGATTCGCTGATCCCGATCGTCGATTGCGGCGTCCACTATGTCGATGTCATGTGCCAGCTGACCGGCGCCAAGCCAGTGCGCGTGCATGGCATCGGCGCCAAGCTCTGGGCGGAAGCCGACAAGCAGAATTACGGCCATCTGCACGTCACCTTCGATGACGGCTCGGTCGGCTGGTACGAGGCTGGCTGGGGGCCGATGATGAGCGAGACGGCCTATTTCGTGAAGGACGTGGTCGGCCCCAAGGGCGCGGTGTCGATCGTCGCCGGCCAGCAGGCGGTCAGTGCCGCCGACACCGCCGAGGTGTCGAACTCCGCCGACATCGACCGCCACACCAAGACCGATGCGTTGAAGATCCATTATGCCGCTGTCGACGGCGACAAGAATTTCTCCAAACCCGACGAGATCGTCAGCATGGAGGACGAGCCCGGCCACCAGGAACTCTGCGATCGCGAGCAGGCCTTCTTCCTGCGTGCCATCCGCGATGATCTCGACCTTACCGAGCAGATGGATGCGGCGGTCAACAGCCTGCGCATCGTGCTGGCCGCCGAACAGAGCATCGCGCTGGGGCGGACCATCGACCTGGCCTGACGCAATCCGGCTGCTGGCGGCAATCGTTTCAGGCCGGCGCTGCCCCTCACCCCGTGAAGGACGGGGAGAGGGGGTCGTCAGCGTTGGAGCGTCTCCCTTCTCCCCGTCACTATACGGGGAGAAGGTGCCGGCAGGCGGATGAGGGGCGGCGCCAACGTTGGCAAGATCAACGAACGACGGGAGAGAGACATGGTCACCGACAGTTTGCTGAAAACCTATGCCGAGTCCGACGCGCTCGACCTGGCTGGACTGGTGCACAGCGGCCAGGTTTCACCGGCGGAACTGGTCGAGGCGGCGATCACGCTGGTCGAGCGGCTCAACCCGGCGCTCAATGCGGTCATCCACCGCCTCTACGACATGGCGCGCGCCCAGGCCGAGACGGTCGACACATCAGCGCCCTTCGCCGGCGTGCCATTCCTGCTCAAGGAGCTGGCCTCGTCCTGGACCGGGGCACCGAACACCAATTCTTCTTTCTACCTGAAAGATGTCATTGCCGATTTCGACACCGAAGTCGTTCGTCGCATGAAGGCGGCCGGGCTGGTGCTGGTCGGCAAGTCGAACGCGCCGGAGAATGGCTGGTCGATCACGACGGAACCAAAACTCTACGGTGTGACCAAGAATCCATGGAAGGAAGGCATCACGCCCGGCGGCTCCAGCGGCGGCGCTGCGGCGGCCATCGCTTCGCGCATGGTGCCGATCGCCGAGGCCAGCGATGGCGCCGGCTCGATCCGCATTCCGGCCTCCTGCTGCGGCATCGTCGGGCTGAAGCCGTCGCGCGGCCGCGTCAGCCTCGCACCGTTCGGCGACTATTGGTATGGCGGCGCGTACTTCCTGTGCTGCTCGCGCACCGTGCGCGACACCGCGGCTTATCTCGATGCGGTGGCCGGCGCGCTGCCCGGCGATCCCTACACGCCGCCGGTTCCTGATGGCAGCTGGCTCAGCCTCTCGGCGCGGGCGCCAAAGAAGCTGCGCATCGGCTTTTCCGTCACGCCGCCCAACGGCACCGCGATCGATGCGGAGGTGAAGGCGGCGGTGCTGGCGACCGTGGCGGCACTCGAGCGCCTCGGCCACCATGTCGAGGAGCACGACATGCCGCTCGACGCCAACGCAGCGTGGAAGACCTACACCAACATGACCTGCGTGCAGACGGCGGCGACGTTCGACTACCTTGAAACGGTGATCGGCCGGCCGGTGACGCCAGGCGATGTCGAGGCGGTGACCTTCGCGATCATCGAGCGTGGCCGTTCGACCAGCGGCACCAGGCACATCTCCGATGTCGAGCAATTGCGGCAGATCGGCCGCGACATCGTCGGCGACCTTGGCGCCTACGATCTCTTCATCACCCCGACCCTGACGCAGCTGCCGCGCCCGTTCGGCTATTACGACATGTCGGAAACCGACATCGACCGCTACAACGCCAAATGGGCGGACTCGGTGTTTGCCTTCCCCTTCAACATCTCCGGCCAACCGGCGATCTCGCTGCCGCTCGGCTGGTCGAAAGACGGTGTCCCGATCGGCGTGCAGCTGGTCGGCCGCTACGGCGACGAGGCGACGGTGCTGGCCGCATCGGCGCAGCTGGAGCAGGAGATGCCGTGGAAGGGGAGAAGGCCGGCGGTGAGTGGTTAGTTGCTGGGCACCCCACCGCCGAGTTCCGTGGCGCCCCCTACAGTGAAAACGACCACGCCCTCGCTACCCAATCATCTCCAGCCGCCTCGGCAAGCGGTTCATGGCGACAGGCCCGTCCGGTGTGATCAGGAACTGGTCCTCGAGATTGAAGCTGGCGAGGCCGTCTATGTAGAGCGGGATCTCGAAGGCCAGCACCATGCCGGCTTCGATGACGACATCGCTGTCGGCGGCGATGAACGGCCATTGCTCCGAGAAGACCGACTGGCCGACGCCATGGCCGAAATGGCCGCGGTGGTAGGTGCGCAGCCCTTGCCGCGCCAGGCTGTCGGTGGCGACGCGATGCACGTGGGCGAGCGTGGTTCCCAGAACAAGGGACGCCAGCCCGTCGTCAAAGGCCCGCTCGGCGATCGCGTGCAGTTCGGCCTGCTCGGCGGATGGCGGTCCGAAGGTGAAGTTGCGCGACATGTCGGAGGCGTAGCCGCCCACCGTGCAGACCATGTCGCACTTCAGCGGATCGCCAGGCATGGCTTTCGCATCGGTGCTTTTGAGCCGGGCGCCGAGCGTCACATATTCGGCTGTGGCGACCGGATGGGCCAGTCCGGCCGCGGCCGTGGCGACGCCTTGCCGATAGAGCGCAATGAGATCGGCCTGACGCATGCCGGCCATGGCATCGACCTGCAGCCGCTCCAGGCCGGCTTCGGACAGGATGATGCCTTGCTGCAGCAGGTCGATCTCGCGCGGCGACTTGATGGCCCGCAACCTGTCGAGCACGGCCGAGCCGTCGACCATCGTGCAGCCCGGCAGCAGCGCCTGCATGACCGAGAGATCGGCGGCGGGAATAAAATCGAGATCGACGCCGATACTTGCGCGCTCAAGTCCGAACCCGGTCAGGATTTGCTTCAGCTCATGGACGGAATTGGCCAGCTCGAATGTCGCGGGCCGGGAAAAACCAGGCGCCCGGCCAGACGAGGCAAGGCCGGCCTCGACGCGTTGCGCCAGCCCTTGCCCTGCGGTCGAGGCGTCAAGCGTGGCGGTTTCGATCCAGATCGGGTGGCTGCGGATGACGGCGTCGGGCAGAGCCAGTTGCAACTGTCCCGCATTGAAATCGGCCACCACCACGCCGATCGGCAGATCCCGGCCAGCCGGGATGACGACGAAGCCGGCGCCGGCGCGCCGGAACAGTCCCGCCGGGCCGATGGAGGCGCCGGTCGCATAATGGAAGGCCTCGGGCGCGCACAGCACCAGCGCCGCGATGCCGGCGCGGTCCATCAGTTGCGCAGCGCGCTCGCGGTCGACAAAACCTGTCATGAGTTTCTCCGAATGTCCGAAGCGGCAACGGAGCATTCCGGGTGCGCACAATCAAGCCGCTGACAGCAGCTACTTGATCGATTCCAGCTTGGCGACGGCGGCCGTGAAACCGGCCAGCGACACCGGAATGGTGACCGGCTTGCGGGTGACCGATTCCATGCCGATGTTCAGATTGGTCCCGGACTTCATGGCCTTGATGAGGTCCGCCGACAGCGGGGTGGCGGCATAGGCGCCGTTCTGGTCGCTGGTCTGGATGGCAATGGTCGTCGTCTGGCCCTGGTCGATCTGGAAGGAGGCGCCGGACGGCAGGAACAGGCCGTGCGGCAGGGCAAGCAGCATGGCGAGGCTGCCATTGCCGTTGTCGCGGCGCACGGTCACGGTCAGCACGCGCTGCCCGGTCTTGGCCTCGGTCAGGTTCTGCGAAACCTGGCACTGAAGCTCGGTGGTCGCCGAACCGCTGGAGCAGTTCACCGCCCACGGATTGGCATCGGCCGTTTTTGCATTGCTTTCAGCCGGCTTTGGCTGGGCCGGCCTGGCATCTTCGGCAAGGGCCGGGCCGGCCGCCAGACCAAGCCACAGGGCGGCCAGCCCCGCGGCCATGCCAAGTAAATTAGACCTCGCTAAAGTAAGCGCCATGTTGTTTTGCCGGATGCCTTGCATGTTTCCTCGCCGCGCCCGGTATTCTCCCGAGCATGGCTTGATACAACACTCTCGACTGTTCCGAAAGCCGAGCCGGAGGCAAGCAAGCCGGCGAAATTACTGTGGCTTTTCGGATACAGAGAACAATATTGCAGGGGGCCTCCAGAATTCGGAGCGCCCAAGACTCGCTATACAATAGAATTCGAGTAAGAATTTACACGGGGCGCGTGTAGTCCCCTAAGGACTCGCCAGGGATGGGAACTACCGAGACTTCTCGGCAAGTTGGTGAGATAGCGGCGCGTGGGGAGGATTTCCACGTTCGCGCCCGCTATCGCCGTTCGCGAATCGCCAGGCATCTCTGGAAGACGACGGCGCTGACGACGCTGGCGCTCGGCCTTTCAGGCATGGCCGCCCATGGCGATCCCAACGGGCTATGGCAGCCGCAGATCCGCGCCATCATCGGCGCCGACAACAATGGCGGCAACGGCGCGCTCGAAGGTTTCATCCCGCTCAAGCAGACGGCCGAATCCCTGCTGTTCCTGGATGTCCGGGCCAAGCATGATTTCAAGGATGGTTCCGGCCAGGATGTCGGCCTCGGCATTCGCCGCATCGTCAACCCCGACCTGATGATCGGCGGCTACGCCTATCTCAACCTCGAGAACTACAACTCCACCCAGTTCACCGCGGTCACGCTGGGCGCCGAGGCGATCACGCCTCATTTCGATGCGCATGTGAACGTCTACCTGCCGATCAAGGGCGATTCGACGGATCATTCGACCAGCTCGACCCTGTCGATGGTCAGCAACCAGCTGATCGAGCAGATCTCGGTCCTCGACCACCGCGACTACGCGGCGTGGGGAATCGAGGGCGAGATCGGTGCGCAGGTGCCGGTCAATCTGCCCGACAAGCATTCGCTGCGGCTCGACATTGGCGGCTATCACTTCGAGGATCCGCACGGCGACGACGGCAGCGTCACCGGCGCCAAGGCCGGGTTCGAGTATACGATCGGCGATGTCTTCGGCAGCAACACGGAACTGGTCTTCGCCGGCGAGGTCCGCAACGACAATCGCGACGACACCCAGTTCGCCGGCAGTGTGCGGCTGAACATCCCGTTCAATCCCGGCAGCGGCTCGGACAATGGAGCCGAAAATGGGGCCGACAGCGGGCCGGAGCCGGTTTATCCGGTCAGCGAAGGCCTGCGCAAGCGCGTCAACGAGCGCGTGCGTGGCGATATCGGCGTCCGCGTCCAGTCGCAGACGCTGACCGGCGGCTCGACGACGCGTGTCGCCATCAACGCCGCCACCAATGCCGCCTTCGGCAAATTCTATTTCACCGATGGCGGCCTCGCCGGCGCCGGCACGCTGGCCGACCCGACGACGCTGGACGACGCCGTGACCAAGTCGGGCGCGAACGGCTTTGTCGTCGCGCTTGGCGGCAACGGCAATCTGACGACTGGCGGCGTGACGCTCGCCAATGGACAGACCGTCATCGGCGGCGGCGAAAGCGTCACCGCCAGGCTTTTCGGCGGTGGCACCAGCACCTTCAACCTGGGCGGCAGCGACGGCACGATCCAGGGCACCAACGTCGCCAATCCCGTCATCACGCTCGGCAACGGCAACACGCTCAACGGCATCACCATCACCGGCGGCGGCGACGGCATCTTCGGCAACAACATCACCGGCGCGACGCTGACCAATGTGACGGTCACCGGTGCGGGCGGCAACGGCGCCGACTTCACGGGCAGCTCGACCGGCATCACCGGCTCCAACTTCACCGCCACGGGCAACGGCCTCGATGGCCTGCACATCGACGGCGACGGCACCTACAATTTCACCGGCACGACGCTGCTGCAGGGCAATCTCGACGACGGTCTCGATATCACCGGCAAGGGCACCTACACCTTCGCCATCGTCAATGCGCAGGACAATATCGACCGCGGCATCACCGTGCAGGGAACGTCGACCGGCGGCACGTTCACCACCACCGGCGGTACTGTATCGGGCAATGGCGGCACCGCCGTCTTCATCGATCCGATCACCGCGCATGTCGTGCTCGATTCGATCAGCCAGAGCGGCGGCACGTCGGGCGTCGTGCTCGAGAATGTCGCGGGCAGCTTCACCGTCAACGGTGCGACGACGATCTCCAACACGACCGGGCCGGCGATCGCCATTTCGGATTCGCCGGCGACGATCCGCTTCGGTGACATCAGCATCACCAACCCCGGCGCCGACGGCATCTCGTTTGCCGGCGTCAATGCGGCGGTGGTCGCCGGCAACATCGTCATCTCCGGGCTGGGTGTCGGCACCGGCCTCGACTTCTCCGGATCCAAGACCAATTTCACCGCGCAGTCGCTCAACATCACCGGTACGGGTGCCGCCGGTTCGATCGGCATCGACCTGACCTCGCCGAGCGTCGGCGGCGCGATCATCACCATCACCGATGGCGGCGTCATCGCCGGGGTCGATACCGGCGTGCGGCTGGGCATTGCCGGCACGCCGGGCGCCACGGCCAACGCCGAGTTTACCTTCGGCGGCGATTCCAGTTCCATCTCCGGCATCACCGCCTCGCTCGATGCGCGCGGGCTCAATGAGGGCAGCGGCCACTACGCCTTCGGCACGACCGCGTTTTCCGGCCCGCAACTCTACGATATGCGCAATTACATCTTCGTTGCGGCCGGGGCTTCGGGCGGCGGCACGTCGATCACCGACCTCGCCTCGATCGATTATGCCGACAGCATTGCCGCCAGCGACGCCATCATTGTCCTGGTCAACCGCGGGACGATCGACGACGCCACCGGCTTCTCGCTGAGCGACGGACAGGAGCTGGCGTCGTTCGGCAACGGCCGCGCGTTCTCGCTCGGCGGGGTGCCGTTGAATGTCACCGGCACCAACGTCCATCATGACGAATCCATCTCGGATTCCGCGGGCGCGGCAACGCTGACCAGTTCCGGCGGCGGCGATGTCGTGACGCTGGGCAACGGCAACACGTTGCTCGATTTCAATATTTCCGGGGGCGCCGCCGCCGGCATCCACGGCCTGGGCATCAATGGCCTGACCGTCCAGGGCGTGACGGTCAGCAATGTCGCAACCGGCCTCTTCCTCGATGGAGTGACCGGTACGGTCTCGGTCGACGACCTGACTGTCCAGACCGCATCTCAAACCGGCATCGCGCTTGTCGGTTCGAGCGCGACCGTCAATTTCACCGGCAACACCAAGATCACCAACGCCACCAGTGCGGCGCTGTCCGCCAACAATTTCGACGGCATCGCCACCTTCGACGATCTCGACATCACCGGCGGCGGCGTAGGCATAGGTATCGCCGGCAGCTCCAGCGGAACCTTCACCTTCGACATCGGGAGTTCCATCGCCAACACGGCCAGCAACGCCTTCTCCATCAGCAACTCGACGCCCAACGTCACCTACAACGGCACCATCAACCAGACCGCTGCTACCAGCGCGGTAGGGATCTCCGGCATGAGCGGCGGCAGCGCCACGTTCGGTGGAGCGATCACCGCCAGCACCGCCACCGCCTTTGCGATCAACCTGAGCGGCAACACCGGCGGCATCATCAGTTTCAACGGCGGGCTCGACCTCACCACCACGACCGGCACCGGCTTCAGCGCCACCGGCGGCGGTACGGTCAATGTCGCGGCCGCGGGCACCGAGACGATCAGCACCGGCACCGGCCACGCGATCAATCTCGACGGCGTCACCATCGGCACCGGCGGCATGGCGTTCGACAGCATCACGACAGGCGTCGCGGCAGCCACGGCGCTCAACTTCAATGCCGTCTCGGGCGGCCAGTTCCTGGGCGGCAACGTCACTATCGGCGGCGCTGGTGGCGGCATCAACGGCCTTGCAATCAACGCTTCGTCATCGACCTTCACCATCACCAATCTGGTGACGACCAATGTCGGGGGCACCGATGTCAGCCTGACCAACAACACGGGCTCGATCACGATCCTCGGTGGCACCATCACCAATTCGGGCGCTGGCGACGGTGTAGTCGTTTCCGGCGGCAGCGCGACAATCGGCGTAGCGGCCAACATCTCCAGCTCGGCAACCGTGCCAGGCACGGCGGTCAAGGTCGACGGCACCACCGGCGGCTCGGTGACCTTCAGCGGCAGCGTCACCTCGACCGGCAACGGCAATCTTTTCGCGATCGGCTCGTCGCTGTTCCCGGTCGGCGGCGCGATCAGCTTCTCCGGCCCGACACTGTCCGCGACAGGCGGCGGTGGTGCGGTTGTTGTCGGCCTTGCCGGCACGGCGGCGCTGAACGTCACCGCGCCGCTTTCGATCACCAATGCCACGAGCACCGGCCTGGCCGTCGCCAATGTCGCCAGCACCGCATCGGCGACCTTCGGAGCGGTTACGGTGACGGGCGCCGGCGCGGACGGTATCGGCATCGGCAACAATGCCGGTTCAGTCACTTTCGGCACGACCCAGATCACGCTCGGCAGCACGGCCGGCACCGCCGGCATCAACTTCGCGCTCGCCAATGCCGACGTCAGCTTCGGCACGACGACCGTCGGCAATGTCGGCGCCGGCCAGACCGGCATCGATTTCAGCGGTTCATCGACCACGGCCGATTTCGGCGTGACAACGATCACCGGCACCGGCGACCTCACCTCGCGCGGCATCGACCTGTCGTCGACGACGGGCAACAAGACCATCACCTTCCTGCGCGGCTCCAGCATTTCCAATGCTGGTGTCGGCGTCGAACTGTCGTCGGGCGGCACGACGGCGACGTCGGCCAACGCCAACTTCACCTTCGGCGACGGCGATGCGACCTTGCTGCAATCCTCGATCACAGCGGCCAGTGGCGGCTTCACGGTCAACACGGTCGGGCTCGATCCGACGCTCGGCAATTATGATTTCGACGATGTCGCCTTCTCCGGCCCCGCCCATCTGGCCAGCGCGGTCGGCGGGGTCATCATGATTTCCCAGGACGGTGGCATCGTCCAGGCCGGCACGGACGGACTCAGCGCCGACGTGACCACGGTCACGGCCGACGAAGCCGATGCCATGACCGGCACGCTGACCTTTGCCTTTGTCGGCACGGTCGATCTCAGCGTCACGCCGTTCACGCTCGATTCGGGCCAGTCGATCGCCGGCTTCGGCAACGGCAGCTCGATCCTCACCTCCGGCACCATCCAGCCGATCAATGTCCAGGGCAATCTCGGCGCCACCGGCGGCAACGTCACCGGCAATGAGGGCGTGGTCACGAGCACGGGCGGCGATACGTTGCAGTTGCTCGGCAGCAACCAGGTGCGCGACACCGCGTTCGACTTCACCGGCGGCAGCGGCTCGGTCTTCACCATCGACCAGAATGCCGCCGGCTTCAGCAATGTCGGCGGCATCGTCATCCAGGGCGTCACGGTCACCAATGTCGCCACCGGCCAGACGGCGTTCAAGGTCGCCGGCCTCGACACCAATTTGTCGATCACCAACAACAACGTCAGCGTCGCCGGCACGCTGCTCGATGTCGATGGCGGCGCCGGCAACATCACGGTCACGCGCGGCACCTTGCCCAACAGCGGACCGGCGGGCACGCTGACCGGCGGCGGCATCTCGATCGCCAACCGCAGCGGCGGCCTGGTCAACTTCACCGACAAGGTGACGGTCAACGGCAATGGTGTTTCGCTGGCCGGCAATCTGGGTTTCACGGTCACCTTCGCCGACCTGGACATTTCCACGAATGGCGTGACGGCGTTCAGCGCCTCCGGTGGCGGCACGGTCAATGTCACGACCGGCACGATAAATGCCACCAACGCACAGGCGGTGGCGCTCGACGGCATCACGGCTGGTATCAACTTCACCTCGACCAGTGCGACTTTCGCTTCCGGCAGCGGCATCGACCTGGAGAACCTGGCCGGCACGGCAAACTTCGGCACCGGCACGCTGACCAACACCGGTTCGGACACCTCGTTCAATGTCGGCTCGGCGACATCAGCCAGCGGCGGCGCTGCTGATATCTCCTATGGTGGGACGATCGCCACCAACGGCGCCGGCGCCGCGGTGTCGATCCAGAGCATGACCGGCGGCTCGGTGACGCTGTCGGGCAATCTCACCGATACCAATGCGGCGGCCGGCGGCAACATCGTCGTTGCCGGCAACGACGCGGCCGCGATCACCTTCTCGGGCACCAGCAAGGTGATCAGCTCGGGCGCGACGGACGGCGTGAGCTTGGGTATCATTGGCAATTACGCTTCAGGCGCCCCGGCCCTCAATACCAACAGCACGATCGACTTCACCCATGGCGGCCTTGATATATCGACAATGGCCGGGGCGGGCTTCGTCGCAATTGGCGATTTAGGCCCGGCTGACGCAACCTCCACCATCATTACCGTCACCGGCGCCGGCAACAAGATCAATGCCGGCAGCGACGGGCTTGTGGTGTATGGTGCCAATGTCGGCAGCGACGGCATTACCTTCGACAGCATCACGGCGGACTCCACCATCCCTGCCCTTCCCGGCGACCCCGGCGGTGCCGGCGTGACGTTGTCGGGCGCCAATCTCGTCGGCGATGTCAACATCGGCGGCCTGAGGGACACCGGATACACCGGCGCCTCGCTGTACGCCCTGAGCAGCACCGGCGGCGAGGTCAACTTCACCGGCACGATCGATCTCGACGTCCAATATGCCGGGTTCGACATCGGCGGTCCCGAGGTTGGCACCGTCAACATCGCCAATGTCACTGGATCCACCCTGACCATCGATGGCGGCCAGTTCGGCATCCTACAGACCTCGCAGGGCGGGACCATCAACGTCGGCGTCAACGGCAGCGCCAGCATCACGAACACCACCCTTGCGGCCATCGGCCTCGGCGGCGGCAATGACCTGGCCTTCACCACGCTGACCTACAACGGTGAGATCACGGTCGGTGCGGGATCGGTGTTAAGCGCCAGCGGCGACGCGACCCGTCTGAACATGAGCGGTTCCGTCGTTTCCACCACGTCATCGACGGCCTTCGACTTCTTTGGCCATGCCGAAGGCATATACGATATTTCGAGCACCATCGATCACAGCGGTGGCAAGGGTGTCGCCATCGGCGGCTCGGCCAACGGCACGGTCACCTTCTCTGGTACGTCGAAGATATTCAACACCGGCGCCAACGATGCCATCTACAAAGCACCTGCGTACGTGCCGGATCCGCAGACCAAGGGCACGCTCAATTTCACCAATGGCGGCCTCGTCATCACCACCACCAGCGGCGCCGGCTTCACCGCCAGCACCAGCGGCGCCGGCACGGTCAGCATCACCGGCCTCAACAACACGATCAGCACGACAACCGGAACCGCACTCAAGCTCGACGGCGCGACGGTCGGCGCGGGCGGCCTCAACTTCGCCTCGGTTTCCGCCAATGGCGCGGCGACCGGCATCGCATTCAACAATGTCACCAACGCCGGTGGCGCCATCAATCTCGGCGTCGTCAACCTGCAGGGCATCACCTCGCGCGGTGTCGACATTTCCGGTACCTTCGATGGTATGGCGCTGAGTGCCGTCGCCCTCAACATCGGGCTCAACGCCGCTAACGCCATCGGCCTCGATCTCAACGGTGCGGCGCTCGGCACAAGCAATATCTCGGCTGATGATTTTGACGTCGCCGGGGGCGGCTTTGCCGGTACGCTCGGCATCGACATGGCCGGCACGACGGGCACCGGCTTCATCCGGCTCGGTGACAGCATCAACAACAACCCCGGCCCGGCCGGCCAGACTTCGACCATCACCAACGTCGCGCAGGGCGTCCAGTTCTCCAGCGCCACCAATGCCAAGCTGGTCTTCGGCGACGGCCAGGGCCCGGCTGAATCGCTGATCTCGACCACCGGCGGCTATGTCATCACTACGACCGACAGCCTGCCGACATCCGGCGACTACGATTTCGATGACGTCAATTTCATCGGCGACACGTCCAACCTGTCGGCGGTCAGCACCTACTATGTCATCGAAGGCGGCACCGGCGACGGCAGCCTCGCCAATCCGGGCAGCTATGCGGGAGCGCAGGCTTCCACGGCCAACGTCGTGGTGCTGATCGACAAGACCGTCGACGGCAACCAGGAGACGATCGACCTGGGTGCGACGTCGTTCGTGCTCGACGACGGCCAGGTGCTGATCTCGTTCAAGAGCGACGACGTGGCCATCGACGTCTCTCAACTCGGTATCGATGCCGGCGGTGGCGCATCCGCTGCGTTCCACTTCACCACGGTGCAGAACACGCCGATCATCGCGGCGCCGACCGGCATCGACACGCTGCGGCCGATCCTCTCAGCCAACAATGCCACCTCGGTCATCAGCCTGCCGACATCAGGCACCGGTACGATCACCGCCGGCATCGAGAATCTGATCGTGCGCAATCTCGGCTCCGGCACCGGCATCTCTGTCGATGCGGCCAGCGCCTCGAACTTCGTGCTCAGGAACAACGATATCGCGGCCGGAGGCAATGCGCTCAACTTCTCCTCAAGCAGTGTAACCGCCGATACGCTTCTCGCCTCGATCGACGGCAACACATTCCAGTCGACCGGATCGGGATTGGGGGCGGCCTTCTTCGGTACGACCATCGATCCGACCCACAACTCAGTGGCGATCAGGTCTTTTGCCGGCAATACGGTGACCGGTGGCGCCAACAGCGGTGGTATCGCCTTCAATGGTGTGCGTTTCGACGCCGACGGCGCTGGCGGCACCGTCAATGCCGGCACGCTCATAGTCGGCACGCCAGGCGCGCGTGTCCAGGGCGTTGGCATCAACTTCACCGGCACCAGCGGCACGCTTGATCTGGGCACCTTCAACGTCGCCAACGATGGCCAAACCGGCGTCTTCGTCAACACCAAGCTAGTGGGCAACGTCTTCACGCTGAACAGCAGCGGCGGTTCAGTCGACACGACCAACGGCGCTGCATTCAATCTCGATCCACTGACGGTCAACTTGACGCTCAATAGCGTTAGCGCAAGCGGCGGTACCAACGGCATCATTTTCGACGGTGTCGCCGGCACTTTCACCGTCACCGGGGCGACGACCATCACGGGCACGGATGACTTCGGCATCGATGCCAGCGCCACCAACACCGGCACCTTCAACTTCAACACCGTGACGGTGGACAACACAGCGACTAATGGCGGCGGCATCCATGTGGCGACGGGCGCGCTCCACGTCACCGGCCTCGCCGACATCAAAACCGCGAACGGCATCGGCCTGTCGCAAGATGGCGGCACGACCAGCTTCACTGGCGGGCTGACCATCGACACCACCACGGGCACGGCCATCTCCGGAACCGGTGGCACGATGGGCATCACCGCCACCGGCGGTGCCGAGACGGTGAACTCGACCGGCGGCCAGGCGATCAGCCTTTCCGGCGTCGCCGCCACCATCGCGCTGGACTCGACATCGTCCGGCGGCGGCACCAACAATGTCAGCCTGGCCAATGTCACCGGCACGGTCAGCCTCGGCTCCGGCTCGCTCACCGGCGCGACCGGCACGGCCTTCGATATCAGCGGCGGCACGGTTAGCGCCTCCTATAGCGGTAACATCACCAAGGCAAATGCCGGCGCCCTGGTCAGCGTCGCCAACCACTCGGCCGGCACGATCGCCTTCAGCACCGGCGCGCTGTCAGCCACGGCGGGCACCGGCCTGCAGTTCAACAATGCCAACGGCATTTACAATTTCAACGGCACGACGACGCTGAATGGCGGTGACGCCGGCATCGATATCCTTGCCGGCAGCGGCACCTTCACCTTCGGTTCGGCAACGTCGATCACCAACCCCACCGGCGTGGGCTTCTTCCTCGATGGCGGCAGCGCCAGCGTTGCCTATCACGGCAGCATCGCCACCAATGGCGGGTTTGCCGTCGACATCCGCAACCATGCGGTCGGAACCATCGCGTTCGATACCGGCAATGTCAGCTCCACGTTCCAGGGTATCCAGGTCACCGGCAACAGCGGCGGAACGATCAATTTCGCCGGTCCGTCCTATTCTTTCAACACTGGCATCAACACGGCCGTTGGCGTGGTCAACAACACCGGCGCGACGATCAATTTCAGCGGCGGCGGGCTGGCGATAACGACGACGAGCGCGGATGGCTTCGTTGCCATCGGCGGCGGCACGATCAGCGTTACCGGCAGCGGCAACACGATTTCGGCCGACAGCGGCATCGCCCTGCGTCTCGACGGCGTGATGGCCGGCGCCGGCGGCGTCAACTTCAACTCGGTTTCCACCACGTCTGCTGCAAGCGGCATAACGCTGAACAGCATCGCCTCCTCCGGCGGCGGCGCAATCGCGCTCGGCACGGTCAATCTGCAAGGCATCACCACGCGCGGCGTCGATGTTTCCGGCACGCTCGGCGCGGCGCTGTCCTTCGCCAACCTCGACATTGGCCTGAACAGCACGACGGGCGTCGCCTTCGACCTCAACGGCGCGACGATCAACGCGGCGGTGACGGCCAATGACTTCGATGTCACCAACGCGGCTGCCGCCGGCACCTCGATCGGCGTCGATCTGCGCGGTGCCATCGGCGGCCAGATCGTGCGCCTCGGCGACGCCGTGGTCGGCGGCGCCAGCTCGAGCATTGCCGGCGTCAACACCGGCGTGTTCCTCGGCAGCACGACCAATCTCGCCTTCACTTATGGCGACGGCGAATCGGTGACCGACAAGAATTCGACCCTCGGCGCCAATGTCGGCATCGATGCGGCCAGCGCGCCGGTCGCCGGCACCTACAATTTCCAGGATGTGAACCTCACGACCAGCCCGGGCCTCGGCTTCGGCGTCGGCAAGATCTATTTCGTCGGCGCCAGCCCCAGCGGCGACGGCACCGGCCGCGACCAGAACAATCTGGCGACGCTTTCGACGGCCGAAGCGGCGTCTGTCGCCAGCGACATCCTCGTCCTTGTCAACAACGGCGGCGTTATCAGCGCGGCGGGCACCAATGCCGACAACACGCTGGTGCTTGGCGACGGCGAGCAGGTGCGTGGCTTCAGCAATGGCGCCATCAATCTGGCGCTGACGGTGCCGTCCACCATCCAGCTTTCCAGCAACAGCATCTCGATCATCGACCAGACGCCGGACGGCGCGGCGACGCTGACGACCGGCAATGGCAGCAACGCCATCACGCTCGGCGCCAGCGGTAACATCATCGATGGCTTCATTCTCGACGGCAGCCCGACGGGTGCGGCGCGCGGTATCAAGGACAATAGCGGTGGTACGACGACGGGTACCATCATCAGCAACATGACGATCAAGAATTTCCTGATCGCCGGTGTCGAGATCACGCCGTCGGCCAATACGACGATCGACCATGTGACGTTCTCCAGCAATGCCAGCGACGTCATCGTCAACGCGCTCAACACCACCATCAGCAACGTCAGCAGCACAGGCGCCACCGGCATTGCCTTCGACATCCGCAACGCGACCGGCACGACGACGCTGACCAACCTCAACATCACCACGAACACGACCGGCACCGGCATCGCCTTCGGCGGTGCATCCGGGCCGGGCGGTACGATCATCGGCACCAATGTCGATGTCACGGGCGGCGCCGGCGGCGGGATCAAGGTCACCGGCGGCAACGCGGCCATCACCTTCGATGCGGCGAGCTTTGTCGGCGTCCCCGACACGTCGAGCGGCACGGCGGTCACGATAACGGGCCGCAGTGGCGGCAGTTTCGCCTTTGCCGGGTCGGTCGTGGCGAATGGCACGGCGAGCGGCATCAGCGTTTCCGGCGCGACGGCGGCCAACACGGTCAGCTTCACCGGCGGCGTCGCTCTCGGCACGACGACGGCGCTGACCGGCACGGCCGTGGCGATCGACAACAACGCCACCACCTCTACTGTCAGCTTCGCCAACATCGGCATCGTCACCATTAGCACCACCGGCTTCAGCGCCATCAATGGCGGTACGGTCAATGTCACGACGGGCACGGTCAGTTCCAGCGTTGCGCAGGCGATCAACCTCAACGGCGTCGCCACGACGACCGGCATCAACTTCTCGTCGACGACTTCGACGGGCGGCGCCAACAACGTCGTGGTCAGCGGCGTCACCGGCCCCGGCACCGTCAATCTTGGCACCGGCTCGCTGACCGGCGCCAGCGGCGTGGCCTTCCTCGGCTCGGGCGGCTCGGCAAGCGTCACCTATGGCGGGTCGATCGCCAAGACCAGCGGCGGCAACGTGGTCAGCCTCTCCGGGCGCACCGGTGGTACGGTGACTTTCAACGGAACGATTTCGGCGACCGTTTCGAGTGGCGGTATCGCTCTTGCCACCAACACTGGCTCCACGATCAATTTCGCCAATACCTTGACGCTGACGGGCGCCAACGTGGCCGGCTTCAGCGCGACGGGCGGCGGCACGGTCAGCGCCACCGGCACCGGCAGCGTCATCAGTTCGGGCACCGCGACGGCGCTCAACGTCGTCAACACGAATATCGGCGCCAGCGGGCTGACGTTCCAAAGCATTTCGGCCAGCGGCGCCATCAACGGCATTGTGCTCAACAACACCGGCCTCGCTGCCGGCAATGGTGGCCTGACGGTGACGGGCGTCGGGGTTACGGCTGGTTCCGGCGGCACAATCCAGAACACAGCGCAAGGTGCGCTGTTCACGTCGACGAAGAATCTGTCGCTTTCGAACATGAACTTCACCAATGCCAATACCGGCAACGGTACGCTGAACAATGTCGACGGCCCGACGTTCAACAGCGCTGCCCAGGCGGCGATCAACATGAGCGGCGTGGCGACGGCAGCGTTCACCAATTTGAATTTGAACGGCGGCGTCCAGGTCGGCATCAACGGCCAGAACGTCTCGAACCTGACGATCGCCAACACCACGGTGACTGGCTTCGGCGATGCCGTCTTCGAAGGCGGCATGCGGTTCTACAATCTTACCGGCACATCATCGATCACCAATTCCACGTTCAGCTTCACGGCCGGCGCTGGCGGTGACAATCTGGTCGACATCCGCAACGGCGCAGGCACGAGCCTGACGCTGAACATTGCCAGTAGCACGTTCAGCAACACGAAGCTTTCCACAACAAACGGCGCGCAAGGGCTCAATTTCGAAGCCTTTGGCAACGCCAACGCGACGCTCAACATCTCGAACAGCAACTTCCTCAGCCTCAGGACCTCCGGTGTCGAGGCCTTCGCCCGCGACACCTCGACGCTGAACGTCAACATCACCGACGGCGGCACGGGCGGCAACGGCAACACGTTCGACCCGCAAGGCGGCACGGGCCGCGCCATCGGCCTCAACGCCGAGGACACCGCGCATCTGAATTTCAATATCCTCAACAACAAGAAGATCTATGGCAATGGCGGTCCGGTCATCAACGTGTTCGGCATCAACAATGCCGTCATCATGGGCCGCATCAACAACAATGCCGACATCCAGGGCGGCGGCGTTGGTTCGGTGGGTTCGGCAATCTACATCCATCCGGAGGACGCCTCGACCGGCATCATCGAGATCATCGGCAACACGATCACCAAGACCGGCCAAGATCCGGCGATCTTTGCCACACCGCATGGCGACGGCGCCGGTCCGAGTTTGGACAACGGCTCGCTCGATCTGACGATCAAGAACAACAACATCACCACCTCCGGCAGTGGTACGGCGGGCCTTGGTACTCCTGCCATCGATGTGCGCGCGGGTTCCAACGACGGCGATCTCACGACCACCTACCTCAACATCAGCGGCAACACCGTGACCCTTGGCCAGCCGGCCGACGACTATGGATTCCTGGCACGCTTGGGCAGCGACACCTCGCACCTGTATTTCCAGAACTTTGTCGGCGGCGCCAACAACGCGGCGAGCGCCCTCGCTACCTGGAATGCCGGCGGCAACACGGTCACGAATTCGTCGAACCTGGCGACTGCGATCGACGCCGGCGGCGCGCCGGCCTATGCGGCGGTGCCTGGCGGACATAATGGCGGACTGGTTCTCGTGCCGACTAACTAATTTCGACGGGAAATACTTACGAAGAATTAGGCATGCCCGTCGACAATAGAGCGATGTAAATTTTCTTAAAGATTTCTGTCGACTTGCTAATGCAGTGGCCGTAAGGTCAGTACAAGCATTTGGGGAGAGGACTTATGTCTGAGCCGTTCTTGTCGGAAATCAGAATCATGTCGTTCGTGTTCGCGCCAAAAGGCTGGGCACTCTGCAACGGCCAGCTCCTGCCCATCAATCAGAACCAGGCGTTGTTTTCGCTGCTCGGCACCACCTTCGGCGGCGACGGTCGGGTGAATTTCGCGCTTCCCGACTATCGCGGACGCATGCCTATCCATGTCGGCGCCGGCCATACGCTGGGCGAGCGCGGGGGCGAGCAGGCCCACACGCTGTCCATTGCTGAAATGCCTACCCATGTACACGCCGCCAACGCATCGTCCGCCACCGGCGTGAGCAACCTTCCCGCAAACAACGTCCTGGGCAACAGCACGCCGAACCTCCTTTATGGCCCGGTGCAAAATCTCGGTGCCATGGCTTCCGGCACCGTCACCAATATCGGCGACAGCCAGGCACATCTCAATATGCAGCCTTTTCTGGCATTGAGTTTCTGCATTGCCCTGCAGGGCATTTTCCCATCGCCGACCTGAGGAAACGCGATCATGGCACAACCCTATGTTGGCGAAGTTCGGATGTTTGCCGGTAACTTCGCGCCGGCCGGCTGGATGTTCTGCGAGGGGCAGTTGCTGCCCATCTCCGAGAACGAGACGCTTTTCCAACTGATAGGCACCACCTATGGCGGCGATGGCGAGAGCACCTTCGCGCTGCCTGACCTACGCGGCCGCCTTCCCATCCACCAGGGCAACGGGTTCATCCTAGCCGAGACGGGAGGCGCGGAGGACATCACGCTGACAATCCAGCAAATTCCGGCGCATACCCACGCCTTGCTGGCCTCGAGCGACGTCGCCAATCAGCCGAACCCCAGCCAAAGCGTCATCGGCAGATCAGGTCAGGTCAATGCGTTCATCAACGCCGGCCCGTCGGTGCCAATGAGCACCCAATTTCTCGGCAGCCGCGGCGGCAGCCAGCCACACAGCAATTTCCAGCCCTATCTGTGCGTCGACTTCATCATCTCGCTGTTCGGCATATTCCCTTCGCCGACTTAAAGAGGACCGTCATGGCTGATCCGTTCGTTGCCGAAATCCGCATCTTTCCGTTCAATTTCGCGCCCAAGGGCTGGGCCTGGTGCGATGGTCAATTGCTGCCGCTGTCGCAGAACACCGCACTGTTCTCGTTGCTCGGCACCACTTATGGCGGCAACGGCAAGTCCAACTTCGCCTTGCCGGATTTGCAAGGCCGCGCGCCGATGCACCCGGGGCAGGGGCCGGGCCTGTCGTTGCATGATCTCGGTGAAACCGGTGGTTCTGAAACGGTGTCCCTGCTGGAGTCCGAGATGCCGATGCATACCCATTTCGTTCAGGCCGCTCCTTCGCTTGTCAGCGGGGACAGCAACATCGCTCCCGGCAATGCGTTCGCCAAGTCAAGCCAGGGAAATGCATATGTCGCGCCAGGCAGCATGGTGTCGCTGTCGGACCAGACGATATCGCCTGCCGGCGGCGACCAGCCGCACAACAATATGCAGCCCTATCTCACCTGTTATTTCTGCATCGCGCTGCAAGGCGTTTTCCCACCAAGAGGCTGACACCGAGTCAACAGGGCAGGACCGATACGATGGCCAAGACAGCAGCACCAAAGTCCAAAGCGCCGACCCCCGCAGCCAAGAAGACGGCCGCGACGGCCACGTCGCCGACCGCGCCCATCTTCCAGAGCATGCCAGCCGGCGCTTCCTTCTTCGAACTGTCGCGGCTGATGGTGGTGGCCATCGATACGTCGGCCGGGCGCCTGATCCAGAAGGCACAGACCGCGCCGAACGGACCGTGGCCCGCCGCCTGGTCGATCATCGCTCCAGGCACCTTCGTGCAGATGACGGCCGGCATCACCAGGGACGGAAGGGTGGCCGTCGTCGCCCAGCTGTCAGGCAGCCCCAATCTGTTCTTCATCACCGAGGATGCCAATCAGGTCGGCCCGATCGACAAATGGACCGCGCCGATGAACATCGGCGCGCCGGCCGGCGCCGCCAGCTACTACGGCTTTTCGATGGCACGTGATGTTGATGGCCGCATCGAACTCTTCGTCCTCGACAACCAGGCGCGCATCTGGTGGATCTACCAGAACCCGGACCAGATCGTGCAGGTGCAGAAAACCATCACGCCGCCCGGCACCTCCACGCCGATCGTCGTCACCGTCGAGGAACGCGTTCCGCCCGTCAAGATGTGGAGCGACTGGCTGCAGATTCCCGGCGGACTGGTGTCGATCTCAGCGGTACGCCAGGCCGACGGGACCATTGCGTTGTTCGGCATCAATTCAGGAGCCAATCTCTACCGCTGCCAGCAGAATAAGGCGCAGGCGCTAAAGGTTGCGGACTGGACGGGCTGGGTGCAGATCGACACTCCAGGCACCGGCGGGTTCATCGCAATGGCGCCGATTGTCGGTCCGCTGGGCGCCACCAATCTGTTCGCCTTGACCAAGGGCGGCCAAGCCCTGCACACGCGCCAGAAACCGGCCGGAACCGCCACATGGACGCCTTGGGCAACCACAGGCTACAGCAGGGTCGGCAAATATACGCTGGCCGCCGGCATCGAGGGCAATGGCGACATCATGCTTGTCGCATCCGACGTACAGCATGTGCACGAGTTCAACGCGCAGTACGATGCTGCCACGCAGAACTGGTCGGGATGGCGCGACTTCAACGCTTCCAACGCCAACACGCGGCTGATGCTCGACTACAATGCCGATGGCCGCCTCGCGGTGTTCAGCCTGTTGAGCGGTGCCGCCGGCAATTCCAATTCGCTGTGGACGCTGTCGCAGATGAGCATCGACAGCACAGAGTGGGAATATTCCTGGGTGTCGCTTGCCGACAGCAACGTCAACCAGACCATCGTCGTGCGCGACCTGACGCCGCCGGTCTGACGGTTGGTTTCCGGCAGCGGGGCGGAAGGCAAGCAGGCCCGTCCGGCCTGGACCCGGTCTGACACGGCCGGGCTCCGCTGTCGTGCGGCAGCGGAGGCGGACTTGCCGTTCCTGTCGCGGCTCTATGCTTCGACGCGCATGGAAGAACTCGCGGTGACGTCGTGGAGCGAGGCGCAGAAGGCCGAATTCCTCGGTATGCAGTTCCAGGCCCAGCACGCGCATTACCGAAAACACTATCCCGAGGCCGACTGGCTGGTGGTGGAACGCGATAGCGAAGACATCGGCCGCCTCTACATCGAGCGCTGGCCGAGCCAGCACCGCATCATCGACATCGCTTTCCTGCCGGAGCATCGCCGCAAGGGCTACGGCACCGCACTGCTGCGCGATCTCATCGACGAGGCATGGTTAGCCGGCAAATCAGCCTCGATCCATGTCGAGAAGAACAATCCGGCGAGACGGCTTTACCTGGCGCTGGGCTTCGCGGTCGTCGAGGACAAGGGCGTTTATGACCTGATGGCCTGTGCGCCGTCAGGGGGCGACGATCTATGATCGTCGGAACCGATTTGTTGGCAGATGCGATCATTGTCTATGGTCATCGTTTGCGCTGCCCCTCACCTGCCTGCCGGCATCCTCTCCCCGTATAGTGACGGGGAGAGGGACGCTTTCGCCGCGGATTTCACCACTCTCCAGCGTTGCAAGAAAGGCGCCCGCGTCGCAGCCAGCCACTCTCGCCCCGTTTACGGGGAGAGATGTCCGGCAGGACAGTGAGGGGCGGCGCCGGCGGCAAGAATTGTCGCATTAGGCCCTGTCACGATGCGATAGGCCTGCATGCAGCCCAAAACTGGGTCCTAATTGAACACCGCCTCGTACAGCCGCCCCGTCGCATCGGCGGCGACCGGCACGATGAAGATCTCGTGGCTGCCGCTTTTCCCGGTGAAAAGATAGGTCGCCTGCGGCAGCGCGATGTCGCGCGGGCCTCTGAACAGCAGCGAGAAACCGCCACCCGGGCGCGGGCTGGCGGCGATTGGTTTGACCGCGCTCAGTTCGAGCGGGATCCGCTGGCCCCCGGCTTCTATGGTGAAGGTTTGTCCTTGCTCGAAATCCGACACCGACGCCATTCCGTTTCCCTCAATCTATCTGCTGGAGCGGTTCCGTGTTCGGATCGCTGATCCGGCTTTTGTTTCTTCGCAATTGCCAGGGAAAACTGCTCCACACTTTTCCTGGAATTGCTCCAGCGGCGGCACTGTCGCCGCTTCGCCGCAAGCTGTCCAGAGGCGGCAGGCCGACAGCCGTGCTCCCCAAGACAATCGATCGCCCGCAAACCCAAAATACAGCACCGCCTGTCCTTTTATGCACGCAAGAGACGCTGTAGTACTTTGTTCCTGCGCGGGATTCCTTTCGATCCAAGCTCGGTGCAAACAACAACAGATCCCGGCTTCGGGACCATTGGCGGCCAGATCGGCTTGCGGGAGACGGATGATGGCGGATGCAAAGACGGACGTGGCGAGCGATGCGTTGCCGCTGTTCTATTCGAGGCCCGAGGCGCTCAATCCGACGCGGCACGGCTCGCTCGGCCTGACCGCGCGCAGCGACTTCCGCTTCGCCCGCTCGGCGCACGCCATTCCGGTGGTCGCGTCGGAAATGCCGGCGGCGATGCGCTCCTACCCGATCGTCTTCATCGGCCCGGCCAAGTCGCCGGTGATCATCACCGGCGTGCGCCAGAACGAGAACCTGTTCGTCGATGCCGGCGGCAAATGGACCGGTCCGCACTACATCCCCGCCTATGTCCGGCGCTATCCCTTCATCCTGGCCGAAGACCCGACATCGGCCGGCCGGCTGACGCTGTGCGTCGAACGGGCCAGCGACCGCGTCGTCGACCAGCTGCTGGCGCCGTTGCGCGACGACAAGATCGCGCCGTTCTTCACCGGCAACGAGCCGACCGAAGCGACCAAACAGGCGCTCGCCTTCTGCAACCAGTTCCAGATCGACTTCAGAGCCACCCGCGAGATGGTCGAAAAGATCGATGCGCACGGCCTGTTCTCGCCGCGCCAGAGCAAGGTGACGCTGGAAGGCGGCGAGGTGCTCAACCTCACCGATTTCCAGGTGATCGACGAGCCGGCCTTCAACAAATTGAGCGACGAGGCGTTTCTCGACCTGCGCAAATCAGGTGCGCTCGGCCTGCTCTATTGCCACCTCGCCTCGACCAACAGCTGGACCTCGCTGGTGCATCAGGCATCGCTGCGGAAGGCGCATGGGGCAAAGAGCGCCTGAGGAAAACGTTGCGGTTTTCCCGGCGTAACCTTCCAACCGACGCGTCCGGACAGAAGGCTAGGCAGCAACCCTTCTGTCGTGCCGCCCTTCCCTGATCTCCTCGGCGAGCTTGTCGCAGAACGCGTCGAGATCGCCGGGGTTGCGGCTGGTAACAAGTCCCTGGTCGGTGACGACCTTGCTGTCCTCCCAAAGACCGCCGGCGTTGATCACATCGGTCTTGATCGATTTGTAAGAGGTGACCCGGCGACCCCTTACGATGCCTGTCTCGACGAGAAGCCAGGGCGCATGACAGATCGCGCCGACGACTTTCTTGGCCGACCAGAACGATTCGATGAAGTCCAGGGCCTTTCGCTCGACGCGCAGCAGATCGGGATTGATGACCCCGCCGGGCAGGACGATCGCGTCATAGTCGTGCGCCCGCGCCTCATCCAAAGTCTTGTCGACGGGAATCTCCCGACCCCAGTCCTTGAGGTCCCAGCCTTTGATCTTGCCGCTTGCGAGTGACACGACATCGACCTTGGCGCCCGCCTCGCGCAGCTTCTTCAGCGGCACCTCAAGTTCGGACTGCTCGAACCCGTTCGTCGCCAGAATAGCGACGCGCTTGCCGGAAATGTCCTGCATGGCTTTCTCCATCGTTGCGTTGAAGGAGGCTAACGAGGCGAGGCGGGAACCGTTCCCCACTGTAATTTTATGTGACTTCTGGGGGAGGGACGAAAGAGCTCCGCCAAAGCTCTTAGCCCGGCAAGCCCCAGAAACGAAAAAGCCGCGGCGGACCGCGGCTTTTCGATGCTTAGTCCCCTGGAGGAAACTGGAGCGGGTGAAGCGATTCGAACGCTCGACCCCAACCTTGGCAAGGTTGTGCTCTACCCCTGAGCTACACCCGCTCGCACGGCGTCTTGGCCGCAAGCCGGGCCTATATGGCTGAAGAGCGCGGCGATTGCAACAGGGAAATCGCAGGCTTTTTTGCGATGCGGCAAGCGGGACCGGCAAGCTGCTGGCGGGCGCGTGAGCGGCGGGCGGCGGGGCGCCAGCGCGAAGGGCGGCGCCGCTCACCATGATGTCGCATGACGGTCTTGTGTCGGCTGCCCCATTGGCCGTAAACGGCTGGCTAGAGAAATGGGACGAAGACGAAACCGATGCCGAAGACCGAAGCCGATTTGATGGCCTTTCTTGCCGAACTCGGTATTGCCACGTCGACGAAGCGCCATCCGCCACTTTACACGGTCGCGGATTCGCAGGCGCTGCGCGGCGAAATCGCCGGCGGGCACACGAAAAACCTGTTCCTGAAGGACAAGAAGGACAATTTCTTCCTGGTTACCGTCGGCGAGGACGCGGTCGTCGACCTGAAGCAAATCCATCAGGTGATCGGTGCGGCCAGCCGGGTTTCCTTCGGCAGACCGGAGATGCTGATGGAGCTGCTCGGCGTCACACCGGGCGCCGTCACGGTCTTTGGCGTCATCAACGACACGGCAAACAGGGTCAAGCTCGTGCTCGACAAGGATTTGATGCAGCATGCGGTGATCAATGGGCATCCGCTGACCAATGAGGCGACGACATCGATCGCGGCGCGCGACCTGATCAGATTCGTCGAGGCAACCGGGCACGATGCTGCTATCTTGAAAGTCTCCGTGTGATCGCCACATGGATGGCTTGAGTCAGATGGTCTGAAGCATAGGGCGCATGGCCGCCGGCCGGCGGCGCCACGGAAGGGTTAAAGAGATGAGCGACAACAATCCGTTCGGCGGCTCCTTTGGCGGCAATGGCGGCCAGTACACCACCTCGGTGCAGTATGGTGGAGCCGCGCCGGCGCCGGCGAAAGTCGCGCTTGGCGATGCGCCCGCCGCTCCCGCCGATGTGATCAAGGACACGACGACGGCTGCCTTTGCCGCCGATGTCATCCAGGAATCGCGCCGCCAGCCGGTTCTGGTCGATTTCTGGGCGCCCTGGTGCGGCCCTTGCAAGCAACTGACGCCGCAGTTGGAGAAGGCGGTCAAGGCCGCCGGCGGCAGGGTCAAGCTGGTCAAGATGAACATCGACGACCATCCCTCGATCGCCGGCCAGCTCGGCATCCAGTCTATACCCGCGGTCATTGCCTTCAAGGACGGCCAGCCGGTCGATGGCTTCATGGGCGCCATCCCGGAGAGCCAGATCAACGAATTCATCACCAAGGTCGGCGGCAAGGGCAATGGCGCGCCGCCGGTGGCCGAAGCCCTGGCTGCGGCCACCGAGGCGCGCGACGCCGGCGACATGCAGACCGCGGCCGACATCTATGACGCCATCCTGGCGCAGGCGCCGGAGACGATCGAGGCGATCGCCGGGCTGGGCGAACTGCTGTTCGACGCCGGCGACACGGAAGGCGCCGAGGCGCTTTTGGCAACAGCCCCGGAGGCCAAGAAGGATGCGCCGCCACTGGCAGCCCTGCGCGCCAGGATGGCGGTTGCGGCGCAGGCGGCGGCCCTCGGCAATCCGGCCGAGTTCGAGCGCCGGCTGGCGGAAAATCCCGGAGATCACCAGGCGCGTTTCGATCTGGCCATGATCCAGAACGCCAATGGCGACCGTACGGCTGCGGCCGACAATCTGCTGGCCATCATCAAGGCCGACCGGGCCTGGAACGAGGATGGCGCCAGGACGCAATTGCTGCAGCTGTTCGAGGCATGGGGCATGACCGACGAGGCAACGCTGGCGGCGCGCCGCAAATTGTCGGCATTGCTGTTTTCCTGAGCCGGCTGCCG
Source organism: Mesorhizobium ciceri WSM4083 (assembly GCF_000519305.1). Classification (GTDB taxonomy): domain Bacteria; phylum Pseudomonadota; class Alphaproteobacteria; order Rhizobiales; family Rhizobiaceae; genus Mesorhizobium; species Mesorhizobium ciceri_B. Next base: position 568,168 of record NZ_JAFG01000006.1, on the reverse strand, counting down.
GTTGTTTTGCCGCACGGGCTTGGCGTCGGCCACGACTGCGCCAGATTAGAACGGGATGACGCGCTTCTGGTGAAGCGATCGGAGGAATACGGTGCAAGCGGGAAACGCGCATTACCGGCTCGCCAAGGATTTGCCGTCGACGATCCCGATCTTTCCGCTCGAGGGTGCGCTTTTGCTGCCGGGAGGCCGCATGCCGCTCAACATATTTGAGCCGCGCTATCTGCAGATGGTGGACGAGGCGATTGCCGGCCCGCGGCTCATCGGCGTCATCCAGCCCAGTCTCGACGGCGCCTTGCGCGGCGATGGCGAGCCGGAGCTCTGCAATGTCGGTTGCGCCGGGCGCATCATCGCCTTTTCCGAGAGTGGCGACGGCCGCTACCTGATTTCGCTGCAGGGCGTGTGCCGGTTCCGCATTGCCCACGAATTGACGGTCAAGACGCCGTTTCGCCAGTGCAAGCCGGCGCCCTTCCTCACCGATCTCGATGAGGACGAGGCGGGCAACGAGATCGACCGGCCCTCGCTGCTCAAGGCATTTCGCGCCTATCTGCAGGCCAACGACCTGGAGGCCGACTGGGAAAGCGTCAGCCGGGCCGAAAATGCCATGCTGGTCAATGCGCTGTCGATGATGGCGCCCTACGGGCCGGCCGAGAAACAGGCGCTGCTCGAAGCGGCGGATTTGAGGACCCGGGCCGAGACGCTGATCGCCATCACCGAAATGGCGCTGGCGCGCGAGAATGAGGACTTTGGCTCGAGTCTACAATGAGAGGTTGCTATGGCGGCGGACGGACGTGACGGGAGGAAGGTCGACCCCAAGCTGCTGGAGCTGCTGGCCTGCCCGCTGACCAAGGGGCCGCTGGCCTGGGATCCAGAGCGCGGTGAGCTGATTTCCAGGGTCGCCAAGATTGCCTATCCGGTGCGTGACGGCATCCCGATCATGCTGCCTTCCGAGGCGCGGACGCTTTCGGTGGAGGATGTGCTGGCCCCGCCGCCGCCGCGCTTGGGTGGGCCGGGCTGAGGGGTACGAAGGATCGCCGACGTCCGCTTTCGTTCCGCTCTTGGCATGGCCTTGCCTACTGAAAATTCCGTCCCTTGGGCATGACCTGTTCCGCTTCTTCCGACAGCGTTGCGAGATCCTGCCGGACCAGCGCGTTCCCCGTCGCGGCTTGGCCGAAGCGATCGGGCCCCCTGGCAGCGCGCTCCGGAGGACCGGCGACCGCTGGTTCGGCCCCGCTGACCTTCTCCAGAAGCACGGTCAGCCAAGGCGTCAGATCCTCGATCCTCTCGGCGACGATGTGGACCACGCCCGATTCAGATTGCAATTTTCCGGTGACCTTGACGAACCGGGCGCCCATGACGATCGGCCGGTAACGGTCGAAGGTTCTTTGCCAGAAGATGACGTTGGCCACCGCCTTGTCGTCCTCCAGCGTCAGGAAGATCGCGTTCCCCTTGCCGGGGCGCTGCCGCACCAGCACGAGGCCGGCAACGGAGACACGCCTGCCGTCGCGCACGGAAGGCAGGTTCGCATTGGGGATGACGCCGGCGCGGTCGAGCCGCTCGCGCAGGAAGGCGACCGGATGCGCCTTCAGCGACAGGCCGAGCGCGCGGTAATCATGGATGACATGCTCGCCTAGCGGCATTTTCGGCAGCTTCGTCTCGGGCTCCAGCTCGCGCAGGCGAAGCGCCGGCTGGTCGAACAGCGGCAGCCTTTCGGCGGCGCTCTTGCCGTCGAGTGCGCGCACCGCCCACAAGGCTTCGCGACGATCAAGGCCGAGCGAACGGAAGGCGTCGGCCTGCGCCAACCGCTCGATCTCGCCGACATCGAGGCCGGAGCGCAACCAGACATCCCGGACGGATACGTAGCCTGAGCCGCGCTGTTCGACGAAAGCCTCCATGCGCTCTTTCGACAGGCCCTTGATCTGGCGGAAGCCGAGCCGGACGGCATGCTTCGTCTCGATGACGCCGCGCATCTCGGCATGGCGTGGGAGGATGCGGGCCGGATTGAAAGGCGCTTTCTCCAGCGTGCAGTCCCAGACCGAGAAATTGACGTCGACGTCGCGGATGTCGACGCCATGGTCGCTTGCGTCGCGCACCAGCTGGGCCGGCTGGTAAAACCCCATCGGCTGCGAATTCAGGATCGCGGCGCAGAACACGTCGGGATAGAAGGTCTTGAACCAGCAGGAGGCATAGACGAGCAGGGCGAAGGAAGCGGCATGGCTTTCGGGAAAGCCATATTCGCCAAAGCCCTCGATCTGCTTGAAGCAGCGCTCGGCGAAGTCCTTCGTGTAGCCCTTGCCGACCATGCCATTGATCATACGGTCGCGGTAATTGCCGATGGTGCCGGTGCGCTTGAAAGTGGCCATGGCGCGGCGCAGTTCATCGGCCTCGCCCGGTTTGAAACCACCGGCGACGATGGCGATATTCATCGCCTGCTCCTGGAACAGCGGCACGCCCAGTGTCTTGCTGAGGATCGCCTCCAGCTCCGGTTTTTGATACTCGGGTTTTTCCTTGCCTTGCCTGCGGCGCAGATAGGGATGGACCATGTCGCCCTGGATCGGGCCCGGCCGCACGATCGCCACCTCGATGACAAGGTCATAAAAGGTTTTCGGCTCAAGGCGCGGCAGCATCGACATCTGGGCGCGCGATTCGATCTGGAAGACGCCAAGCGTATCGGCGCGGCAGATCATTTTGTAAACTTGCCTATCCTCCGGCGGCAGGGTGGCCAGCACATAAGGTCGGCCGTATTTGTCTCGCGCCTTTGGATAGTGGTCAGTAAGCAAGGTGAAGGCGCGCTGGAGGCAGGTCAGCATGCCGAGCGCCAGCACGTCGACTTTCAGGATCTTCACCGCGTCGAGATCGTCCTTGTCCCATTCGACCATCTTGCGCTCGTCCATCGCCGTCTTGACGATGGGCACGATCTCGTCGAGCCGGTCCCTGGTGATGACGAAGCCGCCGACATGCTGCGACAGATGGCGGGGGAAGCCCATGATCTCATTGGCACGCTCCATCACGTGCCTCGACACCGGGTCGGTGCGGTCGAGGCCGCCGGCGCGGGCTTCCTTCTCGCCAAGCTCCGATGTCGACCAACCCCAGATCGAGCCGGAAAGCGATGCCCTGACATCCTCGGACAGGCCCATCGCCTTCGACACTTCGCGCAGCGCCGAACGGCCGCGATAGCTGATGACGGCGGCCGCAAGTGCCGTGCGCTTGCCGCTGTATTTCTCGTAGATGTACTGGATTACGGTTTCGCGCTTTTCGTGCTCGAAATCGACGTCGATATCCGGCGGCTCGTTTCTCTCCTCGGAAATGAAGCGCTCGAAGAGCGAATCGATTTTTTCCGGTCCTACTTCGGTGATGCCGATGCAGAAGCAGACGACCGAATTGGCGGCCGATCCACGTCCCTGGCAGAGAATATCCTTGCTGCGCGCGAACTTGACGATGTCGTAGACAGTCAGGAAATAGCGGGCATAGTTGAGGCGTTCGATCAAAGCGAGCTCTTCCTCGATGCGCCTGGTCACCGAATCCGGCACACCAGCCGGATAGCGGTTCGCCGCCCCCTCCCGAGCCAGTCTCGCCAGCTCAGCCTGTGGACCAAGACCCGATTCCGTCGGCTCGTCGGGGTAGTTGTACTGGAGGTCGCCAAGCGAGAAGGTCAATTCTTCCGCAAACCGCAGCGTCTCGGCCAGCGCCTGCGGATGCCGGCGGAACAGGCGCGCCATCTCCATTGGCGGCTTCAAATGGCGTTCGGCATTGGCGGTGAGTTGCAGCCCGACCTCGGCGACGGGCGTGTTGAGGCGGATCGCGGTCAGCACGTCCTGCAGCGGGCGCCGTTCGGCCGTGTGGTAGAGAACGTCGTTGGTTGCCATCAGCGGAACACCGACGCTCTCGGCAAGCGCTGCCGCCTGCTCGATACGGAAACGGTCATTGCCGGCATAACAGGGCGAAACGCCAAGCCGCAGGTTCCTGCCGAAACGGCCCTTGAGCTCACCAAGCAAAGCGAGACCGTCTTGCGCGCCCGCCGACAGATCGGGCAGGACCGCCAGCGACATCAGGTCACCCCATTCGAGAAGGTCGCCGCGCTGGAGGAGGGTGGCGCCTTTTTCGTTCTCGTCGCGCAGATTGGCTTGGGTCAGCATGCGGCAGAGATGTCCCCAGCCCTTGCGGTCCTGGGGATAGGCGAGGATGTCCGGCGTGCCGTCGCCGAAAACCAGCCGGCAGCCGGGATGATAGGAGAGTTTTTCGACCTTGGCCTGCTGCCAGGCGCGCACCACGCCGGCCACCGTGTTGCGGTCGGCAAGCCCGATCGCCGAGAAGCCCAGGAGCTTGGCCGCGACCACCAGCTCCTCCGGCTTGGAGGCGCCGCGCAGGAAGGAGAAATTCGACTGGATGCCGAACTCGGCATAGGGGATGACGGTCAGCGCGTTCATGCGAAAACACCATGCATGAACCAGCGCGGCGGCACCTGCGTGTTGCCGTAAAGACCTTGCCGGTAGAGCCAATAGCGGCGACCATCGGCGTCCTCGATGCGGAAATAGTCGCGGGTTGACGTGATCGGGTCGCTCGCTGCCTCGCGCCACCATTCGGCGGCGATGCGTTCCGGCCCTTCGGCGCGCGTGACCCGGTAGAGCGCGCGCCGCCAGCGGAAGTTCAGCGGTGGTCCTTCCGGCATTTCAGTGGCCGGCACATCGATGGGTTCGGGCGAGCGGAACAGCCGGATCGGCCGTTCCGGCGGAAAAATGGTTTGTGGTGGTGCCTGCAGCCTGTCCGGCTTTTTCGGCGGCGTGGTCCGGCGCGGCGCTTCGGTGAAGGGGATGGTGGCTACGGCACGCTCCGGCAGATGGCTTTCGACCGCGACCGGCCGGAGCACCGCGCCCTCGCCGAGCCGGGCGCGGACGCGGTCGGCGAACAGCGCGATATCGGCGCCGTCGTCGGTCACCTCGCCGGCAAGATCGGCCTGCTGCATGTCGAAGGTGGCTGCCGCCAACACCGAGAGCCGCACCAGATCGAAACCATAGCCGGCATCGATATCCTGCTCGATCGCGGCCAGTCTCTCATGGAACAGTTTCTGGATCAGCATGGGTTCGCGCATCGGCCGCGAGGTGCCGATGGCGATGCGGCTGACGGCGCCGTCGACGCGAAAGAGCAGCAGCGCCAGCGTCCTGGCGCCCTCGCCGCGGCGTTCGAGATCGGTTTTCAGGGTCGCCGCCAGCATGCCCACCAGCCGTTCGATGTCCTCGGTCAAGGTGACGGGTTCGGCGAGATGGCGTTCGACCGAAAGCGGCGCGACGGGAAGGCGCGGCGAGACAGCCTCATCGAGACGGCCAAGCGCCTGGTCGAGGCGCAGGAGCAGCAAGGCGCCGAAGCGGCGGGCGAGCGGCGCGCGCGGTGCCGCCATGACGGCGCCCGCCGTGCGCAGGCCCACACTTTCCAGGCTGGTGCGGGTCGAAGGTTCAATGCGCAGCGCGGCCAGCGGCAGGGGTGCCAGCAGCGCCTCCTCCTCACCTGACACAACGATGCGGTCGCCGCAAAAGCGTGCCGCCGCCCAGGCAGCACCCGGTGTCGCGGCAAGCCCGGCGCGGACATCGAAACCCTGGTGGAAGAAACGCGACAGGATGTCGTCCAGCATGGCGCGCTCGCCGCCGAACAGATGGGTGCAGCCGGTGACGTCGAGAAACAGGCCATCCGCCCCATCCAGGGCCACCAGCGGGGTGTAGCGGTCGCACCAGTCGGCAAGGCCTTCGAGCAGGCGGCGGTCGGCTTCCGGATCCGCCTCGACGATTTCGATCGACGGATGCATGGCGCGCGCATCGGCAATGCCCATGTCGCGCTTCAGGTGCAGCGCCTCAGCCCGCTCGTCGAGGGCCGAGATGCGCTGCGCGTTGCGGTCGCGATGGCTGATTACGAGCGGCGGGTGAGATGGGTGATCCGAGGGCCGGGAACGCCAGGACCGCCCCAGACGCTGGCGCAGGATCCTTTCCACCGCCAGATAGGGAAACCACAGGGACAGGATTCTTTGCCCGGTCTCTTCCCTCGCTCCATCTTTCGTCGAATGCGCGTTCATCGGGGTTCCACTCCAGTGTGAATTGTCCAGGCAGGGCCGTGCGGCTCTTGCCGATGGTGAGGGTGAAGGCCGGGCGGCCGATCGAGCCGGCCAGCGGTCCGGCAATGGTGTCGCGCGGTGTTGCCGGCGCCGACGCGACGATGAGGCGGACGGGTGCCGCCGTCGGTTCGGGCTCGGCCGCCTGCCGCAGCAGGAACACCGGCCGGCCGGCAGCTTGCGCCCTTGCATGCAGCCGGCGTGTCGCGGTCAGGTCCAGCCGCTGCGGATTGCCGCGGATTTCCAGGATGACGGCGGCGAGCGCCGTCATCCGGGCCGCCTCCTCGGCGACCCACAGCGCATCGACAAGCTTTGGCGCCTCGGTAAACAGCAATTGCTCCGGCCCGATGCCGAACGAGGCGTGAAGCCCCCTGGCATAGGGAAAGCCTGCCTCGCGAAAGATCTCCGATGTGCCGATCCACAGCACCGGCAGCCCCGGCGTTTGCTTGAGGATCAGGCTGGTGAGCGACAAAGCGAAGCCGGCGACGGCCCCGGCATCGCGGGTTTCCAGCCCATGGATTTCGCTCAGGGCGGCCTTCGGCAGGCCGCCGCTCAGGGCGGCGTCGAAGCGCTGGACGCCAATAGGCAGGAACGCATCCGGCAACGCCGCGGCAATGCCACGCCGGACGATTGTGAGATCTGTGTTGACGTCGGCATCAAGGGGCGCGGCGGCCGGCGCAGCCAAGCGCTCGGGCAGCGTTCCCTCGATTTTCGCGATCTGGCGGCGCAGGGCAAAAACAGTCTCCCGCGCCACGGCGGTCATCGCCATGACGGTCAGCTTCCACTCACAATTGTTCCTGTTATGTTCCTATAGATTCCAGAGCGCACCCCAAGAGTCAAGCAGACTCATAGGGAATTTATTCCTCTCCGCATGGAAGGCGCAGACGCATCGGCCCGTTCATTTGCCGATTCCGGTGCGAAAGCCTATATGCCGGGATCAAAGGACAAAGCATGGCCCGCATCTACAAGACCCGCACCTGGCACGACGAACTCTCGCCCTCGATGGACGAAATGGAGTTCCTGGCGCTGGAGGCGTACGCGCATCTGCCGGAAGATTTCCGCAAGCTGACCGGCGAGATCGTCATCCAGATCGCCGAATTCCCGACCGACGAGATCATGGACGATCTGTCGCTGGAAACGCCGTTCGACCTGCTCGGCCTGTTCGAGGGGCGAGGCATCGCCGAGCGCTGGAACCCGCAGACCGGCGAAGGCCCGAACCGCATCACGCTCTACCGCCGCGCCATCCTCGATTACTGGTCCGAAAACGAAGAGACGCTGGGCGACATCGTCACCCACGTGCTGATCCACGAGATCGGCCACCATTTCGGGCTGTCGGACGATGATATGGAGAAGATCGAAGAGGCGGCGGAGTAACTGCTTCCTGCGTCACGTGAATTGTCCATTCCTATCCAGTCGTCCAGAACTCAGCGGCGGCAAGGGTTCTTGGGATCTCGCTTCGGATAGGTTGGTCATCCCGCTGATGAAAAGATGCAGCGCCTTGCGCACGGCGAGCGATGGCGGCTCGGACGGATGCCACTCCGGAAAATGACCATCAACCACCATTCGTGCCAACCCATAGACAAAGGCACGAGCGGCAAGAACCAGATGATCGAAGTCCGCGTTCGCAGCCAACTGACCCTGCCGCTGCGCCTGGGTCAGCAGGTCGATCATCTTCCGGCGAATGGCCTCATTCTGACCGCGAAGACTGTCCGACGCGTCGAAATCAATCAGCGTTCGGGAACTGATGATCTGGAAATGCGTGGGATTGCCGATCGCCCATTCCAGATAGCCTTGTCCGATTGCTTCGAAGGCCACGATGGGATCCGCGCTGTCGACTTCTGAAAGTGCATTGGCAACGGCCTCTGTCAGCCGGTTCATGGCTTGTTCGGCGACCGCGGTCAGCAGCGCTGTTTTCGACTGAAAATGCCGGAAGGGCGCGCCGGGCGAAACGCCGGCCCGCTTTGCGGCTTCGCGCACGCTCACATTGTCGGGGCCGCCTTCCTCGACAAGTTGAATTGCAGCATCGATCAACGTGTCGCGCAAATTGCCATGGTGGTAGCCGGTGCGGTGAGGCGTCTTGGCTTTTGCCATCTCTTTTCCTTCGTTCCGTAGAGCTGCTTCACGCGTCCGTAGCACGATCCGCGATTTATGTAATCACCGTTTACAATGCAGGTAAGGGGATGTAAGCAGTGATTACAAATGGGACCGAAACAGGCCTGCGGTCTTCGCGGGCTCCCCGTTTTCCCAGAATGAGGAGACGAACATGTCTGCCAGAACCGCCGAACCCCGCCGTCCGCAATCGTTGATTTCGCTGAGGAGTCCAGCCGAAGAACCTCAGCACAACGAGAACCTCACGACTGTCCAGTCGAGCGCGGCTATGCCCAGCGTCACGCTTTATCGGCTTGCCGCCATCGCCGGGGTGGGAAGCGCGCTTATTCTTGTGGTTAACGCGGCCAAACGCAGCGCGCTCATCGCGACCACCGATCTGACACAACTTCTCGCGCCAGTCGCCGAGATATTGGCGCTTGGTCTTGTCGTCGGCCTGTTTCTCGCTTTTGGGCGGCGCGCGGGTCTGTTCGGCACCATCGCGTTTGTCATCAACTTCTTTGCACTGGCAAGTTTGGTCGGTGTGGAAGTGGTGATCAATCTGGTATTTTCGAAACTTCCGCTGACAACCATCATCGAGCTGCGCGCCGGCCCTCTCGGACTGGCTCTGGTCGTCAGTTCGTTCCTTTTTCTGCTTGGGACACTTGCGTTTGTAATCTCTCTTGTCGTTGCAAGAGGCGTGCCACGCATTCCGCTCGCCCTCTATTTCATTGGCGCGGTGCCTATTGCGCTCCGTGCGTTCGTGCCGGAGTGGGCCCTTGACCTGGGTTTGGTGACGCTTGCGGCAGCGATCGCCTGGCTGGGCGGGTGGCTGTGGATGCGAGCGTCGATTACCAGTCGCTGAGCTTCGTATCGGGCCCGTATTCCTGGCCGTCGATATCCTTGACCACGGCCTGGCCGCAACGCATCGTTTTGGCCTTCCTGTCGTAGGCATAGGTCGGCGAGCCGAACAGGTGCCAGCCCTTGTTCAGCGCCGCCGTCACCTTGTGGCAGAAGCTGGCATCGTCCGGAGCGGACAGAAAGCGGTAGAGTTTCATTGTTCAATTCCTGTCGTGAGTAGCCATAGCCCGCTCGCATCCATCGAGCATTTATGACCCGATGGCGGCTGCCTTCGCCAGCAGTTTTTCGGCCTGCGCCAGGTGCAGCCGCTCGACCATCCTGCCGTTCAGCGCGATCACGCCCTTGCCGGCATTCTCGGCGAGCGCGAAGGCTTCCTTCACCGAGCGCGCCTCGGCCACCGCTTCCGTGGACGGCGCGAAGGCGCGGTTGGCGGCTTCGATCTGGGCCGGGTGGATGAGGCTCTTGCCGTCGAACCCCATGGCGGCCGCCTCGGTGCATTCATGGGCAAAAGCGTCGAGGTCGCGAAAATCGTTGGAGACGCCGTCGAGCATGTCGATGCCGCCGGCGCGTGCGGCCAGCACCATCTGCATCAGCCATGGCACGAGGTAGCGCCGGTCAGGCGTTGCCAGAATGCCGGTCTCCTTGACCAAATCATTCGTTCCGGCAACGAAACAATTGAGCCGCGAGGCCGGGTCGCGGCCAAGCTCGGCGATGGCGCCGATGTTGAGCAGCGCCTTGGGCGTTTCGATCATCGCCCATAGTTTCACGCTGTCGGGAGCGAAATTGTCGTCGAGCACATCGCCGGCCTCGAGCAGGTCGCGCGGCGTGTCGACCTTGGGCAGCAGGATGCCGTCGGGCTCACAGCTTGCGGCAGCCAGCAGGTCGTCGGCGCCCCATGCGCTGGCCAGCGCATTGATGCGCACGATCATCTCGCAGCGTTCGTTGGGGCGATTGGCGAAAATGCCGGCCAGTTTTGCGCGAGCGGCGATCTTGTCGGCCGGAGCGACGGCGTCTTCCAGGTCGATGATGATTGCGTCGCAGGCAAGCTGCGCGATCTTGGCCAGGGCCTTGTCGTTGGAGGCCGGGACGTAGAGCACCGAGCGGCGCGGGCGATAGGTTTCCATGGGTGATCTATGCCGCTTGTGGGTGGGTGAGGCAAGCGCGCAGGACAGTCCGATCTCCCCCCTCGTGGGGGAGATGGCCGGCAGGCCAGAGGGGGGCGCTGTCCTGCCGACCTATCATTGATTGCAATTGCACTCTGAGGCTGTTCTCAGCGGGAGCGGAGTAACCGGGGTCGGCGATCCTTCACGCCCCCCTCTGCCCTGCCGGGCATCTCCCCCACGAGGGGGGAGATTGGCAGCTTCGGCCTCTGCACGAAAACTGCACAGGCCTGCGGAAAACCTCCTCGGATCCGCCCTGCGATCTCCCTGCCGGCCTGACAAACAGGTGGCATGCAAAAGCGAGCAAAACCCTTCCTGCCCTTCCGACTGCGCAGCGAAGGCTGGTGGCTGGCCGATCCGCCGCGCGCGTGTCCTGTCGCAACCCTCATTCCCTTTGTACACAGAAGCCCGCCAACGGTTCGGCGGGTCAGGAAAGCCAGGTCATGACAGCGTTGTTCTCCGCCGCGCCGAGTTATTGCAGCCGCTTCGGTGTCGCCGTGCTGCTGGCAGCACTTGCGGATTTCCTGTTCTATGGCCAGCCCGCCGGCATCACGGTTTTCCTGTTCGCCCTGCTGATTGCCGCGGCGGTCGTGGCCGTGCACCCGGCGGCTTTCAGCGACGGCAGGGTCTGGCTCAAGCCCATCGCCTTGCTTGTCGCGCTGCTGCCGCTGGCTGAAAACGTCAGCACCCTGTCGGTCTCGATCGCGCTGGCGGCGCTGAGCGTCTTCGCGCTCTCGCTGAGCGGGCGGTTGCGGCACAGCATCGCCCGTATTGCCGGCCAGATCGCGCTGTTCGGGCTGGCGGCGCCGTTCCGCTTCGCCAATGATTTCATCCGCTGGCGCAGGACGGCGCGGCGGTTCGGCCGACGGCGTGTTCGCCTCGCGGCGATCGCTGTCTGGGTGATGCCGCTGACGCTGGGAGCGGTCTTCCTGGCGCTGTTCGGTGTGGCCAATCCGGTCATCGACTACTGGCTGTCGCTGATCGACCTCGTGAGGCTGCTCGATCTTATCCAGCTGGTGCGGATTGCCTTCTGGCTGTTCGTGCCCGCCGCTGTCTGGACTTTTCTGCGGCCGCGCCTGCCGCGCCTGGTTCGCCGCATCCCGCGCGCGGCGCCGGCGGTCGGCGCTCAAGCCGACAAAACCGTCACCACCATCGAAGACATCCTGTTCGGCAAGGCCGCCATCCTGCGCGCCCTGATCGTCTTCAACATCCTGTTTGCGCTGCAGACGGCGCTCGACGCCACCTATCTGTGGGGCGGGGCGGCCCTTCCCGACGGGCTGAGCTACGCGGCCTACGCGCATCGTGGCGCCTATCCCTTGATCGTCACGGCGCTGCTTGCCGCCGGCTTCGTGCTGGCAGCGCTGCGGCCAGGCAGCGAGACATCGGCCGATCCGCTCATCCGCCGGCTGGTCTATGCCTGGGTGGCGCAGAACATCATGCTGGTCGTCTCGTCGATCCTGCGGCTCGACCTCTATATCGGCATCTATGCATTGACCTACTGGCGCGTCGCCGCCTTTGCCTGGATGGGGCTGGTGGCAGCAGGCCTGGCCCTGATCATTGCCCGCATCGCGCTCAGAAAATCCAACGAATGGCTGCTCTCCGCCAATCTTCTGACGTTATCCCTGACGCTTTATGCCGGCTGCTTCATCAATTTTGCAGCGACGATCGCCAACTACAATGTCGACCATTCCCTCGAAGTGACCGGCCAGGGCATTCCCCTAGACGCCTGGTATCTTCACTCGCTCGGTCCGGGCGCGTTTCCCGCACTCGATCGCTTCCTCGAGCAGCAGGGCAAGACGCCGGCCGCCGGCACTGTCCGCGAACTGGCTGGCGTGCGCGGCAGCGACGAAATCTGGTATCGAACTATCCAGCGGAACTGGCGGGCCTGGAGCTTTCGCGACTGGCGGCTGCTGCGATATCTCGACAGCAAGGGGCCGTTCGTGGTTCCTGACGTCCCAGAACCTGTGCCGGACCGCTGATCCATGCCGCATCACATCCTCGTCGCCGACGATGACCCGCACATCCGCGAGGTGATCTGCTTCGCGCTGGAAAAGGCCGGCATGAAAACGACAGGGGTGGCCGACGGTGCCGCCGCCTTGCAGGCGATCGGCCGCCGGGCGCCGGATCTTGTCGTGCTCGATATAGGCATGCCGGAAATGGACGGGCTGGAGGTCTGCCGGCGGCTGCGGCACACATCCGATGTGCCGGTGCTGTTCCTGTCCGCGCGCGACGAGGAGATCGACCGCATCCTCGGCCTCGAAATGGGCGGCGACGACTATGTGACGAAACCATTCAGCCCGCGCGAGCTGGTCGCCCGCGTCAATGTCATCCTGCGGCGCGCCCGCCCGGTGCCGCCCGAACCAGCCGACGAAAGGCAGTTTTCGCATGGCAAGCTGGCTCTGGCGCCGGCCAGCCATGCCGCCAGCTTCGACGGTAGGCCGCTTGCCCTGACAGGGATAGAGTTTTCGATCCTGAAGGGGTTCCTGGCGCGGCCGGCGCATGTGCTCGACCGCGACGCGGTGATGGCCAGCGCCTATGCCGGCAACATCCACGTCGCCGGCCGCACCGTCGACAGCCATATCCGCAACATCCGCGCCAAGCTGGCGGCAGTGGGTTGCCTGGATGTCATCGAGACCGTGCATGGCGTCGGCTTCCGGCTTGGCCGATGCGGCTGACGACGTCCAGCAAATGGATCGGCCGCAAATGGCGGCCACGGCTTGCCACGGTCGTCGTCGCCATCCTGATCATGGTGATGGCCTTGCCGCTGGTCGGCCTGTTCTTCTTCCGGCTCTACGAAAACCAGCTCATCCGCCAGACCGAGGCGGAGCTGATCGCGCAAGGCGCGGCCATCGCCGCCATCTATGCGCAGGATGTGCGTGACGCCGGCACCCCGCCGGAAAAGCTCGGCGCGCCGATGCCGGGGCCAGCCGGGGATTCGAGCCGAAGCGGCAATCCGGACCCGCTCTACAGGCCAATCGAGCCGCAACTCGATCTTGCCTCAGATTATGTGCTGCCGACCCGGCCGGCGGCGATCGCTGCCACCGCCGATCCTGCCTTTGCCGCGATCGGCACCCGTCTGTCCGGTATTCTCGACGCCACCCAGAAAACCACGCTGGCCGGCTTCCGGCTGCTCGACCCCCGGGGCGTCGTCATTGCCGGACGCGGCGAGGTCGGCCAGTCGCTCAGCGAGGTCGAAGAGGTGCGCACAGCACTTGCCGGCCACTATGCCAGCGCGCTCAGGCTGCGCATCCGCGACCAGCCGGCGCCGCCGCTTTATTCGGTCAGCCGCGGCACCAAGGTGCGTGTCTTCGCCGCTTTGCCGGTGGCCGTCGACGGCAAGGTCGCCGGCGTTGTCTATGTGTCGCGGACGCCCAACAACATCATCAAGCATCTCTATGGCGAACGCGGCAAGGTGACGTTGGCGGCGATTGCCATTCTCGGCGGCACGCTGCTCATCGGCCTCATCTTCCTGCGCACCGTCAGCCGGCCGATCTATGCGCTGATCGACCGCACCGAGCGCATCGCCGCCGGCGACCGCGCGGCGATCAGGCCGCTCGACCATCACGGCACGCGAGAGATGGCGGAGCTTTCCGCCGCCTTCCTCGACATGGCCGAAAAACTGCAGGCGCGTTCCGACAGCATCCAGACGTTCGCCACCCATGTCTCGCATGAGCTCAAATCGCCACTGACAGCGATCCAGGGCGCGGCCGAATTGCTGCGCGATTCCGGTAGCGCGATGGACGATACGGAGCGGCGGCGCTTTTCCGACAATATCGTCACCGACGCTGGGCGGCTCAATCTGCTGGTTCGCCGTCTGCTCGACCTGGCGCGCGCCGAAAACCTGGCGCCGAGCGGCGAAAGCACATCGATCGGTGCGGCGCTGGCGCTGCTTCCCGTAGACAACAGGCTGGCGGTTAGCATCGGAGCCGGCGGCGACATCAGATTGCGCATATCGGCCGAGAACGCGGCTATCGTGCTGGCCAATCTCATCGACAATTCGGCCAGGCACGGCGCGACACAGGTTTCTGTCTCTGCTACGAGCGCCGACGGCAAGGCGAGCCTCCTGGTCAGCGACGATGGCGTCGGCATTTCGCCGAGCAACCGGGCGCGCATTTTCGAGCCGTTTTTCACCACGCGGCGCGAACAGGGCGGCACCGGCATGGGCCTTGGCATCGTGCTGGCCCTCCTGAAAGCGCATGATGGTATGATCGCGCTGGTTGACAGCGAACGCGGCACGCGCTTCGAGATCATTCTGCCGGTGGCGTGAAGGACACCATCGGTCGGATCGGAGAGAACATGCGCTACGACATCGTCATCATCGGTGGAGCCATCGTCGGCTCCTCGGTCGCCTATTACCTGCGTGAGCAAGGGTTTTCCGGCACGATCGCGCTGGTCGAGCGTGATCCGCAATTTGCGCATGCGGCAACGACGCTGTCCATGGCCTCTATCCGCCAGCAATTCTCGATCCCGGAAAACATCCGCCTATCGCAGTTCACGCTGAAACTGTTCCGGCGGCTGAAGGAAGAGTTCGGAGATGACGCCGATATCGGCTTTCGCGAGGGCGGCTACCTCATCCTTGCCGGCGAGGACGGCTTGCCGATCCTCAAGAGCAATCACGAGGCGCAGATCGCGGAGGGCGCCGACATCGTGCTCGAGGATGCCGACCAGCTTACGCGCCGGTTCCCGTGGCTGTCGACCGAGGGCATTTCAGCCGGCGCCTATGGCCGCACCGGCGAAGGCTGGTTCGACGCGCATGCGATGCTGACGCTGTTCCGCAAGGCGCTGCGGCAGAAGAAAGTCGATTTCATCGCCGCCGATGTCACCGGCATCGCGCGCGATGGCAACCGGGTCACCGGAGTGAGCCTCGGCAATGGCGAGACGCTGGAGGCTGGCATCGTCGTCAACGCCGCCGGCCCAAACGCCGGCAAGGTGGCTGCCATGGCCGGGCTTGAGCTGCCGGTCGAGCCGCGCAAGCGCAATGTCTTCGTCTTTGAGGCGCGCGAGAAATATGCCGATATGCCGCTGCTGGTCGATCCCTCCGGCATCTATGTCCGTCCGGAAGGCTCGGTCTATCTCACCGGCGGCGCCGAACCGGAGGAAGGCGACTGCGCACCCGATCCCGGCGACTTCGAAGTAAACTGGCCGCTGTTCGAAGAGGTGATCTGGCCGGTGCTGGCGACCCGCATTCCCGCCTTCGAGGCAATCAAGCCGACCCGCGCCTGGGCCGGCCACTATGACTACAACACGCTCGACCAGAACGCGGTGATCGGTCCGCATCCCGAAGTCGGCAATTTCATCTTCGCCAACGGATTCTCCGGCCACGGCCTGCAGCAGGCGCCGGCGGTGGGCAAGGCGCTGGCCGAGCTGATCGTGCATGGCGGCTACCGCACGGTGGATTGCTCGGCGTTTGGGTATGAGCGGGTGGCGGAGGGAAGGGCGTTTCGGGAATTGAATGTGATTTGAGCTGGCCCGCGTTCTAGATGATCATCGCATCAACCTCGAGAGCATTGCCGAGTCCGTGCCCTGCCGCCGTGTTGTCGAAAATGCACCAGGCCTCCGCGCCCGAAGCGGCCGCCGCATTCGCCTGCCGAGCGATCCGGTCGAGCGTTTCAGCATCGTAGTCCGAATAGTAGACGCGCGGCGCGCCATGCCAGCGGAAATAGGCGAGGCCGGGCCAGCCGCCCGGAACCGCCGCTGCAGGGACTGGAGCCGGGTCGGCGGCGACACGCGCAACCTGGCGAGAGGCCAGAAGCGCATCGGCCTTCGCATCGAACCAACTTGGGTGGCGCGGCTCGCAGACCAGCCCTGCCTGGGTTCGCAACCTCAGCATGTCGAAGAACGCGCCGGCGACGTCCGGCTCCAACGGCAGGCTCGGCGGAAGCTGCACCAAAAGCACGCTCAGTTTTTCGCCGAGACCTCCGACCTGCTGGAGAAAGGCCTCGGCGACCATCTCGCAGTCGGCGAGACGAAGGTCGTGCGTCATCGCCTTCGGTGTCTTGACGGCAAAGCGGAAATGCTCAGGGACGGAACCTGCCCAGCGCTCATAGGTCTCGCGGCGATGCGGCTTGTAGAAGGAGGTGTCGATCTCGACGATCGGCAGGCGCTGGGCGTAACGTTCGAGATGCGAGCCGGGTTGTGGGAAATCATCCCTGTATCGGGTCGGAATTCCCCAACCGGCCGTGCCAACGAAGCATCTCTGCTTTTCCATCCTCGCGATGTGGATCAAGCGGAACGCAGATCAAGACACTGCGTCATCGGCACGTGGGCTAGCCTCAGCCCTTGCGGTCGAACCAGAAGGCATCCGCCATGCGCTTCATGCCGATACGTTCGTAGAAGCCTACCGCATCGGGCATGGAGATCAGGCTGATGGCGACCGATGGTCCAAGCTGCCGCCGCGCCTCGTCCATCAGGCCCTTGCCTATGCCGAGCCCCTGCGCCGATCGGGAAACGGCGAGTTCGGAGATGTAGCAGACCCAGGAAAAGTCGGTGATCGCCCTGATCACGCCGATCAGCGGCTTGCCCTCGACGTCGAGGCGCGCGGTCAGCACCAGGTTGGCGCCCGACAGCATCGCCCGCAGCCGTGCTTCATCATCGACCGGCCGTGTCTCGCCGAGGCCGGATTCGACCAGCACGCGACGGAATTCGGCGATGTCGAGCGCGGCTTCGCTGTTATAGAGGACGTGTGCGTTTTCTGCCATGTCCGCCAGACTGCACCATCGGGCTGGCTTGTGCCACCGTGCACGAACAGTTGCCTTTTATTTGCCGCCGGCTTTGTGTAAACCGGGCCTCAGCAAATTCCCCCGCAACGAGATACGGGCAAAAGCCATGGAAAAGTTCACCAAGCTCACCGGCGTCGCCGCTCCGATGCCGATCGTCAATGTCGACACCGACATGATCATTCCGAAGGATTATCTGAAGACGATCAAGCGCACCGGGCTCGGCACCGGCCTGTTCGCCGAAATGCGCTACAAGGACGACGGTTCGGAAAATCCGGATTTCGTGCTCAACAAGCCGGCCTACCGCAAGGCGCAGATCCTGGTCGCCGGCGACAATTTCGGCTGCGGTTCCAGCCGCGAGCACGCACCATGGGCGCTGCTCGACTTCGGCATTCGCTGCGTCATCTCGACCTCGTTCGCCGACATTTTCTACAACAACTGCTTCAAGAACGGCATCCTGCCGATCACCGTCAGCCCCGAGGATCTCGAGAAGCTGATGGACGACGCCTCGCGCGGCTCCAATGCCACGGTGTCGGTCGACCTCGAAGCCAAGGAAATCCGTGGGCCCGACGGCGGTGTCGTCACCTTCGACCTCGACGATTTCAAGCGGCACTGCCTGCTCAACGGCCTCGACGACATCGGCCTGACCATGGAGAAGGCCGGCGCCATCGCGTCGTTCGAGAAGCGTAACGCCGAACAGCGCCCCTGGGCCTGAGTCGCAGGATCTGACCCGGCCGCCACAGGCCGGGTTCGTGGCGGCTGAACGGAGGGACAGTCATGACACGTTCGCTTCTTGCCGGCGTTTGCGGGCTGGCCTTATTGCTGGGGCAGGCCGTGAGCGCGCTTGCGCAGACACAGGCGCCCGCCACCCAGCCGGCCCCCGCGACGGACCAGCCGTCCGCCGATCAGGGGACGAACGCCGCCGACGCTGCCGATGACGACAAGCAGGCGCCCGTCCCTTTCGAAGGCGGCACGCTGACCATCACCCAGAAGGAACAGTATGGCGAGAAGGTGCTTGCCTATGACGGCCAGCAGCTGGCCAGCAATTATGACGTCTTCTTCGACAGGATAGTCGAGGTCGGCGGCGTCAAGGTGGCGCTGTTCGATGTCGGCGACGGCGGGAACCAATGCGGGCCGGCGACGGTGATCGTCTGGAAACCGGATGGCGGCACGATCCAGAGCACCACGGTCGAGCAGGACCAGTGCGGCGCGCCGCCCTCGGCGGTGTCCGACAACGCCATCTATTTCGTGCCCTATCTGTTGCCGGGAGATCAGAAGCCGGCTTTGCAATGGTCGCCGACCGATGGGCTGACGATTTCCGGCAATCTGAGCTACATGCCGGAACCCGGCACGGACTGGAAAGACATCGACCCGGAAAAGTACCAGAACATCATCGACGCCTTCCACAACGAGGCCGTCTACAAGGAAGCTGAAAAGCTGCTCGGCAAGGACATGCCCGACATGGCGACCAGCCTGCTGGTCGGCGGCGGCACGGAAAAGACCGCTTCGGGCGCCTTCTACGCCAGCGGCTGCGTGCCGCATGACTGCGGCGGCAATGACGGTTTCATGGCGGTCGACCCGGCCCAGCACAAGCTCTATTTTGCGCGCCGCGGCGACAATGGCCAGCCGCAGGCGTGGCCTGATGTGGCGACATGGCCGGCGGATGTGAAGGCGGCGCTGGACAAGGCGCAGGGGTCGGCGAACTAAGTATTTTGCGCGACGGCAGCCGCACCGTCGTCGTGTTGCGGAAAGGAATTGCCCGCCGCAATCCTTCACACCCCCCTCTGCCCCTGCCGGGCATCTCCCCGCAAGGGGAAATCGGCAGCTTCAGCGCTCCGCCCATCTCTGCAACGTTGGTCGTTGGCGAAACCATTCGTGACATCCGATCTCCCTCCTTGCGGGGGAGATGGCCGGCAGGCCAGAGGGGGGTGCTGTCCCGCCGGCATCGACGGTTTGCACCGCCAATCCATCCATGTTGGCCCATGGCCTGCCCTGCCCTTTCCCTGCAAAATGGCCACCACAATCCTGCGAGAACCTCCATGCGCACACTCATCTCCACCGGTTCGCCCTTCGAAAAGACCGCCGGCTATTCGCGCGCCGTGGTGCAGGGCGACTGGTGCTTCGTGTCCGGCACCACCGGCTACGACTATGCGACGATGACGATGCCGGAGACGGTGGAGGCGCAGACGCGCAATTGCCTGGCGACGATCGGCAAGGCGCTTCAGGAAGGCGGCTTTGAGATGGCTGACGTAGTGCGGGCGCATTACTACATCACCGACCAGGCCTTCGTGGACGTGGTCTTCCCGATCCTCGGCGAGACGTTCGGCGACATCAGGCCGGCAGCGACGATGATCGTCTGCCAGCTCAACAGACCGGAAATGAAGATCGAGATCGAAGTCACCGCGCTGCGGCGCACGGCATGAAAGGCCGACGATGAAAGTCCAGCGCATCGTTGCCAATATCGAGACATCGAATGTCGCCGCGGCGAAGCATTTCTACCAGGATGTCCTCGGCCTCGATGTGCTGATGGACCTTGGCTGGATCGCCACCTATGGCTCGCAAGCAAAGATGGATGTCCAGGTCAGTTTCATGGCGCAAGGCGGCTCCGAAACGCCGGTGCCGGATCTTTCGATCGAGGTCGATGATGTCGATGCGGCGCTCGATGCCATGAAAGCGGCGGGCTTCGCCATCGAATACGGACCGGCCGACGAGCCCTGGGGCGTGTGCCGCTTCTATGTCCGCGATCCGTTCGGCCGGCTGGTCAACATTCTCTCGCATCGGTAGGCAGGCCAGAGAGCTCTTCCGACGCCGGCGGGACAGCCCCCCCTCTGTCCTGCCGGACATCTCCCCCTCAAGGGGGGAGATTAGCGCTTCACCACACCGCCTCGCTTTCGGCATAGGAAATTGGCGAAAGCCGAGGTGATATCCAATCTCCCCCCTTGAGGGGAGATGGCCGGCAGGCAAGAGGGGGCGCCAAGGATCACAAACGAACGAGGTTGTCCCCGATCTCTGCGTTCCTCCTTGCGCGACGGGCGCTTGGCGTTTAGCAAAGCGCCGGTTCAAATCTTTCCAGGACGGTTTCTCCATGGCAACGAAGCATCTTTTCCTGCTCCCCGGTGACGGCATCGGTCCCGAGGCCATGGCCGAGGTCAAGAAACTGATCGCGGTCATGAACGACAAGCTGGGCAGCGGTTTTGCCACCGATGAGGGGCTGGTCGGCGGCTGCGCCTATGACGCGCATGGCGCGGCGATCTCCGATGCCGACATGGAAAAGGCGATGGCGGCCGACGCAGTGCTGTTCGGCGCCGTCGGCGGTCCGAAATGGGACGCGGTGCCCTACGAGGTGCGCCCTGAGGCCGGCCTGCTGCGCCTGCGCAAGGACATGGAGCTGTTCGCCAATCTGCGCCCGGCCATCTGCTATCCGGCGCTGGCGGCGTCCTCCTCGCTCAAGCAGGAGGTGGTCGAGGGTCTAGACATCCTCATCGTGCGCGAGCTGACCGGCGGCGTCTATTTCGGCGAGCCGAAGCAGATCATCGATCTCGGCAACGGCCAGAAGCGCGGCATCGACACGCAGGTCTACGACACGTTCGAGATCGAGCGCATTTCGGGCGTCGCCTTCGAACTGGCACGCACGCGCAAGAACCACGTCACTTCGATGGAAAAGCGCAATGTGATGAAGTCGGGCGTGCTGTGGAACGAGGTCGTCAC
Organism: Mesorhizobium ciceri WSM4083; assembly: GCF_000519305.1. Classification (GTDB taxonomy): domain Bacteria; phylum Pseudomonadota; class Alphaproteobacteria; order Rhizobiales; family Rhizobiaceae; genus Mesorhizobium; species Mesorhizobium ciceri_B. The sequence goes on along the minus strand of NZ_JAFG01000006.1, from coordinate 547,544 downwards.
CCAGACCCACAAGGCGCGCTATTCCGACGTCAAGCTCGACCACATGCTGGCCGATGCCGGCGGCATGCAGCTGGTGCGCTGGCCAAAGCAGTTCGACGTCATCGTCACCGACAATCTGTTCGGCGACATGCTGTCCGACATCGCCGCCATGCTGACCGGCTCGATCGGCATGCTGCCGTCGGCCTCGCTCGGCGCGCCTGACGTGAAGACCAAGAAGCGCAAGGCGCTGTACGAGCCGGTGCACGGCTCGGCCCCCGACATCGCCGGCAAGGGCATCGCCAACCCGATCGCCATGATCGCGTCCTTCGCCATGTGCCTGCGCTATTCCTTCGGCATGGTCGAGGAAGCCGACCGCGTCGAAAGCGCGATCGCCGCTGTGCTCGACGCGGGCCTGCGGACGAAAGACATCATGTCCGATGGCATGACCGAGGTCGGTACGGTCGAGATGGGCGACGCGATCATCGCCAAATTCCTGGGCTGATACCGTGACGGTCGACGTCCGCTGGGCGACGATCGAGGACGCCGGGGCACTCGCGGCCATATTGTGCGAGATGGCTGTTCACTACCGGCAGCCACCTCTCGATGCCGACCGGGCCCTGTCTGCCGCACGCAAATGGCTTGGCGAGGAAAGCCCGGCCTATCCGCATTTCGCGCTTGCCTTCGTCGATCGCGAGGTCAGCGGCCTGGCGTCGGTGGCGATCGCGCATCCCGGCATTGATCTCCAGCGGCTGCTGTTCCTCAAGGACCTGTTCGTGCGCGACAGAGCCCGCAACGCTGGTGTCGGCCGGGCGCTGATCGGCTTTCTCGCCGATCATTGCCTGCGCGAAGGCATCGGCCGCATCGACCTGACCACCGAGGACTGGAACGAAGGCGCGCTGCGATTCTACGACCGGCTTGGCGTCGAGCGCCACGGCCAGAAGGTCTTTCTCAGGCTTTCGGGTGAGGCGTTGAAAAGCGGCTAGATCCTGACGCCTGCCGGCACTGGTCCCCAAGGATTTTCGCCCACCTGGGACGGCAGAAGTCCGAAGACCAGCAAGGCAATGCTGCCAATGGGAGTGATGAAGCCCAGCAGTGCAAACCAGCCGCTCAGACCCGCGTCATGCACACGCCGCACGACGAGGGCAATCGACGGCAGGATCAATCCCGAAAAGAAAACCAGGAAGGGTATGAGCCCTATGGCCCTCATCGTCGTCCTGTCCGCATTGGTTTTGAAGCCATTGAACGCTAGGTCAACGAGTATTCCGAAGCCTAGAAGCGCCAATATCCCGAGGGTGTAGAATAGCCAGAAGGCCCAGAATTCCTTGCGGCGGGCGCGACCTTTGAAATTGCTATAGTCCGCAATTATCGCGCGCCAGAAGTAAGCCCACAGACCCATGGAATAGGCGGGCCTGCTCTCGGCCGAACGGCGTGGCTGGCCCGTGCTTGGCGATGGCGCTGTCGGGGTGACGGCGACTATATCGTGCGCCGTACCGTCATCCGGTTGAAACTCGACAAGGGTGCCCCTGGCGAGGGTCACTTCATGGCTCACATCGTCACGGGCAAAGATATAACGCTTGCTGTCGATTCCGTCGATGTAGCCGTAGTCCTGATCCTGATCGTAGTGGAATATCGTGCCACGCATGTTTCTCCCCCGCGTTGCGCAAATACTACCCAGGGTTGTTTGTGATTGCAATACACGTGGCGGCTAAATCCTGACACCCGCCGGCACCGGCCCCCACTGGTTTTCCCGGGCCTGCGTCGGGATCAGCGCGAAGACCAGGATGATCAGGCTGCCGATGGTCGGGATCAGGATCAGCAGGCTGAGCCAGCCTGACAGGCCGATGTCGTGGAGCCGGCGCACGATCATGCCGAGGCTAGGGAGCAGTGTCGCCAGCAGGAACGTGCCGCACAGCCCGACCGTTATCGCGCCCGAAATATCACTGTCGAAACCGCCCATATCCATATCGGTGTACAGGCCGATGCCGCCGATGATCAGCAGGCAAACCGTCCAGAACAGGCAGTAGCCCCAATATTCCTTGCGGCGGGCGCGGCCGGCGAAATTGAAGTAGTTCTGCGTCACGCCGCGCCAGAAATAGCCCCAGAGATCGCTGGGTTCGGCCGGCTCGGAGGAGCGGCCGAAATGCTGTGCCGGGGGCGGGGTTGCCGCGGCCTTGCTGCCGGCTTGAGCCGGTGCGGGGTTCGTGCCGGCGTCAGTGGCCGAAGTAGCGGTCTGGGCGCCGATCGAAAAGACGTCGTGAGCCTGGCCGCCGCCCGCCTGAAACTCGACGGCCGCGCCCTTCCGCATAGCGGTTTCCCGGCGCAGGTTTTCTCGGGTGAAGGTGTATTGGTTGCCGTCGGCTCCGGTGATGAAGCCGAAGCCCTGGACCTCGTCATAGTGAAGCACTTCGCCGCGCATTTGCCACCCCCGCTTGCCACGTCCCTGCCAAGGTGTGGCACATGGCCGAACCGATGGGCAAGACCGCATCGGGATGCGGCCGACGTCATTGCGGGTGGATCAGGCTCGTTGCCGGTCCTACGAAGGCCGCTTCTTCGCTTTCTTGTGCTTGGGCGCGCCGGCGGCGTCGAATTTCGGCTTGCCCGGCTTCGCCCAAGGCTTTGCTTCATGCGTGGCTGCCGGGCGCTGATCGGCCGAAGCCGGTGCACCTTTTTCGAATTTGCGCTTCGGCGCGTTGGGGTCGAACGGCGCCTTGCCGCGATGCGGTTTCTTGTCGGGGCTTGGCGGCTGATAGCCGGCGCGCGACAGATCGGGCTGGCCGTCGAGCCGCTTCACCAGGATGTTGCCTTGCAGTTTGCGATCGGGGCCGATCGCGGCCAGGAAGCGGTCGGCCCAATCGGCTGATATCTGCACGTAGGTCTCTTCCGGCTGCATCTTGATGGCGCCGATCTCGCACTTCGAGATGCTGCCGGTGCGGCACAGCATCGGGATCAGCCAGCGCGGCTCGGCATTCTGCCGCCGCCCGATCGATAGCGAGAACCAGACGCTGTCGCCGAAATCGTCGCGACGGCTGGGCGCCTCGTCGCGGCGCGCGAAATTTTCGCCTGCCGGTCTTTCACGCGACGGCGTGAAGGGCGCGATTTCCATGAGGTCCTCGGGGGCCGAGCGGCTGGCGCGGCACTGGCGCACGAAGGCAGCGGCCACTTGTTCGGCGCCATGTCTGGCGAGCAGTGCGTCGATGAAACCGCGCTCGTCTTCCTTCACCGGCTCGTCGAAAGCCGGATCGGCAAGGATGCGCTCGTCGTCGCGCCGCATCACGTCGTCGGCCGAGGGCGGGCTCGCCCATGTTGCCTTGAGGCCGGCGTTCTGCAGCAGCCGCTCGGTGCGCTTGCGGGCACTGTTGGGCACGATCAGCGCGCTGACGCCCTTGCGCCCGGCGCGGCCGGTGCGGCCGCTGCGGTGCAGCAGCGTTTCCGGGTTGGTCGGCAGGTCGGCGTGGATGACCAGCTCGAGATTGGGCAAGTCGATGCCGCGCGCCGCGACATCGGTGGCGATGCAGACTTTTGCGCGGCCGTCGCGCATCGCCTGCAGCGCATGGCTGCGCTCGTTCTGGCTGAGCTCGCCCGACAGGGCGACGACGGAGAAGTTGCGGTTGTTGAAGCGCGCGGTCAGATGATTGACGGCGGCACGCGTGTTGCAGAACACCAGCGCGTTCTTGGCTTCGTAATAGCGCAGCACATTGATGATGGCGTTCTCGCGGTCGGGCTGGGCGACGCTCAGCGCCCGGTATTCGATGTCGAGATGCTGCTTCTCCTCGCCGGCGGCCGAAATGCGCACGGCATCGCGCTGGTAGCCCTGCGCCAGCGTGGCGATCGAGCGCGGCACCGTGGCCGAGAACATCAGCGTGCGGCGCTCGGCGGGCGCTGCGTCGAGGATGAATTCGAGGTCTTCGCGAAAGCCGAGATCGAGCATCTCGTCGGCCTCGTCGAGCACCACCGCCTTCAACGCCGACATGTCGAGCGAGCGCCGGGTGATGTGGTCGCGCAGCCGGCCGGGCGTGCCGACGACGATATGGGCGCCGCGCTCCAGCACACGCCGCTCCGAGCGCATGTCCATGCCGCCGACGCAGGAAGCCACGGTTGCGCCGGTCAGCTCGTAGAGCCATTCCAGCTCGCGCGTCACCTGCAAGGCGAGTTCGCGCGTCGGCGCCACCGCCAGCGCCAGCGGTGCGGCGGCGTGGCCGAAGCGCTCCGCGCCCTCAAGCAGGGTCGGCGCCAGAGCGAGGCCGAAGGCCACCGTTTTGCCGGAGCCGGTCTGCGCCGAAACCAGCGCATCGGCCTCGCCGAGTTCCGGCGCCACAACCGCCTTCTGGACGGACGTCAGCTCGGAATAGCCGCGTTTCTCCAGCGCCCTGGCAAGCGCTGGAACAAGTGCTTCGAAGTTGGACATCTCACTCTTTCGGAATTTTAGGGTCCGCGCTCATCACGGAGCACATGCCGGGGCGGGCCTAGCGCCAGCCAAACAATCTTGGCCGTTCGTACTTCGCGCAGCCGCGATTGTACAGGGCGCGCGCAAAACCAGGCGCCGCTCGGCAATTGACTCTTGACGCAAACCGCGTAAAAGCCGGCACCGAACGGGACAGTTTCGATGCGCGGCCTTTTGATGGCTCTTCTTGCATTCGATGCCCCCAGCCTCAATGCACATCATTGGGCCGGGCGCGTCGGCGCGTCTCCTCGTTCCAGCAAAACTGCATTCTTGGCCAAGAAGACCGGCAAAACCACCACCAAAACGGTGTGATTCCCTTGGCCTAACCACCCTCTCCCGGGTTCGGCCCGGGGGACGGAACCCGCACCGGCCAGCGGGTTTCTCCAAAAACCAAGCGGAGAGGGACAGGAGATTTTTCGATGAGTTTCAAGGTAGCGATCGTCGGCGCCACGGGCAATGTGGGCCGGGAAATGCTCAACATACTGGAAGAGCGCGGCTTTCCGGTAAGCGAAGTCGTGGCGCTGGCGTCGCGGCGCAGCCAGGGCACGGAAGTGTCGTTCGGCGACCGCACGCTGAAGGTGAAGACGCTCGACCAGTATGATTTTTCCGACACCGACATCTGCATCATGTCGGCCGGCGGCAGCGTCTCCAAGGAATGGTCGCCGAAGATCGGCAAGCAGGGCTGCGTCGTCATCGATAATTCGTCGGCCTTCCGCTACGACCAGGACGTGCCGCTGATCGTGCCGGAAGTGAACCCGGACGCGATCTCGCTGTTCACGCGCAAGAACATCATCGCCAACCCGAACTGCTCGACGGCGCAGTTGGTGGTGGCGCTGAAGCCGCTGCACGACTTCGCCACCATCAAGCGCGTCGTCGTCGCCACCTACCAGTCGGTGTCGGGCGCCGGCAAGGAAGGTATGGACGAACTCTTTACCCAGACCCGCGCGGTCTTCGTCGCCGATGGCGTCGAGGTCAAGAAGTTCACCAAGCGCATCGCCTTCAACGTCATCCCGCACATCGACGTCTTCCTCGACGACGGCTCCACCAAGGAAGAGTGGAAGATGGTCGCGGAGACCAAGAAGATGCTCGACCCCAAGATCAAGCTGACGGCGACTTGCGTGCGCGTGCCGGTGTTCATCGGCCACTCGGAAGCGGTCAACATCGAGTTCGAAAAGCCGATCACCGCCGACGAGGCGCGGGATATCCTGCGTGAAGCCCCGGGCTGCCAGGTCTTGGACAAGCGCGAGGACGGCGGCTACATCACGCCGCTGGAATCGGCCGGCGAAGACGCCACCTTCATCTCGCGCATCCGCGAGGATTCGACCATCGACAATGGCCTGTCGATGTGGATCGTCTCCGACAATCTGCGCAAGGGCGCGGCGCTGAACGCGGTGCAGATCGCCGAGTTGCTGGTCGAGCGCGGCCTGATCCAGCCGAAGAAGAAGGCGGCCTGACGGCCGTTTAGTTTTCGCTCACGGGCCGTATCGCCGCTGCCGCGGCGAGCCCTCCGCGGGGGCGCCGAACGATCGGCGGCCCGCGGGCTCGGCCTTTGGCCGGGATACTTCTTGCTTTTCCCCTTGTCGGATACGGAGGACGGGTCAGTCGCGCGGCACCTGACGGCCTTGCCCGGCTTCCCAGATAGTCCTCAAGCGCTCCACCAGTGATGAAAACAGCCGGGGCGGCAACAGGCCGTAGTCATAGCGGTCGGTGGAGCGCGGCACCGGACGAAGGTCGTAGCCTGGCCACGCGAAGCGATTGCCTTCGTGGAGCATCACCCATGAACGCTCGCCGTCCATTCCCAAATGACGCTTGACGGCTGGCGGCAGCTCGATCGCCAGCGACGGATCGGCCGGCGGTACATGCGTGACAGGCACCACCGTCACGATCAGACCATCGGCGCCGCGTTCGACGGCTAGCACGATCACGCAAGGGCGATCTTTCCGCCCTTCGTCCTGTCCGGCTTGATGTTCATGATGCCACAGATATGCATAGGAGATGACGAGGCCGAGCTGTGGGTCGGGAAGCGGCATGCCTTACTTGGTATCCATCAAGGCATTGAGATGATCGTGTTCTGATGACATGCGGCCGCCGGCGATAGCTTCCACTTCCTCGCGCTGCAGATCCCTGGTCGCAAATGACTGCCGGGCCAGGTTCTTGTAGTGTTGCAGCTCTTCATACTCGACAGCTGAAACGAAATAGCCGGTTGGCCGCCCGTGACTCATCACTGCGACCGGCTCACGCTGCACGATCTCTCGGTAACGCCCGAAATTACGGGTGAATTCTGTGGTGGGAACTTCACGCATGATGGGGTCATCCTAATTCGCGTAATTTACGCATTTACCACAATTTACGCGATTTTTGGGGTCCTGTCAAAATTCAGCCGGCGCTGTCCCTAGCCAGTTGGCGTAGCAGCTCCAGCGCTTTCTCTGCCCTGTCGGCCGGCACGAACAGATGATCGTGGTAGAAGGCCGAAACCGGGTTCACGCCCATGCCGGCGGCGGCCAGGCGCGTGGTGATGGCGGCGAGGAAGCCGACGGCTTCCAGCGACGAATGGATGTTCAGCGTCAGCATCCGGCAGCGGAACGAAGCGGTCAGTGCAGCAGTGCTGGCCGCCTCCTCGGTCACGATCAGTGTCACGCCCTCGCGCTCGCGAAACATCATCACCGGCTCAACGCCTTCCGGCTGAGCGACGCCAGGCGCCAGCGTGGCGAAGACATAGGTGCCGGCCAGCAGTTCCGGCGTCATCGATGCCAGCAGTGTCTTCAGATCGGTCTCGCCGGTCATTCGTTTTCTCTCGCTTGCAGAAATGGGCCGCAGCCCACGTGCTCTTCAATATCCGCGACCGGCGCATGCCGATAGTCCAGGCGCTGCAAGGACGACATGGCGATGTCGCTGGCGGCTGGGCTTGCAGAGCTGTCGCATCGCACAATAGAGGAGCTGAGGGCCGATGCCGGCCCGTGAAAGGCCTTCGATGATCGTTCGCCCGCGCCCCACATTCCTGCAGCTGTTCTTCATCATGCGCGGTTCGGTCGTGCCACGCATCCTGCCGCAGATATTGGGCTTCGCGCTTTATTCCGCGATCATCCTGGCCGTGGCGCGCCGGTTCCAGCTTGATTTCAGCGTCTTCAACATCACGCCTTTCGGCCTGGTCGGCGTGACATTGTCGATCTATCTCTCGTTCCGCAACAACGCTGCCTACGACCGTTGGTGGGAGGCGCGCAAGCTGTGGGGCGCGCTGGTCTTCGAAATGCGCAACCTGGCCCGCGCCACCACTAGCCTCATCCCGGACCAGACCGAACAGCGCGCCTTGCTGATGGAAGCGCTCGCCTTCTGTCATTTCCTGCGCGGGCAGTTGCGCAAGATCGACAGCCTGAAGGATGCCCGCGCCTTCATCGACGCCGAGGCGGACAAGGCCGCAGCCTTTTCCAATCCGGCGGATGAGATGGTCAGGCGCATGGGCCGGCGTGCCAATGCCCAGCGCCGGGCGGGCGACGTCGACACGATCGGCTTTCGTATCCTCGATGAGAGGCTCGCGTCGATCGCCGCCATCCAGGCCGGCTGCGAGCGGATCGCCGGCACGCCGTTACCCTTCGCTTACACGCTGCTGGTGCATCGCACGGCCTATATCGTCTGCCTGCTGCTGCCGATCGGCCTGATCTCGACCACCGGTTGGGCGACGCCGCTGTTCACGGCGTTGATCGCCTATACCTTCTTCGGCCTCGACGCGCTGTCGGAAGAGCTCGAGGATCCGTTCGGCACCGAGGCCAACGACCTTGCACTCGACGGCCTCTGCCGCGTCTGCGAAATCTCGGTGTTCGAGGCGCTGGGCGAAACGCCGCCGAAGATGATCCCGGCGGAAAAGTTCTATTTCTCGTAGGCGAAGACGTGCGGGCTTAACAAGAATCCGGACCCCTGTCGGATCGCCGCTCCATGCCGCGTCCTTGGTTCGACCCCAGCGAAAAGGGCTCGAACCATCAGGAGGGACCATCATGAGCATTTTCGAAACCGCGCCCGTATCGCCGGGCGCTCTGTGGACCGGCCGCGCGCTCAGCGGCGTCATCGTGCTGTTCATGATCTTCGACGGCGCCATCAAGCTGCCGCCGCTCGATATCGTCACCCAGACGATGGTGCCGCTCGGCTGGCCGGCCGATGCCAATGTCGCGCGCATGCTTGGCGTCATCGGCCTGATCTCGACCGCTCTCTATGCGCTGCCGCGCACCTCGGTGCTCGGCGCCATCCTGCTCACCGCCTATATGGGCGGCGCCATCGCCACCAATGTCCGCGTCGACAACCCGCTGTTCTCGCACATTTTGTTCGGCGTCTATCTCGGCATTATTCTGTGGGGCGGCCTGTATCTGCGCGATGCCCGCGTCCGCGCGCTGATCCCGTTCAGCCGTTAGATCCCGATCGAAGCATCGCTTTCAACTCGAAGCCTGAACCCTTTGCCGGGCAATGTCTCAGGGATCGAATCGCCGAGTTGCGAGTTAGAGATTCGCCTGGCGGCGGAGGCGGCTCCTATCGGAGAGGAACGACGATGAAGAAAACGATGCTTTTGATGGCGCTGCTGGTGCCGCTCGCCGCTTGTTCGCAAACGGAAAAAGGCGCGGCCGTAGGCGGTCTCGGTGGTGCTGCCGTCGGTGCGGCGGTCGCCGGCGATCCGGTTGAAGGCGCCGTCGTCGGCGGCGCTGTCGGCGCCGTTGCCGGCGCGCTGATCGGCCGGGCGAGCGAGCGTGGCGAATGCCGCTACCGTGATCGCCGTGGCCGCGTCTACGTCGACCGCTGCCCGGACGGTTATTGATCGGCAGCTCTTACAGACAGAACTGGACAGCAAAACGGCGGGCCATGCCCGCCGTTTTCCTGGATGCGAATAGAGCAATTATTCGGCGGTGGCGGCTTCCGCCTCGGCCGGTGCAGCGGCGGCGGCCGCAACAGCAGCAGCGGCGTCTTCCTGCGCCTTCTTCAGAAGGGCAGCGCGTTCCTGCGCCTTCTTGCCCGGCTCGGCCTTCTTCGGGTTGGAGCGGGCGTCGCGCTTGACGAGGCCGGCCTCGTCGAGAAAGCGCAGCACGCGGTCGGTCGGCTGGGCGCCATGCGCCAGCCAATGCTTGACGCGGTCGGCGTCGACCTTGACGCGTTCGCCGTCCTTGGGCAGCAGCGGGTTCCACGAGCCGATCGACTCGATGAACCGGCCGTCACGCGGCGAACGGGCGTCGGCAATGACGACGTGGTAGTAAGGACGCTTCTTCGAGCCCGCACGGGCCAGTCGGATCTTCAAGGGCATTTCTTTTCTCCTAAAAACTAAGTTCGTTGATTGGGTTTCAGTTGGTTTTCGTCACGCCGTTGGAAGCGGAAGCGGCGATCTGTTCGTGGTGGCGGATCACTTCGCGGACGACGAAGTTGAGGAATTTTTCCGCGAAATCCGGGTCGAGATGGGCATCCTTCGCCAGCTGGCGAAGCCGGGCGATCTGCTGCTGTTCGCGTGCCGGGTCGGCCGGCGGCAGGCCGTGCGTCGCCTTCAGCACGCCGACCGCCTTGGTGCAGCGGAAGCGCTCGGCCAGCATGTGGATGAGGGCCGCGTCGATGTTGTCGATCGACGCCCGGTAATCGGCCAGGAGAGCGCGGGCCTCGGCCATGTCCTTCTCTTCGTTCATGGCGTCCTCACTTCTTCTTGCCAAGGCCGGGCAGGCCGCCGCCCATTCCGGGCAGACCGGGGAGCTTCATGCCGCCGGGCAGTCCGGGTAGGCCGCCGCCGGGAAGGCCTTTCATGCCGCCGCCGAGGCCGGCCGCCTGCGCCTGCTTCTGCAAGGCTTCGAGCTGCTTGGGATCCATCTTCGACAGGTCCGGCATGCCACCGCCCATCATGCCGCCACCCATGCCCCCGGGGCCGCCCGGCATCATGCCGCCGAGGCCCATCTTGTTGGCGAGGCCGCCCATCATGCCGCGCATCAGGCCGCCGCCTTTGCCCTTGCCGCCCATCGCCTTCATCATGTCGGCCATGCCGCGGTGCATCTTGAGCAGCTTGTTGATTTCGGCCGCGTCGGTGCCCGACCCGGCGGCGATGCGCTTCTTGCGCGAGTGCTTCAGCACATCCGGATTGGCGCGCTCGGCCTTGGTCATCGACGAGATGATGGCGAGCTGGCGGCCGAACATCTTGTCGTCGAGACCGGCGGCGGCCATCTGATCCTTCATCTTGCCCATGCCGGGCATCATGCCCATGATGCCGCCCATGCCGCCCATCTTCGACATCTGCTGAAGCTGGCCGGCGAGGTCGTTCAGGTCGAACTTGCCCGACTGCATCTTCTTGGCCATCGCCGCCGCCTGTTCGGCGTCGATGTTCTCGGCGGCCTTCTCGACCAGGCTGACGATGTCGCCCATGCCGAGGATGCGGTCGGCGATACGCTTGGGGTGGAATTCCTCCAGCCCGTCCATCTTTTCGCCGGTGCCAATCAGCTTGATCGGCTTGCCGGTGACGGCGCGCATGGAGAGTGCAGCACCGCCGCGGCCATCGCCGTCCATGCGAGTCAGGACGAGACCGGTGATGCCGACGCGCTCGTCGAAGCTCTTGGCCAGGTTGACGGCGTCCTGGCCGGTCAGCGAATCGGCGACCAGCAGGATTTCGTGTGGGCTCGACACCTTCTTGATGTCGACCATCTCGACCATCAGCGGCTCGTCGATATGGGTGCGGCCGGCGGTGTCGAGGATGACGACGTCGTGGCCGCCGAGCTTGGCCGCCTGCACGGCGCGGCGCGCGATGTCGACCGGCGACTGCCCGTCGATGATCGGCAGCGTGGCGACCTTGACCTGTTCGCCGAGCTGGCGCAGCTGCTCCTGCGCGGCGGGGCGCCGCGTGTCGAGCGAGGCCATCAGGACCTTCTTGTTCTGACGCTCGGAAAGACGCTTGGCGATCTTGGCCGAAGTGGTCGTCTTGCCCGAACCCTGCAGGCCGACCATCATGATGACGACCGGGGCCGGGGCATTGAGATCGATGGCGACGCCTTCGGCGCCGAGCATGTCGACCAGTTCGTCATGGACGATCTTGACGACCATCTGGCCGGGCTTGATAGACTTGACCACGGCAGCGCCGACGGCCTTCTCACGCACCTTGTCGGTGAAGGAGCGCACCACTTCCAGCGCCACGTCGGCTTCGAGCAGTGCACGGCGCACCTCGCGCAGCGCCGCCGAGACATCAGCCTCCGACAGCGCGCCGCGGCCAGTCAGGCCGTTCAGGATGGAGCCAAGGCGCTCCTGCAGCGATTCAAACATTCTTCTTCCTTTTTCCCAGGCACCCGGACGGTGACCGAGAAGTAATGCGTTCGCGCCAAGTGTCCAAGCAAAAGCCCGTGCAAGCGAAAAGCCAAAAAGCACCCGGGGGCGCTCAGCGCTGCCGGGTGTTGGCCTCCAGGATCGATTTACAGCACTTCACCTCAAAGAGGCTTCGGCGTCCTGGTCGGCTTGCTCGGAGGGATACTCGTCGCGGAATTCGGGGCGTGTAGACAGGAAATCGGACGCAGAGTCAAGACAAAGACCGGATTGCGTCGTTCCCGGGCCTGCAATCAGGCCGTGCTCGCCCGGTCCGGAAGCTCGGCGGCGACCTTGAGCGGCGAACGCGGATGTAGAAGCAGCACGATGGTCAGCAGGCTGCAGGCGATGCCGATGAAGGCGATGAGGACTGCGTCCGACGTCGCCCAGCCCGGTCCCTCGAGCGGCCTGGCATTGAATAGGGCGAAGGAATTGTAGCTTTCCTGATGCGAGATCAAGAGAAACCCGGTCAGGTTGTTGCCGAGGTGAGCACCCAGGGCGGCGCCGAGATTGCCCGTTGCATAGACCACCAGCGTCAGCAGCAGCGCGAAAGCGGCGATCGACGCCAGCACACAGGCATTGATGGCTGGCGACGAACTCGCGCTCCAATGCAGCGAGGTGAACAGCAGGGCCGGCAGCAGCGCCCAGACGAACGGGCTCTTGAACCGACTGGCGAGGCCGCGCAGCAGGTAGCCGCGAAACAGCAGCTCTTCCGAAGAGGTCTGCAACAGTGTGAGCGCGGCGATCGGGATCGCAAACAGCAGCCAGGACGACAGGCTGATCGGGCCGCGCGCGATCTGCGGCTGCAGCAGATAGAGCAGGACTTCGGATATGAACGAGGTGATCAGCACCGCGATCAGCCCCTTGAGGAAGCCCGACCATGAAACACGCCGGCTGTTGCCGAGCAGCGCAGACAGCTTCTCGCCATGCACCCAGCGCATCGCGACCCACAGACCGATCCAGATGCCGGCGAAGGAGACGAGCGCGGTGAGGATGCCAAGGGGCGAAGCGAGGAAACCTTGAATGCCAGATGATGGGGCCGCCTGCCAGGCGAAGAAGGCATAGGTGCCGCCGACCAGCACGGCCACGGTGGTTGCTGCCCAAAAAAGGACGACGATCCCCGTTCCGAGCAACAGGCGCGGCAAGGTCGTCTTGGCGTTCGGCGAATGCCTGTAACGCTCGAAGGCGGCCGGATCGATGGTCACGCGGGCTCCTTTGCCAAAGTCATCGCCTATTGACTAACCGATGGCCGGGAAAATCGGAATCGTTTTCCGCCAAGGACACGCTCAGAGCAGCGTCGACGCAGGAGAGGCGACGCGCTGCAGTGCCGCTGCTGGCGGCCGCTGCTCTCGCAGCGGCCGCTTGTGGCAATTGTTGTTAACGCACGACGTACATGATGCGCCGGGTCTGAGGATCGATCAGCGCCCGCTGGCCGTTCACATAGACATAGCGGTAATTGTAGTCCGGAATCTCGCGCAGCTCGACGGTGTCGGGCAGGGTCGCGCCGGTCACCACTTCGCCATCGAGATAGATGGGATCGAGGCGATGCGCGTCGACATAGGTACGGACTTCAGCCGGGGGCGGGGGGAAGTCATCCACGACCGGCTCACCGGCAACGATCGCGCCGGTATAATCGGTCGAGTAGTTGCCGATGTCCTCCGGCGGCGAGACGACAGCAACACTGGCGCGCCGTTCCGTCAGCACCACGCGGCTGCCGCCGATATCGGCCGTCACATAGTCTGAATAGACCCAGCCCTGGCCGCCGGCCTCGGCTATGGTGCACCATTTGCTGTTTTCGATGCAGCCATTGAGGGTTGCCGACTGGCCGGCGGTGAGCACGCCGATGACAGGGTATTGCGGGCCGGGTCCGGCGCGCACGTTAAGATCGGTGACGGCTGAGACGGCGGTATCGGCAAGCGCGGCGCCCGACATCACGGTCAGCATTCCGGCGACCGCCGGAAACAACAGGAATTTCATGGTTTCTCTCCGTTTTCAGGTCCCTCGGCAGCCAAAACGGGGCAGCAGCTTATGCGTTCCCGCTAAAACGCTTGCGCCAACTCACGATTTGTTCCCGCTTCTTTCGGCAAATCGGTCAGAAGTTCGTGAACGAATTCCAATTTCCGCGCCGTGACGTCCGAAATGACAAAGGGATAAAGGTCGGGCAGGCCCATGCAGCGGTTGATCGAATTGGAGGCTTCCGACAGCACCAGCCAGCGTGCAAGGATCTTTTCGAAAGGCTCGGGCGCGGTCGCCGGCTCCGAGGGTGCGGCCTGCAACCCGCCGCCTGTGTCGCCGCGCGGCAAGTCGTTGGCCTCCACCGTCTCCAGCCGGCCGAGCGGAAAGTTCAGCGCATGGACCATTTCCAGCGTGTCGGTGATGTGCAGATGGTGAGCCCAGGTCTCGGCCCAGTCCTCCCAAGGATGCGAGGTGGCATAGGCCGAGATATGGCCTTGCTGCCAGTCGGGCGGCGCACCATTGGCATAATAGGCCTTCAGCGCCTGCTCGTAATCGGCGCGGTCGTCGCCGAACAGTGCGCGGAAAGCTTCGAGCCTGTGCGGATCGTCCCGGATGAGGCGGTCCCAGTAATAGTGCCCGAGTTCGTGGCGGAAATGACCGAGCAAGGTGCGATAGTTCTCGCCCATCTCGACGCGCCGCTTCTCGCGCTCGGCCGAATCCGCCTCGGCGACGTTGAGCGTGATCAGGCCATTGTCGTGGCCGGTGAGGATCCGCTCGCCGCCGGGGCCGCCGCCGATCGGATCGGCGAGGAAGTCGAAGGCCAGGCCGATCTCGTCGGCCGGATTCTGCTTGGGCGCCACCGTCAGCCCGAAGGCCAGCAGCGAGTAGATGGCGCGCTTCTTCGCCGCTTCGACACGGATCCAGCGGCGGCGGTTGCCGTCGACGGAGAGATCCGGGATCAACTGGTTCAGCACGCAGGCGCGGCAAAAGGCATGTCCCGGTTCCGCCATCCAGTTGCAGGCGCATTCATCGGCGTTGGTGCACTGGAAGACGCCGTCGACGCCCGCCAGCGCGAAACAGGCGTGCTCGGGATCGTAGAGCACGGGGTTCCCGCAGTTCAGGCACTGGGCGTTCTCGAAATAGATACGATGGCCGCAATGCGGGCAGTCGAAGAGTTTCATGTCGGTCTCAATTCACCGGAGGTGACATAGATGTTCACGGCGGCCCGTGCCCAACGCGAACGGCCGCGCGGTGTTCCACATTTTCCTGAAGCTATTTGGCCGCAAGCTGGGCGACAACCTGTCTTGCCACGGCTTCGCCCGACAGCCGTGCGCCGCCGCAGGTCTGCATCAGAGGACCGGCCAGGTGCTCGCCGGCGAAGAAGATCTTGTCGGCCACCGGCTGCATGAGTGCCGCGCGCGCCAGCGAGCGGCCGGGGCGAGCGGCGGCATAGGCACCGCGCACGAAGCGCTCGCCGCCCCAATTGGTCATCATGGCGCGTCCGACGTGCTTGCGCGTATCGCCGCCGAAGATGCCGCACAGCCGGTCGACGACGAAGTCGATGCCGGCCGCCTCGCCGGCTGCCGACATTTCCCAGGCGAAATCGCCGCCGACGAATCCGACCATCAGGTCAAGGTCGAACGGGAAGCACAGGAAATAGATGTCGTGCCTGGCCATCCGTTCGATCAGCAGGTCGTCGAAGGGCTGCAGCCCGAGCCTTGTGCCCGATATTTCGACCGGCAATTTCGTCAGCATGCCCATCGGCAGGTCGAAGAAGGCGCCGAAATGCGTGTCTGGCAAGGCCGGCGAGAACGCAATCTCCTCGAAGGCTAGCACCGCCGGCGAAGCGGTGACGATCACTGCTTTGGCGCGAACGGTGCCGCGATCGGTGACGCAGGCGACGCCGGGCACGTCCCACAGGATCTTGCGCACCGGCGTCGACAGTTCGACCGGCACGCCGGCGCCGAAACGCGCCACCAGGGCGCCAAGACCCTCCTTGCTGAAGTAGTTCGGGTCGAGATCGGCAGCGGCCTGGAAGTCCAGGATCGAGATCTCGTCCTCGTCGGCGCCGAAATCCATCGGCCCGGCGAAGGTGGCTGCGGCGCGCGGCGCATGGCCTTTTGCCAAAAGCGCCGAAAGACGATCGTCATCTCCGTCCTTCACTTCATGCCTGGCCAGCAGTTCGAACAGCTTTGCGTCGGCGGCCTTCATGTCGGCTTCTTCCGCTTCGCTCGCCTTGCGCTCGCGGTAGTAGAGATGATCGACGTTCATGTCGTGATGATGCAACGTCCAGCCTGCCGCCTGGGCTTCGGGAAAATAGGGATTGCGGTCGGCGGCATGCAGCCAGGCGCAGCCGATGTCGAAAGGCACGCCGAAATGCTGGTCGCTGGTCCAGGCTCGCCCGCCGATTCGGTCCATCGCCTCGAGCAGGGTGAAGGAAAGGCCCGCCGCCTGCAGGGTCCTGGCAGCGGCGAGACCCGCCGAGCCGGCACCGATGATGACGACATCAACGTCTTGCATGCAGCCCCCTTGCCACAATAATCACTTGATCCTAGGCAAATTCCACGGCATTCGCCAGCATTGCAGCGGTGACAGTGACAAGTGCGCGTTTCGCTGGCAAGTTCGCAATTGGGACGTGATTCAGGCAACCAGGAGATCAACATGGCAATTCTTGCCAAGGGAAAGATGTTTGCAGCGGCCATGGTGGCGGTGCTTGCGCTGGCGACGGGCGCACAGGCGGCGGCCAGCTGCGGCAAGACCGGCGCCGGCTTCGACGCCTGGAAGCAGGACTTTGCCGCGCAGGCCAGGTCGGAAGGCGTAGGCGCCAAGGGGCTGGCCGCTCTGGCCGGGGCAAACTACGCGACTAAGACGATCTCGGTCGACCGCGGCATTCACAAGGCCTTCAGCGGCTCGGTGGACGATTTCATGCGGCGTCGCGGCGGCGCGGCCATCATTTCCAAAGGCCGGTCGCTAAAAAAGTCGAATGCGGCTTTGTTCTCCAAGATCGAAGCGAATTACGGTGTGTCGCCGGGCGTGTTGCTCGCCATCTGGGGTATGGAAACCGGCTTCGGTTCGGCCATGGGCAACCAGAACACCGTTTCTGCCATTTTGACGCTTGCCTATGATTGCCGCCGCCCGGGGTTCTTTTACCCGCATGCGATCGCAGCCCTGAAGCTGGTTGATCGCGGGGCGTTGACAGCCTCGTCGGTCGGGGCCGCGCATGGCGAGATCGGACACACGCAGTTCCTGCCCGGAAACGTCCTGAAATATGGCGTCGGCGGCGGGAACCTGCGCGACAAGAGCACGGCGCTGGCTTCCACCGCCAACTTCCTCAAGGGCCATGGCTGGCGGGCGGGCGCCAGCGCGAGTGCGAATATGGGCGCGATTGCCGGCTGGAATTCCGCGAGCGTCTATCAGCAGGCCATCGCCCGCATTGCCACGGCGATCGACGGCGATTGACGGACCATGCACCGGGCAGAAGGCCCCGGCCATTTCTGACTTAATCAAAAACCCGGCGCGAATGCCGGGTTTTTATTTGATTTCGAGCACGTAGGAGCAGCCGGCCAGGGTCTTGCCGGGGTGGGATTCGACGGTCGAGACGTTGAGCTTGACGTCCGTTGAGAAGGTCAATCCTTCCGACTCTTCGGTGCTTTGGACAACGACTTTCTCGCCAAGGAATTTTTGCGGCGTGGAAAAAGCGGCCATGACGTTGAGTTCTTTGGCAAGCTCCGGCGCGGCAACGCCGTCGAGCACGGCCATCGGCCCCGCAGCGGTAAACACGATCGATCCTGTCTCGCGGTTGAACACGCGGATCTTGGCCGGCAGTTCGTATTGGCTGAGAAAGGGATTGCCCGAGGCAACCTCCTTCCAGCCAAGCGTTTCAACGGCACCCGGTGCGCTGGACAGCCACAGGGCAAAGTCGTTGTAGGTCGGAACGTCCGCCCTGCACTCGATCAGCGCCGGAAGGTCGAGAGAGGCGGGGTCGAACTCCTGGCCGGCGGCCGGCGTCGCCAGAACAACCAGCGGCGCCAGGCAGTGGCCGAAACCGCGCATCCGCGCTACTTGGCGCGGTTGCGCGCGGCCAGCGTCCTCAGCCGCAGCGCATTGAGGCGGATGAAGCCGGCGGCGTCCTTCTGGTCGTAGGCGCCGCGGTCGTCTTCGAAGGTAACCAGCGCATCGGAATAGAGCGTCTTCTTCGATTTGCGGCCGGTGACCATGACATTGCCCTTGTAGAGCTTGAGGCGCACCGTGCCCTCGACGTCTTCTTGGCTCTTGTCGATCATCGCCTGCAGCATCAGCCGTTCGGGCGCGAACCAGAAGCCGTTGTAGATCAGCTCGGCGTAGCGCGGCATGAACTCGTCCTTGAGGTGGGCGGCACCGCGGTCGAGCGTGATCGATTCGATGGCGCGATGGGCAGCGATCAGAATGGTGCCGCCGGGTGTTTCGTAGACGCCACGCGACTTCATGCCGACAAAGCGGTTCTCGACCAGATCAAGCCGGCCGATGCCATTGTCGCGGCCAAGATCGTTGAGTGCCGCCAGCATGGTCGCCGGCGACAGCTTCTTGCCGTTCAGCGCGATCGGATCGCCCTTCAGGAACTCGATCTCGATCTCGGTGACCTTGTCCGGCGCGTCCATCGGCGAAACGGTGCGCTGGTGGACGAATTCGGGCGGCTCCACCCACGGGTCTTCCAGCACCTTGCCCTCGGAGGACGAGTGCAGCAGGTTGGCGTCGACCGAGAACGGTGCGTCGCCCTTCTTGTCCTTCGGCACCGGGATCTGGTGCTGCTCAGCGAAATTCATCAGGTCGGTACGCGACTTGAACGACCAGTCGCGCCACGGTGCGATGACCTTGATGTCGGGGTTCAGTGCATAGGCCGAAAGCTCGAAGCGAACCTGATCGTTGCCCTTGCCGGTGGCGCCATGCGCGATCGCGTCGGCGCCGGTTTCCCGCGCTATATCGACTAGATGCTTGGAGATCAGCGGTCGCGCGATCGAGGTGCCAAGCAGATAGGTGCCTTCATAGACGGTGTTGGCGCGGAACATCGGGAAGACGAAGTCGGACACGAATTCCTCGCGCACGTCGACGATGCGGATGTCCTTGATGCCCATCATCTCGGCCTTGCGGCGCGCCGGTTCCAGCTCTTCACCCTGGCCGAGATCGGCGGTGAAGGTGATGACCTCGGCGCCGAACTCCGTCTGCAGCCATTTCAGGATGATGGATGTGTCGAGACCGCCGGAATAGGAGAGCACGACTTTCTTGATGTCTTTGGCCTTGGACATTTTTACCCCGTCGGTGGCGGACGCCCCTACCGGGGCGTCACGGATTGTCGGAGGGCCTTTTAACAGGAACGGCAGAGCGAGCAAGCACGCGTGCGTGCATGGCTTCTGGTCCAGCACATGGCGGGAGCGCGATGCCGGCAGCGCAAACAACCTGCTGCAATCAAAGGCTGCATTTGCCGGTGAGACTTAATCAAGTTTTCATGCAGTGTCGCTAACACTCGGGACAAAGCCGCCTTGGGCACGTTCCGGGCGGCTTCTTGCCTGCTTTGTCGCGGGTGTCCTCGGGCTCGAGCCATTTTTGATGCGCGTTATATCATGCATCGCCATGGAGCATAATCTGTGGCTTGTCCTGCTGGCGGCGCTGGTGTGCGTCACCGGCTGCTGGGTGACGATCGGCCTCTTCGACCGTTCGAGGAAAACCACCGGCGTGCAGATGAAGGGCTGGCTGTTCCTGACCGCGGTCGCCGCCGGCTCGTCGATCTGGTGCACCCATTTCATTGCCATGCTGGCCTACCAGCCCGGCGCGCCGATCACCTTCGATCCGGTCCTGACCATGGCATCCCTGGTCATCGCCATCGTCGGCACCGGGCTGGGCTTCACCCTCGCATCCGGCAAGAGCCGGCGCTTGGCCCCGGAATGGGGCGGCATCGTCGTCGGCCTGGCGATCTCGGCCATGCACTATACCGGCATGATGGCCTATCACGTTGCCGGCATCGTCGAGTGGGACGGCTCCTATGTCGTGGCCTCACTGGTTATCTCGGCCGTGTTCTCCGCCTTGGCCGTCGGCCATGCCGTGCGCCGGCCATACGGCTGGTCGCATTATCTCGCCATCGGGCTGCTGGTGCTGGCGATCGTCGGCCTGCATTTTACGGCTATGGCCGCGGTGGCGGTGACGCCGCTGTCCTTCATCAGCACAGGCACCAATCCCGATATTCTGGTGGCCATGGCGGTCGCCGTCGCCGTGGTCGGCCTGATCGTCGCGGCCACCGGCTTCGCCAGCTATCTGATCGATGAGCGTGGCCGTCTGGAGAGCTTCGAGCGGCTTCAGCATCTCGCCCTCAACGACGCCCTTACCGGCCTTCCCAACCGGGTCTCCTTCAACGACCGCCTCGACCATGAGATCGACCGGGCATGCGAGGGCGAGGACACAATGACGGCGGTCATCGTCATCGATCTCGACCGCTTCAAGGAGATCAACGACCTCAGGGGCCACGCGGCCGGCGACCAGGCTCTCAAGATCGTAGCCCGCAGGCTGTCGAAACTCATCGGCGAGGGCGAATTCGTCGCCCGGCTCGGCGGTGACGAGTTCGCCGCCATCAAGCGCTTCAAGGATCAGAAGGACCTTCTCGGGTTGGTCTCGCGGCTGGAGAAATCCCTGTTCGAGCCGTTGCGGCTCGACGATTTCGAAATCGCCGCCGGTGCCAGCATCGGCGTCGCCGTCTATCCGCGCGACGGGGCCGACCGCGAGCGGCTGGTCAGCAACGCTGATCTTGCCATGTACCGGGCGAAGAACGACGTCACGCGGGCCGTCTGCTTCTACGAATCCGCCATGGACGAGACGGCGCGGGCGCGCCGCGCCTTGGCCACCGACCTTCGCCAGGCGATCGACCGCGGCGAGCTTTCGCTGCACTATCAGGTGCAGACCTCGGTCCCGACCGGCGCCACCTGCGGCTACGAGGCGCTGCTGCGCTGGACCCATCCCGTGCATGGCATGATCCCGCCCGTCGAATTCATCCCGATTGCCGAAGAGAACGGCTCGATCATGGCGATCGGCGAATGGGTGCTGCGGACCGCGTGCCGGCAGGCGGCCTCGTGGGGCAATGGCCACAAGATCGCGGTCAATCTGTCGCCGGTACAGTTCGCCCATGCCGATCTCGCCAAGCTCGTCCATCAGATCCTGATCGAGACCGGGCTGTCGCCGAAACGGCTGGAGCTGGAGCTGACCGAATCGACGATCGTCGCCGACAAGGTGCGCACGCTGCATGTGCTGCGCCAGATCAAGGCGCTTGGGGTGACGATCGCGATCGACGATTTCGGCACCGGCTATTCGTCGCTCGACACGCTGCGCTCGTTTCCCTTCGACAAGATCAAGCTCGACCGCTCATTCATGGCGGACGTCGAACGAAGCCCGCAGGCCAAGGCCATCATCCGGGCGGTGCTGACGCTGGGCCGCAGCCTCGACATTCCGGTGCTTGCCGAAGGCGTCGAGACGCATGTCCAGCTCACCATCCTGCAAGTCGAAGGCTGCAACGAGGCGCAAGGCTATTTCCTCGGCCGGCCCAAGCCGATCGACCAGATCACCGGGGACGCCGATGTCCGCAACGATCAACTTGTCGCGGAGGAGCCGGCGAGGATGCGGCTGAGCAGGCAGGCATAGGACGCCGCGGCCGGCCGTAAAGCGAATACCGTGCAGACGCCTGCTGGATCGACATCGGGTCGCTGCTGTGTCTGGCATCGTCATGGCGCATCCTGTATAGGCCTCCCAATCCCCTGGGGCTGCTCATGTCGTTCATTCCAGACACCACCACGCTGATCCAGTTCGCCATCGCCACGGTCATCCTGGCGATCACGCCGGGGCCGGACATGACCCTGTTCGTCTCGCGCACGCTGAGCCAGGGCCGCGTCACCGGCTTTGCCTCGATGGCCGGCGCGCTGTGCGGCACGCTGATCCACACCACGCTGGTGGTGGTCGGCGTCTCGGCGCTGATCGTCGCCTCGCCGATGGCTTTCTTCGTGCTGAAGATCTTTGGTGCCGGTTACCTCGTCTTCCTGGCCTGGCAGGCAATCACCAGGGGCTCGGCCTTTTCGCCGGAGAAGAAGACAGGCCCCGAGATTTCGCTGTTGCGCAGCTGGGCGGCGGGCCTCGGCGTCAACCTGCTCAACCCCAAGATCATCCTGTTCTTCATGACCTTCCTGCCGCAGTTCGTCTCCGCGCATGATCCGAGCGCGCCAGGAAAACTGTTTTTCCTTGGGCTGATGTTCATCGTGCTGTCGATCCCGGTGACGGTGCCGATGGTGCTGGCGGGGGAAAAGTTTTCGGCGGCGATGAAGGCCAGCCCGCGCGTCACGCGGGTGGTCGATTATCTCTTTGCCGGCGTGTTCTCCGCCTTCGCCCTCAAGATCCTGACGGCCCAGGCGAAGTAGGCGCCGTCATCCTGTCCGGCCATCCTCTTTTGAGCCTGGTTCGCCTTGCCACCAGCTTGCGGCCCAGCGCCCGGCGCTGAGCCAGTAAAAGATACCACCGACCATGCCGCTGCCTATCACGGCCATGATGGTGCTGGTGTCCCTGACGACGAAGGCGGTGTCATCGCTGTGGTCGGCAAGCCCGAGGAAAACACCGGCGACCAGCGCGCCTGCTAGCGCATAGAACAGCCAGTCGCGCCGGCCCAGGATTTCGGCGAGCAGGATGACGACAGAGGCCGGCATCAGGGCGAAATAGGCGACGAACAGGGCGGCGAAGGGAATTGAGAAATACAGGGAAGCCGTCGCCGTCGGGTGCGCATGCTCCGGCGTGTAGCCGAGCGATGCCAGCAACAGGATGTTGAGGAAGGCGCTCGCCGCCAGCGAGGCGACGGCATAGCCGAACAGGATGACGGTGAAACGGACGAGGTAGCCGACGAGACGCGCCATCAATCCCGGCCCAGAGTCTGTCGCGTGCCGGACCTGCGTCCAGCCAGAAGCCAGTAGACCGAACCGGCGGCGATGCCGGCGGTGGCGAGAAAACCCAGAAAGCCCGGATTGAAGACAAAGCTGCTGGCCGAGCGCGGCATGGATACGCCAAAGGCGATGGACGTGATCGCACCGGTGGCGGCGAAGTAGAACCATCCTCGAAGTGAAAACCGTTCGGCGACAAAGAGCGCCGGGCCGACGATCAACAGCGCGCCGATCATTACGGTCAACACGGCGAGCGGGAACGAGCCCAGCCAGTCGAAGGCGAAAATGATGGACCAGTTGCCGTCTTCGATGCCTTCCAGAAGAGCGATCAGCAGCACCGGCACCAGGATCGAGGTCAGCACCGCGGCGACATAGCCGACGGTCATGATGGCGAAGCGTTTTAGCCAGGCGAAGGGGCGGCTCACGCCTCGCCGTGCCCCGCGATCATCATGGCCTCGAGCGCCAGCCGGTCGACCTTGCGCATGCGCTCGGAATCCGACTTGAGCTGGCCGCAGGCGGCGAGAATGTCGCGGCCGCGCGGCGTGCGGATCGGCGAGGCATAGCCGGCATTGTTGATGTAATCGGCGAATTTCTCGATCGTCTCCCAGTCCGAGCACTGGTAATTGGTGCCCGGCCACGGGTTGAACGGGATCAGGTTGATCTTGGCCGGAATGCCCTTGAGCAGCTTGATCAGGCCCTTGGCGTCCTCGATGGAATCGTTGACGTCCTTCAGCATCACATATTCGAAGGTGATGCGCTTGGCGTTCGACAGGCCAGGATAGGCGCGGCAGGCGGCGATCAGCTCGTTGAGCGGATACTTCTTGTTGATCGGCACAAGCAAGTCGCGCAGATCGTCATTGGTGGCATGCAGCGAGATCGCCAGCATGACGCCGATCTCCTCGCCGGTGCGGAAGATTTCCGGCACGACGCCGGAGGTCGACAGCGTGATGCGCCGCTTCGACAGGGACAGGCCGTCACCGTCGGAAGCGATCAGCAGCGCCTTCTTCACCGCCTCGAAATTGTAGAGCGGCTCGCCCATGCCCATCATGACGATGTTGGACACTTTGCGGCCTTCGGCCGGCACGATGGCGCCGTCGGGCGTGTCGCGGTCAGGGAAATCGCCAAGCCGGTCGCGGGCGGTGAGCAACTGGGCGAGGATCTCTTCAGCCGTCAGGTTGCGCACCAGCTTCTGCGTGCCAGTGTGGCAAAACGAGCAGGTCAGCGTGCAGCCCACCTGCGAGGAGATGCACAGCGTGCCGCGACCCTCTTCGGGAATATAGACCGTCTCGATCTCGACCGGCCGGCCGGCGCCGCGCGGCGGGAAGCGGAACAGCCATTTGCGCGTGCCGTCGGCGGAAATCTGCTCCTCGACGATCTCGGGCCTGGCGACGGTGAAATGTTTGTCCAGCTCGGCGCGCAGATCCTTGGAGATGTTGAACATGCCGGCGAAGTCGGAGACGCCGCGCACATACATCCAGTGCCAGAGCTGCTGGGCGCGCATTTTCGCCTGGCGCTCGGGCACAGTGCCCGATGCAACCAGAGCCTCGGCGAGTTCGATCCGCGTCAGGCCGATCAGCGACGGCTTTTCGGGCTGTGCCGCGCGGGCGCGCAACGCGTCGCGGGCGCCGTCAGTGGTGAGATCGAATGAAAGGGTCATGGTTGCACTGATATAAGCGGTTTGCGGCCGATTTCACGCATCGTGCCGGAAAGGAAGCGCGGCGCATAGCACAGGTTGAGGGCAGAGTCATGCTCAGCTAGCTCTACGATCTACGATCGCCTTGGAACGACGTCGGCACCGCCCCTCGTCATGGCGGGCATTTCTCTCCCGACAATGCCTGTCTTGCGGCGGCAGCGCGTTTGGCTGATGGCTTCCCCCACCCCGTCGCTGCTTCGCAGCGCCACCTCTCCCCCCTCCGGAGGGAGAGGAAGGGAGCCAAGGCTGGCAAATTCGCGCCTTTCCTCTACCCCGTCGATCGGGGGAGAGGTGTCGAGCGTAGCTCGACGGAGTGGGGGTCGATCTTTCACCGAAGCGATGCTTCTGCCTGGCACTCAGGCGAGCGCCAACGACAGGTTTTTCTGGCGCTAGTTTAATAGACTGCCCAGCTGTGTTAGGCCGAAACATTCCCCGCTCGAGGACAGACATGGCCGGCACATCGCGAAAATATCCCATGCTGCGGCGTTCGCGCGCGATGTGGGGCTCACGGCGGGTGTGGCAGCCGCGCCTGGTGTTCTGGGCCGGGGCGCTTGGCATCGGCGTGATCAGCGTGCTGTTCGCGGTGCTGGCCGACAGGGCGCAGGAACTGTTTCACCTGATGACAGGAGACGCAGCCGGCTGGCGTTTCTATCTGCCGCTTGCCATTACGCCGTTGGGTTTCGTGCTGTGCGCCTGGCTTGCCCACACCTTCTTTCCCGGCTCGCAAGGCAGCGGCATTCCGCAGGCGATCGCCGCCCGTCATCTTCGCGACGACAAGGACCGAAGCCATATCCTGTCCCTCAAGCTGGTGGTCGGCAAAATCATGCTCACCATCGTCGGCCTGTTCTGCGGCGCCTCGATCGGCCGCGAGGGTCCGACCGTGCAGGTCGGCGCGTCGCTGATGCTGCAGGCCGCACGCTGGGGCGGCATGGTGCAGGCGCGCGGCCTGATCCTGGCCGGGTCGGCCGCCGGGATCGCCGCCGCCTTCAACACGCCGCTGGCCGGCATCGTCTTCGCCATCGAGGAGATGGGCCGCACCTACGAGGCGCGCACCAACGGACTGGTGCTGACGGCGGTGATCCTGGCCGGTCTCGCCTCGCTCGGCCTGCTCGGCAACTACACCTATTTCGGCGTCGCCAGGGACACCATCTCGTTTGCCGCCGAGTGGCCGCTGGTGCTTGCCTGCGGCATCGTCGGCGGCGGGTTCGGCGCGCTGTTTTCGCTGCTGGCGTTGAAGGTGACACGCCGGATCCGGCGCTGGAACACAGGCCAGCCTTTGCGGCGCGCCTTGCTGGTCGCGGCCGTCTGCGGGCTGCTGGTTGCAGTGATCGGCATCGCCTCGGGCGGGCTGACCTTCGGCACCGGTTACGTGCAGGCGCGCGGGGCGGTCGAAGGCACGCCGCTGCCATGGTTCTTCTTTGCCGAAAAGTTCCTGGCGGGACTGCTGTCGATGATCTCGGGCATTCCGGGCGGCATCTTCGCGCCCTCGCTGGCGGTCGGAGCCGGCATCGGCAGTTCGCTCGGCCTCCTTTTCGGCGCCAGCACGGGGGCTGCGGCACTGCTCGGCATGGCCGGCTACTTCGCCGGCGTGGTGCAGGCGCCGATGACGGCCTTCGTCATCATCCTGGAGATGACCGGCAATCACGACAATGTCATCGCGCTGATGCTGGCCTCGATGCTGGGCTATGGCACGGCGCGGATGATCTCACACGAACCGCTCTACCACGCGCTGTCGCGTGTCTTCATCGCCGAGGCGATCCGGCGCCGCCGAGCGGAGGCCGGGCCAGGATCGGGGCAAGGCTGAAAGCAAAAAGGCCGGGCTTTGCGGCCCGGCCATTCATTCAAAACGAAGTGCTTGCTTGCTCTCTTTGCCTATTTGCACTTGGCAATCGACGTCAGCGCCGCCGAAATGCCCTTCAGCGAGAAGACATAGGAGGTGGGATTGCCGCGGCCGGACTTCGCCGTCACCTTCATGTCGGTGCCGGTCTTCATGGCGGCGATCAGCACCGGCTCCTCGGCGGCATTCTCGACCCAGGCCGACTTGCCGCGGGTGAACATCGAAAACGTCTTCTTGTCGATGGTCACGGTGGCCTTGGAGCCTTCCTGGAAGTTGTAGCCGGCGATGAATTGCGGCTCGTAGGAAACCTGCTGGCCGGGGCGCTGGCTGACGAAGAAGAACATGTCGCCATGGTCGAGCGTCGGCGGCTGCTTGTCGGTCGGCACGGTCAGGACATAGCAGACCTTGCCGCCCGATGCCTGGTAGCTGTAGGTGCCCCAGGCATTGTGCTGGCCGATCTTGGTCGCCGACTGCGCCAGTGCCGGCGCTGCCACGGCCACCAGGGCCAGACTCGAAACTAGTGCAATCAATCCGCGCATCGCTTTTCCCGTATTCCAAATGGTGCGGAGGCAGGCCGGCTTGGCGTCCTGCCCGTCGCTTCATTTTGATTTAATCTGGGTTACCAAACGGTGAATTTCCGAAGAGAAAAGGACCCTCACCCGAGGAAACCGCCGCCATTCCCGCGCCGCCGCCCTGCGAGCGGGTGACGCGACATCCCTTTGGCGGACTTGGAGGCCACGAAAGCGGCAAGAGTTTGACTTTTTACGCTGTCGCCAAAAGCCGGCTTCAACGGCGTTCCGCGCGCGTGCTCAGCCCTTGTCGGCCATGGCGTCCCTGGCGGCCTGCCGGTGCGCAGTGGTGATGTGGGCCCTGACGGCGGTGATCGCGGCGGTGAGCACGGCGATGTCGTCGGTGAAGCCAAGCCCGAAGACGAAGTCGGGGATGACATCCACCGGCAGCACGAAATAGCCGAGCGCGGCCAGCAGAATGCCTTTGGCGCGCAGCGGCGTGTTCTTGTCCATGGCGCAGTAATAGGCGGCCACGACCTCTTCCATGAAGGGGATCTGCCGTGCGGCCTTCTTGGCTGTGCGCCAGAATTTCTCGCGCACTTCGCTCTCGTCCGCCAGCTTGCCGCCAAAGCCGAAGAAATCAAAACCGGATTGTTGCGCCATCAGTCTCTCCTTGCGAGCGCCCATGCGCATCCGGCGCATGCCCGCGGGGGAAAATGTGGTGAAACCCGACCCCCGCTACAAGATGCCGGTGCCGATTTGAGCCTGTCGAGGCGATATCAGGCCCTCAGGCGCCGGCAAAACGGTTCATTTTCTTGGCCAGATCGATATCGAGCGCGGTGACGCCGCCGGCGTCGTGAGTGTTCAGCGTCACGTCGACTGTCTTGTAGACATTCGACCAGTCGGGATGATGGTCCATCGTCTCGGCGGCAAGCGCGACGCGGGTCATGAAGGCGAAAGCCTCGGAGAAATTCGCGAAGGTGAATGTGCGCTTGATGGAGGCGCCGTCTTCCGCCAGCGCCCAGCCGTCGAGACCGGTCAATGCGGCTTCAGCGGCTTGCCTGCCCAGTTTCTCTCTCGCCATGTCCATATCCTGTGCTATTCGAAAACGACCCTCACCATAGCGACGGATCGATGAGCGCGAAGCCCATAAATTCCATTCTCTTCGTCTGCCTCGGCAACATCTGCCGGTCGCCGCTGGCGGAAGGTGTCTTCCGCGCCGTTTGGGCCGAGCGCGGGTCGGCCCGGGATATCCTGCTCGATTCAGCGGGAACCAGTGACTGGGAGGCCGGCTCTGCCCCCGATCGACGCGCGATCGCGGTCGCCATGCGGCACGGCGTCGACATTTCCGGGCAGAGGGCGCGTAAAGTCACGCCGCAGGACCTCCACCGTTTCGACCTGATCCTCGGCATGGACCGGTCGAATGTCGCCGACCTGAAGGCGCTGGCGCCGGCGGCCGTGCAGGACCGCATCCATCTGTTCCTGGAGTTCGCGCATGGAAAGTCACGCGACGTGCCGGATCCTTATCATGACGAGGCAGAAGCCTTCGCTTCCGCCTATCGCATGATCCGCGAGGCGTCGGAGGCGCTGGCGACAAGGCTGGAGGCGCGGGCGTCCGTGCCTGACAGCGGCCAGGCTTCCTCGACGATGTAGGGTCCGCCGCCGACCGAATCGCGCGACGACATCAGCACGAAACGGCCGATGCGGAACGGCAGCGTCGAGAAATTGCCGCGCGCCGACAGATATTGGGCCACGTCCAGCGGGGTCGAATTGCGTAACCGCGCCAGCGTCACATGCGGCATGAATTTGCGCGGGTCGGCCGGGATGCCGAGCCGCTGGCAGATGCGGTCGATCTCACCTTGAAGGGCGGCCAGATCGGGCGAGGCGGAAGTGCCCGCCCACACCGCATGCGGCTTCTTCTGGCCGAAAGCGCCGACGCCGGACAGCGCCAGCGAGAACGAAGGGCGGTGGACCCGGTCGAGCGCGTTGGCGATCTCGTCGGCCACATGGCCGGGGACATCGCCGATGAAGCGCAGCGTCAGATGGTAATTTTCGACGTCGATCCAGCGGGCTCCCGGCAAGCCGCCCCGCAGCAGGGACAGCGAAAGGGCGGCGTCACGCGGAATTTCGAGGGCGGTGAAAAGACGCGGCATGAAGAGCCTCCCTTCCTCGAATCGAACTGTCATCCCCAGCGAATCATCGATAGTCAAACGGAGCAAGAGGTTTGTTGGTCACAGTCCCTGTTAAAAGCTCGCCGGGCGGAAACAGTTCCAGTCCGCTAGGAATCGCCCGGCACCGCCGCGATCACCTTCTCGACCGTCGGCAGGATGCGTTCGACCATCTGGTCGACGCCTCGTGCGCTTGGATGCAGGCCGTCCTCGAGCTGCATGCCGGGCTGGCCGGCGACGCCGTCGAGAAAGAACGGGTAGAGCACGACGTCGTATTTCTTCGCCAGGTCCGGAAAAATGGCGTCGAACGCATTCTGGTAGTCGGGACCGAGATTGGGTGCGGCACGCATGCCGGCCAGAAGCACGGCAATCTTGCGCTGCTTCAGCTTGCTTAGCATCTCGTCGAGATTCTTCCTGGCGATGTCGGGCGAAACGCCGCGCAGCATGTCGTTGGCGCCCAGTTCGAGGATGACCAGCTGCGTGCCGTCCGGCACCGACCAGTCGAGCCGCGCCAGGCCGCCGCTCGTCGTGTCGCCGGAGACGCCGGCATTGGCGACGGTCACTTCGTGGCCCTTGGCGCCAAGTGCCGCCTGCAGCCTGTTGGTAAAGCCCTGGTCCGGCCCAAGGCCGAAGCCCGCCATCAGGCTGTCACCGAAGCCGACGATCTTGAACGGCTCGGCGCTCGCCGAGGACATGGCGCCGCAAATGGCGAGGAAAGCCACGAAGCCTGCGGCAATACTGCGTTTGAAAGACATGCGGCAGGCCCCATATGAGCTAGGATTCTTCGACGGCTTCCGGCAAGCAGAGCCTTCATCTCCAGATATAGGACGATTTCATTTTGACAGAAGCGGTCATCGCGCTGAAAGATGTATCCCTGACCCTTGGCGAGGGCGCTTCATCGGTCCATGTGCTGAAGGGGGTGAGCCTCGATGTGGCGACCGGCGAGGCGACCGGCATCGTCGGGCCTTCGGGTTCCGGCAAGTCGACATTGCTGATGGTCCTTGCAGGACTGGAAAGGGTCGATTCGGGTACGGTCCGAATCGCCGGCGAGCTGCTCAACGGCAAAAGCGAGGACCAGATTGCTTCGTTTCGTGGCCGAAACATTGGCATCGTGTTCCAGTCCTTCCATCTCATTCCCAACATGACGGCGCTCGAAAATGTCGCGGTGCCGCTGGAACTGGCCGGCCATGCCGATCCGTTCGCGGTGGCGGCGCGCGAGCTGGCGGCGGTTGGCCTCAGCGACCGCGTCACCCACTATCCCGGCGAATTGTCGGGCGGCGAGCAGCAGCGCGTGGCGATCGCCCGCGCATTGGCGCCCTCGCCGCGCATCCTGATCGCCGACGAGCCGACCGGCAATCTCGACCAGGCGACCGGGCGGCAGGTCGCCGACCTCCTGTTTGCCAAAGCGGCCGAGCGCGGCATGACGCTGGTGCTGGTGACCCATGATCCGGCGCTCGCGGCGCGCTGTTCGCGCCAGGTATCGATGCGCTCGGGCCGGATCGAGGCACCGACCCCCGTCAAGGTGACGGCCTGATGCCGCTGTCCCGGACGTTGAGGCTTGCGGTCCGCTTCTCGCTGCGCGAGGTGCGCGGCGGCCTGTCCGGCTTCCTGATCTTCCTCGCCTGCATCGCGCTCGGCGTCGCGGCCATCGGCGGCGTCAACTCGGTGGCGCGTTCGATCACCGCCGGTGTCGCCAATCAGGGCCAGACGCTGCTTGGCGGCGATCTTCGCTTCGAGATCAATCAGCGTGACGCCAGCCAGGGGGAGCGCAGCTTCCTTGACGGGCTCGGCACGGTTTCCCGGACCGCCAGCATGCGTTCGATGGCGCGTCTGGCCGACGGATCCGACCAGGCGCTGGTCGAGGCCAAGGCGGTCGACCATGCCTATCCGCTCTATGGCACGCTGGAGACCGAGCCGGCACTGTCGAAACAGGAACTGTTCGGCGAAGAGTTCGGCGTCTTCGGCGCGGCGGCGCCCGATCTTCTGTTCGAGCGGCTGCACGTCAAGATCGGCGACCGGCTGAAGCTCGGCACCGCCACTTTCGAACTGCGCGCCAGGCTGGTCGCCGAACCGGACGCCGTGTCCGACGGTTTCGGCTTCGCGCCAAGGCTGATGATCTCGACCGACGGGCTGGCGGCGACTGGACTGATCCAGCCGGGCAGCCTGGTCGAGAATGCCTACAAGATCCGGCTGCCGGCGGACGCCGACGAGCTCAGGCTGAAGGCCGTCCAGGACCAGGCCGCCACGGATTTCCCCGAAGCAGGCTGGTCGATCCGCACACGCAGCAATGCGGCGCCCGCGCTGTCGTCGAACATTGAACGTTTCTCGCAGTTCCTGACCCTGGTCGGGCTGACGGCGCTGGTGGTCGGCGGTGTGGGCGTCGCCAATGCGGTACGCGCCTATCTCGACGGCAAGCGCGGCGTCATCGCCACCTTCAAGAGCCTGGGCGCTTCGGGCGGCTTCGTCTTTGCCGTGTATCTGGTGCAGATCCTGATCATTGCCGCTTTGGGTATCGTGCTGGGCCTTGTGCTCGGCGCACTGATGCCGTTCGCGGCGAGTGCGGCCTTGCAATCCGTCATTCCGGTGCCGGCCGAAGGCGGCTTCTATCCCGGCGCGCTCGGCATGGCGGCGCTGTTCGGCCTGCTGGTGACGTTGGCTTTCGCGCTGCTGCCGCTCGGCCGCGCCCGCGACGTGCCGGCAACCGCGCTGTTTCGCGAAATGGGGCTGGAAGGCCGCGGCTTGCCGCGCCCCGCCTATGTCGCGGCGGCCATAGGCATCGCGCTGTTGCTTGCGGCGCTGGCCATTCTGTTCTCGGGCGATCAGCGCATCGCCTCGATCTTTGTCGGCGCCACCGTCTTCGCCTTCCTGGTGCTGCGCGTGGTCGGCGCACTGGTGCAATGGGCGGCCAGGAAAAGCCCGCGCGTGCGCTTCGTGGCGCTCAGGCTCGCCATCGGCAACATTCACCGGCCAGGCGCCCTGACGCCATCGGTGGTGCTGTCCCTGGGGCTTGGTCTGACGCTGCTGGTGACGCTGGCGCTGATAGACGGCAATCTCAGGCGGCAGATCTCCGGCAGCCTGCCGGAACGGGCGCCGAACTTCTTCTTCGTCGACATCCAGAGCGCCGATGTCGCGTCTTTCTCGGCGCTGATCGGCAAGGAGGTGCCGCAGGGCGTGCTGGCCAAGGTGCCGATGCTGCGCGGCCGGGTGATGGCGCTGAACGGTGTCGATGTCGACAAGGTGAACGTACCGTCGGAAGGCGCCTGGGTGCTGAGGGGGGACCGCGGACTGACCTATGACGCAAAGCAGCCGGACAACGCGACGCTGACCGAGGGCAGTTGGTGGCCCGAAAATTACAGCGGCGAACCGCTGGTTTCGTTTTCGGCGCAGGAAGGCAAGGAGATCGGGCTGAAGCTCGGCGACACCATCACCGTCAATGTGCTGGGCCGCAATGTCACGGCCAGGATCGCCAATTTCCGCCAGGTCGAATGGGAGACGATGGGCATCAATTTCGTCATGGTGTTCTCGCCCAACACATTCGCGGGCGCCCCGCATGGCTGGATGGCGACGCTGACCG
Organism: Mesorhizobium ciceri WSM4083; assembly: GCF_000519305.1. Taxonomy (GTDB): domain Bacteria; phylum Pseudomonadota; class Alphaproteobacteria; order Rhizobiales; family Rhizobiaceae; genus Mesorhizobium; species Mesorhizobium ciceri_B. The sequence continues at coordinate 515,155 of NZ_JAFG01000006.1, read as the reverse complement.
AAAAGAGTGCCTCGACGGCCGACGACGCCCGCATCCTCAACGCCGTCACCCGCGCCTTCCCGGCGGTGACGACGGTGCGGGTCAAGGACGCGCTCGATGTCGTCAACCGGCTGGTCGGGCAGCTCGGCACGGCGATCCGGGCGGCCGCCGGCGTGGCGCTGATCGCTTCGGTGCTGGTGCTGGCCGGCGCGCTTGCCGCCGGCAACCGGGCGCGCATCCATGATGCGGTGGTGTTGAAGACGCTGGGTGCGACACGCACGACGCTGATATCGGCCTTCTCGCTCGAATATATGCTGATCGGGCTGGCCACCGCCATCTTCGCGCTGGCGGCGGGCAGCGCAGCCGCCTGGTTCGTCGTCGCGCGCATCATGACATTGCCGTCGCATTTCATGCCCGAGGTGGCGGTGGCAACCATTCTGTTTTCGCTGGTGATCACGGTCGGCATTGGTCTCGCCGGCACCTGGCGGGTGCTCGGCCACAAGGCAGCACCGGTGCTGCGCAACCTGTGACGACAGGCCCGGAATGGGCATCCTGGATTAAATCTTGGTAAGAAAGCCGTCCGGAAAGCCGAGGAATCGGCACTTCGTTGCCTCACGAACCGTTACATCCGGTTACGGTCTTGTTCTTGACGCGAATAACCATCATATTTCGCCACAGGCATGCTGGAGCCCTGCCAGCGGCGCCTGGGTCCGGAAGGACCTGACACCGGACGGGGCAGAAGCAATAGAGGACTACAATGGCTGATCCCATTCGCAACTACCAGACGCGCGCCGTGCCCGGCGTTGGCGTCGGTGCCGACATCGATCAGGGCCTGCGCGCCTACATGATCAAGGTTTACAATCTGATGGGGCTTGGCCTCCTCATCACCGGTCTTGCCGCTGTCGGCACGATCATGCTGGCCACCACCACCGATCCGGCTTCGGCTGTTGCGACGCTGCCAAGCGGGGAGATGCTGACCTCCTTCGGTTACGCGATCTTCGGCTCGCCGCTGCGCTGGGTGGTGATGCTGGCGCCGTTGGCCGCCGTGCTGTTCCTGTCGTTCCGCGTCCAGTCGATGAGTGTTTCGGCGGCGCAGACGACGTTCTGGATCTATGCCGGCCTCGTCGGTCTGTCGCTGTCTTCGATTTTCCTGGTCTACACCACGGCCAGCATTTCGCAGACCTTTTTCGCCACCGCCGCGGCCTTCGGCGCACTGTCGCTCTATGGCTACACGACCAAGCGCGACCTGACCGCTTTCGGTTCGTTCCTGATCATGGGCGTGTTCGGCATCATCATCGCGTCGGTGATCAACATCTTCCTGCAGTCGTCGGCACTGTCCTTCGCCGTCTCGGCGCTAGGCGTGTTGATCTTCTCGGGTCTCACCGCCTATGACACGCAGAAGATCAAGGAGATGTATTTCGAGGGCGACACTTCCGACGTCGCGGGCCGTAAGGCGATCATGGGCGCGCTGACGCTCTATCTCGACTTCATCAACCTGTTCATGTTCCTGCTGCAGTTCATGGGCGACCGCCGCTAAAGCGGCATTGGACCATCAACTTCCGGAAGGGCGGCCCAACGGCCGCCCTTTTCTTTTGTCTCGGGCTTTGCTGTTATTGCGAGCAGGGAAACGGCATGCATAAACAATGAGCAATATTGCGATCCGGCCCGCCACGGTGGCCGACCTCGACAGCGTCACGGACATCTATGCCGATGCGGTGACCCAAGGCACGGCGAGCTATGAGCTGGAGCCGCCCAGCCGCACGGAGATGGGTGTTCGATTCGACACTTTGATTGCCGGCGGCTTTCCTTACCTGGTGGCGGAGAAGGACGGCACCGTTCTCGGCTACGCCTATGCCGGCGCCTTCCGGCCACGCCCGGCCTATCGCTTCATCGTCGAGGATTCGGTCTATGTCGCGCCCGCGGCCAAGGGCCAGGGCGTCGGGCTCAAGCTGATGCAAAGCCTGATCGAGGCGGTGACGACGGCAGGCTTTCGCCAGATCATCGCGGTGATCGGCGATGGCCGTCCCGACAGTGCCTCGGTGCGGTTGCACGAAAAGCTCGGGTTTCGCCATTCGGGACGCCTTGAAGGTTCCGGCTACAAGCACGGGCGCTGGCTCGACACGGTGTTCATGCAGCTGTCGCTGAATGGCGGTGCGACGCTGCCGCCGGATCCGGCTTCTCTGCCGGAACGGAGATTTCGAGGGTCTGGGGTGAAATGAGGAATTGGAGAATTGGAGAACTGAAGAATTGAGAAACAAAAGAATAAAAGAAGAAGGTGGGTTGTGTCAGACGCCGAGCCTTTTCTTCAACTCATCAATTCTCCAGTTCCTCAATTCCCCTGCTCTAATTCCCCAGCTCAAGCCTCTACAACCTTGAGCTTGCTGTCGAACACACCAAGCACGCGACCGAGTTCCTGGCCGCGCTTCAAGATGCGGCCGCCGGCGGCGATGACGGCAAAGGCGCCCTGCTTGCGGGCCAGCTTCGGATCCTTGACGATCTGGAACAGCGGCACTTCGCTGGTGCGGCGGAATACGGAAAACACAGCGCGGTCGGTGAGATGATCGATGGCATAGTCGCGCCATTCATTGGCGGCGACCATGCGTCCGTAGAGCCTGAGAATCTGGTCCAGCTCGCGCCGGTCGAACCGCACCGGCTGATCGAGACGTTCGCGTCGTGCCTCGTGCAGCGGGATCAATATTGCGGATGCGTCTCCATCCCCCGTCCCGCCGCTGTCATCGGTCATGCCTCGATCCTTCAAAATGAATCTTTGCCAACCAAAGTTGGCGTGTTCGCGACTGAATTGCAAGCCCGGCGAACCGAGCCCCGCGCCGCGCTGTTTCCGCAACGTCCAGTCACTTTTATGAAACGCCGTGTTGGAATTGGTGATGTTCCGCCACATTTCTGCCTTTTTTTATCCGCGCTCATGCCCCAATGTCCGACGAATTTACCGGTGTTGCCTGAGACGGTTCGGTCCGGCACCGGCTCGTAAACCCCAAGCCCCCCGCCCACGGGTCTGCGTCGGATCGAACCAACCTCGGTTCTTCCTCGGAAGAACCGGGTGCGACGATCCCAAAACCTAAATGACCGACGTCAGAAGCAAGCTGACGTCGGTTTTTTATTGGGTGAGAAGCGGTTCGCGCAGCGAACGAAAAGCCAATTGCTTGGCTTTTCGAGCTTCGAACGCCCTGAGCCTGCGAAGGGCCGGGCGTGGTTAGTCGATCCACCCTGCCGGGTCCGCGCTGCTTCGCAGCGTCCCGGCGTTCGCCGGCCTTCATCGTGCCGCCGGCACGATGAATTCGCCTTCGACGAACCGGCTGCTCGCCCCACAAGGGGAGAAGGAAAGAAGGCCTTAAGGCCTGTGGATGAACGCGGCGCCGAGAATCGGACCGGGCATGCCGTCCTTGCCGACCGACTGCAGCAGCACGGCGCAGCCGCCCTTTTTGGCAATCTCGCTCATCGGCAGTTCGTAGCGCTGTGCCTTGCCATGCCACATGCCGGCGGTCTGGATGCCGGTGACGGCGTTCCAGTAGGTCATCTTGCGGCCGGTATTCTCGCCCTCGCCGACCTTGACCGTCTGCGGCGGGTCGAAATAGACGATGACGACGTGGGCGTCGCTGGGGCCGTTGCCGGCATCGCCGGCGTCGATCGTCACGCGGTCGCTGGTGCGGCTGACCTTGACGGCGACGCGCATGCCTTCGCCGCTCTTGGCCATGCGGGCGAGCGCGCCATCGACCTCGCCGCGGCTGGCGCCGTTGACGTGGACGCGGCCATTGATGACGGCCTGCGGCGTATAGACGGAGCGGCTGCCGAAGGCGCGCATATAGTCGTATTGCCGCTCGGTGTTCTCCTTGCGGCCCAGCGTGTCCTGCCAGCCAAGATAGTCCCAATAGTCGACGTGATAGGCGAGCGCGACGATATCTTCCTTGGCGGCAAGTTCGGAGAACAGCGTATCGGCCGGCGGGCAGGAACTGCAGCCCTGGCTGGTGAACAGCTCCACCACGCCCAATGGCTTGTCGATCTGGGGCCTGTCGATCTGGACCCGGTCGGCATGGGCGCGATCGGATTCGCCGGCATGCCCGGCGCCGGCAGACGCCGAGAAGGCCAGCGCAAGAGCTGCCAGCCACAATGGTTTTCGCGAGGCCATGGCCATTCCGATTCCCGCCGGTGGTGCCGGCTTTATCTTGATTGCTAAAATATGTGGCAGAAGCGGAAGTCAACGGGAAGTCACGTTGCGGTGAAATTTTGCCATTGCAGCCGACCGCAACCCCGCAATAGGAAGGATCTGCGCTTCAGGATAGAAACCGATTCGGGCGACAATCACGATGTGGCAAACGTTTTTGGCGCCGGTCGACCTCTATTGCGAGCGGACCGGCCCGGAATTCTGGTCCGAGCCGGTCAACGCCCTGACCAACCTCGCCTTCATCGCCGCCGGCCTGTGGGGCGTGCGCGAGGTGCGAAGGCTGGGCACCGGCGCCTTCGCCGAGGTGCTGGCCTGGTGGGTGGTGGCGATCGGCATCGGCTCGACGATCTTCCACACCTTTGCCACCAAGGGCACAGTGTGGGCCGACGTGCTGCCAATCGCCGGCTTCACGCTGGCCTACACGCTGTTCAATCTGCGTCGCTTCCTCGGCATGCGATGGGGCAAAGCCATCGCCATCTTCATCGCCTTCTATGTGATTGCCGGGGCGATAACCCTGGCCGTGCCGGACTGGCTGCGCCAGGCGTCGAACGGCACGACGGGCTATCTGCCGCCGTTCCTGGCGCTCGCCTTCTTCGGTGCGCTGGTGGCGGCCAGCGGCAATCGCGCCGGCTGGTATAATCTGGCGGGATCGGCGATCTTCGTCGTGTCCGTTGTCTGCCGGATGATCGATCCGGTGGTCTGCGGCAGTTTTCCGCTTGGAACGCACTTCCTCTGGCACATCCTCAACGGTCTGATGCTGGGTGTGTTGTTGGCCGCCGCGGCGCGGTTCGGGAAGCCGAAGGTAGGGAATAGGGGAATAGGGGAATAGGGGAATAGGGGAATAGGGGAATAGGGGAATAGGTCTTCACCTTCCCTACTCCCTTACTGACCTACTCCCTTACTCCCGTACTAAGCTGCCAGATCGCGCAGCACGTATTGCAGGATGCCGCCGTTCTTGAAGTAATCGAGCTCATCCAGCGTATCGATGCGGCAGATGATCGGCACATTCTTCACCGTACCGTCGCCATAGGTGACCTTGGCGATCATCGTCTGGCGCGGTTTGATGGTGCTCAGCCCGTCGATCTCGACCAGCTCGTCTCCCTTGAGGTTGAGCGATGCCCATGAGGTGCCTTCCTCGAAGACGAAGGGGATAACGCCCATGCCGACCAGGTTCGAGCGATGGATGCGCTCGAAGGACTGGGCGATGACCGCGCGGACACCAAGGAGATTGGTTCCCTTGGCCGCCCAGTCGCGCGACGAGCCGTTGCCGTATTCGACGCCGGCGAAGACGACCAGCGGCACGCCTTCCCTTTTGTATTCCATCGCCGCGTCGTAGATCGATTCCTCTTCCTTCGACGGGTAGTGGATGGTGTAGCCGCCCTCGCGGCCATTCTCGCCCAGCATGTGGTTGCGGATGCGGATGTTGGCGAAGGTGCCGCGCATCATTACCTCGTGATTGCCCCGCCGCGTGCCGTACTGATTGAAGTCGGCGACGCCGACACCGTGATCAGTGAGGTATTTGCCGGCCGGCGAGGCCGCCTTGATCGAACCCGCCGGCGAAATGTGGTCGGTGGTGATCTTGTCGCCGAACAGGCCGAGCACGCGGGCGCCCTTGATGTCGCCGATCTTGCCGAAACCTGACGTCATGCCGGCGAAATAGGGCGGGTTCTGCACATAGGTCGAGTTGTCGTCCCAGGCATAGGTCTGGCCTTCCGGCGCCTTGACGTTCTGCCAGTACTCGTCGCCCTTGAAGACGTCGGCATATTTGCGGGCGAACAGCTCGCGGGTGACGTTCTTCTCGATGAACTCCTGGATCTCGGCCGAGCTCGGCCAGATATCCTTGAGGTAGACCGGCTCGCCGTTCTTGTCCTCGCCGAGCGGCTCGGTGGTCAGGTCCTTGGTGACGGTGCCGGCCAGCGCGTGCGCGACGACCAGCGGCGGCGAGGCCAGATAGTTGGCCTGCACGTCGGGCGAGACGCGGCCTTCGAAGTTGCGGTTGCCGGACAAGACCGCGGCAGCGATCAGGCCCTTGTCGTTGATGGTCTTCGAGATCGGCGCCGGCAGCGGGCCGGAATTGCCGATGCAGGTGGTGCAGCCGAAGCCGACCAGGTTGAAGCCGATCTGATCGAGTTCCTTCTGCAGGCCGGATTTTTCCAGATACTCGGCGACCACCTGGCTGCCCGGCGCCAGCGAAGTCTTCACCCACGGCTTCTGCTTCAAACCGAGGCGGTTGGCGTTGCGGGCCAGGAGGCCGGCGCCGATCAGCACGCTCGGGTTCGAGGTGTTGGTGCACGAAGTGATGGCGGCGATGACGACGTCGCCATGGCCGAGATCATGGTCGGTGCCTTCGACTGCGTAGCGTTTGGAGATTTCGGCGGCCTTCTTGTATTCGGTCTCCATCGCCTTGGCGAAACCTTCCGGAATGCCTTCCAGGGCGACGCGGCCCTCGGGCCGCTTGGGTCCGGCCATCGACGGCACGACGGAGCCAAGTTCCAGCTCGAGCAGATCGGTGAACACCGGATCGGTCGAGCCGGTCTCACGCCACAACCCTTGCGCCTTGGCATAGGCTTCGACCAGCGCGATGCGGTCCTCGCTGCGGCCGGACATTGTGAGATAGCGGATGGTTTCCGAGTCGACCGGGAAGAAGCCGCAGGTGGCGCCATATTCGGGCGCCATGTTGCCGATGGTGGCGCGGTCGGCCAGCGTCATGTTGGAGAGGCCCGGCCCGAAGAACTCGACGAACTTGCCGACGACGCCCTTCTTGCGCAGCATCTGGGTGACGGTGAGCACGAGGTCGGTGGCGGTGACGCCCTCTTTGAGCCTGCCGGTGAGGCGGAAGCCGATCACCTCAGGCAAAAGCATGGAGACGGGCTGGCCGAGCATGGCGGCTTCAGCCTCAATGCCGCCGACGCCCCAGCCGAGCACGCCAAGGCCGTTGATCATGGTGGTGTGCGAATCGGTGCCGACGCAAGTGTCGGGATAGGCGGTTGTTTCGCCATCCTCGGTGTTGGTCCATACCACCTGGCCGAGATATTCGAGGTTGACCTGGTGGCAGATGCCTGTGCCGGGCGGCACGACGCGGAAGTTGCGGAACGCCTGCTGGCCCCATTTGAGGAATTTGTAGCGCTCCTCGTTGCGCTCATATTCGAGCTCGACATTGCGAGCGAAGGCCATCGGCGTGCCGAATTCATCGACGATGACGGAATGGTCGATGACGAGGTCGACCGGCACCAGCGGGTTGATCTTCTGCGGGTCGCCGCCGAGCGAGGCCATGGCGTCGCGCATCGCGGCAAGGTCGACCACGGCCGGAACGCCGGTGAAATCCTGCATCAGCACGCGGGCCGGGCGATAGGCGATCTCGACGCCGGCGGTGCCCTTGTCGGTCAACCAGCCGGCAACCGCCTGGATCGATTCCTTGGTGACGGAGCGGCCGTCCTCGTTGCGCAGCAGGTTTTCCAGCAGCACCTTCATCGAATAGGGCAACTGAGAGATGCCGGTGAGGCCGTTCTTCTCGGCCTCGATGAGGTCGAAATAGGCATACTCCGCGCCGCCTGCGGTCAGCGTGCGGCGGCAATTGAAACTGTCGAGGGATTTTGACACGTGCGATCCTTGTCTGTTCAGCCTGAAAGGGAACGGACGCCGATGGCATGCAATCACGCGCAAAGGTGCGGGTACGGCCATTTCCGCTGTCCGTTCCCAAGCAACCCGAGCCGTTCAAGGCGGCGCGTGCGCTGGTTCGGCGCTAATTCTGTTCCCGTGCCGACCGCTGGCACGGATGCACCGCATATAGAGAATTTTCTGGAATAGTTCTAGACAGTTGGAAAGCAATTTTGTGCGATGCGGCAGCGACCGCGACACATGGTTTCAGGGCAGGCGAGGAATGCGGCTGATCGCCGAAAATCTGGGCGGCGAGCGAGGCGGCGACGCGGTGTTTTCCGGCATCGGCTTTGCCCTTAAGGAGGGTCAAGCCCTTGTCGTCACCGGGCCGAACGGATCGGGCAAGTCGACCTTGCTGCGGGTCATCGCCGGGCTGCTGCCGCTGGCGGAAGGCAGCGTGAGGATTGAAGGTGGCGGCGAAGCGTTTCCGTCTGTTGCCTCGGCCTGTCATTACCTCGGCCACCAGAACGCAATGAAGCCGGCGCTCAGCGTGGCGGAGAATTTGCGCTTCTGGCGCGACTTCAACGGCGATGGGCAGCTCGGCGTCGAAGAGGCGCTTGAAACCGTCGGGCTTGGCGGCATCGGCCACCTGCCGTTCGGCTATCTATCGACCGGGCAGCGACGCCGCGCGGCGATCGCGAAACTGCTGGTCAGCCACCGGCCATTGTGGCTGCTGGACGAGCCGACGGCGGGGCTGGACAAGGCTTCGGAGGCGCGGTTCGCGGGGCTGATGACGAGGCATTGCACGGATGGTGGGATGATTGTCGCGGCGACGCATCTGCCGCTTGGATTGGATGGGGCGAAGGGGTTGATGATGGGGGAAGCCGGTTGATGTCGGCGCTCTACGGCGGGGTGCCTTGGCAAAGGCATTTCACATCATGCTAGCCCTCTTCGCCCGCGACATCCGCCTCAACATCCGTGCCGGCGGCGGGGCGCTGACCGGGGTCATCTTCTTCCTCGCCGTCATCGCCACCATCCCGTTCGGAGTAGGGCCGGACCTGAAGCTGCTGGCCCGCATCGGGCCGGCGATCCTGTGGATCGGTGCGCTGCTGTCCTGTCTGCTCGGGCTCGACCGGCTGTTCCAGGCCGATCGCGAGGACGGCTCGCTCGATCTCCTGGTGCTTGGCAATGATCGCCACATGCTGGCCTTGACGGTGCTGGTGAAATGCCTGGCGCATTGGGCGGGCAGCGTGCTGCCGCTAGTGGTCGCTGCCCCCCTGCTCGGGCTGTTCATGAACATGGAGCCGCTCGGCATCGGCGCCACGGCGCTGACCCTTTTGGTCGGCACGCCGGCAATCACCTTCATCGGTGCTGCCGGTGCGGCGGTGGCGGTGGCGCTGCCGCGTGGCGGGCTGCTGATCTCGGTGCTGGTGCTGCCACTGACCATTCCGGTGCTGATCTTCGGCGTTTCGGCAAGCTATGGGGCGACGGCCAATCCCGATCCGTTTCTGCAGCCCTTCCTCATTCTTGCCGCGCTGACCTTGTTTCTTGGCGTGCTGGGTCCGGTCTCGGCGGCGCTGGCGCTGCAGCATGGCACGGATTGAAGCGGACGCATGAGCGCGAAGGCTGCGGCGCGGCGACCGATTGCGAAGCCGACCGAGCGAGGCTAAGGGAAAAGCATGTCTAGACTGGACGACATGATCGGTTTGGAAGGCCGCACGTCAGCGGAGCCTGCCGCATGAGCGCGCATGCACTTTACGTGACCGCCGCCTACGGCATCACCGCTGTGGTGCTGATCGGGCTGATCGGGTGGATCCTGCTCGACCAGCGGGCACGCAAGCGCGAACTCGCCGAACTGGAAGCGGCCGGAGTGCGGCGGCGCTCCGACAAGGTCGCCAAGCCATGAGCACCGAAACGGAAACGCCGCCGCCACGCACGCGTCGCCTGTTCGTGCTGTTGCCGCTGTTGATCTTCCTCGGCCTGGCCGGACTGTTCCTGTCGCAGCTGCTGTCGGGACGCGATGCTTCGGAAGTGCCGTCGGCCCTGATCGGCCTGCCTGCGCCGCAAACCAGCCTGCCGGCGCTGGAGGGCTCAAACCTGCCGGGGCTCGATTCGAAAACCTTCGCCGGCAAGGTCACATTGGTCAACGTCTTTGCGTCGTGGTGCGCGCCATGCCGCGAAGAGCACCCGGTGCTTTTGGCGCTGTCGCAGGACAAGCGTTTCACCATGGCGGCGCTGAACTACAAGGACCGGCCGGAAAACGCACGCCGGTTCCTCGGCGATCTCGGCAATCCGTTCCAGGCGATAGGGGTCGACGAAGCGGGCCGCGCGGCGATCGACTGGGGCGTCTACGGTGTGCCGGAAACCTTCGTCATCGGCAAGGATGGCAAGATCGCCTACAAACATGTCGGCCCGCTGACGCCCGAGACGGCGAGGGATCTCTTACTGCCACAGATCGAAAAGGCGCTGACGGCACGTTGATATTCAGGTGATGCCGGCCTGCAAACGGCGGCTTCCTGCGCTTCCGGTGCTCACGTACTTAAGTACGCTCCGCTCCGGTTCTCGGAAACCACCGTTTTCGTCTCGGCCTGACCTGAATCTCAACGCACCTTGGCGTGCGTCTTATCGGATTTGAGATCAGCCGTAGATCTGCTTGTGGACCTGGTAGAGCATTTCCGAGCGGTCGGCGCGCATGTCGGCCAGATCGCGGCTGGAAAAGCTGTCGATTTCGGCGACAAGGCGGTTGTAGTGCTTGCGCTTGGCAATGCTGTTGCGAGCGCGGGTCATGAGACTGTCGAGGATCATAGCAAGGTTCCTTTTTGGCGCCGCATTTCGGCGGCGGTTTTCTTCCTCCCTTGATCGATACGAAGCATGACATAGTAATGGTGCATTGCAAAAAGAAGATGTTGCAATGCACCATTGCGCTGGACGCATAGCCGGTTAATGCGGCGCTAACGTCATGCGCAGAGCCGGCAAGCGATCTTTTGTGGGACACTGTGCGTACCCACATTGCCTTCTGTCCCTACGGCTGGCTTGATCCCTGTCATTGATGCCGGGAGGAAAAGCATGGCGGCCGCAGACTATTATGAAATTCTCGATCCGCGCTTCGCGCGCCTGTTCAACGGCAACGCGCAGGTCGAGAAGCTGTTCACAGGATGCCAGTGGGCGGAGGGGCCAGCCTGGTTCGCCGCCGGCCGCTATGTCGTCTGGTCCGACATCCCCAACAATCGCATGCTGCGCTATGACGAGACCGACGGCAATGTCAGCGTCTTCCGGCAGCCGTCCGGCAATTCGAACGGCAACAGCGTCGACCGGCAGGGCCGGCTGATCACCTGCGAGCATTCAGGCCGCCGCGTCAGCCGCACCGAGTTCGACGGCTCGGTCACCACGATCGCGGCCAAATGGAAGGGCAAGCGGCTGAATTCGCCCAACGACGCGGTGGTGAAGTCCGACGGCTCGATCTGGTTCACCGATCCGAGCTACGGCATCGACACCGACTATGAGGGCGACAGGGCCGAGAGCGAAATCGGCGCCTGCCATGTCTACCGGGTCGATCCCGGCACCGGCGAGGTCGAAGCCGTCATCACCGACATGGTCAGGCCCAACGGCCTGGCCTTCTCGCTCGACGAGAGCAAGCTTTATGTCGTCGATACCGGCCGCACGCATGGCGCGCAGAATCCGGCGCATATGCGGGTGTTCAATGTCGGCAAGGGCGGCAAGAAAGTTTCGGGCGAGAAAATCTTCGCCGACTGCACGGCCGGCCTGTTCGACGGCTTCAGGCTCGACGAGGACGGCCGCATCTGGACGAGTGCCGCCGACGGCATCCATTGCTACGATCCGGACGGCACGCTGATCGGCAAGGTCAAGGTACCGGAAGTCACCGCCAATTGCGTGTTCGGCGGCAACAAGCTGAATTGCCTCTACATCGCCGGCACCACGTCGCTCTACATGGTGCGGCTGATGGTCAACGGCGCCAAGACTTACTGAGACTGTTTGGAAATTCTACTCTGGCGGCCATCTGATGGCGTTTTCTGCGCTTCCGGTGCTCACGGACCCAAATGTCCGCTCCGCTCCGGTTCTCGAAACCACCACCATATGACTCGCCAGAGCGAATTTCGAAACAGTCTAGCGACAGTCAACAAATCGAAGGGGAGGACAAAATGCCATTCGTCAACATCCGCATCGTCAAGGAAGTGATATCAGCCGATCCGGCGGGCAAGAAGGCGGATATCGCCAAGAAGGTCACTGCAGCCATCATGGACGCCACCGGGCTGAGCAACGACGATGTCTGGGTGGTTTTTGAAGAGGTCAACGCGCGCGATTGGTACGTTGGCAAGACTGATGTGGAGACGCTGCGAAAGGGCTAGCTCGAAGGTGTGGGATGGCCGCCGCTCAACGCGAGCGGATAAACTCCGCGAAGGCATTCAGCGCATCATGCATCGCCTGCCGGTTCGCCGGCTCGTCGAGGATGCCCGCCACCTCCGGCGGCTTCTTGCCGAGCAGTGCAATCTCCAGCACATCGTCGCAAAGCGCGAACGACATGGTGCGCATGATCTCGACCAGGGCGGCGCGAGCGAACAGCGAGCGCGGCGAGGCGTGCACCAGCATGGCCGGCTTGGCGACGGCGGCGTCGCGCGAGACCAGCCAGTCGAGCCCGTTCTTCAGCCCGCCCGGCACGCCATGGGCATATTCCGGACAGGAGACGATCACGCCGTCGGCTCGGGTGACGGCATCGATCAGCTTGGAGGCTTCGAGCGGTGTCCGCTCGCCTTCATCGTCGGGATTGAAGATCGGCAGACCGCCAAGCCCGTCATGGACGGTGACGCGGCAGCCGGGCGGTGTGTTGCGCGCCAGTGCTGCGAGCAGCGCCGAATTGGTGGAAGCCGCGCGCAGGCTTCCGGAAATGGCAAGAATGTTCAGCAAGATGGACCAGTCAGGACGAATCGTGGGTCGAAAAACCTACCACATCGTCTTCTTGTACTCCTCGTCGAGCCATCGATCGGTCGCCTCGGCAGAATCGGCAACCGCCAGTTGATCGCGCATGATCTGGCCGAGCGTCGGCAGCGTCGCGCGGTCGTACCAGGTTTCCGGCTTCCACAGGTCCGAGCGCATGAAGGCTTTTGCGCAGTGCATGTAGGCGGCCTTGACGCTGACCACGACAACGCTTTGCGGCTCCCTGCCGTCGACGGCGAGCCGTTCGCGAAAATTTGCGTCGACGGTGATGCGGGCATCGCCGTTGACGCGCAGCGTCTCGTTCATGCCGGGAATGAGGAAGAGCAGCCCGACCGAGGGATTGAGGAGAATGTTCTCCAGCGTGTCGAGCCGGTTGTTGCCGGGCCGGTCGGGAATGGCGATGGTGGTGTCGTCGAGAACGGTGGCAAAGCCCGGTTTGTCGCCCTTCGGCGTCACATCGGCATTGCCGGCACCGTCGGACGAGCCGATCAGCACGAACGGGCTCTTGCCGATGAAGGAGCGGCAATGGCCGTCAAGTTTTTTCAGCTCCTTGCGGATAGAACCATCGGTCGGCCGTGGCGTCTTGTAGATCGTCCTCAACTGGTCGCGCGTGGTGATGAAATCCATGTCCCTCTCCCCAAAACGGTTCATTGTCTCACGAACGCAGAACCGCTGTTTCCCTTTGTTTTGACGCAGCTCCGGACACTCTCCTGGAACTGCTCTATTTCCCGGCCTTCTCTTCTTTGCCGGCCTTGTCCTCGAGTGAATGACGCAGGATCAGCGGCATCTGGCTGAAGGTGAACAGAAGCGTGATCGGCATGATGCCCCAGACCTTGAAAGTAACCCAGGCATCGGTGGAAAAATTGCGCCACACCACCTCATTGACGATGGCCAGGAACAGGAAGAACAGGCCCCAGCGGAAGGTCAGTTTCCGCCAGCCTTCGGCGTCGAGGCTGAAGGCCGAATCGAAGACATAGCCAAGCAGCGACTTGCCGAAGTAGAGGCCGCCGAGCAGCACGCCTCCGAACAGCGTGTTGACGATGGTCGGCTTCATCTTGATGAAGATGTCGTCCTGCAGATAGAGCGTCAGCGCGCCGAAGATGAAGACGACGACGCCCGACACCATCGGCATGATCGGCAAGGTGCGGGTGAGCAGCCACGAGGCGATCAGGGCGATTGCCGTGGCGGCCATGAACAGCCCGGTGGCGACGAAAATCGGCCCGCCGAACTCGGCCAGAACAGGGAATTTCTGCACCAGCCATCCGCCGCGCGCATTGGCGAAGAAGAACACCATCAACGGACCCAGCTCCAGCACCAGCTTGAGCAGCGGATTGACGCCTTCCTTCTTCTGCTTCTGCGGGTCCGACGGATCGCGTTCGAGAATGGGTGGGTTCATGGAATCTCTTTCTTGTGCATGATCCGAATCCAAAAAGGCTGCACCTTTTTGGGACATGCTTGTTAGGCCACTCCAGCGATCGCCCTGGCGAATTCGCTTGCCGAGAAAGGTTCGAGGTCGTCGACCTGTTCGCCGACGCCGATGAAATAGACCGGCAATTTGTGCTTTGCCGCGATCGCCACCAGAATACCGCCGCGCGCCGTGCCGTCCAGCTTGGTCATCACCAGGCCGTTGACGCCGGCGATATTGCGGAAGATCTCGACCTGGTTGAGCGCGTTCTGGCCGGTGGTGGCGTCGACCGTCTGCAGCACGGTGTGCGGTGCTTCCGGATCGAGCTTGCCGAGCACGCGGACGATCTTCTCGAGTTCGGCCATCAGTTCGGTCTTGTTCTGCAGGCGGCCGGCGGTGTCGATGATCAGCACGTCGGAACCGGCTTCCTTTGCCCGTTCGAAGGCGTCATAGGCCAGTCCCGCGGCATCGGCGCCGAGCTTGGAGGCGATCACCGGCGATTTCGTCCGCTCGCCCCAGATCTTCAATTGCTCGATCGCCGCGGCGCGGAAGGTGTCGCCGGCGGCGAGCATCACCGACAGGCCGCCATCGGTCAGCTTGGCGGCGAGCTTACCGATCGTGGTGGTCTTGCCGGTGCCGTTGACGCCGACCACCAGGATGACATGGGGCTTGTGTGAAAGGTCGAGCTCCAGCGGCATGGCGACATGGGTCAGCACCTTTTCCACCTCGGCCGCCATGATGGCGCGGACCTCGGTGTCGGAGACGTCCTTGCCGTAGCGGCTGGCGGCCAGCGCATCGGTAACGCGCAAGGCCGTCTCCATGCCGAGATCGGCGCGGATCAGCACATCCTCGAGGTCCTGCAAAGTCTCTTCGTCCAGCTTGCGCTTGGTGAAGACGCCGGCAATGTTGCCGGTGAGTTCCTTGGAGGAGCGGGCAAGCCCGTCCTTCATGCGCTGGAACCAGGAGCGCCTCGGTGCCAATTCGGGCGCCTTCTGCGGCTCGGCCTTCTGCTCGACCTTCTTGGTGACGGTCACCTTGCCGGGGGCGGCTTTCGGCTCCGGCGCGGGTTGCGGCTCGGGCGCGATTTCCGCAATGACCGGCTGCGATTCGATCGGCGCAAGCTGGCGAATGGGAGGTGCGATTTCGGCAGTCGGGGCTTCGGGCGTCGGCGCTGAAACTTCGCCCTTCCCCCCGTCACTATACGTGGAGAAGGTGCCGGCAGGCGGATGAGGGGCGGCGTCGACCTCTGAAGACGGCTGAAGAGGAGACGGCGCCGGTGTCGGCACCTCGATCGGCGCTGGTGTTTCTGCCGGAACCTCGATAGGCGTCGGCACTTCGACCGGGGTCGGCTCCGGCTGCTTTTCCGGCCGCGACGGAACGATCTCCGGCTCGGCCGGCGCCGGAGCAGGGACTTCTTGCGGCTGCGGTTCGGGAGCAGGCTCCGGAACGGCGGGAGGTGTTGGTATCTCCTCGGGCGCCGGCGGCTCGGCTGGCGTCTCGGGCGCTGGTTCTTCTTGTGGCTCGGGCTCCGGTAGCGGTTCCGGCTCGGAGGGAACAGTCGGCTCCGGTGCTGGCGGGATGGTTGGCTCCGGCTCGGGCACCGGCTCCTCGACAGGCGCCGGCTGCGGCGCAGGAATTACCTCCGGCTCGGCCGGCGCCGGCGCCGTTTCCGCCTCGGGCCGCGGCTCGTCGCGCTTCAAGAACTCCGGAACGACCTGTTCGGCCGCCGGCTTCAGAGCATCGAGTGCTTCCCATTTGATCGGCGGCAGCGGGGCGGTCTCGTCGATCCGCTCCTCGACAATCTCTTTCTTGCCGAACGAAAATATCTTCTTGAAAAAACCAGCCATGCTTTGCGTTTCTCAGGCGGCGCGGGCGGCAAGGGGCGCCGCGATCAGCCTGCTACCATCGTGGCCTGATATCTCAGCCTCGACGATCTCACCCGGTGCGCCCGTGCCGAGTGCGGCAAGCGTAAAACCCTCGGTGCGGCCAAGGCCGTCGCGTTCGATCAGGATCGACTGACGCGTACCGGTGAGCGACGACAGATGCCTGACATAGGCAGCTTCACCGGCGGCGCGCAGCCGGGCGGCGCGCTGCTTGACCACCTCGCGGCGCAGCTGCGGCATGCGCGCGGCGGGCGTGCCTTTGCGTGGGCTGAAGGGGAAGACGTGGAGATGGGTCAGGCCACACTCCTCGACGATTTTCTCCGAGTTCTCGAACATTTCGTCGGTCTCGGTCGGGAAGCCGGCGATGATGTCGGCGCCGAAGACGATGCCGGGGCGCAGCTTGCGCATATCCTCGCAGAAGCGGATCGACTGATCGCGTAGATGCCTTCGCTTCATCCGCTTCAGGATCATGTCGTCGCCCGATTGCAGCGACAGATGCAGATGCGGCATCAACCGTGGCTCCGTGGCGATGGCGTCGAGCAAAACGTCGTCGGCCTCGATCGAATCGATGGAGGACAGCCGCAGGCGCTTCACATCGGGCACCTGTTTCAGGATCGTTTTCACCAATTTGCCAAGCTTCGGCGCGCCCGGAAGGTCGGCCCCAAAACTGGTCATGTCGACGCCGGTCAGAACGATCTCGGCATAGCCGTTGCCGGCGAGCCGCTTGACCTGCTCGACCACGGCTCCCATCGGCACCGAGCGCGAATTGCCGCGGCCGTAGGGAATGATGCAAAAGGTGCAGCGGTGGTCGCAGCCGTTCTGCACCTGGACGAAAGCGCGTGCCCGGCCCTCGATGGCGTCGACCATGTGACCTGCGGTCTCACGCACCGAAAAGATATCGTTGACGCGCGCCTTCTCGGTGTCGTTGACGCCGAAATCCGGCAGCGCGCGATAAGAGTTGGCCTTCAGCTTCTCCTCATTGCCAAGCACGAGATCGACCTCGTCCATGGCGGCGAATTTTTCAGGCTCGGTCTGTGCGGCGCAGCCGGTGACGATGATGCGGGCCTGCGGGTTGTCGCGGCGCGCCCTGCGGATCGCCTGCTTGGCCTGGCGCACTGCCTCGCCGGTGACAGCGCAGGTGTTGAAGATCACGGCGCCGCCGTCCAGCGCGCCCAGGCCGGCACTTTCAGCCTCGCGCCGCATCACCTGCGATTCATAGGTGTTCAGCCGGCAGCCGAAGGTGACGACATCGATCCCCGGGGATATCGGGCTCTTGGGCAGAGCGGACATCAGGCCGCGCTTTCGGTGTCGCGGGCCCATGTCCCTATCGACGGGTCGAAGCTGCCGGAAAATTCCCATTCGGCAGCGCCCGTCAGGACCACGTGGTCATCGTCGCGCCATTCGACATGCAGCGTACCGCCGCCTGGCGTCAGCAGACTGACGCTGCGGCCGGTCCGGTTGGTGCGGGCGGCTGCGACCACTGCCGCGCAGGAGGCCGAGCCACAGGCCTTGGTCAGGCCGGCGCCGCGCTCCCATGTGCGGATGATCATGATTTCGGGCGAAGTAACCTGAGCGATGGTTATGTTGGCGCGTTCGGGGAACATCGGGTGGTTCTCGAGCAGCGGGCCGAAGCGGTCGAGCTCATAGGACCAGACGTCGCGGTCGACCCAGAAGATGGCGTGCGGGTTACCCATCGAGACGACCGAGGGTGAATGCAGCACCGGCGCGTCGATCGGGCCGATCTGCAGCTCGATCATGCGGGTGTCGCGGAATTCCTCGGCCAGCGGAATGTCCTGCCAGCCGAAGCGCGGCGTGCCCATGTCGACCGAGATCGAACCATCGGCATGTTCGCGCGCATTGAGGATGCCCGCCACGGTTTCGAAGGTGAAGGTCTTCTGGCCGGTCTCGGCGGCGAGCGCCTGGACGACGCAGCGCATGCCATTGCCGCAGGCCTGCGCGCCGGTTCCGTCGGAGTTCAATATGTCGATGAAAAAGGCGGTGCCCGGCGTCCTGGCATCGTGGATCGCCATGATCTGGTCGAAGCTGGTCGCAGAATCGGCGTTCAGCGCAATCGCCGCCGCCGCCGCCACCCGATCGGCACGGCCACGCATATCAGCAACGATGATCTCGTTGCCGATGCCGTTCATCTTGGCGAAAGGGGCAGTGCTGGCCATTGCTCCGAAAAATTCCGTGTCCGTTTGGCGCTATATGGCGGAAACGGGCAGGAATTACCAGTGCGCAGCCGCTTGGTCACGGCGAAAGCGCCGGACTTACGTGACGGCGAAAATGCCCAGTACCACCAGCAGGAAGATGATCAGAACGATGCCGATAAGGATGCGCGCACCGGTGGCGGCGGCACCTGCCAGCGCCGGCATGCCGAGCAGGCTGGCTGCGGCGGCGACGATCAGGAGAATGATGATCCATTTGAGCATGGCAATGCCTCGCAAACCGACAGATTTTTCAACCACTTGAAAACGCGGTTGCCGCGCTGGGGTTCCGTCGAAACCGATGCGGATCAGGGCGCTATGTGCTCAGGCACGTCCCAGACCTCACCGGGCCGCAAGGCGCGAAAGCGCTGCCGTGGGATGCCTTGATCGTCAAGCGCTTCGGTCAATTTTCGCGCCGGCTCGTCGATCGGTTCGTCGGTGAGCTGGAAAGTGCCCCAGTGGCAGCCGGCGGCATGGGCGGCATTGCACAGCCTCATGCCTTGCACCGCCTCCTCCGGATTCTGGTGCTGCGGCGCCATGAACCAGCGCGGCTCATAGGCGCCGATCGGCAGGATAGCGAAGCGAAAACCGCCATGTTTGTCGGCCATCAGCCGGTAGTTGATGCCATTGTGGAAGCCGGTGTCGCCAGCGAAATAGAGCTTGCTGTCAGGCGTTTCGACGACGAAGCCGGCCCACAGCGCCATGCGCCGGTCGCGGGCGCCGCGCGCCGACCAGTGATGCACCGGTTCGACATGGACGGCGACTCCATTGCCGATTTCGACCCTGTCACCCCAGTCATGCGCCGACAGCCGCATGCCGGGAACCGCATGGCCGATCAGGGTATCGTTGCCGAGCGGGGTGAGCACCAGCGGGTTGTGGCCGGCCTTCAGCCGCTTCAACGTGGCGAGGTCGAGATGGTCATAGTGGTTGTGGCTGACCAGCACGAAGTCGATCGGCGGCAGGTCGGCAAAGGCGATGCCTGGCGCATTGATGCGTTTTGGTCCGGCGAAGGAAAGCGGCGACGCGCGCAGCGACCACACCGGATCGGTAAGAATGTTCAGACCGGCCGTCTGGACCAGCAAGGTGGAATGACCAACCATGGTCACTTCCAGCGCAGCGCCCTCGACCCGAGCCGTCGGTTTCGCCTGCGGAAATGGGCTTGCATCGCTCGCCGGCCATTTCGAGCGCTGGCCATTCAACTGCCATTTCAGCAGGTCGGCGAAACGGCCGGGTGGCTGGCCGTCGGGATTGAAGAACAATGCGCCGTCGAAATGGTCGCTGGGCGGGCCGCTGTAATAGCGATTGGCGGCAGTTTTTCTCGCGGCCAATTTGCGGC
This sequence comes from Mesorhizobium ciceri WSM4083, assembly GCF_000519305.1. Lineage (GTDB taxonomy): Bacteria > Pseudomonadota > Alphaproteobacteria > Rhizobiales > Rhizobiaceae > Mesorhizobium > Mesorhizobium ciceri_B. Next base: position 495,615 of record NZ_JAFG01000006.1, on the reverse strand, counting down.
TCCAGCAGGGTTTCGTTTTCCAGACATAGGCGCTAAGGCGGTTCGCGCAAGCGTCCACCGACGAAGTGTTGACCGGAACTCCCAAGCGACGCACGACAAGCGGTCAGCCGTCGCGATTGCGATAAATTTGCAACAATTCTTGCTGCAAACTGTATTTTAACCATATCGGGTTGAAATTTCGCCACCTTCTCCATCTTGGTGGGGGTGAGATTGTGCGGACGGCTTCCCCCCAGCCGGATCCGACGGAGGTTGGAATGACTTTTTCGAAAACCGGTCTGGTGGCCGTATCGCTGGCGGCGCTCGTTGCGAGCGGCTGTTCGACCTCACGTTTTTCCTCGATGGATGACCAGCAGCCGGCACCGCTGGAGGCCGCGCCCGCCGGCAAGGTGACGGCGAACCAACTGCCGCCGCCGGCATCGCCAGGCACCACCGACCCTTCGCAATTCCCGACCGCTCCGGCGAACACGCAGGTCGCCGCGCTGCCTTCGGACGGCTCGGCGCCGGCCGGCGCTTCGGACGTGACCGCCGCCAGCGTTGCCGGTGTCTGGAACGCCAGCGTTGCGGGCCAGAGCTGCAAGGTGGCGACACCGCAGACCAAATTCGGCGCCGGCTTCCGCGCCGGGCCGCTGCATTGCCCGGCGCCGATGGACGGCATCAAGTCGTGGAACGTCGCCGGCAAACAGCTGACGCTCTATGACGAGAGCGGCGGTGCGCTGGCGCGGCTCTATTCCTCGGGCGGCTCGAAATTCGACGGCCAGACTTCCAACGGCCAGCCGATTTCGCTTACGAGATAGTTTTTGTTTTACGCAATTCCGGTTCCCGGAATTGCTCCAGAACGACGTGACCGATGCATCTGCGTGACGGCCTCCAGACCCATGCGACCGTCAGGCAGCGCTACGACCATCTGGTGGAAACCGGTACGATCGACCGCGATCCGGCGCAGGAACGGATCGTTGCGGCGCTCGACCGGCTGACCGATGAGATTTCGGCCAAGCGGCTGGCGCATAAGTCGAGCGCGCTGGGCTGGCTGTTCGCCCGCAAGCGCGAGACGCATGAGGCCGTCAAAGGCCTCTACATCCATGGCGGCGTCGGTCGCGGCAAGACCATGCTGATGGACATGTTCTTCGACTTGCTGCCGGTGCGGCGCAAGCGCCGCGTCCACTTCAACGACTTCATGGCCGACGTGCAGGACCGTATCCAGAAGCACCGGCAGGCGCGCAAGAATGGCGACGTCAGGGAAGACGACCCGATCCCGCCGGTGGCCAAGGCGCTTGCCGAGCAAGCCTGGGTGCTGTGCTTCGACGAGTTCTCGGTCACCGACATTGCCGACGCGATGATCCTGTCCAGGTTGTTTTCGGCGCTGTTTGCCAGCGGCGTGGTGCTGGTCGCCACCTCGAATGTGGCGCCGGAGAACCTCTACAGCGACGGGCTGAACCGCCAGCTTTTCCTGCCCTTCATCCGCATACTGGAGCGGCACACACAGGTGCTGGCGCTCGATGCCGACAAGGACTACCGGCTGGAAAAGCTCGCCCGGACACCGGTCTATGTGACGCCAGCCGATGCGGCGGCGGACCAGCTACTCGACGAGGCCTGGCAAGCCATGACGCGGAGCGCGCCGACCGCCGAGACATCGATTGCCCTCAAAGGACGGCAGGTGATCGTGCCGCGTGCGGCGGGCGATGCGGCGCGGTTCTCCTTCGCCGATCTCTGCGAGAAGCCGCTTGGCGCGCGCGATTTCCTGGCGATCGCCGGGCGCTTCTCAACCATTTTCATCGACCACGTCCCGGTGCTCGGCGAAGGCAAGCGCAACGAGGCCAAGCGCTTCATCCTTCTGATCGACACGCTCTACGACCATCATGTGCGGCTGGTGGTGAGCGCGGAAGCGCCGCCGCAAGCGCTTTATGCAGCCAAGCGCGGCGTGGAAGTCTTCGAGTTCGAGCGCACCGCATCGCGGCTGATCGAGATGCAAAGCCGCGACTGGCTGGAGGATTGGGCGGAGCGGCAGAAAGGGAAGCCGGCGCCAGAGGCACAGCAGGCGCAGGCCTAGAAATCGGATCCGTACCGTTCCTTCGAGCGCCTCTATCTCGCCAGCACGATCAAGGGCTCTGTGTTGTCAAGCCAGCGATCCGGCCTGACCTGCTCGTCGAACACATCCTTGGCGACCGCCATCACAAGGGCGTCATTACCGCATCCAGCCTTACGATTTCCATCTTCCTCGGCTATTTCTTCCCAAGTCGGCTTACAAACTTTGACGTTTACGTAAATCCCAAATGATCTAACCGATTGAAAACACTGACACCAAAATAATCGTTTGAATTTTTTCCGTGCCGGGGCTATTGGGTGCGGCGAAAATTCGCGGTTCCCCGCAGCATTCCGGCCTCTTCTTCGACGCCGCCATCAAGTCAGCAGAGATTTGAGACGTCGTCACCGACAAAGGGAAAACATCCTCACATGGCACGCAACAAGATAGCGCTTATCGGCTCTGGCATGATCGGCGGCACGCTCGCTCACATGATCGGCCTCAAGGACCTCGGCGACGTGGTGCTGTTCGATATTGCTGAAGGTATCCCGCAGGGCAAGGGGCTCGATATCGCGCAGTCGTCGCCTGTCGATGGCTTCGACTCCAGGCTCACCGGCATCAACGACTATGCCGGCATCGAAGGCGCCGACGTCTGCATCGTCACCGCCGGCGTGCCGCGCAAGCCCGGCATGAGCCGCGACGACCTCTTGGGCATCAACCTCAAGGTCATGGAACAGGTCGGCGCCGGGCTGAAGAAGTATGCGCCGAAGGCCTTCGTCATCTGCATCACAAACCCGCTCGACGCCATGGTCTGGGCGCTGCAGAAGTTCTCAGGCCTGCCCAACAGCCATGTCGTCGGTATGGCCGGCGTGCTCGACAGCGCGCGCTTCCGCTATTTCCTGGCGGAGGAATTCAAGGTCTCGGTCGAGGACGTCACCGCCTTCGTGCTCGGCGGCCACGGCGATTCCATGGTGCCGATGATCCGCTATTCGACGGTGTCAGGCATTCCGCTGCCCGACCTCATCAAGATGGGCTGGACCTCGAAGGAGAAGCTCGACCAGATCGTGCAGCGCACCCGCGACGGCGGCGCCGAGATCGTCGGCCTGCTCAAGACCGGTTCGGCCTATTACGCGCCGGCCGCTTCGGCGATCTCGATGGCTGAAGCCTATCTCAAGGACAAGAAGCGCGTGCTGCCCTGCGCGGCGTATCTCTCCGGCCAGTATGGCGTCAAGAACACCTATGTCGGCGTTCCCGTGGTGATCGGCGCCGGCGGCGTCGAGCGTATCATCGAGATCGAGCTCAACAAGAGCGAGCAGAAGATGTTCGACTCCTCTGTGGCGACCGTGCAGGGCCTGACCGAGGCCTGCGTCAAGATCGCGCCGCAACTCGCCTCCAAATGAATCTCCAGTAAGTGAACCCCCCGCAGTCGATCCGGAGACAATCCAGATGAACATCCATGAGTATCAGGGCAAGGCGCTGCTGAAGTCGTTCGGCGCACCGGTGGCCGAAGGCGTGCCAGTGTTCAAGGCTGATGAAGCGGAAGCCGCCGCCAAGGCGCTGCCCGGTCCGCTCTATGTGGTGAAGAGCCAGATCCATGCTGGCGGCCGCGGCAAGGGCAAATTCACCGAGCTCGGCCCGGACGCCAAGGGCGGCGTGCGGCTGGCCAAGTCGGTGGCCGATGTCGTCGCCAACGCCAACGAGATGCTTGGCAACACGCTGGTGACCAAGCAGACCGGCCCGGCCGGCAAGCAGGTCAACCGCCTCTACATCGAGGACGGTGCCGACATTGAACGCGAGCTCTATCTGTCCATCCTGGTCGACCGTTCGGTCGGCCGCATTGCCTTCGTCGTCTCGACCGAAGGCGGCATGGACATCGAGGCGGTTGCCCATGACACGCCCGAAAAGATCATCACCGTCGCCATCGATCCGGAAAAGGGCGTCACCGCAGCCGACCTGAAGGCGCTCAATGGCGCGCTCAAGCTCGACGGCGATGCGGCCAAGGACGGCGATACGCTGTTCCCGATCCTCTACAAGGCCTTCGTCGAGAAGGACATGAGCCTGCTCGAGGTCAACCCGCTGATCGTCATGAAAAACGGCCGGCTGCGCGTGCTCGACGCAAAAGTGTCGTTCGACAACAACGCGCTGTTCCGTCACCCCGATGTGCTCGAACTACGCGACACCACCGAAGAGGACGAGAAGGAGATCGAGGCGTCGAAATACGACCTCGCCTATGTCGCGCTCGACGGCAATATAGGCTGCATGGTCAACGGCGCCGGGCTTGCCATGGCGACGATGGACATCATCAAGCTCTATGGCGCCGAGCCCGCCAACTTCCTCGATGTCGGCGGCGGCGCGTCGAAGGAGAAGGTGACGGCGGCGTTCAAGATCATCACCAGGGATCCGGCGGTCAAGGGCATCCTGATCAACATCTTCGGCGGCATCATGAAATGCGACATCATTGCCGAGGGCGTCATTGCCGCGGTCAAGGAAGTCGGCCTGGAAGTGCCGCTGGTGGTGCGCCTGGAAGGCACCAACGCCGAGCTCGGCAAGAAGATCATCAACGATAGCGGCCTCAACGTGGTGTCGGCCGATGATCTCGACGACGCAGCCAAGAAGATCGTGGCGGCGGTGAAGGGCTGAGCGGATGCCTCCGCGCAAGATAAACCTCGTCGAGGCGGCGGATCGGACCATCACCAAGGTTTTCGATCCGCATATCGCCGGCGACGTCAACGACAGTCAGGCTAAGGTCGCCAAGTTCGGCGAGATGTTCGACTGGCATGCGCATGACAATGAGGACGAAGCCTTCCTCGTGCTGCGTGGGCGTATCGCCATCGATTTCCGCGACGGCCCGGTCGAACTCGGCGAGGGCGATTTCATCGTCGTGCCGCGCGGCGTCGAACACCGGCCGCGTTCGCTGACCGTTGAGCCCGTGGTGCTGATGTTCGAGCCGGCAACGACGCTCAACACCGGCAATGCCAAGAGCGACCTCACGGTCGCTGATCTGAAGCGGCTCTGACCATGTTTTCCTCGATCAACGGTTTTTAGAAAAGGGCTCCCATGTCCATCCTCGTCGACAAGAACACCAAGGTGCTGGTGCAGGGCCTGACCGGCAAGACCGGCACGTTCCACACTGAGCAGGCGCTGGCTTATCACGGCACGAAAATGGTCGGTGGCATCCATCCCAAGAAGGGTGGCGAGACGTGGACCGGCGCGAAGGGCGAAAGCCTGCCGATCTTCGCCACGGTCGCCGAGGGCAAGGAAAAGACCGGTGCCAATGCGTCCGTCGTCTATGTGCCGCCGGCGGGTGCCGCCGAGGCCATCCTCGAAGCGATCGAGGCCGAGATCCCGCTGATCATCTGCATCACCGAAGGCATCCCGGTGATGGACATGATCAGGGTCAAGGCCAGGCTCGACCGCTCGACGTCGCGGCTGATCGGGCCGAACTGCCCGGGGGTGCTGACGCCCAACGAATGCAAGATCGGCATCATGCCCGGAAACATCTTCCGCAAGGGCTCGGTCGGCGTTGTTTCGCGCTCGGGAACACTTACCTATGAGGCCGTGTTCCAGACCACCAATGTCGGCCTCGGCCAGACCACCGCCGTCGGCATTGGCGGCGACCCCGTCAAGGGCACCGAGTTCATCGACGTGCTCGAGATGTTCCTCGCCGACGACGAGACCAAGTCGATCATCATGATCGGCGAGATCGGCGGTTCGGCCGAGGAAGACGCCGCGCAGTTCCTCAAGGACGAAGCCAAGCGCGGCCGCAAAAAGCCGATGGCCGGCTTCATCGCCGGGCGCACGGCGCCGGCCGGCCGCACCATGGGTCACGCGGGCGCGGTCATCTCCGGCGGCAAGGGCGGCGCCGAAGACAAGATCGCGGCGATGGAATCGGCCGGGATAAAAGTTTCGCCTTCGCCGGCAAGGCTGGGCACAACCTTGGTCGAGGCGATCAAAGGGTAAGGGAATAGGGGAGTAAGGGAGTAGGGCAGTAGGGCAGTAGGGAAAATAGCAGCGGCAAAAAGCCCTACTTCCCTATTCCCTTATTCCCCTACTCCCCTCCAAAAACAGGAGACGGAGCCAGGCTCCGCGGACAAAAATGGCAAGACAAGATCAGGCCAACGACCAGTTTTCGCTCACCTCATTCCTCTATGGCGGCAACGCCGACTACATAGACGCGCTCTATGCCGCCTATGAGGACGATCCAGCCTCGGTCAATCCCGAATGGCAGGAGTTCTTCGCCGGGCTGAAGGACGATGCCGGCGATGTGCGCAGGAACGCCAAGGGCGCCTCCTGGGCCAAGCCCTCCTGGCCGCTGCAGGCCAATGGCGAACTGGTGTCGGCGCTCGACGGCAATTGGGGCATCGTCGAGAAGACGATCGAAAAGAAGGTCAAGGACAAGGCGGTCACCAACGGCGTCGTCCTGTCCGATGCCGACGTGCACCAGGCGACGCGCGATTCGGTGCGCGCCATCATGATGATCCGCGCCTACCGCATGCGCGGCCATCTGCACGCCAACCTCGATCCGCTCGGCATCGCCAAGCCGCTCGAGGACTACAACGAGCTGTCGCCGGAAAATTACGGCTTCACCGCTGCCGACTATGACCGTCCGATCTTCCTCGACAATGTGCTCGGGCTTGAATTCGGCACCATCCGGCAGATGCTGGAAATCCTGACCCGCACCTATTGCTCGACGCTCGGCGTCGAGTTCATGCATATTTCGGACCCTGAGGAAAAGGCCTGGATCCAGGCGCGCATCGAGGGTGCCGACAAGGAGATCACCTTTACCGCCACCGGCAAGAAGGCGATCCTGCAGAAGCTGGTCGAGGCCGAAGGCTTCGAGCAGTTCATCGACGTCAAGTACAAGGGCACCAAGCGCTTCGGCCTTGATGGCAGTGAAGCGCTGATCCCGGCGCTGGAGCAGATCGTCAAGCGCGGCGGCCAGCTCGGCATGAAGGAGATCGTGCTCGGCATGGCGCATCGCGGCCGGCTGAACGTGCTTTCCCAGGTGATGGCCAAGCCGCACCGTGCCATCTTCCATGAGTTCAAGGGCGGCTCGGCCGCACCTGACGAGGTCGAGGGTTCGGGCGACGTCAAGTACCATCTGGGCGCTTCGTCGGACCGCGAATTCGACGGCAACAAGGTGCATCTGTCCCTGACCGCCAATCCCTCGCATCTGGAAATCGTCGATCCGGTGGTGATGGGCAAGGCGCGCGCCAAGCAGGATTATCTGTTCGGCCGCAGCCGCGAGGAAATCGTGCCGTTGGAAGAGCGCGCCAAGGTGCTGCCGCTGCTGCTGCATGGCGACGCCGCCTTCGCCGGCCAGGGCGTGATCGCCGAAATCCTCGGCCTGTCCGGCCTGCGCGGCCACCGCGTCGCCGGCACGCTGCATTTCATCATCAACAACCAGATCGGCTTCACCACCAATCCGCGCTTCTCGCGCTCGTCGCCGTACCCGTCCGACGTCGCCAAGATGATCGAAGCGCCGATCTTCCACGTCAATGGCGACGATCCGGAAGCCGTGGTGCATGCTACCAAGGTGGCCATCGAATTCCGCATGAAGTTCCACAAGCCCGTTGTGGTCGACATGTTCTGCTACCGCCGCTTCGGCCACAATGAGGGCGACGAACCGGCCTTCACCCAGCCGATCATGTATCGCAACATCCGCACCCACAAGACGACGGTGCAGATCTATGGCGACCGGCTGATCGCCGAGGGTCACCTCACCCAGGCCGAGCTAGACCAGCTCAAGGCCGACTGGCGCGCGCATCTCGAATCCGAATGGGAAGTCGGACAGCACTACAAGCCCAACAAGGCCGACTGGCTCGACGGCGCCTGGTCGGGCCTGCGCACCGCCGACAACCAGGACGAACAAAGGCGCGGCAAGACCGCCGTGCCGGTCAAGACGCTGAAGGAAATCGGCAAGAAGCTGACCGAGGTGCCGAAGGATTTCGAGGCGCACAAGACGATCATCCGCTTCCTCGAAAACCGCCGCCAGGCGATCGAGTCGGGCGAAGGCATCGACTGGTCGACGGCCGAGGCGCTGGCCTTCGGCGCCATCCTGCTCGACGGCAATCCGATCCGCCTGTCGGGGCAGGATTCCGAACGCGGCACCTTCTCGCAGCGCCATTCGGTCCTTTACGACCAGCGTGACGAGACCCGCTACATCCCGCTCAACAATCTGTCGGCGGCTCAAGCCGGCTACGAAGTCATCAACTCGATGCTGTCGGAAGAGGCGGTGCTGGGCTTCGAATATGGCTACAGTCTGGCCGAGCCCAAGGCGCTGACCTTGTGGGAAGCGCAGTTCGGCGACTTCGCCAACGGCGCCCAGGTGGTGTTCGACCAGTTTATCTCGTCGGGCGAACGCAAGTGGCTCAGAATGTCGGGCCTCGTGTGCCTGTTGCCGCACGGCTATGAAGGCCAGGGCCCGGAACATTCCTCGGCCCGGCTCGAACGCTTCCTGCAGCTTTGCGCCGAAGACAACATGCAAGTGGCCAACTGCACGACGCCGGCCAACTACTTCCACATATTGCGCCGGCAGCTGAAGCGCGACTTCCGCAAGCCGCTGATCCTGATGACGCCGAAGTCGCTGCTGCGCCACAAGCGGGCAGTGTCGACGCTGCCGGAAATCTCGGGCGAAAGCTCATTCCACCGGTTGCTGTGGGACGATGCGCAGCTGCTTTCCGGACAAGCGATCAAGCTGGTCAAGGATTCCAAGATCCGCCGCGTCGTGCTGTGTTCGGGCAAGGTCTATTACGACCTCTATGAGGAGCGCGAGAAGCGCGGCATCAACGACATCTATCTGCTGCGCGTCGAGCAGCTTTATCCGTTTCCGGCCAAGGCGCTGATCACCGAACTGTCGCGGTTCCGCAATGCCGAGATGGTGTGGTGCCAGGAGGAGCCCAAGAACATGGGCGCCTGGTCGTTCATCGACCCGTATCTGGAATGGGTGCTGGCGCATATCGACGCCAAGCATCAGCGGGTGCGCTACACCGGCCGTCCGGCCGCCGCCTCGCCGGCGACCGGACTGATGTCGAAGCATCTCGCCCAGCTCGCCGCCTTGCTCGAAGACGCGCTTGGTGAATAGAGAAGATCTGGGCGAATAACAGAACCGAAAGAAAACGGACAGGCACAATGGCTACCGAAATCCGCGTTCCCACTCTCGGCGAATCCGTCACTGAAGCGACCGTCGGCAAATGGTTCAAGAAGGTTGGCGATACAATCGCCGCCGATGAACCGCTGGTCGAGCTCGAGACCGACAAGGTGACGGTGGAGGTGCCCGCCGCCGCCGCAGGCACTCTGGGGGAGATCACCGTCAAGGAAGGTGAGACAGTCGGTGTCGGCGCGCTGCTGGGGTCGATTTCGGCAGGTGGCGCGGCCGCTGCACCAGCGACCAAGCCGCAAGCGGTGTCGCAGGCCTCGTCGTCGGATGCGGCATCGACCGGCAAGCAGGCAGCGGCCGAGACCGCCAACATCGCCGGCGATGCCGGCCCGGTCGAGCCGCGCACCATGCCACCGGCACCGGCCGCGGCGAAACTGATCGCCGAAAGCAATCTCTCGGTCGACCAGATCTCCGGTTCGGGAAAGCGTGGCCAGGTGCTGAAAGGCGACGTGCTCGACGCCATCTCCAAGGGCGCGCCGTCGCAGCCGGCAGAGACGCCGAAGGCGGCACCTGCACCGGTTGCCGTACGTGCGCCGTCCTCGGGCGACGATGCGTCGCGCGAGGAGCGCGTGCGCATGACCAAGCTGCGCCAGACCATCGCGCGCCGCCTCAAGGAAGCGCAGTCGACCGCCGCTATGCTGACCACCTTCAACGAGGTCGACATGTCAGCGGTGATGGCGCTGCGCACCAAGTACAAGGACGTGTTCGAAAAGAAGCACGGCGTGAAGCTCGGTTTCATGGGCTTCTTCACCAAGGCCGTCACCCACGCGCTGAAGGAAATCCCCTCTGTCAACGCCGAGATCGATGCCACCGACATCATCTTCAAGAATTATGCCCATATCGGCGTCGCCGTCGGCACCGAGAAGGGTCTTGTCGTGCCGGTGGTGCGCAATGCCGACCAGATGTCGATCGCCGAGATCGAAAAGGATATCGGCCGGCTGGGCATCGCCGCGCGCGACGGCAAGCTGTCGGTCGCCGACATGCAAGGCGGGACGTTCACCATTTCCAACGGCGGCGTTTACGGGTCGCTGATGTCGACGCCGATCCTCAACGCGCCGCAGTCGGGCATTCTGGGCATGCACAAGATCCAGGACCGGCCCGTGGTGGTCGGCGGCCAGATCGTGATCCGGCCGATGATGTACCTGGCGCTGAGCTACGATCACCGCATCGTCGACGGCAAGGAAGCGGTGACCTTCCTGGTCCGCGTCAAGGAAAGCCTGGAGGATCCGGAACGGCTGGTGCTCGATCTGTGAGCAAGGCCAACCGCCCCGTGAGCGGCTGGCTAGAACGGTTCGGGTTCAAACTGGGCCGGGCCGCGGGCGGCGCGCAGCGGACTTTTCGGCGCAGTATTTTCTGGCTTGGCTTGTCCACTGCTGTTCCTTCGCTGGCAATCGCCGCCGGATGGAATCCGGCAAAGGTGAGCAGCAACCTCGGCATCTTTGCCCTTAGTGACGTGCAATTGGCGGAGCGGAAGATAACGGTCACCCCGATCGGCCAACTCGAATTGCCGACGGGCGAGATTATGGCCTGCGATCCTCTGGTCACAGGCGATGACTGGCCAGCATTGAGCCGCAAGGTCAAACCTGGAAGTTATCCGGTTTCTCTGTTCGAGGCCCAGGGACGTGTGGCAGCAGCGTTCCTTCGGCTCCGCCCTGGTATGCCGGTTCGCTGGGAACTGGCGACCTTGCCAGACCAGGATGTGTCGACGCTGAAGGACGACGAAATGTTCGGCTATCCCGTCGATGCCGGCCTTGGCTCGTTCATGGACAAGACGGCGATGGCGCTGATGTCGGCCGAGCAGGACAAGCTCAAGGCCGATGAGAATTATTATGACGACGTGCTGGCAGCCGAATTCGCACCCAACCAGGACAGGTTCGTCATGCACCGTCCGGTTGCGGGCAACCCGCTCAACATTGCCATGTTCTGGAGCGGCTGGGGTGATGGATTTTATCCGTCATTCTGGGGACTGGACGCAGCCGGCGAGCCGTTGTTGCTGCTGACCGATTTCGGCGTGCTGGAACACGCCGATGGCCGCGAGAGCAAGTAGGTCGCGCTGATGCAAAGCGTCCTATCGCCCACTATCCGATGTGCAGCCGGGATGCTGGCCGTGTTGTTCACCGACTCTGCTGCACATGCTGCCTGCCCGATCGAGCTCGCTGTCTATGGCGACGCCCAGGGCGGCAGCGAGATCGATTTCACGCCGACCGGCACCTCGGCGACCGTCACCAACAGCTTCCGCATGATCCTCGACAACGATGTGGTGCTGAACGGTATCGTCATGTGGAACGAGGGCGTGTCACGGCCGAACGGCGCGCTGATGTACAAATGCCCCGAGGGCGACGTCACCGGCGAGGAGCTTGCGGCCTGCACGCCCTGGCATGGCGTCATCTACACGGCGGATGACAAGGGCAACATCGGGCTGCTGCCGGCCGAAGGGGTCGAGGCGCCGAAGACTTTGATCCTGCCGGATCTCGGGCCCGCGTTGCGCCAGTCCAGCGCCTATGGCGGCGGCGGGTTTTCGAAAGTGCCGGGGGATGTGTTTGCCTTGAAGGGATGCCAGGAATGAGCGGGACGAAAAAGGTGCTGCTGGTCACCGGCGGCAGCCGCGGCATCGGCGCTGCGATCTGCCGGTTCGGGTCCAAGGCCGGTTATCGGGTCGCGGTCAATTACGCTGCGAATCAGGATGCCGCCGAGGCACTGGTCGCCGAGATCGAGGCTGCCGGTGGCGAGGCCTTTGCCGTCAAGGGCGATGTCGGCAGCGAGGCCGATATCGTAGCCATGTTCGAAGCTGTCGACCGCGCCTATGGCCGGCTCGATGCCCTCGTCAACAATGCCGGCATCGTCGACGTCAAGGCGCGCGTCGACGAGATGGATGTTTCGCGGCTGGAGCGCATGATGCGCATCAATGTCGTCGGCTCGTTCCTCTGCGCCCGCGAGGCGGTGAAGCGCATGTCGACCCGTCATGGCGGGTCGGGCGGATCCATCGTCAACATCTCGTCGGCTGCGGCGGTGCTGGGCTCGCCGGGCGAATATGTCGACTATGCCGCCTCCAAGGGCGCCATCGACACCTTCACCATCGGGCTTGCCCGTGAGGTGGCGCTGGAGGGTATCCGCGTCAATGCGGTGCGGCCGGGCATCATCGACACCGACATCCACGCTTCCGGCGGGCAGCCTGACCGGGTGGAGCGGTTTCGCGACCTGCTGCCGATGAAAAGAGCGGGCAAGGCTGATGAAGTCGCGGGCGCGGTTCTCTATCTTCTCTCCGACGCCGCGTCCTACACGACAGGCGCGATCCTGAATGTAAGCGGCGGCCGCTGAGCGCTCTCAAGCAGATCGAGCATGGTGTTATCCGAAAACCGCGTCACACTTTTCGGCATCATGCTCAAACAGAAGGACAGTATCATGGCTTATGACGTCGTTATCATCGGATCGGGACCGGGCGGCTATGTCTGCGCCATCAAGGCGGCGCAGCTCGGGCTGAAGACCGCGGTGATCGAGAAGAGCGCGACCTTCGGCGGCACCTGCCTCAACATCGGCTGCATCCCGTCCAAGGCACTGCTCCACGCCTCCGAAATGTTCGCCGAGGCCGGCCATTCCTTCGACACGCTCGGCGTCGAGATATCGGCGCCGAAGCTGAACCTGAAGAAGATGATGGCCCACAAGGACGCGACGGTGTCGTCCAACGTCAACGGCGTCGCCTTCCTGTTCAAGAAGAACAAGATCGACAGTTTCCGCGGCACCGGCAAGGTGATCGCCGCCGGCAAGGTGTCGGTCACTTCCGAGGACGGCAAGGTCGAGGAGATCGAGACCAGGAACATCGTCATCGCCACCGGCTCGGATGTCGCCGGCATTCCCGGCGTCAAGGTCGATATCGACGAGAAGGTGATCGTGTCGTCGACCGGAGCGCTGTCGCTGGACAAGGTTCCCGGCCATCTGGTGGTGGTCGGCGGCGGTGTCATCGGGCTCGAGCTCGGCTCGGTGTGGGCGCGGCTCGGCGCCAAGGTCACCGTGGTCGAATTCCTTGACACCATCCTGGGCGGCATGGACGGCGAGGTCTCCAAGCAGTTCCAGCGGCTTTTGTCGAAACAGGGTTTCGAGTTCAAGCTCGGCGCCAAGGTCACCGGTGTCGCCAAGGCCAAGAAGGGTGCGACCGTCACCTTCGAGCCGGTCAAGGGCGGCGCCGCCGAGACGATCGAGGCCGATGCCGTGCTGATCGCCACCGGCCGCCGCGCCTATGCCGACAGTCTCGGGCTCGGGGAAGCCGGCGTCGAGGTCGACGAGCGCGGCCGGGTCAAGACCGATGGCCATCTCAAGACCAATGTCCCCGGCATCTATGCCATCGGCGATGTCATCGCCGGGCCAATGCTGGCGCACAAGGCCGAGGACGAGGGCGTGGCGGTGGCGGAAACCATTGCCGGCCAGGCCGGCCACGTGAACTATGACGTCATTCCGAGCGTCGTCTACACCAGCCCGGAAATCGCCTCGGTCGGCAAGACCGAAGAAGAGCTGAAGAAGGCCGGCATCGACTACAAGGTGGGAAAGTTCCCGTTCAGCGCCAATGGCCGGGCGCGCGCCATGCTGCACACCGACGGTTTTGTGAAGATCCTCGCCGACAAGCAAAGCGACCGCGTGCTCGGCGTGCATATCGTCGGCTTCGGCGCCGGCGAGATGATCCACGAGGCGGCGGTGCTGATGGAGTTCGGCGGCTCGTCGGAGGATCTCGCCCGTACCTGCCACGCGCATCCGACGATGTCGGAAGCAGTCAAGGAGGCGGCACTGGCCACGTTCTTCAAGCCCATTCATATCTAGGCGACAAACGAGCGACAGAACAAAACGGCCCGCTTTTCAGCGGGCCGTTCGTATTTGATATCGAACCGATCAGTTGGCCGGTGCGGCAGGAGCCGGCGCTGGAGCCGGTGCGGGCGCTGGGGCCGGTGCAGGTTCCGCTGGTGCTGGCGCTGCCGGAGCAGGAGCAGGTGCCGCGGGAGCCGGTTCGGCCGGCTTCATCGGTTCCGCCGGTGCCGGTGCAGGGGCCGGTGTGCTGGCCGCCGGTGGCTCGGCGGGTGCCGGGTGCTCACCGCTTCTTCCAAAAACATAATACGCGACAACCGCCAGAATAACGACGACCAGCGCAATCAGCCAGCCACTACCGCCGCCACCACTCTGCTTGATGGTGGTGTTGGTGGTGTTGGGATTGAACGGGTCGTTTGGATTCGGTGCGTTCGCCATAAAAGTGTCCTCCGTGGATGAAAAATATCAATCAACACCATACAACGCGCAATCATTGAACTGGTTTCACGCTAGGGTTGGAAAACGCCAAAAACAAGGACAATCCCGCCTTTCCGCAGCCGGAATGGCGTCGTTTCGCCACGCAGCGCGCCGAATTTGCGTCTGTTAAGGTAGAATCGGAGGATTTTGCCGTGACAAATCCGTTAGCACAGCTTGTCCCGAATCACTGCGATGCTCTCGCCGGAGCCCGGTTCGCCGACCGTTATGTGCTGGTCACCGAAGGTCTTTCATTGACCGCTCTCGGCGCCGCCGAACGGGCTTTGGGGCAAACGCCGCGCTGGGTTGAAAGGCTCATAGCGCTGCGCAATCTTGCCGTCAGGCCATTCCGGCTGAAGACGGGCCTGGAACCTGCCGTGTTGCCGGGCGGCAAGATCGGGATCTTTCCGCTTATCAGCCAATCTCCCGGCAAGGTCGTGCTTGGCCTCGACGACCGGCATCTCGATTTCCGTGTCCTGGTCGAAGTCAGGGATCTTGGCATGGGCCGACAGGAAGTGGCCGCATCTACGATCGTCAAGACGCACAATCTGCTCGGGCGCGCCTATCTCGCGATCATCATGCCGTTTCACCGGATTGTCGTTCCGGCGATGCTGGCCCAGATCCTGGCGAAGTAGACTGAAGCCGCTAAAGTCCAACAGGCGTGACGGTGTAACCGGCCTTGCGGAAATCCTCGACGAGGCCTTCGGGGCCGGGGAGGTGGAGGGCGCCGACCGCCATGAAGACGTTGCCCCTGGCAAGGATCGGTTCGGCATGCTCGACCATCACCTTGTTGCGGCTGGTGATCATGGTTTCCTCGAACGCCGCATAGCCCGCGGGGTCGTCCTGTTGGTCTGGCATGGCGGCACGAAACAGCGGCCAGAACATGCCGGTGTCGCCGCGCTGGTAGAGCACGATCATGGTTTCGTTGATGTCGTTGATCTTGTCGCCGAGCTTCAGCGTGTCGACGAGGCCCTTCATGTGAAACGCCAGTGGCAGCGAGGCCATGGCGCGCAGCTGGCTTTCAGCCGTCTCCAATCCTTCCACCGGCTTGCCGGAAGCCTTCGCACCTTCCGCCAGCCTGACATCGAGCACCGGGGCGCCGCCTGATTGGCGGGCCAGCTCGCAGGCCGGCAGTGCCATCATGGCCGAGAGCATCCACGGCTTCATCTTGGCAACCGTTGCCGGCGGAATGCCGCGTGCGTCGAGCGCGGTGTTCATGGCCGCCGCATCATCGGGCGACAGCAACGACGCCAGCGTCGTCGAATCGGTGAACATCATCAGGTCCGGCTCCTTGAGCATCGCGACCATCATCTTCTGCTTGTCGAGCACGTCGGTGGTTTCGATGACGATGGTGCCGGCGGCGTCATAGGCTTTCTGCGCGTCGGGAGGCAGCGTGGTGACGCGCGGGTCGGTCATATGCATGGTGCCGAACAGGAAGGACGGCTTCTCGCCGGGCTTTTCCAGTTTCCACAACAGGCCCTTGCCGTTCGGCGTCGCGGCGGCTTCCGCTTCGATCTTGCGGTAGGTGGCCGGATCGTTCTTCTGCAAGGCCGACAGCATGTCGGCGCCGGTGCAGGTCGGGATTTCGGCATGCGCCTTGCCGACGGCGAACAGCAGCGCGGCGAGGAAGGCCAGGAAGAACAGAACATTGAACGCGACGAGCAGCTTCAGCGACACGGAAGCTGCACGGTCGGCGATGGCGATGACGCGTTTCATGGCCCCATTCCTAGAACCGAAAAGCGGCAAAACGGTTAACCTGTGCTGAGAAATTGTCTTGGACTGGCTATCGCCCTCAGCTGACGTCGATGGGGGCTCATGCCTCAACGATTAGCGGAAACGCCCATTTCTTCGTCATCCACGGGCGGAGCAAGGAGCGCAGCGACGCGGCGCAGACCCGAGGATCCATGCCGGGACTCTGGAACGCCGCAACAGTGCAGAATTCCGCTCCGCTGCACTCCATGGCAAAGGTCGCGGCATGGATCCCAGGGTCTCCGCGACGGAGCTTCGCTCCTGCTTCGCCCAGGGATGACGACGTTGGGGAGGCTTTCGGCCAATGGTGAACGTTTATAATAGCCCACCGATACGGTGCGACGTTACTGGCGTTCATGCCCGTGGATGGGCTGATTCGTAAATCTCGAGCAGCCTAGCGGTGTCGACGCCGGTGTAGATTTGCGTCGTCGACAGGCTGGCGTGGCCGAGCAGTTCCTGGATGGTGCGCAAATCGCCGCCGCGGCCGAGCAGATGCGTGGCGAAGGAATGGCGCAGCGCATGCGGCGTCGCGGTATCGGGCAGGTTGAGCGCCGAGCGCAGCTTGGCCATGTCGCGCTGGACGATGGCCGGGTTGAGCGGACCGCCGCGGGCGCCGCGAAACAACAGGCCCTTGGGGTCGAGATGGTAGGGGCAGAGCCGGCGATATTCGGCGATCGCCCTGAGCGCCACCGGCAGCACCGGCACCAGGCGCGTCTTGCCGCCCTTGCCGGTGACGCGCAGCACCGTGTCGGCCGCCGACGCCAGATCGGCACCGGCCAGGCCGAGCGCCTCGGAAATGCGCAGGCCAGAGCCGTAGAGCAGTGTCAGCACGGCGGCGTTGCGGGCAGCGATCCAGGGTTCTTCCGCCAGTTGGCCTTCGATGGAAACGACATGCTTGGCATCGCTCGCTGTCAGAGGCTTGGGCAGCGATTTGGGCTGGCGCGGCGCGCGCAGTGCTGCCGCCCCGGCCGCATTGGCGAGGCCGTGCCGCTCGAGGAAACGCAGCAGCGAGCGGATGCCGGCGAGACCCCGGCCCAGCGTGCGGGCACCGGCACCGGCGTTGCGCCGCGCCGCGAGAAAGCCGCGCAGGTCGGCCGGGCGCAGATCGGCGATGTCCGAAATGCCGGGTGAGCCGCCGCAATGGCCGGTGAGGAAATGCAGGAACTGGCGCGTGTCGCGCTCATAGGCTTCCACCGTCTCAGGTGACAGCCGACGTTCTCGCGCGAGCATCTTCAGCCAGCTTTCGCGTGCCGCCTGGAGATCGGGTTTGGCGGGGATGAGGAATTCCTGCATGGCGGCATTTTCGGGTATTCGGGTTAGGAAGCGGTGAAGAGCCGTCATTGAAATGACAGCCGGCTGAGGTTAGGAGACCATCGATTGGTGGCAGGTGACTACCTTGGTGATTGGCTGAAATGCCCGCCCCTTCGTCATCCTGGGGCGGAGCAGGAGCGAAGCGACGTCGCGGAGACCCCAGGATCCATGCCGTGACCTGCGAGCGTTGCTGCGTTACAAGTCTGATAGCTTTGCGGTGGAGACCACGCGAAGTGTTTGCAAATAGAGAGTTGGCAGGAACGAGACTCGTGACCCTTTCTGAACTGCCGTGCTTTTTGGTCGCCGTAACGGAATGGATCCTCGGGTCTGCGCAGTCGCTTCGCGCCTGCTCCGCCCGTGGATGACGAAGGTAAAAGCGCCATGAGCAAGCCCCAGAACCCTGTCCAGATGGCCGTGATCGGCGCCGCCCATGGCATCAAGGGCGAATTGCGGGTGAAGACCTTCACCGGTGAACCGCTGGCGCTGGCCGATTACGGGCCGCTCTACGCCAGGGACGGGCGCGCCTTCCAGATCATCGACATCAGGCCCGCCAACACCGTCGTCGTGGTCCGCTTCAAGGGCATTGCCGACCGCAACGCGGCCGAGGCGCTGGCCGGCACGGAGTTGTTCGTCGACCGTTCGATGCTGCCGGACGATGGCGAGGAAGACGAATTCTATCATGCCGACCTTGTCGGCCTCGAAGTCCGCGACGATACGGGTGCCGTGCTTGGCAAGGTGGTCGCGGTGCACAATTTCGGTGGCGGCGACATTCTCGACGTGACGCTGGGCGGGCGCAAGGGCCTGCTGATCCCGTTCACACAGGCCGCCGTACCGCAAGTGTCGATCGCCGAGGGTTTTGTCCGAGTCGATCCGGCGGCAGCCGGGCTGGTCGACGACGAGGATGGCGATGGCCCGCGCGAGGAAGACTTCGATCCGAAGGGCAGGCCGCGCGGACCGAGCGATGCCGGGGGCAACCGGTGAGTTTTTCGGCTTGCGTGCTGACGCTTTACCCCGAAATGTTTCCCGGCGCGCTCGGCCTGTCGTTGGCCGGCCGGGCGCTCGAGGCCGGGACGTGGTCGCTGGAGGCGATCCAGATCCGTGACTTCGCCACCGACCGCCACCGCACCGTCGACGACACGCCCGCCGGCGGCGGCGCCGGCATGGTGATGCGCGCCGACGTGCTGGCGAAAGCCATCGACCATGCTTCGCCGGAAGGCGATGCGCGGCCTCGGCTGCTGATGAGCCCGCGCGGCAAGCCGCTGACCCAGGCGCGCGTGCGCGAACTGGCCGCCGGGCCGGGCGCCGTCATCCTGTGCGGCCGCTTCGAAGGCGTCGACCAGCGGGTGATCGACGCGCGGGGATTGGAGGAAGTCTCCATCGGTGATTTCATCCTTTCGGGTGGTGAGCCGGCCGCCCTTGTGCTGCTCGACGCGGTGGTGCGGCTGTTGCCCGGCGTGATGGGCAACGCGGTGTCGGGCGAGGAGGAGAGCTTTGAGAACGGCCTGCTCGAACATCCGCACTATACGCGGCCGCAGGAGTTCGAAGGCCGCGAGATACCCGAGGTGCTGGTTTCCGGCAACCACAAGAAGATCGCTGCATGGCGTCGGGCGGAGTCCGAGAGGCTGACGAAGGAGCGGCGTCCGGATCTTTTGAGAGGTGGCAGGACCAGTAGTGTTTGAAGAAGAGACCATTCTCCTATTTGACTGCCTCGAATTCTGTGAGAATTGAGCGCTAGTCTCCCTAAGCATTTGGGGGGATTCATGCAAAAGAGCTTCGTTTATTTGGCTATGTCTGTATTGGCGGGCTGCGCTTCGGCAAGCACGGTTCAGACGTCGCGCGATACGGCTATAGTTCAGTCGAGCGCGGCGCCCGCTTGTGGGGGCATCGGCGCATCGAAGGTTGCGGCAAAGGAGGCTGCGATAGCCACGCTCAAAGCCGGCTTCGACAGCTATGTGATTTTCAACGGTGCCTCCGAGAGTAACATTGCCGTTGTACAAGGTCCGGGTACCTACAACACGACGGCCGTCGTCAGCGGATCGATGGTGAATGCGACCACAACTTATCAGCCAGGTATGCCAATGGTTATTGGACATCACGGGCAATCATTCGCAATCAAGATGTTCCACGATGGAGACCCTGGATCAGAGAGTGCGCTTTCTGCAAAAGCCGCTCTCGGGCCGGATTGGCAAAAGCAGATGACCAATCCCGTTCTTACTTGTGTTGGTTAGTCGATTGCGCGGAGAGCGACCAGCACGCGTTCGCCGCAGTTTAGCCCGGCTCAGCCTTTCGTGAAATAGTAGAAGGCTAGAAACAGCCCGACGGCGACGACGAAGCCGCGCACCGCGTTTTGCGGCACGCGCTTGGCGATCCAGACGCCGGCATAGCCGCCGAGCGCTCCGCCCGGGATCATGATGATCGCCTGCGGCCAGGCGACGACGCCGCCCGAGACGAAGACGACGATCGCGACAGCGGCGATGACCATGGCCAGCATGTTCTTCAACGCGTTCAGCCGGTGATAGTCGCCGGCTTGCGTCAGGCCGAGCGTCGCCAGCATCATCACGCCCATGCCGGCACCGAAGAAGCCGCCATAGATGGCGGTGAGAAACTGCGCCAGGGAGCCGGCGAGCGAGCCCACCGCCGCTTCATTGCCGGGCTTCGGCACCGGCTTCAGCCAGGGGCCGGCGGCGAACAGGCCCGTCGCGGCCAGCAGCAGCCACGGCACCAGAGCGCGAAACGACGGATTGTCGAGTGCCAAAAGGATCAGCGCGCCGGCCAGAGCGCCCACGGCCGAGATCAGGCACAGCAGCAGCGCGCCGCGCCAGAAATGCCTGATATCGGCCGAGTAGGCGAGGGTCGAAGTGATGTAGCCTGGAAATTGGGTCACCGAGGAGGTGGCGTTGGCGACGATCGGCGGCAGGCCGACCAACGTCATGGCGCCGAAGGTGATGAAGGTGCCACCACCGGCGACCGCATTGGCGGCGCCTGACAGAAAGCCCGCCAGAAAGAGCAGGATGGCATCGAAGACAGACATGAATTGCGGCCGCTCAAAACTGTGTTATTTCAGGCTTAGAAAGCCTGAACGACCGGCGCAACCCGGCACGGCAGGATTACGATGGTGCCATGCGAGCAGAAAATGCGCGCCCAAGGCGTGACAAAGCGGCGAAATAGCTGTATGGCCCGCCCGTACCGGCCAGAAAGAATCTGCCGGACCCGTCAACAATGACGGTGTAGTCGCCCCTGCTGGATGTTTCAAAGACAAATGTCTTGGAGACAAAAGGCATAGCCAAGCGGTCAATGGAACTGCACGGCGAGTGTCGGACGCTCTGACTGTCGGAAGAACAAGAAGTGGACTTTTGAGATGGATATTCTCCGTCAGCTCGAGGCCGAACAGGCCGCCAAGATCGAAGCCAAGCGCAAGCTTCCCGAATTCCAGCCCGGCGACACCGTGCGCGTCCAGGTCCGCGTGACCGAAGGCACCCGCACCCGCGTCCAGGCCTATGAGGGCGTCGTCATCGCCCGCGCCGGCGCCGGCTTCCAGGAGAACTTCACGGTTCGCAAGATTTCCTACGGCGAAGGCGTCGAGCGCGTGTTCCCGGTCTACTCGCCGATGGTTGAAGGCGTCGAGATCGTTCGCCGCGGCAAGGTGCGTCGCGCCAAGCTCTACTACCTGCGCGATCGTCGCGGCAAATCGGCCCGTATTTCGGAAAACACCGGCGTGCGCGCCCGCAAGCTGAACGATGAGGAGCGCGATGCGCTGAACGCCGAGAAGGCCCGCATCGAGGCCGAGAAGGTGGCAGCAGCCGAGGCCCTGGCCGTCGAGAAGGCAGCCCAGGACGCCGCCGAGAAGAAGGCCGCCGCCGAAGCCGAAGCAGCAGCCAAGGCCGCCGCGGAAGCGACCCCCGCCGAATAAGGTTTTCGGAAATCCCATTCAAAAAGGCGGCTTCGGCCGCCTTTTTCGTTTCACCAGACTGTGAACGTTTTCGGCGCCAGAAACAGGATCCGGTTGTTGACGGCATATTATCTTGTGTACTAAATAATCGTGCACAAGATAATTGGAGATTTGATATGGCACTCTACACCACACAGGCTCACGTCACCGGCGGCCGCGCCGGCCATGGCGAGACCAGCGACGGTCTGCTCAAGGTCGATCTGGCAATGCCCAAGGAGCTCGGCGGGCCGGGGGGCGCCACCAATCCCGAGCAACTGTTCGCAATCGGCTATGCCGCCTGCTTCGAAAGCGCCATCCGCTTCGTCGCGCGCAAACAGAAGCTGTCGCTGACGGATGCCGGGGTAACCTCCACCGTCAGCCTGCTTCCCAATGGCGAAGGCTTCAAGCTCGGCGTCGCGCTCGCGGCGGAAACGAAAGGCCTTGATCAGGCGGCGGCGGAAGCGCTTGTATCGGAGGCGCACAAGATCTGCCCCTATTCCAACGCCATCAGCGGCAATGTCGACGTAGCGCTTTCGGTAAAGGCGGCATGACGGAAAAGACGACAAAGAGCACCAGCGACGTCCCGGCGGAGGCCGCCGGGACGTTTCACGTTCCGCGGCTCGACCAGCAGCTGTGCTTCGCGCTCTATTCGGCAAGCGGGCTGATGACGAAGCTCTACCGCCCGCTGCTCGATCCGCTCGGCCTGACCTATCCGCAATATCTGGCCATGTTGGCGCTTTGGGAACGGGCTCCAAGCACGGTTGGCACGCTTGGCGAAGCGCTGGGGCTGGATTCGGCGACGCTGACGCCGCTGCTCAAGCGGCTGGAGGCGGGTGGCCTGGTCACACGCCGGCGCGACCCGGCCGACGAGCGCCGGGTTCTGGTCGAGCCGACAGCGAAGGGCCAAGCCTTGCGTGAGCAGGCCAAAAGTGTGCCGGCGGCGATGCTTTGCAACCTGCCGCTGGATTCCGACGAGTTACAATCCCTGCACCGCACCCTGACACGGTTCGTCTCCGGCTTGCGCAGGGCGGATGCCGGCACCGCGAAGCGGAGCTGATCGCTGCCGCGACACCGTTCGTTTCCTGAATCCCGGAAATGAAGGCATCGGAATCCCTTTTCGCGCGCGCTGACGCAGCGGACCGTCTTGCATGACGCCTGCGGAAAGCTAAAGTCGGCGCCGGATTTTCCTGCAAGCCCGGCCGTGCCTGGGTCCGTCAATTTCCGGGGAGTGTGTCATGACCAAATCGAAACTGCTGCTGGCAGGCCTGCTTGCCCTCGTCCTGGTGCCCGTTGCCGCCTTTGCGCAGGCGCTGCCCGACCTCGGCGGCAAAAAGGTGGTGGTGGTGACCGAAAACGCCTATCCGCCGCTGCAGTTCATCGATGCCAAGACCGGCAAGCAGATCGGCTGGGAATATGACGCGATGAACGAGATCGCCAAGCGGCTGAATTTTGCCGTCGAATACCAGAACACCTCCTGGGACGCGATGATCCAGGCGGTTTCCGACAACCAGTACAACATCGGCATGACGGGCATCACCATCAAGGACGACCGCAAGGAGAAGGTCGATTTCTCCGACCCCTATATGCGCTCGGAACAGTTCATGCTGGTGCGCGGCGATGAGAGCCGCTTCACCGACGCCAAGACCTTCGGCGCCTTCAAGGACGGGCTGATCGGCGCGCAGGCCGGCACCACGCCCTTCTACACCGCCGTCTACAGCGTGCTCGACGGCAATGAGCAGAACCCGCGCATCAAACTGTTCGAGACCTTCGGCGCGACGGTGCAGGCGCTGAAATCCGGCGACGTCGATGTCGTTTTGACCGATGGCACCGCCGGCAAAGGCTATGTCGATGCCTCCGAGGGTAAGCTGAAGCTGATCGGCGGACCGCTCGGCACCGAGGATTTTGGGTTTATCTTCCCGAAGGGTTCCGACCTGGTGAAGCCGGTCAACGCGGCGATTGCGGCGTTGAAGGCGGATGGAACGCTCGATGCGCTGAACAAGAAATGGTTTCTTGATTACAAGATGGGGCAGTAGTCGCTGAACCTCACGCAGACACGGCGCTTGAACACCCCCCTCTGCCCTGCCGGGCATCTCCCCCGCAAGGGGGGAGATCAGCTGTCCGCCCTGCCTTCGCGTAGCTCCAGCATTGAAGAAAGGGCGCGGCCATTGGAGCTGCCAATCTCTCTCCTTGCGGGGGAGATGGCCGGCAGGCCAGAGGGGGGTGCCTTGGCGCAATCCTTTTGATGCCTCCCGCTTCTTCCTCCAAAGCCGACTTTCCCTGGTGGCTTGTCGTTGCCGTAAACCTCGCCATCGCGGTGGCCGTCTTCGTCGCCACCAGCAACCTCTATACTCAGGTGTTCGCCACGGTCGCCAAGGGCATCGGCGTCACCATCTTCGTCACCGTGATTGCCTTCGTGCTGGCTTCGGCCATGGGTCTTGGCATCGCGCTGATGGGAATGTCCGGCTCGCGCTGGCTGCGCCAGATCGCGCGCTTCTATGTCGAGATCGTCCGCGGCGTGCCGATCCTGGTGCTGTTGTTCTGGATCGCCTTTGCCGGCGCGCCGGCCTTCGTCGCGGCCTGGAACGCGCTGACCGCGCCGCTGCAAAGCGCCGGCCTGTTCGGCGAGCTTTTGGTGCGCGACGTGTCGCTGCTCTGGCGCGCCATCATGGCGCTGACCATCGGCTATTCGGCTTTCATCTCGGAGGTTTTCCGGGCCGGCATCCAGGCGGTGGAGAAGGGCCAGATCGAAGCGGCGAAGGCGCTTGGGCTGACACGCGCGCAGCGTTTCCGGCTGATCGTGTTCCCACAGGCAATCCGCACCATCCTGCCGCCGCTCGGCAATGATTTCGTCGCTTTGGTCAAGGATTCCTCGCTGGTCTCGGTGCTCGGCGTTGCCGACATCACGCAGATGGGCAAGGTCTACGCCGCCGGCTCCTTCCGCTTCTTCGAGACCTATTCGATAACGGCCTACATCTATCTCATCCTGACCGTCGGGCTGTCGCTGGCGCTCAGGGCGCTGGAGCGGCGGCTGCGCCGCCAGTACGAGGAATAGTTTTTCGGCCAAGGCAGCGCTACGATCCCCGAGCATTCCCCTTCAGGAGGTTCCCATGATCGTCGACAAAGCCAATGCGGCTCTGGATTCCGTCTATACGGCCGACACGCCGGAAGCGCTTGAGGAGGCCTATGCCGCGTGGGCCGCGACCTATGACAGCGAGACCACCTCGCTCGGCTACCTCCTGCCTTTCCTGATCACCGCCTGGGTGGCGCGCCATGTGCCGGCGGGCGATGGCCCCTTGCTCGATGCCGGCTGCGGCACCGGCCTGTCGGGACCTTCGCTGAAGGCGCTCGGTTACCGCGACATTGCGGGGCTCGACCTCTCGCACGATATGCTGAAGATCGCCGGCAGCCGCAATGCCTACAGCGAGCTGAAGCAGGCAATGCTGGGCGAAACGCTGCCATGGCCTGACGCCCACTTCCGCGCCTTCTTCTCCACCGGCGTGTTCACCATCAGCCATGCGCCGGCATCCGGCCTGCACGAGCTGGTGCGCATCACCCGCAAGGGCGGCCATGCCATCTTCACCGTGCGTGACCAGGTGTTTGAGAGCGGCGGTTTCCAAGCGGTGTTCGATGAGCTGGAGCAGGCTGGGAAATGGCGGCCGATCGAGGAAAGCCCGTGGTTCCGCTGCTATGCGATCGCCGAGCCTGACGCGCTGGTGAAGACGTTTGTGTTTGAAGTGATGTGACTCCACTTCCCTTCTCCCCTTGTGGGAGAAGGTGGCCTCGCGAAGCGAGGTCGGATGAGGGGTGTTCCAGCTTGGCACCGCCTCACTTCGCTGGAGCACCCCTCATCCGTCTCGGCGCTGCGCGCCGATCCACCTTCTCCCACAAGGGGAGAAGGTAAAGGCGCTGAACGCCGCAATTGCCGAAAACCCAAAACATTGATATGAGCCACGCCATGGAAGAGCTTTTTGGCGATCCGGCCTACAAGGGGTTCGTGCTGCAGGACAGAAAACGCCTGCCGTCGCGCTTCTCCGCGCGCGTGTCCGGGGCGCTGACCAGCCGACTACCCTAGGCCGACCCGCCGGGGTCGTTTCGCCGGGCCGGAGGTCCGGCACCTGCTCTTTCCCATTCTCATATCGACGGATTTACGCACATGAGCGCACCGCGCACCCTCTACGACAAGATTTTCGACGACCATGTCGTCGACCGCCAGGACGACGGCACCTGCCTGCTCTACATCGACCGCCACCTGGTCCATGAAGTGACCAGCCCGCAGGCCTTCGAAGGCCTGCGCATGACCGGCCGTAAAGTCCGGCATCCGGAAAAGACGCTGGCCGTGGTCGATCACAATGTCTCGACCTCGCCCGAGCGCAAGTTCGGCATCAAGAACGAAGAAAGCCGCATCCAGGTCGAGGCGCTGGCCAAGAACGCCAGGGATTTCGGCGTCGAATATTATTCCGAGAACGATATCCGCCAGGGTATCGTCCACATCATCGGACCCGAGCAGGGCTTTACTCTGCCCGGCATGACCATCGTCTGCGGCGACAGCCACACCTCGACGCATGGCGCTTTCGGCGCGCTGGCGCATGGCATCGGCACGTCCGAGGTCGAGCATGTGCTGGCGACGCAGACGCTGATCCAGCGCAAGGCCAAGAACATGCTGGTGCGTGTCGACGGCCAGTTGCCGGAGGGCGTCACCGCCAAGGACATCATCCTGGCCATCATCGGCGAGATCGGCACCGCCGGCGGCACCGGCTATGTCATCGAATATGCCGGCGAAGCGATCCGTGCGCTGTCGATGGAAGGTCGCATGACGATCTGCAACATGTCGATCGAAGGCGGCGCGCGCGCCGGCCTGATCGCCGCCGACGAGACGACCTTCGCCTATGTCAAGGACAAGCCGCGCGCGCCGAAGGGCGCGTCCTGGGATGCGGCACTCGAATACTGGAAGACGCTGCAGTCCGACGAAGGCGCGCATTTCGACAAGGTGATCGTGCTCGACGCGGCCAAGCTGCCGCCGATCGTCTCCTGGGGCTCGTCGCCCGAGGATGTCGTGTCGGTGCAAGGCATCGTGCCGAACCCGGCCGACATCACCGATGAGAACAAGCGCACCTCAAAGCAGCGCGCGCTCGACTATATGGGTCTGACGCCGGGCACCAAGATCACCGACATCACGCTCGACCGCGTCTTCATCGGTTCATGCACCAACGGCCGCATCGAGGATCTGCGCGCCGTCGCCAAGGTGGTCGAAGGCAAGACGGTCAGCGCGCATGTCGATGCGATGATCGTGCCGGGCTCCGGCCTGGTCAAGGAACAGGCGGAAGCCGAAGGCCTCGACAAGATCTTCCTCGCCGCCGGTTTCGACTGGCGCGAGCCGGGCTGTTCGATGTGCCTGGCCATGAACGACGACCGGCTGAAGCCGCATGAACGCTGCGCCTCGACCTCGAACCGCAATTTCGAGGGCCGGCAGGGTTTCAAGGGCCGCACCCATCTGGTGTCGCCGGCGATGGCGGCCGCCGCGGCGATCGCCGGCCACTTCGTCGACATCCGCGAGTGGAAGTAACCCGGATTTGAACAGAACCCGAGCCGCGTGGGCTCGGGTTCAAAGCTTCCCGTCACGGCGGACGAGTTCGTGGAACTCCTCGCGGCGTCCCGGCTGTTCGGCCGCGACCACAAGCGCAAGCTGTTGTTCCTCGAAGAGCTTGAACCATTCGTCCCATTCGACGAGTTCATAGCCTCCCGCATTGAGGGGCCGTTCAGGCTGGTCCTGATCCTGATAGGCGTGCTGGCCGAAGACCAGTCTCAACATGGGCTGCGTCCCCGCTTCGGGCGATATGTCGACGATTGCGGGAAAGCCGGCGCGCCCGGCAGCCCACGAGCGGATCGCATCGTGGTCGGTCAGTGTGATCGTGTCGGCCATGGGTCGCTCCAGATTGTGAACGGAGGAACGCTGACCGGAGACTGCGGTTCCCTGACATTATTTTGAGACGGCGGTCCTGCTTGCCGCTTTCGCTTAACCGCTTGTTTGCGCTTGCCCTCTAAGCTCTTCCCTGACGTAAGTGGGAAATACCAGTCGTTTGGACACGGGTCTGCTCATAGCGCTGCTCAACCCGACGATCGCGCTGGCGCTCGGCGCGGCGTTCCTCGTGCTGTGGTCGTATCAGCGTCACCGTCCCTATCTGGCCGTGCTGGCGCTCAGTTACAGTCTCTCTGCGGTCGGCTTCCTGCTCCAGTACTTCACCTTGCCCATCGGCATGCCGCTGACCAAGCTGGTGTCGAACATCTGCTTCACCATCGCCGGCTGCTGCCTGGCCGGCGCCATCGTCCACCGCTATGGCCGCAAGGTGCCCTATGTGGGCATCGGCGTGCTGGCCGGCGGGGGGCTGGCGTCGTTGTGCTGGTTCCTGTTCGTCGCGCCGGATCTCACCTGGCGCATCCTGGCGATGAATTTCGCTTTCGGCGGTATCAGCCTTCTGGTTGCCGCCGAACTGCGCCCGGTGCGCAACAACGGCCCGACCGAAAAAATCCTGTTCGTGCTGTCGCTGCTGTCGGGCGCCAATTTCTTCGTGCGCACCCTTGCCGTCGTCATCGCGCATGGGCCCTTCGCCAGCTATGACGGGTTCTATGGCTCGTCCTATTGGACGACGGCGCTGCTGTCGCACGCGCTGCTCTCGCTGCTCATCGCGCTGTGCCTGTTTTCCGCCGCCGCACTCGACGTGTTGAAGGCGTTGAAGACCGAGACCTATACCGATCCCCTGTCGGGCCTGCTCAACCGGCGTGGCTTCGAGGAACGCGGCATGCTGCTCTTGCAGCACTGCGCCTCGGCCCGGTTCCCGGTCGCGCTGGTGCTGGCCGACCTCGATCATTTCAAGGCGCTCAACGATGTGCATGGGCATGGGGCGGGCGATCGCGTGATCGCCGACTTTGCCGCCAAGCTTCGGTCGGCGGCCGGCGCGCGTGGTGTTGCCGGGCGTATCGGCGGCGAGGAATTCGCGGTGCTGCTGCCACTCAGCGATCTTGCCGCGGCGCGGCTGTTCGCCGAAGCGGTGCGCACCGTCTATTCAGCCGGCCATGTCGACGGGCTTCCCCAGGGAACGAAGGTGACGGCAAGCTTCGGCGTGGCGGCGCGCAGCGGTGACGAGGCGCTGGAGCCGCTGATGCGCCGTGCCGACGATGCGCTCTACAAAGCCAAGAAGAACGGCCGCGACAGCGTACGCCTGTCCTATGAGCGGCCGGAAACGGCGTTCCTGCCGGAGCCGCTCAAGACCGGCTGAATCCTGGCCGGACGGGATGGCGTTAACGTCTTCTTCGCCCGTCGATGGTTAGCTATCGGCGCGGGTGCGGGAGAACATGAGCGGCGCCAACTTCATCCTGTTGATCAATTTGTCGGTTGCCGGCCTGCTGGCGGCATCCTTCATGGCGGTCGCCTTCCATGATGTCGGCCGGGCGCCGGCGCGCTGGCTGGCATTTGGCTATCTGCTGGGCATGGCCTATTCGGCCATCGAATTCTCCATTCCCGCTTTTGCCGACGCGCGGCTCCCGGTCGTGGCCGCCTTCGCGGTTTTCCTTGCCGCCACCATTGCGTTCAATGGCGGGCTTGCCCGCAAATACGGCGTGGCGCCGCCCTGGAAGCCGATGCTGTTGTTCCTGTTGGCCGCCACCATAGCTGTGTATTTCGTGCAGGACCTGCCCCGGCAGTCGCTGATCCGCATCATGGCCTACCAACTTCCCTATGCGGTCATGCAGTTCATCGGGCTGGCCATCGTCTCGTCATCGAGGCAAAAGCTTGCCCGTCTCGATCGCATGTTGATGGCCGTGCTGGCGGCGAGCGGCCTGCAGTTTGCCTCCAAGCCGTTCATCGCGCATGCGCTTGGCGGCTGGGGCGCCAATCCGCAAGCCTATCTGCAAAGCAACTACGCGCTGGTGTCGCAATCGCTCGGCACTGTCTTTGCGCTGGCGCTGGCGCTGCTGATGCTGGCCATCCTGGTTCGCGACGTGCTCGCCGAAGTGACGTCCAAATCGGAGACGGACACGCTTTCGCGCCTGCTCAACCGCGGCGGCTTCACCCGCCATGCCGAGCTGGCGGTGCTTGGCGCGATGCGGCAAGGCGTGCCGGTCGCGCTGGTCATCGCCGATCTCGATCATTTCAAGAGCGTCAACGACAGTTTCGGCCACGCGTCCGGCGACCGGGTAATCGAGATTTTTGCAGGCTTCCTGCGCGAAGCCGCCGCCGCGCATCACGTTGCCGGCCGCATCGGCGGCGAGGAGTTCGCCATCATCCTGCCGGGAACCAACCTTGCCGCGGCGCGGCTGTTCGCCGAGGGCACGCGCAGTGCTTTCGGCGCGCTGCCCATCGACGGGCTGCCGGCGGACAACCGCTGCACCGCGAGCTTCGGCGTCGCCGAACTTCATCCGAGCGAAGACTTTGCCGATCTGATGCGGCGCGCCGACCAGGCGCTCTATCAGGCGAAGAATGCCGGGCGCGATTGCGTGCGCGTTTCGGCCGGGCCGGCCGGCAACTGGTCGTCAGCCGGTATCGAGGCTAGCGGCAGGGGCTGAGCTCGGGCATCTCGCCGTCGGAGAGACCGTACATATAGGAGCGGCCCTTCACCAGCACTGGCGGCCGGTAGCAATCGCTATAACCGCTGATTTCGTCGGCTTCGTTCTCGTAGATCACCTTGGGCTGGCCGGCGCTGGTGTAGTCGGAGAGCTGCTTGGCCAGCCTGCCTTGGCCGACGATGATGCGCTTGTAGCCGGCGGCGCTGTCGATGACGAGATTGCCGAAGGTATCGGCGTAGACGCGATCCTGATGCCGCGCGCCGGCAAGCGCTGGCGCTGCAAGGCCGACGACCGAGGCCGCCACGATGAGCGCCGCAAGGCGCGGTCTGCCTGAATTCGAACGCATGGCGTCCTCCATGTCTTGAGGGAAAGCCTCCTCGAATCAGAAATTAACGTTTTCTTAACCTTTGTTAAGAGGCTGGCGCGTTTGGCGGCGATGTCTCGGCAAACATGGTTAATATCCGTTAATATCCGACTGCATGGAAAACCCGGTGGCCATCATTCGGCCATGCTTGGCCGCACCATCGCGCCGGTGTCCGTCTCGGCGTCGGGATGACCTTGATCTTGGCAAAGCATCGCGGCTGGTTTGCCGCGCGGGAGGACAGCATATGTCGCTACGCCGGCCGAATTGGGCGTCCGTTTTCCCGTTGCTCGTTATCGTTGCAGCCTGTGTGCCGCAGGACAGCGCGCCGAAGGCGGTCAATACCGTCGTCGTCTCACCTGCGTCGGCTCAGCAGTCCGTCACAGCCGCGGCGCCTCCGACAGCTGCAACCAAGATCATCACCGACCTTACTGCGCCGCGATCCGGCATAGGCACGGCCACCTACAGATGCGGCAACAACGGTGTGATTTCCATCCAAAATCTAGGCACGTCGTTGCGTGTGGTCGGGTCCGACGGCGCGACCGAGGAGTTTGCGGCGTCGCCCGCCAACCAGAGCAGCCGCTACCAGGCGGCCACCCATGACGCAATCGTGATCGACGGACGCGAGGCGCTGGTGATGAAGAAGGGGTCGACGCCGCAGACCTGCAAACGCTAGCGCTGATCTCAACACGGCTGGGCCCTTGGGCCAGACATGTTGCACTGCAGCGATATCGAGCCGGCTTCGGGCCTCCCCGGCCTAATCGATTGAAGCCCAAGCCCGCCTTTTAGTCAGACTAAATTACGTTTTCGAAACGGTTTTCTGGCTTTGACGCGGTGCAAAAAGAGCATTAGAAACCGGCTGTCCGAAGTCGCAACCGGAAGCGGCAATGCCGCATTTCCACCTGAGGCTCCAGAGTGACGCCGAACTGGGGGAGCCATGAGCAAATCACCAGCCACCCGCGAATTTGCCAGACGTGAACGGCCGATTTCGCCGCACCTCACCGTGTACCGGCCGCCGATCACCATGACGATGTCGATCATTCACCGCATCACCGGTGGCGCGTTGTATTTCGGCACGCTGCTGGTCGCCCTGTGGCTGATGGCGGCGGCCAGCTCGCAGGCGACCTTCGATTGGGCCAATTGGGCCTTCGGCACCTGGCTCGGCCGGCTCATCCTGTTCGGCTACACTTGGGCGCTGATGCACCATATGCTGGGTGGCGTGCGCCATCTGGTCTGGGACACCGGCGCCGGCCTCGAGAAGCATACCGCCTCGAAAATCGCCTGGGCGACGCTGGCCGGCTCGATCCTGCTCACGCTGCTGATCTGGATCGCCGGCTATATGGCGCGGGGAGCCTGACCATGAGCGGCAAAAACACCGACATGCGCACGCCGCTGGCGAAGGTCCGCGGCCTCGGCTCCGCCCGCGAGGGCACCGGGCATTTCTGGCGCCAACGCCTGACCGCGATCGCCAACATCCCGCTGATCCTGTTCTTCGTCGGGTTCCTGATCGCGCTCAACGGCGCCGACCACGAGCATGTGCGGGCAGCCCTTGCCAACCCGTTCGTGGCGCTGGTGATGGCCCTGGTGCTCATCTCCGGGCTTGTCCATATGCGGCTCGGCATGCAGGTGATCATCGAGGATTACGTGCATGGCGAAGGCATGAAGCTGGCGCTGATCGCGCTCAATACATTTTTCACCATAGCGGTCGGCGTCGCCTCGATCTTCGCCCTGCTCAAGCTGGCATTCGGAGGCTGAGTTGGCCAAGGACGCGAAACAAGCCAACACGGCAGGCTATACCTTTGTCGACCACAAGTTCGACGTGGTGGTTGTTGGCGCCGGCGGCGCCGGCCTGCGCGCCACGCTCGGCATGGCCGAACAGGGCCTGCGCACCGCCTGCATCAGCAAGGTGTTCCCGACCCGCTCGCACACGGTGGCGGCGCAAGGCGGCATTGCCGCCTCTCTGTCCAACATGGGTCCCGATTCCTGGCAATGGCACATGTACGACACCGTCAAGGGCTCGGACTGGCTGGGCGATGTCGACGCCATGGAATATCTGGTGCGCGAAGCGCCGGCCGCGGTCTACGAGCTCGAACATTACGGCGTGCCGTTTTCGCGCACCGAAGAGGGCAAGATCTACCAGCGGCCGTTCGGCGGCCACATGATGAACTATGGCGAAGGCCCGCCGGTGCAGCGCACCTGTGCCGCCGCCGACCGCACCGGCCACGCCATCCTGCACACGCTCTACGGCCAGTCGCTGAAAAACAACGCGCAGTTCTTCATCGAGTATTTCGCGCTCGACCTGATCATGGAGCCGGACGGCACCTGCACCGGTGTCGTCGCCTGGAACCTGGATGACGGCACCATCCACCGCTTCTCGGCCAAGATGGTGGTGCTGGCGACCGGCGGCTATGGCCGCACCTATTTCTCGGCCACCTCGGCGCACACCTGCACCGGCGACGGCGGCGGCATGGCTGCACGCGCCGGCTTCCCGCTGCAGGACATGGAGTTCGTGCAATTCCACCCGACCGGCATCTATGGCGCCGGCTGCCTGATCACCGAAGGCGCGCGCGGCGAGGGCGGCTATCTCGTCAATTCCGAGGGCGAGCGCTTCATGGAGCGCTATGCGCCGTCAGCCAAGGACCTTGCCTCGCGCGACGTCGTCTCGCGCTGCATGACGCTGGAAATCCGCGAGGGCCGCGGCGTCGGCAAGAACAAGGACCACATCTTCCTGCATCTCGACCATCTCGATCCCGCCGTCCTGCATGAGCGCCTGCCGGGCATTTCGGAATCGGCCAAGATCTTTGCCGGCGTCGACCTGACCAAGGAGCCGATCCCGGTTCTGCCCACGGTCCACTACAATATGGGCGGCGTGCCGACCAATTACTGGGGCGAGGTGCTCAATCCGACGGCGCTCAATCCCGACCAGGTGTCGCCCGGATTGATGGCTGTCGGCGAAGCCGGCTGCGCCTCAGTGCATGGTGCCAATCGGCTCGGTTCGAATTCGCTGATCGATCTTGTGGTGTTCGGCCGCGCGGCCGCGATCCGCGCCGGCCAGGTCATCGACCGCAAGTCGGCGATCCCTTCGCCCAACGAAGCTTCGGTCGAAAAGATCATGGACCGCTTCGACCGGCTGCGCCACGCCAATGGCTCGACGCCGACGGCCAGCTTGCGTGAAAAGATGCAGAAGGCGATGCAGGAAGACGCGGCCGTATTCCGCACGCAGGAGTCCCTCGAAAACGGCTGCAAGCGCATTTCGCAGATCTGGGGCGAGTTGAAGGACATCAAAGTGTCCGACCGCTCGATGATCTGGAATTCCGATCTGGTCGAGACGCTGGAGCTGGAAAACCTGATGGCCAATGCCATTACCACGGTCTACAGCGCCGAGGCGCGCAAGGAGAGCCGTGGCGCGCACGCACGCGAGGACTTTTCGGCGCGCGACGACGCGGTCTGGCGCAAGCATACGTTGGCCAGGCTGAGCGAAGACGGCAAGGTGGCACTCTCCTACCGGCCGGTGCACACCGAGCCGCAGCTGGCTGAAAAGGACGGCGGCATCAGCCTCGCCAAGATCGCGCCCAAGGCCAGAGTGTATTGAGGATCGAACATGGTTGAACTCACGCTCCCCAAGAATTCGCAGATCAAGCCGGGGAAGACCTGGCCGAAGCCGGAGGGCGCCACCAATCTGCGGGAATACCGCATCTACCGCTGGTCGCCGGACGATGACGAGAACCCGCGCATCGACACCTATTTCGTCGACATGGACGATTGCGGTCCAATGGTGCTCGACGCGCTGCTGTGGATCAAGAACAAGATCGACCCGACGCTGACCTTGCGGCGTTCCTGCCGCGAAGGCATTTGCGGCTCCTGCGCCATGAACATCGACGGTTCCAACACGCTCGCCTGCACCAAGGGCTGCGACGACATTTCCGGCGCGGTAAAAGTCTACCCGCTGCCGCATATGCAGGTGGTCAAAGACCTGGTGCCCGATCTCACCAACTTCTACGCCCAGCACGCCTCGATCCAGCCCTGGCTGAAGACGGTATCGCCGGAGCCGGCCAAGGAGTGGCTGCAAAGCCATGAGGACCGCGAGAAGCTCGACGGGCTCTACGAGTGCATTTTGTGCGCCTGCTGCTCGACCTCGTGCCCGAGCTACTGGTGGAACGGCGACCGCTATCTCGGCCCGGCAACGCTTCTGCAGGCCTATCGCTGGCTGATCGATAGCCGCGACGAGGCCACCGGTGAGCGGCTCGACAACCTCGAAGACCCGTTCCGGCTCTATCGCTGCCACACCATCATGAACTGCGCGCAGACCTGCCCCAAAGGCCTCAACCCGGCCAAGGCGATCGCCGAGATCAAGAAGATGATGGTGGAGAGAAGGGTTTAGGCGGAGCGGATTTGCTGCAAACCTCGGATGTAGCGATCCGTAGCGCCCCCCTCTGTCCTGCCGGACATCTCCCCCACGGGTGGGGAGATTGGCTGTCATTGCGGCTTTCGCCAATCTCTTAGGGTTGAAGGACGACGCGCTGTCGGCGAAGCTGCCGATCTCCCCCCACGTGGGGGAGATGTCCGGCAGGACAGAGAGGGG
Source organism: Mesorhizobium ciceri WSM4083 (assembly GCF_000519305.1). Taxonomy (GTDB): domain Bacteria; phylum Pseudomonadota; class Alphaproteobacteria; order Rhizobiales; family Rhizobiaceae; genus Mesorhizobium; species Mesorhizobium ciceri_B. The sequence goes on along the minus strand of NZ_JAFG01000006.1, from coordinate 460,681 downwards.
CGCTGTCCCGCCGGCCTCAGAAAGGATTTTAGTCCAATGAGCGATGACCTTCCCATCCTTTCCCCCATCGAAGCCCGCATTCTCGGCTGCCTGATCGAGAAGAAGGAGCTGACGCCGGATGTCTATCCGCTGACGCTCAACGCGGCACTGGCCGCCGCCAACCAGAAGACGGCGCGCGAGCCGGTGATGGCGCTGGAGCAGACCGAGGTGCACCGGGGGCTGAAGCTGCTCGAACAAAAGGGACTGGTGCGGCAGATGTTCGGCTCGCGTGTCGAGCGCTACGAGCACCAGATGGCGCAGCGCTTCTCGCTGACCACGCCGCAGACCGCTTTGATCGGCCTGCTGTTGCTGCGCGGGCCGCAGACGGTCCATGAATTGTCGGCGCGCACCGAGCGCATGGCGCGGTTCTCGTCGATCGAAGATCTGCGCGCCGAGCTCGACATGCTGATCGGCCGTCGGCCGCCACTCATCCAGGAAATCCCGCGCGGACCGGGCCAGCGCGAGGACCGCTACGTGCATCTGCTGAGTGGCCCGGTGGACGTTACCGTCCTTTCAGCGCAGCGAAGTGCATCGATCCTGCCTGCTTCCGACCTGGAGGCGCGGTTGGAGGCGTTGGAGCAGGAAGTCGCCACACTGCGCGCCCGGCTGGACGCGCTGGGAGCATAGGTCCCCGGCGCGCGCCTGAGCGTTCGCGCCGGGTCTTCACACCGGATGCAGCGTTCTCAGCCGAGCTTGGCGTCCAGCGACACGTTTATGGCGCCGAGCGCCTTCGAGACCGGGCATCCGGCCTTGGCCTTTTCCGCCAATTCCTTGAATTTCGCCGCATCGATGCCCGGCACCTTGCCGACCACGGTGAGGGCGCTGCCGGTGATCCCCGTGCCGGGAACCAGCGTCACCACGGCCTTGGCGTCGAGTTCGGTGGCAGGCGTGCCGTTCTCGGCCAGGAAATGCGAGAACTGCATGGCAAAGCAGCCGGCGTGCGCGGCGGCGATCAGTTCTTCAGGGTTGGTGCCGGATTTGCCGCTCTCGTCCTCGAAGCGCGCCTTGAACGAATAGGGCGTGCCCTTCAGGGTTCCGCTCTGGGTGTCGAGCGTGCCCGTACCCTCTTTCAGATTGCCTTTCCAGACGGCGTTTGCGGTGCGATCCATGAATTTCTCCTTATTGCAGCGGTGGCGCCGGCCAAGCGGCGTTCCTCCCAACTATAGCGCGGGCGCGAGGGAAGGCCACCGCGCTGTTTTGCGCGCGCATGCGTCGACGGCGGGTCTCATCGAATCTTTTTAAAGAATGTGCGTGCAAAAATGTCGACTTGCATCGGCCCCGACCGTCCTGCGGGCGGCCACGGATTCTCGTGGCCGATGGAGGTTCGCATGAACAATCTGTTTTCTGCCCATTGGACAAGCACCGGCCGAAGGGCTGATCTCGGGGAAAGCGACCCGCTGCAGGTGCCGCCCTCCGGCTTCGGCCGGTTGCTTGCGGCAATTGCCATCATCGGCATTGCGGTCAGCCTTCTCGACCATGTCGCTGCCGGCAAGGACTCAACCGATACCGTGATCGCCTATGGTTCGTCACAGCAAGGGAGATGGAAATGAAATATGTCTGTCTGGTCTATGGCGAGGAAAACGAGCTCCATGCCATGACGCCGGAGCGTCTGGCCAAGCTCGATGCCGATTCGATGGCTCATGACCGGTCATTGGATCAGCGTGGGATGCTGATCGTCGCGCAGGCGCTGCAATCGGTGAAGACGTCGAAGACGGTGCGGCGACGCCAGGGCAAGCGACTGATCACCGACGGCCCGTTCGCCGAAACCAAGGAGCAGTTGCTCGGCTTCGTCATGATCGAGGCCGACAATCTCGACCAGGCGCTGGAGGTCGCCGGCGAGATCCCGCTGGCCGAAATAGGCACCATCGAGGTGCGGGCGATCTACGATGTGCCGGGGTCATAGCCTCCGCCACGTGCTACAGCCACGTGGAAACCAAGGCGTTCGACTGAACGATCGTCCTGGTTCATTTCGTGCGCAACTTTTGCGTGTTGAAGCAAGGCGAGAGTTCTCCTATCGTCGCCGGGGTTCTTGGGGATTTCGACATGCCTTTCCTGATTGCTATCCTTGGCGTGATGGGCGCGGCGGCGTTCTGGTGGTACCGGATGAAGGCGATGAACGACGCGGCTCGCGAGGTTGCGGACGTCGTCGGGCGCGTGCAGGGCAATATTCGTCGCAAGAAGCTGCGCAAGCAGGCGGCGCTGTCGCCGCTGACGGCGATCGATGATCCGGTCGTAGCGGCGGCTACGCTGATCACATCAATCGTATCCGAGGATGGGCCCATCCTGCCGCAGCGCGAGGCTGTCATCCGTTCGGTGATTTCCGAGATCGCCGACAAGAAGAAGACCGACGAGGCGGTGATCTATGCCAAATGGGCGGCGGCGCAAGTCGACGACACCACCATTGTCATCGACAGACTGGCGCCGTTCCTGCGCGAACGTCTGGATGTCGCCGAGCGAAACGATCTGCTGCAGATGGTCAACCGCGTTGCCCAAGGCGGCGAGAAAAGCCTGGAAATATCCGACCAGAGGATATTGCGGCTGCGGCAAAAGCTGGGTTTTGAGGTCAACTGATCGCATACTTTGGCGATTGGCGAAAACGCCCATCGCTTTCGTCATCTGGGGCCGAGCAAGGAGCGAAGCGACGCGGCGCAGACCCCGGGATCCATGCCGCGACTCAAACGCGTCACCCCGGTGCAGAATTCTTCTCCGCTGCATTCTTAGGCGAGGTCGCGGCATGGATCCTTGGGTCTTCGCTCCGCTTCGCGTCGCTACGCCCAAGGATGACGACGTTGGGGATGCTGTGACCCGCTCAGATCGCCTCGCCCTTCAACAATCGCGGCGTGCTGGCGGACAGTCCCGACGCCTGCCGGATAAAAAAATCCTTCAGGCGCGGCATGCGTTCGACGAGGCCGAGGCCGATGTCGCGGACGGTTCGCAGCGGGCCGATATCGTTGGAAAACAGCCGGTTCAGCGCGTCCGTGGTGATGCCCATCTGCACCGTGTCGAAGCGGCGCCACTGCTGGTAGCGTTCGAGGACGTCGAGCGCGCCGATGTCCTGGCCGAGCCGGTCGGCCTCGACGATCACCTCGGCAAGCGCGGCAACATCCTTGAAACCGAGATTGAGGCCCTGGCCGGCGATCGGGTGGATGCCGTGGGCGGCATCGCCGGCGAGCGCGATGCGGGGTGCGACGAAGGCACGCGCAATGGTCAAGCCGAGCGGCCAGGCGCGCGGCTTGTCGGCAACGCGGATCTCGCCAAGCTTCAGGCCAAAACGCTGCTCGAGTTCGTGTTCGAAGAGGAGATCGTCACCGGCCACCAGCCTTTCGGCATCGGGCGAGCGCTCGACCCAGACGATCGACGAGCGGTTGGTGCCGTCCTCACCGGGCTTGAGCGGCAATGTGGCGAAGGGGCCGGCCGGCAGGAAATGCTCTTCGGCGCGACCGTTATGCGGGCGTTCATGGGCCACGGTGCAGACGATGCCGGACTGGCCATATTCCCACTTCACCGTCTTGATGCCGGCCATGTCGCGCAGCTTCGAGTTGACGCCGTCGGCGGCGACCAGCAGCCGGGCCTTCAGCGTCGCGCCGTCGGCAAGATGCACGGTGATACCACTGCCGTTGGGTTCGAAACCCTGCACGGCGACGCCTTCGATGATGTCGATGCCGAGCTTTTCGGCGCTGGCCCGCAAGGCGCCGTTCAGCACCCTGTTGGCGACCATATGCGCAAAAGGCTCGCCCGGCGCCACTTCGCCGTCGAAGGTCAGGAAGACCGGACGCACCGGATCGGCGGTGCGCGAATCGGTGATGATCATCTCGGTGATCGCCTGCGCTTGCGGTGCGATCTCGGCCCACACACCGAGCTGGTCAAGCATGCGGCAGGCGGCGGCGGCAATGGCCGAGGCGCGGCCATCCCTTTGCCAGGCGCCGGCAGGTGCGGCATCGACGAGAGCGATGGCGAGACCCGGTCGCGCCTGCTTCAGCGATACGGCGGCGGCCAGGCCGACATAGCCGGCGCCGGCGACCAGGACATCGAGCCCAGATCTTGTTTTCACATTTGCCCCGGTCTTTGTGTCCGCCTTGCGTTCCATCATCTTCGCTCCTGCGCGCCGGCCGGGTCTTGCGCCCTTGACTGCCTGTCCGTCCTGTCGGAAACCGCCATAACACTTCTGCGGCGAGGGCGCGAAATATGACGGCAGCCATGGACGAGCTTCTCGGCATTCTCGACCTCGAGAAGCTGGAACACAATCTGTATCGTGGTCGCAGCCCGCTGCTCGACTGGCAGCGCGTGTTCGGCGGCCAGACCATCGCCCAGGCGCTGGTGGCGGCGCAGCGGACAGTGGATCGCGATCGGTACGTGCATTCGCTGCACGGCTATTTCATGCGGCCCGGCGACACCAAGGTGCCGATCGTCTACGAGGTCGACCGTATTCGCGACGGCGGCTCCTTCACCACGCGGCGCGTGGTGGCGGTCCAGCACGGCCAGGCGATCTTTTCGCTCGAAGCTTCGTTCCAGCAGGATGAGGTCGGCCTGGAGCACCAGGTGCCGATGCCGCAGGACGTTCCGGCGCCGGACACATTGCTGTCGCAACGCGAATTGCTGGGCAAGTTCGGCGAGGCGGTGCCCGATGGCATCAAACGCTACTGGGAGCGGGACCGGCCGATCGAAATGAAGCCGGTGATGCTCAAGCATTACACCAGCCGCGAAAAACTGGAGCCAAAGCAGAACATCTGGATCCGCACCACCGGTCCGGTACCGGCGGACCGCGCCATCCAGGCGGCGGTGCTCGCCTATCTTTCCGACATGACGCTGCTCGACACATCGACCTTCGCGCATGGCCGCGCCATTTTCGACCGCGATATCCAGGCGGCGAGCCTCGACCACGCCATGTGGTTCCATCGCAGTCATGCGCTCGACGACTGGATGCTCTACACGCAGGACAGCCCGTCGACACAGGGCTCGCGCGGCTTTACGCGCGGGTCGCTGTTTGCCCGCGACGGCACGCTGATTGCCTCGGTTGCGCAGGAAGGGCTGATCCGGCTCAAGCGATCGCCTGCAGAGTAGGCATTTTTCAAAATTTGCCTAATTTTTAAGCAGATGCATCGCCGCAGCTATGAACAGGTTGCGTTGGTGCGCTTCCAAATCCCTTTATTTACAACGGGTTAATGCCCTGCTTCGGCACTTGGCACGGAGCTTGAATCCTTGTGGGCACTCTCCGGCTCTTTGGGATCGGTGAAGGTGTGCAAACGCGGGGGACCGCAACAGCAAAGGGTGAAACCTTATGAAAATCGTGATGGCAATCATCAAGCCGTTCAAGCTCGACGAGGTACGCGAAGCGCTTACCGCCGTCGGCATCCAGGGCCTGACCGTCACCGAAGTCAAAGGCTACGGGCGTCAGAAAGGGCATACGGAGATCTATCGCGGGGCGGAATACGCGGTCAGCTTCCTGCCGAAGATCAAGATCGAAGTCGCGGTCAGTGCCGACATGGTCGACAAGGCCGTCGAAGCCATCACCGCAGCCGCCAAGACCGGCCAGATCGGCGACGGCAAGATCTTCGTTTTCGGCATCGATCAGGCGGTGCGCATCCGCACCGGCGAAACAGACACCGACGCGCTCTGAGCGGCGATCACGTATTCCAATGGAGAGTTCAATGAATATTCCTTCCACCTTGAAGACGACGGGACGAGCCGCCCTTTTGGGTACGCTTACTCTCGCAGCATTGGGCACGGTCGCCGCCTTCGCGCAGGAAGCGGCTCCTGCCGCGGCCGCTGCGGCGCCGGCTGCTGCCCCGACCCCGGTGCTCGACACCGGCAACACCGCCTGGATGCTGACCTCGACGGCGCTGGTGCTGATGATGACCATTCCGGGCCTGGCGCTGTTCTACGGCGGCATGGTGCGCAAGAAGAACGTGCTTGCCACCGTTATGCAGAGCTTCGCCATCACCTGTCTGGTGACGGTGCTGTGGTTTATGTTCGGCTATTCGCTGGCCTTCTCCGATGGCGGCGGCATGAACAGCTATCTCGGCGGCACCTCCAAGTTCTTCCATCACGGCATCACCACGGCCTCGCTGTGGCTGCCGGGCGTCGCCAACATTCCTGAATTCGTGTTCTCGATGTTCCAGATGACGTTCGCCATCATCACCCCGGCGCTCATTGCCGGCGCCTTCGCCGAACGCATGAAGTTCTCGGCGCTGCTGATCTTCACGGCATTGTGGCTGCTGGTCGTCTACGTGCCGATCGCGCATTGGGTCTGGGGTGGCGGCTTCCTCGGATCGGCGGGCGTGCTCGACTTTGCCGGCGGTACGGTCGTTCACATCAACGCCGGTGTCGCCGGTCTGGTCTGTGCGGTGGTTCTCGGCAAGCGCGAAGGCTACGGCACCACCAACATGGCGCCGCATAACCTGGTCTATTCGGTGATCGGCGCTTCGCTGCTGTGGGTTGGCTGGTTCGGCTTCAACGCCGGTTCGGAACTGGCAGCCGACGGTCTTGCTGGCGCCGCCATGCTCAACACCCAGGTTGCCACCGCCGCGGCGGCACTGGCCTGGATGTTCGCCGAATGGATCGTCGCCAAGAAGCCTTCCGTGCTCGGCATCATCTCGGGTGCGGTTGCCGGCCTGGTCGCCGTGACGCCGGCTTCCGGCTTCGTCAACCCGACCGGTGCCTTCATCGTCGGCATCGTGGCGGGCGTCGTCTGCTACCTCTCGGCGGTCAAGGTCAAGCACATGTTCGGCTATGACGACTCGCTCGATGCCTTCGGCGTGCATGGCGTCGGCGGTGTGATCGGCGCTCTGCTCACCGGCGTGCTCGCCGACCCGGCGATCAACAGCCTCGGCGCAGGTGCTTCGCTCGGCAAGCAGATCTACGGCGTTGCCGTCACCATCGTGTGGACGGGCATTGCCACCTTCGTGCTCCTCTACATCGTCAAGGCGCTGGTCGGCCTGCGTCCGACGACCCAGGAAGAGGTCGAAGGCCTCGACATCTCCCAGCATGGCGAAGTGGTGCCATAAGGCCAGCTTAGCCTCGGGGCCGGCGGAACCCTCCTCCCGCCGGCCCCTTATCTCCACGCAATCCCGAACGGAAACGCTGCACGGTTCTCCCGGAATTGCTTTGAAAAAATCCCGTCGTGACGCTCCCGAAAGGAGTTCACGCATTGAGGCCCGGATCGCATCCGGGCCTCTTTTTTTGGCAAGCCGTTCCGGCAATGCCCGGCTTCACGCAATCACGTTCGCGTGATCAAGCTTTTTGAGGAAACAACGACCGCTCTGGTTCCGAACCCTGGGGACGATCGTCGTTCCGACGCTCGTGCCAAACAACAGGGAAGGAAACCATCTCATGAACCTCAAGAACATCTGTCTGGGAGCGCTTGCTCTTTCCATGATCGGCGGCATGGCATTTGCCGGTGCTCTGGATGAGCCCGACAACATGGCGCCGTTCTTCACGGATTCCGGCATGAAAACCATGAAGCCGATGGCGGATTTCAAGACAGCTTTCATGGCCATGCCGATGGAAAAGCAGGAAGCGATGAAGAAGGAATGCCAGGATGCGGCGATGAGCAAGCCGCATGCGGAATTCTGCGCCAATGTGCAGGCGCTCGGCGGCGCCAACTGATTTACCGCGATCGGGCCGAGGCCCGATCTCTGTTCCGGACGACCAATGGCGGGCCGCAGCCCGCCATTGTTTCGTTCGACGGAAGCTCCATCGGCCCATCGTCCGTCATTGCTTCATACGGCTCAACCGGCGGCAATGAGGTTTGAGCGTCTCAACCTCTTATAGTTAATGCGCCCTTAACCTTCCCACCGATAGTCTGAGACCCGAATCTGCAGGAGTGCGCCACGCACCCGGCGAGACCATGACAGACGGGGAAGAGCATGCGTTCAGGGGCTTCAGCACCGCTCGCGCTGACCGATACGGGGCACGGCATCCAGGCGTTCGCGCGGCGACAGGTCGGGCGGCTGGTCGGCGTCGGCCTGTTCGCGCTGGCCGCCTTTGGCGTTGCCAGCCTTGCCACCTGGAATGTCGCCGATCCGAGTTTCTCCCACGCGACGAACAACACCGTCACCAATGCCATGGGCTATGCGGGTGCCGTGTTCTCCGACCTCGCCATGCAGTTCTTCGGCCTCGCCGCCGTCGCCGCCCTGGTTCCGACGGTCATCTGGGGATTCCTGCTGTTTTCCGCGCGCGGCGTCGACAGGCTGCCCAAGCGCGGGCTGTCCTGGTTCGGCTTCGCGCTGTTGGCCGCGGCGATGGTCGGCTGCGTCGTGCCGCCCAAGACCTGGCCGCTGCCCACCGGCCTCGGCGGCGTGTTCGGCGACATGGTGCTGAAGATCCCCGGCGTCGTCATCGGCGGCTATCCGACCGGGCTGATCGCCAGCATCATCGCCATCCTGCTGTCGGCGCCCGCGCTGTGGCTCTTCGCCCATGGCTCGGCGCTGATCGGTCGCAAGAACGGCTTCGCCGTCATGGAGGACGAGCCCGCTGCCGATGCGCGCGAGGACGACCTGTTGTTCGACAATGATGAGGACGAAGGCGACGAGGGCATCCTGGCGCTTGGCGCCATCACCCATTGGTGGCTGTCGCTGCGCGCGTGGATGCACCGCCGCGCCGTGCGCCGCAGGCAGGAGCGGGACGAGTACGAGCCGGAAATGGAGCAGCGCTCCACCGCCTGGCGGCGCGCCGCCGAACGGGTCGAATCGGCCGAGTTCGCCGAGCAGCGGATGAGCCAGGATGGCCGCGCCCGCGTCGAACCCGAATTCTTCGCAGCCATGGTCAATGACCGCAGCGTCTCGCTCGACCCCGACGATGCCGATATCTTCGAAGCCGACGACGACATGGATTTCGAGCAGGACGAGCCCGCCATCCAGCGGCGCGCGGCGCCGACCGCCAAGGTGCAGCCGTTCCGCTCCGACGCAGCCACCCGCGTCGAGGCGCCTGCGGCGCGCCCCGTGCCCGGCGCCCGCGTGCAGCGCGAGGCGCAGACCTCGCTGATCGGCTCGGAAAAGTTCGAAATGCCGTCGCTGCACTTCCTCTCCGAGCCGAAGAACGTGGTGCGCGACGCCAGCCTGTCCAAGGACGCGCTGGAACAGAACGCGCGCCTGCTCGAAGGGGTGCTGGAGGATTTCGGCGTCAAGGGCGAGATCATCGCCGTGCGTCCGGGTCCGGTGGTCACGCTCTATGAGCTCGAGCCGGCCCCCGGCATCAAATCGTCACGCGTCATCGGCCTGTCCGACGATATCGCCCGCTCGATGAGCGCCATCGCCTGCCGCGTCGCGGTGGTGCCAGGCCGCAACGCCATCGGCATCGAACTGCCGAACGCCAAGCGCGAGACCGTATATCTGCGCGAGATTCTCGCCAGCCGCGATTTCGAGACGACGAAGGCCAAGCTGGCGCTGGCGCTGGGCAAGACCATCAATGGCGAGGCGGTCATCGTCGACATCGCCAAGATGCCGCACGTGCTGGTCGCCGGCACCACCGGCTCGGGCAAATCGGTCGCCATCAACACCATGATCCTGTCGCTGCTCTACCGGCTGACGCCACAGGATTGCCGGCTGATCATGATCGATCCGAAAATGCTGGAACTGTCGGTCTATGACGGCATCCCGCATCTGCTCACGCCCGTCGTCACCGATCCGAAGAAGGCCGTGGTGGCGCTGAAATGGACCGTGCGCGAGATGGAGGACCGCTACCGCAAGATGTCCAAGGTCGGCGTCCGCAACATCGACGGCTTCAACGCCCGCGTCAGCCAGGCGGACAAGAAGGGCGAAAAGATCTCGCGCACCGTGCAGACCGGCTTCGACCGCCAGACCGGCGAGGCGATCTACGAGACCGAGAACCTCGATCTCGAGCCGATGCCCTATATCGTCGTCATCATCGACGAGATGGCCGACCTGATGATGGTCGCCGGCAAGGACATCGAAGGTGCCGTGCAACGCCTGGCGCAGATGGCGCGCGCCGCCGGCATCCATGTCATCATGGCGACGCAGCGGCCGTCGGTCGACGTCATCACCGGCACCATCAAGGCCAATTTCCCGACCCGCATCTCCTTCCAGGTGACGTCCAAGATCGACAGCCGCACCATTCTGGGCGAGCAGGGCGCCGAGCAGCTGCTCGGCATGGGTGATATGCTCTACATGGCCGGCGGCGGCCGTATCCAGCGCGTGCACGGCCCGTTCGTCGCCGACGAAGAGGTCGAGAAGATCGTTGCACATCTGAAGCTGCAGGGCGTGCCCGAATATCTCGACGCCATCACCGAGGATGATGGCGAGGACGACGACGAACCGTCGGGCAAGGGTGGGTCCGGTGGCGGTGGCGGCAACAGCAATTTCGAGGATTCCGACGATCCTTACGATCAGGCGGTCTCCGTGGTGCTGCGCGACGGCAAGGCCTCGACAAGCTATATCCAGCGCCGGCTGGGCATCGGCTATAACCGCGCTGCCTCGATCATCGAGAAGATGGAGAAGGAAGGGATCGTCGGCCCGGCCAACCATGCCGGCAAGCGCGAGATCCTGGTGCCGACCGAAGACGACAAGTTCTGACTGGAAAGCCTGACCCTTGTGAGATCCCGGTCCGGCAACCTTGAACCTTTCAAGGCGTTAAAGCGACCAAGGGACGCCTGACCCGCCAAATTTCAGCCTAACTGGGGGTCCAAGCACAGAACAACTCAGGACTCAGATGAGAGTGACCGACATGAAAAACGATCTTTCAGCGCTCAGCACATTTGCTCCATCCCGGCGTCAGTTGCTGGGCCTCGGCCTGGCGGTTGCGGGGGCGGCAGCCTTCAACGCGGTGCCCGGCTTCCAGGTGCTGGCTTCGGCGCAGGCGGCTGTGCCGGCTGCGGCACAGAAGATCGCCGACCATTTTTCGTCGGTCAAATCGATGAGCGGCGAATTCGTGCAGTTCGGCCCCAAGGGCGAGCAGACCGGCGGCAAGTTCTTCCTCGAACGGCCGGGCAAGATCCGCTTCAACTATGACGGCTCTTCGAATTTCCGGGTGATTTCAGACGGCAAGTCGGTGGTCATCCTGAACAAGAAGCTCAACACGTCCGATCTCTATCCGTTGTCGAAGACGCCTCTGAAGCTGCTGCTCGACACCAGGATCGATCTCTCCGGCGACCGCGTCAAAAGTGTCAAGCAGGAGGATGACCTCACCACCATCCAGCTCGCCGACAAATCGGTGTTCGGCAATTCGAAGATCACCATGATGTTCGATCCGAAAACCTTCGATTTGCGGCAGTGGACGATCACCGACGCGCAGGGCAAGGATACGACGGTGATGATCTTCAACACCAAGGAAGGCGTCAGCTTCGCGCCGGATACTTTCGCCATCGACTACACGGCGAACCGCGAGCTCAACACCAACAAGGCGCGCTAACCCGGTCGTTATAGCTGTGGAAAGCACCGGGCCGCGCCTCGTCGGGCGTTGCCCGGCTTGTCTTTGCGGCCCGCGGCTGGCAATTTCCCGGACTGACTCCGTCAAAAGGCGTCTTCCCCGCCGGAACCCATCGGTTCTGGTCGGCCGCACGCTGTCCTGGATTGCCAATGCCCTTCTCCATCGCCACCTGGAACATCAATTCCGTTCGCCTGCGCATGCCGATCGTCGAGCGCCTGCTCGTCGAGCATGCGCCCGACGTGCTGTGCCTGCAGGAAACCAAGGTTCCCGACGAACTGTTTCCCGAAAAGGCCTTCCGCAAGCTCGGCTACGAGCACATCGCCTTCCATGGCCAGAAGGGCTACCACGGCGTAGCAACCGTGGCGCGGCGGCCGATCGAATTGGTCGAAAAGCGACGCTTTTGCGAAATCGAGGATAGCCGGCACCTCTCGGTGAGGGTGCGGGCCGGCGGCAAGGCGATCCTGCTGCACAATTTCTACGTCCCGGCGGGCGGCGACGAACCGGATCCCGTCATCAACAGGAAGTTCAAGCACAAGCTAGACTTCGTCGCCGAGATGAATGCCATCCGGGCAGAACATGACGAGGTGTCCGGCTCGGTGCTGGTCGGCGACCTCAACATCGCCCCGCTCGAACATGATGTCTGGTCGCACAAGCAATTGCTCAACGTGGTCAGCCACACGCCGATCGAGACGGAAAATTTCGAGGCGATGCGCCGCGCCGGCAACTGGGTCGACCTGATGCGGCTCAACGTGCCGGATGAGCAGAAGCTCTACACCTGGTGGAGCTATCGCGCGCAGGATTGGGAAGCCTCCAATCGCGGCCGCCGCCTCGACCATGTCTGGTCGTCGCCAAACCTGGTGCCCAGCTTTTCCGGCTACGAGATCCTGCGTCTGGCGCGCGGCTGGGAGCGCCCGTCGGACCATGTGCCTGTCATCGCGCGGTTCGATCTGGACTAGAGCAATTCTAGGAAAAGTGTGAAGCGGTTTTCCGTCTAGAATTGCGTCAAAACAAAGAGTTAGAGCAGCTCGCCGTTTCCGTGAAACGGTGAATGCTCTAGTCTGGTCGAAAATGCCCGTGTGCGGCAGTCAGTCTGTAGAGTTGGGACCGGCTGGATCCACCCACGGACGGCCCAATCGTGTCACCATCGCCGCGTACCCAACGGCACCTGCCGCCCAAAGGAAGATGCCAAGCTCTTTGACGACGTCTTCGGCGATGGCGGCCGCAGAACCAGGGGTGGGAAACAGATCTCCGAGCTGGTCGATGGATGCCGACAGCGCGAGCAGGAAGCCTGCGGCCACAAAGACGATCGTGCCGTCGAATGTCTTTCGTTGCAGCCGAAAGAACCAGAACAACCCAGCGGCGGCGTAGGCAATCATCGGAACGATCTCTGGTATCCCTACAATGGGCAGCACGTCCTCATAGATCAACAACAGGTCGTCGAGGCCCAGGAGCAGGGTAAGGCCGCCGAGAAACGTGCAATCCCATCGGTGCGTGAGCAGGCCAGCAAACAGGGTCGCGGCGCCGGCGCCGATCCATAGCGAAGCACCCAGGGACGAAATCCACCCCGTATAGAAGCCGACTTCGGCGGCTGCAGATGGATCTCGATAAAAGATCCAGGCGTCCAGACCACGAATTTGCGCGATGGACAGCGCGGCCAAGAGCATCGCGACGTTAATCGCCGTCGCCGCCAGTATGACCAAGCGCCAGGCTATCGTCCATTCGCCGCCATGCTTGGTGCGCGACGCGTTGTTCTCTGGCATTTGTCTATTCTCATTGAGGCCTGAGAGGAACTCCATTCGAAAGATTACGAGTGCTGACCTATGCCGAAGCCAGTGGACGGCCATTGTACCATGGCGTCGGTGTTCAGGTGAGGCCGGCCTGCAAATGGCCGACCTGAATCCCGACACGCTTCGAAGCGCGACCAGATGAATTCAAATTCAAACGGCGCGCTTCAAGTCGTCATGCATGTCGTTGTCGCGAAATTGCTGCGCTGACGGGCCTGCGAGATCCGGCAGATGGGGATGGTCCCGGCGGCGTGTCGACAGCATCCGTAGCGCCGCTTCGATTATTGTCGGCGCCGGGACATCGGCGACCAGGCCGGTCGGGCTGGCATGGCGGGTCGCGATCACGTCCACGCAGTTCGAAAGCGGCCTCCAACGGGCCATGTTGGCGCCGCCATTGAGGATAACCATCGGCGTCATCACGGTTGCCATGAGATGTGCGGTACCGCCTTCGGCGCCGATGTAAAGATCGGCAAACTCGCCGAGCGCCAGCAAGATGTCACCGATATCGACACCTTCGATCGCGGCGGAATCGACAAGCCGCAGCTTCGGCACGCGCTGAGCCAGTTCAGCCATATCGGGACCATCGCCGGGGGTTTTCACATAGAGAAGGTTCGCCCCGTCGGCGATCAGGCTGCCGGCGATCGCTGCAACCTGATCCGCCGACATGCGCTTGCTGGCGCTGCCGTGCGCCGCGATAAGGATCAACGGAGCATGCTTGCCGTCCGCAAGGCTCCTGGCCGCCGCTCGTGCGGCCGGGCCAGGCTCCAGCCGATGATCGAAAGGCAGCCGCTTGCCGGCAAGACGTTCGATGAGGCGGTGGTAGCGCCAGGCATTGTGCTCGGGTCGTGCTTCAGGTCTTTGGCCCAGGCGCCAGGAAAGGGCGAAAGCCGGAAAGTTTGCTTCATAGGCGATGCCGCGGCCGAGCAGTGATGCCGAGGCTTGAAGCAGCCAACGCGCCGAGATGCGGAAATCGACAACGGCCAATCTCCCCTTGCCCTTGCGGTGACCGGCGATCAGGCGCGCCAGGGGCGTCCGCACATTGATCGCATCGACCAAATGGCCGGCATGGCGATTGAGGCTATGTTCAAGGGACGACGACCGGGTGGTTCCGTAGACGATGAAACTATCGGGGAATGCCGTTCTGGCGGCGCGCAAAGCCGGAATCCGGATCAGTCCGTCGCCGAACGCGTCATTGCGGGAATACAAGATAATCGTCTCGTACTGCCCTGATGGCATGGCTAGCTCCCCCCAGGAGCCTGGTGGTGATGGCGCCTGCTGCGCCGGCCGCCTTCGAGGTGCTTTAGGATTTCACCTCTTGCCTGTCAACGGAGCCTTGCCCCTGGATCCGGGCTGCCTTCGGCGGCGAAGCCAGCAGCTTCGCAGGCGGGCTGCCTCAGCCGGAGAAGCGCGGCGCCAGTTCCTCGATGCGGCGGATCATCGCCTGAAATTCCTCCGAGATGCGCTGGTGGAGCTTGACCGCGATCTCGGGATATTCCTCCAGGATGCGGCGGAACATCTTGCGGCTGAGCCGCATCACTTCCGAATCGATCTCGGCCGAGGCGCTGGTCAACCGGTTGGTGTCGGCGATCAATGCCAGTTCGCTCAGGATCGTGCCGGGGCCTGCCGTGCCAATCGGGATGCGTTCACCACCCTGCTCCCGGTAGAGCACGATGCGCCCGCTGACGACGATATAGGCGGAATCGGCCTCGTCGTCCTCGCGGTAAAGCTTGTGGTTGGCAATCAGCCTGGTGTTCTCGGCGCCAAAGGCGAGCAGGCGCAATTGTTCCTGCGTGAAGCCCTCGAAGAGCCTCACGGCGGACAGGACGCGGATGTCGTCATCCAGCGCCATCTAGCTATGTCCCCGAACCGACAGTCCGACTCCTCCTCTGCGAGTTCGATCCAAACCACCCTCCAACTGGATCGTACCCGAAAGCGGCCCCGCCCGACC
Organism: Mesorhizobium ciceri WSM4083; assembly: GCF_000519305.1. Taxonomy (GTDB): domain Bacteria; phylum Pseudomonadota; class Alphaproteobacteria; order Rhizobiales; family Rhizobiaceae; genus Mesorhizobium; species Mesorhizobium ciceri_B. Next base: position 445,528 of record NZ_JAFG01000006.1, on the reverse strand, counting down.
GCTCATTGGATAATGAAATGTTTAAGGAACCAGCTTGTAGCCGCCGCTTTCTGTCACAAGAATTTCCGCATTGGAAGGATCGCGCTCGATCTTCTGGCGCAGCCGGTAGACATGGGTTTCCAGCGTGTGCGTGGTGACGCCGGAATTGTAGCCCCACACCTCCTCGAGCAGCACGTCGCGCGTCACCACCTTCTGGTCGGCGCGATAGAGATATTTGATGATCGAGGCTTCCTTCTCCGTCAGCCGCACCTTGCCGCCGCGCGGGTCGAGCAGCAGTTTCTGGCTGGGCTTGAAAGTATAGGGCCCGACCGAGAAGGTGGCGTCCTCGCTCTGCTCATGCTGGCGCAACTGCGCCCGAATGCGTGCCAGCAGCACGGCGAAGCGGAACGGCTTCGTCACATAGTCGTTGGCGCCGGCCTCGAGGCCAAGAATCGTATCCGAATCGGTGTCGTGGCCGGTCAGCATGATGATGGGCGCCTTGTAGCCGCCCTTGCGCAGGATCTTCACCGCTTCGCGGCCATCCATGTCGGGCAGCCCGACGTCCATGATGAGCAGATCGATGAGGCCGCCGCGCGCTGCGGCGACACCTTTTGCCGCAGTCGATTCCTGCAGCACGTCGAATTCCTCGTAAAGGGATAATTGCTCGACCAGTGTGCCGCGCAGGTCGTCATCGTCGTCGACGATCAGTATGGTGCGTGAAGTCATGGATCAATCCGTTGTTTTGAAAAGAAAATTCAGTTGACCGCTGCCTGTTTATGCGGAAGCTGACCGGCGCAACAGCCGTTCACAGTGATTTGTTCCGTGGCACGATCATACAAGAAAAAACACGATCGCAATGCAGCCGGCGCAATTTTGCGAAAAGGGCTGCGTGTGCTGACCGTGCGGGCGAGGCCTGGGCATCCAAGCCAGGGCCTGCTGCAGGCCGGAAAAACGGTGTTTGCCTGTGCGTTGGGGCGCGGAGGCATCTCGGCCGGCAAGCGCGAAGGCGACGGCGCCACGCCGCTGGCCTCGATGCGGATCCTGTCAGGATATTTCCGGGGAGACCAGTTCTCCAGTGGCCGCAAGACCCGTCTGGCGATGACGCCGATCGGACCTGATCTGGGCTGGTGCGAAGTGCCCGACGACCGCAATTACAACAGGCCGGTCAAGATCCCCTATGGCGCCAGCCACGAACGCATGCGGCGCGACGACCGGCTCTATGACGCCTGCCTGGTGCTCGACTGGAACCTGGCGCCACGCCGGCGCGGGCGCGGCAGCGCCATCTTCTTCCATCTGGCGCGCCCCGGCTTCACGCCGACGCAAGGCTGTGTGGCCGTCACGGCGCAAACCATGGCGCGACTGCTGCCGCTGCTGTCGGACCGGACGGTGGTGAGGGTGGTAAGATAGTAAGATAGTAGGGGAGTAGGGGAGTAGGGGAGTAGGGGAGTAGGGACAAGCTCGGCGCACCCTTAATTTTTCTATTCCCCTATTCCCCTATTCCCCTATTCCCCTATTCCCCTATTCCCTTACGACCAGGTTTCTGCCAGCCGATGTCGAGCAGGCCCAGCCGGCCAAGTTCTCTGTCCATTGCGCGAGCGACGTCACGGCGCTCGCCGCCGATATCGCGCAGTTGGCGGTCGGAGAGATCCTCGACGTTCTGGTAGTCACTATCGCGGCGGGCGAGGCGTATCGCGACCCGGGCGTGACGCAGCCAGTCGAGGGTTTCGGCCAGCCAGTTTGGACGGGGTGTCGACGAATTCAAAACGATGATGGACATGGTGTGCTCCGTTCTCCCCGGATATCAAATCCGGCTTGATGATGTTTCGATGGATGGATGATGCCAGATTGAAATCCCTACGAGAAACGAGTAGTTTTCTCTGGATCATCAAGTTTTATTTGAGGATAGGATGGCTCGTCTTCTGCCCGGGACTCGTGCCTTGAGGACACTGGAAGCAGCGGCCCGGCACCTTAATTTCACCCGTGCCGCCGACGAGCTCGGCTTGACGCCGGCCGCCGTCAGCCATCAGATCAAGGAAATCGAGGATCAGCTCGGGCTGGTGCTGTTCACACGCACCAGCCGCACCATCCGGCTCACCGAGGCGGGGACGGTGCTGTTCGACGCCTCGGCCGACGCGCTCGACCTGCTGGGCCGGGCTGTTTCGCGGGCGCAAAAGCTGACGCGCGGCACCGCCCTTTTGAAGGTAACCCTCGACGCGCAGTTCGCGTCAAAATGGCTGATGCGACGCGTCGACGATTTTCGCAAGCATCACCCCGACATCGAATTGCGATTCGACATTGCCTATGAAGTGCGGGATTTCGAACTCGATGACATCGATGTCGGCATCCGTTTTGGCGCCGGCAAATATCCGGGTCTTCGCACCCACCGGCTGTTCGACAACATCCTCATTCCGGTGTGCAGCCCGAGCCTCTTGACGTCCGGTCCGCCGCTGCGCGAGCCGCGCGACCTCTTCAACCACACGCTTGCGCATATCGAATGGTCGCGGCAAGGCGTGACGTGGCCGAACTGGCGGATGTGGATGGCGGCGGCCGGCATCACTGATTTCGACGACAGCCGGACCGTCGTGTTCGGAAATTCCACGGATGCCGTCCAGGCAGCGCTCGACGGCAATGCCGTTGCGCTCGCCGATTTTGCCATGGTGGCGAACGACCTTTCCCAGGGCAGGCTGGTGCAGCCTTTCGAACTCGGCCTGCGGGTGGCGCCCGAGTTCGCCTATTTCCTGGTCTATCCCGAAAATACCGGCGACGATCCGCGCATCGTCGCCTTTCGCGAATGGATGCTCGAGGAAGTCGCCAAGACGCGGACCACGGATAAAGGGCAGTAGGGCAGTAGGGCAGTAGGGCAGTAGGGCAGTAGGGCAGTAGGGCAGTAGGGCAGTAGGGATAGGCGTCGGTGCCGTCTGCCCCTTATTCCCCTACTGCCTTACTGCCCTACTGCCCTTGATTCAGCTTGCCGCAGCGCCGAACCAGCCGATCACGGCGCCGATGATCAGCAGCACGCCGAGCCAGTGGCCGCCGTCGATGAGGGTCAGGTCCCAGCCGAAATTCTCGTAGCGATGGTTGACCGAGAGCGTCGTGGCGACGAAACCCAGCCAGAGCACGAAGCCGAAGACAAGTCCGGCAATCCATGTCGGCTCGCCGCCGGTCATCGCGCCGACGACCAGGGCCATGATGGTGGCCATGACCAGTTCGGCGATGAAGCTGATGACAAAGGGCAGCGGCGATTTCTTCATCGTCGCCGGATCGAGCTTGGCGGCCTTCAGCCACGCCTTGCTCAGGCCCATGTACCAGGCGGCGCCGAACAGCCATGCGACGATCGCGGCGGCGACCACCGCCAGCCAGTTCACTGCTGAAAAATCCATGAGCTCCCCCTCTGATCTGGATGTGATGGAACGCCTGTTCGGCGATCGCGTCAAGCGAACCGCCAGACCGTCGTGCGCTTGACCAGCGCATCCTCCAGCGCCCGCGTGACGGCCACTTCATACACAGAAAGCGGCTCCAGCCCTGCCTTCGGCAGATACGACCGTCCGGGATCGCCGACGAGGATTTCGGCGCCGCGCGCCTTCAGCGTTGCGAACCATGGCATCAGCCGGTCCGCGAAAGATTTGTCGTAGAAAACATCACCGGCCAGGACCACGTCCCAACCTGCATCGGTGCCGATGCAATCCGTGCCGAGGAATTCGGTCCCGACACCGTTGATCTCGCTGTTGAGCCGGATCGCGGTGGCACAGAACGGATCGATGTCGGTTGCGATCACCTTGGCGGCACCTGCCTTGGCGGCGGCGATGGCGACAAGACCGGAGCCGGAAGCGAAGTCGAGCACGCGCTTGCCCCGCACCGTGCCGGGATTGTCCAGGACATAGCGGGCAAGGCCCTGGCCGCCGGCCCAGGCAAAGGCCCAGAAAGGCGGCGGCAGGCCGATCTCGACCAGCTCATCCTCGGTCCGCTGCCACAAATCATGCGCTTCGTCGGCAAGATGAAGCAGGATCTCCGGCACGTGCGGCGGCGCCATCAGCGCCGTGTTGTCAAGAATGAATTGCCTGGCGCTGTTGGGCGTCAGCGCCGTCACGGAGCCGGCGTCAAGCCGCCCATGCGGCAGACTTCCTTCCACTCGGCCGTCGTCACCGGCTGCACGGAAAGCCGGCCCAGCCGCACCAGCGCCATGTCGGCAAGCTTCGGATTGGCCTTGACCTGCTCCAGCGTCGGCGGGTTCGGCACATCCCTTACGGCGCGGATGTCGACGCATTCCCAGCGCGGATCGTCCGAGGTGGTGTCGGGATGGGCAAGCGCGCAGACTTCAGCGATGCCGACGACGTTCAGCCCTTCGTTGGAATGGTAGAAGAAGCCGAGATCGCCGATCTGCATCGCCTTCATGTTGTTGCGCGCGGCGTAGTTGCGCACGCCGTCCCATTGCGTGCCGGCCTTGCCCTTGGCCTTCAGCATCTCGAAGGAGAACTTGAATGGCTCGGATTTGAACAGCCAGTAGTTCATGTCTTTCTCCTCCTTGGAGTCGCGCGGGCGACCGGGATTTAACTAGCCGCCGGCTTGTTGAACGTCCAGTTCCACGGGCGGATTTCGACGCTTTCGAACAGCCCGGCCTTGGCGTAGGGGTCGGCCGCCGACAGAGCCTGCGCACCTGCCAGGTCGGGCGCTTCGACGACCACGAGGCTGCCATTGGGCTTGCCTTCGGTGTCAAGGAACGGACCGGCGAATGCCAGCTTCTTGTCGCCGTTCAACCCTTCGAGAAAGGCGATATGCTCGGGCCGCGTGTCGAGGCGCACCTGCAGGCTTCCGGGCTTGTCCTTGCAAATCACAGCAAACAGCATCTTTTTTCTCCTGATCGTTCAAAGTCGTGGGGATCAATCGTTGGTTTCGGTCTTCAGCGGCCGGGTCATCAAGGCCGTCACAGCCTGCCGGACGGTGATGGCACCCTCCAGTATGGCGGCGACGGCGGCAATGATCGGCGCGTCGATGTTGCGCTCGGTGGCGATGCGGGCAGCGATCGCCGCCGTCGGCACGCCTTCGGCGAGCGGCAATCCGGCAAGCGGCTTGCCTTGCCCGAGCGCCAACCCATAGGCGAAATTGCGCGACTGGGTGGACGAGCAGGTCAGCAGCAGGTCGCCAAGGCCGGAAAGCCCCATCAGCGTTTCGGGCCTGGCGCCGAAGGCGGCGCCGATGCGGCGCAATTCGACAAAGCCGCGCGTCACCATGGCGGCCTGGGCGCTGGCGCCGAGACCCGCGCCAGTGACAGCACCTGCGGCAATGGCGAAGACGTTCTTCAAGGCGCCGCCGATCTCGACGCCGATCAGGTCGTCGTTCGAATAGCAGCGCAGGTTTTCAGCGGAAAAGCGGGCGGCGAGATCGGCGGCCAATGCCTCGTCGCGGGCGGCGACCACAACGGCCGTCGGCAGGCCGCGGGCGACGTCGGTGGCGAAGCTCGGACCCGACAGAGCGGCAACCGGATTGAGCGGCAGGATTTCTTCGACGATCGCCGACAGCAAGGCGCCGGTCTCGCTTTCGATGCCCTTGGCACACAGAACCAGCGGGATACCGGCCGGCATATGGTCCTTCGCTGCCGCCAGCGTAGTCCGCAGCGACTGCGCCGGCGTCACCGCCAGCACGCAATCGGCACCGTCGAGCGCGGCCTGGATGTTGCTCGTCGCCACGATGCCGGGCTGGAGCGTAATGCCCGGCAGATAGCGTGGATTTTCGCCGCGGTCGATCGCGGCCACGGTCTCCGGGTCGCGCGCGTAAAGGCGGACGAAATGCCCGGCGCGCAGCATGGCCAAAGCCAAGGCAGTGCCCCAGGCCCCGCCGCCGAGCACGGCAACGCGCCAGCCGGTTGGCGCGGTGTCGTTGCCGTTCATTGCCCGCTCGTTCATGCCTTGGCTCCGCGCCGGCCGGAGCCGACCATCGGCGCCGATATGCTATCCAGCGGCCAGCGCGAGCGCGGCACGAAATCGAAGCCGTTCTCCTGCGCCATGCCGGCGCGCAGCCGCTCGATGCCGGCCCAGGCGATCATCGCCGCATTGTCGGTGCAAAGCTTCAGCGGTGGTGCAATGAAGGTGAAGCCGGTCTCGGCACAGAGCCGCTCCAGCATGGTCTTGATCGCGCGGTTGGCGGCGACACCACCGGCAACGACGAGGGCCGGGTCTTTCGTGCCGGGAAATGTCTTGCGAAAGCGCGACAGCGCGCGAGAAACGCGGTCGGCCAGCGCATCGGCGACCGCCGCCTGGAAGGAGGCACAGACGTCGGCGACGTCCTGGTCGCTCAGCGGCGCAATGGCGCTCGCCGCCTGGCGCACGGCGGTCTTTAGGCCGGAGAAGGAGAAGTCGGGCTGGGCCGAGCCCTTCATCGGACGCGGAAAGGCAAAGCGCGAGGCATTGCCGGCCTGTGCCGCCTTTTCGACATTCGGTCCGCCGGGATAGGGCAGGCCGAGCATCTTGGCCGTCTTGTCGAAGGCTTCGCCGAGCGCGTCGTCGATGGTCGTTGCCCAGCGCTGGTAATCGCCGACTCCCCGCACGGCGACGATTTGCGTATGGCCGCCGGAGACCAGCAGCAAGAGATAGGGAAAGTCGAGCCCGTCGGTCAGCCTTGCGGTCAGCGCATGGCCTTCGAGGTGATTGATGGCGATCAGCGGTTTGTTCGCCGCCGCGGCGATTGCCTTGGCGGTCATCAGCCCGACGATCAGCCCGCCGACAAGGCCGGGGCCGGCGGTGGCGGCAATCGCGTCGATATCGGCGAGTGCTGTGCCCGAATCGGCAAGCGCCGCCTCGATGATGCCGTCCAGCGCCTCGACATGGGCGCGCGCGGCGATTTCCGGCACGACACCGCCGAACGCGGCATGCTCCTCGATCTGGCTGAGCACGATGTTGGACAGGATTTTTGGCGCGGCGTCGCCGTCGATGGCCACCACGCTGGCGGCGGTCTCGTCACAACTCGTCTCTATGCCCAGCACGCGGATCAATTCGTCGCTGTCCCTAAAGATTGTATCATGGGGCTTTCCCCGTTAGGAGAACCCCGGAAAAGCCTCGCTTGCCGGGGGGTTATCACGGACTGCGCGCCATGCAAACAATCTTGAGAATCGGAACACGCGGCAGCCCGCTGGCGCTGGCACAGGCGCATGAAACGCAGGCGCGGCTGATGGCGGCGCATGACATGCCGGCAGAAGCGTTCGAGGTCGTCGTCATTTCGACCAGCGGCGACCGGATCCAGGACCGGCCGCTGTCGGAAGCCGGCGGCAAGGGCCTGTTCACCAAGGAGATCGAGGAGGCGCTGCTGGCGGGCCGGATCGACATCGCCGTGCATTCGTCGAAGGACATGCCGACGCAACTGCCCGATGGTCTCGAACTCTCGGCCTTCCTGCCGCGCGAGGATGCACGCGACGCCTTTGTCGGCAAGGCGGCGAAGACGATCGCCGAACTGCCGCGCGGGGCGAAAGTCGGCTCGTCGTCGCTGCGGCGGCAAGCGCTGATCCGCCGGATGCGGCCGGATCTCGACGTGGTGATGTTCCGCGGCAATGTGCAGACGCGGCTGCGCAAGCTCGACGAAGGCGTCGCCGCCGGCACGATCCTGGCCTATGCCGGGCTGAAGCGGCTGGGGCTCGAGCATGTCGTCACCGATCTGATACCGCTCGATGTCTTCCCGCCGGCTCCGGGGCAAGGCGCGATCGGCATCGAAACCCGTATCGGCGACCGCGATGTCGAAAAGATGCTGGCAGCCGTCCATGATGTGCCGACCGGCCAGGCGCTGGCCTGCGAGCGTGCCTTCCTGGCGGCGCTCGATGGCTCCTGCCGCACGCCGATCGCCGGCTATGGGACGATCGAGGCCGGAAAACTGTCTTTTGCCGGGCTGATCATCTCGCCCGACGGCACGCAGTCGCACACGGTCGAGCTGCAGGGACCGGCGCAAGACGCCGCCCGCATCGGCGGTGAAGCGGCCCGGAGCGTGCGCGCCAAGGCCGGCGAAAAGTTCTTCGACGGCTGGCTCTGAAATGCTTCGCGTCCTGGTGACCAGGCCGGAACCGGGTGCTTCGCGCACTGCGCATCGGCTTGAGGAGACGGGTTTTCAGCCGGTTCTTTTGCCCCTGACCGAAACAAAGGCGTTGCCTGTCGCCGCCGCACTCATCCCTGACGATGCCGTCGCGGTGGCCGTCACAAGCGCCAATGCCATGCGCCATGCGCCGGAAGAAGTCATCGCGACGCTTGCCGCCTTGCCTTGTCATGCGGTCGGCAAAAGGACGGCGCAAGCGGCGCGTCAAGCGGGTTTTTTTTCGGTCCGTGAAGGCGCGGGCGATGCGGCGGCGCTGGCCGACAGTCTCGCTGCCGATTTTTCTGGAAAGACGATTGTCTATCTCTGCGGGCGCGTGCGTTTTCCGGCGTTCGAACAGAGGCTCAAGACAGCGGGCGTTCGGGTCCATGCGGTCGAGACCTATGACACGCTGGCAGTGGGGTATTCGGACGAAGTCATCCTCGAACGCCTGTCAGGGCAACCTGCCGACGCGATATTGCTCTACTCAGCCAAGGCGGCCTCGGCGATGCAGACCTTGGCAAAACGGCCCGCTCTGCGCGTTCTCTTCGAAAAAACATGGGTTTTTGCGCTTTCCACGCGCATCGCCGCAGCGTTCGACGATGCCGCCAGCGAAAGAATCCGCATTGCCGCGCAGCCTGACGAGGAGGCACTGCTGGCGCTTTTGCAGGCGCCGCGCTGAGCCGCGTCATCACACCGCCCCTTTTCACCGCTTGGTGATGTGCTAGACCCTTTCTGAACCATCATGCGCCGCCAGGCGTTGAGACGAAGCGAATTGTGCGGAGCCCAGGCATGGTCAAGACGCCGAAGATGCGACACTCGAAAAGCCGCCGCGAGCCGGTGACCATCGATCTCGAGCCGGGCGCCGTCTCACGCATCGCCGACGAGGACGCCGCCACGCAGGAGGCTCAGACAGACGAGGCGAAGGCCGAGGAAGCAGCGAACGCTTCGCAGCCCGAGATTCCCGAAGAGCCGGTTCATGCCGACCAGACCGATCTCGAGCCCTGGGAGCATGCCGATGCACGGGCCGAACCGGAGCAGCCACAGGCAGCAGCAACAAAGACCGGCAGCGAGGCTGAACTCCCCTATCCCGGATCGTCCGACGAGCCCGGATCGTCCGACGAGCCGGCCGGAAAAACCAAAACCTTCGACTACAGTTTCGACGACGCATCGGCGAAGCGCACGCAGACCGACGGCAACAAGGCAAAAACCGAGACACGGGACGAGAAAATGGCGCCAGCCCCTGAAAAGCGTGGCGGCCTCAACGGCATCGCCGCAGGCATCATCGGCGGCGTCATCGCGCTGGTCGGCGCCGGCGGGCTGCAATTTGCCGGCCTGCTCGGCGCGCCGGGTTCCGGTGCCGGCGTCTCGCTCGACAGTGTCAACGGTGACATCGCCTCGCTGAAGACCGAAATCGCCGGTTTGAAGGACGCCGGCGGCAACGGCGATGGAGCGGCGAAGATGGTCGGCCTGTCCTCGGGCCTTGAACAGGTCAAGGCCGATGTGGCGGCGCTGAAATCGGCTGTCGAGAAAGGTGGAGCAGGCGACGCGGCCGGGGTCGCCGCACTGGGCGACAAGGTCGCGCAGATCGAGACGGCGGTCGCCGCGCTCGGCAAGGCCGGCAGCTCGGCACCGGTCGATCTCGGTCCGCTTAACGAGAAACTGGCAGGCCTCGACGCGCTGGTGAAGTCGGCCGGCGAGGCTACGACCGCGCAGGAGGGCCGGCTGACGGCGCTGGAGCAGTCCGTGTCGCAGCTGTCCGGCAAGGTCGAGGCGGCGGCGGGGCAGCCGAAGATCGCGCTTGCCATCGCGGCGTCGGCCTTGAAGGCGGCGCTGGAGCGTGGCGGGCCGTTTTCGGCCGAACTCGAAACCCTCGCAGCGATTTCGCCCGATGCGCCGCAGCTTGCGGCACTGCGCCCCTATGCTGAGAAGGGCGTTCCAACCCGCGCCGAGATCACATCGCAGGCTGATGCCGCCGCCAATGCCATGATCACAGCCGCGACGCCTGTCGATGAGAATGCCGGCTTCGTTCAGAGCCTTCTGTCGAGCGCCGAATCGCTGGTCAAGGTCAGGCCGATCGGCGCCGTCGAAGGCGCCGGCGCACCGGAAACCGTCGCGCGCATGGAGGCGGCGGTCAACCAGGGCGACTACGCCAAGGCACTCAGCGAGTATGAAACGCTGCCCGAGGCCGCCAAGGCCGCTGGTGCCGACTTTGCCGGGAAACTGAAGTCACGCATCGAGGTCGAAACCCAGGTTGATGCGCTGATCTCGGGCGCGATGAAGGCATGAGGGCAACACAATGATCCGCCTGCTCGCCTTCCTCATCGTCGTTTTCGCGCTCGGGCTGGGCTTTGCCTGGCTGGCCGACCGGCCGGGCGACATGGTCGTCACTTTCAACGGCTATCAATACCAGGTCAGCCTGATGGTGGCGGCGGTGGCCGTCGTTGCCGTGGTCGCCGCAGTGATGATCCTGTGGTGGCTGCTCAAGTCGCTGTGGAACAGCCCCTACACCATCTCGCGCTATTTCCGTGTCCGCCGCCGCGACCGTGGCTATCAGGCGCTGTCGACCGGAATGATTGCCGCCGGCGCCGGTGATGGCGCGCTGGCCCGCAAGAAGACCAAGGAAGCCGCCAAGCTGATCCGTTCCGACCAGGAGCCGCTGATCCACCTGCTGGAAGCGCAGGCGTCGCTGCTCGAAGGCGATCATGAAGGCGCACGGCAGAAGTTCGAGAGCATGCTCGACGATCCCGAGATGCGGCTGCTGGGTTTGCGCGGGCTTTATCTGGAAGCCGAACGGCTCGGCGACCGCAACGCCGCCAGGCATTATGCCGGCCGTGCCGCGGTGATGGCGCCGCAGCTGGCCTGGGCGGCGGAATCGACGCTGGAAGAGCTGACCGCGCGCGGCGACTGGGACGGCGCCCTGAAACTGGTCGACGCGCAGAAATCGACACGGCAGATCGAACGCGATGCCGCCAACCGCCGCCGCGCCGTGCTGTTGACCGCCAAGGCGCAGGCGCTTGCCGACAGCGATCCCGCCGCCGCCAGGACGGCGGCGATCGAGGCCAACAAGCTTAGGCCCGACTTCGCCCCCGCCGCCGTTGCCGCCGCGGCCGCATTGTTCAAGCAGAACGATGTGCGCAAGGGCTCGAAGATACTCGAGGCGGCCTGGAAGGCCGAGCCGCATCCGGAGGTCGCCGAGCTCTATACCCATGCAAGGCCGGGCGACGCCGTGCTCGACCGCCTCAACCGGGCGAAGAAGCTGCAGGAAATGAAGAAGAACCACGCCGAATCGTCGATGACGGTGGCGCGCGCCGCGCTCGACGCGCAGGATTTCCCGACCGCCCGCCGGGAGGCCGAGGCGGCGATCCGGATGGACCGCCGCGAGGGCGCCTATCTGCTGCTCGCAGACATCGAGGAGGCCGAAACCGGCGATCAGGGCAAGGTGCGGCAGCTTTTGTCCAGGGCGGTGCGGGCGCCGCGCGATCCGGCCTGGGTCGCAGACGGCGTGGTGTCGGAACGCTGGGCGCCAGTGTCGCCGATCACCGGCCGGCTCGACGCCTTCGAGTGGCGTGCGCCGATGGAGCGTCTTGGCCAGTTGATCGACAGCCATGATGACATGCCAGCCAGTGCGGCGCCGGTCATCGAAGCATTGCCAAAGCCGACGAGCGAAAAAAGGCCGGCCGGGGTGATCGATGACGCCGGTGGCGAGACGTCGGCGGGCAAGCAAGCTGAAAGTCGCGAAGAAGATCATGTCAGGCCGATCACGGCAGCGGCCTTCGCCGCGGTGCCGAGCGATGCCGAGGGCGTCGAGCCGGCCGAGGAGCTTGCGCGGTTGCCGGACGATCCGGGCGTCGATCCGGACGAGGAAGCGGAGAAATCGCCGCGCCGGTTTCGGTTGTTTTGAGTTGGGCAGGCCGTCAGGCCGTTGGGGTATGGACCTATGTTTGAACGCGTTCTGTCGTTTCTCAGGGATTTGCCGGCCGGCGCCGGCACGCGTGCCAGTACGGACGATCCGCGCATCGCCGCCTCGGCGCTGCTCTACCATGTGATGAATGCCGATGGCGTGCGCCAGGATGTCGAGTGGGAGCGGTTCAAGGCGGTGCTGGCGGAGAGCTATTCGATCAGTGGCGCCGAACTTGAAGCGCTCGCCGCCGCCGGCGAGCGGGCCGACAATGAGGCGATCGATCTCTATGCCTTCACCAGCGTCCTGAAGCGCCATCTCGATGCCGATGCGCGCAAGGCCTTCATCGGCCTGATGTGGGAAATCGTCTATGCTGACGGCGAGTTGCACGAGCTCGAGGACAACACCGTCTGGCGCGTCGCCGAGCTGATCGGCGTCGAACGCCATGATCGCGTCGAGGCGCGCCGCAAGGCAGCGGCGCACGCGCCCGGCGCCACCGGAACATCGAGCGACGAATAGGATCTTCGCCTTCCCATGCCGCGCCAAACGAGTTCGAAGCCAAAGATACTGATCGTGCTGCATCAGGAGAGTTCGAGCCCGGGGCGTGTCGGCCACATGTTGCTGGAAGAAGGGTTCGACCTCGATATCCGCCGGCCGCCGCTTGGCGACGCCTTGCCCGAAACACTGGACGACCACGCCGGCACGGTGGTGTTCGGCGGCCCGATGAGCGCCAATGACGAGGACGAGTTCGTTCGCCGCGAAACCAACTGGCTGGAAATACCGCTGAGGGAGAACCGGCCATGTCTCGGCATCTGTCTCGGCGCGCAGATGCTGGTCAACTGTCTCGGCGGCAAGGTCGAGGGTCACGGTGAAGGGCTGGTCGAGGTTGGCTGGTATCCGCTGAAAGCGACCGAAGCCGGCAAGCAACTGATGCACTGGCCGGAAATGGTCTACCAGTTCCACCGCGAGGGTTTTTCGCTGCCCAGGGACGCGACGCTGCTGGCCACGGCCGAAACCTATCCCAACCAAGCCTTCCGTTACGGCGACAATGCCTGGGGCATCCAGTTCCATGGCGAACTGACCAGGGTGATGATGCAGCGCTGGGTGGTGCGCGGCGCGCATCGCTTCGAATTGCCCGGTGCCCAGCCCGGCCGCGATCATCTCGGCGGCAGGCTGATCTGGGACATGCATCTCAAGCGCTGGCTGGACGAGTTCCTGCGGATGATTTTCGGCAAGCCGAGCAGATAGCTAAAGCGCGTCGCGTTTGAACGGATTCAGGCGCCGCGCTTTAGGTCTTTGTCTTTATGCATGTCGGTCTCCCAAAACCGGGGCCACTTCTAGGCGACATGCATCAAGGTTCGAGCACCGGCCGCAGGAAGCTGCGCTCGTAGCTGAGAATGCTGCGATTGCGTTTTTCCATTTCAAACACTTCCTGGCATTCAGGGTCGGCAGCCATACGCTTACGATAGACCTCGTAGTCGGCGAGGCTCGGGAAGCTGAACATGGCAAAAGCGATATTGCTCGCCCCCTCGCTCGGAAGGAAATAGCCGTGATGGTTTCCGCCGAGGCGATTGACCAGAGCTATCCAGCGACGGCCATAGTCTTCGAATTCGGCAAGCTTGTAGGGGTCAATGACATATTTCAGGTAGCAAGTGATCATGAGAGCTCCTGTGGCATGGGCGAGGCATGTCGGCTGTCAACCGTGGGAAGATCAGTTTCGCCCGTTGAGGTGGCGAACTTTTCGCAATTGCGGGAAGAGGTAAGCCCACAGTCCGGCAACGGCGATCGCGCCGATGCCGCCGATCACCACGGCCGGCACCGTGCCGATCAGCGCGGCCATCGTGCCGGCGCGGAATTCGCCGACCTCGTTGGAGGCGCCGACAAAGACCTGGTTGACGGCGTTGACGCGGCCGCGCACCTCGTCGGGCGTCCACAGCTGGATCAGCGTTTCCCTGATGTAGACGCTGAACATGTCGGTGGCGCCGAGGCCAGCGAGGGCGACGATCGACAGCCAGGTGATGGTCGACAGACCGAACAGCACCGTGAAGGCGCCAAACGCGGCGACGAAACCGAGCATGATCTTGCCGGCATTGTCCCGCAGCGGGTGGCCGGCAAGCCAGACCGCGACGCAGATGGCACCGATGCCGGGCGCCGAGCGCAGCAGGCCGAGGCCCCATGGGCCGAGTTCCAGAATGTCGCGGGCATAGACCGGCAGCAGCGCCGACGCGCCGGAGAGGAGCACGGCAAAGAGGTCGAGTGAGATGGCGCCGAGCACGATCTTCTCGCTCCAGATGTAGCGAAAGCCGGCAAACAGCGTTTCCATCGTCGGCTTGTCGGTGGTGCCCTGCTGCGCGGGCTTGGGGATGGTGAAGATCAGCAGGCCGGCCACAAGCATCAACACAGCGGCGACGGCATATGCGATCTCGGCCGAGACTCCGTAGAGAAGGCCGCCGGCAACCGGGCCGACGATAGTCGCCGTCTGCCAGGCGGATGAGTTCCAGGCAATCGCGTTGCCGAAATCCTCCGGCGGTACCAGATTCGCGAATAGCGACGACGAGGCCGGTCCGTAAAAGGCGCGCGCCATGCCGAACAGCGCCAGCACAACGAAGATTGGCAGCGGGCTGACGAGGCCACGCAGCGTGAAGTACAGGAGAACAAGGGCACAGCCGGCCTCGACTACCGTCGCCAGTGCCATGATCAGCCGGCGGCCGAAGCGATCGGCGACGACGCCGGTGACCAGCACCAGGAGCAGCGACGGCAGGAACTGGACGATGCCGACAATGCCGAGATCGAAGGGATCACGCGTCAAATCATAGATCTGCCAGCCGACCGCGACAGACACGATCATGGTGGCGAATGTGGTGAGGAAACGCGCCGCCCAATAGCTCAGGAAGGAGCGATGGCGGAACGCGGCATAGCGCTGGTCCGGCGATATCTGTTCTGCTGTCATGATTTAAGAGGCCCCGTTGCAGTGACGTCAGCTGGCGGGGCACTTCCACGATGGGCGCTGGTCCGGCTGGCGGAACTTTTAGCTCAGTTCGCAGCGGATATGCGTCAAAATCAGTGCTGGATCAAGGAATTTTCAGCCCGTTCCATCGCCGGCACGCGGTAGTTACTGCCGCAGCGCAGCGGAGATGGCGTCGAGGCCGCCGCGCAATTCGGCTTCCGTCGGCCAGCCGAAGCCGACGCGGAAGAAGCGCTTCTCCATCTCGAACCAGTGGCCGGGTCCGACATAGGTGCCATGGTTTTCCAGCAGGTCCGTATAGAACCGGTCGAGGTCGAAGCCGGGTTCGACATTGAGGCGCGGGAAGCCTACGACGCCGCCTTCGGGCGGCACCCAGTCGACCAGTGGTTCGCGGTCGATCCAGGCCTGGACAATGTCGCGACGCCCCGCCATTTCGGGCAGCAGCGTCGCCAGGAAGGCGTCCCGGCGTTCGAGCATGCCCCGCGCAATGCCTTCGTCTATGACGCTGCCGCAAATGCCGATCTGCTCCTTGGCGGCGAGGAATTTCTCCTGAAGCCCAGCGTCCCTGGTGATCAGCCAGCCGATGCGGATGCCGGGAATGCCGAAGGCCTTGGACAATGACGAGACGCTGATCGCCTTCGGGCTCAGCGAGGCAGCCGTCGGCAGGCGCCGGCCGTAGGAGAGGTCGCGATAGGTTTCGTCGACGAGCAGATGGCAGTTGTTGCTTTCGGCAAGCGCCACCAGGGCATCGAGCTCGGCTCGGCTCATCATCGTGCCGGTCGGGTTGTGCGGGCAGGTGACGCTGATCAGCTTCGTGTCCGGCCGCAGCGCCGCCTTGACGCGTTCGACATCGATGGCGAAGCCTTCCTCGAAGGCCAGGTCGACAAAGCTGATGGCGCAGCCGATCGCCCTTGGGGTTTCGATGTTGGTGGCGTAGTTGGGCCTGATGACGACGAGATGGTCATTGGCCGACAAGAGCGAGGTCGAGATGATGAACAGCGCGCCCGCGGCTCCGGCGGTGACCAGGACATCATCCGGCGAAATGCCGGCATCCTGCGCCGATATCAGTGCACGCAATTGCTTGTCGCCGCGATGCTCGCCATAGAAAAGCGTGAGATCAGGCAGCGACAGGCCGATGTCGGAGAGCTTCTGGTCGGCGATCGAACTCTCCGAAAGATTGTAGCGGATACGGTCGTAGCCGTATTCTTCCGGCGCCTCTTTCTCGATCACCATCCTGGTGTAGTTCATGGCTTCCCCCCAAAGACCTTGCCCGGTCCATCCAAGCCACAAAAACATGAAGCCTGCCAAGGCGGATTCGCCGGCAGGCTTCTGTTCCAGTCGTCCTAACTGTTGGCTCAGGACTGAACGTTCAGGCCGAGGCCTTGGCCTTCCTGCCCTTGGCGGGTGCCTTCACGGGGGCAGCCTTGCGGCCGAGGCCGATCGACTTCGCCAGCAGCGAACGCGAGGCCGCGTAGTTGGGGGCGACCATCGGATAGTCCGACGGCAAGCCCCATTTGGCGCGATAGGCGTCCGGCGTCAGGCCGAAATGCACGCCCAGGTGACGCTTCAGCGATTTGAACTTCTTGCCGTCCTCGAGGCAGATGATGAAATCGGGCGTCACCGACTTCTTGGGATTGACCGCCGGGACCAGCGGGGCAGCCACCGGGACCGCAGGCTTGCCGAGCCCGCTTATCGAGGCGCTGACGCTTGCGATGAGGTCGGCCAGGCCGGAGACGGGCAGGCGGTTCTTCTCGACGTAAGCGGACACGATGTGGGCGGTCAGTTCGAGCAGATCGATGTCTTTACGGGCACTGTTGCTATCGTCGGTCACTCTATTTCTCCGTCTACAGCGAATGACCTGAAAATCGGATTCGACTTCCGGAAAGGATCATGCGCGAAATCAAAATGCTATGGCGTCCTTCGTGCGTCCACGGAACGAATGACGTTGTTGTAGCGCGGAATTCCTAGTCGGCAAATCTGCGTATTGCAACGACTTGATGGCAGATCACACGTTATTTTGAACAACTATATTAAACAATAACAGTATCAGACTATCAGCGCCTTGTCGCGCCACAAACGAAACCCGCCTTCGAAGGCGCGTGTGTTGTCGCCGCGCCTGGAGTCGGCGGGCAATTCATCGAGCTTGTCGACGTTGCCGCCGCCAATCACGACATAGTCCGGCTGCATGGCGGCACGGAGCCGGTCGACGACGTCGAAGACGTATTTGCGCCATTTCTTCTTGCCGCGCTTTTCCAGGCCGCGTTCGCCGACATAATCCTCGAAACTTCTGCCCTTCCTGTAGGGCAGATGCGCGAGTTCCATCGGTTGGGCGACGTTGTCGGCAATCATCGCCGCACCGAGACCGGTGCCGAGCCCGAGGAACAGCATGCGCCCGCCCTCGTAGCTGCCGATGGCCTGCATCAGCGCGTCATTGACCACTTTCACCGGTTTGCCGAACGCAGCCGCGAAGTCGAATCCAGCCCAGCCCTTGCCGAGATTGGCGGGGTCGGCGAGCGGCCTGTTGTGGTTGACCGGCCCGGGATAGCCCATCGAGACGACGTCGTAGGACAGGCCTTCGGCGAGCTTGTTGACCGTATCGATCATCTGCTGCGGCGTCAGGCCCGGCCCCGAATCGGCGCGGCGCTCCGCGCCGCCGGCGCTGGTGAGGATCTTGACGTGCGAGCCGCCGATGTCGATCGTGAGCACGATCTTTTCAGTATCCGGCGTCTCGGTGCCCGATGCCGGTTGCTTCACTGCCTTGGCCATCGTGTGGTCCTCTCACTTCACCGGATCGATCCAGCCATTGGGCGGTCCGAACCCGGCCATGACGTCCGCGGGTCCCCATGTGAGCGGCTCGTAGAGGTGCGGCGGCGTGGTGTCGCCAAGCACCGGGCCGACGATGCGCCAGGCCAGTTCGCTGGCGTCCTGGCGGGTGAACAGCTGACCGTTGCCGTTCATGGCATCACCGATCAACCGCTCGTAGGGCGGCATGTCGCTTTTGCTGTCGTCGAGCGCCGTCAGTTCGACCTGCTCGCCGATCATGTCGTCGCCCGGCGCCTTGCGCTGTGCGCCGATGGCGATCACCACCTGCGGATCGATGCGGAAGCGGACGTAGTTCTGGTCGGCGGGCTTGATCGGGTCGAAGACATCGAGCGGCGGCCGCTTCAGCCGCACCACCACTTCGGTGACATGCACCGGCATGTTCTTGCCGGCGCGGATGAAGAACGGCACGTCCTGCCAGCGCCAGGTGTCGACGAAGAAACGCACCGCCGCGAAGGTCTCGACCGGCGAGTTCGGCGCCACGCCCGGTTCGGCGAGATAGCCGGTGAACTGGCCGCGCACGACATCGTCTTTGGTCAGCGTCCTGATCGCGCGCAGCACCTGCACCTTCTCATCGATCAGATCATCGGCGGAGCGGCCGACAGGCGGCTCCATGGCAAGCAGCAACAGGATGTTGAGCAGATGGTTCTCGATGACGTCCCTGATGCAGCCGACATCGTCATAGAAGCGGCCACGTCCCTCGACGCCGAAATCCTCGGCCATGGTGATCTGCACGCTCTCGACGTAGTTGCGGTTCCAGATCGGCTCCAGGAAGGAATTGGCGAAGCGGAAATAAAGCAGGTTCTGGATCGCTTCCTTGCCCAGATAATGGTCGATACGGAAGATCGACTGTTCGTCGAACACCAGATGCAGGACGCGGTTCAGCCAGCGCGCCGATTGCAGGTCGTGGCCGAAGGGTTTTTCCACCATCAGCCGCGCGCCATGCGCGGTGCCTGATTGCTCCAGCCCCTGGACGACGGTCTCGAACATGGTCGGCGGCACCGCCATGTAGTGCAGCGGCCGCTGTGCGGTGCCGAGCGCGCTCTTCAGTTTCTCGAACGTCGCTCCGTCGCGGTAGTCGCCGCTGACATAGCGCAGCAGCGAGGCAAATTTGGCGAACGCCTTTTCGTCGATCTTGCCGAGCGCATTGACGATGCCGTCGCGGGCGCGCGCCTGCAATTGCTTGAGGTCCCAGGCATCGAAGGCGACGCCGATCACCGGTTCGGTAAGCGTGCCCTTGGCGACCATCTGGTAAAGGGCTGGAAATATCTTCTTGTGGGCAAGGTCGCCGGTTGCCCCGAAGAGCACCAGCGTGTCGGACCGTTCCTGGCTCATGCGCGCGTCTCCCCCGCTGTCGTCACTTGCCGGCCTTCGGCTTCTCGACATGGCCGCCAAAGGCATAGCGCATGGCGGAGAGCAGCTTGTCGGCGAATTCGGATTCGCCCTGCGAGGAGAAGCGGTCGAACAGCGCCGAGGACAGCACCGGAGCCGGCACGCCGGTGTCGATCGCCGCCTTCAGCGTCCAGCGGCCTTCGCCGGAATCCGAGACGCGGCCGCCGAAATTCACCAGGCCCGGATCGCTTTTCAAGGCGCCGGCCGTCAGGTCGAGCAGCCAGGAGCCGATAACGCTGCCATGCCGCCAGACCTCGGCCACCTGGGGAAGGTCGATGTCGAACTGGTAGTATTGCGGGTTTTCCAGCGGACTGGTCTCGGCGTCCGCCGTCCGTTGCCGCTTGCCGGCATTGGCCGACTTCAGGATGTTCATGCCTTCGGCATAGGCGGCCATGACGCCATATTCGATGCCGTTGTGCACCATCTTGACGAAGTGGCCGGCGCCGCTCGGTCCGCAATGCAGATAGCCGAAGGGCGCGGTGCCGGCATCCCCAGGCGGATTGGAGCCGGCATCGGCGCCCGGCGCCAGCGTGGCGAAGATCGAATCGAGGTGCTGCACCGCCACGTCGGGGCCGCCGATCATCAGGCAGTAGCCACGGTCCAGGCCCCAGACGCCGCCACTGGTGCCGACATCGACAAGATGGATACCCTTGCCGGCCAGTTTCGCCGCCTGGTCGACGGCGTCGTGGTAATAGGAATTGCCGCCGTCGATGACGATGTCGCCGGGCTCCATCAAGGCCGCCACCTGGTCGATGATCCTGCCGGTGATCGCGGCCGGCAGCATCAGCCACACGCAGCGCGGCTTGGCCAGCTTGCCGACGAATTCTTCCAGCGAGGCCGCCCCTGACGCGCCGTCGGTCACCAGGGCCGCGACGCTGGCCGGGTTGATGTCGTAGACGACGCATTCGTGGCCGTCGCGCATCAGGCGCCGGACCATGTTGGCGCCCATCCGGCCCAGTCCCATCATTCCGATCTGCATGGTTTCGTCCCTGTTTCCTAGGAGATTTATGGGGTTTATCGAGGGAAGGTCTACTGGCTATGATCTACTGGCCATCTTGGTCGCCCGATATGACGGAGAAGTCGACATTCTCCCAATCGCCGGTCCCGGGCCAGAAAAAAGTGAAGAGCAGCGTGCTTCCCTCGGGGAGGCTTGCCGCAGGCAGATCGGCAAGATGGATGCCGAAGGCGTTCTCTACCGTATGGCTGTCATGGGCGGTCGCCCAGTTGTCGGTGCTCCAGTGGACTGTAGCCGGGTCCAACACTTCGACGCGCAACGTCTTGCCGGCTGGGACCGTGCGGATCTTGTTGTTGAACCGCCAGGTTCTGAACAGGGATACGGTCTTGTCCTCGATATAGCGCTTGACGCCTTGCGGCGGCATGTCGAAGACCGCGCCGTCGCGCAGCGAGCGCAACAGCTTGATATGCTCCGAATGGGCCCAGACCAGCGGCATGGCGCTGCCCGAGGGGCGGCCGTGCAGCAGTTCGCGCTCCGGCATATCGGCGCCGTCCCAGACCTGCTCCGGCAACAGGCCGCCTGGGCCCGCGGACCTTTCAAGCGTCGCCAGCAGGCTGGCCGCGCTTTCCTTGCGCCCCGCTGCCAACTCATAGTGGGCGCGTTCGCCGGCCAGCAGCGGCCAGGGGCGACCCTGGCCGGTGCCATCGAAAGGTGCGCCATCTTCATGCTCGCCGTAGCCATCGCCGTTGTAGCGGTACCAGAGCGGCCCTTGCGGCAGATCGCAGCGCAACTGCGCGTCGATGACCTTGACCGTGTTGACGATGCGCGGGTCGTCAGCCGCCCGCAGGCCGAAGCGGACAAGTGCCAGTGCATCCGGGCTGATGATCTCCTTGGCGGGCCGATCCGTGTCGCCGGGCGGCCGGTTCTTGATCGGAACATAGCCGTCCTTCGGCGAGCCGGCCTCGGCGCTGTCGGGCGGCGCGATGCGGACATAGTAGCCGTCGACGCCGACTTGACTGCAGATCGCCGTGCCGGTGACGTAGGTCCAGCGCTCGACCTGGTCGTTCCAGACGTCTGACGTCTCGCGCAGATAGGTCGCGGCGTCTGTCTTGCCGCAGGCGTCGAGCAGGTCTGCCGCGGCAAGCAGTGCGGCGATTTCGACCGCCAGCGTGAACGGGCTGTAGCCTGCATCCTCTTCCCAGCGGTCCTCGCCGGTGACCGGCCCGTTGCGCACGACATAGCCGGCGGCGTTCTCGATCATCGGTAGGAAGGCCATGAGCCTGGCGCGCGGCAAATGGCCGGCGCGGTGCAAGGCATCGGCCAGCAGCAGCGGAAAGGCGCATTCGTCCATCTGGATGCCGGGCCAATAGGCCGATCCGTCGAGCCAGGCGTTCTGCGGCCAATGGCCGTCCGGTTGCTGGATGGAGCCGAGGTAATCGAGGATTTGCAGGGCCGAGGCAGCATCGCCGGCAGCAAGAAAGCCGCCGGCCGTCTCGACCAGATCGCGCGGCCAGACCAGATGGTAGCCGCCGAGGTCGTCATCACCCTTGTTGAAGCCCCACGGGATCGACAGGCTGGCGACCGCGGCGCCCGGCGTCGCGATCGACCGGTGCGTCGCCAGTACCGCCGTCGAGACGCGATAGAAGTTGATCCCGGGCACCGCGCGCCGGTCGTCCAGCGGCAGCAAGCCCTTTTGCCAATTGCGCCAGTTCTGGAGGTAGGATTTCGCCGCGGGTTCAAAACCCTGCTTCAGGCTGGCGAAAGCATGTTGCGCGGCCTCCTCAGGCGTCGCTCCAAACCCCAGCGCCAGCAAGGCCTTGGTCTCGGTGGCGGAAAAGCCGATCTCGCCCGTCAGCGCGACATTGCCGTCCTCGGCCCGCTGGTATGCCGCGTCGAGCTCACCTGTGTTGTGGAGTTGCTGCCAGCCGTCGGAAAAGCCGACATAGCCGGCCGAACCGGTTCGCCAGGGCAGCGACGAGGCCAGAGCCAGGCAAGAGCCGCGCCCCGAGGCGAACAGCACGGGCTTTCCCTCGTGCTCGCCGACCCAGGCGGTGTTGCCCATGCCGGCATTGACCAGATGCGGCGCCAGAAGCGCGTAGACGCGGTAGTCGCCGGGCATCCCTTTCTGCGCCGTGAAGGTGATTTCCTGCAGCAGTGCGGGGCGCGCCGGGTCGGCGAGGATGCGCTTTTCGATCCGCCAGGCGCCGTCATCAGCCGTGTTGACCAGCCTGTAGGCGGGCACGCCGTCCTCGAACGGTTCGATCGTATGCGCGGCATCGCGTTTCTCTTCCGAGAAATAGCCGCCAGGGCCGGTGACGATCAGGCCGAGGTCGCGGGTGCAGGCGCTGTCGACGCGCGGATAGTAGATTTCGTTGAGGATGCCGTGGCTGATCGTGAACCAGATCCGGCCGGCCGGCGAAAGCGACGTTCCGACGCCACTCTTGGCGCTTGATGTCCAGCGCGCCGGGATTCCCGGGGCGCCCGGAGCAACGTTTTGCGTCACTGGCATTCTGTTCGGTCTCCTAGACTCCTCCCTAGACCAGGACGCGAACCCTTTACAATCATTGCACCGCAAGTTGATCGGGCGGGCCAATGGCAGGGCAACGAATTCGGGCTGACGGGTTTCTTCGGAGCCTTCGCCTGCGCATGGCTGACGGAGCATCAAACGAAAAACCCGCCTGTGCGGCGGGTCACTGGCGCAAATCAGCACCATAGGCAAAAATGTATCATAGCTGAGGGCAGGGAGTCAAGAAAAAATTCCTATGGCAACGGCTCCGTCGTTGACAGCGGCGGCGGCATGCGTCCACTATTTCGCGGCACGGGAGGATCGTGAAAGCAATGGCGGAAGTGTCCCTGGTCCTGATCGACCGGCTGCTGGCGATATCGCGGGCGCTTGCCGGCCATATCGATCCCGGCACGGCGTTCCGCGCGACCGCCATCGAGATCGGCACGCTCATTCCGCACGACCATATCGATCTGGCTGTGCTGTCTCACGATGGGCGCATGCATGCCTGCTACGAAGCCGGTTTCCACACCAGCTGGAGCGAGCTCGCCCAGCATCCGGTGGAAGGCAGTCCGATTCGCTTCGTGTTGTGGGGCAAGACGCCTTACCTGTTGTCGGACAACGCGCTTGTCGACGACCGTTTTCATTTTGCCGGCGCTTTCGACGAGCCGATTTTCGCGGCCAAGCTGCGCAGCCGCATCATCGTGCCGCTCAGGGCGCGCGGTAGCGTCATCGGCGCGCTCAATATCAGTCGGCACGAAATCGGCTGCTACACGCTTGCCGATGTCGCGGTCGCCCAGCAATGCGCCGATCTGATCGCGCCCTATATCTTCGCGCTGATCCAGACCGAGGAGGCGCGCCGCGCCATGCTGGCCGAGAGCGAGGCGCGCAACCGCGTCGAACTGCTGCGGGTCGGCGCCTCGCAATTGACCGAGGGCATGGAGCGCGAACGCCGCCGCATGGCGATGGACCTGCACGACCAGACGCTTGCCGATCTCGCCCGCATCGCGCGCCAGCTTTCGGCCTTGCGCGGCCAGGGCGTGGCGCGGGCCGCGCAGCTTGCTGACCTCGAGCAGGAGGTCGCCGGCTGCCTGACGGAACTGCGCCACATCGTCGACGCCATGCGGCCGAGCGTGCTTGAACTGTTCGGCCTGCGCGATGCGGTCGAAGCGCATCTCAACCGCAGTGTCAGCAAGGCCAAGCCGCCGATCGCCGTGCGCATCGCCGACACCAGCGACGGCGGCGCCGACAGTTTGCCGGAGCCTGTCCGCACCGCGCTCTACCGGATCGTGCAGGAAGCGATCAACAATGCCGTTCGCCATGCCGCGCCGCACCGCATCGACGTGCTGCTGGCGTCGACCGCGAGCGTGCTGCGGGTGATCGTGACGGATGACGGCCAGGGCTGCGGCGCCGTCGACCCGGCCGCATATGGCGGCATCGGCCATATGCACACGCGGGCAGCCCTTATCGGGGCGCGGCTGCGCATCGGCCAGGCCGGCCGCAAGAACGGCGGCACACGTGTCGTCGTCGAGATCGACCGCCAGCCGTCGCGAGAATTGGCGGCTGCAGCAGTTCCTGGCGAGTTCGCCGTATCGGAGGCCATGTGATGCTTGTGATGATCGCCGAGAATGACGGGCTGCACCGTAGCTTCGCGCGGCGGACGGTGGAGCAGTTGTGGCCCGGCGACGTCGAGGTGATCGAAGCGAGCGACGGCGAGGACGCCATCAACCTGGCGACTGAGCGCGAGCCATTGCATGTCGTGCTCGATTTGCAGATGCCGAAGGCGACGGGAATCGAAGTTGCCAAGGCGATCTGGAACCGCCGCGCCGGCACACACATCCTGTTCTGGTCGAATTTCGCCGACGAAGCCTATGTACGCGGCGTGGCGCGCATCGTGCCGCCCGGCTCGGTCTATGGCTATGTGTTGAAGTCAGCGACGGAGGAGGGCATGCGGTCCGCCTTGCGCGGGGTTTTCCGCGATGGCCACTGCATCATCGACCGCGAGATCCGCGGCATCCAGCACCGCGTGCAGGACAAGTTCGAGGGCATCACCGACGGCGAATATGAGAGCCTGATCGACATCGCGCTCGGCCTCACCGACCGGGCGATCGCGGCACGTCGCGGCCTGTCGATCCGTGGTGCGCAGAGCCGCATCAAGCATGTCTATGACAAGCTCGGCATCATGCCAGCGGAGGACGGCGCCGGCGATGCTTCCGTGTTCAACTCGCGGACGCGGGCGATCTATCTCGCCATGGCGCGCGGCCTGATCAACATCGACGCACTGCGCCGCGAACAGGACCGGCTCGATGACTGGTTGGCAGAGCACTGAAACAGCGGCGGCCCCAAGCCGGAACATCGGAAGGTCCGGCGCATTGCTAGTGAACGCCAACTCAATGCCTGTGGACTCGAAGTGCGACCCTTATTTGCAGATTTATGGCACCTGGTGCGCGAAAGCGTCGTCGGTTTCATCGACGACAATGCGCTTAGCCATGGTGCGGCGATGGCCTTTTATGCCGCCACCTCACTGGCGCCGATCTTGCTGATCGTGGTGGCGATTGCTGGTCTCGTCTTCGGCCACGATGCCGCACAATTGGCCTTGTCCGCGCAGATATCAGGGCTGATGGGACCGGAAAGCGCCGATCTCCTCAAGACGGCCCTGGAAAATGCATCCGGCAGGCTGTACGGCACCTGGGCCGCAATCATAGGGCTGATCACCTTGCTGGTGGCCGCGTCTGGCGTCTTCGGCGAAATGCAGCAGTCGTTGAACACAATCTGGAAGATCGAACCGCAAGGCAACTCCCTGTCGCGTCTGGTGCGGGCGCGGGCCGCCAGTCTGGGGCTGGTGGCCGCACTCGGGTTCCTGTTGCTGGTCTCTCTCATCGCAAGCGCCGCGATTTCGGCACTGGGCGCTTTCATCAACGCCCATCTGCCGTTCGGAACGATCATACTCAGCGGGATCAACGGCGTCGTTTCGTTTGCACTTATCTCCGTGATGTTTGCCGCCATCTACAAGGTTTTACCCGACCGAACGCTGGAATGGCGCGATGTCGCAATTGGCGCTGTCGGGACCGCGGCCCTGTTCACATTGGGAAAATCGCTCATCGGCTGGTATATCGGCACCAGCGCGATTGCGTCTTCGTATGGCGCCGCCGGCGGCCTGCTCGTCATACTGCTCTGGGTTTACTACTCGTCGGAAATTTTCCTTCTCGGTGCCGAGTTCACGCGGGCCTATTCCGTTCGGCACGGCAGCCGGTCCGATCTGAAAACCTTGGTTCACAGCCCTTTACCCGCGCAGCACGACTCGGCTCGAACACAGCAGGAGTCCAACGCTGCAGGCGTGGTCGTGCTCGTGGCTGTGGCGTGCGCGAGCGCAACCTTGACCGCGCTTTTGCGGAGTGGTCGCCGGCCCTGATCTGACGTCGTCGCTATCCCGTGCTCGATAGGCACGGCCGACTGTGCAAACGCACAGTCGGCCGTGCGCTTTGACCCGTATCGGCTCGTCGGTACGGCGCCTACGCTCTGCCCCAACAAGAAGACTGTATCGGGAAGCGCTCATGCCATTCGTCACCATGCGGAGTAGCACGGCTGTTCGCGCCGGGAGCCGATGATGTCGGTGTCGGCGCGTGCGCGCCATTCCGGCTTCGACGACGTCGTCGGCAATGCGACCATCGAGACGCTGGCGAGCGGCTTCGGCTTTCTCGAAGGGCCGGTCTGGCATCCCTACGAGAAATGGCTGGTCTTCTCCGACATTCCGGAAAGCCGGATGTATCGCCGCAGTGCCGAAGGCGAGATCGAGCTGTTCCGCGAGCCGAGCCACAAGGCCAATGGCAACACGCTGGACCGCCAGGGGCGGCTGGTCACCTGCGAGCACGCAACAAGCCGCGTGACCCGCGCCGAGCCCAACGGCAGCGCGGCGGTGCTTGCCACGCACCACCAGGGCAAGCAGCTCAACAGCCCGAACGACATCGTCGTCGCCACCGGCGGATCTATCTACTTCACCGATCCGGGCTATGGCCGGAAGGAATTCTATGGCGTGCCACGCCCGCAGGACCTGCCGTTCCAGGGCATCTACCGCATCGATGGCGACGGCGCCCGGCTGACATTGCTGGCCGACGATTTCGGGCAGCCGAACGGGCTTTGCTTTTCGCTGGACGAGTCGCGGCTGTTCATCAACGACACCGAACGCGGGCACATCAGGGTGTTCGGTGTCGAAGCCAATGGCGACCTCAATGGCGGCGCGGTGTGGGCAGTAACCGAGGGCGAGGGACCGGGAGCGCCCGACGGCATGAAGATCGACAGCCGCGGCAACCTTTACTGCACCGGACCCGGCGGCATCCACATTTTCGACGCGTCGGGCGCCATTCTTGGCGTCATCCGGACGCCGGAAGATTGCGCGAATTTCACCTTCGGTGACGACGATTTGCAAAGCCTCTACATTACCGCGTCGACGTCGCTGTACCGGCTCAGGGTTCGCGTGCCGGGATTGAGACTGTTTTGAGCTCGCGACAATCCGTGCTCAAATCAGAGTTGGGAGTGAGGCCGGGGTCAAAGCCGGTGGGAATGCAGCAGTCAACACATCTGGGAGGATAACGACATGAAGAAACTGTTCGTTCTGGGAGCCTTGGCGGCAATGCTCGCCTCGGGCACGGCGCTGGCCGACACCAGCGGCAAGAAGATCGCTTTTTCCAACAATTATGCCGGCAATTCCTGGCGGCAGGCGATGCTCGACAGCTATGGCATCGTCACCAAGAAGGCGGTCGCCGACAAGGTGGTCGGCGCGGCCGACATCTTCACCACCGCCGACAAGGAAGTGCCGACGCAGGCGGCGCAGGTGCAGAACCTGATCCTGCAGGGCTATGACGCGATCGTCATCAACGCGGCCTCGCCGGATGCGCTCAACGGCGCCATCAAACAGGCCTGCGATGCCGGCATTGTCGTCGTCTCCTTCGACGGCACCGTGACCGAGCCTTGCGCCTATCGCGTCGTCGTCGACTTCAAGGACATGGGCAAGCAGGAAATCGAGCAGATGGCCAAGTTCCAGCCCAAGGGCGGCAATCTGCTTGAAATCCGCGGCCTTGCCGGGACCTCGATCGACGATGCCATCCATGCCGGCATCCTCGAAGGCGTCGCCGCCCATCCCGAGTTCAAGATCGTCGGTTCGGTGACCGGCGACTGGGACCAGACGACGGCGCAGAAGGCGGTGGCGACCATCCTGCCGTCGCTGCCCGACATCGTCGGCGTCGTCGATCAGGGCGGTGATGGTTACGGCGCGGCCCAGGCCTTCGCCGCTGCCGGCAAGCCGCGCCCGACCATCA
Source organism: Mesorhizobium ciceri WSM4083 (assembly GCF_000519305.1). Lineage (GTDB taxonomy): Bacteria > Pseudomonadota > Alphaproteobacteria > Rhizobiales > Rhizobiaceae > Mesorhizobium > Mesorhizobium ciceri_B. The sequence continues at coordinate 417,652 of NZ_JAFG01000006.1, read as the reverse complement.
TCATGGGCAACCGCCAGGACGAGCTGCAGTGGTGGAAGGAGCAGAAGGACAAGGACGGCTACCAGACCTGGTCGGCTTCGATCGCGCCCGGCGTGTCGTCGCTCGCCTTCTGGGTGGCACAGCAGGTGCTCGACGGCCGCACCGACATTCCGCACGATCTGCTGGTGCCGTATCTGGCCTTCACACAGGACGATTTCGAGGCCGAGCTGCCGAAGATCCCCAAGGGCGGCGTCGCCAGCCACGAATACACGCAGGAAGACGCGATCGCGGCCATCAAAGCCAACATCAAGTGAATGTCGGCCAAGCGTTGCCGTCCGTACAGCCAAGCGAGTATCGTTGAGCATGCCTGAAGGGAACGCTGACATCATCAGACTGAACGGCGCCGAAAAGCATTTCGGCGCCGTTCGCGCACTGGGCGGCGTGGATTTCCATGTCGGCCCCGGCGAATGCGTCGGTCTTGTCGGCCATAATGGCGCCGGCAAATCGACACTGATGCACATGGTGGCGGGCACGCTGGTGCCCGACAGCGGGCAGATCGGCGTGCATGGCGACACCGAGGACAATTACTCGGTGTCGCGCGCGCAGCAACTCGGCATACGCTGCGTCTTCCAGGAACTGTCGCTATGCCCCAATCTCAGCGTCGCCGAGAACACGCGCATCAACCACGCTTCGCTGCGTGGCTTCGGCTGGCGGCGCAAGGCGGCCGAGCTGATCGCCGCCAAGCTCGACGAGATCTTTCCGGGCCACAGCATCTCGGCGTCCGACATTGTCGGCGACCTGTCGATCGGCCGACGCCAGATGGTGGAGGTGGCGCGGGCCTTCACCGTCACCCAGGATCGTCTCGACCTCGTCATCCTCGACGAGCCGACCTCGTCGCTCGACGCGCATACGGCGGGCCAATTGCTGGCCTTCATGCGCCGTTTCGTTGCCGGCGGCAAAAGCTGCATCCTGATCTCGCATGTGCTGGGCGAGGTGCTGCGCAACGCCGACCGCATCGTGGTGATGCGCGACGGCAAGGTGGTTGTCGCTGACGCCGCCAGCGCCTTCGACCGCGACCGGCTGGTGACGGCGATGGGCGGCGCGGAAGCGCGCCAGAAGATCGCGGCGCAAATCGCTGCCGCCAAGCCCGCCGCCAGTCCGCTGCGGGTCCGGGCGCGGCCCGCCGCGCAGAAGGACGGCACCGACCTTGTCGCCTGCGCCGGTGAGATCATCGGCCTTGCCGGTCTGGCGGGACACGGCCAGACCGATCTGCTGCTGGCGATCTTCACTGCTGCATCGCGCGCCCGGGCCGGTATCGAGGTGACCGCACCGGTGGCGCTGGTCGCCGGCGACCGCCAGTCGGACGGCATCTTTCCGCAATGGTCGATTGCCGAGAACATCGGCATCCGCTCGCTGGCGCGGCTGCGCAGCGGGCTGCTGATCTCGCCGCAGCGCGAGGCCGAGCTCGCTGCATTCTGGCAGAAGAAGATCGGCATCCGCACGCCTGACATGAACAACAACATTTTCTCGCTGTCGGGCGGCAACCAGCAGAAGGCGCTGTTTGCGCGTGCGCTCGGCTCTGACGCGCAGATCGTGCTGATGGACGACCCGATGCGCGGCGTCGACATCGGCACCAAACTGGAGGTCTATGACCTCGTGCGCGAAGAGGCTGCCCGAGGCCGCACCTTCCTCTGGTACACCACGGAAACCGAAGAGCTCGACAATTGCGACCACATCTATGTCTTCAAGAACGGCCGCATCGTCGCCAATCTGCGCCGCGACGAGTTGACCGAAGAGAAGATCATCCAGTCCTCCTTCGGCGATGCGGCCTGAGATGACGGCCGCCAGCCTCGACACCGCTGCCAGGACGTCCGCCGAGCGTGGCGCGCTGGCCCGTGCCCGTCTGTTGCGCGGGCTGCTGCCGGCGCTGTCGCTGGCGCTGGTGCTGCTCGCCATCGCCTGGCTCAACCCGCGCGCCATCAGCTATTTCGGCTTCAGCCTGATGCTCAACCTGGCGATCCCGATCGCGCTGGCGACCATCGCGCAGATGTTCGTTATCGCCGGAAACGAGCTCGACCTGTCGATCGGCACCTTCGTCGGCTTCGTCGGCTGCGTCACGGCGACCTGGCTGAAGGACGCGCCGCTCATCGGCGCCGTCATCCTGCTCGGATCGATCGGTGTCTATGCGCTGCTCGGCGCGCTGATCCATCTGCGCAATTTGCCTTCCATCGTGGTGACGCTGGGCATGAGCTTCGTCTGGCAGGGGCTGGCGATTCTCGTTTTGCCCAAACCGGGCGGCAAGGCGCCGGACTGGCTGCTCGGGTTGATGGCCTTCAAGCCGCCTTTCATTCCTTTCCCGATCGTCGCCGCGCTGCTGATCGGCCTCATCGTTCATTTCGGCCTGATGCGCACCTCCTATGGCGTGATCCTGCGCGGGTCCGGCGGCAATCCGGCGGCGCTTGGCCGCGCCGGCTGGTCGTTGCTCCGAACCAAGATCGTGCTGTTTGCGCTGGCCGGCCTGTTCGGCGTGCTGTCGGGCATGGCGCTGATCGGCATCACCACCTCGGCCGATGCCAATATCGGCAATGGCTACACGCTGCTGGCGATCGCCGGCGTCATCCTCGGCGGCGGCGAATTCGTCGGCGGCCGGGTGTCGCCGATAGGTGCTGTGATCGGCGCGCTGACGCTGGCGCTGGCGGCCTCGCCGCTGCTCACCTTCATGCACATCCCGCCCGACTGGCAGGTTGCCGCCAACGGCGCCATCCTGATCATCGTACTGGCGGCCCGCGTCCTGATCAGCCGCAGGGAGAGGTAGCAATGGCCGCGTTGAAACCACTGCTCGCCAAACCCTGGATCTGGTCGTTCATTGGCGCGCTTCTGGTGTGGCTGGCGACAATCGCCTTCACCGGCGGTTATGGCGCCGGCGGCATGGTGACGGCGGCCCTGTCGCTGGCGGTGTTCACCGTCATTGTCGGCGTCGGCCAGATGTTCGTCATCACGCTCGGCCCGGGCAATGTCGACCTGTCGCTGCCAGCCAATATCGGCCTTGCCAGTGCCGTTGCGATGAAAGTTATGGACGGCAACGATTCCATGATCGCGGTCGGGCTGCTGGCGGCGCTCGCCTGCGGCGCTACGGTCGGCGCTGTCAACTACCTGCTGATCTGGGCGCTACGCATTCCCCCGATCATCGCCACTCTGTCGGCCAGCTTCATCATCCAGTCGATCGACATCAGCTATGGGCGCGGGCTGCAGATCAAGCCGCCGCCGGGCTTCGCCGATTTCGCCAACTGGCAGATACTGGGCGTTCCGGTGCTGGCAATCCTCACCGTGCTGTTCACCATCGGTGCGGCCATCGCGCTGCAGCGTATGATCTATGGCCGCTCGGTGCTGGCGATCGGCCAGAATATCCGCGCCGCCTGGCTCGCCGGCGTCAATGTCGGCCGCATCCGCTTCCTCACCTACACGCTATCGGGCGCGCTCGGCGGCATCGACGGCGCGCTGCTCGCCGGCTATTTCCGCGGCGCCAATGTCGATATCGGCAATGAATATCTGCTGGCCTCGATCGCCGTCGTCGTCATCGGCGGCACGTCGGTCGCCGGCGGCAAGGCCAACGTGCCCGGCGTCTGGGGCGCGGCGCTGTTCCTGGTGCTGCTTTTGACCATGCTCAACACGTTTGGGGTGAGTGCCGGGGTGCGATTGCTGCTGACGGGACTGATCATTGTCGGGGTGATCACGGCGGCGGGCGGGCAGAAGGCGCCGCGCTAATCTACACCTTCGTCATCCCAGAGAGGCCTGTAATCATTGTGCCAGGCCGACATCCGGTTCCAATCGGCGTCATAGCGCTGTAAATCCCGTTCGCGCGGCCACGGCCGCTGAATAGCGCTGGGAGGTTTGCGTGTCCGATTTTGTGAAGGTCAGCCGTGACGGCGACGTCGCCGTCGTCACCATCGACAATCCGCCGGTCAACGCGCTGAGCTTCCATGTCCGCGAACCGCTGATGCAGGCGCTGGTCGAATTGCGCGACGATGCAGCGGTTGCCGCCATCGTCATTGCATGCGCCGGCCGGACCTTTGTCGCCGGCGCCGACATCACCGAGTTCGGCAAGCCGATGCAGCAGCCCGAACTGCGCGCCATCGTGGCGACGCTGGAAACCATCGCCAAGCCAACGCTAGCCGCCATCCACGGCACCGCGCTCGGTGGCGGCCTGGAACTGGCGCTCGGTTGCCATTTCCGCGTTGCCGATGCCGGCGCCAAGCTCGGCCTGCCGGAAGTCAAGCTCGGCCTGTTGCCGGGCGGCGGCGGCACGGTGCGGCTGCCGCGCCTTGTCGGCGCGACGAAGGCGCTCAGGATGATCGTCTCCGGCACGCCGATCGGCGCGACCGAGGCGCATGAAGCCGGTCTCGTCGACGCCGTCTTCGAAGGCGATCTGACCACGCATGCCGTGAACTTCGCTGGGGAAATAGCCCGCAAGGGTGGCCCCTTCACGCCGGTGCGTGATCGCAATCAGGGACTCAAGGAGACCGACCTGGCGGCTTTCGACGCCGAGGCTGCGGATCTTGCCAGGAAAGCGCGCGGGCTCGAGGCGCCGATCGCCTGCGCGCAGTCGGTGCGCAATGCCGTCACGCTGCCCTTCGATGCGGCGCTGGCGGCGGAGCGTGCGCTATTCGTCAAGCTGGTCGCCAGCGACCAATCGCGGGCGCAGCGGCATTTGTTCTTCGCCGAACGTGAGGCGACAAAGCTTCCCGGAAAAGACATCGTCAAGCGCAGGATCGCCCGCGTCGGCATTATCGGCGCCGGCACGATGGGCGGCGGCATCGCCATGGCTTTCGCCAATGGCGGCTACTCCGTGACGTTGCTGGAAACCAATCACGAGGCCTTGCAACGCGGCTTGGCGACGATCGACAGGAACTACTCGGTCTCCGTCACGCGCCGTTCGCTCAGCGACGATGCCAAGCGCGAGCGGCTCGCCCTGTTCAAGGCCTCCACCGACTATGCCGATCTCGCCGATTGCGACCTGATCGTCGAGGCGGTGTTCGAGGACATGGCGGTCAAGAAGGAGGTGTTCGGCAAGCTCGAAGCCGTGGCCAAACCGGGCGCGATCCTGGCCACCAACACCTCCTATCTCGACATCAACGAAATCGCCGCCTCGACCTCGCGGCCGCAGGACGTGCTCGGCCTGCATTTCTTCTCGCCGGCCAATGTCATGAAGCTCTTGGAGATCGTGCGCGCCGACAAGACCGCGCCGGATGCGCTGGCGACGTCAGTCGACCTAGCGCGGCGGATCGGCAAGGTGGCCGTCGTCGTCGGCGTCTGTCACGGCTTCGTCGGCAACCGCATGCTGGCCGCGCGCGGCTCGGAATCGGAAGCGCTTCTTCTGGAAGGCGCGACGCCCAGCCAGATCGACCAGGTATTCACCGATTTCGGCTGGCCGATGGGACCGTTCCAGATGGGCGATCTGGCCGGTCTCGATATTGGCTGGCGCAACCGCAAGGCGCGTGGCCTGTCGGCCGTGATCGCCGACACGCTGTGCGAGCAAGGACGTTTCGGCCAGAAGACCGGCCGGGGTTTTTATCTCTACGAGGCTGGCGCGCGCACGCCAGTGCCGGATCCCGAGGTTGAAGCGCTGATCCTCGACAAGGCCGCCGAGAACGGCATCGCGCCGCGTGCAATCAGTGCGGAGGAAATCATAGAGCGCACGCTTTACCCCCTGATCAACGAGGGCGCCAAGATCCTTGAGGAAGGCATAGCGGCCCGCGCGTCCGACATCGATGTCGTCTGGGTCAATGGCTACGGCTTTCCCATCGGCAAGGGCGGACCGATGTTCTGGGCTGGCCTTGAAGGCCCGGCCAGGATCATCGAGCGGCTCGAATACTGGCATCAGCGGACGGGCAAGGATGTGTTCAAGCCGGCGCCGTTGCTGAAGCGGATGGCTGAGACCGGGTCGTGGGAAGCCGGCTCGGCGGCCTGATCGAGGGCCATGGGCAAGCGGTCAAGGCGACAGTTTCCAACTTGTGGCGGAGACGATCAATTGTGGAGGTTGGCGCCGCCCCTCATCGCCCTGCCGGGCACTTCTCCCCGTATAGTGACGGGGAGAAGGGGGCTGGCCGCAACCTTGGCGCTCCTCTTGCGACGCTGACGATTGGCGAAATCGGCGACGAGCACCCCTCTCCCCGTCACTATACGGGGAGAGGATGCCGGCAGGCAGGTGAGGGGCGGCGCCAACGCCCGGAAAAGGGGTGATAGGCCTTCGAACCAGAAGCATTTGCCCGGCAAGCAGTAGCAGGGCTGGAGAATCTATCTTATCCGCGCGTCGATGATCTCGACGAAGCGCGCGAACAGACCGGCCTGCGACTTGATCTTGAGCTTGCGGTAGATGTTGCGGCGATGGACCTTCACGGTTCCCGGCACGATGCGCATGGCCCTGGCGATCGACTCCGTCGAATGCCCTTGCAGCACCAGGTCGACGACATGCTTTTCGCGCGGCGTCAGCGACAGGCTCTGCCAAATGTGGGCGCGGTCGAACTCGTTGACCGGAGGGGTCGTCTCGTCTCGCTTCGCCTCTGCCGGTTCGTCGGCCGGAAGGGTGGGCCAGCGCAGCCTGGCGAAGCTGATCACCGCCGGCGCCATGTCGCGCAGCAATCTGGCATCGGCGGTGCCGAACGGGCCTGAGGCGCGCAGCCGCATCAGTGAGAGCACCAGCGCATCCTTGCCCGGCAGTGGCACGAAGAAGCCGACCTCCTCGGCCAGCCTGGTCTGGCTGTAGTAGGAGCGGAAATACTCGCTGGCATAGAAGCGGTCCGGCGCCAGTTCGCGCATGCGCCAGAAACCTTCCTTGCGCTCGACCGCCGCGTGGTGGAACGGGTCGAGCAGATAGGGTCCCTCCTGATAGAGCGCGACGAAGACGTGGCTTTCGGCCGGCGAGAAGGTTTCGAACAGCAGCGGCGGGCGCGCCGCGCCGCGATAGCCGAACACCACGCAGTGGTCGAAGCTGAGGTGCTGCCGCAGCCAATCGACCAGCGCCTGGCCAAAGAGGTCGCCGCTGGTCTCCCGCGTCGCTGCGACGAGCGTGGCGAGCTGGCTGTATTCGTCGCTGCGGGACAATTTATACCCCCTTAAACGAGAAAATAGACCAGATATACCACCTCAGAGGTATATACTAGCCGCCATTGGCTCTGGTAGCGTCCCGATATTGCCCTGTTGCTGGAGCCATCAGCCTTGACCGCAGTGCCCGACATCGAGTTTCGCGGCGTCACCAAGCGCTATGGCGCGGTGACCGCGGTCAGCGGCATCGATCTCGCTATCCCACCCTCCGCCTTTGTCGCCCTGCTCGGGCCATCCGGTTGCGGCAAGACAACCTGCCTGCGCATGATCGGCGGCTTCGAACAGCCGAGCGAAGGCCAGGTGTTCATTCGGGGCCAGGACATGGCCGGCACGCCGCCCTACCGGCGGCCGGTCAACATGGTGTTCCAGCAATATGCGCTGTTTCCGCATCTCGATGTCGAGGACAACGTCGCCTACGGGCTGCGCCAGGCGCGGCCAAGGCTGTCATCGCGCGAGATCGCCTCAAGGGCGGGCGAGGCGCTCGAAATGGTGCGGCTCGCCGGCTATGGCCGCCGCAAGATCCACGAACTGTCGGGCGGCCAGCAGCAGCGTGTGGCGCTGGCCCGCGCCCTGGTCAACAAGCCGGCAGTGCTCTTGCTCGACGAGCCGCTGGCGGCGCTCGACAAGAAGCTGCGCACTGACATGCAGATCGAGCTGCAGAACCTGCAGCGCGAGATCGGCATCACCTTCGTGCTCGTAACCCACGATCAGGAGGAAGCGCTGTCGATGAGCGATTTCGTCTGCGTCATGAATGGCGGCCGCATCGTCCAGCTCGGGCAGCCGAGCGAGATCTATGACGAGCCGGCCGACCTGTTCGTCGCCGACTTCGTCGGCAAGACCAATCTTCTGAGCGGCACCGTTGCCGGGCATTCCGGCGATCTGGTGGAGGTGGCGCTAGCCGACGGCACGGTCATTGCGGCGCGCAAGCGAACAGCTTTGCAGCAGGGCGAGGCCGTTTCAGTCAGCCTGCGTCCTGAATCGCTCAGTCTCGGCGCTCGGACGGACAGCCCATTCAAGGGCATCGTCCGCAACCGGATCTTCCTCGGCTCGACGGCGGAATACGCGATCGAGGTCAAGGGCATCGGAACGCTGCTGGCCAAGGCCGATCATCTGATCGGCCACGGCAATCTCTTCAAGCCGGGTGAACCCGTCGCCATCGGCTTTGCCTCCGGAACGCCGCTGGCGTTTGCGGAGACCAAGAACAACGGGGCCAACCAGAGGGTAGATAAACATGTCGAAATCATATCGTGACGGACTGCCGATAAGCCCCGAGAATTTCGTTGACCAGCTGATGCGTTTGAAGCGCGGTTCGATCGGCCGCCGCGACTTTCTCGGCCTCACCGGCCTTGGCATTGCCACGGCGGTGATGGCGCGCGAGATCGGCATCATGCCGACACCGGCCTTTGCCGCGGAAAGCCTTGGCGACCGCATGTCGATCGCCACCTGGCCGAACTATCATGACCCGGCGACTTTCGAGAATTTCAAGAAGGACACCGGCGTCGCCGTCGAGGTCAACGTCTTCGGCTCCAACGAGGAGATGCTGGCCAAATTGCAGGCCGGCGCTTCGGGCTGGAGCCTGTTCGTGCCGACCAACTACACGATCTCGACCTACAAGAAGCTCGGCATCATCGAGCCGCTGGAGATGGCGAAATTGCCGAATTTCGACGGTTCGCAGGAGGATCCGCGCTTCACCTCGGAGGGCACGATCGAAGGGGTGACCTATGCGGTGCCGAAGAACTGGGGCACCACCGGCTTTGCCGTCAACACCAAGAAGCTGACCAAGCCGATGACGAGCTGGAAGGAGTTCTGGGACACCGCCATGGCGGAAGGCGACAGCCGCACCATGGTGCATGACTACCAGCTGACCACGATCGGCAATGCGCTGAAATATTACGGCTATTCGTTCAACTCGTTGAAGCAAGACGAGCTCGCCAAGGCGGAGGAACTGTTGCTCAAGGTCAAGCCGCATCTGTTCGCGGTCTCCTCCGACTACCAGCCGGGCATGCGCGCCGGCGACGCCTGGATGACGATGTGCTGGACGAACGACGGCGCGCAGCTGCATCGCGACATTCCCGAGATCGCCTATGTGCTGGGCAAGGAAGGCGGTGAGATCTGGACCGACTTCTACGCCATTCCGAAGGACGCGCCGAACAAGCCGGCCGGCTACGCCCTGCTCAACTACCTGATGAACCCGCAGGTGGCGGTGAAGGAGCATTTGGCCAATGGTGCGCCGTCGACCGACGCGCGGGTCAACAAGCTGCTGCCCAAGGAAGTGCTCGACAATCCGATCCTCTATCCGGCGGCCGACCTATTGACGCCGCTGGAATTCGGCGCGGCGGCAACGCTGACCGATCCGGGCCGTGCCGAGCTGATGGCGCGCTTCAAGTCGGCCTGAGCCAGGCGGGCCTAATTCGACTCAGATAACTTGACCGGCGGGTTTTGCCCGCCGGCACCGGGGCAATCTCTCCATGCACGGCAGCCGTCTTCGCAGGAATCTTCTGACCGCCTTGCTGCTCGGTCCGGCGACCGCGTGGCTGGTGGTGTTTCTGGTGCTGCCGTTCATAGCCATCGCCGTGTTCAGTGTCGGCGAACGGGCGCCGGAAGGCGGCTACCAGGCAGCCTTCACTTTCGCGCAATATGCCAATCTCCCGGCGCGGGCGACCGCCTTCTGGAACACGATGGTGCTGGCGCCGGTGGGGGCGCTCGCCTGTCTTCTCGTCGCTTATCCCGTTGCCTATTACCTCGCCCTGCGCGCGCCGCAGCGCTGGCGGCTGATCCTGCTGGCGCTGGTCGTCATCCCATTCTGGACCAGCCTTCTGATGCGGACCTATGCCTGGATGTATGTGCTGGGCGGGCGCGGCATCCCGGCTCTGCTGGCCTATATCGGCTTCGAGGACGTCAGGCTGATCAACACGCCGGGCGCGGTGCTGCTCGGCATCGTCTATGGCTACCTGCCGCTGATGATCCTGCCGATCTATGTCAGCCTCGAGCGGCTCGACCGAAGGCTGCTGGAAGCCTCCGCCGATCTCGGTGCGACGCCGCTTTCGACCTTCCTCGGCGTGACCCTGAAACTGTCGCTGCCAGGCGTGATGACCGGCTTCTCGCTGGTCATGATCCTGCTGCTCGGCGAATATCTGATCCCGACGCTGCTCGGCGGCGGCAAGGTGTTCTTCATCGGCAATGCGCTGGTCGACCTTTTCCTGCAGTCGCGCAACTGGCCGTTCGGATCGGCCATCGCCATCACGCTGGTGCTGGTCTCGGTGGTGGTGCTGATTGCCGCCAACCGCATTTCGACCCGGGTTTCGGGCGCGCGCCGGGTGGATCTGATCTGATGCGCGCTTTCGTCATTGCCGTCTTCACCTTCCTCTATCTGCCGATCGCACTGGTCGTGCTGTTCTCCTTCAACGCCGGCCACCATGCCAGCGAGTTCACCGGCTTTTCGGTGCAATGGTACGGCAAGGCGCTGGCGAACCCGTTCCTGGTCGAAGCGCTGAAGAACAGCCTGTTCATCGCCACCACCAGCGCCTTGCTGGCGGCGTTGTGCGGCACGGCGGCAGCACTCGGCCTGGCCCGCGTCGGCATCAGAACACGCGCGGTCTTCGACGCACTTCTGGGCGCCGCGATCGTCGTTCCGGGTGTCGTCATCGGCATTTCGACGCTGGTCGCGCTCGTCCAGCTCTTTGGCGTCGTCAATCCGTTCCTCGCCTCGATCTGGCCCGACGACCAGCCGCCGCGCCTGGCGCTCGGCTACGGCTCAATCATCGCGGCGCACGGGCTGTTTTCGATGGCGCTGGTGACGATGATCGTCGGCACGCGGCTCGGCAGCCTCGACCGCAATCTGGTCGAGGCCTCGAGCGATCTCTACGCGACGCCGTTGACGACGTTCCGCTCGATCGTGCTGCCGCAGATCATGCCGGCCGTCGTTGCCGGCTTCCTGCTCGCCTTCACCTTTTCCTTCGACGATTTCATCATCGCCTTCTTCGTCGCCGGGGCGCAGACGACGCTGCCGATCTATGTCTTCGCGTCCATCCGGCGCGGCGTGACGCCGGAGATCAACGCCATCGCGACGATCGTGCTGGTCGCCTCCGTGCTGCTCGTGGTGCTTGCCCAATGGCAGTTGCGCGAGCGCAAGCCGTCGAACTGAAAGCCGCATCATGATCCTCAAAGACCGCATCGCCGTGGTGACAGGCGCCGGCTCCGGCATCGGGCGCGCCGGCGCCCTGATCATGGCCAGCGAAGGTGCGGTGGTCGTCATCGCCGACAGGGATGAGGCCGCGGGCGAAGCAACGGCTTTGGACATCCGGGCAATGGGCGGGCAGGCCGAGGCTATCGCCACCGATGTCGCGGACGATGGGGCGATCGAGCACCTCATTGCCGGCACGCTCGACAGGCATGGGCGCATCGACATCCTGCACAATCACGCCGGCATCCAGGTCGGCGGCACGCTGACCGAAGTGGAGGTCGGCGGCATGGATGCCTCGTGGCGGGTCAATGTGCGGGCGCAGTTCCTGGCGGCAAGGCAGGTCATGCCCTCGATGGTCGCACGAGGCGGCGGCGTCATCCTGAACACCGCCTCCAATTCGGGCGTGTTCTACGACCGTGAGATGATCGCCTACGCCACCTCCAAACATGCGGTGGTGGCGATGACGCGGCAGATGTCGCTCGACTATGCCCGGCACAATGTCCGCGTCAACGCGCTCTGTCCGGGTTGGGTCGATACGCCGTTCAACGAACCGTTCATTGCCCAGATGGGCGGGCGCGAGGCGATCGAAACCTATGTCCGCACCAAAATCCCGATGGGGCGCTGGGCCAGCGCCGATGAGATCGCCGAAGCGATCCTGTTCCTCGTCTCCGACCGTTCATCCTTCATGACCGGCCAGGCGCTCGTAATCGACGGCGGTGAAAGCATCGGCTGAGCCTTTTGCTTTCGCTATCAATGCCCCTGTTTTCAAAGCTTGTCTGATATACCACGCAAAGACTTTCACCCATGCCGCTGCTGATCGGCAGGACTATAGTCCTGCCGGCATGGGACTTCAGTGCCATGGCCGTCCAAGAGCGGTAATTTGTGTTTTATATCAGGCGGTTAGGTTTCTGACTGGGTGCCAGATCGCGTATTGAGACAGCATTTGTCTAAAGTTTACTCTGCACTATTAGCAATTCCTCATAGGACGGTCGCTTAGCGGTCGGGCCAAGGGGGACGATTCCCGAGGAGATTACCATGACAAACCGGAAAACTCTGTTCGCTGCGCTTGCCGCATTGACGCTCCTGGCATCTCCGGCGCTCGCCGGAGCCGGCGGCAATGGCCACGGTGGTGGCAACGGGCACGGCAACGGCGGTGGCAATGCTGGCGGCAATGGCAATGGGGGCGGCAACGGCCACAACGGCAGCAATGGCAAGAGCGGCGCTTCGCACGGCAAGTCTTCGTCGGCCCCGGGCCGGGCCAAGGCCAAAGCGGACGACAGCACGGTCGACAAGACCACAAAGGTCTCGTCGGTTCCCAAGGAGAAGAACATCCACGCCAAGCTCGGCCGGCTGAACTCGCTTCAGCGCAACATCAACGCCTATATGAACTCGAAGAGCAAGAAGTTCGCTGCCATCCAGGCCTTCGTGACGCAGTCCGCCAAAGCCAAGGTCGCTCAGGCAGTCGCTGAAGCGGCCCAAGAGAAGCTGGATGCGCTGAATTCGCAGTTGAGCGCGCTGACATCGCTGACGCCCGAGCAGGTTGCAGCCATGACGCCCGAAGATCAGGCAGCGTTGCCCGGGAAGATTACGGATCTGCAGGCCGAAATCGCTGCTCAGCAGACTGAGGTCACCGCCGCCAATGAGGCGGCTGCCGCGGCAGAGGTCGGCACCGATGATGCATCGCTCGACGCGGCACTGGCGGATATGGCCAACAAGCCCGTCGATGCCGCGGTCACGTCCTGGGCCCAAGGTGTCCTTGCCAACAAGATCGACCAGACGGCTGCCGCGATGGAAGCAGAAACGACGCCGTAACGACTTGCCGTCGAAACGGCGGTAGCCAATCAAAGAAAGATGCCGCCGGGCCCGCCCGGCGGCATTGCTCTTTCCCGGCCATGGACTGGCTATCCCAGGATAGCCACCGAACTGGCTATCCGGAGCTGGCGAGGTTCGAAACACTCAGACGTGCTTGCGGCCGCCGGTCTCGCGAAACCAGCTGTCGGGGTAGGGATACCACCAGTCCTGGATTGCAGGCTTGTGGTCGATGATCACCATCTTGGAGCGGCGGAAGGCGTCGAGCCCCTGGCGTCCGAGTTCGCGGCCGAGGCCCGAGGCCTTCCAGCCGCCGAAGGGCAGGGCATCATTGTCGATCAGCGGGTTGTTGACCCAGACCATTCCGGCTTCGAGCCGTTCAGCCGCCTCGTGGGCTTCGGCCAGATCGGTGGTGAAGACAGAGGCGCCGAGCCCGAACGGGCTGTCATTGGCAAGCCGGATCGCCTCGTCGAAATCCTTGACCCGGCAGATGGCGGCGACCGGTCCAAAGCATTCTTCGCGTACGATCGCCATGTCCGGGGTGACGCCGGTCAGGATCGTCGGTTCGTAGAACCAGCCGGTGTTATGCGCTGGCGGGATGCGCCCGCCGGTGACTGCGACGGCGCCATGGGCGATCGCATCGTCGACCAAGCGCATCACCTTGGTCCGCGCGCTTTCGCTGACCAGCGGGCCGATCTCGGTCTTGTCCATGCCGTTGCCGATGCGCAGCGCGCGTGTCCTTTCGGCGAACAGTTCGACGAAACGGTCATGCACGGCATCGACGACGAAGAAGCGCTCGGCCGAAGTGCAGACCTGGCCGGTGAGATGGAAGGCGGCGGTGACGCTGCCGGCCGCCGCGATCTCAAGCGGGGCATGCTTGCTTATGATCAGCGGGTCACTGCCGCCGGCCTCGATGACGCACGGCTTCATGCGTTCGGCGCAGGCCACCGCCACCGCCTTGCCGGCGGCGACCGAGCCGGTGAAGGCGACCGCATGGGTGCGGTCCGACGCGATCAGCGCCTGCGCCGTCGCCGCGTCGCCGGGCAGGCAGGAGACCAGGCCTTCCGGCAGCGAGCGGAACACGGTCATGTAGTCCAGCGTCGACAGCGTCGTCGCCTCGGCCGGCTTGATGATGCAGGCATTGCCGGCGGCGAGCGATGCGGCGACCGTCCAGCACATCAGCAGAATCGGGAAGTTGTAGGGCATGATGTGGACGGAGACGCCATAGGGCTCGTAGCGGGCGTACTGGAACGAACCTGCCTGCGTCGTGCCGGCGATCTTGCCGGCATCGTCGCGCGCCATCTCGGCATAGTAGCGGAAGATCGGCGCGCAGTTGGCGATCTCGCCGATCGCTTCGGGATAGGGCTTGCCCATCTCGCGCACCATCAGCTCGGCGCAGCGGGTGAAGTCGGCCGCCTCGATGGCGTTGGCGACGGCATGCAGGTGTTTTGCCCGGCTCTTGGCGTCGAGCTTCTTCCAGGCGGCCTGCGCCCTGGTCGCCGCCGTGAGCGCGGCATCGATCTCACCGTCGGTGGCCGCAGCGATCGCCCCGACGGTTTCCAGCGTCGCCGGATCGATCACCGGTTTGTTTGTGCCGGCCATCGGCCGGTAGTCCGGGTTGACGAAGAAAGCCGGTCGGTCAGGGGAGAAATCCATAGGCATCCTCTCAGATCCGCTCAGCGGATCATGTAGACCTTCTTGATGGTCTCATGGACGGTGCAGACGCCTTTCCAGTCCTGCGGGAAGAAGGCCGCCGTGTCCGGCTCGATCACGATCACCTCGCCGGATTCATGCACATAGGTGCAGCGGCCTTCGAGGAAGTGGCAGAACTCGTCGCGGGTGACATGGCAATGCCATTTGCCTGGTGTGCAGACCCACAGCCCGCATTCGGAGCGGCCTTCCGGCCCCTTGTGCAGCAGCTTGCCCGAGGTGTGGGACACGCCCTCGATCATTGTCGGGATGACGCCCCAGTCGACGAGGTCGGTAATGGCGAGCGGGGATTTCATGATGGGTGTGGTCATATCGATTTCCTTGAAATGGGGCTCAGCGGCACATGAAAGCCTTGGTCAGCGTTTGCGTGATAATGGAGATGCCGGTCCAGCCGGCGGGAAAGAACACCAGCGTGCCGGCCTCGACCGGGATCTCTTCGCCGTCGTCATGGACATAGCTGCCACGGCCTGAGAGGAAATGGCAGAACTCGTCGGCGGCAAAGGTGACCTTGCGCGTGCCCGGCGTGCACGCCCACAGGCCGCATTCGCTCGATCCGTCGGGGTTCTGCGCCAGGATCTTGCCCGAAGCGCGCGGCGAACCGGCGAGCGTGTTGCTGCTCGCGCCCCAGTCTTCCAATTCCACGGCCGAAGCCTTCGGCCAGTGCGGTGTCGACATGTCATCAAGCTCCGTGGTCACGCCAGCATGTAGATGTTGCGCATGGTCTCATGCACGGTGCATTCACCCGCCCAGCCGGCCGGGAACATGACCACGGTTCCCTTGGAGACTTCTATCACCTCACCGACATCCGACCGGTACGTCGCGCGGCCGGCGACGAAATGGCACAATTCGTCGCGCGGGATCGAGAGGCGCCAGCGGCCTGGCGTGCACACCCAGATGCCGGATTCCGGCTGGTTGTTCGGGCCCTTGTGCACGAGTTTGCCGGTCGAGTGCGAAGCGCCTTCCAGAGCGTCCGGCTGGACGCCCCAGTCGACGAGGTCGGTGCGGGTGGTGGCCTGGTGGAGATGTGGGGCGGAGCAGGTCATAGCAGCGTCTCCAACAACCCGGCTGCTTTCTCCGGCCCATTCTGCGCGCGCATCTGCGCCGATGTCTTCGCCAGCTTGGCTTTCATCGCCGGGTCGGTCAGGCAGGTTTCGATCTTGGCAATCAGCTCGGCATCGGTCCAGTCGTAGCGCGGCATGCCGAAGCCGTGGCCGGTTTCCTCGACGCGGGTGGCGTTGTCATGGCCGTCCCAGACATAGGGCATGATGATGGCCGGCTTGCCGAAATAGAGGCACTCGGTGAACGAGTTGTTGCCGCCATGGTGGATCACCGCATCGACCTGCGGGATGACCGAAGGTTGCGGGAACCAGCTCTCGACGATGACGTTGCCGGGGACGTCCGTGTACTGGTCCTTGTAGCCGCCGACATTGACCAGAGCGCGGTAACGCGTCTTGCCCAGCGTCGCGATGATGCGCTTCAACAGGTCGACATCGCCGGCGCCGAGGCTGCCGAAGGAGACATAGAGCAGCGGCCCGTCATTGTTTTTGGCGAATGTCGGCACCGCGTAGGGTTTCTCCTGCCGCACGCAGCCTTCCAGATACTGGAATTTCGCCGAGTCGAGCGGATGGCGGCGCTTGAACTTTGCCGCTTCGGGGTAGAGCAGCAGGTTCAAATAGGGCGAAGCCTCGAAGAACTGGCCGATCGGATAGGGCGCCTCGCCGTTGGCGGTGAGGAAGGCGTTGAAGTCGTCATGGATCGGCTTGATGACGGCGTTGAAGTGATCGCGGTAGCGCTGGTGGCCGGCATGGTCGTTCTCGCCGCAGCCCGACAGATGCGGCGGGATGTCTTCGTCCTCGATCTCGTTTTCCGAACACGAGATGACGCGCACCCACGGCTTGCCGTACTGCTTGATGGCCGGGAACAGGATGACGTTGTCGACGCAGATCACATCGGGCTTGATGGTCGAGAGAACACCCGGCAGGTCCTTCTGCGCCCATTTGGCGCTGTCGACGATCGCCGTCCAGCAATCCTTGACGTAATTGTCGACCTGATCATAGGGCGATTTGCGGAAGTTCGGGATGTGGCCGTTGATGAAGTCCTCCCAGAATTTCGCCATCTGCTCGGGCGGCATCGGCTCGGACAGGTTTACTGGGTGCGCCTCGAAGCCGTAGCCCTTGTAGACATCGACGAAGCCGGGGTCGGACAGGAAAACGGCTTTGTGGCCGCGCGCCTCGACCGCCTGGGCGATGCCGACGGAATTGAGCGCCGGGCCGTAGGCCGCTTCTGGAAAAAACGCGATCGTCTTCTGCGCCATCAGGCTTCTCCTGTCATTCTGCGAAAATTCTGACATCGGCGGCATCCCAGCCGAGTTCGACCCGGTCGCCTGACAAAACCGGCCGGCGATCGGCAGCATCCGCGGTGACGCGCACCAGGAATGGTTTTGGCGACAGGGGCGTGCGGACATGCAGCTGCAGGTCGAGCCCCTGATAGGCCAGCGCCTCGACCGTGCCGGTGGTGCGGTTGACGGTCTGAGCTTCCGGGAACAGCCGGATGCGCTCCGGCCGCACCGACGCGACAGCGGATGCGCCGGGCGAGAGCGTTGCTGGAACCTTGCCGGATATTCGCGCGCCATTCGCGGCGACAACCCCATCGGTGGCGGCCTTGCCCGGCACAAAATTCATCACGCCGATGAAGTCGGCGACGAAACGGTCGGCCGGATGCTCATAGATCGCGTGCGGGGTGTCGCATTGCAGCAGCTTGCCGTCCTTGAGCACCGCCATGCGGTCGGCCATCACAAGCGATTCTTCCTGGTCGTGGGTGACGATGACGAAGGTGATGCCGACCTCATGCTGCAGGCGCTTCAATTCCAGTTGCATGGCGCCGCGCAGCTTCTTGTCGAGCGCGCCGAGCGGCTCGTCGAGCAGCAGCAGCCGTGGCCGCTTGACCAGCGCACGGGCGAGCGCCACGCGCTGCTTCTGGCCGCCCGACAGTTGCTCCGGCTTGCGGTCGGCGAAGGGGGCGAGTTCGGTCGTCGCCAGAATGGCGTCCACGCGGGAGCGGATTTCTGGCGCCGGCAAGCGCTCCATCTCCAGGCCGTAGGAGACATTGGCGCGGACGCTCATATGCGGAAACAGCGCATAGGATTGGAACATCAGATTGACCGGCCGCTTGTTGGGCGGGATCTTGGCGATGTCGCGTCCGTCGAGCAGGATGCGCCCGTCATTGGGCGTCTCGAAACCGGCCAGCATGCGCAGCAGCGTGGTCTTGCCGCAGCCGGACGGTCCGAGCAGCGCGAAGAACTCGTTCTCCCTTATGTCGAGCGAGATGCCGTCGACGGCCGTCACCCGGCCGAAATTCTTCGACACCTTGTCGATGGCCAGCAGCGTGCGCGGTTCGCTCATTGGCCTATGATCCCACGGTTGAGCCGCTGCGACAGGGTCAGCGCGGTGATCGAGACCGCCATGACGATGGTCGCCAGCGCATTGATCTCCGGCGTGATGCCGAAGCGGATCATCGCGTAGATCTGCATCGGCAGCGTCGTCGAAGCGCGGCCGGCGCCGGCGGTGAAGAAGGCAATGATGAACTCGTCGACCGAGAGCGTGAAGGCGAGCAGCGCACCGGCGATGACCGCCGGCGCGATGACCGGCAATGTCACCCGCCTGAAGGTGGTGAGCGCGGAGGCGCCGAGATCGGCGGAGGCCTCGACGATCGACCAGTCGAAGCTCTTCAGCCGCGCACGCACCACCGAGCAGACGAAGGCGAGGTTGAAGACGACATGGGCAAAGATGATGGTGTGCAGGCCCATGGTCAGGTTGAGCATGGAGAAGAACGACAGCAGCGCGATCGCCAGCACGATGTCCGGGATAATCATCGGCGCGAAGATCAGCGCTTCGAGGCCCTTGCCGTACTGCCGACGCATCTCGATGCCGATCGCCAGCAGCGTGCCGAGCAGAGTGGCGATCGCGGTCGAGACCAGCGCCACGATCAGCGTGTTGAGCGCGGCGGAGAGAATGGCGCTGTTCGAGGCCAGCGAGACATACCATTTCAGTGAAAAGCCCGACCATGCCGTCGGCAACCCGCCTTCGTTGAAGGACAGCGCCACCAGCACGGCGATCGGGATGTAGAGGAAGGCGAAGACGAGAACGAGGATCGTCCGCATGCCGAAAGTGCGGGTAAGAGATTGGTTCATCGCTGCCGCCTGAAAGTAGAGTGGCGAGCAAGCGGCCAGCGTCCTTCTCCCCGTTTACGGGGAGAAGATGCCGGTAGGCAGATGAGGGGCAGCGCTGAGCATCGCAAAGGGTGGCGCCGCCCCTCATCCGCCCCTTCGGGGCATCTTCTCCCCGCGAACGGGGAGAAGGGAAAGAAGGAGCGCTCAGCCATCGGTGTCTCCGCCGGCCTGCGAGGCGTGACCCGAGGCGCGATTGGCAGCCAGCGCCTGCGCCATAAGCACCAGCAACATGATGGCGATCAGCGCCATGGCAAGCGCGGCGCCGAACGGCCAGTCATTGGCGGTCAGGAACTGGTCGTAGACGAGGTTGCCGATCATCTGGAAGCGGCCGCCGCCGAGCAGCGCGGGCGTGACGAAATTGCCGATAGACAGCACGAAGACGAACACCGCACCGGCGGCAATGCCGGGCACGGTCAGCGGCAGGATGACACGCCGGAATGTGGTGGCTGCCGAAGCGCCGAGGTCACGCGAGGCTTCGGCCAGTTCCGGGTTGAGGCGGGACAGCGGCGCGTAGCAGGCAAGGATGACGAAGGGGAGGTAGTTGTAGACCAGACCGGCAATAACCGCGCCTTCCGTATAGAGCATCGATGGTGGCTCGCCGGTGTAGCCGAACCAGCGCAGCAGCTGGGTGATCAGGCCTTCGCGGTTGAGCAGCACGATCCAGGCATAGGTGCGGATCAGGTAGTTGGACCAGAACGGCAGCACGGCGAAGAACAGGAATACCGGCTGCCACCGGCGCGGGGCGGCTGCGATGGCGTAGGCGGCGGCATAGCCGATCACCACCGCGACCAGCGTCGCGGTGCCGGCGATGCGCGCGGAGTTGAGGAAAATGCCGGCATAGAGCGGGTCGAAGACCAGGCCGAAATTCTCCAGCGTGAAGGTGTATTCGATGCCGCCATAGATGCCGCGCCGGAAGAAGGCGAGCGCCAGCACCAGCGCGCACGGCACCACCATCAAGGCCGCGAGCCAGGCCAGGGCCGGGGCCATCAGGAGGGAGGAGCGGGAGGGGGCGTACTTCACGGAGGAGTGCCCCCCTCTGCCCTGCCAGTCTCTTCAAGGACATCGAAATGATGTTCGGGCAGTTGCCCCCTCACCCGGATTGCCAACCGAATTGCGAAGGGCAATTCGGGGCAATCCGACCTCTCCCCGAGGGGAGAGGGGGTCGCTGGCGCCGGCGCTTTCCTCTTCTCCCCCACGGGGAGAAGGTGGCCGCGAAACGGCCGGATGAGGGGGTGCTGCGCTGGAGATTGGCGACAGGCCACAACCCAGCGAATCTCCCCCGCTAAGGGGCAGATGGCCGGCAGGCCAGAGGGGGGCGACACGGAACGCAAGCTTGATTCCAAGATGCTGTTGGAACAGTCTCTACTGCGCCGCCTTGATCTCGCTGACGATCTTCGAATAGTCGCGCTGGGCGTCGCCGACGTCACGCAACTGCTCGAACTTGACGAGGTCGGCCACAGGCATCGCCATGTTGGGGAATTTGGCCAGGAAATCAGCCGGCAGGCTTTCCATGGCCGGCTTGTTCGGCACCTTGTAGTCGATGTTCTGCGCCGCCCAGGCGTGGTTCTTGGCGTCGAGCATGAAGTTGATGAACTGGAAGGCGGCATCCTTGCTGGCGGAGGCCTTCATCACCACCATCGTGTCAACCCAGAGGTCGGAGCCTTCCTTGGGAATGACGTATTTGATCTCGGGCTTTTCGGCGATGCCGTAATTGCACCAGCCGTCCCATGCCTGCACCATCAGCGCCTCGCCGGACACCAGCTTGGAATAGAAGGTGGTGTCGTCATAGGCGAGCAGGGTTTTCTTGGCCGAGATCAGCCGGTCCTTGACCTCGGCCATCTTGGCCGGGTCGGTTTCGTTGACCGAATAGCCCTTGCCGAGCTGGCCGGCGGCCAGCAGCCAGCGGTCGGTCGCCAGCATGGTGGTCTTGCCCTTGAGGTCCTCGGAAGGGGCGAGCAGGTCGCTCCAGCTGGTCGGCGCTGTCTTGACCAGGTCCGAGCGGTAGCAGAGGCCGGTGGTGCCCCAGGTGTAGGGCACGGAGAATGCATTGCCGACATCGTGCGGTAGCTTGGTTGCCTCTGGATAGAGATTGGCCAGGTTCGGGATCTTGGCGTGGTCGATCGGCTCGGTCAGGCCGAGCTTGTTCAGCACCTCGGCGAAGGGCGAAGAAACGAAGACCACGTCATAGCCCTTGCCGCCGGCGGCGATGAGCTTGCCCATGATCTCTTCATTGGTGGCGTGCACCACCACTTCGCCCGACACGCCAGTGGCGGTCTTGAAGGCGGCCATGGCGTCTGATGCCATGTAGCCGTCCCAGTTGGAAATGACGAGGTCGGCAGCCATCGCCGGCGCGGACAGCGCCAAGGCCAGGCCAAGTGCGATCGAAGATGTTTTCAGCGCACGGCGCCGCAGGCTGGTAGCGGTCATGACAGACTCCCATTCCGGTTGATCGTCGAATTGCATTCGCCGGACCAACGCTTGCGACCTTTGCCGCTGCCTCGATCCCGTTCCCTCGGTCTTTTTCTCGCCGATTGTCGTGACAGTACTATTGCAGAAAAAAGTACGTCAATCCATAATTTGGTAGGCGATCGTGGAATCTGGCCGATTGCGTCCGTGCTGGCGATCGGTCAAATCGATACGGTCATCTCGTTTTCCACTGGACCAGCCATGCAAGCCGCGGCCCGACGACCTCGCACCAACCATCTCGATCTGGCGCAACGCATCCTGGATGTGGCGCGGCAGCGCGGTTTCGAGCCCGGCGCACGCTTGCCGGAACAGCAGATCGCCTCGCTGTGCAATGTCTCGCGCACGCCGGTGCGGGCCGCTCTCGGCCTGCTTGCGGAGCGGGGCGTCGTACGCTGGGAGGCGGATTCCGGCTATCACTTGGCGATCGACCTCACCGCGCAGGCTTCAGTCGCCACGGAATTACCCGCCACGGAGGAGGATGAGCTGGCCGAGGCGATCCTGCGCGACCGGTCGGCACGGCGGCTGGACCAGACGGTGACCGTCGCGGGGCTGATGCGGCGCTACAGCGCTGAGCGCAAGACGGTACTAAAAGCACTTAACAAACTGACCGAAGAGAATTTGTTGGACCGAGCGCCTGGCCAGTCCTGGCTGTTTCGGCGCACCCCCGACGATCCAGAGGCGCAAGGCGACAGCTATGAGTTCCGTCTGCTGCTGGAGCCCGCGGCCATCCTGACGCCGGGCTTCCGGCTGGACGGCGCGCGGGCGGCGACGTTGCGCCAGAGTATGGAGGCGCTGGTGGCGCTGCCGGACGCGGCCTTCGACACACGCGAGTTCCAGCGGCTGGACATCGATTTTCACGGCATGCTCGCCGAAGGCTGCGCCAACCGCTTCGTTGCCGACGCGCTCGCCGATCATCTCAGGCTGCGCCGGCTGCCGGGCATCTATACCGGCGTCAACGTCTTCCGCTTGCGGCAATCGCTGCGCGAACACCTTGTTATACTCGACCATCTTGAAAGCCTGCAGTATGAGGTGGCGGCCGATCTGCTTCGCATCCACCTGCGGCTTTCCCGCAACCAGCGACCGCAAGCGGCTAGCCGCGGGGCGCCCGCGCTGTTCGGCATGATCAGCCGGCCGGATTGACGAGGATTAATTGACGCGTAAAGCCAGCCCGACCATCGCGCTGTTCCCCGAAGCCAGTTTCGGCGCGGCGTTGAATTGCGTCGGCATCGCCCAGGCATTGCGTGCCAAGGGAGCCCGGCCGGTCTTCATCTGCCATGCCGGCTTTTCCGGCGTCTTTGCCGACTATGGTTTCCAGGAATACCAGCTGCCGACCGACGAGCCGCTGAGCGACAGCGAACGCCAGAGCTACTGGCAGGCCTTCGTGCGCAGGCACCTGCCGCATTTTAGGCTGAGCCCGGTCGACCAGCTGGAAACCTATGTCGCGCCGACCTGGCAGGCGATCGTCGACACCGCGGTCAATGCCGAGGCGCCGCTGCGCCAATTGCTGGCGCGGCTGAAGCCGGATGCGGTGGTGCTCGACAATGTCATCATGTTCCCGGCGATCGCCGCCGCCGGCTGTCCCTGGGTGCGTGTCGTCTCCTGCGCCGAGACCGAGCTGCCGGACACCAATGTGCCGCCCTACCTATCGGGGCTTGGCGCGGATGACCCGCAACGCGCGGCGTTCGAGGCCCGCTATCTCAGTGCCTCAGCACCGGCGCATGACCGCTTCAACCGCTTTCGGGCGGATGCCGGCCTGGCGCCGCTGCCAAAAGGTCAGTTCCTCGAGACGTCGCCCGACCTCAATCTGCTGCTGACGCCGTCGATCGTGCGTCGCGAGCGCGCCGAGCCGCTCGACCCCATGCGCTTCGTCTATCTCGAAGGCTGCGTGCGCTCGGAAGGGCCATTCGAGGTGCCGGTTTTTCCGCGCAATGGCGGGCCGCTGGTCTATGTCAGCTTCGGCAGCCTCGGCGCCATGGATGTCGGGCTGATCGAGCGGATGCTGTCGGTGTTCGACAGGCTGCCGGCGCGCTTCATCGTCAATGTCGGCGGCCTGCGCGACGCCTACCGCGCGGTGCCGGACAATGTCTATCTCGACGCCTGGTTTCCGCAGCCATCGGTGGTGGCGAAGTCGGACCTGTTCATCCATCACGGCGGCAACAACAGCTTTTGCGAGGCGCTGCGCTTCGGCGTGCCGTCGCTGATCATGCCCTATTGCTGGGACGGACACGACAATGCCCGCCGCGCCGGAGAGACGGGCGTCGGTGACCATATCGGCCGTGATGCATGGACCGAAGGGGTATTGGAGAAAGCCATTCTCGGCCTGTTGGCCGATGACGCCATGCGCGCCCGCCTGAAGGACAATGCAGCCCAAATGGCGCTGAAACCGGGAACGGATGTGGCCGCGCAAGCCATACTCTCCCTGATACGGACATAAACGAAATGCCTGACAACGATACGAACATCTCACTCTCCAGCGGCAGCGATGCCAAGGCCTGGCTGGCCCGCCACGGGATCAACGAAGTCGAGTGCCTGGTGCCCGATATGAACGGCGTCCTGCGCGGCAAGGCCTTGCCGACGGCCAAATTCCTCCAGGCGCTTGAAGACCGCGCGCTCTACCTGCCGAGCAGCGCCTTCCTGGTCAGCATCGACGGCCGCTATTCCGGTTCGGTCGACGAGGGCTTTGCCTATTCGGACCCCGACATGCGCATGGTGCCTGACGTCTCGACGCTCTGCCTGGCGCCCGGCGCCGCTCCCGGCAAGGCCTATGTCTTCGCCGATGCGTTCCATATGGACGGCCGGCCCTGGATGGCCTCGCCGCGGCATGTGCTCAGGGCCGTGCTCGATCTCTACGCCAGGCGCGGCTGGCGGGCGGTGGTAGCACCCGAGTTGGAGTTCTATCTCACCGCGCCCAATCCCGATCCGGATCAGCCGCTGACCGCGCCGGTCGGCGCCAATGGTCGAGCCGAGACCGTGCAGCATCCCTATGACATGGCCGCGCTCGAGGAGTTCGAGCCGGTGATCCGGCGCATCTACGACTATGCGGCGGCGGCCGGCCTGCCGCTCGACACGCTGATCCATGAATCGGGTACGGCGCAGCTGGAAATCAACTTCCTGCATGGCGATGCGCTGCCGCTGGCCGACAAGGTGCTGCTGTTCAAGCGGCTGACGCGCCAGGCCGCGCAGCAGAGCGGCATGCACGCGACC
This sequence comes from Mesorhizobium ciceri WSM4083, assembly GCF_000519305.1. GTDB lineage: Bacteria > Pseudomonadota > Alphaproteobacteria > Rhizobiales > Rhizobiaceae > Mesorhizobium > Mesorhizobium ciceri_B. Next base: position 392,972 of record NZ_JAFG01000006.1, on the reverse strand, counting down.
TTCATGGCCAAGCCGATCGCCGCGCAGGCGGGAAGCTCGATGCATCTGCACATGTCGGTCATCGACGAGGCCGGCAGGACGCTGTTTGCCGGCAGCGACGATGCCGACACCGCAATGTTCGGCCACTTCATCGGCGGCCTGCAGAAATATGTCCCGGAAATCATGCCGCTGTTTGCGCCGAACGTGAACTCGTTCCGCCGCATAAGGCCGAACCACAGTGCGCCGGCCAACATCGAGTGGTCGCACGACAACCGCTCCTGCGGGTTGCGCGTGCCGGCCGGCGGCCGCTCCGCGCGGCGGGTGGAGAACCGGTTGCCGGGTGCTGATTCCAATCCTTACCTGGCGATCGCCGGCTCGCTTCTCGCCGGCTATCTCGGCGTCGAACAGAGACTGGCGCGCTCGGCCGAAGCGTCGGGCAATGCCTACAAGATCAAGAGCACGCTGCCGAAAACCATGGAGGAGTCGCTGGACCGTTTCGAGGCATGTGAGCCGGTGCGGGAACTGCTCGGCGAGGATTTCTTCCAGACCTATCTGCGCGTCAAGAGCGTGGAGCTCGATCTGTTCCAGGGCGTGGTGACGAGCTGGGAACGCGACCACCTTCTGCTGAAGGTGTGATCATGGCTTCCAGTTCAACGGGGTTCAATTCGGGCCTCGATATCGGCAAATCCCATTATGTCGCCACCGCCAATCCGGCGCCGAACCATCCGGCGCTTGTCGGCGATGCCGAAGCCGACCTGGTGGTCGTCGGCGGAGGCTGCACCGGCCTGTCGGCCGCCCTTCACGCAGCCGAGCGCGGGCTGAAGGTGGTGCTTCTCGAAGGCGGCAAGATCGGCTGGGGCGCCTCGGGGCGCAATGGCGGCCAGATGATCCCCGGCCTGCGCAAGGGCGCCAAGGGACTGGTCAAGCTCTACGGGCCCGAGCGGGCAAAGGCGCTGTTCGATCTTGCCTTCGAGGCGCGCGGGCTGGTGCTCGACATCATCGAGCGCCATGCCATCGATTGCGATCTCAGGCTGACCGGCCACCTGGTCGGTGCGGTCAACGGCTCCGACCTCAGGGATCTCGAGGAAGAGGCCGAGTGTCTGGCCACGGTGATGAAATTTCCGCATGCCGAAATGCTGTCGGCGGCTGAAGCCCGAGCCAAGGTCGACACATCATATCATGGCGCGATGTATGAGCCGCTCGGCGGCCACATGCATCCGCTGAACTACACGCTCGGCCTTGCCCGCGCCGCGGTTGCTGCGGGCGTCACCATCCATGAGAATTCGGTGGCCGTGAAACTGGAGCGCGAGCCTTCGATCCGGGTCTCGACGGCAAACGGTTCGGTGCGCGCCAGACATGTCGTGCTGGCGGGTGACGCTCTGCTCCATGGGCTGGAGCCGCGCGTCAACAGCCGCATCATGCCGGTCGGCAACTACATCGTTGCCACCGAGCCGCTGGAGGGCAAGCGCAATGTCATCCCGGCCAATGTCGCGGTGTCCGACACGCGCTTCGTCGTCAATTACTATCGCATGTCAGCCGATGGTCGGCTGCTGTTCGGCGGTGGCGAACGCTACACGCCGTCACCGCCGGCCGACATCGCCGGCTTCGTGCGGCCGCACATGGAGAAGACCTTCCCGCAACTTCAGGGCTGTCGCATTGATCACGCCTGGGGCGGGCTGGTGTCGGTGACGACATCCAGGCTGCCGCATGTCGGGCACTATGGCGAGGTCTATTTCGCGCATGGCTATTCCGGCAAGGGCGTCATCCTGTCGACGCTGTCTGGCAAGCTGCTGGCCGAAGCGATCACAGGTGACGCCTCGCGGCTAGATTTGTTCTCGACGCTGACGCCGATGCCGTTCCCGGGTGGGACGGCACTGCGCGGTCCGCTCTATGTGCTGGGCATGCTTTGGTACGCGATGCGGGATCGGATCAAGCATTGAGGAGCGTTCGTCAGATGGGCCATCGCGTATGAGAGGCCCCCACATCCGGCCGCTTCGCGGCCACCTTCTCCCCGAGGGGAGAAGAGGCTGTCATCAACGCTGGCGATCTCCTCTCCCCTCGGGGAGAGGTCGGATTGTCCCGAATTGCCCTTTGCAATTCGGTTGGCAATCCGGGTGAGGGGCACTTGCTCATGTGTGACTGCTAAACCACGAAAAAATCCTCGATGCGCTGCCTGGCCTCCAGCAGCGCGGGCAGGATCTCCCGCTCCATCTCCGCGACCGAAAATCGCGCCGACTGGGTCGAGACGTTGATGGCCGCGACCGTGCGCTCCGCCCGGTCGCGGATCGGCACGGCGATCGAGCGCAGGCCGAGCTCCAGTTCCTCATCGACGATGGCAAAGCCGTCGGCCTTCGCCTTGCCGACGGCGCCGGCCAGCAGTGTGATATCGGTGATCGTCTTCGGCGTCCGCCTCTCGATGGTCGCCTGACCGAGGAATGTCTCGAGTTCGCCTGATGTCAGGCCGGCAAGCAGGATGCGTCCCATCGAGGTGCAGTAGGCCGGCAGCCTGGTGCCGACGTCGAGCGACACGCTGAGGATGCGGCGGCCGGGAATGCGGGCGACATAGACGACATCCTCACCCGATAGGATCGCCGCCGAGCAAGCCTCGTTTAGTTGTGCTGCCACAGCCTGCATGATGGGCGCGGCGAAGGCCCATAGCGAGGCGCCGCCGAGCCAGGTGCGGGCAACCGTCAGCAGGCGCGGCGAAAGCGAAAACAGGCGACCAACCTGTGTCGCATAGCCGGTGGCGACAAGCGTCAGCAGAAAACGGCGGGCACCGGCGCGGGTCAGGCCCGCCGCCTCGGCCATTTCGGTCAGCGTCATCCCGGAGGGCTGGCGGGCCAGGATCTCCATGACGGCAAGGCCGCGTTCAAGCGAGCCGACATGATCACGGGAAACAGCCTCTTCGTTCATCTTGTCTCCGCGGAGCGGCATCGGCGTCCGGATTGACTCTACACCTCGCCCAGCGTAGAAAGTATCGCATACAAAACATGTGTTCGCAATACGAACTTTCTGAATCCGGAGCCGATGCGATGGTCAAGTTCCTGCCGCTCAAACAGGCTGTTTCGGAGAACCTGAACAGTGGCGACACGGTCGCCTTCGAGGGCTTCACCCATCTGATCCCGACGGCGGCTGCGCATGAGGCGATCCGCCAGGGGTTTCGCGACCTGACACTGATCCGCATGACGCCGGACCTGATCTACGACCAGATGATCGGCATGGGCATGGCGAAGAAAATCATCTTCTCCTATGTCGGCAATCCCGGCGTCGGCCTGCTGCGGCGCGCCCGTGATGCCATCGAGAACGGTTTTCCGCGCTCACTCGAAATCGAGGAGCACAGCCATGCCGGCATGGCCAATGCCTATGAAGCGGGTGCTGCCGGCCTGCCCTGCGCGGTGTTTCGCGGCTATCGCGGTGCTGGGCTGGCAGCGGTCAATCCGAACATCAAGTCGGTGACCTGTCCGTTCACCGGCGAGGTGCTGGCGGCTGTCCCCTCGATCCGGCCTGACGTAACTTTCATCCATGCGCAGAAGGCCGATCGGAAAGGCAATGTGCTAATCGAAGGCATCATCGGCATCCAGAAGGAAGCCGTGCTGGCGGCCAGGCGCGCGGTGGTGACGGTCGAGGAAGTGGTCGACAATTTCGACGATCTTCATCCCAATCTGACCGTGCTGCCGCGCTGGACGATCGCGGCGATATCGGTGGTGCCCGGCGGCTCGCATCCGTCTTACGCGCATGGCTATTATGCGCGCGACAATGCCGCCTATCTGGAATGGGACGAGATCGCCGCCGACCGCGACAAATTCCAGGCGTGGATGCAGGCCAATGTCATCGAGAAGAGTGCCGGCGATTTCGAGGCCCGTGTCGAGCATTTGAGGAAAGCGGCATGAGCGACAATTCTTTGGGCTTCACCCCCAACGAGATGATGACCATCGCCGCCAGTCGCGCGCTGCGCAATGACGATGTCTGCTTCGTCGGCATCGGCGCGCCGTCAGCCGCCTGCAATGTGGCGCGGCTGACGCATGCGCCTGACATCACCCTGATTTACGAGAGCGGCACGATCGGCACCGCGCCCGATGTGCTGCCGTTGTCGATCGGCGATGGTGAATTGTGCGAGACCGCCATCACCACCGTCGCGGTGCCGGAGATGTTCCGCTACTGGCTTCAGGGCGGCCGCATCTCGATCGGCTTCCTCGGTGCGGCCCAACTCGACAAGTTCGGCAACATCAACACCACGGTTATCGGCGACTATTTCCATCCTAAGACCAGGCTGCCGGGCGGCGGCGGCGCGCCGGAGATCGCGACGTCGTCGAAGGAGATCTACATCACCATGGCGCAGACCAAGCGCGGCATGGTCGAGAAGATCGACTTCTTCACCTCCTTCGGCCATGGCGAGGGTGGTGACCATCGAAAACGGCTTGGCATCGACACTGCAGGCCCGACCTTGCTGATCACCGACCTCGCCATCTGGAAGCCGGATCCGGTGAGCAAGGAATTCACGGTCGTGTCGCTGCATCCCGGCGTCACGCGCCAGCAGGTGCAGGACACCTGTGGCTGGGTGGTTAAGTTCGCCGAGGCGCTTGACGAAACGCCGGCGCCAAGCGAACTCGAACTCAAGACATTGCGCGACCTGCAGGCCCGCACCAAGGCGGCGCATGAGGGAACCGGAAAAGCAAAGGCTGCATGACATGGCCGAGGCCTATATCTGCGATTACATCCGCACGCCGATCGGCCGCTTTGGCGGCTCGCTGTCTTCGGTACGATCAGACGATCTTGGCGCGATACCGCTGAGGGCATTGGTGGAGCGCAATGCCGGCATCGACTGGCAGGCTGTCGACGATGTCGTCTACGGCTGCGCCAACCAGGCCGGCGAGGACAACCGCAACGTGGCGCGCATGGCGCTGCTGCTGGCAGGCTTGCCGAAGGAGATGCCGGGCTCGACCGTCAACCGCCTGTGCGGCTCCGGCATGGATGCGCTGACCATCGCAGCGCGCGCCATCAAGGCCGGCGAGGCGGAGCTGATGGTCGCGGGCGGCGTCGAATCGATGAGCCGCGCACCCTTCGTCATGCCCAAGGCCGACACGGCGTTCTCGCGCAATGCCGAGATTTACGACACCACCATAGGCTGGCGCTTCGTCAACCCGCTGATGAAGAAGCAGTATGGCGTCGATTCGATGCCGGAGACCGGCGAGAACGTCGCCGAGGATTTTTCGGTGTCGCGGACCGACCAGGACGCCTTTGCCGTGCGCAGCCAGGACAAGACTGTCGCGGCACAAGCCAATGGAAGGCTGGCGAAGGAGATCACCCCAGTGACCATCCCGCAGCGCAAGGGCGATGCGGTGGTGATCTCGAAGGACGAGCATCCGCGCGCGGGCTCAACGGTCGAGGCGCTGGCCAAGCTGCCGACGCCGTTCCGGCAAGGCGGCACGGTGACGGCAGGCAATGCCTCCGGCGTCAATGACGGGGCGGCGGCGCTGATCGTTGCCTCGGAAGCAGCGGTGAAAAAGTATGGGCTGACGCCGATCGCCCGCATTCTCGGCGGGGCCGCCGCGGGGGTGGCGCCGCGCATCATGGGCATCGGCCCAGTGCCGGCGACGCAAAAACTCTGCGCGCGGCTTGGGCTGACACCAAAACAGTTCGATGTCATCGAGCTCAACGAAGCCTTTGCCTCGCAAGGCATCGCCGTATTGCGCCAGCTCGGCATTGCCGAGGATGCGGAACACGTCAACCCGAATGGCGGCGCCATCGCGCTTGGCCATCCCTTGGGCATGTCGGGTGCCCGCATATCCGGCACTGCGGCGCTGGAGCTGCGCGAGCGTGGTGGCCGCTATGCGCTGGCAACCATGTGCATCGGCGTCGGCCAGGGCATCGCGATCGCGCTCGAACGGGCCTGACCGGCACCCACTCTCGGCCGGCTAAGATCAAGAATCCGGTGCGCGGTTCAAATTTGACCACGTGGACAAAAGTCTGGCGTCGTTCCATACTTCCCTGTCTGACATTTTCACGAACAGCCGGCTCGACACGGCTGTCGAACAGAGGGGAATGCAATGGAAAACCGGAACAATAAATCGCAGATAAAACGCGAAGGGCTTTCGCGACGCAATGTGCTGGAGCTGGGCGCGCTCGGTTTGGCGGCAGCGATATTGCCAGGCGCAGCCTTCGCGGCGGACAAGAAGCTGAAGGTGGCGGCGATCTTCGCCACGCCGATCGAGGAGCCGTGGGACAACCAGATCCATGTCGCCTTGCAGAGGGCCGAGAAGGAACTCGGCATCGAATACAAATGGTCCGAGAAGGTGCAGACCGCCGATTTCAGCCGCGTCATGCGCGAATATGCGCAAGGCGGCTATGAGCTGGTGCTTGGCGATGCCTTCGCCGCCGAGCGTGAATCGCGCCGCACCGCCAAGCAATTCCCGAAGACCGCCTGGCTGTTCGGCTCCGGTGCCGGGCCGGCGGAACCCAATTTCGGCGTCTTCGACAACTGGATCCACGAGCCGGCCTATCTCTCCGGGCTGATCGCCGGCAAGATGTCGAAGTCGGGCACGATCGGCGCCGTCGCGGCGATGGGCATTCCGGAAGTCAACCGGCTGGTCAACGCCTTCTTCGCCGGCGCCAGGGAGGTCAACCCCAACATCAAGAAGAAGGTCGCCTTTATCGGCTCGTTCTTCGATCCGCCCAAGGCCAAGGAAGCGGCTGTCGCGCAGATCGACGCCGGTGTCGACGTCATCTATGCCGAGCGCTTCGGCGTCATCGAAGCGGCGGTGGACAAGAAGATCCTTGCCATCTCCAACATGTCCGACCAGTCGAGCCTCGGCCCCGACACGGTGATCACCGGCCCGGTCTGGGACATGTATCCGACGGTCGAGCAGGCGATCAAGCTGGTCAGGGCCGGCGTCTTCACCGCGCAGGACTATGGCGATTTCTCGCGCATGGCCAAGGGCGGCTCGCATCTGGCGCCCTACCACAAGTTCGACAAGACGCTGCCGGCGGACGTCAAGGACCTGGTCGAAAAGAAGAAGGCGGAGATTCTGGAAGGCAATTTCCGGGTGGATGTGGACGAGAATACGCCGGTTTCGGATTGATCTTTCACCCTCCCCCTTGTGGGGGTGAGCGACCGGTTCGCCGCAGGCGAATTCATCGTGCCAGTGGCACGATGAAAGGCCAAGCGAACGCTGGGACGCTGCGAAGCAGCGGGGACCCGGCAGGCTCGCCAGTTGTCAGCCCGGCCCTTCGCAGGCTCAGGGCGTTCGAAGTTCGAAAAGCCAAGCAATTGGCTTTTCGCCCGCTGCGCGGACACTTCTCACCCCACAAGGGGGAGCGTGAAAGAACCGCGCCATCTCTCCGAGGAGCACCCTTGCCCGCCCCCCTCATCGAAATGCGCGGCATCACCAAGAGCTTCGGCGCCGTCAAGGCGAACGAGGCCGTCGATCTCAGCGTCGCGCCAGGCGAAATCCTGGGGTTGCTCGGCGAGAACGGCGCCGGCAAGACGACGCTGATGAATGTGCTGTTCGGCGCCTATGCGCCCGACGCCGGAGAGATACTCATCCAGGGCAAGCCGGTCAGGATCACCAGTTCCGCCGATGCGCTGGCCGCCGGCATCGGCATGGTGCACCAGCATTTTCACCTCGCGCCGCGGCTGACTGTGCTGGAAAACCTTTTGATCGGCATCCCCGGCAAGACAGGACGGATCGACCGCGCCGGCGGGCTGGCGCGGCTGGCCGAGATCGGCCGCCAGCATGGACTGGCGCTTGACCCGGACCTGCCGGTCTCGGCGCTGTCGGTCGGCGAGCAGCAGCGGCTCGAAATCGTCAAGGCGCTGTTTCGTGGCGCCAGGCTGCTGATCCTCGACGAGCCGACGGCGGTGCTGGCGCCAAGCGAGGTCGACGGGCTGTTTTCGGCGTTGCGTTCTATGGCGGCGCAAGGTCTCGGCATCATCTTCATCTCGCACAAGCTCAACGAGGTGCGGGCGCTGACGCATCGCTGCACGGTGCTGCGGCATGGCCGCGTTGCCGGCCGGGTCGACGATCCCGCCAACACGACGTCGTCCGCAATGGCGCAACTGATGTGCGGCCATGAGATCGTGCCGCCGGCGCGGGGACCATCGGCGCCGGGTGTGGCAGTGCTGACACTCGAAGGTATCTCAACCTCGCATCATTCGGGCACGGCGCTGCGCGACATATCGCTTGTCGTTCGTGCCGGCGAAATCCTCGGCATTGCCGGAGTGTCGGGCAATGGCCAGCGGGCGCTGGCGGAGGTGATCTCCGGCGTGCGGGCGCCCGATGCCGGACGGATGACGATTGCCGGCCAAAAGGTCTCACGGTTTTCGCCGCGCGAGGTGCAGGCGCTCGGGCTCGGACGTATCCCGGAAGACCGCATGACCACAGGGCTGGTGACTAATCTGCCGCTCGCCGATTCGATGGTGCTGCCGCGAATCGGCACCGCAGCGTTCAGCAGCAAGGGCCTGCTCAAGCCGGATGCGATCCGCGCCTTTGCGGAAGAGCAGATCAAGGCCTATGATATCAGGTGCCCCGGGCCGATGACCCGGGCCGGCGCATTGTCCGGCGGCAATCTGCAGAAGGCGTTGTTGGCACGCGAGCTTGCCTTCGATCCGAAGGTGCTCGTTGTCTCGCAGCCAACGCGAGGACTCGACATCGGTGCCGCCCGCTTCATCCACGAAAAATTCCTCGACATGCGGACCAAGGGCTGCGGCATTGTCGTCATCGGCGAGGATCTAGAAGAGCTGCTGGTGCTCTGCGACCGCATCGCGGTGATGTATGAGGGCCGCATCGTCGGCACGCTGGACAGCGCCGATGCGACGATCGCGCGGCTCGGCCTGATGATGACCGGGGCGGAGGGCCACAGCTGATGTTTCGCCTGGAGGTCCGCAGCTCGACGCCGACCTGGTTCAACTTCGCTCTGCCATTGCTGGCGATCGGAGCAACGCTCATCTTGTGTAGCGGCCTGATTGCGCTGGCCGGCGCCGGCGTGCTCGAAGCCTATGGCGTGATGTTCACGGCATCGCTGGGCGACAGCTACGCGATCACCGAAACGATGGTGCGCGCCACGCCTATGATCTTCACCGGACTGGCGGTCGCGGTCGCCTTCCGGGCAAAATTCTGGAACATCGGCGCCGAAGGGCAATTGCTTGCCGGCGCGGTGGCCAGCTGCTTTGTCGGCGCCATCCCAATGCCGGGGCCGCTCGCCATGGTCTTGATGGCGGTGGCCGGCGCCGCAGCGGGAGCCGCAGTCGCGCTGGTGCCGGCGACGCTCAGGGTAAAATTCAAGGTCGACGATGTCGTCAGTTCGCTGCTGCTCAACTCGGTCATCTATTACGCGCTGATGGCGCTGATCGAAGGACCGTGGAAGGACTCCTTCAGCGGCTATCCGATCTCGCCGCCGATCGAGGATTCGGCCAATTTCCCGGTGCTGCTCGAAGGCACAAGGCTGCATCTCGGCGTCGTCGCGGCGCTGATCGCGGCGCCGCTGATCTGGTTCCTGATCGTGCGCACGACGCTCGGCTTCAGGATCAGGGTCACCGGCGAAAATCCGGAAGCCGCCAGATATGGCGGCATCCATGTCGAGCGCGTGCTGATCTCGACGGCGCTGCTGTCCGGTGCGCTGGCTGGGTTGGCCGGCGTCAGCGAGGTCGGCGGCGTGCACTTTCAGGTGATGAGCGACATCTCGCCGGGCTACGGCTATTCCGGCATCGTCGTTGCCATGCTGGCGCGGCTCAATCCGCTCGGCGTGGTGCCGGCGGCGATCTTCCTAGCCGCCGTGATGACCGGCGCCGAGGCGATGTCGCGGGCGACCGGCGTACCGGCCTTCCTCAGCGATGTCATCCAGGGGACGGCGCTGCTTGCCATGCTGGTGGCGCTGCTGTTCACCGCCTATCGCATACGCCGCGTCGGGGTTGCCCGATGAGCGCGGTGTTCGAACAGATCTTTCAGGTCGGCTTCCTGGCCGCGATCATCCGCATCGCCACGCCGCTGGCTTTTGCGACGCTCGGCGAAATGTTTTCCGAGCGGGCCGGCGTGCTCAATCTCGGCATCGAAGGCATCATGCTGTTGTCGGCGATGACCGGCTTCACCGCTGCCAGCCTCAGCGGCAGCCTGTGGCTCGGCGTGCTGGCGGCAGTGCTGACCGGCATGCTGATGGGCGCGCTGCATGCGCTGTTCACGGTGGTGCTCGGCCTCAGCCAGCATGTCTGCGGCATCGGCGTGACGTTGTTCTCGTCGGGCCTCGCCTATTTCCTCTACCGGCTGATCTTCGGCCAGCAGTCGGTGCCGCCGAACATCAAGGGTTTTCAGACACTGCCGATCCCGATCCTCTCCGACATTCCGGTGCTCGGGCCGGCGGTGTTCAACCAGTTTGCGCTGGTCTACATGGCGATCCTGGCCATCCCGGTGGCCGCCTTCGTGCTCTACCGCACGCCATGGGGCCTGTCGGTGCGCATGGTCGGCGAAAACCCGCGCGCCGCCGATTCGGCCGGTGTCAGCGTCATCGCCACGCGCTTCCAGGCGGTCATCCTCGGCGGTGCGCTGATGGGGCTTGCCGGCGCCTTCCTGTCGATGGCGCAGTTCAACGCCTTCACCTTCGGCGTGGTGTCGGGGCGCGGCTGGGTGGCGATCGCGCTGGTCGTGTTCGGCCGCTGGGATCCGTGGCGCTCGGCGGGTGCCGCGCTGCTGTTCGCCTTCGTCGATGCCTTGCAACTGCGCATGCAGGCCAGCGGGCTCGGACACATCCCCTACGAGGCGTTCCTGATGCTGCCCTTCATCTTCACCATCGTCGCCATGGCGGTGATGTCGCGCAATGCGGTGGCGCCCTCGGCGCTGCTCAAGCCGTTTCGAAGGGAAGAGCGGTAGCAAAGCTTGGGTTCCTCGCCCCCGCAAAGCGGGGGAGAGGTGGCCGCGAAGCGGTCGGAGAGGGGCCTGCGACGGTGGCGAGTTGTCGCCGAAGCACGGCAAGGTCGAGCCATTCCCCCTCTCCGTCTCGGCTTCGCCGAGCCACCTCTCCCCCATCTTCGTGGGGGCGAGGAACCCGCATCCTGCCAAGTTCGCGCCTCCTTTGAGCGTTTCACATCGCCGTAAAACCATTATCGACGAACAGATGCGTGCCGTTGACGAAGCTCGACTCGTCGCTGGCCAGGTAGAGCGCTGCCCTCGCCACCTCTTCCGGCTCGCCGATGCGGCCCTGCTGCGCGGCCAGTGCTGCGTCCGAGACGTCGACGCCGAGCCTGCCGAGGTCGGCAACCTCGCGCAGGCCGTGCGGCGTGCGGATGAAGCCGGGGCAGACCGCGTTGCAGCGGATGTTGCGGTCGCGGAACTCGACGGCGATGGCGCGGGCGAACATGTGGCAGGCGCCCTTGGTGGTGTCGTAGAGCACTTCATTAGGAGTCGCCGCCACCGCCGAGATCGACGAGGTGCAGACGATCGAGCCGCCGCCGGCCGCAATCATGCCGGGCAGCACGGCGCGCGTCATGAGGAACATCGAGCGCACATTGACGGCATGCAGCCAGTCCCATTCCTGGACCGTCGTCTCCAGGAAGGGTTTGATGACGATGGTGCCGGCGTGGTTGAACAGCACGGTGATGGGCCCGAGTTTTTCGATAGCACCCTTCACGGCCGCTTCGACTTGTGCCTCGTCGGAGACGTCGGCGACAAAATGCTCGGCGACATGGCCGCGCGCCCTGATTGTCGCCGCCGTGGCGGCGGCCGCCTCGCCGTTGCGGTCGATGATCGCCACCTTGGCGCCTTCGGCGGCGAACAATTCCGAGGCCGCTCCGCCCATTCCCGTCGCGCCGCCCGAAATGATGGCGACCTTGCCGGCCAGTCTTGTGCCCATTCTTCTGCCCCCTGTGTGACGATTTCGCTTGGTTGGTTGGGCGATGCTACCGCGCCCGCGCCGGGCGGCCAATCCACGAATTCAGTGCAGCGAGGGCCAGGCCATAGGTCCATTCGGACCCAGAAGCGAAAACGGACGCGCCATATGGATCGGCCGTCCGAGCGCGCGCTCTAAGCAAGTGCCTACCAATTTTCAGCGTCACAGGAGAAAATTATTCTATCTTTGGCCAAAAAATAGCAATCGACAAAGTCTACCAGTTTTATAGATTAATCGCCGAGACGGAGGTCGATATGTCCTATATCCAGAACGCCCAGACGGATCGGAGCGGTCAGCGGGCGGCCAATGCCCAGGCCTTTCGCCCGGCCTATGCCGGGGCTTTCGCCTATCTCGTCTTTGCCCTTGCGTTCGTGTTCACCGGGGCCGTTGTTCTGGGTCTTATTCCCTGAGTCGTCAGATCGACCGGGGTTAGCTGCCCCCACCGCTTACAGGCAATCGGAGTTGAATGAACCGAATCATCGGCGTGCTTTCGCGCGGCTGTAATTCGAATTTCACCGCATCAGCGCTTCCAGAAACGGAGGACATGGCAATGCCGATCGAGTTCACGCATATTCCCGGCAAGACCGCCGACGCCGCGGTTCCCTTTTTCTACGACTTTGCCGAGACCGCGACCAAGCTCGGGCTGATCGAGGATGGCGGCTTCCGCAAGATCGTCGTCGACGATTCGGCCGGACTGCTGACCAACATGGATCTTGCGGCCCAGGTGCTCGACCGCACCTCGTCGCTGGAAGTCGTGCTCACCCATTGGGCGGGTGTGGTCGAACCGACCGTGGCGGCCCGCCAACTGGCGTCGATCGACAGGAAAAGCGGCGGGCGCCTGGCGCTGAGAATGATCAGCGAGCCGCTGAGCGATGCCGACGCCGAAACACGGCCGGTCGGGCACACCGTCATCTGGCAGCGCATAGACGAATATCTGGTGCTGCTGAAGCGGCTGTGGTCGAACGACCGGCCCTTCGACCACGAAGGAACGTTCTACAGCATCAAGGGCGGCTATGTGCCGCGCAAGGGACCGCACGGCGCCGACCTGGTCATCCGCATGGGCGGGCAGTCCGGAACGGCACTCAAAGTTGCCGGCCGGCATGCCGATGTCTTTGAATTGGCGCCGGGCTCGATCGACGAGATCAGGCAATTGATGGAGCGGGTACGCCGCTCCGCCCCCGAACATGGCCGGGCCGGCAAGCTGCGCTTCGCGCTTCCGGTCGGGATTCACCAGGGTGCTTCCGCCTCCGGCCACAAGGCGGTCGATGTTGCCGGGCCGCCAGCCCAGGCCGCCCTGTCGCTGCTTGCCTATGCGGCTCTCGGGATCGATGAATTCATGATTGTCGGCGTCGACACGCCACGCGAGATCGCAACGCTCGGCCGGGAAACGATCGCCCTGCTGCGCAATTCGCTGGCGCGTCGCGAACACGAGGCATTCCAGCCTGGGGCATATGCGTCTCGTGCAGGATTGGAGACGCGCGCAACGGGTTGAGTTCTGGCCTACGGAATGAAAGCTATTCCGGTAACGCCGAGATGCTTCACACCCCCCTCTGTCCTGTCGGACATCTCCCCCGCAAGGGGGGAGATCGACAGCTTCACCCGCAGCGCTCGTCTTGCCACGGTGCGATTAGTGAAAGCCGAGATGACAGCCAATCTCCCTCCTTGCGGGGGAGATGTCCGGCAGGCCAGAGGGGGGTGCTGTCCCGCCGGCATTGATCTTGGCGCTCTAACTCGCCATGCCCGACAGCCGCGACAGGCCTTCAATGACAGCGCTCGAATCTGTCAGCACGCCGAAGACGCCGTCCTCCACCGTCACCATGTGAAGCGCGCCTTCATGGGCTTGTCTGTCGCCGCTGGCGCAGGCATCGGAAATCGTCAGGCATTGAAAGTTGCGGTCGCAGGCTTCGCGCAGCGTGGTGTGCACGCAGACATCCGTCGTGCATCCGGAAAACATGAGATGCGTGATGCCTTGTGCGCGCAGCACGTGTTCGAAATCCGTGTAGGTGAAGGCACTGTTGCAGGTCTTGTCGACGATGATGTCGTGCGGTGCCACGTCGATCTCCGGAACGATCTGGAATCCCTTGCCCGAGCGCAGCAGGATATCGGTGCCCTCGAGACCGGCACGCTTGCGGCGCCATTTTTCGTAAGGCGTCATATCGGCCATGTCGGCCCGATAGCCCTGCCTCGTGTGGATGACCCTGACGCCGGCCTTGCGCGCGGCCGCGATCAGCCGGCTCACCGTCGGCAGGATCGCCCTCAGAGGCGACGGGTCATAGCCCTGCCTGGCGAAGTAGCCCGTCGTCGACAGGAAATCCTGCTGCAGGTCGATGACAACAAGCGCGGTGTTTTCGGCCACCAGCCTGCCGTCATAGGGAAAGTCGAAGGGCGTTGCCTTGATCATCGGGGGCTCCCTGCTTTGGGCCACCACCATAGTGGATCAGCGCGACGACACCAGATGCTGCGCGTCGTGCAAGCGCCGATAGATGCCGCCGGCGCGGAGCAGTTCGCTGTGCGAACCCTGTTCGACGACGCCCGACTCCGACACGACGACGATGCGGTCGGCACCCCGGATCGTTGCCAGCCGATGCGCGATGATGAGCGTGGTGCGGCCCTCGGCAAGTTCGGCCAGCGATTTCTGGATTTCGCGCTCGGTCTCGGTGTCAAGCGCCGACGTCGCCTCGTCGAGGATCAGGATCGGCGGGTTCTTGAGGAACATGCGGGCGATCGCCAGCCGCTGTTTCTGGCCGCCGGACAGTTTAACGCCGCGCTCGCCGATGATCGTGTCATAGCCGGCCGGCAGGCCCGATATCATGCCGTCGAGTTGCGCCCGCCGTGCGGCGTCGGTGATGGCCTCGTCGGAGGCGCCGAGGCGGCCATAGGCGATGTTCTCGCGGATCGAGCCCCCGAACAGGAACACGTCCTGCTGGACGATGCCGATCTGGCCGCGTAGCGAAGCGAGCGTCATGTCCCTGATATCGATGCCGTCGATGCTGATCGCGCCGGCGCTGACCTCGTAGAAACGCGGCAGCAGCGAACAGATGGTGGTCTTGCCGGCGCCGGACGGGCCGACGAAGGCGATGGTTTCGCCGGCGTGGATGGTGAGATCGATATCTTTCAGCACCGGCTTGCCGTCGCCATAGCCGAAGCTCACACCGCGGTATTCGATGTCGCCCTTGAGGCCGCCCACAGTCACGGCATCTGGGCGGTCGGCGATGTCGGGTTCGGTGTCGAGCAGCTCGGTGTAGCGCCGGAAGCCGGCAATGCCCTTGGGATAGGTTTCGATCACCGAATTGATCTTCTCGATCGGCCGCACGAAGACGCCGACCAAAAGCAGGAAGCCGACGAAGCCGCCATTGCTCAATCCCCCGGTAATGACGAGATAGCTGCCGGCGATCATGACCACGAGCTGGATCAGCCTGATGCCCATATAGTTCAGGGAGTTGCTGGCCGACATGATGCGGTAGGCGTCGAGCTTGGTCTGGCGGTAGCGCTGGTTGTCATGCGCGAACAGCGTGCGCTCATGCTCCTCATTGGCGAAGGCCTGGACGACGCGCATGCCGCCGACATTCTCTTCGATGCGGACGTTGAAATCGCCGACACGCCGGTAGAGCGCCTGCCAGTTGCGCTCCATGCGGTCGCCATAGCGCATCGTCACCCAGGCGATCAGCGGCACGATCACCGCCGTGATCAGCGCCAGGTGCATGTTGACCGTGAACATCAGCACGAAGGCGCCGGCGAAGGTCATGATGGCGATGAACAGGTCCTCGGGGCCGTGATGGGCGATCTCGCCGATCTCCTCGAGGTCCTTGGTGACACGGCCGACGAGATGGCCGGTCTTGTGGTTGTCGTAGAAGCGGAACGACAGCTTCTGCAGATGGTCGAAACTCTTGCGCCGCATCTCGGTCTCGATGTTGATGCCGAGCATGTGACCCCAATAGGTGACGACCGCCATCAGCACGGTGTTGAGCAGGTAGATCACCAGCAGCCCGGCAGACGCGATGATGATCAGCGTCCAATCCTGCTGCGGCAGCAGCTGGTCGACGAAGGTGCGGACCGCCATGGGAAAGCCGAGTTCAAGCAGGCCGGCCAGCACCGCGCAGGAGAAGTCGAGCGCGAACAGCCCCTTCCAGGGCGCGTAGTAGGAAAGGAAACGTCTGATCATCGAGGTGAACCGCAAGCTGTCTTGATGGACGCGGCGAGGGCGCCGGCCGCCATCGATGGGCGCTGCTTACAATCGACAGCGCAAGGGCGGCAATATGCCAGGACGGACTTCATTGCCTGTCTTTCCACATCAGCGCCATGAAATAGGGGCCGCCGACGAAGGCGGCGATGAGGCCGGCAGGCACTTGCCAGGGAAAGATCAGCGTCCGCCCTGCCCAGTCGGCGGCAACGAGGATCAGCCCGCCTGTCATGGCCGAAGCCAGAAGCTGCGGCACGGCGCGGCGGAAGCCGAGCATGCGTGCGAGATGCGGCGCCATCAGGCCGACGAAGCTCAGCGGGCCGATGACCAATGTCGCGGTTGCGGTGGCCAATGCGGTGAGCGCAAGCAATGTGGCGCGAACCCGGCCAAGCCGCAGGCCAAGGCCACGCGCGGCGGTTTCGCCGAGCGGCAGTATATCGAGCCAGCGCGCGGTCAGCGGCGCCAGCGCGAGGACGGTGACCGCGACCGTTGCGGCGGTGAAGGCATCCGTTGGCGTTGCGCGATAGGTCGATCCCGACAGCCAGGTGAGCAGGAAGTCCATGCGCGGATCGCCGCTGGCCAGAAGCAGCGCGGCGAAGGCGGACGCGACGGTCGCCACGGCGACGCCGGCAAGCAGCAGCCGTTCCGGCGACAGGGCATTGCGCCGCCCGGCCAGAACAACGATCGTCAGCGCCAGCAAGGCGCCGGCGAGGGCGGCGCCGAGCATTGCCGCGCGGTCGAAGCCGTCGCTGAGCAGCAGCAGCGCCAGCACGCCGAAAGAGGCGCCGCCGGAAATGCCCAGGACCTCGGGTGCGGCCATCGGGTTGCCGGTCATGCGTTGCATCAGCGTGCCGGCGACGGCGAGCAGGACGCCCGCCGACAGGGCGACGACGACGCGAGGCGCGCGCAGGGCAAGCAGCTCGGTCAAATCCGCGGATGCGATCCAGTGCCAACCGCCTACGCCACGGCCAAAGCCGATGGCGAGGACAACCGCGAGGATGAGCGCCAGCAGGCCCGCGATCAACGGCAGGCCGTTTGTCGGCAGGCGTATCGACGACACCATGTCGGCCTGCCTTTCGGGGGTGGTTCGCATTCGCGGCAACAGGAACAGCAGCAGCGGCGCGCCGAGTAAAGCGGTCGCGGTGCCGGCGGGAATTTCGCCGGCGAACGGCAGATGCTGCACCAGACGGTCGGTGAGCCAGAGCAGGGCGCCGCCGACCAGCGGCGACCAGACCAGGCGGCGGCCAAGCGTGCGCGCTCCGGCCAGCCGCGCCAGCGCCGGGGCGGCGAGCGCCACGAAACCGATGACGCCGATTTCGGCGACGACCAGCGCGCTAAGCGAGACGGCGACTGCCATGCCGGCAAGACGGATGACGGCCGGCCGGGTGCCGAGCGATGCCGCGCCGTCGTCGCTGAGATCGAGCAGGCGGAGCGGTCGCCAGAGCAGGAACGCGGCGCAGATGCCGGCCAGCAGCCACGGCGCCAGAACAACGACCGCCGCGTCGCCATTCTGCACCAGCGAGCCGCTCTGCCAGATGAACAGCTCCTCGGTGTATTCGCGGTTGAGCGCCATCAGCAGCGCGCCGGCGGAGCCGAAAGTGAGGCTGACGACGAGGCCGGCGATGATGATCGACACTGGCGAAAAGCTGCGCCCGCGCGCCAGTGCGAAAACGGCTGATGTGGCGAGAGCGCCGCCAGCCAGCGCCACGCCTTCGCGGCCGCCTTCCAGCAGCCATGGTGCGTAGAGGGTGGCGGCCGCCAAAGCGAGGCTCGCTCCGGCATTGGTGCCGATCGTGGTCGGCTCGGCCAGCGGGTTGCGCAGCACATGCTGCATGACGACACCGGCGAGACCGAGTGCCGCGCCGGCCAGCACGCCGACGGCAACACGCGGCAGGAAGGCATGGCGATACAGCAACTGCACTGGATCGGATGTATCGGGGGCGGTGAGCGCCTGCCACCACAGGTGCGTCGGCAGAATATGGATGAGATCGAAGACGGTCAGCATCAGCGCCAGGCCTGCGGGCACGGCCACCAGCAGGATGAGCGCGCCGATGCCGTCGCGCTGTCGCGGCAGGGACATTGCCTGGGAAATCATGCCGCTGCCACGAATTCGGCGAAACGCGCGGCAGCAGTGAGACCGCCGAACGGCCAGACCGGCGGAATGGTCCGCACCTGGCCGTTCCGGACGCAGGGCAGATTGGCCCAGAGCGAGCTGCGGGCAATCCTGATCCTGACGTGCGGCGGGATCGGATCGAGCGAGATCAGTTGTGGCTCGCCGACGGCGACCAATTCCTCGATGCCGACCGTGGAGAAGCCCCATTCATTGGTGGCGCCGGTCCAGGCGTTGACGAGGCCGAGCCGGTCGAGGACATCCTGCAGCAGGCTGCCGGCGCCGTAGACGCGGACATGCCGATCATCGAACAAGCTGACGACGCAGACCGGTTTTTGCACCGCCCGCTCCAGCCTGGCACGCGCTTGGGCGATCGAGGCTTCGATGCGCCCGACAAGGTTTTCCGCTTCCGTCCTGCGGCCAAGCATGTCGCCAAGCTGCAGCGTCACCTGCTGCGCCTGCGCGTAAGGTGGAGCCTTGCCGCTGTAGAACGGCACGTTGAAGGTCGGCGCCAATCTGGTGAAGCTGTTCTCGTCCAAGCCATAGCCATAGGCGCCGACGATCAGGTCGGGCCGCAATTCCCGAAGCAGCTCGAGATTGGGTTCGCTGCGCGATCCCAGGTCGATGGTGGCCTGCGGCAGTGCCGGGCCCTGGACCCAGTCGTCATAACCCCTGATGTCGCCGACGGCGAGCGGCGACAGGCCGAGCGAGACCACCATTTCGGCCGATGTCCATTCCAGGCAGACGACGCGGGCAGGTGCCGCGCGTGCCGTGCCGCCGGGCAAAGCGAGACCGGTCGCGGCGAGGCCGGCAAGACACTGGCGCCGTGTCAGCGCCGCCATTTTGGGCCGGCCCGCCACACTGCTTCTACCATGTGTATTTCACCGCGCCGTTGATCCTGCGGCCCTCGCCATAGAAGCAGCCGAAGCCCGAGGAGAAACAGGAGGCGACATAGCGTTTGTCGAACAGATTGCTGACATTGAGGCTGAGTGTGGCATTCTGCCAGGTGTAATGGACCGCCGCATCGGCGAGCACGACCGATGGAACCTTGAAGGTGTTGGCGTCGTCGCCATAGGTCGAGCCGACATAGCGGACGCCGGCGCCCAGCCCCAGGCCCTCCAGGCGGCCGGTGCCGAGGGTATAATTCGCCCACAGCGACGCGGAATGCGTCGGTACGCCGAAGGGTGTGTTGCCCTCGTTGCTGGAGCCGTCATCGTTGACACTCGTCGGGCTGGTGATCTTGGTGTCGAGATAGGTGTAAGCCGCTCTCAGATCGATCCCCGCATCGAGACTCGCCACTGCTTCCAGCTCGATGCCACGCGAACGGATCTCGCCGGTCTGGAAGATGTCGTCGGGGCGACCGGTGCCGCCATAGCGCACGACATTCTGCCGCGTCAGGTCGAAGGCCGAGGCGGTGATGAACGAGTTCCAGCCGATCGGTTGATACTTCAGGCCGACCTCGTACTGCCTGCCGGCCTCGGGCACGAACAGATTGCCGTCGCTGTCGGCGCCCGCCACTGGCTGGAACGATTCGGAATAGCTGACATAGGGCGCAAGCCCGTTGTCGGCGAGGTAGACGAGCCCCGCCCGGCTGGTGAAGGCGTTGTCCTTCTGCTCGGGAATGTAGCCGCCGGCCAGATTGTCGTAGACCTTCGAATCCGACCAGTCCTGGCGGCCACCCAGCGTCAGCCGCCAGTTGCCCAGCTTGACCTGGTCCTGCGCATAAAGTCCGACCTGCTGCTGGGTAGTGTCGGTATCGGTGTAGGGCGTCAAACCGGTCACCGGGCTGCCATAGACCGGATCGAAGATGTTGAGGTTGTCGACAGCCCCTTCGGACGCATAGTCGCGATAGGTGTAGCGCTTGTAGTCGAGACCCATCAGCAGCGTATGGGCGAGCGGTCCAGTGTCGAAATCGGCCTGTGCCTGGTTGTCGATGGTCACACCGCTGAGCTTGGTGCCGCCGGCATCGGCATAACGGGAATAGTCGCCGTCATCGTTCAGAAGACCGCCGCCGAAGATGCCCTCCTCGGTATGGGTGAGATGGACGTAGCGGGCATGCTGGCGGACCTGCCAGGTCTCGTTGAAACGATGATCGAATTCGTAGCCGATCGACGCCTGGTCGTTGTTGTAGCTGTCGAAGCCGGGCTCACCGACGAACATGCCGTTGGGCAAGAACTTGCCATCCTTGCCCGGCGTGATCGTGCCGTATGCCGGCAGATATTGCATCGCCCATCCGGAGCGGTCGCGCTGGTAGTTGGCGAGGATGGTCAGGCTGGTGTCGGCATCGGGCTGCCAGGTGATCGCCGGGGCGATGAAGATGCGATCGTCCTTGACGAAATCGGTCTGCGTGTCGCCCATGTGAGCGGCGCCGGTGAGGCGAAACAGCAGCGACTTGTCGGCGTTCACGGCACCGCTAAAGTCGAACTTGCCTTCATAGCGATTGAAGCTGCCGCCACCGAATTCGACCTCGCGCAGGTTTTCCTCGGTTGGCCGTTTGCTGACATAGTTGATGATGCCGCCGGGGCTTGCCTGGCCGTAGAGCACCGATGCTGGTCCACGCAGCACTTCGTAGCGTTCGGCGCCATAGGAATCGAGCGCGGTGAACAGGGTGAAATTGCTTTCCTTGAGCTGCAGGCCGTCCTTGTAGAAGACGCCGTTGGCGTTTGAAATGCCGCGCAACTGCAGGCCGAGGCCGCGATTGTCGGTGCCGTAGAGATTGCCGGTGGCGCCGGGCGTGTAGCGCAACGCGCTGTTCAGGCTGTCGACGGCCTGCGCTTCCATCTGGTCTCGGGTGATGACCGATATCGATTGCGGCGTCTCGATCAGCGGCGTGTCGGTCTTGGTGCCGGTGGAGCCCTTGGTGGCTACGTAGCCCTTGACCGGCCCGAAGGCGCTTTCGACACGTTCCTGGACGTTGATCGGGTCGAGGGTGGTGGTGACCGTCTCTTGGGCCAGGGCATGGCCGCAGCCAAGCAGGGCCGGCAGCGACACCGTTGCGATCAGCAGGCGCTTGCACGCTATCCGGTTCTGCCAAATCGGTCCATGTCCCGAAATCATCCTGTGCGCCCCCTGTTTCCAAATTTCGTGCCGATATTGCCGGTCGCGACGATTTGTTGATCGTTGCAGTCATCTTCAATGTTGACTAGTAAGGTCATGTTTCATAGTCAACCGGGCATGATCCGTCGAAAGCCGGAATCTGGAAATGCGGGCGGCCGCACTGGAGAAAAGCCATGAGCATGGCTGGAATTGATGCCCAGACTGCCTTCCATATCGACGCGGTGCGCTTTGCCGTCGGTGAGCGGACGCTGCTCGGTCCGGTTTCGCTCGAACTGCAGCGCTCGCGGGTCTATGGGCTGATCGGCCACAATGGTTCGGGCAAGTCGACGCTGATCAAGCTCATGGCGCGCCAACAGCCGGCGAGTTCAGGCGCCATCACCTTCGCCAGGCGTCCGCTGCCGCAATGGGGCGCCCGCGAATTTGCCCGCGCGCTTGCCTATCTGCCGCAGACGACACCGGCGGCGACCGGCCTGACCGTGCGCGAACTGGCGACGTTGGGGCGCTATCCCTGGCATGGCGCGCTTGGCCGTTTCCGCGCCGAGGACAGGCAGCATGTCGACGAGGCGCTGGCCCTGACCGACATGGACGGGTTCGCGGACCGGCTGGTGGACGAATTGTCGGGCGGCGAGCGCCAGCGCGCCTGGCTCGCCATGCTGGTGGCGCAGAACGCCGGCGTCATGCTGCTCGACGAGCCGATCTCGGCACTCGACATCGCCCATCAGGTCGAGGTGCTCGGGCTGGTCAAGGAGCTCAGTCGCAAACGCGACCTATGCGTTGTCGTCGTGCTGCACGATCCCAACATGGCTGCGCGCTACTGCGACGAGCTGATCGCGCTGAAGGACGGCAAGCTGCTGACGCGCGGCACGCCCGGCGAAATCATGCGCAGCGATGTGCTGAAAGGCATTTTCGGCGTGGAGATGGGCGTGTTCGTGCATCCCGTCACCGGCCAGCTTGTCGGCTATGTGCAGTGACGAGATCTGATGCGGCGGCGGGAAATAGAAGGCGGCGGCCGCTGTGAGAACAAGGAAGAAGCTGTTGTCGAGAAGTGGTTTGTTGGCGGCGTTGGTCGCATCCGTCATCCTGTCGGCCGGCAGCGCGATGGCCCAGGAGCAACCCACCGGTGCCGCGCCGGCAATCGAAGCCCCCACCCCGGCTGCTCCCGCAGCCCCAGCGCCGATTGCGCCGGCTCCCGCCGCACCGGCAGGCGCTCCGCCGGCCATGATGGCGCCTTCGCAGCCAGGCACCCAGCCGAACACGGCCGCGCCGGCCGAGGCCGGACCTTCGACGGCGATGGAGCTGACCTTGCCGCATGACCTGTCGCCATGGGGCATGTTCATGGCGGCCGACATCGTCGTCAAGGCGGTGATGATCGGGCTGGCCTTTGCCTCCCTCGTCACCTGGACGATATGGTTGGCCAAGTCGCTGGAGCTTTTGGGTGGCAAGCTGCGCATCCGTCGCGCCGTGCGGGCGATCGGCGAGGCCGCCACGCTGAAGCAGGCCAGCCGTACCCTCGACCGCAGCGGCGGTCCCGGCGCGCTGCTGGTGCGGGCGGCCGAGGAGGAGACCGCACTCTCAGCCGGTGCGCTCGATCATGTCTCGGGCGATGGCCTCAAGGAACGGGTCACGTCGCGCCTGTCGCGCATCGAGGCAGCGGCGGCGCGGCGCATGTCGCGCGGCACTGGCGTACTGGCGACGATCGGCTCGACCGCACCCTTCGTCGGCCTGTTCGGCACGGTCTGGGGCATCATGAACGCCTTCATCGGCATCTCGCAGGCGCAGACCACCAATCTCGCCGTGGTCGCACCGGGCATCGCCGAAGCGCTGCTGGCCACCGCGATGGGCCTGGTCGCGGCCATACCGGCTGTCGTCATCTACAACGTCTTTGCACGCTCGATAGCCGGCTATCGGCAGATCCTCGCCGATGCCTCGGCCGGGGTCGAACGGCTGGTCAGCCGCGACCTCGACTTCCGCACCGTCGCGCCGGCAACGCCACCGGCGGCGGAGTAGCGCCATGGGAAGCAGAATCCGACAGACCATGGATGACGATCTCGAGGAAAGCCACGAGATCAACGTCACCCCATTTATCGATGTCATCCTGGTGCTGTTGATCATCTTCATGGTCGCGGCGCCGCTGGCCACGGTGGATGTCAATGTCGACCTGCCGGGTTCGACGGCAACGCCCGCACCGAGGCCCGAGACACCGCTGTTCCTGACGCTGAAGGACGATCTGACACTGGCGATCGGCAATGACAGCGTGCCGCGCCCGGCTTTCACCGCGACGCTGGACGGCAAGACCAAGGGCGACAAGCAGACGCGCATCTTCCTGCGCGCCGACAAGGCGGTCGCCTATGGCGACCTGATGGAGGCGATGAACCTGTTGCGCGGTGCCGGCTATCTGAAGATCGCGCTGGTCGGCCTGGAGACGGCTCCCGCGTCCAATGCCCCGGCGCCCGCAGCCACTGGTGCGGCGGCGCCATGACGCAAGCGGTCGCCGTGCCCTCGGTCCAGCTGTCGCGCTTCGGTTGGCGCGACCTTGGCTTGTGGGCCGGTGCTGCCGCGCTGGTCCTTGGAGCCCATGTCGCGGTCGCCTATGCAGTGCAGAACCTCACAATGGTCACCGAAACGGATGGCGGTCCACCCCCCGCGCAGATGATCGAGATGGCACCGATGGTGGTGATGCCGGCCGTGGAAGAACAGGTCGCCGCGCTGGACGCGGTGGCGCCAGACCAGACCGAACCGACACCGACGACCGAACCGACACCTGAAGAACCGGTCGAAAAGACGGAGCCGGTTGTCGAGCCGCCGGAAGCGGTCGCGCCAGACGAGACAGAACCCACCCAGGCCGAACCCACCCAGGCCGAAACGGCCGAACAGGTCGATCAGCCGCCGCCGGATGAGGCCGTCCCGGATGTTGTCGAGGCTGTCACGCCAGACGTCGTCATTCCCTTGCCGCAGCCGAAACCTGTCGAAATTGTCAAAGACAAGAAACCGGCCGCGGCCAAGGCGAAGAAGCCTGTCGAGAAGCCCAAGCCGCGGCTTAAGAAGGAGAAGGCGGCTCCGCCGAAGACGGCAACCGTCGCCAGCGCCGACGCACGGCCCGCGACCAGGACCGCGGCGCCGAAGGCGGCGGAATCGACGTCGCGCTCCGGCGACTCCAGCAAATGGGACTCCCGTCTGGGCGCCTGGATCAAGCGGCACACGCGCTATCCCAGCTCTGCCAAGGCCCGAGGCGTGGAAGGCAGGCCGTATGTCGCCTTCACGGTCGACTCGTCCGGCCGGGTCCTGTCCGCCAGGCTCTCTCGTTCCTCCGGGGATGCGGATCTGGACCGTGCGGCGCTCGCCGTGCTGCAAGGCGCCACGGTGCCGAAACCGCCACCGGAACTCGGCTCGCGTCTGAGCCGAACAGCGCCGTTCGTGTTCAGCCTGCGCAACTAGGACCGAACTTGATCGGCCGGCCTGTCAATAGGTCAGTGACAGGCTCAGGGCCTCGACCTGTTCAAGGTAGAAACGGCATTTCGTGCGCAACAGCCCGAGGCTCGGGTCATCGGCTCCGTTGATCTCGATGGTCTGCATCATGAAGTCGAAATGCGCGTGGAAGGCGTCCACTGTACCCCAGAGATTGTCGGCCTGGCAGCTGTCGGCAATCGCCATCGAGACGAGTTGACGGGCCTCGACTCGCGCGGCGTCAGGCGATGGCGGTCGCCTGGCGATCAAGACGTCGAGCCGGCTGAAAATGCTTTCCCTGGCATCGACGGCTCTGATGTTGGCTATCATGTTCATGTGCAGGTCCCCCTTGGCATTCCAGGCGCGCAATAGGCTCCGGTCTGGAATTGCCCGAAAAACTGGTGATCAGAGCGGGTTCAGCGGCGCTGAACCACTAAGCGCGTGGCGTTTGGGCGGGCGACTTGCATCAAGCCTGAGCGACCGGATGGCGGTCCTGCGGGCAGGATGCAATCAGGGCCGGGATCGCGGTTGCATCGGAGGGGTGGCCCCTGATGATGTTGGCGACCTCGGCATCGGCCTGCTCGAGCCAGTAGACCATGTCGGCGCGGTGCAGATCCGTCGCGGCCTTCTTCAGCAGCGGCAGCAGGCTTTGCAACGCGCACAGCGTCTCCCAGCGGTTAGGGCCGGAGGTCGAGCCGGCCACCGCGCATGCGGCTGACGATTGCATGTCGCTACGCTCTGCGTGGCTGGGCGGCACGATTGTCTTTTGCCTGCGCCTTGGGGTGCAGCGGGTTGCCGCTGAGCTGCGCATGCCTGGCCGGCCGTGCGCCGCGAAGAACGTCGAAGGCCTCTGCATAGGCCATGCCCAGCAGATAGGAGATCATCGGAAAACGGCTTGCTTCGGCCATTTGCACGAGCTCATTGGTCATCGACGAAATATATTGAAGACTATCGATTTCCGACTGGCGTAAGGATTGATTTGGCACGTGCTGCTCCTGTCTCTGGTTATACCCTGGGGAACGCGTTACTGGCGGGACTGCACATTGTTGGTCGACTAATTGATGGATTGGCTCGCGGTGGACGGGTCTCTTTCCGGGGTCGAGAGGGTCAAGGCATAGATCGGTGCGTCGGTGAGACTGTCGAGACCAAGCAGCCGCTTGATGGCGGAATGATTGAGCGCGGCTGTCGGACATGCCGACAGGCCATGATTGGTCGCCGCCAGCATGATGTTCTGGCCGATATGGCCGGCCTCGATCAGCACGACACGATAGGCGTTGGCGTCCTCATATTTCCACATCGTGCGATCGAGCCTGGCGCAAAGCAGGATCAGGCACGGCATGCTATCAGCCCACTCCTGTCCGCCGACCAGTTCGGAGATCTTCGGCAGATGGTTCGCGGAAATCCTGCCAAGGTCGTGATCGGCGGCGGAATAGTGATAGACACCGGGCTCGAGGCAATCGACGCCGAGCGCGACCACATAGGCCTCGTAGGGATTCCGCGCGCCGCCGGAAGGGGTCATGCCAAGCGGCAGGGTGCCAACGCAATTGGCGGTCTCGCCGATGATGCCGAGCCCTGCGAACAGGCAATCGGAAAGCTGTTTGGCTGTGATTGTGGGCTGAGCCGCCGTGCGGTTGGTGCGGCGCCGCGCCATCAAGCTAAGAAGTTCGTTGTCTTCCAGTGCATTCGGCAGCTGGATGGCGCCGGCGGAATTCTTGAGCAGGAGGTCCGGCTGCGGCGTATGGCCGGCGCGTTCTATCTGCCGCTCTTCCGCTTGCTCGATGGTCATGTATTCGCTGTCCTGGACGCAGAAATGCATCAGCGCCGTTGGAAGCCCCCAACTCCATTGTCCTGAAAACTGTTCTTCCTGCTCGGCGAGAGGCGATCCGGCGGTGACCAGGGCGGAAAAATCGAGCAACTGGGGAACGACAGCCTTCAACTCGGACTTCGACCATCCATGGGCGCGGGCAATGTCCGCCGTCGATGCCCATTTGTCCCACGATGCGAGAAGGCCGACCATCTCAGGGCTGCATTCAAACACGCTCCTGGTCAGGAAGTTGCATGCCGTGACCTTGTTCGGTCCGGGATAGAAAACAAGCGTTTTCGAAGAGCGCATTTTCATAAAGCTGATGCCATCTGCGGAGCCGAGGCGCCGACAAGCGAACCGCTCGTCGGCGCAGAACGGCTTCAGCGCTTGTTGTAGTGCATGCCCTGCGAAAAGAAGACGGTCTGCGTGCCGGCGGCAATCGCCAGCTTCGGAGCATTGATCACTTTCTTGGCCATTTTTATCCCTTTCCTGACCCCCATTTGGGATCCGTTGAAAGACCCCCAGAACGGGATCCGCGTGAAGAAAGGTAAGGTCGGAAGAGTTAATGGTTTGTTAAAATTATAGTAAAACCACGAGCTGAAGACGGACGTGTGGATTATCTTTCCTGGCATTAAAGTGTAAAATATCGATTTTATTCAGATACAGAGTAGACAATCGTTGGCGTACGCTTTATCGGCGTATGCTTATTCTTATTTGGCGTAAGGGACGGCGATCCGAGGGATTAGCCCAACCCGTCCCGGGTGAGGCTGACAACCAGTTGGTCGATGCCCGGATCGTCGAGACTGATGACATGCGCCATGCTGATGGCATCCCTTGGGTGGATGTTGGCAATGTCGCGCCGCATGATGACGGACACGAATGCCGGGCCGGCCTCCGTCAGAAGCATGGCCTTGCCCATCAGCACCGGTTCGGAGATGGGGGCCCACTGCACGGAGATCAGCGAGGGCTCTCCGGTCTGGCGGCGATTGATGCCGCTGAAATAGATCCAGTTCAGCCGCGAGATCGCCACGCCATAGTGATTGCCGCGCGCTCGTGCCCAGGTCGATCCCCGGCGCTCCGACCATCCGGTCACCCTTCGGAAGGTGACCAGTTCGGCTTCGCGCCGCACGAAGGTCACCGAGCGCACCAGGAGATCGAGGCGGCCCGGGATCGAAAAATAGGTGAAATAGGTGCCGCCCGCGATCGAAGGACTGGGAGGGCGGATCATCTGGTTGAACAGGCTCTCGGAAACCGGCGGCAGGCCGCGCATCGCTGGCTCGGGTGCGCCGGGATCCTGGTACAGTTCGGCCTCGTCGATCCGAAAGTAATCGCATATCAGCTTGGCGGTGGCCTTATTGGGAACGGTCTGCCCTTGCAGGTAGCGTTCGAACTGCGTGCGATTGATGTGCAGCTCACGGCATACCGCACTTACGGAGGCATGGTCCTTGCACAGCCGTCTAAGATTTGCAGCGAGATTCTCGCGAATTGACAAGTCTTTGCTTCCGCGGGCGATTTTTCATTTCGACTCGAAATCCATATAGCGTCTCCGGTCGCCCCCGCCGAAACGCCCTGGTCACAACGCACAGAAAACTGATTTGGTAATCTCAATTTAGTGGGGCGGTTTGCAAAAAAAACGGAAACAATCGATGAGCGCTTCCGCTATAAGTCCAATTGACAAAAGTATTGCCGGATATTGCGAAACAGGCGGTGCGGCCCGCGGCCTTCTAAGGCGCGCGGGCACGGCAAATGCCAACCGCGGGGGCAAGCCGGGACGAGCGTCGCGGACTGCATCTGGCGCGGAGAGTGGGGAATTATTCCGCTGGTGGAGCTGAGGAGGATCGAACTCCTGACCTCGTCATTGCGAACGACGCGCTCTCCCAGCTGAGCTACAGCCCCGTCCAGCGGATGGGCGCATTTATCGGGCGCCGCGGTTTCCTGTCAAGGCGGAGGTTTGCCGAAATCCAGTGCCGTCAAGCGTGAAGCTGGCGCCGGCGGAAGGCGGCCTTGCCGGTTTTGTGTAGTCGCGCGTTCGTTGCAGTGTCGGCGACATGCCCTACAGGTCCGATTGACCCGGCATTGGCGCCCCACAGAAAGGCGGCCCTTGCCGGTTTCGCGTGCAATGGCTACATGTCGGCAACAATTGGAGACCGGCATGCTCGCCCTCATTCAGACAATCGTCATGGCGCTTGACCTCTACTGGTGGATCATCATCGCCTCGGCGATCTTTTCCTGGCTCTATGCCTTCAACGTCGTCAACTCGAAGAACCAGTTCGTCGGTTCCATCG
Organism: Mesorhizobium ciceri WSM4083; assembly: GCF_000519305.1. Taxonomy (GTDB): domain Bacteria; phylum Pseudomonadota; class Alphaproteobacteria; order Rhizobiales; family Rhizobiaceae; genus Mesorhizobium; species Mesorhizobium ciceri_B. The sequence continues at coordinate 364,239 of NZ_JAFG01000006.1, read as the reverse complement.
GCAACATGCTCTACCGGCTGACCGAGCCGGCGTTGCGGCCGATCCGCCGTTTCATGCCGGACCTTGGCGGCATCGATATCTCGCCGATCATCCTGCTTCTGATCCTGTTCTTCCTGCGGCAGTTTCTGCTCACCACGGTGGCGCCTCTGATCCTGTGAGCAGGATGACGGCATGAGCACGCCGTTTCGCCTGCGCGAAAACGGCGCCGAGCTGTTTGTCCGGCTGACGCCAAAGGCTGGGCTGGACAGGCTCGAAGGCTTCGAGACCATGGCGGACGGGCGAAGCCATCTGAAAGCGCGCGTCCGCGCCGTGCCGGAAAACGGCGCCGCCAATCATGCACTCGAAAAGCTGCTTGCCAAGGCTCTGGGCGTGCCTGGGTCCGCCGTCTCGGTTGTCGCCGGCGGCACCGCGCGGCTGAAGACCGTGCGCATTTCAGGCGATCCGGCAATGTTGGCCAAGGCTGTTGAGACGCTCTGCCATAGAGCCTAATTCTGCTAGGCCGTGCCCCCCTCATCCGGCCGCTGCGCGGCCACCTTCTCCCCGCTGGGGAGAAGAGACTTGGGTCGACGCTGCGCACTCCTCTCCCCTCGGGGAGAGGTCGGATTGCCCCGAAATGCCTCTTTGCAATTCGGTTGGCAATCCGGGTGAGGGCGCTTTTTGTCCGGCGCGATGACCCCTTCAGTCCCCCAATGGCAAACGCGGATCGTCGACTTTCAACGTGTTCACGCTCTGCTTGATGCGGCGCAGATTCTCCAAAACCCTTGGTCCGCGCGTCTCGGCGACCGAGGTGACGATCATGTCGACGATCGACAGCAGCGCATAGCGCGACGATGTCGGCTTGTAGATGTTGCCGTCCTCGAGCGACTGGAACTGAATGACGGTGTCGGCGACCTTGGCGAGTGCGGAGTCCGGCGGGGTGATGGCGATCGTGGTGGCGCCATATTGCTGGGCGACCTGCACCGCATCGATGACCGATCGCGCATAGCCGGAGACGGAGAAGGCGATCAGGGTGGTGTCAGGCGTGGCAACGGCGGCGTACATGCGTTGCAATTGTCCGTCGATCTGCGCCAGCACCGACACGCCAAGCCTGAACAGCCGGTTCTGCATTTCGGTCGCCATCATGGACGAAATGCCACCGGAGCCGATGCACAGCACGTTACCGGAAACAGCGATGCGCGCGGCGACTGCGACCAGCGTCGTCATGTCGAGGTTTTCGCTGGCGCGCTGGATGGCCGATATTGCCGCTTCGGTGATGGCTGAAGCGATGCGCTGTTCGCGGGCATCGCGGCTCAACGGCTCCGGCGACAGATACTGGCCGCCGATGGCGATGGCTTGCGCCAGATAAAATTTGAAGTCGCGCAGGCCCTCGCAGCCGAGGTTGCGGCAGAACCGCGTCACCGTCGGCTCGCTGACACCGACGCGCAAGGCAATTTCCGAAATGGCCGCCTTGGAAACGAAATCGAGATCGGCAAGTACGAAGCCGGCCAGCTTGCGATCCGACTTCGTTCCGTCCTGCGACATCAGCTGCAGGCGGGTGATGATGTCGGCCGGTGTCTTCATGCTGCTATTTTCATAGAGGCAGGCCCGTTGCCTTGTCGAACAGATGGATGTTGCCGGGGTCGACCGAGACCGGCAGCAGGTCTCCCGGCCTGACCGGCACCCTGTCACGGAACACGGCGCGTACCGTATCAGCACCGATAGCGCCATAGACATGTGTTTCGGAGCCGGTGGGCTCGACGACATCCACCCTGATCGCCATCGCGTCGACAGCCTCGCCGATGACAAAATGCTCGGGCCGGATGCCAGCCTCCACCGCGCTGTCCGCCGGCACCTGTTTGCCGGCAAGCGCAAGCCGCCCGCCACCGGCCGATTCGAACCAGGTTTTCCCGGGTGTCGTCTTGAGCGAACCGGACACAAAGCTCATCGACGGCGAGCCGAGGAAGGAGGCGACGAACTTGTTGGCCGGCCTGTCATAGAGCTCCAGCGGCGCCCCGACCTGCTGGATCCTGCCGCGGTCCATCACGACGATGCGGTCGGCCATCGTCATGGCCTCGATCTGGTCGTGGGTGACATAGACGATCGTCGATTTCAGCCGCTGGTGCAGCGCCTTGATCTCGACGCGCATCTGCACGCGCAATTGTGCGTCGAGATTGGACAGCGGCTCGTCGAACAGAAACACAGACGGTTCGCGCACGATGGCGCGGCCCATGGCGACGCGCTGGCGCTGGCCGCCTGACAGCTGGCGGGGATAGCGGTCGAGATAGGAGAAGAGATTAAGGACGCCGGACGCCTTCTTGACCTTCTCATCGACCACCGTGCGCGCCTCGCCGCGTATCTTCGGGCCAAAGCCGATATTGTCTGACGCCTTCAGGTGCGGAAACAGCGCATAGGACTGGAACACCATGGCGATGTTGCGCTGCTGCGGCGGCAGCGCATTGGCGCGCACGCCGCCGATCAACAGATCGCCGGAGGTGATCGTCTCCAGGCCGGCGAGCATGCGCAGCAAGGTCGACTTGCCGCAGCCGGACGGGCCGACCAGGACGACGAACTCGCCGCTTTTGATATCGAGGCTGATGTTTTCGAGTATCTTGTGCTGGCCGAAGGATTTCGACAGGTCGCGGAACTCGACGTCGGTCATGCTCACGCTCCCAATATGTCGTCGATGAAGGGCAGGCAACCGGCGGTCAGTCCCGCGTCCACGGGCATCACCACACCTGTTATTCCCGATGCGCGATCGGACGCAAGGAAGGCGACGGCTTCCGCCACTTCCGCTGCGTTGACGATGCGGCCGAGCGGATAGAGCCGCTGCAATTTGCCGAGGATTTCGGGATCCTTGGCAAGGCGGTGGTCCCAGGCGGCGGTGCGGATCGATCCGGGGCAGACGACATTGGCGCGCAGGCCGCTGCGGCCGAGTTCGACGGCGATCGCCTTGGCATAGGCGTTGATGCCGGCCTTGGCCGCGGCATAGGCGGGGTTGCCGAAATGCGCGATGGCGTTGACCGAGGAGATGAAGACGACGCTGCCCGAGCCGCGGCCAGCCATCGCCTTGACCAGCGGGTCGGCGAAGTTCATCACGCCGGTCAGGTTGAGGTCGAGTTCCTGCTCTATCCTGCCGGGATTGAGCGCCGAGATCGTTTCGGCGCGCGTCCAGCCGGCATTGTTGACGAGAATGTCGGGCACGCCATCCCGGTCGAGGATCGCGGCGATCGCCGTCGCTATCGATGCCTTGTCGAGAAGATCGAAGACGTGGCGAGAGGCAAGGTGCTGGCTCTTCAACGCCTCGCTTGACTGGTCGCAGCCGACGACCCTGGCGCCCCTTTGTGCCATCAGCGCCACGATGGCCGTGCCGAGGCCGCCGCCAGCACCCGTCACCACGACGGTCTTGCCCTCGAACTCGGCCCTGCCTTCGAACTCGGATTGCGAAACCACCGTGCGTCATCCTCCGGGAGTTCTGACAGATCGCATAAGGCCTAGGCCTGTAAATGTAATTAAGCAACAGAATAATCCGCTTGCAAGCCTTCAAATCATCGATAATGTAGGAAAGTCACATAATCTTCTGCTCCGGCACGAAGAGGCGCGCAGGCGCAAAATCAAAATGGGAGAGATCAAATGAGCCTTGCAAAATGGACTGCCGGCCTGATGGCCGGAATGAGCATGCTGGCAATTGCGGCGCAGGCGGATGCTGGCGAGGTGCGGGTCACCGTGGCCGAGTACAGCGCCAAGACTGCTCCCTATTTCGCCGACGTCAAGAAGGAATTCGAGGCGGCGAACCCCGGCATATCAGTCAAGTTCGAAGTGGTGCCGTGGGATGTGCTGCTGCAGAAGCTGACCACCGACATCACCGCCGGCACCAATGCCGATCTGTCGATCATCGGCACACGCTGGCTGATCGACTTCGTCCAGCAGGATGTCGCCGAGCCGCTCGACGGCTACATCAAGCCCGACTTCAAGGACCGCTTCATCGACACCTTCCTGTCGCCCTCGATCATGGACGGCAAGACCTACGGCCTGCCGATCGCGGCCTCGGCCCGCGCCATGTACTACAACAAGGAGCTGTTCGAGAAGGCCGGCATCGCCAAACCGCCGGCAAGCTGGACCGAGCTGCAGGAAGATGCGCGCAAGATCAAGGCGTTGGGGTCCGGCACGTTCGGCTTCGGCCTGCAGGGCAAGGAGATCGAGACCGACGTCTATTACTATTATGCGATGTGGTCCCAAGGTACCGAAATCCTCAACAAGGACGGCACTTCGGGCCTGAGCACGCCAGGTGCGCTTGAGGCCGCCAAGCTCTACAAGTCGATGATCGACGAAGGCCTGACGGAACCCGGCGTCACCTCCAACAACCGCGAAGACGTGCAGAACCTGTTCAAGCAGGGCAAGGTCGGCATGATGATCACGGCACCCTTCCTGTCCAACCAGATCAAGGACGAGGCGCCGAACCTGAAATACGGCGTGGCAGCCATTCCGGCCGGCCCGACCGGCGCGCGCGGCACTTATGGCGTCACCGATTCCATCATCATGTTCAAGAACTCCAAGAACAAGGACGAGGCCTGGAAACTGCTCGATTTCCTGTTCACCACGGAGCAGCGCGCCAAGTTCACGCAAGGCGAAGGCTTCCTGCCGGTGAACAAGGAAGAGGCCAAGATGGACTACTACGTCAACAATGCCGATCTGGCGGCGTTCACGGCGCTGCTGCCCGACGCCCGCTTTGCGCCGGTCATCCCGGGCTGGGAAGAGGTCGCCCAGATCACGTCGGACGCCATGCAGAAAATCTATCTCGGCGGCGATCCCGAGGCAGGCTTGAAGGAAGCGGCGGCGAAGGCCAACGCGGTGCTGAAGAAATAGGGCGTATCTCCCTGCGCCCGTGGCGCGCCCCAGACTCAGGCGGGGCGCGCCACATCTTGCAGACTTGAGCAGCTAGCAGACTTGAGCGGAAAGATAGTTCGTCGATGTCAGCTTCGCCCCAGCGAGGCTCGTTTCCTCTCCCCCGTCGATCGGGGGAGAGGTGTCGAGCGAAGCTCGACGGAGTGGGGGNCGATCCTTGAGCACAGGTGAGGCGATACTTCAGCGCCCTTCCTATGTCCGTTCGCGGCGATTGCCCGGTGGTTCCCCCACTCCGTCTCGGCTTCGCCGAGCCACCTCTCCCCCCTCCGGAGGGAGAGGAAACGAGCCTGGCGGGGAGAGGAACGGCCCGTTCCGCAACTGCTTCGGAGGGCGGGCGGGCAGGTGAGGGGCGCGCCGACGGTTTGCAAGGAATCCTGAAGCGGTGCCTTGAGAGGAATGAGGCGAGATCAAGTCAATCTCTTAAGCCAGCGCAATCCAATCTCCACCCGCAACACGGTACAAAGCCAGCCGATGCAAAACCGTTTCTTGCCCTATCTCCTGACCTTGCCCAGCCTGTTTCTGGCGGCGGTGGTCATCTTCTGGCCGGTCTGGGACCTGATCCAGATCTCGACGCATGAGGTCAGCCGCTTCGGCCAGCTTCGCGACTTCAACGACTTCGCCAATTTCGCGGCACTCGCTGCCGATCCCGATTTCACGGCCGCGCTTTGGCGCACCGGCCAATGGACGGTGATGGTGGTCGGCGGTGCGCTTCTCTTGTCGATCCCGGTGGCGATGATCCTCAACACCGATTTCTATGGCCGCGGCATCGCCCGCGTCATCATCATGCTGCCCTGGGCGGTGTCGCTGACCATGACCGCGGTGGTCTGGCGCTGGGCGCTGAGCGGCGAAAGCGGCATGCTCAATTCGGCGCTGATAGGCCTCGGGCTCATCGATCACAACATCCAATGGCTGGCGAGCGCCGAAACCGCCTTTCCGATGCAGGTGCTGATCGGCATCCTGGTGACGGTGCCGTTCACGACGACGATCTTCCTCGGCGGTCTGTCGTCGATCCCGGACGACCTCTACGAGGCGGCGGCGCTCGAAGGGGCGACGCCGCTGCAGCAGTTCCGCGAAATCACCTTTCCGCTCCTGAAACCGTTCATCAACATCGCCATCGTGCTCAACACCATCTACGTCTTCAATTCTTTCCCGATCATCTGGGTGATGACGCAGGGCGGCCCGGCCAACTCGACCGATATCCTGGTCACCCATCTCTACAAGCTGGCCTTCCGCATCGGCAAGCTGGGCGAAGCATCGGCGGTGTCGCTGGTGATGTTTGCCATATTGCTGGTCTTCACCATGATCTATGTGCGGCTGGCGATGCGGGAGCAACGCACATGACGAGCAAGCTGAAGCGCTCCATCATCGCCTGGCTGCTGCTGGCGCCGCTGATCGTGGTGACGCTCTTTCCCTTCGCCGTGATGTTCCTGACTGCGGTCAAGCCGAGACAGGAAGTGCTGTCGCCGACCTGGTGGCCAAGCGAATTCCGCTGGTCCAACTTCTCCGATATGTGGGTGGCAACCGGCTTCGGCCAGGCGCTGCTCAATTCGCTCTACGTGTCTGTAATCGCCACCGTCGGCGCCATCCTGATCTCGGTTCCGGCGGCCTATGCGATGTCGCGCTTCCGCTTTGCCGGCTACGGCGCCTTGCGCCAGTTCCTGCTGATTTCGCAGATGATCTCGCCGATCGTGCTGGTGCTCGGCCTGTTCCGGCTGATGGCCGCCTGGGGCCTGGTCGAAAGCACGACGGCGCTCGGCTTCATCTACATGGCCTTCAACGTCGCCTTCACGGTGTGGATGCTGCAGAGCTATTTCGACACCATCCCGCGCGATCTCGAGGAAGCCGCTTGGATGGAAGGCGCCGGTCGCTGGCTGACCTTGCGCAAGGTGTTCCTGCCGCTGTGCCTGCCGGCGATCGCGGTGACGGCGATCTTCACCTTCATCAACGCCTGGAACGAATTCGTCGTGGCGCTCACCATGCTGCGCAGCCAGGAAAGCTACACACTGCCGATCCAGGTCTTCTCGCTGGTCGCCGGCCGCTACACCATCGAATGGCATCACGTCATGGCCGCGACGCTGCTGGCGACCTTGCCGGTGGCCATCCTGTTCATCTGGCTGCAGCGCTACCTCGTTAGAGGCCTGGCACTCGGGGCGGTCAAATAGCGCCTATTCACGGACGGAGCTTTCATGCGCATTTTCACCGCCTCGCTGGCGACGGAAACCAACACCTTCTCGCCGGTGCCGACCGATAGGGCTTCGTTCGAGATGGCCTTCTATGCCGGCCCCGGCAAGCATCCGGAAACGCCGACGCTGTGCTCCTCGCCGATGGTGGCGCTTCGCCGGCGAGCCGTGGCCGAAGGCCTCGATGTCATCGAGGGCACCGCAACCTGGGCGGAGCCGGGCGGCCTGGTGCAGCGGCAGACCTATGAGGCGCTGCGCGACGAGATCCTTGACCAGCTCAAGGCAGCGCTGCCGGTCGATGCCGTCATCCTCGGTCTGCATGGCGCCATGGTGGCGCAAGGCTATGACGACTGCGAAGGCGACCTGCTCGAACGGGTTCGCGCAATGGTCGGGCCGCAGGTGGTGATCGCCGTGGAACTCGATCCGCACAGCCATCTGACACCGAAGCGCGTGGCGGCCTCCGACATCCTCGCCTACTTCCTCGAATTTCCGCACACCGATTTTTATGAGCGCGGCGAACACGTCGTCGAGCTTGGGCTTGCGGCGGCGAGGGGCGAGATCAAGCCGGTCATTTCGAGCTTCGATTGCCGCATGATCCAGGTGCTGCCGACCAGCCGCGAACCGATGCGCTCCTTCGTAGACCGCATCAAGGCGTTGCACGGCAAGGACGGCGTGCTGTCGGTCTCGGTCATCCACGGCTTCATGGCGGCCGACGTGGCCGAGATGGGCACGCGCATCCTGGTCGTCACCGACAATGACAAGGCCAAGGGCGACGCGCTGGCGGAACGGCTCGGGCGGGAACTCTATGCGCTGCGCGAAAAGACGGCGATGACGATGCTGAGCGCCGCCGACGGCATCGACCGGGCGCTGGCCGTGCGCGCCGAGAATCCCGGCAAGCCGGTGGTCATCGCCGATATCTGGGACAATCCCGGCGGCGGTGTGCCAGGCGACGGCACCCTCGTGCTGCGCCAGATGCTGGCGCGTGGCCTGGACAGGTTCGCCGTGGCGACGATCTGGGATCCGATCGCGGTCACCTTCTGCCTGGCGGCGGGCGAGGGCGCGGTCATCGACCTGCGCTTCGGCGGCAAGGCCGGGCCGCAGGCCGGCGAGCCGATCGATGCGCGCGTGCGCGTGCTGAAGGCGGTTGCGGAGGGCTGGCAGAGTTTCGGGCCAAGCCGGGTGACGCTGGGGCCGACGGCGCTGGTCCGCCTCGAAGGCACCGAGGTCGACATCATCCTCAACACCAATCGCACACAGACCTTCGAGCCGGATATCTTTTCCAACATCGGCGTCGATCCGATGGCCAAGGACATGCTGCTGATCAAGTCGACCAATCATTTCTACGCCGGCTTCGAACCGATCGCCGCCGAGATCATCTATGTCTCGGCGCCGAGTTCGTATCCCAGCAATCCGGCGGTGACGGATTACAAGAAGCTGACGCGGCCGGTGTGGCCAAGGGTGACGGATCCTTGGAAGGATGCTGGTAATCTCCCCCCTTGAGGGGGAGATGGCCGCGAAGCGGCCAGAGGGGGTCGGTCCGACTGGACTCGGCCTGTTCTGCTTCGAAGAGGTCGGTGCTTTACGTGCGGCGACCCCCTCTGTCGCCTTCGGCGACATCTCCCCCTCGAGGGGGGAGATTATCCCGCGCTACACCAGTCCGCGCTTGGCCATCATCGCTTCCGGCGACGGCATCTTGCCGCGGAAGGCGGTGTAGAGTTCTTCCGGGTCCTTCGAACCGCCGGCGGCGTAGATGTTCTTGCGCAGCCGCTCGGCGAGCGCCGGGTTGAAGGGGTCGCCGGTTTCCTCGAAGGCGGCGAAAGCGTCGGCATCGAGCACTTCCGACCACATGTAGGAATAGTAGCCGGCCGAGTAGCCTTCCCCTGAGAAGACATGGCCGAAATGCGGGGTGCGGTGACGCATGGCTATGGTGTCCGGCATATGCAGCTCTGCAAGCGTTTCGGTTTCGAAACGAAGCGGCGCTTCAGGCGCATCCGCCCGCGCGTGATAGGCCATGTCCATCAAGGCGGAGGCGGTGAATTCGACCGTGGCGAAGCCAGCGCCAAAAGTCCGCGCGGCCAGCATCTTGTCGAGCAGCGCCTTGGGCATCGGCTTGCCGGTCTTCACGTGCAGCGCGTGCTTTTCCAGCACCGCCGGCACGGTCAGCCAATGCTCGTAGAGCTGCGAAGGCAGTTCGACGAAATCGCGGCTGACCGAAGTGCCCGAAACAGAGGGCCAGGTGACGTCGGTCAGCATGCCGTGCAGCGCATGGCCGAACTCGTGGAACAGCGTTTTCGCCTCGTCGACCGACAGCAGCGCCGGCTCGCCGGCCGGCGGCTTGGCGAAGTTCATGATGTTGTAGATGACCGGGCTCGCACCGTGGCCGAGCCTATAGCCGGACTGCAACGCGCTCATCCAGGCGCCAGAGCGCTTTGACGGCCGCGCGAAATAGTCGGCGAGGAACAGGCCGCGCTCGCTGCCATCGGCATTTTTCACCACGAAGACGCGGGCGTCGGGGTGCCAGGCCGCGATGCCCTTCTTCTCCTCGAAGGTGATGCCGAACAGCCGTGTCGCCACGTCGAAGCAGGCGTCGATGATCCGGTCGAGCTGCAGATAGGGTTTCAGTTCCGCCTCGTCGAAGGCGAATTTTTCCGCGCGCAGCTTTTCCTGGTAGAAGCGCCAGTCCCAGGCGGCGAATTTTTCGTTGCTGCCGGCCTCCGTCGCCAACCGCTGCAATTCGATCTGGTCGCTTGCTGCCTTTTCAAGCGCTTTTTCCCACACCGGATCGAGCAGCGCGTGCACGGCCTTCGGCGTCTTGGCCATGGTGTCATCGAGCTTCAGCGCGGCGAAAGAGGCATAGCCGAGCAGCTTTGCCTTTTCGGCGCGCAGGCGCAGCATGTCGCGCACCACGTTCGTGTTGTCGGTGGCGCCGCCATTCTGCCCGCGCATGGTGAAGGCGCGGAAGGCGATCTCGCGCAGATCGCGGCGTTCGGAGAAGGTCGAGAACGGCTCATAGATCGAGCGCGACAGGGTGACGGCATAGCGGCCCTTCTGGCCACGCATTTCGGCGGCCTCGGCCATGGAGCTTTTCACGAAGTCCGGCAGGCCGGTGAGGTCGGCTTCATCGAGGAACAGTGCCCAGTCGCGCTCGTCGGCCAGAACATTCTGGCCGAAAGCCGTGCCGAGCGAGGACAATTCCTCACTGATGCTTGCCAGCCGCTTCTTGCCGTCGGCATCGAGCTTGGCGCCGGAACGGACGAAGCCCTTCCAGGTCTTTTCCAGCACCCGCAGGGTCTCTGCGTCGAGCTTCAGGCTCTCACGGCGCTGGTAGAGATCGTCGATGCGGGCAAACAGCCGCTCATTCATCGAAATCGCCGAGAAATGCCTGGACATTTTCGGCGAGATGTCGCGCTCCAGCGCCTGGATCGTCTCATTGGTGTAGGCGCCGGCGCGGCACCAGAAGATCGACGAGACGCGGTCGAGCGCTTCGCCGCCGAGTTCCAGCGCGGCAAGCGTGTTCTCGATGGTCGGCGCATCCTTGTTACCGGCGATCGCTTCGATCTCGACCTCGTGCGCCTTCAGCGCCGCGTCGAAGACCGGGGAGAAGTCGCCGTCGCCAATGCGCGTGAAATCGGGCAGGCCGAGCGGCCCCTGCCACGCGGTCAGCGGATGGGCTGCGAGGTCGACGGCTTTCGTGGAAGGCATGGACAGTCTTTCGTTGGTGGGGGCAGGCAGGTGGGTCGTACCCGATGTAGGGCGCGGCCGGCGGACCCGCAATATGCGGATTTGGCCGATATCGGCCTCAGAAGCCGTCGCAGTTCTCGGCGATCGCCGCTTGCGAACTGGCGGTGATGCGGTTGTCGGTGACCGCGAAGGTTTCCTGCATCAGCATGTCGTTGTTGGGGAAATCGTAGCAGGCGACCACCGTGGTGACGCCATCTTCGCTCTTCTCGATCCGGTGCCGGATCGCAGCACCCGCAACGGCACCTTTCCATTGGTCGATCGAAGCGATGAATTCCTGCTTGCTTTGCACGATGCCGAGGTCGTCCAGCTTGATGCGGACATCGTCGGCGAGCAGGTCGGACAGTTCGGTGCGGTCGGCAACCAGCAGCGCCGAATACCAGCGGCTGATGAGGGCGCGATCATCGGCGCGGGCGGCAATAATCGCGATCAGCAGCGCGGCCGCCGTCAAAGCGGTCGACCTGATGTTCAGCACCTTGCGCGCCGTTGCCTTCATCCCAGCTCCGGCCGTTCGAAATCGCCGGTCTCCTTGTTCATCGTCCAGAGTTCACCGGTCGAGATGTCGAACCAGGCCCCATGCAGCGACAGTCGCCCCTTGCCCTCGAGAATCGAGACGCAGGGAAAGGTTCTGAGGTTGGCGATGGAATAGCGGATCGAGATGCGCTCCAGCGCGGTCTGGCGCTCCGACGCGGTCATGAAGGTGCTGGAGGAGACGGTTTCGGCCGCCGGCGCGATCAGGCTCATCCACTTGCCGATGAAGTCGCCCGGCGAAAGCGGCGCGGAATTGCTGTCGAGCGCGGCACGGATGCCGCCACAGCGGCCATGGCCCATGACGACGATGTTCTTGACCTTGAGGCTCTGCACGGCGAATTCAAGCGCCGCCGAGGTCGAATGGAACTCGCCGTCGGGAGCATAGGGCGGCACCAGATTGCCGACATTGCGCAGCACGAAGAGTTCGCCGGGCCCGGCGTCGAAGATCGCTTCGGGCGCCGAACGCGAATCGCAGCAGGCGACGATCATCGTCTCCGGCGCCTGGCCTTCGCGAGCGAGATCGCGATAGCGCCCGCTCTCTGTGAGATAGCGGCCATTCATGAAATTGCGATAGCCGGCGAGAAGATGTTCGGGAAGATGGGACATGGGCGGCGTCTGGAGCCTTTCCGGGTTGGATGCGGCAGCTCGTTGCAGTCTAGAGAGGCTCTAGCGGCAAAAGCCGGTCGCGAGCAATGCAGAATTATGAGGGCTGGCTAGAAATGCCATGCATCAAGCGCAACCTTGGCCAACAGCGTTACGCCCAGATGGCAACAGGAATGCCAAAGCTGTCGCGGCCCGGCGGGTCGGGCAGCGGCCGTGCCTCACCGCTGGCGATGCGACCGGCGATCAGCATCATCGCGGCCGCGTCGAGGAAATCATCGGCGGCTGCGCCGCGCGGCGGCGGCTGGTCGAGAAAGTCTGTCTCATAGCCGTGCCGGCAGAGCAGCGCCTTGCGTTCCGCCATGCCGGCCGGATTGATGCTGCCCTTGATCTTTTTCGGCAGCTGCATGGCCTGATCGCCGTTCAAGCGGCAGAAAGCGACTTCCGGATGCGATTCGAACACGCGGCCACGCAAATCGGGTCGCGCGATCAGCAGGGCGTCGATCTCGCGGATCTTGGCAAAAATGCCGAAGGCCTGGATCGAGACGCCGCGCGGCGGATCGGATGTGGTCAGGGCCACCTCGCTTGCCCTGATGTGCGCGGCATACCAAGCTTCGATGGTGGTGAAGCCGTTGGTGTCGGCATAGAGCGCGGCGCGGGAGGGGATCGAGAAGACGCTGGATTGGCGTGCCCCAAGCAGCGGCCGCGCCAGCGCTTCCGGGCCGCGCCCGCCCCTGCCCGAAAATTCGGGCAGGCCGATCGGCATGTCGACAGCGATGACAGCGTTTTCGGGAAGGGATGCGAGCAGGGCGGTGAAGGTTGCGAAGACACCGACCGACGGGGCCATGCCGGAAGCGCGGCCGACGGCGATCCAGCCGGCCTTGCAGCCATCGACGCCGACAAGCACGGCCTCAGTCGACGTCACGCCCGGCGGCCCCGCCCCGGATGCGTGAGGTGGCGAAGCTGGACCATCGCCATCGGATGCGACAGGCTCGGGGCATCGGTTTCAAGCTGCAGTTCGTCGCCGCCGCGCTTGGCGGTGCGCGCCAGGATCTCGTAGACCGCCGCCGTCGTCGATTGCAGCGCCTTGATCGCCGGCTGGCCGGACAGGATGCGTGCCAGGTAGACGGCCGCCGTCAGATCGCCCAGGCCATTCGGTGGCTTGTCGATCAGGCGATGTTCGGCGAGCAGCGCCTGGCTGCTATCGAGCAGGAGATTGCCGGTGCCGCCCGTCATCATCGACGGCGCCGAGGTGACCAGCATGGTCGATGGTCCGGCGTGGAGCGCCGCCGCGATCACCGATTTCAGGTCCGGCAACGCGGCGCCGGCCATCCATTCCAGTTCGTAGCGGTTGGGGGTGGCGATATCGGCGATCGGCATCAGCCGGTCGCGCATGGCGATGGCGGTTGGCTCGGGCACATAGAGGCCGCCCGAATCGCCCATCACCGGATCGCAGATATAGACCGCGTCCGGCGTCCTTGCTTTCACCGCAGCGACCAGCGAGGCGACGGCGTCGGCCTGGCCGGCCTCGCCGAGATAGCCGGACAGCACGGCGCCGACCTCACCCAGCCATGGCGCCCGCTCGAGATCGGCCATCAACGCCTTGAACTGGTCGAGCGGCGGCACGATGCGCGTCGCGCGCCCATGGCCGGGATGCCAGGGCAGGATGACGGTCGGCACTGCCCAGACCGGGAAACCCAGGGTCTCCAGCGCAAAGACTGCGGCACGGTTGCCGACCGAGCCGCGCGCGACATGGCTGGAAATGACGATGACCGCACGCGGCGCGTCGATTTGTTCGGCGCTCATTGTCGTTTGATTCCTAACTGCCCCGGATGACGTAAAGCACGAGCCAGACCATCAGGCCCAGCGCCAGCAGCAGGCCGAGCGTGCGGCCAAAGCGGGTGCCCCAGACTTCGATCGGATCGGCACGATCGGTATCGGCCGCCGTGACATGATCGTGCATGCCTTTCGCGGCCCGCGCTACAAACGAGTTGCCGGCCGGATCCGTCTCGCGCGCAATGCCCTCGAGGATACGGCGCGATTCCTTCTCGCTGTCCTGGCGCTCCGCCATGATGATGTCCCGTTTGGCCGGACCTTATCGCGTTCGCACGGCCAATCACAGACCCTTGCAGTGGCATTGGACATGCCAGGCGAGGGGCTGCCGGCGCGGGCGGTTTTCTTGCGCGCTGATTGTGGTAATGCTTGCCATGCAACTTCTACCGAGGGACCTCATCATGTTTGCCCAGCGCCTTGCCTCGCCGTCCACGTTCCGCACGCTGCCCGCCTTCCTGATGATGGCGATCGTGTTGCCGCTGCTTGCAGGCTGCGGCTACAACACCATCCCGACGGCGGAAGAAAACGCCAGGGCGGCATGGAGCGAGGTGCTGAACCAGTATCAGCGCCGCGCCGACCTCATCCCCAACCTGGTCGAGACGGTCAAGGGCTATGCCTCGCACGAAAAGGATACGCTCGACGCGGTGGTCGAGGCGCGCGCCAAGGCAACGCAGATCACGATAACACCGGAAACGCTGAAGGATCCCGAAGCCCTCAAGAAGTTCCAGGATGCCCAGGCGGGACTGACCAGCGCGCTGTCGCGGCTGATCGCGGTCTCGGAAGCCTATCCCGACCTCAAGGCCAACCAGAATTTCCTGGCGCTGCAAGCCCAGCTCGAAGGCACCGAGAACCGCATCGCGGTGTCGCGGCGCGACTACATCCAGGCGGTCAGGGACTACAATCTGACGCTGAGGACGTTCCCCTCGGTGCTGTGGGCGACCTTCTGGTTCCGCGGCAACGAGCCCTTCGCCAATTTCACCGTCGACGAAGACAAGATGCAGCCGCCGAAGGTCGATTTCGGCACGAAGCAGGGCGGGTGATCGTCGGAGCTGAACGTCGTGATCTTGCTGGCCGGTGAGAGGCGGCGCGTCATTCGTCTTGTCGCAGTCGTCCTCCTCGTCCTTGTGCCGCCGTTCTCGGCCCTCGCGGCCGATCTCCCGGCGCTGACCGGCCGTGTCGTCGACAATGCCGGCATCATCGATGCCGCGACCAGGGCGGCGCTGACCCAAAAACTCGCCGACTTCGAGACAAAAGGTTCCGACCAGATCGTCGTGGCGACGATCCCGAGCCTCGATGGCGAGGAGATCGAGCCCTACGCCAACCGGCTGTTCCGCTTCTGGAANCTNGGCCAGGCGNNNGANAANAANGGCGTGCTNCTGCTGGTNGCCCCNAACGACCGNAAGATGCGCATCGAGGTCGGTTATGGTCTGGAGGGCACGCTGACCGACCTGCACACCAAGCTGATCATCGAAAACGACATGGTGCCGGCCTTCCGCGCCGGGGACTTCTCCGGCGGCATCAGCAAAGCCGTAGACGACATGGTCATGGTGCTGGAAGGAAATCCGGAGGAGCTGGAGGCGCGCGGCGAGCGCAACCAGCAGGCGCCCTTCGAGTCCGACGACCTGTTCTTCACCGTGTTCATCGGCATCTGGATAACCATTATGGTCGGCAGTCTTGCTGTCTCCATCTTGCCGCCGATCTTCGGCCAGAAGCTCGGTCCCGGCCGCTACCGCTGGCTCGGCATGACCTTCGAGCCAAGCCGGCGGTCTTCCAGTGGCGGCTGGTCGTCGGGGAGTTCCGGCGGCGGCTGGTCTTCGGGGTCAAGCAGCGGTGGCGGCTTTTCCGGCGGCGGCGGTTCGTCGGGCGGCGGCGGCTCGTCGGGAAGCTGGTGATGGCATGACGATACCCAGCATCAGCCTATCTAGACCCGACCGCTTCGCCTCGGCTGTCCTGATGGCTGTGGCCGTGCTGTTCTCGTGCGTCATGTGCTACGCCGCCGACCTGCCGGCGCTGACCGGCCGTGTCGTCGACAATGCCGGCATCATCGATGCCGCGACCAGGGCGGCGCTGACCCAAAAACTCGCCGACTTCGAGACAAAAGGTTCCGACCAGATCGTCGTGGCGACGATCCCCAGCCTCGATGGCGAGGAGATCGAGCCCTACGCCAACCGGCTGTTCCGCTTCTGGAAACTTGGCCAGGCGGGCGAGAACAATGGCGTGCTCCTGCTGGTTGCCCCGAACGACCGTAAGATGCGCATCGAGGTCGGTTATGGGCTGGAAGGGACGCTGACCGACCTGCATACCAAGCTCATCATCGAAAATGACATGGTGCCGGCCTTCCGCGCCGGCGACTTCTCCGGCGGCATCGGCAAAGCCGTCGATGACATGGTCATGGTGCTGGAAGGCAATCCGGAGGAGCTGGAAGCGCGAGGCAAGCGCAATCCCGCCGATGACAGCACGTCCATCGATCCGATCTTTGCCGTGTTCCTGATCCTGTGGGCGACGATGTTTTTCGGGGGGATGGCGATGGCGTTCCTGCCGCCGATGTTCGGCACGAAGCTGTCGCCGGGCGTGTACAAATGGCTGGGCATGACGTTTCGTTATGGCCGCGGGCCGAGCGGGTACTCGGGCAGTGGCTGGACAACCGGTTCGTCGTCAGGCAGCGGCTGGTCTTCGGGTTCGGGCAGTGGCTGGTCCTCGGGGTCAAGCGGCGGTGGCGGGTTTTCCGGTGGCGGCGGCTCGTCGGGTGGTGGCGGTTCTTCAGGAAGCTGGTGAGACAGATCATGGCAACACGACCAATCAGCCCGCAGGATCATGAGCGTATCGCAACCGCGATCCGCGCCGCCGAGGAGAAAACCGACGGCGAGATCTACTGTGTCGTGGCGCATGCCAGCGACGGCTATTTCTTCCCGGCCGCCTTCATGGCAACCGTGTACATGCTGATCGTCAGCCTGGCTGTCGGCTACGGTCTGGAGGCCTGGTGGCTGTCGATCCGGCTGCCGCATTTCGTCCTCGCCCAGCTCCTGGCGCTTGCCTGCGTGCTGGCCTTGTTGTGGGCGCTGCCCGGCATGCGCATCCATCTGGTGCCGAGGCGGCTGCGCTACCAGGCGGCGCACGCCAACGCGATCAAGCAGTTCCTTGCCCGCAACGTCCACCGCACCACGGCGCGCACCGGCGTGCTGGTCTTCGTCTCGATCGCTGAACGCTATGCCGAAGTGGTTGCCGATTCGGGCATCGACGCCAAGGTCGGCCAGCATGTCTGGGACGGTGTCGTGCGCGACCTTACCGCGCATGCCGGCGACGACCGGCTTGCCGACGGCTTCGTCAAGGCGATCGAGCAGGTTAGTGCGGTGCTGGCCGAGCATTTCCCGGTCACAGTGGGCGACAGCAACGAGCTGGACGACCATCTCGTAGAGATTTGAGCCTTTCCACAGAGGCGTCGAAGGCCTCTCACCAGGGGCGATGATCGCCTGTGAGAAAGCAGCCGGCGGGCCGCCCGGACTCTTGCAATCGGGCGATGCGGGTTTATGGTTAACAAATCATGAATACGCTGACGATCGACATCCGGAAAGCCGACCCGCGCGATGCCAGTGCCATCGCCGAGGTGCATCTGGAAGCCTGGCGCGGCGCCTATTCCGGCATCATTCCGCACCGCACCCTGACATCGATGATCAACCGCCGAGGCGCCGACTGGTGGGCGAATGCGATTCGCCGCGCCGCCACCGTTCTGGTCGTCGAAATCGGCGGCAAGATCGCCGGCTATGCGACGATCGGCAAGAACCGCGCCCGTGAACTGCGGCAGCAAGGCGAAATCTACGAATTGTACCTGCGGCCGGAATATCAGGGCATCGGGCTCGGCAGCCGCCTGTTTTCGGCAGCCAAGGCGCGGCTGGCCGATCACGGGCTGAAAGGCATGGTCGTGTGGGCGCTGGAGGACAACCAGAACGCGCTTGCCTTCTATGCCGGCGCCGGTGGCCGCGATGTTGCGGAAGGCGTCGAGATCTTCGAGCAGAAGGCGCTGAAGAAGGTCGCCTTCGTCTGGGAATGACAGCCCGGCCTTTCGGCAATTGGCGTTCCATCCGCACCCAGCACCATTCGCCGCATTGCACCATGACGCGTCGCCCGCTATCGATCGTCCATCGAGAGAGGGATTTAAGCCATGCGCATTGAAGCCATAGCCAGCGGAAAGAATCCGCCTGAGGACGTCAACGTCATCATCGAGGTGCCGATCGGCGGCGAGCCGATCAAGTACGAGATGGACAAGGAGGCCGGCACGCTGTTCGTCGACCGCTTCCTGCACACCTCGATGCGCTACCCCGGCAATTACGGCTTCGTGCCGCACACGCTGTCGGGCGACGGCGATCCGATCGACGTGCTGGTCTGCAACACGCGCGCCCTGGTGCCGGGCTGCGTCATCAACGTGCGGCCGATCGGCGTGCTGATCATGGAAGACAATGCCGGCCAGGATGAGAAGATCATCGCCGTGCCGTCACCGAAACTGACGCTGCGCTACGAGAACGTCACCGAATACACCCAGCTGCCCGACATCACGCGCCAGCAGGTGCAGCACTTCTTCGAGCACTACAAGGATCTCGAGCCCGGCAAATGGGTCAAGATCGAAGGTTGGCACGATTCCAAATATGCCAAGAAGATGATCGTCGACGCGATCGAGCGGGCCAAGACGAGCAAGTAGCTCGGCCGGTCAATTGTCCACCCGGCCGAAAGCCGGCACATTGCCGATGACGGTGCGCCTATCCTTGCCGCAGGCGAAGGTGCGTGCCTTGTCGTCGGCAAGCTTGCGCGCCTGATCGTTGGCGGTGGAATTGCCGGTGGCCAGCACCAGGCCGACGGTGCAGCCGTCGCGGGCGTCCATCTGGCCGACCTTGGCGACGAGCAGCACCTCGGTCGGCTTTTTCTCGTCCTCGGGATTGCTGATCGAGCGGCGATGGATGGCGGCATAGGGCACTGCCGTGTCGCCCCTGGTCTCGATGCGCCATTCGATCTTGGCTCCCGACGAATTGAAACCGGAAAAGCTCTCCCAGACCGTCGTCATGTCGCCGCCGGGCGGAAAGCCGTAGAACAGCGATTCACGCGCGTCGTCATAGGCGATCAGCACGGGATAGCCGCGATAGCCCGAACAGGCGAGTTCGGCCCAGTCGCCGTCGCCTTCCTCGGCCTGCGCGTAGGTCACGCAATCCTGCTTCGAGTCGAGATCGGTGTAGGCGCTGGAGATGCCGTCGGCGTGTGCAGCTTGGCAGAAGCCGGCGAGGGTGAGCGGAATCAGCAGGCTACGCATCGCGGGCATCTCCGTTGCAGGCCACCGCAGCGTATCGCTAAATGCTATTTCTTCAAGCTGGCTTCGATCAGCAGGTCGGCGTTGCGGGCGACCGCTTGCGCCGGACCGCCGAGCCCGAACAACTGGCCGCTGATATAGGCGCCCTCGATCAGCAGCAGCAGGCCGTCGCCGAGCGTGTCCGGATCTTGCGCGCCCATCGCAACCGCCATCCCGCGCAGCCGGCGGCGCAATTCCTGCTTGTTGGCCTCGCTGACCACGCGGGCCGGATGGCTGTGGTCGGGATATTCGACCGCCGCGTTGGTCATGCCGCAGCCGCGATAGTCCGCCACTTGCGTGCGCTTGCCGATGCGGGTCAGGAAAGCCTTGATCTGTGCGCGCGGGTCGCCGGGATGAGCGGCTACCGCCTCGTCGAAACGCTCCCAATATTCAAGATCGTACTGCCTGAGATAGGAGGCGGCCAGCTCATCCTTGGACGGAAAGCTGCGATAGAGGCTGGGCTTGGTGACGCCGGCACGTTTGACGATCTCGTCGACGCCGATCGCCCTGATGCCGCGCCGGTAGAACAGGTCATAGGCCACATCGAGGATCTTCTTGGCGGCCTTCGGCGGAGCGAATGCATGACCCTCGCTGATGGTCAGATCAATATTTTTGTCGGTTGGCATCGTGTGGCTCGATTGACAATGTTACCGATCGGTACGTATACATGTTCCTACCCTGCAACGTACCGGTCAGTAACATGATAGCTCAATCCCGCCCCTTTGGCCAGCGCTACGCTTTCGTCGTGGTCGGCGTGATCTTCCTTAGCCTGCTGGTCGCGGCTGGCCTGCGCTCCGCACCCTCTGTCATGATGCTGCCGCTGGAGACCAGTTTCGGCTGGCGGCGCGACGTCATCTCGCTGGCCGCCGGTGTCGGCATCCTGCTTTACGGCCTGACGGGGCCATTTGCCGCGGCCCTGATGGAGCGCATCGGGCTGCGCCGCACATTGCTGGCCTCGCTGGTGGTGATGTCAGGCTCCACTGCGCTCAGCCTGCTGATGACCAAGCCGTGGCATCTGTTCATCACCTGGGGCGTGTTCTCGGGCATTGGTTCCGGTGCTGTCGCCAGCGTGCTCGGCGCGACCATCGTCAACCGGTGGTTCAAGACCAATCGCGGGCTTGTCATGGGATTGATGTCGGCCTCCAGCGCCTCGGGCATGCTGGTGTTCCTGCCGCTGATCGCCGCGCTGGCGCAGTCGGGCGGCTGGCAGCCGGTCGTCATTGCGGTGGCGATCGCGACCGCTGCCCTGATACCGCTGGTCTGGCTGCTGGTGCCGGAGCGGCCGGCATCGATCGGCATGGTGCGCTATGGCGCCGAGGCCGACGACGTGCCGCCCACTCCGCCTGCGTCACAGGGCAATTTTCTGGCGCATACGTTCTCGACGCTGCGCCGTGCCGCCGGAACGCGGGTGTTCTGGTATCTGTTCGCCACCTTCTTCGTCTGCGGCTTCACCACCAACGGGCTGGTCGGCACGCATCTGATCGCGTTCTGCGGCGACATGGGCATCGGCGAAGTGCAGGCCGCCGGCCTGCTGTCGATGATGGGAATTTTCGACCTGATCGGTACGACGTTGTCGGGCTGGCTCACCGACCGCTACGACCCGCGCAAGCTGCTCGGCGTCTATTACGGCATCCGTGGCCTGTCTCTGATCTATCTGCCCTATTCCGGCTTCTCGGCCACCAGCCTGATCATCTTCGCCGTGCTCTATGGTCTCGACTGGATCGCCACCGTGCCGCCGACGCTGCGGCTCGCCAACGAGGCGTTCGGCGATCGCAGCGGGCCGATCGTGTTCGGCTGGATCGTCGCCGGGCACCAGATCGGTGCGGCCACAGCCGCCGCCTTTGGCGGCACCATGCGCGAGTTGCAGGGCAATTACGAACTGGCCTTCCTGATCGCCGGCATGACGGCAATCGCCGCCGCCTGTATCTCGCTGCTGATCAACACCAGCAAGCCGGCATTCGATCCGGAGCCGCAAACGGCCTGAGCGCGACGCTAATCTCCCCCCTCGAGGGGGAGATGGCCGCGAAGCGGCCAGAGGGGGTCGGTCCGACTGGGCTCGGCCTCTTGCGATAGAAGGAGGTTAGCGCTCCACGCGCGGCGACCCCCTCTGTCGCCTTCGGCGACATCTCCCCCTCGAGGGGGGAGATTACCCTGTTCATTGTTATCAAACCTTCATCATCCCGAGATGCGCCTGAAACATTGACGCTGGATTTTGGTGGCACCGTTCAAGCCATCCAGGTGACAGCCGTGAACAAGCTTTCGATGACCCGCCGCGCTTTCGTCACTTCCGCCGGCGCCGTTGGCCTGGCCGGCGTTTCGGGCCTGGCGCTGCCCTACTATTCGCGCGCCAATCAGCGGCCGGCCTTCACCCATGGAGTCCAGTCCGGCGATGTCGACGCAATCAGCGGCATGGTGTGGACGCGCACCGACCGCCCGTCGCGCGTCATGTTCGAGGTGTCGTCGACGGAAATTTCGCCAATGCGACGCGCCTGGCGCCGCTCGATACGTCGCCGGCCAGCGACTACACGGTCAAGCGGCTGCTCACCGACCTCGCTTCCGATCAGGACATCTTCTATCGGATGACGGCAGCCGATCTCGCCGACATCAACGCCGTTTCCGAGCCGATCACCGGGCGCTTCAGGACGGCGCCGGCCTCGAAGCGTGACATCCGCTTTGCCTGGTCGGGCGACACCGCCGGCCAGGGCTGGGGCATCGATGAGACCGGCATGAAGACCTACGCCACGATCGGCAAGCACACGCCCGACTTCTTCCTGCATTCGGGCGACACCATCTATGCCGACGGCGCCATGAAGGACGAGGTCGACCTGCCCGGCGGCGGCAAGTGGAAGAACGTCGTGCTGATCGACGGCAAGCGCAAGGTCGCCGAGACGCTGGAAGAGTACCGGGACCAGTGGAAATACAACATGATGGACAGGAACGTGCTCGGCCTGAGCGCCATCTGCCCGACTTTCTACCAGTGGGACGACCATGAAGTGCTGAACAACTGGTCGGATTCGAAGGATCTCAGCGCCGACAACCGCTATACGGAAAAATCCATCCACGTGCTGGCGGCCCGCGCGGCGCGGGCTTTCCACGAGATGACGACGATCCGCTACGAACCTTCCGAGCCCGGCCGCGTCTATCGCAAGATCGCTTATGGGCCGCTGCTCGACGTGTTCTTCCTCGACATGCGCTCCTATCGCGGCCCCAATGGTCCCGACATGCAGGATGAGATGACGCCGCAATCGCGCATGCTGGGCGAGCAGCAGACGAAATGGCTGAAGCGCGAACTGGCGAATTCGAAGGCGACCTGGAAAATCATCGCCGCCGACATGCCGCTCGGCCTCGTCGTCTGGGACGACGGCACCAACAAGGTTGGCGCCGAAGCGTTCAGCAATGGCGACAATGGCTTGCCAAAAGGGCGCGAGCTCGAGATCGCCGACCTGCTGCGCTTCATAAAGAATGCCGGCATCACCAACACCGTCTGGCTCACCGCAGATGTGCATTACACGGCCGCGCATTATTACAACCCGGACAAGGCGCAGTTCCAGGAGTTCAATCCGTTCTGGGAATTCGTTTCGGGTCCGATCCATGCCGGAACGTTCGGGCCGAACGATTTCGACATGACGTTCGGTCCGGAGCTGAAGTTCATCAAGGCGCCGACCGCCGAACAGGGGCAGAACCTGCCGCCCTCGGCCGGGCTGCAATTCTTCGGGCTGGTCGATATTTCAGGCGCCAGCGAGCAGATGACTGTGCGGCTGATGGATCGCGACGACAACGAACTCTACAAGGTGACGCTCGACCCGGTGCGGTCGGCATAAGCGCACTTCTCACCCTCGGCTTGTGGGCCGGCGCGGCGGCTTCGCAAAGCGAAGCTGGCGAGACAGGGCGGGGGTGAAGCGCCGACTAGTCCGGGTAGCAGACCATGGGGATATTCGGCCAGACGGCGCTGTCGCAGTTGGCGCTGACCTGCCTCTGCTTGAAGGCGGCGCTGACCGGGCCGGTCACCACCGGGTCGACGCCGTCGGGCGCGTCGGCGAAAATCTGCTCGGCCTGTGCCTCTGACGGCAAGGCAGGTCGTGATTCCTTCATCGTCGCGGCCGACTGCGCAGCGTTGGCCGCCAGCAGGACGGCGAAGGCAACGGAGGCGATGAGCGGCCAAAATCGGTTGAGTTTATCGGTCATGACGTTCGAACTGTCTGGGCCCCGAAGGGTTCCCGCCTTGGTTAACAAAATCATCTCACACGCAGATGCTTAAGATTTGATGAGTATTTGGTGACGCGCCTCCTCTTTCGCAACTGCGAAAAACCCTGTATGAGCCGCGCAACCGAAAGAGGCAGCGCCTTTTGGCCTGCTGCCTGCAACGCTTCCGAGACCAGAACATGAAAATCCGTAATATCGCGATCATCGCGCACGTCGACCATGGAAAGACCACCCTGGTCGACCAGCTTTTGAAGCAGTCCGGCTCCTTCCGAGACAATCAGCGCGTCGCCGAGCGCGCCATGGATTCCAACGACCTCGAAAAGGAACGCGGCATCACCATCCTGGCCAAGGCGACTTCGGTCGACTGGAAGGATACCCGCATCAACATCGTCGACACCCCCGGCCACGCCGATTTCGGCGGCGAGGTCGAACGCATCCTGTCGATGGTGGACTCAGCCATCGTGCTGGTCGATGCCGCCGAAGGGCCGATGCCGCAGACCAAGTTCGTCGTCGGCAAGGCGCTCAAGGTCGGCCTGAAGCCGATCGTCGTCATCAACAAGATCGACCGTCCGGACGCCCGTCACGTCGAGGTGGTCAACGAGGTGTTCGACCTTTTCGCGGCGCTCGACGCCACCGACGAGCAGCTCGACTTCCCGATTCTGTACGGTTCAGGCCGCGATGGCTGGGTTTCGGAAAATCCGGAGGGACCGAAGGACCAGCAGCTGGGGCCGCTGTTCGACCTCGTCATCAAGCATGTGCCGGAGCCGACCGTTCATCCCGGCCCGTTCCGCATGATCGGCACCATCCTGGAAGCCAATCCGTTCCTCGGCCGCATCATCACCGGCCGCATCGAGAGTGGCACGCTGAAGGCCAACCAGCCGGTCAAGGTGCTGCACCATGACGGTACCCAGATCGAAACCGGCCGTATTTCGAAGATCCTGGCCTTCCGCGGCCTTGAGCGCCAGCCGATCGAAGAAGCGCAGGCGGGCGACATCGTCGCCATTGCCGGCCTGTCGAAGGGCACCGTCGCCGACACGTTCTGCGACCTGAGCGTGAGCGAGCCGCTGCATGCGCAGCCGATCGATCCGCCGACCGTGACGATGTCGTTCCTGGTCAACGACAGTCCGCTGGCCGGCACCGAAGGCGACAAGGTGACCAGCCGCGTCATCCGCGACCGCCTGCTGCGCGAAGCCGAAGGCAATGTCGCGCTGAAGATCGAGGAATCGCCTGACAAGGATTCGTTCTTCGTCTCCGGCCGCGGCGAATTGCAGCTGGCCGTGCTGATCGAGACGATGCGGCGTGAGGGTTTCGAGATTGCCGTGTCGCGTCCGCGCGTCGTCATGCAGAAGGCCGAAAATGGCGACCTGCTCGAGCCGGTCGAAGAAGTCGTCATCGACGTCGACGAGGAGCATGCCGGCGTCGTCGTGCAGAAGATGTCCGAGCGCAAGGCCGAGATGGTCGAACTGCGCCCATCCGGCGGCAATCGCCAGCGCATCGTCTTCCACGCGCCCACCCGTGGCCTGATCGGCTACCAGTCGGAGCTTTTGACCGACACGCGCGGCACCGCCGTGATGAACCGGCTTTTCCATGCCTACGAGCCCTACAAGGGCGAGCTGCCGGGCCGCACCAATGGCGTGCTGATTTCCAACGAACAGGGCGAATCGGTCGCCTATGCCATGTGGAACCTGGAAGATCGCGGCCCGATGGTCATCGATCCGGGCGTCAAGGTGTATCAGGGCATGATCATCGGCATCCATAGCCGCGACAACGATCTTGAAGTGAACGTGCTCAAGGGCAAGAAGCTGACCAACATCCGCGCCGCCGGCAAGGACGAGGCGGTCAAGCTGACGCCGCCGATCCGCATGACGCTGGAACGCGCGCTGGCCTGGATCCAGGACGACGAGCTGGTCGAAGTGACGCCGAAGACCATTCGGCTGCGCAAGCTCTATCTCGATCCGAATGAGCGCAAGCGGTTCGAGAAGTCGTCCAAGGTGGTCGGCGCGGCGTAAGCTCTCTATCTTCTGACAATCGAGAGGGGCGGAGCAACCAGTGTTCCGCCCCTCTTTCGTTCATCCACCGGCAGCCGCGATGATGGCCTGCCGATCGGCCTCGCCGGCCAGATCGATGCGGATCGTGATCCCCGCGCGGGCCGGCTTGCGCAGGGCCTTTGCTCCATCCGGGTCAACGATGAGCAGCCGCTTCTCCTCCAGCGCCTGAAGCCGTGATCGCGAGATGCCGAGTTCGCCGGCGAGCAGCCGGTCGAGTCGCAGCGATGTCGGCATTTCGAGCCCGAGCTGGAGTTCGAGAGCGGTCGCGGTTTCCCTTGTCTCGACGAGCCTGCGCTTGTGAACGCTGACATCGGGGAATTCCTCGACGCGCCCGATCCGGTTGCGCAACGCGATTACATCGAAGGCATGACGGTGAGCGAGTGCAGGATCGTTGCTTTCGAGTGCCGCCAGCAGCGCCGGGTCGATGTCGCGGCGGTTGCAGCGCTCGAAAATGCCGAAATTCCAGGAGTTGTCGCAGTCGATGCAGCGATAGATCAGCCACACGTCGATGCGTTTGCCATTGGCGTTGACGCGGAATTTCCCGCTGCTGCAATAGGCCTTCACGGTGCCGCAGCGGTTGCAGTTGATGAGCGGTCGAGGCGGGGTTTTGGGCGCGATTGCCCAATGGATACGCAGCAGTCCAGACATGCCGATAAGCCCTTCCCGTCGGGAAGTTCATCAGGTCGGCGATGTCGAGATGCCCATGCGGGCGCGGCGTGGCGGTCGCTTGCTATGATCGGAAATCGGATGTCACGGGCGGCAGCGCGCGACAACGGTTCAGCAGTGCCAAACCGGTCTCGAACCGCCGCCCAGAAGAACACATGAAATGAAAACAGACACCGCGAATGCGGTGTCATGCAGTGTGTCGGGGGAGTTGACGAGACCGGCGGTTACGTAGGCAAAGTGACGCTCAAAATTGTTTCGCGGCGGCCTTTCTAGCCGCGACATGCTGGACCGACAAGGGTCTTTTGTCGGTGCTACCGCAGCCGAGCCACTTGCGCTAATATCCGAAATCGAAGGTTTTCAACAGAGACCCGGTTATGCACCCCACCTCGCTCCTGATCTTCGCCGCCGCTTTGTTCGTTGCCGCCGGTTCGCCCGGCCCCTCGATCGCGGCGCTCGTTGCGCGCGTTATCTCGAAAGGGTTTCGCGACGTGTTCCCGTTCCTGCTCGCCATGTGGATCGGCGAGGGCATCTGGCTGTCACTGGCGGTGTTCGGCCTGGCTGTCGTGGCGCAGACCTTCCATTTCGCCTTCGTCGTGGTGAAATGGGTCGGCGTCGCCTATCTCGCTTACCTCGCCTGGAAGATGTGGACCGCGCCTGTCGATGCAAAAGAGGGCGAGATGCCGCGCGAGGATTCGGCGATAAAACTGTTCTTCGCCGGCATGGCGGTGACGCTAGGCAATCCCAAGATCATGATGTTCTATCTGGCGCTGCTGCCGACCATCATCGACCTCGCTTCGGTCAGCATTGTCGGCTGGGTCGAGCTGACGGCGACCATGGCCGTGGTGCTGGTCGCCATCGATCTCGCCTGGGTGCTCGCCGCATCACAGGCGCGCAGGCTTTTGAAGAGCAAACGCGCCATGAAGATCGCCAACCGTGTCAGTGCCACGACCATGGCCGGCGCGGCCGCGGCGATCGCTGCTCGCTGATCTTCCCCTCGCCCCGTTTACGGGGAGAGGGTGGCCCGAAGGGTCGGGTGAGGGGCAGCGCAAAGTTGGCCCTCGATTCACACACGCATCTTCTCCCCGTAAACGGCAGGGGAATCGCATATGAGATTTTTGGCTTGAAGTTGGTTTGAGAAGGGATTCTTTGGGAAGGCAGTCGACCGAGGAGTGACTGCCATTTCCAGCCTTGAGAACTATTTCGGTGCGGTCCCTGATCCGCGCGCTGCCAACGCCACGCACCGGCTTGGCGACTTGATCGTGATGATGATCGCAGCGAGCCTATGTGGCGCGACCAGCGCGACGGAGTTTTCGTTGTTCGCGCAAGAACGCAAACAGGCGCTGTCGCGCTTGATCGACTATGAGGAGGTACCCAGCCACGACACCTTCTCGCGGCTGTTGCGCCTGCTCGATCCGGAGGCCTTCGGACGTGCGTTCGCCGCCTTTGCCGCAGGCTTTGCCCAGGCACGCCAGGGTGTGGTCGCGCTTGATGGCAAGGCGCTGCGACGGGCCTATGAGAAAGGCCTTGCGGCCAGCCCACCCCTGACGGTGTCGGCCTTTGCAAGCCAGACACGGCTATGTCTGGCGGCGGCTACGCCCGGCGATGGAGAGAATGAAGTCGAGGCTGCCCTCAAAGTCGTCGAACTCATTGATGTTACTGGCCGATTGGTCACGGCTGATGCACTCCACTGCCACACGCGCATGGCTCAGGCCATCATTCGGCGCGGCGGCGACTATCTGCTCGCGCTCAAGGGAAACCGCCGGCATTGGTTGGCTCGGGCCAAACAACATATGGCCCAGACCACTCCCGCCATCACTGAGCAGACCGAAACCAGCCATGGCCGCAGCGAATGGCGGCAGGCAGAGGTCGTGGCGGCGCCCGAGCCGATGATGCCTGGGCACAAGGCCCTCATCCGCATCACCAGCCGGCGCGATCAGGCCAAGCCGCTGACGCGCCTGTTCATGGCCTCATCGTTGCTGTCGCCGCAACAGGCGATCGATCTCACCAGAGCCCATTGGCAGATCGAGAACGCACTCCACTGGATGCTTGACGTTCATCTGCACGAGGACCTCAGCCGTGCCCGCAAGGACAATGCTCCCGCCAACACCGCCCTCATCAACCGCATTGCCAGAAATATCCTTCAGGCCGCCGACATCGACAAAGTCCCCATTAGCCACCGCATCAAGAAATGCGCCTGGAATGACGACTATCTCATCCAGGCAATCGCTCATATGCGATAGCCCTGCCGTAAACGGGGAGAAGGAAGCAAATTCACCGTGCCATGGCGTGGTATTCGTCGTTCGGGCGCATGTCGATTGCCGCGGCCACGCGGTTCGACATGTTGAAGAAGGCAGCGGTCGAGGCGATGTCCCAGATGTCGCGATCGGTGAAGCCGGCCTGACGCAGCGCGGCCCGGTCGGCCTCGACGATCTTGGCCGGCTCTTGCGTCAGCTTGACGGCGAATTCGAGCATTGCCGTCTGCCTGGGCGAAAGATCGGCGGCGCGGAAATTCATCACCATCATTTCGCCGAGCGCCGGGTCGCCGGAGAGCTGGCGCACCGCCGCGCCGTGCGCGGTCAGGCAATAATAGCAATGGTTGATCGAGGAGACGGCGACCGCGATCATCTCGCGCTCCAGCTTCGACAGGCCGGACTCAGCCAGCATCAAATCATTGTACATGTCGGTGAAGGCGCGCAGCTTCTTGTCGTCGAAGGCATAGGCCTTGAGCACGTTGGGGACGAGGCCGAGCTTCTCCTCGCATTTGGCGAAATAGGTTTTTGTCGCCTCGCTCAGCTCCCCCTGGCCAAGGTCAAGCGCGCTGATTTTGCCGGTCATGGGTCATTTCTCCTCATCGAGCGGTGCCTTGTCACCGAATTCCGATAATTCTTGGCAAGCCGTCAAACCTTTGTCGCCAAATACCGGTCATCTGCTACGATAGTCGTAAAAGCATTCGACGGGAGGAAATAGCGTCATGGCCAGCGTGAAATCCGCGAGCAAGCCGAAGAAAAAAGCCACGGCAGCGATCAAAGCGGAGGAAAGGCCAGCCAGGCTTGCAGACTATCTGCTCGCCCGCGCGCCAGCTGAAGACATTGCTCCCTACGATGTGGCCGACCTGGAGCGGGCTGCCGATCTCGCCGGCCAGGCAGTCGCCATTCACAGGAAAGGCGAGTGCGTCGTCGCCGTCGATGCCGATTCGGGCGTTGTGCGAGACGGCCGCCCGATGACGGTTGTCACGGTCGTCAACGACAACATGCCGTTCCTGTTCGATTCCATCCTCGGCGAGATCACCGAGACATCGGGCGAACCGACCCTGGTCACCCATCCGGTTATTGTGGTTCGCCACGGCAAGGGCGGCGTGGAAGAAATCCTCGGCGACGGCAATTTCGCCAAGGACGATGGCAGCCACGACCGGCTTAGCGTCATCCATGTCCACATCCCGCGGCTGACATCCGAGCAGGCGAGCGGATTGAGCGAGCGGCTGCGCAAGATCCTTGGCCAGGTTCATGCCGCCGTTCACGACTGGAGGCCGATGCTGGCCCGCCTCGATCAGGCGATCTCGGAATTCCGCTATACGGCCGTGCCGCTCGACAAGAAGAGCGTTGCCGAGGCCCTCGCCTTCCTGGAGTGGCTGCGCGACGACAATTTCACCTTCCTTGGCATGCGCGAGTTCAAATACACCGGCGGCGAGGAAAGCGGCACGCTGGAGCGCGCTGAAAAGCCTGGCCTCGGCATCCTGTCCGACCCCGACGTGCTGGTGCTCAGGCGCGGCACCGAAGCGGTGACGACGACGCCGGAGATCCGCGCTTTCCTGCATGGGCCGGAGCCGCTGATCGTCACCAAGGCCAATGCCAAATCTTCCGTGCACCGTCGCATCTATCTCGACTATATCGGGGTCAAGACCTACACCGCCAAGGGCACGCTTGCGGGCGAATTGCGCATCGTCGGCCTGTTCACCTCGACCGCCTACACGCGCTCGGTGATGAAGATCCCGTATCTCAGGTCCAAGGCCGAAACCATCATCGCCAAGTCCGGCTTCGACCGGCACGATCACTCCGGCAAGGCGCTGATCAACGTGCTGGAAAGCTATCCGCGCGACGAGCTGTTCCAGGTGCCGGTGCCGATCCTGAGGAAGCACGCCGCCGCCATTCTGGGCCTGGTCGAGCGGCCGCGCGTGCGGGCGCTGGTGCGCGCCGACCAGTTCGACCGTTTCGTCTCGATCCTCGTCTTCGTGCCGCGCGACCGTTACGACAGCGTGGTGCGCGAGAAGATCGGCTCGTATCTGAAGACCGTGTTCGAAGGCCGGCTGTCGGCCTATTACCCGGCCTTCCCCGAGGGCGGGCTGGCGCGCGTGCACTTCATCATCGGCCGCTCAGGCGGCAAGACGCCGAAGGTCGAGCAAGCGACGATCGAGGCGGCGATCCGCGACATCGTGCGCACCTGGGAGGACGCCCTTTCCGATGCGGCCGAGGCCAGTGGCGGCGACCAGGCTTTGAAGGCGATCGCCGCGCGGCTGCCGGAAAGCTACCGCGATTCGTTCAGCGCGGCTGTGGCGCTAGCCGACGCCGGGCGCATAGCCAAGATCAGCGCCGGCAATCCGATCGCCATCGACTATTATCGCCATGCCGAGCAGAAGCCGCACCAGGCGGCGCTGAAGATCTATCACCATGGCAGCCCGGTGGCGCTGTCGCGCCGCGTGCCGGTGCTGGAAAACATCGGCTTCCGAGTCATCAGCGAACGCACCTTCGAGGTCGGCGACGACCAGTCCAGCTTAGTCTTCATCCACGACATGGAACTGGAGAACAGCTACGGCAAGCCGATCGACCTGACCGATGGCGGCGCGCTGTTCGAGGACGCTTTCCTCTCCGTCTGGCGCGGCGACGTCGACAATGACGGCTACAATGGCCTCGCCCAGACCGCCGGCCTGTGGTCTGGCGAGATCACCATCCTGCGCGCCTATGGCCGCTATTTGCAGCAGGTGGGCATTCCGCAAAGCCAGGATTTCATCGCCGCCGCGCTCAACCGCTATCCCGACATAGCGCGTGGCCTGCATGGGCTGTTCATCGCCCGGCTTGGCCCGACGGCCGAGAGCGAAGGCGTGGTGGCGGCAAAGCATCTCAAGGCCAAGATCAAGGATGCGCTGGAAGACGTTCCCAACATCGACGACGACACGATCTTCCGGCGCTATCTCAATCTGATCGAAGCCTCGCTGCGCACCAATCATTTCGTTGCCGATACGAAAGAAAAGGGCCAATCGCTGGCGATCAAGCTGGACTCGCACGCGGTCGAGGGCTTGCCGGCGCCGCGGCCGTGGCGGGAGATTTTCGTCTACGGTTCCGAGGTCGAAGGCCTGCATCTGCGCTTCGGCCCGGTGGCGCGCGGTGGCCTGCGCTGGTCCGACCGCGCCCAGGACTACCGCACCGAGGTGCTCGGCCTGGTCAAGGCACAGCAGGTCAAGAATGCCGTCATCGTGCCGGTCGGCGCCAAGGGCGGCTTCTATCCGAAGAAGCTGCCAATGAGCGCCGGTCGCGACACGATCTTCGAGGCCGGCACCTCGGCCTACAAGAATTTCGTCTCCAGCCTGCTGTCGATCACCGACAATATCGGTCTCGACGGTGTCATCCCGCCGGCCGGCGTCATCAGACGCGACCCGGACGATCCGTATTTCGTCGTTGCCGCCGACAAGGGCACGGCGACCTTCTCCGACACCGCCAACGCGATCTCGGAGAAGCACGGCTTCTGGCTCGACGACGCCTTCGCCAGCGGCGGCTCGGCCGGCTATGACCACAAAAAGATGGGCATCACCGCCAAGGGCGCCTGGGAAGCGGTCAAGCGGCATTTCCGCGAGATCAACCGCGATATCCAGACCTCGTCCTTCAGCGTCGTCGGGGTTGGCGACATGTCGGGCGACGTGTTCGGCAACGGCATGCTTTTGTCGCCGAAAACCCGGCTGATCGCCGCCTTCGACCATCGCGACATCTTCATCGACCCCGATCCCGACATGGCAGCCTCGATGGCCGAGCGCGAGCGCATGTTCGCTCTCGCCCGTTCGAGCTGGCAGGACTACGACAAGACGAAACTGTCGGAAGGCGGCATCATCGTCTCGC
Source organism: Mesorhizobium ciceri WSM4083 (assembly GCF_000519305.1). Classification (GTDB taxonomy): domain Bacteria; phylum Pseudomonadota; class Alphaproteobacteria; order Rhizobiales; family Rhizobiaceae; genus Mesorhizobium; species Mesorhizobium ciceri_B. The sequence continues at coordinate 332,123 of NZ_JAFG01000006.1, read as the reverse complement.
GCAACCAGAAATCGATCACCTTGCCGGCGGCGTCGGCGGCGGCGATCGGCCTAGCCAAGACCACCGCCACGCCGGTCGAGATCATGACCGCCATCCTCAAGGCGCCGGTCGATCTTCTGTGGTTCGGCGGCATCGGCACGTATTTGCGGGCATCGACCGAGACCAACGCCGAGGTCGGCGACCGCGCCAACGATGCCATCCGCATCACCGCGCTCGATGTCCGGGCGAAAGTGATTGGCGAGGGCGCCAATCTCGGCGTCACGCAGCGGGCGCGCATCGAGTTCGGCTTGAATGGCGGCCGCTGCAATTCCGACGCCATCGACAATTCGGGCGGCGTCAACTGCTCCGACGTCGAGGTCAACATCAAGATCGCGCTGGCGTCCGCCATGCGCAAGGGATCGTTGACGCGCCCGGCGCGCAACAAGCTGCTGGCCGAGATGACCGACGAGGTCGGCTCGCTGGTGCTGTCCAACAACTACCAGCAGACGCTGGCGCTTTCGATCGCCCGCAAGCGCGGCCTCGCCGACATCGCGCATCAGAGCCGCTTCATGACGGCGCTGGAGGCGCGTGGCCTGCTCGACCGCGCGGTGGAGACGCTGCCATCGCCGGCAGCGCTCGCCGAGCGCGAAGCGCGTGGCGAACCGCTGACCAGAGCCGAACTCGGCGTGCTGCTCGCCTATGCCAAGATCGTGCTGTTTTCCGACATCGTCGCCAGCGACGTGCCTGACGACGCGCATTTCGACCGCGACCTGATGGGCTATTTCCCCGACCGGATGGCGAAGAAATACGCCGCAGAGATCCACGGCCACAGGCTGCGCCGCGAGATCATCACGCGCGTCGTCGCCAACGATCTGGTCAATCGCGGCGGCCCGTCCTTCGTCAACCGGCTGCAGGAAGCCACGGGGCGCTCCGCCGCCGACGTGGTGCGGACCTTCGCGATGGTGCGCGACGGTTTTGCCTTGCCGGCGCTCTATCGCGAGATCGACGCGCTCGACAACCAGATCGACGGCCAGGTGCAACTCGATCTCTATCAGATGGTCAGCCGGCTGATCTACGTGACCAGCGGCTGGTATCTCAAGAACGATGCCGGCACGGCACCCCTCGGCCAGCGCATCGCCGAGTTGCAGGAAGCACGCAAGGCGCTGGAACCCAAGCTCGTTTCGCTGCTGCCGGCTTTCTCGCGCGAGCGCATCGAGGAGAAGCGGCACGGGCTGTTCAAGAGCGGCGCGCCGGAAGGGCTGGCCGGGCAACTGGCGCTGAGCGAGGTGGCGGAACTCATCCCCGACATCGCGCTGACGGCGCGCACCGCCGGCGCCGACATCGTCGCCGCGGCCAAGGCGTTCTTCGCCGTCAGCGATGCCTTCCGCATCCCGCGTGTCGAGGACGCCGCCCGCTCGATCACACCTTCGGACTACTATGATCAGCTGGCACTGTCGCGCGCCACCGACACGATCGGCGCGGCACGGCGCGGTATAGCGGTGGCGGCACTGACAGGCCACACCGGGACGGCGGACCCGGTGGCGGCCTGGCTGGACGCCGGCGGCGAGCGGGTGGCGCGCATCCGCGAGCGGCTGCAGGCGCTGACCGAGGGCGGCGAGATCACCGTGTCGCGGCTGTCGGTGGCGTCGGGGCTGATGACAGACCTGACGGGGATGTGAACCGTCGACGATCACCACACGCATCATTGGATGCGTGTGGCCCTTTTCGAATGCCATCGGCTTCGAAACCAGCGTTCAGCAAGCTCACCAGGAATGTTTGAGCGTGCCGACGATTTTCAGCCGGTCGCCGTAGAATTCGGTCCCGTAATAGCTGGTTGTCAAATACTTCCGGTCGAACAGGTTCGTTGCATTCAAGGCCAACGTCACGTCCTTGGTCATCTTGTAGCTGATCGCCGCATCCACCAGTGCGTAGCCGCCAATCGAAACCGTGTTCGCGTCATCTCCGTAGGTTTGCCCGATATAGCGCACGCCGCCGCCGATGGTCAGGTCGCCACGCCGTCCTTCCTCGGGAAGCGTATAATCGACCCAGGCCGAAGCCAGGTGGCGAGGGACACGCTGCGGCCGATTGCCGGCATTCCCGCCAATGCCGTCTTCCAGGATTTCGGCATCCCAGTAGGAATAGGCAAGCGTCAGGTTCAGATTTTCCGCGATGGCGGCCTTGCCCTCGAGTTCGATGCCGCGGACGCCAACCTTGCCGATCTGCTGCTGGACAACAGGCGTGACATAGGTCGGAACATTGGTTTGGGTAAGGTCGAAGACCGCGGCCGTGAACAGGCCGTCGAAGCCGTCGGGCTTGTACTTGATGCCTGCCTCATACTGCTTGCCTTCTTGAGGCTTCAGCGAACCCGAGACCGCATATCCGTTGGCGCTCGGCGCCACGAGCGGCTGGAAGCTTTCCGAATAGTTGGCGTAGACCGCGAGGTTCGGGGTGAACTTGTAGGTCAGGCCGGCGCGCTTGGTGAAGGCGGATGCGGTGTCGTCGTCCTGCGTTCCCGAGTCGAGATAGTCCGCTGTCGTATGGACGCGGTCCCAGCGCCCGCCCAGGGTGGCGATCCAGCGGTCGTCAAAGGTCAATTGCTCCTGGGCATAGACACCGACCGCCTGCTGCTTGACCCGCCAGTTCACGTAGGGGCCGAGATTGATGCAGGACAGACCGCAATAGGTCGGATTGTCGATGTCGATGGGGCCGGCGGTGCCCAAGAGGATGTTTTCACGGGTGTTGTCGTTGGCGTAGTCGACGCCGACGAGCGTCTTGCTGTCGATCCCGTCCCAGCCCGTATCGTATTGCAACTGATTGTCGAAGGCATAGCGGTTGGACAGGCCCTCGACCGAAAATGCCGTGCGGTCCGCCGTGGGGTCAAGCGACGCGCCGTAGACCTCGGCGTAGTCGAGGCTCAAATGCGTGTAGCGGGCGTTGGAGCGGAAGGTGAGATTCTCGTTGAACTCGTGCTCGAACTGGTAGCCGATATCGACCTGCTCGGTGTTGAAGCGGTTGAAATCCGGCTCGCCCAGGAATGTGCCGATGTCGATATTGCCACCAGCCGGGGTGCCGCGTGCGCCAGTGCCATCTCGCTTGTAATAGTCGGTCAGGATGGTGAGCGACGTTCCTTCCTCGGGCTTGATGGTCAACGCTGGCGCGATGTAAAGCCGATCGTCGTTGGAATAATCCAACCCTTGATCGCCATCCTTGGCCAGTCCGGTGAGCCGATATGTCCACACGCCATCGGGGTCGATCGGCCCGCCAAAATCAACGCCAACCTCCTTGGTGCCGTCACCATAGGACGTGTAAATCTCCCCCTGCTTCTGGTCCAGCGGCCGCTTGGTGATGGCATTGACCAGTCCGCCAGGACCGTTGAGACCAAAAAGCGTCGATGTCGATCCCTTCAGGACCTCCACGCGCTGAAGCCCGTAAGGTTCGAGACGGCTGGCCGTGAACCAGGCGGGGATGCGCGCCGTGAGACCATCGCGATAAGTGCCGAGCGATGTCTGGTCGAAACCGCGGATACGAATATAGTCGTATCGGTCATCGTTGCCGAACTCGTCGGTGAGGACGCTGGATGTATAGGCCACGGCCTGCTGCAGGCTTTCGACATGGCGCGCCTCCAGTTCCTTCTGGGTTACCACTGAAACCGAGGCGGGAACGTCGACGATCGGCGTATCGGTCTTGGTGGCGGTCGCCGTATCCTTGGCGACGATCGTTTGATCGGGCCCGACAAGGCGGTCCGACTTGCCGGTGACGACGATCGTTTCCAGTTGAGTTGCATCGTCCGGCGAAACGTCCTGGGCCTGGGCGGCCCCCACCACCCCAAAAGATGCCGTTATCAAGGCACTGCTCGCAATCAATCGCTTTGCCTGAGTGCGCAACAATGCCTGTCGATCAATCGTCATCTGTTATTCCCTGTCAGACCAATAGCGAGCAGTTCGACCGGTCACCTTTCCGGTCCTGCGCGAGCGCAATAAGTCAAAGCGGACAAAAATAGTCAACTTAATAATCAGGAAATCCGCGCCGGCGGCAATCGCCGCGAAGCAGGGGGTGGAGGACGGCGCCAGACCTTCGGTCCGACTCCCCCCACGAGAAAAATAAGGGCTTGGCCCCGCGTCGCGGACGAAAGCCAAATGCTGGGTTTTCGAATAACAAACGCCCGGCAGGGGTAGAGGACGGCACCAAGCTTCGTTCATTGCATGAGCGCATGAAACATGCAGACATGGCGCCCGATACGGAACGGTGCCCCGGGGGATCATGATGACGGTAGAGACAGTGCAGCGTGCGTCCGGGCGCGGCATCTGGGGATGGATGTTGTTCGACTGGGCGGCGCAGCCGTTCTTCACCGTCGTCACCACCTTTATCTTCGGGCCTTACTTCGTGTCGCGGATGGCGAGCGATCCGGAAACCGGCCAGGCGGCCTGGGGCTACGGCATTGCTGCGGCCGGCCTTGTCATCGCCGTGCTGTCGCCGATACTCGGCTCGATCGCCGACCAGACCGGACCGCGCAAGCCGTGGATCGCATTCTTTGCCGCGGTCAAGATCACCTGCCTTTGCATGCTTTGGTTCGCGGCCCCCGGTTCGAACCTTTTCATGGTCGTGTTCTTCTTCTCCCTGGCGTCGGTGGCGGCGGAGTTTTCGACCGTGTTCAACGATTCGATGATGCCGCGCCTGGTGCCGAAGAGCGAGATCGGCAGGATCTCCAACATGGCCTGGGGCCTTGGCTATCTCGGCGGCATGATCGCGCTGATCTTCGTCGTCGCCTGCCTGGCCGGCTCGCCGGAGACCGGCAAGACGATCATCGGTATCGAGCCGCTGTTCGGCCTCGACCCGAAGCTCGGCGAGGACGCACGAGCCACCGGGCCACTGTCGGCTGGCTGGTACTTCCTGTTCATCCTGCCGATGTTCTTTTTCACCCCCGACGCCATCAAGGGCCTGCCGATCGGTCCGGCTGTGCGAGAGGGGCTGGCGGAGCTGAAAGTGACATTGGGCGAGGTGCGCAAGCGCAGCGGTATCTTCCGCTTCCTGGTCGCCCGCATGATCTATCAGGACGGCGTCAACGCGCTGCTGGCGTTGGGTGGCACTTTCGCAGCAGCGATGTTCCACTGGTCGATCACCGAAATCGGTATTTTCGGCATCATTCTCAACGTCGTCGCCATCTTCGGCTGCCTGGTTGCAGCCCGTCTCGACACGGCGCTTGGCTCAAAAACCATCGTCATGATCTCGCTGGTCCTGCTCAGCATCGCCACGATCGGCATCGTCTCGACCGGACCGGGCTATACTTTGTTCGGCCTCTGGATGATGCCTGGACCGGACAGCGGCGGCCTGTTCGGCACGGCAGCGGAAAAGGCCTACATCTTCTTCGGCCTGTTGATCGGTGTGGCTTTCGGGCCGGTGCAGGCGTCGTCGCGATCCTACATGGCGCGCAGCGTCACGGCGGCAGAATCCGGCCGCTATTTCGGCATTTATGCGCTGGCCGGGCGGGCGACCAGTTTCCTGGCGCCATTCATGGTCGCGTCCGTCACCCTGGCCAGCGGCTCGGCGCGGCTCGGCATGGCGGTGATCGTGCTGTTCCTCGGGATCGGCATGGCGATCCTGGTCAAGACGCCCTATCCGGCGGACCGGCCGGTGGAATGAGAGACGTTCGATAATTCTACTCCGCTGGCCGCCTGACGCAGGTTTCTGCGCTTCCGGTGCTCACGGACTTGAATGTCCGCTCCGCTCCGGTTCTCGAAACCCACGCCATCCGACTCAGCGGAGCGAATTCTCAGAACGCCTCTGTGTCGGCGCTCAATGCCTGAAATGCCTGACGCCCGTAAACACCATGGCGATGCCGTGCTCGTCGGCGGCGGCGATGACGTCCTTGTCGTTCATCGAACCGCCCGGCTGGATGACGGCGGTGGCGCCGGCGGCGATCGCCGACAGCAATCCGTCGGCGAAGGGGAAGAAGGCGTCGGAGGCGACGACCGAGCCCTTGGTCAGCGGTTCGGCAAGGCCGGCGGCCTCGGCGGCGTCGAGTGCCTTGCGGGCGGCAATGCGCGAGGAGTCGACCCGGCTCATCTGGCCGGCGCCGATGCCGACGGTGGCGCCGTCCCTGACATAGACGATGGCGTTGGACTTGACGTGCTTGGCGATGCGGAAGGCGAATTTCAGGTCGGCCATTTCGGCCGGCGTCGGCGCCCGCGTGGTCACCACTTTCAGTTCGAGGTCGTCGACGACGGCGTTGTCCCGGCCCTGGATGAGCAGGCCGCCGGCGACGGATTTGACCGTCGTGCCCGGCGTGCGCGGGTCCGGCAGCCCACCGGTGACCAGCAGGCGCAAATTCTTCTTCGCCGCCACGATGGCCGCTGCCTCATCGGTGGCGCCGGGCGCGATAATCACCTCGGTGAAGGTCTTGACGATCTCTTCGGCCGCCTCGGCGTCGAGGATGCGGTTCACGGCGATGATGCCGCCGAAGGCCGAGACCGGGTCGCAGGCCAGCGCCTTGGCGTAGGCGGCTTTCAGCGAGGCGCCTTCGGCAACGCCGCACGGATTGGCGTGCTTGATGATGGCGACGGCGGCGGAAAGGTCGGGGTCGAACTCGCCGACCAGTTCGAAGGCGGCGTCGGTGTCGTTGATGTTGTTGTAGGACAGCTGCTTGCCCTGCAGCTGACGCGCCGTGGCGACGCCCGGCCGCTTGTCGCCGTTGACGTAGAAGCCGGCGCTCTGATGCGGGTTCTCGCCATAGCGCATCACCTCGACCAGCCTGCCGCCAAAGGCGCGCCATGTCGGGTGTTCGATCTCGAGCGCTTCGGCGAACCAGCCGGAGATCGCCGCGTCATAGCTGGCGGTGCGGGCAAAGGCCTTGGCCGCCAGCTTCTTGCGGAAATCCAGCGACAGCGAGCCGATGTTCATCTCCAGCGCATTCAGCACCGGGGCGTAATCGCCGGGGTCGGTGACGATGGCGACATAGGCGTGGTTCTTGGCCGAGGCGCGGATCATCGCCGGGCCGCCAATGTCGATGTTCTCGACGATCGACGCGTAGTCGGCGCCGGAGCGGCGGACCTCCTCGAACGGATAGAGATTGGAGACGACGAGATCGATAGGCTCGATGCCGTATTTGCGCATTGCCGCGGAATGCTCCGGATCGTCGCGCACGCCAAGCAGCGCGCCATGCACGCCGGGATGCAGGGTCTTGACGCGGCCGTCCATGATCTCGGGGAAACCGGTGAGCTCGGAGACGTCGCGCACCGGAAGGCCCGCGTCAGCGATCGCCTTTGCCGTGCCGCCGGTCGAGACCAGCTCGACACCGGCTGCTGCCAGCGCTTTGGCGAAATCGATGAGGCCGGTCTTGTCGAAAACGGAGAGCAGGGCGCGACGCACGGGAACAAGGTCTGGTGCGGGAATGTTCTTGGCGGCGACGGCCATGGGCTGGCGGCCTTTCACGACTGGTGTGATGGATGCCGCGCCCGTAGCACATGCCGCCCGGAAATCAAACCGGCGGTCAGGTAGGTCAGTTGTTTTCCGGATAACCGGCGATGCTGGTGCGGGTCAGCTGCCAGTGGACTTCGGCGACTTCCGAGGCCTTGAAGGCAAGCACGATCTGGCGGCTGCGGCGCGGGCCGCCAAGCCCGGCGAAATAGATCGATTCCTCGACCTCCGGCACCACTTCGGCTGCTGTGAACACCCAGGTGTCGGCCTGATCAGCAGCCAGCACCAGGCGATCATGCTCGTCCTGCAAAAGGTTGACGTCGGGGTGGACGTGGAAGCGGACGGTGACGAAGTCGCGGCCATTGTTGCGGATCGCCGCATTGCCGGGCCGCTGGAAGCGGTCGCGGCCGGCCAGCACATTGCCGTTCGACGACAGCTTCAGCTCGCGCTCATGCAGGAAGCCGAAGCGCGGGACATAGCCGTCATGGCGGGCAATGAAGCCCTGAACACCCTTCTGGTCGGTGCGCTTGCACTGCACATGCTGCGGGCCGCCGATCAGCGGCGAACCGAGCAGGTCGTTGACGCGCAACGAATGGCTGAAGCGCGCCGACGAGGTGTCGTTGATGGTGGCGGTCGAGTGCGCGGCGGTGGCACGCGCCAGCGGCCGGAATTCAGCCGCGCCATAGGTGTCGATGCCGGCATTGACGATGTAGTGCTGGCGGCCGGACGACAGTTCGAAGGCAAGGCAGCTGGCGTGTGCGGCGTTGGACACATCGACCGGCGGCGGCGGGCCGGTGTCGGCGATGACCGTGGTGCCGCCCATCGACAGGCGCTCATAGCCGGAATGCGGCGCATGCAGCAGCGGCGCGCCGGCGGTGTCGTCGTGGCGCAGAATGGTGGCGATGCGGTCGTGGATGGTGGCGCCCATGCCGTTGAAGCGGGCGAGGCTGCCATCCTGATGGCGAAAGAAGCGCAGCGCCGGCAGCATGCGGTCGATGGCGCCGATCAGCGCCTGCGGCGGCGTTTCCGCCTGGTTGGCATAGGTCTGGCGCAGCGGCAGAAGGTCGGCGAGGATTTCCAGGACGACCATCGGATTGCGCGAAATGTGCCCGCCATCGGCGAGGATCTGGCGGTCGAGTTCCTCGGCAAGGTTGCGGGTCGCGCCACGCAGCGCCGATGCCGGCGCCGGCAGGGACAAGGCAGCGAAGGCGAGCGCGATGCGGGCCCGCAGCCTGTCCTTGCCGTCGGGCATTTCGCGCGCCATCGACCGGAGGTAGCGGATCTGGATGGCAACCGATTTCAGGAAGGCGCGGTAGAAAGGGAATTCGGCGCCCTGCAGCACGACGGAGGAGTGCTGCAACCAGGCGATGATGCGCTTGGCCGTCGTGCCGGGCTCCCAGGCGATGCCGGAAATATGGCTGCCATGCATGGTGATCCAGTCGGAGACCAGGGCGCGGGCATTGGCGGCGGCAAGCTCGGTGCCGGCGGCGCGCATATGGCGCAGCCAGCGAAAGCCGTGCAGCGTCTTCTGCCAGCCGTGATTGGGCACGTTGATCTGGAAAGGCGACTTGCCGCCGGTCTCGACCAGATGCCCCGACAGAGGATAGCGGCCGTAATAGATCTCGAGTGCGATCTGCGGGTCGGCGAGGCGCAGGTCCGGCGGTGCGATCAGCACACGTTCCGGCGTGCGGCCGGAATAGCGCCAGCGATAGACAGGCCCGGCGCGCAGGCGCCGGCGCGTTTTGCGCCAGAACTCCTTCGCGACAAGCGTCCACAGACGCGTCGTGCTGCTGGCAGCAAGTGCCAAAACCCCTCCTGATCGTCCTCTACCCCGGCGCCGAGTCTACATGATTGCACGATTCGTGCGAAGGCGAATTCCACGAGCCCGGGCCGGTTCACCTGGTTTTGCCCCCGATCCTACCCAAAAAAGTCAGTAAACCGGGCAGTTCAGTGCCTAGCCGGCTCGCCGCATGCGAGCGGCGAAGAAGCCGTCGAGGCCCGAGCGCTCCGGCATGCCGAGGTCCAGGTCGGCGGGCGTGGTGCGCAGCGTGCCTTGCGGCGTGAGGAATGGGTCGATGCCGGCGATCTCGCCTTGCCGCAACGGATCGTTGGTGATTTCAGGCGTGCCGGCCAGAAAGGCGCGATAGAGATCCTCGCCTTCGAGCGGATCGAGCGAACAGTTGGAAAAGACGATCCTGCCGCCGGGTTTCACCAGCGTCACGGCGCGGGCGAGCAGCCTGCGTTGTAGGTCGGCCAGTTTTTCGACATCGGCAGAAGTCTTGGTCCATGGCACGTCGGGGTGCCGCCGCACCGTGCCGGTCGACGAGCAGGGTGCGTCGAGGAGAATCGCATCGAACAGTTCTTCCGGCTCATATTTGAGCAGGTCGGCCTGGACGATTTCGGCCGACAGGCCGAGGCGGTCGAGATTCTGCGTCAGCCGCACGAGCCGGTTTTTTGACGTGTCGACGGCGGTGACCTTCGCGCCGGCAACGATCAGCTGCGCGGTCTTGCCGCCGGGCGCGGCGCAGAGATCGGCAACCCGCAATCCCGTGACATCGCCGAACAGCCGGGCGGGCAGGCTGGCTGCGGCGTCCTGGACCCACCAGGCGCCCTCGGCAAAGCCAGGCAATTCAGTGACAGGACCGACAAGATTCTCGACCCGCACCGTGCCGGTCGGCAGGACGATGCCGCCGAGTTTTTCGGCCCACAGTGCGGGATCGGCCTTGATCGAGAAGTCGACCGGCGCCTCAACGCGATGTACTTCGAGGATCTGTCTGGCCTTCTCGTTGCCGTAGGTGGTCTTCAGCCGATCGGAAAACCACTTTGGCGCTTCGTCGGTGGCGGCAAGGGCGGCAGGCAATTCCGTTTCCTTGGCACGTGCCAGTGTGCGCAGAACGCCATTGACGAGGCCGGAGAAGCGCACCGTGCGCGGATCGGACTTGGCATGGGTCACCGCAATGTCGACGGCGGCGCTGTCGGGAATATCGAGGAACAGGATCTGGGCTGCGGCCACATGCAATATGTGCGACAAAGCGGTGGCATTGGGCGGCAGCGGCTTTTCCAGGCGCCGCGCCAGCAGCCCCGATATGGTCATGCGGTAGCGCAGCGCGGTGACCAGGATGGCGCGGACAAGGCCGCGATCGCGCAAGTCGAGCGCCTTGTATTGCGGGTGGCCATTCTCGTGATCGGTCAGCCCGTCAAGCGGCGTCCTGGCGTCGATGACGGCGGCAAGCAGGCGCGCCGCCGCCTTGCGCGCGGCAAGGCCGGCAACGAAGTCACCGCCGTCCCTGTGTTCCTGATCACCTGAAACTGTGCGTCCTCTGTCCGCCACGCTCACGACCACCGGCCCTTAGGCCCGGTCGGATTGCGACCCCATGGGTAGGATTTGGGCTTGGCGGGCTCCGCCGGCTGCTCGGGCTGCGCTGCCTCGCCCCACGGGCCGGATGGCCTCGGTTGATCTGCCTGCCGTGGCGTCGATGCCTGGCGCGGGGCGGCCCGGGTTTCGCCTTGCATCTGCTGCGCCATCGCCTGCAAGGCTGCGATGCGGTTCTCAGTGGCGGGGNGGGNGGAAAACAGGCTGTCCATGCGCTCGCCATGAAGAGGATTGATGATGAAGAGATGCGCGGTCGCGGGATTGCGCTCGGCATCGGGGTTGCGGATGCGTTCGGCGCCGCGGGCGATCTTGTCAAGCGCCGATGCCAGCCAGAGCGGGTGTCCACAGATTTCGGCGCCACGCCGGTCGGCCTCGTATTCGCGGGTGCGGCTGACCGCCATCTGCACGACCATCGCGGCAAAAGGCGCCACGATCATCGCCGCCAGCACGCCGATAAAGCCGAACGGATTGTTGTCGCGGTTGCCACTGAAAAAGAAGGCGAAATTGCCGAGCATCGAAATGGCGCCGGCAAAGGTGGCGACAATCGTCATGGTCAGCGTGTCGCGGTGCTGCACATGGGCGAGTTCGTGCGCCATGACCGCTGCGACCTCTTCAGGCGTCAGCGCCTGCAACAGGCCGGTGGAGGCAGCCACCGCCGCGTTCTGCGGATTGCGGCCGGTGGCAAAGGCGTTCGGCTGCGGGTTGTCGATCAGATAGGTCTTCGGCATCGGCAGGCCGGCCTGTTTGGCCATTGCCTGGACGATGGCGTAATATTCAGGCGCGTTCCTTTCGTCGACCTCGACGGCACGGTTCATCGACAGCACCATCTTGTCGGCATTCCAGTAGCTGAACAGGTTTGTGCCGGCGGCGAACAGGAAGGCGATCATCATGCCGCCGGTTCCGCCGATCAAAAAGCCGACGCCCATGAACAGCGCGGTCATCGCGGCAAGAAGCATGGCGGTGCGGATGGTGTTCATCGTCTGCTCCTGTCCAGGTGATAGCGAAAGGGGGTCGATCCGCTTGGTCTCATCGCTATATGATGGGAAACACCAGTTCCCGTTTCAATCCGCTGGAAATATCGCATGAACGACGAAGCCAGTAAAACCGATGCCGAGCTTGCCCATGATTTCGAGCCGAAGGCGCTGACGCCGGAAGCCAGACGTGCGCTCGCGGAAGCCGAAGCAAGGCGTGTAAAGTACCTGGAAAAGGAAGCCTCGGCGCCGAAGGAAATCGGCGGCCGCGGCGGCAAGGAGCCCGGCCGCTATGGCGACTGGGAGGTGAAGGGCCTGACCAGCGACTTTTAAGAACGGCCCTTGAAGCCAACCTCGCTCCAATGATCCTCGCGCCGCGCGTCTGCGCAATTACTCTGTACGACGGTGTGGCACATTCTTGACCGGGAAAAGTTCCAACACTCGCCGGCAGCCGGCAAGTGTCGCGCCCAGATGGCTTTGATCGATGCCGAAGACAAAATGGTGCGACTGGGAAAGGTGATCGGGAGTGATGTCGACGATGACCTCAATCTGCCCTCTTGAGCTGCACGTTACCTTGGCACGCAGCGCAGGCTCCATGCATTGCAACTCAGCGCTCCCTCGCAAGTCCCGATAAAGAGTCGCCAGTTGGTCGTAAAATTTTTTGAGTTCGTCGCTGCGGATATATGGTCCCTGGACTTCAACTTGTGCCCCCGAAGCATCCACGCGTGCTAGTATATGGATCCAGTTGCCATCCCAGTAGTCGTCGCTATCTGGGAACTCGCGCGCCATGGCCCAAAGCGAAAGACCCGTTAGTTTGATGTCTGGTTCGACAGCTTTTGGATGTCCCTCGTCCATTTGAACTCCGCTCCCGGTCCCCGTGACTCCGCTGCTCAAGCGGCGTTGCGCTGGGGCTCGAGCGCGATCCAGCCACGCTCGTCGACGGTGATGCCGACCATGTCGTAGCCTGCGATCGCGGCATGCGGCGTTTGCAGCGGATGCGCGTGGGTGGCGCTGATCACCATGACCGCGGCGCCCGCCGCTTCGGCTGCCGCTATGCCAGCTGGAGCATCCTCGAAGACGAGGCAATCGCGCGCGTCGAAGCCGAGCCGTTCCGCGCCAAGCCGGAAGCAATCGGGCGCCGGCTTGCCGCGGGAGACATTTTCCGCCGCGACGATGATGGCCGGGACGGGGATGCCGGCGGCCTTCATGCGCAACAGCGCCAGCTCACGCGGGGCGGAGGTTACGATTGCCCAGCGTTCGGGCGGCAGCGAATCGAGAAATGCCACGGCGCCGGCGATCTGGATAATGCCATCGAGATCGGCCGCCTCGGCCTTCAGCAGCAGATCAGCCTCATGTGCCGGGTCAACGCCCGGCAGTGCCAGGTTGGTGATGGTCTCGATCGCGCGCACGCCATGGATCGTCGGCAGGAAGGCGGCGACGTCGAGGCCCTGGCGCCGTGCCCAATCGCTCCACACCCGTTCCGCCGAGGCGATGGAATTGATGAGCGTGCCGTCCATGTCGAAGAGGAAGGCCGCGAATTTTCTGCCTGAGTGCATGATTTTCCTTGAGTCCGGGGAGCGCTGGTCGGGTTGCCGAACCTAACGTCTCGACCGCGGCAGGGGAAGACACGGGGGTGTGCTTTTCGATCGGCCCAGGGAACCACGGTATCCTCCGGGCGTTTGGGAAAGACTGCTTTTCACAACAACGATCGAAGGGGGACCAACGATGCTGATCCGGCTCGGCTACGAAATCGCCATTGAATGCGTAGCCGCGACGCCGGTGATTTCAGTGCTCGAGATCCATCGGGACAGGCAGGCCGACATCAAGCGGCAGACGCGGGTGCTGACCTCGCCCGCGGTCCCGACAAGCCTGTACCACGATCTGCATGGCAATGCCTGCCGCCGCTTCACAGCGCCCGCCGGTGGTTTTCGCATCCTGTATGACGCGGTCGTCGAGGACAGCGGCGAGACGGACGAGGTAAACACGCTGGCCAGGGAAGTGCCGGTGGCGGACCTGCCGGACGAAGTTCTCGGTTATCTCCTGGGCAGCCGCTATTGCGAGACGGATCATCTGAGCAGCCTGGCCTGGCAGCTCTTCGGCGACATCCCGTCCGGCTGGGCGCGCGTGCAGGCGATCGTCGACTATGTCCACAATCGGCTGTCGTTCGGCTATGGCTATGCGCGCTCGACCCGCACCGCAGCTCAGGCGCATGAGGAGCGCGTCGGGGTCTGCCGCGACTTCGCCCATCTGGCGATCACGCTTTGCCGCTGCATGAATATTCCGGCACGCTATGTGAACGGCTATCTCGGCGATATCGGCGTGCCGGCCGATCCGGCGCCGATGGACTTCTCGGCGTGGCTGGAAGTGTTCCTCGACGGCAAATGGTACACGTTCGATCCTCGCCACAACACGCCGAGAATCGGCCGTATCGTCATCGCTCGCGGCCGCGACGCCACCGACGTGCCGCTGCTGCACAGTTTCGGCCCCCACCGGCTCAGCCTGTTCAAGGTGTGGACCTACGAACAGGAAGGCAATCTGTTCAACCCGCCCTATCGCGGCATCGACAGGACGGTCAGCGCGCAGATGCTGGCGTAAACACGTCCTGCAATCTCGGGACAACTGGTTCGCTTCGGCACACAAGCCCTGTGCCGCAACAGGACGTCATCGGGCGTACCGCGATCCTGGAGTCAGATGATGGTAAGTGGTTTATAAACAAAGCCACAGCCGTGTCTTTCTGTTTACCAATCATTCACCTTCATGAAGCTCGAAACCAAACAAAAACAATGAGTTGTTGCTGAGCGACCAGCTCTCCGACGCGCGGCGGCGTCATCCGGCTGGAATCCTGCATTGCCCTTTCCGCGGCGACGAGGCCGAGGCGAGTGGAGGTTGTAGGATGCGGAATTACGGGGGTCTTGTTCACGCGGTCGGCGGGTTCGCCAGGGACCGCGGTGGAAATTTCGCAGTCCTGTTCGGCCTCAGCGCCTCGGTCTTGGCGCTGGCTGTAGGCTTCTCGGTCAACGTATCGCAGCTCTACAATGCCAGATCGAGCCTCCAGAGCGTGGTCGACGCCGCGGTCACATCGACGGCACGCGACCTGACGACCGGCGCCATCAAGGAAGCCGATGCCAACACATCGGTGCAGGCTTTTCTCGACGCCAACAGCACGGCAGGCATCCTGCAGGCCAACCAGATCGTGCTCGACAAGCTAACTGTCAACAGGACCGCCAAGACGGTCCAGGCCGACGCCCATGTCGATGTCGGGCTGTATTTCCCCATTTTTGGCACGGGCGACATGAAACGCGTCACCGCTTCCACAACGGCGCTCTATTCGGACAAGACCGTCGAAGTGGCGATGATGCTCGACATAACGGGATCGATGGCCAAGCGCGGCAAGGTCGACAAGATCGGCGATCTGAAAGCTGCTGCAAAAAATGCTGTTCTGACGATGCTGCAGAAGCAGGATCCGCAGAACCCCCGCATCCGCGTCGCGATTGTGCCTTACGCGTCTGGCGTCAACGCCGGCAAGCTGGCGGAAAACATCTATGCCGAGAAGCAAGGCAGCTCTGACCTCCCACCCGTCGCCGGCAGTCCGCTTCTCGTCGCCAAGACGGGCAAAAATCTGCTGCCGTCCTTCAGCGACTATATCTCCATTGTCGGAGCGGGGATGCCACGCCCCGACAATTGCGCCACGGAGCGCAAGGACGAGAACGGCAACGCGGATATGAGCACCGACGGCCCAGACACTGTACGCACCGACAGCAACGGCAAGAAATACTATGCCCTGGTCAACCGGGACGATCATCTCGGCGGAGATATGAACAGGTGCCCTGGTGCGGAGGTGATCCCGCTGACCGCCGACTCCGATGCATTGCTTGAATCGATCGAGGACTTCCAGGCCGATGGCTACACGGCCGGCGCGATCGCCATTCAGTGGACCTATTATATGCTGTCGCCGCAATGGCGCACTGCAATCAGGAATGCCGGTCTCGGCAAAGGCGCCTCGGATGCCGATCCGAAGAAGATCGCCAAGGTCGCGATCCTGATGACCGATGGCCAGTTCAATACCGCCTTCGCCGGGGCTGGGGACAGGTACAACAGCCAGGGCAACCTTGCGCGCAGCAACGCCGAAACGCTGTGCGACAACATGAAAAATGACGGCATCGAGATTTTCACCATCGGCTTCGATCTGGACGACAAGGACATGTCGGCAACCGAGCGGGACCAGGCAAAGGCGGTGCTGAAGGACTGTTCGTCGAAGGATACCTCCGCCGCCAAGAGGCATTTCTTCGACGTGTCCACCGGAGCCGAATTGGACGACGCCTTTCAGGAAATCATTCGCAACACCGAAAAGGTCGCATTGATCCAGTAGTCCGCAAACGGAAAAGGCCGCCGCTTCTTTCGAAGCCGGCGGCCTTCCGTGTTTCCGTCCGTGGCGCGGCCATGGCGGCGACCTATCAGGTCACCCGCCGCGCATTTCGCGCCTTAACGGGAAGACTGCTTCCCGAAAGTGCAATCCGCTGAGGCCACGTTCTGGAAAACGAAATCACTCGACATCGGATCACCTCCTTTCGATTTGTTGAACACATACTCATGATGGGGTGCATTGCAGCAAAAGACAAGGTGCAGGTCTGAAATTAACCAACGGGCGGGCCTGGTGCGGCCCGGCTTGCGATTGCCAGGCAGGCCGGGCAAACTTCCGCTCCGGGGGCCGGCATTCGGAGGAATCGCATGGAGGCAGCCGAAAAGGCCGCTCGCATCGTTCGAACGGTGATCGAAACATTGAAACCGGGATTTGCCGTCAGGCTATGGACCGGAGAGCGGATCGGCCCCGCCACGGGTCCGGTGCTCACCATCAACGACCAGGACATCGTCTGGCAGGTGGTGAAGCGACCGTCCCTGTCGACGCTGATCGAGATGTGGATTTCCAAGACGATCAATATCGAAGACGGGACGATTTTCGACTTCTACGCCCTGCCGTCGCAAGGCAAGCTCAGAACCAAGCTCAAGTCGCTGCCGAAAATGGCGATCCTGCGCGACCTGTCTTCCGTGCTTTTGGCACGCAAGCAGATGAGCGCGCGGACCGATCTGTCGGGGCGCAATCCCTATGTCAGCGGTTCGAGCCAGGAGGCGATCCAGCATCACTACGACATTTCGAACGCCTTCTACCGGCTCTTCCTCGACGAGCGCATGGTCTACAGCTGCGGCTACTTCAAGGATTTCGCCAACAGCATCGACCAGGCGCAGGCCGACAAACTCGACCACATCTGCCGCAAACTCCGGCTGAAACCGGGCGAAAGGCTGCTCGACATCGGCTGTGGCTGGGGCGCCATGCTGATCCATGCGGCGAAGAATTATGGCATCATTGGCCACGGCGTCTCGCTGTCGCAGGCGCAGACCGATCTTGCCCGCGAACGCATCCGTGCCGAAGGGCTGGAAGACCGCATCACCATCGAGATCAAATCCTATGCCGAACTCACCGGCAGCTTCGACAAGATCTCGTCGATCGGGATGTTCGAGCATCTCGGCCTCGCCAACCACGCGACTTATTTCTCAACCGTCCACCGCCTGCTGAAGCCCGGCGGCATCTATCTGCACCACGCCATCACCAGGCGCAGCAAGGGCGACATCAAGAAGACCCTGCGCAAGGGGCCGGAGTACAAGGCGCTGCTCAAATACATTTTCCCCGGCGGTGAACTCGACACGATCGGCATGACGACAGGCAATCTGGAGGCGCACGGTTTTCTCGTCTACGATGTCGAGAATCTGCGCGAGCATTACGCCCGCACCTGTCGCCTGTGGGCCGAGCGCCTGCATGCACGCTTCGACGAGGCTATCGCCGAGGTGGGCGAGGCCAGGGCGCGGCTATGGCTGCTCTACCTGACCGGCTGTTCGATCACCTTCGAACGCGCCTCGGCACAGATTTTCCAGACCGTCGTCACCAAGCGCGCACGCGGCCCGAGCGGCCTGCCGCCGACGCGGGCGGATCTGTATCGATAGCTACAGGAAGCGCATCGCGTCGCCGACTTCGACCCGCGCCGGCCGGTCTACCGTGCAATAGACGCCGAGATTGTGGGAGTTATGGCGAACCAGATTGCGCAGGATCGCCGGATCTTGGTCGAAGCCATCCTGGGCAATGATGGTGAAACCGCAGCGGCGGCAGGGTTCCGAGATGGTCAGCAGGAGATCGCCGACGGCAAGCTTGCGGCCGATCCATTCCGTTTCGGGAAACGACCCTTCGATGGCCGCCATGTCGACGACGATGTTGGGGCGGAAGCGGCGTGGGTCGGCGGTGCCTTCCGGATGCAGCGCTTTCAGGCGTGCCAGCGAGGCGGTGGTCAACAGATGGATCGGCGCCTTGCGGTAGCGCTCCGCGGTCAGCGGGCCGGAATAGTCAGGCCCGGCACTCTCGCGGCGAAACGGCCGGATCGAGGCCTCGAAGCCGAGATAGGCCGACACTGCGCGATCGCTCTCGATACCTGGCGCGGCCAGCCAGCCGCCGCCCGGGATGGCGATCTCAAGTTCGCGGGCCGGCGACAGCCGGGTGCGAATGCGCGGCACCTTATGCCATTTCGCGTCGCGGTCCGGTCGCGCGATCTCATTGTCGGACGCGTCGACAAGGCCGAACATGCGGTCGCCCTTAATGCTCTCGATGTCGACCGAGATTGTTTCGCGACGCTCGCCGGCAAGCGAACTCGCCGGATAGCGCCAAAGCTCACTGACAATGCCAAGCGCTGCCTGCATCAGCTCTTCTTGTTTTGCCGGTTGGCGACCAAATCATCGACGACGGCCGGATCGGCGAGCGTCGAGGTATCGCCGAGCGCTGAAAAATCGTCCTCGGCAATCTTGCGCAGGATGCGGCGCATGATCTTGCCGGAACGCGTCTTGGGCAGGCCGGGCGCGAACTGGATCTTGTCGGGCGAGGCGATGGCGCCGATCTCCTTGCGGACATGGGTAACAAGCTCCTTGCGCAGATCCTCGCTCGGCTGCTCGCCGGCCATCAGCGTGACGTAGCAGTAGATACCCTGGCCCTTGATGTCGTGCGGATAGCCGACGACGGCGGCTTCCGAAACCTTGTCGTGGCTGACCAGTGCGGATTCGACCTCGGCCGTGCCCATGCGATGGCCGGAGACGTTGATGACGTCGTCGACGCGGCCGGTGATCCAGTAATAGCCGTCGGCGTCACGGCGGCAGCCGTCACCGGTGAAGTACTTGCCCTTGTAGGTCGAAAAATAGGTCTGCACGAAGCGATCGTGGTCGCCATAGACGGTGCGCATCTGGCCCGGCCAGGAATCGGTGATGCACAGATTGCCGTCGGCCGCCCCTTCCAGCACCTTGCCCTCGCCGTCGACCAGCTGCGGCTTGACGCCGAAGAAGGGCCGCGTCGCCGAACCCGCCTTGAGGTCGGTGGCGCCGGGCAGCGGCGTGATCAGGATGCCGCCGGTCTCGGTCTGCCACCAGGTGTCGACGATCGGCACCTTGCCGTTGCCGACGATGTTGAAATACCACTCCCAGGCTTCCGGATTGATCGGCTCGCCGACCGAACCCAGTACGCGCAGCGACTTGCGCGATGTCTTGGCGACATGCGCGTCGCCGGCGCCCATCAGCGCGCGCAGCGCCGTCGGCGCGGTGTAGAAGATGTTGACCTTGTGCTTGTCGATGACTTCCCAGAAGCGCGACTGCGACGGATAGTTCGGTACGCCTTCGAACATCAGCGTGGTGGCGCCGTTGGCGAGCGGGCCGTAGACGATGTAGCTGTGGCCGGTGACCCAGCCGACATCGGCGGTGCACCAGTAGATGTCACCGTCATGGTAGTCGAAGACATATTGGTGCGTCATCGAAACGTAGACGAGATAGCCGGCGGTGGTGTGCAGCACGCCCTTGGGCTTGCCGGTCGAGCCCGATGTGTAGAGGATGAACAGCGGGTCCTCGGCCTTCATCTTCTCGGGCTTGCATTCGGCTTTCACCGTCGCGACCTCGTCGTGGTACCAGACGTCGCGACCCGAAACCCAGCCGGTCTTGCCGCCCGTGCGGCGCACGACCACCACCTTTTCGACTTTCGTCCCGGCCTTCGCGGCGATCTCGATCGCCTTGTCGGTGTTTTCCTTCAAAGGGATCGGCTTGCCGCCGCGCAGGCCTTCATCAGCCGTGATGACGAAGGTCGACTTGCAGTCGTCGATGCGGCCGGCCAGCGCATCCGGCGAGAAACCGCCGAACACGATCGAATGGACGGCGCCGATACGCGTGCAGGCCAGCATCGCATAGGCGGCTTCCGGGATCATCGGCATGTAGATGGTGACACGATCGCCTTTCTTGACGCCGTGTTTCTTCATCACATTGGCGAGCCGGCAGACATGCTCGTAGAGCTCGTTATAGGTGATCTTCTTGTCGTCGTAGGGATTGTCGCCTTCCCAGATGATGGCGGTCTGGTTGCCGCGCTTCTTCAGGTGCCGGTCGATGCAGTTGTAGGAAACGTTGGTCAGTCCGTCCTCGAACCATTTGATCGAGACCTTGCCGTCGAAGGAGGTGTTCTTGACCTTGCTGAAGGGCTTGAACCAGTCAATGCGCTTGCCGTGCTTGCCCCAGAACTTGTCCGGATTCTTGATGCTGTCGGCATACCATTTCAGGTAGGTGTCATTGTCGATCAGCGCGTTTTTCTTCCACGCCGGCTGGACGCGATGGACATGAACCTCGGACATTCCTGACTTTCCTCCCGAACCAATCGCCGGCTTGAAATGCCGGCGGGATCGCAGCGGCACGGCCGCGAATTCGGCGGCATTATTACCAGTTCCGCCGTTACGGCAACATTAGACGTTGGATTCGCGCGGCGGGATGCCGCAGGTGGCTTCTCCAAGGCTGTCAGCACTCGAAGAGGTGCGCTGCTAACTGCATGTTTTTGCATGCTAAAGCCGGTTCAGATGAGAAAAAATCAATAGACGATTAATTAGCGGCGCGCACAATCAGCCGTGGGAGGACAGGCGAATCAACCTGGGGACCGTAATGCGCGACCATGCCGAAATGGACTTGATGCTCAAAGGCTATGGCTTGACCACGGCCAAGATTCTTTATCACTTTCCCGATCACCCGCATCTGCTGCAGAGCTTCATCTGGCAGGACTACGATCTGGCGCCGAAGTTTCCGGTGCTGATCAAGTTCATCGAATTCTGGAAGGCCAAGCTGGACGGGCCGCTGCATTCGATCAGCTACACCCACCAGAAGCTGATCGCGCCGAATGAATGGCGCAAGGTGGATGGTGAGTTCGTGCTGCATTGAGGGCACGTCGCAGGCATTTTTATCGACCGCCAGTGATTGGCGGAAACATCAATCGCTTCGTCATCCACGGGTCTTCGCGACGCCGCTTCGCGGCTGCTCCGCCCGTGGATGACGAAGTTGAGGGCTTCGGCTACTTCCAATATCTATGGCGGTCCCGGAACGTAGGACCGCGACTTAATCACACCGCTGGCGGGTTGAGCCGGGCGAAACCTTCCTGGCGGTAATAGGGGAAATACGGGTAGGGCGCGGTGACCTCGCTCGCCGCGTCGAGTTTTTTGATCTGCTCCGGCGTCAAGGTCCAGCCGACGGCGCCGAGGTTCTGGCGAAGCTGTTCCTCGTTGCGGGCGCCGATGATGACCGACGACACGGTTGGGCGCTGCAGGAGCCAGTTGATGGCGATCTGCGGCACGGTCTTGCCGGTCTCCAGCGCCACCGCGTCAAGCGCATCCATCACCCGGTAGAGATGCTCGTCCTCGACCGGCGGTCCGAAGCTTGCCGTGTCGTGCAGCCGGCTCTGTTCCGGCAAGGGCTGGCCACGGCGGATCTTGCCGGTCAGGCGGCCCCAGCCAAGCGGGCTCCACACCAGCGCGCCGACGCCCTGGTCGAGGCCGAGCGGCATCAGCTCCCATTCATAATCGCGGCCGACCAGCGAGTAGTAGACCTGGTGCGCGACATAGCGCGGATAACCGTGCTTGTCGGCTTGCGCCAACGACTTCATCACTTGCCAGCCGGAGAAATTGGAGACGCCGACATAGCGCAGCTTGCCGGCGCGCACGAGTTCGTCCAGCGTCGACAGAACCTCCTCGATCGGCGTGCCGGCGTCGAAAGCATGCAGTTGCAACAGGTCGATATAGTCAGTGCCGAGACGCTTCAGCGCGGCGTCCACCGACTTGATCAACCGCGACCGGGAAGAGCCATAGTCAGCCGGTCCGTCGCCCATCGGCAGCGCGGTCTTGGTCGATATCAGGACGGCATCGCGGCGGCCTTTTATCGCTTCGCCAAGCACCTCTTCCGAGGCGCCGTTCGAATAGACGTCGGCGGTGTCGAACAAATTGACGCCGGCCTCCAGGCAGATGTCGACCAGCCGCCGCGCTTCCCTGGCGTCGCTGTTGCCCCAGGCGCCGAACAGCGGGCCGGAACCGCCAAAGGTTCCCGCGCCGAATGAGAGTGCGGGCACTTTCAGGCCCGATGCACCGAGACGTCGATAATCCATCTTTTTACTCCTGAGGGTGTGGAATGAAGGGTGTCGAAAGCGGGTTTGCAGAGGACGGTCACGACCGTATGGAGGCAGGTGCGCCGAGCGTGACGGTGCGATCGAGACGCAGCGCCAGTCCGGCCACGCCGAGCGCCGCGAGCGGCAGCAGGGCAGCGACCCAGGTCAGTGCACCCAGACCAAGACCATGGGCAATCACCGCACCGCCAAGCCAGGCGCCTGCGGCGTTGCCGAGATTGAAAGCAGCGATGTTGAAGGATGAGGCGAGGCTCTGGCCCGCACCTTGCGCCTTCTCCAGCACCCACATCTGCAGCGGCGCCACGGTAGCAAAGGCGGCGGCACCGAGCAGGCCGACATAGATCACGGCCATCACCTGGCTGTGGATGGCGAAGGTCATGGTGGCAAGCACCAGGGCCAGCACCACGAGACTGCCGAGCACGGCCGGCACCAGCCAGCGGTCGGCGACCCTGCCGCCAAGCAAATTGCCGGCAATGAGGCCGCCACCGAAGACGAGCAGGATCGGCGACACGGCCGCTTCTTTGAAGCCGCTGATCTCGGTCAGCAACGGAGCGATATAAGTGAAGACGGCGAAGACACCGGCATAGCCGAGCACTGTGGTGGCGAGACCGAGCAGGACGGGGGTGCGGCGCAAAACGGCGAGGTCGGCGCGCAGGTCGCTCTTTTCGGGCGCCGTGTGGCTGCGTGGCACCAGGGCCAGGATGACGGCAAAGGCCGCCACACCGACCACTGTCACCGCCCAGAAGGTCGCCCGCCACCCAAAGGCCTGGCCGAGCCAGGTGCCGAAGGGCACGCCGAGGATGTTGGCGATGGTCAGGCCGGTGAACATCAGCGCAATCGCCGAGGCCTTCCTGTTGGGTGCGACCAGTCCGGTGGCGACGACAGAGCCGACGCCGAAGAATGTGCCGTGGGCGAAGGCGGTGATAATGCGGGCGCCCATCAGCGTCCAGTAGTCGGGCGCCAGCGCACAGGCGAGATTGCCAAGCGTGAAGATCGCCATCAGTGCCAGAAGCACGGTCTTGCGCGGCCAGTTGCCGGTGGCGATGGTCAGCAGGGGCGCGCCGATGACGACGCCAAGCGCATAGCCCGAAATGAGTTGGCCGGCGGCCGTGATCGAAACGCCGAGATCCTTGCTGACATCGAGCAGCAGACCCATGATGACGAATTCGGTGACGCCGATGCCGAAGGCACCGGCGGCAAGCGCGTAAAGAGCAAGAGGCATGGCGTTTTCCACTTCGATGGCGAAGAGCGCCGTCCCGCGCCCCGACCCCTGAGATCGTGCTTCCCTGCATTGTGAACCAGACTTGCCTTGGGCACATTTTCTGTGAAATAGATTCACAAATGGCCAGGCCCGACATCAATCGCTCCGGCGAGATCGAAGTGTTCGTGCGCGTCGTCGAGGACGGCAGTTTCTCCTCCGCGGCACGCGCGTTGCGCATGACGCCTTCAGCGGTGAGCAAGCTGATCGCGCGGCTGGAGGCCCGGCTTGGTGCGCGGCTGGTCAGCCGTTCGACGCGAAAGCTGCAATTGACGCCGGAAGGTACCGCGTTCTACGACAGCGGCCTGCGCATCCTCGCCGACATGGCGGCGGCCGAGCAGGAGGCAGCGGCGGGTGCTTCACCGCGCGGGCGCTTGCGCGTCAACAGCTACGTGCCCTTCGGGGTGCACCGGCTGATCCCGCTTCTGCCTCGGTTCCTCGAACGCTACCCCGAGATCTCAGTCGATCTGGTGCTGACCGACAGCGTCATCGACCTGATGGCGGAACGCGCCGATGTCGCCATACGTGCCGGGCCGCTGAGTGAGTCACGGCTGGTGGCGCGCAAGCTCGGGCAAAGCCCGGTGGTCGTCGTTGCAGCACCTTCCTATCTGGAGGCGCACGGCACGCCGCTGACGCCAGCGGATCTCGACGGGCACAACCGCATGGGCTTCGGGTTCGTCAGGCATCTCGATGGCTGGCCGTTCCTCGACGCGGACGGCCGCGCCATCATGGCTCCGATCACCGGCAACACGCTGGTCAGCGATGGCGAGGCGATGCGGCTGATGGCGCTGGCGGGCGCGGGCATCGCCCGGCTGGCCCGCTGGCATGTGGCGGCCGATATCGCCGCCGGTCGGCTGGTGTCGCTACTGGAGGCATTCAATCCGGGCGACGAGGAGCCCACCCACGCCGTCTATGTCGGCCAGGGCCGGCATCTGCCGGCGCGGGTGCGCACCTTTCTCGATTTTCTGGGCGAGAGCGTTCGGCTGAGCTGACATCCCGGGAGCCACGGGCTCCCGGGATGTCAGCGTGGGCTATATTTATGCTTTCGGCGTGAACGGCGCCGGGCGGCGGCCCGCTGCCTGGCGCTCCAGCATCCAGCCGGGATATTCGGACGGCAGGACGCTGACCTCGTCGAGACGAAGCAGATCGTCGCTGTCGAGCTTCACTTCAGTGGCGGCAAGGTTCTGCTCCAGCTGCTCCATGCGGCTGGCGCCGATGATGGCGCTCATCACGAAGGGCTTGGCCAGGACATAACCGAGCGCCACCGTGGCGACGCTGACATCGTGCTTTTTGGCGATTTCGCGCATGACGGCAACGGCCGCCCAGGCGCGGTCTTCGTTGACCGGCGGGAAGTTGAAGGACGCGCGGCGGCCTTCGCCATTGCCGGGTGCACCGGGGCCGTACTTGCCGGAGAGCAGGCCGCCGGCCATCGGCGACCACACCATCAGGCCGAGCTTCTCTTCGTTGAGCAGCGGCACGATCTCGCGCTCGAGGTCGCGGCCGGCGATCGAATAATAGGACTGCACGGTCTCGAAACGGGCAAAGCCCTTGCGCTCGGCGATGCCAAGCGCCTTGGCGATGCGCCATGCCGCCCAGTTGGAGACGCCGACATAGCGAACCTTGCCGCTGGCAACGAGATCGTCGAGCGCCCGCAGCGTTTCGTCGATCGGCGTCACCGCGTCGGTGCCGTGCAGCTGGTAGAGATCGATATGGTCGAGCTGCAGCCGCTCCAGGCTGGCATCGACCGAGTCCATGATGTGGCCGCGTGACGAGCCGCGCTGGTTCGGGCCGTCGCCCATGGCGCCGTGGGCTTTGGTGGCGATGACCACATTCTGCCTGTTGACCTTGAGATCCCTGAGCGATTGGCCAAGCAGGCGCTCGGACTCGCCGAAGGAGTAGACGTCTGCGGTGTCGAAGAAATTGACGCCGGCGGCCAGCGAATGGGCGACGATCTCATTGACGCCCTTCTGGTCGAGGCTGGCGATCAGGCCCCATTGGGCATTCTGGCCGGCGGCGCCGAAGGTCATTGTGCCGAGGCACAGTTCAGAGACGAACATCCCCGTATTTCCAAGCTGGTTGTAACGCATGGTGGCGGCTCCAGAGAGTTTGTGATGACGCAAAGCAAATAGGAACGGTACGTTTCGTTTCCAGCCCTGGAGCAACGAGCCTGTCGGATTGGCCCAAAGGCCGTTGCGTCTCAGCGAGTGCCGAAGATCGCCGATCCCACCCGCACGCTGGTGGCGCCAAAGGCGATTGCTGTTTCGTAGTCGCCGGACATGCCCATCGAGAGTTTGGCGACGTTGGCTTCCTTGCCGAGCTTTTCCAACAGCGCAAAATGCGGACCGGGATTCTCGTCGGCCGGCGGGATGCACATCAGGCCGTCGATGGCGAGGCCATGCACCTCGCGGCAGCGGGCGACGAAGGCCACGGCGTCGCGGGGCTCGATGCCGGCCTTCTGCGGCTCGGAGCCGGTGTTGACCTGGACATAGAGTTTTGGCGCGCGGCCCTGTTTGGCGATCTCCTTGGCGAGTTCTGCGGCGATCTTCTGGCGATCGACCGTCTCGATGACGTCGAACAGCGCCACCGCTTCCCGAGCCTTGTTGGATTGCAACGGGCCGATCAGATGCAGTTCGATGTCGGGAAATGCGTCCTTCAGATCAGGCCATTTGCCTTGCGCCTCCTGCACCCGGTTCTCGCCGAAGACGCGCTGGCCGGCCTCGATGACCGGAACTATATCGGCAGCGTCAAAGGTCTTGGAGACCGCGACTAATGTCACGGCACCAGTTTCGCGACCTGCCTCGCGCTCGGCGGCGGCGATCTTCGCCTTGACCGCGAAAAACTGCTGAACGGCATCGCCCATATGCAAATCCTGCTGTTTTGACCGGCGTTTTTGTCAGACGCGATACCCATATGGTTGACGGGTTTGCCAAACCATGGTGAACACCCGGACCACATTCCCTGAACTGCCGAGCCGTCGCCCGCAGTTCGCGCATGCTTTTAAGTGAAAAACGTCCCATGGCAACCGAACGATACAATCCGCGCGCGTCAGAGCCCAAATGGCAGAAGGCCTGGGACGCCAAGAAGCTGTTCGAAGCGCACAATGACGATCCGCGCCCGAAATACTACGTGCTGGAGATGTTCCCCTATCCGTCGGGGCGCATCCATATCGGTCATACCCGCAATTACACGATGGGCGACGTGGTGGCGCGCTACAAGCGGGCCAAGGGTTTCAACGTGCTGCACCCGATGGGCTGGGACGCCTTCGGCATGCCGGCCGAAAACGCGGCGATGCAGAACAAGGTCCATCCCAAGGAGTGGACCTACCAGAACATCGCCACCATGCGCGAGCAGCTCAAGGTCATGGGGCTGTCTCTGGACTGGGCGCGCGAATTCGCCACCTGTGACGTCGACTATTATCACCGCCAGCAGATGCTGTTCCTCGACTTCGTCGAGAAGGGGCTGGTGACGCGCAAATCCTCCAAGGTCAACTGGGATCCGGAGGACATGACCGTGCTCGCCAACGAGCAGGTCATCGACGGGCGCGGCTGGCGCTCGGGCGCGCTGGTCGAACAGCGCGAACTGACGCAGTGGTTCTTCAAGATCACCGACTTCGCCCAGGATCTGCTGGATTCGCTCGACGGCCTCGACGAATGGCCGGAAAAAGTGAAGCTGATGCAGCAGAACTGGATCGGCCGCTCGGAAGGCCTGCTGATCCGCTGGCCTCTGGCCGACGCCTCTGATGGCGAGCATGAGCTGGAAGTCTATACGACAAGGCCCGACACCATCTTCGGCGCTTCCTTCATGGCTGTCGCCGCTGATCATCCGTTGGCCAAGAAGGCCGCTGCGCATAATCCGGCGCTGGCGAAGTTCATCGAGGATATCGGCCATATGGGCACCTCGGTGGCGGCGCTGGAGACGGCTGAGAAGAAGGGTTTCGACACCGGCATCCGCGTCGTCCATCCGTTCGACGACAACTGGACGCTGCCTGTCTATGTCGCCAATTTCGTTTTGATGGAATACGGCACCGGCGCCATTTTCGGCTGCCCGTCCGGCGACCAGCGCGACCTCGACTTCGCCAACAAATACGGCCTGCCGGTGATTCCGGTGGTGATGCCTGAAGGCGAGAATCCGGCGACGTTCCAGATCATCGATGAAGCCTATGTCGATGACGGCGTGATGATCAATTCGCGCTTTCTCGACGGCATGAAGCCGGATCAGGCTTTCGACGAAGTCGCCAAACTGCTGGAGCAGAAGACCATCGGCAACCGGCCGATGGCCGAGCGCAAGGTGAATTTCCGCCTGCGCGACTGGGGCATTTCGCGCCAGCGCTACTGGGGCTGCCCTATCCCGATGATCCATTGCGAGGCTTGCGGCGTGGTGCCGGTGCCGAAGGCGGACCTGCCGGTGAAGCTGCCCGACGATGTCGATTTCGATCGCCCGGGCAATCCGCTCGACCGGCATCCGACATGGCGCCATGTGAAATGTCCGCAATGCGGCAGGGATGCACGGCGTGAAACCGACACGATGGACACGTTCGTCGATTCGTCGTGGTACTTTGCCCGCTTCACCGCGCCGTGGGCGCATGAACCGACCGATCCCAAGGCGGCCAACGAATGGCTGCCGGTCGACCAGTATATTGGCGGGATCGAGCACGCGATCCTGCATCTGCTCTATTCGCGCTTCTTCACCCGCGCCATGCGCGAGGCCGGTCATGTCGATCTGGCCGAGCCATTCAAGGGCCTGTTCACGCAAGGCATGGTGGTGCACGAAACCTATCGTGTCGGCTCGGCATCGAATGGCCGCTGGCTGGCGCCCACCGAAGTTCGGCTGGAGGATGTCGACGGCAAGCGCAGCGCCATCGACATCGCCACCGGCGAGGCCGTCGCCATCGGTCCGCTGGAAAAGATGTCGAAATCGAAGAAGAACACGGTGAGCCCGGAAGACATCACCGATGGCTACGGCGCCGATACGGCGCGCTGGTTCATGCTGTCGGATTCTCCTCCCGAGCGCGATGTCGAATGGACCGACGATGGCGCCGCCGGTGCGCATCGCTTCATCCAGCGCATCTGGCGCCTGGTGTCGACGGCGGCCGAAACACTGGCCGGTATCGAGCCCTTAGCGGCCAGCAGCGGCGAGGCCGCGGTCGTTTCCAAGGCCGCGCACAAGATCCTCAAGGCGGTCGGAGAGGATATCGAGAAGCTCGCCTTCAACCGCGCCATCGCCCGCATCTACGAACTGGCCAACGCGCTCACCACGCCGCTCAACGAGGTGGCCGAAGGCAAGGCCGATGCAGCGCTGAAAGGCGCCTGCCGGCAGGCGGTGGAGATTCTCGTGCATCTGATTGCGCCGGTCATGCCGCATCTGGCCGAAGAGTGCTGGGCAACGCTTGGCGGCACCGATCTCGTTGCCGAACGGCCCTGGCCGGTCTTCGATCCGGCGCTGGTCGTCGACAACGAAGTCACCTATCCGGTACAGGTCAACGGCAAGAAGCGGGGGGATTTGACAATTGCCCGCGACGCGGACCAAGGTGCGGTCGAAAAAGCGGTATTGGCTCTCGACTTCGTGCAGAAAGCACTTGAAGGTAAGGCTCCGCGCAAGGTGATCATCGTGCCGCAGAGGATCGTCAATGTCGTTGCCTGATCGGGAAAAGACAGAGTTGAGCCATTTGCTGCGCCGCATCGCGCTTGCCGGCCTGATAGGTTCGCTCGCGCTTGTCTCGGCCTGCACGGTGCGGCCGCTCTATTCGAGCGCGCCACTATCGGGTTCGCAGGCCAGTGCCAGTGCCGAACTGGCGTTGATCGGCATCAAGCCGGTCAATACGCGTTACGGCCAACAGGTGCGCAACAATCTCATTTTCGGGTTTGGACGAGGCGCCGGCGAGCCGGCCTCGCCGGCCTATTCGCTCAATCTCGGCGTGACCGAAGCGGTCGAGTCCGCGGCACTTGTGCAGGTCGGAACGGATGAAGACGAACCGACCGCCGGTTCCGTGACGCTGACAGGCAGCTATACGCTGGCCGATGCGAAGACCGGCGTGGTGATCGCATCCGGCAAGCGTTCGATCACCTCGTCCTTCGACAGGCCGCGTCAGGAATTCGCCGCATACCGGGCGCAGATCGACGCCGAGAATCGCGCTGCGCGAGAGTTGGCGGAAGCGCTGCAACTGTCCATTGCCCAGGACCTTGTCCGGCACGGCAAGACCGGCTAGCGCACCTCATCGCTTCATGGAAACGGTCCGGCGCCCCAGGCATGATGGGGTGATCGCGGGATCATGACCAGATCCCGAACAGAGCCAGATTCCCGAACAGGGATTGTCCGAGGATATCCATCGGCCTGCTGCGGCACAGCGAGTAGATCGCGCCTCCGCGGTGGGTGCGGCGAGGCGACGATCGTGCCGCGTCGCTCGCGAAGATTTTGGCGCTCAGGATCGTCGGCGACCCATCCGGGAAGCAACTGTTAACCACTCGCTCCCTATTGCTCGGCAGACATTTCAAAGTGAGTCTTGAGAATGGAAGCCAAGCGTTTTTCCCGGGTCAATTTGTCGACGGCCGCATCGCCTGATGATCCCGAGGGGAAGCGCTTGGAGAGCATCGGCGACAGGGGCGGCCAGCGAGGTTCTTCCGCGGCAGGCGACCTTGATCGCCCGGCTCGCAAGGAGCCGGCCGGCCGGCAGTCCGCCACACGCCAGGCCGGCTATTCCGCGCCGGTGGTCGACCTCGGCGGCAACAAGCGGCCCTATATGGAGCCGAGGGGTAGCTCGGACGATACGCCTTCCGAAACCGGCGATATCGAGAGCCCCGCCTGGCAGGAATATTTCTTCCTTGCACCCAACGTGCGTTTTACACGCACGCCGGACTATGAGGCCAGGAAGCATCGTCCGCAGCACGAGCGTGTTGTCGAACACGCCGCGACGCGCCCGGCAGAGCAAGCCGTTGCGCAATCCATGATCGGCGGGGCGTCCTCCGCGCCTTCGCTGCTGGCATTGCCGGCTTCGGTGAAAAGCCCTGCTTCCCCGCCGCTGGCCGGCCGCGCCACACAAGGGCCACTGCCGCCGGCTGCTGCTTTTGTCCCTACGGCGCGCGCCAGGGAGAAGGTGCCAGCGGTTGCGCCGGTGCCGCCGAGGACGATCGCAACGGGACGGGCATCCGCGCGCGCGTCCGTTGCTCCGGGCGCCCCGATCAAAACCGAAAGGCTGCGCTGGCCGTATCTTTCGGATCATGCCTTCTTCGAGGCCATGGCACCCTATCTGGTCGACGTTTCGTCGCCGGCCCGGCAGACCGGTCCAGCGTCGCCTGCGCCGCTGGCCGTGGCGCCAGTCACCACTATGCCGATCGACATCCGCCCAGGGACCGATGCCACCGCGTTGTTTCGCGTCATCGACTGCCTTCCGGGCCAGGCCTTGAAGCCGTTGCCGGATGTTTGGCCGGCCAATTCGAACCAGGCCGTCGCCCAACCTGACGTGCCGGCGAGCAATGCGCCGTCGCCGGTCCAGCCTGTCGCAATCCCAGCCGCCAAAAGCGACGCCGTTTCCGCTTCGGCCGCGCCAAGTATGAAGGTCTCTGCACGGGCCGTTGCCGCCCGCTCCGCGCGCTTGCCTGGGGCTGGAAAGGTCGTGCTGTCGACCGCGGGCGATCCCTATGAGCTTCCCTCGGAAGAGCTCTTGCAGCAGCCGCCGGAGGGACAAGGCTTCTACATGTCGCAGGAGCGGCTCGAGCAGAACGCGGATCTCCTGGAAAGCGTGCTCGAAGACTTCGGCGTGCGCGGCGAGATCATTCATGTTCGTCCCGGCCCTGTCGTCACGCTCTATGAGTTCGAACCGGCGCCGGGCGTCAAATCCTCCCGCGTCATCGGGCTTGCCGACGATATCGCCCGCTCCATGTCGGCGATTTCGGCGCGCGTCGCCGTCGTGCCCGGCCGCAACGTCATCGGCATCGAGCTCCCGAACGAGACGCGCGAAACCGTCTATTTCCGTGAGCTGATCGAATCGGAGGGCTTCCGCAAGACCAGCTGCAAGCTGGCGCTTTGTCTCGGCAAGACGATTGGCGGTGAGCCCGTCATCGCCGAGCTGGCGAAGATGCCGCATTTGCTCGTGGCCGGAACCACCGGCTCCGGCAAGTCGGTCGCCATCAACACCATGATCCTGTCGTTGCTCTACCGGCTGAAGCCGGAGGAATGCCGGCTGATCATGGTCGATCCCAAGATGCTCGAACTCTCCGTCTATGACGGCATCCCGCACCTTCTGACGCCCGTCGTCACGGATCCCAAGAAAGCCGTCACCGCGCTCAAATGGGCGGTGCGCGAAATGGAGGACCGGTATCGCAAGATGGCGCGGCTCGGTGTGCGCAACATCGACGGCTACAACGAGCGTGCCGCTCAAGCCCGCGACAAGGGCGAAACCGTCGTCATGACCGTGCAGACCGGCTTCGAAAAGGGCACCGGCGAACCGCTTTTCGAACAGCAGGAAATCGACCTCGCGCCGATGCCCTACATCGTCGTCATCGTCGATGAGATGGCTGACCTGATGATGGTTGCCGGCAAGGAGATCGAAGGCGCCATCCAGCGTCTGGCGCAGATGGCGCGCGCTGCCGGCATTCACCTGATCATGGCAACGCAGCGCCCCTCCGTCGATGTCATCACGGGCACGATCAAGGCCAATTTCCCGACCCGGATTTCCTTCCAGGTGACATCCAAGATCGACAGCCGCACCATCCTGGGCGAGCAGGGCGCCGAACAGCTGCTTGGCCAGGGCGACATGCTGCACATGATGGGCGGCGGGCGCATTTCGCGCGTGCACGGGCCGTTTGTTTCCGACGCGGAGGTCGAGCATGTGGTCGCGCATCTCAAGGCGCAGGGCCGCCCTGAATATCTGGAAACCGTAACGGCCGACGAGGATGAGGACGAAATCGAAGAAGATCAGGGCGCGGTCTTCGACAAGGGATCCGTTGCAGCCGAAGACAGCGACGCCATCTACGACGAGGCGGTCAAGGTGGTGGTGCGCGACAAGAAGTGTTCGACGTCCTACATCCAGCGCCGCCTCGGCATCGGCTACAACCGCGCCGCATCCCTGGTCGAGCGCATGGAAAAGGAAGGCTTGGTCGGCACACCCAACCATGTCGGCAAACGCGAAATCATCATGGGCCGGCGCCAGCCGGCGAGCGCGCCTGAGGATGACGGCGCGGATTGAGCGGACCTAGCCGTCATGGGATCCTGCTTCAGGGGCGGGTCAAGCTTGTTAATTCCACCACCTATCCCAGCCTAGACCTGAAGCATCTCCACTAGTCTAGCGTGTGTGTCCCCGGTTAGCGACCGCCTTTCCAATGCTGACGGCCACATAGGATAACCAGCCAATGACATGCCCGAAGAAATAGATGCACAGTCCCAAATATGTAAGAAATGCAATCACAAATAGCTTCTCACCTAACGCAATATTCGTCACGAAGCCTTGAGGCAACAGGGCGAGTATCCAACCGAAGTGAAGGCCCCAGCTACACCCCCATTGACCACACGTCCGGTTGGCACTCAGCACCGTTGCGCCAAGCCACACGACCGCAATCACTATGAAACTCACCCACGAATAACGTTTGTCCCGAATGAGGCCATAGATTGAAAATGCCTTCGCGAAAGCGAGTCCTATTGATGCAAGAACAGAAAAAGCGATTGAGATTAGAAGGCTCATGTTCGACCCAAGTAGCTAAACATCGAATCTACAGCCAGCGCCTTTATAAAGGCTTCGACCAAATCATCGATTTTTAAGTGCGTCGAAGAGCATCTCTCTAGCGAGATGCCACAGGGTATGCTTCAGCAGTGCGTCGAGCTGGGGAACTCGATCAAATATCCTGATTTGAACTTGTCGCTCTTGATTTCAGCTGCGGTGCAATAAAGCCAACAGAGCCAGTGCAAAGCCCGCGAAAACGGAGACCTCTCCAATTCGAAGCGCATGAAAAAAGGCCGGTTGCCCGGCCTTTTTCTCGTATCGGATATCGGATCGCTCAGCCGATCTTCTGGCCGGTCTTGGCCCAGTCGGCGAGGAACTGTTCCAGGCCCTTGTCGGTCAGCGGGTGCTTGACCAGCGCCTTCAGGGTCGCCGGCGGCGCGGTCACGACATCGGCGCCGATGAGGGCCGCCTGCTTGACGTGGTTCACGGTGCGCACCGAAGCGACGAGGATCTCGGTCTGGAAATCGTAATTGTCGTAGATCTGCCTGATCTCCTGGATCAGCTCCATGCCGTCGATGCCGATGTCGTCGATGCGGCCGACGAAGGGCGAGATGAACGAGGCGCCGGCCTTGGCCGCCAGAAGCGCCTGGTTGGCCGAAAAGCACAGGGTGACGTTGACCAGGCGGTTCATCTCGGTGCGGATCGTCTTGCAGGCCTTGAGGCCGTCCAGCGTCAGCGGCACCTTGATGCAGACATTGTCGGCGATCTTGGCCAGAACCTTGGCCTGCTGCATCATCTCGGAATATTCGGTGGCGGTGACTTCAGCCGAGACCGGACCCTTGACGATGTCGCAGATCTCTTTGGTGACATCGGCGATCTTGCCGCCGGATTTGAGGATCAGCGACGGATTGGTGGTGACGCCGTCGAGCAGCCCCAGATCGTTCAGCTCACGGATATCCTTGACGTCGGCGGTGTCGACAAAAAATTTCATGGCGGGTCTCCTGAAGATTTTCATGTGCATGCCATGCACATTCGGGGTCGGCCTTTGATCTAGACCAAAGTCAGGGCAAGGTCACGCCTCATGATCGAAGATTCGCCCTTTGTCGCAGCCGCACCGGTGCTGGTGCCGATGCCCGCCGAACGCCCCTACACCTATGCCGTGCCGGCCGGCATGCGCGTGGTGCCGGGCTCGATCGTGCGCGTGCCGCTCGGGCCGCGCCAGGTCGCCGGCATCGTCTGGGATGGCGCCGTCGAGAAAGTCGACGCGAAAAAGCTGCGCTCCATCGAACAGGTCTTCGACTGCCCGCCGATCGACCGCGCGATGCGCCGTTTCGTCGACTGGGTGGCGCAATACACGTTGTCGCCTCCAGGCATGGTTGCGCGCATGCTGCTCAGGGCACCGGAGGCTTTCGACCCCGAACCGTGGATCGAGGGGCTGCAGCGCACGCTTCTCGCACCCGACAGGATGACGGGCGCCAGGCAGCGCGTGCTGGAGACGGCCGAAGGCGGGCTCGCCTGGACGCGCTCCGGCCTCGCCCACGCCGCCGGCGTGTCGTCGACGGTGATCGACGGCCTGCGGGCGCAAGGCGTGTTCGAGACGGTGATGATCCCGCCGCGCCCGGTGGTGGCCGTGCCCGATCCCGGCTACGCCATTCCGGAACTGATGCCGGACCAGAGCGCCGCGGCGCAGATGCTGCGCGCCAATGTCGCAGCCGGCGTGTTCAACGTCGCGCTGCTCGACGGCGTCACCGGATCCGGTAAGACCGAGGTCTATTTCGAGGCGGTGGCGGCTGCGCTCGACCAGGGCAGGCAGGTGCTGATCCTGCTGCCGGAAATCGCGCTGACGCACGCTTTTCTCGAGCGCTTCCAGCAGCGCTTCGGCGCCAAGCCGGGCGAATGGCATTCCGACCTGCCGCCGCGGATGCGCGAAAAAGTCTGGCGGCAAGTGGCGGAGGGCGGCGTGCGTGTCGTCGCCGGCGCGCGCTCGGCGCTGTTCCTGCCGTTCAAGGAGCTCGGCCTGATCGTCGTCGACGAGGAGCACGACCCCGCCTACAAGCAGGAAGACCGGGTCTTCTACAATGCGCGCGACATGGCGGTGGTGCGCGGCCATATCGGCAGCTTCCCGGTCGTGCTGGCGTCGGCGACGCCGTCGGTCGAAAGCCGGGTCAATGCCAGCCAGGGCCGCTACAACAGGGCGGTGCTCTCCGCCCGCTTCGCAGAGGCGGCGCTGCCTCACCTGAAGACCATCGACATGCGGCGCGCGCCGCCGGCGCGCGGCGGCTTCCTGTCGCCGGTGCTGCTCGACCAGATGCGCCAGACGCTGGAGAGGAAGGAGCAATCGCTGCTGTTCCTCAACCGGCGTGGCTATGCGCCGCTGACGTTGTGCCGGGTCTGCGGCCACCGCTTCGGCTGCCCTGTCTGCTCGGCCTGGCTGGTCGAGCACCGGTTTCGCGGCCAACTGGTCTGCCATCATTGCGGGCACAATGAGCGCCGCCCCGAGGCCTGCCCGGAATGCGGCACGCTGGATCATCTGGTCGCCTGCGGACCGGGCGTCGAGCGGATCGCCGAAGAGGTCGTTACGCATTTTCCCGACGCGCGCACCATCGTTTTGTCGTCGGACCTGATGGGCGGCGTGCGGCGGCTGCGGCTGGAGCTGGAGGCGATCGCCGATGGCCAGGCCGACATCGTCATCGGCACGCAGCTCGTCGCCAAGGGCCACAATTTTCCCAACATGACTTTGGTCGGCGTCGTCGATGCCGATCTCGGACTTGCCAATGGCGATCCGCGCGCCGCGGAGCGGACGTTCCAGCTGCTCAGCCAGGTCACCGGCCGCGCCGGCCGCACCGGCAAGAAGAGCCTTGGCCTGCTGCAGACTTTTCAGCCCGAGCATCCGGTGATGCGGGCAATCGTCTCCGGCGACGCCGAGGCTTTTTACGAGCGCGAGATTGCCGAGCGCGAACGGGCTGCCCTGCCGCCTTTCGGCCGGCTCGCCGGCGTCATCGTCAGCGCGGTGACACGAGCAGAAGCCGAGGGCCATGCACGCGGCCTGCGCCGCGCCGCGCCCGAGGCGACCGATCTGTTCGTGCTGGGGCCGGCGGAGGCGCCGCTGTCCCTGCTCGGCGGCCGCCACCGCTTCCGCCTGCTGATCCAGGGCGAACGGCGCGCCGACATGCAAGGTTTTATTCGCGCGATGCTTGCCAACGGGCCGAAGCAGCGCGGCTCGGTCAGGGTGCAGGTGGATATCGATCCGCAGAGC
Source organism: Mesorhizobium ciceri WSM4083 (assembly GCF_000519305.1). GTDB lineage: Bacteria > Pseudomonadota > Alphaproteobacteria > Rhizobiales > Rhizobiaceae > Mesorhizobium > Mesorhizobium ciceri_B. The sequence continues at coordinate 295,720 of NZ_JAFG01000006.1, read as the reverse complement.
TTTTTGTAAGGTCGCGCTTTCAGCGATAGGTTGCCCGCAAGCCAGCGAGATGTGGAAACTCATATGAAAACCCTTGGCCTTCTCGGCGGCATGAGCTGGGAATCGACCGCCATCTACTATCGCCTGCTCAACGAGATTGTGCGCGAGCGGCTGGGCGGCTTGCATTCTGCCAAACTCCTGCTGTGGTCTTTCGATTTTGCAGAGATCGCCGAGCGGCAGCATCATGGTGACTGGGATGGCGCCGGTGTGCTTCTAGTCGAAGCCGCACGCAAGCTCGAGGCCGGGGGCGCGGAGGGTCTGCTTTTGTGTACCAACACCATGCACAAACTGGCCGACCAAGTGCAGGCGTCGGTGTCGATCCCGCTGATCCACATCGCCGATGCCACCGCGGTGGCGGTCAAGCGCGCTGGCATGCAGCGCCCGGCGCTGCTGGCGACGCGCTTCACCATGGAGCAGGATTTCTACAAGGGCCGGCTCGCCGACAGATTTGGCTTGAACCCTGTCGTGCCCGATGGCGCCGGGCGCGACATGGTCCATCGCGTCATCTACGACGAGTTGTGCCAGGGCATCGTCAAGGAGACTTCAAAGGCGGCCTATATCGCCGAGACCGAGCGCCTGCGCCGCGAAGAGGCGGCCGACAGCGTCATCATGGGCTGCACCGAGATCACCATGCTTATCGGCCAGCAGGATTTCGACATCCCGGTTTTCGACACGACGCGCATCCATGCCGAGGCGGCCGTGGCATTCGCGCTCGGTTGATGCGCGCCGCCTAAAGTGCGTGGCCCATCTGGCGCGGGGGCTTTCCTCCGTTAGAATGCCCGGAATTTCAAAACAGGCATTTCGAGGGGACAAGATGGATTTTGCGCTTCCATGGCCGACGAGCCAGGGCGAATGGCTGGCCTGGTCGAGCGCCGTCGTCACCGTGCTGCTCGGTCTTTTGTTTTTTCTGGCACCTGGCCTCGCCTTCCGTGCCCTGCGCCTGCAGGTCAAGCCAGAGAAGGCTGCGGCGATCGCCGAGGGGCGCGGCAGGATGTCGGGCTTCTATCTCGGCGTCGGCCTGTGCTGTATCCTGCTGGCGCAGCCGCTGATCTACATGGCGCTCGGCTTTTCCTGGCTGTTCACCGCCTTCGGCCGGCTGCTGTCGATGATGTCTGATGGCGCCAACACGCCTTTCAATTGGGTTTCCATTGTGCTGGAATTGGTCCTGGCGGCGTTGCCGCTCGCCTTTGCCTTCGGCTTTCTGCCTTGAATCGTTGGGTATTCCGCGATGGAAGACGGGTGACTTTTGCCGGATGCGACAATAGTGCCTGAAAACCATGCGGAACGACGCATTGCGGTCTTAAAATGCCTGTGCTAGACGGCAATCGACTTTCGGCCGGGGATAGCGGAAGCCGCGTCTCCGTGCTTGAAAAAATGCAGTAAGGTCAAAGATTTAGCCAGAGTTTTTGCTCGCGCCAACAATCTACGGCCTGTCAGACAAGAGAAAAGACGGTCCGTGGCTCAATCGTCATCGCCAATCTCGGGTGTCGCAGAACGCTATGCGGGTTCGCTGTTCGAACTCGCCCTGCAGGCAAATTCCGTGGCCAAGGTCGAAGCCGACCTCAACAGCTTCGAAGCCATGCTCGCGGGCAGCGCTGATCTCACCCGGCTGATCAACAGCCCGGTGTTCTCCAGCGAGGACCAGGCGAAGGCCATCGCGGCAATCGCCGACAAGGCCGGGATTGCCGGCCTCACTGGTAATTTCCTGCGCGTCGTCGCCCGTAACCGCCGGCTGTTCGCCATTCCCGGCATGATCAGGGCGTTCCGCCAGATATCAGCCGAACATCGTGGCGAGACCGCTGCTGAAGTCACGTCGGCTCACGAGCTGACGGCTGCCCAGCAGACCGAACTCAAGGCGGCGCTGAAGAGCGTTGCCGGCAAGGACGTGGCTATCTCCGTCACCGTCGATCCGTCGCTGCTCGGCGGGCTGGTGGTCAAGATGGGCTCGCGCCAGATCGATACGTCGCTCAAAACCAAACTCAATTCGCTCAAGCTTGCACTGAAAGAGGTCGGCTGATGGACATCCGCGCCGCGGAAATTTCCGCAATTCTGAAAGACCAGATCAAGAATTTCGGCAAGGAGGCCGAGGTCTCCGAAGTCGGACAGGTGCTGTCCGTCGGTGACGGTATCGCCCGTGTCTATGGCCTCGACAATGTCCAGGCCGGCGAGATGGTCGAATTCCCCGGCGGCATCCGCGGCATGGCGCTCAACCTCGAAGCCGACAATGTCGGCGTCGTCATCTTCGGCGCCGACCGCGACATCAAGGAAGGCGACATCGTCAAGCGCACCGGCGCCATCGTCGACGTCCCCGTCGGCCCCGGCCTGCTCGGCCGCGTCGTCGATGCGCTCGGCAATCCGATCGACGGCAAGGGTCCGATCAAGGCAGTCGAGCGCAAGCGCGTCGACGTCAAGGCGCCCGGCATCATTCCGCGCAAGTCGGTGAACGAGCCGATGTCGACCGGCCTCAAGGCCATCGATGCGCTGATCCCGGTCGGCCGCGGCCAGCGCGAGCTGGTCATCGGCGATCGCCAGACCGGCAAGACCGCCATCATCCTCGACACGATGCTCAACCAGAAGTCGGTGCACGACAACGGCCCCGAGAAGGAAAAGCTCTACTGCGTCTACGTCGCCGTCGGCCAGAAGCGCTCGACCGTCGCGCAGTTCGTCAAGGTGCTGGAAGAGCGCGGCGCGCTCGAATACTCGATCATCGTCGCCGCCACCGCTTCCGATCCGGCGCCGATGCAGTTCCTGGCGCCGTTCGCCGGCGCCACCATGGGCGAATATTTCCGCGACAATGGCATGCACGCGCTGATCAGCTATGACGATCTGTCGAAGCAGGCCGTCGCCTACCGCCAGATGTCGCTGCTGCTGCGCCGCCCTCCGGGCCGCGAAGCCTATCCGGGCGACGTCTTCTATCTGCACTCGCGCCTACTCGAGCGCGCCGCCAAGCTCAACGACGATCTGGGCGGTGGGTCGCTGACCGCCCTGCCGATCATCGAGACGCAGGCCAACGACGTGTCGGCCTACATCCCGACCAACGTGATCTCGATCACCGATGGCCAGATCTTCCTTGAAACCAACCTGTTCTTCCAGGGCATTCGTCCTGCGGTGAACGTCGGTCTGTCGGTCAGCCGCGTCGGCTCGGCCGCGCAGATCAAGGCGATGAAGCAGGTTGCCGGCTCGATCAAGGGCGAGCTCGCGCAGTACCGCGAAATGGCTGCCTTCGCGCAGTTCGGCTCGGATCTCGATGCCGCCACGCAGCGCCTGCTCAACCGCGGATCGCGCCTCACCGAACTCCTGAAGCAGCCACAGTTCTCGCCGCTGAAGACGGAAGAGCAGGTCGCGGTGATCTTCGCCGGCGTCAACGGATATCTCGACAAGCTGCCGGTCAACCAGGTCGGCAAGTTCGAGCATGGCCTGCTCAGCCACATGCGTTCGGCAGGCAAGGACGTCCTCGATGCCATCCGCAAGGAAAAGGCGCTGTCGGACGATCTGCGCGCCAAGCTGAAGGCCGAGATCGATGCTTTCGCCAAGACCTTCGCCTGAGCGAATTGCCAGTCGGGATGAGACAAGACGGGATCAGGTTTGAAGCATGCCTTCATTAAAAGACCTTCGTAACCGTATCGCCTCGGTCAAGGCGACGCAGAAGATCACCAAGGCGATGCAGATGGTCGCCGCGGCGAAGCTGCGCCGTGCGCAAGAGGCTGCGGAAGCGGCGCGCCCCTATTCGGAGCGCATGGGTTCCGTGCTGGCCAACATCACCCAGGCCATCGGCGGCGGCGGCGATGCCCCGGCGCTGATGACCGGCACCGGCAAGGATGACGTGCATCTGCTCGTCGTCTGCACCGCCGAGCGCGGCCTGTGCGGCGGCTTCAATTCGCAGATCGCCCGCCTTGCCCGCGACCATATCCGCAAGCTTTTGGCGGAGGGCAAGCAGGTCAAGATCATCTGCGTCGGCAAGAAGGGTTTCGACATCCTGCGCCGCGACTATGCATCGATGATCATCGACCGAGTCGACCTGCGCGAGGTCAAGACACTCGGCTTCGTCAATGCCGATGCCATCGCCAAGAAGGTCATCCACCTCTTCAACGAAGGCGGCTTCGACATCTGCACGCTGTTCTATTCGCAGTTCAAGTCGGTGATCAGCCAGATCCCGACCGCGCAGCAGATCATTCCGGCCGGCGTTGCTTCGGCTCCGGCCGAGGCGATCGATGGCGGCAACGCCGTCTACGAATATGAGCCGGAGCCGGGCGAAATCCTCTCCGACCTCATTCCGCGCAACATCTCCGTGCAGGTTTTCCGGGCGCTGCTCGAAAATGTGGCCGGCGAAATGGGCGCCAAGATGAGCGCCATGGACAATGCGACGCGCAACGCCGGCGACATGATCAACAAGCTGTCGATCACCTACAATCGCCAGCGGCAGGCGCAGATCACCAAGGAACTGATCGAAATCATTTCGGGCGCCGAGGCGCTCTAGGCGCGGTCCGCGGGTCATCGACCCGCGACCGGACCGCGTGAGAAACAAAGGACGAAAAAGGGTAAAGACGATGGCGAAAGCAGCGACCCCCCAGAAGGCAGCCCCCAAGGCCGCAGCCGCGAAAACCGCAGCCCCCGCGAAGGCGGCGGCAAAGGCTCCAGCAGCCGCCGCGAAGGCTGCCCCGGCCAAGGCGGCAGCACCGGCGAAGGCCGCCGCTGCCAAGACATCGGCAGTGGCCACCAAGGCAACGGGCGTTGCCGGCAAGGTCCGCCAGGTCATCGGCGCCGTTGTCGACGTGCAGTTCGGCGATCACCTGCCGGCGATCCTGAACGCGCTCGAGACGACCAATGTCGGCAACCGCCTGGTGCTCGAAGTTGCCCAGCATCTGGGTGAAAACACCGTGCGCTGCATCGCCATGGACTCGACCGAAGGTCTGGTTCGCGGCCAGGAAGTGCGTGACACCGGCGCGCCGATCACCGTGCCGGTCGGCCCGGGCATGCTCGGCCGCATCATCAATGTCATCGGCGAGCCGGTCGACGAAGAAGGCCCGGTCGACGCGACCGAAATGCGCTCCATCCACCAGCCGGCTCCGACCTATGTCGAGCAGTCGACGGAAGCGCAGATCCTGATCACCGGCATCAAGGTGCTCGACCTGCTGGCTCCCTACGCCAAGGGCGGCAAGATCGGCCTGTTCGGCGGCGCCGGCGTCGGCAAGACCGTGCTGATCCAGGAACTGATCAACAACATCGCCAAGGCGCATGGCGGCTATTCGGTGTTCGCCGGCGTCGGCGAGCGCACCCGCGAAGGCAACGATCTGTATCACGAGTTCATCGAATCCGGCGTCAACAAGAAGGGCGGCGGCGAAGGCTCCAAGGCCGCACTCGTCTATGGCCAGATGAACGAGCCGCCGGGCGCGCGCGCGCGCGTCGGCCTGACCGGCCTGACGGTTGCGGAATATTTCCGCGACCAGGGCCAGGACGTGCTGTTCTTCGTCGACAACATCTTCCGCTTCACGCAGGCTGGTTCAGAAGTGTCGGCTCTGCTCGGCCGTATCCCGTCGGCCGTGGGCTATCAGCCGACGCTCGCCACCGACATGGGCGCGCTGCAGGAACGCATCACCACCACCACCAAAGGTTCGATCACCTCGGTGCAGGCCATCTACGTGCCGGCCGACGACTTGACCGATCCGGCGCCTGCGACTTCGTTCGCCCACCTTGACGCGACGACGACGCTGAACCGCGCCATCGCCGAAAAGGGCATCTATCCGGCCGTCGATCCGCTGGATTCGACCTCGCGCATGCTCGACCCGCTGGTCGTCGGCGACGAGCACTATGGCGTCGCTCGCCAGGTGCAGTCGATCCTCCAGCGCTACAAGTCGCTGCAGGACATCATCGCCATCCTGGGCATGGACGAATTGTCGGAAGAGGACAAGCAGACCGTGGCCCGCGCCCGCAAGATCGAGCGCTTCCTGTCGCAGCCGTTCTTCGTCGCCGAAGTGTTCACCGGCGCGCCGGGCAAGCTGGTCGACCTCGCCGACACCATCAAGGGCTTCAAGGGCCTTTGCAACGGCGACTACGATCACCTTCCGGAAGCTGCCTTCTACATGGTTGGCGGCATCGAGGAAGCGGTCGAGAAGGCACAGCGCCTCGCGGCTGAAGCGGCGTAATCAAGCGAATAGTGAATAGGGAGTAGCGAATAGGGAATATGGGCCGGCGAATTCTTCTTCAGACTATTCGCTATTCACTATTCGCTATTCGCTAATTTGATCATGGCTGAAGCTTTCAAGTTCGAACTGGTCTCGCCGGAGCGCCTGCTTGTTTCCGAGCAGGTCGAATCGGTCGTCATTCCGGGCGCCGAAGGCGAGATGACCGTGATGGCGCATCACGCCCCGGTCATGACCACGATCAAGCCGGGCGTCGTCACGGTGAAGACCGCGGCGGGTGGCGAAGAGCGCTATGTGGTGTTCGGCGGCTTTGCCGACATCGTTCCGTCCGGCTGCACGCTACTGGCGGAATCGGCCGTGGCCGTGAAGGATGTCGACCGCGCCGATCTCGCGCGCCGCATCCAGGAAGCCAAGGAAGACGCCACTGATGCCAAGGACGACGAGGCCCGCAGCAAGGCGGAACAGTTCCTTAGCCAGCTCACGACGCTGGAAGGCGCCATCCTGCCGGCTTGAGGCCGGAGCGCAGACTCTGTAATTCATGCCCTCACATTGGTAGAGCGCAGGACGGGCGTTCTGTCGCGATCCGTCGCGCCCCCCTCTGTCTTGCCGGACATCTCCCCCACGAGGGGGAGATTGGCAGCTCGGATGTCGGCGCTCGTCCTGCAACGTTAGAGATTTTGCGAAAGCCGTGGTGACGGCCGATCTCCCCCCTTGTGGGGGAGATGTCCGGCAGGACAGAGGGGGGCGCTGTCCCGCCGGCGTATAACCGTCAGCTCATAGCTCAGGATTGCTCGCTCTGTATGCCGAGCGCTGCGAAGGCCAGAACCGGACCATCGCGCCGCAGGTGGACGAGATGGACAGCCACGAGTTCGATCAACGTCTGGCGCTCGGCGTGATCCCCAGCGAAGCCGGCGAGGTCGAACACCGCGGTTACGGTTTCGTTGGCCGGCAGCTGCTCACTCAAAAGTGCCGTCAACGCCGCGTCGAGCGGGTCGGTGAAATGCCCCGCCGGCAAGGTTTTTCCTCGCGCGGCGCAAGCGGCGATCCAGGCAGCCACCACCAGGGTTAGATGGACCAGTTCAGTACCGGCTTCGAGGCATTCGATGGCGGACGCGATGATACGCTGCGGCAATTTCTGGCTGCCGTCATTGGCGATCTGCGCCGTGCGATGGGCAAGTGCAGTGTTGGAAAACCGCTCCGCGAGTTCCGCGGTATAGGCGCTGGTGTCCAGTCCGGCATCCTCGGGCAGGGTGGGGATGGCTTCGGCCCACAAGGCATCGACGAATTGCCGGATCGCCGGGTCGGCGAAGGCGCGGTCGACGGTGGCATGACCGCTGAGCAGGCCTAGATAGGCGATGGCCGAATGCGAGCCGTTGAGCAGCCTGAGCTTCATGTCCTCGAACGGGCCGACGTCGCGAACCATGGTGACGCCGAATTGTTCCCACGCGGGCCGGCCAGTCGGGAACTTATCCTCGACCACCCATTGGCAGAACGGCTCGGTCATCACGGGCCAGGCGTCCTCGACGCCGAGTTCTTCAGCGATCCGCGCCCGATCGGCATCGGTGGTTGCCGGCACGATGCGGTCGACCATGCTTGAAGGAAAGGCGACCTGATGGGCGATGTGGCCGGCGATTCCGGCGTCGCTCTTCACGCCAGGCCGGGCATCGCGCAATGCGGCGAATTCGGTCAGCAGCCGATGCAGCGTGGCGCCGTTGGCCGGCAGGTTGTCGCAGCACAGCACCGTAAAGGGTGGCGTGCCGGCGGCGCGTCGCCGGGCAAGCGCCTCGGTCAGGAAACCATGCGCCGTCTTGGGCATCTGCGGATTGGCCAGATCATGGCCGATATCGGGATGGCCGGCGTCCAGTCCGCCGCCCGCCGCCCTCAGATAGGCCTTTTCGGTGATCGTCAGCGTGACGATGCGGGTTCGCGGATCGGTCAGCGTGGCCAGCACCGCGCCGGGATCCTCCGGCGCCACCAGCATCGCACCGATCGAACCGATGACCTGAAGTTTTTCGGTTCCACTGCTTCTGATCGCCAGCGTGTAGAGCCCGCCCTGCGGCGTGAGAGCGTCGCGCGTGTCAGTGCTGCGCAGCGAAACGCCTGTTATGCCCCAATCCGCCTCGCCTGCCGCCAGGCAATCGTCGACATAGGCTGCCTGATGGGCGCGATGGAAGGCGCCGACGCCGAGATGCACGATGCCCGGGACGACGCGGCTGCGGTCATATGAAGGCGTCGCGATCGAAGCCGGCAGTGTGCGCACCGTCTTCGAGGAAAGGCGTTCGGTCGTCGTGGTGCGACTGGTCTGGTCGGATGACATGAGTGGCCTCGGCAGGGATCGGCAAAGCGGCGTACCATTCGATTTCCCACCGCACAATGGGCCGAAAAGTCATCATACAACAATCTAATTTTTGTATGTTGACATAATTTCTTGCCGCCCCTACCGATAGCAGCCCTGGGAGGATTGCCGTGGCACTGACCGATGCGGATCTGCTGTTTCCCGCCGATGCGCATTCGCGCTCGGTTGCCCGCGATCTCTATGGCGGGATCAAGGACCTGCCCCTGGTCAGCCCGCATGGCCACACCGATCCACGTTGGTATGCGCTGAACGAGCCTTTCCCGGATCCGGCGCAACTGCTCATCGTCCCGGATCATTACATCTTCCGCATGCTGTTCAGCCAAGGCGTTCGCCTTGAGGATCTCGGCGTGGCGACGCTCGACGGCGCACCTGTCGAAACCGACGGCCGGACGATCTGGCGGCGCTTTGCCGAGCACTATTACCTGTTTCGGGGCACACCGACCCGGCTGTGGTTCGATCATGTGCTTGCCGATCTGTTCGGCATCGACGAACCGCTGACCGCCGCGACCGCCGACCGCCACTACGACACCATCGCAACGCTGCTGCAGTGGGAGAATTTCCGCCCGCGCGCCCTGTTCGAGCGCTTCAACATCGAGGTCATCGCGACCACGGAAGGCGCACTCGACGATCTCCAATGGCACCAGATGATCCGCGACAGCGGCTGGCAGGGCCGTGTTATCACCGCCTATCGGCCGGATGCGGTCGTCGATCCTGATTTCGAAGGGTTTTCAACCAATCTCGACCGGCTCGGCGAGATCACCGGCTGCGACACCGGCAGCTGGGCCGGCTATCTCGACGCGCATCGCCAGCGGCGCGCCTTCTTCAAAAGCTTCGGCGCGACTTCGTCGGATCATGGCCATCCGACGGCCGAGACCGCCAATCTTTCGGATGCGGCGGCGCAAGAACTGTTCAATCGGGTTCGCCGTGGTTCCGACGATGAGCGTGAGCGAAAACTGTTCCGCGCCCAGATGCTGACCGAGATGGCCAAGATGAGCCTCGACGACGGGCTGGTGCTGCAGATCCATCCCGGCTCCTGGCGCAATCATTCGCCGGCGATCTTCCAGAAATTCGGTCGCGACAAGGGTTTCGATATCCCGACCCGGACCGACTATGTGACGGCGCTGAAGCCGCTGCTCGACTGCGTCGGCCTGGAACGCGACCTCACCGTCATCCTCTTCACGCTCGACGAAACCAGCTATGCGCGCGAGCTGGCGCCGCTCGCCGGCGTCTATCCGGCGCTGAAGCTCGGGCCGGCCTGGTGGTTCCACGACAGCCCGGAAGGCATGCGGCGCTTCCGCGAGATGACCACCGAGACGGCCGGCTTCTACAACACCGTCGGTTTCAACGACGACACCCGCGCCTTTCCATCGATCCCGGCGCGTCACGATGTGGCGCGGCGGGTCGACTGCGCGTTCCTGGCGCGTCTCGTCGCCGAGCATAGGCTACGCGAGGACGAGGCGCATGAGCTGGCGCGGGAGCTTGCCTACACGCTTGCGAAGAAGGCGTACCGGCTCTGAACCGGGCGCCATGATTTTAAAGGGAGGAAGTCATGTTGCATCTTTCGAAATTGACGGCAGCCACATTCGCCTTCGGCTCACTGCTGATCGGCATTGCCAACGCCGAAACCGTCCTGCGCTCGGCCGACACGCATCCGGACGGCTACCCGACCGTCGACGCGGTCAAATATATGGGCGAGCTGATCAAGGAGCGGACCAAGGGTGCCTACTCGGTCGAGGTTTATCACTCGGCGCAGCTCGGCGAGGAAAAGGACACGATCGAGCAGACCCAGGCGGGCGTGCTCGACCTCAACCGCGTCTCGATGGGTCCTTTCAACGGCATCGTGCCGGAGACGGCGGTGCCGTCGCTGCCCTACATGTTCCGCTCGGTCGAGCATATGCGCCATGTCATGGACGGGCCGATCGGCGAGCAGATACTCAAAGCCTTCGAGGTGCATAATCTGGTTGGCCTTGCCTTCTACGATTCCGGCGCCCGCTCCTTCTACAACACCAAGAAGGACATCGCCTCGATCTCCGACCTGAAAGGCATGAAGTTCCGCGTCATCCAGTCCGACGTGTTCGTCGACATGGTCAATGCGCTGGGCGCCAACGCCACGCCGATGGCCTATGGCGAAGTTTATTCGGCTTTGCAGACAGGCGTCATCGACGGAGCCGAAAACAACTGGCCGAGCTTCGAATCCGCCAAGCATTTCGAGGTCGCCAAGCATTACACGCTCGACCAGCATCAGATCGTGCCAGAGGTTCTGGTGATGTCGAAGGCGAGCTGGGACAAGCTCACACCGGAAGATCAGGCGATCGTCCGGCAAGCGGCCAAGGACAGCGTCGTCAAGATGCGCGAATTGTGGGACGCCCAGGAGAAGAAATCCCGCGACATCGTCGAGAAGGCCGGAGTCAAGGTCAGCGAGATCGACAAGCAGCCGCTGATCGATGCCATGAAGCCGGTCTACGACAAGTACCTGTCGACGCCCGAACTCAAGGACCTCGCAGCACGCATTCAGGCCACCAAGTAATTCGATTGCGGCAATGGTAGCGCGCTCTTGCGCGCCACCATTCAGGGGAGGCGCGCATATGAAACCATTCTGGCTGGCGATAGAACGCCTGCTGTCGCGGCTGGCGCGGCTTGCGCTGTGGGTCAGCGGTATCGGGCTGACGCTGATGACGGTGATCATCTTCTGGCAGGTGTTCTCACGCTATGTGCTCAACAGTTCGCCAAGCTGGACGGAACCCTTCTCCGTGCTTTTGATGGGATGGTTCATCTTTTTGGGTGCGGCGGTCGGTGTCCGCGAACGCACGCATCTGGGCTTCGATGTGCTGCTCTATTTCCTGCCGCCCGCCGCAAAGGCGGTACTGCGCAGCATTTCGGATGTCGTCGTGCTCGCCTTCGGTCTCGGCATGATCGTCTACGGCGCCCAGCTCACCCGGCTGACCTGGAACACGGTGATGCCGTCTCTCGCTTTCCCGGGCGGCGTCAGTTTCCTGCCGGTCATCCTGGGCGGCGCGCTTGTCTGCCTGTTTTCGCTAGAACGGCTTGCCGGGCGGTTTGCCGGACTGCCAGTCGATGCCGATCAATACGCCACGGGCGAGGAGGGTCTGTGATGGCACTGACGGTTCTGTTCGGCACCTTCGTCTTTCTTCTCATCATCGGAACACCGATCGCATTCTGCCTCGGCGTCGCCAGCTTCGCGACGGTTCTGGTGCTGGGCCTGCCGCCGCTGGTGGTGTTCCAGCGCCTCAACTCCGGCGTCAGCGTGTTTTCGCTGATGGCCATCCCGTTCTTCATCTTCGCCGGTGACCTGATGGTGCGCGGTGGCATTGCCGCCCGCCTTGTGGCGCTCGCAGGGGCGTTGGTCGGCCACCTGCGAGGCGGGCTCGGCCAGGTCAACATCGCCGCTTCGACCATGTTCGGTGGTATTTCCGGCTCGGCGGTGGCCGATGCCTCGGCGGTCGGCGGGCTGATGATCCCGCAGATGAAGGCGCGCGGCTACGGCGTCGACTATGCTGTCAACATCACGTCGGTCGGCGCCATCATCGCGCTGCTGATACCGCCTTCGCACAACATGATCATCTATTCGATTTCGGCTGGCGGCCGGATCTCGATCGCCGATCTGTTCACCGCCGGTATCATACCCGGCCTGCTGCTTGCGTTATCTCTGATGGTCACGGCCTTTTGGGTCGCCAGCCGCCGCGGCTATCCGACCGAGCCGTTCGCCGGCTTCGGCAGGGCGCTGCAATTGCTCGTTGCCGCAATTCCCGGGCTGATCCTGATCGGCATCATCTTCGGTGGCGTTCGATCCGGCGTCTTCACCGCCACCGAAAGCTCCTGCATCGCCATCGTCTACGCCTTCCTGGTGACGCTGATCATCTACCGTTCAATGAGCTGGAACGACTTCGTCACCGCCACCACCGCTGCCGTGCGCACCACGGCGATGGTGCTGATGATCATCGGCTGCGCCGCCGCCTTTGGCTGGCTGCTCGCCTATCTCAGGGTGCCGGCCGCGCTGGTCGCCTTCCTGCAGTCCGTATCCGACAACAAGCTGGTCATCCTGCTGTTAATCAACGTCGTGCTGCTCATCCTCGGCACGTTCATGGACATGTCGCCGCTGATCATCATCACCACGCCGATCTTCCTGCCAGTGGTCATGGCCTATGGCGTCGATCCGGTGCATTTCGGCGTGATCCTCATTCTCAATCTCGGCATTGGCCTGTGCACACCGCCGGTGGGGGCAGTGCTGTTCGTCAGCTGCGCCATCGGCCGTATCCCGATCTGGACGGCGATGCGTTCGATCTGGCCATTCTATGGCGCGGCTTTCGTCGTGCTGATGCTAGTCACCTACATACCGGAAATTTCATTGTGGCTGCCGCGCCTGTTCCACTAGCGGTTCACGAAAACGGTGAACTGCTCTAACCCTTTGTTTTGACGCAATTCCGAACGGAAAGCCGTTTCATACTTTTCCTGGAATTGCTTTAGGAGACCATCACGTGTCCGCTGCATCCGCCGACCTCAGGGTCGAGAGAAAACCCAAACTGTCGGAAATCGTGGTCGCAACGATCCGCAAGCAGTTGCAGGCGGGTGAGATCCTGCCTGGCCATAAATTGCCGACCGAAGGCCAGCTGACCGAAACCTTCGGCGTCAGCCGCACCGTCATCCGCGAGGCGCTGGCCAAGCTTGCCGCCGACGGGCTGGTCGAGCCGCGCCAAGGTGCCGGTGTCTTCGTCACCGAGCACATCTCGACGATGTTCGGCGCGCTGGCCGCCGATATGGGAGCCAAGGATTCGATCGCGCTCAACGTGCTCGAGGTGCGCCTCGCGATCGAGATCGAATCGGCCGGGATCGCCGCCATCCGTCGCAACGCCGCGCAGGAGGCAGCGATCCAGGAAGCCTTCTTCGAATTCGAGCGGCTGCTGCTTGCCAGCGAGCCGACCGGCCCGGCCGACCTCGCCTTCCATCGCGCCATCGCCAGCGCCACCAGCAACCCGTTCTATGTCGAGATGCTCGACGTGCTCGGCCGGCGCGCCATTCCGTGCGACGTGACCTCGCCCTGGTCGACCGAATTGGTGCAATCCGACAGCTACCAGCGCGGGCTGCAGCGCGAGCATCTGGTGATCCTCAACGCCATTACATCAGGCGATGCCGAGGCCGCGCGCGAGGCGATGCGCGCGCATCTCACCGCCAGCCAGCTGCGTTACCGCGAACGCCTGCATGCGCGTCAGGCTTTCTATGCCAGTTCGGTCAAGGCCACTGCCGGCGAATGACCCGTTTCAAGTCAGGACGACAATGAACCAGAGCCATATCGACTATACATCGCGCTTTGCCATCGACCCGGCCGCCGCCGCAGCGATGGGAACCGATGAGCTGCGCCACAATTTCCACATTGACGGCCTGTTCCAGCCCGGCCGCATCAGCCTGACCTACACACATTACGACCGCATGATCGTCGGCGGCGCCATGCCGACCGGCGCACCGCTTCAACTGGAAGCGATCAAGCCGACCGGCACCAAGAACTTTCTCGATCGGCGCGAACTGATCGCCGTCAATATCGGTGGCGCAGGTGTCATCAAGGCCGGCGGCCAGTCCTTCGAATTGCAGGCGCGCGACATGCTCTATCTCGGCATGGGCACCACCGACGTGTCCTTCGCCTCGGTGGACAAGACCGCGCCGGCTAAATTCTATCTGCTCAGCGCGCCTGCGCATCAGGCTCATCCAAGTCGGCTGATCCGCCTCAGTGACGCCAAACGCCTCGATCTCGGTAGCAAGGATGCCTGCAACGAACGTTCGATCTTCCAGTTCATCCATGCCGATGGCGTGAAGACGTGCCAGTTGGTGGTCGGCATGACCCAGCTGGCACCCGGCTCCATCTGGAACACCATGCCTTGCCATGTGCATGACCGGCGCATGGAGGCCTATCTCTATTTCGACCTGGCCGAGACGGCGCGCGTCTTCCACTTCATGGGAGAGCCGGACGAAACGCGCCATATCGTGATGGGCAACGAGGAAGCGGTGCTGTCGCCGGGCTGGTCGATCCACTCCGGCGCCGGCACGTCGAACTACGCTTTCATCTGGGCGATGGCCGGCGACAATGTCGACTATACCGATGTCGACCCGGTGGCGTTGGGCGATCTGCGGTGAGCGACCCCTTCAGCCTTGCCGGAAAACGTATCCTGGTCACGGGCGCCAACACGGGCATCGGCCAGGGCATCGCCGTATCGATCGCACGCGCCGGGGGTGCGGTGGTCGGCGTCGGCCGCTCGTCGATGCACGACACGGCAGAAAAGGTTGCCGCGGTCGGCGGGCAGTTCGAGGCGGTGGGCGCCGACCTTGCCGACACGGCGGCCGCCGGTCCGCTGCTCGACCGCCTCTGGAACGAAAGCGGCGCGCTCGACGGGCTGGTCAACAATGCCGGCATCATCCGCCGCGCCGATGCCGTCGATCTCAGTGAGGCCGATTGGGACGACGTCATGGATGTCAATCTGAAGACGGTTTTTTTGCTCTGCCAAAGCTTTGCCAGGCGTGTCTTGGCCGCTGAACGGAAAGGCAAGATCGTCAACATTGCCTCGGTGCTGAGTTTCCAAGGTGGCATCCGCGTCGCGTCCTACACCGCCTCGAAGCACGGTGTGCTCGGCATCACCCGGCTGCTCGCCTGCGAATGGGCGGCAAAGGGCATCAACGTCAACGCCATCGCGCCGGGCTATATCGAAACCAACAACACGCAGCCGTTGCGCGCCGATCCCGACCGCAGCGCCGCCATTCTGGCGCGTATCCCGGCCGGCCGCTGGGGCGAGGCGGGCGACATTGGCGACGCCGCCGTCTTCCTGCTGGCGCCGGCGTCCAACTATATGCATGGCGCGGTGGTGCCGGTGGATGGCGGCTGGCTGGCGCGCTAGCGTGGTTCGTCGTTTCGCGGAAACGCTGAACCGCGCTATCTCATTGTTTTAACGCAATTCCGGACGGAAAACCGTTTCACACTTTTCCTGGAATTACTCTGAGGAGACAACGATGACGAAGCCGAAGATTTTCGCGCATGCCGGCGAAGGCGCCTGGACGGCGACGCCGGACGGCAACAGGCGGCGCGTTCTCCTGCACACCAACGAGTTGATGCTGGTCGAATTCGGCTTCGACAAGGGTGGCATCGGCGCCCTGCATTCGCACCCGCATGTCCAGGCAAGCTACGTCGCCGAAGGCCGCTTCGAGGTGACCATCGACGGCCGGAGCGAGATCCTCGCGGCTGGCGGGAGTTTCATCGTGCCGTCGGGCCTGGTGCACGGTGTCAAGGCGCTCGAAGCGGGGCGGCTGGTCGACAGCTTTACGCCGCACCGGGCCGATTTCCTCGCCTAGCGAGGGTAAGAGATCGAGCAGGGAATGACCCGCACCCTAGAAGAGGCGCGGGTCTGTTGCCTGGGCGCTTGTGGCGCCGCGGTACTCAAGACATCACCGCAGGATGAGGACCCTGCCGCACCGTGGTGAAGATAGTCTTAATGCGTCGGGGCTACGTGGCACAACGAACCGGAGGCTTGCTCGCTCGGTCAGGTGATGTGACGCAGGAGGCTGAAAAGCCGTTCGAACGTTTTGCCGTAGGGCGGGCGCAGCAGGCTTCCCGCGCTCAGCCGCGACTGCATGAAAACCGGTTTCTCCTTGCTGAAGGTCCGAAATCCCCATTCGCCGTGGTAGGCGCCCATGCCGCTGGCGCCGACGCCGCCGAAGGGCTGGTTTTCCTGGACCAGATGCAGCATGCAGTCGTTGATGGTGACGCCGCCGGCAATTGTCTCGTGCAGGATGCGTTGACGGTTGCCGCTGTCGCGGCCGAACCAGTAGAGCGCCAGCGGGCGGTCCGCCCCGTTCACATGGGCGATCGCCTCGTCGATCCCGGTGTATTCTACGATGGGCAGCACCGGCCCAAAGATCTCTTCGCGCATCAGCCGCAGGTGCGCCCCGGCATTGCGGACCAGGGTCGGTAGCAACTTCCGGCCCGTGGCGGCAAGTTGCTCGCCGGCCGGGTTGATTTCCGTGACATCGGCGCCGGCGTCACGCGCTTCAGTGATCATGTCGCGCAGGCGCTGGTGGTGCCGCTCGCTGATGATGGCGGTATAATCGGGGTTGTCGCGCAGGGTCGGGTAGAGCTTCGCGATCGCCGTTACGAGCTTGGCAGCGACCGTGTCTGCCTGTCCCTTCGGCACCAGCAGATAATCCGGCGCGATACAGGTCTGCCCGGCATTCAACAGCTTGCCGTAGGCAATGCTGGATACCGCCGCGTCGAGGTCGCAGGACGGATCGAAGATTGCCGGCGACTTGCCGCCGAGTTCGAGCGTGACCGGGGTCAGGTTGGCTGCCGCGGCGATCGCGACCTGGCGTCCGACCGCGGTCGAGCCGGTGAACAGCAAATGATCGAAAGGCATCGACACGAAGGCCTTTCCCATCTCCGCGTCGCCGCTGATGACGCTGAGCTCATCGGGTGCGAAATGCTCGGCAACCAGTTTGGCCAGCAGCACTGAGAATGCCGGCGTCAATTCGGAAGGTTTGATGAGCACGCGGTTGCCGGCCGCGAGTGCCGCGGTGACCGGCGCGACGGCGAGCTGGAAAGGATAATTCCAGGGCGACACGATGCCGACGACGCCGAGCGGCTGCGGGACGAGGCGATTTCTGCCGGGCAGGAACGGCATGGTGGTGGCGACGCGACGCTCGCGCATCCAGCCCCTGAGATGCGACAGCGCGTGGCGGATGCCGGCACGTACGACGAACAGTTCCGCAAGCCGCGTCTCATGCGCGGAACGGCCGCCAAAGTCGGTGTCGATGGCCGCACAGATATCGGCCTCGTGCCGCTCGGTCAGCGCGAGCAGGCGTGTGAGGCGATCCTTGCGGACGCCAAAGTTGGGGAAAGGCTGCGCCTCGAAGGCGGCGCGCTGCAGGTGAAACCGCTCGCCGAGAACATCCTGTCTGGTCTGCAGCATTGCGCCCTCCCTGACTTGCCGGGCCGAGCTTACATCGTGATGCGTGGCGGAATCCAGCGGGGGTGCAGGTGTCCTAGGGGAAGCCGTTTTCGGATGTGCACGGCATCCGGCGGGGCGCGCCGATGGCCGCATCGACGAAGGTTCCTGCAAAGGGGCGTTGTGGTTGGATGACGGCTGCGCTACTCCAAAGCGTCACGCAGAGAGTCGTCTTGACCGGTTTCCACATCCTCACCAGTCCACGAAATTCCAGTCCGGTGTCTGCCTGATGCTGATATCGGCGACGAGTATCTTGGCCATGGACCCCAAGCGGCGCGTTTCGCGCCGGGCGGCCCAGCGGAATTGCGGATGAAGGGCGCTTACAGGCTTGAGGCTGCGTATGGACCGGCCGCGCGAAGGGTTGTGCGAGAGTTTCTGCGGTTCGTGCCGCTGTCTCTGAAACAGCGCATGCAAAGACGTACATACGCACGCGCGGCGCCCGCCAACAGAATTTTCATTTCGGGCTGCGCGCGCAGCGGGACGACGCTGACACAGCGGCTGATGAGGTGTTTCGAGGACATTTTCGTCCATCCGCCCGAAGCGCGATACACAATGTTGGACGTATTGGACCGGCCGGAATCGAACCTCGTCGTCAAGCGCGATGCGCGCGGGTTTGCGCATCTGGCGAAGCTCCCTCCCTCCATCGGCTTGATCTATTGCGTGCGCCATCCATTCGACACGCTGACAAGTTCGCATCCGCAAACACGCAACGAGCGTCGGTTCCACGTCACGCCGCAACGCTGGCTGGCCGAATACGACGCGCTGATCCGGCTGAAGAAGGCACAACCGCACCGGCAGATCCTTTTCGTCCGCTACGAAGACATGATCGGCGCGCCCGATGCGCAGCAGGACAGAATCGCGCAGTCGTTCGGACTGACACCGCGCATTCGTTTCAGCGAGGATCCAGACAATCCGATCCGGGTGGCTTCGTTGAGAAAATGGGAACGGAATGAAGAATTCAGGACCTATCTCGGCGGCCTGCCCCTGGCATTTCTCGTCCGCGTCCAGCGTTTCTGCGCCGAGTTCGGCTATGACATGCCAATAAGCACGCCGACCGTGGACGCGCGGTGATGCAGGCACCGGCCCTCGCGACAGAACAGCGAGATCCCAAGCGGCGCGTGCTGAAGGACGTGTTCGGCTTCGATGATTTTCGTCCAGGCCAGGCCGATGTCATGGACGCGCTGCTGGCCGGGCGTCATGTGCTGGCCGTCATGCCGACAGGTGCAGGCAAATCGCTCTGCTACCAGGTCCCGGCACTGGTCCTGGGTGGGCTCACCATTGTCGTTTCGCCGCTGGTGGCGCTGATGCAGGATCAGGTCGCCGCCTTGCGGCTTGCCGGCGTGGCGGCCGACACGATCAATTCCTCGATCGACCGCGATGCCAATATCGCCGCATGGCGTCGCGTCGCCTCGGGCCAGACGCGCCTGCTCTATCTCGCGCCGGAGCGGCTGATGACCGAGCGCATGCTCGAGGCGCTGGCCAGGCTCGATATCAGCCTGATCGCCGTCGACGAGGCGCATTGCATCTCGCAATGGGGGCCGGCGTTCCGGCGCGAGTACGAGGACCTGTCGCGTCTGCGCGGCATCTTTCCCAACGTGCCGATCATCGCGCTGACGGCGACGGCGGACGAAGGCACGCGCACCGACATCGAAGCCCGGCTGTTTGCCGAGCGCGTCGAGACCCTGGTGCTGGGCTTCGACCGGCCGAACATCAAGCTTGCCATCGAGGCCAAGCAGGACAGCAAGCGCCAATTGCTGCGCTTCGTCGAGCGTCATCCCGGCCGCAGCGGCATCGTCTATTGCCTGTCGCGCAAGAAGACGGAGGAGATGGCGGCCTTCCTCGAGAAGAACGGCGTCACCGCGCTCGCCTATCATGCCGGCATGAGCAAGGAGGCGCGTGACGCCAACCAGAACAGCTTCATGACCTTGTCCGGTGTCGTCATGGTGGCGACCATCGCCTTCGGCATGGGCATCGACAAGCCTGACGTCGCCTATGTCTTCCACACCGACATGCCGGGCAGTTTGGAGGCCTACTACCAGGAGATCGGCCGTGCCGGCCGCGATGGGCGGGACGCCGAGGCGCATATGCTGTTCGGCCTTGGCGATATCCGGATGCGCCGGATGTTCATCGACGACGAGGATGCGCCGCCCGAGCACAAGAGGCGCTCGCATGGCCGGCTCGACACGCTGATCGGCTATTGCGAGACGGCGCAGTGCCGCCGCCAGGTGCTGCTCGGCTATTTCGGCGAGGAAGCGCAGCCTTGCGGCAATTGCGACACCTGCCTCGACCAGGCACCGCGCGCCGACGGCGGAGCGGAGGCGCGGATCATCCTGACGGCGATCGCGCAGAGCGGTGAGCGTTTTGGTGCCGGCCATGTCATCGACATCTTGCTCGGCCATGAAACCGAGAAGGTGCTTGCCAGGAACCACCAGAGGCTCACGAGTTTCGGCAGCGGTCTGGCGCACAAGAAGGATTTCTGGCTGTCGCTGATCCGGCAGCTCGTCGCAGGCGGGTTCCTGATGCCGGATCCGGCCGGTCATGGCGGCCTCGCTATCGCCGAAAAAGGCCATGCGCTTGGCCGTGGCGAGATGCCGTTCCACTATCGCGTCGAGGTGCGCAGCCGCGCCTTGCGCAAGATGCGGGCGGCCGAGGGTTCGGGCGCGGATATGGGAAGCATTGATGCTTCGCTGTTGGCCACGCTCAAATCCCTGCGCCTGCGCCTCGCCAAGGATCGCCAGGTGCCGGCCTATGTGGTGTTCTCCGATCGCACGCTGATCAACATGGCCGAGCGCCGCCCGCACGACATGGACGCCTTCGCTGAAGTGAATGGCGTTGGGGCGGCAAAGCTGAAGGAGTTCGGCCAGGTTTTTCTCGCCGCAATCGCCGCGCACCAATCCGATGGCTCGGCCTGAGGTCAGATCAGCGACTGGTCACGTGCCCTGAAGCGGAGGGATCTTCGGAGGGGGCATCCGTTCCGAGACCTCCTGCTCCGTCGCCGCCCATGCCTCACCACCGGCCCCCCGACGAGACCGATCAGTTCAATGTTCTCTGGCCGGCCAGTCGACAGATCAGGTTTAGACCGAGGCGTTCATCGACTTCATGGCTGAGCATCTGCAACCGCAATAGGTGCCGCTGTCCACTTGCAGGCGCCTGTCCACCTCAAGCGTCGCAGGCGACCCGCCGGGCTTCAGTCGTGCGATATGGACAGTCCCGTGAGAAGCGGAGCGTAGGCGGCGAGCCTGCGGGATACGAACTCAGTGAAGAGCCGCACGCGCTTGGTCTTGCGTGTCTCACCCTGGGTGAGAAGCCAGAGCGTTCCGTACATGTGCAGGTCGGTGCCCGGAACTCTCACCAGCAGGGGGTCGGCATCTCCGATGAAGCACGGCAGTGTCGTGATCCCGATCCCTTGCCGTACCGCAACGATCTGCGCCTCGCCGTCGGTGGTCCTGAACGGCACCCCTGTGGTGCGAACCTCGCCCTCGCGGGCCCACTCTGGAATTCCATGAACGCTTATGACGATCCACCGGATGGGATCAGGCGCGCCCGCACGCCACGCGGCGAGGCGATCGCGGGACATGTAGATGCCGCCGAACACCTCCGGTCCCTTCAGGCCGTGAAGATTGAGCGGCAGGGTTTTGCGGTCGTAGACGACGCGGATCGCGACATCGGCGTCTCGGTTGGTCAGATTTGCCAGCTCGCCGGACGACAGGATTTCCATCTCGATGTCGCGATGCAGGTGCGCGAAATCGGCGAAGTCCGGCATGAGCAGGTGTGCCGCGAGGGGCGGTGCCAGCGTCACCCGCAGAAGCCCGCGCACGCCCTGGTCGCGCCCGAAGACGCGCGTCTCCAGCTGGTGCGACGACGCTTCCATCTGGTTCGCAAGCTCGAGGACCTCCTCGCCCGCAGCCGTCAGACGGTAGCCCGAGGGCAACTTTTCGAACATCTGCGCCCCGAGGCGTTCCTCGAGCTGGGCGATGCGTCGCAGTACGGTCGAGTGATTCACCCCGAGCTGCGCGCCGGCAGCCCGCACCGAGCCTCCGCGTGCGACGGCTAGAAAGTAGCGAACGTCATCCCAGTCGATCATGGTGCAATCCGGCACCGCGCGGTGCGCCTTCCAAAGCCTGTATCTAGCACATCCTACAGCAGTAGGGGCGGGACATCATGGCTTATGTCGACAGGGGCGGCGCAATTCCGAATGGCGGACACGGATCGTCGCGGCTGGCGTCAGCCCTGAAAGCGGATCGATTTTGCACCACCGATGTGCGCGCTTCCGCACTCACCACCTGACCCCGACAGGCCCATCTAGAGGTTCTCGGGGCATCCCCGAACGACCAAAGACAGAACCTGGAAGGATAAATCATGGGCAAGCTAGACGGTAAGGTTGCGGTTATAACGGGCGGCGCCACCGGCATCGGCCGCGCCGCAGCGAAGCGCTTCATCGAGGAGGGCGCCTTCGTCTTCATCTTCGGCCGCCGGCAGGAAGCGCTAGACGCCGCTGTAGCCGAGCTCGGGCCCAATGTCCGAGCGGTGAAGGGCTCGGTCTCGGATGAGGCCGACCTCGATCGGCTCTACGCGGCGGTGAAGGCCGAGCGCGGAAGCCTCGACATCATCTTCGCCAACGCCGGGGTGGGAAGCCTGCTTCCGCTCGGCAAGCTCACCGCCGAGCATATTGACGAAACCTTCAACACCAATGTGAAGGGTACGATCTTCACGGTCCAGAAGGCGCTGCCGCTGATGGGCGAAGGCGGTTCGATTATCCTGACCGGATCGAGCGCCGGCACCACGGGCGCGCCCGCATTCAGCGTCTATAGCGCGAGCAAGGCGGCCGTGCGCAACCTCGCGCGGACCTGGGCGGAAGACTTGAAAGGCACCGGCATCCGGGTAAACGTGCTGTCGCCTGGGCCGACGGCGACCGAACTCGCGAAGGCAGCGATAGGCGAGGAGGGCTTGAAGGTCTTCGCCTCGATGAATCCGCTTCAGCGTATGGCCGATCCAGCGGAGATCGGGGCGGCGGCTGCGTTTCTCGCGTCGCCCGACAGCAGCTTCATGACCGCCAGCGAGGCCGTCGACGGGGGCTTGGCGCAAATCTGACCCGCTACGCCCCGCCGTTCATTCCATTCGATATCCCGAGCCCGCAGGGCCTGGTAAACTGAAGGAGAATATACATGAGCTATGCAATTGTTGGCTTCGGCAAGATCGGCCAGGCTCTCGCCAAAGCATTTGCCCGCAAAGGCATCGAAGTGTCGGTTGCAGCCACGCGCGACCCGGAAAGCTTTGCAGCCGATGCGGCCGCGATCGGACCCACGATTATCCCCAAAACGCTGGCGGAAGCGATCAAGGCTGACATCGTCTTTCTGGCGGTCCGCTTCGAGTCGCACCCAGATGTCGCGAAGGCGCTGCCAAGCTGGGAAGGCAAGACGATCATCGACGCGACGAACGTGTTTCCCGTGCCTGAAGAGCTGGACGGTCTGCCGTCCTCCGCCTTCGTCGCGAAGGCGTTCACCGGCGCCAAGCTCGTCAAAGGCTTCAATCACCTGATTGCGGCCACCCTGGCTGCCGATCCGATCGTCGAGGGAGGGCACCGGGTCGTCTTTCTGTCTGGTGACGACGAGGACGCGATCGCTCCCGTGGCGGCCTTGGCCAGACAACTCGGGTTCGCACCGGTCAAGCTGGGAAAGCTCAACGAGGGTGGCGCACTGGTGCACGCACGCGGCCGCACTTGGGGCCAACTGATCTTCCAGGACCTGTTCAAGAAGGAGCAGTAACGGATTTATCGTGCAGCGTCAGAGTGGCAGGTGTTCGACGCCGGCCACATCGTCAGCAACGAGCCGAGCGCGCAAAGTGGCGCGCTTGAAGCGGCTTACATCTGCCTGGGATCCTTCGGCTGACATGTGCCTGCCACCCATGAATCGTAGTTGCAAAAGCTGATGTCCCAGCCGGCGTCGCGTCTTTTGGAAGTTGCCTCACGACCGCCGGCGCGGATGGGGCCGAAGCCACCCCAACTGCCATCCGAGCCTCTGTAATTTCCCATGACGCGATAATTGCAGTTGTTCACGACAACGTTGCCGTCCATCGACACGCATGCCGATGCGACAGTGGAAAGGCTGAAGAAAGCTATGATGGCGAGAGAGGCTTTGCGCAGCGTGGTCTCCTAACTGGGTTGGGCGAACCAACCGTTACGAGATCTCGGGCCGGGCCTCTTCCCCCATTTGGGCTAAACCGGCTGGTAAATTCACAGCGGCATGGCTGCGCTTGCGGACAGGAAGCCATGTGCGGGGATGCCGAATGGGCCTGCCGAAGCTTTACGGCCTCCGTGAAAGCCAAAGTGCCCCGGCTCGGACGGCTCTGTCATGTTGCCTGGGCGATATGCGGCAGGCGGCCCGGGAGATGTCAGGTTTTGGACTAAATGGCGGAGAGGGAGGGATTCGAACCCCCGATGGGCTTGCACCCATGCCGCATTTCGAGTGCGGTGCATTCGACCACTCTGCCACCTCTCCGCGGTCATGGTCGGCCGTTGCCGGCGCGGCGCACTAGATAACGGCTGAACGGGCAGGTTACAAGGCCAATCCGTCAGTTATTTGGCTTGCCGGGCAAGCAGCGGATTCGCGACGGTTCAGCTGCGGCGACGCCTGGGTAGATCGGTGACCAGTCACGCATCCTTGCCTCGACGACGGTGACGCCGTGCAGTCGTGCTGACACGCTCGGTCCTTCGGCTCCCAACAACAGTCCCGACAACAGCTGTTTGCCTTGACTCGCACTCAACCTTCGGTTAGGGACAGCGCGCAATCGGCGTGGAGGGTTCTTCCGCGCCGCTTGTTTTTTGAACCCGCAGACTGACAAAAAGACGGCTGAACTGCCTCAGGCGGTTCATCAAGGCCGACCGAACAGCGAAAGGCAAAAAATGTTCGCAGTCATTAAAACGGGTGGCAAGCAGTATCGCGTTGCCGCCAACGATCTCCTGAAGATCGAAAAACTCGAAGCCAATGTCGGCGATATGGTCGAGATCGGCCACGTCCTCGCACATGGCGAAGGCGAGAATGTCACGTTCGGCGCGCCGTTCGTCGACGGCGCGGTGGTCACCGCCGAAGTCGTCGAGCAGGGCAAGAACCGCACCGTCATCGCCTTCAAGAAGCGCCGCCGGCAGAATTCGCGCCGCAAGATCGGCCATCGCCAGCTTTTGACCACCGTGCGGATCTCCGAGATCCTGCTGGGTGGCGCCAAGCCGACGAAGACGGCAGCGGTCAAGGCACCGAAGAAGGTGAAGGCCGAGGCCGCCACCGAGGTGCAGGCGGAAGCCGCGCCGAAGAAGGAGCCCAAGGCCAAGGCAGCCGAGACAAAGGCAGCCGAGACCGCGGCAGCGCCGCTGTTCAAGGCGCCGAAAGGTGAGCCAGACGATCTGACCGTGATCAAGGGCATCGGCCCGGTCGCCGCCAAGGATCTCGCCGAGCAGGGCATCATCACCTTCGCGCAGCTCGCCAAGCTGACCGACAAGGATGTCGCCAAGATCGACGAGCACATGTCCTTCAGCGCCGACCAGATCAAGGACTGGCGCGAGCAGGCCAAGGAATTGGCGGCGAAGTAATTTTCTGGCGACTGGGTCGCCGGATCGGACTTGAAACGGAACGCGAACGCGTTCATAAGGCCTTTTAGGCGCCTTGCGGCGCAACGGAGTTAGTTAGATGGCACACAAGAAAGCTGGCGGCTCGTCGCGCAACGGTCGCGACTCGCATTCCAAGCGTCTGGGCGTGAAGAAGTTCGGCGGCGAAGCCGTCATCCCGGGCAACATCATCATTCGTCAACGCGGCACCACGTGGCATCCCGGCGTCAATGTCGGCATGGGCACGGACCATACGCTTTTTGCGCTCGAGACCGGCGCCGTGACGTTCAACAAAAAAGCCAACGGCCGAACCTACGTATCGGTCAACCCGATTGCCAAAGCCGCGGAGTAGCCGGTTCCGCACTAGAACACCGGCGCCCATCTCGGGAACCGGTGTCTGGCAAAGCCAGGAAATGGATCAGGGGAGATGGGTTTCCATCTCCCCTTTTTCTTGTGCCTGGAGGACTTCACATGGTTGCCGAAGCGGAAGACTCAGAAGACGAAAGTTACGCGATAGACTGCCCGGTGCTGGTCACTGAGCGACTGGAGATGCGGGCGCCCCACGAAGGCGACATCGCGCAGCTGGTCGAGCTGGCCGACAACCGTCATGTCGCCGAAATGCTGGCCCGCATGCCGCACCCTTATGGCGAGGCCGAGGCGCGCTCTTTCCTGGCCATGACCAAGTCGCGCCGGGCCGGCATCGCCTATGCCCTGACGCTGGCCGGCACCGACACGTTTGTCGGTTGCGCCGGCCTCAACACCACCGATCGCGGGCTGGAGCTCGGTTACTGGATCGGCGAGCCGTACTGGAAAAAGGGCTATGCGACCGAGGCGGCGCACGCGCTGGTCGATCTCGCCTTCCAGAGGACGTCGATCCAGGTTCTGCATGCCTCGACGCGGGTCATCAATCCGGCCTCGCGCCGCGTCATCCACAAGTGCGGGTTCCAGTATGCCGGCCAGGGCATGCTGAATTCGATTGTCGCCGGCCAGGTGCCGGTCGAGCGCTACCGGCTCGACAGGAAGACCTGGACCAGCCTGCGGAACTGGGTGCATTTTTGATGTGCCCTGGGGCGAGCCTGAATGAAGACCCCCCTCACCCGGATTGCCGACCGAATTGCGAAGGCAATTCGGCGCAATCCGACCTCTCCCCGAGGGGAGAGGAGGTCGCCCGCGTTGACGTCAGCCTCTTCTCCCCATCGGGGAGAAGGTGGCCGCGCAGCGGTCGGATGAGGGGGCCTTTCTCATACGCGATTGGGTAGGCGGCTTAAGCTCAGCCCAGTTCGACCCAGACCGGCAGATGGTCCGAACCGACTGCCTTTCGGTCGACCCACAGGCGCTGCAGGGATCTGGCGAGCGAAGCGCTGGTGAAGATATAGTCGATGCGCTTGTGGCGGCTGGGATCGGTGGGTTGTTTCGGGTCGACCCAGCTGATGAGATCGTCGCCGGTGGCGTTCAGGCGCAAGGCGGCATCGACGGCAAAGTCGGCGGTCAGCGGCATGCCGAATTCATGATCCGGCCGGCCGGCGAGTTCGACATATTCGGGTGAGCCGGCCAACATGTTGAAATCGCCCATGCCGACAAAGGCTTCGGGATGCGGCAGTTCCGGCAGGCCGATCTCGGCGACGCCGGACAGTGCGCCGCCTTCGAGCGCATAGTTCAGCATGCGTTGGCGCAGGAACTGGATCTGGCTGGCGCGTTCGACGGGGCTGCGGTGATCGAGATGGATGGAATAGAAGCGGATGAAACCAAGCGGCGTCTCGATCAGCGCTTCCAGCGCGCCGCGCTGGAAGTTCATCATCTCGAAGCTGCGGCTGCGCGGCAAAAGCAGGTTGCGCGACAGATGAATGGGCGTCTTAGACAGCACCATGTTGCCGAGCTGGAAGGTTTTCGTGACGGCGCGGCCATTGTCGATGTGCGAACCGATATTGGCCTCGAAATTGCTGCCATAGACGGCGAAGTAGTCGGGCAGCGCCTCGCCGATCTCGGCGACCATGTCGCGGCCGCCATTCCGGGGATTGTTGCGGGTCACCTCCTGCAAAGCGATCACGTCGGCGCCGCGCACGGCATCAGCGATGCGCCCGACATCGTACTGCCCGTCGAGGCCGATGCCGTACTGGATGTTGTAGGTTACAAGCTTCATTCCGGCATCTCTCCGGCCGATCCCGCGCGGCCATTGTCACAAAACGGCCTCGCCCTTCGCCGCGCCTTGGTTTAGAGCAAGGCTCAAGGTTTAGAGCAATGCCGCAAGGCCACTAGTAGAAACTGTACAATCCCATGAAATTTCTTGATCAAGCCAAGGTCTACATCCGCTCCGGTGACGGTGGCGCCGGTTCTGTGTCGTTCCGGCGCGAAAAATTCATCGAGTTCGGCGGACCGGATGGCGGCGATGGCGGCCGTGGCGGCGATGTCTGGTTGGAGGCAGTCAACGGGCTGAACACGCTGATCGACTACCGCTACCAGCAGCATTTCAAGGCCAAGACCGGCGTCCACGGCATGGGCCGCAACATGACCGGCGCCAAAGGCGCCGACGTCACGCTGAAAGTGCCGGCGGGAACGCAGGTGTTCGAAGAAGACAACGAGACGCTGATCTGCGACCTGACCGTGGTCGGCCAGCGCTTTCTGCTGGCCAAGGGCGGCAATGGCGGCTTCGGCAACCAGCATTTCAAGACCTCGACAAACCAGGCGCCGCGCCGCGCCAACCCGGGCCTGCCGGGCGAAGAGCTCAACATCTGGCTGCGGCTGAAGCTGATCGCCGATGCCGGGCTGGTCGGGCTGCCCAATGCCGGCAAGTCGACATTCCTGGCCGCCGTCACCGCGGCCAAGCCGAAGATCGCCGACTATCCGTTCACGACGCTGCATCCCGGCCTCGGCGTCGCCCGCATCGATGCGCGCGAATTCGTCATTGCCGATATTCCGGGCCTCATCGAAGGCGCCCATGAGGGCGTCGGCATCGGTGACCGCTTCCTTGGCCATGTCGAGCGCACGCGTGTGCTGCTGCATCTGGTTTCGGCGCAGGAGGAAAATCCGGGCAAGGCCTACAAGACCGTGCGCGCGGAGCTCGAAGCCTATGGCAACGGCCTGACCGACAAGGTCGAGATCGTGGCGCTGTCCCAGGTCGACACGCTCGACGCCGATGCGCGCAAGAAGAAGGTCGCCTCGCTGAAGCGCGCCGCCGGCCGCGCGCCGATGCTGTTGTCGGCGGTCACCGGCGAGGGTGTCGAGGCGGTGTTGCGGGCGCTGATGTCGGTGGTGGGCGAAGCCCGCGCCGCGACTGCGGCTCCGGTCGAGACGCGCTGGGACAGATAGGACGATGCAGTCGCTGAGAAAATATCGGCGCATCACCGTCAAGATCGGCTCGGCGCTGCTCGTCGACCGCACGACGGGCCTGAAGCGCGACTGGCTGGCTTCGCTCGCCGACGACATTGCCGGGCTGGCCCAGGGCGGCGCGGAAATCCTCGTCGTCTCGTCCGGCGCCATCGCGCTTGGCCGCACGATCCTTGGCCTCGGCAAGCGGGCCTTGAAGCTCGAGGAAAGCCAGGCCGCGGCAGCCGTGGGACAGATCGCATTGGCCGGCGCCTGGTCGGACGCGCTCGGCAAGGGCAGCCTGAAATCGGGCCAGATCCTGCTGACGCTCGGCGACACCGAGGAGCGCCGCCGCTATCTCAATGCGCGGGCGACGATCTCGACGCTTTTGAAGATGAAGGCGGTGCCGGTCATCAACGAGAACGATACGGTGGCGACTTCCGAAATCCGCTACGGCGATAATGACCGGCTGGCGGCTCGCGTCGCCACCATGATGGGCGCCGATCTTTTGGTGCTGCTCTCAGACATCGACGGGCTCTATACGGCGCCGCCGGCGCGTGACCCCCAGGCTAAATTCATTCCGGTGGTCGACCGTATCACGCCAGATATCGAGGCGATGGCGGGTGCGGCCGCTTCCGAGCTGTCGCGCGGCGGCATGCGCACGAAGCTCGATGCCGGCAAGATCGCCACCGCAGCCGGCACCGCGATGATCATCACGTCGGGCACGCGGCTGTCGCCGCTGATGGCGATCGAACGCGGCGAGCGCGCTACTTTCTTTCGGCCGAGCAGCAACCCGGTCAAGGGCTACAAGACCTGGATCGCCGGCCAGCTCGAACCGGCCGGCCGGCTGACGGTCGATGCCGGCGCCATCGGCGCGCTGCTGTCGGGCAAGTCTTTGCTGCCGGCCGGCGTCAAGCTGGTCAGCGGCAATTTCTCGCGCGGCGACACGGTGGCGATCCTGTCGCCCGAGGGCCGCGAGATCGCGCGCGGGCTGGTTGCCTACGATGCCGCCGATGCCGTAAGGATCGCTGGCCTGAAGACGGCCGAGATCGAAACAGTGCTCGGCTACGAGGCGCGTTCGGCGATGATCCACCGCGACGACCTTGTGGTGAGCCATTCTGATGACCAAGTCAGGGCCGGTGACCACGTAGAGGCCGGTGGCGATATAAGCGGAGGATGAGCCATGCTGAAACTGCATGAAAAATCCGGGGATGATACTGTAGCAACGATGGCCGATATCGGCCGGCGCGCCCGCGCTGCCGCCCGACCGCTGGCCATCGCCGCGACCGCCGCCAAGAATGCTTCACTCCTCGCCATGGCCGAGGCGATCGTCGCCCGTGAGCGGGACATTCTCGACGCCAACGCCATCGATGTTTCGAATGGTCATGAATCCGGGCTTTCCGCCTCCTTGATGGACCGGCTGAAGCTCGATCCGGCGCGCATTCGCGCCATGGCCGACGGCATCAGGGAAATCGCTGCCCTGCGCGATCCGGTCGGCGATGTGATGGCGCAATGGGACAGGCCGAACGGCCTGCATATCGAGCGCGTGCGCACGCCGCTCGGCGTCGTCGGCGTCATCTATGAGAGCCGCCCGAACGTAACCGCCGATGCCGGTGCGCTGTGCCTCAAGGCCGGCAATCCGGTGATCCTGCGCGGCGGCTCGGATTCGCTCAATTCCTCCGTCGCAATCCATGCCTGCCTGGTCGAAGGGCTGAAGCAAGCCGGCCTGCCCGAAGACGCCATCCAGCTGGTACCGACCACCGACCGCGCCGCCGTCGGCGAGATGCTGAAAGGCTTAGGCGGTACGCTTGACGTCATTATCCCGCGCGGCGGCAAAAGCCTCGTCGGGCGTGTGCAGAACGAGGCGCGGGTGCCGGTCTTCGCGCATCTCGAAGGCATCTGCCATCTCTACATCGACCGTTCCGCCGATCTCGACATGGCTGTCAGGATCGCCGTCAACGCCAAGATGCGGCGCACCGGCGTCTGCGGTGCCGCCGAGACGCTGCTGGTCGACCGGGCGGTTGCCTCCACGCATCTGGTGCCGATCCTCGACGCACTGCGCGCGGCCGGCTGCGAAATCCATGCCGATGCCGAGGTGCTGAAAGTGTTTTTCGACGCCAAACCGGCGACCGATGCCGACTGGATCACCGAATATCTCGATGCCATCATCGCGGTAAAACTGGTCGACGGTATCGGTGGTGCGATCGACCACATCGAGAATTTCTCCTCACATCACACCGAAGCGATCGTCGCCGAGGATGCGCAAACCGTCGAAAAATTCTTCAACGAGATAGATTCGGCGATCCTGCTTCACAACGCCTCGACGCAGTTCGCCGATGGCGGCGAGTTCGGCATGGGCGCCGAGATCGGCATCGCCACCGGCAAGATGCATGCGCGCGGACCGGTCGGCGTCGAGCAGCTGACTTCGTTCAAATACCGCGTGCGCGGCTCGGGACAGGTGAGACCTTGAAGCTTTTCGTCGTCAGAGCCTGAGGCAATGCTGGCATCTTCCGAACCGGCGGTACCCTCCCGTTACCTGAAGATGCCGCACGCCGAAAAAGGCCTCGCTGTCGGCTTGTTCGGCGGCTCGTTCAATCCGCCGCATGCCGGCCATGCGCTGGTCGCAGAGATTGCGCTCAGACGCCTGGCGCTCGACCAGCTGTGGTGGATGGTGACGCCGGGCAATCCGCTGAAGAACACCAGGGAGTTGGCGCCGCTGGGCGAACGGCTGCAGTTGTCGGAGCAGATCGCCAAGAACCCGAAGATCAAGGTCACCGCTTTTGAAGCCGCCTATCATGTCCGCTACACCGCCGACACGCTGGCCCTGGTCAAGGCGCGCAATCCCGGGGTCGAGTTCGTCTGGATCATGGGTGCGGATAGTTTGCGCGATTTCCATCGCTGGCAGCGCTGGCGCGAGATCGTCATGACCTTCCCGATCGCCGTCATCGACCGCCCGGGCGCGACGCTGTCGTTCCTGTCCTCGGTCGTCGCCAAGACCTTCGACTATGCCCGCATCGACGAGGGCGATGCGCCGCGGCTTGCTCGCATGAAGGCGCCGGCCTGGACCTTCATCCACGGCCCGCGCTCGTCGCTGTCGTCGAGCGCGATCCGCAAGCTGGCGAAGGGGTGAGCCCGGCCGCCCGGTTATGTCGCTTTTATCGCTCCCTTTGCCCGTTTCATGGGCAATCCTGAGCAGGCATGTCGATTCCCAGGAAAACCCGCAGCGAAGCCGAGCAGGGCGCCGAGCCCACACCGCTGATCGCGATTGCCAGCGTCATCGTGTCGATGGCGCTGATTGCCGTCGGCAACGGGCTGATGTTTGCCTATATCCCGGTCCGGCTCGGCGCCGAGGGTTTCGATCCGACCTGGGCCGGGCTGATCATCACCGGACTTTCGGCCGGCGGCCTCGCCGGCTGCATCCTGACCGGACCGCTGGTGCGAAGGGTCGGCCATGCCCGTGCCTTCATGGTGCTATCGGCGCTGATCGCACTGGCCAACGCCGCTGTCGGCGCCGGGGTCCATCCGCTGCTGTGGATTGCCGCCCGCGCGCTCTACGGCTTTGCCATCTGCGGCCTGTTCATCGTCGCGCAGAGCTGGCTCAACGATGCCGTTGCCAACGCCATCCGCGGCCGGGTGATGGCTTTCTTCTACGTTGCCTATGTCGCCGGGCTCGGCGTCGGCTACGCGACGCTGGCGCTGGTCGATATCAGGACAGCGGATGCGCCGCTGATCGGCATCGCCTTCACGGCGCTATCGATCCTTCCCGTCGGGATGACCCGACTTGCCCAGCCGCCGGCACCGCAGGCGGCCTCGGTGGCGCTGCGCCGTGCCTGGCGGGTTTCACCGGTCGGCGTCGCCGGCATGCTTGCCGTCGGCGGCCTGTCGATGTCGATTGCGGGCTTCGCGCCGATCCACGCCACGGCCAAGGGCTACAGCCAGGCCGATGTGGCGCTGCTGCTTTCGGCGATGCCTCTCGGCACGCTGATCCTGCAGATCCCGCTTGGCTGGATTTCCGACCGAACCGACCGCCGCTATGTGCTGATCGCCGCATCCGCGCTCGCCATGGTTGCCGGCCTGTTTGCGCTCGGGTTCGATGGCGGCACGTTGGCCGCGCTGGTGGTGATCTACATCGTGTGGGACGGCGCCTCGGAATCGATCTATTCGCTGGCCAGCGCACATGCCGCCGACCGCGCCGGCAAGGACGACATGGTGGCGCTGTCCAGTTCGCTTCTGTTTGCCTGGTCGCTGTCGGGTTTCGTCGTGCCCGGCATTGTGACGGCGCTGTCGGCCGTCTTCGGCACGCAGGCTTTCATCTATGTGGCTGTTCTCATCGCCGCAGCCTTCTGCCTGTTCGTGCTTTTGCGTGTGTTCACGACGCGTGCGGTCCCGGTCGGTGAAACCGGCAGTTTCGCACCGATGACGGCGCAGGCGCCTTTGCCGGTCGAACTTGCCTTCGCACCGGACGATGAGGGCCGGCACTGAGCCAACCGATTATTGCCGGCGGGCTTCGGGTTGGGGCGCTTCCGGCGGCGGCAGCGGGATCGATATGCCTTCGCTATCGAATTCCTGTTTGGCGCGCTTGGTGAGATCGGTCTGGGTGGCGAAGAAGTCCGCCGACGATGTCCAATAGCGCAAGGCAATCGAAACAGTGCTGTCGCCCAATGTCGAGACGAAAGCGATCGGTGCCGGCTCACGTTTCACTCGCCGTTCGGCCGCGGCAATGGCAAGCAAGGTTTTCTGCGCCCTGTCGATGTCGTTCCAGGAGCCGATGCTGAGCGCGATGTCGCTGCGGCGCACGCCGTTGCGCGAAAAGTTGCGCACCGGCTGGTTCCACAGCGTCGAGTTGGGCGCCAATATGTAGACCCCGTCGGCCGTCCTGAGCCTGGTCGCGAACAGGCCGATCTCCTCGATCGTACCGGCAATCGAACCGACCTCGACGGACTCGCCGATGCGAAACGGCCGCAGCGCCAGAAGCATGATGCCTGCGGCGATGTTCTGCAGCGTGCCTTGCAACGCCAGGCCGATGGCGAGGCCAATGGCACCGATCGCGGCAATTATCGAGGCCGTCTGCACGCCGAACTGGCCGAGCACCATGATGGTGACGAGGATCAGGATGGCGTAGCGGACGATCTTGGAGAAGAAATGCCGCAACGTCGCGTCGAAACCATGGATATGGCCGAGACCGGCAAAGATCGAACGTTCGGCAAGGCCGGCGACGATATAGCCGACAATCAAGAGGATAACGGCACCGATGGCCGAGAAGGAATACGAAACAATCAGCGTGCTCAGTTGGGCAAGGCCAGCCTGGACGCTGAGGAAGGCGTTTTGCGGGTCGATCGGCATAAGGGAAATCCGGTTGGTCGGTGAGCCGATAACCCATGCCGACGGCGAGGGTTCCGATCTTTTCCGGTGTGCGGCGGAACCACAGCAGCGACAATACGTTCGTGCGAGGCAGGGTCCCGTCTTGAAACTGTCAGGGAACTCTGCCTATCTAAGTGGTGTCACCTGCTTCAAGGGGTGATTTGGTTGTTCTTGCTGCGAAAGGAAATACACTGAGAACAGCACTGCGGAAGAAGGCCGATATCATGCCTTCGCCGGCCAGGATCAGCGTAGACGACGCCGTGTCCCGCGCCATCAAGACAGTCCTTGCCAGTCTGGAAGACTCCAAGGCCGAAAACATTGTCTCCATCGACATCCAGGGGAAATCGAGCCTAGGCGACTACATGGTCGTCGCTTCGGGCCGATCGCACCGTCATGTCGCGGCTGTCGCCGATCATCTTCTCAAAGCGATCAAGGATGCCGGTCTCGGCACCGCGCGCGTCGAGGGGCTGTCCGGCGCCGACTGGGTCCTGATCGATTCTGGCGACATCATCGTCCATGTCTTCCGCCCCGAAGTCCGCGAATTCTACAATCTCGAAAAGATGTGGCAGGCGCCGGACCTCGAGGAAGAAACGCTCCACTAAGTCGTTCGCGCGGCTTACAAGGCGAGGATGAAGATATCAGTTCATGCCGTGGGCCGGATGAAAGCCGGCCCCGAAAAGCTGCTTGCCGACCGCTATTTCGAGCGCTTCGCCAAGAGCGGTCCGGCCGTGGGGCTTGAATTTGGCGGCATTGCCGAGATTGCCGAGGGGCGCAGCCAGACCGCCAACGAGCGCCGGCGTGAGGAAGGCCAGAAACTGCAGACGCAGTTGCAGCCCGGCACCGCTTTGATCCTGCTGGACGAACGCGGCAAAAGCTTTTCCTCGGAAGATTTCGCCGGGCGCCTCGGCCTGCTGCGTGACGGTGGCCGCAAGGCGCTGGTCATCGCCATCGGCGGCGCCGACGGCCACGATCAGTCGCTGCGCGACCAGGCCGAACTGGTGATGTCGTTCGGCTTGCTGACATGGCCGCATCAACTGGTGCGCGTGATGCTGGGAGAGCAGCTCTATCGGGTGGCCACCATCCTTTCGGGACATCCCTACCATCGCTCGTAAACCGGTGAATTGGTGCGACACACCCGGATTTCCGCCCCAATGCCGACGTAACATTGCATCGAGCGGGTCGTTTGGAACATGGTTGATTGTTCGTTAACGAAGCCACGCATAGAGTCGGGCTTCAATGTCTGAAGACAGAAAATCAAGAACGGGCTCCTGGCGCGCGCGCTGCGGCATCGCGGCAGCGGTGCTTGTGCTGTCGCTGCATACGGGACGGGCGGAAAACACGCTCGACATGGCTCCCGATCCGGATCAGAGCCGCGCCGAATACGAACGGGTCTCGAAGGAGATCACGCTGTCGTCGGAACGATTGGCCAAGCTCTCCGCCGACATCGCGACGATCAAGAAGGATCATGCCTCGATCACCGCCGCATTGATCCAGTCGGCGATGACCGAGCAGAAGCTCGGGCAGGACATCGAAGACATCGGCGCCAGGCTGGAAGGGCTGAAAGGCCAGGAGCAGAAGCTCCGCGCCTCGCTGATGGCGCGGCGCGACGTTCTGGCCGAAGTGCTGGGCGCGCTGCAGCGCATGGGCCTCAACCCGCCGCCGGCGATCCTGGTCAAGCCCGAGGACGCGCTGTCGTCGGTGCGCAGCGCCATCCTGCTCGGCGCGGTGGTGCCGGAACTGCGCCAGCAGACCGATAGCCTGCTTGCGGATCTCAAGGAACAGACCAGGATCACGGCGTCGATCGAGGCCGAACGGGCGCGGCTGACGGCGGCGGTCGGCGACCAGACGGCGGAAAAGAAGCGGCTCGGCATGCTGCTGGAGGCCAAGCAGAAGCTCGAAGCCGACACGCAGACGCAAATGGCCGCCGAAAAGCAGCGATCCGAAGCGCTGGCGGCCAAGGCCGGCAGCCTGAAGGAGTTGATCGCGTCGCTCGAAGCGCAGGCCGACAAGAGCCGCAAGGCCGCCGATGCGGCCAAGGCCGCCGAGCAGAAGACGGCGGGCGGCGACAACACATCGGTGCCGGCGGAACTGGCGTCGCTGCCCGTTCCCGAAAGCAACCAACTTGCCGCCGCGGTGCCCTTTTCGGCCCTTCAGGGACAGATCGCGCTGCCGGTGACCGGCCGTATCAAGCGGCGATTCGGCGCCGATGACGGTAACGGTGCGGTGATGCTTGGCGACATGGTTGCGACACAATCGGGAGCCATCGTTACCGCGCCGGCGGATGGAAATGTGCTTTATGCGGGGCCGTTTCGCTCTTATGGTCAACTCTTGATCCTGAACGCAGGCGACGGCTATCATGTCGTTTTGGCGGGGATGAGCAGAATCAGCGTCGCGACCGGTCAATCAGTGCTTGCAGGAGAGCCGATCGGTGCGATGGGAGAGGCCCGGGTGGCGAGCACCTCGGTTTCGAAGAATGGAAATGCCACGCCGGAACTCTATGTCGAGTTCCGCAAGGATGGAAAACCCGTCGATCCGGCCCCATGGTGGGCGGACCGTTTTTCTGGAAGGACGTGAATAATGCGGAAACTGTCGCTTCTGTTTGCCGGTGCGCTGATGGGCGCGTCCGCCATGAGCCTGGTCTATGGCGCACCCGGCTCGGCGGCGAACGCTGCAGGGTCGGAAACCTACAAGCAACTGGCAATCTTCGGCGATATCTTCGAGCGGGTGCGGGCGCAGTATGTGACACCGCCCGACGACAAGTCGCTGGTCGAGAATGCCATCAACGGCATGCTGGCCTCGCTTGACCCGCATTCCTCCTACATGAATGCCGAGCAGGCGCAGGATATGCGCGTCCAGACCAAGGGCGAGTTCGGCGGCCTCGGCATCGAGGTCACCATGGAGAACGATCTGGTCAAGGTGATCACGCCGATCGACGACACGCCGGCCGCCAAGGCAGGCGTGCTGGCCGGCGACTACATCGCCAAGATCGACGGCGAAGAGGTTCGCGGCCTGACCCTCAACGACGCGGTCGACAAGATGCGCGGCCTGGTCAACACGCCGATCAAGCTGACCATCCTGCGCCAGGGCGCCGACAAGCCGATCGAACTGACGGTCGTGCGCGACATCATCAAGGTCAAGGCGGTCAAGTTCCGGGTCGAGAACGACATCGGCTACATGAAGATCACCTCCTTCACCGAAAAGACCTATGACGACCTCGAGAACGCCATCGACACCATCAAGAAGCAGATTCCCGACGACAAGCTGAAGGGCTACGTTCTGGATCTCCGCCTCAATCCAGGTGGCCTGCTCGACCAGGCGGTGAGCGTGTCCGATGCCTTCCTCAACCGCGGCGAAATCGTCTCGACGCGCGGCCGCGACCCCAAGGACGTCACCCGCTTCGACGCCAAGCCCAAGCAGGTCGACGACATCAACGGCAAGCCGATGATTGTCCTGGTCAATGGCGGTTCGGCCAGTGCGTCGGAAATCGTCGCCGGCGCGCTGCAGGACCTGCGCCGCGTCACGGTGGTCGGCACGCAGTCCTTCGGCAAGGGTTCGGTGCAGACCATCATTCCGCTCGGCGAGAATGGTGCGCTCAGGCTGACGACGGCGCTCTATTACACGCCGTCCGGCAAGTCGATCCAGGGCAAGGGCATCACGCCCGACATCAAGGTCGACCAGCCGCTGCCGCCGGAACTGCAGGGCAGGGACCTGACGCGCGGCGAATCCGACCTCAAGGGCCATATCAAGGGCGCCGATGAGAGCACGACCGGTTCGGGCTCGGCGGCCTATGTGCCGCCGGATCCGAAGGACGATCTGCAGCTCATCTATGCCGAGCAGCTGCTGCGCGGCCAGAAGACCGATCCGGCCTTCCCGCCCAATCCGCAAAAGGCGGTTCTCAACCAGTAAGGATTTGGAGCGGCGCACGCGCCGCTCCATCTTTCTGTTTGAGCCGGATGGAAGCAATGCGATGCTGCCGGGACCGAAAGGTTCCGGCAGTTTGATTCGGGGGGGCGAGGCAAAGCTCCCAAGACATGGCGCGGGGTGCGCCGGGATTGATGATTTCGCGCCTGTCTTTTCGAAGCGGCTTCGCCTTCGGAGCCATGCGCCCGGGGATTAGGCTTGGCTGATATCGGCAAGGACATCGAACGCCCGCTCGGACAGGCAGTCCGGCCGCCGCGCGCCGCCGGCAAGCTCAGCGGCGGTGCGATCATGGCGACAGTGGCCGTGCTGGCGGTGGCAGGCGTCTCCGGCGCGATCGCGCTCAGGGAAAAGCCGTTTCGAAAGCCGCAAGAGGTTGCCGTTTCAACGCCGAAAGTGACCGCGGCGGCCGAGCCTGCCGCCGCGCCGTCCGCATTGGCGCCGGCGGCACCGAAGCCGGAGGCGCCGGCCAGATCAGGTGGGCCGCAGATCATCCATGTGCAGACGGAGGAGGGCGATGGGCCGCCCAAGGCAGCGATCGTCATTCGCGATCCGTCGACCATCGGCCAGAACCTGAAGATCGCGCATATTCCAGACAAGGCGTTGATCGAGGCCAGCGAGACCGGGCCGTTGCCGGTGCGCGCCGCCGATGGCAGGCGGCCGTTCGACGTCTATGCGCGGCCCTGGTCGGGCGGGCGCGGCGCACGCGTGGCGATCGTCATCGGCGGGCTTTCGGTTTCGCAGACCGGCACCCAGGCGGCCATCGCCAAGCTGCCGGCGGAAGTGACGCTGGCCTTCGCGCCGCAAGGCAACAGCATCGGCCGGTGGATGCAGGCAGCCAGGCAGAGCGGCCACGAGATCGTCATGCAGGTGCCGCTCGAACCGTTCGATTATCCGAAGGTAAATCCGGGACGCAACACGCTGACGGTGGCGGCGAGCGCGGATGAGAACCTGAAGAGCCTGCACTGGGCGCTGTCGCGGACGACCAACTATACCGGCGTCATGAACTATATGGGCGCCCGCTTTTCCGCCGATCCCGCGGCGATGGAGCCGTTCATGGCCGAGCTCGGCAAACGCGGCCTCGCCTATATCGATGACGGCTCGTCGGCGCGCAGCCTGGCGCCGGACCTGGCGCTGAAGGACGGCGTGCCCTTCGTCGCCGGCGACATGGCGATAGATGCCGTGCAGGATCGCGGCGAAATCCTGAAGAAGCTCGACAGCCTGGAGGCGACCGCGCGGGCCAAAGGCACTGCCGTCGGCATCGGTTCGGCCTTCGACCTAACGGTCGATACCGTGTCGTCCTGGGTGGTCGAGGCCAAGAAGCGCGGCATCGAGATCGTGCCGATTTCAGCGGTGGCTATAGATCCGCAAAAAGGCTAGCCATCGGAAGACGGCTGGAAAGACTGACTGATGCCAAAGACAAAAAAAATCGACCGCGAAAAATTGCCTTATCGTCCCTGTGTCGGGCTGATGATCCTCAACGCCGATGGCATGGTCTGGGTCGGGCATCGCATCGCCGAACCGGACAGCGAATTCGCCGGCACGACACAGCTCTGGCAGATGCCGCAGGGCGGCATCGACGACGGCGAGGAGCCGTTGCAAGCGGCCGAGCGTGAACTCTATGAGGAGACCGGCATGCGGGGCGTCTCGCTGCTGGCCGAGGCACCGGACTGGATCAACTATGATTTGCCGGACCACCTCGTCGGCATCGCCTTCAAGGGCCGGTATCGCGGCCAGACGCAGAAATGGTTCGCCTTTCGCTTCCACGGCGATGTCAGCGAGATCCAGATCAACCCGCCGCCGGGCGGCCACACCGCCGAGTTCGACAAATGGGCATGGCGGCCTATGCGGGACCTTCCCGACCTGATCGTGCCGTTCAAGCGCCATGTCTATGAGGACGTGGTGGCGGCGTTCCGGCATCTGGTGCAATAGCGCTATACAACAACCGCGGTTGCCGCGCCGGCCCGGCGGTTCTATTGATGTCTCCACTACCACGCGAAGGGTCGCCATGAACGACGCCCCCCAAAAGTCGCCGCCAGAAGAGGTCGCCACCACAAGCGAAGTGGCGGCTGGGGCCATCCTCACCATCGATCTCGGTGCAATCCGCGAAAACTACCGGCGGCTGAAAGCGCGGTTGGGCGATGTTGCCTGCGCAGGTGTGCTCAAGGCCGACGGCTACGGCGTGGGCGCCGGCCAGGTCGCAGCGGCGCTGCTGCGCGAAGGCTGCGATATCTTCTTCGTTGCGCTTCTGGGCGAAGGCGTCGCCCTGCGCCGCTCGCTTGGTCCGGGCCCTGCCATTTTCGTGTTGAACGGCATTCCCCCCGGTGCCGAGCCGGACGCCGTGGCAGCAAACCTTTGCGCTGTTATAAACAGCCCTGAGCAACTGGCGGCTTGGCGTGTGGCGGCTCGCCGCGCCGGCCGAAAACTGCCGGCCGCGATCCAGGTCGACAGCGGCATGTCGCGGCTCGGCATGGCGCCCCGGGATGTCGAGCGCGTTGCCGCCGATCCGCAGGCCTTCGACGGCATCGACATCCGGTTCGTGATGAGTCATCTGGCCTGCGCCGACGAGCCGGAGCACCCGGCCAATGAGCTGCAGCGGCTGGCATT
This sequence comes from Mesorhizobium ciceri WSM4083, assembly GCF_000519305.1. Lineage (GTDB taxonomy): Bacteria > Pseudomonadota > Alphaproteobacteria > Rhizobiales > Rhizobiaceae > Mesorhizobium > Mesorhizobium ciceri_B. Next base: position 255,403 of record NZ_JAFG01000006.1, on the reverse strand, counting down.
CGAGCAGCTGCGCAAGATGCTGCCGGCGGTACCGGCCTCGCTGACCAATTCCTCCGGCATCTTTCTTGGGGAGCGCTTTCACTACGATCTCGCCCGCCCCGGTGCCGCGCTCTACGGCATCAATCCGACGCCGGCAAAGCCCAATCCGATGCTGCCGGTGGTGCGGTTGCAGGCAAAGGTGGCACAGACGCGAAGCGTCGAAAAAGGCGCCGGCGTCGGCTATGGCCACACCTATCAAGCGCAAGGCCCGCTCAGGCTGGCGACGATTTCGTTCGGCTACGCGGATGGCTGGCAGCGCCGGGCCGCGTCGGCTGCGTGGTTCGAGGGCACGCGCCTGCCTTTCCTCGGGCGGGTGTCGATGGATTCGATCATTCTCGACATTTCCGCCCTGCCGGCCGGCAGGCTGCGCGAGGGTGATCTCGTCGAATTGCTCGGTCCCTCGCAAAGTGTCGATGACGCTGCCGGCCATGCCGGCACCATCGGCTACGAGATCCTGACAAGCCTCGGCCCGCGCTTCCATCGGCGCTATGTCGGCGGTTGAGCGGTTTGGCCGCGCTTGACAAGCGGACGCCTGTCGGCAAGGCTCCTTGCATGAGCAACCCAGCTTATATCAGAACCTTGTTCAGGGTCTGCCCGATCGCGGGATCGTAGCCCCGGCGCGGCCGCCTTTTGGCGTCCGTCCGAACCGGGGCATTTTCTACCTGACATCATCATTCCCGAGCCAGACAGCTTCGCGGCTGCCGGCTTTCATCAAGCCACCGTTTGTGCGGCGGCAGGCGCGCGTCTGTTCGATGCGCCAACTCATGAGGTTTGCCATGCAACATGCAACAGGATTGCGTCCACCGAGCCGGCTTCTGGTCAGCGATGCCGACCACCACAGGCTGACGGGCCTGGCGCGGGCGTCGCTCGACCGCGTGCCCGAGACGGCCGAAGAACTGCTTTCGGAGATGGACCGTGCCTTCGTGACGGCAGCGGCTTCCATGCCGGCCAACGTGGTGCGGATGGGTTCGACGGTGACAATCCGCAACGATGGCGGCCACACCCAGCGCGTCACACTGGTCTATCCCGGCGAAGCAGACATCAGTGAAAACAGGATCTCGGTGCTGACGCCGATGGGGACGGCGCTTATCGGCGCGTCGATCGGGCAGACAGTGTGCTGGAGCAGCCGTGGCGGCCGGGAACTGTCGGCGACCATCGAAGCGGTCGATGCGCTGGCCTGCGGGCGGGAAGGGTCCTGATCATGGAGACGGCGATGACAGGCGCGAATTTCCGGCTGACGACGAAGGACTTCGCCGTCCTCGAGATCATGTTGGAGCGTCGGCGGGCTTTCGCGGATCCGATTGTTCCAATGCTTGAAGACAAGCTTTCCAAAGCCGAGGTCGTCGCGATCGATTCGGTCGGATCCGATATCGTGACGATGAACAGCAGGCTGGTGTTTCGTGTCGATGCCGGCCCTGCCCAGACCCGGACCCTGGTGCAGAACGAGGTGCGCGGTCCGGTCGGCTCCAGCCTGTCGATCATGACAAGGCGGGGGCTTTGCATGCTCGGCATGGCCGAGGGCCGGACTGCATGGATCGAACAGGCCGACGGCAGGCGGGAGTCGGTCCTGATCGCGACCGTGCTCTACCAGCCGGAGGCCGCGCGGCGTGCCGTCAGGGAGAAATCCCAAGACGAGGCGCGACGGCCGCATGGGCTCACCCTCGTCTACAGCGCCGCAGCCGATTGGCGGCCCCTTGGCGAAAGGGCCGGAATGCGGCAGACAGGGGATGACGACCCCGGTCCCACGGCGGCGTGAACAGGCAACACTGCACGATCCCGAAAGTCGGCATCGATTTTCGCCGGGGATCGTGCGCAAATCGGAAATGCGGCCGCGTCGAGGCGTCCTCAAGGACGTGCGGCGGCAAGGAGTGAACGATGAAGATCATGGTGCTGGGCGGCGGCGTCATCGGAGTGACCACGGCGTACTTTCTTGCCGAGGCCGGTCACGAGGTGACGGTTCTCGACCGCCAGAAAGGCCCGGCGCTGGAAACCAGCTTCGCCAATGCCGGCGAGATTTCGCCCGGCTACGCCTCGCCCTGGGCCGGACCCGGCATTCCGCTGAAGGCGATCAAATGGCTGCTGATGAAGCATGGCCCGCTGGTGGTGCGGCCGGCCTTCGACCCGCACATGTGGACATGGCTGATCAAGATGCTGCGCAACTGCACGGCCGAGCGCTATGCGATCAACAAGGCGCGCATGGTGCCGCTCGCCGAATACAGCCGCGACACGCTGAAGGCGCTGCGCGAAGCGACCGGCATCGCCTATGACGAGCGCACCCAGGGCACGCTGCAGCTGTTCCGCACGCAAAAGCAGCTCGACGGCACCGGCGGCGATGTCGAGGTGCTGAAGAAGTATGGCGTGCCTTACGAGATCCTCGACCAGGACGGCTGCATCGCGGCCGAGCCGGGCCTGGCCGGGGTGCGCGAAAAGTTCGTCGGCGGCCTCAGGTTGCCGCACGACGAGACCGGCGACTGCAAGATGTTCACCGACCGGCTGGCCGAGCTTTGCGTGGCGCGCGGCGTCAAGTTCGAATACGACGTGACGGTGTGGCGCGTCATCCGAAGCCGCAACCGCATCGCCAATCTCAGCACCAGCAAGGGCTGGAAGACCGCCGACGCCTATGTGATGGCGATGGGCAGTTATTCGGCGGGTTTCATGCGCCGGGTGAAGCGGCCGATCCCGGTCTATCCGGTCAAGGGCTATTCGATCACCGTGCCGATCAAGGACGCCGCCGCGGCACCTGTGTCGACGGTGATGGACGAGACCTACAAGGTGGCGATCACCCGGCTTGGGAACCGCATCCGGGTTGGCGGCACGGCCGAGATTTCCGGCTTCGACCTCAGGCTGCACGAATCGCGGCGGCGCACGCTGGAACACTCGGTCGGCGATCTCTTTCCGGGCGCCGGCGCGATGCGGGACGCGACGTTCTGGTGCGGGCTGCGGCCGATGACGCCGGATGGTCCGCCGCTGATCGGCCGCACCGAGCTCTCCAATCTCTATCTCAACACCGGCCACGGCACGCTTGGCTGGACCATGGCCTGCGGCTCGGGCAAGGTGCTGGCCGACATCATCTCCAGCCGGGTGCCTGACATCGACGTCCGCGACCTCGCGCAGGAGCGCTATCTGCGGTAGAGGGTCAGAACGCCTGCCGGACCCAGTCCTCGTCGAAAAGCAGCCGGTAGGCCCACGGGATCGTCACATTGGTGGCGACCGGATTGGAGTGGGCGACATAGTCGTCATAGATCGGCTTCATCCTGGTGTAGAAGGCCGGATCGAGCACCATCATGCCGTTCTCACTGTCGTGGAAGAAGCTGCGGTTGTTGAGATTGACCGACGAGATGGCGACCAGCCTTTCGTCGATCATCATGATCTTGGAATGCAGCACCACGTCAGGCGCCTTGAACTCGCGGATGTTGATGCGGTCGCCATATTTCTCGACAAACAGCTTGTTGAGGGCGGTGAGAAACTTGCCGCCGATATCGCCCTTGAGATCGATGCGGCCGACAATGTCGATCCTGACGCCGCGCGCGAGCGCCCGGTCGAAGGCGAGGCCAAGTTTCGGTGTCAGGTTGAGATAGGGATTGACGATCTGGATATGGTGCTGGGCGGCGTCGACCAGCTCGACGAAATAATCCTCCAGCGCATGGCCATCCTCGTAAGGCACCGAAATGAAGTGTCGTGCCGTGCCTGACGGGCGGGCGCCGTCGGACCGGACCGGAATGGAGAAGGGGCGCGCCAGATTGGTGTCGGCGTCGCGCAGCCACACTGTCGAAAGATGCGCAGCCAGCGTTTCGACCGTGGCCGGATCGGCGAACTCGATGTCGAAGTCGCTCCAGTTCGAATAGTAGTTCAGTGAGAGCCCGTCGGTCTTGCCGTATTGCTCAAGGTCTGGATAGCGCGACAGATCGATCGGCTGGTGGAACAGGAAGCCATCATGGATGTTGCGGCCGCCGATGATGGCGCGTGAGCGCCCGGGATCGTCGGCAAGCGTCGCCAGCATCTTGACGTGATGAACCTTGTGCAATTGTGAGATCTGCTCGTCGATCGGCGCGCCATGGTCCGCCCGCCAGCGATATTCCCGCAGCTCGACATTGGGGAATTCGGCCGCCAGCCGATGCAGCATGGCGTCGTCCTTGTCGCGCTCCAGCACGTCGGTGACCAGGATGCGCACCTTGGTGCCGAGGGCCGCATGATGACGGATCAGCCGTTCGATGATGCGGCCGGAGAAGTCGGCCTTGAACTCCAGGGACGACAGGTAGATCAGCTTCAGCCTTGGCGCCTTGGAGAAGTCGAGCGGCAGCTCCGGGTCGCCCTTGTCGATGGCGCTGTCGGACAGCGGCGCTCCCATCAACGCCTCGACCTTGGCGTTGAAGCCATCGCGCGACTTGCGCAGCAGGCGCGGCTTTCCGATCGGCAAGGCACAGGTCTGCGACAGCCAACGGCTGGCATAGAAGGCGCGGCTGAGAGGATCGAGGCCGGTTGGGTCTGGCGTCGGGCAACGCTCGTAGCGACTGTCGAAGGCGGCGAGAGCCGGATCGGCGGCCTCTTCGCGCCGGATGGTGAGCGGCGCGCCGGCCGGGGCGAGGCTGGAGCGGATCCTTGCCGTGCAGCGGTTCAGACCGTCACTTGGAAACAGGCTGACCGTGTCATCCTCGCCGGTCAGGCGAAAACGGAATGCGGTGCCCGCGGCGATGGTGCGTGAACCGCCGCCGGTACGGATCGCCAGCGTGCCGTCGCAGGTGCCTTCGATGTCGGCCGGTTGCTTGCCGGCCTGACGCAGCACGATCTCGACGCTGCGCGCCTGCAGGCCGGAGAAATCGAACACCCTGGGCGCCGAACGCCGCGCCGCCGCATCGATGTAGAGCGTCTGCCGCGACACCCGCCAGCGTCCGTCGAAATGACCCTCGCCGCTGTTGGCGCCGGCCGGCGGCAGATGCGTTTCAGCAACCGGCCCGGCCAGTTGCTGCAGCGTCCGGTAGGTCGCCTGGAAATCGCTGTTGGCGATTTCATGGCGGTCGTGGCCGAAAGGGCCGGTGCCGTTGGCGCGGTCCATGGCGCCAAGCTGGTGGTGGGCGAGCAGCGCCAGGAACCGTTTTTCGTAGTCGCTGGTGCCGGCGTCACCGAAAAACTGCGAACCGGCGATCCGCGGCCCAGCTGTCTCGGCCGAGAGCGCGGGTCGCGCGCAAGCGCTCTGGCCTTGCAGGAGATCGCAGGCATTGCGGCCAGCGCCGGCACAGCCGGCAAGAACAGCCAGCCCGAACAGAACGATGGCAATGGATGCGCGACCCTTCACCCGGCGGCTCCGGCCTTCAGGGCGCTCAATTGCGCGGGATCGCGCGGCGGCATGAAGCCTTGCGGGAAGACCTTGCAGACGGGAATGGCGAAGGTGGCGATCAGCAGTTCGGCCTCGCCGCGCATTTTGCGTGGCGCTGTCTTGTCGTCACGGATCGCTTTCGTCGAGGCGACCAGGGTGCCGTCGCAGTCGCAATGGTTGTGGCGGGCGATGTAGCAGGCATCATGCGCCTGGCAGACCGCATCGAGGCGGTCGGCCGGCCGGGCCGATAGATCGCCGGTGCGGGTGCCAGGGCCGCAATAATTGCCGAAGACGAAAGGCGAAGGCCGCGCCATGGCGTAGCGGATCGGCTTGGGCAGTTCGGCTTCCGGGACCTTCGTCCACGGATTGGCGCAAGCGGAAACGAAAAGCAGCGGCAGGATGGCAAGAACGGCTCGCATGTCTATCCGCGCCAGCTTTCTAAGGGATCGTCTCTACGCGGCGGCTGCACGTCTGATGCCACTCTGGCCGGTTTTGTGGCAAGGAAAAGGCGGCACGGCTAAACAAATAGGCTCCGCTCCCGCTCCACCATCTTGGTGATGAAGCTGGCGACGATCTGGACGCGGCGCAGCGGCCTGACCGATTCGTGATAGACCAGCCAGTAGGCACGGCGGATCGGCGCGACCACATCGACGGATACCAATTCCGGCATCGAGCGGGCGACGAAGGTGTGCAGGATGCCGATGCCGGCGCCCGAGCGCACCGCCTCGGCCTGGCCGAGCGCCGAGGAGATGGCGAAGCTGGTGCGCCAGTCCGTGCTGAATTCGGCGGCATAGTCGAGCGAGGGACTGACGATGAGGTCCGGCACGTAGCCGATCAGCGTGTGCTGGCCGAGCTCGGCGGCGGTGTTGGGCAAGCCATTGGCATCGGCGTAGGCGCGCGAGGCAAACAGGCCGAGCGAGTAGTCGACCAGCTTTCCCGCCACCAGCCGGCCTTCGGTCGGCCGCTCGACGGTGATGGCGATGTCGGCCTCGCGGCGCGACAGCGAGAAGGAGCGCGGCACCGGCACAAGCTGGATCGTCAGTTCGCGGTGCAGGGCGGTCAGTTCGCCGAGGCGCTTGGCCAGGAAGGCGACGCCAAAACCGTCGGGCGCGCCAATGCGCACCGTGCCGGAAACGTCGTCGCCTTCGCCTGAAATGGTCGAGCGCGCGGCGATCATGTCGCCCTCCATGCGCTCGGCAATGTCGAGAAAACGCTCGCCGGCGGGCGTCAGCTCGCTGCCGGTGGTCAGCCGACGGAAAAGTTTCGTGCGCAGCGCTTCCTCGAGTGCGGCGATGCGGCGCGAGACGGTGGCGTGGTTGAGCTCCAGCCGTTTGGCCGCGCCAAGGATCTGGCCGGCGCGCGCCACGGCAAGGAAGATGCGGACATCATCCCAGTTCATCTTACCCTCCCCCTTGTGGGGGTCCGAAGGACGGGCGAGACCCGTGGCTCGCCCCGGTAGATCGATCCGAGTAGCGGAGCGGGGTGGGGGTGACGCTGGCGCCAGACCCCCACCCCGTCGAACGATCTCCGCTTCGCTCCGACCGCTCGCCGACCCTCCCCACAAGGGGGAGGGTGAAGGCTGGGGAGATGTCCGGCAGGACAGAGGGGGGGCGCGAAGGAACTCAACCTGTCAATCCTCGGGCGTCGTCTCGGGATAACATCATTTGCGGGAATTGATGCTCGCTCGTCAATCGTTATCTATTCTCCGCACAACGGTTGCGTTCTCCGTCGCGTTGCCATCCGCCGGCCAAAGGCGGACAATGCAGCATCACGAACAAGGGAGAGAAATCATGATCGATTATGGTCATTTCATCGGCGGCAAGCATGTCGCCGGGACCAGCGGCCGCAAGCAGGATGTCATGCAGCCGATGGACGGCTCCGTGCGCGGCACGGTGGCGCTGGCTTCGCAGGCGGAACTGCGCGCGGCTGTCGAGAATGCCAAGGCTGCGCAGCCGAAATGGGCCGCAACCAACCCGCAGCGCCGCGTGCGCGTGCTGATGAAGTTTCTCGAACTGGTCGCCCGCGACTATGACGAACTGGCCGACATCCTGGCGCGCGAGCACGGCAAGACGATCGCCGATGCCAAGGGCGACATCCAGCGCGGCCTCGAAGTGGTCGAGGTCTGCATCGGCGCGCCGCATATGATGAAGGGCGAATTCACCGACGGCGCCGGCCCCGGCATCGACGTCTACTCGATGCGCCAGCCTCTCGGCGTCGTCGCCGGCATCACGCCGTTCAACTTCCCGGCAATGATCCCGCTTTGGAAGATCGCGCCGGCCATCGCTTGCGGCAACGCCTTCATCCTGAAGCCTTCGGAGCGCGATCCGGGCGTACCGATGCGCATCGCCGAACTGTTCCTCGAGGCCGGCCTGCCGGCGGGCATCCTCAACGTCGTCAATGGCGACAAGGACGTCGTCGACGCCATCCTCGACGATCCCGACATCAAGGCCATCGGCTTTGTCGGCTCGACGCCAATCGCCCATTACATCTATTCGCGCGGCACGGCCGCCGGCAAACGCGTGCAGTGCTTCGGCGGCGCCAAGAACCACATGATCATCATGCCCGATGCCGACATGGACCAGACCGTCGACGCGCTGATCGGTGCCGGCTACGGCTCGGCCGGCGAACGCTGCATGGCGATCTCGGTCGCCGTGCCTGTCGGCAACGACACCGCCAACCGGCTGATGGAAAAGCTGATCCCGCGCGTCGAAAGCCTGAAGGTCGGTCCTTCGACCGACTCTTCCGCCGATTTCGGCCCGCTGGTGACGGCGCAGGCCCTGGAGCGGGTCAAGGGCTATGTCGACACCGGCGTCAAGGAAGGCGCCAAGCTGGTCGTCGACGGCCGCGGCTTCTCCATGCAGGGCTATGAAGACGGCTACTATATGGGCGGCTGCCTGTTCGACAATGTGACCGCCGATATGCGTATCTACAAGGAAGAGATCTTCGGGCCGGTGCTCTCGGTGGTGCGCGCGCCGACCTATGAGAGCGCGATCAAGCTCGCCAACGACCACGAGATGGGCAATGGCGTCGCCATCTTCACCCGCGACGGCGATGCCGCGCGCGACTTCGCAAGCCGTGTCCAGGTCGGCATGGTCGGCATCAACGTCCCGATCCCGGTGCCGATCGCCTACTACACCTTCGGCGGTTGGAAGGCATCTTCCTTCGGCGACCTCAACCAGCACGGCCCGGACGCGTTCCGCTTCTACACCAAGACCAAGACGGTGACCTCGCGCTGGCCGTCCGGCATCAAGGATGGCGCCGAGTTCGTCATCCCGACGATGAACTGACATCGGGCCGACGATGAACTGACATCAGGAGAAATAGTCCCGGATTTGAGGGCGCGGCTTTTGTCGCGCCCTTTCTGTTTCTGCCTAGCGCGTTGCGGCAACCTCGGCGTGGCCGCGTAGCAGCGCCATCAGGCGTTTGGCATCCTTGGCCGCGGCCTCCTCGTCGCCAGCAAGGATCGAGCGGATCAGCGCGACATGGTGCTCGGCGGATTCGGCAAGACCGGTCTCGGCCTTGTAGCGGAACCAGAAGCGGCGGCTGTGGGTCTGCAAGGGGGCGGCCAGACGGGCGGCGAAGGGATTGTCGGCAGCCAGCGCCAGCGCTTCGTCGAGTGCCTTGTCGGCCTGGATGAAGGCAAGCACATTACCCGAGATCACCGCCTTCTGCATGGCAAGCGCTGCTTCGTGAAACAGGTCGGCGGCTTCGCGGGTGACGAAGCGGGCGGCCGAGCGGGCGAGCACCACCTCGACGCCTCGACGCGCATCGAGCACACGCAACCAGTCGCCGGGATGGAGCGGGGCGATGGCGATGCCGGCGCGCGGCCTGACGTCGAGCAGCCCTTCCCAGGCCAGCCGCTGGATCGCCTCGCGCACCGGTGTCCTGCCAAGCCCGAGCCTGTCGATCAGGGCGCCCTCGGTGACGAAGCTTGCCGGGGCCAGTTCGAGCGTGACGATCATGTGCTCGAGCACATGGTATGCCCTGGTCGCGGCCGGCTCCGCCGAGGTGTTTGCTGCCATGGATATCAAATGCGCTCTCCTGATATATCTTGAATATATCATAACGGAATCCGCATTGACAGCGGGTTTGTTAATAGATATACCGCTGATATATCAGATGGAGAGATGATCATGTGGACCGGAGTTTTTCCTGCCGTCACGACCAAATTCACCGCGGATGATCGTCTCGATCATGCCGAGATGGAGCGCTGCTTCAGCCTGCAGATGGAGGCCGGCTGCGACGGCATCATCGTCTGCGGATCGCTCGGCGAAGGGCCGATGCTGTCGCCCGACGAAAAGATCGAAGTGCTGAAGACCGCGCAGAAGGTCGCCGGCAAGAAGCCCGTGCTGCTGACCGTCAACGAGGCCGGCACACGCGAGGCGGCCAGCATCGCCAAGCGCGCCGCCAAAGAAGGCGCCAATGGCCTCATGGTCGTGCCGAGCCCGATCTACCACACCAATGCGGAAGAGACGGTCGCGGCGCTGCGCGCGGTCGCGCAGGCGGGCGACCTGCCGGTCATGATCTACTCCAACCGGCTTGCTTACCGCGTCGACGTCAGCGTCGACCAGATGGAGGAGCTGGCGTCGGACAAGCGCTTTGTCGCGATCAAGGAATCCTCCGACGACATCCGTCGTTCGACCGAGATCATCAATCGCCTGGGCACTCGCTACGACCTGTTCACCGGCGTCGACAATCTGGCCTTCGAGGCGCTGTCGGTCGGCGCCATCGGCTGGGTCGCGGGACTGGTCACAGCCTTCCCGCGCGAGACCGTCGCCATATTCCAGCTGATGAAGCAGGGCCGCCGCGAGGAGGCGCTCGCCATCTACCGCTGGTTCCGGCCGCTGCTCGATCTCGACGTCTCGACCTATCTGGTCCAAAACATCAAGCTTGCCGAAGTGTTCGCGATCGACACAAATGACCGCGTTCGCATGCCGCGCCAGCCGCTGTCGGGCGAGCGCCGCAAGGCCGTCGAGAAGATCGTCAAGGATGCGCTCGCGGTTCGGCCGAAGCTGCCGCAGTTCTGAGGATCGCAATGCCACAGGCCCCCTCATCCGACCGCTACGCGGCCACCTTCTCCCCGAGGGGAGAAGAGGTCGCCAACGGCGGCGTCAGCCTCTTCTCCCCAACGGGGAGAAGGTGGCCCGAAGGGTCGGATGAGGGGGCTAGCTGCAAGGGTCGAAACGACGGTCGGGACATGCAGTGCGGCGCGCGGCCATGAACAAGGATGCTGCAATCGACATCGCCATCATCGGTGGCGGCATCATCGGCATCTGTGCAGCCGCTTCTCTCGCCGAGGCCGGACGCAGGGTCACGATCTTCGACCGCACCGGCATTTGCGAGGAGACGAGCTCCGGCAATGCCGCCGCCTTCGCCTTCTCCGACGTGCTGCCGCTGGCCCACAAGGGCATGATGCGGCAGCTGCCGAAATGGCTGGCCGATCCGCTCGGCCCGCTCAGCATCCCGCCCGCCTATCTGCCTAGGCTTCTGCCCTGGCTGATTCGCTTCTGGCGCGCCGGTGCGCCGGGAAAATACGAGGCGAGCCTTGCCGCTCAGGCGGGCATGATGAAGCTCGCCGAGGCGGAGTGGATGGGCTTGCTCGATCGCTCCGGTACGCGGTCGATGCTGCGCGAGGATGGCTCGCTCGAGCTCTACGAAAGCGAAGCCGAGTTCCAGGCCGGGCTGCCCGGCTGGGCGGCGCGTGAGCGTTTCGGCATCGGTTTCCGCCATGTCGAGGGCGAGGAACTGGCCGCCTTGCAGCCGGGGCTGTCGCCGCGCTTCATCAAAGGCACGTTCGTGCCGGGATGGAAGACGGTCGCCGACCCGAAACTGCTGGGCAAGGCGGTGTGGGCCTATGCGCAGGCCAAGGGCGCCCGCTTTGAGCTGGCCCGGATCAGCCAAGTCGCGGCGGATAAGAATGGTGCGACGCTGACCTTGGCAGACGGCACCACAAGGCAGGCGCGACACCTCGTCGTCGCCGCCGGTGCATGGTCGCATCTGCTGGCGAAGCAGCTCGGCGATCGCATTCCGCTGGAAACCGAGCGCGGCTACAACACCACGTTGCCGACGAGTGCCTTCGACGCGAAGCGGATGCTGATCTTCTCCGGCCATGGTTTCGTCGTCACGCCGCTCGCAACGGGTCTGCGCGTCGGCGGCGCCGTCGAACTCGGCGGCATCGAGCGGCCGCCCAACTATGCCAGGTCGAAGGCGCTGCTGCAGAAGGCGCAGAAATTCCTGCCGGGGCTCGATCCCTCGGGCGGGCGCGAATGGATGGGGTTTCGTCCCTCGCTGCCGGATTCAGTGCCGGTCATCGGCGGCGCGCCGGGAAGGCGGTCGGTGGTCTATGCCTTCGGCCATGGCCATCTCGGCCTGACCCAGGCGGCGGCCACCGGTCGGTTGATCCGGGATCTTGTCCTGGGGCAGACTCCACCGATCGATCTGGCCCCCTTCAGTCCGCAACGATTTTGATTTTTTCGGGTTTTGTTTTTCGAGGAGCGTCATGGCCAAGAAATCCTTCTTCTGCATAGACGGCCACACCTGCGGCAATCCGGTGCGGCTGGTCGCCGGCGGCGGCCCGCTGTTGCAGGGCGCGACGATGATGGAACGGCGTGCGCATTTCCTGGCCGAGTATGACTGGATCCGCACCGGCCTGATGTTCGAGCCGCGCGGCCACGACGTGATGTCCGGCTCGATCCTCTATCCGCCGACGCGCGAGGATTGCGACATCGCCATCCTGTTCATCGAAACCTCCGGCTGCCTGCCGATGTGCGGCCATGGCACCATCGGCACGGTGACGATGGCGATCGAGCACGGTCTGATCAAGCCGAAGACGCCGGGCGTGCTTCGGCTCGACACGCCGGCCGGGCTGGTCATCGCGGAATACAAGCAGGTTGGCGATTATGTCGAGGAGGTGCGCATCACCAATGTGCCGTCCTTCCTCCATGCCGAAGGGTTGACGGTCGAATGCCCCGGGCTCGGTGAAATCACCGTCGACGTCGCCTATGGCGGCAACTTCTACGCCATCGTCGAACCGCAGAAGAACTATCGCGACATGGCCGATTATTCGGCTGGCGACTTCATCGCCTGGAGCCCGGTGGTGCGCCAGCGGCTCAATGAGAAATATTCCTTCGTGCATCCGGAAAACCCGGGCATCAACCGGCTGTCGCACATGCTGTGGACCGGTGCGCCGACGGTGGATGGAGCGGATGCCCGCAATGCCGTGTTCTACGGCGACAAGGCGATCGACCGCTCGCCCTGCGGCACCGGCACCTCGGCGCGCATGGCGCAGCTTCATGCCAAGGGCAAACTCAAGGCCGGCGACGGCTTCGTGCATGAATCGATCATCGGTTCGCTGTTCAAGGGCAAGGTCGAAAAGGATGTCAGCGTGGCCGGCAAACCGGCCATCATCCCCTCGATCGGCGGCTGGGCGCGGATGACCGGACTGAACACCATCTTCATCGACGACCGCGACCCGTTCGCGCACGGATTTGTTGTCAAGTGATGGGAATCCTGACCTTGCGGAAAGCAACGGCTTGAAAAATGGATCGTGCCAGAAACGCAAGGATTCCTTTCATCACCTAATTTTGACGGCGATTTCTTCGAAACGGAGCGCATGATGCGGTCGAATCGTCAAAGACATTGCGTTATGCCAATGATAGGGTCCGCGATAGTCCAGGGGTCGGATGATGGAAAACGGGCAATCGGACAGCGTGCTTCGAAAACACGCATGACGATTGAAAAAGGACGTTGCAATCCGGGCTCGAAACTTTACGACTAGGGGAAATACGAAAAGGAATGCGTCTGCATGGGCGACATTCCAGGGGAGCCATGTACACATGCAGTACTTTGTCCAGCAGCTTATCAACGGGCTGACGCTGGGATCGATCTATGGGCTGATCGCGATCGGCTACACGATGGTCTACGGCATCATCGGCATGATCAATTTCGCCCATGGCGACATCTTCATGGTGGGTGCCTTCACGGCACTGATCGTCTTTCTCGCACTGGGCGCGCTGTTCTATTCGGTGCCCGTTGTGGTGGCGCTGCTGGTCATGATGATCGTGGCGATGCTGCTCACCAGCCTCTACAACTGGACTATTGAGAAGGTGGCCTACCGGCCGCTGCGCGGTTCGTTCCGACTGGCGCCGCTGATCACTGCCATCGGCATGTCGATCGCGCTGTCAAACTTCGTCCAGGTGACGCAGGGTCCCCGCAACAAGCCGATCCCGCCGATGGTCAGCCAGGTTTACAACATCAACGGCATCAGCGTGTCGCTGAAGCAGATCATCATCGTCGTCGTCACGGCGCTGCTGCTGGCGCTGTTCTGGTATCTGGTCAACAAGACCTCACTCGGGCGAGCGCAACGGGCCTGTGAGCAGGACCGCAAGATGGCGGCGCTGCTCGGCATCGATGTCGACCGTACCATCTCGATCACCTTCATCATGGGTGCGGCCCTTGCCGCGGTCGCGGGCACTTTGTTCCTGATGTATTACGGCGTCATTGCCTTCTCGGATGGCTTCACGCCGGGCGTGAAAGCCTTCACGGCGGCGGTGCTGGGCGGCATCGGTTCGCTGCCGGGCGCGGTGGTCGGCGGGCTGCTAATCGGCTTCATCGAGAGCATGTGGTCGGCCTATTTCTCAATCGACTACAAGGACGTCGCGGCGTTCTCGATCCTGGCCATTGTGCTGATCTTCCTGCCTTCCGGCATATTGGGCCGGCCAGAAGTCGAAAAGGTCTGAGACCATGGCCGTCAACGTATCTCCGGAGCGCGACATCGTCGCCACCCCCATGCAGCGCGCGTTGCGTGAGGCGCTTTATGCCGCTGCCATATCGTTTGGCCTGTTCGTGCTGTTCATCGGCCTGAAGACCGGCCAGAACATTTCCAATGAACTGGTCCTGACGACGCGCTGGGGCCTGCTTGCCGTGGTGGTGATCGCCACGGCCATCGGGCGCTTCCTCTATGTCGCTTATGGCCAGCCCTTCCTGGCCAACCAGAAGATCACCGACGTCGCCACCGGCCTGCTGCCGGCCAGCGTGGCGTCACGCTTCTTCCAGTTGCCGGCGTTCATCGTGGCCCTGGTCGCGGCAGTGTTGTTGTTTGCGGTCAACAGCTCTCTCGTCGGATGGGTGGGAGCGGAGCCGGCAGGCTATCTGCAATTCCTGCGCGCCCTGGCGGTCATCTATGTGCTGGCCTGCGTGATCTATTATTTCCGCGGCTTCATCCATGCCAACTTCACCAAACTCGGCATTGCCGCGCTGATCCTCTATCCGATCCTGGTGGTGGCGATCCTGTCGCTGATGTCCTGGTCGTTCGTCGGCGGGCTGCAAGGTTCGCTGAAATGGGTCGACAATTTCGGCATCCAGATCCTGATCTATGTGATGCTGGCCTGGGGCCTGAACATCGTCGTCGGCCTCGCCGGCCTGCTCGACCTCGGTTATGTCGCCTTCTACGCGGTCGGCGCCTATGCCTATGCGCTGCTCGGCACGCAGTACGGCCTGTCGTTCTGGATCCTTTTGCCGGCCGCCGGCGCCATGGCCGCCTTCTGGGGCGTGCTGCTCGGCTTCCCGGTGCTGCGCCTGCGCGGCGACTATCTGGCGATCGTCACCTTGGCGTTCGGTGAGATCATCCGCCTGGTGCTGATCAACTGGCGTGAGGTCACCAACGGTTCGGCCGGTATTTCCGGCATCCCGAAGGTCACCTTCTTCGGCCTGATGACCTTCAACGTGTCGGACCCCAATTACATCGCCAAGGTGCTGCATCTCGCGACCTCGAGCGCCTACTACAAGATCTTCCTCTACTACCTGATCCTGGCGCTGGCGCTGCTGACGGCCTTCGTCACCATCCGGCTGCGGCGCATGCCGGTCGGCCGTGCCTGGGAAGCGTTGCGGGAGGACGAGATCGCCTGCCGCTCGCTCGGCATCAACACCACCACCACGAAGCTTACAGCCTTCGCCACGGGTGCGATGTTCGGCGGCTTCGCCGGCGCGTTCTTCGCTGCACGGCAGGGCTTCGTCAGCCCGGAATCCTTCGTCTTCCTGGAATCGGCCATCATCCTGGCCATCGTCGTTCTCGGTGGCATGGGCTCGTTGGTCGGCATCGCGGTCGCCGCAATGGTGATGATCGGCGGCACCGAGGCGTTGCGCGAACTCGACTTCCTCAAGCAGGTCTTCGGGCCGGACTTCACACCGGAACTCTACCGCATGCTTCTGTTCGGCATGGCCATGGTCATCGTCATGCTGTGGAAGCCGCGCGGCTTCGTCGGCAGTCGCGAACCAACCGCCTTCCTCAAGGAGCGAAAGGCTGTCTCAAGCTCCTTCACCAAGGAAGGACACGGCTGATGAATGCGAACCCTGTTCAGAAAGCCACTTCGGGCATGAACGACGCTATCCTTCAGGTCGATCACCTGTCGATGAAGTTCGGTGGCCTAGTGGCCATCGGCGATCTGTCTTTCGCCGCCAAGCGCGGCGAGATCACCGCGCTGATCGGCCCCAACGGCGCCGGCAAGACCACGGTGTTCAACTGCATCACCGGCTTTTACAAGCCCTCGGAAGGCATGATCACGCTCAACCGGAACGATGGTTCGACCTTCCTGCTCGAGCGGCTGCCCAACCATGAGATCCCGGCGCGCGCCAAGGTGGCGCGCACCTTCCAGAACATCCGCCTGTTCTCCGGCATGACCCTGCTGGAGAACCTGCTGGTCGCCCAGCACAACAAACTGATGAAGGCATCGGGCTACACGGTCCTCGGCCTGTTCGGCTTCAGCGGCTATCGCAAGGCCTCGGCGGATTCAGTGGAACTCGCCAAGCATTGGCTGGAAAAGGCCGATCTTGTCGACCGTGCCGACGACCCGGCCGGCGACCTGCCCTATGGCGCGCAGCGCCGTCTCGAGATCGCTCGCGCCATGTGCACGGGACCCGAGCTTCTGTGCCTCGATGAGCCGGCGGCCGGCCTCAATCCGAAGGAATCGGCGGCGCTCAACGATCTGCTGATCGACATCAAGAACACATCCGGCACCTCGATCCTGTTGATCGAGCACGACATGTCGGTGGTCATGCAGATCTCCGACCATGTCGTGGTGCTGGAGTATGGCCGCAAGATTTCCGATGGCAGTCCGCAGTCGGTGCGCACCGATCCGCGCGTCATCGCCGCCTATCTCGGCGTCGACGACGAAGAAGTCGAGGCGGTCCTCACCGAAGTCGGTGACGAAGATGTCATCGAACAGCTCGATACAGGGCCGGATGCCGCGCATGGTCCGGGAACATCGTCGTCCTATCTCGCTGGGCCGGTGACCGACACGGTCGGCCATAGTTCGGGCGAGCGGGTTACGGTGGCCAAGGGAGCGTCAAAGGCCGGTCAGGTCGACGCCAGGTCGCTCGCCGCGGCAAACAAGGCAGCCTCGCTGGCAGCCGTGCCGGCGGCGAAGGCAAAGCCTGCTCCGAAAGCGGCTTCAAAGGCGGCAACCGGCACGGCGGCGAAGTCCACCGCGTCGGCCAAGCCGGCGGTCAAGGCCCCGGCAAAGGCTGGAGAGATCTCCAACCGGCTGGCGGCGCCTCGCGGCGGCAAGGCCGACAATTTGACCCGCATCAAGGGCATCGGCACGGTCAACGAGAAGAAGCTCAACGATCACGGCATCTTCCACTTCGACCAGATCGGCGCCTGGAAAAAGGCCGACGTCGAGGCCGCCGAAGCCTATCTCGCCTTTGACGGACGTATCGCGCGCGAGGAATGGGTCAAACAGGCCAGGCTGCTCGGCCAGGGCAAGGACACGGAATTCTCGCGCCGCGTCGACGCGGGCAAGGTGGCGACAAGCCATGCTTCCGCAAAGACTGCAAAGGCAGCCTCCGGAAAGACCGCGAGCAAGACCGCTGCCAAGCCCGTGGCGGGCAAGCGTGGAGGGGGCAAGTGATGGCCGCGACAACGCTGCTCGATATCAAGGGCGTGCAGACCTATTACGGCAACATCCGGGCGCTGAACGGCGTCGATGTCACCGTCAACCAAGGTGAGATCGTGGCACTGATCGGCGCCAACGGCGCCGGCAAGTCGACGCTGATGATGACCATTTTCGGCGCGCCGCGGGCTCGCGCCGGCACCATCACCTTTGCCGGCACCGACATCACCCAGATGCCGACGCACGAGATCGCGCGCATGCGCATTGCCCAGTCGCCCGAGGGCCGGCGGATCTTTCCGCGCATGACGGTGATGGAAAACCTGCAGATGGGCGCCAGCCTCGACAACCTCAAGCACTATGACGAGGACGTCGAGAAGGTGTTCACGCTGTTCCCGCGATTGAAAGAGCGCATCACCCAGCGCGGCGGCACGCTGTCGGGCGGTGAGCAGCAGATGCTGTCGATCGGACGCGCGCTGATGGCGCGACCGAAGCTGCTTTTGCTCGACGAGCCGTCGCTGGGTCTTGCGCCGCTGATCGTCAAGCAGATCTTCGACGCCATCCGCGAACTGAACCGCACTCAGGGGCTGACGGTATTCCTGGTCGAGCAGAACGCCTTCGGTGCGCTCAAGCTCGCCACGCGCGGCTACGTCATGGTCAACGGCAATGTGACGATGAGCGGCACCGGCAAGGAACTGCTCGCCAATCCGGAAGTGCGCGCCGCCTATCTCGAAGGCGGGCACCACTGAGTTCGGAGCGGAATGCGTGCATTCGCCATTCCGCTCCAGATTGTTTGTTTGTCGCATGATCTTTGTCCGAAAAGTCCGCAACTTTTCGGGATCATGCTAAGGAGACTTCACCATGCAGGGCATTCTTTATGAGGAACCCTCGATCTGGCAGTTCTTCTTCGTCACCTGTCTGCTGGGCGGCTGGGCGGCGTGGATGACGGGCAAGGCCAGTGCTCAGACGTGGCGCAGCTTCATCCAGCTGTTCGCCTATATGCTGGGCCTCGGCATCGCGATCCGCTTCATCCATCACGCGCTGTTCGGCGGCACCATGTTCTCGCTGCACTATTATGTCGTCGACACCATCGTGCTGATGATCCTCGGCTTCGTCGGCTATCAATACACGCGCACCAACCAGATGGTGACACAGTATAATTGGCTCTACGAAAGAGCTTCACTCCTGAGCTGGAAACCGAAAGGTTGACGTTCATCATTAACGCCGCCTCGAAATTGAATCGGCGTGACAAGTGCCTGAAAATCGGCAAACTATGCTTTCTGCGATAAGGGTGGGCATCGCATGAAAGCTTCATCCACGCCCACTCCGTTAATGGGAGCGTTTAAATGAAAAAGTCACTTTTGTCCGCCGTCGCCCTGACCGCGCTTGTCGCGTTCGGTGGTGCCGCGTGGGCTGACGTAATGGTCGGCGTCGCTGGCCCGATCACCGGTCCGAATGCCGCCTTCGGCGCGCAGTTGCAGAAGGGTGCGGAAGCTGCTGTCGCCGACATCAATGCGGCTGGCGGTATCAATGGCGAGCAGATCAAGCTCGAAGTCGGCGACGACGTTTCCGATCCGAAGCAGGGCATCTCGGTCGCCAACAAGTTCGTCGGCGACGGCGTCAAGTTCGTGGTCGGTCACTTCAACTCCGGCGTCTCGATCCCGGCCTCGGAAGTCTATGCGGAAAACGGCATCGTCGAAGTGACGCCTGCCGCGACCAACCCGCAGTTCACCGAACGCGGCCTGTGGAACGTGTTCCGCACCTGCGGACGCGATGACCAGCAGGGCAGCATCGCCGGTGCTTATCTGGCCGCCAACTTCAAGGATGCCAAGATCGCAGTCGTGCACGACAAGACCACCTACGGTCAGGGCCTTGCCGACGAAACCAAGAAGGCGATGAATGCCAAGGGCCTGACGGAAGTCATGTATGAAGGCATCAATGTCGGCGACAAGGACTTCTCGGCGCTGATCGCCAAGATGAAGGAAGCCGGCGTTTCGATTATCTATTGGGGCGGCCTGCACACCGAAGCCGGCCTGATCATCCGTCAGGCGGCGGACCAGGGCCTCAAGGCGACGCTGGTTTCCGGCGACGGCATCGTGTCGAACGAGTTGGCTTCGATCGCGGGCGACGCGGTTGCGGGCACGCTCAACACGTTCGGTCCGGATCCGCGCCTGATCCCCGCCAACAAGGAACTCGTCGAGAAGTTCCGCGCGCAGGGTTTCGAGCCGGAAGCCTACACGCTCTACTCCTACGCAGCCATGCAGGCGATCGCCGCGGCAGCCACCGCTGCCAAGTCGAACGATCCGCAGGCGGTTGCCAAGGCGCTGCATGAAAACGGCCCGTTCAAGACCGTGCTCGGCGACCTGTCCTATGACGCCAAGGGCGACCCGACGTTGCCCGGCTACGTCATGTACGAATGGAAGAAGGGCGACGACGGCAAGTACACCTACATCCAGAAGATGTAAGCTCGTCAGTCTCCAGACCATTTACGGATGCCCGGCGCCTCGCGCCGGGCATTTTCTTTTGCCATCATGTTCAGGCGGCGGCCGATGCAGCCGGGTCCTTAGCCGGGAAATGATCGCGCGTTAACCGCAAAGCCGGCGCTTTTTCCAGCTGTTTGAATGAATGCGAGGGGCCTCTGGCGCAATGATTCCATTTCAATCGGTTTAAATGCGTGTCAATTTCGTTTGCACTGCAGCATTTTCACGCTAATCATTGCGCCGATTTCTCTTCCTTCCGTTGCTGGAGCCCAGTCCTTGGCTATCACGAAGATCCTCGTCGCCAACCGGTCCGAAATCGCCATTCGCGTCTTCCGCGCGGCCAACGAACTCGGCCTCAAAACCGTGGCGATCTGGGCCGAAGAAGACAAATACTCCCTGCATCGCTTCAAGGCCGACGAGAGCTACCAGGTCGGACGCGGGCCGCATCTGACCAGGGACATGGGGCCGATCGAAAGCTATTTGTCGATCGAGGAGGTGATCCGCGTCGCCAGGCTGTCGGGTGCCGATGCTATTCATCCCGGCTACGGATTGTTGTCGGAAAGTCCCGAATTCGCCGACGCCTGTGCCGAAGCCGGCATTACCTTCATCGGGCCGAAGCCGGACACGATGCGGCGGCTCGGCAACAAGGTGGCGGCGCGCAATCTCGCCATCGAGGTCGGGGTGCCGGTGATCCCCGCCACCGATCCGTTGCCGGATGACATGGAGGCGGTCAAGAAACTGGCCAAGGTAATCGGCTATCCCGTGATGCTGAAGGCATCATGGGGCGGCGGCGGCCGGGGCATGCGCGCCATCCGCGCCGAAGCCGACCTTGCCCGTGAAGTCACCGAAGGCAAGCGTGAGGCGAAAGCCGCCTTCGGCAAGGACGAGGTCTATCTCGAAAAGCTGATCGAACGCGCTCGCCATGTCGAGGTGCAGGTGCTGGGCGACACCCATGGCAATGCCGTGCACCTGTTCGAGCGCGACTGTTCGATCCAGCGCCGCAACCAGAAGGTCGTCGAGCGGGCGCCGGCGCCCTATCTCGAAATGTCGCAGCGCGAGGAGCTTTGCGGCCATGCGCTGAAGATCGCCCGCGAGACCAGTTATATCGGCGCCGGCACGGTCGAGTTCCTGCAGGACGCCGATACCGGCAAATTCTACTTCATCGAGGTCAATCCGCGCATCCAGGTCGAGCACACCGTCACCGAGCAGGTGACCGGCATCGACATCGTCAAGGCGCAGATCCATATCCTCGACGGCTTTGCCATCGGCACGCCGGAATCGGGCGTGCCGGCACAAAAGGACATAAGGCTGAACGGCCATGCGCTGCAGTGCCGCATCACCACCGAAGATCCCGAGCACAATTTCATCCCGGACTATGGCCGCATCACCGCCTATCGCGGCGCAACAGGCTTCGGCATCCGTCTCGATGGCGGCACCGCCTATTCCGGCGCGGTTATCACCCGTTTCTACGATCCGCTGCTGGAGAAGGTGACGGCATGGGCGCCGACGCCGGCCGAGACCATCGCCCGCATGAACCGGGCGCTGCGTGAATTCCGCATCCGCGGCGTCGCCACCAACTTGACCTTCCTCGAAGCGATCATCAACCATCCGAGCTTCGCAGATAATTCCTATACGACCAAGTTCATCGACACGACGCCGGAGCTGTTCCAGCAGGTCAAGCGCCAGGACCGCGCCACCAAGCTCATCAACTATCTCGCTGATGTCAGCGTCAACGGTCATCCCGAGACGCGCGGCCGGCCGCAGCCGAAGGCCGATGCGGCCGCACCCGTGGTGCCCTACCTCAACGGCAATGTGCCCGGCGGCAGCAAGCAGAAGCTCGATGTGCTCGGACCGGAGAAATTCGCCGCCTGGATGCGTGACCAGAAAGAGGTGCTGGTCACCGACACGACGATGCGCGATGGCCATCAGTCGCTGCTCGCCACCCGCATGCGCACGCATGACATTGCCGGCATCGCCGGCACCTATGCGCGTGCCCTGCCGCAGCTTCTGTCGCTGGAATGCTGGGGCGGCGCCACCTTCGACGTCGCCATGCGCTTCCTCACCGAGGATCCGTGGGAGCGGCTGTCGCTGGTGCGTGAGGCAGCGCCCAATCTGTTGCTGCAGATGCTGCTGCGCGGCGCCAATGGCGTCGGCTACACCAACTATCCCGACAATGTCGTGCAGCATTTCGTCAAGCAGGCAGCAAGCGGCGGCATCGACCTGTTCCGGGTCTTCGATTGCCTGAACTGGGTCGACAACATGCGCGTCGCCATGGATGCGGTCGGCGCCGAGGGCAAGCTGATCGAAGCGGCGATCTGCTACACCGGCGACATCCTCGATCCGGCGCGGGCGAAATACGACCTCAAATATTATGTCGGCCTGGCCAGGGAATTGCAGGCGGCCGGCGCCCACATCATCGCCGTCAAGGACATGGCCGGCCTGCTGAAGCCGGCGGCGGCACGCGTGCTGTTCAAGGCGCTGCGCGAGGCGACCGACCTGCCGATCCATTTCCACACCCACGACACGTCGGGCCTGTCGGCGGCGACGGTGCTGGCGGCGGTGGAAAGCGGCGTCGATGCCATAGACGCGGCGATGGATGCCTTCTCCGGCAACACCTCGCAGCCATGCCTTGGCTCGCTCGTCGAGGCGCTGAAGGGCACTGAACGCGACCCCGGTCTCGACCCGCAATGGATCAGGAAGATCTCGTTCTACTGGGAAGCGGTGCGCAACCAGTACGCCGCCTTCGAAAGCGACCTCAAGGGGCCGGCCTCGGAAGTCTATCTGCATGAGATGCCGGGCGGGCAGTTCACCAATCTGAAGGAACAGGCGCGCTCGCTCGGACTGGAGACGCGCTGGCACGAGGTGGCGCAGACCTATCACGACGTCAATCTGATGTTCGGCGACATCGTCAAGGTGACGCCGTCCTCCAAGGTCGTCGGTGACATGGCATTGATGATGGTCAGTCAGGATCTCACCGTTGCCGATGTCGAAAACCCGGACAAGGACATCGCCTTCCCGGATTCGGTCGTCTCGATGCTGCGCGGCGATCTCGGCCAGTCGCCAGGCGGGTGGCCGGCGGCGCTGCAGAGGAAGGCGCTTAAGGGCGACAAGCCGATCACGGTGCGGCCCGGCTCGCTGCTCAAGCCAGCCGACCTCAAGGCCAACCGCAAGGAAATCGAGGAGAAGCTCGAGCGCAAGCTGTCGGAGTTCGAATTCGCCTCGTGGCTGATGTATCCGAAGGTGTTTACGGATTTCGCCGGTGCCCAGGAAACCTATGGGCCGGTCAGCGTCCTGCCGACGCCGACCTATTTCTACGGCATGAAGCCGGAAGACGAGATCTTCGTCGACATAGAGAAGGGCAAGACGCTGGTGGTGCGCTGCCTGGCCATCGGCGATGTCGACGAGAAGGGCATGGTCACAGTGTTCTTCGAGCTCAATGGCCAGCCGCGTCGTGTCAAGGTGCCCGACCGGGCGCATGGCGCGTCCGCCGCCAAGGCTCGCCGCAAGGCCGAGCCCGGCAACGAGGCGCATGTCGGCGCGCCGATGCCGGGCGTCGTCTCGGCGCTTTCGGTGGCTACCGGCCAGGCTGTGAAGGCCGGTGACGTGCTGCTTTCCATCGAAGCGATGAAGATGGAGACGGCGCTGCATGCCGAGCGCGACGGCACGGTCGGCGAGGTGCTGGTCAAGGCAGGCGACCAGATCGATGCCAAGGATCTGCTGATCGCTTTCAATTAAGAGTTCGCAAAACGGACTGGCTGTCGGCTTCTGGCGGCAGCCCCTTGTGGCTTGGTCGATAACGGCTTGACCCGCCGCCGCCGGTCGGGCATCGAACCGGCTCAAATTTTGTCGCAGTCGTCCGCGAGTCGCGGAGCCGATTCTTTTGGAGAAAAAAATGGCCGACGATATCACCGATACCAGCCAGACTGTTGCCGCCGGCCAGCTGCGTGCCTTCATCGAGCGCATAGAGCGGCTTGAGGAAGAGAAGAAGACGATTTCCGACGACATCAAGGAAGTGTTCGCCGAGGCCAAGGGAACCGGCTTCGACACCAAGGCGATGCGCACGATCATCCGGCTGCGCAAGAAGGACCAGGCCGAGCGTCAGGAAGAGGAAACCATCCTCGATCTGTATAAGGCCGCACTCGGCATGGTGTAGGACTGTCTGGAAATTCTACTCCGGCGGCCATCTGATGGCGTTTTCTGCGCTTCCGGTGCTCGCGTACTTTAAGTACGCTCCGCTCCGGTTCTCGAAACCACCACCATATGACTCGCCAGAGCGAATTTCGAAACAGTCTCGGGCCGAGCATGATGCCGGAGCGAGCATCGAGCTATGAGCGAATTCGACTTCGGCGCCCGCCGCGCCTCTGAATTCCGCCAGCGCGGCTTCTGGACGCTGTTCGCCGAGCGGCATCCGGAAGAAAGGGCTCTGATGGCGAGGCGCGGACCCTGGTTCTGGCAGCGCGGGCTGCCCGACTTCGCCTTGGTCCTTTCCATGTATGTCGCGCCGGCGCAGAGCCAGGTCGGCGTCTTCTTCGGCCGCAACGAGAAGTTCGGCGCCACGCAAGCCTGGTCGCGGTTGAAGCCGTTCCAGCCTGATATCGAAGCCAGGCTGAAGCTCAGGCCGGAACAGAGTTGCGGGGGTCTCGGCATCAATTCGATGTGGCGGGTGAACTGCTATGCCGAGGACAACTGGCCAGCCATGGCCGACTGGCTGGTGACCGAATGTTCGCGCTTCGAGCGCGCGGTAACCGAAGTCCTGAGGCAGGGATAGACATCCGGTGTTGCCAGAGGGTATCGGCTCCTTTTTCCGTTCACGCTGGCAAGGCCAGGTGCCGCTCGACCGGCTGTTCTGGCGCGACCTTGTTCTTGTCGGCACGGCGCTCAACGTCGCATCTCTGGTGGCCGCGATCATCCTGCTCGGACTGAAGCTGCCGCTCGCACTGGTTCTGGCGGTGCATTTCGCACCGGTGCCCTACAACATCTTTCTGACCTTTGCCGTATGGCGAACCACGGAAAAGGCCAGTGGCGCCAAGGCGTCGCTGATGACGCTCGGCGCCACATTATGGCTGATCCTGACGGTCGTGGTCTGACAGCGCGGACACGGGCGCCCATCGCGTTGGCCGGCTTCCGGTTGAGCAAATGAAAAAGGGCAGCCGCAGCCGCCCTTCTCATTCATTCAATCGAATTTCGGTTCAAGCCGACGGCTCGAATTTCAGTGCCACGCCGTTGATGCAATAGCGCAGGCCGGTCGGCGGCGGGCCGTCCTCGAAGACATGGCCGAGATGGCTGCCGCAGCGGGCGCAATGGCATTCGGTGCGAACCATGCCGTAGCTGCGGTCGACGGTGTTTTCGACCGAGCCCGGCACCGGGTCGTTGAAGCTCGGCCAGCCGGTGCCGCTCTCGAACTTCAGCTTGGATTCAAACAAAGGCTGGTCGCAGCCGACGCAGGAAAAGGTGCCGGCGCGCTTCTCGTAGAGCAAAGCGCAGCTTCCCGGCCGCTCGGTGCCGTGGCCGCGCATGACGGCATATTGCTCCGGCGTCAGCCGGGCGCGCCATTCGGCGTCGGTGCGGGTTACAGGGTAGGTGTGGGTGTCCATGTGATCTCCTCAGCCTTGCCGGCTCGCTCCTACAGCGCCGCGCGTCCATCGGACGCGCAAAGGACGCTGTGGTACTTTGGTTTTGCGCATGATCCTTTCCGAACCAGAGGTTCGGGGTCATGCGCGGATTGCAGCCTCATATTCGCACCAAGATAGGCATTTGTTACGCGATTTGCCCGCATTTTTCGATCGTGATCTTTATGCGATCGCCCTGAGATAGCGATCGACCGAAGCAGCCAACGCCGCTTTTGCGCCCCCGATGACATTCTGGTTCCACCACGCGCCGTAGATATGGTCGAAAGCGAATGGCTCCAGTGACGCCGCGATGCGGCGCACGGCCGCTGCGTTGAGCGGAATGTAGTTCGGATAACTGTACATGAAGCTGACATGGCGGCGCGTCGGCGTCACCTGCAGGATATCGCCGGCCAGCAAGACGTCGCCGTCATCGCGTTTCCAGTGCAGCACCTGACCGCCGGCAAAGTGGCCACCGCAGCGGATGAGCGTCAGCGAAGTGTTTATGGCCAGCGTCTCGCCTTCCCAGCTGACGATCGCCTTGTGCGGTTGCATGATCCATTGGCGGTCGTCGGCGTGGAGATAGATCGGCACGCCGCCAAACGCCTCGCTCCAACAGGCCATCACCGAATAATAGTGGCAGTGCGAAATGGCGATCGCCGCCAGGCCGCCGCGGCGGTTGATCTCGGCCACCGCCTCCTCGCTGACCATCGAAACGCAGTCCCACAGCACGTTGCCGTGCGGCGTCTGCGCCAGCAGCGCCCGCTGGCCGATGGCGAAGCGTGGCTCGATGCCGAAGGCGAGCACGCCGGCGTCGTCCTTCATCACAAGCCGGTGTCCGTCAGCGAGTTGCTCCGGCGTGATCCACGCCTGGCCCTCCCAGCGCACATATTGCCGCTCGTCCTCGCAGATCGGGCAGTGCTCCGGCGGCGTCTCTGTTGCCGCGAACTGGACGCCGCATTGCAGGCAGAGGAAGCAGGTCATCGGATCTCCTGTCGGTCTTTCAGTGCTTTCTTGAAAGCTGCTTGGTCGCGCCTTCAAGCCCGGCCAAAGTCAGCGGGAACATGCGGCCGCCAAAGATGTCGCGGATCATCGCAATC
The DNA here is from genome assembly GCF_000519305.1 of Mesorhizobium ciceri WSM4083. Classification (GTDB taxonomy): domain Bacteria; phylum Pseudomonadota; class Alphaproteobacteria; order Rhizobiales; family Rhizobiaceae; genus Mesorhizobium; species Mesorhizobium ciceri_B. Next base: position 228,979 of record NZ_JAFG01000006.1, on the reverse strand, counting down.
GAATGGGTGTAGCCCCAGTTCCCGGGGTTTTCGGGGTTCAGCCATACCGCGTTCGGCCATTGCTGCAGCAGACGGCCGAGCCAGACGCTGCCTGCCTCCGGATTCCAGTGCTCGACCGAGCCGCCGGGGTGAGCGATCTCGTAAGGGCTCATCGAGGCGTCGCCGACAACGATCACCTTGTAGTCCGGCCCATATTTGTGGAGCAGGTCGAAGGTCGGAATCACCTCGGCATGCCGGCGGCGATTGTCCTTCCACACACCCTCATAGAGGCAGTTGTGGAAATAGAAATATTCGAGTTGGCGGAATTCGGCGCGGGCGGCCGAAAACAGCTCCTCGACGCTCTTGATGTGGTCGTCCATCGAGCCGCCGACATCGAAGAACATCAAAAGCTTCACCGCGTTGCGCCGCTCTGGCCGCGTCTGCACGTCGAGATAGCCGTGTTCGGCCGTGGCGTGGATGGTGCCGGGCAGGTCGAACTCTTCCTCGGCGCCCTCGCGCACCCAGCGGCGCAAGCGCTTCAGCGCGATCTTGATGTTGCGGGTGCCGAGCTCGACCGCATCGTCGAAGTTTTTGAACTCACGCCTGTCCCAGACTTTCACGGCGCGACGGTTGCGGCTTTCATGCTGGCCGATGCGCACGCCTTCGGGATTGTAGCCATAGGCGCCGAACGGTGAGGTGCCACCGGTGCCGATCCATTTCGAGCCGCCCTGGTGGCGACCCTTCTGCTCCTCAAGCCGCTGCTTCAAGGTCTCCATCAGCTTTTCGAAGCCGCCGAGTGCCTCGACCAGCTTTTTCTCTTCGTCGGTCAGGTGCTTTTCGGCGAGCCGGCGCAGCCATTCCTCAGGGATGTTGGCGACATCGACGGCATCCGGCCCGCCCAGTGCTTCGATGCCCTTGAAGACGTGCGAGAACACCTGGTCGAAGCGGTCGATATGGCGTTCGTCCTTCACCAGCGCCGCACGGGCGAGGTAATAAAAACCTTCGACGTCGTAGTCGACCAGCCCGGCTTCCAGCCCTTCCAGCAGCGACAGATATTCCCTGAGCGAAACGGGAACGCGCGCTGCCTTCAGTTCGAGGAAGAAGGGAATGAACATGGTCTATCTACAGCAGATCGTACTCGATGAAGCCCGTCCGGCGCGCGACATGGTCGTAGAGCTTGCGAGCGGTGGTGTTGGTCTCGTGCGTCATCCAGTAGACATTCTTGACGCCGATTTTCGCAGCTTCTTGTTGCACCGCCTTGATCAGCGCAGCACCAATGCCTTTGCCGCGCACGTCTGGATCGGCGAACAGGTCCTGCAAATAGCAGTTGTTATGCTCCGACCAGCCGGAGCGGTGGTAGAGATAGTGGGTGAGGCCGACCGCCTTGCCGTCTGATGTGGCGATGAAGCCTTTCGGCTCGAACTCACCTTCCGTGAATAGCCGCTTCCAGGTGACGGCGTAGACCTCTTCGGGAAGCTTGGTTTCGTAGAAGGTGAGGTAGTCGGTCCACAGGCGCCGCCAGTCGGCATGGTCGGACTGCGCGAGCGGGCGGACGGTAATCTCAGACATGTCATCTCCTCTGAAGGTTTGGCCGAGGCTGCCTGCCTGTTCAGCTTCGGGCAACGGTCCACGGAAGGGAAAGCGCTGCTGCTGACCTATTGCTGCCTTCGTGCCATGAACGCCAACCGCTCGAACAAATGCACGTCCTGCTCGTTCTTCAGCAATGCGCCATGCAGCTTGGGCAACGCGTTCTTCGGATCGGCGCGCAAATCCTCCGGCGCGATGTCGTCGGCGACCAGCAGCCTTATCCAGTCGAGCGCCTCGGAGGTCGACGGCTTCTTCTTCAAGCCGGGCACGTCGCGGATTTCGTAGAACTGGGTCAGCGCCGCGCGCACCAGGTTCTGCTTGATGCCGGGATAGTGGACATCGACGATTTTGTGCAACGTGTCGACGTCGGGAAAGCGGATGTAGTGGAAGAAGCAGCGGCGCAGGAACGCGTCCGGCAACTCCTTCTCGTTGTTGGAGGTGATGATGACGATCGGCCTGACGGCGGCGCGGATGGTTTCGCCGGTCTCGTAGACGAAGAACTCCATCCGATCGAGTTCCTGCAGGAGATCGTTTGGGAATTCTATGTCGGCCTTGTCGATCTCGTCGATCAAGAGCACGACCTTCCTGCCGGCGGCGAAGGCCTCCCAGAGTTTGCCGCGCTTGATGTAGTTCCTGATGTCGTTAAAGCGCTCGTCGCCCAACTGGCTGTCGCGCAGGCGCGAGACGGCATCATATTCGTACAGGCCCTGCTGCGCACGCGTCGTCGACTTGACGTGCCATTCGATCAGGTCGAGGCCAAGTGCCGCCGCCACCTGGCGGGCGAGTTCCGTCTTGCCGGTGCCGGGCTCGCCCTTGACCAGCAAGGGCCGTTCCAGCGCGATCGCCGCGTTGACAGCCACCATCAGATCCTTGTCGGCGACATAGGCCGCCGTGCCTTCAAAACGCATTCTTGCTCCTCGGTTGGTCATCGCGACCGTAAGGACGGTGCTCCGCCTGTGCAAGGGTGAGCCGGCTGCGACGAAAGGGCTTGAAACCCGAGACGGAAATGTCCGTTGCTATAACGCAAGACCGCTCAGCAGGCTGAAGGGTGGCAGCGTGAAAGAACAGACATTCGGCAAGACGGCGCTACAGATCGTTGTCGCCGTGCTGGCGGCGACGCCGGTTCTGGTCGGCATGGGAGGGGTGCTGTCGGGGCCGGAGTTCCTGCATGTCACGGCGCCTTGGCCGGTCGATCTCGACAGCCATTTCCGCTTCCTGTCCGGATTTTTCCTGGCCATCGGTCTCGCCTGGTACAGCTGTATTCCCGGTATCGAGACCAAGACCGAGCGGTTCCGGCTGCTTGCCGCCTGCACGTTTGCCGGCGGTCTGGCGCGGCTTTTCTCGCTGCTCTGGGTCGGTGCGCCATCCCTTGGGCACATCGCCGGCCTTTGTGTCGAACTCCTGGCAGTGCCTGCGCTGGTCTGGTGGCAGGGGCGTGTCGCGAATAAAGCCACTGAGAATGCCCGTCTCACTGGCGCTTAGTCGACCGGCAGCCTATATTGGGCGGGACGGTCTGTGCTTCCCGGCAGGAGAACATTTTCCCCGGGGCCTTAACGATCCTTAGGGAGCTGTCCCTGGGAAGACCCGTGGGTTTTCTCACACGGCGCCCACCTACTTTGTAGGTTCCCGGGATCGCTCTCTCCACCGGTTGTGTGGATCGTCACTTATTGCCACGCGTCCCCGCATTTCGGTGGATGATGCGGTGGAAAACGTCGCTCCCAACACTCCATCCAGATCTGACCTTTTCTACCCTGGCTGCATGACCTCTCTCAAAGACCTGAAAAAGCAGCTTCGCCGCGAGGCCCTCGGGCGCCGCGATGCGCTCGATGAATTCTGGCGGGTGGAAGTCGCGCTTGAAATGGCCGAGACGGCACGCGATCATCTCCATGTCGAGCCGGGCCAGATCGTTTCCGGCTTCTGGCCAATGCGCTCGGAAGTCGACGTTCGGCCGCTGATGTTTGCCTTGCGCGAAAAGGGCGCACGGCTTTGCCTGCCGGCCATTCTCGACAAAACCACGATCGTCTTTCGCGAACTGGTGCGCGGCGCGCCGATGGTCGAGATGGGTTTCGGCACGGTCGGCCCGCACGAGGAAGCCGAGGTGCTCGACCCCTCGGTGATGCTGGTGCCGCTCGCCGCCTTCGATGCGCGCGGTCATCGCATCGGCTATGGTGCCGGCTATTACGACCGCGCCATCGCCAAGCTGATCGACAAGGGACAGCCGCCGCGGCTGGTCGGCATCGCCTTCGACTGCCAGGAGGTGGGAATGGTGCCGGATGAGGAACATGACGTCGTCATTCCGGAAATACTGACCGAGAGCGGGTTGCGCCGCTTCGCGCCAAAATTGTAGATAAGTACAAGGGACGCATGATCTTCACTGGCGTCATGCAGCTTTCGCTGACCTTCGGTGCGGGATCATATGAGACTTCTCTTCCTCGGTGACATGGTTGGAAAGACAGGGCGCACGGCGGTGTGGGAACAGCTGCCTGGCCTGATCTCCGACTTCAAGCTCGATTTCGTCATCGTCAATGGCGAGAACGCCGCCGGCGGCTTCGGCATCACCGAAGATATCTTTCGCGAGACGATCGCGGCCGGTGCCGATGTCGTCACCACCGGCAACCATGTCTGGGACCAGCGCGACGCGCTCGCCTTCGCGCCGCGCGAAGAGCGCTTCCTGCGCCCCTCGAACTTTCCCAAAGGCACGCCCGGGCGCGGCTCCGGGGTCTACATCGCCAGGAGCGGCGCGCGCGTGCTGGTCGCCAACATCATGGGCCGGGTGTTCATGCATCCCGAGCTCGACGATCCCTTCCAGGCCGGCGAACGCGAGCTTGCCGCCTGTCCGCTCGGCGAGCAGGCGGATGCCGTGATTATCGACTTTCACGCCGAGGCGACCTCGGAAAAGATGTGCTTCGCTCATTTCGTCGATGGCCGTGCCAGCCTCGTCGTCGGCACCCACACCCACCAGCCGACAGGCGATCACCAGATCCTCAACGGCGGCACCGGTTATATTTCCGACGCCGGCATGTGCGGCGACTATGATTCCTCGCTCGGCATGGACAAGGAGGAGCCGCTCAACCGGTTCCTGTCGAAAGTGCCGAAAGGCCGCTTCGAGGCGGCGACCGGACCGGCGACATTGTGCGGCGTCGGTGTCGATATTTCCGACCGCACCGGGCTGACCGAGCGGATCGCGCCGTTTCGTCGCGGGCCACGACTGGAGGAAACCGCACCGTCCTTCTGGTCCTGACATTGATATAGGCACGCTTAGTACCTAACTGCCGGCGACACTGCTCTAGATCGTTAAAAGAGGGGACGACCTCCATGCAGCTCATCGAATTCCTGGCGCCGCATTTTCAATTTGTTTCCGACCCGACGGCCTGGGTCGCGCTGCTGACGCTGATTGTGCTCGAGGTCGTGCTCGGCATCGACAATCTGATCTTCATCTCGATCCTGACCAACAAGCTGCCGGAAGCACAACGAGCCCGTGCCCGCCGGCTCGGCATCTCGGCGGCGCTGATCATGCGGCTGGTGCTGCTGGCCACCATTTCGATCATCGTCCAGCTGACCACGCCGGTGTTCACGGCCTTCGGCCACGGTTTTTCCTGGCGCGACCTGATCCTGATCGCCGGCGGCCTGTTCCTGGTCTGGAAGGCGACCAAGGAGATCCATCACACGGTCGACCCCGACGACCACAAGGATACGATGATGGGCGAGACGCTGCAGATCAGCCTTGCTGGTGCGATCTTCCAGATCCTGCTGCTCGACCTGGTCTTCTCCATCGATTCGATCATCACCGCCGTCGGCATGACCGACGAGATCGCGATCATGTACATCGCCGTGATCGTCGCGGTGAGCGTGATGATGCTGGCGGCCGGACCGCTGGCCAATTTCATCGCCAAGAACCCGAGCATCGTCATGCTGGCACTGGGCTTCCTTTTGATGATCGGCATGACGCTGATCGCCGATGGCATGGGCTACCATGTGCCCAAGGGCTACATCTACGCAGCGATGGGCTTTTCGGCGCTGGTCGAGGGACTCAACATGCTGGCGCGGCGGCGCAAGAAGGCGAAATCGGGCGGCGGCCACTGAGGCTGGTCTGTCGGGCGAGCCTAATGCCCCGGCACACCCTTCGGGTGACGGTCGCCCATCAGGCCAAGTGTCAGGCCCTGTTCCAGCCAGGCCTTGGCGCCGGCCAGCACGAGCGTGAAGCCGCCGGTTGAGTCGACGGCTTCTTTCATCTGCTGGTCGCCATTGCCGGCGAAGCCGAAATTGCGAACCTCGAGAAAGGTCGTCTCGTCAGGCATTTCGGTGAAGGTCCAGACCACCGTGGTCGGCGGATCGCTCCACTGCATGACGATCTTTTTGTTCACGACGATCTCGCTGACGGTGACCGTCGTCGAGACGCCGTACATGCGCCACTCCCAGCGGACCTGCTTGCCGCTGTCCAGGCGGTCGCTGGCGTGGGTGAACCAGAATTTCGTGGTGATGGCCGGATCGACGATGGCCTCGAACACTTCGGCGACAGGCCGCCGGATCAACATGCCGGCTTCGGCGGTCGGTTTTTCCTGGATGTCCATCGGATGCTCCTTCGTGGCTTGGCGCTCACCAGGCGTCCGGTTCGCGCAGCATGTGGATGATATTGGCGGGGTTGGTGATCCAGCCGCCGCGGAAGCCCTCGCCCAGGGGCTCGATGGCATCGCAACGCACAACGCCAGCCTTGGCGAGATGATCCGCAGCCGTCGAAAAATCGTCGGTGAACAGCTCCAGCCACACCTCGGCCTGGCTCATCATCGGTGCCTCATCGATCCACAGACGGTTGGGGCCAAGCTCGAAGCCGATGGCCGGTGCCTTGTCCGTGAAAGGCTTCAGGCCGACGACGTCGCGGTAGAAGGCGATCGTCGCCTGATACTGGTGCGGCGGCACCTTCATGGCGATGTTGATGCCGCCGGTGATTGTCGCGGTCATAGTTGGCTCCCTTGTCGTGTTCAGTTGTTGTTGGTCGGCTTTACCCAGGCTGTTTATGCGAGATTGATCTGCCAGGAGACCCCGAACCTGTCGTTGAGCCATGCGAAACGGCGGCTGAAGCCGTAATTGTCCGGTGGCATCAGGAACGCGCCGTCCTTGCCCAGCGTCTCGACAATTCGGTTCAGCTCTTCTTCTGAGGAACAGTCCACATAGAGCGAGACCGATGGCGTGAACGTGAAGGCGTGGTGCACGGGGCTGTTGAAGACCATGACTTCCAGGCCGGCGATCGACACGCGCGCCAGCTTGACCGTTCCGTCCGGGCCATCTTCGCCGGGGCCGTAATTTGTGACGTCAAGGACGCTGCTGTCAGGAATGGTCTCGCAATAGAGCGTCATTGCCTCTTCGGCCTTGCCCTCGAACATCAGGAATGGCGTTACTTTCTTCATCGCGGATCTCCATCCTCCCCATGGTGGCTCAGATATTGGTCTCGTTGGCGGGTTCGCCCTTCATCTCGGCGCGGTAGTAGCCGTCGCGCAAATTGATGCCGTATTCGACATAGGCCTTCATGCAGGCCAGCATCTGCGACCAGCCCTCGCAATTGAGGTAGGACTTCTTCAGGCCGACCGCGCCTTCCTGCCAGCCGCTCTCGGCGATGGTGACGAAGGTGCCGCCATCGTCCAGCGGCTCGAAATTCATCTCGATGCGGGTCTTGTAGGCCGGCTTGCCGTCGGCGTCGGTGGCATCCCAGCGCAGCACGATGCGACGGTCCTTGACCACTTCGTCGACCTCGACCGGCACCTTGCCCCACCAGACAACGCCGGCGCCGGCTTCCAGCGGGGCGCTGGCGCCGCCGATCGTGGTGAAATAGCCGCTCAGTTTCTTCGGATTGACGACGGCGTCGAAGACGTCGGCGACCGGCTTGCCGATGCGTCCGGAAACACTGAATCCAAGTGACATATCCACAGCTCCTTCCCTTGATCGGTTCGACAATATGTTATAGAAATATAACATGTCAAGCCGATCGCAAGACGACAATGTTTTCAAGGCGCTGGCGCACCCGCGCCGGCGTGAAATACTGGACCAGCTGAAGGACGCGCCGAAGACGACCGGCATGCTGTGCGAGGCCTTTCCCGATATAGATCGCTGCACCGTCATGCTGCATCTCAAGGTGCTGGAGGAGGCCGACCTGATCGTTGCGCGGCGCGACGGCCGCGAGCGCTGGAACCATCTCAACGCGCTGCCGATCAAGCAGATCCACGACCGCTGGATCAGCCAGTATGCCGGGCATGCGCTCAGCATCATCGAGCGGCTGAAATCCGATCTGGAGGCGTGAACGGTTGCAGCAGCCCATGTCGCGGGTCCCGTGCACGGTGCGGCTGGACGAATTGAGCCGATTTATCTATAAGCCGGCCATTCCGACAGAGAACGCCGTGCGTCCACGAGGTGCACCTGGGACGCTCTGAAATTTTGAATTCGGGCATTGCGGAAACGAGGTGAGATCACTTCGCTTCGGGATGCTCTAGCCGAGAAGACGACACCATGGCTGGCCATTCACAGTTCAAGAACATCATGCACCGCAAGGGCCGCCAGGATGCGGTGCGGTCTAAAATGTTTTCCAAGCTGGCGCGCGAAATCACCGTCGCCGCCAAGAGCGGGACGCCCGATCCGTCGATGAACCCGCGCTTGCGGCTGGCGATCCAGAACGCCAAGGCGGTGTCGATGCCGAAGGACAACATCCAACGCGCCGTCAACAAGGCCTCGATGGGCGATGCCGAGAACTACGAAGCCGTGCGCTATGAGGGCTATGGCCCGGGCGGCGTCGCCGTCATTGTCGAGGCGCTGACCGACAACCGCAACCGTTCGGCGTCCAATGTGCGCGCCGCCTTCACCAAGGCCGGCGGCGCGATGGGCGAAACGGGCTCGGTTTCCTTCATGTGGGATCGTGCCGGCGAGATCTATTATCCGGCATCGGCCGGCAGCGCCGACAAGATCATGGATGCGGCGATCGAAGCCGGTGCCGATGATGTAGAATCGGACGAGGAAGGCCATACCATCTATTGCGGCTTCGAGAACATGGGCGAAGTGTCGAAGGCGCTGGAAGGCGCGCTCGGCGAGGCTGAATCGGTGAAGCCGATCTGGCGGCCGCAAAACAACGTTCCGGTCGACGAGGAGCGGGCACAGTCGCTGATGAAGCTGGTCGCCACGCTCGAGGACGACGACGACGTGCAGAGCGTCTACGCCAACTTCGAAGTCGACGACGAGACCATGGCCAAGCTCAGCGCGGCATGAGCGGAGCTCAGCCTGGCATGAGCGAAAAAGCGCTTCCCACCATCCGCATCGCCTACTGCACGCAGTGCCAGTGGCTGCTGCGCGCCGGCTGGATGGCGCAGGAACTGCTGTCGACCTTCGGCACCGATCTGGGCGAGGTGACGCTGGTGCCCGGCACCGGCGGCATCTTCACCATTTCCTGCAATGACACGCTTGTCTGGGACCGCAAGCGCGACGGCGGCTTTCCGGACGCGGCCAAACTGAAGCAACTGGTCCGTGATGTCATCGACCCGGACCGCGATCTCGGCCATTCCGATCGGAAGACAAAGGCGTAGAGGCCGCCGGCGCTGCCGTCACTTGCGTCGCCACGCTCCGAAGGCGGCGCCAATCGCAATACCCACGGCGACGCCCATCGGAAGGTCATCCAGAGCGGTGCCGATCGCGGCACCGACACCAACTCCGATGGCCATGCCGAAGGCCATATTTGCGTATTGATCCTTCATCGGTCGCTCCATCCATCGTCGTCAACGCGTGGCGAACCAGAAGGATGCCAGCGCGGCTATGCCGCTGATGGTGCGGACATGGTTCCACATCACCCATTCATTGAGGTAGCGCGACCATAGGTTTGCACCTTCGCTGCTGGCCGGGTCGACGGCGGCGAGCGCATCGTTGAGTGGAACGTTGAAGATCATCGTCACCACCACGATGCCGATGAGATAGAGCAGGCTGCCGGCAATCAGCCAGAGCGAGCCCGGCTGGCTCCAGCCGATCACCGCGCCGATGGCGACAACAATGCAGACGAGCGCCGTGCCGAACAGCGCTGTCATGAACAGCGGGGTCACAGCTGTGACATTGATCGAATTCATCGCGGCAATGCCGCTTGCGCCTGGCATGCGGGCGAGGCCCGGCATGACGAAGCTGGAGAAAGCAAAGAAGACGCCGCCGACGACGCCAGAGCCGAGTGCGGCGATGAAGATGAGAGTAGGAAGAAGTTTCGCGATCATGTCAGTTGCTCCATATGCCCGTTGTGTTTCCTTGGTATCCAAACGTGAGTAATCCTCATGTTTGCAAAACGTGATAAATCCTCGTATTTTGTGAGTCAAGCGATTTTGGTGCACTTGGAGTCAGTCATGGAAGACGCGGCAGCCCTCGTTTCCGCACAGGAGCAGCTTGCTTCAGCGCGCCGGGCGCCGAGCCAGCAGCGCAGCCGCGAGCGGGTCGAGCGCATGCTGGCGGCCGCCTCAGCGCTGATCGCCGAGCAAGGCAGCGATGCCATGCGCATGGGTGAGGTGGCGGAGCGCGCTGGGGTGTCGATCGGGTCGCTCTACCAGTTCTTTCCCGACAAGCGGGCGATCATCTGGGCGCTGGCCGAGCGCTACACCGCCGAAAGCCAGGCCTGCATCTCAGCCGCGCTCGCCGGTGTCAGCGATGCCGAAGGGCTGGGCCGGGCGTTTTCGGAACTGGTCGATATCTACTACGGGCTGTTCCTGGCCGAGCCGGTGATCCGCGACATCTGGTCGGGCACGCAAGCCGACAAGGCGCTGCGCCAGCTCGAACTCGCTGACAGCCGCGCCAACGCCGAATTCCTCACCGCGGTGCTGAGGCGGCTGCGGCCGGCGGTCGATCCGGCGACACTGGAAACCACGGCGTTTCTGGTCTGGCAGATGGGCGAGGCCGCCATGCGGCTGGCGATCTCGGTCGAGCGCCAGGAGGGCGACAGGCTGGTCGCCGCCTACAAGCGCATGGCGCTGAGGGAATTGCTGGCCGAGTAGCGCCGCGCCACAACAAAAAACCCGCCACGGAGGCGGGTTTTTGATCTGCGAAAGGTCGTTTGGCTTAAGTTCTTACTTGATGCAAGTCGTTATCCCAAAACCGCTTCGCACTTTTGGGCGACATGCAATTAGATGCCGAAACCTTCGAAACGCTTCTTGAACTTCGACAGGCGGCCGCCGCGGTCGAGCAGGGTCTGCTGGCCGCCGGTCCAGGCCGGGTGGGTGGTCGGGTCGATATCGAGGTTCATCGTATCGCCTTCCTTGCCCCAGGTCGAACGGGTCGTGTATTCGGTGCCATCGGTCATGACGACCTTGATGGTGTGGTAGTCGGGATGAATAGCGCTCTTCATGGCTCGGTTCCTGGCTTGCCGGCGCGGCTGACGGGCTTAAGCCTGCGTCGATGCGCCTCTTTTTAAAACTCGAAGCCGCAGCTATTGAGGAGCCACGGCTTCTAAAACGGTCGGCGAGCCTATACATCAGCCGGAATTGAATCACAAGGCCGCGGCAAGCGCATATTGAGGCGCAGACCCCAAGGGCGGCTGGAGGAAACATCGGGATGGCGCAAATCACCAGCGCAGACGAGCGCCGGCGTTCGCTCAAGCCGCTCCGGCGCCTGTTCCCCTACATCACGCACTATCGCACACTGGTCGTCGGCGCCATCATCTCGCTGGTCATCGCGGCGGCAACCACGCTGGCGCTGCCGCTGGCGGTGCGACGCATGATCGATCATGGTTTTTCGTCGTCCAGCACTACCTTCATTGCCGAATATTTCGCCGCCCTGGTGGCGATGGCCGCCTTGCTGGCGGCGGCATCGGCCGGCCGCTACTATTTCGTCATCACGCTGGGCGAGCGCGTCGTCGCCGACATCCGGCGCGATGTGTTTGCCCATGTGACGACGCTGTCGCCTGCCTTCTTCGACACCGCCCAGTCCGGCGAGATCGTGTCGCGGCTTGCCGCCGACACGACGCAGGTCAAGTCGGCGGTTGGAGCCACGGCCTCGGTGGCGCTGCGCAATGTCATCCTTGGTCTCGGCGCGGTGGGGATGATGGTCATCACCAGTCCGAAACTGTCGGGCCTGGTCATTGCCGCCATTCCTGTCATCGTGCTGCCGCTGGTCGCTTTCGGCCGTTCGGTGCGGCGTAAATCACGCCAGGCGCAGGATACGCTGGCCGATGCCACCGCCTATGCCAGCGAGCAGATAGGCGCGGTGCGCACGCTGCAGGCCTTTACCAATGAGAGGCTGGTCACCGGGCATTTCTCGGCCGCGGTGGAAGCCGCTTTCGAGGCGGCACGCTCCTCGATCTTCGCGCGCTCCTTCCTTACCTTCTTCGCCATTTTCACCATCTTCTCGTCCGTCGTGGCGGTGCTGTGGTTCGGCTCGCGCGACGTGCTCGAAGGCTCGATATCGCCGGGTACGCTCGGCCAATTCCTGCTCTATTCGGTGTTCGCCGCCGGCGCGTTGGGCGCGTTGTCGGAAGTCTGGGGCGAGCTTGCGCAAGCGGCGGGTGCCGCCGAACGGCTGACCGAGATCCTGGCCGAGAAGCCGGCGATCCAAGCTCCCGCCGATCCGAAGCCGCTGCCGGCCGTCGCCAAGGGTGCGATCGTCTTCGACAATGTCTCCTTCTCCTACCCGGCAAGGCCCGACCGTGCCGCCGTGCACGGCTTGAGCTTTCAGGTCATGCCCGGCGAGACGGTGGCGATCGTCGGACCGTCAGGGGCCGGCAAGAGCACGGTCTTTTCGCTGATCCTGCGCTTCTACGATCCCGAAATAGGCAAGATCCTGATCGACGGCGTCGACGTGCGCGAAGCCGATCCCGTTTCGGTCCGCCAGCGCATCGCCATCGTGCCGCAGGATGTCACCATCTTCGCGGCAAGCGCGCGTGACAATATCGGTTTCGGCCGGCCGGGAGCCAGCAAGGCCGAAATCGAGACGGCGGCGAAGGATGCGCTTGCCGACGAATTCATCCTCAAGCTCGAGAACGGCTACGACAGCCAGGTCGGCGAGCGCGGCGTGACGCTGTCAGGCGGCCAGCGCCAGCGGGTTGCGATCGCCCGCGCCATCCTGCGCGACGCGCCGATCCTGCTGCTCGACGAGGCGACCTCCGCGCTCGACGCCGAAAGCGAGACGCTGGTGCAGACGGCGCTGGAACGGCTGATGCAGGGCCGCACCACGATCGTCATCGCCCACCGCCTGGCAACGGTGCTGAAGGCCGACAGGATCTTGGTCATGGATGGCGGCTCGATCGTCGAGGAAGGCACGCATCAGAGCCTTGTCGCCAAGGGCGGCATCTATGCGCGGCTGGCCAAGCTGCAGTTCGAAACCGGCGCCAGCGCCTTCAGGGGCGCGGCGGAGTAGTCAGAACCATCTTGCGTTCCTGATGTGCCGACCGTCCTTACGCGGCTCCGTATCGCTGCTTCAGATGGTTCACGAAATAGGTAGCGTTGAGCTTTTCGCCGGTGGCGCGTTCGAGCAGATCCGGCGTCGACCAGCGTGATCCCTGCGACCAGATTTTTTCGCGCCGCCACTCGTTGATCGCCTCGAAATTGCCTTTGGCGAGATCCTCATCGGCGGCTGGGTGTTCCCGCGTCAGTGCCGCCCATTGCTGGGCCGCCATCATCGCGCCCAGCGTGTAGGAGGGGAAGTAGCCGAAGGCGGCCCCTGGCCAATGCACGTCCTGCATCGGCCCGTCTGCGGGGTTGTCGATGGTGGAAAGACCGAGGTAATCGCGCATCTTGGCGTCCCAGGCTTCGGGCAGATCGGCCACTTCAAGCTTGCCGGCGACGAGTTCCTGCTCCAGTTCGTAGCGCAGGATGACATGCAGGGGATAGGTCACCTCGTCGGCATCGACCCGGATCAGGCCGCGCTCGACGCGATGCACATGCGGCAGGATATCGTCGAGCGACCAGGCTTCGCCGAGGTGCTTTTCGACCACCGGCAGCGCCCAGTGCCAGAAGGCCGGGTTGCGGCCGAGCTGCTTTTCGACGAACAGGCTCTGGCTTTCATGCACGGCCATGCCGCGCGCCTTGCCGAGCGGCCAGTGCGACCATGCCTTCGGCAGGTTCTGTTCGTAGAGCGCATGGCCGGTCTCGTGCAGCACGCCCATCAGCGCCGACAGGAAGTCGGACGTCTTGTAGCGGGTGGTGATGCGCACGTCGCTCGGCACGCCGCCGCAGAAAGGGTGGTGCGACACCGACAGCGACCCGTGCGTCAGGTCGAAGCCGACCGATGCCATCATGGCAAGGCCGAGCTCGCGCTGCCGGTCGATCGCATAGGTGCCCGACAGCGGCTTCAGCGGGCGCTTGCGCAGCCGCGCGTCCTGGATCGCCAGCGCCTCCGGCACGAAGCCTTTCAGGAAAGCCTTCAGGTCGGCGAAGACTGGCGTGATGTCGGCGGTGCGGTTGCCGGGGTCGTACTGCTCCATCAGTGCGTCATAGGGGGCTAGGCCGAGCACATCGGCACGCAGCGCCGCCTCCTCGCGCACCAGCGCCACGACGCCCTCCAGCGCCGGCTGGAAGCCTGCCCAGTCGTTCTTGGCGCGCAGGCCACGCCACAGCTGCTCGCAACGCATGCGCGCGGTCGTCTGGCGTTCGACGAATTCGACCGGCAGGCAGGTCAGGTTGGTATATTGGCGCCGCAGTTCCGAGACCGCGGTGCGCTGCTCTTCACCCAATGCTTCCTGTTCGGCCGCGGCGATCCAGTCTGCTATCTCCGGCGCCGTTGCCCTGGTGTGATACATGCCGGCCAGTGCCGACATCGCCTCGGCACGCTTTTCGCCGCCGCCGACGGCCATGTGCGTGGCCTCATCGGCGCCGAGGATGGCCAGCGCATGCTCGAGCGCTTCGAGCTTGTGACCGAGGTCATCGAGTTTCTGAAAGGACATGGCGGTTTCCTTGATCGGGGACGGCGCGAAAAGACATCAATGCAAATGCGTTGGCAACCCTCGGATGCCGTCCGGCAGATGCATCTTGCGCAGGCGAGGCCGCGCATGAAATGCTGCCGGCGACAACGTAAGGGGGAAACAATGATCGGCAACATCCTGGTCGGGCTGGTGGCCTTGATCCATGCCTACATCGTCTATCTGGAGATGGTGCTGTGGGACACGCCGCGCGGGCAGAAAGCTTTCAACCTGACGCCAGAATTCGCCAGTGCCTCGAAAGTGCTCGCCGCCAATCAGGGACTCTACAACGGGTTCCTCGCCGCCGGGCTCATCTGGGGGCTATACCTTGGTGCGGCCGGTTTCCAGGTCAAGGTCTTCTTTCTGGCTTGCGTGGCCATTGCCGGCCTCTATGGCGCGGCAACGGTCGGCCGCAAGATCCTCTTCATCCAGACGGTGCCGGCGGCGGCTGCCCTGATCGCGGTGTGGCTCGGCTGGTAAAAAGGACGCCCGCGGGAGGCCCCCCGAAGGCGTCAGGCGGTCCCTTCCTCTTGGACCGTTTCAACCGTTCGGGTAATTGCCGCCGTCGGCGCCGTCGCCGATCAGGAAACCACTGCCGGTATCGACCATCAACCGCTGGTCGACATTGTCGAGACGACGCAACAGGTCATGGTATTGCGCGGCCGGTATCCTGCCATGATAGGACGCGGCGACTTTCTCTGCCGCTTGACCGATGTGGGCCGTGCGCATTTCCAGGCGTTCCGCCACGGCCGGGGTGATGTTGTTGGCCTGTCTTGCGTCCACGATGCCCTGCCGGACGCCCTGCACCTGTGCGATAAGCGCCTCGACACGCGGGCCAGTCATATCGGTCGGATCGGTCGCGTCGAGAGCGCCCTTACTGTGATGGCCCGCGGCATAGGCGCCGGCAAGCGGAACGGCGATGAGGAGCGCCGTGAGTGTCGCAGTTCTAAGCGAGGTCTTGAAAGAGCGCATCACGCGTCTCCTCTTGTAGAGGAAGGCGGCCGTTGTCCGCCTGCCTTCGGCCTTGGGCCGTCCGGTTCCGTCGCGTCGCGATGAGGGGGATTCATCACCGGCGGTTCTCGGCCCGGACGGCAAGCTAGGACCGGCCTGTTACAATGTGTAATTAAAAAAAGATAATCTTTTCAGGCCTTGCCGGCCTCCATCTGCGCCCTAGAGTTGAGCCGGCGAACAAGTTCGCGTGATATCGGATCAACGTTCGGTGAGCTTCAGTTCAATGCGGCGGTTCTTGTTGCGCGCCTCTTCGGTGTCGGCGGGGTCGAGCGGCTGGAACTCACCGAAGCCGGCGGCGACGAGCCGGTTGGCAGGCACGCCGTTTTCGATCAGGAATTTCACCACCGAGGTCGAACGCGCAGTCGACAGCTCCCAATTGTCGCGGTAGCGGCCGGCGCCGGAGAGCGGCTTGTTGTCGGTGTGGCCGTCGACGCGCAGCACCCAGTTGATCTCGGGCGGGATTTCCTTCTGCAGCTCGATGATGGCGTCGGCGAGCTTCTTCATCTCGACCTTGCCGGCATCGTTGATCACCTCGGAGCCGGTCGGGAACAGCACTTCCGACTGGAAGACGAAGCGATCGCCGACGATGCGGATGTTCTCGCGGTCGGCGAGGATTTCGCGCAAGCGGCCGAAGAAGTCGGAGCGGTATCGGTTCAATTCCTGCACGCGCTGCGCCAGCGCGACGTTGAGGCGACGGCCGAGATCGGCGATCTTGGTGTTGGAATCGCGATCACGGATTTCGGAGACGTTGAGCGCATCCTCGAGCGCGCCGATCTGCTTGCGCAGTGCCGCGATCTGCTGGTTGAGGATCTCGACCTGGCTCAGCGCCTGCTGGCTGATCTGGCGCTGGCTGTCGAGTTCGCCGCCGAGCGCCGTGGCACGCTGGTTGGCGGCGTCGCCGGCACCGGCGCCTTGCGCCAGCAACTGTTCGAGCCGGCTCTTTTCCGCTTGCGCGGCCGACAGCGACGCCTGCAGATTGGCCAGGGAATCATCCTTGTCCTGCGCCGTCGAGCGCTCCAGCGCCAGCAACTGGGTCAGCTCGTTGATCTGCGAGTTGAGGCGCGAGAGCGCCGTATCCTTGCCGGAGATTTCGCGTCCCAGCAGGAACTGCGCCAGCACGAAGACCGTGAGCAGGAACATGATGGCCAGCAGCAGCGTCGACAGCGCGTCGACGAAGCCCGGCCAATAGTCGATGCGGCGATCGGTGCGCCGGCCCCTGGCGAGTGCCACTTCAGTGCACTCCGGGCTTCTTCAAGGCATCGGCGATCTTTTCCAGCGTGTTGCGCATCGCCTTCTGCTCGTCGGACTGGGCCTCGACCCAGTCGCGCATGATCTGCTGTTCCGAGCGCATGTTCTTGACCAGGCCGGAAATGCCGTCGGCGAGATTGGCCATGGCGGTGGCGACGCGCGGGTTGGAGCCGCCGCCATTCTCCTGCATCGAGCGCAGCCGTTCCGACAGCACCCGGATCTCGTCTGAGGATTCGGTCTTGGCCGGATCGGCGACGACGATGTCCGACGACAGGTCGGTGACCGAGGAAAGCCAGTTCTCGAGTTCGGTGTAGAAGCGCGTCTGGGCGCGGCCGGCCTGCAGGTCGAGGAAGCCGAGCACCAGCGAGCCGGAGAGGCCGAACAGCGAGGATGAGAAGGCCGTGCCCATGCCGGCCAACGGCGCCGAAAGCCCCTGCTTCAGGGAATCGAGCACTGCGGCGGCGTCACCGGTGCCGGGATCGAGCGATTCGATGGTCTCGCGGATCGAGCCGATCGTGTTCAACAGTCCCCAGAAGGTGCCGAGCAGGCCGAGGAACACCAGCAGGCCGACGAGATAGCGCGAGGTGTCGCGGCTTTCGTCGAGGCGGGTGGCGATGGAATCGAGCATGGTACGCATCGAACTGGTCGAGAAGGCCGTCGCCGAGGAGCGGCCGATCATCGCCTTCATCGGCGCCAGCAGCACCGGTTCTGTCGTCTCCGAGCCGGCACGAAAGGAGTTGACCCAGCGCACTTCGCGAAACAGTCGCCCGACCTGGGCGAAGGCCAAAAGAATACCGACCACCAGCACGCCGACGATCAGGCCATTGAGGCCGGGATTGCTGCCAAAGGCGGTCGAGATCTGTCGGGTGAGGATGGCGGCGATGAAGGCGACGATGACCAGGAAGATCACCATGGTCAGCAGAAAGACCTGCGGGCTCGATAATTTATGCGGGTCGTAGATCAGGACATCAGAACGTCTGCCCATGCCGAAGGATCTGAGAAAAGCCATCCGTGCCCCGTTTCCGATGCCGCCGCCGATCACGTAAACCGCGACTCTAAACGGAATTGTGACCAAATTGAATGGCGCTTGGCAATATTGCCAGGGCAATCGGGTGAACCCGCTTGCCCTTTCCTTTTCTCCCCTCAAGCGCCGGGCGGGCGCATCCGCGCCCTTGGCTTACGGCGCATAAGCGCCGACGGCCGTTCGGCCTTGCCATTTTCGCTGCGCAAAAATGGAAATCACCGCCTGTTCGGCTCGACCGGGGAATTTTTCATTCACCCGATTGTCCTGGCAATATTGCTGTACCGTGTCAGAGGCGATTGATGACCAGACAGTCGACCATGGCGGCCAGATGCAGGCCGGCGCCGGTGACGACGAAACCGTGCCACAGCGCGTTGTGGAAGCGCAGCCCCTTCCAGGCGAAGAAGATGACGCCGCAGGAGTAGACGATGCCGCCGGCGACGATGAGCGCTATCGATGTCGTCGGCAGCGTCTGGACAAGCGGCTTGACCAGGATGATGCCGCTCCAGCCGATGGCGAGATAGAAGCCGATCGCAAGCCGGTCGAAACGGCCGGGAAAGAACACCTTGATGGCAATGCCCAGCACTGCCGCGGTCCAGACCAGCACGATCATCCAGCGCGCCAGCGGCGAGCCTTCGAGCTGCGCCAGGAAAGGCGTATAGGTCGCGGCGATCAGCAGATAGATCGCGGCGTGGTCGAAACGCCGCAACACCCATTTTGCAGGCGACGACACCGGCCACAGATTGTAGGTCATCGACACCGAGAGCACGGTGAGCAGCGAAACCACGTAGAAGGCGGCGGCGATGTATTCGCCCGGTCCGACACGAAACGCCGCCAGCGCCAGCAGTGCCGACCCTGCCGCAATCGCCAGCACGATGCCGACCGCGTGGACGATACCGTCTGCGATCATCTCGGCGCGCGAATAGTGCCAGCGTCCGATGAACGGGATGTCGGGGTAGGGTTGGTTGTCTCTCACTAAGCCGGGTTCCTGCACCGCGCCCTCCAATTTGGGCGCATGCCGGGCAGTATTTCAAGCTTCCATTGCGGTTTTGCGACTGCGGCGCATCAGCGCGGCGTGGCTGTCAGCGCGGCTTGCCTGTCAACGAGAGGAGAGCGGCTTCTTCACGACCTTCAGCAAAGCGCGTTGGATGATCTCGTTGCCAGCGACAACCGAGCCGTTGTCGAGCATGTCCTGGCCGCCATCCATGTCGGAGACGAAGCCGCCCGCCTCGCGGATCAAAAGCAGCCCGGCGGCGATGTCCCAGGCAGATAGGCCGGTTTCCCAGAAGCCATCCATGCGGCCGGCGGCGACATAGGCGAGATCGAGCGATGCGGAGCCGAGCCGGCGGACACCGGAAACCTCGGCCATGACATTGCGCAGCTCGACAAGGAAATTGCCGTGGTGGCCGCGGCCGAGATGCGGCATGCCGCAGCCGATGACCGAGTCGACCAGCTTGATGCGGCCGGCGACGCGCAAGCGGCGGTCGTTCATGAAGGCGCCGCCGCCGCGTTCGCAGGTGTAGAGTTCGTCCATCGCCGGATTGTAGATGACGCCGGCGACGATCTGGCCCTGGCGCTCCAGCGCGATCGAAACGGCAAAGAGCGGAATGCCGTGCAGGAAATTGGTGGTGCCGTCGAGCGGGTCGACGATCCAGCGATGCTGGCCGTCATCGCCTTCGACCACGCCGCGCTCTTCCATCAGGAAGGAATAGCCCGGCCGTGCCTTGGACAGTTCGGCAAAGACGATGTCCTCGGCCTTGCGGTCGGCCTGGCTGACATAGTCGCCGGGGCCTTTCATCGAGACCTGCAGGTTCTGCACCTCGCCGAAGTCGCGCGACAGCGAGCGGCCGGCCTTCATTGCGGCCTGGACCATGACGTTGAGAAGGGCTGAGCGTGCCATAGTGCTTTTTCCCGGTGCTGCGCTTTAAACTCCGCCTCGATGCATGTCGGTGACCCGGAACCGGGCCACTTTTGGGCGACATGCGTCAGTCGGCGCGGCGCACGTAAGTGATTTCGTTGGTGTCGACGATGATGCGCTCGCCGGCGCCGATGAATGGCGGCACCAGGACGCGGATGCCGTTCTCCAGGATCGCCGGCTTGTAGGACGATGCCGCGGTCTGGCCCTTCACCACCGGATCGGCCTCGGTGATGGTCAGCGTTACATAGTCGGGCAGCGAAATGCCGATCGGCCGCTCTTCGTAGAGCTGGACCGTCACCATCATGCCGTCCTGCAGGAAGGCGGCGCGATCGCCGACGAAATCCTTGTTCAATTCCAGTTGCTCATAGCTCTGGGTGTCCATGAACACCAGTGCGTCTTCCTGCGCGTAGAGGAAGGAAAAATCCTTCAGGTCGAGCCGGATCTGTTCGACGGTCTCGGCCGAGCGGAAACGCTCGTTGAGCTTGGTGCCGTTGATGAGGTTCTTCAGTTCGACCTGATTGTAGGCGCCGCCCTTGCCGGGCTTGACGGTGTTGGTCCTGACCGCCACCCAAAGGCCGCCATCATGCTCGATGACATAGCCGGGACGGATTTCGTTGCCATTGATCTTGGCCATGATGAGATGATCCGGAATGATGCCAACGGCCACGCCGTCGGTAAGGGATGTTCGCGGGGAAAGCGATTTCGGGCTCCCAAGACCACAAATCGCCAGAAGAGGCAAGGGAGCGGGCAGGTTGGCGCCAAGCAATGGGAGCCAAGGTCGGATGTGCAATGACCGTCCGAACCGCCGTCAAGGCAGCCGGTTGGCCTTCTGCAGCGCCTGCTTGGTCTGGTCGTCGTCCAGCCCCTGCAGGAAGTCGTCCATCTGCGGATCGATGAGGCCGGCGCGGCGGGCAATGATGTACCAGGCACCGGCAAGCACAAGGTCCGGATCGGTGCCGATGCCTTGCATATAGAGCTTGGCCAGGCGGTTCTGGGCGGCGACATTGCCGCCTTCCGCCGCCTGCTTCATCCAGCCGAAGGCGGATTTCAAGTCGCGCGCACCGCCGCGGCCTTCGATCATCCAAGCGGCGAGATCGATCTGCGCGGTGTCGTAGTTCTGCCTTGCGGCCTGCGCCAGCAGGCGCCTTGCCTGGGCGTCGTCGCGAGGCTTGCCGCCGACACCGTTGGCGTAGATCTGCGACATTGCATATTGCGCGTCCGCGAGGCCGGTCGCGGCGGCGCGCTCATAGTAGGAGACCGCCTTGGCCATGCCGGCGTCGCCGGGGTCCTGCTGGACCAGCATCTGCGCGAAATTGAACTGCGCCAGCCGGTTGCCGGCTTCGGCGGCTGCCTGCATCAGGGCGTAGGCCTCTTTTCCATCCTTTTTGACATAGCGGCCGTCGAGCAGCATCAGCGCATACTGGAACTGCGATTCCGGCACACCCTGTTCGGCGGCCAGCGCGTACCATTTCGCCGCCTGCGCCGAATTGACCGGCACACCGAGCCCCCGCGACAGGATCTCGGCCACCAAGGTCTGCGCCGCCGGATCGCCGTTTTGCGCCCGGACCAATGCCAGATTGTAAGCTGTCTTGTAGAGACCGCGCTGGAAGGCGCCATAGGCCGCGTCGGCGGGTTTTGCGCCGAAACGGTCGGGATTGATGGCGTCGGCCGACGGCAGCGGCGCGGGCTCGGCCGTGGTGGCGGGCTGCGGCAATGGCTTGTCGATCGGCTTGTCGATGCGGACGCCGATTTCCGGCTTGGGCTGCGGCAGGGGGATGGTCTCCGCGGCTGCGGCCTGGACCATCAGCACCGCAAGCAGAGCCTGGAGGGGAAGCGTCGCCGAGGACATTTCAGTCCTCGAAGCGCGGCGCGGTCTCGTCGAGCAGCGCGTTGGCGGTGGCGACCGCTGTCCGGGGATCGGTGCCGTCGGCGAACACGGCGCTCGACAGCGCCACGAATTCAGCGCCGGTGGCGCCCACGGCTTCGACCGAGGCGATGTCGGATCCGGCCATGACGATGCAAGGGATCTGGATCATGTCCGCCCACCATGCGCCGAGCGACAGATTGCGCGGGTGCGGTTCGGGCTTGTTGTCGTAACCGAAGCGGCCGAAGAAGATGTAGTCCGGCCGTGTCTCGCCAAGCTCGAGCGCGTCGTCACGCGTCTTGGCGCCGCCGGTGCCGACCATCATCTTTGCCTGGAAATGCTCGATCGTCTCGGCAAGTTCGGCCTTGGAGACCTCGACATGGATGCCGTCGGCCTGGACGCGGCCGGCTATGCGGGTGTCGCCGGCGATGATGACAGCAACGCCGGCGGCTTGCGCTGCCGGCACGATCTGTTCGGCGAAAGCCTGGAAGGAGGCTTCGTCCATGCCGTTCTCGGGCAGGATCAGCGAAGCGACATCGCCGCCATCGAATGCCGCGACAATACGGGCCGCCGGCACGCCGGGCGGCGCGATCAGCACGATGCGACAGCGATTGGGGGGCGTTGCTTCATTCATGGTTCTTCGGGTCCCGCGTTTCGCCTATGCCGGGCGAAGATGGTTGGATTGCGGCATAGAGCAAAGTGCCCGCCTTGAACAGGCGGGCAGCCGGGATCGCGAAGTTTGATCCGCCGGGCAGCCGGCGGGCCGCTTCACTTGATCGAGTGCGGGCTCGCGACTGATGTTTTGCCCTTCCACAGCGTCCAGCCGAGGTTCATGCCGGCGGCGGCGATCAGGATGGCGGTGGCGCCGACGACCTGGCTCAGATGCAGCCGATGGCCGAAGGCGACGACATCGACCAGGATGGCGACGACGGGATAGATGAAGGACAGCGATCCCTGCAGATGAGTCGGCAGCTTCTGGATGGCGCCGTACATCAGTATGTACATCAGGCCGGTATGGACGATGCCGAGCGTCGCCAGCATGGTCCAGCTCCAGGCATCGGCCGGAAGCTCTGCAAGATTGGCGAAAGGCGCCAGCATGACGACGCCGACGCAGACCTGGATCAGCGCGATCAGATGCGGCGGCGTGCCCTTGAGCTTCTTGGTGACGATGGCGGCAACGGCCCAGAAGAAAGCCGCGCCCAATGCCATGACGATGCCGGTGAAATAATCCGTGCCGACGTCGCCGGCATCGGGAGCCGACTGCACGATCAGCACCATGCCGGCGAAGGCGATGGCCAGCCAGGTCAGCTTGGTCAGGGTCAGCCGTTCGGCGAAGAAAAGCGCACCGAAGCCGACCAGCATGAAAGGCTGCGTGTTGTAGACAGCGGTGGCGATCGAAATCGATGCGCGCGAGAAAGCGCTGAACAGCAGCAGCCAGTTGACGACGATAGCGACGCCGCCGAGCGCGGCGATGCCGATTATGCGTAGCGACAGCCTGTTGCGCAGCAATCCCAGCCCGGCACAGATGATAAGCAGCGTCAGCGCGCCGAAAGCGCAACGCCAGAACACCACATCCATGATCGGCTGGCCGGACAGGACGACGAACCATCCGATCGTGCCCAGGATGGCCATTGCGGCTGACATTTCCACCGTGCCGCGTACTGTCTCGTTCACAACAAACCTCCATATCAGTTGAGCCAGATAATCTCATGCGGTAACGCGGCTTTCCATCTGATGAGAAAGGGCGTATGGGTAAATTACCTAATTATATTAGGCTATGGTTCCAAATCAGCGGGAAATGTAAAATGCTGGACGATCTCGACAGAAATCTCCTCGAAATCCTGGTCAAGGACGCGCGTACCTCGTTGAAGGAGCTGGCCGCCCAGGTCGGGCTGTCGTCGCCAAGCGTTTCGGAGCGGCTGCGACGGCTCGAGGAGCGCGGCGTCATCCGGGCGTTCACTGTCGAGATCGATCCGCTGGCGCTCGGCTACACCTTGCAGGCGATCGTGCGCATCCGGCCTTTGCCGGGCAAGCTGCACATCGTCCAGAAGCTGATCGAGGACATCCCCGAATTCAGCGAATGCGACAAGGTGACGGGCGATGACTGTTTCGTCGCTCGGCTGTTCGTGCGCTCGATCGGCGATCTCGACGGGATTCTCGATCGCATCGCCGACAAGGCGGAGACAAGCACCGCCATCATCAAGGCGCAGCCGATCCGGCGGCGGCCGCCGCCGCTCGACGCAACCGCCTCTCGGGATAGGGCAAAGGTCTTGCAGGCCTCCTGATCGAGTTGGGTGGAAAGCCAGCGGCCGGTTGGTTAGTGTGCCGGCCCAAACGAGGCCGGAACCATGGCGCAGAATATATACGATCGTGAGGATTTCTTCGCAGGCTACAGCCAGCTCGGCCGTTCGGTCGAAGGGCTGGAGGGTGCCGCCGAGTGGCCGGCGCTGCGCGCCATGCTGCCCGATGTCGGCGGCTTGAGGGTCGTCGATCTCGGCTGCGGCTTCGGCTGGTTCTGCCGCTGGGCCCGCGAGCATGGCGCGGCGCAGGTGCTTGGCCTGGACCTGTCGGAGAAGATGCTTGCTCGGGCAAGGGCCGCCGGCCCGGATGCAGGCATAGGCTATGAGACGGCCGATCTCGATCGGCTCGGCCTGCCGGAAGCCAGCTTCGATCTCGTCTACAGCTCGCTCGCCTTGCACTATGTCGAGGATGTGCCGCGTCTGTTCGGAACCGTGCATCGAACCCTGTCGCCTGGCGGGCATTTCGTCTTTTCGACGGAACATCCGATCTTCATGGCGCCGACCAAACCCGGCTGGGTGATCGATAGCGAAGGCCGCAAGACGTGGCCTGTCGACCAGTATCTGGTGGAGGGGCCGCGCAGCACCGACTGGCTGGCCAAGGGCGTGGTGAAACATCACCGCACGATCGGCACCACGCTCAACACTCTGATCCGATCCGGCTTCACCATCGACCATGTCGAGGAATTCTGCCCGACAGCAGAGCAAATCGCGGCCAAACCCGAACTGGCAGAAGAGCTTGAACGGCCGATGTTCCTGCTGGTCTCGGCCCGCCGATAGGTACAGGCCGGCGTCGGCCGGGTGTGCGGCAGCCACGCTTATATTTGCTGTCGCTCCGCTCGGCATTCTGGGCTATTCAAGCGCCGACACGCTTTCCCTCCGGACCAGTCCCCCTCCCATGTCAGGCCTGCTTCTCGATCCGTGGTTCTATGCGGCTGCCATTCCGGCGGTCATTCTGGTCGGCCTGTCCAAGGGCGGCTTCGGCGGCGCCGTCGGCTTCGTCGGCGTGCCGCTGATGGCCCTGACCATGCCGCCGGTGCAGGCGGCGGCCATCCTGTTGCCGATCCTGTGCCTGATGGACATCGTTTCGGTGTGGACGTGGTGGGGCGTTTACGACCGCAAGATGCTGGTCGACATGATGCCGGGCGCCGTCATCGGCATCGGTCTCGGCTGGCTGACGGCGGCACTGGTGACCGAAGAGGCGGTGCGGCTGATCGTCGGCGCCGTCGCCATCATCTTCGTCCTGCGCTGGCTCTATCTGCAGTTCCGCCATGGCGCCGATCACGCGGCCGCGCCCAACCGCGTGGCCGCCGCCGTCTGGGGCACGGTCGCCGGGTTCACCAGCTTCGTTGCCCATGTCGGCGGCCCGCCCTTCCAGGTCTATGCCTTGCCGATCCGGCTCGATCCGAAGGTTCTGTCGGGCACGGCCGCGATCTTCTTTGCCGCCACCAATGCGCTGAAGCTGGTTCCCTATTTCGCGCTCGGCCAGTTCGACACCGCCAATCTGACGGCATCGGCGGTGCTGATGCCGCTGGCGCCGCTGTCGACCATCGCAGGGGCGTGGCTGGTTCGCCGCATGCGGCCGGAAACCTTCTATCCCTTCACCTATGCAACCGTCGCGGTCGTGGCGCTGAAGCTGCTGTGGGATGGCATTGTCGGCCTGATGTAGAAAGGCCGCGGCGCCGCCGCCCGTCATTAGGGGTCAGGCAGCGCTTGGAACCAGACGACGGTTGCCGCCAACGGCCAATGTGGCGCCGACCATGACGACCAGCACCATGCCGGCGAGGATGCCGATGTCATCCACGGTCGGTTTGAGTACCATGTCGGCAATGATGACCAGCATCACCGCATAGTCGAAGCGTGCCGCGCTCATCATGCGCAGGCCGATGGCAAGAACGGCTGGCGTGACGCCCTCCTTGGCGATCATCTCGCCCATGCGCTCGCCGGTCGGCTTGAAGATGAACATGCCGATCGAAAAGGTCGTGGCGTAGCCGGCCAGGCCGATCAGGATCCACAGGTCGGAGAAGCCGACCCAGAACCAGCACATGATGAGGCCGAAAATCAGCGTCAGCATCGACATCGGCGCAAAGAACTTGCCGCCCAGCTGGCCGCTGGCGCGCATCGCCTGCAGTTTTTCCTCGATGTTGCCCGCTCGTTCGGCAAGCACGCCGAGGAGGAACAACACGAAGCCACCGCCGACCCACAGAATGGCGGTAGTGACGTGAAGGAATTTGACGATCGAGTACCAGTCCATGGGTTGCTCCTCCAGTGTTCCGGTCAGGTTTTGCGGCGGCGCGGATGGCGCCGCCGTCAGAGGAGCGGGCGTTTAGCGCGGCGCCTGTTTCGGAACGATGTCGCGAAAAAATCGGCTCTGTTTCAGCGCAAGGAAGAAGCGGCTGAGATAGCGAACGCGCTATCTGATTTCCTGCTAATGTACGAATCGCCGGGAGGGGGTTGGCGCGACATCGTCCGGAAACATCGCCGATGCTAGTGCGCTAACGCCGGGAGCCGGTGGCGACAACAATCGCCGGACGATCAACCCATTCCCGCAAACGGGAAAAGGCAATCGAGGGGACATTATGCAAGGGGTAGCACGGAATTTCTTCACGCTGGCGATCATCTATTCGCTGTGCGGCATGGCGCTCGGCCTGTACATGGCGATCAGCCAGGATCACGGCCAGATGCCGACCCACGCCCACACGATGGTGGCCGGATGGCTGATGTCGGCGGTCTTCGCCTTCTTCTACCATCTGTTTCCGGCAATCGGGCAAAAGACGCTCGCCACCGTTCATTTCTGGCTGACGGCAATCAGCGGCATCGGCCTGCTGATCGGTCTCTATTTCCTGCTTGCCGGCAATGCCGCGATCGAACCGCTGGTGGCAGCCTCTTCGATGGGCTTCTACGCAGCCATGCTGCTGTTCGCCTTCATCGCCTTGCCGGCGGTCTGGAAGACGGCCTGAGCTGAGCTAAGAGGCTATGAAACGAGGTTCGCTCTGTGCTGTTACGGCACAGTATGGCGGCGTTCGGTCAAAAAACATCCGCGCCGTTAAGGCTTCATTAAGCTTTACAGGTGTTTACTATGTTCATCCAGTGATCTGGATTCTTACCGAGTGGTTGGAGCCACTTTGTTTGACGCCTCCCTGTTAAACTCCTGAGAGCCGCCTTATCCGCGGCTCTTTTTTTGTCTTCATTTCTCTTTTTTGTCCGCATCTCAGCGGGGCCGCCCAACGGCGGCTCGCCGTTAACCTTCTGTTAAACATGTGCTTGCCTTCGCCGGTGACGAAGCGCATTTTCAAGCTTCAGTCAGATAGGGTTCCGGGTGTATCGGCAGGGAGCCGAATCGGCCGGTTGCAAGTGCAGGGGCGTATCAATGAACGAGCCTTCGAAGGGCAGTGCGAAAACCGTCAAGCTGGCGGAACGCCGGGTTTTCTCGCAATCCTTCAAGCCGCTTTACCAGGAAGGCATGGGCCTGGTCGAACAGGCTGCCGAATATCTTGACGGCAAGGGCCGGGCCGAGGCGAAGAAGCTGTCCAGGCTGGCGGCCACGCTCTATGCCGCCGAATCGATGCGGCTGACCACCAGGCTGATGCAGGTTGCCTCCTGGCTGCTTTTGCAGCGCGCCGCCAATTCCGGGGAGATGACCCGTGACCAGGTCGCGTCGGAAAAGTCCAAGGTGCGCCTCGATACAGCTTCCGCCCATGACGAAGCCGCCGGTTGGGCCGAACTGCCCGAGGATTTCCTCGACCTCGTCACCCGCTCGCTGCGCCTGCAAGCGTTGGTGCGCCGCATGGACGACGAGATCTATGGCTCGGGCGCCGTAGTCGACATGCAACCGGTGGCTCGCCGCCTCAATCCGGTTTCCGACCAGATCAGCCTGCTGAACACGGCTTTCGCGCGCGGGTAAGCTCGGCGACCTCTCCGTTTCCGGTTTGTTCACATTTCGCTGGCATCGCTGTCCGCCGGAGGTAAAGTCGGCAAATGGCGGAAGCGATTCGCATCATCGGTATCGATCCCGGGCTTCGGCGCACCGGCTGGGGCATCGTCGAAAGCCTCGGCAATTCGCTGCGCTTCATTGCTTCCGGCACGGTGAAGTCCGACGACAAGGCGGCGCTGGCAACGCGGCTTTGCCAGCTGCATGACGGGCTGGCCGAAATCCTGCACATCGCCATGCCGCACGAGGCAGCCGTCGAACAGACCTTCGTCAACAAGGACGCGGTGGCGACGCTAAAGCTCGGCCAGGCACGCGGCATCGCCATGCTGGTGCCGGCGCGTGCGGGCCTCGTCGTTGCCGAATATGCGCCCAACGCCGTCAAGAAGGCGGTGATCGGCGTCGGCCATGGCGACAAGAAGCAGATCCACATGATGGTGAAGGTGCTGTTGCCGAAAGCCACCTTCGACACCGAACATGCCGCCGACGCGCTGGCCATCGCCATCTGCCACGCGCATCACCGGCAAAGCGTGGCTTACCGGATGGCGCTCGCTGGCTAGCGATGTTCTTGACTTGTTCACCGGGTTGGAATATTCCTTACTTGTAAGAAAGGGTGTTTCGCATGCGCGTGACGAGCAAAGGCCAAGTGACCATTCCGCGGGATCTGCGGGAGACATTTGGGATTGGCGCCAACAGCGAAGTCATCTTCGGCATCGAGGGCGGCAAGATCACGATCACGCCGAAGCATGACAAGGGGCGGTTGGCCGACCGCGAAAGACTGGATCGTTTTCTCGCGGCGCTCGATCGGCTTGAGGGCAGCGGCGATCAATCGATGAACGCCGATGACGTCATGGCTTTGACGCGGGATCGCTGATCTTGGCGACGCTTGTCGACACCAACGTGCTTATCGATATCGCCGTTCGCGATCCCGTCTGGTCAAAGTGGTCGTGGTCCAAAATGGTGTCTGCCCTCGAGCAAGGCAGCCTGGTCATCAATCAGATTATCTACGCCGAGTTTTCGATGCGCTATGAGGCGATAGACGATGTCGATGATGCCTTGCCTGAAGACGAGTTCCGGCGCGAAAGTCTCCCGTTCGAAGCGGCCTTTGCTGCGTCGAGAGCGTTCTCGGTCTATCGGCGGTTGGGCGGACCTCGAGAGAAGGTGATGCCCGACTTCCTGATTGGGGCTCACGCTGCCATCCGAGGCTATCCCATTCTTACTCGCGATCCCGCAGGTTTCAGAAAGTACTTTCCAGATGTCGAGCTCATCACGCCCGATACTCATCCCTAACGGGGGCTGCGTCCAATGATCGGCAAGCTCAAGGGCACGCTCGACGAGGTCGACGAGGATCATTGCCTCGTCGACATCCATGGCGTCGGCTACGTCGCCTATTGCTCGGCGCGCACGCTGGCGGCGCTGCCTTCGCCCGGCGAAGCGGTGGTGCTGTTCATCGAGACCTATGTGCGCGAGGATATGCTGCGCCTCTATGGCTTCCAGTCGCAGCTCGAGCGCGAGTGGTTCCGGCTGCTGATGAACAATGTGCCGGGTGTCGGCGCCAAGGTGGCGCTGGCCATCCTGTCGACGCTGGCGCCGGCCGACCTCGCCAACGCGATTGCGCTGCGCGACATCGCCATGGTGTCGCGCGCGCCCGGCGTCGGCAAGAAGGTGGCCGAGCGCATCGTCACCGAATTGAAGAACAAGGCGCCGGCCTATGCCGGCACCGCCTCGGGCACCATCGGCCTGAAGCAGGAACTCGGCGACGGCGTGGCCTCCGCGCCGATCACCGACGCGGTCTCGGCGCTGGTCAATCTCGGCTATTCGCGCGACACCGCCGCCAATGCAGTGGCGGCAGCGCTGAAGACGGCGGGCGAGGATGCCGATGCGCCGAAACTGATCCGCTTTGGACTGAAGGAACTGGCGCGGTGAACCGTCGCTTGTTCAGCTCCTTGCCGTATGCAAGGAAGGCGTCATGAGCCTGTCGCCCCGCCTGATTGCGCCGGAAAAACGCGGCGAGGATGCCGAGCAGACCTTGCGGCCACAGACGCTCGACGATTTCGTCGGCCAGGCGGCGGTGCGGGCCAATCTCAAAGTGTTCATCGAGGCCGCCAAGGGCCGCAACGAGGCGCTCGACCATGTGCTGTTCGTCGGGCCGCCGGGTCTCGGCAAGACGACGCTGGCGCAGATCATGGCGCGCGAACTCGGCGTCAATTTCCGCTCGACCTCCGGCCCGGTCATCGCCAAGGCCGGCGATCTTGCCGCGCTGCTGACCAATCTCGAAGAAGGCGACGTGCTGTTCATCGACGAAATCCACCGGCTGAGCCCGGCGGTGGAGGAGATCCTCTATCCAGCAATGGAGGATTTCCAGCTCGACCTGATCATCGGCGAAGGCCCGGCGGCGCGCTCGGTCAAGATCGACCTTGCCCGCTTCACGCTGGTCGCCGCCACCACGCGGCTCGGCCTGCTCACCAATCCGCTGCGCGATCGTTTCGGCATTCCGGTGCGGCTCAATTTCTACACGGTCGAGGAACTGGAGCAGATCGTGCGGCGCGGCGCGCGCATCCTGCAGATGCCGCTCGGCGACGATGGCGCCCTGGAGATCGCACGGCGCGCGCGCGGCACGCCACGCATCGCCGGCCGGCTCTTGCGCCGCGTGCGCGATTTCGCCTCGGTCGCCGGCGACGGCCATGTCGACCGCAAGATCGCCGACGAGGCGTTGACCCGGCTGGAGGTCGATGCGCTCGGCCTCGACGCGCTCGACCGGCGGTATCTCAGCATGATCGCGCGCAATTTCGGCGGCGGGCCGGTCGGCATCGAGACGATCGCCGCCGGCCTGTCAGAGCCGCGCGACGCCATCGAGGATATCATCGAGCCCTATCTGATCCAGCAGGGCTTCATCCAGCGCACACCGCGCGGCCGCATGCTGACGGCCAATGCCTGGCGGCATCTCGGCCTCGACGCGCCGAAGGATCTGGCGCAGCAGCAGATCAACCTGTTCCAGGAAGAGTAATTTTCCAGCGCGCCGCCCGTCGTCTCGGGTATTGGCTCAGCAGTGCGTCCGTACTATTTTTGAATGCGTCCGGAATCTTCTCGATCGATCTTGGCTGAGCGATCAGTGCAGCCTGCGGATCGCGTCCATCACATCCGGTTCGGCCTTGTCGCCGTTGAAGGCATCGACGATGCCGAAAGCGCCGCCATAGCTCCACACCGACCATGAGAAGCGGTGCGCTTCGGCGCGCGCGATCATGTCCCTGACATAGGCGGTCCGGTATTCGGCGGGCATTACATAGGCGTTGCCGTATTCCTGGCGGATCACGCCGAACTCGCCCAGCGTGATGTTTTCCGGCTTGACGCCGTTGGCCTTCGCCCATGCCTCGACCTTTTCGAACGGCGCATCCATCAAGCCGAGCAGTTTGTCGGGGCTGTCCATGCTGGCGACCTGTTCGTCGAGATAGGCAAGCAGGCCGCTCTGCC
This sequence comes from Mesorhizobium ciceri WSM4083, assembly GCF_000519305.1. GTDB lineage: Bacteria > Pseudomonadota > Alphaproteobacteria > Rhizobiales > Rhizobiaceae > Mesorhizobium > Mesorhizobium ciceri_B. Next base: position 197,760 of record NZ_JAFG01000006.1, on the reverse strand, counting down.
TTGTCCACGGTGCCTCGGCCTTGATCCTGGCGCGGATGGTGTCGAGCGTCACGTCGAGCTGTGCCTTGGGCACCGCGGTCAACGGATAGGGCAGGCCGGTCACATAGGGGATGAAGTCGCCGGCCCAGGTCGCGCCCTGATGGGTGAGCAGGAACGGATCATAGGAGTGGAACGCCCAGATGACGTTGTCGTCAGGGATCGTCTTCGGGTCGATCTTCTCCAGCGAGCTCGCGGCGGAATAGCAGGCGCCGGTCAGCACGAGGGTCAGTTTCGTCGCCGAGGATCGCGCCGCGGCAAACAGTTTGCGCTGGCGGTCCGGCCACAGGCTGGTGCCATCGCTGTCGCAGTCGACGATCGGTTCATTCATCGGCTCGAAGGCGACCTGGGCGGGATCTTGGCTGGCCAGCGTGCGGGCCATCTTGCGGACCATCTCGACATAGGCGTCGAAGGTCCGCGGGTCGTCCATCACTTCAGCCATGCCGATCTTGCGGCTGCCGCCGGCCGGGATCAGGTGCATGTCGACGATCACCTTCAGGCCGGCGCGGTTGATCATGCGCACCGAGTCCAGCACGCTGGCATAGAGATCGTCACGGAAGGTCACGGTCTGGTCGGACAGAAAGGGCGATGGATCGACCGGCATGCGCAGGAAATCGAAGCCGGCGTCCTTCAGTGCCTTGAGGTCGTTCTCCCCAAGGAATTTCCGCCATTCCGGATAGGGCAGGATGGCCTTGGCGTCGCCCCACTGGTCTTCACCGGGCCATGTTACCCACTGGTCGAGATTGAGGCCGCGCTTCATCGAGAATGTCGCGGTCTGGCCAGACAGCGTCAAACCCACCAGCACGAACAGCGCCGCCGTCAAACTCTTGATCATCGCCGTCAACAGTGCCATCCGATGTTATGTTCCGCGGGAACTGGTGCCTCGTCGGGGCTGAAAAAGGAAGCGCAATGGGCGATCATGGTGAATCGGCGACGCTGCTGGCCGGGCTTTCCGGCGCGCTGACCACGTTCGGCCACCGGCTGATGGCGCGAGTCTATTATGCCGACACCGATTTCTCCGGCGTCGTCTACCATGCGCGCTATCTCGAATTCTTCGAACGCGGTCGCTCCGACTATCTCCGGCTGACCGGCGTGCACCACACAGAGCTTGCCGATGGCAAGCATGGCGAAAGAATAGTCTGGGTGGTGCGCCGCATGGAGATCGACTTTCGCGGCCCCGCCCGCATCGACGACATCCTGACGGTCGACACCCGCACCGAGGAGATTTCCGGCGCGCGCATCTTCATGGCGCAGCAGCTCAAGCGCGTCGATGAGGTGCTGGTCGAGGCCAAGGTCGAAGCGGCGATCATCGGCGAGAATGGCCGCCCAAGGCGCTTTCCCAGAGAATGGGTGGCCGCATTCATGCCCAAGGCCTTGCCCGCAGCTGACTAGCCCCATTGCGATCAACGGCGATGGCTTGCGCATTGGTACCGGGCGTGGCAATGCGCCGCGCCTTATATACTAACCCATCCTTAACCATAACGGTTCATGAAGAGATTGGTGAAGATTGGCGTTATCGAACGCCTTCCTTTCACCAATATTTGCCCTGAAAAGGCCGAGAACGGCACAGTTTGGGGTTGTTCCGGTAGCTTCGTGCGAACCGACCACAAGGGATGCCAGGGGCCAGCCGCCAGCTTCGCCCGGAAAATCTTAAGGACGTAACGATGGAAAATATCGCACTCGCCGACCCGGGCGCGCAATTGTCGGTTTGGTCGCTGTTCGTTTCGGCCAGCTGGGTGGTCAAGCTGGTCATGATCGGCCTGCTCTGCGCCTCGGTCTGGACCTGGGCGATCATCGTCGACAAGCTGGTTTCCTATGCCCGCATGCGGCTGGCGCTCAACCGGTTCGAACAGGTGTTCTGGTCCGGGCAGTCGCTGGAAGAGCTTTACCGCACACTCGCCGATCGCAAGACAACCGGCATGGGGGCCATTTTCGTGGCTGCGATGCGCGAGTGGAAGAAGAGTTTCGAGAAGGGCGCCAAAACGCCGCTCGGCCTGCAGACCCGCATCGACAAGGCGATGGACCTGGCGCTGACCCGCGAGATGGAAAAGCTGGAAGGCCGCCTCGGCTTCCTCGCCACCACCGGCTCGGCGGCACCCTTCATCGGCCTGTTCGGCACCGTCATCGGCATCATGACCTCGTTCCAGGCGATCGCCGGCTCCAAGAACACCAGTCTCGCGGTGGTTGCGCCCGGCATTGCCGAAGCGTTGCTGGCGACGGCCATCGGCCTGCTCGCCGCCATTCCGGCCGTCATCGCCTACAACAAGCTGTCGTCCGACGCGAGCAAGATAGCCGTGCGCATGGAAGGGTTCTCCGACGAGTTCTCCGCCATACTCTCGCGCCAAATCGATGAAAAAGTGGCCCCCAAGGCCTGAGGAGTAGCAGATGGGTATGTCCATGGGCATGGGAGGACGCGGCGGACGCGGCCACAGGCGGCGCGGCCGTCACCATGCACTGATGTCCGAGATCAACGTCACGCCGATGGTCGACGTGATGCTGGTGCTGCTGATCATCTTCATGGTCGCCGCACCAATGCTGACGGTCGGCGTGCCGATCGACCTGCCGGATACGCAGGCCAAGGCGATGAATGCCGACACGCAGCCGATCACCGTCTCGATCAACGCCGCCGGCCAGATCTATCTCCAGGAAACCGAGATCCCGATCGAGGAGCTGGTAGCCAAGCTGCAGGCGATCTCGAAGACCGGCTATGAGGAGCGCATCTTCATCCGCGGCGACAAGTCCACCGACTATGGCACGGCGATGAAGGTGATGGCCCGCATTTCGGCCGCTGGCTACAAGAACATCGGCCTGGTTTCACTGCAGGAACAGGACCAATAGACGCGCGATGAAGACCGGCCTCACCACATCGGTGATCTTGCATACAGCGGCGCTGACCTTCGGCCTGTTCACGCTGACGGCGCCGGCGGCACTTCCGTCGTCCGACGTCGAGTCGGTCGCTGTCGATATCGTGCCGATGGAAGCCATTGCGCAGACGTTGCAGGGCGACAAGAAGGCCGTGATGCATGAAAAGCCGGCACCCGTGCCGACGCAGCGCCCGGACGTCGTTCCTGATGCGCAGAAGGTCGGCGAGAACAGCGTCGACACCGACAAGCCGATAACGCCGGAAGCCAAGCCGAAGCCCGTCGACATGACCTCGGCTCCGCCGCCCGCGCCGACCCCGATCGAAAAGCCGAAGCCCGAGGACGTGCCGAAGCCGCAGGAGAAGCCCAAGCCCACCCCGGCAACGGAAGTGGCGCCGGCGCCGACGCCCAAGGAAGAGGTCAAGCCCGAGCCGGTCAAGCAGCCCGACCCCAAGCCGACACCGGCCAAGCCGGCGCCAACCCCGCCGCCGCAGGACAAGACCGCCGCCATCGATCCGACACCCGAGGTCAAGCCCGACGCCGTCGCCGAAGCCATAGCGCAGGAGCCCCCCGCCGAGGCGACGCAGCTGCCCGACTCGGCGCCCGCGCCGGAGGCACGGCCGAAGCCGCAGCCGGCGCAGGCCGAAAGCGCCAAGGCGCCGGAGCGCAAGAACGCCGACAAGCCGGTCAAGGAAGCGTCGTCGAAGCCGAAGTCCGATGACAAGCAATTCAACGCCGACGAGATCTCCGCGCTGCTCGACAAGCAGAAGCCATCCGGCGGCGGCGCCAAGCGCTCGACCCAGCAGGCGTCGCTCGGCGGTGATAAGGATCAGGGACAGAAGCTTTCCAGGTCCGAAATGGGTGCCCTGGAAAGCCAGCTCGGCGGCTGCTGGACCCTGCCTGTCGGCCTTGAAGGTTCCGAGAATTTCGTCGTCGTGGTGCGGTTCAACCTGGATGCGTCCGGCAAACTGGACGGGCGCCCGGCGGTCGAAACGTCGAGCGGTAACCGTCAGTTCGACGAAAGTGCCGTTCGTGCGGTGCAAAAATGCGATGTCACTGGCCTGCAAGTTCCCGCCGGCAAGCAGGACATCTGGGCCGACGTCCGCGTCACCTTCGATCCAAGGGAGATGCTGGGCCTCTAAGGCGGCCCGCGTATCCGAAAATCAGTACGAGAAGCGAGAAGACATGAAATCAATCCTCAAGCCGCTCCTGATGGTCGCAGCAATGGCGATGGGCATGACCGCGGCAGGCACGTTGCCGGCGCTGGCGCTCGTCGAGCTCAACGTCAACAAGGGCAACGTCGAGCCGCTGCCGATCGCCATCACGGATTTCCAGGGCGGTGACGCGCTTGGGGCGCAGATTTCGCAGATCGTCACCGCCGATTTGAAGCGTTCGGGTCTGTTCGCTCCGATCGACAAAAGCGCCTTTATCGAGAAGATCACCAACCCCGATGCAGCACCGCGCTTCGACGACTGGAAGGTGATCAACGCGCAGGCGCTGGTCACCGGCAGCGTCAGCAAGGAAGCCGACGGCCGCATCCGCGCCCAGTACCGGTTGTGGGATACCTTTGCCGGCCAGCAGATGGCTGGCGAGCAGTTCTTCGCCAACGACGCCAATCAGCGCCGCGTCGCCCATATCATCGCCGACGCCATCTATGAGCGGCTGACCGGCGAAAAAGGCTATTTCGACACCCGCGTCGTCTTCATCGACGAATCTGGCGCCAAGAATGCGCGCAAGAAGCGCCTTGCCATCATGGACCAGGACGGCGCCAATGTGCGCTATCTCTCGGACGGCAGGTCGATCGTGCTGACGCCGCGTTTCTCGCCGAACCGGCAGGAAATCACCTACATGTCTTATGAGAGCGGTCAGCCGCGGGTCTACCTGCTGCAGATCGAGACCGGCCAGCGCGAACTGGTCGGCAATTTCCCCGGCATGACCTTTGCGCCGCGCTTTTCGCCCGACGGCCAGAAGGTGACCATGAGCCTGCTGCGCGACGACGGCAATTCCAACATCTTCGCCATGGACCTGCGCAGCCGCTCGACAACGCGGCTGACCAACTCGACCGCCATCGACACCTCGCCGTCCTATTCGCCCGACGGCAGCAAGGTGGTGTTCACCTCCGACCGTGGCGGCCGCGCACAGATCTACGTGATGGGCGCCGACGGCTCGGGCCAGACGCGCATCTCCTTCGGCGACGGCGTCTATTCGACACCGGTATGGTCGCCGCGCGGCGACCTGATTGCCTTCACCAAGCAGACCGGCGGCGAATTCCAGATCGGCGTCATGAAGACCGATGGATCGGGCGAGCGCATCCTGTCCTCCGGCTTCCAGCAGGAGGGACCGACCTGGGCGCCGAATGGCCGCGTGCTGATGTTCTTCCGCGATTCCGCCGGTGGCCCCAAACTGGTTTCGGTCGATCTGACCGGACGCAACGAGCAATCGATCCCGACGGCGAACTTCGCTTCGGACCCGGCCTGGTCGCCGCTGCTTGAATAGGTTCGGCTGAATTGCCACAGATGCTGAAAAGGGGCCGTTTTCGGCCCCTTTTCCATGCCTTGGTCGCGTTTTGGCCGTATTTACGCCTAGGGTCCGCGTGAAATGTGGCTTCAGGCCAACGGCTGTGGACGGGCAGCTTAAACCAAAATTTAACCGTGTTTCTTGAATGCCGGTTAACCCAAACGTGGTTACTGGGTGATCAACGAAATCACTCAAATTAGATCACTCGAAATACGAAGGAGAGGCGGCATGGGCCGTATCGCAGCACTTACCAGAAACCCGGTCATGATCGCGCTGGTGGCGATGCTCGCCATCGCAGGTTGCGCCTCGAAGAAGACGCCGAACAACGCGGCCGATCTTGGCCTTAACGGCGCCGGTGCCGCAACACCCGGATCGGCGCAGGACTTCACCGTCAACATTGGCGACCGCATCTTCTTCGATACGGACTCGACCTCGATCCGTGCCGACGCGCAGACGACGCTCTCGCGCCAGGCGCAGTGGCTGAACCAGTACAAGCAGTATGCCATCGTCGTCGAAGGTCATGCCGACGAACGCGGAACGCGTGAATACAATCTGGCGCTCGGCGCCCGCCGCGCCGCCGCCACCCGCGACTTCCTTGTCGCCAAGGGCGTCTCGGCCAGCCGTCTCAAGACCATTTCCTACGGCAAGGAACGTCCGGTCGCGGTTTGCGACGACATCTCCTGCTGGTCGCAGAATCGCCGCGCAGTCACCACGCTCAGCGGTGCTGGCTCCTGAGGCATCACGCAGCCGACCGGCGCGTCAAAGAACGCGCGGCCGTCTAGCGGTAAAAATGCAACATACCTGTGCGAAAGGCGGCCCTTGGGCCGCCTTTTTCATATCCGGACGCTCGAAACAAAATTTGGCCGAAGTCTCGGCTCCTGCTATGAGCCGAGGGCGCTTGGCTGGTCCCATTCTGATTGGAAGGCGCGAACAAGCTAACGAAATCACTGCGAGAGGCACATGCATTTGAGATCGGTTCTGAGCGGCACGCTTGCGCTGCTGCTCCTATCAGGCATCACCGCCCTGGCTAGCGGCACCGGGGCGCGCGGCACAGGGCAATCAACCGACAGCGGCTTTACCTTCCATCTTCCCAGTATCGAATTGCCGGGCTTTTTTGGTCAAAAGGAGAAACCGAACCAGGTTCAGCTGGTGCAGTCCGATCCTGCCGCTGTCACCAGCCTGGAAGACCAGCTGCGGCAGATGAACGGCAAGATCGAGGAACTCAATTTCCAGGTCCTGCAGATGCAGGAGCAGATCCGCAAGCAGCAGGAAGATAATGAATTCCGCTTCCAGCAGCTGGAAGGTGGCGGCACGCAAGGCGGACAGCCGCCGGCGCAGAAGAAATCGGACGCCACCACCGGCACCGACAACGACGTGGCAGCGGCCCCGGCAATACGGGCGCCGGCCGATGCCGGCGCCGCGCCCGCCAACGACCAGTCGGCAGGCGGCAAGACGGTCGAGGACGTCATCGTCGAATCTCCCGATGGCGACCCCGGCAAGGTTATTCCCGGTACGGGAGCGCCGGAAAAGAATTTCGGCACCATTACCGTCGACAAGAATGGCAATGTCATCGATGCCGGCGGCAACACACAATCGACCGCGCCGGCGCAGGACACCGCGCCAGTCGCCGGGGGCGTCTCCAAGGCCGGCAAATCCGATACGGTGGTCGCGGCGTTGCCCGCCACCAACAACCCGGAGGAGCTTTACCGCAACTCCTACCAGTTCATCCTCTCGGGCGACTACGGCACCGCCGAGCAGGGTTTTCGCGACCACATCGCCCGCTTTCCCAAGGATGCGAAGGCCGCGGACGCGCACTACTGGCTGGGCGAGTCATTGCTCGGCCAGCAGAAATACCGCGACGCGGCCGAGACGTTCCTTGCGGCCAGCAAGGACTACCCCAAGGCCAAGAAAGCTCCCGACATGTTGCTGAAGCTCGGCGTGTCGCTGGTCGGCCTCAAGCAGCATGACGTTGCCTGCGCCACTTTCAGCGAGGTCGGCAAGCGCTACCCCGATATTTCCAGCGCGCTCAAGGAACGCGTCAAGCAGGAGAAGGCTCTGGCTGCCTGCTGATCCTTGTCATACATGTCGTTGTCCTGAAACCGGGATCACTTTTGGGCGACATGCATTATGCTCGACACCGAGCCGGACCTTTCGACTAACCCTTTTTCGCATATCGATTTTACCAGCGGCGCTGTTGCGGCCGTGTCCGGCGGCAGCGACTCGACCGCCCTGCTCCTTCTTCTCAAACACCATCTCGACCGTACGGCGCCGGCAACCAGGCTGCTGGCGGTGACGATCGACCACGGTTTGCGGTCCGGTTCGGCTGCGGAAGCGCAAACAGTGGCGAAGCTGTGCGCCAGACTCGGAATTTCACACCGCATCCTGACATGGTCGGGCCCCAAGCCATCGACCGGCCTGCCCGCCGCTGCTCGCGAGGCGCGCTACCGGCTGCTGGCCGAGGCGGCACAAGCCGAAGGCATCGGCATGATCCTCACAGGCCATACCGCCAACGACCAAGCGGAAACGGTGCTGATGCGGCACGCGCGGGACGAGGGCCAGGGCCATGCCGGCATGGCCGGCCGGGGACTTGCCGGCATGGCACCGGCCACCCTCTATGACTGGCGCGCGTGGATCGTGCGGCCGCTTCTCGGGTTGCGGCGCGCGGCACTACGCGACGTCCTGCGGCGTGAGAATGTCGGCTGGGCCGATGACCCGACCAATGTCGACGCGGCCTTCGAGCGGCCGCGCATGCGGGCAGCCCTTGCCGACGGCAACGGTGCGCGGCGCATCGACGATGCGCTGGCGCTGGCCACGCATGAGGGTCGTGCGCGCAGTCAACTCGGCCTCGCTGCCGCAAGCTTGATCGGCGAATTCGCGACCCAGCCGGCCTGCGGGCTCATTCGCCTTGATCCGCTTTTGCTGAATACAGGCGACGAGCGAGCGGCTGTCTATGCGTTGCGCATCCTGCTGGCCACGACCGGCGGGATTGCCTTTCTGCCGGATCAGGCCCGCAGCGAGGCGCTGTTCGGTCGGCTGAGGGCTGGATTTCTTTGCGCCACATTGTCGCGGACGGTCATCGATTCCCGGCGCTCCGGCATCTTCGTGCGCCGCGAGGCGCGCGGCCTCCCCGCCGCTGCCACCGGCAGCATTCTGTGGGATGGCCGCCGGCGCATCGCATTGAACGACAGCAGCGGCGCATTGTTGATTGCCCCGTTCGGCACGGCAGCGGCGAAGCGGCTGGCGACGGGCGATGGAAAAACCCCGCCGAGCCTGAGGCGCGCCGCGCTCGCCGCCGAGCCGGCGTTGTGGCAGGCCGGTGAATGCCTTGGTTTGCCTGGATATGGACTGAGGCCCGCGATGGTGGAAGTGCGGCCGGTCGTTACCCCTTTCGACCGCTTCCTGCCATCCTTCGACCTGGCGCCGGCGCGGGCTGTCGCCAGGCTGATTGGCGCGGCCCCGGTGCCGCCCTTGCCTTTCAGCGGCCACAGTGCCGGCTGATGGTTGCGCGAAAGCTTAACCCAGACGTGCTGTTCTGCTTGGCAAGGGGGGACGCTCTCCCTATGTTAGGCGCAAGTTTCCTCTCATGACGCGTGTCCGCCCCGCGGATGCCAACGGGACAATTGATGAATCCGAACTATCGCAACCTCGCGCTCTGGGCGATCATAGCGGTCCTGCTCATAGCCCTGTTCAATCTGTTCCAGACGCCGCAGACGCGAGGGGCTTCCAGCGATGTGCCTTATTCGCAGTTCCTGCAGGATGTCGCGGCGGGCCGGGTCAAGACGGTGACCATCGCGGGCGCCCGCATCAGCGGCACGTACACCGACAATGCCAGCGGCTTCCAGACCTATTCGCCCGGCGATCCTTCGCTGGTCTCGCGGCTGCAGGACAAGAACGTCACCATCAATGCGCGGCCTGAAACGGACGGTTCCAATTCGCTGTTCGGCTATTTGATCTCGTGGCTGCCGATGATCCTCATCCTCGGCGTCTGGATATTCTTCATGCGCCAGATGCAGTCCGGCTCCGGCCGCGCCATGGGCTTCGGCAAGTCGAAAGCCAAGCTGCTCACCGAAGCGCATGGCCGCGTCACCTTCCAGGACGTTGCCGGCGTCGACGAAGCCAAGGAAGATCTGGAAGAGATCGTCGAGTTCCTGCGCGATCCGCAGAAATTCCAGCGGCTCGGCGGCAAGATTCCGCGCGGCGTGCTGCTCGTCGGCCCTCCGGGAACCGGCAAGACGCTGCTCGCCCGCTCGGTTGCCGGCGAAGCCAATGTGCCGTTCTTCACCATTTCCGGTTCTGACTTCGTCGAGATGTTCGTCGGCGTCGGTGCAAGCCGCGTCCGCGACATGTTCGACCAGGCCAAGAAGAACGCGCCCTGCATCATCTTCATCGACGAAATCGACGCTGTCGGCCGTCATCGCGGCGCCGGCCTCGGCGGCGGCAATGACGAACGCGAGCAGACGCTGAACCAGCTGCTGGTCGAGATGGACGGCTTCGAGTCCAACGAAAGCATCATTCTGATCGCTGCCACCAACCGGCCCGACGTGCTCGATCCGGCACTGCTCAGGCCAGGCCGCTTCGACCGCCAGGTCGTGGTGCCGAACCCCGACATCGTCGGCCGCGAGAAGATCCTCAAGGTGCATGTGCGCAACGTGCCGCTGGCGCCCAATGTCGATCTCAAGGTGATCGCGCGCGGTACGCCGGGCTTTTCCGGCGCCGACCTGATGAACCTTGTCAACGAATCCGCGCTGATGGCGGCACGGCGCAACAAGCGTCTGGTCACCATGGCGGAATTCGAGGACGCCAAGGACAAGATCATGATGGGCGCCGAGCGCCGCTCGTCGGCCATGACGCAGGCCGAGAAGGAGCTCACCGCCTACCATGAGGCCGGCCACGCCATTCTCGCGCTCAACGTGCCGTCGGCCGATCCGCTGCACAAGGCCACCATCATCCCGCGCGGCCGCGCGCTCGGCATGGTCATGCAGTTGCCGGAAGGCGACCGCTATTCGATGAGCTACAAATACATGGTCTCACGCCTCGCCATCATGATGGGCGGCCGTGTCGCCGAGGAGTTCAAGTTCGGCAAGGAGAACATCACCTCGGGTGCCTCTTCGGATATCGAGCAGGCGACCAAGCTGGCGCGCGCCATGGTCACGCGCTGGGGCTTTTCCGACAAGCTCGGCCATGTCGCCTATGGCGACAACCAGGAAGAAGTGTTCCTCGGCCACTCGGTGGCGCGCACACAGAACGTCTCGGAAGAGACCGCGCAGATCATCGACGCCGAGGTGCGTCGCCTGATCGACGAGGCCTATTCGTCGGCGAAGTCCATCCTGACCAAGAAGAAGAAGGAATGGATCGCGCTGGCGCAGGGCCTGCTGGAATACGAGACGCTGTCCGGCGAGGAGATCAAGCAGTTGATCGCCGGCCACAAGCCAGCGCGCGACCTTGGCGACGACACGCCGCCGAGCCGTGGCTCTGCCGTGCCGAAGTCCGGCGGCCGGCGCAAGAAGGGGCCGGAGCCCGAAGGCGGCATGGAACCGCAGCCATCGAGCTGAGCTTGACCACTGATTTCATCGAACGCCGCGGCTTGCTCCGCGGCGTTTTTTGTTTTTGGCGTTGGGGAGGAGTTGCCCGCGACCTCGCATCTGCGACGGTGACGATTGGCGAAAGCTAGGTGATAGCCAATCTCCCCCTTGCGGGGGAGATTGGCAAGGTCGCCGCTGGCGTGCCCTCGAAGGCAATAAAAAGGCCCGCGAACCCTGCGGTTCGCAGGCCTTCTCTTCTTCAGATGTCTTGTCGCTCAGCTCTTCAGCTTGGCATTGCACATGCTATAATAACCGCCGCCCTTCTGGATCCAGCGAAGGCCGTTCAACGTGCCCGCGTCCTTGTTGCCATGGTAGCCCTGCAGACAGGTCTTCATGCGCGCCTTCGCGGGCTTTTCGGTCTTGAACTCGGCGGCCAGCGTGGTCGGGAATGTCACCCCCGCGGGCGCTACAGTGGGGGCGACCGCCGCGCTGATTTCCTTTTTCGTCTGCGGCTCGGTTTTGACCGTATCCTCGCTGACACTGTCCGCTGCTGATGTCGCGCACTTCTCCTTGCGAAAAGCCGTCCAGTCCATGCCGTTCAGAGTGCCGCCTTCCTTGGCTGTTCGATAGGTCTCGCCGCATTCCTTCATCGTCAGTGCGCTTGCGGGGACGACGCTCCAAGCGACAAATGCGGTCGCAGCCAATACCGCCAATTTCAAACTGTGCATAAGACCCTCCTGGTTGATAATAAGTTTGACGTCTTTTTGTATATGGTTTGTTCTCTATATGTTCAACCAGAATCTTTACGGACTGCCGATGAGCTTGGCGGTGGGCAGTGTAGGCGAATTGATGATGCCGGCAGCCCGGCGACATGCAGATGCGAGCAAGGCAGTGTGCGTCTTCGCGCAACAAAAAAAGGCCAGCGCATCTTGCGATGCGCGGGCCTTTGTTTGGAGACTATGGCTAAGCGCTCAGCTCTTCAGCTTGGCGTTGCACAGGCTGTAGAAGCCGCCGCCCTTCTGGATCCACTTCAGGCCGCCGAGCGCGTTGGCGTCCTTAAGGACATAGTACTGGTCGAGGCAGGTGTGCATGCGGCCTTTTCCGGGGGTCTCGCTGGCGTATTTCGCCGAGATCGCGGACGGGAACTTGACGCCCTTGGGCGCAGCCGTCGTCGGCTTCGCCGGCTCCTTGGTGTAGCTCGCCTCGTCGGCGGCTGGCACCGTGTCGTCATCCGAGGCGCCGGCGCCGCATTCGGCCTTGCGGAAGTCATTCCACTTCATGCCCTTTAGCGTGTTGGCCGTCTTGGCAGCCTGATACTTGGTGCTGCATTCGGCCATGGACAGACCCTTGCCGCCATTGTCTGCGGGAGCCGCGGCAGCCTTGGTGGTTGCCGGCTTGGCGGCAGCGGCGGATGCACCGGCGGCGCATTCGGACTTGCGGAAGTCGTTCCACTTCATGCCGTTCAGCGTGCCGGCAGCCTTCGCCGCCTGGTACTTGGTGCTGCATTCCTTCGCCGTCAGGCCCTTCGCAGTGCTGTCGTCGGCCGCGGCGGCAGCCTTGGCGGCCTTGGCCGGCTTCGTCTCGGCAGCCTTCGTGGTGTCGGTTGCTTTCTTGGTATCGGCCGGCTTGGCGTCGGTCGTCGCCGCGGCGTCGGTGCCGCACTGAGCCTTGCGGAACTGGTTCCAGGTCGCGCCGGAAAGTGTCCCCGCATCCTTGGCGGCGTTATACTTCGTGCTGCACTCGGCCATCGTCAGTGCGTTGGCTGGCGCGGCCAGGAACAAGGTCGCGACGGCGAGGCCGGTCAAAGTGGCAAGTCGGTGGATGAGCATAGCGTTTCTCCGTTGCAACAGCCCATGATACGTCCCTGCAAATCAATAACGCTCAACGGTCGGTTGCGCCAGATGCCAAGTGGCGTATATATCGCCGAAAACCGGCTTCTCCCGATAAGGTGATGAAATCGTTGTCCGTTGCCTGGTTCAGAGCAAGATTTTCCTGGTGCATCCGCGCCGAAAGGCTCGCATGACTTGTATATTGCAGCATGGCAGTCTGGGCATGTAAGGTTGCGGCCACGTTGTGTGCAGTGCACAACAATGGTTTTCTAAGGATTGGTAACGTATAATCACACAATGTGATCATAGCGCCCTGGCCAATTGTGGCATGACGTGCCGGGGAAGAAACGTCGAGGAAGCTGACTAGCATGGCAGGGAATTATTTCGGCACGGACGGCATTCGCGGACGCGCCAACAAGTTTCCGATGACCGCTGAAATCGCGATGCGGGTCGGCATGGCCGCCGGACTGTCTTTCCAGCGGGGCAGCCATCGACATCGCGTCGTGCTCGGCAAGGACACCAGGCTTTCCGGCTATATGATCGAGAATGCCATGGTCGCCGGTCTTTGTGCCGCCGGCATGGACGTGTTCCTGCTCGGCCCGATCCCGACGCCGGCTGTCGCCATGCTGGTGCGTTCGCTGCGCGCCGATATCGGCGTCATGATCTCGGCCTCGCACAACCCCTATTACGACAACGGCATCAAGCTGTTCGGGCCCGACGGCTACAAGCTCTCCGACGAAATCGAGGAGCGCATCGAAAGCATGCTCGACAAGGATATCGAACTGGCGCTCGCCGATTCCGACGGGCTTGGCCGCGCCAAGCGCGTCGACGGCGTGCATGACCGCTACATCGAATTCGCCAAGCGCACCTTGCCGCGCTCGATGTCGCTCGCGGGCCTGAGGATCGTCGTCGATTGCGCCAATGGCGCGGCCTACAAGGTGGCGCCCGAGGCGCTGTGGGAACTGGGCGCCGAAGTCGTCGCCATCAATGTCGAGCCCAACGGCTTCAACATCAACAAGGAATGCGGCTCGACCCATCCGGCCGGCCTGCAAAAGAAGGTGCACGAAGTGCGCGCCGACATCGGCATCGCGCTCGACGGCGACGCCGATCGCGTCGTCATCGTCGATGAAAACGGCGCGATCGTCGATGGTGACCAGATCATGGCGCTGATCGCCGAATCCTGGCACCAGAGCGGGCGGCTTGCCGGGGGCGGTGTCGTCTCAACCGTGATGTCCAATCTCGGCCTCGAACGCTTCCTTGGCGACATGAAGCTGCAATTGCACCGCACCAAGGTTGGCGACCGTTATGTCGTCGAGCATATGCGCGCGCATGGGCTGAATGTCGGCGGCGAACAGTCGGGCCATATCGTACTGTCGGATTTCTCGACCACCGGCGACGGCCTGGTTTCGGCGCTGCAGGTGCTGGCCTGCATCAAGCGGCAGGGCCGGCCGGTCAGCGAACTATCGAAGAAATTCGAACCCGTGCCGCAACTCCTGAAGAACGTCCACATTTCCGGCGGCAAGCCGCTCGAGGAGGCGCCGGTCAAGGCCGCCATCGAAGACGCCCGTAACCGCCTCGGCAAGACCGGACGGCTGGTTATCCGGCCATCCGGGACAGAGCCGCTGATCCGCGTGATGGCCGAAGGCGACGACCCGCAACTGGTCGAGTCCGTCGTCAACGGCATCGTGGAAGTCATCTCGGAAACGCGCAGCGCCGCCTGACCCCCACAGCGCCCGCCCGGCGGGAGTCGTCGCCTGAACCTGTCCAAGGCCCGCCCTTCGGCGGGCTTTCTCTTGTCGGCTGCCAGTCTGTTCGCTGTTCGGAAATCTCGCACCGGTCCCAGAAGTTTCGAGATTCGTGGTTAAGCAACAGGGTTAAATGCCTTTTAACCTTTGCAATTCATTATCCACGACTGAAAGCCAATCGCATTTCGGGCGGGTTCGCCGTTCCGAGCTTTTCAGGGGTGACAAGCATGTTCAAGACAGCACGAAAGGCCCTGCTCGCCTTACTGTTCGCGGGCCTGGCAGGACCGTTGTTCGCGGCCGACCTGCCGGAACCGATGGTCGAAGAGGCACCGCCTCAGGCCGTCTACGAGCAGCCGGCGGAAGTCGGCGGCTGGTATATCCGTGGCGACATCGACTATCACAAGTCGACCGTGCGCGGCATCGACTATACGACTTATACCGTCGATTGTTGCGGCGTGGTCACGCCCGGCACCAGAAGCTTCGATTTCGGCAAGCTCAAGGGCGGCTTCTCGCTTGGTGCCGGCGTCGGCTACAAGATCAACGACCACTTCCGTACCGATCTGACCGCCGACTACTGGTTCAAGTCGAACTTCAACGGCGGCACTTCGGATCTGCTGACGACGTCGACCGAAGTGTCGAAGATGAGCGCCTTGCTGCTGCTGGCCAATGCCTATGTCGATATCGGCACCTGGCATGGTATCACGCCCTATGTTGGCGCTGGCATCGGCGGTGCGCGCGTCAAGTGGGATACTGTCTACGACCCGAACACCACCGAGACCAATCCGGGAGCATCCAACTGGCGTTTCGCCTACGCTCTGATGGCCGGCGCTTCCTACTGCCTGACCGACAAGATCATCCTCGATGCCGGCTACCGCTACTCCCATATCCAGGGTGGCCGCATGTTCGAGTGGGACGCAAGCAGTGCTGGTCCCGGCTTCGACCGTGGCATCAACACGCACGAAGTGCGCGGTGGCCTGCGCTATCAGTTCGGTGGCAGCAACGGTTGCGCCGCGCCGGTCGTTGCCTACCAGCCCGAACCCGAGCCGATCTACACCAAGTAGCGCCATCTCACATCACTTGAATTCTTCGAAAAACCGTCCGGCCTCAAGCCGGGCGGTTTTTCGTTTGGGCCGCCTGGTATCAACAGCGGAAATGAATTCGCTAACGCTCTGTTAGCCTTAACCGCCACTTAACCACTATGGTTAACAATGCTCCTTGAAACGATGGCGGCCGCTGCGATTGCTTGCGGCGCAAAATCCGGGAGTCGGGGACCATGAAACTTACATCGCGTATGGCGCTGGCGCTCGGTGCACTAGCCCTCCTGCCGCTGACGCCGGTGCACGCGGCCGACTACGATCCGCCGATCTATGTCGACCAGGCACCCGACTACGTTCCTGTCGAGGTCGGCTCCGGCTGGTATCTGCGCGGCGATGTCTCTTATCTGGCTCAGAAGAGCTTCAAGGATCAAGATTTCGCCACCGACACCGCAGCCTTCAGCGACAAGGAAGATCCGATCTTTGCCAGCATCGGCTTCGGCTACCATTTCAACGACTATCTGCGCGCCGACCTCAATCTCGGCTATCTGCCCGGCAATGAGATCGGCGTCGGCTATGATGACACAGGGACTGTGGTAGCGCCGGACACGGCAACCGTGGCATCGGCATCCCTGAAGAACTACGCCTTGTCGGCCATACTCAACGGCTATGTCGATCTTGGCACCTATGTCGGCATAACGCCCTATCTCGGCGCCGGTATCGGCGTCGTCCGCAGCAAGCGCAGCCTCTCGGCTAGCTACTTCACCGACAATGGCGACGACACGGACGATTTCGCCGTAAGTGACAGCAAGACCCAGTACTCGCTGGCCTACACGCTGAACGCGGGCCTCGCCTATCAGGTATCGAAGAACGTTTCCGTCGACCTGGGCTATCAGTATTTTTCCGCCCCCAACGCCGAATACGTGACGGCCGAGAGCCTCGATTCCTATCCGGTCAAAAAAGGTATCAGCAACCATCAGGTCAAGCTCGGGCTGCGCTACGATCTCTGGTAGGCGCGGCGAGCACGAGAGATCGGGACGGCGGATCTTCGGGTCCGTCGTTTGCATTTGAAGTCCCGACATCCTGATCACAGATCGCCGGTATCCCGGCAGCGACAAAAACTTTCCTCTTGACGCCTGAAGCCCGAACGAATATCGCCGTCCGTGGGCCACCCCTCCCCAACGAGGGGCCACTATCTGGAAGGATAGACCACGATGACGACGCATACGAAGCCCGGACTCCGTCCGGCAAATCCCAATTTCTCCTCAGGTCCCTGCGCAAAACGCCCCGGCTGGTCGGTCGAGGCGCTGAACGCTGCCGCGCTCGGCCGTTCCCACCGCGCCAAGATCGGCAAGGCCAAGCTCGAACAGGCGATCGAGCTGACGCGCGACATTCTCCAGGTCCCGGCGGGTTATCGCATCGGCATCGTGCCGGCGTCGGACACCGGTGCGGTCGAGATGGCGCTGTGGTCGCTGCTCGGCGAGCGCGGCGTCGACATGGTTGCCTGGGAGAGCTTTGGCTCCGGCTGGGTCACGGACGTGGTCAAGCAGTTAAAGCTCGCCGACGTGCGCAAGATCGAAGCCGGCTACGGCGAACTGCCCGACCTCACCAAGATCGATTTCGACCGCGATGTGGTCTTCACCTGGAACGGCACCACGTCGGGCGTGCGCGTGCCGAACGGCGATTTCATTCCCGCGGACCGCAGGGGCCTGACCGTCTGCGATGCGACTTCCGCCGCATTCGCGCAGAGGCTCGACTTCGAAAAGCTCGATGTCGTCACTTTCTCCTGGCAGAAGGTGCTGGGCGGCGAGGGCGCTCACGGCATGCTGATCCTGTCGCCTCGCGCCGTCGAGCGGCTGGAAACCTACAAGCCCTCATGGCCGCTGCCGAAAATCTTCCGCCTGACCTCGGGCGGCAAGCTGATCGAAGGTATCTTCAAGGGCGAGACCATCAACACGCCCTCGATGCTGTGCGTCGAGGACTACCTCGATGCGCTCAACTGGGCGAAGTCGACCGGCGGCCTCGACGCGCTGATCGCCAGGGCGGATGCCAATGCGGCCGTCCTCGATCGCTTTGTCGGCAAGTCCTCCTGGCTCGGTCATCTCGCCGGCCAGCCGGCGACACGGTCGAACACGTCCGTCTGCTTGTCCTTCACCGACCCGGACGTGTCGGCGCTCGATGCCGACGGGCAGGCGGCCTTCGCCAAGGGGCTGGTGTCGGTGCTCGACAAGGAAGGCGTCGCCTACGATATCGGTGCCTATCGCGACGCACCGCCCGGCCTGCGCATCTGGTGCGGCGCGACGGTCGAGACGTCGGATCTGGAAGCGCTGCTGCCTTGGCTCGACTGGGCCTTCGCCGCGCAGAAGGCGTCGCTCAAAGCGGCGGCCTGAGATCGTTCGCGGCGGCCTTCGGGCCGCCCATTCCCATCAGGATCAAATCCATTTCAAGGAGGCCGCCATGGCGCCCCGCGTTCTCGTCTCAGACAAACTCTCCCCCACCGCCGTGCAAATCTTCAAGGATCGCGGCGTCGAGGTCGACTATCTGCCCGATCTCGGCAAGGACAAGGAAAAGCTCGCTGAAGTGATTGGCCAGTATGATGGCCTCGCCATCCGCTCGGCGACCAAGGTCACCGAAAAGCTGATCAACGCCGCTACCAATCTCAAAGTCATCGGCCGCGCCGGCATCGGCGTCGACAATGTCGATATCCCGGCGGCAAGCCGCAAGGGCATCATCGTGATGAACACGCCCTTCGGCAATTCGATTACCACAGCCGAACATGCGGTGGCGATG
The DNA here is from genome assembly GCF_000519305.1 of Mesorhizobium ciceri WSM4083. GTDB lineage: Bacteria > Pseudomonadota > Alphaproteobacteria > Rhizobiales > Rhizobiaceae > Mesorhizobium > Mesorhizobium ciceri_B. The sequence goes on along the minus strand of NZ_JAFG01000006.1, from coordinate 179,426 downwards.
ATCTTCGCGCTGGCGCGCCAGATCCCTGAAGCCAACGCCTCGACCCATGCCGGCAAATGGGAAAAGAACCGCTTCATGGGCGTCGAGATCACCGGCAAGACGTTGGGCGTCATCGGCTGCGGCAACATCGGTTCGATCGTCGCGACGCGCGGCGTTGGCCTCAAGATGCACGTCATCGCCTTCGACCCGTTCCTGTCGGACAGCCGTGCCGAGGAGCTTGGCGTCGACAAGGTCGAGCTGGACGAACTGTTCGCCCGCGCCGATTTCATCACGCTGCACACGCCGCTGACCGACAAGACACGCAACATCATCGATGCCGCGGCGATCGCCAAGATGAAGAAGGGCGTGCGCATCATCAATTGCGCACGCGGCGGTCTGATCGTCGAGGCCGACCTGATCGCGGCGCTGAAAAGCGGCAAGGTGGCCGGCGCCGGCGTCGACGTCTTCGAGGTCGAACCGGCCGAGAACAACGAACTGTTCGGCATGGAGAATGTGGTGGCGACGCCGCATCTCGGCGCCTCGACGACGGAGGCCCAGGAGAATGTCGCGCTGCAGGTTGCCGAGCAGATGGCCGACTATCTGATCAAGGGCGCCGTCTCCAACGCCATCAACATGCCGTCGATCACCGCCGAGGAGGCGCCGCGGCTAAAGCCCTTCGTCAAGCTTGCCGAGGTGCTCGGCGCCTTTGTCGGCCAGGTCACCGAGGATCCGATCAAGGAGGTGGAGATCCTGTTCGACGGCTCGACCGCGACGATGAACACGCGTGCGCTGATCAGCGCCGCACTCGCCGGGCTGATCCGGCCTCAGGTCTCGGACGTCAACATGGTGTCGGCGCCGATCATGGTGAAGGAGCGCGGCATCATCGTCGCCGAGGTCAAGCGCGACAAGTCGGGCGTGTTCGACGGTTATATCAAGCTGACGGTGAAGACCGAGCACATGACGCGCTCGATCGCCGGCACATGCTTCTCGGATGGCAAGCCACGCTTCATCCAGATCAAGGGCATCAACCTCGATGCCGAGGTCGGCCAGCACATGCTCTACACTACCAATGCGGACGCGCCGGGCATCATCGGCCTGCTCGGCACCGTCTGCGGCGAGAATGGCGTCAACATCGCCAACTTCCAGCTCGGCCGCAACCGGCCGGGCGGCGATGCCATAGCGCTGCTCTATCTCGACGCGCCGTTCCCTGAGTCGGTGCTGGAAAAGATCAAGGCTCACAAGTCGATCGACTCGGCCAAGAGGCTGCAGTTCGACGTCAACGCGATGTGATCTCCACTCGTTGTGAAAGATAAAGGGCGCGGGCCGCTTCCGCGCCTTTTTGTCGTTCAGCGTGCCCCGGCCGATGGCAGGTTCGCTGTCTTGCGCCCGCTGTATTCGGCAAGGCCGATGCCGCCCAGCACGAGCACCAAAGCCAGTGCCTGATAGAGGTGGAACGTCTCGCCGACGATCAGCACCGACAGCAGCGTGCCGAAGATCGGCACCAGATTGATGAACAGGCCGGCGCGGTTGGCGCCGATCAGTTCGTTGCCCCTGATGTAGAAGATCTGCGAAACGACCGAGGCGCCGATCGCCGTATAGACGATGACAGTCCAGCCGCGCGCGTCGGGCATGATGACCTTGCCGGCGAGAACCTCCCACAGGAAGAACGGCAACGAGGTGACGAGTGCCGCAACCGACAGGGCCAGCATCAGGCTCTGCCAGTGCATCACCGGCTTCAGCCGCAGCCCGACCGAATAGCCGCTGTAGAGAAAGACGGCGACCAGCATGATGGCGTCGCCGAAATTGAGTTCCAGCGCCAACAGCCGGCGCGGGTCGCCGTGGCAGGCGGTGAGGATCACGCCGGCGATGGTCAGCACGACGCCGACAATCTGCGCCCAGTTCACGCGCAGGCGGAAGAAGACGAAATTGGCAGTCATGATCAGGATCGGCATCGCCGCCTGTTCGATCGAGACATTGATCGCTGTCGTGTAGTTGAGCGCCGTGTAGAAGATGGTGTTGAACAGGGTGAAGCCGCTGGCACCGAGGGCGACCAGCACGAACCAGTGCTTGCGGACCACCGGCCAGTCCTTCTGGATGGTGTTCCAACCGATGGGCAGCATGATCGCCACGGCCAGCACCCAGCGCAGGAAGACCAGCGTCATCGGCGACACGTGATCGACCGCCAGCTTGCCGGCCACCGAATTTCCGCCCCAAAGCAAGGTGGTGAGCAGCAGGAATATATAGGCGCTTCGATGCATCGCGGGATTCCAGTCGCCGGAGCTGCGGTGTTTGCCGGCCTATTGCCCCCGCTCGCCCAAGTAAATGATGTCAAAGCCGAAAATTGTTGTGCCTCAGGGCATTTTCGACGGCAAAGAAAGGTCGCGCTCGCGAGGTCTTGACGTTATAGAGGCCTGTCGTTTCGAACCATATTCAAGCCGCTTGGCGGCGTCTCAAGGGAAAAGAAACATGGCCAATGTGGTGGTCGTCGGCTCGCAGTGGGGTGACGAAGGCAAGGGCAAGATCGTCGACTGGCTGTCGGAGCGCGCCGATGTCGTGGTGCGTTTCCAGGGCGGCCACAATGCCGGCCATACGCTGGTCGTCGACGGCAAGGTCTACAAGCTGTCGTTGCTTCCGTCGGGCGTCGTGCGCCAGGGCAAGCTGTCCATCATCGGCAATGGCGTCGTGTTCGACCCGCACGCTTTCGTCGCCGAAGTGGCGAAGCTCAAGGCGCAAGGTGTCGAAGTGGCGCCGGATCGCCTGAAAATAGCCGAAAACACAGCGCTTATCCTGTCCCTGCATCGGGAGCTGGACGGATTCCGTGAGGACGCCGCATCCAATTCCGGGACGAAGATTGGCACGACCCGTCGTGGCATCGGCCCCGCCTACGAGGACAAGGTGGGCCGGCGCGCGGTCAGGGTGATGGATTTGGCGGATTTGGAAACACTGCCCTTGAAAGTCGACAGGTTGCTGACGCACCACAATGCGCTGCGTCGCGGGCTTGGTCACGCGGAAGTCACGCATGACGCGATCATGCAGGAGCTGACCTCGGTCGCCGACGACATCCTGCCCTATATGGACCGGGTCTGGAAGATCCTCGACGACAAGCGCCGGGCTGGCGAGCGCATCCTTTTCGAGGGCGCGCAGGGCACACTGCTCGATATCGACCACGGCACCTATCCGTTCGTTACCTCGTCGAACACGGTGGCCGGACAGGCTGCCGCCGGCTCCGGCGTTGGCCCGGGCGCCATCGGCTATGTGCTCGGCATCACCAAGGCCTATACGACACGCGTCGGCGAAGGTCCGTTCCCGACCGAGCAGAAGAACGAGATCGGCGAATTCCTCGGCACGCGCGGCCATGAGTTCGGCGTCGTCACCGGTCGCAAGCGCCGCTGCGGCTGGTTCGACGCGGTGCTGGTGCGCCAGGCCGTCGCTGTCAACGGCATCAAGGGCATCGCGCTGACCAAGCTCGATGTGCTTGACGGGCTGGACGAGATCAAGGTCTGCACCGGTTATCGTCTCGACGGCGAGATGATCGATTATCTGCCGGCCAGCCAGGGCGCGCAGGCACGTGTCGAACCGGTCTACGAGACGCTCGAGGGCTGGAAAGGCACCACTGCCGGCGCGCGCAGCTGGAACGATCTGCCGGCCCAGGCGGTCAAGTATGTCCGCTACATCGAGGAGCTCATCGGCGCACCGGTCGCGCTCCTTTCCACCAGCCCGGAACGCGACGACACGATACTTGTGACCGATCCGTTTCAAGACTAGTTTCTGAAGCCTTCCGGGCATCGCGGCTGATTTGCGGGGGCCGGCGCGGAAACAAAATACAGGTCGACTGAAGCATGGCAGATTTCGTTGCTGTTCTGAAAAAGGCGCTCGCCAAGCATGGCGACGAGACGCCGGAAAAGCGTACGCGCATCTATGCCAGCGTTCGTACCATGCTGGCGAAGAAGCTTGCGGAATATTCGCCGCCGCTGGCCACCGAAGCCGTAGCCACTCAGACGCGTTCGCTGGAAGACGCGATCGCGAGCGTCGAGCGGGACTATGCCAAGAGCGTACCGGAAACCGATCCGCTCGCGGAACTGGAACACATCTTTTCGTCGATCGATCGCAACAAGAACCAGCCAAGCCATACAAGGCAGCCGGCGAAGGCGGAATCGGCCTGGCCCGCGCCGCCCGTCGCCAAGCCCGAGCCCTATCAACCCGCGCCGCCGCCTGCCGCCAAGGTCGAGCCAAGCTGGCAAAGATCGACGCCGGCGCCTGTCCAGCCGGCTCGCGCCGACACGCCTCTTCCAGGCATGAACGCCGGGGAGGCGGACGACGAGGCCGATGTCTTTTCCAGCAACGAAGACAATGAAGGGCCGGTACCGGACACCTTCCAGCGCCTGCGTCCCGCCGAGCGCAAGCGCAGCTATGGCGGGCTGATCGCCGCTGTCGTCGCACTGCTGGTCGTAGCCGGCGGCGGCTATGGCATCTGGCTGAACAAGGACGCCTTCGGCAAGATGCTGGGGCTTGGCGGCAACCAGGTCGCGAAAACCGAGCCTGTGAAGCCGGCGCCGGCCAAGCCGGCAACCGATGCCGCGGCAGCGCCGCCGGCGCCCGCGGCTGGCGGCACGGAAGCCGAAAGCACGAAATTCACTCAGCGGCTGACACCGCAGGGCAGTGAAGTCGACCCAGGTCCGGCCGGTGGCCAGAGCGGCATCGGCGAAGGCGAATCGGTCGCGGCGCTGACCACCCCGCCCTCGGCCACGAACGCACCGGCGATTTCCGCACCGCCCGCCGGCACGCCTGCCGCGACTACGCCTCCGGCGACAGATGCCGCCCCCGCAACCCCGCCTGCCAACGGAGCCGCCCCGGCAGCGCCGGCCGATGCCGCCGCCACGCCGCCAGCACCGGCAGGCGCCGCGCCGCCCGCCCCGGCAACCGCGCCTGCGGAAGCCGCTCTGCCGGTCGGCCAGAAGGCGATCTTCTATGAGGAGCGCACCAGCACCGCCCAGGGCTCCGCCGAGCCCGGCAACATCGTCTGGTCGCTGGTGCAGGAATCGCCCGGTGGCGACCTGCCGCCGGAGCCGGCGATCCGCGCCGAGGCGACCATTCCCGGCAAGGACATCCAGTTGCGCATGACCATTCGCCGCAACACCGACCAGACGCTGCCGGCCAGCCATATTATCGAGATGATCTTCCTGACGCCCGACGGTTTCGAGGGCGGCGGCGTCGACAACATCCTGCGCGTCGCCATGAAGAGTTCGGAACAGGATGCCGGCAGCCCGCTGATCGGCATTCCGGCCAAGATCGCCGACGGCTTCTTCCTTGTCGCGCTCAACGACACCAAGGCCGACGAAGACGCCAACATGACCCTGCTGCGCGGCCAGGACTGGATCGACGTGCCGGTCGTCTACAAGACCGGACGGCGGGCATTGCTGACCATGGAAAAGGGCATTCCCGGCGAGAAGGTGTTCGACGAGGCGATCAAGGCCTGGCAAGCGAAGACGGCTGGCTGAGAAGCCCATTTCGCCGAGATGTTGGTGCCTCTCAGAAGCTTCTCAGAGCGCTGGCAAGGGATCGTGGCGCCGCATCAGAACAGCCGATGTTTGGCCAATGGGAGCCCGTTGCGTCTGACATAGTCATTCCAGCCCGCAATGGCTTCTTTGTTTTCTCCTTGCCATCGACGCGTTTTTTCGGCCGCAATCGCTTTCATAATACCTTCCTCGGCGGCGCCGGAGATATCGATATTCAGCGTCTTGGCCTCTTCGATCAGCTGTGAACTGATCGATATGCTGATCGACTTTCGCTGAGGTTTCGGCTTGAGCATGGAGTCCGCCTTCTTCTATGCGCCCGATACAATAGACGCATAAAACCTGAGCGCCACCACTACCCCTCCATCTCTTCGCGCAGCATCTCCAGTTCCAGCCACTCTTCCTCGAACGCAGCCAGTGTGGCGCGCTCCTTGTCGAGGGCGGCGATGGTTTTCTGGAAGGAGGCAGGGTCGCGCTCGTAGTAGGCGGGATCGGCGATGTTGTTCTCAAGCCTGGAGATCGACGCCATCACAGCCTCGATTTTCTTGGGCAGCGATTCCAGCGCGAACTTCTGCTTGAACGACAGTTTCTTCGCTGGTCCCTTTGGCGCAGTGGCCTCGCTTTTGCCGGGTGCTGGCGCTTCGCCGGTCTCGGCCTTCGCGCGCGCCTTGCGGTCGTCCAGCCGGGTGCCGCCGCGCTGCGCCAGCATGTCGGAGTAGCCGCCGGCATATTCGATCCAGCGGCCTTCACCATCCGGCGCGATCAGGCTGGTCACGGTGCGGTCGAGGAAATCGCGGTCGTGGCTGACTAGGATGACGGTGCCGGCGAAACCGGCGACCAGTTCCTGCAGCAGTTCCAGCGTCTCCATGTCGAGATCGTTGGTCGGCTCATCCAGCACCAGAAGGTTTGCGGGCCGCGCCAGCACGCGCGCCAGCAAGAGCCGCGCCCGCTCGCCGCCGGACAACTCGCGCACCGGCGTGCGCGCCTGCTCCGGCTTGAACAGGAAATCCTTCATGTAGGAGACGACGTGACGCTGCTCGCCATTGATGACGAGGTTCTCGCCGCGCCCGTCGGTGAGATACTGCGCCAGCGTCTCCTGCGGGTCGACCGCCTCGCGCTTCTGGTCGAGCGTTGCGATCTCCAGATTTGTGCCGAGCCGCACCGAACCGGCGTCCGGCTTCATCTCGCCGGTCAGCATCTTCAAGAGCGTGGTCTTGCCGGCGCCGTTCGGCCCGACCAGGCCAACGCGATCGCCGCGCTGGATGCGGGTCGAAAACCCCCTGACCACGGTGAGATCGCCAAAGCTCTTCTCGATGTTTTTGGCCTCGATCACCAGCTTGCCGGATTCGGCGGCGTCGCTCGCCACCATGGTCGCCGACCCTTCGGCGCCGCGATGGCCGCGAAAACGCTGGCGCATGGTCTGCAACTCGCCGAGGCGGCGCATGTTGCGCTTGCGCCGCGCGGTCACGCCGTAGCGCAGCCAGTGCTCCTCACGCACGATCTGGCGGCCGAGCTTGTGCTGCTCGCGCTCTTCTTCCTCCAGGACCAGGTCGCGCCATTCCTCGAAATGGCCAAAACCCTTGTCCAGCCTGCGCGTCTGGCCGCGATCGAGCCAGACGGTGGCGCGCGACACGCGCTCGAGGAAGCGGCGGTCGTGCGAGATGACGATCAGTGCCGAGGAGGTGCGGATGAGTTCTTCTTCCAGCCATTCGATGACCGAGAGGTCGAGATGGTTGGTCGGCTCATCGAGCAGCAGGATATCGGGCTCGGGCGCCATGACGCGGGCAAGGGCGGCGCGCCTCGCCTCGCCGCCCGACAGGTCGTTCGGACGTTCCTCACCCGACAGTCCGAGATGCTCCATCAGATAGCTGGCGCGGTAGGGATCGTCGGCGGGGCCAAGCCCGGCCTCGACATAGGCGCGGACAGTGGCAAAACCCTCCATGTCGGGCATCTGCGGCAGATAGCGGACGGTCGCCGAAGGCTGGCGGAACACCTCGCCGTCCTGCGGCTCGATCAGGCCGGCGGCGATCTTCAGCAGCGTCGACTTGCCGGATCCGTTGCGGCCGACCAATGCGATCTTGTCGCCTGCCGAAGCGGTCAAGGCGGCGCCATCGAGCAGCGGCGTGCCGCCGAATGTCAGTTTTATCCCGTCGAGATTGAGAAGGGGCGGGGCCATGTCAGCTTTCAGGTAAGGGATAGGGATGAGCGAGCAGCATCGCGCGGCCATGGCCGAGCGCGATTTCGAGGCGGCCCCCGCCGGTCTTGTCGGACTTGACCTCGTTGGAAATGGTCAGCGACGAACCGAAGGCTACCTCGACGTGAGCGAGCGGCCATTTGGCGCCGGTGACGGTCAGGCCGGCAAGCTCGGAAAAGCCGAGCACCGAAAACAGCGTGCCGTCGGCATAGTCGAAGCCAGCCGTTCCGTGCAGCAGGGGGACGCCTTCCTGGGCGCCGCTGGTCAAAAGCACATCAGTCCCGGCCTCCGCCAGCCGCAAGGCAAGCGCCAGATGCAGGAAAGCGTGGTCGGCGCGCTTGCCGCCAAAGGCGCCGGCGAGCACCAGGCGGGTCGCGCCGTGTTCCAGTGCCGCGGCAATGGCAAGTTCGCCATCGGTCTGGTCCTTTTCCGGCGGGAAGGTCCGGCGCGGCACGGAAGCGAGGTCGTCCGGCAGGTTGGCCGGCACGGAATCGAAATCGCCCACCCACAGTTCCGGCACGAGACCCAGCAGCCGCGCATGGCCGATGCCGGCGTCGGCGGCGATGACGCGGGAGCGTTCGACCTGACGGTCGAGCCGTGGCGTGCGGATGAGATCGCCGCCAAGCAGGATGGTGAATGTGCTCATATCGTGTGGCCCTTATCAGCCCGGCACGGGAAACGGAAGGCGGCAAACTCCCGCTTGCATGGCGGATCGGCCGGGCCTATGTGTCGAAATGCTCTAACGGGGTGCCGGACGCGATCTTCGCGGACCGGCTGAGAGGCAGTCTCGCCAACCCGCTGAACCTGATCCGGTTTGTACCGGCGGAGGGATTAGACGTTTCGGACAGTCCGACGCCTCAATTCCTTTCAATTCGAACGAAGGAGGCGCCGATGCGCACGCTTTTATACGCTTTTGTCTCAGCAATGACCGTGGTGTTGTCCGGACCGGCCTTGGCCAAGGACAAGCTCACCGTCTACACCTATGAGAGTTTCACCGCCGACTGGGGTCCGGGTCCCGTGGTGAAGAAGGCGTTCGAGGCCGAATGCGGCTGCGACGTCGACTTCGTCTCGGTCGCCGACGGCGTCGCGCTGCTCAACCGCGTCAGATTGGAAGGCGCATCGACCAAGGCCGATATCGTGCTTGGCCTCGACACCAATCTCACCGCCGATGCCAAGGCATCAGGTCTGTTCGCGCCGCATGGCGGCGTGACCGATGTCAACGTGCCGGGTGGCTGGAGCGACGATACTTTTGTCCCCTTCGACTACGGCTATTTCGCTGTCGTTTACGACACCGAGAAGCTGAAGAACCCGCCGAAAAGCCTGAAAGAGCTGGTCGAAGGCAGTGCCGACGGCAAGATCGTCATCCAGGATCCACGCACCTCGACGCCGGGCCTCGGCCTGCTTCTGTGGGTCAAGTCGGTTTATGGCGACAAGGCGCCGGAGGCCTGGGCCAAGCTCAAGGGGAAGGTGCTGACCGTGACGCCAGGCTGGAGCGAGGCCTATGGGCTGTTCACCAAGGGCGAGGCGCCGATGGTGCTGTCCTACACGACGTCGCCGGCATACCACATGGTCGCCGAGAACACCGAGCGCTACCAGGCGGCCTCCTTCGAGGAGGGCGAGTATCTGCAGATCGAGGTGGCGGGTATCACCACGACGGGGGCCAAAAACCCGCTGGCGGCCAAGTTCATCGCCTTCATGACCGGGCCGAAATTCCAGGATGCCATCCCCGAGACCAACTGGATGTTCCCGGCCGGCAAGACCGACAAGCCGCTCAATCCGGCCTTCGACAAACTGGTCAAGCCAACGAAGACCTTGCTGTTCAGCCCCGAGGAGGTTGCGGCCAACCGCAAGGCCTGGGTCGACGAATGGCTGGCGGTGATGAGCAAATAATTTGGCCGTATGATCGCAAGATGAGTGCTCTACGGCGCCCCCCTCTGTCCTGCCGGGCATCTCCCCCACTTGGGGGGAGATTGGCTGCCATCGGCGATTTCGCCCATCGCCAATGTTGCTGGAGTGAGCGAGGCGTCGAAATTGCCAATCTCCCCCCTTGTGGGGGAGATGTCCGGCAGGACAGAGGGGGGCGCGAAGGAACGCAATCCTTTGTAAGTGCCGCGATCCGGAGATTGGTGGTCCGGCGTGCAACGCACAGCCTCTGACCCTCGCATCACCGCCGGCATCATCGCGCTTGCCGCTATCGCGCTGCTGATCGGCGGCGCGTTTGCTGGCCTGCTTTTCGAGGGCGCCCATGATTTCTCGGGCGCTTGGGCAGCCTTCGATCCCTATCTGCTTCGCGTCATTCGCTTCACGCTCTGGCAAGCGGCACTGTCGACGCTGCTTTCGGTCATTCCGGCGCTGTTTGTGGCACGCGCTCTGTCGCGGCATCCACGTTTCTTCGGCCGCGGCTTGATCCTGCAGATCTTCGCCGTGCCGTTGGCGCTGCCGGCCATCGTCGCGGCGCTAGGCATTCTGGCGCTTTATGGCCGTGCCGGCTATTTCGCCGGCGTGCTTGCCGTTATCGGCGGCGGAAGCTGGCCGGGCATCTATGGCCTGTCCGGTATTCTTATCGCCCATGTCTTCTTCAACCTGCCGCTGGCGACGCGGCTGTTCCTCGAGGCGCTGCAGACCATACCGGCCGACCAATGGCGGTTGGCGAGCCAACTCGGCATGGCGGCGCGGCCGGCGTTCCGGCTGATCGAATGGCCAACGCTGCGCGCCGCACTGCCCGGCGTCGCCGGGCTGGTGTTCATGCTCTGCATCACATCCTTCACCATCGTGCTGACGCTCGGCGGCGGGCCGGCCGCGACGACGCTGGAGGTCGGCATCTACCAGGCACTGCGCTTCGATTTCGATCCCGCGCGGGCCGTTACACTGACGCTGCTGCAGATCGCCTTGACCTTTATCGTGGTGCTGGCCCTGACGCGGCTAGGCGCCAATGTGGTCGGCGACACCAATTTGCCGGTTGCGCAACGCCGGTATCTCTCAGTCGGCGGGCGCGAGACCTGGCTCAACGCTGTGCTGATCCTGCTTGCGCTGCTGTTCGTTGTTGGGCCGATGGCGGCCACCGTGATGGCCGGGTTGGGTGCGGATCTCGGCCGTTTGGCCAGCGAGGCCACTGTCCGGCAGGCGACCCTGACTAGCGCGGCGCTGGCCTTCCTGTCGGCACTGATCTCGGTGATGCTGTCGCTGGCGCTGACCATGGCGCGGCGGGCACTGGCGCTGAACCGCAGTGCCGGCGCAAAGACACTGCTCGAACGCGCTGCCGATACAGGCGCCGGCTTTGTCCTTGTCGTGCCACCGATCGTCGTCGGCGCCGGCTGGTTCCTGTTGCTGCGCCATGTCGGCGATGTCTTTGCCATCGCCCCGGGCATGGTCGTCACCGTCAACGCGGTAATGGCGATGCCGTTCGCCCTGCGCGCCGTGCGTCCCGCCTATGATGCGGCGAGCGAGCGTCACGAACGGCTCTGCGCACAGCTCGGCATTGCGGGCTGGAACCGGCTGATGCTGGTCGACTGGCCGTCGCTGCGGCGCCCGCTGGCCACGGCCTTCGCTTTCGCCATGGCGCTGTCGCTCGGCGATCTCGGTGTCATTGCCCTGTTCGGCAGTGATTCCGTGCAGACATTGCCCTACCTTCTTCTGGCTCGGATGGGCAGCTACCGCACCGAGGATGCCGCCGGCCTGGCACTGCTGCTCGGTGTCGTCTGTCTCGCGTTGATCGTGGCGGCGAACTGGCTGGGAAGGGAGAAGGTCCGGGATGCGTGAGGCGGCCAGCAGGCTTGAAAAGGGCGCATCGGTGCGGCTGGACAAGGTGTCGTTCAGTTATGGTGAGGTGCCACTTGTCTTCGACGTCGAGTTCGCCACGGCGAAGATCACCGCCATCATGGGTCCGAGCGGTTCGGGCAAGTCGACGCTGCTCAATCTGGTCGCCGGCTTCGAGACCCCACAATCGGGCCGCGTGCTGATCGGCGGGGCCGATGTCAGCGCCGAGCCGGCCTCGGCGCGGCCGGTGTCGATGGTGTTCCAGGAGAACAATCTCTTCGCGCATCTTTCCCTCGAGCAGAATGTCGGGCTCGGCCGCTCGCCCTCCCTGGGGCTGACCGAGGCGGACCGCGCCGCGGTCGCCGAGGCGCTTGTGCGCACCGGTCTCGCGGGCAAGGAGAAACGCCTGCCGCGCGAGCTCTCCGGAGGCGAACGCCAGCGCGTCGCACTGGCCCGCGTGCTGGTGCGCGACCGACCGGTGTTGCTGCTCGACGAGCCCTTCGCTTCGCTCGGACCCGCTTTGCGCGACGAGATGCTGGATCTGGTTGCCGCCGTTCATGCCGAACGCGCCATGACAGTGCTGTTCGTCACCCACCAGCCGGGCGATGCACGCCGCATCGGCGAGCATATGGTGTTTGTCGACAATGGGTTGGTCGCCGCGACCGGCAAGGCTGATGATTTCTTTGCCGGGGCTGGTCCGGAGGCGTTCCGGCGCTATATCGGCGCGGGTGCCGGCTATTCCACATCACGCGATGTTGCCCGGAAGCGGACATAATTTACGGTCAAACCGGCTTCAGGCGATGTGGCGTTTGCTTGCCATGACCGGGGGAGTGTGGCTAGGTCCGCCCTACCGGTCCGGCACAGGCCGTGATTTGCCTGCAGTATCCGCTGCCCGCCCCCGGGACGGGCAGCGGATACTGCAGCAGTTTGAGATATGGCACGTGAACATTCCGAAGATCGCCCCCGATTTTCATTGTCATGTGCCGGGACCCGAAAGGAAGCCGTTCTGGCGATCGGCGCTAACACATTGGGAATGAAACCGCTGGCGCGCTTTCTCGCGCTGGCCGGCTTTGCCGTGGCGTTGGCAAGCTGCCAGATGTTCACGCCGCCGGACGTTCAGGAATCCGGCTTCCAGCCTTCCGACAAGCCGATCACGGTGGACAATGTCGGCGCCAACAGCAAGCTTGCCGAAATGGCCAAGGCGCAGCATCCGCGCATCCTGGCGACCTATGGCGGCGAATATTCCGATCCCAGGCTCGAGCGCATGGTCGCCAAGGTGGTCGGTAGTTTGACGGTGGTGTCCGCCAACCCGACACAGACCTATCGCATCACCATTTTGAATTCGCCCAACGTCAACGCCTTCGCGCTGCCGGGCGGCTATCTCTACATCACGCGGGGCCTGCTGGCGCTGGCCAATGATTCGGCCGAGCTTGCCGCCGTCATCGCGCATGAGATGGGCCACGTCACCGCCAATCACGGCTTGCAGCGCCAGCAGCTCGAGGCAGAGGAAGGCCTGGCGACCAAGGTGGTTTCCGATGTGCTCGGCGACAGCCCGACCGCCAAGGCGGCGCTGATCCGCGGCAAGCTGAGGCTGGCGCAATTCTCGCGCAACCAGGAGCTGGAAGCCGACGCCATCGGCATCAAGTCGATCGGCGAGGCCGGTTACGACCCGTTCGCCGCCGGCCGCTTCCTGCAGTCGATGTCGGCCTACACCGATTTCCGCTCGATCAGCGGCGCCACCGACGCCAGCCTCGACTTCCTGGCCACGCACCCCAACACGCCGCAGCGCATCGATCTGGCGCAGCGCCATGCCCGCCAGTTCGGCGCGCCGGGCGTCGGCACGCGCGACCGCGATTCCTTCCTCGCCGGCATAGACGGCCTGCTCTATGGCGACACGCCGGAAGAAGGCTATGTGCGCGGCGAAACCTTCCTGCATCCGGGCCTTGGCGTGTCGTTCACGGTGCCGGACGGCTTCATCATCGACAATTCGGCGGCAGCGGTGACGGCCACCGGCCCCGGCGACATAGCGATCCGTTTCGATGGCGTTTCCATCGACAAGAACCGGGCGCTGACGGACTATATCCGCAGCGGCTGGGTGGCTGGTCTCGTCGACGGCAGCGTCAAGCAGGAAACCATCAACGGCAATGAGGCGGCGACCGCGCATGCCGGCGCCGAAGGCTGGCAGTTCGACATTGCGGTGATCCGCGCCGGCGGCCAGGTCTACCGGCTGCTGACCGCGGCCCCTTCCGCCAGCACGTCGCTGGACACGATCGCCCGCTCGGTCAGCGGCTCGTTCCGCATCTTGAGCGCTGCCGAAAAGGCGGCGCTGAAGCCGCTGCACATCCGCGTCGTCACCGTCCAGCCTGGGCAGACGATGGGTTCGCTTTCGGCCCAGATGGTCGGCGTCGACCGCAAGCTCGACCTGTTCCGCGTCCTCAACGCGCTGTCGCCTGGTGCCGCGGTTTCGGCCGGCGACAAGGTCAAGATCGTCACCGACAAGTAGGCGCCTCTGGACGCCCGCCGCCGTTCAGGCGGCAGTCGCCATGAACTCCGGATTCTGCTTCACCAACGCGACCTTCAGCTTTTCCATGGCGCGGGCCTCGATCTGGCGGACGCGTTCCTTGGAGATGCCGAGGGTTTCGCCGAGCGCTTCCAGTGTCGCGCCCTCATCGTTCAGGCGGCGCTCCTCGATGATCCTCAGCTCGCGTGCATTGAGCGCGCGAAGCGCTTCCCTCAGCCAGAGCGAGCGGCGCGCGACATCGATCTTGTCGCCGACGATCTCGTCGGGCAGCGGATCGTCCGAGACCAGGAAATCCATGCGCTCCGTCGAACCCGCATCGTCGGCAATCGGCATGTTGAGCGAGGAGTCGGGTGCCGAGAGCCGCGAATCCATCATCGCCACATCGGCTTCCGAGACGCCAAGCGCCTCTGACACCTCGCGATAGAGCGCGGCGTTGGACAGCGGCTCCGCGCCGTTCGCCAGCCGCGCACGCAGGCGTCGCAGGTTGAAGAACAGCGCCTTCTGCGCCGAGCTGGTGCCGCCACGCACGATCGACCAGTTGCGCAGGATGTAGTCCTGCATCGAGGCCCGGATCCACCACGTCGCATAGGTCGAGAACCGCACCTCGCGCTCCGGCTCGAAGCGGGCGGCGGCCTCGAGCAGTCCGACATGACCCTCCTGGACCAGGTCGCCGAGCGGCAGGCCGTAATGGCGGAATTTGGAGGCCATGGAAATGACCAGCCGCATATGGGCGACGGTGATTGAGTGCAGCGCGTTCTGGTCGTTGTCCTCTTTCCAGAGCAATGCAAGCCGATGCTCTTCGTCACGCTCGAGGTAGGGAGCCTTCATTGCCGCGCGGACCATGATCCGTCCTGCCGTGTCTTCCATCATGAGGCGCTCCCTGGGTGGTGCGGATGACTTTGCAAACTTGGCTGGCGCCCGGGTTGAAATGGCGGCGTCGTGCCCTAGAACAGCCAGAACTGCCATGCGCGGGAAAGGTTCCGCGACCGTGGCGGCGGGATTGTGTTGCCTGAAGGATTCCTAGGACGGTTCGCGATGGCTGCGATGACGAGCAGAGAGCGCCATTTAGAGAATCTGGTTTCATAAACAGGTTGTTTTTGAAATTCTGTTCCTTATTTTTTCGGCTTGCATCTGTCAGTTTCCAGCGCTCACAAATATGCCGGTCAGCCGGCCAAGGACGGGATCACAGAAAAATGAAATGGCTCAAGTCGCTCATCATCGCCGGAACGCTGCAAGCCTTGGCTGTCACCGCAGGCCATGCCGGTGCCAATCTCGACCAGATCAAGCAGGCCGGGGTCATCAAGGTCGGCACGGAAGGCACTTATGCGCCATTCACCTATCATGACACTTCGGGCGCGCTGGTCGGCTTCGACGTCGAAATCGCCAAGGCGGTCGCCGACAAGCTCGGCGTCAAGGCCGAATTCCTCGAAGGCAAGTGGGACGGGCTGATCGCCGGTCTCGACGCCAATCGCTACGACGCCGTTGTCAATCAGGTCGGCATCACCGATGCCCGCAAAGCCAAGTACGACTTCTCCGATCCCTACATCGCCTCCAAGGCGGTGCTGATCGTGCGCGGCGACAACACCGACATCAAGAGCTTCGCCGATCTCAAGGGCAAGAAGTCGGCGCAGTCGCTGACCTCGAATTTCGGCAAGCTGGCCGAAACGAACGGCGCCGAACTGGTCGGCACCGATGGCTTCGACCAGTCGATCCAGCTGCTTCTGACCGGCCGTGCCGACGCCACCATCAATGACAGCCTGTCGTTCCTCGATTTCAAGAAGCACAAGCCCGACGCCAATGTGAAGATCGCCGCGCAAGAGGAAAACGCCGACTATTCCGGCGTCATCGTGCGCAAGGGCGATCCGGAGCTGGTCGCGGCGATCAACAAGGCGCTGGCCGATATCAAGGCCGACGGCACCTACAAGAAGATCGCCGACACCTATTTCGGCCAGGACGTTTCGAAGTAATCCATGAGGCGGGCCGCTCCGCGGCCCATGAGACACATCGAGCGGCGAGCCGTCTTTGACGGCCCGCCGCTTTTGTCGTGATATGGCAGACGCATTCTCGCCTTGACCAAGCTGCTTCGACCAATCTGGAGGGTCTTACGTGCCGCACTGGCTGCAACTGATGCTGGAGTCGCTGCCTTCGCTGTTGTGGGCGGCGCTGATCTTCACCGTGCCGCTGACGCTGTTGTCCTTCGCCCTGGGGCTGGCCGTTGGGTTGGGTGCAGCACTTGCCCGGCTGTTCGGCCCCAAGCCGCTGGTCGCGCTTGTGCGCTTCTATGTCTGGATCTTCCGGGGTACGCCACTTTTGGTGCAGCTGTTCCTGATCTTCTACGGCCTGCCATCGGTCGGTATCCTTCTCGACGCCTTCACGGCGGCGTTGATCGGCTTCACGCTCAACATCGGCGCCTACACGTCGGAAATCATCCGCGCGGCCATAGGCTCGGTGCCGAAAGGCCAGTGGGAAGCCGCCTATTCGATCGGCATGACCTGGGGCCAGGCGATGCGGCGCACCATCCTGCCGCAAGCCGGCCGGGTCGCGGTGCCGCCGCTCTCCAACACCTTCATCTCGCTGGTCAAGGACACGTCGCTGGCCGCCGCCATCACCGTGCCGGAGATGTTCCAGGCGGCGCAGCGCATCGTCGCCACCACCTATGAGCCGCTGATCCTCTATGTCGAGGCGGCGCTCCTCTATCTGGCGCTGAGTTCGGTGCTGTCGGCCTTGCAGACGCGGCTGGAAACCCGGCTCAACCGCTATGGCGGCTTCCTGGAGGCACGCTCATGATCGGCCTCAGCAACATCGAAAAGCGCTTCGGCGACAATCTCGTTTTGAAGGGCGTGACGGTCACCATTGCCGAAGGCAGCGTCACGGCGCTGGTCGGCCCGTCGGGCGGGGGAAAGAGCACCCTGCTGCGCTGCATCAACCTCCTGGAGATCCCGACCTCGGGCACGGTGCGCATCGGCGATGAGACGCTCGAATTCCATCCTGGTGGCAGGGTTCCGGCCAGGGATATCCAGCGCCTGCGGCTGCAGACAGGCATGGTGTTCCAGAACTTCCAGCTGTTTCCGCATCGCACCGCGATCGAGAATGTCATGGAAGGCCTGGTGACGGTGCTGAAATGGGCGCCTGAGAGGGCACGCGAGCGGGCGCTGGCTCTGCTGGAGAAGGTGGGGATGGCGCACAAGGCCGACGCCTGGCCGGCGACGCTGTCGGGCGGCCAGCAGCAGCGCGTGGCGATCGCCCGCGCTTTGGCGCCGTCGCCGAAAGTGCTGCTCTGTGACGAGCCGACCTCGGCGCTCGACCCGGAACTGGCGCAAGAGGTGGTCGACGTGCTTGGCAAGCTCGCCAGCGAAGGCACGACCATGGTGATGGCGACGCATGATCTGCGCCTCGCCTCCAAGATCGCCCAGGAAGTGGTGTTCCTCGATGCCGGTGTCGTCGTCGAGAAGGGACCGGCCGCGGTGCTGTTCAACAATCCGGAGCAGCAACGGACGAAGCGGTTCATTGCGACGCTGAAGCAGGAGGCTGAGAAGGAAGGCGGCGGCGAGGTGTAACTGCCGTCACGTCCTAGAAAGCGAAAAAACCCGGCGCGAGGCCGGGTTTTTCATGAATTCAAAGGCGAAAAAGTTCAGGCAGCTTCTTCCTGCTCGGCCTCTTCATTGTCGGCCTTGGCGCCACGCTTGGGGCCCTTGTTGAGGTTGACCTCGATCAAGCGCACGGCTTCGGTTTCCGACATGCGGTTGACGGCCGCGATCTCTCGGGCCATGCGGTCGAGCGCCGCCTCATAGAGCTGGCGCTCGGAATAGGACTGCTCCGGCTGGTTGTCGGCACGGTAGAGGTCGCGCACGACTTCCGAGATCGAGATCAGGTCGCCCGAATTGATCTTCGCATCATATTCCTGGGCACGGCGCGACCACATGGTGCGCTTGACGCGGGCGCGGCCCTGCACGACCTTCAGCGCGCGTTCGACATAATCCTCTTCCGACAGCTTGCGCATGCCGATGGAGGTCGCCTTGGCGACCGGCACCTTCAGGCGCATCTTGTCCTTCGAAAAGTCGATGACGAACAGTTCCAGCTTGTGTCCAGCAACTTCCTGCTCGTCGATCGAGACGATCTGGCCGACGCCGTGCGCCGGGTAGACGATGTACTCGCCGGTCTTGAAACCGTGACGCGCAGCGGTGGACTTCTTCTGCGGGGTGATCGTTGCCATTGCGCACTGAACTCCTTGTTGTGGCACCGGCGTCCTGCCGGTCCGAACTCGCGCGATCGGGGAAGCCGATCGTTAGCCGCACAACAGATGAACCCATCGGAAAAGCCGGACCGGCAAACCGCAACATCGCGACCGCCTGGCCCAGATTGCTCTGGTCCGAATGGGATTTTCACCTTTCAGTGATTTGGGGCGTCTGCGCCATAAATCGACGTTGTGTCACCGGCATGTTTCGCTGATGTAACACAAAAAGTCGGAAGAATCAAGGTTTTGCTGCATACGCGAAGGCCACAGGTCGGCGCCGGCTGTCAAGCCGGTTAATGTGACGTGCCTCTTACCCAGCGTAATACCGGCCTTTGCGGCCGTGTTGTCAATCGCCTTCGCCAGGCTCTGCCGAGAAGTATTTCTCGAACTTGCCGGCCTCGCCGTCGAAGGATTTGGCGTCGGCCGGCGGTTCCTTCTTGGCGGTGATGTTGGGCCATTTCTCGGCGTATTCTGTGTTGACCTGCAGCCATTTGTCGAGGCCGGGTTCGGTGTCGGGCTTGATCGCGTCGGCCGGGCATTCCGGCTCGCAAACGCCGCAGTCGATACATTCGTCGGGATGGATGACGAGCATGTTCTCGCCTTCGTAGAAACAGTCGACCGGACAGACTTCGATGCAGTCCATGTATTTGCATTTGATGCAATTGTCGGTCACGACATAGGTCATCGGTCGGCTCCGGGACGTCCCATTTTGTTGGGCTTTTTCCGTCAGGTAACGCCTTTGTCGACCGCTTGCAAGGGTAGCCATTGCGGACGGTGCCGGTGTTTCCGGAATGGAATTCCAGACTGCGGGCCCGGCGGAAGTCAGTCATGTCCCGCGGAGCGCCTGTTTGCCGGGCTCAGTTTTCGCCTCAGGCGTGCCGTTGTCCCAGAACCACTGCGTGTTTTTCGACGCCAGGCATCAATCTTCGCCGAGCAATCGGTCGGTCTGGCGACGTTCCTTCTTGGTCGGGCGGCCGCTGCCGGCCTCGCGCAGCCCCGGAATTGCATCGGGAGGGGCTTCGCCCTTCGGTGCGGGCGGTGGCGACATATCCTCGTAGAGCGTGCGGGCTTCCTCGGCCGGGCCGCGCCGCGTACCGGCACCGAGCACCTTCCAGATGAAGATGCGCCGCTCGAGCGTGATGGTCAGGACGTCGCCTGGCTTGACCTGATCGGAAGCCTGCGCTGCTTTGTCGCGATTGATGCGGACCCGGCCGGCGCCCACCAGTTTCGCCGCCAGCGAGCGCGATTTCACGGCGCGTGAGAAGAACAGCCATTTGTCGATGCGCTGGCGGCCTTCGGCAACCATCGAAGCGAGCCGGGTTCTACTTCTTCAACTGGTCGCGCAGGGCGGCGAGCTTGGCGAAGGGCGAATCCGGGTCGAAGCGCACCGGGCGCTCCTCGCGCGGCTTGGGCTGGAAGGCAGGCTTGCCGCCCCCAGGGCTTCGATCGGGACCACCCTTGCCATCCGGCCTGCCACCCTTCCAGTCGGGACGGCCTTCGCGGCGGTCGGGACGCTCGCCCTGCGGCCTGCCGTCACGTCGCTGTTCGCCTTCGGCCTGCGGCTTGGGTTTGAACTTCGAGCGGTCGAAGCGCTGCTTGCCGGCACCATCGCGCCGTCCTTCATGGGCCGGACGTTCTCCGGGTGCAGCTGCGGCCGGTGCGCCGGCGGCATCCACGGGTGCATCGCTTCGGCCGCGCGCTTGTCCGTTGCGTGGGCGATTGTTCCTGCGGCTGTCGTCGCGGTTGCGCGGGCGCTGCTCGAAACGACCCTGCCGCCACAACAGGACGGGTTTTGGCGCTTCGGCTTCTGGAGCGGGTTCGCCGACGGCTTCAGTCACCGCCGCAGGTTCGTCCGGCGCGGCGTCCGTTGCCGGCGCGGCATTTGACACCAGCTCGGCCGGTGCAGCTTCTTCTGCCGCTGCGGCTTCAGTCTCGGCAGCTTCAGTCTCCGCCTGTGGTTCAACCGGCGCCGGTTCAGCAGCAGCCTCGGCAACAGGCGCTTCATCTTGCATGGTTTCGACCGAAGCGTCCGCTTGTTCTTCCACGGCAGGCGCAGCAGGTTCCGCCGCGGCGTCGGAGGTGATTTCGGCCGCCGTTTCCGAAACAGCCACTGCGTCCGATGCCGGCTCCGACCCTTCGACGGCTGCCTCTGCTGCGGCATCCGTTGCCGTGGCTTCGGCCGCTTTGGCCTGCTCGGCTCGTGCAGCCTCTTCCGCCGCAAGCTTCGCCATCACTGCTTCGCGCGCGGCATTGTCCTGTGCTTCAAGCCGCGCCTTGACCTCGACGGCCGGCTTGGGCTCGGCACGGTAGCCGAGACCTTTGAGGATCTCTTCCATGTCGTCGGCGGTGGCGCCGAGGATCGACATCATCGGCGGCGTCACCATGAAGGACTGGCCATCATAGGCGCCGTCCGGGCGCTGGCCGAGGCCGGGCTTCCAGTTGGTCGCCGGACGGATCAGATCCGCCAGCCGTTCCAGGATGTCGATGCGCACGGCGCGGCGGCCGAGATTGCGGTAGCCGGCAAGCTTGTAGAAGGTCTTGTCGAAGGCCGGGTCGATGACCACCGAGGTGCGACCCGAGGCGAGCGCATGGACCACGTCGCCAAAGCCCGGCTTGTCCTTGCCGTCATTCTTCAGCGCCCACAGCAGCGTCACCAGTCCGGCAGGCGCCGGCTTGATCAGCGCCGGCACGAAGACATGGTAGGCGCCGAAGCGCACGCCAAGCCGGCGAAGGGCGGCGCGGCCTTCCTGGTCGAGCGACTTCATCTCCTCGGCGATGTCGCGGCGGTTGATGAGGCCGAAATTCTCGACCAGCTGGAAGGCGATGCCACGGCCGATGCCGGAGATCTGGTCGGCGCTTTTCAAGTCGACCAGCGGCTTCAGCAGCGACTCGATCTGGAAATTGACGAAACGCTCGGCACGCGCGGCGACCTTGTCGCGCGCCGGGCCGGTCAGTTGTTCGTCGGCCAGCAGCACCAGCCGCGGCTTCAGCGCGTCTTCGCCTGATACAAGCGTGCCGATCGGCGCGCCGATCCAGCGCAGCGTGCCGTCCGAGCCAAGCGCGATGTCGCCATTGGCCGAGGCGCCGAAGCGTTCGGCGCGCGATTCGAACTCGGCGGCCAGCGCCTTCTGGGCAGCGGTGCGCACCGCCTTGGCGTCTTCGCCGCCCGCGGTCTGGTCAGCGGTGAAGCGGAACCCTTGCAGCTCGCCGACATGGTGGCCTTCGACAAGGACGGTTCCGGTAGGACTAATTTCGGCTTCAGGCATGGTATTTTCTCTAAGGCGCCGCATGAGGACGGAAGTCCTGCGGTCTACGAAGCGTTTCGTCAACCGCTCATGCAGCGCATCCGACAATCTGTCTTCGATTTCGCGCGTCTTTTCCTGCCAGTGTGCCTGATCGGCCAGCCAGCCGGGCCGGTTCGACACGAATGTCCAGGTGCGGATCTGCGCAATGCGATGCGACAGCGTGTCAATGTCGCCCTCGGTGGTGTCGGCGCGGCGCACCTGCTCGGCCATGTAATTCTCGTCGACATGGCCGTGGCGTGCGAGGTCCGTGTAAATGGAAGCGATGAGGTCGGCATGCTGCGCCGGCGCGATCCTGCGGTAGTCGGGCAGCGCGCAGGCTTCCCACAGCAGCGCCACGCGCTTGGCATTGGTGGTGAGTGCGCGGATGTCCTCGTCGCGCGACAGATGCTCGAGCGCCTGAGCGTCGACGGCAGGCAATGCCCGCGTCAGCCCCTCGACCGGGGCGTTGGTCTCGATCGAACGCTTCAGCGCATCGAGGCTGGCAAAGTCGAAATGCGCGGTGCGCCATTGCAGCACCTTCACCGGATCGAAGTCGTGGCCTTCGATCTTCTTGATCAGCTCTTCGTCCAGCGGGTCGACCTGGCCGGTGACGCCGAACGTGCCATCGCGCAAATGCCGGCCGGCGCGGCCGGCGATCTGGCCAAGCTCGGCCGCCGTCAGGTTGCGATACTGGAAGCCATCGAACTTGCGGTTCTGGGCGAAGGCGACGTGGTCGAGGTCGAGGTTGAGACCCATGCCGATGGCATCAGTGGCGATGAGGTAGTCGACATCGCCGGACTGGAACAGCGCCACCTGGGCGTTACGGGTGCGCGGCGAGAGCGCGCCGAGCACGACGGCGGCACCGCCTTGCTGGCGGCGGATCAGCTCGGCGATGGCGTAGACCTCGTCGGCAGAGAAGGCGACGATTGCCGTGCGCCGCGGCAGGCGGGTCAGCTTCTTGGAGCCGGCATAGGCAAGATGCGACAGCCTTGGCCGCGTCACCACCGAGACACCCCTCAGCAGGCGCTGCAGGATACCGTGCATGGTGGCGGCACCCAGCAGCAGCGTTTCCTGGCGGCCGCGCAGGTGCAGGATGCGGTCGGTGAAGATGTGGCCGCGCTCGAGGTCGCCGGCGAGCTGCACTTCGTCGATGGCGACAAAGGCGGCGTCGGTCTCGCGCGGCATGGCCTCGACGGTGCAGACCGAATATCTGGCGCCCGGCGGCTGGATCTTTTCCTCGCCGGTGATCAGCGCGACCTTGTGGGCGCCGACCTTTTCGCAGACGCGGGCGTAGACCTCGCGCGCCAGAAGCCTGAGCGGCAAGCCGATGATCCCACTCTCATGCGCCACCATGCGCTCGATGGCGAGATGGGTCTTGCCGGTGTTGGTCGGCCCAAGCACGGCGGTCACGTCGCGGCCCGACAGGATCAGCGGCTCTGTGTGTTTGGGCTGGATGTTCATCAACCTAGAATAAGGCTTCCGGGACCTGGAAATAAGGCTTCTGGCCTCTGGTTGTCGGGAGCGCTGCCTCAAATGGCGCGTATGACAGGCGACACATAGGGATTTCGGACGCGAAGCGAAAGCGGAATGTTCCGCCGGCGGCCAGAAGGTGATTTTGTCAAGCTTTCAATCGGCTGCGGATTAACGGATAGAACGAGTCTGGAACGAATCGGCGACGAATCAGTGACTCCCGCAGATTCAGCTTTTGTTCACGGCTACATGTGGATTTCGTGGCCGCGACACGCACCACATGCTGAATCGTTGAACTGGCCCGTTTCATGCTGAGAGGGCATTGCCGTTAACCTTTGCCGATAAACGTTCACTGTGCCTTGGCGTGCCTCGACCAAGATTATGAAATTGTTGATCTTTCTTAATTTGCGTTAAGCAATTGGCGGGCGATTCCGGCTGTCGTCGTTAACGTTCAGCTCAAAGCCGGAACGAAACGGCGACGAATCAGCGATGGCGGAATTTTCCCGTTTTGTTCACCCCGATATCTTGTGTTGTGAACAGCTTATCCACCGAGAATACACAGGCTTGGGAGCAGGTTTTGCACAGGGCGGCCGGCGGCTGTTAACCTCTGCGTGCCGGATTGGGTCAGCAGCCGTTGCGGTCCCTTCGAAGGGACCATGCCGCCAACGAAAAACGGGCCGGTGTGCCGGCCCGTCGATCTCTCCGCCTACACCGCCGTGTCGTCAGGCGAAATACTGGCCGCCATTGGCGGTGATGGTCGAACCGGTGATGAAGCCGGCATCTTCGGATGCGAGGAAGACGACGCAGCGCGCGATTTCTTCGGGCTCACCGAGGCGGCCAACAGGGATCTGCGGAATGATGCGCTCGTTGAGCACCTTCTCGTCGATCGCCTTGACCATCTCGGTGGCGATGTAGCCGGGACAGATGACGTTGACTGTGATGCCGGCGCGAGCCCCCTCTTGAGCGAGAGCCTTGCTGAAACCGATATCGCCGGCCTTGGCGGCGGAATAGTTGACCTGGCCGGCCTGGCCCTTCTGGCCGTTGATCGAGGAGATGGTGATGACGCGGCCGAACTTGCGGTCGCGCATGCCGCTCCACAGCGGATGCGTCATGTTGAAGACGCCGGACAGGTTGGTGTCGATGACCTCTTTCCACTGCTCGCGCGTGATCTTGTGGAACATGGCGTCCCGGGTGATGCCGGCATTGTTGACCAGCACCGAGACCGGGCCGAGATCGGCCTCGACTTGGCGGATGCCGGCGGCGCAGGCATCATAGTCGGCGACCGACCATTTGTAGACGGGAATGCCGGTCTCGGCCTTGAATTTCGCCGCTGCGGCGTCATTGCCGGCATAGTTCGCCGCAACCGAATAGCCGACGGTCTTCAATGCGATCGAGATCGCCGCGCCGATGCCGCGCGATCCGCCTGTGACGATTGCTACCTTGGTCATGCGTGTTCCCTCCCTTTGGTCGGGAGAGCGAATAGGGAGTAGCGAATAGCGAGTAGGGATCTACGTCCCGTCGCGCTGACGCAATTCTTCCCTATTGGCTGCTCCCTATTCGCTACTCACTTCTTTTTCAGAGTGCTTCGATGCACATGGCGACGCCCATGCCGCCGCCGATGCATAGGGTGGCGAGGCCTTTCTTGGCGCCGCGCCGGCGCATTTCGAAGACCAGCGTGTTGAAGACGCGGGCGCCGGACGCACCGATCGGATGGCCGATGGCGATGGCGCCGCCATTGACGTTGACGATCGAGGGATCCCAGCCCATGTCCTTGTTGACGGCACAGGCCTGCGCGGCGAAGGCTTCGTTGGCCTCGACCAGGTCGAGATCGCCGACCGACCAGCCGGCCTTTTCCATGGCCTTGCGCGAGGCGGGAATAGGCCCGGTGCCCATGATCTGCGGATCGACGCCGGCGGTCGCCCAGGACACGATGCGCGCCAGCGGGGTGATGCCGCGTCTCACAGCTTCCGCTTCGCTCATCAGCAGCGCGCCGGCGGCGCCGTCATTGATGCCGGATGCATTGGCGGCGGTCACCGTGCCGTCCTTATCGAAAGCCGGTTTCAGCTTTGTCATGGCGTCGATCGTGGCGCCGTGGCGGATATATTCGTCCTGGTCGACAATGGTGTCGCCCTTCTTGCCCTTGATGGTGACGGCGACGATCTCGTCCTTGAACTTGCCGGCCTTCTGCGCGGCCTCGGCCTTGTTCTGCGAGGCGAGCGCGAACTGGTCCTGGTCTTCGCGGGTAATCTGGAACTGACGCGCGACGTTTTCGGCGGTGTTGCCCATGTGATAGCCGTTGAAGGCATCCCACAGCCCATCCTTGATCATGGTGTCGATCAGCTTGAAGTCGCCCATCTTGACGCCGGCGCGCAGGTGCTGGGCATGCGTCGAAAGCGACATCGATTCCTGGCCGCCGGCGATGATCACCTTGGCGTCGCCGGTGGCGATCTGCTGCATACCGAGCGCAATGGCGCGCAGGCCCGAGCCGCAAACCTGATTGAGGCCCCAGGCGGTGGTTTCCTTGGGCAGGCCGGCATTGATCGATGCCTGGCGGGCCGGGTTCTGGCCTTGCGCGGCGGTCAGCACCTGGCCGAGGATGACCTCATCGACCTCGCCTGGTTCGACACCGGCACGCGACAGCAATTCCCTGATGACGACGGCGCCGAGTTCATGCGCCGGGGTGGCGGCGAAGGCGCCGTTGAAGGAGCCGACCGGTGTGCGCGCCGCACTGGCAATGACGATGGAAGCGGACATTTTCTTCTCCAGACTTCAAGGGTGTTGTTCTGTCGTTGGGGACTTTTCTTGCCCTTTCCCAACCCCAAGTCAAACCGGAAATGGGCATGGGGCCCATGCGCCGCAAGCAGGCCGTGCCTTGCCATGGCGGCCATTCGTCCATTGCTGCGCAGCATATTTTGCCTGCTATGCAGCATTTAGTGATCCCGCACTGCACAAACTGCTTGGAATTGTGAAGCTTTTGCGCATATCCTCAAAAAAAAGGCACAATCGTTATCGGCGGCTTGCTCAGAGGCGCGCCGGTGTCCCCGGGAGGATGTAGATGGCCGCTAAAGACGATCCGATCATCATCAAGAAATACGCCAATCGCCGCCTCTACAACACCGGCACCAGCACCTATGTGACGCTCGAGGACCTCGCCGAGATGGTCAAGAAGGGCGAGGAGTTCACCGTCCAGGACGCCAAGACCGGCGACGACATCACGCATCCGGTGCTGACCCAGATCATCTTCGAACTGGAGAACAAGGACGGGCAGAACATGCTGCCAATCCCGTTCCTGCGCCAGCTCATCGCTTATTACGGCGACCAGATGCAGATGATCGTGCCGAGCTTCCTCGAACAGTCGATGCTTGCCTTTTCCAAGGAGCAGGAACGCTTTCGCGAGCAGATGAAGGGGGCGATCGGCAAGTCGCCGCTCGATATGATGAAGATCACCACGCCGATCAAGGCGCTGGAGGAACAGACACGCCGCAACATGGAAATGTTCCAGAATGCGATGCGGCTGTTCACGCCGTTCCCGCCCGCCGGCACCGCGCCAGCCGCCGCGCCGTCGCCCGAGCCGGCCAGGAAGGAAACGTCAGAAAAACCCGACGATCTTCAGGAACTGAAGGACCAGATCGCGGCCATGCAGCGCAAGCTCGACACGATGTCGTGAGCTTATTGCTCTTGCGATCTTACACCAGCGCGCCTTCATAGCGGCCGCGCGGCCTGATGTTACTTCCGCTTGTTATCTGTTCGACCGTGTGCTCGGCCCAGCCGACGCTGCGTGCGAGCGCAAACAGGCGAAACGGTGCGTCGCGCGGCAAGCCAAGGCTGCGCGTCAGCGCGGCCAGCCCAAAGTCGATGTTGGGAAGCGCGCCGGTCGCCGCGAAGGCAGCGTCGCGCAACGACGACAGTGTGCCGTCAACCTCGATCACCGACAGAAGCGCTGCCCCTCGGGGATCGCCGTCAGGATAGAGCTGATGACCGAACCCCGGCAGCGGCCGGTCATGGCTGAGCCAGCGCCGGATCGTCGCATCGGCGCCATGCCGCGCCGCATCCTCCGCCAGTTGCATCACCGCCTCGCCGGCGCCGCCATGGCGAGGGCCTGACAGTGTCGCGAGCCCTGCCAGCAGGCAAGCGGCCAGCGGCGCGCCGGTCGAGGCCGCGACGCGCGCGGCGAAGGTCGACGCATTCAGTTCATGATCGGCAAGCAGGACAAGCGCGCGGCGGATCGCATCTGCGCCGCCGGCATCCACCGACCAGTCCTGCGCAAGCCGCTGATGGATGGGATTTGATCCTGCCGGTGCGCCCAGCGCGCCGGCCAGCACGCCGACCGCGTGCGCGGCGTCGGCATGCAGCGAGGCGGCGCTGCGCCCAAGCGATGGGCGTCCCTGGCCGGCAAGCACGGCAAGTTGCGCAAAGGCCGCAGCCCGGCCAGCCTGATAGGGCGCATCCGGCGACGGTGCTTCGAAAGCCACCGGTTCCGGCAGAGCCCAGAGCACGGCGGCGGCTTCTTCCAGTGTGGCGTGCCCGGAGAGCACTGCGGCGTCCTGCCCGCGATAGATAAGCCGACCGTGCGAGACCGTCGAAATCGCCGTTGCGATCGAGGGCTCACCCCAGGCGATGGCGCTTTCGGCGATGACTGACGGGCTGCGGCCGCGCGCCCGGCGGGTCGCCAGTGCGGCGACATCGTCGGCGCGGTACTGGCTGCGGCGCGGATCGGCGCGGTCGGGCCGCATGCCGATGCGCCCACGGCTGACATAGGCGTACAGCGTCTGCGCCCGCACCTTGAGCCTCTCCAGCGCCTCTTCCCGGGACAACCATTCGGACATATCGAGCCCTGATGTTGATTCTATTGATCAAGATTGATGGAAACGTTGCCCATCTCTATCTCCGATCCGGAAATGCTTCAAGGAGACAAGGCTATGGCGAATGGGCTCGATGACGTGGTGGCGGCGGAAACAATACTGTCGGACGTGGATGGTCTTGGCGGCCGTCTGACGATCCGGGGTCATTCGCTGCCGGAGTTGGCCGGCCGCTGGAACTATGCCCAGGTGGTTGGGCTGCTGCTCGATGGCTTCTTCGACGACCTTCCCGATGATGCGCAACTGACGCGGGCGCTGGGCCAGGCGCGTGCGGACGTGTTCGAACGGCTCTTGCCCACGCTGCCCTTGTTGGCACCGCTCGATGTCTACAGCGCCATGCGCGCCGGCATGGCGCTGCTGCCGGACGGCGACACCTTGACCGATGCCTTGCTGCTGATCGCGGCGCCCGCCGTGCTGACGCCGGCGCTGCTGCGCCTGCAGCGCGGCGAGCAGCCGATCGCGCCGGACAGCCGCGCCGATCATGCCGCCGACATATTGAAGATGCTGAGCGGCAACGCCGCCTCCCCAGCACTGGCGAAGGCGCTCGACACCTATCTCGTGACCGTCTGCGACCATGGTCTCAATGCATCGACCTTTGCGACTCGCGTGGTGGCCTCGACGCAGGCCGGCCTGACATCCTCCGTGCTGGCCGGGCTCGGCGCGCTCAAGGGGCCGCTGCATGGCGGGGCGCCCGGTCCGGTGATCGAGATGCTGGATGCGATCCAGGCGCATGGCGATGCCGCCGGCTGGCTTCGCGACGAGATCGCGCACGGCAGGCGCATCATGGGCTTCGGGCACCGCATCTACCGTGTGCGTGATCCGCGCGCCGATGTGCTGAAGGCCGTCGTGCGGCAACTCGGCGGCGAGGGCGAAACCGGCCGCCGGCTGGCATTCGCGGAGACAGTGGAACAGGTAGCGCTCGACGTGCTGCGGATCGCCAAGCCGTCGCGCTCGCTGCAGACCAATGTCGAGTTCTACACCGCGCTGCTGCTGGAAGCGGCGGGTTTTCCGCCAATAGCTTTCAGCAATGTCTTTGCCGCCGGGCGCGTGGCCGGCTGGATCGCGCATGCGCGTGAACAGCAGACGACCGGGCGGCTGATCCGGCCGCAGTCGCGTTATGTCGGGCCGGTGCCGGACCTGGTTGCCTGAGGTCTTTTGGCGCCTGGCGAGCGACGGGCGATCCGATCAATGTCCTTCTGGTGAGCGGCCGTGCGGCCGCTCATGACGAAAATTTCATCTCCCCGAAAATTCTGGCCGCTGTTATTGCGTCGCATTGAGCATATATGCTGCACTGCAACATATGCTCGCTCTTGCCGTAACCAGAGGATTCCGCCCTTGGCCGCCAGAAAAACCGCAGTCGTCACCGGCTCCACATCGGGCATTGGCCTGGCCATCGCCCAGGCGTTGGCGGCTGAAGGCCACAATGTCGTCGTCAACTCCTTCTCCGACACGGAAGCCGACCGCGCCATCACTGACGCGATCGCCAGACAGCACAAGGTGAAGACCGCCTACATCAAGGCCGACATGTCGAAACCGGCCGAATGCCGGGCGCTGATCGCCAAGGCGGCCGAGACATTCGGCTCGGTCGATATCCTGGTCAACAATGCCGGCATCCAGCATGTCGCGCCGGTGGAAGAGTTCCCGATCGAGAAATGGGATGCCATCATCGCCATCAACCTGTCGTCGGCGTTCCACACCATCGCGGCAGCGATCCCGCTGATGAGAGAGGCCGGCGGCGGCCGGATCGTCAATATCGCCTCGGCACACGGCCTGGTCGCGTCGCCGTTCAAATCGGCCTATGTCTCGGCCAAGCACGGCATCATGGGATTGACCAAGACCGTTGCGCTCGAACTGGCGCGCGAAAAGATCACCTGCAACGCCATCTGCCCCGGCTATGTGCTGACGCCGCTGGTCGAGGCGCAGATTCCCGACCAGATGAAAGCCCACAACATGGATCGCGAGACCGTCATCCGCGACGTCATGCTGGACAAGCAGCCGACCAAGGAATTCGTCACGGTGGAGCAGATCGCGGCAGCGGCGGTGTTCCTGTGCTCGGACGCGGCAGCGCAGGTCAACGGCACGCATCTCTCGGTCGACGGCGGCTGGACCGCCGCGTGAGGCGCAAAACTCTCTTATCCACCCAAAGGGACAGATCAAGGACGACGCCATGACCAAAAACGGCAAGGCGGAGGAGACGAAGAAGATCAACGTAGCGCTCCAGGGCGGCGGCTCGCACGGGGCCTTTTCCTGGGGTGTGCTCGACCGGCTGCTGGAGGACGGACGGCTGGAGATATCAGCAGTGTCCGGCACCAGTGCCGGCGCCATGAACGCGGTGGCGCTGGCCGACGGATATGTGCGCGGCGGTGTCGAAGGCGCGCGGCAGAAACTCGACGATTTTTGGCGTGCGGTGGCGGCCAAGGGCCGGTTCAGCCCGGTGCAGCGCATGCCGTGGGATGTCGCCTGGGGCAACTGGTCGATCGAGAACACACCGGGCTACGTTTTCTTCGACACCATGTCGCGGGTGTTCTCGCCCTATGTCGCCAATCCGCTCGGCCTCAACCCGCTGCGCGACGTGGTTCAGCAGGAGATCGATTTCGACAATGTCCGCGCCTGCAAGTCGATGGAACTGTTCATCTCGGCGACCAATGTCGAGACCGGACAGTTGCGCGTCTTTTCCGACGGCGAGATCGACCTCGACGTGGTGATGGCTTCGGCCTGCCTGCCGCAATTGTTCCGCGCCGTCGAGATCAAGGGCGTGCCCTATTGGGACGGCGGCTATGGCGGTAATCCCGCGCTTTATCCGTTCTTCAAGACGGCGGCGACCGAGGACGTGCTTCTGGTGCAGATCAACCCGGTGGTGCGGGAGGGAACGCCGAGGAGCGCCAACGAGATCCAGAACCGCATCGACGAGATCACCTTCAACGCCGGGCTGCTGCGCGAATTCCGCTCGATCGCCTTCGTCAAGGAACTGATCGCCGCCGGCCGTCTGCCGCATGGCGAGTACCGCGACATCCGCATGCACCGCATCGATGCCGACGAGGCATTCAAGGACCTGTCGGCGTCCTCGAAGGTCAACGCCGAATGGGCGTTCCTGACCTACCTGCGTGATCTCGGCCGCACCGCCGCCAGCGACTGGCTGGAAGAGAATTACGACGCCGTCGGCAAGCGACCGACGCTCGATCTCTCAGGCGAACTCGACGACGGCTTCAAGCCGGTGCGTGGCCCGGCACCTGGCCGGCGGGTCAAGGAATTCCTCACGGTGCGCAAGAACCCCGAGGTGGTTCGCCGTCGGGCCTGAGCTGAACCCCGGCACAACTGGTTTCATCGAGCTTTCAAGGTCAGGTCGATCACCCTGATCAGGGCAGCGGCCGCCTGCCGCTGCCCCTCCGGATCTCTGATCCGCGCCTTCATGCCCTCCAGTCCATCGAGCAGCATGTCGGCAAGCAGTTGCGCCGACAGGCTCCTGGCCGCCAGGTCAACGCCGTTCCTGGCTGCTTCGCCTTCGATCGCGGCGGCGATATGTTGGCCAAGCCCGCCGCGCCAGCAGCCCACCAGATCGCCAAGGCTCGATTTCATGTCCAGCAATTCGGCGCCGTGCGGCGAGGCAACGACCGCGCTCATCATCGAGATAAATGCCTCATCGATGGCTCGCACCATGCGCTCGGTGAAAGGGCCGTCGCCGGCCAGGGCAGCCTTTGCCGCCTCGACCGAGCGCGACAGGATCATCATGGCAATGGCGCGGAAAATGTCGGTCTTGTTCTTGAACAGGAGATAGAGCGCCGGGCGCGACATGTCTGCGGCACGGGCGATATCGTCCATGGTGGTGCGCGAGAAGCCATAGGCCAAAAACACCTTCATCGCGCCATCCAGGATACGGACGCGTTTGGGGTCTGTGGCGGCGATGTCTTCGATGCGATTCATGAAGCAATTCTATCCTGCAAAATCGTTATTGACAAAATGACGTAATTTGTCAATCTGTTCGAGGTAAATGACCAGTTGGCCAATTCACCTCGGGCAACAAAGGGGATTCCCATGCGCCTCACCGTCGACGGTCAGTCATTCGATATCGACGCCGATCCGGACATGCCGCTGCTGTGGGCGCTTCGCGATCTCATTGGCAAGACAGGGCCAAAATTCGGCTGCGGCATCGCCGCCTGCGGCGCCTGCACGGTGCATGTCGACGGTCAGCCAGTGCGTTCCTGCTCGCTCCCCGTTGGCCAGGTCAGCGGCGCCGTCACCACCATCGAAGGCATCGGCGCGGCGGGCAAACTGCATCCGGTGCAGCAGGCATGGCTGGAGGAACAGGTCGCGCAATGCGGCTACTGCCAGGCCGGCCAAATCATGAGCGCGGTGGCGCTGCTCGACGAGGTCGCCGACCCGAGCGATGCCGACATCGACAACGCCATGGGCGGCAATCTCTGCCGCTGCGGCACCTATCCCAGGATCCGCTCGGCCATCAAGAAGGCCGCGGCGCTCAAGACGGCGGGGCTCTGACCATGGCCAGTGTCGGAAAGATCGCCCGCCGCACGTTTCTGATTGGCGCTGCCGCTGTCGCGGGCGGCGTTGCAGTCGGCTATTACTACTATCGCAAGCCCTTTCCGAACCCGCTCGAGGCCGAACTCGGCAAGGGCGAGGCGACGTTCAACCCCTATGTGAAGATCGGCGCCGACAACACCATCACCATCGTCGCGCCGCGCGCCGAGATGGGGCAAGGCATTTCGACGACGCTTGCCGCCATGGTCGCCGAAGAGCTCGATGTCGGCCTCGACCGGGTCAAGGTCGAGCATGGGCCGGCCTCCCATGCCTATTACAACGCCGCGATCCTTCAAGAGGGCGGTCCGTTCGCCTTCTTCGACGAGAGCATGACGGCGCAAGCGGTGCGCTCGGGTCTCGGCGTGGTCGGCAAGTTCCTTGCACTGCAGGGCACCGGTGGTTCGGCTTCGACACGCGACGGTTTTGACAAGATGCGGCAAGCGGGTGCTGCCGCCCGGCAGATGCTGATCGCGGCTGCGGCGCAAAAACTGGGTGTCGCCGCCGCCGATCTGGAAACGGCTGACGGTTCGATTCTGCACAAGGCGTCGGGCAAGTCGCTGACCTATGGCGCGGTCGCCGCGGCCGCTGCCGCGATGGCGCCGCCGGCCGAAGTCAAACTCAAGGACCGGGCCGACTGGAAACTGCTGGGAAGGCCGCAAAAGCGCATCGACATGCTGGCCAAGGTCACCGGGGCGCCGATCTTCGGCATCGATGTCCGGCTGCCGGACATGCTCTACGGCACGGTCAAAATGAGCCCGCGCTTCTGGTCGAGGCCGGTCAAGGCCAACCTCACCAAGGCCGAGAAAATGCCTGGCGTGATCAAGATCGTACCGCTCGAGACGAATTACGGCCACGGCTTCGGCATCATCGCTGACAACACATGGGCGGCGTTCAAGGCCGCCGAGGCGATCGACGCCCAGTGGTCCGATCCCGAATACCCGCTCAGCAGCGCCGCCATTTCAGATGCGCTGAAGCAGGCGCTTGCCACCAAGGGGTCGGTGATGCGCGACAATGGCGATGTCGACACCGCTTTTGCCGATGCGCCGCGCGAAAGGATCGTCGAGGCCGACTATGCGGTGCCTTATCTGGCGCATGCGACGATGGAGCCGATGAACGCCACGGCGCAGCTCAAGGACGGCGCGCTCGACATCTGGTGCGGCAACCAGGCACCGACCCTGGTGCGGCAGCTCTGCGCCAATGCGGTCGGCATCGAGCAGGACAAGATCACCGTGCATACCACCTTCATGGGTGGCGGCTTCGGCCGACGCGTCGAGGTTGATTACGCGCTGTGCGCCGCGCTGATGGCGAAGGAGACGGGCGGGCGTCCGGTCAAGGTGACCTGGACGCGTGAAGAAGACATGCGGCACGACGCCTACCGACCGGCCGCAATAGGCAAGTTCCAGGCGCGGCTCGGCGACGACGGCATGCCGGTGGCTGTCGACATGAAGATGGCCTCGCCATCGGTGATCGCCGGCACGTTGCGCCGGCTGTTTCCCTCGATATCGCCGCTCGGTCCCGACAAGACCATTGTCGACGGCGCCTATGACCAACCCTACACCATCCCGAATTACCGGGTCAGCGGTGTCGCGGCGCCGGTCTCCATCCCCGTCGGTTCCTGGCGCTCGGTCGGCAGTTCGGTCAACGGCTTCTTCCATGAGGGTTTCATGGACGAGATCGCCATTGCCGGAAAGATCGATCCGGTCGAGATGCGCAAGAGACTGATGGCCGCCTATCCCTCGGCGGTGAAGGTGGTGGAGAAAGTCGCCGCGATGGCGAAATGGGGCGAGGCGCTGCCCGCCGGCAAGGCCAGGGGTATCGCCTTTACGCTGTCCTTCGGCAGCTGGGTCGGCGAGATCGTCCAGGTGGCGGACACACCGGCCGGCATCCGCATCGAGAAGGTGTGGATCGCCGCCGATGTCGGCACCGCGCTCGATCCCGGCATCATCGAGGCGCAGCTGATCTCGGCCGCCATCTATGGTCTTTCGGCGGCGATGGGCCAGGAAATCACCTTCGCCGACGGCATGGTCGAACAGTCGAACTTCCACGATTTCGATGCCATGCGGATCTTTCAGTGCCCGGTCTTCGAAGTGGCCATTCTGGAGAATTTCCACAAGATGGGCGGCGTCGGCGAGATCGGCACGCCGCCGGCGGCGCCGGCGCTCGCCAACGCCATCTTCGCGCTCACCGGAAAACGCATCCGCACGCTGCCGCTGTCGAAAACGGTGGCCTTCGCATGAGGAGGCTCCTCATCATGCTGACGCCTGCTGCCATGCTCGTGCTCGCAGCGCCGTTTGCGATCGCGCAAGAGAGCCAGACGCCGGCGCCTGCGGCAGTCGACGCGGTGAAAGGCCTGTCCGAATGGGACAAGGTCTATGCGGTGTTCTCGCATCCGCGCTGCGCCGACTGTCATGTCGCGGACGACAGGCCGCGATGGTCGGGTGCGCACTACGGCGGTACGCGCGTTCACGCCTTCAATGTCCAGCGCGGTGCTGACGGGTCGGGCTTCGGCAATCCGGGCCTGCGTTGCACGACTTGCCATTTTTCCAGCAATTCCAATGCATTGCACGGTCCGCCCGGGGCCGAGAACTGGCATCTGGCGCCGGCCGAGATGGCCTGGTTCGGCAGATCCTCGGCCGAAATCTGCGCCCAGATCAAGGATCCCCTGCGCAATGGTAACCGTAGCTTGAAGGATATCGCGCTGCATGTTCGCGACGACAGATTGGTCGCCTGGGGCTGGGCGCCGGGGTCCGGTCGTGAACCGGCTCCGGGCTCTGCCGAAGCGACCTATCAAGCGATCGAAAACTGGGCTGCGGCGGGCGCATCTTGCCCGGTGGCGCAATGATCTTGCAACTTTCGGACTATATTGCGGTGCGGCTTTGATGTAGAAGCGCGCTTCGCCGATCACGGCAAATTGAACACGGCCCGGCGCGCACCCATATCGGCGACGCGCCCGCGTTATGAGGACGCTGGCCGAACCCGCAGTGGAAAAAACGACGATGAGAATCAGGTTTCACAAGCTTGCAGCCGTTGTTGTGCTCATTGGTTTCGCGGCGTGGATGGCGACAGGCGAGTTTTCGTCGGTCGGCAGCGTAGCCGCCAACAAAGCCAAGGCAGCCGAAGCCGAACAGGCCAAGGCGCCGGACGCGAGCAAGCCGAAGACGGCGGAAGCCGAGCCGAAGGCACCGCTGCGCACCGTCGCGGTGGTGACGCCGCCACGCAAGACCTATGCGCGCGCCATCCGCATTTCAGGATTGACCGAAGCCGACAAGCGGGCGGTGCTGGCGACGCGTGTCGCCGGCGTCATCGACAAGCTGCCTGTCAAGCAAGGCGATCACGTCAAGACGGGGGATCTGGTGCTGATGCTTGCGGCGGAAGAAAAGATCTCGATGGTCGACAACGCCAAGCAGTTGGTGGTGCAGCGCCAGGCCGAGTTGGACGCAGCCTTGCGGCTGATGAAATCAGGCAATTTGCCGAAGCTGCAGCTCGACACCGCGCGCTCGAACCTGACCTCGGCGCAGTCGCTGCTGGAAACGGCACAGGCCGAACTCGACCGCAACGAGGTGAAGGCGCCTTTCGACGGCGTCATCGACCGGGTGCCGGTGGAACTTGGCAGTTCCATCATGCAGGGCGGCGAGGTGGCGACCATCCTCAAGCTCGATCCGGTGATTGCCCGCGGCGAAGTCAGCGAGCGCGATCTCGGCTATCTCAAGCTCGGCGACAAGGCCACCATTCGGCTGGTCAGCGGCCAGACGGTCCAAGGCACCGTACGCTACATCAGCCGCGACGCCTCGTCGGCGACCCGCACCTTCCGCGTCGAGGTTGCCGTCCCCAATGCCGACGGCTCGGTGCCGGCCGGCATGACGGCGGAAATCTCGCTCAACGCACAGCCCACCGACGCGGTGCTGCTGCCGCGCTCGGTTGTGACGCTCGGCGACAAGGGCGACCTCGGCATCCGTGCCGTGGGCAAGGACAACAAGGTAGCGTTCTTCCCCATCGACCTCGTCGACGACACGCCGACCGGCCTCGTCCTCGGCGGCATCCCGGCCGACGCCCGCATCATCGTCGCCGGCCAGGAACTGGTGAGGGAAGGCGACCTGGTCAACCCGGTCGAGGCCGACCAGGCGACCATCAAGAAGCTGATCGGCGAGGCGACGACCGGCACCCAGTAGCGTAGCGCAAGTCGCGACGGACTAGCCCTGGGCGGGGACAATCGGCTGCGACGCAGCTCGTGGAAATTCAAGAACAGGCGTTAGCCATGGATATCGTCAGACTCGCAATCAACAATGCCCGCCTGACCATTTCGGTCCTCGTCTTCCTTCTGCTGGCGGGCTGGGTCGCCTATCAGGCGACGCCAAAGGAAGCGGAGCCCGACGTTCCGATTCCGATGATGTATGTCAGCCTGATCTACCAGGGCATTTCGCCCGAGGATTCGGAGCGGCTTCTGCTGCGGCCGATGGAAAGCAAGCTGAAAAGCCTGAAGGGCCTCAAGGAGATGCGTTCGGCCGCCTTCCAGGGCGGCGGCTACGTGCTGGTCGAGTTCCAGCCGCAGACCAATCTGGCCACCGCGCTGCAGGACACGCGCAGCAAAGTGCAGGACGCCAAGGCCGACCTGCCGCAGGCGGCGGAAGAACCCGTCGTTACCGAAGTCAACATTTCCGAATTTCCCGTGCTCGTCGTCACGCTTTCGGGAAATCTGCCCGAACGCGTGCTGACCGCCGCCGCGCGCGAACTACGCGACCGTATCGAGGAGGTTCCCGGTGTTCTCGAAGGCTCGCTGCAGGGTGCGCGCGACGATCTCGTCGAGGTCGTCATCGATCCGATGAAGCTGTCTTCCTATGGATTGCAGCTCGATCAGTTGATTGGTGCGGTCGGCAACTCCAACAGCCTGGTCGCCGCCGGCAACATCGAAGGCTCGGAGGGCAAATACGCCGTCAAGGTGCCGTCGCTGATCGAAACGCCGGAGGACGTCGCCGCACTGCCGGTGGTCGCCGGCCCAAATGCCGTGGTGCAGGCCAAGGATATCGCGACGATCCGCTCGACCTTCAAGGATGCCGAGACGGTGACCCGTCTCAACGGCAAGCCGGCCATCGCCATCGAAGTCAAGAAGCGCATCGGCTCCAACCTGATCGACACCATCGCCAAGGTGCGGACGGTGTCGGACGAGTTCGTCAAGTCGATGCCCGAGGGCATGAACGTCACCTACACGCAGGACAAGTCGGTGTTCGTCAACCAGTTGCTTGGCGACCTGCAGAACCATGTGATGATCGCCGTCATCCTGGTGTTCATCGTCATCCTCTACGCGCTGTCCGGCCGTGCCTCGCTGCTCATCGGCCTTGCCATCCCGTCGTCCTTCCTGATCGGCATCCTGCTGCTGGCGATGATGGGCTACACGATCAACATGATCGTGCTGTTCAGCCTGATCCTGGCTGTCGGCATGCTGGTCGACGACGCCATCATCGTCACCGAGTTCGCCGAACGGCGGATGAGCGAAGGCATGCCGAAGGAGGAAGCCTTCGCGCTCGCCGCCAAGCGCATGGCCGGTCCGGTCATCGCCGCGACGATGACGCGCATCGCCGCCTTCTCGCCGCTGCTGTTCTGGCCGGGCATCATCGGCGACTTCATGAAGTACATGCCGATCACGCTGATCGTCACCCTGTCGGCCTCGATGCTCTATGCGCTTGTCTTCGCGCCGACGCTGGGTGCGATCTTCGCCAAGGCGCCGCCGCATCATGAGGATGACAATCGCGACGGCTGGTACATGGCGATCGTCAAGCAGGCGGTGCGCTTCCCCATCACCGTGCTGGTGCTGACCGTCGCGCTCTTGTTCGGCGTCGGCTTTGCCTATTCGAAATACGGCGCCGGCGTCGAGTTCTTCCCGAATGTCGAGCCGGACTACGGCCTGCTCTACGTGCATGCGCGCGGCAATCTTTCGCTGGCCGAAATGGATACCGCGACCAAGATCGCGGAAGACAGGCTGCTCGGCTGGCCAGGCGTGAAGTCGGTCTACACCCGCGTCGGCAAGACGCAAGGCGGCGGCCAGGACGTTCCCGAAGACGTCGTCGGCGTCATCCAGTACGAATTCATCGACTGGCGCGAGCGCAAGTCGGCGAACCACATCCTGGACGATCTGCGCGGCGTCATGGCCGGCATTCCCGGCGTCGATGTCGAGGTGCGCGTGCCGGAAGCCGGCCCGCCGACCGGCAAGCCGATCCAGATCAGGCTTTCGGCCGTAGACCCCAAGGGGCTCGACGACAAAGCCCGTGAGGTTGCGGCGCGCATCGGCAAGGTGCCCGGCGTCATCGATATTTCCGACGGCCTGCCGCCGCCCGGTGTCGACTGGGCGCTCGAGGTCGATCGTGCCAAGGCGGCGCAGTACGGCATCAGCCCAACCTCGGTCGGCACGGTGGTGCAACTGGTGACCAACGGGCTGAAGCTCTCGGAATACCGGCCTGCCGGGGCCGACGACGCCGTCGACATAAGACTGCGCCTGCCCGAGGACCGGCGCACGCTGTCGACGCTCGACGAACTCAGGGTGCAGACCTCGCAAGGGTCGGTGCCGATCTCGAATTTCGTCGTGCGCAAGCCCGAGCCGACGGTCGGCATCCTCAACCGCATCGACGGCGCGCGTACGGTGGTCGTCCAGGCCAACGTCGCCGCCGGCGCCCAGGTCGCGGCTGTGCAGGAGCAGGTCACCAAGGCCGTCGCCGAGATGGATCTCGGCAGCGGCATCCGCTGGAAGCTGGCCGGCTCGAACGAGGACAGCGCCGAAGCCAGCGCCTTCCTCAGCAAGGCCTTTGGGGCGGCGATCTTCCTGATCTTCTTGGTGCTCTTGGCGCAGTTCAACAAGTTCACCAGCGTCTGGCTGGTGCTGTCCTGCGTGGTCATGGCGACGATCGGCGTGTTCCTCGGGCTGCTGATAACAGGCGAGACGTTCGGCATCGTCATGTCGGGCATCGGCGTCATCGCTCTGGCCGGCGTGGTGGTGAACAACAACATCGTGCTGATCGACACCTATGACCGGCTGCGCGAAGAAGGCTGGGACAAGGTCGAGGCGGTGCTGCAGACCTGCCGCGAACGCGCCCGCCCGGTCGTGCTCACCGCAGTGTCGGCCATTCTCGGCGTGCTGCCGATCGCCTTCGGCCTCGGCCTGGAAATCTTCCATCACGAGACGACGATCAACGCGCCGTCGACGCAATGGTGGATTTCGCTGTCCTCGGCGATCGTCTTCGGCCTGTCCTTCGCCACGGTGCTGACGCTGGTGGTGACGCCGTCGATGCTGATCGTGTTCACCCGCGCCAAGGTCAAGCCGGGCGCACGGCGCGGCTTGATCAGCCGCCTGTTCCGGCGCGGCAAGGGCGAGGTTTCCTCAGCCGATGCGCAGGGGCAGGATGCCGGAGCAGAGCCGGGTATCGCCTTTCCGAAAGCCGCCGAATAGACCAATGCCGATTTGACCGCAAAAGGCCGTCCGGAACAACCGGGCGGCCTTTTGCATTGTTCTTGGGCGAAACGTCGAACTGCGGGGTTCTCATGCCGATCACCACCATCGTCATCATCGTCCTGATCCTTATCCTCATCGGCGCGGTGCCGGCCTGGCCGCATTCGCGCTCCTGGGGTTATGGGCCGTCGGGTATTGTCGGCGTGGTGCTGGTGGTGCTCATGGTGTTGCTGTTGATGGGACGGCTCTGAGGCTCCCTCTCGTGGGAGGTTCTTCAGTGTGCGGAGGGGCGGCGGCCGTGATCGTGGAAATCAGGCAGCTTTCGCAAGGCCATTCACGGTGGCAATGCCGATATCCCCGAGCGCTTCAGCAACCCCCTGATCCAACGGCGTGTGCGGAATCTCGCCGACGATGCCTTCCAGCCGCATCGAAGCCAGTTGATGCGGCTCGAAGCGCAGGTAGGACATGGAGACGATCTCGCGCCACATCGCTACGAACGGGCTGCCAGCGCGCAGTACCCACCAAGGCATCGAAGTCATCTTGAGCGGACGACCAATAGCCTTCTCGGCAGCGGCCTTGATCTGCAGATCGGTAACCGCGTGGCCCGGAAAGTTCAGCGCTTCATAGAAGCCGAGCTTGTCCAGATTGCGCGCCAGCGCGACGAAGCCCACAGCGAAGTCAGGCAGATAGGCCCATTCATGTACGAGGTCGACCGGGCCAGGCGCGGTGTAGATACCTTTGTTGATCTTGGCGGCAACGATCAGGTCGAACCATGATCCACTGCCGGTGCCGCCGAAGAAATCGCCGGCCCGCAATATGATGGTGCGGACGCGGCGCGCGTCGGCCTCGCGGTGAAACAATTCCTCCATGGCGCAGCGGATGCGGCCCTTTTGCGTGCTCGGATGGAAGGGTGTGTCTTCCGATATCACCGCCGGCATCGGTGAGCCGTAATTGTAAACGGTGCCGGGGAAGAGGTGCAGTGCGCCGTTCGCATGGCAGGCAGCCATGACATTCTGCGCCATCGGCAGGCACTTGCCCCAGTCGGTGTAGATCGGGTTGAGGCCGTTGAAGATGATATCGACACCTTGC
Organism: Mesorhizobium ciceri WSM4083; assembly: GCF_000519305.1. GTDB lineage: Bacteria > Pseudomonadota > Alphaproteobacteria > Rhizobiales > Rhizobiaceae > Mesorhizobium > Mesorhizobium ciceri_B. The sequence continues at coordinate 138,559 of NZ_JAFG01000006.1, read as the reverse complement.
GTGGCGCGGATGAGGGCCTCGCGGTCGAGCGCGTCACCGGCAACGGCTGTGGCGCCTTTGAGTTCGGCCGACACCTTGCCGTTGCGGGTGACTGCGCGAACCTCGTAGCTCGCGTCGATGAAGGCCTTGGCGACCACGCGGCCGAGCCGGCCACTGGCACCGAGAATTGCGATCTTGGTCATTGGAAGCACTCCTGGTTGGATTTGCGTGGTCGGTCTGGACGCGCGATCGGATCAGCGGGCGCGATCGAGATCAGCGACAAGCGCGATTGGGATCAGCGACAAGCGCGATCGAGATCAGCGGCTGCCGAAGAGGTCGCGGTTGCTGCCTTGCGTGACCGGTTGCCGGACGGCCGCCTCCGGGTTGTGGATCGAAGCGGTGGTCGTGTTGTCGGTGCTGGTGACAGTCGGCTGGCTGGCGTCGTTCGACCCAAACTTGTCGCTGCCGGCAAAAGCGGCGCTGACGGAAATGAGGATGGCGGCGGCGGTGAGAGCGATCTTGGTCATCTGAGTTCTCCTGGTTGGTGTTTGCAGTCCGTGTTGGTGTCTGCAGCCGGAATATGGTCGCTCCGAATGCGAATGGAAATTGACTACAGATGGCGTTCTGATATTCATAAATGAATGGCTGAAATCGACTGGAACCTGATCAAGAGCTTTGTCGCCGTGGCAGAATCCGGCAGCCTGTCGGCCGCCGCGCGAAAGCTTTCGGCCAGCCAGCCGACGCTTGGCCGTCACATCGGCGAGTTGGAACAGGCGCTGGGCGTCACGCTGTTCCGTCGAGGACGGCACGGCTACGAACTGACGGAGGCCGGCAGCACGCTGTTCGAACGCGGCAAGGCGGTCAGCGAGCAGGCAAGCGCCTTCTCACTCCTAGCGCTGGGTTCGGTCGAGGCCATCGAAGGCACGGTGCGCATCGCCGCCAGCGAGGTGGTGGCGGCCTATGTCCTGCCTGAGATGACGATGCGGCTGGGGATCGAGGAGCCCGGCATCGAGGTCGAGATCGCCGCCTCCAACCAGGTCGAGAACCTGCTGCGTCGAGATGCCGACATCGCCATCCGCATGGTCAAGCCGGCGCAGAACGAGCTGATGGCACGCAAGGTCTGCGATATCGCGCTCTGCGCCTGCGCCGCCAAATCCTATCTCGACAGGCGCGGCCGTCCGCTAAAGCCTGCCGATCTTGTCGACCACGATCTGGTCGGCTTCGACCGCGGCGACGAGATCATCAGGGGCTTTACCCAGCATGGCATTCCCGTCACCCGGAGCAGCTTCCGCTTCAGGGCCGACAACCAGATCGTTTTGTGGGAAGCGGTGCGGGCGGGAAACGGCATTGGCCTCGGCCAGGAGCCGCTGGCCGACAGGGATCCTTTGATTGAGAAGGTGCTGCCTGACCTGCCGCTGCCAGTTCTGCCGGTGTGGCTGGCGATGCATCGCGACGTGCGTACCAGCGTGCGCATCCGCCGGGTGGTGGATTTTCTCCACGAGGAGCTGAAACGCTATTCGGCGGGTGCTGGCGCGAATTCGGCGCGGTGAGCAAGCCCGGCCATCAGCAACACGATGATCAGCAGTCCCGACATGGTGATGAAGATCGGGCCGAAGCTGGAATGCTCGGCAACGAAGCCGATCGCCGACGGCGCCACCAGTATGCCGCAGTATCCGATAGTGGTGACCACGCTCATGCCGGTGCCAGAAGACATGCCTTCCTGATTGCCGCCGGCCGAAAAGATGATCGGCACCATATTGGCGATGCCGAAGCCGCAAAAGGCAAAGGCTGCAATGGCGAGCCAGGGCGAGGGCGCCAGGCCAGCCACCAGCATGCCGACCGCTGCTACCAGGGCCGACACGCGCAGCGTCGTCACCGCGCCGAAGCGATTGCGTATGCCGTCGCCGAAGAACCGCGTAATCGCCATGACGCCCGAAAATCCGGCGTAGGCGAGGCCGGCAACGGCAAGATCGGCGCCGAGTTCCTGGTGCAGGTACAGGGCTGCCCAGTCGAGCACCGCGCCTTCGGAGATCATCGCCAGCAGCGCCATCAGTCCGATCAAATAAACCAGCGGGTTTGCCGGCAGTGCGAATTTGTGATGCTCGGCCGCCTGCGGTCTGTCTTCGGTGAGGAGATGGCGAACGGCCACCGCGATCACCGCGAAGGCAAACACCGTTACCGCCGCCGCGTGGGCGAGGTGGCCGTAGTGCTGGATGGCAAAGCCGCCGAGGCCGCCGCCGGCGAAGCCGCCGAGACTCCAGAAGCCATGCGAGGACGACATGACGGCGCGGGAGAGCCGCCGTTCGACCACCACGGCATTGGCATTCATGGCGACGTCCATGCCACCGATCGAGCCGCCGAAGATGACCATGGCAACCGCCGCCAGCGGTACGTTGGGCGCCAGCGCCACGACCATCAGACCGAGGCTGCCGCACAGGGCGAACCAGCGAAGTACGGTGCGCGAACCATGTCTGGAGATCAAATGGCCGCACCAGGTCATCGCCATGACGGCACCGACCCCGAATAGGAGAATCAGCAGGCCGAGCGTGAACTTCGAAATCTCCAGCCGGGTCAGGAACACCGGAATCTGCGGCGCCCAGCTGCCAGTCAGGAAGCCGTTGGCGAGGAAAATGGCCGCGAGCGCCCATCGTCCGCGAATGGCAGTCAGCTTGGCAGTTGACGCGTTCATGAGGCGAATCCCGCTGAAAATGGCTTCGCGCGGCAAATTAGATCGATTCAATTTTCAGTCAAGGCTCTTTCGGGAAGCATTTTTGGACCATAACCTCGAGCGATCGCGGAGGCGGCATTAATGGTCCTGGGGGCGCCTTGCCTCGAATTCGGCCTTCTTGGCATCGGAGGCCTCGGTTTGGTTGAGCGCCTGCCATTCCCCATAAGGCATGCCGTAGACGATCTCGCGCGACTGATCCTTGGTGAGATCGACGCCCTCGGCATTGGCCGCCTCGCGATACCAGTTCGACAGGCAGTTGCGGCAGAAGCCGGCGAGGTTCATCAGGTCGATGTTCTGCACATCGTTGCGCTCGCGCAGATGCTCGACCAGCCGGCGGAAGGCGGCCGCCTCGAAATCGCGTTGCTGCTCGTCGCTGAGTTCGGTCATCGAAACCTCCGTCATAGCGGCCCGGTGCGCGAGCCGAACATCTTCACCACATGTATATCGGGACGGCGGTCGATCGCGTCAACGATCGGCGCCAGCCGTTCGGCCCAGGCGAGCGCGCCCTTCTGGTCCGATATCAGATCCTGTCGGATCTCGATCAGCGCATGGGCGAAGCCGTTGACGATGGCGTGCTTGTACATGGTGTCGCCGCGCAGCGCGCCGTCATAGGGTTCGTTGTCGCCGACGATGAGGTTCTTGTCCTGCGCCAGCATGTCTATCAACGGCCGCGCCACGCGGTCGTCGAGGTCCCACAGGATGCCGACGTGCCAAGGACGCTGGATTCCTTGCATGGCAGGGGTGAAGGAATGTACCGAGAAGATAAAGGGCGTCTGCGCGGAAGCCTGTGCGACCGAGGCGATCATGGCGCCGACGGCGTCGTGATAGGGCCGGTAGAACCCGTCGAGCCGCCTCTCGCGCTCATCGGCAGCGATGGGGTAATTCCCAGGTACGACAGTGCCGTCGTAAAGCTGGCGAATGAGCGTCGGGTCGTCTTCGCCGCGATTGGGATCGATCAGCAGCCGCGAAAAATTGGCGAGCACCGCCGGCACGCCGAGCAGGGCAGCCAGTTCGCGTGTCACCGCCTCGACGCCGATGTCATAGGCGATGTGGCGGTCGAACTCGGTTGAGGGCAGACCGAGGCTGTCGTAGTCGTCGGGCAGGTCGCGACGGGCATGATCGCCCAACAGCACGATGCCTCGCTTGCGGTCGCCCTCGATGATGTCGAAAGGCGCGAAAACTGTGGATCGGGTCATTGGCGGGAAATGGTCTGTTCGCTGGCTTCCGGGGAGGGTGCTATCGTCATTCCACGAAGACGACGCTTGCGCAATGCCGTTGTTTGGCCAAGGTTTCCCGGGAAATCTGGCACAAGTCGGCGAATTGTGCGCCGGAGCCTTTCTAAATCGATTGGAATTGGACAAAACGGTGCGTTGACATGCGCCCGGACTTTTCCGAAAAGGGGCGCAGAGAGATGCTGATGTGGTTTTTGAGGGGTTTTCGGATGAGTTCCGCTGGCGGGCAGCGCATACGCTCTGCCTTTGCCATGCCGCTCCTCACTCTTGCCATCGGCCTGGCGGCGATGGTCGTGGCGTCGCCGGCGCGTGCCGATTTCCGCGTCTGCAACGCCACGCAGAACCTGGTCGGTGTCGGCATCGGCTATCGCGCCAAGGCCGGCTGGATCACCGAAGGCTGGTGGCACATCGAGGGATCGAGTTGCAAGACGCTGATCGAAGGGCCGCTGTCATCAAGGTTTTACTATCTTTATGCAGAAGACGCCGAACGCGGCGGACGCTGGGACGGCCCGATCAACATGTGCGTGGCTGAAAAAGAGTTCAAGATCGCAGGCGTAACCGACTGCGTCGCCCGGGGCTTCCAGCGCGCCGGATTCCAGGAATATGACACGGGCGAACAGGCAAGCTGGATGGTCCAGCTGACCGATGAGTCCACAACGGGAGGCGCTCCAGCCGCCCCGGGAACAAACAGTCAATGAGACGTAGCCGCAAGGTCAAGATCCTAGCCACCATCGGTCCGGCCTCCTCCTCGGAGGAGATGCTGAAGAAACTGTTCGAAGCGGGCGCCGATGTGTTCCGCATCAATATGAGCCATACCGACCATGAACTGATGCGCACGCTGGTCGGACGCATCCGCGCTGTCGAGGAAGCCGTTGGCCGGCCGATCGGCATCCTCGCCGATCTTCAAGGGCCAAAGCTGCGCGTCGGCAAGTTCGCCAACGGCAAGGAAGTGCTGACGCAAGGCCAGACCTTCACTCTCGACGACAATCCCGAGCCCGGCACCTCGACCAGGGTCTATCTGCCGCATCCGGAAATCCTGAGCTCGGTCGAAGCCGGCCATCGCCTGCTGATCGACGATGGCAAGCTCGAGCTGAAGGCGGTGAAGAGCGACGGCAAGTCGATCGTCTGCACCGTCGTCGCCGGCACCACGATTTCCGACAAGAAAGGCGTCAGCCTGCCCGACACCGACCTGCCGGTCGGCGCGCTGACCGAAAAGGACCGCAAGGATCTCGATGCCGTGCTGGCCACAGGGGTCGACTGGGTGGCGCTGTCCTTCGTGCAACGGCCGGAGGATCTGGCCGAAGCGCGCAAGATCGCACGCGGCCGGGCGCTGATCATGGCCAAGATCGAGAAGCCGCAGGCTGTCGCCCGGCTGGCCGAAATCATCGAACTGTCCGACGCGCTGATGGTCGCCCGCGGCGATCTCGGCGTCGAGATGCCGCTCGAGGCGGTGCCCGGCATCCAGAAGCAGATCACGCGCGCCGCACGCCGCGCCGGCAAGCCGGTGGTGGTTGCGACGCAGATGCTGGAATCGATGATCACGGCACCGGTGCCGACCCGCGCCGAGGTGTCCGATGTTTCGATCGCCGTCTTCGAAGGCGCCGATGCCATCATGCTGTCGGCGGAATCGGCGGCGGGTGCCTATCCGGTCGAGGCCGTGGCAATGATGAACCGTATCGCCACCAAGGTCGAAACCGATCCGACCTATGCCGGCATCATCAACGCCCAGCGCTCCGAACCGGAGGCGACCGGCGCCGACGCCATTTCGCTGGCCGCGCGCGAGATCGCCGAAACGCTGAAGCTGTCGGCGATCATCACCTACACCGCATCAGGCACCACAGGCCTGCGCGCCGCCCGCGAGCGGCCGCAAGTGCCTGTTATCGCGCTGTCGCCGATCCTCAACACGGCGCGGCGGCTGTCGCTTTTGTGGGGCACGCATTGCGTCGTCTCACCCGACGCCGTCGACCTCGACGACATGGTCAACCGCGCCTGCCGCATCGCCTTCGACGAAGGCTTCGGCAAGCCGGGCGACCGCGTCATCATCACCGCGGGCGTGCCGCTGCGGACACCGGGTTCGACCAACATGCTGCGCATCGCCTATATCGGGTCGGACACGCAAGTCAGCCGCTAGATTCCTGAAGCGTGTCGCCCTGAACGGATTCAGGCGGCCCGCTTCAGGTCGGCGCAAGTTCGGCCTGCGGTACCTTGATATCGGCGCATCTGCCGGCGCCGTAGGCGTCGCCGGCGATGCGCGCCTCTACGGTCCTGGCCATCGCCTGCAGGTCTATACTTTTGCCGGCGACCTTCTCGATGGCGCCGACGGTCAGGTCGGGCGCGATCCAGTCTGGCTTGTGACCGAGATTGTGCACCCACACGAGTTCGGCACCGGCAATGTCGCGCGCCAGGCCGACCGAATGGATCGTGGCATAGACCACCTTGTCGCGATCGCCTGAAATGACCACGGTTGGCGCCTTGATCTCGTTGTAGCGCGGTGCGGCGCCGAGGGCATAGCGATAGAGCCCGGCGACATCGGTGGCGTTGGCACGAAAGGCTGTTGGTCGCAGCACCAGCGGGATGGAGGCCGAGCTGAGATAATTGTCCGGCACCTTGTTGGGCGAGAAAACGCAGGTGGTGGCTTCGGCCATCTGCAGGGTTCCCGCCGGATAGGTCAGCGTCTCGGAAAACAGCCAGCCGAGCACCGGCATGGTGGTCAGATCGTAGTACCAGGCGGTTGCGCCGCCCGGCCATGGGTGGGTCGCCGGCGCGAGAAAGACCAGTCCGAGTGTCTTGTCGGGATGCTCGCGGCCAAAGGCCGATGTCACCACGCCGCCGAAGGAATGACCGACGATGATGGCCTTCTTCATACCGAGACGGTCCATCAGCGCGGCAATGGTGTTGGCCTGCGCCGACGGGTTCTCGTTGTCGGTGCCGCGACCCGACCAGCCGTGGCCTGGCCGGTCGAAGAACAGCATTTCGGCGCGCCCTTCGAGCAAGGGACGCAGCGGCAGCATCTGGTCCCTTAGATTGGCGCTGGCGCCGTGGATGAAGACGATCGGCGGCAACTCGGCGTTCGCAGGTGCCGGAACATGGACATAGTGGATGCGGCCGCCGTCGATGTCGGCGAACTCGCCGATCGGCGGATTGCGGCGCTCGATCAGCCATGAGCCGGCGCGGGTGACGCCGACAAAGCCGAAGACAAGCGCCATCAGGAAGGCAAGGGCGGCGTAGATAAGGTTCATGGGAGAGATACGGGGGTGAAGGGGGATAAGTTGTAGGGGAGTAGGGGAGTAGGGGAGTAGGGGAGTAGGGGAGTAGGGGAGTAGGGGAGTAGGGGAGTAGGGGAGTAGGGGAGTAGGGGATATGTTCCACGCGCAATCTGCACCACTTACATACTGCCTTACTCCCCTATTCCCCTACTCTCTTCAGGACATCAAATGCCTTCGCCGGCAAGCTCCTCCGAAATCGTGCCGACTTGGTCCTGGGCGCTGCGCATCATCGGATAGATGGCCAGCACCTTTTGCCAGGCCTCGAGCGCCGATTGCTTGTGGCCGGTCAGCGCCATGATCTGCGCCAGGCCGGACAGCGCACCGAAGTGGCGTGGTTCGAGTTGCAGCGTATGGTCGATGTCGGACATCGACTTGCCGTAGTTCTTCATCATGAAATGGACGGTGGCACGCCGGTTCCAGCCCTCGGCATAAGTCGGCTGCAAGGTGACCACCTGGTCGAGGAAATCGAGCGCGACGTCGAATTTCTGGCCTTCGATAGCTTTCTGCGACCACTGCATCATCAGGTCGATCGAGGCGCTGCCGGATTGCGACCACTCGCTCCAGATGCTGCCGGCGATGCGCTCGGCCGCCTTTTCGTTGCGTTCGCGTTTCAGGTCGCTGAACAGCTGGTCGAGGCGGGCTTGTTTCGTTGTTGCGGCGGGTGGCGCGTCCTGAGTGCCCGGCGGCGCGACAGCATCATCCGCCCATGCCGGGCCACAAATGACGCCGGAAACAAGCAGAGATGTCAAAAATGCAAAAAGAATCCGCATCACCGGACTCTAGTCCCGGGCGGCGGAACGTCAAACTGAATTTGGCGTGAAAGGCCGGCAGGCGGCAACAAGCATCAAATGGGCGGAGGCAACAGCCTCCTGCCCGAAAACTCAGCCCTGGCGTGCCTTGTAGCGCGGGGCGGTCTTGTTGATGATGTAGACGCGGCCCTTGCGGCGAACCAGCTGGTTGTCGCGGTGACGCGCCTTCAGCGCCTTGAGCGAATTCTTGATCTTCATGGTCTTGCCTGTCGGTGTGGACCCGGTCCGGGTCGAAATTTTAAGGCGCGCCAGAAGACGCGCCTTTGAACTGTGGGAGGCTCATAAACGAGGAGCCTTGTCCCTGTCAACCGCAAGCGTGCTCCATAGCGGCTGTGAATCGTCCCTGTCATCAATTATCCGCCATGTCGGTCTGGCGGCATTGCGCGGCCCTGGGTCGGCTGGGATGATGCGCTCGCCGTGAAGTGATTTGGAGAGAACCATGCGCCGAATGTTCCTGTCCGCCTGCCTTGTCCTGCTGGCGGCAGCTTCGGTTGCGCGCGCGCAGGAATGCGACCGCAGCGACGACAGCCAGCAGATGATGAACATCTGTGCCGGCGAAGACTATCAGGCGGCCGACGCCAAGCTCAACAAGGCCTATCAGGATCTCACCAGCTCGGATGATGCCGGCGGCAAGAGATTGCTGCAGGTGGCGCAACGCGCCTGGATCGCTTTTCGCGATGCCGAGTGCGCGCATTCCACCGCCGCCAGCGAAGGCGGATCGATCCATTCGATGGAAGTTTCGCAATGCCTGACCAGATTGACCAATGATCGCGTCAAGCAGCTCGCTGCCGCGGCCAATTGCGAGGAAGGTGATGTGAGTTGCGCCAATCCAGGGCAGGACGAGAGCGACGACGTGCAGTAGGCAACCTTATGAGGCGCGACGGCTGATCCGAGTGAAATGACCCATCTTGCGGCCGGGCCGCGCTTCGGCCTTGCCGTAGAGATGCAGCATCAGATCGGGCTCGGCGAGAAGCTCCGGGACGCGTAGCACATCGTCGCCGATCAGGTTTTCCATCACACAGTCGGAATGGCGGTCCGGGCCGCCGAGCGGCAGGCCTGCAATGGCGCGGATATGCTGCTCGAACTGCGAAACGATACAGGCGGCTTCCGTCCAATGGCCGGAATTGTGCACGCGCGGCGCGATCTCGTTGGCCAGCAGCGAGCCGTCGGCCAGCACGAAGAACTCGACGCCGATGACACCGACATAGTCCAGCGCCGACAGGATCTTCGATACGGCCGTTCGTGCGGCTTGCGCCGTCTCCGGCATAATGGCGGCCGGCAAGGTCGATGTGTGGAGAATGCCGTTGCGATGGATATTCTCGGCTGGATCGTAGGCGACGACCGCACCGTCCAGCCCACGCGCCGCGATCACCGATATCTCGCGCTCGAACGGCACGAAGGACTCCAGGATCAGCGGCACATTGCCCATCGCCTCGCAGGTGCCGGCGAAGCCCCCGGCTTCCATGTTGCGGAAGACGCGCTGGCCCTTGCCGTCATAGCCCATGCGGCGCGTCTTCAGGATGCCGCTGCCGTCGAATGCTTTCAGCGCCGCCGTCAGCTCGTCATCATTGTCGACGGCGTGGAAAACGGCGGTGGCAATGCCGATGCCGTTGAGGAATGTTTTTTCGTCCACCCGGTCCTGCGCCACTTCCAGCGCACGCGCCGCCGGATAGACCGGAACCTTGGCGGCCAGCGCGCTGGCCGCTGCAACCGGGACGTTCTCGAACTCGTAGGTGACGACGGAACTCGAGCCTGCCAGTTCGGCAAGAGCGGCCGGGTCGTCATAGGCGGCTGTTATCTGCCGGTTGGCGACCTGTGCGGCCGGGCAATCCGCTTGCGGTTCCAGCACCACGGTGCGGTAGCCGAGGCGGGCGGCAGCAACAGCCAGCATGCGGCCGAGCTGGCCGCCGCCAATGATGCCGATGGTCGATCCGGCGGGCAGGCTCACGGCGTATCCGTCGGTTCGGTCGCGACCTTGGCGGTCTGCGCGGCACGCCAGGCGTCCAGACGGACGGCAAGGCTGTCATCGTTCAGGGCCAGCACGGCAGCGGCCAGAAGGGCTGCGTTGGTGGCGCCAGCCTTGCCTATGGCCAGCGTGCCCACGGGAATGCCGGCCGGCATCTGGACAATGGACAGCAGCGAATCCTGTCCGGAAAGCGCTTTCGATTCCACCGGCACACCGAACACCGGCAGCGGCGTCATCGCCGCCGTCATGCCGGGCAGGTGCGCCGCACCGCCGGCGCCGGCGATGATCACCTGATAACCGGCCGCCTTGGCGCCCTTGGCGAAATCATAGAGCCGGTCTGGGGTGCGATGCGCGGAGATGATCAGCCGCTTGTGCGGGATGCCGAGTGCTTCCAGCGTTTCGGCCGCATGGCGCATCGTCGCCCAGTCGGACTGGCTGCCCATGATGATGGCGACGTCGGCGCGTTGATCGTCCAAGTCCGTGTTCCCCGGCGACAAAGGCGCGCCTTAGCGGAATTCGCGCGAGGCCGCAAGGATAGGCGGCCGCTGCTGCGGTGACAGGCGACGAAATCATCGAGCTCGGGCTCGCCTCGAGCGACGTCAGTACATCACATCGTTCAAGCAATGATGTCGGGAATGATCTTGTCTTCCAGCGCCATCAGCCGGTCCTTGAGGAACAGCTTCTTCTTCTTCATGCGCTGGATCTGCAGCGGATCGCAAGCCATGGCGATCATCGCGTTGATGGCTGCATCGAAATCGGCGTGTTCCTGCTTCAGGCGGGAAAATTCGAGGCGAATATCGGCCTGTTCCTGATCGGACATTCTCTACCGTCTGCACGTCTGCGGCGCCCAAAGCTGGGCCTGATTGGGCGGGACCGGGTGTTTTGTCACCGGCGTGCAGCCCATATCACATTTCAAGGTGTCGTGGAATGCTACCACGGATCATTCGACATCGCCCGCGGAAGGTGACACACTGTCACCGTGCCGTCACAGAAGCGAACCTGCGGTGGACGCGCCGTGACGGTTGCAATCGAGGAAAACCATGAAAGGGAGAACCAATCATGTCTCTTGCATCCCATCTTGATGAGTTGCAGCGGAAACACGGCGACATCGAACGTGAAATCGATGACGCGATGAATCATCCATCGGTCGACGACCTCGAAATCGTGAATCTCAAGCGACGCAAGCTGGCACTCAAGGACGAGATTGAAAAACTAAGAGGCAAACCGACCACGCATTGATGCCCTCCTGACATAGCCGCCAATATCCGCGGCCTCTTTTCCCGGCGGCACCCCGCCGCCGGTGTGGAGGGTTTTGATTCCAGCGCCGGTCTGTCAGCCGAAGCTGAACTTGCACCGGTTCAATTTCCGCTTCGGCCGTCGCCCGTTTCGCCAGATCATCGATTGTTTCTGGCCTCTGGCGGCGGACCGATTCCGGCCAGTGGCGACCTGTCGCCATTGACAAGCCATCTTTGCTCCTCCACCTCATGCCCGGACCTCAGCGCATCGGCCCGGGGCATCGTTGTGCGCCCATGCAGGACACAAGATGCTCCAGAGACAAAAGGCTGCCGGCATGACCGGATATTTTTCCTCTCCTTTCCCCCGCCGCACCTCGGTCGGCGTCGATGTCGGCGGCGTGGTCGTTGGCGGTGGCGCGCCTGTTGTCGTCCAGTCGATGACCAATACCGACACGGCCGATATCGACCAGACGGTTGCGCAGGTCGCAGCACTGCACCGGGCCGGCTCCGAGATCGTGCGCATCACCGTCGATCGCGACGAGAGTGCCGCCGCCGTACCGCGCATTCATGAGCGGCTCCAGCGGCTCGGCATCAACGTGCCGTTGGTCGGCGATTTCCACTATATCGGCCATAAGCTTTTGGCCGATCACCCGGCCTGCGCCGAGGCGCTGGCCAAATACCGGATCAACCCCGGCAATGTCGGCTTCAAGGACAAGAAGGACCGGCAGTTCGCCGATATCGTCGAGATGGCGATCAGGCATGACAAGCCGGTGCGCATCGGTGTCAACTGGGGCTCGCTCGACCAGGAGCTTTTGACCCGGCTGATGGACGACAACCAGGACAAGGATTTTCCGCTGACGGCGCAGGAGGTGATGCGCGAGGCGATCGTGCAGTCGGCGATCCTGTCGGCCGAGATGGCGGAAGAGATCGGCCTTGGCCGCGAGAAAATCATCCTGTCGGCCAAGGTCAGCGGCGTGCAGGATCTGATCGCCGTCTATACCGAGCTCGCCACCCGCTCCAACCATGCGCTGCATCTCGGCCTTACCGAAGCCGGCATGGGCTCTAAAGGCATCGTCGCTTCGTCGGCCGCCATGGGCATCCTGCTCCAGCAAGGTATTGGCGACACCATCCGCATCTCGCTGACGCCGGAGCCGAATGGCGACCGCACACGTGAGGTGCAGGTGTCGCAGGAATTGCTGCAGACCATGGGCTTCAGGCAGTTCGTGCCGATCGTCGCCGCGTGTCCCGGCTGCGGCCGCACGACCTCGACCGTGTTCCAGGAACTTGCTCAGAACATCCAGGCGGATCTCAGGAAGAACATGCCGGTATGGCGTGAAAAATATCCCGGCGTCGAGAACCTCAAGGTCGCGGTGATGGGCTGCATCGTCAACGGCCCAGGTGAATCCAAGCATGCCGACATCGGCATTTCGCTGCCCGGCACCGGCGAGACGCCGACCGCGCCCGTCTTTGTCGACGGCAAGAAGGCGGCGACCCTGCGCGGGCCGTCGATCGCGGCGGATTTCGAGAAAATGGTCGCCGACTATATCGAGCAGAGGTTCGGTCGCGGCGGCAAGGCCGCGGCAGAGTAGAACAGATGCAGCGTTTCCTTTGGGTGGCGCTGATCCTGCTGTGTGGGCTGGTCTGGTCGACGCTGGCTCAGGCCGATCCGCCGCAATCCGCCAAGCAGCGGCTGATCGACAGGGTCTGCACCTTGATCCAGGCGCATGCCGACCGGAACGGCCTGTCGCGGGATTTCTTCGCCCGGCTGATCTGGAAGGAGAGCCGTTTCGATCCCAACGCCGTCAGTCCGGTCGGCGCCGAAGGCATCGCCCAGTTCATGCCGGGCACCGCCAAGATGCGCGGGCTCGCCAATTCCTTCGACATCGACCAGGCGATCCCGGCCTCGGCCAGATATCTCGCCGAAATGAAAACCGGCTATGGCAATCTCGGCCTGGCGGCGGCCGCCTATAATGCCGGTGAGAGCCGTGTGTCGCGCTGGCTCAGCTCCGGCGGCTTTCTGCCGATGGAAACCGAAAGCTATGTCTTCGACATCATGGGCGAGCCGGCCGACAAATTCGCCGACCGGGCCTATGCCGGAAAGGTCGAACCGCTCGACGCAAAGATGGATTTTGCCGTCGCTTGCCGCAGGCTGCCGGTAATCATGTCGCGAACCGTGGCGATGGCCTCGATCAACATAAAACCATGGGGCATCCAGGTGGCCGGCAACTTCCGCCGCAGTGTCGCGATCAGCCAGTGGCTCAGGGTGAGGAGCCGGTTTCCGGCCCTGCTCAACGGGCACGATCCGGTGGTCAGCCGGGTGCGCACGCCAATCGGCCGGCGCGGTATCTACGCGGTCAGGATCGGTGTCGACCGCCGCGCCGATGCCAACGTCATCTGCCAGAAATTGCAAAGCGTCGGTGGGGCGTGCGTGGTGGTGCGCAACCGGTGATTTTTGGCCCGCTGGGAAAGCATTTTAGGCGACATCCAGCAAAGATTTCAGCTATAGCGGCGACCAACTTTAACAGGGGCGACAGCCCTGCCTTTGGCGAGCAGCAGGGGCCGCAACATGTTCGATGGATACATTATCTGCGGCACGCCGAGGACCGGAAGCACTTTGCTGTGCAAGCTCCTGGCGTCCACGAAGACGGCCGGCGATCCGCACTCATTCTATCGGCGCCAGGACGTGGCGGAGTGGGCTGAAGAGTGGAATCTGGCCGATCGCGATGCGATGAGCGAACTCGAATTCAACGTTGCCTATCTCAACGCGGCGATCACCGCCGGCAAGGGTGGGACAGGCATTTTCGGCCTTCGCTTGATGCGCGAAAATCTGGATGAGCTTTCGGCAATCCTCGATCGGATTTTCCCAAAATTTGCATCGGACAGAGCGCGCCTTGAAAAGGCCTTTGGGCGCATTCTCTACATACACCTTTCGCGGGAGGATAAGCTTTCGCAGGCTGTCTCCCTGATCAAGGCAGAGCAGACCGGTCTTTGGCATATCGCTCCCGACGGCACCGAGATCGAAAGGGTCGCGCCTGCGAAAGAGCCCCAATATGATTTCGAGCGGATCAGACGTGAGGTCACGGAACTCGAGAACTATGATGCGGTCTGGAACATATGGTTCGAAGCACAAGGCATAATCCCGCTGCGGGTTGGCTATGAGCGTCTTGCCGCCAACCCGGCAGCGACATTGCTAGGCATTTGCGAAGCCTTGGGCGTTCAAGCACCCGACGCCGATGAGGTAAGGCCCGGCGTTGCAAAGCTCGCTGACGCGACAAGCCTCGACTGGATGCGCCGCTATCATCTGGATGCAGCCGCCTGAATGTATCGATGGCTGCGGGCAAAGGTACACGGGCTCGAAACAGGAAATACAATGATCTCATTCAGACCCATGTGTGATAGCGAATATCCGGCTTACCTCGATTATTTCATCACCGATTATGCAACCGAGATTTCGGCCAACTACGGTCTTTCAGGCCCTCAGGCCTTAGCACAGGCCAAGCAGGAAATCGCGGACGACCTGCCACATGGCATCAATACGCCCGGCGAGGTCCTGCTCTGTATCCTAAAACAAACGCCGGAAGCTGAGAGCGTCGTGGGTTATTTTTGGTACCGACCGGATCCAGAAAATCGTTCCGTATTCATCAAAGACTTCTATATCCTCGCTGCACACCAGAGCAAAGGGTTCGGCAAACAGGCATTATATGCGTTGGAAACTGAACTGGCGCAGACGGGGTTCGAACAGATTAAGTTGCGCGTTGCCGAGGATAACAAGCGCGCCAAACACGTCTATGAGGTAACCGGCTTTCGTGTCACCGGCGTCAACATGAGCAAGGCCATCAAAAGTAGATGTTGATGGTCAATCCTGGCTACGCCGTCTTGGCCACCACCGTCTCGCTGAGCCAGGTGCCGATCTTGGTGCCGAGGCGGTCGGGCGAAACCGGCTTCGGCAGATAGTCGTCCATGCCGGACTCGATGCACTTGTCGCGATCGCCCTTCAGCGCATGCGCGGTGACGCCGATGATCGGTATGTGCGTGCCCGTCGAGGTCTCCATGGCCCGGATGGCGCGCGTCGCTTCGTAGCCGTTCATCTCGGGCATCGAGACGTCCATCAAGATCAGCTTGGGGCGCAGCGCCCGGTACATCTCGACCGCCGTGCGGCCGTTGCCGGCGATGCGGTAGCTCAAGCCCAACCCGTTGAGGATCTGGCCGAACACCAACTGGTTTACGTCATTGTCCTCGGCAATGAGGATGTCGATCGGTCCGTTCGGCGTGGTTGTCGATTCCGGCGCTGCCGCGACCGGCATTGCCGGGCCGCGGATGACGGTGAAGGCGGGCGGCGCTGCCGGGGGAGCCTGCACGATCGGTTCGCGGACGAACCGCGCCTTGCCGACCTGCGAACGGGCCTTCTGGATCACCGAGATGACGGTGCCGAGCAGCACCGCGGAGCGCGCCGGCTTGGTCAGGTGTGCTGATATGCCGAAGTCGATGATCATCTTGCCGAAATCGACCTGGTCGACCGAGGTCAGCAACACCACCGGGATGGAGGACAGCCGGCTGTCGGAAGCAATGGCCCTGGCGACGTCGGCGCCGTTCATGCCCGGCATCTGGTAGTCGAGGATGATGCAGTCGACGGCGGCGCCGAGCTGAAAGGCGCGGTCGAGGAAGGCCAGACCGACGGCGCCGCTTTCGGCGGCGGCACAGTCGAAGCTCCAGCTTCTGAGCTGCTCGAGCAGGATCTCGCGGTTGACCGGATTGTCGTCGATGACCAGCACGCGCGCGCCGGTGACGTCGACCGGTACGATCTCGTCGCGCGCCGCGGCCTGATGCGCGGGCAGCGGCACAGCGAACCAGAACACCGAGCCGCGGCCGATCTCGCTTTCGACGCCGATCTTGCCTGCCATCAGGTCGACGAGGCGGGCGGCGATGGCGAGGCCCAAGCCGGTGCCCTCATGGCGACGGGTGGACGAGCCGTCGACCTGTGCGAATTTCTCGAACACGTTCTGCAATTTCTCGGCCGGTATGCCGATGCCGGTGTCTTCGACGCGGATCTTGAGCTGGACCACGTCGTTGACGATCTCGCCGCCGACATCGATCAGCACATGACCCTTCTCGGTGAATTTCACCGCGTTGCCGAGCAGGTTGGTGATGATCTGCCGGAAGCGGCCGGCGTCGCCGACGACATGGGCCGGCAGGCGCGGATCGACGCGCACGATCAGTTCGAGGTTCTTTTCGGCGACGCGCGCCGAGACCAGTGTCGCCACATCCTCGACCGCCTCGGAAAGGCGGAAGGGAGCGGGGTCGAGAGTGAGTTGCCCGGCATTGATCTTGGAGAAATCGAGGATGTCGTTGATGATGGTGAGCAGCGCGTTGCCGGATTTGACGATGACGTCGGTGAAGGTCTTCTGGCGCGCCGTCAAATCGGTCTTGGCCAGCAGTTCGGCCATGCCGAGCACGCCGTTCATCGGCGTGCGGATTTCGTGGCTCATATTGGCCAGGAATTCCGACTTGGCGCGGTCGGCGGCCTCGGCCTTGAACAGAGATTCGGCGGATTCGGCAAAGGCGCGGCGGATCGCCACTTCCATCGGACGGAAGATCCAGAAGGCGACGATGGCAAGGGCCGCGAACAGGATGCCGCTCGCCCACAACAACAGCCTGTCTGAGGAGGCATCGGCCAGATGACGCTCATCGTCCATGGCGGTGCGGACGCGGACCAGCATCGGCTGGGCGAACAGGTCGTTCTGGTTGCGGATTTCGCGATAGCTCCACTCGTCGACCTTCTGCGCCACCGACATCAGGTTGAAATTGCGCACCATGTCGCGCGGCGACCAGAACAGATCGCCATTGACGGAAGCGGACTGGAGTTCATTGACGGTCTTGATCGACAGCCGCGGCTTGATCGCCGCAAGCTGGGCGGTCAGCGTCTCGATCTCGCCGGTCAGGCGCTCCGAATGGCCGCGCGCCGATGTGGTCAGGGCATCGCGTGTCTCCGCCCGCCAGGCAGTGCCGGTCGTCTCGGCAAAGCTGGTCGCGTTGCGCAGGTCGCGGGTGAAGATGACGAGGTTGCTGCTCAGCGCATCGATGTCGCGGCGAAAGGAATTGACGCGGTCAAGCGCAATCACGATACCGGCGGAAGCCAGCGCGAAGATCAGCAACCCTGAAATATAGCGGATCCGGACCGACCGGATGAAGGACGAATATTCAGGCATGCGCAACCCCAACACATACGCACCATTTTAATGGCCGGGATTACGCTTCATTTACATTAAAATTTCGTTCGTGCGGGTAGGCAGGCCGTGCGAGCCGCCGGATGGAAAGCACGCCTAGGCCGCTTCCACGACGAGGGCGCGGATGCGGCCACGCACCGGGCCTTCCCCGAACCGTTTCCCAAGGGCATTCGCCACGTATCGCGTCGCCTCCTCCAGCGAGCCGCCGCGCGCCTCGATCTCGGCCCGCAGGGGTGTGCCCTGGCAATAGGCCGCGGCCGCCTCATATGGCGAGGGAGCGGCACTCACGGCATCCAACGGCTCTATGGTGATGTCATGGAAGCCGGCGGCATGAAGGTCGGCGCGGATGACGTCCGCATCGTGATAGCCATGCGGCGTCCTCGCCATGAAGCGCGGCGGATCGGCCGGGAAAAAATGGCCGAGTGCCCGCGTCACTTGCTCGGCGAACTCGTTGTCTTCGAGGGCACCCCAGACGTTGAACAGGAAATGCCCGCCCGGCCGCATCACCCGCCGCGCTTGCCCGTAGGCGCCCACCCGATCGGGGAAGAACATCGCGCCAAACTGGCAGACTACGGCGTCGAACTCTGCGTCCTCGAAGGGCAGAGCCTGGGCATCGGCCTGCCGCCAGGTGATGCGAGGATCGTCCGCCATCCGCGTGCGTGCGTGGTCGAGCATGGGCTGATTGAGGTCGGTGACCACGATGCGCGTTTGCGCCGGCAGTTTTGCCGCGAGCGCACGTGTCACCACACCGGTGCCCGCCGCCACTTCGAGCACCGATTGCGGCCCGAGCTTCGACACCCGCTCCGCCAGATCCCGCGCATATGGCTCGAAGATCAGCGGCACCATCGCCCGGTCGTAGACTTCGGCAATGGAACCGCTGAACAGCTTGTCGGTGGTCGACATGGCACCCCTCCAACTCTATCCGCACCGCGTGCCTGCCGTGCGGATGGCAAAGCGATGTCGATCCTCTGCCTCGGCAGGCTTCCGCTCAAGTTCTATTTTTGAATTGACCGGCGGAGGACGAGCGAGCTTAGCCAGCTCGATATCCCGGTTGGCGCCAACCTCAACTGGTGCGGGTCGCCACGAACGTCGCCGCCTCTTTCAGCAATTGGGCATCGTCGCCAAAGGGCTCAAGCAGCGCATGCGCCTGTTGGACGAGGCCGTGAAGCTGGCCGCGTGCCCAATTCGCACCATGCAGCGCCACCAGCGTCGCCTTGCCGGCGGCGGCGTCCTTGCCGGTCGCCTTGCCCATCTGGCTGGCATCGGCGGTCAAATCGAGCAGGTCGTCGGCAAGCTGGAAGGCAAGACCGATCGCTGAGCCGAATTCGGCCAGCCGCTCGCGGTCATCAGCCGGAGCGCCGGCGATGAGGGCACCTGCCTCGCAGGCGAAACGGATCAACGCGCCGGTCTTCATCGCCTGCAGCCGGATGATGCCGGCCTCGCCCGGCGGCGTCTGTTCGGCTTCGAGGTCGAGCTTCTGGCCGCCGACCATGCCGCCTGCCCCGGCGGCGCGGGCCAGCGCCAGCACCAGGGCCGCCCGCCGCTCCGCCGGCAGGGCGGTCGCCTCGCCGGCGATGATGTCGAAGGCCAGCGTCAGCAAGGCATCGCCAGCCAGGATAGCGGTCGCCTCGTCGAAGGCCCTGTGCACGGTCGGCTGGCCACGGCGCAGATCATCGTCGTCCATGGCGGGCAGATCGTCATGTATCAGCGAATAGCAATGCACGCATTCAAGTGCGGCGGCGACACGCAGTGCCGCCTCGCCATCGGCGGAAAACAGGGCCGCACTTTCCATGACCAGGAAAGGCCGCAGGCGCTTGCCACCGTTCAGCACGCCATGCCGCATCGCGGCCATCAGCCGCTCAGGCCGCGTGATCTCGCCCGAAAGCGCACGGTCGTCGAGCAGCCGCCGCAGCAGCACCTCGACGGCGGCCGCCCGCCTGATGAGCGCCATTTCGAACGCCATTTGGTCGTCATTCGTCATGGCCGGGACCGGTAGCCGACACTCAGACGTTGCGCAAGAAGGCAAGCGCCATTATGCCGGAGCAGTATGAGCCCGTTTGGAAACTCTACTCCTGCGGTCATCTGAGGGCGTTTTCTGCGCTTCCGGTGCTTGCGTACTCTAATGTACGCTCCGCTCCGGTTCTCGAAAACACCGTCACATGACTCACAGGAGCGCGTTTCAAAACGAGCTCTCTGGCACGGGTTGGGCGGCTTGGCGGAACCGATCGTCGATTATGAAACCGAAAAGCTGGACATGGCGACGAGATCGCGGGGCGTAAACCGCCGTGGTCTCAAGCGCTGGGTCCGGCGCGGCATCGTCGTGGCCGCGGTGCTGACTTTGGTTCCGGTCGTGCTGACGTTTCTGTACCTGCCGTTCTTCGTGCATCCTGTCTCGACGCTGATGCTGAAGGACCTGGCGACCTTCTCCGGTTACGACCGCCGCTGGGTGTCGATCGATGACGTGTCGCCGGTGCTGGCCAATTCCGTCATCATGTCGGAGGACGGGCAGTTCTGCTTTCATCGTGGCGTCGATCTCGGCGAGCTGAGAGGCGTCGTCGACGACGCGCTGGCCGGCGAAGCGACGCGCGGCGCGTCGACCATCACCATGCAGACGGTCAAGAACCTGTTTCTCTGGTCGCGGCCGCTGGGCTCGGTGCGCAAGGTAGTCGAACTGCCGCTGGCCGTCTATTTCGATGCGGTGATGTCGAAACGGCGCATCATGGAAATCTATCTCAACATCGCCGAGTGGGGGCCGGGCATCTACGGCATCGAGGCTGCGGCACAGCACCATTTCGGCGTTTCGGCAAAACAGCTGTCGCGACGGCAGGCCGCCCTGCTTGCGGTCTCCTTGCCAAATCCGATCGCCCGCAATCCGGCCAAGCCTGGGCCTGGCCTGAGGCGGCTTGCCAATCTGATCGAGCGGCGAGCCGGCCGCTCAGGCGCCTATGTCGGTTGTCTCCGCTAGCCGATCCAAAAAAATTCGCGCCAGTGCTGGCCAAAACGGCACAGGGCGTGTATAGGCACCCGACTTTCTCAGATTTAGGCCCCAACATGGCCCTTTCACGAGGGCGGGCGGGGCTTTTGACCATGTAGTGGAGCATATCCATGGCCGTTCCGAAACGTAAAACCTCTCCGTCCAAGCGCGGCATGCGCCGCTCGGCCGACGCCCTCAAGGCCCCGACCTATGTCGAGGACAAGAATTCCGGCGAAATGCGCCGTCCGCACCATATCGACCTGAAGACCGGCATGTATCGCGGTCGCCAGGTGTTGACGCCCAAGGAAAGCTGAGACCAGCCTTTCCAAAGGTTTGAATTCCGAAAGGACCGGCCGGTGGCCGGTCCTTTCGCGTTTGGGGGCCGGGCAGCGCGCATCCCGAAGCATGGGTGACAACCGTTGCAGTTCTCCAGCCGGGCAACCGGCTGACACGGTTGTTGCGTGCGGTCTTCGACCGTGTTCAACGCTGATAGCGAAACATCTTGACGACGTGGCTGTGGCGCATTCTACAAAGGATTGCCCCCACATGGAGACGCCAGATGTTCGGTGCCATTCCGCTGCTGATCGTGCCTTTCGTGCTCTACAATCTCGGACTGCTGGGAATATTCGGCAGCGGTGACGATCCGTGGGCAAGCGAGGTCTTCTCATTCAGCATGATGTCGGGCGGCGTGTTCTCGATGACGCTGGGCGACCTGATGATACTGATCGGGCTGGTCTTCTTGTTCCTAGAAATGGCGAAGTCGGTGCGCACGACCAATGCCTCGATCATGGACCACCTTCTGTCGACGCTGGTGTTCGTGGCGTTCCTGGTCGAGTTCCTGCTGGTGAAGGGCGCCGCCCACTCCGTCTTCTTCACGTTGATGGTCATCGCGCTGTTCGACGTGCTGGCCGGATTCGCTGTGTCGATGCGGTCGGCCAGCCGGGATATCAATTTGAATTAGGTCCCCAGCGCGGAAGGCGGAAGTTTGACGGGCGCTTGCGCTGACAGTTGGCGGAAACGCCCATAACGTCGTCATCCTGGGGCGTAGCAAGGAGCGTAGCGACGCGGCGCGGACCCCCGGATGACGAAGTTCCCCGACGCTCAGCCCGGATCTGCGGTGAAACCGGCGGCCTCGATGCCGGCGATTGCCGCGGCTTCGTCATTGTCCGACGTGTCGCCTGAAATGCCGACGGCACCGATGATGGCGCCGGCCTTGTCGCGGATCAGCACGCCGCCGACGACCGGCAGCACGCGTCCGCCCGAGACGTCCGAGATGCCGGCGACGAGGTGCGGGCGCTCCTTGGCGAAAGCCTCGACTTTGCGCGAGCCCATGCCGATGGCGAGCGCACCATAGGCCTTGCCGGCCGACATTTGCGGGCGCAGGAACGAGGCGCCGTCCTGGCGCTGGAAGGCGACCAGATGGCCACCGGCGTCGAGCACCGAGACGCCAAGCGGCCTGAGCTTGAGATCGGAGCCCTTGGCAAAGGCGGCATCGATGATTTGCCTGGCTTTTTCGAGCGGCAGTGCGGTCATGGCAGTCTCCTGTCTGAAACGCGTCGATCATCGACCGTCGACGGGCGAGATAAAATCCCGGTTTCGGTTGAAATTGCTTCGCGTGAAGAGGTGGGATGGAAAGCGGCCTTCACAGCCTCCCGGATAGGGGTTGGTGCTTGTGCGGCTTCAGGTCATTTTTTCTTGGCGCGGGCCGGCTTCTTGGCAGGTTCCGCCGGCGCGTTGGCGAGGTCTTCGGCTTCCTTGGCGAGACGCAGCGCCCGCAGCTTGTTGGTCTTGGCCTGGCGGGCGTCGCTCTCGGCGACGTATTCGGCCATCGCCTTCTGGCGGACGGTTGCCGCCTCTTCCTGCTTCTTGAAGCGCAGGTCGGCGCGTGCGCGGGCAGCATCCCGAGAATTCTCAACCAAGACCTTATCCAATCCCGTGAATTGTGATTTTCCGCTTCTTCTAGCAGAGCCGGCCCCAAAGCGGGAAAATAAGTTGGTCAAGCGGCAGAGTCGGCAGCGAGAGCCTTGCTGGCAACCAGGGCTTCATAGGCGGCCTGCAAGGTCGCGCGGACAGAAGGGCCAGACATTGTATCGAGCGGCATGCCGAGATGTTCGTGGCGCAACTCGTCCATGAATTTGTCCCACATCGGCTGTCCGCCCTTTTCCAGAAGTTCGGCGCGGATCGACAGTTCGTCGCTGACCGGCAGCCAGACGCGGCCCCAGGCGCCGAGATGGGCCAGGATCGGCACCAGCGTGATCGCCATCTCGGTCAGGCTGTAGATCGCCTTCTGCTTGTGCGAGGGGTCGTCGGCCTTGGTCAGCATGCCCAGTTCCATCAGCCGCTTCAGCCGGTCGGCAAGGATGTTGGAGGCGATGCCTTCCATCGATCCGTTGAGCAGCTCGCGAAAATGGCGCCTGCCGCCGAAGATCATGTCGCGAAGGATGATCAGGCTCCAGCGATCGCCGAAGACTTCCAGTGACAGGTTGATCGGACACCCGGACCGGCGATCCATGCTCATGAGTTTTTTTCTCCAAAACCGGTTGCATTATCGTATCGGTTTTATTATCGTGCAACCGATTGCAAAATGCAATCAGTTTTGCAGAGAGGAGACTGCGTCATGATGACCACCGAACGCCCCAAGATCATATCTGAAGCCTTTGGCGATCCTGCGAACCCGCCGCTGTTGCTGATCATGGGAGCGATGGCTTCGATGCTGTGGTGGCCGGAGGCGTTGTGCCGGAAACTGACCGATGCCGGCCTGTTCGTCATCCGCTATGACAATCGCGATACCGGCCGCTCGACCAAATATCCGCCGGGCGAGCCGCCCTACACATTCGACGACATGGCGGATGACGCAATGCATGTTCTGGACGAGCACGGCATCGACAAGGCGCATGTCGTCGGCATGTCGATGGGCGGCATGGTCGCGCAGCTTGTGGCGTTGAAACATCCCTCGCGTGTCGTTTCTCTGACTGTGATCAGCAGTTCGCCGGTGGGGTTGGATACCTCGCATCTGCCCGGGACCACCGAGGCCTATATGGAGCACTCGACCGAGGGGGCCAAAGTCGATTGGTCGGACCGTGGCCAGGTGATCGATTTCATCGTCAGGGATGCGCGAGCGATCGCCAGCATCGCGCATCCCTTCGACGCGGCGGGGATGCGGGCTTTCATCGAGCAAGACTACGACCGGTCCGGCGGCTTGCTGAGCGCGACCAACCATTTCATGCTCAAGGGCGGCGACGCCTGGAAAGGCCGCCTGCACGAGATCGCGGCGCCGCTGCTGGTCATACACGGCACGGCTGATCCGATCTTTCCGGTCGAACATGGCGAGGCGCTGGCCGAGGCGGTCAGCGGCGCGAAACTCATTCGCATCGGAGGCGGCGGCCATGAACTGCATCCGGACGATTGGGCCGAGATATCCGCAGCAATCATCGCGCATGTCCAAGCCGGTTGAGGCAGCATAGGCTGGCTTTGACGGACAAGGCCAACCGCAACAGGCGTGCCGCACGGTAGCGGCCACCGACAATCTACGAAACAAACGAGCAAAAAATGTCCCTGACACTTCATTTCCATCCGCTGGCCTCCTTCTGCTGGAAGCCGTTGATCGCGCTCTACGAGAACGCCACGCCGTTCACGCCTGTCATCGTTGACCTTGGCGACATCCAGTCGCGCGCGGCCTTCCTGAAGATTTCGCCGGCCGGCAAGATGCCGGCGCTGCGCGACGATTCGCGCGACCGTACGGTGCTGGAATCGACCATCGTCGTCGAATATCTGGCCGCGCATTATCCGGGTCCGGTGGACCTCGTTCCTGCCGACATCGACCTGACGCTGGCAGTTCGCCAGACCGACCGCTTCTATGATTTCTATGTGCAGGAGCCGATGCAGAAGATCGTCGGCGACCGGTTGCGGCCGCAGGACAAGACTGACCCGTTCGGCGTCGAGCAGGCCCGCGACCAGCTTCGCAATTCCTATGCCATCATCGAACAAGACATGCAGTCGAAGATTTGGGCGATGGGCGACACCTTCACCATGGCCGATTGCGCGGCGTCCCCCGCGTTGTTCTATGCCAACAAGGTCGAGCCATTTGGCGACAAGTATCCGGCTGTGAAGCGCTATCACGACCGCCTTCTGCAGCGCCCCGCCTTCGCCCGGGTGATCGAGGAGGCGAAGCCCTACTTCAAGTTCTTCCCCTACAACAACGGTTGATCGGGGTCAGGCTTCCCAGAACTGATCGAGCCAGATGTTGAGTTTGAGGAAGCCGGTGCCGCTCACCGTATAGACGCGCCTTGTTCCTTCCGGCTTGGCGTGGACCAGGCCGGCATCGAGCAGCACTTTCAGATGCTGCGACACAGCTGGGCGCGAGACTGGCAAGCCGGCGGCCAGTTCGGTGACGGTTTTCGGGCCGCGGCGAAGTTCTTCCAGAAGATGGCGCCGGTTGGGATCGGCAATCGCCATGAAGGCGTCGGAAAACATCATGCCTGTATTAGTGAGGCAAAGCCTTTCGAATCTCAACCGTCTGCTTCTGCTTTTCTTCTGGGATCAAGCCGCAATGCTTCCGGGGTGACCGAACGGTCGGCCGGCTGAGTCTTGAAGGCGTCACGATCGCCGATCGGCACCGGTGCGCGGCGGCTGATGCGCAGCAGCGTGTAGCCGGCCAGGCAGAGATGCGCGAAGGCGGTCGCCAGGAACAGGCCTTCCGGGCGCATCCAGCCCATCAGGGCAGCGGCAAGCAAAGGTCCGATCATCGTGCCGAAGCCATAGAGCAGCAACAGCCCGCCAGATACCTTGACGAAATCCTCCGAGCGCGCGTGGTCGTTGGCATGCGCCACGGCGATCGAATAGAGCGTGTAGGCGAAGGCGCCATAGGCTGCGGTGAAGACGATGACGAAGACGCCGGAGCGTGGCTCGAACAGGAAGATCAAGAGCGCGAACAAGGCCCCGCCGAAAGCCGCCCCCGCCAGCACGAAACGTCGGTCGGTCTTGTCGGACAGACGCCCGGCCGGAAGCTGCATGGCCGCACCGGCAACGACCACAAGGCTCATCATCAGGGCGATCTCGGCCGTGGAAATGCCGATGCGGGCGCCATAGACCGCGCCAAGCGTGCCCCAAGCGCCGTTGGCGATGCCGATCAGCACGCAAGCGACCGCCGACACCGGCGAATTGGCATATAGGCCTTTGACGTCGAGCGAGACGTCCTGCAACGGCTTGGGGTGGGAAGCGCTGGAAACCGCCGTCGGAATGAGCGACAGGCAAAACAGGATGCCGGTGATCATGAACAGCGACGCGGACTTCACGTCGCCGCCGGCGACGATCATCTGCCCGCCCATGATCGAGGCATAAGTCACCATCATGTAGAGGCCGAAGACGGTGCCGCGGTTCTCGTTGGTGGCCTTCTCGTTCAGCCAGCTTTCGATGACCATGAAGGCACCGGCCATGGTGAAGCCGGTGAAGGCGCGCAGCAGGATCCAGACATATTCGTCGATGATCAGCCCGGTCAGCAGCGCCACGATGGCGCCGGATGCGGCAAAGGCGCCAAAGGCGCGCACGTGGCCGGCGCGGCGCACGATGCGCGGTGCGAAGAAGCAGCCGGTGACGAAGCCGCCGGCCCAGGCCGTGCCCATCAGGCCAAGCGATGCGGTCGAGAAGCCTTCCAGCTGACCGCGCAGGGGCAGCAGCAGCCCATGCAATCCAGATGCCGCGAGCAGGAAAGCGGTGCCGCGAAGCAGCGAGAGGATCGGTCGGTAGGTTGCGAACATTGTTTGATCCGGCTCGGGTTTGGCGGGGACGCTGGGTCTGAAGACAGTCGCATTCGGGCTTTTCGGCGGCGGGCTCTACGCCCGAGTGCCTATCCGCGGCGGAACAGTGCTTCGGCCGCCGATTTGGTGGTGTCCTTGGCCTTGAGCTCGGCTTCCAGGCGGGCGATTTCGTCGCGCAGGATGCCGATCCGTTCGGTCAAGTCACTGACGGAAAGCAAGGACAGGTCCTGCCCGATCTCGTGCGGGCGCGCCTTCTTCTTGGGTTCGTCGTCGAAGATCGCCATCGTCGCTCCTCCTCCGCCAAGACCAGATTGGCCATTTGCCTGATTTGGCAATCAGCATACATAGGGCAGGGGCGTCGATGCAAACAGCCGATCGGACAACGGCGAGGAAAGACGGGAAATCTCATGGCGAGCGGACAGAAGATTCCGGCAAGAATGACGGCCATCGCGATCTCGGAGCCTGGCGGTCCACGGGTGCTGAAGCCGGAAACGCGCGACGTGCCGCAGCCCGGGCCCGGCGAGATCCTGATCAAGGTGCATGCCGCCGGCGTCAATCGGCCCGATATCCAGCAGCGCAAGGGTGCCTATCCGCCACCGCCCGGCGCATCGGACCTGCCGGGCCTCGAGGCATCGGGCGAAGTGGCCGCCCTTGGCGACGACATATCGCGCTGGCGCATCGGCGACCGCGTCTGCGCGCTGACGCCAGGCGGCGGCTATGCCGAATATGTCAAGGTTCATGCCGGCAGCGTGCTGCCGTTGCCCGCCGGCTTCACCCATACCGAAGCCGCGGCTGTGCCGGAAAACTACTTCACCGTCTGGCACAATGTGTTCGAGCGTGGCGGCCTCAAGAAAGGCGAGACGCTGCTCGTCCATGGCGGCTCGTCGGGCATCGGCACGACGGCGATCCAGCTCGCCTCGGCCTTCGGCGCCTATGTCATCACCACCGCCGGCAGCAAGGAGAAATGCGACGCCTGCCTGAAGCTCGGCGCAGATCGGGCTATCAACTATCGCGAGGCGGATTTCGTCGCCGCGGTGAAGGAGGCAACGGGCGGCAAGGGCGCCAACGTCATCCTCGACATGGTCGGCGGCGACTATGTCCAGCGCAACTATGAGGCCGCTGCGGTCGAGGGACGGATCGTCCAGATCGCCGTGCAGGCGGGTGCTGTCGCAAGCGCGGATTTTTCGAAAATCATGGTCAAGCGGCTCGTCCACACCGGGTCGACGCTGAGGCCGCGAACCGTCGAGTTCAAGGCGGCGATCGCGGCAGCGTTGGAAGCGCAGGTGTGGCCGTTGCTCGGCACGCGCAAGGTTGCTCCTGTCATGGACATGATTTTCCCGCTCAGCGAAGCCTGGCGGGCGCACGAGCGCATGGAAGACGGCGAGCATATCGGCAAGATCGTGCTCGACGTAGGCTGACAGCGAGCGAGGTCAGCGCCTCACTGCCTACGAGATGAACAGAAGCTTAATGCTGCAATGCAGCATTTGCATCATTGCTATGCAAAATCAGCCATTCAAGTCCTCATCGATGACGCCTATTTGAGCACCATCGAAACGAACATCATTCTGGAGGACTACCATGAACCCGATCCGCGCTTTCCGTAACTGGCGTATGTACACCGAGACCGTCCGCGAACTGAACCGTCTCAACGCACGGCAGCTCAGCGATCTCGGCATCAACCGCGCCGACATCGAAAAGATCGCCCGCAGGGCTATCTAAAGCCACGTCTAGTCCGCTCCGGCGGACCAAGCCGTGGAAGCCAGAGCCGCACCAGACGACTTTTGTCGCGGTTCCGAGCCCGCTGGACCCAGTCCGGCGGGTTTTGTCGTTTTGGGGTCGGCAACTGCATGCGGCTCGACAGCAATCTGAGGTTGACCTCAGCTTTCAGCATGGCATTTTGATCTTGCGGGTATCGGTTGGCGTGTGGGAGCGCGTTGACGATCCGAGCCGGCAAGACGCTGACTCTGAAAGAGGCTGTGCGCTCTCATGTTCGATGATCTTACGGACAGGATCTACGAGGCCGCGTTCGTGCCAGATTTGTGGGCGGGTGCTCTCGAAGCGGCCAGCGAGCTTTCGAGTTCGGCTGACGGCGCGATCTTCCTGTTCAGCGACGGCTCCCCTGTTCGCGGCCGGTTGAGTGACGAGCTTCCCGGGCATGGCAATTCCCTTGAAACCGTCCGCTCCCTGTTCGATGAATTCATCGCCGGCGACAGCTGGAAATTCTCCGATGCGATTCAGCGCATGTGCAGCCTGCAACCGGCGAGTTTCGTGCAGGTCGAAGATTTTCTGACCGCCGACGAACTCGAGCATGATCCGGTGCGGATACAATTGAGGGCGGCGGGTATCGGCGCTCATATCTGTTCGGCGGTTGCCATGCCGAGCGGTGAACTGGTCACATTTGTCTTTCAACGCTGGACGCGGGATGGCACCTACGATCTGACGTCGATCGACAGGCTCGATCAGCTTCGTCCCCACTTTGCGCGCGCCGGCCTGGTGTCGGCGCGGTTGGGCATGGAGCAGGCCAAAGCGAGCGTCTCCGCACTCGAGGCCCTTGGTCTGCCGGCCGCGGTAATGACCGCATCGGGACGCGTGCTGACGGCCAATGTGCTGCTGGAAAACATGCCATCCGTTTTCATCGCCGCCGCACATGGCGGCATGGCACTTGCCGACGTGTCCGCGAATGAGCTTTTCCGACAAGCCATTACGCACAATTTGCAAGATCGGGTCGTGCGTTCCATCCCCATTCCAGCCAGGGAGGGCCAACCGGCGCTGGTCATTCATCTCCTGCCGCTGCGCCGTGCCGCGCATGAGATCTTTTCCGGTGCCGACATTCTGGTTGCAGCGACGGCGATGAGCGCCAGCGCCACCGTGCCGTCGCCAAGCCTGCTTGCCGGCCTGTTCGACCTGACGCCCGCAGAGGCGCGGCTGGCGGCCTCCCTTGCGCAAGGGAGGCCGTTGAAGGAGGCAGCGGCAAGCTCCAACGTCACCGTCAAAACCAGCCGAACCTATCTCGAACGGATCTTCGCCAAGACCGGGACGCGGCAACAAAGCCAGCTTGTCGCTTTGCTGAAGAGCGCGGAACTGCCCAGCCGCGGATGAGAAGAGGGCCGCTACAGCCGCCGCTCAATGTCCAAATGCGGAGAAGCCTAGCGCCACCAGGGTTCCTCCCAGCGCGATGTCCGCATGCTTTCGAAAACGACTGTAAAATCGCTGCGCAACCGGTTGGGAGATACAAAGGCCGAGCAGCCCGAACCAGGCAATGGCTATGGCAAAAACCAGCACAGCCAGGGGTAGATGCGTTGCCCCGCGCGCATCCAGATTCAGCGTGGAGGACGCGAAGAACAATGCGGTTGCAGGGTTTGCCACTGCCGTGACAAAGCCCAGCCGAAAATATCGCGTGATTGGAACGGGCTTGGGCACGTCGAAGCCAACCTTGATCGACAGCGCCCGCCGCATCGAATTCCAACCGATGAAGACCAGCATTGCACCGTAGAGGCTGGCGGCCATCTGGTGTGCAAAGCCCCCTGACGGCAACGCTCCCGCGCCGGTCGCGACGATGGCCGCCAGCGAACTCGCGCCCAAGGCAACACCGGCGGCGGCCGACAGAGCCGTGGCGCGCGAAGCGGTTAGCGCGGCTTGCGCAACGACGGCGAAGTTGGCGCCGGGCAGCATTGCCACCAGCGCATAGGAAATGGCGAATGGAAGCAACCCCGCCACCACGGCGTGTCCGGTTTCGAACATCGACTTTCCCCGCATCGGCAGCGGCCTGCCTCCGCAAGGCGGGGCGCTGCAATCGAGGGCGGAACTTGCACGGAATGCTTTGCCTCCGACAGTCGGCATATGCCGACTGTCGGGTTCCAAAAACCAGGTTGCTACCTGCGCCCGGTGAGCGGTTCGGTGCTCTTGAGCAGCGCCACCAGTTCGCTTTGCTGGCGGGTTTCGGTCTTGGCGAAGATGCGTTCGAGATAGGTGCGGCCGGTCTTTACCGTTATGTTGGACGCTGCCGCGACCTCCTTCAGCGAGCGTCCCGACGCCAGTTCCGTTGCAAGCCGCGCTTCGGCCGGCGTCAGGTCGAACAGCTCGCGGACATGCAACTCGAAGCCGTCGGGAATACGGCGGGCGACCTCCGTCACCATGACCACCGCGCAACGTTCGGACGCCAGGCCATAGGCACGGGCATCGACGAACGGCGCCACCGACAGCACCAGTCGCGCCAGGTCGGATTGCCGGCGATCGGACGGCACCAGCAGTGTACCGCCGACGCCCGGTATGACCCCGTCATGCAGCGAGCAGGCGTCGGCAACAAGCCGCTCCAGCTCCTGCGTATCCTCGGCACTGGCGGCCGCGATTGTGCCATCCCTCAATCGTAACGGACTGTCGGGCCGCGACAGCATCGCTTCGGCGGCCTCGTTCATCTGTACAATCCGCTGATGGCTGTTGACCAGAAAGACACTGAAAGGCAGATGCGAAAACGCCGACGCCAGGGCCGACATTTTCTCCAACTGCTGGCCGATCTGTCCGGCGCGCCGCATGTGCGGCACGATCTTGCGCAACAGGTCGATGTCTTCGGCGCCGAAGGCTTCCTGCCCTGGGCCGCGATCGATGCTGAGCATCCAGTGCGAGTCGTTCGACGAGAGCAGGTTGGAGACGAGGCCGTGATACATGTCGCGCGGCCGCAGCCAGTCCTGCCAGAGTTCGCGGCGGCGGAACGCCGCCACCTCCTCCGTCAGGGGCCACCGACTGACCTCTCCAAGGGGCAAGGCGGCCGATGCGGCAGCGAGCGGATCGCGCAGCAGGGCTTCGATGCCCTTTGGCGAGGTGAACTCCGGATCGAAATCGGTTGCAACAGCGTCAAAGGTCTGTGGGCTGACGCGCACGATGCAGGAGCGCGAGCCTCCGAACAGATCGCGCAGGCCAGTCACCGCATCGAACCAGCGCTCCTGATCGTAAGCGGCCTCATAGACCTTGCCGACCACTACGGAGACCGCTTCGATGCTGACGTCAGCCATTGACCCTTCCGGCGTTCAAGGATTGTCGTTGGGGAGAAAGCCTAAACATGCGGATCATCTCGCGCAAGTTCTGACGCTGTGCAGCCAAGTTGTGGTGGTTCCAGGTCAAGTCCGCGAAGTATTAGAAGTAACTAATCTGTTGTTTTGGAGTCACAGCCTCGTTCAGCAAGGTCGTAGCGACCCCACAAAGCGGCGAACAGTCGTCATATGACGACTGTTCGGTTCGACGCCTTGTCTGCACTCTCCGCCGGATTGGGGAATTCGATGGGGTATCGCGCGTGATGGCAAGAATGATTGGTAGAGCCGGCGGGAAGTTGAGCGCCGGAGGCATGGAGCCGTATCAGTTTAGATACGCCTCGATCCGGAGTTCTGTTTTGGCCGGCGCACTGGGTTTGGCCATCTCGGCATTTGCCTCCGACAGGGCGTTTGCAGTCACATGTGGGGCTGGGAACGAAACCGCCGACGGTGACGCTAGCCTTGCCTGTGGCGATGGCACCGTCGCCTACGGTGATCGGGCAGTTGCGATCGGGGTATTCGCCACGGCTGGAAGCCCGGATACGCCATCCAAGTATGACGTAGCCGTTGGATACGATGCTGACGCTTTCGGGCAAAGTACCGCGTTTGGTACGGGTGCAAAGGCGGGTTTCGACAATCAGATCGACCCCAATATGTATCACACAGCCATCGGTACTGGAGCAGAGGCCGGGCAAGGCGTGAATGGCCTGGTGCTGTCGACTGCGGTTGGTTTCCTGGCCAAGTCCAATGCGTCATACGCAACCTCGCTGGGCTCGAACGCAGAAGCCAACTTCACGGGATCAATGGCGCTTGGCTCCGGTGTGGTGACGACGCGCGACAATCAGGTCGCAATTGGCAATGGCAACAATACTTACACACTGGTCGGCATCAACTCGCAGGCGAGCAAGGATGCGCAAGGCGCGACCAAATATCTGATGACAACGGATGATGCCGGCAATCTGGCGGCGTCCACATTCAATGCGGCGGCGCTCGAAGGTTTGCCCGAAGCTGTTGCGCAGAATAGCTCCAGCATCGCCACTCTGAACAACACAGTGAGCGGCCACACAACGCAGATCCAGGCCAACACCGACGAGCTCGCCAGTCACGACATTCGTATTGCCAACAATACGCTGTTCATCGCCAATCATGAAACGCGCATCACCAACAACACACTGCAGATCGCGGCTCTCGACGGGCGCGTCGGCGCATTGGAGGCCGGCTTTCAGGACCTTGGCGGCGAGATCAGCGAAACCCGCACGGAAGCGCGTGCCGGCACCGCGCTGGCGCTGGCGACTGCGGGGCTGCGCTACGACGACAGGCCCGGCAAGCTGTCGCTGGCTGGCGGCTTCGGTCATTTCAAAGGGCAATCGGGGCTGGCGCTCGGCCTTGGCTACAACACCAGCGAGGAGTTCCGCATGAACGCCGCCGTCTCGGCAACCACCGGCCGTGGCGACGTCGGCGTCAGCGTCGGAGCCTCATGGACACTGAACTGACGCGGCCGGGATGATGATGCGGGGTTTGGGGCTTCAGCATTCCGTGCCGTTGCAGTGGCGGGCGCCCGGTTGGCGGACTTCGGGCGCCCGCGGTTTTTTCGCCGCATTGGCCATCGCGCTGATGGCCGCCGCGGTGCCTGCGCAGCCCGCGCATGCGCAAACCAAGGAAAAGCGGGTGGGGCAAAAGGCGGCGCGGCCCGCCGGCATTGACCGCAACGGCGTGCTGATCCTGATCCGCAGTGCGCTTTTGGCGCTCGACCAGGCCAACAAGACCGGCAATTACACGGTGCTGCGCGATCTCGGCTCGCCGAATTTCCAGGCCAACAGTGCCGCACAGCTCGGCGACATCTTCGCCAACCAGCGCAAGCAGGCGCTCGACTTCGGCGCCGTCGCGGTGCTCGAGCCGCAACTGACTTTGCTGCCGCAGATCGAGCCGAACGGCATGCTGCACATGGCGGGCTTCTTCCCGTCGGTACCCTTGCAGGTCAATTTCGAGCTTATGTTCGAGCCGGCCGACCGGCAGTGGAAGATCTATGGCGTGTCCGTCAACCTGACATCAGGTGGCCCGCAAGCGCCCGACACGCCGGTGGCAGAGCAGTCGAAGCCGGACGCCGCCGGCCCGCCGCCGGAGGGGCCGTCGATGGCCGTACAGCCGAAGAAAGCAACCAAACCGGTCAAGCCGTAGCGTGTGGAGCGTTCATGCACTGGTTCCGCCAAATCCTATCCTCCGCCCCGATGTCGGAGCACCTGAGTTGACCGATGGAAAAAGGCGCCAGAGGTACGTTTGCATACTCGACCCGACCAACGCATGGACGGTCTGGGATTGCGAGATGGAGATGCCGGCTTCACTGGGAGGCCAGCATCTGACCGGGCGGCCGAAGGAACGAGCCGAGGCTGCCCGCGCAATTCTGGAGCGTATCCACAAAAGCAAGATGGATGGTGGTAGGCCAAATCAACTCGTCGATTAATCGTGCCTTCTGCACTTCGTGGCGAGACCGCTGTCATGGTCGGATCGGCCAGTTGGCGCGGTCTAGAGGCGGACCTTCGGTGCCGACAACCTGATCCCTGAGATCAATCTCGAAAGCCGGCTCTTTGCTGCTGCCGGCATGTCGCGCCGGGCCAACATGGCCGGCTGTGCAAAGGCAGCTCGGGCCGGCGGTTTTCGTGCGGCTTGCCGCCCCGCTCGTCGGTAAATTAGCCAAAGGGAATGTGTATCCCCGCTGTAACAGTCCGGCTTCCGCAAGCGGTCATTGGCGGCACAAAGCGGCGGACCCTCGTCATATGACGACTAGCTATCGGCGAGACTATCGGGCGGACCTGATTGCACGGAACGTGCGATCGGCGGTTGGCAAAACAGGATCCTTGCTCGATCTAGGCAGATTGTCGCAACGACCAGCGACCAGCACGGTTATGATACCACGCCTCGATATACCGGACCTGGGGCCCGTTCCTTTTGGCCCGGTCGAACGGGGGGAATTGCAGAGGATCGACCTGAACACGGTCGATCGAGGAACCTACTTCGACAAGTGGTTCAACTATAGTGGACGGTGGACGCTCACCCAACTCTACGATCATGCCGTGACCGATCCGGTACCGCTCTCAATGGATTTCGTCAGTGCCAACAATCTGGATCCATACGATTCGGATGGCCTGCGCGCAACGAGCGAGACCGGCATCTGGTTCACCTATGTGCCGGACATGGACGGCTACGTGACGGTTTTCTGGCTATCGGACCGCGTGACCTATCGCCTGTTCAGACAAAACTATCCGCGCGATGCGGAAGGCTGGGCGAATGGTTGGCTCTCGGTGGAAGGAGTTGTCGGCATCTGGACGAACAATTCATTCGCAGGTCGCGACTACGTCGAAATTTCGAGCAGCAACGGCAATGCGCACGACACGCTACAAGCGAGCGGGGTCCTTTTCATTCACAACAGTACATACCCCGTCCAGGCAGGAAAACCGGTCCATGTGCTGATCGGAACGCGGTCGAAAGTCTTTAGTGTTTGCGAGGGGACGGGCATCAATTTGGGGGCGGGCGTTGTCGCGCGAATTGACCACCCCATTTCCATCTTCACGCGAGCGGAGTTGGAGCCATATTCGCCGTTTTACTGAACCTGGATGACAACTGGACCGGCACCCCGTTTCGAGACTTTCGAACCGGGATAAGGTGGAGCTGTCGGGCCGATTACCGACAGGCCGGAAAGCTGATGCGCGATTTTTGCGCCGTCCATCGAACAGGGGCGGCCGCGCTCCGGGCGATCTGGCGGTCTTGGGAGCGCGCAGCGCACGCGGTGCGGTCTTTGCTCCAAAAACGTTGCGAAACGACCCGAGAGCGGTTATACAGACCGCGAATTTCCCATTTTGGTGGCTCTAAACCACCGCCCGCGCGGGAACGCGGGCGAACGAGAAGGATTTGTAAAAATGGCCAATACGCTGCTGATGCCCAAGGCGACCGCCGTCTGGCTGGTCGACAATACCGCACTTTCCTTCGAGCAGATCGCGCAGTTCTGCGGACTGCATCCGCTCGAGGTCAAGGCAATCGCCGATGGCGAAGCGGCGCAAGGCATCAAGGGCATGGACCCGATCATGACCGGACAGCTGACCCGCGACGAGATCGCCCGTGCCGAGAAGGACCCGAACCAGCGCCTGAAGCTTTCGGACCCCAAGGTGCGGGTGCCCGAATCCAAGCGCAAGGGTCCGCGCTACACGCCGCTGTCGAAGCGCCAGGACCGGCCGAACGCGATTCTGTGGCTGGTGCGCAACCACCCCGAGCTCAAGGACGCGCAGATCTCGCGTCTCGTCGGCACCACCAAGTCGACGATCGAACAGATCCGTGACCGCAAGCACTGGAATTCGGCCAATCTGCAGCCGATGGATCCGGTCACGTTGGGCCTCGCCTCGCAGATCGACCTCGACATGGAAGTCAATCGCGCCTCCCGCGGCCGCGAACAGGCGCAGCCGGTCGGCGACACGCTGCTGCCGGCGGCCCTGACCGAGCGGCTGGTGCCGGCTCCCGAAAAGCCGAAGGACGAGGACGCCGAACTCGACGCCAACGCCGTGTTCGCCAAGCTCTCGGCCTTGAAGTCGAAGAACACGGACAATGACGACGACGAGTAAGGTTGTCTGATATTCCAAGAAAGCCCGCTTCGAGCGGGCTTTTTTTGTAGCTGCGTCAGGTTTCAGCTGCGCGCCGCGCGATCCGGCGCCATGCCATAATCCTCGCTGCGCTCCACCGCGCGGTAGAAGTCGGCAAGCTGCTTGCCGCGCTCCGGCTTGAAGATGCGGCCGGCGATGACCACCGAGGCGATGCGATCGATGCGGAAGGCGCGGAAATCGTCGCGCATCTCGCACCAGGCGACCAGCGTCCACACCTTTCCCCAGAACCACAGGCCGAGCGGGCGGATATCGCGGGCGGTGCCGCGGCCGGCCTCGTCGGAATAGTCGATGGTCAGCACCTGGCGCTTTTCGACCGCGCGCTCGATCAGGTCGATGGCCTCGCGGGCAGCGTCGCTGACCACCCACATCGGCGTGTGGATCTCGGTGCGGGCAATGCGGTCCTTTTCGGCATCGGGCAGGACGGCGCCGATCTTGACCAGCGCTTCGTCGGCGGCGCGCGCCATGGCGGCACCGCCAAAGGCACGCACCATGCGGGCGCCGGCGACCAGCGCGACGATCTCGTCACGCGTGAACATCAGCGGCGGAAGGTCGAACCCCTCCCTCATCATGTAGCCAACGCCGGCCTCGCCGTCGATCGGCACTCCGGTCGACTGCAGATCGGCAATGTCGCGATAGATGGTTCGCTCGGAAACCTCGAGCCACGTGCCGAGCTTCTGGGCGGTGACCAGTCGGCCACCGCGCAGATGCTGCACGATCTGGAAGAGCCTGTCGGCGCGGCGCATCGTATGGTCCCTCGGCGTTGTCTCTATGCATGTCGCCCAAAACTGGCGTCCACCTTTGGGCGGCGTGCATGGTGTTTTCGCACATGCCGCTATCCCAAAACCGCAGAACACTTTTGGGCGGCATGCCTCATGGTTTCAGCCCTTCGCGCTTGCGCTGCGCGGCGACGAACTCCGCTCCAAAGGACAGTTTCTTCGTCGTCGGCGTTTTCGCATCGAGCACGCGCCAGAACGGTGCCACGTCACTCAGCGTCATGCCGCGCTGGAGATCCTCGTTGGCGGCTTCGGCAACAGTGCGCAAATGATAGCCTATGGTGACCGGGCATGTCACTTCGGCGCCATGCTCGACGGCAAGTGCTGTCCGCAGCGCACGCACATCCATCTCGACGCCTTCGGGAATCGAGCGGATGAAATCATCGACCTGGCGCGCTGTCGGCACCAACATCGGCTGGCCCTCGACGACATCGGCCATCGTGCGCGGCGTCGGCTTGACGCCGTTGATGCCTGGCGTGTTCAGTCTGTCGTTCCAACTCTTCATCGATCGTCCTTTCGACCGCCGATGCACGGGTGTCTGAGGTTCGCACCATTGCACGCGCCTCCTGACAGCATACTGTCAGGAGGCTTCAGCATACTCCTTGGCGAACAGCGTTCGCATCTGCACGAGATCGCTGCCTCTTTCGGGGTAGAGCGTCTTCAGAAAGGCGAGTGCGAAGGTGCCTGGTGCCGAACCGGGCGAGGAAACAATTTTGCCGTCGGCCACGGCATGCGGCACATCCTGATAGAGGCTGTCGCCGGCATAGCCGGCCTCATGACCATTGATCCAGTCGCGGCCATTGCTGGTATGCTTGGCCTTCTCGAACAGGCCGGCGCGGGCCAGCGCCAGCGTTCCCGCGCAGATACCGCCGACCACGCCGCCGCGCGATGCAACGGCATTGAGCAGATCGGCGACATCCGGCGGTGCCTTGCCGGCCCACTCATCGGAGCCGATGAC
This sequence comes from Mesorhizobium ciceri WSM4083, assembly GCF_000519305.1. Lineage (GTDB taxonomy): Bacteria > Pseudomonadota > Alphaproteobacteria > Rhizobiales > Rhizobiaceae > Mesorhizobium > Mesorhizobium ciceri_B. Next base: position 100,986 of record NZ_JAFG01000006.1, on the reverse strand, counting down.
GGCGATGGCGTCGAGATCGTCATTGTCATCCGCCCCGGCCGATCGATCGGGCGTCAGCCGAAAGCCGCTGATCCCGGCCACTGGGTTGCCATCAGGCGTCAGCGACACGGCACGGGCGCCGAACCATTCGACCGCCGAGGCCGCCAGCAGCCCATACTCCCAGTCGGCAAAACCTTCGATGAAAAGGAAACCGATCGTCTTCTGTTCGGGCATAAGCTCGCTCCCATCCTCACGCACCGGACCTGTTATCTGGGCGTTGACGCGCCCACGTCCAATCGCCGGGTCGAAAAATTGGCTTTAATTGCCGCGAGGGCCGCGGTCCGCATACATGTCCGGCCAACCGATATCCTTGCGAATGTCCGCCGGCAGCGAGTTCATGAACCGCTGGGTGCGGATCTCGTTGCGTATCGTGCGGATCTTGCCGACATAGTGCTGCATGCCGCGCAGAATGGTGTAACCGTTCATGGCTAAGTCTCCTCTCTCTGTGTAGAGGCACTATCGCATACCCCTCCTGACAGCAGTCTGTCAGGAGGATGTCAGGGCGCGAGACAATAGGTGCGGCCGGTGCGCGCCCCGCAGGCAAGGCATCGCTTTTCGCCGCAACGACCGGTGCTTCAAGGCAGGTTTGCGACTTCCGATTGTTCATGGCGACGACGTTGTTTTCGGCGCCGCTGTTCAGCTTCCGGCGACGGACTGTCGGAATACGAGGCCTTCAGCGAGGTGACCGCAGGTCTGATATGAAGGGAGAAAATTCTTCCCCAACAGCAGGGAGACGACGATGAGCTTGCAACTGACAGGTATCCACCATCTCACCGCCATCACCGCCAATGCACCTGGCAATCTTCATTTTTATACGAAGGTGCTGGGTCTGCGGCTGGTCAAGAAGACCGTAAACCAGGACGACACCTCGGCCTACCACCTCTTTTATGCCGACGGCGAAGCGACACCGGGCACCGACCTTACCTTCTTCGACTGGCCGGTCGGCCGCGAGCGGCGGGGCACGCACAGCATCGTGCGGACCAGCCTCAGGGTCGGCAGCCAGGAGAGCCTTGCCTGGTGGAAGCAACACTTGACCGACGAAGGCCTGGCAACAGGAGAGATCGCCGACATCGGCGGTTATGCGTCACTGGACTTCGAAGATCCCGAGGGCCAGCGTCTGCGCCTGGTCAGCGATGGCGGCAAGGGCGGCAGCCATCCCTGGGCGCAAAGCCCGGTACCGGCCGAGCACCAGATACGCGGGCTCGGGCCGATCGTTATCAGCGTTCCCGACATCACCAACACCGAGGCGGTGGTGACCACGGTGATGAACATGCGCAAGGCGCGCGACTATGCCTCGCCGGAGGGCCAGGTCCACGTCTTCGAAATGGGCGAGGGCGGGCCGGCGGCGGAGCTGCATGTCCTGGTGCAGCCGGGACTGGCGCCGGCACGGCAAGGTGCCGGTGCGGTTCACCATGTTGCCTTCAGGGCGCCTGACCAGGAAACGCTGCATCAATGGACGGCGCGGCTGGCCGAATTCCGCCTCCCGTCGAGCGGCGAGGTCGAGCGCTATTACTTCCGCTCGCTCTATTTCCGCGAGCCGAACGGCATCCTGTTCGAGATCGCCACCGACGGGCCGGGCTTCACCGCCGACGAGCCGCTGGAAACACTGGGGGAAAGTCTTGCCCTGCCGCCATTCCTCGAACCGAAGCGCGCTTCGATCGAGGCTGGCCTCAAGCCGCTGAAGTAGATCGTTTGCCAGCCGCAGGCGGGCGCCGCGTTCCGACCCAGGATCGCGGCGCCGTTCTTTCTCAGGCAATGAACGACGTGCTTTGACAGCCGGGCGCGTTGCTGGTCAAAGGCGGCATGACGAAATTCCTCGCCCTTGTCATCGTCGGTTTCATGGTCATCCAGCTGATCAAGCCGCTTGGCTGGCCGGGCCTCAAGCGACGTGGTGATTTCTGGAAGCTGGCACTGCTCGCCATGGCCGCAATTTCCCTGGCGGCCGTGCTCGGGCATTTGACGTAGGACGGCACTTGTCGTCGGCGCTCAATTGCCAAGCACCGGGCCAACCAGATGCTCGGCCCAGGCCCGGTAGCCTGCTTCCGAGGCGTGAAAGCCGTCCGAGGCAAAGCCGGCTTCCGGATTGGTGATCGGCAGGCGCGGCGCCGGCACCGCGCCGCGCTCCAGGCAAAGGCGTTCGCCCATCCGGTTCATGTCGGTGGCGCGTATCTCGAGGATCTTTCCGAGCAGCGGCGGCATGGCCGGCGCCCGGGTGAACTCCAGCACCGGCGACCACACCACGCGTGCTTCCGGCCATTTGGCGCGCAGGCCGTAGAGCAGGCCGCCGAACTCCTTCTTGAAGCGCGGCACGGAGTGAAAATTCTTGGTGTCGTTGGTGCCGATGGCCAGCACGATATGCGTCCACGGTTCGGCCGACAGATTGGGCAGGACATGGTCGCGTATCTGGCCTGACGTTGCCGAATTGAAACCGGCCGCCCGCCAGCGCACGGCGCGGCCGGTACTTTGTGAAATCAGCACGGCGAGTTGCGCGGCAAGCCCGTCTTCCGAATTGCCGATGCCGACCGAAGCGGCGGAGGAATCGCCCAGCACCAGAAGCGAGATATCAGGCGCCTTGCCTGATATCTCGTGCATGACCGGCCCTTGCGCCGGCAGCATGCGCGTGGTGCGGCGTCGCACGCCGAGGCCTTGCCAGATATAGACCGGGAAGGCGAGCCAGGTGAGGAGGGCCGGGAAGCGCATGGCAGTACCGTTAAACGATCAGCGGCAGCCTTAGCGCATGTTTTGGCCGACGGGAACGCTCTTCAATCGCAGCAACTCGCCTGCCCCGCTTGCTTGCCCTGATATTCATCGTGCAGCCGCACCCAATCCATCAGTCCATGATAGGGGCCGTTCTCGTTGCGGCCCTTCGGCGTCATGTCGAGATAGTCGTAGGCGCCGATCTGCGCCTCGCCGCCGCGGGCGCGCGACATGAAGGTGAGGAAGATGTCGCCGGTCTCGTCCCGGTAGAAAACGCTGGTGCCGGGAAGCTCCTTCGATGTCCGTGGACGGGTCTCGAAATTGTAGGTGGTGTCGCCGGCGGCGATCTGCTTGTCGGTGAAGGAGACCTGCATGTCGAAGTTGAAATCCGAGGCATAGGAGGACACCCAGTCGAACTTCCAGCCCATGCGCTGCTTGTAAGGCAGAAGTTCCGCCAGTGGAGCGCGCGAAACCACGACCAGCGACACGTCGTGATGCCGCAGATGCTGATTGGCGCCGTCGATATGGTCGGCAAGGAATGAGCAGCCCTCGCAATGATTGACGCAGCCCGGCCCGAACATGAAGTGATAGACGATCAGCTGGCTGTTGCCGGCAAACAGGTCGGCCAGTCTCTTCGGCCCTTGCCAGGTCTCGAAGACATAATCCTTCCTGATCTTCAGCCAGGGCAGTTCACGCCGTTCAGCGGCAACACGCTCGCGCAACCGCGTCAGTTCCTTCTCGCGGGCCAGGTGTGCCTTGTGCGCCTGGAACCAGTCTTCGCGCGAAACGATCTTGTTGCGATGCATGAACCTCTCCCTGAAGTGTCATTCCAAGGACGTTCGGGATGAGCACAACCCGACATCGCCCGAGAGGAAATAAGGACGGAGAGGCTCCGCCCCAAGCCCGGCAAGTCACAAACAAAAAACCCGGGCGCATCGGCCCGGGTTCGAAGGAGGAAGAAAGGACTGTGGTCAGGCGGCCTGTTCCAGGCTCGCCTTCCATTTTCCGAGCGCTGCCAGATGGTTCATGTGGGCGCGATGGGTGAAGGCGGCCTGACCGGCGGCAACGTTCGAGGCCTTGCCGCTCCAGGCTTTCTGTGGCGCGGCCTGCAGCGCGCGGCCATAGGAGAAGGTCAGCTTCCACGGGTGCGGCCCGATGGCGTTGATGGCGTTGAGGTTGGCGGTCGCCTCCTCGTCCTCCTGGCCGCCGGAGAGGAAGGCGATGCCCGGCACCGCTGCCGGCACGGTTTCGCGGAATAGTTTTATGGTCTTTTCGGCGACTTCTTCGGGGCTGCTCACCTTGCCCGATTTCCTGCCGGCCAGCACCATGTTCGGTTTCAGGATAGTGCCTTCCAGCACGACGCGCGCTGCATGGAGTTCGTCATAAAGTTTGATCAGCGTTGCTTTCGAGATCTCGTAGCACGTGTCGATGTCGTGGGCGCCATCCATCAGCACCTCCGGCTCGACGATAGGCACGATGCCGGCTTCCTGGCAAAGGGCGGCATAGCGGGCGAGCGCATGGGCGTTGGAGCCGATCGAGGTCCCCGAAGGCACGCCCTTGGCGATATCGATATCGATCACCGCGCGCCATTTGGCGAAGCGGGCGCCGAGCTTGTAGTAGTCGGCAAGGCGCTCGCGCAGGCCGTCGAGGCCTTCGGTGATGGTATCGCCGGGAAAGCCTGCCAGTGGCTTGGCGCCGGCATCGACTTTGATGCCGGGGATGGCGCCGGCCGCCTTGATGATGTCGACCAGCGGTGTGCCGTCGGCGGCCTTCTGGCGGATCGTCTCATCATAGAGGATGACGCCGGAGATGTAGCGGGTCATCGCGTCCCTGGTGCGGAACATCATCTCGCGGTAATCGCGGCGGCTGTCGGCGGTCGATTCGACGCCGATGACGTCGAAGCGCTTCTTGATGGTGCCGGAACTTTCGTCGGCGGCCAGCAGGCCCTTGCCATCGGCGACGATCGCAGCGGCAATGTCTTCGAGACGTTCGCTCATTGTTGCTTCTCCTGAAACGGTTGTTCCGCGCTTAACGGAAGTCTACCGCCAAAGGAATGGCATCGGAAAGCTCGAATCGATTGAAAGCCTCGGGCAGCCTTGTTCGCTCTCCGAGTGTTGATCGCCTCGGAGCCTCAGCGCTTCAACACGTCGACGCCGGGCAGTGGCTTGCCTTCCATCCATTCCAGGAAAGCGCCGCCGGCGGTCGAGACATAGGTGAAGTCGTCGGCGACGCCGGCATGGTTGAGCGCCGCCACCGTGTCGCCGCCGCCGGCAACCGAGACCAGCCTGCCTTCCTTGGTGCGCGCCGCCGCATGCTTGGCCGCCGCCACCGTCGCATGATCGAAGGGCGCGATCTCGAAGGCGCCGAGCGGGCCGTTCCAGACCAGTGTCGCGGCGCGGTCGATCCATTCGCCGATGGTCGTCACGGTTTTGGCGCCGACATCGAGGATCATGCCGTCGGCCGGTACATCCGATATGGCGACGGTCTCGCAGGCCGCGCCTGCCTTGAACTCCCTGGCGACGACGCCGTCGACAGGCAGGATGATGGCGCAGCCGGCCTCGGCCGCCTCGATCATGATCTGCTTGGCGGTTGAGGCCAGATCATGCTCGCAAAGCGATTTGCCGACATCGGTGCCGCGCGCGGCAAGAAAGGTGTTGGCCATGCCGCCGCCGATGACGAGTGCGTCGACCTTCTTCACCAGGTTCATCAAAAGGTCGATCTTGGTCGAGACCTTGGCGCCGCCGACAATGGCGACGACCGGACGGACCGGTTTTCCCAGTCCCTTCTCGAGTGCCTCAAGCTCAGCCTGCATGGTGCGGCCGGCAAAGGCCGGCAACAGATGCGCCAGGCCTTCCGTCGAAGAATGCGCGCGGTGCGCGGCCGAGAAGGCGTCGTTGACGAAGATATCGCCATTGGCGGCGAGTTTTTCGGTGAAAGCCGGGTCATTCTTTTCCTCGGCCTTGTAGAAGCGGGTGTTTTCGAGCAGCAGCACGTCGCCCTTGTTCATGGCGGCGACAGCGCTTCCGGCCGTGTCGCCGACGCAGTCCGAGGCGAAACCGACGGGGCGGCCGAGCACGTCGGCTGCCGCCTTGGCGATAGGCTCCAGCGAGAATTCGGGCGAGGGGCCATCCTTGGGCCGGCCGAAATGGGCGAGCAGGATGACCTTGGCGCCCTTGCCGGACAGTTCGGCGATGGTCGGCGCGATGCGTTCGATGCGGGTGGCGTCGGTGACTTTGCCCTCAGTGACAGGCACGTTGAGGTCGACGCGCACCAGCACACGCTTGCCGCTGATGTTGCCGATATCGTCGAGTGTCTTGAAGGCGGCCATGCGGGTTCCTTTCGCGAAAAACCGGGGGACCATACCCCGCATCGGCGACGATGCAAGGCTTAGGCGCGCTCGAAGCGAAATTTTGAAGGGGGCACGATCCTGCGCCGGCGGGCGGATGAATGGCGGCCCTCCATAGCGGGTTTGTCAGCTTTCGGTTGCTGCCTTTTCCGGGGCTGGCTCCGGGGCCGGTTTCCCGTCCGCCCGCGCCTCGGCCTCCTGCGTCTCGGTCGGCTTGCGCCAGTTGCGGATGAAGGCGGAGACGCGGTCGCCGATTTCGCCGGCGCTGAGGAAGACCGGCACCCGCGCCACCGGCGCGGTTGGCTCGAACGACAGACCGAGGCCTATGATCTTGCCCTTGTCGTCGACGTCGCGGACGATCAGTTCTATCGGGCCGAGCAGGACGCGGTCGGCATATTCGGCATGGCCGCCGAGCCGCGCCGTGACCAGCGCTCCAACGGTGAGTTTTTGCTCAGCTTCGGTCAGGCCCGGCGTATAGGCGGCCTCCAGTTCGGCGGCGGAGCGCGCGGGGTCGACAGCGAAGGCGCCAAAAAAATCAGCATCCTCGGGATCGACCACGGCACGGCTGGCGAACAGCTTGTCGAGCAGGCGCGGATAGCGGTCCGGCACGAAAATGTAGACCTGGTCGCCGGCGGCGAGCCGGCCCATGTCCTGGAAGCGCATCGAGCGGCCGTCGCGCAGCACCAGCGAGGGCCGCGCCCAGCGTGGGATGCGCTCGCCGCGCGCCACCGGGCTGCCGGGTGCGACGCGATAGGCAAGAAGCTCGTGATGGGCGGAGCCCGGCAATTCAAGCTCGACCTTGTCGAGCGGGCCGAGCCGCGCCGGCACGATCAAACCGAGGCGGCGCGCCAGCGGTCCGACCGTCCAGCCCTGGATGACCAGCGATACCAGAACGATGATGAAGGCGGTGTTGAAGATGACCCGGCCATTTTCCAGGCCGCCGAGCAGCGGGGTGATGGCGAGCAGGATCGACACCGCGCCGCGCAGGCCGACCCAGGAGACGAAGGCGACTTCGGGGCGGGGCAGGCGGAACGGGATCAGGCAGAGCCAGACGGCGACCGGCCGCGCCACGAACATCAGGAACAGGCCGAGCAGCACCGCCGGTACCATGATCGCCGGGAACTGCGACGGCGTCGCGAACAGGCCGAGAATGAGGAACATGATGATCTGCGCCAGCCACGACATGCCGTCCTGGAAGCGCTTGAGGATGGTGACGGCGCGGATATCGGAATTGCCCGAGATGAGACCGGCGATATAGACCGCCAGGAAGCCCGAGCCGCCAATGGCGCCGGCGGCGGCAAACACCATCAACGACAAGGTCAGCACGAAGATCGGCAGCAGGCCATGGTCGAGATTGAGCCGGTCGACGAGGCGCACGATGGCGAGGCCGCCGAGCACGCCGACGACAGCGCCAAGACCCATGTTGAGGAGGAAGCCGAGGAAAAGGCTGGTGACCAGGACGTTGGTCTCGGGATTGGCATGAGCGGCGATGATCTCGACCAGCGTGATGGTCAGGAAGATGGCGATAGGGTCATTGGTGCCGGATTCCACCTCGAGCGTCGAGCGCACGCGTTCGCGCAGATTGATCTCGCCGGCACGCAGCAGGAAGAACACGGCGGCCGCATCGGTGGAGGCGACGGCGGCGCCGAGCAGGAAGGATTCCAGCCAGGTGAGGTCGAGCAGATAGTGGGCGGCGGCGCCGAACAGGCCGGTGGTCAGAATGACGCCGAAGGTCGCCAGCGACAACGCCGGGCCGGCTGCCTGCCGCAAGGCGTTGAGCGGCGTGCCGAAACCGGAATCGAACAGGATGACGGCCAGCGCCAGTGAGCCGGCAAAATAAGCGATGCGGGCGTTGTCGAACTGGATGCCGAGACCATCAGTGCCGGTGGCGAGGCCGATGCACAGGAACAGGAGCAGAAGAGGAGCGCCGAAGCGGAAGGCGATCAGGCTCGAAAACGCGGCGGCGACGACAAGCGCTGTGCCGACCAGCGTGACGAGATAGATCGCATGCTCCATCCTGAATTCAGCCCCTCAAATTCGTCTGTCTCCTGCTTTGCGAGAGAGTGGGGCGAAGACGTGACCAGTGCAAGGCGGCAGGGTGGTTTTTTGGCCTATGCCGCTGATTTTCGGATGTTTTGGCGCGCAGGACACAAATTGGGAATGCGCAAGCTGCGCTCATGAAAAACGCCCGGGCAAAGCCGGGCGTTCCAAGTCTCGAAAAGAGAATTTTGTGATCAGGCGATGGTCTTGCCGAAGGCGACCGATGTGTCGCCCATGCGGTTGGAGAAACCCCATTCATTGTCGTACCAGGACAGCACCGACACGAAGTTGCCGTCCATCACTTTGGTCTGGTCGAGCGCCATGATCGAGGAGCGCGGATCGTGGTTGAAGTCGATCGACACGTTCGGGTGATGGGTGACGCCGAGAATGCCCTTGAGCTTGCCGTTGGAGGCGGCGATCACCGCGTCGTTGATCTCCTGCACCGTGGTCGACCGCTTGGCGATGAACTTGAAATCGACGACCGAGACGTTCGGGGTCGGCACGCGGATCGAGATGCCGTCGAGCTTGCCCTTGAGGTCGGGCAGCACCAGCCCGATCGCCTTGGCGGCACCGGTCGAGGTCGGGATCTGCGACAGGGCGGCAGCGCGGGCGCGGTAGAGATCCTTGTGCATGGTATCCAGCGTCGGCTGGTCGCCGGTGTAGGAGTGGATCGTCGTCATCATGCCTTTTTCGATGCCGACCGTTTCGTGCAGCACGGCTGCCAGCGGCGCCAGGCAGTTGGTGGTGCAGGAGGCATTCGAGATGACGATATGGTCCTTGGTCAACTGGTCGTGGTTGATGCCGTAGACGACGGTGAGGTCGGCGCCTTCGGCCGGGGCCGAAACGATGACGCGCTTGGCGCCGGCGGTCAGATGTGCCGCTGCCTTGTCACGGGCGGTGAAGATGCCGGTGCATTCGAGCGCGATGTCGATGCCCAGTTCCTTCCACGGCAGCTGCGTCGGATCCTTGATCGCGGTGACCTTGAACGTCTCCTTGCCGACGGTGATCTGGTCGCCGGAAACCGAAACTTCATGCGGGAAGCGGCCGTGCACGCTGTCATAGCGCAACAGGTGCGCATTGGTCTCGACCGGGCCGAGGTCGTTGACGGCGACGACGTCGATGTCCTTGCGGCCGGATTCATGGATAGCGCGCAGGATGTTGCGGCCGATGCGGCCAAATCCGTTGATGGCAACTCTGACGGTCATAATTCTCTCCCTGGGAGTTGGAGGGCGGACGAGGGGTCCGCAGTTTCATAGCGGCGGAAGCAGAAAGAATCCAGCCGCAGTGGCGTGGATTTAAATCGATTAAGTTAGGCCAGCCCGGCGAAGCCGTTTTTCGCCGAACTGGCCCAGAATCTTACTTGGCGTGCAAGCGTGCTTCCGCCGCCTTGGCCGCGGCTTCGGCGGTAATGCCGAAATGCGGATAGAGTTGCTCGATCGTGCCCGAGGCGCCGAAGCCGGTCATGCCGACGAAGATGCCGTCGGAACCGATCAGGTGATCCCAGCCCTGGCGTATGCCGGCTTCGATCGCCATCTTGATAGGCGCATTGCCGATCGTCTTCTTGCGGTAGTCGTCGCTCTGCTGGTCGAACAGTTCGAAGCAGGGAACCGAGACGACGCGGGTCGGATGACCGTGCTTTTCCAACAGCTCGCGCGCGCCAAGCGCGATCTCGACCTCGGAGCCGGTGGCGAAGATCGTCACCGCGGCCTCGCCGCTGGCGGCAGCCAGCTCATAGGCACCCTGGCTGCTCAGGTTCTTGGCCGAGAATTCGGTCCGCACCGTCGGCAGGTTCTGGCGCGTCAGCGCCAAGGTCGACGGCGTCTTTTCCGACTCCAGGGCGATCTGCCAGCATTCGGCGGTTTCCACCGCGTCGGCCGGGCGGAAGACATTGTGGTTGGGGATCGCGCGCAATGCGGCCAGATGCTCGACCGGCTGGTGGGTCGGGCCGTCTTCGCCCAGACCGATGGAATCATGGGTCATGACGAAAATCGAGCGGATGCCCATCAGCGATGCAAGCCGCATCGACGGACGGGCGTAGTCGGAGAAGCACATGAAGGTGCCGCCATAGGCGATGAGGCCACCATGCAGCGTCAGGCCGTTGAGCGCGGCGGCCATGCCATGCTCGCGGATGCCGTAGTGGACATAGCGCTGGCCATAGTCGTCGGGTGTGATGTTCTTGGTCTGGCTGGTCTTGGTGTTGTTGGAGCCGGTCAGGTCGGCGGAACCGCCGATGGTCTCGGGCACGGCGCCGTTGATGACCTCCAGCGCCATCTCGGACGATTTACGGGTGGCGACCTTCGGCTTGTCGGCGACAAGCTTCTTCTTGTAGTCGGCAATGACGGCGTCGAAATTGGATGGCAGCTTGCCACTGAGGCGGCGTTCGAACTCGGCTTTCAGCTTGGCGTCGGCCTTGGCCAGGCGGCCTTCCCAGTCGGTGCGAGGCTTGGCGCCGGCCTTGCCGGCGGTGCGCCAGGCGTCGAGGATGTCGGCCGGAATCTCGAAGGGCGGCGAATCCCAGTTGAAGAACTTTCGCGCGCCGGCGATCTCTTCAGCGCCGAGCGGCGAGCCGTGCGCCTTGTTGGTGCCGGCCTTGGTCGGTGCGCCGAAGCCGATGGTCGTCTTGCAGGCGATTATGGTCGGCTTGTCGGAATGGCGGGCGGCCTCGATGGCATAGGCGATGGCTTCCGGATCGGTGCCGTCGATGTGGCTGGCGTTCCAGCCGGAGGCCTGGAAGCGGGCGACCTGGTCGGTGTTGTCGGACAGCGAGACCGGACCGTCGATCGAGATGTTGTTGTTGTCCCAGAAGACGATCAGCTTGTTGAGCTTGAGGTGGCCGGCAAGCGCGATGGCTTCCTGGGACACACCTTCCATCAGGCAGCCGTCACCGGCCAGGACGTAGGTGTAATGGTCGACGAGGTCGTTGCCGAAGGCTGCGTTCATGATGCGCTCGCCGAGCGCGAAGCCGACCGAATTGGCGAGACCCTGGCCGAGCGGGCCGGTCGTCGTCTCTATGCCGGTGGCATGGCCGTATTCGGGATGGCCGGCGGTCTTCGAGCCCAACTGACGGAAGTGCTTGATCTGGTCGAGGGTCATGTCCTCGTAACCGGTCAGATGCAGCAGCGAATAGAGCAGCATCGAGCCATGGCCGGCAGACAGGATGAAACGGTCGCGGTCGGGCCAATGGGGGGCCTTCGGATCATATTTCAGGAACTTCGTGAACAGCACCGTGGCGATGTCGGCGCAACCCATGGGCAGGCCGGGGTGACCGGAATTTGCCTTCTCGACGGCGTCCATGGAAAGAAAGCGAATCGCATTGGCCATCCGGTCATGTTGTTCACGCGACGTCATGGTTCCTCCAGAAGTGGGGGTTTGGGGGCTTGGGAGAGCCCTTGAAAAGGGTGCGCGACACATAGCAGGCGCGGGCTTTTAGTCAACAAATCGGGTGCACATTTGCCGGTCTTGTGATGCCGGCGGCGGACCTACATTAGCGTTAGCGGGGGACAGTCGCGAGAGCTTTGTTGACGTTGCCTTCACCCGGTGCCTAATGTTTCAGAGATAACGCGTTCTGAACGTGAACGATTCGGTGATGGGCAGGGCACAGGACGAAGGCCATGACCGGGGAAGCCACACTCAAGGAAGTCATCGCGAGGCTGGGCAAAGCCATCGAGGGGCTGGAAAATGCCGTCGCGGCCAAGCTCGAGCATGAACGCGACTACTCCGAAGCCGAGGCCGAGGTGCAACGGATGAACGCCGATCGCTCGCGGCTGGCGCAGGAACTCGACAATTCCGAAGCGCGTGCCGAACGGTTGGAAGATGCCAACAAGGAAGTCTCGCGACGTTTGGTGACCGCCATGGAAACCATCCGCGCCGTGTTGGACAGATAGGAGCTGGCCCGATGGCACAGGTCACGGTTTCAATCGACGGCAAGCAGTATCGCATGGCCTGCGACGAGGGCCAGGAAGAGCATCTGATCGACCTTGCCGAGCGCTTCGACCGCTATGTTTCGCACCTGAAGGACTCGTTCGGCGAGATCGGCGATCAGCGGCTGACGGTGATGGCCGGCATCATGGTGATGGATGAACTCTCGGAGTTGCAGAAACGCGTCAAGGGCATGGAAAGCGAAGTGCTGACCTTGCGCAAGACCCGCGACGAGGCTCTGACCAAGGCCGACAAGAGCGATAGCGTGCTGACCAACGCGCTTGGCGCGCTGGCACAGCGCATGGAAGACCTGACTGTGACAATGGCGGTCAACAAGACCTGAGGCAGGATCGCTCCTGTCCAGCCCCAACAGGCTCTCATCCGCGCGCCGCGCATTCGGCAGCATAAAAATGCTCGCCTGCCGCCGACAAGAGTTTCATATTATCTTGCAGTCACGATTTTTGCGCTAAGATGCAACGATGCCGGGGCGGGGCAGCTCGATGGCGGCATGAGTTGCCGCTTGCCGTTCCTCGCTGCCGACGGGTTCCGTTTACAGGGGAGATGTACCATGAGCCTTCGTATCAACGACATTGCGCCGGATTTTACCGCCGAGACCACGCAAGGGACGATCAAATTCCACGACTGGATCGGTGACGGATGGGCGATCCTGTTCAGTCACCCCAAGAATTTCACGCCGGTCTGCACGACCGAGCTTGGCACGATGGCCGGGCTCGAAGGCGAGTTCAAGAAGCGCAACGTCAAGATCATCGGCATTTCGGTCGATCCGGTCGAAAGCCACGGCAAGTGGCAGGCCGACATCAAGACGGCGACCGGCCATTCGGTGAACTATCCGTTGATCGGCGACAAGGACCTCAAGGTCGCCAAGCTCTACGACATGCTGCCAGGCGGCGCCGGCGAGACATCGGAGGGCCGCACGCCCGCCGACAACGCAACGGTGCGCTCGGTCTATGTCATCGGACCGGACAAGAAGATCAAGCTGGTGCTGACCTACCCGATGACCACGGGCCGCAACTTCGACGAGATCTTGCGCGCGGTCGATTCCATGCAGCTGACTGCCAAGCATCAGGTAGCGACGCCGGCAAACTGGAAGCAGGGCGAGGACGTCATCATCACCGCTGCCGTCTCCAACGAGGACGCGATCAAGCGCTTCGGCGCTTACGAGACCATCCTGCCGTATCTGCGGAAGACCAAGCAACCATCTGCCTGACCGCTCCTCGGAACAGTTTTTGGCTTTCCCGTCGCCGCGAGCGAAATGATACTTGACTGGCTCACTCGAGCGGACAACCATGCTCCTCTCGGGTGTCGTCAGAGAAAATCATTCCTGACGACCGAGAGTTGGGGAAGCCGAAATTGGACCTAGCTTTGGCCAGGCCGCAGGTCAGCGGCTTCTATGACAAGCCGACCGGGGCCATTCAGTATGTCGTCGCCGACCAGGCGACGAAACGCTGCGCCATCATCGATCCGATCCTCGATTTCGACGAGAAATCCGGCGCCACGGCAACGACAAATGCTGACGTCCTGCTCGACTTCGTCAGCGAGCAGGGGCTGAGCGTCGAATGGATACTCGATACCCATCCGCATGCCGACCATTTCTCGGCGGCGCACTATCTGAGAGAGAAGACCGGCGCGCCGACAGCGATCGGTGACAGGGTCGTCGACGTCCAGAAACTGTGGAAGGCGATCTACAACTGGCCGGATTTTCCCGCCGACGGTTCGCAGTGGGACAGGCTGTTTGCGGAAGGCGAAACCTTCCGGGTGGGCACACTTCCGGCCAAGGTGCTGTTCTCGCCCGGCCACACGCTGGCCTCGATCACCTATGTGATCGGTGATGCCGCCTTCGTCCACGATACGCTGTTCATGCCCGACAGCGGCACGGCGAGGACGGACTTTCCCGGAGGCAGCGCCGCGCGGCTTTGGCGCTCGATCCAGGACATTCTGGCGCTGCCGGACGAGACGCGCGTCTTCGTTGGCCATGACTATCAGGCCGGCGGCCGCGAGCCTTTGTGGGAGAGCACGGTCGCCATACAGAAGGCCACCAACATTCATCTCGCCGCTGTCCGCAGCGAGGCCGAGTTTATCACCCTGCGCGAGGCGCGCGACGGGACGCTGCCGATGCCGCGGCTGATCCTGCATGCGCTGCAGGTCAACATGAATGGCGGGAGACTGCCCGAACCCGAAGCGAATGGCCGGCGGTACCTGAAGTTTCCGTTGGATGGGCTTTGAGAGGCTGTTTCACCAACTCGCAGTCCGCCACAAAAAAGGCGGCGCCAGTTCCCTGGCGCCGCCTTGATTTTTGTTGCCTTAGCCGGCTTTAAGCCGCGGGCTGCGCCTCAATAGTGCGCAGCGCCTGGGTCTGGCGCTTGGCGGCGGCCTTGACTGCATCCTGCACCTTCTCGAAGGCGCGCACCTCAATCTGGCGCACGCGCTCGCGGCTGATGTCGAACTCGGACGACAGCTCTTCCAGCGTCAGCGGCTCCTCGGCGAGGCGACGGGCCTCGAAGATGCGCCGCTCGCGCTCGTTGAGCACGGCAAGAGCGCCCGACAGCATGCCACGCCGGTTCTCCAGCTCGTCCTGCTCGATCAGCATCTCTTCCTGGCTTTCGTGGTCGTCGACCAGCCAGTCCTGCCACTCACCGGACTCACCTTCGCTCGCCCGGATCGGAGCATTGAGCGAGGCGTCGCCCGACAGGCGGCGGTTCATCGACACCACTTCGGCCTCGGAAACGTTCAGCCTGGTGGCGATCTCGGCGATCTGGTCGGGCTTCAAGTCGCCGTCGTCGAGCGCCTGGATCTTGCCCTTCACCTTGCGCAGGTTGAAGAACAGGCGCTTTTGGTTGGCGGTCGTGCCCATCTTGACCAGGCTCCACGAGCGCAGGATGTACTCCTGGATCGAGGCCTTGATCCACCACATGGCATAGGTCGCGAGGCGGAAGCCACGCTCGGGTTCGAATTTCTTGACGGCCTGCATCAGGCCGACATTGCCTTCCGAGATCACTTCGCCGATCGGCAGGCCATAGCCGCGATAGCCCATGGCGATCTTGGCGACGAGCCTGAGGTGGCTGGTGACGAGCTTGTGCGCAGCGGAAGTGTCTTCATGCTCGGCGTAACGCTTGGCGAGCATGTACTCTTCCTGCGGCTGCAGCATGGGAAAGCGGCGGATTTCTTCCAGGTAGCGGCTGAGGCCGCCTTCGCCGGAAACGATACTGGGTAGTGACTGGGCCATGATAGCGCCCCCTCTCTATTGGAGTGATGCCCCCGAAACGCGGCGGGCATGTGACGCGAGCACCAAAAGGCTCGCCCGCGACATCAGATCTTATACAGGAACAAAACCAGAAAAGACAGGCATTTGTTCAACACGAAACAGTGTGTCACGGTGAAGTGAACAATGTCAGTCAGGTTTTTTGATGGCTGTCGGTGACGGGTTCAGAGTTTGCGAAAGCCGCCGACGAGTTCCTCCATGTCCCTCGGTAACGGCGCCTCGAACCTCATCGTTAGATGGGTAGTGGGGTGCCGAAATGCAAGGAGCCAGGCATGCAAAGCTTGCCGGGGAAATGCCTTGACCTGACTTTTCAGCGGTTCGGGCAGCCGGTTGGCCTTGGTGCGGAAGGCCTGCCCATAATCGGGGTCGCCGACCACCGGATGGCCGATATGCGCCATATGGACACGGATCTGGTGGGTGCGGCCGGTCTCCAGCCGGCATTCGACCAGGCTGGCGGTGGCGAATTCCTGCTGATCGACGCCGAAGCGCTCCTGCACGGCAAAGTGGGTGACCGCATGGCGGGCGTCGTCGCGTCCTTCCGGCACCACGGCACGGCGCACGCGGTCGGCGGCGCGGCCGAGCGGCGCGTCGACCCTTCCGGTCGGCCTCTGCGGTATACCCCAGACCAGCGCCAGGTAGGCGCGCTCCAAGTCGCCGGTCAGGCCGTGATCGGCGAAGGCTTCGGACAGCGACTTGTGGGCGCGGTCGGTCTTGGCGACGACCATGACGCCGCTGGTCTCCTTGTCGAGGCGGTGCACGATGCCCGGCCGGCGCACGCCGCCGATGCCTGAAAGGCTGTCGCCGCAATGATGGATCAGCGCGTTGACCAGCGTGCCGGTCCAGTTGCCGGCACCGGGATGAACGACAAGCCCCGCCGGCTTGTTGATGACGATCAGCTCGTCGTCCTCATAGAGCACATCGAGTGCGATGTTCTCGCCCTGCGGCTCCGCCGGCTCCGGCTCCGGCATGGTAACCGACACGCTTTCGCCCGCCGCCATCTTGCGCTTGGTCTCGTAGACAAGCTTGCCGTCGACCGAGACCGCGCCCTGCCTGATCAGCATCTGCACGCGGCTGCGTGACATGTCCGGGCCAAGGCTTGCGGCCAGCCACTGATCGAGGCGCAGTCCGGCCGCATCCGCGCCTGCCACCAGTACGGTCGGTTCCGCCTCTATCAATTCAGGGGCCTCTTCGCTATGAGCGCTCATTGAAAAAACCGTTCCGGAACTGTTTCGCCATGGCCAGCCCGATCGCCGAAGAAGACCAGGATAAGCCGCTCGACCCCGAGGTCGAAAAGGTGCGCAGGAAACTCGTCCGCTTCGTCGGGATCAATCTCGGCCTGCTGTTCCTCGCCCTTATGGTGGTGATCGGCGCCCTTGTCTACAAAGCGCGCAATGCACCGCCGGCGAACCCGCCGCTGGCCGGCGATATCCAGACACCCGCCGGCGAACCGGTCAGCGGCGACATCGTGCTGCCGGTCGGGGCCAAGGTGGTCAGCCAGTCGCTGTCCGGCAATCGTGTCTCGATCGACGCCGAGCTTGCCGACGGCAGCCGCACGATCTTCGTCTACGACATCACCGAGCGACGCCTGATCGGCCGCTTTGCGATCCGCAACAAGTGACCGAGCCGCAACGATGAGCGGCAGCAGGCCAATGAGCAAGCGTCAGGGATGAGCGGGTTCGCCGAGCATCGTCGCGTCGCCACGGTCGCCCTGGTCGTCGCCAATTATGACGAGGCGATTGCCTGGTATGTCGAGAGGTTGGGTTTTCTGCTCGCCGAAAATGTCGATCTCGGCGGTGGCAAGCGCTGGGTCACGGTGGCGCCGGCCAAGGGGCAGGGCGCCAGGCTGCTTCTGGCCGAAGCGTCCGACGAGGCGCAAAGGCGGAGCATCGGCAACCAGACCGGCGGGCGTGTCTTCCTGTTCCTGGAAACCGACGACTTTGCCCGCGACCACGCGGCGATGCTGGAAAAGGGCGTCGAGTTTCGCGAAGCGCCGCGCTTCGAGCCCTATGGCACGGTGGCGGTTTTCGCCGATCTGCATGGCAATCTCTGGGATCTGATCGAACCGAAACGATAGACTGACGGCCGGCTTTTTCTCGGCAAGGGAAAGCGGCCTAACCCCAGTTGCTTTTTCCCGGCGCTCAGCCTATATCGCCGGTTCTTGAACGCGCCCATCGTCTAGCGGTCAGGACACCGCCCTCTCACGGCGGGAACAGGGGTTCGATTCCCCTTGGGCGTACCAACAAAATCAATAAGTTACCTTTGCCATCGAACTTCGGTCCCGATAAGAGACCCGAAAAGCAGTGCTGCCGCGACCGATTTAGCTGCAATGCGGCAGCCGATTCACAGCAGCATTCGCCAGCAAACCCCAAACGTGTCGCCTGATCCGAGCTAGGATGGGAAGGTGGGGATGGTTCCCTAAGCCATCTTCCATCGATGAACAGCTAGGCGGATGATCCGATGCCCCGCAAGACGAAGCGCCAGAAGCAGCCCGAAGAAAGCACGCATCTCGCCATCAGAGTGGAGCGATGCGATGCGAGTGTCGAAGCTGCCAACGCGACTGACGGTCGCCGGAATAGCCACCTACCCGGAGGAACGAGCGGGCGAAACATATGAGGTTACAATCTATGGCGACAACTTGGGCTCAGGCGACATTCGTGCGACGGTCAAGGATGTGCAGGAGCGCGATGACCGTTGCGCGCCCAAATATCTTCAATACCGCGGTAGGCAGATCCCTATTTACAAGCCGCCACCGGGCATGGGGCTCATCGACAAGATCCACGGCGAGCGACGCTGGACGGCGTGGCTTCGCGTTTCCCCACGCTTTACGAGCGACGCACTCGCTCTGTTGGGCAACGGACGAGCTCTGTTCCTAGCTATACACGAGCGCAAAACGAACCGCACGCGCTGGGTTCAGAGCGCTAGCTTGCAGACGACCGACCCGGCAGAAGAATAGACCTGGGACGGGAGCCGGCCGCTCTGGAGGCCGAGCGGTATAGGTCACCGGTCTTGAAATTTGGAATGCTGGTTGGACTAAACATGAAACGCTGGCGCAATTTTTAGGGCGCAAAACGGAATGAAGAGATGGCCGAGTGGTTAAAGCATCCGTCTTGAAAACTGACGTGCGTGGAAGCGTACGGTGGGGTCGAATCCACTCTCTCCGCCAGTACCTGCAACACGCAGATAAGCGAACTGCTGAGCGGGTGCTCGGGCAAGCCGTCGGTAAGGAACAACCGCCCACCACTGTCGTACCAAGAGGAAGAACCATGCCGGACGAGACCTTGAACAAACCTAAACCGCGTCGGGGGTCGCTCTCTACACCGTTGGCACAGGTACAGATGTTCTCAATTAGAGCCATCATCTTCGCCAGCGCCTTCTCGGCCCTTGCTGCCACGGCATTAGGCGCCGAGCTGCAGCGAAGCTGTCTCGAGCCGCCTGCGACAGTTATCGAGCTTACGGGCATTAACACTCAACATGCGCGGGCCAAAGCAAAGTTTAGCGAACCGGACATCATTAAGGCGTGCCATGAAGGCTATGTGGACCAAGGTGGCTTCTCGTCACCGGAAAAGTGCATTCGCGAAACGAAGGTGACCCTCCTTGGCGACGAAATTAGTGCGGTGGCAAATTGTAGTAAGGGCACCCTCAGGTTAGGGGAGATGACCTTCAAAATGCCGGTTGACGAGAACTGTGCATCCGGCGGCATCTTCGCCGCGCCGGCTTTCACAATGCTCTGCCCTAAATATCGAGGCAAGGTTGTGAACCCATGAGGAAAGGCTGTTGCGGCCGACGCATTTTTCGGGTGCTAAGGTTGGATGGGTGGCAGAGTGGTTGAAGGCTCAAGTTGCCAGAAACGAAATTTCCGGCCAATTCGCTGTGACAGAATAAGTACGTCAAAATATCACGAAAGTATCGTGTCTGAAGCGATGGCCGAATGTTTAAGGCAAAGGTCTTGAAAACTTCCGCCGAACGATCCGCCAGTGCTCTCTCAGAGGACGATCTCGACATCGCAGGGCTCGCCGTACCGACATAAATCATCATGCCCAAGTTCACTGAACAGCAAATTAAGGAGGGGATCGGCGACGGATCAATCTCGGCCATTTCGGTCGATACGGCAGTCTTTGATGCATACGGATGCCGCCTCGATCACGCAGTGCTCGCTCGACTCGATCAGTTCAAGAAGGGCGGCGTAAAGCTTCTGCTTTCAGAAATTGTCGCCCAAGAGATTACCGCCCACATCGCTAGAGACGCCGCCGAAACCCAGCGCACCCTTAAAACCGCCCTCAAGCATCACATCAGGCGCTGGAAGCTTGACGAGAACCTCGATCAATTGACAACCACTCTGAATCTCGACGTTGAAGCAATCGATGTCGCCCGCGAGCAGGTGGAGGTATATCTTGAGTCGATCGGCGCCCAGATTGTTCCGGCAAGCGGCAGGGGCGATCTCGCAGCCGAAGTGCTTCGTCGCTATTTCGAGATCCTCACGCCTTTCGAGGCCCGCGAGGGCAAGAAGCATGAGTTTCCAGATGCCTTCGCTTTGCTCAGCCTCGAACAGGTAGCCGCCGAACGGCATACCCTCATTGTCTGCGTCAGTCCGGACAAGAGTTGGGCCGTCTTCGCGGAACAGTCAGACCATCTGGTTGTCGTACCCAAGCTCGACGTCGCCCTCTCTTGGTTCAACGACCCTGGGCGCAACGTCGCCGAAAAGGTGGTCGCCATGTGGAAGGCGAACGCGGCCCCCGACCTCATCGCCGTAGTTGAAAGTGCATTCGAGTATTATCTCGACGGCCTCTTGTTCGACGTCGAAGGCCACGCCCCTCTCGAATATGAATACGAGCCCCTGAGCGCCGTCGTCCAATACATTGATGTCGACAAACTGGAACCGCCGGTCGTTATCGCGGAAGACGCCGATCAGGTGACCTTTACAGTTAAGGTCATCGCAAAGGTCGGTTTCGAGGCAGAATTCAATTTCTACGCGCACGACTCAATCGACGGCGATAACGTTGGGTTGGGATCACAATCGTCCTACCAGGAAGAAGACGTACCTTTCGAAATCACCATCTCCGTGGCGCGAGAAATGGTCGGCGATCAGTTCGACGTCCTCGACGTCAGCGTGACCTCACGCCGGATCGTCGTCGACTTTGGCTACGTCGATCCCTTTCCAGGTGAAGATCCGACCCATGAAAAGTACTGAGGCGTCGATGAGCGTTAGCACACCCCTTACCGCAATCACTGGATAGCCAACGGCCATGTCGATCCTCCGAACGCCAATTTCCAAAATCGCAATTGCAGATCTCGAAGAGTTATGTGTGGTTGGAGCTCGCGAAACAGCCGAACTTGAATTCAAAGGTGAACTGCCGTTCAGATCATCTAAGGAAGTCTCGGCAGACCGTTGGATTACGCATGGCGACCGAATAGGCGATTACGCACGAGACAAGCTGCTAGCAGAGCTCATAGCATTCGCAAATGCTGAGGGCGGGACACTCATTATCGGTCTGCATGAGACTGATGACGAACCGCGGCGCGCCGGACAGCTGAAGGCGTTGCCAAATTGCGAGGATCTCGCACGACGCCTGCTGGACGCCTGCGAAGACGTGATCGAGCCTCGGCTTCCGTTAATTGAGGGTCGAGCGATTCCAGTGCCCGACGGCGAAGGTCAAGGTTACATCGTCATACGTGTTAGTGGTTCTGGAAGTGGCCCACACCGGCTGGCTTCGGACGGCCATTTCTACATCCGCCGGGCCGAGCGAAGTGTCAAAATGGACGTGAGGGAAATACGCGATAGGTTCCTCGAACTCGCTCGAACAGGCGACGCGATAGAAGGAAAATTTAGATCACGAGTGGGTGCTCACCGTCGAAGGTTCGATGCTCTTGCTAGTAGCGATCGGACAGGTGAAACGCATTTTACTGGACTGACTGTAACCGCAATCCCATTGAATAGTTGGAACATCGGCGCCCTAACCGACAAAGAAAATCAAAAGCGGCTTTGGTGGACAGGCGGTCCATTCGCAATTCGACAGGGCGGCACAGAGGTGGCGTATCCCATCCACTTTCCGGCAGATCGATTTGCCTCAGGTTCAGAAATCGGACTTCGCTCGCTGCGCGGTCAGCCGGGTGACGTTGAGCGCCTGCTGACCTCGGATGGTGTGGTCGAATTTTCGGTGTTTGTGGCGGAGTCTCCCGGACGTGGAAAAACTTTTCAGGGTACAGGTTCGCTATTTTTGGATTGGGTTGTGGCCTTGATGGCAGGCACTATCGCTCAGGTGGATCATCTTCGCACTTCATTCGCCCGAGATGCTGCTGAGTTTGGACTGCAAATGATCATATCGTCAAACCTTGAACTCTCGCCACGTTGGGGGCGCGCAATGGGATGGAGCAGCGAGAAATTTGAGCAGCTTGTCCTTCCCAAGCAATTAATTGGGCCCCGAGATACCTTCGATGATGTCGTAAATTTACTGCTGCGCGACATCTTAAACCACTGCGGCATCGCAGCCGACAATCCAATTTCCGTCGATTGGCCAAATCTTCTAAAATAAGTTCACCTGCCGAAAGGATGGTTCGCTGGCGAGCGCATCTGTCACGTTCCCGGACAGCAGCAGCTCTCTTCGAACGAACCGCCGCTCGCCGCTGCTGATGGCGGCGCCTATCGATTGGGTCGTCGCCTGTAGGCTCGGCGGCCGAACCACTGCTTTCATGTATGATGCTCGCATGGAGTTACTTGGCCTAAGGAATAATACTATGAAAGCGCCTTGGCTCGGTTATTTATAGAAATCTCGGGGGAATCATGGGTCAAACAGCAATCGATCTCTATTCTGGGTGCGGCGGAATGTCGGCGGGAGCCGTGATTGCCATTCCCGATCTTGAGATCAAATGGGCACTCGACATAGACAAGAACGCCACCCAGACCTTCAAGAAGGCGCACCCCAAAGCACTCGTTGACTGCTGTGACGTATCACTCGTCTCCGCAGCAGACGTCATCGATCGCGCGGCACTGGAGAGGATTGACTGGTTTTTTGCTGGGCCGACTTGCCAAGCTGTCAGCACGATGGGCGTCTTCCACCTTGATGATCCCCGAAACGCTCTATTCGTCCACTTCATACGACTTCTGGACGGGTTTACCGCAGCAGGTCGCAGACCCAGACGCGTTGTAATGGAGAACGTTCCAGGCGTCGTGTATGGGCGCAACCTCGTAATCGTAAGGGAACTGTTTAAGCTCTTCGAAGACAGAGGCTATAACGTTTTTGCCGACGTTCTGAACATGGCGGACTATGGATTGCCACAGCTCAGGAATAGATTCATTCTGATTGCGTCTGCCGATCCCATTCCATCGACATTCCCTTCGCCCACCCATTCTGCTGAAGCTGAGCAAGGCCTTCCGGCATATATGACCGTGGGCGAGGCTATTGGCGATCTGAGCCGTGTAAGAACTGATGGCAACGTTACTGTGCGCCCCGACATGCCCGCACAGCAGGGAGAATTCAAGCAGTTTGTCCAAGATAGCAAGGGTATTGTCCGTAATCATTGGGCCAACACACTTGCGGACATCAATCGCAAGCGAATATCGAAAGTGCCTCAGGGTGGATCTTGGAAAGACATCCCACCAGAGCTTCTTCCCGATCGGTTCAGGCGCGTCCGTATGACGGACTATGCAACCCTTTATGGGCGGTTACACGAAGCTTCGCCTGCGTACACGATTTCTGCTGGATTTGGGAATGTAACATCGGGATGCTTCACTCACCCGCACCATGACCGAGCTCTGACCGTAAGGGAGGGAGCTCGCCTGCAAGGCTTTCAGGATTCCTTTGAGTTTGCTGGCCCGCGTGGTGCCCAGTACAGACAGGTAGGCAACGCCGTCCCTCCTTTTTTTATGGACAAGCTTATACGGCACTTGGCCGACGGAACCGAGGGTGTCGGAGCGAGGATCACCAGCCTTGCACTGGCCAGCGGCAGAAAACTGCCGAAGATGGTCAAACGGTTTATGAACAAAAAAAACGACTCTCTTCGCGCGAGAGACGGATACGGCGGCGGAACATATTGGCCTGCGGGCTGGGGGGAACCGATCGCAGCTGACGCAGTCACAGCAAACGGCTACCGGCTCTGTGTCATGCCGCTGCGGTACAGGCGCCGGGACGAGTGGCGGGTCAGTCGCGACACCTTCTTCGACCAAAACGTCGTAAAGGTTTACGAAGACCAACTCCGCGAGGGCGTGACGAATGCAATTATTGCAATCCCGTTGGTGCGGGAAGATAAGGTGGATGCTATCGACAGGGCGATAGTTCAGCTTCTTGCCATACTTTCGAACAGGAAAGATTCGTTGAAAGTCGATGTGCCAGTCCGGTATCTGCGCGCGCGCATAAAACTGATTCACGACAAGCTAAGCAAGCATCCGGTAGCCAATCTTCCTATCATGACGCAAGAGGAGGACGGTAATATTTGCTTTGGTGAAGGTTCTAGGATCGCATCGGTTGTAAGGCTGACCTTCGAAGAGTCCGACATGCTTGTGGGGTCGGACAATAGAGATCCACACTTGGTGTTGCATGTTTCGCCAGATTTGTTCGCTGAGAAAATGGACCTCGATAGCTCGCCTGATGGATCGGTTGCGCTCATAGCTGCCGTGCCCCGATCAGAGTAGGTAAAACGGGGAATTCTTCAGGGGGATGGTTGTCAGCGTGGAGGAGATATGTCTCGAGAGGTACTTCTTAGGGCCGGGTAGCCTTGGGCCGATCGGCAGCGTCTACGTGTCCGACGAAGACCTTCTCGAGATTTTCGGAGTGCTCGATGCCGCTGAAGCACAGTGTGCATTCGTCACGGCGCTTCCCCACATGCCCCTACTCAGAGCCTATCTGTCGGGCGATATCATGCCTATTCGAGGCAGGAAACCAGAATACGTGCGTATCCTGGTGTTCCTCTGCTGGATGCAGACGACAAGAACACGCCAGCGTGGGGATCGCGACTTTAGAGAAATGCTCGAGAAGCAGACGGGGGAAAAGTTCAGGGGCGCCAGCATGCGTGGCCTGAATCCCATGTGGGAGCATCTGAGAGAATATCTTGCAAAGCAGCATGAGATTCAACTGGATCTGCCCGGCATCAACCCTCACGCCCAAATCGGCCGGACGTTGCGCATCGCGTTTCCAACGTGGCGCGACCGGGCAGTGTTCAGGAAGCTCCGGCACGCCATCGACCCTGACCACCTACTTGACCCTCAGATAGTCTCGAACAGAGTCTCTACCTCCCGCCATCTCCTCACCGAGAAAATGCCGTCCTTTGAATACAACTTCGATCTGTTCGACCGGGCGCGCAAGCGGGGTGGTCGCGACTACACCGAAACGCCGTTCTGGCACGCGTGGTATGCCATCGTAGCCGAGCAGGCAGCTCTCGAAGATTTGGAGATCATGGAGGGAGAGTTCGGCGACTACGAGCTGTTCCGAGCTTCTCCCCTTGGGGAACGCCAGCAAGTCCGCGCGCCGGAGGAGGTCATCAAGTACGTCCCCAAGGCGATCTCGAAAGCGATTGGCAAGGGAGTGGTTCTTCTCGAGAACATGGGCTTCGGGAGGTATCGAGCAACGAACGCGTTCGAATCCAACGTCATGTTGATCCACACCTCGAAGCTGGCGGAGTGCGAAGAAGGCACGATCGATTCCTACGGTGCCATAAACCTGCGGTGGTCCATGGTGTCGTTTCGTAGCCAGGTGACGTCTGCACCCATCGCTGCTGAGACCGGGCCTCGCGTTTTCGGATGGCACGACGGCATCCGCGTAGGGAGCGCCCTACTAGGAAGATCTCCTTTCTCGCCACGTCTGACAACGCCTAACCAATCGATGACAACGGTCAAGGTGAACAGCACAGACATTGACATGATCCGTGACGACAGTGGTCTTGCCTTCCCACCAGGAGTCTATTTCGGAAGCGCAGTCGGATGCCTATGCAACGAGAATCGGGAGGTGCTTCTCGTCGCACGGGCCAATGAGGTGGCTGACACCAGACGACTTGCCTTCGATGAGGCGCGCGAGATCAGCGAGGACGAATTCAACCGCGAAACGGCTCCCTCTGCAAACTGCGCCATCGAATCTTGGTCTGGCGCCCGCATGCCAGTCTGCGACGAGATGGTGACGGTCGGAGAGGCGCTCTATGCCCGGACGGCGAGAGGGCTGTCGTTCGCAGAAGCGTTCGAGATGGTCAGAAAGGGCCTTTCCTTCTCCAGCAGCCATCCGCCGGAATGGGACGTTCTCCGTTCCTTTGCCGATGCCGGATGGTTCGACTTCACTCTCCTCCGGAGCTTCCCTGCGCGGCGGATATTGCAGCGCCCTTTGACGTGGGAGATGGTCACTGCCGATGCCGTGCGCATCAGCGGGCCAACCCCCCTCTCAGTGATCGACCGCATCACGGTGGCTGCGCAGGCGGAAGGTGCGACCCTGGAAGTTTGGGACGGGGTCTCCAAGTGGTCTCTGCCAAGATATCTGGTGCGGGCGAAAGACCCTTCGCGTCTTCGGGCTTTCGTCGAAAATGCCGGAATCGCGGCGGCGGCCGCTAGATCGCAGGCGGAGCGCCCGCACGGAGCTCCAGGGGGCGTCCATGGCTACCACGTCGCCGCACGTCTCAACGAGGAGCGTGGCTTCTTCGACGCCCAAGAGGGCGGGGACATGGTGGAAGGCCTTTATCGTCTTGAACGCACGGATACCCGAAACCCCTTCCTCTATCGGTCCGTGGTCGCCGGGCAGCCTGGACAGAACTTCGTGTCGCCCACACTCGCGATCCTGTCCCACCATGCCCGTAGGCGCAAGCATATCTTCGCCTACGACGGCTCGACTTTGGCCGGGATTCTCCCTCGGGTGTCACTCCCGTCAAGCTGGGCTAGGTGGGCTTCCGACTGCAGCATGTGCAACGCAGGCTCTGGTGTCGTGTACGGACAGTGGCGCTATCTCTACCCCATGGAGGAGCCGACCGTGTCGGCCTTGTCCAAGGTTGTGTCGATCGCACAGAGAGGCGTGGAAGTGGCACCCTGGGTGGGAAGATTCCTCGCATCCGCTTCAAATAGAAACCGGACGATTTTCGATTCCCGGTCGGGGAAAATACGGATCGCCGCCGGAGAAAGAAGTTAATGGCAGCAGCAGCTAAAACCGTGTTCCGCGTCCGTCAGGTTTCAGGACACGACATGGCTATGGTCATCGAGGTGAAGGACGGCGATACGGGGCTCGGAAGCGGACCTCCCAAAGAGATAAGGAACGGCCAGATTCATCTGGGCGGTTTGGACTCGTTCTGGCTGGTGACGGGTGTCAAGAAGGAACCGAAGTTCGTCGCCAGAAACCAGGAAGCACCCGTCGGGCTGTTCGCCACTACGACCTCACCTCTCGCAATGAGCATTAAAGGAAGTTCCCAGTTCGAGTTTTCCTCGCGACTTCAGGGGCTGCCAGGCACGGGGGCGCTGGATGCGGTCTCCGTCGCCACTGCCTCACGTTTGTCCGTCGGTTTCAGTCCGCACGACATGAGCCACGAGGAGATAGTGACACAACTGCGCCAGGGCAGGCTTTTCATCCCCACAAGGTGCAAGGTCGATGCGATCGAGGTGCGCATGAACGTCTGGATGACCTCAGGCTTCATCCGTCACCCCAACGAATTGTACGGACTTCTACCTCAGACGTCGATCCGCTCCGCACCGACAGTGGCCACTGATGCAAAGCCCAGCTGGGTGAGGCTGGGGGACGGTTTGGTTGTATTCAACCCGCAGCCGCGCTGGTCGCCCCCTGTCCATATGGACATGAGGTCGGACGATGAAATCCTGAAATCCGCCGAGGAATGGCTCTCACGCACGGCAGTTGCAGCATCCGGGGAAGCTGGAGCTTCCCAGGCGAACCTGTCGGAACTCATGAAGGCGCGCATATCGGGAACGGTTGGCGACCAGGAGAAGGAGGATCTCGCGGCAGCTCTCCGCCTAATCTCGACCCGGCCGTCTCTGCTTGATGCCATCCCCCAGATGATGGCCCGAGATCCCAAGTGGCAGGTCAGGATCCTTACTTTCGAGCAGACGGAGCAGGAACGACTCCGCGAAGAAATCAGGCAGCGGCTTGTCGCGGAGGCGGAAGAACAGGAAGTCCGTTTCGTCGAACTTCGCGCTCTGGTTATCGACGCCGAACAGCGCCTCGCCACTACAGCGCACCGCGAAATTCTCCTTCGCAACGCCAGCGAACAGCATGAAAAGGCTCTGCGTGAGAAGATCGAGGAGGCGGCACGTGGGATCGGGCGGAATGTATCTGAGAGCGCCCGACAGCTCCGCGAGGAGTTCGAACAGCTGCGGACCGAGATCAGGAAGGTTGAACAGATGATTTCGACTGTCACGCGTGAAGCCCCTTCACGCGAGGAGGTTTCCATCACTTCCGCAATATATGCTCCGCCCCCCGTCGCACCGATTGCTGGCGCCCAAGATATACTCAAGACAATTCAGGAACTCGCGAAGGCATCGGGTCTCACTCCGTCCGAGTTGATGGCCATCGTGCTCTATTCTACGGAGGAAGTTCCTGTTCTTGTCGGCGAGACCGCTGCGGCATCCGCTGCCGACATCGCATACGCCATCGGCGGCGACGACGCTGCCGTCGTCTTCTGCGATCCGACCCACGTATCTCTGCAGGACATCATGCGTGACGAGGCGGGCGGTATGGCCAAAGCCATCGAAAATGCCAGAAGCAGATCGGACATCCTGGTACCCGTCGCGCTTTGCGGCATTACGAGCGGCCCGTGCGAATACTGGCTGCCACAGCTCGCCGAGATGCGTCGGATTGGCAGGCTCCCGATGAATCTTGCCTTCGTTGCAAGTGCGGGCGTCGACGGCCTTCGGGTCTCTGTGCCCAACTCGGTGCTGCGATACCTCTTCCCGATCCAGGTATCGCAGGCCAAGAAGCCGGGCCGCGTCGTTCGGTTCGCAGGACACTGGGCGCTTCTGCAAGATGGAGGTAACGAACGCAAGGAGGAGGCGGTGGAACTACTGACCGCAGCTGACGTGGACGCCGCATTCCTCGTGCGCGGAACGAAAATGCTTTCGAGGGTTCCGGTTGGTCCCGAACTGAAATTGGCAGACGTGGCGGCCGTATTGCTCCGTCAGCAAATATGGACAAAGACCGCAGGCGACGCCTTCGACCACGAACTCACCCGTTTCTTCCAGAACCTTGGAGGCTAGAACATGTTCGATCCCATCGGTGGCTTCACAAGGATAATCGAACAGTTTCTGGCCTATCTGGACACGGCATATCGCATCGATGACCCCATAGTCTCGGAGAAGCGCCGAAAGCTTCTTTCAAGCCCAGGACAGCTCGCTCTCGATCCCATCTTCGAAACCGTCCCCCGGTATGAGACGTGGGGCATGGGCCTCGAGGCGCTGATCAAGGACGAGAAGCAGCTTCCGGGGTTCAGCATGAACGAACGGCGGGCTTTCGTCGAACTGGCCCTGTCCGGTCTTTTCGAGAGGGACAAAAAGGCTGCGACGCTCAAGGGTGCATACGAACCCTATCACCACCAGGTGGACATGCTCACGAAGGGCGTCACGGACGGCGCGCCGGGCATCGCCACATCGGGAACGGGCTCGGGCAAAACGGAATCCTTCATGCTTCCGATCCTCGCCCAGCTCGCCAAGGAGGCGACATCCTGGCCGGCACCAAGCCAGCCTGTCGATGACACATGGCTCGACAAGGGCGGAAGGTTCAATTTTCATCGCCGCAACGAGCATCCTGATCGTCCGAAGGCCGTCAGGGCACTGATCCTCTACCCCTTGAACGCCCTCGTTGAGGACCAGATGGTGCGCCTCCGCAAAGCGATAGACTCGCCTGAAGCGCAGGATGTCATGGAGCGGCACTTCAACGGCAACAGGCTGTTCTTCGGACGATACACCGGAAAGTCACCTGTCACGGGCTTCCTGAAGCATCCCCGCCGGGACGACCAGAAATACTGGAAGGATCGCACAGCCCGGTCCAAGAAGGAGCTCAAGGACGAGATGCGGCGATACCGCAGCATCCAGCAGCGGATCGCGGGCGATGGCAATAATCCCGACCTGAGGTATATCTTCCCGAGGACGGACGGCGGCGAACTGATCTCCCGCTGGGATATCCAGGAGACACCACCCGACATCCTCGTTACCAACCAGTCGATACTGAACGCCATGCTCGTGCGCGAAGTGGACGCTCCAATCCTGGCGCAAACTCGGGAATGGCTGCTGAACAACTCCGACGCACGCTTCTATTTAGTTTTGGACGAGCTTCATCTGATCCGCGGCTCGTCGGGAGCCGAGATGGCCGGACTGATCCGGATCCTCCTCGAGCGCCTTGGCCTGACACATCCGGAGCATGCACACAAGCTCCGCATCCTTTCGTCGTCGGCATCGCTACCGATGGACGAGAAGAATGCGCAGGCGAGCATCGATTACCTTAAGAACATGTTCGGCACGGCAGGGACAGCAGGTGCCATCGACCTCGATACCGTCTGGAAGGACAGCGTCGTCACGGGGCGACCGATCAGCATTCCCCGTCCGGAGCGCACCCCCACCCGGGAGAGCCTGGTCGAACTCACTGCGGCGC
This sequence comes from Mesorhizobium ciceri WSM4083, assembly GCF_000519305.1. Classification (GTDB taxonomy): domain Bacteria; phylum Pseudomonadota; class Alphaproteobacteria; order Rhizobiales; family Rhizobiaceae; genus Mesorhizobium; species Mesorhizobium ciceri_B. The sequence goes on along the minus strand of NZ_JAFG01000006.1, from coordinate 71,114 downwards.
TTGAAAATCTCGACCACAGGCACGATCCTGGAGCATTAAAGGGAAAGCTCCTTGCCGCCGCCCGCACCATTCCCGGATCGGCATCACTCTCGGACGCATCCGCGCTTCTTGAGGCGACCAACACCGCCGCCGCCATGCTCGAATATGCCATGCAGGATCTGGACGCTCAGGGCAGAAGGATACCTCGTGCAGTGGGAGAGATCGGAACCATATTATTCGATGTCGAAGATCGCGCCGCCGTTCGCGGCCTGCTCGCGCTCAGGGCAATCCCAGACCTTCCGCAGTCGATCATTCCTGATGAAATGAAGCCAGAGAGGAGAGCGGTAGCGCATCTCCCCGGCTTCAGGATGCACTGCTTCGTCCGGAACATTGAAGGCATGTTCACCTCGGTGGGACTTGGTGAGGACGGCGAACTCATATGGGGTGACCCCAGTATCGAACGGGGGCAAGACTACGATCACGTGGGAGAGGGAAGACGGCGTCTGTTCGAAATGCTCTATTGCGAAGCGTGCGGCGATCTGGCGGTAGGAGGAAAGCGCGGCGATACCCAGAACGGCGGCCGACGCGTGTCCCTCCTGCCATCACCGCAGGAACTTGAGAAGCTGCCGGAGACCGCCTCATCACTTCGGTTCGAAGATGCCAGCTACAACGAGTTCGCTCTTTTCTGGCCGGGCCGCACCAAGCCGGAAGCCGAAATCAGGAGCGGATCGCCATACAAATGGGACAAGGGCTGCCTCAACCCACAGACGGGGATAGTACAGGAGACCCAGACCCCCGGCGACGTGCCGGGTTTCCTCCTGCGCTGGTCGGGTGAAGACAAGATGCAGAACCGGAAGGCCGACGATCCCGGAACGGCGGTGCCGTTCTGCTGTCCGAAATGCGGAACCGACTATTCTGGCCGCTACCGCCAGTCTAACTCCAAGATGCGCGAAGGCCGCAAGTCGCCTATCCGGAGCTTCAGGACGGGTTTTGGGAAGACCTCCCAGCTCCTAGCGACCGAACTGGTGGCTTCGCTGAAGTCGCAAGGCGGCGACGGAAAGCTGGTGGCCTTCTCCGACAGTCGCGAGGACGCAGCCAATCTGGCGCTAGAGGTGGAAGTCCAGCATCAGCGTGATCTCCGCCGCGAGATTCTAGTGTCCGCTGCGACCATGATCGCGAAGGACTACGTGTATACACATGAGCATGAAGAGGAATACCAGCGGCTGAAGCGTGAGATAGCCCGGCTCCTCGATGAAGAGAAGGATACGGTGGAGATCAGCGAGCGGATGAAAGCGCTCAAGAAGCGGAAGACAGCCAGCGACCATCCACCCAGCGTGCCCCTGAAGGAGCTGTTCGAATTCGAGCGAGACAATGTGGGCAATGATGCCCGGCCGATACTATCGGAGCTCATGAAGCTCGGTTCGACACCAGTCGAAGGTGCCGACACCGCACTCTCAAGGGTTGATGGCCGTGAGTGGTACAAATATTTCGAACGGAAAGGCGACGGGCGCATCGCATGGAAGTCGGAATTGCCCGAGGAGGAACTGAACCGTCTGCGCAAAGCGAGGCAGAAGGTCCAAGGCGAGCAGCCGCCAGACGCCACGGACCTTCTCTTCAGCAAGACCTACTTCGCGTTGGAGGAGACAGGCCTCGGCTGGCCGAGCTTCTATGGGCCGGAAGAGTATACTTCAGAGAAATCCCGTGACGACGCCATGCTTCGCATATTCGCCGATGCCTACCGCATCTTGCCTAACCAGTTCCAGGCGGAAGCGAAAAAAGACTGGAGAAGCGCCCACGACATGCTCGGGGCTGGCGACAACCGTCTGAAGCGCCTTATGACCAAGATACTTCAGCATCCGGAAGCTGAATGCGACGCCTTCCTTGAGAAGCTCAGGACCATGCTGAAGCAGCAGAGGGGCGACGGAACGATCGACATCAGCATGCTGTACTTCCGGACCGCGAAGCCTTCCGACAAGGCATGGCGTTGCAAGCAGTGCGGGCGGGTCCATCTCCATGAGGGCTTCGGTAGATGCACCCGCTGCGGCGATACGCTGACGCGGGACGAGGACCATACGGCAGGGCGGATCGCCGAAGGCAACTTCCTTGGACGAAGGGTCATACGTGCCGTCGTCAACAATGAGCCGCTGTTCCGCTTGAAATGCGAGGAGCTTACTGGCCAGACCCGCGATCCGGCCGAGCGCCTCCAGCAGTTCAAGCAGGTGTTCGTCAAGAATGATTTCGAGAGCGACACGGATTTCGAATGGAGGAAGCTGTTCGACACGGCCGATCTCCTCTCCGTCACGACGACGATGGAAGTGGGCGTCGACATTGGCTCGCTTCAGGCCGTTTACCAAGGCAACATGCCGCCGCAAAGGTTCAACTACCAGCAGCGCGTCGGTCGTGCCGGCCGCCGTGGACAGGCCTTCTCCACCGTTTTGACCGTCTGCCGAAGTAAGAGCCACGACATCCACTACTTCCACAATCCGGTGGAGATCACCGGATCCGCTCCGCCTCCGCCCTTCATTACCACAGGCCTTGTGGACATTCCGTCTCGGCTGCTCAGGAAGTTCTGGCTCGTGGACGCGTTTCGCCTCATGCGGGAGGAGAGTGGCATGGACTGGGCCGGTGACAACCTCGTGCCCGGGGACATTCATGGCGAGTTCATCTACTGCAACGAGTATTTCGACGCCCAAAAGGGCTGGAGGGACAGGCTGCAGGACGCTCTGACCCGCACAGACCGCCACCGTCACCAGATGGCGGTCATCCTTGCGGAGGTATCGAGATGCGGACTTCAGAACATCACCGAGGAGATCGGGGTCGACAGCATCCTCGCCGAGGTCGATGACCTAGAGGATGAGTTCGGTCTACAGCCGATCGGCCTTGCGGCGGCGCTTGCGGAACGTGGTCTGATCCCGCTCTACGGCATGCCCACCCGGTCGCGGAACCTCTACGTGGACCTCGTCAAAGAAAAGGGGACGTCCGAAGCGGACTGGGACACCATCGACCGTGACCAAGACATGGCGATTTTCGACTTCGCCCCAGGCAGTGTCAGGACGCGTGAAAAGCTACGGCACAGGTGCATCGGATTCACCGGGATGCTGCGGGAACCGAAGGAGTTCGGCACGGACTTCGGTGTGCCGATGCAGCCGCTCAGCCATTGGCTCAAGCATGACTTCCATCTGCGCTTCTGCGAGGAATGCGGAGCGTGGAACCGTGGATCTGCCCAGGCGATGCCATGCAAGTTCTGCGGAACGGAGATGCCGGAGGATACCGGGATACACTGCATCACACCCACGGCCTATCGGAGCGAACTTCGTCCGACCGACGAGAACCTTCAGTCGAAGATGGGCCAGCGCATCACTCTCGCAAGCCTCGGGAAGCCCACCCAGCAGAAGACCGACGAGAACATCACCGTCAACTTCGCGGAACGCTCCGAAATCTTCCTGGTTAACCCCGGCGTCAACGATGACACGGACTTCGCAGGCTTCGAGGTGGAAGCTGCGACTGACCTCGCGGCTTCCCGCAACATCTGGTGGTTCAAGGCCAAGCCTCGCCTGAAACTCGCAGGGCAGGCTATCAGCTCGGAAGTGATAGCGGAGGATCAGGGCAGCCGATATCGACAGGGCGACGCGAAGGTCATCGCCTGCCTCGCGTCTCCGAAGGTCACGAACTCCCTTCAGATCGGCCCTATACGACTGAACGGCAATCTCCGCTTGCTGGACATGGACGTCGGTCTGGCGATGAGGAATCGGCGTGATCCGTCAAGGACGAGCGTGCGGGCCGCTGCGATTTCCGCAACGGAAATTCTCGTGCAACGAGCCGCATTCGATCTCGATATCGCACCCGAAGAGTTCGATGCACTGGCACCAAACATCATGACTTCTCCGGGAAGGCCGTCTCTTCCTTATCTTCAGATATCAGATGCGCTTCCGAACGGTTCCGGCTTCTGCCGCCATCTCCTCGGGGATAGCACGATCCCTGTGTCGGATCTGCTGGCAAGCGTTCTTGATGATGCTGCGCAATGGCCTCGTAACACCGTATCAGACGAGCATCACATGAGCGTATGCGGCAGTTCCTGCTATAAATGCCTCCAACGCTACAACAATAGGAACATTCACGGCCTGCTTGATTGGAGGCTGGGATTGTCCTACCTCCGCGCATTCGTTGATCCAACCTACGAGTGCGGCTTCGATGGAAAGAACGAGGACTTCGAGATCAGCGATTGGTCGTTGAACGCCCATCGACTTGCAAAAGAAACTAGAACCTTCATACCCGGCAACCGGATATCATCCATCGACGGCAGGCCGGATATCCCCACGTTCTCTCTGGATGACCGGCATAGCCGATGGGGTGCGGTAGTTCATCCGCTTTGGGATCAGAAACGGCTATTCGCGGAGTTGGGCCTCGACAGTACGTTCGTTGCAGTCGACAGCTTCGAACTTTCCAGACGGCCCTTGCACGTCCTCCAGAGGGCGCGACACGCCGCCCGATGAAGCGCCGGCATCCCTGACCTGCCTGACTGCCGAGAGAATTGCCTTGGCGATGTTCTCCGCTGCCTCGTGCTCCCAGTAGCGGAGCACTATCCAGCCAATGTCAATCAGATGCGCCGTCGCCCGCAAATCTCGTGCATGGTTGCGTTCGATCTTCTCAAGCCAGAAATCCGTGTTCTTCTTCACGACAGGACGGTGCTGGTCGCACCCATGCCAGAAGCACCCATCCAGAAAGACGGCAATCTTCAGGCTGGGAAAGGCGATGTCACAGCTTGTCCGCCTCAGGCCGGGCAGTGGGAAATGGATCCGGTAACGAATCCCTTGAGCGTGTAACAGTGACCTCACCGATCTCTCGAACGGATTGTCCTTTCGAGCCGTGTGCTGCATGCGCCGACGCACGGCCGCCGTAGCTTCGCTAAAGTCAGCCACTGACCTTACTGACTTCGCCCGGCTGAATATTCGCGCTGGTACTTTTGTCGCGGACATCACCGCGGCCTTTCTACGCTGTTGATGAACTGGTCGAGGCGCGATTAATCCCGCATCATCGCGTGCAAGATAGCCTGCATGTGTTCCTCTAGGTCGAGCTCGCCCTTTGCCTCAACAGTCAATAGGTAATTGGCCTTGGCCTGGCGGTCGCCCCGGCTAGTCGCAACGAAAGAGCAGATGGCCAGCAATGCTTGCTCTTCAATCCGGGCGGCCCTCTTGCGGTCGTGCGAGCTCCTGCCCGCTTGATGAACAATCCTGTGGAGTGCGATATAGGCGGTCTCATGGGTTGCGATCAGCGTCTGCAATTCGCGTGAGGTGCCTTGTCCTTCTGCAAACGTCGGTTCAAAGACAGACGCAACGGCGGTGAAGGCAAGAAGCTTTCGGCGGGTGACTCCGGGCATGCCTCATATCCTTGCCGTCTGATGAGTTCCGGCACAGCATAGCACCGGCGCAATGGTCCGCAGAAGTGCTCTGCAACGGGATCCCACTATCTGCTGACAAAACGTACCCGTTCGCAGCTGCACTCGCGCCTATGGCTGGCAGGTTGGGCCTGTGAAAATTGAAGTCGCTGGGAGATGAAGCCCCCGCCACCGACAAAACCCGACCGGCCGATGATCTGCCGTCGCGCCGGCGGTGATCCCACACGCTGGCTTATTGGGGCAAACTCTACCAACTGGCTGCCACCAATCGACCAGAATCCGGCACAGCCCAAGCATTCCTGAGCGGCCACTAACGTCTCAGACCTTCACGTCCTCATGACGCCGCTTTTGAAACGTGAACTCCAGCGCCTCCGCCTTATCAACACCGGTCAACGTCAGGTCGCTTCGTATCCTCACGTCGAGAGCACCCAGCGGGTCGAAGATGAAGCGAACGCGGAGCTCACCGGCGCCATCCTCCAGCCCGCTGACGATCGCGAGAAAGAAGTCCGGATCATGCCGCGCTGCGTCGACCTCGCTGGCAGTCAGTGTGATCTCTGTTGGCATCCCGGCGCTCGAGCTCATCTTGATCTCGTAGCATTGTCGCAGCTCGTCGATCGCATCGACACCTAAACCTCGTGCCGCGCGCAGGTCGTTGAGCTGCTGCGATTCCAATCGCAGCGCCCGGCGGACCGCGTCGAGCGCCATCCTCTCTCGATCGGTGCTCGGAGGCAGCACGGTGCGGGCTGGCGGGCTACCGGTTTTTTCCTCGTTGCTGTTCCTAGGGGTGAACGTACGCTCCTTGGCCTTGCGCCGTTTGGCGAATACCAAGTCGCCGGAAGGCTTCGCCCCTTCGTTCACGATCAGGCCGACCGATGGCTCCAGATCATCCAGCTCCCGCAGCTTGCGGACCTGAACCGGCAGGCTGCGGGCTGGCTTCGCCTGCTCGCCCTTTTTGGGCTCCCCCTTGGCCGTCTTACCCTTCCGTTGTGCAGCCTGTTTTGCGAGCTTCTCGAGCCGCTCCTTCGCATCGCCGCGGTCCGCTCGCGTCTTCGGCAGCACGGCGCCATCCGCCTGCTCGCCGGTCGCAGCGCGCGGCCACACCGCCGCCCAGGCCCAGGCCGATTTCTGCCTGTCGCCCGCGAAAAGAGACGCGACAGCGGCGCCAGCGCCCTCAGCCGTGGCCAAATCCCTCGCATCCCTAACGATGAGACGCAAAGGTTCTCGCCCCATATGCGCCCGGGCGGGCAACGCGATCTGACCTGATGCGAGCGCCGCTACAATTGACAGCTCGGGATCGATCACCACGGGCGCAGCAAGCAGCTCGTCCCAGTCGACCGTCAGCGAGTCGAGCAGCGCCTGGTCTGCACGGACCAATTCCTGCTTCAGCAGCGAGACGGCGCCAGAGAAGGTTGGTCGTAGCGCCTCCCCCTCCGCCAAACCGTAGGCGGGTGTCGAGGCGGCCCGGAAGTCGGATGGGGTCAGCCGCACCACACCCAGCGAATCAAGAAGCGGCTCAAGCACCGTGAAGGAAGTCAGGCCCGGTCGCCAGATTCTCATGTCAGCGGGTGCGCTCGCCAAGAGCGCCTCGCCCTCTAGCGCGTAGACTGGGCGCTGGGTTGTCCACTCCCGACCGGTCCAGAGTGGCAGCCGCCGCAGCGCCGTCCGAAACTGGCTGGACATGTCGCCAACGGCGCCCGCCATGAGGGTGATTGCGCGGATTGCGATGCCTAGATCGCCTGGCGTCGGTGGGGCGGTGGCCATCTCCTTGAGAACCGCGATTGCGTCAGCGAACGACGGCAGATTGACACCCAGCACCTTCCAGAGTGACTCAAGTCCATCGACATGCGGCGCGAACGCCCTGCGGGATCCAAAGATTGGAGGCCCCCTCAGAACCTGCTCCGGCGAATTCCATTGCCTGCCGACCAGCAGCAGACCGGGGCCATCGGGCCCAGCCCGGAAGGCGTTTCGCAGCTGCGCTGGCGACATCCGTCCTTCAGGCACGCCCTCGCTCCGGTCGCGCAGCGAGGCAGCCAGTAGTTGGTAGACTGCCGACGCCTCCTCGTTGACGGCAGCCGACACGGGTTCCTTGCGGAGCGCCTGGAGGCGGGCGACCAGATCACGCTGAGTCGGTCCCGCCTTCACCCCGAGCGCGGCCAGAATGCCTGAACGCTGGATCTGGCTGTCGAATTTCGCGATCGTGTTTGATCGCTCGCTCGGTCGCGGCGAATTTCCCGGAACTTGCAGCTGCAGGTCCGAGGGGCGCTGCAATCCGCTACCCGCGTCCGGTATCCACTTTACGTCGGACAGGCGCGCGAGCCATGTCGCGCGAACCTCTGGGCTCCGGTTCCAGTAGCCATTGTAAGCATAAGCCGGGAAAGCGGTTGCGGCTTCGGAGTATCGTCTCTCCCAGCCGCGGCTCAATGTGGCCAGCAACGCAACACCGCGCTTCCGCCGTGTTTTGATGGGTGCCTTGGCTATGTCGGCCGCCACAGCGTCCGCGTCTGGAGACCAGTGATCCTCGATCAGATGCGTGTTCCAATGGGCGGCGCGGATCGCCTGCAGCTGATCGGCGGTCTGCATGGATCCCACTGGGGTTGCCGGTGTTGTGTCACGGGTCCAGAACGCGCGCTCGTCCGTCGGTTTGACGAGGCGCGGCTCGCGCGCCACCCCCCACGCAGCTAGGAGCCGCTGCGCACCGATGGCCGAACGGCCCGCCTGGTGCTTGAGCAACCTGCCATATTCCGAGTCGGCCCATTTCAAGCCGGGCGTGCGCCCCGCGGCCTTCGCGAAGCTGTCTACCTCGCGGTCAATTGTGGCAGGCAGATACATCTCGACGGGCCGAGCCCAGCCGCTCTCACGCCGACCGTCCGGACCGTACCAAGTCGCCTTAAGCCCCACACATCGTCCAATCCGGGGGCCTAGAGTGGAATGACGATCGCGGGGCAGCTTGATCCAGGCGTCCCGCAAGGCAAGGAGATCGCCATCCTCCAGTCGCACTGTCATCGCGGCGTCGGCGCCGGAAGCAGGTCCCCGCCCGAGGATGGCGAATACGTCGGCCTCGGCGTCCCGGTCGTTGAACAGGACGCCTAAGCTCTCCAGCTTGCCGACGAATGCCGAGGCCGGCGATTCCGGCTCGATATAGGCAGGATGGATCCTGCGGGCGAGTTTCAGACGCGTCGCCAACGCGTCCGGCGACGCTCGCTTGACCAGCACCCAGGTGTCGGTCTGCTGGGGCCGGACGGTTGCGGTGCCGTCTTCAAGCAGAATGCCCGGTCTTAAGACGAACTCCCGCGTCAAGCCATTGGCATCGGCGAGCGCCGCGAAGGTGACATACCACCCCGGACTCCGTCCCTCGTCACCATCGATAACGTTGAGTGCGTCAACCAGACCCACAACCTCGGACTGGCCCAACTCGTCGAGCACGCGGCGCCACCGGCCATCGGTGTCGCGACCGGCCCGCGGCATTGCCACACAGTCCGGGCGAAGGCGTTCAACATCCGGCTCCGTGAGCAGCGGCTCAAGTTCCTTGTCCTCATAGGCGAGATTCGAGAGCGCGGTGGCGCCTGCGGCCGTGCTGACCGCAAGCCGCTCGCGTAGCTCGTCATGACAGGAGGCGACTAGTTCCTTGATCCTGGTCGGGGTCCACCCTTCACCCTGATCTGCCTCGGCCTTGAGTGGCACGTGGCTCCACGCCGCGGCGGTGTCCAGGGTAAAGGCCTGAAGTGCCGCCCAGGCAACGAGCTTACTCAGGTCGATGAACCTCGCCTCGTTCCACTTGTTGGCCTGGAGCATTGATCGGGCAGAATCCGGGTCGAACTGCGCGTTCAGACCAATAGTCAGTCCTGAGAACACAGGGAGAGGCATCCGGTCGTATAGGCGCAGCGTCCGCACACCGTCCGTGGGCACGCATATGCCGATCGGCGTCGTTTCGCCCGTCGCCTTGTTCATCCGCCTCTCACCCCGCCCGACTGTGCGCCGGGAAGAATACCGCCGGTAGCACCGACCATCAGGCCCATCGGCAGACGCGATGATGCGCACCTCTGACAATTCTACCGTCGCTTCCTCGTCGACGAAGGCAACAGTGCTTTTCCCGGCAGGTGTCACGTCGACTGCAAACTCCAGATCCTGGGACGGATCATCAAGGTGCCGGAATTGAAGCGAACGGATGCTCTTGAGGAAGATCAGCGCGTCGACGTCGAGTTCGCGGACCGCCTCGGCCACGCTCTTGCTGGTGACTGTGGCAAAGAGGGGGATCACCAGCATCGTGTCCCGTCGCGCCGCGTCGTAGACTCCCACTACGTCAGCCTCTGGATCGCAAGGTTCTGGACCATCGTCTCCCATCACGAAGTGGAACGGCGGGGCTTGTATTGCGATCGGGCCACCGAGCGACCCCAGAGTGCGCTGGCCGATTCCGAAGCGGCCGGACGCTTCGGGGTCGCCCTCCTTGGTCGACAGCCACGGAAGCAGCATCGCGCCGACATGCGCGAGAGTGACGGCTGAGCCATCGTGGACGATCAACAGCTGGGGGCGGGGAAACGAACGGTAGGCGACGCACAATCTGCTCGCCCCCAAGTCGTCAGCATTCTGAAGACACTCGACGATGCCTTGAAACGGGCGGGGGCTAAGAGTGCTCGCGCCCCTGCCAGCACCCTTCATGCTGGCGCGGAGGATCGACGGCTGCGCAGCGATGATTTCCCCGAGACGGTTTATCGCCGCCCGAGCCCACCCCGCGGTCGGCGCCTCCGGGATCCATTCACGATCGTCCCAGTCATGCGCCAGTCGGTCTGCCGCTGCGCGGCCGGCCGCGACCTCGTCGTCACTGGTGTCAACTGCGGCCACGTGTCCCCCGATGCCCCTTCTCCAAGCCAACAGGTATCGCAAACCCGGGAGACGATGCAATCGCGATTGCCGCGCGGGCGTATCGACGGGCCGCGCAGGCTCATCCGGCCGGTTCACTTGCCTCGCCGGATGTGGGCGGGAAACGCGGGCAGCTCCGCCATGGACTTTCAGCGGCGATATGTGAACCGGGATCGCCTTCAGGATCTGATCGACACTTATGTCGCGGACTACGGCCTTGCACTCACGATGTCACCAGCGCTGCAGCAGGCGTTCTTGCGCAAGTTCCGATACATTCATTCTCATTCGTGAACGGCGCTCAGCCGGCCGATTTCAAGTAGTTGCAATGGTGGTAAGTAATGCGGGACCTGCACGCGGTAGCGTTCTTTTCCTGCTTCGGGGGGATGCTATGAGGGTTTGACTTCGCGCTGTCAGCGGGACCCGACTCCGCTGGCGACGAGATCCCGTTCGCGAGCGTCGAGTACACATCCAACGTTCACGCTTGAGGATAGGAACGGCGATCAGAACCGTCTTCCGAGCCACGAGTCCGCTTCCGCAGGTTGGCAAGTGCCTGCGAAACGAACTAGGCGACGTGCGGTGCCGCCGGCGATCTAGGCCCTTAACGCTGCTTCACTCTCCCTATTCTCTGGCTCGGCTGCAGTCATTTGCCGCCGGGAGGGCGTGGCGGGAGGGCTTTTGCGACCCGGTCGGCTGAAAGCCAGTCCTCAAAGTTCTCCCGCCCGAGCTCGCCCGGCGTCGTCCAACGCGCTGGCAGGTTCAGTATGTTGAGGCCCGCCGCGGCGCGCAGGATTAGCTCGTCGGCCCTGCTGAACGTCGGACCCGGATTCCGTTTGACTGCGATCCACTGCGACCGGGTGATGATGAAGGAGGCGAAGTCCGCCAACTGTATGCCGGGCACATCGGTCGATCTGCAAAAGCAAACCGTCGGCCCCTTTATCACGTCCGACCACTTCGGAAGCTTGCGCTCGCCGCCCTCTGACATGATTCCCTCGTCGACGTAGAGCGGAAAAGGAAGTTCGAAGTCCTGGGGGCTATCGCACTTCATGGTGCGGATGTGCTTCGAAACCTGCGAACACAGGAGGAGGAGCCCGAAGTGGGAGATGTCCTTCAGGTTCCAGTCGCCGGCGCGCTGGCCCTCAAGGGACCGCCGAAAATCTGCATGATCGAGCAGGGTGTGTTCGCTGACTGTTTGGTGCACGATGGGGAGGCCGTACCGATCCATCAGATTAGCCATGATGGCAATCATCTTCGCGCGCCTGTCAACGTTGACCGATCTCCATGGACCCGCGCCGCTGTAAATCTCGGTGAAGTGCAGTTCCTCAGCGCCGAACTCATCACGCACGCCTGCAAGGAAGAAGATCTCCATGGCGGTCTGCACGGTCCTGGAGATCACCGACGGCACAACGACGGCGGTCCAAGATTTGCGCGATGAGGGTAGAAAGACAGATCCGGACTCGGCACCGGGGTTGCCCGAGTCGTCAACGTAAATGGCACCTCCTGTCAATGCACGCCTCCTTGCCATTCTGGAGCATTGGCCGGAAAACCCGATGGAGGCATCCCAGCTATGGCCATCCCGACACCATGAGCGGCTCGTCCAGTGAAGATGAACTAACGGCACCTTTTGGGAAGGCGCAAGCGGGCGCCGAACGGCTATTGTGCGGCGTGTTGCTGCCATTCGCAACGCGGACAATGAAAGCCACCGTTGGGGCCGAACTCCGTCTTCAGAGTGATTTGGACTTTTAGGGGCGAAACAGGCGGCTATGAGGGTCCTGAAGCTGAACCAGGGGCCGGGCGCGCCTGATAGGGGCTCCACATGTCCGCCCAACCCCCGCCACCGACAAACCCCGGCGGGCGGGTGCCGGCGACCGGCCGTGCCGGCAGCAGCTATCTCAAGCAGTGGCCCTCTAGGCTCACAGTTGGTTATCGCCAATGGCCGAGGTCGACGGGAAGCTGCCGTCAGCTCATCTGCAGAACGAGCAAGTTGCGCCAAGCGCGGCTGTTTCATCGCTGTCCTCGGATGATCGCATTGGCCGTTAGGAATGAAGCGGACGTTCGTGCTAAGTCGGCAAGAAACGGCGCCCTGGAAAGAGTGCCCTCGAACAGACTGTGGGAGAGATAGGTGGAGGTGGAGTTCCTGAATACAGAGGCACTCCGGCGCCGCCTTCAGAGCTTCATCGAGGAGTATAGCGAGTTCCACTGGGCGGTCGCATGGGGTGCGTGCTCTCCCCTTTCAGAGCGGCTGTTCGAGCACCGCACCAAGTTTCGCAACGTGACGTTCGGCGTCGCGTTTAGCCAGACAGACCCTGATATCGTTGACGCGCTCGTTGGAGTGCCGAATGCCTATGTTGCGACCAAATTCCCCCGAGGCACGTATCATCCCAAAGTCTACGGCTTCCGACGGGGTAAGTGGGCGGCAGCAATTATTGGCAGCGCCAACTTCACACACGGCGGGCTGGGCCACAACCACGAGGCGGCGGTCGCGATAATCGGGACAGCCGAAGAGCGGGCGCTTGTTGACATCCTTCAGTTTGCTGAGACGAGCGCAAACTACGGGCAGGAGGTGACCAAAGCCTACGCCGCCGCCTATCGCGCAAGCTGCAAGCGCGCGGCCGGATTGCCCAAGCCGCCGCGCAATCCGGTACCGACGATGACAGACGCCGCGAATGCCGAGTTGCTGACGATGGAATGGGCGGACTATTTGCGGCGCATGCGCGCTTCTCGCGCCCACAACGTCGGCCAGAGCCTGGAGCTACTTGGCATCGCGCGGCGCTGGTTCGCGGAAAAGCTCTCGTTTGCAAACTTCTCGCCACCCAGGCGAAAGGCGGTGGCAGGTATCATCGGTAAGTATCAGAAGACCGATGCCGAACTAGACCGCGACTGGGGATGGTTCGGATCGATGCGCGGCATGGGGGATTTCGCGAACCGGATCGAGAACAACGATCGCTCGCTCGCGCGGGCGATCGACGGTATTCCGCGCAGCGGCGAGGTCACGCGCCCCCAATACGAGCGGTTCTGTGTGCTATTTCGCCAAGCATTCGCAGGCTCGGCGCGGACCGGCGGAGTGCCCACGGCCACAAGACTCCTGGCAATGAAACGCCCTGATACTTTCCTATGCGTGTGCAGGCCCAATATCGTTGCGGCGGCTGACGCACTTGGGTTCGCGCGCACTACGCTCGACCTCGATAATTACTGGGAACGGGTAGTCGAGCCGATCCGGCTTTCGGTCTGGTACAACGTGGACAAGCCCGACGGGACTAACGGAGAACTGTGGGAAGCGCGCGCTGCAATGCTTGACGTGCTGTTCTACCGGCCTTGAACTGACCGCGCCGCTGAATGGTCTGGCCAACTGTTTCTACTGCGTTCATGGTTGAGCCCCGTGTCGCCACAAGCGGTCGCCCAGGCTTAGAATGCGAATGTCTCGTTTGAAGCACATACGAGAAGTTGACACACTACCCGGGACCTCGTTGGGCGGCATAGGAGCAAGGGCCAAAGTATGGCGAGCTACCAGTTCAAAGTTGGAAAGGCGCCGTCCGATGATATCGGCCGAGGTCGAGTCCGGGTTCACTACAGCCGACGCGACGGGGCGAAACGCTTCACTGTCTTCAAGATCTCCAGCGGCGATCAGTCGTTTTTGGCGAGCGTCCTCGGGCACGAGGACGAGGATGACAAGATACTGCTGGATATCGACCAGCGCGCCGACCTTGGCGCTGTTGAGGGCGGTTCCATTGATCTGACGCTGACACGAGTGGGATTCTGCGGCAGGGTTCGCTGGTATCTGTCGGTGCCTGATCCAGCCGTGCATGTTCCGGCATGGCTCGCCATGTGGTCTGTCGCGCTTGGCGCACTTGGATTGATCTTGGGCGCTATGTCCCTCGCCCGTTGAGGCGCTGGCAAACACACCGTCCGAACCCACCCCGCCCCCGCCCACAGATAACCGGGCGGCATGTACCGTCGGGCCGGAAGACCGGTCGTGACGATCGGCGGTTTCGCACCTTGCAGCGGCTTCTGTTCAGTAATGATCCCTGCCTTCAACGCGATCACTCATTCTGAGAGCGAGGGGCACACGCCTTATAGAGGCCCCACAAGCCACCGCCTACCTCCGCCGCCGACGAACCCCGGCGGGGGCGGTGCCGGGCGTGCCGACCATGGAGGTCAAGCGCGGTCCCTACAAAAAGACGCAATCCTGACGCGTGATTGATGGCATGACCGTCATTCTAGGAATCCAGATTCCATCAACTGACCCGGTCGTTCTGTGGATCGTCGGCTTCCATATCTTGATCGGGATTAGCACGTAATTGCTGGCGCGGTTCCCATCCTCAGCCGCAAGCGTCGAGGCCGACATTCCGACTTCGGAGCAATCTATTTCTGGTTGCCCGCGATCCTGTGCAGCTCGGCGACGGTCCTTGCTGCGATGCGATGGGAGCACAACTACCACCTGTTCATTCTCGGGCTGCTATCGTTCTCTGCCGCGCTTTTCGGTAGAACCGCCGCCCGCCGCCAGTGGCGGCAATGGCCTCGTCTTCACCTGTCCGGCATGGGCGGTTCTTATATCCTGATGCTGACGGCATTCCTGGTGGACAACGGGCAGTTTTTACCGGGCTGGCGCGAGCTTCCCCACCTTGCGTTGTGGTTTGTGCCAAGCGTGCTCGGGCTGCCGTTCCTAATCAACGCCCTTGTCAGGCATGCGCTGGTCACGGCCTACGATCGACAAGCAGGTCAAATTTCAAACTGAGACACCACCGTCCATTGGCTGAATCGCTGCAGGCGGAAAGAACTTCAGGGCGAGTGCGCGGGGCTCTGAAGTCGGGCAGATTTGTGGGGCCCCACAAGCCACCCCCATCCCCGCCACCGACAGATGCCGGGGGCACTCGCATTGCATGCGGCCGGGCTACAAGTCGACAGTCTTTCTCGGCACCAGCCGCGCGATCTCGGCCGGCGTGAGATCGTCGAGCGGAACTAGCGTCGGGCCATCGTGACGAAACACCATCAACGTTTGCCGGTTGTCGACTGTGCCCTTAAAGTCGGCAGGGGTGCGCCGCCAGACCTCGTCGAGCGCCTCGGACTTCGCGATCAGGTGTGGGTTATGCCCGGCTGCGTGAAGAGCCGCCAAGCTCTCGGTTTGTGCGTGGATGGGTATGCCGACCATATCGGCGTCGTCCTCTGGTGCCCGCGTCACCACTAGGCCGAGGACGTCGGCCACGATTGTCGCATCCTTGTTGAACGCTTCCAAGCAATCGTCGCCTCGCTGAAACACTATTTCCACTACGGTGTCCTCCGCTACCATCGCGAGCCAAGCGCGGTCCGCATTGTGGGCACGTCGGCCGCATTTGGACGGGCAGACGTATCCGGCGCGAGCGTTGGCGATGGTTCGGGATCAACTCCATGTCGAGCCGGTAGCCTGTTGCTTTTGGAGGCAAGCATCCTTGAGATGGCAGTCGGTGTGTACCGCTTTCCGGTGCTCGACACGAAACCTTCGTTTTCTAAGGCATCCGCGATATCAGACAGGGTCCGCTGCCGACCATTGACCGGGTAACGATGCAGCTTTTTTGCGAGCGCGATCATTTTCGGTCCACCGTCGATTTCTGAATAGTTCTTCCGGCCGCCAACCTTTCGGCCGGTCGCCATCCGCTTGCGTTCGCGGGCCCCTCGCAGCTTTTCCACGAGCATCGCTTTCTCAAACTCGGCAACAGCGCCCAGCACCTGCCGGATCAAGTTTGCGGTCGGCGTATCGGTCACGAAGCTCTCGGGGCTGTCGACGGCGATCAGATCGATGCCGCGCGCCTTGAGCATCTCGTATCCCGTCTCTTGAACGATGAGGTCTCGTGCGAACCGTGAAGCCGTCTCAACTAAAATGGCACGCACGCCGTTCGACAGCAGACGCTCCAACATCGCCGAAAACCCGGGCCGGGCGGTGATCGGGTCTGCGCCGCTGACGGCCGCATCATAGTATGTCTCGACAATCTCCAGGCCAGCGGATCGGGCGTAGCCCTCGACTGCCTCGCGCTGCCGGCTCTCGCTGTCTTTGTCAGCACCCACATTGGCTGCAGATGAGGTGCGAAGATACGCAACAACCTTCTTGAAAGCCTTACCCTTCATGGCTTAGAACCACTTCTCCATATCAATTGCTTCAGCATTCGACAAATCTTGGCGTGAAAATGCCCGGAGATCAATCGGAAAGTACCGGCACTAAGGTAGCGCCCCAACGTCCGCCATCTCTGTGCTACAATGCACTGCGCTTCCGTTACTGGATTGACCCGCGAGGAGGATCAAGCATGTCCGACCGCGCCGACGTAGGCCCTCTGCAACTGGGCGAACGAGCGCCCAATTTCGTACTCGACGCAATTACTCGCGAGGGCACCATAGCTATCGACGATTTCCGCGGCGAGAGGCCAGTCCTGGTTGGGCTGTATCGAGGTCTCCATTGTCCTTTTTGCAGGCGTCATATCGCGACGGTTTCGCTGCTCACACCAGCCCTTAACGCAAAGGGCATCGAAAGCCTCACGGTTGTGAACACGCCCATCGAACGGGCGCGCCTTTATCTCCGGTACCATCCGATGGTTGGTTTGCTTGCTGCATCCGATCCTGAGCGGGCTTCACACCGCGCTTTTGGGCTCCCCAATATGCAGATCACCGAGGGCGAGAGCGCATGGCCGCACAAGGCCTCAATGAGCGATGTGAAGGCGATGCGGCTCAACGTGCCGGGCGAAATGCCTGAGCCGATGGATCCGTTTGCCACGCTCGAATATCTGAACAAAAAAGACAATTACGATATCACTGAAGCGGACCAGCAAATGATGGCGACCGGCGTGGGCCAGCTCATGGGCCAGTTCCTGCTCGACCGCAACGGCGTCGTTCGCTGGACGTTCTCCGAGGTTTTCGATGGCGGCTTGGGCGCCCACCCGAACTCTGAGGCGATGATGTCGGTCGCGTCGCATATTGGTCAGTAGCGGCGCAGTGCGCTGAGCGGGTGCACGGATAGCAGGTGTTATGCAAACCGCTTAGTTCGAGCCGGGGGTCGACGCGCTTCGGCGCGAATTTTCTGACGCTCAACGGGAGCCCGATATTCCCGCTCAATAGGTGTTGCAGGTCACGCTATTTCCAAAACGGTTGCACGTTGTCGTGGCGGGGGTCGTCCTTACCACCACGGGTGGCTGCGGCCCTCTAAATGGGAAACTGGGCATGCGCCCGTCTGAGGGACCACACTGATAAGTCATTCGGTACCATGTGACCGGGCCGGGGATCACGTCAGCGATCAAGCCGCCCGCGTTGCTGGAACTGTCCAAAACCTGATACGGCCCTTTGCAAGTTGCAGCCGCTTGTTTCAGGCAGACGTTTGGCGAGCCGTTGCATTTGGCTTCTTGCATGACTTTGCCGCTTGGGCCTTGGATTGCCTCGCCCGATGAAACACACCCAACAATTGCCAACGGGGCTGCTAGCGCCAACAACAAAGTCGCAAGTTTCATTTGCATGGCCGACAGCCTCCCCCGTCTCAATGCGTTTTTCACAATAGGCAAGATTCGGGGAATGACCGCAAGACTTCCGCCAAGTAATGGTTACTGCAGCGTCCCACCGTCGTCGCGCTTCGGCGAAAACTTTGCAGTCCATTCTTCCAAGGTCATCTGCTTGATTTCGCCCGGCTCCCGCATAGGGCGGCGCAGCGTCGTGGCAACTTCGGCTTTGTCAACGATCAGCCCTAGCAGCTTGGCTTTGCCCATGATTGCCGACACACCTGCGGCCGGGTTCTTGCATGCAATGGCGAGCTTGCGCATGCTGTCGAGTTCAACAATCAAATCGTCGACGGTGATCTCTGAACGCTTTGCAGCCTCAGCCTGCAAGCTGGCGATCCGTGATTGCACCTGAACATTCCTGAACAGGCGCGCGGCTGCGACCTCGGCCGCATTGCCGCGCGCCGTGTAGCCAGCCTCAATATAGGCCCGTGATTGAGGAAGGCCCTCCGCGAGGCCGAGGCAGAAACGCTCCTGTCGTAGGTTCAATTTGGCATGCGTCATGGTGGTATCACGATACCGCAACCGCTTTCCTAACGCCACAGAAAGCCGCTCAGGCCTTAGCGAGACCTTGCGCAAAGTGCTCGTGGCATTGGTTTCGAAGGATTGGCATAGCCAGCTTACCTCAATACGCGACCGGCTGCCACCTCACGGTCCGATGGCCCAGCTGACGGACGACAAGCGCGATGCCGTCATGCGAATTCCTTCTCATTGTGTGCCTCTGGCGAACCTGGCGGCAATGGTCGTGGCTTGGGGCAACGCAGGGGAGGCCGGCGCTCGTTGGGATCGTTGCACCAAGGACAGTAGCGCCAGCGGATATCATCGGAATGGTAGGTCGTGCGCCTGCATTTCGGGCAGGTCCAGCTTCGCCGTTTTGGCATCGTCGGCTCCAATAAATCGAAAAACGCCTCAAGACGAGGGTGACAAAACCGACAAAACTCCAATTCCAGGAGGCTGGAGTTTTGTCGGTTTTGTCAGTATCTTCCTTGCCAAGTATTTGAATTTTCTTCAGGTCGTTCCTCCTTCCAGCCTAGGGTTCCACTCGAATGTCGATGTCGGCCTTCCGCCTGCGAATCCGGTAGGCTTGGGGATTTCTCGGCAATGGTTGGTTGTCACCAGAAGCTCGATCGCCGCCACCACCGCGTCGCGGTCGGACAGGCCTGCCCAGTTCTTGCGCTGGACGTCTCTTACGCTGAACTCCGCAGGCAACTGGTCACGCCGCTCGATGATGAGCCTCGCCCCATCCTCGGCCATTGCAGCACCTGCGCCATAGATGCGGTTGGCGTGCCCCCGCAGATATTTGGCCCACGTAAGCGCCATTGCAGTTGCCTTCTGCCCAACCTCAAAACGGCCGCCGTCGATCAACTCGAACAGCAGGGCCAGCCGAGCTATGGACGTTGGCAGCTTCATGAGGTGGCTTTGCATAATTTCGGAGTGCTGGCCGTTGCGGATCTCGGCGTGAAGCTCTTCGATCCATCGCCGGAACATGTCTTGCGCGGCAGCTGAGAAGCGATAGACAGTCGGGTTGTCCGTGCTGCCAAGCGGATCCTCGTCAAGTCGCTGGAATACGGTTTCGTAGGCTTCACGGGCCGAGCGGTCGGGATGCTGGTCGACCCATCTCCATTCAGGAAATGGGTCGGGCCATACAGCCAGTTGGAAGCGCTGGATCAGGCCATCATTATTGGAACCAGTAGTCGCGGCGCGGACTATCGGTGCCAATCTTGAGGGCTGGATGCCACCGATGATGCTGAGGGTGCATTTCTGAATGTAGATCGTGCCTCGGCTAATTCGGTCAAAAGTGTAGCTTCCCAGACCGTTGTAGCATTCGAGGTAAAAAGCTCGCTCGGATTGGAACTCATCTTTTTCAAGGCGAGCCAGCAAGCCTGAAAGCTCGTCGCGGATGTGCAGAAGGCCGCGAGGGTTTTCCTTCAGCAACTCGCCCAGCTTTTCCACGGTGGCGTCGTTGACAGCGAGGCGCGGACAGGACTGTTTGTCTTCCTTGTCATCGTTCGAAATGCGGGCCAGGAGGTTCTTGGCCTCGTCACGATTGCCCTTTTTGATCGCCTGCTTGGCTTTTGCTTCGACGTCCTTTTTGCTGAGCTCGGCCAGCATCTCATCCACGTCCGAAAGCTTTACCCCTTGCTGCCATGCTTCGCGCATGAGGTCCTGGATGGCGTAAACCGGCCCCAATGCTGCCTTCAAGGAGGGCGTCTTACCCACGCTGGGCGAACCAATGAGTGCACCCCATATGTTCGGCGCCTCTTCCCAATTGTCCTTCTGCTTCGGTGCCATAACAACGCGGTTGCCGACCACGGCGGCTGTGGCACACAAGGCGGTTACTGCCGCAAAATCTGGCGGCGCCTGCTGTCGTTCGGAGATGTCGAAGACATAGGCGCAAACGGCAGAGGGTAGCATTTCACGGGTAAGCGGCGGGACGGGCGGCAGCGTGGAGATGATCGGCTGAATGTCTTGCCAGCCGTCAGTAGCAGCTTCCGCCGCGGTCAGCATTGCGGCGAGGTCAGCCTCGTCAAAACCGTCTGGCAGATCGTCGGCCAAGTCCCAGCCATCGTGCAGGCCCTCCGGAAGCCGAACGGTGCGGATTGACGATGCTCCTGCCCGCCGGAGCATCTCGGCCACGTCATCAGCAAAGGCCGTGCCGGGAGCGTCGGCGTCGGGCCAGATGATTACCTCGCGCCCTGCGAGCGGACTCCAATCGGCCTTCTTGGCGGACTTCGATCCGTTTGGCGGAGATACGGCCACATGATCTGGAATGCGTTTGTTCGCGGCGTCGACCTTCTTCTCGCCTTCCACGACAATGACCGGCGCATTGGGCCGGGCACGAAGACGATCAATCCCATAGAGGGGCCGTGGCTCGGGGAAGCCCTTGCATCGCCACTCGCGCTTGCCCTCCGGGCTCTGGCAGTAGGTGAAGGGCCTAAACTCCTTCTTCGGCTTCGCACCATTGGCCGCGCGATCGTAGCGCGCGATATAGCCGAGCAACCTGCCTTCGGCGTCGTGGTAGGGCCAGTCAGCGGTGAATGAAGCGCCGTCCGGCGTGAACCGTTCGATCAAGGCCTTGGTGAGCTTCGACGAATGGTCCGGAACCGGAAGGATGGGTACCCAGTCGTCCCTGGATACGCGATTTACTTTTGGGCGCAGGGGCTCGTCGCCGAGAGGCGCGAAGGGTTCACCGCTCATGGCCTTGTCCCTTGCGCAATGCCCAGCATATCGGCGATGCACCTCGCCGCTTCCGCTTGGCTGAGGTCGTGAAGATAGGCCGCCAGCGCAATGACATCGCCGCCCGCGTCTCCGGTCGCGAAGTCAGCCCAGCGACCTGTGACGAGGTTGATCCGGAACGAGCCTGTGCGGCGGTCTTTCCGCGTCGGGTTCCGGACGACATATTCGCGGCCCATTGTGTGGCCACCGGGCGCCCATCGATCCAGCAGTGTTGGCAAGAACGGAAGCGCGGCGCTGTTGATGGCGGCAAAGTCGATCATCGGCGCCATCCTTCCGTTTCACGCGGATAGAAGTGAGGTCCGCCCTGATGGCTCTCGTCGAACCGAAGCCAGACCGTGTCCTGCGTTCCGGCATGCGGGCTTTCGGGAAACCATTTCAGACGCGGCACGCAGAGAATATGGCTGCAAAAGCTCATCAGCACCTTCGAGCGGGAGGCATGAGCGAAACGGGCCGGCGCCAGCGTCCATAGTGGGCGTAGCGCAATGAGGTGCTTGACCAGTTGCGGGAAGACCGGCCAGGACCACGGTAGATTGGTCAGGAAAATCGTCGCCTTACCAATGTCGGCCTCATCGAGGTCTAGCGCGTTGCGTTCGGCGATGTCGTTGCGGTGCGGGTCAATGTCGAAGGCGGCCAGGCAGAGATGCCCATGCTGGGCGAGCAGATCGATCATGGCGCCATTGCCGGCGGCCGGCTCGACATACTGCGTCTGCGGCTCCAAGAGCGGCAACAACGGCGGCAGTGCCCGAGCTGGGGTCGCGTAGAAATCGGAGGAGATGCGTTCGAATTTCGGATTGAGCCGGCCCATGACTGGCTCTCCGCTCAGCGCGCCGACTGCGTTTTGGCGTCGTTTTTTTCGTCGCCAACGGGCCTGAACTTCGCGCGCGGCAAGGCGCGCATGTAGGAATCGAGATCGTCATAGAAGAGGATGGTGCGCGCGCCGTTTTTGTAGGCGGGCAGCCGGCCTGTGCGCATGTCCTTGTAGAGCTGTGCGCGGCTTTGGCCGGTGTAATCTACGGCGCCGGGTACATCAGTCGCCAGCCGGGGGCGTGAAGCCACCGAGGCCAACGGCAACTCGCCGGGAACATTGGGAAAAGCCATGAAGCTGCCTCATCTGGAAAGTGAGCCAGCGGAATCAATAGACATGTTTGGATGGCTGTAAACAAGGACACTGGCGTAAAAAGCCATCCGGGAACCCCGCGCCATTCATCAATAACGATAGAGAGGGGTTCTGCGGATTCATTTTGCCGATAGAGCTTCTGGAGCTACCCGTACGTGAGTTTTAACTCGGGATTGGATCTGAGCGCGTTTTCCCCACTATCCACAGAGCTGGCCCGACTCATACCCATATCCGGCAATGTGCGACCTCGACACCCTTGCATCGATAGGTCGATTTCGGCTTCGCTCTTTGTCCGCAGCCGAGTTTTGTTGACTATGCCACGACGCCATCTCGCCTATGGTGTGCAAGGAGCTTGGTGCTCACAGGACAGCAACACCGGCAACTTCATTGGCTGACCGACGAAGCGGCGCCAGGTGGTTCATCGGTTGGCCGCCGATCAACGGAATGACGGCCCCCGCCGAGAGATCATCGAGCATGTCGACGATGGCGGAGGCATAGTGTCGCTCGATCATGGCGGTGCTTGTGTCGTGAAGCGCGGCGACCAGGCGCACCGGAAGACCGGCTCTAAGCTGGCGGACAATCGAGGAATGTCGCAAGGCATAGGGCACCACCTCGGACGGAAACCCTGCGCGGGTCACGATCTCAAGCCACGGGCGGGTCAGCTCAGTCGCGGCACCCCACGGGCCACGCGTGTTCCGTACCCATCGCGGCGGTTGTGTTTCCGTACCTTTCGCCTGGACATGGCGCCAACGTTCAAGCAACGGCTCGCCGCGGCGTCTTCCCGCGATGGCCGGATGCAACAGGGCGATGACGTCGGCTCCAACACGAACTCCGATGTGCGTGGTGTTCTTGGTCCCTCGGCCCTTCCGGCTCGTTGGCACCATGAGCCTGCTCTGGGAGGCCTGGACATCGCTCACGGTCATGCGCGCGACCTGTGAGAAGCGGGCTCCGGTGGCGGAGAGCACCAGGATCATGCGCAAGAGATCGCCGTCCCAGTCGTCTTCGGTATCGACTGTCCTGGCTGCTTCGATGATCCTGCGGATGTCGGCGTCAGGAAGCGCGGCTTGGTCGCGGGCAAGCGGCGGCGCTGCTTCTCCAGCCGACAAACCGTTCTTGATGATGATCGCCATGTCCGGGGGAAGCTGAGGGCGATGTTTGACAGCAGCAGCGTTGAGAGCAGCCTTTAAATCATTGACGATGCGGCGAACCGTGGACACAGAGAGGTTTACCGAGCGTCGATCACGCCACCGGGCCAGATCCGCTTCCTTCAAGGTGTGCAGCACTATGTCGGCAACAACATCGGAGAGGACGTGCCTTGAAAGCCTGAGCCGTGCATCTCCACGTAACCTACCCTTGCCCTGCACAGCACGTTCCCGGGCCTCCTGCATTTCCATGTAGATCTCGACCGCCGATCGCACGGTCGGAGCCGGACCATCGGCTGAAGCGCGATCATCGGCGTGCCATGATGCGATCCTGGCAACAGCAGCACTCTTCGCCTGCTCGAAGTCGTAGACATTCACGCCATTGGCCTCAAGGAAGTCATCGGCGATGCCTATCTGCTCCACGCGATATCGCTTGCTGCCGAGTGACTGGACGACCTGCCAGACGCCGCCACGCTGCTTCCTCTGGTACCCGATGGCGACGGTGGGGCCGAGAGATCGACAGTAGGGCTTCTTCCTCGGCTTGAGCTGTTTGCGCGCGTTGCGTGTGGTGATTTGGGCGTCGACCCTAGTGCGTGCCATCCGGCATTCCTTGCTATCTATTTGGTCCCGAAATTGGTCCCGAAATACATCCGCGGACGCACAAAAACATGAGTGGACGAATGATGCAAGCGATTGTTGTTTTTCAAGGCTTTTACGGGAACGCGCGTGGACGCGCGTGAACGAAAGCGGGTATTGAATATGCCTGTCTTGGCCCTCTCACGGCGGGAACAGGGGTTCGATTCCCCTTGGGCGTACCAAGTTTTCGAAAAAATTTGCAGGCTGCCGTCGATTTCGTTTCTGAAGTCGACGACCCTCGATACTGCGGCGTTCGGGAAACCAGCTCTGCACAGGTAGCCGCAGCCTTGAAAATCCCAGTGGCGCCAACCACTGCGGCCTTCATTTCATTCGTCTGGCAAATGTTAACGGACCTGAAACCGAGAACCTTAACGCCCCCGCAACTCACGGCGGTATATTAGTTATTGCTTTAGTATCTGCAGGAGGTTGAAATGCAGAAAATAGCTTGTCGTTTCGCTTGGGACGAGTCTGGCGCGACCGCGATCGAGTATGGCTTGATCGCGGCACTTATCGCGCTGGCGATCATCACCGGCGCCGGGGCGGTTGGCAATTCGCTCAACGGGATCTTCACGAACGTCGGCACTACGGTCAACAGCAGCGGCTCGTAAGTCGGTACATCAATTCGGTCGGCTATCGGCCGGATTCGCCGACCTCAGCCTCCAAGAGCGTAGCCTGTCCGTGCTTCCGATGCCAGGCATCGGAAGCACGGACGGCGCACTCAATCAGTCGGCTTTATCCGTTGCGTCGCCGCGTTCGTCGCTTCTGGCGCCGCGGGGTTGTTTGCATTAGCATCACGTCACGGATCCTGAGGTACGGCTCCAGCGGCGCGCAGAACGCCGCGCTGTCCGGACGGCCAGTTTTGATGCCGTGGGGGAGGAAGGCCAATGCAGAAGCTGCAGTCGCAGGGCGTCCATCACATCACGTTGGTCGGCGCCGGGCGCCAGATCTCTATCGATTTCTGGGAAGGCGTGCTCGGCATGCCGTTCATCTTCGAACAGCCCAATCTCGACAAGCCGAGGGAAAGCCACCTCTATTTCGATCCCGGCGACGGCCGGCTGATCACCATCTTCACCGACGAGAGCCGCACACCGGAGAAGCGGCGCACGCCGACCGATCCGGGCTGTGTTCACCACATCGCCTTTTCAGTGTCGCGCGTCACCTTCCTCCAGGCGGTCTCCCGGCTTGACGAGCGCGGCATCAAGCATAGCGGCGTGAAGGATCGCGGTTTCATGGATTCGATCTATTTCGAGGATCCGCTCGGCCTGCTGATCGAGTTGGCGTCCTACCGCTTCGAGCCGCCGGCGGGCTTCACCCATGCAGATGTGCTGATGGAAGCGCACAGGCTGCGCGTCGCGCGTAGCGACCACAACATCGCCGAAGTGCATCTCGCCGATGCGATCCAGGCGCTCGTCGAGCGTTCCCGCGCCACCTTGTCGGACGATCGGGCGCCGAAGAACCCATACTGAACAGACCAGAGGGAGGACTAATATGGCCAAGACAGCGACGAAGACTGCCGGGAAATCCGCGGCCAAAGCTGCCGCCAAGCCGGCGGCGAAAGCTGCGGCAAAGCCAAAAGCCAAGGCGGCCGCCAGGCCTGCGGTGAAGGCGACGGCAAAAGCCGCGCCCAGGGCCAAGGCCAAGCCGGCCAAGAAGCCGGCGCTGAAGCTCAGCATGCTGAAGCCCAGCGTCAACAACATGACCGTGCGGGTGTTTGCGCGCGCGGCCGGCTTCGACCATGCCGAGACCGATGCCTGGGGCCACACACGTTCGCCGGAATTCATGGCGCGAAACCCCGCCCATTTGACACCGATGATCGAGGACAAGGGCCTCCCCAGAGGCGTGCTGTGGGAAAGCTGCGCCATCATGCAGTATCTCGCCAACAAGCACCGGCTGGAGAAATTCTATCCGAAGGCGCCGGCCAAGCGGGCGATGGTCGACAGTGCCATGTTCTACCTGATCGGCACGCTCTACCCCTATGTGGCGCGCGCCACCTATCCGGCGCTCGGCTTCCCGCAATATGCGGGCGAGGTCGGCCACAGCGATGCGCACCCCGACAGGAAGTCGGAGGCCCAGAAGGCGGCGATGGCGGCGATTGCCGAGCCGCTGGAGGTCTTCCATAGCTTCTTCAGGGACGGCAAGCCGTTCATCGGCGGCAAGAACCCGTCGATCGCCGATATCCGGCTGGCGGCGACGCTCGAATTCCTGGCCGTTGTCGACTATGCCTTGCCCAAATGGGCGAAGGACTATGTGGCGGCGATCGAGAAGAAGCTCGGCAAGGCCTATAGCGAGCCGGCCGGCGACGTGCGCGGCTACATCGCCCATGTGAAGTCGCAGGCCAAGGCCTGAGGTTAAGGATTCGTTAACCAAAGCCCTGTTTACTCCAGGCAATTCGCTTTCGGCCCGCGACCACGGATGTACTGGCGCAGAACGTCGTAGTGATAGGAAAGGTCGGCGCAATGCCGGCCTTTTTGCTTTTCGCACGCCGTCTCTTTGTTCGACGCAATTCCCAAGGGAAGCGCCATGCGCTTTTCCCGGGAAAACCGTTTCACACTTTTCCTGGGATTGCTCTATCGCCGGGCGTGATCGAGCAGCGATCAGGCCACGCAAGCCTCGCCGCTGTCGCTTTTTTGGCGTCAACTTTTGCGGAGAGATATTGTCATCGCCGGCGGTGGCCCTACCATCCATTTCGGCAGTCCGGCATGGATTGTCGGTCAGGCGCGGGACGAGGACTGGCGATGAAAAGCGTTGCGAGGCGGGTTGCGGTTGCGGGTGTGATGCTGGCGAGCGCCGTTCATCCTTCAAATGCGGCTGAACTGAACACCATGAACGATGTCGGGACCGCCATTCAGGCATGCTGGACACCGCCGGCGGATGCCGGAACCGCCAGCGTCACCTTGAGCTTCAGCTTCAAGCGGGACGGCACGCTGATCGGCCCACCGAGGCCGACAGCCATCAAGGTGGAAGGGGATGCCAAGGCGAAAAAATCCTTTGTCGACGCCGCAACAACCGCCTTGCAGAATTGTCTGCCCCTGACCTTTTCAGCGAAGCTGGCGCAAGGCATCGCCGGCAACGTGTTCACGTTGCAATTCGCCTCTCCCAAGTAAGCTTCGTTGTCGGCTCAGTGGTGACTGCGCCTAGCCTCGGCGTGCCGGGCAAGATCGGGCGTCTCGAAGACGTAGTCGCTCCAGGCTGATTCCGGAACCTGGCCGGCCAGATAGCATTCCAGCAACAGGCTTTGCTCGGGATTGAGAGGCCTTGGCGCGCGCTGGTCCAGCCCCAGCGAGTGAAACAGGTTTCTTGTCAGGTCCGAGACGGTGAAGTGGATCGACATCTGCGTTCTCCCTTTGGTCCTTCAACGCGGAAGGCCGGGCAAAGGTTTCGAACGCCTGGCGATAATGGCGCATCGAACTCGTCTGTTGCGTTGCAGGTCGTCGGCGAGGGCCGGGCTTGCGCTTTCTTTTCGAGGTTCGTCTCAATCTTGAAATAAAAATGTAATATCGAATTTACACGAGGTGACGTAATACAATAGACAAAAGGTTATCCAACCGGATGGTCTTGAGATTATTAGAGCTTACTCATGTAGATGAAGCTTGTTGAATTGATGGACTTTGGTTCCAGGTTCTCCGCAAAAAGAGCAGAGTTGTCCCGATGATCCGTTTCTGGCCTTCCATGATGGTCGCATTGATTTCGCTGGCGGCAGTTTTGTTCGGTACGCTTTCGTCCTACGCGGACAGCTGCGGCGCCATCAAAAGCCAGTTGCTTTCGGCAGGCCGCAGCAACGGGGCGAGCCCGGAGCTTGCTCAACTGCGCCGGCAACTTGCAGCCATCCAGACTATCGAGAGACAGCGCCAGTGCACGGCGAAAAGTTCGCTTGGTGGTCTCTTCAACGCTTGCGCCGATCTCGCCAGGAGCCGCTCGGATGTGCAGCGCCGGATCGCTGCCGCCGGGAATTCAGGCCGCGACACAGCGGGCCTGCAGGCGCGCTTCGTGGCGCTTGGCTGCGCCCCCTCGGCAAAGCAACGGCCTGCGCGCGCTGCGCCCGGCACCCAATCGGCGAGCACCACGTTCGCCGGCAATGCGATGCTGTTTTGCGTGCGCCTGTCGGACGGGTATTTCTTCCCGGCGCCAAGATCGCAATTCGCCGCCAGCGGCGATCTGAAAGAGACGGCCGATCAATGCCGTTACATCTGCGATGACCCCGGCGTCGACCTCTATACGTTGAACGACGCCAGCCTCGAAACCGACCAGATGACCGCGCTCGACACGCGCAAACCCTATACCGAGCTGCCGGCAGCCTTCAGATATCGCGATGATGCGAATTTCAAGGCATGCGACGTCAAGCGCTACTATCAGCGGGTCACCGAACTGCGAGCCAGGACCGTGACGCCCGCCAACATGCGCAACGCCATTATTCCGCTGCCGACGGCGAAGCCGGATCTCGGCACGGTTGCGGCCGTCCCCGGGATCGATGCCGAAGCCCCAGGTGCCGCCCAGCACCTTTCGATCGAGGCCGGCGAGCGGCCGGTGCGCTTGGTCGGCCCGGCATTTTTCCCGGCCGAATGATCGCCGGTCTTCCCCGATTGGCGATCACCGATGGTGGGGTGCCTGCGGTGGCGTGATCCGTCTGGAACAGAGGGGCGCTCACGGCGTTGTGATCGACATCAGCCGGGAGAAACGCCGTGGCTACGTTCAGGGAAATGCGGGTGCTGGAGATCGTCGAAGACGACTCGCTGACCACCGAACAGAAAATCGCCGAACTGCGCGAGATCGAATCCGAAGCGCGTGGGCTGCAGCGGGCTGCCTCGGAGGGTCCGATGGATGACGATGACGGCTGGCAGGAAGATCTGCGTCAGGTTCGTCTCGCCCTCGACAAGCTCGGTGCGAAGGAGCCGAAAAAGGGCGCTGCATCACTGTGATGGCCGGTTCACCGAGCTATCCGCGGATCGCGTCTTGATCGCATCCCATCCGAAAACCGGTCCCGCTTTTAGAGACCCGCTCCAATCTAATCGCAGACCATGCGAGCTCTCTTGCCAGGCTCGCTGACGTTCCTGCAGGTCAGCGGTTTCGCCGGCGCCGATAGGGACGCAGACGCAGGCAACCTCGTCTGGTGCCGTCTCGGTGCGGCATGGCTGACCTTGCGCTCGGAAAAACGCCGGGGTGGCTGCGGCGCTACCGGAAAAGCGCCGTTTTCGACCTCGGATTGGCCGTAGTCGACATTCGGTGGCGGCCGATCCCAGATGCGGCGGACATCGAGCGGTCTCGGGATGACGACCGTGCCGTCATAACTGCGCGAGCAACCGCCGCCGAAAAGCAGCGCCAGCCCCATGAAAAAAGGCACAATCCGTCCAAGCATCAGCAATACCCCTGCCGTTGCTTATATAGCGGGTTCGACCCCGCCGACAACCGGGCGGAATGAAGCAGACCGTGCCGCGCAATCCTGTCTAACCGACCCGTTAAGGTTAGCGGATCCTTAATGCTTCTCGGGCACATTCCGCCGACGAACCGCGGAGGAGGGTTCGGCCTTGGTTTCGGGGTGGGGACGGCATGGCGGAAGCGGACGAGACAATCGGCGCGCGCGGCAAGCGCGGGCCTCGCAAATCCACAGCGCATGGCGACGATACCTCATCGTCCGCCTCTTGCGTGGATTCGAACGATGCGCTTCGTCAACTCGTTGAAGCCGGTTCCGACTGGGTCTGGGAGACCGACGCCGAACTGCGCTTCTCCTGGCTTTCGCAAAATTACCAGGCAGCCACCGGCATCGATCCGGCAAACGTGCTTGGCCGGTTCCGCTTCGACTTCCTCAATCAGGTCCTGAACGGCGATCGCAGTGGCGCCGCGCATCTGGAGGATCTGCAGGCGCACCGGCCTTTTCGCGACTTCGTCTATGAGCTCAAGGCTGGCAGCGCCGACTGTCGCTGGGTTTTGACATCAGGCTTTCCAAAGTTCGACGACGAAGGAAGATTTGCCGGCTATCGGGGCATCGGCCGCAACGTCACGGCTCTGGCCGGCGCCTTCAAAAATCTGGGGCAGGAACCATCGGGTGACGGCGAGCCCGACCAGCATCTGGCCGACCTCGAGCGGACGATGGACGCCATGCATATGGGCGTCGTGCTTCTCGATGCCAGGCTCGACACGCTGATCGTCAACAAGGCCTATCGCGACCTCTCGAGGGTTCCGGACGGCGCTGTTGCCGTCGGCGCTCCGTTCAGCCTGTTGATGGAGCTCAACCGCCGCAGCGGCATCTATGGCGAAATCGACGAACAGCAATGGCAGCGCTACCTCGCCACTCGCCTCGACGAGATTCGTGCCGGATCCGTCGCGCCGCGCGAATTTGTCCATGCCAACGGCAGGACGATGATGTTCTCGGTGACGGCGCTTTCAGGCGGCAAGCGGCTGTTGACCTACTATGAGGTCACCGAGATCAAGCAGCGCGATGCGGAGATCAAAAGCGCCAATGCCAGGATCGCCGAGACCTTCGTCAGTCTCCGCACCATGGTCGACCAGATGCCGATCGGTGTCCTCGTCCTCGACGCCGATATGCGCGCCGAGATCATCAACCGTGCTTTCTATGATTTCTGGCAGATCGACGCCCGGCGCGCCGAGATCGGCTGCAGCTTCCGCGATCTGATGGACGCCAGCCGCGACATCGATCCGTTTGGTGCCGACGATGCGTCATGGCAGCGGCATGTCGCCGAGCGCGAGGCGGAAATCAGGGCCGGGATCGCCGCCTCGCGGCAGTTCCCGCGCAATGACGGCCGCACTCTGATATCGTCGATGGCGCCGCTGGCCGGCGGCAAGCGGCTGATCTCCTATGTCGACGTCACCGACATGAAGGACCGGGAGGCCGAACTTGCCGACGCGCTGGAGAAAGCGCGGCTGGCGGAAGCGGTGATCAACGCCGTCAAGGATCCGATCTTCGTCAAGGACGACCATCTGCGTTTCGTCTTCGTCAACGAGGCGTTCGCGGCCCTGTTTGGCCAGACGCCGCAAGCCATGCTCGGCAAGCCCGGCGGCGATTTCCTCCCGACGAACGCTGTCGCGCTTTTCGAGCAGAGCGAACGGGACGTGCTTGCAACCGGACGCGCTTACGAGGTGGAAGAAAACTTCGAGGCCGATGGCGCCAGCCGATCGCGCATCGTCAGGAAGAGCCGCGTCGGCATGGCCAGCGGCCGCAACTACGTTGCCGGCTTCCTGTTCGACATTTCCGACATGAAGCGCCGCGAGACGGAGGCGCAGGACGCGCGCAAGCATCTCGCCAGCGTGCTGGAATCCTTGCCGGCCGCCGTGATCATCTACGATCGCGACGACAGGTTCGTGTTCGCCAACCGCAAGATCCAGGATACGCTGCCGGCCTTGAAGCCGGCATGGCAGCCCGGCTGCACATTCCGCGAAGCACTCGTGCTGGGTCATGCGAACGGCTATTTCCGCAACAGCGGCGATCCGCAAATCGACCAGCTCTACGACAGCGATCATGACCGCTGGCTGGATGCGATCCTCGCCCGCTACCGCTTGCCCAGTTCCTCCTACGAGCGTCATAACCCCGACGGCCGCTGGTATCAGGTCTACGACATGCGGACTGACGATGGCACCTTCATCGGTGTTCGCGTCGACATCTCCGAGATCAAGAGCCGCGAGGCGGCATTGCGCGATTCCATGCGCCAGATCGACCTGTTCCGGCACGTGATGGACGAGTTGCCTGTGGCCGCCTTCATCAAGGCGCAGGACCTGAGCATCGAATTCGTCAACAAGGCCTGGTGCGCGATCACCGGCTTGGCCAAGGAGGATGTCATCGGCCGCACCGACCGGCAGTTGTTCGGCGCGCAGGACGCCGATGGCTACAGCCATGACGACACGCAAGTCGCCGTGACGGGCGTCGTCAGGGAGGTCGAGGAACCCGTCACCCATCGCGACGGCACGGTTCGGCAGTTGATGACGCGCAAGAGCCGCCTGGTGGCGCTGGACGGGTCCGTGCATCTGGTCGGCTCGAGCACCGACATCACCGACGTCAAGGCGCGCGAGCGTGCGCTGGAAGAAAGCATGCGCGAGAACGAGGTGTTCCGCAGCCTGATCGACAACGTGCCGGTATCGATCTACGCCAAGCGCTCCGATCTCAGGCAGTTCTATGTCAACAAGGGCTGGTGCGATCTCACGGGCTTCCGCAAGGAAGAGGCTATCGGCAAGACCGACATCGAGATTTTCGGGCCGGATGGCGAGGCCTTCGTCAATGGCGATCTCGCCGTGCTGCGCACCGGCGAAACCCAGGAGGTCGAAGAGACGGTGACGCTGGCCGACGGCAGCGTCAGGCATCAATTCGCCCGCAAGGGCGCGATGATCGCCTCCGATGGTTCGCTCTATTTGATCGGTTCGACCACCGACATCACCGAGCTGAAGATGCGGGAGGCCGAACTGCGCGAGGCGCGTCAGCGCGCCGTGCTCGCTGACCGCGCCAAGTCGGAATTCCTCGCCAATATGAGCCATGAGATTCGCACGCCGATGAACGGCGTGCTCGGTATGGCCGAACTGCTGGCCAAATCGGACCTCGACCCGAAGCAGAAGACGTTTACCGACATCATCGTGAAGTCGGGCAATGCGCTGCTCACCATCATCAACGACATACTGGACTTCTCCAAGATCGATGCCGGTCAGCTGGTGCTCGATCCGGCGCCCTTCAATCTTGCCGAGGCGATCGAGGACGTGGCGACGCTGGTGTCGACACGCGCCAAGGAAAAGGATCTCGAGCTGATCGTACGTGTCGAGCCTCGGCTGGAAAGCCTGTTCATCGGCGATGTCGGCCGTATCAGGCAGATCGTCACCAACCTGCTCGGCAATGCGGTGAAATTCACCGATGAAGGCCATGTGCTGGTCGACGTCACCGGCGAGAGGGTTCCGACCGGAACGAAGCTCACCATCTCGGTCACCGATACCGGTATCGGTATCCCCGAGGAAAAACTGAAACTGGTGTTCGAGAAATTCAGCCAGGTCGACACCTCGTCGACGAGGCGACACGAGGGGACCGGCCTCGGCCTCGCCATCACCTCGCGGCTCGTCGAGCTGATGGGCGGCGACATCGGGGTGGAAAGTGCGGAAGGCAGGGGCTCGACGTTCTGGTTCTCGGTGACGCTGCCGAGGGCCGGACAGCAGAACGGACGACGCATCATGCCGATCGACGTAACCGGCGCGCGCGTGCTGATCGTCGACGACAATGCAGTGAACAGGGCGATCCTGACCGAGCAGATGACATCGTGGACGTTCGATTCCTGCGCCGCCGAAAGCGGCGCCGAAGGCCTCAAGGTGCTGATCGCCGCCGCCGCCTATGGCGTGCCGGTCGACTGCGTCGTGCTCGACTACCAGATGCCTGAAATGAGCGGCGCCGAAATGGCTCGGATCGTGCGCAACACCGCCGGCCTTGCCGGCACGCCGATCATCATGCTGACTTCGGTCGACCAGTCGCTCGCCAACACCAGCTATCGCGATCTCGGCATCGATGCCCAGCTGATCAAGCCGGCGCGCTCTTCGGTGCTGCTGGAGACGCTGGTCGCCACCATCCAGCGGCATCGCCACAACACTGGCGGCAGCGACGCGCTGCCGCTCGCAGTCGACGTCGCTGCGAGTTATGTGACGCGGCCGCCGCCCTCGGCGCCGTCCGAACAGCGGGCGCTGCTGCAGCCGCCTTCGATTCGCCCCCGGCCCGCCGCGACGGGCGGTGGCGACAGGCTGGACATCCTGGTGGCCGAGGACAATGAGGTGAACCAGATGGTGTTCACCCAGATCCTCGGCGAGACCGGTTATGGTTTCGAGATCGTCGGCAATGGCCGCAAGGCGCTCGACGCCTTCGGCCGGCTCAACCCGTGCATGATCCTGATGGATGTCTCGATGCCGGAGATGAACGGTCTCGAAGCGACCGCCGCCATTCGCCGGCTGGAGGCAGAAACCGGCACGCATGTGCCGATCGTCGGCGTCACCGCGCATGCGCTGAAGGGCGACCGCGAGCGTTGCCTGGAGGCAGGCATGGACGACTATCTGCCCAAGCCGATCAGTCCCCGGGCGTTGCTCGAGAAAGTCGAGCGCTGGGTCGGCGCCAGCCGGCAGGCTCAGCGCAACGCCGGGTAAGGGGCGGCTCGCGCCAGCTCTGCCCGAGCGCGGGGAACGCGGCGGAGATTCGCGCCCCCGCCAGCGCCAAGACTATGGCGCGATCGCACCATATCAAAGGCGGCATCCAGCCGGGACAATGGCCACATTCGAATTCCGCTCTTCCCAGTTACGGGCGGGAGCAGCGACCGCCGGCATGAGACAGCGTCAACCTACCCCAACGGACCTGTTTTCGGCGATGGCCCGGCCACGACTCCGTCTGGCTGTGAGCAACGCGCTCCCGTCCGGCTTTTCTTCATAGAGGCCGGCCGATCCCCAAATCGCCGGCCAGCCTCGGTCAAAATAGAGCAAGTCCCTGATTCCGGTGACAAAGCCGGGCTGCGTTGGGAGTGCCGGCCAGGCGGCATTCTGCTGATCCCGATGACGCGTTACCGGGGTGACATCAAACTGTCATGCGACTGTTATAATCGAAGGCTATTGGCCTCAGCGGGCGCCGACTGACGAGCGCCGAGAGACCATCTTCCGAACAGGAGCAGGCCACATGAAGAAATTCCTCTATACGGCGTCGGCCGCTGCGCTTGCGCTCGCCGCGTCGTCCGGCTTCGCCGCCGCGCGCGACCAGATCCAGGTCGCCGGATCATCGACTGTGTTACCTTATGCCAAGATCGTCGCCGAGCAGTTCGGCGAAACATTCACCAACTTCAAGACCCCGGTCGTCGAATCCGGCGGCAGCGGCGCCGGCATCAAGGAATTCTGCAAGGGCGTCGGCGAAGACACGATCGACATCGCCAACTCGTCGCGTCCGATCAAGGCGGACGAACTCAAGTCCTGCGCCGACGCCGGCGTGAAGGACGTCCAGGAAGTCCGGATCGGCTATGACGGCATTGTCTTCGCCACCGACATCAAGGGCCCGGACTGGGCGCTGGTTCCCGCCGACATCTACAAGGCGCTCGCAGCCAAGCTGGTCGTCGACGGCAAGCTCGTCGACAATCCGAACACCAAGTGGAGCCAGGTCAATCCGAAGCTGCCCGACTGGGACATCGCCGCCTACATTCCGGGCGAAAAGCATGGCACGCGCGAAGTGTTCGAAACCAAGCTTCTCGATGCCGGCTGTGACAAGACTGCTCTCAAGGCCGCCGGCATTGCCGACGACAAGGAAATCGGCAAAACCTGCATCGCCATCCGCAAGGACGGCAAGGCCGTCGACATCGATGGCGACTACACCGAGACGCTCGCCCGCATCGACTCCAACAAGACCGGCGTCGGCGTGTTCGGCCTCGCCTTCTATGAGAACAATGCCGACAAGCTGAAGGTCGCCACCGTGGAAGGCATCGTGCCTTCGACCGAGACGATCGCCAGCGGCAAGTATCCCGTCTCGCGCCCGCTGTTCTTCTATGTCAAGAAGGCGCATCTGGGCGTCGTTCCCGGCCTCAAGGAATATGTCGAGTTCTTCCTCGACGACCAGATGGTTGGCCCGGAAAGCCCGCTCGCCGAATACGGCCTCGTTGCTGCTCCCGATGCCGAGCGTCAGGCCCAGCGTGACGCTTTCGCTGCCGGAAAGTCGATGTAATCAAGCTGCCGAACCGGGGTGCGGGCCTGATCCGCGCCCCGGTTTCACCGCAGGCCGCAATGGCGGCTGCGTAAGAATTTCTCTTGGGGTGGGTCCATGTCGTCCTTGCTCGTACTGGCCATCGTCGTTGCCGTCGGCCTGGTTGCCTTTTTCATCGGCCGGCAGCGTGCCGCGGCCCAGGACAATGGCAAGGTCAAGCCGCATTCGCGCGCCCACTATCATGGCTGGTGGGCCTTCCTGCTCGCCGTCCTGCCTGCACTTTTGCTGCTTGCCGTCTGGGCCGTCGGTTCTTCGGTCTATCTTGACCGACACATCCATGCTGCCTTGCCCGAGCGCACCGTCGACAGCAAGGTTGCCAGCGAGGCACTGGATGTCAGCCTGGTAAAGAGCCTCGCCAGGGGGCTGCGCAAACTCGATGCTGGCACACTGGCCGCAATGCCTGCCAGCTTTGCCGAGTTGCAGCCGCTGCTCGCCGCCAAGGGCGTGGCACTGGCGAGCGACACGCAGGATTACATGATCCCGATCGCCGTCGAGGCGAACAAGGTCCAGGACCGGCTCGGCCTGTTCGGCGCCATTGTCATTCTCGCTTCCTCGATCGCCGGCGCCTTCTATGCGCTCAGGCAGATCGCGCCGCGCGCCAGGGCGCGCAACAATGTCGAGCGGTTGATGCTGTGGGGCCTGCTTGCCGCCTCCACCATCGCCATCCTCACCACCATCGGCATCGTGCTTTCGATGCTGTTCCAGACGATCACCTTCTTCGAGAGCGTCTCGCCGATGAGTTTCTTCTTCGGCACCGTCTGGGATCCGCGTTTTGCCGCTGCCGGTTCGGGCGGCAGCCAGGGCCAGTTCGGTCTGATCCCGCTTCTTGCGGGCACGCTCTACATCGCCGCCGTCGCGCTGCTGGTTGCGGTGCCGGTCGGGCTGATGTCGGCTGTCTACATGGCCGAATATGCAACGCCCAAGGTGCGCTCGGTGGTCAAGCCGGCGCTTGAACTGCTGGCCGGCATACCGACCATCGTCTACGGCATCTTCGCCGTCGTTACGCTTGGGCCGTTCCTGCGCGACCTGTCCGCGGCGCTGACCGGCGGTTCCCCCTTCATCCAGGGCCAGAGCATCTTCACCGCCGGCCTGGTCATGGGCGTCATGCTGATCCCGGTCGTGTCCTCTCTCTCAGACGACATCATAACCGCGGTGCCACGCGCCATGCGCGACGGGTCGCTCGGCCTTGGCGCGACCCGCTCCGAGACGATCAAGCGGGTGATCCTGCCGGCTGCACTGCCCGGCATCGTCGGCGCCATCCTGCTGACTGCCTCGCGCGCCATCGGTGAAACGATGATTGTCGTGCTGGCGGCGGGCGTCGCCGCCAACCTGACCATCAACCCGTTCGAGGCGATGACGACCATCACCGTCAAGATCGTCAACCAGCTCACCGGCGACCTCGAGTTCAATTCGCCGCAGACGCTGGTCGCCTTCGCGCTCGGCCTGACGCTGTTCGCGCTGACGCTGGTGATGAATATCGTCGCGCTCTACATCGTGCGCAAATATCGGGAGCAGTACGAATGACCGACATTCCCATGGATACGATGGTCAGGGCGGCGGCCCATCCGCGCCGCGACATCGGCCTGAAGGCCCGTTACGCCGCCGAACGCCGTTTCCGCATCTATGGCGTCGTGGCGATTTCCGTAGGCCTGGCGTTCCTGGCAATCATGCTGATCACCATCGTCTCGAAAGGCTACACCGCCTTCTGGCAGACGACGGTGTCACTGCCGATCACGTTCGACGAGAAGGTGATCGATCCTTCCGGCAAGCGCGCAACCGATCCGAGCGTTCTGATCAAGGCGAATTATCCCAAGCTCGCCGAAAACGCGCTGGTGGCCAAGCTCGGCATCTCTCCTGATGACAAGCCGGCGATCAAGCAGCTCAAGGGCTTCCTGTCCGAAGGCGCCCGTGTCCAGTTGCGCGACATCGTTGCCGCCGATCCCTCCGTGATAGGCACGACACGCGACGTCAACATCCTCGCCGCCGCCAATCTCGACTCGGCTTTCAAGGGCCAGATCGACCTCAGTGTCGAGGAAGCGCGACGCAAGGTGTCGGACCAGCAGATCACCTGGATGAACAAGCTCAAGGCCGAGGGCGTGATGGCCGAGCACTTCAACAGCGGCCTGTTCACCTACGGCGCCTCCAGCCGCCCGGAAACCTCGGGCATGGGCGTGGCGATCATCGGCTCGTTTTACATGATGGTGATCGTGTTGCTCTTGGCGCTGCCGATCGGCGTCGCCGCCTCCATCTATCTGGAGGAGTTCGCCAAAAAGAACCGTTTCACCGACCTCATCGAGGTCAACATCAACAATCTGGCAGCGGTGCCGTCAATCGTCTTCGGCTTGCTCGGCCTCGCGGTGTTCATCAATTTCCTGGGCATGCCGCGCTCCGCCGCTTTCGTCGGCGGCCTGGTGCTGACACTGATGACGCTGCCGACGATCATCATCGCGACGCGCGCCGCACTTGCCGCGGTGCCGCCGTCGATCCGCTCGGCGGCTCTCGGTCTTGGCGCCTCCAAGATGCAGATGGTGTTCCAGCACATCCTGCCGCTTGCCGCACCCGGCATCCTCACCGGCACCATTATCGGTCTTGCGCGCGCGCTCGGCGAAACCGCGCCGCTGCTCTTGATCGGCATGGTCGCTTTCGTCGCCGATCCACCGACGACGCCTTTCGATCCGGCCACCGCGCTGCCGGTGCAGATCTATATGTGGGCGAACGAGGCCGAACGCGCCTTCGTCGAGCGCATGTCGGGCGCCATCATTATCCTGCTCGTCTTCCTCATGGCCATGAACATCACCGCGATCGTGCTTCGGCGTCGGTTCGAGCGGCGCTGGTAGAAAAAAGGCATTTTGGTATGAACATCATGACCGAACAGTCCCTTGAAAACGCAGTGGGCGACAAGATGAAGTCGAACGAAGTGATCAAAATGCGCGGCGACAAGGTCGGCGTGTTCTACGGCGAGAAGCAGGCGCTGTTCGATGTCGATCTCGACGTCCGCCTCAATCAGGTGACGGCGCTGATCGGCCCCTCCGGCTGCGGCAAATCCACCTTCCTGCGCTGCCTCAACCGCATGAACGACACCATCGATTCAGCACGGGTAACCGGCAAGATCACGCTCGACGAAGAAGACATCTACGACAAGAACATCGATGTCGTCGAACTCAGGGCGCGCGTCGGCATGGTGTTCCAGAAACCCAATCCGTTCCCCAAGTCGATCTACGAGAACGTCGCCTATGGGCCGCGCATCCACGGATTGGCCAAGCGCAAGGCCGACATGGATCAGATCGTCGAGTCGAGCCTGAAGAAGGCGGCAATCTGGAACGAGGTCAAGGACCGTTTGCAGGAACCTGGCACGGGTCTTTCCGGTGGCCAGCAGCAGCGTCTGTGCATTGCACGCGCCATCGCCGTGTCACCCGAGGTGATCCTGATGGACGAACCGTGTTCGGCGCTCGACCCGATCGCCACCGCTCGCGTCGAGGAACTGATCGACGAACTGCGTCAGAACTATACGATCGTCATCGTCACCCATTCGATGCAGCAGGCAGCGCGCGTGTCGCAGCGCACCGCGATGTTCCATCTAGGCTATCTGGTCGAGGAGGGCGCCACCGACAAGATGTTCACCACCCCCGACGACAAACGCACCCAGGACTACATCACCGGCCGGTTCGGCTGAGCTCAGGCATATGAGGGACGAAGATCATGGGTGAACATACCGTCGCATCTTTCGATGAGGATCTGGAGCAGATCAGCCAGCTGATCCGCGACATGGGCGATCTCGCCCGCTCGATGGTCGGCGGCTCGACCAGGGCTTTGCTCAATTCGGACAATGCGCTGGCGCAGCGCGTGGTTTCCGACGATGCCATCATGGATGCCCGCCAGCGCGAGCTGGACGATCGCGCCATCACGCTGATCGCCAAGCGCCAGCCAATGGCCAACGATCTGCGTGCGGTGGTCGGTTCGATCCGCATGGCCGGCGACCTCGAGCGCATCGGCGACCTTGCCAAGAACATCGCCAAGCGTGTCGGCACTGTCGGGCTGAGCGTCACGCCGCACGACCTTTCGCATTCGATCGACGCGATGGCGCAGCTGGTGCTGATCCAGGTGCAGGGGGTCGTCGACGAGTATGCCGCCGCTGACCCGGCAGCGCTTGCCACGCTCAGAAACAATGACGAACGCATCGACGTCAAATACACCTCGGTGTTCCGCGAGCTGCTGACCTACATGATGGAAGATCCCCGCAACATCACGGCGTGCACGCACTTGTTGTTTTGCGCCAAGAACCTCGAGCGGATCGGCGACCACGTGACCAACATCGCCGAAAATGCCTATTATGTTTTGACCGGCACGCAGCTGCCAGCCAATCGTCCGAAGCAGGACGAGACGGCAATGTCCGCGCCAGCGGCATAACAGGGGTGACCAGCCGATGATCGCGCCACGCATCATGGTGGTGGAGGATGAGGAGCCGCTAGGCGTGCTGCTCCGCTACAATCTTGAATCCGAAGGTTACCAGGTCGAGGTGGTGACGCGCGGCGACGAGGCCGAAATCCGGCTGCAGGAGAACGTTCCCGACCTTCTGGTGCTCGACTGGATGGTGCCTGCGGTTTCCGGCATCGAACTCTGCCGGCGCCTGCGGATGCGTCCCGAGACCGAGCGGCTGCCGATCATCATGCTGACCGCACGAGGCGAGGAAAGCGACCGCGTGCGCGGCCTGTCGACCGGTGCCGACGATTATCTGGTCAAGCCTTTCTCGACGCCGGAGTTCATGGCCAGGGTCAAGGCGCTGCTGCGCCGGGCCAAGCCGGAAGTGCTGTCCAGCGTGCTCAAGGTCGGCGACATCGTGCTCGATCGCGAGTCGCACCGTGTCTATCGCAAGAAGAGCGAAATCCGGCTTGGGCCGACGGAATTCCGCCTGCTCGAATTCATGATGCGCCATCCAGGCCGTGTGTTCTCGCGCAGCCAGCTGCTCGACAATGTCTGGGGCGAGACGATCTACATCGACGAGCGCACGGTCGATGTGCATGTCGGCCGGCTGCGCAAGGCGGTCAACAACGGCCGCATGCCCGATGTCATCCGCACGATCCGTGGGGCGGGCTACGCGATCCGCGAGGACTGAACCCCCTCGTTTGAACTCACGCCACGTTCTTGCCGCCAAAACCGGATCTCGCCTGCACGCCCGGCGCAAAAATCTCCTGATCGACGAAGATCAGCGCCCGCATGGCGCAGCCTTCGCGGATCAGCGGCAGTTCGTTCGGCTCGGTGTCGAAGGAAATCGATTTGGAATGCTGGCCGCCGGCGGTCTGGGCAATCGCTTGCCGCAATGCCGGCTCGATCAGGTCGAAGGCGGCGGCGCTGACGCCGACCATGGCGACCGGCGCCGGATCGATCAGCGCGAACAGGCTGCCGAGGCCGTAGCCGAGCGCTTCGCCGGCCTTGCGATAGGCTTCCCGTTCGGGTCCTTCCCTTTCGCGGGCGGCGGCAGCCAGGGCGCGCATGTCGGCGTCGCTGACATCGGCGACGGGTTCTGCATCTTCGCCCATCTGCCTGGCGTTGCGCCAGATGGCATAATTGCCGGCATAGGCCTCGACGCAGCCGCGCCGTCCGCAGCGACATAGCGCGCCGTTCGGCCGATGGATCATGTGGCCGAATTCGCCGCCCGAGGAATGGGTGCCGGTGAACAATTCGCCCTTCAGCACCAGCCCCATGCCGATGCCGTGCGACAAAAGGATAGCGATGAAATCGTCGCGGTAACGATCAGGGTCGCGCCAGCGCAGCGCCACCGCCATCATGTTGCAGTCATTCTCCATGATGGCAGGGATGCCGAACTCGTCTTCGAATATGTCGGCGAAGGCGATGTCGGTGTGCGGCGTGATCGGCGACCACAGCATGGCGCGGGCACGGGTGTCGGTGATGCCCTGGATGGCCAGCGCGATACGGGCGATGCTGCGCACGTCCAGGTCGGGATCTTCCAGGCGGCGCCGAACGATTGCCGTGCATTCACCGATCAGCGACTCGCGCGACATCGTCAGCGTGTCCAGCCGGCGCTGTTCCTCGGATATCACCTGGCCGGCATAGTCGATGACGGCGACGGAGAGGAAGTTCAGCGACAGCACCACGGTCATTACCGCGGCCGCTTCCGGATTGAGGCCGAGGCCGACCTGCGGCCGGCCACGTTTGAGCGAGCCGGCCTCGCTCGGCTTGCTTTCGGTCAGGATGCCTTCGACGATCAGGTCGGATGAGATCGCCGAGATGGTCGAATGGCTGAGGCTTGTCGTCGCGGCGATCTCGGTGCGCGACGGCTGTCCGGCACGGCGCACCGCCGCGATCACCATCGCGCGGTTGCGGCGGCGCAAATCGTCGTGGCGGATTCCGACCGACATGCTCTTTCATATCCTCCCGGTCGCCGCGGTTCTTCCTGCCCCTGGAACGCTGTCGGTGACGCGGGTAAATACTGGCAGAAGCTGCACGCCCTGTCATTTATTTATTCCGAGCCTCGAAAAAAATTCGAAACGACATCAAAATCCATCAGAATCGATGTTGACAGCGTTCGGGCGTTGGCCCAGTATTTTTTCGAGGCTCGAAAAAATAGAGCCTCTGTGCCGGCCCTCGGGTCAGTTTGGTCGCGCCATACGCGGCGCAGGGAGGATAATATGAAAAGATTCACAGCCGCCATCCTGGCGGGTGCCGCCATGTCGCTGACGCTCGCGTCTGTCGCGCAGGCGAAGGACAAGGTCGTCGGCGTTTCGTGGTCCAACTTCCAGGAAGAACGCTGGAAGACCGACGAGGCCGCCATGAAGACGGCGATCGAGGCCGCCGGCGATAAGTACATCTCCGCCGATGCGCAGTCGAATCCCGGCAAGCAGCTTACCGATGTCGAAAGCCTGATCTCGCAGGGCGCCAATTCCCTGATCATCCTGGCGCAGGATGCGTCGGCCATCGGCCCGGCCGTGCAGAAGGCACTGGACGAAGGCATTCCGGTCGTCGGCTATGACCGGCTGATCGAGAACAAGGACGTCTTCTACCTGACCTTCGACAACAAGGAAGTCGGCCGCATGCAGGCCCGCGAAGTGTTCAAGGTCAAGCC
Organism: Mesorhizobium ciceri WSM4083; assembly: GCF_000519305.1. Taxonomy (GTDB): domain Bacteria; phylum Pseudomonadota; class Alphaproteobacteria; order Rhizobiales; family Rhizobiaceae; genus Mesorhizobium; species Mesorhizobium ciceri_B. The sequence continues at coordinate 28,467 of NZ_JAFG01000006.1, read as the reverse complement.
GGAAGGCAACTACGTCTTCATCAAGGGCTCCGGTGCCGATCCCAATGCCGACTTCCTGTTCTCGGGCTCGATGGAAGTGCTCAAGGAAGCCATCGACAGCGGCAAGATCAAGAATGTCGGCGAAGCCTACACGGATGGCTGGCTGCCCGCCAACGCCCAGAAGAACATGGAGCAGTTCCTGACCGCCAACGACAACAAGGTCGACGCGGTGGTCGCGGCCAATGACGGCACTGCCGGTGGCGTCGTCGCGGCGCTGACGGCTCAAGGCTTGGCCGGCACCGTGCCGGTCTCGGGTCAGGACGGCGACCACGCCGCGCTGAACCGCATCGCCCTCGGCACGCAAACCGTGTCGGTGTGGAAGGACGCGCGCGAACTCGGCAAGAATGCCGCCGAGATCGCCTCGCAACTGGCCGACGGCAAGAAGACAAGCGACATCGCCGGCGCCAAGGACTTCACGACGCCGGGCGGCAACACCGTCAAGTCGCTGTTCCTGACCCCGGTTGCCATCACCAAGGACAATCTCAACGTCGTCATCGACGCTGGCTGGATCAAGAAGGACGAAGTCTGCGCGGGTGTCGCCGCCGGCACCGTCGCGGCCTGTAACTGATCCGGACCACTTCGAAATATCTGAACGCCGCGGCCCAAAAAGCCGCGGCGTTTTCTCAAAGAATTGTGTTTCCGCATCTTGCGGATAGCTTCTAGGCTGGGCTCCGGCATGCACGTCAGACGGCCAGCCGGTGGGAGGAAACCATGACCGATACGACGTCAAACCCGCAGACCGATACGGCGCGCGCGTCGGAACTCGGCGCCGTCGCCCGGTTCCTGAAGGCGACCGAGATCGATACCCGCATGCTCGGCATGATCGGCGCGCTGCTGGTCATCTGGATTGGGCTGCATGTCATTTCCAGCCTGCGCCTTGGCGTCAACCCGCTCGATTTCGACAGCCGCACCTTTCTCACGCCGCGCAATCTGTGGAACCTGTCGGTGCAGACATCCGCGGTTGCCATCATGGCCTGCGGCATGGTGCTGGTCATCGTCATGCGCAACATCGACCTGTCGGTCGGTTCCGCCGAGGGCCTGATCGGGATGGTGATGGGATTTGCCCAGGTGCATTTCCTGGTGCGCTTTGTCGGCCTCGAACTCGGCAATCCGTGGATCTGGGTCCTGGCGCTGGTCATCGGCTTGGCGCTCGGCCTGTTGATCGGCGCCTTTCAAGGCTTCGTCATCGCCTATCTCGAAGTGCCCGCCTTTATCGTGACGCTGGGCGGCCTGCTGGTCTGGCGCGGTGCCGCCTGGTGGGTCACATCAGGCCAGACCGTGGCGCCGCTTGACGCCACCTTTCAGCTGATGGGCGGCGGGCCGGCGGGATCGATCGGCGCGACCTGGAGCTGGGTCGTCGGGATCGTCGCCTGCCTGGCCGTGGTGTTTGGGCTGTTCAACGGGCGGGTGCAGCGCAAGCGTTTCCGGTTTCCGCTGCGTCCGATCTGGGCCGAGGCGCTGCTCGGTGTCGTCACCTGCGGCGCCATCATGGGTGCGGTCTGGCTCGCCAACTCCTACCCCTGGCCGATCGGCATCGTGAACAGATATGCGGCCGCCAACAACATCACCGTTCCCGAAGGCGGCCTGTTCATCGCCCACGGTATCGCGATACCGGTGCTGATGGCGGTCGCCGTCGGGCTGGTCATGACCTTCATCACCAACCGCACCCGTTTCGGCCGCTACGTCTTCGCCATCGGCGGCAATCCCGAGGCGGCCAATCTCGCCGGCATCAACACGCGCTGGATCACCATGAAGGTGTTCATGATCATGGGCGTGCTGGCCACGATCGCCGCGGCGATCTCCTCGGCCCGGCAGAATTCGGCCACCAACGTGCTTGGAACGCTCGACGAGCTGCTCGTCATTGCAGCCGCCGTGATCGGCGGCACGTCGCTGGCCGGCGGGTCGGGAACGATCATCGGCGCCATGCTCGGCGCCCTGCTGATGCAGTCGCTGCAGTCCGGAATGGTGCTGCTTGGCGTCGACTCGCCGCTGCAGAGCATCGTCGTCGGCGCCGTACTGGTGATCGCCGTGTGGCTCGACACCGTCTATCGCAAGCGCGTCTAGGAGGGCATGCCATGACTGACAAGACTGCTCCTGCAGCCACCGCGCTGATCGACATGAGGAACATCTCGATCGCGTTTGGCGGCATCCGCGCCGTCGACGACGCCTCGATCGATCTTTTCCCCGGCGAGGTCGTGGCGCTGCTCGGCCACAATGGCGCCGGCAAGTCGACATTGATCAAGATCCTGTCCGGCGCCTACAAGCGCGATTCGGGCCAGATCTTCGTCAACGGCGAGGAGGCATCGATCTCCAATCCACGCGACGCCAAGAAATACGGCATCGAGACGATCTACCAGACACTGGCGTTGGCCGACAATGTCGATGCCGCCGCCAATCTGTTCCTCGGCCGCGAGCTGATGAACGCCTGGGGCACGCTCGACGACGTTGCCATGGAGGCCGAGGCGCGCAAGGTGATGGGTCGGCTCAATCCCCGGTTCCAGCGCTTCAAGGAGCCGGTGATCAAGCTGTCGGGCGGCCAGCGGCAATCGGTGGCGATCGCGCGTGCGATCCTGTTCAACGCCCGCATCCTGATCATGGACGAGCCCACGGCGGCCCTTGGTCCGCAGGAAACGGCGCAGGTCGGCGAACTGGTCAAGCAGCTCAAGTCCGACGGCATCGGCATCTTCCTGATCAGCCACGACATCCACGATGTGTTCGAGCTTGCCGACCGGGTCTGCGTCATGAAGAACGGCCAGGTCGTCGGCACCGCCCGCACCACTGATGTCACCCAGGATGAGGTCCTGGGCATGATCATTCTGGGCAAATGCCCGCCAGGCGCCATTCCCGGACCGGGCGCGCTGAAGATCGCGGCCTGAGATCAAGCCAGATCGCGGTTGCCGGACACGTGATATGCCAGCCGCAAGGATGGCTTGGCCTTGGCATTGTGTTGGCACGGCGACTTGCGCATAAAGGTCCGACATTGCTCAGGGACCGCACGATCCGTTGAAGAAGCTTTTCCCGATCATCGCCTTTATTGCCGTCGCGCTGATCAGCATGGTGATGGCAGGTTTTGCCTATTTCGCCACGCAGGAAGCCGCGCGCATCAAGTTCGAGGCGACTGCCGACGATGCGCTCAACCGGATCGAGAGCCGCATCGACCTGCATCTGTCGCTGCTGCGCTCGACGCAGGCCCTGTTCGACGCCCGCAATGGCGATATTTCTCGCAATGAGTTCAAGGCGTTCTTCACTGCACTGGATGTTGACAAGAATTTCGCCGGCTTGCGCGGTATCGGCTTCCTCAGGCTGGCAAAGACGGGCGACGAGGCGACGGTCGAACGCGACATGCTGCACGATTATGGCGTCAGTCATCCAATCTACCCGGATACCACGCAACCCTGGCGCACCCCTATCGTGCTGTTCGAACCGCTGGATCCATCCAATCAGGCCGGCATCGGCTACGACATGTTCAGCGAACCGGTGCGGCGTGCGGCGATCGAAAAGGCGATGTCCGACGACCAGCAGCACGCCAGCGGGCTGGTGCAGCTGGGCCAGGACACGGGTGCGGCGCAGACGTTCAGCGGCTTCTTCGTTTTCGTGCGGCTCAATGTCGAAACCGCTCCCGACGTCATCAATGCTTCGAGATCCTCGACATCAGGTTTTCTCTATGCGGCCTTTCGGGCTCGCGATCTGTTCCAGACCGCGCTCAGCCGGTCGCCGCTGTTGCCGGTCAACACCGAAATCTATGATGGCGATGGTGCCGTGAACGGCGACAATCTGTTGTTCCGCTCCGAGACGCCGCCGGCTTCGACTCTCGGCGACAGGCTGCTGGTCACGCGAAAGATCATCGTCGCCGGACGGCCATGGACTATCCTGTTCCGGCCGACAAGCGCCTTCTCGCAGCCGTCGTCGCGCGCCATTCCGGTGATGCTGGGGCTGTTCGGCCTGCTGTTGGCGGGCGCCATCGCGCTGGTGGCGCGCTATCAGGAGCGGGCCTATGAGGCAGCGTCGCGGTTGCACGAAACGACGGAAAAGAGCCTGATCGAAAAAGACCTGATGCTGCAGGAGATGAAGCATCGCATCAAGAACTCGATCACCAGGGTGCTGGCGATCGCGCGCCAGACAGCGTCGCGGGCTACCGACGTCAACGAGTTTTCCGCATCCTTCTCGGCCAGGCTGCAGGCGATGGCGGCGTCTCAGGACATGCTGACTCGCTCGCGCTGGCAGAAGGCCGATCTTGGCGATCTCCTGCGCATCGAGCTGGGTCAGGTGTTCGGCAAGGAGCTGCCCGATGAGCTGTTGTCGGGGCCACAGGTGCTGCTCGACGAAACCACGACGCAAGCGCTCGGCCTGACCTTCCACGAACTGGCGACGAATGCTCTAAAATACGGCGAAGCCGGCAATTCCGTGGGGGCGCTGAAGGTAGACTGGTCGGTCGAAGGACGCGGGCGCGACAGGATGCTGGCTCTCAACTGGCGCGAAAACGGGCAGAAGAAACTCGAAGCGCCCGACAAAACCGGCTTCGGCACCAAGCTTATCGACCTCAACGTGACGCGCGAACTGCGCGGTACGATCAAACGCGATTACCAGGCCAATGGGCTGAACGTGGAAATCAAAATTCCACTCGCCAACTGAGCGCGACCTTCACCCGCAAAGGATCAAGCGTCCAGACATGAAGAATCCGAAGGCCGGCGGACCGGCCTTCGGATCGACGTTTCGACTATCGCCGAATTAGTTGCAGCGCGCCGTGTAGATCCGGCCGCGATGATCGCGATATTGACAATAGCCGTTGCGCAGATTGCGCACCAGCAGGCCGGAACCGGCACCAACGGCCGCGCCAATCAGTGCGCCCTTGCCGCCGCCGACCAAGCCGCCGACACCGGCGCCAATCAAGCCGCCGCCAACCACGTCCTTCTCAGTCGAGGTGCAGCCGCTGACGGCAACCACAGCAACCATGGCAATAAGTATCTTCCGCATAGAGTCACTCCTCACTTTGTGTCCTCACTTTAAATAAGCTCCGACCGCCATTTAGCATGAACTGGCGCCCTTTGCCCGCCTGAATTTATTGTTGGCTAAGATAGTCTTTTTCGGGACGCGTCGTGTTTGACGCAACCATGATATTTGAGATTTCCAACGATGCGTCAAGACTGCCGTCCCGACCAACCTTCCACTCGACCTGATCGTAGTCATCTTCGAGCGCCGGGTCGACCGCAAGGCATTTGGCGACGATGTATTCGGCCTGCCCTTGCACGTCGCCCATGGCGAATGGCCGTTCGGCGACACATTGGTCGGCGGTTTCGAAAACACTGACAGGGACTTGAAGCTCACGGCAATCGGCCATCGTGTTCGAGCAGCCGATGACCAGCAGCAGTGCGGCGATGTGTTCCATGGCGGAAAAGTCCTCTCGCCACAGTAACGGTCCACATTCCGCAAAGTTCCTGCACTGCAGGACCTACCGGCGAATTAACATGGTGGCGCGGAGGTCAGTAAGCCAGCTGGAAGAAGACGACCGCGACGATAACAGCAGCCAGACCCAGAGCGGCAAGGCGCAACGAAGCGTGAGGAACAGGAGCCACCGGTGGCGCGGAAGCCTCGGAGTCCTCAAACTCGCCCATGGAAATGCGGGCGGCCTGCTCCAGTCTGTTCATGTCGGCAACCGTCAAGGCAATCCTCCCGCACCATGCTGCAAATCCTGCTGCGGAAATGTTCGGTGATGCAACAAGTTCCAGCGGTATCTGGGAAAAACAGCATCTGCTTTTATGGTGAACAGCGGGTTAAGGAAGGGCCGCTCAATCCGTCTCGAAATTGCCGTGCGGAACGACAAGGCGGTACTCGAGGCGGCCAGCCGCGATTTCGAGCGTCGCCGTTCCGTTCAGTGACGCCGGTACGACCCGTTCGAGTGCGACGCTGCCGAAGCGCTTCTCGCTAAGCCTGACATCACTGGCTCCGATTGCCTCGGCCCATGTCAGCGACAGGGCGGTCCCTGTCTCGGCGGCGGTCAGGTTGGCTGTAACATTGACGAATCCATCGGGCCGCGACAGGGCGCCGTAACTTACCGAATTGACGGCGAGTTCATGCATGGCAAGGCCGATATGCAGGGCAGCGTTGGGATTGAGATAGGGGTTTGCCCCCTGAAACCTCAGGCTGCGAACCGGATCGCCGCCGTAGCGGCCGACCTGGCCCGATATGAGTTCGCGAAGCGCGGCGCCACGCCAGTTGGAAGAGGTCACGAGATCCTGGGACGAAGCCAGCGATTGCAGCCGGCCGCGAAAGCGTGTCAGGAAATCGCCGATGCTGTCGGAGTAGCGGCCGGTCTGGGTGGCTATGCTCTGGATGATGGCCAGCAGGTTTTTCGAGCGATGGCTCACCTCCCGCAACAGCGTCGTCAGGGTCTGCTCACGGCGCTTCTGCTCGGTCGTCTCGACCATCGTGGTGACGACGCCTTGCACAGTGCCGCCGTCGCCGTGGTCGGCATCGATCCAGACCTCGAACCAGCGGCTGCCATCCTCGACGGGAACGCTGATCTCGAGACGTTGGGGGTTGCCGGATGCAATGACGTCGCGCTTGGCTGTGCCGATGCGGTCGGCCTGAGCCTGGGGCAGGATGCCGATGCTGTCGGCGGTGTCCGAAACCCAGGGCGCACGCATGTTGCGCGCCCATACGGTTTTCATCTCGCGATCCTGGTAGAGAACGGAAATGCCGGCATTGTGCAATGCATGAAGAAGAGCGCGGCCGAGCTGCATGCCGCTTTCGGCAGGGTGGAGGGCGATGACTTCATCGCTTCGCACGGCGTCTTTCCTATTTCCGGTCCTGGAACCCATCGGCCAAACTGTCCACCCAACTCAGGCTGAACGGCTCACCGTCGAATGGGTTCCAAAGAGGTTTCCCGAAAACCCGCCGCCAAAAACGGTCCGCCGGACGGTGTCCTTTGGGGGACACCGCCCGGCGGTGGCTGGAAACCGTTTGAGGGGTGCGGCTTCCAGTGTTCGGCCGTTCGTCCTTACGAAGCCCGCTTGAACAGGCCCGCAAGAAGCGAAATGACCAGGAAAGCGAGGAAGATGAAAAACAATATCTGCGCTATGCCGGCGGATGTACCGGCGATGCCGCCGAAACCAAGCGCGCCGGCGATGATTGCAACGACGAGAAATACGAGCGCCCAGTAAAGCATGATCCATCTCCTTCGAATGGTGCGATGAAAACGTGGGTGGTTGAGGTTGGTTCCCACCCTTTGCCGAAAAAGACCGTGCTTGCAATTCGGTCGGCAGCCGGACGCGCAGGAAATTAGCCGTCACCCGCTCGATGCGTGCATCGGGCGGCCCGAAGTGAAGAATTGATGAATTGACGATTTGATGATCTGGAGAAATCGGCGAGCGAGGCTATCGCCTTCGGTTCGTCAATTCCTCCACTCCTCAATTCGCGACTATGCGGCTGCTTTCGCCTGCCGGTCAAAGAACAGTGCCTGGCTGATCAGCGCCTTGACCATGTCGGGATTGAACGGCTTGGTGACCAGGAAGGCCGGTTCCGGTCGTTCACCAGTCAACAGGCGCTCGGGGAACGCGGTGATGAAGATGACCGGCACCGATGTCGATGACAGGATCTCGTTCACGGCCTCGATGCCGGAACTGCCGTCGGCGAGCTGGATGTCGGCCAACACCATCTTGGGCCGCGTCTTGCCGAACATCATCACTGCCTCGGCATGGGTGCGTGCCGTTCCAACCACGCGGTGCCCGAGGCTCTCGACCATTTCTTCGATATCCATGGCGATCAGCGGTTCATCCTCGATGATCAGAACGTCGGTTGCCACCTGACGGGATATCTCGTTGCTCGCCTGGGCAAGCAGCTCTGAAAACTCCTGGTCGCCGACGTCGAGGATCTCGGCCGCTTCGTCCTCGCTGAAACCTTCGACGGCCACGAGCAGGAACGCCTGCCGAGGCCGCGGCGCAATCGCATTCAGATTGGCGGCGGTGCGCTGTTCCCACGCCGATTGCGCCTGCTCCTGTGGAACGCGAATGGCGACCGATGTGAACAGCTTGGCAAAAACCTTGTACAGCGCGATGCGGTCGCTCGATGCGTCGGGAAATATCTCGATATCGGCGATGATGGCTTCGAGCATCGCGGCTACCAGCGCATCCCCACTCTCTTGCGACCCCGAAACGGCGCGCGAGAAGCGGCGCAGGAAGGGCAGATGTGGTGCGATGGTTGCGGATAAGCTCATGGTAAGACGTCTCCCTCAGAATGACGTGATTGCGTAGGTCAAGCTGACTGCAAGCCCGGACAATAACGCGGATTTTTTGAAAAAGTTCCGCCTCGACGGAACAAAAGCCGGAGAGTGGCGTTTGTGGTCGGGATGGGCAACCAGACGAGGGCGCCGCTTGCGTTGTGTTGAGTATGATAAGGGCAGCTTGAGCGCTGGGAATACAAGGGCAAAATGAAGGATATGACGAAAGATATTCTGGCTGGCGCCGAGAGCAGGCGCCGGAACGGTTCTGGTGACGCTCTTGGGCCGAACTCCGAAATCGGACGCAAACTCAAACAATATTACGACGCGCTGGTCTCCGACGATGTGCCGGATCGCTTTTCCCAGTTGCTTAGCCAGCTGGAGCAGGCTGAACCTGCACAGAAGAAGGACTGAGGCATGGCCGCGGTCTCACAAGGCTTCAAGACTGATCTGCTTGGGGCAATCCCAAGTCTGCGCGCGTTCGCCGTGTCGCTGACGCAAAATGCCGATAAGGCCGACGACCTCGTCCAGGAGACGCTCGTCAAGGCTTGGGACAAGCATGAGAGCTTCCAGCCCGGCACCAATCTCAAGGCCTGGCTTTTCACCATTCTGCGCAACGAGTTCTATTCGCAGATGCGTAAGCGCGGGCGCGAAGTGCAGGATAGCGACGGTATCATGACGGCCAGGCTTGCCGTTCATCCGGCACAGCACGGCCAACTCGACCTGAAGGACTTTCGCGGGGCGCTGGAGCAACTGCCGGAGGACCAACGCGAAGCCATCATCCTCATCGGCGCATCTGGTTTCTCCTACGAGGAGGCCGCGGAGATCTGCGGCTGCGCGGTGGGGACGATCAAGAGCCGCGTCAGCCGAGCCCGTACGCGCTTGCAGGAGATCCTGAAAATATCAGGCGAGGACGAGTATGGTCCGGACGCGATTTCGGCCCAGGTAACGGGTTCGCCGGCGAGCTGACCCTTCGCGTCTCAAGCACGTCCGCAGGCTGCGGCGACCGCTTGCACGAGGTCTTCACCCGAATAGGGTTTGCCAACCAGCCTGACGCCCGGAAACGATGCCTTGATTTCATCGGCATCCGAATAGCCGGACGCAAACACGAAAGGTATGCCTGCCGCGCGCAGCCTGGAGGCGAAATCGATCGTCGAGGCGCCGCCCAGCATCAAGTCGACAATGGCTGCATCGAATCGCGTGGCGACCTCGCGGCCATCGACCTCGGTCAGGTCACGGGCGATCACCACCTCATCGGCGCCATGGTCGCGGCAAAGCTGCTCGACATCCATGGCGATGAGAAATTCGTCCTCCAGCACGAGAATCCGCAATCCGTCAAGCAATGTGGGCACAGGCAAAGACTCCTTGAAACGCCGGAGTCATGATCGCTAATTGGCTTGCTGTCATTTAAAAAAGACATGTGGCAAGCAGGCGGAACCTCAATCCTTGCAACGCGTTGAAACGCGCTCTCCAAGAGCGGGCTTTCGAAGGGGGGTCGAAATGTCAGTCCAGAACAATAGCGTTTTTTCCAATCGTCAATATCCTTGCGAAAACTGCCCATTGCGGCCGTTGCCGATTTTCCGCGACTTCGAAAAACAGGAACTGGCGTTCATCAGCAAATTCAAGAAGGGCGAACTCGCGGTCGACAAGGGCGCTACGGTGCTGGTGGAGGGAAGCCATAGCGCCCATCTCTACACCGTGCTCTCCGGCTGGGCGTTTCGCTACAAGCTGCTGCAGGACGGCCGCCGCCAGATCCTCAACTATCTCATGCCCGGCGATCTGATAGGTCTGCAAGGCAGTGTGATGGGCGAGATGCAGCATTCCGTCGAGGCACTGTCACCGATGCTGCTGTGTGTTTTCGAGCGCGAATATCTGCATGAGCTGTACCGCAATCATCCCGGGCTGGCCTACGACATCACCTGGATCGCATCGCGCGAGGAGCGGATGCTGGACGAGAATCTGCTCAGCCTCGGGCGCCGCAGTGCGATCGAGCGCGCCGCCTATCTCATCGCCTTCATCGGCAGCCGCGCCAAGGTCGTCGGACTGAATGGCAACCAATCCGTCCAGATACCGATCACGCAGCAGCACATTGCCGATACGCTCGGGCTGTCGCTGGTTCACACCAACAAGACGATCCGCAAGCTGATGGATCGCAAGCTGATCGTCTGGCGCGACGGCGGCTGCGCGGTCTCCGACACTGAAGGGCTCAAGCGGCTCGCCGGCTGGGAAGGGCTGGGTGAGGCGCGTCGGCCACTAATCTGAGGAAGTGTCTTTGCCGAAGCCGGCGGATCGGGTGCGCGCCGATGCGTTTTCGGCTACTTTGTCTCCAATGCCGGAACCTTGAGGCGCGCAACGCGTTTGAAACCGAGCAATCACAAGGAGTTAAGCCATGGCCACTGCCGCAGGAAAAACCGCAACCGACGCCCGTGCAAATGCGGACCTGGAAGCCGATATCAGGCAGTTGAAGGCCGACATCGACAAGCTCACCAAACAACTGGCCAAGACCGGCGAGCATGGCTATGGCACCGCGCGCCGTGCAGCCACGGAAGGGGTCGAGCAGTTGCGTGCGCAGGGCGAAGCAGCCTTTGACAGCCTGCGCAGCAATGCCAAGGACATCGAAGCGCAGATGATGGCGAGCGTGCGTGAAAAGCCGGTCACCTCACTGGCGATCGCCGCCGGCGTCGGCTTCCTTTTCGCGCTCATCGCGCGTCGCTAGCGCACTCCAGATGGGAATGTTGGCAACCCTGATCTCGGGTCTCGCCTCGGGGGAGACAGTGGCCGCCATGCACCGGGCGCGCACGGCCGCAATCGTCTATGTGATCGCCATGGCCGCCGCACTTTGCGGTCTCGGCTTTCTTGTCGGCGCTGCCTATATCGCGACGGCGATGCGCTACGGGTCGTTTGCCGCGGCACTGGGGTTCGGCGTCGGTTTCCTGGTGCTTGGCGGACTTATCCTGCTGATCTACCGGATCTCCGCAGGCTCGCGCGCCCGGCGCCGGGCGCAGCGCCGCAATACCGACATGAAGGCGATCGGCATCACCGCCGCACTTGCCGTGCTGCCGAGCCTGCTCAAGGGAAAAGGCGGTCTCGGCGTCATTCTGGGGCCGGCGGTGGCGCTCGCGGCCTACGCCATCTACCGCGAGAATGTAAAATCCGACGATCCGGATGAGAGCGAACGGAGATAGAGCCGCCGGGAGGTCACTTCGACAGCTCTTCCAGGGGCACCGATATTTCGGCAAACACGCCTTCCGGCCGGAATTCATGGGTCACTTCGCTGGAAATGACCTTGGCCAGGCTGCGGCGAATGAGGATCGAGCCGAAGCCGTGCCGATCCGGCGGAGCGACGAGCGGGCCGCCGCTTTCGCGCCAGGTCAGCACAAGACGCCGGGCATCCCCCCTGCCTTGCGTCCTCCAGCCGAGGTCGACACTGCCTGACGGCACCGACAGCGAGCCATATTTCAGCGCGTTGCTGGCGAGTTCATGCAGGATCAGGCCAAGCCCGACGGCCTGGTCGGGCGACAGCAGCAGGTCGTCGCCGGAGATCGTCATGCGCGGCTGCTCGGCCGTTTCGAAAGGTTTGACCTCGATCTGGACGAGTTCGCTGATGCCGATGCCGCGCCACTCGCGGTCCGACAACAGATTATGGGCGATGCCCAAGGCCTGAAGCCTGGCGCCGAAGGCCTCGAGGAACTGGCTTGGCTGGCGGGCATGGCGCACGGTCTGTGTTGCCAGCGCCTGGACGGTCGCCAAGGTGTTCTTGACGCGATGGTTGAGCTCACGCAGCAGCAGCCGTTGCCGTTCGTCGCCGAGCTTGCGCTCGGAGATGTCGTAGTTGACGCCGAAGATCAATGTCGGCTTGCCGTCGCCGTCACGCTCGATCACACGGCCGCGCGTGGCGAGCCAGCGCGGCGGGTGAAAGCCCTTCACCCGGTATTCGCCGAAATAGTCGTCGCTGCCGGTCAGGGCGTCGCGAAAGCGGGTTTCGGTCTGGTAGACGTCACGCGGATCGATGGCGGTGAGGATGTCGCGTGCGCGCAACCGGTTGGAGCGCGGCAGGTTGAACAGCTCCGACATCAATGTGTCGCATTCGATGATATCGGTGCGGATATCCCATGCCCAGCTGGCGAGCGATGCCGCATCGAGTGCGATGGCGCGTCGTTTTTCCTCGCGAACCAGTGCGGCCTCGGCGATCGCGCCGCTGCGGGTTGCGTCCTTGAGGGTGAACAGGCTGGCGGCGAGGCCAGCGAGCGCCTTCAACTGGTCGAGCTCGGCGCGGGATGGAAAACCATGCGGCTCGCGGTCGAGCACGCACAGCGTGCCGATGCGGGCGCCTGCCACGATCATCGGTGCGCCGGCATAGAAGCGGACATGGTGCTTTCCGGTGACCAGCGGGTTTGTCTTGAAACGGGGGTCCGTCGTTGCATCCACGACAACCATCGGCTCGTCGCCGGCGGCAATCGCATGGGCGCAGAAGGAGACGTCGGTCGCGGTTTCGGCCTCGTCCAGGCCGAAGCAGGATTTGAACCACTGCCGTTCGAGGTCGACGAGTGTGACCAGGGCAATCGGCGCCTGCATCACCGCCGCGGCGAGGCTGCTGACGCGGTCGAAATCCGGGTCGGCCGCCGTATCCAGCATCTCCAACCCGTGCAGCACAGCGAGCCGGTCAACATCCCTGACTGCGCGCGCAACTTCAGCGGGCAGCTCGGGCACTGTTTGCGTCTTGCCAGTCACCCCAATTGCCTCGTCCCGGTCATCGCCGCCGCATGCTTGCGCCGGTGCAAGGCCAACGCGCTTTTCCGGAACCATCCTAGCGAGGAACCGTTACCCGACCATGATTTGCCGAGCGCGCCAGTTGGTGCAGAATGAGACAGGGATCGAGCATGGCCAAGATCATTCCAGAAAACAAGGCGCGGCAGGGGCGATGGGGCTGGCATGGATTTCGAATCCTGATCGCCGCATTGCTTCTGGTGTTTGCTGCGTGGGGCATTGCCGAGATCTATGGAGTGATGATCAAGACGCCAACCAGCGATGAACAGCATGTCCCCACACCGCCCAACACCACCGAACAGGCTCCTGCTGGTTAAAGCCGGTTTGTTGGATGCAACGCACCGCATCAGGCGGCTCTCGATTGAGCCGCGCTCGCCGGCACCAGTACATTCAGCGCGCCAGGCTGGATCTCGATTACCGTTTCACGGTCAAGCCTGACCAGTTCGCCGTCCATGACGGCGCGAAACTTGCGGCTGCCCGAATGGATTTTCAGCACCGTTCTGCTCGTCTGGTGGATTTCGACATGTTCGTTGTCGCGCCATTTGCCGCGCGCCATGTTGAAGAAGAACTTGACCAGTTCGGCGCGCTGCTTCGCCACCGTGACATAGACACCAAGCACGCCGCCCGCCGGATTGTCGGCATAGGGCAAATGGCCTTCGCCGAACAAATTGTTGGTGATGCCGATGCCGGTGATGCGTGCCGCCATTTCGGCCTCGCCGATGCTGAGTGTCACATTCATCGCAGGTGGATTGTTGATCGTCGCCCAAGCCGCCTTGGCCGAGGCGCGGATCTTTCCCAACCGCGAACCGAACTCCATCTTCTGGCGCAGCTGCACCATCTTCGCATGCATGCCGATCGAGAACTGGTGCACGAAAGGTTGGCCATTGGCCGTTGCCACGTCCACTGCGATGATTTCGCCGTCAGCGAAGGATTTCAGCGCGCCGTCGAGCGACTGCGGAATGCCCAGCCCGCGTGCGAACAGGTTCATGGTGCCGGCCGGCAATATGGCAAGCGCCTTCTTCGTGCCCATCAGACGTGCGGCCGCGGCGGAAATGGTCCCGTCGCCGCCACCCGCCAGCACGATGTCGACCGAGCGACGCGACGCCGCGCTGTCGAGCGTTTCCACCACGTCCTTGCCGGCGACAATTTCGATGCTGAGCGAGTGACCCGCCGTTTCCAGCGTCTGATGCATCCGGTCGGAGAAGGCGGCGAGGTCGGTGGTGCGCAAAGTGCCGCCATCCCGGTTCAGCACCGCTGCGAATTTCATGCCCCGCTCCACCATGTCAGCCAAAAAGTGGCCGGGACACACCCAGCCGATGGCTGAACGCGGCGGCGACGGAAAGGTTCCCTAGCTACGCGTGGGCTGCCCGGCGGCCCGATATTTCTGTGGTTTCGTTTCCCGGACGGCAGGGGTTTGTCGGAACAACAGACTGGTCACGACGTTGTGAACCTGTAGATGCCGCGTCCGACTTCCCCAGCGAAGACGCGGCGAATGAGATCAGGCACGAGGAGAGACTATCATGATCCGCAATCTTTTAGCCACGACCGCACTCGCAACACTGATCGCCACAGGCGCTTATGCGCAGAGTGCGACGACCCCGACGCCGGCGCAGAGCCCCGCCGTTCAGGAGTCAGGCGCTGCAGCAGTCCGCGCAGAGGGCAGCATCGTCACCAACATCATCGGTGAATCCGTCTACAACGGCACCGGCGATGATGCCGAGAACATCGGCAAGGTCAGCGACGTCGTCTTCGACAAGGATGGGCAGGCGAAATCCGTTGTCATCGACGTCGGCGGATTTCTGGGTGTCGGCGCCAAAAGCGTTGCCTTCGAGTACAGCAAGCTGCAGTGGGCCGAAAAGAATGGTGACCGCTGGCTGGTAGCCCCGACGACCAGGGACGAGTTGACGGCGCAGGCAGAATTCGACAGCAAGCTCTACGCGCCGGCCCCGGCGCCTGCCGCATCGACCGATACAACGGCTCCGACGGCTCCGGCGACAACGGACACTGCGCAGAAGCCCGTCGACATGAATGCCGCTCCGACCGAACCCGTCAAGCGCGCGGACGGCAATCTCGCCACCAACATTATCGGTGAAAACGTCTACAACGGCACTGGCGACGACGCGCAGAATATCGGCGACGTCAACGACATCGTGCTGACCAGGGAAGGCAAGGCCGAGTCCCTCGTCATCGGCGTTGGTGGTTTCCTTGGCCTCGGCGCCAAGAATGTCACCTATGATTTCTCCAAGGCGCAGTGGGCCGAGAAGAATGGCGACCGCTGGCTGGTGGCCCAGACCACCAAGGAAGAGCTGCAGGCCCAGCCCGATTTCGACCGCAAGGCCTATGATCCGGCGCCGGCCACGACGGCTTCCAACGAGCCTGCGGCCACCGCTCCGGCTGCTGTTCCGTCCGACACGACGGCTCCTGCTGTCGCTCCGGCAGACAAGACCGCCGAAGCTCCGGCAGCGACCACCCCTGACGCCTCGGCTCCCGACCAGACACAGACTGCCGCCATCGACAAGTCGACGTTGACCGAGATGCCGGTCGGCGAGATTCGTGCCGATGACCTGAAGGGCACGACTGTCTACGGCGCAAACGACGCCAGGGTTGGCGAAATCGGCGATGTCGTGCTTGCGCCCGACAAGAAGGCCGATGCGGTGATCGTCGACGTCGGCGGCTTCCTCGGCATCGGCGAGAAGGAGGTCGCGGTCGGCATGGATAATCTCAAATTCATGACCGACAAGGACGGCAACAAATATCTTTACACGACCTTCACCAAGGAACAGCTCGAGGCTCAAACCGCCTATGACAAAGGCAGTTATGCCGAACAGCGCGATCAGCAGCGCATGATCGTCAGGTAATTCTGTTCAGCCAAATAAAGCCCGCGCTGGCAACGGCGCGGGCTTTTATGTGTGGCCAGGTGGCAGGCCAGCGGCATGGCCGACGAGGCCGTTCTCGGTCAATTCGGCCAGTGCCAGCGACTGGTCGAGATGTTCGGCCCGCCAAGCGAGCAGCCGCTCGGCGAACTCCAGCCGCACGGCGAGATGGGCGGGGTCGGCCGCGAGATTGTCCAGTTCGCCCGGATCGCTTTTCAGATCGAACAGCAGCGGCGGCAGGTTGCCGCCGAAATGCACATATTTGAAATGTTCCGTGCGGATGACGGCGAGATTGCATTGGCGTGAGGCGATGCCGAAATGGCGTTCGGCCTCGCCTGCGGCAATCGAGCGGAAGTCGAACTCCCAATGCGCGGCATCGCGCCACGCCGCAGGGACTTCTCCGCTCAGGAACGGCTTCAGCGAGGCGCCGTCGAGATGCGGCGCGGGCTCTTCGCCGAGCAGGTCGAGAAGCGTCGGCAAAATGTCGACCGCTTCGGTGAAGCTGTCGACATTGCCGCCGGCCGCGTTGCCGTGGCGCGGATCGCGAATGATCAACGGAATGTGGTAGCTGCCGTCGAAATAGCCGCCCTTGCCCAGCATGAAATGGTCGCCCATCATCTCGGCATGGTCCGAGGTCAGCACGATGATGGTGTCGTCCCACGCGCCGGCGGCCTTGACCGCTTGCCAGACGCGGCCGAGCTGCGCGTCCACCTCGAAAATCATGCCGTAATAGATCGCGCGGATGCGGCGAAAATCGTCTTCGCTCCAGTCGTGCACCTTGCCTCTGGCGTCGGGGCGGAATTTTATCTGGTTCTGCCGGCCGAGATCATAGGCAAGGTAGGGATGGTTTTCCGCCTCTTCCTGCCAGCTTGCCGCGCGCCGGAAGGCCGGGCCGTCAGCCGGATCGTACCTCGTGTTGTAGGGCTCCGGCACAATGAAGGGCGGGTGCGGGCTGATGAAGGAAAGATGCGCGAACCACGGCGCGGCGTGCTCCTGTTCGCCAAGCCAACGCGTGAATTCGCCGGTCAGGAAGGCCGCCGGGGTTTGTTGCCCGGAGTAGACGGGCGGCGCGTTGCTGACGGTGGTCCCGGCCACGCCGTCAGCCACCGGGCGGTGGATGCCGGGGGACCCGGCGCTGGCGTCGACACCTTGCAGTTCCAGCCAGGATAGCCATTGCTTCTGGTGCTCGGGCAGCAACTGGCGCACCGTAAAGCCCGGCAGCACGCCTTCATAGCTTTGCAGCCGCGGATCGCCCGGCGCCAGCAGGCGCGGATCGAGCGAAACGTCGGTGTAGCCGAACAACGTCGGATCATAGCCCAGAGCGCGAGCTGACAGCGCGATGTTGCCGTGGCGCGCGTCGAGCGGCGTGCCATTGCGGCAGACGCGGTTGTTCATCTGGTAGAGGCCGGTGTAGAGGCAGGCGCGCGCGGGCGAGCAGGGCGCCGCGCCGCCATAGTGCCGCTTGAACAGCACACCCTCCGCGGCCAATGCGTCGGCATTCGGCGTCTGCACGACCGGATGACCGGCGGCGGACAGACTATCGCCGCGCCATTGGTCGCATGTGATCAGGAGAATGTTAGGCCGCCTGGCTTTTCCAGTCACTCACGATACCTTTGTTCCGGGATGTCGAACGCCGCTCATGGAACCGAATTCTGGCTACGGCGCAAGTCTGACCTGCCAGCCAATTGGTTCTGACCTGCCAGTCAATTGGTGAACGAACGTTGTTCCATCGTTCACTTTTATGACACAGTCCATTCTGTGTTTGCCGCCTTTGCGTAAACTGCTCGGGTCCTCATATTGGCGTGGACAGCGGCGAGGGCCGCACATGCACCAAGGGAAGGAGCAAGACAATGCTCGACCAGATAAAGGGCCTGCACCACGTCACGTCGATGGCCAGGGATGCCCGCCAGAACAACGATTTCTTCACCAAGAAACTCGGCCAGCGCCGGGTCAAGAAGACCGTCAATTTCGACGCTCCCGACGTCTACCATCTCTATTACGGCGACGAGGCCGGCACGCCGGGTTCGGTGATGACCTATTTTCCTTTCCCCGACATCGGCAAGGGCCGGCATGGCGTCGGGGAAGTCGGAACCACCGTCTACTCGGTGCCGGAAGGCACGCTTGGCTATTGGGAAAAACGCTTTGCCGATGAGGGCGTCACCGGCCTCTCGCGCGAAGAAACCTTCGGCGAGAAGCGCCTGGCTTTTGCCGGACCGGATGGTGACGGCTTCGCGCTGGTCGAGGACAAGGGCGACAGCAGAGCACCCTGGGCGAAAGGCGGTGTTCCTGTCGACCAGGCGATCCGTGGTTTCCACTCGGTATCGCTCAGGCTGAAGGATGGCGGCGCCACTGAGGAACTGCTGAAGTTCATGGGCTATGAGGAAGTCGACAAGTCCGGCAACCTCAGGCGGCTGGCGGTGAAGAACGGCAATGGCGCCGATGTTATCGACATCGAATCGCTGCCGAGCACGGCCTTTGCCGATCTCGGTGCCGGCTCTGTCCATCACGTCGCCTTCGCGGTCGAGAACCGCGCCAGGCAACTCGAGGTGCGCAAGGCGTTGATGGACACCGGCTATGGGGTGACGCCGGTGATCGACCGCGATTACTTCTGGGCGATCTATTTCCGCACGCCGGGTGGCGTGCTGTTCGAAGTCGCCACCAACGAGCCGGGTTTCGACAAGGATGAGGACACCGCTCATCTGGGCGAGGCGTTGAAGCTGCCGACGCAGCACCAGCACCTGCGGCCGTATCTGGAACAGCATCTGCAGAAGTTGGAAGGCTGAAGGTCATGAGCAGGGACGCTTACAACCACAAGCTGCTGCCCGGTTCGCCGGGCGGTCCATTGCTGTTCGTCTTCCATGGCACGGGGGCCGATGAGAACCAGCTTCTGTCGCTGGGGCGTGATCTCGCACCCCAGGCAACCATCATCTCGCCGCGCGGCGATGTGTCCGAACAAGGTGCCGCGCGCTTCTTTCGCCGCACCGGCGAGGGCGTCTACGACATGGACGATCTGGCGCGGGCGACAGACAAGATGGCGGGCTTCGTCAAGGCGCATATCGAAGCAGCGAAGCCGTCGGCTGTGCTGGGTCTCGGCTATTCCAACGGCGCCAATGTCCTGGCCTCGTTGGTGTTTGCGGCACCGCTGCTGTTCGACGCTGCGGTGCTGATGCATCCGCTGATCCCGTTCGAGCCGCAGGTCAAGGGCAGCCTTGCCGGTCGCCATATCCTGGTGACCGCCGGCAAGCGCGACCCGATCTGCCCGCCGAACCTGACCACGCGGCTCGAAGCCTATTTGCGTGCCGACGGCGCCGATGTCACAGTGGAATGGCACGATGGCGGGCACGAGGTGCGGCCAAACGAGATCGAGGCGGCACGGCGGTTCTTTGCCGATGCCTCCCAAGGAGCATAGCGATGCCTGAACAACTGCCTGAGATCGAACTTGAGGATCGCGGTTCCAAGGGCCGCTATGTCCTGCGTGGACCCGATGGCGCCGAGGCCGAGATGACCTTCACCAAGATCGGTGAGCACCAGATCATCATCGACCACACCGAAGTGCCGGACGTGTTTCGCGGCCAGGGTGCCGGGCTTCGGCTCGTCACCCGCGCCGTCGAGGATGCGCGTGCGGCGGGCAAGAAGATCATCCCGCTCTGCCCGTTCGCCAACGCCCAGTTCCGCCGCCATCAGGAATGGGCCGACGTGCTGAAGCGGTAGGGATTCCTTGCTGGAAACGGCACGGCAAGCGGCTGCCATCCCACCGGGACGGCTTGGCATTTGCGCGGGTGGCGCATCATGCCTAAGTAGATATGATATATCTTAGCCCTGCCGACAAACGAACCGAATGATCCCCCAATGACCGAAACCGATCTCGTTCCCGTCTTCGACGGCCACAACGATACGTTGCTCAGACTCCATCAGTCAAAAGACACGGACGTCGAAAAGCTGTTCATCGAGGGGAAATCGGGCGGCCATATCGACCTGCCACGCGCGAAAGCCGGCGGCTTCGCCGGGGGCATGTTCGCCATCTTTCCGCCGCCTGTCGAGAAATCCAGGCGCGGCGCCGTGCCCCTGGCGCCGGGCGCCGCCGAACCGCTGCCGCCCGAGGTTCCGCGCAATGAGGCGCTGACCTCGACCATCGCGATGGCCTCGATCCTGTTCAGGCTGGAACGGGCCGGAGCGCTCACCGTCTGCCGCAGCGCCGGCGATGTGCGCAATGCCATGGCGCAAGGCTCGATCGCGGCGGTGTTCCACATCGAAGGGGTCGAGGCGATCGATCCCGAGCTCACCATGCTCGACGTGCTGCATGAAGCGGGCCTGCGCTCGCTCGGCATCGTCTGGAGCCGGCCGAACGCCTTCGGCCACGGCGTGCCGTTCCGCTTCCCGTCCTCGCCTGACACCGGACCCGGCCTGACCGATGCCGGCAAGGCGCTGGTCAAGGCCTGCAATCAGCTGAAGATCATGATCGATCTCTCGCATCTCAACGAGAAGGGCTTTCGCGATGTCGCGGCGCTCAGCGATGCGCCGCTGGTCGCGACCCATTCCAACGTGCACGCGATCTGTGGCCATTCGCGCAACTTGACCGACTGGCAGCTCGGCGCGATCCGCGAAACCGGCGGCATGGTCGGGCTGAACTTCGCAACCGGCTTCCTGCGCGAGGACGGTCGCATGAATGCCGACACCAGCCTCGACATCATGGTGCGGCATATCGATTCGCTGCTGCAGGCGCTGGGTGAGGACGGCGTCGGTCTGGGCTCCGATTTCGACGGCGCCATGATCCCGGCCGTCATCGGCGATGTCGCCGGCCTGCCGAAGCTGATCGATGCATTGGCAGCACGCGGTTTCGGCCCCGCGCTGATCGAAAAGATCGCCTATCGCAACTGGCTCAATATGCTCGAGAAAACGATAGGTTAGAGACAGCCTGCGGCATGGTGTGTGCGGCCCGCCGGCATATGTCGACAAGGACAGACTTCGTCGGTGGAAGCTGGATGCGATTGGGTGGATAGCCGGCAATGCTGGAGACCTTCACGGGCGGCGAATTCGAGCGAACAGATGTCGTCATCGTCGGTGCGGGTTTCACCGGCCTGTCGGCGGCGCTCGAGATGAAGAAGGCCGGTATCGATTTCATCCTGCTCGAAGCACGCGACCGCGTCGGCGGACGCGTCGAGTCCCAACAGAACGGACTTGGCGAACGGATCGATAGTGGCGGCCAGTTCCTGTGCGAGGACATGCCGGAATTGATGGCCCTGGTCGAGGCGTGCGGCAAGACGCTGGTTGAGACCTATGTCGATGGCGATTTCATCACTCAGCCGACGATGTCCGCTCAACGAGCAGAGCGGATCTATGACGCGGCAATGGCAATCCGCGAGCGCATGAACGGGATCGATCCGGAGGACGTCTCGATTGCCGGGCTGACCGTTGCCGACTGGCTTGCCCGCCAGCGCGATTCGGCCGATGCCAGGGCTGTCTTCCGTTCCATGATCGAAGGTCTCTGGTGCATGGCGCTGGATCAGATTCCTCTCTGGTATCTGATCGACAATGACCGACGCGTCACCAACGAGGTGCCGGAGCTGCAATATTTCGTGCGCGAAACCATGCATTCGCTGGCCGACGATCTGGCCTGCGACCTCAGTGATCGGTTGCGGCTCAGCGAGCCGGTCACGCGCATCGAGCACAGTTCGCAAGGTGTTCTTGTCGTTTCGGCCGGGGGTGCCATCGAGGCGCGCGCGGTTCTGGTTGCCGTCCCGCCGGCGACGGTGACGGAGCTCGCCTTTGCCCCTGCCTTGCCGGCCGGACTGGGGCGGGCGCTTGGCGCCTGGAAAAGCGGCGCGGCGATCAAGATCCTGGTGCGCTATGCCAAACCGTTCTGGCGCGGGCGGGATTTGAACGGCATGGTGATGTGGCTCGATCCGCCGGGGCTGTTTGCCTGCGACGCCAGCAAGGATGTGGAGCATGCCGCGCTCGTCATGTTTGTCGGCGGGTCGCTCGCGCTGCGCTGGCGTGATCTCGGCGAGGCGGAACTGCGTGCCGAGGTGACCGGCCGGTTGGAGGCAGCCCTTGGTCCGGATGCCGGTGATGTCAACGATTTCAGTTTGCGTGACTGGACAGAAGATCGCTGGAGCGGCGGCGCGTACAGCGATCTTGTTGTCGATGTTACAGCGAGAGACGCCGAGCGAACGATCCTTGCCGGCGCACCGCCGGTGTATCTCGCCTGTTCAGAACTCTCGCCATCATTTCCGGGGTATATCGAAGGCGCCATCATTGCCGGGCGCATCGCCGCGCACAAGATCATTGCCGAGCTTCAAGCTCCGGGCTGAGCCTGGTCTTTTCGAAAAGCTGTTTGGCAAGATCGGGTCAGGTTGTGCCTCGAGCCCGAGCGCCGTCGAAGCTATGCCCGATTTTGCCCGACTTCGCCCGAATGCTGTTTCGAATTCGTTACAGTGCCAGTCCTTCGCCACCCCATCGCCGTTACAAAGTGCGGATAAGTTCATTTCACCGCCAAAAGAAACTCAGCGAAGGGGAAGGCAATGCATGCGAAAATCGAGACGATCCGCGACGAGAGCCGCTTTCAGGCTCCAGAGCGCAATGACCGCCGTCCGAAACTGGCGCTGCGCCAGCGGGCCAGCGACCACCCCATGGCGATGTTCATGGTGCTGGCTGCTTGCGCCTTCGTCGGCATGGCGTTCACGCCGACAATCGGGCCGGCCTTCGCTTCGCTGAATCCGCCGGCCAATCTCATCGACGGCGCGCAGACGACGACCAGGACCGCGCGTCTGCCGGTGCCGGTGACCGACTTCGCCTGCAAGGGCCAGACCTGGGGTACCGAGAGTATCGATTGCCTGCGCGCAATCGCCGAACAGTCCGGAACACACAAGAGCCGCGCCATCCGCATGATCGCCACTGCCGCACCCTTGGCCGATACGCCGAATATTTTCTGATTTTGTCGAAGCCTGATCCGAAACAGTTCCCGTTTTGAGATCATGCTCTGGACTCCCCGAGCGCTCCCTCCAGCGCGCTCTTCTTCGGCCCCCGCCCCCGGGGGCCTCTTTTTTATCCTTTCATGGCCGCCTGTTCGGCAATGGCGGACAGCACACTGCGCACATCCAGCGTGCTGAACGGCTTTTCAAGGATCTGCGGCCGCTGTTGTGCCGGCAGGGCCTCGATCTCGGCTTTCGCACCGATCAGGTCGCCTGTGACCAGCACGAAACGCCGCGCCAGGTCAGGCTTTTCGGCGAGCAGCTCGCGATAGATCGATATGCCGCTGACGCCGGGCATGCGCAGGTCCGAAAAGACGATGTCCGGCGGCATGTGGCCGCTCAAAGTGGCGGCGGCCGATTCCCAGACAGGAACGATCCGCGACTTGATGCCCATCAGTTCGAGAATGTCGGAGAGCGAGCCGGCGACATCCGGCTCGTCGTCGACGATCAAGGCATGGCGCAGGCCGCTCGATCGCGGCTGGTTGTCGCCGGCGGTGGCGAGGCCGGCCACGATGGCCGGCAGCTGGACGACGAAACGCGCGCCTCTCGGGAGCACTTCCTCGAACCAGACATTGCCATTGTGCCGCTCGATGATCGATTTCGAGATCGACAGGCCGATGCCGGTGCCGACGCCGACCGGCTTGGTGGTGAAATAGGATTCGAAGATGCGGCCGCGGATCGCTTCCGGGACGCCGGGCCCATTGTCCTCGACCGAGAAACAGGGATGACCGCGGTCGCTGCGGAACGTCCGCACCTTGATCAGCCGGTCGCCGGCAATGCCAGCCAAGGCGTGCTGGCTGTTGATGAGGAAATTGGCCGCCACCTGCGTCACATGGTCGGCGTCGGCCATGGCCAGCAGCGGGCCGGCGGCGAAATCGGTGTCGATGATGATGCCGCTTGAGCGCGCGCCATAGGCGGTCACTTCGAGTGCCGACCGGATCACCTGGTTGAGGTCGGTCTCGGCCTGTGCCGCGGGATGGAGGCGGACCATCGACAGGAAGCTCTTGACGATGCGGCCGCAGCGCTCGGCCGCGGCGCGGACTTTCTCGGCGCGCACCTTGGTCTGCGGATCGGAAGCGAATTCGTGCAGCAGCGTCGATTGCGCCACAACCACGGCCAGCGGATTGTTGAGTTCGTGCGACACGCCGGCCAGCAACGAACCCATTGCCGCCATCTTCTCGTTCTGGTGCAGCTTCTCGCGCTGCCGGCCGATTTCTTCCTCGGCACGCAATTTGTCGCGCAGGTCGCGGATGGAGCCGAAGATCAGGCGGCGGTCGGCGACCCGCATCTCGGTCGCCGTCAGCTCGATCGGGAACACTTCGCCGGCGGCATTCTGGGTCACCGTCTCGAGCCGCTGGCCGACCATCGGCGCGCCGCGGCCGGACATGTATTCGGCCCCTGAGGCATAGCCCTTGCGGTAGTAGATCGGCACGATCGTATCGAGCAGGTCCTTGCCGAGGATGTCGCTGCGCTGGAAGCCGAACATCTTTTCGGCGGCCGGATTGAATTCGATGATCGAGCCGGTCTCGTCGATGACGACGATAGCGTCGAGCGAGGCCTGCAGCATGGTGCGGCGAATGACCTCGCTGGCGTGGGCGTCGGAGGGCGAGCGCTCGATGGCGTCGCCGATGGCCAGCGCGATGATGTGCAGGGTCGCCTCTTCCTCGTCCGTCCATGCACGCTCGTTGACGCAGTCATTGACCGCCAGCGTCCCCCAGAGATGGCCATGCGCAAATACCGACACCGACAGAAACGACTTGATGTGCTGTTTTTCGAAGTCGGTCCTCAGGAAGCCTTCAAGGTCGCGCGTATGCCCGGCGAACACCTTGCCTTGCCTCTCGTCCTCGGCCAGCCGCTCCAGCAGCGGGTCCGAATTGACGATCGACTGCATGATGACGGTCGGCGACGCCAGTTCGCCGCCGAAAAGAGGGTCGATCCAGTAGGCGGCGACGGATTGGGCGAAGCCCTGGCCGGGCAGCTCGCGCAAGCGAAACAGGATGCCGCGCTGGCAATCCATGGCCCGGCAGAGCGTTTCAAGTATGCCTTCCATTTCGCGCTGCCAGTCGCCGGCCTCGCGCAGCCGGCGAACGACACGCACGGCCGCCATCGCCGCGCCCTGCCTGAACCCTTGCATATCGGTGCTTGCTGCTTCAGCGATCATCTTGTGCTGTCATTCCGGAGTCGCGCCAATTCGGAGTCGTGCCAATTCCGGCTGGCGAGCAACCGAATCCTTCTGGCCCGGTGCTCAGTTGCCGTCGCCGGTCGGCAGCGAGAAGATATAGCCCTCGCCGCGCACCGTGCGCAGGAATTTCGGATTGGCGGGATCGGCCTCGATCTTTTTGCGCAGCCGCATGATGCGGATGTCGACCGCGCGCGACGATTCCGGATCTTCGGTGAAACCGATCGCCTCGGAGATAGCGGCGCGGGTCAGCAGCCGGTTGGCGCGGGTGAGGAAAATCTCCAGCACGTCGAATTCACTCTTGGCCATGTCGATCACCGCGCCATTGGCGCCGGTGACCAGCCTGCCATCGAGATCGGCCTGAAAGGGGCCGAAGGCAACGGAACGGCGGTCCGTCCCGGCCTTCTTGTCCTGGAACTCCTTCGGCTGGGGAACGCGGCGCAACACGCTGCGCACCCTGGCCAGCACTTCGCGCAATTCGTAGGGCTTGACGATGTAATCGTCGGCACCGAGTTCCAGCCCGACGATGCGGTCGAGCGCGGTGCCGGCCGCTGTCGCATAGATGATGCCGATCGGCAGTTTCGAACGCAGCCAGCGGCCGAGCGAGAGGCCGTCCTCGCCCGGCATGGCGATGTCGAGAATGGCGAGATGGAACGATTGCGTTTCCACGAGGCTGCGGGCAGCGGCAGCACTTTCGGCGGTGGCCACCTCATAGCCGGCGGCGCCAAGATATTCGGCGACCGCGTCCCGTAGATCGGGCTCGTCCTCGACGATGACAATTCTTGCCCGCACGATGCTTTCGCTCCCACTTTCAGTGGAAAGTAGATTGGGTATAAACATCATGTCCAGCACTCATATCCGGGTTGCCAGGGAACGGTTGGAAAACATGGCTGCACGATCCGTCATTGCGCTCGTTTCGGTAGCCGAAGTAGTGGCGACCGAACTCGCCGACCATCTCGAGCGGCGCGGCCACGACGTGCATCAGGCGCGCCAGCCCTGGGAGGCCGAATCGCTGTTGTCGGGAAAGGGCATCGACGTCGTCGTCGTCGGCGACAGCCTCAGCCAGGCGGAGGGCCGGGACCTGCTCAAACGTTATGGCGGCCAAGGTGGGGGCGGTGAGGGCGGACCGGATTTCATTCTGATCTGCCGCCCGGCCGATCTTGTCGACAAGGTGCTGGCGCTGGAGCTTGGTGCGGCCGACGTCGTCGAGAGCCCGCTCAATGTCCGTGAACTGGCCGCCCGTGTCGGCGGCCTGCTTTCGCGCCGCGGCAGGGGCACCCAGGAACTGATCGTGCTGGAGAACGCGACCGTCGATCTGAGATCGGCCATGGTCATGCATCGCTCCGGCTCCGAGGAACAGCTTTCGCCTGGCCAGGTGGCCCTGCTCAGGTTGTTCCTGGCCAGTCCGCGCAAGGTGCTGACGCGTGACGATATCATCGCCGCGGCACCGGCAGAAAACGCCGACGCCTTCGATCGCTCGATCGATTCGCGCATCGTGCGGCTGCGCCGCAAGCTCGACACCGACACCATCACCACAATACGTGGCGCCGGCTATCGGTTCGATCCGCCGCGGCAATTTGCCGACTGACTGCCTGCTACTGGCGCAATCCCTTTTTTCGGGCATCGGATTTTCCATCTCTGGGCCCGATGCTCTTGACGCTCAGCGTACCAGCAGAAGCGATGGCCCCACCGGCATGTCACTGCCCATGGTGAGTTCGCTTGCATGGGCGCGGTCCCGGAGGAGCACGGTAGCAAGACCGGCAAAGCCGAGCAGGCCCTGGGCGTAAAGCAGTGCGGACAGCACCGAAGCAGCGAATTTCGTTTTCATCGTCGCAGTTCCCCAAATGAAATGTGTTGCGGGTCTCTTCAGGATACCCCCGAAGTGCCCGCGCCGCCCACGGAGCCCCCCGTCGCGGCGCGGGCCTTCGGTCCTCTCGGCAGCAAGTTGCCGGAGGCGCCGCGCAAACCCGTCAGCCTAAGGCCGACCCGCCAGAGGGCCTTGAGCCGGGCGATGCGCAGGCTGGAAACAATCCAGACCGTGGCGAAAAACAGTGCGGTATGCAGCGTCGAAATCTCGCCCGAAGTCATCGCGCCGAGCCTTGTCAGCGGGGTGCCGGCAACCGTGCCGACGCCGCCGATGACCGCTGCCGCGATGCTGATCCTGAGAAGCCAGGACAGCGCGTTTGATTTCGTCCTCATGTTCGTTACCGGCTGTTTTCGTTGCGTCAACTTTGCTCGCGGCCCGTATCCGGATCATGCCGCTTGGAGCCGCGCTTTGTTGCAGGTTGGTTTCGATGCTGACGCTTGATCTTTCACATGACACCAATTCGCACTTTCGTTTGGAGGCGGATACTCATGTTCCCGACTCCTGGTCTTGGCTGGGCGGGTCTGCCGAGTCTGTTCCAGCCAGGTTATAAGGGGGCGTTTGTTAACCAGCGGAAACAGAGTCGAAACAGAAACGAGCGTTTTGCGAAATCTTCTCGAAACATGACGTTGGGATAAGCGGCCATCGAATTGGAGCCGGCCCAACCGGCAGAGAGAGGGGACTTCATTATGCACACCGCCATTTCCGCCAAGCTCATCAATATCACCGCCGCTGCCTTGACTGGTGCAGCACTGCTGCTCGGCGCCGGCTCGGGCGCTGCGCACGCCGCCAACAAGATCGTGGCGCGTGTTTCGCTTTCGCAGCAGATCATGGAAGTCTCCGTCGACGGCCGGCCGACCTTCGCCTGGAAGGTCTCCACCGGCGACCGGGCCCATGTGACGCCGACCGGCTCGTTCAAGCCGACCCGCATGCACGAGATGTGGTATTCGAAGAAATACGACAACGCCCCGATGCCGCACTCTGTCTTCTTCAGCGGCGGTTATGCGGTGCATGCGACCTATGCAATCAAGCGCCTCGGCCAGCCGGCTTCGCATGGCTGCGTGCGGCTGCATCCCGACAACGCCGCCGATTTCTACCAGCTCGTCGAAACCTTCGGGGCGACCAACACCAGCATCGTCATCGTCAAGTAGCAGGCTGTGACCGACGGCGTGTCAGCATGCTGCCGCGCCTTGTTCAAGGCTCCCGCCGGAAAACGCTGCGGTATCGAGCACAGCTCGAACCGGGTGTATTGAGTACAGCGCAAACCGGCGGTATCGAGCAAAGCTCGACATCTGAAGGCCAACGCCAACAAGGGAAAATACGACCTTGCGATGATCGCCAAGTCGCGGGCCGACTATTGGGCCGACCTTGATCGTGCCATCGACACCGAACGGGCGCTGCACGGCCACAAGCCGCTGAAGCAGAAGGAGCGGCAGCCTGCGGTGAAGGAGACCAAGGTCTCGCGCATCGATCCCGACAGCGGCTACATGGTGCGCGAGGGCAAGCCGAAAGGCTTCTTCTATCTCGATCACCGCACGGTGGATGCGGCGCACGCCATC
>NZ_JAFG01000043.1 GCF_000519305.1 Mesorhizobium ciceri WSM4083 | reverse complement strand
AAACTTCTTCGTCGCCAGCGGCGAGCCGCCCTCGTTCGTGAGGCGTATATAGTCGCCACCAACGACAACTGTCAACACACATCCATAATGTTTTTTCGATTTCTCGTAGAGATATCCACCGGGCCGAAATTCATGAGTTGGCTTGGCTGAATTGTGGGCGGTGCTCTGCCGCCTGCCATTCCTGTGATGCGCCCCCGAGATCTCGGCGCTGATGTGCGCCATCAACCTGCCGCGCCTCGATGGCTGCAGAGCAATTCCCCACCGAAGCGTCGTTTAGAGCCGGCCCTTGAGCAATTCCGGTGTGATGTCCCGGCCAGCGTAGAAGATGCCCAGGGATCAGCACCCGCCCACCCTCGACGGCGAAGGCAATGCTGACGGCGCGGCGATAGCCAACAATCCGCAGCCCAGGCATGATCCCGACCCGCTCGGTGCCCCGCTGTGGAAAAGTCGACAGACCGAGACAATGGTCGCGGATACCCGCAATGAAATTCCAGGCGATCGCCGGGGACGCACGTCCGGCTATATCATCGTAGAGTTGCTCCAGCTCAGACTCCGCCTTTGGGTGGAAGACAATCTGGTGCTCCATCCCCTACTTGGCTTTCGCCTGCTTCGCGCGATGACGCGCCTCCAGCCGGGAGAAAACCGTTTCGGCAGGGACGCCCTTCGATGAATCCTGCCGGAGTTCAGCCAGGCGCCCCGGTATCTCGTCGCGCAGCCATTTCTCCCGCTCCGCCTCGAAATCCTCGAGCATGCGCAGGCCCGCGCGGACAACCTCGCTGGCATTGTTGTAGCGGCCTGATTCAAGCTGTTTCCTGATGAAGCTCTCGTAGTGGTCATTCAAAGCGTAATTTGGCATTGGCAACCTCCTGCGGGGAATATGGGAGCAATTCCGAATCTGGCAATAGATGTCAACTATTAGCAAGATTGGCTGATTCGACCATGCCACAGCTTGCGCCACTCATCCCGCAGAGAAGCGCCCTTCACTTTGATTCGGCATGATTGAGTTGATTCGGCACGATCGAGGCGTCGCTTCAATGCCTCCAGGCCGCTCGACCAACGGCACTGGCGGCTATCGCGGAGTGACACACCCGACCGCCGGCGCAATCGAGGATCCACATGCAGGTCGATATTCGCGGTCATCAGTCATTGTCATGGCCGAGGGTGGCCATAAAGAGTCGGCTGAATAGAACACCACCCCGACCAAATTCATTTCGTATTTGATTGCAAGTCATCACCGGCATCACCGATGCCTGGCACGAGGATCGGATGGCTTTGTCTTTTCTGCCTCCGGTTCGGTTGATCCGGTCATGGCGGCGGCTGGGGCGCTTCATTTGCCAGCCCCTTGAACGCAAAGGGCCGGCGGGCATTGTGCCATGCGGGCTGTTTTTGCTTTGGTTTTGGGGAGAGGATTGGTTTTGTCTGGGGGCTGGGGTT
>NZ_JAFG01000042.1 GCF_000519305.1 Mesorhizobium ciceri WSM4083 | reverse complement strand
CGATCCCCTCGGCCTTGAAGCGCGCGCTCTGGCGGTTGAGTGGAGCATGCATGCCGAACTTGTCAAACAGGATCGTCGCCAGCAGTTGGGGACCGATGAAGCCGCGCGGCGTGGCATGGAACGGCGCCGGCGGCTGGGTGATCTTCTCGCAGTCGCGGCAGGTGAACTTTTCGCGCACCGTCGCGATCAGCTTGAAGCGGCGCGGGATCTCCTCCAGCGTCTCGGTCACGTCCTCACCCAGTTTCGACAGCCGCGATCCGCCGCAGCAGGCGCAGGCAGTTGGAGGGTCGATGACGACGCGCTCGTGTTCGATGTCATCCGGCCATGGCTTGCGCACCGGCCGTTTGCGCGTGAAGGGGCGCACCGTCTGGGTCTTCGCCGCCGCGGCCTGCGCGGTAAGCTCGTCCTCGGTCGCCGAGGTGACGAGTTCTTCGAGCTCCAATTCCAACTGCTCGATCAGCCGCACCGTGCGCTCGGAGCGCTGCCCGTACAGTTCGCGTTTCAGCTTCTCGATGCGCAGCTCGAGATGCGCAATCCGCGCCGCGGTGTCGGACAGCATGGCCTGCGCGTTGGCGGCTTCAGCCTGCCAGTTGGCAGCATCCGCGACCGCCACATCGCGTTCAGCCTGCAACGCCTCACGTTCAGCCAGCAGCGCCACGTAGGCGCTGGCAAGATCCGAGGGGAGCTCAACCGGCTTGGAAGTCATATGCCGATTGAATCACATTCCATTGTATTTTCAATTAAAAAATGCTACCCAACCCGAGTTTGACGCCACGTTTCCTGAGGGTTCCGCCAGTCTATGCCAGATAAGAGATAACTCAGCTGTGCAGAAGATACTGTCACAGCTCCGCCCTCAACTGTCGGCCATATGAAGCGGCCGCGCTCGAGTCTTTTTGTGAACAGGCATGCTCCTTGGCCATCATGCCAGATGACCTTCAACAAATTTCCGCGTTTCCCCCTGAAGCAAAACAGATTGCCCCCAAGGGGATTATGTTTGAGGACCTCCTGCACCCGTAGCGCCAGTGATGGAAAGCCACATCTCATGTCGGTGTAGCCTGTGGCTAACCACACACGCACGCCTTCTGTCGGGATCATCGCAGCATTTCCAGCCCCTGCAAGATCCGCATCAGGACACCTACGTCAACAGTGCGGTCAACGATCACACGCCGGCCGTTGGCCCCGACGATTTCCATCCGGCCACCGGTAGACACCGCTTGGCGGGTCGTAGCTGGTACTTCAGAGTGCGATCGCTCAGGAGCCGGCTCTTCCGGCTCTGCATCGTGCAGGCTGGGACCGACAACACCCATGTCAATGAAGGCGATCGGTGGGGTCTCGGACGGCGGGTTGGATCGGCCCAATCGCCCTTCCTGGGCTTGTTTCATCCAGATGAACAAGTGGTTCGCGTTCATGTCGTGACGTCGCGCCACAACCGACACCGGATCACCGGACTCCTGCACCTCACGCACAATCGCCAGCTTCTGCTCGACCGTCCAGGAGCGGCGCGTCCGCTGTCGGCCCGCATCCGGCGGCTGCGGCACAGCCGCGGCCGTGCTCGCTTCCAACGTCGACGGCTGCTCCATAGCCAGATACTTCATTCGCCAAGCGTCCACTTAAATCTAAGCGGACACTAACGCCTCAAGGTACGCGTCAGTAGGCGGCCTTCGTCGTATGCATAC
>NZ_JAFG01000041.1 GCF_000519305.1 Mesorhizobium ciceri WSM4083 | reverse complement strand
GGTGGCGTTCTGTTCCAGGGTGGTCTGATTGCGCTCGTACTCGGCCCAGGAAATGTAGCCCTCGTGGGCGTCGGGTATAAGCACCTGCCAGTCGGTGTAGCGCGACAATCTGGGAGAGAAGCCGCATTGCCTCGTCGAAAATGTTCCTGAATGTTCAACCGTTGCCTCAAATAAGTTGCTCCCTACCGAGGGGTAAGAGCAGGGGCGACTATGGGAAGGCTGAGCATGGCGACAAGGAAAGAACTGACGACGGCGGTTTCAGAGCGCTATCGTGCTTCGACGCGAGCGGAGAAGGCGAGAATTCTGGATGAGTTCGTCGTCATCACGGGCTTTCACCGCAAGCACGCGATGCGGCTGCTGCGGCGCCACGAGAGAGCGCCTACAGGTCGGCGAGCGCGGCCGCGGGTTTATGACGAAGCGGAACGCAACGCGCTCATATTGCTGTGGGAGGCGTCTGACCGGGTCTGCGGCAAGCGGCTGAAGGCGTTGCTGCCTGTCCTTGTCGAAGCGATGGAACGGCACGGTCATTTTGATCTCGCGCCCGAAATCCGGGGCAAATTGCTGGCGATGAGCGCGGCCACGATCGACAGGACGCTGGGACCGATCCGAGAAGGTCTGGGGCGTCCTCGACGACGGCCCGCGGCACACGCCCTGCGACGGAGCATTCCCATTAGAACGTCGGCGGATTGGGACGACCCGGCGCCAGGTTTCGTTGAGGCGGATCTCGTCGCCCATAGCGGCCCTTCTGCTCGCGGCAGCTTCATCCAAACCCTCGTACTCACCGACATCGCGACAGGCTGGACGGAATGTGCGCCGCTGCTGGTTCGTGAACAGACGCTGTTGAGCACGGTGCTCACAGAATTGCGCAAGCAACTGCCCTTCGCGCTTCTCGGCCTGGATACGGACAACGACACCGTCTTCATGAACGAGACGCTGAAGTCCTACTGTGATGCCGCCAACATCGTCTTCACGCGCTGCCGTCCCTACCGCAAGAACGACCAGGCCTTTGTCGAGCAGAAGAATGGCGCCGTGGTGCGCAGGATGGTCGGATATCGTCGGTTCGAGGGGCTGGAGGCCGCCACGCTGTTAGCGAAGCTCTACCGGTCAGCGCGGCTGTTCGTGAACTTCTTTCAGCCATCGTTCAAGTTAATCGCGAAGCAGCGCGACGGCGCGCGCGTGCGCAAGACGTATAGTCCGCCAGCTACGCCGCATCAGCGTCTGGTTGCCGACCATCGCACCTCAGATGCAGTCCGCTCCCGTCTGCAGGAAATCTACGCCGGGCTCGATCCTGTCCTGCTATTGCGCGATATCCGCGCCGTGCAGGAGCGACTCGCTGCGCTTGCCGATACTCCGCCGGCCATGCGCCCTGACGGAACAGCTCAGCCAATCGACCTTTTCCTGGCGAGTTTGCGGACTGCTTGGAAGGACGGAGCTATCCGGCCGACGGATCGCCCGATTGTGAAAGCCAAAAGGGGGCGGCGGCGTCCTGACCCTCTCGTCAAGGCGACTGCCGACTTACGAAAATGGTTCGAAGCCGAACCATGGCGAACCGGCAGCGAACTTCTGTCACGACTCCAGGCCGAGTATCCCGGCGATTACCCGGACAAACTGCTTCGAACGCTTCAGCGCCGGCTAAAGGTCTGGCGCAGCGAACAGGCGGACGCGTTGCTGTTTGGCCCCTTGAACAAGGAGCCGCCGATCCTGGAGATCGCAGGGCCACACTGAGGCGC
>NZ_JAFG01000040.1 GCF_000519305.1 Mesorhizobium ciceri WSM4083 | reverse complement strand
ATGACCTCACCCGCTGACCCGATGGCCTCGCTCGGCGCCACGATCCAGCAGGTCTTCAACGAGCCGGCCTGCGACAAGAACCGCGGCAAGGACGCNAGGGCGCGCAAGCACGGCTGCTCCAAGCCGCTCACCCCAGGGGCGGCAGCCGGCGGCTGCGCCTTCGACGGGGCCAAGATCGTGCTGCAGCCGATCACCGACGTTGCCCACCTAGTCCATGCGCCGCTCGCCTGCGAGGGCAATTCCTGGGACAACCGTGGCGCCGGTTCCTCCGGCGCTACGCTGTGGCGCACAAGCTTCACCACCGACCTGACCGAACTCGAGCTGGTGATGGGGCAGGGCGAGCGGAAGCTCTTCAAGGCAATCCGCGAGATTAGCCAAGCCTATGCCCCGCCGGCGATCTTCGTCTACTCGACCTGCGTGACGGCGCTGATCGGCGAAGACATCGAGGCAGTCTGCAAGCGTGCGGCCGAAAAATTCGGCTTGGCCGTGGTGCCGGTCAATGCACCGGGCTTCGCCGGCTCCAAGAACCTCGGCAACAAGCTCGCCGGCGAAGCGTTGCTCGATCATGTCATCGGCACGGTCGAGCCCGATGATGCCGGGCCCTACGACATCAACATTCTTGGCGAATTCAACCTCTCCGGCGAGTTCTGGTTGGTGAAGCCGCTGCTTGATCGCCTCGGAATCCGGGTGCGCGCCTGCATTCCCGGTGACGCGCGCTACCTGGACGTTGCGTCCTCGCACCGCGCCCGGGCGGCTATGATGGTGTGCTCGACCGCACTCATCAATCTGGCACGCAAAATGGAAGAGCGCTGGGGCATCCCGTTCTTCGAGGGCTCCTTCTACGGCATCAGCGACACCTCGCAAGCGCTTCGCAACATAGCTGAGCTGCTCGTGAGGAAGGGCGCCGATCCGGAAATCCTCGAGCGCACGGAGACCCTGATCGCTCAGGAAGAGACGAGGGCGTGGAACAGGCTTGAGGTCTTCCGGCGGCGGCTTCAAGGCAAGCGCGTGCTGCTCAATACGGGTGGTGTGAAATCGTGGTCGATCGCCCACGCGCTGACCGAGATCGGCATGGAGATCGTCGGCACCTCAGTCAAGAAATCCACCGTCGAAGACAAGGAGCGCATCAAGCAAATCCTCAAGGACGGCAACCACATGTTCGAGCAGATGGCCGCGCGCGAGCTTTACGCAATGCTCTCGCAAGGCCAGGCCGACATCATGCTGTCGGGCGGGCGTACGCAATTCATCGCGCTCAAGGCCAAGACACCCTGGCTCGATATCAACCAGGAGCGCCAACACCCCTATGCCGGCTATGACGGCATGGTGGAGCTCGTACGCCAGATCGACCTTGCCATTCACAACCCGATCTGGCGCCAGGTGCGGGAGCCGGCACCATGGGATTGTCCGCCTGTGATCATGGACGAAATGCCGACCACGAAGAGCGAGATGGCGACCGTACGGGCCTTGAAGACATGTGCCGGCTTGGCGGCTGCCGCCGATTTAGACGCGTGTTGAGGAAACGAGATGGCCTGCATCCTGCCCCAAACCAAATCAGCCGCGATCAATCCGCTGAAATCATCACAGCCGCTGGGCGCTGCCATGGCCTTTCTTGGCGTCGACGGCGCGATACCCCTGTTTCACGGCAGCCAGGGCTGCACCAGCTTCGCGCTCGTGCTCTTGGTGCGGCACTTCAAGGAAGCGATCCCCCTGCAGACCACCGCAATGGACGAGGTGGCGACCATCCTGGGCGGGGCAGACCGTCTGGAGGAGGCGATCCTCAACCTGAAGGTCCGCACAAAGCCGAGGCTGATAGGGGTCTGCACGACTGCGCTGGTGGAGATGCGTGGCGAAGATTGCGCAAGATACATCGCCGACATCAAGGCGAGGCGCGCTGAAGAAATCGCCGATACGCAGGTCGTGCTGGCCAACACGCCGGATTTCGACGGCTCATTAGAACAGGGCTGGGCCAAGGCTGTCGCAGCAATGATCGAGGCCATTACACGGCCTGGCGAACGGACGCGGCAGCCGAAGAAGGTCGCGATCCTGCCCGGATGCGACCTCACCGTGGCTGATATCGAACATATGCGTGAGATGGTTGAGAGCTTTGGACTCGAGCCGGTTGTTCTGCCGGACATCTCCGGCTCCCTCGACGGTACCGTTCCCGACCGGTGGGTCCCGACCACCTATGGCGGCACCAGCGTCGAGGATATCCGCGAGCTTGGCACTGCCGGACAATGCATCGCCATCGGCGAGCACATGCGCTGCCCCGCGAAAGTGCTGCGCCGGTTGGCCGGCGTGCCTTACGCGGTGTTCCAGTCGCTGACTGGATTGCAGGAGGTCGACCGCTTCGTCTCGCTGCTGTCGGCGGTTTCGACGGCCGCGGCGCCGGCCCGGGTCCGCCGTCGCCGGGCGCAATTGCAAGATGCGTTGCTCGACGGACATTTCCATTTCGGAGGCAAGAAAATTGCTATCGCTGCTGAACCAGACCAACTCTATCAACTTGCAACATTCTTCGTCGGCATGGGCTGCGAAATCGCGGCGGCCGTCACCACGACCGATATGTCGGAAATTCTGGAGAAAGTACCGGCGAAGTCGGTTCAGGTCGGCGATCTTGGCGATCTCGAAGCTCTCGCCGCTGGCGCTGATCTTCTGGTCACCCATGCGCACGGTCGCCAGGCCGAGCAACGCCTTGGCATTCCCCTCATGCGCCTCGGCTTCCCCGTCTTCGACCGACTTGGCAGCCAGCACAAGCTCACCATCCTCTATCAAGGCACCCGCGACCTCGTTTTCGAGGCCGCCAACGTTTTCCAAGCAAACCAGCGGGCGCCGACGCGTTACCCACTCCAGCCAGTCAGCAAGGGGGGGCCGGCAACTGGGCCCGGTTCGCCGCTTCTCGGTGGTCGTTGACGAGGGTCCAATGCGGGAACGAGCAGCAGGGGCTTTGCGGGTGGCAATGGCCACGCAGGACATGGAGGACCTCAACGCCCATTTCGGGTCGGCCAGGCGATTTGCGGTCTATGACGTGACGCGCGAGGAATGGGACCTCGTAGAAGCCATCGAATTCGACGATGTTTCCGACGAGAGCGGGGAGCATCGGATCGAGGGGGATGACCGCATCACGCCAAAGGTGGAGGCGTTGAAGGGCTGTCATCTGCTGTTTTGTCTGGCGATCGGCGGGCCATCGGCAGCCAAGCTGATTTCGGCAAAAATCCATCCGATCAAAGTGCCTGAGAGCCAATCCATCCAAGAGGTGCTGTTGCGTACGCAAGTTATGCTCAAGACCTGCCCTCCGCCCTGGCTTCGCAAGGTGCTGGCGCAAGCAGGCGTCGCCGAGA
Source organism: Mesorhizobium ciceri WSM4083 (assembly GCF_000519305.1). Taxonomy (GTDB): domain Bacteria; phylum Pseudomonadota; class Alphaproteobacteria; order Rhizobiales; family Rhizobiaceae; genus Mesorhizobium; species Mesorhizobium ciceri_B. The sequence goes on along the minus strand of NZ_JAFG01000040.1, from coordinate 155 downwards.
AAAAACCCTCCTTCGAGGACGAGGACTAAAACGAGGAGAGAGCGAGATGTTTGATGCCGAGGTCACCCCTGCTGTCGACGAGGACGAGGCGGCCCTTGCCACCCCGTTCGTCAAATGCCTGGTGCGGCTGATCCGCGCCCAGGATGCCAACGGCG
>NZ_JAFG01000039.1 GCF_000519305.1 Mesorhizobium ciceri WSM4083 | reverse complement strand
GCCTTGCGGATAATCGGCGTGATCAGCCCACCGGGGATCGACACGGCAACGCCGACATCGGCATGCTTGTGCTTGACCATGGCGCTTTCGGTCCATGAGGCATTGGCATCCGGCACCGCCTTCAGTGCCATCGCCATCGCCTTGATCACCATGTCGTTGACCGACAGCTTGTAGGCCGGTGCTTCGCCCTTGTCGGTTTTCTTCACCGGGGCAGCCGCATTGATCTGCGTGCGCAGCGCCAACAGTGCATCCAGCTCGCAGTCGAGCGTCAGGTAGAAATGCGGGATGGTGGTCTTGGCCTCGACCAGCCGGCGCGCAATGGTCTTGCGCATATTGTCGTGCGGGACGAGTTCGTAGGAGCCCTGTTCAAACAGCTTCAGCACCTGATCGTCCGACATCGCCTTTACCGGCGCGGCAGCAGCAGCCGGAGCGCCGGCCGGAGCCCTGGCGGCAGGCGCCGCCTGGGCGCCGCCACCGGCAATCGCCGCATCGACATCGGCCTTCACCACCCGACCATGCGGGCCGGTGCCCGTCACGGCAGAAACATCGACACCGGCTTCCTTGGCTATGCGCCGGGCAAGCGGCGACGCGAAGGTGCGCTCGCCAGCCGCATGGCCGTTGGCAACCGGAGCTGCCTCTGCCTTGGGTGCGGTTGCCACAGGCTCGGCCTTTGGTGCCTCAGCCTTCGGTACGTCAGCCTTGGGGGCATCCGCTTTCGGCGCCTCGGCTTTCGCCGGTGCAGCACCGCCCCCGCTTTTCGCGGCAGCGCCTGCATCCTCACCTTCAGCAGCAAGCACGGCGATCAACGCGTTGACCTTGACGCCCTCGGTGCCGGCGGGAACGACGAGCTTGGCAACCGTGCCCTCATCCACAGCTTCGACTTCCATCGTCGCCTTGTCGGTCTCGATCTCGGCGATGACATCGCCCGGCGAGACCTTGTCGCCTTCCTTGACGAGCCACTTGGACAGATTGCCCTCTTCCATCGTGGGCGACAGGGCCGGCATGGTGATGTTGATTGGCATTTTGTCCTCCCGCCCGGTTCAGCGATACGTCACGGCTTTGACCGCCTCGATGACCTCGCCGACATTCGGCAACGCCAGCTTCTCGAGGTTGGCCGCGTAGGGCATCGGCACATCTTTGCCGGCAATGGTGATGACCGGCGCATCGAGGAAGTCGAAAGCGCGCTGCGACACCTGGTTGGCGATATGGTCGCCGACCGAGTTTTGCGGATATCCTTCCTCCACCACCACCAGGCGGTTGGTCTTCTTGACCGAGGCGATGATGGTGTCGAGATCGAGCGGCCGGATCGTGCGCAAATCGATGATCTCGGCATCGATGCCCATGCCGCGCAATTCTGCCTCGGCCTTCACAGCATAGGTCATGCCGATGCCGAAGGAGACGATGGTGACATCCTTGCCGGTCTTGTGAATGCGCGCCTTGCCGATCGGCAGCACGAAATCATCCAGCTTCGGCACGTCGAAGGACTGGCCATAGAGGATCTCATTCTCGAGGAAGATGACCGGATTGGGATCGCGGATCGCTGCCTTCAGCAAGCCCTTGGCGTCAGCGGCGGTGTAGGGCATCACCACTTTCAGGCCCGGAATGTGGCTGTACCAGGCGGCATAGCACTGCGAGTGCTGGGCGGCGACGCGTGCGGCGGCGCCGTTCGGTCCACGGAAAACGATCGGCGCACCCATCTGGCCGCCCGACATGTAGAGCGTCTTGGCGGCGGAGTTGATGATCTGGTCGATCGCCTGCATGGCGAAGTTGAAGGTCATGAACTCGACGATCGGCTTCAGGCCGGCCATCGCCGCGCCGACGCCGACGCCGGCAAAGCCATGCTCGGTGATCGGCGTGTCGACGACGCGCCGCGGCCCAAACTCCTGCAGCAGCCCTTGCGTGATCTTGTAGGCGCCCTGGTATTCGGCGACCTCCTCGCCCATGACGAAGACATCGCCGTCGCGGCGCATTTCCTCGGCCATCGCATCGCGCAACGCTTCGCGCACCGTGGTCGAGACCATCTCCGTGCCGGCCGGAATGTCCGGATCGGCTGCGATTTCCGTCTTTGGAGCAGCGGCCACCGGCGCGGCAGCCGGCTTTGCGGCCTCCGCCTTGTCCTCTGCGGCGGCCGGAGCCTCTGCAGGTGCTTCCGCCTTGGCGGGAGCCGAGGACTTGCCGATATCCCCGGCACTTTCGCCGTCCTGCAACAGCACGGCGATGGGTGTGTTGACCTTGACGCCTTCGGTGCCGGCGGCGATCAGGATCTTGCCCAGCGTGCCTTCGTCGACGGCCTCGACTTCCATCGTCGCCTTGTCGGTCTCGATTTCGGCGATGACGTCGCCGGCGACGACCTTGTCGCCCTCGTTCTTCAACCACTTGGAAAGATTGCCCTCTTCCATGGTCGGCGAGAGAGCGGGCATGAGAATTTCGATCGGCATGTCCTTGCCCTCCCGTTACAATACGATATCGGTCCAGAGTTCGGACGGATCCGGCTCTGCATCGTTCTGGGCAAATTCGGCGGCGTCGGCGACGATGTCGCGGACCTCCTTGTCGATGGTCTTCAGCTCGTCCTCGGTTGCCCACTTCTTCTCGATCAGCCGCGCCTTGACCTGTTCGATCGGGTCATGGTCGGAGCGCATCTTCTGCACTTCTTCCTTCGAGCGGTATTTCGCCGGATCGGACATCGAGTGACCGCGATAGCGGTAGGTCTGCATTTCGAGAATGATCGGCCCATTGCCGGCGCGGCACCATTCGGTCGCCTGGTCGCCGGCGGCCTTGACGGCGCGCACGTCCATGCCGTCGACCTGGATGCCGGGGATCTTGAACGAAGCGCCACGGTGCGAAAAATTGGTTTCCGCCGAGGAGCGCGACACCGAGGTGCCCATGGCATAGCGGTTGTTCTCGATGATGTAGATCACCGGCAGCTTCCACAGCGAGGCCATGTTGAAGCTTTCATAGACCTGGCCCTGGTTGGCCGCACCGTCGCCGAAATAGGTCAGCGAGACATTGTTGTTGTCGCGGTAGCGGTTGGCGAAGGCCAAACCCGTGCCGAGCGACACCTGCGCGCCGACGATGCCGTGACCGCCGTAAAAGTGCTTTTCCTTGGAGAACATGTGCATGGAGCCGCCCTTGCCTCGCGACAGGCCGCCGCGACGCCCGGTCAGCTCGGCCATGACGCCGCGCGGCGACAGCTCCATCGCCAGCATGTGGCCGTGGTCGCGATAGGCGGTGATCATCTGATCGCCGTCGATCAGCGCCATCTTCATGCCGGTGACGACCGCTTCCTGGCCGATATAGAGGTGGCAGAAGCCGCCGATAAAACCCATGCCGTAAAGCTGGCCGGCCTTTTCCTCGAAGCGGCGGATGAGCAGCATGTGCCGGTAGGCGGCAAGCTCTTCGTCCTTGGTGAATTCGACAGGCTTGGGGGCGGAAAGCCCCGATTTGCCGTCGGATTTGGATTTGGCAGGCGCTTTTCTGGCGGCGGTGGCCATGCATCACTCCCTGTTGGCGTCTCTTTGTGGACATTAGAGCAGGATGAAATCTGCTCGGGGGAGATCAGCTCCTCCCCACCGATTTCAGGGAGGCTAACACGCGTCAAAGCGTTGCGCCATGCCGAATTTGCATAGCTGGCATGCGCCTAAGCGATTAAAATCATTGAAAATATTGATGATTAACTTGAAATAAGTTATTTCGCCGAGGTCGGCAACATAATGGTGATTTCGTCAGCCTGGGACAGATTGAGCGCCTTGCGCGCCTGCTCATCGAGCATGTCCTTCTCGAGCGTGCCTTCATGCATCAGCCGAACGCGGCGCTCAAGTTCCATGCGGCGCGCCTTGATCGCATCGAGCTGGCCTTGCAGCGCAACCGTCTGGGCTTCCAGCTGATATTTCGAATAGATGCCGAATTCGCCGTGATAGGCATGAAAGCCGAAATAGGCCAGGAACGCCACGCAAAGCGAGGGAATGATCAGCCGGCCGGTGTTTCTCTGCTTGTGCTGACGCGTCCACATAATCCAAATCCTCGCGGCCACGAACTCATGCGGCTCCCCGTCTTTTTCGCCCGATTGTGCTTAACGGACGGTTACGGGTGATCTGTTTGGCGGCGCCGAAACGAAAAAGGGCGGGAATGCTCCCGCCCTTTTGTCCGGTATCGATGAGCCGGTGTTTCCGGATCAGCCCTTGACCACCGACTTGCCGGCATAGCTTGCCTGCTTGCCGAGCTCTTCCTCGATGCGGATCAGCTGGTTGTACTTGGCCATGCGGTCGGAGCGCGACAGCGAGCCGGTCTTGATCTGTCCGCAATTGGTGGCGACGGCAAGATCGGCGATGGTCGAATCCTCGGTTTCGCCCGAACGGTGCGACATGACAGCGGTGTAGCCGGCCTTGTGCGCGGTCTCGACGGCGTCGAGCGTTTCCGTCAGCGAGCCGATCTGGTTGACCTTGACCAGGATCGAATTGGCAACGCCCATGCGGATGCCGTCGCGCAGCCGCGCCGTGTTGGTGACGAACAAATCGTCGCCGACCAGCTGCGTCTTCTTGCCGATCAGGTCGGTCAGGTACTTCCAGCCTTCCCAATCGTCCTCGGCCAAGCCGTCCTCGATCGAGATGATCGGATAGTCGGCGGCAAGCTTGGCCAGGTATTTGGCCTGGGCCTTGGGGTCGCGCGTCTTCTTCTCGCCCTCATAGACGTAGTTGCCGTCCTTGAAGAACTCGGTCGCGGCGCAATCGAGGCCCAGCGCGATCTCGTCGCCCGGCTTGAAGCCGGCCTGCTCGATCGATTCCATGATGAAATCGAGCGCCACAGGCGCGCTTTTCAGGTTCGGGGCAAAGCCGCCCTCGTCGCCGACATTGGTGTTGTGGCCGGCGTCCTTCAGTTTCTTGCGCAGCGTATGGAAGATTTCCGAACCCCAGCGGACACCTTCGCGCAGCGTCGGCGCGCCGATCGGCAGGATCATGAATTCCTGGAAATCGATCGGGTTGTCGGCATGCGCGCCGCCATTGATGATGTTCATCATCGGTACCGGCAGGAGATGAGCCTTGGTGCCGCCGACATAGCGGTAGAGCGGCAGGCCGGCGGCATCGGCGGCCGCCTTGGCCACCGCCAGCGAAACGCCGAGAATGGCGTTGGCGCCAAGCCGGCTCTTGTTGGGCGTGCCGTCAAGCTCGATCATGGTCTGGTCGATATGGATCTGGTTTTCGGCTTCCATGCCGCCGATCGCCTCGAACAACTCGCCGTTCACCGCCTCGACGGCTTTGAGCACGCCCTTGCCGAGATAGCGGGCGCCGCCGTCGCGCAGTTCGACGGCCTCGTGGGCGCCGGTCGAAGCACCCGACGGCACTGCCGCGCGGCCCATCGAGCCGTCTTCGAGAATGACATCGACCTCGACGGTCGGATTTCCACGGCTGTCCAGGATTTCACGCCCGACAATGTCGATGATGGCGGTCATTTGCGATGTCCTCGATTGATCTGAAGAATGCCGCACGTCTTAGCCAAAGTGCTGCAAAAGGCAATCGGCCGGCTGGCAATTATTGCCGCGCCATCGGCCCGGAACGATTCACGAAGCGACAATCGCTGTCATCATAAGTCATGTACGGAAGGCCGGCTTGCGGCTATGGTGCACGGGCGCGGGGCGAAACAGGAGGAGTTTCGCCATGTCCCAGTTGAGTGGTATCGTGAGTCTGTTCCTGATCGCGGCGGCCTTTCTGACGTCGTGCGACAATCAGCAGTCGCCATCCAAGGCGATGGTCCCCTTGCACATCAGCGAATAGCTGCCGCATCAAACCAAAAATGGCCCCGTCGAAACGGGGCCATTCAGGCTGCTGACAAACCCCTGGCATTTGCCGGGGGTTTTTGATTCACTGGGTCATGTTGAAGCGACCCGCCCCTGAACAGACCGCCCTCGAGATGGTAACGCTGGATCAGTTGGTTCCGGCTGATCACCTGTTGCGCAAGATCGACCGTGTGATCGATTTCACCTTCATCCATGATCTGACCGCGCCGCTTTATTGCCCCGACAATGGCCGCCCGCCGCTCGACCCTACCTTGATGTTCAAGGCGCTGTTCATCGGCTACCTGTTTGGAGTTCGCT
>NZ_JAFG01000038.1 GCF_000519305.1 Mesorhizobium ciceri WSM4083 | reverse complement strand
CTAGTACCTCTGCACAGAGATTATGACTCTTTGACGGTTGGCTTTGGGTAGGCCTTGGCCATTTTGAGGCGGGCCTGTTGGGTTGAGAACATCCAGTTGATGCGGGCGCCACTGGCGTTTCGTTGGTGTTGCCAGGCGGCGACCTCGGCGACGAGGCTATCGCGGCTTTCGATGCGACGGTCGAGGCACTGGCTGCGCAGGACGCTGATCTCGATCTCGACCATGTTGAGCCAGCTGGCGTGCTTGGGCGTGTAGTGAAACTCCAGCCGTCGCAGGATGCGTCGCGCCTGTGATGGCGGCAGGGCCTGATAGAGCGCGGCGGGCGAGTGGGTCGACAGATTGTCGAGGACGACCCGGATGCGCTCGGCCTCGGGATAATGGATGTCGACGAGGTCGCGCATGCAGTGGGCAAAGTCGTCGGCCGCGCGCCGCTCGGTGACCTTCACCTTGCGCCATGAGCGGTGCGCGTCGAGGAAGACGAACAGGTTGGCGGTGCCGTTGCGCTTGTACTCGCAGTCATAGCGCTCCAGCCTGCCCGGTGCGGCTGGGATGGGCTGGCGCACTTCGCCTATGAGCTGGGTCGGGCTTTCGTCGAAGCACACGACCGGCCGCGCCGGATCGGGTGTCTCGGCATAGAGGTCGAGCACATCCTCCATGCGCGCGACATACTCGGCGTTGACCTTGGGAATGCACCACATGTCCTTGCGCCACGGCTTGAGATCGTTCTCGGCCAAGCGCCGGCGCACTGTCTCGCGCGACAGTTGCTCATGCTCGGTCAGCTTGACGAACGCGTCGGCCAGCAGCTCCAGTGTCCAGCGGGCCCGCCCGGGCGGCGGGTTGGAGCAGGCGGTGGCCACCAGCAAGGCTTCCTCCTTGCCGCTCAGCTTGCGCTCCGCGCCGGGGCGCGGCTCTTCGCTGAGCGCCGCCTCCAGACCCATCTCCACGAAACGGCGCTTGGTGCGGTAGACCGTGGAGCCGCCGACCACCACCGTCGTCGCAATGGTCTCGTCGCTGTGGCTGGCATCGGCGGCGAGCAGGATCTGTGCCCGCTTGAGCTTGCGCGCCGGATGCTTGCCGCTGCGCAGTATGCTCATGAGTTCGTCGCGTTCGGGTTGGTCGAGATCGACGCGATAGCGTATATTCATCCGGATGGCCTCCTTCGGGTGCGGAGGTTCCGGATGAATCGACAAATGAATCAATTGCTTGACCGACAGCCGCCTGCCCGACCCCGATTCACCGACAAACAGGGGCAGTATCTCGCCTTCATCTGGGCTTACATGCAGGTCAACCGCCAGCCGCCGGCCGAACGCGACATGCAACGCTTCTTCGGCGTCACCGCGCCTTCCGTCCATCAGATGGTGCTCACCCTCGAGCGTGCCGGATTGATCCGCAGACAGCCTGGTGTTGCACGAAGCATCGAACTGCTCGTCGAACCCGATAGCCTACCCAGGTTGCAACCCATCGAACCTGTCAAATCCTCTGTGCAGAGCTACTAGCTGAGATTCGGGGAAGGCCGCGTGAACGGGGAAGCAATCGACATGGGCACGGCAACTGGGGAGACCCGTTCGGCATGAGGGTAGCGGCCTCAAGGCGGCGGTCGGTCATGGTGCTCAATGCCATCTACGAAGGCGACTTCGTTGGTTTTTTCGTCCCGGACGGGGGCCGATGATGCGCTGGACGCACTGTCGACGGCGATCAAAACACGAAAGGTGAACTGGATTGTAGACATCTCGCCGGACGTTTATACCGAAGGCGGATGGAAAGCAGCGGCCGCTGGCGATTGCAGCTCTGGAGGACAAGATCGTTCAGGGCGGTTGCGGGCGGTATGCTCCCCGTTGAACCCGTTTGTGCAGATCCTCAAGCCGAAGCTCGAGGTCTGCCTCGTAGTCCTGCCACGTCATGCCATCTACCCCGGGAGTGGCCTTGCGCCTGAGCGCGTAGAACCGCTTGTCGCCGATCCTGTGCAAAACGGCGCAAGGTGCAAGGGCGCGGCACGCAGAGGTTCTCCGACGATCAAGTCTTCGGCGAACTCGGCGTCTTGCGTCTGCGACGCGTGCACATTGGACCACCGCCGTGTGCCTCGCGATGAAGCCAGTCGGAGAGCTGGATGCGGGAAATCCGCACGTCCAGTTCGATGAGCGGGGAAGGGAAACGGAGCGATGCCGACACGGCCCAAGCGACCGAGCCCTTCCTCGACTCTACGCAGGTTAGGCATCTCGCTGCTAGATGACGAACATATATAAACTGCATTGGACGTAAAACGGTCACCACTTTAACCACCTGCTTAAAGAAGATGCGAACTGGAGCAGGTTTCGGACTTTCGCATCGCTTTGTCCACTCGAAGGAGGTGCCCAGTGCCCAAACTGATGCAAGAGCCGCCAATGGCGATGCGTCGCAAGGTCCCCGCTCAGACGGAGACGTTCCTTCCCGGAGTCCATCCGCATCCTTCACTGGCGACAGATCATCGTTTTCTTCCTTTCCCTGCCTCTGGCCGGGAAGAAGTGCCGTACTTTGCCGGTTATATGAATGAGATCAGCGTTCGACCGGGGCAGGAGTTGGCTGCACACGTGGCAACACGGTCACCCGAACATTGCTATGTGGACATTTATCGGGTGACCGGATGCGAAGACGCGCGCCAGGTCCCAAAGCTCTCCTTTGTCCAGCGCTTCGGCCCTATCAAACCGCACCGGCTTCCCGCATCGGCGGCCGGACGTCGCCTGAGCTCTGGCGACGCGGATTCCGAGGGATGCCGATGGCCGAAGGTAATCCTCGTTGAAAAAATCCCCCCAGATTGGAGCAGCGGTGTTTACATCGCCCAGTTCTGTTCCGCCGACGAACCGCAAGGCCGATCTTCGGACCGAGCCGGCGAAGACGCGCTGTTCATCGTAAGAAAAGCCGATGATCGTCCGGCTACGCGCATCCTCTGCCAGGTGAATGTTGCAAGCTGGCTCGCCTACCACATTTGGCACAATAAAAATCTATACGTCGGGCGTACTGACGATGGCCAGCGTCTGGAAGAGTTGCGCGGCTTCAAAGCATCTATCCATCGACCTGGAATTGGCCTTTGCTATCCCGGCGAAGGTATTCTGTGTCCTTATCCATTTAAAGCGGCCTATACGTTTGCTTTTGTTGACTGGCTGGAACGCGAGGGCATCGCCGTAGACTTTTGCTCTGGGCTCGACATATCTGCCGGACATGTAAAGCTTGCCGACTACGGCACCTTGGTGACGATCGGTCATGACGAGTACTGGACGGCGGACCAGATCGACGCCATACGCGACTTTCGGGACTCCGGCGGCCATACGATATTCTTCGGCGGCAACCTTGTTGGTTATCTGGTCCGGGAAACCCAAGACAGAACAACGATCGAGTGCTACAAAGAGGCAGGCAGCTATTACTCGTCAGATCCTTTCGACAATGAGGACGGCGACGGCAGAGAATTGCTTGACCCGCTACTCACTGCCTCGCCGACGCCCGATCGCCTCCTCACGGGAGATGTTTGGAAGCTGCGCGAAAGATCAACCATCCCTACGACCGGCGTTTACAACAGCGTCAGGCGTCCGGGATCGCCGCGGGAAGTAGTGACGGGCGGCGCGATGTGGTGGTGGGAGATGTTCGGTGGCCCTACGCGCCCACCTTGCGGCTTCACGATATGTGATCCTGAACACTGGGTTTTCGATGGATTGCAGTTGAAAGAAGGAGACACCTTTGGCGCAGAAATGAAGCTCATCGGGCATGAGGCAGATGGTCTGGAAGTTGAGATGTTCGGCACCCGTCCCGAACTCACATTCGCTGATGGGGCACTCCCCGGGACTAAACTTCTCGCTGTCGCTGACTGCCGTAGCTGGGGCGAGTGGGACTTTCGCGCCTGGCCACCCGTCTTCACTCCCGGCCAGCGGGAACATCTGGGGGGCACGGGTGGATTTGTCACCATGGTGCTTCACGAAGAGCCTGGCAAAGGCATGTTGTTCAACGCGCCGACCATCGATTGGGTATTTGGCCTTGTATCGTCGATCGATTGGACGGCCACTCGTAGCCTCGAGCCTCCGGTGTTCCCGCCTGATCCCGCCGTCGAGCAGATTACGCGAAACGTCTTGCTCGCTTGCAATAGGCGGAGTGAGCCTGCGTAACGCCGGGCAAGGTGCGCGGGCAGCCAACGCACTTTGGAACGGGGGAGTAATGCCAATGGCTTTTGATTGATGTTCAGGCTTGAGGCCCAATTGGAGCAACCCCGAGGCTTGTCGCCAATTACCTGGGCGTCAGTCACTGCCGAACTTGCGCCGAGTGAGGTAGCGGGCCGGGCCATGCTGCTGGGTCGCGATTGAATCAGATGCCGACCCGGATCGGCGTGATCCTGTCGATATTGCGGTAAGCCGCGCCATTGTCAAAAAAAGGGGAACTAAAGATGGAAATTTCTCGACGCAACCTCATCAAGATGAGCATGGCCGCCGGAACCGCTATGTCGATACCGTCGATCCTGCGGGCGCAGGGGGCCTCAGCTGACACTCGGGCCGTACGCATGGTGTTGGCTCAACCATTGACTGCATTCGACCCAATGGTCTCGTCTAGTGGCACCACACAGAACCACGGACTGGCGATCTACGACACGCTTTTTGCGCTTGACTCCAAGTTTATGCCACAACCGCAAATGGTCGGGAAGTGGGGCGTGTCGGACGATAAGAAGACCTACACATTTGAGCTGCGGGACGGCCTGGGTTGGCACGATGGCACCCCCGTCACTGCGGCGGACTGCGTCGCATCGATCCGTCGCTGGGCCCAGACCTCTAGTGGCCAACTGCTCAAGGAGCGAGCCCAAGACATCTCCAAGAAAGATGACAAAACCTTCACCATCGCGCTCAAGAAGCCGCTAGGATTGTTGATCGATCGTTTGGCAACATTCGCGGGGAGTACGCCGTTTATCATGCGCGAGGCGGATGCCGATCGCCCCCCAACCGAGCAGGTGACCTCGAATATCGGTTCGGGGCCGTTCAAGTTTAATCATGCACTCGCCAAGCCGGGCGCGAGCTTTGCCTATGATCGCAACGAAAAATATGTACCACGCAGAGAGCCGCCCGACGGATTTGCTGGCGGGAAGGTCGTTAAGGTCGATCGTGTCATCTGGGAAAATATCGCCGATCAGCAGACTGCTTTGAGTGCCTTGCAGGCAGGTGAGGTCGATTTCCTGGAAACTCCAGCCGCCGATTTTTATTCAGCGATTGAGAGCGATCCCAGCCTTGCATTGCAGGCTCTGGATAAGTCAGGCTTTGATTATTTTCTGCGGATGAACCACTTGCAAAAGCCGTTCGACAATGTGAAAGCGCGCCAAGCGATGCTTCATCTAATCGATCAGGAGGCGTTCCTGCGCATCTTGGCTCCCGATCAAAAATATGCCCATACCCTGACCTCGATATTCGGGAACAGTACTCCCTATACCAATGACGCTAACACAGGGTGGTTCAAGAAGGGCGGCGACCCTGAACGCGCTAAGCAACTGTTCCAGGAAGCGGGATATGCCGGTGAAAAGGTCGTCATCCTCCAGCCCACGGACTGGGCGCAGGCCAGTAATGCGGCGCAGCTGTTAGCTGACTCCCTCCGTAAGATTGGGGTCAACGCCGAACTGGCGCCGAGCGACTGGGGTGGACTAGTAGCGCGTCGGGCCAACAAGGGTCCCGTCGAGAGCGGTGGCTGGAGCGTCTTCATCACAAACGATTCCGATGCAGTCCAAGGCGATCCTACCGCCTCTGTGGCGTTGGATGCGCGGGGGGAGAATGGTTGGTTCGGCTGGCCTGAGAATGACGAATATGAGATCCTCCGGGCAAAGTGGCCAGATGTCCAAACACTCGAAGAACGTAAGATTCTGGCTCACAAGATGCAAGGTATTTGGTGGGACTTTGTGGGCGATGTGAGGCTGGGTCAAGTTGTTGAGCCAATAGCGCGCCGAAGCACCCTCACCGACCTCATCGAAATGCCGAACCGAGTCGCGATGTGGAGCATGCAGAAAGCCGGAGTTTAGACGGACTCCACGGCTTGGAGATGTTTTGGCGGAGCCAGTTCCTGCGGGCGTGTCTACCAATCATGTCTGCTGCAAGAAGCTCGACGAAGGCATTCTCACGGTGGGCTGCTGCTCCGGACGGGTCGAGATCTACCAGCGCTCGATTTGCTCACAACGCGGCCGAGTCTGCGAACGCGACATCCGCCTCGGACCTTTAATGTCTTCTCCGCGCTTCGGCGGTCCAATGCCATCGGGAAAGCCAACTATGACTGGGTCGAGCAATAATCGAAATGACACACGCCACTCCGAGCTTTCAAGCTTCGTCATGAAGGAGGTGCAACGCATCCTTGCCCAATGCGATGGGGCGAGACAGAGTGACAAGGGTGGAGGGCCAGCTCGGCCTCGAGGCGGCGAAGCTGGTCTTCGTCGCTGACACGAGCCTCTCACGAAGATGGCGCGTCTACGCGGAAGAGCATCGCGCCGCGAGCGTTCCGTGCCGGCGTGCGGCGTGGTTGGTAGCCCACCACCTTCACCGGCGCGCTGTGGCTGACCGGTATGACCGCCCCCTTCGTCTACGACGGCGCCATGAACCGCAATGTGTCCCTCTCCTATGTCGAACAGCGCGCAACGACCATCGCCGCCTTGTGG
>NZ_JAFG01000037.1 GCF_000519305.1 Mesorhizobium ciceri WSM4083 | reverse complement strand
TCTTGCGGATTGTCCAGGGTCCTCTGCCTCTTCGCTGGCCTCACTTCAGCCGTGTCGCGCTCATCGTTGATAAGGAGCTCCTGGCTTGGCAGGAGGTTGCTCCTGGCAAGTGCACCCTGGTGCCAGGACTGCTGGTGCTCGGACGCTCCAGGATCCGGTGGCTGATCAAGGCGCGGGGCTGGCTCGATAGACCACGACGGGCCCGGCTCGTCCGTCAGCCCCAAACGCACATTCTGATCGCGGGCGATGTCGGGGGCAGCATTCAGCTTAGCGCGGCCTGCGATCGGCTCGACTCCGCCCGTCGACCGCCATGTTCGAAGGCGGTCCATTGCGTTAAGGAGTCTCCTGGGATCACCATTTCCGGTGAACTCGAGCACCTCACCGCCATCGGTCAGCGACTTGTTGTCGAGCCGGGCAACAATGCTCGCTTTGTCATTCTTGAACAGCCAGTGGCCAAAGCTGCGAAGCCGACGTACATAGCCCTTGGCGGTGCGTTCTTCACCCTTGTTCTTGAGGTCGTTCTCAAACCCGGAAATAAGAGCTCCATCCTGGGGATGAAGAGGCTTCTGGTTTCTGCGAAGCTCCGTTGACAGACCCGGCCGCAGTACTGAGGACGACGCGCCCGTTTGGTCCTTCGGCCTCAAAGGAAAGTCATCGTGGGCTCCCGCGGGAAGCTCCCTTGGCCAACTGCCAGCGTCCTGCCACGCGCTGTCCTGCGTAGCGGTGTCGCCGGCCCGGATCGGCTCGAGCGATGTCTCGTCTGCGGGAAGGATCTGGAGCGGCTTAGCGCGGCCCGCGATCGGCACGGCTCCGCCCGTCGCTCGCGAGGTCTCGAGATGACCTATTGCCGTGCGGAGTCTCCGGGGATCACCCGTTCCTACGAATTCAAGTACCTCACCACCATCGGCGAGCGAGTTGTTGTTGAGCTGAGCAACGATGCTCGTCTTATTGTTTTTAAAGAGCCAGTGGCCAAAGCTGCGAAGAAGACGCACATAGAGTTTCGCGGTGGCTTCCGTGGCCCCGCCTTCGATGAGAGAGCCCTCAAGCCCCCTGATAAGCTCAGCATCCTGCGGATAAAGAGGCTGCTTGCTGCGAAGCCCTGCCGATCGAGGCGGCGGCGGCGCTGAGGACGAGAGGTCCGGTTCATCCATTGGCACCGAACTCAAATCCTGGCCGTAGCCTTCCGCAGCAAGCTCCTTCGGCCAACTGCCAGCGTCCTGCGACGCGCTGTTCTGCCCAGCAGGCCCGCCGACCCCCATCGGCTCCGTCGATGCCGCGTCTTCGGGGCCAGAAACGGGAGGAATATGGCGCTCGCGCTCCATCGCCTTGGTGCCGGCCTGCGACTTTCGAAGATGGGCCAGTGCGGACCCTATCCTTACATCGCCACCGGCATAGTGCTTGTAGCTCTTGGCATCTCTGTCCAACGCCTTGCCGGAAAGCCGACCGGCAATACCCTTCTTGTCGTTTTGACGCAGGTAGTCACTGAAGCTCCTGAGGGCAGTTGCATTCCTCTTGCTGGCATCCGTCGCTGCTTCGTTTTTATACTCTTTGATGAGAGCCCCGTCCTGGGGATAAGGATTCAGCTCAGTGCGGCCTGCGATCGGCACGACGCCCCCCGTCGACTGCGAGGTCCAGAGATGACCCATTGCCGCAATGAGTGACTTGGGGTTACGCTCTCCCATGAACTCGCGCGCGTCATCGGTCAGTGACTGGCTGCCGAGCCGCTCTTTAATGGGATCTTTATTGTTCGCGGAGAGCCAGCGGCCAAAGCTGAGAAGCGAGCGTACATAGTCTCTTACGGTGTGCTCGGAGGCATTGATGAGGGCCTGCTCAAGCCCTGAAATAAGCTCAGCATCATCGGGGTGAAGAGGGCCCTTACTGCGACGCTCAGTTGACCGAGCAGGCTGCGACACCGACGCGGAGGGCCCCGGTTCGTCCATCGGCCCCGATCTTAAATCCTTGCCGTGCCTTTCCGCGGCAAGCTCCTTTGGCCAACTGCCAACGTCCTGAGGCGCACTGTGCTGCCCAGCGGCTTCGCCGACCCACATCGTCTCCACCGGTGGCGCGTTTTGCGGATCAGGAATGGGGACAATATGGCGCTCGCGCTCCATCGCCCTAGCGCCGGCCTGCGACTTCCGTAGATGAGCCAGTGCGGGACCGATGCTCCGATCACCGCCGGCGTCCTTCCTATACTCCTTGGCATCTACATCCAACGCCTTGCTGGAAAGCCGACCAGCAATGCCCTTCTTGTTGGCTTGACGCAAGTAGTCACTGAAGCCCCGAAGGACAGTAGAATACTTCCTGACGGTGTTTGTCGCTGCTTCCTTTCTGTACTCTTTTATGAGAGCTGCGTCTTCGCGAGTCGGATCAGCGTGGCCGGCGATCGGCACGACTCCGCCCGTCGACTGCCAGGTTCGGAGATGGCTCATAGCCGTGCGGAGTGTCTCGGGACTGCGCTTTTGGATGAACTCGCGCGCATCATCGGTCAGCGACTGCTTGTCGAGCCGGTCGCTAATAGGAGGTTTATTGTTTGTGAAGAGCCAGTGGCCAAAGCTGAGGAGAGTACTTACGTGGATTGTGGCGGCGCGCTCGACGCCGTTGCTCTCGAGGGCGGTCACAAACCCTGACATAAGCTCAGCATCTGCGTTATGAAGAGGGCGGTTGCTGAGAGTTCTCAAAAGCTGAGTTGACTGAGCCGGCTGCGGCGCTGCGGGCGAGGGGTCCAGTTGGTCCATCAGTCCCAAAAGCACAGCATCGTAGCCTCCCGTGGGAAGCTCCTTTGGCCAGCTGCACGCGTCCTGAGACGCGTAGTGCTGCCCATCGGTCTCGCCGAACTGCATCGGCTCGGCCGGTGGGACGTCTTCGGGATCAGGAGCAGGGGGAATACGGCGCTCGAGCTCCATGGCCTTGGCGCCGGCCTGCGACTTTCGCAGATGAGCCAGTGCGGCACCGATGTTCCGATCATCGGCCTCGTCCTTATAGCTCGTGAGATCCTCATCCAACGCCTTGCCGGAAAGCCGACCAGCTATGCCCTTCTTGTTGTTTTGACGCAGATAGTCACTGAAGCTCCTAAGCGCACTTGCATCCCTTCTTCCGGTCTCAGTCGCCGCTTCGTTTCTATATTCTTTGATGAGAGCCACGTCTTCGGGGTGAGGATTCAGCTGGGCGCGGCCTGCGATCGGCACGACTCCGCCCGTCAACTGCCAGGTCCGGAGATGCTCTATTGCCGTCAGGAGCTTCGTGGGGTTTCCGCTGAACTCGTGCGCATCATCGGTCAGCGACACGGTGTCGAGCCGAGCGCCAATAGGCTTTTTGTTATTTTTGAAGAGCCAGCGGCCAAAACGGAGAAGAATATTTACATGATCCCTGGCGGTATGTTCGGCCGCACCACCGTTAAGGAGAACCTCCTTGAGCCCGAGAATAAGGGGAGCATCCTCGGCATGAAGAGGCTGCTTGCTGCGCCATGTCAAAATCCCTGTTGCCTGAGCCGGCTGTGGCGCCGAGGCGGCCGGCATTGGTCCACCACCTGCACCTGAATTGGCGATCTCGCTCAGTTGCCGCGCAAAGGTCGCCTCACCTGCGGACCGAGCCGCAGGTGAGCTCTCTCGCGGGCCCGCGATGTCCGATTGTCCACGTACCCGCTTGGTCGAGGGGAATTCCATCCGTTCTCACTTTCAGCAATCTAAACCCGTTTGAAGCTGGGCTTTGATCTGACATGGGAAAGCTGTCGAGAACCTGACGGCTTCAACGTGCCGCGCCAACAACGTAGGCGTGTTGGACCGGCCGTGTCTGGAGACGCGCCACTGTCCCGTCGTGAGCCTTGTGCGACAAGCCTGAAATGACTATCTTGCACACATGATGAGCAAGCATCTGGGTTCAGTCTTGACGACGGTGAACGCGCCCTACAGTGATCAACTGGACGACGCGGCGCTGGCGCATTGCCTTGCTGATATCGAGCTGGCCAAGCAGCATCCCGGTCATGTCAGCGCCTTGCTCGGCGAGGTTCCTCTCGCTCAGCAAGTCGAGTTCGCAACCGCGCACCACATCGCGGTTGAGGACCTGAAGGCTTTTGCCGCCAAGTTCTCTGCCTGGTCCGGCGAGAGCTATCCACTCGCGGCGTAATGGCTGGACCTGATAGCCGACGCCCGTCCGAATGGCGGCGGGTTTTTCGCATTGCTATCGACCTGATCGACCAGCTTCGCGAGAATGCCGGGGGCGATGACTTTGAATGGTCATTTGGCGCCGGAACGGCGATGATCCAGATTGGCCATCGCGAAAGCCATGACATCGATATCTTCCTCGATGACCCGCAACTGCTCGGATTCATCGACCCCTCCAGAAGCCACCTTCACTTTGAAACGATGCCGACCGGCTATCTGGGAGACGGGCTTCGGTTTCAGAAATTCGCCCTCGGAGGCATTGGCGCAATCGACTATCCTTGCCGGTGGCGCAGCCAGTCGTGCCGCCCAAGCGGGGCTCATTCGTCGCCGGCGAGACCATCGAATGCCTCGATCAGCGCATCGACGATCGCCTGGCCGAGCGCCTGTGCAGTCTCAGCGATCTGGGCTTCGTTTCCGTCGCGGGCCGCGGTGGCGAGTTCCGAACCCTGATCCGTGAGGATCGCATTGGACCGGCCGGATCATCCCTGAAACGCAACCAGTAAGCCATTGAATTTTTCACATCCAGTCGCTGACGCATGTGTTCGGCCAAGCCTTCGCTTTGGTCAACACAGCTTCTTGGGGCGCATTTCCTGGATCGAAACGCAACCGTAGCAACGCTTGAGCGATCGCGACCGAAAGGCATATTACTTTCAGATGACCCAATATCGAAAGTGTATTTGCTTCTGGTCGGCTCCAAGGAGATGAGAGATCTGCTCTGCATCAAGCGCTGCCTCGTTTTATGTGGGTCTGGGCGTGTTGCCAGTACGATGCATAGACCAGTGTTTGCGACGAGTAATGCTGGCAGCATGTTACAAAGGGAACGCCGGGCGTAATTGCAGTCTCTCGCTCACATTGAGGTGGATTATGGATGGCATTCGTCGCTGCGGTAGTTCGCAAATGCCGGAGTTTGGAGCCGACAGCACTGAAGAAATCGATGGATGCCCTGGTTCTGCGCCTGGTCAAGGAGGCCGACCGTTCCATTCGGCCCTGGAGCCGGTGCACTCCGGCCGAGAAGATGAAGGTGCTGGCTCCACTTGCAACGAGTCCGTCGCGGCTGATGTCTCGCGTGACACGGTCGCGGTTGGAGGGCAGTCTGGTTTACGCCCGCTACCGCATCGTGGCGCTCTCGGTGGGGACGAGACCGCGTTGCAAGAGCAGTCGTGGCTGAGGCAACTGTCAGATAACGTGCCTCCGAATGAAACTGGATTTGAGCCGCAGCCGCAGGCGCACGGCAATATCCAGCGCACTGACATGGGCATTTCGATGCGGATACCGCCGCAGTCCCATCTGCGGAATAGCAGGCTCGGCAGTACGCGCCCAACAGCGTCATCGGAACCACCCCCCGTCGCGCGTGCAAAGAATAACAAGGGCAGAGTGCTGTGGTCGCGTATTAAGTCGGCGGTGGCGAAGGTCTCTTCCGAGGGAGGTCGTGGAGAAAAGTCGTCCTACGGCTCGGCGTCCGACGTGGTCTATTCAGAAATACGCAAAGATTTTGGGAAGCGTGCTTGCCCCTCTGCCGGTAGCGACCTGCATCCCCAAGACGAGCGCCCCATCAAACGGTTCGCGGTAGCAGGTCAACACGAGCAATTTACCGCCGAGGGAAACAACTCTGCGAGCCTCAATCGGCTTCCCCAATCGCGCATCCTGCTTCATCCTTATCCCGATGACGCCCGCATCATCGAAGGCCTAAAAGAAGATTCTCTGCGCAACCTTGGGCCCGACTCGACTAGCGAACAGAAGAAATTTGTCCGGAATGTTGCTAGCCATCAACGCAAATTTAGTGATTGGCTCCAAACGAAGGAGAAGGGGAGCATAACGAGTCGACTCAACGGCAGTGATCAGCTGCAGCGGTCGTTGCAAGCGGATCATGCGNAATTTACCGCCGAGGGAAACAACTTTGCGAGTCTTAATCGGCTTCGACAGTACGTAGGCGCCGAGCCCCAATCGCGTATCCTGCTTCATCCTTATCCCGACGACGCCGAGATCATCCATAGCTTCCTCACTGAACAGCTGAGCAAGGGCGCAAATAGGAAAACTGTCACAAGTCAAGCTAGCCATCGACGCAAATTTAGTGATTGGCTCCAAACGAAGGAGAAGGGGAGCATAACGAGTCGACTCAGCGGCTGTGATCAACAGCGAAAGTTGTTGCGGGCAGATTACAAGACCTTTTCGAAAACGGCGGGACAAATTTCCATGAGCTTCACTCGGCTGCAGCAGTACCTCGAAGGCCTGCGCACCGAGCCCAAATCGCACGCCTCGCTTCATCCTTATCCCGATGACACCCGCCTCATCGAGGATCGACTAAAAGACGAACTGCACAAACTTGGGCCCGTCTCGACTCCTGAACAGAGGAAACTTGTCCAGAATGTTGCNAGCCNTCAACGCAAATTTAGTGATTGGCTCCAAACGAAGGAGAAGGGGAGCATAACGAGTCGACTCAGCGGCAGTGATCAGCTGCAGCGGTCGTTGCAAGCGGATCATG
>NZ_KI912612.1:7914-8324 GCF_000519305.1 Mesorhizobium ciceri WSM4083 | reverse complement strand
CTCGGTGGCGCCGAGCACCGAGCCCGCGGCGACACGGGACGAGGCTGTCCGGTCCAACCCTCCGATCCGAGCATCGGAGGAGGGGCTCGCGGGCGTCGTCACATCAATCAGCGGAAGACCGCGGTAGGTGTCTGGCGCCATGGCGGTGGCGGGCATGGCGGGTTGGCGAGCCGGTGCCGCTGGCGCACTCATCGGCAAAGCTTGACCGCGATGCTGGACGTCATCGGTCCGCATCAGCTTCACGGCGGCGGCCTCTGTCTCTGGTATCGTGCGCTGCCGCTGCATGTCGCCGAACATCTGCCCGCGCCGACGCACCGGTGCAGAATGAGCATCATCACGCAGGTCGGACGGTGTGGGCGCATTCAGGTCAACAAAAGACTGAAGGCCGCCGAAGGTGCCTGAGGGCGCCC
>NZ_KI912612.1:0-7610 GCF_000519305.1 Mesorhizobium ciceri WSM4083 | reverse complement strand
TGAGCATCGTCGTGCAAGTCGGATGGTGTGGGCGCGTTCAGGTCAACAAAAGACTGAAGGCCGCCGAAGGTGCCTGAGGGAGCCCTGGCAGAGTGTGCCGGCGCAAAGTGAGCATCGTCGTCCAAGTCGGATGGTGTGGGCGCGTTCAGGTCGACAAAAGACTGAAGGCCGCCGAAGGTGTCTGAGGGCACCCTGGCAGAGTGCGCCGGCGCTGCTTCCATCGTCGGCCACATTCTTCGGTCAAAGTTGGCCGGCCTTTGCGGAGCCCTGTGCTGCGCAGCAGCTCCCCCGACACGTCTCGCGACCGCGTCTGCGGGATGAGGGAAAGGAGCGATATTGCCGCGAGATGCCGATTCTCCGGCGCCCGATCTCCGCAGATGCGCCAGCGCGGCTTCGATCGTTGTGTAATCACCGGGATAGAGCTTGACATCATCGTTCAACGACTTTTGGTTAAGCCGAGGCGCGATACCCATCTTCCCTTTTCTTTGCAGATAATCACTTAATCGAGTAATAGCGTATATATAGCCCTTCGCGGTACTTCCCGAAAGTTTGTTCCAAGACGGGGTTGCTTTGTAGCGTTCAATGAGAGCTCCGTCCAACGAATGAGGATTCCGGAAAGAGCGACCTGCCATTGGCAAGTCGCCGGCGCTGGCAGTCTTAAGATGGCCCATCGCCACTTCGAGGGACGGACCACCCGAGGCTGCGTACTGCTGCAAATCCTGGTTCAGCGACGTCTCGTCAAGCCGGGAAGCAAAGCTCTGTTTTCCGTTCGCAACGAGCCAACGAGCGAAGTGCAAAAGAGGATTCACATTGAGCTTGATGGTGTTGTCCGACACCCTGCCCTGGTGGAGCGCCGAATCCAATACCCCGATAAGGGACGCATCTTCGGCATAAAGAGCACGCTTGTCGGCACCCACTGTAACCAGTGTTGAACGACCCGCCTGGAGTGCCGAGGCTTCCAGCTTGGGTGCGTTGCTCCGATCGGGCAGTTGCGGGACCGGGTGGTGACCCGGTCCCGGCTCACCCGATGACGGCGGAAAGTCAGGCGAGGTAAATTGATCGCGCAGCTCGTCCGGGTTCGTTTGGATCGCCTGCGGAAGCTCTTGCGCCTTGTTCGCCTGGTCGGAACTGCCGATCTGGCTCAGCTGCCGCTCAATGGCGAGGCTTTGCGGACCATCAAAAGTCCTCTGCCTCTTCATTGGCCTAACAAGCGCTGTGTAATGCTCACCGTGAATGATGCGCCCCGCACTTGGCAGGAGATGGCTGTTCGTGCCAAGTGTATCCATCATCTTGTGCTGGTGGTCGGAGGCCAGGTTCAAGGAAAGAGAGGATTGTCGGGGATCGGCTGCCGGTTGATCATCCTGCCGCCCCTGAATCTCCTCGAGGAGCCTCTGTTCCAGTTGCTGGACCTGTTGCGGATCAGTCGCCGGCTGCTCGACTTTATCTTCCGGCAGCCGCCAAAGCCCCTCAAGATCGACGCCAGGCATCGAGGTCGAACCAGCCTCACCCTTGGCCTGCTCACCTGCTCCCGAAGCCCCCTCTACCAAGGGTTCTAAGTCATGCCCCTTACGGTACTCACGAAGCAGCTCCAACCCTTTCCCCACCTGAGTCTCGTTGGTAGCACGCTTGAAGTCGATAAGATCTTTCTTCAGCGCATCAGGGTTGTTGAGTCGGGCGATGATGGGCTCCCTGCCGTTCTGATGGAGCCACTGACTAAGCCGGCGAACGGCGCTAGCCCCTTTAAAAGCCTTATTGCGTTCCGTTTTCGAATTGGTTGCCGCGAGTGCCCACTTACTGGCCGCCTCGATGAAGACCGCATCCTCCGGACTGGCAATGCGGCGAGACACGGGCTCGAATTTCATCGGTGAGCCTCGCAGACAACCCAGTGCTTCAGTGGTGTATTGGGAGCCACCGGAAGCCTCACAGCGTTTGGCATCTTCAGCTAGAGACGGGTCGTTAAGCCGATCAGCAATTCCCGTCATGTTGTTTTGACGCAGGTAGTGGCTGAAACCACGAAGAGCAGTTGGATAGATGGTCCGCCTCCCAAGCGATAATTCGAAGTTGCTGATGAGGGCTGCGTCATCGGCATAAGGATCGAGGATAGCGCGGTGCACAATGGGCGCTACTCCGGCAGCCGACTGAGAAGCCTTGAGTTGAGCCACTGCCGGCAGGGTGCGTGCATTACCACCTCTTTCCACAAATTCCTCGACATCGTCATCAAGCGCCTGGTCGCCAAGCCGAGCAGCAATGCCCGGCTTCTTGTTTTCGAAGAGCCAACGATCCAAAGCGAGAAGGTGACCTACATTTACCTTGGCCGTGAGTTTGGCAGCCCCACTCTGGATGAGCGCCGCCTCAAGCCCCAAAATCAGAGGCGCATCCTCGGAGTAGACGGGGCGCTTGCTGCGACCTATCAAAACTGTCTGAGCCGGCTGCAGTTTCGAGGCGCCCAGCGTCGGTCCATCGCGTTCATCAGGTGGCTGCGGGGCCTGCTGACTCGCTTCGGGCCCGGACTCAGGCGCAGAGGCAAGGTGGTTGCGCAAGTCGGACGAATTCGGATCAGCCGACGCCCGCCCGATCTGCGCTTCGTTGCCATGTGGCAGCAGCGAGGTGGCGGCCCGCATCAGCACGCGGTTTTCGCTCAGCAGCGCCTGAATGGCGACATTGTCTTGTGTAATCTGCCTGATCGCTCGGGTGTCGTGCTCATCGCCTCGGTCCGTGGCACTACCCAAAAGCCGCTCCTGACCGACACTTTGAACGGGCAAGTGGGCCGTCGGCTCCAACGTCGACCGGGTATCTTTGCCCGCGCTCGCAGTGCTCAGCCCAATGCCCTCTCGGTACTTACGAAGCTTATCCAGCGCGTTTATGAACTTGCGCTCGGTCGGAAACAACGTCTTAGCCTGCTCGACTAGTGAGTCGTGATCGAGCATAGCAATTGGGAAAGGTGCGAGTGCTGAAGACAGCTTGCGAAGAGAGCCAGAATTTTTCGCGGCGGTGTTGTCACGTAAGCTTGAACCAAAACGTGCGTCGCCGGCCTCCATGATGAGCAGCTCGTCTGCTTTGGAAGGAAGATAAGGGAGCGTGCTTGGGGCAGCGGGCACACGACGCGGACGAAGCATCAACAATGCCGCGATCATTGCCCCGTCTTTCGGAAACAGCCGCTTAGCGTGGTCGACCAATGACTCGTCATTGAGCGTGGCAAGTGTTTGGCCAGACGGCTTGAGCGCGTCGGCCAACCTGCGAAGCGCGCTTTTATATGTATCAACGGTGCTCAGTCGTTGGCCCCGCTTAGTAGCTTCATCGGCCGCCTCTTGGATGAGGCGCTCGTCTTGAGAGACGCCAAGGACCTGGCTAGGGCGGGCACCTGCCGCATGCACCTGTGGCGTCTCGCCCAAGTGCTGCTCAAATCCTGCTTGCCCTTGGTTTGGCGGCTGTCGCACCGTGGGCTGGTTCGTAGAAGAATAACGCGCGGATGGGTTGATGTTGTTAGATGGGTTCATATTCCCCTCCTGTTGCGGCCGCTCCGCAAAACTGAGCAGGCAGCAGCATGCTGTTTGTTATCGGCCTAACGAGGTTACCTGTCGGAAAGCTGACGCGGCCCATAAAAGTCAGGATTACAGTTGCTTTTTTAAGTTTACGGTGGGCGAGTTGAGCGGCAATCTGGAGAGGCTCTGCGCCAGCATGACCACGCGATGATCGTCAGTGTGATGTCCTATCGCGGCCGGCATGGCGATGGCGAGCATCGCCAACTTGAATTGGGTGACGAGGCGATCAGGCGGCGTGGTTTGCCCTACCTGGACGATTCCGATGCCCGTCGATCTGACGCTGCGATGTGGCGTCGGCGATCGATTTATACCAAAGGCTCTGAGGGCTGACTCTGTAGGGGTTCCCGCTTCGACTGATCCGTGATTCCTTGTCGCGAGGAGGATTCGGGCGATGGGATCAGCGGTGAAGATGCGGATGGACTATTCGGCTGTGGCGCTTCGGCGACTGGGGAAGGCGGCGAAGGACGTCAACCAGAGCAGGCGCTTATTGTCGCTGGCTGGGATCATGGACGGGATGAGCCGGGAAGATGCTGCACGGATCGGCGGCATGGACCGCCAGACGCTGCGGGACTGGGTGCATCGCTTTAACGAGGATGGTCCTGACGGACTGAAAGATGCCTGGTATGGCGGACCCACGCCGCGCTTGTCGCCGGAACAGAAGGCCGAACTGGCGCAAATCGTCGAGACGGGACCGGACCTGGCGGTTGACGGCGTGGTGCGCTGGCGGCGCATCGATCTGCAGCGCGTCATCGCGGATCGTTTCGGCGTCGCCTATCACGAGCGCTACGTGGGCAAGCTGCTGAAGGAACTCGGCTTCTCGCACATGAGCGCGCGGCCGCGCCATCCGGCGCAGGATGCCTGGATCGTGGAAGAGTTCAAAAAAACTTTCCGCGCACGCTAGAGGCCCACCTCGCCGATCTGCCGAAGGGCAAGCCCGTCGAGGTGTGGTTTCAAGATGAAGCCAGAATTGGCCAGAAGAACGGTGTCGTGCGGCAATGGGCGCGCCGTGGCACGCGGCCCAGGCAGCCCGCCGACCAGCGCTATCAAAGCGCATACCTGTTCGGCGCCATCTGCCCGGCGCGCGGCAAGGGAGCAGCCATGGCGCTGCCGTTTGCCGACACCGCGGCCATGCAGCTTCACCTCGACGAGATCAGCCGCCATGTGGCGCGCGGCGCGCACGCCGTGCTGCTACTCGACCGGGCAGGCTGGCACACGACCGCCAAGCTGAAGGTGCCGAAAAACATCACGCCGGTGCTGCTGCCATCGCGAGCCCCGGAACTCAACCCGGTCGAGAACGCCTGGCAATATCTGCGCGCCAACTGGCTCTCCAACCGCGTCTTCGACGGTCACGACGCCACTCCGAACGCAGGGAGAGCCGTACCTGCTCTCGTCGGCAGGACATTCCCGTCGCCGAACTGGCGATCGCGACAAGATCAGTCGGCGCGTCTAGCCGAGTTAGGAACTCAACCAGAAACCGTCGCTCGGCTGTCACGGGGCCGCGGCTGGGGCGGCTTTCATGCCTTGACAGCTTCGTCTCAAATCACCTTTGGGTGCGCGATACGAACGGTATCGGTTGAGCACGGGTACGAGTTGCCTCCGTCGTTCGCTCGATCGAAAGCACCGTTCGCGGAGGAAGCTCACCATTGTGCAGTGCCAGGAGATGCTGGCCGATCTCCTTATCCGCTGCTGTGAGCCGATGATTCAGGCGAAGAAAGTCCATCCAGGTTGGCGTGCGGAATGTCTCTGTCCAAAGTGAAGGCGTCTGAAGGTCTCGTTGGAGCGTCCAGTTTCGTGCACCGGCACGGCTTTGAACGTGGCGCCTTGCGCGCATGCAGGACAGAAAGGCCTCGATATTCTCCTCGGATATGGAATACTCAGTTTTGGCAACGATAGGGCCACTTCTTGGCTTCAAATCGAGTGCCAGTTCGGGGGGATGAAAATCCGAACTTTCCTGATCGGTTTCTTCCCATGGACGGACCGGCAACAGTATCCCCGCCGCTGCCACCAGCAACAGAGCCACGGCGGCGCCCTCCAGAGCCAAGGTCAAGGAATAGTTCTGCGCGACAGATCCCCAGATCCAGCTGCCGGCAGCCATACCGCCGGCGCTCAAGGCGTAATAGATTGAGAGCGTGCGGCCGACAACCCACCTTGGGCTTGCCAGCTGAACCGATACGTCAATGCCCGTCCAGGTGACAAGCCAACCAGCGCCCCCGAGTGCCAGCGAAATGGCCGCAAACGCAACCGACGTTGTAAGGGCAAGGCAAAGGCAACATGCTGCACAAGCAATTGAGGCGAGCGCCACCAGCCTGTTTTGAGACGCGGTCCGCCGCAGGTAGCCGTTGCTCATGCCAGCGATGAAAGCACCTATGCCGAAACCGGCCAATAAGATGCCATAGACAATTGGACCGCTTTTCAACTGATCCCGAACCACAAGCGGCAGCAGCGCGAGGATGGAGATGCTGGCCAACCCAAAAAGGGTGGCGCGGGCTATCGCCGCCCTGATCTCCAGGGACATTGCCGTGAAGCGCACGCCGTCATGAACTGCCGTCATCATTTTCTCGCGAGGCAGAGGAGAAGAGCGAACCTTCCATTTGGTTCGCCATATTGCGCTGAGAGGCGCCAGATCGCTCAGCGCGGCCAAGGCGAAAGCGGCCAGAGGCCCAAAGAAGGCCATGATGACGCCGCCCAGAGCCGGACCAATGCTGCGCACGATGTTGTATCCGACCGACATAAGCGTCACTGCGGCGGGAATGTCGCGCTTGTCGAGGATATCGCCGACGGAAGCATGCCAGGCCGGATCATTCAACGCGAAGCCGCAGCCAGCCAGGAAACCCAGTCCGAGTATGAGCCATGGATGGACAAATCCCAGTCCCACAGAAATCATCAGCGTCGATGACGCCAATGCGATCAGACAGTGTCCCGCAAACATCACCCATCGGCGGCTGAAATTGTCGGCGATGGCTCCGGCAAGGATTGAGAGGAAGAATACCGGCAATGTGGATGCGGCCTGCACCAGGGCAACCATCAGATCCGACGCTGAAATGGTTGCCATCAGCCAGCTGATGGCAACCGTTTGCACGAGCCATCCGACGCTGGATATTTGTGTGGCCGTCCAGATCGAGCGAAACACATGGTTGCGAAATGGCGCGAGAGTCGCTGAAACGGGAGGGTGACGATTTTCACGCTGCATGATCTTGACTGCTTTCGACCAAATGATCGCTTCGGTGATGGTTATTAGCGCAATGTGCCAATTCCAATTGGGCAAAAAAAGCCTCTGTGGAACTTGGCTGCGGGCCGGCCGCATCTCCCGGGTTGGCATCAGAGGACGCGGGCCGAAACGCCTAAGTTGAATCAGCCAGCCTGATGTCTGTATGGCCGATCTCGCCATGTCGGACAAGCTGCCACACGACGTCAGGGATGTCGTAATTTGGCGGCCGTGGCCCTTAGGTGGGTGTTCTTGAAGTTGCACCGCCTCATTAGGCTTTAAGTGGCATCGTTCTGGCGGCGGAACGCACTCCTGTGGCCGGCGTTCAAGCTGGCCGTTTCTTCGACCCAAGGCGAAGAAAAGGGCGGCATCGCTGCCGCCCTTTCGGATCCGTGGCTGGTGGGCTGGACTAAAAATCCATGCCGCCACTCAAGCCCGCTCGCCGGCTTGAGCAATGCTGGTTGATGGGCGTGCGTTATGGAATTCCCATTGCGAATGGTCTTGCGAAAAGTCTGCGACTTTTCGGGACCCTTCGGCAATTAGAAGTCCATGCCGCCCATGCCGCCCATGCCACCGCCGGGCATGCCGCCCGGCATGCCGCCGCCAGCCGACTCCTTCTTCGGAGCCTCCGCGATCATGGCTTCGGTGGTGACCAGCAGGCCGGCGACCGAGGCCGCGTCCTGGAGAGCCGTGCGCACGACCTTGACCGGATCGACGATGCCCATGGCGATCATGTCGCCATATTCGCCGGTCTGGGCGTTGTAGCCGAAGGTCGCGCCCTTGTTCTCAAGGATCTTGCCGGCAACGATCGATGCTTCCGCACCGGCGTTGGCCGCGATCTGGCGGGCCGGAGCCTGCAGCGC
>NZ_JAFG01000034.1 GCF_000519305.1 Mesorhizobium ciceri WSM4083 | reverse complement strand
GTGGTTAGAGCAGTCTTATTTCAACGAGGCATCCGTGTTCGGCCGGCCTGGGCAGTTAACTCTTCCTTCTCGGCGTCAGCTAACATCTGGCACATCCGCTCGGCACCAAGTCGAAGGTCATCACGGACCGCGGCGGCAGCCGCCACGGGATCTCGAGCACGGATGCTTTTTAATAGTTTTATATGAGCGGGGAACGATCTGGTGGGCGCTTGCCTCGAACGCCGAAGCGGATTTCCATGGCCAGAAGCGGTCGAACGATACCCATGGCTCGACCACCGATCCTGACGCCAGGCTCTACCGCAAGGGCAAAGGCAAGGAGACGAAGCTCTGCTTCATCGGGCGTGGGCTGATGGAGAACCGCCATGGCCTTCTGGTCGACGCCTGCCTGACGTTTGCCGACGGGCATGCCGAGCGGGCGGCGGCACTCCATATGATCGAACCTCGTGCGGATCGGTCGGCTGCGATCACGCTTGGCGCCGACGAGGCCTATGACGCGGAGGACTTCATCAACGAGTTGCGTTCGATGAGGGTGACGCCGCATGTGGCGCAGAACACGAACGGGCGAAGTTCGGCGATTGATGGGCGCACGACCCGGCACGGCGGCTATGCCGTCAGCCAGCGTATCCGCAAGCGCATTGAGGAGGCGTTCGGCTGGATCAAGACGATCGCCGGGCAGGAGAAAACCAAGTTGCGCGGCCGCGACCGGGTCGGATGGGCCTTCACCTTCGCTGCCGCCGCCTATAATCTGGTGCGGCTGCCGAAACTCATGGCGGCACCGACATGACCGCGCCCGCAGGCTGCCAACTGATCGGCCACTGGCGCATCATCGAGGCCGATCTGTGGGATCGCGGGTATCTCGACCTCGGCGGACCCGCAACCATTACCATTGGAGCCGACAATCACGGCGAAATCGCCTTTGGCGCCCTGCAAGCCGGCCTCGATCTCAGCTACAGTCCCTCGATGGTCTTCTTCGCATGGGGTGGCTGCGACGAGATGGATGAAGTCACCGGCGACGGCCCCGCCGAACTGCTCGACGACGGCTCGATCGAGATCACATTCGCCTATCACAACGGCGACGAAGCCATCCTCAAAGCCAAACGGATACTTCTTCAACAGATGGGGTGATTGGGGTCTCGCCCGAGCCAAATTGAGGGCGGCTGCTCCTGTCGAGATGTGAGAACGTGGTCGATGTAGATCGCCACAAACATCAGGAGGAGCAGCCATGAAGTATTTTGCCGGACTTGACGTGTCTTTGGAAGAGACCGCGATCTGTGTCGTCGACGAGAGCGGCCGGATCGTGAAGGAAGGGCGGGCGGCGAGTGAGCCGAGGGCGCTTTATGAGGCCTTGCGGAAAATCGATCTGCCGCTGGAGCGCATCGGGCTCGAAGCCGGCTCGCTGACGGCCTGGCTTTATGACGGTATTCGCGCCGAAGGGTTGCCGGCGATCTACATCGAGACCCGGCAGGCCAACGCGGCGATGAAAACGATGCCGAACAAAACGGATCGCAACGACGCCCGCGCCTTGGCGCAGATCATGCGCACCGGCTGGTATCGGCAGGTGCATGTGAAGAGCCAGCAGTGTCGGCTCTGGCGATCCCTCCTCGTCGCACGACGCACGGTCCTCAATGAAATGCGGACCATCGAGAACGTCGTCAGGGCGATTCTGCGGGAGGCCGGCATCAAGCTCGGCACTCCAAGCCGTGCAGCCTTTGCTGATCGCGTGCGCGAACTGATTGGCGCAGATACGGTCATCATGGCGCTTGTCGAGCCGCTTCTGGCGATCGTGGCCACGATGTTGCGCGAGTTCGGGCGACTGACAAAGCAGGTCCTCAATATCGCCCGCAAGGAGCAAGTCTGCCGGCGACTCATGTCCGTGCCCGGTGTGGGACCCATCACCGCGCTCGCCTTTCGTGCCACGGTCGATCAGCCGGACCGCTTTCGCCGATCGAGGGATGTCGGAGCGCATCTGGGTCTGACCCCGGCACGCTATCAATCTGGCGAGACGGACATTCAGGGCAAGGTAAGCCGATGCGGTGACGAGCTCGCCCGCACGGCCCTCTATGAGGCGGCTCATTCGTTGCTTGTGCTCAGCAAGAGATGGTCGAGCCTCAGAGCGTGGGGAATGAATGTCGCCAAGCGGCGCGGTATGGCCCGAGCCCGAGTTGCTGTTGCCCGCAAGCTCGCTGTCATTCTGCATCGCATGTGGAGCGATGGGACAGAATTCCGCTTCGGCAAGACACCCGGCCCCGTATCGGCATGAAATAGGGACAACGGACCAACGAGGAGGAATTGATTCCGCCCGAAAGGGCGTGATCCGGATCGTTCCCGTGGGGACGACGGGCAAGGTGATCTCGTTAGCAGGCACGATCCTGGGACGAACTCTCCCAAGGTCGTTCAACAGATTGAGACGCCTCGCTCTACTGACCCCATCATGCGGCGGCCTAACGTCGACCGCGAAGAGAAGCGAGTGACCCGCGGGGCGACATGGTCCGGAAAAATATCAGGAGGAGCTTGACCTCAACGACCCCAATCAGAGAAGCCTGCTAGAGGATGCCGACTCCGAAATGCCGCGTGTGGGCTACATTCAGGATTCGATTGATCAAACTCGAGTAACTGTGTCCGGCAGTCCTCGCGGCCAAGGCAAAAAAGCCAGTCGGGCGAATGCCTGGCATGGGGTTAATCTCCAGGACAAAGGGCTTACCGGAACGATCGATCCGGAGATCGACGCGGGCGTAGTCCCGGCACTGGCATGCGCGGAAGGTGGCAATAGAAATATCCCCCAGCAGCTTCGCAAGGCTGCTCTCGATTGGCGCGGGGCAAATGGGGGGCGGCACCGCGATCGCCTTCTTCTTCATTTCCCAAGTGAAAAGTCGTGTCTCGCATTCGCCAAACTCTTGCTCCACCGGAGGCAGCACCTCGAGCTCTTCGTTTCCGAGCAGCGCGACAGCGATCTCTCGCCCGTCGATATATTCTTCCACGAGCGCATCCTGCCCATACTGGGCGACGATCACCTCCACGGACTGCCTTAACTGAGCAGGCTCATGGACGAGCTGCACTCCCAAGCTGTCGAATGCGAAGCGTGGCTTCACCACTACAGGGAATCGCAGGTCGCCGGTACTCTCTGTGCCAAGACGCATCACGCAAAAGTTCGGCGTCGGCACCCCGCAGCTGCGGATGAGCATCTTGGCAACTACCTTATCCTCCGTCAGCCCTAACCCGAGAGGGCTTGATCCTGTGTATGGAACGCCGGCCAACTCGAGCATGCCCGGAACGTGGGTGTAAGGACACTCGCCCTGAATTCCATTCGCCCAGTTGAAGACGATTCCCGTTGGGCGGACTTGCGGATCGGGTGGCATGAACCGCTCGAGCCTAGCGAGCAGTCCTTTGTCCCCTTCGCAGCTCATCGTCTGGTGACCGGCCTCTTGCAGTGCCGCTACCAAGCTTTTTTCCGTCCCGAAGCCGGCGTATTGATCCGGACGAGGCTGGCCGAACCGATTGATCACGCCCGTATAATCATAGTTACTAACAACGGCGACCCGCATGAGTTACTCCTCAATGTTTGCACAATATGCTCGGATTTGTTTGACTGATAGCGACAGCCGTCTGGCATATCGCAACCCCGCAGATGCGGCCGGCCAACCGGCGGGGGGGATTCCCGGCTTCTCGGTTGAACGCCGCCTGCATCATGGTGCAGCGCGTTGGCGGCCGTCGGCTCGTGGCGCGCAACTAACGCGACACGGCTGACTGCAGGGCCGCGTCGTCCATCTTTGCTGCGAAGTGGAAGAACCCATCTGCATCTTACAGGCCTCGCTACAGCTGGTCGGAAGCGAAAGGAACAAAGCTGCTGCTGGGCGAATGGCAGCGGACGCGGTGGCGGGACAGCACTCGCAAGTGCAGAGCCTATCACATCCGTTTGAGAAACTTTCATGTAGACCTCTTCGGCCGGAGACTGTGGCACCGCAACGGTGGTAACAAATCCTTAAGCACGTCCCCCGCATTCGGCGTGCCAAACAAGAGGTGCGCGAGTAAGAGGGGCAAAATCACGGGTTCGCGCCGGCAAAGGCCGTAGACATGCGCCTCAGTGCGTCAGGTTCCGAACACAAATAATGTGCAACCGGACACAGCCCAAGTGTAAGCGGGCAGCTCAAGCCGTTCAGCTCTGGTAGTTCCAGGGCAAGAGGGCGTCGATATCGCTGTTGGGTGCGTATTTCAGACGATCGTGAGCACGGATTTCACCGCATCGTGAGCACGGATTTCACGGGATCATGAGCACGATTTCGGGTGATCGTGAGCAGCGATTTCAGACGATCGTGAGCACCTTTTCGGAGGTGCTGGACGCTTCGGCCGACAACTCAGCCTGTCTACAGGATGCCTCGTTCAAAACGAGGAAGCCTGATGCCAACCCAGAGATTGTCGATGTGCCGGATCAGAGAAGTTTTACGTCTAAGGCATGTCCTGGCCCTGACCGAGCGTGCCATCCCGCACACGCTCGGGGTCAGCAATGGCGTCGTGCATGATTATCTGCGGCGCGCCCATCTTGCCGGGCTGAGCTGACATAACAGTCCGAAGTGCGCATGCGAGTTTGGCGGATGCGCACAGGAATATCCCTCACCGTTTCGCCGATTGATCGCCAACGCTTGAGCGCGCTGATCAGGGATCGCAATGCGCCGCAGAAGCACGTCTGGCGGGCCGAGATCATTCTGTCTAGCGGCAACGGTGTGGGCACCGTCGAGATCAAACCGGCAAATCCAAGACCTGCGTATGGCGCCGGCAGCAGCGCTTCGCTAAGGAAGGCTTCGAAGGATTGTTGCGCGACAAGACGCGGCCCTCGCGCATTCCGCCTCGCGGGCCTGAAGTAGCCGTGGGGTGTGGTGTCGCTGACATTGCAGGACCCGCCTGGCGAGACGACGCACTGGACCGCCGACATGATGGCAACCGCGGCCAGCATCAGCCCGAGTGCGGTGCGTCGCATCTGGAAGGCGCACGGGCTGCAGCCGAACCGCTGGCGGCAGTTCAAGCTCTCCAACGATCCGCAGTTCGTCGACAGACTGCGCGACGTCGTCGACCTCTATGGTTGATCCGCCTGCTCAACCATCGTGCTGTCGGTCGACGAGAAGAGCCAGATCCAGGCCCTCGACCGCACCCAGCCCGGCCTACCCATGAAGAAGGGTAGCTTGGCACCATGACCCACGACTACAAGCGCAATGGCACGACCACACTGTTTGCGGCTCTCAACGTGCTCGACGGCACCGTTATTGGCAAGAACATGCAGCGGCATCGGCATCAGGAATTCATCCGCTTTCTCAACTCCATCGACGCCGAGGTGCCGACCGGCAAGGCCGTCCACGTCGCCCTCGACAACTACGCCGCTCACAAGCACCCCAAGGTGCGTGCCTGGCTCAATCGCCATCAGCTTCAACGCCGTCGAGGGCTTCTTCGCCAAGCTGTCGAAGCGACGCCTCAAGCGACGCGTCTTTCAATCTGTTGTCGACCTGCAGGCGGCCATCAACCGCCCACAATCGACAACCCAAACCCTTCTCCTGGACCGCCGACTCCTAAATCATCGCCGCCGTCAAACGTGGGCACCAAATGTCAGATTCAATCCACTCTCATGATTGCTGACGACGGCCTTTGGCGTAGAAATTGGCCCGCCGAACCCGATCGGCGGTCGGGGTATTTGTACGGCGGATATGACAGGCGGGACTTGAACGTCGGTCAACAATCTCTCATCCGCGGGTCGGGCCGCATGAGCTTGTTTCGTTTGGGGCTGCCTCTGATGGCGAACGTCGAGGCTCATAGTGGAGACGAGGGCTCCCCGGCATTGTTCCGCCTCCAGCGCCGCATATCGCACCGAGGCTGATGTCTGAGTTTTGCGATCTCCTCTGCTGGCTGTCTTTCAAATACTGGTCACGCCGCCTTTGGCCCGGATTGAACCGTGCAGGCAATCGACCAGATGAAGCCTACCATCTCGCGTGCGATGGCGACATTGACGACGTTGGCGTTCTTGCGGCGCGCGCTCAGCCGACGAGATTCGGGTGCACAGTCGTACCAGCGCCTTCCACCCGATATCGCGAACGACTCTTGGCAGCGCCTCGATGACAGGGGAACGGGTCAGGGGTCGGTGATTGCGCTTTTGGCCAATATCTACCATTACTGCTTCGATCTTTGGGCGGAGCGCTGGAGACGGCGGGAGGCCCGGGGGGCATGATCGTCGTGCGCTACGCAGACGATCTGGTACTCGGCTTCGAATATGAGGGCGACGCACGTCGCTTCCTCGATGCGATGCGCGACAGGCTTGGGAAATTCGCACTGTCACTCCACCCGGACAAGACCCGCCTGATTGAGTTCGGCCGCTTTGCAGCGACCGACCGCAAGCGGCGAGGGCTTGGCAAGCCGGAAACCTTTGCGTTCTTAGGCTTTACCTTCATCGGTGGTCGATCCCGCCGTGGTAACTTCCAGCTTCAACGGAAGACCCGGCGCGACCGCATGCGAGGAAAGCTGAGGGACATTAAGGCGGAGCTACGGCGTCGGATGCATCATCCCATTCCTGAGCAGGGGAAATGGTTAAGGCAAGTCGTGGCTGGCCACTTCGCTTACTATGCGGTCCCGACCAATAACCGGGCGCTCTCGGCGTTCCGGCGTTATGTGACCGACCTCTGGCGGCGGAGGCTTCGGCGGCGCAGTCAGAAGGACGGATTCACATGGGAACGCATGGCGAAGTTGGTCGCTGATTGGCTTCCTCCGCCCCGCGTCCTTCATCCCTGGCCAGACGAACGCTTTGACCTCAGACACCCGAGGTAGGAGCCGGATGCCTTGGTTGGGCGTGTCCGGATCTGTGCGGGGGCGGCCAGTAATGGCCGTCCCTACCGCGATAGCCTGAGCAGGCCTCGAAAGTGAAATTGCCGATGCCGACCTAGTACCTCTGCACAGAGATTATGACTCTTTGACGGTTGGCTTTGGGTAGGCCTTGGCCATTTTGAGGCGGGCCTGTTGGGTTGAGAACATCCAGTTGATGCGGGCGCCACTGGCGTTTCGTTGGTGTTGCCAGGCGGCGACCTCGGCGACGAGGCTATCGCGGCTTTCGATGCGACGGTCGAGGCACTGGCTGCGCAGGACGCTGATCTCGATCTCGACCATGTTGAGCCAGCTGGCGTGCTTGGGCGTGTAGTGAAACTCCAGCCGTCGCAGGATGCGTCGCGCCTGTGATGGCGGCAGGGCCTGATAGAGCGCGGCGGGCGAGTGGGTCGACAGATTGTCGAGGACGACCCGGATGCGCTCGGCCTCGGGATAATGGATGTCGACGAGGTCGCGCATGCAGTGGGCAAAGTCGTCGGCCGCGCGCCGCTCGGTGACCTTCACCTTGCGCCATGAGCGGTGCGCGTCGAGGAAGACGAACAGGTTGGCGGTGCCGTTGCGCTTGTACTCGCAGTCATAGCGCTCCAGCCTGCCCGGTGCGGCTGGGATGGGCTGGCGCACTTCGCCTATGAGCTGGGTCGGGCTTTCGTCGAAGCACACGACCGGCCGCGCCGGATCGGGTGTCTCGGCATAGAGGTCGAGCACATCCTCCATGCGCGCGACATACTCGGCGTTGACCTTGGGAATGCACCACATGTCCTTGCGCCACGGCTTGAGATCGTTCTCGGCCAAGCGCCGGCGCACTGTCTCGCGCGACAGTTGCTCATGCTCGGTCAGCTTGACGAACGCGTCGGCCAGCAGCTCCAGTGTCCAGCGGGCCCGCCCGGGCGGCGGGTTGGAGCAGGCGGTGGCCACCAGCAAGGCTTCCTCCTTGCCGCTCAGCTTGCGCTCCGCGCCGGGGCGCGGCTCTTCGCTGAGCGCCGCCTCCAGACCCATCTCCACGAAACGGCGCTTGGTGCGGTAGACCGTGGAGCCGCCGACCACCACCGTCGTCGCAATGGTCTCGTCGCTGTGGCTGGCATCGGCGGCGAGCAGGATCTGTGCCCGCTTGAGCTTGCGCGCCGGATGCTTGCCGCTGCGCAGTATGCTCATGAGTTCGTCGCGTTCGGGTTGGTCGAGATCGACGCGATAGCGTATATTCATCCGGATGGCCTCCTTCGGGTGCGGAGGTTCCGGATGAATCGACAAATGAATCAATTGCTTGACCGACAGCCGCCTGCCCGACCCCGATTCACCGACAAACAGGGGCAGTATCTCGCCTTCATCTGGGCTTACATGCAGGTCAACCGCCAGCCGCCGGCCGAACGCGACATGCAACGCTTCTTCGGCGTCACCGCGCCTTCCGTCCATCAGATGGTGCTCACCCTCGAGCGTGCCGGATTGATCCGCAGACAGCCTGGTGTTGCACGAAGCATCGAACTGCTCGTCGAACCCGATAGCCTACCCAGGTTGCAACCCATCGAACCTGTCAAATCCTCTGTGCAGAGCTACTAG
>NZ_JAFG01000033.1 GCF_000519305.1 Mesorhizobium ciceri WSM4083 | reverse complement strand
GTGGTTAGAGCAGTCTTATTTCAACGAGGCATCCGTGTTCGGCCGGCCTGGGCAGTTAACTCTTCCTTCTCGGCGTCAGCTAACATCTGGCACATCCGCTCGGCACCAAGTCGAAGGTCATCACGGACCGCGGCGGCAGCCGCCACGGGATCTCGAGCACGGATGCTTTTTAATAGTTTTATATGAGCGGGGAACGATCTGGTGGGCGCTTGCCTCGAGAATATTATGTTCAAGTGAGGCCCAAGGCGCATCCAGAGGCCGCGTATGATGTCGAACGTTTCTGGCATTCCAGCCGCTTCATAGATTGTGAGGTGAAAGCGTTCGTTTAAGCGGAGCAAAAGCTTGTAGTCGCTTTCTGCACTGGCAGTCTCCATCTCGCTTTGCATTGCTTCCAGTTTCAGAACGTCTTTTTCCGTCAGGCGGTTAACGGCCTCCTCGGTGATGCTTGCCTCGAGGCTGATACGCGCGAGGTAAAGGTCTCCTACCTCGTGCGTGTTAAGGTGGGGCACTATCGCGGAGCGTTGGGAGCCCGATCGCAGGATCTTTTCCGCGATCAGTCGGCTCATCGCCTCTTTGGCTGGAGTCATGCTGATATCCAGCATGGCGGCCACATCACGAATCGTCAGCTTTTCACCCGGTGCGAAATGGCCGCTTGTTAAAGCCCGGCGCAGAGACAGGTAAGCGCGATCGGCAAGCGTTGGCCTCTTGTCGAGCGGCTTCAACTCTGAGCTTGAACCAACAACCATCATATTTGTCTCCCGCCTTGCAGACTGGGCACGTCTCAGCATTTCGGAGCGATAATTGACACATGCGATTCGTCATGACAAGCGTCTCGTCACAAGGCATCACTAAGCGACATATCCGGCGGTGACCTCGATCGCGAAAGCATACTTACCACGGGCTAGGACCTCTGAATGATTGGCTCTCGCCTGCACCCAGTCGTCCGTCGACTGCCGAGCGTGACGGCACGCCATAAACTCTTAGCGTGTACAGCCAGCTGCGCTGCCTAGCGACGCGTGGACAGGCACACACGCCTTCGATGGCCCTTTAATACGCGGCCGAGGATCAGGGCCGAACGCCAACACAATTACCACCAGGAAGCACGTTGACAGGCTGACTTTGTAATGACAAACTACAAACAACACAGGGGGGGGCTTGGGTGAAACGATCAGTTGTAGTAACAGCGGGGGGCGGGGGAATTGGGCTGGCGATCGCCCAGCGATTCGCTGCTCAAGGGGACAACGTCCACATATGCGATGTTGATGACGCAGCGCTCGAGCGAGCTGGCGGGCAGCGCGGCATCACCGCCTACCGCGCCGATGTTGGAAATCCAGGGGACACGGATCGTCTTGTCGCCGATGTATTGGCCCGAGATGGACGCATTGATGTTCTGGTCAACAACGCCGGTCTCGGTGGAGCGCGCAAGCCGGTCGAAGCCTTTACCGTCGAAGAATGGCAGCGAGTCTTCGATGTCAACATTCACGGCGCGTTCTATCTGGTGCGGGCAATCGTGCCCGGGATGAAACAACGGCGTTCTGGTGCAATCGTGAATATCTCTACGACCTCTGTGAAGATCGGCGTTCCGCAGCGCAGTGTTTATGTCGTCACTAAGGGTGCGCTCATGGCGCTCACTACTGCTCTGGCGAGAGAACTCGGGCCGTTCGGAATAACCTGCAATGCCGTTCTTCCAGGTTTCGTCAACAACGCGCGCGGGAAGATGTTGTTGGAGACTGCCGCCGCGCGCAACGGTCTCACGCCTGACGAGCAATTGAGGCGGCGCCTATCTTTCATATCACTGAGGCGGCCGGTCGGCGAAGGCGATATCGCGGAAATGGTCGAATTCCTTGCCTCGCAGCGCGCCTCGGTCGTCTCCGGACAATTTATTTCTGTAGACGGTCACAACGAGTGGGAAGGCGATCCAATCTACTGAATCGCTGGTGTCGGGAATGAAGTAATGGAACGCGGTATCCTCACTTATTGCAGTACGATTTCGCCGTCACAATGCGACGGGAACGGGCATCTAAACGTGCAGCACTACGCAGCGATCTTCGATAGCGCGGTCGGCGTTTTCTACGCGCGCTGCGGTATGTCATGGCGTCGGATGGGTGCGAGTGGCCTCGGAACGGTGGCGGCGCATCAGGCTACCACCTTTCTCGGAGAGGTGCGCAGCGGGGATGCCGTGGAGTGTCGCACCCGTCTAAGCAGGGTCGGGACGACTTCACTCACTTTTGAGCACATCCTGATTGACGCGAAAACTCAGCGCGTCGCGGCGCGCTTGGAAGCAGTCTCTGTGCTGTTTGGTCTTGAGACCAGAACGAAAGTGCCGATCCCGGACAATCTTCGCGCCGAGTTGATGCGGATATGCGAGCGCGAGCCGGATTCCCAACCAAGCAAGGTAGTAGAACCATGAGCAATTCGCACCGCCCGGTGATCTTGACCTGCGCCGTAACCGGCGCGACAGACTTAAATCCGAAATACCCCCACGAACTTGAGTATCCGGTCACGCCGAAGCAAATCGCGGCTGCGTCCGTGGAAGCGACGAATGCGGGAGCCAGCGTCTGCCATATTCACGTACGTGATCCGAAAACGGGCAAAGGCTCATACGATCCTGCCTTATATCGCGAAGTCGTCGATCGTATCCGCGATAGCGGCGTGGATGTCGTGATCAATCTCAGCTCAGGCGGAGGTTGCAAGTACTTCCCAGCTGAAGCCGACGAAACCAATTCGACGCCGGCCGCAAAAAGCACGATGTGGACGATCGACCGGAGGACCCAGCATCTGGCGGATTCCCGGCCGGATATTTCCTCCCTGAACGTCACCTGTGGCCTTCAGGGAACGGGCACGGGCGAGCACGTATACCTAAACACGACGCCGAGCCTTCGCGCTATGGGAGATCGATTCCGCAAGCTTGGCGTGAAGGCAGAGATTGAATGCTACAATCCCGGCGATCTTCTGCTGGCGCAAGCGCTCGTGAAGGAAGGGTTGGTGGACGGTGAGCCACTTTACCAGTTCGCCTTGGGGATCAAGTGGGGGGCACCGGATACACTGGAATCCATGCAATATATGCGGTCTCTGCTTCCGAAAGAAGCCACATGGGCGGGTTTCGGCGTAGGGCGCAACCAGATGCCCATGCTTGCGAGCGCAGTTTTGCTAGGGGGCCATGGGCGCGTCGGATTGGAGGACAACCACTATCTCGACCGCGGCTGCTTCGCAACGAACCCGCTTCTTGTCGAACGAGGGGTCCAGATTGTCGAGGGGCTTGGGGGCCGTGTGGCCACACCCGTCCAAGCACGCGAAATCCTTGGGCTCCGCAAGAACTGAACAAGACCTAACAAAGAAAAACGGATGTGCGGGGTTTGCGGTTGATACCGTTAGAACGCCCACGCTCTGAGGATTGAGGAGACGATGGCACGTTCCAGATGTTCGGGAAGGAGCGTCGCTCGCGATTGCCAGACTTCTCATTGCCAATGCCGCGCTAAGGCGGGCCACGTCCTCGACAGAATAGGCTCCATTCCGAGGCTCCAATGATCAGTCATCAACTAACCAGCGAGCGGGACACTCTGGCGCCTGTGAGCCGTCGCCCCGCGATCGAGGTATCGGGTCTCAGCAAGCATTTCGGGACGGTATGCGCCGTCTCAGATGTCGATCTTACGGTGGCGGAAGGTGAATTTCTCTCAATTCTAGGCCCCAGCGGTTCTGGCAAGTCTACCCTACTGGGGTTGGTCGCCGGCCTGATTCAGCCAACGGGTGGTCGCATTGTGATTGGATCGCGCGACGTCACGCACGTTCCTCCGGCGCAACGTGACATAGGGTTGGTGTTCCAGTCCTATGCGTTGTTTCCGAACATGACCGTGGCGGGCAACATCGCTTTCTCTTTGGCAGTTCGCGGCATCAGCAGGCGCGATGCAAAGGAACGCGTGGAATGGGCGATCGAGCTTGTGCGCCTGAATGGCCTCGAGCACAGGAAGCCATCCCAGCTTTCCGGCGGTCAGCAACAGCGCGTCGCCATCGCCCGCGCGCTCGTGTTCGGACCGAAGCTTCTGCTCCTCGACGAACCGTTGGCAGCTCTGGACCGAAAGCTGCGAGAAGAGGTAAGGCTAGAACTACGGCGCCTGCAAGGAACCTTGGGCGTGACTACCGTTCTGGTTACGCACGATCAAGATGAAGCAATGTCGATGAGCGATCGCATCGCTGTGCTTGCGCAAGGAGTGATCCAGCAACTCGGTAGTCCGGGAGAGCTTTATCGGCAACCAGCCAATCGCTTCGTCGCCGGGTTTCTCGGCGCCGCCAATCTGTTCCACGGGATCATTGCGCGAGAGGGCAATGGGGCCGTTCTTGCGCTAGACGGCGGAACAAGATTGCCGCTCGCCGGTGACTACCCATCACTCGGAAGACGCGCAACCATGCTCGTCCGGCCAGAACGCGTCAACCTCCAACCCGCGACCGAGGCCCCAGCCAACCGGTTTTGCATCGACTGCCACGTTGCCGACGTGGTCTATCAGGGCGAGATCGTCCGCTACGCGGTAGAAGCGCCGCCTGTCGGCCCCGTCATCGCGTCGTGCCAGCACGTGGTACCGCGGTTCTCTCCGGGGGATCGCGCATGTTTCTCCTGGAGGCCTGAAGATGCATGGCTCATCCAGGATAAAGAAGAATAACAGGCCAACCCCAGAGGAGGATCTTAATGAAAACAGCGTCTCTTTGCTCAGCGACAGCTGCGCTGGTGATCTCCTGTTTGTCACTCGCTACAGTAATGCACCCCACTCCGGCGGCCAGTGAGCCCGCGAAGAACTTTATAGTTGGAGACTCGGGAGGAGCAAGTCACGATGCTGCTGTCGAAGCCTTCTTCAAGCCATTTGCCGAACGTACCGGCATTCAAGTCGAATATATCTCGCCAACCAGCTTCGGCAAGCTTCGTGCTATGGTCGCGTCGGGAAACGTCCCGGTCTCTTTATGGGACCTAAATGGCCGGACCTATGAGCAGGCGGTGTCTCTCGGCCTGCTGGAGAAGCTTAACTGGGACCAAATTAATCCCCTCCCCATGTTCCCGGAGATGCGGCGCGAATACGGCTTTGGGATGAGCTATTTCTCAACAGGCATGGCTTGGAAGAAGGGCACGGTACCGATTGAGACTTGGGAGGATTTCTGGAACGTCAAGAAGTTTCCTGGAAAGCGCTGCCTGCCGGACCGGCCTGACTACGTGCTTCCGATAGCACTGCTCGCCGATGGCGTTCCGCTCAATAAGGTGTACCCACTCAATGTGGACCGAGCCTTCCGGTCCCTGGATAGGATCGCGCCTGATGTCTCCGTCTGGTGGACGTCGGGTCAGCAGCCTACGGAGCTGCTAGCGGACAATGAGGTGGCCTATTGCATGGCATGGAATGGTCGAATCATGTCGAAACCTGGACTGGAGTACGATTATAACCAGGCCTTGCTAGACATTACCTTCTGGGGCGTGCCAAAGGGGGCACCCGCCGGTCAGGTGGAGGCGGCCCTGTTGGCGCTGCGTGATTGGACTATCCCCAAGAAGCAGGCGATCTATGCGGAACGGGTCTTTTATCCCGGCAACAGTCCACAGTTGACCGAGCATCTGTCTGACCAGCTCAGGGACAAGATGCCTACTTCGCCCGAAAACAAAGACCGCCAACTCCTTTCGGATAGCAAGTGGTGGTTTCAGCATGGCGACGAAGTCGAGCGGCGTTGGCAGGAGTGGAAGCTTGCTCGTTAGCTAACGCTGTGATCTGAACTTGAAGTCGAATCCGAAGTGGGAACGACGCAGGCACCGAGCGCAAGCTGTTTTCAGGTGGGCTCGGTGCCGAGCGTGCGTCTCGCGATTTTTATGAGGAGCAGGAGAAGTGTGGCTGGCTCGTATGAAAACTGTAAAGCTGCGTTTTGCCGTCATGCTGGCGCCGCTGGTGCTCTTCGTGCTGCTCACATTCGATCTGCCGGTCTTGACGATGCTCGGATGGAGCTTTTCGAATCCGACTCCGACAGTGCGGCACTACTTGTATGTTTTCGAGACACCTGTCTATCTTAAAGTAATAGGCAAAACACTGCGTATAGCGAGCCTGACGACGATCTCTTGCGTCATCTTGGGCTACCCCCTCGTCTATTGGCTGCGCGGGTTGTCTCCGAGGGGACGTTCGATCTGTCTTGTGCTTGTGTTGTTGCCATTTTGGATCAGCATATTGATCCGGACCTATGCCTGGATTGTCATTCTTGGAAATGACGGCATCGTCAACCGAGTTCTGATTGCGATGCGACTGGTCCATCAGCCAGTCCAATTTCTCTACAACGAGTTAGGCGTTCTCATCGGCATGGTCAACGTGCTGCTGCCATTTTTCGTGCTCCCACTCTATGCGGCATTTAGTCGGTTCGATGAGAGATGTTTCCAAGCGGCAGCGTCGCTAGGTGGCTCGAGGCGCGCGATCTTCTGGCGACTCTTTCTTCCGATGAGTGGGCCTTCAGTTGCAGCAAGCGCAACTCTCGTGTTCATCCTATCGCTCGGCTTCTACATCACGCCTGCTGTCTTGGGCGGTGGCAATGTGACAATGATCGCCAACATGCTGGATGTTCTCATCAATACGCTTCCACGCTGGGAGACGGCAGCGGCATTGTCGACCATTCTCATGATAACGATCCTGATCTTATATATGGTCAACTACAGATTGCGCTCTGGTTTCAGCAATTAGC
This sequence comes from Mesorhizobium ciceri WSM4083, assembly GCF_000519305.1. GTDB lineage: Bacteria > Pseudomonadota > Alphaproteobacteria > Rhizobiales > Rhizobiaceae > Mesorhizobium > Mesorhizobium ciceri_B. The sequence continues at coordinate 1,761 of NZ_JAFG01000033.1, read as the reverse complement.
GAAGGAACGTGATATGAGCAGCAACGTTCGAGAACCTGCTCTTTCGGTCGATGAGGTGCGTTCGCGCCGAGAGGGTATTCGATCAGGAGGACGAGCATCGCGCCTGATTTCCGGGATGGAGCGCGCGCTTGTGGTCCTGCTTGCAGTCTCGACCATTGTTTTCCTGTTTCTGCCGGTCTTGATCGTCATTCCGATGTCATTTTCATCCGCGCAATCGCTGGCTTTTCCGCCACCCGGTTTTTCCCTGCGCTGGTATGCCGCCTTCTTCAGCGACCCCGCCTGGATGGCCGCGTTGCGAAATTCGCTTGTGATCGGCAGCACTTCTTCGGTACTCGCCCTCGCAATGGGTACAACGGCGGCTTATGCGCTCGCGCGGGGTCGCTTTGCCGGCCGGTGGGCGCTTGAGGCCAACTTGATGGCTCCCCTAGTCTTGCCGTCGATCATCCTGGCAATCGCGCTCTATTTCGCTTTCGCCCGAACGGGCCTGCTCGGCTCCTTTGCCGGACTTATCATAGCGCACACTCTGCTAGGTGTTCCATATGTCGTTATACTGATGTCCGTCGCGATCTCCGCCTTTGATGGCCGCATCGAGGACGCCGCCCGAACACTGGGAGCAAGCGAACGCGTTGTCTTCTTCAGGATCCTGATACCAAATGTGTTGCCGTCACTTGTGGCAGTCGGAATACTGGTATTCATCGTTAGCTTTGACGAAGTTGTATTATCGCTCTTCCTATTCGGTACGGAGTTCACTATTCCGAAACTTATGTTCAATAGACTTGAGCTTCAGATTGACCCAACTGTCACAGCGGTTGCCACGCTGCTGATACTGTTCACTGTGGCGTCCCTCGGCTGCGTCGCCCTGCTAACTCGCCGCTCTGGTTTGCTGTTGAGCCGTTTCTGATTAGGTTGCCCGAGGGGCGCGACCTAACCGAACAGCATTGATCAAGGAGATTTCTGCCAGGCCGCGATTTGACGCTTCCGGTGAAACCGAAAACCAATCGAATTACGGCGCGATTTCCACCACTGCGAGATTCTGTTTGACGTCGACCGCACAGCGGCACGTTTAGCCGACCTTCTCCGCAGCTTCGGGTGCGACGAGGTCGCAACTGGCATTGTCCGAAACCGGGTGGTTGCGGCCATCAATCTGCCGTTGAGTTTTTCCTCCACCTGGAGTTAGAGTCCGCCTCGATTGAAGGACGGACAATTGAAGCGGAAGAGGTTCTCGTAAGAGATGGGGTATCGGTCCAGCTCGCTGAATGCCCGGCTCTTTCCGGATGATGGCGTTCGCTTGATTCAAAGCCCACTTGGCAAATCGACATGGGCGCGTGGGGTCATCGATCGTCGCCCTGTAGGTGAGTGTCGTGATGGGGCCAATGCCAGGCCAGGCAAGGTCATGAGCGACGGCAGATTGGATCGGCCCAACTGCCCTGAGGACGAGGCAGTGTAGATCGGCCGGGCTGTCGCTCAGGCTCTTATGCAGCTGCAGGAGCGGCCCAACGATCGCCACTGTATGCATACGACGAAGGCCGCCTACTGACGCGTACCTTGAGGCGTTAGTGTCCGCTTAGATTTAAGTGGACGCTTGGCGAATGAAGTATCTGGCTATGGAGCAGCCGTCGACGTTGGAAGCGAGCACGGCCGCGGCTGTGCCGCAGCCGCCGGATGCGGGCCGACAGCGGACGCGCCGCTCCTGGACGGTCGAGCAGAAGCTGGCGATTGTGCGTGAGGTGCAGGAGTCCGGTGATCCGGTGTCGGTTGTGG
>NZ_JAFG01000005.1 GCF_000519305.1 Mesorhizobium ciceri WSM4083 | reverse complement strand
CGGCTGACCGCATGGGGCAAGGCTATCTACCGCCGCCGCAAGGAGACCGTCGAGCGCTCCTTCGCCGACGCCAAGCAACTGCATGGTCACCGCTATGCGCGGTTCCGAAGTCTCACCAAGGTCGCCTGCCAGTGCCTGCTCGCCGCCGCCGCACAAAACATCAAGAAGATCGCCCTTTGCCTGTGCCCGAAGCCCAAGTCGGCCCGCACATGAGGCCCAACGCCTCCTGTCAAAATCCCCTGACACAAACAGTCCAAGACACTTCAATCACATAACAAAAAAACCCCGCCGAAAATCGACGGGGTTTGTCAGCAGTCTGAGGCCGCCCGGAGGCGGCCTTTCGACAATGCAGTTGCGTAACGCTTAGCGCTTCGAGAACTGGAAGCTACGACGGGCTTTCGCCTTGCCGTACTTCTTGCGCTCGACGACGCGGCTGTCGCGGGTCAGGAAGCCGCCCTTCTTGAGCACGGCGCGCAGCGTCGGCTCGTAGTAGGTCAGCGCCTTGGAGATGCCGTGACGCACGGCGCCCGCCTGGCCGGAGAGACCGCCGCCGACAACGGTCGCGACGATGTCGTACTGGCCGGCGCGGTTGGAGGCGATGATCGGCTGGTTGAGGATCATCTGCAGGACCGGACGCGCGAAATAGGTCGCGAATTCCTTGTCGTTGACGATGATCTTGCCGGAACCCGGCTTCACCCAGACGCGCGCAATGGCGTTCTTGCGCTTGCCGGTGGCATAGGCGCGGCCCGACTTGTCGAGCTTCTGGACGTGGACGGGGGCTGCCGGCTGGGTATTGGTGTTGCCGGTGGCGGCGCCCAGTTCTGCGAGCGAGGAAAGCTCAGCCATCTTATGCGACCTTCTTGTTCTTGGCGTTCAGCTTGGCCACGTCGAGCACGACGGGCTGCTGGGCGACATGCGGATGCTCGGCGCCTGCATAGACGCGCAGGTTCTTCATCTGGCGACGGCCGAGCGGGCCACGCGGGACCATGCGCTCAACGGCCTTCTCGACGACACGCTCGGGGAAACGACCCTCGAGCAGCTGGCGCGCGGTGCGCTCCTTGATGCCGCCGGGGTGGCCGGTGTGCCAGTAATAGACCTTGTCGGTGAACTTCTTGCCGGTGAACACCACCTTGTCGGCATTGATGACGATGACGTTGTCGCCGTCGTCGACATGCGGGGTGAAGGTCGGCTTGTGCTTGCCGCGGAGATGATTGGCGATGACAGTGGCCAGGCGACCGACGACGAGACCTTCGGCGTCGATCAGGATCCACTTCTTCACCACATCCGCAGGCTTCTGCGAAAAGGTTGTCATGTTTTCTGCTTTCGGTTCGGACCTTCACGAGGGAAGGCGTTTCTTGTTGCTTGGATTGGCGAAAAGCGCTTGCCCGCCGCCAATAACAAAACGGCGGCCTTTGCGGGCCGCTGCTTCGTGAGGGGTTTATAAGCGAGGGTGAGGGCGCGCGTCAAGGCTGAAATTGCCGGAGTATTCCTAAAAGGCTATGCAAAAACAATGGGATACCGGTGCGGTATTATAATACCTCGAGAAAAGAACGTTCCGGAGCATGGCCGGAACGTTCTTTGACCGGTCCAGTCTTCAGTTGGCTCTTTCGAGCGAGCGGCGGATCTCCGGCGCAATTTGGTCCATCGCCGCGGCAAGCCAGCCGCAGAGTTCGTCCGGTGAGGTGTCATGAATCCACACCAACCGGCTGCGTCCATTGTTCTCTGCAAAGACCTGCATGGAGGTGTTGTCGTGCGATACCTCTTCTCCTTCCCACGCCCAGACGATGCGGCGTGCCTGTTCGTCGCGGGCTATAAGCCTCTCCCGCACGACGTTGCCGTCGGCGAAGGTCATTTGCCGCAAGTCGGGCTCGATCAACCGGCAATCCACGAAAATATCTGGCGTTGTCAGTCGCGGCCCTTCGGCGAAGTTGCCGACGGTCTGCCAGACCTTCTCAGGCGATGCGTCGACTATCATTTCCCTGATAACTGATCCCACTTTGGCACCTCTCGTTTAAGAGCAGACAGGTTTGTCTACTAGACAAGTCTGTCTGTATGGCGGAAGAGGGTCGACGTCAAAGGGTATTCGATATGGTGGACCACGCTACTGACATCGGCCGGGCGAGTGCTGCGCGCAGCCGCATACTTGATACAGCCACGAACCTGTTCTACGCCGAGGGCGTGCACGCGGTCGGCATCGACCGGATCATCGCCGAGGCAGGCGTGGCCAAGGCCACTTTCTACAAGTACTTTCCAGCCAAGGACGAACTCGTCCGCGCGTACATTCAGAACCAAAGCCGGCAAGGGAGGGCCATGATCGACAAGATCAGCGCGCGATCGGCGCGGGATTCGATCCTGGCTATCTTTGATCTTGTTGCGGACGCCGCCGCCCAGCCTGGCTACCGCGGCTGCCCGTTTCTGAACGCTGCCGCCGAATATCCCGATCAGAGCCATCCGGTACGGCAGGCGATCGATGAGCATAGGCAATGGAAGCGTGACCTGCTGCGCGGCCTGCTTGTGGCCGACGGCAGTTCGGATTCCGAAACCACCGCCGATATCCTCACCGTTGCCAGCGATGGGCTGCTCATCGCCAGTCACCTCGATAGGCCTGCCAACTTGCGGCGCCTCATTCTTGAGACGGTTCTGCAAATCTTGGGACCGCTGGCGGACAAATAGTTGGCGGTAGGAATTCGGCTAACGGCTTCGGCGGGATCGAATAGGTGCCGGTGGCGTGCGCCACCGTGCGCCCGTCTGGGCCGGCGACGATGTCGATGTCGAACACCATCAGGCTCTTTCCGAGCTTCAGGATGCGGCAATGGCCATCGATCGGCCCAGCCTCGGCCTTGCGGACGAAGTTGATGTCGAGGTTGACGGTAACAGAAAGCGCATCCGGCCCGGCATGGCTGAGCACGCAGACATAACCACCGATGTCGGCCAGCGTGAACAGCGACGGGCCGGATACGGTGCCGCCGGGACGCAGGTGCCGCTCGCCGGCATTGAGCCGCACAATACAGCCGCCCGGGAAAACGTCGATCGCCTCGTAATATTTGAACTGCTCATTGAGTTGCGGATAGACGGTGTCCATCAGCGCGTTGACTTGTTGCGCGGTCAGCACCGGCTTCAAATTGGTCTGTGCGGGCATGTCGGGTTCTCGTTCTTGTGTGTACCTGTATGAGCGCAGCGCGGCATTTCTGGCAACCTTCGTGCCCTGGCGCAAGCGATGGGTGTTGGACGAAATCCGATCCGGTATTAGATACTCTGACAGCCTCGAGCGGAATCGCGGAGACCTGATCCATGGCCGAAATCCTTGCCATCAAGCCTGCCGCCGTTGAAGGTCCGGTTGTTGCACAACTGGACAAGGGCGTGCTGCGCCTAACGCTTGCCAATCCGCCCGCCAACGCGCTGTCGCTGGCGGTGATGGCGGCGCTGACGGCCGAACTCGAGCGCGCCAAGGCCGACAAGGCCGTTCGCGTCATCGTCTTGTCGGCGGCCGGCAAGGTGTTCTGCGCCGGCCACGATCTCAAGGAAATGACGGCGCGCCGCACTGATGCCGATCATGGCAAGGCCTTCTTTGCGGAGACGTTTGCCGCTTGTGCGACGCTGATGCAGGCCATCGTGCGGCATCCCTTGCCTGTCATCGCCGAGGTTGACGGCCTGGCCACCGCCGCCGGGCTGCAGCTGGTCGCCAGTTGCGACCTGGCGATCGCCTCACATGAGGCGACCTTCTGCACGCCGGGCGTCAACATCGGTCTGTTCTGCGCGACGCCCATGGTGGCGCTGTCGCGCAACGTCTCGCGCAAGCATGCCATGGAGATGCTGCTGACCGGAGAGACGATCGATGCGGCGACCGCCAAGGAGTTCGGCCTGGTCAACCGCGTCGTGCCGCGCGAATACCTGAATCAGATCGTCACCAAATACGCGCAAACCATTGCTTCCAAATCATCTCTGGTGGTCAAGACCGGCAAGGAGGCGTTTTACGCCCAAGCTGAAATGGGCCTGGCGGACGCCTATGCCTATACCGGCCGCATCATGGTCGAGAACATGTTGGCGCGCGACGCGGAGGAAGGCATCGGCGCCTTCATCGGCAAGCNCAAGCCGGAATGGAAGGACGAGTAAGGAGAACGTCATGGAACCGCGCATCTCCATCATCACCATCGCCACCGACGATCTCGACCGCGCCGTGCGCTTCTACGAGGCGATGGGCTTGAAGCGGCATGCCGGCATCACCGACGGGGTCGCCTTCTTCCAGATGGGCGGCGTCATCCTCGGCCTGTTCCCGCGCGCCAGCGCAGAAGAGGATTCCGGCATCGCCTTCGCCGCGGCGCCATCGGCGGTCTACCTCGCCTACAACACCCGTTCCGACGCCGAAGTCGACGACGTGCTCGCCAGGGTGGAAAAAGCCGGCGGCCGCATCGTCAAGCCGGCCGGCCGCGCCTTCTGGGGCGGCTGGTACGGCTATTTCGCCGACGCCGACGGGCATATCTGGGAAGTGGCGCATAATCCGGCCTTTCCGATCGCGGAAGACGGCACGATTTCGCTGCCTGGCTGATGGCCCATCGCAAGCAGCTGACGCGGCTCAAGGCTCCCTATCTGAAGCGCATTCTGCTCGATGCCGTGCGGGTCGAGGATTGGGAAAAATATCCATGGAACCTGCCGCTGTTTCGCGGCCATGAGTTCGAACTCGAATTCACCACGCCGATCACCATCATCGTCGGCGAGAACGGCACCGGCAAATCGACGCTGCTCGAGGCGATCGGCGCGCTGGCCGGCTACGATGAAGCCGGCGGCGGCAAGGGCTACCGGCCGGTCGACCATTCCAGCGCCATCGACAAGAGCGGTGCCGCGCTGGCCAACGCATTTCGCGGCCATTGGCTGCCGAAAGTCACCGCCGGCTGGTTCTTCCGAGCCGAATCCTTCTATTCCGTGGCGCGCTATCTCGATCAGGCGGCGCTGGAAGATCCGTTCAGACCACCGCCGCCGGACTTCCTGTCCTGGTCGCATGGCGAGGGTTTTATCCGCTTTTTCGAGGAGCGCTGCCGCAGGCAAGGCATCTATATCCTCGACGAGCCCGAAAGCGCGCTGTCGCCGACACGTCAGATCGAATTGCTCAAGATGCTGCGGCGCATGGACCAGTCGGGCACCGCGCAAGTGATCATGGCGACGCATTCGCCGCTGCTGATGGCTTGCCCCGGCGCGCGGCTGTTCCGCATCAGCCGGTTCGGGCTGGAACCCGCCGACTTTCGTGATACGGACCACTTCCGCATGCTGCGCGATTTCAGCAATGACCCGGATGGTTTTCTCGACGAGGCGTTGTATGAGGACGAGGCATGAACCACGATAGCTACGACAACGCCTACATCGCGGGCATCCTCAATTCGGCGAAGACCATCGCCATGGTCGGCGCATCCGCCAACGATGTGCGGCCAAGCTATTTCGTGCTGAAATATCTGCTAGCCAAGGGATTTTCGGTGTTTCCGATCAATCCTGGCCAGGCCGGCAAGGAGATCCTCGGCCGGATGACCTATGCGAGGCTCGCCGATATTCCCGAGCCAATCGACATGGTCGACATTTTTCGTGCGCCGGCGGCGGTGCTTGGCATCGTCGATGAGGCGTTGCGGCTCGATCCCTTGCCGAAAGTCATCTGGATGCAGCTTGGCGTGCGCCATGACGAGGCAGCCGCCCGCGCCGAAGCCGCCGGCATCAAGGTGGTTATGAACCGCTGCCCCAAGATCGAATATGGCAAGCTGTCCGGCGAGATCGGCTGGACTGGCGTCAATTCCGGCGTGCTGTCGTCGAAGAAGCCGGTGATGCGCTCTGGCTTCCAGAGTTTTGGCGTGCGCCAGAAGTAGGGCACGTCGCTCAAAAGTGCGCGGCGGTTTTGGGATAACGACGTGCACCAAAAGCAAGGCCTGATGCGCAATGCGCCTTGGGCGCAAAATTATTCCTTAGACCGGTGCATTTTCTCGGGCCTCGGCCGCAGATCGTTCGCCGAAGGGCATTTTCTTCTTTGCATTCGCGCCCGGGCTTCGCCAAGAATGCCCGGCGATTTCAAGAGTTTCAAAAGGGAGGTTTTCAGTGACCCGCACGCCAGGTTTCAACACGCTCGCCGTCCACGCCGGTGCCAAGCCCGATCCGGCGACCGGCGCGCGCGCCACGCCGATCTACCAGACGACCTCCTTCGTCTTCGACGATGCCGATCATGCCGCCTCGCTGTTCGGGCTGAAGGCCTTCGGCAACATCTACACCCGCATCATGAATCCGACCCAGGCGGTGCTGGAAGAGCGCATGGCCGCCCTCGAAGGTGGCACGGCGGCACTCGCGGTCGCCTCTGGTCACGCCGCGCAGGTGATCGTGTTCCACAATCTGATGCAGCCGGGCGACAATTTCGTCGCCGCCAACAAGCTCTACGGCGGTTCGATCAACCAGTTCGGCCATGCCTTCAAGAATTATGGCTGGGAGGTGCGCTGGGCCGACACCAACGACATCTCGACCTTCGAAAGCCAGATCGACGACAGGACCAAGGCGATCTTCATCGAGAGCCTCGCCAATCCGGCCGGCACTTTCGTCGACATCGAGAAGATCGGCGACATCGCCCGCAGGCACGGTCTGCCGCTGATCGTCGACAACACGCTGGCCTCACCCTACCTCATCCGGCCGATCGAGCACGGCGCCGACATCGTCGTCCATTCGCTGACCAAATTCATCGGCGGCCATGGCAATTCGATCGGCGGCGCCATCGTCGATGGCGGTACCTTCGACTGGTCGAAGTCGGGCAAATATCCGATGCTGTCGGAACCGCGCCCCGAATATGGCGGCCTCGTCCTGCACGAAACCTTCGGCAATTTCGCCTTCGCCATTGCCGCGCGCGTGCTCGGCCTGCGCGATCTCGGCCCGGCGATCTCGCCCTTCAACGCCTTCCTCATCTTGACCGGCCTGGAGACCTTGCCGCTTCGCATGCAGCGCCACTGCGACAACGCCGTGACGGTCGCCGCCTGGCTGTCCAACCACCCCAAGGTTGCCTCGGTGAACTATCCTGGCCTGCCCAGCGACAAGAACAACGCACTGCAGAAGAAGTACTCACCGCTTGGCGCCGGCGCCGTGTTTACCTTCGCTCTCAAGAGCGGCTATGACGCCGGCGTGAAATTCGTCGAGGCGCTCGAACTGTTCTCGCACCTAGCCAATGTCGGCGACACCAAGTCGCTGGTCATCCACCCGGCTTCGACCACGCATCGCCAGCTTTCCGACGAGCAGAAGGTCAAGGCCGGCGCAGGACCGGACACGGTGCGGCTGTCGATCGGCATCGAGGACGTCAACGACATCGTCGCCGACCTCGAACAGGCGCTCGCCAAGGTCTGATCCTTTTTACCCTCCCCCTTGTGGGGAGGGTCGGCGCACAGCGCCGGGGTGGGGGTGAGCCGGCTCAACGCCGGCTCTTTTCATGGAGGCAAGTCTTGTCCACGCATTACCTGACAATAGAGACTGCCAGTGTCGAGCCTGAATCTGGCACGCCGGCGCCGGATCGGCTGATCTCGGGCGATCCCAAATTCCGCACCTGGAATGTCGAGGAGCGGGACGGCGGCCTCTACGCCGGTATTTGGGAATCGACCCCCGGTAAATGGCGCATCGTCTATGACGAGTGGGAGTTCTGCCACATCCTGTCCGGCGTTTCGGTGGTGACGGAGGACGGTGGGCAGGCGCGCACCGTCAAGACCGGCGACAGCTTCGTGCTCAGGCCCGGCTTCAAGGGCAGCTGGGAAGTGCTTGAAACGACCCGCAAGGAATACGTGATCAAGCTCTGATCTCGCATCGCCACGCTTCTCGCGATCGGAAGGGACAAGCCGCTGTCCTGCAGAGCTATTTGAGCGGCAGAAAGAGTTCAAGCACCACTTCATAGACCGACCTTTCCGGGAAGAAGGACAGCCGTCGTTGGCAATAGATCGGAAAGTCGCGTGCTTCCTCGCCGCTGGCCGGAAGCCATTCACGATAAAGGTAAAGTGCTGCGGGTTCGAGATTGTTGGTATTGCCGGGATAGCGCAGCACCGCGCAGCGTCCGCCGGGAATCACGCCAGCCTTCATCTGCGCGTCATTCGCCTCGATCGGCCGGTCGGTCCCGGCACAAATGTCCATGCTGTAGTCAGCCGGGACCGCGGGCTCCCTTTCGGAACGGAAGATGTTGAAGGTCGGGCTTGTCTCGGGCGACAAGCCCGCGGCCTTACGCCAGGCGATGAACCGCTGGATGGTGTCCTGGAGCGTCGCCCGGTCTCCGCGGTGCTCCATGATCGCCACCGGCGTCGGGGGCACATCGCGGATCGTCACGTCGTCGTGTTCAAAGATTATCTGCATGAGCGTGTTCCTTGCTTTTTCGAGGGGCCCGAAGGCCATGAGCCACGACCCCCAGTCGGGAGATTTCCGGAACGACGAGGGCGATTGCCCGAACCGTTGCCGAAAGGCGCGGGCGAAGGCATCCGGCGCGTCGTAACCGGCATCCATGGCTATGTCGGTGACGCTTTGGGCGTCACTTTCGGCAAGTCTGTACGAAGCACGCTTCATGCGGGCGAGCTGGACATAGCGATGCACGGACACCCCGAAGGTGGACGTGAACTGCCGGTGGAAATGGTATTTCGAGAACGCCGCGACACCGCTCAACGCCTCCAGCCCCAGATCGTCATCCAGATGCTGGTCTATATGGTCCAGCACCCGCTGCATTCGAGCCTGGTAGTTTTCAAGTGCGGCCTTCAACGTCTCTTTCTCCGTGACGACACCAGTTAGGCCTTTCCGGATATGTCGCGCTCGACCGATCTTGCGATTTGGCATGGATCAACAGGGGCTGCCAGCAACGGCCTTCAGGCTCTCCCCCAAGCTTGTGCTGCCTGCTATGACTATTTCGCTGGAACTGGCTGAGATAGCTTCCGGTGCCTTGTCGTGGAAGGGCATGTCGTAGGCGGTCCGGTGAGCAGACCTTGTGGTTGCGGCTGGCGCCATGGTGAAACAGGCCGGCGGCCCAGCGGTACTCAAAAGCCGACGGCGAGCGTTTCCAGCCCATGGAAATGGTAAGTGTCCCGAAAGCGCGCCTCTTCGGCAAGATGCAGCTTCGGGTGCCGTTCGAACAGGGTTTTCAGCGACACCTGCAATTCGAGCCGGGCGAGCGGCGCGCCGATGCAGAAATGGATGCCGGCGCCGAAGGAAACGTTCTTCTGGTCCGAACGGCCCGGCTGGAAGGCGAGGGGATCGGCGAAGGCGCGTGGGTCATGATTGGCCATGCCCAGCAGCAGCCCGATCGTCTGGCCCGGCTGCACGACGATACCGGGCGCGACCTCGATCTCCTGATAGGCATAGCGCGCGAACATGTGCAGCGGCGCGTCGAAGCGCAGGCATTCCTCGACCGTTGCCGCGGTCGCTTCGGGCGAACCGAAGAAGCGGCTGACATCGCCGCCTTGCAAAAGGATCGAGCGGACGGCATTGCCGGTCTGGTGCACGGTCGCTTCATGGCCGGCATTGAGCAGCAAGATCGCCGAGGACACCATCTCGTCCTCCGACAGCCTCTCACCGTCCTCCTGCGCCGAGATCAGCAGCGACAACAGGTCGTCGCCGGGGTTCTTGCGCCGCTCGGTGACGTAGCCTCGCAGGAAATCGGCAAATTCGCCGGCCGCACGGTTGGCCGTCTCCTCGGTTTCGCGCGTACGGCCATGGATATACATGGCAACCATCTGGTGCGACCAGTCGAGCAGTTGGGGCCCCATTTCGACCGGCACGCCGAGCATTTCGGCAATGATGGTGATCGGCAAGGGCGCCGCGAAAGCAGGCAACAGGTCGACCGTCTTGCCTGGTTCGAAACGGTCGATCAGCTCGTTGGCCAAAGCCTCGACACGCGGCCGCAGCCGTTCGACCTGGCGCGAGACGAAGGCGCGGTTGACCAGTGTTCTCAGCCGCGTGTGCACCGGCGGCTCCAGTTCCAGCATCGAATTGGCTTCGATGCCGTCGAAGGCCCTGAGATGGCTGCGGTCCTGTCCAATGCCGCGGCTGTCTGGAATGCCGGCCGGGTTCTGCCGGCCGAAGCGGCGATCGCGCAGCAGCCGGTTGACGTCGTCGAAACCGCCAAAGCACCAGAAGCCGAATTCTTCCCAGAAGAATGCACTCGATACGCCATGCAGGAAGGCATAGGCATCATAGGGGTTCTGAAAAAAAGCCGGGTCATGCGGGTCCAGCCGCAGCCGACGGGTGGCTGGATCAAATGCCAGGGTGGGCGGCGTCAATTTGCTCATGCTGGACCAATAGCGCGGCTTGCCAGCTTGGTTCCAGACCGTATGTTGGCGCCCGCAACCCAATGCGTTGAGCCAGCCAACCGGCTGCGGAAAGTCTGATTTGATGAATGTGATCGTTGTCGGGGCGGGTATCGCCGGCCTCTCCACCGCGTGGTCGCTGGTCAAGGCGGGTCACAGCGTTTCGATCGTCGAGCAAGGGCCGATCCCAAACCCGCTGGCCGCGTCGGGCGACCACCACCGCATCATCCGCCGCGCCTACCGCGCGGGGACCGGCTACGGCCGGCTGATCACCGAGGCCTACCAGGCCTGGGACGAGATGTGGGCCGATCTCGGCGAAAACCATCTCGATCCCAGGGGATTTGTCTGCATTTCGCGCGAGCCGGGCGACGAGGCCGAGGAATATCGGGAGGGCCTCGAACAAGGCAATTTTCCGTTCGAATTGCTGGAGCCGGATGCAGCCGTGAAACGCTGGCCGTTCCTCGAGCCCGGCTCGTTTCGCTACGCCTATTTCTCGACCGAAGGCGGCGCCCTGCATTGCCGCAAGATCGCCTCCGGCCTGGCAAAGTGGCTGCGCGCCAATGGCGCCAATGTCTACGAAAATAGCAAGGTCGTCGAAGTCGACGCCGAAGCCGGCCACATCGTGCTCGAAAGCGGTGAGACCATGCAGGCCGACCGTATCGTTGTCGCCGCCGGCGCTTGGGTGCTGAAACTGTTTCCGGAGTTGGACGGCGAACTGAAGACGTATCGAACCGCGCTTGCCTATGTCGAACCGCCCGCCGACCTCAAGGCGGCCTGGCGGGCGGCGCCGGTCATCCTCGATGTCGGCGGCGCGATCGACGGCTATGTGATCCCGCCCTCGGGCGGCGCCGGCATGAAATTCGGGTCCGGGCTGCACAGGGTGCCGACCAGCGACGCCGACTGGAACCGGCAGCCGGTGGCGGGCGAGGGCGAGGCGATCCGCAACCTGTTTTCGCCGCCGATCGCCCGCATCGCGGACTATCGGGTGACCGAGGTCGTCACCTGCGCCTACACTTTCACATCAGATGAAAAATTCATGGCGCATGAAAAGGGCAAATGCCTTGTTGTCTCGGCATGCTCCGGCCACGGCTACAAGTTCGGCGCGGCGGTCGGCAGGCGCGTTGCCGCTGCTGTCGGCGACGGGGATGTCGCCGGTCTGAAGGCATGGCTGCGGGCGGAGGTTGTCGCCTGACCGCTTCCCAGCCTAATCCTGGCAGTGCCTGGGAATATGCACGCGCCGCCAGCTGGAAGACCCTTCGCGAACCAGCACACGACGCGCGACGGTCTGGTAGGAGGCGGGGACATCGATGACGCGCCTTTGTTCCGGCCGCACCAGCACCTCCTGGGCGATCCTATCGTATTGCGCCGGGATGACGACGCGCCGCGTGCGTTCGGGCTGGATCACCACGGTTTTGGCAACACGTTCGTAGCGCGCCTTGTGCCAGACCTTGCACAGCACTTTGCGGCCATGGATGACGCGCCATTCCCAGGAATAGCCGCCGCCATCGACCCGGACCGTGCGGTAGACGGTGCGGGTGACGGCCGGTACGATCTGGTAGGTCACTTGCGCCGGAACGGTCATCACGACTCGCTCGCGCGTGCCATAGATAGGGGCGATATAGTCGACCTGCTGACCGGGCGGACTGATCATCACGTCTTCATAGACCGTGTCGTAGACGGCCGGACTGCGGACCGGCTCAAAACATTCCACGGCGCGGCCGCCAGCCGTCGTCTGCGAAATCGTGCCGAGCACGGTCAGCGCGGCAATGGTGAAGCATGCGGTTTTCCCGGGCATGACACTCCCCTGTTGAACTCTACGCATAAGCTCAACGTTGAATTGTAGAGGAAGCCGTTTCCGAGAAAAGCGATTTCGGCGCATTTCGTTAAGTGACGCGGTTAAGAAACTGCTACCTTGCGGGGCCGGCCATGCGGCTCCGGACCCGCGGAGGCATCCGCCGCCCGCGAATCCTCGGTCAGAAAGCTTGATTCGACTTACCCAGATGGCTAGGAGGGGTCGGCCTTGCACAAGGATGAGCCGGCATCCTATTTACGGAATAACGATCCAGAACCGATTCTGCCCGATCTGCCGGCATTGCCGGCGCCGGAATCCCACCGCGAGATAAGAGATATCTGATGAAGAACCCCGTCGAAACCTACATGAACCTCGTTCCGATGGTGGTCGAACAGACCAATCGCGGCGAGCGAGCCTACGACATTTTCTCGCGCCTCCTCAAGGAGCGCATCATTTTCATCACCGGTCCGGTCGAGGACGGCATGGCGACGCTGGTCTGCGCGCAGCTTTTGTTCCTCGAAGCCGAGAATCCGAAGAAGGAAATCAACCTCTACATCAATTCGCCGGGCGGCGTCGTCACTTCGGGCATGGCGATCTACGACACCATGCAGTTCATCAAGCCGGCCGTGTCGACGCTCTGCATCGGCCAGGCGGCTTCGATGGGCTCGCTGCTCCTGACCGCCGGTCACAAGGACATGCGCTTTGCCACGCCGAACGCCCGCATCATGGTTCACCAGCCTTCCGGCGGCTTCCAGGGTCAGGCATCCGACATCGAGCGCCATGCCATGGATATCGTCAAGCTGAAGCGTCGCCTCAACGAGGTCTACGTCAAGCATACCGGCAAGAGCTACGAAGAGATCGAGAAGACGCTCGACCGCGACCATTTCATGACCGCCGACGAAGCCAGGGATTTCGGCCTCATCGACAAGGTCATTTCGTCGCGCGAGCCGCCTGAAGGCGTCGTGGCATAAGGGCTTATTGGCAGTTGGATGGCGGCATCACGCGCTTTTGGTGTGTCTTGCGGCATTTCGGCCACAATTGGCTGTTCCCTCGGGGGACAGGATTGCCTACGTTAAGGCTATGTTGAGTTTCGGCGGCTTAGCTTTATGCGGGGTTGTCGCGAATCATTGCCACGTTTTCTGATTTGTGTTTCGTACGGAATGCGTTGCGGGAGCCGGGACACACTGGCGGCGGCGGATTCCCGCGATAGATAGAGTATGCGCCCTTTCAGCCAGACCATCGGCGGGCGGCCATGAAAGGACATGAAAATGAGCAAGGTCGGCAACAACAGCGGCGATTCCAAGAACACGCTTTACTGCTCGTTTTGCGGCAAAAGCCAGCACGAAGTGCGCAAGCTGATCGCCGGTCCGACGGTCTTCATCTGCGACGAGTGCGTCGAACTCTGCATGGATATCATCCGTGAGGAGAACAAGACCTCGATGGTGAAGTCGCGCGAAGGCGTGCCGACACCGCAGGAGATCCTCAAGGTTCTCGACGACTATGTCATCGGCCAGCCCTACGCCAAGCGCGTGCTGTCGGTGGCTGTCCACAACCACTACAAGCGCCTCGCGCATGCCGGCAAGAACAACGATGTCGAACTGGCGAAGTCCAATATCCTGCTGATCGGCCCGACCGGTTGCGGCAAGACGCTGCTCGCGCAGACGCTGGCCCGCATCATCGACGTGCCGTTCACCATGGCTGACGCAACGACGCTGACCGAAGCCGGTTACGTCGGCGAGGACGTCGAGAACATCATCCTGAAGCTGCTGCAGTCGGCCGACTACAATGTCGAGCGCGCCCAGCGCGGCATCGTCTACATCGACGAAATCGACAAGATTTCGCGCAAGTCGGACAATCCCTCGATCACCCGCGACGTGTCGGGCGAGGGGGTGCAGCAGGCGCTCCTGAAGATCATGGAAGGCACCGTCGCCTCCGTGCCGCCGCAGGGTGGCAGGAAGCATCCGCAGCAGGAGTTCCTGCAGGTCGATACAGCCAACATCCTGTTCATCTGCGGCGGCGCCTTCGCCGGGCTGGACAAGATCATCTCGGATCGCGGCCGCAAGACGTCGATCGGCTTCGGCGCCATCGTCGCTTCGCCCGAGGATCGCCGCACCGGCGATGTTTTCCGTCTGGTCGAGCCCGAGGATCTGTTGAAGTTCGGTCTTATCCCCGAATTTGTCGGCCGTCTGCCGGTCCTGGCGACGTTGGAAGACCTTGACGAACCGGCGCTGATCCAGATCCTGACCGAGCCGAAGAACGCGCTGGTCAAGCAGTATCAGCGGCTGTTCGAGATGGAGAATGTCGACCTGACTTTCCACGAGAACGCTCTTTCGGCCATCGCCAAGCGCGCCATCGAGCGCAAGACCGGCGCGCGCGGCCTGCGTTCGATCATGGAAGCGATCCTGCTCGACACGATGTTCGAGCTTCCCGCACTCGAAGGCGTGCGCGAAGTGGTGATTTCGGAGGAGGTAGTCACCGGCAGTGCCCGGCCGCTCTACATCTACTCCGAGCAGAAGGAAAAGAAGGGCAATGTCAGCGCCTGACATGAGCCCGCAGCGAAGTTCTGAAACGGCGCCGCAAGGCGCCGTTTTGCTGTCGCACCGGGGTTTTGCGCGGCATACGGGCTGGGCGTCGCAAATGTGCCACTCGTGGACGGGTTGGAAGTGCGGATTTGGACACGCCCCTTGATCTTTGGGGGTCGTGCATCCAACTAACTGGAGAAGGCCGAGGTGCCCGATTTGTGTGCTGTAAAACTCCCGTCACAAACGGTGGTAGGCGGAACGATCCCCGGTCGTTAATATAAGATTCGCGGTTGGCTCAATTAGCGGCCGCGACATGAAAGGTTGGACAATGGCCAAAGTATCCAAGGCACCCAGCGACGGCGTCTTCGCAGTTCTCCCACTGCGCGACATCGTGGTGTTTCCGCACATGATCGTTCCGCTCTTCGTCGGGCGTGAGAAGTCGATCAAGGCGCTGGAAGAGGTGATGGGTCAGGAAAAGCAGATCCTGCTTGCCACCCAGATGAATGCCGCCGACGACGATCCCGAGCCCGATGCCATCTTCGACATCGGCACGCTCGCCAATGTGCTGCAATTGCTCAAGCTGCCCGACGGCACCGTCAAGGTTCTGGTCGAAGGCGCTTCGCGTGCGAAGATCGTCTCGTTCACCGACCGTCCCGACTTCCACGAGGCCCGCGCCGCGGCGCTGGTCGAGCCGGAAGAGGAAGAGGTCGAGGTTGAGGCGCTGGCGCGTTCGGTCGTCACCGACTTCGAGAACTACGTCAAGCTGAACAAGAAGATTTCGCCGGAAGTGGTGGGCGCTGCCAGCCAGATCGACGACTATTCCAAGCTCGCCGACACGGTTGCCTCGCATCTCGCCATCAAGATCCCTGAGAAGCAGGAAATGCTGGCCACGCTCTCGATCAAGGAGCGGCTGGAAAAGGCCATGGGCTTCATGGAAGCCGAAATCTCCGTCCTGCAGGTGGAGAAGCGCATCCGCTCGCGCGTCAAGCGCCAGATGGAGAAGACGCAGCGCGAATACTACCTCAACGAGCAGATGAAGGCGATCCAGAAGGAGCTCGGCGAAGGCGAGGACGGCCGCGACGAGGCCGCCGAGATCGAGGCGCGCATCAAGAAGACCAAGCTCTCCAAGGAGGCCCGCGAAAAGGCGGAAGCCGAGTTGAAGAAGCTCCGGACGATGTCGCCGATGTCGGCTGAATCGACCGTCGTGCGCAACTATCTCGACTGGATCCTGTCGATCCCGTGGGGCAAGAACTCCAAGGTCAAGCAGGACCTGGCTTTCGCGCAGAACGTGCTCGACACCGATCATTTCGGCCTCGACAAGGTCAAGGAGCGCATCGTCGAGTATCTCGCCGTGCAAAGCCGCCAGAAGAAGCTGAAGGGGCCGATCCTGTGCCTCGTCGGCCCTCCCGGCGTCGGCAAGACCTCGCTCGGCAAGTCGATCGCCAAGGCTACCGGCCGCGAATTCATCCGCATGGCGCTTGGCGGCGTGCGTGACGAGGCCGAGATCCGTGGCCACCGGCGCACCTATATCGGCTCGATGCCCGGCAAGGTCATCCAGTCGATGAAGAAGGCCAAGAAGTCCAACCCGCTCTTCCTGCTCGACGAGATCGACAAGATGGGCCAGGATTTCCGTGGCGATCCGTCATCGGCGTTGCTCGAGGTCCTCGATCCGGAACAGAACTCGACGTTCATGGACCATTACCTCGAGGTCGAATACGACCTGTCGAGCGTGATGTTCGTGACGACGGCGAACACGCTGAACATCCCGGCGCCCTTGATGGACCGCATGGAGATCATCCGTATCGCCGGCTACACCGAGGACGAGAAGATCGAGATCGCCAAGCGGCACCTGATGCCGAAGGTGATCCGCGATCACGCGCTGCAGCCGAAGGAGTTTTCCGTCGGTGAGGACGCGATCCGCGCCATCGTCCAGACCTATACCCGTGAAGCGGGCGTCAGGAGCCTGGAGCGCGAGCTGATGAAGCTCGGGCGCAAGGCGGTGACCGAGATCCTGAAGACGAAGAAGAAGACGGTGAACATCACGGCGGCGAACCTCGCCGATTACCTGGGTGTTGAGCGCTACCGCTTTGGCCAGGTCGAGGCTGACGATCAGGTCGGTGTCGTCACAGGTCTTGCCTGGACGGAAGTCGGCGGCGAACTGCTGACGGTCGAAGGCGTCATGATGCCCGGCAAGGGCCGCATGACGGTGACCGGCAATCTGCGCGACGTGATGAAGGAATCGATTTCGGCGGCGGCCTCCTATGTCCGCTCGCGCGCCGTCGATTTCGGCATCGAGCCGCCGCTGTTCGACAAGCGCGACATCCACGTGCACTTGCCGGAAGGCGCCACGCCGAAGGACGGCCCGTCCGCGGGTGCTGCCATGGCGACAGCCATTGTGTCGGTACTGACGGGTATTCCGGTCCGGGCGGATGTGGCGATGACCGGCGAGATAACGCTTCGCGGCCGCATCTTGCCGATCGGCGGGCTCAAGGAGAAGCTGCTCGCCGCACTGCGCGGCGGCATCAAGAAGGTGCTGATCCCGGAAGACAATGCCAAGGACCTGGCGGAGATTCCGGACAATGTGAAGAACGGTATGGAGATCATTCCGGTCTCACGTGTCGGCGAGGTGTTGCGCCACGCGCTGGTGCGTATGCCGGAGCCGATCGAATGGGTCGAACCGGTCAATCCGCCGGCCGCGACAGACAGTGCCGACGACGCTGGAAAGTCCCTGGCGCATTAGAGCGCCGTGCGTCCATCTGGACGCACAAGGACGCTCTAACGCTCAGACTTGCGTATGGCCCCTTTCGGAAAACCGGCTACGGTTTTCGGGGCTGTGCGACGGTTTTCGCCAAGGTTGCAGTGCACAAACAGAGAGCCGGGCCTAGCGCCCGGCTTTTTCATGTGAAAAACCCAGCATTTCCGGGCTTTTTCCGCTTTTTTCCTGCCTTTTCGACTTGGTTGCGGCAACGCTTCTTTCTAAAGTCCGTTTCCTGCCGGATGAGTCGTTAGTTCCGGTGTTCTCATGGAAGGGAATTTTTATGAACAAGAACGAACTGGTGTCCGCTGTCGCCGACGCCGCGAGCATTTCGAAGGGTGACGCGCAGTCGGCGGTCGATGCGGTATTTTCCGTGATCACCGGCGAACTGAAGAAGGGCGGCGATGTCCGGCTTGTCGGCTTTGGCAATTTCACCGTGTCAAAGCGTGCGGCGTCGACCGGCCGCAATCCTCAGACCGGCGCCGAAGTGAAGATCCCGGCGCGTACCGTGCCGAAGTTCTCGGCCGGCAAAGGCCTCAAGGACGCAGTCAACTAAGCGTTTTTTCTTTTCAGAGACCTCAGAAAAGCCGGGCTTGCCCGGCTTTTCATTGTGGCGCCCTACGCGGGTACATGCGACCAGAAAAGCCGGGCTTGCCCGGCTTTTCATTTTCGTGACCTACGCACGTACACGCGACCAGAAAAGCCGGGCTTGCCCGGCTTTTCATTGTCCCGACGCTGACGCGATGGCGGCGATGCTATGCGGTCGGCGCCTCGGCGCGCATCAGGCCTTCCTGCTTGAGATCGGCCCAAAGCGCTGCCGGCAGTTTCGCATCGAGCAGCGAGCGATTGCTCTCGACTTCGCTCGGCCGCTGGCCACCGGGGATCACCGAAACGACCGAGGGATGCAGCAACGGGAATTTCAGGGCGGCCTCGATCAGCCTGACACCATGACGCTTGCAGACGCTTTCGATGCCGGCGACCCGCTCGAGAATGTCCTTCGGCGCTTCGGAGTAATTGTAGTAGGCGCCGGGCTTCGGTCCGGTTGCCAGGATGCCGGAATTATAGGGCCCGCCGAGAACGATGCCGATGCCGCGTGCCTGGCAGAGCGGCAGGAAGGATGTCAGCGCCTCCTGTTCCAAGAGCGTATAGCGCCCGGCCAGCAGGAACAGGTCGAAGTCGCCGCGCTCAGCCAGCGTCTGCGCGACCTGCCACTCATTGATGCCGCCACCGAACGCCTTGATCACGCCCTGGTCGCGCAGCGACAGCAGGCCGTAATAGCCCGAGCGCATAAACTCCTCGATGCGCCGGTCGGAGGCCTCCTTGCTGCCGTGCGTGAAGATGTCGACATCGTGCACGAAGAGGATGTCGATCCGGTCGACGCCGAGGCGCTCAAGCGAGGCTTCGAATGAGCGCATGACACCGTCATAGCTGTAGTCGTACACCTCGCGGCGTGATGGCGTGTCGAAGAACTTGCCGATGCCGGTGCGCTCTTCGGGCGGGCAGGCGCGCATGATGCGGCCGACCTTGCTCGACAGCACATAGTCGTCGCGCTTCTTGCCGCGCAGGAACGGGTTGAGCCGCGTTTCCGACAGGCCGAGCCCATAGAGCGGCGCGGTGTCGTAGTAGCGGCAGCCGGTCGCCCAGGCGGCCTCCAGCGTGGCGTTGGCGTCCTCGTCGGAGACGGCACGGTAGAGGTTGCCGAGCGGCGCCGTGCCGAAGCCGAGCTCGGTGAAACTGATGCCGCCATTGCCGATGCGGTCGAAATGCCGTGTCTTCATATGCTGCCGTTTGCCTCGCTTGATTTGTCTGACATGACACTATCATGCCTGTGATCAGGCAAAAGCATCGCTGCGCGTTGGACACGCATTTTCGCGGTTGCTAGCATGAACGAAATCAAGCTGTTCGTGGCAGCAAGGGCGCAAATCCCAGGGGTGATTTTGATGGCAGGATCGCGGTGAGCGACAAGAGCAAATTCGAGGCCGCGCTTGACGAACTGGGTGGCGTGCTGGCGCGCATCGACGAAAGCCGGATCGACGCCGCCTGCAAAATGCTGACCGGCGCGCGACAGATCGTCGTCTATGGCTGCGGCCGCGAGGCCTTGCAGGTCAAGGGCTTTGCCATGCGGCTCTACCATTTGGGCCTGCCGGTTTCCGTGGTTGGCGACATGAACACGCCGCCGTTGGGGCAGGGCGATGTCTTCCTGGTCAGTTCCGGGCCGGGAGAGACCTCGACCGTGCTGACCCTGATGCAGGTCGCGCGCCAAGCAGGTGCAACCAATCTCCTGCTGACCGCCCAGGCCGAAGGCAGCGCGGCGAAGCGCGCCGATTTCACCCTGCTCATTCCCGCGCAGACCATGGCCAACGATCAGGGGGCGCAAAAAACATCGGTCCTGCCGATGGGCTCGGTGTTCGAAGGCGCGCTGTTCCTGCTGTTTGAAGTGATGGTGCTGAAGCTCAGGGAATTGACTGGCGCGTCGCCCGAAGCGATGCGCGCCCGCCACACCAACATGGAATAGATCATGCGCTACGAACTGATGCTGCCACACCAGATCCGCAGGGCGATCGCTGAGAATTGGCCGGTCGCTCTGCCGCTCGGCGTGCTCGAATACCATGGCGAGCACATGGCAGTCGGCATGGACACGCTGGCCGTCGTCAAGACGTTGGAGCTGTTCGAAAAGGAAAAGGACATCGTCATCCTGCCACCTTTCTACTACGGTGCTGCGAGCTATGCGGTGGCACCGCCGGAAGGCAGCGGCTCGGTGCAGGTCGGCGGCAATGCGCTGGCGCCGTTCGGCGAAGAACTGTTCTACAGCCTGCTGCGCATCGGCTTTCGCAACATCCACGCCATCATCCACCACCAGACCGAGAACTTTGCCGCCGGCATGCCGACCGATCTGGCGTTCAAGACCGCCGGCCGCCAGGCGATCTTCCGTTTCCTCGAAAAGGAACGCGGCGAGGGCTGGTGGGGTGCGCAGGCGATGGCCGACTACTATTCCGGGCACGCCGCGGGTGAAAATTTCTTCAACTGGGTGCAGGTGCATCCGCTGATGTCGGCTGACATGAACGGCAAGTACCCGTTCGATCATGCCGGCATCGGTGAGACCTCGCTGATGCTGGCGCTATGCCCGGAGGCTGTCGATGCCGCGCACTTCGCAGATAACAAGAGCTGGTATACGGCGAGCGCCAAGGATGCTTCGGCCGAGCTTGGGCAGAAGGGTGTGGCGATGATCCTGGATCATCTGCGGGAGATATTGAGCGGCTAGCGCGGTTCTTCCTTCTCCCCCTGTGGGAGAAGGTGTCGCCGAAGGCGACGGATGAGGGGTGTTCCAGGGAACGCAAACGTCTCACTTCGCTGGAACACCCCTCATCCGTCTCGGCGCTGCGCGCCGATCCACCTTCTCCCACAGGGGGAGAAGGCAAGAAGGGGCCCTGCTACTTCACCGCTCCGGCGGTCATGCCCATGATCAGATAGCGCTCAAGCGCGATGCCGATGACCGCCAGCGGCGCGATGGCCGCTGTCGCAAGTGCCGCCATCGACCACCAGTTGATGCCTTGCGAGCCGGTCTGGCTCGCCACCATGACGGGAATCGTCTTGGCGTCGGTCGAGGTCAAAAGCGCGGCGAAGAAATACTCGTTCCAGCACAGCACCATCGCCAGGATGAAGGCGGCGACCATGCCCGGCAGCGCGATCGGCATGACGATGCGGAAGAACGCGCCCCAGATCGACAGCCCGTCGACCAGGGCTGCTTCCTCAAGTTCGACGGGAATCGAATTGAACTGGTCGCGCGTGATCCAGATGACGATCGGCAGCACCATCAGCGTGTAGAGCAGGATCAGCCCGATGCGCGTGTCGAGCAGGCCGACTTCCCGGTAGAGCACCAGGAAGGGCAGCGCCAGCACCACCGGCGGCAGGATCAGCTGCGACAGGAAGAAAAACGAGATGTCTTCGTTCTTGAACCAGGCGAAATGGTAGCGATAGCGGGTGAGCCCGTAGGCGGCGAGGCTGCCGATGACGATGGCAAGGCTCGACGCGCCGACCGAGGTGATCACCGAATTCATGAAGCGCTTGAGGAACTCCTCGCGCACCGTCGAGGTCTGGAAGATCGAGTCCGGCGACAGGCCCAGCGAACGCCAGCCTTTCCAGTCCGGCTGGAAGTCGACGAAGGGGATGAGATGGCCCTGCGTGACGTCGACCGCAGTCTTGAACGAGGTTGTCACCGTCCAATAGATCGGGAACAGGCAGATGAACGCCCAGAAGGCCAGCGCCCCATAGATGAAAACGCGGCTGGCGAGGAAGCTCGCCGGCGAGCGGATTTCCGAGGCGACATATTCGGTGGTCTGAACGCTCATCGGGCTCAATTCACCCCCATCTTGCTTTAGTTGACATTGCGGACAAAACGGTTGGCGAATTTCAACAGCCACGTGACGAACACGACGATGATCACCAGATAGGCCATCGCCAGCATGGTTCCGTAGCCGACATTCGAGCGGTCGCGATATTCGCGGTAGATGAAGCTCGACACGGAATCGGTGGCGCCGCCCGGGCCGCCCGACGTCACCGTGATGATGATGTCGGCAAGCTTCAGCTTGAAGATGATGCGCAGGATCACCGCCGTCACCGACACCGGCAGCATCAGCGGGAAGGTGACCTGCCAGAAGGTCTGCCACGCATTGGCGCCGTCGACGCGTGCGGCCTCGAGCACTTCGCGCGACATCGCCTGCAGCCCGGCCAGCAGCATGATCATCATGAATGGAATGAAGGTCCAGGCATCCAGTATCATGATCGATATGCGCGCGATGATCGGATCGGAGAAGAAGGCCGGATTTTCCCAGCCGAGATGGCGCGCCAGCGTTGCGGCCGGTCCGAACCTGTATTCCATCAGCGATTTGCCGATCATCCACGACACCGCGACCGGCGACAGCATCAACGGCATCAGGAAGACGACGCGGAAGAATTTTCGCGCCCGGATCTGGGCGTTGAGGAGCAGCGCCAGGCCAAAGGCAATGACATATTCGACCGCCACCGCCAGCACATAGAGCACCATGTTGAACAGCGCATTGCGGTAGTAGGGATCGGCCAGCATCTGCCAGAAATTGTCGAGCCCGTTGAACTTGCGGCCACTGAAGGAACTGAGGTTCCAGTCGGTGAGCGCGATGTAGAA
This sequence comes from Mesorhizobium ciceri WSM4083, assembly GCF_000519305.1. Lineage (GTDB taxonomy): Bacteria > Pseudomonadota > Alphaproteobacteria > Rhizobiales > Rhizobiaceae > Mesorhizobium > Mesorhizobium ciceri_B. Next base: position 696,058 of record NZ_JAFG01000005.1, on the reverse strand, counting down.
ACCGAACAGCGTCGGGAAGATCACCATGGCGATGGTGAACAACAGCGCCGGCAGCAGGAACAGGGCACGCTGGCCGTCTTCGCCGCGCGTCAGCACCTGGCCGATGCCGATCGCCACGCCCCACAGAACATAGGCATAGACGACGGGGCGCCAGGTCTCGAAGCCGATCGCATCGGCGCTGCCCTTGTAGAGGATCTCCAGCACGATCGTCGCCAGCAGGCCAAGCGTCGCAACGGCCATCAGCGCCCGGCCAAGGCGTTTGCGGCCTGGAGAGATCAGATCGGAAGGGCCGGCATCTGCCGGCCACGGGTTCGCGGTCGAAGTCTGGTCAGCCACAAATCTCGCCCGTTTGAAGGCTCTCGAGGAGCCGGAGCCGGTCTAAAGTGGTCCGGCGTTGCCGCCGGACCACGGTTCATAGGCCAGCCTACATGCCGAGCGAAGCTTTGTAGAGCTTGATCTGGTTGTCGCGGCCGATCTGGTCGGTCAGTTTCTCCCAGGCCGCCGCGATGGCGTCGGCGCCTTCCTGCGCCTTCATCTTGCCGGCGAAGGTGTTGGCCAAAATATCCTCGGCGGCGCTGTAGTACTGGAAGATGCCGGGGATGCGTGGCTCGATTGCCGCGTTCGGATGGTTGTAGCTGTCGGATTCCGACTTGAGGTAGGAGGTGATGAAGGCCTCGTCGTAGCCGGCCGCCACCCATTCGGGAATGTCGAAATGCGAGTTGCGGTAAGGCTGGAAGCCCGACGGATACATCGCCGTCCAGATCGACAGGTCCTTGCCGCCGAGATGCGCGGCGGCGGACCATGCCGCCTTCTTCTTCTTCTCGTCGGCATCGACGCGGGCCATGACATAGACACCCCAGCCGAGATAGGCGCAGTTGGGCGCATAGTTCGGGCCGCTGGCGAGCTTGTCCCAGGCGCCGGTCTTCGCATTATAGACATCGTCGGAGCCCGGCAGGATCGAGAAGCCGGTGACGTCGCCGACGACGGAAGAGTCGTTGGTCTTGACGTTGGAGCCGACGTCGCCCCACCAGGTGACCATCGAGCCGGTGCCGGCCAGGAACTGCTGGAAGGCGGTCGTGTTCGGATCGGCGTTGATCTGGTCCGCGGGTTCGGAGGGCAGCGCGTCGATGACGTCCTGGATGGCGCGCACCCAGGCCGGATTGTTGACGCGCGGCTTCATCGTGTCGGCGTCGAACAGCCAGGCCTTGTCGTCGGGGTGCTTGGCATAGGCGGTGGCGCGGCTGCCAAGGAAATAGAAGCCGAAGCCGCCCCAGGGCTTTGGCGCGTCGAGATAGCCATAGACGTCCTGGTCCTTGAGCTTCTTGCCCTTGAGGAACTTGGTCACCGCCTGAACCTGCTGCCAGGTCTTCGGCACGCCCCATTCACCTTCGCCGCCGCCGTCCTTCCAGGCCTTGGCGAGGTCGGCATCGGCGAACACGTCGGTGCGGTAGTTGAAGTTGTGCGCGTCGCCGTCGACGGTCACGCGGTATTGCTTGCCGTCCCAGGTGCCGACCGGCGGCTTCAGATAGCTGACCAGATCGTCGAAATCGATCTGGGTCTTGACCCAGTCGGGCATTTCCGACGTCAGGCCCTTGCCGCAGACATCGCCTTCGAACGGGGCGCCCATTTCGATGATGTCGAAGTCGACGGTGCCGGTGGCGATCGACTGCTGCAGGCGGGCGTTGTAATCGGCCTGCGCCAGGTCGATCCAGTTGATCTTGGCGCCGGTGTAGGTCTCCCATGGCTTCAGGAAGCCGCGGAACAGCACATTGTGCAGGTTCTGGTTGTTGAGACCCATGAAGGTCAGTTCGACGCCGGCGAATTCGCCTTCCTTGACATTGGCCTTGGTGGCTTCGATGCAGAGTTCACCGACTTTCTGGAAGTCGGCGTCCGTCGGCTGGCCTTTGCCGACGCCGGGGATCTGCAGGATTTTTGTGCGCAATTCGCTCGCCGCGGAGGCCGGGCGCGTCAAGGCGCCAAGTCCGGCGCCGGATGCGGCTGCGATCGCGGCCATGCTGGCCGCGCCCTTCAATATGTCACGCCTTGTGGCGCCGGCTCGAACCAGTTTGTCGTAAAGACCCGTTCTCATCGCCTATTCCTCCCAGAACATCAGTGTGAATAAATCGGCCAACTGTCGGACGCCGGAGCGCCAACGATGCTCCCGTTTCGGAAACGAATTAGGCAGGACCCCACCCTGCGTCGATTGAGGTTCCGATTGCGGATCGGGTGCCGACATTTTGACCAGCGCCTGCCACTATTCTCACAACCCGACGCCGTGTCAACGAGAGCGGGTTTTTATCTATAAGGGACCGACTTGCCCTGGCAGGTCGCGTTGGTTAGCTTCTGCGCCTACGGCTAATGGAGCCGATGGGGGAGACATGGCGCAAGTCGCGATCAGCAAGGTGGCCAAGGCCTTTGGAACGGTCAAGGTTCTGCACGAAGTCAGCGTCGATATCGCAGACGGACAGTTCGTGGTGCTGGTTGGCCCTTCGGGTTGCGGCAAGTCCACGCTGCTCAGGATGGTGGCCGGGCTGGAGACCGTCTCCGCCGGCACGATTGCCATCGGCGACCGCGTCGTCAATCATCTGCCGCCAGCCAAGCGCGACATCGCCATGGTGTTCCAGAACTATGCGCTCTATCCGCACAAGACGGTCGAGCAGAACATGGCCTTTGCGCTTAAGCTGCGGAAAACCGATCCGGCCGTGGTCGCAGAGCGGGTCAAGCGCGCCGCCGATATCCTCGACCTCAATCCCTATCTGAAGCGCTATCCCCGCCAGCTTTCCGGCGGCCAGCGACAGCGCGTGGCCATGGGCCGCGCCATTGTGCGCAATCCGCAGGTCTTCCTGTTCGACGAGCCGCTGTCCAATCTCGACGCCAAGCTGCGCGTGCAGATGCGCACCGAGATCAAGGAACTGCACCAGCGGCTGAAGACCACCACCATCTACGTCACCCACGACCAGATCGAGGCCATGACCATGGCCGACAAGATCGTCGTCATGCGCGACGGCCGCATCGAGCAGGTCGGCGCGCCGCTGGAACTGTTCGACCGCCCGGCCAACCTGTTTGTCGCCGGCTTCATCGGCTCGCCGTCGATGAACCTGCTCAAGGGCGTCATGCGCAAGGGCGACAAGCCCGCTGTCGACATCGCGGGCACGCTGTTCCCGATCGCATCGGGCAATGCCGCACAGGACGGTCAGGCGGTCGTCTATGGCGTGCGACCGGAGCACCTCGAGATCCATCCCGACGGCGTGCCGGCGAAGATTTCGGTGGTCGAGCCGACCGGCTCGGAAACGCTGGTGTTCCTGCGCTTCGGCGAAGGCGAGATGGTGGCGCTGTTTCGCGAGCGTCACGACTTCAAGCCGGGCGATACGCTGAAGCTGAAGCCAAGGCTCGACCAGATCCATCTTTTCGACGCCGAGACCGGCAAGCGTCTCTGATCCCAACTCACGAGGAATACCATGCTCAAAGGCATCAACCCGCTGCTCAATGCCGACGTGCTGCAGGCATTGCGGGCAATGGGGCATGGCGATGATCTGATCATCGCCGACACCAATTTTCCGTCCGATTCGGTGGCGCGCCAGACCGCGCTCGGCCGCGTGCTGCGCATCGATGCCTCGGCGGCGCAAGTGGTCAAGGCGGTGCTGTCGCTCTACCCGCTCGATACATTCGTCGACGATTCGGCCGCGCGCATGGAAATCGTCGGCAAGCCCGACGAGGTTCCGCCCGTGCAAAGCGAAGTGCAGAAGGAGGTCGACAACGCCGAGGGCAAGTCGTGGCCGATGATCGCGGTCGAGCGCTATGCGTTCTACGAACGCGCCAAACAGGCCTATTGTGTCATCCAGACAGGTGAGCGCCGCTTCTATGGCTGCTTCGCCTTCCGCAAGGGCGTCGTGCCGCCGGATGCGGAGTAGCGGCATGGCTTCGGGCAAGCCGGTCGTCATGAAGCCTGTCGTCATATTGGGTGTGTTCGTCGCCGACACCGCCTACAGGGCGCAGCGGCAGCCGCGCATGGGCGAAACCATTCTCGGCACATCCTTCACGCTGGGGCCGGGCGGCAAGGGTTCCAACCAGGCGGTTGCCGCCGGCAAGCTCGGCGCCGACGTCACCTTCCTCACCCGCCTCGGCGTCGATCCCTTCGCCGACATGGCCAGGCAGACCTGGGCGCAGGCGGGCGTCAAAAATGCCGTCATCGACACGCCGGAAAGCTACACCGGCGCGGCCTACATCTTCGTCGAGGAGACGACCGGCAACAACGCCATCATCGTCAGCCCCGGTGCTGCCATGCTGATCTCTCCAGCCGATATCGAAGCCAATGCCGGGCTGATCAGCGGTGCCGGCGTCTTCGTCACCCAGCTCGAACAGCCGATCGATGCAGCCATGCGGGCGCTTGAGATCGCGCGCGGGGCAGGGGTGACGACGATCCTCAATCCGGCCCCCGCGGCAAAGCTTCCCGACCGCATCTACACGCTGTGCGACTACCTCACGCCCAACGAGACCGAGACGGAGGAACTGACCGGGATTAAGGTGTCCTCGGTCGACGACGCGCGTGCCGCTGCCGACAAGCTGCTCGAAAAGGGGGTCGGCACGGTCATCGTCACGCTCGGCGACAAGGGCGCGCTCTTGCACTCGAAGGAGCGCTCCGACCATGTTCCTGCCGTCAGCGCCGGCCCGGTGGTCGAAACCACGGGGGCGGGCGATGCCTTCAATGGCGGGCTTGCCGCAGCACTTTCCAGGGGTGTGGAGCCGCTGCAAGCGGTGCGCTTCGCTTGCGCCGTCGCTGGCATTTCGGTGACCCGACCGGGGACCGCGCCGTCGATGCCGACGCTTCGGGAGGTCGAGGCGCTGCTGGCGAGGGAATGATCTTGCGTGGCAAGACGTCGGATGGGCCGAACGGACCTGAGTGACCGCAGGTCTCCTGGACCTCAGGTCTCTTGCAAGACAATATTTTTGACAATCATGTCGACATTTCTCCGAAGCCAAGGGCTTGATACCCTTGAGAGAAATGGCGCGAGTGACGGGGCTCGAACCCGCGACCTCCGGCGTGACAGGCCGGCACTCTAACCAACTGAGCTACACCCGCGCATGGCGAACACGTGTCAGCCGTGTTCGTCGTTGGGGCGCTGGATAAGGGGTTCGCCACCGGGTGTCAAGCGTGACAGGACAGCATAACAGCAAACAGGAGAAGGTTTTTTGACAGCCGGCGTTTTGTTGGCAAAACCGGCATCCGACCAGGGCGTCCTGCGCTCATTTGGCCTTGCGAAGCGGACCCTGACCGCTTAAAGGTCCGGCCCGGAGCGGGCGATTAGCTCAGTTGGTAGAGCGCTTCGTTTACACCGAAGATGTCGGCGGTTCGAGCCCGTCATCGCCCACCATTCACACGATCTGCGGTGCGGTTGTCAGCCGTTTGGCGACATAGATGCTGTGGTCCGGCAATCCCGGCTCCTGCAACACCGCGAACCCGATGGCCCTGTAGAAGCGCAGCGCATTGTGATTGTCCGGCATCACTTCGAGGCAAAGCCCGCGTGAACCGAGCGCGGCGAGCCTTTGCTCGAGAAAAGCCATCGCCCGCCGGCCGATGCCTCTTCCACGCGCCTGCGGCAACAGGTCGATATGACCGTGCGAAGGGTAGGCAGCCAGGGCCGGCGGAATGGTGAAGTCGCGATGATGGATCTGGTGGCGAGCCCAGTCGCTGCCGCTCCAGAGTGTGCGGTCGGGTCCGGGATCGGTCACCTGCGCCTGAAGGCGCGGATACCACTTTGCGGCCAGGCCGGCATTGAAAGCCTTTGTGTCTTTTGCACCCAGCAGATAGCCCGCGGCGCCCGTTGGCCCATCGACGATGAAAGCGAGGTCGGGTTCCAGCACCTGGTAGGGGATGGTGTAGATCTGGCCCAGCAGTTCCGGTGCATCCTCGCGCGCGGTGGCGTCCTTGCCCGAATCGCCGGTCTTGAGACAGATCATTGCAAGTGCGGGATGATCGGCCTCGGTCGCCTGGCGCAGGACAAAACCGTGGCCGAAGTCGAGGATCACGGCGGTACGAGCCGGAAATTGCTACCTTCGGGCAGCAGTTGGCCGCCATCGACAATGATGGTCGTGCCGGTGATGTAGCTGGCATCTTCGGAGGCGAGAAACAGGAAGGCATTGGCGACGTCGCGCGGGCTGCCGAGCCGGCCGAGCGGGATGGCGTCCTCCATGTTCTTGATGAAGGCCGGGCCACGATGCAGCTCGATGGCTTCGGTCAGGATGTTGCCGGGTTCGACACCGTTGACGGTGATGCCATAGCCGGAGAATTCGAGCGCCGCGGAGCGGATGAAGCCGTTGATGCCGGCCTTGCTGGCCGAATAGTGGCCGTGGCCCGGGCTGGTGACGTGTGGGCCGGTGATGGAGGAGGTGAACAGCATACGGCCAAAGCGCTGCGCCTTCATCGGCACCAGTGCCGCGCGAGCTGCATTGAAGGTGCCGCGCAGATTGACCGCCATGACACGGTCCCAGTCGTCGGCGCTGGTGTTCTCGATCAATTGCCAGGGATAGATGCCGGCATTCTGCACGATGATGTCGAGGCGGCCATGCTGCTTCAGCGCCAGCGCCACGGCGGCCTCGGCGTCGCTCATTTGCGAGATGTCGGTGCGGATGAAGGGGACGCCCAACTCGTCAGCGGTCGCTTGCCCGGCCTCGACCTCGGTGTCGGCCAGCACCAGCCGCGCACCCTCTTCGGCAAAGCGGAGCGCGATGCCCTTGCCGATGCCGCGGGCGGCGCCGACGATGAGCGCCACCTTGTCCTTTAGCCGTCCTATCATGCGAGCCGTCCTGTCATGCGAGTCTTTGGCGAATGGTTTGCTTGAAGGCGTCGAGCAGCACCGCGGCCAGCACCAGCAGGCCATGGATAACCTGGGTGAAATTGGCCGGCAGGCCCATCAAATTGATCGCCGTGTTGATGGCCGAGAGCAAAAGCACGCCGGCATAGACGCCAGGCAGGGTGCCGACGCCGCCTTTCAGGCTGACGCCGCCGATGACGACGGCAGCGAAGGCGTTGAACAAAAGGCCGACGCCGAGATTGGCGGTGGCGCCCGAGGTGCGGATGGCCAGCAGCCAGCCGGCGAGGCCGGCAATGGCGCCGGCTAGCACGAAGGCGATGATGAGATTGCGGTTCACCCGGATGCCGGCGCGAAAAGTTGCCGTCTCGTTGCCACCGATCATGACGAGATGCCGGCCGAACGGCGTCTTGGCCATAATCAGAGAAAAGACGACGAAGCAAGAGACCGCGATCCAGGCGGTGAGCGGCAAGCCGACAAGGCGCTGGATGCCGAACCAACGGATGGCCGGCGCCAGGTCCTGCGCCGAGCGGCCGCCCGAAATCACCAACACCAGGCCACGCACCCAGATGTAGGACGCCAGCGTGATGATGAAGGCGCTCATCTTGACCTTGACCACCAGATAGCCGTTGAAGGCACCGATAAGGCCGCCGACGGCCAGCGCAACGAGCAGCGAAACCGGAACCATCAGCCACTCCGGATGCAGCTGCACGCCCATTCCGATGCCCGACGAGCAAAACAGGATGCCGACCGCCATGGCGCTGAGTGCTGCCACGGACTCGACCGACAGATCCATGTGGCCGGCGATGATCACCAGCGCCAGGCCGATCGACATGACGCCGAGCACGCTCGACGCCTCGATGATGTTGGCGAAGATGCCGAGCTGGAAATAGTTCGGGACGAAGATGGAGAAGACCACCAGCACGAACAGCAGCATGAACCAGACGAGGTTGTCGAGTACGAACTCCAGGGCTTTGCGTGTGCGCGGGTCCATGGGCTGATCCGGTTGGCGCCCCCGCGAAATCAACTCGATTTCGTCGGGCTCAGGCGCGGATTCAAATTCGCCACGGCATCCTTTCGGACGCGGCGTTGTGAAAGGGCAGGCTCCGGGCCGCTATGGCCCGGAGCGCTTTCAAGGACTATTCGACCGACTTGACGGTGTCCGTCGGCGGCTTCTGGTTGCCCCAGAAGGCCGGATTGTCGACGTTTTCCTTGGTGATGGCGGCGCCGGGGATCTTGATGTTCGGGCCCCAGGCTTCCTTGGTCACGGTCGATTTCAGGCCGAGCACGTCGTATTCGCCGGGCTTGATCTCTTCCTTCTTGACGATCTTGTCCATGAACATGGCGACAGCCGCGGCCTGCGCGTAGAGCGGTTGCTCGATTTCGGCGTTGAGCCAACCCTTGCGGATCAGGTCGAGGCCGACCGGAGCGCCGTTCGAGCTCATCAGCATGACGTCGCCCGGCTTTTTGCCGGCGGCCTCGAGCGAGGCGACGGCGGCGACCGAAAGGTGCGCGGCATGGCTGAAGATCAGGTCGATGTCCGGGTTCGCCAGCATCTGGTCGGCAACGATTGTGCCGGCATTGCTGGCTTCCCATTGCATGGCCGGAAGCGAGATGATCTTGACGTCCGGAAACGCCTTCATCTTCTCTTCAAAGCCCTTCTGGATGTCGAGCGTGTAGGGATCGCCGGGATCTCCGAGCACCTGCAGAACCTTGCCTTTCACCGAGCCGTTCTTGGCTTTCAGCAGCTTCTCGGCCTGGTCGGCGGCGACGTAGCCGATCTCGACCGTTCCGGCGACCGAGGTGAAGTCGGATGGCGTCGAGGTGATCTGGCGGTCGAACTCGACCACCGGGATGCCGGCGGCGCGGGCTGCCTCGATCGACGGTTTCAGGGCATTGAAGTCGACCGCCGCCAGGATGATGGCCGCCGGCTTCAGCGCGATGACATCGTTCATCTGCGATTGCTGGGCGTCGGTCTTGTTGTCGGCGTTCAGCGTCTTCATCTCGTAGCCGGTCTGCTTCAGGAACAGTTCCAGCGCGCTCACCGAGCCGGTCTGGAACTCATCCAGCAGGGTCGGCACCATATAGTAGACGATACCCTTGGACTGGGCGAATGCCGGCGTGAGCGTGGCAAAGGCCAATGCAAGGATACCGAAGACAGCAAGAAGTATTCGCTTCATGTCGTTCGCTCCTCTTTTACGCCGGACCCCTCTTTTGTCCCTCAGCCTGTCGGTCCGGCACCGGCAAGCGTTTCACCGGTGATCATGTTGATCACCGCATCGGGACTTGTTTTATTGCGCGCGACATCGCCGGCCACGACGCCCTGGCGGATCACCACGATCCGGTCGGCGACCTGAAAGGCCTGCTGCATGATATGGGTGATGATGACGACGCCGATGCCCTGGTTCGCCACCTGGCGGATCATGTCGAGACCGCGCCGCGTCTGTTCGACACCGAGGGCGGCGAACGGTTCGTCGAGCAGCACCAGCTTGCCGCCCCAGTGCACGAAGCGGTTGAGCTCGATGGCTTGCCGCTGGCCGCCCGAGAGATGCTCGACATTGGCCCGCAGCGAGGGAATGCGGGTGCCGGCATTGGCCAGCGCATTTCCGACGACGGCTTCCATGGCGCGCTCGTCGAGCACGGGAATGCCGAGAAACTTGCGTGTGATCTCACGGCCCATGAAGAAATTGGCGACCACGTCGACATTGGTGCACAGCGAGAGATCCTGGTAGACGGTCTCGATGCCGGCCGCCTTGGCCTCGGCCGGTGATTTGGCAAGGAATTCCTTGCCCTCGAACAGCATGCGGCCCGATGTCGGCTCCAGTCCGCCCGATATGATCTTCACCAGTGTCGATTTGCCGGCGCCGTTGTCGCCCAGCAGCGCCACGACCTCGCCCTTGCCGATCGAGAAGCTGATCCCCTTGAGCGCTTCGATCGCGCCATAGTTCTTGGTGACGTTGTCGAGCACCAGCAGGGGTTCGTTCATGCCGCAATCTCCCTGGCCTTGAGAAGGTCGCGCTCGCGTTCGCGTTCGGCCGCGAACATCTGCCCGAAGCGAGGTGACAGAACCCCGGAAACCGCAAGGGCGGCGGCGCCGCGCAGCACGGAATGCTGTCCGCCGCGCGCAACCACAACCCTGGGCGTCGTGCGGTCCTTTCGTGCCGAAACGGAGTTGTGCAGGCCTCCGGCCGAACCAGCCAGCCGTTCGAGCAGATCGGTGGAGGCCAGCCCGCCGAGGATGACCGTCTCGGGGTCGAACAGGTTCTCGATGATGGCGACGGCATTGTGGAAGATCGGGCCGACTTCAGCCACCCAGTCGGCCTCGCTGCCGTTCCAGCGCCGGAGCGCCTCGAGCGAGAGGTATCTTTCGAGACAGCCGCTGTTGCCGCACGGGCAAGCCTCGCCGCCGGGAACGACGGGAATGTGTCCGATCTCGCCGGCATTTCCCCAGGCGCCGCGCAAGGCGCTGCCGTCATGAACCATGACGCCGCCAAGGCCGACGCCGAAATAGAGATAGTAATATTCGGAAAACTGGGCGCCGAGGCCGTAGAGGCGCTCGCCCATGGCGGCCGCAGCCATATCGGTTTCAAAGAAGGCCGGCAATCCGGTGGAGGCCGCCAGCCGTTCGCGCAGCGTCACATCCTTCCAGCCGGTCATGGTGGTTGGCCCCACGAAACTCATGGACTCCACGTCGAATGGGCCGGGCAGGGCCATGCCGACGCCCAGCACCCGTCCGCCAGCCCGCAGCCTGGTCAATTCCACCACCATCGCCCCGATCAGCTCGAAGGCGTGGTCCGGCGCCGCGTTCGGCGCCTCGCGGTAGGTGCTCTCGATCACGTCGCCGCTCAGATTGATCAGGGCGGCGCTGATACCAAGCGGAGTGATGTGGATGCCGACGGCATAGCCGCCCTCGGGGTTGATCCGCAACGTCGCCGGCGGCAGGCCGCGTCCCTTCGGCTCTTCGCGCAGCGACAGGATATAGTCCTGATCTTCCAGTTCGCGAACGATGGTCGATACGGTCTGGACGGTGAGGCCGACGCGCCGGGCGATCTCGCCGCGCGCAATCGGGCCGTGAAGGCGGATGGACTCAAGCACGATGCGCCGGTTGTACGGCCGCCCGAATTCCTGATTGGTCCCCCGCAGTGCCATGCCTTGCGCCCCTTAGGAGAGAGCAGCTTCGCATTGCTTATTTATTCAGTCAAATGGAATTCAAAAATAAATTCGCGGCGAGGCTCTTCCGCGGGGAAGGCCCGGGAGGGCGTATTCGGTTCAGGACCTGCCCACGCGTCGTCCTGGCCGATTGCCGCCATGGTGAAACGTCTTCAATGGTGAACGAAACCCGCGACCGTTGATCTGACAAAGCATGGAGCAAAGATGATCGAATTGCCGTTTGCCCGCGACGAGTACCAACAGCGGCTTCGCAAGATCCGCACCGAGATGGCCAAGCGCGGTCTTGAGCTCCTTGTCGTCAACGACGTTGCCAACCAGCATTACATCACCGGCTATGACGGCTGGTCGTTCTACACGCCGCAGGTGGTGCTGGTTCCAATCGAGGAGGTCGAGCCGGTCTGGATCGGGCGCGCCATGGATGCGGCCGGCGGTCTTCTGACCGCCTGGATGAAACCGGAAAACGTGGTCGGCTTTCCGGAAGACCATGTCCAGCGCGTCGATCGTCATCCCATGGACTGGATCGCGAGCTGGATCGTTGCCAGGGGCTGGGGGAGCCGCCGTATCGGCATCGAACTCGAAGCCTATTATTTTTCCCCCAAGGCGCACGCCCGGCTTGTCGCCGGACTTCCCAATGCAAAATGGCACGATGCCGACCTGCTGGTGAACTGGATCCGCGCGGTCAAATCGCCGCCCGAGATCGCCTATTTGCGCAAGGCATCGACGCTCGCCGAGGCGGCCGTCGCGCGGGCCTTCGAGGTGATCGCACCGGGTGTTCGCGAATGCGACGCCATCGCCGCCATCCAGGCGGCGCAGATCGCGGGCAGTCCGGATTTTGCCGGCGACATCACCGCGCTTCCGCCGACGATCCTCGGTGGCGAGAATGCCTCGGCGCCGCACATCATGTGGAGCGACAGGCGGTTCGGAGACAACGAGACGATTGCGCTGGAACTTGCCGGGGTCTGCCGCCGCTATGCCGCAGGCCTCGCCAGGACCATGCAGCTTGGCAAGACGCCGACAAATGTTTCCGACACGGCAAAAGCGGTGATCGAGGGCATGGACGCGGTGCTCGACGCGGTCAGGCCGGGAACGACTGCCGAAGCGGTCGAAGCCGCCTGGCGCAAGGTCATCCAGCGCTACGGACTGAAGAAGGAATCGCGCATCGGCTACTCCATCGGCGTCGCCTATCCGCCGGATTGGGGCGAACACACGATCAGCCTCAGGCCGGGCGACAAGACAGTGCTTGAACCGGGCAACGTCGTGCATTCCATCCTCGGCATGTGGATGGATGGCTGGGGCATCGAGATCAGCGAGACCATCCTGGTGACCGAAACCGGCAATGAGACCCTGACGAAGTTCCCGCGAGAGATCCATGTCAAATCCTGAGGGCTCTGCCACGGCGGATGGTGTTGCGAAAACCGTGACGACCGATATCGCCGCCGGAATTCTCGACCGGATGATCGAGGTCCGCCGCCATCTGCACCGCAATCCCGAGATCTCGAACCAGGAGGCCGGCACGCAGCGTTACCTCAGGCAGATGCTGGCGGATCAGGGAATTGCCGACATTCGCGACGTCGCCGGCTTTGGCCTTGCCGTCGATATTGTCGGCACCGGCAAGCCGTCAAATCGAAAGATCGCCATTCGCGCCGACATCGATGCCTTGCCGATCGAGGAGGAGTCCGGCGTCGATTATACATCGACGAATCCAGGCGTGATGCATGCCTGCGGTCACGATGCCCATGCGTCGATGGCTTTCGCGGTGGCCGCGCATCTTCACCAGTCGCGGGACAGTTTTGGCGGCACCGTCCGCCTGATCTTCCAGCCGGCGGAGGAGGACGAACCGTCGGGCGGCAAGCAGGTGGTGGAAGAGGGGCTTCTCGACGATATCGACGCCGCCATCTGCGTCCACGTCGATCCCTACACGCAGTCCGGCAAGATCGCCGTCGGCTCCGGTCCCTACACTCTGGCCTGCGACACGTTCGATGTGGCCGTCATCGGCTCGGCCGCGCACGCGGCAAAACCGCATGAAGGTGTCGATGCGTTGGCCGTGGCCTGCTCCCTGGTGAGCGAATTGCAGAAGATCGTGTCGCGCGAGATCGACCCATACGATCCGCTGGTGATTTCCGTAACGGCCATCAATGGTGGCAACGCCTACAATGTCACCGCCGGGAAGGTCATGTTGAAAGGCACCATCCGCAGCGGCAGCGATGCAACCCGCGAGCGGGCCTGGCACCGCGTTCGTGCGATAGCCGAGGGTATGGCGACGAGCCACGGCGCGCGTGTCGAGGTCGACATCCGCAAGGGCGAACCGGGTGTCGTCAACGATGTCGAGATGACTGAGCTGATTGCCGCCAGCGCCAAGTCCTGCATCGGTGCCGACAATGTTCTCAACACGCCCGGATGGACGATCGCGGACGACTTTGGCTACTACAGCGAGAAACGTCCTTCGGTCTATTTTCGGCTTGGAATCCGCAACGAGGAGATCGGATCGGTCTTTCCGCTCCATCACGCCCGGTTTCGTGTCGACGAGGCCGCGTTGAAGGTCGGCGCTGCCACCCTGGTTGCGGCAGCGACGGCGTTTCTGTCGATGGAAGCGCCTTAGTCAGCCATCATGATGGTCATCGGCGCATGGGGCAGGAGCCCAGGATCGCTTACAGATACTGGGCGACCTTCTTGCCGACCGTGAGGAAGCGCAAGGGATCGATCGCTTCGCCATTGTGGCGGACTTCGTAGTGCAGATGCGGGCCCGTCGAGCGGCCGCTGCTGCCGGTCTTGCCGATGACGGCGCCGGCGTCCAGTTTCTCACCGACGGTCACGTCGATCTCGCTGAGATGCCCGTAACGTGTCGCAAAACCATTGCCGTGGTCGACTTCCACCATGCGGCCATAGCCGCCGTTCCAGCCGGCCTTGGTGACGGTGCCGGGCGCGGTGACCTTGGCGGCCATGCCGATCGGCGCCCTGAAATCCATGCCGGAATGCAGTGCCGCGGTGCCGAGGATGGGGTCGGTGCGCACGCCGAACGGGCTGGTGACGGAGCGGCCCGGTGCGGGGTTGGTCAGCGGCAGCTGGCGCGCTTCCTTCTTGAGATGGTCGAGGGCATCAAGCGCTTCGTCCAACTCCTTGACCTTGCTGTCGAACATCATCGAACTGTCGACCGGGATCAGCGGTCCGCCGACATCGCTGTCGCCCTTGCCGAAGTCGCTGTCGACGGGCAGTCCGGCCGCCTCGAGCGCCTGGGTAATGGCATCGGCGCTCTTGTAGGCATTGTCGGCAAGCGTGCTGATGCGGGTCAGTTGATCGCTCTCGATGGATCTCAGCGATTGGTTGATCGAGACGAAGAGCTTGTCGGCACGATCGGCGGCTGAATCGTTGGGCAGCGGATCGGAGCGGGTCGACCACAGCGAGAACGGCCTTGTGTCGCCGGCGCCGAGATCGGCGCTCAGGCTGGCGACCGCATAATTCCGCGCAGGCTCCTGGATGCTGCCGGTCACTTCGGCGCGTTTGTCCGGCTTCGTAACCGCTGCCGGATCTTCGGCCGGCGCTGCGCCGACTTCGCTCTCGGCGCGTTCGAGCAGCGGGCCAAGGCGGCCGTGACGCTGGCTCAGCTGGCTCTGGCGTTCAAGCAGTTCGCTGACCTTGGTTTCCATCAGCTGCTGGTCGAGCAACTGCCGGCTGGTGATGCGGTCGACCTGGGCGCGAAGCGCCGAAATGCGATCTTCATAGGCTTGCTGCATGCGCGCCTGACGCGCCGTGGTGGCGCCGATCAAATCGTCGCGCAGCACGAGATAGGAGGTGGCCATGAGGTAGCCGATGGCAATGGCGGCCAGCGCCGAGCCGATAAAGGCTGCCAGCCACGGTCGGATCGTAAAATGCCTGATCTCGTTGCCCCGGGCGATGATGACCGTATGGGGCTCCTTACGCCTGCCGAATACTGCGGACTGACCGGTTGCGTTCACGGGACCAAGCTTTCGTTTACGACACCACGACAGCTTGACTACACATTATTAAGGTTAACAAAGGCTTGCAGCGATAGCTTGCCCGCAGCGATTGCCCGCCAGGCGTGCGCAGGGTTGTAAGGGAAGCCGGGCCGGCCTCCGCCGGCACCTCAAAGCGCTCGAACGGCCTCGAGCACCTCTTCCGCATGGCCCTTGACGCGGACCTTGCGCCAAATCCTGGCGATCCGCCCGTCGCGGCCGATCAGGAATGTCGCGCGCTCGACGCCCATGTATTTGCGGCCATACATCGATTTCTCGACCCACAGATGGTAGGCCTCGATCACCTTGCGCTCCTCGTCGGAGGCGAGGTCGATGGTGAGATTGTATTTCGACTTGAACTTGTCGTGCTTCTTGACGGGGTCGGGCGACAGGCCGATCACCACGGCGCCGGCCCTCTCGAAGTCCGGCTTCAGCTGCGAGAAGCTGATCGCCTCCTGCGTGCAGCTTGTTGTGTCGTCCTGCGGATAGAAATAGAGCACGATGGGCTTGCCCAGCGATGCGGCAAGGCTGACCGATCCGCCGCCGTCTCGCGGCAGGTCGAATTGCGGCGCGAGATCGCCTACGTCGAGGTCAGCCATACCGATGCCCTTGTTTGAGGTTACGCGCGAAGCCACACCGATATAGTGTCGGACGGGGATTCGTCCACGATCGAGTTCGTACAACGGAAAATTGCGTGGATCAGGAGCGACCGCAGCACGAGAAGATCCGGTTCAGGCGTGATGAGATCACCGACCTGGGGACCTTTCCGTCCGCCTGCCGTGTGCCGCCGCTTGGTCAGGCGTCGATCGGACGCGGTTTTCGTATCCTGTCGCGGCTGTTCGCCGGTCTGGTCGCTTTCGTGCTGCTGGCCGCCGTGCTCGTTTACCTCGTTGGCGCCTCCGGCATCGGAGCCGACCGGCTTCGCACCGAGGCGGAAACGGCGCTTGAGAAACTGGCGGGCGTCGATGTCGATGTCGCGGTCGGGCCTGCCCGCATCACGCTCGACGGTTCGAGTTTCATCGCGCTTCAGGTCAGCGACGTCAGCTTGAAGACATCGGACGGCAAGCCGATGGCCGATGCCGGCCGCGTGCGCTTCGGCGTGCGTCTGTTCCCGCTGCTGTGGGGAGATGTGCGGCTGACCAGCGCCAGGATCTCGGATGCCCGCATCGTCGTCGCGGCGATGCCGTCAGGCGGCGACTGGACCGCCGGCCTGCGCAATGCGGACGGCCTCATCGATCCGGAGAAGCTGTCGGCCGCGGTGTTCGGAAACATCAACCACGCACTCGATGCCGTGCGGGAGGATTCGCTGCGCCGGATCGATCTTCGCAATGTCGAATTCGTGCTGCCCGAAACCGGAGCGGTCAAGCTCGTCAAGATCACCGACGCCACCGTCGTGCAGTCGGGCCCGGGCGGCATGCAGTTTTCCTCGAAGGCTGACATCGACGGCAGGACGCTTACCGTTGCCGCGACCGCCACCCGCGATATCGCGGCGCACCGGGTCACGGCGCTGGATGCGAGCATCGATCTGGCCGACACCGGCGACGCGGCGGCCGCTGCCGGCAAGTTGGGAACAGTCGCGCTGAAGCTGACGGGATCGGAAGGGTTCGGCGTGAACGCATCGCGGCTGACGGCCGCTTTGTCATCGACGGGTTCTGTCCTCGATCTCGGCACACGAGGACTGCTGCCGGCGGACGTCGATATCAATGCGACGCTGGTTGCGGGCAGCAACAAGGTCCAAGTCGACAGATTGCTGCTGAAGACCGGCCGCTCGACATTCGATTTCGCCGGTTCGATCGGGCCGAAGCCGGCAAGCGGAGCGGTGGGTGAAGAACCCTCCTATCGCTACGACCTGACCAGCGACGGATCGTCGCTTGCGCCTTCGGAGTCGCCCGAGCCGGCGCTCACCTTCCTCGCCCGGATTGCCGGTGTCTACAATACGGTGAGCCACAAACTGGTCGCCGAGCAGATCGCGCTTCGGTCCGCCGGCTCCGGCGAGATGCTTGGCACCGCCGCCGTGGCGTTTGTCGACGGCAAGGTGCCGGGGATCAATCTGGCGTTCAACATCCACGACATGCAGGTCTCTCACGTCAAGCAGCTATGGCCGTGGTTTTCGGCGCGCAATGCCCGGCTGTGGGTGCTGGCCAATCTGTTCGGCGGCCGTGTCGTCGACGCCAACCTTCAGTTCCAGGTGGTGCCGGGCCGCCTCGGCAACGGCGTGCCGCTTTCGGCCGATGAGGTGTTCGGCCGCTTCCAGATCGAGGGATCGCGATTCGACACCGCCGGCCGCATCCCGCCGATACGCGACGCGGTCGGCGTCGTCGGTTTCCACGGCAACGATGTCGATATCTCCCTGTCCTCGGGCACCGTCTACATGCCCAGCGGGCGTACCGTGGCGGCTAGCAACGGCACGCTGACGGTCCAGGCGGCCAACCGCCCGCCGGTCGTCGGCGCGCTCGACATCGATGTCGACGGCGACGCATCCGCCGTTGCCGAACTCGCATCCTACGAGCCGATCAACGCCATGCGCCATGTCGGCATTCTGCCGGAGGACCTGTCGGGCAGCGTCACCGGCCACGTCAAGGCGGATATTCCGCTGCAGTCCGGCGTCGACTCCTCGAAGCTCGATTGGCTGGTGTCGCTCGACTACAGCGGCATGTCCTTGGCCAAGCCCTTCGAGGGCCAGACCGTGACGGATGCCGACGGTTCGATCACGGTCGATCCCGAGAAGGCGGTGATCTCCGCCAAGGCGTTGCTGAACGGCATTCCGGCCGAACTCGATCTGATAGAGCCGCTCAGGGATGACGGGCCGGCGCGCAGCCGCAAGGTGGCCTTGGTGCTCGACGACAAGATCCGCGCCGCCGCCATGCCCGGCCTGAAGCCGCTGCTTGCCGGAACGGTGAAGGTGGCGATCGACAAGAACGGCAGCGGCGACCAGAACGTCTCGGCCGATCTGACCAACGCCAGGCTGGACATTCCCTGGGCAGGCTGGAGCAAGGGGGCAGGGGTCCCCGCCAATGTCACCTTCGTCATGACCAGGTCCGGCGACACCATGACGCTGTCTGATTTCGACCTCGACGGAAAGACGTTCTCGGTCGACGGCAGCATCGTGCTGGTCAATGGCGCCTTGTCGTCGGCGCGGTTCAGCAAGGTCACCTTGAACAGGGGCGACGACGTTGCCGTGTCGGTGAAGCGATCCGGCAAGGGCTATGCGGTCGACATATCGGGCAACGCGCTCGATGCCCGCTCGCTCATCAAGCAGTTCACCTCCGACGTCGACACGGCTACCAAGACCACCGGTTCCGACGCCATTTCCGTCAGCGCCGATGTCGACCGGCTGACCGGTTTCCACGACGAGCAACTGTCCAATCTGAAGCTCGACTACAGCGCGGCCGGCTCACGGGTGAACGGGCTGAAGGTCAGCGCCACGGCCAGTTCAGGCGCGGCCATATCGATCAGCAACACCACCGGCGCCGGCCGGCGCACGCTCAACATGCAGTCCGCGGACGCCGGCGCCATCCTGAGATTCCTCAACATCTACGAGCATATGGAAGGAGGCGCGATCACGCTCGCACTGGCCGGGCCGAGCGACGGATCGCTCAAGGGCAAGGTCGACACCAGCAACTTTTTCGTCGTCAACGAACCGAAACTCGCCTCCATCGTCTCGACCACGCCAGCCGGCGACAACCGCAGCCTCAATCAGGCGGTCAAGGGCAAGCTGGATACGTCGCGGGTGAAGTTCGAACGCGGTTACGCCGAGATCGACAAGGGCAGCGGCTATCTGAAACTGGCCAATGGCGTGCTGCGCGGCCCGCGCATCGGCACGACGTTCCAGGGCACGCTCTACGATCAGGACAACAACATGGACATGACCGGCACGTTCATGCCGGTCTATGGCCTCAATCGCATCTTCGGCGAATTGCCCATCGTCGGCGCGCTGCTCGGCAATGGCCGCGACCGTGGCCTGATCGGGGTCACCTACCGGCTCAAGGGCAATGCCAACAAGCCGCTGCTGGACATCAATCCGCTGTCGGTGATAGCGCCCGGAATATTCAGGTCGATTTTTGAGTATCGGTGATCGAGTTCAGATCGGCCGTACCAGAATGTGTTTTTTCTTTCCCAGAGAAAGCTTTACGACGTTTTCCGGACTCAAATCCGGAAGAGTCACCAGCCGGCGCTCGTCGCTCACCGGCTCGTCGTTCAGGCGCACGGCGCCGCCCTGCACATGCCGCCGTGCTTCGCCGTTCGATGCCGCCAGTCCGGCGGTGACCAGCAGCGACAGGATACCGACGCCGGTTTCAAGCGCTGTCTTGTCGACCTCGACAGTCGGCAGCGACTCCGCGAGCGCGCCTTCCTCGAACGTCTTGCGCGCCGTATCGCTGGCTTGCTCGGCGGCCGCGCGGCCGTGCAGCAGGGCGGTTATCTCCGTGGCGAGGATCTTCTTGGCCTCATTGATCTCGGATCCGCCGAGTTGCCCGAGCCGTGCGACCTCGTTCAGCGGCAGCGTCGTGTAGAGTTTCAGGAAGCGGGCAACGTCGGCATCCTCGGTGTTGCGCCAGTACTGCCAGAATTCGTAGGGGCTCAGCATATCCGCGTCGAGCCAGACCGCGCCCGACGCCGATTTGCCCATCTTGGCGCCCGACGAGGTGGTGAGCAGCGGCGTGGTCAGCGCATAAAGCTGTGCGTCCTCCATGCGGCGACCCAGATCGATGCCGTTGATGATGTTGCCCCATTGATCGGAGCCGCCCATCTGCAGGCGGCAGCCGAGACGCTTGTAGAGCTCGACGAAATCATAGGCCTGCAGGATCATGTAGTTGAATTCGAGGAACGATAGCGACTGCTCGCGATCGAGCCGCAGCTTGACGGAATCGAACGCCAGCATGCGGTTGACGGAAAAGTGACGGCCGACATCGCGCAGGAAATTGACGTAGTTGATCTCCATCAGCCAATCGGCGTTGTTGACCATGATGGCGTCGTTGGGACCGCTGCCGAATTTGAGGTAGGGCATGAAGTTGCGGCGGATGCCGGCCAGATTGTCCTCGATGTCCTGCGGGGTCAGCAGCTTGCGCGCCTCGTCCTTGAAGGACGGGTCGCCGATCATCGAGGTGCCGCCGCCCATCAGCGCGATCGGCCGGTGACCCGTCTGCTGCAGCCAGTGCAGCATCATGATCTGGATCAGCGAACCGGCGTGCAGGCTCTTGGCGGTGGCGTCGAAGCCGATATAGGCGGTCACCGTCTCCTTGGCGAAGAGATTGTCGAGGCCGGCATCATCCGAAGTCTGGTGGATGAAACCGCGCTCGCTCATCGTGCGCAGGAAATCAGATTTGAAGGCGGACATTGTTTCTTTCCCGAAAGCGCCCGGCCAGCGTGGCTCGGACGTATATGAACGCGGGCGTTTAGCATCCAAGCGCGATCAGCAAAAGTGGTTTCCGGTTTTGCGTCTGATCGCGCGCCAGACAAAGGTCCAGCGAATGGCAAAGTGGAATCCTGTTTTGCAGCCCGCGCGGATAGCGTTTGCGAATCCTTGCTTCGTCGTTTGGGCTGGCGTATTGAGGCGCCGCGCAGGGGCAGGGCCTGAGGCGCCGCGACGGGGCCATCCCGCAGATCAGATCCGGAAAGCTCCGCGATGAACAGGAACTATCTTTTTCTCTTTCTGTTCAGCGTGCTGATGACGTTCAGCGGACTGGCGAGCCTTCCACCCGTCGACCGCGACGAATCCCGTTTTGTCCAAGCCACCAAGCAGATGGTCGAAACCTCCGACTATGTCGACATCCGTTTTCAGGATGCCTCGCGCTACAAGAAGCCGATCGGCATCTACTGGCTGCAATCGGCGGCCGTGGCGCTGAGCGGCGAGGGGGCGGCGGCGCCGATCTGGGTCTACCGCCTCGTCTCCATGCTTGGCATTGCCTTGGCCGTCGTCGGCATTGCCTGGACAGGCACCAAGCTGTTCGGGGCCAATGCCGGTCTCGCCGCCGGCCTGATGATGGCGGCCATCTTCGCCACCGCCTTCGAGGGTCGTGACGCCAAGACCGACGCCATGCTGCTGGCCTGCTGCGTGGCGGCTCAAGGCGCGCTCGCCCAGATCTATCTGGCATCGCGCCGCAACGAACCGGTAGCCGCCCATCTGCCGTGGATATTCTGGGCCGCTCAAGGCCTTGGAATCCTTATCAAGGGGCCGGTGGCTCCGCTCCTGTCGGTGCTGACGGTCGCCGCCCTGTTTGCCTTCGAGCGCGACTGGCGCTGGCTCCTGAAGCTGAAGCTCGTGCGCGGTGTCGCCCTGGTGCTGTTCATCGTGCTGCCCTGGGTCGCCCTCATCACCTGGAAGAGCGGCGGCGCCTTCCTCAGTGATGCCGTCGGCAAGGACATGATGGCCAAGGTCGCCTCGGGCGAGGAATCGCACGGCCTGCCGCCGGGCTTCTACATGCTGACCTATTCCTTGTTCATGTGGCCGTTCGGTCTGATCGCGGTTGGCGCCGGGCTGCAGGCCCTCAACCGGTTGCGCGACGATCCGCGGCTGCGTTTCTGCCTCGCCTGGTACATTCCGTTCTGGCTGGTGTTCGAACTGATCCCGACCAAGCTGCCGCACTATGTCCTGCCGGCCTATCCCGGCATGGCGCTGCTGATCGGTTGGCTGTTGACCTTGCCGCCCCAGGAGGCGAATGCGCCGCTCAGGCGCTGGCAGGACTGGTTGTGGTGGTCGACCGCATTCGGTCTTGCCGTGGTCAGCCTTGGCCTGGCGGTGGTCTGCGTCGGAGCGCCGATCTATCTCACCGGCGCCTTCTCCTGGTGGAGCATCCCGGCCGCCGCGGCGGCGCTGGCGGCGGGATATTTTGCTTTTTCCCGACAACTGCAAGTGCCGCTCTCCCGCATCGGCGCCATCGCGGTCTGCGCCGGCATCACCTATGGACTGTTGTTCGGCGTCATCGCGCCTTCGCTGAAACCGATCTGGCTGAGCCCGGCGATCGAGGCGGCAGTCCAGGCCAACAGGCCTTGCGACACCACGGTGCTCGCTTCGGCGGAATATCACGAGCCGAGCCTGGTGTTCCTGGTCGGCACCAAGACCGTCCTGACCGATGTCGATGGCGTCGCCAAGCATCTGCTCGGCGATCCTGCCTGCGCCCTGGCGCTGGCGCAGGTCGGCGACGAGCAGAAACTGAATGGGTTGCTGGCGGCGCAAGGCAAGTCGGCGAACCGCGTTGCCGAGGTCGACGGCCTCAACTATTCATCGGGAGACAAGCTGTCGCTCGGCCTCTATCGTGTAACCCAGTGACGGCTCGCCGATGCCCATGACGGCAACAATGGGGTCGAATTTCCTATGCTAGTGAAATCACGCCCGCCCGTTTCGAGCCTGCTCCTTGGGGTAGGGCGCCGGTCGCTCGACAATTTTCGCGATACGATGCAGATCGCCAAAAGCCGCCTTGCCACCCGTCCGGCCAGATACCCGAACGTTTTGTGGTCGGTCTGGGTGCTGGTCTGGATTTTGCTGACGGCGGTTGCGTTTGTTCGTCTCGACACCCCGGCCGGAATGCTTCACGGCAAGTGGTCGGCGGGATTTGCCCGGACTGCCGACTTTTTCACCCAGTTCGGCCTGGGTGGCTGGTATCTCATTCCCTCAGTGCTTCTGCTTGTCGCCGCGAACCTGACGGATTGGCGAAGCCTCTCCCGGCGCTCGCTGATGCTGCTCTACAACTGGACCTGCCTGGCTTTTCTGGTGCTGTGCGCCACCGGCCTGTCGGGGATCGCCGTCAATGTGCTGAAATATGCCATTGGCCGGGCTCGCCCGCTCTATTACGAGGACTTTGGCGTGCTGACCCTGCACCCCTTCGCGTTCGATGCGCGCTTCGCCGGCTTTCCATCCGGCCATGGTACGACAATGGGCGCGGTGTTCGGGGTCGCTTTGCTGTTGTTTCCGCGGCGCTGGTACATCGCCCTGGCGATCACCGCCTGCATCGCCTCGACACGGATTTTCGTCGGCGCGCACTATCCCAGCGACACCGTCGCCGGCTTCGGCCTTGGCTGCGGTTTCGCGCTTGCCTGCGGGCTGGTCTTTGCCCGGCTCGGCTTCATCTTCCGGCCGATGCCGTCGGGACTGCCGGTCCGCAAGAAGACGTTTCGGCTGATTGGGCGGAGAAGGAAGGCTGGCTGAGCATTCGAAGTTCAGTTGCCGTCCAGTCCGCCATAGGATCTGACCAGGCCGGCCATGCCGGGCGACTGGTGGTCTTCGCTTTCCAGCCCCTGTGCAACGCCGACGCGATCGGCGACCGGCCGGTTCTGGCTGACCTTCCACTTGCCGTGGATTTCGCTGATCTCGATTTCCAGCCCGATAATGCCCTTGATCTGCGACTGGATGAAGGGCTCCGGCGCATCGGTCACCGCCCAGGGCGCGGCGCGGGCGCCTTCCTGGGAGACAGTCAGATCGGCGATCTGCTGCGCCAGCCAGTCCTGGTCATCCATCACCTTGACGGTGCCGCGGACCTGCACGATGGCATAATTCCAGGTCGGCACCACCTTGCCGGTCTCGCGCTTGGTCTCGTACCAGGACGGCGTCACATAGGCATCGCTGCCCTGGAAGACGATCAGCACGGGTGATGCGGGATTGTCGGCCAACAGGCGCCATTGCGGGTTGGCCCGCGCCAGATGGGCGCGCAGCCTGCCGTTCGGCCCGATTTCCGCGTCGAGCAGGAACGGGATGGCGTTGGCGACCGGCCCCTCGGGCCCGTTGGAAACCAACAGGCCCAGCGGATGCGTCCGGATCAGCCCGTGCAGGATTTCCGGCCGCGTTTCCCTGAAATGAGGAGGCTCGTACATCGCCGTCCGTTCTTTCCTTGTCTATCTCAGCCGCTTCGGGCGCGGATCCGACAATTCGCCGGCCAGCCGGCGGTCGAGATAGTCGGCGCATTCCTCGAGCAGCAGGTCGGCATCGTTGGCGAAGAAATGGTTGGCGCCGGGCAACGTCTTTTGCGTGATGGTGATGCCCTTCTGCGTGTGCAGCTTGTCGACAAGGCCCTGCACATCCTTCGGCGGCGCCACCTTGTCGGCATCGCCATGGATGATCAGGCCAGATGACGGGCAGGGCGCCAGGAACGAGAAATCATAGGTGTTGGGCTGCGGCGCGATCGAGATGAAGCCTTCGATCTCCGGCCGGCGCATCAGAAGCTGCATGCCGATCCAGGAGCCGAAGGAATAGCCGGCGACCCAGCAGCTCTTGGAATCGGGATGCAGCGACTGCACCCAATCCAGCGCCGCGGCGGCATCCGACAACTCGCCGGTGCCGTGATCGAATTCGCCCTGACTGCGGCCGATGCCGCGGAAATTGAAGCGCAGCGTAGTGAAATCCCGCTTCTGGAACATGTAGAAGAGGTCGTAGACGATCTTGTTGTTCATCGTGCCGCCGAATTGCGGGTGCGGGTGCAGGACGATGGCAATCGGCGCGCTCTTTTCCTTGGAAGGCTGATAGCGACCCTCCAGGCGGCCGGCAGGACCGGTGAAAATGACCTCAGGCATAAAATACTCCACTGGGTAATACGAATGCGCGGTGCCTGGAACGTTTCCTCTGGCCTTGACGCAGGGCGAGCGTCTTCTTAGAAGCTAGTTTAGAATTGTTCAAAACTGGGTGGCAAGACATCGAGCCCGGCCACCCGCGCCGCAAGCCGCGTAAATAGGACGGCTCGCCTTGGAATTTCAAGGAAATAACGCCATACGACAGCGGAATGGCTTCTGACGGGACTTGACGGACGAAAATGGCCGCAAAACGCGCCTATCTCGATTATAATGCCAGTGCGCCGCTGCTTGCCGCGGCCCGCGAAGCTATGGTCGCGGCTCTTGACGTCGCCGCCAATCCGTCATCGGTTCACGCCGAAGGGCGCGCCGCCCGCCGTCTGATCGAAACCGCCAGGCGTGACGTGGCGGCGCTCGTCAACGCCAAGCCCGAGCATGTCGTGTTCACCTCCGGCGCCACGGAAGCAGCCTCGACGCTGCTGTCACCCGACTGGCGGATGGGGCGCGGCACGGTGCGTATGAGCCGGCTTTACGTGTCGGAGGCCGATCATCCCTGCCTGTTGAACGGCGGACACTTCCCGGCAGCGCAGGTTACCCGGATCGGTGTCGACGCCAACGGCATCGCCGATCTCGGCGCCTTGGCGTCGGCGCTCGGCGGTCACGACAAGAGCGAGGGCCTGCCGCTGGTCGCCATCCACGCCGCCAACAACGAGACCGGGGTCATCCAGCCGATCGATCGCATCGCCGCGATCGTCAAGGCGGCGGGCGGCATCCTCATTGTCGACGCCGTGCAGGCCGTAGGGCGTGTTTCGACCGATCTATCAGCGGGTTACGCCGATTATCTGATTCTGTCCTCGCACAAGATCGGTGGCCCCAAGGGCGTCGGCGCCATCGTCGCGGCTTCCGATTTGATGATGCCGAAGCCGTTGATCAATGGCGGCGGCCAGGAAAAGGGCCATCGCGGCGGCACTGAAAACCTGGCTGCCATTGCCGGTTTTGGCGCGGCCGCCCGCGAGGCCCTGGCCGGATTGCCGGCCATGGATGCGGTGCGCCGGCGCCGCGACGAGATCGAAGCCATCGTGAAAACGCTCGTGCCGGACGCGGAAATCTTTGGAACCGGTGCGCCAAGGCTTGCCAACACGGCATTCTTCGCTATTGCGGGCGTCAAAGCCGAAACCGCGCAGATCGCCTTCGATCTGGCCGGTGTAGCGCTGTCGGCCGGCTCCGCCTGTTCGTCGGGCAAGGTCGGACCGAGCCATGTGCTGAAAGCAATGGGCTGCGGTGACAGTCTCGGCGCCTTGCGGGTGTCGATCGGACCGGCGACCGGCGCGGAAGACGTTGAGCTTTTCCGCACCGCGCTTGCGGCTATTGCCGCACGTAGGGCGGATAGAGAACGGGCCGCGTAGCGGTTGGACGAATTTGGGCCTTTCGGCCTGGTAGAGCCGTGCGTTTCATACTGGCCGGGTGAATTTCCGGTCGAAGCGCACTATATGAAACTTACGCTGCCGCGAGCGCCTTTTTGGGGTTCGTTTTTGGCGGTGCCATAGTTTGAAAACTGTCGGGCCTTGACCCCGGCGTGGATGGAGAACGCATATGCCTGCTGTGCAGGACACGATCGATCGGGTCCGAAAGATCGACGTCGACCAATACAAATACGGATTCCAGACCGAAATCGCTGTCGATAAGGCCCCCAAGGGCCTCAGCGAAGATATCATCCGTTTCATTTCGGCCAAGAAGGACGAACCGTCCTGGATGCTGGAATGGCGTCTGGAAGCGTATCGCCGCTGGCTGACGCTTGACGAGCCGACCTGGGCGCGCGTCCACTATCCCAAGATCGATTTCCAGGACATCTACTTCTACGCGGCGCCCAAGAGCACGCCCGGCCCGACTTCGCTGAGCGATGTCGATCCCGAACTCTTGAAGGTCTACGAGAAGCTCGGCATTCCGCTGCGCGAGCAGGAAATCCTTGCCGGCGTGCAGAAGACCGACGCCTCGGAACTCGAGGAAGTCAGCGACAATGTCTACAAATCGGGCCGCGTCGCCGTCGATGCCGTGTTCGATTCCGTCTCCGTCGTCACCACCTTCAAGAAGGAGCTGGCGCAGGCCGGCGTCATCTTCTGCTCGATCTCGGAAGCTATCCGCGAGCATCCGGAGCTGGTGAAGAAATATCTCGGCTCGGTCGTGCCGACCTCCGACAATTACTACGCCACGCTGAATTCCGCTGTCTTCACCGACGGCTCGTTCGTCTTCGTGCCCAAGGGCGTGCGCTGCCCGATGGAGCTGTCGACCTATTTCCGCATGAACGAGAAGAACACCGGCCAGTTCGAGCGCACGCTGATCATCGCCGAGGAGGGGGCTTACGTCTCCTATCTCGAAGGCTGCACGGCGCCGCAACGCGACGAGAACCAGTTGCATGCCGCCGTCGTCGAACTGGTGGCGCTCGACGATGCCGAGATCAAATACTCGACGGTGCAGAACTGGTACCCCGGCGACGCCGAGGGCAAGGGGGGCATCTACAATTTCGTCACCAAGCGCGGCGACTGCCGTGGCGACCGCTCCAAGATCTCGTGGACGCAGGTCGAGACAGGTTCGGCGATCACCTGGAAATATCCGAGCTGCATCCTGCGCGGTGACGATTCCCAAGGTGAGTTCTATTCGATTGCGGTATCGAACGGCTATCAGCAGGTCGACAGCGGCACCAAGATGATCCACCTCGGCAAGAACACGTCGAGCCGCATCATCTCCAAGGGCATCGCCGCCGGCTTCTCGCAGAACACCTATCGCGGCCAGGTCTCGGCGCACCGCAAGGCGACCAACGCCCGCAACTTCACCAACTGCGACTCGCTGCTGATCGGCGACCAGTGCGGCGCGCACACCGTGCCATACATGGAAGCCAAGAACTCGACGGCGCAGTTCGAGCACGAAGCGACGACCTCGAAGATTTCCGAGGACCAGAAATTCTACGTCATGCAGCGCGGCATCCCCGAAGAGGAAGCAATTGCGCTGATCGTCAATGGTTTCGTCAAGGACGTCATCCAGCAGCTGCCGATGGAATTCGCTGTCGAAGCGCAGAAGCTGATTGGTATCTCGCTTGAGGGCTCGGTCGGCTGACCGGATACATATTCAGGAAACAAAAGAATGCTTGAGATCAAGAATCTGCACGCCCGCATCGTCGATGACGGCACCGAAATCATCCGCGGCTTGAACCTGACGGTGAAGGCCGGTGAGGTCGCCGCGATCATGGGGCCGAACGGCTCGGGCAAGTCGACGCTGTCCTACATCCTCGCCGGCCGCGAGGACTATGAGGTCACCGAAGGCGACATCCTCTACAACGGCCAGTCGATCCTCGAAATGGATCCGGCCGAGCGCGCCACGTCAGGCATCTTCCTCGCTTTCCAGTATCCGATGGAGATACCGGGCGTTGCCACCATGGAATTCCTGAAAGTGGCGATGAACGAGCAGCGCAAGGCACGTGGCGAGGAACCGCTGAAGATCCCGGAATTCCTGAAGCGCGTGAAGGAAGCCGCCGCCTCGCTCAGCATGGACATGGCGATGCTCAAGCGGCCGCTCAATGTAGGCTTCTCCGGCGGCGAGAAGAAGCGCGCCGAGATCCTGCAGATGAAGCTGCTGGAGCCGAAATTGTGCGTGCTCGACGAGACCGATTCTGGCCTCGACATCGATGCGCTGAAGATCGTGTCCGACGGCGTCAACGCGCTGCGCGCGCCGGACCGGGCGTTCCTGGTGATCACCCACTACCAGCGCCTGCTTGAGCACATCGTGCCCGACACCGTGCACGTGCTCTACAAGGGCCAGGTCATCAAGTCAGGCGACAAGTCGCTGGCGCTCGACCTGGAAGCCAATGGCTATGCCGGCGTGATCGGCGAAGCCGCGTGAGATGCCAGAGGTAATACCGATGAACATGCACACACAACCGCAGCGGACACCGGCCGAGACGGCGTTGATCGACGCGTTCGGCGACCGGCTGTCGCTGCTGCCGGGTGACGGCGCGGTGATGCTGAAGCGCGACGACGCCATCGAGACGATCAAGCACGGCCTGCCGACGCGGCGTGTCGAATCCTGGCATTACACCGACCTGCGCCGGCTGCTGAATACCGTGCCGGACTTCGACCCGGCCGCCATGGCCAAAGCCATTGCACCGATCGTCGACGGTTCCACTGTGGCATCGATCCTGAACGGCAAGTCCGACGCCAAAGTGCCGGCTCCTGAAGGCGTCTCTTTCCAGCGCCTGTCGGAAAAGCTGATCGACGGCAGCGCAGCAGCTGGGCTCGATCCCTATGGCAGCGACGACGCCATCGGCGCGCTGAACACGGCTTTCGTCGCCGACGGGTATTTTGTCGACATCGCCGATGGTG
The DNA here is from genome assembly GCF_000519305.1 of Mesorhizobium ciceri WSM4083. GTDB lineage: Bacteria > Pseudomonadota > Alphaproteobacteria > Rhizobiales > Rhizobiaceae > Mesorhizobium > Mesorhizobium ciceri_B. The sequence continues at coordinate 667,240 of NZ_JAFG01000005.1, read as the reverse complement.
TGGAACTTGAAAAGCCGGTCGAGCTGCAGAACCTGCAGGCCGGCGGACAGACCCATGTGCGCCTGGCCGTTCGTGTCGGCGCCGGCGCCAAGGCCGTCATCGTCGAACGTCAGACGGGTGACGGCGCTGCCTTGGGCAGCTCGGTCAGCCAGCTGGTGCTCGGCGAGGGCGCCGAGGTGACGTGGCTGATCGTCCAGGAGCAGCCGGAAACGGCGACGCATCTGGCGCAGTTCAAGGCCCATATCGGCAAGAATGCGAAACTGACGTTGTTTGTCATGAACGCCGGCGGCAGACTGGTGCGCCAGGAGATCATGGTCAGGACGACTGGCGAAGGCGCCGATTTCAAACTGCGCGGCATCAACCTTTTGGCCGGTGACACCCATACCGACGTGACCATGGTGCTCGACCATGCCGTGCCGCACACGACCTCGACGGAAGTTATCCGCAACGTGGTGACGGGCAAGGCGCGCGGCGTCTTCCAGGGTCGCATCAACGTCCATCAATATGCGCAGAAGACCAACGCCAAGATGGCCTGCAACACGCTGCTGCTGTCGGATGACGGCGAATTCTCGACCAAGCCGGAGCTTGAAATCTTCGCCGACGACGTGATTTGCGGCCATGGCGCGACGGTCACCGAAATCGACCACAACCATCTGTTCTACCTGATGGCGCGTGGCGTCGACGAGAAAAGCGCGCGGGGCTTGCTCGTGAAGGCGTTCGTCGCCGAGGTGATCGAGGAACTGGACGATGAAGCGATCGTCGAGGCGCTGGAGGCGCGGCTCGACGACTGGTTCGCGGCGCACGGGTGATTTGATGAACGCACCGGGCAAGATCGGAGATTTCTACGACGTCGAAGCGATCCGCCGCGATTTCCCGATCCTGTCGCGGGAAGTCTATGGCAAGAAGCTGGTCTATCTCGACAATGGCGCCTCGGCACAAAAGCCGCAGGCGGTGCTCGACGCCATCCAGCACGCCTATAGCCAAGAATACGCCAACGTCCATCGCGGCCTGCATTTCCTGTCCAACGCCGCGACCGATGCCTACGAAAAGGCGCGAGAGACGGTGCGCCGCTTCCTCAATGCGCCGAGCACCGACAACATCATCTTCACGTCGAACACAACCTCGGCCATCAACACGGTCGCCTATGGCTATGGCATGCCCAACATCGGCGAGGGCGACGAGATCGTGCTGTCGATCATGGAGCACCACTCCAACATCGTGCCGTGGCATTTCATCCGCGAGCGGCAGGGCGCCAAGCTGGTCTGGGTGCCGGTCGACGATCTCGGCGTCTTCCACATCGAGGAATTCGAGAAGCGGCTGACCGACCGCACCAAGCTGGTCGCCATCACACAGATGTCGAATGCGCTGGGCACGGTGACGCCGATCAAGGAGATCGTGCGGATCGCGCATGCGCGTGGCATTCCGGTGCTGGTCGACGGCAGCCAGAGCGCCGTGCATATGCCGATCGATGTGCAGGATCTCGACTGCGACTTCTTCGTCTTCACCGGGCACAAGGTTTATGGCCCGTCGGGCATCGGCGTGCTCTACGGCAAGAAGGACATTCTGTCCGGCATGCGGCCCTTCATGGGCGGCGGCGAGATGATCGAGGAGGTGACGGAAGACATCGTCACCTACAACGAGCCACCGCACCGCTTCGAGGCCGGCACGCCGCCGATAGTCCAGGCGATCGGGCTCGGTGCCGCGCTCGATTATATGGAAACGATCGGCCGCGAGCGCATCGCCGCACACGAGGAAGACCTCAAGAACTACGCGCATGAGCGGCTGCGCGCCATCAACTCGCTGCGCATCTTCGGCGATGCGCCCGGCAAGGGCGCCATCATCTCGTTCGAGCTGCAAGGCATTCATGCGCACGACGTGTCGATGGTGATAGACAGGCAAGGCGTTGCAGTCCGCGCCGGCACGCATTGCGCCCAGCCGCTGTTGAAACGGTTTGGTGTAACCTCCACATGCAGGGCATCGTTCGGCATGTATAATACCAGGGCCGAAGTCGACGCTTTGGCCGAGGCGCTTGAAAAAGCGCGCAAATTCTTCGGATGACGAGTTTTTTGGGTGACGACCATGGATGATGCAAGCATCGCTGCCGAGACCACTCCGGAAACCGCGCCCAATGCGCTGGTTTCGGGATCGGCCATTCCAGCCGACGAGCTGGCGCGGCTGACCGACGACATCGTCTCGGCGCTGAAGACGGTCTACGATCCGGAAATCCCGGCCGATATCTACGAGCTCGGCCTGATCTACAAGATCGACATCGAGGACAACCGCTCGGTCAAGATCGACATGACGCTGACCGCTCCGGGCTGCCCTGTCGCCGGCGAAATGCCCGGCTGGGTGGAGAATGCCGTCGGCGCCGTCGAAGGCGTGTCCGGCGTCGAGGTCAACATGACTTTCGACCCGCCATGGTCGGCCGACCGCATGTCGGAAGAGGCGCAGGTGGCGGTGGGTTGGTACTAGCCCGACAGAGGCTGGCACACTTGCACCAAGGATAAAACTTCACCATTTTAGGTGAGGAATCATTCGGCAGGCCTTGAACCTGCATGGAATGGAGAAGGAAAAACATGGGACGCTTCGCCGTCATCACGATGACCGAAAAGGCCGCCGACCGGGTGCGGGAGATCGTTGCCACCCGCGACAGCGCGCACGGCATCCGCCTAGGCATCAAGAAGGGCGGCTGCGCCGGCATGGAATATACGGTCGATCTGGTGACCGAGCCCAATACCAAGGACGACCATATCGAGCGCGACGGCGCGCATGTCTATGTGGCGCCCGAGGCAGCGCTATTCCTGTTCGGCACCGAGATGGATTTCGAGCAGACGACGCTGCGCACCGGCTTCACCTTCCACAATCCGAACCAGAGTTCGGCCTGCGGCTGCGGCGAATCCGTCGAACTGAAGCCGGCCGACCTGAAGGCGCTGGCAGAGGCACGCGCCTCCGCCTGACCCTCCTTCGCCCGTTTACGGGGCTAATCCACCCACATGCCCGTCCGCTTGTGCCAGTCGGCGATCGATTCCTCGGGATAGACGTCGAAGACCTTGTCGTGCTTGCCAACCACCGGCTCAACCCAGTTCGCCTTGTATTTCAGCATCAGGTGCACCCGGCTCGGCGGTATGGGCAGGTCGTTGTCGATCGCCGAAGCGAAGGGATGCACCAGCTCCGGCCATGTCGGGTCGTAGAGCCAAAGGGCTGATCCACATTTCTTGCAGAAATTGCGCTCGCCGGTCGAGATTTCGCAATGCGGATGCTCGTCGTCCTCGATCTCCGCCCGAAAGACGCCGAGGCTGCGCTTGCCCCTGATGTTCAGTGTCTCGTTGTCGGCACCGAGATTGATGGCAAACCCGCCGCCGCCCTGCTGCTTGCGGCAGATCGAGCAGTAGCACAGCATGAACGGCGCCGGCGTGTGGCTCTCCACCTCGAAACGGACGGCATTGCAGCGGCAGGAGCCTTTGAGCAGGACGGGCATGGCGGGAAACTCCGATCGACCTCACACAACCTGTCAGCATGATTTTGGTTGCGGCGATGACAAGGCCAAATGCCGGTGACATGATCGCGGCATGGACAATGAGCGCATCGCCGAACTGTTCGAGGGCCTCGGCCCTGTCAGCATCCGAAAACTGTTCGGCGGCAAGGGCATCTATTTCGACGGCGTCATCGTCGCCATCGTGCTGCGCGGAGAATTGCTGCTGAAGGCCGACGAACAAAGCGCCCCCGAGTTCGAGGCCGCCGGATGCACGCAATGGACCTATACCGGCTCGCGCCACGGCAAGCTGGTCGCCATGCCCTACTGGAGCGTTCCCGACAGCGCGCTCGATGATCCCGACGAGATGACGGTGTGGGCACGCCGGGCTTGTGAGGCGGGGCGGCGGGCGGGGAAGTGATGCCAGCCTTGGGACGCTGGCCTACAGCGCCTTCGCAATCCTCGCCGCCAGCCTGGCATTGTTTTCCACCAGCGCGATGTTGGTCTTCAGGCTCCTGCCGCCGGTCAGTTCGAGGATCTTTCCCAGCAGGAACGGCGTCACCGCCTTGCCGGTGACATGTTGTGCCTCGGCGGCCTTCTGCGCGGCGTCGATATAGCCCGCCATCTCCTCAGCCGGGATTTCATGGTTTTCCGGCACCGGATTGGCGATCAGCATGCCGCCGGCGAGCCCCAGCGCTGCCCTCGTCTGGTAGAAATGCGCGATCTCTTCCGGCTCGTGCAAGGTCAGCGGTGCGCGGAACGGCGAATGCCGCGACCAGAAGGCCGGCATCGTCTCGCAGCCATGGCCGATCACCGGCACGCCGCGCGTTTCCAGCACTTCCAGCGTCTTTTCGATGTCGAGGATCGCCTTGGCGCCGGCAGAGACGACAATGACCGGGGTGCGCGCCAACTCGTCGAGATCGGCGGAAATGTCAAAACTCTTTTCGGCGCCTTTGTGCACGCCGCCGATGCCGCCGGTGGCGAACACTTTTATGCCGACCATATGCGCCGCGATCATCGTGGCGGCGACCGTGGTGCCACCGGTGCGCCCTTGCGCCACGGCAAAACCGAGATCGGCGCGCGACAGTTTCATCGCGTCGCCCGTCATCGCCAGCGATTCGCGCTCGCCGTCCGAAAGCCCGATCTTGATGCGGCCGCCAACCACGGCGATCGTCGCCGGCACGGCGCCGCCGTCGGTGATGATCTTTTCGACATCGGCCGCCATGGCGCCATTGTCGGGGTAGGGCATGCCATGGGTGATGATGGTGCTTTCCAGCGCCACCACCGGCCGGCCGGCAGCCAGGGCCTGCGCCACCGGCGCGTGGATGTCGATGAAGGGGCGGGCGGTCTCAGGGGTCATTTTTATCTCCAATCCGGAGTGAAGCGCATCCACTTGGGCGCGAAAAACTCCGGCACTATGAATTTGCCGGTCTCATGCCACTTCCCTGGCATCCGGCACAAGAGCCAACGCTTCCGCGAAGCTCGCCGCGGTGAACTCCGGAACGGCGTTGGCGCTTTCGATGGCAAGTGTCGCCCCGGCAATGCCTTCGCGCAGAGCTGCCCGCAGCGGCAGCCCCCGCAGCAAGGCGGCGACCGTTGCGCCCGCCAGCGCATCCCCGGCGCCGGTGACGTCGGCGACCTTTCTTGGCGGCGGCGGCAGGATCGAGAAGGCGCCGGCGTCATCGAAGCCCAGCATGGGCCCGCCGCCCGCCGTCACCACGCCGCTGACGAGGCCGCTGCATCGCAACCCGTCCACGACTTCGCGCTCCGTGGCATTCGCGGCGACGCCGGCCAGCACCATGGCTTCGCGCCGGTTCATGAAGACCAGCGAGAGCTCCTTCAGCACCGGTATCAACCGCACCACTTTGGCCGGCGAGATGGCAATGGCGAAAACCGGCTTGCCCGCGGCGAGCGCGACCAGCCGTTCCAGAGCCGAAGAGGGCAGGTTGGCGTCGCACAGGATCGCATCGGCGGCAGCGATTTCCTCTCGCACCCTGGAGCGCCTGATCTGCTTGGGAAACGCCAAATCATAGAGCGCCATGTCGGCAAAGCCGACGATGAGCTCGCCCTCGCTGTCGATCAGCGCCGTGTAGCTCGGCGTCGTGCGGTCGAGGAAGACCGCCGACAGGTCGGCAATGCCTGCCTCGGCGATGGCCCGTGACACCGTGTCGGCGGCAGCATCGCCGCCGCGAACCGACATCAGCGACGCGGAGACGCCGCGCCGCACGGCACTGCGCAAGGCGTTGAAGACGCCGCCACCGACATCCTCGCGCATCGTGCCGGGATTGGAGGCGGCGGGCACGTAAGCCCCGGACACCTGGCCGCGCCGGTCGATATGGGCGCCGCCTATGGCCAGTATTTTCGCGGATTTCAGCATGCCGGCGATATGACCTTTGTTGTTCCAGCCGCGCAAGCGCTACGCTGTGCGACGGAGCTTCGCATGCAAGGCGGCGATTCGGCAGATCGAAACAACCGAGCCGTCTGGCCCAACGTGTGCATCCCTGATCGAATCCCTTGGACAAAAAAAGAACAAATCCGGATATTGTTTGTTATTCAGATACTTGATCCCTCTTGTCAAATGAGAACAAAAAAGGTACAAATAGGCAGGGATTACGGATTGTCCGGCCTTCATTGACGACCAAGGGGTGATGTATCATGGCTCAGAATTCTTTGCGGCTGGTAGAGGACAAGGCAGTGGACAAATCAAAGGCTCTGGATGCGGCGCTGTCGCAGATCGAGCGGGCTTTCGGCAAGGGCTCGATCATGCGGCTCGGCGCCAACGATCAGGTCGTCGAGATCGAAACGGTGCCGACCGGCTCGCTTGGCCTCGACATCGCGCTTGGCGTCGGTGGCCTGCCGCGCGGCCGCATCATCGAGATCTACGGGCCGGAAAGCTCGGGCAAGACGACGTTGGCGCTGCACACCGTGGCCGAAGCCCAGAAGAAGGGCGGCATCTGCGCCTTCGTCGATGCCGAGCACGCGCTTGACCCGGTCTATGCCCGCAAGCTCGGCGTCGATCTCGAAAACCTGCTGATCTCGCAGCCCGACACCGGGGAGCAGGCGCTGGAAATCTGCGACACGCTGGTGCGCTCCGGCGCCATCGACGTGCTGGTGGTCGATTCGGTCGCGGCGCTGACGCCACGCGCCGAAATCGAAGGTGAGATGGGCGATTCGCTGCCCGGCCTGCAGGCCCGCCTTATGAGCCAGGCGCTGCGCAAGCTGACCGCCTCGATCTCGCGCTCCAACACCATGGTCATCTTCATCAACCAGATCCGCATGAAGATCGGCGTCATGTTCGGCTCGCCTGAAACCACCACCGGCGGCAATGCGCTGAAATTCTACGCTTCGGTGCGCCTCGACATCCGCCGCATCGGCTCGATCAAGGACCGCGACGAGGTCGTCGGCAACCAGACCCGCGTCAAGGTGGTCAAGAACAAGCTGGCGCCGCCCTTCAAGGTGGTCGAATTCGACATCATGTTTGGTGAGGGCGTCTCCAAAACCGGCGAACTGGTCGATCTCGGCGTCAAGGCTGGTATTGTCGAGAAGTCTGGCGCCTGGTTTTCCTATAACTCGCAGCGTCTCGGCCAGGGCCGCGAAAATGCCAAGCTGTTCCTGCGTGACAATCCCGACACGGCACGCGAGATCGAGTTGTCGATCAGGCAGAATGCTGGGCTGATCGCCGAGAAATTCCTCGAGAATGGCGGCCCTGAGCGCGGCGATGATGACGGTTTCGAGGAAGAGTCCGGCGCGATGTAACAGCTTCGCACGCCAGGCCGGCCGGAGTTCGGCCATAATCGCGTTCTATTATCTCAGGCTTATGTAATCGAGTTCCGTGTTATTGCGTTTCGAAACCGCCGGCCCAGTGCCGGCGGTTTTGCGTTTTTGGCGGCGAAATAGGGCCGGTTCGAATGACGGAAAAAGGCCGTGGATTGGACCAATTCCGTGTTTCTGGACAGGGTGAAGCGCGGCGGCTAAAAGGCCAAGTCCTAATCTTCTAAAACGCAGAGCCCATTTCCGCCGGTTTGCCGGCGGCTCTTCCGAAAAGGCAGCATTCATGAGTGGCGTGAACGAAATCCGGTCGACATTTCTCGACTACTTCCGCAAGGAGGGTCACGAGATCGTCGCGTCGAGCCCGCTGGTGCCGCGCAACGACCCGACGCTGATGTTCACCAACGCCGGCATGGTGCAGTTCAAGAACGTCTTCACCGGTTTGGAGAAGCGGCCCTATTCGCGCGCTTCGACCGCCCAGAAGAGCGTGCGCGCCGGCGGCAAGCACAACGATCTCGATAATGTCGGCTACACCGCGCGCCATCTGACCTTCTTCGAGATGCTCGGCAATTTCTCCTTCGGCGACTATTTCAAGGAGCGCGCCATCGAGCTTGCCTGGAACCTGATCACCAGGGAATTCGGGCTGAACAAGGACAAGCTGCTGGTCACCGTCTATCACACGGATGACGAGGCGGCCGGCTTCTGGAAGAAGATCGCCGGGTTTTCCGACGACCGCATCATTCGCATCGCGACCTCGGACAATTTCTGGGCGATGGGCGATACCGGCCCGTGCGGGCCGTGCTCGGAAATCTTCATCGACCGCGGCGAGCACATCTGGGGCGGCCCTCCCGGCAGTCCGGAGGAGGATGGCGACCGTTTCCTCGAATTCTGGAACTTGGTGTTCATGCAGTATGAACAGGTGACGAAGGAGGAGCGCATCGACCTGCCGCGCCCCTCGATCGACACCGGCATGGGCCTGGAGCGCATGGCGTCCATCCTGCAGGGGGTGGAAAGCGTCTTCGAGACTGATCTGTTCCGTCACCTGATCGACGCGGCCTCGTCCGCGATCGGGCATGGCCCCGACAAGGAGACGGTCGCGTCCTACCGCGTCATTGCCGATCATCTGCGCTCGTCTTCCTTCCTGGTCGCTGATGGCGTGCTGCCCTCGAACGAAGGCCGGGGCTATGTCCTGCGCCGCATCATGCGCCGCGCCATGCGCCATGCGCAGTTGCTCGGCGCCAACGAACCGCTGATGTGGAAGCTGGTACCGGCGCTGGTGCGCGAAATGGGCCAGGCCTATCCGGAGCTGCTGCGCGGCGAACAGTTGATCACCGAGACGCTGAAGCTCGAGGAGACCAGGTTCCGCAAGACGCTGGTGCGCGGCCTCGGCCTGCTTTCGGAGGCGACGGAAACGCTGCATGCCGGCGACATGCTGGATGGCGAGACGGCCTTCAAGCTCTACGATACCTATGGCTTCCCGCTCGACCTGACGCAGGACGCACTGCGCCAGCGCAGCATTTCGGTCGATCTCGCCGGCTTCACCAACGCCATGGAGCAGCAGAAGGCCGAGGCGCGCAAGCACTGGGCCGGCTCCGGCGACGCGGCCACCGAGACCATCTGGTTCTCGGTGCGCGAGAAGGCGGGTGCCACCGAGTTCCTCGGCTATGAGACTGAAGCTGCCGAAGGCATCATCCAGGCGCTTGTCAAGGATGGCAAGACCATCGACAGCGCCGGCAAGGGCGACGCGGTGGCGATCGTCGTCAGCCAGACGCCGTTCTATGCCGAGTCCGGCGGCCAGATGGGCGACACCGGTGTCATCTCCGGCGAAGGGTTTTCGATCGAGGTTTCGGATACGCAGAAAAAGGCCGACGGGCTGTTCGTGCATATCGGCAAGGTGGCCAGCGGCACGGTCAAGACCGGTGCCGCCGTCGAGCTGAAGGTCGACCACGCCAGACGCTCGAGGCTGCGCGCCAACCATTCCGCGACGCATCTTATCCATGAGGCGCTGCGCGAGGTGCTGGGCAGCCATGTCGCGCAGAAGGGCTCGCTGGTCGCGCCCGAGCGCCTGCGCTTCGACATCTCGCACAACAAGCCCATTTCGTCAGAGGATATCGAAGAGGTCGAGCGCATGGCCAACGAGATCGTCGTCCAGAATAGCCCGGTGTCCACGCGGCTGATGTCGGTCGACGATGCCATTGCCGAAGGCGCCATGGCCCTGTTCGGCGAGAAATATGGCGACGAGGTGCGCGTCGTGTCGATGGGCACCGGCGTGCATGGCGCCAAGGCCAACCGGCCCTATTCGGTCGAGCTTTGCGGTGGCACGCATGTCCGGGCGACCGGCGACATCGGCCTGGTGCGTGTCGTATCGGACAGCGCGGTCGCCGCCGGCGTGCGCCGCATCGAGGCGCTGACCGGCGAGGCCGCGCGAAAATATCTCGACGAGCAGGATAGGCGTCTGAAGGCGACGGCAGCCGTGTTGAAGATTTCGCCGGCCGATGTGCCGGCGCGCGTCGAGACGCTGCTCGAAGAGCGCAAGAAGCTCGAGAAGGAACTGACCGAAGCGCGCAAGAAGCTGGCGCTGGGCGGGGGATCGTCAGCCGATGCTCCAGCCGCCAATGAGACGGTCGCCGGTATCGGCTTCCTCGGCAAGACGGTCTCCGGTGTCTCGCCGAAGGATTTGAAGCCGCTGGCCGATGCCGGCAAGAGCTCGCTCGGCTCCGGCGTCGTCGTCTTCGTCGGCGCCGGCGAAGACAACAAGGCAAGCGTCGTGGTGGCCGTCACCGACGACCTCATCGGCCGCTTCAGCGCCGTCGACCTTGTCCGTGTGGCCTCCGCCGCATTGGGCGGGCAGGGCGGCGGCGGGCGGCCCGACATGGCCCAGGCCGGCGGCCCCGACGCATCCAAGGCCGATGATGCGATTGCGGCGGTGAGGGCGGCACTCGAAGCGGCGTAGGCTATTGGGCTGAATTTATAGCAACGGTTGGAGGGACAGCGCCCCCCTCTGTCCTGCCGGACATCTCCCCCACGAGTGGGGAGATCGGACGTCGCGTCGGCTTTTGCCAATCTCCCACGTCGAAATAAAACCGCGCCGGAACAGGCGCCTCAGCGGACGCTGCCAATCTCCCCACTCGTGGGGGAGATGTCCGGCAGGACAGAGGGGGCGCTGTCCCGCGGACGTCTCTTGTCAGCCGACTTTTTCAGTCCGCACGAAGCCCGGCCGAGCCGCAATGCGCGCATACCAATCCCGGATATCAGGGAACTCGGCCAGCACCTTTTGCCCCTCGCTGACCTTGACGAAATAGGCGATGATCGGCGCGGCGTGCAGGTCGGCCAGTGTCAGTTGCTCGCCGAGCAACCATGGTCCCTCTGCCTTCAGTGAGGTCAGCATTTTCAGCACCGTCTCAGCCTGAGCAAGGCCGCCGGCGATCAATTCCTCATCCGGCTCAGCCTTTTCCAGCCGCTCCACCGCGACATCCCAGACCATCGCGCGGTAGCCATAGGCGTCGAGCATGCCGATGATCTGGTTCATGGTTGCGCGGGCGCGCGGATCCGACGGCTGTAGGGCAGGGCCGTCAAAGCCCTCATCGACATAGCGCGCAATCGCGCTCGTCTCGAAGAGGCGAAACCCGTCATAACAGAAGGCCGGGATGCGGCCGAACGGATGATGCTCGAAATACCAGGCGGGAACGCCCTCGGCGGCAAAGACATCGACCGGCACAAGCTCGTAGTCGATGCCTTTTTCCGCGAGTACGAGGCGGACGATGCGTACATAGACGCTGTAGTCCGCCCCGTAGACGACCGGCTTGGCCATGGGCTTCCGGCTTACGCCATCGCCTTCTGCAGGTTCTCGTCGATCTTGTCGAGGAAACCGGTGGTCGACAGCCAGGGCTGGTCGGGGCCGATCAAGAGCGACAGGTCCTTGGTCATGAAGCCGGACTCGACCGTCTGGATGCAGACTTTTTCCAGCGTCTCGGCAAAGCGCTTCAGCTCGGCATTGTCGTCGAGCTTGGCGCGATGGGTGAGGCCACGCGTCCAGGCGAAGATCGAGGCGATCGAATTGGTCGAGGTTTCCTCGCCCTTCTGATGCTGGCGGTAGTGGCGGGTGACGGTCCCGTGCGCGGCTTCCGCTTCCACGGTCTTGCCGTCCGGCGTCATCAGCACCGAGGTCATCAGGCCGAGTGAGCCGAAACCTTGCGCGACCGTGTCGGACTGCACGTCACCATCATAGTTCTTGCAGGCCCAGACATAGCCGCCCGACCATTTCAGGGCGGAGGCCACCATGTCGTCGATCAGGCGGTGCTCGTACCACAGCTTCTTCGACTTGAACTCGGCCTCGAATTCAGCCTCGTAGACCTCCTGGAAGATGTCCTTGAAGCGGCCGTCATAGGCCTTGAGGATCGTGTTCTTGGTCGACAGATAGACCGGGTAGTTGCGCAGCAAGCCGTAGTTCAGCGAGGCGCGGGCGAACTCGCGGATCGACTCGTCGAGATTGTACATGGCCATGGCGACACCGGCGCCGGGCGCGTCGTATACATCGTGCTCGATCACCTGGCCGTCCTCGCCGACGAACTTGATGGTCAGCTTGCCCTTGCCGGGGAAGCGGAAATCGGTGGCGCGGTACTGGTCGCCGAAAGCATGGCGGCCGACGATGATCGGCTTGGTCCAGCCGGGCACCAGGCGCGGCACGTTCTTCATGATGATCGGCTCGCGGAAGATGGTGCCGCCGAGGATGTTGCGGATGGTGCCGTTCGGCGACTTCCACATCTTCTTCAGCTTGAACTCCTCGACGCGCTGTTCGTCGGGGGTGATCGTCGCGCATTTCACGCCAACGCCGTGTTTCTTGATGGCGTTGGCCGAATCGATGGTCACCTGGTCGTTGGTGGCGTCGCGATGCTCGATGCCGAGGTCGTAATATTCAAGCTTGAGGTCGAGATAAGGATGGATCAGCTTGTCCTTGATGAACTGCCAGATGATGCGGGTCATCTCGTCGCCGTCGAGTTCGACGACCGGGTTCGCCACCTTGATCTTCGCCATGGAAAGAATGCCTCGTTGCTGGGATATGGGACGGCCTTGCCCGCGTGGCGTTGGGCCGGGAGATGTCGCCCGTATATCAAAGCGCTTTTGGCCACGCAAACGGCGATCGGTCACGAATTGGAGGCCAGAGCCGTCGTCATTTGCGAATGCTTCATTTTCCCGGCCGAATATGGCAGGGACGCTGAAATGCCGCAAACAGCAGTTCATTGACAATCATGCCCGTCATCAAAGATCCCGATAGCATTGCAGTCGCCGGCCCGGCGATCATCCTCGTCGAGCCTCAGCTTGGCGAGAACATCGGCATGGTCGCGCGCGCCATGGCCAATTTCGGTCTGTCGGAGCTGCGCCTGGTCAACCCGCGTGATGGTTGGCCGAGCGAGAAGGCACGCGCGGCGGCCAGCCGCGCCGATCATGTCATCGACGCTGTCACCGTCTTCGACGATCTGGCCTCGGCGCTCGCCGACCTGAACTTCGTCTTCGCCACCACGGCCAGGCAGCGCGACGGCTTCAAATCCGTGCGCGGGCCGGTGGAGGCGGGCAGGCTGCTGCGGGCGCGCCACGTGATGGGCCAGCGCACCGGCATCCTGTTCGGACGCGAACGCTTCGGCCTCTACAATGACGAGGTCGGCCTTGCCGACGAGATCGTCACTTTCCCGGTTGATCCCGATTTCTCCTCGCTCAACATTGCCCAGGCAGCGCTGCTGATGTCCTACGAATGGATGAAGTCCGGCCTGGAAGACGAGACCAAGACCAATTTTTCCGGCCCGGACATGAAACCGGCAAGCAAGGAAGAATTGCACGGCCTGTTCGCCTATCTGGAAGGCGCACTGGAAGCGCGCGGCTATTTCCGGCCTGCACCGAAGAAGCCGAAAATGATCGACAATCTGCGTGCGGTACTGACGCGCGCCGGTTTTGCCGAACCGGAGCTGAAGGTGCTGCGCGGCATCATCTCGTCGCTCGACAGGTTTTCGCCGGCGATGCCGCGCGGCGACGGGTCCCCTGGCGACGACCCACGGCGCTTGCCCGCGGCCGCCGCGCGTGCCCGCAAGGCGGAAGCGGCGCGCCTTGCCGACACCGGCAAGGACGATGACATACCGCCGTTGGGCGGCAAGGGCACCGACAATGACTGAGCGGCCGATCCTGATGTTCGATTCGGGTATCGGCGGGCTTACCGTGCTGCGCGAGGCGCGCGTGCTGATGCCCGACCGCCGCTTTGTCTATGTCGCCGACGATGCCGCTTTCCCCTATGGCGCCTGGGAGGAGCCGGCCCTTAACGCCCATATCCTTGGCCTGTTCGGCATGCTGCTGGAGAAGTTCCGGCCCGAGATTTCGGTCATTCCCTGCAACACGGCGTCGACGCTGGTGATTGACGCGCTGCGCCAGAAATTCCCCGGTCATCCCTTTGTCGGCACGGTGCCGGCGATCAAGCCGGCGGCGGAACGCACCCGCTCCGGGCTCGTCTCGGTGCTGGCAACGCCCGGCACGGTCAAGCGTCAATACACGCGCGACCTGATCAGCAAATGGGCGCAGAAATGCCACGTGCGGCTGGTCGGCTCGGACAGGCTGGCGCCGCTGGCCGAGATCTACATGCGCCAGGGGTTCGTTGACGAGGAGATCGTGCGCGAGGAGATCGCGCCATGCTTTGTCGAGAAAGACGGCGCCCGCACCGACATCGTGGTGCTCGGCTGCACCCATTATCCGTTCCTGGCCAATCGCATGCGCAAGACCGCGCCCTGGCCAGTCGACTGGATCGACCCGGCCGAAGCGATCGCCCGTCGCGCCATGTCGCTGCTGGCGCCGGTCGATGGACCACTGCCGATGGGCGAGCCAGACATCGCCGTCTTCACCTCCGGCAAGGTGGACTTCGCTACCAGCCGGCTGATGCAAGGCTTTGGACTGGTCGTGCGCTAGGCCGTGACCGGAACGTCTGCCGTTCAGGCAGGTTCGAATACGATGCTGCGTTGATCCGGATCGGCCGAGACCAACCTTAGCGTCAGGCCATCACCCTGTTCGAGCCCGTCGGCCTTCAAATTGGCCACGACAGGCATATCGGCAAGCTGGACGCGCACGCCATGGTTGACGTCGGTCACGACGGCCTTGAACGTCTCTCCCTCGCGTCCCCTGAGCATGACCGCCTCGGCAAGGTCGATGGCCGCATGGTTGATCTGCGACGCGCGGCTATCTGCACGTCCCATCACCTTCGGCAATCCAGTGAATGCATCGGTGACGGCCTGCGGCACGGGCTGGCCGTTGGCGATAGCCAGCGCGCAGCGCACGACGTAGCGATCGGCCAGTCGCCTGAGCGGCGCGGTTGCATGAGCATAGGTCGCAGCCATCGCCTCATGCCAGGGGACAACCCCTTCTTTGTAGGGTTGGTAAGATGCGCCAGGGCTTGCATGGCGGATTTCCAGCATCAGCGCCGCCTGTTGCGGATCGGCCGGGTCAAGGGTCCGCTGATAGTCGCGCAAGCTGGTGGAGGTCGGCCAAGACAGTCGCAGAGCCTGTGCCGCGTTGCGCAGTCTTTGCACCTTGAACGCATCTGGCTCCGACATCACACGGAACAACCCGGTATGATGCGCAAGCATGGCGTCGGCAATCGCCATGTTGGCAGCCAGCGAAAGCGCGGCGTTGTCTTGCTCGGATTGCAGCAGCGGTCTGAACGAAAGCCGGAATGTGCCATCGGCCAGCCTTTCCACCTCCTGCTCGGGCGGGTCGACGCGGGACGCGCCACGACCCTTTTCGTTCATAGCCATGCGCCGCGCCATTTCGGCGAAGTCGGCCGGGACATCGGAGGCCCGCACGCTGTCGTAGGCAAGCTTCGCGCGGCTTTGAATGATTGCCCGCTCCGCGCCGTCCAATTTCACCAGACCGTCCCCGGCGACCCGAACGGTGAAGATGACCGCTGGACGCGGTCCATCCGGCAACAGGCTCGCCGCACCTTCGGCAAGTGCCGGCGGGTAGAGACCGGCCTTGCCGTCCGGCAAGTAAAGCGTCTCGCCCCGCGTCCAGGCCTCGAGATCGATCGCGTCGCCGTCCTCGACGAACCAGGCTACGTCGGCAATGGCATAATGCAGCAGAAGATCGCTGCCGCTCGCTTCGATTGAAAACGCCTGATCAAGATCGGTGGAAGCAGCCGGATCGAGCGTGACGAAGGGCATCGCCGTTCGATCGGCATGCTGGCTGGGCACACGTTTGGCCGCCGCCTCCGCGGCCGCCATTACGGCTGCCGGAAATCCATCCGGCACGCGGAATTCGGTTCGGATTTTAGCCAGGCCGGTGGAGAGCGCTTGGGAGGGATCGGTCAGTGATTTCATGCCGCCGTCCTATACTGGCGCCCCGGACACGGGAAGGTCGCCAACGAAAATCGCCAAAACCGATCGCCTGATGGTTAGCACCAAGCTGAGCCGCCGGCCACGGAACTACCGTGGAAGCGCGGCGTTTCTCGTGACAGCAAAGGAGAAGCACGATGCCAGCCACCTCGAAAGCCCAGCAGAAAGCCGCCGGCGCGGCTCTGTCGGCCAAGCGCGGCGAGACCAAGAAGAGCGAACTCCAGGGCGCTTCCAAGGGAATGTACGAATCGATGAGCGAAAAGCAGCTCGAGGAATTCGCCGAGACGAAGCGCAAGGGCCTGCCGGAGAAGAAGTCGAAAGACTGAGGGTTAAGCATCCGGAATCAAAGAGCCCGCGGCCAAAACCGCGGGCTTTGAAATGATGTCGGCCGCCTGAGACCGGTAGGAGCCTACCAGCGCCCTCTGCACTGCTTGATCTTGTAGCGTATGACCTTCTTGTGGCCGTGCCGCCAGATAACCTTCTTCTTGACCACGATGCGACAAGCCTGGTGATGTCGGTGTCCGTGCCAATGCCTGGCCTCCGCCGGCTGCGGTGTCAGGACCGCCATGGATCCCGCCAACACAGCGGCTCCTGTCAGGGTAAGGAAGAATTTCTTCATGCGAATGTAGCTCCTCTGCTCCGGTCCCTTCCTGATGCCGCTGGCGCAACCTCCCGCCACATCCGGCACTGTACTCAACCCAGAGACGCTATATCGTCGCCACGGCCTACGCCAGCCGCAAGCTTGACACCGGTTAAATCTCCGTTTAATCAGCGCGCCAACACCGGGCCGCAATGCCCGGTGGTTTTCTTTATGTGCGCAAGATGCGTGGAATTCCAATTCTACTATCTTGTTTGAACTGACGTGTCCCGTGGGTTTTCCGCCGCGTTGCGTGGGAAAACCCTGTCAGGTCTCGAAAACGGAGGCCAGAGGAGGGCGCGTTTCCTTCACCCGGACCATGAGGTTCCGGGTGTATTGTTTTGAAAAGGGAATGCGATGAGCAAGCGCGAATCCGCGAAGTACAAGATCGACCGCCGTCTCGGCGAAAACATCTGGGGCCGCCCGAAGTCCCCGGTCAACAAGCGTGAATACGGTCCCGGCCAGCATGGCCAGCGCCGCAAGGGCAAGCTTTCCGATTTCGGCCTGCAGCTGCGCGCCAAGCAGAAGCTGAAGGGTCACTATGGCGACGTTTCGGAAAAGCAGTTCCGCAAGGTTTATGAAGAGGCTGACCGCCGCAAGGGCGACACCTCGGAGAACCTGATCGGCCTGCTCGAATCGCGTCTCGACGCGGTCGTCTACCGCGCCAAATTCGTGCCGACCATTTTCGCCGCCCGTCAGTTCGTCAACCACGGCCACGTCAACGTCAACGGCAAGCGTGTCAATATCGGCTCGTATCGCTGCAAGCCGGGCGATGTCGTCGAAGTGCGCGAAAAGTCGAAGCAACTGGTCATCGTTCTGGAAGCGGTCGGTCTCGCCGAGCGCGACGTGCCGGACTACATTGAAGCCGATCACAACAAGATGGTCGCGACCTTCTCGCGCATCCCCGGCCTGGCGGACGTTCCGTTCGCCGTCCAGATGGAACCGAACCTGGTCGTCGAATTCTATTCGCGCTAAACGAGCGCATTCTGAGACATCCTGCGAAGGCCGCCCGTCGAGGCGGCCTTTTCTTTGTCGGTCATGTCCGCTAATCCGGCGCTCTGGGCCACTGAAAGCGACATGCCATGAACATGCTTCCAGACATTGAAACGCTCGAACCGATCGCCGACAGCGAAGGCGGCTTCCACCCGCTGTTCGCCGACGTGCCGTCCTCGGTCGAGTTCAACAAATTGCGCAAGCGGCTGCTGCGGCTGACCCGACAGGCGATCGAGGATTTCTCGATGGTCAAGCCCGGCCAGCGCTGGCTCGTAGCGCTCTCGGGCGGCAAGGATTCCTACGGCCTGCTCGCGGTGCTGCTCGACCTCAAATGGCGCGGGCTCTTGCCGGTCGACCTGCTGGCCTGCAATCTCGACCAGGGCCAGCCGAATTTCCCCAAACATATCCTGCCGGACTATCTCGACAGATACGCCATCCCGCATCGCATCGAGTATCAGGACACCTATTCCGTCGTCACCGACAAGCTGCCTGCGGGCAGCACCTACTGCTCGCTCTGCTCGCGC
Source organism: Mesorhizobium ciceri WSM4083 (assembly GCF_000519305.1). GTDB lineage: Bacteria > Pseudomonadota > Alphaproteobacteria > Rhizobiales > Rhizobiaceae > Mesorhizobium > Mesorhizobium ciceri_B. The sequence continues at coordinate 649,483 of NZ_JAFG01000005.1, read as the reverse complement.
CTCAGGCGGGGCCATCTCTACCGCATTGCACGCGAGGAGGGGTGCTCGGCGCTGGTGCTCGGCCACCATCGTGAGGACATTCTCGAAACCTTCTTCATGAACCTCTTCCATGGCGGCCGTCTCGCCGCCATGCCGCCAAAACTGCTCAACGACGAAGGCGACGTCATGGTGCTGCGGCCATTGAGCTACTGCGCCGAGGCCGATCTGGAAAGATTCGCCGCCGCCATGCAATTCCCGATCATTCCCTGCGATCTCTGCGGCAGCCAGGAAGGTCTTCAGCGCAACGCCATGAAGGCGATGCTCGAGGACCTGGAAAAGCGTATGCCGGGCCGCAAGGATACGATGCTGCGCGCGCTGTCGAACAGCAGGCCATCGCATCTGCTCGACCGAAAGCTGTTCGATTTCGCCGCCCTCAATGAAACCCTCACAGCCATGCAAGACGTTCCCGATGACATTTGACGACACTGCGATCGACTGGCTCGCTGGCCTTCTGTCCGACGCCGCAAAAGCCGAGATCATGCCGCGCTTTCGCCGGCTGGGCGACGGCGACATCAGGCAGAAGACCTCGGCCGCCGACCTGGTGACCGAGGCCGACGTCAATGCCGAGCGGCTCATCACCGCGCGGCTGCGCGAGCGTTACCCCTCAGCGATGGTCGTCGGCGAGGAGGCCTGTTCCGACAATCCAGCGCTGCTCGATGGCTTGGGCGACGCGGATCTGGCCTTCGTCATCGATCCGGTCGACGGCACTTTCAACTTCGCCTCCGGCGTGCCGCTGTTCGGCGTCATGCTGGCGGTCGTGGTCAAGGGCGAGACGGTTGCCGGCATCATCCACGATCCCGTCGGCAAGGACTGGCTGATCGGCGCCAGGGGCGCCGGCAGCCATATCCGGCATGCGCATGGCAGCCTGGAGAAGGTGCATGTCGCGGCATCCGCGCCGATCTCGAAAATGACCGGCTCCGTCTCCTGGCAATATATGGCCGAGCCGGAGCGGTCGCGGCTGGCGCGCAACCAGACCAAGATCCTGTCGCAATTCGCCTATCGCTGCGCCGCGCACGAATACCGCCTGCTGGCGAGCGGCCATGCCCACTTCGTCGTCTACAACAAGCTGATGCCGTGGGACCATCTGGCCGGCGTGCTGATCCATGCCGAGGCCGGCGGCTACGCGGCGCGCTTCGACGGTAGCACCTATCTGCCCTCGCATCTCGGCGGCGGCCTGCTTGTCGCGCCAGACCAGGAAAGCTGGCACGAATTGCGCCGCGAGCTCTGGGCGGCACAGGATTAATTGCTGCGTTAGCCGAAGGAGCGGTTCACGCAAATCCGGAGGCTCTCGAATGAAACCTCGGTTCGCATTTGTCGCCGCGGCTCTTGCCGCCGCTCTGTCTACCAGTTCCCAGGAAGCAAGATCGCAAGAGCGCAGTTGTCGCAGTTCCGATCGCGTCGATACGATAGAGGAGATGTCGGACGCTATCTATGCCTGCTGGAAGCCGCCACCCGGAACCGCGGGCATGTCCCTGACACTGCGGTTCTCGCTTCGCCGCAACGGCACACTGATCGGCAAGCCTCGCGCCACATATGCCGATCTGGGAACCGATGCCCAGCGCAGCCGGGCCTTCGTGGCCTCAATCCTCAAGGCACTCGATGAAGCTCTGCCATTGCCCTTTTCGGACAGCATGGGTGGAGCAATCGCGGGGCGCATGCTTGCCCCTCGATTCACGGCAACTGTTGAAGGTGCGTCCTAATGCAAGTCGGTGATATGCCCTGAAACGGGTGGGTTCTGCGGCTGGAACATCTTGCCGCGCTCGGCGATGAAGATCATCAGCAGCGCCGCGATCGACACGCTGCAGAAGCCGGCGGCCAGCGGCGTCACCGTGCCATTGAAGGCCTGGCCAATCAGCGTGCCGAGAATGCCGCCGAGAAACGTCTGCATGAAACCGAGGATCGACGACGCCGTGCCGGCCAGTTGCCCGAGCGGCTCCATGGCCAGCGCGTTGAAGTTCGCGCCCAGCGCACCGAACGGAAGCATGGCGCAGGCAAAGAAGGTGATGAACAGCCAGAGCGGCATCTTCATTTCCAGCGAAACGACCAGCCAGGCAAGGCTGATGACCAGGAACAGCAGCAGCGCGCTCTGCGACAAGCGGCGCATGCCGATGCGGCCGACAAGACGCGAGTTCAGAAAATTGGAGAAGGCGAGCACGCCCGCGACGCCTGCGAAGATGACCGGGAACATCTCGCCGACATGGAAGATGTCGACATAGATCTGCTGCGCCGAGGCGATGAAGCCGAACATGGCGCCGAAAATGAAGGTGCTGGCGAAGGCATAGCAGATCGCAATGCGGTTGGTGAGAACGATGCGAAAACCGCCGACAATGGAGTTGAGCGTCAGCGGCCGGCGATGTTCGGGATGCAGCGTTTCAGGAAGGCGCAGCAGCGACCAGGCCGAGACGAAGAGCGCACCGACGGCCATGGTGACGAAGATCCAATGCCAGGTCGCAAACAGCATGATGAACTGGCCGATGCCGGGAGCAATGACCGGTATCGCCATAAACACCATGAAGATCAGCGACATCACCTCGGCCATGCGCCGGCCGTCGAACGTATCGCGCACGATCGAGACGGCGATGACGCGGGTGGCGGCCGCACCGATACCTTGCACGGCCCGGCACAGCAGAAGTGTTTCAAAGCTTGGTGCAATAGCGGCCGCCGCGGCCGCGGCGACGTAGATCACCAGCCCGGCCACCAGCGGTGCACGACGCCCGAAGCGATCCGAGATCGGCCCGAAGAACAGCTGTCCGCCGCCGAAGCCCAGAATGTAGGCGGTTATGACGTACTGCCTGTGGTTTTCATTTTCGACGCCGAGCGAGGCGCCGATCTGCTGCAGCGCCGGCAGCATGATATCGATGGCCAGCGAGTTCAGCGCCATCAGCGCCGCGCAAAGAGCGATGAACTCCCAGCGCGGAATGGGCAGTTTGCTTGCCGATTGCGGCGCTGGTTTTGGCTGGTCCACGGCAAGTCCGATCTTTCAAACGAAAATGCGCCGGCGGGCCGGCGCATTGGCTCGTCTTGGTCCTGGATTCAGGACATGAAAATTGCCGAGGTGCCCCCGACGCCTTGGTGCATGACCCCGAAAATCAAAAATCAACCTTCGGATAGCAGCATGCACAAAACAGAAATCAGGCTGCGCCTTTGACGCTGACGCCCTTCTCGACGAGGAATGTCTGCAACTCACCAGCCTGGAACATCTCGCGGATGATATCGCAGCCGCCGACGAATTCGCCCTTGACGTAGAGCTGAGGGATCGTCGGCCAGTTGGAGTATTCCTTGATGCCCTGGCGCAGTTCGGCTGAGTCCAGAACGTTCACGCCTTTGTAGTCGGCGCCGATATAGTCGAGGATCTGGACAACCTGGCCGGAAAATCCGCATTGGGGGAAACCGGGCGTGCCCTTCATGAAAAGGACGACGTCGTTGCCCTTCACTTCATTGTCGATGTAGTCGTTGATGCCGCTCATGGAATATCCTTTCCCGCCTGTGGGAGTCAGGCTCGAAACATACCCTTCAAATAAACCCAACGATTGCTCGAAACAAGACGTTAGCCGCGCCGCGGCTGAAATGGCGCAAAGGATGGGCCGTGTTGGGCCAAGCGCTAAGGGTCAGTCCGGAACGCTCGTCTGCAAGGCGAGTGCGTGCAGCACGCCGCCCATATTTCCTTTCAGCGCGTCATAGACCATCTGGTGCTGCTGCACGCGGCTTTTCCCCCGAAAGCTCTCGGCCACCACCTCGGCCGCATAGTGGTCGCCGTCGCCGGCGAGATCGCGGATCGTCACCTTGGCGTCCGGGATGCCGTCCTTGATCAGTTTTTCGATGTCGTGGGCATCCATTGCCATGGCAAAATCCTGTTTCGAGCGGCCGGTGTCAGGCCATAAGATGAGAGTCGGGCGAGCCTAAAGCCTTTCCGGTCCGGATTGAAGCCGTTCTGTCCCGCCAAGGACAAGACGGCTTCAGAGAAAGACTAGGCCGGGGGGCTTGCTTCATCCTCGGCAACGTCGTCACGTGTTGAGAAAGCACGGCCAAGGCTGAAGGCCAGTACATAGAGCGGCACGTTGAGCACGAGGCTGACAATGGGAAGATAGCTCGTCATTTGCCAAGCTGGCGAGAAGAACCCCTGGCCATAGCCGTCGCAGATGAGCGACGAGCCGTACTCCCATAACGCGCCGACGATCACCGTGCTGGCAAAAAGCTTGATGCAGGTGACGATATGCCTTGCCCGTGCCGGATCCGGCGCAAGGCGGCCCCAAAGCACCAGACAGATGATCGGAATTGCATAGAGGAGGTTCTGCAGCGCCAGCATCGGGATGGCGCCGTTGGCCGCGGCAAGAAACCCCGCACGCGTTTCCAGCCGCATGCACACCTCGCTTGAGGTTGTCGACAGCAGGAAAAAGACGAACGGTCCCAGGAACCAGAAGAAGAACAGTGACGGCCAGAAGACGACTGCAAGCAGCGCCCGGGCAGCCAGTTTCCTGTGATTGATCATGAGTTTCCCGAAAAACCGTTCCCACTTTTCGGGATCATGCTCTCGTCAACTGGCCTGGTCCATAAAGCGCGGGAACCAGCCTTCGTGGGCTCCGCTCAATTCGCTGACCGGGATTGCCCTGGCGTCACCAAGCTTCAGCCCGCTGCCACCTGTGGAGCCGATCCACGGCGCGAAGATGCCAAGCTCGCCCTGCTGCTTGCGAATGGCGTCCCATTCGTCACCATGCGGATCGATCGACAACGTCAGGAGATAACGGCCCTGGTCCTCGCCGAACCAGACCGGGATCGGGTCGGTGCCGACAAGCCCGGGAACGGTGGCGCCGATGCCGGACGCCATCGCCATTTCGGCAAGCGCAACGGCGACGCCGCCATCGGAAACGTCATGCGCCGCCGTGACGACACCGGATGCGATGAGCGCGCGCACATGGTCGCCGACGCGCTTTTCGTGATCGAGGTCTACCGGCGGCGGCGGGCCGTCCGTGCGGCCGTGGATGTCCCTGAAATAGACCGATTGGCCAAGATGCGTTCCCCAGGACGCCGGCGCGCCGACCAGCAGGATCATCTGGCCCTCGGCCGCAAAGCCGATCCGCACCATCTTCGACCAATCGGCGATCAGCCCGACGCCGCCGATGGTCGGGGTTGGCAGGATGCCCTGGCCGTTGGTCTCGTTGTAGAGCGAGACATTGCCGGAGACGATCGGGAATCCGAGCGCACGGCAGGCGTCGCCTATGCCTTTCACCGCGCCGACCAGCTGGCCCATGATCTCGGGCCGTTCCGGGTTGCCGAAATTGAGGTTGTCGGTGGCGGCCAGCGGCAGCGCGCCGGTGGCGGTGAGATTGCGCCAGCATTCGGCCACCGCCTGCTTGCCGCCCTCATAGGGGTCAGCCTCGCAATAGCGCGGCGTTACGTCGGAGGAGAAGGCGAGCGCCTTGGTGGCATGGCCTTCCACCCGCACCACACCGGCATCGCCGCCGGGAAGCTGCAGCGAATTGCCCTGGATCAACGTGTCATACTGTTCCCACACCCAGCGGCGCGAAGACAGGTCGGGCCCGCCGAGCAGCTTCAGCAGCGCATCGGCAACGTCGGCTTGCGGAATGTCATCGGCGGCCAGCGGCGCCGGCTTCTTCTGTTCGGTCCACGGCCGATCATATTCCGGAGCCTTGTCGCCAAGATCCTTGATCGGCAGATTGGCGACCTCGTCGCCCTGGTGCAGCACGCGGAAGCGCAGATCGTCGGTGGTCTTGCCGACGATGGCGAAGTCGAGCCCCCATTTGTGGAAGATCGCCTCGGCTTCCTTTTCCTTTTCCGGGCGCAGCACCATCAGCATGCGCTCCTGGCTTTCCGACAGCATCATCTCGTAGGCGCTCATGCGCTCTTCGCGCACCGGCACCTTGTCGAGATAGAGCTCGATGCCGAGGTCGCCCTTGGCGCCCATTTCGACCGCCGAGCAGGTGAGGCCGGCCGCACCCATGTCCTGGATGGCGATGACGGCGCCCGAGGCCATCAGTTCGAGGCTGGCTTCCAGCAGGCACTTTTCGGTGAAGGGATCGCCGACCTGCACCGTCGGGCGCTTCTCATCGATCTTGTCGTCGAATTCGGCCGAAGCCATGGTGGCGCCGCCGACGCCGTCGCGGCCGGTCTTGGCGCCGAGATAGACGACCGGCAGGCCGACGCCCTTGGCTTCGGACAGGAAGATCGCATCGGTCTTGGCAAGGCCGGCCGCAAAGGCGTTGACCAGGATGTTGCCATTGTAGCGGGCGTCGAAATTGACCTCGCCGCCGACTGTCGGCACGCCGAAGGCGTTGCCATAGCCGCCGACGCCGGAAACCACGCCTGAAACGAGATGCCGGGTCTTGGGATGGTCAGGCGAGCCGAAGCGCAGCGCATTCATCGCCGCGATCGGCCGCGCGCCCATGGTGAAGACGTCGCGCAATATGCCGCCGACACCGGTCGCCGCACCCTGGTAGGGCTCGATGTAGGACGGGTGGTTGTGGCTCTCCATCTTGAAGACGACGCAGTCGCCATCGCCGATGTCGACCACGCCGGCATTCTCGCCCGGCCCCTGGATGACTTGCGGTCCGGTGGTCGGCAGCGTGCGCAGCCACTTCTTCGAGGATTTGTAGGAGCAGTGCTCATTCCACATCGCCGAGAAAATGCCGAGTTCGGTGAAGCTCGGCTCGCGCCCGACAAGATCGAGGATGCGCTGATACTCGTCGGGCTTGAGCCCGTGTGAGGCAATGAGCTCGGGGGTGATCGGCACGGAATTGGAAATGGTCATGGGCGGCGATTTTTATCCGGGACGTTGGGATTTTGAGTCCCGTCTTATCGCAAGCCTTGCGGCCGATACACCCATGGATTGACGAAAAACGACGGAAAACCGGACAAAGCCACGCAGTGTCAGGAGAAGCTGTCGTAGCCGGCGCGGCCTTCATCGAGAAGTCGCCGGATCACCGCAACGCCTTCAGCGATATCCCCGCGCTGCCTCGGCTGCGAAACGCCAAAGCGGACGCCATGGAAAACCTGCTCGGAACGGCCGGCCTTGAATTCGTCCTCGTCGTCGATCAGCACGCCGTGCTCAAGGCAGGCGTTCTTGAAGGTGCCGGAAAGCCAGGGGTCGGGGAGGGTTAGCCAGACAAAGGGCACCCCGTCATGCGACTTGAACGCGAAGCCGGCCAAAGTCTCGCGCACGATGGCGATGCGGGCGCCGATTTCGGCGATGCTACGCTTGCGTATCTCATCCGCCTGGCCGGACAGCACCAGCCTTGTATTCACCTCCGCCAGCAGGAAGGGCATGCCGCCCGTTATCATCTTGTGGGCGACACGGATGCGGTGGCGGTAGGCGGGCGGGCAGGAAAGCCAGCCGCCGCGCACGCCGGCTGCGACCGACTTCGACAGGCCGCCGGCGACAATGGTGCGTTCAGGCGCATATTCGGCCAGTAAGGGCGTCGGATCATCGGTCAGATTGCCATAGAGATCATCCTCGATGAGGACGACGTTGTATTCGCGTGCGACATGGGCGATCGCCTCGCGGCGTGCCGCCGACAAGGTGGCCAGCGTCGGATTCTGCGCCGTCGGCATCAGGAAGATCATCTTGGGATGCTTTTGCGCGCAGACGCGCTCGAAATCCTGCGGATCGATGCCTTCATCGTCCGATGCCACCAACGCGGTGCGCCTGCCGATCAAGCCGGCGCTGCGGGAAACCTGTGAGTAGGTGAGGTGCTCGAAGGCAACATAGTCGCCAGGCATGGTGAGCGCCGCGATCGCCGCCATCACCGCGGCATGGGTGCCGAGCGTGGGGACAATGGTGTCGGCATCCGGGCGAAAGGAATTGCGCGACAGCCAGCGGGCGCCGGCTTCGTACCATCGTTCGGGGAAATCCCTGGTGTAGCTCGAGATCTCATGCGGATGGTCCTGCGCCGTGCGCGACAGGACACCGGCGACAATGTCGCCTTGGCCGATATCAGGTGCTGCGGTGCTGTCGAAACGCAGCTTGCCCTTAGGCGCATCGATATAGCGCGTGCCTTCGCCGCCGACGTCCGGAGCCGGAAAATCCGGCTTCGCGCGCTGGCCGAGCACATAGGTTCCACGCCCGACTTCGCCGCTCACCAGCCCACGCTCGCGCAGCAATTGATAGGCCCGGCCGACCGTGCCGACGGTGGTGCCGATGTCGTAGGCGAGGTCGCGCTGCGGCGGCAGCTTTGCGCCGGCATCGATCACCCCCCGATCGATGTCCGTCTCGATGGAATCCGCCAGCCGCTGATACAGCGGGCCGGAGCCGGCAGTGAGATCGGGGAGCCAATTTGTCATGGTGACAAGTTTCTATATTGCACCTACACATGAGTCAATCCATATCGATTGCGTGCCAAAAAGGGTACAATTTGGAATTCTGGTAGAACGATAATGGATACAATCGCTACAATCCGTCACTCGAGAGCCGGTTTATCTGGCCAATCGACACGTCCATCAGACCGGAGCGGCTTTGTCAGCCGTCTGGTGCGTCTGGTCAGATCGCTGGCGAGATGGATCGACCATCTGTTGGAGCGCCGCCGCAGCCGGCTGGCGCTGCTGGAAATGACCGATGATCAGCTCAAGGATATCGGCGTCACACGCTGCGATGCTCACCGCGAGGGCATCAGGCCGTTCTGGGACTGAAAGCTAACCGAGTTTTGATGCCCTGGTGCGTGCAACGGCATGGTCCGCAAGGACGGCGACCACGCACAGCACGAGGAAAAGTCCGGTGATGGCTGCGGCTGAGATGACGACGCTGGTCGCGCCGTTCTTGGCGATGTCCAGGAAAGGGTAGGGCACCTCGCCGGCAAACGGCGCCCGCACCAGCGCATAGACCAGATAAGCGATGGGATAGATCACCCACCAGGAAATGTCGCTCCAGCGCGTCCTGCCGTCAGCGCCTGCGATCAGCCACCACAGCACGAACAGCACCGGCGTCACATAATGCAGCAGGACGTCGCAGAGCAGGAACAGGCCCTGCGGCTGCCAGAGCCGTGCCAGAACCGTGGCATAGACGATGAACACCAGCGCGATCGAAACCGCCACGCCCGCGCGCATTCGCGGCCCGGCGAAGGCGGGCAACCACGCATAGCCGGAGGGAGACAGCAGCGAGGTATGAACCAGCACCGCGCCGATGTTGGTCAGGATGGTGAAGAAGCTGAAGACGAAAATGATGGAGCCGAGCAGGCTGCGGCCGGCTTCCATCGACGCCGGAATGCTGATGCAGAACTGCAGGATGAGCCCGGCGAGACCGACGACCAGTCCCACAATCTGCAGGAACCGGCCCATGGGCTAGGCCGTCGCGGCGCAGGCCCGATTGCCGGCCTGCCAGCGGGTGATGTCGGAACTGATGCGGGCGCCGAGCGGATCGTTCATCAGCGGTCCGAACACGTCGACGCGGCTCGAATTGCCTTGCGCCTGCACGACCAGCAGCGGTTTGCCGCCATAGTGCTTGGCCGGCACCAGCAGGAAACGCGGCGTGCCGCTGAACGAGTTCAGTTCATTGGCCATCTGATACGGTTTGAAGGCCGGGTCCTTGCTGGCAATCCAGCATTTATGGGCAGCGATCGCCACTTGTTCCATGGCCAGCAGCGAGGCACTTTTGCCCGAAGGGACAGGCGTGCTCTTTGGCGTCGACTGGCAGGATGCCAGCACAAAGCCCGCCGCGGCGACCAGCGCGATCGTCTTGCGTCTGATCAAGCGGCACCCATCTCGAGTTCGGACAGAAAAATCTTCAAACCATCGGTCATCTCGCCCCACACACGCGACAATGCCGGATGTTGCGAGGCGATCTGCTGGTAGGCGTCGAATTTGGGATAGGCGTCGAGCAGGTCGTGGCGTCCCGTCATGGCGCGGAAATTGTTGAAGATGAACCGTGTCGGCGTCAGCCAGGCATCGGCGAAGCTGATGTCGTCGCCGAGTGCGAAGGGCCCTTGCGCCATGCGCGCCTCGATCGCCGCCAGTCCATGATGCAGGCGGGCAAATTGGGCGTCGATCTCGACATTGTTGCGCTTCGGCACGAAATGAAGCTCGAAAAGCTTCATCATCGGGGTCAGCACATCGAGATCGGTGATGCGGGCGAACATACGCACCAGCGCGCGATCCTTGGAATCGGGCGGCAGCAGCGCCGGTTCCGGAAACCGTTCCTCGAGATATTCGGCGATGACCACCGATTCGACGATCGTCTCGCCCGAGCCGGTGATCAGCACCGGAATCCGGTTCATCGGTGAGATGGCGCGAAACTCTTCCGGGATGGGAAAACCGGGCGGCGGCGCGATGATCTTGAGTGGTACGTCCTTGATGTAGGCCAATGCCCGCACGATCGACGAGTAGGGCGACAACGGCCGCGAATAGAGTTTCATGACCGTCTCTCTCCCCAATGAACCAGACTTGCTCCAAAGAGACAGGAATGTCCGGCTGTTTTCAAGCTGTTCGCTTCGATATCGTCAGGCAGCGATGCCGAGGGCGCTCTCGAACAGTCCGCGGCCGTCGGTACCGCCATGGGCTGCTTCGATCAGGTTTTCCGGATGCGGCATCAGCCCGAGCACATTGCCTTGGCTGTTGACGATGCCGGCAATGTCGTTGATCGAGCCGTTAGGGTTGGTGCCCTCGGCATAGCGGAACACCACCTGGCCTTCGCCTTCGATTCGGGCAAGCGTGTCGGCGTCGGCGAAATAATTGCCGTCATGATGCGCGACCGGCGAGCGAATGATCTGGCCCGGCTGATAGCGGCGGGTGAACATGGTGTTGGCATTGGTGATCTCGAGCTTCACCTGCCGGCAGACGAATTTCAGCGAGGTGTTGCGCATCAAGGCGCCCGGCAACAGGCCGGCCTCGACCAGGATCTGGAAACCGTTGCAGACGCCGATGACCGTAACGCCGGCGGCCGCTTTTTCGGCCACCGCCCGCATGACCGGCATGCGCGCCGCGATCGCGCCGCAGCGCAGATAGTCGCCGAAGGAAAAGCCGCCCGGAATGGCGATCAGGTCGACATCGGGGATTTCGGTGTCGGTTTGCCAGACGGTGACCGGCGGCGTTCCCGAAATCTTGGTCAGCGCCGCGATCATGTCGCGGTCGCGGTTGAGGCCGGGCAGGAGGACAACGGCTGATTTCATGGCAATTCCCGTTCGAGCATCTGAACCAGATACCGGGGTGAAACGTGGTTGGTCAACCAGACACCGTTGTCGAGAGAAAGAATAATGCCCCGTTCTTGGTCATCGCTGCCGAGTCGACGCTCAGGATAGCACTTTCCTGCGTGAGATTGCGTTTGGAAAGCTTCACGCTCGTTCAAATCATACGTCACGCCGCTTTTCCGGTGAACGCGCGGAAGTCGCTGGAACAATGTCAGCGGTCAAGATCTGTAGCTGCGGAAAGCCCAACGATGGACCAGGGTTCTCACTATTGATCAAGTCTCGGCTCGTCTTTGAAGCGTCCGAGACGCTCTCTAAAGATTTTTATACAGTATGAATCCGGGATATTAACGTCTGCAGCAGCATAAGGACGATGGCTGCAAACGACTTGAGACTCCGGTGGACAACGGCAAGATCAAAGAACGCGAGGACATTCGGCGCGCCATGTGGGTATCGGCGACGATAGTGGCGTCGCTCGGCGCGTTCGCATTCATGCTGATGTGGGACGCCCGCCCTTCCACGGGGGAGCTTTTTTCAAAGTGGCTTTCCCTCGATACGAGCCTCGGCGCCTGTGCCGTCTCGTTCACGCGCCTGTTTCTCGTGACCACGATTATTTCAGTCAGCCTCGGCGTCATTTCCGCAGGGATGATCATATCGGATGCGATTGATGTCTTTACCTACAAGAGACGCTTTCGCGCTTACCGCGCACTTTTTCTGACTGGAGCGGGCCTTACGGCATTCTTGTTGGTGCCGCTTGTTTCGGGGGACGGCGTCTGGAACGCGGGTGGTCGTCACGGCTTATCTCGGATTGATTTCGCAAACGCCTGCATTGCTAGCCATCACACCACCTTTCATCGGTTGCATTGGCACCTTCTGATGGTCACTCTTGTAGGGTGGTTCAACATGATGGTGTTGGTGGGTCTGCGGCGCGCAATTGGCGACGGGCGCGATCCGAGCCAGCTCTCCGACGATCCTCGGGTAAGAGCCGTCCAACTGGCGGCAATGGCGCGAACGAAACGGAGCCTGGCATTCGGTCGTTTCGTGTTAAAGCTCCTACTGACGGGGATGGCAGCAGCGCTTTTCTTTTTGGGCGCATCGTCAATGAAGCCGGCCGTCGTCCGCTTCATTCACACGTTCACCTGGGAACGGCAAAAAGCGGACGTGGTTGAGACCGGAATGCAGTGTGTACTGGAAGTGAAGGTCAGGCGCGACTGGGTAGAGCGGTCGCGCGCCAATTGCTCTTCTGGTGCCGCGACGGCTCCTTTGACCCCGGCGCCGGGAGAGGGCGCCTGGCGCATCACGAAAATCCCAACCGCAAAGCTCGCCTATCGCGCTCCGGGTGGTGGCGAGTATTCGTTTGACGTGGCCGGAGATTTTTTTATGAAGATGCCCACGTCGATCGGCACTGAGATCGAGCTGTTGCGAAACCCGGCCAGTCCCGAAGGGATCGACAAGGTTTTCGACTTTGGTGATGTCAAACGAATGTTCTACAAACTGCTCGTGATCATCGCTGGCGCAATCGCGATCTACTACCTGTGGGTTCGCAGGCCGCGCAGTCCACGCCCGATCTAGACCGGATCAGCGCCCGCCAACTGGCGGGCGCTATCGGCGTTACCCCAGCGTCACACTATAATTCTCAATCACCGTATTCGCCAGCAGCTTGTCGCACATGGCCTTGAGGTCGGCTTCGGCCTTGGCCTTGTCGCTTTCCGCCAGCTCGACGTCGAACACCTTGCCCTGCCGCACCGTGCCGACACCGCCGAACCCCAGGCCGGACAATGCGTGTTCGATCGCCTTGCCCTGCGGGTCGAGCACGCCGTTCTTGAGGGTGACGGTAATGCGGGCCTTGATCACGCTGGACATGCTCCTGTTCTAAAGTTCGGGTCGCAAGCCGCGATCAGTGCGGCTTGCCTTTGAGGCCGTCGGTCGAGGCGACAAGCACCGGGCCGGTCGGGCGCGGCGGCTCGTTCTCGTTCATGATGCCGAGGCGGCGGGCAACTTCCTGGTAGGCCTCGACGAGGCCGCCCATGTCGCGGCGGAAACGATCCTTGTCGAGCTTGTCCTGCGTCGCCACGTCCCACAGGCGGCAGGAGTCCGGCGAGATCTCGTCGGCGACGACGATGCGCATCATGTCGCCCTCGAACAGGCGGCCGCACTCGATCTTGAAGTCGACAAGCTGGATGCCAACGCCCATGAACAGGCCGGAGAGGAAGTCGTTGACGCGGATGGCCAGCGCCATGACGTCGTCGATCTCCTGCGGGCTCGCCCAGCCGAACGCGGTGATGTGCTCTTCCGACACCATCGGATCGTCGAGCGCGTCGGCCTTGTAATAGAATTCGATGATCGAGCGCGGCAAAACGGTGCCTTCCTCGATGCCGAGCCGCTTAGACAGCGAACCGGCGGCGACATTGCGCACCACTACTTCGAGCGGAATAATCTCGACTTCCTTGATCAGCTGCTCGCGCATGTTGAGCCGGCGGATGAAATGGGTCGGAATGCCCATGCGGTTCAAATGGTTGAAAATATACTCGGAAATGCGGTTGTTGAGGACGCCCTTGCCGTCGATGACCTCGTGCTTCTTCTTGTTGAACGCGGTTGCATCATCCTTGAAGAACTGGATAAGCGTGCCCGGTTCGGGTCCCTCATAGAGTATCTTGGCCTTGCCTTCATAAATGCGGCGGCGATTTTTCATCTGGATTTTTCTCTGGGGTTCCGGACAGGGCGGTATCAGACCATTTCCTGTCCGTCTGCCTGAAATAGTGCGGCTACGGTAGGGTTCAATGCCGGGTCTATCCCAATCACATCGTTTGCTCAATCGGCAAATCCTTCCAATCAACCGCTTTCGGGACTGAAATGCCGCAGCGCAGCATGCGATGAAGCGTATTGACCGGCCCGCGACCTTTTGGTTTGTGCTTTGGCAACGCACATATTCACTGCCAACGAATCGAATTTGACCCGGAGGGACGCCATGAGCAGCATGAAAGACCGCGAAGAGGGCTTTGAGCGTAAATTCGCATTCGACGAGGAGCTTCGGTTCAAGGCCTCGGCGCGCCGCAACAAGGCGCTCGGCCTGTGGGCCGCCGAAAAGCTCGGAAAGTCCGGCGCTGATGCCGACGCCTATGCCAAGGAAGTGGTTATCTCCGACATTGAGGAAGCCGGCGACCACGACGTGTTCCGCAAGATCCGTGGGGATTTCGACGCGGCCGGCGTCGAGCAGTCGGACCACCAGATCCGCCGCACCATGGACGAATTGATGGCGCAGGCGATCGAGCAGATCAAGAACACCTGATCCGGGCCATGCGCTGATCCCGGCATACGCTGGACCAATCGACCGCCCGGCCTATCCGGGCGGTTTTTCTTTGCCTTTGTCGCGATTTCCGGCTGAAACTGCCGGAATTAACAAGGAAAGTATCCATGTCCCTGAAGTCCCGCCTCGCGGCCGACGAAACGCTGTTCACCGCATGGTCCGGCGTGCCGGATGCCTTGACCGTCGAGATCGTCGCCAAACAGGGCTTCGATGCCGTCACGCTCGACATGCAGCATGGCGGCCATCACGAAGACAGCGTGCTGCGTGGCCTGGTGCCGGTGCTCGCTACCGGCAAGCCGGCGCTGGTGCGCATTCCCGTTGGCCGTTTCGACATGGCAAGCCGCGCGCTCGATTTCGGCGCCGAGGCGGTCATCGCGCCGATGGTGAACTCGGTTGCCGACGCAAAACTGTTCGCCGCCGCCATGAAATACCCGCCGCTCGGCGAGCGCTCATGGGGTCCGACTTATGCTTTTCCGCGCCACGGCCAAGGCGACCAGGCCGACTGGCTGCGCGACACCAACCAGCGCACCATGGCCTTCGCCATGGTCGAGACGCGTGCGGCCCTCGATGCGCTCGACGGCATCCTCGACACGCCCGGCATCGACGGCATCTTCCTCGGCCCATCGGATTTCTCGATCGCCTGGAGCAATGGCGCAACGGTCAATTCGACGCTGGAAAGCATGATGGAGACTGTGGCATCGGTGGCCGAGCGCACCCGCAAGGCCGGCAAACATGCGGCGATCTACGTTGTCGAGCCGGCAATTGCCGGCCGTGTCGTGTCGATGGGCTATCGCCTGCTGGCCATGGGCTCCGAGCATTCGCTGATCGGGCTTGGGGCAAAAACGCTGATCAAGAGCGTCCGCGATTCGATCGGGTCCTGAAGACGCTCAGGGTTTCAAATCCGTCAGGAATTTGGCGAAGGTCATTGAACCTTCGGGCCACGGCCCGAAGCCTGAATCCGCGTTCAGATGACCGGTCTCACCGGCATCGATGAACAGCGAACCCCAGGCGCCGGCGATATCCTCCGCGACTTCGAAAGCGCAGAACGGATCGTTGCGGCTGGCGATCACGATCGATGGAAAGGGCAGCGGCTCGCGCGGGTAGGGGCCGAAGGTCATCAGGTGCCTGGGCCTGATCTCGGGATTGGCGACATCGGGTGGTGCCACGAAGAAGGCCCCGGCAACCGGCTTGCGGAATTGCGGAATGGCTTGCACCGCCGCGGCGACGCCGAGCGAGTGCGCCACCAGGACGACCGGCCGCTCGGCCTCGTTGACCGCTCTGGCGACGCTCGCCGTCCAGTCCTCGCGCACCGGCTTCGACCACTCCGCCTGTTCGACGCGGCGCGCCGTCGACAGCTTGGACTGCCAGCGGCTCTGCCAATGGTCGGGGCCGGAATTGGTGTAGCCCGGCACGATAAGGATATCTGCGTCTCTGACCTTCATGGCGCTGAGATAGCGAGCGGCATCGCTTCGTGCAACCAGCAGGAACGCCACTTTTGATCACAATAGTGAACACCATGTTCGCTTCTTCGCGTCTTGTGTGAACGATGCCGATGGACGATCTGTGGTCAGGAAAAGAAACAGCCGTGCGCGGGAATCCTGACCTTGGAACTGACACGACGTACAATGATCGGCGGAGTGGGGCTTCTCGCTTTGGGAGCTTCATCGCAAGCCGGTCGAACGGAGCATTTGATGAGCGAGTTGCCTTTTGCCGCCACCACCCCGGTCAGCGTTGCCCGCGTCGGGCTGAAGGCGCGCGACGCGGAAAGCCTTGCCGCATATTATCGCAGCGTCGTCGGTCTGCAGGAGTTGAGCCGTGCCGATGGCGCGATCACCCTGGGCGCCGCCAACCGTCCGCTACTGGTCATCGAGGCCGATCCTTCGGCCAAGCCGGATGATCCGCGCAGCGCCGGCCTGTTCCACACAGCCTTCCTGCTGCCCAGCCGTGCCGACCTCGGCCGCTGGATCAACCACGCAATATCAAACAAGATCGCCATCGATGGCGCTTCCGACCATCTGGTCAGCGAAGCGCTGTACCTGACCGATCCCGAAGGCAATGGCATCGAGATCTATGCCGACCGCCGTGCGCAGGACTGGAAGTGGAATGGCGACAAGATTGCCATGGCGACAGAACGGCTGAACATTCCGTCCGTTGTTGCCGAAGTGCCGGCGGGTGATGCCGGCTGGCAGGGTACGCCGGAAAACAGCATCGTCGGCCACGTCCACCTGCGTGTCGGCAGGCCGGAAGAAGCCGAAGCCTGGTGGAACCAGGAATTCGGCTTCGACACGGTGGCCAAATATGGCGGCCAGGCGGTGTTCCTATCGTCGGGCGGCTATCACCACCACATCGGCGCCAACGCCTGGCAGAGTTCGGGCGCCGGCCGCCGCGATTCCACCCGGTCTGGTCTGGCCTGGGTCGAAATGCGTTCGGACAATGTGACCAGCGATACGACCCGCGAAGATCCGTGGGGCACGGTGATCAGGACTGTTCCCGGCAAGGCCTGACCGGCCTCAGGAGCATCAAACAAAAAAGGTCCGCTCGGCCATGGCCGAGCGGACCTCTTTCTATTCCGGTCCTCAGGCTTTGCCGAACACCCGCTTGAAGATCGTGTCGACATGCTTGGTGTGATAGCCTAGGTCGAATTTCTCGCGGATCTCGGCTTCCGGCAGCGCTGCGGTCACTTCCTTGTCGGCCAAAAGTTCCTCAAGGAAATCAGCGCCTTGCTCCCACACCCTCATGGCGTTGCGCTGCACCAGGCGGTAGGAGTCTTCGCGCGACAGGCCCGCCTGCGTCAGCGCCAGCATGACGCGCTGCGAATGTACTAGGCCGCGGAACTTGTTCATGTTCTTCAGCATGTTGTCGGGATAGACGAGCAGCTTGTCGATGACGCCGGTCAGCCGCGACAGCGCGAAATCGAGTGTCACCGTGGCGTCGGGTCCGATCATGCGCTCGACCGAGGAGTGCGAGATGTCGCGCTCGTGCCAGAGCGCCACATTCTCCATTGCCGGCAGCGCCATGGAACGGACCATGCGGGCAAGGCCGGTGAGGTTTTCGGTCAGCACCGGGTTGCGCTTGTGCGGCATGGCCGACGAGCCCTTCTGGCCCGGCGAAAAATACTCTTCCGCCTCCAGCACTTCGGTGCGTTGCAAATGCCTTATCTCGATCGACAGCCGCTCGACCGACGACGCGATGACGCCGAGCGTGGCAAAGAACATGGCGTGGCGGTCGCGCGGGATCACTTGCGTCGACACCGGCTCGGGTTTCAGGCCGAGCTTTGCCGCCACATGCTCCTCGACATAGGGGTCGATGTTGGCGAAGGTGCCGACCGCGCCCGAAATCGCGCAGGTGGCGATGTCTTCCCGCGCGTGCACCAGCCGCTCGCGGCAGCGCGAGAACTCGGCATAGGCCTGCGCCAGCTTGACGCCGAAGGTTGTCGGCTCGGCATGGATGCCATGGCTGCGGCCGATGGTGACGGTGTCCTTGTGCTCGAAGGCACGGCGCTTGAGGGCGGCAAGCAGGCCATCGATGTCGGCGAGCAGGATGTCGCTGGCCCGGGTAAGCTGTACGGCAAAACAGGTGTCGAGAACGTCGGACGAAGTCATCCCCTGGTGGATGAAGCGGGCGTCTGGTCCGACGAATTCGGCGAGATGGGTAAGGAAGGCGATGACGTCATGCTTGGTGACGCGCTCGATCTCGTCGATCGCCTCGACATCGAATTTTGCCGCGCCGCCCTTTTCCCAGATGGCTTTTGCCGCTTCCCTGGGGATGACGCCGAGTTCGGCCAACGCGTCGCAGGCATAGGCTTCGATCTCGAACCAGATGCGGAACCGGGTTTCTGGCGACCAGATGGCGACCATTTCCGGCCGGGAATAGCGAGGGATCATCGGTCAGTCCTGACATATCGAGAAGTTTGCCCGCGTCCTAACAGAGGCGAGCAAAATGCTCAACGCTGCTGGCGCGCAAACCAGACGCCCGCGGCAAACAGAGCTATGAAACCAACTGGAAAATAGAGCCTGATGCCCAGCACCACGAACTGGTAGAGCGCAATCAACGTCGTGAAGACGAACTGGAGGACCCAGGTGCGGGTGAAAGCAGGGGCGTGCCATTCGGCGTAGTAGGAGCGGTACTGCAGGGCAAACAGCCCGGCGGTCAGGCCGATCGTCGCCGCGGCTAGGCACACGAAGGCCGCGGCGAAGGCGACTTCCCAGCGCCTTCCCTGTGAAACCAGCCGCGCCGCGAACAGGCCGATCGGGAAGGCCAGCGCAGCTCCCACCGCAAACAGCGCGGTGACAATGCGGATTTTCGCCGGCGTCTCCCAGTCGCCCAAAAACAATGTGACGAGCGCGCTGGCGCCCATCGTCACGGCCCACAACACGGCGCCGAAAAGCGCAGTGCGCGGCGTCGGTATCGCGCGGCGAAGGCGGATCAGCGCACGATCGCGCGCGGCGGGTTGAGCACGGGATGTCACAGCCGGCCGGTCACCGCGATCCAGCGAAAGTCCGGGCCTTCAAAGCCGTATTGGCGCACCGCGATCAGCACGGCATAGGCGCTGAGACTGTCAATCGAAAAGGTCTGCACGGCGCCGATGCGGTAGCCGTTCGGGCAACCCCGGCTTTTCGGTATCGCCTTGTCCTCGTGCAGCAACTTGGTGGTGCCGCCATCCTGCGCCTCGATACGCAGCAGCCGGAAGCCGTTGATCTCGCCCTGGCTCTCGCAGCCCTCGGTGTTGTTCATGCCGAGCTCGTCCAGCCGGAACTCGAGCGGTGGGTCGACCGGAGAGAAGATCGGGCGTGGGTTGACTGCCATCCGGTGCGGATCGGCCGAAAGCTCGGTCACCGGGTTGAAACCCGCGGTTATGCCGCGGTTGGCGTCGAGCTCGGCCTGACTGACAATGGCTTCGCCTTTTTGCCGGGCCTGAAGGCGCGCCGCGTCCAGTTTGGCATTCTCGTCCTCAAGCCGGACCCGGATCGGCGTGCCCTTCAGAAAGCTGTCGGTGCTGGTGTCGATGTAATAGCGGTTGGTATAGGGAAAGCCCGATCCATCCTGCACGCCATATTCCTCGAAAGCAAAGACGCTGCCGTCCTTGGTGAAGCCGAGGATTTCAAGTTCGGCGACATCGCCGGCATGAGCCGCGATCGAGGTCGCAAACTGTGCAAGCAGGCCAACGGCAAACAGAAAGAGCATTCGCATCGGTCTTCACCCCCGTGATCGTCTCAATCCCCTAGCACGACGAAATCAAAACGTCCTGCGGTGCGAAAGCCGATGCATCCAATCGGCCCGTCATTTGTTATGGTCGGCAGTCCCAATGGAGAACCACCATGACCGACACCAGCAAAATTCGTGAGCATATGGAAGTCGTCGGCGCCGATGGCGTGCATGTCGGCACCGTCGACAAGGTCGATGGCCAGCGCATCAAGCTGACCAGGGCCGATAGCGGCGAGGGCGCTCACAAGGGCCATCATCACTACATTCCCCTGAGCCTGATTGCCGAGGTCGATGGCAAGAAGGTCTGGCTGTCCGCGAATTCCGATGTCGCGGTGACCTTCGAGGAAGAAAAGTCCGATCCGGTCTGATCAACCCCTTCGCTTCACCCCAAGCGCGACGACCAGACCGGAAACAGATCGTTTTCGGCAGGCGTTGCCGCATAGACGCCCCGGCTGATGGCCCGCGCCATCGTGGCGCCGGCAGCAGCATAGAGATCGATTGCGGCATCGGCGGAGAGTTCGATGCCGCTTGTGCCCGTCGCCAGCGCGAAGACAAGGTCGCCGTCGGCCGGCGTGTGCGTCGGCCAGATGGCGCGTACGAACCCGTCATGCGCCGATATCGCCAGGCGCTTGGCGGCAGCCTTTGTGAGCACTGCATCGGTGGCAATGACGGCGATAGTTGTGTTGCCGCCGGTCTCCGTCTGCTGGCCAAAATGCTTGTCGCGGTATTTCAAAAGGATCTGCTTCGCCTCGTCCGGCATCGGCGAGGGATAGCCAAGCCCACCGAATTCGTCGCCGATTTCGAACGGTGCCGCCCAGAAATGGCGGGTTCGGCCTGTTGTTACCGATCCGGTCGGGTTGATGGCGGCCAGCGCGCCGACGGTGACGCCATTGTCGAGCAGCGTCGAGGCGGAGCCGAGGCCGCCTTTCAGCCCCGAAGTGAGCGCGCCGGTGCCGGCCCCAATCGTGCCAAGCTGGAAATCGGCGGTGGCGGTTTGCGCGGCTTCATAGCCAAGCTCGCGGTAGGGCGGATAACGGCCCCAATCCTTGTCGCCGCCATTGCGCAGGTCGAACAGGATCGCCGACGGCACGATCGGCACGCGAAAACCACCGACCTCCAGGCCGATGCCGCGTTCACGCAGCGCCGCCTGCACGCCGGATGCCGCGTCGAGGCCGAAAGCCGAACCGCCAGAAAGCACCACGGCGTGCACCACATCGACGGAATTGTGCGGTTCGAGCAGGTCGGTCTCGCGGGTGCCCGGCGCGCCGCCCAGGATCTGAACGCCGGCCACTGTCGTCGCATCGCAAAGCACGGTCGTGACGCCGGACTTCAGCCTGGCGTCGGACGCATTGCCGACGCGCAGGCCGGCAACGTCGGTGATCAGGTTGCGTGGGCCGGTGCGAAACATCAGTTGCTTTCCAAGGGCGCAAAGCGCGTGCCATCGAAGCGGAAGACGCGATAGGGGCTCTGGCTGAGATCGCCTTTTGTATCAAAGCGGATCGGCCCGATCGCAGTGGTGAAATCATGTCCGGTCAGGGCTTCAGTCAGCGGCTTACCAGAGCTTCCGGACAAGCCTGACGCCGCTTTGGCGATTTCGACCGCCGCAAAGGCCGGCAGCGTATAGCCGTCGGGCACGATCTTCTGCGCGGCAAAGGCCGCCAGCACTTTTGGGTCGGCGACATCGGCCCATTCCGGCGGTGCGATCATCAGTGTGCCCAAGGCATAGGGCACGTCGCCTGGCGGTGTGCGCAGATTTTCGCCGCCGGCAAAGACGATGCCCGCCTGAAGCTGTGCGGCATCGCGGCCCATGATGGCGATGTCGTCGCCGTCGCCACCGGCAAAGACATGCGTGGCGCCGGCCTTCTTCAGCCGACCGATCATGCCGATCTGATTGTCGAGCTGTGGCCGGAACGTGTCGACGAATACAGGTTTCAGCGCTGCCTGTTCGGCCGCTGCCCGCAACGTCTCGGCGATCTCACGTCCGTAGATGGTGCCGTCGTCGATAATGGCAAACAGCTCGTTCTGCCACAGACGAATGAGGGCAGACGCGATGGCGTTGCGCTCATCGTCGCCGCGTGGCCCCAGGCGATAGACCGGCCAGCCGGTCTTGGCGCGGCGGTCGGTCAGGCTTTCGGTTCGCACGCCAACGGTGATGACCGGAATGTTGGCGTCCTTCAGGATCGGCATCGCCGCCTCGATCGCCTCGGTGCAGAGGAAGCCGACCACGATATTGACCTTGGCGGCGGCGAATTCCCTGGCAGCAGTAGCGCCGCCGTCTGCGGTGCACGCGTCATCCACGGTCTTGAGTTCGATGCCGTTCGCTTCGGCCGCCAGACCGGTGCCGGCCTCGATCTGCTTGCCGAGAATGGCCGATGGTCCAGACAGGGGCGCTGAGACCCCGACCAGCAGCGTCTGGGCATCCGCGGCACTGGCCAGAAACAGCCAGAACAGCGCCGCTATTGTTCTTGTCCTGGGTCGCATTCGAGCGATGGGTCCCTCCGTGCCGGCTCTATGCTCCCGGCACTATTGCTGCCAAGACCTAAAGGCTGCACGGCCTTGGTGCAACACGCGAATTTCGGGATATGGCTCAGGCACTTCGCTTGTGGCGGGCTATGTCTGGCCATATATGTCGGTAGGATCCTGACCATGGAAAAATTCCGGTGCTGAAGAAGAACGACATTGGGCCGCAGGCCTATCGCGACGCGATGAGCCACTTTGCCGGCCACGTCCATGTGGTCACCACCGACGGGCCGGCCGGCAAGCGCGGCACGACGGTGATCGCCGCCTGTTCGGTGTCGGACACGCCGCCGACCATCCTGGTCTGTCTCAACCGCGAAAATGCCAAGAATGAGCTGTTCGTGAAAAACGGCAGGTTTGCCCTGAACACGCTGGCCTCGCACCAGGAGCCGCTGTCGGTCGGCTTTTCCGGCATCACCGGCCTGCCGGTCGAGGAACGTTTCGCGCTTGGCGAATGGGATGTGATCTCTACCGGCGCGCCGACGCTGAAAGGCGCGCTCGCCGTGTTCGACTGCGAATTGATCGACACCAAGGATCTGGCCACCCATCGTGTGCTTTTTGGCAAGGTGACAGGTCTGCGTATGGGCGATAATTTGCGGCCGCTGATCTACCACGCCCGCGGCTACCACGTACTGGAAAGCGGAGCGGCGGCGTTCACGGAGAAAGAATGACCGAGCTGAAACCGCGCGCCGCGCCACGGACGATCGACGAGACGCTCGATCTCCTGACCGGTGCGGACTATGTGGCGGACCGGTCGCTGGCGACCGTGCTGTTCCTGTCGTTGCGTATGAAGCGGCCGCTTTTCCTCGAGGGCGAGGCCGGCGTCGGCAAGACCGAGATTGCCAAGGTGTTGGCGCAGGCGCTTGGCCGCCGGCTGATCCGCCTGCAGTGCTATGAAGGCCTCGACGTCTCGTCCGCCGTCTATGAGTGGAACTACGCCGCGCAGATGATCGAAATCCGCATGGAGGAGGCGGCCGGCAAGGTCGAGCGCTCCGCCATGGAGCGCAACGTCTTTTCCGAAAAATACCTGATCCGCCGCCCGGTGCTCGATGCGCTGACCGGAAAGACGGGAGCTGCCCCGGTTTTCCTGATCGATGAGCTCGACCGCACCGACGAGGCGTTCGAGGCCTTCCTGCTCGAAATCCTGTCCGACTTCCAGGTGACGGTGCCCGAGCTCGGCACCATCAAGGCGGAAGAGCCGCCGATCGTCATCATCACCACCAACCGCACCCGTGAAATCCACGACGCGCTGAAGCGGCGCTGCCTCTATCACTGGGTCGACTATCCCAATGCCGAGCGCGAGTTGGAGATCGTGCGCCGCAAGGTGCCGCAGGCCAACCAGCGGCTTTCGGCAGAAGTGGTTTCCTTCATCCAGAAGCTGCGCCAGATCGAATTGTTCAAGGTGCCTGGCGTCGCCGAAACCATCGACTGGGCCGGCGCGCTGACCGAGCTCGACAAGGTGGCGCTCGATCCGGAAACCGTCTCCGACACGATCGGCGTGCTGTTGAAATACCAGGACGACATTGCCCGCATCGAACAGGGCGAAGGCCGGCGCATCCTCAACGAGGTGAAGGCCGAGCTTTCGGCGGCGGAGTAGGCGATGCCGCGCCCCGAGCCAAAAGAGGCCATGCCGCACGGGCGGATCGCCGACAACATCGTCTATTTCGCCCGCACCTTGCGCAAGGCAGGCATGCGTGTCGGGCCGGCCTCGGTCAAGGATGCCATCGAGGCGGTGCTGGTCGCCGGCATCGGTTCGCGCGACGATTTCTACTGGACGCTGCACGCCGTGCTGGTGTCGAGGCATGAGGATCACGCCATTTTCGATGAAGCCTTCCGGCTGTTCTGGAAATCGCGCGAGCTGATCGAAAAGATGCTGGCGATGTTTTCGCCGGTCGCACCGGACAACAGGGAAAAGCAGAAGCCCCGTGCTGCCGAGAACCGCGTCAGCCAGGCCATGTTCGAAGGCCACCAGAAGAACCAGCCTCGCCAAGAAATCCCCGAGATCGAAGTCGACGCCCGCTTCACCTTTTCCGGCAACGAGGTGCTGCGGGCCAAGGATTTTGCCCAGATGAACGCGGCCGAAATGGCCGACGCCAAGAAGGCGATCGCGCAGTTGCGGTTGCCTTTCGACATGGTGCGCACTCGGCGCTTCAAGGCCGATGCGCATGGCCGCCGCATCGATCCGCGCGCCATGATGCGTTCGGCCGCGCGCACCGGCGGCGAACTGATCCTGCCGAAGTTCCGTTCGCCGCGCGAGGTTCACCCGCCGCTGGTGGTGCTGGCCGACATTTCCGGCTCGATGAGCCAGTACACGCGCATCTTCCTGCATTTCCTGCATGCACTGACGGAAAAAAGGCGTCGCGTGCATACCTTCGTCTTCGGTACCCGGTTGACCAATCTGACCCGGCAGATGCGCCATCGCGACCCGGATGCAGCCCTTGCCGACTGTTCGGCGGCGGTCAGGGACTGGTCGGGCGGCACGCGCATCGGCGACACGCTGGCCGAGTTCAACCTGATATGGTCGCGCCGCGTGCTGGGGCAGGGCGCGGTCGTGCTTCTGATCACCGATGGGCTGGAGCGCGACGATGTCGCCGGCCTGTCGGAGGAGATGGAGCGCCTGCACAAATCCTGCCGGCGTCTGATCTGGCTGAACCCATTGCTGCGCTTCGACGGCTTCCAGGCGCGCGCCCGTGGCGTCAAGGCGATGCTGCCGCATGTCGACGAGTTCCGCTCGGTGCACAATCTCGACGCGCTCGCCGATCTCTGCGCGTCATTGGACAAGAAGTCGGCACAATCCGTCGATCCGCGCCGATGGCTGGAAGCTGGCGCAAGGCACGCCGCATAACCATATCTTTCCCATCCGGAAAACAGATCCCGAGAAAAACAGACTTCTGGAGAAACGGTCATGGAAAACAGCATTTATCTGGATGAGGCCCGCGACCCGCTGATCATCGCGGAGGGCTGGATGAAGGACGGCAAGGACGTGGCCATCGCGACAGTGGTAGAGACCTGGGGATCGGCGCCCCGACCTGTAGGCAGCCACCTGGTCATCGACGCCGACGGCAATTTCCACGGCTCCGTCTCGGGTGGCTGCGTCGAAGGCGCTGTGGTCAGCGAGGCCATCGACGTCATCGACGGCGGCAAGGCCAGGATGCTGGAGTTCGGTGTTGCCGATGAAACCGCATGGCAGGTCGGCTTGTCCTGTGGCGGTCGCATCAAGGTGTATGTGGAAAGACTGGGCTGATCTCGAATGGATCCCTATGCACTGAAAACACTGAACGCAGAACGACGCGCTCGCCGCGCGGCGATCCTGGTCACTGATCTCGGTGATGGCCGCGACCGGATCGTGCGCGAGGGCGATCAGGTCGCCGGCGATCTCGGCGCCGCGATCGCCAGGGCGTTCCGCACAGGCAACTCCGGTTCGGTCGAAGCAGAGGGGCGAACCTTCTTTCTCAACGCGCACCTGCCGCAGCCGCGTCTGGTCGTGATTGGCGCTGTCCATATCAGCCAGGCGCTGGCGCCGATGGCGAAGATCGCCGGCTATCCCGTGGAGATCATCGACCCCCGCACCGCCTTCGCCACGCCGGACCGCTTTCCCGATGTGGCGCTTCACGCCGAATGGCCGGAGGATGTGCTGAAGCGTCAGCCGCTGGACAGCTACACCGCACTTGCCGCCGTCACCCATGATCCGAAGGTCGATGATTTCGCCCTGAAGGCAGCACTAGACGCCAACTGTTTCTATGTCGGAGCGCTCGGCAGCAGGAAGACGCATGCCAAGCGTGTCGAACGTTTGCTGGCGCTGGGCGCGAGCGCCGACCAGATCGCCCGTATCCATGCGCCGATCGGCCTCGATATTGGTGCTGCCAGCCCGGCCGAGATCGCCGTTGCCGTTCTCGCACAGGCCATCAACGCCTTCCGCTCGCGCGGTCTCGATGCCTCCGCATCGGCTCCAAAATCGAAATCGATTTCGGAAAAGCACGATGCGTAGATTCAAAATAGCAGAGCGTCCGTTGCGCGTCCAAAAGGACGCGCGGCGCTCTGCGGGCGCGGCGGCGTGAAATTCGGCCCGATCCCGATTGAGACGGCGGAAGGCGCGGTGCTGGCGCACTCCACCACCGCCGGTGAACGCCGCTTCCGCAAGGCGCACAGGCTCAGCGCCGAAGATGTGGCGCTGCTGCGGGCTGCCGGTGTTTCCGAGGTCGTTGCGGCTGTGCTGGCTGAGGACGACCTCGGCGAGGATGCGGCCGCGCAAACGATTGCCGAGAGCATGGCCTTTCGCGGCATCGAGGCCAGGCCGGCCGCGACCGGGCGGGTCAACCTCCACGCCAAGGCGCCGGGCATCTTCACGGTCGATGCCGCTGTCATCGATGCCATCAATGCCATCGATCCCGCCATCACCATCGCCACGCTGGCGCAGCATGCGCCGGTGGAGAAAGGCCAGATGGTCGCGACCGTGAAGATCATCCCCTTCGCGGTCAGTGCAGCGCTGGTCGGCGCCGCGACAGAAATCTGCGCCGCAGGCGAGATCATTGCCGTCAATGCCTACCGGCCCGTGCGTGTCGGCGTCATCCAGACGGTTCTACCCGGCATCAAGCCTTCCGTGCTCGACAAGACGCTGCGCGTCACCGAAGCGCGGCTGGCGCGTACGGGCGGCAGATTGACGGCCGAGCGCCGCACGCCGCATGAGATCGCTCCGGTGGCGGAGGCCACGGCTTCGCTGGCACGCGACAATGACATGGTGGTGATCTTCGGCGCCTCGGCGATGAGCGATTTCGCCGATGTCATTCCCGCGGCGATCGAGAGGGCGGGCGGTACCGTAGTCCGCGCGGGCATGCCGGTCGATCCCGGCAATCTGCTGGTGCTGGGCACGCTCGGCGGCAAGCACGTCATCGGCGCGCCCGGCTGCGCCCGCAGCCCCAAGGAGAATGGTTTCGACTGGGTGCTGGACCGGTTGATCGCCGGTATCGACGTGACCGCCAGGGATATTGCCGGCATGGGGGTCGGCGGGCTGTTGATGGAAATCCCGACACGGCCGCAGCCGCGCGAACCGCTGCCGGCCAAATCTCAGCTCAAGGTCGGCATCGTGCTGCTGGCGGCCGGCCGGTCGAGCCGCATGGGCGGGCCGAACAAGCTGCTGGCACTGTTCGACGGCAAGCCGCTGGTGCGCCGCACCGCTGAGCGGGCGCTTGGCTCGAAGGCGTCCAGCACTGTCGTCGTCACCGGCCACCAGCGCGAGCGGGTGCGCGCGGCACTGGCGGGCCTCGACGTGACCTTCGCCGACAATCCCGATTTTGCCGAGGGCCTGTCCACCTCGCTGAAAGCCGGCATCGCCTATCTGCCGGAAGATTCCGCCGGCGTGATGATCGTTCTCGGTGACATGCCTGATATCACGTCCGACGACCTCGACAGATTGATCGATGCTTTCCGCAAGGCCGGCGGCAATGCGGTGGTCCGCGCCTCGCATGACGGCAAGCGCGGCAATCCGGTGCTGTTGCCGCGTTCGCTGTTTCCCGCGATCGCCCATCTCGAAGGCGACACCGGCGCACGCCATCTGGTCGAGACCGAAGGGCTCGATGTCATCGATGTCGAGATCGGCGCGGCGGCATCTGTCGATGTCGACACGCGCGAGGCGCTGGAAGGCGCCGGCGGCGTGCTGCAGGATTGACAAACCCAAGCCGAATTACGCATGCCTTGGATATGTCTATTCGTTTCCTTCCCTCTGCGTTTGCGCCTTTACCCCCCTCTGGCCTGCCGGCCATCTCCCCCTCAAGGGGGGAGATTGGCAGCTTCGATGGCGGCGTCCATCCTGCGGCCTTGGAGATTGGCGAAAACCGAAGGTGCATCCAATCTCCCCCCTTGAGGGGGAGATGGCCGGCAGGCCAGAGGGGGGTGGTCACGCTCCATGCCCTTCTAATTTCGATACTTTTCCTGTTTCATGCCGCCCACGCTGCCGCTCTCGAACTAAAACCCTTCAAGGACGATCTCTTCGCCTATCCGGCCACTTTGTCGTCCGACAGCAATGGCGCCTACACGGTCATCGATTACCGCGAGATGCGCGACATCAACCAGCGTGACCAGGTGCCGGAGCGGCGGGTGAACGCCCAATATACCGACGCCAGCGTGCGCAAGGTGCAGCAGGATCTGTTGCTGAAGACCGATGCCGGCGATGTCAGGCATGTCGCCGTCGGCAAGACCGAGGGCGCCGGCATCATCGTGCTTTACCTGCACGGGCAGGGCGGCAGCCGCAAGCAGGGTGTCGACGACTTCACTTTCGGCGGCAATTTCAACCGGCTCAAGAACCTGATGGCCGGCAATGGCGGCCTCTATCTCAGTCCTGATTTCCCCGATTTCGGCGACAAGGGAGCGGCGCAGGTGGCGGCGCTGATCGGTCATTATGCCGAACAGTCGCCAGGCGCGAAGATCTTCGTCGCCTGCGGCTCGATGGGCGGCGCGCTGTGCTGGAAGCTGGCCGCGCGCAAGGACACGGGCGGACGCATCAATGGTCTGCTGCTGCTCGGTTCGCTGTGGGATGAGAGCTTTTTCACCAGCCCGGCCTTCAAGCGCCGCGTGCCGGTCTTCTTCGGCCAAGGCAGCCACGACGTGGTCTACCCCGTGGCAAAGCAGGAGGCGTTCTTTCGCTCGATCGTGACCAAATCGAAGACCTATCCGACCCGCTTCGTGCGCTTCGAGACCGGCACCCATGGCACGCCGATCCGCATGACCGACTGGCGCGGCACACTCAACTGGATGCTGTCGAAGGCGCCCTGATCGATGCAGCCTGCAAGCTCGTGTGATGCTCAGGGCGCGGTGTTGTAGTCGACGACAGTCTCGGGATTTTGCTCGCCGTCATAGGACGCATCGACGTCATACTGGACCAGCGAGAAATTGCCGTTGCGGAACAGATACGTCCCTGCGTCGGACGCATCGCCGACCCCGCGCCACTTGTTGAACGTTGTGATCGTGTGGGAAGCCTCGTCATAGTCGGAATTGACCGCCCAGCCGGACGACTGGAAACCGACGATACTCATGCCCAGCAATTTGCCGTTGCTGTCATTGTTCTCGTAGCGGATATCCATTTTGGGTTCGGCGAACTGCAATTGCTGCACGCCCGATGTCTCGTCGGTCATGTAGTAGACCGAGCTTTCATTGTAGGCGGCGGCCGAGCAGGAAAAATGGAACAGTCGCGTTTCCTTGTCGGGATCGCCGGGCTGCGCATCCTTGTCCTTGTATTTTATCGAAAAAACGGTCGGCTCATTGGCGAGGAACTGCTTGTCGCATTGGTCGCCATAGGTCGCCAGAAAGGCTTTCTTGGCCTGCTCCAGCGCGGTGTCTTTCTTCGGCGGTGGCGGACCATCGCCGCAGCTTGGCGGCAGCGCCTCCTCGAAATCGGCAGTGGAGGGCTTCAGCGCGCCTTTTTCGATATGGATCGGATCGAAGGGTGGCTCCGCCTGGATCTGGGCATTCACCTGGCGCAGCGTGTAGCAACCGGCAAAGACCTTTTTGCCGCCGCTCTTGTCGGTGGCGCGGACGGCGACGGGGACGTTGTAGAAAATGCTGCCGGCCGCACCTTCGTCGGAAACAGCTCCGGTCTCGACCTCGACCTTGTCGGTCCCATCAAAACCCTTGACGAAACTGTCGAAATCCTTTGCCGGTTTTGTATCGCCGAAATACCCCCAGGCGCGGGCGAATTCGTGCCGGCTGATGGCGCTGTAGAGCGAACGCACAACCGCATCGGCGCTCGACCGATCGTCGACATAGGGCGTTTCGGGGGCATCTTCGGCTGCCAATAGCGTCTGGCCGATCGGGGCAAGGGAGAGAAAGGCAGTCGCTGCGAAAAGGGCGCGTCTCATCGGGAACCTCCGCTCGATGGGGAGATTCTACTCTGGCGATTGCGGCAACGTGGTGACGCAGGCTCGGCGGTCTTGAAGAATCGCGCGCGAAGGCGCTACGTCGCGTCCGCCGGCGTTCGGCCGGGCAGGAGATTTGACGTGGCGATATCGATGTATGAGGCATCCGTGCCTGTGTTTTCGGCCAGGCTGAAAGCGCTTTCCAATATGCTTGCGACCGCCGAGCAGAATGCGCTTGACCGCAAGATAGACCCGCAAGTTTTTCTGACGGCGCGGCTGGCGCCAGACATGTTTGCCTTGACCAGGCAGGTGCAGATCGCCACCGATCATGCCAAGGGCGCGCCGTCACGGCTCGCCGGCCGCGAAGTGCCGAAATACGAGGACAATGAGGCGAGTTTTGCCGATATCCAGGCTCGCATCACGAAGACGCTCGACCTTCTCGCGACATTTTCGGCTGCCGAATTCGACGGCTCCGACGACAAGATCATCGAGCTGAAGCTTGGCGGACGGGAAAGTTCGATGCCCGGCCTGCAGTATCTGTTGCATGTGGCCATGCCCAACTTCTATTTCCATCTCACCACGGCTTACGACATCCTTCGCCACAACGGTGTGCCGTTGGGCAAGGCGACGTTTCTGGGGTCGCGCTAAGGAGTTGAGTTTTTGGAGGTGTCCCGGAGCGATCCGGGACATCCTGAACACCGGATACAGCTAGCGAACGGACATTTCGCGGGCGATGCGGGGGAAGTCGGCCGGCTTGATCCCGATGTCGGCGCGGTCGGCATTGCTCATCGAATGAAGCAGCGCGAGCGCCGAGCGGTATCTCAGATGTTCCTGCGGCCGAGGCCGGGCGAACATTTCAGTGAAGAAACCCATGATTCAAGCCCCAAATTGGTCCTCCACGCCAGCCAATATAGGTGAATCGTGACAATTGTGCAGTGCAGCATTTGCATACCTGCCATGTCTTGGCGAATTTTTGTCTTGGCGAATCTTTCGCCGTTTCTGCAACCGGATGAAACTTTTGGCCGACGCGCACCGTAGCCTCGAGTGCTGGCTACATGGCCGGTTTTTCCTCGCCACTCCTGGCGAATTCCGGACTGCGTGAAAATGCAGTCCGGCTTTTGTTTTTGGGATTGCGGTGGGTCAAGCGGTAGACGAGGCGAAGGCTAAATTCGTTAAGATCGGTGCCATGCATTTTTAACGAGCCGGTTCTATGCTTCGATACCCGAATGGTCGGGCGAGGGGGAGGCTGACATCGCTACTGGCGCCAAGCGGGATTTCGCTTCGTTGCTCGACGACCTCTTCATCGCCCCCGACAAGAATGGCGAGGGCGAAGAGGCCGGCGCTCGTCCATCCATCCCGTTCGACTATCTTTCGGTGGCCGATGAACTCCATTCTGGCCGCATCAAGGTTTCCGCTGCCGAATATCGCGAGGCGGGCGCGGATCTGGCGACGGAATTCGCCGCCTTGCTCGATCATGCCAAGCTGGCTCTCGCCGGCGAAGAGCCAAAGCCCGAGGAAAAGCTGCCGCCGATCGATCCCGAAGCCATCGCCGTCGAACTTGGCCTCGATCAGCCCAAGCAAATCGCCGACTTCAGCCGCATGCGTCGCAGCTTTGCCTTTGCAAACCATCCGGACCGCGTCGCCCCGCATTTGCGCCAACGCGCCATGATCCGCATGCAAGTGGCCAACATGCTGATCGACGAGGCCAAGCGCCGTGCACTTGCCGGTGCTCGCCGCTAACCCGGCTGGTTCACGCAAAAGTCGGTCTGGCGAGGCTTGGAGAGCGGCTCTGCTTTGCCTATAGATGCGGCTTCCTCCGCGCAGTCGCGCCAGCCTTCCTCCGGAGCCGAATTTCATGCACAAACGCCGTCTCGGTCGGACCGATCTTCTTGTTACCCAGATCTGCCTGGGCTCCATGACCTGGGGCCAGCAGAACACCGAGGCGGAAGGCCACGCCCAGATGGACCTGGCCTTTTCCCGCGGCGTCAATTTCATCGACACCGCCGAGCTCTACCCGATCCCGCCCAAGGCGGAGACGCAAGGGCGAACCGAAAAGATCATCGGCAGCTGGATAAAGGCCAACCGCAACCGCGACAAGGTGATCCTGGCCTCGAAGGTCGTCGGCCGCACGGCCAACAGCTGGTTTCGCGGCGACAGACCGTCGCAACTGGTGCGCGCCGATATTTTTGACGCTGTCGACAAGTCGCTGGCCAAGCTCGGCACCGACTATATCGACCTCTACCAGATCCACTGGCCGGAACGCGACATTCCCTGGGGCGCCAACCCGACGCGCGTCGGCGCCGTATCGCCGCGCGCCGATTCTGTCGGCGCACCGGCCGACGAGACACCGATCGCCGAGACGCTTGCCGTGTTCGACGAACTGGTGAAGGCAGGAAAGATCCGCCATTTAGGGCTGTCGAACGAGAGTTCCTGGGGCGTGATGCGGTTTCTTGCCGAAGCCGACAAGGGCATCGGCCCGCGCGTCGCGTCGATCCAGAACGCTTACAATCTCGTCAACCGCACCTTCGAGGTGAACCTCGCCGAGGTCTGCGAGCGCGAGCAAGTGTCGCTGCTGCCCTATTCGCCGCTGGCACAGGGCTATCTCACCGGCAAGTACGACCACGGCGCGCGGCCTCAGGGCTCGCGCACGCAGCTGTTCAACCGCGGTCAGCGCTACGAAACGCCAGGTGCTGCCGAGGCACAGTTCGAGTACAACGAACTGGCGCGCTCCTTTGGCCTGGAGCCGGCGCTGTTTGCCAATGCCTACGTCTCGAGCCGGCCGTTCGTAACCTCCAACATCGTCGGCGCAACGACGCTTTCGCAGCTCGACATGGCGCTGTCTTCTGTCGACGTCACCTGGACCGAAGAAATGCAGAAGGCAGTGGATGCGATCCACCAGCGGGTCGGCACTCCCTGTCCCTGAACGGGTCGTCAGTCTGTGAATACTGAATGAGTACAATGGGAGCGGGCAGCAATGAATTTTCCAGTCGAGGCAGTGCGTGAGAAATTTCCGGCTCTCTTCCTGACCGACAAGGGCCGGCGCCGCATCTATCTCGACAATCCGGCTGGCACGCAGGTGCCGCAAGCCGTCGCGGACGCCGTGTCGCGCTGCCTTTTGACCACCAATGCCAACCTTGGCGGCTATTTCGAAACGACGATTGCCGCACAGCAGGTCGTTGATGAAGCTCACCAGGCCATGGCCGATTTCCTTGGCGCCGCGAGCCCCGAGGAAATCATCATCGGCGCCAATATGACGACGCTGACCTATCACATGTCGCGCACGCTCGGCCGCACGATGCAGCCCGGCGACGAGATCATCCTCACCCGCATGGACCATGAGGGCAACGTATCGCCCTGGCTGCAGCTGGCCGAGGATCTCGGCCTCGTCGTGCGCTGGCTGCCGTTCGATGAAAAGAGCTGGCAGGTCGAGGAGGCAACGCTGGCTGGTCTGCTTACAGAGAAGACACGGCTGGTCGCGTTGAACTACGCCAGCAACCTGACCGGCTCGATCAACCGGGTGAAGGCGCTGACCGCGATAGCCAGCAATGCCGGCGCGCTGGTCTATGTCGACGCCGTGCAGTTCGCGCCGCATGGCCTGATCGACGTGCAGGAGCTCGGCTGCGATTTCCTGATCTGCTCGGCCTACAAATTCTTCGGCCCGCATATGGGTATTTTGTGGGGCCGGCGCGATGTCATCGATGGTCTGACACCCTACAAATGCCGCTGCTCATCGAATGGCCTGCCGGAGCGGTTCGAACTGGGCACGCCGCAGATCGAGCTGATGGCCGGTCTCACCGCCGCGGTCGACTACTTTGCCGACCTTGGCGCGGCGGCGGGCGAGGGCGGTTCAAGAAGGCAGAAGATTGCCAAGGCGTTTGCGGTTTCGATCGCCTATGAAAACCCGCTGGCGCAACGGCTGATCGACGGCCTGTCTGATATCGAGGGCTTGACCATCCATGGCATCACCGATCCGAAGCGGCTTGGTGATCGCGTGCCGACTGTGTCCTTCACCGTCGACGGCATCGTGCCCGAGACGATCGTGCGACAGATGAACGCCGAAAACATCTTCCTGTGGTCCGGCCACAACTATGCCTGGGAGATCGTCCACCAACTCGGCATTCCGGCCGAGCAAGGCGTCGTGCGCATCGGCATCGCCCACTACAACACCACAGCCGAAATCGACGAGACGCTGGAGAGCGCTCATCGGGTCATCGCCATGCTCAGACAGCAGCGGTCCTGACACTCCGTCAGAACGACATCACCGCGTCTTGCCGCCGAAGCCGGTGAGGAACGCAGTGAGATTGTCGCCGAGTTCGTCGCAGAGGTAGCCGCCCTCCTGGACGATGACCGTCGGCAGGCCGAGCTTGGCGATGGCCTCGCCGACGCGCGAGAAGCCCTGCGTCGTCACCGAAAGTCCGCCGAACGGATCGCCCTCGAACGCGTCGAGGCCGAGCGCCACGACCAGCGTGTCCGGCGAAAAGGCACGGATGCGCTGGAACGCCGCCTCGAGCGCCTCGAGAAACGCCGCGTCGGCGGATTTGCGCGGTAAGGGCAGGTTGAAATTGTAGCCGAGGCCGGGCCCTTCGCCGCGCTCGTCGGCATGGCCCCAGAAGAACGGATAGAAGCGCACCGGATCGGCATGCAGCGAGACGGTCAGCACATCCGGCCGTGCATAGAAGATGCCTTGCGTGCCGTTGCCGTGATGCAGGTCGACATCGAGGATCGCCACCCGTGCGGCCTGTTTGAGCAAGACCTGCGCGGCGACGGCCGAGTTGTTGATGAAGCAGAAGCCGCCGGCGACATCGGCAAAGGCATGGTGGCCGGGCGGGCGGCACAGCGCATAGGCGGCCGGCGCGCCTGACATAATCGCCTCGGCCGCATCGACCGCGCTCCAGGCGCTCCATAGCGCGCTCTGCCATGTCTCGCCCGAAATCGGGCAGGCAGTATCGGCCATGTGGTAGCCGGCCTGGCCTACTGCCGAGGCCGGGTAGGAGCCGTTGCGCGCGATCGGATGGATGTTGGGGATCACTTCGGCCGACGCGCCGTCGATGCGCTGCCAGCGCGTGTAGATATGCTCGAGGAAATCCAGATATTCGGGGGTGTGCACCGCCGCGACCGGACCGAGCCCATGATTGCGAGGCCGCTCGATCATGCAACCCGCAGATAATGCGCCGGCTAACAATCTCTCGACGCGTTCCGGCTTTTCCGGATTGGGCTGTGCCGCACCGCTCGAAAGAAAGGCCTTGGGGTCGTGACGCTTTTGTTCCTCGGCATAGAAGGCTTTCATTTGTGATCCCCGTTTTCCGGCGCGTCGGCGAAGGCAAAGAAGGCCTCGCCGATGATTTTTTGGGTCTGCTCATAGCTCGACCAGGCGATGCCCAGCCTTTCGTAGAAGGCCTTGGCACCTTCATTGTCGGTGTCGACGGATAGCCGGAGATACACGCCGCCTTCTTTCCGGCACTGCGCCGCAACATGCCGCAACAAGCGCTCGCCGATTTTGCGGCCGCGAAACCGATCCTCGACATAGAGGTCCTGCACATAGACTCCAGGCCGCCCCATCCAGGTTGAAAAGATCGGAAAATGCAGGCAAAGCCCGGCAAATTCGCCGCCGACCTCGGCGATCAGGGTCGAAAAGGCGGGTTTTTCGCCAAAGCCGTACGTTCTGAGATCGTCGGGTGTGGAGTTGATTTCCTCCGGCGCACCGATATGCGTGCCGAGCTTCAGGATCGCCGCGTGGATGGTTTCGACGTCTTCGATCCGGCCGGGGCGAAGAAGGATTTGCGACGAGGGGACAATCATTGGAGGCTTGGCGCCAAGGCACCCCCCTCTGTCCTGCCGGACATCTCCCCCTCAAGGGGGGAGATCGGACGTCGCCATTGGTTTCGCCAATCGCCGAAGTTGGAAGATGGGCTGCAAGATCGAAACTGCCAATCTCCCCCCTTGAGGGGGAGATGTCCGGCAGGACAGAGGTGGGCGGAACTGGACGCAATCATCTCAGTGATTCTCAAAACGCCACCCGGTCCCCGCCCTTGAGCGCCAGCATGTCGCGTGCTTCGGTTGGCGTTGCAACCTCCAGCGACAGCCCGTCGAGAATGCCACGGATGCGGCGCACCTGATCGGCATTGGATTTCGCCAGCTGGCGGCCGTCATAGAGACTGTCTTCCAGCCCGACACGGACATTGCCGCCCATTGCCGCCGCGATCGAGATCAGCGGCATCTGCTGACGGCCGGCGGCCAGCACCGAGAACTGATAGCTGTCGCCGAACAATTTGTCGGCGATCCGCTTCATGTGGACGAGATTGTCCGGGTCGGCGCCGATGCCGCCCAGAATGCCCAGCACGAACTGGATGAACAGCGGCCCCGACACCAGCCCGCGGTCGCGGAAATGCGCCAGCGAATAGAGATGGCCGACATCGTAGCATTCGAATTCGAAGCGCGTGCCGCAGCCCTTGCCCAGCCTCTCCAGCACCCCTTCCATATCGGCAAAGGTGTTCTTGAAGATGGTGTCGCGGGTGGCTTCGAGCAGTTTGGGTTCCCACTCATGCTGCCACTCCCTCGGCTTGTCGAGCATCGGAAACAGCGCGAAATTCATCGAACCCATGTTGAGCGAGCACATTTCGGGCTCGGCCCGCAAAGGGGCTGCCAGCCGCTGATCGAGCGTCATCAGCGACGAGCCGCCTGTGGTGATGTTGATCACCGCATCGGTCGCCTGCTTGATGCGCGGCAGGAACTGCATGTAGACGTCCGGATCGGCGGTCGGGCGGCCATCCCTCGGGTCGCGGGCGTGCAGATGCAGGATCGAGGCGCCGGCTTCCGCAGCGGCGATCGCCTCAGTGGCAATCTGGTCCGGCGTCACCGGCAGATAGGGCGACATTGACGGCGTGTGCACCGAGCCGGTGACGGCGCAGGTGATGATGACTTTTCTAGGCGCCATCTTTGTCGCCTCAGCCTTCGACCGGCAGGTCGAGTTCGGCAGCCAGCAACTCCAGCGAGTCGCCGATGATGGAAACGATCTCGCCGACCTGTTCGCTGGTGACGATCATCGGCGGCGCGACCATGAAATTGTCGCCGTCGACGCCGCCCTTGACCCTGCGGCCATAGATGATCAGCCCGCGCTCATAGGCGAGGTCGAGCAGCCGCTGCGTGGCTTTCTTGGTCTGGTCGATCGGCCTCAGCGTCTCTGGATCGGCAACCATCTGGGCGCCGGTGAGCAGGCCCTTGCCACGCACGTCGGCGATGAACGGAAACCGCTTCGCCAGCCCCTTCAGCCCGTCCATCAGCACATCACCCATGGCAGCCGCATTGGCGATCAGGTCGAGCCGGTCCATTTCACCGAGCACAGCAAGTCCGGCGGCGCAGGCCAGCGGATTGCCGGCATAGGTGTGGCCGTGCTGGAAGCCGCCGGAGTCAAGCAGCGGCTGCACCAGCCGCATCGGGGCGGCGAGCGCGCCAAGCGGCGCATAGCCCGAACCCAGCCCCTTCGACAGCGCGACGATGTCGGGCTTGCAGTTCCAATGGTCGCCGCCGAGGAATTTGCCGCTGCGGCCGGCCCCGCTCATCACTTCGTCATGGATGAGCAGGATGCCGTAGCGGTCGCAGATCTCGCGGATGCGTGGGTAATAGCTGTCCGGTGCCACCAGCGCCGCGGTCGCCGCACCGCCGATAGGCTCCATGATGAAGGCAACCACGCTGTCTGGACCTTCCGCGAGAATCTTCTCCTCCAGCATGTCGGCATAGCGGATGCCGCGCTGTTCCATCGAAAGGTTGTCGCGGTCGCGCCAGGCATTCGGCGCCGGCACGGTCGGCATCACCCGCATCATCGGCTCGAACGTTTCGGCCAGCGCATCGTCGCCGGTGATCGAGAGCGAACCCAGCGTACCGCCATGATAGGAAGGGAAGCGCGTGATAACCTTCCAGCGGCTGCCCTGTCCGGTGGCGACGGCCCATTGCCGCGCCAGCTTGATACAGGATTCCGTCGCTTCCGAGCCGCCCGAGACGAAGAAGATGCGATCCATGCCTTCCGGCAGCTTGCCGGCGAGCTCCCGCGCAAGCTCCTCCGCCGGCTCGTTCTCGAAATGCAGCCGATAGGCGAAGGTGGCGCGGTCCATCTGCCGCTTCATGGCATCGAGCACGTTGCGGTTGGAATGGCCGATATTGGCAACCATCGGGCCGCTCGAGCCGTCGATGAAGCGGCGGCCGTCCTGCGTCCACATATAGATGCCTTCGGCACGGTCGATCAGCGGCCGGCGCAGGCTGGACAGATAGAACAGATGCGACTCTCGCCGGGCATCGGTGTCTTGCGTGGCGGTCTGGACTTTCGACATGTCAGGGCTTTCCGAGGTAACGATCGAGGACATTGCAGGTAACGCGTTCGACCATCGGGTCTTGTCTTAGCAGGCCGGCGACCCATTCGCAGCTTCCGGCATGGAACACCTCGCCCTTGCCGCGCGGGAAATTGACGATCATGCCGTTGCCGCGTTTGACCTTTTCCAGATTGGCGTCGCTCGCCTCGCCGAACAGTGTTTCGGCGGTGAAGCGGCCATCCTCGTCGGTGAGGAACTGGTCCTCGATCGGGATATCGGCGCTTTCCTCGACCTGAGATGCCATGCCGACGGCGAGAACCTGCAGCCCGTCTGGTGCCCCGCTTGTGGCGGTCGGGTAGGGCAGGCCGCCGCGTATTTCGAACTCGAGCCCGTCGACCTCATAGCCATAGACATGGCTGTCGGCGCCCAGCAGGTCGCCATAGTAGATGCCGGTGCCGGCAAAGGCCCAATGCTCGGGCCGGTAGACCGGGAAACCACGCACGCCGCGCGGCGCGCAGCCGCCCCAACCGGTATAGACACCGCGCGTCGCATTGAGCCCGAAGGTCGCCGAACCCGGCCGGCCGATTTCCGGCGCCTCCCAGGAATTGGTGGCGCGGGTGACGTCGCCGCCTGGGAGATAGGCCGGGTCTTCGGCACGCGAGCGATATTTGTAGCAGACCTGCCGGCGGCCCTCGTCTTCCAGCCGCGTCTGCCACATGAAATTGCCGGCAAAGCGTGCCGCATGACCACCGCGCTCGACATAGGCGTCGACCGCATCGCGCATTTCCCAGGTCCAGTATTCGTCATGGCCGACGAAGACGGCGCAGTCGTAGCCGTCGAGAATTTCGGGCGAAAAATGCAGATCATTCTGGCTGATGAGATCGACGCCATAGCCGGCCTGTTCGGCGAAGCGGAAGAAATGGCTGTCATAGCTGGCCCAGCCCGACGAGGCGTATTTCTTCGAATGGCCTGACGCGAGCGCCCATTCCATATGCGGATAACGCGGCACCGTCTTCGGCGGCACGGCGACTTCCAGCGGCACGCGCGGCGCATCTTTCGGCAGCACGACGAAGCCGCGACACCAGGGGCGCTGCGTCGAGACGATGGGCGAATATTGGTTGCGGTCCGGCCCGGTAATGCCCTGGTAGTGGTTGGAACCGCCCCAGGTGTTGTAGGCGAGCCAAGTGCCCGTCGCCGCCACCTGCAGCAAGCGGCCGGGCTTTTTGCCTGGCTGCGGGCTGACGATGAAAATATGGTGGCATTGGATCGGCTTGCCGTCACGGCCGTCGGCGGTCAGCGTGACACGATAGGCGCCGGACGGCCAGTCGTTCTCGACACGGAATTCGAGCGAAGCGTCCCAGCCGCAGCCTTCAGCCGAACATTGGTCCGGACTTTCCTGCCAGCGCGCCGCTATGCCCGATGTCTCGAATACTTTGGTTTCACTGCCGCCATCCCGGGTGATTGTCATGCCGAACGTCGGAGCTGTCGAACTGACATGCAACGCGACCGTCTCGCCGGCGCGATAGGAAAACCGGTCGCTGTAGCACCAGATCTCGCCGCGCTCGCCGTCCATCCCAGGCCATTCGTGATAGTGGCCACGCACCGCGTGCCGGCGCTGCTCCGGCGTCAGTCCGAAATCGGGGAATTCGGTCGGCAGATGGGTCATGAACACCTGAAAGGTCGAAGGCCGCCATTTCGGCGATCTGCCGTCGCTGCGTCAAATGGAAACGATCGGACCAGCATTCGTTAGCCGCGCCCTTGGCCGCCTCCATCAAACGGCCTATCTCAGGGGAGGCGGCGTTTCCGCCATGGGGGTCGGCATGCTCAGAGTGCAAAAGGTCAAGGTCGACGAGATCTACGTGCCGACGGCGCGCAAAAAGACGCTGCATCCCGAGACCGTCCGCCATCTGGCCGAGGACATTCTGGAAAACGGCATGAAGACGCCGATCCAGGTTCGCCATGACGGCAAGCGCCACATCCTCGTCGAAGGTTTGCATCGGCTCGAGGCGGCAAAATGGCTCGGCGAGACCGAGATCGAGGCCTATCTGGTGCAAGCCAAGCGCCACTAAAACGTCCTCGTTCCCCGCGGACCGACGCGGAGCAGGGACTCATCGCAAAATTTTCGCGGGCGATGTCGGTTTGCGGTTCATCGGCTCGTCCTTGGGACGGAAGCCAGATCAAACGCAGGACGCCATCATGACCATCAAGCTCGACATCGCCCCCACCAACGACCGTGAACTGGTTCTCGCCCGCATCATCGATGCGCCGCGCGAAAACGTCTATCGCTGCTGGACCGACCCGAACCTGGTGACGCAGTGGTTCGCGCCAAAGCCATGGACGACGCCGCGCGCCGAGATGGATGTGCGCGCCGGCGGCTCGAGCCTTGTCGTCATGGCGGGGCCCGATGGCAACGAATTCCCCAACCCGGGTGTCTTCCTCGAAGTCGTCCCCGGCAGGAAGATCGTCTTCACCGACGCCTACACCCAGGCTTGGCAGCCTTCGGAAAAGCCGTTCATGACCGTCGCGCTGACCTTCGAGGACGAGGGCAACGGCAAGACCCGCTACATCGCTCGGGTCAGGCACTGGAGCGTCGCCGACCGCGAACAGCATGAGAAGATGGGTTTCCACGAGGGTTGGGGACAGTGCGCCGACCAGCTCGAAGAACTCGCCAAAACGCTTTGATCCGCATGACGCTCTGATACCGGCATGACGAGAGGAGATCGATATGTCCAAAACCCTGTTTTTCGCCATTCTTGCTTCGGTTGTAGCGCTCGTTGGCTGCTCAGGCACCACCAATGCGGAGGAGACAAAACCCGCCATGACGACTGAGGCGAACGCACTGCCGAAGCCGGAAAAGTCCGGCCTGCTGCCGATCGACGGCCTGGATTATTATTATGCCATCTATGGCAAGGGCGAGCCGCTGCTTCTGCTGCATGGCGGTCTCGGCACCACGGATATGTTCGCGCCGATCCTGCCGAAACTTGCCGAAAACCGCACCGTCATCGGCGTCGACCTGCAGGGTCACGGCCGCACCGCGCTGGGCGACCGCCCATTCACCGTGGAGGCGATGGGCGACGACATGGCCGCCATCGTCAAGGCGCTCGGCTACGGCCAGGTCGATGTCATGGGCTATTCTCTGGGCGGCGGCGTCGCCTTCCGCATGGCCGTCCAGCATCCCGAAGCGGTGCGCCGCCTCGTCCTGGTATCGACCGGCTACGCCACGGACGGCTTCTATGACGAGATGCGTCCGCAGCAGGCACAGGTGAGCGCGGCCGCGGCTGAGTTCATGAAGGACACGCCGATGTACAAAACCTACGTCGCCGTGGCGCCGCATCCTGAGGAGTTCCCGAAGCTCCTCGATGCGCTCGGCGGCTTCATGCGTCAGAACCGCGACTACTCGGCTGACGTCGCCAAGCTGAAGATGCCTGTCATGCTGGTCTATGGCGACAGCGATATGTACAAGCCCGAACACGAGATCAAGTTCTATCAGATGCTGGGCGGCGGGCTGAAGGACGCCGGCTGGATGCGCGAGAACCTGTCGCAGAACCGCCTGGCGATCCTGCCCAACCGCACCCACTACGATACCTTCTTCGCGCCGGAGCTGACGGCCGCAGCGCTGCCGTTCCTCAACGGCCAGACCAAGGTCAAAACCTGGGACGAGGTCGTCGGCGAAACGGAGTGAACGCCAAAGCCGCCGGCTGTTGGCGGGCAGCCGGCATTCCATGGCAGCCATGACGGCTTTCGGCGTCATGGCTTCACCGCCGGTTCGCTCGACGATCCAACGGTTTTCAAGCCGCAAATGCATATTTTCACGGCCTCGAAGCAGCCGTGGCTGGTGCTTGATGACAGCCTGCCGAAATACGAAGGCGCCCCTCCGCCAGGCTGATTTTTCCCTTCGCCCCTTATTGTGGAAGAAGGTGGATCGACGCACTGCGCCAGGGAGAGAAGGAAGAGCGCAAGCATGGCCAAAATTTAATCCAAATCGACACGAGATAGCCGGCAAAGCGTCATTGGCGAGCCATCTTTGTCGTCCTATTTAAGGGTCGCGGGTACGGCATTCGAGGAGACGACGGATGAACGACAGCATCAGCACCCTGGACGAGCTTTTGAGCGATCCGATGGTCCTGCTTGTGATGGAGCGCGATCGTGTGCGCCCAGAACAGGTGCGCATGCTGCTCGAACGGGCTCGCCGGCCTTCGACCGATGAGCCCGAAGTGCCGCCGGCGCATGTGATCGCCAGGACATGCCAGAAACTCTGGCTCTGCCCGTAGTCGCTTGGCGATTTCACTGTGTACCTCAAGCCGGCCCAAGGTGGGCCGGTTTTCGAAAGGCGTGCACCTCGACGTGCCAGCTTACAAATCCGTAAATTGATTATCCGGCCCATGACGATAAGGCTTGCCCGGGATTGACCGATGGTCGGTCCACGCAACTCCGATCTCTCATGCACGGAATTCGATTTTGGCCGATATCTGCACACAAGGCCTGGACACGGGCTTCGTCGGCCTGGGATTCGCCAAGGTGGCGTTCCTCGGCGTGGTGCAAGGCATCACCGAACTGTTGCCGATTTCCTCGACCGCCCATATGCGCATCGTGCCGGCCGTTCTCGGCTGGCAGGATCCCGGCTCCGCCTTCTCCGCCGCCATGCAGCTTGCTGCCCTTGCCGCGGTGGTCAGCTATTTCTGGAGCGACGTCAGGGATATCCTGTTTGGGTCGCTCGACGCTGTGGCGCGACGCGATTTCGCCGACCGTCATTTCAAGCTGGCGCTCTGGATCGTGCTGGCGACGATCCCCATCGTCATCGCCGGCGTTGCGTTATCGGGCGTGCTCAACGCCTGCAATTCGCCGCTGCGCAG
Source organism: Mesorhizobium ciceri WSM4083 (assembly GCF_000519305.1). Classification (GTDB taxonomy): domain Bacteria; phylum Pseudomonadota; class Alphaproteobacteria; order Rhizobiales; family Rhizobiaceae; genus Mesorhizobium; species Mesorhizobium ciceri_B. Next base: position 606,286 of record NZ_JAFG01000005.1, on the reverse strand, counting down.
CCTGACGGTGATCGGCTGGGCCTGCATCGCCATGGCGATCCTGCTGGCGCTGGCCGAGATCTTTGCCAGTCATCGGCGCAGCATGGGCGGTGCGTCGCTGACCGATGCGCTGCTCGTCGGCGTCGCCCAGATCGGTGCGCTTGTCCCCGGCGTGTCGCGCTCGGGCTCGACCCTGACGGCGGCCCTGGGGCTCGGCTTCAAGCGGGCCGAGGCGGCGCGCTTTTCGTTCCTGCTCGGTTTGCCGGCGATCGCACTCGCCGGCCTCAAGGAACTCTGGGAACTGCACAAGGTCCATCTCGACGCCCATGGCTGGTCGGTCCTTGCCGTCGGGCTGGTCGTCGCCTCGATTTCCGCCTTCTTCGCCATATGGGGGCTGATGCACGTGCTGGAGCGTTTCTCGGCCTGGCCGTTCGTCATCTATCGGGGCCTGCTCGGTGTCGTCCTGCTGCTGGGCGTGGCGATGGGATGGCTCGTCTAAGGCAGTTCCACAGTATCGCTTGAAACAGGTTATATCCGTACCGGACCTCGAACTTCGATTCCGGTAAGCGCATGGATTTCCTGACCCTCCTACAATCATTGCCGTTCCTGCTGGCATTGGCCAAGGGCGCACTGCCGTCGGTGGCGGCATTTGGCATGGGATTTGGCCAGTGGACCGCTTCACTGCCGCCATGCCGGGACTTCACCTTCGAGGCGACCAGCTATCTCGTTTGCGAGGTCGATCCAAAACGATATCAGCTCGAGCTGTTCTGGAAGGATGCGGCGGGCAAGCCGTTTCAGTCGCTGCACAATCTGCATGCCACGCAACAGGCGGCAGGGCGCACCATGCTGTTCGGCATCAATGCCGGCATGTATCACCCGAACCTCGCGCCGGTCGGCCTCTATGTCGAGCGTGGCCAAGAGATGGCCTCGGTGAAAACGGGATCTGGAAGCGGCAATTTTTCCCTGCAGCCGAACGGCATTTTCTACATGCGCGACGGCAAGGCCGCGGTCCGTGCCACTCGGGATTTCGTGAAGAGGCGCCCGACCGTCGACTATGCGACGCAATCGGGGCCGATGCTGGTGATCGAGGGCAAGCTGCATCCGAAATTCCAGGCCGACGGCACCTCGCGAAAGACCCGCGACGGTGTCGGGGTGCGAAAGGATGGCGTCGCGGTCTTTGCGATTTCGAATGGCACGGTGACCTTCCATGCCTTCGCGCGGCTTTTCCGCGACGCGCTCGGCTGCGACAACGCGCTCTTCCTCGACGGCACGATATCAAGCCTGTTTGCGCCTGCCATCGGCCGCAAAGACGACTACTGGAACCTCGGGCCGATGATCGGCGTGTTCAGAAAATCCTAGCCGGTTTCCATCGCGCTTACCCGCACGCGGTATGGCGAAAAAAACTTGATTCAAACTTTATTGGTAATTTCTCATTCATAACTGATCCGGTTTGTCCGTCGGCTGTCGTTTTGCCCTCGGTCTGTTGTGTTTTGAGTACAGGTCCAGATGCGGATTCCGGGCGTCGTCAGTTTTTTGATCGTGTCGCTATGCCTTGCCGGCTGCTCGTCGACATCAGGCGTCGATGCGCTGGATTTGCAGAAACCGTCCAACGAGACCACCAGTTCCGTGATCCGGCCGCCGGCACCGATCGCCGCTGCTCCGGCGGCAAGGGGCAACAGGGCGGCAAGGGCCGGATTGGCTCCCATGTCTGACAACGGTCCGGGGGAAAAAACGCGCCCGTTTGGTTTGGCGGAGGAGGAAGAGACGGGGGTGTTTGCCGCACCTGATGTGCCTGATCCCCAAGTGCCTGATGTCGGCGGGCTGCCGGTCGAGCCGGCAGCCTTGGTGTCGCCGCCCAAGCTGTTGACCCGCGCGGCACCGGCCATGCTTGCCGGGCCGCTCACCCGTTACGGTTTTCGTGATGCCAAGCCGATCAATTTCGGCAAGGCTTCGCCTCGACGCCTTGCCGTGCACGGCGTCGACGTCTCGCGTTGGCAAGGCAACGTGAACTGGGACAAATTGCGCGCCCAGGGCGCCAACTTCGCCTACATCAAGGCGACCGACGGTGGCGACCACCTCGATCCGATGTTCATGAAAAACTGGCGCAACGCCGACGCCGCCGGTTTGAAGCGTGGCGCCTACCATTTCTTCTACTGGTGCCGCACGGCGGGCGAGCAGGCGGACTGGTTCATCCGCAACGTGCCCAGGGTCGAAGGCGCGCTGCCGCCGGTGATCGACGTTGAGTGGAACGGCGAGTCCAGCTGCAAGCGGCGGCCGTCGCGCGAAAAGGTGCTGGAGAAGATGCAGGTGTTCATGGACAAGCTGGAGCGCCATTACGGCCAGCGGCCCATCATCTACACCGCGCCCGATTTCTACCGCGACAATCTCAGGGGCGAATTCCTCGACTATCCGTTCTGGCTGCGTGCCGTGGCCCAGCATCCGTCAAAGGTCTATCCCGGCCGCAAATGGCTGTTCTGGCAGTATTCCGGCTCCGGCCTGTCGCACGGCGTCACCGGCCGTATAGACCTCAATGTCTTCCATGGCGACGAACGGCAATGGCGCGCCTGGGCCGGCGGCCGGCAGACGGTAGCCGACGCCAACTGAGACAGTCGTCAGTCCCGGCGCGCTCCGCTCTGCCTGATGCCCGCGGTCTGGCTCGATGGACACGCTTCCGCCGGCAGCATTGGCTGAGGAAAGTGTCCGGCTCTTTGACCGACATGGACGCATGGGAGGAAAGATGGGTGTGTCATCGGAGGCTCTGGCGCAGAGCCGTCAAACGATCAGCGCTTACGAGGATTATGCGGAACAATATGATGCCATCGTGCGCCATGTTCCCAATGAGCGAGAGCAGGCATCGCTGAAGCGCCTGGTGGCAATCGCCGGTGCAGGCGGCCGGATTTTGGAAGTCGGATCCGGAGCTGGCTACGACGCGGATTTTCTGGAGACTTTGGGCGTCACGGTGCGGCGCACCGACGCGACCAAACGGTTTCTGGAACTGCAGGCCGCGCGTGGCAAGCATGGCGAGTTGCTCGATCTCATCACCGATGATCTCGGCGGCCCCTACGACGCGGTCCTGGCCCTATGCGTCCTCATCCATGTGCCTCGCGACGAGACCGACCAGGTGCTTGCCAAGATAGCCGGGTCGCTGCGCCCGGGCGGCGCCTTCCTCGTCTCGATGCGCAATGGCGACGGCGAGACATCAGGCGAATATCACATGGTCTACTGGCGCAGGGACGACTTCGCGGCCCGTCTCGAAGGCGCCGGGCTGGTCCTCATCAGGGACGATTTCAACGTCGGCCGCAATAGCGAAGAATGGAACACGTTCCTGGCCGTGAAGCCTGCATGACGCGGCGTGGGCTGTTGCCGTTTGCGCTGCTCAGCCTTTTCAGATTTCGCGAATAAGCAAGACATTGCCGCCGCCATGCTGTCTATGTGCGGGTTCCTGCACTCCTGGGGGGAGACGAGTTGGAACTCAAGATCATGCTTGTCGGCTTTGCCTGCGTGGTCGCGGGCGCGCTGTCGTTCATCACCTTCATGAAATGGCGAGAGGTGAAAGCGCTCAGCCGCTGGCTGCCGACGCCGGGAAAGATCATTTCCTCGCGCGTCGAAGCACGTGAAGTGAGAAACTCGGGCGTTGGTTCGGACAGCACCGATACGACCGAAATGCGCAATTTTCCGGCGATCATCTTCGAATACAAGGTGGGCAACAAGAAATTTCAAAGCTCGCGCTACAGCGTGAAGGAGAATTTGGGAAATTTCGAAGTCACTGAGACCCTTGCCCAGTTTCCCCGTGGCGGGGAGGTGACTGTCTTCTACAATCCGGCCGATCCGAGCAAAGCGGTGATCGAGCGCACCCTGCCGGACGGCGCCTTCAGGTTCATGGTCCAACTCTCGGCAGGATTGGTGATCGGCGCGGTTGTGCTGGTGTTTTCCGTCGGCGGTGTTCTGGAGGCAATCGGGCCGCATTTGCCCAAACCGCAGAATCTCGGTGCCGCGGCGTTGCTGCTTTTTATGGGCTTGTTCATCCTGAGCATCGGCCTCGCCCAGAAAGCGTTGGCGGAGCAGGCGGCAAAATGGCCGATTGTGGTTGGCCGCATCGACACTTCAGGTCTGCAGGCGCTCCGAAACCATTCAGGCTATGGCCGCTGGCGCACCGTCTTCAAATCCCGCATCGTCTACTCCTATGACGTAGCCGGCCAGCGCTACAGCGCCGATCGTATGACCTTCGGCGGAACCGTAACGGCTTCGTTGCCCGGCCTCGTCGGCGGCCAGGCACGGCAGTATGTCGAAGGCAGCGAAGTCGACGTGCACTATGACCCCGCCAACCCCGGCTCGGCGGTGCTCGAATGCCGGGTACGAGGGCTCTGGCTGCTGTGGATCTGCTCGGCAGGCTTTCTCGGCGGCGCGGCCTTTCTGCTCGGACTGGTTTGAGCGTGCCAGCCGACTTCGCCAATGCCAATCCAGACGGCTCCGGATGGGATGCCTTTACCTTGACAGGATGCAGCGATGAATAGCGTGCGATCGATCATTGGGGCCAGCGCCCTGCTTGCGTCCGGGACGATATGCGCCGTGGCGGACGAACCGGCGCCGTCGCGCCCGCCGATCGACAAATGCGTCTGGGAAAGGTTGTCTGACAAAAATATCGGGCTGGCCGCCTGGGTGCAGCGCTGCGACTTCGGCTTTCGCCAGATCCATTTCGAATTCACCGGCAACGCTCTTGCCGTCAAATACAGCGATGGCGGCGCGGCCGATCCTCTCGTTGAACTGTTCGACATCATATCAGGTGAAACCGCCGAGGCTGCCTTGCAGCGCCTGTTCCTGGAAAAGACCGACAAAGCGGTCAGTGCCCGCTGCGTGTTGACGCCTTACACGCAGGGCACGGAGCCTGCCGGCGTCAAACGCTACTCATTCAGCCCCGACGCCGCCTATGCGAAAGAGCTGAAAGCACTTGCCGATCCCAACGAGATTCCGGAGCCGCCCTGCGGCGTCTGGGGCGAAATGCCTGACGGCATCCAGTATTTCGAGGTGCCGGCGGGTGAGGGGCACAGGCTGCTGTTTGTGCGCATCGGCCAGGACGAGCCATTGTTTGACGAGCAGACGCTACGCGTCTTGCCGAGGGGGTGAGAAGCGCTTTCTTACCGAGTCAGGCGGATTCGGTCACGGCGCCGATCCGCCGGTAGACGAATGCTTCTTCTCTGGAAGGAGCTGTGGCAATGCGCTTGGCTTCGTCGATCAGCATCGCCATGCGAGCATGGATCGGCGATTTCGCGCAAGCCGGGTCCGTTGCAGCGGCATCGCCGGCGATCGCCATCGCCTGACAGCGGCAACCGCCCCAGTCGATCTCGCGCCGGTCACAACTGCGGCACGGCTCCTGCATCCAGTCCGTGCCGCGAAAGGCATTGAACGCCGGCGAATCGGCCCAGATCGAGGACAGCCTGCGTGGTTCGAAACGCTCGAAGCTGAGCGACGGTATCGTCTGTGCGGCATGGCAGGGCAGTACGGTGCCGTCAGGCGTCACCATGAAGGCGTCACGCGCCCAGCCGCCCATGCACGGTTTGGGATAGATCGCGAAATAGTCCGGCGTCACAAAATCGATGTTGATGATGCCGGCCAACCGCTCCTGTGCCTCCGCGACGATCTCCGCCTGCCGGTCGACCGCTTCACGCTCGGGCATCAGTTGATCGCGATTGGTCAACGCCCAGCCGGCATACTGCACATTGGCGATCTCGAGCCTCTCCGCGCCCAGCGCAAGGGCGAGATCGATGAATTCCGGCACTTCCTCGATGTTATGGCGATGGATCGGCGCGTTGATGGTAAGAGGCAAGCCGGCTGCGCGTGCGCGGCGTGCCGTCTCCAGCTTTTTTTCGTGGGCGCCCTTGTGGTTGCCGATGCGATCGGTGGTTGCCGGCCGCGCGCCCTGAAAGCTCAGTTGCAGATGGTCGAGACCGGCTTCTGCAAATGCCTCGATACGGCCCTCGACGATGCCGACGCCCGCGGTAATCAGATTGGTGTAGACGCCGCGCCCCGCAAGCCCGGCGATCAATTGCTCGAGGTCGCGGCGCAGTGTCGGCTCGCCACCGGACAGATGCACCTGCAGCACTCCGAGATCGGCGGCCTCCGAGAACAGGGCGAGCCAGGTCTCTGTGTCGAGTTCGCGATTGGCCTTCAGCAGTTCCAGCGGATTGGAGCAATAAGGACATTGCAGCGGGCAGCGATGCGTCAGTTCCGCCAGCATGCCGATTGGAGGGAGGAGGGGCGTGCTCATAGCCTCACCAGCAGCTTGTCCGACCATTCCTGCAGGAATGCGATGACGTCGGTCGCCACGGCCTCCTGTTCGGCCTCATAATCTGCGGCAAGGCCGGCAATGATGTCGCCGGCCGTGGACCGTCCATCGCAGCGGCGCAATATGTCGAGACTGATATCGTTCGGCCAGAATATCTTTTCCGGCGAAAGCACGGCGAATGCCTGCCGCACGGGATCGTACTGTATGCGCACGTGCTTCGGCAGCGAAGGGACCGATCGCAACGACACCACGGCTCTTTCGCGCAGCGCCATCATTGGGCTGCCTCGGGCTGGAAGGCGCCAGGCGGTATGTTGCCCTGCTCGCCATAAGCGTGTTGAAGCGCATCAAGCATGGCCCAGAGTATATCGCATTTGAACACCAGTGCATCGATTGCCTGCTGCTGGCGCTCCGCCGTATCGGCATGGCTGAGCACGTAGGCGAGGGCGAAGTCGGCGTCACGTGAGGCCTGTTCGGGCCGTTGCCTGAAATAGGACAGCGTATCCTCGGTGATGTAGTCGTATTTGGCCAGCATTGCCGGCACCCGCTCACCGATGATGAGTGGCGAGAACATCTCGGTCAGCGACGACGCGACCGCCTCGAACAGCGTCCGGTTTGTGCAAAAGGAAAGGTAAGCGCCCACCGCGAAGCGCGTCGCCGGCAGCGCCAGCCTTTCGCTCTTCACGGCCTCGGCGTCCAGGCCGAGCGAAGTTGCCAGATGCAGCCAGCGCGCGATGCCGCCGCTCCAGCCGTCCTCGCCGTCATGGTCTTCGATTCGTTTGCGCCAAGCGGCGCGAAACGCCGGATCCTCGGCATGCACGAGTATCATGGCATCCTTGCGCGGGATGACCGCCTGATAGCAATAGCGGTTCAGCGCCCAGGCCTTCATCTCGGCCTTCGACAATGCGCCGCTGGTCATCCTGTGGTGAAAGGGATGGCGATTGTGATAGCGCTCGGCGCCAACCTGCCTCAACACGGCTTCGAGAGCGCTCGTGGAGAGCCCGCCTTTGGCTGCATCGCGGAAGTCGCTCAAAATTCCATCTCCATACCGTCGCTTGCGATTTCCCAGCCTGCCGCCTTGACCGCCGCGTGCTCGGCGGAATTCTCGTCAAGGATGGGATTGGTGTTGTTTATGTGGACGAAGACGCGACGGCCGACCCTCACATCGGCCAAGCCTGCGATCGAACCCAGTTCTCCCGAGATCGCCAGATGCCCCATCCGCGCGCCGGTTTTCTGACCGACGCCGGCCACGATCATCTCGTCGTCGGTATAGACCGTGCCGTCGAACAAAAGACAGGCGGCATCGGTGAGACGCGCGCGTAAGCGCGCATCGATGCGCGCGCAGCCTGGGATATAGAAGACGGAGCCGCGGCTGCCGATACCGGCAATTCGGACTCCGATCGTGTCACCTGCGTCGGAGCTGAAATTGGCGTCCGGATGGTCTCTATCCTCCAGATAGAGTGCTATCTTCCCGGGTACTGGAAAGGGCTCGATCATCACGCCGGTCTCGCGGCCTTCTGCGTCGCAAATGGCCAATTCTTTCGCCGGCGGCAGGATGCGCCGCGGCACAAGCGCTGGATCGAGAACGTTGAAAATCGAATTCGCCTCCAGCGTCGCCAGAACCTGCGCCGTTGCATAGATGGCGAAAGGCTGCCGCTCGCGCAGGCTGAGCAGTCCGGCGATATGATCGACATCGGCATTGGTCAGCACCACCGCGCGAATAGGCGTCGAGCGCAGCGGCGCATCGCCCGCAGGCTGCAATTCAGGTGTTGCAGCGATTTGCTGGCGAATGTCGGGTGAGGCATTGAAAAGAACCCAACCCAGCCCATCCGCCGAGGCGGCGACACTTGACTGGGTTCGTGAATGCACGCTGGCCATGCCAGCGCGAACCGCACGACTCAGACGGTAGTTGCAGTTCCATTGCGGAAAGCCGCCGCCCGCCGCCGATCCGATGATCCTCAAATGCATGAAAATGCCCGCGCGCCGGCTTCTCTGACCTGCAGGCAATTTGCAGTCACAAAAAACGCCTCGCGCGCTTTGCGTGCGTCAAAATCTTTCACGAAAATCCCATGCGGCGAGGGGATGCGCGCCCCTGTCGCCAGGGACGCGCACCTCTGCGGCCTACTTCTTGGGAGTAATTTCAGCAGGCAGATACCGTGAAATTTCGAAGCCAGCGGCAACCTGACACATGGTCGGTTTTTTCCAGTTCTTCTTCATGACATTTCTCCTCTTATACCAGCCCGAAGGGACCGATCCTGTCGTTAGCCAACCATTGCAGGGCACCGACGCAATGGCTCGTCCATCAAGTCTCAAAATGGACAAATGAAACAATAGGTTCTGAAAAATTGAAAACAACTATCGAGAATAATTGCAGTCCTTACTTCAAATTGTTCATTGTGTAGGGTTTCTTCTCCTCCAGTGGAAGGTTTGCATCTTCCCACCCATCGGCGCCGAGCGGATACCAGATTACTGAACTGTAGCCCCACTCGACGGCCCGTTTCGCCGCATTCCACGACATCCAGCAATTCGTCATGCAGTAGAACAGAATCGCGCGCGACTTGTCCGTCCCGGCCTTGGCCGCGAGGCCTTGGCGAAAATAGCTGGCGGTCTCCTGCGAAATAGCGCCGTATCCCACATTGGCCAGCCATGTGCTGCCTGGAATGTCCTTTCTGACCTTGTCTCTCCATATCGTTCCTGCCGGCAAATTGGCCGGCTTGGGCGTGTCCGGCATCACGTCGAAGAAGATCGCCTTTTTCGCTCGCCACAGCACTTCCGCTTCCACCGTCGTCACCACCCTCGCGCCTTGCAGCGTCCGCGGCACAGGCGCCCGATAGTCGTCCATCCGGAAACCGCTGGGTTCGGCGACATCGCCAGCCCATGTCGGCACGGTCAGACCCAGAAGGCTCGCGGCGACCAGCAAGAAAATAATCTCCTTTCCATTCATTGGGTAATCAGGTTGTCGTGTTCGTCGATCAACGGCACGTTGTAGCTCAGCAGGATCCTGGTGATCTCCGCCTGGTTTTCCCTGATCACCCGGTTGAGCGTCCGCTTCCATTCCTGGTCGGACGGACGTACGCCCATGGTGATGCGGTAAGACATGCGCGAGCCGGTTTTTTCCTTCACCAGTGGAACGATCGTCACATCGGCTCCGAGTTCCTTGGCATAGTAACCTGCCATCGGTCCCCACAGCACCGCGGCATCGATGTTGTGTGCCAGCATGTCCTTGATCATGACCTCCCCCATGGATGGGGTGACGCGCGTATCCACCGCAAGCGGATAGATCTTGGCGGTCCGCAGAAGCTTGTTGGCGGCCATGTTGGCGGTTGGCGGCGTGCTTTCAACGACGCCGATCGTCTTGCCCGTGAGTCTGGGATCCTCGATCGTTTCCACGCCTTCCATATCTTTGCTTTTCGGATGCACCAGCACATAGGCGGAGCGATAGTAGGCGTTGGTGTTCTGCACCAGCTCATCGCCTTGGGCATAGCCCATGATGATGTCGCATCGGTTGGCCCCCAACGTATTGCGCACGAAGCCGGTGATCGTGGGAAACCAGGTGTAGGAGACGGACTTGCGCCCGGTTTTCGCGGCAACCAGCTCGGCCAGCTTGTTTTCGAAGCCTTCGCCGCTCTTGTCGGTGAAGGGCATATTCGAGGGATCGGCGCAGACGCGCAGAATGTCGGGGTCGACCAGTTCTCCCGCCGCGCCAAGGCCGGCGCTTTGCGCATGCGCATTCGACGGCAGCAAGGCGAGTGTGCCGAGGATCGGCAGAACGACGCGCAGCTTCAATGCATCGCGGCCAATCATGTCATCCACCCATGCAGGATGCTTCGGCATCCTTCGCCGCCTGGGCCTTGTCTTCGTGCTTGGGCGGCCGTCCGCGGGGCGCCGCGCCATCCGCGCGCGCGCGCAGATAGATGTAGAGGTCGTCCATGTAGCAATAGACATTCTTGTTGTCGCCAAAGGCAGGCATGACGTTTTCCTTGCCGCCGCCGACATTCTTGCGGCCTTCGGCGACGATCGAGAGGAACGTGCCGTAGTCCATATTTTTCAGGCTGTTGACCAAAGCCGGCGCATAGCTCGAACCTGTTGCGTCCTGTCCGTGGCAGACATGGCAATCGGAGTGATACCGGCGGTAGCCGCTGAACGTGTACCAATCGACGGTTCCGTTTTCGATCTTGTAGGTCGGATTTCCATCCGCATCCAAATACTTGCCGCCTTCTTCCTTTACCGCCTTGGCTTTTTCCATGCTGTCGTCGGCCCGGGCGACGCCTGAGCTTGCCAGAGGCAGCAAAGCCAGGACCAAAGCCGAAATTACAATGCGAACGGACATTCAAACGCTTCCTTCATTTGCCAATGGACACGGTTTTGCTGTCGCTACCGGCATTGATCGGTGTTTTTGGGTCGTAACCGAATCGAGAGCCCGGCCATGGCTTCCGGATGATCCGGGCTCTCGTTCTTCAAGCCTTTGGTCTCACAAGACCTGAGGCGTGCTCAAGGTTCCCAGCGCTTCAATCCGGGAGACCGAAGACGGTGAGCTGACCGCCCAGCGTCGTGTAGTCGGCAAGTGCCGCGTAGCCGCCGACGGCACCAAGACCAGCGGTGCCAACGACCGCGGCCTCGTCGCCTTGGGCACGGCCCTGATCGACGGCGCCATGCCACGCAGCGGCGTTGTCAGGCGAAAGCAGGCCGCCTGCCAGGCCGATACCTGCCCAGCCACCGACGCCGGACAGAACGGCGATGTACTGCTTGCCGCCCTGCTCGTAGGTCGTGATGTTGCCGATGATGCCGGACGGGGTCTTGAACTTGTAGAGTTCCTTGCCGTCCTTATCGACCGCCTTGATGTAGCCTTCGAGTGTACCGTAGAAGACGACGTCGCCATCTGTTGCCAGAGCGCCCGACCACACCGAGAACTGCTCGGGCTTCGACCAGACGATCTCGCCCTTGGCCGCATCCCAGGCAATGAAGTTGCCCATGTTGCCGTCGCCGCCAGGTGCGGGATACATCGACACGGTGGCGCCGACATAAGGCTGACCGGCGGTGTAGCTCACCTTGTAAGGCTCATAGTCCATGCAGACATGGTTGGTCGGGACATAGAACAGCCCGGTCTTCGGCGAATAGGCCGCCGGCTGCTGGTCCTTCGTTCCAAGTGCCGCCGGGCAGATGCCCGTCGAGTTGGTGTCTTCGCCGTTCTGCTGGGTCGAATATTTCGCCACGACCTGCGGGCGACCATATTGTTCGCTCTTGGGGTCCATGACGACTTCCGTCGCCCAGTTCACGGCCGGATCATATTTCTTGGCGACGAGAAGGTCGCCGGTGGCGCGATCCATGGTGTAGGCAAAACCATTGCGATCGAAATGCACCAGCACGTCGTGCTTGGCGCCGTTGACCTCCATGCCATCGACAAGGATCATCTCGTTGATGCCGTCATAGTCCCATTCGTCATGCGGGGTCATCTGGTAGAGCCATTTGGCAACACCCGTATCCGCATCGCGGGCCATGATCGTCATCGACCAGCGATTGTCGCCGGGGCGTTGGACCGGGTTCCACGTCGAGGGATTGCCGGTGCCATAGTAGACCAGGTTCAGCTTGGGATCATAGGAATACCATCCCCATGTCGTGCCGCCGCCGGTCTTCCACTGCTCGCCTTCCCAGGTGTTCGTGCCGGAGTCCTTGCCCACCGGCTTGCCGAGATGCGTGGTCTTTTCGGGATCGATCAGGGTGTCTGCGTCCGGACCTTCCGAATAGGCTTTCCAGGCGAGTTTGCCATCTTTCAGATTGTAGGCGGCCAGCCAGCCGCGAACGCCGAATTCGGCGCCGGATACGCCGATGAGCACCTTGTCTTTGACGACGACGGGGGCAGCCGTACCGGATTCGCCTTTGCCGCCATCGGTCTGGTCGCCGTTCTTGACCGACCAGACGACCTTGCCGGTCTTCGCATCGAGGGCGACGACCGTGGTGTCTGCCTGATTGAGAATGATCTTGCCGTCACCATAGGCAACGCCACGATTGACCGTATCGCAACACATGATCGGAATGACGTTGGGATCCTGCTTGGGTTCGTATTTCCAGAGAATCTTCCCGTCATTCTTGAGATCGAGCGCAAAGACATTGTTCGGGAAAGGCGTGTGGACATACATCACATCGCCGATGATAAGCGGTCCACCCTCGTGGCCTCGTAGCACGCCGGTGGAAAAGGTCCACTTGACCTGCAGGTTCTTCACATTGTCCGCAGTGATCTGGTTGAGTTTGGAATAGCGGGTGTTGGCGTAGTCACCCGTCTGCATTGCCCAGTTCTTCGAATCCGAAGCCAGCTTTGCAAGGTCCTCGTTAGCCGACGCCGTAAAGGCCGCGCCGAGCGACAGAAACGCCGCAGTGGTTAGAATATAGGTAGCTTTCGTAAGTACACGCATCCGAATTCCTCCCGAGGTTCATAGTGATGAATCATTTGCTGAGCCCACAAGGGCTTGCCCAAGCGATTCACGGGGGGGGAAATATTTCCGGCAGCGTGTCACGACCTAAGCCAGATGTGCAGAGGGCACCGTTACTGCCCACCTCACCTTGGCCTACGAAAGACTGTCGCCGCTCCCTAATGACGGTGACGCCCTTGAAGCCGGAAACAGGGTGAGGCTATGTCATCGCAAAACGCTAGGCAAGCAAAAAAGCCGGGATGTTTTATTGCACCGCAATATCGTAAATGATGCGGTGCAATACAAGGAGATAAGCAGGACAGTATTTGTTAGCTGAAGTATTCCTGATCGCGAAATAACGATGGCCCGCATAAAGTTTGATTATTTTTTGAGTTTTGCATTTCACCTAAGTATGGTTTTTATTTGGAGGTATTCACTTCGATGTCTCGGCCTGGCCATGTACGCGCCTCATTGGGAATCGATAGTGAGCCAAGCATGAGATGATCGTTGGAGTTGGGGCGTGGAGCGGGCCATGGGGCCGCCATGCGGAACCACCGTCGATCAGCACCGCATTCCTCCTTTGGTCGTATACGGAAGCCATGGGCGCTTGACTGACTCTGCGGCACGTTGCCAACTGCCACGGTGATCCCGATTGGGCGCATCGCGCCCAGGCTAACCGGAGGTTTTCCCGTGATCAGATATGTTGGATTTTCGACTTTGCCGCTGCTCCTTGCCGCGCCGCTGGCCTTCGCAAACCCGGCGGGCGCCGCGGGAGATTACCCGACAGCAACGATTGCCGATTACGTGCTTGGCTGCATGCAGACGAACGGCCAGACCCGTCAGGCGCTGGAAAGCTGTTCCTGCTCGATCGACGTCATCGCCTCGATCCTTCCCTACGACCACTATGAGAGGGCCGAGACTTTCAAGAGCATGTCTTTGACCACAGGGGAAAACGCGGGGCTGTTTCGCGAAAGCGCACCGGCGAAGGCAGCCCGTACCGAATTGAAGCGCGCGCAGTCGGAAGCCGACGTGCGCTGCTTTTAGTGCATGTCGCCCAAAAGTGACCTCGGTTTTGGGAGAACGACATGCATAAAAACAAAGACCTAAAGCGGGTCGTCTGAATCCGTTCAGGCGCGACACGCTTTAGAGCCTGCTCAATCCGCAAGCCGGATGGAGTTCCATCCTTTGTCTGGTCAGTATCTTCCCGAAACAGGCTCCATTTTCGGGATCGAGCTGGCAAGCGCCCGGCAGTCCGGCGCAAGATATCGAGACTTCAGAGTCCCGCTGTCTCCAGCGGCCACTGATTGCGAAATGTTTTGCCATCCGTATCGATCGCTTCAACCTGGATTTCGCCGTTGCCGTGCACGGTGAAATCGAATCGGAAATTGGGGTCTTCCGAAATCGATATTCCACCTTCCATGGAGAGGATCGGCTGGCCGGCTTGGGAGATCGACAGTTTCTGGACAAAATGCGCCGGTATGAAATACTGGGTCAGCGGATCCCGCTGCAGCCCCGAATTGTTAGGGTGCCGGATCATCAACTGCAGTTCCTCGGTCTTGGTCATCGTCTCTTTGGGCGGGAACTGGCGCAGCTTCATCTGACCCATCGTCGCGTTGGCCTCGTCCTGGTTCTTGACCGCAGGGGCGGAGCATCCGCCTGACGCCTTGACGAAGGTCTGCGCCATATGGAGTTGGCCGCCCTGCGTCTCAGCGATCGCACGCAGATAGGAATAGTCGTTGACGCGCACGCGCGTCGACAGATGCGTCACGCCGGCATCCTTGCCGAGCTGGAACGTTGCCGCCACCGGTGCAGGGTTGGCGTCGATGATCAGGGTAACGGATTTGATGCCGTCCGGCGCCTTGGCTGGATCGAGATAGATGTCGACGGGCACGATGGCGGCATCCTGCGCCCGCTTCGGCGCTTCGATCCTGACGACGCCGGTATCGACCAGAATTGCCCGATCGCCGAACACGTCGCCCTTCAAGTCATGCCAGATCCTGTCCGAGGACGCGGTTGTTTGCTGTGCGTTGGCGGCTCCCGAGGAGCCGAGCAACGTGCCGATGGTCAAGATGATCGCGGCGAAAACGGATGCGAGCGGCAAGGCGAGCTGCCGGCTCGAGTAAGCATGATTTTGCATTTCGATGCCTCCACCAATGCAAGAGAGGTGGTGCCCAGGCTGGCGTTGAGGATAAGCCTTTGGCGACGCTTTGGCAAATCGCCGTCCCTTACAGCTGCCTGGCGCATGTCGGTGTCGTCTATTCCCATTCGAGTTCGGCAAATGCGGCCGTTGCGTTGCGCTCGTTGTAATCGTCGAACAGGTGCCACTTATCCCGTTCGCTTTCGCCTGCGGTTTTTACTGCTTCGCGCAGCGGCGTTCCGTCGGCGATCGCCTTGCGGATGTCGCGCGCCAGAATCTCGAAATAGCGTCGTTCCCCCGCCAGCGCCTGTGGCCAGTCGGCCGTTACAGGACCGTGACCTGGAACGACGCGCGCGGCGTCGATCACGGCGAGCGCATCCATCTGGCGGAGCCATCCAAGCAGTGATCCGTCAAGCGTCGGCAAGGAGCCCATGAACACGAGATCGCCGGCAAAGAGCGTTCCGGTCGCGGTATCGAATACGGTCAGGTCGTTGTCGGTGTGCGCCGCCTTCCATGCCCGCAGTTCGATCATGCGCCCGCCGAGGTCGAGTTGTAGGTGATCGTCGACCAGCATGGTCGGCGACACGATCTCGACCCCCTCCATAAGCGCCTCGCCAAGCTGTTCGCGATAGTTGTGCAGATAGAACGCGCCACGCGCGTCGAGGGCGCGCGGCAGATTGCGATGACCGACGATCGTCGCGCCGATCTCCCGGAATGCCGCATTGCCGAAGATGTGGTCGGGGTGCATGTGGGTGTTGATCAGGAAGCGAACCGGCTTTGCTGTTACCTTTCCGATCGCGGCGAGAAAGGCGTGCGCCTCGATCAGGCTGCCACCGCTGTCGATGACGGCAACCGCGTCGGTGCCGACGACGGCGCCCAGATTGCAGATCGCACCGTCATTGGCGGCGGTCATCAATTCATCCGCCCCCTGGAAGGCGAAGACGCCGTCGGCGATTTGCCTGACCGAGAACCGAGAACTGCCGCCTGCGGCCAGAACGGCTCGTCCGAGGCAGCATGGCAGCAAGGCGGCGCTGGCGGCGGTACAGGCGAAGCCATTCACAAGCCTGCGTCTTAGCCGATCGATCGACATGAAGGTCTCCGATATGCATCTCGCCTGCAGGCGATCAGGTGACGTCCGGAAATCTATGATGGAACGACCGCAGAAGATCGCTCATCACCTGCGAATTGCGATGTTGCCGTGGCAACCGTACGTCGAACACGCCGAGCACATGGGTTGGCCGCGGCGCGAGCACGATGATGCGGTCCGACAGCATTAGTGCCTCGCGTAGATTGTGCGTCACCATCAAGGCGGTCGTTGGCCGTGCCGACCACACGGTCAAAAGCAGATGCCGAAGCCGCTCGGCGGTCTGTTCGTCGAGCGAGACAAAGGGTTCGTCCAGGAAAAGCACCGCCGGCTCGGTGGCGAAAGCCCTGGCAAGTGCTGCCCTGCGCGCAAGGCCGAGCGACAGTTCGGCAGGATAGAGCGAGCGCATGCCGGCGAGGCCGAGCGTGTCGAACAGCCCGTCGAGATTTTTCGCTCTCAAGCTTTTCGGCAACGCCAGCCTGACATTCTGCTCCACCGTTCGCCACGGCAGCAGGGTCGGTTCCTGGAAAACGGCGGCGATGCGGTTCGAACCTCCTTGCGGCAACTGGAAGGAGCCGGAAAAGTCTTTGTCCAAGCCAAGCAGGATACGCAGCGTCGTGGTTTTGCCGCAGCCCGACGGTCCCAGCAAGCAGGCGAATTCGCCTTGCCGGACCTCGAAGGAAAGGTCCTGAAGCGCCGTGATCGAGACGCCTCGCGCGGACCTGAAGGTCTTTTCGGCAATGTCGACCTTAAGCGGGACGACGGCGCCAACGGGTTGCATGTCGTTCAACGGGCTGCACCAGGAGAAGTTCAATGAAAAGCATCACCGCCACGAAAGCCAGCGTGTAGGCAAGAATGGCGGCGACGTCGAAGAGCTGGAAATAGAGATGGATCTGGAAGCCGACACCGTTCGAGCGGCCGAGCAGTTCGACGACCAGGACGATCTTCCAGATAAGGGAGATGCCGGATCGCGACGCGGCGGCAAGATAGGGCTGCAATTGCGGCAGCAGGATATGGCGGATTCGATCAAGGCGGCCGAAGCGATAGACGGTGGCCATTTCGGCGTAACTTGGATCAAGCGTCCTGGCGCCTTCACGCATCGTCACCACGACATTCGGGATCTTGTTCACCGCCACCGCGCCGATCGCCGCCGCCTCGTTGAGGCCGAACCAGATGTAGCCGAGGACGATGACCACCAGCGCCGGAATGTTGAGGAACAGGATCACCCACGGGTTGAAAAAACGGTCGACGCGACGATAGCTGCCGAGCAAAACGCCGATGACGGATCCGATGATCATTGCGACGATATATGCCGCGGCGACCCGGCCGAGGGTCACGCCGAGATGGTAAAAGAGGTCGCCGTTCGCAGCCTCCCTGAGAAGCACCTGCCAGACCTGCGCAGGTCCTGGAAAGGCACGGCTTGGCCAGACGCTTGCCGCAAGGTTCCACAGCAGACAAAGCGCGAGCAGGGAAACCGCTACGGTCAGCGCGGGCACCAGTGCCGTCGCCAGGCTGCGTCGGCCGGACATGCTCGGCGGGGCGTCACGCGTGCCGTCGGTTCCCAATGCGGTCATTTCCGGGGTTCCTGCCAGAACGTGCCGGGCGCCATTTTCGGCGCGCTGCCGACAAGCTTCGCGCCGCCGACCGACGCAAGCACATGGTATAGCCTGCCGGCGTCGGCCGCTTCCTCGGCGACCGACCGTCTGGGAATGCCCTGGCGGTAGCGATCGCGCAGTTTTTCCAGTTCCTTGCCTTGCGCGCGAATGATCGGCGCCAGGCGCAGCCATTCGTCATCGGATCTGGCCAGCAAGTCCTTGGCTTGCGCGGACGCCCTCACGAAACCCCTGACGGCATCGGGGTTCTCGCTCGCCCATTGGTCATGGAAGACGTAACCGAGCGCCGACACGGGTCCCAGAGCCCCAAGCGCTTTTGCCGCGTCATTCACGCCGATCAATCGACGGAAGCCATTGGCCTCGAGACGGGCGCAAAAATGCCAGAAATTCAGCACCGCATCGAGTTCGCCCTGTATCGCCTTTTCCGAAATCAGCGGCGGCGCGCCAAAGACGATGTCGCTGGTTGCCGACAGGTCGACGCCGAGATCGCGCCTGCTCAGCGCTTGTATAAGCAGCCAACTCTTGTCGAGCGGGCCGCCGGCGACGCCGATCTTCTTGTCCTTGAGATCGGCGACCGTCCGGATCGGCGAACCTTCCTTCACCATGATCGCCCCCACGGCGGTCGAATAGGGGGTCAATGTGAGGTCGCCGCCTTCGGAGCGCTGGCGCGAGACCCACAGCCAGTCGGAGACGATCATGTCGATCGCGCCAGCCAGCATCGCGACGTTGGTTGCATCCTCGCCGGCGAAGTCGATGATCTCCAGATCGATCCCGTTGGCGGCATCGAATTTGTGCTGCCGTAGCGTATCGAGTTCCCAACTCACGGTTCCAAACTTCAGCACACCAAGGCGAATCCTGGCTGCCGCAACGGCCGGCCTGGTAGCAAGAACAGCGGCTGTCCCGAGAACCGCCAGACGCAGCGTCATGCGCCGTGAAACCATCATGACACCTCCTCCCCAGGGTTCCGCGCTGCCAAATCAGATGGCTCGTTCCTTGCTCGGAAATGCGCATTTCCAGCGCATGACCTTGAGGGTCGGGTGTTCTTGAGACCATTTCGCGATTTCGCTGGGGGCAAGGATCATGCACTGGAACAGAGTGCCGCGGCTCTCGAAATAGAGATGTTCGTCTCGGCAATTGCTCGGATTGGCGCTGAGGCAAACCGTCAATATGAGATCGACCATGTCCATTCAGCACCTCTTGCGCGTTCCCAGACGCCCATCTCGGCGAGTCCAGCCCAACCAGGAGCCAGGACAAACCGCCACTTGCCGGATTTCTCAAGGTGCCAATGGAGAAACCGGAATGAGGTCAAGCTACGCGCTCGCCCGATAGCCGTCAACAAAGACGAATGGACAGGTCTCTTGAGCTCGCAGGCCCCTAAACCTTTGTACGATTGACTTTCACAACATGCCAATTAGCTTCCGAGTCACGCGGCGCGGCTCCACGGGAGAAGCGGAATTTCCACTCCACCGCGTAAGGCGCATACCGACGGATCAAAGGATCGGCATGCGCAAATCGTCCAGGGCACCCAGACGATCAATGAGGAAATACCATGCGCGCAATCGCATTTTTCGCAGTCATGTCCGTTGTGCCCTTCATCGCGAGCCAATCCCAGGCACAGGATGCGGCGGCTGGTGAGAAGGTCTTCGCCAAATGCAAGGTCTGCCATACCGCCGACCAGGACAAGAACAAGGTCGGCCCGTCGTTGAACGGCGTCATAGGCCGAACGGCTGGGACACACCCGGGGTTCAGCTATTCTCAGGCGATGGTCGCGGCTGGCAAATCCGGCGTCAAATGGGATGAGCCCTCGCTGAAGACCTATCTTCACGATCCCAAGGCCATGGTCAAAGGAACGAAGATGGCGTTTGTCGGCCTCAAGCAGGACGAAGACATCGCCAATGTCATTGCCTATCTGAAGCAATTCTCGAAATAGAGCGCAGCCGGCCGTTCGAATTTGCGTTCGGCCGGCGGACGCCTTGATCACGCATCGGCTTGCAGCTTCTGCATGGCCGAAGGCAGATCGAAAAGGCTGTCGCAAACAAGGTCGGCGCCAAGCTCTTCCACCGGAATGTGGCTGTAGCCGCCGCGCAACAGAATGACGGGCATGCCGGCGGCGCGTGCGGCACCCAGGTCAGCACCGCTGTCTCCGACCAGCAGCGCGTCACCGGGGCCGACCCCAAGCTGTGCCAGCGCCAGCAGCAGGGCATCGGGCGCCGGTTTCAGGTATGTCACCGCGTCTCCGCCAACGATCGCACCGAAATATTCCGTCAATCCGAAATGAAGCAGGATTTCGCGGGTCGCCAACTGCGGTTTGTTGGTTGCCACCCCCATGCTTACTCCGCCCAAATGAAAGTGGGTGAGAGCCTCCCTGACTCCAGGCATCAGCCTTGTCAGGCCGGTCAGATGCCGGCGGTAGATAGGCGCCATGACGCGGTTTGCCTCATCGAGAGCGTTGCCGAGCAGTGGCGCTCCCGACGCCGCGAAGGCTCGCTCGATCAATTTCCTGACGCCGCCGCCGATCATGGCCGTGACCTGATCCAGGCGCAGCGGCGGCAGACCGCGACTGGCCAGCAGTTCGTTGACGGCGGCCGCTATGTCCGGTGCCGAGTCGACCAACGTGCCGTCGAGATCGAACAGGATCGCCTTCGGCGATCGAAGCGGCCTACCTGCACCGACGTTCATGCGGCATCCTTCCACTTGATCGAGCAGCCGATCGAGGCGATTTGGTCCAGCGGCCCGTCGCCGGTTCGGGCAACCTGCTTCATCGCCTCGAACAGATCGCGTCTCAGCCCGGGCGCTCCGGCTTCTCGTCGCGAGGCGTCCAGCCGACCGCGATATTGCAGTCCCAACTCGCTGTTGAACCCGAAGAAATCGGGAGTGCACACGGCTGCGTAATCGCGCGCCACAGTTTGGCGGTGGTCGTGCAGGTAAGGGAAGCTGAAGCCGTTCGTCGTGGCGAAGAGATTCATTTGGTCGAAGGAATCCTCCGGGTAGGTGTCGGCATCGTTTGAGTTGATCGCGACAAAGCCGATACCTTCGGCCTTGAGGTCGTTGGCATCGCGCACGATACGTGAAATCACCGCCTTCACATAAGGGCAGTGATTGCAGATGAAGGCCACGACCAGGCCGTTCGGGCCGGCCTGGCTGAAGATCGATTGCGACCTGCCGTCGACGCCAGACAAAACGGCATCGATGGCGCGCCAGCCGAAATCGCAGACAGGGGGGACGGCCGCCATGCTTGCCTCCGATGGAATGGTTTACGCGGCTTTCCGGATCGCACCGTCGGCCGTCTGTCGGATGGCTCCAATGTTGGCGCGATAGGCCGCCTCGGTGCCGCCCTTGAACACGGCCGACCCGGCGACCAGCACATTGGCGCCGGCCGCGGCGACCAGCGGGGCGGTTTCGGCCGTGACGCCGCCATCGATTTCGATGTCAATCGGGCGGTGGCCAACCAGTGCCTTGATTCGCCTGATCTTCTCGATGACCGCGGAAATGAAGGCCTGGCCGCCAAAGCCTGGATTGACCGTCATCAGAAGCACCAGATCGAGCCTGTCGAGCACATACTCTATGACGCTCTCCGGCGTCGAAGGATTCAGCGATACGCCGGCCTTCTTGCCGAGATTTTTGATCGCCTGCAGGGAACGATCGAGATGCGGCCCGGCCTCTGCATGCACCGTGATGATGTCGCAGCCGGCGTCGGCGAAGGCAGCCAGATAGGCGTCGGCCGGCGCGATCATCAGATGGCAGTCGAAGATTTTGTCCGTTCGGTCGCGGATCGCCTTGATCACCGGCGGACCGAAGGTGATGTTGGGCACGAAGTGGCCGTCCATCACGTCGAGATGGATCCAGTCGGCACCAGCCCGCACGACAGCTTCGACCTCGTCGCCGAGCCGCGAGAAATCCGCGGAAAGCACGGAGGGTGCGATGATTGTCCTGGTGACCATGGTCGTCGTCTCCAATCCTGTCTGCGGTGTTGGTCTCTGCGCCAGCCGGTTTCATCCCGTCAGCGCATCTTCGTCTCCGGTTCGCCTTCGAGTTTCCCTTCGGCGAACACGCGGCTGCCGCGAATGTCGGATTCCTCGATGGTGATAAGATCGGCCTTGGTCAACACCCGGCTGCGCGATGCGAAAAGCCGGTTGGCCTGCCGCAGCCGCGCCCGGTCGAGCCCATTGCGGACCGAACGCGCGTTGGAGAAATGCGGCAGCCTCATGCGGATCGGAAGATACTCTTCGAGCGCCTGGGATGCCGCCTCGCTGAGGCGATAATTCTGCTCCGCGAGCATGATCTCGGCGATCGATTTCAGTTCGCTGACGCCATAGTCGGGAAAATCGAGGTGGTGGGCGATGCGCGAACGCATGCCGGGATTGCTGTCGAAGAAGCGGTCCATCTTGTTTTTGTAGCCGGCAAGGATCACAACCAGATCGTCACGGTTGTTCTCCATGCACTGCAGCAGGATTTCGATCGATTCCTGGCCGTAGTCGCGTTCGTTCTCGGGCTTGTAGAGATAGTAGGCCTCGTCGATGAAAAGCACGCCGCCCATGGCACGCTTGATCACCTCGCGGGTCTTGGGCGCGGTGTGGCCCACATACTGGCCGACGAGATCGTCGCGCGTCACGGCGACCATGTGGCCTTCGCGGACATAGCCGAGACGATGCAGGATTTCGGCCATCCTCAGCGCCACGGTGGTCTTTCCGGTGCCGGGATTTCCCGTAAAGTTCATGTGCAGCGTCGGGGCGCCCGAGGTCAGTCCGAACTTGCGGCGAAGCCGGTCGACCAGGAGGAGAGCGGCGATCTCGCGGATGCGGGTCTTGACCGGCTTCAGGCCGACGAGCTCACGGTCGAGCTTGTCCATCACCTCATCGATGTTGGACGCCTCGAACTCGGCCTGCAGATCAACCGTCGCGTCCTGTGCGGCAGCGTCCCTGGTCATCGCGTTCAGCATGGTTCAGCTAGCTCCGCTCGCCCTCGGGCCTGTCGGTCGCATAAGGCACGATCGAATAACCCTGGCTGCGGCCGTCGCGCTCCTGGCGCAGCAGCCGGAACCCGGGTTCGCTGGGCGGCCGGTTGACAATGAACGACATGCGCGGCGCTTCCCAGCCCTTGGTCGAATCGAAAGCGGTTACCCGCACATACATGTTCGGACAGGCTTTCCGGCAAGCGTTGACCTCGAGCAGTATGCCCGCCGGATCTTTCAAGTCGAACATCGGGTTGCCGTACATTTCCCAATAGGTGTTTCGCGGATGCGGATCGTCCGTGTACTCGACGCTGACCGCCCAATGGTTCTTCAGCGCGTATTTGATCTGCGCCGAAATCTGTTCGTCGGTCAGGTCGGGCAGGAACGAGAACTGTCCCTGCGTGACCTTGTTTCCCGGATTGGTCATCATGACGATGGTTCCTTTCGTCTAGAAGCTGGGCGTTGCGGTTGGCACGAAGTCGGCCGTGTCGGTCGATTCGTAGTTGAAGGTGACGTCCTTCCAGGTCTCCAGGGCAGCCTTCAGCGGCGTGCACCATCTGGCCGCCTGTTCGAGGATCTTGGTCCCTTCGCGCAAATAGTCGCGCCCCTCGTTGCGGGCCAGGATCATCGCTTCCAAGGCGACGCGATTGGCCGTCGCGCCTGCCTGGATGCCGTCCGGATGGCCGATTGTGCCGCCGCCGAACTGCAGGATGACGTCCTCGCCGAGATAGTGGATCAACTGGTGCATCTGGCCAGCATGGATGCCGCCCGAGGCGACGGGCATCACCTTGTTGAGCGAGGCCCATTCCTGATCGAAGAACAGCCCGGTTTCGAGGTTCTGCGGCGTGCGCTCCTCGCGCAGCGTGTCATAAAATCCCTTGATCATGAGCGGGTCGCCTTCCAGCTTGCCGACCACCGTGCCGGCATGGATGTGGTCGACGCCGGCCATGCGCATCCATTTGCAGATGACGCGGAAATTCATGCCGTGGTTCTTCTGGCGCGAATAGGTCGAGTTGCCGGCACGGTGCAGGTGCAGGATCATGTCGTTGCGGCGTGCCCACTTGGCCATCGACTGGATCGCCGTGTAGCCGATGACGAGGTCGATCATGACGATGCAGGAACCAAGCTGCTTGGCGAATTCGGCCCGCTCGTACATCTCCTCCATCGTGCCGGCGGTGACGTTGAGATAATGGCCCTTGACCTCGCCGGTGGCGGCCGACGCCTTGTTCACGGCCTCCATGCAGTAGAGGAAGCGGTCGCGCCAATGCATGAAGGGCTGCGAGTTGATATTCTCGTCGTCCTTGACGAAGTCGAGACCGCCCTTCAGCGCTTCATAAACGACGCGGCCGTAATTGCGTCCCGATAGGCCGAGCTTCGGCTTCGTCGTCGCGCCGAGCAGCGGCCGGCCGAACTTGTCGAGCCGCTCACGCTCCACCACGATACCGGTCGCCGGCCCCTGGAAGGTTTTGAGGTACGCCACCGGGATACGCATGTCTTCCAGCCGCAGCGCCTTGACTGCCTTGAAGCCGAACACATTGCCGATGATCGATGCGGTCAAATTGGCGATCGAGCCCGGCTCGAACAGGTCGAGGTCGTAGGCGATGTAGGCGAAGTACTGTTGCTCGGTCTTGGTTCCGGGACCGGTGTTCGGCACCGGCTCGGATCTGAACGCCTTGGCGCGATAGAGCTCGCAAGCCGTCAGCCGGTCGGTCCACACCACGGTCCACGTCGCGGTGGAGGATTCGCCGGCGATGGCGGCCGCCGCCTCCTCGTGGTCGACACCGGGTTGCGGCGTGATCCGGAACATGGCGATCAGATCGGTTTCCTTGGGCCTGTAGTCAGGTTCCCAGTAGCCCATCTTCTTGTAGGGGATGACCCCTGACTTGTAGCGTTCCTTGCCTTCTTTGAGCGTCCCCGCTGGCAGTATGTCGATCTTGTTCATGACAGGTCTCCTGTTTGTTGCTCAGGCGGCTTTCGCGGTTGCGATATGGGGATCGAGTTTTCCCGCGGCGTAACGTTTCGCCATCTCGTCCATGGCGATGACCTTGATCTTCGAGGCGTTGGACGCCGTCCCGAAACGCTCGAAGCGGTCCCGGCAAAGGTCACGCAAGGCATCCATGGCGGGTTTCAGGAATTTGCGGGGATCGAACTCGCGCGGGTCTTCCGTCGCGATGCGGCGAAACTGCCCGGCCATGGCCATGCGGCAATCGGTGTCGATGTTGACCTTGCGCACGCCGTAGCGGATCCCCCGCTCGATCTCCTCGACCGGAACGCCAAAAGTCTGGGGCATCTCGCCGCCGTATCTGTTGATGATATCCTGCAGCTCCTGCGGCACCGAGGACGAGCCGTGCATGACCAGATGCGTGTTGGGTAGCTTCTCGTGGATCGCCTCGATCACCTGCATGGCCAGGATGTCGCCGTCCGGCTTGCGGGTGAATTTGTAGGCGCCGTGCGAGGTGCCGCAGGCGATCGCCAGCGCGTCGACCTGGGTTGCGGTCACAAAGTCGACCGCCTGATCGGGATCGGTCAAAAGTTGGTCGTGGGAGAGCGCGCCCTCGGCGCCGTGGCCATCCTCTGCCTCGCTTTGGCCGGTTTCCAGCGAGCCGAGCACACCCAGTTCGCCTTCGACGGAAGCGCCGACCCAATGCGCCATGCGTGCGACGCGTTCGGTTATGGCGACGTTGTAGTCGTAGCTGGCCGGCGTCTTGGCGTCCGCCATCAAGGATCCGTCCATCATCACTGAGGTGAAGCCGTGGCGGATCGCGGAAAGGCAGGTGGCCTCGCTGTTGCCGTGGTCCTGATGGATGCATAGCGGGATGGCCGGGTGGATTTCGGTCAGCGCCTCCATCATCTTGGCCAGCATGATGTCGTTGGCATAGGATCGGGCGCCGCGTGAAGCCTGGATGATGACAGGCGCGTCGCAGGCCTTGGCCGCTTCCATGATGGCGAGGCCCTGTTCCATGTTGTTGATGTTGAATGCCGGTACGCCGTAGCCGTGCTCGGCGGCATGGTCGAGAAGCTGGCGAAGGGTGATGCGAGCCATTGTGAATCCTCCTAGATGATGAGCTTCAGCGCCGCTGCTGCAACCGCTTCGGACGTTATGTTGAAATGCCGGTAGAGGTCGGGGGCAGGGGCGCTGGCGCCGAAGCCGGTCATGCCGACGAAAGCGCCGGTCTCGCCGATCCAGCGGTCCCAGCCCAGCCGGGCCGCCGCTTCGACCGCGACGCGCGGCGCCGAGCCGAGGACGGCCTTGCGGGTGGCGCTTTCCTGCTCCTCGAAAAGCTCCCAGCACGGCATCGACACGACGGCGGCGGCGACGCCATGCTCGGTCTCCAGCCTTTCGGCGGCAGCAACCGCGGTCTCGACCTCCGAGCCGGTGGCGATCAGGGTGACGGCGCGGTGCTTTGCTGGCTCGCGCAGGATGTAAGCGCCCTGGCAGGAGCGGTTCTCGTCGCTGTGCGACCGACGCAGCATCGGCAGGTTCTGGCGCGACAGCACCAGGACGCTCGGCCGATCCTTGCTCTTCAGCGCGAGTTCCCAGCACTCCGCCGTTTCGATGACATCCGCCGGGCGGAAGACGTTGAGATTAGGCGTGGCACGCAGCATCGCAAGGTGCTCGACCGGCTGGTGCGTCGGGCCGTCCTCGCCGAGGCCGATGGAATCGTGTGTCATCACATAGATGACGCGCTGGCCCATGAGCGCCGAGAGCCGCATCGCGCCGCGCGCATAATCGGCGAAGCACAGGAACGTGCCGCCATAGGGCACGAACCCTCCATGCAGCGCGATACCGTTCATGGCGGCCGCCATGCCGTGCTCGCGAATGCCGTAGTGAATGTAGCGGCCGGCATAGTCACCCGGCGCAATGCGGTTCATGCCCTTGGTGATCGTCAGATTCGAATGCGTCAGATCGGCCGAGCCGCCGACGGTCAACTCCGTTGCGCCGTTGATGGCCTCCAGCGCCATTTCGGAGGCTTTTCGCGTCGCCGCCTTGGTCGCCTTCTCGACATGTTCGCGACGAAAGGCTTCGAGCGCTTCGAAGACCGTGTCGGGCAGTTCGGCGGCGACGGCGTTTTCAAAAGCCTCGCGCCGCGGCGAGGCGGCAAGCCGCTGCTCCCAGGCGCGCCGCATCGCTTCGCCGCGACCCGCAATCTCGCGCCAAGCGAAAAGGATATCATCCGGCACATCGAACGGCGCGTGGACCCAGCCGATGTTTTCGCGTGTCGCGGCGATCTCTGCTTCACCCAGCGGTGCGCCGTGCGTCTTCTCCGAACCGCCGAGATTGGGGGCACCCATGCCGATCACTGTGCGGCAGGCAATCAGCGATGGCCGATCCGACCGCCGCGCCGCCTCGATTGCCGCGGAGACTGCTTCCATGTCGTGCCCGGCGACACTTTGGACATCCCAGCCGGCGGCCTTGAAGCGCGCCGGCTGGTCCATCGACGTGGAGAGGGAGGTCGGCCCGTCAATGGAAATCGCATTGTCGTCCCAGAAGACGATCAGGCGGGAAAGCTTCAGGTGACCAGCGAGGTCTATCGCCTCGTGACTGATTCCCTCCTGAAGGCAGCCGTCGCCCGCAATCACATAGGTATGATGATCGACCAGATCGGCACCGTAGCGGGCGGCAAGCATGCGTTCCGCCAGCGCCATGCCGACCGCCGTGGAAATGCCCTGTCCGAGCGGTCCGGTGGTGGTCTCCACGCCAAGCGCATGGCCGTATTCCGGATGTCCGGCGGTGCGGCTGCCCAACTGCCGAAATCGCTGCAATTCCTCGATCCGCATGTCTTCATAGCCGAGCAGATGATGCAGCGCGTATTGCAGCATCGAGCCGTGGCCGGCCGAAAGCACGAAACGGTCACGGTCGGGCCAGTCCGGCCTCGACGGATCGATATTGATGAAGCGGTTGAACAGCACCGTTGCGACATCGGCCATGCCCATCGGCATGCCAGGGTGACCCGAATTCGCCTTCTGGACGCTGTCCATCGCCAGCGCTCGAATGGCGTTCGCCATGTCGCGCTCCGAGACGGGAGCGGCTGTGGTGACGGGCTTCAGTGCTGTTTGGCTGGTCATTGCATCCTCCTCACGACACACGGCTCTTGCGTTCAATCAATTGCAGGATGAGCGGCGTCAGGATCAGCTGCATGGCAAGATCGAGCTTGTTGCCTGGCACCACGATGGAATTTGGCCGCGACATGAACGAGTCGTGGATCATCGACAGCAGATACGGAAAATCGATGCCGCGCGGATTGGCGAAGCGGATAACCAGCATCGATTCGTCGGGCGTCGGAATCCAGCGCGCGATGAACGGGTTGGACGTGTCGACGATCGGCACGCGCTGGAAGTTGATGGCGGTCTGCGAGAATTGCGGGACGATGTAGCGGACATAGTCGGGCATCCGGCGCAGGATCACGTCCATCACCGCCTCGGTGGAATAGCCGCGGGTCGAACGGTCGCGATGGATCTTCTGGATCCATTCGAGATTGATGACCGGCACGACGCCGATCTTGAGATCCGCATGCTTGGCCAGATTGATCGTGTCGGTGACGACACAGCCGTGCAGCCCCTCGTAGAAGAGCAGGTCGCTGGGAGCGAATTCGCGCCATTCGGTAAAGGTTCCCGGTGGCGTGCCGTGCTGCTTTTCCTCTTCCTCATCATGAATGTAGGTGCGGGTCTTGCCGGTTCCGCGGCGGCCATATTCCGCGAACACCTCTTCGAGAATTCCGAGTTCGTTGGCCGCTGCATTGAAATGGGTGAAGTTCGGGTTTCCGGCCTTTTCCTCCTCGGCCACCTTTGCCTTCATCGCTGCGCGGTCGTAGCGGTGGAAGGCGTCGCCTTCGATGAAAGCGGCCTCGATGTTCTCGCGCCGGAAAATCAGATCGAAGATGCGCTTGACCGAGGTCGTGCCGGCGCCCGACGACCCGGTGATGGTGATGATGGGGTGCTTGGCTGACATGGTGCTGCTCAGGCTCTGAACAGGCCGCGGCGGCTGAACAGCGGCGCACGCTCACCGATGTTGCTCGGCTCTGTGTGGTAGCGGGTGATGCGCGCGACTTCCCGCGCCGACCCGAAGATCATCGGCACGCGCTGATGCAGGCTCTCGGGTTCGATTTCCAGGATGCGGTTGATCGCATCGGTGGCGGCACCGCCAGCCTGTTCTATGAGATAGGCGATCGGGTTGGCCTCGTAGACGAGGCGCAGCCGTCCCTGACCATAGCCCTTGCGTCGATCGCCGGGGTAGAGAAAAACGCCGCCGCGCATCAATATGCGGTAACAGTCGGCGACCAGAGAGGCGATCCAGCGCATGTTGAAATCCTTCTCGCGCGGTCCTTCGGTTCCCTCCAGGCAGTCGTCGACATAGAGCCGCACAGCCTCGTCCCAGTGCCGGTAGTTGGCGGCGTTGATGGCGAACTCCTGAGTGCGTTGCGGAATGATCCGGCTTTCATAGGCCTGGACGAAGGTGCCGAGCCTTGTCGAGAAGACGAAGACATGCGTGCCGCTGCCGAGCGACAGGACAAGTGCCAGCTGCGGCCCATATATGAAGAAACCGGCGCCTAGCTGGTTCACGCCCGCCTGCAAGAAAGAGGCGGCCGGATCAGCGTCCGGCGCGCCAGTTGCGGTCAGAAGCGAGAAGATCGTTCCGATCGATACGTTGGTGTCGATGTTGGAAGAGCCATCGAGCGGGTCGATCGCGATGGCGAGTGGCCCTTGCCTGTCGAGCAAGACTGGCTGCTCCAGTTCCTCGGAGGCGTAAAGCGCGACCGGCGCACGGCGCATGGCGTCGAGGAAGATGTCGTCGGAGAAGACGTCGAGATCCTTCTGAACGTCGCCATCGGCATTGGCGCCACGGGTTTCGGCAAAGGCGGCGCCGAGCACCCCTTGGTTGATGGTGTTGCGGACCTTGATGGCGGCCTGTGTCAACTGACGGACGGTCGTCACAACTGCCGAGCGGAATTCGTCAGGCTGGCCGAGATAGGAGTTCAGAAAAGCGTCGAGCGTTGCCGCTGGCATCGTAACCTCCCGGTCCGGCCGCATCTCCTCGGAGCGGCTGGACTGGAGGAATGGAAACAAACGTCGCGAGATAAGTAAAATTCAATAACTTTACCTATCCAGTAAAAATAATTTAGTATGCCGCATGAGGAACCTTACGCTCAAGCATTTCAAGACCGTCCAAGCAATCATCAAGTGCGGCAAAATTGTCAGCGCGGCCAAGGTGTTAGGTCTGTCTCCTCCAGCTCTGACAATCCAGCTGCGGCAAGTGGAGGAAGAATTCCAGCTGGCTCTGTTCGACCGAACATCGGACGGTATGCGTCCCACTGCCGCAGGTCTGGCTTTCGTCGAGACAGCGCAGGTTATCGAGGAGCATCTCGGTTTGCTCGAAGACAAGATGGATGCCATCAAGGGCGTACGCACCGGCAGCTTGAGGCTCGGTGTCGTTTCCACCGCCAAATATTTCGCGCCGCGGCTGATGGCTGCGTTCATGAAGGACCATCCCGACATCGACATGCGGCTTGCCATCGGCAATCGTGCCCAGACGATCGACAACCTCAGGAACCACGACATCGATATCGCGCTGATGGGGCGTCCGGCGAAAGAGGTTCCGGTGCGTGCTTCGGTCTTCGGCGATCACCCGCTGGTCATCATCGCGCCGCCCGACCATCCGTTGGTGGCGGCGCGCGATATCTCCAAGGAGCGGATCGCGGAGGAGCATTTCCTTATTCGCGAGCCCGGCTCCGGAACCCGCATCTCGTTGGAAATATTCCTGAGCGACGTGCCTGGGCGCATCGACGACCTCGGTGTCGAGATGGCCTCGAACGAAACGATCAAACAGGCGGTGATGGCTGGTCTGGGCATCGCCTTCATCTCTGCCCACACCATCGCTGCGGAAACCGAAGCAGGCCGGCTTGTCATCCTCGACGTTGTCGGAATGCCGATCCGCCGACAATGGTTCTCGGTGATGCGAACCGATCACGCGATCTCGCCGGCGATGGCCACGTTCAACGATTTCCTGATGCGCAAGGGCGCGATGTACCTGCCCCTTTTCGGAAAGCTGTATCCAGACAAGGCGGGATGACATCGCACGAACGCAACGGATGAAAGTCCGGTGGAGAACGCCCGCGATCGTTGGTGTTATATAAGCGATATGTTATGTTGCAGTGCGAAAGAGCGGGGGACCACGTCCTTTCACACCCGTAGGCGATCTGTATGTGCACCCCTGCGGATTGTTCGGAAACCTCCCGGGTAGGGTTCGGGAATTCGATGGGGAAAAAGGGGTAATGCTTTACACACTCGTTATGATGGTCTGCCTGACGGATGTACCGCGGACCTGCGAACAACGCGAAGAAATGGTGGACGGTCTGGCGATGAATCCCGGGACTGCCTTCATGCAGGCGCAGCCGCTGGTGGCGAGGTGGATCGAGACGCATCCCGGTTATTTCGTGCAGCGCTGGCGTGTGCTGCCTGGCAGGGAGTCATGAGACAGGCGGCCAAGGTCTATTTCTTCACGACGAGCGTTTCCGAGACAGTCTTCGACAACTGGTAAAGCCGCTGCTCGATTATCGTTGGCACATCGCAGACATAAGTCAGCGACTGGACGCGTTCGTGGAAAATTCGCGTCGCGAAATTCAGCTGGTCGGTTCGCCGTTCGACATCGTCCGGATCTGCATCGGCCTTGGCGCGCAGCGCGTCGACTTCGGATGCTTCCTTGCGCAACTGTGCCGCCATTTCCAGCTGTTTGTGGGCATAGCGCGAGATGCCGGAGATCACGTGCGAGCGCTCGGTGTCCATGTGATCAAACATTCCCTGCACCAGCATCGTCATTTTTGGTGCGACCTGCTCGCGCGGCAGGGAAGTCGCGAAATCCTTGATCTCCTTCTGGGCTTGCGCAATCGGCATCCGCCGGGCCGCCACCGCATCGACAAGCGCCGACACGCCAGCATCCTTCGCCCAATCTTTTGCGGTCGCAGGAAGCTCCGGCCCATTCCAGATCTGGCCAAGCGAGAGTTGTGGCACCTTACGCTGTATGCAGGGCCAGTCGGGATCGGTGTTTGCCGCGCCGGCGCCCCCCATCGAGGCAAGTGTGGCGACCAGAACCAGAGTGTGAGCAAGCCTCATTCTCGCCATCAGGCGTTTCCTCCCATGTCCTGTTTGCGGATCACCAAACCGCGCGAAGGGTCGTATGCGATGATGGCGCCGCCCAGAAACAGTAGCGTGCAGCCGGCCACGACGCCCAGCGACAGCCACTCGATCTGCCCGTAGAAGGCAAAGCGGATCAGCTCGACGGCATAGGTGAACGGGTTGCAGAGGCAGATCTTGTAGAGCAGGGGGCTCGCCTCCTGGATGCGCCACAAGGGATACAGCGCCGGAGACGCGAAATAGCCGGGAAAGATGACGAAGTTCATGATGCCGGCGAAGTTTTCGAGCTGCTTGATCAGCGAAGACAAGAGCATGCCGAGCGCGCAAAGCATCATGCCCGACAGGAACAGTGCCGGCAGCACGTAGAGATAGCCGAGCGGCGGCGCCTTGACGCCCCACAACCAGGCAACGATCAGGAACGCGTAGACCTGCACGATCGATACGGCCACACCGGCCAGCATCTTCGACACCAGCAGGAACCAGCGCGGAAACGGGCTGACCAGCAGGATGCGCATGTTGCCCATCTCGCGGTCGTAGACCATCGACAGCGAAGACTGCATGCCGGAAAACAGCAGGATCATGCCGCAAAGGCCCGGTGTGATATAGACCTCGTAGAGCACATAGGTCTTGTAGGGCGGGATGATCGACACGCCGAGCACCTGGCGAAAGCCGGCGGCAAAGATGAACAGCCAGACGAGCGGCCGGACCAGCGAGGAAATGAAGCGTTCGCGCTGATGCAGGAAGCGCAGGCACTCGCGCAGGACGACGCCTTTCAGGCAAATGAGATAGTGGCGCAGGCCGAATGGCTCAGACCGCACCGGCATGATGCCGGCGACCTTTCCGGGCACCGCAGGAGCGCTCATGGCGACGTCTCCGCCATGCCCGCCGTATCGACGCGGCTGAGCTTCGAAAAGGTTTCGCGAATCGAATTTCCGCCGTTCGCACGGATCACATCCGACACCTTGCCGCTCGCGACCAGGTCACCCCGCCGCAGTATGACGACATGGTCGGCGTCTTCGACTTCATCGATCAGATGCGTGGCCCAGAGCACGCCGATGCCCTCTGCCTGGACGAGCTTGCGGATGGTGGCGAGGATGCCCGCGCGAGACTCGATGTCGAGGCCGACGGTCGCCTCGTCAAGCAGGAGCAGGGAAGGCCGGTGAAGCAGCGCCCTGGCGATTTCAATGCGCCGCATCTGACCGCCGGAGAGGCTGCGTGCCTTGTCATGCTGGCGGCCCTGCATGTCGACCGTTTCAAGCAGCGCGGCAATGCGCTGGCGAGCTTCGTGTCCGCCAATGCCATGCAGTGAGGCGTGGTAGGAGAGATTCTGGTAGACGCTAAGGTCGAGGTCGAGCGTGCGTGCCTGGAACACGATGCCGACCCGTCTGAGTGCTTCGCCGGACGCGCGGCGAATGTCATGGCCGAAGATGCGGATCGATCCGTGACGCGTGTCGTAGAGGTGGCTTATCAGTGAGAACAGCGTTGTCTTGCCGGCCCCGTTGAGGCCGAGCAGAACGGTGAAAGTCGCCGGCGCGATCGAGAAGGAGACGTCGTTGAGCGCCCGCTTCTGGCCATAGGAATGGCTGACGGCACCGACATCGAGCGCCGCCACCCCGTCTCCCGGTCCGCTTGTCCTCATATGCTGCATGCCGGGTCGCTCCTTCAGGACGTGTTGGCTATCTGGCGCCCTGATCGCCTTTGGTTCACTTGATCGTAATCTTGCCCTTCAGTCCCTTGTCGGCGAGGTCGGGAACCGACCAGGTGTATTCGCCCGGGCGAACGGTATGGAACTGCACCTGGATCGTTCCCGCATCGTCGAATTCCAGCCAGGCCGGTCCGCCGTCCATATGCACTTCCAAATCGTTGATGACGATCTGGTCCATCCAGACATTGCGGAAGAGGTCGGTCACGAACTTGTATTCGAAACCGCCTTTGGAGGTGATCTTCCAGCGATAGCCCTGGCCGGCGATCAGCTCGAAGTCCTTCTGATTGACGGCATAGGTGGAATCGGCCGAACCGATAATCAATTCCGGCAGGTTCTTGCTGGCACGCGACGGTTTTGGCGTTGCATCGTCGGCGCTTGCTCCGATCGGAGCAAGGACAAATCCGGCGAGTGCGGCGAAGAAAAACCTGCGGCAAAGTTTCATGTCTCGAGCCTCCCGATGATCAATGTCTGCTATTTGGGCGAAATGACCACACCCCAGGGCTGCTGGCCCACGGTGAGCGATTGGACCGGCTCGTCGGTGGCCGTGTCGATGAAGGTGATATCGTTGGAATTGCCATTCGTGGTGATCAGCGTTTTCTGGTCGGGCGTGAAGGCCAGATGCCAGACGCGCTGGCCGACGAGGATGTATTTCTCCACCTCGTAGGTGTCGGTATTGATCACCGCGACATGGTTCGCCGGGCCGAGCGCGACATAGGCTTTCTTGCCATCGGCGCTGATGGCGATGCCTACCGGCTGGATGGTTTCGGCCCGCAGTCCCTGAATCGCGAACTGGATCTTCTTCACCACTTCGCGTTTGGCGTTGTCGATGACGCTGACGGTGCCGCCGACCTCGGCGCTGACCCAGACCTGCGAGCCGTCGGGCTTGAAGTCGGCGAAGCGCGGGCGCGTGTCGACCAGCACATTGTCGGTCACCTCATGCGTGCCGGTGTCGATGAAATGCGCCATGCTGGTGGTTTCCGAGGTATTGACCATGGTCTTGCCATCGGGGCTGACACCCATGCCTTCCGGTTCCACGCCGACCGGAATCTCGGCCAGGACCTGCTTGCTTTCGACGTCGATGGCGGTGACGAGATTATCGTCCTCATTGGCGACATAAAGCGTCTTGCCGTCCGGCGAGAGCACGAACAATTCGGGATCGGGGCCGGATGGCAGCGTACCGACGATTTCAAGCGTCGCGGTATCGATGATCTGGACCGTATCGTCATCGCTGGCGCATAGATAGACGAATTTGCCGTCATGCGAGATGGTGATGCCGCGTGGCCTCTGGCCGACTTCGACGGTCTTCACCACCTGCATCGTCGCCGTGTCGACGACGGTCATCGTGTTGTCCTTCTCGTTGGAAACGTAGGCCGTATAAGCCGATGCCGGACCGGCTGTCAGGGCGGCCGCAAGAATGGCGAATGCGCAAGCTCTTTTCTGCACGCAAATTCCTCCCGATTGACTCTACTTGAGAGCGCATTTCGTTTCCGGCTGATCGACACCGAGCGTGTCGAGTTCGGAGACCTGGTGAAGATAGCCCTCTTGCGGCGATGTCGAGACGACCGACTTGGTGTCGCCAAGCAAGATCGGCTGGCGAAGCTGGAGGTTCCATTTGCGGAAGGTCAGCTTCTGCCCCTTGAAAGCAGCAACCGAAAAATCGTCGGAACGCATGTAGTCGCTGATCTTCTTCGCATCGTCGCCCTTGGTGCGCGTGGTGGCCTCGCCGACGGCACGCACCGCCGTCCAGGCCGACATGTCCTTGGAGAGCATCCGCCGGCTCGTCGTCTTCAGGAAGCGGCTCTGCATCTGGATGCCGCCCCATTGTTCGCTGGCGGGATGCCACGACGATGCAACCAGACCGGCCGTGCCGGCGACCAGCCGCGGCGTCCAGGTGCGGTAGGGCACGTAGGTGCCGAAAACCTCGCTTTCGTCGGCGACAAGCACCACGTCATGCTCCGGCAAGTCTTGCGTGAACACGGAAATCTGCTGCTGTATCTGCGTGGCGCCGGTGTCGGTGCGCCTGGCTGTGCCGGTATCCTTGAATTCCTTCTCGGCGACGATCTGGCCGCCGAAGCGGGTTGCCGCGCGGCGCAACGCATCGGCGTAGAGATGATCCTGCTCATGCGATCCATAGAGCAGCACCCAATTCGGCCACTTCTTCACCATGAGATACTGCGCCAGCGCATCGGCCAGCATGCTGCGGGTCGGCGCGATATGGAAAACGTTGACGCGGCAGTCCTCCTCGCGAAGGCTGTCATCGGTGGCGCCGACATTGAAGATCAGCACGCCTTTGTCGCGGGCGATGTCGGCGATCGACAGCAATTGTTTGGCTGAAAGATCGGCGACCACATAGCGGTCGCCCTTGGCGATCATGCCTTCGAATGCCTGAACCGCGTCGCCGTCGGGTTTGATCTCGGTCACGTCGAGGGTGAATTTCTGGTTGGTGAACTTTCCGGTCGTATTGTTGTCGCCGATCGCCACCTCGGCGCCGGCGACACCTTCGTCACGTGGCGGCAGGTCGAGCATGGAAAGCGTCAATTGCGGTGCGTAGGCCCGCAAATAGCCTATCTTGATTTCAGTTGTCTTTTTTTCCGGCTTCGCCGCCGTTTCCTGGCCTGTCGCGTCGGAAACGTTGACGGTCAGGGAAAAAAAGCACAAAAAGGCAGCGAGAGTGCCTGGCACCGCGCTCGTCATCGATAGTAATTACCCATTCTTGCGCAAAGGTTCGACGGTTGCCGGACCCGCGCCAAGTCAAGGTGCCCATGATCAGCTTAGCCGACCCGCAAAATTTATCAAACCCTATCGGGGGACTTTTCGCGACTGCCAGAACGGTGCGGAAGGTCGCCAGCGTCGATTTGCATGGCAACACCGGCGAGACGTGGCGCAGGGGGATCGACTGCCTCTATAAAAACGTCTTGTCCTCCAAACTGGAGAAACTGTTCAGATGACCAGAATGCTGGCCAGCGTCACCGGTATCGAAGAGGCGGAGATCGCTCTTTCTGGAGGTGTCGACATCGTCGACCTGAAGGATCCGAAGGCGGGAGCCCTGGGCGCGGTTTCCACGGAAACCATGCGCCGAACGATTTCGTTCATCGCTGGTCGGGCTCCGGTCAGCGCGGTCTGCGGCGACCTGCCGATGGAACCCGAAACGATCCGCGTCAAGGCCGACGAGATCGCGGCGACCGGCGTCGACTATGTAAAGATCGGATTTTTTCCTTCGGCAAATATCTCTGCCTGCGCACAGGCGCTCGAACCGCTCGCCGCACGAACGAAGCTGATTGCCGTGCTGTTTGCCGATCTGGCGCCGGACTTCGAGCTTCTGCCGATGTTCGCCAGGCATCGCTTCCATGGCGTGATGGTCGATACCGCGCAAAAGGGGAAGGGCCGGCTGCTCGATCATCTGCCGCCGGAGCGTATTCCGGGATTCGTCGATCGAGCGAAATCGCTCGGTCTGATGGTCGGCCTGAGTGGATCGCTGGAAGCTCCGGATATTCCGCGCCTCTTGCCTTTCGCTCCCGATTTTCTCGGCTTTCGGGGGGCGCTGTGTGGCCATTCCGGTCGCACGAGTTCGATCAGCGCCGAGGCGGTCTCGCAGATTCGCGAGTTGATCCCGGCGCAATCCGGGACCGGCGGTCAATCGAGTATCGACTATCGCCTGTTGGCGGCGAGAGGCTATTCGCCCGACACCGATCCGGCACTGGGCACGGACAGGATTTTTGTGCGGGATTTTGTTCTGCCGGTCCAGATCGGTGCCTACAGCTTCGAGCATGGCCATACTCAAAAAGTGCGCTTTGATGTGGCCGCCGACGTGCTGCAAATCACCGAGCATCCCGAGGACATGCGCCATGTGTTCTCCTATGACATCATCATGGACGGCATTCGCACCATCGTCGCACGGGGCCATATCCAGCTCAGCGAGGCTTTGGCCGAGCAGGTGGCAGCGCACGTCCTGGAGAACCAGCGTGTCGTGCGCGTCACGGTAAGGGTGGAAAAGCTCGAGCTCGGCCCTGGCGGCGTCGGCGTCGAGATCGAACGCAAGCGCCAATCGGCGGGACGCGGTGCTGCCTCCGGCACTGCTGGCCGAAAAGACCGAAGCGTTGTTTTCCGGCCGCGCCAGGAACGCCCCGAAATGCTTCGACGGGCCATCGTCAAGCTTGGCGGCAGCACGGCCCATGCGGCGGAGATGAAGAGTTGGATCGCAGCGCTGGCGGGTTCCAGGCTGCCGATCGTCATCGTGCCCGGCGGCGGCCTCTTTGCCGATCATGTGCGCGAGACGCAGACCCGCATGGATTTTTCCGACACCGCCGCTCATGCCATGGCGATGCTGGCCATGGAGCAGTTCGGCCATGTCATCCTCGACCGGGACGAAAGGCTGACGCCGGCACGGTCGCTGGACGAGATCGGGCGAGCGTTGGAGGCGGGGAAGGTTCCGGTGTGGCTGCCGTCGTCACTGGCACTGCCGGCGCTGGATGTTCCGGCCTCCTGGGACATTACCTCCGATTCTCTGGCCGCCTGGCTTGCCGGCAAGCTTGGCGCAAACGCGCTGTTGCTTATCAAGCAGACCGGTGCGTTCTTCGACAGCGATACCGCTGACAGCCTGAGGGCCCGAGGCATTGTCGACCCAGGCTTTGCCGCCATGCTGCCCGACGGCGTCGATTTCCATCTCGCCGGTCCGAAGGATGCCGCCGAGGCCGGCGCAATGCTCGCGTTGGGCAAGCTGCCCGGCATCAGGATCGTGGCTTCAACAGGGTCATCGGCAAAGAAGGCGGGCTAGCCGATGGTGAAGCTGCATGTGCCGCGCTGGGCGTGGGTTTTGACGGGTTCCGGGCATTTTTTTACGGAGAGCTTCGCACTTGTTCGCCAACTCGAACATTGCGATGTCTTCGTGTCGAAGGCCGCCAACGAAGTGCTGCGCATGTACAAGCTTAAACTTGATTTCCCGGAGACCACGCGCGTGCTGCACGACAAGACCGCGAGCGCGATCCCGGTCGGCGAATTCTACCACGGTGTCTATCACACCGTCGTGGTGGCGCCGGCCACGTCCAACACGGTCGCCAAATGCGTGCATGGCATTTCCGACACGCTCGCCACCAATGTCTTTGCCCAAGCGGGAAAGTGCCGTGTGCCAGCCATCGTCTTTGCTTGCGACACCGCGCCGGAACTCGAAACTCAGGCACCGCACGGGCTGGTCAAGGTCTATCCGCGCAGGATCGACCTGGAAAATACCAAACAGTTGAAGAGTTTCGAGCGGACCCTGGTGGTCGAGTCGCTCGCTGATCTCGAAGCCTCGCTCACACGGCGCCAGGCCGAACTCGCAAGCGATGGCTGAGCGGCTGGTTTTTCTTACCGGCCATCTGGCCAAGGCGCGGCTGGAACGGCTGCTGGCCGGGCTGGGCAGAACCGAATTCGCGTGGGAAATCGTCGACGTCGGCGTCAAGGTCGCCGCGTTGATGAGCGAGGACATTGTGAAGCGTCGGCTCACTCTGACAGGAGACGTCGGCCGCGTCATCCTGCCCGGACGCTATCGGGGAAACATCGAGCACCTGTCGGAGCATTTCGGCGTGCCCTTTGTGCGCGGCCCCGACGAGATCGCTGACCTTCCACCCTTCCTTGGCCGGGCTGGCAAACCGCCGGATCTCACGCGTCACGATATGCGCATCTTCGCCGAGATCGTCGATGCGCCGATGCTGTCGGTCGAGGCACTGATGGCGAGGGCTTCGATGCTGGCTGCGGCCGGCGCCGATGTCATCGATCTGGGCTGCCTGCCGGAGACGCCGTTTCCGTTGCTGGCGGAGGCTGTGCGAGCGCTCAAGGCACGGGGATTCATGGTCAGCGTCGATTCGGCCAGCGTGGACGAACTGACGATCGGGGCACGCGCCGGCGCGGACTATCTTCTCAGCCTCGATGAGAACACGCTGCCGTTGATCTTGGATCATAGGGCTACGGCGGTGTTGATACCGTCCATCCCCGGCGATCTGGATTCGCTCGGCCGGGCCATCAAAGCCGCGCAAAAGGCCGGCGTCGCCTTCATCGCCGATCCCGTGCTCGACCCGATCCATTTCGGCTTCGCCGTTTCACTCGGGCGCTTCATCGAGGCGCGGCGCCGCTGGCCGGACGTCGAATTGCTGATGGGCACCGGCAATCTCACCGAATTGACCGACGCGGACAGTTCCGGCGTTACGGCCGTTCTAGCGGGACTCTGCTCGGAACTCCGGATCCGAAACGTGCTGGCGGTGCATGTCAGCCCACACACGGTGCGGACGATCGAGGAGCACGATATCGCCCGCCGCGTCATGTTGGCTGCTTGCACGGACGGCGCGTTGCCGCGCGGCTATCACCCAGGCCTGCTGCAGGTCCATGATCGCAAGCCTTTCACAGCCTCAACCGACGATATCGAGGCATTGGCGGCCCATGTGCGCGACGCCAACTTCCGGATCGCGGTAGCGGAGGACGGCATCCATGTTTTCAATAGCAAAGGGCATGCGGTTGCCACGGATGCGTTCGAACTTTTTGCCGGGCTGGACGTCGACGCCGATGGCGCACACGCTTTTTACCTCGGCGCGGAACTGATGAAGGCGGAGATCGCGTGGCGCCTCGGCAAGCGTTATGTGCAGGACGAGCCGCTCGCATGGGGCGTTGCCGCGCCGGCTCCCGAAACCGACCGTACCCGTCTTGCCGAGCCGGGCAAGACGCTCCGCGCAAGGAAAGAGCGCTAGGACCATGCCCTACATTCGCGAATCGATCATCACGACTGTCAACAAGGCAGGCAACGTCCACATCGCGCCGATCGGCATTATCGCCGAGAATGACGGCTGGGTGATTGCGCCCTTCCGGCCGTCGGTCACGCTCGACAATCTCGCCGAAGTGCCGTTCGCCATCGCCAATTATACCGACGACGTGCGTGTCTTTGCCGGCTGCCTGACAGGCCGCAAGCATTGGTCAACCGTTCCGGTTGAAGGGTTTCCGGTGCCGAGGCTCGAGGCGGCACTGGCGTATTCGGGCTTCGAAGTCCAGGCGGTCGATGACAATGGCGTGCGCCCCCGCCATTTCTGCCGCGTGGTGCGGGAGGAAACGCTCGCGCCTTTCACCGGCCTCAATCGAGCCAAGGCGGCGGTGCTTGAGCTGGCCATCCTGGTCAGCCGGCTCGGCATGCTGCCGCGCGACAAGATCGAGGCGGAAGTCGCCTACCTTTCGATTGCCATCGAAAAGACCGCAGGCGAGGGCGAAAAGGAAGCCTGGGGCTGGCTGATGCAGCGTGTCAGCGATCACTTGACCGCCAAAGATTCCCGGAGCGAGGACGCGCGGGCATAGGCGCGAGCGCCGCAACATGCTTAGGAAGGATATCCCGCCAAAAGCGCGACCGCGGACGCGGGTGCCGCGCTGCTCGCTTGCCCGCGAACGGTGTCATCGGCGGGGATGATGTCGGCGAAATCGACGTAACTGCGTTCCATGCGTTCGGCCAGTCGCCTGATCTGCCAGCGACCGCTTCCGGCGCCGACGATCGGGACATGCCGAGGCAGGGTTCCGGCAACCAGCGACGCTGCATCGTGCACTTTGCGCAGTTGCTGCTCGCTGAACCAGCGCGCGACTTCACCCCATTCCGGCGGCGTCAGGTCGGTGGCGTCGCGCCCGACCATGCGCGCCAGCCGCGCGATCGAGCCGTCCACGGTCTTTTCCTTGCCGTCGGCGGGAGGGTGCCTGTCGTCGTCCTCGTCGAGCACGCCCAGGATGCGGTGAGCGTCGGCGATCGAGGCGAAATACTCGTTCATCAGCGGCGTTAGCCTGCCATGGACGGGAGCCGACGAGGCTACGCCGAACAGGAATGTCCTGGTAAAGCCGGTATAGACCAATTCGCCGGTTAGAAGCCGTCCGGCATCGGTGTAGCCGTCATTGGCCACGGCGCCGTTCTTGATGGCGATAATATCGGTGGTGGTGGAGCCCATGTCGACGAACAAGGCATCGCCGGCGAGTTTTGCCACCAACAAGGCTGTCGCGTGCCAATTGGCGGAAGCCACATCGGCGGCCAGCTGCGCTGCCCGCTCGACTCCGACGAAACCGGATGGTCCGGCATAGACCAGCTTTTTGTCTGTGGGGAAATGGTTGGAAATCTGACCCAGAAGAGCCGTTACGCCGGCATCGCGGGACGGAAAGATGTCCGACAATTCGCCTGTCATGGTGAATGCGTTGAGATCCGCACCCGCGTAGATCGGAGCCGTTTCGTCGAGGGCTGAAGCCAGTTTGTGCAGCCCTTGCCAGAGCGGCGTTGCGATCGTCACCGCCTCGACGATGCGACCGTCTTGTGCGCGGGTCACCTTCAGATGCGCGCCGCCAATGTCGAAACCGGCAATGATGCCCTTTCTTTTTTCCACGCTTCAAGCTTTCATGACGGGAGCAATTGGTCGGTGAAAAAAGCGTTGCGTATCATTCCGGTTCTCGACCTGAAAGACGGCGTGGTGGTTCGCGCCCAGCAGGGAAAACGCGATCGCTACAGGCCGATCGTTACGCCTCTCAGCCGAAGCCCTGATGTCGTCGCGGTCGCTGAAGGACTGCGTGGGCTTTATCCTTTTTCGACCTTCTACGTCGCAGATCTGGACGCTATCGAAGGCGGAGCGCCAAACAGCGACGCACTCGCCCGGCTGAGGACGATGGCGGAGCCGCCGGAACTTTGGGTCGATGCCGGCGTGGCCGACGAGAAGACACTTTTGGCGGCGCTTGCCGAACGCTCGCTGTCTCCTGTTCTGGGTACCGAATCGCAGCGGGACGACATGTTGCTGCGGCGTTTTCGCGATCATCCCGATCTCATCCTGTCCCTTGATTTCGTCGGCGATAGTTTTTGCGGACCGCGTTCTCTTCTCGATGAGCCCGAGCTTTGGCCGCAAAAGGTTATTGTCATGACGCTGGCCAAGGTCGGGGCGGCCGCCGGTCCCGACTTCGGGCGGTTGCAGGAGGTCAAGGCCAAGGCCGGAAATCGCGCCGTCATCGCGGCCGGCGGCGTCCGAGATGAGAACGACATCAGGGCCTTGTCCGCCATGGACGTCGCCGCGGCGCTGGTCGCAACCTCATTGCACAACGCTACGCTTACACCCGGCCGCCTCGCATCACTCGGCGCCTGATCATCGTTGCTCGTCGACTCCCGAAGGACGTGCGCCCTTCGGGAGGTGACGTTTCAAAAGCCCAGAACTTTTTTCAGCCGGCGCAACAGACCATCCGTCTCAGAAGAGGGTTTTTCCTGTGCGGGGCTGTCTCTTGTCTAGGCTGCGAACGGATGCTTGACCTTGTCGCGCTGGGCCGTTGCTTCGGCGGCGGTCGGGGTTCCTGCAACGGCGCGCTGGATAGCTTCCTTTGTCGCCTCGTAATTGTATTTCTGGATCTTGGCGTCGTCCGCCGCGTCCCAATGGATGAACACCCCGACGCAGATGAACACGTCGTCTGCTTCGTTGGCCGGAATGGTCCCGTCCGCAACGCTGTCCTGCACGGCCTTTGCCACGGCGTGCTGTGCCGGGCCGAACATCTGGACCGCCTGTTTGGCGCCCTTGATCGTGACCTTGTTGAACATCACGGTGTTGGGTTTGCATTGAAGATTGGGCGCGATCACCGCCAAAAGCGAAGTAAAGCCGTCCTTGTTGTTGGTAAGCGCGTTGCAAAATGCCGTTTCGACCGCGCTCCCCCGCGGGCCGATGAGCAGGTCGACATGCGCGACTTCGTTGCCGTCTCCCACCAGCGATTCACCGACCATAACCTTTGAGATTTTTGCCATGCCAATTTCCTCCAAGACACAATTATGATGTCCACGGACGCTGCAACCGAGCAGGCGCTCGATGGACAGCTATCCTTGTTGGCAGCGTCCGGATTT
Source organism: Mesorhizobium ciceri WSM4083 (assembly GCF_000519305.1). Lineage (GTDB taxonomy): Bacteria > Pseudomonadota > Alphaproteobacteria > Rhizobiales > Rhizobiaceae > Mesorhizobium > Mesorhizobium ciceri_B. The sequence goes on along the minus strand of NZ_JAFG01000005.1, from coordinate 563,148 downwards.
GCCCGGACCGGTTGGCTAGATAGCCGCGGAAGCACAGCTTCCGCTTTTGGAAGTCAAGCACCAACGCCGCGATTATGCAAGGTGAGGGCGAGGGTGTGGACTAAAAGAGTAGCCACGGTGAGGTCGGCCGAGGTGCCGGGGTTGATGTTGTCGGCCTTCAGCCGGCGGTCGAACTCCATGAGCAGACGAATGCGCGATGGCTCGTCGCTCTCGGCATGGAGCGCCGCCTGAACGGCAACGGCTTCCTGCCGCGCCTGATTTGCGACGTCAACGCCGTGCTTGCGCATCACATGGCTGTCGGGGAAGCCGGCGAGAAACGCCATGTAGGCGAATACCGTCGGCCACATGCCGGTTTCTTCGCGTGCCAACGCTCCATCCAGCGCGGCGAGCCCGACCCCGAACACGTCGCCGAAACAGTTGCCGTACTGGCGGGCGATCGTGTCGCGGTCGGCGGCCTCCCGCATCGCGTCCAGCAAATGAACCTTCGGCTCCTGCCGCACATCGTTGGCGGCTTCTCCGAGGCCGCCTGGCGCGGCCGTGACGATCGCCTCGAATACCGCCTTGGTATCCTGCACGCTCAAAGCCCGAAGCAGCGAGTCGAGATTGTCTTGCAGTCTGTCACCACCCATTTCGGCGGCGCATATCAGAGGTCCTGTGAGAAGGATGATTCCGAGATTGGTATTGGTTGCGACCGCCAGTCGTGTCGCTTGCACCGCCTCCAGCATGCGCTGTCCGACCGGCAGACGAGGATCGGTCAGCGGCCCGGAAGAAACCTCCGCACTTGTCATGAACTGGGCGGCGGACATGCCGTGTCCGTCGGCGAACAGATGGACGTTGCCCGGTTTGAGGGCTTCGATCTCCATCCTGCAGGCATCCTTGTAGCTGGCCCGGAGGTATTCACGCGAAAGCGCCACCCCAGCGGCCCTCACGAATTCGCAGGCGCGGCAAAACGGTAGGGCCGCGGCGCGGCGGCCGCTTCGGCGCGGTCGGTCAGGAGTTTCAGCAAGGCATCGGCGATTGCCTCGGCGATGTTCACGGCGACCACCGATTGCAATCCCGACCAGGCGGGCATGCTGTTCACTTCGAGTATGAACAGATTGCCGTCTTCAGCCCGCACGATGTCCACGCCGGCAAAATCCGCGCCGACCGCGGCTGACGCAGCGACAGCCAGCGATGCCAGTTCCGCCTTGCCATGTTCGGAAACCTGTTCCGGCACGCCACCCCGGTTGACGTTCGTGATCCAGTCGTCGCTGATGCGGCTCATCATCGCCACGGTCTCGCCGGCGCAGACAAAGACGCGGAAATCCCGGAAGGGCGGACCGGCACGCGACACATATTGCTGAAGGTAGTAGACGCTGTTCACCTCTTCTGCGGCCGGCAGGTCCGAGAGCGTGCGGATCAGCTTTATCCCGCGGCCTTGCGCCCCAAACAATGGTTTCAGCACCAGCGGTCCCCGCGGAAGCTCTTGCGCCGCGACCTCCTCGGCGACGGCAAGTCCTTCTACAGCAAAGGTGCGTGGCGTAGGCAGGTCGGCATTTTTCAAGAGGAATGTCGTCATCGACTTGTCGACGCAGCGCTCGATCGCCTGCGCGGAATTCCACACGGGAACCGACAGTCTGCTTAACGCGTGCAGCACGCCGAGGCGCCGGGTAACCGCTTCGAACGATCCGGCGGCAATCGAACGAACGAGCACGGCGTCGGGCAACGTGCCGCCGAAGCCGGGGATCGAAAGTCCGCTCGGGCTGCTTGTGTCGAATGCGATCGCCGCCAACGGCACGGCTGCAACGGCCGCGCCCCGCCGACCAAGCGCTGCCGACAGGCCGTTCGAGCCAGTGTCCACTTTGTCGCTGACGATCAGGATGCGAGGGATCATGTGGCGCCTCGGGTACGGGAACCTCGGAGGCGCGAGCGATTCCGCGCCCCAATGGCCGCGTCCGCGACCGGGCTGCACGAAATGCAGTCGTCGGGCAGGCGAATGACGGACGAATCCCTTGGCACCGCCATCCTCTTAGCCGAGACTCCGTTCGAGCATCTTCAGATCACGCCGACCGGCGCGAAACGTATCGCCGGTTTCGATCGCTGTCACGATCACTTCGGCCGGGCTGAACAGCAGCGGGTCGATGGCATAGAAATCGCCCTTGAACCGCGTGAAGATCTCGGCGAAGGGTTGGCCGTAGTCCCGTGAGGCGCTGCTGGGAAGTTTTTCCGCGAGTTTGCCAGCCTCTTTCGCCGATCCTTTCACGAAGAGCTGGACGCTGCCGCCATAGATGATGGCATCGTTGGTTCGGCCCATGGCGGTCAGGAAGTCCGGATGGGGGGCGGGGATCGGCGCCGTTCCGATGCCGTCGACAACGTTCTCCAGCGGGAATTTGAGATCGTTGATCTTGTGCAGGGCAACCTCGAGCGCGCGCGCAACGATCTGCACGCCGCCGGCAAGACTTTGTGTCGGCGCATAGAGGAAGGTGAGCTTCTCCGTCGCCAGTCCAGTTGCCTTGCCGACTTTCTCAACGATCGCGCGGGGAGGCGGTTCGGCCGTCTCCAGGATAAGCACCGCGGACGATGCGATGTCGCGATAGGAAAGTGTCTCGAACAGCGGTTCGACACGGGCGAGGGCCCGCGCCGGTCCAGATCCCATGGCGAAATAGTCCTGGCCAGACAGGTTCCAGCCCGCATATTGGCTGCCCAGGCAGGCTAGCACCGGCTGCGACGATCGCGCTTCGACGGTGAACGGCCATTGCTGTGACGCGCGATCCATGAACACCGAAACGCTGCCGAGACCGCCCATCGCAGCCTCAGCCATGCGCAGCCCGGCTTCGACGCTGCCGACGGTCTTGGCGCCGGCATCGATCAGGCGTTCGCCCAATGGCCCCCTGGAAACGACGATACGCAGGCGTTCGGCGTCGCCGATCATGCCGTCAACGATGCGCTGTGCATTGTCGTTCAGGAATGCCGAACCGTCTTTCATGTCCGGTCTCCTTCCCATTGGAGTTGCAATTGGCTGGCTTGTCCCTTGATGAGCCGCTTGGTCGATTGGACGCTCGGCCCGCGCGCGAAGACCGTGCAGACAGGGTCGCCGGCAATCAGACGGGTGCCGGCCGACTGTTGGTCCGCGGTCCATTCAGGCCAGGCAATCGACGGAAAGTGAGTGATTGGCGTCGCGGCGTAGGTCACCATCGACGCCATCGAATCGAGGAAGCGCGGCAAGCGGAAGACGTGACCCGTCGCGGCGCGCAGATGCGCTTCGATCAGTGGCGCGTCGACATCGTCGAAAATGTCGAGGGTGGCGCCCGGCCTCGGATTGATCTCGATGAACGTGTAGCCATCCGGCCCGCGGATGAGATCGGCGCTGCACAATCCGACCAGGCCGGCGCGTCGCGTCAGACTTGAGAGCCAACCGCCGATAACCGCCGCCTGTCTGCGATCGAAGCGTCTCAACCGCACGGCGCCGCCGTAGCGATAGGGCGCTGCCGGGGAGGGGGATGTCCATTGTTGGCTGAAGCCCGCGACGTGCGCGGTTTGGCCATTGCCGACGAACAGGGCCGAGATGCTGCGTCCGGCAACGAAACGCTGGAAGTAGCGGCCGGTGGTCGGGCTTTCGCCGGCAGCCCGTCTGACGTGCCCACCGCCGGCGCCGCCCGCGGTCTTGACCACCCAGTTCTCCGGATCAGGCGGCTGGTCCCATCGCAATTGCGGATGCGGGATACCGAGTTCGGTGCAGTCATCGGCCAGCAACTGCGGATCCTTGATCCTGCGGATCGCGGCGCCGCCATTGCCTGCGAGCGGAAAGTGTCGTGCGATCTCGTCCACGGTCTCAGGCATCCGCTCAAACCCAGAGCCCAGGATAATGGCGACCGGCAGGTCGTCTCCAGCCAATCGCCGAAGCGTGTCGACGATGCGCTCGCCATCGATGCCTCCCTGCAGGTCGCCCGGCAACATCGTCGCGCGTTCTGCGAGCGCTACGGTGTCCGTATCGCAAAAGAAATCGGCAACTAGCGGACGATAGCCGGCGCGGCGCGCGGCGGCGGCCAGCGCCCGGCCTGAAATTGCCGCGATCAAGAGAGATCCGGCGTTACTTGGCAATCTCGCGTGCAAGGGAAAAGGCTTCCTGAAAACCGAGCGTGATCGTCTTTTCGGATTCGATCATTCTTTTGAAGAGACCGAATTCGACCTTATATTTGACATTGCCAATGGCAAGCGGACCAATGCCGACAGCTTTTGCCGCTTCGAGTGGATCACCATTGGCATTGACGGCCAATCCTTCGATACCGGCCGGGGGAACGGCATTGACGTCGGCCGCAATAAGCAGGTCATTGCCTTTCAACTGGGCTTTGGAGACCACCTGGACGCCAGCTTTGGCGCAAGCCAGGATAATTTCGTTTGCCTCGACCAGCTTTGTCTTGCGTGCGTCGCTCGATCCGTCAGCGGCATCGACGATGATGTTGAATCTGCTTTCGATCTCGGCAGCGATCTGCTTGACCCTCTCGATGCCGTCATGGCCGACAAGTGTGACCCGGGCACCTTCCCCTGCCGCGATGACGGCGGTGCAGAAGCCGACGACGCCGGTGGCACCGAAAACAGCCACCCTCGTATCCCTGAGCGCACGCTGGAATTTCTTCTCCAGCGCCTTTTCGACCTTGGCCACCATCGCCGCGGCCGTGGTGAACGAGCCGGCCGGATCGGCAAACACCGAAACCTGGAAAGGCGGCACCATCGCCTTCTTCGCGGCGTCGAACATGTCGAGCGCCAACGAGGCGTCCTTCCCGGCGATGAAGATGCCGGTGTCGACACCCGCATCCGGCGGGCGCGAAAAGATCGCGTCCTGGACCAGGCCTGTCACTTCGGCGAGGCTTACATCGACATAGGGGACGACCGCGTCGAAACCTGCGTCGAGCGCCATGTTCACGTCGAAGGGGCTCATCTGCTTCAACGGTGTCAGCATGTGCAGGATGTGTTTGCGGGCCATTTCTTGCCTTTCTGCCTGAAACGGGAGCGTCAGCTGCCGACGAGATTCAGCCTGGTTGAGCTGATCTTCGCGCCGGAGTTCCTGCCCTTGACGATCTTGATCTCAAGGCCGTCCTCAGTTGCTGTCCTCCGAACCGCGTCGACAAACTTGAGTGCGGAATCATGCGATGGCGCGAAGGCAAAGCCTGTCGGCCCCCAGGAACTCTGGCCGATGCCGACGGCGCCTGCTTCATTGAGACGGTGGGCCGCCGTCTCGACCCGCTTCGAGGTGAACACGCCGCCCTGCGCCGGGGCGAAATGGCTGCCGATCAGCATCTGTATCGCGGTGACGGCGGCGCCGAATGCCGGAAGGTCCCGCTCGACCAAAGCCGGCATAATGCCCATCAGCACCCTCCGGCAGATCTCCCCACTGCCTGCCGTTGGGAATGGCGGCAGCGAACGAAACGCCGCGACCTCGGCAGCGCCATGCAGTCCATGCCCGGAATGGTCGAGGATAAGGATGACGCGCCACTCTTCCGGAAACGGCAGCCGCGCGACGACCGGAGGCGTTCCGCCGCGGTCGTTCTTGCCGGCGTCGACTATGACGCCGCCGTCTTCGAAACTTGCGATGCCGATGCCGGATCGGCCGCCCCGCTCGAGCAGGCTCGCATCGCCGGCGATGTCCAGAGGCAAATTGTGGAGAGTGCGCAACGCCGAGGCGACGGCAAGGGCGATCTGCGTGCCGGACCCCAGACCCGCATGACTGGGGATCGACTGCTCGACCACCAGATGGTGCTGGCCGCGAATGCCGAGATGCTTGCAGAGCGTCGACAGATGCTCGCTGGCGCGGGTGCTCTCGGAGCCTTCGACGATGGTTTCGCCGGACCGCGACAGGGTGACGACGGTTTCGGGTTCGCTCAATGGAAGCCCGACGCTGCCGAACCGCCGTCCGGCATCGCCATTGAGATCAAGGAAGCCAAGGTGCAGGCGAGCGGGCACTCGTATGGTAACAGAATTCGACATCTGCCCCCCGATGGGTGCATCATGGATGCATCATGGAAGTTTAGGTGCCCGGTACCATGATAACTGTTTTCGTCGATGGGGCAAGCCAAAGAGAATGCATCCAGGTGTTTGCTGGCTCCGGCGTGTAGACAGACCGAGCAATTCGCGGAGGTCGAGATGAACGAGACAGTCAAGGAAAAGGTCTATTCGGAAGCCGAGATCGCCGAGCGGCTTGAGAAGGAGCTGCCAAAATGGCGCTACGAAAACGGCTGGATCCGGCGCAAATACAAGACCCACAGCTGGAAATCGACGCTGATGGTCATCAACACGGTTGGCCATCTCGCCGAGGCGGCGTGGCACCATCCCGATATCACCGCCTCCTATGCCTGGGTCGAGGTGCGCCTGATGAACCACGCGGCGAAAGGCATTACCGACAAGGATTTCGAGTTGGCGAAAAAGATCGAGGATGTTGTCCAGTGGCAGCCGGCCAAGGAAGGCGGGGCACTGGAGGGCACTCCGCTGACCGATCAACGCTTCGCTTATGTCAAATATGACTAGGCAGGGTCGGAATTTGTTGACGCGTATGAAAACATTCGCTGATCCGCTGCGAGGTGGGGTTCACGGCCAATCCAGTTTCGTCTAGGATCGGGCCGGCACCAGAAAGTAGTTTAGCGAATGGCGGTTGCTTGGATCGGCAACCGGGAAGCGCTGATTGAGCGCGCGGCTGCGCATGCCGCGTCGCTACTGTCGTCAAGTCGGTGCCCGGTTTTCAGCTTTGATACGGATATAGACGGCACGAGGGCGGCGATCGCGCTGGCTGAGAGGGCTGGCGCGGCATACGACCATGCCGATGGCGCGGCACTTGCCCGGGAGACTGCGCTTTTTACGGACAAGGGGGCAATGACCGTCGCCCCCGGAGAGACGCGCCGGCGTGCCGATGTCGTGGTGATCGTGGGCGAGCTCCCGCGGATCCATCATGGTCTTGTTGGCGAACTCGCCGGGACGGTTCCCGACCTCTCGACCGTGAACCAGCGCGCGTTCTTCGTGGTAGGCCCGAACGGGATGTCTGTGCCGCCGCTGAACGGCGGGCGCGAGGCAACGCGACTTTCCTGTGGCCAAGCTAGCCTCGCCGCCACGCTGGCGGCACTGAGAGCACAGTACAAAGGGCGGCGTACATCGCAACCGGTGTCGAATTTCAATGATTTCGCCAAAGCTCTGGCGGCCGCGCGTTTTCCCGTGTTCCTGTTTTCAGGCCACGCCGCCGAAGGCCTGGCATTGGAGATGCTGCAAGGACTGATCGCCGATCTCAATCGCAACTCGCGCGCATCCGGCCTTCATCTGCCGGCGAACGAAAACGGCTGGGGTAGCACGCTCGCCTCGGCCTGGATGACAGGTTTTCCGCTGCGCACCGGCTTTGCGCGCGGCTTCCCGGAATTCGATCCCTGGCGCTGCGATGTGGCGCGCATGATCGCTGCCGGCGAAGCCGACCTGCACCTGCGGATCTCCGCCGCAACGGCCCAACCGAAGGAAAAAAAGCGCCGCATGGCACTGATTGCGTTGACGAAAACGCAAGAGCCGGTTGCCGGTGCCGCAGTCACCATCGCCATCGGCGAGGCTGGGCTTGATCACGATGCGGTTGTCTATTCCAGCCGCACGGGCTCGCTCAGGTCGACCGAGGCGCAAGCGGCCTCGCAATTGCCCTCCGCCGCGACGATCATCCGCCTGATCGCTACCCACGCTTTCGCCGAGCCACTGCCATGCTGACGAAAATCGCCGGCGGCGACATCATCGATCCCGTCAACGGCCGTCTCGGCAAAGGCGACCTCTGGATCAAGGACGACAAGATCGTCCCGGCGCCGGCGGGAGGGGCGGCCGACCGGACCATAGAAGCCAGCGGCTGCATCGTGATGGCTGGCGCCATCGACATCCACTCCCACATTGGCGGCGGCAATGTGAACACCGCGCGGCTGCTCTTGCCCGAACAGCATGCCGCCCATCAGCTGCGGCCAGCAATGACGCCGCTCTCCAATGCCGGCTGGTCGACGTTCCAGACGGGCTGCCTCTACGCAAAGATGGGCTTTACGACGGTGGTCGAGCCGGCGATGTCGCCGGGAGCGGCGCTTCACACGCATCTCGAACTGGCTGACATCCCGATCATCGACAAGGCAACCCTCGCCATTCTCGGCAATGACGATTTCCTGTTGTCGATGATCCGCGACGACGCCCCCTCGACGATGATCGAGGACTATGTCGCCTGGACGGTCGCTTCGACGCGAGCGCTTGGGGTCAAGGTGATCAACGCCGGTGCGGCGGCCGCCTTCAAGGAGAACGTCCGCACCTTCTCGCTGGACGATGTCGTGCCTTCCTATGGCGTCAGTTCGCGCAAGATCGTCAAGACGCTGCAGGCCGCCGTCGACAGTCTTGGCCTGCCGCATCCCCTGCATGTCCATTGCAACAATCTGGGCAGCCCCGGATCGGCGGATACGGCGGCTGCGACGATCGCAGCGGCGGATGGGCTGCCGCTGCATCTCGCCCACCTCCAGTTCTATGGCTATGGCACCGAAGGAAAACGCGGGTTTTCCTCTGCCGCCGCACGGCTTGCCGAACTGGTCAACGCGACGCCGGAAGTCACTATCGATATCGGCCAGGTCATGTTCGGCCAGACGGTCACGGTCTCCTCCGACGTCATGCGGCAGTTTTCGGCGCGTGGCAGCGCGCACCCGAAAAAGACCGTCATTCATGATGGTGACGGCAATGGCGGGGGCATCGTGCCCTACAGCTATGGCAAAGACTTCTACGGCACGATGCAGTGGGCGATCGGGCTCGAGCTTTTTCTCCTGATCGACGATCCCTGGCGTGTGTTCTTCACCACCGATCATCCCAACGGTGCACCTTTTACGGCTTATCCGGCGCTGTTCGAACTGCTGATGAGCCGGGAAGCGCGCGCCGAAATGACCGCTGGACTTTCACGATCCGCCCTGGCGCTCTCTACCCTGGCCGCAATCGACCGCGAATACACGTTCGAGGAAATCGCCATCATGACGCGCGCGGCGCCGGCCAAGCTGCTCGGCTTGACGGATCGAGGCCATCTCGGCGCCGGCGCAACAGCAGACATCGCTGTCTATCGCAGGGACCGCAGTATCGCGAAAATGCTCGGACGGGCGGCGTATGTTTTCAAGGATGGCGATCTCGTCGTGCAAGACGGGGAAATCATCCATTACCGCTGGGGCAAGGCATTGAGGCTCAAGCCGCCTGTCGACAAGGCAATGGTGCGACGGCTCGAGGACTATCACCAGCAGCGCTACGGCCTGTCGCTGGACTGGTTCAATTTTCCGGATTCCGCGATTGCGCGCGAACAGCCATTCGGCGAGGTGCCATGCCGAACATGAGCGTCAATGGGATGACGATCGACGATACCTTCGCGGAAGCCTTCGGCATGCGCGCAACCGCCATCGTCATCACCGCGCCGAGCCGGAAATGGGCTCGCCAGGCGGCGATCACGATGTCCGGCTTCGCCACCTCGGTGATCGGTTGCGGCTGCGAAGCGGCAATCGATCTCGACCTGCCGCCCTCGGCCACACCGGATGGCCGGCCGGGCTGCCGCGTCATGATCTTCGCGATGGGAACGGACGAATTGCAGAAGCAACTGCTCAATCGTGTCGGCCAGTGCGTTTTGACCTCGCCGGGTTCCGCCTGCTTTGCCGGGCTGCAAGGCAGCGCCGAGCTCAAGCTCGGTTCGGCGCTGCGTTATTTCGGCGACGGCTGGCAAATCTCCAAGAAGATCGGCGACAGGCATTTCTGGCGTATTCCCGTCATGGATGGCGAGTTCCTGTGCGAAGCAACGACCGGACTGACGAAGGAAGCTGTCGGTGGCGGCAATTTCTTTGTCATGGCGCAAAACAGCGCCAATGCTTTGGCCGCCGCCGAGGCCGCGGTCGCTGCGATCGGCATGGTGCCTGGCGCCATCGTGCCGTTTCCGGGCGGCATTGCCCGTTCGGGTTCCAAGATAGGTGGCAAATACAAAGGCATGATCGCTTCGGCCAACGAAGCCTACGCGCCAACGCTGCGCGGCGTCGTCGCGAGTGAGCTCGGTCCCGACATCAACGCCGTCCTGGAAATCGTCATCGATGGTGAAACCAATGATGCAGTTGCCGCCGCGATGAAGGCAGGCATCAAGGCTGTCATAGAGCTCGGCCCGAAAAGAGGCGCGGTTCGGATCAGCGCCGGCAATTACGGCGGCAAGCTCGGGAAATTCATCTACTCGCTGAAGGATATGCTGCCATGAAGGCGCTGACCTTCACCCTGGTTGCCGAGCCGCCGGAGCGCCTTGACCTGTCGCCGCTGACGCCGGAGCGGCTGGCCGGGATCGAAAGGCGCGACGTCGAAAGAATCCAGATCGGCATGTCGAAGCACGGATCGAAGGTGGGCGACATTTTTCGCGTCGCCGGCAGCGATCCGACAAGCATCGTGTTCGAAGGCGGAAGCACGCGCCTTGACCTTGTGGCGCAAGGCATGCGGGGCGGGTCGGTCCGCCTCGATGGCAATGCCGGCGCCCAGGCCGGGCGCGCCATGCGCGGTGGCAAGCTCATGATCGAAGGCAATGCGGGTCCATACGCCGGCTCCGGCATGCGTGGCGGCAGGCTTGAGATAACAGGCAATGCCGGCGACCACCTCGGTGCGCCGCTCGTCGGGGAACTGGCCGGCATGAACGGCGGTGTGTTGATCGTCAGGGGCAAGGCGGGCGCCTTCGCTGCGGACCGCATGCGGCGCGGCCTGATCGCGGTGCTGAAAGGCTCCGGCGACCACGCCGGCAGCCGCATGATCGCCGGCACCTTGGTGGTGGCCGGTGGCACCGGCGAGATGCCCGGCTATCTGATGCGTCGCGGTTCGATCCTTCTCGATCGCACGCCGGCACGCATGTCGCCGAGCTTCGTCGAATGTGGCGCACCCGAGAGCGTTTTCGCCGCCATCATCGATCGTCATCTGATCGCCGAGGGCATTTTGAAACGGCCGCTTCTGGGGAGCGCACCGCGCAAATATGGCGGGGATAACGCAGTGCTCGGAATGGGCGAGGTTCTTTTTCCGCGCTGAGATCCGTCGACACAAGAACCATAGGATGGCAGGACGCAAGTGCTGCCGCTGGGTGGCAGTAGGGGGCGACCGTCATCCGACCCGCAACGTGGAGAACACATGAAAATCATCTCTCAAACGAAAGCCCATGGCGGCGTGCAGGGCGTCTATTCCCATTTGTCGACGAGTTGCCGTTGCGACATGACTTTTGCCGTTTTCATACCTCCGCAGGCGCGGGAAACGCCTTGTCCCGTTGTGTGGTATCTCTCAGGCCTGACGTGCACCCACGCCAATGTAATGGACAAGGGCGAGTACAGGCGCATGGCCGCCGATCTCGGCCTGATCGTCGTCTGTCCCGACACCAGCCCGCGCGGGGGCGACATTCCGGATGAAAAAGACAACTGGCAGTTCGGCTCCGGCGCCGGCTTCTATCTCGATGCGACGCAAGAGCCTTATGCGAAGAACTATCGCATGTATTCCTATGTCACCGAGGAGTTGCCGGCCCTCATCGCGGCTGAATTTCCAGCCGATATGACGCGCCAGGCTATCTCCGGCCATTCGATGGGCGGGCATGGCGCGCTGACGATTGCCTTGAAGAATCCGCAGCGTTTCAAGAGCTGCTCGGCGTTCGCCCCGATCGCCCAGCCAAGCACCGCCGGCTGGTCGAGACCGGCCTTTGAGAAGTATCTGGGCAAGGATGAGGCCTCGTGGCGAACCTGCGACGCGACGTCGCTCATCGACGACGGATATCGTTTCCCTGAATTTTTGGTGGATCAGGGAACGTCGGACGGATTTCTTGACGACGGGCTGAGGCCCTGGCTGCTTGAAGCGGCCTGCACCAAAGCAGGTATTCCGCTGAAGCTGCGGATGCAGGATGGATACGATCACTCGTATCTTTTCATCTCCAGCTTCATGGACGACCATCTGAGATGGCATGCTGAGAGGCTTTGAACCGGGCAAGCCGAAGGCATGGCCAGATGCAAACAAGTTATTGAATCCGACGCCTTACGCCGGGGGCGCCGCGCCTGCCGCCGTCAAACGCTAAGCGTTCAGCTCCAACGCGGCCTATGCGAAAGAGCTGAAAGCGGTAGCAAGCCTCGATGAAATCCCGGAGCAACCGTGCGGCGACTGGGGCGAAATGCCTGACGGGATCCAGTATTTCGAGGTGCCGGCGGGTGAGGGGCGCAAGCTGCTATTCGTGGGGCAGGACGAGCCGTTGACGAGCAGACGCTGCGGGTGTGCCGGCGGGGTAGATGCCGAGAATCCTGATTGCAGGAATTTTATGCCTCTATGTATTCCGCGAGGCTGACACCCTTGGGCACATCCAGCCCATCGGCTCGCAAACCTTCGATGTGAAAGCGTATTGCGTCGCGAATCTCGGTTTCCACTTCAGGCACAGTGGCACCTGTCGCGATGCAGCCGGGTAGGTCCGGCACATAGGCAGAGAAATTACTTCCTGCTTTTTCAATCACCACCGCGTAACGCATGTCATCACTCCTTCAAACCTGACTGCTTGAGGATGCTGTTCAGTGTTCCTGGCGCAACCTCTTCAGATGGCTTGCCAGCCACGGTGACGCGGCCGGCTTTGACTTCATGCTTATATTGGCGATGGCTGCCCTTGGTTGCAACCAGATACCAGCCGTCGGCCTCCAGCAGGCGAATGATCTCGCGAACTGTAAGCCGAGGTGGCACTAGACCTCAGCTACACCCGCTCGTCGAGCCGCACGTATCGCACTTCTCGCAGGTCCCGTTCCGCACCATGGTGAAGTTCTGGCACTCGGAGCAGGAATTGCCGGTGTATCCCTGAAGCAGGGACCTTGCACGGCGGTCGTTGGCGAGTTTCTTGGCTTCGGCCGCCTCGACGGCCGCGGCGTCGGTGAACAAGCCTGCCGTCGCGTCGGAAGCAGCACCCACCGCCTCCTCGAAGGCGATGTCTTCGGCCAGTTCCTTTGCCCGCTCCTCATAGTCGCGTTTGTAGGCGACCGCTTCGTCGCTGGCCGGTTTCAGCGCCAGCACGTTGGAGCCGGAGAAGGCGGTCGGTGCCGAGCGGGCAGGGGCGCCCGAGGGGGCCGCAAAGCCTTTCGGATCGTTGCCGCTGACGCGCGACACCAGCTTCACCGGCGAGGCGCCACGGGTCAGGCCCTTGGAGACCGCGTCGGTCTTGCCTTCGCTGATGCCACGGCCAAGTGCGGTGTTGGAAAAGTCCGACTGGTCGACATGGGCGAGGTCGTTGCGGCCGAGATAGGAAATCGCCAGCTCGCGGAACACGTAGTCGAGGATCGACGTCGCGCTCTTGATGGCGTCATTGCCCTGCACCATGCCGGCCGGCTCGAACTTGGTGAAGGTGAAGGCGTGCACATATTCGTCGAGCGGCACGCCATATTGCAGGCCCAGCGAAATGGCGATGGCGAAGTTGTTGAGAAGGCCACGCAAGGTCGCGCCTTCCTTGTTCATGTCGATGAAGATCTCGCCGAGACGGCCATCGTCATATTCGCCGGTGCGCAGGAAGATGGTGTTGCCACCGATCTTGGCCTTCTGCGTGTAACCTTTGCGGCGGCCGGGCAGCTTTTCCTGCTCGCGCGACACGCGCTCGATGATGCGCTCGACGATCCGCTCGGTGATCTGTGCGGCACGCGCTGCCGCAGGTGCGGCGAGCAACTGCTCGACGGCTTCATCCTCGTCGTCCTCGCCATCGGCGAGCAGCGAGGAGTTGAGCGGCTGCGACAGCTTCGAGCCGTCGCGGTAGAGCGCGTTGGCCTTCAGCGCCAGCTTCCACGACAGCATGTAGGCGCCCTTGGCGTCTTCCACCGTCGCATCGTTGGGCATGTTGATGGTCTTCGAGATGGCGCCGGAAATGAAGGGCTGTGCAGCCGCCATCATCTGGATGTGGCTGTTGATCGAAAGCGAGCGCTTGCCGATCTTGCCGCACGGGCTGGCGCAGTCGAACACGGCCAGGTGTTCGGCCTTGAGGAACGGCGCGCCTTCCAGCGTCATCGCACCGCAGACATGGATGTTGGCGGCCTCGATGTCCTTCCGGGAGAAGCCGAGCGCCGGCAGGATCTCGAACGAGAAGTCGTTGAGCTGCTCGTCGGTGAAGCCGAACGTCTCCTTCACCCAGTCGGCGCCGAGCGTCCACTGGTTGAAGACGAACTTGATGTCGAAGGCCGACTTTAGCGCCGCATTGAGCGCGGCGATCTTGTCGTCGGTGAAGCCCTTGGCCTTGAGCGCGCCGGGGTTGATGGCCGGCGCCTGGTTGAGGTTGCCGTGGCCGACCGCATAGGCCTCCATCTCGGCGATCTGGGCTTCGGAGTAGCCAAGCGTGCGCAGCGCTTCCGGCACGGCGCGGTTGATGATCTTGAAATAGCCGCCGCCGGCCAGCTTCTTGAACTTCACCAGCGCGAAGTCGGGCTCGATGCCGGTGGTGTCGCAATCCATGACCAGGCCGATCGTGCCGGTCGGCGCAATCACGGTCGCCTGCGCATTGCGGTAGCCATGCTCTTCGCCGAGCTCGATGGCGCGGTCCCAGGCGGCCTTGGCGTGGGTGGCAAGGTCCTGCTGCTTCAGGTCGGAAGCGACCAGCGGCACCGGGTTGACGGCGAGCTTCTCGTAGCCCTGCTTCTCGCCATAGGCGGCACGGCGATGGTTGCGCATGACGCGCAGCATGTTCTGCGCATTGCGGTCGTAGTCGGCGAAGGCGCCGAGTTCGCCGGCCATCTCGGCCGAGGTGGCATAGGCCATGCCGGTCATGATTGCGGTGAGTGCGGCGCAGATCGCGCGGCCTTCATCGGAGTCGTAGGGAATGCCCGATGTCATCAGCAGGCCGCCGATATTGGCATAGCCGAGGCCGAGCGTGCGGTATTCGTAGGACTGTTTGGCGATCTCCTTCGACGGGAACTGCGCCATCATGACCGAGATTTCGAGCACGATGGTCCACAGCCGCACCGTGTGCTCGTAGGCTGCGATGTCGATCGTGCCGTCGGCGTTGCGGTAGGGCAGCAGATTGATCGAGGCGAGATTGCAGGCCGTGTCGTCGAGGAACATGTATTCCGAGCACGGGTTGGACGCCCGGATCGCACCGGCGGAAGCGCAGGTGTGCCAGTCGTTCATCGTCGTGTTGAAATGCAGGCCCGGATCGGCGGACGCCCAGGCGGCGTAACCGATCTTTTCCCAGAGGTCGCGAGCCTTCAGCGTCTTCAGCACCTTGCCGTCCTTGCGGGCGGTCAGGTGCCAGTCGGCATCGTCCTCGACGGCGCGCAGGAAATTGTCCTTCAGCGACACCGAATTGTTGGAGTTCTGGCCCGAAACCGTGAGGTAGGCATCCGAATCCCAGTCGGTGTCGTAGGTCTTGAACGACATCGACGAATAGCCTTGCTTGGCGAACTGGATGACGCGGTAGATGTAGTTCTCCGGCACGGCGGACTTCTTGGCCGCCTTGATCTCGCGCTTCAGCGCGGTGTTGATGGCCGGGTCGAAGCAGTCGTCGCCATTGCCTTCGCAGTTGACGCAGGCCTTCATGATCGCTTCGAGATGCTTCTTGACGATCTTCGAGCCGGTCACCAGCGAGGCGACCTTCTGCTCTTCATTGACCTTCCAGTCGATGAATTCCTCGATATCGGGGTGGTCGGCGTCGACAATGACCATTTTGGCGGCGCGGCGCGT
The DNA here is from genome assembly GCF_000519305.1 of Mesorhizobium ciceri WSM4083. Taxonomy (GTDB): domain Bacteria; phylum Pseudomonadota; class Alphaproteobacteria; order Rhizobiales; family Rhizobiaceae; genus Mesorhizobium; species Mesorhizobium ciceri_B. Next base: position 547,476 of record NZ_JAFG01000005.1, on the reverse strand, counting down.
GGTGCCGCCCGACTTGATGGCGCCCGCTGCGCGGTCGCCGATCTTGAGGAAGCTCATCAGGCCCGACGAGCGGCCGCCGCCCGACAGCTTTTCGCCTTCACCGCGCAGCAGCGAGAAGTTGGAGCCGGTGCCGGAGCCGTATTTGAACAGGCGCGCTTCACGCACCCACAGATCCATGATGCCGCCCTCGTTGACGAGGTCGTCCTGCACGCCCTGGATGAAGCAGGCATGCGGCTGCGGATGCTCGTAGGAGGATTTCGACTTGGTCAGCTTGCCGGTGAACGGGTCGACATAGAAGTGGCCCTGGCTCGGGCCGTCGATGCCATAGGCCCAGTGCAGGCCGGTGTTGAACCATTGCGGCGAGTTCGGCGCGACGCGCTGGGTGGCCAGCATGTAGGCAAGCTCGTCGCGGAAGGCGCGCGCGTCTTCCTCCGACCCCTTGAAGTAGCCGCCCTTCCAGCCCCAGTAAGTCCAGGTGCCGGCGAGCCGGTCGAAGACCTGGCGCGCATCGATCTCGGAACCGTAGCGCTCGGCTTCCGGCAATTTCGCCAGTTCCGCCTCATCGGCTACGGAGCGCCACAGAAAGGAGGGGACGTCGTTCTCTTCGATCTTCTTCAGGCGCGCCGGCACACCGGCCTTGCGGAAATATTTCTGCGCCAGGATATCGGCTGCGACCTGGGAGAACTGCGCCGGCACGTCGATATTGTCCAAGCGGAACACCACCGAGCCATCCGGATTCTTGATCTCCGAAAGCGCCTTGCGGAATTCGATCTCCGCATAGGCAGACTGTCCTGGCTTGGTGAAACGACGCTCGATGCGCATTGGTCCGGTCCCTTTTGTCTATATATAGCGCTTTTCCCCAGGGATTTCTGCCCCCGATGCGAAACGCGCATGTCCGCCGTCTGCCGGCGTTCGAAAACGGCCGGCTCTCCATTTCGCAGCCTCCGCCGGCCCTGCTGGTCAAACTCCTTGCGAAGTGCCTGTCCAACACGCCGACGAACCCACGGGTCCCTCAAAACTGATTTTTTCCGATTCCCTCGGTCGAGGGAAATTCACACTATCTAGCGTCGAACCTACCTGCAAACACTAAATATAGTATTAACAGACAATTTATTCAAGCCCGACAATTGTCCCTATCGACCCCAACCGCCCTACAATTCCAACGCTTCCGCCGGCCTCGTAAACAGGCGGAAATGCGAGCAAAACGCACATAATCCGGGAAAAAGACCGGGCTCAGAACTTTCCGGTCGCACTCTCAACAGGAGCGCATGGCCTATAAAAGGCGACTCGTTTTGCGCCGTCAAGGATTCGTTTGCGTAGCTTTTGTGACCCCAACATCTTGTGTGTCACATATGTGGATAACGGGGATAGAATGCGGTGCGGCGATCGCAATTTTGGTCGCCACCAGGCAATCCAGACGCGGCAACGATCCAACGTGTCGTGAAGGCGGGTCCCGGCGCGAGCTTGCCAACCGTCCCCGCAAGATCAGCCGTAATGCAGCCGGGGTTTTGGCTCGGTGCCGGTGAACTGCACCCCGATACGGTCGTTGCGTCGCCAGCGGACCTCGCAACGATAGGCAATGCCGTCGAGCGGCACATAGAGAAGGAAGCGATCGGGGACCCGGGCTTCCAGCGGTACCTTCAGTTCGGCGCCGCCTTCGTGCTGGTTGCGCAGCGTGCAACCGACTTCCGAATTCGAAATTCCGGTGATGATCGACCCGCCCTTGAGCACGCGCGGACGATGCTCGCGCTGGGACTCGTCGGACTCGTTTGGAATTGGATTTGCGGGGTTCGCCATCGATCAAAAATACCAGAGCTGCCGAATCCTACCCTTGATTCCTTAGCAAAGCATTCATGTCGATGCGCGGCAACGCGTGTCCAGCCGTTGCAAGCCAGTCCCGTTTTGCAAAGAGTGCGGTGTGGCCGCCCGTCAGGAGAAGCTGTGCGGGTCGGCGCAGAAATAGGCGATGATCTGGCAAAGGTCGGGTTCGTTGACCATGCGCACCGCTTCGCTTGCGCGGACCCATTTGCGGGTGCGCGAGTGTTTTTCCTTCCAGCGATCCGCGACTTTGTCGACATGCAGCGGAAACACCAGGACCTCGCACGGCACTTCTTCGCCGGAAGCCAGTACCTTGGCGTAAAAGTAACGGCCGGCTTCAAGATGAGAGACACGGCCGCGCAGCCCGGCCTCCTCGCCGGCTTCGCGCGCCGCGGCCTCGCAAAGCGGCTCCCTGGCCTCTGGCCAGCCCTTGGGCAAAACCCAGCGGCCGGTATCGCGGCTGGTGATCAGCATGATTTCGACGCCGTCTCCCGTGTCGCGCCACGGCAGGGCGGCAACCTGCAGGCGGCACGGCGCAGTGCCGAAGAGCCGTCGGACCCTTTCGGCCAGATGATTGTGTGTCGTTGGCCTCGTCAACATCGAAGAAGCTAGCCCCAGCCTCCGGAATCGTTTGCCGTCTCACGAATCTTACGGCTAATTGTCGGCAATAAAAGTAAAAAATTTCATTCGCCTGGCCGATTTCCGCCAATAGACGTCGATTTCGCAAAATATCCGGCTCTGCCGGACCTGTTTGCGAAAGCAAATCATGCCCGGTGCAAGCTGCTGGTCTGTAACCGGCAGGTAGTTGCGAATCAGCCGGCGTGGTCGTCGGCGATCGGCTTCTGGTAGGTGAAGCCCATGTCCCACGGGAAATAGATCCAGGTGTCCTGGCTGACTTCGGTGACGAAAGTATCGACCAGCGGCCTGCCTTTCGGCTTGGCATAGACGGTGGCGAAATGCGCCTTGGGCATCATCGCGCGCACGATGCCCGCCGTCTTGCCGGTGTCGGTCAGGTCGTCGATGATCAGTACGCCGGCGCCGTCGTCGTCGAGCAGGGCAGGGGTGATCTCCTTGAGGACCTGCAGCTGCCCCTGGCTGGTATAGTCGTGATAGGAGGCGACGCAGACCGTCTCGATGACGCGGATGCCGAGTTCACGCGAGATGATCGCCGCGGGCACCAGCCCGCCTCGCGTGATGCAGACGATCGCTTTCCATTGCCCCTTGTTGGCGCCGGCAAGCCGCCAGGCGAGCGCCCGGGCGTCGCGATGGAATTGGTCCCAGGAGACCGGAAAGGCTTTTTCGGGAAGGGACATGTCGCGCACTCCACAGCACGCGGGTATCGCGCGCAGGAAAACAGGGGAATGCGCGCGGAATTAGCTGGAAAGCCCCTATCTTGGCAAGAGCAAGGGCCTTGGCAAAGGCAAGGGCTAGCGATCGCTGTGGACCTACCGTGACAGGAAGGCTGCCACCGGCGCGGTGCGCAGCACGCTGCGCGTCACGCCGCCGAACAGAAGCTGACGCAGCCATGAGTGGCTGTAGGCGCCGAGTACCAGCAGATCGGCGCCGGTTTCCGCGATCCTGGTCTGGATGATGTCATCGACCGAACTGCCGCCCGACTGCTGCACCGAGACGCTGACGGTGGCGCCGTGGCGCGATAGCGCCGACGCGATTTCCGCGCCGGCGGCCTCCGGGCTGTCGTCGAGCGTTTCAGGAGGGTCGATAACCAATATGTCGGTCTTCTCGGCTTCGATGATGAAGGGCAGCGCGTCGAAGGCGGCGCGCGCCGCTTCCTTGCTGCCGTTCCAGGCGAGCAAGACGCGTTTGAAGGTGGTGATCAGCGGACCCTCGTGCGGCACCACCAGCACCGGCCGGCCGGCATCGTAGACCAGCGTGTCTACGTCCGCACTGGAATCGCCGCCCGTTTCGCGCTGCGCCGCTATGATCAGGTCGGCGGCCCGCACGCTCGAAATCCCGGTCAGCGCGCTGTCACCCGAAAAGCTCTCCAGGCTTCGCCACTCGAAGGAAAGACCGGAATCCTCGATATGCCTGAGAAACAGCGTCCTCAGTTTCTCGGCCCGTTCCCGGTTCATATCTGCCGAAACCTGCAGGAATTCGGTGTCGGGAAAGCCTGTGGCAGAGGTGTAGGGCACGGGAAGCGTTTCCGCGTGGATGCCGACCAGATGGCTCTGGAACCGGGTGGCGAGCGGAATGGCGCAGTCGAGCACACGCTCGGCGTCCTGCTCGTTCTGCAGAATGGCGACGATGGTTTTGAATCGCATGACAATCCCTCAGTTTACGAGCTGGCGAACTCGTGCCGGGGAAACGTTGCAGCGTCGTGCTTTGTTCCGGTCTGGACCAGATCAGCCGGGATTGCTGGCGAAGCCGGCTACCATCGCCTCGACATCGGCGCGGGCGGCGTCCAGCGCCTCCTGGCTGCGGGCGCGCACGACCAGTTCGGTCCAGAACTTGCCATCGCCATATTTCGGGTAGGAGCCGATGATCGTATCGGGATGCGCTTTCTGTATATCGCCTAGCGGCCCGCCGATGAGGCCTTCGCCGAACGGGCAGGGCACGGTCGCCGAAAGCATCTTCGTGCCAGCCTTCAGCGTCGGCACGACATTGTCGAGCATGGCCTGGAAAATTGACGGCACACCGGCCATGACGTGAACGTTGCCGATGCGGAAGCCAGGCGCGACCGACACCGGATTGTCGATGAGATCGGCGCCGCGCGGCATCCGTGCCATGCGCTTGCGGGCCTGCGTGTATTCGATGCCGCGCGCGGCATAGCTCGCCTCCAGCATCGCATAGGCCCGGGCATCGTATTCGCAAGGCACGCCAAAAGCCTTGGAGATGGAATCGGCCGTGATGTCGTCATGCGTCGGACCGATGCCGCCCGTGGTGAACACATAAGTGTAGCGCGCGCGCACGGCATTCACCGCCGCGATGATCTCGTCTTCCTCGTCAGGGACGATGCGCACTTCCTTGAGGTCGATGCCGATCGCCGTCATGATGTCGGCGAGATGGCCGATGTTCTTGTCCTTGGTGCGGCCGGACAGAATCTCATCGCCGATGACGAGCATGGCGGCGGTCACGATTTCAGGCATGGAAGGCTCCGGCATGACGGGTCGCCTGAGATAGCGCGGCGCGGCAGCGGCCGCAATGCCGCCCGAGCGGCGAACAAGCTGCACTTATATGGATCGACAGGCTTGATTTCGAATCCGTCGAAGGCCTCGGCCACATGCCGCAATTCAGCGAGCCTGAACGGGTCGTTGCCTTCATCAAACGCCTTGCGATCCGTGCATTCTCCGATCCGACATCCAGGCAGCTTCACGACAATTTCAAGGAACCATCGGTTGATTGACGGGTTTCACCTGTGTCGCTCCCAAGACGACAAAGACGATGAGATATGGAGTAATCCAAAATGTACACCAAACTTCTAGCAGCATCCGTCCTGACGATTGGTCTCGCCACATCGGCGATGGCACAGTCGTCGGACAGCACCTATTCAAACCACAGCTGGTGGCTGTTCGGCAATGAAGACCAAACGACTGTCGATCCCAGCACCACCGGCAGCATCAATGCAGATGGCTCCGGGTTGAACACCTTGGGCAACACCGGCCCGATTGGCCCATGTGCCGATCACACGCCCGGCCCTGACGCGAATGCCCAGGGGAACGTCAACGATCAGTATTGCGGCAAATGATGCCACTGGCAGCTGCGGGCCGCGGACTTTCTCGATGTCCGCGGCCGGCTCCTTGCCTGCCCGATAACGATTGCCGGAATTAATCTGACACTTCTGTCTGCGGCCGGTCGCGGCCGTCGGCCAGTTCCTCGTGCCATTTGCCTTCGGCGTCCTCATACTGGATGCCGTCGGTCGCTCCGGCGACCTGCTGCTCGGCCGAGGCGATTTCGGCCGCGCGCATTGCGTCCTGATGCGTGGGGAACGTCTCGGAAAAGGTCGCTCCGACCTTGTAGGCCCAGCCGCCGTCATGCTCGACGATCTTGTAAGTCAGCTTCGCCATGAAAAACCTCCGGTTGAAAGGTCCGTCTGCTCAATGCAGCCGGTCGTCGGGCAGTCTGTCGTCGGGCACCAGCACTTCCGATTCCTTGGCCGCTTCAATCAGCGCCCGGCGCGCATCTGCTGTCGAACGATAACCTTCCAGCACTTTGAGGCAAGTGTCGAGGGCATCACGATGGCGCGGGCCGCGATTGAGCGGCCACACCGTCATCAGGCACTCCGCAGCCTCCTGGGCGCTGCGGATGTGGCGATATTTGCCGACGTGGCCAAGTTCGACGACGACCGGCACTTCAAAAGGTTTGTTGTCCATCATGGCCGCAACGCAAAGCAGCCAATTTGGTTGCAACCATGGCCGTCAGCCTGCGCCCAAACGTCTCAGAGGCTGTTTGGAAAACCCTACTCCGGCAACCAGCACCGCAACCGGGAGGAATGCCCCGGCCGACAGATTTCCTCCCAAGCCTGGCCGCGCCCGCCACAGCCTCGCCATCGTAACAGCTCGCGGACGGAATTGCAGCGAAGCACCGTCAAGCTGTCTGGAGCCAAGGTGGCCGTGGTCGGGAGCGCGGACCGTTCAGCCCGTCGCCTTCATCCAATGCTGCATCGTGGTCACCGAACGGGCAAGCTGCGGTGCCGGGTGGATCGTTTCGCTGAATGTCGCCGCCGCACGCCATCCCCAGCGCGGATCGGCCAGGAAGGCCCGCGCCAGCGCCACCATGTCGGCGCGGCCCTCGGCGAGGATCGCTTCGGCCTGCTTCGGGTCGTCGATCAGGCCGACCGCACGGGTCGGAATATCGGCGCCCTTGCGCACCGCCTCCGCCAGATGCACCTGATAGCCGGGGCCGGTGGGCAATTTCTGCAACGGCGAATTGCCGCCGCTCGAGCAGCAGAGATAGGCAACGCCCTCGTCCTTGAGCGCCTTGGCCACTTCGATCGCGTCCGCTACGTCGAAGCCGCCATCGACCCAATCCATCACCGACAGCCGCGCGCCGAGCATCAGCTTTGGCGTAGCCTTGCGCACCGCCTTGGCGATCTCGACGACAAGACGCATGCGGTTTTCCAGCGAGCCGCCCCAGCGGTCCGTGCGCTGGTTGGACAAGGGCGACAGGAACTGGAAGATCAGGTAGCCATGCGCGGCGTGCAGTTCGATGAAATCGAAGCCGGCGCGTTCGGCCCGCCTTGCGGCTTCGGCGAAGCGCTCGATCAGTTGCAGGATCTCCTCGTCCTCCAGTGCGTGCGGCACGTTCCAACCGGTGTCGTAGGGGATGGCCGAGGCGGAGACGGTCTGCCAGGGATCCTCATTTGGCTGCAGTGGCCCGCCGCCTTCCCACGGCTTGCGGTTCGAAGCCTTGCGGCCGGCATGGGCGAGTTGGGAGCCGAATTTCGTGCCGGGTGCGGCGACGCGTCGTGCGGCGTCCAGTGCGCGGCGGGCGGCCGCTTCATTGTCTTCGGAATAGAGGCCGAGGCAGCCATGGGTGATACGCCCGCGCCGCTCGACATCGGTCATCTCGACCGTGACCATGCTGGCGCCGGACATTGCGAGGTTCATCCAGTGATGGAGATGCCAGTCACTGGCCGAGCCGTCGTCGGCGGAATACTGGCACATCGGCGCGACGGCGATGCGGTTGGGGAAGGTGAGGCCGTCGAGGGTGATCGGCTGGAAAAGCGACGCTGTCATGAGAAACTCCGGGAGGGTTCGCAGCTATTTAGGCGACCGATGGCGCCTGCGCCAGACACGAGGCGGTGAAAGGGGTTCTGGACCAATCACTGACGGGATTGCCGAAATGCCGGTTCGCGGCTACGCCTCGGCAATGCATGTCGCCCAAAAGTGGCCCCGGTTTGGGAGAGCGACATGCATAAAACAGGAGCATAAAGCGCGACGCGCTTTTGCATGGAGACCATGATGGAAGATCGTATTCGCGTCCGTTCGGAGGAAATCCTCTCCGACGACTGGGCCGTCTTGAAGAAGACCGTCCTCGACTATCGCCGGCGCGACGGTCAGTGGGAGACGCAAATCCGCCAGACCTATGATCGCGGCGACGGCGCGGTGATCCTGCCTTACGACCCCTTGCGTTCGACCGTGCTTCTGGTGCGCCAGTTCCGCTATCCCGCCTATGTCACCGGTCATCGCGAACCGTTGATCGAGGCCTGTGCCGGCCTGTTGGACGAAAACGATCCAGAGACCGCCATCCGCAAGGAAGCCGAGGAAGAGCTTGGTTACCGCTTGAAGGATATTGAGCGGCTGTTTTCGCCCTATATGAGCCCCGGCAGCGTCACCGAACGGCTCTGGTTTTTCATTGCCCGCTATTCGCCCGCCGATCGCATCTCGGCCGGCGGCGGCGCCCAAGAAGAGGGCGAGGATATCGAGGTTCTGGAAATGCCGCTCGACGAGGCGCTGGCGGGCATCGCCGATGGCCGCATCATCGACGCCAAGACCATTATCCTGATCCAGCATCTGAAGCTCAATCCGATGGCTGCCTGAACGGCGCCGGTCCTCCTTCGCCAAGGCTTCGGGGGACACTCCGTCATCTATTCGGGTGGCCCGCCACCCGAAGCTCGAAGAGCGAAGGGTGGTGCGGATGAAGGGACTCGAACCCCCACGCCTTTCGGCACTGGAACCTAAATCCAGGGCGTCTACCAGTTCCGCCACATCCGCATGGACCGGCAATCCCATGTGGCCATCATTCTGTCAATGTCGGAGACAAGATGTGGGTCAGCGACAAGATGTGGGTCAGGCCCGAATGCTGGTTATTCGCCGGAACGCGAAGACTGTTGAAAATTGGCCTCGCCTGTGACAAAAGGCGTGTCAAATGTGACGGGACGCGACGATCCGCTTCTGCAGAATGTGATAAGAAGTAGGAAAAACAAGAACTTATTCACATTTTGGAACGCAGTTTGGGAGAGTTTGAGCCGGGTTTTCGGTCAAATCGCCAGGTTCCGTACCAAAAGCCATTCCCGGCAAGAATATACCGGCAGGCTGTGAACGGCAGAGGCCGTGGCAGTCTCATTGGTGAAAACAAAGGTTTTACGATGCAGGTCACCGAAACGCTCAACTCCGGTCTCAAGCGAGAGATCAAGATCACCGTGCCGGCCGGTGACATGGAAGCCAAGCTGATGGCGCGGCTTTCGGATGCCCGCAACAAGGTCCGCATCAACGGCTTCCGTCCAGGCAAGGTGCCGGTGCAGCACCTGCGCAAGGTCTACGGCAAGTCGTTCATGGCCGAAGTGGTCAACGAAATCCTCAACGATTCGACCCGTTCGATCATTACCGGGCGTGGTGAAAAGGCTGCCATGCAGCCAGAAGTCATCATGACCGAGGACGAGAAGGAAGCCGAGAAGATCCTGGCCGGCGGTGCCGACTTCGAATTCCGCCTCAACTACGAGATCATCCCGGCGATCGAGATCAAGGACTTTTCCGACATCAAGGTGACACGCCAGGTGTTCGACGTTCCGGATACCGAGATCGACGAGCAGGTCCAGCGCGTTGCCGAATCGGCGCGCAGCTACGAGCCGAAGGCCGGCAAGGCCGCCAATGGCGACCGCGTCACCATCGACTATGTCGGCAAGATCGACGGCGAGGCCTTCAATGGCGGCGCCGGCACCGATCAGCCGCTGGTTCTGGGCTCGAAGGAGTTCATCCCCGGCTTCGAGGATCAGCTTGTCGGCGCCAAGGCCGGTGACGAAAAGCAGGTCACCGTGACTTTCCCGGAAAACTACCAGGCCGCGCATCTGGCCGGCAAGGAAGCGACCTTCGACGTCACCGTCAAGGAAGTGTCCCAGCCCGGCGCGCTGGAAATCAACGACGAGACCGCCAAGAACCTCGGCCTGGAGTCGCTGGAGCGCCTGCGCGACGTCGTGCGCGGCCAGATCGAGAACCAGTTCGGCGCCATGACGCGCCAGAAGGTCAAGCGCCAGCTGCTCGACCAGCTCGACGCGGCTTATTCGTTCGAGGCGCCGTCGAAACTCGTCGACGCCGAGTTCAACAACATCTGGGCGCAGGTCAATCGTGACCTGGAAGCAGCCGGACGCACCTTCGCCGACGAAGAGACGACGGAAGAAGAGGCGCGCACCGAGTATCTGCGGCTTGCCGAGCGCCGTGTGCGCCTCGGCCTGGTGCTGGCTGAAATCGGCGAGAAGGCCGGCGTGACCGTATCGGACGAAGAGCTGCAGCGCGGCCTGTTCGAGCAGGTGCGTCGCTATCCCGGCAATCAGCAGCAGGAAGTCTTCGAGTTCTACCGCAACAACCCGGAAGCGTTGAACACGCTGCGGGCGCCGATGTTCGAGGAAAAGGTGGTGGACCATCTGCTCGGTCAGATTTCGGTCACCGACGTCAAGGTCAGCAAGGAAGAGCTGATGGCCGACGACGAAGAGGACGAGACCGCCGTCAAGGCGAAGCCGGCGAAGAAAGTCGCCGCCAAGAAGGCCGACGCCAAGACGGCCGACGACGCGGAAGAGCCCAAGAAGAAGGCCGCGCCGAAGAAGAAGGCCTCCGAATAACACCAGCGCTCCGCTGAAACAGGAAGGCCGCCCTCGAGGCGGCCTTTTTCGTTGCCAAACTGCAACAGCCGCCATGCTTCGCGAGCGACGGCCTGTGGCGACCAAGCTTTGATCATTATCTGCGCCTCTATTGCAAGCCGCTTGGTTTTTGGAGGGCGTGTTGAGACTGTTCGTCGAATTGGGACACGCTTCGGCAATCGCGCTGATCCTTGTCTCGGTCTGCGGCATTGCCCAGGCCGGCACGGTGCCTGATAACTGGCGCTTCGGCACGAGCGAAGACGGCCTCGTCACGGCCTCGCTCTACGCCACCAACAAGCTGATCACCGGCGGCGGTGCCTTGAGCTACAGCCCGATCCTGACGATTGCCTGCCGGGCAAACGGCGAGCCGCACTGGACTGAATGGCTGCAACTGAACGACGCTGTTTCGGCCAGCCGCAAGATCACCATGTCGATCACGGTCGATCAGGAGAGCAAGTTCGATGAAAGCTGGGCGGTCGGACCGCGCGGCCGGATGCTGGTGCGCGATGGCGCCGATGGCATCAGGCGCCTTGTTGCCGCGAACCGGCTTCAGCTTTCCTGGCGGTTCGGGCTGCTGGCGGGGCGGGGTGAGGCTGATTTCGACCTCGCCGGGTTTGGCGAAGCGGTCAACCAGGTAGCCGGCAGCTGCAACGCCGATCCGCCGTGAACGGATCGTGAGCCAGGACCTCCAAATTTCTTGCGCAAGCTCGCCGGCTGTCAGAATGCGACGAGGTCACCAGACAGTAGCGCAAGTTCGGCCACGATGCCGCCGGCTGTCGTGGCATTGCTAACCGATCCATTCATGTTGGCGCTGCCGGCTAGCGGCACCATTTTTCGACGGCAATTGCAATTGCCTTGGTGCAATCGACGAGATCGCGCACCGAAACGCGTTCGTTCGGCTGATGCGCCTGCGCGGGGTCGCCGGGACCGAAATTGACGGTCGGCGTGTTGCCGAGGCCGGTCGGCAGGCCGATGTCGCTGTGCGCGCCAAAGCCACTCAGGACCGGCGAGAGATTGGCTTGCCTGACGGCCTCCTGGAAGACGCCGACAAAGGGATTGTCCGCTGGGATCTCGGCGCAGTCGGCGTCGAGGATCCACTCGACGCGGGCGGGGTGCTTTCGCAGGTATGGGTCTGCCTGGCAGACATTGGCTATGTGCTCTTCGATTTCGCGTTTGACGTTGCCGCCTAGTTTGAACTCGTCATGCTCGCTCGGCAGATACTGGGCGTCGATGATGATCTCGCCGCGCCCTGCCATGGAGGACGGATGTTCGCCGGCGCTCATCTGGGTGACGATGATCTGGTTGGGCAGGTCCATCAACGGATGGTTCTTTCTGGGATCGAACATCCAGCGCCGGTTGAGGATGTCGATGCCGTCGAGGATTTGCCGGCAAAGCTGGACGGCATCGACCGGGCCGCTCGAATACCAGGCATTGGGCGTCAGCTCCGCATGCCCGCCTATGCCGTCAATGATGATCTTCCCCCACAGAATGCCGTGACAGAGCGGTGCGATCCTGTTCGCCGTCGGTTCGGTCATGATGCCGGCGTCGGCGTGAAAGCCGCGATCGACCATGGCCAGCGACCCCATGCCGCCGATCTCCTCGTCGACGACGGTGGTGAAGACGACGTCTCCGGACAGGGGAATGTCCAACCCCCTTAGAATCTCGACGGCCATCAGCATGCAGGCGACGCCGCCTTTCATATCGACCGTACCACGGCCGTGTAGAAATCCATTCTTGAGGACGGGCTGGAACGGGTCGGTTGTCCAATGCCCGGCGGCGCCCGGCGGTACGACATCGATATGGCCGGTCAGCATGATGGAGCGACCGCCGCCGGTGCCCTTCAGGACGCCGCCGAGATTTGGCCTGCCCTCGAACGTCCTGCCCTTGTTGGCGCCGGCGCGTCCCTTGTATTTCTCGTAGAGCGCCGGGCCGTCCGGGTCCCACAGATCGGTCGAGAAGCCGAGCGCCTCGATGCGCTTTTGCAGATAGAGTTGGCAATCGCGCTCGCCGGGTCCGGCCTCTTTTGGGTTGGATTTCACGATCGAGGGGAAGGCGACGAGATCGCTCAGCGTTTCGACAATACGGTCGGCGCTTGCCTCGACGCGCGCGGCAATGATCTCTTCCATGGACGGCATCATGATCTCCAACGTTGGGAAAGTCGGTCGGCGAGAAGGACGAAAACCAGAAGGGCGCCGACAATCCCCACCTGCCAAACCGTGTTGATGTTCAATTGCAGAAGGCCGGTCTTCAGCGTGACCAGCAGCAGGACGGCCGCGAACACGCCACCAACGCCGCCACGCCCGCCGGTGATGGCAATGCCTCCAAGCATGGCGGCAGTCAGCGATTCGAGTTCGAGGTTCTGGCCGATATTGGGCCTGCCGCTGCCGAGCCAGGCGATCGAGACAAGACCGGCGGCGCCGGCGAGCGCACCACTCAGGGCGTAGAGGATGAAGCGAACGCGATCGACCGGAATGCCGACCAGTCTGGCCGAGCGTTCGTTGAAGCCCATGGCGTAGATCCAGCGCCCCCAGGCCGTTGACATGAGCACTAGGCCGGCAAGCGCAAAGCATGGGATGGCAAGCGTGAGAAAGGGCAGGGGAATGCCCATGACGACGCCGCGCCCCCACAGGAGCAGCCATGGAGGCACGCCCGCCTGGGCGGCACCGCCGGTGACGGCAAGTGCCGCGCCGGAATAGACGAAGAAGGTGCCGAGCGTTGCGATGAAGGGGAGAAGGGCGAGCCCGTTCACCAGCCATCCGTTCAAGGCACCGAGCATCGCGCCGGCCAGGATGCAGACGGCGGGCAGCAGCACCGGCGGCAATCCCAGCTTGAGGCAAAGCATCGCGACGATGGCGGACAGCGAGACAGCACCGCCGACCGAGAGGTCGATACCGGCGCCGCCGGCCACGATGACCAACCCTTGTCCAAGGCCGACCAGGGCCAGGATCGTCGAGAACTGAAGGATGGTGGTGACGGTGCCGAGATTGAAGACAGAAGGCTTGAGCGCCAGCAGGCCGACAATCACGATCAGCCAAAGCGCGCAGAGCAAAGCCAGGGTAAGGGCAGGGCCCTGCAGGTTGCGGAGCGTTTTCATGCGCGGGCTCGTTGAAATCTGCCGAGCGGCAATCGGTTGCAAACAGCTTCGAAGCCAAGCACGCCGATGATGAGAACCCCGGTAACGACAGGCTGCCAAAGGGAAGGGACACCGATCAGCAGTAGACCGTTCTGCAGGATTCTCAGAAGCAGCACGCCGAGCACGGTGCCGATAAGGCTGCATCTGCCGCCCAATATGCTGGTGCCGCCAAGAATGACTGCGGCAATGGCGTCGAGCGCCAGCGTGCTGCCGATCGTCATTTCCACGTTGCGGTAGGTGGCGACGTAGAACATGGCGGCAATGCCGGTCAGCACGCCGCTGACGACGAAGGTCATGAAGCGGATCTTGATCACTGGGATGCCCGAAAGCCGCGCTTTTTCCTCCGAATTGCCGATCGCCAGCAGATGCAGCCCATAAGGAGTTCGCCGCAGCGCCAGCCAGACGGCCAGATAGGCAATGGTGATCGCCAGGGCAGGGACGGGGACGCCGAGCACGCTGGTTGCAAGAACTTCTGTAAGGCTCGAGGGCAGGCCGGAAAGCCATTGCCCTCCGAGAAGTACGAAGACGGCGGTGCGGTAGACACCGAGCAAGCCGAGCGTACCGACGATTGCCGGAACGCGGCCGATGACAACGACGGTGGCGGTCACACATCCCAGCAGCGCACCGACCAAAGGGCCTGCAATGAGCGCCAGCAGCGGATTGCCGCCGGCGCCGAGCACACGCCCGATGGCGATGGCCGCCAGACCCATGACGATGCCGATCGATACATCGATGCCGCCCATGGCGAGCAGCAGGGTCATGCCAAGGCCGATCAGCAGCAGTTCGACACTGTTGCGCAGGACCGTGGCTGCATTGCCTGATGTCGCGTAGTGCGGCGATGCGACAGAAAAGATGACGATCGCCACCAAACAGGCGACAAGCAGAGACCACTCCCGCCCGTTCATGGAGAAGACACCGTTTCCCAACTGCCGCACCACGTTCATGTCGGGCTCAGAAGTTGAACTTGTCGACATTGTCCTTGGTGAAGACAGCCGGCGGCCCGAGCAGCAAAATGCCCTTGGCGGCATCATAGGTGACGGGCTTTTCCAGGCCGGCGACCTTGTTTTCCGCTTCGAAGCTCTTGCCGTCGATCAGCTGTTTGCCGGCCCAGACCGTGAGATAGCCGAGTTGCTCGGGATCCCAGAGAACGGTGAAGCCGAAGGCGCCGCTCTTCAGGTAGGACCGTGCCGTGTTCGGGCTGCAATAGCCGGCACCGATGACCGAGCCGATCTTGCCGGCGGTTTCGATGGCCTGGGCTACGCCCGGGCATGTCGAGGAGGCGACGGCGATGATGGCCTTGATGTCCGGGTTGGCCGCCATCAGATCGCCTGATATTTGCGCGGCGCGTTCGGCGGTGCCGCCGGCGAATTGCGGCGCGAGCAACTTCAGCTTCGGATATTTGGCGGTGGCTTGCTTCTGCATGAAGCCGATCCAGGCGTTGAGATTGGACGCCGTTGCCTCGCCGGAGACGATGCCGATGGTTGCGTCCTCGCCGACGCGCTTGACGAGTTCGTCGACAATGGTTGTGCCGAGGCCTTCGTCGGTCGCCTGCGCCACATAGACAGCGCGGCCGCTGTCGGGCGCGTCGCTGTCACTGGTGAACAGCTTGATGCCTTTCGCCTTGGCGCTCTCGACCACGGGTGCGATGCTGGAGGCATCGAGGACGCTGACCGAGATCGCCTCGACGCCCTGATCGATCAGGTTCTGGACGATCTGCAACTGGTCGACCGGATTGGTGTCGACGGGGCCGGAGTAGATGAAATCGACGCCGAGATCCTTGGCGGCGCGATTGCCGCCGGCTTCCATGGCGTTGAAGTAAGGGATGCCGATCAATTGCGGGACGAAGGCGACCTTGTGTTTGTCCGCGGCATGCGCCGCGGTTGCAATGGCGAGTGACAGTGCGGAAGCGGCGAGCACTTTCTTGAACTGTGAAAGCATTGTGTTTGAACCTCTCTGGAAATGACGTGCGTTTCAGTTTGTTTTTTCAAGCGCCCGCACGTCGGGATGAGCGCCTGTTATCAGCGAAACGACTTCCTCGTGATGGGTCTCGGCCGCCAGCCGTTCGGCGACCTTGCGGCCGCGTCGGAACACCACGATGCGGTCGGCAACCTCGAAGACTTCGGAAATGTTGTGGCTGATGAGCACAACGGCACAGCCGCGCGCGGCAAGTCGCCGTGTCAGCGCCAGGACCTTGCGCGTTTCGGCAACGGCAAGGGCCGCGGTCGGCTCATCCATGATGACCAGCCTGGCATTCAGATTAAGCGCCCGGCAGATTGCGACGGCCTGGCGTTGGCCGCCCGACAGGCTGCCTACAGGCGCTTCTGGATCGGAAATATGAGCATCGAGCTCCTTCAGCAGGCCGTCGACGCGCTGGCGCATTTCTTTGCGCTTCAGGAACGGAATGCCCAAAATGGAGCGTTTCAATTCGCGGCCGAGAAAGACGTTTTCGGCGATCGACAGGTTCTCCGAAAGCGCCAGTTCCTGAAAGATCGTCGCGATCCCCGATGCCGCGGCATCCTTGGGCGAGTGAAAGGCGACCGGATTGCCCTCGATGACAAGCTCCCCATCACTGGGCGGATGAGCACCTGCCAGGATCTTGATGAAGGTCGATTTGCCGGCGCCATTGTCGCCGAGAAGCGCCAGCACCTCGCCGGAGCGGATCTCCAGATCGACATTTGCCAGCGCGGTCAGCGCGCCGAAGCGCTTGGCGATGTTTCTGGCGACAAGAAAGGGCTCTGTCATGACGGGTTCCCCGACGAGTGCGGATCGGCTAGGCGGCGTTGCTGACCCAGCGCAGCACGTTGGTCCAAAGCCGCGCGTAGCCAGGCCATTCGACAAAACTGTTCGGCAGCCAGTGAGGGCCGATGTCCGACGTCCAGACCAGCGTACGCCCTTCGCCATGGCGCCCGGTGACCAGCAGGGGATGACCGCCCTGGTCCTGCGGCAGCCGCGCCAGGACCTCGACATCGTCGCGATCACGGGCGATGACCTCGTTGGCACCGAGCAGCAGCGGCCATTCGCCCTCGATGCCGGCAAAAATCGGATGATCCCTGGAACCAGTGATCTCAGGACGAAAGCCTTCCGGAATTTCGAGCCGGTCATCATTGGGAAGGCAGGTCACCGGCAGCGCCTCCTCGACCGCCGTGCGATGCCAGCGCGCCTTGCCGTCAATGCCCTGGAAGCTGAAATAGCCGCCGATCATGATCAGGCCGCCGCCGGCCAGCGTCCAGTCGCGCAAGAGCTTGAGCCGGTTGGGAACCGTTTTGCCGTGCAGCCAGACATCGGGGTGGAGCAGGAGCGAATTCGCGCCAATGTCGGACAGGATGATCGTCCTGTATTGCGACAGCCCTTCCATGGTGAAAGGCAGCTTCTCGACAGCCTCGTGAGCGGGCATGTAGTCAAGATCGAATTCGCTGTCCTTCAAGGCGTCCACCAGGGGTGTTGCGCCCAGGTGAAAGGTGACGCTGCCGAACTGGTCGAACCCCTTGTAGTGGGTGGCCGAACTCACCCAGCTTTCGCCGACAAGAAGGACTTTTGTTTTCGCCATGGTCATACTCTCCTGATTTCGTCGGTTGATGCGGTGTTCCGCGCCAGGTCGAAACGTCGATAAGCCATTGTTTAACTGGCCATCACGGCGTTGTTCGCCAGGGCCGCAGCCTGCAGCGTGGCAAAGTCCGCGATGTAACCCTGCGCGCCTTCGACCGTTGTCGTCAGGCTCGCCCCGATCGCCGCATAGCGCGCGGCGTCGTCAAGCGACGCGCCATGCAGCCAAAGGGCAAGGAAGATGCCGGCAAAGCTGTCGCCGGCGCCCGTCGCGTCGACGCGATTGACCGGCAGTGCCGGCACCTCGATCTGCGGGCCGCCATTCGCCGGAAAAACGACGGCGCCGAACTCGCCGAGGGTGAGCACGACCGTTCCCCGTTGTTTGATGCGTGACAGCATCAGCCGCACCTCTTCGATCGTCGTCGCCATGCGGCTGCGAAAGTCGAAGATCTCCCGTATCATCACATCGTTGATGAAGGTCAGATCGATCTGTTTGACCATCTGCGTGAAGGTTTCCGGCGTGCGTGCGCTTTTGGGAAGACCGGCCGAATGCAGGCTCACCTTCCAGCCCGCCTGATGAAAGCGCGCAATGGAGGCCGTCATCGTCTCGTAGTGAAAGCCTTCGATATGAAGGCAGGCCGGACGTCGCTCGGGCTGGATATCCAGATTGGCTGTCAGGTCGACTTCGCCAAGCTCGAACGGTTCGCTGATGATCGTCCGGCTGCCATTGCGCTCGATGATCACGATCGCCTGGGAGAGGCGGTTGTTGGGCGTGTTGCGGATCGGCAAGGCGTGGACACCCAGTTTCGAAAGCGCGCCGAGCGCCCAATCGCTCTCTGGATCCTCGCCAACCGCTGTCGCCAGCTCAACGTCCAGCGCGTAGGGAGCTCCGATGCCGGCGGCGGCAACCGCGAGATTGGCCGCGGGGCCACCCAGCGCCTTGTCGATGTGGCTGGCGGTGATCCGGTCGTCGCGATGCGGCAGCACGTCGACGCGGCACAGGAAGTCGACACTCACCCTACCGGCGACCAGAAGTCTTGGCAGATGCTCGAGATTCTTTGGCCTGCGTGGCGCGCGGCCCGGCAGTGAGCGCGCAAAGGAGCTCGGCCGGTACATCAGCGCGGCAACCGCCTTCTCGATGCGGTCGCGCGTGCCTTCCTTCAGGCTTGCCGTTCCATTGATGAAGTTCGACACCGTGCCGATGGAAACACCGGCGGTTCGTGCGACATCCGCTATGGTCGGGCGCTTGCGTTGCAATGGCGGAGTTCCAATTGAAGCGTTTCAAAACGGTAGCAGCGAAAATGCGATGCCTCAACGGAATTGTCTTCTAAAAATCAAGAGAGCATTCTTCTCGATTGGAAGTTTAATCCAGAGATAGAGCGGACCTTGGGCCCTCTTTCCAACATTGAACAATTTTCAAATTTTTTGGTAAAAGATTGTGCAAGCGAATTTCCTGCACCTCATTCGATCGCCTAGGCTTGATCGGACGGTGGTGGCATGCCCCCGGCCCGTCAGATCAGCAACAGGCCCTTCATGCTGGCGTATCCCTTGCGCCCGATGATGATATGGTCGTGCACCGCGATGCCCAGCCGCTTGCCCGCCTCGATGATCTCCTTTGTCATTTCGATATCGGCTCGTGAGGGTGTGGGGTCGCCTGACGGGTGATTGTGGACCAGGATGATGGCGGTGGCCGAGAGTTCGAGGGCGCGCCTGACCACCTCGCGCGGGTAGACGGGCGTATGGTCGACGGTGCCTGTCTGCTGAACCTCGTCGGCGATCAGCGCGTTCTTCTTGTCGAGGAACAGGATGCGGAACTGCTCGCGCGCCTCGAAGGCCATGACCGACCGGCAATAGGCAAGAAGCTGTGTCCAGGACGAGAGGACTTCGCGACCCTGCACCTCTCCGCGCGCCATGCGCTGCGCGGTTGCCGCGACGATCTTGAGGTCGAGTGCCACCGCAGGGCCAACGCCCTTGACCTCCTGCAGCAGGCCCACCGGGGCGCCAAGCACTTCGGCCAGTGTGCCGAAGCGTGCCAGCAGCGCCTTGGCCGCCGGTTTGGTGTCGGCACGAGGGATCAGGCGAAAGAGCAGAAGTTCCAGAAGCTCATAATCGGGCAGGGCGTCCGGACCCGCCAGGGCAAAACGCTCGCGCAGTCGGTCGCGGTGTCCGAGGTAATGCGGCTTTTCGTCGAGCGTCGCCTTGGCTTTCGCCGCAGGCCGCATCGGCGCTTCGGAGAAGAAACTCCGCTCGTCGTCGTCGTTTGTGTTTCCCATACACCGCCCACATTGCTCCAGCGCAGACATTAGAACTGTTCTGGCCGAGATTGAAACAGTTCTGTTCCCCGATCGCGAGACGCCCCACGGCAGATCGTGGCTATGGCTTTCTCATACGGCAAGATGAAACCACGATTGCGCAACAAAACTTAACATCACTTAACGCATGCGGCCATTTTCACCTGACATGTTGGCACCATCGGAGGCTCGTTGCCTCGCTATACTGGAGCGCGCATGTTCGCTAAAATTGACTCTGGACTATTTGCCGGCCGGGCATCTCTCGCGGCCATGGCAATCCTGCTTTCGACGCATTCGGAGGGCGCGCTGGCGGCAGACGCCATAGCGGTGAATTCCGATGATTTTACCCTGCCGCCCGAGCCTTCCCGTTTCGGGCGTTTCGAACAGAAGCTGGCCGACTGGCATGTCGTGCTCGGCGGCGGCGCCATCATCGTCCCCAAATACGAAGGCAGCAATGAGTTCAAGATCATGCCGGTGCCTTTCGTCACGGCGACCTTCCTCGACACGGTGACGATCGACCCGACAGGTGCCGACATCGCCGTCTATGAACAAGGACCGTTCGCGTTCAGCGCTCGGCTTGGCTATGAGATGGGCCGCAAGGAAGACGAC
Organism: Mesorhizobium ciceri WSM4083; assembly: GCF_000519305.1. Taxonomy (GTDB): domain Bacteria; phylum Pseudomonadota; class Alphaproteobacteria; order Rhizobiales; family Rhizobiaceae; genus Mesorhizobium; species Mesorhizobium ciceri_B. Next base: position 527,552 of record NZ_JAFG01000005.1, on the reverse strand, counting down.
TCCGACCATCTGCGCGGCTTGGGGGACGTTGACATGGGCGCGACGGTCGGTGTGAAGGCAGCGGCGAAGTTCGGTCCGGCCGAAATATTCGCGCAACTGGACAAGACCGTCGGCGGCAGCGATGGCCTGGAGGGCAGGGTGGGGATCGAGGTGACCCGGCCTCTGTCTCAATCGTTGATGATCGGCGCCAGCGCGTCCGCCGTCTTCGCCGACGAAAAATACATGCAGGCCTATTTTGGTGTCACGCCCGAGCAATCGGCTCGCTCGGGGCTGGCGCGCTATGATGCAGGCGCCGGTTTGAAGCGCGCCGATTTTTCGATTTCCGCCACATATATGCTCGACGAGAGCTGGATGGTGCGCGGCGAAGCGGGGGTCGGTGTTCTCTTGGGTGACGCTGCCGACAGCCCTGTTGTCCTCGAAAAGATCCAGCCTTCAGGGATGCTTCTCGTCGGATATCGGTTCTGACGCCTACCCAGCCACCAAATGCAGGCTAGACAAACTCCGGAATGGCACAGCAACGGCACCAAAGCGATTTGAGCGCCGAATCCAGGTCGGCCAGGCAAGGTTCGCGCATCCTCATTGTCGAAGACGATCTTGAGATCGCGCGCATGCTGGGCGAGACGCTCACCGACAACGGCATGATCGTGGAAATTGCCGAGAGCGGCGTCCAGATGAACGCCGCCCTTCGCAACCAGAAATTCGATCTCATCGTGCTCGATGTCATGCTGCCGGGCGAAAACGGTCTCAACATCTGCCGCCGTCTTCGTGCTGGAACCAACATTCCGATCCTGATGCTGACCGCGCTCGGCGAGGAAATCGACCGCATCTTCGGTCTGGAAATCGGCGCCGACGATTATGTGACGAAACCGTTCAGCGCGCGCGAACTGACGGCCAGGATACGGGCGCTGCTGCGCCGTACAGCCTATGCTCCAGACGAGCGGGACTGGTCGAAGGTGCTCCGTTTCAACGGCTGGCGCCTCGATCCAATACGCCGGCAATTGCATGACCCCAACAATGCGCGGGTTACGACCACGACGCATGAATTCGACCTGTTGCTTGCCTTTTGTCGCAATGCAGGCCGGGTTCTCTCGCGCGAGGAACTTCTGGGCGTAACCCATGCCGGGCTCGCGGGGCCGATCGAGCGTAGCGTCGATGTCCATATCAGTCGGATCCGCAGGAAGATCGAAAAGGATGCGCGCGATCCGGTGCTTTTGAGGACCGTTCGGTTGGGTGGCTATATCTTCACCGCGACGGTGGAGGAAGCATGAGGGGTTTCATCCGCCGTTTCTTGCCACAGTCCGTGCGTGGGCAGTTTGTGGCGATCATTTTCGTCGCGGTGATCGTGATCATGTTCGTCGGTTCGGTCGTCGAGATTTTCATAGAGAACGTCGACCTTCCCGCCGCGGAAGACAACGCAAGGCGTGCGGCCGTTGTTGTTGCCTTGTTGCAAAAAACGCCGGCGGAGGCGCGTGGCGCAATTCTGGCGACAGCAAAGCGGGCCGGCTTTGATTTCGAGATATTGCCCAAGGACCAGATACGCGGCATTCCCCAGTCCTATCTGCAATGGCGAAGTGTCGAATGGCTTTTGCGTATCGACAGGGGGACGGTTGATGGACGCTGGATAAGGATCGGCGGCCGATACGCGTTTGTCATCGACCTCGACCAGCAGGACGTCCTGGCCCATTTCGGCATGCCCGATTCCTGGCTGACATCGGGCCTCGTCCGTGCCTCGTTCTACAGGTTCATGGCTTTCGTCGCCTTGCCCGTGCTGATCTGGTTGTTTGCGGTTTGGGCCGTGACGGATCCGTTGAAGCGCATCTCGGTGGCAGTCGGTTCGGCCGAGATCGAGAATGGCGAACAGCTCTTCGTCGAACACGGCTCCATTGAAATGGTGGGGTTGGCGCGCGCCCTGAACAGGATGAGGACGCGCATCCGCACGATGATCGAAAACCGCACGCGCATGTTGCGCAGCGTCAGTCATGATCTGCGCACGCCCTTGACGCGGCTGCGGCTTCGCGCCGAGCGCATGGATGATGGCCCCATCCGAACCGCGATCCTGTCCGATGTCCAGCACATCGAAATCTTGATCGACGAGACCCTGACCTATCTGCGCAACGATGTTTCGACGGAGAAGCTGCAGCGCGCCGACATTGCCAGCGTTCTGCAAACCGTCTGCGCCGAGTTCTCCGATGTCGGATTTCCTGTCTCATATTCCGGGCCGGACCGGCTCCTGGGCTGGTGCAAGCCCAATGCATTGGCGCGTGCGATCGCCAATCTTTGCGACAACGGGGTCAAATTCGCTGGCAATGTCACGGTCGCCTTGACAGCGACCGGCACGGCGGCGCGCATCACGGTAGGGGACGACGGGCCGGGCATTCCGATGACTGCACGTGCTCGTGTTTTCGAACCATTCTTCAAGGAAGATGCGTCGCGCGGCATTGCGTCGAAGCATGGCTTCGGTCTGGGCCTGTCGATCGTTGCCGACATCGTCCAGGGGCACGGCGGCAGGATCGAATTGGAGGACAACCAGCCCAGCGGACTGGTCGTTACCATCGACCTGCCGAATGCCGCGGATGTGCAGTCGGCGTAGACGGCCTCCTACCGGGCACTCTAAGCCGGCAGGCCGGGGCGATCGAGCTTTTTGGGCGACAGCGTGAAAATCTCGCACCCTGTGTCGGTCACGCCGATCGTGTGCTCGTACTGCGCTGACAGCGAGCGGTCGCGCGTCACCGCGGTCCAGCCGTCCGACAGAACCTTCACATGCGGCCTGCCCAGATTGATCATCGGCTCGATGGTGAAGATCATGCCTGGCCGCATCTCGACGCCTTCATTGGCGCTGCCGTAGTGCAGGATGTTCGGCGCGTCATGGAACAACTGACCGACGCCGTGGCCGCAGAAGTCGCGCACCACCGAGCAGCGTTCGCCTTCGGCAAAGGTCTGGATGGCGGCGCCGATGGCGCCGGTGCGGGCGCCCGGCCTGACCGCCGCAATGCCGCGCATCAGGCATTCATGCGTGACTTCAAGCAGCCGCTCGGCGGCACGCTTGATCGTGCCGACCGGATACATGCGCGAAGAATCGCCGTGCCAGCCGTCGAGGATGTAGGTGACGTCGATGTTGACGATGTCGCCATCCTTGAGCGGCTTGTTGTCGGGAATGCCATGGCAGACGACATGGTTGATCGAGGTGCAGGACGATTTCGTGTAGCCGCGATAGTTGAGCGTCGCCGGCAGCGCGCCCTGGTCCATGCCGAATTCGAAGACGAAGCGGTCTATTGCTTCGGTGGTGACGCCGGGCTGGACCATCGGCACCAGCTCGTCGAGGCAGCGCGCGGTGAGATCGCATGCCTTACGCATGCCGGCAAAGCCGTCCTCGCCATAGAGGCGGATCTGGCCGGTGTTTCTGAGCGGTGCCGTGGCGGCGTCGAGATAGGTGACCATTTTGTCCGTGTAGCCGGTAGGGCTCTGCAGGAGAGCCAGCGTGAAAATTTCCCCAGATTTGGCACTTGAGGGCAAAAGGTTCAAGGAAGAACTGTCTGATGCGGCCGTGCATTTCGGGATATTCGCCTTGTATGGGGTAATGCCTTGCCGGGTTTTGCCCGGTTTGCTTTCCTTTCTGCCCATCGTGCGGTAGGGCGGGTGATGTTTTCGAGATCGCGTCCCTTCGCGGCGGCCAGGCAAACCGGATGGCCTGAAGCGCCCCTGACGGCAGCGTGCTCATGCCTGATGGGCATGGTGCTGCTGGCGATGCTGTGCTTCGGTCTGCCGGCGGCGCCGGGCTTTGCTGGGTCTGCGCCGAGTGGCGCCAGCGTCGGTGTCGAGCGGTCGGGCGAAGTGGCGGCGCTGCTGCGTGTCACCGGCAAGGCGCAAGCGCTGGAAGTTCGTGCCGGCCGTCCGCTCCTGGTCAAGTTCGCCGGCGGCCATCCCGCGCTTGCCGTCCCCGATGCTGTTTTTCTTTGGGCCGAACGGATATCGCAAAGAGCGATGGTTTCGGGATATGGGCCCGCCTCGGTTCCCGGGGCTAGCACCAACCAGCCGCGCGCACCGCCGACCATCACGGCCTGAGCGGTCCAGAACCGTACCCTTCACCTCATCGTTATTCCTGTTTGCGTCGTGATCGTGCGGCGGCTGTCGGCCGCGCAGCGGTCGCGCGGCGCGTCATTTCCGGATCATTTCAATGCAACAACGCATCAAGACTTTGAAAACCCTGTCGCGTGCGGCTTCGGCTGCCGCGTTCCTCTGCGTCCAGGCGCTCATCTGCATCGGAACCGTCTATTGGGCGGTTGCCGAGACGCTCGGCCTGTCGGCGATGGCGGCCCTTGTTCTCGGCGGCATCTTCGCCGCGCCGACGGCATTTGTGCTGATCACCGCCATTCGCATGGCCTTCGATGCGGAGACGGATCCAGCGAACCAGTGAGCGTATGTCGCCCAAGACATATCTCGGGAACGATCTGTTTTGGGCGACGTGGCGGTTCAGCGACCCAAGTGACGACACATTTCTGGGCCAAAAGCCGGTCAAAGCAACTTTTGACGACGAACGGCGTTGCTGCGGTGACGCCAGTTCGGGAGACAGGAAATGGACAGACTGCAATTCGAGGTGCCGGTGCGCATAGCGCCCGCGCCCGGCCTGCCGGTCGAGGAGATTTACGGCGTCGAACAGGCGCTTGATTTTCTCCAGGACTGGCCTGCGCGCCGTCAGGGCCCGATCTATCAGAAAGCCTTCAACGCCTGTTTTGGCGCCACGGTGGACGTGGTCAAGACCGAGGATGCCTGCCGGGCGTTCATGGCGTTTTGCCGGGCGAGCGGACTGATGGCCAGGGACATGATGACGCCGCGCAAGCGTGGCGGTGAGGCGAGGGCGCTCCAGGCCTGAGGGCCGTCGCCCGTTTCGCCTGTCCCGATTCCTACGTCAACGATCGCGTTTGAGCGCACATGGCGATGTCGTGAGCGTAGGGCTGCGCCCTTTTCGTCCCGACGACCGCTCCACGCTGCACTCACGTCAGCGCCGTTAAGCTTCCGTTTCCACCTTCCCGGCTACGCCATTGCTTGTTGGCAATGGTTGATTCGTTGCGTCAGTCTCATGGTTTGGAAGATGTCCCCAGAAAAAGTCCGTGCATTCCCGATCGACCGTCAGGTATTCTTGGTTAGAGAGGTTGCAGCCAAGCTCGGCAACCTGCATGGCGAGACCGCCACCTCGTTCTGGAGAGCCAAGGCGTCGGAGTTGCTCGATCTTGTGGTCGGATCCGGCAGGGACAGAACAGCAGCCAGCGATGAAGTGCGCAGGTTTTTCCTGGCCGTGCAGCGAGAGATGTTGGCTGATACGGTTGCAGAGTCGATGCCAATTCTTTCCGCTTGAAGCAAATATTCGCGCATCCGGCCTCGAATATTTTTTCCGTAGTGCGTAAATACCGGCCGTTTCTGTGATTTCTGTGCCAAAGCGGCAACAGTGCGCCTAAATTACATTGCCTCAATTCTTTGGGAGCCCCCGTTTCTGCTGCAATCTGATAGGTTGCATTAGCAAGGGGTGATTCGTGCCGATGCGGCGCGGGTCTGGGGGGGGTGATGATGACTCGTGTTCGATCGAGAGCAGTCGAGTCTTGCGTTGTTTCAGGGTGGTTGAGACAGAGATTTTTCGGCATTTCAGGTTTGGCGACACTGGCGGCCGTGGCGTTGCTTATGGCGTTTGTATTGCTTGTGAGCTCGACCGACCCCGCCAGGGCGGCTTGCGTCGCTGCCGGTGGAAATGTCGAAAATTGCACCGATGCAATACCGTCTCCCGCCGACCTTAGTTTCACGGCACCCGGCACCACGACGCTCAACGTCAACACGCTGACGGTCGACCCCAGCCGCATATCTTTGACCGGTACGGGGTCGAGCCCGGCGCCGGCGACGGAGGTCCAGCACTACACCTGCAGCACCGGCAACGCGGCCGACTGCACAATCACGCCGGGGACACCGGCCTCAGGGAACAATCCGGCGACAGCCGAGAGTTGTGCGGTCAAAAGCGGCGCGCCGTCGGGCACAACCTGCATCGCGCCACCCGCTACCGCTGCGGGCGGGCCATCCGGCAATTCCGGTCCGACACTCACGGTCACCTATAGCCAGCCGGGAGCCAACGCCAATGTGTCCGGCAGCGGTGCGGTGATCGCAACAGGTACCATCGGTGTGCTCGGTGCCTCGAATGGCAGCCGCGGCGGCAATGGCAGCAATGGCTATGTCTTTTCCAATGGTGGCGATGGCGGCAACGGCGCCGATGGCGGCACCGTCACCGTCAATGTCACAGGGGCCGTCAGGACGAGCAACAATTGCGTGCTGCCCACGGGTTGCCCGAACGCTGGCATTGTTGCGAGCAGCGTCGGCGGTGACGGCGGCGACGGCGGCGATGCCAAGGGCATTTCGGGGAATGCTGGCGATGGCGGCCTGGGCGGTGTCGGCGGCAACGCCACCGTCAATTTCAATGGCGGCAGCGTCGAAACATCAGGTAATTACTCCGCAGGCATCGTCGCCATCAGCCAGGGCGGCCATGGCGGCAATGGCGGCGGCGGCGGCGGCCTGGTCTTCAATCCGGGCGGCGGCAGCCCGGCCGGCAGCGGCGGCAACGCCAATGTCTTCACCGGCGCAGGTACCACAATCACCACGTATGGCATCTATTCGCATGGCATCGCCGCCCAGTCGATCGGCGGCGGCGGCGGCGGCAGCGCCGGTGGTTTCGGCCTCTTTTCCTCCTCCGGCGGCGGTGGCGGCAATGGCGGCAATGGCGGCATCGTCCAGGTCACCAACAATGCCGCGATCAGCACCTGGGGCAACAATTCGCAAGGCATCCTGGCGCAGACCATCGGCGGCGGCGGTGGTGACGGCGGTTCGAACTTCGGCCTGTTCGCCTCGGGCGGCAGCGGTAGTCTCGGCGGCAATGGCGGTCCCGCCAATGTCGTGACCGTCGGCGTCACCAATTCGGGCGCGATCATCACGCATGGTCAGGAATCGAACGGCATCCTGGCGCAGTCGATCGGCGGCGGCGGCGGCAATGGCGGCAATTCGGGGGGCCTCGTCTCGCTCGGCGGCAATGGCGCCTCGACCACCAATGGCGGTATCGTCGAGGTAACGAACACCGCAGCCGGCTCGATCGACACCGACGGCAAGCAATCGGCCGGCATCTTCGCGCAGTCGGTCGGCGGTGGCGGCGGCAATGGCGGCACTTCCGGCGGCCTGTTCTCGGCCGGTGGTTCCGGCGGTGCCGGCGGCAACGGCGCGCGGGTGACGGTGACCAATGCCGGCGACATCGAGACCGGCAAAAATGGTGCCGGTTCGGTCAACTCGGCCGGCATCTTCGCGCAATCGGTGGGCGGCGGCGGCGGTAATGGCGGCGGCGCCTTCTCCGGCGGCATCGGCTTCAGCGTGGCGCTTGGGGGCTCGGGCGGCAGTGGTGGTACGTCCGGCGCCGTGGAAGTGCTGCGCGACGCCAACGATACCGCTTATTCGATCATCACCCATGGCGACATGTCGGACGCCGTTTTCGCGCAGTCGATTGGCGGCGGCGGCGGCAATGGCGGGTTCTCGGTCTCGGGTGCGGTGGGAGCGCTTGCGCTCGCCATGGGCGGGGCCGCGGGCAACGCCAGCGACGGCAACACCGTGACGGTGGAGACCGCCGGGTCGCTGACCACCTATGGAAACGGCTCTCGGGGCATCTTCGCACAATCGATCGGCGGCACGGGCGGCAATGGCGGCGCGGCAATCGCGGTTGCGATCAACGCCACCGGCACGTTCGCGGCGGCGATAGGCATCGGCGGCAATGGCGGCAAGGGCGGTGTATCGAAACTCGTCACCGTCTCGAGCCTCAGCGACATTTCGACGGCCGGCGACAATGCCGGCGGCATCGTCGCGCAATCGGTCGGCGGCGGCGGCGGCAATGGCGGCTATTCGATCGGTGGTGCCATCGGCGGCGCGGTCGGTATTGCCGTCAACATTGGCGGCAAGGGCGCCGGCGGCGGCGCCGGTGCCGATGTCACCGTCGGCAGCTCCGGTTCGATCCACACGAAGGGCGACAATTCGGTAGGCATCCTGGCGCAGTCGATTGGTGGTGGCGGCGGCAATGGCGGCTTCACTGTTTCGGCGGCCCTTGGCGGCGGCGCGGCGAGCGTCGGCCTTGGCGGCTCGGGCGCCGACGGCAGTTCGGCTGGAAACGTCGTCATCAATGCCGACGGCGCCAATCACGTGGTTACCACCGGCTATGCCGGCACCTGGAATCTCGTCACGGAAGGCAAGAATGCTGTCGGTGTCCAGGCTGAAAGCATTGGCGGCGGTGGTGGCAATGGCGGCTTCTCCGGCGGCATCGCGGCCGGCGGCCTGGTCGGTGTCGGCGTCAATCTCGGTGGCTCGGGTGGTGGTGGCGGCGATGCCGGCACGGCAACCGTGAACAACGGCAAGAAAGTCGGCAGCATCGTCACCCAAAACAGCATCCTGACGATCGATGACGGCTCGATCGGCATCCTGGCGCAATCGATCGGCGGCGGCGGCGGCAATGGCGGCTTCGCCGTGACGCTGAGCGGCTCCGGTTCCTTCGAGGGCGCTGGCGGCTCCGCCTCGGTCGCCATCGGTGGCAGCGGCGCGACGGGTGGTATCGGCAAACATGCCGAGGTCAACAATTACGGCAACATCACCACCTACGGCAAACAGGCCGCTGGCATCCTGGCGCAGTCGATCGGCGGCGGCGGCGGCAATGGCGGCTTCAGCGTCGCCGGCACGTTCACCACCGGTGCGTTGGGCGCCTCGGTCGCGGTTGGCGGCAGTGGCGGCACCGGCCAGACGGCCGGCTCGGTCACCGTCACCTCGACAGGCAACATCGAAACGCATGGCGACCAGTCGGTCGGCATCCTGGCGCAGTCGGTCGGCGGCGGCGGCGGCAATGGCGGCTTCGCCGGTGCCGGCGCGATCACGCTGCAAGGCGCCAGCGCCGCCGTCGGTCTCGGCGGCAAGGGTGCCGGCGGTGGCAACGCCGATATCGTCCGTGTCACATCGGCCGGCAACATCACCACCTCCGGCGACCAGGCGATCGGCATCCTGGCGCAGTCGGTCGGCGGCGGTGGCGGCAATGGCGGCTCGACCGTCTCGCTGGCGCTCGGAATGGACGCCGGCATCGGCGTCGCGCTTGGCGGCAGCGGCGGCGCGGCCGGCAATGGGCTCGGCGTCACCGTCATTTCGACAGGCAACATTTCGACCGGCGCCGATTTCTCGTCCGGTGACGTGCGCGGCACCGGTGCTGCGGGCATCCTGGCGCAATCGGTCGGCGGCGGCGGCGGCAATGGCGGCTTTGCCGGCACATTCGGCGGCGGCAAGTCGATTGCGGTCGGCGTGGCGCTTGGCGGCAAGGGCGCCGGCGGCGGCAGCGCCGACATCGTCACGGTCACCTCGACCGGCAACATCTCGACCAATTTCGACAATTCGTCCGGCATCATCGCGCAGTCGATTGGCGGCGGCGGCGGCAATGGTGGTTTCAGTGTGGCCGTCACCGGCGCGCTCGGCGATCCGGACGCAGCGACTGCGTCGGTGGCGATCGGCGGCAAGGGCGGCATTGGCGGCGTCGGCAAGGACGTGACGGTGACCAGTACCGGCACCATCGCCACGACGGGCAAATTCTCCAACGGCATCCTGGCACAGTCGATCGGTGGCGGCGGCGGCAATGGCGGTTTCGCCGTCGCCGGTTCGGCCACGACCGGCAATGCCGGCATCGGCGTCGGTATTGGCGGCGCGGGTGCGACCGGCTCGATCGCCGGCAATGTGATCGTCAACAGCTATAGCGTTGCCTTGAACGGCCAGCCGGTGTTGCAGGCGCCTGCCGGCACCGCCGCGACGATCTGGACCCAGGGCGACAACTCGTCCGGCATCTTCGCGCAATCGGTCGGCGGCGGCGGCGGCTCCGGCGGCTTCGCCGGCAGCCTCGGAATCGGGCTGGGCGGCGGCGGATTGGGCGTCAGCGTCGGCGGCAGCGGCGGAGCAGCGTCGAACGCCGGCACGGTCGGTGTCACCAGCTACAACAACATCCTGACCAGCGGAAAAGACTCCTTTGGCATCCTGGCGCAATCGGTCGGCGGCGGCGGCGGTAATGGCGGCTTCGCCATCGCGCTCTCGGGCAGCAAGGACCTTGCCGGCAGCGTCGGTGTCGGTGGTTCGGGGACCAGCGGCGGCGACGCCAACATCGTCACCGTCGACAGCCACGGCAATATCGAGACCGAGGGCGATGGTTCGCATGCCATCTTCGCGCAATCGGTCGGCGGTGGCGGCGGCAATGGCGGCTTCGCGGTTTCCGGCAGCCTGGGCGGCACGGGCAGCCTGTCGGTCGCTCTCGGCGGCGGTGGCGGCGCCGGCGGCGATGCGAAATCGGTTACCGTCACCAGCACTGGCAATCTGCGCACCGAAGGCGGCAAGGCCGACGGCATCCTGGCGCAGTCGGTGGGCGGCGGCGGCGGCAATGGCGGCTTCACGGGCGCTCTCGCCATCGTTGGCGATGGCGGCGCGATCGGCGTCGGTGTCGGTGGTACGGGCGGTGGTGGCGGCGATGGCGATGTCGTCACGGCCACATCGATCGGCAACATCGTCACCATCAAAGCCAATTCGAACGGCATCCTGGCGCAGTCTGTCGGCGGCGGCGGCGGCAATGGCGGCGCGGTCGTGACGCTGTCTGGCGCCGGCAAGCAGGGCAGCGCTTCGGTGTCGGTTGGCGGCAAGGGCGGCAGTGGCGGCGTCTCCAGGCTGGTCACCGTCAACAACACCGGCACGATCGACACCACGGGCGATCTTTCGAACGGCATCCTGGCGCAGTCGATCGGTGGCGGCGGTGGCAATGGCGGCTTCTCCATCGCCGGCAACATGACGGTCGACGGCGCCGGCGGCGCCAGCGTCAGCATTGGCGGCTTTGGCGGTCTCGGCAAGGATGCCGGCGCGGTCATCGTCAACAGCAATGTCGGTACCACGCTCGCCAACAACAATGCGACCATCCATACCAGGGGCGGCGATGCCAACGGCATCTTCGCGCAATCGGTTGGCGGCGGCGGTGGCAATGGCGGTTTCTCCGGCGCGTTCTCGGTCACCGGTCCGAACGCCAAGGCTGCGATCGGCATTTCCATCGGCGGCTTCGGCGCCGGCGCCGGCAACGGCGAGGCCGTCACCGTCACCTCGGTCGACAACATCCTGACCGAAGGCGATGGCGCCAACGGCATCTTCGCGCAATCGGTCGGCGGCGGCGGCGGCAGCGGCGGGTTTTCGTTCGCGGCGGCCGTCAACGGCACGCTCGGCAAGGGGCAAGGCACCAAGGCGGCGATTTCGGCTTCGCTGGGCGGCCTCGGCGGCTCGGCCGGCGACGGTAGAAACGTCACGGTCGACTCGACCGGCATCATCCAGACCACCGGCATCAAGGCCTTCGGCGTGCTGGCGCAGTCTGTCGGCGGCGGCGGCGGCAATGGCGGCCTCAGCGTCACCACCAGCCTCAGCCTTGGTGAGAACGGCAACCAGATCAGCGCCTCCGTAGGTGGCGTGGGTGGCGGAGGCGGCGCCGGCGGCGACGTGCTGGTGACGCGCCATGGCGCGACCATCACCGGAGGCGACCAGGCGGTCGGTCTTTTCGCGCAGTCGATCGGCGGCAGCGGCGGCAATGGCGGCATGTCGATTTCGGGCGTCATCGCCGGGACCGATGCCAAGACCTTGTCGGCGAGCGTCGGCGGCTTTGGCGGCGTCGGCAGCAATGCCGGCAAGGCGACGATCGACAACACCGGCGCTGTCTCGACCTATGGTCTCGAAGCACATGCCATCCAGGCGCAATCGGTCGGCGGCGGTGGCGGCAATGGCGGCATGGCCGTCTCGGCGGCCATCGGTTCGCTCGGCACGGGGACCAATCTCAATGTCGGCGTCAGCGTCGGTGGCTTTGGCGGCGACAGCGGCTATGGCGGTGACGTCGTCGTGACCAACCACGGCCTGCTGCAGACCGGTCTGCTGGCGGCCGGACAGACGGTTACCAATGGCGACGGCGCCTACGGCATCTTCGCGCAGTCGATCGGTGGCGGCGGCGGCTCCGGCGGCAACGCGATCACCGGCGTGCTCGGCCTCTCCGGCAACAATCCGGGGACGCAGGCCAATGTCAGCGTCGCGGTCGGCGGCTCTGGTGGCAACGGCAACAAGGGCGGCACGGTCACGATCGAGCAGCATGGCGGCATCGAGACCTCTGGCATGGGTGCATTCGGCATCCTGGCGCAGTCGATTGGTGGCGGCGGCGGCACCGGTGGTCGTTCGAACTCGATCTCGCTGCAGCTCGGCGCGAAATGCACGCTGGCCAAGGTCTGCGAACCGGCCGGCGGCAAGCCGAACTGGAACCTGCAGGCGACGGTCGGCGGGGCAGGTGGCACAGCCAATGACGGCAACACCGTCAACGTCTCCAACTACGATTTCATCACCACCCATGGCGACAAGTCGTCGGGCATCGTCGCCCAGTCGATCGGCGGCGGCGGCGGCATGGGCGGCGACGCCTATATCGGCACCACCGGCCTTGTCGCCATACCCTATGTGCCGCTTGATCCGACGATTCTTTTGGCCCCGCTCGGCACATCAAGTCTCAAGCGTTCCGGCTCGGTCGCCATCGGCGGTTCGGGAACGGGCGGTGGATCCGGCGGCACCGTCATCGTCAGCAATGAGGGCATCATCACCACACATGGTCAGAAGTCGGATGGCATCCACGCGCAGTCGATCGGCGGCGGCGGCGGCGACGGCGGCGACGGCATGGCCGGCGCGGTCGGCACCGTTGGACTTGGCGGCAGCGCTGGCGCGAGCGGCAATGGCGGCTCCGTAACCGTCACCAACGGCAAGCTCGACCTGTCCCAGGTGACAATGGCCACGATCGAGACCTTCGGCACCACGCCGACGGCGCCGGGCGCCGACGGTCCAACCGTCGATCCTCAACTGGGGCATTCGGCCGGCATCTTCGCCCAGTCGGTCGGCGGCGGCGGCGGTTCGGGCGGTGGCGCCGGCGCGCTGCTGGCGATCGGCGGCGGCGGTGGCGCCTCAGGCGCCGGTGGCCATGTCATCGTCAACAATTACGGTGGCATCCTGACCCATGCCGATGATTCCGTCGGCATCTTCGCTCAGTCGGTCGGTGGCGGTGGTGGCGCAGGCGGCTCGCTCGGCATCACCGCGCTCGGTGTCGGTGGCAGTGGCGGTTCCAGCGGTGGCGGCGGCGCGGTCGATGTCGCCAATGTCGCGATGATCGAGACGCATGGCACCGATTCCTACGCGATCCAGGCCCAGTCGGTCGGCGGCGGCGGCGGCTCCGGCGGCGGCAAGAATGGCGGCGTCACCGGCTCGATCCCGGCGCTGATCGCCATCGGCGGTTCAGGTGGTTCGAGCGGCGCCGGCGGCGTCGTCACGGTCACCAACTCCAACATCCTGCACACCTACGGCGCTGGCGCCGATGCCATCAACGCCCAGTCGGTCGGCGGCGGCGGCGGCTCGGGCGGACGGGCAATCGGCTTCATCGCGGTCGGCGGCAAGGGCGGCAGCTCCGGCAAGGGCGGCGACGTCACCGTGACCAACAATGCCGCCGGTGCGATCACCGTCGAGGGCTTTGGCGCGCACGGCATCTTCGCGCAGTCGATCGGTGGCGGCGGCGGCAATGGCGGCGGCGCGTTCGCCGCCAGCATCGTGCCGGTTGCGATCGGCGTTGGCGGCGATGGCGGCAGTTCGGGCGATGGCGGCGTCGTCACCGTCAACAACCATGGCCGCATCACGACGATAGAAGATGCGTCGGTGGCGATCTTTGCAGAATCGATCGGCGGCGGTGGTGGCAATGGCGCCATGAGCGTTGCCGCGGCTCTCAGCCCTGGCGCCTTCACTTTCGGCATCGGTGGCGCCGGCGGCTCCAATGGCAAGGGCGGCGACGTCAACGTCACCAATTTCAGCGACGGTGTGATCCACACAAAGGGCTTCGGCTCGACCGGCATCATGGCGCAGTCGGTCGGCGGCGGCGGCGGCAATGGCGGCGCGGCCTATTCGGTAGCCGGCGGTGCGGCCGGCCTTTCCATCGCGCTCGGCGGCAAGGGTGCGGCCGGTGGCGATGGCGGCATTGTCACCGTCATCAACAATGGCGGCATGCAGCTCGACGGCGACAATTCGGTGGCGATCTTCGCGCAGTCGGTCGGCGGCGGCGGCGGCACGGGCGGAACGGCGATCGCAGCGACGATCGGCCCGCCGGTGTTCATCGGCGGCGACACGGGTGCGACCGGCAAGGGCGGTGACGTCACCGTCACCAACACCGGCCAGATCACTTTGACCGGCGACGGCTCGGTCGGCATCTTCGCGCAGTCTGTCGGCGGCGGCGGCGGCGTGGTGACGGCGGGCACCGACGGTATCATCGAAGCCGTCAATGGCGGCAGCGGCAACGGCGGCAAGGTCACCATCAACAGCAATGTCGCCATGGTGATCACCGGCGACAATTCAGTCGGTGTGTTCGGCCAGAGCATCGGCGGTGGCGGCGGCGTTGGCGGCCATGTCGGCAATTTTCTCGGCCTCGAACAGGCGAGCGTGATGCCGACCCCGCAGGGCTTCTCGGGCTCTGCCGGGGGCAGTGGCACCGGCGGCGGCATCGAGTTCACGCAAACGGCCGACCTTGACGTGACCGGCAAGAATTCCTTCGCGCTGATGGAACAGAGCGCCGGCGGCACCAGCAATGGCGACATCAAGGTCACGATCGCCACCGGCGTGAAGATCACCGGTGGCTCCGGTGCGGGTGCCGGCGTCAACTTCAAGGACGGCAACAACAATCTGCTGACCAATAACGGTCTCGTCCGCTCGGTGCTGCTGATCGACGGCTACGCCATGCGCGGCGGCGACGGCAACGACACTTTCGACAATTACTTCGCTACGGTCGGATCGGTCGGCCTCGGGGGCGGTCTCAACACTTTCAACAACAAGGCCACGGCCCTTTACCTGATGGGCGACACGGTCGATCTCGGCCTGACCGGCCAGCTCAACAATGACGGCCTGGCGGCACCCGGCGGGCTCGACCGCGTGATGACCACCGAGGTCAATGGCAGCTGGTCGCAAGCGGCCACCGGCGTCTATCTGCTCGACCTCGATCTCGACCCCGAGGCCGATCGCATCGATGTGACGGGGACGGCTGACGTCAACGGCTTCGTCAACATCAACATCATGGAGCCGGGTGCGGCCTCGCCGGGCAACGAGGACTACATCATCCTGCATGCGCTTGGCGGCGTGACCGACAAGGGTTTGAAGCTGAACTCCATACCGAGCGCGGTGGCGCAGTATTCGCTGAAATATCCCAATCCCGAGGATGTCGTCCTCAATGTCGACATCAATTTCGCCCGCGCCGGCCTGACCGAGAACCAGACGGCGGTGGGTTCGGCGATCAACGCGATCCAGACCGATCTGACGTCGCCGAACTTCACCAAGATTGCCAGTGCGATCTTCTACATTCCGACGCTCGACCAACTGGGTGCTGTCTACGACACCATCTCGGGCGAGGGCGTCAGCGGCTTCCAGCAGCCGGAATTTGACGCCAACAGCACCTTCCAGGCGGCCATGAACCGACAGTCGGACGCCTGGCGTATGGGTATGGCCACGGATCCGATGAGCCAGTCCGTCGCGGTGCCGGAGACGGCCTACGCGGAACCGCCGGGCAAAGCCAATCCATTCGACGACATGGTGAAGGCTCCCGATGAGCGGCGCTGGAATTACTGGGCCACGGCCGGTGGCAATTCGGGTGTGGTTTCCGGCGACCCGGTCGTCGGCAGCGCTGGTCTTGGCTACAAATCCGGCAATTTTGCCGCCGGCCTCGACTCGCAGGGCGATCCCGACATCCTGATGGGCTTCGCGCTCGGTGGCGTGGCGTCTTCGTTTGCCGTGCCGGATCGCGAAACCTCCGGCAACATCGTCGGCGGCCATGCCGGCGCCTATGGCGCGCGCAAATGGGGTCAGTTCTACATCAACGGCTCGCTGGCGATGGACCTCTACTCCAACACGACCGACCGCTTCAGTTCGGTTCCGGGTGCGCCCGATCCGCTCAATCCTGTGCCGGCCATATCAAGAGAGCACTGGACCGGCGATTTCATGAGCGCCGGCTTCGGCACCACGCTTGAGGCCGGCTGGCGGCAGCCGGTGGGCTCAGGCGCCATCACACCCTTTGCCGGGCTGCAATTCTCTGCGTTGTCGATGCAGGGTTTCTCGGAAGAATCGCCGAGCGACGGTGCGCTGGGGCTGGACTTCGAGCATCGTACGATCATCTCGCTGCCGGTCTCGCTCGGTCTGCAACTCGACACCTCGGTCGCTGTCGGCGAGACCGCGACGCTGCAGGCCTGGGGCCGCGCGGCCTGGCTGCACGAGTTCAGACCGGACCGCTCTGTCGAACCAACCTTCCAGGCAGCGCCGGGCTATGCCTTCGTGGTGCAGGGTGCGGGAGCGGCGCAGGATGCCGTCGCCGTCAACGCGGGTGTCAAGCTGAACTGGAGCAGCACCACATCGGTGTTCGCCACCTTCGACGGCAAGTTCGCCGACCGGGTACAGACCTATGGCGGCAATGTCGGGTTCAGGGTGAACTGGTAGGGAAGGAGCGCTCACCGGCACCGTGCCGGGGGCCTGTCGCAAGCGGACGCGCCCGCTCTCGCGGGCCCTCCAGCCAGTGCTGGCCTCGCGCATTTGCCAAGATGCGCGCTTGGGAGTTGGTCAGCCAGCGAAACATTTCTTTTTGAAGCCAATGGACCACTGCTCAAAAATGCAACGAACTTTTTAGCCATTCGTTCATTTATGCGTGCTTTCTAATTTAAGCCATGGCCTTGAGTAGCTTCACCCGTCTTCGGCTTGTAATGGACGCCATGCGCCGGAGCACGGTCGCAAATGTCGCCACCATTTTTGCCCTCACCTTGCCGGTCGTTGTCGGCGCTGCGGGCTTCGGCGTCGAGACCTCCTATTGGTACTACAACAGCCTGAGATTGCAGGCGACGGCCGATGCAGCCGCCTATGCCGGAGCGCTCGAACAGATTTCGGGTTCCGACAAGCCGACGATCGTCGCGGCCGCGACCCAGTCCGCGGCGTCGAACGGGCTCGGCTCGGGCACGATCGTCGTCAATACGCCGCCGGCGTCCGGACCGAATACGGCGAAAAAAGCGGTCGAGGTGATCGTCGGCCAGAAACTCGACCGGATGTTCACCCTGATCTTCACTCAGGAAAAAGTTCCCGAACAGGCGAGGGCGGTGGCCGTCATTACCGATGCCTCGAGTGCTTGCATGCTCGCGCTCGATCCGTCCGCGTCGCAGGCGGTGCTGTTCTCCGGCAGCACCAGCGTCAAGCTCACCGGCTGCTCGGTCATGTCCAATTCGATCGCCTCGGACGCCATCAAGGTTCAGGGCGCGGCCGGCCTGCAGGCCGATTGCCTGATATCGGCGGGCGGTGTCTCTCTCAGCAATCCCGTCACCACCGTCTGCGCGGCCCCGATCACCCAGGCGCTGCCTGCCGGCGATCCCTTTGTCGACCTGCCGGCCCCGGTGGCCGCAACCCCCTGCCAGAACGACAACAAGGCGACGCTCGGTCCAGGCACCTATTGCAGCGGCATGAACCTGAAGGGCAATGTCACGCTTTCGCCCGGCGTCTATGTCGTCCAGGGCAGTTTCAAGATAAACGCCAACGCAGCCATCACCGGCAGCGGGGTGACCATCTTCATGTCGGGCAGTTCGACGGTCAGCATGAATGGCAATGCGTCCGTGAAGCTCAGCGCGGCCACTTCGGGCACCTACTCAGGCATTCTGTTCTATGGCGACAGGACCGGCATGAGCGCATCCAGCACATTCAACGGCACAGCGGACTCGCTTTTGACCGGGGCCATCTATTTCCCCAAGCAGCAAGTGAACTATCTTGGCAATTTCTCGGGCAATGGCGGCTGCACCAGGGTCGTCGCCAACACGATTCAATGGTCCGGTAACTCAACCATCAATCAGGATTGCTCGAGCCTCGGAGTGCCCAACATTCCAGCCGCGCGGTCCGTGGCACTGTCCGAGTAGCTCCGTGGCGCGCCGATCGATGCCGATACTTGGCGATGATTCGGGCGTTGCGGCGGTCGAGTTCGCGATGGTGCTGCCCATTCTGTGCCTGGTGCTGCTTGGTATTCTGGACGGCTGGTCCTACGTGACAAGTTCACTATCGATGCGCGCCGGTGTGAAGACCGCCGCGAATCTGGTCATGAGCGGATCGACCGATGATGCGGCGACCCAGGCCCTTGCCATTGCGAGTTGGGAAAATCGGCCGGAAGACGGCCAGGTCACGCTAAGCCGCATCCGTATGTGCGGGACGACCGTGGTCGACGCTTCCACCATGTGCAGTGGGCCGAAGGTGCCCTCTATTTATGTCCAGATACAGGCATCGGGCACCTGGGTGCCGCCAGTTGCCTTCGGCGCCTTTGCCGCTCCCACCGTCATCAGTCACCAGGAGATGATCCGTGTACGCTAGGGCAAGCGCGTTGCGGCGGGATCGATCGGGCGGAGCCGGGCTGGAGTTCGCGCTGATCGCGCCCTTCCTTGTCATGCTGCTGTTCGGAATATTCGCCTTTGGCTGGTCGATGCACTCGGTCTCCAGTGTTCGCTATACGCTGGAGACGTCAGCGCGCTCGCTGCAGCTTAAGAACACGCTGACCCAGGCCGACATTCAATCGATCGCCACGCAGAAATTGCAGGCCTTGGGGTTCAAGGACGTGAACGTCACCATCGCCATCGACCCGGTGAGCGGCGGCTTCCGCATGGCGCATCTGACCGCCGCCTATGCCTTCGTCATCGACTTTCCCTACTTCAGTTCCTTCCCGATCAACTACGCGACAACCGTTACCGTGCCGCTGCTTGGCAACGGCTAGGCTGTGGCCGACAACCGTAGGCGAGCATGCGCGCTAGGGCTCTGCTCATTTGTACGCTTTGAACGCGATCAGGCCACCGAAAATGGTTATCGCCGTCAGGATCAGCGCCCACGACATGACGTTGTGTGACAGACGCCTCCGGCGACCGCGCAGGGCCCGGTCCCGCCAGCGTTTAGCCTGATCAGCCCCTGTATTTGGCTTATCCACACCCTTCTCCAACGAGCAGAATGCGACTCATGCCGGCCGGTGTCCAGATGGCACCGGTTTTGGCGGCCACGACACAAGCTTGGCACTCCGGCCACCTTTTGATGGCACAGGGCTAGCTAATATATTCGTTAGTGCTAATGTTAAGATGACGTTACGTCATGTCCGACCATCCGTCGGGTGCAATGTGGGGGTTCCAATGAGAGTGGCTGTATTTTGCGCGGCTGTCGTTTTCGCTGCGACTGGTGTCGCTGTTGCCAAGGAAAAGAAGGCGGCGGTCAGTGACGCCGCCGCCTTGTGTTCCACCAACCCGTCAGCCAAGAAGCCCGTTCCAAATCTGGACTGCGATTTCACCGGAACCGCCAAATCGGAAGATAGCGGCGCAAAGGCGGAGCCGCGTCTCGGATACGACTCCAATCCGTGGATTATAACAGGCTTTTGACTTCGCATTGGCGTATGCCGGTTGAAGCGCTGAAGAGAGTCGCCTTGAGCGGCGGGCAACCCGTTCTCAGGTAGGCTCCGCACACAAACCAGGCAAATACGGAGACTTACCACTGCTGGTCTTCTCCCGTTGTCGGAATGCCGTGAAAGCCTAACTCGACCGTGCAATGAAAAGCCCGCCACGGGGGCGACCTGCGGCGGGCTCTTGGAGCGGCTACATCCCTGAGGAATCGACCACTTTGTAGCAGGATTATGAGCCGTGTGACCGCGTGAGCCTATGGTGTGATCGCGGAAGACTGCGCGTCAGTTGTGCAGCAGAGCCAAGGGAAATTGGCCAACATTGGGAGGGAGGTTTGCGCCAAACGCAAATTTTTCTGGTACGCCCAAGGGGAATCGAACCCCTGTTACCGCCGTGAAAGGGCGGTGTCCTAACCGCTAGACGATGGGCGCGCTCAGACGAAGCGGCTTATACTGGCGTTGTGCGCAACCGGCAACCCGTCAGGTGCCACCTTGGACAACTTTTTTCCGGGCCTGCCAAATCAACGATTTCCCGAGGGTTGACGAGCCTGACGATTAGCGGGGACACCCATCGTTTCGTCATCCACGGGCGGAGCAAGGAGCGCAGCGACGCAGCGCAGACCCCTGGAGCTGCTCCGCAGCCCAAGGGATCCATGCCGCGACTCAAGACGCGGTCACTACGGTGCAGAATTCTGCTCCGCTGCACTCCTCAGTTGACTCCCGGCATGGATCCTCGGGTCTTCGCAACGGAGCTGCGCTCCTGCTCCGCCCGTGGATGACGAAGTTGGGGACGCTTCGGCCTATCTCGAATGTTCGGGAGGCTGGAACGATATTGCCGGAACGGCCTTGGCGGCTGATAGGCGTAGGCCGTCAAACAGTGCCGCTAGCCGTCACCGCCGCTGCGCCGGCGGCAGCGCCAGTTCCAGTCGCGCTCGGGACCGACGTCGACGTGAACCGATTCTGTGTGGCAGTATGTGCCGACGCCGCCGCGGCCGGGCATGGTCCTGATGTAGCTCGCCAGCTCCCATTTCGAAACGCCGGGAACCTGGATGTCGGCGGCGGCGCAATACATGTGCAGCGAATTCTTAGCGCCGTTGGCGCGCCGGTTGCGGGCCGGGTCGCGATAGCCGGACGTTACCGTCATCTTGCGGCCGTAGTGGCCTTCGATCGTCTTCAGCACGCGCACCAGCGACGGCTTCAGGCAGGCCACATCGACGCTTTCGTTCTGCTTGAGCAGCCCGTTGGGTGCCAACCGGGCCATGCCGGCGGCGGACGCAACCTGATAGGAGCCGCCGATTGGCCCCTCATCCTCGTTGAGGTCGACGTCGCTTTCGTCATCGAGGCCGGACTTGCGCTTGATCTCGAACAGGGCCGTCTGGCGCACGCCGGGCAGGGCGTCGCTGCCAGTGACGTGGCCGGTATCGCCGCCGATCGAAGCCAACTGCACCGGCTTGGCCGTGGAATTGGCCGAGGCAAGCGTGATGATCGGCTTTGCCGCTGCTGGCGCCGCTTTTGCCTGCGCCGGAGGCTGCTCGCCCGTCCGGGCGTTGCTGATGAGGGGGGCTGGTGTCGCCGAGGCTGGCGTTGCGCCAAACATCGAGGCCAGGAAGCCTTTCTTCTTTGGTGCTTCGGCCTGCGGCATCTCGCCAGCCGTCACATAGACCGGGTTGTTCATGGCCGGAGCGGCGGCGGGCTTCGGCGCCGCCACGTCGCCGTCGGCCGTGGCAATCTGCTGGGCGACCGCGTCGGTCTGCTGCGCGGTCTGTGCCTGCTGCGTCAGCGACTGCGGCGTATTTCCAGCGATGATTTCCGCGCCCGCCGGCGTGGTGAGCGGAAAGGCAGCTCCCGGTTTGGACACAGGCA
Organism: Mesorhizobium ciceri WSM4083; assembly: GCF_000519305.1. Classification (GTDB taxonomy): domain Bacteria; phylum Pseudomonadota; class Alphaproteobacteria; order Rhizobiales; family Rhizobiaceae; genus Mesorhizobium; species Mesorhizobium ciceri_B. The sequence goes on along the minus strand of NZ_JAFG01000005.1, from coordinate 506,140 downwards.
CATAGGCGACCTTTTCAGGCAGCGCCGTATCGCTCGCCGTCATCACGGTCGTCTGCTCGGTCGAATCGGAAGTGACGGTCGCCTTGCCGCCGGAGGCAGCGCTTATGTCGGATGCGGTGGCATTGTAACCGGGCATTCCGACCGACATTGTCGGGTCGCCGGACGAGGTGCAGGAGGCCAGAAGCAAGGAGCAGAGCGCTGCCACAATGGCGCGGCGTTCTCCCTTTGCGAGGCTCCATCCTGCTGATTTCAAAGTCAAATTCCCCCTCGATGTCCGGTCGGTATATCCTTGGTGCCGCACGCATGCATCGGTGCCAAGGTGACCTTTGTCTCCGATCCGGAAACGAGACCTGTGTCAAATCCGCAAGCCTGGAAGTATTTTTGCGGTGATTGCCGAATTACGGCCGCTTGATGGTTGACGACACCATTTCGCCCGCTTTTGGCGGCCCGTCAACTCACCACACATTACAGTCCGTTACACACGGACCTTCACATAGGTGCCGGGAGCATCACCCAAGGTTTTCATATGCTTGCCCGGTTTGCGGGCAGGCACGCGGGTGTTGTCCTTGGCCTCTATCCAGTCTTGCCAGTGCGGCCACCAGGATCCTGGATGGTCGGTGGCATTGGCTATCCACTGGCTGAAGTCGCCCGTCGGCCTACCCCCGGTCCAATACTGGTATTTGTTGGATGCCGGCGGATTGACGACCCCTGCGATATGACCCGACCCGGCCATCACATACTCGACCGCGCCGCCGAAATATTTCGAGCCGAGGAACACCGAAAGCGCCGGCGCGATGTGATCTTCCTTGGAGGCGAGGTTGTAGACCGGGATGGTGATGTCGCCGAGCGAGACCGTGTGGCCCGCCAGTTCCATCGTGCCTTGCGAGAGGTTGTTCTCGAGATAGCAGTTTCGCAGGTAAAAAGAGTGGTTGGCCGCGGCCATGCGGGTGGAATCGGCATTCCAGTAGAGCAGGTCGAAGGGCAGGGGATCCTTGCCGCGCATGTAGTTGTTGACGACATAGGGCCAGATCAGGTCGCCTGAGCGCAGCATGTTGAAGGCGGTCGCCATCTTGGTGCCGTCGAGATAGCCCTTTTCGCTCATCGACTTTTCCACTGCCGCGACCTGTTCTTCGTCGACGAACACCTTCAGGTCGCCGGCATGGGTGAAGTCGACCTGCGTGGTGAAGAAGGTCGCCGACTTGATGCGGTCGTCGCCCTCTTGCGCCATCAGCGCCAGTGCCGCCGCCAAAAGCGTGCCGCCGACGCAATAGCCGATCGCGTTGACGTCGCGTTCGCCGGTGGCCTTCTCGACCGTGTCGAGGCCGTATTGCAGACCCTCGCGGATATAGGCTTCCCAGCTCTTGGTGCCGTGGCGCTCGTCGGGATTGATCCAGGAGATGACGAACACGGTGTGGCCCTGTTCAACCGCCCAGCGAATAAAGGACTTCTGCGGGTTCAGATCGAGGATGTAGAATTTGTTGATCCATGGCGGGCAGATCAGCAGGGGCCGCTTGAGCACCGTCTCGGTCGCCGGGTCGTACTGGATGATTTCGGCGACGTCGCTGCGGCCGACCACCTTGCCGGGGGTGGTGGCGATGTTCCTGCCGATCTCGAAGGGGGAGTAGTCGGCCTGCCGCAGCTTCAGGTCGCCCTTGCCGGCGGCGATGTCCTCGGCCAGCATCTTCATGCCGCGCACCAGGTTTTCGCCGTTCGAGGCGACGGTTTCACGGAACAGTTCCGGATTGGTCAGGATGAAATTCGACGGCGAGATGGCGTTGGACACCTGCTTGACGTAAAAGCCGGCCTTGTGGCGGGTGTGCTCGTCAAGACCTTCGGCGTGCTCGACCAGGTCGGCCGCCCAGCGCGAGGTGACGAGATAGGCCTGCTTGAGGAAATCGAAGAAGGCGTTGCGGCCCCATTCCGGGTCGAGGAAGCGCTTGTCGCCGCGCTCCGGCTTGACCGCGTCTTCGGTGTCTTGCGCGGCATTGCTGGTGCGCTGAATGGCGTTGGCCCAGACCGTCATATAGCCGGAGAACAGCCGCGTCTGCGCTTCCAGCGCGCGCTGCGGATCGGCAAGCCAGTATTCGCTGAGCTTGGAAAAGGTCTTCACCATATCGACGACGGGCTCGGCGACATGGTCGCGCACCTCACCTTTTTCGCGCGGCTCGGCCCAGGCGGAAGCGGCCTTGCCGGCCTGCTCGATCATGCGCGCCATGTTCAGGGCGAAGCGTTCCGGGTCCTTCACCAGATATTGCTCGACGGTCGAAGGCTCGTCATCTTCCGCTTTGCCCGAATCGGGTGTTTTGGACATGGTTGGCGGGGTTCCTCCCGAGGCCTTTTCTTGACATATTAACATGGGACATCCGACCGGGCCAATCTCGCTCTACCTCGGCTGCCAGGGAAACAATATGACGATTAATATTGGCGAGACTGTTTTTTTCGGTGTCGGACGTTTTTGCCGCATCGGCGCGGCGATCGTCCTCATCGGGATTGCCGGGTGCTCGAGCACCAACACGAATAGCCCGACACCTGTCGCTGCGGGTACGGGGCCGAAGGATACCGGCACCTTTCCGAACCTGAACATCAAGCCGCAAGTGGCGGCGCCTCAGTTCACCGAAGCCGAGAAGAACGCCAAGCTCGCGCAATTGAAGGCGGATGAGAATGCGCAGGCGGCAAAGGGCGGCGGCCCCAAGGTCGCCAACCAGGCGGCGCTGACGGATCTGGCCAAGAAGCATGGCGACGAAACGCTGAAGCAGATCGAAGCCAAATGCGACCCCGCCCTCGACCCTACCTGCAAATAAGTATATAGCGCGCGCCCAACACCCCCTTCGCTGTCTGGAACTGCCATGGAAGAATTTCACAAGGTTCGCCGGCTTCCGCCTTACGTGTTCGAGCAGGTCAACCGGCTCAAGGCCAGCGCCCGATCGCGTGGCGCCGACATCATCGACCTCGGCATGGGCAATCCGGACCTGCCGACGCCCAAGGCTATCGTCGACAAATTGTGCGAGGTCGTGCGCGACCCGCGCACGCATCGCTATTCCTCGTCGCGCGGCATTCCGGGCCTGCGTCGCGCCCAAGCCGCCTACTATGGCAGGCGCTTCGGCGTGAAGCTCAATCCCGACACGCAAGTGGTGGCCACGCTTGGCTCGAAGGAAGGCTTCGCCAATATGGCGCAGGCGATCACGGCGCCTGGCGACGTGATCCTGTGCCCGAACCCGACCTATCCGATCCATGCCTTCGGCTTCATCATGTCGGGCGGCGTCATCCGCTCGCTGCAGGTGGAGCCGGACGACGGCTTCATCCCGGCGCTCGAGCGCGGAGTCAAACATTCGATCCCGAAGCCGCTGGCGCTGATCCTCAACTATCCGTCGAACCCGACGGCGCTGGTCGCCTCGCTCGATTTCTACAAGGATGTGGTCGCCTTCGCCAAGAAGAACGACATCATCATCCTGTCCGACCTTGCCTATTCGGAGATTTATTTCGACGGCAATCCGCCGCCTTCGGTGCTGCAGGTGCCTGGCGCGATCGACGTTTGCGTCGAATTCACCTCCATGTCGAAGACATTCTCCATGCCCGGTTGGCGCATGGGCTTTGCCGTCGGCAATGAGCGGCTGATCTCGGCGCTGACGCGGGTGAAGTCCTACCTCGATTACGGGGCCTTCACGCCGATCCAGGTGGCGGCGGCACACGCGCTCAACGGCGACGGCGCCGACATCGCCGAGGTGCGCGACATCTACCATAAGCGCCGCGACGTGATGGTCGACGCCTTCGGCCGCGCCGGCTGGACCATTCCGGCACCAGCGGCCTCGATGTTCGCCTGGGCGCCGATCCCGGAGCCGTTCAAGCATCTCGGCTCGCTCGAATTCTCCAAGCTGCTCATCGAGCATGCCGACGTGGCCGTGGCGCCCGGTGTCGGCTTCGGCGAGCATGGCGACGAATTCGTGCGCGTTGCTCTGGTCGAGAACGAGCACAGGATCCGGCAGGCGGCGCGCAACATCAAGCGCTTCTTGTCGACCAGCGCCAAGCAGCCCAACAATGTCGTGCCGCTCTCCGCTCACCGGTAAGCTTGCCGCACGCAAATTCGATCTGACTTTGAGGGACGTCGCCGGACATGGCTGAAGCATTGCGTGTTGGAATTGCCGGCCTCGGCACCGTTGGCGCGTCGGTGGCGCGCGTGCTGCGCGACAAGGCGGTGGAACTGACCCGCCAGTGCGGCCGCGACGTGATCGTCACCGCCGTCTCGGCGCGCGACCCGAAGCGTGATCGCGGCGTCGATCTCAGCACGGCCAAGTGGTTCGACGATCCGGTGAAGATGGCGCAGACCGCCGATATCGATGTCTTCGTCGAACTGATCGGCGGCGACGAGGGTCCGGCGCGCGCGTCGGTGAAGGCGGCACTCGAAGCCAGCCGCCATGTCGTCACCGCCAACAAGGCGCTGCTGGCCAAGCATGGCGTGGCGCTGGCCGAGATCGCCGAGAAGAAGGGCGTGCTGCTCAACTACGAGGCGGCGGTGGCCGGCGGCATCCCGGTCATCAAGACGATGCGCGAGGCGATGGCGGGCAATTCGGTGACCCGCGTGTTCGGCATTCTCAACGGCACCTGCAACTACATCCTGACCCGCATGGAGGCCGAGGGCATCTCGTTCGACGAGTGCCTGAAGGACGCGCAGCGGCTGGGCTATGCCGAGGCCGATCCGACCTTCGACATCGAGGGTCACGACACCGCGCACAAGCTGTCGATCCTGACCAGCCTTGCCTTCGGCACCAGGATCGCCGCCAACGACATCTACATGGAGGGCATTTCCAACATCACCCAGGCCGACATCCGCGCCGCCGCCGATCTCGGCTACCGGATCAAGTTGCTGGGTGTCGCCCAGCGCACCGAGAGCGGCATCGAGCAGCGCGTGCATCCGACCATGGTGCCGACCGCATCGGTCATCGCGCAGGTGCATGGCGTCACCAATGCGGTGGCGATCGAAACCGACATTCTGGGCGAGCTGCTGCTGTCCGGCCCGGGTGCTGGCGGCAACGCCACCGCATCGGCCGTCATCGGCGACATCGCCGACATCGCCAAGAGCCGGCCAGGCTTCCAGCATGGCCCGGTCTTCGGACGGCCGGCGAAGGAACTGAAACCCTACAAGAAGGCGCAGATGCGCAGCCATGCCGGCGGCTACTTCATCCGGCTGACCGTGCATGACCGCATCGGGGTGTTCGCGGCAATCGCCAAGCGCATGGCCGACAACGACATCTCGCTGGAATCGATCGTCCAGCACGCAGTCAACGGCGAGGCGGCGGCACAGAAGACGGTGATCCTCGTCACCCACGAGACGACGGAGGCCGCCGTGCGAAAGGCCGTCGACGGCATCACCAAGGACGGACATCTGACCGACAAGCCGCAGGTCATTCGCATCGAGCGGGCAGGGTAGCTTTGTCCGACAGTCGCGCGGGACCAGAATTCCGCATGCATTGAGCTCCGGTCTGGAGGCAGGCAGCAGCCACAGACCGGAACGAATTCGCGTCGACGCCGTTCTCTTGGTCAGCAACCAGAGGAACCGCTTCATGGCCGATACCAACAAGTCCGACACCCCTGCTATCGACGACATCCAGAAGACGCTGGAAAAGCAGATTGCCGAACTGCGCAGGGAGATCACCAAGATCAACAAGAGCATTTCGGCGCGGGGCGCGGAGATGCTCGATGACGCCAGCGAACAGGCGTCCGAGTTGTACGACACCGCGGCGAACCGCGCTTCGCGTACGGCGCAACAGCTGCGCAGCCAAGCCCAGGCTGTTTCGGAAGTCGCACGCGAAAACCCCGGTACGACGACAGCTTTGGTCGGGGTGATCGGCCTGCTCGGCTTTCTGGCCGGCTTCGCCATTGGCCAGTCTAACAACGATACGTCCCGCCGCTGGTATTGACTGCGGTTCGACAGGGTCGGGCTTCCGGCCCATTCTATTGTTTTCAGCACATCATTTTAAGGAGGGCACCATGGCTTCATCCGCGTTGATCAGCATCCTGATCACATTCCTCGTCATCATCCTCGTTCTCTATCTGGTGCAGCGCCTGCCTCTCGACGGCCGGATGAGACAAATAGTTCAGGTCATCGTCATCATCATCGGCATCATTTCGCTGCTCAAATACCTCGCGGTTTTCTAGGCCGCGAAGGGCGGCGACGTTCAATTTCCCATGCCGGCCCGGTTCTTTCGACCGGGCCGGCATTGTTTCAAAATGCGGTCTAATCGATTGATATTGCTGAGTATTCGATAAAATTATCAGTGGGTCTTGCCGTTGTCATCCTCGTTTGACAAAACAGGCCCGCCTCCGGCGGGAGGCCGCATTGCCAATGAGGAAATCACCAGATGAATGTGGCCCAGAACATCGTCGCCGGCCTTGACCGGATACTCACCATGGAACTGGTGCGCGTCACCGAACGGGCCGCCGTCGCGGCCGCCAGGCTGCGCGGGCGCGGCGACGAAAAGGCGGCCGACCAGGTCGCCGTGGATGCCATGCGCCAGGAGCTCAACCGGCTTGCCATCAAGGGCACGGTGGTGATCGGCGAAGGCGAGCGCGACGAGGCGCCGATGCTCTACATCGGCGAGGAAGTCGGCACTGGCAAAGGTCCGGCCGTCGATATCGCGCTCGATCCGCTCGAAGGCACGACCATTTGCGCCAAGAACCTGCCCAATGCGCTCGCCGTCATCGCGATCGCCGAAAAGGGCAGCCTGCTGTTCGCGCCCGACGTCTACATGGACAAGATCGCCATCGGTCCGGGCTATGCGGACGGCGTCATCGACATCGACGCCTCGGCGGCTGAGAACATCGCCAGCCTCGCCAGGGCGAAGGGCGTGGCCATATCGGACATCACCACCTGCATTCTCGACCGGCCACGTCATGCCAAGCTGATCGATGCCGTGCGCGCCACGGGGGCCGCGATCCGGCTGATCGGCGACGGCGATGTCGCCGGCGTCATTCACACCACGGACCCGGAAGAAACCGGCATCGACATCTATCTCGGCACTGGCGGCGCACTCGAGGGCGTGCTGGCCGCTGCCGCGCTGCGCTGCACCGGCGGCCAGATGCAAGGCAGGCTGATCCTCGACACGCCGGAAAAGGTCGCACGTGCTGCAAAGATGGGTATTTCCAATCCAAAACGGGTCTATCGGACGGAGGACATGGCGCGCGGCGATGTGCTGTTTGCGGCCACCGGTGTCACCGACGGCAACATGCTGGCTGGCGTCAAGTTCGGCCACAACTACATCACCACCCACACGATCGTGCTGCGCTCGTCCTCGCGGACAGTGCGCGAGATCAAGGCCCGCCATCAGGATCTGGATAAGTTCTGACGCTCGCTTGCGAAGCCACCTTGCAATTGCTAGCCATTCGGGCGCATCCGATGCTGGCTGCAAGGATTTGACGATGAAACCGTTCGATTGGCATGCGGATCCGATTTCGCGTGCCACCGCCATCACAAAGTCCTATCGCAACACCCAGAATGTGCGTCGCTTTCTCATCCGGGAATGCGGCGATGCATTCAAGTTCGACCGGCCTTTCATGGCCTGGCTCAAGGACGGTGTGGAAAAGACGATGGGCGATGCGGCCGACGAATGGCTTCGGCGCCAGGCTGAAAAGCGGAAAGCGCAGTTTTCTTGACCTATTCCGGGACGGCGCACACCCGTGAATCGCTTGGCTTTGCCTGCCTTTGGCCTATAGAGCGTCGCGTGAACGTGACGCGCTTTAAATTGTTGCTAATGCAGGTCGTCGTCCCAAAACCGCTGCGCCCTTTTGGGCGACATGCACTATCCTGCCGCCAACGATGAGTTGGCAAAGCGTATGACCGGCGAAAAGCGCCTCTTCCTCGATGTCAGGCAGTCAGTATCAGGGGTTTCCTGGGAGCACCGGCTGACCGAGCGGCAGGACATGATCGCACTCGCCATCGCGCAAGGCCATGGCGTGCCCGACATCGTCGCGCGGGTGCTTGCCGGCCGTGGTGTCACCGCCGAACAGACCGAGCGGTTTCTCGACCCGACGATCCGCGATCTTCTGCCGGATCCGGCATCGCTGACCGACATGGACAGGGCGGCGGCCCGCATCGCCGCCGCGGTGATGGCCAGGGAAAAGGTGGCGATCTTCGGCGACTACGATGTCGACGGCGCCGCCTCGTCGGCCTTGCTGAAGCGGTTCCTCACGCATTTCTCGGTGCCGTCGGAAATCTACATCCCGGATCGTATTTTCGAGGGCTATGGCCCCAACCCCGACGCCATGCGCGAACTTGTTTCGCGTGGCGCGACACTGATCGTCACTGTCGATTGCGGCACCAACAGCGCCGTTTCCATCGATGCCGCCAACGAGGCCGGGGCCGATGTCGTGGTGCTCGACCACCACCAGGTCGGCGGTGCCTTGCCGGCGGCAATCGCCGTCGTCAATCCCAATCGCGACGACGACCTTTCCGGGCAGGGCCATCTCTGTGCCGCCGGCGTGGTCTTCCTCGCCCTTGTGCAGACGGCCAGGATCCTGCGTAGCCGCATGGCCGATGCCACGCCGCCGGACCTGCTTTCGCTGCTTGATATCGTGGCATTGGCCACCGTCTGTGACGTGGTGCCGCTGACCGGCGTCAACCGTGCCTTCGTGGTCAAGGGGCTGCAAATGGCGCGCCAGCAGAAGAATGAAGGGCTGGCGGCACTGGCACGGGTGTCGCGCATCGGCGAGCCGATCAGCACTTTCCATCTGGCCTATCTGATCGGCCCGCGCATCAATGCCGGCGGACGCATCGGCGATGCCGCGCTTGGCAGCCGGCTGCTTGCGACCGACGACCCGGTCGAGGCGCGCACCATTGCCGAGACGCTCGACCGGCTCAACCAGGAACGGCAGTTGATGGAGCAGGAGATGCTCGCGGCAGCGCGCGCCGAGGCCGATGCAGAGCTTGCCGGCGGCAATGGCCCGGCTATCGTCGTCACCGCCTCCAACAGCTGGCATCCGGGTATTGTCGGCCTGCTCGCTTCGCGATTGAAGGATCACGCCCGGCGGCCCGCCTTCGCCATCGCCTTCAATGCTGTGGGCATCGGCACCGGCTCGGGCCGCTCGGTCTCGGGGTTCGACCTCGGCCGGCTGGTGCGCGAGGCGGCCATTGCCGGTCTGATCGTCAAGGGTGGCGGCCATGGCATGGCGGCAGGCATTACCGTGGAGCGGGCGAAGCTTGGTGAGCTCAGGGCGTTTTTCGAAGAGCGGGCCGCGGCCGATGTGTTCCGGTTGCAAGGCGAGGAAAGCCTGGCGATCGATGGCGCGCTTGCCGCTGAAGGCGCGACGCTCAGCCTGCTCGACGCGCTGGAAAAGGCAGGACCCTTCGGTGCCGGGCACGCAGCCCCCGTTTTCGCGTTGCCGCGCCACCGATTGGCCGATGCGCGGCCGGTCGGCACCAACCACATCCGCGTCGAGCTGCAATCTGAAAGCGGCGGCCGCATCCAGGCGATCGCCTTTCGCGCCGTCGATACCGCGCTTGGCGAATTCCTGTTCAAGAACCGGGGCAAGACGATCCACGTCGCCGGTTCGCTGTCAGGCAATTACTGGAATGGCAACCGCACCGTGCAGTTTCGCATCACCGATGCGGCTCGTGCGTAGGCTTTGATCAGGCGAGAACGGTCTGCAGCCGGGTCAGTTCGCCGATCTGCGCCATTGTCGCCTGATAGCCGAGGTTGATCGCTTCGTCGGCGCGGTGGAATTCGGTCAGGCCGATATGGCTGAGCTTCGGCTGCAGCGACATATCGGGCGGGTCGCCGGCAAGCCTGGCGCGCGAAATGCGGTCCTGAATGATGTTGAAGGCCTCGACCATGACGCCGGTGATGCCGAGCCGGGTCTGGTGCGACTGGTGTTCGGCGTCGACCTTGCCGGGCCTTGGTGCGTCCTTTTCGATGACCAGTTCGCCGGCGCTGTGCTTGATGACGGCGGCACGGCCGAACAGATCATAGTGAAGGTTGACCGCCACGACGAGCGGTTGCTCGTAGGCCCGGCAGACCGAAACCGGCACCGGGTTGACCAGTGCGCCGTCGACCAGCACGCGACCATTGCAATTCACCGGCTCGAACACGCCGGGAAGCGCATAGGAGGCGCGCATGGCGGTGATCAATGAACCGCTCGACAGCCAGATTTCGTGGCCGGTGCGGATTTCGGAGGTGACCGCGACGAACGGCTTGGCTAGGTCCTCGAAACGAATGCCGGCCATGTGCTCGCGCAGCCTTGCATCGAGCTTCATGCCGCCGAACAGGCCGCTGCCGCGCAAATTGAGATCGAGCAGGCCGAAAATGCGGCGCTTGGTCAGGCTGCGGGCGAATTCTTCGAGTTCGTCCAGTTTGCCGGCGAGATAGCAGCCGCCGACCAACGCGCCGATCGAGGTGCCGGCGATCATCGACACTTCGATGCCGGCTTCGTCGAGCGCGCGCAGCACGCCGATATGCGCCCAGCCGCGGGCGCAACCGCCACCCAAGGCGAGTGAAATGCCTGTTTTCTTCTGGGAGTTCGTTTCGGACGCGCCGCCTGACGAGGACAGGCCGTTGGCCTCCCTGACATCTGGTCTGTTACGCAATGACGCCCACTCGAGCATCATGATCTCCCTTGTCCCACGGCCACTATACGAGCGGGCCGTATCGAAATGATGAATCTATGTGGTTGGTGTCAGGCAGAAGGTTCAAGCTGGTGGTTTCCGATACGTGTTTTCCGCATCGAACAGCGGTTTGCTGCCGTCGTCGGCAAGCGTCCCCTTGCCATCAACCAGCCCCACCGTCCGATAAAAACATGAACGCCGGCCAGTGTGACAGGTTGCGTCGTGGCCCAACACTTTGACGCGCAACCATATGGCATCCTGGTCACAATCCGTGAGCATCTCGACGACATGCTGAAAATTGCCTGATGTTTCGCCCTTTTTCCAAAGCACGTTGCGCGAGCGCGACCAGTAGTGGGCGATGCCGGTCTCCAGTGTGAGTGCCAGTGCTTGCGCATTCATATGCGCAACCATCAACAGCATGCCGTCCGCGGCGTCTGTCACGACGACCGTGACCAGCCCGGCTGCATCGAAGCGTGGTGAAAACACCGCGCCTTCCTCCAGGGCCTTCTTGTCTGACGAAGCTTTCGGGAATTCCAGTGCCGACATCGCCGGTCCTTATCTAGCGAAGTCGCAGGGCCATTCAGATCCCGCCGCCACGCACCATGGTCACGAAACGAACCTGCTCTTCGGGCGTATCCTTGAAGACGCCGGTGAAGGTCGAGGTCAGCGTGGTTGAACCCTGCTTGCGGATGCCGCGCATGGCCATGCACATGTGCTCGGCCTCGATCATGACGGCGACGCCGCGCGGATTGAGCACGTCCTGGATGACGCCGGCGATCTGCGCCGTCAGCGCCTCCTGGGTCTGCAGGCGGTGGGCGAAGATATCGACCACGCGGGCGATCTTGGACAGGCCGACAACCTTGCCATCCGGCAGATAGCCGACATGCGCCTTGCCGATGATCGGCACCATGTGGTGCTCGCAATGCGAATGGAATGTTATGTCCTTGACGATGACCAGGTCGTCGTAGCCGGCGACCTCCTCGAAGGTGCGGCCGAGCTCGTCCGCCGGGCACATGTCGTAGCCGCCGAACATTTCGCGATAGGCCTTGGCCACCCGCTTCGGCGTGTCGACCAGCCCTTCGCGGTCCGGATTGTCACCGGTCCAGCGCAATAGAGTGCGCACGGCGGCTTCGACTTCGGCTTCGCTTGGCCGGTCGGTGACCGGCTTTTCCATATAGGCTGACTGTGGCATGAGCTTCTTGATGACGGCATCCATAAAGGCGTCTCCCGTAGTCCCTCTCGGCGGAGGAACGAGTTGAACGGACCACGACCTTTCGGTGTCGGAAACTCGCCCCGTTTCCAGCCCCGTAAGCGGCGTGAACTTCCCGGCAAGGACACTGGCTTTCGTTGTCTTGTCGATACCGGACTGCCAGCATTATATAAGATCGTGACGAGCGAAAGGAAGACACGACAGCGGCAATCGCTGTTCGCTTGACGGCGACGGATTGGAAAATAATGATAAACGACGTCTACAATGCGAAAATTCTCGGCTTCGCCGGAAATATCGCCCGCATCGGCCGCCTCGATCATCCCGACGCGACCGCCAAGGCGCATTCCAAGCTGTGCGGCTCGACCGTCACCGTCGACCTCAAGATGCAGGACGGCGTGGTCACGGACTTTGCCCATGACGTGAAGGCCTGCGCGCTCGGCCAGGCGTCGTCATCGATCATGGCGCAGCATGTCGTCGGCGCGAGTGCCGAGGAATTGCGCGCGGTGCGCGACACCATGCTGAAGATGCTCAAGGAAAATGGCGCCCCGCCGGACGGCCGCTTTGCGGATCTCAGATATTTGGAGCCGGTGCGCGACTACAAGGCGCGTCACGCTTCGACCATGCTGACTTTCGATGCCGTGGTCGACGCGATCGGCCAGATCGAGAAGAAGCGCGCCGAAGAAGCGGCCTGACCTTGGGATTTGGCCATCAAAGCCTGGTGTTTGCCGGGAGCCTTGCTGGCTCACTTGCGTTGAGCGGGACCCCGAGCCGGGCAGAGGTAACGGCCGAGCGTGATATCGGCGAATATCTCATGAAGGCAATCCAGCACTGTTGGAACATGCCTGCAAACACCCGCAGCATCGCACGCGTTCAGATCAGCCTGAACAAGGACGGGTCACTCGCAGGCCCGCCAAAAATCCTCGGTCCTGCGACGCCGCCGCCTGACAAGGTTGCCGAGTCCGCCGTTCGGGCAATCATGCGCTGCACGCCATTTCCCGGGCTGACATCATATGCTGCCCACTACAATATGTGGCGCGAGATCATTCTCACGTTCAATCCGGGAGAAGACACCTCGGGCGAGCTTCCGGCGGCGGACGTGCTCGACAAACTCTTCGAAAAATACAGCAGGAAGACAAAGTAGCGGGAGCTCGACCGGGTTCAAACCCGCGCTTCCAGCACCCGCCTGCTTTCGGCAAATTCGCTTCTGAGCCAGTCGGCGAACGCGGCGGCCGGTTCCGAGAGGTCGCGCAAGTTTCTGGCCACCAGCCAATAGGCGCCGGATGCGAGGTCGATGTCGAACGGCTTGACCAGCGCGCCGGATGCGATTTCCTCGCCGATCTGCAAGAGATCGCCCAATGCCACGCCATGTCCGAGCAAGGCGGCCTGCTTTGAAAGCGACGCATCCGCCAGCATCGGACCGCGCGCGGGTATGGCGTCGGCGGGCACGCCGGCCGCTTCGAACCAGCGCGCCCAGCCTTGACGGTTCTCCTCGTGCAGAAGCGTGTAGCGGCCAAGATCGATCGGCTTCCTGAGGGCGGGGCCAGAAGCAAGCAGCGCCGGCGACAGGACCGGCGAATCGACCGTCGAGGCAAGCCGCTCAGCCTGGCTGCGCGGCCACGCGGTGACATGTGTGCTGAAGCGCAAGGCAAGCTCCGGCTGATCGCTGCGGAACTCGATCAGCCTTGGATCGACCTCGAGCGAGACGTCGATATCGGGCCGCAATTGGCGAAACCGGTTGAGCCGGGGAACCAGCCACACGGATGCAAGCGACGGCTCGACACTGACGCGCACCACGGACTGCGCCGGTGTCGCCACCAGATCCCCAAGCAAGGTGTCGATGGCGTCGAAACTTCTGACAAGCTGATCCAGCAGGCGCCGGCCCGCATCCGTCAGCTCGACCCGGCGATGGTGACGTTCGAACAAGGGTTGGCGCAGGAAGGTTTCGAGCTCCCGGATCTGCCGGCTGATCGCCGCCTGTGAGACGAAAAGCTCCTCGGCGGCCCGGCTGAAGCTCAGATGCCGGCCCGCCGCCTCGAAGCTCCTCAATGCCGTCAGCGGCAGGCGCCCACGCTTCATTTCGCATAACCCAGGATTATCCGAAGTGGAAATTATACTCGTTTGAAGGCGAAGGCCAGCGGCCGTCTAATCGCTCCAAAGGAGACCGATCATGATCCAGTTGCTGAGCATCTTTGGCGATGTCATGCGGATCGCAACGTTTCAATGGCGTGACAGAAGACAGCATGAAAAGTGTTACGAAGAGCCGACCAGTCGTGGCCGGTGGCTGGCTTCGGCTGGCTGGCAGCCGTTTCGCCGTTCCCGTCCGTGACGGTGGGGCCGTGCAAGGAGCGGGATTGCGTTCTCCAGCAGAAGTCCACATCTATCGCGTGGGAAACGCGATACGGAGACTGCGGTGCGCGACCAGCATCGGCATGCGCATATCGTCGGGTCGCAAAAACGCGGCCGCAACTGGCCCGGTCCATGGCGCAAGACGCCAGGCCGTCTTCTCGGCACGTCGCTCGTGCGCCTCTACCAGCTGACTCTGTCGGGCTTTGTCGGCAACTCCTGCCGGCATCTGCCGACCTGTTCGGAATATGCGCATGAGGCGATCGCCCGCCATGGCCTGTGGGCCGGCGGCTGGATGGGATTCTTCCGCGTGCTGCGCTGCGGGCCATTCGGCACGCATGGCATAGACCTCGTGCCGGAGGTGCTGGCGGATCGTTATGTCTGGTTTACGCCGTGGCGGTACTGGCGGATTGGCAGCAAGCGCTTCGAAGCACAGGAATGATGGCCCCGGGAGAATAGGAGGTTTACGATTCGGTAGGGTTAACAACAGCCTGCACAAAGACTGCGCATTTGAGACAAAATCGAGACAAGAGACCCCGCTAAGCCGCTCGCGAACCCCGTTCTGGAGCGAGCAGAAAATGCGCAATTTCGACCGTCTTCCCTTCATCTTTGCCGGGATACTGTTCCTGCTCGCTTGGCTGCTGGGATTTCCGCTGCGCGCGCAATCGGCGCCGCTTGGGGACGTGCAGTGCACGCTGATCGCCGATGCGGCGACAGGCAAGACGCTTTACCAGGACGGAGTGTGCGACCAGCGGTTCAGCCCGGCATCGACGTTCAAGGTGCCGCTGTCGCTGATCGGCTATGACAGCGGGATCCTGAGCGACGAGCACACGCCAAGCTGGGATTACAAGCCTGAATTCAACGCGGTGAAGCGGGATCAGAAGACCGTCGATCCGATGGTCTGGGAGCGGGATTCGATCCTGTGGTTTTCCCGGGAAATCACCCGCCGGCTTGGGTCTGAAAGTTTTGCCGGTTATGTCTCGAAATTCGACTACGGCAACGCCGATGTTTCCGGCAATCCCGGCAAGAATGATGGTTTGACCAAGTCCTGGGTGAATTCCTCGCTCAAGATCACGCCGATCGAGCAGGTCGAATTCCTGCGCAAGCTGCTGGCCCGCAAGCTGCCTGTCTCGGCCAGGGCCTACGACATGACATCAGCCATCATCCCGACCTTCCAGGCCGGAGGTTGGACGGTGCAAGGCAAGACCGGAAGCACCAGGCTGCGCAACGACGCTGACAAGGTTCAGGACAAGCGCTCGCTTGGCTGGTTCGTCGGCTGGGCGCAAAAGGATGGCCGCCAGATCGTCTTTGCGCGGCTTGTCGTCGACACCAACCGCACCGACATGCCAAAGGGCCTCAAGACCCGGGCTGCGTTCCTGAAGGATCTGCCGCTCCTCATCAAATGAACGCTGACATTTGAGCCGGGCTTTACGGCGGCGGAATCTGTCCATAAAAGACAGCCGCTGCCGGACGCATCCGGCTTTTCCCTATGCATGCCGTAACCCCAAAACCGCCATACACTTTTGGGCGACATGCATTTCAACCACCCGCGCTCGTTTGCGGGACTGGATAGGAGATATACATGCTGAATTCCGTTTCCCTGACATTTCCCGATGGCTCCGTCCGCGAATACGACGCGGCGATGACCGGTGCTGGCCTCGCCGAATCGATCTCGAAATCGCTGGCCAAGAAGGCGGTCGCATATGCGATCGACGGCACCGTTCGCGATCTCAGCGATCCGCTCGGCAAGTCCGGCAAGGTCGAGATCGTCACCCGCGACGACCCGCGCGCGCTGGAGCTGATCCGCCACGACGCGGCCCATGTGCTGGCGGAAGCCGTGCAGGAATTGTGGCCGGGAACGCAGGTGACCATCGGGCCGGTGATCGAGAACGGCTTCTACTACGATTTCGCCCGCAACGAGCCGTTTACGCCCGACGATTTTCCGGTGATCGAGAAGAAGATGCGCGAAATCATCGCGCGCAACAAGCCGTTCACCAAGCAAGTCTGGTCGCGCGACAAGGCGAAAAAAGTGTTTGCCGACAAGGGCGAGCGCTACAAGCTGGAGCTGATCGACGCCATTCCCGAGGATCAGGATCTCAAGATCTATGCGCAGGGCGACTGGTTCGACCTCTGCCGTGGCCCGCACATGGCCTCGACCGGGCAGATCGGCAATGCCTTCAAACTGATGAAGGTGGCCGGCGCCTATTGGCGCGGCGATTCGAACAACCCGATGCTGACCCGCATCTACGGTACGGCCTGGGCTGATCAGGCGCAGCTCGAAGCCTACCAGATGATGCTCGAGGAGGCCGAGAAGCGCGACCACAGGAAGATCGGCCGCGAGATGGACCTGTTCCATTTCCAGGAAGAGGGACCGGGCGTCGTCTTCTGGCACGCCAAGGGCTGGAAGATATTCCAGAACCTGGTCAACTACATGCGCCGCCGCCTCGACGAGCAGGGCTATCAGGAGGTCAACGCGCCGCAGGTGCTCGACAAGAGCCTGTGGGAGACGTCAGGCCATTGGGGTTGGTATCGCGACGCCATGTTCAAGGTGACGGTAGCCGGCGACGATACCGATGACGATCGGGTCTTCGCGCTGAAGCCGATGAACTGTCCGGGCCATGTGCAGATTTTCAAGCATGGGTTGAAGTCATATCGCGATCTGCCTGTCAAACTTGCGGAATTCGGCAATGTGCATCGCTACGAGCCGTCGGGCGCGCTGCACGGGCTCATGCGCGTTCGCGGCTTCACGCAGGACGATGCGCACATCTTCTGCACCGAGGAGCAGCTGGCCGCGGAGTGCCTGCGCATCAACGACTTGATCCTCTCGACCTATGCTGATTTCGGTTTTGACGAAATCAGCGTCAAGCTTTCGACGCGGCCCGACAAACGCGTCGGCACCGACGAAGCCTGGGATCATGCCGAGGCGATCATGGGGAGCGTGCTGGAGACGATCAGGACACGGTCCGGCAATCGCATCAAGACCTCGATCAATCCGGGCGAGGGCGCCTTCTACGGACCGAAATTCGAATATGTGCTCAAGGATGCCATCGGCCGCGAATGGCAGTGCGGCACGACGCAGGTCGACTTCAACCTGCCGGAACGGTTTGGCGCCTTCTATATCGGCTCCGATTCCGAGAAGAAGCAGCCAGTGATGGTGCACCGCGCCATCTGCGGCTCGATGGAGCGCTTCCTCGGCATCCTGATCGAGAACTATTCCGGCCATTTCCCGCTGTGGTTCGCGCCGCTGCAGGTGGTGGTGGCGACGATCACGTCGGATGCCGACGGCTATGCGACCGAGGTGGTGGCAAAGCTGAAGGCCGCAGGGCTGTTGGCGGAAGCGGATCTGCGCAACGAGAAGATCAACTACAAGGTCCGCGAGCACAGCCTAGCCAAGGTTCCGGTCATCCTCGTCTGCGGCAAGCGCGAGGCGGAAGAGCAGACCGTCAACATGCGCCGGCTGGGCTCGCGCGACCAGGAATCGCTTGGCCTCGACCAGGCGATCGCGCAATTGGCCGAGGAAGCTGTTACACCCGACCGCCGGCGCAAACGCGCGGCCTGATTGGCATAGTTTCGACCGAATGGCGGTGGAGCGATCCACCGCCATTTTCATATCCCTGTCACGCCGACCTTGTAGCGAGCCCCTATGCTCAAGCTGAAATCGCGCGAACGACCCTTTCCCGAGCTTTCCTATGCCAATCCGCGCCAGCCGGCGCTGGCGCGCTGGTTCATTCATTCGGTCGAAGGCCTGTCGGGCCGCGACCGCTACACAGCACTTTATGATTTCTGGCGCCGCCAGGTCGTGCCGACAGGCGAACGCGTGTTTAGCCGTATGCTCGATCTGATCGATGTCCGCGTGCGGACATCGGATCAATGGCCGCCCGCGCAATTGCCTGACGCGCCGCTGGTGATCGTCGCCAATCATCCGTTCGGCATCGGCGACGGCATCGCCGTGCTGTCGCTGGCCGAGCAGCTCGGACGACCGTTCCGGGTGATGATCCACAAGGATCTGCTCAAAATCCGCGAGATGGAGCCCTATTCGCTGCCGATCGACTTTTCCGAGACCAAGGACGCGCTGAAGAACAACATGGCCGTGCGCCATGAGGCGGTGCGGCTGTTGAAGGAGGGCGTCACCATCGTGGTGTTTCCGGCCGGCGGTGTAGCCACCGCGCCAAAAGGTTTTGGCCGGGCGCGCGATCTGCCTTGGAAGATGTTTCCGGCCCGTCTCGTCCAGGACGCCAGGGCGTCGGTCATTCCGATGCATTTTTCCGGGCAGAACGGCAGGCTGTTCCATCTGGTCAGCGGGCCGATGAACATGGCCGAGCGCGACGGCCGGGTGGCGAAATTCGTCGGCAAGGCCTCGCTGACGCTGCGTACGTCGCTGCTCATCCATGAATTCGCGCGGCTGTCCGGCAAGGCGATCGACGTCCGCGTCGGCGATGTGCTGAGCTGGAATGAGCTGGAGCCATTGCGCGACCGCAAGGCCTTGCTCGACCGCCTCTATCGCGGCGTGTTCGACCTGGCGCCAGCTTTGCCACGCCGCCGAATCCCGTTCTTGCCGGCGCGGACCAAACTGGCGGCTTGAGGCAGCCAAACGTCCGGCCCACAAGGGGCGGCCTCGGCCGTCATTGGAATAGTATGACACTGTAACGTCTCGTGCTATAAAGAGGCAAGAAAGGACTTGCCATGAGAACCAGCAAACCGATCACCGTGACCCTTGGCCGCCAGCAGGCCAGCGTCGACGCACGCCTGGCGTCGGGCGCCTACGACTCCGCCAGCGAGGTCATGCGCGCTGCGCTGCGCGCCCTCGACCGGGAGGAGCAGACCATCAGCGCGATCATGCGCGCCAAGGTCCAGGAAGCTCTTGACGACCCGCGTCCGGACATCCCGGCAGAAGACGTCTTCAAAGCGCTGCGAGCCCATCATGCGGACCGCATGAAGGCCTCCAAGCGTGACACATAAGATCGTCTTCAGGCCGGCGGCTCAAGCCGACCTCTTCGCCATCTACGACTACATCGAAAACGACAGCGGGAGTCGGCGTGCCGGCGACTATGTCGACCGCATAGAGGCCGCGTGCATGGCGCTGTCCCCTTTCCCGGAGCGCGGGACTGTGCGCGACACCGTTGGCCCTGGCGTCCGCATTGTCGGTTTTGAACGCCGCGTGTCGATCGTTTTCCGGGTCGACGGTGACACTGTGGTCATCCTGCGTGTGCTCTACGGCGGACGGGATTATCCGGCCGGTTCAGAGGGTGACGCAGACACCTGATTCTTCTGGTGGAATTGCGAACTAATCCGCGCCTTCTTCAGGATCCATCGCCGCGGCCTCGGTGGCCAGAACCTCGATTTCCTGGTTCTGTCCGGCCACGACCGTAAAATCCTTCTGATAGATGCGGTCGCGGTTCTTGGCGATGATGGTGTAGTCGCCCTCGGCCAGCACCATCGAGGCGAAGGCGCCGACGGTTTCCTTGATCGGATCGCCGGATTCATTGAGCAGCGACCAGGACGTATCGGCGATTGCCTCGCCACCGGTCTCACGCACCAGCTTCATCGTGATCTCGGCGGCGTGGTGCTCGACGGTCGCTTCGGTCAGCTTGCCGGCCTCGACGCGGATGTCGGAGCGGATGACCGCATTGACCGCGCCATAGGTCGAGACGACGTGGTAGATGCCGGCGTTGAGCCGCACGACGCTGTTGGGCTCGACATCGGGAATGATCAGCGCGCGGTCGCCATTGGCCTCGGCGGTGCCCTCGTAGATCGAAAAGCGCAGCTTCTTCGGCGGAATGCGCACGCCGCCGGAGAGCACGGCGTCGAGCTTGAGGCCGCCGGCGTCGAGCACGAGACTTTCGCGCTTGGCGTCCTTGCCGACAGTGATGCGCTTGGTGGCTCCAGCCCGGCCGTAGGAGGCGTGAACCAGATAGCTGCCGGGTTCGAGCTGGAAGACGGCGGTGCCGCCATGAGAGGAGGCGACCATCGGCAATTTGCCGTTGACGGCTTCGGGCTTGAAAACCCGCCAGACGATGCCGCGCGTGATGTCGGAACCCTTGTCGGTCAACTGGGCCGAGAGTGTGATGGCGCCGCCGCCGCTCAGCGCCAGCGATGTCTCGCCTTTCGGCGTCGCGTAGCTCGAAATTCCCGGAAGCTTCAGGTCGCTGACACCGTCGACGTTCTGTGCCATGGCGAACGAAACCGGCGCCATCAACAGCAGGGCGCCGAGCCAGATCAGGAAAAGACGGACAGTCCCCTCAAACATGCCTTGCGTTGAAGCCCATGGCGGTGGCAATTTCAAGGCTTAAGAGTCCGACCGATACGACTCTTCCGTCCGGCGTATCCCGCGCCAATGCCCGAGCCGCCCGAATTCCCGATGGTGCGCTTCAGCTCAAAACAGACCGTTTAGGAGACTTGCGCCCATGGCGTCGCCAATCATCGATTTCCTGCTGGCCCGAAACTCCGCACCGATTCCCGATCTGAAGGAGCCGGCGCCGAGCGATGCGGAGATCGCGACGATGATCACTGCTGCCTCGCGGGTGCCCGACCATGGCCGCCTGGAGCCCTGGCGCTTCATCCTCTACCGTGGCGAAGCCCGCGTCGAGATCGGCAGGCAACTGGCAGCGCTTGCCGAGCAGCGGGAAGGTCCCTTGCCGGAAGGCCGCCGCAACCAGGAACTGGCGCGGTTCTCGCGCGCCCCGCTGGTGATCGGCGTCGTGTCCATCCCCAGGGAGAACCCAAAGATCCCGCAATGGGAAATGTTCCTGTCGGGCGGCATGGCGGCGATGAACCTGATGATATCAGCCAACGCGCTGGGTTATGGTACCAACATGATCAGCAACTGGTATTCGGATGTGCCGGAGGGCAGGGCGCTGCTGGGGCTGGCGCCGCAGGAGCGGGTCATCGGCTTCATCCATATCGGCTCCTATGCCGGCCCGGCGCCGGAGCGGCCCCGGCCCGATCCGGCAAAGCTTTACGGCGACTATTCGGGGCCGTGGGTCGGCTGAATGTTCTACGAGCCTTCAAAGGGCCACGGCCTGCCGCACGACCCTTCGAAGGCGATCGTGGCGCCGCGTCCGATCGGCTGGATTTCGACACTGAACGGGGCTGGTGAGATCAACCTCGCGCCATACTCCTTCTTCAATGCCGTTTCGACGCGGCCTTTCATCGTCTGGTTCTCCTCCGAAGGCGAGAAGGACAGCGCCTCCTTCGCCCAGGAAACCGGCGAGTTCGTCGCCAATCTCGTCAGCCGCGATCTCGCGGAAAAGATGAACCGCACATCGGTCAACGCACCGCGCGGCGTCAATGAGTTCGTCTATGCCGATCTTGCCATGGCGCCGTCGCGTCTGGTGGCGCCACCGCGCGTGGCGGCAGCGCCGGCCGCGCTCGAATGCCGGGTGACGGAGGTCTTTCGGCCAAAGGCGCTGGACGGATCGCCGACAAGTGCCGTCGTCGTCGCCGGTGAAGTGGTCGGCGTGCATATCGACGACGCCTTCCTGACGGACGGCCTGTTCGACATCATCAAGGCCGGCAATGTCGCCCGTCTCGGCTATATGGATTATGCCAGCGTCGACGAGGTGTTTTCGATGCGCCGGCCGCGCTGGGACAAGGACTAACCCAAAACTCCCGCCGCCTTTGCCCGCGCCAGAAGCCGATCGGCCAGCCGCAGATGCGGTCGGTCGAACATCTTGCCGTCGATGCCGACGACGCCGGGATTTCCCGCTGCCGCGAACGCGGCAACGATTGCCGCCGATTGTCTCACGGCGTCGACCGACGGCGTGAAGGCGGCGTTGATGACCGGCACCTGATCGGGGTGGATCGCCATCTTGCCGGTGAAGCCGTCGCGCTCGGCCTCGGTGCATTCCGCTTCGAAGGCCGCCATGTCGCGAAAATTCGGGAAGACGGTGTCGATCGCCTCGACCTCCGCCGCACCGGCGGCAAGTATGGTCATGGTGCGAGCGTGACGGAACACGTCCGTGTAACGGCCGCGATCGTCGCGCGCCGTGCGCGCGCCGATCACCGCCGACAGGTCTTCAGCGCCCCAGGTGAGGCCGGCAAGCCGCGCGCTTGTCCCGGCATAGGTCGCCGCTGCCAGCACGCCTGCCGGCGTTTCGGTGATGATCGGCAGGATCTTGATCGCGCCGTCGGCCAGATCATTTTCGGCCTCGCGCACCCTGAGCTTTGCCGACAGATGCTGTACATCCTGGCCGCTGTTCGCTTTGGGCAGCATGATGCCGTCGGGTCGTGCCGGCACCAACGCCGCCAGATCGTCATCCGTCAGCCCGGTCGTGAGGTCATTGACCCTGACATAGATGGCTGAACTGGTTTGCGCCCTGCGTTCCAGGATGAAGCGCGCCGCCACCTCGCGCGCCAGCGCCTTGTTGTGCGGCGCCACGGAATCTTCGAGGTCGACGATGACCACGTCGGCGCCGGCACCAAAACCCTTTTCCAGCTTCCTCTCGGAGTCACCCGGGACGAACAGCAGCGAACGCATGCGTCAGATCGCCTTCTTCAGCATCATCGCTTGCCTGGTGCATTTGGCGACGAGATCGCCATGCTGGTTGTAGGCGCGATGCTCGAATTCGACGATGCCGCGATCGGGTTTCGACCTGGACTCGCGCACCGAGATAACCGTGGTCTCGACCCGGATTGTGTCGCCATGGAAGACCGGATGCGGAAACACGGTCTCCTTCATGCCGAGATTGGCCACCGTGGTGCCGACTGTGATGTCATTGACCGAAATGCCGATCATCAGGCCGAGCGTGAACAGCGAGTTGACCAACGGCTTGCCCCATTCGCTCTTGGCGGCGAAATCGAAGTCGATGTGCAGCGGCTGCGGGTTCAGCGTCATCACCGAAAACAGCATGTTGTCGCTTTCGGTAACGGTCTTGCGCAGCGTGTGCTGGAAGACATGGCCGACAACGAACTCTTCGAGATAAAGCCCGGCCATTTCTTTCTCCTCAGGTGCTTGACGGTTGATAGGCGCTGCAAATCAGCCTCGCAAGCCAGTTAATGAACATGGTGAACGGTTCGTAAACCAATTCTGCCTACGGTCGTCAGTGGGGCCGGAAGCTTCTGGCAAGGGGCGTAAGCAGGCGGGCATGGTTGTTGTTTCGCATTTCCTGAAATGGATCTACACGGCCAAGGTGTCGGAGCGTGCGGCGGCGGCGAGCGCTCTGGCCCGGGCCTACATCAATTCCGAATTGCCTTTCGAGGATCGCTGCGCCGCCGAGGCGGCGCTGACGCTGTTGCTCGACGATGCCTCATCGAAGGTGCGGCTGGCGATGGCCGAGGCGCTGTCCATGAGCCACCACGCGCCAATGCAGATCATCAGCGTGCTGGCCTCCGATCAGCCGGAAGTCGCCGGCGTGGTGCTGGCGCGCTCGCCGCTGCTCACCGACGCCGACCTGATCAACCGCGTGGCCTCAAGTCCGAAGGCGACACAGAAATTGATCGCCGACCGGCCACTCGTCTCGATGGCGCTGTCGGCGGCCATCGCCGAGATCGGCGAGGCGGACGCCTGCGCCGTGCTGCTCGCCAACCGCGGCGCCGACATCGCCTCGCTCAGCTTCCGCCGCATGGCCGAACGGCACGGGCACCTGCCGCTGGTGCGCGAGGCGCTGATATCGGATATCAGGCTGCCGGCCGACTGTCGGCATATGCTGCTCGTCAAGCTTGGCGAAATGTTGAAAACGTCGCCACTGGTGATGGCGATGATGGGCGCGGCGCGAGCCGATCGCGTCATGCGCGACGCCTGCGTCAAGGCTTCGGTGACGCTGATCGAAGGCACGCGCCAGGAAGAACATGCGGCCCTGATCGAGCATCTCAGGCTGCGTGGCGACCTCACCGCGAGCTTCCTCATCCGCACGATCGCGCATGGCAAGGTCGATTTCTTCGGCTCGGCGCTGGTCGCGCTCAGCCAGCAGTCCGAACAACGGGTAAGGGCGCTGCTGGCCGGCGGGCACGACGTTGCCTTGCAGGCGCTGTTCCGCAGCGCCGGGCTCGCCGGCGCCACGCACGCCATCATCCTGCGTGCGCTGAAGATCTGGCGCGAGGTCGCCAACGGCAAGCGCGTCGCCGGTGTGCAAGAGGTCAGCTGGCTGATGCTCAAGGAAGTGGGCGGTCAATCCGCTGAGGGCGATCTCGCCGCCTTGGTCAAGTCGATCCATCTCGACGCGCTGCGCGAAAACGCGCGCGGCCACGCGCTGGCGATAGCGGCGGCCTAGTTGGTCTCCTTTGAAGGGCTGGATGGACCCAAAGCCATTGCGTTGTCGACGCCAAGAATCGGTATTATGTTCCAAGCATGCGCGATCCATCCTCAAAGCGTCTCACCGTGCCGGCCGAGATCAGGCCGCTGATCGATGAAATCAGGATTCGCCTGAACCCCGATTCCATATGGCTATTCGGTAGCCGAGCCAGGGGCGACAATCGGCCTGACAGTGACTGGGATATTCTCGTTGCCTTGCCGGATAGTGCTGGGCCGGAACTGCTGGATCCGCTCATCGGTTGGGAGATTCAGCACGAAATCGGAATCCCCGCGACAATCCTGTCCACCACATCGAGTGCTTTGGCTGCAAGTTGGGATGCGCGAAATACGATCGCTTATGACGTCGCTCGCAACGGGCGTCGATTGGATGTCTGATCAGTGGACCATCGCCAGTGCGCTTCGGTTGGCGAACGGGTGCATCAGGGACGCACATGTTCTGGCTGCATCAGGGTCCCGCAATTCCGCCTATCTCAGCCAGCAGGCGATTGAGCAGATCATCCGGGCGCTTGCGACCTCGGAGGCTATTCACATCGAACGTCACGATGCGCACCAGCTCGACAAGATTGTAAGGCGATTCCCGGACAATCACGCTGAGAAAGCGGCGTTGAAGTCGCTCGTTTGGTTGGAGGCGTATGCAACTACCTTCAGGTATACGTTGCCTTCTGGCCAGATACCTCGCGCACCTGAAAAGGCAAAGCTTCAGAAAGCCATAGACGACATCTCGGACCTTATCTTGCGGGCTGCGGGGCACTTCAAGGTCGATCTTGGCGATGAATCAAAGCCAGCTCAGGTAGTGACTCCTATGCGCGGGTACAGTCAGCAATAATATTTGCCTAAGGCCTGTTGTCGGCGAAAAAATCCGGAAAGTCCTCCATCGCGGCGGCGATGATGCGCAACGATGCCGCGATCTGCAGCAATTCGCCGGTACCGTTTCGTTGGGCAATGCTCGCCGCATATTGCCGGGCGACGGTGACGGTCGATGTCTGCGGATCGCCGGGGGCGCGGAAGAGCAGTTCGCGCGCCAGCCCCCTCAGGAAATTGGCGATCGAAAGCGCGGTCTCGGATGGGATGGCATGGCTTTGGCTCGCATCGCGCAGCCGAAGGACCTCCAGGCCGACGGTAACGGCGGCGACGCCGCCGCCCAGAACCGCATCGCCTTTCTGACCGGCATTCTGCACCAGCGGCATCAACTGGTTGATGCGGTCGTAGGCGAGGCTCTCGAAGGCCGACCGCCTCGGCACCCGCTCATGCAGGCAAAGCCGCGCCAGATCCTCGCGCATGGCGCGCACGATGCGGTTGGCCGCGAGCCATGGATCGGCTGGCAGCACGACGATGAAGACACCGATCGCCAGCAGGATGCCGACCAGGATCGACGCCGAACCGGCGAAGAAGGGCCCGGGATCGTAGGTCATCGCCTGGTGCGGGCTCAGGAAGGCGAGGAAGTTGATGGCGAAGGCCGTCGCCACGCCGACATAGCGTGGATTGGCCATGGCCAGCGCCGTCGGTACAAGGATGGGCACGACAAACAGCATGAACCAGCCGAAACCGGGCAGCGCAGGCAATGCGATCTGGCCGACGAGAAAGGCAAACGGCAGCGCCAGAAGCGTTCCCTTGAAGAAACCCCAGGCGACCTGCACAGGGTCGGGGCGAGCAGCAAACAGGCTCGATACGACAGCAACGAGAATGACCGTGCCGGCCGCTTCCGACCATTTCGTTGTCAACCAGAAGGCCGCGACCAGCAGCGTGGCAAGGGCAGCGCGAACGGCGTTGCGCGATGCGCCGGCGTAATCGCGATGCACCACCAGCGCAGGCTGCCTGCTGCCCCTGGCCGGGCGCGTGGCAGGCGCGCGCAGGGCGTCGAGGCCGCGCAGCACCTGCTTGAGCGCATCGGCGAAATCGGCGGCAATGGTCAGGCGGGTGATGGTGCCGACCCTGTCGTCGCCCTGGTCGGTCGAGGCATCGGGCATTTGCCGGGCCTTGGCCGAGATGGCGTCGAGCCGCGCCACCCAAGGCGCGGTGTCATCCAGCGCACCGGGCTTCGCGGCCAGTTCACCGACAAGGGCCTGCAACTCCGAACGCACCGGAATGAGTGCGGCGTTCTTCGGAGCGGCATGCGAATGCAGCGCGCGTGCCGCAGAGAGCGCGGAGAGCAGTTGTCCGATGGTGCGCCGGACCGGATGGGCGCGCGGCGCGAAACTCGGCGCCTCGAGCCTGGCATAGGCGCGCATTTCGCCAAGCGTCTGGGTATCGGTGACCAGCTTTCGGTGCAGCGCGGACAGCGTTGCGGGGTCGCCGCCGGAGAACGCACCGCCGGCATAGGTGGCAAGATCGAGGATGCAGCGTTTCAGGCGCGAGATGATGGCGTCGCTGGCCAGTTTCGGCAGGATCAGCCGGCTGGTCAGGCCGGCGCAGACAATACCGAGCACGATCTCGGCGCAGCGCGCGACCGCGAGGTCGACGACGAGGTGTGGCTGTCCGAAGGCAGGCAGGCCGATGATCATTGCGGTGTAGCCGGCAAGCGCGGCGCCATAGGCTTCCGGATTGCGCAGCAGCGACGAGACGAAGGTGCAGATGCCGATCCAGACAGCAAGCACAGTCACCAGCACCCAGGGGCCGGTGCCGAATGTGGTGGTGATGCCGATCGCGGCGATACCGCCGACCAGCGTGCCGAGCAACCGGTAGAAGCCCTTCGCCAGCACCATGCCGGCAACCGGCTGGGCGACGATGAACACCGTCATCATGGCCCATTGCGGATGGTCGAGCTTCAGCGCATAGGCGGCCAGCAACGCGATCAGGCCGGCTGAAACGGTGCGCAAGGCAAAGATCCAGTCGGAGCGCGTCGGTTGCGTCAATCCGGCTAAACTCGTCTCGAAGTAACCTTTCAGCCGCGCCCAGGTCACATGCTCGTCTCCGCAACTGGAGCCTTGTTATGGACCGGCTGGCGGCTAGATATCCAGCACTTCCGCCGCGGCGAATTCGGCGCGTTCCTGGATGAAGCGGAAACGGGCTTCCGGCTTGGTGCCCATCAGTTCATCGACCCTGTCCTTGGTGGCTGAATCGATTTCGTTCACATCGACCCTGAGCAGCGTGCGCTTCCTCGGGTCCATGGTGGTTTCCTTGAGCTGGGCGGCCATCATCTCGCCCAGGCCCTTGAAGCGGCCCAGTTCCACCTTGCCGCGCCCGGTGAATTCGGTGCGCAGGAGCTCATCCTTGTGCGCGTCGTCGCGGGCATAGGCGACCTTGCCGCCTTGCCTGATCGAGTAAAGCGGCGGCACGGCGAGGTAAAGGTGGCCGCCGCGCACCAGCGCCGGCATCTCCTGGTAGAAGAAGGTGATCAGCAGCGAGGCGATGTGGGCGCCGTCGACGTCTGCGTCGGTCATGATGATCACGCGGTCGTAGCGCAGATCTTCATCGCGGTACTTCGAACGCGTACCGCAGCCGAGCGCCTGGATCAGGTCCGAAATCTGTTGGTTGGCCGCCAGCTTGTCGTTGCCGGCGCTGGCGACGTTGAGGATCTTGCCGCGCAATGGCAGCACCGCCTGGCTGGCGCGGTCGCGCGCCTGCTTGGCAGAGCCGCCGGCCGAGTCACCTTCGACGATGAAGAGTTCGGCACCGGCCGCGGCATTCTGTGTGCAGTCGGCAAGCTTGCCCGGCAGCCGCAATTTGCGCACCGCGCTCTTGCGCGACACTTCCTTTTCCTGGCGCCGGCGCACCCGCTCGTCGGCGCGCGCGATCACCCATTCGAGCAGCTTCGACGCTTCCTGCGGATTGTCGGCCAGCCAATGGTCGAACGGATCGCGGATCGCGGTCTCGACAATTCGAATTGCCTCGATCGTCGCCAGCCTGTCCTTGGTCTGGCCGACGAATTCCGGCTCGCGGATGAACACCGACAGCATGCCCGCCGCCGAGATCATCACGTCTTCGGAGGTGACGATCGAGGCGCGCTTGTTGCCGACGAGATCGGCATAGGCGCGCAGGCCCCGCGTCAGCACGTTGCGGAAGCCGGCCTCGTGGGTGCCGCCTTCGCCGGTCGGGATGGTGTTGCAGTAGGAATTGATGAAGCCGTCGCCGCCGAACCAGGTCACCGCCCATTCGAGCGAGCCATGGCCGCCTTGTTTCTCGCTCTTGCCGGCGAAAATCTCGCGAGTCACCTGGAAGTCGTCGCCGAGCGATGCCTTGAGATAATCCTTCAGGCCCCCGGGAAAATGGAATTCAGCCTTGGCCGGTGTCTGGTCTTTTTCCTTGATCAGCGACGGATCGCAGGTCCAGCGGATCTCGACGCCGCCGAACAGATAGGCTTTCGAGCGCGTCATGCGGTAGAGCCGCGCCGGTTCGAACGCCGCGCCCTTGCCGAAAATCTGCTCGTCGGGGTGGAAGCGGATCTTTGTGCCGCGCCGGTTGTGGACCTCGCCCAACTGTTCCAGGCCGGTCACGGGAACGCCGCGCGAGAATTTTTGCCGATAGAGTTGCCGTCCCCGCGCGACCTCAACCTCGAGATGGTCCGACAGCGCGTTGACCACGGACACACCGACGCCATGCAGGCCGCCTGATGTCTCATAAACCTTGGAGTCGAACTTGCCGCCCGAATGCAGCGTCGTCATGATCACTTCAAGCGCCGGCTTCTTGAACTTCGGGTGCGGATCGATCGGGATGCCGCGGCCATTGTCGGTCACGGCGAGATAGCCGTCGGCCGAGAGCTCGACATCGATGAAGGTGGCATGGCCGGCCACCGCTTCGTCCATCGAATTGTCGATGACCTCGGCGAACAGATGGTGCATCGCCTTGTCGTCGGTGCCGCCGATATACATGCCTGGCCGGCGGCGCACCGGCTCCAGCCCTTCCAGCACCTCGATGTCGGCGGCGCTATAGCCCTCGCTGCCGTCCTTGGTCGAGGCAGGACGCTTGGTGGCTTGCACCACCAGTGGATCGGCCGGGCGCGCAGGGGTACGCACCGGCTGCGGCTGCTTGTCCATATTGCCGAAGAGATCGTTGTTGTCGTCCATGCCTGCCATAGGTTCCGGTGCTGCGAATCACCTCACGATACTGCCACGCTTTTCAGCGCCAAGCGACCGAGGTTCCTGTTCCGTTCGGGGATCTGGCCCCTCTTACCCCAAAACCATTCGATAACCAAGCCGGCGGAAATAGATCCGATACCAACGCCCGGGATTCCTGATTCTTTAACAATGCCGCCTAGCGTGAACCCAACAAAACAAGAAACTGCTGGCATCAGGGGTTTACGGCGTGAGGGGCAAGGCCATATCGATGATCGGCATCGCCGCCGTTTTCGGGGCGATCTCGATCTTTGCCGCGGATTTCTGGGTCAAAAGCCAGGCCAAGGCCGATTCCGAAGAGAAGACGTCGTCGATCCCGGCACCTGTTGTGCCGAAGGTCGAGTTCAAGACCATCGTGGTGGCGAATGCCCCATTGCGCTACGGCATGGAGCTCGACCGCGCGCAGCTCAGCGAAATCCCGTGGTCGCAAGAGTCCGTGCCGCAGGGCGCCTTCACCACCATCAATGCGTTGCTCGCCGACGGCACTCGCGTGGTGCTGTCGCCGATGGAGGTCAACGAACCGGTGCTGCTGACCAAGCTGTCCGGCCCGAACGGCCGCGCGACACTCTCCAACATGATGACGCCCGGAATGCGGGCGGTCACCATCCGAACCGACGAGATCGCCGGTGTCGGCGGCTTCGTCACGCCCGGTGACCGCGTCGACGTGGTGCTGACGCGCGATGCCGGCGAAATTCAGGAAGTGGCCAAGAATGCGCAAGGGGCCGCCGGTTCGACCATCACCTCCGAGATCGTCGTCGCCGATGCCAAGGTGCTGAGCGTCGGGCAGGGCGCCGACGAGCGCCAGACGACGCCGCAGATTTCCAATTCGGTGACCATCGAGGTGACGACAGACGGCGCGCAGAAAGTGGCGCTGGCCCGCACCGTCGGCACCTTGTCCCTGTCGCTTCGGTCCGCCAGCGAAGGCGGTGACGGCAAGAACGGCGTCACCACCATCTCCTCCTTCGGCGGATCGGTCGCCTCCGATGTGCAGGCCGCGGCCGGCTCGGTGTTCGACGCCGTCACCAAGGAGCCGGAGAAACCGAAGTTCAAGACGGTCATCGTAACGCGCGGCACAACGGCCGAGGAATACCAGGTTCCTTCGCGGGACCAGAAATAAGCCAGTGGGGACTGGGTGAGGGACGGGACAATGTTCGGGCTGTTCACATATCGGATCATGACGCGGTTGCGCGTTTTGCGTGCCGTGGCTGTCGCGTCTTCGCTGGCTGCTGCGGCGATGCTGGCCTTCGGCGCCTCGGCGGCGAGAGCCGACAACGACATCGTCTATGTGTCGTCAACCAAGAATGCGTCGATCAAGGTTGCCAAGGGCAAGCCGAAGACGATCATCACCAGTGCCGCCTTCTACCAGATCGTCATCGGCGATCCGGAGATCGCCAACGTCAATCCGCTGACCGACAAATCCTTCTATGTGCTCGGCAACAATCTCGGCACCACCGGCATTGCGCTGTTCGATGAGAAAAAGCAGCTCGTCGGCACCGTCGACATCGAGGTGACGCTCGACACAGACCAACTGGCCAGCACCATTCGCGCCAGCGTGCCAGATGCCAGGATCAAGGTCGGATCGGCCAATGGCCGGGTCGTGCTGTCGGGCGAGGCGGATGACGCGGTCGCCGCCGAAAAGGCAAACAAGATCGCAACGCGCTTTTCCGGTGCCGAGGAGGTCATCAACTCGGTCAACATCTCATCGTCGCAGCAGGTCCAGCTCAATGTCCGCTTTGTCGAGATCAACCGCCAGGCGGGTCAGGATCTGGGCGCCAAATACGCCGCCAATTTCGCCTATGGCCTTGGCGGCCGCGACGTCTCGCTTGATCCGGGTACAGTGCCGACGGCCGGCACGGGCGAGATCATCGGTCGGCTCCTGTCGAACGGCGTATCCATCGATATCGCCATCAAGGCGTTGGAAGAGCGCGGCTTGGCGCGGCGACTGGCCGAGCCGAACCTGATCGCCCGGTCCGGCCAGACGGCGAGCTTCCTCGCCGGCGGCGAGTTCCCGATCCCGGTCTCCGAGGACAACGGCAAGATCTCTGTCAGCTACAAGAAATACGGCGTCAGCCTGGATTTCACGCCGACGGTTCTGAAAGACGGGCTGGTCAGCCTTGATATCGCGCCGGAAGTCTCCTCGATCGACGCTTCGGCCTCCTACAATATCGGCTCCATCTCGGTTCCCGGCTTCATCGTGCGCCGTGCGAGGACGTCGGTCGACCTGAAGAACGGCCAGAGCTTCATGATCGCTGGACTGCTGCAGTCGCAAAACGACATCACCACGTCGCGCATTCCGGGCCTCGGCAAGATGCCGGTGCTTGGGGCGCTGTTCTCGTCGAAATCCTATCAGCGGCGCGAGACCGACCTCGTCATCATCGTAACGCCCTATCTGGTCAAGCCGGTCGATCCGTCGAAGAAGCTCGTCGAGCCAACCGATGGCACGCAGCCGGCCAGCAACGCCGACTATTTTCTCAACAACACCGAGGAAGTGAAGGATTCCGATGCCGGTCGCACCTTGGCGCTGGCAGACGGCCGCGTCACTCAACCTGCAGCGGCCGCTTCGGCTGGGCATTTCCTCGACCTGCCGAAGGATTGAAACCATGCGTCTGGTCTTTGGATCGAGCGTCGCCTTGCTGCTGGCCGGCTTTGCCGCCGGCTGCACCAGCGACGACTATGTGCGCAGCGAAGGGCCGACGGCCGGTGCCGGAAATGCGCAGGCCGCCAACACCGTCATGCAGATGGTCGATCCCTGGAAATACGGGGTCCAGAACACCAGGCTCCTCGTGCCGGCCCAACGAGGCAGTGCCGCGGCCGTCACACCCGATCAGGCGGCCGGTGCCAAGTCGTCGCAGTCCAGCACGACCAATTGATCCCACGGGCAACTGATCCAACGGTCGATCGACCTGACAGGCTGACAGAATGGCAAACGGCATCAAGACCAGGAAGATCCTGCTCGTATCGACCGACAGGACGTTTGCGCAGGACACGCGCACCGCGTTTTCCGCCTCCGAGATCATACAGCTCTCGACAGTGGAGAAGAACGTTACCGAGTTGCGCGGCGAGATCCAGGAAGCCGACTTCGGCGCCATCATCGTCGACATGGATGCGGCAAGGCTGGAGGAGGTCGAGTCGCTGCAGCGCATCATGCGCCGGCTGGAGGACAAGGTTCCTGTCGTCGTCGTCACCCAGGAGTTCAACGCGGCCGCGGTGCGTATTCTCGTGCAGCTCAAGGTCGCGGATTTCCTGGTCAAGCCGATCACCACCGCCGATCTGGTGCGCTCCGTTGTGCGGGCACTGCAAGGACCCGGGCGCGAGGAAAACACCGAGTCGCAGATCTACACCTTCATGCCTGCGGCGGGCGGCGTCGGCACCACGACGCTGGCGCTGC
Organism: Mesorhizobium ciceri WSM4083; assembly: GCF_000519305.1. Classification (GTDB taxonomy): domain Bacteria; phylum Pseudomonadota; class Alphaproteobacteria; order Rhizobiales; family Rhizobiaceae; genus Mesorhizobium; species Mesorhizobium ciceri_B. The sequence continues at coordinate 473,308 of NZ_JAFG01000005.1, read as the reverse complement.
AGACCGCTTTCCAGCTGCATCACTCGGTGACGCGCGGCGCCTCGACCTGCGTCGTCGATCTCAACTTCCAGCAGGGCGCCTGTGCCGAATATCTCGACCTCGAACCGCGTTTCGACATTACCGAGATCGAGAACCAGCCCGAGCGTCTCGACCGCCAACTGCTCGACGTGATGCTGTCCAAGCATGCCAGCGGACTGTGCGTGCTGGCGGCACCGGCGCATCCAGCAGAGATGCGCTCGTTCAAGACCGATGTCGTCGTGCGTATGCTGGACCTCGTTTCGGCCTATTTCGACAATGTCGTCATCGACATGCCACGCACCTGGTTCCCATGGACGGAAACCGTGCTGCTCGGTTCCAACAAGCTCTACATCGTCGCGGAAATGACGGTCCCGTGCCTGCGCCACACGCAGCGGCTGATCCAGGCGGTCTACGAGACCGCCGGCAAGGAAGTGAAGCCCAACGTCATCGTCAACCGTTTCGAACAAAAGATGTTCGATAACGGCATCAAGCAGGCGGACGTCCAGGAAATTCTCGGCGAGCATTTCGTCGGCGGCATCGCCAACAACTACCGGCTGGTGCGCGAGGCGGTCGATCGCGGCGTGCCGCTGCACGAGATCGATCCCAATGCCAATGTCATCAACGATCTGAAGAAGATCATCCTGCCGGAGGAGGCGGCCCCAACACGGGCGAAATCGCGCTCGCTGTTTGGCATGGGCCGTGGATTGCTGAAGAGGAAAGCCGGATGACCAGCCGCTTCTCCACCCTGCAGAACCGCGACGCGCGTCCGCAGCGCGCGCCTGAGACGACGCCGGTCGCCCATCATGCCGTCGTCATTCCGACCAGCCGAAAGGCTTTGCCGGCAAAGCCGGACACAGCGCCGGCAAAAAATGCCAACAAGGTGCTCGATGCGCGCGTGCGTATCCACCGGCTGCTGCTCGAAGAGATCAATCTCGTCGCGCTGGAGCGTTTGCCAAAGGACGAGATGCGCCGGCAAGTGCATGATTTCGTGTCGGAAAAGACCAAGCAGGAGCGGATGGCGATCAACACCGTCGAGCTTGACGCGCTGGTCGACGACATCGTCGACGAGATGGTCGGTCTCGGTCCGCTCGAGCCGCTGCTCAAGGACCCCGACATCAACGACATACTGATCAACGGCCACATGAACTGCTTTGTCGAAAAGAAGGGCAAGCTGCAGCCGGTCCACATTCCGTTCAAGGACGAGGCGCATCTCCTGCGCATCGTCAACAAGATCGTCGCCGCGGTCGGTCGCCGCGTAGACGAATCCCAGCCGATGGTCGATGCCCGCATGCTGGACGGCTCGCGCTTCAACGCGGCCATCCGCCCGGTTGCGGTCGATGGGCCGCTGGTGTCGATCCGCAAGTTCTCCAAGAACAAGCTCGGCCTGCACAAACTGGTCGAATTCGGCGCCATCACCCAGAACATGGCCGAAGTGCTGGCGGCGGCCGTGCATGCCCGCAAGACGACGATCATTTCGGGCGGTACCGGCACCGGCAAGACGACCATGCTCAATGCGCTGTCGGCTTTCATTCCGGAAGACGAGCGGCTGATCACCATCGAGGACGCGGCCGAGCTCCAGCTGCAGCAGCCGCATGTCGCACGCATGGAAACGCGGCCGGCCAACATCGAAGGCCATGGCGAGCTGAAGCAGCGCGACCTGGTCAAGAACGCACTGCGCATGCGCCCCGACCGCGTCATCCTCGGCGAGTGCCGCGGCGAGGAGGCCTTCGACATGCTGCAGGCAATGAACACCGGCCACGAAGGGTCGATGGCGACCATCCATGCCAACACGCCTCGCGACGCCATTTCGCGGCTCGAGCAGATGCTTGGCATGACCGGCATGCCGATGACGGTGCAGTCGATCCGCAGCCAGATCGCCAGCGCGCTCGACCTGATCGTCCAGCTGACGCGCCTGTCCGACGGCAAGCGCAAGGTGACCAGTGTCGCCGAGGTGACCGGCATGGAAGGCGATGTCATCCAGATGCAGGAGATATTCCGCTTCGTGCGTACCGGCATGGAGGCCGACGGCAAGATTCTCGGCCACTACGAGGCGACCGGCATCCGGCCGCGCTTCCTTGAGGATCTGCGCGCCATGGGCATCGAGTTTCCCGGACGATATTTCGAACCCGGTCGGCCGCAGGAGTAGCCAGGTGTTCGATGGAATGAGCGCGATCTATGTCGTCTATGCCGCGGCCGCGCTGACCGGCATTCTGATCGCCGAGGCCTGCTATCTGCTTTATGCCGGCCGCAGCGACAAGCGCACCGCCATCAATCGGCGCATGAAGCTGCAGGAAAACAAGATCAGCCAGGAGCAGGTGCTCGTCCAACTGCGCAAGGAGCGCGGACTTGACGCGGGCACGCCGCTGTTTTCGGCGGACCGGTTTCGGGCTCTGCGAACCCAGTCGGGTATGATCATGCCGCTGTCGAAATTCCTGACGATCACCTGCGGCGTGGCGATGGCGATGGCCTTGGTCGCCATCTGGTACGGCTTTCCGCTGCTGATGGGGTTCGTCCTGTTTGTGGTGCTCATGCCGCTATTGCCGGTGCTGACTTTGCGTTTCAAGCGCAAGCGCCGGCTGAAGCGGTTCGGCATGCAATTGCCGGAGGCGCTTGAACTGATCACGCGTGGCCTGAAGGCCGGCCACCCTGTGCCGGTGGCGATCGCCATGGTGGCGCGCGAGATGCCCGACCCGATCGGCAGCGAGTTCGGCGTCATCGCCGACGAAGTGACCTATGGCTCCGATCTGGTTTCGGCGTTGAACTCGCTGTTCGACCGGGTCGGCCAGGAAGACCTGCCGCTGTTCGTCACCGCCGTCTCGATCCAGACCAGTTCGGGCGGCAATCTGCGCGAGATACTCGATGGCTTGGCGACGACGATCCGCGAGCGCGGCAAGCTGCGCCGCAAGGTGCGCGCCATTGCGACAGAAGGCCGGATGTCGGCCTACATACTGACGGCGGTGCCGGCGTTGCTGTTTGCCGCCATCATGGCACTGATGCCGGGGTTCTACAGCGACGTCTGGGGCGAGCCAAAGACCTGGTATCTGCTTGGCGGGTCGATCACTTGGCTGATGCTGGGCAACCTGATGATGTTCAAGATGTCGAATTTCAAGTTCTGACATGCAGGACTTCATCGAATTCCTCGCCTCGCTTGCGCCGACCTCATTGATGCCGGTGGCCATCCTGCTGCTGGCGGTGGGTGCTGCCGCTGTTGCCTGGCCTGTTGTCACGGCGAAGGGCGATCGCAACGAGGTCATGCGCCGGCTCAGGGTCGACAACGGTCCCGTGGCCGCCAAACCGGAGCTGGTGCAAAAGAAGAATACCGGCGTCGTGCGCGAGAAGGCGGTGAAGCGGGCGCAGGAATTCTACGCCAGGAGCGATCCGGAAAATGTCGCCCGGCTGCGCATGAAGCTTATCCAGGCGGGCTACATGGAGCCGCGCGCTGTCGGCACGTTTTTCCTGATCCGGTTCACCGCGATGATCGGCACGGCAATCGGTGTGTTTGTGCTCAACCGCTGGATGGCCAGCCCGGACGCGACGATGGCCAGCCGCTGGACCTTCGTCATCCTGTCGGGAGCGGCCGGCTATTTCCTGCCCGGCCTGGTGCTGAGCCAGAAAGTGCGGGAACGCAGGCGTGAGTACCGCAACGGCTTTCCCGATTTCATGGACCTGATGATTGTCTGCTCGGATGCCGGCATGAGCATGGAGGCGGGCATAGAGCGCGTCTCCAAAGAACTCGCCAAGACCTATCCCGCGCTCAGCCAGAACCTGCAGCTGGTGTCGCTGGAGCTGAGGGCCGGGCGCAGCCTTGACGATGCGCTGAAGGCGCTCGCCGACCGCCTCAGCCTGGACGAGGTGCGTTCCTTCGCCACATTGCTGCAGCAGTCCAAGGAACTCGGCACCAGCCTGTCGGGGGCGCTGCGTGTCTTTTCCGACGACATGCGCCATAAGCGTATGTCGTTGGCCGAGGAAAAGGCGCACGCTTTGCCGGCCAAGATGTCGGTGCCGGTTGTTGTGTGCATCCTGCCGGTGGTGCTGATGATCGCGGCCATTCCAGTCATCGTCAAAATGACGGCGCACTAGCGAGCGCTTCACAAAAGCCCTAGCAAGGGGCTGACAACCATTGTTCTGACCGAACCCGGCTTTGCAGGTGAGAAGTCCATGCTGCTGCGCACTCTCTTGCTCGGCCTTGCCGCGGCCAGCCTGTCGCCCGCCTGGGCCGTGGCCGACGATTGCGGCGATGCCGCCGCCTTGGTGCAGCAGGCCTATCCCAAAGCTCGAAAGAGCGCCGACGGCACCTCGTTCACGCTCGAACCCCACACCAGCATCGCGCTGACATTCGCGTATGGCGATCCGCCGGGGCTGGTTTGCAAGATCTGGCCCGCCCATGACGACCTGCTGTTGGTCGCAGTGCCGCTGATGGACGGGTCCCAACCCAGCGACTACGCGCATGCCGGCGATATCGAGCTTTTGATTGTCGACAGGAAGAGCCGGCAGGTTCGCCAGCGTTTGCTCCAGCCCGGGCTGATGAATGATGATGCCATCGCCATCCGCAAGGTCGAACTTGATACAGGCCGCTATGCGCTGGCGCCCGATGTTACTGCCTTTGGCCTGCGCATCGAAATGGCGAACAATTCGCTGCCTAATCCCTTCAGTGAAACCGACCTGCGGCTCTATGCCGTCGATGGCGATTCCCTGAGGATGGTGCTCGATGGCCTGGTCGTGGCCGGCAATGGCGGCGAGGGCGATACCAATTGCGCCGGATCCTTCCATACCAGTCGGGTTAGCCTGGCGATGAGCCCGGCCAAACATCATGGCTACCACGACATAACGGCGGTCGAGCGAATGGATACCGACAATCCGTTGCCCGACGAGGATGGCGAGTGCCAGTCCCATCCCGGCAAGTCCGTGAGCCAAACCTACCGGCTGCGCTATGATGGCAGCCGGTATACGGCTCCTGCGGGGCTCAAAGCCCTGGAGCCGTGAGGACGCCGCTGGCTGCGGCTGAAGCAGCGTGGCCTGGTGGTTAATGGCTGGTGTGCCCGAAGCCGAATTTTGGCGGCGTTTCGGCACCGAAGTTTAATCGCCGCTGATATAGTGTGTTTCCTGAAGAACGACCCGGCAAATCGGGCGATGAGGCAGGGGCATGCGTCACAGTAATTTCACGGCAATGGCCGCGATGGCGGCCGTCTTGATGATGTCTGGCTGTACGACGGGTGGCGTCGACACGACCAAGACCACCGCCATCCAACCGGCGGCAAAAGACATCGAAACTTCCGATCTGGCGCAAGGCAAGGCGCAGTTTCGCGACGCCAATTACGGCCTCGCCGAAAAGCACTTCCGCAAGGCCGTCGAGTTGAAGGCCGACAACGCCGAAGCCTGGATGGGGCTCGCCGCTTCCTATGATGAACTCGGCCGCTTCGACTTCGCCGACCGTGCCTACGGCCAGCTTTTGAAAGTCGCCGGCCGCAAGCCGCAGATCGTCAACAATATGGGTTATTCGCAACTGCTGCGCGGCAATCGCAAGAAGGCCAAGGCGCTGCTGCTCGAAGCGAAGGCCGGCATGGCCGATCCCACCGTGGTCGACGCAAACCTTGCTCTCTTGAACAAGGGTTGATCTCGCGTCCATGGGTCCGGTTTCGGGACACGTGCCATCGACGTTTTGTAAACCTTATCCGCAGGTTGCATCGATGGATCGGCTGAAAACCCGTATCTGAGGGCTGCCGCTGACCTAGAATGCAGCGCAACTGCCGACGCTCGAGAGGCCCTTGCCCGATATGCTGGACTTCAGTTCGCTCCTGCTCGCAGCCGCGCTGTCGGGCATCTGCCTCAGCGTCACCATGTTTGCGATCTGGTTCACTGCGCCCAAGGCAGGTTTCGTGCTGACGGTGGCGTGCGGAATTCTGGTGCTCGTCGCGCATGTGATCCTGTTCTGGCGGTACACCAAGGATCCCGATCCACTGCTTTGTCAGATCGTGCTGGCGCTGCTCACTCTGGGGTTCCTGATCCTCTGCGTGTCGGCCATGCAATTTTTGGGGGTGCCCAGCTACAGGCGTGCCATTGCGCCTGTGCTTGCCGCCATGGCCATTTGTGCCGTCGTGACCTTTATGGGTTTTGACGGCGTCGGTTTTATCGTCACCTACACCACGGTGACCGCGCTGCTGTCGGCGATAGGCGCCATGTTCTGGATCAACGGCAGTCAGGATCGCCGCATCCTTCTGGTGGTTTCGTTTCTGAGCGGCACCTGCGCGATGTCGTTTGCGCTTTGCGGCGTGGTTCTGCTGACCAAGGGGCAATGGACGCTTGCGGTTGCGCCCGACAATTGGGCTGAACGATTGAATTCCGTCGTGGCGGTGGCCTGCATGACCGGGCTCGGAGCATTGACGCTCTCCCTCCATCATCTGCAGGCGCAGATCGAGCTCAAGGCCGAGACCATGACCGACCCGCTGACAGGGTTGCTGAACCGCCGGGCATTGACGTCGCTCTACGGCGAACGGAGTTTCGGTCCGTTCATGTCCATCGTCATGTTCGACCTCGACCACTTCAAGCGGACGAACGATGTCTATGGTCACCCGGTAGGGGATCAGGTTCTGTGCCGCTTTGCCGCCGTCATCAAGCGATATGCCAGGACCGGCGTCGACGCCTTTCGCCTGGGCGGCGAGGAGTTCGCAATCGTCATGTCGCGGATGACGGATGAAAAGGCCTACGATCTCGCCAGTAAGATCGGCGTGGCGTTCGGCACCGAAATCGTCCCCACCCAGCTCGGCAAATTGCGCAGCACGGTCAGCGGCGGCATCGGCTTTGGCGAGGCAAGCGGCAGCAGCCTCGACAACGTGCTGGCCGAGGCAGACGCGGCGCTCTATGCCGCCAAACGCGCCGGCCGAAATTGCGTCATCAGCCGCAAGAGGATGGGCAAGGCCGAGCCGATCAAGCCGGCCTTGCGCTCAGCGTAATTACTCCGCGGCCCCCAGATAATCCGACAGCGGCGGGCACGAGCAGACCAGGTTGCGGTCGCCGGCGACATTGTCGATGCGCGACACCGGCGGCCAGTACTTGGCTGCCGTGTCGGCGTCGCCGGCCGGATAGGCCGCTTCCAGGCGCGAGTAGGGATGGTTCCATTGGCCGGCTAGTGCCTCGGCGGCGGTGTGCGGCGCGTTGACCAGCGGATTGTCGGCCAAAGGCCATTCGCCCCTGGCGACTTTTGCTGCCTCTGCCGATATGGCGATCATTGCCTCGCAGAAGCGGTCGAGTTCCCGTTTGGGCTCGGACTCGGTCGGCTCCACCATCAGCGTGCCGGCGACCGGGAAGGACATGGTCGGCGCGTGAAAACCATAATCGATCAAGCGCTTGGCGACATCGTCGACACTGATGCCTGCACTCTCCTTGAGCACGCGGGTGTCGAGGATGCATTCATGCGCGACGCGTCCCTGCCTGCCCTTGTAGAGCACCGGGAAATGCGCACCGAGCCGCGTCGCGATGTAGTTGGCGGACAGGATCGCCGTTTCGGTCGCCTGCTTGAGGCCCGAGGCGCCCATCATGCGGATATACATCCAGGTGATCGGCAGGATCGAGGCGCTGCCGAAGGGGGCGGCGGAGACAGCGTGCGCCGAGCCTTCGGTGACATGGCCGGGCAAATACGGCTTCAAATGCGCCTTGACGCCGATCGGCCCGATGCCGGGCCCGCCGCCGCCATGCGGTATGCAGAAGGTCTTGTGCAGGTTCATGTGGCAGACATCGGCGCCAATGTCGCCGGGACGGGCAAGCCCGACCAGCGCGTTGAGGTTGGCGCCATCGAAATAGACCTGGCCGCCATGCTCATGGACCAGTGCGCAGAGATCGCGTGCGCCTTCCTCGAACACGCCATGCGTCGAGGGATAGGTGAACATCAGCGCCGCGAGATCTTGCGCATGCTCAGTCGCCTTGGCCTTCATGTCGTCCATGTCGATGTTGCCGTCTTCGGTGCAGCGCACGACGACGACGTTCATGCCGGCCATCGCCGCGCTCGCGGGATTAGTGCCATGTGCCGAGGAGGGGATCAGGCAGACGGTGCGGTGGTTGTCGCCGCGTGAGCGGTGATAGCCGCGGATGGCGAGCAGTCCGGCATATTCGCCCTGGCTGCCGGCATTGGGCTGCAAGGTGACGGCGTCGAATCCGGTGATCTCCGATAGCCAGCCCTCCAGGTCGCCGATCATGGCACGGTAGCCTGTCGAGTGCGCGGCCGGGGCAAAAGGGTGCAGATTGGCAATGCTCGGCCAGCTCACCGGCATCATCTCGGCGGCGGCGTTGAGCTTCATGGTGCAGGATCCCAGCGGGATCATGGCGCGGTCGAGCGCCAGGTCCTTGTCGGCCAGCCGGCGCAGGAAGCGCATCATCTCGGTTTCCGACTTGTTTTCGTGGAAAACAGGCTGGGTCAGGAACTCCTTGCCGCGCGGCTTGCCGGGCACAGTGCTGTCGGCGGAGGCACCCGTCTTGGCGCCGAACAGGGCCGCGATTGCGTCGAGATCGGCCTCGGTCGAGGTTTCGTCGAAGGCAATGCCGATGTGGTCGGCATCGACGGCACGCAGCAATCTGCCGCCCTTTTCAGCCGCAGTGGCGATCGAAGCTGCCTTGCCCTTCACCTCGGCCGTCACCGTGTCGAAGCGGCTTGAACCGAGCACGGAGATACCTGCTGCTTTGAGCCCGGAGGCAAGACGATTGGCCAGCGTGTGGATGCGCCCGGCAATCGCCTGCAGCCCGGCGGGGCCGTGCCAGATGGCATAGGCAGTCGCCATGTTGGCAAGCAACGCCTGCGCGGTGCAGATGTTAGAGGTCGCCTTGTCGCGGCGGATATGCTGTTCACGCGTCTGCAAGGCAAGCCGGTATCCGGGCCGGCCCTTGCTGTCGGTGGACTGGCCGACCAGGCGGCCAGGCATCAGCCGCGTCAGCCTGTCGGAGACGGCGCAATAGGCCGCGTGCGGACCGCCAAAGCCCATCGGCACGCCAAAGCGCTGCATCGGGCCGACGGCAATGTCGGCGCCAAGCTTGGCCGGCGCGTCGGTCAGCGTCAGGCCGAGCGGGTCGGCGATGAAGACGACGATAGCCCCGGTCGCGCGCGCCTTGTCGATCGCCGCCTTGTGGTCGCCATAGACACCAAACGTATCCGGCCAGGAGACGAGCAGGGCGGCGGTGTTGTCGTCGATCGTCTCGCCATCGATCTCGATGCCGAGCGGCTCGGCGCGGGTGCGCACCACGTCCAGCGTCTGCGGATGCGGCGTGCCGGCGAGTGCTACCTTGGTGCGCTTGTCGCGGTGATGGCGCAGCGCAATGCCGACCGCCTCGGCCACGGCTGTTGCCTCATCCAGCAGCGAGGCCGAGGCCACCGGCAGGCCGGTCAATTCGGTGACCAGCGTCTGGAAATTGAACAGCATTTCGAGGCGGCCCTGGCTGATCTCGGCCTGATAGGGGGTATAGGCCGTGTACCAGGCAGGATTCTCGAACAGATTTCGCTGGATAACCGGCGGCACATGGACACCGTGATAACCGGCGCCGATGAAGCTCTTCAACACCGTATTTCCGGACATGACAGCCGAGAGTTCGGCCAGCGCTTCCGCCTCGCTCGCCGGTGCCGGCAAGGCAAGCGGCCGATCAAGCCGGATCGACTTCGGTACGGACTGGCTGATCAGCGTCTCGATCGAGGGCACACCGATGGCGGCCAGCATCGCTCTGGTGTCGTTGAGGCCGGGACCGATATGGCGGGCCGAGAAGGGGTAGGGTGCTGCGGTCATGTTAATAAGTCCTGATATCAACCGATATGGGCTTTGTAGGCGGCCTCATCCATGAGACCGGCGAGCTGGCTTTCGTCGGCGAGCCTCATCTTCCACAGCCAGCCGGCCCCTGTTGCGGCCGAGTTGACCAGTGACGGATCCGACGACAGCGTGCCGTTGGCCTCGGTGATCTCGCCATCGACTGGCGCATAGACATCCGATGCCGCCTTGACGGATTCGACCACGACGGCGGTGTCGCCCTTGGTCAATTTTTTTCCGGTCTCCGGCAGTTCGACGAAGACGAGGTCGCCGAGCTGCTCCTGCGCGTAATCAGTGATGCCGACGGTGGCGATGCCGCCCTCGACGCGGAGCCACTCGTGATCCGATGTGAAATAGGTCGTTGCCATTGAGATCATCCTTTGCGGTAGCGATGGGGTGTGAAGGGCAGGGAACTGATATCGACCGGGATTTTCGTCCCGCGCACATCGGCGAAGACCCGCATTCCGGGCTTTGCCAGAGGTGTCGAGACATAGCCCATGGCGACCGGATGGCCGGCCGAGGGGCCGAAGCCGCCCGATGTGACCTGGCCGGCCGGATTGCCGTCGGCGTCAAAAAGCGCGGCACCGCCACGCACCGGCTGGCGACCTTCCGGCTTAAGCCCGACCCGCTTTTGCGCGGGTCCTCGTTCCACGGCGGCGCGCAGCGCGTCGGCGCCGATGAAAGCGCCGGAAGCGCGGATGTCCTTTGGAATTGCCCACATCAAGGCGGCGCTGGCCGGATCGGTCTCCGGCGTGATGTCCTGGCCATGCAGGCACAGTCCTGCCTCCAGCCGCAGGCTGTCGCGCGCGGCCAGGCCGATCCACAGCACGCGTTCGTCGCCGAGCAGCTTGGCGACGAGGTCGCGTGCATCGGCTTCCGGCAGGCCGATCTCGAAACCGTCCTCGCCCGTATAGCCCGACCGGCTCATGAACCAGTTCTTGCGCGGTTCGACCCCATGCATGAACAGCAGCGAGCCGGTCTCGATGCCGGCGCGGGAAAGAGCAGCCCAAGCTTCAGGACCTTGGATGGCCAGGAAGACGCGGTCGAGCGGCTCGACCTTCGCCTCGAAATCCGTGGCAAGTGCACGCAAATGCTTTTCGTCGGCCACGGCGTTGCCGGCATTGGCGACCACCATGAACCTGGCATCGCCAAGTCTGGTGACGATCAGGTCGTCCAGGATGCCGCCTGCTTCATTGAGGAAGAAGGACAGTTTGGATTGCGAGATTTCGAGCGCGCCGGCATCCAGTGGACAGGCGCGGTTGAGCAATGGAACTGCTTCCGGTCCGCTCACCTCGAACAGCTTCATATGCGAGATGTCGAACAGGCCGGCCTGTTCGCGGGTGTGAAGATGTTCCTTCATGACGCCCGCCGGATAGGTCAGCGGCATCGACCAGCCGGCAAAAGCGCCGAAGCGCGCACCGGCGGCCACATGGATGTCTTCGAGGGGGAGGTGTCTTGTGTCGTCGCCCGTCATGTCGTCTCCAGAGTCGCACGCAATCGGTCGCGAATGGCGACCAGTCCGTGCCCCTCTGTCTGAAGCCTGAGAGACTCGCGCAGCCGGAACTCTGTCAGCGGCGCTTACACCTTCGGCGCGGGGGCAAGCCCCGACTTTCCAGAGTGTCTTTCCCGTCTACGGTTCTTTTGCCTGAGAGATTTCGGGCGATTTCCCCTTCGGCGACAGCTCTCGCTGTTCTCTCCCGCAAACAGGTAGGACTCAAGACCCTGAGTCCTCGACGCGCCATCCATAGCTTGCGCGCGACGGCTTGTCACCTGTCCGCGACATCTAAAGCGCGTGCATGCCGTTCTTCAAAACCGCGGCACGTTTTTGGGCGACATGCGTTGGCCGACAAGTCTTCGCTAACCACGCCGTTTGCCGGTTTTTCAAGACACTGCTGATATGTTGGCTTGTATGACGCTATGAGGCCGGCGCTTGGCGACGGCGGACGGGGACGACAAATGGGCGAATTGATCATGAGCGCGCCGGTGGCCGGGCTGACCTCGAAAAGCCGCATCGCCGCGGAGGACGTGGCGATGTTGCGCCATGAAGTGTTCGGCGACGGAGTCGTGACGCGCGGCGAGGCCGAGGCGCTGTTCGCGCTCGATGCAACGGCGAAGGACAAATGCCAGGAATGGCCGCCTTTCTTCGTCGAGGCGGTCACCGACTATATCGTCCACCAGGAAAAGCCATCGGGCTATATCTCGCAGGACAATGCCGACTGGCTGATCCGCACGATCTCGCGCGATGGCATGGTTGACAGCCGGACCGAGCTCGAATTGCTGGTGCATGTGCTGGAACAGGCGAAATCGTCGCCGAGCCAGCTTTGTGTGTATGCGCTGGAGCAGGTGGCGCATGCCGTCATTGACGGCAAGGGGCCGCTGATGCTCGGCGGCACGCTGGTTCCCGGGCTCATCGCACGGGCGGAGGTCGAGCTGCTGCGCCGGATCCTCCATGCCCATGGCGGCGACGGCAACATCGCCATCACGCGCGCCGAGGCCGAGGTGCTGTTCAAGATCAACGAGTGCACTGCTCAAGGGCACAACGATCCGTCCTGGAACGAGCTGTTCGTCAAGGCGATCGCCAATTTCGTTATGTGGTCGGCCGGCTACGAAGCACCGACGCGCGATGTGGCGCTGCGCCGTGATGCATTCCTCGAACATGCAGATCCGGAAATCGGCGGCTTCTTCAACCGCATGATCTCCGGCGGCCTTGCCGGCATCATGGAAGCCTATCGGTCTCCAGGCGACGTCGAGGCCGAGTGGGAAGCCAAGAACAGGGCGGCCGAGGCTCTGGCCCGCCGCGCCGAGACGATCGATGCCGGCGAAGCCGGCTGGCTGATCGAACATATCGGCGTCGACAGGCCTCTTTACGAGAACGAACGCGCGCTGCTGACCCTGATCAAGCACGCCTCGCCGGAAATTCACCCGGCGCTGCGGCCGCTGCTCGACAAGGTTGCCTGACCGACCAGGGATTCCCTAATCAGATCCGGGTTGCTGGTCAGATCTGGTCGACGTCGACATCGACGTATATCCGTGCCAGCCCTTCCCGAACGGTCGACATGGCATCGGCGACACTGATGGCGATGTGGTCATGCATGAGCCTGGCGGCGCCGTCGGCATCGCGGGCTACCATGGCGCGGGCGATTTCGCTGTGTTCGGTGTAGGTCGTCGACAGCCGCCGGTGCTTCTCCACTTCGATTTTGCGAACGAAATGGATGCGCGTGTTGATGCCTTCGAGCATGCGCGCCAGTTCGGGATTGCCTGACAGCCTGGCGATGCGGATGTGAAACTCCTCGTCCCTGGCGGTCAGCTCAGTGCTGGAAAACGAGTCGGCGCGCGCCATGGTGAGCGTCCACCAGTCGACGAGCGCGGCAAGCTCTTCATCGGACGCACGCTGGATCGCCAGCCTGACGGAGCGCTCCTCGAGCACTGCCCGCACGTCGGAAAGATTGACGATCTCGTCGACATCGAAGCCCCGGCAAAAGAAGCCGCGGTTGGTCTGGAAAGTGATGAGTTCCTCCGTAACCAGCCGCTGGAGGGCCTCCCGGATCGGGCTGCGGCTGACGTTCAGCCTGGCGGCAAGCGCCACTTCGTTGATGCGTTCATTCGGCTTGAAGCGATAGTCCATCGCCATGCGGCGGATCTCTTCATAGACACGCGGGCCGGTCTTGATCGGCTTGGATGACAGGGCCGCGCTGTTGCCCTGGTTGGTTTGCCTGGTGGGTCGGAGCATGGCGTCGGTCAAGCCTCTGCGGCGCTTGGTTCGGCGAACCGCGCCTGTGTGGGAAGGATGCCGTCGAGGGCGATTGGTGCAGCCCGGCCGGCGATCAGATCGGCGACGATACGGGCCGATCCATGTGCCATGGTCCAGCCGATATGGCCGTGGCCGGTGTTCAGCCAGAGGTTTTTTAAGTTGCGCAGGCCGAGGATCGGCAGATTGTCGGGCGTCATTGGTCTCAGACAGGCCCGCATCTCGGCGCGATCATAGGCGATACCGCGCGGAAACAGCTCCTGCGTGACGCGCTTCATGAAGGCAAAATCCGAAGGCTTGTGGCTGCGATCATAGCCGGCGAATTCCGCTGTGGCGGTGACGCGGATGCGATCGCCCATCGGCGTGATGGCAACGAGATTGTGCTCATCGATCATGGGAAGCTTTGGAGCCAGGGTCTGGTCCACGATGGGAATGGTCAGGGAATATCCCTTGATCGGGTAGATCGGTAGGCCAAGGCCGATCTTGCGGGCGAGGATCGGGCTCTCGGCGCCGAGACACAGAACGTAGGTGTCGGCCCGAAACTCGCCCTTGTCGGTGACGACCCGCGTGATCGCGTCGTTCCTGCGTTCGATCCCGACGATCCTGGTGCCAGTCAGAATCTTGCCGCCCCTGGTTTCGACGATGGCCGCCAGCGCGCGCGTGAACTTGGCGGCATCGCCGGTTTCGTCGGTCGGACACACTATGCCGCCGGCGATGCCGCCGCGCGACGGAGCCAGCGCCGGCTCGCGGTCAACGATTTCCTGCGCGTCGACTATGCGGATCTCCTGGCCATCGGCCTCCAGCAGGCGCATGTTGGCGACGCCCTTGTCGAGCGCCTGACGGCTGCGGTGGAAGTAAAGAATGCCGGCCGATGTCCTGTCGTACTGGATCGCTTCGTCCCTGACGACCGCCCGTAGGACCGATTGGGAATGGACCGCAAGCCGATGTTTGAGCAGCGTGTTGCGGCGCGCCTTGGCGGCCGTGCATTGCATGAGGAAACGCAGCGACCAGCTGTAGAGATGCGGGTCGGCGGAAAGTTTGAATCGAAGCGCCTGGTCTTTCTGGAACAGCGACTTCAGCAGGATTTTTGGCGCGGCCGGCGATGACCAGACGAAGGAATGGCCGGGCGCGATCATACCGGCATTTGCCCAGCTCGCGCCCTCGGCCACCTGAGGTGCCTGCTCGAGAACGGTGACCGCGTGACCGTCCTTTTGCAACTGATAGGCCGTGGTGATTCCGACAACGCCACCGCCCAAGATCAATATGCGCATCGTTGCCCCGAATGGCTGTCGTTCTATTGTCGACAATTCAATAGGAAGACGCCGATCCTTGTCAACGGCGAATGGGTCGGCGACGGATGAGTGATCCACGCAAGCCCAAATTCGAGCGTTTACTGGCTCCCAAGATCTGCACGGAGCCCTTGACAGTTTCGGCAATATCGCCGTTTCTATTGTCGACAATTCTGATTGGCATCAGGAAGGGGACTGCACCATGGACGCCCCGGTTACGCGCGCCGACGACACACTTGTCCTCGACAAGGAACACATTCCCTTCAAGACCGATGACGGTATCGGCACGCGCGCCAATCTCGGCCTGCTCGTGCTGCGGACCGACCAGACCATCGAGGATGAATTTCGCTATGCGCTGCCCGCGCGCGACATCGCGCTGTACGAGGCGCGGCTCTACAGCGATGTCGAGATCACGCCGGAAAACCTGATGAAGATGTCGGCCGTCATCCCGGGAACTGTCGGGCTCTTGCCGGACGTCAAGTTCGATGTGATCGGCTTTGCCTGCACCTCGGGAGCGCTGGTTATCGGCGAGGACAAGGTCGCCGAACGCGTTCACGAGGTGCTGCCGGGCGTGCAAGTGACCAACCCGGTGACGGCGGCGCGGGCGGCGCTGAAGGCCCTGGGCGTCCCGCGGATCGCGCTGCTCACCCCTTATCTCGCGAAAATCAATCATTCCTTGCGGGCATCGCTGATGGCGCGGGGGATGGATATTCCCGTCATGGGCTCCTTCAACGAGGCGGACGACAATGTCGTTGCACGCATCACGCCGGCATCGGTCAAGCAGGCCATCTTGGAAATCGGTGCGTCGAGCGACTGTGAGGCGGTGTTCGTTTCCTGCACCAGCATGCGCGTTGCCCGCATCATCGAGGAGGTCGAGAAGGAACTGGGGAAACCGGTAACCTCGAGCAATCACGCCCTTGCCTGGCACATGCTGCGGCTCGGCGGCATTGGCGAGCAGATCGCCGGAAAGGGCGAACTGTTTCGCCGCTCGCTATAGGTTGGCCATCTTTGGGCCAGCAGCGTTTGCGGTGTGCGATTCAGATTCCGCCGTACCAGTCATAACCATTGTCTTCCCAATAGCCGCCGCGACCGCCGCCGACAGTGGCGAAGCCGTCGACCAGCTCGATCTTGTAGAGATATTTCGGCATCTTGTAGCCGAGTTGGCGCTCGACGCGAACCCGCAGCGGAGCGCCGTTCTCGACCGGCAGCGGCTTGCCGTTCAGGCCATAGGCGAGGATCGTCTGCGGGTGACGGGCATCGATCAGGTCGATGCTGCCGTAATATTTGATGTCGCCCGACAGGCTGCGGTCGATCGTGTCGAGGCAATGGAACATGACGTAGCGCGCCTGCGGTTTGACCACCGCCTGGTCCAGCACCAGCGACAGCGGCGTGCCAGTCCATTTGGCGATGCAGCTCCAGCCTTCGACGCAGTCATGGCGGGTGATCTGGGTGCGGCTGGGCATGTTCTGAAGCTGCTCGCGGCTGAGCGACAGCGGCTTTTCGACGAGACCCGTCACTTCCAGACGCCAGTCGGCGAAATTGTTGGCGAGCAGGCCCTTGTAGGTGTCGTCGTCCGGCGCCGTCACACCGTTCGGCCGTTGCGGCTGGCGGATGTCGGCCTCGGTAAATTCCGGCGCCAGCGCATCGCGTCCAGCGAGCAGGCGCTGCGCCCGGTATGTCAGGCCATTGGCGTTTTCGAGGAAGCTGCGCAGGCCGCTGCCAACGCTTAGCTGGCTGTCGAAGGCGTCGCAGCCCGACAGCATGATGCCGGAGGCGCCAAGGCTGGCACCGGTCAGGAATTTGCGGCGGCTGATCTCAAACTTCGCCATGTCAGGCACTCCTCTCGGCTGTATTGTCGTCCTGTGCGGGAGGATCGGTGCGATACCAGCCGGTGATGATCGAGCGCAGTTCGTTGATCGGGCCGGCGGCCAGGATCATCAGAATATGGACGACGAAGAAGGCGACCAGCAGCACCATGACGGTAAAATGGATGGTGCGTGCCGTCTGCCGGCCACCGAGCAGATCGTTGAGGAAAGGCAGCACCGAATTCATGCTCGGCGACATCGCCAGGCCGGTGATGATCATCAGCGGCAACAGCACGAACAGCACGCCGCCATAGGCCATCTTCTGCAGCGTGTTGTATTCGCGCGTGTGGTGGAATTTGAGCTTGGCGTGGTCGACGATGTCTTGCGGCAATCGCTTCAAATCGTCGAGGCGTGGCGCGAGATCGCGCCGCAGATGGCCGTTCACGGTGCTGGCGACAAACCAGACGATCAACGTCGTGGTCAGTATCCAGGCAAAGAAGAAATGGATGACGCGCGCGGTGCCGAGATCATAGTAGGATGGGATGGTCGCCCAGGACGGGAAGGCGCGGGACGTCTCCTGGCCGGCCGGACCCGACCAGCCGAGCACGCCAGTGGTGTCGAAGCGATGCCCGAAGATTTCCGTGTAGCCGCGCGGACCCGCATCGGAATTCTCGGCGCCGATGGCGAAGATGGTGTTGCTGTAGTCGAAGCCCGATTCTTTGCCGATATAGAGCTGCGGACGGGCATTGAAAATCTGCAGGCCTGACAGCAGCATGAAGAACAAGGAGATGGCCCAGAGCCAATGCGTCAGCCGCGTCCAGCGCGACTGCCGGTAAATCAGCGTTTTGTCGTTCGACGCCGAAGCGCCTGGATCGGCGGCGGATTGGCTTCTGGCAACGGATTCCATGATGTTTCGTCTCCCGGCCTCGCGGCATGGCCTGCGCGTTCATTGTCCTCCTGATACGTCGCGATCCAAACCGATGTTTCATCCGATCACGGATTTATTACGGACCGCCCAGGCTGACGGCGAGATTGACGGCGGCGGCGACGATGACCGTGTTGAAGAAAAACGACAGGATGGAATGGACAAGCACGACACGACGCATATGCGTTGTCGAGATGTTGGTATCGGCAGTCTGTGCGGTCATGCCGATCACCGTCGAGAAGTACAGGAAATCCCAGCCCTCCGGCCGTTTGTCACCCGGGAACAGCAGTCCGCCGACCGGGATTTTCTTCCTGGTCTCGGCATCCACCGCATCGCCGTCCATCCAGTAGACATGGGCATAATGGAGCGCTGCCATGGCATGAATGGTGAACCAGCCGAGCGGGATCGACAGCAGCGCGAAGGTGAGCTCGACGGGATGGCTTCTGTCCTTCTGATTGATCAGCAGGA
Source organism: Mesorhizobium ciceri WSM4083 (assembly GCF_000519305.1). GTDB lineage: Bacteria > Pseudomonadota > Alphaproteobacteria > Rhizobiales > Rhizobiaceae > Mesorhizobium > Mesorhizobium ciceri_B. The sequence goes on along the minus strand of NZ_JAFG01000005.1, from coordinate 455,276 downwards.
ACAATGAGATAACGGCAACGCCAACGACGACAAGCGTCACGGCGAAGATGACCAGCACCGGCTGGTCCGCGGCACGCGCATTCCTACTCAGATACCTGCCGGTGAACTTCGGCATCTGGGCGACGACGAGAATGACATAGGCGGCAAAGAATGCGTTGGCGCCGATCGAATAGGCGAGCGGGGCGTGCAGCAGCAACGCCACAAGAAGCGCAAAGACGCCGAAGCAGGCAGACACAGCGAACAGCATGTGGCGCTGCATGGGTTTGTCTATCGGAGCTTCGGCGGCCATGGTGGTTCCAGCCCTGGATAGCACTAATCCGGTGTGGCCGATTTCACGGCCCGCCGCAAGATGCGGTCGAGTTCGCCGAGAAACCGCGACCGGTCCTGCGGCGCAAAGCTGGCATTGTAGCCCTTGCTTTCGCCGGTCTCGCGCAGATGCTGCTTCAGGTCACGCATCGCCACCGCCATGCCGATCGTTTCCGGCGTGAAGGGGCGCCCCGTGGGTCCAAGCACATGCGCGCCAAGTGCCACCGCGCGGGCGGCCAGCGGAATGTCGGCGGTGATCACAATGTCGTTGGTGCGTGCATTGTCGACGATCCAGTCGTCGGCGGCATCAGCGCCCTTGGAGACCACCACATTGCGCACCATCGGATCGCGCGATGGGCGCAGGCCGCCATTGGAGACGTAGGTGACGACGACGCCATGCCGGTCGGCCACTTTTTCGACCTCGGCCTTGACCGGGCAGGCGTCTGCATCGACGAGAATGGCGGGGAGTTCGCTCATGTTTCTTTTCTCCTCCCGTTGTGAACCACAGAGGCGCAGGCCGGTTGGGCGGCGGCCTGTGATCTTCCTCAGTAAACCACGACGCTCCGGATAGACTTGCCCTCATGCATGAGATCGAAACCCTTGTTGATGTCCTCGAGCTTGAGCGTATGGGTGATCATCGGATCGATCTGGATCTTGCCGTCCATGTACCAGTCGACGATCTTCGGCACGTCGGTGCGGCCGCGTGCGCCGCCGAAGGCGGTGCCCATCCAGGTGCGTCCGGTGACCAGCTGGAACGGCCGCGTCGAGATCTCCTGGCCAGCACCCGCAACGCCGATGACCACCGACTTGCCCCAGCCGCGATGCGAGGCTTCGAGCGCCTGACGCATCACCTTGGTGCTGCCGGTGCAGTCGAATGTGTAGTCGGCGCCGCCGATCTGGTCGGCGCCACGCTTCGTCATGTTGACGAGGTAGGGCACGACATCGCCGTCGATCTCCTTTGGATTGACGAAATGCGTCATGCCGAACCGCTCGCCCCACTCCTTCTTGTCGTTGTTCAAATCGACGCCGATGATCATGTCGGCGCCTGCAAGCTTCAGGCCCTGGATGACGTTGAGGCCGATGCCGCCGAGACCGAAGACCACCGCGGTGGCGCCGATCTCGACCTTGGCGGTGTTGATCACAGCACCGATGCCGGTGGTGACGCCACAGCCGATATAGCAGATCTTGTCGAAGGGCGCGTCGGGATTGACCTTGGCCAGCGCGATCTCGGGCAGCACGGTGAAGTTGGAGAAAGTCGAGCAGCCCATATAGTGAAAGATCTTGTCCTTGCCGATCGAGAAGCGCGATGAACCATCTGGCATCAGGCCCTGGCCCTGGGTGGCGCGGATGGCCGTGCATAGATTGGTTTTTCGCGACAGGCAGGAATGGCACTGGCGGCATTCGGGCGTGTAGAGCGGGATGACATGGTCGCCCTTCTTGAGCGAGGTGACGCCCTTGCCGATATCGACGACGACGCCGGCGCCCTCATGGCCGAGGATGGCTGGAAACAGGCCTTCGGGATCGGCGCCCGACAGCGTGAATTCGTCGGTGTGGCAGATGCCTGTCGCCTTGATCTCGACCAGCACCTCGCCCTCACGCGGCCCGTCGAGGTCGACCTCCATGATCTCCAGCGGCTTTCCGGCGGCGACAGCGACAGCGGCGCGGGTTTTCATCAGGCGTCCTCCAATGCGGATTTTTTTCCAAGGTTTCAGGTTTTGCCGACACGATCAACTGGCAGCTGGCTCCCCGACTGGGCCACAGCGATGAATTGGAATCGCAAGTCGATTGAAAGGCAGTGAATTGCATGGTCGGCTTGACCCTGCAAGCACAGGCCATAAAAGGAACGGCCGACCCGAGGGATGACATTTCGCATGTTCACCAAGATCCTGATCGCCAATCGCGGCGAAATTGCCTGCCGCGTAATCAAGACGGCGCGCAAGATGGGCATTGCCACGGTTGCCGTCTATTCCGATGCCGATCGCGATGCCGTGCATGTCGAGATGGCCGACGAGGCGGTGCATATCGGGCCTTCGCCAGCCGCGCTGAGCTATCTCGTCCCGGAAAAGATCATCGCCGCCTGCAAGGAAACGGGAGCCCAGGCCGTGCATCCCGGCTACGGATTCCTGTCCGAGCGGGCGGCTTTCTGCGAAGCGCTGGAAGCGGAAGGCATCATTTTCATCGGCCCGAAGCCCAAGGCGATCAAGGCGATGGGCGACAAGATCGAATCGAAGAAGTTCGCCAACGCCGCCAAGGTTTCCACCGTGCCCGGCTGGCTCGGCGTCATCGAGAATGCCGACCATGCCGAAAAGATCGCTGGCGAGATCGGCTATCCCGTGATGATCAAGGCTTCGGCCGGCGGCGGCGGCAAGGGCATGCGCATCGCCTGGAGCGAGGCCGAAGTGCGCGACGGCTTCGACCGCGCGCGCTCGGAAGCCAAGAGTTCGTTTGGCGACGATCGTCTCTTCATCGAGAAATTCGTCGTCGATCCGCGCCACATCGAAATCCAGGTGCTGGCCGACGCGCATGGCAACGCGCTCTATCTCGGCGAGCGCGAATGCTCTATCCAGCGACGCAACCAGAAGGTCGCCGAAGAGGCGCCATCGCCATTCCTGGACGCCGCGACACGCAAGGCCATGGGCGAGCAGTCGGTGGCGCTGGCCAGGGCCGTCGATTATCAAAGCGCCGGCACCGTGGAATTCATCGTCGACAGCGAGAAAAACTTCTATTTCCTTGAAATGAATACGCGATTGCAGGTCGAGCACCCGGTGACGGAGCTCATCACCGGCATCGATCTGGTCGAGCAGATGATCCGCGTCGCCGCCGGCGAAAAGCTTGGCCTGAAGCAAAGCGACGTCATACTGAACGGCTGGGCGGTAGAAAGCCGGCTCTACGCCGAAGACCCTTACCGCAATTTCCTGCCTTCGATCGGCCGGCTGACGCGCTACCGGCCGCCTGAGGAAGGACAATTCGGCGATGTCGTCATCCGCAACGACACCGGCGTCACCGAAGGCTCCGAAATCTCGATGTTCTACGATCCGATGCTCGCCAAGCTGTGCACCTGGGCGCCGACGCGTCTGGAGGCCATCGATGCCATGTCGGAAGCGCTCGACAGCTTCGTCGTCGACGGTATCGAGCACAACATTCCGTTCCTGGCTGCCTTGATGCAGCATCCGCGTTGGCGGGAAGGGCGGATATCGACCGCTTTCATATCCGAGGAATATCCCGACGGCTTCACGCCGGTCGTGCCGAACGATGACGAGAAGGCCGTGCTGGCCTCGATCGCGACCGCGGTGGAACTGCTGCGGCGTGATCGGCTTGACCGGCTGGGCGGGCGCCTGGCGCCGCATTCGGGAGCGCTGAAGCGCGACTGGGTCGTGAAGATCGATGATGACTATCTGTCGGCGTCGATCATCGAGGGCATGATTTCCATTCCGATGGAAATCGATCTGTCGATCGAGGCCGGCAGGGCGTTGACCGTTTCGTCCGACTGGCGGCCGGGCGATCTGATCTGGCGCGGCACGGTCGGCGCGCGCAAGGTCGCTGCTCAGGTCAGGCCGGTTGCCAATGGCTTTCGCATTGCCTGGAAGGGCATGTCGGTGACCGCGCGCGCCATGCTGCCGCGCACCGCCGAGTTGGAAAGGCTGATGCCCGAAAAGGTTGCGCCGGACACGTCGAACCTGCTGCTTTGCCCGATGCCTGGCCTTGTCGTGTCGATTGCCGTTGCCGAAGGCCAGGAGGTCAAGGCCGGCGAGACCTTGGCGGTGGTCGAAGCGATGAAGATGGAAAACGTGCTGCGTGCTGAACGCGACCTTGTCGTCTCCAAACTCAACGCCAAACCGGGCGACAGCCTGGCTGTCGACGCTGTGATCATGGAGTTTGCTTAGGGCTAGCCGGGCAGGCAGCCTGTGATCAGCAGTGGTTTGTGCTGGACTGGCATCGCGCGGTCCCGGACAATACATCTCCATCGACTCAAGGACCTTCACGCAGCACCATGGCCGACGAAAAACTTCCCCGCGATCCCCTGAAGCGCGAAGCAGCGATTGCTGCGGCGCGGCCGGAGGCCCCGGCGCGGCCCTTCGTCCATTTGCGCGTGCATTCGGCCTATTCGCTGCTGGAAGGCGCCTTGCAGATCGGCAAGGTGGTCGCTCACGCGGTCAAGGACGAAGCCCCGGCCATTGCCGTCACCGACACCAACAATCTGTTCGGCGCCCTGGAATTCGCGCAGAAGGCGGTGAAGGACGGCATCCAACCGATCATCGGCTGTCAGACCGCGCTCGCCTTTTCCGGCGAAAACAGCGACGGCCAGCGCGACCGCAGGCGGCAGGGCCCGGATATGCGGCCGGTCGTCCTGCTTGCCGCGACCGAAGCCGGCTATTCCAACCTGGTCAGGCTGGTCAGCCGCGTCTACCTCGAAACGCCGCCGGGCGAAGCCGTGCACCTGACCACGGAAATGATGGAAGGCTTTTGTGACGGGTTGATCTGCCTCAGCGGTGGGCCGCGCGGACCGATCGGCACCGCGCTCAAGGAAGATCGCCGCGATCTGGCCGAGGCACGGCTTTTGACCCTCAAGGCAATGTTCGGCGATCGCCTCTATGTCGAACTGGACCGGGTTTCCGGTTATGATCGCGTGATCGAGAAATCCTCGATCGATCTGGCTTATGCCCATGAACTGCCGCTGGTCGCTACCAACGAGGCGTTCTTCTCGGCTCGCGACGATTATGACGCGCATGACGCGCTGATCGCCATTGCCGAGGGATCGGTTGTTGCCGCCGACAATCGTCGCCGGCTGTCGCCGGACAATTTCCTGCGCAGCCAGGCCGATATGGCCAGGCTGTTCGCCGACCTGCCGGAGGCGATCGACAACACCGTCGAGATCGCGCTGCGCTGCTCCTACTACCCGAAGAACCGCAACCCGATCCTGCCGCGCTTCACCGGGGGCGATGTCGCCGACAATGACGCGGCCGTGCAGGCGGAAGCCGACGAACTGGCCCGCCAGGCGCATGAGGGGCTCGACGCGCGGCTGGCCATGCATGGCCCGACATCAGGCTATACGGTCGAGCAATACCGCGAGCGGTTGAATTTCGAGCTTGGCATCATCACCAAGATGAAGTTTCCCGGCTACTTCCTGATCGTTGCCGACTTCATCAAATGGGCGAAGGCTCAGGGCATTCCGGTCGGGCCGGGTCGCGGTTCGGGCGCAGGCTCGCTGGTCGCCTATTCGACGACCATCACCGACATCGATCCGCTGCGCTTCTCGCTCCTGTTCGAGCGCTTCCTCAATCCCGACCGCGTGTCGATGCCCGACTTCGACATCGACTTCTGCCAGGATCGGCGCGAGGAGGTCATCCGCTACGTCCAGCAGAAATACGGCCGCGACCAGGTCGGCCAGATCATCACCTTCGGCACGCTGCAGGCGCGCGCCGTGCTGCGCGACGTCGGTCGCGTCCTGCAAATGCCCTATGGCCAGGTCGACAAGCTCTCCAAGATGGTGCCGCAGAACCCGGCCAATCCGGTCAAGCTCGCCGACGCCATCGCCAACGAGCCGCGTTTTGCCGAAGAGGCCGAGAGGGAGCCGATCGTCCAGACGCTGCTCGACATGGCTCAGAAGCTGGAAGGCCTTTACCGCCATGCCTCGACGCACGCCGCCGGCATCGTCATCGGCGACCGGCCGCTGTCGGAACTGGTGCCGATGTACCGCGATCCGCGCTCGGACATGCCCGTCACCCAGTTCAACATGAAATATGTCGAGCAGGCCGGTCTGGTGAAGTTCGACTTCCTCGGCCTGAAGACGCTGACCGTGCTGGAGACGGCGGTGAAGCTGATCCGCCGGCGCGGGATCGAGATCGACCTGGCGACGATCCCGCTCGACGATCCCGAGACCTACGCCATGCTGTCGCGCGGTGAAGTGGTCGGCGTGTTCCAGGTGGAAAGCGCCGGCATGCGCAAGGCGCTGATCGGCATGCGGCCCGACTGCATCGAGGACATCATCGCCCTGGTCGCGCTCTACCGCCCCGGCCCGATGGAAAACATTCCGACCTACAACGCCAGAAAGCATGGCGAGGAGGAGATGGCGTCGATCCATCCCAAGATCGACCATCTGGTGAAGGAGACGCAAGGCGTCATCGTCTACCAGGAACAGGTGATGCAGATCGCGCAGGAGCTGTCCGGCTACTCGCTCGGCGAAGCCGATCTGCTGCGCCGCGCCATGGGCAAGAAGATCCGCGCCGAGATGGACAAGCAGCGCGAGCGCTTCGTCTCCGGCGCGGTCGAGCGTGGTGTCGGCAAGCCGCAAGCCGATTTCATTTTCGACCTGCTGGCCAAGTTCGCCGACTATGGTTTCAACAAATCGCACGCCGCCGCCTATGCGGTGGTTTCATACCAGACCGCCTATCTCAAGGCGCATTATCCGGTCGAGTTCCTGGCGGCGTCGATGACGCTCGACATGGGCAACACCGACAAGCTGGCCGATTTCCGCCAGGATGCGCTGCGCCTCGGCATAGAGGTTCTGGCGCCCTCGGTGATATCGAGCTTTCGCGCCTTCGAAGTCGGCGAGAACCGCATCTATTATTCGCTGGCGGCGCTCAAGGGCGTCGGCGACGCGGCGGTCGAGCACATCGTTGCCCAGCGTGGTGAAAAGCCGTTCAAGAACCTCGCCGATTTCTGCGAGCGGGTCGATCCCAAGATCGTCGGCAAGCGCGTCTTCGAAAGCCTGATCATGGCCGGCGCGCTCGACTGCTTCGGCCACGACCGCGCATCGATGATGGCAGGCGTCGAGCGCATGATGGGGCTGGCGTCGCTGGCGCAGCAGAATGCGGTTTCCGGACAGCACGACATCTTCGGCGCCTCGCTCGGCGCTCAGTCGCAGGCGCTCAATCTGCCGGCGACGGAGCCGTGGCTCGCCGCCGACCGGCTGCACCGTGAATTCCAGGTGGTCGGCTTCTATCTCTCGGCGCACCCGCTCGACGAGTATAAGGCAGCCCTGCAGAAGATGCGGGTTCAAACGTGGGCCGAGTTTTCGGCGGCCGTCAAACGCGGTGCCGCCGCCGGTCGTTTGGCCGGCACCGTAACATCCAAGCAGGAACGCAAGACGCGCACCGGCAACAAGATGGGCGTTATCGCCTTCTCTGATACGTCAGGTCAGTACGAAGCCGTGCTGTTTTCCGAAGGACTGGCGCAATATCGCGATCTGCTCGAGGCCGGCCGCTCCGTGGTCATCACCGTTGCGGCCGAGGACAGGCCGGAAGGCGTCAATCTGCGCATCAACTCGGTGCAGTCGTTGGAGGACGAGGCAAGCCGCATCCAGAAGGCGCTGCGTATCTTCGTGCGCAACGCCTCGCCGATCAACACGCTGGCCGGCCAATTGGCCGTCAGGGGCGAGGGGCAGGTCAGTTTCGTGCTGATCAAGGAAGAAGGCGAGGGCGAAATCGAGATCGAGTTGCCGAACCGCTACCGGATTTCGCCGCAGATCGCTTCGGCGATGCGCGCGGTGCCGGGCGTGGTCGAAGTGGAGTTGGTGTGACCCCGGCTCTTTCTCGCCCGCGACAATCAGCCGGGCGGTCGCTACCGCGAACGCCAGCGCAGTCAGCATGAAGCCGGCGCAGAGGAACGGGTCGCAAGCGGTTTCAGCCTTGGCGCGGCTGCGTGACAGGCTGCGCAGGCTGTATCATGGGCGCACGCCGGCCGCTTTCCGGTTCCAACTGGTGGCCGTCGTCATCGACCTCGCCATCATCGCCTTCTTCATCGCGACGCCGGTTCTTCAGGACAAGCCATCCTTCCTATGGCTCGACTATTCGGCGGCCGCGCTAGTCGCCGCGGATCTGGTCGCCCGGCTGCTTGCCTCCAAAAACATGCTGCGACTGATGAAGCAGCCGACGTCATGGGTCGATGTCTTCATCCTTTTGACGCTGCTGATGCCGACGGCGTTTGCCAATCTCGCCTTCCTGCGCATTCTGCGGCTGTGGTCGCTGTCGCGCAGCGGTTCGCTCTGGCGCCATTTCGAGATGCGCGGCCTGCGGCCGTGGCGAGAGGCCAGCCACGCGGTCATCAACCTTTTGACCTTCCTGTTCGTCATCACAGGCTTCGTCTACACGTTCTTCTTCCGCACTGGCGCCGGTCTGGAAAACTATATCGACGCGCTTTATTTCACCGTCGCCACGGTGACGACGACCGGCTTCGGCGACATCGTGCTGCCGGGCATGGCCGGCAAGCTGACGGCAATCGTCACCATGATCATCGGCATATCGCTGTTTGTCAGACTGGCTCAGGCGATCTTCCGGCCAGCCAAGGTGTTGTTTCCCTGTCCGCAGTGCGGCTTGCGGCGGCACGAGCCGGACGCCGTGCATTGCAAGGCCTGCGGCCATCTTCTCAACATACCCGACGAAGGGAACTGACGGCCGGCGTACTACGACGCCGCCACTTCGGCCGGCTTTATAGCCCTGCGCTGAAGATTGAGCAGATTGCCCATCAGGATCAGCAGCGCGCCGCCGGCGGTGAAGGCGTCGATCTGCTCGCTATAGAGCAGCCAGCCAATCAGTGCCGATAGCGGCACGCGCAGAAAATCCATCGGCGAGACGATGGTCGCGTCGGCATAGCCAAGCGCGCGGGCCATACAGAAATGCGACGACATGCCGGTGAAGGCGATCAGCACGATCCATGGCCATAGCTCCAGTGGCGGGTTGCGCCACGTATAGAGCGCCGGGATGAGACCGACCACCGACTGGATAATCAGCATCCAGAAGATAATGCGAACGACGCTGTCCGTCCGGGTGAGCGATTTGATCGTGACCACCGAAATGCCGAAGCAGGCCGCGGCACCCAGCACGACGAGCTGTCCAGGATCGACCGAGCCGACACCGGGGCGCACGATGATCACCACGCCGATCAGCCCGAGCACGATCGCTGCCAGCTTGGACCGGTTCAGCCTTTCGCCGAGAAAAATCACCGCCAGGATAGCCGTCCAGATCGGCGTGGTGAATTCGATCGAGATCAGCACGGCCAGCGGGATCAAAGTGAGGGCGTAGAGCCAGGCCGCCTGGCCCGTGTAATGGATGACGTTGCGGGCGATATGGGCAATGGGGCGCTGGGTGCGCATGGCTTGAAAGCCGCCGCTCATCATCACCAGCGGCAGAAGGATGAAGAAGCCGATCACAGAGCGCAACTCCAGCACCTGGAAAATGTTGAGCTCCGCTGTCGTGGCCCGGCCGGCGACCGTCATGCCAAGAAACGAGGCGATAGACAGCGCCATCCAGAACGCAGCCCTTGGAATCGAGGGGGTAGGTGCCATTCGCGCTATGTCGCAGGCCAGAGTCTCTGCCGCAATCGCTAGCTACTGCATTCTTCTGGGCCAGCCGCGACTGTCTGGATGTTGCAAGACAGTCATGTAGTGAGCGGAACCTGATCCGGTAAATGGCGTTGAGTCCCGATGGTCAGCCGTGCTCGCGGACCGTTCCGCCTTTTTCAAAACGACAAGGAGAGCTTCGATGATATCCTTTGCGCAATTCGCGCTTACCGGCGGCTTATTGGTTGCGGCAGGCGCGGCACATGCCGACGAGACCCAATTTCTCCAGTCGTTCAAGGGCAATTTCGCCGGCAGGGGCACTGTCCAGGTCACCACGGATGCTCCGAACGTCAGCGTATCGTGCAGCTTCAAGTCGAATGCGACCTCAACCTCGCTATCGCTGGATGGAAATTGCCGCGGTCTCGTTGTGGTGTCGCGGGCCATCAGCGCCAATCTGAAAGTCACAGGTGCGAAATACAGCGGCACCTATGTCGGGTCCCGTACCGGGCCGGCACAGCTGAACGGCAGCCGTTCGGGCAACGCGATCAATCTTGGCATCCGCTGGGCCAAGGAGGTCAATGGCGACCGAAGGGCGCAGATGAAGGTTGAGAAACGCGGCAAGAACGGCATGCGGCTGACCGTCATCGACACCGACCCGAAAACCGGCAAGAGCGTGGTGACGAGCAGGATTGATCTGCAGCGCACCTAATCCTCGAGCGGCTCCGGCGGATGGGTGTCGCGGCCCTTGCCGAATGTGTAGCCGGTTTCCACCGCCTTGCGGCCGAACTTGTCGCGCAGGGCGTCGATGGCGCCTTCGGCCATGGCGCGCTTGCGCGATTGGATGTCGACCAGATCGGGCGGGTCGGCCTTGTCGTCGTCCGAGAGATCGCTGACGCCGATGCCAAGCAGCCGATACTTCGTGCCGTCTGTTTCCTTGCGCAGAAGCTCCACCCCGGTCTGAAAGATGCGGTCGGCGAGCCGGGTCGGGTCGCCGAGCTGGCGATTGCGCGTGCGCAGTTTGAAATCCTGGGTCTTTAGCTTCAGCACCACGGTGCGCCCGGCAATGCCTGACTTTTTCAGCCGTGCCGAGACCTTTTCCGAAAGACCCCTGAGAACCGCGACCAGTTCCTCCAGCGACGCGATGTCGGTGTCGAAGGTGGTTTCGGCCGATACGCTCTTGGCATCCTGGTCGGGATCGACGCGGCGGACGTCCTCGCCGCGCGAAAGGTGGTAGAGCCGGTCGCCCATCGTGCCGTAGCGGCGCATCAGGTCGCCGCGATCCATCTGCTGCAACTGGCCGATGGTGCGGATGCCGTCACGCTCCAGCGTGGCGTTGAACGCCTTTCCGACACCCCAGATCATGGTCACCGGCTGCGCCGAGAGGAAGCCGACCGCCTCGGCTTCGCCGATGACCGAGAAGCCGCGCGGCTTGCGGAAGTCAGACGCTATCTTGGCGAGGAACTTGCAGTAGGACAGGCCGGCCGAAACGGTGATGCCGATCTCCTTCTCGACGGCCTGCGCGAAGCGCGCCAGCACCACAGCGGGCGGCAGGCCGTGCAGCCGTTCGGTGCCGGCAAGGTCGAGAAACGCCTCGTCGATCGACAGCGGCTCGACCAGCGGTGTCAGCGCTTGCATCATGGCGCGCACTTCGCGGCCGACGCGCACGTATTTTTCCATGTTGGGGCTGATGACCACCGCCTCCGGGCAGGCTTCGAGCGCCTTGAACATCGGCATGGCCGAGCGGACGCCCTGGATGCGGGCGATATAGCATGCGGTGGAGACGACGCCGCGCTTGCCGCCGCCGATGATCAGCGGCTTGTCCTTGAGCGCCGGATTGTCCCGCTTTTCGATCGCCGCATAGAAGGCGTCGCAATCGATATGGGCCAGATGCAGCCGGTAAAGCTCGGGATGACGCGCAAGCCGGGGGCTGCCGCAGCGCTCGCAGCGGCGCGTCTGGCTGCGCTGAAACGTCAGGCAGTCGCGGCAAAAACCGTGATCGGGATTGTTGACAGGGGCCGCCATCGCTGCGAACATAAAGAGAACAGAGGCAATGGTACGACAGTGCAAGGCCAGCGACAAGGCTGGCCTGGGGAGAACGCATGAGCACGACCATAGCGCCGCTTGCGCCTGAGCTTTGGGCTGAATTCGAGGATCTCTTCGGCAAGCAAGGCGCCTGCTACGGCTGCTGGTGCACGCATTTCCGGCTGGCGCCGGCGATGCGCCGCGAGAGCAGCCGGGAACGCAACAAGGACCACATCAAGGCGCGTATCGAAGCAGGCCCGCCGCCGGGCCTGCTGGCATTCGAGGACGGTCAGGCGGTCGGCTGGATGCAGATCGGACCGCGCGCCGACGTGCCCGAATGGAACAATCAGGGCAGGGGGTCGGCACCGGTCGATCCTGCCGACGCCGCGGATCCGGCCGTCTGGGCCATCTCCTGCTTCTTTATCCGCGGCAAGGCGCGCGGCAGGGGCATCACGCATCGCCTCGTCGAAGGCGGGATCGATTTCGCCCGCCAGAATGGAGCCCGGCTGCTCGAGGCGTGCCCGATGGATCTGTCTCGCGATTCGCGCTCGATCGGCCTGTTCGTCGGTTCGTCACGGGTCTTCGAGAAGGCGGGTTTCGAGCGGCTGGTGGAACGCAAGGCCGGTCGCCCGCTGATGCGGCTGGTGCTTTGATGAGGTCCGCTCGTGGCTTGGTGATCTCACCTTGCGGTTGCAGCAGTAATTTCATACCAGACGGACGTCCCTTCTAAAGCGCATGCGCTTTGGGGTTTTGTTTATGCATGTCGTTCTCCCAAACGGGGACCACTTTTGGGCGACATGCATTAGGTCAAACGGAGAATTCGCGTGAACCGTGCCCTGCCATTCGTGTTCCTTCTTGCATTGAGTGCTCCTGCTCTCAGTCAGACCGTCGACAATCAGGGTGCGAAGCAATTGTCCGACGATTTGTCACGCTATGTCGGCAAGCAGGCGATCGACAAAGGCATTTTGAAGGTTTCGCTCGAAGGTGGCGCCTACAAGATCCTGTTCGATTTCAAGGCACTTGCCGCATCGTTTCCGGACCAGAAACTGCTGAAGTTCGACTTCGCGCCCTATGCCCTGATGGTCAAGCCGCGCAGCGACGGGTCCTGGGATGTCTCGATGGATTTCTCCCAAACCGCCTCCTTCGAGTTTAACGGACCCGAAGGGCTGCAAAGCACTCAGTTTTCGATCAAGGACGGCAAGGGTTCGGGCGTCTACGATCCAAATCTGGCGGCCTTCACCAGCGGCACCAGCTCGATGGCCGGCATGACGATGGCATCGAAGGATGCCAAGCAGCATATGGAAGCCAGCGCTGGCGCTGGCATCGCCACCGTTGCCGCGACCAAGTCGGCGACCGGGGGCGTCGATTTCACAACCTCGCAGAAGGTGTCGAGTTTTGTCGAAGCGATCAATTTCGACGACCCCGAGAGCGGGCTGAAATTCCCGGTCACCGTCAGGTCGCCGGAATTGTCGGTCGAAGCCAGCGGCAAAGGCGTGCGGACCAAGCCATTGCTCGATCTCCTGGCATTTGCGGTGGCCAACGAGGACGAGGCGACGCTGAAGGCCAACCAGGCGCAGCTCAAATCGCTTCTGCTCGCCGCCTTGCCGCTTTGGCAGCGTATCGACGGGACCTACGGTTTCAAGGATTTCGCGGTGGAAAGCCCGGTCGGCAATTTCGGCGCCACCCAGCTCAGCACCGTGTTCGGCACCGATGGCGTGGCCCAGAACGGCACGATCACGTACGGCATCAAGGCATCGGGGCTGACCGTGCCGACCCAGCTTCTGCCGAGCTGGAGCGTGGGGTTGTTGCCCACCGATGTCGATTTGAACTTTGGCGGCGCCAATATCGATCTCGACAGCATGGCGAAAAAGGCAATCGAAGCCTTTGATCTCAATAAGAATCCACCGCTGTCGGCCGAATTCGGCGAGCAGCTTAAAGTCGACTTCATGGCCAAGATGCCGAAGGTCGTGCTTGGCCACAGCACCGTGAAGAACAAGGACACGGAGATCGCGCTGGAAGGCGAGATGACATTCCCAGGCGAAAAGCCCGAAGGTAGCGTGACCGTCGATGTCGCTGGCTTCGACAAGCTTGTCGAAGGCCTGCAGGAGGCGGCAAAGTCGGAACCGGAGGTTGGCCAATACGTGCCAGTCGCTCTCATGGCGAAGGGCTTTGGCAAGACGCTGCCCGATGGCCGGTTGGAATGGATCGTCAACGCCAAGGCCGACGGTTCGGTCACCGTCAATGGCGTCATGCTGAAGCCTGCCGATCCGGCCGTGGACGACAGCGTGGATGATGGCGACGGCGCCGATGACAGCGGAGACGACAGCGGCGGCGCAGGTGCGAACTGAACCCTGAAGCTGGAGTTCAGAGGCCTAGCGCGCTTGCGATCTTGGGCGCTGCCTCGTGCCAGTCCTGGACGACGACCACATCGTCCGTCACCGGCGGCAGGAATGCGCGCAGCGAATTGTCGGCCATCAGGTGGAACAGTTCGGCGTCGGCGACCGATTCCCGTACCGACGCCAGATTGTGCGGCTGATCGTCGACGAAAACCACCGGTCGGCCGGCCCTGCCGCGAAGCTTGGCCACTGCCGGTCCTTTGGCCATTTCAGTGGTCAGAAGCGGGTAGCTCAGCCCAAGCGCGTCGAGATGGACGCGACGCACGGCGCGGTGTTTGTGCGGCATGGCTGTCAGCAAAACGATTTCCGCGCGATCGCCAAACCCTGCCAGGGCTTCTGCCGCGCCGTCCGTAATGTTTTGCCAATCGGCTTGCGCGTCAAAGAAATCGGCCAGCAGTGCCGTGACTTCGGGCTGTTCGATCAGGCGGCCGCTGGCGGTCTCTGCGATGTTGCCGGTCAGCCGAAACGAGGCCAGCGTCAGGCCATAGCCGCGCGCCTTGAGGAAATTCGGAAACGGTCGGATGAATTCGAGCACGACATCGTCGACATCGAGCACAAGCAAGGGTCGGTCGTCGGCTGCCAGTTCTTCAATCTGGCGCGCGGTTTCCGGATCATCGCTCATATGGAATGCTCGTGGTTGTCGTCGCCCAGCGGCAGCGACCGCAAGGCCTTGCCGACAGAAGCCGGCGGGGTGCCGGTTTCCTCGGCAAAGCGCATCAAAGTCGGCTCGTGGGCGAGGATGAATTGCAGGACACCGGCCAGAAAACCCGGCTCGCTGGCGGCTTTGCGGATCGAATGGACCTCTATGCCGGTGATTGCCAGAAAGCGCGGCAGAAGCTCCGGATCGGAGGCGACGAAGCCCAAGGCCTTCACGGCAATCGATTCCGCTTCTTCGCGCATTGACGCTGCGTTTGCCATCACTACCTTCGGTGTGTGGAATGAGTCTCTCCCGCAGTAATGGCAAGAGTTGCTTGCGGCAAGCCATTAGAGCGTGGCGCGCCCTTTGGACGCGCAGGCGACGAGGTGGAATTCGCGCTGTTTTCCAGCCGGGGATTTCCGTTTCGTCAATCATATTGCCGTAAAGTGAAGCAGGGTTGGTGCGTTCAGACTTGGGCGCATGACGGTCGCCTTCGAAGCGGAAGGACGGCCGGGACGGGATATCGATGCCGAAGAAGGTTATGATCGTCGAGGACAATGAGCTCAATATGAAGCTCTTTCGGGACCTCATCGAGGCAAGCGGTTACGAGACCGTGCGCACCCGCAACGGTCTGGAAGCGCTCGATCTGGCGCGCCTGCACAAGCCGGATCTCATCCTGATGGATATCCAGTTGCCTGAAGTGTCGGGGCTTGAAGTGACCAAATGGCTGAAGGAGGACGACGAACTGCACGTCATCCCGGTCATTGCGGTGACCGCCTTCGCCATGAAGGGCGACGAGGAACGCATCCGCCAGGGCGGCTGCGAGGCTTATATTTCGAAGCCGATCTCGGTGCCGCGTTTCATCGAAACCATCAAATCCTATCTGGGCGATGCGTGATGTGCCCCTTCAGCCGAGCCGGAGCGTTGTGAAATGACTGCGCGGATCCTCGTCGTCGACGATATCCCTGCCAATGTGCGGCTGCTGGAAGTGCGGCTGCTGGCCGAATATTTCGAAGTGCTGACCGCCACCAATGGGCCGGATGCGATCGAGACCTGCGAGAACGGCAAGGTCGATGTCGTGCTGCTCGACGTGATGATGCCTGATATGGACGGCTTCGAGGTCTGCCGGCGGCTGAAGAGCGATCCGGCGACATCGCACATTCCGGTGGTGATGATCACCGCGCTCGACCAGGTTTCCGACCGCGTCCGGGGGCTCGAGGCCGGCGCCGACGACTTCCTGACCAAGCCGGTCAACGATCTGCAGCTGATGACGCGCGTCAAGAGCCTGGTTCGCCTGAAGTCGCTGACCGACGAGTTGCGGCTGCGCGCCTCGACGACGCGCAACATCGGCATCGAGGAGTTGCTCAGCCGCAATTTCGCATCCGAGGACACGACGCCCAAAGTGCTTTTGATCGACGAGCGCAAATCATCCGTCGAGCGCATCCAGAAGATGCTGCGCGACCGGGCCGACCTCGACGTCACACATGATCCGCATGCCGGTTTCTTCCAGGCCGCCGAGACATCCTATGAATGCGTGATGATCTCGACCGCGTTCGCCGATTTCGATCCGCTGAGGCTCTGTTCGCAGTTGCGCTCGCTCGATCGCACCCGCTTCGTGCCGATCATTCTGTTGGCGGAGGAGGGCGAGGAGGAACGCATCATCCGCGGCCTCGAACTCGGCATCAATGATTATCTGATGCGGCCGATCGACCAGCAGGAGTTGACGGCGCGGCTGCGCACCCAGGTGCGCCGCAAGCGTTACAACGACCAGCTGCGCGCCAGCGTCACCCAGACCATCGAAATGGCGGTGACCGATGGCCTGACCGGGCTGCACAACCGCCGCTATCTAGACAGCCACCTGCAGACGCTGTTCGATCGCGCCGTGGCGCGGCGCCGGCCGCTGTCGGTGATGATCACCGACCTCGACCGCTTCAAGGCGATCAACGACGCGCACGGTCATGACGGCGGCGACGAGGTCCTGCGGGAATTCGCACGACGGCTGCGCAAGAATGTCAGGGGTATCGACCTTGCCTGCCGCTTTGGCGGGGAGGAGTTCGTCGTGGTGATGCCGGACACCGAGGGCGCGGTGGCCGAGAAGGTAGCCGAGCGCATTCGCGCCGAAATCGCCCAGGCGGCTTTCGCCATCGGGCAGGACGGCAAGGCGATCGAAGTCACGGTCAGCGTCGGCGTGTCGTCGGTGCTGAAGGGCGTGGACACGGTGGCGGCGCTGATGAAGCGTGCCGATCTCGCGCTCTACGAAGCCAAGAGCGGCGGCCGCAACCGGGTTGTTGCCAAAGCCGCATAACCGGCCAAGGCTCCGAATATCCAGTCAACCCGACAGGGTTACCCGTTTACCTTAATCCAAGCGATTCGCGAGCCTTGGTTAAGAAACTGTTGATTTTCATAAGCTCTTGCGCAACTGTGCAGGCCAAGACGAAGCCGGCACGAGGATAGAAAGCCGGCTCCGATCCCTGGGAATACCCCATGATGCTCAGGTCCGCCGCATCTCCTGGGTCCGTGGGGTCGGCCGGCCGGCGCTGGCACATAGTGGCCTCCTCGTACCGCTGCCAAACGCCGACCGGCCCCCTTCTCTGCAAAAGAACATCAGAACTCCGTGCCAAAGCACGGAGGAATCTGCGTTTTTGCATGTGAAATCGGAACACCCGTTCTAGCCGTTCCAACACAGTTTCGCTGTGAGAGCAGCCAACGATGAGGGGAAGAGCACCCCTTCCATTTCACAGATATGGCGCACAAGGGGCTTGCGGCAAGACCCGGCTCCTCCCGTAAAACCGCGACCCAAGCCAGGGTGCGGAAAACGGGAGTTATGATAATGATTTCAGATCATGCGGTTGTGATCGCCGGGGGTGGTCCGACGGGATTGATGCTGGCAGGCGAACTGGCGCTGGCAGGCGTGGACGTTGCCATTGTCGAAAGGCGACCGGATCAGAAACTGGCAGGATTGCGCGCAGGCGGCCTGCATGCGCGCACTCTTGAGGTGCTCGACCAGCGCGGAATTGCGGATCGGTTCCTTTCACAGGGACAGACATCGCCGTCCGTGGGCTTGCACATGATCCGGTTAGACATCAGCGATTTTCCCACGCGCCACAATTATCTGCTGGCACTGCGGCAAAACCACATCGAGCGCATCCTGGCCGACTGGGTCGGCGAGTTGAAGGTGCCGATCTATCGCGGACACGAGGTTGCGGGGTTTATCCAGGACGACAGCGGCGTCGATGTCGAACTGTCCACCGGTCACCGCCTGAGGGCCGCATATCTGGTCGGCTGCGACGGAGGTCGCAGCACCATTCGCAAGGCAGCCGGTATCGAGTTCGCCGGATGGGATCCGACGATGAGCTGGATGATTGCCGAGGTCGAAATGTCGGAAGAACCGGCATGGGGCTTCCGCAGCAACGCCTCCGGAATTCATGCCCTGGGTAAGATCGAGGACGGCAAGAAGGTTGGCGTCGTGCTGACGGAGCCCCGCCTTGAAGCCCGCGGCGAACCGACCCTGCGCGAGCTCAGCGAGGCGCTGACTGCCATCTACGGCACCGACTTCGGGGTCCACAGCCCGACCTGGCTCTCCCGCTTCACCGACATGACGCGTCAGGCTGCCGCATATCGCGACAGGCGCGTGCTGCTGGCGGGTGATGCCGCGCACATCCATCCTCCGATGGGCGGACAGGGCCTCAACATCGGCGTGCAGGATGCGGTGAACCTCGGATGGAAGCTGGCCCAAATCATCAAGGGGACATCGCCGCAAAGCCTGCTCGACAGCTATCACGTCGAGCGTCATCCGGTCGCCGCCCGCGTGTTGCGCAACACGATGGCGCAGGTCGCGCTTCGCCGCACGGATGACCGCAGCAAGGCCTTGGCCGACACCGTTGCCGAGTTGCTCGGCATGGATGAAGCCCGCAAGAAAATCGCCGCGGAGATGTCTGGTTTGGGTGTCCACTACGACCTTGGTGAGGGGCATCCACTGCTTGGGCGGCGAATGCCCGATCTCGATCTGACCACCGCCGGCGCGCCGTTGCGGGTCTTCACCTTGCTGCACGATGCGCGGCCCGTACTGCTCAACCTCGGTGAGCCCGGCAGACTGGACATCGCTCCCTGGGCTGATCGGGTCCCGCAGATCGATGCCGGCTATGCCGGTGCCTGGGACCTCCCGGCTCTCGGGAGGGTCGCCGCGCCCGGCGCCGTCTTGATCCGGCCCGATGGTTATGTGGCTTGGGCCGGGGCGGGAACCCAACAGGGGCTGGTGGACGCGCTGACCACCTGGTTCGGGCCGCCTGCCGCCTCAAATTAGCAGACACGGTCGAAGCGCGATCGCGCGACCGCCTTGAAAGTATTGCGTCGCTCCCTGCGACAGGGCTCCTGACAGTTGGTTGACAGGAGTTTCCTTCTGTGCAGAAATTGGTTGGACCATTGGACCACTTGGAGGAAATGTGGACCAGAACAGCCTGCCACCCATTCAGACCACGGCGCGCGACGACGCCGTGTTGAAGGCGTTGGTGGGATTTGTTCGCGCCGAAGCCTTGCAGCCGGGCGAGCGGCTTCCAACCGAGCGCATTCTGGCCGAGCGGCTGAAGGTCAGCCGCAACACCGTGCGCGAGGCGCTGACACGCTGGGAAGGGCTCGGCCTCGTCGAGCGCCGGCAGGGCAGCGGCACCTATCTCAAGGCGGCTGTCTCACACGATATGCTGCACATGCCGCTGACGCTGGCCGGCGGCAATGATTTCACCAGCCTGATGCAGACGATGGAGATCCGCCGCGCGCTGGAGGCGGAGGCCGCAGCTCTTTGCGCCGAACGCGCCAGCCAGGCAGATATCGCCGAAATCGCGCGCAAGCTCGACATCATGGAGCAGGCGTTCCGCACGCGCGACGGCATGTCCTCGGAAGAGGATTGGGAGTTCCACCAGGCGATCTACCGGGCCTCGGGTAATCCGCTGTTCGAGCAGATCATCGCCGCCATGTACGAATTGTTCCACCGCTTCTGGGAGCATCCGCTCGGCGTGCGCGATTTCGGCCACGCCAGCTTTCCTTACCATCGCACCATCTACGAATGCATTGCCGCGCGCGACCCGCAGGGCGCTCGCGCCGAGGCGCTCAAGCTGATCGCCACCGTCGAGGACGATCTCAAGCGCGGTGCCGCCAAACTCAAACTTTCGAGCCAGACATGAACGAGCATCCATCCGGTTTCGATCACGACTATCTCGCCGAGGCGGCGACACTCTTGGCGCATGACGAACCGTTCCCCGGCGGTGCGGTGGTGCCGCCGATCTACCAGACCTCGCTGTTCACCTTCGCCAGCTATGCCGAGATGGCCGATACCTTTGCCGGCAAACGGAAGCAGCCGATCTATTCGCGTGGCGACAATCCCACGGTGATGGAGTTCGAGGCGCGCGTGGCAGCGCTTGAGGGCGCAGAAGCCGCGCGCGGCTTTTCCAGCGGCATGGCGGCGATCAGCGCCACGGTGCTTGCGTTCGTTGGGGCAGGCGAGCGCATCGTGGCGGTGCGCAATTGCTATGGCGATGCCTACCGTTTGTTCGAGCGGCTGTTGCCGCGGCTCAACATCAAGGTCGACTATGTCGACGGCTCCGACCCGGATGCGGTGGCAGCGGCACTTCCCGGCGCCAAGCTGCTGTATCTGGAAAGCCCGACCTCGATGATGTTCGAGCTGCAGGACATCGTGCATCTGACACGGCTGGCCAAGGAGCAGGGCATCGTCACCACCATCGACAATTCCTGGGCGACGCCGGTCTTCCAGAAGCCGATCATGCATGGCGTCGATCTGGTGCTGCATTCGGCCTCGAAATACCTTGGCGGCCACAGCGACACCGTCGCTGGCGTCGTCGCAGGTTCGGCCGCTCATATCAGGCACATCAACGAGCAGACCTATTCCTATCTCGGCGGCAAGTTGTCGCCATTCGAGGCCTGGCTGTTGCTGCGCGGCCTGCGCACGCTGCCGCTGCGCCTGCCGCACCACATGAAGAGCGGCCTCACCATCGCCGAACGGCTGAAGGCGCATGCCGATGTCGAGCGGGTCAACCACCCCGTCTATTCGAACCATCCGGGCAAGGCGACGCTGGCCGGCTATGCCGGTCTATTCTCCTTCGAGGTGACGGACGAGATCGACATCCCCGTCTTCGTCGACGCGCTGAAATATTTCCGCATCGGCGTCAGCTGGGGCGGGCATGAAAGCCTGGTCGTACCGGCCAAGGCGTCGCTGGAGCAGACGCCGGGCCTGAATTCGATGGCGCGCTTCGGCGTCAGCCCCCGAACCATCCGCTTCAATGTCGGATTGGAGAGTGTCGAAGACCTGTGGGCCGACGTGGCCCAGGCCTTCGAAAAAGCCAGAAAATAACAAGCGGGTTCAAAATGGGAGTCTTGAACATGAAAAAACTGACCGTCATGCTGGCCACCGTTGCGGGGCTGGCGATTTCAGCCGGAAATGCCGTGGCCGACTCGACCCTGAAAATGGTCGAAGTCATCACCAGCCCGCCGCGCACCGAATTCCTGAAGAAGCAGATCGCCGAATTCGAAACCGCCAATCCGGGCATCAAGGTCGAGCTTATCTCGCTGCCCTGGGGCCAGGCGTTCGAGAAATTCCTGACCATGGTGCAGGCCGGCGATACGCCCGACATCGTCGAAATGCCGGAACGCTGGATGGGCCTCTATGCCAACAATGCCCAGCTCGAGGATCTCGGCCCCTATATGGCCAAATGGGATGACGCCAAGACGCTGGGCGACCGCGCCAAGCAGTTCGGCTCGACCGTCAACAACACCCAGTTCATGATCCCTTACGGCTACTATGTGAACGCGCTGTTCTGGAACAAGAAACTGTTCAAGGAGGCCGGCCTCGACGGCCCGCCGGCGACGCTCGACGATTTCATCGCCGATTCCAAGAAGATTTCCGCGCTCCCGGGGAAGTACGGCTACTGCCTGCGCGGCGGGCCGGGCGCCTTCAACGGCATGCACATGTTCATGAACATCGCCGCCGGCAAGGGCGGCTACTTCAACGAGGACGGCACTTCGACGATCAACGAAGAAGGCTCGGTCAAGGGCCTGCAGATGCTGGCCGACATGTACAAGGACGGACTGGCGCCGAAGGATGCGGTGAGCTGGGGTTTCAACGAAACGGTCACCGGCTTCTATTCCGGCACCTGTGCCATGCTCAACCAGGATCCGGACGCGCTGCTCGGCATCGCCGACAAGATGAGCGCCGACGATTTCGCCGTGGCGCCTTTGCCGGTCGGGCCGAGCGGCAAATCCTATCCGACGCTGGGCTATGCCGGCTGGGCGATGTTTGCCAACTCGCAGCACAAGGACGACGCCTGGAAGCTGATGGCGACGCTTCTGTCGCCGAAGGACAATCTGGAATGGGCCAAGGAAGTCGGCGTCGTCCCGATCCACAACGGCGCCGACCAGGATCCCCATTTCAAGACGGAGCAGTTCAAGGGCTGGTTCACGGAGCTCAGCGACAGCTCCAAATATGAAATGGTCACCCCGCCGACGCATCTGGAGAACCTCGGCAATTTCGTCGACCAGGTGGCGATCAAGAATTTTCAGGAAGTGCTGCTTGGCCAGAAGACGGCCAAGGACGTCGCCGACCAATGGGCTGCCTTCCTGACCAAGGAACAGCAGGATTGGATGGCGAAAAACAAGAAGTAAGCGCCTCTTTTTTCCTTCTCCCCGTTCTACGGGGAGAAGGTGGCCCGATAGGGTCGGATGAGGGGCGGCGCTATGCCTCGATTGGTTCGCGCTGTCCTTCATCTGCCTGCCCGTCCTCCGCAGCAGCTGCGGAGGGTGGACCGGCATCTTCTCCCCGTGAACGGGGAGAAGGACGCTGTTCCAGACGCCGCTCCAGGGAGCCGATCCTCAGCCTATGACCTACGCCGTGTCCGAAATACGATCCGCCGGCAAGCCGCGTCGCAAGCGGCTATCCCACGCCGCCATCGAGCCATGGCTCTATCTCAGTCCGGCGATCATCCTGCTGGTCGTGGTGCTGCTGGTGCCGCTGGTCATCGGCATCAGCTACTCCTTCCGCAAGTTCTCGGCGTTCAAGTCCGAATATGTCGGGCTCGGGCAGTATCAGGCGATGCTGTCGGATCAGGTGCTGGGGCAGGCGCTGGTCAACACGTTGTGGTGGACGGTCGCCAGCCTTTTCTTCCAGTTTTTCCTCGGCCTTGGCCTGGCGCTGTTGCTCGACAAGCCGTTTCGCGGCCGCAAGGCTGTACAAGCCCTGGTCTTCCTGCCCTGGGCGGTGCCGTCCTTCCTGTCAGGCCTGACCTGGGCCTGGCTGTTCAATCCGATCATCGGGCCGTTGCCGCACTGGCTGTTTGCATTGGGGCTAAAGGCCGAGCCGACCAATGTGCTGTCCGATCCCGCTACCGCCATGTGGGGGCCGATCATCGCCAATATCTGGTTCGGCATTCCGTTCTTCGCCATCACGCTTTTGGCGGCGCTGAAATCCATTCCATCGGAACTGCATGAGGCGGCCGCCATCGACGGCGCTTCGCCCTGGCAGCGCTTCACCAAGGTGACGTTGCCGTTCCTGGCGCCGACCATCGCCATCACCGTCATGTTGCGCACCATCTGGATCGCCACCTTCGCCGACCTGATCTTCGTCATGACCGAGGGCGGACCAGCCGGTTCGACCAACACGGTGCCTGTCTACATCTATGTCAGCGCCTTCAAGTCGCTGGACAAGGGCTATGCCTCGGCGGTGGCCGTGCTGCTGCTCGTCCTGCTCATCGCCTATGCGATCGCGCTGATCGGCATCCGCCGCACGCTGGTGAGGCACGTCTGATGATCGCAGGACGTTCAACCTCGCAGCGCTTCTTCGGCGGCATCGGTCTCTACGCGGCAATCGCGGCTTACGTGCTGTTTGCCCTGTTCCCGATCTATTGGACGCTAAAGATCTCGGTTACGCCGGAGCGGCTTCTCTATTCCGAAGGCATCACCTTCTGGCCGTCGCATATGACGCTGCAGAACTTCGTCACCGTGCTCGAGGCCACCGATTTCCCGCGCTATTTCCTCAACAGCGTCATCGTCTCGGTCTCGACGGCGGCACTGGTGACGATCATCGCCACGCTCGCCGGTTATGCCATGTCGCGCTTCACCTTTCGCGGCAAGGCAGCCCTGGCGCTGATGCTGCTTTTGACCCAGACCTTTCCGCTGGTGATGGTCATTCCGCCGATCTACCGCGTGATGGGTCAGATCGGCCTGATCAACAGCCTGACCGGGCTGATCATCATCTACACCGCCTTCAACACGGCCTTTGCCACCTTCCTGATGCAGTCCTTCTTCGACGGCATTCCGAAGGATCTGGAGGAGGCGGCGATGATTGACGGCTGCACCCGCGCGCAGGCCATGCGCAAGGTCATCGTGCCGCTGACGCTGCCGGGCATGGGCGCAACCCTCGGCTTTGTCTTCACCGCCGCCTGGAGCGAGCTTCTGTTCGCGCTGATGCTGATTTCCAGCGACGACCAAAAGACCTTTGCCGTCGGCTTGCTCACCTTCATCGGCAAGTTCGCCGTCGACTGGGGACAGATGATGGCGGCGTCCATCCTGGCGCTGATCCCGGTCTGTATCTTCTTCGCCTTCCTGCAACGCTATCTCGTCACCGGCCTGACCGCCGGCGCCGTCAAAGGATAGATCGATGGCCTCTGTTACGCTCGAAAAGGTCCGCAAGGACTATGGCGCCGTCCGCGTCCTGCACGCGGTCGACCTTGAAATCGCCGATGGCGAGTTCGTCGTCCTGGTTGGGCCGTCAGGCTGCGGCAAGTCCACGCTCTTGCGCATGATCGCCGGGCTGGAGGAGGCTTCCGGCGGTGAGATCCGCATCGGCGAGCGGCTGGTCAACGACGTAGCACCCAAGGACCGCGACATCGCCATGGTGTTCCAGTCCTACGCTCTCTATCCGCATATGGACGTGTCGAAGAACATGGGGTTCAGCCTGCTCCTGAAGAAGGCGCAGAAGGCGACGATCGATGCCAGGGTGGACGGCGCCGCCAAGCGGCTCGGGCTCGACACCTTCCTGCAGCGCCTGCCGCGACAATTGTCCGGCGGCCAGCGCCAGCGCGTCGCCATGGGCCGTGCCATCGTGCGGGATCCCAAGGTCTTCCTGTTCGACGAACCGCTGTCGAACCTCGACGCCAAGCTGCGCGTCCATATGCGCGCCGAGATCAAGGCGCTGCACCAGCAGCTGAAGACGACATCGGTTTATGTCACCCACGATCAGATCGAGGCGATGACCATGGCCGACCGGATCGTCGTCATGCATGACGGGTTGATCCAGCAGGTCGGCGCACCGCTCGATCTCTATGATCGGCCGGCCAACATGTTCGTCGCCGGTTTCATCGGTTCCCCTGGCATGAATTTCCTGCCGGCGATGGTTCGCAAGGGTGGTGAGGCCGTACTGGCCGATGGCCAGGTGCTGCGCCTGCCGGAAGGCCTGCCGCTGACGGACGGTGACGCCATCACCGTCGGTCTGCGGCCCGAGCATATCAAGTTGGCGGATGACGGCGCGTTGAAGGGCGAGGTGGGGGTGGTCGAGCCGCTCGGGCTTTCGACGCAGTTCTACGTCAAGCTGGCCAGCCAGCAGCTTTGCGTCTTTGCCATGGGCCGTGCCGGCGTGAAGCCCGGCGATGTGGTACGGTTGGTGGCCGAACCAGACCAACTGCATCTGTTCGATCCGAAGAGCGGTGAGCGCATCGGCTGAGGGGACTCAGCCGGGGCGGACGCGGGTAGCCGGATCAGGCGCCGCTATCGGGCGGGACATACGCGGTAACGCTACATTTCAATTGGATAAAATAGCGGAACGTCCAAGAGACATTTCCGGAACCTAACAGGATCACTGGGACCTTTGGATGCAAAGCGCAAGACTTTAGTCCCGCCGTCTTCGCAAAAGGACGGAGGTCATTTCGCCACGAACTAGGCCGCCATCGGAGCTAGTCAACACCGACGGCGGCACTTGCAATATGGGTAAGTGGGTTGTGTGCGGATATGGTGTGATCGCGGAAGGCGATTGTAGACCGCTAACCGCGAGAGCTTCTTTTAGACAGCGGCGAACTGTCCAACGGGTTTTCGGCCGACTTGGCCGATCGCCGCTCCTTCAGCCACAGGGACTTCTTTCTTCTTGCCAGGTTTTCGTCCCGGACGCTGTCTTCGGCGGTCACTCCGCCATGCATCGCGGCAATCACGTAGTCGGCTCTGTTGGTTCGAAAGTCGCCTTTTTGTATGGACATCGTTTTCTCCCAGTGCGAGGCATTTCCCCCCTTTTTGCCTGACGCTGAAACTAACTGCCTATCCGTAGTGCAAGTCTACCAATCGGCGATTGTATTAAAACGATACACTCAAGCTGGCGCGACCGCACGAGAGGAGCCCATCTTGGCGAGGCTTCTTCATTGACCCTGTTGGGATCCTTGCGGGGGTGCCGCGGCGGGAGGGGTCGGAGCCTGCGGTGCGGGTTCCGCGGAAGGCGGGGCGGGGCTGTCAGGCTGAGGTGCAGGCTGTGCGGCCTCTTCCTCAGTCAGAACCTGGTCAGTCCTGGCCTTGATCTCATCGGCCGTCTGCTGGCTTATCAGCCCGTTGCTGACGGCGAAGCCAGCAGCCAGAGCGACAAGGGCTGCAATCATTGCAGCTTTCACCTTCTTCGACATCCATAGGCGCCTTGTTCATGACACCCAACCCACGGCCAAGGGTGCCGCAACCATGGCGAAGGGTCAATCCTTTTGGCTGGAGTCTCTGCTCAGGTGCAACGAAATCAACTGGTTACAAACGAAAACGCCGCCCCTTGGGCGGCGTTTCGGCATTACAGCGGGAAACCAGATTACTTGATCTTGGTTTCCTTGAATTCGACGTGCTTCTTGGCGACCGGGTCGTACTTGCGGAACGACAGCTTGTCGGTCTTGGTACGGCTGTTCTTGCTGGTCACGTAGAAGAAACCGGTGTCGGCGGTCGACAGAAGCTTGATCTTGATGTTTGCGGCTTTGGCCATGATATCAGTCCGTTTGTTCGTGGGGTTTTGGCCGCTGGAGCACGGGGAAACACCCGGACGCGGGAAACTTGGCGCGACACATAAAGAACGCGCCCGGAAAGTCAAGCCCGGCAAGCCTGGTGCGATCCGCCGGAGGCTGCTGGTGAGCGGAAATCATGCGGTTTCTGTCACTGACACCGCAACCTTCTTCCAGTCTCCGGTCGTGTTCCACCAGCGATTCGGATTGGCGCGGTCGTCCAGTCCCTTGGAACGGCTGGCGAGAATCGGCTGAATGCGGATCACCGGTTCCTGGTAGGAATGTGCCTGGAAAATCGCCTCGACGACACGGGCGGCCAGCGCCTGATCGTCCGGCAGTTCGAAGGAAACCTCGACCGTGCCGGGCCGCCGCCTCAATTCGGTTTCGGCGCCGGCGGCCGCACCCTCAAGCGGCCTGTAGCGTTCGATGCCGTGCGCCGACTGATAGGCATTGCGGTCATATTTGCCCATGGCCAGCGGCGCAATCGCCACCACGGCATCCATGATGCGGTCGACGTCGGCGGCCGGAGCCTGGAAGGTCACGAGCAGAAGCAGTGTCATGCGTAGCGATGTGGTTTCAAAGCCGCTGTCGATCATGGAAGTGTCCTCAAGTGTTTTGGGACACCCTTTTAGCCCTGTGCTCCTGACACGGTTCTGTCAGCAGCCTGTCACCGTGCCGTGCCAAATGCATGGCAGGCCGCGGTCGCGCTACAGCAGGATCTTGCGAACCAACCTGACGGCGACCAAAGCGATATAGGCGGCGAAGAACAGGCCGAGCGACCAGCCGAAGCCGGACGGGCCGAACGCATCCATGCCGATGCCGATCGCCTGCGGGCCGAGCACCATGCCGACGCCGTAGCACAGCACGAAGGCGGCGTTGGCCGACGCCAGTTCATGGCCGGAAAGCTGCGATCCGAGATGGGCGAGGCCGATCGTGTACATGGCAGCGACGACGCCGCCCCAGACGAACAGAAGCGCGGCCATCAAATGCCAATTCTGGGCGAAGAAGGGCATGAAGACGGTGCCGATAAGACCGACCGTGGCGCAGGCAATCAGCAGGTAGCGGCGATCGCTGACGCGGTCGCTGATCATGCCGATCGGGATCTGCAACAACACATTGCCGAGGCCGATCATGGTCAGCAGAAGGGCTGCATCGGCTTCGGAGTAGCCGATTCGGCTGCCGTAGATCGGGAACAGCGCAAAGCCGCCGGTTTCCACCGCGCCGAACACCAGCACGGCAGCGGTCGCCGACGGCACCAGCCAGATGTAGCGTAGGAAATTGCTGGTTTCGCCATCCGAGGCGATCGAAGGGCTCTCGTTGCGTGCTGCCAGCACGGGTATGGCCGCCAGCGTCACCAACGCAATGATGACGCCGAACGGCCTGAAGCCGGAACTGCCGAGATGGGCGAACAGCCACGGTCCCGCGGCAAAGCCGAGCGACAGGACAGTGGCGTAGATGCCGAGGACAAGGCCGCGCCGGTGCGGCGGCGCCGAGGTGCTGATCCAGAATTCGGACAGGATGAACAGCACCGTCAGCGCAATGTGCAGCACGATGCGCAGTGGAAACCACATCCAGAAATCGGGTGCGAAATGGAAGCCGACAAAGGCCAGAGCGCCGGCGGCGATCATGGCGATCATGGTCCAGGCAACGCCGAAGCGCATGGCGAGCGGGGTCGCCAGAGGCGCACCGGCGATCGAGGCGAGGCCGGCAACGGCGGTGTTGAGGCCGATCATCGAAGCCGAATGGCCGCGCGTTTCGAGGATGACGCTGAGCAGCGGCATGCCGAGGCCGATGGCGATGCCGACGACGCTGATCGACGAGATCGCCGCCACCATCGGCAGCCAGTGTACGCGTTCGTCGCCCTGTGGTTGGGTATCGACCGTCATGGGATGCTGATACTCTGCCTGTTTGATCTTACGCAATTCCCTAGGGAAAGTGCTCTAGAGAAGTTCGCGGATGAAGCGGCTGCGGACAAGCCGGTAGAAGGGCACGGGGCCGCCTGGACGCAACAATGGATCATGGGCGAGGCGCTTTTCCAGCTCGTCCAGGATCATTCGGGTGATGTCGGGTATGTCGGCTTCCCTGGCCTTGGCAAGCGGCAGCCAGACCAGTTCTTCCAGTTCGTTGGTGGGACCGCCACCGGGCAGTTCGACGGCGACGTCGTCACGCCAGGCGCTGAAAAAACGGGTGTCGAAGCGGCGCACCCGGTTGGGCGGCGTGATGGCGCGCGCGACGAAGCGCAGCATGTCCAGCGAGGGTTGCACGCCGTGTTCGGCAAAGCCCTGCCAGTCGGACCTGGGGGTTGCGAAAGCACCCTTGCGGCCGATCAGCAGCCCGGCTTCCTCATAGGTTTCGCGGATGGCCGACAGGGCGATGGCGCGGGCTCGTGCGGCGCTTGTGCGTCCCGGCCCGGCGATCAGCCTGGCTTCCTGCTCCGGGTGCAGGGGGGCGACGACCGGTATGCGGCTGTCGGCCGGATCGGTGCGGCCGCCGGGAAAAACAAACTTCCCCGGCATGAAGGCGTGGCCGGCATGGCGGCGACCCATCAGAACCAGCACCTTATCGTCCTTGCGGTCGAGTAGGATGAGGGTTGCCGCGTCGCGCGGGCGGATTGGCCGGTCGCTATGAGCGATCATGCTCCGCTCGATCCTGTCGACTTCCGCCTTGGTCATACCGTCCATGCGCAGGACCTAGCGGAAACTTCTGGCAAGCGAAAGTGGCCTTTCACGGTCGGTATGTTGCGCCAGGCAGCATTCTTGGCCGCGGCCTAGGCTCCGGGATGCGGCTCGATCACGTCGTGCTCGCCGCCGAAGCCGTGCATATAGAAGGCCCATTGCAGTCCGATGACGGCACCCTTGACCGGCTGCAGCAACGCAACCGACAAAAGGATGGTCAGCGGCACCCAGATGGCGATGTGCTGCCATGTGGACAAAGTCGACGTCGCCTCGACGCCCATGAAGGCGCCCAGCACGATGTGGCCGACGATGACGATGACGAGATAGGCGGGCAGGTCGTCGGCCCGGTGATGATGTAGTTCCTCACCGCAGACGCTGCATGTGTCGACGGTCTTGGTGAAAGCGCGAAACAGCTTGCCTTCGCCGCAATGCGGGCAGCGGCCGAGCAGGCCGCGCTTCATCGCCGTCCACAGCGGACGCGCGGCCCGGCCCGAGTGATGTTCTCCGCCGAAAACCTGTTCTTCCATGGCTGTTGTCATCATCGTCTCCTGCCGCGCGAACCCGGTCGCGATTGCGACGCGCGGGCGCGGCCCTTGGCCTTGTGAAACGACCGCTTGGAGCCCGGCAAAGGCTTCGGGTCGGTCAACATCTCGAAGCGCATCGCACCGGCCATCGGCGCCACCTCGATGAGCCGGACCTCGACACGGTCCGCGAGCTGATAACCTTTGCCCGAACGTTCTCCGAACAGGGAGCGGGCCGTTTCGTCGTATATATAGTAATCGCCGCCCAGAGTTGACACCGGGATGAAACCATCCGCGCCGTACTGCGGCAATTGGACAAATAGTCCTGACTTGGTGACGCCGGAGATGCGGGCGTCGAACCGGTCGTCGACGCGTTCGGCAAGGTAGGCGGCGATCAGACGGTCGACCGTGTCCCGCTCGGCCGCCATTGCGCGGCGCTCCGTGCCGGAGATCAGCACGGCGACATCTTCGAGCCGTGCCGCTTCGTCCTGCGTCAGCCCGCCCGGACCCAGGCCCAGTGCGGCAATAAGTCCGCGATGCACGATCAAATCGGCATAGCGGCGGATCGGCGAGGTGAAATGGGCGTAGCGGCGGAGGTTGAGACCGAAATGGCCGATGTTCTTTGGCGAATATTCGGCCTGGCTCTGCGAGCGCAGAACCACTTCGTTGACCAGGCCTTCATTGTCGGCGCCGCGCACGCGCTCCAAAATGCCGTTGAACTGGCTTGGCTGCATCTGCGCGCCGCGCGCAAGTGACAGGCCCAATGTCTGCAGGAACTCGCGCAGCGATTCCTGCTTGGCCAGCGATGGCGCGTCATGGACGCGGTAGACCAGTTCCTGCTTCTTCGCCTCGAGCGTTTCGGCCGCGGCGACATTGGCCTGGATCATGAATTCTTCGATGAGCTTGTGGGCATCGAGCCGCTCCGGCACGATGACGCGATCGACGGTGCCGTCCGGCTTGAGCACGATCTTGCGCTCCGGCAGATCGAGTTCGAGCGGCTGACGGCCATCGCGGCCGCGCTTCAGGATCGCATAGGCGTCCCACAGTGGCTTCAGCACCGTTTCGAGGATTGGGCCTGTCTTGTCGTCCGGCGCGCCGTCGATCGCCGCCTGAGCCTGTTGGTAGGCGAGCTTTGCCGCCGACTTCATCATGACGCGATGGAAGGAGTGCCTGAGCTTGCGGCCCTCGGCCGAAAAGATCATGCGCACTGCCAATGCCGGACGGTCCTGACCCTCGCGCAGCGAGCAGAGATCGTTGGAGATGCGCTCGGGCAGCATCGGCACGACACGATCCGGGAAATAGACCGAATTGCCGCGCTTCAGCGCTTCGCGGTCGAGCGCCGTGCCGTAGCGCACATAGGCGGCGACGTCGGCGATGGCGACGGTGGCAACCACGCCGCCGGGGTTCTTCTCGTCGAGATCCGGCGTGGCGAAGACGGCGTCGTCATGATCCTTGGCGTCGGCCGGATCGATGGTGATCAACGGCAGGTCGCGCCAATCCTCGCGGTGGTCCAGCGTCGCCGGTTTGACCGCTTCGGATTCTGCGATGACGTCGGCTGGAAAGATGTGCGGAATGTCGTGTGCGTGGATGGCGATCATCGAGACCGCCTTTTCGCTGGTCAGAGAGCCCAGCACGTTGAGCACCTTGGCCCTCGGCAGCCCATAGCGGGAAGCCCGCGCCGGCTCGACCTCCACCAGGTCACCGTTCTTGGCGCCGTTCTGGAATTCCTTGTCGACGATCAGTTCGGGCTGGCGCCGTTCCACCGGCTCGATGCGGAAGGTGCCGTCCTGCAAGATGCGAAAGACGCCGAGCACGGCATCGGTGCGCTTCTCGAAAATCTTCATCACCCGCCCGGTGTAGGCGGGGCCGGTCGCCTCGTTGGTCGGAAAGGTCTTGGCCAGCACGCGGTCGCCGATGCCCGGCGCCGGGCCGTTGCCGCCACGCGACACGCGGATCGAGACGACGGGCGGTTCGCCCGTTCCCACGGCCTCGGCCGGGTGCGCCAGCAAAATGCCATCGCCGTCGCGGCCAAAAATGTCGAGCACGGCGACATGGGGCAGGGCGCCGACGCGGGCCAGTTGCTTGCGCTCCTTGGTCAGGACGCCTTCGTCCTGCAGGTCGCGCAAAATGTCCTTCAGCCAGATGCGGTCGTCGCCGCGCAGCGCGAACGCCTTGGCGATGTCGCGTTTGCCGGCGCGATCGGGATTTTCGGCGATGTAGCGCAGGATTTCGTCACGCGACGGCCGATAGTCGTCATTGACCTTGGCCCTGGTGTCGGCGTTGCGCGGATCGCCGTGGGTTCTGCCGGTGATCTTGCGCGCCACGCTGTCCTATCCTTTTTTCTTCGCGGCCGGCTTCTTCGCAGCCGGCTTCTTGGCTGCCGCTTTCTTGGTCGCAGGGGTCTTGGCCGCGGCTGCCTTTCGGAACGGCTTCTTGCCGCCGCCGCCCTTGGCTTCCTTCTCGGCAATCAACGCCAGCGCATCCTCGATCGTCACCGACTGCGGATCCCTGCCCTTGGGCAGAGTGGCGTTGACCTTGCCGAAATTCACGTATGGCCCGTATTTGCCGTCGCGCACGACGATCTTGCCGCCGCCATCGGGATGGTCGCCAAGCTCCTTCAGCGCTGCGGCCGTGCCGCCATTGCGGCCGCCCTTGCCCTTCAGCTGCTTCTCGGCGATCACCGACACGGCGCGGTTGAGGCCGATCGAGAACACGTCCTCGATGCTTTCGAGATTGGCATAGGTGCCGTCATGCAGCACGAACGGGCCGTAGCGGCCGAGCCCGGCTGAGATCATCTTGGCGGTTTCCGGATGCTGGCCGACATCGCGCGGCAATGACAGCAGCGCCAGCGCCTTCTCATGGTCGATCGACTCTGCCGTCCAGCCCTTGGGCAGGCTGGAGCGCTTGGCTTCCTTGCCGTCGCCACGCTGCAGATAGGGGCCGAAGCGGCCGCTGCGCAGCGTGATTTCCTCTGACGTGTAAGGATCCTTGCCGATGACCTTGGTGCCGTCCTCGCCGCCGCCATTCTCGCCATTCGGGTTGGCGGCGTCGCCGAGCTGGCGGGTGAAGGAGCATTCGGGATAGTTCGAGCAGCCGACAAAGGCGCCGAACTTGCCGAGCTTCAGCGACAGATTGCCGGTGCCGCATTTCGGGCAGATGCGAGGATTGGAGCCGTCCTCTCGCGTCGGGAACACCAGCGGCGCCAGCTCTTCATTCAGCGCGTCGAGCACATCGGTGACGCGCAGTTCCTTGATATCGGCGACGGCGCCGGAAAAATCCTTCCAGAAATCGCGCAGCACGTCCTTCCAGGCGAGCTTGCCGTCCGAGATCTCGTCGAGCTTCTCTTCCAGAGATGCTGTGAAGTCGTATTCGACATAGCGTTTGAAGAAGCTTTCGAGGAAGGCGGACAGCAGCCGGCCCTTGGCCTGCGGCACCAGCCGGCGCTTGTCGATGGTGACATAGTCGCGGTCTTCGAGCGTCTTCAGGATCGCCGTGTAGGTGGAAGGCCGGCCGATGCCGAGCTCTTCCAGCTTCTTGATCAGCGACGCTTCGGAATAGCGCGGCGGCGGCTCGGTGGTGTGCTGGGTGGCGTTGATCGCCTGGCGCGCTAGCTGCTCGCCGGCGCGGATTTCGGGCAGGCGACGATTTTCCTCGTCTTCCGCATCGTCGTCCTTCTGGTCGGTGTAGGCGGCGATGAAACCGTCGAAGCGAACGACCGAACCGATGGCACGCAGCTCCGCGGTGCGCGATCCGTTGACTGCCTCGATCTCGGCGGTGGTGCGTTCGATCTCGGCCGACTGCATCTGGCTGGCGATGGCGCGCTTCCAGATCAGCTCATAAAGCCGCATCTGGTCGGAATCGAGATATTGCCTGACCGATGCCGGGGTGCGCATGAAATCCGTCGGGCGGATCGCTTCGTGCGCTTCCTGGGCGTTCTTGGCCTTGGCTGTATATTGGCGCGGCTTTTCCGGCAGGTATTTCGGACCGAATTCCTTGGCAATGGCATCGCGTGCGGCGTCGATCGCCTCGGGTGCCATCTGCACGCCGTCGGTTCGCATATAGGTGATCAGACCGGTGGTCTCGCCGCCGATCTCCATGCCTTCATAGAGCCGTTGCGCCACCTGCATGGTGCGGCTGGCCGAGAAGCCGAGGCCCGACGAGGCGGCCTGCTGCAGCGTCGAAGTGGTGAAGGGCGGGCCGGGATTGCGCTTGGTCGGCTTGGCTTCCACCGACACCGCCTTGAAGGTCGCGCCTTCGAGCATCGACTTGATGTCGTCGGCCTGCGCCTTGTTGGAAATGTCTAGCTTTTGCAGCTTCTTGCGATCGAAGGCGGTCAGCCGCGCTTCGAAATTGTCATTGCGCGGCGTGCCCAGCAGAGCGGCGATCTGCCAGTATTCCTCACGGATGAAGCGCTCGATCTCGGATTCGCGGTCGCAGACCAGGCGCAGCGCAACCGACTGGACGCGGCCGGCCGAGCGGGCGCCCGGCAGCTTGCGCCACAGCACCGGCGACAACGTGAAGCCGACGAGATAATCCAGCGCCCGGCGGGCGAGATAGGCATCGACCAGCGGCGCATCGATCTGGCGCGGATTGGCCATCGCCTCCAGCACCGACGATTTGGTGATGGCGTTGAAGACGACGCGGCTGACCGGCTTGTCCTTCAGCGCGCGCTTCTGCTTCAGCACTTCCAGCACATGCCAGGAAATGGCTTCGCCTTCGCGATCCGGATCGGTGGCGAGGATCAGGCCGTCGGCGTCCTTGACCGCCTTGGCGATGTCGGCGAGGCGCTTGCCAGAGGCGGTGTCGACCGCCCAGGACATGGCGAAATCCTCATCCGGACGCACCGAGCCATCCTTGGCCGGCAAATCCCTGATATGGCCGAACGAGGCCAGAACCTTGTAGTTCTTGCCGAGGTATTTGTTGATTGTCTTCGCCTTGGCCGGCGATTCGACGACGACGACGTCCATGAGGTCTCATATCAGCTGTGGTGCGGCAGAAGAATTCCGCTGCGCGCGACGAAATCTCGTTCTATTTGTCGCTCACATGGCCGCGCTTTTGCATCCGGTCAAGGGGAAGCGCCCAAATTGCGGGGCTGTCCGCAGCAATACACTCTTAGAGTGTATGGAGAAAATCACAGAATTTCGGGAAAGGGAGATGGTGGTCCTGAGTCAGCGGAAACAACCCGATTCATTTTTCCGCCGAGTCGCTGAAATGCTGCCCGAACAGGAACGGGCGACATTAAAACAGGCTGGTCGATGCTGGCCGCCGGCTGCATGGAGATGCCCGGCGACCAACCCTTGTCCCGCCAGCAGCGGGATTGGCGTGCTTAGTCGGCCTTGACGATGTGCCAGACCTCGCCGACGCCGTCGCCGGTCACATCGCCGGGCTTCTTGTCCTTGATGAAGGTGTAGACCGGCTTGCCGTCATAGGCCCACATCTTGGTGCCGTCGGTGCGGTCGACGACGGTCCATTCGTTGTCCGCCTTGGCGCCGGCTTCGGCCTTCAGCGGCGGCCAGTTGGTGGCGCATTTGTCGTAGCAATTGGTCTTGCCCTTCTCGTCCTTGTCATAGGTATAAAGCGTCATGCCGTTGGCATCGGTGTAGATCTTGGTGCCATTGACCTCGGCTTCCTTCCACGCGTCGGCGGCGAAGGATGCGGCGGTGCTGAGCAGAAGCGCTGCCAGTCCTGCGGTTATGGTTTTCATGGAAATCTCCCTGACTGGTATCTGGAGACGCGCGGGAAATCGCGGCCTCCCTGTGTCAACGCACAGGGGCTGCCGTTTCTTCCCTCTCAGTTCTTCCGGGCAAGCATGATCTTGCCAACACAATGGTGATTGGTGGACAAGGCTGCGCGTCGCTATATGGGCGGCACGGCATTGGAGTTCCTGGAAATGGCATTGGACATCGGCTATGTCAGCGCGGTCGGGGCGGGAGCGATCTCGTTCCTGTCGCCTTGCGTGCTGCCGCTGGTGCCGCCCTATCTCTGCTATATGGCCGGCGTCTCGGTCGACGATTTCCGTGGCAATGCGGGTGCGACAGCGCGTGAAGGCGCACGCGGCGCGCTGCTTTATTCCTCGATTGCCTTCGTGCTCGGCTTCTCGACCGTCTTTGTCGCGCTTGGCGCCGGCGCTTCGACCATCGGCCGGATGCTGCGTATCTGGCAGGAGCCGCTGGCGATGGGCGCCGGCGTGCTGATCATCCTCATGGGCCTGAATTTCCTCGGCATCCTGCGCATTCCGCTTTTGTCGCGCGAGGCGCGGTTCCAGTCGCAGGGCAAGCCGGCAAGCGCGGTCGCGGCCTATGTCATGGGGCTGGCCTTCGCTTTCGGCTGGACGCCCTGTATCGGCCCGGTGCTGGGACCGATCCTGACGCTGGCGGGCGGCCGCGAAACGGTGGGCGAGGGCGCGCTGCTGCTCGCCGCCTATTCGCTCGGGCTGGGTATCCCGTTCCTGATCGCAGCGCTGTTTTCCGGCGCCTTCATGCGCTTCCTCGGCAAATTCCGCGTTCATCTCGGCCGGGTCGAAAAAGCAATAGGCGCGCTGCTGGTGGTCGCCGGCGTGTTTTTCCTCACCGGTGGCGTGCAGACCGTGTCTTATTGGCTGCTGGAGAATTTCCCGGTTCTGGGGCGCTTGGGGTAGGTCGCCTCGGCGGAACGATGCATGGGAGCCCGCGTTGCAGCGTCAGACCATCAACTGACGCTTTTTCGAGCCGGGAGGCGAGAATGGTAGCCAAGGCAGACGTGCAAAAGTTCTTCAAGACCTACGAGAAGATCTACAACGATGCGATCGCCGGAAACGCTGATCTGGACGACGTTGGCGACATGTATTCAACCGGCTTTGTCTCCGTGACGCCGGCAGCGGTCATGGTTGGCGAGAATGGCCAGCAGTTGAAGGACATCATGAAAAAGGGTTTTGAGGCCTATCGTGCCATCGGCACCAGGAGGATGACCTTTGTCGATGTCTCGGTGATGCCAATCAATCAGGACCATTGCGTGGCTGAGGTGAACTGGTCCGGTGACTATGAGCGGAAGGACGGGAGTCCTGTGACCATCGATTTCGCGATCAACTATCTGGTCGAACAACGCGATGGCGATCTGAAGGTGTTTGGCTGGATCGCTGGCGACGAACAGGCTGAATTCAGGAAACACGGCCTGATGTGAGAGCCGCCGATTTCCTGAGATCGGAAGTCTTCAGCCCGTCGCCTCACCGGAATTTAACCGCATTGGTGCAGCATGGCGCCAGATGCTACCTATCTTCGATTCCTGATCCCTTTTCATATGGTTGTCCCTTCCATGAGCCAGAGATCCTGCCTGTCCGTCATCCTCGCCGCCGGCGAAGGCACACGCATGAAGAGTGCGCTGCCGAAGGTGTTGCACCAGATTGCCGGGCTGCCGATGGTGGCCCATGTGGTGAAGGCGGCCGAAGCCGCGGGCGCCGGCAGTCAGGCGCTGGTGATTGGCCATGGCGCGGAAGAGATGCGCAAGGCCGCGGCGAAATTCGCTCCGAAGGCCGAGACCTTCGTGCAGGACAAGCGCCTCGGCACCGCGCATGCCGTGCTGGCCGCGCGCGAAGCGATATCAAAGGGTTATGACGATATTCTCGTGATGTTTGGCGACACGCCGCTGATCGACGCCGATGCGCTGACAGTAGCGCGGCTGAAACTGGCTGAAGGTGCTGCCGTCGTGGTCATCGGCTTCCGTCCTCCCAGTCCCGCCGGTTATGGCCGGTTGATCGAAAAGGACGGCAAGCTGATCGCCATCCGCGAGGAGAAGGACTGCTCCGAGGAGGAGAGGAAGATCGGCTTCTGCAATGCCGGCATGATGGCGGTGGCCGGCGCCCACGCTCTGACGCTGCTCGATCAGGTCGGCAACAAGAACGCCAAGGGCGAGTATTATCTCACCGACATTGTCGAGATCGCCAGTGGGCAGGGCCTCGATGTCGTCGCCACCGAAGCCAGCTTCGAAAGCGCGCTCGGCATCAACAACCGCGCCGAACTGGCGCAGGCCGAGGGCATCTGGCAGGCGCGCCGGCGGCACGAAGCGATGCTGTCGGGCGTGACGCTGATCGCGCCGGAGACGGTGTATTTCTCGCACGACACCGAAATTGGCACTGATACGATCGTCGAGCCCAATGTCTGGTTCGGTCCGGGCGTGAAGATCGCCACGGGCGCCAAGATCCATGCCTTCAGCCATATCGAAGGCGCCACCATCGCGTCGAATTGCGATGTCGGGCCCTACGCGCGGCTGCGGCCGGGTGCGGATCTCCGGAACAAGGCAAAGGTCGGCAATTTCTGCGAGGTCAAGCAAGCTGTTATCGAAGAGGGCGCGAAGGTCAACCATTTGACCTATATCGGCGATGCCCGCGTCGGCGCAGGCGCCAATATCGGCGCCGGCACCATCACCTGCAATTATGACGGCTATTCGAAATTCTTCACCGATATCGGCGAGGGCGCCTTTGTCGGTTCGAATTCGTCGCTGGTGGCGCCTGTCACCATCGGCAAGGGCGGCTACATCGCCTCGGGCAGCGTGATCACCGAAAGCGTGCCCGACGACGCGCTGGCCTTCGGCCGCGCCCGCCAGAAGACGATTCCAGGCAAGGGCAAGGAGTTGCGCGAGCGCTTTGCTTCGGCGGCGGCGGCGAAGAAAAAGTAAGACCGGCCCGCACAAAACCGAACGATTGCAGTAACCGGATGGCAAGAGCGGTCTGTCATGGTGCATGCGAGCAAGAAGCGTTCCATTACACGGGACGAAATGCAATGTGACTTTCGCGGCGGGCCGGCCATCCCTAAATAGCGCTGGTTTTCCATGGGGAATCGGGGGCTTTCTGTATGTGCGGTATCGTTGGAATCGTCGGCCACTCGCAGGTTGCGCCGCTTATCGTCGATGCGTTGAAGCGGTTGGAGTACCGTGGCTATGACTCGGCCGGCGTCGCCACCATCGAGCGTGGCGAACTCGCTCGCCGCCGCGCCGAAGGCAAGCTGGTCAACCTCGAACGCTTGCTGAAAAACGAGCCGCTCGACGGCACGATCGGCATCGGCCACACACGCTGGGCGACGCATGGCGTGCCCAACGAGACCAATGCGCATCCGCATTTTTCCGATGGCGTCGCCATCGTCCACAACGGCATCATCGAGAATTTCGCCGAACTGCGCGACGAGCTGGTCCGCGACGGCTATTCGTTCTCGTCGCAGACCGACACCGAGGTCGTCGCGCATCTGGTGGCGCGCGAACTCGCCAGGGGGCTGAAGCCGGTCGAAGCCGCGCACCAGGCGCTGAAGCGGCTGGAAGGCGCCTTTGCGCTGGCCATCATGTTCAAGGGCGACGAGGACCTGATCGTCGGTGCCCGCAACGGTCCGCCTTTGGCCGTCGGCCATGGCGATGGCGAGATGTTCCTGGGCTCCGACGCCATCGCGCTCGCCCCGTTCACCAATTCGATCACTTATCTGGAAGATGGCGACTGGGCGGTGGTGCGCCGCGACGGCGTCACCATCTTCGATATCGACGGCAAAAAGGTCGATCGCAAGCGTCAGCAGTCGCTCTCGACCAGCTTCATGGTCGACAAGGGCAACCGGCGCCATTTCATGGAGAAGGAGATCCATGAGCAGCCCGAGGTGATCTCGCATACGCTGGCGAATTATCTCGATTTTGTCGGCGGTGTCTCCAAGCCGCTGGATCTGCCGTTCAATTTCG
The DNA here is from genome assembly GCF_000519305.1 of Mesorhizobium ciceri WSM4083. Classification (GTDB taxonomy): domain Bacteria; phylum Pseudomonadota; class Alphaproteobacteria; order Rhizobiales; family Rhizobiaceae; genus Mesorhizobium; species Mesorhizobium ciceri_B. The sequence goes on along the minus strand of NZ_JAFG01000005.1, from coordinate 415,741 downwards.
CAGAGATCAACCGGCTGGCGATTTCGGCTTGCGGTACCGCCTATCTTGCCGGCCTGATCGGCAAATACTGGTTCGAGCGTTATGCGCGGCTGCCGGTAGACATCGATGTCGCCTCCGAATTCCGCTACCGCGAAATGCCGCTGTCGAAGAACGACGCGGCATTTTTCATCTCGCAATCGGGCGAGACCGCCGACACGCTGGCCTCGCTGCGCTACTGCCGCAAGGCCGGCATGAAGATCGGCGCCGTCGTCAATGTGCGCGAATCGACGATGGCGCGCGAATCCGACGTCGTGCTGCCGACGCTAGCCGGACCGGAGATCGGCGTCGCTTCGACCAAGGCGTTCACCTGCCAGCTGTCCGTGCTGGCCTCGCTCGCCGTGCGCGCCGGCGTGGCGCGCGGGACAATCTCGAAGGAGCAGGAAAAGACCTTTGTGCGCGAACTGTCGGAAGCGCCCCGCTTTGCCAACCAGGTGCTCAAGCTCGACCATCAGATCGAAAAGATCGCGCGCGACCTCGCGCACTACAAGAACGTGCTCTATCTCGGCCGCGACACCAACTTCCCGCTGGCCATGGAAGGCGCGCTGAAACTCAAGGAAATCTCCTACATCCATGCCGAGGGCTATGCCGCGGGCGAGTTGAAGCACGGGCCGATCGCGCTGATCGACGAGAACATGCCGGTCATCGTCATTGCGCCGCACGACCGCATTTTCGAAAAAACCGTGTCGAACATGCAGGAAGTGGCGGCGCGCGGCGGCAAGATCATCCTGATCACGGACAGCAAGGGTGCTGCACAGGTAAGCGTGAAGACGATGGAGACGATTATCCTACCCGATGTGCCGGAAATCATCTCGCCGATCATCTACGCGCTGCCGATCCAGATGCTGGCCTATTTCACCGCCGTGTTCATGGGCACCGACGTCGACCAGCCGCGCAATCTGGCGAAATCGGTGACGGTGGAGTAGGCCTCATCCTTTCGTCATCCACGGGCGGAGCGGGAGCGAAGCTCCTGCGCAGACCCGAGGATCCATTCCGTGACGGTATGGCGGATCAAAACGGTGCAGAACTTAGCGCTATCACCAGTCCCGCAGGAAGCTTGAACCACTCCGGATTGGTCTTTTCGACCGGTTCGGCCGACGTCACGGAATGGATCCTCTGGTCTGCGCCGCGTCGCTTCGCTCCTTGCTCCGCCCGTGGATGACGAAGGGAAGGATGTTTCGGCTAATCACGAACGTAGGCTGCTTCCGTTGGATTGCTTCGCTGGAAGCGGCGGCATAATCGGCTCTTTAAAAACTTCGCAGTTCCAAACTGGACGGGGGTTCACTAATGTTGCGTCGCAATAGCGGCCCCCGGTGAACCATGTCCGACGCTCCCAAGACTTCCGGCGTGACCCGGCTGAGGAACTATTTCCTCACGGGCTTCATCGTCTGCGCGCCGCTGGCGATCACCGCCTACATCGCCTGGTCGTTCATCGGCTGGGTCGATTCCTGGGTGAAACCCTATATTCCGGCCCGCTACAGCCCTGACACCTACCTGTCGTTTCCGGTGCCGGGGTTCGGGCTGATCGTGGCGCTGATCCTGATCACGCTGATCGGCTTCCTGACGGCCAACATCGTCGGCCGCGCCATCGTCAATTTCGGCGAGCGTCTGCTTGGCCGCATGCCGCTGGTGCGCGGCATCTATGGCTCGCTGAAACAGATTTTCGAGACCGTGCTGTCCAACAAGGGTGACATGTTCCGCCAGGTCGGGCTGGTCGAATATCCGCGCAAGGGCGTGTGGTCGCTGGTGTTCGTCGCCAGCGAAAAGGAAACCGAGATCAACCAGAAGCTCGACCAGGAAGGCGATCCGCTGATCGCCGTATTCATGCCGTGCACGCCAAACCCGACCACCGGATTCCTGATGTATGTGCCGAAGTCGGACATCGTGCTGCTCGACATGACGATTGAGGACGGCGCCAAGCTGATCGTTTCTGCCGGGCTGGTGGCGCCCGAGGTCAAGCAGATGGTTGTCGTGAATGGCGAGCCGATCGAAGGGATGCTCGCCAACCCGTCGGTTGCCGCCCTGGCTCAGCCGGCGCGCAGGAGCCGCACGGCTTCGTCGCGACCGAACAAGTAAAGCAGCAGGCGCAACGCCTCGCCGCGCTGCGATTGCAGCTCCGGGTCGCGCGACAGGATCAGCCTGGCATCGTCGCGGGCGGCCTCCAGAAGGTCGGCATGCGCCTCGATGCGCGCAACCTGGAAGCCCGGCGTGCCGGACTGGCGGGTGCCCAGCAATTCGCCTTCGCCGCGCAGCTTCAGATCCTCTTCGGCGATCAGGAACCCATCCTCGGTCTCGCGCATCACCGACAGCCGGCGTTTCGCGGTCTCGCCGAGCGGGTCCTTATATAGCAGCACGCAGGAGGAGGGCTTGTCGCCACGCCCGACCCGGCCGCGCAGCTGGTGCAACTGGGCCAAGCCAAAGCGCTCTGCATGCTCGATGACCATGACGGTGGCGTCCGGCACGTCGACGCCGACCTCGATGACGGTGGTGGCGATCAGGATGCGTGTCTCGCCCTGCTTGAAGGCGCGCATCGCCTCGTCCTTCTCGGCACCCTTCATGCGGCCGTGAACGAGACCGATGCGATCACCGAATAGCGGCTTCAGCGACGCAAAACGGTCCTCGGCCGACATCAGCTTGATTTCTTCCGATTCCTCGACCAGCGGACAGATCCAGTAGATTTTCTGGCCGCCGGCGACGGCGTCCACCATGCGGGCGACCAGTTCGTCGAGCCGCTCGAGCGGCAGTGTAACGGTACGGATCGGCTGGCGGCCGGCCGGTTTTTCCGTCAGTTTCGACACGTCCATGTCGCCGAAAGCGGTCAGCACCAGCGTGCGCGGGATGGGAGTGGCCGTCATCACCAGCATGTCTGGTGCATCGCCCTTGGCAGTGATGGCAAGCCGCTGGTGGACGCCGAAGCGGTGCTGCTCGTCGATGACGGCGAACACCAGGTCGTGGAAGGTGACGGTCTCCTGGAACAGCGCATGGGTGCCGACGACGATGTCGATCTCGCCGCTTGCCAAGCCGGCCAGCGTATCAGCGCGTTCACGGCCCTTCTCGCGGCCGGTGAGGATGGCGACGCGCAGCCCAACCTTGGCGGCAAGCGGCGTGATGGTCGCCAGATGCTGGCGCGCCAGGATTTCGGTCGGTGCCATCAACGCGGCCTGGCCGCCGGCCTCGACGGCGCGTGCCATGGCCAGCAGCGCGACGACCGTCTTGCCGGAGCCGACATCGCCCTGCAGAAGCCGCAGCATGCGCTCGGGATCGGCGAGGTCGGCATTGATTTCGGCCAACGCGAATTCTTGGGAAGCCGTAAGCGAATAGGGCAGTGCGGCCCGCAGTTTTTCGACGATGCGGCCGTCGCCGACCAAGGGACGCCCGGACAGCCTGCGGACTTTTGCCCGCACCAGCGCCAGCGAGACCTGGCCCGCCAGCAACTCGTCATAGGCGAGCCGCCGCCACGCGGCGCCGTCGATGGAGACGTCAATCGGGTCGGCCGGATTGTGGATGCGGGCGAGCGCGTCGGCAAAGGCCGCAAAGGTGTGCCGGCGCATGAAGGCGCCGTCCTGCCATTCGGGAAATTCAGGCACGCGCGCCAGCGCCTGGCCGATCGCCCGGCGCAGCACCTTGCCCGAGAGCCCGGCTGTCAGGGGATAGACCGGTTCGACCAGCGGCAGGTTTTCCGCTTCGCTGGCCAGCGCAATATGGTCGGGGTGGACCATGCTCGGGCGGCCATTGAACCATTCCATGCGGCCCGAGACCACGACATGTTCGCCCTCGGGCATCGCCTTTTCGAGATAGGAGGCGTGAGCATGGAAGAAGGTCAGCGCGATCTCGCCGGTGTCGTCATGGGCGAAGACCCGGTAGGGCACCGACCTGTTGCCGCGCGGCGGCGGCTGGTGGCGGTCGATGCGCACCTCCAGCGTCACGATCTGGCCTTCCGCGGATCCTGCGATACCCGGGCGGCTGCGCCGGTCGATGACGGTGTGCGGCAGTACGAACAGAAGATCGCCGGCACGCGCCGCGCGATCGCCGAGATCGGCCGGGACAACCTTCTCGATCAGCGCGCCGACTTTCGGTCCGACGCCTGCAAGCGACGTGATCGGGACAAACAGGGGATCGAGGATGGTCGGGCGCATGATGTCAGCTTATGTTGCGACGGCGGCAGCGCAAGGCTGACAGCCCCTTCTATCCACGCTATATGCGCCGCAGCAAGCAAGGATGCGGCACGATGACGGGAACGACGAGATCAAGCGAGGGGCTGGACGTGCGCCGCCGCAAGCTTCTGTTTCGCTCCTGGCATCGCGGCATGCGCGAGATGGACCTGATCCTCGGCACTTTCGCCGACGCTGAGATCGGCGCCTTGACGGCTGAGGAAATCGACCAATATGAGAGGCTCCTCGACATTCCCGATACCGAATTCCTGCCCATGGTCACCGGCGAACGCCCGGTGCCGGCCGATATCGATTGTGCCGTCCTGCAAAAGATCCTGGCTTTCCGCCATTCTCTGACATTCTGAACACAAGCAATTCCAGGAAAAGTACGAAGCGTTTTCCGTTCGGAATTGCGATAGAACAAGACCGTGATTTCATGAGCCTCATTCCCACCATCGGTTTGCCGAAAGGTCGCGCCGGCCAGTTCATCGTCGACGGCGTCGCCGACGGCTACGAAGCCTTTGCGCTGGTGCAGGCGGCACTCGAGATCGCGCCCGACAAGCCGGTTCTGTTCGTCGCGCGCGACGGTCAGCGCCTGCCGGCGATCATCGAGGCATTGTCCTTCGCGGCCCCCGGCCTGCCGGTGCTGGAACTGCCGGCCTGGGATTGCCTGCCCTACGACCGCGTCTCGCCCGGCTCCGATGCGGCCGCCAAGCGCCTCGATGCGCTGACGGCCATGATCGCGCTGGCGAAGAAGCCGCACCGCGCCGTCATCCTCACCACCGCCAATGCGCTGCTGCAGCGCATTCCGCCGGCGGATCTCGTTGAGGCACAGACGTTCCACGCCAGGCCCGGCAACCAGATCGACATGAACGTCCTGGTCTCGCGGCTGGAAACGTCCGGTTTCGAGCGCGTGCCGACCGTGCGTGGCATCGGCGAGTTCGCGGTGCGCGGCGGCATTCTCGACCTGTTCGCGCCTGGCTGGACCGAAGCGCTCAGGCTCGACTTCTTCGGCGACACGCTGGAATCGATACGTGTGTTCGACGCCGCCACGCAGCGCACCACCGGCCAGCGCAAGTCGATGGCGCTGCAGGCGATGAGCGAAGTGGCGCTGACGCCCGAAACCATCAGCCGTTTCCGCCGCTCCTATATCGAAGCTTTTGGCGCGCCGCAGCGCGATGACGGGCTCTATGCGGCGGTCAGCGAAGGGCGTCGCTTCGCCGGCATGGAGCACTGGCTGCCGTTCTTCTACGAGCGGCTGGAGACCGTGTTCGACTATCTGCCTGATACGCCTGTCATCTTCGACCATCTGGCGCATGAGGCGCTGGCCGAGCGCCACACGCTGATCCTCGATCACTACGAGGCGCGCAGGAAGCAGGCCGATGGCGCCTTGAAGGACGCGGTGCCTTACAAGCCGGTGCCGCCGGACCTGCTCTATCTCTCGCCGGACAACCTGATTGCCTCGCTCGGGCCGCGCGAAGCGATCGATTTCACGCCGTTCGACGCGCCCGACGTTGGCACCAAGAAGGTCTATCATGCCGGCTCGCGCCACGGCCGCAGCTTCGTCGAGGAGCGCGCCGATCCGAACGCCAACGTGTTCGATGTCGTCGTCAAACACATCGCCGACGAGCGCGCCGCGCGCCGCCGCATTGTCATTGCCGGCTGGACCGAAGGCTCGCTCGACCGGCTTGGCCAGATCCTTGCCGAACACCATCTCGGCAACCTCAAGCAGGTCGCGACGCTGGCGGAAGCTGAAAAGCTCGAGCCGGGGCAGGCGGCCCTGGCCGTGCTGCCGCTCGAATCCGGCTTCGAGACCGAAAAACTGGTCGTCGTCGCCGAACAGGACATTTTGGGCGACCGGCTGATCCGGCGCTCGAAACGCAAGAAGCGTCCCTCGGATTTCATTGCCGAGGCCTCGGCGCTGTCGGCCGGCGACATTGTTGTCCATGCCGACCACGGCATTGGCCGTTTCATTGGCCTGCGCACCATCGAAGCGGTCGGCGCACCGCATGACTGCCTGGAAATCCACTATGCCGGTGACGACCGGCTGTTCCTGCCGGTGGAAAACATCGAACTCCTGTCGCGCTACGGTTCCGACACGGCCGAGGCGACGCTGGACAAGCTTGGCGGCGGCGCCTGGCAGTCGCGCAAGGCGCGGCTGAAGAAACGCCTGCTCGACATGGCCGGTCAATTGATCCGCATCGCCGCCGAGCGGCAGATGCGCTCCGCGCCGCCACTGGTGCCGGCCGAGGGCCTCTATGGCGAGTTCGCGGCCCGCTTCCCCTATGAAGAGACCGACGACCAGCAGACAGCGATCGACTCGGTGCGCGACGATCTGGCCGCCGGCAAGCCGATGGACCGGCTGATTTGCGGCGATGTCGGCTTCGGCAAGACCGAAGTGGCGCTGCGCGCTGCCTTCATCGCGGCGATGGAAGGCTTTCAGGTGGCGGTTGTGGTGCCGACGACATTGTTGTCGCGCCAGCATTTCAAGACGTTTTCGCAACGGTTTTCCGGCCTGCCGATCCGCGTCGGCCAGGCCTCGCGGCTGGTCGGCGCCAAGGAACTGGCCGAGACCAAGAAAGGTATCGCCGAAGGGCAGGTCGACATCGTCATCGGTACGCACGCGCTGCTTGGTTCCGCGATCTCGTTCAAGAACCTTGGCCTGCTGATCATCGACGAGGAGCAGCACTTTGGCGTCAAGCACAAGGAGCGGCTGAAGGATTTGAAAACCGACGTGCACGTGCTGACGCTGTCGGCGACACCGATCCCGCGCACGCTGCAACTGGCGTTGACCGGGGTGCGCGAGCTGTCGCTGATCGCCACGCCGCCGGTCGACCGCATGGCCGTGCGCACCTTCATCTCGCCGTTCGATCCCCTGGTCATCCGCGAGACGTTGCTGCGCGAGCGCTATCGCGGCGGCCATTCCTTCTATGTGGTGCCGCGAATCAGCGATCTGGCGGAAATACATGATTTTCTGAAGGAATCCGTGCCGGAGTTGAAGGTGGCGGTGGCACATGGCCAGATGCCGCCGGGCGAACTCGACGACATCATGAATGCCTTCTACGACGGCCAGTACGATGTGCTGTTGTCGACCACCATTGTCGAATCCGGGCTCGATATTCCCACCGCCAACACGCTGATCATCCACCGCGCCGACATGTTCGGCCTGTCGCAGCTCTACCAGCTGCGCGGCCGCGTCGGCCGCTCGAAGGTACGCGCCTATGCGCTGTTCACGCTGCCGGCCAACCGCAAGCTGACGGACACCGCCGAGCGGAGGCTGAAGGTGCTGCAATCGCTGGACACGCTCGGCGCCGGATTCCAGCTGGCCAGCCACGATCTCGATATCCGTGGCGCCGGCAATCTTCTCGGCGAGGAGCAGTCCGGCCACATCAAGGAGGTCGGCTTCGAACTCTACCAGCAGATGCTGGAAGAGGCCGTCGCCGAGGTGAAGGATTCCGGCGAAGTGCAGGATGGCGGCTGGTCGCCGCAGATTGCCGTCGGCACGGCGGTGATGATCCCGGAGAGCTATGTGCCTGACCTGCAGCTCCGGCTGGCGCTCTACCGCAGGCTTGGCGATCTCGAAAACACCGAGGAAATCGATGCTTTCGGCGCCGAACTGATCGACCGCTTCGGCCCTCTGCCGGAGGAGGTCAAGCATCTGTTGAAGATCGTCTTCATCAAGGCGCTCTGCCGCAAGGCCAATGTCGAGAAGCTCGATGCCGGGCCGAAGGGCGTCGTCATCCATTTCCGCAAGCGCGAATTCTCCAACCCGGTCGGGCTGGTTCGGTTCATTGGCGAGCAGGGCTCGCTCGCCAAGATCCGGCCGGACCACAGTGTCGTCTTCGTGCGTGACTGGCCGACCGCAGAGAAGCGGCTGGCGGGCTCCGCGGTTGTCATGACGCAGCTGGCACGGCTGGTGGAGAAGGCGGCGTAGCCGGCCTCAGACATTCGCCAGCGCTTGAATTCCGGTCTAGAATAGGAAATCGGCTTCGTGTATGGAGCCGCGATCCCCAAATGGGGGCGGGAATGGCGGAGTATAGGCCGCTGGAAAGAGCGTTGGGTGCAGCGATGACGAAATGGTCGCCGAATTCGTGGAGAGCAAAGCCGATCAAGCAGGTTCCTGCTTATCCGGACCTTGCCGCGCTGAAGAACACGGAAGCCCAGCTCGCAACCTTTCCGCCGCTGGTTTTTGCCGGTGAGGCGCGCAAGCTCAAGAAGCAGCTCGCGGCCGTCGCTGCCGGTGACGCATTCCTGCTCCAAGGGGGCGATTGCGCCGAGAGCTTTGCCGAGCACGGCGCGGACAACATCCGCGACTTCTTCCGCGTCTTTCTGCAGATGTCCGTGGTGCTCACCTTCGCCGGCGCGCAGCCGGTGGTGAAGGTCGGCCGCGTTGCCGGCCAGTTCGCCAAGCCGCGTTCGTCCGATAACGAGACCAAAGGCGAGGTGACGCTGCCCAGCTATCGCGGCGACATCATCAACGGTATCGAATTCGACCCGAAGTCGCGCATTCCGGATCCCGCCCGCCAGGAGATGGCGTACCGCCAGTCGGCGGCGACGCTCAACCTTCTGCGCGCCTTCGCGCAAGGCGGCTATGCCAGCCTGGAGAATGTGCACCGCTGGATGCTCGGCTTCGTCTCCGACAGTCCGCAGGGCGAGAAATATGAGTCTCTTGCCAACCGTATCACCGAGACGATGGACTTCATGAAGGCCGTCGGCATCACTTCGGAAACCAACTACGCGCTGCGCGAGACCGATTTCTACACCAGCCACGAGGCGCTGCTGCTCGGCTACGAGGAGGCGCTGACGCGCGTCGATTCGACCTCCGGCGACTGGTACGCCACCTCGGGCCACATGATCTGGATCGGCGATCGCACCCGCCAGCCCGATCATGCCCATGTCGAATATTGCCGTGGCATCAAGAACCCGCTCGGCCTGAAATGCGGTCCGTCGCTGACGCCGGACGGCTTGCTGGAGCTGATCGACCTGCTCAATCCCGAGAACGAGCCCGGCCGGCTGACGCTGATCGCCCGCTTCGGTTCCGACAAGGTCGCCGACCATCTGCCGAAGCTGGTGCGCGCGGTGCAGAAGGAAGGCCGCTCCGTGGTGTGGTCGTCGGACCCGATGCACGGCAACACGATCGAGGCCGCCGGCTACAAGACGCGGCCGTTCGACCGCATCCTGAAGGAGGTGCAGACCTTCTTCGAGGTGCACCGCGCCGAAGGCACGCATCCGGGCGGCATCCATGTCGAGATGACCGGCAAGAACGTCACCGAATGCACCGGTGGCGCGCGCGCCATCACCGCCGAGGAATTGCAGGACCGCTACCACACCCATTGCGATCCGCGCCTTAACGCCGACCAGGCGATCGAACTGGCCTTCCTGGTCTCTGATCTGTTGAAGAAAAGCCACCCGGTGCAGCACAAGCAGGCCGTAAACGGCTGATTTTCGCGCAGTCCGAATAAGATCCACGAAAGGGGCGTCCGAGAAATCGGGCGCCTTTTATGTCTGCGCTAGTCCAGTGTTCCCTGCACCAGCCGGCAGGGACTGTCAGTCCTTCTTGTAGAGCAGCCAGCTCTTGCCGGCCCGGCCTGCCATCGTCGAGTGCTTGGTGACCCGGTTGCGGCCGCTGACCTTGGAGCGATAGAGCGCCCGGTCGGCCTTGGTGTAGAGATCTTCGGGTCCTTCGGCTTCGGACGCCATGCAGATACCCATCGAGACGGTGACGGTGCCGTAATTCGTGCCGGTCTGGCTGCTGGTGAACGGCGTCTGCTCGATCAGGGCGCGAATGCGCTCTGCAACGTCATAGGTGGCGTCCTCGCTGGCGCCCTCGATGATCAGCGCGAACTCCTCGCCGCCGGTGCGGGCGACGAACATGTCGCCGCGAATGCTGGTCTGGAAGATGTCGGCGATGCTCTGGATGATCTTGTCGCCGACCGGGTGGCCGTAGCGGTCGTTGATATCCTTGAAGCGGTCGATGTCGGCAAGGACCAGGGCGTTGAACAGGATACCCCTGTTGCTGTTGTAGATCCTGGTGATTTCCTTGTCGAAGGCGCGGCGATTCCAGATATGCGTCAAGGGATCGGTGTCGGCCAGCCGCTTGTACTCCTCGAGCTTCGATTTGACGCTCTCGAGTTCGGCCGTCTTGTCGCTGAGCGTCGAGGCCACCTGCCGGCCGTGATCGATCGTCGAATTGGTGGCAGCCGCCATGGCATTGGCGATCTTGTGCAAAAGATCCTGAGAGAGAAGGCTGCGGCCGCTGAGACCGCTCGATGTCTCATCGAGGATCCTGCCGTATTTCTCGATATGACTGCGCTCGCTCCTCAACAGCGAAGCAACCTCCTCGAGCTCCCTGGCAATGACGTCGCGGGCATGCTCGACGATGCCAGGACCATGGTTGTGGGCAAAGAAAGTGCGCCCGATCTGATCCAGTTCATCCTGTGTCGGCCGGCTGCTCAGCGAAACGACGGCCAGGCTGAGTTCGTGATTGGTGCCGCTCAGGGCCTCATAGAAGATTTCGTAATTGCGCGGCAGGCCGAGCACGCCCAATTGGCGCATTGTCGCGACAACAGTGGCTGCGATGTCGGTGCTTCGTTCGGTCGGGACAGCTGCCGGCTGCATTGGTTCTTCCCCTCGGATGTTCCGCGGAATTCGCGGATTCCCTTTGTCGCCGAGCCTGGGGAATGCGACCGACGCTTCGGAACAACTTGCGAAAGGATGCGTCCCCACCCACGGCCTTCGCTTGCAGGTGACCATAAATGCGCTGTCGCTAAAGTTTCCTTAACTGACAGAGGTTCAGCGGGTTTTCTCTGTCTGCGGGCTGCAAATGCTCTAATCCGCGCTTCCAACAGTTGGAAAACAACGCCGGTGCGGCGGCTTGAATTCGCGATTCGCGCATCGCACTCTTGAAAATGAAACCGAATTTCGGATTCTCCACGCCAGTCCATGTCGCATTTGCTTGCGCGCGTAGGCCGCAAAGCTGGAATCCTGGAGGCGATACCAGGCACTTTTCTTCAAGGAGGATCGACGTGAGTGATGGTCACCAAGGATCGTGTCTGTGCGGAGCGGTCCGCTTCAGAACTAACGGAGCGCTGCGTGGCGTCGTCTATTGTCATTGCTCGCAATGCCGCAAGCAGAGCGGACATTTCTATGCCGCGACCAATGTCGCCAACGCCGACATTGTGATCGAGGGCACGGAAAGTATCACCTGGTACGAAGCCTCCACCTTCGCCAGGCGTGGGTTTTGCAAGGCATGCGGGTCGGTGCTGTTCTGGAAGCCGCGAGACCAGGACTACGTTTCGGTCATGGCGGGATCGTTCGACAAGCCGACAGGTCTTGAGGGGGAATGCCATATCTTCGTCGGTGACAAGGGCGACTATTATTCGATCGACGACGGGCTGCCGCAGTTTGAAAAGTCGACACCGTCCATCCCGGTTGCTGAATGAATCTTGGACAAGTCACCTTATTCCATTGATCTGGCCAGCCATTGCATTATCCCGTGCCGGTGATTCGCAAAGGGGTTTTGGCATGCAGCGGCTGATCGACGCTTATTTCAATTCGGTGCGGGCGTTTCGCAAGCTGGCCGCCAGCGAGAAGGCTTTCCAGCAGGAACTGATGCTGCTGGCGCTTGCCTTGCCGCTCGGCTGGTTCGTTTCGATCTCGTGGCGTGGTTATGCTTTGCTGATCGGCGCGGTGCTGCTCTTGATCATGGTCGAAGTGCTGAACACCGGCATCGAGGCGGCATGCGACGCTTTCAGCCGCGAGTTCAATGTCGATATCCAGCTGGCCAAGGATTGCGGTTCGCTGGCGGTGCTGATTTCGGTGCTCATCGTCGCCGGCGTCTGGGGCATCGCCATTATCGAGCGGATTACGGGACTACCGATCTAGCCTTTCGATGCCTACATGCCAGTCACCAAAGGAGACTGTCATGGCCGAGGCCGCCAATTTTCTGCTTCTTGAGCGCAAGGGCCTGCCGGACGATCTGCGCTGGCTCGCCGAAAAATACCCGCGTGAAAACTGGCAGGACCATGCCAACATCCACGGCATCGCCAATATGTGGCTGCAGCGGCACGACATGTTTCGCGAACTTGGCGGCATGCTGGCCAACGGCATTGACGACTACCGTGAGGGACGGCTGACGGCGCCTGATTTCGCGCGCTGGTTCGCGCCTCGCCTCAATCATTTCTTGGGCAACCTCGACGGTCACCACAATGTCGAGGATTATCAATATTTTCCGGTCTTCGCCAAGGCCGAGCCCCGTTTGAAGCGCGGCTTCGAGATTCTCGATGCCGACCACCACACCATCCATGAAGGGCTGGAGCGTAATGCCGAGGCGGCCAATGCGTTCATCAAGACGCTTCAGGAGAGCGAAGACAGACAGCGCTTTGCCGCCGACGCCTATGCCGACGAAAACAGCCGGCTGATAGCCATGCTGACAAGGCATCTTGCCGACGAGGAAGACCTGATCATCCCGCTGATCCTCGATCGGGGTGATCAGGCGCTCGGCGTGGATTGACCGTCAGCTTTCCCTGGCGCGTTCCTTTCTGGCGATGTGACGGGCGACGAGCCATGCCAGAACGGCCACGGTCAGGCCGATGCCGAGCCCGATCAGCAACCGTTCGTGATGCATCAACGCCTGGCCGATGACGTGCTCGGCTCCCAGTCCAAAGACATAACCGATCGTGCCGAACAGTACCGCCCAGACCGCCGATGAGATGGCGTTGAGGATGACGAAGCGCGGCGCGGCGATGTTGGAAAGCCCGGCTGCAATGCCGCCGACGAGACGCATGCCGTAGATATAGCGGTTGGACAGCACGAAAATGTCGGGATGGGTGTTGAGCAGGCGAAAGGCGCGGCGAAAGCCGGGCCGTTTGCGCAATCTGACGACATAGGGATGGTCGGCGAAGCTTCGTCCGAGGATGAAGAAGAAAGTATCGCCGACGAAGGCGCCGAGCGCGGCCGCAACAACCGCGTGCCACAGGACGAAGACTCGCTGGTGGGCAAAGAAGCCGCCAAGAATGGCAGCGCTTTCGCCCTCCGCGATGCAACCGACAAAGACGGCAAGCAGTCCATACTGTTCGATGAAATGATGGATGGCCTGCGTCATGAGGGTTGGGTCTGGGGGTTGAGCCGTTCGTCAATTCGCTTCAGCTGTTCGGCTATCTGCGCGATCTCGTCGCGCATGCCGATGATCTGGCTATGGCGCAGCTCGTCCAGCTTTTCGTGCAGTGCCATGATCTCGATCTCGGCCTTGAGGTTGACCTCGTAGTCGTGAGCGGCGTCGATGCGGTCGCGCGCCGCCTGGCGGTTCTGCGACATCATGATCACCGGCGCCTGCAAGGCGGCGATCATCGAGAGAACGAGGTTGAGGAAGATGAAAGGGTAGGGGTCGAACGAATCTCGCCCCAGCAGCCACCAATTGGCGCCGATCCAGAGGATCAGGAAGGCGATGAAGGACAGGATGAACGTCCACGAACCGCCGACCCGCGCAATGGCATCGGCGATACGGTCGCCCGCGCCCTGAAGGCCGGCAAGACTGTCGTTGATGTCCTGCGATATGGGCTTGCGGTCGACGGTACTCTGCAGCACCCGCCTCTCAAGCTCGCTCAAATTCTCCGGGTTTCGCCTCAACCAACGATTAGCCAGTTCGGGCACGGTCTTGTTCATGGATGTCTCCATACAAAGCATCGGCTTGGCAGCCTGGTTTCCATATAGGAAGATGCCGCTTCGTCAAAAGCACGACGTGGGGATGCAAGCAGAATGCCCGATTTCGCAAAAATTCGCGCACGCGCCGCAAAACGCAAGGGCGGCGAGGAGGAACTGACGTCGCTGCTGGGTCCGGCGCCTGACAATGCCGCAGTGGCTGACATCGCCGATGACCGCATTCTCTCTGTCATGGCCGAGCGTGTCTTCGCCGCCGGCTTTGTCTGGCGCGTCATCGAGCAGAAATGGCCGGGCTTCGAGGAGGCGTTCCTGCGCTTCGAGCCGAAACGGCTGTTGTTCCAGCCCGATGATTTCTGGCACGATCTGACGGCCGACCAGCGCATCGTGCGCAACCCGCAGAAGATCAGATCCGTGCGCGACAACGCCGCCTTCGTCGAGCGCGTGTCGAAGGAATATGGCGGCTTCGGCCAATTCCTCGCCAATTGGCCTGCTCACGACCAGGTCGGGCTGATGGCCTGGCTCGGCAAGCATGGCAGCCGGCTGGGCGGCAATACGGGCCAGTATTTCCTGCGCTGGTTGGGTTGGGATGCGTTCGTCATCTCCGGCGATATGGCCGCGGCGTTGCGGGACGCGGATCTCGACATCGCCGAAAGCCCGACTTCGAAGAAGGACCTGGACAAGATCCAGAGACAAATCAATCAATGGGCAGCGGAGACGCATCTGCCGCGCCGGCATATTTCACGCATCCTGGCGATGTCGATCGGCGAGAACCATTCGCCGCAAGCGCTGCGCGAATATATGGGCGACGATTGATACCTGGTCGCTCGCCACCATCGGCATTCGTCGATCGGTCCGGACGCGAATGACATTCGTCATTCGCTCCGAATTGGTCCAAACGAACGCCATTGCCCGGGCAATTTTGCCGCGCTAAGTCAGCAGGCATGACCAAGAAGCTCGACATCCTGCGCATCGCCGTCGCCCAGCTCAATCCGACTGTCGGCGACATATCAGGCAATCTCGCCAAGGCCCGCGAGGCGAGGGCGGATGCCGCACGCCAGGGCGCCGATCTCGTGCTCTATACCGAGCTTTTCCTCGCCGGCTACCCGCCGGAGGATCTGGTGCTGAAGCCGGCCTTTTTGAAAGCCTGCGAAAAGGCGGCACAGGACTTTGCCGCCGACACCGCGGATGGCGGTCCCGGCGTCATCATCGGCACGCCGTTGAAGCGCAAGAGTGGCACGCACAATTCGATCATCTTCGCCGACGGCGGCAAGATCATCGCCGAACGCTACAAGCTCGATCTGCCGAACTACGGCGAGTTCGACGAGAAGCGCGTCTTCCAGGCCGGCCCCGAGATCCAGGGACCGGTCAACTTCCGCGGCGTCCGCATCGGAATTCCGATCTGCGAGGACATCTGGGGCGATGTCGACATCTGCGAATCGCTGGCCGAAAGCGGGGCGGAAATCCTGCTGGTGCCGAACGGCTCGCCCTACTACCGCGCCAAGATCGATGTCCGCCACCAGGTCGTCATCCGCCAGGTCATCGAATGCGGGCTGCCGATGATCTATGCCAACCAGCTTGGCGGCCAGGACGAGCTGATCTTCGACGGCGCCTCGTTTGCCATCGGCGCCGACAAGACGCTTGCCTTCCAGATGAGCCAGTTCGAGGAAGCGGTCGACGTCACCACCTGGAAGAGACAAGGCGATCACTGGGTCTGCTCGGAAGGGCCGATGTCGAAAATCCCGGACCGGGAGGAGGCTGACTATCGCGCCTGCATGTTGGGCCTGCGCGACTACGTCAACAAGAACGGTTTCAAGAATGTGGTGCTTGGTCTGTCCGGCGGTATCGATTCGGCGATCTGCGCGGCGCTGGCCGTCGATGCGCTCGGCGAGGAACGCCTGCGCGCCGTCATGATGCCCTATCGCTATACCTCGAAGGACTCGCTGAAGGATGCCGAGGATTGCGCCCGGGCGCTCGGCTGCCGCTACGACATCGTGCCGATCTTCGAGCCGGTCGAAGGGTTCCTGCACGCGCTGACGCAGATGTTCGAAGGTACCAAGGAAGGCATCACCGAGGAGAATTTGCAGAGCCGTGCGCGCGGCACCATCCTGATGGCGATCTCCAACAAGTTCGGCTCGATGGTCGTCACCACCGGCAACAAGAGCGAGATGTCGGTCGGCTACGCCACGCTCTATGGCGACATGAATGGCGGCTTCAATCCGATCAAGGACCTCTACAAGATGCAGGTCTACGCGCTGTCGCGCTGGCGCAACAGCCACGTGCCGCCGGGCGCGCTTGGCCCCTCGGGCGAGGTGATCCCGAAAAACATCATCGACAAGGCGCCCTCGGCGGAATTGCGCGAGAACCAGACCGACCAGGATTCGCTGCCGCCCTATCCGGTGCTGGACGATATCCTCGAATGCCTGGTCGAGAATGAGATGGGTGTCGACGACATCGTCGCGCGCGGCCATGACCGGGCGACGGTGACGCGCATCGAGCATCTGCTCTACATCGCCGAATACAAGCGCCGGCAGGCAGCACCCGGTGTAAAAATCACCAAAAAGAATTTTGGGCGCGACCGCCGCTATCCCATCACCAACCGGTTCAGGGATCGGCTAGACACTGTTCCCTGACCGAGAGTTCGCGCCATGCCACAGGCGAGGGTAGCCATGCCCGATTGTGAAATCAGCTTCGACATGTCACGGATCGATTTCCGTGCGACATCGGACCTGTTGATGGCAAGCTATTGGGGCGCCGGACGCACTGACGAAGTCCATCGCCGCGCCTTTGCCAATTCGCTTTGCGTCGGCGCCTATGTCGACGGCAAGCAAGTCGGCTTCGGCCGCGCGATCACCGACCGTACGGTGTTCGCCTATCTCGCCGATATCATCATCTGGCCGGAGAACCGCGGGCAGGGCATAGGCAGCCGGCTCGTCCAGGCCCTGATCGACCATCCGGAGGTCAGGACCGTTTTCCATTGGAGCCTGTCGACCAGCGATGCCCATGGCATGTATGAAAAACTCGGGTTCAAGCCATCAATCGATGGCCGCTACATGCGCTTGGATCGCATTCCTGAATGAGGCGCGGCTTGCCCGCCATTGTTGCAAAATAATCGCAGTGGTTGGACCAGATACACTTTTGGCGTGAACTCGTCTTGGCGACGCATCGGAGCGTCTCTATAAGGACCGCTCCGCAATTGTCTTGCGGGAGGTCCGAATGGCAGTATTTCACATGGTAATGCGAGGCCGCGAAGCCTAGGTCTCATCCGGCGCTCCGCGAAGGTTTTCCCTTCGTGCCGATGCCGGATCGAGCACAGGCTTATGCCGATGCCGATCGCCGCCCGGTTATGGGCGATACGCCAAATATGCCACTCCGCTTCCGGGCAATCATTGACCCCTTGCGCGGCTTCTTCAATTTTCGACCTACTGGGATCGGGCTCGTTTGTGCCCGAATGACATCATGGCTCGTTTTAAAATCGATTTGCGCGCGAGCGCCTTTCGCAGCGTTCTTGGCTTCACGCATACCCATTGGCGGCGCCAGCCGTGGCGGCTTTCGCTCATCATGGGCAGCTTCCTGCTGTCGACGTTGGCCGATGTGCTGACGCCGCTCTATTCCGGCCGGCTGGTCGACGCCGTCGCCAGCAGCGCCGGCGCCGACGCGATTGCCTGGAATGCCGCGCTGATGGCGTTCTCGATGCTGATGGCGCTGGCGCTGGCCGGCGTTGTGTTGCGCAACCTGGCGTTCATGGGGATCGTCGAACTGACGTTGAAGATGATGGCCGACATCGCCGCCGATGCCTTCCATCGCGTCCAGCGCTTTTCCACCGACTGGCATGCCAACAGCTTTGCCGGCTCGACCGTCCGCAAGGTGACGCGCGGCATGTGGGCGCTCGACCTGCTCAACGACACCATCCTCATCGCGCTGCTGCCGTCGATCGTCATGCTGGTCGGCTCGACATTGCTGCTCGGCTGGTTCTGGCCTTTGATGGGGGCGGTCGTTGCTGCCGGTTCGGTGCTGTTCATCACGGTGACGGCACTGCTGTCACTTGGCTATGTCGCGCCGGCGGCAAGGCTCGCCAACACCTGGGATACCCGCCTCGGCGGCTCGCTTGCCGACGCGGTCAGCTGCAACGCCGTCGTCAAGGGCTTTGGCGCCGAGGAGCGCGAAGAACGCCGACTGGCCAAGGTCGTGGCCAAATGGCGTGCGCGTACACGGCGTACCTGGGTGCGCGGCACCATCAACGGCACCACGCAAGGGGTGCTGCTGCTGGTTATGCGCGCCGCGGTGATCGGCCTGGCGCTGATGCTGTGGTCGTGGGGGCAGGCGAGCGCCGGCGACGTTGCCTTCGTGCTGACCTCGCTCTTCGTGCTGCAGGGCTATCTCAGGGATATCGGCACACATATCCGCAATCTGCAGCGCTCCATCAACGATATGGAAGAGCTGGTCGATTTCCAGTCCGAACCGCTCGGCATCGAGGACCGGCCAGGTGCCAAGCCGATCCGGATCACCGAAGGACGGATCAGCTTTGACAACGTCACCTTTCACTATGGCCATCACCGATCGGCGCTTTACCGAGACTTTTCGGTCGATATCGCGCCGGGTGAGCGCGTCGGGCTGGTCGGCCATTCGGGGTCGGGCAAGACCACCTTCGTCAAGCTTATCCAGCGGCTCTATGACGTGAATGCGGGGCAAATCCTGGTCGATGGCCAGGACATCTCGCAGGTGGCGCAAGCCTCGTTGCGCGGGCAGATCGCCATCGTTCAGCAGGAGCCGATCCTGTTCCACCGGTCGCTGGCCGAAAACATCGCCTATGCCAGGCTGAGTGCGACGCAGGAGGAGATCGAGCATGCCGCGAAGCTGGCGAGTGCGCACGATTTCATCACCAACCTGCCGAAGGGCTACGGTACGCTGGTCGGCGAACGCGGCGTGAAACTGTCGGGCGGCGAGCGGCAGCGCGTGGCGATCGCGCGCGCTTTCCTTGCCGATGCGCGCATTCTGATCCTCGACGAGGCGACATCGAGCCTCGATTCGGAATCGGAGGTGCTGATCCAGCAGGCGATGGAGCGGCTGATGGTCGGCCGCACGACGCTGGTCATCGCGCACCGGCTTTCGACGGTGAGGGCGCTGGACCGCCTGCTGGTCTTCGATCGCGGCAACATCGTCGAGGAAGGCTCGCATGACGAATTGATCCGGTTGAAAGGCGGCATCTACCGCCGCCTGTTCGAGCGCCAGGCGTTGGAACTGACCAAGGGACTTGTGAGCTGAATTGAGGCGGCCTCCCGCTTCGGCCGGAGGCCGCCTCTGTCCGGCACGGTCAGCCCGGCGGGCTGGAGCAGGGCATGCCATCGCAGGGAGGCAGTCAACCCGCCGATCAGCGCCGTGATGCTGGCCGACTTGATTTGCCTGTGAAGTCCTGTCCGGATAGTAAGTCTTGAGACCTCTGTTCATCATACCGACCGAGATACGTTGTTTCTACCATTGGTTGATATATATCCGATGGAGAGCAACCTACGGACGTTCTTCACGATGCATCTTTCTGCGAATGCCGAGGAAAAGCTGGCTGCGCCGTCAGTGCTGGAATCTCAGCATGGCTCGGTTCGTCCGCTCGCTGCCGAAGATCTCGAGCGCGTCGCCGCACTCTTCCTGACGAAGTTTCGCCGGCGGCGCCGTCACCTCCTCGATCGCGCGATCGCCGAGACGGCCGCGTATATGAGAGAGATTTATCTCGCCCCTGCCGGCCACTCCGGTGAAAGCAACGCTCTTGTCCAGATTAACCGGCAGGGTCGTCTGGGTGGATTCCTCGGCGTTCTGAAAGCCCGCTACGAGCTCAATGGAGCGCCATTGAATGCGGCGATCATCGGGCCGCTCATGGCCGACCCCGGCACCGATGACGGCTCGGCCGGACCCCAATTGCTGCGTGCCTTGCATCAAGGCGAATTCGATCTGCAACTGACCGATTCGGCCAACCGGACATCCTTGGCCTTCGCGCGCCCGATGAAGTATCAACTCCTGCCGATGCATTGTCTGGGATGGACATATGTTTTCCGGCCGGCGGCGATGGCCGCCTCCGCACTGCACCGTAAATGGCCTGGCCTGCCTCGCCTTGTACTCGATCCATGCGCGAGAGCATTCGATGCTCTCGCAAAGAAAAGGTTCGAGCCCCCCGTCCTCCATTCATCGTCGCATCGCACCCATCGTGAGCCGATCGATGCCGTGCAATTTGCCGAGAAGCTGCCGACTCTCCTGTCTGGCTACGCTCTTCGGCCGAGTTGGAAGGATGGGGAATTGCCACGGCTGCTTGCGCTGGCGGCCGAGAAGCGGGCCGACGGCCCCCTTCATTTCGGTGGGACCTACGACGAAACGGGCAAAATGCTCGGTTGTTATGCCTTCTACGGTCAAGCCGGCGACATGGCGAACCTGTTGCAGATCCAGGCATTCGGATCGCACTGGGGCGCGACGCTGGATGCGCTTGTCGCCGCCGCATGGGAGATGGGCTGCGTCGGCATCACCGGACAGACGCAGACCAAATTCATCCCCCAACTCTTTGGCTACAAGAATGTCTTCTTCCGCTATGCCGGGGGAACGATGGTCCGCTCGCGGATCGCCGAGGTCACGGAAGCGGTCCGCTCCGGCGACATCTTTATCGGTGGATTGGTGGGCGACCGTTGGACCCGCCTCAGTTCCGATGATTTCGGCCGCTGATCGCCTTCAACCGGTCGCCGGCCCCAGCGGCTGGCAGCGCTCGGTTACAAAGGCCTCCGGACTGGGCGCCTCCTGAGGCGTCCACCGCCCGGCCTTTTCATTCCAGCCGCCATGTTCTATGTCTGCCGGCCAGCGCGGGGGCGCGTCTTGTCAACCACAAAAGCATCCGGTACGCCCCGCTCATGACAGTTACCGTTCGTTTCGCCCCTTCGCCGACCGGCCGCATCCATATCGGCAATGCGCGCACGGCTCTGTTCAACTGGCTGTTCGCCATGAACAACAAGGGCCGCTTCATCCAGCGCTTCGACGACACCGACGTTGCGCGCTCGAAGCAAGAGTTTTCCGACGCTATCCTCTACGACCTGCATTGGTTGGGCATTTTTCCCGACGCCACCGAGTACCAGTCGCGGCGCTTCGAGATCTATGACGCGGCAGTCGAGAGGCTGAAGACGGCAGGCGTTCTCTATGCCTGCTACGAAACGCCGGAGGAACTCGACCTCAGGCGCAAGGTGCGCCGCACGCGCGGCCTGCCGCCGGTCTATGGCCGCGAGGCGCTGACACTGACGCAAGAGCAGATCGACGAGTACCAGGCCGATGGCCGCCGGCCGCACTGGCGGTTTCTCCTCCCCAATTTCTCAGGCGATCCCCAACAGCCCGAACGCACCGAAATCCACTGGAACGACTTGGTGCGCGGTGAGGAAACCGTCGATCTGGCCTCGCTTTCCGACCCGGTCCTGGTGCGCGAGGACGGCACCTATCTCTATACGCTGCCTTCCGTGGTCGACGACATTGAGATGGGCGTCAGCCATGTCATCCGCGGCGACGACCATGTCACCAACACCGGCGTGCAGATCGCCCTGTTCCAGGCGCTGGCTGCCGAGCCGCCAGTGTTCGGCCACCACAATCTCCTGACCACCGCATCGGGCGAGGGCTTGTCGAAGCGCACGGGCGCACTCTCCATCGAAAGCCTGCGCGAGGACGGCATCGAGCCGATGGCCGTCGCATCATTGGCCGTCCTGGTAGGCACGTCGGAGAATGTCGCGGCGGTGCCGACGATGGGCGAACTCGCCGAACGCTTCGATCCGGCGGCGACATCGAAATCCGCCGCCAAGTTCGAT
Organism: Mesorhizobium ciceri WSM4083; assembly: GCF_000519305.1. Lineage (GTDB taxonomy): Bacteria > Pseudomonadota > Alphaproteobacteria > Rhizobiales > Rhizobiaceae > Mesorhizobium > Mesorhizobium ciceri_B. Next base: position 394,077 of record NZ_JAFG01000005.1, on the reverse strand, counting down.
CCCGACGAGCTGTTCGTGCTCAACCGGTCGTTGCTGCACCACATGCCGTTCACCGAGGCACAAGATCGTCTGATCGTGCTCGGCGTCTCCGGCGAGCAGGCCGAACCGTTCTGGATGGCGGTGCGCGGCAATCTCGACAGGCTGGCCGATGCGGTCAACTGGTGGCGCATCCTGCGCGAGGGACCGCAAGAGAAGCCGGAATTTTCCGATGAGGACCGCGACTTTCTTCGACAGGCGTTCGATCTGTTGCCGGAGGAACCCTGGACCGCCACGATCTGGAAGGACTGGACGGGCAAGATCAGGGAAGCGACCGGTCGCAAGGGCAAGGCGTTGTTCATGCCGCTCAGGACAGCCCTTACCGGACTGCCTTCGGGGCCGGAGCTTGCAGATCTATTGCCGCTGATGGGTCGGGAAGGAACGTTGGCCCGACGACCCTGACCTTGCGCTGTTCCGGCGGCAGCGCGGATATGGGCGACGTCACCGGCTTGGCGGAAAGCCGCTTGATCGCCTCGCGGTCGAGCCCGCCTTCCTGATTGGCCAGCGTTTCGGGATCGGCACCTGGATCCGGTTTGGAGATCGGCACCGGAATGAACGGTGCGGAGTCCGTCTCGGGTTGCAACTGTTCCGGATTTGGCGGGTTGCCGGCGATGATCTGAAAACCCTGCGCGGCGGCGTTGCAGCCGCAAGCCGGCGGCCGCGACATATCGGGCTGCTTGTAGAGATAGGCGGTCGGCAATTCGCTGTAAGGCCGGCCGGTGACAGATGACGTCATCGACGCCGAATCGTCGCCCATGCCGCGCGAATAGAAAACCTGCATCTCGGTGCCGGGGCAGCTCGATTCGCAATTCTTCTGGTCGCGTTCGAAATCGCCTGCCGAGGCCGAGTTCGACATAGGGAAAAAGTAGCCGTCGCAGGTGCGCACACAGGACGTGTGGAATTCGCCGCCGACGCTCGGAAAATCCGGTACGCCGGGCTGGTTGAGTACACGGCGGACATTGCGCTCCTCGCCGGAATCGTCGGGCGGGCTAGGCTCGTCAGGCATATCGAGTCGCTGGCCGTTGCCGCCAAAAAGCTGATCGAACAGGTTTGCGCCGCCGTCGCGGTTCGCCTCCTGCAAAGGCGCACGCCGAGGCGCAACGTTGTCGTCGCGGCAGCCATTGGCGTCGAGCGCCGCCAGGATGCGTCCGCGGTCACGGCGCGAGCCGCCGCCGGCCAGCCGCTCGCGCTTGTTTTGCAAGGCATCGAGATTGGCATTCATGCGATCGATCGTGGCGTTGAGCCCGGCGCATTGATTGAGGTTGCGACCAAACAGCGAAAAACCGCATCCGGCCCGGCTCGCCTGGCCGCGAGCCTTCGAAATCTGCTCATGTTGCCGGGCAATTGCGGAATCGTATTTCCGGACTAGCGCCGGACCGCCACCGCCGCCGCGCGAGGACGCGGCAAGATCGGCTTCCAGCTGGCGGCAGACCCGCGAAGCAGCCTGCGGCTCGGCTATCCCCCAGGTTGCGGACAACAGCAGGCCAAGCAGCACGGCAGCATGCGCCTGCTTCCACCCTCCGCTTGCCATCCGCCCAAACTCCGCCTTCCAAATCCGACTGTTAGCCCCGCATAGGCTACCGTGTTCGCGGTTAACTGCAGTTTACCGCGAAATCCGTGTTCAGCCCAGATTGACGACCGCTTGTGCCTTGTGGGCGGCTTCGACCACGGCAAGCGCCGTCATGTTGACGACGCCGCGCGAGGTGACAGACGGCGTCAAGATATGCGCCGGCATGTCGGTGCCGAGCAGGATCGGCCCGACATGCAGCGCATCCGTCATGGTTCTGAGCGCCGTCAGCGTGATGTTGGCCGAATCGAGGTTGGGGAACACCAGCAAATTGGCTTCGCCCTTCAGTCTCGAATGGGGATAGACGCGCTGGCGCAGGTGCTCCGACAGAGCAGTGTCCGCATGCATCTCGCCATCGCATTCAAGCTCAGGCGCGATGCGCGCCAGGATCGCCGCTGCTTGCCGCATCTTCAGGGCGCTGGGCGAATCGCGCGAGCCGAAATCGGAATGCGACAAGAGTGCTGCCTTCGGCTCGATGCCGAAGCGCTGGATTTCTTCCGCCGCCAGCACCGTCATCTCGGCGATTTCTTCCGCCGTCGGGTCGACGGAGACGTGGGTGTCGGTCAGGAAGATGATGCCGCGCTGCGAGATCAGCATGGAAAGCGTCGACAGGTCGTGATCCTTGATGCCGGCGCGGGGGCCGATGATCAAGGTGACGTTGCGCAGATGCCGCTCGAAGCGGCCTTCGAGGCCGCAGACCATGGCGTCGGCATCGCCGCGTTTCAGCGCAAGTGCTGCGATCACCGTGTTGTCGGTGCGCACCATGGTGCGCGCTGCTTCCGTCGTGACGCCACGCCGGCCGGCGAGTTCGATCAAAAGGTCGACATAGTGGCGGTAGCGCGGATCGTCTTCCGGGTTGATCAGGCCGAAATCGACCCCGGGCTTGATGCGCAAGCCGTAGCGCTTCAGGCGCACTTCGATGACGTGCGGGCGGCCGATCAGGATCGGCTCGGCGATGCCTTCCTCGAGCACCACCTGGGCGGCGCGCAGCACGCGCTCATCCTCGCCGTCGGCATAGATGACGCGCTTGGCGCTCGATGCCTTGGCGGACGAGAACACCGGCTTCATCACCAGGCCGGAGCGGAAGACGAAGCGGTTCAGCTTGTCGATGTAGGCGGCGAAGTCGGTGATCGGCCGCGTCGCGACACCGGTGTCGCAGGCTGCCTTGGCGACCGCGGGCGCTATGCGCAGGATCAGCCGCGGATCGAAGGGCGAAGGGATCAGGAATTCAGGGCCGAAGATCGGCGTCTCGCCGGAATAGGCGCGGGCAGCGACGTCCGAAGGCTCCTCGCGTGCGAGCGCTGCGATTGCCCGCACCGCCGCCATCTTCATCTCCTCGTTGATGGCGCTGGCGCCGCAGTCGAGCGCACCACGAAAGATGTAAGGAAAACACAGTACGTTGTTGACCTGATTGGGAAAATCGGAACGGCCGGTGCAGATCATCGCATCCGGACGAGCTGCACGCGCTATTTCCGGCATGATCTCCGGATTGGGGTTGGCCAGCGCCAGGATCAGCGGCTTCGGCGCCATGTGCTGGAGCAGTTCCGGCTTCAGTACGCCTGCCGCCGACAGGCCGAGGAAGACGTCGGCGCCCGATATGACATCGGCCAGCGTGCGCGCCTCGGTGTCCTTTACATAGGGGTCTTTCCAGCGATCCATCTCATCGGTGCGGCCCTTGTAGGCAACGCCGAAACGGTCGGTGACCCAGATGTTTTCGACCTTGGCGCCGAGCGAGACCAGCAGGTTGAGACAGGCAAGGGCGGCAGCCCCGGCGCCGGAGGTGACGATCTTGATGTCCGATATTGTCTTGCCGGCGAATTCCAATCCGTTGAGCACGGCGGCGGCGACGATGATGGCGGTGCCATGCTGGTCGTCGTGGAACACCGGTATGCCCATGCGAGCCTTCAGCTGTTCCTCGACCTCGAAGCACTCCGGCGCCTTGATGTCCTCGAGGTTGATGCCGCCGAAGGTCGGCTCGAGCGCCGAGATCGTCTCGACCATGCGCTCGATACCGGGCGCGTCGATCTCTATGTCGAAGACATCGATGCCGGCGAACTTCTTGAACAGGACGGCCTTGCCTTCCATGACCGGTTTGGAGGCCAGCGGGCCGATATTGCCGAGGCCGAGAACGGCCGATCCGTTGGTGACGACACCGACCAGATTGGCGCGTGCGGTGTAGTCGGCGGCGGTCGCCGGATCATCGCGGATTTCCAGGCAAGGGGCGGCGACACCAGGCGAATAGGCGAGCGCGAGGTCGCGCTGATTGCCGAGCGGCTTGGTCGCCTGTATCTCGAGCTTTCCCGGCCTTGGGTGCTTGTGGAAGTAGAGGGCGGCTTCGTCGAGGTCCGAACGTGCCGTCTTTTTGCTCTCGCCTTCCATGCGGCCGCTCCCTCGAAATCTGGCTGGAGATTCCCTTTTAGCATGCAGCCGTGGTTTTTCGCGACGCTAATTGACGCGCTGGCAGCTTTGCCGGCCAGCGCGTAGAAAGTCATGAACGATCAAACGCTTATGCCGATTTTCTGATGGATGGTTCCCGCAGTTTCACGGACAAGTTGATCAAAAGGCGCTGACGTAGAGACCACCATCGACCGGTATGTTCTGCCCGGTCAGATAGCCGGCATGGACCGAGCACAGGAAGGCGCAGATCTGGCCGAATTCCTCCGGCGTGCCGAGCCGCTTGGCCGGAACGTCGGCGCTGATGCGGGTCTTGCGCGCGGCTGCGGCCTCAGGGCTTTCGATGGTGCCGGCCTCATGCGGGCCGCGCAGCCGGTCGGTGTCGAGTTTGCCCGGCAAAAGACTGTTGATGGTGACGTTGCGGTCGATCACCGTGCGCGCCACGCCGGCAAGGAACGAGGTCAGGCCGGCGCGCGCGCCGGACGACAGGTCGAGGCCGGGAATGGGCACATAGACCGACAGCGAGGTGATGTTGACGATGCGGCCGAAGCCGCGCGCCGCCATGCCGTCGAGGACGGCCTGGACCAGCTCGATCGGCGTTACCATGTTCTGGGTAACCCCTTCGAGGATCTTTTCGCGATCAAGCGTGCGGAAATCGCGAAGCGGCGGCCCGCCATTGTTGTTGACCAGGATGTCCGGCTCGGGGCAAGCCGCGAGCAGCGCTTTCTGCACCTCCGGCTTCGAGACGTCGCCGACGACTTCCGTTACCGTGACGCCATAGCGCTCGCGTAACTCAGCGGCGGTTTTCGCCACCAGCTCGGCATTGCGTCCGTTGACGACGATGTCGCAGCCGGCTTCCGCCAGCGCCATGGCGCAACCGCGCCCAAGTCCCTTGCTCGAAGCGCAGACGATGGCCTTCTTTCCGCGGATACCGAGATCCATGACGATTTCTCCTGTGATTTGGCCGCAAGCTAGTCCTTCGGCTGGACCAATCGCAACCGTCATACGGTTGTTGCATGAATCGGGGCATAGCCTGCGCGAAAGCAAGGGTGAAATCGCGATGTCCGGCCAAGAGCCCCGCACTTTCCGCAGCATGTTCATCTCCGACGTCCATCTGGGCTCGAAGGCGGCCAAGGCCGAATTCCTGATCGATTTCCTTCGATATCACGATGCCGATATCATCTATCTGGTGGGTGACATCGTCGATGGTTGGCGGCTGCGGCGGAGCTGGCATTGGCCGCAAAGCCACAATGACGTCGTGCAGAAACTGCTGCGCAAGGCGCGCAAGGGCGCCAACATCACCTACATCGCCGGCAACCATGATGAATTCGCCCGCCAGTTCCAGGGCGTGCATTTCGGCGGCATCGTCGTTGCCGACCGCGCCATCCACGAGACTGCCGACGGCAAGCGGCTGCTCGTCATCCATGGCGACCAGTTCGATACCGTGGTCCACAATGCGCGCTGGCTCGCCTATCTCGGTGACCACGCCTATGACGCGGCCATGCTCATCAACCGCGTGGTGACGCGGCTGCGGCAGTTGCTCGGCCTGCCGTATTGGTCGTTTTCGTCCTGGGCCAAGCACAACGTCAAGAAGGCGGTGAACTTCATCGGCTCGTTCCAGACCATGCTTGCGGACGAGGCGCGCCGCTCGCATGTCGATGGCGTCATCTGCGGCCACATCCATCATGCCGTCATCGAGAATTTCGGCGATGTCCAGTACATCAACACCGGCGACTGGGTGGAAAGCTGCACGGCTGTGGTCGAGCACTTTGACGGCCGGATGGAAATCCTGACCTGGGCGCAGGTGCTGCCCGAGGCGCCGGACGAGCTCTTTATCCCGCTGCTCATCGAGGACCGGGTAGGGCAGGCGGCATAGTCCGAAGTCTTTTCGGGCTTCGGAATCAATCGATTAGTCCAGCCGGTTTCGTCCGGTTTTCGTCCATGTTAAGGGATCGACACGCGTTGCCGTCCGGTCGAATACAGCGCGATTGGATCGATTCATGTCCCTGCCGCAGCTCTCGCCCGAACAACTCGTCAAGCCGCGCCATTTCGAACTGCGCATGAGCCTGATCTTCGCGACCCTGTTCGTGTCGCAAGGCACGCATCTGCCCTATTTTCCGCTCTGGCTGCAGGCGAAGGGCTTCGGCGCCGAACAGATCGCCGTGATCCTTGCCGCACCGATGTTCCTGCGCGTCGTGACGACGCCTATGCTGACGGCATATGCGGACCGGGCGAAGGACCGCGCCAACGTCTATATCGCGCTGGTCGCGGCAACGATGGCCATTTCGGCTGGCTATTTCCTGCCAGCGACTTACGCGATCGTGCTGGCCGTGTCTCTGCTTTTGACGATCGTCTGGACACCGCATTCGCCAATGGCCGATTCGCTGGCGTTGTCGGGGGTGCGCCGCTTCGGCTCGAATTACACCGCTATGCGCAAATGGGGCTCGATCTCTTATTTCTGCGCCAATGTTGTGGGCGGCTTCATCCTGGCGGCGGCTGGAGCCGAAGCTGTGCCGATAATCATATTCGTGGCGCTTGCCGCAGCGCTTGTCGCAGCCCTGTTTGCGCCGCGAATGGGGCGGCCGCGCAAGGCCTCGCCGCTGTCGGCCGCAGAAATCCAGCACGCGGCGCCTAGCCTGTTCAATGCCTATTTCCTCTACTTCACCTTTGGCGTCGGCATCATTACCGCCAGCCACGCCTTCCTCTATGGCTTCGTCTCCATCTACTGGAAATCGATTGGCATCAGCGATTCCGTCGTCGGTCTGCTGTGGGCCTGGGGCGTGGTGTGCGAAGTCTGCATGTTTTTGTTTTTCAATCGCATCTTCGCCTCCGTGTCCGTCGTCAAAGTGATGGTGATCGCTGGCATCGGTTCGATAGTTCGCTGGATCATCTTTCCACTGGTATGGCCGCTCGGTCTTGGCATTCCCGGCTTCTTCGCCGTGCAGTCGCTGCATTCGGTGTCTGTCGCAATGGTGCTGATCGGCCTGCAGAAAATGATCGCCGAGACCGTCTCCGAAGAGCGCACCGGTGCTGCGCAAGGCATCGCCTATTTCTTCAACGGCTTCTTCATGGCCGCCGTTACGCTTGCTTCCGGCCCGCTCTACGACCGTCTCGGCGTCGATGGGTTTCTTGTGATGATTCCGATCGCTATCGTCGGCCTCGTGCTGATCGGCCTTGCGGCGCGCTCAGCCCCAGAGCGCGGTATCGGGCGGTGACACCAGCGATCCCTGGTAGACAAGGCCCGGTACCCGGTCGCGGGCAAGCAGCAGCGGACCGTCGAGGTCGACGAAATCGGCATCCTGGGCAAGCAGCACCGCCGGCGCCATCGCCAATGACGTGCCGACCATGCAGCCGACCATCACGCCGAAACCGAGTTCGCGGGCGCGATCGCGCAGCACCAGTGCCGCTGTCAGGCCCCCCGACTTGTCGAGCTTGATGTTGACGGCATCGTAAAGACCGACAAGCGCTTCGAGATTCTCAGCCTCGTGCACGCTTTCATCGGCACAGATCGGCACGAGATGGGCGATATGGCGCAGGATCTCGTCATGACCGGCCGGCAGCGGCTGTTCGATTAGCGCGATGCCTTGTTCGGCGGCAAAGGCGAGGTTCGCAACGATGTTGTCGTCGCTCCAGCCCTCATTGGCGTCGAGGATGATGCGGCTGTCTGGCGCTGCCTGCCTGACCGCGCGGATGCGGGCAATGTCGTTGTCGCCGCCGATCTTGACCTTGAGCAGCGGCCGCGCGGCATTGGCGCGAGCCTGCGCCGCCATCGCCTCCGGCTCGCCCAGCGACAGCGTGTAGGCGGTTTCGAGCGCCTGCAAGGGAACAGCATTTATCGCGATCGCCACCGATGTTCCGCTGAGCTTTGCCTCCAGATCCCACAGGGCGCAGTCTATGGCGTTGCGGGCGGCTCCGGCCGGCATGGCATCGAGCAAGGCTGTCCGGCTGACGCCACCGGCGATCCGGCCGCGCATGGCTTCGATCGCCTCGCGCACGCCGTCAATGGTCTCGCCATAGCGCTTGTAGGGGACGCATTCGCCGCGGCCGAAGTGGCCGCCGTCGCTGATCGTGCAGGAGATCACTTCGGCTTCGGTCTTGGAACCGCGCGAAATGGTGAAGGTTCCGGCGATGGGAAAACGCTCGGCCTCGACCGAAATGACACGCGCCATATTTTTCTGCTCCTGCTGTGCGACAAGCGTTGTCGACAAATCGACAGGTCAGACCCGTCAGGCTAAACAGGACGCCATGTTGACCATCGGCAAGCGCGACGCAAGCGGCACGACCGCAGGGGAGGCTGACCACGAACCGCGCGTGGCGTTCGGCGAGGAGGACGGCGTTCTTGGCTGCGCTTTCTCCGGAGTCTGGACGACACGGACCGTCGCACTCATCGACGCCGACATGCGCAAGATCGAAAAGCGAAGCGGCTTCAAAACTTTGGCGCTCGATGTTTCCAAGATCGAGAAGATGGACACCGCCGGCGCCTGGCTGATCGACCGGCTGGTCAGCGCCTTCGAGAAGAAGGGCGTCGAGATCCAGATGCAAGGCCAGAGCGAGATCGCTTCGATCCTGCTCGAAGCTGTCGGCGAGGCCGTGCGGCGCGAACCCGAATCCGGCCCGGCGCTACCGCCCAACATCGTCATTCGCGCGCTGGAGGCGGTTGGCCGCCGGGTCTACGAGATGCGCGATGATTTTCTCGCCTCGATGAACATCCTCGGCGCCACCATCCGTGGCGCGCAGATGAAGCTCGGCCGTGGCCATGCCGTCAATCCGGCGGCGATTTTCAACCAGATCGACCGCATGGGCGTCGGCGCCATTCCGGTGGTGGTGCTGATGTCGGCGATCGTCGGCGCCATCGTTGCCCAGCAAGGCGCCTATCAGCTCAGCTATTTCGGCGCCGATATCTTCGTCGTCGATCTGGTCGGCGTGCTGATCCTGCGCGAACTCGGCGTGCTGATGACGGCAATCATGATCGCCGGCCGCTCCGGCAGCGCGATCACCGCAGAGATCGGTTCGATGAAGATGCGCGAGGAGGTCGACGCGCTGAAGGTCATCGGGCTCAACCCGATCGGCGTCCTGGTCTTTCCGCGCCTCGTGGCGCTGGTCATCGCCTTGCCGTGCCTGACCATCATCGCCAATTTCGCCGCACTCGGCGGTGGCATCCTGGCTGCGTGGCTCTATTCCGACATTCCACCCGCCGCCTTCATCGACCGGCTGCGCGTCGCCATCGATCTCAGCACCATCTTTGCCGGCCTGATCAAGGCGCCGTTCATGGCCATGATCATCGGCACGATTGCCTCGGTCGAAGGCATGAAGGTCGGTGGCAGCGCCGAATCACTCGGCCAGCATGTCACCGCTTCGGTTGTGAAGTCGATCTTCGTCGTCATCATCCTCGACGGACTTTTCGCCATGTTCTACGCAGCGATCGAGTTCTGATATGAATCTGCGAAACAGGACAAGGGCAGGTGCATTGGCTGATGACGCGGGCGAGGGCGACATCGTGCTTTCCGCGCACGACATCAGCGTTTCCTTTGCTGACAAGCTCATCCTCGACGGACTGTCGCTCGACATAAGGCGCGGCGAAATCCTTGGATTTGTCGGCGCCTCGGGTGCTGGCAAATCCGTTCTGCTGCGCACCATTCTCGGCCTGACGCGCAAGCAGTCGGGCACGATCAAGCTGTTCGGCGTCGATATCGAGAAAGCTGATGATGCCGAGCGTCTGCGCATCGACATGCGGCTTGGCGTGCTGTTTCAGCACGGCGCGCTGTTCTCGGCGCTGACGGTGCTGGAAAACGTCCAGGTGCCGATGCGCGAATATCTCGACCTGCCGAGAAAGCTGATGGACGAACTGGCGATGCTCAAGATCGAGCTGGTCGGGCTGCCGCCCGATGCGGCGCAGAAATTCCCGTCCGAGCTGTCCGGCGGCATGATCAAGCGCGCCGCGCTGGCCCGCGCGCTGGCGCTTGATCCCGACATCGTCTTCCTCGACGAGCCGACATCGGGCCTCGATCCGATCAGCGCGGCGGAGTTCGACGAGCTGGTGGTCAAGCTGCGCGACACGATGGACCTGACCGTCTACATGGTGACGCATGATCTCGACACGCTGTTCACCGCTTGCGACCGGGTGGCCGTGCTCGGTAAGAAGAAAGTGCTGGTCGAAGGCACCATCGACGACATGCTGAAGAGCGAGGAACCGTGGGTAAAGTCCTATTTCCGCGGAAAACGCGCCCGGCAACTTGATCTTGCGGCGCGCGCATAGCCATAAGTGGGACAATGGAAACCAGAGCCAACTACGTCATTGTCGGCATCTTTACGCTGGCCGCGATCCTGGCGGCGTTTGCCTTCGTCTACTGGACGGCGGCGATCGGCGACAAGGGCGAGACGACGTTGCTGCGCGTGCGCATTCCGGGCTCGGCGTCCGGGCTTGGCCGCGGCAGTTTCGTGCTGTTCAACGGCGTCAAGGTCGGCGACGTCAAGCGCGTCTATATCGATGTCGACAATCCGACGGTTGCCATCGCCGATACCGAGATCGACCGCATGACGCCGATCACCAAATCGACGCAAGCCGATATCGGGCTTGCCGGCCTGACCGGGCAGGCCAACATCGAGCTCAAGGGCGCCGACCCCAAGGAAGTAAAACTCCTCGACCAGGCGGAAAAGGAAGGCAAGGTCGCCGAGATCGTCGCCAACCCGTCGGCGGTGACCAACCTCTTGCAGACGGCGCAGAATATCTTCACTCGCGCCGACAAGGTGCTGACGGAGCTCGAAGGCTTCACCAAGGACGTTCGCGGGCCGCTGACGCAGACCGTGCAGAATGTCCAGACCTTCTCGGATGCGCTGGCCAAGAATTCGGACGGCATCGACAAGTTCCTATCCGCCGCCAGCACGCTGGCCGATGAGCTGAAAGGCGTTTCCGGCAAACTCGATGGCACGCTGAAGGCGGCCGAAGGCCTTCTCAACGCCGTCGACAAGGACAAGATCAAGAGCATCGTCGCCAATGTCGACGCGGTTACCGGTAACCTCAAGGAGACGTCGAAGCAACTCGACGGCGTGATCAAGAACGTCGATACAGCCGTTGGGTCGGTCAACGATTTCACCAAACGGACGCAAGGCACGCTGGCCAAGGTCGACAACGTGCTCGACGGTATCGATCCCGCACAAGTGCGCTCGGCGCTCGCCAACATCCAAAAGGCCAGCGAGAGCGCCGACAAGGCCGCCGCCGACATCGCGGAGGTGACCCACAAGTTCGCCAACCGGGCCGACGACATCGACCAGACGATCAAGGACGCAAAGCAGCTCGCGCAACGGCTCAACGATGCCTCGGTGCGGGTCGATGGCATTCTTGCCAAGGTCGATACCTTGCTCGGGTCGGGGCAGGCCGACGGCTTGATGGCCGATGCCAGGAACACGCTGAAGTCGTTCAAGCAGGTGGCCGACACTCTGAATTCGCGCCTTGGCGTCATCACCGACAATCTGGCGCGATTCTCGGGCCAGGGGCTTTCGAATGTCGAAGCGCTGGTGCAGGACAGCCGTCGTTCGATCAGCCGCATCGAGGAGGCGGTGACCGATCTCAGCCGCAATCCGCAGCGCATCCTTTCGGGTGGCGACGGCGAGGTTCGGCAGTTCGATGGTAGGGCGCGGCGTTGACTTCGGCGTCGGCGCGCCCCAGAAACATGAACCGCGAAAGCGGGTCGATCTTACGATCCGGGGACAACGGGGATCGCGCGTGAAGTCTGTGTGGGTGAAAACGGGCGGGTTGACATCGGCTGCGGCACTGCTTGCCTTGACGCTGGCCGGCTGCGCGGTGTTGGGTGGCAAGCCCGCGCCGCTCGATACGTTCGAGCTGTCGGCGCCTTCGGTCGACGCGCATGGCCACAGCCGCAAGCAGATCCTGATCGCGCAGCCGTCGGCGCTCAAGGCGCTGGACAGCCAGAACATCGTCATCAAGCCGTCGGATCGCTCGATCCAGTATCTCAAGGGCGCGCAATGGGCCGACCGGCTGCCGCTGATCGTGCAGGCGCGGCTGGCCGAGACCTTCCAGCGTTCAGGCAGCTTCGCCGGCGTCGGCAAGCCGGGCGAGGGTCTGGCGATCGATTACCAGGTGATCGTCGAGATCCGCTCGTTCGAGGTGCGCGTCGACGGCGGCGAACATGCCGAGGTCGACCTGTTCGTGCGGATCCTGAACGATCGCAACGGCGAGGTCCGTGCTTCCAAGAGCTTCACCGCAGCCGCACCCGTCTCGGGCAGCGGCAACCCTGCCTATGTCAGCGCGCTCGACAAGGCGTTCGGCGACGCCGCCGGGCAGATCGTGCGCTGGACGGATTCGGTGATCTGAGCGCGGGGCGCACCGGAATCCCACAAAGCTTCATCCCTCCAGGCTTCTCTACCTACAAGCGGTCGAAGATTTCCGGGCGGAGCTTTCCGGTCTTCATCAGGTGCTGCAGGGTATAGGTCACGGACAGCGCGTCATCGAGCGCGTCGTGCCCCTGCAATGGCGGGTGCTCGACGCCGTAGTAGTCCGCAAGCTTGTTGCTCGGCGTTCTCGCCAGATCCTCGATCGGCATTCCGGCCGCGATCAGCAGCTTGACGGCGTTGTCAAACCGGGTGGCCGGTATCGGAGGCTGAATGCCCGCGACATAGCAGCTGATGGCGATCATGTTCAATTCGTCCTTGCCCCAGGACCAGAATCGCGACCCTCCGGAAAAACGATCGACGTCGGCGAGCGCATTCTCTAGCGCCACCCCTTCGGTCTCCAGATCTTCCTCTGAAATGCCGGTCAGTTTGGTGAAGAACGGGTCGAGGGTGTATCTATGACCAAACCGGTCGACCGGTCTGATATAAGCCTTGTGTGTGCCGAGCAGAGGGAAGTCGCCTTCAAGTCCAAGCCTGACCGCGCCGATCTGTGCGATCACCGGGTCGGGATCGTGGGCCGCGCACCAGAATCGCCGTTGCGAGCCCTCAAGGCAAAGAAACTCGCAGTCGAATATGATTGCCGTCTTCACGATCACACCCTTCGAGCGTCAGGGCAGCGGTGCTGTCGGTGGATTTTAGGGATCGACTTAGGGCGGATTCCGAAGGCATCGATAGTCTCGCAAGACCTGTTGCGGGCAGGTTCAGCGCGTGCCGGAGGTTAGAGCAGGCACAGGCGGGACCATGGCCCCGCCTGTTCAATTCCTGTTTTAGTGCAGGCGGCCGCTGGCGTGGGCCAGCATGGTGTAGACCTTGCCGGTGTCCGAGGTCAGGTAGGTCTGCGCCATGATGTTGTCGCGGTCGTTTCGCGAGACATCCTTGAGCAGCTTCTCGAAATCGTCGCAGTAGCGGTCGACAGCGGCGCGGAACTCGGCCTCGGCCTGATACTTGCGACGGATCTCGTCGAACGTCTGCTGTCCTTTAAGCGTGTAGAGCCGCCTTGTGAACACGTCACGCTCGCCACGCCGGTAGCGGTTCCACAGCTCGATCGAAGCATCGTGGTCGATGGCCCGCGCGATGTCGACGGAGAGCGAGTTCAGCGATTCCACGACATGCAAAGGCGAGCGCTGGGCAGGGGTAGCGCGCTGCGCTTCCGCGGGGGCCGTGGGAGCTGCCGACCTGAGGTCCTCATCGTTGGATGCCGCGGTCAGCAGATCGCGCACCCATCCGCCCTGAGGCGTGCGAGCGCTGGCATCGCCGCGCGGACGCGGTGCCGCCTCGGCAGGACGCTCAAGGTCGAGCGTGCCGCGCAATGCAGGGCCGCCCAAGGGCGCCTGAGGCGTGCGCAGCTCCGGCTGCGGAGCCGGTGCGCGACGCGGCGGCTCGGCAGCGCGTGCGGCCGGCGCTTGCGGCGCTGGCCGCAGATTGCGTGGCTCTGACCCATCGCCGCCGCCGCGGCCGGACTTGGCCACGATGTCCGAAAGCTCCTTGAGGGCGTTGATCTGCTCGGAAACGGCGCGGCGGATGGCCGAGGTCGATTCCTTTGCCTCTTCCGGCATCTCGATGACGCCCTTCTTGAGCTCGGCGCGGGTCAGGTCGAGTTCGCTCTTGATCGAGCCCGCGGTGCGCCGCATCTCCTCGGTCGCATCGGCGAAGCGCTTGGTCGCCGAGTCGACGACGTCGGTGATGGCGTTGCGGATCTTGTCGGCCGACTCCATCGTCTTGCCCTCGGCGTTCTGCAGCGTCTGGCCGACGAGATTTTCGAACGAGCGCATGACCCTTTCGAGATCTTCCGACTTCTTGACCAGGCCGACGGCGAGATCCTCGAGCGACGACTGCCGTTCGAGCGTGTGCTCAAGGTTGCTCTGGGCCGAGCTCAACAGGTCCGAAGCACTGGAGAGCAGGCGGCTGTGCTCGTCGAACTTGGTGGCGATCGACGCCACCTCGCGCAAGGTGGACGACGACAGTTCCGTCAGCCTTGTCGTGTTCGAATCGACCAGGCGTGCCGAGCTGGCAAAGGTCTGCGCGGCCTTCTCGGTGGTGGCGGCGAAGCTTTGCGTGCTGCCGCTCAGGCGTTCATCGACCTGGCCAAGATTGACCGCGGCCTGGTCGATCAACTGACCGAGCTGCGAGCTGGACTTGGTCATGCGGCCGATGAGATCAGCGACGCTGTCGGACAGCGACGAGCGGGCGCCTTCGACCGCCGACAAGGTTTCGGCGGTGCGGCTGGCGAGCGCGTCGACAAGCGCGGCATTCTCGCTGCGCAGCTTCTCGGTGGCGCGTTCGGTGACCTCTTCCATGCTCTTTTGCAGTTCCGAGCCGCCCTGGGCGAAACGCTCGACCAAGGGCCGTGCGGTTTCATCGAGGATCTTCGACATTTCGGCCGAACGTGCGGCAAGCATGGTGTTGAGTTCGCGGGTGTTGGCGCCGATCGTCTTGGCGGCATCGTTGGTGCTCTGGCCGATATGCTGGCCAACCGCGGTGAAGGTCTCGGCGATCACATTGGCGCGCGAGACGAGTTGCGCCTCGGCATTCGACACCTGCTCGTTGAGCTTCTGGCCCATCGTCTCGGCTGTGAAGGCGAGGCGGTTCTCGACGCCTGAGACCTGCTCTTCGACACGGGCTGCCGCGGCCGCGGCGCTCGACGCGAAACGCTCGTCCGCACCGGCAAGCGCTTGCTCGATTTCGCGGGCATGCACGGCCATTTCCTGGCCGGTCCGCCTTGCGCGTTCGGCAACCCGTTGCTCGGTATCGGCAAAGGCACCGACGATTGTCTCGGCATGCTCGCCGATCGTGGTGGTGCTGTTGGCGATGCGTGACACCAGACGCTGATCCGCATCATCGAAGATGCGGCCGATTTCCGAGGCACGGCTGGACAGCGCTTCCGAACCTTCGGCGATGCGCGAGACGAGCTGCTGGTCGGCGGCATCGAAGATGCGGCCAAGGTCCGATGCGCGTGCGGCAAGCGCTTCGGCCGATTCGCCGATGCGCATGCCGAGCCGCTGGTCGGCGCCTTCGAAGTTGCGCAGGATGTCGCCGGCGCGCGCGGCCAGCGACTGGGCCGTTTCGATGGCGCGGGCGACCAGCTTTTGGTCGGCGGCATCGAACGTGCCTGCGATCTCGCTTGCACGAGCTGCCAGATGGTCGGCGGTGTCCTGAACCCGCGCGGTCAGCTGATCGGCGGTTTCCTGGGCGCGGGCGGCGAGCTTCTGGTCTGCCGCTTCGAAGGTACCGGCGATCTGATTTGCGCGAGCTGCGAGCTGATCGGCGGTTTCATGGACGCGGGCCAGCAGCGAGCTGGACGTGTCGTCCGCACGGGCAAGCAAGGCGTTCGACGTATCTTCCGCACGGGCGTGCAGGCGACGGTCGGCCTCCTCGAAGGTGCGGGCGATGTCTTCGGCTCGCGTCAGCAGGGCGGCGGACGTCTGCTCGGCGCGCTCGGCGATCTTGCGGTCGGCGTCGCTGAAAGCGGCACCGGCCTGCTCGTGCAGGGTGCTGGTGACTTCCAGCACCTTTTCGCGCAGGGCGCCGGCGACAAACACGGCGCTCTTCTCGAGCACGGCGCGGACGTTGTCGACGCCTGTCGAGAGCGCGCGCTCCATGGTGCCGGCGCGCTCCTCGATGATGCCCGTCTGGCGGCTGAACGCCTGCTCGATTTTTTCGACATCTCCTGCAATCGCGGCAGAGATGTCCGAGCTTCTGGCGGCGATCTGGTCGATATGGCCCGACAACGAGCGGTCGACGTCCTTGCGGGTCTCGGCGAGCTTGCCGAGATCGTCTTCCAGCGCGCGGGTGAGCATATTGCGGCCTTCGGACAGCTTGCCGACATGTCCGGCGATGACGTCGTCGATACCGCTGCGGCTTTCGGTCAGCTTCTGCAGGTCCGCTTCGAGGGCGCGTTTGAGAATGTCGCGGCCCTCGGCCAGTTTCTCGACCTGGCCGGCGACCAGACCGTCGATGCTGGAGCGGCTTTCGGCCAGCTTGGCAAGGTCGGCTTCCAGCGCGCGCTTGAGAACATCGCGGCCTTCGGCGAGCTTCTCGACCTGGCCGGCGACCAGGCCATCGATGCTGGAGCGGCTCTCGGCCAGCTTGGCGAGATCGTCCTCGAGCGCCTTCGACAGGGTCGAGCGCTCCTGGACAAGCCTTTCCGCGTGGCTGCTGACGAGGCCGCCGACATTTTCGAGGTCGGCTTCAAGTGACCGCGACAGGGTCGAACGATCCTGGGCGAGCCGTTCGGAATGGCTGTTAATCAGACCGCTGACGTTTTCGAGGTCGGCCTCAAGCGCTTTCGACAGCGTTGAACGATCCTGGACAAGCCTTTCGGAATGGCTGTTGACCAGGCCGTTGACGCTTTCGAGATCGGCCTCGAGCGCCCGGGCGAACTGTGCCCGGTCATCGACCAGTTTCTGCGACTGGTCGGCAATGGTCCCCTTGATTGCATTAAGGTCGGATTCCAGAGCGCGCCGCAGGATATCTCGGCCCTCGGACAACTTCTCGACCTGACCGGCAACCAGCCCGTCGATGCTGGAGCGGCTGTCGGCCAGCTTGGCGAGGTCGTCCTCAAGGGCCTTCGACAGAGCGGAGCGGTCTTGGACAAGCTTGTTCATGTGATCGGCGATGACGCTGTTCACATTGTGCAGGTCGGTTTCCAGGACCCGCGAAAGCTGCCCGCGATCCTCGGCCAGCTTTTCCGACTGGCTTGAGATAACGCCCTTGATCGTGTTCAGGTCGGATTCCAGCGCGCGCTTGAGAATGTCGCGGCCTTCCGCCAGCTTCTCGACCTGACCGGCGACCAGACCGTCGATGCTCGAGCGGCTCTCGGCCAGCTTGGCAAGGTCGGCTTCGAGCGTCTGCGACAGCAGGCTGCGGTCCTCGGCCAACCGTCCCGAATGGCTTTCGATCAGGCCGCGTATGCCGGACAGATCGCTGTCGAGCGAATGGGAAAGCTGCGTGCGGTCTTCCGCCAGTTTGGCGGAATGGGTTTCGATGAGGCTCTTGATGCCGACGATGTCGTTTTCCAACGCCTTGGCGAGCACGGCGCGGCCTTCGGCGATCTTTTCCACCTGACCGGCGACCAGACCGTCAATGTCGGCGCGGCTGTCGGACAGTTTGCCGAGATCGGCTTCCAAGGCGCGCGACAGAATGTTGCGGCCCTCGGCGAGTTTACCGACATGACCAGCGACCATTTCATCAATGATCGTACGAGCTTGCACTAGTTTCCCAGAGTCTTCGTTCAGGGCAGTGGAGAGCCTGTTGCGGCCTTCTTCCAGCCTTTCGAGATGGCTGCCGAGCGACGCATCGATGGCCGCTCGCGATTCATTGACCTTGCGCAGATCCTCTTCGAGAGCGCGCGAGATCAGGCTGCGGCCTTCGGCCAGCTTCTGCACCTGGTTGGTCACCGCCGCATCGATGCCGGCGCGGCCCTCGGCGAACTTCGCCAGGTCGGCCTCCATGGCCGCGGCCATGCGCTCGCGGCTTTCGGACAATTTCCTGCTGTGGTTCTCGACAGCTTCCTCGATGCCGACGCGGGCGTCGGCGAGCCGCTGGATGTCACTGTCGAACGAGCGCGACACGACGTGACGGGCGGCTTCCATGCGTCCGGCGAAGTCGCTGGCGCGGGCTTCGAGCATGGAGGAGGTCGAGGTGACGATATCGGCCATGTCGGCGCCGATCTGGGTCTTGCCCTGATCGATCATCGCCGATAGCGTGTCCTTGCTCTCGGCGAAGGTGTGCGCGATTTCACGGGCGCGCTCGACCAGCGTTTCGTTGATCTGGCGGGCGCGGGCCTCGAGTGCCGCATTGAGCTTCTGCGTTCCGGTGTCGAGCGCCTCGGCGCGGGTCTGGAACTCGCTGATCAGTGCCTGGCCGCGTTCGGCGAGCGTGCGCTCGATGCCGTTGAGGCTGGCCTCGAATTCGGAATTGAGGGTGCGTGCGGCGCCGCCAAGCAGCGACACCATACCGGTGGTGCGATCGTCGAGCAGATCGGTCAACGACCGCGTCAGGCCGTCCGTGGTGTCCGTCAGCTTGGCAATGCGGGTGTCGAGCAGGCTGGCGAAGGCCTCGCCCGAGGTCGACAGCCGGTCGGTGATCGAATCGAGCCGGCCTTCCACCGAATCGAAGATCGACATCGAGCTTTCGTTGATGCGGTCGATGAGCGTGTCGCCGGAATTGGTGATCGTCATCGACAATTTGGTCGATGCATTCAGGATCGAGTCGCGGATGATGTCGGAGGCGGCGCCGATCTCGTCCTTCAGCGTCTCATGCGCGCCGGTGATCGAGGCGCGAACGCGCTCGGCATGGGTGACGACGGCTTCGCGCTCGCTGCCGAGCCCGTCGACCAGCGAACGGATGCGGGATTCATTCTCGGAATAGGAGCGTTCGATCTGGTTGACTTCGCTGTGGACCAGCGTTTCCAGTTCGACGGCGCGGGCAAGCGTGCGTTCGATGCCTTCGCCCATGGCCGCGACCTCGCGACGAACGGCCTGGCCGATCATCATGACGCGATCCTGGGCTAGGTTTTCCGGTTCGGTCAGGCGGAAGGCCACTTCAGTCATCGACTGTGCGGCGATGCGCATTTCCTGGGCGCGGCGAATCATGGCGGCGAAGGCCCAGAACAGGATGACGGGCACGATGGCCGCGACCGCAAGGCCGATCAGTTCCGGACGGGCAAGGAACTGGTCGAGCGTACGGATTCTCCAGATGCTCGGTCCGAAAAGCAGATTTGCCAAACCACCGGCGCCGGCGAACCAGGCGAGTGAAACGAAGGCGACGACCCAGTAAATGGTGTTCGAGGCACGCCTGTTGAGGCTGTGCAGGAGCGTCTTGTAGTCCTTTTGGCGATCGTCATTGGCCGGCGCGAAACCTGCGGGCTGGGCGCCATTGCGCGGTTCCACGGGGCGCAATTCGGCAGGCTTGGCCTTGGGCGCGGGTTTCGCGGCGTGGTTCTGATTGACCACGGGCTCCGGGTTCTGTTCCGGTCTATGATCGCGTCCCTCGCGCGCCAACTCGTCAGCCGCCTGGGATATCTGCGCTTCCAGATCCTCCATCGAAGCCGCGATGTCGAGGTCACCGCTGCCGATCTCATTGCTGAGGTCGAGATCGAGCGCCTTTTCCAGTTCCCTGGCCACTTCGCTGTCGAGAGTTCTCGTCGTCGTTGGTTTCTTTGCCATGCCTTCGCTACCCTGTACTAGCTGCCGCGGGGCTTATATTTCTGTTTGTCGTACCACGCGCAGGAGGCTGAAAATGGACCCCTCGTATCGTAATGACACAGGGGGGTAAAGAAAACATGCATTCCGCGGGATACGTAAAACTTTAAATATAAGGTTAACGGAACTGTGATTTGGGCGCCGCTTTGGCAACATTTTTTCCGGCCATTCATTAACCCGTTGTCCATTGGATTCGCCTAGGTTTTTGGGCGAATCGAAGAAACGGAGTTCGAGTTCATGCGTGGCGAAAGCGGCATTGCCTTCTCAATGCCCGGGGGCGACGTATCCGGACCAAGACGGTCACGCCCGGTCGATTTGGCACACCTTGCCCGCCAGACGATGGGTGACCGCGGCCTCGAGCAGGAGGTGCTGGCGCTGTTTGTACAGCAGGCGCTGTCCGTGCGCGACAGAATAGTCGACGCCGACATCAAGGACCGGCTTCTGCTCGCCCATGGATTGAAGGGTTCGGCACGGGGCGTCGGCGCCTTTGCCATCGCCGACTGCGCCACCGAGATCGAGCACCGGCCGGAAGACGGCCAGACGCTCAAGCGGCTTGGCACGCTGATCGACGAAGTGCGCGATTTCATCGCCGCCATCAACCGCTGAATCCGCGCCGAACCCGATTTGCGGAAAAACGTCATCGGGCGGCGCTTTCATGCGGCAGTTGACTTGTCAGCCGGAGTGATTATCTCGGCTGGAACTCCCTTCAGGTGACAAATGACCAAGCTGACTTTCATTGCCCATGACGGCACGCATTTCGACATGGACGCCGAGAACGGCTCTACGGTCATGGAGAACGCGATCCGCAACGCCGTGCCAGGGATCGAGGCCGAATGCGGCGGTGCCTGCGCCTGTGCCACCTGTCACGTCTATGTCGACGAAGCCTGGACGGCTGAAGTCGGCGAGCCGGAAGCGATGGAAGAGGACATGCTGGACTTCGCCTACGACGTCCAGCCCAACTCGCGCCTGTCATGCCAGATCAAGGTCCGCGATGCGCTTGACGGCCTGGTCGTGCGGGTGCCTGCCCGCCAGGGATAGACGCGGTATCTTTGCCAACTGATTTTTCCCGCTGTGGCTTGGCAGCGGAGCGATGGTCATGCAGTGTCCAGCTGTTTCACTACAGCGCCGCGCGTCCTCTGGGACGCGCAAAGGACGCTGTAGCACTTTTATTTGCGCATGATCCTTTCCGAAAATCGATCCGATTTTCGGGGTCATGCGCAGCGAGGCACAGGCATGACAGACATCACCAGGACAGACGTGCTTATTGTCGGGGCAGGGCCGGTCGGCCTGTTTGCCGTGTTCGAGCTCGGCCTGTTCGACATGAAGTGCCACCTGATCGACATTCTCGATCGGCCGGGCGGCCAATGCGCGGAACTCTATCCGGAAAAGCCGATCTACGACATTCCAGGCTGGCCTTCGATCTCGGCGCAGGGGCTGGTCGACAAATTGCTCGAGCAGATCGCGCCGTTCAAGCCTGATTTCAGCTACAACCGAATGGTCTCCAGCCTGGAAAAACTGGAGGACGGCAGTTTTCGCGTCACCACCGACGAAAACGAGGTGTTCGAGGCCAAGGTGGTGGTGATCGCCGCCGGCGGCGGCTCTTTCCAGCCCAAGCGTCCGCCGATCCCCGGCATAGAGCCCTATGAAGGCAAGAGTGTCTTCTATTCGGTGCGCCGGATGGAGGATTTTCGCGGCCACGACCTCGTCATTGTCGGCGGCGGCGACTCGGCACTCGACTGGACGCTGAACCTGCAGCCGGTGGCAAAGAGCGTGACGCTGGTGCACCGGCGGCCCGAGTTCCGTGCCGCTCCCGACAGCGTCAACAAGATGTATGCCATGCAGGAGATGAAGCAACTGGAGTTCCAGGTCGGGCAGGTGACCGGATTGACCGGTGCCGACGGCCGACTGTCATCGGCCACCATCAAGGGACCGGACGGCGATGTCGAGGTGCCTTGCACGCGCATGCTGCCGTTCTTCGGCCTGACCATGAAGCTCGGACCGATCGCGGAGTGGGGTCTCAACCTTCAAGAGAACCTTATTCCGGTCGATACCGAGAAGTTCCAGACATCGGTGCCCGGCATCTTCGCGGTCGGCGACATCAACTGGTATCCGGGCAAGCTGAAGCTGATCCTGTCGGGTTTCCACGAAGTGGCGCTGATGGCGCAGGCAGCCAAGCGCATCATCAGCCCCGGCGAGCGCATCGTTTTCCAGTACACGACCTCATCGACCAGCCTGCAGAAGAAGCTTGGCGTCTCCGGCTGAACTTTACTCGGCGAGTATCGGCGCCGCATTGTCGGCGTAACCGCGAAGCTCCTTCTCGGGCATCAGCGTCAGCGTGATCAGCCCCAGCAGCAGTGTAGCGGCGGCGACGGCAAAGATCATCACGAACGGCTCGACCGTCGCGCTATGGCCAGCGATCCGCACGCCTTCACCGGCAAGCGGCAAGCCGTAGCCCAGAGCGACCGCGCCGAGTATCGCGACCCCGAGCGCACTGCCAAGCGAACGCAGGAATGTCAGCACGCCCGTCGCGACGCCCAGATGCATGCGATCGACGGCGTTCTGGACCGACACGGTGGTGACCGGAAACGTCGTTCCGGTTCCAAACCCGATGCAAATCGTCAAGACCTCTACCTCCAGGAGCGTTGCATATCCTGCGACGACGGCCAGCACGCAGAGGCACAGCATACTGAAGACGACGCCCACCATTGCAATGCGCTTGTAGTGGGTGAAATGCGGTATCATGCGCCCGCTGAATGCCGCGCCGCCGACGGTCCCCAGCAGAAGCCCAAGCATCGCGATGCCCGACTCTGCTGCCGACAGGCCGAGCACCGCCTGAAGATAGACGGGCAGGTACACAGCCATACCGACGCTTGCTGCCTGAAGCAGGAACATCGAAAGCGTACCCGCCAGAACGATTGGATTGCCAAGCACTTCGAGTGAGATGAGCGGCTCGGCGGCTCGCATAAGCCGCAAGGCAAAAGCGCCCCAGAAAATCGCCGAACCGCAGAGAACGCCGATGACTTCAAGCGAAATCCAGGGATAGGCGCTGCCGCCCCAATTCAATGCGAGCAGCAGCAGCGCCGTGGCAACGATCAGAAGCAACGCGCCCAGGACGTCGATGCGATGGCGCTTTGCGGCAACGGGCAGTTTCTTGAGCGGCTTGTTGATGATCGCCATCGCAAGAAGACCAAGCGGAATATTGATCCAGAAGATCAGCGACCAATGCAGGTGCTCTGCGAAAGTGCCGCCGAGCAACGGACCGGCGATGCTGGCGACCGCCCATGTGCCGGAGAACCAGGCGGCATAGCGTGCCCGCTCGCGCGGCGGCACGAGATCGCCGACGACGGTCTGCGTCAAAGCGAACAGTCCGCCGCCACCGGCGCCCTGGATCGCCCGCCCGACAACCAGCACAAACATGTTGGGAGCCATCGCACTGACCAGCGATCCCGCCAAAAAGATCAGGATCGCGGCATAGACGGTCGGCCGGCGGCCGTAGACGTCGGAAATCTTGCCGTAGAGCGGGGCCACGGCGGTAGCGGTCAAGAGATAACCGGTGACGATCCATGGCAGATAGTGTGCGTTTCCGAGCGCATGCCCGATGGTCGGCATGGCTGGCGCGACAATGGTCTGGTCGAGTGCCGCCAACAGCATCGACAACAGCACGCCGCCGATGATGGCGTTCTTTTCGCTCTCTGTTATCGGCGTGCCGGTTTCCGCCATCGTTTTGTTATCGACAGCCTGGTCCATGATCGTTCATCCATAAGCTTGCGATTTGACCGGCGCTGTTCAGCCGTTCCGGTTTCTTGACCGTTTGGATCGCATTGGTGTTTTAAGCTCGCGTCTGGCGAGCCCGATATATGTCGTCCCATATAGGCCGGTTTCGACAGGGGCTCGAAAGTTTTTCGAATCTGGCACTACGCTTCGGCGAATTTGGCTTTCAGTTCGGGTGCGTTCAGGCCGGCGGCAGTCGGCCGTTGCCGATGCGCTCCATGCGGTAGCGCAGCAGCCGCAGGATGCGGCTTTCGAAATTGACGCTTTCGACGCGGTCGAACTGAAGCTGGGCGCGGTCGTGCCTGGCCAGAACAGCCGCGGTGATCGCGGCCGCCTTGGCCTTGGCGGCGTCGCAGTTCTTTTGCGGGTAGGTGGCCTTCAAGGCCTCTTCGAGTTCGCTGCCATGGTTCTTGGCGATTTCGACATGGCGCTCCTCGTGGCGCTTGATGTCGGCGGACAGCGTATCCCAGAACAGCCTGACATCGGCATCGGCCTTGCGCGGGCGGCGCCACTCGGGAAGGATCACCTTCACCTTGACGGTCACCACCGCGTCGGCGATCCGGCAGGAACTCGGTGTCTGCGCATAGCTGATGCGGGTGGTGAAGGCCATTTGCGTGGCGCCCGGGTGCCGCGTGCCGGTGCTTTTCACCTCCGGCCCACGTTTGGAGAGTTGTGCCTCGATGTCGTCGAGCGTGCTGCCGCCAATGGCGAAATAGCTGTACGTCTTGACGAGATTGGCCGCCGTCGCCGGGTGCGGGGTCATGGCGAGCAGCAGCGCGCAAGCCAGGGATTGTTTCATGCCAGGCATGGATCGTTTCATCATGTTGCCTCTTCGACCACCTTGCTTTACGGCCGTTGCCGGCGCAATGAAATTGATCCGCCAGGGATCACACATGATTGATGAACTCCATGGTCGATGAGCAATGACGGCCAGGCGATGGCACTTGGCGCATGGACGCCATCTCGACCTTGGCGGCAAGGCCGTGGTCGTCGGCATCCTCAATGTCACGCCGGATAGCTTTTCCGACGGCGGCCAGTTCGACGCCCCTGAAAAGGCGCTGGCGCAGGCGCGCCGCATGATCGGGGAAGGGGCACTGGTTGTCGATGTCGGCGGAGAATCGACGCGCCCAGGCGCTGCCGCGGTATCGGCCAGCCAGGAACAGGCCCGCATCCTGCCGGTGATCGAAGCGCTGGCGGGCGTGAGCGAAGTGCTGATTTCGGTCGACACCTATCGCGCCGACACGGCGCGGCTGGCGGTTGCCGCCGGCGCGCATATCGTCAACGATGTCTGGGGTTTGCAGCGTGAGCCTGATATTGCGCGCGTCGCCGCCGACACCGGCGCCGGGCTTGTCATCATGCATACGGGGCGGGATCGCCAGAAGCTGCCGGATGTGATTGCCGATCAATTGACATTCCTGCGAAGGTCGCTGGAAATCGCCCGCCAGAACGGCATCGCCGACGATCATATCGTGCTCGATCCCGGTTTCGGATTCGCCAAGGAGACGGCGGAGGAAAATCTCGACCTGATGGCACGCTTTTCGGAATTGCATGCACTCGGCTTGCCGCTGATGGCCGGTACGTCGCGAAAACGCTTCATCGGCACGGTCACCGGCCGTGATACCGCCGACAGAGGGGTGGGAACAGCGGCGACCAGCGTCATCTTGAGGCTCCAGGGCGCCGATCTGTTTCGCGTCCACGATGTCGCATTCAACGTGGACGCTTTGGCGCTCGCGGATGCTATGCTGGCGCGTCAGACGGACCGGGCGAGAAACTGAGCGATGTATGTCATCCGCATGAAGAACTGCGCTTTCTTTGCCCGGCACGGCGTGCTGGACGAGGAGGAAAGGCTCGGCCAGCGCTTCTATGTCGATGCCGTCCTCACCGTCGATCCAGGCCGCGCACTGGCCGAGGATTCGATCGAGGATACAGTCCACTACGGCATTGCATTCACAGTCATTGAAAAGATCATCACCGGGCAGCGCCGTTTTCTGATCGAGTCGCTGGCGCTCGAAGTGGCCCGTGCGCTGACAGCGCGTTTTCCGCAGATAAAGAAAGCCGAGATCACGGTGCGCAAGCCGAACGCACCGGTGCCCGGCGTGCTCGATTATGTCGAGGTGACCGTTGTCTGGCCCGAATAGTACCGTTTATCTCAGCCTTGGCGGCAATCTTGGAGATCCGGCGAAATCCATGGGCGCGGCGCTGCGCATCCTGGATGCCGACGCGGATACGCGCGTCACTGGCGTCTCCTCGCTTTATCGCACGCCGCCCTGGGGCAAGCTCGATCAGCCGGATTTTCTCAATGCGGCCGCCGAAATTTCCACCGTGCTTGCACCGCGCGCCTTGCTCGACCTCTGCCTCGATGCAGAGCGCAAGCTGAAGCGGGTGCGCGAGGAGCGCTGGGGGCCGCGGCTGATCGACATCGACATTCTGGTGTTCGGCGACCGCGTCATCCACGAGACCGGGCTGGAGGTGCCGCATCCGCGCATGCTGGAGCGCGCCTTCGTGCTGGCGCCGCTGGCCGAGATCGCGCCCAGCCTGGTTGTCAGCGGTCGCAGCATCACCGACCGTCTGGTCGCCGTCGATACCTCAGGCATCGAGCGATTGTCGTCCGGCCGGGATTGGTGGCTGGCCTAGGTGCGTTGATATTCAGGTGATGCCGGCCTGCAAACGGCGAGTTCCTGCGCTTCCGGTGCTCACGTACCCAAATGTACGCTCCGCTCCGGTTCTCGGAACCCACCGTTTTCGACTCGGCCTGACCTGAATCTCAACACACCTTGGAGCGGGGTCTTTAACCGGAGAAACCGCCGCCATCCAGGAACGTCTGCTCCTGCGGGGTGGTTTCGCGGCCAAGCATCCTGTTTCGGTGCGGAAAACGGCCGAAATTCTGAATGATATCGCGGTGTTCGACAGCATACTTCAGGTAGGGCTCTGCCCTGGCCTGCGTCAGCTCGACCGAAATGTCCTGGTCGGCCAGCAGTTCCGAATGCTCGTAAGGCAGGTAGAGGAAAACGCGGAGTTCTTCCTCGAGTGCCAGGTCATGACCAGCCGCGATCGCCCTCTCCGCGAAATATCTGGCGAGCGGATCGGTCGCGTACATATGGCCGGTGCCGCGAAAACAGTTCCGCGGAAACTGGTCGAGCAGGATCATCAGCGCCAGCGCGCCTTCGGCATGCTCCAGCCAATCGTCGCATTCACGCCGCGCGGCGGCGTAGTGCAGACCGAGAAAGCGGTCGCGGAACTCGGCATCGAATGCTTCGTTCTTCTCGAACCAGGCATCCTCGCCGGCATCCCGCCAGAATTTGGTGACCGACAGGGCCCTGCTGTCCAATTCCATGCATAATTCCTTGCTCAATCGGCGGGTTCGGACTTGTGCAGCACA
Source organism: Mesorhizobium ciceri WSM4083 (assembly GCF_000519305.1). Taxonomy (GTDB): domain Bacteria; phylum Pseudomonadota; class Alphaproteobacteria; order Rhizobiales; family Rhizobiaceae; genus Mesorhizobium; species Mesorhizobium ciceri_B. The sequence continues at coordinate 367,319 of NZ_JAFG01000005.1, read as the reverse complement.
CCCGCGGTTTCTTCATTGAGTGCCTGACCAGGCCGGCGCGGCGTGGAGAGCGGTGTCGGAATCGGCGTGCCGATATTGCCTCTCAGGAAGCGCTGTCCGGCGCGAATGCCTTCGGCAAGCTGGGTTTCGAAGCGATCGGTGTCGCGGCGCCTGACGTCTTCGATCGTTTCAGCCACGTCTTCGGGATCGACGCCCAGCGATTCCAGGGCCGAGCCGCCGAAAACAAGTGCGGATTCGAAGGTTTCACGCAGTTGGTAATCAACGCCGGCGCGAATGAGCTGCAGCGCGGTACCACGATCGAAAGCGCGGGCCAGCACGGTGAGCAAAGGAAACTCAGCCTTGATGAGCTCCGCGATGCGGACGGCGGCATCGGCCTTGTCGACGCAGATCAGCACGGCGCGCGCCCGGCCGGCGCCTGCCGCATGCAGGATGTCCAGTCGCGTGCCGTCGCCATAGTAGACCTTGAAGCCGAAATCGGCCGCCGCCTGGATCATTTCGACGTCGTTGTCGATGATTGAGACGTCGATGCCGCGCAGCAGCAGCGGCTGGCTGGCGATCTGGCCGAAGCGACCGAAGCCGATGACCAGCACGCTGCCGGTCAGGCCATCGGCGACATCGACGCCGTCGAGCGACTGCTCGTCGCGCGGCGTCAGATAGCGCAAGGCGATGATGGCCAGCGGCGTCAGCACCATGGAGATGATGACGATCGCAGTCAGCGTCGCGTTGGCCTGGCTGTCGATGATGCCGACCGCCGCGGCCGCCGAGTAAAGGACAAAGGCGAATTCGCCGCCTTGTGCCATGAAGACCGCGCGCTCAAGCGCTTCGCGGTGGCCTGATTTCAGGATGCGGGCGACGATGTAGATGCCGAACGCCTTCATCACCATGTAGGCGACGACATAGACGGCGATCAGCCGCCAGTTCGCCGCGACCACATGCAGGTCGAGCGACATGCCCACCGCGAGGAAGAACAGACCGAGCAGGATGCCGCGAAAGGGTTCGACGTCGGCCTCGAGCTGATGGCGGAAGGTCGATTCGGACAAAAGCACGCCGGCCAGGAAGGCACCCATCGCCATCGACAGGCCGCTGAGCTGCATGGCGAGGGCGGATCCGAGAACGACCAGGAGCGCTGCGGCCGTCATCACCTCGCGGGCACGGGCATCCGCCAGGATGCGGAAGAACGGGTTGAGCAGATAGCGGCCGGCCACCACCAGGCCGACGATAGCGGCGAGGCCGATGCCGACCTCGGTCAGCCGCTCCGACAGGCTGGTGTCGGCTCCACCGGGTGCCAGGAACGCGATCAGGGCCAGCAGCGGCACGATGGCAAGATCCTCGAGCAGCAGCACCGATACGATGCGCTGGCCTTTCGGTGCGGCGATTTCACCGCGTTCCTCCAGGAGTTGCATGACGATCGCCGTCGAGGTCAGCACGAAGCCGGCGCCGGCGACGAAGGATTGCGCGATCGGAAACCCTCCCGCCATGCCGACACCGGTCAGCAGGAGCGCGCAGACGCCGACCTGCAGCGCACCGAGGCCGAAGATCTCACGGCGCAGGCCCCACAGCCGCGATGGCTGCATTTCCAACCCGATGATGAACAGGAACATCACCACGCCGAGTTCGGCGACATGAAGAATGGCTTCCGATTCGGAAAAGACGCCGAGGCCGAACGGGCCGATCACCACGCCGGCGGCCAGATAGCCGAGGATCGAGCCGAGGCCCATGCGCTTGAAGATCGGAACGGCAACGACGCCGGCAGCAAGCAGTGCCACCACCTGAATCAGATCGCTGCCCGATGCTTCCGCCGCCATGCCTCTTGTCCCTGTGTGTAGCAGAACTCCTTGCATGCAGTTGGAGTGGGAGGCAAGGCGAGAAATCTGCTGGGAAGGGTGGGGTGCCGCTGCAACGATTCACCTGGTGGAACAACGGTCCCCGCTTGCCAGCCGGACGTTCGGCATCTATATCAGGTATATGCCTGACTATTCGTCCCGCCCGTCTTCGACGCCACATATCCCGATGGATGCGCTCAGCGAAGTTCTGCAAGACTTTCGCTTGAGTGGTGTCAACTATGGCCGCTGCGAGCTCCGGCACCCATGGAGCATAGACTTTCCGCAACAACAGCTGCTTCGGTTTCACTTTGTCGGCCAGGGCCCGTGCTGGATTCATACTGAATCGCAAGGCTGGCAGGAGTTGCGCGATGGCGATCTGGTGCTGCTGCCGCAAGGCATCGCCCATCGGCTGGCGAGCGCGCCGGACGTTGCAGGGGACTCGCTCGAAGGTTGCCAGGTGATCAAGTTGGGGGGCAACGTCTGCGAAGTGGTACGGCAAGGAACGGGCGCGACGAGCACCCTTTTCTGCGGCTCCATGGCCTTGGACTCCTATGCGCTCAACCCATTGATCACCTTGATGCCGCCTCTCATCAAGGGTTGCGACGTGGCCGGCAATGACCCGGTCGTCGGTCCTTTGCTGGCGGCCATGACGGTGGAGGCCTCGCAACCGCAGATGGGCAGCGCCACGATTCTGTCGCGTATGGCCGACTTGCTGACGGCACGGCTCATACGCTGCTGGGTCAATTGCAACGGAGCCTCGACCACCGGTTGGCTCGCAGCCATCCGCGACCCCCATATAGGCCGCGCTTTGGCGGCCATGCACCGCGACCCCGGCCACAACTGGACGCTGGGAAGCCTGGCCGGCGTGGCAGGCCAATCGCGTTCGATTTTCGCCGAGCGTTTCAGTGCGGTATTGGGAGAGGGCGCCGCACACTATCTCGCCCGCCTGCGTATGCAGCTTGCCCGCGAATTGCTGGGCCAAAACGGCTTGTCGGTTGCCGAAGTCGCTACCCGTTTGGGCTATGATTCCGAGGCATCCTTCGCGCGCGCGTTCAAGCGCATCACCAATGTCTCGCCGGGCGTTGTGCGTCGCACAATTCCCGGACGAATGGATATGAATTTCGGATTCTAAGATACATATCATCCGGGCGGACTCGCCTATTTAAGACCTCCAAACTTTGGAGATCTTTCCGTGACTGACACAACATTACAGATTGAAGACGCCGCGATTGGCCTTGATGCCGATGCACCAGCCGCGTGGAGTTCAGCCACCTGGTTCGCGGTCATTTCATTGGCGGCCACCAGCTTTGCCCTGGTGTCGGCCGAATTCCTGCCCGCAGGTCTGCTGACGCCAATGGCACGCGATCTCGGCATCAGCGAGGGGACGGCCGGCCAGGTCGTCACCGCCACCGCTTCCGTCGGCGCCGTGACGGCCATGTTGAGCAATGTTCTCATCGGCCGCTTGAACCGCAAGGCGGTGCTGGTTGGTCTCAGCGCCCTTGCGGTCGGTTCCAATATCCTGGCGGCGCTGGCGACCGATTTCTGGCTGTTGCTGTTGGGCCGGGCCGGGCTGGGCATCGCTCTCAGCGCTTTCTGGGCACTTTCGGTCGCCGTCGTGGCGAGGCTGGTTGGCGCCAATGCGACAGGTCGGGGCATGGCGATCGTCACCCTCGGCGTCTCGCTTGCCACCATTGCCGCACCGTCGATGGGCGCGCTGATCAGTGACTGGATAGGGTGGCGCAGTGCCATGGCCATGACGGCGGGGCTGGCCGCGCTTGCCATGCTGCTGCAGTTTCTCAGCCTGCCGACCTTGCCTGCAACGGCAAGCAACAGCCTTGCAGATGTATTTCGGCTGACCCGGCGGCGCGGCATCCAACTCGGCATGCTGGCCATTGTTTTGCTGATGACGGGGCATTTTGCCGGCTCGGTCTATGTGCGTCCCTTCCTCGAACAGGTGACACTCCTTACAACCGGACCGATTGCCTTGGCTCTGCTCGGGTTTGGCATCGCCGCCGTGATCGGTAATGTTGCCGGCGGCCGCATGGCCGACACCAACATCCACATGGCCCTCGCAGTCACCGCGGCGTTGATGGCGGTTGCGGCACTTACTTTGGTGCTTTGGGGCTCGCATATCGGCGTTGCCTTCGGCTTCGTTACGCTGTGGGGTCTCGCCTTTGGCATGGCGCCGGTGGTGCTGCCGACCAATATGTCGCGCGCAGCGCCTGATGCGCTGGAGGCAGCGGGCAGCCTGATGGTCACCTCTTTCCAAATTGCCATCACCATCGGCGCGGTTGTCGGCGGCTATGTCGTGGACACCTATGGCGCGACTGGGCCTTTGACTCTGACTGCTATTCTTGCCGCATCGACCGCCGTCTTGGCGCTGCTGCAGCCTCGCAGCTGAACTTCGCAGCCTCCGACACAATAGCCTCGAATCCTGCCGCCGGCGATGTTGCAGGCGCGATACACAAGTTGAGGCCGGGAACACGTTGCATCTTGCCGCAATCGAAGGCTAAGGACGCTCGGCTTCGGCCATTGGAGGGTGATCGACGATCAAGTCGCGCCCTTTTTGAGGAGATGACTGACATGAAGAAGTTTTTGTTTGTTGCCGTCGGCCTGGCGGTGCTCGCCGGTTCGGCTTGCTCGAAGGCCCCCGAGTGCACGGCGGAGATCGCGACCAAAAAGGCGCAGGACATGGCTGCAGCACTTCAGGAAGCGATTACCAAGGACCCGTCCAAGGCGGCTGATCTGACCGCCAAGGTCCAGGCGGTGACAACCAAGTATCAAGGCGCCACGACATTGGCCGACGCCTGCAAGGCCTATGACGAACTGACGGCCACGATCAAAGGCTAACGCCCTGATTCGATGGGGTTGAGTGAGAGGGCGGTGACCGTTGGGTCACCGCCTTTTTCTTTGGATTTTTTCAGTTCGGCGCGATGGAGCCGACTTCGACCGCGTCGACCCGCTTCAGGCTCATGCCGATCACCGGGACCAGCTGGTCGTCGACGCGCACCGCAATGGTCACCGTCATCGAATTGTCGTCGGGAATGCGGGCCTGCATGACGCCGCGCAGCTGGTTGCGGTTGATTGTGAAGACCACTTTGCGGGCATCGACGACGTTGCCGCCGATGATGTCGAGACCGGAGCCGGTCGCGCCGCCCATGAAGCTGCCCTTGTAGCCCTCGCGGCCCTTGCGCTCGATCTTGGCCGACATCGGCTGGGTGAACATGCCGACCCGGCAGCCGCCGTCGAGCGACATGCCGACCTTGCCGTCGGGCGTCGAGCCGGTGAAGCTGCAGTTGAACTTGGTGCCTTTGTACTTGCCGGCGACGATTTCGCCGGGACCGATCCATTTGCCTTCGGCGGACTGGAAGAACTGCTTGTCCGGCTCCGCCGCAGAGGCCGCTCCTGCAATGCCGACGACTGCCGTGATCACCGCTGCCAGGGGCAGGACGCTGGATAGTATTACGCTTTTCATCGACGACACCCGGCAACAAAGAGGCTGTTTGGAACCCGTCTGACCATGAACAAGATTGGTTAATGCTTCGTCACCGCAGGGCCGCCGCTGAGCAGTCCGGTAACGATTCCGAATGCCGGACACTCCAGCCCGGCTCACTTGCCGGAGGGGGTCGTTTCACCGTCTTTCCTGGTTGCGAACGATGTCAGCGCCGAGAGGAAATCGCCCAATCCGGGACGCTTCGCGGCGCTGAAGGGCAGGGGGCGCGCCGTCTCCATCGCGGCGATGCCGATGCGCGCCGTCATCATGCCGTTGACGACGCCCTCGCCAAGCTTGGCCGAAAGGCGCGCGGCCAGGCCGTGGCCGACGATCTGCTGGACGAAACTGTCGCCGATCGCGATCGAGCCAGTAACCGCCAGATGCGCCAGCACGCTGCGCGCCAGGCGGAAGAAACCCAGCGTTCCTGGCCGGCCGCCATAGAGTTCCGACAGGCGGCGAATAAGCCGCCCGGCCTCGAATACGACATAGGCAACATCGACCAGTGCGCGTGGACTGACCGCCGTCACCAGCGAGACGCGTTTGGCGGCTTCGAGAATCATCACCTTTGCCCTGGCATCGAGAGGGCCGAGAATTTCAGCCTCGGCCAGGCGCACGAGATTGCCGCCGTCGATGATCTCGCCGCGCAGTTCGGCCAACGCGCGCCGGCCGGCCGCGGTCTCGGGTTTGGCCGCGACAAAGGCCGACAATTCGTCGACGACCGATCGTGCAGCCTTGGGATCGTCGCGGGCGATCGCATCGAGCGCCCGCTTCTGCAGCTTTTCGACCTCGGCCAGGCGGGCGATCGCCAGGAATTCGCGAATCAGGATCACCACAAGCGCCAGCACGGCAACGGCGGCCATGGCCGCCGCCAGCCAGCCCAGCCATTCGGCGCGCGCGAAGAGGTCGCGTATGAGCTGATCCGTCCACAGGCCGACAGCCAGCGAAACCAGCACGCCGAAGGCGCCGAAGAAGATGCTGCCGAGCAGCGAGCGTTTCCTGGGGGCGATCGCCGGCGGCGGTTCAGCGGCAATGATGTCGGGTTCGTCAAAGACGTCGACCTCCGCCGGAATGACCAGCGCGACATCGGCCTTCATCGGCCGGGGCTTGCGCTGGGTTTCGGCTTGGGCATGGGTACCGGGCTGGGCGCGGCGCGTCTCCGGCGCTTCCTGTCTCGATGTGGCTTCCGGCTCGATGCGGAATGCCGCCGGCTTGCGGGGCGCGGTCATGCCAGATGATCTCCGATCAGGAACTGCAAGGCACGGTCGAGCCTGATATGCGGCAGCGACAGCGTGACGCCTTCGGCCGTGCGTTCAAGCTTTGGCGGACGGAAACGGACGAAGCGGATTGCCGGGTCCGCGGAGTCCTGCCTGTGATCGGCTCCCGAAACATCGAACACAGCGTCAATATTCTCGGGCAAGTCACCGGGAAATATGGCTGTTTCCGTCTTTCCATCAAAGGTTTCGCTATTGATCTTCTCACCGGCGATCGGCGTGCCGATGATGACGGGAAGCGTCTCCCGGCCTTGCTTGACGGTGCCTTCGCGCGTCGCGCGCACCGCCGCCATGGCGACCACTTCGACATCGGCGCCGGTGAAATTCGCCCGTGCCACGGCGCGGTCGGCAAGCCGCCGCACGATCGCCTGCAGCCGGTCATGGCTTTCGTGGTGCAGATGGTCGGCCTTGGTCGCGGCAACCAGGATGCGGTCGATGCGCCGCGAAAACAGGTCGGTGAGGAAGCTGCCCCGGCCGGGACGGAAACAGCTGAGGATCTCGGTTACCGCGCGCTCCAGGTCGGCCATGGCGCCGGGGCCGGCGTTCAGCGCCTGCATGGCGTCGATCAGCACGATCTGGCGATCGAGGCGGGTGATGTGTTCGCGGAAGAAGGGTTTGACGACATGCGTCTTGTAGGCCTCATAGCGCCTGTCCATCATGGCGTGCAGCGATCCCGGGCGCGGACGCTTGTCGCCGATCCCGGCCAGGGGCGCGAAGGTCAGGGCCGGCGAGCCTTCGAGATCGCCCGGCATCAGGAAGCGGCCGGGCGGCAAGGTCGAAAGCGCCCGCTCGTCGAGCTTGCAGGCCTTCAGATAGGTGGCGAAGCTTTCGGCCAGCCGGCGCGCCGTCATCTCGTCGGCATCGGCGTTCGGATCGATCCCGGCCGACAACGCCCGCCAGCTCTGCGAAAGGTCCTCGCGCACCGGCAGAACGGCCATTTCAAAGGCTTCGTGCGAGAAGTCGGCGAAGGATTTACCGAGCAGCGGCAGATCGAGCAGCCATTCGCCGGGATAGTCGACGATATCGACCGACAGTCTGCCCGAGGAAAACATACGGCTCCAGCCGGAAGCCGATTCATATTCGATGGTCAGCCGCAGTTCCGAAATGGCGCGCGTCGAATCGGGCCAGGCGCGGTCGTTGACCAGGGCGGCAATGTGGTCCTCATACTGGAAACGCGGCACCGCGTCGTCGGGCTGCTGCTCGAGGAAGGCGCGGGCGATGCGCCCCGATTTCTGCGCTTCGAACAGCGGCAGGCGCCCGCCATGGATCAAATTGTGGACAAGGGCCGATATGAACACCGTTTTGCCGGCCCGGGACAAACCGGTCACGCCGAGGCGCAGCGATGGGGAAAAAAGCCCGGTGGCCCGGCCCGATAGCGTGTCGAGGGCAATCCTCGCCTCGTCGGTGAAGGTGGTCAGCGATGATGCCAAAATATGCTCTCTCGAACTTCGGTCCGTCCGATATAGGCGCTGTATCAGGGCTTTGAAATGGCTTCAGAGATCGGCCGGCGTCAGGAACGCTTCGAGATAACCGGTGCCCTGGGCGGCGCTGGCAAGATCGCCGTCGAAGCGGACGACTGCCAGGCCCGCGGTCGGGAACCCATGGTTCAGCGTGGCCCGCGCAGTTTCGTCGCCGTCGCCCGAAACTGCCATGGTGAGGTCTTCCATCATCGGATTGTGGCCAATGACCAGCAATGAGCCCGATCCGCCATTGTCTCTGATAAGGTGGAGGTAACCGGCCGCGTCGGCGCTGTAGAGCGCGTCGAAGAACAGGACCCGGCCGGTGTCCGTCTGGCCGGCCAGGCCTTCCAGCGTCTCCTTGGCGCGTTTGGCATTGGAGCACAGCGTCCGCTCCGGAACGTAGAGGCGGGAACGCATGGCGGCGCCCATCACTTCGGCATCGGTGCGGCCGGACGCATCGAGCGGACGGTCGAAATCGCGCATGCCGGGCAGTGCCCAGCCAGCCTTGGCATGACGCAATAGATAAAGCCTGCTCACCCAACCTCCGAATGCCGAAGCCTTCCGGGATTAGCCACGAGAACGGCGTTGCGCACAATGGCCCGTGCTCTTCAAACACGGCGAATCACCCAATGCTGCTTGCTGCAAAAGGCTCTTGCGTATCGGCCCCGGGGTCACGGCGATCAGGGAAAGCATGTGCCGCCGGATCCAAAGTGTCTCGGCGGAGTTTGTACCAAAGCGACCGTACGCGGCTGCAAAGACGCGTGACCGGGTACTTTAACAATTGCGTGAAACAGCGGCCGATTGCGCTTGTGCAGGCGTCGGACGACGAATATATAGGCGCCAAAATTGGGGCAGTTTGGGTGAGTCGAATGAACGACATCGTTACCGCCGATTACGTACCCTCCGAAGACGAGCCGTTCATGAACGAGCGGCAGAAATCCTACTTCCGCTCAAAGCTCGTCACCTGGAAGAATGACATATTGCGCGAAGCGCGCGAAACACTGGAAATCCTGCAGCAAGAGAACGCCAACCACCCCGATCTGGCCGATCGCGCCTCTTCGGAAACCGACCGCGCCATCGAACTCAGGGCCCGCGACCGTCAGCGCAAGCTCATTGCAAAGATCGATTCCGCCCTGCAGCGCATCGACGAAGGCACTTACGGCTATTGCGAAGAGACGGGCGAGCCGATCGCGCTGAAGCGGCTCGATGCACGTCCGATCGCGACATTGTCGATCGAAGCGCAGGAGCGGCATGAGCGCCGCGAAAAAGTCTATCGCGACGACTGAAGGTCAAGGCCGGCGGCTCACGGCCGGCTGTCTCGAACGACCTCGATTCTGAAAATGGCCGGTTTCCCGGCCGTTTTTATTGGTGCGGCATCCACCGCTCAGGGCGGGCGAAGGCAGCAAACCCTTGATATCTGGCGCTTCGGACGAGGTGGTTCGGCAGTGGACCAGTTGACCGGCGACGATGTTTCGCGGGGATAGCGACCCGGCGGTCGCTCATTTCTTCTGACTGGAGAGTTCGCCGAGAAGCTTGGTCATCTCGTCATCGAGAGACTGCGGCGCCGCCGGCTTGCCCACCGGGCCGCCCGAACGGGGCTGGTCCAGCGACACTTCGAGTTCTCTCATCAGCGTGTCGTCGATGCTGTCCTGCACCGGCTGCGGTGGTGGCGGCGCGTGCCGGACGGTGTTGGCATTGGCGGAGCCGTAGGCGGGCAACGGCGTGACATTGGTCGGCTGGTAGCTTTGCGTTGCCGGCTTCGATGCAGGTGCCGGCGGCGCTGTTGGGCGCGGGCGGGCGGGCGGCGTCGTGTTCACCGGCTGTGGAGCGGGTGCCTGTCTTGGCGGGGGTGGAGCGGGTTGCGGCGGACGCGGCCTTGCTGCTGCCGGGGCCGCGGTGGCCGGGACCGGCTGCAAGCCACCGTCTCCAGTCAACGCGGGACGACGCGGCGCTGAAAGCCGGATATCGCGCTCGACGACGACGTCGGTCGGGCCACCGATCAGAAGCAGATGTTCGATGTCGTCGCGGCGTATCAGCACCAGCCGGCGATGGCTGTCGACGGCGGTGGCATCCATGACGGCCAGTCGCGTCTTGCGGTTCCGGCCGCCAGCGACGAAGGTTCCGAATGTCAGGTTGCGCACCAGCTTGATGATGACGAGAACGATGACCAGCAGGACAAGCGCTGCAAACGTCCACAACAATGCTGCGGCATAACCGGGACCTGCCACGCTATCGAGCCATTGCATTGGTTTCCCCTGATCGCCCTTGGAAGTGACGAGACACTAGACCGTTGCAGCGGGCCACCGCAAGTTGCGTTTCACGCCGGTGAACAGCTTGAAAAACCCAGAAGGCCGAAAGACATCATTTTTATCCGACATTTGCCGCCCAGGCCTTTTCCGGACTAGGAGAATGTGATTCAACCCGGTACGGGGCGGGTGTCGGAACACCGGAATTCACGAGCAGGGGGCACATGGCCAAGGAAGCGCGCGGCGATTTCTATCCGGTACCGATCGTCGACCAGAATACGCGACCGGGCGCGGTCACCCGGCTTATCATTTTCATCGTCGTTCTGACGGGGGCGGCGATCGTCTTCGGGCTTTTCCGCGAGCGCCTCGGCGATCCTTTCCTGCTCGGCATGCTCGGCGTGCTGGCGATGATCGGCGTCGGCTTCCTGTTTGCCACAGCGATCGGCTTCGTGCAGGTCACGCCACGCTCGACCGGCGACGAACTGTCGAAATCCTTCGTCGATTCGATGTCGCAGGGGCTTCTCGTCACCGACACCAAAGGCCGCGTCGTCTACGCCAACCGCGCCTATGCGGATATGACCGGAGCATCGTCCGCTGCCGACCTGAAGACCGTCGAGGGATTGCTCTCGGATGTCCCCGAAGCCTCGGTGACGATCTATCGCCTGGCGTCCGGCCTGCGCGACGGCCAGCCGGGCGACGGCGAGTTCAGGCTCGCGCAGTCCATCCGGCCCGGTGCCGAGCCGGGCGCCCGCTGGTACCGCGCCCGCGCCCGCGCCTTCAGCGTTCCGGGCCAGCGGCTGCCGATGCTGGCCTGGCAGCTTGCCGACATCTCGCAGGAGCGGGCCGAGCAGGAGCGCTTCTTCCTCGATCTGCAGAAGGCGATCGATCACCTCGACCACGCGCCGGCCGGCTTCTTTTCGGCCGACCAGGAGGGCCGCGTCACCTACATCAACGCCACGCTCGCCGAATGGCTGGGCATCGACCTCACCAGTTTCACGCCCGGTGCCGTGTCTCTCTCGGAGATCGTGGCCGGCGACGGCATGGCGCTGGTCCGCTCGGTCAAGGCCGACCCCGGCACCACACGCAACGCGGTGATCGATCTCGACCTGACGACCATGACGGGCGAAGCGCTGCCGGTGCGCTTCATGCACCGCGTTTCGGCCAGCCGCGAAGGATTGAACGGGCCGACACGCACGATCGTGCTCAACCGCACGCAAGGCGAGGATGCCTCTGCCGATTTGCGGGCTTCGGAAGTGCGCTTCACCCGCTTCTTCAACTCGACACCGATGGCAATCGCCGGCGTCGACCACAATGGGCGCATCCTGCGCACCAATGCGCCGTTCCTGTCGCTGTTCTCGTCTGTCGTCGATCGCGACGCCGTCGACCGTCGCGTGCGGCTCGACACGGTGATCCACGAACGCGACCGGCCGGCCTTCGCGGCTGCCTTCGAGAAAGCGCAGCAGCGGCAGGCCGACATCGAGCCGATCGACACGCTTTTGCCCGGCAACGACGACCGGCACATCCGCTTCTACGTCAACGCCGTCGCCGACGGCACCGGCGGCGAGGGCGCCGAGGAGTCGGCCATCGTCTACGCCGTCGAGACAACGGAGCAGAAAGCGCTCGAAGGGCAGATGGCGCAAAGCCAGAAGATGCAGGCGGTCGGCCAGCTTGCCGGCGGCATCGCGCATGATTTCAACAATGTGCTGACCGCCATCATCATGGCGTCCGACCTTTTGTTGACCAATCACCGTCCGTCGGACCCCTCCTTCCCCGACATCATGAACATCAAGCAGAACGCCAACCGGGCGGCTTCGCTGGTGCGGCAGCTTCTGGCCTTCTCGCGCAAGCAGACATTGCGGCCGGAAGTGCTCAACCTGACCGACGTGCTCGCCGATCTCAGGATGCTGCTGGCCCGTCTGGTCGGCAACGACATCAAGCTGAAGGTCGACCATGGCCGTGACCTGTGGCCGGTCAAGGTCGATATCGGGCAGTTCGAACAGGTGGTGGTCAACCTTGCGGTCAACGCGCGCGACGCAATGCCGGCGGGCGGCGATCTGACCGTGCGCACCCGCAATGTCACCGCCGAGGAGTGCAAGGCCTTTTCCTACCGCGAACTAGCCCCGGCCGACTATGTCGTGGTCGAAGTCGAGGACACCGGCAGCGGTATCGCGCCCGACGTGCTGAAGAAGATCTTCGAGCCCTTCTTCACCACCAAGGAAGTCGGCAAGGGCACCGGCCTTGGCCTGTCGATGGTCTACGGCATCATCAAGCAGACCGGCGGCTTCATCTTCTGCGATTCGGAAGTCGGCAAAGGCTCGACCTTCCGCATTTTCCTGCCGCGTCATATTGCGGAAGCGAAAAAAGCAGGCGAGCCCGGCGATGCGCCGGCGGCGCCGGCAAAGGTCGCCGATCCGGCCAAGGATCTGTCGGGCTCGGCCACGGTGCTGCTCGTCGAGGACGAGGATGCCGTGCGCATGGGCGGCATGCGGGCGCTGACCTCGCGTGGCTACACCGTGCACGAGGCATCGTCGGGCGTCGAGGCGCTGGAGGTGTTCGAGGCGCTGGGCGGCAAGGTCGATATCGTCGTTTCCGACGTGGTGATGCCGGAAATGGACGGACCGACACTGCTTGGTGAATTGCGCAAGCGCCAGCCGGACATCAAGTTCGTCTTCGTGTCCGGATATGCCGAAGACGCATTCGCCAGAAACCTGCCGGCAGATGCGCATTTCGGCTTTCTGCCCAAGCCGTTTTCGCTCAAGCAACTGGCGACGATCGTCAAGGATGTGCTGGAGTCTTAGAGCTTTTCCCATGTTCCTCCTTGCACAACGCCGTGACAACGCCATGATTGCGGGTGAAACGGCAGGAAGGCTTAGGGGAGCAACTGGTGACGCCGCACAACGAAGCGGACAAGGAAGATTACGCCGACACGGTGTTGTTGCCGGGTGACCCGCAGCGTGCCGAGTGGATGGCGCAAACTTTCCTGGAAGCGCCGCGCTGTATCAATCGCCGCCGCGGCACGCTTGGCTTCACCGGGCTGTTTCGTGGCAAGTCTATCAGCATTCAGGCGACGGGCATCGGCGTTTCGTCGTTTCTGATCTATGCGCATGAACTGCTGGACCATTATGGCGCCCGGACGTTGATCCGCACCGGCACCTGCGGCAGCCTGACCGCAAAGGCAAAACTGCGCAGCCTTGTCATCTCGCAATCGGCACAGGCGGAAAGCGCCCAGAGCGGCCAGGTTTTCGGCCTTTATGGACCCGCTGGCCCCGACCCGGCGCTCCTCGCATCGTCACTGGCCAAGGCGGTGGAATTCGGCATCGACCATCATGCCGGCCTGACGGTGTGCAGCGACATCTTCTATCACCCGGATGGGCGCGCCCGTTTTGCCGATGCGCAGGCCCAAGGAGCCTTGGCTGTGGACATGGAAACCAGCGCGCTCTATCGCATATCACAGCATTTCGGGGCTCGTGCGCTGTCGATGTGTGTCGTGGTCGACAACATCGAGACCGGCGAACAGACCGACTATTCCGAGCGCCAGGAGTTGTTCGCAGACATGAGCCGGCTGGCGCTCGCTGTCGCAGCAGAGAACTAGAGTACGGGTCTAACGGGTCAGTCCCTTGCGTACGGCAGCGACATCGTCGGAGGAGACCGCCGGGGCGGCGTTGCCCCAACTGGCGCGCACATAGGTCAGGACGTCGGCGACCTCCTGGTCTTTCAGGCTCCAGGCCAGGGAGGCATGGCGGGCGTCGTCGGTAAGCGCACAGCAGCACCAGATCGGCCGGCTGGAACTATTCCTCAGCTGGCAAGCAGCCTAAGGAGTTTACGGCTGGGACGACGCCTTGTAGACTGGACACATGGCGCTCAAACGGATGGACAACATAGGAATCGTCGTCGATGACCTCGAAGAGACGATTGGTTTCTTTGGCGAGCTCGGCCTTGAGCTCGAAGGGCGGGCCACGATCGAAGGAGAATGGGCCGGACGTGTCACTGGACTGGGCGATCAGCGCGTCGAGATTGCCATGATGCGGACGCCGGACGGCCACAGCCGGCTCGAATTGTCCCGTTTCCTCACGCCGCCTGTCGTCGCCGATCACCGCAACGCCCCGGTTAACGCCCTGGGCTACCTCCGCGTCATGTTCACCGTGGACGACATTGACGGAACGCTCGAAAGGCTCCGCAATCGCGGTGCGCAGCTCGAAGGCGAAGTCGTCCAGTATAAAGACGTGTATCGGCTCTGCTACATTCGAGGGCCTGGGGGGCTTCTCATCGGGCTCGCCCAAGAACTCAGCTGAGCGCAATAAGCTAAGCAGCCTCCCGCTTCGGCACCATCTGCTCATCCATTCCCGGCCGATGGCCGCGCAGATAGAGCGCGCAGGTGGTGCGCAGCATCGACGCAAAGTTCGGGATGGCGCCGTTGATCTCTATGGCTTCGTCATAGAGCTTGGAGATGAATTTCGGCGTCGTCAGATTCTGGTTTTCAGCGATCTCGTCGAGCAACGCCCAGAACGTCGCTTCGAGCTGGATGCTGGTCGAGTGACCGTCGATGCGAATCGAGCGGTTGATCTGGCGATAGCCTTCGGGGTCCTGGCCCGCAAACACCCTGCACATCCGACAAACCTCCCATGATTGTTGGTCTTGGGTGGACGGGCGTGCAGCTTGATACTGCTTGACCTGTCCCCACATGCATTCTCGGGCAAAATTGCCGGTCCGGCAATCGGACTTTCGTCCCGTTCGCGGCTGCGGGCGTGGTAACCGGCTGCCACCACCTTTTGTCCGTGCCGCGCATAATCGCCTCCACACCAGCGCGGAGACTGATTTGGCCAAGGCGATACACAGCATGATCCGGGTCCTCGACGAAGCCCGATCGGTCGATTTCTACAGAAACGCCTTCGGGCTCGATGTCGCCGACAGGCTGGATTTCGAGACATTCACCCTCCTTTACCTCAGCAATGCCGAGGCAGGGTTCGAGCTCGAACTGACCGTGAACAAGGATCGGCAGGAGCCTTACGGGCTCGGCGACGGCTACGGCCACCTTGCGGTCTCGGTCGCCGATCTCGACAGCGAACATGACCGTCTCGGTGCGCTCGGCCTCAATCCGAAGAAGATCGTCGAGTTCAATCGCGACGGGTCGCTGATCGCCCGCTTTTTCTTCATCGAGGATCCGGACGGCTACAAGATCGAGGTTCTGCAACGCGCAGGTCGCTTCCAATAGGAGACATAGCAGCCGCGCCGGCAGGTGCGGCGCCAGCAAACGCACTCTCAACAGTGCACATAGCAAGCAGGGAGGAATAAAATGGTCACGATCTATGACGCGAAGCCCGGGCTTTCACGTCGTGAGCTTCTCAAACGCGGCGGCATCGGCGCGCTGCTCGTCATCTCCGGCAGCGCCGTCATCAGCCCTGAACATGCCTGGGGGCTCGAGACATCGGCACTCAAGCCCGAAACCATGGCGACGCTGATCCAGATGGCGCGCGACATCTATCCGCACGATCAGGTTCCCGACAAATATTACGCCATTGCCGTGAAGGGCCATGACGAGCAGGCCGGCAAGGACGCCGCCTACAAGACAATGATCGAAGACGGCATCGCCGACCTCGATAAGAAGTCCGGTGACGGCGGCTACCGCGGCCTCGGCTGGGAGGACCAGCGCGTCGGCGTACTGAAGCAGGTCGAGACGACGCCGTTCTTCCAGGCCATCAGAGGCGGCCTCGTGGTCGGCCTCTACAACCAGAAAGAGGTGTGGCCGATCTTCGGTTACGAGGGCGAGTCCTATTCCAAGGGCGGCTACATCGCGCGCGGTTTCGACGACATCGAGTGGCTCTGAGCCCCGTCGTTCCTGAACCCGCAAACAGAAATCATGGGAGGAAACCATGGCAGCTTCATTTGATCTGAACAACGACGGCGTCGTCGTCATCATCGGCTCGGGCGCCGGCGGCGGCACGCTCGGCAACGAACTCGCCCAGAAGGGTGTCGACGTCGTCATCCTGGAAGCTGGCGCGCGCCACGAATACGAAGACTTCATCAATGACGAGTGGGGTTCGTTCAGCCAACTCGCCTGGACCGACAAGCGCACCACGTCGGGTGACTGGCGTGTGGCCAAGGATTTTCCCAACCTGCCGGCCTGGATCGTCAAGTCGGTCGGCGGTTCGACCACGCACTGGGCCGGAGCCTCGCTGCGCATCCAGGAGCATGAGTTCAAGACGCTGTCGACCTACGGCAAACTGGAAGGCGCCAACCTGCTCGACTGGCCGATCACGCTGGCCGAGATGGAGCCCTACTATGCCAAGGCTGAGGCCAAGATGGGCGTCACCGGCACCAATGACTGGCCGCGACTGCCGGGCAACAACAATTTCAAGGTGCTGAAGGCCGGTGCCGACAAGCTCGGCTACAAGGAATGCCACACCGGCAACATGGCGATCAACTCGGTCGATCGCGACGACCGCATGTCCTGCCAGCAGACCGGCTTCTGCTTCCAGGGCTGCAAATGGGGCGCCAAATGGTCGACGCTCTACACCGAGATACCCAAAGGCGAGGCGACAGGCCATCTCGAAGTCAGGCCGAACGCCATGGCGATCAAGATCAACCATGACGCCAGCGGAAAGGTGACCGGCGTTGTCTATGCCGACAAGGACGGCAAGCTGCAGGAGCAGAAGGCGCGCATTGTCGCGGTTGCCGGCAATTCGATCGAGAGCCCAAGGCTGCTGCTCAATTCGGCATCGGGAAAATTCCCCGATGGGCTTGCCAACTCATCGGGGCAGGTGGGCAAGAACTACATGCGCCACACCACCGGCTCGGTCTATGCCATCTTCGACAAACCGGTGCACATGTATCGCGGCACCACCATGGCCGGTATCATCCGCGACGAGGCGCGGCATGATCCGTCTCGTGGGTTCGTGGGTGGTTACGAATTCGAGACACTGTCGCTCGGCCTGCCGTTCATGGCAGCCTTCCTCGATCCGGGCGCCTGGGGCCGCTCGTTCACCACCGCACTCGATCACTACGACCACATGGCCGGCCTGTGGATCGTCGGCGAGGACATGCCACGGGCGGAGAACCGCATCACGCTGCATGCCGACGAGAAGGACGCGCACGGCATGCCGATCGCCGACGTGCATTTCGACGACCATCCCAACGACACGGCGATGCGCAACCACGCCTACAAGCAGGCTACGGCACTTTACGATGCGGTCGGCGCCACCCGCACCTTCCCGACGCCACCCTATCCGTCGACCCACAATCTCGGCACCAACCGGATGAGCGAGAAAGCGGAAGACGGCGTCGTCAACAAGCACGGCCAGGCGCACGACATCAAGAACCTGTTCGTGTCGGATGGCAGCCAGTTCACCACCGGGGCAGCCGAAAACCCGACCCTGACGATCGTGTCGCTGGCGATACGCCAGGCCGACTACATCGCCGCGCAGATGTCAGCCAAGACGATCTAGTCGCATCCTCCCGACTGACTGCTGGCGCGGAACCCGCAAGGTTCCGCGCCTTTTTCTTTCCGCCTTATTGCTTGGTGCAGGTCGAGGCGGTGAAGGCGCCGTCGGGTTGCTTCATGATGATGTCGAACGAGGGCACGGTTTCGCCGTCCAGCGTTGCCTGGGTCAGCGACAGCGAGTTGCCGCCGGCGGTATAGCCGCCCAACGGTCCCAGCCAGGAGATCACGCCGTTTGCATCCATTTGGTAGTTGTACCCCTGCTGCGCGGTGCCGAAGGTGCCGAGGCCGGTGTAGACCGGGCCGCTATAGAGGTTCCCCTTGATGGTGATGTCGCCGAGGCTGAGGAACATGCCGAGCAGGTACACCTCGCAGTGATAGGTGCCATCAGGCATCTTGCCGTCGCTGAAGTCGGCTCGCGCGGCCCCGGTTGCTGTCGCCAGAAGCAGTATGCCGATGAAAATGCGTGAAATACCTGAAACCATGACGTCGCTCGCTTGAAGAGCGAGCTTGCCCTATTTTTGCACCGCCCCGCAACATCGGTCGCCTGAGGCACGGCCGTTGAGATCAAAACCTAGGCAGTCGGAAGGAATGAGTGAAAATTAGGCAGTGGCTGCGTAAGCTGCGCAAATTTCCCTCAATCGATTTCTGGCCGCCTCACTTTGTTTTGGAAGCCCTATATTCCAAGGCGCTGATATCTCTGAGCTATTTGTATCCTTTCGGGATCGCCAGAGCGGTTGGCATGGGGGTTGCATTGTAGTGTTGCGGTGCAATCAAACAGCTTGGGAGTCCGTAATATGAGGGGTAATTTCTCGACAATAACAAAAATGTTTTCGGCTGGTGTGGTCGCCGCCGGCCTGTTGACGTCCGCTCCTGTCAAGGCCGCCGACGATACGATCAAGGTCGGCATTCTCCATTCGCTGTCGGGGACCATGGCGATTTCGGAGACGACGCTGAAGGACGCCATGCTGATGCTCATCGACGAGCAGAACGCCAAGGGCGGCCTGCTCGGCAAGAAGCTCGAGGCGGTGGTTGTCGATCCGGCTTCCAACTGGCCGCTGTTTGCCGAAAAGGCGCGCGAACTGATTTCCAAGGACAAGGTCGCGGCGGTGTTCGGTTGCTGGACCTCGGTGTCGCGCAAATCGGTGCTGCCGGTGTTCTCCGAACTCGACAATATCCTGTTCTACCCGGTCCAGTATGAGGGCGAGGAAAGCGAACGCAACGTGTTCTACACGGGTGCTGCGCCGAACCAGCAGGCCATCCCGGCCGTCGACTATCTGATGAGCGAGGATGGCGGTTCGGTGAAGCGCTGGGTGCTGGAAGGCACCGACTACGTCTATCCGCGCACCACCAACAAGATCCTCGAAGCCTATCTGAAGGCCAAGGGTGTGGCGGCGGAAGACATCATGGTCAATTACACGCCGTTCGGCTTCTCCGACTGGCAGACCGAGGTTTCAGCGATCAAGAAGTTCGGTTCGGCCGGCAAGAAGACCGCCGTCGTCTCGACCGTCAACGGCGATGCCAACGTGCCGTTCTACAAGGAACTCGGCAACCAGGGCATCAAGGCCGAGGACATCCCGGTCATGGCCTTCTCGGTCGGCGAGGAAGAGCTTGCCGGTCTCGACACCGCGCCGCTGGTCGGCCATCTCGCCGCCTGGAACTATTTCGAGAGCGTCGACACGCCCGAGAACAAGAAGTTCATCGCCGACTGGCACAAGTTCATCAAGAACGACAAGCGCACCACCAACGACCCGATGGAGGCCCATTATATCGGCTTCAACATGTGGGTGAAGGCGGTCGAGAAGGCCGGCACCACCGATCCGGACAAGGTCATCGACGCCATGATCGGCGTGTCGGTGCCGAACCTGACTGGCGGCTATTCGACGATGATGCCGAACCACCACATCACCAAGCCGGTGCTGATCGGTGAAATCCAGGCGGACGGCCAGTTCGAGACGGTTTCTCGCACGCCGGGCCTGGTGATGGGCGACGAATGGTCCGATTATCTGCCGGATTCCAAGGATCTGATCTCCGATTGGCGCGCGCCTCTGTCATGCGGCAACTTCAACGTTGCCACCGGCAAGTGCGGCGGCAAGGGAACGAACTGATACTCCCAGGGCTGACTTAGTCAGACCGCGCGTCCGGACGGCTTCCTCCGTCGTCCGGACGTCCATTTAAAATCTTCGAAAAGGGTAACGGAAGCCGATGACCTTTATCCGCGCAGGCTTGACGCTGCTGTTCCTGCTGGCGACGCTGTCGTCATCGGGCGCTGCCGAAGCCGATCTGCGCGGCATCATCGCCAAATTCGCCGCGGCCAAGGGCTTTTCCGAGATCGGAGCCGTCGTCCACGAACTGGCTGCTGCCGGCGATCCGGCGGTGGAGCGGCCGCTTGCGGCACTGGCCGACGGCAACCTCTATGTCCGCAAGGCCGATTCCCTGGTGTTCGTCGGCAAGGAAGCGGGCGAAAGCGTCCAGCTTTCCGACCCGTTGAGCGGCGAGGCATTGGGCGAGGCGGCCAAGGACGACATCACCAAGATCAAGGTCAACAACACGCTGCGTCGCGTCATCCGCGATGCGTTGGGCACGCTGACGCTCGGCGCCAAGGATCCGGCCGTGCGCATTGCCGCCGCCGACACCATGTTCAAGACGCCCGACGCCGCAAACATCGGACCGCTCGATGCGGCAATCGCCAGCGAGACCGTGGCCAGCGTCAAGGCTCTGCTCGAACAGGCCCGTGCGGCCTCCGTTCTGGTCTCTGACCGGCCGGATGGCGAGAAGCTCACTGCCATCGCGCTGATCGGCGCGCGTGGCGACCGCGATGCGGTTTCCCTGCTCACCTCGGTCGAGGCGAATTCCACCGACGCGGTCAGGCAAGCGGCGACAGCCGCGATCGCCAACATCAATTCGACGCTGGCCTTCTGGGATGCCGGGCAGAACATCTGGTACGGCATCTCGCTGGGCTCGGTGCTGCTGCTGGCGGCAATCGGCCTTGCCATCACCTTCGGCGTCATGGGCGTCATCAACATGGCGCATGGCGAGATGGTCATGTTAGGCGCCTACACGACCTTCGTCGTCCAGCAGGTGATCCGTACATCCTTCCCGGACCTGTTCGACTGGTCGCTGGTCATCGCACTGCCGCTCGCTTTTCTCGTCGCGGCCCTGGTTGGGCTGGTCATCGAGCGCGGCGTCATACGTTTCCTCTATGGCCGGCCGCTTGAAACGCTGCTGGCGACATGGGGCGTCTCGCTGATCCTGCAACAGGCCGTGCGCTCGATCTTCGGGCCGACCAACCAGGAGGTCGGCAACCCCTCGTGGATGTCGGGCTCGTTCAATGTCGGACAGTTGGCGATCACCTGGAACCGCCTGTGGATCCTGGTTTTCGCGCTCGCTGTCTTCGGCATCCTGCTCTACGTGATGAAGCGCACGCCCTGGGGCCTGCAGATGCGCGCCGTCACCGCCAACCGGCGCATGGCCGCCTCGATGGGCATCAGGACGCCATGGGTAGACGCGCTGACTTTCGCGCTCGGCTCCGGCATTGCAGGCATTGCCGGTGTCGCGCTCAGCCAGATCGACAACGTCTCGCCCAATCTCGGTCGCGGCTACATCATCGACAGTTTCATGGTCGTTGTCTTCGGCGGCGTCGGCAATCTGTGGGGCACGCTGGTCGGCGCCTTCTCGCTCGGCATCGTCAACAAGTTCCTCGAGCCCTATGCGGGCGCGGTGCTCGGCAAGATCGTCGTGCTGGTGCTGATCATCCTGTTCATCCAGAAGCGCCCGCGCGGCCTGTTCGCGCTCAAGGGCAGGGCGGTGGAAGCATGATCACGGGACGCTTCTTTGCCGCCGGCGCGGACCGCCGCATCGCCATCACGATCTTCATCCTGCTGGCGGTGGCCGTCATCGTGCCGCTGCTCAACCTTGCGGTGTCTCCTACCAGCGCCTTCTACATCCCATCCTACATTGTCGCGCTGACCGGCAAATATCTCTGCTATGCGCTGCTCGCCTTGGCGCTCGATCTTGTCTGGGGCTATTGCGGCATCCTTTCGCTCGGCCACGGCGCCTTCTTCGCGCTCGGCGGCTATGCGATGGGCATGTATCTGATGCGTCAGATCGGCTCGCGCGGCGTCTACGGCAACCCCATCTTGCCCGACTTCATGGTGTTCCTGAACTACAAGGAATTGCCGTGGTTCTGGTATGGTTTCGACCATTTCTGGTTCGCCGGCCTCATGGTGCTCGCGGTGCCCGGTCTGCTCGCTTTCGTCTTCGGTTGGTTCGCCTTCCGCAGCCGCGTCACCGGCGTTTATCTCTCGATCATCACCCAGGCGATGACATACGCGCTGCTGCTTGCCTTTTTCCGCAACGATATGGGGTTCGGCGGCAACAACGGCCTGACCGATTTCAAGGATATTCTGGGCTTCAACGTGCAGGCCGACGCGACGCGTTCGGCGCTGTTCGCGGCCAGCGCCGTGATGCTGGCACTTGCCGTGTTCGTCACCTGGGCGATCGTCGGCTCCAAATACGGCAAGCTCCTGATGGCGGTACGCGATGCCGAGAGCCGCACGCGCTTCCTCGGCTGGCGGGCCGAGAATGTAAAACTGTTCACCTTCACCGTCTCGGCTGTCATGGCCGGCATTGCCGGCGCGCTCTACGTGCCGCAGGTCGGCATCATCAATCCGGGCGAGTTCGAGCCGGCCAATTCGATTGAAGTCGTCGTCTGGGCGGCTGTCGGCGGACGCGGCACCATTGTCGGGCCGATCATCGGTGCGTTGCTGGTCAATGCCGGCAAGTCCTGGTTCACCGGCGTGCTGCCGGAATTCTGGCTGTTTGCATTGGGCGGGCTGTTCGTCGCCGTCACGCTTCTGCTGCCCAAAGGCATTATCGGCATGTGGGACAGTTGGCGCGGCAACGCCAAGGCGTTGCGGGCAGCTTCGATCGCCGAGGAAGCCGGCACCGATGCCGACGTGCCGCCGCCGGCGAAAATCGTTCGCAGCGAGGCGAGAAAGCCCGGCGACTGGTCCGCCAGCAACCCCGAACCGCAGCCGGCGGAGTGAGCGATCATGTCGAAGTCGAACACGATCCTTTATCTCGACGGCGTCTCGGTCTCCTTCGACGGCTTTCGCGCCATCAACAATCTGTCGCTGGTGCTCGACAAGGGCGAGATGCGCGCCATCATCGGCCCCAACGGCGCCGGCAAGACGACGATGATGGACATCGTCACCGGCAAGACGCGGCCCGACGAAGGCGAAGTGTTCTTCGATGGCCAGGTCGATCTGACCAAGCATGACGAGGCCGAGATCGCCATGATGGGCATCGGCCGCAAGTTTCAGAAGCCGACCGTCTTCGAAAGCCACACGATCGAGGAAAACCTGATGCTGGCGCTGAAGGGACCGCGCTCGATCTTCCCGGCGCTGTTCCATCGCCGCTCGGCCGCCGAGACGCGGCAGATCGACGACATCCTTGGCATCATCCGGCTTGGCGACAAGCGTGACGAACTGGCGGCCAATCTCAGCCACGGGCAAAAGCAGTGGCTGGAGATCGGCATGCTCCTGGCGCAGGATCCGAAACTGCTGCTGGTCGACGAGCCGGTCGCCGGCATGACCGATGCCGAGACCGAGGAAACCGCGCGGCTGCTCAAGGATATTGCCCGCGACCATTCGGTCATCGTCGTCGAGCATGACATGCATTTCGTGCGCGAGCTCGGCGTCAAGGTCACCTGCCTGCATGAGGGCTCGGTGCTGAGCGAAGGCACACTTGATTTCGTGTCGGCCGACGAGCGTGTCGTCGAAGTCTATCTGGGGAGATGAGCATGGTCTGGCGGGTGCAATTCCATCACTTCGATCTGTCGTTCCTGCGGTTCTGGAAAAGGCGCTGACATGCTCGAAGTTTCCAATGCCACGCTGCACTACGGCGCCGCCCAGGCGCTGCGCGGCGTGTCGCTGAAGGCGGGCGCCGGCAAGATCACCTGCGTGCTCGGCCGCAACGGCGTAGGCAAGACCAGTTTGATGAGATCGATCGTCGGCCACCACCGGCTGACGAGCGGAAGCGTTGCCTTCGAGGGGAAGGCGCTCGACCGGAGCGCGGCGTATGACCGCGCCCGGTCGGGCATCGCATTCGTGCCGCAGGGCAGGGAGGTCTTTCCGCTGCTCACCGTGCGGGAGAACCTAGAATCAGGGTTCGCGCCGCTGAAACGGGCCGACCGCAACATTCCTGCGCATGTTTTCGAATTGTTCCCGGTGCTGAAGCAGATGCTCGGCCGTCGCGGCGGCGATCTTTCCGGCGGCCAGCAGCAGCAGCTCGCTATCGGCAGGGCGCTGGTGATGCGGCCGAAACTGCTGGTGCTCGACGAGCCGACCGAGGGCATACAGCCTTCGATCATCAAGGACATCGGCCGCGCCATCCGCTACCTGCGTGACCAGGCCGGCATCGCCGTGCTTCTGGTCGAACAATATCTCGATTTCTGCCGCGAGTTGGCCGACGAGGTCAACATCATGGACCGTGGCGTGATCGTCCATACCGGCCCGGCGGAAGATCTGGACCGTGCTGATGTCAGGAAGTTCCTGACCGTCTAGAATCGGCGGTGAACTTCAGTTGGCGATCCTAAGTTCTTGGCAAGTCCAATATTTCTCCTTCCGATCACCTGCGTCTCTGGCACGCCGAGCATCGCGTGCTAGTCTTTTCCTTGGCTTTGTGAGTCGGCCGCTTCCGTATCAGTCTGGTTATCGCAGATCGAGGAGCACGGCCAATGCCGGGCAAGTTTCACGCAAGCAAGGCTGCCTAGCTTCCCTCCTGCGATCTCTGTCGTTCAAACGCGTTTGGGCACACAGGCTAAGGGACAGCCATGGAACGTTACGTCGAGGATTACCAGAAGCGGCGGCTTATCGAACGTGTCGATATCATCGCTGCCATCAACATCTTGAGATCACAGGGCTGCGATTACGACGATCTGATCGAGGAGATCACCAAGGTCTTCTATGTCGATCTCGATACCTTCAATGAGATCGTCATGGCGGCCTAGGAGCCGCATTCGTCTCTCCCCGATCAGAGGCCGGTGTTGATACGCGCGATCAGCCTGCGCGCCTGAACGCAGAGGCGGTGACGCGGTTGCGGCCTCCGCGTTTGGCGTCGTAGAGCGCCTTGTCGGCGGCGTTGAGCACCTTGTCGAAACCGAGGCCTTCCTTGGTGCCGAATGCAAATCCGGCACTAACCGTGCATATCAGCGAACCCGTCTCGGTTTCGATGCAGTGCGCGGCGAAAGCTCCCCGTATGGCCTCGGCGGTGGCCTCCACCGTTTCGGGCAAGGTCCGCTTGAGCACCAGCGCGAATTCCTCGCCGCCCATGCGCGCGGCGACGTCGGCCGGGCGGAGATTGCCGGCGAGTTCCCGTGCGAACACCTTCAGCACCTCATCGCCGGCGGCGTGGCCGAATTCGTCGTTGATGGCCTTGAAGTTGTCGAGATCGAAGACGACCACCGCCGTGAAGGCGCCGACCGGCGCATCGCCGTGCAGGTCGAACAGGGCGCGGCGGTTGAGCAGGCCGGTCAGCGGGTCGGTCAGGGCATTGTGGCGGTGATGCCGGGCAAGGCGTCCTTGGTTCAGGGCCAGGGAAAGCGCCCCGATGCCGGTCATGCTGGCGATGACGATGATGAGGCTCAGTTCCTCGGCCCAGTTGCTTGGCGCATGTCCAAGGACCAGCTTCCCCTCCGAGGCTAGAACCATGGCGCAGAGAGCGAACGATGCGGCCGTGGCCGAATAGAGCGCGGTGATACCGATCGTCAGGGCAGGGGCTTCGTCGCGGCCTTTCCAGTATTCGACCGCCGTTGCGAATAGAAGCAAGGCGGCGAAGGCATTTTCGAACATGAAGCCCAGCCCGTCATAGCCTAGAGCCATCGGAGGCAACGTCACGGCCAGCGAAATGGCGCTGCCAAACGCCGTTCGCGGCACTGGCGAGCCGCCGGTTCTGAACTGATAGGCCGCGCCCAGCATTGTCGAGAAACCGAGCAGGAGGAAAGCCAGCGTGGCGATGCCCAGCAGGCGCCCGGGCATTTCGATATAGGCGTCATAGACGAAAATATCGCCGACCACGAACACCAGGCTGGTCGCCCATGTCAGCAGGAATCTCTCCGAGCGAGCGGTCAGCCACATGCCAAACAATGTCAGGCTCAGGCAGGCAGCGGAAAAACCGACAGCCAACAGAAGTGAAGTGTAGTCGAGCGACATGCCCCTCGTCCTTGCCCGCGGCGGCCCAAATCTGTGACTGGTTCAGCTGGATTCATGCAGCAAGGAGGTATCGATAAGGTTACGACGATGGCGAAGATGCCATGATTCCGCTGCGTCAGGGCACCGGCTGACCCTGGTCCACCCGCTTCATCAGTGCCATGGCGCCGAACGGCGCGCGCACCTTGCCCTCGGTGATGAAGTAGACGAACACGTCGCGCGGCTTGACCGGCGCATCGATCGAAGGATCAGCACGTCGGAGATCGCTGGGCACCTTGCCTTCCGCCCAGACCTTTGCCCGCGCGGCCCATTCATCGAGGCCCTTCGGCGTGTAACAGTCGGGATTGTCGTCACTGCCGGTCTGCAGCCGCGCATAGACGAAATCGGCGGTGACGTCGGCGATATCGGGATATTTGGCATGGTCGGCGTAGACGATCGCGGCCTTGTATTTTCGGGCAAGTGCTGCGAATTCCGGCACGACAAAACTGTCGTTGCGGACTTCGAGCGCATGGCGCAGCGCAACGCCGTCCTGCTTTTCCGGCAGCAGTTTCAAAAAGGCTTCGAAATCGTCCGGATCGAATTTCTTGGTCGGCGCGAACTGCCACAGGATTGGCCCGAGCTTTTCGCCGAGTGCGGCAACGCCCGAGCCGAGGAAGCGCATCATCGATTCGCCGGCCTCGCCCAGCACGCGCCGGTTGGTGACGAAGCGGTTGCCCTTCAGCGAGTAGACAAAGCCGTCCGGCGCCTCGTTGGCCCATTTGACGAAGGTCGGCTCCTTGAAGCTGGAATAGTAAGTGCCGTTGACCTCGATGCTCGGCACCTGGCGAGTGGCGTAGTTCAGCTGCTTGGCCTTGGAAAGCTTGTCGGGATAGAAGGACGTATCCCAGGGCTCGAAGGTCCAGCCGCCCATGCCGGCGCGGATTGTTCCCGATGTGCTCATTGTCATCCTCCCAAATGCCGAAAAAGATCAGGCCGCGGTGGTCTTATCGACGGTTTTGGCCATGTCGACGAGCACCCATCCAGGCCGATAGGGATTGGGCCGGCGACCCGTTTCGTGGAAACCATAGGCCAGATAGAGTGCGATGTTCCGCTCCATCCTGGCGTTGGTGTAGAGTCGGACCTCGGGCAGGCCCCACAGGCGTGTCTGTTCATCCGCGTGTTTGAGCAACGCAATGCCGAAGCCTTTGCCCTGGAAGGCGGGCGACACCGCGACGGAGAAAATCATCGCGTGATCGTCGTGCCGTTCCAGTGTGAGCACTCCGGCAATTTCGCTGCCGCTCTCCAACACCCACACCTCGCCGCCCTCAATGCGCGGCGCATAGTCCTCGGTGACCGGGATCGGCGGTGCGCCTAACAGTGCGGTGTAAGGCGCATAGGCGGCTTCGGTCAGCGAGATGACGGTTTGGAGATCATCGGCAAGCGCTCTTCTGATTGTCATTCAAAAGCTCTCCAAGCGCCAACCGGTCCGATCACTCCGCCGCTTCGCGCTTGCCTCCGGGGCGCCGCTCCAGAAGCTCCTTGAGGAACTGGCCGGTGTAGCTGCGCTTTTCGCGCACGATCGCTTCCGGTGTGCCCTGTGCGACCAGTTCGCCGCCGCCGTCGCCGCCTTCGGGACCGAGGTCGAGCACCCAGTCGGCGGTCTTGATCACTTCGAGATTGTGCTCGATGACCACCACCGTGTTGCCCTGGTCGACCAGTTCGTGCAGCACTTCCAACAGCTTGGCAACGTCGTGGAAATGCAGGCCGGTGGTCGGCTCGTCGAGGATGTAGAGCGTCTTGCCTGTCGCCTTTCGCGACAGTTCCTTGGCGAGCTTGATTCGCTGCGCCTCGCCGCCGGACAGCGTCGTCGCCTGCTGGCCGATGTGGATGTAGCCGAGGCCGACCTGCTTCAGCGTGTCGAGCTTGTCGCGCACGCCGGGCACGGCGGCGAAGAAGTCAACGCCTTCCTCGACCGTCATGTCGAGCACGTCGGCGATCGACTTGCCCTTGAACACGACATCGAGCGTCTCTCTGTTGTAGCGCTTGCCATGGCAGACGTCGCAGGTGACGTAGACGTCGGGCAGGAAGTGCATCTCGATCTTGATGACGCCGTCACCCTGGCAGGCCTCGCAGCGGCCGCCCTTGACGTTGAAGGAGAAGCGTCCTGGCTGGTAGCCGCGCGCCTTGGCTTCCGGCAGGCCGGCGAACCAGTCGCGGATCGGCGTGAAGGCGCCGGTATAGGTGGCGGGATTCGAACGCGGCGTGCGACCGATCGGCGACTGGTCGATGTCGATGACCTTGTCGAGGAATTCGAGGCCCTCGATGCGGTCGTGGTCGGCCGGGTGTTCGCGCGAGCCCATGATGCGGCGCGAAGCAGCCTTGAACAGGGTTTCGATCAGGAAGGTCGACTTGCCGCCGCCCGACACGCCGGTGACGGCGGTGAAGGTGCCGAGCGGGATTTCGGCGGTGACGTTCTTCAGATTGTTGCCGCGCGCGCCGACGATCCTCAGGCGGCGGTTCTTCTTCGCTTCGCGCCGCACGCCGGGCGTCGCCACCTCGAGCGCGCCCGACAGATATTTGCCGGTGATCGAATTGGGATTGGCCATGACCTGCTGCGGCGTGCCCTGGGCGATGATCTCGCCGCCATGGATGCCGGCGGCCGGGCCCATGTCGACGACATAGTCGGCATGCAGGATGGCGTCCTCGTCATGCTCGACGACGATCACCGTGTTGCCGATATCGCGCAGGTGCTTCAGCGTATCGAGCAGACGGGCATTGTCGCGCTGATGCAGGCCGATCGACGGTTCGTCCAGCACATAGAGCACGCCG
Organism: Mesorhizobium ciceri WSM4083; assembly: GCF_000519305.1. Lineage (GTDB taxonomy): Bacteria > Pseudomonadota > Alphaproteobacteria > Rhizobiales > Rhizobiaceae > Mesorhizobium > Mesorhizobium ciceri_B. The sequence goes on along the minus strand of NZ_JAFG01000005.1, from coordinate 338,573 downwards.
GTGAGACCGGAGCCGATCTGCGACGCCAGCCGGATGCGCTGGCTCTCGCCGCCCGACAGCGTGCCGGAATTGCGCGACAGCGTCAGGTAGTCGAGCCCGACATCGTTGAGGAAGCGCAGCCGCTCGCGGATCTCCTTGAGCACGCGCACCGCGATCTCGTTCTGCTTGTCGTTGAGCGACGCGGGCAGGTCGGTGAACCACTGGTCGGCCTTGCGGATGGAAAGCTCGGTGACTTCGCCAATGTGCCTGCCGGCGATCTTCACCGCCAGCGACTCGGGCTTCAGCCGATAGCCCTTGCAGACCGGGCAGGGCGTGGCCGACATGAAGCGCTCGATCTCCTCGCGCATCCAGGCGGATTCGGTCTCTTTCCAGCGCCGCTCCAGATTGGGAATGACGCCTTCAAAGGTCTTGGTGGTCTTGTAGGAGCGCAGGCCGTCATCATACTGGAAGGTGATTTCGCGCTCGCCCGTGCCGTGCAGGATAGCTTCCTGGGCCTCTTCGGACAAATCCTTGAACTTGTCGCCAAGCTTGAAGCCATAGGCCTTGCCCAGCGCTTCCAGCGTCTGCGCGTAATAGGGGGAGGTCGATTTCGCCCACGGGCTGACGGCGCCGTCGCGCAGCGAGATGTTCTCGTCCGGCACGATCAGATTGCCATCGATGGCGCGCTGGCTGCCGAGACCGTCGCAGGTCGGGCAGGCGCCGAACGGGTTGTTGAACGAGAACAGCCGCGGTTCGATTTCCGGAATGGTGAAGCCGGAGACCGGGCAAGCGAACTTTTCCGAGAACAGGATGCGCTCGTGCGTCTCGTTCTTCGACTTGTTGACCGAATCCTCGCCGGTCTGGCTGGAATCGAGCGGCTTGTCGGCGAATTCGGCCACGGCAAGCCCGTCGGCCAGCTTCAGCGCCGTCTCGATGGAATCGGCAAGCCGCGTTGCGAGATCGCCGCGCACGACGATGCGGTCGACAACGACGTCGAGGTCATGCTTGTACTTCTTGTCCAGCGCCGGCACGTCGGCGATTTCGTAGAAGACGCCATCGACCTTGACGCGCTGAAAGCCCTTCTTCTGCAGTTCCAGCAATTCCTTGCGGTACTCGCCTTTGCGGCCGCGCACCATCGGCGCCAGGATGAACAGGCGCGTGCCTTCCTCGATCGCCAGCACGCGGTCGACCATCTGCGAAACCGTCTGGCTCTCGATCGGCAGGCCGGTGGCCGGCGAATAGGGGATGCCGACGCGGGCGAACAGCAGCCGCATATAGTCGTAGATCTCGGTGACGGTGCCGACCGTCGAACGCGGGTTCTTCGAGGTGGTCTTCTGCTCGATGGAAATGGCGGGCGACAGGCCGTCGATCTGGTCGACGTCGGGTTTCTGCATCATTTCGAGGAATTGCCGCGCGTAGGCCGACAGGCTTTCGACATAGCGGCGCTGGCCCTCGGCATAGATCGTGTCGAAGGCAAGCGATGACTTGCCGGACCCCGAGAGGCCGGTCATGACAATCAGGCTGTCACGCGGCAGGTCGAGATCGACATTCTTCAGATTGTGTTCGCGCGCCCCGCGAATGGAAAGATATTTATGGTCGGCCATAGCCGGTCGCCGCCTCAGAATCTGGAATTTCCTGGAATGGCGGGTTTTCCCGGCCATCCCCTATGTAGGTAGTTTTGCCGCCACGTCGAGAGACGCCACAATTCCCGACAAAAGCGTTTAAGCGTCTTTCGCGCGAACGGGCAAGCGGAAAGAACAAAGGCCGAACACGCTCCTGACAAAGCTGTGCAAAAGCTGACTTGCACGTAACCTCCCGGCGATCACGTTTTTCGGTAACCGGCTATTGATGGTTGACGCGACGGACTCAGGGGCGCAGTCTCCAGCAGTCAACGAAGCCGGCCGTCTTTCGATGGCCTCGCCGCCCAGAGGCGGCCTGCGAGACGCCGCAGGCATTGCGATTTGTGCTTCGGATTGACAAACAGTCGCAACGGACAGAGGAGCGGAGCTATGACGCCACCGGATCGTCCCCTGGGGTTCCAGTTGTCACTGGAGCCGCGGCAGGCATAAGTGCCAGGGTTTAGCGTCTGCGCCACCCGGCAAACCGTGACCTGCCATAGCCACTAAAAATCAGAAACTGCTAGTCGGATCGTCGGCTGAATGCCGCGTTGCATCCGAAATCAAACGCCGGCAGTACACTCCCGGCAAAATTGGATTTGAGATCCAAAAAGGCCCCGTCCGTTTGCGCAAAGCACGGCGGGGCCGTTTTCATGTGCGGATTGTCTTGTGGGTGACAGCCGCAGCGCGACACGCGCTGTCAGTGGCGCGGCGGCCCGATCGAACCGGCGCCGACATCGACGGTGATGCTGCCGGAAATCCTGACATCCGTATCGCCGATCTTGAACTGACCGTTGCCGTTGCTGGGAAACGCGTCATCGGGTTCGGGCTTGGGAGCCGGCGTGGCGATGCGGTAGCCACCGGTCACGCCGGGCAGGGCGCCTTTTTGCGTCGACGGCGAACTGTCCTCGGCAAAAGCCGCGCCGCTGATGAAGACCGCAATGGCGAGGGCAGCAACGGCGATGACGCGGTGCAATGATCTGGACTGATGAGTGTCGGTCATCCCAAGACTATAGTGGCGCGCCGCCGATGGAACCAGACCGGCATCGTCAAATCTTCGACAGCCGGACGGACTCCGATCCGGCCCTGGCTTACGCCGCCTTTTTTCGCGTGTCGAAAACATGGTCGACGATGCCCCATGCCTGGGCCTCGCGGGCGGTCATGAAATGGTCGCGGTCCAGCGTGCGTTCCACCTCTTCATAGCTGCGGCCGCAATGCTGCGCGTAAAGTTCGGCCATGTGCCGTTTCGTCCGGCCGATGCGCTCGGCATGGCGCTGGATGTCGGAGGCCTGGCCCTGGAACCCACCCAGCGGCTGATGCAGCAGGATGGTGGCGTTCGGCAGGGAAATCCGGCGCCCCGGTGTGCCTGCCATCAGCAGGAACGAGCCCATCGATGCGGCAAAGCCCATGCATACGGTCGACACCGGGCAGCTGATATATTGCATCGTGTCGTAGATGGCGAAGCCGCTGGTCACCACGCCGCCCGGCGAGTTGATGTAGAGCGAGATCTCCTTGTCGGGATTGTCCGATTCCAGCGACAAAAGCTGCGCGCAGACCAGTGCCGAGATGTCGTCGTTGATCTCGCCGTTGATGAAGACGATACGCTCGCGCAGCAGCCGCGAAAAGATGTCGAAGGCGCGTTCGCCGCGGCTCGATTGCTCGATGACCATCGGCACCAGACTGGCAACACCGCTCATTGTCTCTCTCCGTCCGTTTTGTTTTCAGGCCGCGCGAAGCAGGAGGCGAGGCATGTTTGCGGCGATTGGCTTAGATGACCTGTTCGCATCGAGCGAAACCCGGCAGCCGGCGCCTGCCATGGCGACGGCAGGCATGGCCTTGCGGCCAAAGCCGTCATGGACGACACGCAGATGCGTACCGCCGGAAACGGTTCGGGCAAGTGTGAAGGTGACGGTACTGTCGAGCGGATCCTGCCTAGCTGCGTCGCCCGGCTGCTCCCGCCAGGAATAGCGCAACAGCCGTTCGGGCTCGGCGTCGAGGATTTCGCATTCGATCGGCGTGTCCGGCCCGGCGAAGGCAAAACGGTTGCCGATCTCGGGGGTGATGTCGTTCGGCATCATCCAGGCGGCGAGCAGCTCCGGTACGGTCAGGGCCCGCCACACCTTTTCCGGCGGCTCGGCAAGGTCGTACTCGAACTCGAGCGCATCCGCGGCGTCGCTTCGGCCCTCGTTGGTCGTTGATCCCGCCTTCTTCATTGATCCATGTCCTTCAAAACCGCCTTCAGCCTTTCGATGCGTTCCGGCCAGAAGGTCCGGTAGCGCTCGATCCAGGAGAGCAGGGGGACAAGCCCCTGCGGATCGGCGCGGTAATAGGCGTTGCGGCCGGCTCGCCGCTCGACCACCAGGCCTGCGCCACGCAGCACCGCCAGATGCTGCGACACCGCGGGCTGCGACACCGTCATACCGGTGCGCAATTCCGACACGCTCATCTCGCCGGCGGCCAGCCGCTCAAAGACGGCGCGGCGCGTCGGGTCGGCCAGTGCGCGAAAAATCTCTGCTTCGATCATGCCAAAAGCATAAGTGCATACTTATTGGTTTGGCAAGCGGTCTTTTCAAACCCATATGATCGGCTTCGGCATTGCTGCCATTCCTTGACAATAAGCAGCGATGCGGATAAGAACGAAAAGGGAACAAAAACCTTGTGGGTAAAGGCAGCCATGGCAAGCGGCGATCGCCTGCAGCCTGTAAGGTGCTGCGACAAAAATTTGTTTCGGATGAGCGCGGAGAAATATCATGGCGGGTAGCGTCAACAAGGTCATTCTGGTCGGCAATCTCGGCGCGGATCCCGAAATCCGTCGCCTGAATTCGGGCGAGCCGGTCGTCAACATCCGCATCGCCACATCGGAAAGCTGGCGCGACAAGAATTCCGGCGAACGCAAGGAAAAAACCGAGTGGCACAACGTCGTCATCTTCAATGAGGGCATCGCCAAGGTGGCGGAGCAGTATCTGAAGAAGGGCATGAAGGTCTATGTCGAGGGCCAGTTGCAGACACGCAAATGGCAGGACCAGACCGGCGCCGACAAGTACACGACGGAAGTCGTGCTGCAGAAATTCCGTGGCGAGCTGCAGATGCTCGACGCGCGTGGACAGGGCGAAGGCGGTCAGGTCGGCGGCTATACCGGTGGCGGCAGCAGCCGTGGTTCCGATTTCGGCCAGTCCAGCCCGAGCGAAGGCTTTAATCGCGGTGGTGGCGCTCCCAAGGGCGGTGGCGGTGGCGGTTCGTCGCGCGAACTGGACGACGAGATTCCCTTCTGATCGCAACAGCAGATGTTATTTTTGGCTTAAGTCAAACATTGCGCCCCGAGAGTCCCTCATGGACTTTCGGGGTTTTGCATTGTCGAATTGAACGCTGACTTGGCGGTCAACGAAATACGGCGAAGGACGAGTTCGATGAAAGCACGCGTAAAATGGGTCGAGGAGCGGACCTTCGTCGGTGAATCCGGCAGCGGTCACAAGGTCGTGCTCGGAACCGCATTCGGACCGGAAGGCAGGACGCCGGGTCCAAGCCCGATGGAGCTGGTGCTGATCGGCACCGGCGGCTGTTCGGCCTATGATGTCGTGCATATCCTCGAAAAAGGGCGTGAGGCGGTCGAGGACTGCGTGGTCGAGCTTGATGCCGACCGGGCGGAAACCGAGCCAAGAGTATTCACCCGCATCCATATGCATTTCGTCGTCAAGGGCAGGGCACTCTCCAGCGACAAGGTGAAACGGGCAATCGACCTTTCGATCGAAAAATATTGCTCGGCCTCAGCGATGCTTGCCAAGACCGCCACGCTTACCCACGATTTCGAGGTCATCGATACGACGGCGAAATAGGACCGCCTTCGGGATTCTCGTCGCGTCGGCCTGTCAGCCGGCCATCAGCGCCTTGATGCCGTCGGCGACGAACTGCACGGCCAGTGCCGCCAGGATGACGCCAAGCAGACGGGTCAGGATCGAGCGGCCGGTCTGGCCGAGGATGCGATCTATGCGTTCCGACAGCACGAACACCAGATAGGTGATGGCGAGGCAGACGAAGATGATGCCGACCAGCGCCGCCTGCGCGGCAAAGCCTTGAAACGAGCCGGAAAGCAGCACCGTCGCCGAAATGGCGCCTGGGCCGGCGATCAGCGGGATCGCCAGCGGGAAGGCGGCGATGTTGTGGATCATGTCCTTGGTGATGGCGACGTCGCCGATCTTTTCCTTGCGGTCCTGCCGGCGCTCGAACACCATCTCGAAGGCGATGAAGAACAACAGGAAACCACCTGCGACGCGGAAAGCCGGCAGCGTGATGCCGAACACCGACAGGATCGAGGCGCCGGCAACCGCAAACAACGCCATCACCAGGAAACCAATGATCGAGGCACGGACCGAGACCTGCTGGCGCTCCTCGCGGTTCATGCCGCGCGTCACGGCGAGGAACAGCGGCGCCAGCCCGGGCGGGTCGATGGTCACGAGAATGGTGACGAAAGCATTGAACAGGCTGTCGAAACTCGGCATCTCTGACCCTCCCGCCGGGCCGTGCCCGGACAGAATATGTAGAGCAAAGCTCGTTCGGTGGGAACCGTTCGTGAGAAAGTGGTTGATGCGGGACAGAGGGCAGCGCGAAGGATCGCGACGCTTTTATTCTGGGCTGCTGCAATCCTCGGAGATCAAACCGCTCGCCGCGCCAGGAACTCGACTTCCAGCCGCCATGTCGCGCCATTGTCTAGCGAGCGTTCGCCCAGCCAGCGGAAGCTGTTTTCGGTGATGCGTGAAAAGCTCCAGCGTACCGAGCTGCCGGTGCCGTCGGCGCCCACTTGCACGATCGTGTCACCCTCGGCGCGGCCGAGCTGGCGGCTGAAATACTGGTTGCGCGGGTCGCTCCAGAAGATGTGCCAGGCATCCGCGCCGGGATCATAGACACGTAGCGTCGTGCCGTAAAAAGTCCATGTGCCCAAGGATGGCGATGGACCGGCGCCCCGCGCGGGCAGGATCCAGACGTCCTGGATCGCCCGGCCTTCCAGCACCCAGCCGAAATGCACCTCGCCATGCCCTGTCAGTACCGTACCGTCCTCAAGGTGGCGCGAGGCGTCGAAAGTCCAGGAGCCGACGAAGCGGCCGTAAAGGCTCAGTTTTTCGGCAAGCTTTTCGATCGGTCCGGGGCTATGCAGGGCATTGGCAAAGGGGGATTGATCGAACATGGTTGTGGCCTCTTCTTGTCAGGAGACTGGGAGGGAGTAGGCGGTGATGGGATTCTGGGCTTGGGAAAAATTGCTATATTCCGGTCATGACAGCGATCACGCATACGCTCGCATCCGGACCCGGCTGGCATGTAACGGATGTGATCTGCACGGCTAGCTCCGGCGACCGGCCGTTCGAGGAAGCGCATCAGGATTTCTGCGTCGCTGCGGTCACCAGCGGCACGTTCCGCTACCGCGCCCAACAAGGCACGGCGATGCTGGCGCCCGGCGCGCTCCTGCTCGGCAATCCCGGCACATGTTACGAATGCGGGCACGAGCATGGCAGCGGCGACCGTTGCCTCTCGTTCCATTTCAGGCCGTCCTACATGGAACGGATCGCGGCTGGCGTGCCGGGCGCCAGGAAACTGGCCTTCGAGACGGCGCGCCTGCCGCCTTTGCCGGTCCTGGCGCCACTCCTGGCCGAGGCGGAAACCGCGCGCGAGATGGCCGACATCGACGCCTTCGAGGAACTTTCCCTGCGCTTGGCCGGTGCTGCCGTGGCTACAGCCTCTGGCGCTACGCATGTCGGGCGCGCGCCGAGCCGCCGCGATCAGAAACGGGTAGCCGAGGCGGTGCGGCGGATCGAACTGGACGCCGACGGATCGGTCTCGCTTTCAGCGCTTGCCGATGAAACTGCGACCAGTCCGTATCATTTCCTGCGCATCTTCCGGCAGGTGGCGGGCATGACGCCCTATCAGTTCTTGCTCAAAACACGGCTGCACAGGGCGGCGGTGCGGTTGCGCATGTCGGACGATGCGGTCTCGGCGATCGCCTTCGAGGCCGGTTTCAACGATCTGTCGACCTTCAATCGTCGGTTTCGGCGGATCATGGGGGAGACGCCGCGCAACTATCGCACCCACCGTGGCGCATAGGCCGTTTCTGCTTCGTCAATCGGCCCCGTGCCCGCAAAGGCAGACACGCAGGCTTTTGCGTCAGGGCGGCGAAAACTGCCTTGGCCATATCGTCGCAATCAGCGGTATCCATTTGAAATTACCACCGAAAATGACACTGGAAAAGTGCCGTGAAGGTTGGAGTTTCGGGCTTGCTTCCTATATAAGCACCAAGTGATTCCTGATTAGATTGTGATCCGATTTGACCGACCAGAAGACACCGCGCGGCGCCGACGGCGGCCCCACCGGCATCGAGCCGATATCCATCGTCGAGGAGATGCAGCGCTCCTATCTCGATTACGCCATGAGCGTGATCGTCAGCCGTGCGCTGCCGGACGTGCGCGACGGCCTGAAGCCGGTGCATCGCCGCATTCTCTTCGCCGCCCATGAGAGCGGCTACCACTGGAACCGCAAATATGTGAAGTCGGCGCGTCCTGTCGCCGACGTGATGGGTAAATACCATCCGCATGGCGACGCCTCCATCTATGACGCCTTGGTGCGCATGGCACAGGACTGGTCGCTGCGCGTTCCGTTGATCGACGGGCAGGGCAATTTCGGCTCCATCGACGGCGATCCGCCTGCGGCGATGCGCTACACGGAAGCACGGCTGACCAAGGTCGCGCACGAGCTTTTGGAAGACATCGACAAGGACACCGTCGATTTCCAGGACACGTACGATGCGTCGGGCAGCGAACCGAAGGTTCTGCCGGCCCGGTTTCCCAACCTTCTGGTCAACGGCTCGGGCGGCATCGCCGTCGGCATGGCGACCAACATCCCGCCGCACAATCTCAGCGAAATCTGCAACGGCGCCATCGCCCTCATCGACAATCCGGCGATCGACCTGCCGGCGCTGATGGAGATCATTCCGGGACCGGATTTCCCCACCGGCGGCATCGTGCTTGGCCGTTCGGGCATCTACAACGCCTATTCGACCGGTCGTGGCTCCATCGTCATGCGCGGCAAGGTCAACATCGAACAGCGCGGCAACGACCGCGAGTCGATCATCATCACCGAGGTTCCCTACCAGGTGAACAAGTCGTCGATGATCGAGAAGATGGCTGAACTGGTGCGCGACAAGCGCATCGAGGGCATTTCCGATATTCGCGACGAGAGCGACCGCCAGGGCTACCGCGTCGTCATCGAGTTGAAGCGCGACGCCGTTGCCGACGTCATCCTCAACCAGCTCTACCGCTTCACGCCGCTGCAGACCTCCTTCGGCGCCAATATGGTGGCACTGAATGGCGGCAAGCCGGAAGTGATGAACCTGACCGATATGCTGAAGGCGTTCGTCGCCTTCCGTGAGGAGGTGATCACAAGGCGGACGAAATTCCTGCTGCGCAAGGCGCGCGACCGCGCCCATGTGCTGGTCGGTCTCGCCATCGCCGTCGCCAACATCGACGAGATCATCAAGCTGATCCGCACCGCGCCGGATCCGCAGACGGCGCGTGAGCAGTTGATGGAGCGGCGCTGGCCCTCTGGCGACGTCGAATCGCTGATCCTTCTGATCGACGATCCGCGCCATCGCATCAACGAGGACGGCACCTACAATCTGTCCGAGGAACAGGCGCGCGCCATCCTCGAACTGCGCCTGCAGCGCCTGACCGCGCTCGGCCGCGATGAGATCGCCGACGAGTTGAACACGATCGGCGCCGAAATCATCGATTACCTGGACATTTTGTCGTCCCGCGCGCGCGTCCAGCAGATCGTCAAGGACGAGCTTGCCGCCGTGCGCGACGAGTTCGGCACGCCGCGCCGCACCGAGCTTACCGACGGTGGCTCGGACATGGAAGACGAGGATCTGATCCAGCGCGAAGACATGGTCGTGACGGTGAGCCATTCCGGCTACATCAAGCGCGTGCCGCTGTCGCTCTACCGGGCGCAGCGTCGCGGCGGCAAGGGCCGCTCCGGCATGTCGACCAAGGAAGAGGATTTCGTCACCCGGCTGTTCGTGGCCAACACCCATACGCCGGTGCTGTTCTTCTCCTCGCGCGGCATCGTCTACAAGGAAAAGGTCTGGCGGCTGCCGATCGGCAATCCGCAGTCACGCGGCAAGGCGCTGATCAACATGCTGCCGCTGGAGCAGGGCGAGCGCATCACCACCATCATGCCGCTGCCCGAGGACGAGGCCAGCTGGGGCGAACTCTACGTGATGTTCGCCACCACGCGCGGCACCGTGCGCCGCAACGATCTATCCGACTTCGTCCAGGTCAACCGCAACGGCAAGATCGCCATGAAGCTGGAGGAAGAAGGCGACGAGATCCTCGGCGTGGAGACCTGCACCGACAAGGACGACGTGCTGCTGACCGCCAGTTCCGGCCAGTGCATACGCTTCTCCGTCGGCGACGTGCGCGTCTTCCAGAGCCGCAATTCGGTCGGTGTGCGCGGCATAACCATGGCCGAGACCGATCGCATCATCTCGATGTCGGTGATCGAGCATGTCGATGCTTCGCCGGCGGAACGCGCCGCTTACCTGAAGCGCGCGGCGGCAGAGCGGCGTCTTGCCACGGAAACGGCCGGCGAAGAGGAAGAGATCGCGCTGACCAATGAGGAGATCGGCGAGGAGACGGAGCTTTCCGACAGCCGATACGAAGAGCTCAAGGCGCACGAACAGTACGTGCTGACGGTGACCGAATTCGGCTACGGCAAGCGTTCGTCGTCCTACGATTTCCGCCTGACTGGACGCGGCGGCAAGGGCATCCGCGCCACCGACGTGTCGAAGGCGGCCGAGATTGGCAGGCTGGTGGCGACGTTCCCGGTCGGCAATGACGACCAGATCATGCTGGTGTCGGACGGCGGCACCGTCATCCGGGTGCCGGTCAACGGCATTCGTTTCGCCAGCCGCGCCACCAAGGGCGTTACCATCTTCAACACGGCTGAAGGCGAAAAGGTGGTTTCGGTCGAGCGGATCTCGGAACCGCAAGCGGACGAAGAAAGCGAGGAGACGGTCGAGGGCGGTGCCGATGCCGCTACGGCGCCTGATGCCGGTCCGGACGGTGCGGACTAAGTCCGGAACCCAGGTGTTGACATAGCAACGCCGGCCAGTTGGCCGGCGCGGCAGCAAGTTCAGGCTTTATCAGTAGTGGCGATATGGCTTGCGCGGGCCGAAGCCTTCGAAGCGCTTGGTGTTTGCCTTGACGCGGATGCGTTGCGCCTCCTGATGCAGCCCAAATACGGTGGCGATCAGCATGGCGACGGTCATTGCGGTGGCGAGCATGTAGATCAGCATGTGCGTGTTCTCCTGCGCCTAACAACGGATAGATGGGATTTTGGTTTCATCTTATTAAGGTGCAACCTAGTGAACGCTGCGTGAAGGCTTCGTGATCAGCGTGTTCATCTGTCGTTCATGTGTCGGAAAAGGTTCACGGCCGGCGCGCCGATCGGATTTGCCTTTGCGAGAGAGGCTCGCTAGAAGCACCTGCCATGACTGAACGCATCGCCCTCTATGCCGGCTCCTTCGACCCGCTGACCAACGGCCATCTCGATGTGCTGAAGGCCTCGCTGGCCGTGGCCGATATCGTTTATGCGGCGATCGGCATCCATCCAGGCAAGCAACCGCTGTTTTCCTTCGAGGAGCGGGTGAAGCTGATCGAAACGGCGACGAAGGCGGAATTTCGCAGCGACGGCGCCCGCATCAAGGTCGTCGCCTTCGACGGGCTGGTCATCGACGCAGCCAGGAAGCATGGCGCCTCGATCATGATCCGCGGCCTGCGCGACGGCACCGACCTCGACTATGAGATGCAGATGGCCGGCATGAACGAGACCATGGCGCCTGAGCTACAGACGGTTTTTCTGCCCGCCAGTCCTTCGGTACGCACCATTACCGCCACACTCGTCCGCCAGATTGCCTCGATGGGAGGCGACATCCGCCCCTTCGTGCCGGCGGCGGTTGCCGGTGCTCTCATCGCCAAATTCAAGAAATAAGATCCCGGGAGATAGATATGCAGCTGAAAAAGCTCGCCTCGTTCCTCATTGTGCTTGCCGGTCTTGTGACCGCATCGGTCTCGGCTTTCGCCGCCGACCCGGAAAACACCATGATCATCACGCTGAAGGACGGCGACGTCACCATTGCGCTTCGGCCCGATCTGGCGCCCAAAAACGTCGCGCAGATCAAGAAGCTGGTGCGCCAGGGCGCCTATGACAACGTCGCCTTCCACCGCGTCATAGACGGCTTCATGGCGCAGACCGGCGACGTCAAGTTCGGCAACATCAAGAAGGGTTTTAGCGCCCAGGCGGTCGGCACCGGCGGTTCCGATCTGCCCGACCTGCCGGCCGAATTCTCGCAGACCGAACATTACAAGCGCGGCGTGGTCGGCATGGCCCGCTCGCAGGACCCCAACTCCGCCAATTCGCAGTTCTTCATCATGTTCGCGCCGGCGCCGCCGCTCGATGGCCAGTACACCATCGTCGGCAATGTCGTCAGCGGCATGGAACTGGTGGACCACATCAAGAAGGGCGACCAGGCGGACAATGGCACGGTTTCCGATCCCGACCGGATGATCAAGGTGCGCATCGCCGCAGACAAGTAAAATTGTCAAATAACTCTGTTTTCTCAAAAGGATATCTGACATGGCCGAAATCAAGGACCGCGAGAACGCGCTCATCATGGAAACGACCAAGGGCACGGTCGTCGTCGAACTTTTCCCCGACCTGGCGCCGGGCCACGTCGCCCGCATCAAGGAACTGGCCAGGGAAGGCGCCTATGACGGCGTGGTCTTCCACCGCGTCATCGAAGGCTTCATGGCGCAGACCGGCGACGTCAAGTTCGGCAATTCGAGCAAGCCTTCCTTCGCGCCGTCCCGCGCGGGCATGGGCGGCTCTGAAAAGCCGGATTTGAAGGCCGAATTTTCCAACGCCAACCATGCTCGGGGCACCTGCTCGATGGCCCGTTCGCAGAACCCAAACTCGGCCAATTCGCAGTTCTTCATCTGCTTCGACGATGCCGCTTTCCTCAACCGCCAGTACACGGTCTGGGGCCAGGTCATCGAAGGCATGGACAATGTCGACAAGATCAAGCGCGGCGAGCCGGTGCAGGATCCCGACAAGATCGTGTCGCTGAAGGTCGCGGCCGACGTCAAGTAAGGGCAAACGACAATGATGGGCGTCGTCTGGTCGCTTCTCGGCATCCTGTCCGGCGCCTTCATTGCCATTCAGGCGCCGATCAATTCGCAGCTGGCGCGCGGCCTGGGTCTCCCGGTCGCGGCGGCTGCGTTTTCGTTCCTGTCGGGCGCGATCGTGCTCGGCATCATCTCCGTTACGGTGGTGAAGCTGCAAGGCATCTCGCTCGACTGGAAAGCGCCGGCGCCCTGGCTGTTCGTGGCCGGCGGCATGCTGGGCGGTTTCTATGTCACGCTGTCGACTATCCTGACGCCACGCATCGGTGCCGCCGCGCTGATGGCGTTTCTGGTCGCCGGCCAGTTGCTGGCCGGCATGCTCATCGACCGCATCGGCTTCCTCGGCGTCGCGGTGCGTGAAATCTCGCTCGGCCGCATCGCCGGCGCGGTGCTGCTGCTGGCCGGAGCGCTGCTCGTCCGGCTCTACTGATGCGTGTCGACCTCTTTGACTTCGATCTGCCGGAGGAGCGCATCGCGCTTCGCCCGGCGGAGCCGCGCGACAGTGCCAAGATGCTGGTGGTCAAACCTAGCGAAGGGCTCGACGACCGCAGGGTTGGCGACCTGCCGTCCTTGCTCAGGGCCGGCGACGTGCTGGTGTTCAACGACACCAAGGTCATTCCGGCGCAACTCAAGGGCATCAGGCAGCGTGGCGAGGCACAGGCGCAGGTCGAAGCCACGCTGCATATGCGCATGGCACCGGACCGCTGGCTGGCCTTCATGCGGCCGGGCAAGCGCATTGCCGCCGGCGACCGCATCCATTTCGGCCATGACGGCAATTCCTGCTTCCTCGGTCAGCTCGACGCCACGGTGATCGAGAAAGGCGAGGGTGGCGAAGCGCTGCTTGGCTTCGATCTGTCGGGGCCGTTCCTCGACGAGGCCTTGCACGCGGTCGGCCACATTCCGCTGCCGCCCTACATCGCCTCGAAGCGCGACGACGACGAACGCGACCGGGCCGATTACCAGACCATCTATGCAAGCGAGGAAGGGGCCGTTGCGGCTCCGACCGCGGGCCTGCATTTCACCCCGGAGCTTTTTGCAGCGCTTGACGCCAAGGGCATCGAACGCCGCTTCGTCACCTTGCATGTCGGCGCCGGCACGTTCCTACCGGTGAAGGCGGACGACACCGCCGACCACAAGATGCATGCCGAGATAGGCTCGGTAAGCGCGGAAACAGCCGACGCGCTGAATGCGGCCAAGGCGAGGGGCGGGCGCATCGTCGCGGTCGGTACGACCTCGCTGCGTCTGCTGGAGAGTGCCGCGCGTGAAGACGGTACTCTGGCTGCGTGGTCCGGTCCGACCGATATCTTCATCACGCCCGGCTACCGTTTTCGCACCGCCGACGTGCTGATGACCAATTTCCATCTGCCGCGCTCGACTCTGTTCATGCTGGTTTCGGCCTTCAGCGGCCTCGACACGATGCGCGCGGCCTATGCGCATGCCATCGAGAACCGCTACAGATTCTATTCCTATGGCGACGCAAGCCTGCTTTTCCGAGCGGAGACGAGCGACCGCCAGTCGCTCGACAATCAGGCGCCGGACGCCCCGATCCACGACAAGGAATTCAATGGCTAAGCCGTTCAGCTTCAAGGTTCTGGCAACCGACGGCAAGGCGCGACGCGGCGTGATCGACATGCCGCGCGGCGAAATCCGCACGCCGGCCTTCATGCCGGTCGGCACCGGCGGCACCGTCAAGGCGATGTATATGGACCAGGTGCGCGGTGTCGGCGCCGACATCATCCTGGGCAACACCTACCATCTGATGCTGCGGCCCGGCGCCGAGCGCGTGGCGCGGCTCGGCGGCCTACATGAATTCGCCCGCTGGCCGCATCCGATCCTGACCGACAGTGGCGGTTTCCAGGTGATGTCACTGTCGAAGCTGAGAAAGCTGACCGAAAAGGGCGTCACCTTCCGCTCGCATATCGATGGCGCCGCCTACGAGATGTCGCCGGAGCGGTCGATCGAGATCCAGGGACTGCTTGATTCCGACATCCAGATGCAGCTCGACGAATGCACGGCGCTGCCGGCCGAGATGAAGGAGATCGAGCGCGCCATGGAGCTGTCGCTGCGTTGGGCCGAGCGCTGCAAGACGGCGTTCGGCGATCAGCCAGGCAAGGCGATGTTCGGCATCGTGCAAGGCGGCGACAACGCAGCGCTCAGGGTGCGTTCGGCGCAGGCGCTGAGCGCGATGGAGCTGAAGGGCTACGCGGTTGGCGGCCTGGCCGTCGGCGAGCCGCAAGCGGTGATGCTCGACATGCTCGACATCACCTGTCCGGAACTGCCAGCGGACAAGCCGCGCTATCTGATGGGCGTCGGCACGCCTGACGATATCCTGAAATCGGTGGCGCGCGGCATCGACATGTTCGACTGCGTTATGCCGACACGGGCCGGCCGGCACGGCCTTGCCTATACAAGGCGCGGCAAGGTCAATCTGCGCAACGCCCGCCATGCCGACGATCCGCGGCCGCTAGACGAGGAAAGCGATTGCCCGGCGGCGCGGGACTATTCCCGCGCCTATCTACACCATCTGGTGCGCTCGCAGGAGGCGCTCGGCGCCATGCTTTTGACCTGGAACAATCTTTCCTACTATCAAAAGCTGATGCAGGACATCCGCGCTGCGATCGAGGCCGGCACCTTCGAGGCGCGCGGCGCGGAAATCACCGCGGGCTGGGCGAGGGGCGATATCCCCTTGCTGTGAAGCTTCAGGTGCTGAGCGAATTCGAGGCGCGCAGGCTGCAGCCGGTGATCTGGAAGGTGCCGTCGGGCTGCTGCTGCAGCGTGTAGACCGCCTCGTAATCCTTGCCATCGGGGCCGACGATCAGCACCTGCTGGACGATCGAACCCGGAGCGGTCTCCTCGACTTTGCCGAAGGAATAGGTCTGCGGCTTGCGCACCGGCGGATAGCCGTTGGTCACCATGTTCATGAAGGCATCGACGGTCGGGAAGATCCGCTTCACATTCGGGGCGGCAAAGCTGTAGGCGGTGGCGCCGTCATTGGCGATGAGGGCCTTTAGCTGACCGTCGATGACAGACTGCCCTGCCTTGATCTCGGCATCACCGGCGAATGCCGACGACGCGAAGAGGAATGGAAAGAATGCGAATGCGAAAAAGGCGCGGCGCATGGCCTGTCTCCGTTGTCCCTCGAAATGCCTTCCCTCAAAAACAGTGCTGTCCGAAGGCGCATCATAACATACGCTTGGCAGCGCATCGCGGTTTCAGCGATTGCGAATATTCGCTGGCGATCGGCGGCAGGCGGCATGCCGGTGTAGAGCTGCGGAAGATCGCGGCCCAGGCCTGGGCCGGCTAAGTACGGATTCCAGCGCTTGAAAGCCTGCCTCCAGTCTGCCAGAAGGGCCGCTGGACTTGGACGTTTAGCGGGACGAAGCCATGAAGGCGTTTTTCGTGCAGATAAAATGCGAACTCGGCAAATCCTATGAGGTTGCCAGCGCGCTTGCCGATGCCGAGATCGCCTCGGAAATCTACTCCACCGCCGGCAACTACGATCTGCTCGCCAAATTCTATGTCGACGACGAGGAAGACGTCGGCCATTTCGTCAACGAAAAGGTGCAGATTCTCCCCGGCATCAAGGACACGTTCACCGTCGTCACTTTTCGCGCTTTCTAGCTGGTAAACGCATTTGCCCGGGCACGAGGCAAAGGCTGATCAAGGTCATATTTCAGCTGCCTCAATTTTAGGCAGGCGCAACATACTGACCGCCCGTATCTCCCAAATCACCGATTGCGCTTGATTTTCTCCGGCGACGCCAGTGAAATGGCGTCACAGGGGAGTATGCGATTGGCAGCGTTCGATGAAATGCTTCCGGAAGTCTCCGGATTGAGAAGACCATATTCGGCTTATGATCGCTGGCTGAAGGAGCAGGACCCAGCCAGGTTGACCGAGAAGATGCAGGACGCCGAACGCGTCTTCCGCAAGACAGGTATCACCTTCGCCGTTTATGGCGAGCAGGAAGCCTCCGAACGGCTGATCCCGTTCGACATCGTTCCCCGCATCATTTCAGGCAATGAATGGCGCCGCCTCACGCAAGGCATCGAGCAACGCGTGCAGGCGCTGAACGCCTTCCTCGACGACATCTACCATCGCCAGGAAATCCTGCGCGCAGGGCGCGTCCCCAGGGAATTGATCGCCAGGAACGAGGCCTTCCTGCCGGAGATGATCGGGGTCAGGCCGCCGGCCGGCGTCTACACCCACATCATCGGCGTCGACATCGTCCGCATCTCGGAGGACGAATTCTACGTGCTGGAGGACAATGCGCGCACGCCGTCGGGCGTCTCCTACATGCTGGAGAACCGCGAGACGATGATGCAGCTGTTCCCCGAGCTGTTCCAGAAGATCAAGGTGCGGCCGGTGGAAAACTACCCGCAGCTTCTGCGCCAGTCGCTGGCGGCGGTGCGGCCGCAAAGCACCAAAGGTGCGCCGACCATTGCGGTGCTGACGCCCGGCAGTTTCAACTCCGCCTATTTCGAACACGCCTTCCTCGCCGACCAGATGGGCGTGCAGCTGGTCGAAGGCCAGGATTTGCGCGTGGTCGACGGCCATGTTGCGATGCGCACGACCGAAGGCTACAAGCAGATCGATGTGCTCTACCGGCGCGTCGACGATTCTTATCTGGACCCGCTGACCTTCCGGCCGGACTCCGCACTTGGCATACCCGGCATCATGGATGTCTATCGCGCCGGCAACATCACCATCGCCAATGCGCCTGGCACCGGCATCGCCGACGACAAGGCGATCTATTCCTACATGCCCGAGATCATCGAATTCTACACCGGACGCAAGGCGATCCTGGGCAACATTCCGACCTGGCGCTGCTCGGAGCCGGACAGCCTGAAATACGTGCTCGAGCACATCGACGAGCTGGTGATCAAGGAAGTGCACGGTTCCGGCGGCTATGGCATGCTGGTCGGGCCGGCGGCAACCAAGAAGGAATGCGAGACGTTTGCCAAGAAGCTCCAGGCAAAACCCTCGAATTATATCGCCCAGCCGACGCTGGCGCTGTCGACATGCCCGATCCTGACGGAAAAAGGGTTGGCGCCGCGCCATGTCGATCTCAGGCCCTATGTGCTGGTCTCTGACCGCATCCAGATCGTGCCCGGCGGGCTGACCCGCGTCGCGCTGAAGGAGGGTTCGCTGGTTGTGAACTCGTCGCAGGGCGGCGGGACAAAAGACACTTGGGTGTTGGATGATTGAAACGAGCAGGGGGACGCAGCAATCATGAGACGCCTCCTTCCTTATTCGCTACTCGCTACTCGCTATTCGCTCGACACCGGAGCAAGCTGATATGCTTTTAGGCCGCACCGCCAACGGGCTCTATTGGATGAATCGCTATATCGAGCGGGCGGAGAACATGGCGCGCTTGGTCGATGCCGGTTTGCGCATGGCGCTGACTCGTACCCAGAGCGCCTCGGAAGAGTGGAATTCGGTGCTGCTCAGCGCTGGTTCCGACGTCACCTTCAGCCAGAAATATTCTGACTATACCGCCGCCAATGTCGCCGACTTCCTGTTGCGCGACACGTCGAACCCATCGAGCACGATGGCGTCGATCGAGACGGCCCGTAACAATGCGCGCATGGTGCGCACTGCGCTGACGCGCGAAACCTGGGAAAGCATCAACGAAGCCTGGATGTCGCTGAAGCGGATGCTGGCCAAGCCGATCGACGAGCGCGACCTGCCCAGCGTGCTCGACGCGATCAAGCGCGAGACGGCGCTGATCCGCGGCTCGTTCTACGGCACCATGCTGCGCAACGAGATCTTCGACTTCTCGCAGCTCGGCACCTATGTCGAGCGCGCCGACAACACGGCGCGCATCCTCGACGTGAAATATTATGTGCTGCTGCCATCGATCTCCTGGGTCGGCTCGACGCTCGACAATTATCAGTGGGAATCGATCCTGCGTTCGGTCTCGGCGCATCGCTCCTACCGTTGGGTCTACGATGCTGATTACAAGCCGACCAACATTGCCGACTATCTGATCCTCAATGTCCGCATGCCGCGTTCGCTGATGTTCTGCTATCGCTTCCTGTCGGAGCATCTGAAATTCCTCGGCGACGATTACGGCGAGCGCCATGCCTGCCACGCAACGGCCGAGAAGACGCAGACAATGCTGAGAGCCGGGTCGATCAAGGGCATATTCGACGCCGGGCTGCATGAATTCCTGGCCAATTTCATTCGCGACAACACCAAGCTGGGCGAAGAGATCGCACAAGATTATCGGTTCAATTGAGCATGGTCCCGAAAGATGGGAGCCGGTTTTCTCAGACAAACGAAACCGTTTATCCGGAGATCGTGCTCACAAACGGAATAGAAGCATGCGGCTGAAGATCACCCATCGGACCGAATATCGCTACGATGCGCCGGTGCACTATCTGTTGCAGCGGCTGCGGCTGCTTCCGGTCAGCGGGTCGACGCAGACCGTTCTGTCCTGGGCTCTGGCGATCGAAGGCGCGCGCGAAGAGGTCCGCTTCGTCGACCATTTCGGCAACGACACAAGGCTGTTGAGCGTCGAGGGCGAGCGCGACTTCATCACGGTGGAGGCGTCGGGCGAGGTGGTGACGCGCGACACCGCGGGTGTCTCGGGGCCACACCAGGGCTTTACGCCGCTCTGGCTGTACAGCCATGAGACACCCTTGACGACGATCGGCAGCGGTGTTCGCGAACTCGCCGCATCGGTTGGCAAGGGCAGCGACATTGAAAGGCTGCACCGGCTGATGGCTGTCATCGGCGAGCGCGTTGTCTACACGCCCGGCACCACCAATGCGACGACGCCGGCGGAGGAAGCCTTGGCGCTGAAAACCGGGGTCTGCCAGGATCATACCCATATCTTTGCCGCCGCCGCCCGCGCCATGGGTTTTCCGGCCCGCTATGTCAGCGGCTATCTGATGCTGGATGCCACGGTCGAGCAGGCGGCCAGCCATGCCTGGGCCGAAGCGCATGTTTCGGGTCTCGGCTGGGTTGCCTTCGATGCCGCCAATGGCATCTCGCCCGACGAGCGCTATGTAAAGGTGGCGACGGGCCGCGATTACCGCGACGCCACGCCGGTGTCGGGAATTCGGCTGGGACAGGCGGAAGAACAGCTTGCGGTCACCGTCACGGTGGAGCAGTAATCCTCGCAAGATTGCTGCCGAGCGATTCATCGTTTCAAGGAAACGAAGAACCGCTCTATCCCCTTGTTTTAACGCAATTCCGGACGGAAAACCGCTTCACACTTTTCCTGGAATTGCTCTAGAAGAGATTCCATGACCTATTGCGTTGGCCTGAAGATCGACCGCGGGCTCGTGTTCATGTCGGACACGCGCACCAATGCAGGCATGGATTCCATCTCCACCTTTCGCAAGATGCATGTCTGGGAAGAGCCGGGCGAGCGCGTCATCGTTTTGATGTCGGCGGGCAATCTGGCGACGACGCAGGCCGTGGTCAGCCTGCTTGACGAGCGCACCAAGGCGATCTCCGAAAGACATTCCACGCTGCTCGAAACGCCGTCGATGTACCAAACGGTCCGCATTGTTGGCGACACGGTCAAAGAGGTCATCGCCAATTCGTCACCCGCTGGCGAAAAGGCGGATTCCTATTTCAATGCGTCCTTCATCCTCGGCGGTCAGATCAAGGGCAGCGAGCCGCGCCTGTTCATGATCTATCCCGAAGGCAATTTCATTGAATCGACCGACGACACGCCGTTTTTCCAGATCGGCGAGACCAAATACGGCAAGCCGATCATCATCCGCGCCTACGAAAGGACGATGAGTCTGGCCGAGACGGTGAAGCTGCTATTGGTGTCCTTCGATTCGACGTTGAAGTCGAACCTGTCCGTCGGCTTGCCGCTCGACCTGCTCTTCCTGGAGAAGGACGCCTTCAAGGTCGGATTGAAGAAGCGGATCGGCCAGGATGACCAATATTACCGTACGATCTCCGACGGCTGGTCGAATGCGCTGAAGACCGCCTTTGCCAGCCTGCCGGATTTCCCTGGCTGAGGCGTGCGGCATCCATTGCCGGTTGCATCTATTTCACGCGTTAATTAATAAAGAGACCAGCCGCGATGGATGGCCGCGGTCGATCATGTCGGGAGGACAGGATGAACAACGATGAGTTCCGGCAATGGTCGCGGCGCGCCGCCGACTGGGGCGCCGACTACCGCAATACGCTGCGCGAGCGGCCGGTGCGGCCGCTGGTCGAGCCTGGCGAAATTTTCCGAGGCATAGAGGCGTCGCCGCCCGAAGACGCCGAACCGATGGACCGGATCTTCGCCGACTTCGAAGAGAAGATCCTGCCGGGAATGACGCATTGGCAGCATCCGCGCTTCTTCGCCTATTTCCCGGCCAATGCGGCGCCGGTCTCGGTGGTGGCGGAATATCTGGTTTCGGCGATGGCCGCGCAATGCATGCTGTGGCAGACGTCACCGGCAGCGACCGAACTCGAAACGCGCACCGTCGACTGGATGCGCCAGGCGCTCGGCCTGCCGGAAGGTTTTTCGGGCGTAATCCAGGATTCGGCCTCATCGGCGACACTGGCCGCGGTGCTGACCATGCGCGAGCGGGCGCTCGAGTGGCAAGGCAACAAGCAAGGCCTGGCAGGGCAGGCGCGGCTGCGCATCTATTCCTCCGATCAGGTGCACACTTCGATCGACCGGGCGATCTGGGTGTCAGGCATCGGCGAGGACAATCTTGTGCGCATTCCCGTCGCCGGCCGCTTTCGCGCCATGGATACGGCAGCGCTCGAGGCGGCAATCATCGCCGACCGGGAAGCCGGCATGCTGCCGGCCGGCATCATCGCTTGCGTCGGCGGCACCAGCACCGGCGGCACCGACGACATTGCGGCGGTGGCAGAGGTGGCGCGGCGGCATGGGCTCTATCTACACGTCGATGCCGCCTGGGCCGGATCGGCGATGATCTGTCCGGAGTACCGGCATTTCTGGACCGGTGTCGAAGGCGCCGATTCGATCGTCTTCAATCCGCACAAATGGCTGGGCGCCCAGTTCGACTGCTCGATCCAGTTCCTGCGCGACCCCGAAAGCCATGTGAGGACGCTGGCCATCAAGCCGGATTATCTGAAGACGCACGGTCACGACGGCATCATCAACTATTCCGAATGGTCGGTGCCGCTTGGCAGGCGCTTCCGCGCGCTGAAATTGTGGTTCCTGCTGCGCGCCCATGGCCTGGAAAGCCTGCGCACAATGATCCGCAATCATGTCGCGTGGAGCGAAGGGCTGGCAGCGCGGCTGGCAAGGGAGCCGAATTTCGAGATCGTCAGCGAGCCGATGCTGTCGCTCTTCTCGTTCCGGCACAAGGCTGCAGCTGGCACTGATGCGGACGAACACAATCTGCGGCTGGTCAATGCGATCAACGACGATGGCCGCATCTACCTGACGCAGACGAAAGTCGATGGACTGATAGCAATCCGCTTCCAGGTCGGCCAGTTCGAGGCGACCGCCGCCGATGTTGATACGGCCTTCACCGTCATCACGGAAATCGCGCGCGCAATGGATTGATCGGGCACAATCTGGTTTTGCGTTCGTATTCACCTTGGCAATCACATGCATTTCATTAGCCGGCTTATGCCTTTTCATCGGTTTCGTTTTCGACTATAGACAAGAAAAACGAAAACGGGAGGTTGCCCATGTATCTGTCGCCGCGCCATGCCGAGATTATCCAGATGGCCAAGGATCATGGCCGCGTGCTGGTCGATGACCTGGCCACCCACTTCAATGTGACGCCGCAGACCATACGCAAGGACCTCAACGATTTGTGCGACCAGCGGCTGCTCTCGCGCATCCATGGTGGCGCGCTGTACCCCTCCGGCATCGAAAACATGGAGTATGAGGCGAGACGCAAGATCGCCGCCGACGAGAAGGAGGCGATCGGTCGTGCGGCAGCCAGGCTGATCCCCGACAATGCCTCGCTGTTCATCAACATCGGCACCACGACAGAGTCGGTAAGCAAGGCGTTGCTCGATCACAACGGTCTCATGGTCATCACCAATAACATCAATGTTGCCAATAGGATGCGGATATATCCGTCGATCGAAGTGGTGATCGCCGGTGGTGTCGTGCGCGGTTCCGATGGTGGCGTGGTCGGCGAGGCGGCAGTCGATTTCATCAGGCAGTTCAAGGTCGACTACGCGGTGATCGGCGCATCCGCCATCGACCATGACGGCGCTCTGCTCGATTTCGATTTTCGCGAGGTCAAGGTGGCGCAGGCGATCATCGCCAATGCAAGGCACGTCATCCTGGTTTCCGACCAGACCAAATTCGAGCGAACCGCCCCGGTGCGCATCGGCCACCTGTCGCAGGTCAACACCTTCATCACCGACCGCTGCGACATCCCGTCGGTGCGCAAGATCTGCCAGGAAGCCGAAGTGCAGTTGATCGAAACATCGGCGAGCTAGGGCGTTTTAGAGGCTTCATCACGGCCTCCTCACGCGCTCGTGATATTTCGTTTGACATTCGTTATCATTTCGAAATAATTCCGACACGGTTTCGTAAAAAGCCAAAAATGGTGCAATGCGAAATCGTTGGAGGAATTTGTGGACGCATCTCCGATCCGTGACATTTTCGTCATTGGTGGCGGCATCAATGGCTGCGGTATCGCCCGCGATGCCGTTGGGCGTGGCTTTTCCGTCTTTCTCGCCGAGATGAATGACCTCGCCAGCGGGACCTCCTCGGGCTCGACCAAATTGATCCATGGCGGCCTTCGCTATCTCGAATTCTACGAATTCCGCCTGGTGCGCGAGGCGCTGATGGAGCGCGAGGTTCTGTGGAAGAACGCGCCGCACATCATCTGGCCGATGCGCTTCGTGCTGCCCTATGCCAAGGGCCTGCGCCCGGCCTGGCTGATCAGGCTCGGTCTCTTCCTCTACGACCACATCGGCGGGCGCAAATTGCTGCCGGCGACCCGGACGCTGGACATGGCCAGGGATCCGGCTGGCAAGCCTCTGAAGCCGCTGTTCAAGAAGGCCTTCGAATATTCGGATGGCTGGGTCAATGACGCGCGGCTGGTGGCGCTGAACGCACGTGACGCCGCCGACCGCGGCGCAACGGTCCGCACCCGCACGAAAGTGACCGGCGCGCGCCGCGAAAACGGCTTGTGGACGATCCAGATCGAGGACCTGCAGACCGGCGAGACCGAGGAAATCAAGGCGCGCTTGCTGGTCAATGCCGCCGGACCCTGGGTCGATCATGTGCTTTCCGGCGTCGTCGGCCTCAACGATGTGCACAATGTCCGCCTCGTGCAGGGCAGCCACATTGTCATCGCCAGGAAGTTCGATGATCCACGCGCCTATTTCTTCCAGAACAAGGATGGTCGCATCATCTTCGCCATTCCCTACGAGGAAGAGTTCACCCTGATTGGCACCACCGACCAGGATTATCCCGGCGATCCGCATGACGTGAAGATCAGCGACACCGAGATCGATTATCTCTGCGCCGCGGCAAGCGAATATTTCGCCCAACCGGTCAAGCGCTCGGACATCGTCTGGACCTATTCGGCCGTCCGTCCGCTCTATGATGACGGAGCCTCCAAGGCGCAGGAAGCGACGCGCGACTATGTGCTCAAGGCCGACGGCGGCGAGGGCGCTGCCCCGATCGTCAATGCTTTTGGCGGCAAGATCACCACCTATCGCCGGCTGTCGGAATCGATGTTGGAAAAGATCGAGGGTTTTCTCGGCAAACGCGGCAAGCCGTGGACGGCAAACGCGCCGCTGCCGGGCGGCGATTTCCCGGCCACCGGTTTCGATGCCGAAGTGGCGAAATTGAAAACCGCTTATCCGTTCCTCGACGCGCGCCTGGCTCGCCGGTTGACCCGGCTCTATGGAACCCGCGCAAGGATGCTGTTGGGGCTGGCCAAATCGAACGTCGATCTCGGCCGCAACTTCGGCGCCGATCTCTATGAGGCCGAGGTGCGCTATCTCGTTCAAAACGAATGGGCCGTCACATCGGAAGATGTACTGTGGCGCCGGACCAAGCGCGGTCTGCATCTCAGCCGCGAGCAGGTGGCGGCGCTCGATGAATTCATGCGCGGCATAAGCCGGCGCCATGTCGCGGCTGCCGAATGAAGAGGGGTTTGAGCTGATGCGGAAGGCCTGGGAGGAGGCGTCATGCTGGAACTGAGAAACGTCACCAAGACGGTCGGCGCGGTCGAGCATATAAGCGACGTGTCGCTGACGCTCCAGCACGGCTCGCTCAATGTCCTGCTCGGACCGACGCTTTCCGGCAAGACAAGCCTGATGCGGCTGATGGCCGGCCTCGACGTGCCGACCTCCGGTTCGATCTGGTTCGACGGTCAGAATGTCACCGGCGTGCCGGTGCAAAAGCGCAAGATCGCCATGGTCTACCAGCAGTTCATCAACTACCCGGCGATGACCGTTTATGAGAACATTGCATCGCCGCTACGGGTGGCCGGCATCGAGCAGGCCAGGATCGACAGCCAGGTGCGTGAAGCCGCCGCTCTTCTCAAGCTGACACCCTATCTCGACCGCACGCCGCTCAGCCTGTCGGGCGGCCAGCAGCAGCGCACCGCGCTGGCGCGCGCCATCGTCAAGAACGCAAGCCTGGTCCTGCTCGATGAGCCGCTCGCCAATCTCGACTACAAATTGCGCGAGGAACTGCGCGCCGAATTGCCCAGGATATTCGCCGCCGCCGGCACCATCTTCGTCTACGCCACGACCGAGCCGCACGAGGCGCTGCTGCTCGGCGGCAACACGGCGACGCTTTCGCAAGGCAAGATCACCCAGTTCGGACCGACCATCGAGGTGTTCCGCAAGCCGGTGGATCTGGTGACAGCCAGGACATTTTCCGATCCACCGCTCAATACTATAGTGCTTGCCAAGAAGGGCCGGGATTTCCTGCTCGAGGGCGGCGTGAACCTGCCGGTGCCGGCCGAGCTCTCCGGCATTGCCGATGCCATGTACACGATCGGTTTTCAGCCGCACCACCTGTCGCTCGAGCGGCCCAATGCGGCGGCGGTACCGGTGCGCGCCAAGGTGACGATCACCGAGATTACCGGCTCGGAGAGTTTCATCCATCTCGATTTCGCGGATGCGCGCTGGGTCATGCTGACCCATGGTATCAGGCATTTCGAGCCGGACGAGGTGGTCGAGGTGTTCATCGATCCGCGCCACATCATGGTTTTCGACGAGCACGGCAGCGCCGTGACTGCGCCGAAGCTGGCGGCTTGAGGGCAAAGAGATGGCACGCATCGACGTCAACCATGTCAGGCATTCCTACCTGCCGAACCCGCAGAAGGATGCCGATTTCGCGCTGCGGGAAGTGCATCATGTCTTCGAGGACGGCGGCGCCTATGCGCTGCTCGGGCCCTCCGGTTGCGGCAAGACCACGCTGCTCAACATCATTTCGGGATTGTTGCACCCCTCGCACGGCCAGTTGCTGTTCAACGGCAAGGACGTGACCAATCTGTCGACGCAGGAACGCAACATCGCGCAGGTGTTCCAGTTCCCGGTCATCTACGACACCATGACCGTCTACGACAATCTGGCCTTCCCGCTGCGCAACCGCGGCGTGCCGGAAGCCGATGTCGATCGGAAGGTTCGCGAGACGCTGGAGATGATCGATCTGGCGTCGTGGGCGAAGAAGAAGGCGAGGGGCCTGACCGCCGACCAGAAGCAGAAGATATCGCTCGGCCGCGGCCTGGTGCGCTCCGACGTCAACGCCATCCTTTTCGACGAGCCGCTGACCGTCATCGATCCGCACATGAAGTGGGTGCTGCGCTCGCAGCTGAAGCAGTTGCACCGCCGCTTCGGCTACACCATGGTCTATGTGACCCACGACCAGACCGAGGCGCTGACCTTCGCCGACCAGGTCGTGGTCATGTATGACGGCGGCATCGTCCAGATCGGCACGCCGGCCGAACTGTTCGAACGGCCACGCCACACCTTTGTCGGTTATTTCATCGGCTCGCCCGGCATGAACGTCATGCCGGTGGCGATCGACGGCAAGACGGCGACGCTCGGCTCGCAGCGCATCGAACTGCCGGGCGCGCCAAAAGCAGGCAGCGGCGCCGTCGAACTCGGTATCCGTCCCGAATATGTTCGGCTCGGGCGCGAAGGCATGGCCGTGCAGGTCAGCAAGGTCGAGGATCTGGGCCGCCACAAGGTGGTGCGCGCCAAGCTCGAAGGCCGCGATATCTCTGCGGTGATCGGTGAGGACGAGACCCTGCCCGCCGATCCGAAGGTGCGGTTCGACCCGGCCGGCATCAACATCTATGCCGATTCCTGGCGTGTCGAGATGGAGGCCTAGATGGAGAAGACCTGGAACAACAAGGCCTGGTTCATGGTGCTGCCGGTTCTCCTGCTGGTGGCGTTCTCGGCGGTGATTCCGCTGATGACGGTGGTCAACTATTCGGTGCAGGACACATTCGGAAACAACGTCTTCTTCTGGAACGGCTCGGACTGGTACACCGAAATCCTGGAGTCGGAACGCTTCTGGCTGTCGATGGTCCGCAACCTGATCTTTTCCGCAACCATCCTCGCCATCGAGATTCCGCTCGGCATCTTCATCGCTCTCAACATGCCCAAGAAAGGCTGGGGCGTGCCGGTCTGCCTAGTGCTGATGGCTCTGCCGCTGCTGATCCCGTGGAACGTCGTCGGCACCATTTGGCAGGTATTCGGCCGCATCGACATTGGCTTGCTCGGCTACACGCTGTCGTCGCTCGGCTTCGATTACAACTACGTCAACGATCCGACCGACGCCTGGGTGACGGTCATCCTGATGGACGTCTGGCACTGGACAAGCCTCGTCGTTCTGCTCTGCTACGCCGGACTGGTCTCGATCCCCGATGCCTTCTACCAGGCGGCCAAGATCGATGGTGCATCGCGCTGGGCAGTGTTCCGCTACATCCAGCTGCCGAAGATGAACCGCGTGCTTCTGATCGCGGTGCTGCTGCGCTTCATGGACTCATTCATGATCTACACCGAGCCGTTCGTCGTCACGGGCGGAGGCCCCGGCAATTCGACGACGTTCCTGTCGATAGACCTGGTCAAGATTGCCATCGGCCAGTTCGATCTCGGGCCTGCGGCCGCCATGTCGATCATCTACTTCCTGATCATCCTTTTGCTGTCATGGGTGTTCTACACCGTCATGACCAGTGTCGATGCGGAGCGCTGAGATGAGCGGCGCCAACGAAGGAACGACGAGGCAGGACCGAGTGCGTGAGACGGCCGTTTCGGACGGGCTCGCCAGCACATTGTCGCAGGACCAGCTTGCACGGCTGATGCGCCGGCGCGGCGAAGAATCCCGGTTCTGGTGGTTGGTGCCGACGATCTACATCATCTTTCTGATGCTGCCGATCTACTGGCTGGTCAATATGAGCTTCAAGACCAATCAGGAGATCCTGGGCGCCTTTTCGCTGTGGCCGAAGAGCCCGACCTTGGCCAACTACATCGTGATCTTCACCGACCCGTCCTGGTACAAGGGCTACATCAATTCGATCATCTATGTCGTCATGAACATGGTGATCTCGGTTTCGGTGGCGCTGCCGGCGGCCTACGCCTTCTCGCGCTACCGGTTCCTCGGCGACAAGCACCTCTTCTTCTGGCTGCTGACCAACCGCATGGCGCCGCCCGCGGTGTTCGCGCTGCCGTTCTTCCAGCTCTATTCGGCCTTCGGCCTGATCGACACGCACATCGCGGTGGCATTGGCGCACTGCCTGTTCAACGTGCCGCTGGCGGTCTGGATCCTCGAAGGTTTCATGTCCGGCGTGCCGAAGGAGATCGACGAGACCGCCTATATCGATGGCTATTCCTTCCCGCGCTTCTTCCTGAAAATATTCATGCCCCTGATCGCCAGCGGCGTCGGCGTGGCCTGCTTCTTCTGCTTCATGTTCTCATGGGTCGAACTGCTGATCGCGCGCACCTTGACCACGACCGCCGCCAAGCCGATCGCGGCGATCATGACGCGCACGGTCTCGGCCTCGGGGCTCGACTGGGGCGTGCTCGCCGCCGCCGGCGTGCTCACCATCCTTCCAGGCGCGCTCGTGATCTGGTTCGTCCGCAACTATATCGCCAAGGGCTTTGCCCTGGGGAGGGTTTGACCATGAATCTCACCTGGATGGCATGGACGCTGCCGACGGCGATCTTTTTCATCACGATCCTGGTGCTGCTCTGTGGCATGGCGGTCTGGGAATACGTCTCGCCTGGCGGCAATCCCCGGGTCGGCGTCCTGCGCTTCGAGACGACGCGCGGCGACCGCCTCTTTGTTTCGCTGCTCGGCAGCGCCTTTATCCATCTCGCTTGGCTGGGTCTTGTCGGACCCAACCTGTGGTGGGCTCTCGCTCTCTCCGTAGTCTACGCCGTCGGCGTGTTCCGCTACGTATAGAGGGGGAAACTGTTGGAGCGACCGCGTGCCGGCGGCCGCTCCAGATCGCACTTGAAACTGAAAAGTGGAGGAAACGAAATGCGAAGGCAATTTTTAACATCAACGACTGCGCTTGTCCTGCTCTGGGGAGCAGGCCAGGCCTACGCCGGAATGGATGAAGCCAAGACCTTCCTCGATACCGAAATCAAGGATTTGTCGACGCTCGATCGCGCCGGCCAGGAAGCCGAGCTGCAATGGTTCATCGATGCCGCGAAGCCTTTCGCCGGCATGGACATCAAGGTGGTCTCCGAGACCATCGATACGCATAGCTATGAGTCCAAGGTTTTGGCGCCCGCTTTCACCGCGATCACCGGCATCAAGATCACTCACGACCTGATCGGTGAAGGCGATGTCGTCGAAAAGCTGCAGACGCAGATGCAGTCGGGCGAAAACATCTACGACGCCTACGTCAACGACTCCGACCTGATCGGCACCCACTGGCGGTACCAGCAGGCGCGCAGCCTGACCAAGTGGATGGCGAATGAGGGCAAGGATGTCACCAATCCCAACCTCGACCTCGCCGACTTCATCGGCACCAAGTTCACGACCGCTCCGGACGGCGACCTCTACCAGCTGCCCGACCAGCAGTTCGCGAACCTCTACTGGTTCCGCTACGACTGGTTCAACGACGAGAAGAACAAGGCCGACTTCAAAGCCAAGTACGGCTACGACCTTGGCGTTCCGGTCAACTGGTCGGCCTACGAAGACATCGCCGAGTTCTTCACCGGCCGGGAGATTGACGGCAAGAAGGTCTATGGCCACATGGACTACGGCAAGAAGGACCCGTCGCTCGGCTGGCGGTTCACCGATGCCTGGCTGTCCATGGCCGGCAATGGCGACAAAGGCCTGCCGAACGGTCTTCCGGTCGACGAATGGGGCATCAAGGTCAACGAGAAGTCGCAGCCTGTCGGCTCGTGCGTCGCGCGCGGCGGCGACACCAATGGCCCGGCTTCCGTGTATTCGATCCAGAAGTACCTGGATTGGCTGAAGGCCTATGCCCCGCCGGAAGCCCAGGGCATGACGTTCGGCGAATCCGGCCCCGTCCCGTCGCAGGGCACGGTCGCGCAGCAGATGTTCACTTACACCGCCTTCACCGCCTCCTTCGTCAAGGACGGGCTGCCGGTCGTGAACGCGGACGGCACGCCGAAATGGCGCTTTGCTCCGTCGCCGCACGGCGTCTACTGGAAGGACGGCATGAAGCTCGGCTACCAGGACGTGGGTTCATGGACGCTTCTCAAGTCCACGCCTGACGATCGCGCCAAGGCCGCCTGGCTCTATGCGCAGTTCGTCGTGTCGAAGACGGTCGATGTGAAGAAGAGCCATGTCGGCCTGACGCTCATCCGCGAGTCGACGATCCAGGACAAGAGCTTCACGGAACGCGCTCCGAAGCTCGGCGGCCTGATCGAGTTCTACCGCTCGCCGGCCCGTGTTCAGTGGTCGCCGACCGGAACGAACGTTCCGGACTATCCGAAGCTGGCACAGCTCTGGTGGCAGGCGATCGGCGATGCGTCGTCGGGTGCCAAGACGGCGCAGGAGGCGATGGACTCGCTTTGCTCCGAGCAGGAAAAGGTCATGGAACGCCTGGAAAAGGCCGGCATCCAGGGCGATATCGGCCCGAAGATGGCCGAAGAGCATGACCTCGCCTACTGGAACGCCGACGCGGTCAAGAAGGGCAATCTCGCTCCTCAGCTGAAGATCGAGAACGAGAAGGAAAAGCCGATCACCATCAATTACGACGAACTGGTGAAGAGCTGGCAGAAGTAAGTTTCTGCAACTACAGTTTGCCGGGGCATCGTGCCCCGGCAAACGCTACGGGAGCGAACGTTGATTTTCTCGCTTTTTCGGCGTGCCGCACCTTGGGCTCCAGCTATTGCCGGTGAGAACGGGCAACTGCTTTTCACACAGGATTTCAGCCTCCAACTGGCAAAGCTGCATCTGGCTGAATACGGCTATCAAAGCGAAACCGAAGCTACCTCGGATCGATTGGACCTTGTCCTGCAGAATCCCGAATTGCGGCTGGGCTATGAACTCGTTCCAGAGATCATCGCGGAATACGCATTGAGAAAGCTCTCCGCGCCAAGGGATTTTGAATACTTGCTGAGCGACCGCAGCGGCCAGTCGCATACCTTCAAGGTCGCTCGGCATCCGGTCTTTCAACCGATCCATGACAATCTCGCGCGCGAGCTTCTGCCTGCTTCCGCCGTGCGGGTCATCGCCGATGCATCCAGCTATGCGGACGCAGTATCCAAAGCGCTGAATTCAGGCGAGAAATTGAAAAACCTTTCTGTCTGCGTTGCGCCGATCGGGCTGCAACTTCATCAAGGTAGGCTTGAGATCAAACAGGATTGCCGAAATTGACCAGATATATCCTTGCCATCGACCAGGGCACGACTTCGACCCGGGCGATCCTGTTCGACGGCGAGATGAAGGTCGCC
Organism: Mesorhizobium ciceri WSM4083; assembly: GCF_000519305.1. Lineage (GTDB taxonomy): Bacteria > Pseudomonadota > Alphaproteobacteria > Rhizobiales > Rhizobiaceae > Mesorhizobium > Mesorhizobium ciceri_B. The sequence goes on along the minus strand of NZ_JAFG01000005.1, from coordinate 306,952 downwards.
GGCAGTGGGCAAAAGGAATTCGCCCAGCACTATCCGGCCTCCGGCTGGGTCGAGCACGATCCCGAGGATATCTGGGCGAGCGTGGTGGCGACCGTGAAGGCGGCGCTGAAGAAGGCCGGCCGGAATGCTTCCGACGTGGCCGCGATCGGCATCACCAATCAGCGCGAGACTGTCGTCATCTGGGACCGGGCGACCGGCAAGCCGATCCACAATGCGATCGTCTGGCAGGACCGGCGCACCGCGCCGCTGTGCCAGAAACTCAGGAAGCAGGGGTTGGAGAAAAAGTTCACCCGCAAGACCGGCCTGCTGCTCGATCCCTATTTTTCCGGCACCAAGATCGCCTGGATGTTGGACAAGGTGAAAGGCGCGAGAAAACGCGCCGAGAAGGGCGAACTGCTCGCCGGCACCATCGACAGCTTTTTGATCTGGCGGCTGACCGGCGGCAAGGTCCACGCCACGGACGCCACCAACGCCTCGCGCACGCTGGTCTACAACATCGCTGAGAATGCCTGGGACGACGAGCTGCTGGCTATCCTCAACATCCCGGCAAAAATGCTTCCTGAAGTAAAAGACTGTGCCGATGATTTTGGAATCACGGAGAAAAATCTCTTTGGCGCCGAGATAAGAATCCTCGGTGTCGCCGGCGACCAGCATGCCGCGACCATCGGCCAGGCCTGTTTCGAGCCGGGCATGATGAAATCGACCTATGGCACCGGCTGCTTTGCCCTGCTCAACACCGGGAGTGATCTGGTGCGTTCGAAGAACCGGCTCTTGACTACCATTGCCTACAGGCTGAATGGCAAGACTACCTATGCACTTGAGGGTTCGATCTTCATTGCCGGCGCCGCGGTCCAATGGCTGCGCGATGGCATCAAGGTGATCGGCAAGGCCGAGCAGAGCGGCAAACTGGCTGATGAAGCCGATCCAACCCAAAACGTCTACCTGGTGCCGGCCTTCGTCGGGCTCGGCGCGCCGCATTGGGACGCCGAGGCACGCGGCGCGATTTTTGGCCTGACGCGCAATTCCGGACCGGCGGAATTCGCCCGCGCCGCGCTTGAATCCGTGGCCTACCAGACACGCGACCTGCTCGGCGCCATGCGCAAGGACTGGAAGGGGGCTTCGGCCAAGACCGTACTGCGGGTCGATGGCGGCATGGTGGCGTCGGACTGGACCATGCAGCGTCTGGCCGACATCCTCGATGCACCGGTCGACCGCCCGACCATTCTCGAGACGACCGCGCTCGGTGCAGCCTGGCTGGCCGGCTCGAAAGCTGGCGTTTGGCCGGATGCCAGGAAGTTCGCGAAGAGCTGGGCGCTGGAACGACGCTTCCAGCCGGACATGGATGGCTCCGTGCGCGTAGCCAAGCTCGCGGGTTGGCGCGATGCTGTGCGACGGACGCTGAGCGTGTCATAAACAGCCATCAGTGGTGTGTGATAGGCGCGAGGAATGCAGCCAGATTGGTATCCTGCTTGGCGCGACGAGGCTATCGAACAGCTGAAGGCCAAAAATGCACGCGCGAACAAGGAGTTTCGCCTCGGCGATTGCTCGCGCTATGACTACGACCTGACGGCCGGAACGCTTCTGTTCTCGCAAGACCGGGTCGCCAAGGTGGTCACCGAGATCCAGATTGTCGGCTCAACGAGCACCGAGGCCGGCAACTGGCTGTGGGCTTGGGCAAATTCAAGCCTGCCCAGCGAGCTCCTCAGCGATGCAAAGCTGGTTCGATCCTTCGGAGAGCAGAATGGCATTGACGAATTGGCCCAGTCTTACGTGACGGATGCGGACAACGCGCTGGAAGTGGTTGGTTGGGAGCTCAGTGCGGTGATGGCCCGTATCTGCGATGGGTTGGGTATCTATCGTTGTCCCAGCACAGAGGACGGCGGTGGCTTTTATCTGATGCTCAAGAGCATCAACTGGGCAAGCTGACGGCAACTGTTCGTCTTCCGGCCAATCAAAAAGCCCGCGCCGTTGCCGACGCGAGCTCCACTCAACGCATCTCAGCTACTAAAACGCGCTTTGATCAATAGGGCGAACGGCACTCCTTGCGAGGGCCGTAATTCGGCTGGAACGTGTTGTCCGAAGCACGGTAGCTGCGATAGTGATCATAGCACCACTGCACATGCGAATTGCCTTCATAGACGCGGTTGTTTTCATTGTTGATGATCGCGCCGGTGATCAGCGCGCCAGTCGCGAAGGCAGCCAGCGGGAACCAGTTGTCGCCATGGCGGCGATAGCCGCGATGGTATTCGCGATAGCCGCGGTGGCCGTTCCAATACACGCCACGATCATTGTTACGGGCAAAGTTCCGATTGCCGTTGAAATTGCGGCTGAAGTTGCGGCGTTCGCCATGGCGCTTCTTCCATTGGTAGTCACCGTTGCGGGCTTCGATGTTCAAGACATTTGACGAAGCTTCCGGTGCCTGCGGCGCGAACATCTGGGCGGCGTTGGCCGGACCGGCGGCTGCCGCGAACGAAACCGACAATGTGGTCGCCAGTATACCCGATACGATTTTGTTCACTATTTTTCTCCTTCGAAAGGGTGATTGACGTCCCTTGTGGCGAGACAACGGGTGATAGGAGGGAAGGTTCCTCGTTAAATACCAAGTTGCTGATTTGTAATGTTTCTCCGGCCTGCTTGCGGCGCGGCAGACCGGTCGTGCAATTGCTCTGCCAGGGCGGCGCTACTCATGATGGAAGCGGCCGCTCAGACTTGGTGGCCGCACTGGAAAAGCCAGGCTTACGAATGCTCTTTTTCCGGTTGACCGGTCGCGGCACTCTCCCTATGTTCCGCGCAATTTCGAGGGCTGCCTTTCGCGCCCGCGGGAGCGCGTAGCTCAGCCGGTAGAGCAACTGACTTTTAATCAGTAGGTCTCGGGTTCGAACCCCGACGCGCTCACCAAAATCGTTCTAAAATCCACTATGGCTGCGGGGAGACCGTCAGCGCTTCCAGAAATCGCGGTGCGGTGCGAGCATCTCGTCGGCGATGTCGGGGAAGGGGCCAAAGACCTCGATCTTTTTCTGGCCGGAGCCGAGGACGGTGCGCGAAGAGAGGCTCATCGTCGGATTCTCCGCGTGATCCCCGGTGAGCGCCAGTAGCTCGGTCTCCTCGACCCCGTAAACCAGCCGCCCGATATTGGCCCAATACATCGTGCCGGCGCACATGGCGCACGGCTCGAAGGTTGAGACCAGCGTGCATTGCCACAGGAACTCCGGCTCGTAGGCAGCCGCCGCGCGCCGGGCGAGCTCGGTCTCGGCATGGCGCACCGTGTCGAGATTGCCCTGCCGCATCACCACGCGGTCGTCCGGCCCGACCAGAACGCAACCGAACGGATGATGCCCATGCGCCGCCGCCTCGCGCGCGACCGCGTCGGCGGATCGAAGGTGGGCGAGCATCTGATCGCGTGTCATGGCGGAATCCTGGGACGCCGGCATCCAACCGATAGCGGCTCTTTGGGCGAAGATTGCTGCCAACGAACGCGAGTGGCAAGAGCAAACCGCCGCTTAGGGCCTTTGCGCCGGGATCTCAGATCTTTCCCTACAATCGCTGACCGGTCTTGGCGTCGAACAGATGAGCAGACGCGGCAAAGCGGAAAGCCAGATGAAAAGGCCATCCTCGCCGAGCTTCTCGAAGCAGCTTGGCGGCGCGAAATGCGAACAGCCTCAGACGGAAGGCTCCCCGAACACCAGCGATACATTGCCTCCGGCATGACGCTCGAGGCGGCCGGCGAGGTCGAGTTCCAGCAGCACCATGAAGATTTGGGCCGGGTGCAGGCCGGTGTGGCGGATGATCTCGTCGACCGCCACTGGCGTCGGGCCGAGTGCCTCGATGACGCGGGCGCGGTCGCTTTCGCCGGGCGGTGGTGTGGCCGAGAAGTCTGGCGGCTCTTCGAACGGCGGCATTTCGGGCGCCCGCATGCCGGTCAGCGGGGCGATTGCCCGCGAAATGTCCGATGCCTCGGTGACCAGGGTGGCGCCATCCTTGAGCAGGCCGTTGGTACCGGCGGCGCGTGGATCGAGCGGTGAGCCCGGTACGGCGAAGACCAGCCGGCCCATTTCGCCGGCAAGCCTGGCGCTGATCAGGGAGCCCGAGCGTTGCGCTGCCTCGACCACCACCAGCCCAAGGGCCGCACCCGCGACAAGGCGGTTGCGGCGTGGGAAATCCTGGGCGCGGGGCTGCCAGCCGAACGGCATTTCCGAAATGACGGCGCCGCGCTCGGCAATTTCCTCGCACAGGCCGGCATTTTCAGGCGGGTAAGGCAGGTCGAGGCCGCCGGCCAGGACGCCGATCGTGCCGGTCGCAAGGCTGCCCTGATGCGCCGCGGTGTCGATGCCGCGCGCCAGGCCGGAGACGATTGCGTAGCCGTCGCGGCCGAGGTCGGCTGCCAGCATGCGTGCCATCTTGATGCCGGCCAGCGATGCGTTGCGTGCGCCTACGATGGCGAGACCCGGCAACCGGAACACGGCGGCATTGCCCTTTACCGCCAGCAGCGGCGGCGGATGGTCCATGTTGCGCAATAGGGGCGGGTAGTCTGTCTCACCGATCCCGACAAAGCGGGCGCCGGCCTTTCCGGCTAATTCCAGTTCGGCCTCGGCTTCGGCAATGGAAGGGATACGGGCGATCCGGATGGCGCCGCCTGAAATCATCAGTTCCGGCAGTATCTCCAGCGCCGCCTCGGCCGAACCGAAACGGTTGATGAGGTCGCGAAAGGATGCGGGGCCGACATTCTGGGTGCGGATCAGCCGCAGCCAGTTCAGCCGCTGCCGGTCGCTGAGCCGCGGCCCGGCGGCCGGCCCACTCACCACGGCGGCAGGCTCGCTCACCCCTTGGCTCCGATCTTGCCTTCGGTGCCGGCAAGCAGGCGCGAAATGTTTTCCCGGTGCTTGATGAAAACGATGATGCTCATCACCACGCACAAGGCCGCATTCTGCGGTGTGCTCAGGACATAGAGGGCGATCGGCACGATGACCGCCGCTGTCAGCGCCGCAAGCGAGGAATACCGAAACAGGAATGCCATCACCAGCCAGGCGACGGCGAAGATCAGGGCCACCTGCCAGGCAAGGCCGATCAGCACGCCGAGATAGGTGGCGACGCCCTTGCCGCCCTTGAAACCGAGCCAGACCGGGAAGAGATGACCGAGAAAGGCGCCGAGACCGGCCCAGATCGCCAGGTCAGGCGCGAAATGGCCTGCTATCAGCACGGCGACCGTGCCCTTCAGCGCGTCGAGCAGCAGCGTCGCGGCGGCAAGGCCCTTGTTGCCGGTGCGCAGAACATTGGTGGCGCCGATATTGCCGGAGCCGATCTTGCGCACATCGCCAAGGCCAGCCGCGCGCGTCAGCAGGAGCCCGAATGGGATCGAGCCAAGCAAATAGCCAAACACGAGCGCTGGGATGAGGCTGTAAGTCATTGTTTCCCCCGCATTTCCCCTTGACGAGCCGGATCACGCGCGATGCGCGGTGGCCGGCTCAGACGGAGAACACTGTGCGGCCCGCAACCAGCGTTTGCAAGACCTTGCCTTGCAGCCGCGCGCCTTCGAAACAGGTGTTTTTCGAGCGCGAACGAATGCCGCTTTCGCTGACGATCCAGGGCTCGTCGAGATCGACAAGAGCAAGATCTGCGACAGCGCCCGGCTTCAGCGTGCCGCCGGGCAGGCCGAACAGTTTTGCGGGAGCGGTGGACAGGGTTTCGATCAGCCGGAGCAACGGCACATCGCCATTGTGGTAGAGCCGCAATGCGGCGCCCAGCAGCGTCTCCAACCCGATGGCGCCGGCCGCCGCATCGGCAAAGGGCAGGCGCTTGGTGTCGACATCCTGCGGATCGTGCGAGGAGACGATGATGTCGATCGTGCCGTCCCTGACCGCTTCGATCATTGCCAGACGGTCTTCCTCGGCGCGCAAAGGTGGCGTCAGGCGGAAGAAGGTGCGGTATTCGCCGACATCGTTTTCATTCAGCGACAGATTGTGGATCGCCACGCCTGATGTCACCGTCGCGCCATCGGCTTTGGCGCGCGTGACGGCGTTTGCCGCCATCGCCGTCGAGATCTTTGCTGCATGGTACGAACCACGCGTCAGCCGCGCCAGGGCCAGATCGCGCTCCAGCGGGATGGATTCGGCTTCGCGCGGAATGCCGGAGAGGCCGAGCCAGCTTGCGTAGAGCCCTTCATTCATGACGCCGGATGAACCGAGGTCCGCATCCTGCGTCTCATGCACGATGGTGGCGCCGAAGTCGCGCGCATAGGTCAGCGCGCGGCGCATCACCAGCGCACTCGATATGGTGTGGCGGCCATCGGTGAAGGCGACGGCGCCGGCTTCGCGCAGCAGGCCGAACTCGGTCATCTCGCGGCCGTCGAGGCCTTTGGTGATCGCCGCGGCCGGAAAAACATTGACGATCGCCGTGTCCTTGGCGGTGCGCAGCACGAACTCGACCAGCGCCACATTGTCGATCACCGGGTCGGTGTCAGGCATCATGACGACGGAGGTGACGCCGCCGGCCGCCGCCGCGACACTTGCCGACGCAATGGTCTCGCGATGCTCGCCGCCCGGTTCGCCGATGAAGACGCGGCCGTCGATCAGGCCTGGAATGATCGCCTTGCCGGCGCAGTCGATAACGGTGGCGCCCTCGGGCGCGCCCTGGTTCAGCGCCGCCTTGCCGGCGGCAACGATCTTGCGGCCGTCGACGATGACGGCACCGACTTCGTCGATGCCGCGCGACGGGTCAACGATGCGGGCGCGCTCAAAAACCGTCGTGCTCATGCGCCGCGGCCCTCTTGATTACGACGCGGGTCAAGCAGCGCTTCCATCACCGCCATGCGCACGGCAACGCCCATCTCGACCTGTTCCTGGATGACGCTCTGCGGACCGTCGGCGATTTCCGAGGCGATCTCGACGCCGCGGTTCATCGGCCCGGGGTGCATCACCAGCGCATCGTCCTTGGCCGCCTTCAGTTTTTCCGCATCGAGGCCGAAATAGCGGAAATACTCGCGCACCGAAGGCACGAACGCGCCTTCCATGCGCTCGCGCTGCAGGCGCAGCATCATCACCACATCGGCGTCCTTGAGGCCCTCGGCCATTGAACGGGTGACGATGACGCCCATCTTCTCGATGCCGGTGGGCAGCAGCGTCGACGGTGCGACGACACGCACCTGCGCGCCGAGCGCGTTGAGCAGCATGATGTTGGAACGCGCCACGCGCGAATGCAGGATGTCGCCGCAGATTGCCACGATGAGCTTCGACAGCGGGCCCTTGGCGCGGCGAATGGTCAGCGCATCGAGCAGCGCCTGTGTCGGGTGTTCATGCGCGCCGTCGCCGGCATTGACGACGGAGCAGCCGACCTTCTGCGCCAGAAGGGCGGCAGCACCGGCCGACTGGTGGCGGATGATCAAGATGTCGGGCCGCATGGCGTTCAGCGTCATCGCCGTGTCGATGAGCGTTTCACCCTTCTTCACCGAAGAGCTTGCCACCGACATGTTCATGACATCGGCGCCGAGGCGCTTTCCTGCAAGCTCGAACGACGACTGTGTGCGCGTCGAGGCTTCATAGAAGAGGTTGATCTGTGTGCGACCGCGCAGCGTCGAGGTTTTCTTCTCGGACTGCCGCGAGATCGCGACCGCCCGGTCCGCCCTGTCGAGCAACAGCTCGATGTCGGCGGGGGAAAGGTCGCGGATGCCCAGAAGATGGCGATGAGGATAGGGGGACGAAGCGTCGGTCATCTCAAGGCGCTGCTATAGGGTGGAGACTTTGCGGCTGCAAGCACCAGCTTTGCATTGCAGGCGTTCTCCTCAATTTTTTCGTGTAGATGGCCGATTGTATCGGCCGGTATTTTCATCGCGCGCGCTGCATGGCTTGGCTATATCTAGCCGACAGCCTCGGATTCGTGGCTTTCTGACGATAGAAGGATTGGGCGTGACCGACGACGTGACGAACCAGCCGCCGCCGCTGACGGGCGGCAACGCCTGGCGGGGCGATCCGTTGCTGATCCAGCTAGCGGAGCGTTTTTCCGATCCGGTGCGCAAAGATCTCGACGGTCTCGGCCGCTTTGTGCTGACGCAGGAGGCGCAGGAATTGGCGCGCCTCGCCAATGTCGAGACGCCGAAGCTGAGGACGCATGATCGCCAGGGACGGCGCATCGACGTGGTCGAGTTCCATCCCGCCTATCACGCCTTGATGCGCCGCTCTGTGGCCAACGGGCTGCATTCCTCGGTGTGGGAGAACGGCGACACCGAGATCGGCCGCCGCCATCAGGTCCGTGCCGCCCGGTTTTATCTGACGGCGGAGCTGGAGACCGGGCATCTGTGCCCCATCACCATGACCAACGCTTCGCTGGCGGCCTTGATGGCCAGCCCAAAACTGTTTCGCGAATGGGCGCCGCGCGTGACGACGCGCAAATACGACCAGAGCCAGAAGCCGCCGGTCGAGAAGACCGGGCTGACGCTCGGCATGGGTATGACCGAGAAACAGGGCGGCACCGATGTGCGCGCCAATGTTACGAGGGCGGAACGCGCCGGCAGCGGTTTTTATCGTCTGACGGGGCACAAATGGTTCATGTCGGCGCCGATGTCGGATGCGTTCCTGGTGCTGGCGCAGGCGCCGGAGGGGCTGTCGTGCTTCCTCGTGCCGCGCGTTCTCGGTGATGGTTCGGGCAACGGCTTCCGATTTCAGCGGCTGAAGGACAAGCTCGGCAACCGTTCCAACGCCTCCTCCGAAGTCGAATTCGTCAATGCCATCGGCGAGATGGTCGGCGAACCCGGTGCCGGTGTGAAGACGATCATGGACATGGTCACCCTGACCCGGCTCGATTGTGCCATCGCCTCGTCGGCGATCATGCGCGCGGGCCTCGCCGAGGCCGTTCATCATGCGCGCCACCGCCAGGTGTTCGGTTCGACCTTGATCGAGCAACCGTTGATGCAGCGCGTGCTGGCCGACATGGCGCTCGATGTCGCCGCCGCCACCGCGCTTTCGTTCCGGTTGGCGCGCTCCTTCGACGAGGCGGCGAGCGATCGCGGCGAGGCGGCGTTTGCCCGCGCCATGACGCCGGTCGTCAAATACTGGGTCTGCAAGATCGCGCCGCCTTTGCTCTATGAGGCGATGGAGTGCCTCGGCGGCAACGGCTATGTCGAGGAGGCGCCACTCGCCCGCTACTATCGCGAGGCCCCGGTCAACGCGATCTGGGAAGGCTCGGGCAATGTCATGGCGCTTGATGTGTTGCGCGTGCTTGGCCGTGCGCCCGGCCTGTTCGAGGATGTGCTGGCCGGTATCGACCGTGATCTCGGCGCCGGCGGACGCGGCACGATCGGCGTGCTGAAGGCGGCGATGCAGGTTGCCTCAACCGACGAAGGTTCGGCCCGGCTGCTGACCGAGCAGTTGGCGCTGTCGGCTGCGGCGGCGGAATTGCGCCGTCTGGGGGCAGGGCGGATCGCCGACGCTTTCGTCGAGACGCGTTTGGCCGGCCAATGGCGCAACACCTATGGCATGATCGATTCGCGCCACGATGCACGCATGATCATCGACACGCTCTATCCGCCGGTAAACTGAGCCGCGAGCATCGCAAAAACCGGCGCCATCCACAGTTTTGACGCGTTGGTGGGCATCCTCACGCGTATGGCTAATCGCCGTTAACCTTAACAAATGGTTTCCGTTGCGATGGCGGACGGCAAGGCCCACTGTCCCGGCGAGAGCAGGGAATGGTTCAAGTTGGCCGTCCCTTGCTTTGCGAAGCAGGAACACCGATGCGACAGGTACTGACCTCTTTTCTGGCCTTGCACTGGGCGATTGTTTTCGCCCTGCTTGCGCTCATCTGCATCGACGGAAACCGGGGTGTGGCGGCGGCGCTCGGCGTGCTGGGTGCCACAAACGAGGGTACCCGCTTCGTCGACCTCGACAATTTCGTTGTCGTGGCGCCGCTCGCCACCGCATTGCTTGTCGTCGCGGTTCTGTTTTTCTGGGCCTTTGTCGAAGCCCTGGTCAACGACGCGACCAGTGCGGGCGCCGACAGCGTTGCCCGCATCGCCTTCATCTGCGCGTCCGGCGTGTTGTCGCTGATCGTCATCGGTGGCGCCGTACAAGGCATCAACGGGCTGTTCATGGCTGTCGCCGTGCAACTGGCGGCACTTCTGGCGTCCTATGTCGCCATGCTTGCCGAGCGGCGGTCCGTGGTTGCGGCAGCGGCTTCCGGCGAAAGCGAGATCCATGCCGTCGCGCACGGTATGGCAAAAGCCGCGGCCCACAATTCACTGCTTTCACTCATATCGGGCCGAACGGTGTCCAAGACCGGCTCCCATCCCAGGGGAGGCCGCTGATGCGCTACATCTTCGGATTCTGGGCGGCGCCGATGGCGATTTTCTGGGGCTGGTTCTATCTGTCGGCCAATGACATCAATTTCGGCTACACGATGCTCAGCCGACAGATGCACGACTTCTTCTTCCAGCTCTATGGTCAGATGCTCGGCATCGATCCGGCGATCATTCCCGGCATGGTGGCGAAGACCTGCGTCTTCGACGGCTTGCTGCTGATGGCGCTTTGGGCCTTCCGCCGTCGCCGCGAAATCGCCGGCTGGGTCAGACAGCGCTGGGCGGCTCCGGTTCCGTTCGAGCGGATGCGTGGAGCGACTGAAGCCGGTCCAAAACTCCCTGCAGAATAAACGCGGCTGCCGCCGAATCGATCTTGCCGGCGCGCTTGCGGCGCGAGAAATCCATCTCGATCAGCGTCCTTTCGGCCGCGACCGTCGATAGTCTCTCATCCCAGAGGACGAAGGGAAGGTCGCTCATCTGTGCCATGTTGCGAACGAAGGCGCGCGATTTCTGCGCACGCGGCCCTTCCGAACCGTCCATATTGATCGGCAGCCCAATCACCACCGCGCCGGCGTTCTCCTTGTGCAGCAAGGCGAGCAGCACCGCCGCATCGAGCGAAAATTTCCTTCGCATGATGACCGGACGCGGATGGGCGAAGGAAAATCTCTGGTCCGAGACCGCGACGCCGATCGTCTTGTCGCCGAGGTCCAGTCCCGCCAGCGTCTTGCCGCCGGTCAGCCGCGCCGGCAATTCCTCGATCGTGATAATGCCCACCGGCGGTCCTTCGCCTTTCACCACCACGTGTTTTGTCAAACGCGTGGTGGACACAGTAACCCTTTGATCTCGGGGCCATCGGCGTTCTATCCTTTGGCAAGCCAAAAATCGAGGAATGCATTCATGAAACTGACCTGGTACGGCCACTCGGCCTTTCGCATCGAGACCGCTGATGCCAAGATCCTCATCGATCCCTATCTGATCGGCAATCCGTCCTGGACGGGCGGCTGGGAGGGCCCGGCCGAGGGGATCACGCATGTGTTGCTGACGCATGGCCACAGCGATCACATCAGCGGCGCCGTGGAAGTGCTCGGCAAAAGCGGCGCGCAGCTCGTCGCCAATTTCGAGATCTGCATGTATCTGGTCGGCAAGGGCGTCAGCGACAAGAAGATCAATCCCGGCAACATCGGCGGCACCGTCGATTGCCGCGGCTTCACCACCACTTTCGTCCAGGCGCTGCATTCATCTTCATTTCCCGGCGATGGCGGCCAGAACACTTATCTCGGCAATCCCGGCGGCCTCGTCCTGCATTTCCCGGAAGACAAGACGCTCTACCACATGGGCGACACCGACATCTTCTCCGACATGGCGCTGATCAACGAGTTGCACGAGCCGAAGATTGGCATTGTGCCGATCGGCGACCGCTTCACCATGGGCGGCGCGGTGGCGGCACTTGCCTGCCGGCGCTTCTTCAAATTCGACACCGTGGTTCCCTGTCACTTCGGCACCTTTCCGATGATCGATCCGACCGCCGACAAGTTCGAGGCCGGCATGGAAGGATCCGGCATCAAGGTGGCTTTGCCCAAGATTGGCGAGACGATTACGATTTAGAAGCAGCCAAAATGGAATGAAACCATGGCTTTGAGGCAATCTTTTTGCGTTTCCATACTGGTCGCGGCGTCGCCCGCGCTCGCCGCGGATGATTTCATCGAGGGCGTCTACCTGCAATCCGAGGAGCTTTGCAAACAGGCCCAAAAGGACACGCTGCAAACGCTGATCGACGCCGGCAACATCGTGCTTTCGGCGCACGGCCTGCAGAGCGTCGAATACAATTGCGAATTCCTGCAGATCAGCAAGGCGGCGGCGTCGCCAAGCTGGGCGGTGACGGCCATCTGCCAGGAACCGGGCTATGTCTTCCCGGATGTCCTCTCGGTGACGCAAATGAACGCCAAGCAGATCGATCTCGTGTCGGTCCGGCCGACCGCTGACGAAGGCGAGGCGAGCGGCAATGGCGGCAGCTACTATCTCTGCGAGGGCGTTACCCTGCCGTAGACAGCATCTTGCGCGCGATCGGTGGCCAAAAAGTAGGCCGCCGCCACAGCCTGGCCTCTCGCACGATGCATGTTGCGCAGCGCGCGCTGCGCCGCTATAGCCCGAACTGGTTTTCCCCGAGGCAAAAACATGTCCGTAGATCTTCAGACTGTGAAGCGCGTCGCGCATCTCGCCCGCATCGCGGTGAGCGAGGAAGATGCCGAACGGATGACCGGCGAGCTGAACGCCATTCTGGGCTTCGTCGAACAGCTGAACGAGGTCGATGTTTCCGGCGTCGAGCCGATGACCTCGGTGACGCCGATGGACATGAAGAAGCGCAGCGATGTCGTCACCGACGGCGGCAAGGCAGCCGACATCGTCGCCAACGCGCCGGCGACCGAAGAGAATTTCTTCCTCGTGCCGAAGGTCGTGGAGTAAACCGGCCGATGGCAATCGACATCGCCGTTGAAACGCCACTGCAGGACGACGTGCGCGGTCTGGTCGAGGAACTCAACGAGACCTTGCTCGAACTGACGCCACCGGAGCATTGCTACCATTTGACGGTCGAGCAGATGGCCGGTGTGGATACGACCGTTTTCATCGCCCGCGACAACGGCCTGGCCATCGGCTGCGGCGCGCTGAAACGCCATGACGGCGCCATCGGCGAGGTCAAGCGCATGTACATCAGGCCTTCGTATCGCGGGCAGAAGATCGGCGCGAAAATCGTCGAGCGGGTCGAGGCGCTGGCGCGCAATGAGGGGTTGAAGCGCCTGGTGCTGGAGACGGGCGATCGTCATCCCGCGGCGTGGACTGTCTACGAACGCGCCGGGTTTTCGCGCTGCGGCCCGGTGCTGGATTATCCCGATTCCGAGTGGTCGGTGTTTTACGAAAAGAGCCTTTGATGAGCGACCTGACCCATCTGACGATTTCACAGGCCCGCGCCAAGCTGCGTGGCAAGGAAATCACCGCGACCGAGATCACCGAGGCCTATCTCTCGGCCATCGATCGCGCCAATCCTGCGCTCAATGCCTACGTCGCGGTGACAGGCGACAAGGCGCGCGACATGGCCAAGGCGTCCGACGCAAGGCTGGTCAAGGGCGAGGGCGGTGCGCTGGAAGGCATCCCGCTTGGGATCAAGGATCTGTTCGGCACCGAAGGCGTCCATACGCAGGCCTGCAGTCATGTGCTCGACGGGTTCAAGCCGCGCTACGAATCGACCGTTACGTCAAATCTGTGGGCCGACGGCGCCGTTATGCTCGGCAAACTCAACATGGACGAGTTCGCCATGGGCTCGTCCAACGAGACGTCCTACTATGGCCCGGTCATCAATCCGTGGCGGCGTTCGCGCCTCGACACGGTGGTGATGCCGACGACGCATCAGGGCGACGGCGGCTTCGTCTCGGCCGGCGGCACCAGGACCGCGCGCAGCTTGGACAATGCGCAGCTGGTGCCGGGGGGGTCTTCCGGCGGTTCGGCCACGGCAGTCTCGGCCTTCCTGTGTGCCGGCGCGACCGCGACGGATACTGGCGGCTCGATCCGCCAGCCAGCCGCCTTCACCGGCACGGTCGGCATCAAGCCGACCTATGGCCGCTGCTCGCGTTGGGGCATCGTCGCCTTCGCCTCGTCGCTCGACCAGGCCGGACCGATCGCGCGCGACGTACGCGACGCCGCGATCCTGTTGAAGTCGATGGCCTCCGTCGATCCGAAGGACACGACCTCGGTCGACCGGCCGGTGCCGGACTATGAGGCGGCGATCGGCAAGCCCATCAAGGGCATGAAGGTCGGCATTCCCCGGGAATACCGCGTCGACGGCATGCCTGAAGAGATCGAGGCGCTGTGGCAGAAGGGCATTGCCTGGCTGAAGGACGCCGGCGCTGAGATCGTCGACATCTCCCTGCCGCATACGAAATACGCGCTGCCCGCCTATTACATCGTGGCGCCCGCCGAGGCTTCGTCCAACCTCGCCCGCTATGATGGCGTTCGCTACGGCTTGCGCGTGCCGGGCAAGGACATCGTCGACATGTACGAAAAGACCCGCGCCGCGGGTTTCGGCCGCGAGGTCAAGCGCCGCATCATGATCGGCACCTATGTGCTGTCGGCCGGCTACTACGACGCCTACTATCTGCAGGCGCAGAAGGTGCGCAATCTGATCAAGCGGGATTTCGAGACGGTCTTTGCCGCCGGCGTCGATGTCATCCTGACCCCGGCAACGCCGTCCGCCGCCTTCGGCGTCGCCGATGAGGACATGGCTGCCGATCCGGTCAAGATGTACCTCAATGACATCTTCACCGTCACGGTGAACATGGCCGGCCTGCCGGGCATCGCCGTGCCCGCCGGGCTCGACGCCAAGGGCCTGCCGCTCGGGCTGCAGCTGATCGGCCGGCCGTTCGACGAGGAAACGCTGTTCCAGACCGCCGCCGTCATCGAGCAGGCCGCAGGCACGTTCCAGCCGGAGAAGTGGTGGTAGGGACGTCGCTCGTCTAGCGCATGCCCTGAAAGTCGGAATCGATTTTCGGAAGGATCCTGCGCAAAATCAAAGTGTTAGCGTCCTTTGAGCGCCCACGCCCGCGCGGCGCTGCAATGGGGTGAGCGATGTTCTTCTACCTGTCCAAGATATTCTGGTTCTTCATCCAGCCGCTGAACCTGGCGATCTTCCTGCTGCTGGCGGGATTGCTCGCGGCCATGATCGGGCGCCGGCGGCTGGCGGCCACCGGCAGCGTGCTGGCATTTCTGATCCTTGCGCTGTCAGCGTGGACGTCGCTGGGCGCGATGATGCTCAATCCGCTGGAAGAGCGCTTCGCGCGCCCGCCGCTGCCGGAAAAGGTCGACGGCATCGTCGTGCTCGGCGGCGGCTTCGAGGGCGCCATCAATCTGGCGCGCGGCGGCTATGAGCTGAACAGCAGCGGCGATCGGATGGTCGAGACCGCGATTCTCGCCCGGCGCTTTCCCACCGCCAAGGTGGTCGTCTCCGGCGGCACCGGCGCGTTGTTTCTCGAAGGCGAGGGCGACGCCGCCACGGCCCCCCGCTTGCTCATCGCGCTCGGCGTGGCCGCCGATCGTCTGATCCTGGAGAACAAGTCCCGCAACACCTATGAGAACGCGGTCTTCACCAAGGAGTTGGTAACGCCGAAGCTCGGCGAGACCTGGCTGCTGGTGACCTCGGCCTTCCATATGCCGCGCGCCAAGGCGCTGTTCGACAAGGCCGGCTTTGCGACTGTTCCCTGGCCGGTCGACTATCGCACCTCGGGCAAAGAAGGCATCGGGCTATTCCGCGACAATCCAGCCGATTCGCTGCAGGCCACCACCATGACCATCCGCGAATGGATCGGGCTTTTTGCCTATTGGCTGTCAGGCCGGATCGATCAGCCTTTTCCAGGCGGCTGACCGATCACCGCCTGCCTGGCGGCCGAGAAGAACTGGCGCCGCACCAGAACGGCCAGCAGCAACAGCGTCGACAACACGAACACCATGGGGTCGACGAACCAGCCGAGATAACCGATCGAGAAGAACACCCCGCGCAGACCGGAGTTGAAGTGCTTTCCGGCCAGCATGTTCATTTGCGCCGCACGCCACACCGCCGTTTCGGTGACCGGATTGCGTGAGGCTTCGCCATGCGGGATCGGCACGGCGCCGATCAGGATCGTGCAATAGTTGAACAGTCGGTACGCCCAGCCGAATTTAAAGAACGAAAACGCCAGGATCAGCACCAGCCCGAACACCTTTATCTGGAAGGCCGCGCGCGACGGCGGGCCACCCAGGGGCAGGTCGCTGAGCACTTCAAGAACCCGGTCGGACGCGCCGAGCAGGGCAAAGCAGCCACCGATGGCGATCAGCGAGCTGGAGGCGAAGAAGGCGGTGCCTTGCTGCAGCCCGCTCATGATGGCGGTGTCGACGATGCGGATCTCGCGCTCGGCCATGGTCCGCATCCAGGCTTGCCGCTGTGCATTCATTGCCGTCGTCAGCGACACGCGGCTGACCAGCTTGCCGTCGGAGGCGAACGTGTGCAGCAGCCACGCGACGAGGAAGAAGGCCAGCGCCGCGAAATCGGCTGTCGAAAGATCGAGGGAATCGCCCATGGTCTGAATTTATCACATTCAGCGCGATCGCTTCGATGTCCGCATACAGCGATCGTACCAATGTCGCTGCCGGAGCAAACAAGGTCGGCGGGTGCAGCGCCGCGATTTCCAAAAGAGCGGAAACATCGTGGGAATTCCTATATATAGTCCTCGACCTGACTCCAGGAGACAACGCCGCGTGTTCCTTTCGGTTTTCGACCTGTTCAAGATCGGCATAGGACCCTCGAGTTCGCACACGATGGGGCCGATGACCGCCGCTGCGCGGTTTCTCGACGAGGTCGCGGGAAATGACTGGCCGCGTCCGGCGGGCGTCAACGTTGACCGGCTTGGCGCGAGCCTGCACGGGTCACTCGCCTACACCGGTATTGGCCACGGCAGTGATCGCGCCGTCATGCTCGGCCTTGCCGGTCTGACGCCGCAGACGGTCGATCCCGACCAGGCCGATGGCATTGCCGGCCGCATCGCCGCCGAAAAGCGCATTTCGCCGCCCGGCCATCCCGCCTATCGCTTCGATCCGGACACCGATCTGGTGCTGGACCGCAAGACGCCGCTCACCGGTCACGCCAACGGCATGGCGTTCTACGCCTATGATGCCGGCGGCCGCCTGCTGCTCAAGCGCATCTATTACTCGATCGGCGGCGGTTTCGTCGTTTCGGAAGAAGAACTGCAGCGGATGAAAGCCAAGGGTTCGGTGACGACCGAAGGCAAGAAAGTGCCTTATCCCTTCAAGAACGCGGTCGAGATGCTGGCGATGGCCGGCAAAAGCGGTCTCTCCATCGCCGATATGAAACGCGTCAACGAGGAGACGCAGATGTCGCGCGAGGCGCTCGACGCCGGCCTCGACGGCATCTGGAGCGCCATGAAGGGCTGTATCGACCGAGGCCTGTCGCAGGACGGCATCATGCCGGGCGGGCTGAAGGTGCGCCGGCGTGCCCGCATGCTGCACGACAAGCTGCAGGAGCAGTGGCAGCAGAACAAGCCCAATCCCTTGCTCGCCAATGACTGGCTGTCGATCTACGCCATGGCGGTGAACGAGGAAAATGCCGCCGGTGGTCGCGTCGTCACCGCTCCGACCAATGGTGCGGCCGGCACGCTGCCGGCGGTGCTTCGTTACTGGCTGCATTTCCATCCCGAGGCCGACCAGCCGAGCATTCGCGATTTCCTGCTGACGGCCGCAGCCGTTGGCGGCATCATCAAGACCAACGCTTCGATCTCCGGCGCCGAGGTCGGCTGTCAGGGCGAGGTCGGGTCGGCATCGGCGATGGCGGCGGCCGGCCTGTGCGCCGTCATGGGCGGCACGCCCGAGCAGGTCGAGAATGCCGCCGAGATCGCGCTCGAACATCATCTCGGCATGACCTGCGATCCGGTCGGCGGGCTGGTGCAGGTGCCGTGCATAGAACGCAATGCGCTGGGCGCGGTCAAGGCGGTGACCGCAGCGTCACTGGCCATCAAGGGCGACGGCATCCATTTCGTACCGCTCGATGCGGCGATCGAGACCATGCGCCAGACCGGCCTCGACATGAACGAGAAGTACAAGGAAACCAGCCTTGGCGGGCTTGCAGTCAACGTCGTGGAGTGCTGAAGGCTGGCCTAAACCGCCACTGTGGAGAAGTCGATCCGGTCGTTGACGCGTTCGCGTGCGGGACTAACCTTAAGCGATGTCTCTCAATCTCATAAAACTCTGTGTCGGCTGCGACAGCGTCGAGGATCTCGAAGAGTGGATCGCCTTCCGCCTCGACGAGCGGCGGCGCGCCGGTGAGCCGGTCGAGCAATATCACACCACCCGCATGATGCCGACGCGCGGCGCCGAGGTCACCGATGGCGGTTCGCTCTATTGGGTGATCAAAGGCAATGTGCAGTGCCGCCAGTTGATCACCGAAATCCGGCCGTTCACCGACAGCGAAGGCATCGGCCGCTGTCACCTGATTCTCGACCCCGAGGTTGTACGCACCGACTGGCAGCCGCGCCGGGCTTTTCAGGGCTGGCGCTACCTGAAGCCGGCGGATGCGCCGCTCGATCTGGGCAAGGGCAAGGCCGGATTGATCGAGATGCCGCCTAAACTCAGGCGCGAGCTTGCCGATCTGGGCCTGCTCTGACCCCAGGTGGCATCGCCGTCTGGCCCTTCGTGCCACCCGATGTGGGGCTTGCAAGCGATGTGGCAACGCCACATCTTGTTTTTCATGAGCGATAAGAAGCAGCCCGTGCCCGCGAGGGCCGATCCTGCGCCGATCAAGCCTCAATCCAACGCCGGCGAGATCGACGCCTTCATCCGTCAGGCGAGGACACTTGCCGCCTCGGCGACCGGTTCAGGCAGGCTGATCCTTGCCCTCGACGCGACGATGAGCCGCCAGCCGACCTGGGATCTGGCCTGCACGCTGCAGGGCCAGATGTTCGACGCCGTCGGCAAGGCCGGAACCCTCAGCGTGCAACTGGTTTATTTTCGTGGTCTCGAAGAGTGCCGTTCGTCGGCTTTCGTGAGCGACACCAATGCCTTGAAGCAGCTGATGACGCGGATCGAATGCCGCAGCGGCCACACCCAGATCGGCAAGGTCCTGACGCATGCGTTGAAACAGACGGCGGCCGCCAAGGTCAATGCGCTGGTCTACATCGGCGACGCGATGGAAGAGAATATCGACGATCTGGCCGAAAAGGCCGGCAGCCTCGGCCTTCATGGCGTTCCTGTCTTCGTGTTTCAGGAAGGCCATGATTCCGACGCCGAAAAGGCGTTCAAAGAGATTGCGCGGCTTTCCAAGGGGGCTTGGTTCCGATTTGATCGGCGGGCTGCCGCGACCTTGGCAGGGCTGCTTTCGGCCGTCGCCGTGTATGCGACCGGCGGGTTGAAGGCGCTCGAAGCCAGGGGCAGGCCGGAAGACCGGCTGATGATCGAGCATCTGCGGGGCGGCGGAAAATAATGGGCGCAATCATCGCTTTTGTAGCGTTGCTTCTGCTGCTTCTCGGCGCGGTGACGATCTTTCTGCGTGCCGAGCCGGCGAAACTGGCGAGCACGCTGCGAACGCTCGGGCCGGCTCTTCTGGCAGTTGTCGGCGTCGCCGTGCTTGTGGTCGGCCGTGAAGGCATCGGCGGCATGATCCTCACCGCGGCATTTGCCTGGTATGGTTCCATGCGCATGAAACGCCAGCCGGCCGGGCTTGCACCGGGCAAACGCTCGACGGTGCGCACAGCGGCATTGGAAATGGAGCTCGATCACGATACCGGCGGCCTCGAAGGACTGGTACTGGCTGGCCGCCACGAAGGCAAGATGCTTGGCGCGATGGGGCTGGCGGAATTGCAACACCTCTACCGCGAACTCTCCAGCGATCCGGAGAGCCGACAGCTGCTAGAGACGTATCTTGACGGCAGATTTCCCGTCTGGCGCAAAAACGCTGAGACGAACGGTGGCGAAGGGCTGGGTGTTACGCCAGGTCCGGGCGCCATGACTAAGGAGGAGGCCTACAAGGTCCTTGGTCTTGAAGCGGGGGCCGCCGCGGCGGATGTCCGCAAGGCGCACCGCCGCCTGATGCAGCGCCTGCACCCCGATGTCGGCGGCACGTCTTTCCTGGCGGCGCGGATTAACGAAGCCAAGGACGTCTTGCTCTCCAATCACAACTAGTCTCCTTCGATGCAGAACTTTTCCGGGAGATGACTTGCACGCCGTCCTACTGCTGGACGGCGTAGCACTCGATGTTCTTCTTCTTCAAAGCGGTGCAGGCCTTCCAGGCCGCGGTCTTCGAACCGAAGCCGCCGAAGCGGGCGCGGTAGTAGGTGACGCCGTCCTTGTCGAAGGCGACGGTGAAGCCGGACGCGTCGGCCAGCACCTTGGGTGCCTGCTTGGTGGTCTTGTCGAGGAAGGCCTGGGCCTCTGACTGCTTTGGCGACGAGGCGACCTGAATGGCCCAGCCCGACGGCACCGACGCGGTGTTGACCGGGTCGACAGCCGCCGGCGTCGGCTCGGCATAGGCCGCTACCACCTGCGCCGTCGCGACCTCGGGGGCTGAAACGATGACGGTCTTGACCTTTCTGGTCTTGACGACGGGAGCTGCTTCCTCGGCCCGCGCGGTATCGTCTTCGGCGACCGTGGCGTCCTCGGCAACGATGGCATCGTCCTGCGCTATGACAGGCTTGTCGTCCGGTGTCGGAGCGTCATGCTTGGGCAGGAGAACCTTGGCGAGGGCGGTGATCGGGTTGTTGTCACCGGCCTTGGCGACCAGATCGCCACCACCGCGAGTCGATGCCCTCGGCAGATAGGTGTTGATCAGGCTGGCCATCTGATTGTCGCGGCTGCCGCCCGAGGTGCCGCCCATGACCACGCCGACGATGCGGCGATTGCCGTCGGAAACCGACGAGACGAGGTTGAAGCCGGAGGCGCGGGTGTAGCCCGTCTTGATGCCGTCGACACCCTTGATGCGTCCAAGCAGGCGGTTGTGGCCGTTGATGCGCTTGCGCCCGTAGAGAAAGGAGCGCTGCGAGAAATAGCCGTAATACTGCGGAAAATGCTCGCGCAGCGCGATGCCGAGCGTCGCCATGTCGCGCGCGGTGGTGAACTGGCCGGGGTCGGGCAGGCCATTGGCGTTTCGGAACACGGTGCCGTTCATGCCCAGCGCACGTGCCTTGGCCGTCATCATGCGGGCAAAAGTGGTTTCATTGCCGCCGAGCATTTCGCCGAGCGCGGTGGCCGAGTCGTTCGCCGATTTGGTGACGATCGACAGGATCGCGGTCTCGACCGTGACGGAACCACCCGGCTTCACGCCAAGTTTCGTCGGCGCCTCGGCGGAAGCCTTGGCGGAAAACACCACTGGCGTGTTCCTGCTGATCTTGCCCTTCGCCATAGCTTCGAAGGTCAGGTACAGCGTCATCATCTTGGTCAGCGAAGCCGGGTAGCGCCTGCCGTTGGCATCTGCGGAGTAAAGCACCTTGCCGGTCTTGGCATCCACGACGATGGCCGCCTGCCTGGCCGCCAGCGACGAGGCAACGTCGCCAAAAACGAATGTCATCGCCAAGGCGATGATCATCATCGTTTTGAGAGGGGAGGTGGATTTGGAAACGATGCCCAACAACGCCTTACGCACTGGTACTTCCCTTGGATTTCTTCGTTGCGTTGGAGGCGGCAAAGGGTCCTGCCTCGCTTCCGGTCAAGCTACCGGCGCAGCGTTACCAATCCGTTTATGGTAACCGCCGCGTTCACCATTTTCTTCGGGTTTGAAGCTCTCTTTATTCGATTTTTAGCCATTGGCTGCGCAGGCGGGTCCGCAAGCCCGCGAAATCTTGACTTTTGTGCGGCGCACAATATATTATCTTGCATTGCACAAGGGCGCCCCGAAGAAGGACGCCTCAACCGTCAAGGGAATCGTGAAATGACCCAGACCTATGAGGACTTCAGCAAATACGGCAAAGAGTTCGCCGACACCGGATTGAAGAGCTTCGCGTCGCTGTCCAAGGGCGCGCAGGCGATTGCCACTGAGGCTGGTGAATACACCAAGAAGAGTTTTGAAACCGGCAGCGCCACTGTGGAGAAGCTGTTTTCAGCCAAGTCGCTGGAAAAGGCGATCGAGATCCAGTCGGACTACGCCAAGCAGTCCTATGAGGCGTTCGTCGCCGAGGCGACCAAGATCGGCGATCTCTATGCCGAACTCGCCAAGGAAGCTTACAAGCCATTCGAATCGATCGTTGCCAAGGCGAAGTAATTTCGCCCGGGCGAACTGATTTCGCCTGACGTGACCCGGATTCAGCCTTTGAACCCGAGAAAAAGCCCGGCCACGGAAACGCGGCCGGGCTTTTTCGTGTCAATTTCCGTTCCAGAGCCTCGCGCCCCTTCACGATTGCGAAAATCGTCCAAGTTTGGTGACCTAGCCATATTGTCAGCTAACCAGAAGGGCTTAAAATCGTACATCGAACACCTACATGTCGAACTCGCATGGGGAATCGAAAGAGGCAGGAATACGTGACTTCAGGTTTGACTGCCACGAGACGAGTGGTGCGGATGCAAGACGGCGACGGTAACGGCAATGGGGCCGGCCGTGGGACGGCCGTCATCACGCGTACCAAAACCAAGACCAAGAAGCCCAGCCTTTATCGGGTCCTCATCCTCAACGACGACTACACTCCGATGGAGTTCGTGGTTCACGTGCTGGAGCGTTTTTTCCAGAAGGATCGCGAAGCCGCCACACGCATCATGCTTCATGTTCACAATCATGGAGTGGGCGAGTGCGGGGTCTATACATTCGAGGTGGCCGAGACCAAAGTGTCCCAGGTCATGGATTTCGCCCGACAGAATCAGCATCCGCTGCAATGCGTGATGGAGAAGAAGTGAGGTAACATGCCGGCTTTCTCCCAAGGCCTGGAAAAGGCGCTTCACCAGGCGCTGACGCTCGCCAATGAGCGGCACCATGAATATGCAACCCTAGAACATCTGCTGCTCGCGCTCATCGACGACACCGAGGCGGCCGCCGTCATGCGCGCCTGCAATGTCGATCTCGATGAGCTCAAGCACACGGTTCTCACCTATATCGACACCGAGCTCGACAATCTCGTCACCGGTTACGACGAGGACTCCAAGCCGACCGCCGGTTTCCAGCGCGTCATCCAGCGCGCGGTGATCCATGTGCAGTCGTCCGGCCGCGAGGAGGTTTCGGGCGCCAACGTGCTCGTCGCCATCTTCGCCGAGCGCGAGAGCCATGCCGCCTATTTCCTGCAGGAACAGCAGATGACCCGCTACGACGCGGTCAACTACATCTCGCACGGCATTGCCAAGCGTCCGGGCGCGTCGGAGACACGCTCGCCGCGCGGTGCCGACGACGAGCAGGGCGGCCAGAACGGCGCCGAGCCGCAAGAGGAAGGCGGCAAGAAGAAGCAGCAGCAGGACGCGCTGACGGCTTATTGCGTCAATCTCAACAACAAGGCCAAGGCCGGCAAGATCGATCCGCTGATCGGCCGCGAATCCGAGATCAACCGCACCATCCAGGTGCTGTGCCGCCGTTCCAAGAACAACCCGCTCTATGTCGGTGACCCCGGCGTCGGCAAGACTGCGATCGCCGAGGGCCTGGCCAAGCGCATCGTCGAGGGCGACGTTCCCGAAGTGCTGCACAATGCCACCATCTTCGCGCTCGACATGGGCACGCTGCTCGCCGGCACGCGCTATCGCGGTGATTTCGAGGAACGGCT
Source organism: Mesorhizobium ciceri WSM4083 (assembly GCF_000519305.1). Lineage (GTDB taxonomy): Bacteria > Pseudomonadota > Alphaproteobacteria > Rhizobiales > Rhizobiaceae > Mesorhizobium > Mesorhizobium ciceri_B. The sequence goes on along the minus strand of NZ_JAFG01000005.1, from coordinate 283,411 downwards.
GAAGCAGGTCGTCAAGGAGCTCGAGGATTATCCTGGCGCCGTGCTGTTCATCGACGAGATCCACACGGTGATCGGGGCAGGGGCTACTTCAGGCGGCGCCATGGATGCGTCCAACCTGTTGAAGCCGGCGCTGTCGTCGGGTGCGATCCGCTGCATCGGCTCGACCACCTACAAGGAATTCCGCCAGTTCTTCGAGAAGGACCGTGCCTTGGTGCGGCGCTTCCAGAAGATCGACGTCAACGAGCCCACCATTGAGGACGCCATCGAGATCATGAAGGGCCTCAAGCCCTATTATGAGGAGTTCCACAAGGTGAAGTTCACCAACGAGGCGATCAAGGCCTCGGTGGAACTGTCGGCACGTTACATCAACGACCGCAAGCTGCCGGATAAGGCGATCGACGTGATCGACGAGACCGGCGCCTCGCAGATGCTGGTGCCGGAAGCCAAGCGCAAGAAGACCATCGGCATCAAGGAGATCGAGGCGACGATCGCCACCATGGCCCGCATCCCGCCGAAGACGGTTTCAGCCGATGACGAGAAGGTGCTGCAAGGTCTCGATATCGAGCTGAAGCGCGTCGTCTATGGCCAGGACACGGCAATCAGTGCGCTGACCTCGGCGATCAAGCTGGCGCGTGCCGGCCTGCGCGAACCGGAGAAGCCGATCGGCTCCTACCTGTTCTCGGGTCCGACCGGCGTCGGCAAGACCGAAGTTGCCAAGCAGTTGGCCGCGTCGCTCGGCGTCGAGCTGATCCGCTTCGACATGTCGGAATATATGGAGCGCCACACCGTCTCGCGGCTGATCGGCGCGCCTCCCGGCTATGTCGGCTTCGACCAGGGCGGTCTTTTGACGGACGGCGTCGACCAGCATCCGCACTGCGTGCTGTTACTCGATGAGGTCGAGAAGGCGCATCCGGACCTGTTCAACATCCTGTTGCAGGTTATGGACCATGGCAAGCTGACCGACCACAACGGCAAGCAGATCGACTTCCGCAATGTGATCCTGATCATGACCACCAATGCGGGTGCGTCGGATGCGCAGCGCGCGGCGATCGGCTTCGGCTCGACCAAGCGCGAAGGCGATGATGTCGAGGCGATCAACCGGCTGTTCACGCCGGAGTTCCGCAACCGTCTCGATGCGATCATCCCGTTCGGCTCGCTGCCGGTGCCGGTCATCCATCAGGTGGTGCAGAAGTTCGTCATGCAGTTGGAGGCCCAGCTTTCCGAGCGTGGCGTCACCTTCGATCTGTCGGCGGATGCGATCGCCTGGCTCGCCGACAAGGGCTATGATGAGCGCATGGGAGCGCGGCCGCTTGGCCGTGTGATCCAGGAGCACATCAAGAAGCCGTTGGCTGACGAGGTGCTGTTCGGCAAGCTCAAGAAGGGCGGCACGGTGCGCGTCACCGTCGAGAAGAAGGAAACCGGCGAGACCGGCCTGAAGCTCGAATCGCTGGCCGACGAGGCGCCGGTGAAGCCGAAGAAGGAAGAGCCGGAAGAAACGCCGAAGCCCAGAAAGGCCGTAGCGAAGAAGCCGGCGGCCAAGAAGCTGGCGGCGCCGAAGCCCGAAGCCAAGGGCAAGGACGGCGGCAAGCGCAGCCTGGTGCCACAACTGCCCCGAAAGAACTAAGCTCTACGAAAGTCGAAAAAGCCCCGGAGACGGGGCTTTTTTATTGAAGCGAGGAACACATGGCCGGGCAGATCATCGTCCTGAACGGTGCGCCGCGATCGGGAAAAACAAGCGTCGCCAAGGCTATTCAGGAGCGCTTCGATGGCGTCTGGATCAATCTTGGCGTCGACGTCTACGAGCAGGCTACACCGGCACGCTATCGGCCCGGGATAGGATTGCGGCCCGGTGGCGAGCGTCCGGACCTTGAGGCCCTCGTGCCCGGATTGTACGCCGCGCTCTACGAATCGATCGCCGCCCACAGCCGGCTGGGGCTGAATGTCGTGGCGGATGTCGGCCATCACGATGCCTATTCGAAGCCACTTCACATTCTGGCCGATTGCGCGCGCCGGCTTGTAGGTCTGCCGGTGCTGTTTGTCGGTGTTCGCTGCCCGCTGGAAATCATCATGGAAAGGCGTGCGGCCAGCGCTGCAGACAAGGGATATGTAACCGGCTCAGCGGACGATCCGCTGCCGTTGCCGGTGCGCCTGTGGCAGGAAGAGGTGCACCGGCCGGGCGTGTACGATCTGGAAGTCGATACCTCGCTCCTGAGCCCGGAGCAGTGCGCGGATGCGATCCGGCGACGGCTGGAGCAAGGCATCGCTCGGCCCAGCGCGATTGAGCAACTGGCTCAAACCGCAACCGATTAAGACGGTTTCGCAAGCGGACATGCGGCGTCAGCTTTGCAGCGCTGCCCGTATCTTTTCGGCGTTCTCGACCAGTACCTCCGGCTTCTCCATTCCTCCCGTGTGCGGCTTCAGCGGGATGCCGTCGAAGCGCGGGATGATATGTACGTGCAGATGATAGACGGTCTGCCCCGAGGCCGGCTCATTGAACTGCATGACGGTGACGCCATCGGCGCCGAAGGCCTGTTTCACCGCCAGCGCCACTTTCTGAACGACGGTGAAGAGCGGGCCGAAAATTGAAGGATCGGCATCGAGAAGGTTGCGCGACGGCGCTTTCGGCACCACCAGCGTATGGCCCGGCCCCTGCGGCATCACATCCATGAAGGCGATGACCGCTTCATCCTCATAGACACGGTGCGAAGGAATTTCGCCGCGCAGGATCTTGGCGAAAATGTTGTCGGTATCGTAGGCGGCCTCGGTCATGGCGAACGCTCCGGATTGTGCCTTTCGTGTAGCGAAGCCGCCGAAATTCGGCAAGACGATTGGAAAATTGACCATCGGGCGGCGCGGTTGCTACTCCTCGAGATCCTTGCGGAACGGGGTGTGCTCTTCCAGATATTCGCTCATCCGCTCCACCTCTTGCCGTTCGCGCCTGAGATAGTCGGCGACGGCGTTGCGCAGGCCTGGGTGCGCAATGTAGTGCGCGGAATGCATGGTCACCGGCCGGTAGCCGCGCGCCAGCTTGTGTTCGCCCTGCGCGCCCGCCTCGACCACCTTCAGCTTGCGCTCGATGGCGAAGTCGATCGCCTGATGGTAGCAGACCTCGAAATGCAGGAAGGGATGGTCTTCGATGCAGCCCCAGTTGCGGCCATAGAGTGCGTCGGAGCCGATGAAATTGATGGCGCCGGCAATATAGCGCCCATTGCGCCTGGCCATCACCAGCAGGATGTCGTCGGCCATGCGTTCGCCGATCATCGAGAAGAATTGACGGTTGAGATAGGGCCGGCCCCATTTACGGCTGCCGGTGTCCATGTAGAAGGCGAAGAAATCATCCCAGGCCTTTTCCGTGAGGTCCTTGCCGGTCAACCGGTCGATCGAAATGCCGTCGCCAAGCGCTTCGCGCCTTTCCTTCTTCATCGCCTTTCGCTTGCGCGAGGCAAGGGTGGCGAGGAAGTCGTCATAAGTTGAAAAGCCTTCGTTGAAGAAATGGAATTGCTGGTCGGTGCGGTGCAGGAAACCGGCTGCTTCTAGCACCTCCACATCGCTCTCTTGCGCGAAGGTGACATGCGCGGAAGAGACACCGAGCTTTTGCGTCACCGCCTTCAGGCCCGCCGCGAGGCCGGCCTTCACCTTGGCACTGTCCTCGCCCCTGGTGACCAGCAGGCGAGGGCCGGTGACCGGGGAGAACGGCACGGCACTTTGAAGTTTGGGATAGTAACGGCCACCCGCGCGCTCGAACGCATCCGACCAGCCATGGTCGAACACATATTCGCCCTGGCTGTGCGATTTGAGATAACAGGGCACCCCGCCCAGCAATCTGCCTTGCCCATCCTCCAGCCTGAGGTGGTGGCCCTGCCAACCGGTGCGCCGCACGGCGCATCCGGAATCCTCGAGCGCGCTTAGAAAAGCGAAGGAAACCAAAGGATTGTAACTGGTTTCTATATCGCCGCGCGCGGTTCCGGCAAAGCCGTTCCATTCATCACAGGTGAAGGCGCCGATGCCCGCGGCGACGCGGATCGAATAATCCGCATTGGCCGTTTGTCCGTCACCCTCGTCGCCCTGATCCATGAGGCTTATTTAAGCTCCGGCCGGCCTGGTACAAGTCACGTTTCAGACACTCAGGCGACTTTGACCAGATCGGGTTCGAACCCTTCGAATGTCATCTGGTCGGCATATCTGAAGGTCAGGTCGACCGCCGGCTGGTCATGCACCGTCCAGGTGATAACAGGCATTTTCAGCCTTTCACGCACGAAGCTGACAAATGGGTTTGGCAGGTCGCCGGCGGCGTAGGAGGTGAAGGCGATCTCATGCGCCAGCATGGCGAAATGCGCCTCGATCAACCCGACGTCCTTGCCATAGGCGGTGAGACCCCCTGGGATGCCCGGCGCGTCCTTCGGAAAATCGCGGACCAGCCAATGGTCGAACGACATGATCGCCGCCTTGCCCTTGTAGCGCTTGAGCATCTTGCCGACGCTTGCCACCAGGCCTTCGTCATAGCCGGGCGTGCCTTTCAACTCGACCACCAATGGCACGCGGCCGTTCACCAGGTCGAGCGCTTCCTGCAGCGTCGGCACATGGTCCGGCGTGCCACCGACCCTGAGCGCCGCGAGTTCAGCCGCGGTGCGCTGCCAGACGAAACCATCCTGGCCGGTCAGGCGCTTGAGATCGCCGTCATGGATGATGACGGGAACGCGGTCGGACGACAGGTGGACGTCGCATTCGATGGCATAGCCGCGTTCGGCCGCCGCGGCGAAGGCCGACAGCGTGTTTTCCCAGCGCGTCTTGTTCATGTCGTGGAAGCCGCGATGGGCGACGGGCCGGGCGGTCAGCCAGGATAGGTCGGTCATATCAGTCCCCTGGCTCATTCGATTTCGAAGACGGCTTCGATTTCCACTGCGGCATTAAGCGGCAGGCAGGCGGTGCCGACGGCGGAGCGTGCATGCTTGCCACGCTCGCCAAGGGCCGCCACCAGGAAATCGGAGGCGCCGTTGGCAACCAGATGCTGCTCGACGAACTCAGGTGTCGAGGCGACGAAAACGGTGATCTTCACCAGACGGCTAATCTTCTCGAGGTCGCCGAGTGCTGCCTTGGCCTGCGCCAGGATGTTGATCGCGCAGTATTTTGCCGCATCCTTGCCGCCTGCGGTATCGAGATCGCGGCCTAACAGCCCGCTCGCCTGCAGCTTGCCGTCCTTGAGCGGCAATTGCCCGGCGGTGAACAGCAGATTGCCGGTCCTGCAATAAGGCACGTAGTTGGCGGCGGGCGCGGCGGCGACGGGAAGCGTCACACCCAGATCGCTTAGCCGCTTTTCGATTGTTTCACTCATGGTATTTCCCTATTGCTTGGTGACGCCGCGCCGGCCGGGCCGAAATTGCTATTTTTGCCTCGCTTCCGCCACGACTTTTTTTAAGCTGGACCATCTTTCCCTGCGGCCTGCCATCAGTCGCGACGATCGGAGTACCTCATGCGCGCAACGCGCCTCGCATTCCATGCCGTCCTGTTGTCGGGGGCCTTCTCGATCGGCCCTGCCTTCGCGGCGCCGGCGCTGCAAGCCCACCGCGCCGTCTACGATCTTACCCTGAAGAAAGCGTCCGATCAGTCCGGCATCACCGGCATATCCGGCCGCATGGTCTATGAGTTCAATGGCTCGGCCTGCGAAGGCTATACGGTGAAATTCCGCTTCGTCACCCAGATCGTCACCGCCGACAACACCAGGTTGACCGACCAGCAGACGACCACTTTCGAGGATGCCGAGGGCAAGACCTTTTCGTTCGTGACAAAATCCTTCGTCGACCAGAATCTCGACAAGGAGGTCAAGGGCGTCGCCACGAAAGAAACCAAGGGCCTGAAGGTCGACATCGACAAGCCTGAAAAGAACAGCGTCGAGCTGGCGACGACCCAATTCCCGACCCAGCATCTGGTCGAGCTGCTCGGCAAGGCCGAAAAGGGCGAAAATTTTTACGAAACCAGCCTGTTCGACGGTTCCGAAGACGCCAACAAGGTGATGACCACCACCGTCGTCGTCGGCAAGAAAACCGATGCCGACAAGGCCGACCCGGAAGCTTCGGCACTGGCAAAGCTCGCCACCGACAAATACTGGCCGGTCGATATCGCCTATTTCGACGACACCAACAAGACGGGCGAAGAGGTGCCGGAATACCGTATCAGCTTCAAGCTGCATGAGAACGGCATCACCCGCGATCTCGTCATGGACTATGGCGACTTCTCGATGACCGGCAAGCTGGTCAACCTGTCGCTGTTCGACCAGACGAAACCCTGTCCCGCCAAATAGTGCCGGTCTAGGCAGTTGATTTGCCACGGCACGGCGTGGTCGTAACGATCGACTTGAACGTGCCGCAATCGTCTCCCAACCTGCTTCCCAGCGTCCAGGCGCGAGGGGGATCAGCTTGAGCAGGATCGATACATTCGTGGCGCCGCGGCCCAACCCGGCACTGATCAGGGCCATGACATCCGTCAACCGGATCGTCATGCTGCGCGGCATTCCCGGATTTCGCGATCTGTTGCCGTTCAATCGCCTGGCCGGTCTTCGCGGCGTCGCCAATGTCCGCCATATCGACTTTCCCGACGCCGATCTTGAGCGGCTGAAGGCCAGTTGCGGGGCAGGGAAGGCGACCTTCATCACGCCCAATCATCCCGAGTTCTTCACCGACTGGATGATCGACAAGGAGATTGTGTCGCAGGTCAGCCCGCTCACGGCCTCATGGGCAACCAATGGTGTCGTCAACGGCCTTGGCCGGCTGATGCAGAAGTTCTGGCTGGCCAACAATCTGATCGCCCAGATTCCGGGCAACAGCGGGGCAGCCAAGGAACACTCGATCGCCTGGGCCTTGAAAGGCCATGGCGTGCTGCTGCATCCCGAAGGCGGCGTCGGCTGGCATGCCAATGTCGTTGCGCCTTTGCTGCCGGGTGCCGTCGAGATGGGGCTGGAGGCCCTCAAGCGCGGTCAGGCCACGGATCCGGACTTCAAGGTCTGGATCGCGCCAGTCGTCTGGAAGCTTGCCTTCACCGGGAATGTCGAAGCGGCGCTGGCGAAGGAATGCGCCTATGTCGAGAAAAGCCTGAAAGTAGAACGCCTTGCGACCGACACGCTGCCGCAGCGCATTCACCATATCTATTCGACGCTGCTGGCCCGCGATGAAGCCGCCAGCGGCATGCCATTCGACCAAGGCGCTTCCCATGCCCAGCGCCAGAGGGTTTTGGCCACTGAGCTCGGCCGCCGGCTCGGCAAAAGCATCTCAGCCGACATTGATGTCACCGACACTGCCGAGCTTCTGCGGCGTGCGCGTCGCTGGCAGCGCGAAAACGCTGGCGATGCGGAACGGCAAAGGCAGGTCCGCGCGCTCGCCGATAGGGTTCAGAGACTGCAACGCCTCGGACCTTGGGCCTCGGCCAATCCGAGCATCACTCAGGAGGAGATCGCCGAACATCTGAAGCGGATCCGCAACGACTATTGCCGGGGCGGACTGCGCGACACGATGAACCGGTTCGTTCCGCAGCCGGCAGGGCCGCGTTGCGCCCACATCCGGGTGCCGGAGGCACTGGGCTTGCATGCGCATACGGGCTCGATCGACGATGCGGTTGCCGAGCTGCACCGTCGCATGCAGGATACAGTCACCAACATTGTGGCCGAGCTTGCGGCCAAGGGCAGCTTCATTTCCTATCCGAATCCATTCTATCGTCCCTGACATCCTGACGGGCCACGTGGCCGGCTGTGGTCAGGGATGGAAGGCAAACAGCAAGCTTCATGGCGGTCTATGTCGACGCAGCGATCTGGAACTGGGCCGGCCATCGCTGGTGCCATCTGTTGGCCGACGACACCGACGAGTTGCATCGCTTTGCCGCCCGGCTCGGCGTCAAGCGCTCATCCTACCAGGGGCCGCCCAAGACATCGGCGCCGCATTATGACATAACCGGCTTCGAGCGCGATCGAGCGGTGCGGCTCGGCGCCATCGAATGCAGCCGCGAAGAGATCGTCGCCGTCTTCCGGCGGGTGCGGGTGCCGAACGGGAAGATAAAGCGCTGACGGCAGGGCCCGGATCGTCGCACGCCGCACCACAGATCTCGCGGCGCTTGCGTTTATCGCGCATCCCCTCTATATGCGCGCTCATTCCACACACGGACTTTGGTGTCTGCCCGGGAGAAATCCGGCTGAAACCTCCGGTGGCGTTCGAGGACAAAGTCCAAAAATGCCTGTGTCCGTGGAGGTTAACCGGAAAGGAACTTTGAATGGCACTGCCTGATTTCAGCATGCGCCAGCTTTTGGAAGCTGGCATTCACTTTGGCCACCAGACCCACCGCTGGAACCCGAAGATGGCGCCCTACATCTATGGCGCCCGCAACAACATCCACATCATCGACCTCAGCCAGACGGTGCCTTTGCTGCACCAGGCGCTGAAGCAGGTTTCCGACACTGTCGCCAAGGGCGGCCGCGTGCTGTTCGTCGGCACCAAGCGCCAGGCGTCCGACATTGTCGCCGATGCTGCACAGCGTTCGGCTCAGTATTATGTCAACTCGCGTTGGCTCGGCGGCATGCTGACCAACTGGAAGACGATCTCGAATTCGATCCAGCGCCTGCGCAAGCTCGACGAGATGCTGGCCGGCGAGGCGCAAGGGTTGACCAAGAAGGAACGCCTGAACCTCGACCGCGAGCGCGAGAAGCTCGACAAGGCGCTGGGCGGCATCAAGGACATGGGCTCGACGCCGGACCTGATGTTCGTGATCGACACCAACAAGGAAGCGATCGCCATCCTCGAGGCCAAGCGTCTCGGCATCCCGGTCGTCGCCATCATCGATTCGAACTGCGATCCGGACAAGATCGACTTCCCGATCCCCGGCAATGACGACGCGGCCCGCGCCATCCAGCTCTATTGCGATCTGATCGCCAAGGCTGCGATCGACGGCATCGCCCGTCAGCAGGGCGCGCTCGGCGTCGACATCGGCGCTTCGATCGAAGCTCCCGTCGAACCCGCGCTCGACCCGGCTCCGGCTCCGGCGTCGGAAGCTCCCGAAGCTTGATAATCGAAGGCCGGTTGCGGCCTTCATCTTTCTCATATTCTGGCACGCTAGACAGACGCACCATCGAATACCGATGGTGCGTCGGTGCATTCTAGACAAAGAGGCGACAATGAGCATTTCGGCTGCACAGGTCAAAGAACTCCGCGACTTGACCGGCGCGGGCATGATGGATTGCAAGGCGGCGTTGACCGAGACCAACGGGAACATGGAAGAGGCCGTCGACTGGCTGCGCAAGAAGGGTATCTCCAAGGCCGACAAGAAGGCTGGCCGCACCGCGGCTGAAGGCCTGATCGGCGTCGACAATGGCGTGCGCGAGGCTGCCGTCGTCGAGGTCAATTCCGAGACCGACTTCGTTGCCCGCAACGCCGCGTTTCAGGAAATCGTCGCCAACGTTGCCAAGGTTGCCCTGGCCTATGGCACGACCGAAGCTGTGGCTGCCGCAAAGTATCCGGGTTCCGACAAGTCGGTTGCCGACACCATCAAGGACGCTGTCGGCACCATCGGCGAAAACATGGGCTTCCGCCGCTCGGCCAAGCTCACCGTTCCGCACGGCGCTGTCGCTACCTACGTTCACAACGCGGTTGCCGACGGCCTTGGCAAGCTCGGCGTGCTGGTCGCGATCGAGACCACGGGCAATGAGCATGCCGCCAACGCCTTTGGCCGCCAGGTGGCCATGCATGTTGCCGCCACCAACCCGCTGGCGCTGACCGCAGAGCAGATCGACCCGGCCGCGGTCGAACGCGAGAAGGCGATCTTCTCCGACCAGGCGCGCCAGTCCGGCAAGCCGGAAGCGATCATCGAGAAGATGGTCGAGGGCCGTCTGCGCAAGTTCTACGAGGAAGTCGTGCTCCTGAAGCAGGCCTTCGTGCTCAATCCCGACATCACTGTCGAGAAGGCGCTGAAGGATGCCGAGAAGGAGATCGGTGCCCCGGCCAAGATCACCGCCTACCTGCGCTTTGCACTGGGCGAGGGCATCGAGAAGGAAGAGACCGATTTCGCCGCGGAAGTCGCTGCAGCGGTCAAGAAATAGCCCTTTCCAGGGCTTACGAACTCAGGCAACTCGGCCGGGTGTCCGCAAGGAGGCCCGGCCGATTTCTTGTGCGGTGTCGATAAAGGCCCTGAGCTTCGGCGCCATCGCCGCCCGTCGCGGAAAATACAGGAATAGCCCCGGCTCCTCGATCGCTGTCTGCGGCAGCACCTGGACGAGGCGGCCCGCGGCAAGATCGGCGCGCGCCAGCGGCTCGAACATATAGGCGAGCCCGACGCCTGCAAGCGCAAGATCGATTGCCGCGAGCGAATCCGTCACGACAACGCTGCCCCGCGTCTCCACGGCGATGTCCTTGCCATCATCGATCAGATCCCAGCGATAGAGCGCACCGGAGCGGACGAGCCGGTAGCCGATACAATTGTGGTTCGCCAGGTCGGCAACGCTGCCGGGACGGCCGTGCCTTCCGATGTAAGCGGGCGAGGCGACGATGACGACGGAGAATGGCGGCGTCAGCCGGACCACGACCATGTCCTGAGCGATCATCTCGCCAAGCCGGATGCCGGCATCGAAGCCTTCGCCGACGATATCGACCAGAGCCTGGTCGGCGAAGACCTCGACCGTAACCTCCGGATAGCGCTCGGCCATCGCCGCGACCACCGGCGTCACCGCCAATGGTATCGCGATGTTGGAGGCGTTGATCCTGAGCAGGCCAGACGGCCTGCCTTTGACGCTGCGGATGCGGTCCATCCGCTCGGCAATATCCTGGAGGGCCGGAGCCGCCGTTTCCACCAGCGCCTTGCCGGCCTCGGTGAGCGAAACGCTGCGAGTCGTGCGGGCGAACAAGGGCTGGCCGATCCGTTCTTCGACAATGCGCACCGCATGGCTGACCGCCGAAGGGCTCATGCCGAGTTCGGCAGCCGCAAGCGCGAAGCCGCCGCGCCGGGCAACGGCGACCACGACAGGGAGATGGCTGAGCAGATCGCGATCCATTCATGAATGATATCGCATGGTCTTTGCGAACAATGCAATCTTATCGATGCCAAGGCTGCGGTCCACATTGTCGCCAACACATCGGCGATCGGCCGATCGCATCGAGGAGACGAGACATGAATGCGTTAAGACAGGTAACTTTCGCGGCAGGCATGGCGTTGGCGCCGATGGGCGCCGGCGGGGCGGAACCATCCGACTGGCAGGCCCTCGCAGACGAACGCGCGGTCATTCGCATTGCCGATGCCATCGACCGGGCCGTCGACGCCCAGGACTGGAAACTTGCACGCAGCTATTTCGCGGATCGGGTCACTGCCGACTTCAGCAGTCTCTCAGGACAGCCGGCGGCCAACATCGCCTCCGACGATCTGATCGGCGCCTGGGCGGCCAACCTCAAGGGCAGCAAGACAAGCCTGCATCTGCGCACCAATCACCAGGTCGTTCTCGACGCGGACACGGCGACGGTCCTGTCGAACGGCTATGCCTGGAACCGGATGGAAGGAAATGGCGACCCGCTCTGGGAGGTCTGGGGCACCTATGTGCATCACCTGACGCGTTTCGCGGATGGCTGGAAGGTCGATGGCTTCACGTTCCACATGACACACGAGCGCGGCAATCCCTGGGTCAAGAACACTCCGGGCCAGTGACGCGCGGGGTACCGAGCATTGGAAGACGATTATGACCATGACCATGACCTACTACACTCTTGGCAACAGCGGCCTCAGGGTCAGCCGGCTGGCGCTGGGCACGATGACTTTCGGCAAGGAATGGGGCTGGGGAGCGGACAGGGACACGGCGCGGGCGATTTTCGACGCCTATGTCGAGGCGGGCGGCAATTTGTTCGACACGGCGGATCTCTACACAGACGGCACGGCCGAAGCCTGGCTTGGTGAATTCATCGCCGAGCGCGGGCTTCGCGACACGGCGGTGATCGCCAGCAAATTCACCATGAACACGCAGCCCGGCAATCCGAATGCCGGCGGCAATGGCCGCAAGAACATCATGCGGGCCATCGATGCTTCACTGAAGCGGTTGGGCACCGACTATATCGATCTTTATCTCATGCATGTCTGGGACAAGCTGACCCCGGCTGAAGAGGTCATGCGCACGCTGGACGACCTGGTTCGGATGGGCAAGGTGCGCCATGTCGGCCTGTCCGATGTGCCCGCCTGGTATGCGGGCCGCGCACAGGCGATCGCCGAATTCCGCGGATATGAGCCGGTTTCGGCGCTGCAGCTCGAATATTCGTTGGCCGAACGCGCGATCGAGAATGAGTTCGTGCCATTCGGCACGCGCCATGGCGCCGGCATCATGGTGTGGAGCCCGCTGGCTAGCGGACTGCTGAGCGGCAAGTATCGGCCTGCTCAGGCCGGAAACGCGGGCCGGCTCGACGGATTTCGCAACTCGACGCATCCAGGTTTCCAAAAGTTCACGCAACGCAACTGGGCTATCGTGGCCGAACTCGAGAAGGTCGCATCCGAGATCGGCCGCAGCATGCCTCAGGTCGCGCTCAACTGGGTGGCGACGCAGCCGGGGATCGCAACCGTCATCCTCGGTGCGACGACGCTCAGCCAAATGCATGACAATCTTGGCGCGCTGGATTTCGAGATTCCGAAAGCGCATCGCTACCGGCTGGAGAGAGCCAGCAGAACTCCAGCGCCGTTTCCCTATTCCTATTTCGGCTCGCAGATACAGGCGCGCGTTACCGGCGGCGCGACAACCGGCGACAAGCCCTCCAGCTACGCGTCACCGGTGCTCGTCGAAGGAGAGTCGGCCAGCGTGTCCACCAATTGATTGATGGGACAGGAAACCGGCGAATTTGCCGTTTGGGCGCCGCGTGACATCGCGGCGCCCTTCGTGTATCGGAACGCCATTGTTTCGAGGCGGCACCTGCGCGAGGGGAGCCACTTGGAACGCGCCACACGCAAAATGACGAGGCCCAGATGACGGTGAAGCCCCTCTACCGACGTGTCTTGCTGAAAGCGTCGGGCGAAGCATTGATGGGCGAGCAGCATTTCGGCATCGACGTTTCAGTGGTGGATCGCATCGCCGGCGACATCGCCGAGGCGCGCGCATTGGGCATCGAGGTCGGCGTTGTCATCGGCGGCGGCAACATTTTTCGCGGCGTGGCCGTTGCCTCCAAGGGCGGCGACCGTGTCACCGGCGACCACATGGGCATGCTTGCCACGGTGATCAATTCGTTGGCGCTGCGCACGTCGTTGAACAAGATCGGCGTCGACGCCGTGGTGCTTTCGGCGATCGCCATGCCCGAACTGTGCGAGAGCTTTTCGCAGCGCCAGGCGACCGCCTACATGAACCAGGGCAAGGTGGTGATCTTTGCCGGCGGTACCGGCAATCCATTCTTCACCACTGATTCGGCCGCAGCCCTTCGCGCCGCTGAAATCGGCGCCGACGCGCTGTTCAAGGGCACTCAGGTCGACGGCGTCTATTCGGCGGACCCGAAGAAGGACCCGAATGCGACGCGTTTCGAGCGCATCAGCCATGGCGAAGTCATAAATCGCGGCCTTTCCATCATGGATACTGCTGCGATTGCACTTGCGCGCGAAAACAACATTCCGATAATCGTCTATTCGATCCACGAAAAAGGTGGCTTCGGCGATATTCTGAGGGGCGGCGGCCGTTGCACGGTCGTCGCGGACGATTGATCGGCGGCCTGACCCGAAAAGGATGCCGGGTTTCGAAAGCCCGATTCGAAGACGGCCCCGAGGCAGTGAACCCGCATTAGACGGGTCGAGGAGACAAAGATGAGCGGTGAGTACGACGATCTCAAGCGGCGCATGGATGGGGCTATTGCCGCGTTCAAGCATGATCTGGCCTCGCTGCGGACCGGTCGCGCCTCCAGCAATCTGCTCGATGCGATCCAGGTGCAGGCCTACGGCACCACCATGCCGATCAATCAGGTCGCCAACGTCTCGGTGCCGGAGCCGCGCATGATCTCGGTATCCGTATGGGACAAGTCGATGGTTGGCGCGGTCGACCGCGCGATCCGCGAATCCAATTTGGGATTCAACCCGATCGTAGACGGCACCAACCTCAGGATTCCACTTCCCGAACTTAACGAACAGCGCCGCAAGGAATTGGTCAAGATCTCGCACACCTACGCCGAGAACGCCCGTGTCGCCGCGCGCCATGTGCGCCGCGACGGCATGGACTTCCTGAAGAAGGCGGAGAAGGACGGCGACATCAGCGAAGACGATCAGCGCAAGCGCTCGGACCAGGTCCAGAAACTTACCGACGAGACGATCAGCACCATCGACCACCTGCTTTCCGATAAGGAAGCTGAAATCATGCAGGTTTAGGGTCTTGGCCGCCGGCTGACCCGAAAGCGAGAACATGGCAACGCCCGCGCATGTCGCGATCATCATGGACGGAAACGGACGCTGGGCCAAGGCGCGCGGCATGCCCCGCCTTGCGGGCCACCGTGCCGGTGTCGAGGCGCTGCGCAAGACGGTGCGCGCGGCACCTGGGCTCGGCATCTCCTACCTGACCGTCTATGCGTTCTCATCGGAGAACTGGTCGCGGCCGAAGTCCGAGGTCAGCGACCTGATGGGCCTCTTGAAAATGTTCATCCGCCGTGACCTTGCCGAACTGCACCAGAGCGGTGTGCGGGTTAGAATCATCGGTGACCGGGCAGGGCTGCAGCCTGATATCAGGGGACTGCTCGACGAGGCCGAAACGCTGACGGCCGCAAACGAATCGCTGACGCTGGTGATCGCCTTCAACTATGGCGGACGAGACGAAATCGTTCGCACGGCACAAAAGCTTGCGGCGGCCGTGGCGCGTGGCGAACTCGACGCCGAGGCGATATCAGCCGAAAGCTTTGCCGGTGCGCTTGATACGCAAGGCATTCCCGACCCGGAACTGGTCATCCGCACCAGCGGCGAGCTTCGATTGTCGAATTTCCTTCTGTGGCAAGCCGCCTATAGCGAACTCGTCTTCCTGCCTTGCTACTGGCCCGACTTCAGCCGCGAGCACCTTGCGGAGGCCTTGCGTGAGTTTGCCGGCCGCGAACGCCGTTTCGGCGGACTTGGAGGCCAGGACGTCGCTTCGCGACCGGCCGCGGGATGAGCAATCTTCAACTGCGTATCGTTTCGGCGATCGTGCTCGCCATCATCACTCTCGGCTTGACCTGGATCGGCGGTCTGCCGTTCCGGCTGCTGTGCGCCGTAATATCGGCGGCGATCTTCTATGAATGGACCCGCATGTCGCGCCCGACCGGGGCAACGGGCCTTGGTTTTCTGCCGGAAGCACTGCTGGTTGTCTTCATTGGCGCCTTGATTGGCGGTCTGGCCGCCTCCTGGCTGCTGCCGCTTGTGGCGGCCATTGTTGCCGCAACGGCGATAGCCGCCTCGGTTCGCAAGACCGGACAATGGGATGCGAGCGGCCTTGCCTATGCCGCGGTTTCAGGCCTGTCGCTCGCCTTGCTGCGCGATGGCGATCATTCAGGCCTCATTGCCATCCTGTTCCTGTTCGCGGTCGTCTGGGCCACCGATATCCTTGCTTATTTCGTTGGCCGTGCCGTTGGGGGGCCGAAACTGGCGCCCTCTATCTCGCCCGGCAAGACGCGCAGCGGCGCGCTCGGCGGCGCGCTCGGCGGCGTCGTCGCCGGGCTGGTCCTCGCCGTAGCTGCCGGTGTCGGCAATCTGGCATTGCTCGGCCTGGTGGCGCTCGTGCTGTCGATTGTCTCGCAGGCGGGCGACCTGTTTGAATCCTGGGTCAAGCGCCGCCATGGCCGCAAGGACTCAGGTGCGCTCATACCGGGCCATGGCGGCGTCATGGATCGCGTCGATGGGCTTGTCGCAGCGGCATTCGCCCTATACGTCATCGGCTGGATTTCGGCGAACGCCGATCATCCGGCGCAGGGTCTGTTTCCCGTTTGAGTGGTGTCATTTCAGGGTCCTTTGCGCGGTGCGCCTTGGATTCGCCCGGATTGGTGTCACAGTCGCGGCGCAGTGTGCGCCGTGGAAGAATTTGAGGGTTTGTCTTGAACGAGATTCTTCACGCGCTTTTCAGCACAGAAGGCTTTGTCCTCGGCACGCTGGTGCCATTCCTCTTCGTGCTGACCGTGGTCGTGTTCGTCCACGAAATGGGCCATTACCTTGTCGGGCGCTGGTGCGGCATCGGCGTCAGGGCCTTCTCGATAGGCTTCGGCCCGGAACTCTTCGGCTTCAACGACAGCCACGGCACGCGCTGGAAACTGTGTGCGATACCGCTTGGCGGCTATGTCAAATTCGTCGGCGACATGAACGCCACATCGAGCCAGCCCACGTCGGAAGAAATTGAAACGCTGACCGAGGAAGAGCGCAAGGTCGCCTTTCACACGCAGCCGATCTGGAAGCGCGCCGCAACGGTGGTGGCCGGACCGCTGTTCAATTTCCTGCTGACGATCGTCGTCTTTTCCGTGCTGTTCACCGCCTATGGCCGCTATGTCGCCGAGCCCATGGTGGCCGAGGTGACCGCCGACAGCCCGGCGGCGAAGGCCGGCATCCTTCCCGGCGACCGATTCGTCAGCGTCGACGGCAACAAGGTCGAAACCTTTGGCGACGTCCAACGCCTGGTCTCGGGCCGTGCCGACGACGCAATCACCTTCGTCATGTTGCGCGACGGCCAGGAGGTCACCGTGACCGCGGCGCCGCGGCTGATGGAACAGGAGGACGCGCTCGGCAACAAGGTCAAGGTCGCCGTGATCGGTGTCGTCAACAACAAGGAACTCGGCCAGCCGAGGCTCATCACCTACACACCGGTCGGAGCGGTCGCGGCGGCGGTCGAGGAAACCGGTCACGTCATCCAGCGCACCGGGCAGTTCCTGCAGCGCTTTGTTGTCGGACGCGAAGACAAATGTCAGCTGGGCGGCCCGGTGAAGATCGCCGACATGGCGGGCAGGGCTGCGAAACTGGGATTCGAATGGCTGGTGCAGCTGGTTGCACTGCTATCCGTTGGCATCGGAATTCTGAACCTTTTGCCGATTCCCCCCCTCGACGGCGGTCACCTCTTGTTCTACGGGGTGGAGGCTGTCATTCGCCGTCCGGTGTCGGAACGGATGATGGAATTAGCCTATCGGGCCGGGTTGCTTCTGGTGCTGTGCTTCATGGGGTTCGTTTTTTGGAACGATCTGTTTGGGTGCTGAAATCATGAAGAAATTTGGCTTCTGCATGGACGATGTTGAGACGCCGTTTACCATGCAAGGGGATATGAGTGACGCGAAAGCCACGCCGCAGGGTTAAGTAAATACAAATTAACCAGAAGCCTTGCGTGTAGGGAAAATCCGGTTAATACGGTAGGGGAAATTACCGCACGTCCGGTTTTCTCGCCGTGGGGACTACGAGAAAAGGTTATTAAGCCCGATGAAGGCAGCATCCAAGTTTCTAAGCGCCGCGTCCGCGGTGACCCTGTCCGCGGCCATGGTCGTGCCAGGCGCGCTCTCAGTGCAGTTCGTTGCCACATCGGCGGCTGAAGCCGCTGTCGTCAGCAGAGTCGAAGTGAGCGGCAACCAGCGTATCGACGCTGAGACCATCCGCAATTACATCACCATCAAGCCGGGCAAGGCTTTCTCCAGTTCCGATATCGACGGTGCGGTCAAGGCACTGTTCGGCACCGGCCTGTTTTCGGATGTGCAGATCAACCAGGTCGGCTCGACGCTGGTGGTCAAGGTTGCCGAGTACCAGGTTGTCAACCAGGTGCTGTTCCAGAATAACAAGAAGCTCAAGGACAATGCGCTTGCGGCGGCGGTGCAGCTGAAGCCGCGCGGAACGTTCTCGCAGGCGACGCTCGATGCCGACGTGGAATCGGTCAAGGCTGCCTACCGGCGCATTGGTCGCGACGATGTGACCGTGACCACGCAGGTCATGCAGCTTGGCGACAACCGCGTGAATGTTGTCTTCAATATTGCCGAAGGCGATCGCACGCAGATCACGGCGATCAATTTCGTCGGCAACAGCGCCTATTCCAGCCGCCGCCTGTCGGATATCATCAACACCAAGCGCTCATCCTGGCTTTCCTTCGTCCTGCGCGACGACGTCTATGACGACGACAAGCTGCGCGCGGATCAGGAGCTGCTGCGCCGCTTCTACTACAATCACGGCTATGCCGACTTCCAGGTCGTGTCCGCCGTCGGCGAGCTCGACAGCGCGACGAACAAGTACACGGTCACCATCACCGTCCAGGAAGGCGACCGCTACACGTTCGGCGATGTTAGCGTCGAGAGCACGATCCCTGAAGTCGACGGTAAGTCGCTGGAATCGGTGATCGAGACCCACAAGGGTGACGTCTACAACGCCAAGAACGTCGAGGATTCCATCATCGCGCTGACCGAGAAGGTGGCCGGTTCCGGCTATGCCTTCGCGCAGGTCACGCCGCGCGGCGACCGCAATTTCGAGAACCACACCATTTCGGTGGTCTATACGATCGATCAGGGCACCAAGGCCTATATCGAGCGCATCGAGATCCGCGGCAACGATCGCACGCGTGACTATGTCATTCGCCGCGAGT
This sequence comes from Mesorhizobium ciceri WSM4083, assembly GCF_000519305.1. GTDB lineage: Bacteria > Pseudomonadota > Alphaproteobacteria > Rhizobiales > Rhizobiaceae > Mesorhizobium > Mesorhizobium ciceri_B. The sequence goes on along the minus strand of NZ_JAFG01000005.1, from coordinate 264,885 downwards.
TCGACGTCAGCGAAGGCGATGCCTTCAACCAGGTGCTCATCCAGCGCGCGAAAAAGCGCCTGGAAAACCTGAATTACTTTGAGAAAGTCGACATCTCGACCGTGCCGGGCTCGCAGCCCGACCAAGTCGTTCTGGTGGTCGACGTGGTTGAGAAGTCGACCGGCGAGTTCTCGGTGGGCGCTGGTTATTCGACCGGTGGCGACACGGCCGGTCCGTCGGTCGAAGGATCGGTGACCGAGCGCAACTTCCTCGGTCGTGGCCAGTTCATCAAGGTGTCGGCGGGCGGCGGCAAGAATTCACGCGACTACAGCCTGTCCTTCACAGAGCCTTATTTCCTTGGACGGCGCATCGCCGCCGGCTTCGACATCTATAAGTCGACGCGGGAGTACGACAACAACTACGACAGTGATACCACGGGTGCGACGATCCGTTTCGGCCTGCCGATCACCGACAGCATCACGACTCAGTTGGCGTACAACATCTCGCAGGAAAAATATGAAGTTGACGATGGTTGCTTGACCGGCGGGGTTTATGTTCCTGGCAGCCCTTGCAATATCTCAACCGCAATCCTTGATGGCATCGATCAGAGCCCCTGGATCAAATCGTCGGTCAGCCTGGGACTTGTCTACAATACCATCGACGACATGAAGAACCCGCATGAGGGTATCTATGCCAACACGACCGTCGAAGTGGCCGGTCTCGGCGGTGACGCCAAGTTCGTGAAGATCACGGGACGCGGCAGCGTCTATCAGACGTTGTCCGAGTCGCTTGATCTTGTCGGCCTTATTTCGGGCGGCGCCGGTCATGTCGAGGGTTATGGCAGTGACGGCCTGCGTATCTTCGATCAGTTCCAGAGCACGGACCGGATGATCCGTGGCTTCGCCTATGGCGGTATCGGGCCTGTGGATCCGCTCACGGGTGACCATCTCGGCGGCACGACCTACTTCAATGCCTCTGCTGAGGCTCAGTTCCCGCTGCCTGTCGTTCCGGAAAGCTTCGGCCTTCGCGGTGCTGTGTTTGCTGACGCCGCCACTCTCTATGGCAGCCAGGTTACAAGCGTCGCTCAGGAGTCAACGGACATGCAGCTGCGTGCCTCGGTCGGCGTCGGCCTGATGTGGGCGTCGCCGTTCGGTCCGATCCGTATCGACTATGCGATCCCGGTCAAGAAGGAAGCGCGCGACGACGTGCAGGAATTCAACTTCGGCATATCGACCCGCTTCTGATCGGCGGCCAACGATGCTCCCGGGTCTTCAGGGTCCGGGAGAAATGTTCCGACCTAGCTGGATATAGCTTCTGGAATGACCGATCCGGTGTTCTTCGCGCCATCACGCCGGTATACGGCGGGCGAAGTCGCGAATCTGACCGGCTCGGTGCTCGTCGATTCCGGCCACTCCGATATTTCGATCGAAGCACTCGCGCCGGCCAGCGAGGGCGGCGAGAATGCGCTCGTCTTTGTCGATGGCAAGCGTAATTCCGCGCTGATGCCGTCGCTGCGGGCAGCCGCGGTCCTGTGCCCGGCGGAATTTGCCGGCAAGGCGCCGGCAAGCGTTGCTGTTCTCATTCATCCGCGTCCGCAACAGGCCTTCGCGCTGATCGGGCGTCTGCTGTTTCCGAGGGCGGCGACACCAGGGCCGATGACCAGTGAAACCGGCGTCTCGCCGCACGCTCATGTCGATGCGACCGCGCATGTCGAAGCCGGTGCCGTCATCGAGGCCGGCGCGGTTATCGGGCCAGGTGCTTCTATCGGCAGCGGTACTGTCATCGCTCCAAATGCGGTCATCGGACAATCCTGCCAGATCGGCCGCGACGGCTATGTCGGTCCAGGCGCCAGCATCCAGTATGCCTTGATCGGCAATCGGGTCATCATTCACGGCGGCGCAAGGATAGGCCAGGATGGTTTTGGGTTCGTCGGTGGGGCCAAGGGTCCAGAACGCGTGCCGCAGATCGGCCGTGTCGTTATTCAGGACGACGTCGAGATCGGCTCCAACACCACCGTCGATCGCGGCGCCATGTCCGATACGATCATCGGTCAAGGCACCAAGATCGACAATCTCGTGCAGATCGCTCATAACGTCCGCATCGGCCGCAATTGCATAATAGCCGGGCTTTCGGGTATTTCGGGTTCTGTGGTCGTGGGTGACAATGTCACCATGGGCGGCGGCGTCGGGCTTGCGGATCACCTGACCATTGGGACAGGGGCCAAGCTTGCCGCCAGAAGTGGATTTATGAGCAATGTCCCTGCAGGCGAGATCTGGGGCGGCTATCCGGCACAGCCGATGGCGGAAGCCATGCGGGAGATAGCCATGCTGCGCAAGCTCGCCAGGACCCGCAAACAGGGCGAGGGAGGCAATGGCTGACATGATCGCGTCGACGACGCTGGAAGCGGTCGACATCATGGGGCTGATGAAGCTCCTGCCGCACCGCTATCCGTTCCTGATGATCGATCGTATCGTCGACATCGATGGCGACGAATCCGCCGTCGGCATCAAGAACGTGACCATAAACGAGCCGCATTTTCAGGGCCATTTCCCAGAGCAGCCGGTCATGCCGGGTGTGCTCATCGTTGAGGCGATGGCGCAGACGGCCGGCGCCATCTGTATCCGCAGCCTGGGTACCGAAAAGCCGTCGCTGGTCTATTTCCTGACCATCGACAACGCCAAATTCCGCAAACCGGTCGTTCCCGGCGACCAGTTGAAGATCTATGTCAAGAAAATCAAGAAACGCGGCAACCTGCTCAAATTCGCTTGTGAAGCCATGGTCGACGGCGCCAAGGCGGCCGAGGCCGAGATTTCAGCCATGATGGTCACCAGCGACTGACGATCGAGTGCTTATGAAAATCAAGACATCCATCCATGCTTCCTCCATTGTCGAGGAAGGCGCCAAAATCGGCCAAGGTGTGCGCATCGGGCCGTTCTGCCATGTCGGCGCCGATGTGGTGATTGGCGACGACGTCGAACTGGTCAGTCATGTCTCGGTGATGGGCGCGACGTCAATCGGCGCCTCGACCAAGGTCTACCCGATGGCGACATTGGGCGCGCCGCCGCAGAACACCAAGCACAAGGGCGGCCGAACCACCCTGGTCATCGGCAGGAACTGCACGATCCGCGAAGGCGTGACCATGCATCTCGGTACCGATTCCAGCCGTGGCGAGACGACGGTCGGCGACAACGGCAATTTCCTTGCCTACGCCCATATCGCCCATGATTGCGTCGTCGGCAACAATGCGACGTTCGCCAATGGCGCAACGCTGGGCGGCCACTGCGAGGTCGGCAACAATGTCTATATCGGCGGCCTGACCGCAGTGCATCAGTTTGTCCGCATCGGCGACAACGCCTTTCTGGGCGGTTGCTCCGCGATCGTCGGCGATGTCATCCCCTTTGCCATCGCGGTCGGCAACCGCGCCAGCCTGCGCGGTCTCAACATCATCGGCCTCAAGCGCTCCGGCCTGCCGAGGTCCGAAATCCTTGTGCTGCGCAAGGCTTACAGGATGATCTTCGATCGTTCCCGCACCGTTGGCGAGAACATCGAGTTCGCCAAGGCGGAGTTCGCGTCGTCGCCGACAGCCATGAAGATCATCGATTTCATCACCAGTCGCGGCAAGCGGCACTATGCTGTGCCGTCGCTCAAGGGCGGCGATGGCGACGATGTCGATGACGAAGACTGAGACCGCTGGTCTCGTTCTCGCACCAGGCGCCAGGGTAGGCGTCATCGCCGGCGGCGGTCATCTTCCGGTGGAAGTCGCCGAAGGTCTCGAGAGGCATCGACATCCACCCTTCATCGTCATGGTCGAAGGCGAGGTCGACCGTGGATCCGAACTTTACAGATATGAGCATGAAAGCCTTGCTCTCGAACAGATCGGCGCGCTGGCTTCATTGCTGAAACGCCGGAAGATCACCCACCTTGTGCTGGCCGGTGAGATCAGACGCCGGCCGAAACTGACCGACATGCGGTTGAGCTTCGGCCTGCTTTCGCTGATACCCACACTGATGGTGGCGCTCGCCCGCGGCGACGACGGCTTGCTGAAGCTCCTGACACGCGGTCTCGAGGCTCGCGGTATCAAGGTCGTCGGCGCCCACCAGGTCGTGCCAGATCTTGTCGCTGTCGAGGGTGTGCTGACCAAGGCTGCGCCTCTGAAATCGGATCGACGTGACATCGAAGCCGCCTACGAGGCTGCGAAAGCCATCGGCGCGCTCGATATTGGTCAGGCGGCGATCGCTATTGGTGGTCGCGCCATCGCCCTGGAGGGCATCGAGGGGACTGACGGGTTGCTCCAGCGGACAAAGGAACTGCGCAGCCATGGCAGGCTTGCCGGCAGGACGCGTGGCGTCCTTGTCAAATGCGCGAAGCCGGGGCAGGAACTGCGAGCCGATCTGCCTTCGATAGGCCCGCAAACGGTCGAGGCAGCGCATTCTGCCGGACTGGTCGGCATTGCCGTCGAAGCCGGCCGCTCACTGGTTCTGGAAGGTCCTGTCGTCATTGCGCGCGCCGACGCGCTTGGCCTGTTTGTGATCGGTCTGCCTGCCATGGAGCGTGCGCATGGCCGGTGAAACCCCACTGAGGATCGCCATCGTCGCCGGAGAGGAATCCGGCGACCTGCTCGGCGCCGATATTATCGGGGCGTTGAAGCGTGCAACAGGTCGCGATATCAGGCTTGTCGGCATTGGCGGGCGTCATTTGCAGGCGCTTGGGCTGGTCCCGCTATTCGACGGGGCTGAGATCGCGCTGATGGGGCTCAGCGCCATCCTGCGCGATCTGCCGCGTCTGATGCGGCGGATCAGCCAGACGGCAAGTGCTGTCGCGGCTGAAAAACCCGACTGCCTCATCACCATCGACAGCCCGGATTTTTCGCTGCGTGTGGCCAGGAAGGTCCGCGCCACGGATCCGGCCATACCGATCATCCACTATGTCTGCCCAAGTGTCTGGGCGTGGCGACCGGGCAGGGCGGTGGCAATGAAGCCCTATATTGACCATATTCTCTGCATCCTGCCTTTCGAAGTGAAGGAACTGAGCCGCCTGGGCGGCCCGCCCGGCACTTATGTCGGACATCGCCTCGCGCATGATCCAGGCGTGCTGGGTGCCGCCAAGGCGCAAAGCCTGCCGCGCGACCTGTCGGGGGATCGCGTCAAGACACTGCTTGTCCTGCCCGGCTCGCGGCGCAGCGAGGTGAGCAGGCTTATCGGTCCGTTCGGCGAGACAATGTCGATCCTGCGCGCGCGCGGACACCGCTTGCGCCTGCTTCTGCCGACGGTGCCGCATGTCGCCGATCTGGTCAGGACCTCGGTCGCGCGCTGGGATGAAAAACCAGAGATCATCCTCGATCCCGAGCGCAAATGGCAGACCTTCGGCAAGGCGGATGCGGCGCTGATTGCATCGGGAACGGTGTCGCTGGAATTGGCCCTGTCGGGCGTGCCGATGATCTCTTGCTACAGGCTTGATCCAGTCATGCGAATGGTCCAGGGGCTGGTCACGGTGTGGAGTGCTGCCTTGCCCAACCTGATCGCGGATCAGCCGCTGGTGCCGGAGCACTACAACCAATATGTGCGGCCGCGCTATCTGGCGCGGCAGCTCGAGGCGCTGTTTTCAGACACTGCCTATCGCGCCTGGCAGAAGCAAGGCTTTGCCGAGATCACGCGGCGTATGGCGACCGACAAGCCTTCCGGCGAGATAGCGGCAGGCGTTGTGCTTCGTCACATAAAAAAAGCGCCCTGAGGGCGCCTTTTTTCAGTCCAGACAGCCTCGATCACCGCTTGGCGATCGGCACGTAATCACGCTCGGGCGCACCGGTATAGAGCTGGCGCGGGCGGCCGATCTTCTGGCGCGGATCCTCGATCATTTCTTTCCACTGCGCGATCCAGCCGACGGTGCGGGCGACCGCGAACAGCACGGTGAACATGGTGGTGGGGAAGCCCAGCGCCTTCAGCGTAATGCCGGAATAGAAGTCGACATTCGGGTAGAGCTTCTTCTCGATGAAATAGGAATCGGTCAGCGCGATCTTTTCCAGCTCCATGGCGATGTCGAGCAGCGGGTCGTCCTTGATGCCGAGCTCGCCCAGAACCTCATGTGCCGTCTTCTGCATGATCTTGGCGCGCGGATCGTAGTTCTTGTAGACGCGGTGGCCGAAGCCCATCAAGCGGAACGGGTCGTCCTTGTCCTTGGCGCGGGCGATGAATTCGGGGATGTGATCGACATGGCCGATCTCGCCAAGCATGTTGAGCGCCGCTTCATTGGCGCCGCCATGCGCGGGTCCCCACAGGCAGGCTATGCCGGCGGCGATGCACGCAAACGGGTTGGCGCCCGAGGAGCCGGCGAGGCGAACGGTCGAGGTCGAGGCATTCTGCTCGTGGTCGGCGTGCAAAATGAAGATGCGCTCCATGGCGCGCGCCAGGACCGGGTTGATCTTGTATTCCTCGCACGGCACGGCAAAGCACATGTGCAGGAAGTTGGCGGCGAAGTTCAGTTCGTTCTTCGGGTAAATGAACGGCTGGCCGATGTGGTACTTGTAGGCCATCGCCGCGATCGTCGGCATCTTGGCGATCAGCCGCATGGAGGCAACCATGCGCTGGTAGGGGTCGGAGATGTCGGTGGAGTCGTGATAGAAGGCCGACAGCGCGCCGACCACGCCGCACATCACCGCCATCGGATGCGCGTCGCGGCGGAAGCCGGTGAAAAAGCGCGACATCTGCTCATGCACCATGGTGTGGCGCGTCACGCGATAGTCGAAATCGTCCTTCTGCGCCTTGGTCGGCAATTCACCGTAGAGCAGGAGATAGCAGACCTCGAGGAAGTCGCCATGTTCGGCCAACTGGTCGATCGGATAGCCGCGGTGGAGGAGGATGCCGGCGTCGCCGTCGATGAAGGTGATTTCGGACTCGCAGCTTGCCGTCGAGGTGAAGCCGGGATCGTAGGTGAAAGCGCCGGTGGTGGAGTAGAGCGAGGCGATGTCGATGACATCAGGCCCGACCGAACCGCTTCGCACCTTGAATTCATGGGTCTTGCCGGCGAATGCAAGCGTTGCCGTGGCCTCCTGGGTCTTGCCGCCCAAATCCATTTTTTTCGCAGCTTCGGTCATTGCAAACTCCTTCTTGTTTCCTCATGCCGGCAAAGGCAAAATTCTGCAGAGCGACACGTCGAAAATCACCGCAATGCGCGTATTCGCCACCGCATTTCAGGAGGTGCGTGCCAGATTGGGCCAAGGCCTAATGTTGCACTGCGAAACCCGCCTTTCAATGCCAATCTTCTTGGGCCAGTTTGCTCCTAATCGATTTGATCTGAGATGCGTGCCAGGCTTTCCTCGCGGCCGAGCACGGCGAGCACATCGAATACGCCCGGCGAGGTGCTTTTGCCGGTCAAAGCGGCGCGCAAAGGCTGGGCCACCGCGCCGAGCTTGTGGCCGCCGGCCGCCGCCACCTCGCGGATCGCCGCCTCCGCCGAGGCGGCTGTCCAGTCACCCGCAAGCCCGTTCAAAGCTTCGTGAGCACTGCGCAGGATCTTGCGGGCATCGTCGGTGAGCAGAAGGGCCGCCTTGTCGTCGATCGGCAGCGGTCGCGTGGCGAACAGGAAGGCCGCGCCATCGACGAGCTCGACCAGCGTCTTGGCGCGCTCCTTCAGGCCCGGAAGCGCTGCCAGCAACTGCGCCTTGGTGCTGTCGTTCAGGCGGGCGGCGATCGCCGGGCCACCTTCGAGATAGGGCAGGGTGGCGATGAAGATGTCGAACAGCTCGGCATCGCTCATGCGGCGCATATGCGCGCCGTTGATCGCTTCCAGCTTGGCGAAGTCGAAGCGCGCCGCGCCCTTGTTGACGTCGCCGATATCGAACCACGAGATCATATCCTTGATCGACATGATCTCGTCGTCGCCATGGCTCCAGCCGAGGCGCGCCAGGTAGTTGAGCAGCGCCTCCGGCAGGTAGCCCATGGCGCGATAGGCCTCGACGCCAAGTGCGCCGTGCCGCTTCGACAGCTTGGCGCCATCGGCGCCGTGGATCAGCGGGATATGCGACATGGACGGCACGTCCCAGCCCATGGCGTTGTAGATGACGGTCTGGCGGGCGGCATTGGTCAGATGATCATCGCCGCGAATGATGTGGGTGACGGCCATGTCATGATCATCGACGACGACGGCATGCATGTAGGTCGGGTTGCCGTCCGAACGCAGGATGATGAAGTCGTCGAGATCCTTGTTGGGAAAGCGCACGTCGCCCTGGACACGGTCATGGACGATGGTCTCGCCTTCGGTCGGCGCCTTGATGCGGATGGCGCCCTTAACGCCTGCGGGCGCCTCAGAGGGGTCGCGGTCGCGCCAGCGGCCGTCATAGCGGGGCGGCAGCCCCTTGGCTCTGGCGGCCTCGCGCATTGCCTCCAATTCGGCTGGCGTGGCGTAGCAATAATAGGCCTTGCCCATGCGTACGAGTTCCTCGGCCACCTCGCGGTGGCGCGGCGCACGCTCGAACTGTGACACCGGCTCGCCGTCCCAGCTCAGGCCAAGCCAGGAAAGCCCGTCGAGGATGGCAGCCGTCGCGGCTTCATTGGAGCGTTCGCGATCAGTGTCCTCGATGCGCAGCAGCATCGTGCCGCCGGTGTGCTTTGCATACAGCCAGTTGAACAGCGCCGTGCGCGCGCCGCCTATGTGCAAATAGCCGGTGGGCGAAGGGGCAAAACGGGTGACGACCTTGTCGGACATGGAACTCTCGGAAACCATCTGAAGCGGGGTGCGGTCGCGCGGACTTTCGCGCTTTGCGCGTTCATGTAGCATAGGGTGTCGAGGGCGCAAGGGGCAGACCCGATGGCTGGACGAGGCTGGGGCTCGGATCAGGGCGAGGACGCTGCCATTGGCGTCAGCGAACGGTCCCTGTTTGCGCCTCTGCCGGCCTCGTTGCCGTCGCCGTCGCCCCTCGTGCCGGATCCCGGCAAGGCGCCCTTGCAAGCGGATGTCGCCGCCTCTGTTCCTGTTGCCGAAACCGGCAGGATCGTGCGCGTGCGCCGGCAGATCGGCCTGACATCACTGCCTCGCCTGCGCCACAGTGTGAACATGGCGGCGAGCCTGGAACTCGACCGGGGCGTAGCCTTCCTGCTGGTGCCGGTCTGCCTGGCGATCGGAGCGATCGGCTATTTTTCGCTGGCGGCGGAGCCTGACTTTGCGAGACCTGTCGCGGTTGTCATTCTGACGGGGATCTGTGCGCTGGTCTCGCGTTCATGGCCAAGGACCCATCTGTGCGCCATGGCCGCACTTTTGTGCGCGCTCGGCCTGCTCGCCGCAAAGGTCGAGACATGGCGGGCGGGAACGCAGATGCTGGGTTCGGAAATCTCGACGCAGGTGACCGGCCGCGTCGTTTCACTCGACCGTATGGAGAGCGGTCGTATCCGGCTGACCATCGACGTGACCTCGACCGCCCGGCCGAAACTGCGCTATGCGCCGGAACGTGTGCGGCTTTCGGCACGCAAGATCCCGGCTGACGTGACCGCCGGCTCCCTCATCACCGGATATGCCAAGCTTTTGCCGCCGACCGGGCCGGTGCGGCCGGACAGCTATGATTTCTCCTTCGACAGCTATTTTGCCGGCATCGGCGGCAGCGGATTCTTTCTCGGCAATCCAAAGCTTGTCGTTAGCGACGATGGCGACATGCCGCTGTCGGCCCGAATTTCCTCCAGCGTGGAAAAAGCACGTGAAGGTATCGCCGACCATATCAGGGCCAGCGTCGGCGGCGCCGAAGGCGAGATCGCCGCGGCGCTCATCGTCGGCGTGCGCGCCGGCATTCCCGATGAGATCAACGAGGCGATGCGACGGACCGGCATCTACCACATCATCTCCATTTCGGGACTGCACATGGCGTTGGTCGCGGGCACCATCATGGGATTGCTGCGCGGCGCCTTCGCCTTGTTTCCCGACTTTTCCGCGCGTCGCCCGGTCAAGAAGTATGCCGCTGCCGCCGCACTGTTCTCGATCGCGGCCTATCTCATCATCTCTGGAGTCGTCGTTGCCGCCGAGCGCAGCTTCATCATGCTGGCGGTGATGCTGATTGCCGTGCTGTTCGATCGAGCAGCACTCACCATGCGCAATCTGGCGATCTCGGCGATTGCCGTCATCGTGGTGTCGCCGCACGAGGTGGTCGGCCCGAGTTTTCAGATGTCGTTCGCAGCGACCGCGGCTCTGGTCGGCGCCTATGCCGGCTGGGCCGATCACCGCGCGGGAAAAGCAAGACCGCCGCCGCCAAAGCGATCCATGCCCGGTTTCCTGACGCGAAAATTCCTGCTGGCGGCAACCGGCCTTGCCATGACCTCGATCATCGCTGGCAGCGCGACCGCATTGTTTGCGATCTGGCATTTTCAGCGTGTCTCGCCGCTCAGCCTGTTTGCCAATCTCGCGGTAATGCCGATCGTCACCGTCGTCATGTTCCTGGCCGTCGCCAGCGCGCTGCTGATGCCTTTCGGATTGGATTGGCCGGCTCTCTACCTGATGGGTAAGGGGCTGACGGCGATGATCGCCATATCGGGGTGGATCTCCGAGCGTTCGCCTGTCGATGGAGTGGGGCTGATCTCCCAACAGTCTGTCCTGCTGGTGGCGATTGCCTTGGTCATCGCGACGATGGCGACGACATGGCTGCGGCTTGCGGCTCTTCCATTCGCGATTGCCGGCCTGCTGACGGTCTCGGATACGCGCACGCCGGATGTGCTGATCTCGGAGGACGCCCGACTGGTCGCCTTGCCGATCGGCGGTGGCGAACTCGCCGTCAGCCGCGCACGGCCGAACGAATTCACCGTCGACAACTGGAAGCGCGCGCTGACATCCGAAACCATCGTCGTTCCGGAGGTGTTCGACAACAGCGATGGGCAATTCGACGTCGCGGATGCCGTTGAGCTACCGCCGGGATCGCCGTTCTATTGCTCCTCAGGCGTTTGCGTGGCCAGGCACACGTCCGGTGCGATCATTGCTTACGTCGAGGATCGCAAGGACACATGGAAGGCCTGCGGTTTCGCCGAGCTGATCGTCATCAATGACGCGACGGCCTATGACGCCTGTCACAACCCCCTGGTTCTCGTCATCACCAAGCGGCAACTGGCTCGCAAAGGCAGTGCCGCGGTCTTCTTCGATCGCCAATCGGCGACCACGCCGGCGACGATCAGCTTCGCCGTGGATAGCCCATATCGGCCCTGGCATGCGCAACGCAAATTCTCGCGCGAGGCGAGGGGGCTGCCACCCTTCAAGAGACCCGAGAAGCCAGTGGCTGAAACGCAGCCGCCTCAGTAGCGGCGGATCAGGCCAACGAGCTTGCCTTGCACCTTGACCCTGTCCGGCCCGAAAATACGGGTTTCATAGGCTGGATTGGCGGCTTCGAGAGCAATCGATGCGCCCTTGCGGCGGAACCGCTTCAGCGTCGCTTCCTCTTCATCCACCAGCGCCACGATGATCTCGCCAGGCTGGGCGGTGTCGGCGTTGCGGATGATGACGGTGTCGCCGTCGAAGATGCCGGCGTCGATCATCGAGTCGCCCTTGACCTCCAGCGCATAGTGCGCGCCGCCCATGATCATGTCCGGCGGCACGGAGATCGAATGTGTCTGATGCTGGATGGCATCGATCGGCACACCGGCGGCGATGCGGCCCATCACAGGGATCGACACGGCGGAGACCGCATCGTCGTCATTGCCGGGCGAAGGCATCCGCGAAGGCGCCGGCTTGATCTGCCGGCCAAGGGCACCACCCTGACCGAGACTGCCCTGGATGACGCTTGGCGAAAACTTCTTTGCCGCGTTGAGGCCTGGCGCGATCGAGTCCGGCAGCCTCAGCACTTCCAGCGCGCGTGCCCGGTTGGGCAGCCGGCGAATGAAGCCGCGTTCCTCCAGCGCCGTGATCAGCCGATGGATCCCGGATTTGGAGGCAAGGTCGAGCGCCTCCTTCATCTCGTCGAAGGATGGCGGAATGCCGCTCTCCTTCAGGCGTTCATGGATGAACATCAGCAGTTCATGTTGCTTGCGTGTCAGCATGGCGGCCCCCAGATTACCTGAAACCAGAATCGAAAAACAAACCCAGAACAAACACTATCTGTTCCAGTTGTGTTCTGCAACCGTTTAAAGTTTAATGAATTTGTTAAGGCTGCTGAAATTATTTGGCGCCTGCCAGCGGGTCGCGATCGACAGGCGTTGGCACGGCGATGCGCCTGCTACATTGAAATTATTATGGTTAATGACCTGTGGCTCATCCTCTGCCAAGGCTTGGCATTATCTGCCGATCGACCTCCACAAGGGGCGATATCAATCTTCGGGACGTTCGTTTGCCGTGAACGAAACGGAGCCAAAACGCCAACGTCTGTTGGCATTTGTGGCTGGAAATTCAGCCCTCGGTCGTCTGCCGGGCAGTAAGGGCGGCGACGGCAAATCGCGGGGATCGTGGCGTCAGGTAACGGCTTCCTTGACGGCGAAACGCTGGTCCTTCCATGCACCCGTGCGCAGAATGTCTTCCAGCACCTCAACCGCCAGCCAAACATCCTTGTAGCCGACATAGAGCGGCGTGAAGCCGAAACGGATGGTCGATGGCGCGCGAAAATCACCGATGACGCCGCGCTCGATCAGCGCCCGCATGATTTGATAGCCGTGATCGTGAAGGAACGACACCTGGCTGCCGCGCATGGTCGCGTCGCGGGTGGTCTCCAGCGTGAGACCGTAGGCGCCGCACCTGGCTTCGACGAGCTGGATGAACAGTTCTGTCAGTGCGACGCTCTTCTTCCGCAATGCCGCCATGTCGACGTCGCTCCAGATGGCAAGCGCGCCTTTGAGCGCCCGCATCGACAGGACCGGTTGCGTGCCGCACAGAAAACGGCGGATGCCGGTGCCGGCAACATAACCCCGTTCGAAGGCAAAGGGCCGAGCATGACCCCNCCAGCCGCTAAGCGGCTGGCTGATATCGCCGTGGTGGCGCTGGGCGGCATAGATGAAGGCCGGCGCGCCCGGACCGCCGTTGAGGTACTTGTAGGTGCAGCCAATGGCGAAATCGGCATCTGCCTGGTCGAGCTCGACGGGCAGGGCGCCGGCGGTGTGGCAAAGATCCCAGACGATCAGCGCTCCGGCCGCATGAGCCTTGCGCGTCAGCGCCGCCATGTCGCGCAGTTCACCCGATTTGTAATTGACGTGGTTGACCAGCACCACCGCGACGTTTTCGTCGATCAGCTCTTCGATGGTCGGCGCGTCGACACCCGCGAGGCGCAGCAGGACGCCGTCCCGGGTCGAGGCCACGCCTTCGGCGATGTACAGGTCGGTGGGGAAACTGTCACCTTCGGCGACAATGACCGACCGGCCGGGCCGCATCTCCAGCGCCGCATGCAGCACCTTGTAGATGTTGGTCGACGTCGTGTCGCAGACGACGGTCTGGCCGGCCGCGGCTCCAATCAGGCGTCCGAGTTGATCACCGAGTTCGATCGGCATCTCGAACCATCCGGCCGTATTCCAGGCTCGGATGAGATCCTGGGCCCATTCCTGGGTTGCCGCCTGCTGCAGCTCGCCGCAAACGGCATGAGACGCTGCCCCCAGTGAATTGCCGTCGAGATAGATCACCCCCTCCGGCAGAATGAAACGGTCGCGCATGGCCCGCAGCGGATCCGTGGCATCCATCGCTTCGACTGCGGCGAGATCAGGAATTCCACTCATGGTCAGTCAGTCCCCGGTTGTTCGCGAAGGGTGTTCCGCCGCAGCGCGTCCCTGTTTTCATTTCGACGATGTCAGAGCCGGGTGCGGACCGTCCACAGTTCCGGGAACAGCACGACCTCGAGCATCTTCTTCAGATACGAAGCACCCGACGTGCCGCCGGTGCCGCGTTTCAGGCCGATGATGCGCTCCACCGTGGTGACGTGGTTGAAGCGCCAGCGGCGGAAATAGTCCTCGAAGTCGACCAGCTTCTCGGCCAGTTCGTAGAACATCCAGTAGCGCTGCGGATCACGGTAGATGGTCTGCCAGGCGACCAGCACCTCTTCATTTTCGGTTCGCGTCTCACGCCAGTCCGTGCGTCTGGCGTCGGCACCGATGTCGAATCCGTTGCGCGCCAAAAGCAGCAGCGCTTCGTCGTAGAGCGATGGCTCGGCCAGGATCGCCTCCAGCTTTCCGCTGAGATCGGGCCGGTGCTTGTGCGGCCCGAGCATCGCGAGGTTGCGGTTGCCGGCCATGAACTCGATGGCGCGATACTGCCAGGACTGGAAACCCGAGGACTGGCCGAGCGCGTCGCGGAACTCGGTGTATTCGCTGGGCGTCATCGTCCGCAGCACATCCCAGGCATTGTTCAGCTGCTCGAAGATGCGCGCAACGCGCGACAGCATCTTGAAGCTCGGCTCGAGGCGATCGGCGCGGATGGAGCGGATCGCGGCACCAATCTCGTGCAGAGCGAGCTTCATCCAGAGTTCAGAGGTCTGATGCTGGATGATGAACAGCATCTCGTCATGCGCAGAAGACAGCGGCGTCTGGGCCTCCAGCACCTTCTCCAGGTGCAGGTAGTCGCTGTAGGACATGCGCTCCTTGAACGACATCTGGGCGCCTTCGGACGCCGGATCGTACGGTTCGCTCAATTGATTTTCTCCGTGCGCAGCCGGAAGCGCTGGATCTTGCCGGTCTGAGTCTTGGGCAGGGCGGCGATAAATTTTACCGACCGTGGATATTTGTAAGGGGCGATCGTCGCCTTGACATGGTCCTGCAGGCGCTTGGTGGTGAGGGCGTCGGGCGCGACGCCCTGCACCAGCACGACATGCGCCTCGACGATCTGGCCGCGCTCGGCATCCTCGGCGCCAATGACAGCGCATTCGGCAACGTCCGGGTGCGCCAGCAGCGCCGCCTCGACCTCGGGACCGGCGATGTTGTAGCCGGCGCTGACGATCATGTCGTCGGAGCGTGCGGCGAAATGGAAGAAGCCGTCCTCGTCCTGCGTGAAGGTATCGCCGGTGAGATTCCAGCCGTCGCGCACGTATTCCTTCTGCCTGTCATCGGCCATGTAGCGGCAGCCGGTCGGTCCACGCACCGCCAGCCTGCCGGTCGCGCCGCGCGGCACTTCGCGCATCTCGTCATCGACAATGCGCGCCTCGTAGCCGCCCACCGGCTTGCCGGTCGACGCAGGCTTCATATCGTCAAAGCGGTTGGAGATGAAGATGTGCAGCATTTCGGTGGCGCCGATGCCGTCGAGGATCGGCTTGCCGGTCTTTTGCGTCCACTCTTCGAAAACCGGAGCGGGCAAGGTTTCGCCGGCCGAAACGGCGACGCGCAGCGACGACAGGTCGGCACCTTCATCCATGGCCTTCAGCATGGCGCGGTAGGCTGTCGGCGCGGTGAAGGAGATCGTCGCTTTGTAGGTTTCGATGATGTGGATCATGTTGGGCGGCGTCGCCTGCTCCAGCAGCGTTGCCGCCGCACCGAAACGCAGCGGGAAAATGGCCAGTCCGCCAAGACCGAAGGTGAAGGCCAGCGGCGGCGAGCCGACGAAGATGTCGTCAGGCGTCACCTCCAGGATTTCGCGGGCATAGGCGTCGGCGATGATCAGCAGGTCGCGGTGGAAATGCATCGTCGCCTTCGGCACGCCTGTCGTGCCCGAGGTGAAGCCGAGCAGCGCGACATCGTCGCGGCCGGTGTTGACGGCAGTGAATGTCACGGACTTGTCGAGAGCGGCACGATCGAGTTCAGCATCATGGTTGGCGGTGCCGTCGAAGCCTATGACCTGTTTGAGGAATACGCTGTCCTTGGCGCAGGCGGTCATCTCGTCCATCAGCCTGGTGTCGCACAGCGCGACGGTGATCTCCGCCTTGTCGACGATCTTGGCGAGTTCGCCGGCGCGCAGCATCGGCATGGTGTTGACGACCACGGCGCCAACCTTGGTGGCAGCCAGCCAGCAAGCGACCATGGCGGGGTTGTTGGCCGAGCGGATCAGCACCCGGTTGCCCGGCTCGACGCCATAATTCTCGACCAGCGCGTGGGCCAGCCTGTTCGTCCAGTCGGACAGTTCCTTGTAGGTGCGGCGGCGGCCATTGCCGATCAGCGCGGTGTTGTCGCCGAGGCCTTTCTCGACCAGCCTGTCGGTCAGTTCGACCCCGGCGTTGAGGCGTTCGGGATAGTCGAATCCGTCGAGCAGGATATCGGGCCATTGCTCAGGCGGCGGCAGGTGATCGCGCGTGAACGTGTCGATATGCGCTGAAGGCCCAAGCATGTCGCCGCTCTCCCGTCTGCTGCCTGGCCAGTGCGCGACGCGCCTTGGCTGGATTTGGTGGATCTAAAAGTCCTGTTTTTGAGGAGGCTTGGTGTCGCCGTCGCACCTGCTTCGGGGATGCCCCCAGAAAGGGTACACATTGCAGGTTTGGGCAGCACAGCAGACCTCCCATTGTCGGCTGTTCGTCAGGGCAGGATCGCACCAGTCGAAATTTGTTTCAAGCCTAAAATGTTTTTGCCATCGAGCATTGACGCACGGCATAGCGGTGGCCATTGCTAGCGGAGAAGCGATGCCGTCTTGGGGAAGGGCGCAGATGTTCGAACGTCACATCGTCGATTGGGATGATGCCTATGCCAACGGTGCCAACATCGCCGGCAGCGACCGCTGGCCGGCCGCATGGGCGGAGCCGGCGCAAGCATTCCGTGATGCGCTCTCGGCAGAGGGCCGGGCACGGCTCGACATCGCCTATGGCGAAGGGCCGCGCAATCGGCTCGATCTTTTCCTTCCCAGGGCCGCGCCCAAAGGGTTGGTGGTGATTATCCATGGCGGTTACTGGCTGGAGACCGACAAGAGCTTGTGGTCGCACCTCGCCAATGGCGCGGTCGGCAGTGGCTTCGCCGTGGCGATGCCCTCCTACACGCTGTGCCCGAACATACGCATCGCCGGCATCGTCAGCGAGATTGGGGCGGCAATCGGCGAGGCAGCGGCAATGGTCGGGGGGCCGCTGATGCTGACCGGACATTCGGCCGGCGGCCATCTCGCCACCCGGATGGTGACGACAAGCACGCCGCTGGCTGCCGATGTGGCGCGGCGCATACGGCACGTCGTTTCGATTTCAGGCCTGCATGACCTGCGTCCGCTCATGCGCACCGGCATGAACGCGGCGCTGGCCATCGACGAGCACGAGGCGCTGACTGAAAGCCCGGCGCTGCTGCGGCCGATGGATGGCGCCCGCATCACTTGCTGGGTCGGCGGTGGCGAGCGCGCCGAGTTCCTGCGTCAGAATGCGTTGCTTGCCAACATTTGGACCGGCCTCGGCGCCACCACCAGCGTCGTGGTCGAGCCCGACCGGCATCATTACAGCATTGTCGACGGCCTTGCCGATTCGGCGCATCCGCTGACGCAGAGCCTGATCTCGAACTAGAGCCGGGATCATTTTCTCGTCTGTTATGAATGGCTTGTTCGGGGTTCCTCAGCGCAGCATCAAAACGCTGCAAGCCTCGCCCGCGGCTGCTGCAGGGGCAAACGGCGCCCGCACGATCAGCCCGTTGGCGTCGGCCAGCATTCTCAGCATCGAGGAATCCTGGATACCGAACGGCGTCGCCACCAGCACGCCGTCATCTTCCCTGACCACGGCTCGGACGTAGTCCTGGCGCAAATCATTGGCCGGCATTGCGGCGCCCAATCGCGCTTGGCGAACGTCCTGGCGATGATTGCGGCCGCCGAGCCGCGCCAGCAGCGGCTTCAGGAACAATTGCGAGCAGACCAGGCTTGCCACCGGGTTGCCGGGCAGGCCGATGCACCTGATGTCGCCGAGGCGGCCGAACATCAGCGGCTTGCCGGGCCGCATAGCGATCTTCCAGAAGCCGAGCGTCATGCCTTCGCCGGTCAGCACGTCGTGGATCAGGTCGTGATCGCCGACCGAGGCGCCACCAAGCGTCACGATGACATCCGCACCGGCCGCGACCGCTTTTTGTACCAGTTCGGCGATGGCCTCCTTGCGATCGGCGGCAATGCCGAGATCGAGCGCGCGGGCGCCGACCGAGTGTGCGGTGGCAGCGACGCCATAGGCATTGGACGAGATGATCTGGTCCGGGCCGAGATCACTGCCCGGCGGCAGCAATTCGTCGCCGGTGGCGATAATGGCGACCAGCGGCCGTTTCACCACGTTGACCCGGGGATGGTTGGCCGATGCTGCCAGCGATAGTGCCGCCGGGTCGAGCAAGCGGCCTTTTTCCAGCAGCATGTCGCCTGTTGAAAAATCGAGCCCGATGCGGCGGATATTGCGCCATTGCGCCGTCGGCTCGGTCACTTCGATTTCGCCGCCGCCGAGGTCGCGGACATTCTCCTGGATGACGATGGTGTCGGCGCCTTCGGGCAGCGGCGCGCCGGTGAAGATACGCACCGCTTGTCGCTCGCCGACCGTGCCGTCGAAGCCACGTCCAGCCGGCGCCATGCCGATCACCGATAGCCTGGATGGGACCGACGCCACGTCGGCGGCGCGCGCCGCATAGCCGTCCATGGCGGAAGCATCGAAAGGCGGTTGGGTGCGGAGTGCCACGACCGGTTCCGCCAGAACACGATCCACCGCCTCGAACAGAGGAACGCTTTCGGCGGCTAGAGGTGCCGCACCATCGAGCAGGCGTTCAAGCGCGTCCGCGATAGGAACCAGCGCCATCAGGCGCTCGCCTTGTAGTCACCCGACTTGCCACCCGTCTTTTCGACCAGGCGGATGCCGGTGATGACCATGGCGCGGTCGACTGCTTTGGCCATGTCGTAGATGGTCAGGCAGGCTACCGAAGCGGCGGTCAGCGCTTCCATCTCGACGCCCGTCTTGCCGGTGACGCGCGCCAGCGCGGTGACCTTCAGGCCGGGCAAAGCATGGTCCGGCTCGATGTCGACGGAAACCTTGGTCAGCAGCAGCGGATGGCAGAGCGGGATCAGCTCATGCGTCTTCTTCGCCGCCATGATGCCGGCGATGCGCGCGGTACCGAGCACATCGCCCTTCTTGGCGTTGCCGGCGAGGATCATTTTCAGCGTCTCGGGCCGCATCGCGACAAAGCCTTCGGCGATCGCCGTGCGCGTCGTCTCCGCCTTGTCTCCGACATCGACCATGTTGGCTTCGCCCTGGGCGCCGAGATGGGTGAGGGCTGATGTCATCGTCAGACGGCCTCGGCCGATACCTTGCCCGTCAAAAGCAGGCGCGTCGCCGCTGTGACGTCCTGTTGTCGCATCAGGCTCTCGCCGACGAGGAAGGTGTCGATGCCGGTCTTCTGCATCCTGAGGCAATCATCATGGGTGAAAATACCGCTCTCGCTGACCAGCAGGCGGCCGCCCGGCACCATGGGCGCCAGCCGCTCCGACGTTTTAAGGCTGGTTTCGAATGTTCTCAAATTGCGGTTGTTGATGCCGATCAGCTGCGACGACAGCTTTACCGCGCGCAGTGTCTCGGCCTCGTCATGCACCTCGATCAGCGCATCCATGCCGAGTTCGAATGCCGTTGCCTCAAGCTCGCTGGCCAGGGCGTCATCGACGCTCGCCATGATGATCAGGATCGCATCAGCGCCCCAGGCGCGGGCTTCGTAGACCTGATACGGATCGAACAGGAAATCCTTGCGCAGCGCCGGCAGGGCGACGGCTGCCCGCGCTTCGGTGAGAAATTCCGGCGCGCCCTGGAAGGATGGCGCGTCGGTCAGCACCGAAAGACAGGCAGCACCACCCTTGGCATAGGCCTGCGCCAACGCCGGCGGATCGAAATCGGCACGGATCAGGCCCTTGGAGGGGCTTGCCTTCTTGATCTCGGCGATCAGAGCGAAGCTGCCCGATCTCTGCTTCGCTTCCAGTGCGGCAAGAAAGCCGCGCGGTGCGTCGGCATCTTTTGCCCGGGCCTTGATCTCGGCCAACGGCACGCGTGCCTTTGCCGCCGCGATCTCGTCGCGCTTGTAGGCCTCGATCTTGCGAAGAATGTCAGACACGCTCTATCCGTTATCCGTTCGAAATCTCGACCAGCCTGTCGAGCACTTGCAGGGCCCGGCCGCTGTCGATGGCTTGCGCGGCGAGCGCGATGCCGTCGCCAAGCGTTGTCGCCTTGCCGGCCACAACCAGTCCGGCACCGGCGTTCATCAGCACGGTGTCGCGATAGGCGCCGGCGCCGCCGCCCAGCATATCGCGCAAGGCCTTGGCGTTGTAGTCCGCATCGCCGCCGCGCAATTCGTCCTTGCTGTGGCGCGGCAACCCAACCGCTTCAGGCGTCAGGGTGAAGCTGCGGATCTCGCCGCCGATCAGTTCGGCAACCTGCGTCTCGCCGGTGGTGGTGATCTCGTCATAGCCGTCGCCATGGGCAACCCAGGCATGCTCGGCACCCAGCGCCTTCAGCGTCTCGGCAACCGGCAGGATCCATTCCGGCAGGAACACACCGACCAGCTGCCGCTTGACGCCCGCCGGGTTGGAGAGCGGCCCGAGCAGGTTGAAGATGGTGCGGGTGCCGAGTTCGACGCGGGTCGGGCCGACATGCTTCATCGCCGGATGGTGCGCGGGCGCGAACATGAAGCCAACGCCAGCCTCGTGGATGCAGCGGCCGATGAATTCGGGCGAGATGTCGATCTTGACGCCGAGCGCAACCAGCACGTCGGCTGCCCCCGTCAGCGACGACAGGCCGCGATTGCCGTGCTTGGCAACCGGCACACCGCTGCCGGCAACGACGAAGGCCGACGCCGTCGAAATGTTGACGCTGTGGGAATTGTCGCCGCCGGTGCCGACGATGTCGATGGCATCAGTGGGCGCGTCGACGTGCAGCATCTTGGCGCGCATGGTGGCGACGGCGCCGGAAATCTCGCTCACCGTCTCGCCGCGCACCCGCAGCGCCATCAGGAAGCCGCCGATCTGGCCGGGGGTCGCATCACCCGACATGATGATGTCGAAGGCCTCGCGCGCTTCCTCGAAGGAAAGCGCGCTACCGGTCGCGATCTTGGCGATATGGGTTTTCAGCGCGCTCATCTTGTCGAGGCTTGGGCGACGGCGGCCTGGTCGATGCGAACGTCGTACTGCGTCTGCAACTGCGCCACCAATTGGTCGAGCAGGTCGTCCGACATGCCGGAGGTGAAGGATTTCTGTGCGTCATCCGGCACTGAGCTGGCATCGGCTCCGGCGGGCTCGAACACTTCGGCGACCTTGTACAGGATCTGCCCGTCGCCGGTGGGCGAGGGGATCAGGCCGGTACCGCCTTCGCCGACTCCAAACATCGCTGCGGCGCCTTCCTTGCCGAAATCGACGTCGTCAGCCTCACGCTTGACACCGCGCTTGGTCTGCTTTTCCAGCTTCAGTTCGCTGGCGATGACATCGAGCGTTGCGCCGGCCTTGAGCCGCTTTTCCAGCTCGTCAGCCTTGGCGGCGAGCCGCTTGCTTGTTTCCGCCGCCGTCCAGTCGGCCACGACTTTCTGACGAACCTCATCCAGCGTGCGGTCGCGAGCCGGCGTGATGGACGCCACCTCATAGAAGACGAAGCCGTTGTCGGCTGTGGTCAAGGCATCGTTTTCCGTGTTGGGTTCGGCGTCGAAGACGGCTTTGATCAGCTCCGGCGATTGCGGCAGGTCCTTGACGATGCTTGCATCTGGCCGCAGTCCACTGCGATCGATGGCATCGATGGTGACGACCTTAAGCTTCAGCTTGGCCGCGGCGTCGGCCAGCGAACTGCCGGCGGCGCGGGTATCATCGTAATTGTCGCGCACGTCCAGAAGGATGCGGCTTGCCTCGCCCAGCGCCAGATCCTTGCGGATCTGGTCGGACACCTCGGCCAGCGGCTTCACCACCTCGGGCTTGATCTCGGTGACGCGCAGCAGCACCGGACCGAAGGCGCCTTGCACGACCTGGCTGACTTCATTGGCGTTGAGCGCGAAGGCCGCGTCGGCGACCGCCTTGTCGGCGATCTTGTCCTTGGCAAGCGTGCCGAGCAACGTGTCGGCCGGGGTTTTGCCTTCCGCCGTGACCAGCTTGTCGAAAGTGGCGCCAGCCTTGAGCGAATCGAGTGCGGCCTTGGCCGCATCCGGCGTCTTGAACACGAGCTGCTCCACGGTGCGCAGTTCCGGCGTGGTGTAACGCGCCTTGTTCTTGTTGTAGTCGTCGCTAACCTGGCTGTCGGTGACGGCGGTCGTATCCATGATGTCGACGGGTTCGAGGCGGACATAGGAAAATTTGCGGTATTCGGGTGCCGCATATGTCTTCTTGTTGGCTTCGAAATAGGCCGAGAGCACACTGTCGGACGGCGCCGCGATCGGCTCGACCAGTGCCTTGGGCAGCGTCAAATAGTCGATGGTGCGGTCTTCGCCGCGATAGAGCGCAACCGCCTTGAAGAAAGTGTCCGGAGCCTTGAGGCCGTCCGAGACCGCCTCGACGATCTGCTGGCGCACCGCCACCTGGGCACGGTTCTTAAGATAATCCTCGGGTCGCATGCCGATCTGCTGCAGCATATATTCGAACGTTCTGCGGTCGAACTGCCCGCCCGGGCCTTTGAAGGCTGGGTCTTCGCGTGTCAGCTCGGCCAGCCGGTCCTTGGAAAGTCCGAGGCCCAGCTTGCGGGCCTGTTCGTCGAGAACGGCACCAGAGACGAGCTGCGCCAGCACCTGGTTGTCGACACCGAGCGCCTTTGCCTGTTCGTGGCTGAGACGTTGGCCGAACTGCTGCGACATGACGGCGAGCTGGCGATCGTAGGCGAGACGGTATTCGTTGATCGACACTTTGGTGCCGCCGGCCGTTATGACCGAATCATGGCCGGCCAATCCGCCCATCAGCCGTCCGGAAACGCCCCAGACCAAAAAGCTGAGCACCAGCAGCACCAGCAGCCCCTTCGCGACCCAGGTGCCTGCCGCGCTTCTCAATATACCAAGCATTTTTACTTCCGATTTATGCGCATTTTCGCATGCGCCGAGTCTGAAACAAGCGCAATAGCGCCCTTCCGGCCCACTGTCGATTGCTTTGTGGCCTGATTTTGGTAGTGAGGGCCAGAGCCCCGATATCATCCGGAGAAGCAAACCCATGACGCCAGGAATTCGCCCGCTCGTCGCCGGCAACTGGAAAATGAACGGCACCAGCGCCTCGCTCAACGAACTCCGGATGATCGGCAACGGTTTCATGAGCGGACTTGACGCGGAGACCGAAGCACTGGTTTGCGTTCCCGCAACCCTGCTTGCCCACGCCGCGGAGATCCTGTCACGCACGCCGGTGCATGCCGGCGGCGAGGATTGCCATACCAAGGAGAGCGGCGCCTACACCGGCTGCATCTCGGCGGAAATGCTCAGGGATGCCGGTGCGAGCCATGTCATCGTCGGCCATTCCGAATGCCGCGAGCAACGCGGCGAGGATGACGCCACTGTCCAAGCCAAGGCATCCGCCGCATGGCGTGCCGGGCTTGTTGCCATCATTTGCGTCGGCGAAACGCATGAACAGCGTGAAGCGGGCGCCGCGCTGGACGTGCTGTCGCGGCAGGTCGATGGTTCGGTCCCGTCAAGCGCCACCCCATCCAACACCATCATTGCCTATGAGCCGGTATGGGCGATCGGCACCGGCCTGACGCCGACGGCCGGCGATGTGGCCGCAGCACATGCACATATCCGCGAAAAGCTGTCGGAAAAGCTCGGCGGCGGCGCGGCGAAGATGCGCATTCTCTACGGCGGCTCGGTCAAGCCCTCCAACGCGGTCGAACTGCTCGGCGTCAGGAATGTCGACGGCGCGCTGGTCGGCGGCGCCAGCCTGAAAGCGGCGGATTTTCTCGGCATCGCCGAGGCCTATCGCAATATTGCTTGAAGACATTCGCTGCGCCGGACAGGGCTTCCGGTGCACGAAATCGTTGCAAAGGACGGGTTGCTTCCCATATTCCGGCCACGGGCTTGGAAATGCCGTCAAAGCATTGTATTGAGCCGCCTCCAATTCACCGGTCGTGTCCGCGGCCGGGCAAGGCCTTGCCAGGATAAACTATGGAAACCGTACTGATCGTCATCCATCTCATGGTCGTGCTCGCCCTTGTCGGCGTGGTGCTGCTGCAGCGTTCCGAAGGCGGTGGCCTCGGCATCGGTGGCGGATCCGGCTTCATGACCGCGCGTGGTGCCGCCAATGCGCTGACGCGTGCGACGGCGATCCTGGCGGCCGCTTTCTTCGCCACGTCACTGACACTGTCGATCGTCGCCCGCTACGGCGAGAAGCCGATCGATATCCTCGACCG
The DNA here is from genome assembly GCF_000519305.1 of Mesorhizobium ciceri WSM4083. Lineage (GTDB taxonomy): Bacteria > Pseudomonadota > Alphaproteobacteria > Rhizobiales > Rhizobiaceae > Mesorhizobium > Mesorhizobium ciceri_B. The sequence continues at coordinate 240,788 of NZ_JAFG01000005.1, read as the reverse complement.
CGTGCCGGCGACATCGGACGGCGCAGGCAAAGGCGTGCTCAACCAATTGCCCGGCACGACCGCCCCGGCGCCCGCCGGCAGCACCACGCCGACGCCGCCTTCCGGCAACGACGCCGCGGCTCCGGCGACTGCCCCGGCCACGGCGCCTGCCAGCGGTTCGACGCCGCCGGCAACCAATGGCGCCGCTCCTGCCGCGCCGACGACCCCACAGGTCCCGAACCAGTAGTCTTCAGCGCCTGAGGCAGCGATCTGTGGTCGTTTGAACACAGTCGCGGCAAATGCAGCAAGATCACGAAGATTCGACTGGGTGAGGCGGGGCCTCGCGCTTGAGGCAGCCGCGCTTATTCGACTATAGATTGCGCGCGGCATTTCCGGCGCCCTTGGGGGGCGCTGGGCGACGCCGTGGGCAACAAGCATAGAACGATCGGATCTTCGCCATGCAGCTTCGCAGCTTCATTTTCCTGGGACTTTGCGCCGCACTCGGCATGAGTTCCCCAGCCTTCGCCGGCGTGCCGGCAAATATGGCCGCACAGCCTTCGGCTGAAACAACTTCTGCCATCAACGTCGCCGTCAAGAGTGATGCGTCGCAATTGAAGCTTCTCAAGAAGAAGAAAAACCCGACGCCCGACGACCTCGCCCAGATCAAGAAGATCGAGGCCAAGATCGTTGCCGACAAGGAAGCCGCCAAAGCCAAGGCGCTCGAAGCCAGGAAACTGGCGATGCGCGAGGCGGCCAAGGCCAAGGCCGACGCTGAACGGCAGGCGTTCCTGGCCAAGAAGGGTAAGAGCGCGCAGGCAACCACCCAGGTGGCCGATGCCAAGCCGGCCAAGAAGCTGGTTGCCAAGATCATCGAGCCGATCGAACCGATCGCGCCGATCCAGTCGGCCGAGCCGCTTCCGGCAGAGGCGATGAACATCGCCCTGACGGGCAACAATGGCGAGCTGCGCAGCGAGGTCATCGGCCAGAAGCAGCCGAGCAGCGGCGGTTTGTTCGCCGGTCTCTTCGGCGGTAGCTCTTCCTCTTCGTCGATTTCATATCTTCCCGAGACACGGGCTCTCGACCAGGCTCTCGCCAAGAGGGAAGCCAAGAAGCAGTTCAAGGTGAAGCCGGAATTCGTGCCGCAGGACGTGGAATTCAGCGGTTACGCTGCCGGCACCATCGTTATCGACACCAGCGCGCGCCGCCTTTACCTCGTCGAATCGTCCTCTACGGCGCGCCGCTACGCCATCGCGGTCGGCCGCGACGGCCTGCAGTTCAAGGGCACGGTTGCAGTCGGCGACAAGCAGGAATGGCCGCGCTGGATCCCGACGCTGGACATGCAGAAGCGCGAGCCGAAGCATTACGGCCAGTATAAGGACGGTATGCCCGGCGGTGGCCAGAATCCGCTCGGCGCGCGCGCCATCTATCTCTATGACGGCAAGAAGGACACGCATCTGCGCATCCACGGCACCATTGCGCCGCAGTCGATCGGAACCAGCGCTTCGAATGGTTGCTTCCGCATGATCAACGAGCACGTCATGGACCTTTACAGCCGCGTCAGGGTTGGGACCAAGGTCGTCATCATCTGACGTTTTCGTCATCCTGCCGAAAGGGCCGGCTCAGCCGGCCCTTTTGTTTTGCCTTGTTCACGATCCAAGCGCCTTCTTGGGAAAAAAGCTTCGCGGCGGTTTTTTCTCTGGCGGAATCAATCCGGCCGCGTTAAGCGATGACTCCCATGGCGCGATATGTATTCATCACAGGCGGCGTGGTTTCCTCACTTGGAAAAGGCATTGCCGCAGCGGCCCTTGGGGCTCTCCTGCAGGCGCGAGGCTATCGCGCACGCATCAAAAAACTCGATCCTTATCTCAATGTCGATCCGGGCACGATGTCGCCGTACCAGCATGGCGAGGTTTTCGTCACCGACGATGGTGCGGAAACCGATCTTGATCTTGGCCATTACGAGCGCTTCACAGGTCGCTCCGCCAACCAGCAGGACAACATCACCACCGGCCGCATCTACAAGAACATCATCGAGCGCGAACGGCGCGGCGACTATCTCGGCGCCACCGTACAGGTCATTCCCCACGTCACCGACGAGATCAAGAATTTCGTCCTCAACGGCAATGACGACTATGATTTCGTGTTGTGCGAGATCGGCGGCACGGTCGGCGACATCGAGGCGATGCCATTCCTGGAAGCTATTCGCCAGCTCGGCAACGACCTGCCGCGCAACAACGCCGTCTACGTCCATCTGACGCTGATGCCCTACATCCCGACGGCAGGCGAGCTGAAGACCAAGCCTACCCAGCATTCGGTCAAGGAGCTGCGCGGCATCGGCATCGCGCCCGATATCCTGCTGGTCCGTGCCGATCGCGCCATTCCCAAGGAAGAGCGCAGGAAACTGTCGCTGTTCTGCAATGTGCGTGAAAGTGCCGTGATCCAGGCGCTCGACGTGCCGCATATCTACGATGTGCCGATGGCCTACCACAAGGAAGGGCTCGATTCGGAAGTGCTGGCCGCCTTCGGCATCGATCCGGCGCCGAAGCCGCGCATGGAGCCTTGGCAGGCGGTTTCGAACCGCATCCACAATCCGGAAGGCGAGGTGACCATCGCCGTTGTCGGCAAATATACCGGCCTCAAGGACGCCTACAAATCGCTGATCGAAGCGCTGTCCCATGGCGGCCTGGCCAACCACGTCAAGGTCAAGCTCGACTGGATCGAATCGGAGATCTTCGAAAAGGAAGATCCGACGCCGTGGCTGGAAAAGGTGCATGGCATCCTGGTTCCCGGCGGCTTTGGCGAGCGCGGTGCGGAAGGCAAGATCCTGGCGGCGAAGTTTGCGCGTGAGCGCAAGGTGCCGTATTTCGGCATCTGCTTTGGCATGCAGATGGCCTGCATCGAGGCGGCGCGGTCGCTGGCCGGCGTCGAGCATGCATCTTCGACCGAGTTCGGTCCGACCGAGGAGCCGGTCGTTGGTCTGATGACCGAATGGCTGAAAGGCAACATGCTGGAGAAGCGCCGCGAAACCGGCGATCTCGGCGGCACGATGCGGCTCGGCGCCTATCAGGCCGAGCTCGCCAAGGGCTCCAAGATCGCCGAGATCTACGGCGATACGCAGATTTCCGAGCGTCATCGCCACCGCTATGAGGTCAATGTCGACTACAAGGAACGGCTCGAGGATTGCGGCCTGGTGTTTGCCGGCATGTCGCCCGACGGCGTGCTGCCGGAGACGGTCGAGTATCCAGACCATCCCTGGTTCATCGGCGTGCAGTATCATCCGGAACTGAAAAGCCGGCCGCTCGACCCGCATCCGCTGTTCGCCAGTTTCATCGAGGCGGCCGTGGAGCAGAGCCGGCTGGTGTAGACCGGTCGAGCCATGCAGACCTATGTCGCATTGCTCTACAGCATCATCCTGGGCGAGGGTCGCCGGGTCGTCATGGCCGATCTCAAGGCCCTGGCGGAAGATCTCGGGCTGAAGAATTCGCGCACGCTGGTAGCGACCGGCAATCTGGTCTTCGAGGCGCCGGCAACTGATATCGGCGACCTCGAACAGCGGCTGGAAACAGCCTTCGAAAAGACCTTCGGCCGCCATGTCGATATCATCGTGCGTGATTCCGAGGACTGGCTGAAGCTTGCCGCCGGCAATCCCTTCCCGGTCGATTCGGCTAAAGCAGGCGATCAGGTGGCCGTACGGGTGATGCGCAAGCCTGCGCCCGTGGAGGCTGTGAAGGGGCTCCGAGCCTATGCCGGCGAGGATGAAAAAGTGACTTCGGTCGGCGGCGACATCTGGGTCGTATTTTCACGCGAGAGGCCAAGCTCGCGGCTGCTTGCGGCGATGAATCACAAGCGCATGGGCACGGGCACGTCGCGCAACTGGAACACAGTGCGCAGATTGGCCGAGATGCTCGGGTAGGTTTTGGGGCGGCTCTCGCCGCCCCAATTCACCTTGTCAGGCTTTCGCGGTCCTGGCGCCGGCGCCCAAAGCGGCGGTGCGCAGCACGTAGTAGATGATGCCGGCGATCGCCACGCCGAAGAACCAGCCATAGACACCCCACCAGGACGGCAGCCAGTTGGTGAAGTTCGGCAGGATCGACGAGAAGATGGCGCCGATGCCTGCGGCGATGAAGGCGTTGACGTGCCAGCCGCCCTGGAAACGGAACTCGCCGTCTTCGCGGTAAAGCGCCTCGACGTCGACCTCACCCTTCCGGATCAGGTAGTAGTCGACCATCATCACCCCGAAAATCGGCCCCATCGTCGCGCCGATGATGTTGACGAAGGAAGCGGCACTGCCTTCCCACGGCGCGAAGGGATAGAGCAGCAGGGCGATCACGGCCGCGATATAGCCGCCCTTCTTGAAGTCGATCTGCCTGGGGAAGACGTTGGAGAAGTCGAAGGCCGGCGAGACGAAGTTTGCCACCACGTTGATGCCGAGGGTCGCCACGGCAAAGGTCAAGGCTGCGAGCGCTGCCAGGAACCAGCTGTCGAATTTCGCCGAGATCTGGTCGGGATGCAGCAGCACTTCGCCATAGACGTCGAAGGCGGCAATGGTGGTGACGCCGGCGACCAGCGAAAACAGGATGAGGTTGATCGGCAGGCCCCAAATGTTGCCCTTGCGCAGCGATGCCTTGTCCGGCGCGTAACGGGCGAAATCGCAGAAATTGAGATAGAGCGCCGAGAAATAGGTGACCCAAATCGCCGCCACCGCAAACAGCGAGGTCCACGAGCCGGGCGTGCCGGGCACGCCCGCGTCCTTCGTCTTGTCCAGCAACACGTCCATCGGGATATCGCTGGTGAAGGCAAATCTCCCGGATTTGACGCAGAGATAGATCGCCAGGATCAGCATCATCACCCACACCGCGGGGCCGGCCCAGTCCTGGAAGCGGCGCACCGTTTCCATGCCGTTCTGGATGATCAGCAATTGCAGCCCCCAGATGACCACGAAGCAGATCACCTCCAGGCCGGTATGGCCGAGGAAATGCGTGTTGGCGTTGAAATCGGCGAACCATTGCGTGCGGATCAGCAGCGCCACGATCGCGCCCGAGGCGGCGGCCGTCTGCGCGCCGTACCAGAAGCAGGCGACGATGGCGCGCACCAGTGCCGGTATGTTGGCGCCCCAGATGCCGAAGGAGGCGCGGGCTAGCACGGGGTAGGGCACGCCCGTCTTCACGCCGGCATAGCCGACCATGTTCATCAGCGCGTAGATGATCAGCGAGCCGATGCCTATGGCGATGATGAAATTGACGAAGCCGCCGCAAAACAGGAACAGACTGGCGGCAAGATAGTAGCCCCAAAGGCTGTGGACGTCCGACGTCCAGACGTTGAAGATCGAGAATGGTCCCCAGTTTCGAACTTTGGCCGGAGCCAGATCCTCGTTGTACAGATCAGGTGAAGCACCCTGTATCGTCATTGCAATGTTCCCCTTTTGCAGCACGCGCCCTCACGCGTTGGCCGCGTGCAGGTTAAGCCTGCCGCAGGGGAACCGACAAGCAGCCTATTTGCCGGCTTTGGCCTTAAAGATATTCAATGAGAACTGCGATTATCGCTGCAAGGCGATGGTGGGTCATCGCTGAACCCGGCACGGATGATTCGAAGTTCGACGCTGGGATTCCAATCTGAAACGGTAGGGCGCCATCTAAGCGATGGCCATCACCTGCTTGTGGTCCGCGACTTCGGCGAGCAGCCAATCCTGAAACAGGCCGGTGCCTGGTTTGTTGCCGATGCTGCGACGCTGATGCAGGTAAATGCCGGCCGGATAGGTGTGGCGGGCACGGAACGGCGCGACCAGTTTGCCTTGCTGCAGAAAATCTTGCGCCATGATCGTGTCCGCAAGCGCTATTCCAGCGCCATTGATCGCTTCGCGCATGATCAGGGTGCAATCGTCCAGTGTTGTGCTGGATTTTGGCGTCGTTTCCAGAACCCCTTCCTGCTCCAGCCAACGCTTCCATCTCATGGTTTCGCATTCATGGATCAGATGATGATTGACCAGATCGGCCGGCGATCGCAGCGGCACAGGCCCCTCCAAAAGCGAAGGCGCACAGACCGGCGTCAAAAGCAGCGGGATCAGCAACGTCAAAGCCGGGCCGGCCTTGTAGACAAACTCGTCGACAATGGCCAAATCGAAGTTGGCGCGCTTGCCTGAAGTGGAGATCTCCAGATCCACCGACGGATGCAACCGGCGAAAGTTCGGCAACCGATCCGCCAGCCAAAGGTTCAGAACGGTGGGCACGCACAAGACCCGCACACGTTGGATCTTGCCGTGGCGCGACCCCTCGGAGAGGCTGACGTCATCGGTGGCACGCCAGATGGCTTCGAACGCCTCCGAGAGGCTGCGCGCATAGTAGGAGCCCCTTATGGTTGGGGTTATCTGGCGAAACCCGCGTTCGAACAGGTCCTGGCCGAGATTTCGTTCAAGCGCGCGGATGTGGCGGCTGACAGCCGAGGGTGTCAGATGCAGTTCTTCCGCCGCGTCCTTGACGCTGCCGAGGCGAGCGGCGGCCTCGAAAGCGCGCATGCCATTGAGTGAGGGAAGGGCCATTGGCCGATCATGAATTGTCAGTTGAGTTTTTGTCAATCGACATGGGCAGAATTCGCGTTTGATCGCCTGCCCCGTTAGGGAATACCCAGAAGAGAAGAGCAATTAAGTCGTCTCAAGAAAGCGACTGTTTGGGAACCGGCACTGTACCACGAACGGCGGAGACCGGCTTGACCAGTCTCCACCGGGATGAGCGAAGCGTTGCTCGCTACCCGGCTGGTATTGCCGCAATTGGAGAGCGCCAGCCTATGCCTCAATCGCCAGCGCCGGTCTTCGAGACCGCGGATGAGATTTCCGCGGAAACCTCCGTCGTCGTGATTTTGCAAACTGCCCACACGGGCTTTGGCCCGCGGGCAGTCGCCCTGGATGCCGAAATGAGCGGGATTCTCTCTCGTGCCTGCTCCGACCCGGCCGCCTTGACCGAATCCGGCACCTGCATCGATCTTATTGCCCCGCAGGCAGTATCGACCAGGCGTGTGGTCGTCCTGGCCTTGGGCAAAGCCGAAGCCGTAACCACCCTGTCATTGGCGCGCGCCGGCGGTCTGCTTGCCGCGCATCTGGAGGGCAAGGGGGAATGCGCGGCTACCCTGGTCCTGGACCCCATCGCTGGCGTTGAACTATCCGGCGCCGAAATCCTGGCGCGTGTCGCGCTTGGCATGCGGCTGCGCCGCTATCGTTTCGACATGCGCAACCGGCGGCAAGGCGCGGGGGCGGATCGAACCTTGCGGGTGAAACTGGTCGGGGCCGGCGGCCCGGATCTGACCGCGGCGCTGGCGCGGATCAATGCAATCGCCGACGGCGTCGAATATGCACGCACCTTGGTCAACCTGCCGCCGAACCATCTCCACCCCGACAATTTCCATGATCATCTGGAGCCGCTGCGTGAAGCCGGCATCGACATCGAAATGCTCGATGCCGCGCAACTGAAAGAGCTCGGCATGAATGCGCTCCTGGCCGTCGGGTCGGGCTCGGCGCGGCCGCCACGGGTCGCCGTCCTGCGCTACCGCGGCAAGGGTTCTCCCGCCCAACCGCTCGCTTTCGTCGGCAAGGGCGTCTGTTTCGATTCCGGCGGTCTCTGCATCAAGGGCGGAGCGCAGATGTTCGACATGAAGGCCGACATGGGCGGAGCGGCCGCTGTGGTCGGCCTGCTGATCGCGCTCGCCCGGCAAGGCAGTCCGGTACACGTTGTCGGTGTTCTCGGCATCGCCGAGAACATGCCATCCGGCACCGCTCTCAAACCGCGCGACATCATCACGACGGCCTCGGGACAGACCGTGGAAGTGTTCGACACGGATGCGGAGGGACGCCTGCTTCTGGCCGACTGCCTTCACTATGCGGCCACGCGCTTCAACCCTTCGGTGATCGTCGATCTGGCGACGCTGACCTATTCGGTGACGCGTGGCCTGGGGTCGATATTCGCCGGCCTGTTCAGCACCGACGATGCCATCGCGTCACAGATGATCGCGGCTGGAGAAACGGTCGGCGAGCGGTTCTGGCGGCTGCCGCTCGACCGGGCCTATGATGAGGGTCTGCAATCGCCGTTCGCGGACCTCAGGCATCATGCCAAGGACATGGAAGACGGCGACGCGCCCTATGCCGCGGCCTTCCTGCGCCACTTCACGGAAGATCGCCCGTGGGTGCATCTCGACATCGCCAGCAAGGAACTGACCGACACCGATCGGCCTCTTGGCAGGCAAGGTGCCACGGCTTTTGGCGTGCAGATGCTGGAAGAGTGGGTGCAGGTCACCCGCAACATGAGTTAGGCGCCTGCCGTCACGGACAAATACAAGATGCCTTCAACCGCACTGGGAACTGGGATGTCATCTGAGATCATCGGCATGGAAGGACGGGCCGCTTTCGGCGCCTACGAGACCTGGTATCGGGTCAGTGGCGAACTCGGTGGCGAGAAGGCGCCTGTGGTGATCCTGCATGGCGGGCCGGGCGTCGCCCACAATTATGTCGACGCCTACAAGCTTCTTGCGCGCAGGGATCGCGCCGTCATTCACTACGACCAGTTGGGCTGCGGCAATTCCACCTTGCTCCCCGAAAAAGGCGCCGATTTCTGGACACCTGGGCTGTTCATCGACGAGCTTGAAAACCTGGTCGACCATCTCGGCATTCGGACAGGCTTCCACGTCCTCGGCCAGAGCTGGGGCGGCATGCTGGGCGCCGAATATGCCGTGACGCGGCCGCAGGGCCTGAAATCGCTGACCATAGCCAACTCACCGGCTTCCATGAAGCTGTGGGTCGAAGAGGCCAACCGGTTGCGTGCGGATCTGCCTGCGGATGTGCAGGAGACCCTGACCCGGCACGAGCAGGCCGGCACGACGGACGATGCGGCGTATCAGGCGGCGACGATGGTGTTCTACGAGCGGCATGTCTGCCGGGTCGTGCCTTTCCCGCCCGAAGTCACGGAAAGTTTCGCCCAGGTCGTGCGCAATCCGACCGTCTATAATCTGATGAATGGGCCAAACGAGTTCCACGTCATCGGAACGTTGAAGAACTGGAGCATCGTCGACCGTCTGCCGGCCATCGATGTTCCCACGCTGATCATCTCCGGACGTCACGACGAGGCCACGCCCGCGACCGTGCAGCCCTACAAGGACGGCATCAAGGGGTCGCGCTGGGAGATATTCGAGCATTCCAGCCACATGCCGCATGTCGAAGAGCAAGATGCGTGCATGCGGGTGGTGGGAGACTTCCTGGACCACAACGACAATTGAAAAAAAGGGGAATGAAGACATGAAGAAACTGCTTCTGGCGGCAACAGCCGCGGCATTGCTGGCCGGTACATGGCTGGCCCCGGCACAGGCCGAATATCTCAAGGAGCACCGAGGCGGCACCATCCGCCTGCTGGCCCGCTCAGCGGCCGGAACGCTCGATCCGCACATCAATTACACGGACCAGGGCTGGCAGATGTACCAGCCGATCTATGACGGCCTGGTGGCCTTCCGCAAAGCCGAGGGCATGGACGGCTTCACCATCGTCCCCGATCTGGCCGAGGCCCTGCCGCAGGTCAGCAATGACGGTAAGACCTTCACCTTCAAGCTGCGCAAGGGCATCAAGTTCTCCAGCGGCCAGGATCTTGGCGTGAAGGACGTCGTTGCTTCCTTCCAGCGCATCTTCAAGGTTTCCGGACCGACCTCCGGCACGTTCTATGCCGGTATCGTCGGTGCCGACAAATGCCTGGCCGACACCAAGAGCTGCACGCTGGAAGGCGGCGTTGTCGGCGACGAAGCCGCCGGCACCATCACCATCAACATCACCAAGCCGGATGCCGAGCTGCTCTACAAGCTCGCCTTGCCGCATGCCGTGGTCCTGCCGGCGGACACGCCCGCCGAAGACATGGGTTCCAAGCCCATTCCCAGCACCGGTGCCTACATGATCTCCGCCTTCGACCCCAACAAGGGCATGACGGTTTCCCGCAACCCCAATTTCAAGCAGTGGAGCGAAGAAGCCCAGCCGGACGGCTATCCGGATGTCGTCCAATATGATTTCGGCCTGTCCGAAGAGGCAGCCGTCACCGCGATCCAGAACGGCGAAGCGGACTGGATGTTCGACGCGCTGCCGAGCGATCGCCTGGGCGAACTGGGCAGCAAGTCCATGGACCAGCTGCACATCTCGCCGCTTTCGGCTTGGTGGTACGCGCCGCTGAACAACCGTCTCGCACCCTTCGACAATGAAAAAGCCCGCCAGGCCGTTGCCTATGCGATCGATCGCAACACGCTGGTCAAGCTGTTCGGCGGCAAGGTGCTGGCCTCGCCGGTCTGTCAGGTCCTGCCCCCGGACTTCCCCGGCCATGAAGACTATTGCCCCTTCACCAAGAATCCGGGCGCCAAATGGTCGGCTCCCGACCTCGACAAGGCAAAGCAGCTCGTCGAGGACTCCGGCACCAAGGGCCAGAAGGTGACGATCATCGTCGAGGACACCGCCATTTCGCGGTCCATCGGCGTCTATCTGCAGAGCGTGCTGACCAGCATCGGCTATGTCGCCGACGTCAAGCCGATCTCGTCGAACATCCAGTTCACCTACATCCAGAACACCAACAACAAGGTGCAGATGTCCGTCACCCAGTGGTACAAGGACTATCCGGCGGCTTCGGACTTCCTGAACATCCTGTTCAGCTGCGCCTCCTTCCGTGAAGGCTCGGATGCCTCGATCAACATCGCCGGCTTCTGCGACAAGGAAATCGACGCCAAGATGCAAAAAGCATTGGACCTCGGCGTCACCGACCAGAAAGCCGCCGACAAAATGTGGGCTGAAATCGACAGGCAAGTCACCGACAAGGCACCTGCCGTTGGCCTCTTCACGCCGAAGCGGCTCGACTTTGTCAGCAAACGTCTGGGCAATTTCAAGTTCAACCGGCAGTTCAACTGGATGATCACCCAATCCTGGGTACAGTAATGGCCTGGGTGCAGTAACGAACCGCAGAGGGGCACGTCCGTGTCGAACGTAGCTGTCGCCGCGCCGCGCAAGACGCGAGGGCCCTGGGCCGTCGCGTTTGCGAAGCTGGCAACGGACGGGGCCGCCATGGCGTCCCTGGCCGTGTTCCTCCTCATCGTCCTTGCCTGCCTCAGTGCGCCTCTCTATGCGAAATGGGCCGGCGTGGACCCATTCGCCTCAACGCTCGACGCCGTCATCCAGATCGACGGTGCCGACGTTCCGGTGATGGAACAGTCGACGGAGGGGCTTGGGCTTGGCTACACACCGCTTGGTCCAACCTGGCGGCTGGGCAATTATTTCCTCGGCGCCGACAGCCAGGGGCGCGATGTCATGGCCAGGATGCTCTATGGCGGGCTGAGCTCGTTGCTGATCTCCGGAGCAGCCACCATCTTCACCCTGATCCTGGGCACGGCGGCGGGATTGATCGCTGGCTATTTCGGCGGCGTCACCGACACGGTGCTGTCGCGCTTCCTCGACATCCTTTGGGCGTTCCCGATCTATCTGCTGGCGATTTCGCTCTCCATCGTCACCATCGCGCATGGCATCACGATCGGACCGATCCAGATCGAGTCCGGCAGCCTGTGGCTGCCTGTCATCATCATCGGCATCGTCTATGTGCCCTACGTAGCCCGCCCAATACGCGGGCAGGTCCTGGCACTGCGCAAAAGCGAGTTCGTGCTGGCCGCGATCAATCTGGGCGTGCCGGGGTGGCGCATCCTGTGGCGCGACATCCTGCCCAACGTCACCACCACGCTCATCGTCTTCGTGCCGCTGATGATGGCGCTGAATATGCTTACGGAATCAGCCCTTTCCTTCCTTTCGATCGGTGTGCAGCCACCCGCGGCGAGCTGGGGCACCATCATCCAGGACGGGCAGGCGCTGCTTTACACCAGGCCATTGGTGGCGCTTGTGCCGGGCCTGGCGATCGCGGTTTCCGTCATGGCGCTCAACGTCTTCGGCGACGGCCTGCGCGACGCGCTCGACCCGCGCTCCAAGGTGCGGCTGGGGCGCGACTGATGATCTACCCAATCCTGCGCCGGTTCGGCCAGATGCTGTTCGTGATGTTCGGCATCTCGGTCATCGTCTTCCTGATTTTCTTCGCAACGCCGGGCGCCGACCCGGCGGCGCGGATCGCCGGCCGCAATGCATCGCCCGAAGTGCTGGAGGCGGTACGCCACAGCTTCGGCTTCGACCGGCCGCTCTACGTGCAATATGTGACGATGATGGAGAAGATCTTCGTCACCGGCGATCTGACCTCCTTCGTCAATCGTGGCTGGAAGGTGGTGCCGGCGGTCATGGATTCGATCCCGGTCACACTCTCGCTGGTGTTCGGAGCGGCGATCCTGTGGGTGGTGGTCTCCATCGTCATCGGCATCGCCGCCGCCGCCACGCGCGGCAGCTGGCTGGACAAGCTGCTGATGGCGCTAGGGCTGCTCGGTATTTCGATGCCGGTCTACTGGCTGGGCGAAGTGATGAACCTGATCACCCAGAGCCGCTATCACGACAGCTGGGCGTTCTCCTGGGTGCCGCCGCTCGGCTACAAGAATTTCTCCGACGATCCGAAAGGCTGGTTCCTGACCCTGGTCATTCCGTGGATCACGCTGTCCATTCTCTACATCGGCATTTACGGGCGCGTGCTGCGCGCGGCAATCATCGAATCCCTGCAGGAAGACTATATCCGCACGGCCCGGGCCAAGGGGCTGTCGGAGACCCGCATCCTGCTGCGCCATGCCTTGCGCACGTCGCTCATCGCCTTCGTCACTCTGTTCGGCCTGGACTTCGGTGCGCTGGTCGGAGGCTCGGCCCTGCTGACGGAGGTGGTGTTCGGGCTGCACGGCATCGGCAAGCTCACTTATGACGCGCTGCAGAATCTCGATCTGCCGATGATCATGGCAACGGTGATGTACGCCTCGATGTTCGTGGTTATCGCCAACGCGGTCGTCGATTTCGTCTATATCCTTCTCGATCCGCGCCTGAGGACATCATGATACTGTCGGTGCGCGACCTCAGAGTTTCCTTCCGCACAAATGATGGCCTGGTGCGAGCCATCGATGGCGTTTCCTTCGACCTCGAGGAGAGCGAAATCCTCGGCGTCGTCGGTGAGTCCGGTTCCGGCAAGACGGTGTCGCTGCTGGCCGTCATGGGTCTCATCACAGATCCCAACGCCACCATCGAAGGGTCGATCCGCTACAAGGGCCGCGAACTCGTGGGACTGCCCGCGCGCGAACTCAGGCGGCTGCGCGGCAACGAGATCGCGATGATCTTCCAGGATCCGATGACCGCCCTGACGCCTGTCTACACGATCGGCTGGCAGATCGCCGAACAGATCCGCGCGCATCGCAACATCAGCAAGTCCAAGGCGATGGAGCGCGTGGAGGAACTGCTGGCCGAGGTGAATTTTCCGAACCCGCACGAGGCGATGTCGCGCTACCCGCACCAACTGTCCGGAGGCATGCGTCAGCGGGCGGTGATCGCGATGGCTTTGTCCTGCAATCCGGCGCTTCTGGTGGCTGACGAACCGACCACTGCGCTCGACGTCACGGTGCAGGCCGGCATTCTCGATCTGGTGCGCAAGCTGCGCGCGACGCACAAGTCGGCGGTCGTCTTCATCACACATGACATGGGCGTGGTCTCCGAACTCGCCGACCGGGTCATGGTCATGTATGCCGGCCGCGTGGTGGAGCGCGGCAGTCGCGCGGAGCTGTTTTCCGATCCGCGACACCCCTATACGCGCGCGCTGCTGGGTTCGATCCCGCCGCTGACCGGCGAAAAACCACGGCGCCTGCCGGCCATTCCCGGTTCACCGCCGTCGTTGCTGCGATTGCCGCAGGGCTGTGCTTTCGGTCCGCGATGCCCGGTTCACTACGAGCCCTGCGGGGCCGGCAAACCCGACCTCGGGAGCGGCACCCATGCCGCGGCATGCTTCAGGGTGGCACAGGCATGAGCGGACCGATGATCGACAAGAACCGCCCAATCCTCGAGACGCGTTCGCTGGGCAAGCGTTTTTCCATCGGCAGCCGTTTTTCCGCCGAAGGCAAGCGAACCGTTCATGCGGTCGACAATGTTTCCCTGACCGTGTGGCGCGGCGAGACTGTCGGGCTGGTCGGCGAATCCGGATGCGGCAAGTCCACGCTGGCGCGCTGCCTGGTGAGGCTCTACGACATATCGGACGGCGAGCTTCTGTTCGAAGGCAACGATATCACCTCGAAGTCGCTGTCCGAACTCAGGCCGCTGCGGCGCCGCCTGCAAATGGTTTTCCAGGACCCGTCGGCATCGCTCAATCCGCGCCGGCGCGTCGGCGACCTGGTGGCCGAGCCGCTGCGCATCCATGGCAGGCTCTCGTCGAGCGAGATCACCAGACGCGTGGCGGAACTGTTCGACCTTGTCGGCTTGCTGCCGGATCACGTCATGCGGTTTCCGCACGAATTTTCCGGCGGGCAACGCCAGCGCGTCGGCATCGCGCGGGCTATTGCATTGAACCCGGACCTCGTGGTCCTGGACGAACCCGTCTCGGCGCTCGACGTGTCGGTGCAGGCGCAAATCGTCAACCTGCTCGCCGATCTGCAGGAAAAACTCAACCTCACTTACATCTTCATCGCCCACGACCTGTCGGTGGTGCGTCAGGTTTCGACCCGCATAGCGGTCATGTATCTCGGCTCGATCGTCGAAGAAGGGCCGGCGGAAGACGTGTTTGCAGCACCAGCCCATCCCTATAGCCAGGCGCTGATTTCGGCGGTTCCCGTCGTGGAGACGACGCCCGGCGGGACGCGCAAGCGCATCATCCTCACCGGCGACGTACCGAGCCCTCTGAACCCTCCAACCGGCTGCCGTTTCCATCCCCGATGCCCTATCGCGGCAGAGCGCTGCCGTTCGGAGCGGCCGCAGTTGCGGGAATACCGACCCGGTCGCAAAGTTGCCTGCCACTTCCCGACGATGTAGGCGACACTCACCACCGCACGGGTGATCGCCTTCGCCTGACAGATTTCTAAAAGATTCCATTTTTTACCTGGAACCAACCGGCTGTTGGCGCGTTTGCTGGGGTTCGATCGAGCGCATTGCGGTCGACCGGGAGGAAACGATGGATCAATTGCATTTCTTTTCGCCCGTGCGGATTTCGCGCGGGCAGGGACACCCTGTGGAAGAAATCGATAATGTTGCCGAAGCCATGATGTTCTTGCGGAAATGGCCGACAGGACGGCGCGGTCCGGTTTATCAGTGCGCGCTGAATTGTTGCTCGGCCGCCTTGTCGGGCCAGATGTCGGCCGAGGAAGCAAGGAAAGCGTTCACCGGCTTCGCCCGCATCACGCGCCTTCTCGATGACGACATGGCGTTGCCGGTAGCCGGCGAAGGCGAGGCCAGCGTGCACGGGTTGCGGCGATAAGACTGTTGTCCTGACGGTCCTACAAGGTCTCGCGCTACAGCGGCGCGGGACCGTTGTGCTGCGCTATGTGAAGCATCATCACCATTCCCGGTTCCTCAAGGGCTGGCCTTCCCAGTTCCTAGCCACATCCATTGGCGCAGACACCGTTATACGAAGCTGGAGGGTTCCGTCCTCCGCCCAGGCATCGAAAGAGATGACGCGTTGGCAATTCCGGCCAGGTCGACCTATACGCTACCTTGCGATTGACGTATTCGGCGCCGCACGCCGTCGCGCCGGCCAGTCATCCGCCGAATTTGCGGCTTGGGCCTATCACGGCGCGTGGTAGAGTCGGTACGACACGATCCAACCTATTGAAGTTACGAAACATGCAAGATTATCAAAGGCTTAGGATAGCCATAGCCCCCATGATGGACTGGACGGACCGGCATTGCCGGTTCTTCCACCGCCAGTTGACGAGCCATGCGCTGCTTTACACCGAGATGGTGGTGGCCGACGCGGTCATTCACGGCGCGCGCGAGCGGCTGCTCGGCTTCGATGCGGTGGAACATCCGGTCGCGCTGCAGCTCGGCGGCTCTGATCGTGAAAAGCTTGCCGAGGCTGCGCGCATCGGCGAGGCATTTGGTTATGACGAGATCAACCTCAATGTCGGCTGTCCGTCAGACCGCGTCCAGTCGGGTACGTTCGGCGCCTGCCTGATGAAGGTGCCGGACCTCGTCGCCGACTGTGTCGCAGCGATGAAAGCGGCGGTGACAATTCCCGTCACCGTCAAATGCCGCATCGGCGTCGACGAGCAGGATCCAGAGCCGGCTCTCGATGCGCTGGCGGATAGTGTTTTCGATGCCGGTGCCGACGCGCTTTGGGTGCATGCGCGCAAAGCGTGGCTGGAAGGGCTGAGCCCCAAGGAAAACCGCGACATCCCGCCGCTCGACTATAACAGGGTCTATCGGCTAAAGGACAGAAAACATAACGAATTCATCGGCATCAATGGTGGAATTCAATCGATCGAAGAGGCGCGGGCGCATCTCGATCATGTCGACGGCGCCATGCTTGGCCGCGCCGCCTACCACACGCCCGGCATTCTGGCCGGCGTCGATGCCGCTTTCTACGGCGTCCAGTCCGAGCCCTTCGATTTCGCCGTGCTGATCGATACGATGGCGGACTATGCGGCACGCCATATCGAACAGGGTGGGCGGCTTGGCCATGTCACCCGCCATATGGTCGGACTGTTCCATGGCCTGCCCGGTGCGCGCCGCTACCGGCAGATCCTGTCCACGGACGCGACAAAACCCGGCGCCGGCCCGGACGTGCTGAAGACGGCTTTCGCGGCCGTCGAGTTCGGTGGATCGGCAGCCGAAGCGGCTTGAGCTTCGGGGATCAATCCCTGAGGATCATGCGGTCGCCGCGCACGTCAAAACCCGACAATGAACCGATGAAATTCATGCCGAGCAGGCTCTGGCTGAGCATACCGGGTGCGGCGATCATCACCGACATATCCTTGCGCATGATGCCGCCGATCGCAATCTGATCGGTTTTCACGGCCGCGGCGCGCGCCATGCCGTTGGCGGTCGAAACCGGTATGGTGTAGTTGAGCGCCGCTGGATTGAATCCGGCGGCCTGCGCATCTTGCGATGTCAGCACGGTGCTGGTCGCGCCGGTATCCACCACGGCCCGGACCGGGTTGCCATTGATCAGGATGCGCGCTTCGAAATGGCCGTTGTCCGCCTTGTCGAGCGTCACCGTGGCGTGGCCGTCCTCGACGCCAAGCGCAAGCGGGCTGCCGGGAACAAGGCCCGCGGTCACCCGGCTGGCGACATCCTGCAACTCATAGCGATACTGGTAGCCGGCGATCAGCGCGAGTGCGATCGCCGCCCAGGCGCCGAGATTGCGGGCCATGGCGCCCAGGGGTCGGCCCGAGCGAAGCAGCGCGGCACCGATAAGGGCGCCAAAGGCGCCGAGCCAGATCAGCCGGCTGAAATCGTTGTTCTCCACGCCGAGCGTGCTGCCGGCGGAATCGTTGAGCATGAGCAGGACTGCTCCCACCCCGATCGCGGCCATCAAAATCCAGAACAACCGGCTCATCCGCACCTCACGATAGCGCGTCGCGTTCGCGCGCCATGCGGGTGCGGCGCGTTTCCCGGCGCGGCCGGCGCTCGACCGTCTCCAGCCGGGCCGGCAATTGCGCCATGACGCTGCGTCGCGTTTCCGTCGTCATCCCGATCCAGGCGCCGATTTCCTCGCGCGTGCGACCGCAACCGAAACAGAAGCCGGTTTTCATGTCGATCGAACAGACCAGGATGCACGGGGATTCGATGGCCGTCATGACTTTCTCTTGGGATTCCATCCGGAATTCCTTGTTCCACCTCCACATGGTGCAACGGCAAAGCCAATGCAAGCCCTCGCGATTGCGCCCTTCGGGGCCGGCTTTGCGGCAAATGCAGGCCCATCATCCCAGAGGTTGTGCCAACTCCGCAAGGCGGCTATGCCGCTCACCAACTCCAGGGAATGATCGATAACAAGATGACCAGCGCACTGCCTTTCGACGATTTTCGCAACCTGTTGGCCAATCTGCCGGCGGCCGACACGGCAGCCGAGACCCGCGTGCGCACGCTGTTTGCCAAGGCCGACAAACCAGGCAATTCGCTTGGCCGCATCGAGGACATCGCTGCCTGGCTGGCCGCCTGGAGCGGACGGGCTCCGCCCGCGGTGACAAGACCGCTGATGGCGGTCTTTGCCGGCAATCACGGCGTCACGCGCCACGGCATTTCGCCACGGCCGGTGGCGGCGACCGCCAACGCGGTCGAGCTTTGCGCCGCCGGAGGTGCCGCGATCAACCAGATCTGCATTACCTACGATCTCGGGCTGAAGGTTTTCGATCTTGCCCTGCACATCCCGACCGCCGACATCACCGAAGAGGCCGCACTGGACGAGCGTGGCTGTGCCGCCACCATGGCCTTCGGCATGGAAGCGATCGCCGGCGGCACCGACCTTTTGTGTCTCGGCGATCTCGGCGTCGGCAACTCCACCGTCGCCGCCACCCTGTTTGCGGCGCTGTTCGGGGGCAGGGGCGCCGATTGGGTCGGCCCGGGGTCGGGCGCCGATGCGGCGATGCAGGCACGCAAGACCGACGTGGTCGATGCGGCGCTGGCTTTTCATGGCGGCCATCTCGGCGACCCGCTCGAGGCGCTGCGCCGGGTCGGCGGCCGTGAATTCGCAGCGATCGCCGGCGCCATCCTTGCCGCGCGCATGCAGAATATCCCGGTGCTGCTCGACGGATTGGCCGCCACGGCAGCCGCAGCGGTACTGCATGGCGTCAATCCCGCCGCGCTCGATCATTGCCTGCTGGCCAGCCTGTCGCCGGAACCCGCGCATGCACGCGCCGCCCAACGGCTCGGGCTGCGCCCGTTGCTTGATCTGGGCATCAGCCATGGCGAAGGGGCGGGGGCCGCCCTTGCCGCGGGTCTGGTCAAGGCCGCCGCGCTGACCAGTTCGGGCATGGCTGCGGCGGTACACGGCTAGAGTCTTGCCGGATTACCGCCGTCGAGCTGCGACCGCCGCGGTCGGCAGTGCTGGCAGCTCCTCCATCACCCGGCTGAGCGGGAAGATGGCGATCGCCTCGGTCCCTTCGCGCAGCTTGGAATGAAGTTCGAACTCGCCGCCGTGCATGGCAAGCAGCCCCTGCACGATCGGCAGGCCAAGGCCGGTGCCTTGCTCGGCGCTCTTGATGGCAATGGAGCCCTGGCCGAAGGCGGAAAGCACGATCGGAATCTCGTCTTCCGGTATGCCCGGCCCGTTGTCCTTGATCGAAATATATTGTCCGCCGCCCGCGGTCCAACCAACGCGGACACGGATTTCGCCGCCGGTGGCGGTGAATTTTATCGCATTCGACAGAAGGTTGAGCGTGATCTGCCGCACCGCACGCTCATCGGCGAAAAGGCGCGGTAGCTCGTGCTCGAAATCCTGGACGACCCGGATATCCTTGTTGCGCGCCCTCAACTCCATCATGTGACAGCAGTCCTCGACGATACCAAGCAGCATCACCGGCTCTTCGTTGAGCTGGTAGCGGCCGGCTTCGATGCGCGACAGGTCGAGAATCTCGTTGATCAGGTCGAGCAGATGCTGGCCGGATTCGTGCACGTCATGGGCGTAGTCGCGATAGGTGGGATTGCTCATCGGCCCCAGCACCTCGTTCGACATCACTTCGGAAAAACCGAGAATGGCGTTGAGCGGCGTGCGCAATTCGTGGCTCATCGAAGCGAGGAACCGCGATTTCGCCAGATTGGCGTCCTCGGCCCGCCGCCGCGCCTCGTCCGACATCGATTTCGCCGTCTCCAGTTCGGCGATGAGCGCATCCTTTTCGGAGCGGAACGACAACATCATCAGGGACGAGTGGTTGAGATGACGGGCCACATAGGCCAAGAACGGCAGCGACACGACCAGCAGCGCGGCCATGATCGCCTCGACCGGCATCCATAGCTTAGCGCCGGCATAGGCGTAGAGCGCAACGGGAAGGGCAAAGGTCGCCAGCAGCGCCCCGCGCAGAGACGAGGTCATCACCGCGGTCGCCGCCATGGCGAACAACAGCACCACGGCCTTGACGATGTGGAATGGATCAACCTCGCAGACGCTGCAGCCAAGCCACACGAACCATGCCCAGCCGAGACCGCACAGGAAATGGCCGATCAGGAATTCCCGTCGTGCTTGCAAAGGGTTGAGCTCGGAAGCTTCAGTGCGCTCGATGCGCCGCGCCATGAAGGCAACGATGGTGTAGCAGGTCAGGGTGAACAGCGCCCAAAGCCCGATCTCGTTGCCGATTCCGGCCAGCCGGCCACCCGCGGCCATCGCCAGCACGAGAAGCGGGATGGCGATGGCGCCGCTTGTCATCGCGCGGGCATGCAGCTTCAGCAGTTCACGATCGAAATCGGGATTGCCGGCCTGCTGCGAAAGACGGTCACGCGTCTTGCGCACCGCGCGCGCCACATCGCTGTTGCGATGAGGTTTCCTGCGGTCCACAATGAACTTGTCCGCTGTGTTCGAGCGTTGCAAGGGCATCAAAACTTCAATTTATGCGAGCAGCGGTTTCCAAGTGTTAAGCTACGTTCGAATGATTAACCAACCGTTTGCCATATGAGCCGCTCATGGTCGCCAAGACCGCGCCGGAGATACGTTGCGCGCCCCAGAAGCCTGTGGCGCCGGCTGGTGGATTACGGGCTTGCCGTCATCATCCTCGGACTGCTGATCCTGCTGGCGGCCCGCCTCGACCGGGTGGAGACACGCAAGACACAAGGCCTGGCAATCATCAACGACGGCGATTCGATCACGCTTGGCACCGAGCGTATCCGCATGCGCGGCATCGATGCTCCGGAATATGCGCAGACCTGCCGCAAGAACGGCACTGACTATTCCTGCGGCACGCTTGCGCGCCAGTCGCTGGTTCGCCTGATTGCCGGCAAGCCCGTCTCTTGTGCCGGCTGGCAGCGTGATCGTTATGGCCGGCTGCTCGGTGACTGCACCGCCGGCGGCAAGGATCTCAACCGCGCGCAGGTCGAGGCGGGCTGGGCGGTTGCCTATGGCGACTTCGAGAGCGAGGAGGCCGTCGCCCGCGCGGGAAAGGCCGGCATCTGGGCGGGAACGTTCGATCAGCCGCAAGACTGGCGAGACAGCCATCACGGCGAAGTCGTCGAGAAGAAGCACGGCACGCTGGCGTCGATCGGCGATGCCGTGCGCGAGATTTTTCGCTTCTGGTGATGCACATCCTGGAACTGGAACCGAGAACGAACAGGAGGATGGAATGAAACTCTTCGACGGTGGCCGGGCGCCCAATCCACGGCGGGTCCGCGTTTTCCTGGCCGAGAAAGGCATCGAGGTTGCGCAGGTGCCCATCGACATGGGGGCGCTGGAACACAGGCAGCAGGCGGTCAGCTCGCGCAATCCCTTGCAGCGCCTGCCGGTGCTGGAACTCGACGACGGCACCATCATCACGGAATCCGTCGCCATCTGCCGTTATTTCGAGGAGCTGCATCCCGAACCGGCCCTGTTCGGGCGTGGCGCACTCGGCAAGGCGCAGGTCGAGATGTGGCAGAGGCGGATGGAATTCAATTTGCTCAGTTGCGTCACGCAGGCCTTCCGGCACATCCATCCGGCGATGAAGGAATGGGAAATCCCGCAGGTCTCCGAATGGGGCGAGGCCAACAAGCCGAAGGCCGTGGCGTTCCTCAGGCTGCTGGATGGCGAACTGGGCAGCCGGGAGTTCATCGCCGGTGACAGCTATTCGATCGCCGACATCACCGGCCTGATCGCTGTCGACTTCATGAAGCCGGCACGCATCAAGGTGCCGGATGATTGCTCGAATGTGTTGCGTTGGCATCAGGCCGTCTCCAGCCGGCCGAGCGCATCAGCCTGAGAATGACTGCCGAACTCGAAAACCTCGTCGCCAAGGTCCGCGCCTGTCGCATCTGCGTGGAAAATCCGGCCGGCAAGCCGTTGCCGCATGAGCCACGACCTGTGCTGCGCCCATCGTCCAGCGCCCGTATCCTGATCGCCAGCCAGGCGCCGGGGACCAAGGTGCATCTGTCGGGCATGCCGTTCACCGACGCCTCCGGCGATCGCTTGCGCAGTTGGCTTGGTGTGACGAGCGACGAATTCTACGACATCGAAAAATTCGCCATCGTCCCGATGGGTTTCTGCTTTCCCGGCCAGGATGCCAAGGGAGGAGACCTGCCGCCGAGGCGCGAATGCGCGGCGGCCTGGCGCGCACCTTTGATGGCCTCGATGCCACGGATCGATCTGGTGCTGACAATCGGCATCTACGCGCAGTCCTGGCACATGGGTGCGGCGCGCCGGCCTTCCCTGACGGAAACGGTCATGGAGTGGCGCTCCATCTGGGAGAATTCCGTCGGTCCGAAAGTGTTGCCGCTGCCGCATCCGTCGTGGCGCAACACCGGCTGGCTGAAGAAGAATCCATGGTTTGAAATGGATTTGCTGCCTTTTCTGCGTTCGGAAATCCGCTATCGCCTTAGTTGACCTTTCAGCAAGAAATCACTCGCTTTTTGCCCGATCGGCAGAATTTCTTTCTTGTGAAAGGCCTGGATAAGGCAGAGTATAGGCAATCTATTCCCCTGGGAGCACGATATGGATCGCCTCGATAGAAAAATTCTCCGCCTCTTGCAGGAGGACGCGACACTCGCGGTCGCCGATGTCGCCAAGAAAGTCGGGCTGTCGACGACGCCTTGCTGGAGGCGCATCCAGAAGCTCGAGGAAGAGGGCGTCATCAAGCGGCGCGTTGCCATTCTCGACCATGAAAAGGTCAATGTGCGCGTCACCGTCTTCGTGTCGATCCGCACCAATTCGCACAGCCATGAATGGCTGCGGCGTTTCTCGGAAGTCATCCAGGAGTTTCCCGAGGTGGTCGAGTTCTACCGCATGAGCGGCGACGTCGACTATCTCCTGCGCGTCGTGGTGCCCGACATCGCCGCCTATGACGCCTTCTACAAGCGGCTGATCGCCAAGATCGAAATCCGTGACGTGTCGTCGTCCTTCGCCATGGAGCAGATCAAGTACACGACCGAGATCCCGCTCGACTACATGGTGCTGGATAAGGAATCGGGTGCCAACGCCGCCTGAGCTTGACCTCGCATAAGGTCGTCCCGCTTAGTTCTTCTTTTTGTTGAGGAAACTCCAGGGTGAGTTCACCGGCAGCGTGATCGTATCCGGCACGCTGTCCACGGCGACTACCTCTGCCTTGCGCACCGTGTAGCCGGATTGGATGACGCTGACACCATCGAGGATGAACAGCTGGCTCTTCTCCATGTCCGGCTTCAGCGCCCCGGTGACGGCGACCGGCTGATAGGCTTCCGACATCTTGTAGGGGTGGGCCGGCGTGACCAGGACGATCTGGTTGGGTGGCGGCGTCGGCATGTGGCTGCACGCACCCGTCCACGGCACCAGCAAGAACTGATAGACAAGGTCGCCATCGCGATCGACCGGCAATGCATAGCCGGCCAACTGAATGCTTTTGTCCTGCAGATTGACAGACAGCGTCTCGCCATGGTCGGGCAATTTTGCCGCGATCATCGGCAACCCGACGTTTTCGGCGGCGGATTGTGTAGCCGGACGCAGATCCTTCCAGAATATGTGCGCGGTCTCGGCCGAGGCATCAACGGCAGCGGACACAAACAACGCAGCTGCGAGCACTATGGTTGATCTGACATATTTGCTCATTGGCCGCGTCCTTTGGGTCTGGAGTAAAGACGCCGTTGCTAATGACGTCAACGCTCGAGCCGCATCACATGTCGGCGAGAACCGGCCATGCCTGTCTCGTTGAACCCGAGTGCCACAAGGATGTCGCGAAAGCCCATGAAGTCGCGTCCGTCAGCCTTTCCTGGCAGCGATCCGCTCGATCGTCTTGGCATTGGTCAGTTCCCTCACTGCGTCCTTGCCGATCCAGCGCGCCGTCTTGTCTGCCGACTGCGCCAGTCGTTCGGCGGCAGCAAGGGCAGCACCATGCATGTCCATCGATCTTTTGCCGATCGACCGAAGCGCCCAGTTGACGGCTTTCTTCACGAAATTGCGGCTGTCGGTGGCATGCGCTTCGATGATCGGCAGGAAGGAGAGGAAGGTCGCCCCTGGCTCCTTCTTCCGGTGGACGACAGACCAGGCCATCATGGCGAAGGCCGTGCGCCGAACGAATTCCCGCTCGTCCGCCGCGAACTCGCCGATCAGTTCCTTCCAGGCGTCCGTATCGACAAAGAGGTCGGAGACGCCGTCGACGATGTCCCAGGAGTCGAAACCGGCCGCCCATCGTCTTGCATCTCCAGCAGAAAACCGTTTCGGGTCAGCCGTGACGGAGGCAATGAACTGCGCCTCCATGATGCCGCTGTCCCATAGTTCGAAGGCGCGCTCGTGGTTGCGTTTGATCTTCCTGGCGATCTGCCGCTGCATACCGTGCGAGATGCCAAGCGCGCGGTCGATCTTGATGCCGTAGCGCAACATGCCGAGGCGGTTCTCCTCCGATCCGATAGCGCGAAGATGGGCGACGATTTCCGCGGCACTGGATTGAGGCGAGAGTTCTGCCACCGCGGAAACCTATTTTTCGAGACGCGCCAGAAGGGAGGACGTGTCCCAGCGCTTGCCGCCCATCGCCTGCACATCCTTGTAGAACTGGTCGACGAGTGCGGTGACCGGCAGTCTGGCGCCATTGCGGTCGGCCTCGGCCAGGCAGATACCGAGATCCTTGCGCATCCAGTCGACGGCGAAGCCGAAATCATATTTGCCGGCGTTCATCGTCTTGTGGCGGTTCTCCATCTGCCAGGAGCCCGCAGCACCCTTGGAAATCACCTCGATCACCTTCTCGATGTCGAGCCCGGCCTTCTTGCCGAAATGGATGCCCTCGGCCAGACCCTGGACGAGGCCGGCTATGGTGATCTGGTTGATCATCTTGGTGAGCTGGCCGGCACCGGCCGACCCCATCAAGCCGACCATGCGGGCAAAGGCGTCGATGACAGGCTTCGCTTTGTCGAAAGCGTCCTGCTCGCCGCCGACCATGACGGTCAGCACGCCGTTCTCGGCGCCGGCCTGGCCGCCCGAGACCGGCGCGTCGAGAAACGAAAATCCACCGGCTTGCGCCGCCGCCGCCAACTCGCGAGCGACCTCTGCCGAGGCCGTGGTGTTGTCGATGAAGACGGAACCCTTCTTCATCGATTTGAAGGCGCCTTCCGGACCGGTCGTCACCGAACGCAAATCGTCGTCATTGCCGACACAGGAGAAGACAAAATCCTTGCCTTCGGCGGCCTGTGCTGGCGTCGCCGCAAGGCTGCCGCCATGCTGGCCAACCCATTGCTCGGCCTTGGCCTTGGTGCGGTTGTAGACGGTGACGTCATGGCCGCCCTTGTTCTTCAAGTGCCCGGCCATTGGATAGCCCATCACGCCAAGACCGAGAAATGCAACAGATGCCATGAGCTTGCCCTTCAGAAACGGAATTTGCTGCGAGACGTCTAGGCTCTGCGCGCAATTCGTCAAGATGCGTAGGGCAGGATCGACTGGTGCAGCTGAATTTGAAAATAGTCAGCGTTTCAGGTGAACGGTGATCCGGCGCTCGATCCATTCGACGCCATGGCGCAATATCTCGACCATCACCAGATAGACGAGCGCGACCCAGATATAGGCCTGGATGTCGAACGAGTTGGCGAAGGCGAGCTTGGCATTGCCCATCAGATCATAGACCGTGATGATGGCGACGATGGCGGACGCCTTGACCATCAGGATCAGTTCGTTGCCATAGGGCCGCAAGGCGACGATCAGGGCCTGCGGCAGGATGATCTTGCGCAAGGTCTGCAGTTTGTGCAGGCCAAGCGAGGCCGCGCCTTCCCATTGCCCTCTTGGCACGCTCTCGATGGCGCCGCGCAAGATCTCCGCCTGGTAGGCGGCGGTGTTGAGCGCGAAGGCAAAGACGCCGCAGTTGAACGCGTCCTTGAAAAAATCCCAGAGGCCTACCGACTGAAGCTCGACGCGGAACGAGCCCAATCCGTAATAGACCAGATAGGTCTGGACCAGCAACGGCGTGCCGCGGAAGAAATAGACGTAGCAATAGGCGAGGCCGGACAGGATCCGGTTCTTGGACATGCGCCCATAAGCGACGGGCACCGACAGTATCGCGCCGAGCACCATCGATATGGAAACCAGCGAGAGCGTTACCCCAAGCCCACGCAAATAGGCCGGCGCATATTTGGCGAAGAACTCAGGGTTCCAGGCGAGGAAGAGATAGCTGACGATGCCAATGCCGAACAAAATCCATAGGCAGACCAGCGCGTAACCGGCGATACGCCTGCGCGGCCAGCCGCGCGCCCGTGGCGGCGGACGTTCGACCATTGTGGCGGTGGCGCTCATCGCTGCGCCTCCCGCCGGCCGAGCGAGCGCAGGATCGCGCTGGTGGCGAAGGACGACAGGACGGCCAGGGCAAGAAAGACCAGGGAGGCGACGCCGAAGAACAGGAAAGCGTGCTTGGTGACGCGGGCGGCAATGCTGGCATTGCGCAGCGTCTCGGCGAGGCCGACGACCGACACCAGCGACGTGTCCTTGAGCAGGCTGAGCCAGCAGTTCTCCAGGCCGGGGAACGCGATGCGCAGCAGCTGCGGCACGATCACCTTGCGCATGGTCAGCCAGTTCGAAAGACCGATGGCATAGCCGCCCTCGTATTGGCCTTTGGGAATGGCGCGGAAGGCCGACAGGAAAACCTCGCTGGCATAGGACGAGAAGATCAGCGCAAGCACGATCATGCCGGCGACGAAGCTGTTGACGTCGATGGTGGTGTCCGGCCGGAAATACCTGACGAGATGCTGCAGCAGGATCGGCATGCCGAAGAAGAACAGGAAAAGCGTCACCAGCTCCGGCAGGCCGCGAAAGACGGTGGTGTAGATGTTGGCGGCAAGGCGCAGCGAGGGTTCTTCGGACTGCTTGGCGAGAGCGATGAAAAAGCCGATCGTCAATCCGATGGGCAGCGTGGCAAGCGCAAGCGCTATGGTGATCAGTGCGCCATAGGCAATATCGTCAAGCCAGCCTTCGGGTCCCCAACTGAGAAGTGTCCATATGCTCTGGGCTGGCATCGACCGGTCTTATCCCCACGGCATTCCCAAGATGAATAGAAAGACGGCGGGGAAATTCCCCGCCGTCTTGACCTTTATCAGGACTCGGCGCCGTAGACGTCGAACTTGAAGTACTTGTCGTTGATTTCCTTGTATTTTCCATTGGCGCGAATGGCGTCGATGGCTGAGTTGAGCTTGTTGACCAGGTCGGTTTCGCCCTTGCGCACGGCAATGCCAGCGCCAGGCCCGAAGATCTCGACCGGCTGCGGCGACGGTTGGCCGAGGATCTTGCAGCAGGCGCCGTCAGGCGAATCCAGAAACTGCTGCAGCACGACGATGTCGTCCTCGATGGCGTCGAGACGACCATTGGCAAGATCTGCCTGCTCCTCGGGGCTGCTCGGATAGCCCTTCACGGTGCTGTCGGTGTAGGTCTTCGAGGCATAGTTGAAATGCGTCGTGGTGGTGGCGACGCCGATGGTCTTGCCGGCGAGATCTTCCTTGGTCACGCCTTTCAGCGTGCTGTCCTTCGGCACGGCGAGCGCCGACGGCGTGTTGTAGTATTTGTGCGAAAAGTCGACCTTTTCCATCCGCTCCGGCGTGATCGACATCGAGGCGACGATGGCGTCGAACTTGCCGGCCTGAAGGGCGGGAATGATGCCGTCCCAATCCTGGGCGACGAAGGTGCACTTTACCTTCATCTCATCACAAAGCGCCTTGGCGATGTCGATGTCGAAGCCTACGAGCTGACCATCGGCGGTAAGGTTGTTGAAGGGTGGGTAGGCGCCTTCGGTGCCGATCCTCAGGGTCTTTTCCTGGGCTTGGGCGACGCCGAGCGTCAGCAGCGCGGCCGATGCGGCAAGCGCGATACGCAGTGAAATACGCATGATGGTCCTCTCTTATGGTCCCGGCCGTCGTTCCGAACGGCTCTGTGGGGCGGTGCTTTTGACCGCCCGCTGGCGCGATACTCCCACTCTTTCCAAGAAAAAAGCAACTGCAAAACCGTAAAAATGGGCAAGGCTATTCTGCCGTTGCGTCAGCGCTCAAGCAACGAGCCCGGTGGTGTGCTCGATGAAGTCGGCTATCGATTTTGCATCGTCGAGATCGAATACCGGCAGCTGCTCGCCTTCAATCGCAAAATCGGCGGCGACAGCGACGATGTTGGGATCCTCCGCCGAAAGCGGCGTGCGGTCCTTCGCATCCAGCCGGCGGGTTTCGATCTTGCTGTGGGCTTCGCGCTTGTAGCCCTCGACCAGCACGAGGTCGCAAGGGGCAAGCCGCGACAGGACAGTCTCCAATGTCGGCTCATCCTCGCCGCGCAGCTCGTGCATCAGTGCCCAGCGAACGCCGGAGACGATCGCGACTTCGGTGGCGCCGGCCTGCCGGTGGCGAAAACTGTCGGCACCCGGTTTGTCGATGTCGAAATCATGATGGGCGTGTTTCACCGTCGACACCTTCCAGCCGCGCCGGACAAGTTCGGTGACCAGCCTTTCGGTCAAAGTCGTCTTGCCGGAATTCTTCCAGCCGGTGATGCCGAAGACGCGTCTGTTCATGGCTTGATGCTCTGCAACAGACGCTCGGCAGACACAAGATCGTCCGGTTCGTTGATGTTGAAGAAAGGGTCGACCCCCGCCGATGGCGGAACCGGGAATTCCACCTCGACAAAACCGTGCCGGTCGATGAAAGCCGAAACCCGCCTGATATCCTCGTCGACCAGAAAGTGCCGCAAGGCGTCGCGGCAGCCGATCGGCCAGAGCGCGAAGGTCGGGTGCCGCTTGCCGGCAGAGCGGGCAACAGCAATCGAACCGGGGCTTCGATCGGCGGCCGCTGCCAGACGCGCGACAAGGTCCAACGGCAGGAAAGGTGTGTCGCCGGCAGCGGTGACGATCGCCTGGCAGGCCGTGTTGGCGGCGGCCCATTCGAGGCCGGTGAGGATCCCGGCAAGCGGCCCGGCAAAGCCGGTCACCGTGTCGGCAAGTACCGGCAGGCCAAAGCGCAGGAACCTTGCAGGGTCGCCATTGGCGCTGAGCGCCAGCGATTCGATCTGCGGGGTGAAGCGCGACACGACCTGGTCAAGCAGGCAGCCATCGCCAAGCGGCAACAGGCTCTTGTCGCCGCCGCCCATCCGTCTGGACTGGCCACCGGCCAGAATGATCCCCGCAATGTCTCGCTTCATGCCACGAAGCCTGTACGCCAGCCGTCGGAAATCACAAGAACCTTCAATGATCTGGCTAGATTCCGTCCGGAACCATGGTTGGCCCCGTGCTTTCGGCAACGATCTTTCGCCGGCCGACGATCCGCTCACGGTAGAGCGCATAGAGGCCGGAGCCGATGATGATGGTGGCGCCGACGATCATCGGCAGATCGGGAATGTCGGCGAAGATGAACAGGCCAAGCAGGATCGACCAGATCAGGGCCGTGTAGCGGAACGGCGCGATGAAGGAGATGTCGCCCGCCCGCATCGCCATGATGATGAACTGGTAGCCGATCACCACCAGCACCGCGGCCAGGGCCAGCAGGGCTGTGCTGTCCCCCGTCATCGGCGTCCAGCCGCCCATTGCCGGCAACAGCGCCGCACCGACGATGGTCATGGCAAGCGCGGTTGCCGTCGACACCAGCAATGTCGGAATAGCCTTGGGGATCCGCTTGGTTGCGAGATCGCGCACCGCACAACAGGCGACGCTGGCAAGCGCCGCCAGCGAGTAGATGCTGAACCCTTCGAAGCCAGGCCGCACGATGATCAGCACGCCGGCAAATCCGATGGCGATGGCCAGCCAGCGCCGCCAGCCGACAGCCTCGCCAAAGACGAGTGCGGCCCCCATCGTCACCGCCAGTGGCAGCGCCTGCAGCACCGCCGAAACATCGGCGATCGGCAAATGGGCGAGGGCGACGAGAAAACTCACCGTGGCGCCGGCCTCGCTGACCACCCGCAAGGCCACCAGAGGCTGCAGCATCGAGCCCGGGCGGGCGAGCGCGCCGCGCTGCCAGGCGAGTAAGCCGACGAAAAGCGAAGCGAAAGCGCCACGGATCAACATGACCTGCGCCATGTTCATCGATTGCGACGAGTATTTGGTGATGGCGTCATTGAGGCAGAAGCCGGCCATCGCCACCACCATGAACAACGCGCCGCGAATATTTGGTGACAAGGGCAAGACGGCTACCGGTTCTGCTAATGCATGTCGCCCAAAAGTGACCTCGTTTTGGGGAAACGACATGCATAGGAAACAAAGACCTGAAGCGCGTCGCCTGAATCCGTTCAACCGCGACTCGCTTTAGGCAGTAAGCCTGTAACAGCCGGGCATGAAACAGCAACAGCAAAGGGCTGGGCCACAGCCTTGTTTGTGGCCCAGCAGATCACCTGCGATGGCGCACTTATTTCTTCGGCGTCAGCACTTCGGTGCCATTGCCTTCCTTGCCGGCGATGGTCCACAGACCATGCAGCGAGCCGTCATCCATCATCTTGTAGACGACAAGGCCGATATCCTTGCCCATGACATAGCCGGCGGAGAAGGCGTCGTCGTTGCGCATGCAGATGCCATCGGAAGATGAGCCACCCGTCTCCCAATGGATGGTGCAGGTCGTTCCGCTGGTCAGCGCGATGGTTGCCTCGCCGCCATAGGCCGAGCCGTCGAAGTTGGTGCCGGCGACGGTATAGGTGCCGCCGATCGACTGCGCCGCTGCGGGCACGGCCGCGAGACCAAGCAATGCCAGAGTAAGAACGAGTTTGCGCATGATGTATTCCCCCTGTGAGCGAAGAGCCGCTTCCAGGGAAAGGCTAGGCTGGAACAGACTGGCCGTAAATCCGGCTGCGGTTCGCGAACAAGACTTTTTCTGGGGTGTGGTCCGAAACCGTCATGGCCCCTTGAGACTGCCGACGATGGCGCCGACCAGCGGGTCGTATTTCGACTTCAGGGCCGGAGGGTAGTCGACCCAGACCGTGCGGATGATACCGTCTCTCCCAAACAGACGTCGCTCGTAAAAGATCTTTCCATCCTTAACGCCCGACAGCACCGCCCAATCGCTGCCGGCCTTGCCATAGGTCACCTTGTAGCCGGCTTCATCGCTGGCCTTCTCGGCCGCCACAAAGCCCTTCGGCGTATCGTTGTCTATGTTGAGGATGCCGGAGCAGATCAGGCTGGCGCCATCGGCGCTCAGCCATTGCTGTCCGTCGCCATTTTCGGGCTCCGGCTGGCGATCGGTGAAGATCTCGTCGGGAAAGGTGCAGACGGTGCCGAAGCGCCCGTTCACATAAGTGAACGGCGCGGCGACCGCACTGGTTGCTGCTATTGTCGCAATGGCCAGGAATGAAAAGTGCAGCCGCATGCTCGCCTCGAGGTCATGATCCCGAAGCGATCTTGCATGAATTTTGCGAAAAGATCAGCCGCCGGTGACGCTCATGTGGCGCGATACCGATGGGCGGCTGGTGCGGCGGTCGATGATGAAGTCGTGGCCCTTGGGCTTGCGGCCGATGGCTTCGTCTATTGCATCGGCGACCAACTCGTTGCCCTCGGAGGCGCGCAAGGGCGCACGGAGATCGGCGGCATCTTCCTGGCCCAGGCACATATAGAGCGTGCCGGTGCAGGTCAGCCGGACGCGGTTGCAGCTTTCGCAGAAATTATGCGTCATCGGCGTGATGAAGCCGAGTCGTCCGCCGGTCTCGGCGACCTGAACGTAGCGCGCCGGGCCGCCGGTCTTGAAGGGAATGTCGGTCAGCGTGAACTGGCGCTCCAGCGACGCGCGCAGCAGCGAAAGCGGCAGATACTGGTCGGTGCGGTCGGCGTCGATTTCGCCCATCGGCATGGTTTCGATGACCGTCAAATCCATGCCGCGGCCATGCGCCCAGCGCATCATCTCGGGCAGCTCGGCGTCGTTGAAATCCTTCAGCGCCACCGCGTTGAGCTTGACCTTCAGCCCGGCCGCCTGCGCGGCATCGATGCCTTGCATGACCTTGTCGAGATGGCCCCAGCGGGTGATCTTGTGGAACTTGTCGGCATCGAGCGTATCGAGCGACACGTTGATGCGCTTGACGCCGCAATCGGCGAGTTCGGCGGCAAAGCGCGACAGCTGCGAGCCGTTGGTGGTCAGCGTCAGTTCTTCCAGCGCGCCGCTGTCGAGATGCCGCGACAGCTGGCGCACCAGATGCATGATGTTCTTGCGCACCAGCGGTTCACCGCCGGTCAGACGCAATCGCCTGACACCCTTTTCGATGAAAACCGTGCACAGCCGGTCGAGCTCTTCCAGCGACAGCAGGTCCTTCTTCGGCAGGAAGGCCATGTCCTCGGCCATGCAATAGGTGCAGCGGAAATCGCAGCGGTCGGTGACCGACACTCTGAGATAGCTGATCGTGCGACCAAAGGGGTCGATCATGTCCATGCTTCAAGCGCTTCCCGTGAACGACGTCGTTATATACCGCTATGTGATACGATACGGCCTGGCATTCAAGATAGCCGGTGTTGATCTTTGGTAACATCTCTCAGCCGACATCGCATGTCGGTCGGCCTTGTCAGGTCTTTTCCCGTTTGGCGAAGCGGCGTAGGGAAGGGTGGATGATACGGGATCGAACAGCATGACCGCACCGAAAGAACTCCGGGTCTCGAAGGACCGCAAACTTCTGTCCGTCACATTTCCCGACCACCATCCGTTCGAATTGCCGGCCGAACTGCTGCGCGTCGCCTCGCCATCGGCCGAAGTGCAAGGCCATTCGCCCGAACAGCGGGTGACGGTCCCCGGCAAGCGCAATGTGGCAATCCTGAAGATAGAGCCGGTCGGCAACTACGCCGTGCGCATCACCTTCGACGATTTCCACGACACCGGCATCTTCACCTGGAATTACCTGCACACGCTCGGCCACGAAAAGAATGCGCGCTGGGAAGCCTATCTCGCGGAGCTTGCGGAAAAGGGCCTCAGCCGGGACCGCTAGATTGATTCCCCTCATTGTCGTCAAAACGTCATCGAGATGGCGTAGCGCCGGCAAAGGTCTGGAGGCGAGAAAAATGTCCGTCATCACCACGGTCGAGCAGCTCGAGGCGCTCTATGGCGTTCCAGGCGAGGCCTCACTGGTCAAGGAACTCGACCAAATCATTCCCGAATATGCCGCCTTCATCGAAGCCTCGCCCTTTGTCGGGCTGGCAACCAGCGGGCCGGAGGGGCTGGACTGTTCGCCACGCGGCGATCTCGCCGGCTTCGTGCGCATCCATGATCCGAAGACGCTGATGATGCCGGACCGACGCGGCAACAACCGCGCCGATTCGCTGAAAAACATCATCCGCGACCCGCGCGTCGGCCTGCTATTCCTGGTGCCGGGCTCCGGCACGACGCTGCGCGTCAACGGCCGCGCTCATATCACGACGGATACAGCGCTGTGCGCGTCATTCACGGTGGACGGCAAGGCGGCGCGATCGGTAACCGTCGTCGACATCGATTCGGTCTATTTCCAATGCGCCCGGGCCATCGTCCGCTCCGAGCTGTGGAACCCGGCAAGGCATGTCGACCCGAAGTCGCTGCCGACGCCCGGGCAGATCCTGGAAATCACCAGCCGCAAGAACATCGATGGCGAAACCTACGACAAGGAATGGCCGGAACGGGCGAAGAAGACGATGTGGTAGCGGGCTGAAAGGCCGTCACGCCTCCTTCAGCACATCATAGATCTTGCGCATCTGCTCGCCGATCATGTCACATTGTTCCGGCGTCGACTGGCTCATCGCCTTCTCGATCAGCGCCATATGCACTTTCAGCGCCTGCATCAGCAGCGCCTCGCCGGCCTCGGTGAGGGCGAGCCGCAGGATGCGCTTGTCCTTCTCGTCGCCTTCCCGGCGCAGCAAGCCACGCGCTTCCAGCTGCGGCAAAAGCATGGTGATGTTGGAACGGCCGACGAGCAGCTTGCGGGCAAGATCGTGCTGCGACATGCCGGGGTGGCGATAGAGGTTCATCAGCACGTCGAGCTGCGCCGGCTTCAGGTCGAGCGGCGCCAGCTTCACCGCCAGCGTGCGCTCCAGCACATGGCAGGCGCGCGCCACCGCGACCCAGTTGCGGAAACGCGGGTTGTCCCAAGGCAGCTCTTGTTTATTGTTCATCTTTGAACTATTATGTTCATGCTTGAACGTATGGATGGATTTTCACTATGGCATCATTCGGGCTGAAGGTCATCCGGGGCGTGTTCGGTGCGGCAGAGCGTGTCGCGCCGCGGCTCAGCGGACGCGCGGCGTTCGAATTGTTCTGCCGCACCCCGAATGTCAAGGCGCTCAGCGAAGGCGAGCGCCGCGCAGTCGACCGTGCGGCCGGGTTCATGACCGAGGCGCGTCATCACCGGCTGAAGACCGCGACCGGCTGCGTCATGGTGCACGAGTTCCGGCCCGAGCCGGGCAGGGGCGTTGCCGGCACGGTGCTCGTCGTGCATGGCTGGCGCTCGCGCACCGAATATATGCGCGCCTTGATCGAAGGTTATCGCGCCGCCGGCTACAGGGTCGTTTCGCTTGACCTGCCTGGCCACGGCCAGTCGCAGGGCAGGCGCCTCAACATGGTCAATGCCGTGGACGCGGTGCGGGTTGCCGGCGAGTGGTTCGGCCCCTTCGTGGCAGTGGTCGGCCATTCCTTCGGCGGCGCCGTCGCCGCCAACGCCATCGCCGGTTCGGTCAAGAACATCCCGCCGCTGGCGGCCGGACGCCTGGTGCTGATCGCGGCGCCCAGTTCGCTGCCGGCGATCTTTGCCGACTTCAGTCATATGCTGAATGTAGGCCCGCGCTCCCAAGCCGCCATGGCGGACCGGGTCGAGCATCTTTCCGGCCGGCCGCTGCACGAATTCACCGGCGACCGCCAGCTTGCCCAGGCCCCGGTGCCGACCCTGGTCATCCACGCGCCGGATGACCGCGAAGTCTCGGCCGATCACGCAAGGCGCTATGCCGGCGCCGGCGGCCATGTGCGGCTCTACTGGGCCGACGGGCTTGGCCACCGCCGTATTCTCGCCGACAAGGGTGTGGTCGAACACGCGGTCGGCTTCGTGACGAATCGCGAGCCATTGCTGCTGCATTGAGCGGCGGTCGAGATTATTTCTTCTTCTCGCCGGGTTCGACCGGCAGTCCGGCGGCCTTCCAGGCGGTGTAGCCGCCAAGGATGTGCTTGACCGGCGAAAGCCCCATATCCTGCGCCGTCTTTGTGGCCAGCGCCGAGCGCCAGCCGCCGGCGCAGAAGAACACGAAGCTCTTTCCCGAGGCGAAGAACGGCTTGTGATAGGGGCTTTCTGGGTCGATCCAGAATTCCAGCATGCCGCGCGTGACATGTTTGGCGCCCGGAATTCTGCCATCGCGTTCCACCTCGCGGGGATCGCGCAGGTCAACGAAGATCGTGTCTTCATCGTCGAGCAGCCCGGCCGCTTCCTCCGGCGAAACCACCTCGATCACGGCGTTCGCCTCGTCCAGCAGCTCGCGATAACCCTTTTTCACGCTCTCATCCCTCCGGCCTTGCTGGCGGATTTCGAGCACACCAGCCGGCGTTTGTCACGCCGCGCTGCCGCCGGCCAGCGTCCTCCAGGCCGCCATGGCCCCGGCCACCGTCGCCAGCAGGGCATCATGTGAGGCACCGTCACGCGCCTGTATCGACATGCCGTGCTGGACCGTGGCGAAAAAGGTCGCGGCGGCATTCGAATCGAAATCCGCGGGCAATTCGCCTTCGGCAACGCCGCGCTCCAGACGCTTTTGCAGGGCGCTGTGGTTTTCGGCACGACGACGGCGAAGATCATCGCAGATGGCGCCGCGGCTCGAATCCTGATGCAGCGCGCCGAGCGTGATCAGGCAGCCCTGCGGGCGATCGTTCTGCGAATAGGCTTTCGCCGTCAGGCACAGGAATTGTTCGATCGCCAACCGCGCGGTCGGAGCCTCATCCAATGCCAGCCAGATGTCGGCACCCTCGGTGTGTGAATAAAAATCCGTCGCCTCCAGGAACAGCGCCTCCTTGCTGCCGAAGGCAGCGTAGAGGCTGGGCGAGTTGATGCCCATGGCGGCGGTCAGCTCGCTCATCGATGCGCCTTCGTAACCGCGCGCCCAAAACACCTGCATGGCGCGACGCAGGGCTGCGGTTCGATCGAAGGTGCGGGGGCGGCCTCGTTCCGACATGATGCTCTTTTCTGTGTTGATCGATACATAATTAAGTTGACGCCGACGGGCAAGGCTGACAGATATTTATGTATCGATCGTTACAAAAGGAGAAATCGATGTCATCCAACCAACTGGGCGGCAAGGCCGCGCTCGTCACCGGCGGCAGTCGCGGCATCGGTGCGGCAATTGCGCGACGGCTCGCGGCCGACGGCGCCAGTGTCGCGCTGACTTATGTGCATGGCGAGGAG
This sequence comes from Mesorhizobium ciceri WSM4083, assembly GCF_000519305.1. GTDB lineage: Bacteria > Pseudomonadota > Alphaproteobacteria > Rhizobiales > Rhizobiaceae > Mesorhizobium > Mesorhizobium ciceri_B. Next base: position 204,543 of record NZ_JAFG01000005.1, on the reverse strand, counting down.
CAGGCTCGCTCGGTTGTCGCCGAGATAGAGGCCGAGGGTGGCCGCGCCATCGCGATCAAGGCCGACAACCGCGATGCGGTCGCCATAGACAAGGCGGTCGACGACGCCGTGACCGCCTTCGGCCGGCTCGACATCCTGGTGAACAGCGCAGGGATCTGGCGCGCTGCCCCCATCGACACGCTGTCGCTCGCCGATTTCGACGAGACCATGGAGGTCAATCTCCGGGCCCCGTTCATCGCTTCGAAGGCGGCGGCCGTGCATATGGGTGAGGGCGGCAGGATCATCTCGATCGGCAGCAACCTTGCCGAGAGGGCGACCGACGGCAGCCTCACGGCCTATTCAGCCAGCAAGGCGGCGCTGGTCGGCCTGACCAAGGCGCTGGCGCGCGACCTCGGCCCGCGCGGCATCACCGCCAATGTCGTCCACCCCGGCTCGACCGACACCGACATGAACCCGGCCGACGGCCCGCATGCCGAACACCAGCGCCGGAAGATGGCAACACCGCGCTTCGGCAAGGCCGAGGACATTGCCGGCATGGTCGCCTGGCTCGCAGGCCCGGAAGGCCGCTTCGTCACCGGCGCTGCTCTGACCATCGATGGCGGCGCCAACGCCTGATCCGCAGAGATTTCCGGCTGGGGCGGAACAACCCTCCGCTCCAGCCGTCACGATCTTGTGAAACCGTTCTGCAACAGGCTTTCCAAAATTTATGAAAGCTTAACGAAATCGGTATGAATCAGTATAGTCGCGCCTTACATCCGCCATGCGGTGAGCGGGACGATCTAGCGTGCGGAACGGGAACCGGTTGCGGCCGGAGCGGGTGATTCATGAAATTCCTCGGAAACAAAGCAACCGTGATGCCGCTGCTGGCAGTCACGGCAACGCTGGCTTTCGGTGTACCCCAGGCAGGCGCGCAGGGGCTCTTCGACATGCTTTTCGGCGGCGGCGTCAAGCATGCGCCGAAAGGCGAGTTTCCGCCCCCGCCACCGAAGCACAAGCCAAAGCCGAAGGCGCCGGCCAGCGGTGGCGGTGCGAGAATCAGCAGCCCATCCTATTACACCTATAAGGCCGACCGGCTGGTTCGCGTCGACTTCTCGGCGCTGGCCCCGACGCCGGAGCCGGCGGCGCCACAGGACGCCGCCTTCGTTCCGTCGGCTACGGGTGCCGCGTTTCGTGAAGCGGTTGCCAGCTTGGGCGACTACGAACTTTTAGCCGAGCCCGACATCGCCAAGGCGCTGATCGCCTACTACTCGGCCAATCCGGATTTCATCTGGATAAGCGGAACCAGCCTCAACAGCCGCGCGCAGGATGCGGTGCGGGTGCTTGGCGAGGCTTCAAGCTATGGTCTCACGCCCGCCGACTATACGGTCGAAGTGCCCGCTGCCGGCGCATCGACGACTGACGCCAATGCGCAACTGAAAGAGCTCGTCCGTTTCGAGATGGCGCTTTCCGCGCGTGTGCTGCGCTATGCCCGCGACGCCCAGAACGGCCGCGTCGATCCCAACCGCATGACCGGATACTATGATTTCCCGGCCAAGCCGCTCGATCTGCAAGGCGTGCTGAAAACGCTGGCTCATACCCAGCAAGTGCGCACCTATCTCGAATCGCGGCATCCGCAGAATGCGGAATACCAGGCGCTGCGTGTCGAACTCGAATCGCTGCAGGCCAGTGCGGAAAACGAAATCGTCGTCGACCCCAAACTGTTGCTGAAGCCGGGCGAAACCAGCCCCGAACTGCCGAAGCTGCTGACCCTCATCGCGCGCAATCTCGATGACGAGATGGGCGGCGCCTATGGCGAGATCCTGTCCAGGCTGGCCACCAGCGAGGTCTATGATCCGGAACTGGTCCCGGTTATCAAGGCCGTGCAGCAGAAGGCAGGCATGAAGGGCGACGGCGTCATCGGCCCGCGCACCGTCGCGACGCTGGCCGGAACATCCAAGGCCGACAAGCTGCTGAAGGTGGAAGTGGCGCTGGAGGAACTGCGCTGGCTGCCCTCCGATCTTGGCAGCCCGCGCGTCTTCATCAACCAGCCGGCCTTTACCGCAAGCTACATCGACAATGGCGAGGAAAAGCTCAAGACGCGTGTCGTCGTCGGCCGGACCACCAACCAGACCTCCTTCTTCTACGACCAGATCAAGCAGGTCGATTTCCATCCCTATTGGGGCGTGCCGCAGTCGATCATCGTCAACGAGATGCTGCCGAGATTGCGCAACGATCCGGGCTATCTTGACCGGGCCGGCTATGAGGTGACGGATTCGCGCGGCAAGCGCATTCCTTCCTCGGCGGTCAACTGGGGCGCCTATGGCTCGAACATCCCCTACAGCGTGCGCCAGCAGCCGAGCGAGGCCAATGCATTGGGCGAATTGAAGATCCTGTTCCCCAACAAGCACGCGATCTACATGCACGACACGCCGCAGAAATCATTCTTCCAGCGGGATATGCGCGCGCTCAGCCATGGCTGCGTGCGGCTGCAGGACCCGCGCGGCATGGCCGCGGCGGTGCTTGGCACCTCGGTGGACTATATCGCCGAGAAGCTGAAGCACGGCCACTCGACCGAGAATGTGACACGCACGATCCCGGTCTATGTCGCCTATTTCACCGCCTGGCCTGATCTGTCCGGCAAGGTCGAATATTTCGGCGACGTCTACGACCGCGACTCGCGGCTGAAGCAGGCTCTGGACGCTACGGAGGCGGTTCGCTCGCCTTCGAGTTGATCCAAGCCTTTCGGTAGGCCGTGAACTCATAAATAGGACGTGACCGGAAGCGGAAAGGCGGCTGAGAGGGAACGAGGAGCGGCGGCTTACCGTTGTCGGACAAGCTCAAAACGCAACTGTGATCCTGTTTCGGCAGGGACGAACGATGTTGAGCGCTCGAAGCGGAGGCGCCTATGTCGAGCCATTATGCGATTCTCGAAGCCCCCTCCACGCTGGGCCTGGCGACCGACGGTGTGGAGCGCTTGCCTGACCGACTGCTTGACCTTGGCCTTGCGGAGCGCATCCATGCGCGCCGCGCCGGACGGCTGGTTGTGCCTCCGAAGGACCCGACGCCCGATCCCGAGACCGGCACCCTGAACGCCAGGGCAATTGCGCAGTGGTCGCCCAAGCTCGCCGACGCCGTGGAAGCGGTGCTTGACGCAGGCGGGTTTCCAGTCGTGCTGGGCGGCGATTGCACGATCGTGCTGGGCACGGCGCTCGCGTTTCGACGGCGCGGCCGTTACGGCTTGCTCTTCATTGACGGCAACGCCGATTTCTTCCAGCCAGAGGCGGAACCCAATGGTGAAGGCGCCTCGATGGACCTCGCCTTCGTCACCGGCTACGGTCCGTCGCTTCTGACCGACATCGAAGGTCGCGCTCCTCTGGTCCGCCCTGAAGACGCTGTCGCCTTCGCGTATCGCGATCACAAGGATCAGGAGGAGTACGGAAGCCAGCCGCTCCCCGAGGAGCTCAAGGTGCTTGACCTTCCCGCTGTGCGCGACACGGGCATCGAGGCCGCCGCACGCGAAGCGGTCGATCACCTGACGAGAGCGGAATTGGACGGCTTCTTCATCCATCTCGACGCCGACTGTCTCGACGACGTCATCATGCCGGCTGTCGATTTTCGCGTGCCAGGCGGGTTGTCTTGGGACGAATTAACGGCCGCGCTTCGGCTTGCCTTGGCGAGCGGCAAGGCAGTCGGCCTCGAGATCACCATCTACAATCCGCGCCTTGATGAGGACGGCAGCGCCGGACGCGGCCTCGCCGACGTATTGGCCGCTGCGCTCGGAACAGCAGCGCCCTCACGACGACGAGCCATGTCTGCTCTACGCAGCAAGGAGCGACCGACTTGAGGTCGTTTCCTACTGCCTTCATATTGCGGCGGAATCTGTTTCGCGGCTCCGCATGAGCCGATAGGCTGGACTCCGCGATTGTGAGTCTGCAGCTAGTGGCGCTCGAACAATGGCCGCCGGAAGCCGGCGTCACGCCCGGCGATCAGCCAATAGAGCAACCCGGCGATAAGGCCGGCAGCGGCGATGATGCCGATGTCGACCCAACGCTCCGGGTCCATATCCTCCGGTGCGCTCGGCCAGATCAGGGCGAAGCCGCCGACCGCGGCGCCGGCGCCGAAAACCATGTGCAGCAGGACATTGCGCAAGGAGAAGAACTCGGCGATCAGCGCGAAGATCAGCGTCTGCAGCGCGGTCACCACGATGGTCAGGAAATAGACGAACATGCCGAGCGGCGGCACCAGCAGCACCGCGATCGGCGAAACCCCCATGACGTCGAAATAGCTGGGCGCGTTGGGCAAGGAACTGAGCACGCCATAGATCATCGCCACGGCGATCAGGCCGACCAGAACCGACACAAAGTAGCCGGCCAACATCATCAATATGCGCTTCATCACGTGCTTTGCCGTCGCCATCCCCATCCCCCAATGCGGCGCGCACAGTCAGCCATCAAAGCGAGGCTGACGCAAGGGGGCGACGGTTGGCAAGGGCAATCGCTTTAGGCCAACGACAAGTCCGACTTGCAGCGGAGAACGCCAATCGCCAAAGTCAGCGCTGCCCCTCATTGTCCTGCCGGACATTTCTCCCCGTATAGTGACGGGGAGAAAGGGGCTGGCCGCAACGCCGGCGCCATCCTCGCAACGCTGGCGATTGGCGAAATGCGCGATGACAGCGTCCCTCTCCCCGTTACCTATACGGGGAGAGGATGCCGGCAGGCAGGTGAGGGGCGGCGCCGGCGCCGGGAAAGGCTGGCTAATTTGATGCGGCGAACCCTATTTCGGCTCCGCCGTTACAGGATCGTAGGTGATTTCAACCTTCGCCTTGTCCGCCGTGTAATAGGTGACGGTGTAGGCGCCGCTGTCCCAGTCGACCTCGTCCACATAGCGAAAGCCGTCGCGCTGCTCGACCTTGGCGATGATCTCCGACAGCTTCTTGGCATTGGGCGGCGGCAGCGGCTTGTCGTCCGCGGCGAGGGCCGGCGCGCCGGCGAGAAGAACGGCGACGCTTGTCGCCAGCAGAAATCTGGACATGGCTTTCCCTCAAGTTTTCGTCGGAGAGAAACTCGCTGGCGTGCCGGTTTGTTCCGCAGCCGGAATGCGTGCCGATTCGGTTCACCAATTTGCAGCTGCCCGAATGAGGGGCCGCCGCCCGCTTGACTTAAGCGGCGCGTCGCTGAGCGGGGTGGAGACCTGAACGGGATCGACGAGGGTCGACGGCGGTCACGATGCTGTGGTGGTGATCGCAATAGACGCGATCCGCCGAAGTTGGCCCGGCACAGAAACGATAACCGCCGGGTACCGACCGGTCTTCGCTTACCGGGAAGCGGCACTGATAGACGCCTAGCTGGATGAGGGGGACGTCTTTCGAAATTGGTCTGACATTTTCAGGCATGGTTTTTCAGGTTCCTGGTTCATAGCCATTGCCGGCTGACGGCCGCTGCGCGACCGCGTCAAAGCGAGCTTCTCTCGTTTTGGAGGGCTGTGGATCACCATATGGTGTCGCTCGCAGTGTCAATGAAGCCCCGAAACCCTGCTTTCGCAAGCCAATCATTGCGACTTAAGGCCACACCGGCTGCTGGGCGGGGGCTGCGGAAGCGAATACATTTTGTCAGCAGACAATGTGGTCGCGCCCCGGAGCGTCTCTTCGAACCGTTGCGCCGGTGCTATGGTGTGCCTGCATGATCAGAGAGCAGGGATATGAGGCATGCCCGAAATCACACGCCGTACACTTCTTGCGTTCACCGCCGTGGCCTCGGTCATTGAACCGACATTTGCCGAAGCGGAAGGTGCCTCACCCGAATTGCGGGCGCTGATCGGAGCCCATGAGGCCAGCTATGCCGGGCTTCACAGGGTTGTTCGTCGAGCGGGCAGCAGCAGCCACGAACGCAAGACGGCAGACCGGATTGAACAGGAAGCATTGCTGGCCATCTGTTCCTATCCGGCGATCAGCCGAGGCGACCGCCGGGCCAAGGCCGATTACCTGTTGACCGCCGAGGCTCGGGGTGAACTCGACCTGGAAGAGCACATGCAGGCCATCCTGCACTCGATGAAGCGCTGATCGCGGCTCGACCGGGGCATCTCCACAACCAGACATCGCCGACTCTACCACCGTGGCGACAAGCGGGTCGGGCATTGTCGGTATCTCTAGGTCGATGCTCTATAAATTTGTTTGGCGAAGGCAAATTGCGTGCGAGAAAATTCGGGCGCGCGCACGTTAATCCTCAAATTCGAATCGGAGCGGTATTGAGGGAGATGACCTGATCAATGAGGCGGCGTTCACAGCGGCCACAGATCGACTGACGTAAGGATTTGGTGGGCGATGCAGGGATTGAACCTGCGACCCCACCCGTGTGAAGGGTGTGCTCTCCCGCTGAGCTAATCGCCCGCTCGTTGCCCGAAGGCCAAGCGAGCCGCGATATAAGGGAGGCAGGTGCGGTAAGTCAAGGCGCTGTCCGGCGTTCTGACAAGGATCGGATTTGCTGCCCTCACAGCCCTGTCTGCGACGCGACGCCGGCCGCCTTCCGGTTAGTTTCCGGCAGCGGCAATCAGCCTTTGCGCCAGGTCGAGCGTCAGCGCGTCGAAATGCGAAATGACAGCCGAGGGTTCGAATTCGCGGACATGGCGGTCGGTGTAGCCGAAATCGACCGCCACCACGGGAATGCCGGCGGCTTTCGCCGTGTCGATGTCGGTTTGCGAATCGCCAACCATCAGCGCGTGGTGCGGGTCGCCGCCGGCCAGCTTGATGGTCTCGATCAGATGGCGCGGGTCGGGCTTGCGGAAGGCGAACGTGTCCTGGCCGGCGATGGCCGCGAAATGCTTGGTCAGGCCGAGCGCCTCGATCAGCGCCAGCGAGTTGGCTTCGTATTTGTTGGTGCAGATGGCGAGGATATAGCCGGCCGCCTCGAAGCGCGCGATCGCCTCGACGACACCGGGGTAGGGGCGCGACTTGCCGGGGATGTTGAGCGTGTAGTGGTCGAGGAAAAGTTTCAGCAGCCGGTCGTGCTCCTCGACGGCAAGCGATCGCTGATGGGCGGCGTGCGCCCGCTCGATCATCACCCGGCCGCCGTGGCCGACGAAACGCCTGAAGCCGGCTTCGTCGACCGCCGCGATCTCGCTGGCGGCAAGGCTGTGGTTCAGGCTGTCGAGCAGGTCCGGCGCTGTGTCGATCAGCGTACCGTCGAGGTCGAACACGATGATCGGTCGGGTCATGGTCTGTCCTGGGCAGGTGTGCAATGGGCAGGCGATAGCGGCTGCGGCGCGTCAAGGCAAGCGCGGGGCCAGTTCGTTCAGGCGGGCCTGCCCATCGGGCATTCGCTGCTGGACACCGATATGAAAAACCCGCCTCGGCGGCGGGTTGTTGGCGCAAATCGGCACCATGGGCAAAAATGTAGCATAGCTGCACTCACCGGTCAAGGAAATAATTCCTATAAACGCATCATTTGGGGACCCGCCGCCTGGGGCTTTGACCGGACCGGCAAAAATGCTACGAGCCCGGCAGCGAACTTCCGGGGCAACAACCGACATGGATGCAAGGCAGTTGAAGGTCGAAGCCGCGCGGGCAGCACTCGCCCATGTGAGTGACGGCATGCGGCTCGGCATCGGCACCGGCACAACGGCCGAGGAATTCGTGCGGCTGCTCGCCGAAAAGGTCGCCACCGGCATGACCGTCATCGGTGTGCCGACTTCGGAGCGCACTGCGTTGCTCTGCCGCGAACTCGGCGTGCCGCTGTCGACGCTAGAGGAAACGCCAGAGCTCGACCTCACCGTCGACGGCGCCGACGAAGTCGACCCGGAACTGACCTTGGTCAAGGGCGGCGGCGGCGCGCTGCTGCGCGAGAAGATCGTCGCCGCGGCGTCCCAGCGCATGATCGTCATCGCCGACCGCTCCAAGATGGTTGAGACGCTCGGCCGTTTTCCCCTGCCGATCGAAGTCAATCCGTTCGGCCTGCGCGCCACTGAAATCGCGGTTGCCGCAGCGGCTGAAAAGCTCGGTCTTTCCGGACCGGTCACATTGAGGATGACGGGGGGACAGGCTTTTGTTACAGACGGCGGCCATTTTATCCTCGATGCATCTTTTGGCCGCATTCCGGATACAAGAGCGCTTTCGAATGCTCTCCACGCCATTCCGGGCGTGGTCGAGCATGGTCTTTTCATCGGGCTGGCTTCAGCGGCCATCATCGCCGGCGGCGACGGTATCCAAACCGTCCATGCCGCCCGAAAACCAGGGAGTTCTACCGATCATGATGTTGCATAACCGGGTTCGCAGCCTTTCCGTCCTTCTGGCGGCCTCGGCCGTTTTCGCCTTCTCTTCGCCGGCGTTTTCGCAGGATGTCACGGATTCGCACCTGAAGGCCGCCCGCGCGGCGGTCGCTGCGATCCACGCGACCGACCCGTTCGATGCCATCCTGCCGCAGGCGGCCGCGGCGCTCGAATCGCAGCTGATCCAGAAGAACCCGGACATGCAGGAACTGATCGGCAAGACGATCAACGAGAAGGCGCTGGCGCTGGCCTCGCGCCGCGCCGACCTCGAGAAGGAAGCAGCACTCGCCTACGCAAAAGTGTTCTCCGAAAAGGAACTGACCGACATCGCCGCTTTCTACAATTCCGATTCGGGCAAGAAGCTGCTCGATAGCGGCCCGACGGTGACCCGCGAACTGGTCAAGGCAGCCGATATCTGGCAGAACGGCCTCGGCCGCGATCTCGCCCAGCAGGTCGGCGAAACGCTGGCCGCCGCCGCCAAGGCAAAGGCGCAGGCGGCACCTGCCGCGCCCGCCGACGGAGCCGCCGCTCCGGCCGATGGCGCAGCGCCCGCCGATGGCGCGGCCCCCGCGGACAACAACTGACCCCGCATTTTCAAATGGCCTTGCGGCCTACTGCGAAAGCCCGGCCTGTCCGGGCTTTTCTTTTGCCGTTTTGCGGCCTACCTGTCTGACACATTTCTGAAACCTGGGAGCCGCGTCATGGCCGGTTACGACTACGATCTTTTCGTCATCGGCGGCGGCTCGGGCGGGGTGAGGGCGGCGCGTGTCGCGGCGGCACTCGGCAAGCGTGTCGGCATCGCCGAGGAATACCGCTATGGCGGCACCTGCGTCATCCGCGGCTGCGTGCCGAAAAAGCTCTATGTCTATGCCTCGCAATTTCCCGAGCATTTTGCCGACGCCGCCGGCTATGGCTGGACGGTGCCGGAAGCCAGCTTCGACTGGCAGACGCTGGTCGCCAACAAGGATCGCGAGATCAGCCGGCTGGAGGCGATCTACGTCAGGAACGTCGAGGGCGCCGGCGGCGAGACCTTCCACTCGCGCGCCATGATCGTCGATCCGCATGTCGTGCATCTTCTGGGTGAGGATCGCACCGTCACAGCAGACCAGATCCTGATTGCCACCGGCGGCCGACCCGCGGCGCATCCGGCGCTTCCCGGCCATGAACATTGCATCTTTTCCAACGAGGCTTTCGACCTCAAGGAATTGCCCAAGGCGATCATGATCGAGGGCGGCGGCTACATCGCCGTCGAGTTCGCCAACATTTTTCACGGTCTCGGCGTCGACACCACGCTGGTCTATCGCGGCAAGGAGATCCTCAGCCGGTTCGACATGGACCTGCGGCGTATGCTGCACGAAACGATGGAAAAGAAGGGGATAAGGATTCGCTGCCATTCCGTGTCCGAATGGATCCGCAAGCGGCCGGACGGCCGGCTCGACGCGCTCGTCAGCGGCGGCGAGGTGCTGACCGTCGACCAGGTGATGCTGGCCATCGGCCGCATTCCCAACACCGAGAATATGGGCCTGGAAGGCATCGGACTGGAGATGACCAAGACCGGCGCCATCGCCGTCGACCAATACTCCCGTACCAACGTCGACAGCATCTGGGCGATCGGCGACGTCACCAACCGCGTGCAGTTGACGCCGGTGGCGATTCATGAGGCGATGTGTTTCATCGAAACCGCCTTCAAGGGAAATCCGACCGCGCCCGATCACGAGACGATCGCGACCGCTGTCTTTTCACAGCCGGAGATCGGCACGGTCGGCCTGTCGGAGGACGATGCCGTCAAGCGCTTCCCCGACATCGAGATCTACCGCGCGACATTCCGGCCGATGCGGCACACGCTGTCCGGGCGCGACGAGAAGATGCTGATAAAGCTGGTGGTCGATGGCGCGTCGAAAAAAGTGCTTGGCGCCCACATATTGGGGCCGGATGCAGGCGAGATGGCGCAGCTGCTCGGCATCCCGCTGAAAGCCGGCCTGACCAAGGATGATTTCGACCGCACGATGGCGGTGCATCCGACAGCGGCGGAAGAACTGGTCACCATGTACAAGCCGACCTATCGCGTGAAGGACGGCGCGCGGGTCGATTGACGGCAAATCCGGGTTGAGGAACTCCGCCGCGGCAAGGTCATGCCGCGGCGAAGATCGTCGCTACAGAAGCGTGCCGCGCAGGATCACCAGCGCCACCGAAAAGTAGATCACCAGCCCGGTGACATCGACCAGCGTGGCGACGAACGGCGCCGATGCGCTGGCAGGGTCGAAGCCGATGCGTTTCAAGGCGAACGGCAGCATCGAGCCCGACAGCGAACCGAAGGTGACGATGCCGACCAGTGCAGCACCCACCGTGGTGGCGATCAGCGGCCAGTGCGGGCCATAATCGTAGAAGCCCATATATTGCCAGAGCGCGATGCGGCAGACGCCGACCACGCCGAGCATGGCGCCCAGCACCAGGCCGGTGGGCAGCTCACGCAGCGCCACCCGCCACCAGTCGCCAAGACCGATCTCGCGCAGCGCCAGCGCGCGGATGACCAGCGAAGTCGCCTGCGAGCCGGAATTGCCGCCGGAGCTCATGATCAGCGGGATGAACAGCGTCAGCACGATCGCCTTCTCCAGCTCGCCCTCATAGCTCTGCATGGCGTTGGCCGTCAGCATCTCCGAGATGAACAGCGCGCACAGCCAGCCGCCGCGTTTCTTGATCATGGCGAGAAAGCTCATCTTCATGTACGGCTCGTCCAGCGCCTCCATGCCGCCGAAACGGTGCACGTCCTCGGTCGTCTCCGCGATCATCGTGTCGATGATGTCGTCGATGGTGACGATGCCGATGATCTTGCCATGGTCGACGACCGGAACGGCGAGCAGATCGTATTTGGAGATCGTCTGCGCCAGGGTTTCGCGATCGGTCAGCGGGCCGACCGTCACCGGAAGGTGATCCGGCGCCACCGTCATGATCGAATCGTCCGCCTCACCGGTGATCAGCCGGCGCAGGCCGGTCGAGCGCACGAGCAGGTGCGTCTGCGGATCGACGATATAGATCGCGTAGACGGTTTCGCGCGTCCGCTCCACCTTGCGGATGTAGTCGAGCGTCTGCCCGACGGTCCAGTCCGAGGGCACGCTGACGAACTCCGTCGTCATGATCGATGCGGCGCTGCCTTCGGGATAGCCGAGGATGGAGAGCAGCGTTGCGCGCAACGGCGGCGCAAGCCCGCCAAGCAGCTCGGAACGGGCCGGCTCTTCCAGCTCGCGCAGGATGTCGGCGGCCCGGTCGACCGACATGGCGGTGAGCAGCTTGCCCGCCTTGACGCGCGGCAGCGCCTCCATGAGTTCGGGCGCGCCGTCGAGTTCCGGCTGATCGAAGATCTCGACCAGACGTTCGAACGTCACTTCGCAGAGCAGTTCCGTCGCGGTCTCTCGAGGCTCCCTGTTCAGGGCCTCGACAATGTCGGCGACGTGATCATTGGCTAGGATACGGGCAATCGCGACGGCTTCGTCGCTTGCCACCGTGGTAAATTCGTTCATGGCTCACTCCTTGCCGTCCGGCAGGACATGAACCATGTGAGGTCACGTCAGGGCGGACGGCTGTTGCGTTCGACTGTGACTGTCGCCAGGCATGGCGCGGTGACCTTTCCGCTTGCGGGTTCGCGTTTTTACTATCTGCAAGCGGGCGCAACATAGGAGCGCGCCTTGCCGTGTCAATCGCGGTGAGGAGGGAAAAGGCCGACGAGCGGCCGAGATCGCGAGACTGTGATCGCCGGCCGCCGTTCGACCAGGCAGACCGGGGTGGAATAGCCGTTATTTCTGCTTCAGCCGGCGCGAGAAGCGCAGCCACTTGTCTTCGACCGGCCTTGGGGCCGGCCTGGGCTGCGCCAGAATGGTGGTGAGTTCGGCGGGCAGGGTTGGAACCAGCGGCTTCTTGGTGGCGACGCCGTCGGCGATCGCGACGATGCTGTGATAGAATTCGCTGCCCGTCATCGATCTCGGCGCCACCGCCTCGTGCATGACGCTGATCACCGTGACATCGGGGCAGTTGTCCTTGATGGCCTGGTGGAAGGCGACCTTGCCATCGGGGTCGAGCGCGCCGGTCGCCTCGTCGAGGAACAGCAGCCCCGGCTGCTGCAGCACGATGCGAGCCACCACCAGCTTCTGTTTCTGGCCGCCCGACAGAACCTGGTCCCAGCCTTTGCCTTCGCGGCTTTCGTCGTTCATATGCGAGAGGAAGTCGCCAAGGCCGGCCTTGTACAGCGCCGCCGCGACTTGGGCGTCGCTATGATCGCGCTCGGAGCCCGGCAGGCAGACCAGCTGTTTCAGCGTTACCTGCTGCAGCTTGACCTCCTGGGCGGCATAGAAACTCTTCACCCCTTCGGGGAAGACGATGGTGCCCTGGCCATAGGGCCACAGGCCGTTGATCGCCTTGATCAGCGACGTCTTGCCACAACCGGACTCGCCTTTCAGGAAAGTCCATTCGCCGCGCCGGAAGCGCAGATTGGCGGCGCTGAGGAAGGGCGTTGCATCCTCGCCTTGATGCGCCAGTTCGAGCTTCTGGATGGTCAGGCCGAAAACCGGGTTCTGGCTGGTGTAGCGGAAGTCGGAACGGCCGGTCTGGCTGTAGAACTCCTGCGGGTGCTGGACATTCTCGATCGCGTTGGCCAGCTCGGTGACACGCTGGCTGTTGGCGCGCAGCGTGGCGATGGCGGGCATGACGTGGATGAACCACGAACACTGGCCGATCAGAGAATTGACCAGCTCGGAGCCGGTTATATAGCCCTTCAGATCGAGGCGGTTGTGGATGAACGGCACGAGGCCCGGTCCATAGGCGACAATGCGCGCGCCGATGAAATTGTAGATCAGCTCGAACGACATGTAGACGGTGTTGACGATGTTCAGCCGCGTCCAGGTGCCGTCGATATCGACATAGAGCCGGCCATGCATGGTCCTTTGCACGCCTTCGCCCTGAGACGCCGCGACATGGAAGGAGCGGCGCAGGAACGTCGTCAGTTCGCCGCGATAGCTGCCTTCGGCCTTCTGCATCCTGACGTTGAGGCGCTCGAGCAGGCCGCCGAGCTTGACCGCGATCCATGTGTTCAGCGGCACATAGGTGGCGACGGCCAGGAAGGCGAGGATGGCGCTGCCATAGCTGCCGAGGAACTCCAGCCCCTTCACCTCGACGGAGTTTTCGAGCAGCTTCTGGCCGACGAAAAAGAGCGAGGTGGCAACGGCCAGCACGCCCATGGCGAGCCCGATGGCGCCGCCGGTCATGTCCTTGATGGATTCCTGGACGCGCTGGTCGATGTTGTCGGGCGCACCGCCGCCGGTCGACGCGTGCTGGGCATGGAAATGCGTGTGATTGTTGTCCAGCAATGCCTCATTGAAGCGGCTGTCCAGCCAACCGCGCCACTTGCGGTGCAACGTCGCCGAGACAAGGTTGCGGATGCCGGTGAAGCCAGCGTCCTTGAGCACGACCAGCAGCACGAGGACGCCGGCATTGACCAACAGCGAGCGAAGCGGCGTGGTGTTGGCGGCGTCATGGAAGAAGGCGATCGAATTGACCAGTTCGCCGGAGGCTTCGGCAAACCAGACACCGGCCTTGCTGGACAGCGCCGTGAGCAGCGCGATCACCAGCGTCAGCGTCCAGGCTTCCTTCCAGCGGTCGGAAACCCAGTACGCCCGCATCAGGCCCCAGAAGCTGCGCATCGACGACACCGGCGTCAGAAGCGATCGCCCTGCGGCATCGCGAGGTGTTTTTTCCGGTACTGACTCTTGCGATGGTCTACCGACCCGAATCACGATCCCGCCCAAACCTTTTTTCTTTTGTTACGGATGGTAACACCAATTGATCATTTTCCATTAATTTAAAACCGGGCCGACCGGATTGCCCTGGCAGCCGTTGCCGTGAGGCAACAGATTACATGCTGAAATATAGCGGCAACGGTCGATAAAAATCATGATATCGCTATTGATTTCAGATACTTGATTTACAGAGGCGTGACATTGGTTGGGTTCCCTTAGGGAAGGTTTTCACACGGTTTTGTGAACTCGAAAACGGTAGGACCGAGCACTTTTCTCAAAGCGGGCTGACCCGAACACCCAAAAATTTGCCGTTCGTGACTCGCCAGGCTTGCCGTTGTCGTCCCTGCCGGAGGCAGGACGTGACCGGAGAATCGGCCGATCGGCGCTTCCTTGTCGGATCGGCTGAGGAACTGCGTTTGACAATTCATCCACTTGGGATTGAACCTTGCCCGGCATCGTCGACACTCATGCATATCCGGTTCTCCAACAAGGAAGCTCCCAATGCTTGCACGCGCGGCAATCCTGTCCCTCTTCGCCTGGCTGCCCCTCGTACCTTTGGCGCATGCCGGCGGGCAGAGCATCCCGGCCAGCGCCGAAGGCCAGATCGAGTTCAACACGCCGTCCGGCAACATCGGCTGCATCTACACGCCCAAAGGCGGCACCGGCACCTATGAGCCAAGGGATGGCGGCCCGGAGCTGAGCTGCTCGCGCGTCGAGCCAAGCTACGTCACGATTATCCTGGGTCCGAAGGGGCCAGCCACTCTGATCAAGAACCCAGGCGAGCAGGGCTGCTGCAGCGATGTCGACAAGCTTGGCTACGGCAACAGCTGGAGCGCCGGGCCGTTCTCGTGCCAGTCGTCAACCAAGGGACTGACCTGCACGGCGACGAACGGCCATGGATTTTTCATCAGCAAGACCAAGGCGACGGTGAAGTAACGTTTGCTGCTCCGGAGAGGAGAGGGCGGTCGGCCTCTCAGCCGGCCTTGTCCAGTTCGCCGCGCGCCTTGGCGGCCGCCACCTGGCGAATGGCATCGGCCAGCGTATCGGCATCCTGCGCGCCCATGACTGCGTATTTGTCCTCGATCAGGAAGCACGGTACGCCAGAAATGCCCATGCGCGACGCGGTGGCGATCTCGGTGCGCACCGCCTCGACATCGGCCTCGGTCGGCAAAAGCGTGGCGACCACGGATGCGTCCATGCCGGCCTCGCGCGCCGCCTCGACCAGCAAGGCATGGTCGCCGATGTCAGCGCCTTCCTCGAAATTCAGCTGGAACAGCCGGCGCACAAGCCTGTTCTGAATGGCCTCGCCGGCGGCGCCTGCCCAGCGGATCAGCCGGTGCGCATCCAGTGTGTTCGGCGCCACCTTGATGGCGTCGAAGGCGAACGAGATGCCTTCGATTTCGCCGAGCGGCTCGATGCGGGCGTGAATCTCGCGGATGCGCTCGTCGCTGCCGAATTTTGCCAGCATGTATTCGCGGCGGTCCTTGCCTTCAGGCGGAATGGTCGGATCGAGCTGGAACGGCCGCCAGCGGACATGCACGTCGACATCGCCGACGGCGGCGATTGCCCTGTCGAGCCGCTTCTGGCCGATGAAGCACCAGGGGCAGACGACATCGGACACCACATCGACGGTGATGGCGTTCAATTCGCTCATCTCGATCTCCTGATCCCTCAGTTGGGTTTACGCCACCATGTTGGCAGTTGATATCCAAATATGGGCGTCTTTTGCGGATGTTCCAGGTAGTTCCAGTAGGCGATCCATTGCTGCGTGTTGTACTGCATCGGCACCATGTAGTTGCCGGAGATCAGCAGCCGGTCGAGAACGCGAACGGCGGCAACATAATCCTCCTTGGAGCGGGCGCGCAGCATCGCCTCGATCGCCGCGTCCACAGCCGGATCGGCGACGCCGGCGAGATTGAACGAGCCTTCCGTCCTGGCTGCGGCGGAACTCCAGCGCCCGCTCTGCTCGATGCCGGGCGACAACGAATTGTTGAAGCCGCTCGATCCGATCAGGACCTCGAAGTCGAAGCGCTGCTTGCGCGACTGGATCTGGTCGCCGTCGAGGCTGCGAATGGTGAGAGCGATGCCGATCTTCTCCAGCGTGCGCTGGTAGATGCCGGCAAGGCGCTCCTCGTCCTGCGACGCGGTCAGTATCTCGAAGCCGAAGGGTTTGCCTTCGGGATCGAGCATCGTTCCATTCTGCACGTGGTAGCCGACACTTTTCAAAAGATCGAAGGCTGCCTTCAAGACGCGGCGGTCCTGGCCCGATCCGTCGGTCACCGGCGGCCGCCATGTACCGTCCATGACATCGGCCGGGACGCGGCCGGGGTAGGGCGCCAGAAGCGCTTTCTCCCTGTCGTCGGCCGGATGGCCGAGCGCGGAAAGCTCGGAATTCTGCCAATAACTCATCGTGCGCGTGTATTTGCCGCCGAACAGGTTCTTGTTGGCCCATTCGAAGTCGTAGAGCATGCCGAGCGCGCGCCGCACGACAGGGTTGGCGAATTTCGGCAACCGCGTGTTGAACAGGAAACCGGTCACCACGGGAGGAATGCCGGTGTCGAAGGTTTCGGCGACCACGTCGCCCTTGTGGAAGGCCGGAAAATCGAGATCGCGCTCGCGCTTCACCGGATCGCTGTCGTCGTCGATGGCGCAAAGGCCTTTCTTGAACGCTTCGAGCTTGGCGTTGGCGTTGAGGAAATACTCGATGGTGATCTGGTCGTAATTGTCGAAGCCGCGCTTGGCCGGGACATCCTTGCCCCAGTAATCCGGGTTGCGCTTGAACACGATGCGCTGGCCGGGCTGCACCTGCGCGATCGTATAAGGGCCGCTGCCGATCACCGGCTTGAGTGTCGTCCTGTCGAAAGTCTCCTTGTCGAAGGCGTGCTTCGGGATGATCGGGGTCAGCGCGATGATCAGCGGGAATTCGCGATCGGCCTTGTCGTTGAAGGTGAAGCGCACGCTGTGATCGCCGGTCTTTTCGAGCTTGGCGACCCTGGCCATGCGGTCGCTGTAAGGCGGTCGGCCTTTCTCGGTGTAGACGTCATAGCTGAACAGCACGTCCTCCGGCGTCACCGGCTGACCGTCCGACCATTTGGCCTTCGGATTGAGATGGAATTCGATGCTCTTGCGCTCCGGGTCCATGTCGGCGCTGTCGGCCAACAAACCGTAGAGTGTGAAAGCCTCGTCGGCATTGCGCTGCATCAACGGCTCGAAGACCAGATTGCCGAAGATCGTATCCATCATGCCGCGCGCCGTCGTGCGCAGGCTCTTGAGGATGAAAGGATTGAGATTGTCGAAGCTGCCGACGACGCAATAGGTGATCGAGCCACCCTTCGGCGCGTCGGGATTGACGTAGTCGAAATGCGTATAGCCGGGCGGCAGCGCCGGCTCGCCCTTCATGGCGATAGCGTGCTTCGGCTCCGATGCGGCCGGCTGATGCGAAAGGGCGAGAAACGATATCCCGGTGATCAGCCAAACAACAACGCGGCCCATGACCGTCTCCTTACTGGGTCGGCTTGATGATTCGGTGTGCACCCTAGCATGAGGCGGCGGCGCGCCGGCCAACCGCGCGTTCAACAATTGCTGACGCCGGGCTGGATTCGGCCTCGCTTGCAGTGTAACACGCCCTCCGAAGTCATTCTGTTGCCTCATTTCGGCAACAGGTAGCTGGACCACACGGCACGAAGAAGCCGGTCCCGGGATCATTTGAGAGGAAGTGCACGACATGACGAGCCTGAACAGCAACGCGTACCGCCTGTCGGTCATGGCCGCTGGCGTGATCGGCTTTCTGGGCGCAGGACTCCCCGCCGCTTCCGCACAGCAGCAACAGCAGATTCCGCAAGGCTGGTTCAAGGCCTGCACCAAGCAGGAAGACGTCGACATCTGCAACGTCCAGAACATCACCACCGCCGGCAACGGCCAGCTGGTCACCGGCGTCAGCCTGATCGAGCTGAAGGGCAAGGTGAACCGCAAGGTGTTCCAGGTGACTGTTCCGACCGGCCGTCTGGTGCCTCCCGGCATCGGCCTGCAGATCGACACCGGCAAGGCGCAGAAGCTCGACTATGTGATCTGCTTCCCGGATCGTTGCGTGGCCGAAGTGCCGCTGACCGATCAGCTCGTCGCGGCATTCAAGAAAGGCCAGGCGATCACGCTGACTTCCGTCAATTTCCAGAACCAGCCCAATCCGATCAAGATCGCCCTGCAGGGCTTCAGCGGCGCCTATGACGGCCCGGCACTGCAGCAGTCGGACATCGAGGACCGGCAGAAGAAGCTTCAGGACTTCGTCGCCAAGAACAACCAGGATTTCGCCAAGAAGCTCAAGGAAGAGCAGGACAAGGCGAAGACCGCCAACTGATCGGCCGATATCGCCGAGCCAGCAAAAAAGCGGGGTCATGCCCCGCTTTTTTGTGCCCGTCTCTCCGCGGGTTAGTGCCTTGACTGCCGTTTCGGCTGGTAGCCGCCGTCCGGCCTCTTGTCGAACATCTCCTTGATCTGCGGATGCCGGACCGGCTCACCCGACTGGTCCTCGAGCAGATTCTGCTCGGAGACGTAGGCGATGTATTCGGTCTCCGAATTCTCGGCGAGCAGGTGATAGAAGGGCTGATCCTTGCGGGGCCGAACGTCGGCGGGGATGGCTTCGTACCACTCGTCGGTGTTGGCGAATTGCGGGTCGACGTCGAAAATGATGCCCCTGAATGGAAACAGCCGGTGGCGAACCACCTGTCCGATTGCGAATTTGGCTGTTTTCATCGTACTCACCACTGAATTCCTTGGGCTTATTTGGCGCAGACCGCGCATCAATTCAATCCCGAGGCGCTTGACGCCCTATTAAGCAACGGGCTAGCCCGGCGCCAGGGTTTCGGACCAGCATAAAAATGTCTGACGTCATCGGTCTTGTTCTTCCGTTCTTCGGCTTGATTTTTGTCGGGTTTCTGGTGGCGCGCATCACCAGGCAGCCGCTGGAGGCGCTCGGCTGGATGAACACGTTCATCGTCTATGTCGCGCTGCCGGCACTTTTCTTCCAACTGCTTGCCAAGACGCCGTTCGAAGACCTGACGGAATGGCGCTTCATCTTCGGCTCGGTCGTCTCGACCTTCATGATATTTTCCTTGATGTTCATGGGGTCGGTGCTGACCTCGCGCGGCGAGATAGCGCAATCGACCATCAAGGCGCTCGCGGCCGCCTATGGCAATATCGGCTATATGGGGCCGGGCCTGGCATTGCTGGCCTTCGGCGAGGCGGCGGCAGTGCCGGTCGCCCTGATCTTTTGTTTCGAGAACATCATGCATTTCGCCATCGCGCCCATGATGATGGCGCTGTCGGGCGACGAGAAGACCACTCCTCTCCGGCTTGCGCTGGGTGTAGTGCGCAAGATCGTCCTGCACCCGTTCATCATCGCAACCGCCCTGGGTGTCGGCGCCGCCTATATCGGCTTTCTACCGCCCGTGCCGGTGGAGCGCTTTCTGGAATATCTTTCCCGGGCGGCCGCACCTTGCGCGCTGTTTGCCATGGGCGTCACGCTGGCGCTCAGGCCGCTCAATCGCGTCCCGCACGAGATGGTTCCGATTGCGGCGCTGAAGCTGATCCTGCACCCGTTGCTCTGCTATGTCGTGCTAAGCTGGATCGGCAATTTCTCTCAGACATGGGTCTTCTCGGCGGTGCTTCTGGCGGCATTGCCGACCGCCACCAACGTCTTCGTCATCGCCCAGCAGTATGGCGTCTGGGTACAGCGCGCGTCGGCCAGTGTGCTGATCACAACCTGCCTGTCGGTCGTGACCGTCACCGGGCTGCTCTACCTGATCCGGCACAACATCCTAGCGCCGGACCTGTTTCCCTAACCCGCCGGCAAGCGCGGCAAAACCGCTGCCGGGACGAAGCCCCTCGCGCATGAAAAAAGCCCGAAGCGGCGCGAAGCCTCCGAGCACGCCGAGCCCGGCAACGCGGGCCATCTGCGCTGGCAGCATGTCGGAAAGCAGCGACATGTTGAGCAGGTTGACCGCGCTGCTGCGCGCCAGAATGTCGGGGCGGCGCTTGAAATCGTAGGCCGCAAGCGCCTTGGCGGCGCCTGGGTCAGCTCGATTTTCACAAGCGATTCCAATTAGATCGTCGATATCCCTGATGCCGAGATTGAGGCCTTGCGCGCCGATCGGCGGAAACACATGGGCCGCTTCGCCGACCAGCGCCACCCGATCTCGGGCGAAACGCAGCGGTGTCACCGCCGAAAGCGGATAGATCTGCCGGCCCGGTTCGACCGTCACCCGGCCCAGCATCGACTGCATCTGCTGTTCGACCCGCTGAGAAAGCGTCGCATCCTCCAGTGCGGCGAGGTCGGTCGCGGTCTCGGGCTTGACCACCCAGACCAGGCTGGAGCGATTGCCGGGCAGGGGAACCTGCGTGAACGGACCGGTCTCGGTGTGGAATTCGGTCGAGGTGAAGGCGTGGTCGCCGCTATGGCCGAAATTGAGGACGAGAGCTGCCTGCGGATAGGAGCGGGCCGAAGTCGAGATGCCGGCTGCCTGGCGCGCCGGTGACAACCGCCCATCGGCGGCGACCGCCAGCGCTGCGTCGACCGTGCTTCCGTCGGCCAGGATGGCACGGGCGTGCTCGGCATCGAGATGCCAGTTCGCCACTATCGACCTCAGCCAGTCGATGCCGGCATGCGCGGCAACGGCGCTGGCGAGTGCCGGGTTGAGGACGCTGTTGGGAAGGTTCAGCCCGAATTGATCCTCGTCGATCTCGCTGGCACGGAAGGTGACGACCGGGCTGCGGATCAGCCGGCTGGTGGCGTCAACGATGCGCATCACTTTCAGGGGCGCCGCCTTGGATTTGACGGCTTCGAGCACACCAAGCCGGTCGAGCACTTTCAAGGCAGGGTTCATCAGGGCCGTCGTGCGGCCATCGGGGGCGGTGGCCTCCGGCCCGACCAATGTCACCGGGAAACCTTCGGCGGCAAAACCGAGCGCCGCGATCAGCCCTGCCGGCCCCGTGCCGGCAACCAGTATCCGCGCAGTTTGCTGATGCTCCAAGATCGGCTTCCGGCTTGCAATGCGAGGCGGTCCACCCGACCTGCCGTTCGATGAGCATATAGGTCAGATCATGCAGCTTGATCAACGCGGCGATTCGGCCCATTCGGATGTCATGACCGGCCAGCAGGACGACTTCAGCCATCTCGACCGCGCCGGCCGCGCCATGGCCGGCATCGCGCGCAATCCTCGGGTCACGGTAAACGTCGTTGTCGGCGCTTGCATCCTGCTTGCCTGGCTGTCTCTGGCAGCGATGGCGATCCGCGGGTCTCAAACTGGAATTGCGGGCGTCGGCGCCCCCGGCGACACGATCCTGCGCAGCCTGCCGCAACTGCCGCTGCCCGATTTCCTGGAACGGTTCTTTGTGCTGTGCCTCTCACCGGTGCCTTTGAACGCAGGTCTCGGCTTGCAGGCAGGCGCGCTCGTTTCGATGTGGTTCCTGATGGCGATCGCGACGATGCTGCCTTCGGCGGCGCCGATGATCCGCACCTATTGCGAGATCACTGACACGGCACACATCAAGGGCGAACCGGTCGTTCACCCGCTGGTGCTGGTCGCCGGTTACCTCAGCGTCTGGCTCGCCGCGTCAATGATGTTCGCGGCACTGACCTTGGCCGCCCATGCATTCGCCTCGTCAGCCGGGATGCTCGATCCGGTCGTCGGCCTTGCCGGTGCGCTCGCTCTCCTGATCGCCGGCCTCTACCAGTTCAGCGGCCTGAAGGAAGCTTGCCTGAAGAAATGCAAGAACCCGTTCTCGATCCTTTTCGCGAACTGGAGCGCCAGGCCGGCCAGCGTCTTTCGGCTCGGTGTCGCGCAAGGTCTGTGGTGTCTCGGCTGCTGCTGGGCCTTGATGCTGGTGATGTTCGCCGTTGGCGTCATGAACATTTTCTGGATGGCGTTGATCGGGCTGTTCACCCTGATCGAAAAACAAACAGCCAGCAGGGTTCCAACCCGGCTGGCCGGTGCGATACTGCTTGTCTGGGCAGCCGCGCTGCTAGTAGTCTCGCTGTGAGTGGGGGGAAATCGATGGCAGACCAGAGCTGGGCGATGAAGGGAGAGCTCGTACTCTCCTGCAATTGCACGGTTTTTTGCCCCTGCGTGCTATCGCTTGGCAATCATCCGCCGACCGAAGGCTATTGCCAGACCTGGGCGGGGTTTCGTATCGATGCAGGCCATTTCGGTGAGGTCGATCTGTCCGGCCTCAATCTCGGGCTGATTATGGAAATCCCCGGCTACATGAGCCGCGGCAACTGGACCGCCGGCCTGTTCATCGACAACCGAGCCTCGGTCTACGCGGTCAAGGCGCTGACCAAGATCTTCACCGGCAAGGCAGGCGGAACCACATCGCTGCTCTCCATCCTCGTCGGCAAATTCCTCGGTGTCGAACAAGTGCCGATCACCTATGAGACGCGTGACAAGACGCGTATCTTCCAGATTCCGAAGATCATCGACGGGGCGGTGACACCCATCCAAGGCAAGGACCGCGACAAGGACACGGTGATCAGCAATTCGGAATACTGGATCGCGCCCGAGATCATCGTGGCCAGGTCCGACAAGAGCAAGATGCGGGCTTTCGGCCGCAACTGGAATTTCGCCGGCCGTTCGGCCGAAATCTGCAAGCTGGATTGGCGGGGCCCGTGAGCAAGAACACAACGGCCAGGAATTTGGCAGCACGCAAAGCCGCCAAAAAGATAACGGACCGGATCCCCAGGCCGAAGAAGAAGGTCACCTGGCCACAGGCGAGGGCGTTCTCCGTCCATCTCTTGACCGCATCAGGCTCGTTCCTGGCCTTCCTGTCGCTGGTGGCGGCAAGCGAAGAGCGCTGGACGGCGATGTTCTGGTGGCTCGGGCTGGCATTGTTCGTCGACGGCATCGATGGACCGATCGCGCGCAAGCTCGAGGTCAAGGAAATCCTGCCGACTTGGTCGGGCGAACTGCTCGACAACATCATCGACTACGTGACCTACGTGCTGATCCCGGCCTTCGCCCTCTATCAGCGCGGCTTCATGGGCGAGGGCCTGTCATTCCTGTCGGCGGCGATCATCGTCGTTTCCAGCGCCATCTACTATGCCGACACCGGCATGAAGACGAAGGAGAATTTCTTCAAGGGATTCCCCGTAGTCTGGAACATGGTGGTGTTCACCCTGTTCGTAATCGAGCCCGGACAATGGGTTTCGTTCGCGGTTGTGGTGGTGGCCGGCGTCCTGACTTTCGTGCCGATCAACTTCATCCACCCGGTGCGGGTGGTGCGGCTACGGCGCATCAACCTTGGGATGACTCTCTTGTGGTGCGCTTTCGGCGCGCTTGCCCTGGCCCAGGCGGCGCTCGCTGCCTTCTACGATCAGATCGGCGTGCTGGGCGAGCAGGTCAGCACCTTCACCAAGATCGGCATCACCATCACCGGGCTTTACCTTGCCTGCATCGGCGGCATCATGCAGTTCTTTCCCAAGCTCGGCGCCAAAAAGGCCTGATCAGCCACTCCCAGAGGAAGTCTAAGCTATGTCCAAAGCGATCCGCATCCACGCCAATGGCGGCCCGGAAGTTCTGACCTATGAGGACACTGACCCCGGCCAGCCGGGATCCGGGCAGATCCTGGTCCGGCACACCGCGATCGGCCTCAATTTCATCGATGTCTACCATCGCTCTGGCCTCTATCCGCCACCCGGCGGCTTCCCGCTCGTGCCAGGCAGCGAAGCCGCCGGCGTGGTGCTGGAAGTCGGCGAGGGCGTCGACTGGCTGAATCCGGGCGATCGCATCGCCTATGCGGTGACGACGGGGGCTTATGCGCAAGAACGCGTCATCGATGCCAGCCGCGTCGTCAAGGTGCCGGATGGCATCAGCGACGAACAGGCCGCAGCGATGATGCTGAAGGGCATGACCGCGGAATATCTGCTGCGCCGGACGTTCAAGGTGAAGGCCGGCGACACGATCCTGTTCCATGCCGCGGCAGGCGGCGTCGGACTGATCCTCGGCCAATGGGCAAAACATCTCGGCGCCACCGTCATCGGCACCGCCAGCTCGTCCGACAAGATCGAGCTCGCCAGGGCGCACGGATTCGACCACGTCATCAACTACAAGGAACAGGATTTCGTTGCCGGCGTCGCCGCTATTACCGGCGGCAAAAAATGCGACGTCGTCTACGATTCGGTCGGCAACGACACATTTCCGGCTTCGCTCGACTGCCTGCGGCCGCTTGGCATGTTCGTCAGCTTTGGCCAGTCCTCGGGACCCATACCGCCGTTCAGCATGTCGTTGCTGGCACAGAAGGGCTCGCTGTTCGCAACAAGGCCGACACTGTTCGTCTACAACGCAAAACGCGAGGACCTCGACGCTTCTGCCGCCGCCCTGTTCGAGGTCGTGCTCAGCGGCGCGGTCGAGATCAAGATCAACCAGCGCTACGCGCTCAAGGACGCCGGCAAGGCGCATTCCGACCTCGAGGGCCGCAGGACCACAGGGACGACCATTCTCATCCCTTAGTCCGTTCTGCCTTGCTATCCCTTGAATTTCCGCTGAAATTCTTGAAGCTCTTTCAAGACGCGTGCCGCTTTCCGATGAGAGCCGGCCGCGCCTACCATACCTGCGGGAACACAGAACATGTCTGGCTAACCAGATGGGAGGCACTGTGAGTGCAAATCAGGACGGCACGAACCTGCTTGAGGTGCGTGGCCTCACCAAGATATTCGGCACGCTGACGGCGTGCGATCATATCGATCTCGACATCGCCAGGGGTGAAATCCACGCCTTGCTCGGCGAAAACGGCGCCGGCAAGTCGACGCTGGTCAAGATGCTGTTCGGTTCGCTGGAGCCCAATGCCGGCGAGATCTTCTGGAACGGCCAGGCCGTCAGGATTTCCAGCCCCGGCGCCGCGAAAAAACTTGGCATCGGCATGGTGTTCCAGCATTTTTCGCTGTTCGAGGCGCTGACCGCGGCCGAAAACATCGCGCTGTCGCTGGACGACGGCTCGCCGATCAGCAGCATCGCTGCCAAGGCGAGGGCGCTTTCCTTCAGCTATGGCCTGCCGCTCGATCCTGACTCGCTGGTCGGCGACCTGTCGGTGGGCGAACGCCAGCGCATCGAAATCATCCGCTGCCTGCTGCAGACGCCGCAGCTCATCATCCTGGACGAACCGACCTCGGTGCTGACGCCGCAGGAAGCCGACAAGCTGTTCGAGACACTGGAGCGCCTGCGCTCGGAAGGCAAATCCATCCTCTACATCTCGCACCGGCTCGAAGAGGTCAAACGCATCTGCGACCGCGCCACGGTGCTGCGCCACGGCAAGGTGGTCGGCCACTGCAATCCACGTGAGGAAACCGCGTCTTCGCTGGCTCGCATGATGGTGGGCAACGAGGTGCAGGCCGTGGTGCGCGCGCCGGTCGAGGGTATCGACAAGGCGCAGCCGCTGCTCGAAATCCGCAATCTCAATCGCAAACCGGCAACGCCGTTCTCGATACCGCTCAAGGGCATCAACCTGAATGTCCGCGCCGGTGAGGTGATCGGCATAGCCGGTGTCGCCGGCAACGGCCAGGGCGAGTTCTTTGAAACCGTCTCCGGCGAGGTGCTGCAGCAGGATGCCGCCTCGGTGCGCATTCGTGGCAAGGATGCGGGAGGCCTCACCATCACCGGACGCCGCCTGCTGGGCGCCGCCTTCGTGCCGGAAGAGCGCCTCGGCCACGGTGCCGCACCGCGCATGAAGCTTTCCGAAAACCTGCTGCTGTCGCGCCATGCCACCGACGGCAAGGCGTTCGTCGGTTCCGGCGGAATGGTCAAGAGCGCTGCCATCCAGGCCGCGTCCCAACGCATCATCGAGGCGATGGATGTGCGCAAGAGTGCGCCGGATCCGGAGGCCGCGGCCCTTTCGGGCGGCAATCTGCAGAAATTCATCGTGGGCCGCGAACTCGACCGACGGCCAAGCGTCATGGTGGTGAACCAGCCGACCTGGGGCGTGGATGCGGGCGCTGCCGCCCACATCCGCCAGGCCTTGATCGAGTTGTCGCGCAGCGGATCGGCGGTGCTGGTGATCAGCCAGGATCTCGACGAGCTGTTCGAGATATCGGATGCGATCGCGGTCATGCACAATGGCGAGTTGTCGAGGCCAATTCCGATCGCTGAAGCCACCTTCGAGAGGGTCGGCTTGCTGATGGGCGGCGCCGAACCAGGCCACGCCGAACACACGCTGGAGACGGCATGATGCGCCTCGAACTCGTCAAACGCCCGCAGCGTTCCATGCTGTTTTCGGCCCTGTCGCCGTTCATTGCCTTTGCGCTGACCATCATTGCCGGCGCCGTCATGTTCGCGCTGCTCGGCGTCAATCCGCTGACCGCGTTCAATATCTATTTCATCGAGCCGATCAGCCAGGTCTGGCAGTTGCATGAGCTGGCGATCAAGGCCGCGCCGCTCATCCTGATCGCCGTCGGCCTCTCTGTTTGCTATAAGGCCAACATCTGGAACATCGGCGCCGAAGGCCAGTTCATCCTCGGCGGCATCGTCGGCTCGATGGTGCCGGTGCTGTTTCCGCAGTTCGAAGGCCCGCTGGTGCTGCCGCTGATGCTGTTGCTCGGCATGGTTGGCGGCGCGGCCTATGCAGCGATCCCGGCTCTGCTCAAGACCCGCTTCGGCACCAACGAGATCCTGACCAGCCTGATGCTGGTCTATGTCGCGCAGCTTTTCCTTGATTGGCTGGTGCGCGGCCCCTGGCGCGATCCGCAGGGCCATGGCTTCCCGCAGACCATCCAGTTCAACGATTCGGCGGTGTTGCCGGAACTGATGCCGGATGCCGGACGGGCAAACTGGGGTTTTGTCTTCGCGCTGGTCGCCGCGGTGCTGGTCTGGATCCTGATGAGCCGCATGCTGAAAGGTTTTGAGGTGCGCGTGCTTGGCTCAAGCCCGCGGGCAGGGCGCTTCGCCGGCTTCGGCCTTAACCGCATGGTCTTTTTTGCTTTCCTGCTGTCAGGCGCGCTGGCGGGGCTTGCCGGCATCTCGGAAGTCTCAGGCGCCATCGGGCAGTTGCAGCCTGTCATTTCGCCCGGCTATGGCTTCACCGCCATCATCGTGGCTTTCCTTGGCCGCCTCAACCCGCTCGGCATCGTTGCCGCCGGTCTGGTGCTGGCGCTGACCTATCTCGGCGGCGAAGCGGTGCAGAGCGCGCTCGGCATCTCCGACAAGGTGGCGCGGGTGTTCCAGGGCATGCTGCTGTTCTTCGTGCTCGGCTGCGACACGCTCATCCACTACCGCATCCGCGTGATCGGCCTGGCGCTGACCAAACCGGAAGGCGTGGCCAAACTCGAAGCCGCGCCGAAGCTGAAGGAAGCCCGCTGATGGACATCACCGTAAACATCCTTCTGACCATCGCCACCGCGGCAACGCCGCTGCTGATCGCGGCAATCGGCGAATTGGTGGTCGAGCGCTCCGGCGTGCTCAATCTCGGCGTCGAGGGCATGATGATCATGGGCGCCGTCGGCGGCTTCGGTGCAACCTATCTCACCGGATCACCCTGGATCGGCCTTCTGGCGGCTATCGCCATGGGCGCGGTGTTCTCGCTGCTGTTTGCCGTCATGACGCTGTCGCTGGCCACCAACCAGGTGGCGACCGGCCTGTCGCTGACGCTGCTCGGCCTTGGCCTGTCCGGCATGATGGGCACCAGATTCGTCGGCCAGCCCGGCGAAAGGCTGCCCAACCTCTACATTCCCGGCCTGACGGAAATCCCTGTGGTCGGCAGGCTGCTGTTCGGGCAGGATCCGATCTTCTACATCTCGATCGCGCTCACCGCTGCCGTCATGTGGTTCCTGTTCAAGACCCGGACCGGACTGACGCTGCGTTCGATCGGCGACAGCCACACCTCGGCGCATGCGCTTGGCATCAAGGTGATCCGTTATCGCTACCTCGCGGTCATCTTCGGCGGTGCCTGTGCCGGCCTTGCCGGCGGCCATCTCTCGCTGGTCTACACGCCGCAATGGGTCGAGAACATGAGCGCCGGCCGCGGCTGGATTGCGCTGGCGCTGGTGGTGTTCGCCTCGTGGCGGCCATGGCGGGTGCTGGCCGGCGCCTACATCTTCGGCGCGGTGTGGATCGGCCAGCTTCATGCACAGGCTTTTGGCATTCCAGTGCCCTCACAGTTCCTTTCTTCGCTGCCCTATCTGGCAACCGTCGTGGTTCTCGTTCTAATCTCGCGCAACAAGCGTCTGACGATGATGAACACGCCGGCTTCCTTGGGGCAGCCATTCGTTCCGGATCGTTGACAATAAAAACAAACGGGAAGCTCCAAGGCTTAACTCAGAGAGGTAACACGATGAAAAAACTGCTTATTGCCCTGATGACCACGACCGCCGCCATGTCGCTGGCAGCGACGGCCGAGGCCGCGGACAAGCTGAAGGCCTGCTGGGTCTACACCGGCCCGATCGGCGACTTCGGCTACTCCTACCAGCACGATCAGGGCCGTCTCGAGGTGGAGAAGGCGCTCGGTGACAAGGTCGAGACCGCCTATCTCGAAAACGTCTCGGAAGGCCCCGATGCCGACCGTGCTTTCGAGCGCCTGGCACGCGAAGGCTGCAAGATCATCTTCGGCACCTCCTTCGGCTTCATGGACCCGGAAGTGAAGGTCGCCAAGAAATTCCCGAAGGTGATGTTCGAGCACGCCACCGGTTACAAGACCGCTGACAATCTCGGCATCTACAATGCGCGCTTCTACGAAGGCCGCTACATTCTTGGCCAGATCGCCGCCAAGGAATCGAAGGCTGGGGTCGCCGGCTATATCGTTTCCTTCCCGATCCCCGAAGTGGTGATGGGCATCAACTCCTTCATGCTCGGCGCGCAGTCGATCAATCCGAACTTCAAGGCCAAGATCGTCTGGGTGAACTCCTGGTTCGATCCGGGCAAGGAAGCCGACGCCGCCAAGGCGCTGTTCGACCAGGGCGCCGACATCATCGTCCAGCACACCGATTCGACCGCTGCCCTGCAGGTGGCCGAGGAGCGCAAGCTGAAAGGCTTCGGCCAGTCCTCCGACATGATCAAGTTCGCGCCGAACGCGCAGTTGACCTCGCTCACCGACGAATGGGGTCCGTATTACATCAGCCGCGTCCAGGCCGCGCTCGACGGCACCTGGAAGCCGGACAATGTCTGGCTCGGCATCAAGGACGGCGCCGTCAAGATGTCGGCCTACACCAACATGCCCGACGACGTTAAGGCGATGGCCGAAGCCACCGAAAAGAAGATCGCCGGCGGCTGGAACCCCTTCACCGGACCGGTTGCCAAGCAGGACGGCACGCCGTGGCTGAAGGATGGTGAAGTCGCCGACGACGGCACGCTGCTCGGCATGAATTTTTATGTGAAGGGCGTCGACGACAAGCTGCCGCAGTAAGCAGCGCAAAAGGTCGAAATGAGGAGGGCGCCGCGAGGCGCCCTTCTTCATTCGGCGGGCTGCGCTCCGGCTGAGATGCGGCGAAACCGCCCCAGGCCGGCATCAACCGCGCGGCCGAGCCAAACCCGGAGCAGAAGCTGCGCGGGTCGTTCGCAGGTGCGCCAGATCGCCCACGAAACGAAGAGCATCAGCGCGATGCAGCCAAAGGCGGCAAGCCATTTGCCGACAAGGGGCGTTGCCGTATTGATGGCGAGATAGCCGATGTCCTGGTGCAGCAAATAGAGCGGATAGGTCAGCCCGCCCAGCGCCAGGGTGAGCGCCGACGGCCGCAGACGATTGCGCAGCAGCACCGCGCCGATCAAGGTCGCGTGCATGACGACGTTGGCGACGACGAGATTGGCGGAGGCAACGGCAATGCCGTAGTGGCCAAGCATCCAGTGCTGCGTTACCGACAGCGTGCCACAGGAGATCAGGAACGCGGCGGCAAGCAGCAGCATTGCAGGCAGTGAACGGCCATGAGCATGCAGGTGGTGGACCAGCACGCCGGCGGCGAAGAACGGTCCGAACTCGGTGATGAACAGCAGCCTAGCGGCGCCGCTGCCGATGAAGAACTCGTTCAAGGCCGAGATCGCCAGCCAGATGAAGATCAGCTCCAGCTTGCGTTTCTGAAACAGCCCGGTGAGCAGGGCCAGCGTTACCCAGCCGTAGAACACCAGTTCAAGAACGATCGACCAGTAGACGCCGTCCATGAAGGGCTGACCGAACGCCGGCGCGAACATCGACAGATTGGCGGCATACTGAACGAAAGAGGCCGAAAGCAGCGGTGACCCGGCAAGAAAGACAATCGCGAAGGTGATCGTCATGCAGAGCAGGAAGCCCGGATAGAGGCGAACGACCCGCGCGACCGCAAACTGATCCCAGCTGCGGTTTTCCGCCGACCAGGCAATGACGAAACCGCTGATCAGGAAGAACAGATTGACGCCGAGATAGCCGTAGAGGGCGAACGGTGCCGCAAGCGGGTAACCCTGCGCGAGGTAGCCCTCGGCGGCAGCGCCGCGAAAGAAATAATGGAAGAACACGACGGCAAGTGCTGCCGCCAGCCTGAGCAGGTCCAGCGTCGCGATGTAATTTTGTTCCGCAGGTCTGGTGATCATCCGCATTTCCCGCATCTACGGTCAGCAAACCATAGAGCGGATCGCGGCTGAGCGGGTTAAGACGGCTGAACTATCGCCAGATGTAGTAAATACGGCCCGTCAGACCGCCGAACCATAGAGGTCATAGGCATCGGCGCGGTCGATCTTGACGGTGACGATGTCGCCTTGGCGCAGCGGACGGCGCGACTGGATGTGCACCGAGCCGTCGATCTCGGGCGCGTCGTATTTGGTGCGGCCCTTTGCCGACGTGCCGTGCGCCTCGTCGATCAGCACTGGCAGGCGCTTGCCGACCTTCTTGGCCAGCTGCGTCGCCGAAATCTTCTGCTGGCGCTGCATGAAGCGGTGCCAGCGCGCCTCCTTGATCTCCTGCGGGACCTGTTCGAGACCGAGATCGTTGGAACGGGCGCCGCGGACCGGCTCATATTTGAAGCAGCCGGCGCGGTCGATCTTGGCTTCATCGAGCCAGTCGAGCAGCATCTCGAAATCGTCATCCGTCTCGCCGGGGAAGCCGACGATGAAGGTGGAGCGGATGGCCAGATCCGGGCAGACCTCGCGCCAGCCGCGAATGCGCTCGAGCGTCTTTTCGCCATGCGCCGGCCGGCGCATGTTCTTCAACACCTGCGGCGAGGCATGCTGGAACGGGATATCCAGGTAAGGCAGGATCTTGCCCTCTGCCATCAGCGGGATGACGTCGGCGACATGCGGGTAGGGGTAGACATAGTGCATGCGCACCCAGATGCCGAGCTTGCCCAGTTCCTCGGACAGATCGAGGAATTTCGCGCGCACCTCACGGTCGCCGAACATCGACGTCTGGTACTTGATGTCGATGCCGTAGGCGCTGGTGTCCTGCGAGATGACCAGAAGTTCCTTGACGCCAGCCTTGGCCAGTTTCTCGGCTTCGCGCAGCACATCGGCCGCCGGCCGCGAGACGAGGTCGCCACGCAGTGCGGGAATGATGCAGAAGGTGCAGCGGTTGTTGCAGCCTTCGGAAATCTTGAGATAGGCGTAGTGGCGCGGCGTCAGCTTGACGCCCTGCGGTGGCAGGAGATCGATATAGGGGTCGTGCGAAGGCGGTGCGGCCTCATGGACCGCAGCCATCACGCTCTCATAGGCCTGCGGCCCGGTGATCGCCAGCACGTTGGGGTGCTTTTCGCGAATGACGTCCGGCTCGGCGCCCAGGCAACCGGTGACGATCACCCGGCCGTTTTCCGAAAGCGCGGAGCCGATGGCGTTGAGCGACTCGTCGCGGGCGGAATCGAGAAAGCCGCAGGTGTTGACGACGACGAGGTCGGCGCCGTCATGCTTGCGCGCGATTTCGTAACCTTCGGCGCGCAGGCGCGTGATGATGCGCTCCGAATCCACAAGGGCCTTCGGGCATCCAAGACTGACAAAACTCACGCGGGGAGCGGACATAGAGGGTTTCCGGGCTTTTCAGGATTGCGGCGCAGTACCACACTTATTGCGGTATTGGTATGGGCAGGCCTGCTATGCGGCAAAACGCATGGCGATTGCGCCGCGGACCGAGCTCCGGATCGAAGCCGCGGCTGATGCGGTCTCAGCCGACGGCGCCGTTTACGTGCGGCCAGACTTCCACCGCGCCACGATAGACCATGTCCAAAGCCACATAGAAAATGATCAGCAGGCCGACATAGGCAATCCAGCGGTGGCGATGCAGCAGCTTGGCAATGAAAGTCGCGGCGAGGCCCATCAGCGCGATCGACAGCACCAGGCCGATAACCAGCACCGGAAAATGATCGCGCGCGGCACCCGCGACAGCCAGCACGTTGTCGAGCGACATCGACACGTCGGCGACGACAATCTGCAAGGCAGCCTGGCCAAGGGTCTTGCGCTTCGTCTTGCCGGCCACCGCATTGTCGCTGTCGAAATCGGAGTTAGACAGCGCCTCGGTCGCTTCCAGCTCGTCGGCATGCGACGTGCGAAGCTCGCGATACATCTTCCAGCAGACCCACAGCAGCAGGATGCCGCCGGCCAGCAGCAGGCCGACGATCGCCAGCAGCTTGACGGTAATTGCGGCAAACCCGATGCGCAGCACCGTAGCCGCCACCACGCCGAGAAGAATCGCCTTCTTGCGTTGTTCGGCAGGCAGGCCGGCAGCGGCAAGGCCGATGACGATTGCATTGTCGCCGGCCAGCACGAGATCGATGGCGATGACCTGGAGCAGGGCGGTCAGACTGGCAGCGCTGAAAAAAATGTCCATCGACAGGAAGCCCTTGCTGATTTTGCCGAGTGTTCGTCGATTATCCAGAGGCCCTAACTTGGTGGTCCCTTGGCGTCAAGGGATCACGCGTGGCGCCGTCACCGAAGCATCGTCACGTCAAGCCGGATCCAAGGCTCGCGGCACTCGCCGACAGCCAGGCAAAACCATGGCCGATCACAAATCAATCGTAGAGATTATACTTTGCCCAGTCGGCTTCCGGAATCTCGTCGCCGATCCGGTAGCGGAGCTGCAGGACTTCCATATGGTCCGGTGCGGTCTGGCACTTGAATTTCAGCCTGTACCACTGCCCCTTGCTGCGAAACGCAGCACCCGGGCTCTTGATCGCATCGGCACCCATCTCGGGCGTCGCAAAGGCGTAGGCGACGACGCGGTCGGCTTTGAATTTGCGATCGTCATGGGTAATGCGGTCGAGCACTTCGGCGTCGCAACGCTGTTCAAGGCGAGTTTGGGGATCGAGTTTCATCAGACCGGCGCGCAATGCATTGTCCATTGCGACGGCTGGAAAACTCAGTGTCACTGACGCCAAGGCGGTCATGCAGAGCTTCTTCATGGGCGGGACAAGCAACATATTTTGTCGGAGAAATCAACCGAGCGAACCGCCTCGGACGCCGCGGGAATCTTCAATCATATGGCCGGTGCGTTCAAAATTGCGTGTCGGGATTCGTGCGATGCCTGCGGCCAGCGGACCAAAGACGCACGGCCGGCATCGGTAAGATCGTAAAGGCCGCGGTCGACGCGCGCGAACCAGCCATAAACATTGTGCTGCAGGATTTTCGGCGCGATCGGCGTCACCGCCTTCAGATCCCGCGGCCGCCTGGGTCCGTCCACCATGGCGGCAGCGCAGGCGAGGGCGCTTTGGCGATAGGCCGTCATGATCGGATTGCGCGTCCCGCCCCCCACAACCGGATCGCCGCGACGGCGCTGGTGCTCGTCGACCAGGCGAGAGCGCCGGCGGGCATTCTTGCGCGGCGCCAGCGCGATCGGGCTGAGAAGCACCTCGACCCGGTCCGTCGCGGTCACGCCAAGCAGGCCGAAACCAAGCCGGCGGCAGAGATTGCGGAACCTGGCATCGCTTTCGCGTCCCTTGCCGCGAGCCGACATGCGCGCGGCCAGCCACACCTCGTCGCAGGCCGCCGCGCGATCGACACCTTGCAGCACCAGTTCGAGATTGAACTGCAGCTTCAACTCGCAGATGACGACAATCGGCGGCTCGCCCTCGCGCAATGCAACGACATCGCAGCCGCCGATCTCGCCTTTGACGACAAAGTCGAGGCTTTCGAGGAACCGCTTCACCGGCGCATAGAGTGAGGTCTCGTTCATGCCTCGAAGGTTTAGCCGATTCGAGACGAAAAGCCTTCCCGTTCGGCGTTCCACGGCTCGAAGGGGACCGGCGTGGATGCCGCACCGTCGAGCCAGCCGTCAGGCCTCGGTGTTCGGCAGCGCCCGGTTCGGCGGTTTCCTGCGGCGCAGGAGCGGATAGCCGATCTGGCCGAAATAGGTGGAAGGGATCGGATCGTCGACGCCGTACTTGTCCGGCACCTTGTCACCGGTGGGATTGTAGGTGCCGAACAGCAGGTCGAGGAAAGGCAACTGCCCGGCGAAGTTCTTGTCATAGGCTTCGCGCTGGTTGGCATGGTGCCAGCGATGGAACTGCGGGCTGGCGATCAGCCACTTCAAGGGGCCGAACGGAATCCGCACGTTTGAATGCACAAGCAGCGTATGTCCAAGGTAGAGAGTCGAAAAGACGGCGATCGACGCTTCCGAGAAGCCGAGGAAAAAGATCGGCGTCAGCGATATTGCCTTTGTGACGATGGCGTCGACGGGATGATTGTGGAAGGCCCCGAGCCAGTCGAGTTCCTCGATGCCGTGGTGAACGGCATGGAACTTCCAAAGCGCGGGGATTTTGTGGAAGGCCCGATGTGTCCAGTAGACGCCGACATCGGTGATCACGATGATTTCGGCAACCTGCAGCCAGACGGGCTGGCCGCTGACGGCCTGCGTTATCCCCGGCGGGACCAGAAGTGCAGCAGCACCGAGCGCGCCTGCCGCCATCATGACGATGGCCAGCTTTATGATGAAGCCGTTGAACAGCAGATAGATCAGATCGACAGCGAAACCCTTGCGGAAGATCTTCTGCGGCCGCTCGGCAAAGAGATGTTCGAACGGAATGAAGATCAGCGCGCAGATCAGAAGTGCCTTGATGCCAAAGATATCCATCGATTCGCCTCTGCTGCCGGCGCGCCGCCTGCTCCCTCGAGAAGAAACACATCTCCCTTTCCAAACGCTAAAGCCTCTGTCTTTTGCGTAAGAGCCCCGACGCGCGGAACGTGCGAGAATGTCGCCGAACGCGACGGCTCGGAATGGGACCGTCGAGCGCGGTTCCTTGACAAGGCTTCGAACCGTTCGTGTCCTAGCCGTCAGGACCCCAAACATCCGGGTTGCGTTTGAAATACTCAATCAGCATCTCGGTGAGCACGCGCACTTTCCGCGTAGGATGCCGCCCCCGGGGGAGAACCGAGGCCAGGTCGACCACGTTCTCTTTGGGTTTCGGCGCGGGTTTCGGGGGTTTTTTGCCCTTGCGCTTGGCGTCGATCATGGCAATCAACGCGGAGGCGAGCGACGATTGAACAGTTGGGCTTCCGTCTGCGCAATCTAGCGGATCGGTATTTTGATAGTTACGCCCGCTTGTCGTCCGGATGGCCAAGCTCGCAGAACCACCCGCCCAGATACTTCACCGATGGCGCCTTGGGATCCGGAATCTGCGTCTTCGCCTCGACCGCTGTGCGGAACGACTCGGCACTATCCTGCGGAACAAATCCCAGATGGTTGGCGCCGCTGTTGTCGACCATTTTCAGCTTGTTGTCGGATATG
Organism: Mesorhizobium ciceri WSM4083; assembly: GCF_000519305.1. Classification (GTDB taxonomy): domain Bacteria; phylum Pseudomonadota; class Alphaproteobacteria; order Rhizobiales; family Rhizobiaceae; genus Mesorhizobium; species Mesorhizobium ciceri_B. The sequence goes on along the minus strand of NZ_JAFG01000005.1, from coordinate 168,880 downwards.
CCGAACGAGATTGTGTGCCCGACGCGCGGCGCCGTCAGTGCTGCTTCGACCAGGCGCACGCAGTCGGCGAAGGAAAGATACGACCACAGCATGCGTCGGTCGGCCGGTTCGGGGAAGGACGAGAAGATACGCAGGCAAGCCGTCTCAATACCGAACTTGTCCCAGTAGAGCCGGCTCAGGCTTTCGACGAAATTCTTCGACACGCCGTAGAGGCTGTCGGGGCGCACCGGCGCGTCGACGCCGATATGGGCTTCGACCTCATGATAGCCGATGGCATGCACCGAGGAAGCATAGATGACCCGCTTCACGCCGTGTTTCCGGGCACCTTCGTAGATGTGGTACGAACCACGGATGCTGGAATCCAGGATCGTTTGCCATTCGCATTCAAGCGGCGCGCCGCCGAAATGCACGATCGCATCGCAATACTTTGTCGCTGCGATGGTGGCCTCCATGTCGGCGAGATCGAAGACCGCTTCTTCCTCGTGAGGAGCAAGATCGCCGAACGGTTCGCGACCCGCCAGGCGGATGGTTTTTGCCAGCGGCACCAGTCCCTTTCGCAGTTCCGAGCCGAGCCGGCCGGCTGCGCCGGTGATCAGGATGCGTTCGTAATGGGGCATGGTCTACTCCACTTGCGCGACGGCGGCATTGATCCGCTCGATCGCTTCGGCGAGCACCTCCTCGCTGGTGGCGGTGGAGATGCGGAAATAGGGTGAAAGTCCGTAGGCAGCACCCGGCACCGATGCCACGCGGCCTTCGTTGAGGAGATAGGTCGCCACCGCCGTATCGTCCTCCAGCACGACGCCTCTTGGGGTCCTGCGGCCGATCAGGCTGGCGCAGCCGATATAGGCATAGAAGGCGCCTTCGGGCGGCGGCAGCGTCAGGCCGTTGATGCGCCTTATGCCATCGACGACCAGGTTCCTGCGCGCCTCGAATGCCTCGCGGAAACGGGTCACCTCGTCCTGCGGGCCGTTCAATGCGGCGACCGTCGCCGCCTGGGCAATCGAGCAGACCGAAGTGACCGACTGGCTCTGGATCGTCGACATCGCCTTGACCAGTGGCGCCGGGCCGGCTGCATAACCGACACGCCAGCCGGTCATCGCGTAGGCCTTGGCCACGCCGTTGACGATAAGGCTTCGGTCCTTCAGGTCCGGGCAGGCCTTGCCGAACGACACGAATTCGCGACCATCGAAGATGATGTGTTCATAGATCTCGTCCGACAGGATGAGCACTTGCGGATGCCTGGCAAGGACCGCGCCAAGCGCCTTGAGATCGTCGGCCGAGTAGACTGCGCCGGATGGATTGCCGGGCATGTTAAGGAACAGCCATTTGGTTCTCGGCGTGATCGCCTTTTCCAAGAGTTCGGGCGTCAGCCTGAAGCCGCCGCTTTCCCTGCATTCGACCGTGACGGGCGTGCCGCCAAGCAGCTTCACCATCTCAGGATAGGAGACGAAATAGGGCGCGGGCAGGATGGCCTCGTCGCCGGGTTCCAGCGTCGCCATCAGCGCGTTGAAGATGATCTGCTTGGCGCCGTTGGCAACGACGATGTCGTCGGCCGTGTAGTCCAGCCCGTTCTCGCGCCTGAACTTCCCGGCCACGGCCTCGCGCACTTCCGGCGAGCCGGCTGCGGCAGTGTAGAGGGTCTGGCCCGCTTTGGCGGCTGCATAGGCTGCTTCGATGATGTGGGCAGGCGTCGGAAAATCAGGTTCGCCAAGGCCAAGGTCGATGACGTCGACGCCTTTGGCCCGTAGCGCCCTGGCGGCCTGGGAGGCCGCCATCGAAGCCGACGGCTTGACCACGGACAGGCGCGAGGAAATGTAGCTCATCGGCTTTTCTCCGAAATATAGCCCCTGGACACGTCCTGTGCCCGCGCCTCCGTACTGCGCCTGGCGGGATCGCCATAGCCACCACCGCCGGGAAGTTCCAGAACCAGCCGACGCCCTTCCGGAACGTGCTGCCAGCCCTTGGGGCGCATCAGCGTGCCATCGTCGAGCCTGACGATACCGGCGATCCCGTCCTTGCCGCCATTGCGGCCCTTGGCCGGATGTTTGACCCGGTCGAACATGGCGGAGAAGTCGAACTCGTGACCTTCGGTGGCCGCGATTTCCAGGATCTGGCCGAGGCCGCCGCGAAATTCCCCGTCACCGCCGGAATCGGGACGCAGTTCCTTGCGCCAGATGACGATCGGTCCGGTGTGCTCGGTCGCCTCGATCGGCATCGTATGGACACCGGACGGAAAGGCAGTGGCGGAAAGCCCGTCCAGCGTCGGGCGTGCGCCCATGCCGCCGGAATTGAACATCAGCACCTCGGCGCGGCGCCCGTCGCCGCCGGCGACCGGCCTGACCGAGATGTGGATGTTCCACAGTGCCGCCGCGCCTTCGGCAAGGATCTGGCCCGGCAGCGCCTTGGCCAGCGCGCCCAGCACCAGATCGGGCACCATATGGCCGATGACGTGGCGCAGGGAGACCGGCGCCGGTCGCGGAGCGTTCAGGATGTTGGTCGGCGACGAAATGGTGAACAGAGCAAGCGAGGCCGCATTGTTCGGGATCTCCGGCGCCACCACGCATTTCAGGGCGTAGCAGGCATAGGCCTTGCTGTAGATGATCGGAACGTTGATGCCCCATCGGCTTGTCGGATCGGTGCCGGAGAAATCGACGTTCAAATGGTCGTCGCCAATCGAGACGGCTGCCACCAGCTTGACCGGCGTATCGTAGCCGTCGGTCACCAACTCGTTCGACCAGGTGCCTTTCGGCAGCGCCTTGATGCGTTCCAGCGTCGCGTCATGCGTGCGCGTGAAGATGAACTCTCCCAGCCTGTCCAACGATGCCAGGCCGATCTCCTTCATCATGTCGACCAGGCGGCGATGGCCGACCTCGTTGCAGGCGGCCAGCGAATAGAAGTCGCCGACGACCTGGTTCGGCTCGCGTACATTGGCGCGCAGGATCTTCACCAGATCGAGGTTCACCTTGCCGCGCTCGGCGAACTTCATGATCGGGATCTGGATGCCTTCCTCGTAGACCGACTTGCCGTCGGCGCCGAAGCCACGTCCGCCAACATCGACCACGTGTGCGGTGCAGGCGAAGAACGCCACCAGTTCGCCGTTGAGGAACGACGGCGAGACCATGGTGATGTCATGGAGATGACCAGTGCCTTTCCAGGGATCGTTGGTGACATAGGTGTCGCCCTCGTACATCTCCTCGCGCGGGATCTCGTTCATGAATTGCAGCACGGCCTCGGCCATGGTGTTCACATGCCCGGGCGTGCCGGTCACCGCCTGCGCCAGCATCTCGCCGCGCGGATTGAACACGCCGGCCGACAGGTCGCCCGATTCACGCACCGATGTCGAGAAGGCCGTGCGCAACAGGGTCAGCGCCTGCTCCTCGACCACCGAAATCAGGCGATTCCACATCACCTGCATGCGGATTTCCAAGATGTCGCTCATGCCTGGACCCCTTTGCGGATCAGGAGGATCGAACCGTCGCTCTGCAGCACGGCATCGAAGAGAGTGGTGACGACCGTCGACGTCTCACGCTCGACGATCACCGCCGGACCACTGATGCGATCCCCCGGCGAGAGGTCGGCGCGTTCGATGATAGCCGAAATCTGCACCGTTCCGGTCGTCGGGTCGAAAACCCCGCGCGTCTGCGAAGCAGCAACGGGTCGTGTCCCCATGGTGATAGCGTGCCTGGCGGGGGCCGGTCGCACGTCTTGCGCTTTGACCGACCAGGTGACGATTTCGATTTCCAACCCGTCAAGGCCATCAATGGCACGGCCGAAGAAGCGCGCGTAATTGTCCCGGAAAGCGTCCTTGAGGCTCACATCGTCGCCGGGCTTGAACGCCCTGTCGGGCAGCGGCACCGGGATTTCCCAACCCTGGCCGGCATAGCGCATGAAGGCGGTGATCTCGCGGGTGATGGCACCGTCGGTGCCGGCCCGCACGAAGCTCTCGGCGGTCGTCTTCAGCCCGTCGAGCAGCGCATTCACCTCGCATGCATCGAAACGCGACAGCCGCATCAATTTGGAAGCCAGCGCCTCGTAGCCGAACGGCGCCTTGAGGAAGCCGATGGCCGAACCGACGCCGGCGCCTTGCGGAACAAGGCACTGTTCTACGCCAAGTTTTTCGCACAGCCGTGCCGCGTGCAGGGGCGCGGCGCCGCCAAAGGCGATCATGACATTGTCGGAGATGTTCTTGCCGTTTTCCACCGCGTGCACGCGGGCGGCATTGGCCATGTTCTCGTCGACGACCTCGCAGATGCCGAAAGCGGCGGAAACGGAATTGAGCGAAAGCCGGGTGCCGACATCACGGGTGATTGCCTGCTCGGAAGCCTGGGTGTCGAGTCTGATGGCGCCGCCGGCGAAATTGTCGGGATCGAGTTTGCCCAGCACCAGGTCGGCATCGGTGATGGCCGGGCGGCTGCCGCCGCGCCCGTAGCAGGCGGGACCGGGTTCGGACCCGGCACTTTCCGGGCCGGTCTGGATGCGTCCCATGGCGTCGACCCAGGCGATCGAGCCGCCGCCGGCGCCGATCTCGATCATCTCGATGACGGGGATCGAGATCGGCATGCCGGAGCCCTTGCAGAAGCGATAGGTGCGGGCGACCTCGAAGGTCCGCGCCGTGCGCGGCGAATAGTCCTCGATCAGGCAGATCTTCGCGGTCGTCCCGCCCATGTCGTAGGAGACGACGGAGTCCAGATCGAAGCGCCGCGCCACGTCGGCCGCGAAGATGGCGCCGCCGGCAGGTCCGGACTCGACCAGGCGCACCGGAAATTCGGACGCGGTTTCCACCGAGATCAGGCCGCCGCCCGAGTGGATCATGAACACTGGGCAGTTCGCCCCCATCTCCTTCAGCCGCACCTGGAGGCGCACCAGATAGTCGGCCATCTGCGGCCGGACATAGGCATTGGCGCAAACCGTGTTGAAGCGTTCGAACTCGCGCATCTGCGGCGAGACCTCGGCGCTGATGGAAATCGGTATGTCGAGCTTTCTGGCGAGGATTTCGCGCGCCCGCCGCTCATGCACCGGGTCCATATAGGAATGGATGAAGCCGATGGCGACGGCGCCGAAGCCGCCGGCGGCGATGCTGTCGGCGATCTCGTCGAGCGCCGCTTCGTCCAGCGGCTGCAATTCCCGTCCGTCCGCGCCGATGCGCCCCTTGACCGTATAGCGATGTTCGCGCGGGATCAGCGGCGGCGGCAGTTTCAGGTTCAGATCATACTGTTCGAACCGGTTTTCCGTGCGCATCTCGATGACATCGCGAAACCCTTCGGTGGTGACCAGCGCCGTCTTGGCGCCACGCCGTTCGATGAGCGCGTTGGTCGCCAGCGTGGTGCCGTGGATGACGATGTCGAGGTCCGCCAGTGTGATGCCGGCGTCGCGCACGACGATCTCGATGCCGTCGAGGATGGCCTGTTCGGGGGCGGCATAGTTGGTCAGGATCTTGGTCGAAAAGATCATGCCGCGCACATCGACCACGATATCGGTGAATGTGCCGCCGATATCCGCGCCGAGACGGATGTCATTTGCCGTACTGGTCATGCGTTGGCCTTCTGCGAAGCGAGCGCTGCGTCGCGCATTTGGGAAAGGGTCTGACGCGGCGTGATCGCCTCCGGGGAAATATCCAGCTCCAGGACCGCGCCGGTCGCGGACGCCAGCGCCCTGCCGAAAGCACCGGCGAAATCGCCGGTCGCGCCGACTCGCTCGGCATGGAAGCCATAGGCCCGGGCGATGCCGACGAAATCCGGGTTCTCGATGTTGGTTCCCGATACGCGCGCCGGATAGTGCCGCTCCTGATGGGCGCGGATGGTGCCGTAGATGCCATTGTTCAGGATCAGGACGATCGGCTGCGCTCCGGCCTGCATCGCCGTCCCCAACTCCTGGCAGTTCATCTGGAAATCGCCGTCGCCGGCAAAACAGACCACCGTGCGGTCGGGAAAGGCCACCTTGGCCGCGATGGCCGCCGGCAGGCCGTAGCCCATGGCGCCGGATTGCGGCGCCAGCAGCCGTGCCTTCGGTCCGAACTTGAAGAACTTGTTTGGCCACACGGTGAAATTGCCGGCGCCATTGGTGAGGATGACGTCGGTGGGTAGGTTCTCGCGCAGCCAGCGGCTGACCTCGACCATGTCGACCGGGCCCGGCTGGGCCGGAGCGATGAACGTGCCCTCATAGCTTTGGCGCGCCTGCGACCGCCACGCGGCCCAGTCGCCCTTGACCGGCGAGAGCGCCTTGGCGAAGGCGTTCGGCCCGGCATGGATGCCAAGCGAGGGCACGTAGATCTTGCCGATCTCGCGATCCGAACCGTGCACATGGATCAGCTTCTGCTTCGGCTCGGGCACGGACAGCAGCGTGTAGCCATCCGTGGTCATCTCGCCAAAGCGCACATTGATCGCCAGAATCACATCGGCGTCGCGGATCAGCGTCTTGACATGCGGGACCATGCCGACACCGGCCTCGCCGACGAAGACCGGCGAACCATTGTCGAACTGATCCTGGAAACGGAACGCCGCGACCACCGGAATGTCGGAGGTTTCGGCGAAAGCCTGGAGCGCGGCGCGCCCGTCAGCGGACCAGTTGGCGCCGCCGATCAGGACGACCGGCCTGCGGGCGGCGGCAAGCATGGATTGGGCCTCGGCCAGCGCGTCGGCATCGGCCGCGGCCTCGAACAGCCTGGCCGGTCCGCTGAGTGCAGCGACATCGGTCAGCGTCGTCAGCATGTCCTCGGGCAGGGCGATCACCACGGGGCCGGGCCGCCCGGTCAGCGCCGTGGTCCAGGCCCGGGCAATGATTTCCGGGAGGCGCTCGACATCGTCGATTTCCACGGCCCATTTCGCCATCGTGCCGAACACCGCCCGGTAGTCGATCTCCTGGAACGCTTCGCGGCCGCGCATGTCGGTGCCGACCTGGCCAACGAACAGGATCATCGGCGAACTGTCTTGCATCGCGGTGTGCACCCCGATGGACGCATTGGTTACGCCCGGGCCACGCGTCACGAAGCAGATGCCCGGCGAGCCCGTCAGCTTGCCGTAGGCCGAGGCCATGAATGCCGCACCGCCTTCATTGCGACACAGCACGTAGTCCAGCTTTCCATGAGTGTCGTGCAGCGCGTCCAGCACGGCCAGGTAGCTTTCGCCCGGCACACCGAAACTCTTGGTCGCGCCGAGCGCGATCAGGCACTCGACAAGAAGGCGACCGCCATTGCGGATCATGCTGCGACATCCTTCATTCAGGCGGCAAGCGGACCGAGCCTGCCTTTCGGATTCATACGTGCACGCTGGCGGATCGAGACGAAACCAAGAAATGCCGTCTATTCGAAAGTTTTTCTTTACTGAGAGGCGCGCACCAGGACGTCCGGGTTCATCGTGGCCAGCGGATCGAACGCACCTTTGAGCCGCGCCATGAGCTCTCGCTCCACCAGGCCGCGATTGCGGTCGGCCATGACCACCTTTGCCCGGCCAAGCCCATGCTCGGCCGCAAAGCTGCCGCCCATCTGAGTGGCAAGAGATGACAGCGCCTCGGCGAACAGTTCGGCCTTGCCGTCGAAATCGGCTCGACCTTCCGGCGGAGACAAATTGTAGTGGATGTTTCCGTCGCCGAGGTGCCCGAACGGGTTTATCCGCACGCCGGGAAGAATGCCGCCGCAGATCTTCGCGCCTGCCATCACGAAACGGGCGATTGCACCTGGAGGCACTGAGATGTCGTGCTTGAGCTGGTCGCCTTCCAGCCTCTGTCCCTCCGGTTGCTCTTCACGCAGCCGCCAGAACTGTGCCCGATGCGCACCCGTCGCCGCCAGCGCGCCGTCGCAGACCAGGCCCTGTTCCATGCCCCATTCCAGCGCCGAAGCCAGGATCTCGTCCAAGGGAACACGTGACGATCCCGATGCCAGTTCGACCAGCAGATAGACGTCGCCCCGTGTTTCCAGTTGGTAGGCAAGGTCGGGCAGGTGCTTGAGCGCCAGTTGCAGGCCGACATCGGAGAAGAACTCGAGGCCAGTCAGGAATTCCCCGGCCTCGCCGCGCAGGAAGGCGCCGAACGAAACGGCGGCAGCAAAATCGGGCAGGACCAAAAGGGCGCTCGCTTGCTGCCGAGGCTTGAAGTAGAGCCGCAGGATCGCGCGCGTGACGATGCCGAGCGTGCCCTCAGCGCCGCAGAACAGCTTGCGTAGTTGATAGCCGGCATTGTCCTTCTGCACCGCGCGCAGTCCGTCCCAAACCCGGCCGTCAGGCGTCACGACTTCGAGACCCAGGACGAGATCCTGCATCATGCCGTAGCGGAAAGCCTGGCTGCCGCCGGCATTGGTGCCGATCAGGCCGCCGATCCTGGCGCTGCCTTCCGCGCCGAGATGCATTGGAAACATCAGGTCAGTCGGTTCAAGCGCTTCGTGCAGCGCGGCCAGCACGACACCCGCCTCGACGACGATCGATCCGCTGTCCAGATCCGGCTTCCCGATCGCCGCCATGCGTGAAAGCGAGACGATCACCGCATTTGGCTGCTCGGCGACGGCGGCGCCGCAAAGCCCGGTGTTCCCGCCCTGGGGCACCACCGCCAGCCCTGCCTCGCGACATAGCTTGACGACACTGGCAACCTGCGACGTATTCGCGGGCCTGGCAACGCCCAGAGGTGCGACGCCGTAGCGATTGAGCCAATCGCGCCGGTAGGGCTCGGCATCCCGGCCCGAAAGCCAGCCTTTCGGCCCGAGAATCTCGTGCAGCGCGGTGGCGGGATCGGTCATTGATTTACCCGAGTTAGCTGAGGGCGTGCCGTGCGACACGTTCCGGACCGTTGCTTCCAATCAATGACCCAGCACCTGCGACAGGAATTGTCGGGTGCGCTCGTTGCGGGAAGAGGTGAAGAACTCGTCCGGAGGCGCTTCTTCGAGGATCTCGCCGCCGTCCATGAAAAGCACCCGGTCCGCCACGCGACGCGCAAAGCCCATCTCATGCGTCACGCAGATCATAGTCATGCCCTCGGAGGCAAGCGTGACCATGACATCAAGCACTTCGGAGACCATTTCGGGATCGAGCGCCGAGGTCGGTTCGTCGAACAGCATGATCTGCGGCTGCATGCAAAGAGCACGTGCAATCGCGACTCGCTGCTGCTGACCGCCGGACAATTGGCTGGGATATTTCATGGCCTGCTCGGGAATGCGCACCTTCTCCAGGTAGTGGCGGGCGGTTGCCTCGGCTTGCGCCCGCGGCTGCTTGCGCACGATCATCGGGGAGATCATGCAGTTCTCCAGCACCGTCATGTGCGGGAACAGGTTGAAGTGCTGGAACACCATGCCGACTTCGCGCCTGATCTCGTCGATGTTGCCGACATCGTCGTTGAGTTCGGTGCCGAGCACGACGATGCGGCCGCCATTGTGCTGCTCGAGGCGGTTGATGCAGCGGATCATGGTCGACTTGCCGGAGCCGGAGGGTCCGCAGACGACGATTTTTTCGCCCCGTTGTACGGAAAGGTTTATCCCGCGCAGTGCTTGGAACGTGCCGTAGTATTTGTCGAGGTTTTCTATACGGAGCGCCGGCTCACCGGTCGAATTGGTCGAGGTCACCTGCACGCCTCCTTAGCGTTCGCTGACCGACATGCGGCGCTCGAGAAAGGCGCCGTAGCGGGACAGGCTGAAGACGAAGATGAAGTAGATGAAGGCTATGAAGGCATAGACTTCGACATAGGCGAAGCGCCATTCGCCGGTGCCATAGGCGGCATTGCCGGAAGCCAGGATCTCGAAGAAACCGACGATGACCACCAGCGAGGTCTCCTTGAACGAGATGACGAACTGGTTGATCGTTGCCGGCATGGCGTTGCGCATGGCCTGAGGCAGGAGGATGCGGCTGATGCGTTGCCAATAGCGCATGCCAAGCGCCATGGCAGCCTCTTCCTGTCCTGTCGCAACGCCCTGCATGCCGCCTCGCACGATCTCCGCCTGATAGGCGGAGAAGAACAGAGCGGAGCCGAGGATCACGCGGTAGAGCTTGTCGCCCTGCAGCCATTGCGGCAGCGCGAACGGCAGAACCACGGCAAAGGTGAAGAGGATCGATATCAGCGGAAGCGACCGGACCCCGTCGATGATGAGGCCGGTGGTCCGGGAAATCCAGGGCAGCTCCGACCGGCGCAGCAAGGCCAGGCAGATTGCCAAGGGGAAACCGATCAGGCAGGTGGTCACGAAGATGAACAGGGTCAGCGCCAGCCCGCCCCAGGCTTCCTCGCCGACATGGGCAAGGCCAAGCACGCCGCCTTTCATCAACACGTAGAAAAGGCCTGTTCCGGCTCCCCATACCAGCGCGATCCGGCGGCCCGTCCAGAATGCCGGGATACAGCTCAGCACCGTCATCACCACCACGGCGACGCAGGCCAGCGCCGAGCGCCATTGTCCTTCGTAAGGATAGAGGCCGAAGAAGATGATCCGCCATCTCGCTGCGATGACCGACCAGCAGGCGCCCGCTGCCGCCTGGCAGGCCTCCGGTCCGCCGCTGGTGGTGAAGACAGCCGAGAAAACCGCCCAGTTCAGCAGCTTCCAGACCAGGAAGACCATGATCGTCAGGCAGGCCAGCGACACCACCGCCTGAAGCGGCGTCGCGAAGAAGCGTCGCCTCAGATCCTCGAGCCTGCCGGGAGCGGGTGGAGCGACAACGACCATCTCCATCTCTCAGCCCCTCAGCTGATTGCCCTTGAGGGCAATTGCCTTGTTGATGCGGTTGAAGACGGCGGCAAGGCTGAGATTGATGGCGAGGAAGCCTGCCATCAGGATGCCGATCGCTTCGAGGGTCTGCCCGGAATGGTTGATCGTCAGCGCCACAATCATGAAGAAGTCGGTGAAACCCACCGCGATGCCCATCGTCGTCGCCTTCATCAGCCAGACATACTGGTTGGCAAGGATCGGCAGCATGGCACGCAGCGCCAGGGGCAGCCGCACCAGCGTGAAGACCCGCCAGGGACTGAGGCCCAGGGAGAGGGCGGCCTCGACCTGGCCGGTGCCGACAGATTTGAAGCCTCCGCGTACGATCTCCGCAATGTAGGAGCCGCCATAGATGGCGATGGCGATAGCGAGGGTGGCGAACTCCGGAGGGATACGCAGGCCGCCTCTCAGATTGAGGCCTTGCAGGGCAGGGAAGTCCAGCAGCGGCGTATCCGGCAGACGTCCGAGAGCCAGAATGATGGCCGCGCAGGCCAGCGCCACTGCGGCGGCGGCAAGCTGGATGGCGCGCCGCTGGCCGATCGGCTGGGCAAGGCGCGACGTCCTGCCCAGCCAGGCCGGCAGCACGATGGCCGCGATCACAGCCACTGTGGCTGCGGCAAACGCGGCACTGCCGACGTTCGGGAATGGAATGTAGAGCCCGCGACTGGTCAGCAGGAAGCCCCAGGCTTCATGCGCGCTGCGCGGCGTCGGCAGGTGCGTGATGATCGCGTACCAGAAGAAGACCTGGAGGATCAGCGGGATGTTGCGGAAGATGTCCACATAGGTGCGGCCGAGCAGCCGCGCCAGATCGTTCGAGGATGTCCGCGCAAGACCGACGATCGTTCCCACGATAGTCGCCAGTATCAGGCCGACGCTGCCCAGGAACAGCGTGTTGATGATGCCGATGAGAAAGTACCACCAATAAGGATCATTGGCGGTGGCGGGCAGCAGCGAGAAATTCACATCCCAACCCGTCGACTTGAACAGAAAGTCGAATCCGGAGGTGATCCCCTGGTCAGCCAGATTGCGGCGCGCGATCACGATGCCGGCGAGCACCATCGCCGCGATCGAGCCGACGTAAAGGACCTGCAACAGCGCGTTGCGGACCTTTTGATTTCTCAGCAGGCTGACCATCCAAAGATCCTTGCCGAATTGTCGCCGACCCCGCCCGGCTGTGCCGGGCGGGGCCTGGAGCGGGTGAGTTAAGGACGGATCAGTCGATCACCAGCGGGAACAGGACACCGCCATTGTTCCAAAGGTTGGTCAACTCGCGGTCCATCTTGTAGGGCGAGTCCTTGCCGAGGTCGCGCTCGAAGATTTCGCCGTAATTGCCGACGTTCTTGATCACCTTGTAGGCCCAGTCGTCATCGAGACCGAGACCCTTGCCCATGCCTGGCGTGACGCCGAGGAACTTGGCGACTTGCGGCGACGTCGGCTTGGCCTTGATCTCGTCGACGTTCTTGGAGGTGATGCCTTCCTGCTCGGCGAAGATCAGGGTGCTCAGCGTCCAGTTGGCGATGTCGACCCAATTGTCGTCGCCCTGGCGCATGATCATGACCTCAGGCTCGACGGCAAGCACGTCGGGCAGGATGACATGGTCGTCAACCTTGCTCTTGGCGATACGCGCAATGGCGAGCGTCGGGCCCCACTGCGCATAGAGATCGCAGCGTCCGGAGAAATAGGCCTGCTCGAGCTCCTCGGTCTTTTCGATGAGCACGGGTTCGAGCTTGATGCCGAGCTTGGCCGTATAGGCCGCGACCTGCTGTTCCTGCGACGTGCCGGCGGGAATGCAGATCGTGCCGCCGGCGGCATCCTTGAGCGACTTGAGATTGAGCTCCTTGTGCGCCATCACCTTGGTGGTTCCGAGGTAGTAGGACATGGAAAATTGCAGCCCGAGCTCGGTGTCTCGGCTGAGCGTGCCGCCCGACGCCTTGATGATGATGTCGACATCGCCCGACTGCAGGGACGGCCAGCGCTGCGCCCAGCTGATCGGAACGACCTTCAGCTTTGCCGGGTCGCCGAGCACGGCCGTGGCCACCGCCCGGCAGAGATCGATGTCCATGCCCTTCCAGTTGCCCTTGTCGTCGACTTCGGCGAAACCGAGATAGGATCCGTCATGGCCGGTGCAGTTGAGCACGCCGCGCGCCTTGACGGTTTCCAGCGTCTTGCCACCGGCGGCTTCTGCCGGCGCTGCAAAATGCACAAGTCCAAGGGCCATGGCTGCGGCCCCCCATTTCATCGTCTTCATGTTCCGTCTCCACTGTTGAGGTTGTTTGGTTTCTTGTTGTTGGAGGTCCGAAAAGGTTTCTTTCGGAGCTCGGTCTCAAAGCCGCTCCTAGTCGGAAAGCGGGGTCGGTTTCGGCACGGAGGAGATCTTCAGATCGCTGCCCCAATCCTGCTGGGCGAGCCATCGATGAAGGGCAGCCACCGCCTTCACGCGCAGGTGCCCGCGTGGGACGATCAGGTAGAACCCAGGGACTTCCTCCGGCCGCATATCGGCAAGGGCGTCGCGGCCAACCGGCGCGACCAGCGCGCCCGACCTCAAATCTTCCTCGGCGTCGATGACGGAGACGAGACCGACGCCGATGCCTTGCAGGGTTGCACGGCGCATGGTTGCGGCATCGTCGAAGCTGATGCTTCGGTTGCCGTCCGTCTGCTCGATGGCAAGGTGGCGTAAAATGTCTGGCCAAAGGCGCTTCGACTTGACGGTGTCCAGCAACGTGAACAACGTCAGATCCTGCGCCGACTTGATGCTCTCGCCGATGGCCGGAGTGCAGCAGATGACCTTCGGATCAGGCACCAGCAGTATGGTCTCGTAGTCCGGCCAATTGCCATAGCCCCACTGGACGGTCATATCGATGTCGTCGCGTCCGAAATCGGGCAGGTCGACCATCGTCGTCAGGCGCAGATCCGCACCCGGCAATATCTCCCGGAACAGGGATAGCCGAGGCAGCAGATAGTGGGTCGCGAAGTAGGGGCTCGCATTCAGGTTGATTCGGTCCCGGTAATTCGACTTGGTGACGCGGCGAACACCTTCGGAAAACTCGTCGAACCCGGCTTTGACATAGTGCGAGAGAAGGATGGCCGACTCGGTCAATTCGACCGACCGACCCTTGCGCTCGAACAGCGTCACCTGAAGCGTGTCCTCCAGAAGCTTGATCTGCTGTCCGACGGCCTGTGGCGTAACCAGCAATTCATCCGCCGCCTGCCGAAAGCTCTTGTGCTGCGCGACGGCGTGGAAGACGCGAAGCGCATTCAGCGAGGGAAGGCGGAGCTTGCCGGTCATCGTGTATTCCACCTCCTTTCGCTTGCGTTCCTGTTGGACATTTCAGCGCCGCAGGCACCGCGAAGATAGCTCAGGCGTATATATAACCACCTGAAACAATTACGTTTTCTCCGGTCATATAGGTGTTCTTGGGACCGCCCGTCATGAGCACCCACTCGGCGATCTCCGTGGGCTCTGCACCGCGACCCAGCGGACTAGCCTTGGCCAGTTCCTCGAGGAAGCCGAGAGCCTTGGCCCGCTCCGTGGCCATGCCTGCGGGGGCTACCGAATTGACCAGGATTCCGTGTTTTGCGACGTCATGGGCAAAGGAGCGCGTCAGGCTGACCACGGCGGCCTTGGTTGCCGCATAGTGGGCGTTCTGCGGATGTGCCTTGAAGGCATCGACGGATGTCAGGTTGACGATCCGGCCACGCACATGGCTCTTCGGCTCCTGCGACTGCATGTGGCGAACGGCTGCCACCATCATGTGATAGGTGCCCTTGATGTTGATGCCATTGGAGGCATCCCAATCGGCGTCGCTGATCTCGAGGAGTGGGCGGCGAGGGTAGATCGCGGCGCAATTGATCAATGTGTCGATACGTCCGAGCTTCGAAACAATGGCGTCGAAGGCGGCGTGGCACTGAGGGCCGACCTGGATGTCGCATAGGGCGGTCGCGGTCGGCAGGCCGTTGGCCTTTGCCGGTGCGAGAGCGGCTTCGGCGGCGTCCTGGTTGATGTCGATGATGCCGATCTTTGCAGCCCCGGCCTCTACAGCCATCCTGGCCAAAAGCGCGCCGAGACCGGCGCCGCCGCCTACGATCAGAACGGAAAGATCCTTCATTCCAGTTTTCCTTACTTGGTGCCGCTTGGCGAGGTTGGCCATGTCGGCATGATGTCGAAACGGGTAACGTCGGCCCACGCGGGCAGGCCGAGCACCGCGACCACCATTCTGGCCACGTCATCCGGCTGCACCACTTTGCTGGCGTACATGGCGGCGCGCGCCTTGGCGTCGAGGATGTCCTGGTAGAGCTGCGTCTCGACACGGCCGGCGACGATCTCGGTGACGCGTATGCCTGATGGGGAGAGGTCGGTGCGCAAGGCTGCGGCAAAGCCTGATATCGCCGCCTTGGTGGCTGAATAGACGGCAATGTTGGAATATGCCGCGTGGCCCGCGGTGGAGCCGGTGAACAAGATGTGGCCAGACTGCCGATCGCGCATCTGCGGAACGACGAGGCGGGTGAGCATGATTGCCGCGCTGAGGTTTATCTCCAGCGTGGTGTCGATGTCTGATATCTTCATGTCGGCGAAATTGCCCAGCGGCGGCATGACCCCGGCATTGTTGATCAGCACATCGATGGTCAGATCCACCAGAACAGCCTCCAGCGCCTCGCGGTCGGTGATGTCGACTGCGATGGGCACGATGCCGGACCGCTCGGCCTGCAACTCCTTGAGCGCGGACTGGCTGCGCCCGACCGCATAGACGTCATAGCCGGCGTCGCTCAGTGCGATCGCCATGGCCCGCCCTATGCCGCTCGTCGCACCTGTGATGAAGGCTGTCGTCACGTGGCTTCCCCGTTTGCCTAGCTTTCAGTGTGCGGTGCGAGCCGGCGCCGCGAAACCAAGAAAACCAGCAAAAAGGAAAGATAAACTTTCGAATTCTCTTTTCCCGCCCGAAAACTGGACAGGTGGTCACCTCGGCGCCGAGGCTGAAAATCGAAGGAAACGACGGGAAAATGATATTCTCAGCCTACGGGAACCGGTTCAGGTCAGCTGGCGGAGCAAAAACAAGGCTTTCGCAATGCGTGACTAGTCTGGGCCCGGGTGATTGAAGCCGAGGGCCTATCCGCCCGTCGAAACAGGTCTTTTCATATCGGTAAAGAGCGAGGCCGCAGCCGCCTTCTGCTCGGCCTCTGTCGCCGCGACGCCTGAAGCCCGGGCCAAAGCGCGCACGCGCCCGAGGCTGTTGTGCAGATGCTTGCGCATGGCCTGGCGAGCGGCACGACCGTCCTGCCTTTCGATGGCGTCGACGATGGTTTTGTGCTCGTTGTGAATGCGTGCGTAGTAGCTGTCCTTGAGCGCCGGCGTGACGACATAACCCAGTTGAAAGCGCGGAACGATCATCGGCCTGAGATAGCTCAGGAAGCCGTGGATGAATTCGTTGCGCGCGGCTTTGGCGATCGCCAGATGGAAATCATAGTCGTAGTGGATCTGGACGATTGCGGGATCCGCTTGCTGGGCGTCGACCTGTTCCATCAGGGCTCGGATTCCACTCGCCTCCGCATCGGTGCGCCGTTCCGCGCACAGCCCGGCGGACTCCACTTCGACACTCAATCTCAGTTCGAGCAGGGCAATGGTTTCCGGCAAGGTCCTCAGCGCCTCGTCAGGGATCGAGAAATTGCGCGGCGCCGGCGTTTCGCTGACGAACATGCCGCGCCCCTGCTGCGGCACCACCATGCCGTCGGAGCGCAATCGCGCCACCGCTTCCCGCACCACCGTCCGGCTGACGTCGTACTCGGCACAAAGCTCCGCCTCGGTCGGCAATTGCGCGCCGGGAAGCAGAGATCCGGAACGGATCTTTTCGGACAGGCTCTCGGCCACGACGGTGGAAAGAGGCTTGCGCTTCGTCATCAGTGTTCCCCACGCCGATGCCAGATGCAGGATGATGCCCGAACCGGCACGGCCATTCAAACCGCCGCGGTGACGATCAACTCGACCAGCATTCCGGACTTGGCCATCCGTCCTTCGCCCGATGAGCGCGCCGGTGCGTGCTCCCCGGGCATCCATGCGTCCCAGACCGTGTTGACTTCGTCGAAATCCCTGATGTCGTCCAGCCACATCTGCACGTGAAGGATGCGGGTCTTGTCGGTACCGGCCTTGGCAAGCAGGGCGTCGACCTTGGCCAGCGCCTCGCGCATCTGGTCGGCTGCGGACTGACCCGGCTTTGCGACCTGGCCCGTGAGGTAGAGGGTGCCATTGTGGATGACGCCGTGGTGGATGCGGGTGTCGAAGTCGAAGCGCTTGATGTCGTTCACTGAATTGTCCTCGTTAGATTTCCGGCCTTCGCCGGATGGGGTCAGATTGCCGGCGTCGGGCGGATGGGGTTTCCCTGCAGATATTGTGCGTAGGGCGCCTGAACGAGCCAGCCGGCGTCGACGGGCAGGGTCACGCCGGTTATCGATGCGGCTCGGTCGGAGCAGAGGAACAGCGCCGCCTCGGCAACGTCGCGCGGCTCGACGAAGCGGCGCAGCGCCGTGGTCGCCTGGATGGCTTCGGGGTTGCGCTCACCCTTGGCGATCCTGGCTTTCAGACCGTCCGAAAGCGTGTAGCCGGGTGCCACCGCATTGACGCGTACGCCGTGCGGACCGAGCTCGGCGGCCAGGATCTGGGTCAAGGCCAGGACGGCATGCTTTCCGGGCGTGTAGGCGGGCAGGGACAGCGGCGCGAAGGAGGCAAGCGAGCCGACATTCAGGATCGCGCCTCGCCGGGCGGCCGACATCAGCCGGCCGAACACCTGGCACCCCAGCAACGTGCCGCGATAATTCACCCGCCACATCTTCTCGTCCTCGTCCAGATCCTGGTCGAGGACGTACTTGCCGCTCTGCAGGATGCCGGCGCAGTTGACGACGATTTGAGGCGTGCCGAACCCATCGCTGACGGCCTGCGCCAGCGCCTCCACCGAGCCGGATTCGGCGACATCGGTTTGGACAAACAGCGCGCGCGGCGCGCCCGCCGCCTCACAAGCGCCCACCGCCTCATTGCCCCTCGTCGCATCCCGGCCGGCGACGACCACATGATAGCCGTCTTCTGCGAAGCGCAGCGCTATCGCGCGTCCGATGCCGGACGTGCCGCCGATGACCACGGCCGTCAATGTCTCAGCCATGGCCGCGGTCCTTGCCTTCGATGTCGAAGAATTCGGACATGGCCCGGACCTGGAAATCCATCATCGGGCGCCCCGGTTGAATGCGGCAGCCAATCTCTTTCGCCGCCTTTAGCAGGGGGGTCTCGGCGGGCTCCATGATGATGTCGACGACCGTCATGTCCGGGGTCAGCCGGCTTACATCCAGCGGCGGCGGGTCGCCGGCGTGCATGCCGACCGGCGTGGCGTTGATCGCCATATCCATGCCGGAAGGCTCGGCCTCTCCAACCTGGATGCGGCATTTCGGGAAGACCTGCGCAACCAGCGTCGCCAGCTTTTCGGCGCGACCGGTATCGATGTCGGCGAGGCGGATCTCTTCGGCGCCGGCTTCCGCGAGACAATAGGCCAGGGACGCGCCGGCGCCGCCGGCGCCGACCTGGAGGATGCGGCGGCCGGCAATCTTATGCCCGCCCGCGTTGAGGCCATCGATGAAGCCGACACCGTCGAAATTGTCGGCGTACCAGCTGCCATCGGGTAGCCGGCGCACGGAATTGGCGCTTTGCACCCGCGCGGCGCGGTCGTGAGCGGCAGAGCATTTGTGATAGACCGCGACCTTGTAGGGCACCGAGATGATGACGCCCCTTATATTCTCGGCTGCCGTGATGCCGGCCCAGAAGGCTTCGAAATCCTCCGGGCGGCAACTCAATGGCACCATGAGGCTGTCGAGCTCCTTTTGCTCGAAGATCTCGTTGAATATGCCGGGGCTCTTGGCGTGTGCCACGGGATGGGCCAGCATCACGAAGATGTCGGCCTTGCCGGTTCCGCGCATCGGTTCATTCCTTTTCTTTTGACAGTTCATGGGCGCTGAGGATCTCCAGCGCCTGGACGAGGGCCGAGTGGTCGGCCTCCGCGCCGCCCGGTCGGGCTGAGCAGGCGCTCATCAGTTGTTGCGCCGTCGCGGTGTTCGGCAGCGAGACGCCAAGCGCGCGGGCGCTTTCAAGCGCGAGGTTGAGATCCTTCTGGTGAAGCCGCATGCGAAAGCCCGGGGCGAACGCACGGGCGATCATGCGCTCGCCATGCACCTCCAGCACGCGGGACGAGGCAAAGCCGCCCATCAGCGCGGTGCGCACCTTTGCCGGGTCGCAGCCGGCCTTGCTGGCAAAGACGAGCGCTTCCGCCACGGCCTCTATGTTGAGCGCGACGATGATCTGATTTGCGATCTTGCAAGTCTGGCCGGCGCCATTGTGCTCGCCGATCAAGGTGATGTTCTTGCCCAGCGTCTGAAAGATCGGCAGCGCGCGCTCGAACTCGGCGGCCGGCCCGCCGACCGTGATGGTGAGGCTTGCCGCCTTGGCGCCGACTTCACCGCCCGAGACCGGGGCGTCGAGGTAGCCGGCTCCCGCATGTCGCAGTTGGCTTGCGAATTCCGCGGTGGCGATGGGGCTGATCGAACTCATGTCGATGACCAGCTTGCCGGCCGACAGCCCCTCGAGGACGCCGTTTCCTCCAACCAGGACGCGCTCCACATCCGGCGTGTCGGGCAGCATGGTCACTATGATCTCGGACATCCGCGCCACATCGGCAGGAGAGGCAACGACCACTGCCTTGAGGTCTTCAGGCAGGGGAGAGCGGTTCAGAACCGTGACGATCTCATGTCCCGCGTCGACGAGATGGCGCGCCATCGGCGCTCCCATGACGCCTAGCCCGATGAACCCGATCTTCATTCTCAAACCCCTGTACGAAGGTTGGTGCGCATTGCATCTTGCAGCAAATTATTGCCGTATGATATAGGACATCATACAAATTTCAACGCCCTTCCGCTCATCGGAGACTGACCGCAAAATGCAAGAGCGCCCCAATACGCTGAAGGCTGCCGTGTCGGCCGGCCGCGCCCATATCGGCATCTGGTGCTCGCTGGCTTCCGCCCTGACGACGGAAATTGTCGCAGGCTCCGGCGCCGGCTGGCTGCTGATCGATGGCGAGCATAGCCCCAACCATCTGCGCAGCATCATGGCCCAGTTGCAGGTCATGGGCGGCTTCGACAGCGAGGCCGTCGTCAGGCTGCCTTCCGACGATCCCAATCTGATCAAGCAGGCCCTGGATATCGGTGCGCGCAGCCTGATGATCCCCAATGTGCGGACGGCGGATCAGGCGCGCGCCATCGTCGCGGCCATGACATATGCGCCTGGCGGATTTCGCGGCTTCTCGGTCGGTCACCGTGCCAACGGCTTCGGCCGCATCGCCGGTTACCACGCCAAGGCGCGTGAGCAGCAGCTTCTCGCCGTACAGATCGAGGATGAATTAGGCGTCGCCAATGCCGCCGAGATCGCGGCGGTCGACGGCGTCGACGTTCTCTTCGTCGGACCCGGCGACCTTTCCACCAATATGGGTGCGATGGGCAATCCCGGTGCGGCACACGTTCAAGAAGCGATCGCCTCGGTGCGCAAGGCAGCAACGGCGGCGGGCAAGGCCAGTGGGATCCTGGCCCCTGCAAAGACCGATGCCGATCAGTATCTTGCCGACGGCTTCACCATGGTTGCCGTTGGTTCCGACCTCGGCCTGCTTGCGCGGGGCTCGGATGCCTTGGTCGCTTCGTTCAATCAGTAGACCGGAGATACAGCCATGCCGATCCCCCCGTACAAAGCGCCATCGCGCAACGCCTACGACATCGTCATCGTCGGCGGTGCGGTTGTCGGCTCGTCCACGGCCTACTGGCTGAGCCAGGCGCTGGGCAGCGGCGCCTCGATCCTCGTGGTCGAACGCGACTCGAGCTACGAATTCTCGTCGACGGCGCTCTCCACCAGTGCGATCCGGCAGCAATATTCCAATCCGATCAATGTGAAGATCAGCCAGTTCGGCATCGAGATCATCCATGGATTCCAGGAGCGCATGGCACCTTTCTACAAGGACGAACCGGCACCCGACCTCGGCTTCAAGGAGCATGGATATCTCTACTGCTGTTCACCCGACGGCGTCGAAGCGGCCCGCGAGCGCGTCGACCTGCAGCGCAGTTTTGGGGCCCACACGGTGTTCCTTGAGCCGGGCCTGCTGAAGGATCGCTTCCCCTGGCTCAATGTGGAGGATCTTGGTGGCGGTTCCTGGGGGGCTAGGGAAGAGGGCTGGTTCGATTCCGTGGGGCTGATGAACGGTTTCCGCCGCGCCGCCCGCGCCAGCGGCGTCGAGTATATCGACAATGCCGTGACAGGGCTGGACATCGCCGATGGGCGGGTCGTCTCGGTGCGCCTCGCGACCGGACAGACGGTTGCCTGCGGAACATTGGTCAACGCCGCGGGCCCGCGCGCGCAGCAGGTGGCCGCCATGGCCGGCCTGTCGATTCCGGTCGCGCCCTACAAGCGCTACAGCTTCGTCTTCGCCAGCGCCAACCCGATCCCCGGCCGGATGCCCAATGTCATCGACCTTTCCGGAACATTCGTGCGTCCCGAAGGCGAGCTTTTTCTCACCGGCAACACGCCGCAAGGCGACGGACCGGCCGGCTACGACGACTTTGAAATGCACCATGAAGAGTTCGACGACTACATCTGGCCGGCACTCTGGCACCGCATTCCGTCTTTCGACGCACTCAAGGTCCAGACCAGTTGGACCGGCCACTACGAGTACAACATGCTCGACCACAACGGCATCGTCGGCTTCCACCCGCAGGTGACCAATTTCATGTTTGCCAACGGCTTCTCGGGGCACGGGCTGCAACAGTCGCCAGCCGTGGGCCGGGCCGTTTCAGAACTTATCGTTCACGGGGCTTTCCAGACGCTCGATCTTTCGCCGTTCTGTTACGAGCGCATAGAGCGCAACGAGCCGTTTCTCGAGGAAGCAGTGATCTAAAGCGAGACGATCGACCACCCCATTTTATCTCGGGCATTCAGCGTCCAATGAAATTGCATTTTAGTGAGAGATACTCCATCCACTTCAGGAGGGCGCAGTCCTTCGGCGCGATAGCGGCTAACATTCAGCAAATATTTCCGCCGTGCTCCCGGGCTGATCGAGTTTCCAGACACGGGCAATGCAGCGGCGCATCTCGTCAGCCGTGGCCCCGCCTCGAAATTCGGCAAGACGTAAAGCCTTGGCTTCCAGTTCCTGTTTCGAAAGGGTGTTGCCGGGATCTCCCTTGGGCTCGTCGACGCGGGCATTGAGCTTGCGGCCGTCAACGGTCGTGACGCTTACCTTGCCAGCCCACTGCTTGGGATAAAGGGTGTCGACCTCGGCGTCGAGTTCCATCCGCACCTTCGCGCGGAAACGGGCGACGCGGGTGTCGGCAAGTGCATGGTGTTCGAAAGCGTCGAGGTCGGCGACGCCGTGAACGGCGATCAGCCCCAAAACCGTGCCCATGGAGAACTTCGCCTGGTGGACGGTTTGCGGAACGACCACCGCGCCCAGGACATCGATGGCTCCCTGATGGACATGGGTCACCACATCAGCGATGTCGTCCGGACCGAGCCCTTCGCGGCGCATGAGAGACTGCAGCGCGTCGGCGGCTGGATGAGTGTGCCGGCAGGCTGCGTGCCATTTGAAGGAGGTCTCCTCGGTTGCCCAACGGCTGCCGAGCCCGTCCGTCAGGCGGGCCGGATCGGCGTCGCTGGACATGCCGGCCGCCATGCCTTTTTTCCCTTCTAGAATCTGCGCGGCCCCCTTGAAGCCATCGCGCGCCAGATAGGCAGAAAACAGGCCGTTGGCCGCCGCTCGCGCCGTATGAAGCTGCTTGGAATCGGCGGCATCGCGCAGGAATTCCCAGAGCCCTCCCGCTTGGGTGCCGGCGGAGCCGAGAGCATGGTTGAGGCCGGCTGCGTCCAGCCCGATCAACTTGCCGACCGCCGCGGCCGCGGCGACCGCGCCGGCCGTGCCGGTGGTGTGGAATATCTCGTAGTGCGAGCGTCCGAGGAATTCTCCTACGCGGATGCCCACTTCATAGCCGGCGATGCAGGCAGTCAGGACTTCGCGGCCGGTCTTCCCCTCAGCCTCCGCAACAGCCAGGACGGCCGGAAAGATCACCGCCGCGGGGTGAAAGACCGAGCCGTTGTGAACGTCGTCCTGCTCCACGACATGGGAGGCCGCCGCATTGACCATCGCTGCGAAATAGGGGCTGGTGCGCCGCCGCGTCGGGATGATGGTGCTTGGGCCGTCCGCCGGCCCCATGGCACGCGCAAAGCCGTCGATCATCTCGACCTGGTGCGCGCCCTTGCCAGCCAGCGCCGAGCCGAGCCAGTCGATCATCAGTCCTTGCGCGAAATGAACGACGCGCGGCGGGATCTGTTCGAAATCGAGTTCAGCGATAAAGGCGCAAAGTCTGGCGGTCGGCCAATCGGCGGTGTCCGTGCTCATCTGTTGCTCCTCCCCTGCATGCTCTTTAGACGAAAGCGGCGCGGCGCAGAACCTGCCTTGCTCGCTCGATCACCGGCCGGTCCACCATTTCGCCATTCACCTTGCTGGCTTCGCCTGATGAGGCTGCGCCAATGATGTCGCGTGCCCATGTGATGTCATTTTCGCTCGGGCGAAAGCCATTGCGAATAGGCTCGATCTGTCTCGGATGGATGGCCATCTTGCCGCCGAAACCCATCCTCATGGCGTGGCGGGCGTCATCTTCGGTGATTTCAGGGCTGCTCAGGTCGGTCGTCACGCCGTCGATCGGCGCGGCCCGGCCAGCCGCGCGCGAGCGCCAGACGATTTCATTGCGGGCCGCAAGCAGGGTCAGCCGATCATGCGCGCAACCGAGATCGAGCGAGAAGTCAACCGAACCGAAGGCGACGGCAACGACGCCTGAGGTGGCCAATATGTCCGGCAGGTTGACGAGGCCGACGGCGCTCTCAATGAGCGCGATGACGGAAACGCTGCGTGCCAAGTGCCTGGCCATATCAGCAATGTCTTCCGGACGTTCGGCCTTGGGCAGCATGACGGAGACGCCGTCGAGGCGCCGCACGGCATCGACGTCCGCTTCGTGCCAAGGTGTGCCGGCGGCGTTGATGCGGACCACGACTGCGGATTTCAGTGTGGCCGCACGAGCAACGATTGCTTCGCGAGCGCGGTCCTTGTCGCCAGGGGCGACGGCATCCTCGAGGTCGAGGATGACCGCGTCCGCGCCGCTGCTGTCGGCCTTGTCAAACCGCTCAGGACGCGAGCCCGGCACGAAAAGCGGCACGACAGGCGTGACGAAGCTTACCATCGCGCCGTGGCCTTCACCGTCACATGGCCGTCGACCGACCGGACCTCGAGAGCCATGCCGTCTTGGCCAGGCGATGTTGCGCTTAGAAGCAGGCGCTGCGAGCCGGTCGCCGGATGGACGCCGCGGAATGAGAAGCGGCGCGGCGACGTGCCCACAATGGCGGCGGCGAAGTTCATCAGCAGCGTCGCCTGCAGCGGGCCATGGATGACGAGCCCGGGATAGCGCTCGACCCCCGTGGCGTAGGGCGCGTCATAGTGGATGCGGTGCCCGTTGAAGGTCAGCGCGGAATATCGAAAGAGCAGCACGGGATCGATGTCGATCATGCGCTCGTGCGATGCGGCCAGGGCCGAATTGGCCGGCGGGGCAGGGGGCGCTGCAGCGGCTTCGGCGCCGCGATAGACGATGGTCTGGTCCTCCTCGATCACCGGACCAGCGTCGTTGGCAATGTCGTGCCGGACCGTGACGAAGGTTAGCGGCCCGGTGCGGCCCTGTTTCTCCTCTATGGCGGTCAATGTCGAGCTGCGGCGGATGCGGTCGCCGGAGCGGATCGGAGCCATGAAACGCACATCGCTGGCAGCCCACATGCGGCGCGGAAGCGGCACCGGTGGCAGGAAGCCGCCCTTGGCCGGGTGCCCATCAGGTCCGAGTTCGCGCAGGTCGGCAATGTCGGGTGTCAGGCACCAGTGCAGTCCGGGCGCGGCCGCGCCCTCTGCAGTTTGCGCTGCGTAGTCCCCAAGCGTGGCGCCAAAGCTGGCCAGCAGGCGCGGGGTCACGATGTCCTCGACCTCGTGGGTGCGTCCAACCCATTCCTGCAGCGTGCTTGTGTCCAGGCTCATGAGATCCTCGTCAGGCGGCGAATTCGGACCGGATCCGGTCCGTATCGGCGCCAAGGGCGGGAACGCTGGGTACCGTTGCGAACCCCTCCGACCGTCCTGCCGGAATCGGCACGGGGATGCGCCTGCCGTCCGGCAGCGCCACCTCTGTCCGGCGCAACGCCTTGTGGTGCGGAAGGTCGCGCATTGCGCTCACCCGACCCCAGGCGATCTGCGCCTCGTCGAGACGGTCTATGGCCGCTTCGCAGTCGATTGCCGCGAAGATCGGTTCGATCTCGGCGTCGAGCGCCGTGCGGTTGGCAACCCGCCAGGCATTGGTGGCGAAGCGTTCGTCGGCGAACAGATCCTGCCTTTGCAGCACGAGCGTGCAGAAGCGCTTCCATTCATTGTTCTGCTGGATGGACACGACCACGCTGCCATCCCGACAGGCATAGGGTCGATAGGGGTAGATCGAAGCGTGCGCCAGGCCATATCTCTGGGTCTCGCGGCCCGCATATTCGTAGTGCAGCAGCGGCACGGTCATCCAATCGGCCATGGCGTCGAACATGGCAATCTCGACAATGCGGCCGCGCCCGGTCTTCTGGCGCGCCAACAGGGCTTCGAGGATCGCCGCATGGGCGTTCATACCGGTGGCGATGTCGGCGACGGAAACCCCGACCTTGCTCGGCGTGTCCGGCGTACCGGTAACGGCGCAGATGCCGCTTTCGGCCTGCACCAGCATGTCGTAGGCGCGCATGGCCGCGTAGGGCGTATCCTGCCCGTAGCCGACGATGTTGATGGCGATCAGCCGGGGGAACTTTTCCGCAATCACATCGGCGGAGAGGCCGAGCCTGTCGATGGCGCCCGGCGCGAGATTCTGCACGAGAACATCCGCGCGCGCCACCATCCGGTGCAGCAAAGCCAGGTCGTGCTCGGCTTTCAGGTCGAGTACCGCGCTTTCCTTGCCGCGGTTGAGCCAGACGAAGTAAGCCGACATGCCCTCCACTGCGGAATCGTAGTGGCGCGCGGTTTCGCCTTCCGGGCGCTCGATCTTCACGACGCGTGCGCCGGCATCGGCAAGGCGGACCGTGCAGAGCGGAGCGGCGACGGCCTGCTCGATCGAAACGACAAACAGGCCCTCCAGTAGGCGGGCGCCGTCAGACATTGCGCTGCACCCCCGAGCGCGCCAGCACGCCAGGCTTCAGCCGCTCGTTTTTGCCGTAATCCTCGGCAGCGTGGAAGAAAAGCCTCGGCGTGCCATCGATGTCTTCAAGCCTCTTGCGGTAGGCCTCCAGATAGGCCTTCCGGCCATCGTCGCCGACACGGCCCGGCATATAGGCGACGAAGGGCGGCAGCACGTCGAAGCCTGAGTAGCGCAGCAGGCCATTGTGGATCGGCCACAGCACTGTGAGGATGTCGCCATCGATGCCGTCGGGCGCGTAGGTGTCGGCCGACGTGCCTGTGGTGGCGGCCACCATGGCGAGCTTTCCCCTGAACATGCCGGTGTCGTATTTGCGGCCCGGCAGATAGGCGAAACCGCGCGCGAAGACACGATCGGCCCAGCCCTTGAGCATTGCGGGCATTCCGAACCACCAGACCGGGAACTGGAACAGCACGAAATCCGCCAGCTTCACCTTTTCGACCTCGGCGTTTATGTCGGCCGAGAGTGCGCCGGCCTCGTAGGCGGCGGTCTGTTCGCGCGGCAGGCTGAAGAAGTCCGGATCGTTACGCTCGCCCGATACGTCGCCCGGCCCTGCGACAGGATTGAAGCCCATCGCATAGAGGTCGCTGACGACTACATCGTGGCCTGCGCGGGTCAAGGTTTCCACGGCCAGATCTTTCATGGCGCCGTTGAAGGATTTTGCTTCCGGGTGTGCATAGACGATGAGGACGTTCACGGGCGACTCCTAGTAGGAACGCGGCAGTCCAAGCACGTGCTCGGAAAGGTATGACAAGATGAGGTTGGTCGAGATCGGCGCGACTTGATAGAGACGCGTCTCGCGGAACTTGCGCTCGACATCGTACTCTTCCGCGAAACCGAAGCCGCCATGCGTCTGGATGCAGACATTGGCGGCCTCGTTAGAGGCGTCGGCCGCCAGCATCTTGGCCATGTTGGCTTCGGCGCCGGGGTTCTTGCCGGCCTCGTAGAGGCTCAGCGCCTCGCGCACCATCAATTCGGCCGCGCGCATGTTGGCGTAGGCCCTGGCGATCGGAAACTGGATGCCCTGGTTCTGGCCGATTGCCCGGCCAAACACATGCCGCTCCTTTGCGTAGGTGCTGGCCTTTTCGATGAACCATTTCGCATCGCCGATGCACTCGGCTGATATCAGGATACGCTCGGCGTTCATGCCCGAGAGGATGTAGCGGAATCCCTTTCCTTCTTCGCCGATCAGGTTTTCGGCCGGCACGCGCAGATCGTCGAAGAACACTTCGGTGGTGGCATGGTTCATCATGGTGCGGATCGGCCGGATGGTGAGGCCGTTGCCAACGGCTTCGCGCATGTCGACGATGAGAACGGAAAGGCCGTCGGTCTTCTTCATGCCGTCCGTGAGCGGCGTGGTCCGCGCCAGCAGCAGCATCAGATCCGAATGCTCGGCGCGGCTGGTCCAGATCTTCTGGCCCTTGACCACGAAATGATCGCCGTCGAGGCGAGCAGTGGTCTTGAGCGCCCCCGTGTCGGTGCCGCTGCTCGGTTCCGTGACGCCGAAGGCCTGCAGACGCAATTCTCCCGCGGCGACCTTCGGCAGGTACCGCTGCTTCTGGGCTTCCGAGCCGTGGCGAACAAGCGTGCCCATCGTGTACATCTGCGCATGGCAGGCGCCGCCATTGCAGCCGGAGCGCTGGATTTCCTCCAGCACGGCAGCGGCGGCCGAAAGCGGCAGGCCCGAGCCACCATACGCCTCCGGGATCAGGATCGAGAGCCAGCCGGCCTGCGTCAACGCTGCGACGAATTCACTGGGGTAGGTCATGTCCCTGTCGAGTGCGCGCCAGTATTCTCCGGGAAAGCGCGCGCACAGCCTGGCGACGGCATCGCGAATGTCCTGATAGGATTCCATGAGGTTTGTCCGGCTTTTTGTCTTGCTGCGGGCCTCACTATCGCGCCTCCATGTCCTGTCAGCAATGCAAGGCAGACGTGAGCAGATATAACGGAATTCGAATGCTTATGGTGGAGGGCCGAGAAGCTGGCCAACCCAGACGGCCCGCCCGACAAGATCCTTGGCGATGTCCTCTATCGCTTGTCCGGCAAACCGCGCCAGCCGCGAGGCAGGCCGGTCCGCCGGGTAGGCAAGGATCAGGCGGCGTACGGGCACCGGATCGATAAGCGGCGCTGCGGTGAGCAGCCCGGCGGTCACGTCGGCATGGATGGGAGCGAGCGGCAGGATCGTCCAGCCATGGCCGTTGCGCACCAGGTCCTTCAGCGCCGAGTACGAGTCCGCTTCGATGCCGACATCGAGCGTGATGCCGGCATCCGTGGCGCAGCGTTCGACAATGATGCGCAGCCCGTGCTTGATGCTGGGCAGCAGCAGGCGCTTGCCCGCGAGCGAGGCGAACGACACGGCGCGCACGGTCGAAAATCCCGCATCCGGCGGTCCGATCAGGAAGAGGTTTTCCAGGAGCAGCGGGCGCGAGCGCAGCGAACGTGCCATACGCGGATCGTAGAGCACCGCGACGTCGACCTCGCCGCGGTGCATCCAGTCCAGCAGATAGCCTGTATAGGCGCTGACAAGTCTGAGCTTCGCCTTGGGATGGGCCTTGCCGAAGGCGGCCGCCAGCGGCAGCGAAATAATGTCGGCAACCGTGGGCGGCAGGCCGATGGCCACTTCGCCGGTCAGCGGCGCATCGGCGGGCGTGGCCGTGGCGCGGATCTCGTCGATCTCGGCCATCACGCGCATGGCGCGCGTCAGCACCTCCTTGCCCTGCTCGGACAGCACCATGCCGCGTCCGTGGCGCAGGAAAAGGGCAAAGCCCAATTCCTCCTCCAGCATGCGCACCTGCCGGCTGAGCGCCGGCTGCGCGATGTGCAGCCGGTCGGCGGCCTTGCTGAGGCTGCCGAGTTCGGCGACGTGGATGAGGGTGCGTAGCTGCGATAACTCCATGAGCTATCGAATACCATTATATCTGATCACAAGAAAGAGACGAAGATTAGATCGGACAGCCGAGGTAGTCTGGTTCCAATCCAAATTCCCGGGGGTCCAAGGTGACGGCGAGCGTAGAAGCAAAACATCCGGAAGCAGGAGCACTTGCAGCCGCTCCGGCGGCGCCTGAAAGGCAATGGCCGGATCAGGTCTATGAGGTGCTCAAGGCTGCCGGCATCAGCCACATGTCCTACGTGCCCGATGCCGGCCACACCACATTGATCCACCTTTTCAGTGAGGAACCCGAGGTCATCACCAACGTGCTGACGACGGAGGAGGAGGGCATCGCCATTGCCGCCGGCGCCTGGCTCGGCGGCAAGCGGAGCGTCGTACTAATGCAATCCTCCGGCGTCGGCAATTGCATCAACATGCTGTCGCTTCCCGTGCAGGCGCGCTTTCCCTTGCTCGTCCTGGTGACGATGCGTGGCGAATGGGCCGAATTCAACCCGTGGCAGGTGCCGATGGGGCAGGCGACGGAAGCCTCGCTGAAGGCGATCGGCCTCAGGGTGCTGCGCGCCGAGACCGGCCCCGACCTGGTGGAGACGGTGGCGCAAGCAGCCCTGATGGCTTTCGACGCCGACCAGCAGATTGCCGTGCTGATCGGGCAGCGGCTGCTCGGCAAGAAGAAGTGGTGAGCGACATGAATTTACCGACGATGGACCGCCGGGTTGCGGTGAAGAAGCTGCTTGACGCCCGCGATGGCGCCCTGGTCGTGACCGGTCTCGGCTCGCCGAGCTACGACGTGCATGCCGCCGGCGACCGCAACGACAACTATTATCTGTGGGGCGCCATGGGCGGCGCTGCGCTGATCGGCCTGGGGATTGCCCAGGCCCAGCCCGACAAGCGGGTCATGGTGATCACCGGGGATGGCGAACAGTTGATGGCCTTCGGTTCGCTGGCCACGATCTCGGTGGCGCGGCCGAAAAATCTCGACCTGGTCGTGCTCGACAATCAGCATTTCGGCGAGACCGGCATGCAGTCCAGCCATACCGGCAAGGGCATTGGTTTTGACAAGGTCGCGGCCGCTTGCGGTTTTTCGAAAACCGCCGAGTTGCGTTCGCTGGAGGAGGTCGACACGCTGTGTGAAGAGCTTCGTCGCGCGGCCGACGGTCCACGCCTTTTCGTGCTGAAAATCACCGCCGAGAACCTGCCGCGCTCGCTGCCGCCGCGCGACGCGGTCGAGGTCAAGAACCGCTTTCGCGCCCATCTGGGCTTTGCCACCTGTTGAGGACCGATATGGCGCTGGTCAGTTTCCAGAACACGGTCGGCGGTCGGTTGCAATCGACAGCCGATACATTCGAGAGCCATGATCCGTTCACCGGCAGGCCCTGGGCGCTGATCCCGCGTGGAGGCGTGAGCCAGGTGGACGCCGCCGTGGCGTCCGCGAAGGCAGCATTTCGATCGAAGGAATGGGCCGGCATCACGCCGACCGCGCGGGGCAAGCTGCTCGTGCGGCTGGCCGATCTGATCGCCGAGAACGCAGTTCGTATTGCCGCCGTCGAGACGCGCGACAATGGCAAGCTGCTCACCGAAATGACGGCACAGCTGCGCTATATCCCGGAATGGTTCCGCTATTTCGGCGGTCTTGCCGACAAGGTCGAAGGGTCGGTGCTGCCGATCGACAAGGCTGGCATGTTCGCTTTCACCCGCCACGAGCCACTGGGTGTCATTGCAGCGATCGTGCCCTGGAATTCACCGCTTTTGCTTCTGACATGGAAGCTCGCGCCGCTGCTGGCCGCAGGCAACACCGTCGTCATCAAGCCGTCGGAACACGCCTCGGCCTCGACGCTGGAATTCGTGAAACTGTTTGCGCAGGCGGGCTTCCCGCCCGGCGTGGTCAACACCGTTACCGGCATGCCGCTTGATGTCGGCGCGCCACTCGTCTCTCATCCCGACGTCGCCAAGATCGCCTTCACCGGTGGTGAGCCTGGCGGGATCGCGGTCTATCGAGCGGCTGCCGAACAGCTAAAAGTCGTCACGCTGGAGCTCGGCGGCAAATCGGCCAACATCGTCTTCGACGACGCCGATATCGAGAGCGCGGTCAACGGCGCGATCTCAGGCATCTTCGCGGCCAGCGGCCAGACCTGCATCGCGGGTCCGCGGCTGCTGGTGCATCGCAAAATCCACGACCGGTTCGTGGAAGGCGTTATAACGCTGGCGGCCAGCGCTCGATTGGGCAATCCGGCGCTGCAAGAGACGCAGGTCGGGCCGATCACCACGCAAGCCCAGCGCGAGAAGGTGCTGTCCTATCTCGGCATCGCGCGCCGCGAGGGTGCGCTTTGCGTGCTGGGCGGCGGCAAGCCGGCCTCGGGTGAATTGGCCGAGGGCTGGTTCGTCGAGCCCACCATCTTCACCGGCGTGAACAACACCATGCGGATCGCGCGCGAAGAGGTGTTCGGACCGATCCTGTCGGTCATTCCGTTCGACGACGAGGAAGAGGCTTTCGCCATTGCCAATGACAGCCCCTACGGGCTGGCAGCGGGAATATGGACCAGCGACATGGGCCGGGCGTTGCGCGGCGCGGCCGCAATGGAGGCGGGGATGGTTTGGATCAATTCATACCGTGCCGTCTCCTACATGGCGCCCTTCGGCGGCTACAAGAGGAGCGGTATCGGGCGCGAAAGCGGGCAGGATGCCATCAATTCCTATCTGCAGACCAAGACGGTGTGGATAGACACCGCCGGCAAGACCGCCAATCCCTTCGTTATCCGCTAAGCTAGGCTTCGGTGGGAGAATCCCCATCCGTAGCCAAGCTCGGCCCATGCTCCCTGAGACGGTGGCCGACTTACAAATGATCGAAGGATTGGACATGAGACAGGCAGGCAAGGTGGCGGTTGTCACAGGCGCGGCGCGCGGCATCGGACGCGCTTGCGCGGAACGCTTTTTGGCCGAAGGCGCGAAGCTCGTGCTCGGCGACATCGATGCCGTGGAGCTAAAAAAATGTGCCGCTGCAATCGGCACCACCGACAGCGTCCTGGCGGTGGTTACGGATGTCAGCAAGAAGGACCAGGTCGATGGGCTGATTGCAGCGGCGGTGGCGAAGTTCGGCCGTGTCGACATCATGGTCAACAATGCCGGCATCGCTCCGGTCC
Organism: Mesorhizobium ciceri WSM4083; assembly: GCF_000519305.1. GTDB lineage: Bacteria > Pseudomonadota > Alphaproteobacteria > Rhizobiales > Rhizobiaceae > Mesorhizobium > Mesorhizobium ciceri_B. Next base: position 136,881 of record NZ_JAFG01000005.1, on the reverse strand, counting down.
AGGACTTTCTCGACATCACAGAGGCGGACTACGACAGGGTTCTCGCCGTCAATCTGAAGGGCGCGTTCATGGGCACCCAGGCCGCAGCCCGCCAGATGATCGCGCAAGGTGGAGGCGGCGCCATCATCAACATGTCGTCGATCAATTCGGGCCTCGCCAACCCGCGTGTCGCCACCTACGCGATCTCCAAGGGCGGCATGAACCAGGTCACCAGCACCGCAGCCGTCGCCTTCGCTCCCCATGGCATCCGTGTGGTCGGTGTCGGCCCGGGCACCATCGCCACGGAGATGGTCATGGACGGGACATTCATCGATTCGGAAGAAATGCGGCGGGCGGTCCTTTCGCGCACACCGCTCGGGCGCCTCGGCACGGCAGCCGAGATCGCTTCGGTCGTGGCGTTCCTGGCCAGCGACGACGCTTCCTACATCACCGGCGAGACGATCTACCCCGACGGAGGGCGCCGGGTGCTGAACTATACGGTTCCGATCAAGGAGTAGGAAAATGGGTAATTTCGACAAGCTGCATCACATCTGCATCGTCGTGCACGATATCGACAAGGCGCAGGCCTACTATGACTCCATAGGCATCGGGCCATGGGAGTCCTATCCGCCGCTGACCGAATACGAAGAATTGCAGGTCCCAAGCCCCGAGGGTTTCAAGGCGATGCAATACCGGATTTGCAACTTGCCGAACGTTCAGCTGCAGCTGTGCCAGCCGAACGGCGATCCTTCACCGCAGCGAATTCATCTCGACAGCAAGGGTGAAGGCGTCTTCCATATCGGCTTCGAGGTTCGTGATGCGGACGCAGCCGAAACCAAGGCGAAAACCGACGGGCTTGCCGTGCTGATGCGCGGGCGCCGGGAAAACCGCACCGGCTTCACCTACTACGACACAGCCGACAAGGCAGGCGTGATCCTGCTGACCCGGGCAACCAATCTGCCCGGCAAATGATCCACCAACGCAAAGGATTGGGGAGGCCGATTAAGCCCAAGAACGACTGGTCCGTCAGCTTCCCCGCAATTCCTGAAGCCGGTCGACCAGGAATTTACCGCTGGTGATGATATGCATTTCCAACAGGCCGACGGCGCGCAGCGTATCCTTGGCTTCGCACAGGTCGATGAGTTGCCAGTGGTCGCGGTCGGACTGGGCCTGGATTTCGGTGAGCGTCACCATCATGCGCGTGTAGCGTTCCAGCTGCTGGTAGATGCGCCCGACCAGTTCGATCGTCGCCTTGCGGCCGGACGGCTGGTAGAGCGCGGCGTGGAAGTTCCAGTTGAGCTGGTTCGAGTACTCGCCGGTCTTGCCCTGCTCCTGGTGCTGCTTTGCGCGCTCGCGGGCCAGCGCGAGGTCTGCCTCCGTCATCCTTGGAATGGCCAGGGCCAGTAGCCATGTTTCGATCCGGGCTCGCAATTCGTAGAGCTCGAGGATCTCGTCCAGGGAAATGGAGGTGACGACGGCGCCCTTGTGGGAAACCAGCGTGACGAAGCCTTCCGAATGAAGCTGATGCAGCGCCTCTCGCACCGGAATTCGGCTGACACCGAACTCGGTGGCCAGATGTTCCTGCCGCAGTTGGAAATTGGCCTCGTATTCACCGATCAGTATCTTCTGCCTGATGGCATCGGCGACCTGGGTCGAGATGGTTTTCTTCTGTACGAGCATGAATCAGCCTGGGGCGGCCGCCTTGTTTGTTGACTGGCGCCGTGTTGATGGAAGAAGTGGACGCATAGCACCGTTGTCACCGCGATGCCATGTCGCCCGTTTCGCTTCAGTAGACATGTTCCTCGATAGGCTGATTGCCAGCGATCCTTTCATAGCGGAAGGCCGACAGGTCGACAGAGCGGTACTCGCCATAGGCAATGAGATCACTGACGCCCGACCCGGTCGCCGCTGCATGCATCATGCCGTGGCCGCTGAAGCCGGTGGCCAGGACAAAATTCGAGATCTCGGGATGCCGGCCGATGATGCCGCTGTGGTCGAAGGTGTTGTACTCGTAGAGCCCCGCCCAGGCGCGCAGCATCCGCAATTGCTCAAACCCGGGCACACGATGGGCGAGCGCCGGCCAGATCAAGTCGTCGAACAGGTCGTAGTCCACATCCAGGCCAAAATCGTCTGGATCGTTGTCGCGCACCGGCGGAATACCGCACAGGAAGAGCTGACCTTCCGGCCGCAGCCAGAAGCCGCTCGTGTCGAAGACGAAGGGGCAGTTTTCGATCCTTGCCGGCGTTTCGAAGACGAAGACGCAGCGCTTGCTCGGGACAACCGGCAGCTCGGCGCCGGCCATCCTGGCAATGCCCGCGCTCCATGGTCCGGCCGCGTTGATCACCGTGCCGGCGGCAAGCCGGTCGCCATTGTCGAGCACCACTTCGCCGACCTTTTGGGGAGACGCCATGGTCAGTCCGGTCACCGTCGCGGCAAGATAGTTCACGCCCTGCGTGCGCGCCTTTCGACGGAAGGCCTGCATCAGGCCGGGGCCGTCGAACCAGCCTTCGCTGCCAAGGCCGAGCGAGCCAAGGGCGAGATCGTCCGTGTTGAGCCACGGGAAGCGTCGTGCCAGATCGACCTGCTCGATCAGTTCGGCGTCGACGCCCATGCCGCGCTGAACGCGGTTCTTGGCACGCTGCGCGTCTGCCCGCTCGGGTGTCGCCAGCACGAGGTAGCCGGGCTCATGCAGGCCGATGTCGGCCAACTCGTCGCCGATGGCAAGCCGCGTCTTTACCTGGCGCAGGAAGTGGATGCTAAACTTCGACATGGCAATGTTGGGCGCCGTGCCGAACTGCTGGCGGATGGCGCTGGTCGACAAGGAAGACGAGGACGCCGTGTAGTAGGGGTCCCGCTCGATCACCGCGATCCTGCCATCGAAATCCGGATTGGCTGACAGAAAGTAGGCGATCGAGCTGCCGACAACGCCACCGCCGACGATCACCACATCATAGTTTGTGCCCATACCAATCGTGTTCCCTATCTCGAATATCATCCGTGGCGACAAGGATTGGATATCTTCCTCTATCGGTCCACCTCCAAAACGAGACATAACCCGGTCTTCGATGCAGAAAAAGAGGTTTGACGTGAAAAACAGAATACATTATCCAATTTGTAACAGATATCACCTGCCCGGCAACGTCGCGGCAGCCATGCCGAGGATTTCCCGTGGGCCTCATCGCTCCCCGTCTCGACGTCATCAAGCCGAGCCCCAGCATGGCGGTCACCGCGCGGGCGATCGAAATGCGTTCGGCCGGCATCGACGTCATCAGCCTGAGCGCCGGCGAGCCGGATTTTCCAACGCCACCGCACATCGTCGAGGCGGCCTACGAGGCGATGCGCAGGGGTGAGACGCGCTATACGGCGGTCGACGGCACCGCCGCGCTGAAGAAGGCGGTGGCCGGAAAATTCAGGCGCGAGAACGGCCTCGACTATGAGCCTTCGCAAATCAGTGTTGCGGGCGGCGCCAAGCAGATCATCTACAACGCCCTGCTGGCAACGCTGGCTCCCGGCGACGAGGTGGTTGTCCCAGCGCCCTATTGGGTTTCCTACACCGACATCGTCCTGCTCGGCGAAGGCAAGCCGGTGGTCGTTCCCTGCACGGAGGCAGAGGGCTTCAAATTGACGCCGCAAGCCCTGCGAGCAGCCATTACCTGGCGCACCAAATGGCTGCTGCTCAACACGCCCTCCAATCCGACTGGCGCCGTCTACAGCCGCGACGAACTTGCGGGGCTGGCCGAGGTGTTGCTCGATCACCCGCATGTCCACGTGCTGACCGATGACATCTACGAGCATATCCTGTTCGACGGGCGCGCGTTCCATACCATTGCAGGCGTCGAGCCGCGGCTGAAGGGCCGCACGCTGACGGTCAATGGTGTGTCGAAGGCCTATGCCATGACCGGCTGGCGGATCGGCTATGCCGGCGGGCCGGAAGAGTTGATCCGCGCCATGGCGACCGTGCAGAGCCAAAGCACGTCGAACCCGTCATCCATCTCGCAAGCCGCGACCATAGCAGCACTTGAAGGCCCTCAGGACTTTCTTCGTCCGCGGGCACTCGAATTCCAGGCGCGGCGCGACCGCGCACTGGAGCTGCTGCGCAAGATTCCTAGCCTCACCTGCCAGACGCCCGAGGGCGCCTTCTATCTCTATCCCAATTGCTCGGCCCTGATCGGCCGTCGTCGCCCGGACGGCACTCCTATCGGCAGCGACGACGATTTCTCGCTTTACCTGCTCGATCAGGCACGGGTCGCGGTGGTGCAGGGCTCAGCCTACGGCCTGTCGCCGCACTTCCGCATTTCCATAGCCACGTCGATGGACCTGATCGAAAAAGCGATCGGGCGTATCGCCGAGGCTGTCGAAGCGCTGCGATAGGCCGGCGATGGATCTCGACTTCGTCCAGAAGCTGATCGAATTTGTCTCGCGTTCGCCCATTGCCGAACTGGAGATCGAGCGCGACGGCGTTCGCATCCGCATGTCCAGGCAGGCGGCTCCGGCCCAATCCGCGTCGCAGACGCAGCCTTCGCCGCAGCCGGGGCCAGCCGCCGGCATCGCCGTCTCCTCAAATCCGGCTTTGACAGCTCCGCCCATCGCGCGGCATTCGATCCGCGCGCCGCTCACCGGCGTGTTCTACCGTTCCGGCACCGAAGGCGAACCGCCGCTCGCTTCGGTTGGCGATGCGGTCATGGAAGGGCAGAAGGTCGGCGTCCTCGAAGCCATGAAGACGTTCAACGTCGTGGAATCCGATCGCCCCGGGCGGATCGTCCAGATCGCTTTCGACGACCATGCCGCCGTGCAGTCCGGCGACGTGCTGTTCGTTCTCGAAGATTTGGGCTGAGGGCGATGTTCGATACCGTCCTTATCGCCAACCGCGGTGAAATCGCGCTGCGCATCCTGCGCGCCTGCCGCGATCTCGGATTGAAAACGGTGGCAGCGTACTCGGATGCTGATGCGAGCCTTCGCCATGTCGCGCTGGCGGACAGGGCGATCTGCATCGGGCCGGCTGCCGCGACGGAGAGCTATCTCAACATCGCCGAGATCATCACCGCCGCGCAACTTACCGGCGCGGGCGCGATCCATCCGGGCTATGGGTTCCTCTCGGAAAATGCGGCCTTCGCCGAGGCCGTCGAAAACGCCGGCCTTGCCTTCATCGGGCCGTCCGCGGCGGCGATCCGCACCATGGGCGACAAGGTCTCCGCCAAGCGCATGATGATCGCCGCCGGCGTTCCCTGCGTTGCAGGCTCGGAGGGGGCGCTGCCGCAGGACGAGCAGGCAGTGCGCGCCATTGCCGAGGCCATCGGCTATCCGGTCATCGTCAAGGCGGCGGGCGGCGGCGGCGGGCGCGGCATGCGCATCGTGCGCGAGGAGCGCGCCCTAATGGAAGCCGTTTCCATGGCGACGAAAGAGGCGGACCGGGCCTTCGGCAACCCGCAAGTCTATCTGGAGAAATTCCTTGAGCACCCGCGCCATATCGAGATTCAGATTCTGGCGGACAAGCATGGCAAGGCGGTGTGGTTAGGCGAGCGGGATTGCTCCATGCAGCGCCGCCACCAGAAGATCATCGAGGAGGCGCCGGCGCCCGGCATCGCCCGCGAGGCGATTGCCGAGATCGGCGAACTGTGTGCCCGCGCATGCCTGACCATCGGCTATACCGGTGCCGGCACATTCGAATTCCTCTACGAGGATGGGCGCTTCTCTTTCATCGAGATGAACACCCGCGTGCAGGTGGAGCATCCCGTCACTGAACTCGTCACCGGCATCGATATCGTGCGCGAGCAGATCCGCATCGCCCGGGGCGAAGCCCTGTCGTTCAGCCAGCAAGACATCCGCATCCAGGGCCACGCCATCGAATGCCGCATCAACGCTGAAGATCCATATAGCTTTCGCCCGCATCCGGGCCGGGTCGAGCGCTGGACGCCGCCCGGCGGCCCGGGAATCCGCGTCGAATCGCATCTCTACTCCGGCTACATCGTGCCGCCGCACTACGATTCCCTGGTGGCCAAGCTGCTGGCGCATGGCGCGACGCGGGCCGAGGCGATCCGGCGCATGAGCGGCGCGCTGGGCGAGATGGAGGCTGTCGGCATCGCCACCAACGCGCCGCTCCATGGCCTCCTGATGGAGGAGCCCGGCTTCGCTGCCGGCGGCTTCGATATCCATCATCTTGAACGTCTCATTGAAGGCGGTCTGCTCCAGGGACGAGGCGGCGATGACGATTGAAGAGATCGAAAGGCTGGCCGCCTGGTGCGCTAGCGCCGGCATCGGCGAGATCGAAGTGTCGGAGGCCGGCTTTTCGTTGCGCCTGCATATGCGGGCGGTTGTTGCCGAAACACCCATGGCTGCAGTCGCGCCGAAGGCCGAAACGGTCTTCAAGGGCGTGCGTGCGCCCGGCGTCGGTGTGTTCTGTCTAGATCATCCAACGACCGGTCGGCCGATTGCCGGACCTGGCCAGGTGGTTCGCAAGGGCGAGACGGTCGGCGTCCTGCAGGTCGGCCCATGCCTGAGGGCCGTACTCGCGCCGGTAGACGGCGTGCTGGGTGCTGCGCTGATCGAGGACGGAGCGGTCGTCGGCTACGGCACGCCGCTCTACGAGCTGGCGTGAAGGCAAAGGCGATGGTTCGAACCACTGAGGAAAGCGCCATGGCGGCCCAAGGATTGCAGGTCGATATCAATTCCGACATGGGCGAGGGTTTTGGAGCCTACAGGCTCGGCGACGATGCGGCGATCCTCGACATCGTCAGTTCCGCCAATGTGGCCTGCGGCTTTCATGCCGGCGACCCCGAGATCATGGCGGCCACGTTCTCGATGGCGCGCGACAAGGGCGTTGCCGTTGGCGCGCATCCGAGCTTCGCCGATCTGTGGGGATTCGGACGCCGCATCATCCCGCATTCCATGGATGAGATCGAGAGGCTGGTCGCCTACCAGATCGGCGCGGCGCAAGCGCTTTCCGCCTATGCCGGCCACCCGATCCGCTATGTGAAGGCGCATGGCGCGCTAGGCAATCTTACCCAGACCGACCGTGGCGTCGCCGAAGCCGTGACGCGCGCGGTCAAGGCCGTCGATCCCGGCCTGATCTGCCTGGCCATAGCGTTTGGCTTCCAGGACAGGATCGCGCGCGACGCGGGCCTGACGGTCAGATCCGAAATCTTTGCCGACCGCGCCTATACGGAGGAAGGCTTTCTTGTCTCGCGCAAGCTGGAAGGCGCTGTCATCCACGACGCCGAGAAGGCGGCCGAACGGGTCGTGCGAATGGTCAAGCAAGGTGCCATCGAGACGCTTTCCGGACAGATGCTGCAGACGCCGATCGATTCGATCTGCGTCCACAGCGACACCCCGGCAGCCGTCGCCATCGCCGCGCGCGTCCGGCGACGGCTGGAGGCGAGCGGCGTCAGGGTCAGAGCGTTCGCGGCCTGAGCACGGTCGGGTCCGTTTCAGAACCAGACATCGCTGAGGCGATGTCCGCGCGGATAGGGATCTGTCGGGTCGAGACCATATTGGCCGATGCTGGTAATCCAGGCCTGTCCGGCGATGGTGACCACGACAGCGTCGCGATCGCCAACACGCGCATTGGCGATCACGCGGGAATCGAAATGGGTCCCGATGATCGACCTGTTGCGGAACAGCTCGCCCTTGGCGATCTGCCCCTTTGCCGACATCACCGCAAGCCGCCCGGTGGTGCCGGTGCCGGTCGGCGAGCGATCGAGCCTGCCATGCAGGCACACCGTACCGTTGATGCTATCCACGCGCCCGTCGATGCGCTCGATAGGACCTTCGAAAATCACGTTGGACACGTCGCGGATCTTCGGGTTCTCCGGATGCACGACATTGAGCTGCTCGTTGACCGCCTTCTTGATGCGTTGACCCATCAGCGACATCTGGTGGGCCTCGTCGGGTGTTATGGAAAAGCCCAGTGCCCGGGCGTTCACATGGGCGAAAGTCATGCCGCCATAGGAGGTGTCGACGGTGATCGTGCCGAGCCCCTCGACTTCGACAGGTATGTCGAGGTGGAACGCGAAAGCCGGCACATTGGTGAACTCCACCTGCTTCACCTTGCCGTTCTCGCAGAGGCAGCGCACCTCGATCATGCCGGCCGGCGCTTCCATGCGCAGCAATGTCTCAGGCTCCTTCATCGGCACCATGCCCGTTTCCAGCGCCACGGTGGCGACGCAGATGGTGTTGGAGCCCGACATGGGCGGGTATTCCGTGCTTTCAATTATGACGTAGCCGAGATCCGCCGAGGGATCGCAAGGCGGCAGGATGATGTTGCCGTTGACGTAGGGCGCACCGCGCGGCTCGAATAAGAGCAGCCCACGAATGTCGTCCATATGCTCTTCGAGATACTCCTTCTTTTCGAACATGGTCTTGCCCGGAACATCCTTGACGCCTCCCGTGATCACATTGCCGACTTCGCCTTCGGCATGGCAGCCGACGACCGTGAATGTTTTCGTCCAGCGCATTTTTTTCCTCCTGTATTTGGTCTTGGCCTTGGCGATACCGATTCAGACCGCGTCGAGCCCCCGTTCGAGAAAACGATCGAGTTGTTCCATTTCCTGGTGTGAGAGAACGATACCGTCGCGCTCCGACGTCTCGCGGGCTAGGAACCGCCTTTGCGAGGGTAGGCGCGCGCCCTGGCCAAGGATCCCCTCGAACAGCGCTTCAGCACGGCCCAGCGGATTGCCGGGCCGGCCGGCGGCGAAGGCTTTCGGGGAGAAAGCGATGACCAACTCTCCATGCGATGGATAGAGCGTCGTGGTGCCGAGCACATTGAGCGCCTCGGGGCTGGTCAGGTCGCCGATCATGATCCCGGCGAGCAGCTCGATCATCGTCGCGATGGCGGAGCCCTTGTGCCCGCCGAAGGGAAGCATGGCGCCCGCCAGGGCAGCTTCGGGGTCGGTCGTTGGCCTGCCGTCCGAATCCATGGCCCAGCCTTCCGGCAGCTTCTTGTCGGCCCGGCGGTAGAGCTCGATCTCGCCGCGCGCGGCAACCGAGGTCGCGAAGTCGAAAACGTAGGGAGGCTGCTCTTCTCGCGGCCAGCCAAAGGCAAAAGGATTGGTGCCCAGCAACGGTCCGTTGCCACCGGTCGGAGCGACGGTGGCATAGCTCGGGCACATGGCCAAGCCGGCAAGGCCTGCCTGGGTCAAGGCTTCGACCTCCACCCAAAGGGCGGAAAAATGCACCGCATCGTTGATCGCGAGCGCGGCAATGCCGCACGAGCGTGCCCGCTCGACCAGGACAGGCAGACCAAGTTCGAAGGCCGGGTTGGCGAAGCCGTGCTTCGCATCCACTTTGACGATGGCCGGTGCGTCTTGCGGCAATAACTCGGGCACCGCGTATGGGCTCACCTTTCCGGCCTTGATCGTCCGCAGGGCGCCTTCGATCCGGTAGATGCCATGTGACTTGCAGGCATCGCGTTCCGCCGCGACGATGACCCTTGTGATGGCGCTGGCCTGAATGGGGTTCAGTCCGGCCTTGCGGAAAATTGCATCGACGCGCTCATGCAGGGCATCGGTGGTGATCGTGGTGTTGGTCATTTCTGGCCTTCGGGCTTGGCTGCGCGCAAACGCTGCCTTTAAAAATCCAGACCACCGGCAAAGGCTCTTAGATCCTGTGCAAGCAAAGCGGGCTGCTCGAGGGCTGCGAAATGACCACCGCGCGGCATCGCTGTCCACTGGCGGATGTCCTTGAAGACGCGCTCGACCCAACTCCTTGGCGGCATCGGCAATTCCTTGGGAAACAAAGCCACTGCAAGCGGGACGTTGATCGCCGTGCCGGGCGCGAATGCAAGCGGACGGGCGCGCGTTTCCCAATAGAGCCGCATCGACGAAGCGACGGTCCGGGTGAACCAGTAGAGCGAGATGTTGGCGAGCATGTCGTCGCGCGAAAAAGCGGCGTTGGCCAGATCGCCATCGCAATCGCTCCAGTCGCGGAATTTTTCGATCATCCACGCCGCCAGTCCGACCGGCGAATCCGTCAGCCCGTAGGCAAGCGTTTGCGGACGCGTCGCTTGAATATGGGCATAGGCGCCATGAAGATCCGCCCATCCGGCTTTCCGTTCCAGGAAGATGCGCTCTTCCAAAGTCAAATCGCCATCCGGGCTTGCATCGTGAGGCGGTGAGAATGAGCCGGGGATGAAATTCAGATGCACGCCGGCGAGACTGTCTGGATGCGCGTGCGCCAGGCAGGTCGACACGCTGGCGCCGAGATCGCCTCCCTGAGCGAGATATCGCTTGTAGCCGAGACGGCTCATCAACTCGGCCCAAAGATCGGCGACGGTGAACAGGTTGAGACCAGGCCTGGTCGGCCGGCTCGAAAAGCCATAGCCGGGAATCGACGGGGCCACGACGTTGAAGGCATCTTCCTGCCTTCCGCCATGCGAAAGCGGGTCTGTCAGAAGCGGGATCAGTTCATGAAATTCGAAGACGCTGCCTGGCCAGCCATGGGTGAGTATGACCGTTCTGTTGGTCGCCACAGCGGCGCGCGCATGGATGAAATGGATGGTTTGGCCGCCGATATCCGTCTGGTAGTGCGGATGGATGTTCCAGGCGGCTTCATGCTTGCGCCAGTCGAAGCCGGTACGCCAGTGCTGCATAAGCCGGCTCAGTTCCTCGTATTCCGTTCCCTGCGCCCAGCCTATTGCCTGCAACTGGTCCGGCTCGCGCCAGGTCGAGATGCGCTTCTTCAAATCGTCGATTTCAGACTGGGCAATCTCGATGGTGAAGGGACGAATTTTCATGGAGCCCTCTGCTCGCCGGCCATGAGGTTTCGGGCGGCGATAAAGTCGCGACGTTGCTGCCGGTTCGCGCGAAGCGCTGCCGTCGACGCTTCTATCGAGACCGGCGAGAACCGCAGGCGCGCGCCGACCGGCGCTTGCGCCAGCCGCCAGAGGTCGGCTTCGATCACCGTAGCGATCTTCGGATAGCCGCCGCAGGTGTTGGCATCGGCCAGCTGGATGATCGGCTGGCCGGACGGCGGCACCTGGACGGTGCCCGGTACGATCCCGTGGGACAGCAATTCCAGCGGCGAGAGGAGGGAAAGCGTCTCCCCGGAAAGGCGGTATCCCATGCGGTTGGCGTCGTTGGTGATGCTCCATTCGCTGCCGGTGAAAGCCGCCTGGGCCTCCGGCGTGAAGGCGTCGAACTCGGCGGCCGGCAGAACCCGCAATTCGATTGCCGAGGCCGCGCCGTCCGCCGCGCCCCGTCGCTCCTCCAGCGCTGCGCCGATGCCGCCCGCGGGAAGCCGGCATTGCGCAGGGTTGAGCGCAAGCCGGTCGCCGCGCGACAGGCCGCGTCCAGCAAACCCGCCGAAACCACCTTTCACATCCGTCGCGCGCGACCCCATGACGGAAGGCAGATCGAGCCCGCCGGCAAAGGCGATATAGGAACGCGCACCGACCCGCGGTGCTTCGAGGACTAGGGTCTCGCCGGCGCGGATCGTCATGGCCCACCAGGGCGGGCAGGGCCGATCGCCGACGCTGACGGCGCATTCCGCGCCGGTGACGGCGACGGCGGTGTCGATGTGCGCGCGCAGCCGGAACGGATGAAGCGCGACCTCGATCCCGGCAGCCGAGGGGTCATTGCCCAGCATGAGATTGGCGATCGCCAGCGCCTGCCTGTCCATGGCGCCGCCATGGCTGACCCCCAGCGCCAGATGACCAGGCCGGCCGAGATCCTGGACCGTGTTCGGCAGGCCGGTGGTGAGGATCTCGATCATGCCTCGATCCCTGCGATTGCGAATCGGATTTTGTCTCCGGGCCTGAGCAGCACGGGCAATTCCGCTTCGGCCTTGAACAGCTTCACGTCGGTATGGCCGATGATGTGCCAGCCGGACGGCGCAGTCATCGGCATGATACCCGCCTGCGCGCCAGCAATGATGACGGCGCCCTCAGTGACTTTGAGGCGAGGCGTGCTGCGCCTTGCCCAGGCAAGCCGCGGGTCGAGACCGGACAGATAGGGAAAGCCCGGCATGGCGCCGATGGCGGCGACGGTATAGGTGGCCGCCGCGTGGTGCCTGACGGTCTCGTCGACAGACAGGCCGCAATGCGTGGCCCAGCCGGCGAGATCCTCGCCACGCGCGCCGCCATAGTGAACGGGAATGGTATGATGCGTGCCGGCAACCGCGTGGGCGTCTGTGCTGGCCCATAGTGACTTCAGCTGCTCGCTGAGGCTTGGTGCATCCGTGGCGAGCGGGTCGAATACTATGAGCAGGTTGTTCATGCCGGGAACGGCCTCGCACACCCCTTCGAGGGTCAACGCGGCGTTCGCTACCGCCCAGACCAGTTCCTGGGTGGTATCATTAAAGGCGCCCTGCGCGCCATCGAGCAGCAGCGCGCCCGATCCCGCAAGGCTGATGTGGGGGGTGCCGACAACCATGGGCGGTCAGTCCTTCACCGGCACCGTATAGTTCAGGATCAGGCGACCGCCATCGGGATAGATGGTCTGGCCGACGATGTAGGAAGCGTCGTCGCTGGCCAGGAAGGATGCGACGCTGGCGATCTCCGAAGGTTCGCCACAGCGGCCGCTCGGCGTGCGCGACAGGATGGTCTGGCGCTGCGCTTCGTTGGCCATGACCGAACTCTTGACCATGTCGGTCAGGATGGTGCCGGGGCCGATGGCGTTGACGCGGATATTATGCGGGATCAATCCGACGGCCATCACCGCCGTCAATTGCTTGATTCCACCCTTGGAAACGGCATAGGCGACCGAATTGGGAATGGCCAGAATGGCATTGATCGACGACATGTTGATAATCGAGCCGCCGCGTCCCTGCGCGATCATGGCCCTTGCCGCGGCCTGTCCGAGTAGGAAGGGCGCCTTGAGATTGACGCGCTGAACCAGGTCGAAGGCTTCCTCGGGGAAGTCGACGAAATCGTCCAGATGGATGATGCCGGCATTGTTGATGAGGACGTCGACACCGCCGAAGCTTTGCATGGCCTTGGCAATGATGCCGTCGGCCATGTCCCTGTTGATTTCGGAAAGGTCGGCGGATAGCCAGACGGCGCGCTCGCCAAGGCGTTCGGCATGCTCGCGCCCGCGATCGGCCTGCACGTCGACAAGCACCACCTTGGCGCCATCGGCATGAAAGCGCTCGGCGCAGGCAAGGCCCAGCCCTTGTGCCGCCCCGGTGACGATCACGACTTTTCCTGCGTGCTTCACAGCCAATTCCCTTTTTGCAATCATGGCATTTATGGATATGTTATCCAATCTATCTTGAACTTTGCCGACATTGCAAGCCCGGACGGGTGGGCTTTGCGGTCATGTTTGCCCAAGAGGCGGCGTTTATGGACTGCTTTGGCTTTTTTCTGCCAACCCGCGCAAGCCGGTTGACTCCGCTGAATTAATTGTGATTGGATACTATATTCATAAAGGTGCCGACGACGGGGAGTGCAGACGATGGCGGATGGATCACAGGAAAGCGAACTGATCGACGCGTTCCGCGCTCTGGCGACGCCGTTGATCAGCGACAATCTCGCCCGTGTCCCGGGGGCTGTCGGGTTGCGGCCATTTCACCGGGTGGGCGGCGTCATGGCGGGGAGGGCGCTGACGGTCAGGACCCGCCCCGGCGACAACCAGTTCATCCATCGTGCGCTCGATCTGTTGCAGCCCGGCGACGTCATCGTCGTCGATGGCGGCGGGTATGAAGGACGCGCGCTGGTCGGCGAGATCATGACAAGTGTCGCGGCGTCGCGCGGCGCCGCTGGCATTGTCATCGACGGCGCCATTCGCGATGCCGGTGCCATCGGCCGCAGTCCGTTTCCATGCTTCGCGCGGTCGGCCATCCATCTCGGACCCTACAAGGATGGTCCGGGAGCCATCAATGTTCCCGTCTGCATAGGCGGCATGGTCGTCGGTCCAGGCGACATCGTCGTCGGCGACGAGGATGGCGTCGTGGCATTTCCAATCGACGGTGCTGCGGCCTTGCTGGCCGCCGTCCGGGCGCAGGAAGCCCGTGAGGCCGAGATCATGCAGAGCATCCAGGAGAACCGTTATCAGGGAGCCTATGCCCGGGCTTCAAGCGGCAGTCACTGATCTGCCGGGTCAGTCCTTGCCGGTGACAACCGCTTGGCCGGCTGGCGATCTTGCTCAACATAACCGCTCCGCAGCTAACCGAGGGGCGAAACAATGCATTTCGGGCGCACCGCCTGGATGCACCAACAGGGGAAATGGAGAGAATTGATGGTTGTTTCCTTCAAGAGGCTAGCTTGCGCCACCGCCCTTGCCGGGCTGGCTCTGACCACGATGGCCGCGGCTGCCGACATCAAGATCGGCATCGTGGCCCCCATGACTGGCCAACTGGCCAGTGAAGGGCAGGATATGGAGAACGCCGTGAAGATGGCGATCGATGCCGTCAACGCCAAGGGCGGCGTCAACGGCGACAAGATCACCACCACCACCGCCGACGACGCCTGCGATCCGCAACAGGCGGTGACCGCAGGCAGCAAGCTTGTCTCGGAAGGCGTGACCGCCATCGTCGGCGGCTACTGCTCGGGCGCCGTCTTGCCGACATTGAAGATCTATGGTGACGCCGGCATTCCGTTCGTCATCATCGGAGCGAACTCGACCAAGCTGGTCGCCGCCAATCAGGGCAATGCCTTCCTCGCCAATTCGACCGGCGACATGCAGGCGACGACAGCCGTCGAACTCTTCAAGAAGAACGGCTACAAGAAGATCGCGGTCGTGGACGAAGGCGATGCCTATTCGTCCGACCTGGCCAAGCTGACCGCCGAAGCTTTCAAGAGCGCTGGCGGCGAAATTGCCGCCAAGGAGACCACCACCGCCGGCGAGCAGGACTATTCGGCGGTCGTCACCAAGATCAAGTCGAGCGGCGCCGATGCTGTCTTCTGGACCGCCTACCATGCCGGTGGCGCTCTGCTCACCAAGCAGCTTCGGCAGGCCGGGTTCCAGGGCGGCATTGTGCTGGGCGACGGCAACAATTCGCCGGAATATCTGGAGATCGCCGGTTCGGCCGGTGAGGGCGTGTATCTGTTGTCTCCGCCCACCGTCGACCTCTTGTCCGGCGCCGCCGACTTCAAGGCCAAGTACAAGGAAACCTATGGCCGCGACGCCGGCGCCTATGCGGCGCTCTCCCATGATGTGGGCGGCCTGATCGCCGATGCGATCACGCGGGCCAAGTCGGCGGATCAGAAGGCAATCATCGAGGCGCTCAAGGCGAGCGACTTCAAGGGCCTTGCCGGTGAAATCAAGTTCACCGACAAGAACACGCTCCAGACCTCGAACTTCCGCCCGGTGATCGCCAAGGGCGGCAAGTGGGTAGCCGAATAAAGGCTAACAGGATTGACGCCGAGGCAGGCCTTGTGGCGGCCTCGGCGTCACCGCCGATTGTCTGGCGCGCTGACGCTGCGCCCAGCCAAGACTTTTTCAATTCTGCCCTGGAGCATCAATGACGCTCGACCTGCTTATTCAGCAACTGGTGAACGGTCTTATCGTCGGCTCGTTCTATGCCCTGATCGCGCTTGGCTACAGCATGGTCTTCGGCGTCATCAAGCTCCTGAATTTCGCCCATGGCGACATCTACATGAACGGCGCCTTCGTCGGCCTCATCGTGTTTTCCTTCGTCGGCCTATGGGTCGGCAATGGCTGGCTGGGCGTGGTCTGCGCCCTGCTTGTGTCGATGCTGGCTGTCGGCCTGCTCGGCGTCATCATCGAACGCTTCGCCTATCGGCCGATGCGCAATGCGCCGCGCCTCTCGATCCTCATCACGGCGCTCGGTGCCTCGATGGTGTTGAACGGCACGGCACTCGCCCTGACAGGCGGGCGGCATTATGCCTTCAACACGGACCTCGGTTTTGCCGGCGTGGATATTTCCACCGTTCATATCACCTACACGCAGATGGTTCTGGTGGCCGCCTCCATTGCTCTTATGGCAGGCATGCAGGCCTTTGTCTCTCGCACCATGTACGGCAAGGCGATGCGCGCCGTGTCCATCGATATGGGGGCAAGCCGGCTGATGGGCATCGATGTCGACCGGGTGATCGCACTGACCTTCTTCATGGGTTCGGCGCTCGCCGCCGGCGGCGGGGTCATGGCCGGCGCCTATTATGGCAGTGTCCATTTCTTCATGGGCTTCATCATGGGGCTCAAGGCCTTCACCGCCGCTGTCATAGGCGGGATCGGCAGCGTGCCGGGCGCCATGCTCGGCGGATTGCTACTCGGCCTGCTCGAGGCTTTCGGCTCGTCCTTGCCCTTCGTCGGATCGGAGTGGCGTGATGTCTTCGTGTTCGGGACCCTGATCCTGTTCCTTGTGTTCAAGCCGACCGGCCTTCTTGGCCGCTCTGTCGTGGAGCGGGTGTGATGATCGACGAAGTCAGAACCATGCCGACCGCCGTGCAACCGCAATTGATGCGCTGGTCCGTCGTGCTGCCCGGCCTGGCGGCGCTCGCCGTCGCGCTGGTGTTGCCGCAATTCGCCAACGCCTATGTGACGGAGGTGGCAACCACGGCGCTGCTCTATGTCGTTCTGTGCCTCGGCCTCAACATTGTTGTCGGCTATGCGGGCCTGCTCGACCTCGGCTACGCCGCCTTCTTCGCGGTGGGCGCTTACACATCAGGCATCCTGACCGCGGAATTCGGTTTCAATTTCTGGCTCACCATCCCGGTCGCCATGGTGGCTGCCTGCGTGGCCGGCATCATCATAGGGGCTCCGACGCTGAGGCTGCGCAGCGACTATCTGGCGATCGTGACGCTGGGCTTCGGCGAGATCGTGCGCATCATCGCCCGCAACCTCGACATTACCGGTGGCGCCAGCGGCCTTATCGGCATCGAGCGGCCGGAGATCTTCGGCTTCAAGCTGATGCAGGTGCAGCACTTCTACTATGCGTTCCTAGTGCTGGCGCTGCTCACCGCCTTCGTCTGCCTGAGCGTCGAGCGATCGCGAATGGGACGAGCCTGGTTTTATGTTCGCTATGACGAGGACGCCGCCGCCGGTATCGGCATCAACCGTGTCACTGCCAAGCTGCAAGCCTATATGATGGGCGCTGTGATCGCTTCCGTGGCCGGATGCCTCTACGCCGCCAAGATGACGGCCATTTCGCCGGAGAGTTTCACCTTCAACCAATCGCTGCTCATCCTTCTCGGTGTCGTCCTGGGCGGCATGGGCCGCATTCCCGGCGTCGTCCTTGGTGCTGTTCTCGTGGCCCTGCTTCCGGAGGTGCTGCGCGGCGCGGGCACCTATCGTCCATTGGTGACCGCGGTTGCGCTGCTGGCAATCATGCTCTTCAGGCCGAACGGGCTGTGGCCGGACAAGCGAGTTTGAACATGGCCTTGCTGGAAGTCCGCGATCTGCGCCTCAGTTTCGGAGGACTGAAAGTCCTTCACGATATTTCGTTCTCGGTTGAGAAAGGCGCCATCAACAGCCTTATCGGGCCGAACGGGGCTGGCAAGACATCGCTCTTCAATTGCCTGACCGGCTTCTACAAGCCGAAGGGCGGCTCGATCAGCCTGGGCGGCCGGCCAATCACCGGTTTGCCGCCGCATCGCATCACCGCGCTCGGGCTCGCCCGCACGTTTCAGAACATAAGGCTGTTCAAGGAAATGACCGTTCTGGAAAACGCCATGTCCGGCCAGCATTGCCGCAGCCGCCACGGCATCATGTCGGCGATCCTGCACTTGCCGGCACAGCGACGCGAGGAGGAGACGATCCGCACGGCTGGCATGCGCTGGCTCGATTTTGTCGGCATCGAGCAGCATGCGCATCGCCGTGCCGGCGGTCTTTCCTATGGCGATCAACGGCGGCTCGAACTCGCAAGAGCCCTGGCGTCGGCGCCCGAGCTCATCCTGCTGGACGAGCCTGCCGCCGGCCTGAACGAGCGCGAGAAGCTGGACCTTGTTGACCTGATCCGCCGCATCCGTGATGAAACCGGTGTCACGGTCCTGCTGATCGAGCACGACATGGGCCTGGTCATGCAAGTGTCGGAGAAGATCGTGGTGTTCGACTACGGTCAGAAGATCGCCGACGGGCCGCCGGAGGCCGTGCGAGCAGACCCCCGGGTCATCGAAGCCTATCTCGGTACGGAGGAATGATGGACGCCGAAATCGTTCTTTCCGCGGACCGCATCGTCGCGCGCTATGACGGCATCGAAGCCCTTCATGGCGTCAGCCTTTCGGTCAAACGTGGCCAGATCGTCGCCCTGCTTGGCGCGAATGGTGCGGGCAAGAGCACCACGCTACGCACGCTGTCCGGCCTTGTTGCCGCATCCTCCGGAAGTGTCCGCTTCCTGGGCGAGGACATAACCAAGGTCCCTGCCCACCGCCTGCCGCATCGCGGGCTCGTCCACGTTCCGGAGGGAAGGCGTATTTTCGGCGACATGACGATCAGGGAGAACCTTGACCTGGGCTCGTTTACGCTTGCCGACGACGTCGAGCGCCGGCGACGGCTGGATCACGTTTTCGAGCTCTTTCCCATCCTGGCGCGCCGGCAGAATGGCGATGCAAGGAACCTCTCGGGCGGTGAGCAGCAGATGCTGGCGATCGGCAGGGCCCTCATGGCCGCGCCCAAGGTGCTGTTGCTCGATGAGCCTTCCATGGGTCTGGCGCCCCAACTGATCAAGGAAGTCATGAACATCGTGCAGCGCCTCAATCGTGAAGGCGTGACCATTCTGCTCGTGGAGCAGAACAGCAAAGTCGCCTTGAAATTCGCCGACTACGGCTACGTTCTCAAGGCCGGACGCGTTGTTCTTGAGGGACCAGGCAGCGATCTCGCGAGCAATGAAGCGGTTATCAGCGCCTATTTAGGTGGCGTCGCTGCTTAGCTCGCAAATCTGCCAACGCCCGGATTTTTACAAATGATGCCGCCGCTCCAGTCCATGATTTGTCCGCCTTGCAGGAGTGGGATCAGCCACAACGAGGCGAAGCATATCGAACTCGGATACGCCGTCCCAAAGGGGTAATTGCGTGACCTGCCGAGGGAACACCGGCACTGCGACAGGCTGCCTGGACGATCGGGAAGCGGTCTAATCAGGCAACAGAACCGGTTGTTTCAAGCGCCGCAGGATGTGTCTGCCAACGAAATGGGCAGGGAAGAGCACCATAGTTGTGGTTCACAGAGCGTGGTCTGCGCCAGCCTGGACGTGGCAAAAGTGCGCGACCTTGAACATGAACTGGTAACGCCCACGTCGATCTTGGGGGCAGGCGCATCTGACTGGCTGCAGGGGCGTCAGTGGCGGAGGAAGTGTCTTCTAAACCTGCGTTCGCCATCGTCCGCTAATATACAAGAAACCCGTTGATTCTCTGGGCTTCCCGGCGTTCTGCGTTTGCAGTCGTCCGGTCAAATCCGCTAACATCGTGCATCGAAGTTAGGAACGGAGTTGCAGGGAATGGTTCGCTCACTCAACTTGCTGGCCGAAACCACCATCCGGGCTAAAGGCCTGAAGGCAGGGCGCCATAGCGACGGCGGCGGGCTCTATCTGTTGGCAAAGAAGGAAGGCACCAAGTCCTGGACCTTCGTCCACTTCAAGGGCTCTGGAAAGGGCCGTCAATGGAAGGAAGTCGGCCTCGGCTCTTACCCTTCCGTCTCTCTGAAGGATGCGCGCATTGCCGCCACCGACTGCCGGGACCGCCTGCGTCGCGGCCTCGATCCGATCGACACGGAATCCAAGACCGAAAAACCGACATTCGCAAAGTGTGCCGAAGACCTGATCGCTGCTGTCGGGAAGGGTTGGCGCAACGCCAAGCACAAGGCACAATGGGAAATGACCCTGGGCGATGCCTACTGCAAATCGATCCGCAAGAAGCCGGTGGACGAGGTGGACACGGCCGACATTTTGGAGATCCTGAAGCCGATCTGGTTCGAGAAGCCGGAAACGGCGCAGCGTCTGCGCGGCCGGATTGAACGCGTACTGGACGCCGCAAAGGCCGGTGGGCATCGATCGGGAGAAAATCCAGCCCTGTGGCGCGGGCATCTGCAACACCTCCTGGCGAAGGGCAAGAAACTGTCGCGCGGACATCATGCAGCGATGCCATACGCGGACGTACCGGCGTTTGTGAAGCGTCTGCGGGCCTCTGAGGCTATGTCAGCGAAGGCGATGGACTTCCTCATCCTGACGGCTGCGCGCTCGGGCGAAGTCCTAGGCGCCAAGTGGCCCGAATTCGATCTGGACGAAAAGGTCTGGACTGTGCCGGCTGATCGCATGAAGGCCGGCGTCCTTCATAGGGTGCCGCTGGCCGATGCCGCCCTGGCTATCCTGACGCCGCTCTACGATACGCGCGTGTCGGACTATGTCTTCCCAGGGGAGAGCAAGCGGCCGGTTGATACGCCGCTGTCGGTCATGGCGATGACGATGCAAATGCGGCGAATGGAAGTCGGGCAATACACGCCGCACGGCTTCCGCTCGGCTTTCCGAGATTGGGCAGGGGACGAGACCAGTTTTCCACGCGAAGTTGCTGAAGCCGCGCTCGCCCACAAGGTCGGCGACGCTGTCGAGAATGCCTATCGTCGGTCGGATGCGCTGGAGAAGCGCCGCAAGCTAATGTCTGCTTGGGCAAACTTCGTGAACGCAACCGCCTCGAAAGGAAATCTACGGGTTGTTGCGTAAAGCGGTGGTAATTCCACTGGCTTGCGTTGGCAGTTGTTGACTTGCGCCTGCAAATCAACGAGATTCATAACGTGTTCTGTTGACACTCGGAAAAATCAGTTTTGAGGGACCTGGCCCTGCTTAGTTAGCTTGGCCACACTTGCAAAAGCCTCTCCCAAGAGGCTCGCGCCCTGCTGTTTTTCTGTCCTTCTGAAATCCAGAGAAACCAGCGGCTCCTTTAATGGCTCTCGATCGGCCTTTGGCTGATCGGGAACGAATGCCGAACGTCTGTGTGGACAACCTGTGGATAAACATCGCCTAACCCTCTGGAATACAAACACAATAAAATGTCGAGGGATAACCGATTTTAGGGGTCGCACGGCGAGTCCGCATTCCGCTATAATCCGTACGAAATCGCGGGCGTGTTTTGACGCGTAACCAAAGAAAGGAAATGCAAATGGAAGTAAGTCCAAACGCTTTTACCGTGGCGGGATTTTGTGCCGCCTTCGGTGTAGGTCGCTCACTGCTTTACGAGGAAATGCGGGCCGGCCGCATACCTTACAAGAAGGCCGGCAGGAAGACCCTGATCCGCAGGGTAGATGCGGAAGCTTGGCTCGATAGCCTTCCCGAAGGAAAGAAGGAAGCGTGAGCGGTTTGCAGACCACTCACGCCGATCTGATCCCGATAGTTTTTCACAACCCCTTCAAGATTACGAATGGAAGCAGACCATGAATGACATAGCAGGGCATGCCTCCCAGGCAAAATCAAATCCGGTGCTGCCGCCGAAGAAGTCCACTGTCACGGTGCGCGTCGAGCCGGATGGCTATACCAAGCGCCTTGAAGGCAGGGCCGCATGGATGATGACGAAACTCGTTGAAGCCGGGAAACGTGGTGTCTCGCCGTTGGATCTGCCAACCGGCGTCCGTGTCGCGCACTACATTTTTCTGCTGCGGCGGGAGGGCTTCATCGTCTCGACGGAGCATGCAAGCCACGGCGGCCAGTATCCCGGCACACATGCGTTGTACCGGCTCGAAACCGAAGTCACGATCCTCGAAGACATGGCGTCGGCTGCATGAGCGCCGACATCGGCAATACTCAAAGCCAAGTCGACCTTGCAGCCACTTGGCTTGCTCCCGGGTCACCGGATCGAACCAAAGCGGTCATTCCTCAATTGCAGGAACGATTCTCCCTACCTCTCAAAGACGCGGTCGAGGCCTGCCGGCAAGCAGCGCTGATCCGGGCGAGGGCGCACTGATGGTGAGCAAATACGATTGGGGCAAGGCCTGCCGCTACTTCCAGGGTTTTCGCGATTCTCCCGGCGCGCAGCGCGTAGCTGGCGCTTTGGTGGATCTCTATAACGACAAGGTCCATTGCGCCTACCCGACCAGGGAAACGCTCTCACAGCAGCTAGGGGCGGCGCCTGAGACTGTCTCCAAGTGGATTGCCATACTCAAGGAAGGCGGGGCGCTCTCGTGCGTCCCGCTGCGCGTTCTCCCCCCTGAGCATCAAGCAATCATCGGCCGATCGGCAAGGCGAGCCCAGGTCTATCTGCTGAAATTCTCGTGGGCGGTTGACGTTCTGAGCATGATGGATGAATACCAGTTCGAGAGAAAACAGCAGCTCTTGTACAAAGTGACTATCCCGTCACCTTTGCTGCCCATAGGTGATCAAGTGGTTACCTCCGATGGTAATCAAATGGCCACCTTGGCGGATAACCATCTAGCCACCCTAATACCTTATGATCACACCTTAGATCATACGTTAGAAGACAAAAGGGGCTCCGAGAGTTCAGCCCTTAGTGCTTACACGCGCGAGAGGGCTGCTTGATGATGCCCTTTCACCAGAAAAACGCTCCGTCCAGAAAATTTTTCTGCACGAACTCCTATTCTTGGAGGGCTTCACCATGCCGTGCGTTGTAATCTGCTTCCCTATGCGTCGCCGGGTCGGAAAAATTCGGCGGACGGCTGAGTTACTCCTAGATCGCCGGGGCCGTGCGGCTGACCACTATTGGCGCCAGACTGTCGCGGGCGTCGTCGGGCAACTGACCAGGGCCGGATTGACTGAAGCCGCGATTAGGACAGAGGTGCAGACATTTTCGGACGCCGTGCAGGAAGAGCTACGGCGCGCCGCGCGTCGCAATGAGGGCGACGCAGCATGACGGTAATCGAGACAGCAGACGGCTTCGTCGTGGTCGACGGCGCGGCAACACTGGCGGGGCCATTCCCGACGAATGCCGAAGCGTGGCGGGCCGCTGATCGGCTGGAGGGCTCGCCCATATCCCCGGCAGAAAAGCGGGCTGACTGGATATCCACCAAGATCCTTTCTGCGGGACCGGCGCCTCGACGGCCGGCGAAAGCAATCCGGAAATTTGCGGATACCGGTGCAATTCCAGGGAACCTCAGCCGCAAGGAAAAGCGGGAGGCGAAAAAGCAGCGCAAGGCTGAGAACCGCCTGAAGATCAACGGACAAGCGGGCCTTTAACACGTCTCAACTCGGAACGTTCGGCCCGGCGTCGCCTGTCCGGCATGTGAACATCGAAGACTACCTAGCCTCGAAAGGTGTGCCTCAATGACGAAAGCACTTGTTTCCTTTCCAGCATTCCCGATCCAGCCGGACGACGTCTTCGTCTCCACATGGCTGGGTCACATCAACGAAACTGGTTACCCTGAAACGTTTCCGAACGTTTCAACCACGCACCCGCCAAAGGATGGCAAGGTCGTGCTGCTCTCGGGGGAAATCAAGGTTCCGATCCTGCGGCGCGAAGGACAGGAATGGGTGCCTTGCCCAATCTGCTCGCCGACAAGCCCGCAATTTAAGGTAGGGCGCATGGCCTATTTCCCTGAAGAGCTAGCGGTGCGTTTCATAGGGCACAACTGCGCGTCCAAGCATTTCGGCGAGTTGTATGCCGAGGCTGAAGAGCGGTTCAAGGTAGAGGCACGCTGCCGTCAGCTCGTCGCCGTATGGGCTGGACTGGTCGACCGGAGGGAATTGCTGCTACATTTCATCGAAAGCGCGATGCCGGTTGCGGCAGCCCTGCATTTCGTCCGGGAGCAAATCGACACCCAGGCCCCCGGCTTCTCGGGCTTCCTCTATGTCGACCTGGCCAAGCGACAAGGCGATTTGATCGTCCGGCGCGACACCGGGCTACGCGACCAAAAAGGCCAGTTGATCATTGACGACATAGTGCTGGGCCGTGTCGATGGCTACCTGTTCCTGAAGAAGACTTTCGCACCTCAAAACGTCCTGCGGGAAGCGAAGAGCTTCATAAGCAGCATGGAGGTTCCCCTCCCGAATTGGGAACCAGGCAGCGACGACGAAGACGCTGCAATCGAGATTCTGGCGCGCGGAGGCCAAGCGCTGAAGATGATGTCGTCGCTTCGGGATGTGGCGTCGACCATTGCCACCGCGCAAAGCTTTCTCCGAACTTACAATCTGAACCTGCTCGACCGCTGGTTTCAGGAAGGCGCCTCACCGTTCCAGTCGCTTGTGATCAAGCGGGAAGGCAATCAGTTGCTGCTCCGGGCGGAATCCTTCGAAGGCTCGCATTTCGCCAACGCGCTTTTCCCCGAAGCGACGCTCGCAAGCATCGAGACACCGATCGGTGTGTTCGACCCGCTGACTTCGGAGATGATCTAATTGAGCAACGCGCAGAAACATCGATCGGAACGCCGCGCGTCTCTGCCATTCTACGCCTTCAGCAGCTTCAATAAAAAAGGGGGCAAGGCCGTCGACATCGTGACCCGGCGCCGCAACAAGGCGTTGGACATGTACCAGGAGCTAGCGACCTACGAGACTATTGCCGAGTGTCTGGACATTTCGCCCAGTGCCGTCGTCCAGTACGTGAAGCGAGCCCGAGACAAGGGTGACGTCAGGGCAAAGCGGCCCTTCAAACACCGGGGCCGGCTACTCGCCCTCCAAAGGCGGAAAGCGATCAACGACATGAAGGCGCTGGGCATGTCAGCCCGACAGATTTCAAAACAGCTCGGCATCAATGTCCGGCTTGTGCAGATCAGGTTGAAGGAGTCGGGCAATGGCGCGGCCAAGTGAATTCACCCAGGAGATAGCCGACACCATTTGCCAGAGCTTGGCAGAGGGGAACAGTCTGCGCTCGATCTGTGAAGCCGACGACATGCCGTCGAAAGCGACTGTCTTCAATTGGCTGCTCAATCCGGCCCGCGCGGCGTTTTTTGACCAGTACGCGCGCGCGCGGGAACTCCAGGCAGACACCCACGTCGACGAAATGCCGGATATCGCCGACGACAGCAGCAACGACTACATGACCAAGGTCAACGGCGACGGAACGACCACCGAACAGCTCAACAGCGAGAACATCCAGCGCTCGCGGCTGCGCATCGACACGCGCAAATGGATTGCGGAGCGCATGCGTCCGAAGAAGTACGGCGCCAAGGTGGCGCTGACAGACGGCGAGGGCGGCCCGCTGGTGGTTCAGGTGCTGAAGCTGGCGGATCAGGAAGCACAGGCGAATGCCGACAATCCAGCTACCTAACGCCGGCTGGCGGCCTCGCTGGTATCAGAAGAAGGCTTGGGACACATGGGAGCAGGGGTGTAAGCGCCAGCTCCTGTTCTGGCATCGCCGCGCGGGCAAGGACGAGATCAACCTCAACATGCATGCGGTGTCGGCGCACGAGCGCCCCGGCACGTATTGGCACATGCTGCCGGAGGCCGCCCAGGCGCGCAAGGCGATCTGGAACGCGATCAACCCGCACTCGGGCAAGCGCCGGCTGTTCGAGGCCTTCCCAGAGCCTCTAATCGAGAACATGAACGACAACGAAATGTTCGTCCGCTTCAAGGTCGGGTCGACTTTCCAGGTTGTTGGCAGCGACAACTTCAACAGCCTGGTTGGTTCGCCACCGGTCGGAATCACCTTTTCGGAATGGGCCTTGGCGAAGCCGGCGGCGTGGGCGTACCTGTCGCCGATCCTGGCTGAGAATGGCGGCTGGGCTTCGTTTATAACCACGCCACGCGGCAACAACCACGCCAAGGGCATGCTGGACGCGACAAAGGGCAACGCCTTTGATCCGCTGTCGAACCCGCGCGGCTGGTTCACCGAAGTCCTGGGCGTTGACGCGACACAGGCGATTTCGGAAGAGGACATTGAAGAGCAGCGGGTGATCTATACCGGCCTGTTCGGCAAGGAGATTGCGGACCTCCTGATAGACCAGGAATTCTATTGCTCGTTCGCGGGCGCGCTGGTCGGATCGTATTGGGGCGCCGAAGTCGCCAAGGCTGAGCGGGACGGTCGCATTGGTCGGCCGATCACGGTCCATCCGGCCTATCCGGTTCATACGGTCTGGGATCTGGGCAAGGCGGCCAACAATCCGATTTGGTGTTTTCAGGTCATCGACGGTACGCCCATCATCGTCGATTTCTACCTACCCGACAGCGAAGACCTCGCCGACTGGTGCAAATGGCTCGACGACCAGGGCTACAAGGGCAACGACTACGTTCCGCACGATATCCTGCACCCGCAGTGGGGAACGGCCCGCACGCGGCTGCAAACCCTGAAGGACCATGGGCGCAAGCCGAAGATGGTCGGCATTGCGAGCTTTGCAGATGGCGTGAACGCCGGCCGGCAGACGATCAAGCTCGCCCGGTTCGCTGACAATGAGCGCGTGGCGGACGGCATCGAGGGCCTGAAGGCTTTCCGGCGCGAGTGGGATGACGACAAGAAATGCTTCCGAGACGTGCCGGTAAAGAACTGGGCAGAACACTACGCGTCCGCGTTCCGATATCTGGGCCTCGCATGGCGTGAGGCAATCGTTGCGGTGGTAAAGCCAGAAGGCGACAAGGGCGCCTATCAGGCGATGCCAGACGGCTCAATCCGCAGCGGCCAGACGGTCAAAGAGGCGGTTGATGCGATGGTGAGGCGGCGGCGGAACAGTCGCTAAAAATCGGTGTTCACGATTGGAACCGAAATGTCAGACCGATAGAACCAGCGTCTTGTCCATTCAAATGGACCCTCGCAGATCGCTTTGAGGGGTCTATAATTTGGGGTCTCGATCCAGATATTACAGCGATACCACTGCTTTTCCTTCTCAAGGGTCTTGTCATATTGGAAGACAACGGTTCTGGCCCCATCAAGCGTGGCTTCGTAAAGGCGACGACAATTGTCAGGTTCCAGCGATCCGGCGTCCATCTTTGTCAGAGGTCGCTTTTGAGCGCGCCAAGGCCGGAAGGGATGATCTCGCGTATACACCGTATCCGAAGTGTAGACTAACTCCTCAATGGCCAACTGCGGCTCTTCGCCAAATCTTTGAAACTGAGATGTCATTTGAAGCGATGGAGCATTACTTACCCACTCGTTTGCTTGCCTCAGAGGGGCACATTCCTCGGGAAAAACCTTAGAACCGGAACTCGCCTCAGCCGTTGATGGGAGCCAGGCACAAAGAGCACCAATCACAAGCGTTCTGGAAATCCTGCCCAATACCAATATGCGGTTCATACGCATTCTCTACCGGTAAAGACCTGGGTATTTGGCCTTCTCCGTCTGGCAATTTCCCGCTCTTTGGACCGCCATGGCGTAAGCTCTTTCATATGTGCGAATGGCCTTCTTGAACTTAGGAGGATTAGGCGTCAGGTGTTTTTCTATCCCGTCGTACAAAAGCACAGGGACAGCAATGATAGCTTTCCCATCTTCTGTAGGTCTCAGCCGGCACCGTTGCATAACGCCGTTGAGGTTGCCTGCCATTTTAGCGGCCAAGTTTAACTTGGCATCGGGCATCCCGGCCAGGAAGTGGATGTTGTCCTGCCCGGCCGAAGCCGAAGATGCGAAGCAAACTCCTGCGGCGAGTGTGACCAAAATGCGGATCAAAGTGGCGTCCCCCAATATTCCCAAGTTCGAGCCGGGTTGAATATTTGGCAACCTAGCATCAAGCTCACTATCCACAAGCGGCTTATCATTTCGCGCCCCCGGCGGCGATCATGCCTCGATCGTTAGATTGGAGCAGCTATGCCGCGCGCTGGTGGAGTATATTCGGCCCCTCCGGGGACCGCTGGAACACCAAACACCACCATCGAAAGCGCGAAATACAACGCGCTTGTCGCCGATCTTGTTGCTGATGCCAACGCGGCAAGGCCACTGACGGCTGGCGGTTCGGGCGCCACGACGGCCGTAGGCGGCAGCGACAATTTCAACGCCGCCGGCACCAGCATGGCATCGGCGGCAACCGTCAATCTCGCCAATGCGACGGGTGTCGCAGTCACGGTCACCGGAACCGTCGCGATCACCGCCTTCGGCACCGTGGCGGCTGGCGCCGAGCGCGTTCTGACCTTCGCGGGCATTCTCACGCTGACCCACAACGCAACCAGCCTGATCCTGCCTGGCGCGGCGAACATCACCACGGCGGCCGGCGATGTCATGACGATCCGGTCCCTGGGAAGCGGCAACTGGGCTTGCGTCGGCTATCAGCGGGCGAACGGCGGGCCGGTAACTATCCCCGCAGGAACCTCCATATCCGGGCCGGCTCTGGTGCTTGAACAGAGTGCATCGCCCACGCCGACGACAGAAGGGCGGATCCAGTGGGACACTGACGACAACGCAATTGTCGTTGGCGACGGGGCCACAACCAAGATTTTTGTGCCCCTGCCTGCATCGACCGCAGCCGGCGATATCCTTTACCTGTCTGGCGCCAAGCTGCCGGCCAGGCTCGCCAAGGGAGCGGCTGGCCAGACATTGCGTATGAATGCCGGCGCGACCGCTCCAGAATGGGGCGGCGGCAATGGCGTTCCTGATGTCGTCATTGAAGATCAGAAGCCATCCGGCACGAACGGCGGGGCATGCGCATCCGGTTCGTGGCTTATCCGAACGCTCAATACGAAGGTTCGTGACCCGCTGTCCCTCGTCACCCTATCCGACCCGAATTTTACGCCCAGCGTGGACGGGTGGTGCGAGTGGTCCGCCCCGGCTACGCAAGACGACAACAACAACCATCAAACGCGCCTCTTCGACATCACCGCCGGCACTGTCAGTGGATACGCCGCAAGCAGCAATTCGGATGATGGTGCGGTGTCTTTCAGCTCAGGTGGAGCCCCGGTTGTCGCCGGCCATGTCTATCGGCTGGAGCATCGGGTAGGGGTCAGCCGAGGCAGCGACGGCTTTGGTGACGCCGCTGGGTTCGGCGGCACTGAAGTCTACACCCGTGTCAAGTTCTGGAGGGCATAGCCGTGGACCGCAATTTCGCCCGCGCGCTCGCGCTCGTTTTGAAATCGGAGGGTGGTTGGTCGGACAATCCGGCTGATCCCGGCGGCGCCACCATGAAGGGCGTGACGCTCACCAATTTCCGCCGCTACGTGAGGGCCAACGCGACAAAGGCGGATCTACGCAAGATCACCGACGCCCAGGTGGCGACGGTCTATCGCCGGTTCTATTGGGACGCGGTGCTTGGCGCTGAACTGCCTGATGGGGTGGATTATGCCGTCTTTGACTTCGCGGTAAATTCCGGCCCGTCACGGGCAGCGAAGTACCTTCAGGCTGTTGTCGGTGTGGTGCAGGACGGGCGCATAGGCCCAGCGACCATCGCCGCCACAAACGGCAAGCCGGCGGGCGTCGTCATCGATGTGCTCTGTGATGCCCGCCTGAGCTTCCTGAAGCGGCTCCCGACATGGGCCACTTTTGGGCGCGGTTGGAGTGATCGGGTGAAGTCGGTCCGCACTCAGTCGCTCATTTTGGCAGGGCAGGGGAAAGCCGCGGTTCAACCCGTCATCGCTCCATCGGCGCCTCTACCCGCTCCCGTTCCGCCAGCTTCGCCGCAGATCGTCTACCCCGAGCCAACCCAGACTGCGGAAACGAAGACCGTCGAACGCAACTGGCTGTGGCGCCTGCTGTTCGCGGTTGTCGGCGCCATTTTCAAGAGGAACTGACCATGCGAACGGTTCGCCAGCCCAGCGCGTTGCCAACGAATAAGCTGACAGCGGCCATGGTGTCGGCGTCTGCCGCCGGCATCGTGAAAGCACTTGTCGTGCACAACTTCCCAGACTTTGCCGACCCCGCGATTTGGGAGCCGCTACCTTATGTCGTTGGCGGACTCGTCGGCTACTACGTCAAGGACAAGCCCAATGTCTGAGCAGCTGGTGTGGCTGTTCAGTGCCGTGATCGGCAACAAGGTCATCATGGCCATTCTCTCGGCTGTCGTCGGTGGCGTCAGCCTGTTCGTTGCCGGTGGGATTCGCCGCGCCAAACAAGACAAGGCCAAGCAGGCGGCCAGAGACCTCGCCGCCGCCCAGGACAGTCTCGAGATGAACCGGGAGGCAACAGCGGCCGAACGGCAAGCCGCTGGCATGACAGACGACCAAGCCCGAGCGGAGGCCACCAAATGGGCAAAGCGCTGATGGTTCCGGCTCTCATGCTTCTGTCCGCATGCGTAACGGCGGCCCCAGTCGAAGACCCTCGCAAGGTCTGGTGCGAGCACAACACGCCCCGCCGGCCGTCGCTGGCCGTCGTTCAGGTAATGACCCGAGCCGAACTCGACGACTTGAACTCGTTCAACGCCAAGGGCGCTGATTGGTGTGGATGGAAGCCATGATGCACGATTTCTTGGACCTCCTGGGGATCAAGGCACCCGTGCTTGTTGCCGGGCTCTCCGGTGGCATTCTGCGGGCGCTGTCACGACATCGGTACAAGCTGCGCGAGATGGTGGCCTCGCCTGTCTGTGGCGCGCTGGCGGCGGCCTACCTCACATTGCCAGTGGTGTCGTATTTCAAAGCGACAGGACTGCCGATCCCCGATCCCGCCGACGACACCACGACGCTTGCGGCGGCGTTCTTGATCGGCGTTTCCGCGATGTGGATCTCAGATATCCTGTTCGAGATGATCGTGCGGAAGTTCAAGCCGGCGACCGAAGAGTGAGCTGCTAGACTTCGCCTTCCAACTCCCTAGCTAGCCTATTCGCTCCTCGACTATTGATCTCGAATTCGGCGCCGTTCGTTGAAATCTTCGCTTTGGCAGAGGCCCTTAGCAGCGAACCGAGACCATCAGATGACGTGCCAGAATCTTTGCCTGCTCCGCCGTCAAACAGATTACGTGAGACGCCCGCGACCAAGATGTCTGGAATGGTGCCTCCGTCCTTCTTGGCTTCCATAATAGTCTCAACAGCCCAGCTCGCACGATTCAGATCGATCGAATACCGCTCAAGCTCCCGCTGTGCGCGAACGTCAGCATGATAGATGCTCTTCAACCAAGTTATTGCATACACTAGGAAAGCAACAGAGAGTGCTCCTGTGACCGCACCGCGACCCAATAGAAACCAGCCCTGCTGAATTGTGAATTCGGACACCGGATTGAGCGACTTAACCGCTGCCGCTTGCACGATAGCTACATATTCAACAAGGCTGGCGACCGATACCCAACCGAGAAAACCCGCGACACCTACGGAGATTGTGAAAACCACCCAACCAATCATGGAGGTTCGCATCGGAACAATGGCATTGGCCAATCTGGTCTCGATGCCCTTGGTGATGTCTTCCCTCAATTTCCTTCTCGCGTGAATATGGTCTCTGTCGTCGAGCTCCTTTGTTCGCTGCAAGAGTTCTTCCTCACGGTGTGCTATTTCACGTTGCAGCTGAGCAGAAGCCTCGTCGAGCTTAGCGGACCGTGATTGCACCTCGCCCTCAAGCAAGGAGCGCCTTTCCGTAAATTCGGTTTCGAGTGCAAGCCTGGCAGCGGTCAACTGCTCCGTGATACCCACAGTAGTGCTCTGAAGCTGGCCAATGAGTGACTGATGAGATTTCATCAGGTTCGTGAACGCCTTCTGGTTGTGGAAAAGTCCAACCACCGGCTCCCAGCCCGGAAGGAACGTTTCACTTATCAACTCATTGATCCGGCGAACTTTTTCAATACCAAAGCGCTTGTCGGACTCGTTGTTGCTAAAGTGAATTCGGTCGGAAAGTGCGTCTTTTTCACTGGCTGGCCGACTCAAACTAATGGCAATATTTTGCACGCCGACTGACGCCTGAAATACCGAGAAAAGTTGAGATGTTGAAAGGTCGTTCTCGGTGACGCCGGTATCATCGGATATGGCGACTGTCGTGGCGGCATGCGCCCCAATCTCTGTTATGCTAAAACTAGGCGCGCCCATCAATCGGCCGACTTCAACAAAGAACCGGAAAATATCTCTGGTGCGTGCTCTTGGCACGTCGAATGTATAGTCAGCCATTGTCCCCTCCGCGTAGTAGCCTGCATATTGAAGGCCAGACCGCTTCCGCGCAAGTTGCGTCTAGTAGCGCAGCTTTCCCTTATGCCTTGCGTTTTCAAGCGGCTTATGTTTTCGCTGGCCGGCCCGGCATCTTGCCGCCATGGCCAAGGCTGACAAGCGCACACCCGACCAGCAGAAGCAGGGAAAGACCCTTCGCGAAGAGGGCACCAAATGGCTGAACCGTGTCGAAGCTGCCGGTAAGCTTGAAAAGCAGTGGCTGGATGATGCCGAAAAGGCGGTCAAAGCCTTCACTGGCGAAACATCGAGCGGCGACTTCACCGCGTCAACAACGCTCGGCTCGACCTACGATTTCAACATCCTATACGCCAACGTCGAAACCATCGTTCCGGCGGTCATCAACAGCCCGCCCGCGCCAGACGTGCGCCGCCGGTTCGCCGATGAAGATCCGGCCGGCAAGGACGTGGCTGAAATCATCGAGCGCTCGATAAAGGTTCAGGTCGACGATTCGAAGCTCCAGGTCGAACTGGAGGGCGAGGCCCAAGACGCCTTCCTGGCTGGTCGCGGCGTGGTGCGGCTCCGGTTCAAGAGTGACATCGTAGAGGACCCGACCGATGAAATCGCCAAGATGGACACCGACAAGCTGGACAGCGCCGATTTGGAGCTCGACAGCTCCGGGGCCGTGGAAGGTGACGACGCCGGAGAATACGGTAAACCTCCGGCCGCTGTTGGCGCACGCCTCGCAAACGAGCGCATCGAATTCGAGGCCGTAAGCTGGCGCGATTTCCGTCATGGCCCGGCCAAACGCTGGAGCGATTGCCCATGGCTGTCGTTCCGCTTCGTCGTCTCGCGCGAGAACGAAGATACCGCGTTCGATTCCGCCATGATCGGAATGCAGACGAGCGACCAGGAGAAGAAGGCGCGCGGCGAATCCGACAACGATCTGACTGGTTGGGAAATCTGGTGCAAGACCAGCCGCAAGGTCTATTTCATCGACGATACCGGCGTGATCCTGAAGACGGTCGATGATCCGCTGGGCCTGACGAATTTCTTCCCGATCGCAACGCCTGTGCAGCCGATCGAACTCACCGGTCGCCTGATGCCGGTCAACCCGTTCTCGATATATTCGAAGCTCGCCGACGAGCTGGACCTGACCACCAAACGCATCAACATCATCACGAACCACATGAAGGTGAAGGGCTGGTATTCCGGCGATGCCGGCGACATCGGCAATATGCTGGCAGCCGACGACACGGAATTCGTACCGATCGGCAATGCTGACATCTGGGCGGCCAATGGCGGGCTCGCTGGAGCTGTCGCGTTCTGGCCAGTAGAAAAGTTCATCCTCGTCCTTCGCGAGTTGTACAACGCCCGTGAGCAGACCAAGCAGGCGATTTACGAAATCACCGGGATATCGGACATCGTTCGCGGCGCTTCGAAATCCAACGAGACGCTAGGCGCCCAGCAGATCAAGACACAGTGGGGCTCGCTTCGCATCCAGAAGATGCAACGCATGATGGAGCGCGGCGCGCGCGATCTGTTCGTGATGATGTCGGAAATCATCCCCGCCAAGTTTTCACACGAGACGCTTCAGCAGATGACGGGCGTTCAGATCATCCCGACGCAACAGGATCTCACGCCCATACAGCCGCCGCCGCCTCCGCAGGGTGCGCAATTGCCGCCCGACCAGTTGCAGCAGTATCAGCAGGCCGCCCAGGCTGCGCAGATGGCTGAGAAAGCCCGGCAGGCCAAGCTGGCACAGATGCAGGCTGTTCAGCAGCTTCTCACCCAGAAGCTATCGACCATGTACCGCATCGATGTCGAAAGCGATTCCACTGTGAAGGCGGACCTGTCTCGGCAGAAGGCCGAAGCTGCGGAATTCCTACAAGGTGCCGGCGCCTACTGGGCTGCTGTCGGCCCAATGGTCCAGTCCGGCGAGCTTCCGAAAGAGGTTGCCGTCGAAATCTTCGCGGCCAACTCCCGGCTGTTCAACCTCGGCAAGTCCGTTGAGGACGTTCTGGAAAAAATGGTCACCGATGCCAAGGCGAAAGCCGCACAGCCTGAGACACCAAAGCCTAGCCCCGAACAACAAAAGGCTGAAGCGGAAGCGAAGACGCGAGAGGCGGACGCCGCAGCAAAAGCTGCTGAAGCGAAGCTCAGGGGCGCCCAGGTCGAACAGGGTATGCAGTTCGCCCGCGAGCAGCACGACATGACGATGAAGGAAAAGCAGTTCGATCTGCGCTCCAAGCAGATTGCGGCTGCAACCGATCAGAACCAGGTCTTGGCCGCGAACGGCATTGTACCTCCGCCAATTCAGATTGACCCGATCGGCGGCGAGGCGGTTTTGAAAGAGATGGCCGCCCAACGTGAGCAGTTCGGCCAGTTCATGATTATGGTCACCAAGGCACTCACCGCGCCGAAGAAGATCATCAAAGACCCGCAGGGCCGCCCGATCGGCGTTGAAACGGTGCCGATGCAATGACCGTATCGCTGAAGCATAAGTTCACGTCGCTCATTCCCGACGCGGGCGACCCGACGATTGTCCAGCCATCGAACTGGAACGACGAACACGCGTTGACCCAGGCCACAGAGACCATCCTTGGCCGCGTGAGCGCGTTGACGGGCGACACAGAGGAACTGACGCCCGCACAGGTTCGCGCGCTGCTCAACGTGGCCGATGGCGCCACGGCCAATAGCTCGGACGCCTTCCTGCTCGCCAGAGCGAACCACACCGGCACACAGCTTGCCGCCACGATATCGGATTTCGCGACGGCCGCCTCCCTGGTCTGCCTGCCTCTTGCTGGCGGGACGATGACCGGCAAGTTGGTAACGGACGCGTCGGAAGCGGTGCTTGGCGCGGGTTTTAATGTTCCCCACGGCATTGTGCCAAATGCGCCTGCAGATGGCGATTTCTGGACCACTGCTGCCTTTGGCTTGTACGTTCGGGTAAACGGCGTCACCAAGGCGATGGCATCCCTCGACAACGCCTCGCAGTGGACCATTATCCAGACATTCAAGACCAGTTCCACCACGGCGGCGTCGATTAGACTTCCGCACGGTGTTGCACCGAACGCTCCGGCGAACGGCGACATGTGGACCGCAAACACGGGCCTGTTTTACCGGATCAACGGTGTCACCCAGACCGCTCTATCGGTAACGGATGCCGCCGCTGCTTACCAACCCCTCACCGCCAACCTCACTTCTTGGGGAGCCATTGCTCGCGCGGCCAATTTTGACGCATTCGTCGCCGCACCATCGTCGGCAAACCTCCGGACCTTGCTTACCGATGAGGTAGGAACTGGCTCGGCTTATTTCGTCGGCGGCGCGTTGGGCACCCCTGCATCGGGTGTCGCAACTAATTTGACCGGCCTCCCCATCGCCACGGGTGTTTCGGGGTTGGCTGCGGGGATCGCTGCGTTTCTTGCGACCCCAACATCGGCTAATTTGCGGGCCGCTCTCACCGACGAAGTAGGAACCGGTGCAGCTTATTTTGTTGGCGGCGCGTTGGGAACGCCCGCGTCGGGTGTTGCCAGCAACATGACCACCGCAACAGCGGCTCCCGGCACCAACAATACCCAGATTGCCAGCACCGCTTTTGTGACGGCCGCCGTTGCCGCCGTTGATTTTGGTGCCGGCAACGCTGCCCTCGCTTTCGGCGCTGTCGGCACTTACGCCCAAGTGTTCAGCCTAACTGCCACCTTGATCACGGAAGGTCTGACGATGGCTGGGTCTACGCTGCAACCGGCCGGCTTCTCAGAAGCCGTTACGACAGACCCAGGCGATGACACCACGTATGGCTCGGGCGGCGCACCCTTTATCAAGGGCGGCACGGCTCTGTCGGGAACTTGGCGCGCTATGGGTCGTGTCTCCACGGGTGGCGGCGCGATCCGACGCCGAACGTTCCTGGCGATGAGGATTTCCTGATGGAGTTCCGCAACCCGAAATACAATGCGGCCGGCACGATTGATGTTGAGATCAACCATCCGCAATTCGGCTGGATCCCGTTTTCCGCCTCTCCCGATGACGACACGGAGTATGGGCCAGCAATTTTTGCGGAGGCCAGCGCTGGGGTTGTCGGACCCTATGTGCCGCCTGTGAACAAACCGGAGATCCCTGCCAGTGTCTCGGCCAGGCAGTTCAAACTACAGCTTCTGGCATCAGGTCTGCTCGACGCGGTGGAAACGTTCGTCTCAGCACAGAGTAGGGCAGTTCAGATCGCATACGAGAACAGCGGCTCGTTCGTCCGGACGGAACCCATGATGCTGGCCGGCTTCACCGCGCTCGGGTTCGATGACGGGCAGATCGACGCGTTTTTCGTGGCAGCGTCCGGCCTCTAGGAGTCGGGATATGGCCTTCGCCACAGCCTTTCAGGGGAATGCGTTCCAGGCAAATGCGTTTCAGATTGCGCCCCCTGAAACTGACACTCGCCAACCTGGCGCCGGTCACTACAGGCGCCGCCCAACGATCTATCTGGACCGGCACGGCAAGCCCGTCGACATTCACGCCCGCAAAGTTGAACCCCTTGAATCGGAAATCCTGCCGGAACTGACGCCGGCCATGGTTGAAGCGCTTATGGCAAAGATGCATGTCCCTCAACTGCCCCAAGCCGACCCCATGGGCTCTATCATGGCCAAGATGGGCCAACTGATGATCTCCCGCGAACTCGACGCCATGGCCGACGACGACACGCTGATGGTCCTGCTTCTCTCCTGAATTCCAAACGGCTTATCTTTTCGCACCGACAGACCGCACCCTTCATCCTGCCTCCAAGCGGGACTTGAAATGGCTCGGTACGTGTTTCGAAACGGCATCTTCGTTGACCGGCAAACGGGCGCTCCCATGGAGAAGCCATTCGCCGGCCAGATCAGCATGCCGAATGTCATCTCCGACATTCCGGAGTACCGATCGCCAATCAACGGCGCGGTAATCGGCTCACGCTCTCAGCGGCGCGATGATCTGAAGAAACACAATTGCGTCGAGTACGAGCCCAGCCTTTCCCCGACCAAGGGCAAATTTCGCAATCCCGACTTCTGCCAGAAGCGGGGCCTCCAGGTGTCAGAGGAATTTCGATGAGCGCTCAACTTGCTGCCGTGGCTGAAGCCGCACCCGTCGTCGTCGATGCCGGTCCGATCAACGACAATGCTGTCGCCGACGATTCGGCCCTTGAAGCCATTTGGAACAAGAACGAGCGCGACAACGGAGCGGATCGCGAGAACGGCAAGTTCGTCAGCGTCGACAGGTCCGAAGCGGCCGACACGGCATCGCCGAAAGGCGGAGACGGCGGGGAACCGGCTGGCGATGGTCTGACGCCTGGCGCCGGTTCGGTTCCCCTGCCTGATAACTGGAAAGGCCTCCAAGGTGCCGATGTCGTCAAGGGCGCATGGGAAAAGACCCCCGCCGAAATCCGCGCCTTTGTTGCTGCCCGTGAGCAGGAGCTACAGGGCCGCCTGTCAGATCACGGCCGGCAGCTCTCGACCGTCAAGCCAATTCAGGAAGTCATCGATCGGCATTCCCACTACTTCGACCCGCAGAAGGGCCGCAAGCTCGCTGACGGGTCGGTGGTCACGCCCGCGAAGGCGATCGATTTTCTGTTCAATGCCCAGGCCAATCTGGACCGGGCTCCCGTCGAATCCATCATGGCCATCATCGACAGCTACGGCGTGCGCGACAAAATCGCAGCAGCCTTTGGCCAGACCGTCCAGCAGGGCGAAAGCGAATTGCGGCAAGAGATTGCCGGGTTGAAAACGTTGCTCGCAACGGTTGGAAACCCCGCAAGTATCGACGACCGCATAAACCAGAAGCTTCAGGAACGCGCCGATCAGACATCGGCCGAAACCGAGTTGACCCGCTTGTCAGCCGACAAGCCGCTCTACTCGGAAATCCCTGAAGTCGACATGGTTGAAGCAATCCACAAGGCGCGAAGGAAGCTTGGCGATGCCGCCTCGAAAGAGGCCGTGTTCGGTCTGGCTTACGACATGGCCGTGAACGCCGATCCCGATCTTCGGGCCAAAGCAGCCGCTGGAAAGCCAGCCGCTTCGAATGGCGCCGCCAAGGTCGAAGGCGCTCGTCGAGCCGCCGCCGTCAACATCCCATCAACCGCATCAGGCAAGGGTCGGGCTCTCACCGAAGAGGAAGAGTTGGCCGCTGTCTATGATCGCAATCAAAAGGGTTAAACACCATGGCTGGTCCGTCGACCACCTTCACTGAAATGGTGTCCACCACGCTTCGCAACAGCGCGAACGAGGTGGCGGACAACGTTTCGAAGAACAACGCCTTCCTCAACCGGCTGAAGAAGAAGAACAAGATCCGCAACCTCGATGGCGGCACCGAAATTCAGGTGCAGCTCGAATACGCGGAGAACAACACCTATCAGCGCTATGCCGGCCTCGACACGCTGAACACCAACGGCTCGGATGTCGTCACGTCCGCGAAATTCGACTGGGCGCAGGTCGCGCTGCATGTCGTCTCCAGCGGCAAGGAGCTTCGCCAGAACAGCGGCAAGTTCGCGATGATCAACCTGGTGAAGACCAAGAAGGGCAACGCGCTGAAGACCGCCGCGAATAACTTCTCTGTCGATCTGTACTCGGATGGCTCGCTGTCCAACCAGATCGGCGGCCTGGCCAACATTCTCCAGACCAACGGTCAGGGCACGGTCGGCGGCATCGATTCCGCAACCTGGACGTTCTGGCGCAACAAGTTCCTGGAGGCCACCGGCACCAATCTTGCCGCCTCGCCTTCGGCGGCAAACGCGGCATCGTTCAAGGCGGACATGAACAAGCTCTGGCTTGCTCTGACGCGCGGCGCCGACAAGCCGGACATCATCACCTTCAGCCACGACTTCTATTCGCTGTACGAACTCGGCGAACAGCAGTTGCAGCGGTACATGGACGCCGACATGGCCCAGTCGGGCTTCATCGGCCTGAAATACAAAACCGCTGACGTGATTTTCGACGACAACACGAATTTCACGACCACGGCTGAGAAGGGCTATTTCCTCAACACGGATTACGTCTACGTCGACCAGCACAAGGAAGCTCAGTGGACGCAGGACGACGAGAAGAAGCCCGTCAACCAGGACGCTGTTGTCATCCCCTTCTACTGGATGGGCAACCTCGTCACCTCGAACCGGTCGCTTCAGGGCGTCCTCTTCGACGCGGCATAAGGAGCGAAAACCATGACCTCTTTTGTTGGCGCCAACATCACCAAAACCTACACCGCGGCTGATCTCACGGGCGCGGAAAGCGGTAAGGCTCCCCGCCTTGGCGACACCTACGAATCCTATGACGGCAAGGTCTATCGGTTCGTGAAATACAACTCTGGTGCCGGCGCTATCGCCGCCGTCGCCAACAACGTGGTTGGCTTCTACGCGCCGGCTGGCGTCTCTGCCGGTCAGACGAACGAAGTCACCTCGGACGTGTCCGACACCGCCGCAAACGGTGCCGGCGTTCTCGCTGCTGCTCCCGGCAATGGCGAATATGCCTGGATACAGGTCAAGGGCGTGGCAACGCTTACGACCGCGCTGGTTTCCGGTGCGGACGGCAACGGCCTTGTCTTGTCGGCCACCACGGATGGCACCCTGAAGGTTGCCGCCGCCGTGACCGATACGGTCTGCGCCTACGCAATCGACGCTTCGGCGAAGATTGTCATGTGCGCCTTCCCATACTGACCCGGCTTTCGGGCGGGGCTTCGGCTCCGCCCGTCTTCCCCCTTTCAACCGCAGGAGTACGGAAATGCCAAAAGTGAAAGCAAAGGCCGCGTCAGCCGATACCGGCGCGGTAACGAACATCAGGAAGCTTTGGAACGGTGGCGAGCGCCTTCGCGCGGCCGAAGCCTTCAAAGCAGCAGAATTCGACGAGGACCAGGCAGACGCCATCTTGGCGGAGCTTCCCGACCTCCGCGACCTCATCAGCGAATAAGGGCGCTTCGGCGCCCGCTACGTTTCAGGAGCAATGCACATGTCCGAAAACCAAGCCCCGATGATCCGCGTGATGGGGTTCAAGACGAGCTACGAGATGTTGGCGGTGAAAGGCGATCCGGTGACGGAGAAATGCGACCTGAAGGGCTACAAGCTCGACGCCAGCGGCCGGCGCGTACTGGAGCGGCAGGCGGAGGACTGGGTGACCTATTCCCCCTCGCACTCGCCGATGAACACCAAGACGACGGAACGCGTTCGCCTGATGCTGCCTGACCCGTCGAAGATGGGCGAGGACCAGGACGGCGAAAAGCTGAAGTTCATGACGGCGCGCTGGATGCAGATTGAGCCAGCCTATGATGCTTTCAAGAAGGGTCAGGATATCCCGGTCAATGGCATGGCGCTGGCGGCGTGGCCTGGCGTCTCGCCCGAACAGGCCGAAGTGCTTCGTCAGTGCGGCATCCGTACGGTAGAAGAAGTCCGCGACCTTCAGGAAGGCCAGATGGACAAGGTTCGTCTGCCGAACATGCGTGAGATGCGAAAGCAGGCAAAGCTGTTCCTCGAGAACACGGACGCGGCCAAGGCGTCCGAGCGCGAGGCCCAGAAGGACGCCATCATTGAACAGATGGCGGAGCAGAACGCGGCCATGGTCGAAAGAATGGCCGCAATGGAAGCGCTGCTTGAAGAGCGGACCCAGCCCAAGGCGAAAGCCAAGGACGCCGCCTGATGTCCATTGTCGATGTGGTGAAGGGTGCAGCGACCGTACTCGGCATGGACGTGCCGACGCTGGTCTATGGCGCCACCAATCGAGAAATGGTTGAGATGCAGGAACTTGCCAACGTGATGGCGTCGGAAATCGTCGACGCCTACGACTGGCAAAAGCTGCTGGTGCTGAAGACCTTCACGGGTGACGGCACCACGGCTGATTTCGATCTTCCGGACGACTATGAGCGGATGCAGCAAACATCGTCGCTCTGGTCGTCCCGGTGGTTGTGGGCAACGAACCATCTGACCAGCCCGGATCAGTGGATTGAGCTTCAGGTGACGCCGATCGCCACGGTGAACGGCTACTGGATTATTTTCGGTGACCAGTTTCACCAATGGCCGGTCATGGCCAGCAGCGAGACGGTGAAATTCTTTTACGTCTCAAACGAGATTGTAAAGGCGAGCAACGATTCCCTGAAGCCGGCTTTCACGGAAGATGCCGACACGTTCAGGCTCTCGGAACGACTGCTGAAGCTCGCCATCATCTATCGGTGGAAGCAGAATAAGGGCCTCGCCTATCAGCAGGCGCAAGACGACTTCGAAACGCTGAAACTCCGCATGATCGACAAAGATCCCGGTTCAAAGCCGGTCGTGTCGGGCCAGCCGCCCCTTAGCTGGCGCGGTCGCAATGTCGCGTGGCCTGGGACTGTCACAGGTGCCCCGTGAGGCTTGGCGAGCGCTTCCCCGGCCGCCGCAAGGCTGTTCCGGTCCCGGCTGCGGCTAAGGCCCAGCCGTACACCTTTGGCGCGCCTGTCGCCGGCTGGGTGACCAATCAGAGCCTTGTGAAATCCAAGCCGTTTTCGGCCCAGACGCTCGAAAACTTCCTTCCGACCTCTACCGGCATCAGCATGCGCGGCGGCTCGGTAAAGCGCGCCACGATCGGCTCCGTCCCGGTTGAAAGCTTCATCACGTACAATGCTGGCGGCACGAAGAAGATTTGGGCTTGCGATGCGACCACCATCCGTGATGTCACGGCGCCGGCATCACCAACCGTGCCGCCCGCTGCCTCCGTCTCGGGCCAGACTTCCGGCTACTATTCCTATGTGAATTTCACCACCTCCGGCGGCTCGTTCGTGGTGGCGGTCAACGGAACCGATTTTCTCCAGCT
Source organism: Mesorhizobium ciceri WSM4083 (assembly GCF_000519305.1). GTDB lineage: Bacteria > Pseudomonadota > Alphaproteobacteria > Rhizobiales > Rhizobiaceae > Mesorhizobium > Mesorhizobium ciceri_B. The sequence continues at coordinate 95,432 of NZ_JAFG01000005.1, read as the reverse complement.
TTACAGCTCAACGTTCGACTGGTCGGCCGTCAATGGCTTGCCCACATACCGGCTGAACTTCGACACCCAGACCGTCAACTATGTGACTGGCCAGACGATCACGGGCGGCACCAGCGGCGCGACCGCGACTGTCGTCAAGTCGATCGACAATGGCGCCACCGGCTCGCTCTACATCCAGAGCATCACTGGGACGTTTCAGGACAACGAGACTGTCACCGGCTCGGTCGCAGGCTCGGCGAAAGCGGACATTCCGAGCGGCGTGGTGCAGATCACCGCCGCGATTACCGGCGTGGCGACTTCCGCCCTCTCTCACGTCTGGCTCTATCGGAACAGGCTGTTCTTCATCGAAGTCGGAACGATGCGCGCCCGCTATCTCGGGGTGGACAGCGTGACGGGCGCCTTGGGCTCGCTGAACCTGTCGGGCATTTTCCAACGCGGCGGCTCGCTGCTCTTCGGCGCTACGTGGTCCCTCGATGCTGGCGACGGCATCGACGACAAATGCGTGTTCGTCACCACGGAAGGCGAGGCGGCAATTTTCGAAGGATCAAACCCCGCTGGTGCCACTGCGGCGGAATGGAACCTTGTCGGCCGCTACGACCTCACGGACCCGATGGGCAAGCGCGGCACCATGCGAGCTGGCGGCGACCTGATCGTTGCAACGAAGGAAGGCCTCGTTCCGATCTCTGCGGCGATCAACAAGGATGCGGCTGCACTGTCGCTTGCTGCCATTTCTAGGAACATCGAACCGGATTGGAAGCGCGAGGCTGCTCGCCGGCTGTCGCTGCCGTGGGAAATCATCAAATGGCCGGACATGAACTATGCGATTGTCGCGTTGCCGGTCACGGCGGACGGACAAGAAGCTTGGTCGTTCGTTGTCAACCTCGAAACCGGGGCCTGGTGCAAGTTCGTCGGCTGGGCCACGCGCTGCATCGAACTGCATGACAGCCGCCTCTATTTCGGCACCAATGACGGCACGGTTTTCGAGGGCGAGATTGCGGGCAACGATAACGGCTTGCCGATTTACTATACCTATGTCGGCAACCCGGATCACATGAAGTCTCTGGGCGGCTTGAAGACCGTTCACCAGGCGCGCCCGACCTTTCTCAGTGCCACGCCTTACAACCCGAAAATCTCTTTCTCGGTCAACTATTCCGTCAGCCTGCCGCCCGCCCCTCCGGCAGCAGATGGCGGCACGGCGGAGCTATGGGATTCGGGTCTGTGGGATGTCGCGAAGTGGGACCAGGCCCAGCCTGTTGCATCGGTCGGCGGCGGGCAATGGATCTCGATCGGCAAGACCGGATACGTGATGCAGCCGCAACTGCAAATCACCGGGTTCCTGAACCAGCGCCCAGTCACCGAATTCGTTCAGCTCGATGTCACCTTTGAAACGGGAGGCGTCGTTGTCTGACTACGCCATCAGCATCGAGAATTTCAACGAAGCATGGCCCGAGCTGGAGCCCATGTGCCGCACTCACTATGGCGAGATGCAGGCTCGCATGGCCGCTGAAGGGATGGCGATCGGCGAATTCAAGCCGCGCCTGAACGTCTACGGCTCCGCCGGGCATCTGCTCTGCTTTCTGGTCAGGACCGGCGATGGCGAGGCTGTGGGGTATGCTTTCATCTGGATCACCCAGGACATGCACAATTCCGAGATGATCGCCCAGGAGGACACGATTTACATGCGGCCGGACCACCGCAACGGCATCGGCCGCCGGTTCACCAAGCACATTCTGACTGAACTGAAAGCGCGCGGCTGCGTCAGGGCGCACGTCACCATCGCCACCGATCTACGCGTTGCAAAGATGTGCGAGCGCGTGGGCTTCAAGCGGTCGGCAATCGCCATGACCTATTTTCTCTAGGAGACCCTGACCATGTGTGCCCCAGACGCTCCCGCACCGCCCGACCCGAAAGAGACTTCTGCAGCGTCGACTGCAACGAACGTCGGCACCGCGATTGCGAATGCCAACCTCGGCAACGTCAACCAGGTGACGCCAGATGGCTCGCTGAACTATTCACAGACGGGAACCTACAAATGGAATGATCCCTACACGGGCAAGTCCTATGACATCCCGACCTACACAGCCACGCAAACGCTGTCGGGAACCGGTCAGGCGATCAAGGACCAGACCGACCAGGCAAAGCTGAACCTGGGCGAGCTAGCGGCCGGCCAGTCGTCATTTCTGAAGGATTGGCTCGCCAAGCCGGTCGACCTATCCAATGACGCGACCGAAGGTCGATTGATGGATCTCGGCATGAAGCGCCTTCAGCCCGCGCTCGATGCCCGCCGGCAGGCGAACGAAGCCGACTTGATCAATCGCGGCATTCGCCCCGGTTCGGATAACTACGCCCAGGCGCAGAACATCCAGGACCAAGGAGAAAACGACGCCTACAATTCGTTGCTGCTGTCCGGTCGCGGGCAGGCGGTGCAGGAGGCCTTGGCCCAGAATTCGGCCCCGATCAACAACCTGACGGCGCTGCTCTCGGGCTCACAGGTCAGCCAGCCGAACTTCGTCAACGCCAACATGCCGACCATCCCGACCACAGACACGGCGGGGCTGATCAACACCAACTACAATCAGCAGCTCCAGAAGTGGCAGCAGGACGCCAGCAGCAGCAGCGATTTGATGGGCGGCCTGTTCGGTCTGGGCGCGAACCTGATCAAGTTTTCTGACCGCCGCCTGAAAAAGAACATCCGCGCAATCGGCACCTTCGCAAACGGCCTGACGAAGTACGTGTTCGAATATCTTTGGGGCGGTGGTGAACAGGTCGGCGTCATGGCCGACGAGGTTCGCGCCTATCGGCCCTATGCCGTGACGACCGTCAACGGCTTCGATGCCGTCGACTACGGGAGGGCATTCGCATGACCGCACAGCCGGCTTTCATCTTTGGCGGAGACACGGGCGTCCAGACGCCGGAAGAACTCGCGCGACTTCGCGCCATCGCGGACGCCCTTCGCGGCCCTGTGGCACCCAAGACAGTGGGGCAGGGCCTTTCTGCCATCGGCGAGGCTCTTGGCTACCGTATGGCCAACGGCAAGGCCAACAGGGCGGAAGCGGACTGGCGCAAGGGCGGCGACAGCGTGTTTTCGGCGCTGTTCGGCTCCGGCGGTCCGACAGACGCCAAGTCGGCGGCATCAGTACCAGCCGAGACTTCGGTAACGTCCCCCGGCCTCGGCGGCTCGGCTGGTCCGGCTCCTGACCTGTCTGGAAACGATATCTATGCCGGTTTCATGGATACCGTGAAAGGCAAGATCACCAATCCGAACGCTTTGGCGGCGGTCGCGGCCACCGGAAAGGCGGAAAGCGGGTTTTCGCCCGGCAATGCTTTTCGATCGTGGTCCGATCCGAGCGAAAGCGGACAGGCCGGCGCGGCTGGCGGTATCATGTCGTGGCGCGCCGAACGTCTGGCCAATATGAAGAAATTCGCCGCTGACAACGGCGGTGATCCTGATCGGCCGTCGCCACAGCTTCAGGCTGCGTACTTCCTCCAGGAAGATCCCGGCCTGATCGACCGGTTGAACGCCGCCAAGACACCGGCTGAAGCGCAGCAGGCGATGAACAACGCCTGGAAATTCGCCGGCTATGACCGGCCGGGCGGCGAGGCTGGTCGGCGTATTGCTCTAGCCAATTCCTTCGCATCGCAGTTCAGCGGCTCCCCCTCGGACCCGGTGCAAGTGGCGAGCCTCGACCCTGCCGCTGGTATGTCCACCGCGCCCGGCAGCGCGGTCACCAATGCCCTTGTTGCTCCTGCCGCCCCTGTGCCGCAGCAGACGCCCGCACAGGCTCTGTCCGGCGCTCCCGTGCCCACGCCTGCCCCTCGGGTCGTCCAGTCGCCGCGTGCCGCTGATGGTGGCGGTATCCCGCAGGCGGGACCTGTGCTTGCCGGCGGTCCTGGTCCGGCGCCTACTGGCCCGCAAGGCGTTCAGGTTGCGGGCGGCGGTCCAACCGTTCAGCAGCTCATGCAGGCGGCGACAGATCCCCGGCTTTCCGAACAACAGCGTGGTGTGGTTGGCATCCTGTTGAAACAGAAGATGGCCGAGGCCGACCCGGCCACGCAATTGGAGATGGAGAAGAACCGGCTCGATATGGAGAAAACCCGGATCGAGACGGAACGGCTGCGCAATCCGCAGATGACGCCGGCCGAAAAGGCGAGGCTCGATCTCGACGAGCGCAAGATGCAAGCCGACCAGGACAAGCTCATTGAGGTTGGCGGTTCACTTGTAGATCCGAAGACCCATCAGGCCGTCTATACGGGTCAGCAGACCGATTGGGAGAAGCTTGACGACGGCACGCTGTATAACAAGCGCACAGGAGCAACGAAGGCTGTCTCGGCATCGACCGGCGGCGGCCAAGGGAACATGTTCAAGGGAAATGCAGTCGACGCCCAGGCGCTCAACTGGCTGGTGAACAACAACAAGGTGACACAGGAACAGGCGGCCCAGATAGCGGCCGGCAAGACCATCACCGGCCCCAATGGAGAAATGATGTTCCTGACGCCTTCCGGCATCGTCGCACAGATGCCGGGACAGGCGCCTCAGCCCATCACGCCGCCGGCCGCTGGTCCTGCTGCTCCGGCGCAAGTGCCAGCCGCGCCAGCGCCTCTGCAAGCTCCTCCGGCCGCTGCCCCGGCGCCGGTTGCGCCAACGAGCCCGCGCGCGGAAAACCAGTCTCCAACCCCGAACGCGGGCATTGTGCCGTTGACCGGTCCGAAGTCGAAGCCGCCGAACGAGCAGCAGCAGCGAGACGCCAAGCTGTATTCCGTGGTCGCGCCCGAGCTGAAGATTGTCGAAGACAATTTCTCGGCCTTGTCAAACCTGTCGGATCAGGCGCTTTCAGCCGTGCCGCACGGTTCGGACTATGGAGCGGACTATCTGAAATCGCCGGACTATCAGCGCGCTTCGAACTCGCTGAAGACCATCATCGCGTCCTACCTCTACAGCGTGTCCGGTGCCACAGCGGCGCCGGCCGAAGTGGAAAACCAAGCCTCTATCCTGACGCCCAAGCCCGGCGAGGCGAAGGAATCGGTGAACGACAAGCTGGCGCGCGTCCGTGCGATGGTCGACGCCATCAGGAGCAGTCGCGGCGGCGGCGATGCGCCGGCTGCGGAACCGACCGGCGCCGGCACGACGAGCAACGGCTTGAAATGGAGCATTGAACCCTGATGGCAACGCTCAACATCCAGGGCCAAAAGGTCAAGGTAGACGACGCCTTTCTGTCGATGACGCCCGAGCAACAGAACGCGGCAGTTGAAGAGATTGCGAAGTCTCTGCCGGCCGCCGCGCCTGCCACGCCGGCAACTGGCCTGTCTGATGCCGCAAAGGCCGGCATCGAGCGGGCAAAGGCAAACGCTTCTCTGTCACCAGAAGCGAAGCGCGCGAGCGCTGGCATCGATCCGACTACAGGCCAGCCGGCCGGCGTTCCTGCCTATGCCCCCATGGATATGGGTGCGGGCGGAACGTCGCTTACATCGACGATGGAGGGCGTTCCGATACTTGGGCCGGCACTCGACAAGGCTCAGACGGCCAGCGCCGCCGGTCTGGGCTCTTTGATCTCGGGTGAGCCGTATTCACAGGTTCACGGCCAGATGCAGGAGATGGTTGACGGAAGCCGCGCGGCGCATCCCCACGCCCGTACCGCTGGTAATGTCGCTGGAGCTGTCGCGGGTACCGTTCCGGCGATGCTGGCTGCTCCAGAAGTCTTTGGCGTCGGGCTGGCTACCGCGCCCGGCATTCTCGCAAGCGGTGCCTCGGGCAGTCTCATCAATGCCGCAGATTCGGCGGTTCGCTCTGGCGGCGACCCGAACGAAATTCGCAAAGGCGGGCTGATTGGGCTGGGTGGTGGCCTGGCCGGCTCGATGCTTGGTCCGGTGATTGGCAAGGGCGTCAAAGCTGTCGTGGACAATGTGAAAATTGGAGCGGTGGCGCGGGCTCTCGGGCTCGACAAGAGCGCGACAAAGGTTTTGGCTGATGCCGTGCGGCAGGATGCTGTGGACCCGGCAGCGCTGTCGAAACTCGGCGACGACGCTATGATGATGGATCTCGGTCCAAACCTCCGCCACACTGCCGGCGCCATCGCGGCAACGCCTGGTGAAGGCAAAGCCATCGTTCGGGGCGCTATCGGAGCGCGTGACGCTGACGCGAATTGGCGTATCCGCTCCGCGCTGAACGATACGCTTGGCGAGGCTCCTACGCCGTCACGCATCATCGTCCGGGCGGACCAGAACCAAACGCGGCTACAGCCGGAGTATCGAGAGGCCTTGCGCGATGCTGGTCCGGTCGACACGTTGCCGATTGCCCGATATCTGGACCGCGACGCACAGACCTTGCGGGGAGATGCGCAACGGAGCATCCAGCAGATACGTAGGATGCTGGACTACGTGCCAACCCCTGAAGAGATCACACGCGCCCGTGTAAATGGCCAGCCCGTTCCAGGCGGCCTGGTAACGGATGCAGAGACGCTTTTGAACACCCGGCACGCGATCGACGGCAAGATAAAGACGGAAGCGAACCCAGACGCATTGAATGCTCTGCAAACGGCGCGGCAAGCGGTCGATGATGAATTGGCGGCGACGGTTCCGGGCATCAAGGAAGTTGACGCGAAATATTCCGAGCTGGCCCGGCAGAAGGAGGCCGTTCAGCGAGGCCAAACAGTGCTTTCAAGCGGCCGGGAAGCGCCCCGCCCCGATGAACTGGCGGACGAGGTTCGCCACGGCGCGCTGCCGCAAGGCCTTCAGATTGGGCCGTCCGCTGTCCCGCTTCGCCTCAGGGAGGGTGCGCGTGCCGAAATTGAACGCATCGTTGGCACCAAGGCAAACGACCGCGTGGCGTTGCAGGAAATCATCAAGGGCGAAGGTGATTGGAACAGGGCTCGCCTGTCGACGCTTTGGGGCAAGGAAAAGACTGAAAAGGTACTTGATCTGCTCGACCGCGAACGGCTGTTTGCTGACACCTCGAATATCGTCACACGCAATTCTGAAACAGCAGCACGAGCCGCCGCCCGCGAAGCGATCACCGGACAGCCTGCCGGCTTTGGCGTGCGGGAAGGTTTCATTGCTGGAGGCGCGCGTGGAGCGGTTCGCGCGGCCGGCATTCGCACGGGCGAAAAAGTGATTGAGGCTCTGCGCAACGGCGGCAACGACAAGGCGATTGCTGACATGGCACGCACCCTGACAGGCGGGCAGCAACAGAGTGCGGTTCTCGACGCGCTGATGAACGCGGGGCGAGGCTCCAAGGTTCAGCCGAAGCAGGTCGAAAGCATTGCTCGGGCGTTGCTGTTGAGCGGCGGAAGCCAGATCCCGCGCTAGAGCGCGACGGCACCCCAAATCAGGAAGGCGACGAGCAACGCAACCTCAGAAACCCAGATAATACGGGCGCGCCGGGTGTGGTCGCGTCCGTAGACGGCGGCATTGAAGATGCCGATCGGGACCGCACCGAACGCCAAGCCAACGATGGTGCACATGAAGATGTGAAGCGAAGATGTCAGCTTTGCATCGAGGCCGACCCACCAGAAATACGGCGCAACCACCGCCAGAGGCAGGATGTACCAGAGGTGTTGAATGATGCTTTCGCCGCCGGGCCCCTGCACCAAATCGCGCTTGTAGAGCCGATAGGCCGCCATGAACCACAGGAAACCCGCCAATGCGGCGAGCGCAATCGGGGGATATAGCTGAATTACTGTCACGTGAGGTTCAGCGTCCCGGATTGGAAACAGGTCGTGCCGCTGTTGGTATGTTTGTTCATGGGCGCGGAAGATATGCCGAAATCGGCGCGATTGAAAGATGATCGCCGGCAGGGTAGCAAGTCCGCATGCGCATATTGTTGATTGCCTTCGCGGTCCTGTTTTTTATGGCTGTCGGCTTTTGGCTAACCGCCGGTTTTCTTATCAACAAGTCGCATTCGCCTGTGATCGTCCCCACACAGGGGAGCAATAAGAGCGGAATTTACTGAAGCGGCGGTGGCGTTCGCGCCTCCTCGTCTTTCGCCACCGACCCCTTCGTCTGCTTGGCGTATCTGTCGAACAATGCCAATTTCTTCGGATAGGTGAGGTAAGTGATCTGGTGGCAGCCGGAGCAACGATGTTGAGCGGCAGACTTAAACCAGCGCCCAGGCCTTACGAAGCCCAGACCGCATACCGAACATCGGAATTCCATCTCAACTGAATGCAGGCTCTCAGAGAGAGGCATCTTGTTTTTCCTACAGCCGCTTGAATTCGGCTAGTCCCAGCCGTATCCGCTGGCCTTCCGCAAAGGCGAGCGCGAAAGATTCAAGTTCGAAAGAGCGGGTAAATTCCTGGCCTTCCTCGACCATGCGGACGAACCATTCGCCGCAAGCTTCGACCACTTCGATGCAAGGTGAGACCTTGCCATTGGGCACCGCGTTTTCCATCACAGACTCCCTAGAAAGCAATGGGCAACGTCGATTAAAATCCTCTGATGTCGCGCTTTGCAATAACAAAAGCTTGTGCGGAATCGGACCAACAGCCGTCGCTTGCTCAAGACAAGGCGCCACCCCGATAGCAGCTACCCATTCAGGGCCTCAGGTTCGACGAGGAATGATGCTGCGATCAGGTCGTCTCCAGCAATCTGACCGCGACCGTCCTCCATGAAGGCTGCGACCTTTTGGAAGATTTTTATTTCGGCCTCCGTTATGCGTGCTGCCCGCATTTTTGCCTGGAGATCAGCCAGGCGCGCCACGAGCGCTTGCGACGTCTCGGCTTCAAGGTTCATCATCTTCATTGTCCAGTTGAGTTAGCGATTGACGTGCACGTTCTGTGCGGCCGCTCTCAACACAGCTCTGCGCCAAACGTTCCTATTGTGGGCTTCGGTCTCAACAGCGATGGGACCAAAGTCCTCCCTCAGCGAGGCAATGGTCCTACATCCGGATTAATCGGAACGCTTGGCTAAATTGACGGTTCTTTCAGTCGTGAAATGAGCACAGCTACGTCCCTTCCTGTGCTGAAAGGACCCGCGGGCCACTTGGGTGGTTGGCGGGTCCTCTATTTCAGTCTGTGCCAGCGTCAGGAGCTTAATTGCTGCCGCCCATGAATGATAATCAGCCGCCCAACAGGCTGGTACACGAGCCGCCGCCGGATTGGCAGAGCGCAGGGGTGCTTCTTGCAGCCGCTGCTCTGGTCTCATCCTTATGCGCCCTGCTGCTGGCATCCTGGATGTCAGGTTGAGCTCTCGCGGGGTCGGCGGCTTTCAAGCGTCTATTCCACCAAAAAGAGCAGCGGCCGGTGCTTTGGCCGTTCGTGCCAAATCACCTGGCGCAAATCGCGCATGTCGACCTGCTGACCGCAAATCGGGCAGGTATAGAAGTTGTCGTCCTCGTCGGCCAAGTCGCCTCCGTGCAGCTTGCCGGGGATAGGCTGGTCTGAGAGCTTTGTCATGGTTTTCGAATTGCCACAGCAGCAAAAAGTTCCCGCCCATTTCAGCAGAAGCTAACGGAACAATCGCTAGCAGCCGAGGTTCGGGGAGCCGGAAGCTCCGCGCTTGGCGGGTCCGAGCTTCCGCAGCCCGTCTCGCGGCACCGGCAAATGCAGGCGAGACGGGCTGTTCTGCCTCAGCAAGCGGAAGCACTAAGCTTTAATGCTCGGCACCGGCGGGATCCTCGTCGAACTCAACGTCAGCTTGTCGACGGTCTTGACTATGGCGGTGGCTAAGGCGGCCGCTTCATGCATGAGCTCCGGCCCATAAAGATCATTTACCGCTTCTTCGCTCGGAAGAACGCCAGGCGGACAATGATCCTCGATCGTTCGCCGGATCAGGGTTAGCGCCGCTCTGCACTCTTCTGTGTCTATCGTCGGCATGCACACTGAACATGCAGGATGGCTAAAATGTTCCGGAACCATTTTAGCGTGTGCTAAATTGAATCGCATTCTTGCGAGTCAGTTCATGCGTTTGAAGTTCATTCCGCCGATGGAGCCGGAGCTTGTCGACACCCCGCCCGAGGGGGACAACTGGATTCACGAAATCAAATTCGACGGGTACCGAACGCAGATCATCAAGGACGAAGACGGCATTCGCCTGCTGACCAGGAGAGGGTACGACTGGACGCCGAGGTACAAGGTTCTTGCCGACCAAGCTGCGGCGATCGAGGCTGACGACTTCATCATCGAAGGTGAAGCCATCATAGTCGATGCGGCCGGACGTTCCGACTTTCATGCGTTGCAATCGGCCGTCAGCAGTCGCGAGCCGTCGCAGGATTATTATCTAATCGCCTTCGACCTCCTGCACATGAATGGCCACGACCTCCGCAACATGCCGCTGGAGGACCGGCGCGAGATCCTACAGGGAATGATCGAGGCCGGCGGACGGATACAATTCAGCGAGGCGATGCCTGGGACCGGTGACGCTGTCTACTACCTCGCCGACCAGACCGGGCAGGAAGGAATCGTCTCGAAACGCCAGGACAGTCTTTATCGCAGCGGCCCGACGAGGAACTGGCGCAAAATCAAGTGCTACGATTACAAGGAGATGGACATCATCGGGGTCCAGCGAGATCCGGGCCAGGCGGCACGGGTTCTCATGGCATACGGAGGGCGCTACGTTGGCGCGGCGAACGTCAACTTCAAGTTCGACAAACGCAAGCGCCTGTGGGACCGCGTACAGGGCAAGGTCGGCGGCCCGGTGCCTAAGGGCTTGAAGAAAGACAAGGCCGAATGGCTTAACCCAGGCCTTGTCGGTCAGGTGAAATTCCTCAAAGGGGAAGAAACGCTGCGCCATGCGAAGCTGCTCGATTTCCGGGAAAAGCAATAGGTAGCGCTTGCACCGCCAGTCGAGATCAGGAATATAATCCTCCCGTTGCGGCGATCACCCTCTAACGGAGTTCGCTACCATGGCTAGGTCAAAACCCTCAAAGCAGTTATCGCAGGCTGAAATCGAGCGCTTTCTCGTGGCGGCAGAAGCGCTGCACCTGAGCATCATCAAGCCATTCATATCGCCGCATTGCGACCACTACAGGCAGACGCGCGTCCTGCATGAGGTGCTGTTAAAGGCGGTGCGGGAAGTCACCGGGAAGGAAGTTGAGTTCATCCGGTGGAACACTACTGGGCCAGTTCGATCGCCTACGGCTGAATAGCGCCCACTTCCGTACGACCATTCCAGCAGATCGGCGTCAACGCCGCTTCGTCTCATTGTGTGACTTTCCGTCCCAACCGGCATACCATGTCTGGCTGCCGCGAAAGGACGAGCGAATATGGCCTTTACTGTCATCTGGTATGGACGACAGGGCATCGTCGACAAGGAAATGTTCGACGCCGAGAAAACGGCAAAGGATCATGCAATCTCCATGTTTCAGACCCGGAAGGGCGACGATGGAATCGTGTCCGTTGAAATTCGAAAGGATAACGGCACTGTCGTTTTTAGCCATGCGGAGAACTAGACAAAGGGAGCAGGCTTATGTCGATCAGCGATGAACTGCAGGAGCTTTGGGACATTTACGTCGCGGCATACCGCGCCGGAGATGCTGCCGGTTGCGCGTCCATATTTACCGATGACGCGGAAATGCATTCTCCGTATGCACCCCCAGCTCGCGGCCGAGCGGCGATAGAGGCGCTGCACGGTGTCTGGACCCAACACGCCACCCCCGACAAGACACTTGCAGTGATCGAGGCAGGAGGCTCCGGAGATCTGGCATGGTCTCTCGCGGCCTACTCGGAAGGGGAGGCGACCGGAAACGGAACTTCGCTTAGCGTCTTTGAGCACCAGGCTGGCGGAGGTTGGTTGATCCGCATGTGCAGCTTGAACAGTAGCGACCAGGTAGAATGACCGACCATGCCTCAGATGACGTTAGCCGCTCTAACGGCTGCAATCAGAAACAGCATGAGAGATCCGACCGCGACAAGTGGCGTAATCCAGAATGTCACTAGAGCGAGGTATTTTTTCCTGACGGTGAGCGATGGTTCCCTACCTTCGCGGATGGCCCTCAAGACATGGGCATAGACGTTGGCGACCACAGAGAAGTTGATCCATGCTAGGCCACCGGCCACAAGCGTCGTGGCAACGCCGTAGATGAGCAACGGGCCGCACGCCTGATATAGCCGAGCCGTTGCCGCTCCTGCCTGCGAGATTGCTAAGAGGGAGCCGGCATGCACCGCTAAAAGCGACGCTAGAACCCACTTGCCATACTCATATTGTCTTTCAAGAGCTCCCATCAGCAACTCCTTGTGGAGCTGGTACTGGGTTTCGACAGGGATCGGCGACGTTCGCAAAGCGGCGGCTTGGACGGACTTTGGACCGGGGCGCCTCATTTCTTCAGCCTCACGCCCGCGCCGTCCCCGTTGGCGTCGATGAACACCACGCCGGCATCCTCGAATGTTCTCCGAAGTAAATCGAGTGTCGCATGTTGCGGCTCTGACCGGCCTGCCTCGAAATTGCGGATAGTGGCATTCCCTATCTTAGACGCGTCTGCAAGCTCCTGCTGAGACCAGTCAAGAAGGGCGCGAGCCGCGCGGCATTGGGCTGAGTTCATCATCAAGGCACCTTATCACTAAGTAGCGTCTTCCGATAGACCTAGCGAAAAACGCTTGCGTTAGCATTAACAAGCGCATATCGTTATCTATAGCGAAAAACGCTAGCAAGGGAGTTGCCAACATGCCGAACACTGCTGTTCGGGCTGCCGCCGAAGGCATGCCCAATGTCAACCGCCGCAACCTCTTGCTTGGTGCGGCTGCTCTCTCGACCGCTGCCGCCGTTGTTGCGGTCTCTCCTGCGGCTCACGCCGCGCCGACCAGCCTGGAAGAGGCAATCGCCGCCTGCCACCGGGCCGAACAGACCTATGTGTCAACAGCGGCTCGGGAAAATGCCATCGCTGACGCGCTTGGCGATAAGCTCTTCCCGAAGTGGACGCCTCCCGGTGGGCTCTCGTCCATCTGGTCGCACCATCCGAAAGCCTTCCGGTCGTCCGGCGACCTTGAAGCCGAGATTGCCCGCAAGAAGGCACAGGTTGACGAGTCGTGGGCGTCGAGTTGCATGGATCGCGCCGGCTACAATCGGTGGATGTCAGGCATCACGTCCGCCGAAACCGAGGGCCTAACCTCGCTGCGCGAACAGGAAGCCGTGATCCACGCCAGCGGTCACCACGACGCCATGCAGCAAGCAGACGACGCAATCGCTGTCTGGAACACGGCGTTTCAAGCTTTAATCAGGCATCCCTGCATGACGATGGCCGAAGTGAGGGCGAAGGCGGCAGCTCTCATTCATGGCTACGGAGCCCTCGGCGTTGCGGTCGATGACGTCGAGTTTATCGCCTGTCTTTCGTCCTTCTGTGGGGAGGGCTGACCATGGGCGAAGTTGTAGCCTTTCGCCCGAAGCCGGCGCCTTCCGGGGAACTGGACGAACTCATCGCATGGCTGAAGCCGGCCTTCGACTGGCGCATCGGCCGCATGCAAATCGAGTTGGCATATCATTTCCGCATGACCGCCGATTTTCGACGCATCCTTGCCACAGATACGCATGGGAAGGACAGCGCCGAAGCAGTTTTCCAGCGCGACCTAGCGGACAAGGCCTTCAAGGCTTGGCAAATCCAATGTCTCAAACAGGTCTTCGTCCCGGCCCGGTGCGTCCGTGATCTGCGCTGGAAAGAGGATTGGCTTCGCCGCAATGGTGGCGGATCGCCGGAAACCGCGCTCGCCATCGCCCGCGATGAAGCCGCCTTCGCGGGTCGCATCGAAATCCATTCCCGTCAACAGGCGACGCGAAAGGCAAACAGGAAAGCGGTGCGGTCATGAACGCGCACACCCGCCTTTCCGACCCGACTGTCCGTCGCTCGATCGAAGACGAGATTGAGCGGCTGATTTCGCTGCTGGACTTCGTGGAGCCCGACCCGGATCTAGAGCCGTACTTGGCCGGCGGCATCGAGGTCGTCGGCACCGATGACAGGGAAGGGGACGACGAGCGCGAGCGCGACGATTGCGACCTCGAAGAGCAGCACGACGCCGAAGCGTACTGTGCGGAAGACTACGGCGACATCGCGTGGTCGAACGATACCGACATACCGCAAGAGGGGTCGCAGTGGCATCGCAACGGCTGGTGACCTCCGATCGTCAAATAGTGGACATAGAGCCCGCTGCCTCACGGTGGCGGGCCTTTCTATTCTTTGTGTTGAACGATGTAGCTATTGCTGATGGCGTTGCTCCCAACGCCCCGCGTGACAACAACGGTGGTGTACCCGGCGGGCAGTGAACCGGTGACAGTCTCGTCGACAGGATGGCATCGTCCGACGATTTCACCGTTTGGCGCACCTGCGAGCCTGTCTTTCATAGATGCCCGACACGCGTCGAACGACGCATATGTGGTCGGCGCGGCCTCAATGGGCTTGCAGACGGCAGCCTGGCCTGGGCTGCAAAAGAGTAAAAGCAATACTGCTGCGGTTGCGGGGTCCATTATCGAAGCTCCACTGAGACGAGCCTCAACGCGGATCGACGGCCTTTGTTGCACAGGCAGCCCCGGCGGCGACCCGCTGCCGAGAGATGGCGGGCTTTTCATTTGATGGTGGAGCGTAGCGGGATTAGCGGGCACAAGCTTTCCCACTATCTTGCGCGGTCATGTCTCCAAGCTCCACCGTGCCAGGATGGCCCGCGATCCGATAAAGCACCTCGAAGCACAACACCGATACCTAACCAAAAACCGCGAAAAAGTCTTGGCAAGGAAACGTTCGCCAGAAGCTAGGGAAAAGAAGAAAAAATGGAGAGCTGAGAACCGTCAAAAAGACTTGGACTACGGGCGAAGGTATCGTGAGACACATAAGGAGATACGTGCAGCGGCCAAGAAAGCTTGGCGTCTAGCCAATCCGGAAAAAGTGGTTGAGTACTACCATGCGTACAGAGCTGGTCATCTGGATGAAACCCGGATTTCCCAACGAAAATACTTTGTCGAACATCGCCAGGAAATCTATAAGAAGCAGGCCGCGTGGATGCTGCGAAAGAAATCAATCAACACCATGCGGCATGACCCGGACACGGTCTATCGGGTGGTGAGCCGGGCGGTCAGTTCCGCCCTTCCACGCTTCATGCGGGATGATGTTATCGCCTCGATGCTCCTGGCTGTGCTCGAAGGCAAGTTACTTCTGGAGCACGTCGGTGCGCGGATGAAGGATTACGTCACCGGCTACAACCGTGAATACGATACGTTCAAAACGCTCTCGCTCGATGCGCCGATGGGAGGGACTGATCTCAGGCGAATCGACCTGCTTGAGGCACCGGCGCCGTATGAGCCCGAGGACGACGAGGACGACGACATGGTCATGCTCAGAGGAGGGCAATCGCTCTGGCGATAAGTCGTCATTGGACGAAAAAGTTAGGAATTGAGTTAGGAACCGAATAAGGCGAGAGCGATTTACTCCGCTGTTTCAATTGGTTAATTAGAATTCTGGCGGAGGAAGTGGGATTCGAACCCACGGTGAGCTTGCACCCACGCCGGTTTTCAAGACCGGTGCCTTAAACCGCTCGGCCATTCCTCCATCGTGATTTTTCAACCACTTGGGTAGCGCGGGGCCAACTCGTTTGGCCTGTTGGCACCGGATTGGCACCGAAGGCGCTCCCGGCTGGTTCACGCCTCATTCCTGTAAAGCGGCATTGAGGGCTGCGTCAACCACCGCTGTGTCGCTTCCTGCTTTGCCGGCAGCTCAGAGCTTGTCGGAATCGAGCACCGGAACTATCGCGGTTCAATGGTGCATGAAGAAGAAGCCCGCCGACTGGCGGGCGTTGCCCGAGATGTGAGGCGCTGCAGTGCTTCCATGCAGGGACCCAGGGCAAGGGTGCGCTCCAGGCGTCGACCAGAACCCATCCTGCAACTGGGCGGGCGAGGTAATCCCCACGCCAGCCCCTTGAGAGAGCTGCGGTATTTCCCCAAAAAATCAGGTTTAGCCAAGGGAACAGCTGCTTGTGAGGAAGGCCGAAGCTGCAAATCGGCTCCGGCCTGCACGGTCCTCAGTCTTTGCAGCTTTCGTCCGCCTTTGCCGCCGCGGCTTTATCACCATGCTGCTGCGCCTCGATGTCCTGCTGCGAGGTGGCAAGATTCTTGTCGCCGCCGCCTTCAGAGCCCGCCAATGGCATTGTGGCGCCATCCTTGGCGGCTGGCTTGCCCGCGCTGTCCGACGCTTTTGGGGTCTCTAAAGGCGCGTGAGTTCCATCTTTTGAAATACCGGCGGTCTGCTCGGAATCCGTCCCGGCGTTGGAAGCCGACTTGTCCGGGCATGCGGCGATCGCAGACCCGGCAGAGAGTGACATTGCGATCGCGATTGTCAATGAAGCCATTTTCATCATGCTCGTCCTTCTGTTCGAGTGCCCTGCGGAAGAAACTAGCGGCGCATTTCTTTGTTCCGACGGTCGGTCCGCTGCCCGTCAAAGCTTGGTCAACGGCAGGCATGGGCGGCAGGAGCGAAGCCAGGCTCTCTGTGGCAGAGGGCATCACATCTCTCGCGTGGAAGCGCGAAAATCGTGACTTTTCAGGGCCCTTCAGGGATGGAGGCGCCACAATCCTGCCCGGTTGCGGCCACAATCGGTTAATACCGTGATAAGCAATTCCTGCGCACAAAGGATCGGGGTTCAAAGCCGTCGTTGGTATCTGTCGGGTAAGTTTTGGCTTCTCCGACAGGTGGATACGGCGTCCTAGGTAAAGACTGAAGGGGACATCAGGAAATGCAGGCTGTGACGCAACCGCGTCTTCGTCGCGCTGCTACAGTCGCGTTGTTTGCCATGTCGGCCGCCTTGCTGGCTGCCTGCGCATCGCAGCCTGAGCCGAAAGCGATGGTCCACAAGAAGACCCGCTCCAAGGAATATTTCGCCGAATCCGAATATGGCGTGAAGGCAAGCCCGCGTGTGATCTCCCAGAATGGGCGCATCCAACGTGGCGGCGGCAGGGATCAGCTCGGCAAACCCTATCAGGTCCGCGGCAAGTGGTATTACCCGAAGGAAGACAAGCGCTACGCCAAGGTCGGCCTGGCCTCCTGGTATGGCGACGCCTTCCATGGCCGGCTTACCGCCAATGGCGAAGTCTACGACATGACCCACCTGACCGCAGCGCACCCGACCATGCCGCTGCCAAGCTATGCCCGCGTCACCAATCTCAAGACCGGCAGTTCGGTGATCGTTCGCGTCAACGATCGCGGCCCATATCACGAAGGCCGCATCATCGATGTCTCGGAGCGCGCTGCCCAGATGCTTGACTATGCCAACACCGGCACCGCTCAGGTGAAGGTCGAATATGTCGGCCGCGCGCCGCTCGACGGCGATGACGATCAGTATCTGATGGCTTCCTACCATCCCGGCAACAGGGCGCCGGATCCGTCGGACGGGCTGCCGACCGGCGTCATGGTCGCCATGAACGGGCCGTCGCCAAGCCTGCCTGCGGGCACTGCTGCCGTGCCGTTTCCGGGCCAGTTGACCGATTCCGGTTCTGTCCAGCCGGTCATGTCGGCGCAGTCATCGGCCTATGGCGATCTGGCGCTTCCGGATTTCGGCCCGATCGTGCCGGAGCGCCCGCAGATCAATCTGCCGCCGCAATCACCGTTTGCCGTGGCCTCGCTGTCCTATGCCGACGAGCGGGTCGAACGCGCCTCAAATGCCTTCGCCGCGCTGGGTGGCGACGGCATGTCGCCGGCCGACGTGCTCCAATCGTGGAAGCGGCAGCCGCCACCGGCCGGTCCGTCCACCGACTACGTTGCTGCCGGTTCGTTCGAGGATGCCGGAGAAGCCAAGCGTATTGCCGCTCAGCTTGCCGCATACGGCAAGATCGAGATCCAGCGTTCGGAACTCGATGGCGAGGATTGGTATTCGGTCAATCTCTATCCCGATGGCCACCGCAATCTGGATGATTTGCTGCAAGCAGCATGGTCGCATGGCGCTCCCGATGCACTGGCTGTGCGCAACTGAGCGCAAGCCTGGTCGGATTTCCGCTGCGCGGTTGATCCGCCACGCAAAAAGCCTGATACTTTTCGAGGGCTTGCCGGCGGTGCCGGCCAATGGGTCGAACATCATGCAATTTCGCTTGCTCCAGCCTCTCGCAGGGCTTCTGGTTTTTGGCTTGCTGCTGTTTTTCCAGGCTCCGGCCGGTGCGCAGCTGTTCGAGACGAAGGCCACGCAGGCCTTCATGATCGACGCCGAGACCGGGACGGTGCTGTTTTCCAAGGATGCCGACAAGCCGATACCGCCGGCCTCGATGGCCAAGCTGATGACCATGGAAGTGGTTTTCAACGCCATCAAATCCGGCCGCCTGAAGCTCGACGATACGTTCGTGGTCAGCGAAAACGCCTGGCGCAAGGGTGGCGCGCCTTCGGGAACATCGACGATGTTCGCCAAGCTCAAGTCGTCGATCCGGCTCGAGGACCTGATTCAGGGCGTCACCGTGCAGGCGGCCAATGACGGCTGTATCGTCATCGCCGAAGGCATGTCGGGATCCGAGGACAATTTTGCCGCGCAGATGACCGAACGAGCCCGCCAGATCGGCCTCAAGACGTCGACTTTCGTCAATTCGACCGGCCTACCGGCGGATGGCCAACAGACGACCGTGCGCGAGCTGGCGCAGCTCGCCCTGCACCTGTGGCGCGATTATCCGGATTTCTATCGCTATTACAGCCAGAAGGACTTCACCTGGAACAAGATCTCGCAGAGGAACCGCAATCCGCTGCTGGCGATGGACATCGGCGCCGATGGCCTGGCGGTCGGTGCGAGCGAGGCAGCCGGCTTCGGCATCGTCGGTTCGCTCAGCCACAATGGTACCCGCGTGATCGCGGCGATGAGCGGGCTGGCCTCGGACAAGGAGCGCGCCGAGGAAGCGCGAAAGCTGCTCGACTGGGGTGTCCGCTCCTTCGAGAAGACCGAAATTTTCGCCAAGGACGAGGTGGTTGGAGAAGCCCAGGTTTTCGGCGGCGCCAAATCCGGGGTGACGCTGAAGGCCAAGGGTCCGATCGACATCTTCCTGCCGATCACCAACCGCGACAAGCTGACGGCCAGGATCGTCTATGACGGCCCGATTGCAGCACCGGTGGAGGAGGGGCAGCCGGTGGGTGCGCTGCGCGTCTGGATCGGCGATACGCTCAGCCAGGAGACGCCGCTTTTCGCCGCCGAATCGATCGGCGTCGGCACGCTGCCGCAGCGCGCTCTCGATGCCGTCAAGGAACTGGCGGTCGGCTGGCTGCGATAACGCATATCACTCAAAACCAGCCATGGTTTTGGGGGCGACTGCACAAGGGCAAAAAATTGACGGCATGGACGTTTGGTCGAACGCGGACTATCTAGAGCGCTACAATCCCATTCAGCCATGGAACAAGAAGGCCTCTCGGTTGGCACGCGGTTTTTTCATCACCTTCGAAGGCGGCGAGGGGGCAGGCAAGTCGACGCAGATCGAGCGGCTGGCCAGGAAGATGCGCGCCAAGAAATACGATGTGCTGCTTACCCGCGAACCCGGCGGCTCGCCGGGCGCCGAAGCGGTCAGGCACGTATTGCTTTCAGGCGCCGCCGAACCGTTCGGGCCGAAGATGGAAGCGCTGCTTTTCGCCGCCGCGCGGTCCGATCATGTCGAGCAGGTGATCCGGCCGGCGGTCGAGCGTGGCTCCATCGTGCTTTGCGACCGCTTCCTCGATTCCTCACGCGTCTATCAGGGCGTCACCGGCGGCATCGATCCGGCGTTCATGGATGCGCTGGAGCAAGTCGCCATCAACGGCATGATGCCAGACATGACGCTGATCTTCGACATCGACCCAGCGGAAGGCTTGAGGCGCGCAACGCTGCGGCGCGGCACCGAGGCAGTCGCCGACCGTTTCGAAAAGGAGACGCTGGCGGTCCACCAGGCCCGCCGCGAGGCGTTTCTGGCGATCGCCAAGGCCGAACCGGAGCGCTGCATCGTGGTCGACGCAGCCGCGGAGCCCGATGCGGTCGAGGATGTCGTCACCGCGGCGGTGTTCGCGGCGCTGGCGGCGAGAGCGCCGGCACGCGACAGGCAGGCGACGCCGGCATGATCTTCGAGCGCATCGCACCCGAGCAGCACGACACGCTCGACGGCGTGCCGGAGCCCTCCGAAACGCCCGTTCTGGTCGGGCATAGCCAAGCTGCAGGCGTGCTCACCGCCGCCTATCGTGCGGGCAAGCTGCCGCATGCGTTGATCTTCTCCGGGCCAGTCGGCATCGGCAAGGCGACGCTGGCCTTCCACCTTGCGCATCATCTTCTGAAGCACGCGGATTTCTCGCAGGCGCCGGAAAGCCTTGCCACTCCCGATCCGGCGTCGTCGCTGTTTCGCCAGATCGCCACCGGGGCGCATCCTTCCGTGCTGCATCTGACCCGGCCGCTGAACGACAAGACCAAGAGTTTCAAGACAGTCGTCACCGTCGATGAGATACGCAAGGTCAGCCGCTTCCTGTCGCTGACCTCGCACGACGGCAGCTATCGGGTCGTCATCGTCGACCCCGCCGACGACATGAACACCAATGCGGCCAATGCGTTGCTGAAAAATCTTGAAGAGCCGCCGGCACGGACGCTGTTCATCCTGATTGTCCACGCGCCGGGCAGCCTGCTGCCGACGATCCGGTCGCGCTGTCAGGTGGTGCGATTGAACCCGCTCGACGCCGACGACCTGATGACGGTGCTGGCAACGACCGAGCCGGCACCGCCTGACGATCCGACGGCGCGCGCGGCACTGGTCGAGCGGGCAGGGGGCAGCGCCCGCAACGCGATCCTGTTGACGCAATATGGCGGGCTGGAGATCGCCTCGACGCTCGATGCTCTGGTCACGGGGAGAAAGAGCGATGTCGGTGGCGCGTTCCGCCTCGCCGAAGCCGTGGCCGGCCGCGATCAGGCAATCCAGTTCGATATCTTCAACCGCAGGGCGCTGGACCTGTTGTCGGACGCGGCAAGCCAGGCAGCGCTGGCGGGCGATCTCGCACGGGCCAAAACGCTGTCGGACACTTGGCACGAGGCGCTGGACGCTATATCTGAGACCGACACCTACAATCTCGACAAGAAGCAGCACGCCTTGATCATGATCGACCGCCTGAATTCTGCAATGCGAATGTGACGGTTTTCTCGATGCATGCCGTTGCCCCCGAAACCGGGGCCACTTTTGGGCGGCATGCATTGGCATCGGGATGGCAAATGCTGCCTCGATACGATATCCACCGCCACGCCTTTCCATTCAGACATTCATGACGGTTCATTCATGTCACGCGACAAGTTCTACATCACCACCCCGATCTTTTATCCGAACGGCAAGCCGCATATCGGCCACGCCTATACGGTCATTGCAACCGACGCCCTGGCGCGCTTCCAGCGCCTGGATGGCAAGGACGTCTTTTTCCTGACCGGCACCGACGAACATGGCCTCAAGATGCAGCAAACGGCCGAGAAGGAAGGCATAACGCCGCTGGCGCTGGCCGACCGCAATTCGGCGATTTTCCGCGCCATGACCGAGGCGATGGGTGGCTCGAACGACGACTACATCCGCACGACGGAACCGCGCCACTACGAATCCTGCCAGGCAATCTGGAAGGCGATGGCCGCCAATGGCGACATCTATCTCGACCGCTATAGCGGCTGGTACTCGGTTCGCCAGGAAGCCTATTTCGACGAAGGTGAGACGATCGTCGGCGACGACGGCGTGCGTCGCGAACCGCTTGGATCGCCCGTCGAATGGAACGAGGAAGAAAGCTACTTCTTCAGGCTTTCCACCTATCAGGACAAATTGCTGGCGCTTTATGAGAGCCAGCCCGACTTTGTCGGTCCGACCGAGCGCCGCAACGAGGTGCTCAGCTTCGTCAAGTCCGGGCTGAAGGATCTGTCGATCTCGCGCACGACCTTCAAATGGGGCGTGCCGGTGCCGGGCGACGACAAGCATGTGATGTATGTCTGGGTCGATGCCTTGACCAACTACATCACCGCCGCCGGCTATCCCGACACGACGGCCGAGCAATGGCGCTATTGGCCGGCTACGCACATCATCGGCAAGGACATTGTCCGCTTCCATGCGGTCTATTGGCCGGCCTTTCTGATGTCGGCGGGCATAGAGTTGCCAAAGCGCGTTTTCGCGCATGGCTTCCTGTTCAACCGCGGTGAGAAGATGTCGAAATCGGTTGGCAACGTCGTGGATCCATTCGCGATGGTCGAGCACTACGGTCTCGACCAGGTGCGCTACTTCTTCCTGCGCGAGGTGCCCTTCGGCAACGACGGCAGCTACAGCCATGACGCGATCGTCAACCGCACCAATGCCGATCTTGCCAACGGCCTCGGCAACCTGGCGCAGCGCTCGCTGTCGATGATCGCCAAGAACTGCGGCGGCGTGGTACCGCAGCGCGGCAACCTGACGGATGCCGACAGCGCGATCCTGGACCAGGCCGTCGCCGCTCTCGACACCGCGCGCAAGTCGATGGCCGAGCAGGGCATCCATCTGGCGCTGGCGGCGATCTTCGGCGTGGTGGCGGAAGCCGATCGCTACTTTGCCGGCGAGGCGCCATGGGCGCTGAAGAAGACCAACCCGGAACGAATGGAAACCGTGCTGTGGACGACCGCAGAGGTCGTGCGCCGCGTGGCGGTGCTGTGTCAGCCCTTCACTCCGGGATCGGCCGCGAAACTGCTCGACCTGTTGGCGGTGCCAGCGGACAACCGTGACTTCGCGCATGTCCATGCCGACTATGCGCTGGTGCCCGGTACGGCATTGCCTGCACCGGAAGGCGTCTTTCCACGTTACGTCGAACAGCCGGACGCGAACGTCTGATGCTCGTCGACAGTCATTGCCATCTCGACTTTCCCGACTTCGCCGAGGAGCGGGCTTCCATCGTCGCCCGCGCCAAGGCAGCCGGTATAGGTCGCATGGTGACGATCTCAACCCGCGTGAAGCGATTTCAGCAAATCCTTGAAATCACAGAAACTTTCGATGAAGTATATTGTTCGGTCGGTACCCATCCGCACAATGCCGGGGAAGAGCTGGATGTGACGTCGGCCGATCTGGTACGGCTGGCTGCTCACCCGAAGGTGGTTGCGATCGGCGAGGCCGGTCTCGACTATTTCTATGACAAAGCGCCCCGCGATGCGCAGGCGCAAGGCTTTCGCACCCACATATCAGCCGCGCGCGAGACCGGCCTACCGCTGGTCATCCATTCGCGCGATGCCGATGCCGACATGGCAGCGATCCTCGAGGACGAAACAGGGAAGGGCGCCTTCCCCTTCATCCTGCATTGCTTTTCCTCAGGACGCCGGCTTGCCGAGGTGGGCGTCGCTCTCGGTGGCTACGTGTCGTTCTCGGGCATCCTGACTTTCAAAAATTCAGCCGAGTTGCGTGCCATTGCCGCCGATGTCCCGCATGACCGACTGCTGGTCGAAACCGATGCGCCTTATCTGGCGCCCGTGCCGTTTCGCGGCAAACGCAACGAGCCGGCCTATGTCTCCCATACCGCCAAGGTGCTGGCCGAAACAATCGGCGTAAGCGAAGCTGAAATCGCCGATCTGACCACGGATAATTTCTTCCGGCTGTTCGGCAAGATGCCGCGGCCTGGAGAGCAAAGTGCCTGAACGATGACCGACCGGCTGCGCCTCACCATTCTCGGCTGCGGCTCGTCCCCAGGTACGCCGCGCATCACCGGCGACTGGGGCAATTGCGACCCCGACAACCCCAAGAACCGGCGAACGCGGGCTGCCGCACTCGTCGAGCGGATCGCGGCGAACGGCAGCCGCACGACAGTCGTCATCGACACAGGACCGGATTTTCGGCAGCAGATGCTGTTGGCCAGCGTCAAACGCATCGATGCGGTCGTCTATACGCACCCGCATGCCGACCATATCCACGGCATCGACGATCTGCGCGGTTTCGTCCTCGACCAGCGCCAGCTGATCGATGTCCATGCCGACAAGGCGACAATGCTTCGGCTGCGGGAAGCGTTCGGATACTGCTTCGAGACGCCGCAAGGCAGTTCCTATCCGCCGATCGTCAGGCCGCATCTCATCGACCACACTAGGCCGGTGGTCATCGAAGGAGAGGGGGGTACCCTCACCCTCGAGCCGCTGCCGCAGATCCACGGCGACATCGTATCGCTCGGTTTCCGCATCGGCGGGCTCGCCTATTGCCCCGACATCAGCGACTTTCCGGAACCCACCGCCGAACGGCTGCGCGCCCTCGACTTTCTGATCATCGACGCGCTGCAATACCGGACGCATCCAAGTCACCTATCCCTTGGCGAAGCGCTTGAATGGATCGAGCGGCTGGCGCCAAGACACGCCGTGCTGACGCATATGCATGTACCGCTCGACTACACCACGGTGATGGCCGAGACACCCGCCAACGTCGAGCCGGCCTATGATGGGATGGCGATTGAAATCCCTTACGAATCAGCGTGATGCGAATAGACTTTCATACAGGCTTTCGGTTCATTGGTGCGAATATCAGCAGCGTTCCGATCCGTTCGTAGCCCATCCGGGGATAAAGCAGCGCCCCGGCGTGGGTTGCAGCCAGCACCGAGTACCTCGACCCGCGCGCCCGATCGTCGTGCAACATTTTCGACATCAAAGCCTGGCCAATGCCGCGACGCCGGTGCGAAGGCTCGACATACATGCTCGAACACCACGTGGCTTCCACGGCATCCAAGCTGCGCACGCGCCCAACGATATCGGCGCCATCGACTGCCACATACTGGCGCAACGGCGCGCTGTCGCCGAGCAACTGATCCGGGATCGGCTGTCTGCGGATGATCTTTCCCAACTGCGCCGCCCGTTCGGCTGTCTGCACGCGTTCGACCGAAGCAACCGCAACCGCTGGCGGGCTCGGAATCCGGCGCAACCGGTGGACGAAAAAGCCTTCGGTCCGAAGCAGCCGGTAGCCGAGAGCTTTGTAGGCGGTTCGTGTCGGCCCGTCCGGATCCTCGTTCGCGATCACAACGGAAATGGCAAAGCCCGGCCGTGCATGCTGGCGCACGACGGCATCGGCTTCTTGAGCGGCGACGTCATGGACGACCCATTCTTCGCCGCGGTAGTCGCGAAGATTCTTGCGCTCGGCATCGCGCATCAGCCACAAGCGTCCAACGCGGCTGGCCTCGTAAGGAAAGGTGCGGCTTCTGTCGGCGCTGAAGCCATGCACGAACACTTCGATCGCCGCTTCGATCTCGCTGTTTGCCATCTTCATTTCGACAGCCTAGCGTTGGCCATCCGCTCAAGGCAATACGGCACAATCGGCTCAAGCCTATGAGAATCAGCGGTGGCTTACAGTTCCTGGTCCATGCGTTAGTTCCATAATCTATCTTATGCGACTTCCTGATGTGGCGGCGATGGAGTCGCCACGGGCCTTGGATTCAGATACGCCTCTGGTAAGAACTCTCTCATGGAAACCCTTGAGGCTCAGAAACACAGAGCATCGGTTCGCAGGCGTGCGGCTGCGGTCAAATCGTTTCGCTGCAAGAACTTGGTAGCCGTTGTCGAAGATCCGAATGATATCAGGAACATCGGAACGGCACTTCCTGATGACTGGCAGCAAATGCGCCAACGGAAATCGCTTTCGGAAACGTCTGTATCAGCCGTCAAATGGACGTTTGTGAAACGATTCGACAGCACTGACGCCTGCCTCAGCCATCTGGAAAAACATGGCTTTGTGTCCGTCGTCACCTCGCCGCATATAAAGGGAAAGACCAGCGTTTTCCTGCACGAGGGCGATTATACCCAGCACACCAAACTCGCTGTCTGGTTCGGTAATGAGAAACGGGGCATCAGCACCCTCGCGGTCGAGCGCAGCGAGATGTGCGTAGCAATCCCAATGTTCGGGATGATCGAGAGCCAAACCTCGGGACCAGTTCGGGTATCGTTCTCTACGAAATCACGAAACAGCGACGTGAATATCAGAGCAAATTCCGCCGCGGAAGACGGAAGGGAAAACGCGCTGAGCCACTACCTACTGTAATGCGTCGTGAAATTGAGGGCTTTGCTTCGAGCGAAACTGAACGGACTGACGAGCCAAAATGAATTGGTGGTTCCAACGCGCGGCTGTCGGCGGCGTGCTCGACCCCACGTCAGTTGGGGCGATCAGGCTCCCTATTCCAGAATAACGGTGGCTTCCACCTCGAACAGCATGGGGTCGATTGCAAGCTTGGGAACGGGAACCAGTGTCTGCGCCGGCAGCGCCTCGCCGAACATGTCCTTGACGTTCCTGGTCAACACATCGAGCTTGGACATGTCGTGGTCGACCACGAAGACCGTGAGCTTCGCCACCTGATCCGGCTTGGCGCCGACGCCCTCGAGCGCCGCATGCAAATTTGCGTAGGCCTGCTTAACCTGGACGGCGAAATCGGGTGACAAGGCTCCTGTGCTGTCTTGGCCGCCCTGCCCGGAGATGTAGGCAATTCGAGCTCCGCGCGGTGCGATCACGGCGGTGCTGTAGCCATTCGGCGACGGGTCGTAGAGCGTCTGTGGATTGACGATGGTCAGCTTGAGGTCGTTCCCAGTCGCTGTAGCCGCAGCGGAAACTGCCATGGTCATGATGATTAGCCCTCCGGTAAGCAGATGCTTGATTGCGCGTGACATGATTTCTCCTGGCTCTGCTGACCGCGAATAACGCACTCGCGGCCGGCATGAACCTTTAACCAGATCGCTCATACGATGAATCGTGCGATGTACGAGTCATCGTATAGTACAACGTACTAGTCAAGCGATCAGCGTCGACATTCCTGACGGTGCCTGCCAAAATCGACGTTCGGCCAGCAAGGAAGACAGATGACAGCCAAACCCCGCAGTGCCAGCAAACGATCGCAACGGACAAAGCTTCCACCCATGCAGGAAGCGAGCAGCGAGCCGCCGCTCTCCCGAGAGCGTATCGTGGCGATCGCGGTGGAACTGCTGGACGCCCAGGGCGTAGACGGATTGACAATGCGTCGGCTGGCCGATCGCCTCGGCTCGGGTGTGATGAGCCTATATTGGCACGTCGACAACAAGGAGGATGTCTTTGATCTGACACTCGATTCGGTGCTCGAATATCGCGGATCGCCTGAAACAGGTGAGTCTCCGGACTGGCGCGGAGACGTCGTTCATATGCTCGAAGACTGGCGCGCCACAATGTTGCGACATCCCTGGTCGGCATCGCTGTTGCCGCGACGGGCGCTTGGCCCGAACATCCTCAGTCGCCTGGAAATGCTGAGCAAGACCTTGTCCAGAGCCGGTGTTGCAGACGCGGATCTCAACGCCGCGATATGGTCGCTCTGGAACTATGTGATGGGCGCCACCCTCACCCGGGCAAGCTTCGACCTCTCGGAAGAAGACAGAGCAGCCGCACAGCAGCGTCTTACACATCTCAGCGAACACTATCCGACAATCGAACGCTCTCGTCTGCTGTTGGACAACGATTGGGACGGCACTTTCCGAAAAGGCCTGGACTTCCTGCTCGATGGCCTCTCGCCAAGATAGATTCCGGCGGCTACGCCCGGAGCAGACTGGATGGCACTGCTTTGCGCACGCCAGTTTGACGCAATAGCTTCCCAATCCACATCATCACATTTGGCTCGCTGCCAAGGCGGCACAGGCAGCGGGCAAGCCCCGGGTGCTCGATCCCATCGGCGGCGGTGGCTGGCGCGGCTGCATTGCAGCTGAATTGTTGCTGCTGGCGATGTCGTCGTTACGCATTGCCAGACGATGGTCGGAATCCTCTCGGCAGTCGATCTTTTGCGCAAACCTTTTTGCCTGACATGCGTTGTTTCCTCTCCAAGCCAAGGAGACGATCATGCAGATGAAGTCGGAAATAGCCGGTGAAGCGGCCAAGCAGCGCCATATCCAACGTGGCGTCGATGCCAAGGACAAATCGAAAGGCGATGAGAAGCAGCAAGGCGCCATGCAGGCCGGCGCCCGTGAATATCCCGAGCCCCCCTTCCCCGAGCAACATCAGCCCAAACCGGGGCACGAATGGGCGCTAGAGCCGGAGCCGCTGTACGATGCGCCCTACTATCTCGGATCGAAAAAACTCGACCAAAAGGTAGCGCTCATCACGGGCGGCGATTCCGGCATCGGCCGCTCGGTGGCGGTGTTGTTCGCCCGCGAGGGCGCCGACGTCGCGATCGTCTATCTGACCGAGGACAAGGATGCCGAAGAGACCAAATCAGCGGTGGAAAAGGAGGGACGACGCTGCATCCTGGTCAAGGCCGATGTCAGCGAACGCAGCCACTGCCACAAGGCGGTCATGAAGACCGTTGAAAAATTCGGCCGCATCGATGTGCTGGTAAACAACGCTGCGTTCCAGATCCATTCCAGCGATTTCGGCGAGCTGACCGAAGAACATTTCGACACGACGCTGAAGACCAATCTTTACGGCTATTTTCATATGGCGCAGGAAGCGGTGCCGCACATGAAGCCCGGTTCGGCGATCATCAACACCGGTTCGGTAACCGGCATCGACGGTTCAAAACAGCTGGTCGACTATTCGATGACCAAGGGCGGCATCCATGCCTTCACGCGGGCCCTATCGGGCAATCTCATCGGCAAGGGCATAAGGGTGAATGCGGTCGCACCGGGTCCGGTGTGGACGCCGCTCAATCCGTCGGACAAGGAAGCCGACGACGTCTCTAAATTCGGCGCGGACACGCCGATGAAGCGACCTGCGCAACCGGAAGAACTCGCGCCGGCCTATGTGTTCCTCGCCTCGCCGCATTGCTCGAGCTACATCACCGGCGAGATCTTGCCGGTCGTCGGAGGGTACTGAGGATGGCCGAAACGAAATCCGTAACCAAGGAGTAGGATGGATGGGCCGTCTGCTTTTCATGGTGGCGCTCGCTTGTGTAGCGTACCGCATCTACACGGAAACTGCAGGATCTGCTCGGCATGTGCCGCAGGATGACGATGAGGCGCAGCGCAAGCAATCAGCGGCCTTGGGCGTCGACCCGTCTCGCTGACGGAGTGGAAACCTGCCGTCAATCCGGCCGGCCGAGTTACCAGCCGGCCGGATTGCAGCCTTATTCGGCTGCCTGCAGGTTGATCTTGCTTTCCGCCATTTCGGTGAGCTTGCGATCGGTCGCCTGTTCTTCCTTCAGGTTCTTGGTCAGCACATTGGCGCAGTCGGTGCGGCCGAGTTGCTTGGCCCAGGCGATGAGCGTACCGTAGCGGGTCATTTCATAGTGCTCGACGGCCTGCGCCGAAGCAATCAGCGCCGCGTCGAGAACCTCCTTGTCATCGACATCACCGCTCACATCGTCGGCCTCCTCGAGAATGCCGTCGATTGCCGGACAGTTGACCTCCTTGGCCTTGACGCCATGCAACTCAAACACCTGTTCGACGCGCTCGATATGGCCCCTCGTCTGGTCGAGGTGTTTTTCAAATCCGGCTTTCAATTGCGGGTCGGTTGCCTTGTCGATCATCTTCGGCAGCGCCTTCTCGATCTGCTTTTCGGCGTAATAGATGTCGCGCAGCGTGTGCACGAAGAGATCGTCGAGTGTCTTGATGTCCTTCGAAAAGAAGCCCATGGCCTTACCTTTCATTGCACTTGGTGTGGATTTCGGCGACGGGGTTTGCCGCCAGCAAGACCGGGACGGTTCCCGGCTTGTCTGGTCAACGTACCGGCGCCGAAGGAGTTCCTGATTTCCGAGGGCGAACCGTCCCCTTCTCCAGACCTGTGATCCGGTCGGTGGGGAGCCTTTGTCTCGATCACACGTTCTAGCCGCAGGGCAACCGGAACGAGAAGGTCGGCGGAATGTATTTCATGGCATTGGCGACAGACTATGATGGCACGCTGGCTCATGATGGGATCGTCGCCAGGAAGACGCTCACCGCGCTTGAGCGATTCAAGAAAAGCGGCCGCAAGCTTGTTCTCGTCACCGGGCGTGAACTGCCCGATCTCAAGCGCGTCTTTCCCGAGCTTAGCCTCTTCGACAAGGTCGTCGCTGAGAATGGCGCGATGATCTACACGCCGGCCAGCGAGGAAGAGCGGGTGATTGCCCCATCGCCCGAGCCCAAATTCGTCGCCAGATTGAAGAGGCAGGGCGTCAAGCCGCTTTCGGTCGGGCGATCGATCGTCGCAACCTGGGAACCCCATCAGGCGACCGTGCTCGAGGTCATCAAGAAGATGGGTCTCGAACTGGAAATCATCTTCAACAAGGGTGCGGTGATGATCCTGCCGAGCGGCATCAACAAAGCCACCGGGCTCGCTGCGGCCCTTCAGGACCTTCGGCTTTCGCCGCACAACGTCGTCGGCGTCGGAGACGCCGAGAACGACCACGCGTTCCTGCAAGCCTGTGGCTGCAGCGCCGCCGTCGACAATGCAATTCCGGCGGTCAAGGATACAGCCAACCTGGTCATGCGGGGTGCCCGCGGCAAAGGCGTGGAGCAACTCATCGCAAAGATGATAAAGCGTGATCACGCGATAGTGCCGAAGCGCCATGACGGCATCGTTCTTGGATCATCTGGCGGCGATGATATCTACCTGTCGCCGAGCGACACGATCCTCATTGCAGGGAGTTCCGGTATCGGTAAATCCACCTTGGCCACCGCGCTGACGGAACGCTTCGTCGAAAGCGGCTTTCAGTTCTGCGTCTTCGATCCCGAAGGCGACTATGATGGCCTCGAAGGCGCCGTTCGCCTGGGAGACGGCTCAAGCGCGCCGACAAAGGCGCAGGTGCTGGATCTGATCGCCAAGGCCGACAGCAACATTGTCGTCAATGGATTGGCCCTGCGCGTCGACGAGAGGCCGGATTTCTTTGCCGACCTGCTGCCTGGCCTCAGCAGTTTCCGCCGGCGCACCGCGAGACCGCACTGGCTCGTCATCGATGAAGCGCATCATCTCCTGCCCAAGCGGCGCGACGATACGCGGGCGGTCCTGTCATTGGAATTGCCGGGCACAATCCTGATCACCGTTCACCCCGAGGCGATTTCGACAGACGCCTTGCGCCTTGTGACAGCCATCATTGCGCTTGGCCCCAAGGCGAAGGACGTGGTGAAGGTCTTCTGCAAGGAAACCGGCATTGAGCCGCCGAAGGACATTCCAACGCCCAAAGGCGCGCGCGTGCTGTTCTGGCGGCCGCAGGCGGGCAAGAAAGTCAAGACGGTCAAGGTGGTCGAACCACGTCAGTCACTCAAGCGGCACAGCCGGAAATACGCCGAAGGTCAGCTCGACGAAGCTGGCAGCTTCTATTTCCATGGCCCTGACGATGCGATGAATCTCAGGGCTCACAATCTGATGATCTTCGCTCAGATCGCCGAGGGCATAGACGACAAGACCTGGGAGTTTCATTTGCGCTCCGGCGACTATTCCAAATGGTTTCGACATCAGATCCGGGACAAGGATCTGGCGCGCGAAACCGCCGAGGCGGAAGAGGACAAGACCCTGTCGGCGGAGCAGAGCCGCAAGCGGGTGCTTGATGCCGTGCGCCGCCGTTACACGGCTCCCGCCACAGCCCCGGAATGACATGAGAGCCAAGCCAATCAAGCTAGCGCTGCGTGTGAAAACTTATCAGTCAAGCAACGCCACCACCGCGACAATTTCGATGACGATGTCGGCTTGTGGAGCCCCTCCTCTCAGAGCTCTTGACCCTCAGCCTATCAGATCGTCTATCCTGATCGGCAGATCGCGAATGCGCTTGCCGGTGGCATGATAGACGGCACTCGCCACGGCAGCAGCCGTTCCGACATTGCCGAGTTCGCCCAAGCCCTTGACGCCGGCAGGATTGACCTGATGGTCGGTCTCGGGGACCAGGATAACGTCGACCTCTTTGATGTCGGCGTTGACCGGCACGAGATAATCCTGCAGGTCGCGATTGACGTAGCGCGCGTGTCGCTGATCGATTTCCGTCGCCTCGTGCAAGGCCTGGCCAATTCCCCAGATCATGCCGCCCATCAGTTGGCTGCGCGCGGTGCGCGTGTTCATGATGCGCCCGGCAGCGAAGGCTCCGACGATACGCGGCACCCGGATTTCGCGTGTATAGCTGTTGATGCGCACTTCGACGAACTCGGCGCCGAAGGCATATTTGACCGAATCCTTGTCTCCTTCTCCGCCATGAAATTCCGGCTGTCCGGCATAGAGCTTGCTCAATGCCTCCGGCGAAGAACCCTTCGGCGCGAACTCGGCATATTCTTCGAGGGCGCCGACCTGCATGGCCTTGAAGACATCGGCCAGCTTTGCGGATTTGCCGGTCTCGGTGACGACCTTTTCGTCCTTCAAGTCCAGCTTCGCATTGCCTGAACCAGCCAGCGGAGCCCCCCTGCCCGCAGCGGCGGCGAACAGCTTTTCGCGTATCGCGTCGCAGGCTTTCATGACCGCCGAGCAGACACTGGCGGTCGAGATCGATCCGCCCGACACGGGAGCCGGCGGCAAGGCACTGTCGCCCATCTCGACGCTGACCTTATCCATGCCGACCCCCAGTCTTTCGGCCGCCATCTGGCCGGCGACGGTGCGAACGCCGGTACCGATTTCATGCGAGCCGCACTGGACCCGGACCTCGCCATCGGCGGTGAAACGAACCCGGGCCGCGCAAGGTGCGGCGGCAGTCGGATAGATTGCCGTCGCACAGCCCATCCCGACCAGCCAATCGCCTTCGCGCATCGAGCCGACCCTGGGATCGCGTTTCGACCAGCCAAAGGCATCCGACGCCTGGTCATAGCACTTGATGAGTGAGCGGCTGGAAAATGGCTTGCCTCCGATCGGCTCCTTCTCCGGTTCATTGATGCGACGAAACTCGACAGGATCCATGCCGAGGGCCACGGCCATTTCGTCCATGGCGTTTTCCAGCGCGTAGACATAAGGCGTCTCCGGCGGCGATCGCATGTAGCCAGGCGTGTTGCGGTCGGCATGAACCAGCGAAACATGCGTCAGAACGGAGCCGTAATTGTACATGCGCGCGGTGGCGGACGTGCCGCCGACGACATAAGGATCAGGGCGTGACGTCACCTCCCATCCCTCATGTCCGAACGCCGTGATGCGGCCGTCCTTGCCGGCGCCCATGCGGATCCGATGCCGCGTTTCGGCTCGATAGATCTGCGTACCGAAGGCTTGCATGCGATTGACGACGCAACGAACCGGCCGGCCGATCCGCCGCGCAGCGACGGCAACGATCGCAGTGCGTGCCGTCATCGGCCCCTTGGAGCCGAAGGCGCCGCCGATATAGGGACTGACGATCCGCACATTGGCCGGATCGAGCTTCAGTTGGCGTGCCAGTTCCACCTTCCAGCCCGTAACATTCTGGCTGGGCTCGTGTATCGTCAACTGGTCGCCCTGCCATATGGCCGTGGTCGAAAACAGCTCGATCGGATTGTGATGCTGGGTCGGCGTCGAATATTTTTCGTCGATCTTCACCGTCGCATCCGCCCAGGCGGCATCGAAGTCACCGGCCTTCGCATCCTCCTTGAACATAGGGCTTTTGCCGGCAGCCGGTTCCATCTTCACGCCCTTGGAATCGAAGCTGGCGCTGGGCCGTTCGTTCTCGTAATCGGCGCGGATCAACATCGCTGCTTCCTCCGCCGCCTCGAAGGTTTCGGCGACCACCAGAGCGATGATCTGACCGTCGTGAAAAACCGTCTTGTCGTGCAAGGGCCCGATCGAACTTGCGCCGGTGTTGCCGAATTTCGGCGTGTCGGCCTTGTCCATATCGCCATAGGTGACGATGTCCAGCACACCGGGTACGGCCCTGGCGTCTTTCGTGTGAAGTTCGGAAACCTTGCCCCGGGCAATGCTGCTGGTGGCAAGGGCACCGTAGGCGACGTTGGCTGTGACGATGTCGGCGGGATAGCCGGCCTGTCCGGTAACTTTTAGCCGGGCGTCAATGCGAACAACGGGATCGCCCTGGTTTTCCCTTGGAGCGGGTGCAGCTTGGTTCATGGCTCAGCCCTTCATATTCCGGGTTTCAAGCAGCGCCCGCACCAGCGTGCGCTTGCCGAGCGGTATCTTGAATGCGTTATGCTCGCGCGGTCTGGCATCGGCGAAAGCAGCCTCGGCGGCCTCCTGCGCCGTGGCTTCGTCAAGCACTTTACCCTGTAGCGCGTCCTCTGCTTCGCGCGCACGCCACGGCACCGTCGCCACTCCGCCAAGCGCAATGCGCGCACTCCTTACCGTCTCGCCATCCATGTCGAGCGCGACAGCCGCGGACGCCAGCGCAAACGCGTAGGATTCACGATCGCGTATCTTCAGATAGCGCGACCGGCTGCTCCACGGCGCGAGCGGCACTTCGATGGCGGTAATAAGCTCGTCGGCGGCCAGATCCGTCTCGATGTCGGGCGTCTCACCCGGCCGTCTATGCAGCTTGGCAAAAGCAAGCTTGCGCCTTCCCCGCGAACCTTCGATATCGACGGTGGCGTCGAGCGCAACCAGCGCCTGCGCGAAATCGCCGTGATACGTGGCAATGCAGGCATCGCTGGTACCCAGCACGGCGTGCTGGCGATTGGATCCTTCCATCGCAGCGCAGCCGGAGCCGGGTTCGCGCTTGTTGCACGGCCAGGAAATCTCTCGAAAATATTCGCAGCGCGTACGTTGCAGCACATTGCCGCCCAGGCTCGCCATGTTGCGAAGCTGACCGCTGGCGGCGAATTTCAGGCTGTCGGCAAGCAGCGGGCAACGGCGCCTGACATCATTGTTGTCGGCTGCTTCACCCATACGGACCAGTGCACCAAACCGGATCGTGTCATCGTCTATCCTGATCTGCCGCAAGGCCGGCTCAGCAAGAGTGTTGAGGTCGAGCAGTCGCTCCGGCCGCGTGACCCCGAGCTTCATGTAGTCGGCCAGATTGGTGCCGCCGGCGATGAACTGCGTGTCGGCGCCGGTTGGCGGAACACGCACGGCATCGGGACCGGACGCCATGGCGATGGCCGCGGAGACGCTGGTTGGTCTTTCATATACGAAGGGGCGCATCCTAAGCCCTCCTGGTCTCGTCGCGTGCCTGGACGATCGCCGCAACGATGTTGGGATAGGCCGCGCAGCGACATAGATTGCCGCTCATATATTCGCGAATATCGTCTTCCGACCCAGCGTGGCCTTCGTTGATGCAACCGATGGCGGACATGATCTGACCCGGTGTGCAATAGCCGCATTGAAAGGCATCGTGGTCGATGAAAGCCTGCTGAACCGGATGCAATTCCCCGTCCGTCGAAGCCAGGCCTTCCACCGTTGTGATCTCCCGGCCCTGGTTCATGACGGCAAAGCTCAAGCAGGACAGTACCCGCTTTCCGTCGATCAGAACCGTGCAGGCGCCACACTGACCGTGATCGCAACCCTTCTTGGTGCCGGTCAGGCCGACATGGTCGCGCAGGGCGTCAAGCAGGCTGGTTCGATTGTCGAGAGCGAGGTTGTAGGCCTGTTTGTTGACGCGGATCGAAACCGCCGACAAGTCGCGCGGTTCGGCCGGTTTTGCGGACTCTGGCTGGGCAGCTCTCGTCGGGGAATTCGCAAGCGGCATCACCGCCGCCGCTGAAACAGAGGCCGTCATGAACATGCGTCTGCTCAGGCCACTGGACATCTTGGCATCGGACATGGCTGGCTCCGGGCTGGCTGGGTCTAAGCGGCCCAAACCAGTCGCAGAGGACAAAGTTCCCTCCTCACGAGCCTGTGATCCTTTTTTCTGCTGGCGGGATCGATGTAACCGGACCTCACCTGTCGAGCGATGGTTGTGTGCCAAGGTTGGAAGGAGGCGATCATCAGCGATGGTCGCATGACAAGGACGGTAACAATGGACCTGTGTTCTCTGCGGAGCAGGCGAGACAGGGCGAGATCATCCTGCGAACGCGCCGCGTAGGGTTATCTTCATAGCCGGCTTGGTCGGGATCGTGATCCTGGCCATCGTGGTCAGGTGGCAATCGGCTGAACCATTCCCCTCGCCTCGCTGCTACGCTTTCCCCGGCCAGAAATGCGTTGGCTTGCGCGGCCGGGCGTGTTTGGCCGTGCCTGGGGATGCGGCATTGGCTACGCGAATTTCTGTTGGAACCAGCGCGTCGGGTCGACGTTCAGCCCTTGTTCAACAGGAGGAACTGGCCATGCCACGAGGCGACAAATCGAAGTACACTGACAAGCAGGAGCGTAAAGCCGACCACATTGCCGAAGGCTATGAGAAGCGCGGGGTTTCCGACAGGGAGGCAGAGCGGCGTGCATGGGCAACCGTTAACAAGGACGATGGCGGTGGCAAGAAGGAAGGCGGTTCCGGCCGGGGCAAACACACGGGCCATCCGGCGGCGCACAAAGGCGGCAAAAGCGGCGGCAAGGCATCGGCATCACGGTCTGCCGCAAGCCGATCGGAATCGGCGAAGAAAGCTGCAGCGACCCGCAAGCGCAATGCGGAACACCACGCACATTGATATGAGGCCGGCGCCCAACGGGTCGAACGATGGAAGCTCAGGGATGAAATCGCAGCTCGTCAATGAGATCGGCGGACAACGGACATTTGTCGTGGTGCTCGACCCAGGCGAAGAAGCGTTCGCGGCACTGACCGCCTTCGCAGTCGAGCAGAAGATCGGCAGCGCGTCCCTGACCGCCATAGGGGCTTTCGAAAAAGCCACCGTGGGCTGGTTTGATCCGGCCGCAAAGACCTACCGCAACATCCCTATCGACGAACAGTGCGAGGTTCTGAGCGCGATCGGCGATGTCGCGCTGGGTGACGATGATATGCCCAGCCTGCACGTCCATGCGGTGCTTGGATTGAGCGACGGCACCACCCGGGGTGGACATCTGCTTGACGGCATCGTTCGGCCCACGCTCGAAATCACTCTCGTGGAAGCGCCCGGCCATTTGCGCCGCAGCAAGCGTCCGGACCTCGGTGTCGCGCTGATCGATCTGGCTGACTGATCTACAGCCCCTCTAGCTCGTTCTCACGCTTTCTTGCTCCGCTCAGCAGATGCTGTATCCGGCGCAGCTTCCCACCCGAACACGCTGCGCCCGCCAAGCAGATGCGACTGGTCGAATTCTCCCGCGACAATTTCCTTCAGGCTGGGGCCGGTTGCGTATCGTTCGACTTGCCGCGACTGATCGTCGAGCCGCCTCAAGGCGCCGATTTCTTCATCGCGACCGAGCTTTGCCTTTTGCACGGCCGACTTCAGAACCCCGATCGTCTCGTCATAGACCTTCAACGGTACTGGAAATGGATGCCTGTCCTTGCCGCCATGCGCCAGCGAGAAGCGGCCGGGATCGGAAAAACGGCAAGGCGCGCCATGCACCACCTCGGCAACGAGGGCCAGCGCGCGCACCGTGCGCGCGCCGACGCCAGGGACCAGAAGGAGCTCGGCGAAATCGGTGGGACCACGGTCCGCGGCGGCGGCGATATTGCCGTGAAGACGATGCATGACGACATCGCTTTCGCGAACGTCATGGTGAGCCGGCATGACCAAATGCGGCAGCAGCGGCTGCTCCGGTTCCTGCCGGCGCGTCGGCTCCGCGCAACGCTCCAATGCTGCAAGCTCGCCCAGGATGCGATCGGGTCCGAGGTCTTGCAAAAGGTTCAGTTGCCCTTGGCGCGACGCGTCGGCGCGCCTGTCGGTCAGGTTGACGATCTCACCTTGATGGGCGCCCTCGATGGCGGCATGCGGCTGGTCGACAAAACTCTTGAGGCCCTCGGAGAGCCAATGGTAGCGGCGCGCCACCTTGCTGTCACCGTTCATGCCTTGCTGCACCACGACCCAGCGACCGTCATCGGTGACGATGAAACCATGCAGGTAAAGATCGAAACCGTCCTGGACTGCAGCGCTGTCGACCTTGGCGACAAGCCGGCTGACGGTGGCAAGGCCCGCTCCGTCGAAGCCGACGCGTTGGCCGATGGCCTCCAGCTCATGCGGGGTTTTGCGCGAATGCACGCCGCGACCACCGCAGACATGAATGCCGAGCTCGCCGGAGAGCGGCGTGAGGCCACGCTTCAAAGCGCCCACGACGCTGGTCGTGATCCCCGACGAGTGCCAATCCATGCCCATGACAGCACCAAAGGACTGGAACCAGAATGGATGCGCCAGCCGCCGCAGCAGCTCGTCTCGACCATAGTGATGAATGATCGCCTCGCACATCACGGCGCCAAGACGCGTCATGCGGTCGCCCAGCCATTTCGGCACGCGCCCGCCATGCAGTGGAAGATCAGCACTTCCCGATCGTTGCGTCACGTCTGCTACCCGTCCTGGTGTCCGTCATTCTCTTAACAGATAGGCAGCCAAACCGCGCAAGGAAGCATGGACACTTCCACCCGGGCCGGGTTAGCGGACGTCAAGTCCAGTTCGAGAGAACCGTTTCCATCTCGACCGTCTCGACCTGCTGCGCGAAACGTTGGTGGTAAACGGTCAGCAGTGCGTCATGGGTTGCGTCGGAAGAACTGCACAGCGCATCGGTGACGAGAACCACGCGATAGCCGAAATCGATGGCTCCGAGCACCGTGGCCAGAACGCAAACATCCGTTTCGCCACCGGTGATGACCAGCGTATCG
Source organism: Mesorhizobium ciceri WSM4083 (assembly GCF_000519305.1). Taxonomy (GTDB): domain Bacteria; phylum Pseudomonadota; class Alphaproteobacteria; order Rhizobiales; family Rhizobiaceae; genus Mesorhizobium; species Mesorhizobium ciceri_B. The sequence goes on along the minus strand of NZ_JAFG01000005.1, from coordinate 57,124 downwards.
ATGCCGCGCTCCACCAGAAGGGCTCTGAGGCGTCCTTCGAACCAGGGCGAATAGATGTGCTTGTCGATGATCGCCGCTGGCGGGCAGTAGCCGGCTAAAGACGGCAACAGCTCGGTCATTTCCGCCCCGATCGTCTCGATCGTCAGTGAAGCCCAGCGCTCATAATAGCGCTTCCATGTGCCGACGCCCTGCCCCGGCTTTTCGGCTGGCAGGAAGCGTGTAAAGACCGTCTGTGGCGCGCGTCTTTCGACCAGCCTCTCGATCTGCGGGAGAACCCGGGTGATCCAGGGCGTTGCCCATTCAGACGGCTCGGCAAACAGCCGTTGCATATCCACGCAGACATGCATGCATCGATCGCCCAGGGGACCGTATGCCAGCCCCGGCATCGACATCAGTGCGCCTCCGGCCGGCCATGCATTCCCTAACTCCTCTCCTTGCCAGCAAAGACACGCAACGCCGCGCGCAAGCACTGGTTCCTGAGATAGCCACAGGAACCGACGCAAATGGCCGGCGTTTCCGCTGAGATAAATGGAGGTGCTCGCATGAGACCGCGCGACAGGCGTTGGAGCCGCAAGTCAGCCGGGGCGACGAAATGGAACTGAGCGGCGGATGTCTCTGCGGCACGATCCGCTTCCGCGTTGGAAGCGAACCGAGAGTGCATTATTGCCATTGCGATATGTGCCGGCGAGCGACCGGCAGTGCATTCGCGGTCCTGGCCTGGGTGCCTTGCCAAAGCCTGACCTGGACCAATGCGACGCCGACCTATCGCAGGTCTTCGCCGATTGCTTGCAGGGGGTTCTGCTCGGCCTGCGGATCGCCGCTCAGTCTTTCCTATGACGCATCGCCCGGAGAGATCGCGCTGCATGTCGGAACGTTCGACGATCCGGCTCGCCTGGAGCCGCGCTACAACTATGGATCGAAGCAGCGACTTGGCTGGGTTTGCTGCGGAATAGACCTGCCGCACCACGATACCGAGGAGCGATGGTGAAACCATGTCTGAAGGGCAAGCCAGATGAGCATGTTTTACCGGGCGGCCAAGATTGCCGAAGAGGTCCACGCAGCACAGCGCGACAAGACCGGGCGACCGTATATCGAGCACTGCCGCCGGGTCGTTGACGCGGTCGAAACCAGGGACCAGAAGGTCGTCGCCTATCTCCATGACGTCGTGGAAAAGGGCGAAGGCTGGAACCGGACCAGGTTGGACGAGGCCGGCTTTGGCCCGACGATCGCTTCGGCCGTCGACGCCATGTCGCGCAGGGATGGCGAGGACTACTTCGCGTTCGTGCGACGAGCGGCATCCAATCCATTGGCGCTGCAGGTGAAGCGCGCGGATCTGGCGGACAATATCTGGCAGGCGCGACAGGTGGGGGCATCGACCGTCAAATACGAGGAGGCACTGCGCATCCTTGATGACGAGTTTCCGCGCCGCCAGCACCGGCCTTGAGTTTCAGCTCACCCCGTGCGGACGGGCAATCTATTCCGGGACGTGGGGCGTGTGCCGTCTGTCCTCCGCGGGCTCAGCATCAATGCGCGCCGTTTCCGGATCGAATGCACCATGACGTGCAATCGCCCGCGCCGCGGTTTCAGGCGTCTCGTATGCCCACATGAAATCGTCAGCCGAGCTGCCTACCGCATGGACGCGCCAATAGCTCGCGGTACCTTTCAAAGGAGAGCGGCTGGTGGTGTTCGTCTTTTCGAAAAGGTCGAAATAGATGTCTTCGAAAGGGATGTAGAACACGGGCTCATGCCCTTCTTCCTGAAGCACTTTCGCCCGTTCCGTGGCAGCGACTATGGCGTCGGAAAATCGTACCGTCACCGTGCCGGCAAACGGTTCTATGGCCAATTGGCCAGCATGGTGTCTTGAGATTGCGCCTGAAGCTTGCATTCAAATTCTCCCTGGCTGCCGATTGATTGCGAGACCGCATTTCGGTTCGTCATGCATGGAGACGAAATGCACGGCGATGCGTCAGGTTCCGGCCTGTACTATGAGGTCGAATGACGAACCCACTTCAGCGCTTGCTCTGGCTATCGAGAAACGGAGCCGCGATCGCGGGGAGGCGCTTATCGCTTGCGTGGGATGACCCGCTTGGTAATTTTCGTACCGATATTTTTCGTGACACACCGATGCCCGCGGTCTTATGAGTCAGGCTATCGGCCGGCGCCAAGCACGTCCCTCTCCGATCCCACTGCCCGGCGCTCGATGCCTGATCGCCCGTCGCATCGACATGGCGGGCTGTTGCTTCGATTGGAGGTGACGCCCATGCGGGAATTGCCAAAAGACATCGACGCCGATGTGGTCATCGAAATCAGCAAGCTGCTGGACGACAGCCCGCTTTTCGTCCCGGTGCGGGTTCATGAACTTGCGGCCAGGGTGAGGCAGAGGGTGAAGACCGGTCTGCCGGATCTTTCGATCGAAGAGCTGATCGTGGAGATGGCCTCGGTACGTCAGCTGGCCATGGCCTTCGATCTGCCTGGATCGGAGAATGTCGTGCAAATCCCGGTGCGGTATCGCTGCTAGCCCTGCGGCATCACACGCTCCATCCGGAGGTCAGGACAAGCGATGCCTCAAACATCTGCGCACCGATCTCATCGCGTACTTTGACGGTTACCTTGACGAAATCGCAATCGGGCATTTCGTCTTGGGCGACATCCTGCAAAATACGAATTGCTTCCGCCTTCGCTTGTTCCCGGGATTCGAACAGCTGCCCGTCATTGTCGGGTACGGTGCCGTCACCATTTTGAAGATCGAAATAATACCGCTTCATTTTTCCTGCCACTGGAAATATCTGGCGTATCAATGATTTCGCTTCCTTGGTTCCTGCCCGCTCAATGGCTGGTGAAGACGTGGTCGTTCAACGCACCGCAGCGCGAAGCGCCGATATGAAAAGCACCAGCAACGCCAAGGCATTGAGGCCCGCGGCGATGGCATGCGAATACTCCCATTGGCGCCGCAGCAGCTCCCAGTTGTCAGGGAGGACAGTCCAGTTCCGGGTCGCCTGATTGATTGGATAGGTCAGCGTCCAGAAGGCAAATTGCGTGGCGCCGATGCTGAGACAGGCTACAACAACCAAGCCGAAAGATGCACTCGCTCGGTAGAGCAGGATCGCCAGGGCGGCTGTAGAGAGCAATGCTCCCAGCACCACGATGCCGAACAGGCTCCATCCGTCATAGGCGCGCTGCGCAGCCAGATAGTTCGGCCCGTCCAGCTTCATCTTGTTGAACATCGCGAAGAAATGCGCCGCGGCCGGAACGAAAGCCAGTGCAACGAAAATGAAGCTGGCCACTCTCAGACTATAAATTGCCATGTCCGGTCTCCTCTCAAGAGAGAGCTAGGGCAATCGGCAGAGTTGAAAAGGTCGTTTGAGCGGCGGCTTTCGCCCGCGATCGTATGATCTCAAGCGAGGTCGTTTTTAGCCCTCACTCAACTATCTCGGAACATTTTTTTTGGGTGCTGGTTCTACGCATTGAAGGGACGAACCTTACCCAGGGAGATTTCCCCATGAAACATGTTCTCATTACCAGCATGCTGGCGATCGGGCTCGGCTGTGGAACGGCGATGGCTCAGACACAACAGCCCGAAAGCCAGTCTGGCGCAGAAGCCAATTGCGCTTCCGGGCAGGCTGACTGCCAGGGCGGTTCCAAGATGGGCGAGCAGTCCCAGGGCAAAGCTAAGATGCAGACCGATGAGCAGGCTCAGGGCAACGCCGGCGCCTCCACCGATCAGCAGGCCCAGGACAAGACCAAGCTGAAGACCGACGAGCAGGCTCAGGGCAAGGCTGGCACCACCGATCAGCAGGCCCAGGGCAAGGCCAAGCTGAAGACTGACGAGCAGGCTCAGGGCAAGGCTGGCACCACCGATCAGCAGGCCCAGGGCAAGGCCAAGACGCAGACCGACGAGCAGGCTCAGCGCAAGGCCGGCACCACCGATCAGCAGGCCCAGGACAAGACCAAGATTCAAACCGATGAGCAGGCTCAAGGCAAGGGCGGCACCACCGAGCAGCAGGCTCAGGATAAGGCCAAGATGCAGACCGACGAGCAGGCCCAGGGCAAGGCCTCGACACAGGATACGACGTCGACCGGCTCCATCAACAACGTGACGGTGGAGCAGAAAACCCAAGTCACTCAGGTCATCCGGGAGACGAAGGTCGAGCCTGTGTCTAATGTCGATTTTGATATCACCGTCGGCGTCGAAGTTCCGCGGCAGAAGGTCAGGCTGCATCGTTTGCCGGCTCGTATCGTCAAGATCGTTCCCGCTTACGAGAGCTACGAGTATTTCGTGCTTGCGGACGGACGGATCGTCATCGTTGATCCGGATACGTTCAAGATCGTGCTGGTTTTGACCTGATATGTCCACCAGCGGTCCGCCCTCTAGAGGGCGGACCGTCATTGCTGGACTGCCATGGGTTCAAGCAACGCAGAGGACCGCAGTCGGCCAGTTGGTACATCCACCCGGTTAGAGGCGCCCGAGCACGACCAGGACTATGACTACAAGCAGCACCAGACCGAGGCCGCCGCCACCGTAATAACCGGTGCCGTAGAAAGGCCCGCCGCCAAGCCCACTAAAACCGCCAAGCAATGCGATAATCAGAATGATGATAAGAATTGTGCCGAGACCCATGACTTGCTCTCCTGTTTGCGGCTTCGCGCCGTATAGACGGAGCGGCGGTCGGCGGCTGATGAGAATAGGAACTCGCTACAAGCCTTCCTGTTCCCGACTGAGACCTCATGACGCTGCCAGGTTCAAAGATGTCGGGCGAACAAAGGTTACCCCGAGACCCCCAAGTAGCCCCGGTCTTTCAGCAATCCAGCGAGATGGGCGGCGTTTGATGCTGCCATTTCGATCGCACCCGAGACTTTTTCCGGAGTTGCCGGCAGGTCGACATAGTTGACATCCTCCATGGCCTCGCCAACCCAGTAGACCCCGCCATTGGCCGGGATGGTGAAGCCAACATCGTTCAATGCCTGGAAGCATTCCGCGTGGCAGTGATGCGCACCGTCCTCATTGCCGACGATGGCCACCAAGGCCACCTTTCCTGCTGCCGGCATGCGCCCTTTGTCATCGGTCTCCTCGAGAAACGCATCCATCCGCTCCAGGACGCGCTTGGCCACACTCGAGGGCTGGCCAAGCCAGATCGGGAGGCCGAGTACGAAAATGTCGGCCGCCAGTATTTTTTCTCTGAGTTTCGGCCAATCGTCGCCCTCGCCCATGTCGGAGAGCACGCCGGGCTTGATATCGTGACTGAGCGCACGCACGATCTCGCCCTTCACCTCGTATTGCATCAGCGCCGCCAGGACATCGGCGAGCAACCGATCGGTGGAGGATTTTTCCCTGTCGTTCGAAGCTTTGAGCGAGCAATTGAGTGCGAAGGCCGTAAGCGGCATCTGGATCTCCCTGCATTGTCCTAATTGCAAATCGCCGCGACGACGTCGCGACAGCCCATTCGCCCGTTGCGGGAGCGCCCGGCATTTAACGCCAGGGTTGAATGCTTGTTCCGCCAAGCGGACCAACAGGCCGGGGGCGAGATGGCCCCCTCCTCCCACTTGGTGACGGTCCAGCCGGCTCACAGGGGCACTGACCACTACTGGAGGACAGACAGCGATGAGCGATTCCGACGCAGGCTGTCTGGCGCAAAGAACCTGCAAGGTCACATGATCGCCAACTGCGGCGAATTCCTGCCGATCGAGGCACCGGCAGAATTCGTCAAGGCGTTGGTGGAATTTGCACCGAGATAGGTGAAGCGATCCGCGTTTATGCAGGTGCCTACTGGCTCGCGGAAGTTACGCGCCAGACCGTGTTTCCGACATCGTCGGCGATCAGCAACGCGCCCGATTTGTCGACGGCAACACCGACCGGCCGCCCGTGCGCCTTGTTGTCCTTGTCGAGGAAACCGGTGACGACATCCTGCGGCTTGCCGTCTGGATGACCGTCCTTGAACGGCACGAAAACGACCTTGTAGCCGTTGAAGCTCTTGCGGTTCCAGCTGCCATGCTCGCCAACAAAGGCGCCGTTGCGATACAGGTCCGGCAGGTTGGTTCCAGTGTAGAACGCCAAGCCCAGAGGTGCGACGTGGGAACTCAAGGCATAATCGGGAGGGATCGCCTTGGCGACCAGGTCCGGCCGCTGCGGCATCACGCGCGGGTCGACATGCTGACCATAGTAGCTGTACGGCCAACCATAGAACGCGCCGTCCTTGACCGAGGTCATGTAGTCGGGAACCAGGTTAGGACCGAGCTCGTCGCGCTCGTTGATAACAGCCCACAGCGCGCCGCTCTGCGGCTCCCAGCTCAGTCCGTTGGGGTTGCGCAGGCCGCTCGCGAAAACACGATAACGGCCAGTGGCCCTGTCGACTTCCCAGATGGCGGCCCGGTCCTTTTCCGCCTGGATGCCGTTCTCGGTGATGTTGCTGTTGGATCCAATGCCGACATAAAGCAGAGACCCGTCGCGGCTGGCCACGAGAGACTTTGTCCAGTGGTGATCGATAGGCCCGCCGGGCAACGGCGTCAGCACGGTGCCCGGGGCGGTGATCTTGGTGTCGCCCGACGTGTAGGGGTACCGCACGATGGCGTCGGTGTTGGCGACGTAGAGATCGTTGCCAACCAGGGCCACACCAAAGGGCGAATTGAGATGATCGAGAAAAACCTCCTGGACATCGGGCACACCATCGCCGTTGGTATCGCGCAGCAGGGTGATACGGTTGCTTCCTTCGGTGCCGCCGCCCGACGTCGCCATGGACTCGATCCAGCCCATGACCAGGTCTTTCGGCCGCTTGATCGCCGCACCGGGCGGCGCCACGGATTCGACCACCAGAACGTCACCATTCGGCAATGTGTAAAGCGAGCGCGGATGCTTCAATCCCTTGGCGAAGGCCTGGATTTGCAAACCCTTGGCGACCGTCGGCCTTTCCTCCTGTTTCCAACCGATGACCGACGCGACATGCATCGGCGGCACCAGATACTGGATCGGTTCAGGCAGCGTCGGGTTCGCTCCGACCTGATCGGTGGGATCCGGTTCGTTGTCGCTGCATGCGGGCAGCACCAAAATCGATCCGCACAGCAGACCGAGGCTGGCGATCCGCGGGATATATCTGGCGGAGACATTCATTCGACCACCTCCACTTGAGTGCGGCCGGAACTCCATCCCAGCAGGCTCAGCAAGAGAATAACGATCACGGCGGCGGCGGACAGGATGAGCCCCGTCGGCATGACCGAGGTCCAGGCATCCCGGCTGTGCACCAGTGCGTTGAAGAGCGATATGACGAGCACGACGAGGCTGCCGAGGAGATATGGCCATACGCGCCCGGCTTCACCGGAAAGCCGGTCGGTAAACAAATCGACCAGTGCTGCAAGAACCGCGAGCACGCCTACAAGCAGGCCGGCAAGCAGCAGCCAGGCGGAAAAATCGGCCCACATCATTTCAGCGCTTCGCCAATAGGCAACGTCGGTCAGCAATGTGCCGACGAAACATGCATTTGCGACTGCCATCGGCGTTCTATGCAACGGACGCCTGGCGGCCACCAACACGGATCGGGCGCGGGCCATGGACATTCTCCACCTTTGAAGCTGTACCTGTCCTCCAAACCAACTTGTGGTTGGGAGGTTCCCGGAACCGTTTGCGTTCAAGAACTCGTGATGGCGCTGACGATGCCTCAGAACGGCGAGGTGCGCGATGCTCCTGCGGAGTTAGCGCAATGTCCGCAAGGTGATCGAGTATCGATGCAGGTCAACTGGCGGAATGCTGTGCTCCCATTCCGTGCGCGATGATCCAGTCATGAGATACGCCGACCTTGGTTCGACGACGATGGTCCGGCGATCCCACTTGGCGCCATTCTTCCGCCGGAGCCGGAAGCTGCAAGGCGCCAGTAACGAAACACCCGCAACGTCTTCGAAATGAGGTTTGTCTCGATGCCAGCCGATGCCGGCGCCGGGCCGGTATTCATTGATCAACACTTGCGCGAAGGCATCGGCGGGCTTGCCTGCCAACGCCGCGATCTGGTCGCGCAGGGCCAACAGGAAGTCAGGGATCGGCGGGGCCTCGACCACCTGGCGCCTATCGTAGTCGTAGCGCAGGCCAAAACCCACGACGCGCCGGTTTGCCAGATGGCCATGGAAATCGAACGCCTCGAAAGGCAGGCCTTCGAGATGCCGGGCGAGTTCGGTTTCTTCTTGCGCGGTGATAAGATCAGGCTGGTAGAGGAAACCTTCCGGCAGGTCGTCGGCGGCACCAAAGAGATCGTGCTGGAGCCCGGATGAGCCGGAGCCGAGTGCTTTCGATTTAGGTGTCGCCATCCCAGCTAGATGGTGAAGGCCAGCCCGCCTGGCAATATCGGAACCGAGCCAGCAAATCTGCACTCCGCCCTGCGGATATCACCGCGCTGACCGGACAAAGCCTGTCAATCCGGAGTCTATCGGGGTGACTGTATTCAATCCAGGATTCCGCGGGCATGCCTTGAATGCGACCGAGGGAGGTTGCATGCATGTACGTACGGTTCTTACCAAACCGCGAGCCTTCGTTGCCAGTTGCTTGTCAGCAACTAGATTGGCAACGCGGCATCCCCAAAACATGCCGCAGTGGCCGGCGCGGGTTTGGGCAACGGTGTCTCACCGGCATCATCGCGTCGGCCACTCGAAATGTCTTCTTGGCGGTTCAGTGGCGGAGAAGCCTCTGTTGGCCCCGGCCCTCAAGCGAGTGGCCGCTCCTGCCTCGCAGGATGCTTCGAGCCCAAATCTCCGATCAGCCGGCGGTACTGGGTTTCGGGTGGACCGTAAGAGTCTCGCGCCAACTTTATGAGACCATCTCGATCGCGGATCGTGATCTCTCCGCGGCGCGCTCGGATATAGCCGTAACTCTCGATCATCTGCAGACCGACGGTAACCCCCGGACGCCTGACACCAAGCATGATGGACAGAAATTCATGGGTTATCATAAGTCTGTCGCCGACAGTGCGGTCGCTGCACATCAAAAGCCATCTCGCCAGCCGGACTTCCAGGCTCTGCCGTGCGTTGATCGATGCCGTGTAGCTTGTCTGAACATGGAAATATTGGACATAGCGCAACAGGAACGGCCGCAATGTAGGACTGTCCTCCAGGGCTTCGACGAATGGAGCAGCCTCTATCCGGAGGGCCTCGCATGTCGACTGGACGTAACAATCAAAGTTCGCCTGGTCGTCCCCCATGATCAGGGCCGAACCGGTCATTCCTTCGAACCCGATGATTCCGACTTCCGCTTCGGTTGCCTCCGAAGTACTGGCCACCACCGATGCCAGTCCGCTTTCCAGAAAATAGACGGCTTCGATCTTCTGCCCCGCAGTCTCCAGCGGCGCGCGCAACTCCAGGAAAACGCTCGCCAGATGCGGCCTCAGCCGCGCGAGATCGTCCGCGCTCATGCGGCGAAGCAATTCGCTCTTGGCTTGCAGTATCTGGTAATCCACGAGACTCTTTTCCCTTGGGCAAGAGCACTGGAATCTCTTAGCCGGCCGCGCCCGTCGAACGAGCGGACGGTAACGAACCATAGACTTCGTCTCGCGCAGCACTAGACGAGCCGGCGTGTTGGTATGAAACCGACAGTTACTGCTGAAGACTCGAAGGCCTTGTTGGCTGACCATCTTTCGCCAGCAAACGAGCCTCCCGCAGGATAGAGGCGCGATCGAACCCGAGGAGCGATATGATATCATGTATCTGTTGTTCAGCGGCGCCTGTATCCCGCGCAAGCGCGGTTATCGCGACTACTGGCAGACCGGGGTGCTCGGGCTCCTTCGCCATGCAACGCCATGCCTCGTGATGGGCAAGAGCGATGGTCACTCCCAAGCGTCAACGCCCAAACTGTGCTGCTGACGATTGCCCTTTGTACGCTTCCGTACAGAGCTTTGCGAGTCAATTCGGGCCGAGGCTGATTTGAGGGTTCTTGCGTCCTTGCGTCGTCCGTCCGTCGCCCCGAAATTCTTCGGAACGATTGCCCGGCTGAGAGGTTCAAATATTCCACCCAACAGGAGTCCGAACGATGGATCACACCAACCACGTACGCCTCACAAGCACTGAACTGACGCCAGACATTCTCGAAGACGCCACCATTTACGACGCGGACGACAACAAGGTCGGCAGCGTTTCGCACGTCCACGGCTCTGGAGCCGCCAGTCAGGTCGTCATCGACGTCGGCGGCTTTCTCGGTATAGGCGCCAAGCCGGTGGCCGTTCCCGCGAGCCAGCTGGAATTCATGCGCGATGAAGACGGCGACGTTCACGCGGTGACGAACTGGACCAAGGATCAGCTCAAGAGCATGCCCGAGCATCACGATGCATGATTCGAGGAAATCACCTTCAATGGGAGCGGCCGCTTGGCCGCTCTCTTAACGTCGCTTGGGCGCGACAGGATGGACAGACAATGCGGCGCGAGACCGGAGCCTGCTTCTGCGGAGGGATCGCCGCAGCCATGGACGGAGAGCCTTTCTGGATATGCTACGACCACGACGACGATTGCCGCCGGGCCACCGGAAGTCCGCTGACGATCTGGGTCGGTTATCGGCCGAAGCAATTTCAGCTTCTTAGGGGAACACCGAAGGCCTTTTCCAAAACGCCGGGCGTCACCCGCACGTTCTGCCCGGATTGTGGAAGCTCGATAGGCTATAGCGACGAAGGTCTGCCGGACGAGTTCTACGTGACGGTCGGCTTTCTTGACAAACCTGAAGGTTTTCAGCCGCAAGCCCATGCCTATTGGGACCTGAGGCTGCCGTGCATCGAGTTCGACGACGGCCTGCCACGCATCGACCGATATTCAAGGAAGCGCGACCCGAAGTTTGGCAACCCGCGCGACCGGTAGTCGCGGTGCAAGGCGCGAGGGTATCGGCGGAACCTGACGATCGCTAGCGGGTTATTCGGGCAGACCCGTCGGGTGCCATTATGCCATCGACCGTGATCCGAAACGCACAATACGATCCCGCTACCAGGATCCTCTCGGTCTGGTTTGTGCCGAGCGGCAGACGTTACGACTATGAGGATGTTGCGCCGGCAACTTATGCCGCTTTCACCAAGGCTTCCTCAAAAGGCCGCTTCTTCAATGAATTCATCCGAGACCGCCATCGGTACCGCCGCGTGGCGTGACAAGTTCGACATGAGCAGGCGATGCACGGAACCTGACCGGCATCGTCTCGTTGACGTCTCGTCGAAGCAAACCAGGCAATGACAATTCATCTGGATATGCTCGGGTGTTCGCACCGGCAAAGATCGGAGTTCAAGAGCCATGACGGCCAAGAAGCAGAAGACCGAAAGCAAGGACAAGAAGGCGCTGCGCTTGGCAGAGACCACCGACGTCTCACCCAAGCAGGCCAAGGAGCTCATGCAAAAGCATGGCAAGGACAGCCCCAAGGTCGAGAAGGAAGCCAGAAACTTCAAGGCGGAAGGATAGGATCCGCATTGAGGCCGGCCTGTATGGCCCCTGTAAGCGACAGGCCGCCAGGCAATTCGAGTTTAAGGGGATGGCCCGGCTCTTTCGGCCGCGAGCGCAAAGGGAAAGCGCAGCACCAGGTTGCGGTTCTCATCAAAAATCTCGAAGGCCAATCCGGTACGCAGCGGCTTGCCATGCAGCAGCTCTTCGGCGAGGATTTCCTTCGCCGACGCCATCGCGTTTTCCTCGGCGCTCGCGAGATCCGAAAATTCCTGGCCCTCGGGATCCTCCTGCAAGCTTCCGCTTTCGTCTCGAAGGTTGAAAAAGTACCTGGACATGCCGGCTGAACTCCTGCTTATCGCGAGCCGGCATCGGAAGCCAGCCTCAGATTTCAGTGCCTGATGTACCCGGATTGTCGAAGAGCACAGCGAGGCCATGCTCGATGGCGCAGGCCGCAATCAGATCATCGAAGGCCTTTCCCGAAAGCGGGCAACTTGGCATCACCTCTCGAATTGCGGTTCCCGCCTTGGCGGTGGAGATCACATCGTGGCGTTTCTTGCGTGTCTCGACATATTGCTCGACCAGGATTTTCAGGCGCCTCACCGCAACGTCGTTCGTGAACATGGATTCCTCGGCCAATGCCTGAAGTAAGGCTGTCGGCCTGATCATCCGCCGACGATCTCGGGGTTAGCCGGGATTGCTCGCAAAATACTTCCATAGGCAGTTGGTTCCCCCGACTGCTTGCTTGGTAATTTTCGTACAGGAAATACCCTTGCCCCGCGCTTTCATCGGCCCGAACCGACAGCCGATTTTCCGATCCCGATGGCTTCAGGCTTGCATCACCATGCGGCTGTGACGTGCAACGACACTTTCCTCATCGGTCGCCATCACGCGTACTTCCACCTTGCTCTCGGGAAGACTGATGATCTCGGCGTGGGTGTCGTTGGCGTGTTCTTCAAGCACCACGCCAAGCCAGGTCAATTTTTCGCATATGGCCTTGCGGATGGACGCGGACCGTTCGCCGATGCCGGCGGTGAACACCAGGCTTTCCAGACCACCCATCGTGTTTGCGAGCGCCGCGGTCTCTCTCGCGGCGCGAAAGGCGAAAAGCGCCATCGCCTCATGAGCGCGAGGATCATTGCTCGCTTCCAGCGTCCTCATGTCGCCCGAAATACCGGATACGCCGAGCAGTCCCGACCTTTCGTAAAGCATCGTCTGCAGTTCCTCAGCCGCGATGCATGTTTCCAGCAGGAAGTACAACAGCACGCCGGGATCGATGGCGCCGCACCGCGTGCCCATGACGAGGCCATCGAGCGCCGAAAACCCCATCGTCGTATCGATGCTCTTGCTCTCGCGCAAAGCGCAAAGGCTGGCACCGTTGCCGAGATGGGCGACGATGGTGCGTTTTGCCGCAAGAGTTGGCGATATCCCGCTGAGCCGCCCGGCGATGTATTCATAGGAGAGACCGTGAAACCCGTAGCGGCGCAGGCCTTGCCCTTCATACTGGCGCGGAAGGGCGAAGCGCCGCACGAGTGGATCGATCGTCTGGTGGAACGCGGTGTCGAAACAGCCTACCTGTGGCAGGTCCGGTTGCATGGCACTTATCGCGCGGACCGGCGCGAGACTGCGGGGCTGATGCAGCGGAGCGAGCGGCGTCAGTCTGTCGATGGCGTCGATGATCTCTGGGGTCAGACGGACAGGTTCGATGAATTCGCTTCCGCCATGCACGATGCGATGGCCGGCGCAGATCAGGTTTCTTTCGCCAATTTCGCCCTGCACCCAATTCAGCATCTCGCCTATGGCCGCGTCACGCGGCTTGTCGGCGGCGAGCGGCCGATCGCACTGCACCGTTCCGTCGGCCGCTTTTGCGCGGAGTGTGGGTTTGTCGCCCAGATCCAGCGTGCCGCGCGAAACGAGCTGCATATCCTGCGACGAGGCAAGATCGTAAAGCGCGAACTTGATGCTGGACGAACCGGCATTCAGCGCCAGGATCGATTGGCGCATCATTGGCGAGCCTTTGCCGCGCTTTTGTCGGGCCAGCTCCATTTCTGGATTTCGGGCATGTCTTCGCCGTGCTCGCGGACATAGGCCTTGTGCTTCGCCAGCCTGTCATGGAGTTCGCCGGCAAGCCCTTCGGCCCTTTCGGCCAGTCCCGGCACGCGTTCGATAGCGGCAAGCGCGAGGTGGTAGCGATCGAGTTCGTTGAGCACCACCATGTCGAACGGCGTCGTCGTGGTGCCCTCCTCGCGGAAGCCATGCACATGCATGTTGTCATGGTTGGCGCGACGGTAGGTCAGGCGATGAATGAGATAGGGATAGCCGTGATAGGCGAAGATGACAGGCCGTGTCTTCGTGAACAACGCGTCGAAGTCCCCGTCGGCTAGGCCGTGCGGATGCTCCGTGTTCGACTGCAGCGTCATCAGGTCGACAACGTTGACGACACGGATCTTCAGGTCGGGGATCGCAGAGCGCAAAATGTCGGTCGCAGCCAGCGTTTCAAGCGTCGGCACGTCGCCGGCGCAGGCCATGACCACGTCGGGCTCCTCGCCCTGAGCAACCGTACCGGCCCATTCCCAGATGCCCGCCCCCGCCTTGCAATGCGCTTCGGCTTCTTCAATGGACAGCCATTGCGGTGCCGGCTGCTTGCCGGCGGTAATGACATTGATGCGATTATAGGTTCTCAGGCAATGATCGGTGATCCACAGCAGGGTGTTGGCATCCGGCGGGAAATAGAGCCTTACCGTATCGGCCTTCTTGTTGGCGACCAGATCGGCAAAGCCCGGATCCTGATGGCTGAAACCATTGTGGTCCTGCCGCCAGACATGCGAGGTCAAAAGGTAATTGAGCGAGGCGATCGGCTTGCGCCAGGCAAGTTCGCCGGAGGTCTTCAGCCATTTGGCATGCTGGTTGACCATCGAATCGACAATGTGGATGAAGGCTTCATAGCAGGAGAACAGGCCGTGGCGGCCGGTGAGCAGATAGCCTTCAAGCCAGCCCTGGCAGAGGTGCTCGCTGAGCACCTCCATGACACGTCCGTCACGGGAAAGATGGACGTCGTAGGGCTCGATGCGCTGCATCCAGACCCGATCGGTGACCTCGAACACGTTGTCGAGGCGGTTGGACGACGTCTCGTCCGGTCCCATCAGGCGGAAGTTCCGCGCTTCGGCATTGAGGCGGAACACCTCGCGCAGATAGCTTCCGCAAATCCGCGTCGCTTCAGCGATGACGCCACCTGGACGCGGCACTTCCAGCGCCAGGCTTTTCCAGTCGGGAAGCACAAGATCGCGCTTCAACAGTCCGCCATTTGCGTACGGGCTTGCGCCCATGCGCTTCGTCCCTGTTGGGGCAAGTGCCGCGAGCTCTGGCAACAGGTGCCCGCTTTCATCGAACAGCTCTCCCGGTTCGTAGCTTCGCATCCAGTTTTCGAGGATCTTGCGGTGGCCCTCATTTCCGCGTGCGTTCGACACCGGCACTTGATGCGAGCGCCAGAAACCCTCAACCTTCTCGCCATCGACCTCCTTGGGACCTGTCCATCCCTTGGGGCTGCGCAGCACGATCATCGGCCATTGCGGGCGTTGACCATCCCATCCCGGAGCCCGTGCCTGTTCCTGAATGGACCGGATGCGATCGAGCACCATGTCGAGCGTCGCGGCCATCGACTGGTGCATGGCAAGCGGCTCGTGTCCTTCGACGAAGAACGGTTCGTAGCCATAGCCGGCGAAGAGATTTCGCAACTCCTGATCGTCCATGCGGCCGAGGATCGTTGGATTGGCGATCTTGTAGCCGTTGAGATGCAGGATCGGCAGGACTGCGCCGTCCGACATCGAGTTCAGGAACTTGTTGGAATGCCATGCCGCCGCGAGCGGACCGGTCTCGGCTTCGCCGTCACCAACGATACAGGCAACCACCAAATCCGGGTTGTCGAAGGCCGCACCAAAGGCGTGAACCAACGCATATCCCAATTCACCACCCTCATGGATGGAGCCTGGCGTCTCGGGCGCGGCATGGCTTGGCACGCCGCCGGGGAAGGAAAACTGCCGGAACAGTTTCCTGAGGCCGTCTTCGCCCTGCCCGATATCGGGATAGACCTCGCTATAGGTGCCCTCGAGCCAGGTGTTGGCGACCATTGCGGGACCGCCATGGCCCGGCCCGCAGATAAACAGAACATCGAGGTCGCGTTCGCGGATAACGCGGTTCAGATGCACGTAGAGAAAGTTCAGCCCCGGCGTCGTGCCCCAATGGCCAAGCAGCCGCGGCTTGACGTGTTCGGCCTTCAACGGTTCGCGCAACAGCGGATTGTCGAGCAGATAGATCTGGCCGACCGAGATGTAATTCGCGGCGCGCCAGTAGCGGTCCATGAGGTCGATCCGTTCGTGGCCGATGGCCTGCGGCGTCGCGGCAGCCTTGTCGTTCATCGACATCTCCAGCTTCGGTTCGCTGGTGATAACTGGGGCATCTTTGCGCTTGAGCAACCCCCGACTGCCGCGTTCGGGTCGGCGTCACGACCCACGCGGCCGAGAGACCGACGCCATCTCGGCCGGGTTTGCGGCCCTGTCCGCAAATAGGCGGGAACCTTGAAGTCCTCCGGCGGTTAGAAACTGGAATCGCGAAGGCCAGGCTCAAGGCAGGTACCGCGAAGGATAGCCTCGAAGCGTTGCACCAAAGGGAGCTAAAAGATGCTCGATCTTCCTCGTGCCCGTGATCGAATGGTCAATATCCATGTCGGCCGGCGTGGCATTCATGACCGTGAGATTCTGCAGGCAATGCGCGAAGTTCCGCGCGAGGCCTTCGTCGAACCCGGTTTTGAGGAATTTGCTTACGAAGACACGCCGCTGCCGATCGCCGATGGCCAGACCATATCGCAACCCTACATTGTCGCGTTCATGATCGAGATGGCGGATGTCAAACCGGGTGACCATGTGCTCGAAATTGGCACCGGCTCGGGATACGCGGCCGCGGTGATGAGCCGGATCGTCGAACAGGTCTACACGATAGAGCGTCATCCCGGTTTGGCCGAAACGGCGAAGCGGCGGTTTGAAAAACTCGGCTACCAAAACATCGAGGTTCGGACAGGCGATGGCACCAAGGGCTGGCCGCAGGCGGCGCCGTTCGACGCCATCGTGGTGACAGCCAGTGGTCCCGGCGCACCGCTCGCCCTTCAGGAGCAACTCGATGTCGGCGGCAGGCTCGTCATTCCGGTCGGCGACGACCCGGATTTGCAACGTCTGCTCAAAGTCACCCGGACAGGCGCCGCAACCTATAGCGAGGAGGATTTCGGCGGCGTGCGCTTCGTCCCTCTGATCGGCGAGCAGGGTTGGTCGGAAAACGGCACGGCCACCGACGTTGGTCGTCCGCTTCGACATCCCCATCCGATCAGCCTGCCTGATATGATCGCGGCCGCGGCCGAACCCCTGCCCGATTTCGACGATCCGGCCTTCGGCGCATTGTTCGATCGGTTCGCCGACCGGCGCATTGTTCTGCTTGGCGAGGCAAGCCATGGCACGTCCGAATTCTACAGGGCGCGCACGGCAATCACCCGCAGGCTCATCGAACGCCACGGCTTCACCATCGTCGCGGTCGAGGCGGACTGGCCCGACGCGGCGGCGATCGACCGCTATGTTCGCCATCGTCGGCCGCGCACCGGCGCCAGTGCACCATTCCAGCGATTTCCGACGTGGATGTGGCGCAACACCGATGTCGCGGCCTTCACCGACTGGATGCGCCGTCACAACGAGAAGCTAGAGCCTTCGGAGCAAGCAGGGTTCTACGGCCTCGACATCTACAATATGAGCGGTTCCATCGGCGCGGTCCTCGACTATCTCGACCGGGTCGATCCCCAGGCAGCCAGGATCGCGCGCGAACGCTATGGCTGCCTGACGCCCTGGCAACACGAACCGTCTACCTACGGCCGTGCGGTGCTCACCGCCGGCTATCAAAAATGCGAGAAAGCCGTGCTGGAACAATGCCGGGACTTGCTCGCCAAACAGCTCGAATATGCAAAACGGGACGGCACCGACTTTCTCGACGCCAGTCAGAATGCCCGGCTGATCGCGTCCGCCGAACACTACTACCGGATCATGTACTATGCCGGCGCGGAGTCCTGGAACCTGCGCGACACGCATATGTTCGAGACCCTGGAACATGTGCTGCATGCCGGCGGCCCCAAGGCCAAGGCGGTGGTGTGGGCGCACAATTCCCATATCGGCGATGCCCGCTTTACCGAGATGGGTGTCGTCAGGGACGAACTGAACATCGGCCAGCTCTGCCGGCAGCGTTTCGGGGATGAAGCAGTGCTGATCGGTATGGGCACGCATTCCGGCACTGTGGCGGCCGCCAGCGACTGGGATGGCAAAATGGAGGTGAAGCAGGTTCGCGCGTCGCACGCCGACAGCTACGAACGGCTTTGCCACGATTCTCTTGTGTCGCGGTTCCTGCTCGACCTCGGGCGCGACAAGACGCTGCGTGAGCGGCTGCTGGAACGCAGGCTGGAGCGATTCATCGGGGTGATCTACCGGCCGGAAACCGAGCTGCGCAGCCACTATGCGGACGCTTCCCTGCCCCAGCAGTTCGACGCGTTCCTATGGTTCGACAAAACCACGGCAGTGACGCCGCTTGGCCCGGAGCATGCAAGAACCGGCGTTCCCGACACCTATCCATTCGGGCTTTAGCCGGCGCGCGACGAACCAATGAAGAAGCAGAGGCGTGGAACCGGAAGGATTCATCTGTCTGCGATTTTTGAAACTGCAATCCCCGTCGAAGGAGTTTTCTCATGACCGGAACCAAACATCCGAAATGGAAAAAACCGAGCGATGCCGACTTGGCGAACAATCCTGGTATCGGGACTTCCAAGGGAACGATCAAGGAAGGCGAAGAGTTCGAGCTTGAAGGCGAGAACACGGTCGAAGGTGATGTCGAAAACGACACGACCGCCGCTGGCGGGATCGATCCAAGACAAAAGATGCGGACCAACAAATAGCGTGCCGTTCGCGTCGCTGCGATCAAACTTCGACCGGAAGGAGTGAACCATGCCACTTGCCCTCAGCAGTGCCGCCTTTGCCGAAGGCGGACCAATTCCCGAAAGATATACACGAGACGGCAAAAACGTATCGCCACCGCTGAAGTGGTCTGGAGTGCCGGATAAAGCAAAGAGCCTCGTTCTCGTCGTTCAGGATCCTGATGCGCCGAGCGGAACGTTTGGTCATTGGGCGGTGTTCAACATCTCCGCGGACACAAGGGAACTTCCCGAGGCCGAAAGCGGCAAGCCGGGTCCGGGCGCCCTCAGGCAAGCAACGAATGATTTTGGCAACGCCTATTACGACGGCCCTGAACCGCCCGTCGGACATGGCGTTCACCACTACCATTTCCGGTTGGCCGCGCTCGACACGCCGAGCCTTGCCATTCCAGCCAGCGCGGGCGTCGAGCGCATCTGGCGGGAGGCGCAGAAACACTCGCTCGAGCAGGCTGCCCTCATCGGAACCTACGAACGCAATCCGTAAGTTGATGGCCGAGGTGGCATTGCCCTGCTGCTGCACGGAACGGTTCTCGTCCTTGCCGGTTGTCTGGGAAAGGAGATGCCGCCATGTTTGGAGATATCATGTGGTTGGTCGTCGTTGCCGGCGGCCCATTGTTGCTGATCGTGCTGTTGGCCTATGCCGTTATCGCACGCCGCCGGCGTGGACCCGCCGAACGAAGGGAAAGCGACCGGGCAACCGATCGGCTATACCAGGACAAGCATTGATCCGCATCGGCAAGACATCCGACCGGCAAGACATCGGCAAGACAGGGGATCGTATGCCGCACCGAAGCGACGACGATCCCCAACTACGGTCAGCGCATTATCCTTTGCCGCAACCACGCAAAGAACCTGCCGCTGATGGCTGAGCGGACCCGCGTCGCAGCCCAGCGCGCTTTCATGGTTGAGCCGACGTGGCAATCGCAGACGATGTCGTGCAGTTGCCAGTCGTTCAGCTCGAAAAAGCGCTTTGCCTCACCATAGGTATCGTCTTTCAAACCCGATGCGCGCAGCACCGGGTCTTCGAAGGCAACCGAAATTGCCGTACCCTCGCCCCGCATCAGTGAACGTGCTTCAGGGTGCAGATGTTCAGTGCCTGCAAACGCGCCAAGGCATCGCTCGGGATTACGCTCCAGCAGTTCAGCCCAGCGCTCTATGCGTTGATTTCGTGTCATTGCGGAATATGCAGCCGACGATTCAATCCTGGCGACGGCATGCAGTTGGTCGAGTGTTTGATGTTTCATGGCCAGCTCCTGTTGAGGCAGCGAAGCGCCCACGCCTTCAAGGGAATTACCGCGCCTAAATGCTTCGACAAGAGCGCCAGGCTGGAGAATTCGACACAACCGGCTTGGGCTGGGGGATCATAAACACACGTGCTAGGGCGAGGCGCTGAAGGTGCGTTTCATCGGCACCCACAATGGCTCCGTCATCCAATGCACGACGAATAACAATGTCGAGGAAAAGGTCGTCATCGACGTCGGCTAGATCTGCCAACCCTTGTGGATTTGCCGATGCGGTCTGGGCGCGCGTCGCTGCGCGCTACTTCTTGATAATGGTTCCGTTGCGCAAGTCGAATGCTTCGGTACCGCGAGCCTGGCGGTAGAAATCATCCTGCAATTCGCCCCATTCGCCGAGAAAGGCGCCGCAATTGCTGCAATGAATTGGCGTCGACTCCTTGGCGTTGTCGGGAATGTCCATTTGGATAGTCCCACAAGCCTTGCAATCGAGTTTGTCGTCCAACCGTCGTCCCATTTCCCAATGATTACGCATTTTCGACCATGAGCCAATTGTCGATTTCGTACCAAGTCGCATCGACCATGGCTCATCGGTCAATCGCGAGAGTCAAAAAGGACTGCCAGCCCCAGTTCCCGTGCCAGGTCGACGATCGTCTCCATCAACTCATCATCTGTATCCTGCAAATAAGGCGCGTCCCTGCGAGCGGCCTCTATCGCCGCTTTGACCGAAACGATGTCGCCGTATCGTGCACTTCGAAGCTCCTCTGCCAGAAACGCCTTGGCGGCACCGACAGGTCTTATTGCCCATCTGGCGATGCTCATGCGGCTCCCTCCCATGGTCACCTCTGTTTCATTTTGATCCTGTCCAAGGTGCAGATCAATCGATGGTACGATTCCGTACGCAATCGCCAATCCGATGGCGAGACAGCCGTGTGACGAACGCCTTGGCCATGGTCTTTCGGCTGTCTCCCAGGGCGGGTCGGGACGAAATCGCCCGGTGTGACCGGCCCTGCGGAACCATCGCTCAGCATGGGGGTTTCTTCAAAATCTCCCTCGAAGAATGCAAGGAGCGACCATGCGCATGTTGACGATAGCTGTCGCACTTTCCGGGGCGGTCATCATTCAACCCGTCCACACTCAAACTTTGGGACCGCAGCTTCCCCCGGTGACGCCGCAGGACGAAGCGCAGCCGGAGCTGGCGCCGCCCGATCCGGGCTCTTCCGATTTGAATTTCACCGGCGTCGCCATTGTCGCCGTCGAGGATTTACCTGACGAAATCAAGGCGCAGGCGGATGCCGTGATCGATCAGACCAGCGCTGAAGATTTGCTTCGCCTGCAAAACTCCGTCGATGCTTCACCTCAGGCGACATCCGCTTTGAGGGCGAATGGGCTCAACTCCTCGCAGGTCGTCGCTGCAAACATAGATGGCGATGGCACCCTGACGCTGATCATTCAGACCACGACTTGAGTCTTTGCTCACCTGCAGGCGATGGATGTTCTGTCTCGAGGGCACATGATCGCCGACGTTGCCGCGATCATCGGATCGCTGGACGTCGTGTTTCGTCCGAGGCACTTGCCCCGCGATGCAGGAACTCCCCTCGTCCTATGCGTGGACGGGAGGCTCTTCATTCTCGTCGGGGTTGGGCAGCGGAGTTTCGTCCGGGAGCCTGTCCGGTTCGGGTTCCTCGATCGGCTCGGGCTTCCATGTTGGAGGCGGCACGGGCACATCGCGATTTGGGTCTGGCTGTCTTGGCTGCGGCATCGAAATAGTCTCCGTTCAGTCGGAACAACTCGTGCGTCGTGGCATGGTTCCTGGCAGAATCCAGCCATCGAGATCGTTACGCCCTCAAGGCACGCGCATGTCGGTCCGCCCAGGTGCCGGCGCAAAAGTTGCATATCGTTCGGAACCGGTCCGATTTTCGAGCCGTTGTCGTCGACAGGGATCAAGGAGAAGCGTGATGAAGGACAAGGAAGGAAATATCGACCATACATTGCCGCAGGTCGCCATAGACCATCAGCAGGTGCGACAACTGGCGGCCACGACCGATTTGCCCTCCAGGCAGGCTCGCGAACTGGTTCGCCGTCACGGCAACGATCCGCGGAAGCTGGAAGAGTTGGCGAAGTCGATCAACGCCACCAATTGAGTCCAGACCGATGGACATCGACGACGCATGCTGTGGCATCAGATTTCGAGCAAGGCGTAGGGGCGGCCGCCAGGCTTGGCCACATGCATGGCGACGTTGTAGACCTTGGCTCCGCCAGGCGTTTGACCTTCGTAAGAACCGCGATGTGCATGACCGTGCACGACAGCACTGACCTGGAAACGATCGATCGTTTCGGCCAGGCGTGAAGAGCCCAAAAACGGAAATATCTCCGGCGGTTCTCCCGCGACTGTGTCGGCGATCGGCGCGTAGTGGAGGATCACCAGCGTGCGCTTCGCCCGCACTTGGCGCATCGCATTTTCAAGTCGCATTGCTTCGTTCACGCTTTCCGCGACCATCGTCTTGATCGCCGGTTCACCGAATGAGCCGAGCATGCGTGACCCGAAGCCGCCTATGAATCCCTTCACGCCGACAAAACCGACCTCCTCGATTTCGACTGCCTGCCCGTCGAGGAGATGAACATGCGCCTGGCGCAGGATCTTCGTGACGTCTTCCACCGCTCCAGACTCGTAGTCATGATTGCCGAGCACCGCCACAACCGGGATCGAGCAGTTGCGCAGATCCTCGGCCAGCATCTCCGCTTCACGAGGCTTGCCGAGATTGGTCAGATCTCCCGTGAGAACGAGAATGTCGGCTTCGCTCGATATCTCGCCGAAGAGGTCGCGATACGAGGTTTGCGCATCTTCCCGCACATGGAGATCCCCGACCGCGGCAACTTTGAGCGCGCGTGCGCCCTCCTTGGGCGCGCTGCTCTTGACGGGATCAGCCATCACGGAATTCTCCCACACCACCGACGCCGGCGAAGCCCCATTCCTTGACGTCGATTTCGTAATCGGTTTGCGAAAGCAGCCGCCCACGGCAGATCTTCATCCTTGGAGACGGCAACTGCCGTTGCTTGGCGAGGCGGTCGAGCAATTCATCGAGCAGCCACGCCGGGATATGATCGCGCTCGCTCGGATAGATCCATCTGAAATTGATAAGCTGCATCAACAGAACCTCCCAGTGAACCTCCAGATAAGAAAGCAGCCGGTGCCAATCGATCTGATCGCCCGCCTTGAGAATCGTATGAGCGATATCGGCGCCATCGTGTCGCCCTCTGTCCTGGATAAAGCATTTGGACCAGATGAGTTCGGTCGGGCCGATGATCCGCACCCTGCTGCCCAACAGCTCTGTTTGGCGGGCGTGTTCCAGCCACAGGTCGCCAACAGGCACCGTGCCGTTGGCCGAGCCGAATATGACGTCGAAGAAATGCGTGCCCTTGAACACCTTGCCGAGCCACCGGTCATCCTCGATTTCGACGGCATATCCAAGCTGCTTGAAATGGGCGAGGATCCGCGCGTAGTCGCCTGCCTTGCAGAAGATGTCGAGGTCCTTGGTCTGGCGGGTGACACCCGTATAAGCGCTTACCGCGTAGGTCCCGGCGACCAGAAAGGGTATGTCGGTGGCGGTAAGCTCGCGGATTGCTTCCGTGTAAAATACCTCCGCCTCGGCATTTTTGAGCGTCGGCGCCGCCTTTGCGTCGATCATGGGAAGCGAGACCAGGACGTTTTCAGGCAATGGACCATTGGTCATGAAACGATGACTCCGAATCCGGCAACCGGCAGTCGCCCGCTGTGGTAACAACGTGAACCTCGCCTGGTTCCGCTACCAGGCGACCAGCCAAGGTTCATTCTCGTCACGCACTGGAAATTCCGGGATCACGCCTGCCGGTCCTAGCAACGTCTTCGCCGCCAGCGTAAGTCCCTATACCGCCTCGAAATCGGCCTATGCCATCGCCAATGCCCCATTGGCCCAAATTCGAACACCAGGTGGGTGATCGATCTCGATTGTTTTGGAGTTTATTGGGCTTACGCGGTCGGCACACAAAGCTGGAGCCGAGGCGTTTGACTTAAACGCACCCGATCAGCGTGCGCCAAGCTATCATCAGGATCATCAGGCATGACCCCCTCGCCTCCCTTTCTCGGCTTTCCCGACCGCCTCGCAGATGGCCGGGTGCCCCGTGCAGTGATCTTCGGGGCCCGTCACGGCAGCACTTATCCCGGCAAGGACAGCCGCGGCCACGCCTTGGCGGCGGATGCCATCCGCGCTGCGAGCCAGGACGACGCCGCGTTCGTCGGGCACTGGGATTTCGATCTCGGCGGCCCGCTGTTCGACGGCAAGCCGGCCTCTTGCATCGACGCCGGCGATATCTTGACCACCATGCATGACAACGCCGGAAACCGGGGCAGGATCGAGGCAAAAACGCGCGAGATCCTGGCATTGCCGGCCGTGCCGATCCTGATCGGTGGCGACTGTTCCATGACCATTCCCTTCCTCGCCGGCTTTGCGGAGCACGGGCCGGTCTGGGTCCTGCAGATCGACGCCCATATCGACTGGCGCGACGAGGTTCATGGCGAACGCCACGGCTATTCGAGCCCGATGCGCAGGGCGAGCGAGATGCCGCATGTCGCAGGCATGGTGCAAGTCGGCCTGCGCAGCGTCGGCAGCGCACGCATCACCGAGATCGAAGCGGCACGGCGCTATGGCAGCCGCTTCGTGACCGCCCGCGAGGTTCACGCTCAGGGCGTCGAAGCCGCGCTCGGGCATATTCCGGAAGGCGCGCGGGTCGTTGTCACCCTCGACTGCGACAGCCTAGATCCAAGCATCATGCCGGGCGTGGCGGCGCGTACACCCGGCGGCCTCACCTACACGCAGGTGATCGACCTGATCGCCGGCCTCGGCAGACGGGCCCGGATCGCAGGGTTCGACCTTGTCGAGTTCTATCCTCCGGCCGACATTGACGGCCTGTCAGCGCTGACCGCCGCGCGCCTTCTCGTCAATGTGGTCGGCACCGTCGTCCGGCAGGTTTGATATCAAAACCCTGCTTTTCGCCGCAGACCGGCCCAAAAGCGCGTGAGCGAGCTTGCGGTTGAAATGCCCTTTTCCACACCTGGGTACTCGATCCTGCCTTGTCCGGCCGGCTCGTCGCTCCAGACCAAATTGAAAGCGATGCCCTTGAGCCCAAGTTCCCCGATCCGGCGTACGATCGTCTCCTGCAGATAGATATCGGATAGTCGCACCCCATCGGCACGCTCCGGCAGCTTGAATATCTCGGCACCGCCGATTGCGTCCGCTCGAAGGACGAGGCTTTCGATCACCATTATGCCGCCATCGTCAAAGCGAACGATCTTTGAACGTTCCTCGTCCAGCGCATCGATCACGGTGGTGACATTGAAGAGCGATATGGCCTCGTCGGCACGAAGCGGCAGGAATTCACCGTACGGCTCGAGGGTTGGCCGAAGCAACTTCAACGCGCCCTCGCCCGCAGGATGAGCACATGCTCGCCAAGCCATGGAAAATCTGAATATTGCCGGAGCGTACCATCGTCGTGCTCGCGCAGGATCTCCATCCCGGGCGGATGCCATTGTCTCTGCTTCCGGCCGCAGAGCATCGAAAACAGCTGGTAGTCGTCCGCCTGTCGAGGAAGGACCCATTCCTGTCCTTCGACCACACTCAGGACATAGATATTCATCCGATCCCCCGCACATCATCGCCTTGGTAGACTCGGCCTGCTGCGCGGTTCTTCGCGCGCATTCTCACCGCTGGTCCCCGACAGCCGTTTGCGGCACCGGCGGCAATTCGGGTGCATCCATCCCCTTGAAAGGGTCACGCCAGGCGTCGATGTCTTCAAGCCGACGGTACCAGCGGCTGACAGAAGAATAATCGTCGAGCGGCAATCTGGCGGCATCGTTGAACGGCAGGAAGGTCGCCATTCGAAAATCGGCATAGGAAATCGAATTCCCGACCAGCCACTGCCGCTCGGCAAGCACGGCGTCGATTATTGCCGCGGCCGTATGGAATTGGTTTAGGCCCTCCTCCACCCGCTTCTGATCGATCGGGCCGATGCCGTACCGCTGTTTGGTTCCACGTTCGAAATGCACCGTGTCGCAAGCGGATGCGAAGTGCTCCTTGCCCCAGCTGAGCCACCGGATCATCTCGGGTTCGTCATCGCCGGTGCGCCAGAAATCCGAATGCGCGTCGCGCGAGAGCCTGCAGGCTATGGCGTCTGCCTCCCAGAGGCTCTTTCCCTCATCATCCACAAGGATGGGCAGTGAGAGATTGGGATTTAACGGCCGATATTTCTCCGCCTGCCCCGGAGCGAAGGGCGAGGCGAATTCGAATTCGACTTTCGCGTCGAGATAGCGTGCGACCGTGACCGCCAATCGAGGATTGGGATTGCGGCTGAAATACAGCTTCATTGGGCACTCCCGGTGTGGCTGGATCTGCCGATCAGGAACGTCACAGCAGCCGTATCTGATAGCTCATCACGCGCTTTGCCCCCGGCGCGATCAGCATCAGGCCCGGTTTGTCGACAAAATCACCATCGAAATCCACCGGGCTTGCAAGGCCATGCCAAGGTTCGATGCAAAGGAATGGCGCGCCGCTCGGCTTTGACCAGACGCCCAACTCCCGAACCCCTTGCCAGGACATCTCCAGAGCCGGGCCACGCTCGGCGGCATAACGCACGCTGGAGCTGGCGGGCTGGTCCATGATCACCGCGTCCTCGTCGAACAACCGCTCGGAGAGCGGGAGTATGTTGCCTTCGACAGGCGTCGGCTGTGGCGTTTTCAGCAGCAGTCCGTCCTTAAGGCGGCGGATCGGCGCCGGCTCATCATCGGCAAAGATCAGCCGGTAGTCCGTCTTGGCCAAATCCGGCTGCAAGGGCCAATTGAATGCCGGGTGCGCCCCGATCGACGCCGGCAGGAGCTCATCGCCGGTGTTGGTGATGTCGAAAGTCACATCAAGCTGCTGGCGGACCAGTGTGTAGGTCACTTCAAGCCGAAAGGCGAACGGATAGCGCGCCCGGGTGTCGGCGTCGTCGGTGAGCACCAGCGTGCAGGATCGCGGTCCCTTCCGCGCCCAGGCAAACGGCTTGTCGCGCGCAAACCCGTGCTGCGTCATTGGATAGGTCCGGCCGCGATGGCGCAGATGATCGCCCGCTAGCCGCCCTACGATCGGGAACAGCACCGGCGAGTGCCGCCGCCATTCCGGCCCCGCCTGCCACAGGAATTCAAATCCGTTCGCGTCTTGCAGCGAAATCAGTTCGGCGCCCTGCGCGACCATGGTCGCCGAAATACCGTCGCCATGAAGCCTTTGGCTGTCCTGTGCCACATTTCCTCGCGGGTCGGAGTTGAAGGCCGGCGCGGTGGGCAGACTAGCAAAAGCGCTTGGGGACTCAAGGTGTAGCCTGGTTCTGCAGGAACGAATTGTGGCCGGAGGATCTCCCTCCGGCCACCTCTCCGCATCAAGAGCAATAACCCTCGCTCTTGCCCACAGCGGATAGTCGTTATTCGCGTTCGCCGGTAAAATTCAGCAGCAGCTGGAAGATGTTGATGAAGTTCAGATAGAGCGAGAAGGCGCCGAAGACGGCAAGCTTCTGGCGCGATTCCGCATCGAAATTCTCGGCATACTGTTCCTTGATCGTCTGCGTATCCCAGGCGGTCAGGCCGATGAACACGGCGATGCCGATCACAGAGATGGCGAACTGCAGCGCGGTCGAGCCGAGGAAGATGTTGACGATGCTGGCGATCACCACGCCGATCAGGCCCATGATCAGGAACGACGAGAACTGGGTCAGGTCGCGCTTTGTCGTGTAGCCGTAGAGGCTGGTGGCGCCGAACATGGTGGCGGCGATGAAGAAGGTGCGCGCGATGCTGGTTCCGGTGAAGACCAGGAACACGGAGGCGAGCGACAGGCCCATGACCGCGCAGAAGGCCCAGAACATCGCCTGGGCACTCGCCGCCGACATGGTCTGCATCTTGAACGAGAACAGCATGACGAAGGCGAGCGGCGCCAGCATCACCACCCATTTCAGCGGGCTGGAGAAGATCGGCACGTAGAGCGCCGGCGTCGATGAGATCATGAAGGCGACGAGGCCGGTGACCACCAGGCCGACGCCCATGTAGTTGTATACACGCAGCATGTGCTGGCGCAGGCCCTCGTCGAAGATGGCTCCGGTTTGGGCGCCGGCGCCGACGCGATATCCCAGATTGGGGGTGTTCATTTGCGTTCTCCTTTGTGGATCGATCAGTAAAGCGTCTTGGCGAGCGTCTCGGCGGCGCGGTCGAGGTCACGGATCTCGCTTCGTCCGACCACCGCATAGGCGACCTCGCCGATCTGGAAATAGGCCGAGGAAATATCGCCCGAGGGCGCTATCGTCGGCTTGACGACGTCGAAGGTTCCAGGCCGGATCGCAAACAGCGACACCAGCCCCATGTCTTTCGTCTCGACCGCCATCTCGACGCTCGGCCCAAAGCGGGATGGATAGATCTGCACGTCGCGCACCCTCCAATCCGTCGGCAGCGATGGCATGACGATGGCGGTCGCGGCGCGAATCTCGCCGGCGTTGTAATTGGGCGCTTCGGGCTGCGACGGCATGCTCTCGCGCACCAGCGTCGTCCTGTGGGCCCGCACCGCCTCGTCGACATAGGCGGGCGGCTGCGGCGAGGCGACGACCTTGGTCACCGACATCGGCCCGATGATGCCGTTCGCCAGCCAGCCGGCGGCGACGAAGGCAGCAACCACCGCGGCGCGCTGCAGCACACCGAAGATGCGGCCGCGGGCAAGCCCCCTCTCCAGCCGCCGCGCGGCATCGGCGGTCGCGGGCCGCGCCATGCCCTTGGAGCCGGCAAGCGCCACGCGCAGTTCATCGCGGGTCCTGAGATCCGACATCACGCGCGCCGCCGCCTCCGGGCGAGCGGACAAGAATGCCTCGACCTCGATACGGCGGGTGACGTCGATCTGGTCGTCGACATAGGCGTCGAGGTCGATATCCGTCACGGGATCGACAGTTGCGGTCATGACGGGCCTCCAACGATCCTGAGGTGGTTTTTTGCCTTCGCCGGCTCCTCCATCTCGCGCAGTGCGGCGCGCGCCCTGCCGATGCGTGACATCAGCGTGCCGAGCGGCACGCCGCTGGCATCGGCGGCCTGCTGGTAGGAGAGGCCTTCGATGGCGACGAGGTGCAGCGCTGAACGCTGTTCTTCCGGCAGGCTGAAAAAAGCCTGGCGCACCTGCGCCAGGCGCACCGAATGTTCCTGCGGTGCCGGCGTGCTGCCGTCGGCGAGGTATCCAGCCTGTTCGAGGCGCGACGCTTCGGACTTGCGGGACCGCATCTTGTCGATGAAGGTGTTGTGGACGATCGACAGCAGCCACGCGCGCAGGTTTCCGCCGGAGCGGAACGTGCTGCGCCGCTCATAGGCGCGCACCAGCGCGTCATGGACAAGATCCTCGGCGTCGGTGCTGTCGCGCGTCAGCGAGCGCGCATAGCGGCGCAGCGAACCGAGCTGTCCTATGATGTCAAAGCGTGGCATCGACGGTTTCATGTCCTGTTTACGGAGCATGTGGGGATTTTAATCCCTGCCCTGCCAATTTTTTCCCTTCGGAGGACATCGTTCGAATGTAACGATTGTTGCCGGCATCAATTTTATCATTGGTATCGGCACAATGTGCGATGCCCGGTAGATCGTGTCTACTTTACACGCCTCTTCTCCAGCTTCCGCGCCAGCGTCCGACGGTGCATGCCCAACCGTCGTGCTGTCTCGGAAATGTTGAAGTCGGCCTCCACCAGCATTTCGTGGATGCGCTCCCATTCGAGGTTCTTTATCGAGGTTGGTCGCTCGGCGAGCGGCACCGAAGCATTGCCCTCGACCTGGCCGAAAGCGGCTTCAATGTCGTCGGTGTTGGCGGGTTTGGCGAGATACTGGCAGGCGCCGAGCTTGATCGCCTCGACAGCGGTGGCGATGCTTGCAAAGCCGGTCAACACGACGATCCGCATTTCAGGATCGTGCTCGTGCAGCGCCCTGACGCATTCCAGGCCCGAGCCGCTGGCAAGCTTGAGATCGACGACGGCATATTGGAAGGCAACGGTGCCGATCAGCGCATGCACGCCGTCGACGCTCCGGCAGCTATGCGTTTCGTAATCACGCCGTTCGAAAGACCGGCGCAGTGCGTTGGCAAAGGCGATGTCGTCCTCGACGATCAACAGCGTGCGTTTAGTCGGCATTGTGCCCTCGCGGAGACAGAGCAGCCAGCGGCAGATTCAACGTGACCGAAGCTCCCCCCTCGGTTCTGTTTCTTACGGTGACGGTACCCCCCAGCTTGCGGATGACATTGACGACCAGAAACAGGCCGAGCCCGCTGCCTGGTCGGTTTTTGGTCGACGTGTAGGGCTTGCCAAATTCTGCAAGCATGGCTTCTTCAAATCCCGGTCCCACGTCGACAACTTCGATGATGAGATCGTTCGCCTGGCGGCTGACGGTCAACCCCACCCATAGAGGCGACGCTTCAAGTGCGTTGTCCAGTACATTGAACATCACCTGTTTGAGCGCGGGATCGGAGACGATCTCCTGGTTGGCGCCGAAACGCCTGGTGTATTCGAAACCTTGCGGCAATCGTGTCGATTTCCATTCGGCCACCAGCTCCGCCAGGAAAGCGTCGACGGAGGTGCGAACCGTGCCTTCGCCGCGCAATTCGCCCGACGACATCAGGATTCCCGAAACGATCTTCTTGCAACGGTCCAACTGGCCCTGCATCTCCCGGATTTCCTGCGCCAGATCCGGATCGGCTTCGAGAGCCGGCATGCGCTGCCAGTCGTTGAGGATGACGGAAAGCGTGGCCAGCGGCGTGCCGAGTTCATGCGCGGCGCCGGAGGCGAGCAGGCCCATCCTGACGATGTGAGCCTCCTCCGCCGATTGCTGGCGCAAATCCGCAAGATGGGCGTCGCGGGTGCGAATGTTGTTCTGGACCCTGGTGATGAACAGCACCAGAAGCGTTGCCGCCAGGACAAAACAGATGAACATGCCCTGGATGTGCAGGCTGAACAGCCCGGCACCGTGTGCGGCGGGCAGGCTGATCTCACGGTAGAAAGTGGTCAGCGCGATGAAGCACGTGCTTGCAATGAAGACAAGCGCCCAGACCGACCATGTCTCCAGCAGCACCGCGCCCAGGATGACCTGGAGCAGGTAAAGCGAAATGAAGGGGTTGGACGCACCGCCGCTCAGGTAAAGCTGGACCGTCAACGCGGTGACGTCGAGCAGCAGCCCAAGAAACAGCTCGGTGTTGGTGATCGCGTCCTGGCTGCTGTGCCGGCGCAGGCTGGCGACGTTGAGAGCGATCAGCAGCAGGATCACCACCGCCATCGGCACCAGCGGCAGGCCGATGCCAAGCGCGTAGCGGACGAACAGGATCGTCACGATTTGACCACCGACCGCGATCCAGCGCAGTTGGATCAGAAGCAGGAAATTCTGTTTGTTGGTCTTGTCGTGCAGAGTCATTGGGCCGGGAGGTCCCCAGCCCTGGCCAAGCAGGTCACTCAAGCGGGCGTCCGATCCAGGCGCTGGTTGAGCCTCAGCGCAAGCAACGTGCATAGCGCTCCCGACAACAGATAGGCGCCTGATGAGATCAGCCCGAAATGGGCGGACAGGAACAGGGCGACTATGGGGGCGAAGCCCGCCCCGAACAGCCAGGCGAGATCCGAGGTCAGCGCCGCCCCTGTATAGCGGTAGGTCTTTGAAAAGTTCGAGGCGAGTGCTCCTGAAGACTGGCCGAACGACAGGCCGAGCAGGACGAAGCCCAAGACCATGAAGACGGACTCTCCGACGAAGCCGCCATCGAGCAGCTGTGGCGCGAAACCGCTGAACACGGCAATGGCCACCGCCGAGCCTCCGAGCAAGGGCCAACGCCCAACCCGGTCGGCGACGAAGCCCGAGATCGCGATCGCCGCCAGGCCGAAGAAGGCTCCGATCGTCTCGATGACCAGGAACCGCGCCGGTCCCTCGCGGGTGAACAGGAAAATCCAGGACAGAGGAAACACCGTCACCATGTGGAACAGGGCGAAGCTCGCCAGCGGCGCGAAGGCGCCGAGCACGACAGTGCGCCCTTCGGCGCGCAACGTCTCGCGGACGGAAGTCGGCTCCAGTTCCTGGCCTTCGAACAGTTTGGTGTATTCCGGCGTCACCACGATGCGCAGCCGTGCGAACAGGGCGACGACGTTGATGGCGAAGGCGACAAAGAACGGGTAGCGCCAGCCCCAGCTGAAGAAGTCTTCGGCCGACAGGTTGCCGACGAAATATGCAAACAGGGCGCTGGCAACGATGAGCCCGAGTGGCGCACCCAACTGCGGGATCATCGCATACCAGCCGCGGCGCTTTTCGGGCGCATTCAACG
The DNA here is from genome assembly GCF_000519305.1 of Mesorhizobium ciceri WSM4083. Classification (GTDB taxonomy): domain Bacteria; phylum Pseudomonadota; class Alphaproteobacteria; order Rhizobiales; family Rhizobiaceae; genus Mesorhizobium; species Mesorhizobium ciceri_B. The sequence goes on along the minus strand of NZ_JAFG01000005.1, from coordinate 25,133 downwards.
CCAGCAGCGAGGCAAGTCCGTCCCATGTCCCGCCCAGCGCCAGTCCCTGACCGATCCGGAACATGGCCAGCAGCCAGGCCGAAGCCGGGCCGATCTGGTCGTAGCCGGGCACGAAGGCGATCGACACGGTCGAGGTCCCCAGCAGGAACAGCGCGATGGTGAGCTTGGCGCTGCGTCCGTAGGCGCGGTCGAGCGCGGTGAAAATCGCCGTCCCGATCGGCCGCGCGATGAAGGCAAGCGCGAAGATGGCGAAGGAGTAGAGCGTGCCGGTCAACGGGTCGGCATAAGGAAATACGAGCTTGGGAAAAACGATGACGGAAGCGATCGCGTAGACGAAGAAGTCGAAGAATTCCGACGTCCTGCCGATGATGACGCCAACGGCGATTTCGCCGGGCTTCACCTCATGATGGCGCGCGGCGAGCCGTCTTGCGTCGGCTTCGATCTTCGAAGTTGGGCTCACAGCATTCTCCGTCGCCCCGCCGCAGTCTCATACGATCGCTTGCCATGTGCGCGGGCCAGATGCTTTGATGACGCCTGCCGCGTCATTGCGGCATTGGACAAATTGTCCAATGCCTTCATTGCCGCGGTGCGGTTAGCACTGGGGGGAACAACCGACAGGTCATACATTGAGCCGTCTCCGTACCCTTTTCCTGCTGCCCCTGCTGGCATCGCTCGGCTCCTGCAGCATGGTCGTCCTGAACCCTGCCGGCGACGTCGCCGCGCAGCAGCGCGACCTGCTGATGGTGTCCACGGCACTGATGCTGATCGTCATCATACCGGTGATGGCTCTCACCATATTCTTTGCCTGGCGATACCGCCAGTCCAACCGCGAGGCGCGCTACGAGCCGGATTGGGACCACTCGACCCATCTCGAGCTCGTCATCTGGGCTGTGCCGCTTCTGATCATCATCTGCCTGGGCGCAGTGACCTGGATGGGGACCCATCTGCTTGACCCCTATCGTCCGATCGGACGTGTAGCGGCCGGCAAGCCGCTGCTGCCGGACGTGCGCCCGCTTGAGGTCGAAGTCGTCGCGCTCGACTGGAAATGGCTGTTCATCTATCCGGAGTACGGCGTCGCGGCGGTCAACGAACTGGCTGCGCCGGTCGACCGGCCGATCAGCTTTCGCATCACCTCCGCATCGGTGATGAACTCCTTCTACATTCCAGCACTGGCCGGCCAGATCTATGCGATGCCGGGTATGGAAACCAGGCTGCACGCGGTCATGAACAAGCCCGGCAACTATGAAGGGTTCTCAGCCAATTACAGCGGCGCCGGCTTCTCGGGAATGCGCTTCGCGTTCCACGGCCTCGACGATGCCGGTTTCCAGGCATGGATCGCGAAGGCAAAGGACGGCGGCGGCAAGCTCGACCGAAACGGCTATCTGGAGCTTGAACAGCCCAGTGAGAACCAGCCCGTGCGCCACTATGCAGCGGTGGATACCGATCTCTACAAGGCGATCCTCAACATGTGCGTCGAGCCCGGCAAGATGTGCATGAGCGAGATGTCGCAGATCGATGCCAAGGGCGGTCTGGGAATGGCCGGCATCCGCAACACCGTTCCGCTGCTGTACGACAAGTTCGCCCGGCGCGGCACGATATTCGGCCCTGCCCCATCCTATGTCGCGAGCATATGCACGACCGAAGAAGCACTGGCGGCTTCGAAGGCCGATCAATCCGCCACGCCGATGACCTCGACGCCGATCGTCGGCGCCGGTCTGCAACGGCCACTGCCCCTGTCGATCCGACTGCCGTCACCTTCCGCAACCGGCACGCTTCGGTCGCCCTTCAACTCCTGAGGCGCCACGCAAGACATGTTCGACAATCCTGCTCTTCTCAAGGCGATCTTCGGCCGGTTTACGCTCGAGTCGCTGCCGCTGCACGAGCCCATCGTGGTCGCGACCTTCATAGTCGTCGCGCTGGGCGGCATCGCCCTCGTCGGCGCGCTTACCTATTTCAAGCTCTGGGGCTATCTGTGGCGCGAATGGTTCACCAGCGTCGACCACAAGCGCATCGGTGTCATGTACATGGTGCTCGGCATCGTCATGCTGCTGCGCGGCTTCAGCGACGCCATCATGATGCGGCTCCAGCAGGCGATGGCCTTCGGCGGTTCGGAAGGCTATCTCAATTCGCATCACTACGACCAGATCTTCACCGCGCACGGCGTGATCATGATCTTCTTCGTGGCGATGCCGCTGGTGACGGGCCTGATGAATTTCGTCGTCCCGCTGCAGATCGGCGCGCGCGACGTGTCGTTTCCGTTCCTCAACAATTTCAGCTTCTGGATGACGGTCGGCGGCGCGGTCATCGTCATGATGTCGCTGTTCGTCGGCGAATTCGCGCGCACCGGCTGGCTTGCCTATCCGCCGCTGTCGGGTATCGGCTACAGTCCCGATGTCGGTGTCGATTATTATATCTGGGCACTGCAAGTGGCGGGCGTCGGCACGCTGCTATCGGGCGTGAACCTGGTCTGCACCATTGTCAAGATGCGCGCGCCTGGCATGACCATGATGAGAATGCCGATCTTCACCTGGACCGCGCTTTGCACCAATGTGCTCATCGTCGCCGCCTTCCCGGTGCTGACGGCGGTGCTGGCCCTGCTGGCTCTCGACCGCTATGTCGGCACCAACTTCTTCACGAACGACTTCGGCGGCAATCCGATGATGTACGTGAACCTGATCTGGATCTGGGGCCACCCCGAGGTCTACATCCTGATCCTGCCGGCCTTCGGCATATTCTCCGAAGTGACCTCAGCCTTCTGCGGCAAGCGGCTCTTCGGCTACACGTCGATGGTCTACGCAACCATCGTCATCACCATCCTGTCCTATCTGGTCTGGCTGCATCACTTCTTCACCATGGGGTCGGGAGCGAGCGTCAACTCGTTCTTCGGCATCACCACGATGATCATTTCGATCCCGACAGGCGCCAAGATATTCAACTGGCTGTTCACCATGTACCGCGGCCGCATCCGCTTCGAACTGCCGATGATGTGGACTGTCGCCTTCATGCTGACCTTCACTGTCGGCGGCATGACCGGCGTGCTGCTCGCGGTTCCGCCGGCCGACTTCGTGCTCCACAACAGCCTGTTCCTGGTCGCGCACTTCCACAACGTCATCATCGGCGGCGTGCTGTTCGGCCTGTTTGCCGGGATCAGCTACTGGTTTCCCAAGGCATTCGGCTTCCGGCTCGATCCGTTCTGGGGAAAGATGTCGTTCTGGTTCTGGGTGGTCGGCTTCTGGTTCGCCTTCATGCCGCTCTACATCCTCGGCTTGATGGGCGTAACGCGCCGGCTGCGCACCTTCGAGGATCCCTCGCTGCAGATCTGGTTCATCATAGCCGCCTTCGGCGCCTTCCTGATCCTGCTTGGCATCCTGTCCTTCCTCATCCAGATCTTCGTCAGCGTGCGCCGGCGCGAGCAGCTTCGCGACGATACCGGCGACCCGTGGGACGGGCGTACGCTCGAATGGGCAACCTCGTCGCCGCCGCCGGCCTACAATTTCGCCTTCACGCCGGTCGTCCATGATCTCGACGCTTGGGCCGACATGAAGAATCGCGGCTACCAGCGTCCGTTGACGGGCTTCCGCGACATCCACATGCCGCGCAACACAGGAGCCGGCGTCATCCTGGCGGGGTTGAGCGTGGTGCTTGCGGTAGCGCTCATCTGGTACATCTGGTGGCTGGCGATCGTCAGCTTCGTCGCCCTGATCGGCTACGCCATCGCGCATACCTTCAACTACAGCCGGGATTTCCACATTCCTTCCAGTGACGTGACGCGCGTCGAGGACGAGCGGACGCGTCTGCTCGCGGCAAACGGCCAGGCAGGGTGAACAGCATGGCACACGCCGACACGGTGATCGACGACACGATCTTCCACCTGGAAGACGACCACGGCCATGCCGAGAGCGGCAGCAGCACCATGCTCGGCTTCTGGATCTATCTGATGAGCGACTGCCTCATCTTCGCGATGCTGTTCGCGGTCTACGGCGTGCTCGGTGGCAACTACGCGGCCGGACCCGCGCCGAAGGACCTGTTCGATCTTCCGCTGGTCGCGCTGAACACCACCATGCTGCTCCTGTCCTCCATCACTTACGGCTTCGCGATGCTGGAGATGGCGAAGGGACGAGTGAAACCCATGCAGGTGTGGCTGGTGATCACTGGCCTGTTCGGCCTCGCCTTTCTCAGCATCGAACTCTACGAATTCGCCCATTTCATCCACGAGGGGGCGACGCCGCAGCGCAGCGGCTTCCTGTCGTCGTTCTTCACGCTGGTCGGAACGCACGGCCTGCACGTCACCTTCGGCCTGGTCTGGCTGGTGGTGCTGATGGTGCAGGTCTCCAGGTACGGGCTGATCGCCGCGAACCAGCGGCGCCTGATGTGCCTGAGCATGTTCTGGCACTTCCTCGACGTCATCTGGATCGGCGTCTTCACCTTCGTCTATCTGATGGGAATGTTGCGATGAGCGCCGGACACCACACAGACACCAGCGACCAGAGCCACGCGCATCACGGCGTCGATCACGGCTCGCTGCGCGGCTATCTGACAGGCTTCGGCCTGTCGGTCGTGTTGACCGCCATTCCCTTCTGGCTGGTCATGACCAACGCGCTCGGCAATCAGATGGCGTCGGCGATTGCCATCATGGCCTTCGCCGTCGTGCAAATCATCGTCCACATGGTGTTCTTTCTGCATATGAACACCAGGTCGGAGAGCGGCTGGACCATGATGGCCCTGATCTTCACCCTCATCCTGGTGGTGATCGCGCTGACGGGCTCTCTCTGGGTCATGTACCATCTGAACGTCAACATGATGCCCAGCCATGACATGAGTCAGATACCCTGAGAGAGGGACCTGGCTTTGGACGAGCAGGCGCGGACGACACCGCATTCGAATACACGCGACGGCCAAAGGGTTACGCGTTCGAGATGGACGCTGTTGATGCTTTGCCTTTGCGGGGCCATCGGCATCGCCGGGTTCTCGGCGCTTGGTGTCTGGCAGCTGGAGCGCCGCGTCTGGAAGCTCGACCTGATCGAGCGTGTTGACCAGCGTCTCAAGGCGGTACCCGTGGCCGCCCCGGGGCCTTCGGCCTGGCCGGCGATCAACGCCAGGGATGACGAGTATCGCCAGCTTGCCGTCACGGGCCGGTTTCTCGGTGATCGCGAGACCCTGGTCCAGGCGGTCACCGATCTCGGCGGCGGTTTCTGGGTAATGGCGCAGTTCCGCACCGATGATGGCTTCACGGTTCTGGTGAACAGGGGCTTCGTGCCGACGGACAAGCGCGATCCGGCAACCCGCCTCGAAGGCAAGCCCTCGGGCGATCACACCGGAATTCACGGCCTGTTGCGCATCAGCGAACCGAAAGGCGGCTTCCTGCGTAAGAACAATCCGGCTGCCAACCGCTGGTATTCGCGCGATATGCAGGCGATCGCCACGACGCAAGGCCTCGGGCAGGTCGCTCCTTATTTCATCGATGCCGATGTCACGCCCAATCCGGGAGGGTGGCCGGTCGGCGGCCTGACGGTCGTTTCGTTCCACAACAACCATCTGGTCTATGCCCTGACATGGTTCGGGCTGGCCTTGATGGTGCTGGGCGCGGTCGTCTATCTGTTGCGGCAGACTGGGAAACACGGCGGGGGCTGACCGCTGGCCGAGGCAAAGCCGGAAGGAGCATGCAGGGCAGGCTTCCCGGTACCCCCGCCTCGGGCTGGAGCACCTAGCTAAAACCGCTGGCGAAACGCGATCGATTTGCGTATCACTCCGCCGCGCCAATGGAACCATTTTCGATGTTTGAAGCCCTGCAGCCCGCCCCCGCCGACAAGATCCTGGCCCTGATCGGCCTTTATCGTGCCGATCCGCGTCCAGACAAGGTCGACCTCGGTGTCGGCGTCTACAAGGATCGCGACGGCAAGACGCCAGTCATGCGCGCCGTGCGCGAAGCGGAAAAGCGCCTGCTGCAGGGTCAGGACACCAAGACCTATCTCGGCCTTGCCGGCGATACCGGCTTCAACACGGTGATGGCCAAGCTCGCCTTCGGTCCGGGCGCCGACATGACGCGCATCCGCGCCGCACAGGCGCCCGGCGGCTCCGGCGCGTTGCGGCTGGTCGCGGAACTGCTCAAGCGGACACGCTCCGATGCCACCATCTGGGTGTCGGACCCGACTTGGCCGAACCACATGCCGGTGATGCGCGCCGCCGGCCTGCAGATCCGCGAGTACCCCTATTTCGACGCCGCATCGGGCGCCGTTCGTTTCGATGACATGCTGGCGGCCCTGCGGACGGCAAAGAGCGGCGACGTCGTATTGCTGCATGGCTGCTGCCACAACCCAACCGGCGCCAATCTGGATGCGGGTCAGTGGGCTGCCGTTACCGATCTGGTCGTCGAGCGCGAGCTGCTGCCGTTTGTCGACATCGCCTATCAGGGCTTTGGCGATGGCCTCGAGGCCGATGCCCTCGGCTTGCGCCTGCTGGCCGCGAAGGTTCCGGAAATGGTCGTCGCCTCGAGCTGCTCGAAGAATTTCGCCGTCTACCGCGACCGCGTCGGCGCGGCGATGATCCTGGCCAGGGACGGCGCACAGGCGGACGTGGCGATGAGCCAGATGCTGTCGGCGGCACGCGCCATGTATTCGATGCCGCCTGACCATGGTGCTGCCGCAGTGCGCATCGTGCTGGAAGATGCCGCCTTGCGTGCGGACTGGGAAGCCGAACTTGAAGAGATGCGCCTGCGCATGCTCAGGCTTCGGGTCCAATTCGCCGAGGCGCTGCGCCGGCAGTCCAATTCCGATCGCTTCGACTTCGTCGCCAGCCATCGCGGCATGTTCTCCCGCCTTGGCCTCACGGAAGCGCAGGTCGAACGGCTGCGTGCCGAGCACGGCATCTATATGGTCGGCGACAGCCGCATCAACGTCGCCGGCCTGCCCGAGGACGGCATGGACGAACTCGCCAAGGCGATCGTCTCGGTTCTTGATTGATAAGCTGGCAATCCAGCAGCTGTGGACAAGGCGCCCCCGCCGACTGACAGTGTTGGCGGCGCGGCGGGCGGCGGGATAGCATCCGCATCATGACGCCATCGAAAGACATTTCGCGCCTGATCGAGATCATGGCGGCGCTACGGGCGCCGAAGACCGGCTGCCCCTGGGACATCGAACAGGATTTCTCGACCATCGCGCCCTATACGATCGAGGAAGCCTATGAGGTGGCGGATGCCATCGCGCGCGGCGATCTCGACGATCTGCGCGACGAACTCGGCGACCTGCTGCTGCAGGTCGTCTATCATGCCCAGATGGCCGAGGAGGCCGGCGAGTTTGCCTTCCCCGACGTGGTGCAAGCCATCACGACGAAGATGATCCGTCGCCACCCACATGTCTTTGGCGACGAAAAGGCCCGTAGCGCCGGCATGGCCAAGGGCATGTGGGAAAAGATCAAGGCCGAGGAGAAGGCGGAGAAGCGAAGCGCTCGTCTCGCCCGCGGTCTCGATCCCGAAGACAATGGCAAGGGGTTTCTGGACAGCGTTCCGGTCGCCCTGCCCGCGCTGACCCGGGCGCTGAAACTTCAGGAGAAGGCCGCCCGCGTCGGCTTCGACTGGAGCGAGGCAGCGCCCATCCTCGACAAGATCGAGGAAGAGATCGGCGAATTGCGCGAGGCGCTGGCCAAGGGCGACACCGCCTCGATCAAGGATGAGTTCGGCGACATGCTGTTTGCGGTCGTCAATCTCGGCCGTCACCTCAAGCTCGATTCCGAAGCAGCGCTAAGCGGCACCAACGAAAAATTCCGCTCGCGCTTCCACTATGTCGAACAAGCTCTGGAAAAATCCGGTAGCACACTGGAAAAGGCTGATCTGGCCGAGATGGAAGCGCTCTGGCAGGAAGCAAAGACAGCGAAGTAAGTTACATTACCCGTTGTTTTTACGACGCAATCTGCTTTCGATCTCTTCGCGGGCGCTTTGCGTGGCCTTGAGCGAGAGGGTGGCACTGCCGTCATCATTGTCGCTCCTCGAAACGACATCGCCATTGCGGTAAAGCCAGTCGACAAGGCCGAACTGGGCCGGCTCGATCGTCACGGTGAGGTCTTCGAGTTCGCCCGCCATCCGCGTTTCGACGATCGCCTTCAACGCATCGATGCCCTCGCCGGTCACAGCCGACACCGCAATCGGCGGCGCCTTGCTGGCATCGGCGCCGTCTGCAAGCAGCCGGGTCCGGTTGCCTTCGTCGAGCCGGTCGATCTTGTTCCACACTTCGATCACGCGCTTGGCGTCGCCGGCGTCGACACCGAGGTCGGCCAGGATGCGCTCGACATCTTCCGCCTGTGCCGCAGTGTCCGGATCGGAAATATCGCGCAGATGAAGCACGAGATCGGCCTCGACCACCTCTTCCAGGGTGGCGCGGAAAGCCGCGATCAGATGCGTCGGCAGGTCCGAAATGAAGCCGACCGTGTCGGAGAGGATGATCGGCGTGCCATGTGGGAGGCGCACGCGGCGCAGCGTCGGGTCGAGCGTGGCGAACAGCATATCCTGCGCCAGCACATCCGCCCCGGTCAGCCGGTTGAACAGCGTCGACTTGCCGGCATTGGTATAGCCGACGATCGCCACCACCGGGAACGGCACCTTCCTGCGCTTGGCGCGGTGCAGGTCGCGCGTGCGCCGCACCGTTTCCAGCTCCTGCTTCAGCTTGATGATCTTTTCCTGCAACTGCCGCCGGTCGGATTCGATCTGTGTTTCGCCGGGGCCCCCGAGGAAGCCGGCGCCGCCGCGCTGGCGCTCGAGGTGGGTCCAGCTGCGCACGAGGCGGCCCTTCTGGTAGTTGAGATGGGCGAGTTCGACCTGCAGCGTGCCTTCCTTGGTGCGTGCACGCTCGCCGAAGATCTCAAGGATCAGCCCGGTGCGATCCAGCACCTTGGCGTTCAGCTCTTTTTCGAGATTGCGCTGCTGCACCGGGGTCAGCGGATGGTCGACGACGACCACTTCCGCATGTCCCTCTTTGACGATTTCCGCAAACTCGGCGACCTTGCCGCTGCCGAGCAGCGTCGCCGGGCGCGGATCGTTGACGGTCACTACCGCTGTGTGGACCAAGTCCAGGTTGATGGCGCGGGCAAGGCCAACGGCCTCGTCGTGACGAGCATCGGCCGAACGCATCAGCCGCGGGCGGTTGGTCTCGTCGTCGTTGCGCTGGTGGCGGGTAAGGACGGGCACAATGACAACGGCCCGGGTCGGGCCCTTGGCTTCCGTCCCGGGATGATGTGTTGGTTTTCCGCGAACGGTGGCGTCCGCGTCTTTCTCACGTGCCAATCAGGCGCCCTGGCTTTCCTCGCCATCGAACATCTGAACCGGCTGGCTCGGCATGATCGTGGAAATGGCGTGCTTGTAGACGAGCTGGGAGTGACCGTCACGGCGCAGCAGGACACAGAAATTGTCGAACGAAGTGACCACGCCGGTCAGCTTGACGCCGTTGATAAGGAAGATGGTGAGCGGGTTCTTGCTCTTGCGAACTGAATTCAGGAACAGGTCCTGAAGGTTTTGCGATCGTTCCGCCATTGTTCTTGTCTTTCGCCGATCCCCTTCGGTTTGCAAGCCAATGCGCCAAATTAACGGGCGCATGTCAAGCTCGCAAACACCGTCTTGTCGTCAGTAACGACAAGCAGAACGAGATATATTGATGTTCATTCCACCTGTGCGGTTATCAGGCTGGACTTTTTTCCGCAATGTCAAAAAAGGCCTGCCGCAAGGAAAGTGTTATTGAGCCGGGGTGCCCATTGGCGACCGTATCGCCGTCGATGGCCACCACCGGCATGGCGATTGTCGTCGCGGAGCTGATGAACGCCTCGCGTGCCGCCTTGGCCTCGGCGACGGAAAAACCGCGCTCCTCGATCTTCAGGCCAAGCTTGGCCGCCACTTCGAACATGGTCGTGCGGGTGATGCCGCGCAAAATGCCGTGCTCGGCCGGCCTAGTGACCAGGACGCCGTCCCGGGTGACGATCCAGGCATTGGACGAGCCGCCTTCCTTGACGTTGCCTTCACCGTCGACGAACCAGGCTTCCTGCGCTCCGGCTTCCTTGGCCTTCTGCTTGGCCAATACATTGGGCAGCAGCCCGACGGTCTTGATGTCGACGCGGTCCCAGCGGTTTTCCGGCACGGTGATGACCGCGATTCCGGTCTCGGCGCGCTTCGCACCAGCGGCAGGATCGGCCTTCCTGGCGGTGACCACCAAGGCCGGCTTGGTGTCGGCGGAAGGGAAGGCGAAATCGCGGCTGGCCACGCCGCGCGTCACCTGCACGTAGACCAGGCCATTGGCGACGTGGTTGCGATTGACCACCTCGCGCAGAATGAGTGGCAGCACGTGAGAGGTGACCGGCCAGGCGATCGACAATTCGGTCAGTGAGCGGTTCAGCCGGGCCAGATGGCGCGGCATGTCGACGATGAAACCACGCGCCACCTCGCAGACCTCATAGACGCCGTCGGCGAACTGATATCCACGGTCCTCGATATGCACGGCAGCATCGGCGTGCGTGACATAGCGCCCGTTGACATAGGCAATGCGCGGCATGGGCAACCTCTAGGAAATTCTCGGGGCTTTCTTATGCGATTCCACCGCCGCCGTAACCGGCAAATGCTTGGCCCAGGCGCGGCTGATATGACGCGCTCAGACGCCCAGCGACTTCAGCTTGCGATGCAGAGCGGAGCGCTCCATGCCGATGAACTCGGCGGTCTTTGAGATGTTGCCGCCGAACCGGTTGATCTGGGCGATCAGGTAATCCTTCTCGAACTGTTCGCGCGCCTCGCGCAGTGGCAGCGCCATGATGTGCTGGTCGGATTGATTCGGCGTGCGTGGCATGACATCGCCGATCTCGGCCGGCAACAGGTCCGCGGTGATCGGCGCGTCGACGTCGTCGCCGCGCGCAAGGATCATCAGGCGCTCGACATTGTTGCGCAGCTGACGAACGTTGCCCGGCCAGTTGTGCGCCTGCAGAACGGCCAGCGCATCGTCGCCGATGCGGCGCGGCTTGATGCCGGCTTGGCGGGCGATCTGCTTCATGAAATTGTCGACGAGGTAGGGAATATCCTCGCGCCGCTCGGCCAATCCCGGCACGATGACCGGAACAACCGCCAGGCGATGGTAAAGATCCTCGCGAAAACGCCCGTCGGCAATCATCGCTTCGAGGTTCTGCGACGTGGAGGAGATGATGCGGACATCGACCTTGACCCGCTTGGTGCCCCCTACCCGCTCGAACTGTTGCTCGACGAGAACGCGCAGGATCTTGTTCTGCGTCTCGCGCGGCATGTCGGCCACCTCGTCGATGTAGAGGATGCCGCGATGGGCCTCCTCGAGCGCGCCGACCTTGCGCTCGACGCCATTCGATTCGGTGCCGAACAGCTCGATCTCCATGCGCTCGGGCGTGATGTTGGCGGCGCTCAGCGTCACGAAAGGTGCCCCCTTGCGCGCCGACAGCGTGTGGATGGCGCGAGCGGCCAGTTCCTTGCCCGAGCCCGAAGGTCCGATGATCATCACGCGGCTGTTGGTCGGCGCGACGCGTTCGATGGTCTGGCGCAACTGGCTCATCGCCGACGACATGCCGATCAGGTCGAAGGTTTCGCCGCTGCGCAGCTTGAGGTCGGAAACCTCGCGCCGCAATTTCGAGGTCTCCAGCGCACGCTCGGCAATAAGGATCAGCCTGTCGGCCTTGAACGGTTTTTCGATGAAGTCATAGGCGCCGCGACGGATGGCGGAGACCGCCGTTTCAATGTTGCCGTGGCCGGAGATCATCACCACCGGCAAGGTCGGATGCATGGTCTTGATCTCGTCGAGCAGCGCCAGCCCGTCCAGGCGCGAGCCCTGCAGCCAGATGTCGAGGAAAATCAGCCGCGGCGCGCGATCAGCTATAGCAGCGAGCGCGCTGTCGGCATCGAATGCCGTACGGGTTTCGTGACCCTCGTCGCTCAGGATGCCCGCGACGAGTTCACGGATGTCTTCCTCGTCATCGACGATGAGAATATCAGACGCCATTACCGACCTTTTCAGTTTCTCTTTCGTTTTCCGCCGCCCTGCTTTCGCCGCGTGGAGCCGCGGCAGCAGCCGGCGGCAGGATGATGCTGATCATCGCGCCGCGCCCATCGTGAAAGTCCGCCGGGGCGTCGTGAAGTTCCAGCCTGCCACCATGGTCCTCCACGATCTTCTTGACGATAGCGAGACCGAGCCCGGTGCCCTTCTCGCGCGTGGTCATATAGGGCTCGAGCAGCCGTTGGCGATTCTCGCGCGGCAGGCCTTTGCCATTGTCGATGACGTCGATGCGAATCGCACCATTCTGGCGCCCGGCTTGAATCCGGATTATGCCGTGCGAACCGTCCTTCTGTTCCAACCCATCAATCGCCTCGGCCGCGTTCTTGATCACATTGCCGAAAGCCTGCGCCATCAGGCGGCTGTCGAAAGTGCCCTTGAGCGGCTCCGTGCCGAAGATCCGCTCGAAAGTGATGTCGGCGCGGCTGACCTCGACCAGGAACGAGGCCTCACGCAGCGATTCGCGCAGATCTATCGCCTTCATCTCGGGCTTCGGCATGCGCGCGAACGCCGAGAATTCGTCGACCATACGGCCGATATCCTCAACCTGACGGATGATGGTGTCGGTGCATTGGTCGAAAACCTCGCGGTCCTCGGTGATCACCTTGCCGTAACGGCGCTTGATGCGTTCGGCCGAGAGCTGGATCGGCGTCAGCGGGTTCTTGATCTCGTGGGCGATACGCCGCGCCACATCAGCCCAGGCCGACGAGCGCTGCGCCTGAACCAGGTCGGTGATGTCGTCGACCGTCACGACATAGGATTTTTCCTCCGAGCCGTCATCGCCGGCCTCGATGGTGATCTGCACGTTGAAGGTCCGCTCGGCGCCGGCGCGGTAGAAGGTCACCTGCTCGCGATAGACGGGTTTGCCGGACTTGCGGCCGATCTCGAAGACGCGGCCGACATGCGGCAGCACGGCGGAAAGGTTCTGCCCAAGGGCGGCGCTGGCCGAAATGGCCAGCATCGCCTCGGCAGAGCGGTTGACGATGGTGACGATGCCGTAGGGATCGACGCCGATGACGCCGGCGGTGACGCCGGCAAGCACGGCTTCCGAGAAGCGGCGCCGTTCGTCGATCAGGTCCTTGGCCGACAGGATCTCGTTGCGCTGCGATTTCAGTTCGAGAAGCATCTTGTTGAACGTGTCGCCCAACGAAGCGACATCGCCGTCCGAAGGCCTGACCGGAACCGCGACGTCGAGATTGCCGGTCGCCACTTCGTCGGCGGCGCCGATGAGCTGGCGAATGGGTCGCACCAGACGGTCGGCGACCGCTATGCCGGTCCAGATCGCGGACAGGATGATAATGAGGGTCAACGACAGATACGGCAGCGCGAAGGCCACCTGCGAGGTACGGCGGTTATCTTCCAGCCCCCGATATTCGTCGGTATTGGACCTGACGATCTGGCGTGCCTTGATCACTTCGGGATCGACGAGCCTGATGGTGTAGAGATAGAGCCCTTCGATCTCGCGCAGCTTGACGATGGCGCCCATGATGTTGCGCGTTTTCGGTTCGATCAGCACCGGCTTGCCGTCGGCAGCGCTGGCCACGGCGCCTTCCGGCGGCTCGGGCATGGCAAAATCCGTATCGGTCTTGGCGCTCATGACGAAAGAGCCGTCAGGTTTGATCAGCGCCGCATGGGCCAGCGAACGGCCCACGGCTTCCTTGTTCATCAGATCGAGAAAGCCAGTACGATCAAGGCCGTAGAGTGTCCGCGACGCATCGAGGTCATAGGCCATCGACAGCGTCGTGCCCTGGAGGTTGCGGGCGTTTTCCTGGACATAGGCATCGGCGATCGACAGCGACGAGTTGACGATCGTCTTGGTGCGGATTTCGAACCAGCGGTCGAGACCGATGTCGAGCGTGATCGACGCGATGATGGCCACCATGATGGCGGGAATGGCGGCAACCAGGGCGAACATGGCGACAATGCGCACATGCAGCCGCGAAGCGGCCTTGCCATGCCGGCGCGCCATGACGATGCGGTGCACTTCACGTCCGACCAGCGCCGTGAGGAACAGAACGAAAGCCGCGTTGAGGGCAATCAGCGCCAGCGTCGTCGACTCGTTCGGTGTGATCGGCGTGGCGCCAACGAGGATGGTGAACGAGATCGCCGCCGTCATCAGCGCGCCGACGACCGCGATCACGCCTGGCAGCGCAAGCAGCCGGCGCCCGTCACGAGCGCCGGGTTCGCTGAAAAGCGGTTGGTTTGTTGTCGGTGCCTGCGGAGCCATGTCGCCGTCTAGAGCCATGATTGCGTCGGATGTATGCAACGCATTGTGGCGATTATGCAACAAGTGTGACCGAGACGGAAATCTTTCGCGAGCCGATCCCCTGAAAAGAGCGCGGGCTCAGATCAAGGGTCAGCCTTGCCGCGACGATTTGTAGACGTTGACGCCTAGTTCGCGAATCTTCTTGCGCAGCGTGTTGCGGTTCAAGCCCAGCAGTTCCGCAGCCTTGATCTGGTTGCCGCGGGTTGCCGTCATCGAGGCCAGGACGAGTGGAAACTCGACCTCGGACAGGATGCGCTGATAAAGCCCTGTAGGCGGCAATTCGCCGGCAAAGGAAGCGAAGTAGCGCTGCAGGAAATGCTCGACCGCCTGGCCGATCGACAAATCGTCGGGAATGAGATTGCCGCCACCCGGCACCACCGGACGTTCGCCGGTCTTGAGCTCCGCCTCGATGATCTCGGCGGAAATCTCGTCCTGCGAATAGAGCGCGGCGAGCCTGCGAACCAGGTTTTCCAGTTCGCGCACATTGCCCGGCCACGGATAGCGCTTCATCAACTCGATGCCGCCGGAAGAAATGCGCTTGGTCTGCAGGCCTTCCATTTCGCCGAGCTTGAAGAAGTGGCGGACGAGGTCCGGCACATCCTCGGAGCGCTCACGCAGCGCCGGCAACCGGAGCGGCACGACGTTGAGGCGATAGAAAAGATCCTCGCGGAATAGTCCCTGGTTGATCAGCGTGCGCAGATCCTTGTTGGTGGCGGCAACGATGCGCACGTCGGTCTTGATCGGCGTGCGTCCGCCAACCGTCGTGTACTCGCCCTGCTGAAGCACGCGCAGCAGGCGCGTCTGCGCCTCCATCGGCATGTCGCCGATCTCGTCGAGGAAAAGCGTGCCGCCTTCAGCCTGTTCGAAGCGCCCTGTCGAGCGGTTCTGCGCGCCGGTGAAGGCGCCCTTCTCGTGACCGAACAGTTCCGATTCGATCAGGTCGCGAGGGATCGCCGCCATATTGATGGCCACGAACGGGCCGCCGCGGCGGCGGCCATATTCATGCAGCGCGCGCGCCACCAGTTCCTTGCCGGTGCCGGATTCGCCCGAGATCATCACCGTCAGGTCGGTCTGCATCATGCGCGCCAGCATGCGGTAGATGTCCTGCATGGCGGCTGAACGGCCGACCAGCGGCATAGCGTCGGGCTGCTCTTCCGGCCGCGCATCGATCTTCGGCCGCCGCGGCTCGGAAAGCGCCCGGTTGACGATGTTGAGCAGTTCGGTCAGGTCGAACGGCTTCGGCAGATATTCATAGGCGCCGGTTTCGGACGCGCGGATGGCCGTCATGAAGGTGTTCTGGGCGCTCATGACGATGACTGGCAGTTCCGGCCGCGCCTTCTTGATGCGCGGCAGCATGTCGAAGGCGTTTTCGTCCGGCATGACCACATCGGTGATGACCAGATCGCCCTCGCCCGCCGCCACCCAGCGCCATAGCGTCGAAGCGTTGGAGGTGACGCGCACCTCATGGCCTGCGCGCGAAAGCGCCTGGTTGAGGACGGTGCGGATCGCCGCGTCGTCGTCGGCGACGAGAATATTGCCGCGAACGGTCATTTGCCGTCTCCTTCACCGTCATCATCGGCGCCGTTTGGCGCTTCTTTCCAGGCCGGCATCAGGATGCGGAATGTGGTCCCGCGCGGCGTCGATTCGCATTCGATGATGCCGCCATGCTCGCCGACGATCTTGGCGACCAGCGCAAGACCCAACCCGGAGCCGTTCGGCTTGGTCGTGATGAACGGGTCGAACAGGATCGGCAAGATGTCTTCGGAGACGCCGGAGCCATTGTCGCGCACGCAGAATTCCAGCGGCAGCGACACGCGGTCCTGCGTGCCCGGAACGGAAACACGGATGCCCGGCCGGAAGGCGGTCGACAGCACGATCTCGCCCTGCGGGTCGCTGCCGATCGCCTCGGCGGCGTTCTTGACCAGGTTGAGGAACACCTGGATCAACTGGTCGCGGTTGGCAAACACCGGAGGCAACGAAGGATCATAGTCCTCCAATATCTTGATTCTCTTGGCAAAACCGTTCTTGGCGATCGCCTTCACATGGTCGAGCACGACATGGATGTTGACGGGGTAGCGGTCGATTGGCCGCTCGTCGGAAAACACCTCCATGCGATCGACCAGCGACACGATGCGGTCGGTCTCGTCGGTGATCAGCCGCGTCAGCGCACGGTCCTCGTCGGAAGCCGACAGTTCCAGCAACTGGGCAGCGCCGCGGATGCCGGAGAGCGGGTTCTTGATCTCATGGGCAAGCATTGCCGCCAGGCCGGTGACCGAGCGTGCCGCGCCGCGATGCGTCATCTGCCGGTCGATCTTGTCGGCCATCGACCGTTCCTGGAACATCACCACCACCGAGCCCGGAAATTCCGGCACCGGCGCGACATAGAGATCGACGACCTTCTCGATGCCGAGGCGCGGCGACGACACGTCGACCCGATACTCGTTGACCGGGGCCCGGCGCTCGCGCACCTGGTCGACCAGCGTCAGCAGCGGGCTGCCGAAGGGAATGAGTTTTGACAGCGTGTTGCGCGCCAGCATGGTCGCGCTCGAACGAAAGAAGTCTTCCGCGTCGGCGTTGGCGAAGGTGATGAACCCCTCCTCGCTGATCATGATCACCGGGCGGCGGATGGTGTTGAGCACGATCTGGGCGGCATCCGCCATTTCAGCGCCTTGGACGGCGGCGGCGTTCATGCGGCGCTCCGCAGGTTCAAGGGTTGCGGATCGCGCGAAAACACATCGCGCAACAAGGCAATGACGCGCGCGGGCTCGAATGCGGTCAGTATGGCCTTTCGGCTGTCCTCAGCGGCACCGCCGGCATGCCGGTCGAGATACCAGCCAAGGTGCTTGCGCGCCTGGCGCAGGCCACTCTCGGCGCCGTAGAGCGCCAGCATGTCCTCGTAGTGGGCCACGATGTAGTCGGCGAGCGCGGTCGGGTGCTGTGGAACATTTGGCGTCGCTTCGCCTTTCGCCGCGGCCGCAATGCCGCCTGCGATCCAGGGCGCGCCATAATGGGCACGGCCGATCATCACGGCGTCGGCACCCGATTGATCAAGGATCGCAGCCGCTTCCTCTGGCGAAGAAACATCGCCATTGGCAACGACCGGGATGGACACGGCTTCCTTGACCCGGGCGATGGCGCGCCAGTCGGCCTTGCCCTGATAGAACTGGCAGCGCGTGCGGCCATGCACGGTCACCATGCTGACGCCGGCCTGTTCGGCGCGGCGCGCCAGCATCGGCGCGTTGAGCGCGCCCTCGTCCCAGCCCAGCCGCATCTTGACCGTCACCGGCACCTCGACCGCGCCGACAACGGCGTCGATCAGCGACAGCGCGTGGTCGAGATCCAGCATCAATGCCGAACCCGCATAACCGCCGGTGACCTTCTTGGCCGGGCATCCCATGTTGATGTCGATAATGTCGGCCCCCTCACCGGCGGCGATTCTGGCACCTTCGGCCATGTGCATCGCCTCACGGCCTGCTAGCTGAACCATATGGACCGGCAGGCCGGAGTGGCGTATGCGCAGGTTGAAACCGGCCCTGCCCTTGGCGAGCTCGCCACTGGCAACCATTTCGGACACGACCAGGCCCGCTCCATGCGCGTGGGCACGCTGCCGGAACGGCTCGTCCGTAATGCCCGACATCGGTGCGAGGAACACGCGATTGCGGAGTCTCGCGCCGCCGACGTCAAGCGGCGCGGCCAATTGGGTCAAGTTAACCATGCACAAAAACCAAGCATCTTCATTCGCTGCACATTCTCTAGCCATATCGGCCGCAATGTGCAACGCGGAATGACGCCACATTAAGGCGCAATTGGGAAAATGCTGGCCTTCGGCTTTGGCCGCGACCAAAGCGCCGCGCGTCGCTGAGGACGCGCAAAGGACGCTTTGGAATTTCATACTTAGCGCACGATCTTTCCGAAAACCGATTACACTTTTCGGGATCGTGCGCTAGGACCAAACGGGCATGACTGACGCAGGTGAAAATCACGTTTCGGGCGGGGATGGCAAGGTCGCGGTGGTGATCGTTGCGGCCGGCCGTGGCGCTCGCGCCGGACAGGCCAACGGACCGAAGCAATATCAACACATTGGCGGCTTTGCCGTCATCGCACACACGCTGGAAATTTTTCTGGCCCACCCGCGGACCAGCGAGATCGTCGTCGCCATCCATGCCGACGACCATGAACTGTTCCGGCAGGCGGCGGGCGCCGACGCCGAGCGGGTCACCGCCGTTATCGGTGGGGCGACCAGGCAGGAGTCCGTCCGGCTCGGCCTGCTTGCGCTGAGAGGCCACGCGCCGGGGCAGGTTCTGATCCATGATGCCGTCCGCCCGTTCGTCGATGCGGACCTGATAGATCGCACCATCGCCGCCATCGGCGAGCGCGAGGGCGCGTTGCCCGCTTTGCCCGTCGCCGACACGCTGAAGCGTGAGTCGGCCTCCGGCGTGGTTCGAGAAACCGTTTCGCGCAGCGGGCTTCACGCGGCGCAAACGCCGCAGGGCTTTCCGTTCTGGCCGATCCTTGCCGCGCACGAGAAAGCCCATCATCTGGGAAAAATGGATTTTACCGACGATGCCGCGATCGCCGAATGGGCGCATATTCCGGTCAAGATCGTTCCGGGCTCGCCGGACAATGTCAAACTCACCTGGGCACGGGATATTGCGATGGCGGACCAGCGGCTTTCCGGCGAACGCGTGCGCTTTCCCGACATCCGGACCGGCAATGGCTATGACGTCCACGCCTTCGAGCCTGGCGACCATGTCACCCTGTGTGGCGTCGCCATTGCGCATGACAAGAAACTGTCCGGCCATTCCGACGCCGATGTCGGCCTGCACGCCTTGACCGATGCGCTGCTGGCGACTTGCGGCGCCGGCGACATCGGCACGCATTTTCCGCCGTCCGACCCGCAGTGGAAAGGCGCTGCGTCGCGGATCTTCGTCGAGCATGCGGCAAGGCTGGTGCGCGAGCGCGGCGGCCGCATCGCCAATGCCGATATCACGCTGATCTGCGAAGCGCCGCGCGTCGGCCCGCATCGCGAGGCGATGACGGCAGCCCTGTCGCAGATGCTGGCAATTTCCGCGGACCGCATCTCGATCAAGGCAACAACCAACGAAAAGCTCGGCTTTGTCGGGCGTGAGGAAGGCATTGCGGCGATCGCCACCGCCAGCGTGGTGTTTCCCGGCGAGGTGCCGGAATGACCAACAACGAGCTGGCGAATGCCCTGCTGCAAGCCTGCCGAAAGCGCGACATCATGCTGGCAACGGCGGAAAGCTGCACCGGCGGCATGATCATCGCCGCGTTGACCGACATCGCCGGCTCGTCCGCCGTGGTCGATCGCGGCTTCATCACCTATTCCAACGAAGCCAAGATGGACATGCTCGGTGTTTCCGCCGCCACGCTCGAGGCGCATGGCGCGGTTTCGCGCGAGACGGCGGTCGAAATGGCGACAGGCGCGCTTGCTCGTTCGCGCGCCCGACTGACTCTAGCAGTTACCGGGATCGCCGGGCCTGGCGGCGGTTCGGCGGGAAAACCGGTCGGTCTGGTCTGGTTCGGGGTTGCGCTGGACGGCCGACCGATTGTCGCCGAGCACCAGCTCTTTGCAGACAAAGGCCGCGATTTCATTCGTCGCGAAACGGTCCGGCAAGCGCTGGAACTGGGCCTGCAGGCACTCGGCTAACCTTGGGCCCGGGGTGCTGCGCCGTAAATGACGTCTGCGCGCTTCTCGAAAGCTTCGGCGAACATGCGGAAGGCACGGTCGAACATGGTGCCCATCACCGCGCCGAGAATGCGGCTCTTGAACTCGTAGTCGATGAAGAAGCGGACGGCGCAGCCGGCGCCGTCCGCTTCGAAACGCCAGACATTGCTCAGATATTTGAACGGGCCGTCGATGTATTTCACGTCGATGGTGTTCTCATCGGGCTTCAGCAGCACCTGCGTCGTGAAGGTTTCGCGGATCGCCTTGTAGCCGATGCTCATGTCGGCAAGGAGAACGGTACGCCCGTCACGCTCCTTGCGCGAGCGAACCGTCAGCGCTTCGCAAAGCGGCAGGAATTGCGGATAGGATTCAACATCGGCGACCAAAGCGAACATCTGCTCGGGTGTATGGGATACGCGTCGGGTGGCTTCGAATTTTGGCATGAAACCGGCTGATTAAGCTGATTTCTTGAGAATCGCTTCCCGTGCCGCGCGCAGCTTGGCGAAATCGTCGCCGGCGTGATGCGATGAACGCGTCAGCGGGCTGGACGCCACCAGCAGGAAACCCTTGGTCCGGCCGATCGTCTCGAAGGACTTGAATTCCTCCGGCGTGACGAAGCGGATCACCGGATGGTGCTTCTTCGACGGCTGCAAATATTGGCCGATGGTCATGAAGTCGACATTGGCCGAACGCAGATCGTCCATCAACTGCAGGATTTCATTCCGTTCTTCGCCCAGCCCCACCATGATGCCGGATTTGGTGAAGATCGACGGGTCGAGTTCCTTGACCCGCTGCAGCAGCCGGATCGAATGGAAATAGCGGGCGCCCGGACGAACCGTCAGATAGTTCGACGGTACGGTTTCGAGATTGTGGTTGAAGACGTCGGGCTTGGCGGCCACGACGATCTCCAGCGCGCCGTCCTTGCGCAGGAAGTCGGGCGTCAGGATTTCGATCGTCGTCAACGGCGTCGCCGCCCTGATGGCGCGGATGACCTCGGCAAAATGCTGCGCACCGCCATCGGCGAGATCGTCGCGGTCGACCGAGGTGATGACGACATGGGTCAGACCCATCTGCTTGACCGCGTGTGCGACGCGGGCCGGTTCATCCGGGTCAAGAGCGGTTGGAATGCCGGTGGCGACATTGCAGAAGGCGCAGGCGCGGGTGCAGATCTCGCCCATGATCATGAAGGTGGCGTGCTTCTTTTCCCAGCACTCGCCGATGTTGGGACAGCCGGCCTCTTCGCAGACTGTCACCAGCTTGTGCGATTTAACGATCTCGCGCGTTTCGGCATAGCCCTTCGACATCGGCGCCTTGACGCGGATCCAGTCGGGCTTGCGCAGCACATCCTGATCGGGCTTGTGCGCCTTTTCAGGATGCCGCAGGCGCGGTGCGTTGGCGATCGTATCGAGGACAGTGACCATCGGGAAACCTGGTTCATTGGCGAGCGCCAGTCAGGCGTTCGTTGTCATAAGTTCATCTAGGACTTTTCGGCGCAAAGAAAAAGGCCGCCGCGGCGCATGCCGCAACAGCCTTTTTCGCATGGCAGCTGTTCAGTGATGTTAACGGCGCACCAGGCGCCCTGCCCAGATAAGCAGGCACGCTCCGATAAAGCCGGTGATCAGATATGCAATCCAGCCAACCCCGAACGGGCCAAAATTGAGAGCCTGCAGAATGGCGTTCAACACGACCGCGCCGACGATGCCCATAACGATGTTCATGAAGATGCCGGTGTTGCTCTTCATGAACATTTCGGCGAACCAGCCTGCCAGGCCGCCGATGATGATGGCTGCAATCCAGCCGACGCCATTCAGGTGCATATGCCTTCTCCTTGTGTGATGGGTGAAAACGCATCCGCAAACGAAGTACCTTGCCGCCGGGTTCCATCTGGACCAGCGCTTTCAATCTATCACGCGTTGAGCGCGCGGCCATAGGCGTCGAGCACGCTTTCCTTCATCATCTCCGACAGCGTCGGGTGCGGGAAAATGGTGTGCATCAGCTCTTCCTCGGTCGTTTCGAGGTTCATCGCCACGACAAAACCCTGGATCAGTTCGGTCACTTCGGCGCCGACCATGTGGGCGCCGAGCAGCTGGCCGGTCTTCTTGTCGAAGATGGTCTTGATGAAGCCCTGATCCTCACCGAGCGCGATCGCCTTGCCATTGGCGGCGAACTGGAAGCGCCCGACCCGGATGTCCTTGCCCTCGGCCTTGGCCTTGGCTTCCGTCAGGCCAACCGAGGCGACCTGCGGATTGCAGTAGGTGCAGCCCGGAATCTTCAGCTTGTCGGTGGCATGCACGCCGGGGAAATCGGCGATCTTCTCGATGCACACGACCCCCTCATGTTCGGCCTTGTGGGCGAGCATCGGCGGGCCGGCGACATCGCCGATGGCGTAGATGCCCGGCACATTGGTCTTGCCGTAACCATCGATGACGACGCAGCCACGCTCCGTCTTCACGCCGAGCGCCTCGAGCCCGAGGCCCTCGATGTTGCCCTGCACGCCGACGGCCGAGATCATCCGATCGGCGGTGATCTTCTCGACCTTGCCATCCTTCATCTCGACATGCGCGGTGACCGAGTTCGTACCCTTCTCGACCTTGGTCACCTTGGCTTCGAGGATGATCTTCATGCCTTGCTTCTCGAACTGCTTCTGCGCGAATTTCGAGACTTCGGCGTCCTCGACCGGCATCACCGCAGGCAGCAGCTCGACCACCGTCACATCGGCACCCATGGTGCGGTAGAAGGAGGCGAATTCGATGCCGATGGCGCCTGATCCCATGACCAGCAGCGACTTCGGCATTTCCTTTGGCACCATGGCCTCGAAATAGGTCCAGATCAGTCTGCCGTCCGGCTCGATGCCGGGCAGCGCGCGTGGCCGGGCGCCGGTGGCCAGGATGATGTGCTTGGCGGTGTAGGTGCCCTCGCCCTTGACGCCTTTCGGCACCGGCGGCTGCGGCTCCATCGGCTTCTTGGCCGTCTTCGACACCACGATTTCGCCGGGCTTCGACAGCTTGGCTTCGCCCCAGACGACGTCGACCTTGTTCTTCTTCATCAGGAAGGCGACGCCGCCATTGAGCCGCAGCGAGACTTTTCGCGAGCGGTCGACCACGGCTGACGTGTCGACACTGATCTTGCCGTCGAGCTTCAGCCCGTAATTCTTCAGGTGATCCGAATAGTGCATGATCTCGGCCGAGCGCAGCAGCGCCTTGGTCGGGATGCAGCCCCAGTTGAGGCAAATGCCGCCGAGATGCTCGCGCTCGACGATCGCCGTCTTGAAGCCGAGTTGCGCGGAACGCACCGCCGTGACATAGCCGCCAGGGCCGGAGCCGATGATGATGACGTCGTAGTTCTCAGCCACGGTTTTTCTCCTTATTCACAATTCAAGCATGACGCGCACGACGGGTGCCAGCGCCTTGCCGATGTTTCGCGTGTTTTCGGCGTCGAGGTGGACGCCATCAAGCGGTGTGGTTTGCGCCACGCTGCCGGCGTCGAAGAAGCCGCAGCCGGCTTCATCGGCGAGCGCGGCATATTGCGGTGCCAAAAACTTCGAGGCGTCATCGCCACCGGCGAACATTTCCTTGAAGTCGGCATTTTCGGTACGGCTGACGACAGGCGGCGAAACGATCAGGATCTGCGGCGCCGGCCAGTCGAACGGATAGTCGTGACCGCGCACGATGTCGATCAGCCGCTGGATGCCTTGCTTGGCCGCGACGGGATTACCGTGGATCCATGGCTTCATGTCGTTGGCGCCGAGCATGATGACAATCAGGTCGATCGGCGCATGCGTCGTCAGCACCGTTGGCAGCAGCCTGGCGCCGTTGCGATCAGCACCAGCCAGATGGTCGTCGAAGGCGGTGGTGCGGCCATTGAGGCCATCGGCTATCACTTGCACGCCGACGCCGAGTCCGGCCTGCAGCACGCTCGGCCAGCGGTCTTCCAGCGGGTGACGACCACCTTCGGCATTGTAGCCCCAGGTCAGCGAGTCGCCGTAACAAAGAACCGTCTTCATGCGCCCACCTGTGCGTTAATCGAGCCGCGCCTCAACCGCCAGCGCACGAACAGCCAGTGAACCAGCACAGTGGCCAGGTTCGGCAAAACCAGGCCGGCGACGATCGGCAGGTCACCTCCCCACTGGCGCTTGTCGACCGGCTGAGAGAACGTCCAACCGATCAGGCCGAGCCCGATCAGCACGAACACGACAATTGCGCAGAGGCCCAGCCAGTTGATGATCGTCGGTGCGTTCGAAAAAAGCTGCGCGATGAAAAATACGATCGTCGTGGCAATGGTGACAAGCACCGACGTCATGAACACCAGAATGTATTCTTCCTGCGCATGGGTTGCGACCGCCAGCTGTTGAGCAACCAGGCCGCCTGCCAATCCTGACAGGAAAAACGCCATGAGGGAGGTGAAGAATATCCGCACCGCCCTCTCCTCCCTAGACCAGCATGCCCATCGGGTTTTCGATCAGCCGCTTGAAGGCGACCAGCAGTTCGGCACCCAGCGCACCATCGACGGCGCGATGGTCGGTCGACAGCGTCACAGACATCACGGTCGCGATCTTGATCTCGCCGTTTTTGACCACTGCCCGCTCTTCGCCCGCACCGACGGCCAGGATGGTCGCATGCGGCGGGTTGATGACGGCGGCAAAATCCTTGATGCCGAACATGCCGAGGTTGGACACCGCCGTGGTGCCGCCCTGGTATTCTTCCGGCTTCAGCTTACGGCTGCGCGCACGGCTGGCCAGGTCCTTCATCTCGTTGGAGATGGTGGACAGCGTCTTTTCGTCGGCCTTGCGGATAATCGGCGTGATCAGCCCACCGGGGATCGACACGGCAACGCCGACATCGGCATGCTTGTGCTTGACCATGGCGCTTTCGGTCCATGAGGCATTGGCATCCGGCACCGCCTTCAGTGCCATCGCCATCGCCTTGATCACCATGTCGTTGACCGACAGCTTGTAGGCNGGNGCNTCGCCCTTGTCGGTTTTCTTCACCGGGGCAGCCGCATTGATCTGCGTGCGCAGCGCCAACAGTGCATCCAGCTCGCAGTCGAGCGTCAGGTAGAAATGCGGGATGGTGGTCTTGGCCTCGACCAGGCGCCGCGCAATGGTCTTGCGCATATTGTCGTGCGGGACGAGTTCGTAGGAGCCCTG
>NZ_JAFG01000032.1 GCF_000519305.1 Mesorhizobium ciceri WSM4083 | reverse complement strand
TCTTGCGGATTGTCCAGGGTCCTCTGCCTCTTCGCTGGCCTCACTTCAGCCGTGTCGCGCTCATCGTTGATAAGGAGCTCCTGGCTTGGCAGGAGGTTGCTCCTGGGACGTGCACCCTGGTGCCAGGACTGCTGGCGCTCGGACGCTCCAGGATCCGGTGCCGGACGCTGGCGCGGGGCTGACTCGACAGACCACGACGGGCCCGGCTCGTCCGTCAGCCCCAAGCGGAGGTCCTGATCGCCAGCGTTCGCACGAAGCTCCTTTGGCCAACCACCAGTGTCATGCGAGGCCCAGTTCTCCCCGGCGGCGTCGCCGACGTGCTTCGGCTCCATCGGCGGCGCGTCTTCAGGAATGTGGCGAATACGCTCGCGCTCCATCGCTCTAGCGCCGGCCTGGGACTTTCTAAGATGAGCCAGTGCAGAACCGGTCTTTCGACAACCGTCGGCGTCCTCTCTATAACTCTTGACATCTCGGTCCAATGCCTTGCCGGAAAGCCGACCAGCAATGCCCTGCTTGTTGTTTTGACGAAGGTAGTCACTGAAACCGCTAAGACTGGTCGCATAGGTACTCGCGGTACGTGTTGCCGCTTCGTTTTTGTATTCTTTGATGAGAGCCGCGTCCTCGGGGTACGGATTCGCCTCAGCGCGGCCTGGAATCGGCACGACTCCGCCCGTAGACCGCGAGGTCCGTAGATGGTCTATTGCCGTGAGGAGAAGCTTGGACTTGCCAGTTTTCATGAACTCACGCGCATCATTGGTCAACGACTCGTTGTGGAGCCGCGGACCAATAGGTTTTTTGTTATTTTCGAAGAGCCAGCGGCCAAAGCGGAGAAGAGTGTTTACGTAGTCCTTGGCGGTACGTTCGGCGGCACCGCCGTTAAGGAGGACCTCCTTAAGTCCCAAAATAAGGGGAGCATCTTGGGAAAAAAGAGGTTGCCGGCTGCTGTTCGCTTTCAAACCGCCAATTGAACCCGGCTGCGGCGCCGAGCCGGTCGGCATTGCTCCAACCTCTACATCTGAATTGGCGATCTCGCTCACTTGCCGCTCACTGGCGACCCCTTGCGGATCGTCTAAGGTCCTCTGCCTCTTCGCGCCGGGAAGTCCTCGCTCGTGCGAGGGCTGGGGGGCGGACTCTACCAGATCCGGTGTCTGATGGTGACGCAGAGCTGATTCGACAGATGACCAATAGCCCGGTTCGTCCGTCGGCCCCAAACGCACATCCCGATCGTGGGCGTTCGCAGGAAGC
This sequence comes from Mesorhizobium ciceri WSM4083, assembly GCF_000519305.1. Classification (GTDB taxonomy): domain Bacteria; phylum Pseudomonadota; class Alphaproteobacteria; order Rhizobiales; family Rhizobiaceae; genus Mesorhizobium; species Mesorhizobium ciceri_B. The sequence continues at coordinate 7,960 of NZ_JAFG01000032.1, read as the reverse complement.
TCGTTCGGCCAACTGCGAGCGTCCGGGGACGCGCTATGCTGCGCAGCGGCATCCCCGACGCTCATCGACTCCTGCGTCAGCTCAGCGCGGCCAATGTTCGGCGCGACGGCGCCCGTCGACCGCCAAGTTCGGAGACGGTCTATTGCCTTAAGGAGTCTCTTGGGATCACCCTTTCCGACGAACTCGAGCACCTCACCGCCATCCGTCAGCGACTTGTTGTCGAGCCGGGCAACAATGCTCGCTTTGTCATTCTTGTAGAGCCAATGGCCAAAGCTACGAACAGTACGTACATAGTCCTTGGCGTATCCTTCTTTGCGCTTACCTTTGATGAGGGCCCTCTCTAGCCCCGAAATGAGTTCAGCGTCCTCGGAAAAAAGGGGCTGCTCGCTCTGCCCTATCACGATTCCCATCAACTGAGCTGACTGCAGCACCGGGGACGACGGGTCGGGTTCGTCCATCAGCCACGAGCTCAAATCCTGGTCGCGACGTTCTGCAGCGGCGTGGCCGACCCGCATCGGCTCCGTCGGCGACGCCTCTTCGGGATCCGGAACGGGGGGAATTCGGCGCTCGCTCTCAATCGCCTTGGCGCCGGCCTGCGAGTTTCGAAGATGGGCCAGTGCAGCACCTATCCTGGCATCGCTACCGGCGTGCTGCTTATAGCTCTTGAGATCTCCATGTAACGCGTCGCCGAAAAGCCGACCAGCAATACCCTTCTTGTTGCTTAGACGAAGGTGATCACTGAAGCTCCTAAGAGCACTTGCATTCCTTGTGCCATTGCGTGTCGCTGCTTCGTCTCTGTAGTCGTCGATGAGAGCCGCATCCTGGGGATAAGGGTTCAGCTGAGCGCGGCTTGCGATCGGCGCGACTCCGCCCGTCGACAGCCAGGTCCGGAGATGACCAATCGCCGTGAGGAGTCTCCTTGGACTTTCGCTGAATTCGCGCGCATCGTCGGTAAGCGACTTGTTGTCCAGCCGGTCCTTAATGGGATCTTTGTTGTTCGCGAACAGCCAGTGGCCAAAGCTATGAAGGCGGCTTACATTGTTCCTGGCGGTACCCTTGGCGACGTCGGCCTCGATCAGGGCCTCCTTAAGCCCAGCAAGCAGCGGAGCATCCTGGGAATAAAGAGGCAGCTTGCCGCGCTTTATCAAACTCCGAGTTGACTCGGCCGGCGCCCGGGCGGCCGGCATTGATCCACCGCTTCCCCCTGCATTGGCGCTCTCGCTCGGTTGCCACTCGCTGGCCAGGCGGTGCAGATTGTGCTGTTCCTGATCATCGCCTTGCGCGTGTAGCTCGTCTGGCAAACTGCCAGCTTCATGTAAGTCCTGCGCAGCGGGCTCGCCGACCCGCCTTGACTCCACCGGTGCGGCTTCTTCGGTATCAGCAACGGAGGGAATATGGCGCTCGCGCTCCATCGCCCTAGCGCCGGCCCGCGATTTTCGAAGCTGAGCCAGAGCGGAACTGATCGTCGCGTTGCCAGCGGCGGCATCCACCCGGTAGCTCTTCACGTCCTGAGCCAACGCCTTGCCGGAAAGCCGGGTAGCAATGCCAATCTTGTTGTTCGCCCGCAAGTAATCGCTGAAACTGCGGAGGGCGGTTGCATACATCCTGCCAGTTTCTGTCGCTGTTTCGTCTTTATAGTCTTTGATGAGACTCGCGTCGCGGGGATATGGATTCAACTCGGTGCGGCCTGCGATCGGCACGACTCCGCCCGTCGACTGCCACGTCCGGAGATGACCTAGTGCCGTAAGGAGTCGCGTTGGCTTGCCGCTGAACTCGTGCGCATCCTCTAACAGCGTTTCGCTGTCGAGCCGAGCAAGAGGCTTTCTTTTCTTGGCGAAGAGCCAGTGGCCAAAGCTGAGGAGGCAACTTACATTGTTCTTGGTGGTGCGTTTGGCGGCATTCTCCTCAAGTGCCAGCCTAAGCCCCGAAATCAGCGGGGCATCCTCAGGATAAAGAGACTGCTTGCTGCGCCCTATCAAGACCCCTGTTGACTGAGCTGGCTGCGGCGCCGCGGCGACAGGCATTGCTCCACCACCTCCATATGAATTGGCGACCTCGCTCATTTGCCGGGCAAAGGCTGCTGCACCTGCGGACCGAGCCGCAGGTGAGCTCTCTAGCGGGCCCGCCCTGTCCGATTGTCCGCGTACCCGCTTGGTCGAGGGCAATTCCATCGGTTCTCACTTTCAGCAACATAGCCCGTTTGGAGTTGGGCCTTGATCTGACATGGGGAAGCTGTCGAGAACCTTACGACGACAACGTGCCGCGCCAAGACACCTATGGTGTATGCGCCGCCCATCGCTCCGCGGCCGCGCCGAACAACAGTAGAAGACCGGGCCACTCGCCACGTGGGCAACGCGGGCGCTTCGCGCGCCAGGCAATAGTCAGATTGCGGGTAGAACATAAAGTCCGGCTGCGGCTAATCGATCTAGGATATGCGACCGCCGAAACAGGCGTTCGTGGGAAAAGCACCGCGCGCCTGACTTTTACGCGCAGCCTGTCTCGTCGAGTCCGGCCTGGAATAATTGCCGCAGACCAGGCTTGAAAGTCATCAACCGAGAGCGCTCGATGCGAGTTCCTGCAGCGCCTTCGCCAAACTGATTCGTGGTATCAGGTTCCTTGGACGAGATTGAGTTGATCGAAACCAAGCCGCATAGCGCCGCTTGATCAGCTTCGGCACATGAATTGCTGCCAGGTCCGCGACACGTATGCAAGGTCGCGCACTGTCATGCCAATGATCATGGTTATGGCGAAAATCGCCGCTCCAAGCGCATTTGCGGTCGCCTTCAATGTAAGCGATTCCAAACGGCGAACGGCTGCGAGCGTAGCGTGCCGCTCCGGCGCGCTGCGACAGCCCGAAATCTATCTCGATCCAAATCCGAATCGCTCGTTGAGTCTTTCCCCTCCGAGCGCGGCAAACCGCGCCTCGATCTCAGGATTCCAGCAAGCCTCCCACGAGGTGCGACCGTCGGACAGGGTGAAGGTCTGCTCGCCGATTAGCTGGTTTACGATTAGCTCCGGTTGCTGCGGCCGCTCAATCCCACAAAACTCTACAATTCTGCGAATGGTCTCCAGCTGAACTTCGCGTCCTTGGTCGCCGATGATCTGCTCATAGTTCAATCCAAGGACGTCCTCCTCGTCTGCCCACGGTGCCACGGGATGACAGCGATCGTTGAAGATGAAAGGCGCGATCTCATCGAAGTACTTCAGCATCTTGTCAGGTCCGTTTGGCTCATTTCGCCACTTAATCTCAGCCCCGTCAGGCAGGCACCAGTCGCTGTCACCCACATATCGCATCTGCGACACAATTGCCGCACGCATTTCACGCGAAAGAAAGATGATCTTGAAATCTTCTAAGCAATGGCGAACGCCGACGTCGCACGGGAGATGCCCATATCCAAACTGACCGGGCTGAATAAAGCGCGACGAAATCTCGATCGGTATCCATAAGATATTTTCCGAATGAGTGAAGCGCGCTCGGGCGACATCAACGAAGCGGAAGTCTCCAATATAGTCCTTATTGAAAAATACATCGGACTGTACAAGCCCGAGCAGTCCAAGTAGGCGGGCATATAGGTGGGTGCCCGCCTTCGGAATCGAGCAAATCATAACCCGCGAGCTTGAGGCGCCGGCCATTGGCTTGATTGACCAAGATTCATTCGAGCAGGGATAAAGTGGAAAGGATTGACCCGCGATACCGCGCAGCTCATCTGGAAGCGGGTGAGACATTGTGGTTCCTTGCGCTGCAGCGGCTTCTTCGAACAGCCGGAGCCGATGTAGAGAAACGACAAGTTCCTGACCAGCTTGACCCAGCAGTCGCGCCCTTTGGTTGCCGATCCCCAGAAGTCGACCCCGTCCCATCCGCTAGCCGCGAGAAGAATCGCCACTACGACGGCATCGACCACTTGCTGCCGGTGCTATTTGTTCACGGCATGCGGTCACTTGTCTTACATGCCTTCATTTTTGATTGTACTATGGCCCTTTTTCTAGAAGAAGGCAAGCGCACGTGATTGTGGCCGGAAATATACTAGCAAATATATTTTTCACGCGCGCCGCTTGTGCGTTGGCGCGCAGTCACCCGTGCCCAGACGACGAACGCCAGGTTTGCGAGGCACATGCGCAGCACAAAGGAAGCTTCATCGACAGCACCTGGCCGGAAGACCTCGTCCGGCGAATTCCCGGTTGGAAGATCGAATTCGTCGAGAAGCAGAGAAAGCAGAGCGGCCGACAGCGTACGTCCGTGCAGCCTTTGATCGTTGCCGGGGATCTCGCCGCAAGTCTAATCGTAGAAAGCTCAATGAAGTCTCGCAAGGCGGCCGCGCGATCGGCCGAGTTCATGCCCTCTGCCCCCTGCCCCGGCTGCCGAGACATGGGCGCCAACGAAGCGGCAGACGGAACCGGGTATCGACCTTGGTTTATGATCTGCGTCAGTGAGCGGTCGATAAAACTCGAATATGAAGGGCTCTTCCGTTCGCCTTCCCAGGTCGGCTGCTAGTTTGGAACGAACACATAAGACATATGCGAGAGCCCCGACAAACACAGAAATTGCTGCTAGACGTCATCTATAATGCAATTAATACGGCTCCGAATGCGCTCGCACGTATAGCTCTGTACATTGCACAAGACCCGGAGGCTGTTCTAGCGCAGTCTATCGCCGACCTTGCGCACAACACCGCTACCGGTTCTGCTTCAATTGTAAGATTTTGCCGAACCTTGGGACTCTCGGGATTTCGCGAGTTTAAGATTGCGCTCAGCGGCGAAATTGAGCGGCTGAAGTTGAGCGGCGAACTGGCTGAACGCGCGTCATCAGAAGCTATGGACACAGCTCCTCGGGTCGCCAGGCTTAGTACTGCTTTACAAAACTCAATTTCCGCGTCGGCTCGTGGCTTCGACGACCTTCAAATTAATGCGTTTGCGAACCGCATTCGAGCTGCCCGACGCGTCGAACTGTTCGGCACGGGGCCGTCATCTGTTTGCGCCGATATTCTGGCCATGCAACTCATCCGGCTAGGGATTCCCGCGCATTGCTCGGGTTCCGCCACCGTCTCTCGCGCTCTCTCGCGAGGTCTTGGCTCGTCGAGCCTTGCCATCGGCATTTCCTTGCGTGGCTACACTGTGGAAACGACGTACGCATCCGGTGAAGACCGCATAGGTGCGTATCCGGCAGGCATGAGCACCGCGGTGCTGGGGTCAAGCTTTCGATGGGGAGACGCGATGATATTCTTCGAGGAGGAGTTTCACCTCCTCGATGCCTTCATCGGTGAAGGCCAAGGTCCCGTCGCCATCGTTGGCCCCGTACACCCAGATGACGCCGTCCTCGGGCTCGAGCCCGAGGGTCAGGTCCTGGATGAGCGCTTCGCTGACGCCGAGGTCCCTGGCGACGCGTTCGACGGTGTAGACGTGATGCACCTTATTGCGCTGCATGATCAGGCCGCCGCTGGTTGGGTCCGCAGTTTTGCGGACCTCCAATTCCACGGCAGCAAATCATCGATCCGCTGTGCTGGGTGGGCTGCGATGCGCGCCAGGATATCGGCGAGCCAGGCCTGAGGGTCGACGTCATTCAACTTGGCGCTGACGATCAGGCTGTAGAAAACGGCAGCGCGCTGTCCGCCGCGATCGGAACCGCAGAACAGCCAGGACTTTCTGCCGAGAGCGATGCCGCGCAGGGCTCGCTCGGCTGCATTGTTCGATAGGCAAATCCGCCCATCGTCGAGGAACCGGGTGAAGGATGACCAGCGGCGCAGCATGTAGTTGAAGGCCTTGGTCAGATCGTGTCCGCTCGAGAGCTTGTCGCGCGTCTCGATCATCCAGCGCTCGAGTTCGGTGACCAGCGGCACGCTCCGCTCCTGGCGCACGGCGTGGCGTTGGGCCGGCGACAGGCCGCTGATCTCGCGCTCGATATCGAACAGGGCATCGATGCGCTTCACGGCTTCAACCGCGAGCGGATAGACCAGGTTGGGCTTCTCGCCGCGCGCCTTCTTGCGCGCCGCCGCTTCGATATCGGCCAGCTCGAACACTTTGCGCCGGCTGTGGGCCCAGCAGCTGGCTTCCAGAACAGGCGCCGGCTGACGACCCGTCGCATAGAGATCGCCATAACCACTAAAGGCATCTGCCTGCAGAATGCCGCTCCAGCCGGCGAGATGCGCCACGGGATGTTCGCCTCGGCGATCGCGGGAATAGTAGAACACCGCCGCCGGTGGATCGGCGCCGCCGAACGGTCGGTCATCGCGCACATAGGTCCATAATCGGCCGATATCGGTCTTGCCCTTGGCCATGACCGGCACCGTCGTATCGTCGCCGTGCAGACGTGAAGCGGCCAGCACATGGGCTTCGAGCCGCTTGAACAGCGGCATCAACGCTGCGGCGCCGGCGCCGACCTGGTCGGCGAGCGTCGACAGGCTGAGCGGCACGCCTTCGCGGGCATAGCGTTCAGCCTGGCGGTTGAGCGGCTGATGCTGGCCGAACTTCTCGAACAGGATCATCGCCAGCAGGCCGGGACCGGCCCAGCCGCGCGGGGTGGCGTGGAACGGCGCCGGAGCCTGGCTGATCGCCTCGCAGTCGCGGCAGGTGAACTTCTCCCGCGCGTGCTGGATCACCTTCCATTGCCGCGGCACCACCTCCAGCGTCTCGGTGATATCCTCACCCAGCTTGCGCAGCCGATGACCGCCACAGCAGTGGCAAGCGCTCGGCGCCGGCTCGACCACGCGTTCGCGCGGCAGATGCTCGGGAAATGGCTGGCGCGCCGGTCGTTTGCGCACGTAAGGCGCCACCTCGGTGGTCCGGGCCGCGGCCTGTTCGGCGGCGATCTCGTCTTCCGTCGCCGTGCTCTCGAGTTCCTCGAAGGTGAGTTCCATCTGGTCGTGCAGGCGGGCGGAACGTTCAGAACTCTGACCATGCAGCGCCCGCCGCAGCTTCCGGATCGTCAGATCCTGATGTGCGATCAGCGCCGCATCATCCGATGCCTTGGCCCTGGCGACCGCCAGTTCGGCCTCGACCAGCGCAGCGCGCGCGGCCTCGTCTTCGGCTCTTGCCAGCGCCGCGGCCAGCGCTGCTCTCAGCGCGCCAATATCGTCCGGAACAGCATCCTGGGCGGTGGCAACCATGCCCTGGAGTGAATCATAAAACGCGTCCGCTGACTCGCGGAAAATGGCGCAAACTCAAAGAAAAACTCAGCCCGCGCGCTCAGGTCGGAACGTGTGGCGCGGGTTGCGCCAATCGATCCCGTCGAGCATGTACGCCAACTGAGAAGGCGATATGGAAACCGTACCATCCGCCGGCGACGGCCATAGGAACCGGCCCTTCTCGAGCCGTTTTGCATACAGCGACATGCCGAGCCCATCATGCCAGATAATCTTGATCAGGTTGCCGCTGCGGCCGCGGAAGACATAAAGATCGCCGGCATGCGGATCCCGGCCCAACGTCTCCTGAACCTGCAGAGCGAGCCCTTGCATCCCGCGACGCATATCGGTCCGGCCGACCGCCAACCAGATCCGCACCTGACTCGGAACCGGGATCATGAAACGCCCAGCGCCTTCACCATCGCCGCCGCCAGTGTCGGCGGCGTGGTCAGCGGAATCCGCAGCCGCACCTTGCCGGCGATCTCCAGCTCGATCACCGCTGGTGCCGCCGCCGGCACCGAAGCGGCGACAGGCTCATCGGGAACCACGACAACTTCGGCAAAGCCCGTCTCGCGGGCTCTCACCGTGCGGCGCCACTTATAGATCAGGCTGGTCGCGACATCGTACTGACGCGCCACCGCCACCACTGTGGCCCCGGGCGCGAATGCCGCGGCCAGTATCCGGCACTGATCCTCTTCACTCCAACGACGACGCCGCTCCGGCCCGGTCAATAACGTCACATGGCTCATGCTGTGCTTCTAACTACGCTCGTAAGGACAACCTTAAGAGCGCAGCATCGGTACCGTGCCGTCCTCCCGCAAGGCGGCCCTCACCGGAGCCGTACG
>NZ_JAFG01000031.1 GCF_000519305.1 Mesorhizobium ciceri WSM4083 | reverse complement strand
CTTCGCCGACGCCAAGCAACTGCATGGTCACCGCTATGCGCGGTTCCGAAGTCTCACCAAGGTCGCCTGCCAGTGCCTGCTCGCCGCCGCCGCACAAAACATCAAGAAGATCGCCCTTTGCCTGTGCCCGAAGCCCAAGTCGGCCCGCACATGAGGCCCAACGCCTCCTGTCAAAATCCCCTGACACAAACAGTCCAAGACACTTCAATCACATAACAAAAAACCCCGCCGAAAATCGACGGGGTTTGTCAGCAGTCTGAAGAGGCCGGAAATTTTCCGGCCTCTTTTCCTTTGCATTTGTCCTGCGCATTTCCGGGCAGGAAGCCGCATCCCTCGACCGTCCTAGCTCGGCAGTGCCGGCATCAGCTTGGGATCCGGCTTCTCCGCCAGATGAGGCAGGTCCTTGCTGGCGATGAAGGTGTAGAACATGGGCACGACGAAGAGCGTGAACAGGGTGCCGACCAGGATGCCGGTGAAGATGACCAGGCCCATCGAATAGCGGGCCGCCGCACCAGCGCCGCTGGACGTGATCAGCGGCACCACGCCGAGCGCCATCGCCGCTGTCGTCATCAGGATCGGCCGCAGGCGCACCTTGGCCGAGGCGATGATGGCGTCGCGCCGCCGCATGCCATGCTTTTCGCGCTGCTGGTTGGCGAACTCGACCAACAGGATGCCGTGCTTGGTTATCAGACCGATCAGTGTGATCAGGCCGACCTGCGTGTAGATGTTGAGCGTGCCGAGGCCCAGATTGAGCGGCACGATCGCTCCGAAGATCGACAGCGGCACCGCCATCATGATGATCAGAGGGTCGCGGAAGCTTTCAAACTGCGCCGCCAGCACCAGATAGATGACGACCACGGCGGCCGCGAAAGCGATCAGGATGGTGTTGCCCTGTTCCTTTTCCTGCCGCGATTGACCGGAATAGTCGAGGAAGAAGGTGTCGGGCAGGCTCTCCCTGGCGATGTCCTCCAGCGCCTTCAGCCCGTCGCCAGTGGTGACGCCGGGTAACGGAAGCGCCGAAATCGTCGACGAATTCAGCTGGTTGAACTGCTCGATTGCCGCCGGCGCCGCATTGGTCGAAATCTTGACCACCGCCGATAGCGGCACCATCTCGCCCGTCACGCTGCGCACGAAGTATTCGCCGAGCTTGTCGGGGTTATCGCGAAACTCCTGCGGCACCTGCGGAATGATGTCGTAGCTGTTGGAGTCGCGGTCGAACTGCGCCACTTCGGCGCCGCCGACCAGCAGGGTCAGCGTGCGGCCGATATCGGCGATCGGCAGGTTCAGCGCCGCGGCACGGTCGCGGTCTATGGTCACCGTCACCTCCGGTGCGTCATAGGCCATCGAATTCTGCACGACGATGAAGCGGCCGGAGGCTTGCGCCTTGTTCTTGATCTGCTCGGCCACCTCGTACACTTCCGAGGAAGCGCCGGTCGATCTCACCACCATGGAAATGGGCAGGCCGCCGCCGGAGCCCGGCAGCGTCGGCGGTGCGAAGACAAAAGCCTCGACCCCGGCCACTTTGGCGATACGGGCTGTAATGTCGGCCTGCAGTTCCTTCGAATTGCGCTTGCGTTCCGCCCAGTCCTTGAAGGCATACCCGACGAAGGCGCTGTTTGTCGTGCCGCCGAAGGCGACGGCCGAGAACTGCGCCCGTGTTTCGGGAATATCCTTCACCAGGCCGAGGATTTGGTTGACGTATGTCTCGGTGTAATCGGAGGTCGCATAACGCGGCGCCGTCACAATCGAGAGCAGAAAGCCCTGGTCCTCTTCCGGCGCCAGTTCGCTCGAGGTCTTGGTGAACATGAAGCCGGTGACACCGACAAGCGCAAGCACGATGATCAGCGTCAATGGGCGATAATTGAGCGACCCGGTGACGGCCCGTTCATAGACATGCTCGACGCGCGCGAAGGTGCCGTCGACAATGCGCTGGAAACGGCCCGGCGTGCCGGACTTCAAGAGGCGTGCCGACATCATCGGGGTGATGGTGATGGCGATGACGCCCGACAGCACCACCGAGCCGGCGAGTGTGACTGCGAATTCGCGGAACAGCGCGCCGGTGAGGCCGCCGGTGAAGGCCAGCGGCGCGAACACGGCGGCCAGCGTCATGGTCATGGCAACGATGGCCGACGCGATTTCGCGCATGCCGCTGAACGCAGCCTGCATCGGCGACATGTGATCTTCTTCCATGTGACGATGGATGTTCTCCACCACCACGATGGCGTCGTCGACGACCAGGCCGATCGCCAGCACCATGGCCAGCAGCGACAGCAGGTTGATCGAGTAGCCGACAGCAAACAGAAGGAAGCAGACGCCGATCAGCGACAACGGGATGGTGATGATCGGCATCATCACCGACCGGAAGGAGCCAAGGAACAGAAGGATGACGACGATGACGATGGCAACCGCCTCGGCGATGGTCTTGAACACCTCTTCGATGGAAGCGCTGATCTGCCCGGTCGCGTCGTAGACGACCTCGATCGTCATGCCTTTCGGCAGCGTCTCCTGAATCTGCGGCACCAGCTTGGTGAGCGCCGCCGCCGTGGTCAGCGGATTGGCCGCCGGCGTCGGGAAGATCGCCAGGAAGGTGCCGGGCTTGCCGTTGAACGAGACCCTGGTGTCGGTGTTCTCGGCGGCGAGTTCGACGCGAGCCACGTCGCGCAACCGCACAACATTGCCGTCGGTAGAGCGCAGCGGCAGCTCGGCGAATGCCTCCGGCGTCTGCAATGTCGAGCGCACGGTGATCGAGGAAACGACATACTCGTTCTGGGTGTTGCCGGGCGCCGACAGGAAGTTGGAATTGTTGATCGCCGTCAGCAGTTCGGAGGCCGTCACGCCGCGCGCGGCAAGCTTGACCGGATCGATCCAGACGCGCATCGAGTATTCCTGCGCGCCGAAGATCTGCACGTCGGCGACGCCTTCGACCGTCGACATGCGCGGCCTGATGACGCGCTCGATATACTCGGTCAGCTGCTCCTTCGTCATGTTCGGGTTCTGCATCGAGATGTACATCATCGCGAACTGCTGGCCGGTGCCCTTGACGATGACAGGGTCCTTCGATGCGTCCGGCAAGGTGCCGCGCACGCCCTGGACCTTGGACAGAACTTCGGTCAGCGCGACGTCGGGGTTCGAGCCGAGCTTCATCTGCACCGTCACGGTGCTGGAGGACGGGCGGCTGGACGAGGTGACGTAGTCGATGTTTTCGGTCGAGGCGACGGCGCGGGCGATCGGGGCGGAAATGAAGCCCTGGATCAGATCGGCGCTGGCGCCCGGATAGGCCGTGGTGATCGTGATCGCTGTTTCATCGACTTTCGGATACTGCCGGATCGACAGGTTGAAGATGCCCTGGAAACCCAGGAGCAGGATCATGCAGGCAAGGACCGTCGAAAGAACAGGCCGGCGAATGAAGAGATCTGAAAAGCTCATTGCTGTTCGGCCTGCTTGTTCGCCGATTTGGTCGGGTCGATGGTGTTGTCCACAACGACGGACATGCCGTTGAAGAGGCGGTTCTGACCGGCGGTGACGACCACGTCGCCGGCCTTCAGCCCCTCGACGATCTCGACCATGCCTTGATTGCGGCGGCCGGGCTTGACGAACACCTGCGACAGCACGAGCGCGGGCTTGTCACCTTCCGCCGCCGGCTTGGCCGCATCGGCAGCCTTGTCGGTTGGCTTTGCCGCATCGGCGGCAGGCTTGGGTGCATCAGCCGCCGGCTTCATGGCATCGGCCGGCTTGGTGTCCGCAGGCTTGGCATCAGCCGATTTGTCGGCTGCCGGCGTGGCGGGTTTCTCCTCCGGCTTGGCAGCTGGCGCCGCCTCGGCGGGCTTGGCCGGCTGCACCACGAAGATGTAGTCGCCATAGAGACTTGTCGTCAGCGCCGTCTGCGGCAGGGTCAGCACGTTCTGCTCTTCGGGCAGCTCGACACGCACCTGCACGAACTGGCCGGGGGTCAGCTTGCCATCGGGATTGGCGACTTCCGCCCGGATGTTCACCAGCCGGCTGGACGAGTCGATCTTCGGGTCGATGCCGCGAATGGCGCCGGCGAAGGGCCTGTCCTCGCCGCCAAAGCCCAATCGAATCGTCTGGCCGATCTTGAGCAGAGCGAGTTGCTGTTCGGGAACCGAGAAATCGACCCGCATCGTGTCGAGGTCCTGCAATGTCACCACGGCGGTGCCGGGCGCCAGATACTGGCCGATATCGATCTTCGGGATGCCCACCGTGCCGCCGAAAGGCGCCGTCAACTGCTTCTGCTCGAGCACGGCCTGCAGCTTGGTGACCTGAGACGCCGAGGCCGAGGCCGCGGCACGCGCCGTGTCCAGCGTCGAGTCGGAGCCGACGCCACGCCTGGTCAGTTCGATGGCGCGGGCCAGCGATGCCTGATCGAGCGCGGCCTGCGCCTTCTGGGCGTCGAGATCGGCGCGCTCGACGGCGTCATCGAGTTGCAGCAGAACCGCATTGTCCGCCACCTTCTGGTTGGCATGGAAAAGGATGTCCTTGACGATACCGGTGGTCTCGACCGTCAGGTCGACACCGCGCACGGCCTTGACCGTGCCGATCGCCTCGACGCCTGGCGTCCAGGCCAAAGGCTTGGCGATGGTCGTCGACACGGTAGCCGCCGGCGGCTTCATCGATGCGAAGTACTGCTTGATGCCGTTGTCGCGCAGGAAGTTGAAGCCGACGATGCCGCCGACCACGACGACGAGCAGGGCCAGAACCAGAACAATAATAAAGATACGGAGTATGCGCTTGAACAAGGAAGTCCCCTCAGTCGAAATCCGGCGCGAAGCGCGGATATCGGGACACATATCGACTGCGGGTCCCGATTTCAAATAATGGCGGTCTTACTGTACCGTCTGGACGGTCTTGTCAATTGGGCCTAAGCTTGCGATGGGAGGCACCATGAGAGCCCAAAGACCGAATTCGCGCGAGAAGATTCTCGCCGCGGCGGCCGATGTTGCCCGGGAATCCGGACCAGGCAGCTTGTCGCTGGATGCCGTCGCCAGCCGTGCCGGCGTGTCGAAGGGAGGGCTCCTCTACAACTTCCCGACCAAGGCCAAATTGATGCAAGGTTTGGTCGAAGGCTATCTGCGTGAATTCGAGCACGCGCTGGAAGCCGCCCGCACAAATGACACGGACGAAAATCCCCTGGCCGTCTACATCAGGCTGTCGGCCAATGATTGCGAGGAAAAGCAGCAGTCGGCGTCCTGGATCTTCTCGGCCATCGCCGAGGATCCCGATTTCATGATGCCGATAAAGACCTTCAAGCGGCAGCTTTTCGAGCGGCTGAAGGGCGAGACGCCGGATCTCAAATCGCTGTTGATCTGCTATCTCGCCATCGAGGGATTGCGCAGCATGAACCTCTTCGATTCTGATGTCCTGTCGAAAGACGAGCGCGAGTTGTTGGTATCGTCCCTGCTCGATATTGCCAAATAGGCGCCGCCCACCCTATGTCTGGATCCCGCTGGTCGAAAGGCAGATTCCCGACACCATGAAGGCGCGCGGCATGACCGAGGAACAGGTCAGCACGATGTGCTGCTCGCTGCCCAGCCGACCAGGGAATTCGTCACCGTCGATGAGCTTGTCGCGCTGACGCTGTTCCTGTGTTCGGACGCGGCCAGGCAGATCACCGGCACGACCTTACCGATGGACGGTGGCTGGACGGCACAGTAGAGGGTAATCCAAGCGTTCCATTTGTCGGCTGGTGCCGCAGGGCGCTAGCAGAAAGGCACCGCCTATGCCGTGATCTTGATCGATGCGGATGGCGTGGTCGTGCATTTCCATGATTTCCCGATCGACGCAGCGGGTTGCCCGTGGCCGGCTTCGCGGAACATTGAGCAGGACTTCCCGCATGGGCCAAGATGCCGCCAGTCGCATGCGCCGGCCTATTGCTCGGCAGCGCAACAGGCTGCGCCTTTGCTGAGCTGTACGATCCCAACCGGTGCCCATCCGCGCACTGACGGCGACTGCGCTGCATCAGGTTTTCCAGCCTCTTTTTCGTCCCGCTGGACTGTGGTGAAAGTGCCCAAAAAGCACGAGAATCTGGACATTAGTCTTGACAGAAATACAGATGTTCAATACCCGTCAGGCAATCGAACAAGCCTGCATTATGGGAGGAACGAGCGGTATGGCTTCCAATGTTTCGTTGACGGGCCTTGCCCGCGATCTCGAGGAACGCGCCAAGTCGGGCAAGCCTATCCGCATCGGCCTGATCGGCTCGGGCGAGATGGGAACCGACATCGTCACTCGTGTCGCCCATATGTCGGGCATCGAGATCGGCGCCATTTCCGAACTGAACCTGCCTGCCGCCAGCAAGGCGGTCGAAATCGCCTTCCAGGAAACCGGGCACGCGCGCGAAGTGTCGAACGCGTCCGCGATGACGGCGGCAATGGAGGCCGGCAAGGTGGCGGTCACCAACGATGCCAACCTTGTCATCAACAATGATCTGATCGACGTCGTCATCGACGCCACCGGGGTTCCCGCCGTCGGCGCCGAGATCGGGCTGCGCGCCATGGAACATGGCAAGCATCTGGTGATGATGAATGTCGAGGCCGACGTCACCATCGGTGCCTATCTGAAGAGCGAGGCCGACCGGCTCGGCGTCACCTATTCGCTGGGCGCCGGCGACGAGCCGTCCTCCTGCATGGAGCTGATCGAGTTCGTTTCGGCCATGGGGCATCCGATCGTTGCCGCCGGCAAGGGCAAGAACAATCCGCTCAACATCGACGCTATTCCCCCAGACTATGAGGAGGAAGCCAAGCGCCGGCATATGAATGTGCGGATGCTGGTCGAATTCGTCGACGGCTCCAAGACCATGGTCGAGATGGCGGCAATCGCCAATGCCACCGGGCTGGTTCCAGACAAGGCCGGTATGCATGGCCCGGCGGCGACGCTCGGCGAACTGTCCAAGGTGCTGGTGCCGCAGAAGGATGGCGGCGTGCTGTCCAGGGTCGGCGTCGTCGACTATTCGATCGGCAAGGGTGTCGCGCCCGGCGTCTTCGTCGTTGCCGACATGTCGCATCCGCGCATCTCCGAGCGTATGGAAGATTTGAAGATGGGCAAAGGCCCGTATTTCACTTTCCATCGTCCCTATCACCTGACCTCGCTCGAAGTGCCGCTGACCTGCGCGCGCGTCGTGCTCTACGGCAAGGCCGACATGGTGCCGCTGGCCAAGCCGGTCGCCGAAGTCGCCGCCGTGGCCAAGAAAGATATGAAGCCCGGCGAGAAGCTCGATGCGATCGGTGAATATTGCTACCGCGCCTGGATCATGACGACGCCTGAGGCGCGCGCCGCCAAGGCCATTCCCTGCGGCCTGCTGCAGGGCGGCTCGGTCACCGCGCCGATCAAGAAGGGCGAGCTCATAACCTATGCGAATGCAGCGCCCGCGGCGGGCTCCAAGATCGCCGAACTGCGCGCCCGCCAGGACAAGCTCGTCTATGGGACCGTGGGAGCGTGATCATGGCCACAGCCAGCAAAGCCGTCACTGACAGTCGCGCCAATCTGCCCTTCGTCTACCGCCAGTACAGCGCCGAGCAGCTCAAGCAGGTGCTCCACAAGATGTACCTGATCCGCCGCTTCGAAGAGGGCGCGGAGGAGTGCTACACGCGCGGCCTCATCCACGGCACCATGCATTTGTCGATCGGCCAGGAAGCCAGCGCCATGGGCATCTGCATGCCGCTTGCCGAGGATGACCAGATCACCTCGACGCATCGCGGTCATGGCCACTGCATTGCCAAGGGCGCCGAGGTCAAGCGCATGTTCGCCGAGTTCTTCGGCAAGACCACAGGCTATTGCAAGGGCCGTGGCGGCTCGATGCACATCGCCGATGTCGGCAAGGGCAATCTCGGCGCCAACGGCATCGTCGGCGGCGGTATTCCGATCGCCGTCGGGGCGGCATTGTCCTCCAAGATGATGAAGACCGGAAAGGTCGTGGTTTCGTTCTTCGGCGACGGCGCCAACAATGAAGGCGCTTTCCACGAGGCGCTCAACATGGCGGCGGTCTGGAAGCTGCCTGTCATTTTCGTCTGCGAGAACAATGGCTACGGCATGTCGACATCGACAGCCCGCTCGACAGCGGTCAAGAACATCGCCGAGCGCGCCGCCGCCTATTCGATGCCGGGCGTCATCGTCAACGGCAACATCTTCTCCGAGGTCGCCGAGGCGTCTCATCAGGCTATCGCCCGAGCCCGCGCCGGCGAGGGGCCGACGCTGATCGAGTCCAAGACCTACCGCCATCGCGGCCATTCCAAGAGCGACCGCAACCGCTATCGCACCAAGGAAGAGATCGAGGACTGGATGTCGAACCGCGATCCGATCACCCTGTTCGAAAGCGAGCTCAGGGAATTCGGCTTCATCGACGACAAGGGCATCGAGGCCATTCGCAATGCCGTGGCGCAAGAGATCGCCGACGGCATCGAGTTCGCCAAGGCGAGCCCATCGCCCGATATCAGCGAGACCGGAAATTACGTGTATACGGAGCAGGCGTGATGGACGCGATGGTGCGTGAACTGAGCTACGCCCAGGCGATCCAGGAAGCCATGGCGATCGCCATGGACATGGACGAACGCGTTTTCCTGATGGGCGAGGATATCGGTGTCTATGGCGGTGCCTTCCAGGTCACCGGCGACCTGGTCGAACGTTACGGCGCTGACCGCGTCATCGACACGCCGATTTCGGAACTGGGCGGCGCGGGCGTCGCGGTGGGGGCTGCCCTCACCGGCATGCGGCCGATCTTCGAGTTCCAGTTTTCCGATTTCGCCACGCTCGCCATGGAGCAGATCGTCAACCAGGCGGCCAAGATGCGCTTCATGCTGGGCGGCGAGGTTTCGGTTCCGGTGGTGATGCGCTTTCCCGCCGGCTCCGGCACGGGTGCGGCGGCCCAGCACAGTCAGAGCCTTGAGGCCTGGCTCGGCCATGTGCCGGGCCTCAAGGTGATCCAACCGGCCACGCCCTACGATGCCAAGGGTATGCTTTTGGCTGCGGTCGCCGATCCCGATCCGGTCATGATCTTCGAGCACAAGCTGCTCTACAAGATGAAAGGCCCGGTGCCCGAAGGCTACTACACCGTGCCGATCGGCAAGGCGGATATCCGCCGCGAGGGCCGGGATCTCACCATCGTCGCCACCTCGATCATGGTGCAGAAGGCGCTCGATGCCGCTGCCGCGCTGGAGAGCGAAGGCATCGACGTCGAAGTCGTCGATCTCCGGACCATTCGGCCGATGGACAAGCAGACCGTCATCGACAGCGTCAAGAAGACGTCTCGGCTGATGTGTGTCTACGAAGCGGTCAAGACGCTGGGCATCGGCGCCGAGGTCAGCGCCATGATCGCCGAGAGCGAAGCGTTCGACTATCTCGACGCGCCGATCGTGCGGCTGGGCGGCGCCGAAACGCCGATCCCCTACAATCCGGAACTCGAGAAGGCAACGGTGCCGCAAATTCCCGACATCATCACCGCCGCGCGCGACCTCGTGAAAGGGGTCCGCTGACCCATGCCGACCGAAGTCATTCTTCCCAAGGTCGACATGGACATGGCGACCGGACAGATCTCACGCTGGTTTGCCGAGGAAGGCGCCAGGGTCAAGAAGGGCGATGTGCTGTTCGAGATCGAAACCGACAAGGCCGCGATGGAAATCGACGCGCCGGCCAGCGGCGTCCTGCGCGACGTCACCGGCAAGGAGGGTGTCGATATTGCGGTCGGCGCGGCTGTTGCATGGATTTATGCCGACGGTGAAAGCTATGCGCCAATCTCCCCCCTCGAGGGGGAGATGTCGACGAAGTCGACAGAGGGGGTTGCCTCAGGAGGCACCCCTGTACCGTCGAGCCCAGTCGAACCGACCCCACCCGACCGGCCTGCGGCCGGCCACCCTCCCCTCGAGGGGGAGGGGAAAGCCCGCGCGACACCTTTGGCCAGGCGCCTAGCTCGTGAGGCGGGCATTGCTCTTTCCACCGTATCCGGCACAGGCCCATACGGCCGTGTTGTAAAAGCCGATATCGACGCCGCACTTTCCTCCCTCCTCGAGGGGGAGGTGTCCGCGAAGCGGACGGAGGGGGTCGCCTCAGGAGGCACCGCCCAATTCAGCACCGCCCTGGCGCCGAGCCCAGTCGAAGCGACCCCACCCGACCGGCCTGTGGCCGGCCACCCTCCCCTCAAGGGGGAGGGGGACGTGCTGCGTCTGTTTGAACAGGGCTCCTACGAACTCGTCCCGCACGACAATATGCGCAAGACCATTGCGCGGCGCCTGGTCGAGGCCAAGACCACCATCCCGCATTTCTACCTGACGCTCGACTGCGAGCTGGATGCACTGTTGGCGCTGCGCACGCAGATCAATGCGGCTGCCCCGGTGAAGAAAACCGACAAGGGCGANGCNCCNGCCTACAAGCTGTCGGTCAACGACATGGTGATCAAGGCGATGGCGATGGCACTGAAGGCGGTGCCGGATGCCAATGCCTCATGGACCGAAAGCGCCATGGTCAAGCACAAGCATGCCGATGTCGGCGTTGCCGTGTCGATCCCCGGTGGGCTGATCACGCCGATTATCCGCAAGGC
>NZ_JAFG01000030.1 GCF_000519305.1 Mesorhizobium ciceri WSM4083 | reverse complement strand
CTCGGCTGCAGCAGTACCTCGAAGGCCTGCGCACCGAGCCCAAATCGCACGCCTCGCTTCATCCTTATCCCGATGACACCCGCCTCATCGAGGATCGACTAAAAGACGAACTGCACAAACTTGGGCCCGTCTCGACTCCTGAACAGAGGAAACTTGTCCAGAATGTTGCCAGCCATCAACGCAAATTTAGTGATTGGCTCCAAACGAAGGAGAAGGGGAGCATAACGAGTCGACTCAGCGGCAGTGATCAGCTGCAGCGGTCGTTGCAAGCGGATCATGAGCAATTTACCGCCGAGGGAAACAACTCTGCGAGTCTCGATAGACTCGCTCAGTATCTACAAGTCGTCGATGCGAACGAGGCGCTGGGGCTGCAAGAGCTTCCCGCAACGCCGTCCGAGGAAGCTTGGGATTTGCTGAGAGAGCTGTGGTCGTCTGCTCAGCCGGATCAACCCCGCGAGATGCGTGATGATGCTCAGTCGGCGCCGGTGTCCAGCCCCGCCGCGCGACCGACGCTCTTTATGGCGCCATCGGGCGCGCCTCAGGAGCTGGAGGATATCGGATATAGCGAGGGCTTGCAGGACAGCTTTCAGGGTGAGCTCTACTCGGTCACATGGGGGCCTGAACGGCCCAGGAATGCTCAATTAATCGATCATCCGCGCACATCCTCAGCTTCCGGCGCTCAGATCGGCGCTTTGGATCCGACTTCGCCGCACGACGGTAGTGGGCGGGTGCTGGGTCTCACGGAGTGGCTGAGCGACGACCATATAAACAGGGATTACGAGCTCCTTGGGCACGACCTGCTCAGGAATAATCCCTATCTCGCCGCTCGCACGCGATTCGTGGATCCCCTTGTCTCCCAGCTGCTTCGCGAGGGCGAAAGCAGCGCCGCGGAACTCACATTCGGGCGCATCATTGGTGGCCAGAATGGTAGCGATACAGCCGACTTCCTATTCCTGCCAGTAAACAATGCCAGCGCTGCGGGTCACAATCGGCACGGCACCCATTGGTCGCTGCTGCTTGTTGATCGCCGTGATCGGAAAAGGCCGCTCGCCTATCACTACGACTCTTACGGAGGACTGAACAGTGAGCCCGCAGCAATATTGGCAGGACGGTTGAACGCCAGCCTACAAGACGCCAGCATAGGCCAGCAAACCAACCCTTATGATTGCGGTGTGTTTGTGTTAGCTGGTACGCGGGCCCTCGTCGAAAGATTGGCACAGGGACGGGAGGACATAGCTCATCTCGACAACCTCCGCCCCGATCGGCAGGCTTTGCGAAGCCGACTGAGGACCCATCCCGGCTGAGCTTGATCGGTGATCAGAGCTCTAGCAGGACCGATCGACATTCAGGATTCAATTTGAGTTGATGCGTGTTCATAGGCTTCCAGATTCGGTCTGGAGAGCGATGGATGGCACGGCGATATGACACTGAGCAGCGAGCAATGGCAGCGTATCGAAAGTCTGTTGCCTGGCAAGGCTGGTGATCCCGGCCGCAGCGGTCGGGACAATCGGCTGTTTGTGAACGGGGTCTTGTGGGTCCTGTGCTCCGGGGCGCATTGGCACAACCTTCCTGAACGCTATGGCAAGTGGAAGACGCTGCATCAGTGACCTGCCATTGAATTTCATCCGGCTGCAGTTAAAGGCTCGGCGGGTTTTACGCCGTATGGCGCGGGTTGAGCCACGGGCGATCGGCGGAGCTGGTCGGGGTTGCGCAGCCGATCGTCCGTTGCGGTGAGATTGGCGGCTTAGGCCGCAGGCGTGAGGTATCCGAGCGCCGAATGTGGGCGCGATCGGTTGTAGTCGTCTGCCATTTCGGCGATGGTTGTTCGGGTGGTCGAGGCCGAGGAACAGGGTTTCGTTCAGCAACTCGTCCCGCATCCGCCCGTTGAAGCTTTCGCAGTAGCCGTTCTGCATCGGCTTGCCCGGCGCGATGAAGTCCATTCCACCTGATGATCCTTCGACCAGGCGCGGATCGCGTTCGAGGTGAACTCGGTGCCGTGGTCAGAGACGATCATGCCCGGCTTCCCGCGCCGGGCGATCAGTTCCGTCAGTTCACGCGCCACCCGGCGCCGGAGATCGAGATGTCCGGGATCGCAGCCAAACATTCGCGCGTCACGTCGTCGACGATGTTGAGGACGCCGAAGCGCCGGCCTGCCGAACTGGTCATGGACGAAATCCAGCGACCAGCGCGCGTGTTCGGCTTCGCCTGAACCAGGATCGGTGCCCGCGTTCCTGCCGCTCGGCGCCTGGAGCGTCGCTTGCGCACGGCCAGTCCTTCTTCGCGATATAGCCGGTAGATGCGGTTGATACCCGATGCCTCGCCTTCGCGCCTGAGCAGAATGAACAGCCGCCGATAGCCGAAGCGCCGGCGCTCGTTGTCCAGGTCGCGTAGCCGGCCGCGCAGTGCCGCCTCAGGTGGGCGACAAGAACGATACCGGATCATCTTGCGATCGGCGCCCACGAAGGAACAGGCCGCCGCTACCGACAGGCCCATCGTGGCCTGCAGATGCGCGACGGCTTCGCGCTTGGCGGCGGGCCCTACCATTAATGGGATGGTCCGCCCTGTCGTCCCGCAGCATCATCTGGGCAGTCACAACAAAGGAGGTTGCAATGTCCCCACGGAATGCGCCGCGCCCTGCGGCCGTCTATGGTGTCGATATCGGCCAGAACATCTTCCACGTCGTCGGCTTGGATAGCGACGGCAAGTCCGTCCAGCGAGTTCGCTTCCGACGCGATACGTTGATGAAGTTCTTTGACCGGGCAGCGCCTGCAATCGTCGGGATGGGATCGTGCGCTGGATCGCAATGGATCGCCAGGAGACTTCAGATACTGGGGCACAAGGTAGGCATAGCAATCTCGACAACCGTGATGCCACGCTGCGAGAAAAGTTGGCAATCTGACGATTCCGAGAGCTTGCATTCCCATGGTGAAAAATCACCATCGCCTGATCGAACGACCCGCTTTCTGTGATTTTCGCCGAGACGACGTTGTTCTGCTCGATATCAGTAGAAATCCGGATGGAAATTTGAGCCACCCATCTTGCCTTTCAGACCCCTGATCACTCACATTCGGGTCTGGATCAGCCACGGCTTTGTCCGCAAGGGCCGTTGGTTCTTCCCTTCCTCACCGCGTCGCGCCCGCCGCTCGTCCCAATAATCAAGCCAACTATGATACACTCTGATTCGCCGCCAACCTGCAGGAAACCGCCCCTACGCGCTCGAATACACCTATATGTCTCATTAACCAGTGGCCAACAGGTGAGTGCGTGAGCGTCGGCCGGCGGTGGGGGCGATGGTGCACTCCAACGGCATCATTTCATTCACTACTTTTGTCTGTGGTGAATGCCCTGTATTTGGTGACTGGTGTGGCCGCACGATCACCATCGCTTGGTTTGACAGCCTTGTTGCCGAACAAATCGCGCGGATCGTTCACCATTACCGCGAGGTTATGGCGTGTCGAACAGCCAAACGTCTGGTCGAGGAATTCGGTGTCGGGTAACATACCGGAAAACAGCGGACAGTCAGGGGGGCGGGCAAGATAGACAGTCGCCTCTATTCGCGCCGTGCGGCCGTCGTGTTGGTCCGTCAACTGGATGTTGTAACCGTCGATCCCCATCTGCTTCGCCTGATGGACTGCCTCTGCGCTCAGCCCGGATGACCCGCTGATAAGCAGATGAAGCGCATCGCGCCGACCGCGGCTGGCCCTCTCAAGAAAAGTACGCAAACGCTGCCGTTCGGAAGCGCGAAGGCTCTCTAAAGTCATAACGGCGGTCTCCTGCCGGATAAGGATCGGTGCCGGCGGCTCGACAGGGATCGGCGGGCTTATGCAGCCACTTAGGCTTGCCGCTAGAGCGACCAGGTGAACTTTAATCCGCAACGTCATTTGATCACAGCTATTCGATGATATAGCCGGCGCTGTTCTTGGCGCCTGGCGCGCCGGTGCGGGCGGTAGCGTGGCCTCGCGGCCGGCTTGGCAAATTCGATCCAGACCTGCCATCATCCAAAGGCGACGCCATCCGATCCGTAGGCGCGCTCATCTGGTCGGGGCTCGACCCTGGTCTTACGATGTAGGGCGTGACCAGAATAACCAGTTCTGATTCCTCCTTTTGAAACGAGGACGAACGAAACAGGGCGCCAAGGATCGGCACCTGACCCAGCCCGGGAAAAGCACTGATGTTATTGCTGGCGGTACGTCTGATGAGCCCACCGATTGCAAAACTCTGCCCACTGGCGAGCTCGACGACTGTGTCGGCACGGCGAGTGGCAATTGCCGGCACGGAAATGCCGTTGATTTGAACGGCACCTTGAGACGTCAGTTCACTGACTTCGGGCTTTACGCGAATGTTGATCTGGTTGTTGTCGAGAACGGTAGGTAAGAATTCCAGGCTGACGCCGAAGTGACGAAATTCAATTGAGACTTGCCCATTTTCCTGCGGCACAGGAATGGGAAATTCGCCGCCGGCGAGGAAGCTGGCGGTTTCGCCGGACATCGCCGTGAGGTTGGGCTCGGCCAAGATAGAGGCAATGTGCTCCTTGGCGAGCGCGTCGAGAACCGCGCCGATACTGATGATGCCATCGTCGTATCCGATTTCCGCTGTGCCGCCACCATTAGCCGCACCAGAGCCGGCACTTTTGCCGCCGCCGCTTAACAAACCGAGTTTGAAATTGCCGATCTGACCCAGGGCGGACAGGTTAAGCCCAAGCTCCTTCATTGCGCCACGGGAGACCTCCGCTACGCGCACACTCAGGTTCACCTGCAAGGCCCCAGCGACCTTGATTTTGTTGACGACCTGCGCACCGTCACCGAGAAATTGCTCGGTGATCTTTTTCGCCGTCTCCACGGCTTCAGCGTTGGGCGCTGTGCCGCTAAGGACGGCGCCGCGTGGAGTGTATTTGACGCGGATTGGATAATCGCCGACCTGATCCCTCAACATCGCCCGCAGATCCCCAATTGGTTCCGAGACAACAATCTGCAATTCGGCGAGGGCCTCACCGTTGTCGTTCAAGGCGAATAAGGTGGTCCGCCCGGATTTCTTGCCAAAGACGAAGATGGTTTTGTTTGAGGGTGCCTGATAATCCGCGATCGTCGGGTCGGCAACAAAGATGGTGGCGGCTGGCGCGGGCAGATGAACTGTCTTGCCGAGCGAAGACGAAAGGTTCAGCGTGGCATTGATGCTGTCGGAAGCCGCACGCGGCGCCGCTTCATCCCCGTTGTTTTGGGCCGCGACAGAAAATGGAGATAGCAGCATGAGCCCGCATAGGAAAAGGCCCAAGCAAGGACGACCGGCAGCTCTCCAGCCGCCGATGAGCCTCGGCCGCTGACTGATTTCAGGGTGACGAGTTGTAATTGTTGCCAAGACAGTTTTCTTTCACAGTCACCAATCAGCCGGATGTCGCGGAAGGCAATTCAAGAATGTAGCCAATGCCACGTACGGTCGTTATCCGTGGCGTGGCACCTGACCTACTCAGATGTCCACGTAAGCGATAGATTCCAACTTCAAGCGCATTGGTCGATACCTCATCATTGAAAGAATAAAGATGACCTTCCAACTGCTCACGCGGCACGATGCGGCCTGCACGGCTAAGCAAATGCTCAAGAATACATAGCTCGCGGCGTGCTATGGTCAGCGGATCACCTGCAACGGAAACCTGTCGACTGATCGGGTCGAAGTTGAGGTTGCCGAATACATGAATGGGGTCGGTCATCTGTATCGCCCGGCGCTGAATGGCTCTCATTCTGGCGATCAGCTCGACAGGAGAGACGGGCTTGAGCAGAAAATCGTCCGCGCCGCCGTTGAAAGAAGCAATTCGCTTCTCGGAATCGTCGAGGCAACTCATAACCACGACAGGAACTGAATGCCCCTGGCTTCTTAGCTGCCTCAGCCAGTCCAAGCCATCGCCATCAGGCAGCACCAACTCCAGCAGAAGAATTTCGTAGCTCGCACAATGAAACGCACTCGATGCCTCTTCCAGAGTACAAGCTAGGTCAACGGCAAAACCGTCATCGGCGAGCGCAACGCGCAGCGCGCGTGCAAGATCCGCTTGGTGATCAACGAGCAGCGTTCGCATTCGATCTCTTTACGCAAAGTAGAGTTGTCGATTGAGCAGGTCGCCGTCGGCTACGAAGCCGGAACAGCAGCAGGAGTCACACAACTCGTGGCCGCGGTCGTGGCGGTTGTTTGAGCCAAGTAATCGCCGGAGCCTGCAAGGGCCGGCAATGCTCGCGGATAGAAGCATGTGAAGACGGTTGCCGGACTCAATCCGCCGGTCGGCCGACCCAAAATGCCACCAGTTCCCCCTACGATTTCTCCGCGCATCGATACTCCTGCGTGCAGCCCCCTGCCTCCATCAGCGCGTCCAGCGCCCATGATTCGATGTGTGGGAAAGCGTTAGCGTCGAGAAGCTGACCGGAGAAATCCATAGTTCTGAACCGGCGCATCCACGCGATGGATGCATGAGCCGCATTCCATATCAAGAGTGAGCTGGCCGGCCTGCGTGCCGCCGCCGATTTCAGGGGCATGGACAATGCTGGATCAGGCCCGTTAAGGCCGCTGATGCGCGAGCGAGTAGTTTGACAGACGCTGCTAGCGCCGCGGGCGCCTTGCCGCTTCGACGACACGCTCATGACTTTGCGGACAGGTCGCTGGATGCCGGCCGCCGACTATCCACGAATTGGATAGTACGTATTGCTACAATCAATTTCTACAATCTTACAGAACCCTAATAAAACAGGCCTGGATGAAAGCGCGCTTGCCCGTCCCTCGTGATTATTGCGTCGGTTGAGGTCGCCGTGAAAATGCGGAGAGGAACATGTGCGGAATTGTTGGCATCGTTGGATGGCAGCCGGTGTCGGAGCGGTTGGTGGACGCCCTGAAGCGTCTGGAATATCGCGGCTATGATTCGGCCGGTGTTGCGACGATCACCGACGGCGCGTTGCATCGCCGGCGTAGCGAGGGCAAGCTCATCAACCTCGAGACGAGGCTGAAGGAAGAGCCGCTGAGCGGCACCATCGGCATCGCCCACACACGCTGGGCAACCCATGGGGCACCGACGGAAGGCAATGCGCACCCGCACTTCACCGACGGTGTGGCCGTCGTCCACAATGGCATCATCGAAAACTTCGCCGAGTTGAAGAACGAATTGGGGGTGGGAGCCGAGTTCCAGACCGAGACCGACACCGAGGTCGTAGCGCATCTGCTGGCAAGACACCGCCGGGAGGGCATGGGACGGGGCGAGGCAGTACATACCATGCTGAAGCGGGTCAGGGGTGCTTACGCACTTGCGATCCTCTTCGAAGATGATCCGTCGACCATCATGGCGGCGCGCAATGGGCCGCCGCTGGCGATCGGCCACGGCAACGGCGAGATGTTCCTGGGCTCCGACGCGATCGCGCTTGCTCCCTTCACCAACGAAATCACCTATCTGATGGACGGCGACTGGGCCATTGTCGGCAGAACGGGCGCCCAGATCTTCGATTTCGACGGCCGTCCCGTAGAGCGTGCGCGACAGACCTCGAAAGCCTCGGCCTCTCTGGCCACCAAGGGCTCCCATCGCCACTTCATGGAGAAAGAAATTCACGAGCAGCCCGAGGTCATCGCCCATGCGCTCGCTCATTACATCGACTTCGCAGACAATCGCGCCGACACGGTCGCGGGCCTCGATTTTGCCAGGATACCTAGCCTGGCAATCTCCGCCTGCGGCACCGCCTATTTCGCTGGACTGATTGGCAAATACTGGTTCGAGCGCTATGCGCGCCTGCCGGTTGAAATCGACGTAGCGTCCGAATTCCGCTACCGCGACATTCCGTTGTCCCCGCAATCAGCGGCTCTTTTCATTTCGCAGTCTGGCGAAACCGCCGATACGCTGGCATCGCTTAGGTACTGCAAGGAGCTTGGGCTGAAGATTGGCGCCGTGGTCAATGTCGGAGACTCGACCATCGCTCGAGAGGCCGACGCCGTTTTCCCAATCCTTGCCGGATCGGAGATCGGCGTCGCGTCGACCAAGGCTTTCACCTGCCAGCTTGCCGTTCTCGCCTCACTCGCCATTGGCGCTGCCAAGGCCCGCGGAACCGTGTCTGAAGATGAGGGGCAAGCGCTCGTCAGGAACCTTGCCGAAATGCCGCGCATCATGGGCCATGTACTGAACAGCATCCAATCCAAGATCGAGTTGCTGGCGCGGGATCTGTCAAAGTGTGATCATGTGTTGTATCTCGGCCGTGGCACCAGCTTCCCGCTGGCAATGGAAGGTGCGCTGAAGCTCAAGGAGATTTCCTACATCCACGCCGAGGGCTACGCGGCGGGCGAATTGAAGCATGGTCCGATCGCATTGATAGACCAGAACATGCCAGTGATCGTGATCGCGCCACATGACCGCTTTTTCTACAAGACCCTCTCCAACATGGAGGAGGTGGCCGCCCGTGGAGGGCGGATTATCCTCATCACCGACGAGAAAGGGGCGGCCGCATCCAATCGCGACACCATGCATACGATTGTGCTGCCGGCTGTCGACGAGATTATTGCGCCGATGATCTTTTCGCTGCCCATACAGCTTCTTGCCTATCACACGGCGATCCTCATGGGCACCGACGTTGACCAGCCGCGCAACCTTGCGAAATCGGTCACCGTCGAATGAGGGGAAAGCGTTTATAGCTGGCGACGTTCGTCCATGAAACGCCAAACCTCTTTCTGGGGTGTTTTTGAACCCGCCGGTCGGCAAGCACGATCCCGTTCATCCATCCCATTCCCCGTGAACACATACAAACCAAAGAGCCTCAGCAGGCTCGTCCCCCTTTGGTGCTGGTGAGGCGATCGCGGCTAGTGAGGGGGGCAGAAAACGAAGCACCGTTCCGGCGCCGACGGTTTCAGGCTTGCCGAGCAGCGATCCTTCCCCTCTTCAAACGAAGGGCAGACGCCACTTGCACGCCGGTCGCGGCACTGCCGCTAAAGCCCCGATGATGTCTCCCGCAGTTGATCTAGCGCAGGGCGGCGATGAACCCCGCTGTGCAGAATGGCTCGCGTGCACGATGCAGGGAGATCGTTATGAAAATTCTACTCGCAGCCATGGCTGTCGCCTCGCTGGCAGCTATCCCTTCTGCTACGCAATCAAGTTTTGCCGACCTCAGAGAGATGGCACTGGCCACCTTCGAGGCTTTGCCATCCGCCACGCCGACGGTTTCCAACAACCCGATCACGCCAGACAAGATCGCCCTGGGCAAGGCACTGTTCTTCGATCCGCGCATCTCGTCGTCAGGGGTATTGTCGTGCAACTCGTGCCACAACTTGGCAACCGGGGGCGACGACAATCGTGAAACCTCGATTGGCCACGGTTGGCAGGAGGGAGCTCGCAACGCGCCGACAGTTCTAAACACTGTTTTCAACAGCGCGCAGTTCTGGGACGGTCGCGCCGAAGACCTCAAGGCTCAGGCCAAGGGACCAATCCAAGCCGCTGCCGAAATGGCCAACACGCCAGCTCAAGTTATCGCCACGCTCAAATCGATGCCGCAATATGTCGAATGGTTCAATGAAGCTTTCTCCGATGAAGCCGATAGCGTCACCTTCGAAAATCTAGCCAAGGCAATCGAAGCCTTTGAGGCGACACTGGTCACGCCGGCCCCGTTCGACGCCTTCCTCGCCGGCGATGATGCGGCCATGACTTCCGAACAGAAACAGGGGCTGGCGCTTTTCATGGACAAAGGCTGCTCGTCCTGCCACGCGGGTGTTAACCTTGGTGGGCGAGGCTATGACCCATTCGGTGTTGTCGAGAAGCCCAGCGCCGACGTTCTGCCGAAGAACGACAAGGGCCGATTCCTCGTCACCAATAAAGCCGAGGATTCCTACGTCTTCCGCGCTGCGCCGCTGCGCAATGTCGCGCTCACCGCGCCATATTTCCATTCAGGCAAGATTTGGGATCTCAAGCAGGCCGTCGCGATTATGGGGAGAACCCAACTCGGTGAAGAATTGACGGAGGAAGAAGTTGGCTCAATCGTGGCCTTTCTTGACTCGCTGACTGGTAAGCTACCCGAACTGGCATATCCCACCTTACCTCCCGAAACGGCGACCACGCCTCGACCTGTATCGCGGAACGTTGGGAAATAAATGGCTGGAGAGCGCTATCGGAACTCGTTGCTCACGCCATCTGTGGAACGAGGCGATCGCGAGCTCCATGAACCGGCTAATACCTGGCATGATCCCAGGTGCAGAAAGTGCTTCCATCGCGTGCTTTTGGCTATAGCGTCATGTGTATCGGCATCAGTCAGGCCAGAGAATTTGCAGGAAGCTTCACTCGCGCTGATCCGCAGAAGGTTCTGCGGCAAAGGTATTGCGCCATGTTTTGTCCGTCTGCGGTGGCGGTTGAACTCTGCCAATGTCGGTGAGAGCAGGAGAGTGCATATTGCTACCTCAGCAGCGGTCGCTGTCATGTGACTGCATTCTCTTGTAGCTTCTCAAAAACAAACTCTTTGCCTTTGCGCACGCTGTCCTCGAGTGGGCTCGCCTTCGCCAGATGCGCCGCAATCGCGCTGGCCAGCATGCAGCCCGTCCCGCGCACCGATCCGGCGAGGCGCGGTGCATCGAAGCGCGCTGGTTCTTGATCGAAGCGTAGCAGGATATCCGCTGACCGAGCCCCGATTGCATGGCCACCCTTGATCAGCAGCGCCTGCAAACCGGTCGCCAGCAATTCTCGTCCTTGGCGCAATGCGTCGTTTTCGTCCGCTGCCGGGTCTGTGCCGGCAAGGAATGCCAGCTCAATGAGATTCGGGGTGACGAGACGACAAACCGGCATGAGGTCGCGTGTCATGACGTGGATCGCGCTCGCTTCCAGCAGCTGCTGACCTGAGCTGGAGGCAAGCACCGGGTCGAGTATTGCCGGCACCTGCGGGTAGTCGCGCAGCACAGCGGCAACGGCAACAACGATCTCGGCCGTCGCGAGCATGCCGATCTTGATGGCCGCGACTTCATTGGCCTGCAACGCCGCGCACATCTGGGCGGCCACCAGGCTTGGTGACGAATGATGGATCTCCCTGACGGCCTCGTGCGTCTGCACCGTCACCGCCGTGACAGCCAGGCAGGCGCGCACCCCGATGGATGAGATCGTCTCGATGTCGCGGCCAATTCCAGCCCCGCCGCTGGAGTCCGATCCACCCACGACAAGCACATGCGGTTCTGCCTCAGCGCCATTGGTCCGTCTTTTCGATCCATTCCCGCGTGCGTGCTTCGGGGTCGTCGTTCAGCGTGATATCAGTCACCACCGCTGCGCTGTCGGCGCCAGCCTCGAAAGCCCCTTCGAGCCGGCCAGGGTTGAGGCCGCCGATGGCGACCAATGGGACAGGTGCTATCCGGCGCTTCCACTCGCCGATCCGTTCGAGCCCTTGCGGCGCCCATTTCATCTTCTTCAGGATGGTCGGATAGATGGGGCCGAGCGCGACATAGTCGGGCTCGGCGGCCATGGCCATTTCCAGTTCGGCATGATCATGTGTACTGAGGCCGAGCCTAACGCCGGCTGCCCGTATCGCCAGGAGGTCGGCGGTTTGTAGATCCTCCTGGCCGAGATGAACGAAGTCGCAGCCCTCGTCGATTGCCAAGCGCCAATGGTCGTTGACGATGAGCTGGCATTGTTGCTCGGCGAAGGCCTTTGCCTTGCGGATTTCGGCGCGCAACCTGGCCTCATCCTTGGTCTTGATGCGCAGCTGCACCAGCCTGACGCCGAGGGGCGCCAGCCGTTCGATCCAGACGCTGGAATCGACAATCAGATAGAGGGGGTCGAGCTTCATCGAAACGCTGCCCTGCCGAATGTCGGCGTCGACGGCACGGCGACATCGCGCGGTTCAAGCATTCCCGAACAAAAAGCTTCACGGCCGGCTTCGACGGCTTTGCCGAATGCGCGCGCCATGCCGACCGGATCGGCTGCTCTGGCGACCGCCGTATTCAGCAGCACGGCGTCAAAGCCGAGTTCCATGACAGTCGTCGCATGCGACGGTCGCCCGAGCCCTGCATCCACAATCAGCGGGACATCAGGGAAATGTCCGCGCATCGAGCGCAGTGCCATGATGTTGACCGGGCCGAGGGCGGAACCGATCGGTGCGCACCAAGGCATCAAAACCTTGCAGCCCGCATCCAGCAGCCGCTCGGCGACAACAAGGTCGTCGGTGGTATAGGGCAATACATCAAAACCGTCCTCGCACAGAATGCGAGCGGCTTCGACCAGGCCGAACACATCCGGCTGCAGCGTGTCTTGGTTGCCGATCACTTCGAGCTTGATCCAGTTCGTGCCGAACACTTCGCGCGCCATGTTCGCCGTCGTGACCGCTTCCTTGACGGAGTGGCAGCCTGCGGTGTTGGGAAGGATTCTCGTGCCGAGCGCGCGGATCAACGACCAGAATTTTTCGTCAGCCCTGCCGCCGGCCATCTCACGTCGCAAGGACACGGTCACCACCGACGTGCCCGACGCCTTGACCGCATCGGCAAGGATGGCCGGCGAAGGATACTGAGCCGTGCCGAGAAGCAGGCGAGATGGAAGCGTCGTCCCGAGAAGCTCGAACATGCTAGCCTCCCTGCATGGGCGAGAGGATTTCGATCCGGTCACCGTCGCTCAACCGGAACTCCGCCCGGTTGGCCCGGTGCACGAGGTCGCTGTTGACGGCGGTCGCCAGCCAGTCGCCTTCATGGTCGAGTGCAGCTAGCAGAGCCGCCAGTGTTGTGGCGTCAATCTCAAGCGCTTCGCCGTTAACGATCAGTTTCACTAGCAAGCTCCGTGGGTTTGTCCTGACTGAAGACGAGTTCGGCCGCCTGGCGCGCCATGGCTGGGGCGAGCAGAAAGCCATGGCGATAGAGGCCGTTGATCGCGACGGTGCTTCCGCGTGCCTCGACACGCGGCAGGTTGTCTGGAAAGGCCGGACGAACCCCGACGCCAGTTTCAACGATCTCAGCCTCGCCGAATGCCGGATGGAGCGCGCAGGCGGCGCTGAGCAACTCCATCATCGAACGCGCCGTGACCGGTCCAGTGGACTGGCTCTCGATCATCGTCGCGCCAACCATGAAACGACGGCCGGTGCGCGGCACCACGTAGAGCGGAAAGCGCGGATGAAGCAGCCGGACCGGTCGCGACAGCGAGACATCCGGCGTGCGCAGGATCAGCATCTCGCCACGAACGCCACGCAGCCGGTCGTCGTCCGTCGCCACACCCGTGCAGTCGATCCGGCGATCGAAACCGGAAATGTGCCGGGCGTCAGTGCCGAAGCGGAATTCGACGCCCATCGCCGCCAGTCGGTCATGCAGTGCCGCCATCGCCCGGCGCGGGTCGAGATGGGCCTCGTCCGGGAAGAGCAACCCGCGGCGGAAACGGCCGGCGAGGTCGGGTTCCAGCGACGCGATTTCATCCTCGTCGAGGTACCGATGACCCGACGTGCGGCTGGCGAACCGGTCGAGTTCGCCCGCATCGCGCGGCGCTGTCACGACCAGCGTTCCGGCCCGCGTCACCTGCCCGGGTGTTGCCGCCTCCCACCAGTCGGCGGCGTCCCGTCCGAGATCCAGCACCGGCTGCTCAGCGCTTTCACGCTCGCACCATGGTGCCAGCATGCCGCCCGCGAACCACGACGCATTGCTGCCAAGGGCATGCCTTGTCTCGGCAACTGTCACCGCCGCCCCGCGTGTGGCGAGCTCGAAGGCTGCGGTGAGGCCGGCGACGCCGGCCCCTTGGACCAGCACCCTCATGGTTGCTCATGCGCCTGTGGCATGAGCGGTGCGCCGGTCTCGTCCGCCGGCACATAGAGATCGCCGCCCTCGCGATATTTCGCCGCCATGGCCGCCATCCCCTCTTTCTGTGCCTCGGCGCGGATGTCGTGGGAGATGCGCATGGAGCAGAATTTCGGCCCGCACATCGAGCAGAAATGCGCCAGCTTGTGCGCCTCTTTGGGCAAGGTCTGGTCGTGGAAGGAGCGCGCGGTTTCGGGATCGAGCGACAGGTTGAACTGGTCTTCCCAGCGGAACTCGAAACGCGCGCGGGACAGGGCATCGTCCCTGAGCTTCGCCGCCGGATGCCCCTTCGCCAGGTCGGCGGCATGGGCGGCTATCTTGTAGGTGATCACGCCGGTCTTGACGTCGTTGCGATCGGGAAGGCCGAGATGTTCCTTCGGCGTGACGTAGCAGAGCATGGCGGTGCCGAACCAGCCGATCATGGCAGCACCAATGCCTGAGGTGATGTGGTCATAGCCCGGCGCGATGTCGGTCGTCAGCGGTCCCAGCGTATAGAACGGTGCCTCGCCGCAGACGGTGAGCTGCTTGTCCATGTTCTCCTTGATCTTGTGCATCGGAACGTGGCCGGGCCCCTCGATCATCACCTGGCAATCCTTTGCCCAGGCGATCTTCGTCAGCTCGCCGAGCGTTTCCAGTTCGGCGAATTGCGCCGCATCATTGGCATCGGCGATCGAGCCCGGACGAAGGCCGTCGCCGAGCGAGAAGGACACGTCATAAGAGCGGCAGATGTCGCAGATTTCCTCGAAATGCTCGTAGAGGAAGCTTTCGCGGTGATGGTGCAGGCACCATTTGGCCATGATCGAGCCACCGCGCGAGACGATGCCGGTGACCCGGTCGACCGTCAGCGGGATGTAGTGCAGCCGCACACCGGCATGGATGGTGAAATAGTCGACGCCCTGTTCGGCCTGCTCGATCAACGTGTCGCGGTAGATTTCCCAGGTCAGGTCCTCGGCGATCCCTCCGACCTTCTCAAGCGCCTGGTAGAGCGGCACGGTTCCGATCGGCACCGGCGAATTGCGCACGATCCATTCGCGGATGTTGTGGATGTTGCGACCGGTCGACAGGTCCATCACGGTGTCGGCGCCCCAGCGGATCGCCCAGACCATTTTTTCGACCTCTTCGGCCATCGAGGAGGTGACCGCGGAGTTGCCGATATTGGCGTTGATCTT
>NZ_JAFG01000029.1 GCF_000519305.1 Mesorhizobium ciceri WSM4083 | reverse complement strand
CAGTCGGATCTCGCCACGCGCAGCTGCACGGACTTGAGCTTGGCATTGTAGGCTTTGCGCGTGCGTCCATAGGCGAACGCGCCGGCATAACGCGGGTTGTGCAGGATCTGCAGCACGCGGGAATGGTCGATCTCGCTCCACAGGACGTCGCCCTTGCCGATGCCGCGGCGGATACGCCGGGGAAAGAGGATCTTCTCGCCGCGCAGGCGGCGCACGACGGCGCAGGCCGAGCCGGTCTGGCGGAAGGTATCGAACAGGAGCCGCACCGTGTCCTGGATCTGTCGGTCCGGATCGAGCACGACCCGCGCGTCAGGGGTGTAGACCAGTCCGATCGGCAACGGCATCTCGAGCTCGCCGCGGCGCGCCTTGTTGAGAATGCCGCCTTGCAGCCGCGACTTCAAAATGTGCAGCTCGGCCTCGCTCATCGTGCCCTTCAGCCCGAGCAGCATGCGATCGTTGAAATAGGCCGGATCGTAGACGCCGTCCTCGTCCATGATGAGCGTGCGCGACAGGGCGGCCAGCTCAAGGAGACGGTGCCAGTCGGCATTGTTGCGTGCCAGGCGCGACACTTCCAGCCCCAGCACGATCCCTGCATGCCCCATCGCCACTTCACTCACCAGGTGCTGGAAGCCGTCGCGGTCCTGCGACTGCGCGCCGGAGAGGCCGAGGTCGCTATCGATGACGTGGACACGTTCGATCGGCCAGCCCAGCGCCACTGCGCGATCGCGCAGGGCGTATTGCCGCTTGGTGCTCTCGGTGTTCTCGAACACCTGACGAAGAGAGGACTGACGCACGTAGAGGAATGCATCACGCCGAAGATGGTCGGCGCCAACCTTCATGGCGATATCAGTAGACATGATTGCCTCGCGTCTCTGCTGCCAGCACCATGTTGGCGAGCATGTGCACGAGCTGGCGATCGTGCACGGCCGCCGAAGCCGTGGGCGGCGGTTCGGGCCGCCGATGCATCGACGGGGAAGGCTGAGGGGCCGCGATCAGCACCGCCAGCCCTTGCCAAAAGCCATGAAAAACGATGGCGCCCATGTCCTTGACGCAGGCCTGACCGCATAGGACGGCGGCGCGCAGCGTCTCGTAGAAATCCTTGCAGCCGTGCGGCAGCATCGGGGTGCGCGCATGGGGTTCACCGTTTTTTTTTACGCGCCATCGCGCGTTCGATGCTGCGGGGATGGACGCTGATACCGAGTGTCGAATGCAGCAGCTGCGCCAGGGATCGCGCCTGCAGCGGAGCACCCGTGTGCTGGTTCTGCTCGATGAGCTGCATAACTTCGTCAGTGAGCTTGTGGGCCGACTTTGGCCCACGCGTGCGCGGCAGCAGGCCGGCAATGCCCTCGCGTTCAAACGCGGCCTCGGCCTGATAGTAGGTGGGCCGCGACAGACCGAAAAGCGCGGCGGCATCGGCTTTGTTGACGCCATCCTCATGGACGTGACGCAGCATCTCGTACTTCACCTGCACGAGGTCGAGAGGATCGAAGAAGCTGGATTCACGGAACCAGGGTGCGCGGACGGCTTCGGGGCGCGTGTTGAGCGCTCCGAGCTGGCGCAGTCGATCGCGTTTGGTCTGGTTGGGCATGGTATATCCCCCTGCTTGTGTGTAAATCAAATTACGCCTCGATAGAGAGCGTGTCAATCTAATGGAGGCAGCTGCCATACCGATAGGACCCCGGACAATGCGAGTGAAGCCGGCGACTGGAACGACGGTGAATCCGGCATCCGGCGGCATAATTAGGTTGACATATGCGGCATAAATTGCCTGACACGTGTTCAGCCGCCATGGCTGCGCTCGATTTGCTCGATCAACGCCGCCAGGGTTGCCAGATCATCTGGACGCACGAACGACCGACCGGCCGCGACCTGAATGAAAACATCGGGTTCAGCGACGTCCGTCCATGACGCAAGCAGCGAGCGAAGTCGTCCCGCCGCGTCGTAGAACATGACGCGGTCCTCGCCCCAGTTCTGCTTGCGGGTCGACAGCACGAAGCGCTGGCCGCGCCACGGGTGGAACGGGTGCGTGATCTCGAACTCTATACGCGCTCGAGTGTCAGCACGAACTGCAGTCCTGGACTTGAAAGAACGGACAGGTCGAGGGCGCGGTGCTGATCATGGAGCGCTGGATACTGGCACGTCTGAGGAATCGATCCTTCTTCTCGATTGCCGAGCTCAACGCGGCGATCGCCGAACTGCTCGAGGAGTTGAACAACCGGCCGATGCGCCATTTGGCCAAAGCCGCCGCGAACTGTTCGAGGAGATCGAGCGTGCTGCCTTGAAGCCGCTGCCGGCGGCACCGTTTGAATACGCCGAGTGGAAGTCGGCGAAGGTCCATCCAGACAACCATGTGGAGGCCGATAAGAACCTTCTACTCGGTGCCGCACCGGCTGATCGGGCGCACCGTCGAGGTGCGGCTCACGCCCCGAGTGGTCGAGATCTTCCACGATCACCAGCGTGTCGCCAGTCATGTGCGTCGCTCGCAGCGTTCCGGCCATGTCACCATCAACGAACACATGACCAAGGAGCATCAGCGCTATGCCAACACCACGCCGGCCAACCTGATTAGCCGGGCGGCCAGGATCGGCCCCAACGCCGCCATTCTGGTCGAGCGCATGATGCGCGACCGGCCGCATCCAGGGATACCGCTCGGCCATGGGCATCCTGTCGCTGGCGCCGCGCTATGGGCCGGAGCGTCTCGATGCCGCCTGCGAGCGGGCGCTGCTGATCAACGCGATCGCCTACTCCTCCGTCACCGCCATCCTCAAAGCCGGCCTCGACCGAGCCAGCCCCGCAGAACCGGCAAAGCCGACACCCCAGCACGCCAACATCCGCGGCTCCACTATTACCAGTGAAGGAAAGGAAGAAAGAATGCTGACGAACCCCACCCTCGACCAGATGCAGTCCCTCGGTCTGACCGGCATGGCTGCCGCCTGGCGCGAACTGGCCGAACGGAACAACGCCAACGAGCTCAGCCGTGACGAGTGGCTCGGCCTGATGCTCGACCGAGAGGTCGCCATACGGGCCGACAAGCGCGTCCGGAACCGGCTCGCCTCAGCCAGACTGCGCTTTCCTGAAGCCTGCATCGAGGACATCGACTTTGCCACGCCGCGCGGGCTCGACTGGCGCAGCACCATGGCGCTCGCCCAGGGCGAATGGCTGAAGGCGCATGAGAACCTGATCGTCACCGGCCAGACCGGAACCGGCAAGTCGTGGCTGGCCTGCGCCTTCGGCCGGCAAGCAGCACGGCTCGATCATTCCGTGCTCTATGTGCGCGTGCCGCGCCTGTTCGAGGATTTGGCGCTCGCTCGTCTCGATGGCCGCTTCCCACGCCTCATCGACAAACTCACCCGCGCGCAACTACTCATCCTCGACGACTTCGGAACCCACTCCCTCACCGACCAACGGCGTTTCCATCTGTTCGAAATCGTCGAGGAACGCTATCGCCGCAAATCCACCCTGATCACCGCCCAGGTCCCGGTGGCCAGATGGCATGACCTGATCGCAGACCCTACCATCGCCGACGCCATTCTCGACCGGATCGTGCACAATGCCCACCGCATCGTGCTCCAGGGCGACAGCATGCGAAAGCAAAAGGCCGCGCCCCTCTTGACCGACACCGAAAACGGCGAAATCAATCATCCATGAACGCAACAAGGCACCCGAGGACCAACGCCGCCAATCTGTCCCGACGTTAGCGAAACCATTGTCCGGGAATTAGCGGAACCCCCGTCCTGCGAAATGCGCAGCTGTGGAGCCTCAATAGTTGTCCCGATCTAAGCGGATGCGACTGATGGGTTGTTTTGATCCTAGGCTGCCGTGAGGCCTGTGCCAATTGTATCGATGAAGCCAATGCAACAGTTCGTCCGTGCGTTCTTGAGAGCTGTCGTAGGCTCGCGCGTAAGCCCATTCGCGCAGGCTGATCTGGATGAAGCGTTCGGCCTTGCCAATATCCGGCATGTGATCTGTGGTGCCTTTTTCGTCCTGCTGTTCTTGTTTTGGAACGGCCTTATGGTGAGCCCATCCGGGACGTGGGGCACCGGGAGCACGAAGGTGCAGGCAGGCCGTCAATAGACCGTGGGCTGAGAGCCCGAGCTCGTTACATGGCCGCCCCTCGCGACTTTCCCGGAGGCGCTGCGAGCGCGGATCAGTCGATGTCGCGTTGCCCGCCAGCTCCCGTCTTTGACCGAGCCAAGAAGGAGGAACGGGCATGCGCATCATCGGACTGGATATCCATCGCGCCTTCGCCGAGGCGGTAGCTTGGGAGGACGGCAGGCTCAGGCGGCTGGGTCGTGTCGACATGCGGCGCGATCTGCTGGATGCCTTCGCCGCAAAGCTGT
The DNA here is from genome assembly GCF_000519305.1 of Mesorhizobium ciceri WSM4083. GTDB lineage: Bacteria > Pseudomonadota > Alphaproteobacteria > Rhizobiales > Rhizobiaceae > Mesorhizobium > Mesorhizobium ciceri_B. The sequence goes on along the minus strand of NZ_JAFG01000029.1, from coordinate 11,567 downwards.
CGTTTGGTGCCGTGCTCGGGCCCTGTCAGAAAACAATGCTGCACGGGCGGCCGCCATGGCAGGGAGAAAAAGCCCGCTGTGGCACCGGGATGCAGATTACGCCTTTTCAGCCCTTCGTTCACCTTTACGCTATCTTGTCCATAATTGTATTGTACCCATTCCCTTGAAGACCGGCCCTCCCGACGTGGAGGAGACGGCAGGCGCGCAACGCTCGCGGTGCGGTGGCGGGGCTCAGCCCAAGGTGAATAGTTGCCGCGGCGCCTTTGTGAGCACCTCGACGCCGGATTCGGTGACGCGAATGCTTTCACTAGTCACGTAGCCGAAATCTTCCTCGACCCAGGAACCAAGATGCAGGTGGAAGGTCATGTTCGGCTCGAGGACCGTTGTATCACCCAGCTTAAGGCTGGTCGTCTTTTCCACCCAGTTGATGCCGATGGAGTATCCGGCCCGAGATTGCTTCTTGAATCCGTGCTTCTCGGTCGTGCTGTGAATAATCAAGGCGACATCGCCGCTAACGGCGCCCGCATGGATTACAATCAGCCCCGCCTCAAGGCCGGCAAGCTGCGCTTCATGGATGCGCAGCAGGCGGTCGGAGGGTTTGCCGAGGGAATAGGTCCTGCAGATCGGAACGTGGTAATCATGGCGTACGCCGGCGATCTCTAGATTGACCTGGGAACCCTCTCGAAGGATGTCCTCGCTCCAAGTGGTGTGCGGGTTTCCAATGCGCGATGTCGCGCACAGGAAGGGAGTTGCGATCCAAGTTCCAGGTTTGCCGTTCGCTCCGCGGGCGAGCGTTCCGACAATCTCGGCGATGGCGTCTGCCTCCCGCATGCCGGGTCGCATGACTTCCGCGGCCCTCAGCACACCGGCGTCGGAAATCGCGGCTGCCTCACGCATGACAGCAATCTCGAGATCGGACTTGAGCGTGCGTATGCGGGTCACCACGTTCGACAAGTCGTGGATGCGCGCTTGCGGCAAACGGCCTTTGAACTTTTCCGCCGAGTCGACCGTCAGATTGCAAAGCTCAAGCCCAATGTCGCTCTGCCCCAGTCCCTGGTCCACAAGGAAGTCAATGACCGCGTCGTAACCGTTCTTGTCCGGATCGCCCATCAACTCTTCCGAGTAGCCCACGATGCTGTCGCGTTCCATGAAGGTCTCCTGCACGGCCGCGGCAACGTCCATCCAGCGTGGGATAAAGACCGGCTCTTCCCGCGAAGCAAGGACGACGACGCCGCGCGTGTCATAAGAGTGAGCGACCGATCCCGTCAGGTATGTAACATGTGCGTTGTCAGTGATGACAAGCGCGGCGATGTCACGCTTAGCCATCCTCGCCTTCACCGTAGTGAGCCTGCGTAGATACTCCCGGCGCGGGAAAACCTGCGGACCTTTAAGCACTGGCATACAAGACTCCCTCGGATCGGCGGCCCCGGCCGAGGCTCCCTGCTACAACCGCTTGCCAGATTATCGCAATATTAATGCCAACTCCTGGCGTTCTTGCCGATTGCAGCGACAGAACCCTGAGCCGGCAGGCGCTAAGCAACACTTTCAGCGCGAGATTGCCTCATGCTAGCTGTCTGGCGGCTCAGCTACGTTTTAACGGGGGCCGTCTCCAGGTCCGCTCGCTCGCGCAACCCAGAAGCATCCTATCTCGATTCACGATAGGTGCGATCCACAGATTGCATTTGACACGAACGCCCGCCCCTCGGACGGTTGGGCCATCTCGTACGCCGTGAGCCGCGGGGGGCAGTTCTGGAGCAACAGATGCATAACGTTGAGGCGTTCCGTGAACTGCAGGTCGAGGCAACGGAGTGGCGCCGTCACCTTCACCAGCACCCCGAGCTGGATTACAGGGTCCACAATACCCCGCGTTACCTGACTTAGAAACTCGCTTCGTTTGGTATCAAACAGATCGAGACCGGCATTGCCAAAACCGGGATCGTCGCGTTGATCCGTGGTCAAGCCGGCGGGCGCGCCGCGCATAGGTGGCGGTCAATGGGACAACCGGACATGGCGGCATGTCTGCACCGCCCGTCGACACGAACGCTGCAATTTGGAAATCGGCTTCATCTTTCGACGGTTCCGATCCGTTTAGACGAAGCTACGCACAAAGCGAAATGAATCAGTCCATTGCTTCCACGCACATGGCGACGCCCATGCCGCCGCCGATGCATAGGGTGGCCAGGCCCTTCTTGGCGCCACGGCGACGCATCTCGAAGACCAGCGTGTTGAAGACGCGAGCGCCGGACGCGCCGATCGGATGGCCGATCGCGATGGCGCCGCCATTGACGTTGAGGATCGAAGGATCCCAGCCCCTGTCCTTGTTGACGGCGCAGGCTTGCGCAGCGAAGGCCTCATTGGCCTTGACCAGGTCGAGATCGCCGACCGACCAGCCTGCCTTGGCCAGCGCTTTGCGCGAGGCGGGAATGGGGCCGGTGCCCATGATCTGCGGATCGACGCCGGCGGTGGCCCAGGACACGATGCGCGCCAACGGCGTGATGCCGCGCCTGACAGCTTCGGCTTCGCTCATCAGCAGCGCACCGGCGGCGCCGTCATTGATGCCGGAGGCGTTGGCGGCGGTCACGGTGCCGTCCTTGTCGAAAGCCGGCTTCAGCTTGGTCATGGCGTCGATGGTGGCGCCGTGGCGGATGTACTCGTCTGGTCGACGACGGTGGCGCCCTTCTTGCCCCTGATGGTGAAGGCGACGATCTCGTCCTTGAATTTGCCGGCCTTCTGCGCGGCCTCGGCCTTGTTCTGCGAGGCCAGCGCGAACTGGTCCTGGTCGTCGCGGGTGATCTGGAACTGACGCGCAACATTCTCGGCGGTGTTGCCCATGTGGTAGCCATTAGTGACGATGCCGGTCTCAAGCACATAGGTTTCCCCGTCGAAGACCTTGTGCTCCTTGCCTCTGCCACGACGATGCCAACGCCGGTTTTGGTGTAAAAGCCGGCGATGCCGGCCGGCACGCATGCGCTCGGCCAGCGTCCCTTGCGGTTTGAATTCGTGCTCCAGTTCGCCGCTCAGGTACTGGCGCATGGTCGCGGCATTCTCGCTGACATAAGAGATCATCTTCTTGATCTGCTTGGTCTTGAGCAGCACGCCTCCCGAAATCATCGACGGCGCAGCCTCTGCGGACCGACGCTGCCTCCGTATGCTCTCATCCCATCCGTTCCGAAGCATGCGAGCCCGGCGAAGCGGCGAAGACAACGGTCTTGTTCCCGTTGATGAAGACGCGGCGGTGGATATGGGCATGTACGGCGCGTGCGAGAACCTGGCTTTCGACGTCGCGGCCGAGCGAAACGTAGTCTGACGGGCTCTGGGCGTGGGTGACGCGTACGATGTCCTGCTCGATGATCGGACCCTCGTCGAGATCGGCGGTGACATAGTGCGAAGTCGCACCGATCAACTTCACGCCGCGTTCAAACGCCTGTTTGTAGGGGTTTGCCCCTTTGAAGGACGGAAGGAACGAATGGTGGATGTTGATGATGCGGCCTGACATCTTCTCGCACATCTCATCCGACAGCACCTGCATGTAGCGGGCAAGTACGACCAGCTCTGCGCCGGTCTCCTCGACAATACGCATCTGGTGTGCTTCGGCTTCGCGTTTGTTCTCTTTCGTCACTTTGATGTAGTGGAACGGAATATCGTGGTTCACGACGAGCTTCTGATAGTCCAGGTGGTTGGAGATCACCGCCACGATTTCGACGGGTAGCGCTCCGATGCGCCACCGATAAAGGATGTCATTGAGACAATGCCCGAAGTGCGAGACCATGATGACGACCTTCATCCTGTGGGTCTCGTCATGAACGGCAGATTTCATTCCGAACGTCTGGGCGGTGTCGGCAAACCCGCTGCACAGCGGGTCAAGGTCAACGCCTTCTTCGGAGATGAAGCTCACGCGCATGAAGAAATTGCCCGTTTGCGCATCATCGAATTGCGAACTGTCGGTGATGTTGCAGCCGTTCTCGGCGAGGTAACCTGCGATGGCGGCGACGATCCCGCGCTTGGACTTGCAGGTGACAGTCAGGCAGTATTTTTCCATATCGAACTTTCTCGTGTGCAAAGCAGATCGGACGTGTCAGCGAGACTGCCCGACGGGAAGGGGCTCATAAGGTCAGCCCCTCGGGCGCGGGCAGCGCGTGAGAACGGCAGCTGGCCGTGACCGTGTTGGCGAGCAGACAGGCGATAGTCATGGGACCTACACCTCCCGGCACTGGCGTTATCGCGCCCGCTATCTCCGCCGCGCTGCTGAAGTCCACGTCGCCCACCAGGAGTTGCTTGCCATCCCGCACGATGCGATTGATGCCCACATCGATTACCGTCGCGCCTGCCTTGATCCAGTCGCCCGAGATCATCTCCGCGCGGCCGACGGCGGCCACGAGGATATCGGCCCGACGGCAGATTGATGCTAGATCGCGTGTACGGGAATGAGCAATGGTAACGGTGCAGTTGTCGCCAAGCAGAAGTTGCGCCATCGGTTTTCCGACGATGTTCGACCGCCCCACGACCACCGCTTCAAGCCCGGACAGATCGCCGAGATGGCCGCGTAGCAACATTAGACACCCCACTGGGGTACATGGCGCCATCGCATTTTGGCCCGTGCCCAGAAGCCCGACATTCGAGACGTGAAACCCATCGACATCCTTTACCGGATCGATAGCGTTGATCACCAGATCAGCGTTCAGATGTTTGGGTAGAGGCAGTTGGAGGAGAATACCGTGAACCTCAGGATCGGTGTTCAGCTGCTCGATCAGAGCAACCAAATCGACCTGAGAGGTTTCAGTGGGTAGCTTGTGCTCAACACTTTTGATGCCGGCTTCGAGAGTCTGCCGTCCTTTGTTGCGCACATAGACTTCCGACGCCGGATCGTCGCCTACCAGAACGACAGCCAGCCCCGGTGTAACGCCATGCGCCTCCTTGAGTCGCGTCACATAACCAGCCACCCTCGAACGTAGCTGCGTCGCGAACGCCTTACCGTCGATGATCTGAGCGGTCACGTGACCTTTTCCTCCAGCCGCTTCGCCGCCGTTTCCAACGCATCCCAGAGCGATCCGGCGGACGAGCGCGCACCCAGCACGACGACATGAGTGTCGCCGCGGCGGACGACAAAACAACTCATATGCTGAAGGCCGGTACGTGTCGCGCGGCCCGGGCCGAAGTCCGCGGGATCGATGTTGACAAGCTTCGACAGCAATGCCTCGAGAGGAATCGCGCCTGCCCGCGAGATAATCTCGAAAGCGACCCAACCATCGGTCTGCTCGGTCACGGAGCAGCGGGGGGCGGCCTGCTTCAGCTCCGCGGCAAAATCCAACTCGATGCAACACTCGGCCTCGATCATCCACTGACCCGGTCCGGTCCATAGGGCGGCAACCCCCTGCCCTGCAACCCAGCGGCCGGGTCCAGGAAGAATGAGCCCGAATGGCATAGGCTCAACGGTTCCGAAGCGCAGCGCCAGAGAGGCAAGCGCCATAGCCGCGTTCTCGCGGATCTCCAACGCCCCGAACGACCCGAAGCGTGGTAGTACGGCACCAAGCGCCGTGATGGGTCTCAGCTCACTCACGAAGACGTGCTCCCCCAGGATCGACAAAATGCGCCGGCACGACACGCAGGTGCGCGCTTTCGCCTTCGAGCGGGTTCGCGGCCACGATCACCTCGCCCAGCCGTTCATCGCCGTTTTCCAGAAAGCCGAGCCCGATCATCGAGCCGACATGCGGACTGTAGCAAGCCGACGTGATCCAACCCTGATCGGTATCGAGGCTCCGGGGCGCGTCCAGGGCAAAAAGATGCGAGCCGCTGACCACCTTGCCGGCCGGATCGAGGGGCTGCAATCCCACAAGGCGGCGTTTATCGCTTGCCAAGCCATCACGCCGCGACATCACGGCGCCAACGGAATCCTTCTTCTGCGACACCATACTGCCGAGCCCGATCATGGCGGCCGTCGTCTGTCCGTTCAGCTCAGCGCCGGCGGCATGGCCCTTCTCGATCCGCAGGACGCCAAGCGCCTCGGTACCGTAAGGCGTCGCTCCGAGATCGGCACCCAGTTCCATCAGCCGCTCCATCAAAGCGTGGCCGTACCGTGCGGGAACCGCAATTTCATAGGCGAGTTCGCCCGAAAACGAGATGCGGAAGAGCCGTGCGCGCAAACCGCCGCAGACGGTCAGCGCCGCGCATGCCATGAAAGGGAAGACCTCATTCGACAAGTCGAACCCGTCAACGATCCGGTCGAGCAGGGCGCGCGATTTCGGTCCGGCGGCGGCGATCTGCGCCCAGGCATCGGTCGTGGAGATGAGCTGGACGTCGAGCTCCGGCCAAAGGCACTGCCGCGCAAATTCCATGTTGCGGTAGACCAGACCAGCGTTGGCGGTCGTCGTGGTGACCACATAATGATCCTCGCCCAGCCGCGCGCAGGTGCCGTCGTCATAGGCAAATCCGTCTTCGCGCAGCATAAGTCCGTAGCGGACTCGGCCGATCTTCAGCGTGGCCATCATGTTGCTGTAGAGCCGGTTGAGAAATTCGCCCGCGTGCGCGCCCTGGACATCGATCTTACCGAGCGACGTCACATCGCACAGACCAACGCCCCTGCGCACGGCCCTAGCCTCACGATCGACGCTCTGGCGCCAGTGCGTTTCGCCCACACGCGGGTAATATTGGGCACGTATCCACTGGCCGACTTCAACGAATACCGCGCCTTGGCCTTCTGCCCAATAGTGGGTCGGCGTCAGGCGGCGCGGTCGAAAATGCAACCCCGTATCGCCACCGCCCAGCACCGAAAGTGCGACGGGCGTGAAGGGCGGGCGGAAGATCGTCGTTCCCGTTTCGGGGATGGACCTTTTGTCCAGCTCCGCCATCACGGCCAAACCGGTCACATTGGCGGTCTTGCCCTGATCCGTCGCCATGCCCAGAGTCGTGTAGCGCTTCAGATGCTCGACTGGCCGCATGTTCTCGGCATGGGCGAGTTTGATGTCTTTCACCGTCACGTCGTTCTGGAAATCGACCCAGGCGCGTTTCTTGCCTGGCACGTAGAAGGTCGGCGCAATTGTGTAACCTTCCTCATCAGCGCACGGCAGATTAGGCAACCTTGCCGCGATCCCAATCTCCTGCAGCGCCGACCTTGCCGTTTCCGCGCCCGAACGCAGCGCCGCAGCGGTCGAAAAACATCCCGCCGCAGCGCCCGCCGGGAGCAAGCCAGAAGGCCCACCTTCGCCCGGCAAGAACGCCTGCAAGGCATCGTTCCAGACCGGCCGCCCGCGATGATGCGAAAAGAGGTGCACGTTCGGATTCCAGCCGCCAGACACACCCATTGCGCCGCAATCGATCCATTCTGACTTGCCGTTTGCTTGGACCTGGATCGCAGTCAGGCCTAGCCGTCCGCGCGCGCCAGTCACTATGCCTCCCGCGATCAGCCGGTAGTCAGCGCAAGCCCTCGCCTCGGGGCGTGGGTCGATCACGGCGGCGACATGGACGCCCTTGGCGGCGAGATCGCGCGCGGTACGATGGCCGTCGTCATTGTTGGTGAAGACTGCGATCGTCTCGGACGGGGATGCCGCCCAGCGATTGGCGTAAGCCCGCATTGCGCCTGCCAGCATGATCCCTGGACGGTCGTTGTCAGCAAAGGCGATGGGCCGCTCCGTCGCGCCGGCAGCCAGTACGGCGCGTTTGGCCGTGATGCGCCAGAGTGTCTGGCGGACGCGGTGGCCCGGCTCCGCAAGGTGATCCGAAACCCGTTCCACCGCCCCATAGATTCCGTGGTCATAGACGCCGAACACCGTGGTGCGCTGCATCACCCGAATATTCGGCAAGCTCTCTAATTCAGCTTTCAATGCGGAGATCCAGTCGCTGGCCCGTGCTCCGTCCAGCGTTTCTGTCTCGGAGAGAAGCCGCCCACCCGGGCGGAAATCCTCATCCGTCAGTATCACACGCGCACCGGAGCGCACCGCTGTCAACGCCGCGGCTAACCCTGCCGCACCCGCGCCGATGACCAGCAGGTCGCAATGCAGATAGCCCCTCTCGTAGGCGTCGGGGTCCGGCCGCATCGAGAGGCTTCCAAGGCCCGCCGCTTTGCGGATGGCGGGCTCGTAGAGCTTTTCCCAGAAGCCTTTCGGCCACATGAAGGTCTTGTAGTAGAACCCGGCCGTGAAGAACGGCGCAAGCAGATCGTTGACCGCCAACGCGTCAAAGCCGAGCGAAGGCCAGCGGTTTTGGCTTCGGGCCTCCAATCCGTCGAACAATTCGACCGTTGTCGCGCGCGTGTTAGGCTCCTGCCGCGCGCCCGAGCGCAGTTCTACCAAGGCGTTCGGTTCCTCCGACCCAGCACACAGCACTCCGCGCGGGCGGTGATACTTGAAACTGCGCCCCATCAGACGCAAGCCGTTGGCCAGGAGCGCCGAGGCGAGCGTGTCGCCGGGATGGCCGTGGTAGCGCTTACCGTCGAAGGTGAAGCTCAGAGTCCGCGAACGGTCGATCAGCCCGCCGGATAGCCGCGTCATGCTCCGCTCCCTTTCCGCGCAAGCGCTACATCCCTCGCCATCTCTGCACCGAGGACTTGATGGGTAACGGTGTCGCGCGTGACCACCAGCCAGGAGCGGTCACCCTGTTCGTGAAACCACAACTCTCGATGCACGCCCGCCGGATTATCGCGCAGGAAGACGTAATCGCAGAAGGCGGATTCAGCGTCGGGCGCATTTGGATCCGGACGGTCGAGCAGCCGCGAATCGCCCAGATACGTAAATTCCTCCGCATCGCGCGGGCCCAACGACGGATGGGGGATTAACATCGGACTGCCTCAGTGGAGATTGGGCTGCGCGCCGGCACCGCGCTCGTCGATCACATGGCCGCGCGCGAACCGGTCGAACCGGTAGGCGCGCGCGGTTTCGTGCGGAGCGCCAGTGGCAAGAAGATGGGCGAAGGCGTAACCGCTAGCAGGCGTCGCCTTGAAGCCGCCATAGCACCAGCCGCCGTTGAAATACAGGTCCTCAATATGCGTGCGGTCGATGATCGGTGATCCGTCCATCGACATGTCCACGACGCCGCCCCACATGCGCAAGAGCCGGGCCCGTCCGAGCATCGGCATCAACGCCATCCCGGCTTCAGCGACGTCCTCGACCACCGGCAGGTTGCCGCGTTGGGCATAGGAATTGTAGCCGTCGATATCACCGCCGAAGACAAGCCCGCCCTTGTCGGACTGGCTAATGTAGAAATGGCCCGCCCCGAAGGTGATCACACCCGGAATGGTCGGCTTGAGCCCCTCCGTGACGAAGGCCTGCAGGACATGGCTTTCGATCGGAAGCCGCATTCCAGCCATTGCCATGACGCGGCCCGAGGAGCCCGCCACCGCCACGCCTACCTTGTCGGCCGCGATATAGCCGCGCGATGTCTCCACGCCACGCACCTTGCCGCGATCGACCCGGAAACCCGTCACCTCGCAATTCTGGATCAGGTCCACTCCGTGGTTGTCGGCGCCGCGGGCATAGCCCCAGGCCACGCCGTCGTGCCGCGCCGTGCCCGCACGCTGCTGCATCAGGCCGCCTTTGATCGGGAAGCGAGCGTTGTCGTAGTTCAGGAACGGAACCATGGCGCGCAGGTCCGCCCGGCCTAACAGGCGGGCGCCCGCACCAGCCAGCATCATGGCATTGCCGCGACGGCGGAAGACGTCGCGTTGCGCATCCGTGTGAAAGAGGTTGATGATGCCACGCTGGGAGACCATCGCGTTGAAGTTGAACTCCTGCTCCAGTCCTTCCCAGAGCTTCATCGAGAACTCGTAAAAGGGTTCATTGCCGGCAAGCAGGTAGTTCGACCGGATGATTGTCGTGTTTCGCCCGACATTCCCGGATCCGAGCCAACCTTTCTCCAGCACGGCAACGCGGGAGAGGCCAAATTTCGTGGCCAGGTAATAGGCTGTCGCCAGGCCATGACCGCCCCCGCCGACGATCACGTAATCATAGGAGGGCTTGGGGTCGGGATTCCGCCACAGAGGCCGCCAGCCGGTATGCCCTTTAAGCGCTTCAGCAAAGACGCGGAAGCCCGAAAACTTCATTGCGAGAACTCCTTGAACCGCTGTGACTATGTCCCGGAAATAGCAAAGCGTTGTCTCTAAAATTGACACCTGTGTCTGTTTGTCGGACATATCGCAGGATCAATGAGGCGGAGGCTTCCCGCAGGATGATTGACGAAAATCGTGACGGCAGTCTCCAGCGATACGGCTTCCTGCTGATCGAAGGCTATGCTCTGATGTCCGCGGCCTCCGCGGTCGAGCCGCTGCGCGCCGCCAACCTGCTTAGCGGAAAGCCCCTTTACGATTTCCGCTTCATTTCAGCTCGCGGCGGCTGGATGCGGAGCTCGGTTTCGGGCGCGTTCGAAACAGTACCTGCTTCGGAAGCAGGTACTGATTTCGACATTCTCTTCGTCGTGGCTGGTGGCAATCCGCTGATTTATCGCGACGACAGGATTCTGGGTTGGCTGCGCCGTCTTGCCCGTTCGGGGGTGCCACTAGGCGGGATATCAGGCGGTGCGGCGGTCCTGGCCGCGGCCGGCGTCATGTCGTCACGCCGGTTCACGATCCACTGGCAACACATCGACGCGATGCGCGAGGTCTATCCCGAGGCGCTCATAGAGCGACGGCTCTTCGTCATCGATCGCGACCGCTTCACCTGCGCGGGCGGCATGGCCCCACTGGACATGGCCCACGCACTGATTGCCTCAGATCATGGTGTGGAGCTGGCACGTGCGGTCAGCGAGTGGTTTATCCACACCGGCATCCGGCAGGCCGAGGCTCCGCAACAGTTGGACCCGGTGCGGAAGTACGATCTACACCATCCCGCCCTGGTCGCCATGGTCGAGTTGATGACGAGCCACATCGCCGACCCGCTGAAGCTGGAGGATTTGGCCCACCTCAGCGGTATCGGGGCGCGACAATTGGAGCGGCTAGCTAAGGAACAGCTGGAACAGAGCGTGATGCAGTTTTATCGGTCTCTGCGCTTGGAGAAAGCCGACGAGATTCTGCGACAGTCAAACCTCCCGCTCGTCGAGGTGGCGCTTGCCACGGGCTTTTCCAACCGCAGCCATTTCTCCTGCGCCTTTCGGGCTCATTTCGGCACAGGCCCCGCCATCCGACGCAAACAGCGCGGTCACGATGAGGCTTGAGATGCACACTGATCAAAGAGCCTGAGCTGAAACTCGGCCGGGACTGCGTTGAATGTTCCCAACAGGCTCTCAGCGTTTGGCGGACACTGGTCCCAAGGATCTTAATTTGTGCAGAAAGGGCTCGGATAGCGGCGTGCCGCGAGTGGCGAGTACGCATACGACGAAGGCCGCATGATTGGCACGCGCGCGTGTGCGCGGCGGGCTCTATGATGACGTTTCGTGAGGTCAGGCGGCCTGCTGATCGGCGGGCTTGTCGGCTTCGCGCAGGCGCTTCCATTGCCAGGGCAGTAGTTCGTGCAGACGCGAGGCGGGAAGATCGGCAATGCGGGCCAGGACGTCGGCGAGCCAGGCTTTCGGGTCGACGTCGTTGAGGCGTGCCGTGGTGATGAGGGTAAGCATGACGGCGGCACGGTCGGCGCCGCGCGGGGAAC
>NZ_JAFG01000028.1 GCF_000519305.1 Mesorhizobium ciceri WSM4083 | reverse complement strand
GTACGCATCCGGTGAAGACCGCATAGGTGCGTATCCGGCAGGCATGAGCACCGCGGTGCTGGGGTCAAGCTTTCGATGGGGAGACGCGATGATATTCTTCGAGGAGGAGTTTCACCTCCTCGATGCCTTCATCGGTGAAGGCCAAGGTCCCGTCGCCATCGTTGGCCCCGTACACCCAGATGACGCCGTCCTCGGGCTCGAGCCCGAGGGTCAGGTCCTGGATGAGCGCTTCGCTGACGCCGAGGTCCCTGGCGACGCGTTCGACGGTGTAGACGTGATGCACCTTATTGCGCTGCATGATCAGGCCGCCGCTGGTTGGGTCCGCAGTTTTGCGGACCTCCAATTCCACGGCAGCAAATCATCGATCCGCTGTGCTGGGTGGGCTGCGATGCGCGCCAGGATATCGGCGAGCCAGGCCTGAGGGTCGACGTCATTCAACTTGGCGCTGACGATCAGGCTGTAGAAAACGGCAGCGCGCTGTCCGCCGCGATCGGAACCGCAGAACAGCCAGGACTTTCTGCCGAGAGCGATGCCGCGCAGGGCTCGCTCGGCTGCATTGTTCGATAGGCAAATCCGCCCATCGTCGAGGAACCGGGTGAAGGATGACCAGCGGCGCAGCATGTAGTTGAAGGCCTTGGTCAGATCGTGTCCGCTCGAGAGCTTGTCGCGCGTCTCGATCATCCAGCGCTCGAGTTCGGTGACCAGCGGCACGCTCCGCTCCTGGCGCACGGCGTGGCGTTGGGCCGGCGACAGGCCGCTGATCTCGCGCTCGATATCGAACAGGGCATCGATGCGCTTCACGGCTTCAACCGCGAGCGGATAGACCAGGTTGGGCTTCTCGCCGCGCGCCTTCTTGCGCGCCGCCGCTTCGATATCGGCCAGCTCGAACACTTTGCGCCGGCTGTGGGCCCAGCAGCTGGCTTCCAGAACAGGCGCCGGCTGACGACCCGTCGCATAGAGATCGCCATAACCACTAAAGGCATCTGCCTGCAGAATGCCGCTCCAGCCGGCGAGATGCGCCACGGGATGTTCGCCTCGGCGATCGCGGGAATAGTAGAACACCGCCGCCGGTGGATCGGCGCCGCCGAACGGTCGGTCATCGCGCACATAGGTCCATAATCGGCCGATATCGGTCTTGCCCTTGGCCATGACCGGCACCGTCGTATCGTCGCCGTGCAGACGTGAAGCGGCCAGCACATGGGCTTCGAGCCGCTTGAACAGCGGCATCAACGCTGCGGCGCCGGCGCCGACCTGGTCGGCGAGCGTCGACAGGCTGAGCGGCACGCCTTCGCGGGCATAGCGTTCAGCCTGGCGGTTGAGCGGCTGATGCTGGCCGAACTTCTCGAACAGGATCATCGCCAGCAGGCCGGGACCGGCCCAGCCGCGCGGGGTGGCGTGGAACGGCGCCGGAGCCTGGCTGATCGCCTCGCAGTCGCGGCAGGTGAACTTCTCCCGCGCGTGCTGGATCACCTTCCATTGCCGCGGCACCACCTCCAGCGTCTCGGTGATATCCTCACCCAGCTTGCGCAGCCGATGACCGCCACAGCAGTGGCAAGCGCTCGGCGCCGGCTCGACCACGCGTTCGCGCGGCAGATGCTCGGGAAATGGCTGGCGCGCCGGTCGTTTGCGCACGTAAGGCGCCACCTCGGTGGTCCGGGCCGCGGCCTGTTCGGCGGCGATCTCGTCTTCCGTCGCCGTGCTCTCGAGTTCCTCGAAGGTGAGTTCCATCTGGTCGTGCAGGCGGGCGGAACGTTCAGAACTCTGACCATGCAGCGCCCGCCGCAGCTTCCGGATCGTCAGATCCTGATGTGCGATCAGCGCCGCATCATCCGATGCCTTGGCCCTGGCGACCGCCAGTTCGGCCTCGACCAGCGCAGCGCGCGCGGCCTCGTCTTCGGCTCTTGCCAGCGCCGCGGCCAGCGCTGCTCTCAGCGCGCCAATATCGTCCGGAACAGCATCCTGGGCGGTGGCAACCATGCCCTGGAGTGAATCATAAAACGCGTCCGCTGACTCGCGGAAAATGGCGCAAACTCAAAGAAAAACTCAGCCCGCGCGCTCAGGTCGGAACGTGTGGCGCGGGTTGCGCCAATCGATCCCGTCGAGCATGTACGCCAACTGAGAAGGCGATATGGAAACCGTACCATCCGCCGGCGACGGCCATAGGAACCGGCCCTTCTCGAGCCGTTTTGCATACAGCGACATGCCGAGCCCATCATGCCAGATAATCTTGATCAGGTTGCCGCTGCGGCCGCGGAAGACATAAAGATCGCCGGCATGCGGATCCCGGCCCAACGTCTCCTGAACCTGCAGAGCGAGCCCTTGCATCCCGCGACGCATATCGGTCCGGCCGACCGCCAACCAGATCCGCACCTGACTCGGAACCGGGATCATGAAACGCCCAGCGCCTTCACCATCGCCGCCGCCAGTGTCGGCGGCGTGGTCAGCGGAATCCGCAGCCGCACCTTGCCGGCGATCTCCAGCTCGATCACCGCTGGTGCCGCCGCCGGCACCGAAGCGGCGACAGGCTCATCGGGAACCACGACAACTTCGGCAAAGCCCGTCTCGCGGGCTCTCACCGTGCGGCGCCACTTATAGATCAGGCTGGTCGCGACATCGTACTGACGCGCCACCGCCACCACTGTGGCCCCGGGCGCGAATGCCGCGGCCAGTATCCGGCACTGATCCTCTTCACTCCAACGACGACGCCGCTCCGGCCCGGTCAATAACGTCACATGGCTCATGCTGTGCTTCTAACTACGCTCGTAAGGACAACCTTAAGAGCGCAGCATCGGTACCGTGCCGTCCTCCCGCAAGGCGGCCCTCACCGGAGCCGTACGAAACGACGGATTTTCTGGCCGTTGCGCGCGAGAGCGGAGCGTACACGATCGCCATTACGACCCGCGTGGACTGCCCGATCGCCCAGGCTGCGGACGAGGTGGTCTTGTTTACCTCGGCCGGGGCTTGGCCACAGGCCGGGTCGGCGATGCACGTGCCGGCTCTAGTTTTGCTGAGCGAATATCTCTGCCAAAGTTTGCAGGTGGCGGAAGTCTGAATCCCACAAGGCCAATTCGGACAGTTCCGGCGCAACGTTCGATGCGCGCTCGCCCACGGCAGCATCGGTAGGCTATCGGTGGAGCTGGAGCGGCGCGGGACGCAGGAAGGCAATATCCCGGCTTTTTCTTCACCGACAGCAGGTCAGTGGGGCTGCTTTTGCGGTCAGGGCGTCGACCAGGTATTTGGGATACCGGGGAGTTAGGCTCTGACATCTATGGCGTGCCGCCACGAACGCCGGAATGGTCATAATCTGCGAGGTCTAGGACCGATGTGCAGGCAGCCAATTGGTCTGGACTCATTTCGGCCGCGATTGAGGCGGAATGCTTTAGGAGTGCGAGGAGATCATCTCTATGCTTCGAACCATGGTCCTCGAAGTGCATCTTGATCTTTCGCGCTATGACGTCCGCGAAACTCGCCCTTGTGCCAAAAAGCGGATCGCCAATTAAAGCGGTCGGTTGTTCCTGTTCGAGAACCCAATTCATCGCCAAGGTCCCATTCGATCTCAAGAATACGATCTCCAGCTCCGTGTCGGCAAATCGTTGTCTTGCCATGGAGAACCCCGCGTCCGCCAGAGCCCTGGTGTCGCTATCCACAGCCTCCGCGAATGCGGCCAAATTGACATGATGAATGTCTATGTCGTTCGGTGCACGCTGGATGAACTGCGAAAGGACGCTGCTGCCCGCTACCCAGCTATCTTTGCTCCGATTGGGCGAAATCGCGACTAAAGCAGTGCGCATCAGCTCAGGAAGCATATCCCGTGCCCTTCTTGGATATTGAGAACAGCCTATAAGTTACGTTGGCGCCTGGATAGGTCCCAGATCGCAGAAGCACTGATGTAAGATCATTTGAGCCTGTAATCTGTTCAAGAATGTCGTCACGCGCATTGGTGCCGAACCCTAGAACGATATGGCCTGTTTCTGTAAGGAACCTTGGGCCATCTGAGAGAAATCTCTCGAGCAAGTTGTACCCTGGATCGATGGCTCCGGCTTCGAGATCGTCAACATACTCGTAACCCTCTGGAGCGAAGTTCGACGGGTAATTCCAGAGTATAATGTCGAACCTTCTGCTAGGTGGAATATTTGAAAAAATATCGCTTTCAATGACCTCAACGTTGTTAATGCGGTTTCTTGCAGCATTCTCCAGCGTGTTAGCGACGGCCCTCGGATTGATGTCGCAAGCCAGCAACGAGCGCGCACCAGCCTTTGCCAACAGAAGGCCTGGAAGACCGAAACCGCAGCCGATTTCTAATACGGTTTTCGCGGCGAAAGGGGGAAAATTCTCGCTGATCCAACGCCAACTCTGGAAGTGCTCAGGAGGAAAAACCCCCTCCCGTACGACCAGATCCAGCCCGAATTCCTGTATTTGACGCGGGAAAATGGCTTGTTGACTTGCACGAAGCGTTTTCCTGATATTATCGAGTCTGGTCATTGTCCTCCCGCCGATCGGCGCGGTCGCCGTGCTTGGTTGTTTCTCCCTGCTCGAGGGCAACAACGGTTCGCTTCAGTAAGCAATTCCAAAGAGGCATCGAAAACAGACCGGCCTCAAGAATGAGGCGGTCCCAAGAGGACTGGACAGGTGCATACCGGACTAGGCCTTCAAGACCGGCTCGATCCCCCCGAAAATACCGTCGGACGGCTGCTGTTAGGCCCGGCTTTGATGCGATTAGGAGTGCTCTGTCGTAGCAGAATTTTGCGTGGGCAAAGGCGCTACCATCATTCCGGTTATCAAGCCTCCGCGCAGTTTCTCCGTCGCCGAGAGCATTTAGCAGCATCTGGAACGATGAATGGGCGATGTAGCCGGAATCGAGAGAATTCCAAGCAGCCGCTTGGTCGCCCAACGACTGACGCCTAAGAATTCTAAGCTCGGCATCCATTACTTCATGGCTGTCGCTCACATGCAGGAGGTTCGTCACGGGATTGTCGCAAAAAAAGAGGCTGCGTACGGTGCCGCGTAACGCCTGGGCCGGCTGTGTGCTGCCCTTCAGTTTTTGGGACAGGTGCAACGCGTCAGGTCCGCTCCAGATCGTAGCGCAAACTGGACGCATATCGAACAAGTCCAGTACCAATGGCCAGTGCCTTCCCCCCTTTGAAGAAGTAAGCGCATAAAATGCATCGATGGATTTGCGACTGTGAACGGAAAAGAACCGTTCCGAAAGTTCCAGATCGGTTCGTCGCCGGATGTATTCGTCGAGCAGGCAAGTGAGGCCGGAGCGCGCGACTTCTGGGCCATAAACTATCAATGCCAAGGAGGACATCATTCCGCCCCTTCCAAAGCATGGTTTCTGATATGCGCATTCCTGCTCCCGACGGTGATACTAGTCGCTCTAACGCGCCTCCCTTCCAGCCAACCGGCGAGACGAGCGGGATGACGGGCGTTAATTACAACGCCAGGAAGGCCTTTCATCGCCATGAATTGGGCCGCGCAGGCGTCAATCGAGGTGTGGCCGAGAAGGGCAAGATCTCGAGCAGCGATCTGCTCTATAAGTGCAGCGGGATCGTCGGTTGCGCCACCGCGATGGACGCCATCGACATCTGTCAAAATCACCAGCTGTGATGCCCCAGTTAGCCAAGCGACCCACGCGGCAACGGCGTCGGATGTGACATCCCAACTCCATTCCACCGGGTCAGCTGCAAACAGCAAACGGGAAGGCAGCAGCACTGGTATCTTCCCATGTCTCGCGAGGGTTCGGCATTCGCCTAGGCTGGCCGATGGGGCCAATTTGGAAGAGAAGGCGGCGTCCGCCAGCAGATATCCCGTTTGGTCCTGTGCGAGAGCACACGCGTGATGCGCGGTATATGGAAGTAGTCGCTCGGCTGCATCAATCGCCTCGATTGCCTTGTCCGGAATGCCGCCGCCTGGAACAACTAGGATTCGATGGCCCTTATCGGCGAGACGCTCAAGTTCCGCCAGTGCGAGCTTACACACCGCAAGATCACGCATGATGCTCCCGCCGAATTTGAGGACAATCGAAAAGCCATATGGTGGAAAACCTTTCATCGAGCAGTCCATCGGCTTGCCATCCCGCCTTCAGGCAAAAGATACGATCTCTGGAATTTTCGAAATTATGTTTGGAAGCGCTGCCCAAACTTTTTGAAACGCGGCCGCGTACAATCTCATCACTTCAACGTCGTTTGGCGGAGCGATCTCCGATACGTGAAACATATTGTTCAATATCGTCGTGGCGTTTGGGAAATCTGTCCTTGACCATTGGCTGCAGACATCCGGGAGATATTCAAAAACGGGTTTTGTCAGCCAGACCGCAACGGGAACTCCCTCGGCTTGAAGCAGCTTAAGGATGAAATCCCTGGCTGTAGGGCCAGGTAAAAAGCCGAGCTTTTCCGGCTCCAGACGCAGCGGGAGATTAAGCAACGATTGCTGATTGTCTGATGGATCGAAAAGGGGCAGAAGCCCTGGGAGATGGCGAATCTCCTGCCAAAGTAACCTAGCATTCTTTCGCCTTGTTCTAAGCTGGCGGTTTAGCTGCTTTATCCTGTGGTTGGCAATTGCAGCCGAAAATACATTCGGTCGGTAATTGTATCCCTTTGAACTCGGGGAGAATATCCTATCTCCATGTCGCGACGAACTTGTCAGAGAAACGTTATCTACATGGTGGATCAGAGCAGGATCCCTCGTAAGGACAAATCCAAGCTCACCTGCCCCGAGGTGCTTAGCTCCGTTCCCGGAGAGAGCGAGTGCATCGCTCTCCAAGTATGCTCCATTGACAATATCTTTCGCAGCGCCGATTGATTGGCAAACATCATCTACGATTGCGACGCCTCGCGCCCGCGCTGCCATTCTCAAGCCGGGAACCAAGAGGTTATTTCCAAACAGATGGGTTATGAGCGTCGCCGCGTCCCCTGGTTTGATGAGGGAGGCCGCTTTCTTCTCATCAACCCCCGTAAGGCCCGGCTCTACATCCACAAAGACCGGCTCAAGTCCACTGATCGTAATTGGGCCTACGGCTCCCGGCCAGTTCAAAGCCGACGTAACGACCCTGCCACCTCGGTTCCGGTAGTAGTCCAGGGCTACGTGAATAGCCGCTGTGCCGCTTCCAACAGCGCGCACAGACCAGTTGCCCGACCAATCGGCTAGCCGCTTTTCGAGCTCAATCACCATAGGGTGATTGACGCGATGATACTTGCCGCTTTCGACAACATTTGCGAGCGCCTTCAAATGTTTTCGCTTCGCAGCTGGCCAAAGAACAACTCGCCCGGCCGGCACCGTTGGATCTCCTCCAAAGAGCGCAAGAGAAGTGTTGCTTTGGTGGACGCAAACTGTGCTTGCTGCCGAGGCTAAGCTTACATACTTGTTCATATGGTCCCTCCAGACGCTAGCCTGGTTTGTGACATCGGCCGTCGGTCACTCGCGAACTAGAGCCGAACCGACCCGTCTCTCGCATACTTCTGCGTCTTGCAACGAGGCTCGGCGAGCCGCCGAAGCAGCGTCGCCTCTGATAACAGACTAGGTTCCGCAGCAGCCTCGCTGCATTGAATTTAGGAAAAATCTTCCGAGCTCGAACCGGCACATAAAGTTTCCATCACTTCCGAAATGAACTCGCTAGACGATGCAGTTCCTCCTTCGCAAACCGAGACTTAATGGCCGTCGACTAGAAGGGGAAGTGGTCAGCCGAGATATATTTGCAAATATATTATTTGTCGGCTTGGCTAACTACCTACTATCCGAGGTAATCGGAAGTGAGAGCGCGTGGTTTCTTCCCACCAGTCTCCCTGCGGGCATGGTTCAAGGATAGAATGCGCCGTACGGATGCGCGGGTATTATCCATCCGCCAAAGCCAATTCCGGCGAGATAAAGCCAAGCTTGGCGAGCTGTGAGCCACCACGAGCTTGCATAATTTGGTTGACGCAGTCGCCGGACCGTAAGCGCCTTCCGCGGGCACTCCCGCTCGCAGTGGGCTGTGCCCGAAGGAACGCCCCGGTAGCATTCTGAGCCGTCAGTAAGAATAGATCGAGTTCTGATTATCCATCCGGCGATCTGACGGAGCACCATGGGTGATCGTGCAAAGGAGGGACGCGAGCGGAATAACGCTTGAATGCTTTGCGTCTTCCGACTTGCCGCTGCAGTGAGCCCTTCACCGCGCGTGAAGCAAATAACGCGGTCAGCGAAGAGGCGAAGGCGAGTGTTCCTTGCCTGGTGCAGAGGTGCCATTTCCGAGCGGTTTTCGATCGGATGGGGCACCACCCTTCAATCCGAAGCTTGACCGGCTCCAGCATTGTATCGCACAGGACCGGCTGCCGTTCCAGCCTGCATACCGAGGGAGTTGCGCAACGCGACTCGCGCCACTTGTGAGCAAAAAACCGAGCCCCGATGTGGCCGCCCTGATCTCTCTTCGATGAATGCGGATCTTCGTCAGCCCTCATAGGCATAAGCCGAACTGTGGGGGTAAGCCGTATGGATCGCGTCGGCGAATTCGCTCATAAATACTGCCTTGCAAACGGGGAGTTTGCCAGCAGTTTTCTGCTCATAGTTTGCATGGCGTGTGACACGGCGCGCTCTTCTACATCAAGGTGGTTCGTCAACGCGGATTCCACCGCGCTCGTGTTCTTGCAGAGCTGAGGCATTGCCTCCGTTAGCCTTGCTAGACTTGTTCGAAAAGCCGGGGAAAGCTCAGACGCGGCTATTTCCATGCGAAGCGGATGTGAGCAGAAGCAGAACTTGTCGATGATTTGGCAGACTTCGCAATTACATGCGCCCAGAGCTATGTCAGCGAATATCTCTTCCGCGCGGATAGCGAGTTCCATTGGAGAAGACCCACCAGAGGGTGCGGTTAGGTCGAGAGGGTGAGTTCGTGTACGCGTTAGGGCCAAGGTGAGTGTTGCGCGCGCCACCACATACGAGTCTAATAGAACCCACTCGACCAGGGGTCTCGTAAAATAGCCCCTTTGAGGAAGGGATACGATCTTCGCTTCCGCTGCAAGTCGGATAAGTGCTTCGCGCACAGGAGTCCGGCCGATGTTGAGCTTGGACGCTAACTCTTTGTCACTGAGGTGCTGCCCTGGCATATGGGCTTTGCTGTAGAGCAATTGACGTACCGCGGCGTAGGCTGCAGCGGCTTTTGCATGCTTCTTGGCGTCGATAGCCAGATTGGCAATTTCGGTTCGACGACATTGGTCCGCGTTTGTACAGAACCACATCTCCACGCTTCCCTCTTTCGATGTCCCTTGAGCGTCCGACCGGACATAACGCGTGCGCCGCGCACCGCCTCAGCTGCATAAACCATGCCAGCGAGGTGTGACCATGCCCGGCGTTCGGGATGGCTGTGCGCTCAAACTGACGCCGCGCGGCGCTCGGATGCCGCATTGTCAGAGGTGGAAAGCTTAGAGTGGCATTGGCCGCTCGACGCCACTGGCTATTGTATGGACAGCTCGGTTGTCACCCTGCAGGCGGGCCGAAAATGTGTTCGATGCGACACAAGAGGGAATGGTGAGCCACCAGAGCAGTTCAATCGCGCCAGATGTCGCCGACAGGGTCCCGGAGGCGCTCAGCTAGATCTCGATCCCGGCGGTTCTATAAAATTCCTTGGCATGCTTACACCGAAAGTCTTTCGAGATCCCGTTTTTCATACCGCTCAACACTGAAGGCGTTGCCGACGCTCAGTGGATGGGAAGCTAGCGCAGTTCACCTACGGCACACGCTAACACCCGGGTCACCCTCCTGCCATTTTGTAACTGGGCTGGACTTCGCTCCTCATAAGCAGGCCGCTAAGTTCTTCAGCTGAGCGCGCGACGACCGTAGCGCCGGCTGACAGCAATCGTTGGCCGTGGTCGTCGAGGCAGTGGCCGCCCGCGGTGAAACCGATCACCGTCATTCCCGCTGCCACACCAGCTCGAACTCCTGCGATGCTGTCTTCCACAACGACACAGCATTCGGGCTCGACGTTCATCCGGGCCGCGGCAAACAGGAATAGGTCCGGGGCCGGTTTGCCGGCCTTTACCAGCGCGGAACTGAACACGTGTGGATCGAAGTGCTGCCAGAGCCCTGTGAGCTCAAGGCCAAGCCGCAGCTTGTCGGGGGCGCTGCTCGAGGCGACGCAGCGTTGTAGTGATAGCTGACGCAAGAGCTGGTCAATACCGATTATTGGTTGCAGTTCTGATCGATAGCTTTCCTTGATACGCGATTGCACGACGGTGTCGAAGTCGCTCGGCAGAGGGCGCCCCCAATCTTCTTCAACCATTTTCCGCATCGTCGCCGACGAAAGGCCGGTGAAGCGCAGAACCACGTCAGAATAGGAGGTGGGATACCCGATACGGGTCAGTTCCTCGGCGTCGATGCGGCTTGCCAGCGTTTCGCTATCGATCAAGACACCGTCACAATCGAAGATGACCAGTTCATGAGATTTTCGCTGCTTCATTGGTTACCCCGGGGGAAACGACCTGCCGGCGAGACTTCAACCACATTCCTGTCGCTGACCTCGAAACGGTGCACAAGCACGGCATCGTCGTCGATCAGAGCAACGTCAAAAGCCGGGGCATCCTCGACAAAGTCTGCGTCCCTGCGCGCAAAGTGCGGAATGATTTGATGCGCAACGCCGCGGCTTCCGCTGAAGGGAATGCCGCTCCAGGTACCGCCAACATCTACGTGCACATGCCCGTGAAAAATGTGCCGGATATTGCCGGCGCCTGAGATCGCCGGCATGAGCTCTTGCCAGTTCTGCATGTTCCAAGGCTCGAAATGCGGCAGGCCGATCGGCTGCAGCGGATGATGGGCGAAGAGATAGGCAGGCGTATTCTGTTTTTCTGCCAAGCGCGCCAGCAGCCATTGGAGCCGGCCGCGATCCAAAGCGCCATGACCGAAGCCTTCCACCAATGTGTCGAGAAAAATGAGGCGCCCGGCAGTCCCGTCTTGGGCCGACTGAATGAAGCCATTCGCATCGCGCGGCTCTTCAGGAAACGCGCGCATAAAATTCTCGCGGCTGTCGTGATTGCCCAGCAGAAGGCGAGCGGGCACGCGCAGGTCCCGCAGCACCTCCCGTAGCAGGACGTAGGAAGCGAGATCTCCGTCGTCGGTGAGATCGCCAGTGACGACGCAAAGCTCGGCGTCGGCATGATCGCGATTAATGCGCTTGATGGTCTCCCTAAGCCGTTGGGCAGGATCGAAGCCGCAGAGCGTGGCGCCTGGCGGCACAAGATGAGGGTCGGTCAGGTGAATGAGTTTCATGGATAAGCCCAAAAAAGGGGGGACGCCGCACAGGGCGTGCAGCGTCCCGGATGAAACGATCAGTCGGTTTTCGGCAGAAGTGCGCGAACCTCGGACGCCATGTCTGCGAGAGCGGCTTCCGGTTCCTTGGATCCAAGCGCGATGGCAGTCATCTCGTCGCGGAGGACCTCACCGATTTGCACGCCATTATCACCAGGCCAGGAGAACCACGGGCGGGCGCGCGGCGTCTGTAGGACGCTCGTGTACCAGTTCGGGTGCTTGTCGTAGAAGCCGGCGAGATGATCCTTATCGAGAGCAAGCGTATTGGTCGGCATGTAGCCAGTGTTCGGCACGACAATGCTCTGGCCATCGGGGCTTGTGGCAAACTTGATGTACTCCCAGGCGGCGGCGCGCTTGGCGGGATCGTCGGTGAGGATTACCGCAACCATTCCGCCGGTCGGCATCGTCGCATCTTCAGCGGCGAGCGGCTGCTTGGCCGTCCGGAGCTTGAACCGGTCTCCAATTTCAGCTTCGAAACCGCTCACACTGCCGGCAGAGGCGAAGAAGAAGCCGAGCTTGCCGGAGGTGAAGAGCTGCAGGGCGGCATGGGAGTCGATGGCCGGCTGAGCGCCGTCGGTATGAAACCGCTTGAACAGCTTGACGGCAGCCTGGCCGGCAGGACCGTCAAAAGCGATGTCGCTCTCCTTGTCGTTCATCATCTGGCCGCCGAAATTGCGGACCAGGTTCTGCGTGGCCCAGTCGTCCGAGCCAAGCTGGTAATACATGCCCGACGTTCCCTTGCCGAGCGCTCCGACCTTGCCAGCCAGTGCGACGAAGCTGTCCCAGTCGGCCGGGATCTTGTCGGGGTCGCCGCCTGCTTGCTTCACCAGGTCGGCATTGTAGTAAACGACTGGTGTCGACATGGCGAAGGGAAGACCGTAACGATGACCGTCGATCGTTGCGAGAGACAGGACCTGTTCCGTGTAGCCCTTGTCGGTCAGGTGATCCGCGGCAACGAGGTCGTCGATGGGCTTTACGAGCCCGCGGGTGACGAGCGGACGCAGCACATTGAACCCGACGTAGTGAACGTCGGGCAACTCGCCTGCCATGCTCTGACGGATCAACGTCTGGACGGCTTCATCGTAGCTCGGCGCAGCAGCGCGGAAGCTGATTTTGATGTCCGGATGGTCCGCCATGAAGCGCTCGGCGATCGGCTTGTGGATCACTTCGTGTTCGGGCCAGGCGTAGTAGACGTCGAGTTTCGTCTCGGCTTGTGCTGGCATGACTGCCGCTGCGATACCGGCAGCAAGGATCATTGCAAGTGTTTTCACATTGCTCTCCTAAGGTTCGAGATGTGGTTTTCAGAAACGGAGCTAGTGTCGGCCGAGCACGAGACCCCGGATGAAGTGTTTCTGCATGAGAAGGAAAAGAGCGACCAAGGGCGCAGTCACGAGAACGCCCCCTGCCATCAGCGCACCGACGTTTCCGGTGCCTTCGCCCGCCTGACGGAAATAGGCGATGCCGAGCGAAGGCGTCATCATGTCGGGATTGGTTATCACCACCATTGGCCAATACAGATCGTTCCAATGAGCGACGATAGAGAAGATAGAGAAGGAGGCGACTGCTGGCCAAGCGGCCGGCAGCATGATCCGCCAGGCAATTGATAACTCGCTGAAACCGTCGAGCCGCGCTGCGTCAAGCACCTCATCGGGAAAGGTCACGAAGAATTGCCGGAACAGGAAGATGGCAAACACCGAAACGATCCAAGGCAGAACCAGCGCGGCATAGCTATCGAGCAGCCCGGATTTTGCGAGGGCTATGTAGATCGGGATGGTTGGTATCTGCACCGGCACCAGAAGGCCTAGCAGCACGGCGACAAGCAGAATTGGGCGACCGGGGAAGGACAGCTTAGCCAGCGCATAGCCACACGGGATGGCGATCGCGATCTGCAACACAAGAATTGCCACGCATACCACAATCCCATTTGCCATGAACCGAAGCAGTGGAATTGCCGAGAGCGCAGTGCCGTAATTGTCGATTGCGCCATGAAGGGTCGGGGTTGGAAGCAGGTCGCCGTTAAAGATCTCACTCTGTGGTGTCAGCGAGGCAAGGATCATCCACACAAACGGGAAGACCATGACGATCGCGCCGGTCATCAGCACGGCATCCGAGGCGATGCGGGAAGAGGACGATTGCGCCAAGATCATGGCTGGCCTCCACTTGCTTTCCAGCGCGCCCGGCGCTCGGAGACACGCATCTGGACGAGCGACAGGAAAGTCACGAAGACGAAGAAAGAAACGGAGATCGCTGACGCATAGCCGACGCGGAAGAAGCGGAACCCTTCTTGATAAAAGGTGTAAAGAACGACGGAGGTAGATTTCATCGGCCCTCCCTGTGTGAGGACCGCAACCGTTTCGAAAACCGAAAAGGCGCGGATGATTGTCATCACGGTGACGAATACGGTAACCGGCGCCAGCATCGGCCAGGTGACCAGAAGGAAGCGCTTCAGTCCCCTATCGGCCCCATCAATCGCGGCGGCTTCGTAGAGCTCCTCTGGAATGGTCGAAAGGCCGGCCAGGAAAAGGATCATGTTGAAGCCCACCAACTGCCACACGCCGATTGCCGCCAGCGCATATATGGCGGTCGCCGGATCGGATAGAAACCTGACGGGCGATGCGCCAAGAAGCTGCAGCAGTGTGTTGGCAAAACCCAGGCTTGGATGAAGGATCGCTTCCCACGCGGTCGCCAGAGCAACCAAGGTCGCAGCCACGGGCAGAAAATAAGCGGTTCGATAGAGAACTGCGAACCGTGATCTGGCGATCAAAAGGGCAACAAGGAGCCCCCACCCGATGGACGTCGGCACGACCACCGCGACATAGAGCGCGGTATTGCGCAGACTCTGAGCAAAGCCAGGGTCGGTCAGCATGCGCGTATAATTAGCGAGCCCGATGAATCGGATGCCGGCCAAGCCGAGTGACGCATTCGTGAAGGACAAAAACAAGACAAGAATGGCGGGTCCTATGACAAGGGCAACAAGCAGCAGCATCGCCGGCACGGATAAAATCATTCCAGCTTGCGCCTGGGCTCGAGCCGGCCGGTAGCGCGCTGGAGTGCTCAGAGCCAAGCGACTGAGCGGAATGTCGTTGAGCACGGCCATGTCAGGCTGCCCCGCTGTGATCGCCAGGCCGGCGCGAGCCGCTTGAAGGAAAGAACCATGCGTTTTCAGGGTCGATGTTCAGTCCCAGGTTATCGCCATCACGCAGAGGTCTAGCCCGCTCAGCGGAAATGCGGGCGACAAACTCGGCGCCGACCTCGGCATTGACAAAGACATGGGCGTCCATCCCAGCGTGCTCGATGCGCGTGACGCAAACCGCCAGGGCTCCCGGCTGATCCTTGTCAACCAGGGTCGCGTGCTCTGGGCGGAAGGCCAGCGTTCCGGCCTGTCCGGATCCGAGCGCGTCGCGAATGATGATCCTGCTGCCACCGATCATGAGCGCGCCGCCCATTGGTGCTGCCACTGCTACCTCGTTCAGGAAAGGCTGCGCCAGGAACCGGGCTACGTCTAGATCGACGGGTTCCCGATAGAGATCGGCAGGGGCTGCGACCTGACGGAGTTCGCCCCCAAAGATGACTGCGACACGGTCTGAAAGCGCGGCCGCCTCGGCCTGGTCATGGGTAACGAAGATAGTTGTCGTTTGCATTTCCTTGTGAAGCCGCGCGATCTCGCCACGGGTATGGATGCGCAGCGCCGCGTCGAGGTTTGCCAAGGGTTCATCCATCAGGAAGATCTTCGGTTTGCGCACCATGGCACGTCCCAAAGCCACGCGCTGGCGCTGCCCACCCGACAGCGCCGACGGTCGACGCTCTAGCAGCGCGTCAAGCTTGAGCAGCGCTGAGGTCTGCCCGACCCGCTCTCGGATCGAGCGTTTGCGTAGGACAGCCCCGGGCAGCAGCCCGCCAATCACGGGAAGCCGTTCCAAGCTGCTTAGCTCGCGCATGACTAGCGGGGCTGCAATGTTGTCGTACACGCTCAGATGCGGATAAAGGGCGTAGCTCTGGAACACGAAGGCCAGATCGCGGTCCTTTGGCGCAACCGCGTCCAGCTCCCTGCCGCCTGCACGCACATGACCCTGGTCGGCGCGCTCCAGCCCTGCGATGATCCGAAGAAGCGTTGACTTGCCGCAGCCAGACGGGCCCAGCAGCGTCACAAACTCCCCCGCAGCAACGTTGAGACAGATGCCGCGCAGAACATCAATCGCGCCATACCGCTTGCCGATGTCGTCGATGTGGAGGTCCAACGCTGCCATTCCGAGTTCCCTTCGGTTGGCCGACTTCTAGCGGTGTTTTATTTCACTTTCATGACATTATGGAGTTTTATTTCATTTGGCAACTGATTTCTCGGTTGCTTTTCCGATCGCCAGCATGAGGCTTTCGATCACAAAGATCTTGCCAATCGCTGGCGTCAGAGTGCCTCCGATTGGGTGGTCTTGAAGGCCGGAGGCTTGCAAAGTGAGGTCAGCCGCCTTCTCGAGTGGGCTGCGGGCGCGGTTTGTGATGGCGACGGTCAGTGCCCCCGCCGAACGGGCGCCCTTGAGGAACTGGACCGTGTCAACTGTCAGGCCGGAGATCGAGAGACCAATCGCAACGCAGCCGGGACCAAGCCCGCTGGCGACTTCGTGAGCCATGGTGGAGTTTCTGAACGCGAAAGCCGTTAGCCCGACACGTAAAAGCCGGTAGGCAAGCAGTTCTGCCGTCATACCAGACATTCCCGCCCCGTAAAGATCGATCCGTCGGCTTGCCGCAAGCGCAGCGGCTACCTTCGCCAGGGTTTCGGGGTCGGCATTGTTATGTGCGATGCCGAGGTTTTGCGCCATCGTGTCGTGCAACGATTGCAGAGCGCTATCCGCAGTTCCAGCACCCGTGGAGGGGAGTCCCGGGCGGCCAATCTCGGCCGCCAATGCGAGCTTGAAGTCGCGGAAGCCGGAAAAGCCTATCTGCCGGCAAAGCCGCAATATGCTGGCTTCACCACTTGCCGCAAATTCACCTAACTCCGCAACGGATTGGTGCAGCACCTTTTCCGGGTTTTCCAGAATGTATTTGGCAATGCGAGCGAGCGCATTGGGCAAGCGGTCGATGTCGTCCTGCAGGCGAGCCAAGATGCTCTCGTGCGATGCCGCTATCGTTGCAGGTGAGTTGATGTTCATTGCCTTCATGCCTGTTCCTTGGCGCTCAGCGGAAACGGATGTCTCCTAGCAAGCGGGGAAATTCATTGGCACTGAATACAATCGAGATGCAGAAATTTGCAAATACCGGAGAAATTCCACCTTGCACCGCCGTGGTGCTCATCGACCAATGCTGCCCCCCCTCACAAGCACATGCCTTGCGGTGATCCGCTGGAGACTTCGTTTCGAGCCGCTGCGTGGAGCGAGGGCCAAGGTACCCATCGGCGTCGCAGTAGCTGAGCCTGATCGTCGCTAGCTACATCTACACCTGACCGGGCCTTCAAACCAGACGAATTTCTATGGCAGATCAGCATGGAAAACGCGATGTCGACTGCGCCGAATTTTACCCCTTCAGAGCGCCCGAGCTCATTCCCGAGATCAAGGCCCGCTGAGCAACTACTGTAACGATCGTTATAGGAATTATCGCAAGAGACGAGGCGGCGGCCATCGGTCCCCAGTCAAGGTTCCGAGCGGAGATAAAGCCGGATATGAAGACAGGTAGGGTCTTGGCCGAATTCCCCGCCAACATGACTGGAATCAAGAACTCGTTCCAAGTGAAAAGCGCAACAAAGATCGTGCTTGCTGCGATGCCAGGCAAGAGCAGCGGCAGCACGACATACCAAAAGGTCGCGACTTGCCCCGCCCCATCTATCGCGGCGCTTTGCTCCAGGGCGACTGGCACTTGGCCAACAAACGAACTCATCAACCACGTTGCGAAAGGCATGTTGATAGTGGCGTACATAACAATCAGCGCAACACGGCTATCATAGACCCCCAGCTGCGACGTTATGTGAAAAAGAGGAACCATGAGTACGATTGCTGGAATGGCGCGTACTAAGACCAGCGAAATTTCCAGTGGCGCTCGGCTCACGAAGCGAGGCGTCCGAGAGAGCGCGTAGGCCGCAAGTGTGCTGAGCATCACACACAAAGCGGTCGACCCAAGCGTCACAAGGATGGTGTTGAGGTAAATTTGACCAAAGCCGCGGGTATGGAAAATGGCCGAATAATTCTTGAGGGTCGGATCGAACCAGATAAACTTCGGCGGCAACACGAAGGTGTCTGCACGCTGCTTTATCGATGTTGTGATCGTCCAAAATACCGGGAAAAGCGAGAGGAACGCTGCCAATAGCAGAACAGCATACGACAAGGCCGCCGATATTCGCTTTCTTCTCGCAAAGCTCATCTTGATACCCGATCCGCTTTGCGCCAGAGAACATAAACAGGGGCAATCAGTACGACCATTACGATACCGAGGGCGGCCGCCCGCGACGTTTGGAAGAAGCCGAACCCGGTATTGTAGACCAACATGCCAAGCGTTTGAGTCGCCGTCCCAGGCCCACCCTTTGACGTTACTATGAAGATGAGGTCAAACATCTTCATACCATCGATTATCCTTATTGTTATGATGACCAACAGGACATTGCTGATGGACGGCAGGGTCACGTAAAAGAGAGTTTGCAATTGAGTTGCGCCGTCTATCGCTGCCGCCTCGAGCGGCCCTTTTGATTGATTAGCCAGGGCGGCCAGGACTGTTAGCATAATGAAGGGTACCGATTGCCAGCTGTCGACAATTGAGATAGCGGCAATTGCAGGCCAACGTGCACCAAGCCAATTCGGGCCATCCATGCCAACCAGGCTGAGTGCCCAATTTATAACGCCGAGATCGGCGTCAAACATAAAGCGCCAGATGAGTCCCACGGCGACCGGCGTAAGCAACATCGGCACGACAAGCACCGTTCGAAACAAACGGGTGCCGCGCAGATTTTTTTCCAGGATGATCGCGAGGGCGACGCCTACAGGTAACTGGATCAGCAATCCAATCGCTATCAGCGTGAGCGTTGTCCTCAACGAGTCCCAGAAGCGCGGATCCGTACGCATACGACGAAGGCCGCATGATTGGCACGCGCGCGTGTGCGCGGCGGGCTCTATGATGACGTTTCGTGAGGTCAGGCGGCCTGCTGATCGGCGGGCTTGTCGGCTTCGCGCAGGCGCTTCCATTGCCAGGGCAGTAGTTCGTGCAGACGCGAGGCGGGAAGATCGGCAATGCGGGCCAGGACGTCGGCGAGCCAGGCTTTCGGGTCGACGTCGTTGAGGCGTGCCGTGGTGATGAGGGTAAGCATGACGGCGGCACGGTC
>NZ_JAFG01000027.1 GCF_000519305.1 Mesorhizobium ciceri WSM4083 | reverse complement strand
CCGGCACCCATTGGTCGCTGCTGTTCGTCGATGGCCGCAACCCGCAAGGCCGGGTCGCCTATCACTACGACTCGCTCCAGCAAGCAGGATACAACGANGAGCCTGCACAGCAGCTGGCAGAAGGGCTGACCGCCACCCTGGCGCCGGCCCGCATGCCGCGACAGTCGAACGANCATGATTGCGGTGTGTTTGTGGTCGACGGCACCTGGGCGCTGGTTCAACGACTGCTCAACGGGGAGCGGCCAGACCACGAGCCGCTGCACCTCGACAACCTCGTGGCCGATCGCCAGGCGCTGCAAAACCGGCTGACGAGGCGCCTACCGCACGAGGAGCAACCCCGGCAGACGTCGGATGATGAGGCCGCCTCCTTCGAGCCAGGGGAGCTCACGCTACTGTTGGATGATGAGCCTGCCTCCCCAGCAATGATGGCATTCGAGCCAGGGGAACTCCGGCTTCTGTTGGATGATGAGCCTGCCTCCTCTTCGCCAGGAAGTAATTCGACCCCACATGCGCAAACCGACGCTGTTCACCAGTCAAGCCGGGCGCCGTGGCTCCCCGAACGCAAAACATAACTTTGCGGCGCTCACGGAATTATCGGTGCCGCTGGGCCTGACTAATCGGCTCGCAATCGCGGCGCGTTTCGATCACCTTGAAGCGGCGTCGGATCTCCTCCGGGCTCTCCTGATGTTCCTCGGGCCAGGTTCGACAAACGCCAGAGCCGCCGCGGGCCGGCGGCCCATTCGATGACAATATATTTGAGCTCGATTTCTTCTGCCACGGCTTGCGGGACCGGCCGCTTGCGGGTGAAGGTGCGAACCGACAGGGCGTTTTCCGCCGCAGCCTCGGCCGCCAGTTCATTCTCAGCGGCAGGCTTGCTGAAACGCCTGGCAGAGATTGAACCGATGCGCTCGGGTGCATCCGACTCGTGGAGACACAGCGCATGGATATTGGTTAGGACAAGAGCTAGCCATGTTACCTGCCGCGGCGGGAGATGACATGGCCTCTTGGACGGCCATCCAACTGGACGACAGGATGAGGAGCTGCTCGACCAGCAAGGAAAGGGCGCCCTAGCAGCACCCTCACTTGCGCTTAGTGCGATCATGCCGATGAGGTGCCATGCCTTGAGAGGGCCTCAGTGGCCATTGGCACGTACCTGCGCAATACCCGCCGGGCGGCGCTCGCCACGTAGCGGCGCTACCTTGGTCGACGTCGCAGGCCAAGATCGGGGCCGCCGCCCCCTTGAACAGTGGCTGACCGAGCAGCAGCGGCGTACCGCCTGACCGTCCGATCTCCAGCCCGCAGAACTATCTGGTGCTGGTTCTCCCGTTGCCGGCATGCAAGACAGCCAGTGGCCACGCTGCGATGGAGCTGGCGGCGCGACGCTCAGCTTCTGCCGCGCTCGCCTTCCCAAAACACACATCGCAGGGCGCTGATGGTTCGCTCTGCTTTTGGCCCGCAGAATTCGTCTGCAGGCTTCTTTGCCGAGCTGCACCACCTTCTCCACGGGGCAAAATGAAAGTAGTTCAAACCCGCCGGATACCAGCTGGCACAAGACAAGGTATTGTACCGACCTGGCTCGTGCCCTGCAGGCTCAAGCCGCAAGGCGTGCTTGCAGATTGTTCAGATAGCCTTCTGCATAGTCTTGCGCCATGGAGATCGGCAGATTGATCCCGGCCGTGGCGGCCTCTTCCAGCGCTTGCTTCACGAGCCCATTGCGAATTGCCAGCTTGACTTCGGGGCCAGCGATAAAGCTGAGCGCCTGCCCTCCGATATTGATGCCTGCTTCTAGCAACGCCTGCTTCATATTGCCTCCGGTGATGGCCGTACGGAGAAGATTCGCCGCCTGCGCCTCGCAGGAAAGCGCCATCGACACGGCATCGGCCATTTGCCCAAGAGCCGGAACGAAGCTCAATAGACTCACCGCCGTTGCAGCCCAATCGAGCACTGGCGAGACCACCTTGAGCACGTC
Source organism: Mesorhizobium ciceri WSM4083 (assembly GCF_000519305.1). GTDB lineage: Bacteria > Pseudomonadota > Alphaproteobacteria > Rhizobiales > Rhizobiaceae > Mesorhizobium > Mesorhizobium ciceri_B. The sequence goes on along the minus strand of NZ_JAFG01000027.1, from coordinate 21,343 downwards.
GCCGATTGCGTGCATGAATGCCCCGCCATTCTTCTTGGGTGACTTGGTATCAGGCTGATCCGTCCGACCCATCATCATGTCCGAGACCGCGTCCTGGTCCCCGGCGATTTTGGGCGCATGGGTCTTCGATTGCTGAACGGTGCGGTTCGCCGACGACATACTGTCGGAGAAATGCGCAAAGTCATTTTTGCTGATGTTGCCGGAATCGACCGTGTGTCCTCCGCCGAAATCGAAGAACTTATGGTGGGTTTTGTAGCCCGTAATCGAATTGTTGAGCTGACTGAATAGCAAAGGATCTGAGAGTAGATGAGAGGCGGCTTGCTGTAACTTTAGATCGAGGCTCTTGTCCTCCGCCATACTCGCGAGCTTTTCACGAGTCAGGTCACCGCTTCCAAAGAAGGCGTCCTGATTGTTCTTGATCGTCTCTATTGTGTCCAGCTCGGTGCGCGTCAGGCTCATCGCCGATGACGCGACTTGAAGAAAGTCCTCTTTGTGGACCTTGTCGATGGAACCACCATACAATTGCTTCCATTCATTCGGGTGGCTGACGAAGTACTGAGCCGCCGCAATAACCTGAGGCGGACATTTGCCGGTTTTCGCGTCGCCGTCGACGATCTGCTTGAAGTCAGCCACACTCAGGTTCTTGGGCAGGTTTTCGGAGTACCTGTAGAGCTCGCGTAATGCATCGTTGCGGGTCATGACCGACGGCTGCGGATCTCCGGTGCTGTCGGATGGAATGTAATTCTGCCCGTAGCTTTGCGCCTGCTTTTCCTGAAATTCGGCAACTTGTGAGTGATGGCCGGAGAATCCGGATAAATCCTTCGCCGTGATCTTGCCGCCGCAGCGGCCATCGCCCTGCGAGCCGATCGCATAAAAAAGCTCTGGATCCTGCTGCAACCCCTGGATCGCCGCTTTCAGATCCGATGGCGTAGAGGGATCATTGGCTTTATCCGACAATGATTCCCAACTGAGCGGGCATAGGTCCTTGTGACGGTTCAGCACCGCTACGATCTGCAACTCGGCAGAGGTGAGCGAGCCCCCGTTCCACGTGATTCTCTCGCTTTTTATGGGCGCCGGTGCAATCGGCGGGGGCTCGATTTCAGAAGACTGCGGCTCCTGATCCATCGCTTCGATTGATGCCCTCATAGCTGGCGGCAGTAGGTCCATTGGGTGGAGACGCAATTCCTCCAACGACGCCTCGGCATCTGACAAAGGCGACTGCGAGGGCTCCTGGACCACTGCTTTCAGCGATGAGAGATTCCGCGGCAACGGGTCCCGGAGCGCGAACTGACCGGCCCTGTCATAATTGGCCACGATCGTGTCAAAGGACGATCCGTTTTGCAGAGTCTGGGCCAACGCGAATATTTGATTTGAGCAATCCTGGACGGACTGCGAGAAAGTGTTGCTGCTATTATTGATTGGCATTGTGGCTCCTCAGTCGTGAAAATAGCAATCCTCCCCTTAGGGGCGACGCCAAAGGTGTTCACGGACATTGACGATTATGAGCATTAGCCGGGTGACCATTCCGCCTCCCATTTGCCATGCTTTAATTGCTCCGCTCCTGTTGGCTCCCAGGTTCAATTCCAGCCCACAATGGCTGGCGATTGCTGGATCCTGAGTCTCCTCATGGCCGGTTCAGCTTTCGAGAATCTGACGAACTCACAACAATCGTTCAGGAGATGTCATTTCTGAGTCGGCTCAGGCTTGCCGCCAACCTCATCCTGTTGCGGCACGTCAGAAGAATAAGAGGCTTCCGGTCTCCCATCGCGCACGACCATGGTGGAGGAGCCCCTGAATAAGATCAGCACCGATTCCTTTGGAGGCGCCGCCGCCGCGCGCGGAAGCGCCTGCGCCTCGGCCACCAGGCCGTTGAATGTCTGCTCCACGAGCGCAACGAAGCGAGGGGGACCGGAAACCATGACCAGGCCATTTCCCGGCGCGGGTCTCACGACGTAGCGGTCATCGGAGATGTCGAGCTGATCGAGAGCCGCTTTGAAGGTGTCGAAGCGAAGCGGGGTCAACACAAGCATCCGAGTTTGCGCTTCCTTCGCAGCTGATACGTAGAGGACAAGCCCATCATAGTACCATTGGAGGTCGTACAGCTCGGCCAGGCGGTCGAGGAACTCGCGCGCGGGCAAATCAGGCATACGCCCGCGAATCCGGCCCCTCACCTCGGCGCTGATGTTGACGCTGATATTCAGGTTGTTCCCGAATTCCTGCAACGCGGCAGAGAGATCCTGATCCAGAACCGTATATCTATAGGGCGCCGCGGGAAGCGACAGCGGGACGCCCAGAGTTGTATGGATTCCGGTGAAGAGAAAAAATCCGACACAAAGAAGTCTCTTCAAGTTGTGCAGGATGATGGATAGGTTCAGCGTGCCGTGCATTTGGTCCTGATAAACCAAAGGCCGAAACTCTCACAAGCACTAAAGCGCCACCCGTAACTTTTTAAATGAAGGACGCACTCTCGTCAGCTTGCCGTCAGGTCGCCTCGCTAGGCAGTGACCCGAAAGCGGGTGAAAACCGGCTGAATTCATCCCGCGCGAAAGAGAGCAATCGAGTCCTTGCATGATGATGCCTGTCACGTCGATCTCTGCCAGCCTTACCGATATTCTTCCCAAGGTCGCTTCACCGTCGTTGGGCGAGCAGGCCCAGTTTGAGCGCGCACTGGCGCAGGCCGCTGCCTCTACGAAAAACGATACCGCGCCGGGTCCAGCTGGGGTGACGGCAGTTTCTCCGCATTTGGACGTTGAACGCGCGACTGCGCAGACAACCCTGCGGGGCGACCGCCTGCTCCAGACGGTTTCTTCCCTTTACCGGAACAATGCAGTTACCCCCGCCGGACTTGACCATCAGGTCGGCCTTGAGAAAAACCCTCCACCCGGGCGGGCGCAAAACGTCCCTGGCGTGGGTGAGACAGCAGGAACGCCGGCAGCACATGATTTCGGCTCGATGGTCGCTGATCTACGGGATCTCTATAATGGCGTCACCCAACTTTCCCTGGTTTCCAAAGGTGTCAGCGGCCTGACTTCCTCTGTGAACACGCTGATCAAGCAAGGATAAAGAGCGCGCATGATTGGCTTATCCCATAGCGGAATCATGCATAGCCCGTTCGGTCGGCGATCGCTTCATTTTTTTGTGCTGCCACTTCTGTTTGCTCTGAGTGGCTGCAAGGCCGATCTGTATACGCAATTGCAGGAGCGCGAGGCGAATGAGATGCTCGCAATTCTGATGGACAACGGGGTCGATGCCGTAAGAGTTGCCGCTAAGGATGGGACCAGCACGCTTCAGGTCGACGAAAAGCTGCTTGCATTGTCAATCAACCTCCTGAATGCCAAGGGGCTGCCGCGCCAGTCCTTCAAGAACCTCGGAGATGTCTTCAGTGGATCAGGCCTGATTGCCTCACCGACCGAGGAGCGGGCTCGTTACGTCTATGCCATGAGTGAAGAGTTATCGCGCACCATCAACGATATCGATGGCGTCTTCTCAGTACGTGTTCATGTCGTTCTGCCAAATAACGACCTGTTACGATCGGGTGGTACGCCATCCTCAGCCGCTGTTTTTATCCGGCACGACGCCAAAGTAAATCTCTCACTACTGCTGCCGAAGATTAAGATGCTCGTCGCCGACAGCATCGAAGGCCTGACCTACGAAAAAGTCGAAGTGGTTTTGGTTCCTGTGGAAGCGCCCGAACACGAGCTACGGACTGTTCCGGCGACTGTCTCGGCCGAAGCATCCAGGTCCCTTGCAGCGCCCCTTCTGGCCATCGTGATCGGTGTTGCCGCCGCAATATGCGCAGTGACGTGTCATTTCCTGGCCAGTGTCCTAAGGCATCGGCGCCGGGGATCATCAGGCGCATTGCCCAAGGTCGCTGGCCGTTCGGTGTTTTCGCTGCCAAGGCCATTCGCAAGAAAAATCGGCGATGGTGCGTAGGTAATATTCCCAATGCCGATATCGACGCAGACTTCCGGACGCGATCAGTCGCAATTCCATCCCGTGTGCCTGAGCGATCTTGCTGCTTTAGCGCATCCGACTCGTCTTGCGGCACGTCTTGATCCGGCGTTGTCCGCTGCGACATTGGTGCAGTTGCAGAAGCGCCCCAGGCTGCAGCTAAGACTGGCACAATTGCTGCTTGACGATAAAACGCATTCAAACGGAAGCGGCTTGGAGCCGGATCTTCTGGGCGGACATGATCCGCGTCGGGCTGCTCTCCTGGCCGGCAGTATCTGGCATGCCCGATCGCTGCTGAAACTTGTTTCAAAGCATGACCTGACCGCGCTTATTGAGCATATCGGTGCAGATGTACACGCGTTCGGCGTTCGACATCTGGCGCATGCGATCGCAAGCAGCTTGATCGCCGATCCGGAAGCGCTCGCGCGACACATCGAACACGATGGGCATGCCTGCCTTGGAGCTTGGCTTAATAGCAGTCCGGCGCTTCAGCGTAGCCGCGTGCTTCTGCGATTGCCCGTCGGGACCGCCGCCGAGAACCCCGCGCCCGAACACAGTAAGGCCTCGGGTCAGTTGCTTTCGCTTGTGGTGGCACATTTTGAGACGGAGAACCCGGCGATATGACAGTCGATTTTTTCGCAGAGCCCGTTGCGCCGCAGTTGCGCCCGGTCGGGCCGCTAATATCGGCGAGCGAGCTCGAGATCTGGCATGGCGCCGCAGAAGCGCGTGAGGCGGCAGAACGGCATCTGAAGCGGGTTCGCAGCTGGGCACGCGCCGCTTATCAGCGAGAGCGGGAGCGCGGCCGTACCGAAGGCTTGAATGCAGGCAACGAGGAGATGGCCCGGCTGATTGCGCAGGCAGTCTCCGAAGTGGCGCGGCGAAGGGCGGTTCTGGAGCAGGAATTGCCAGAGCTGGTCATGGAGATACTAACCGATCTCGTGGGAGTTTTCGATCCGGGCGAGCTTTTGGTCAGGGCCGTTCGTCACGCGATTGAGCGCAAATATAAGGGCGCGGAAGTTTGCCTTCATGTATGTCCCGCGCAAGTGGACATGCTCGCGCGCGAGTTTGCTGGATGCGACGGATGGGAGGGTCGGCCGAGGGTTCGGATCGATCCGGATCCGACCTTGTTGCCGCAACAGTGCGTGCTGTGGAGCGAGTATGGCAATGTCGATCTTGGACTTGATGCACAGATGCGCGCCCTGCGCCTCGGCTTTAGGTCGTATTCTGAGGACGGCGAAGGGTGATCAGGCCGGTATCTCAGCATAGTAAGCTCGCTGGTGGCCGGGCGCCCGATCCGGCGATCTCGTCCTTGAGGTCTACAGCAAAGGAAATCGACACCCGTGTCGTGCACGGCCGGATCACGCGGGCTGTCGGTACGCTGGTCCATGCCGTTTTGCCAGATACTCGGATTGGAGAACTTTGTCTGCTGCAGGACACCCGAACCGGCCTTTCGCTCGAAGCCGAGGTGATCGGTTTGTTGGACAATGGGGTGTTGCTCACACCGATCGGTGACTTGGTGGGTCTGTCCAGCCGCGCAGAGGTCGTGTCCACCGGACGAATGCGTGAAGTGCCAGTCGGCCCCGAATTGCTTGGCCGTGTGATAGACAGCCGTTGCCGCCCACTCGACGGCAAAGGCGAAGTCAAAACCGCCGAAACTCGTCCGCTGCACGGCAGTGCGCCCAACCCAATGAAAAGGCGGATGGTTGAGCTGCCGTTCCCGCTCGGGGTCCGTGCCCTAGATGGTCTTCTCACATGCGGCGAAGGTCAGCGGATCGGAATTTACGGCGAGCCTGGTTGTGGCAAGTCGACATTATTGTCGCAGATCGTAAAAGGTGCCGCCGCCGACATTGTCATAGTCGCGCTCATAGGCGAGCGCGGACGCGAAGTTCGTGAATTCATCGAGCGGCATCTTGGGCAGGAGGGCCTGCGCCGTACGGTCGTTGTCGTTGAAACCTCCGACCGCTCGGCAGTGGAGCGGGCGCAATGTGCTCCTATGGCGACCGCGCTCGCGGAATACTTTCGCGAGCAAGGGCTACGCGTCGCGCTCATGTTGGACTCGCTAACGCGTTTCTGCCGCGCCATGCGCGAAATAGGCCTTGCTGCGGGCGAGCCGCCGACCCGGCGGGGCTTTCCTCCCTCCGTTTTTGCCATGCTGCCAGGCCTGCTGGAACGTGCTGGCATGGGCGAGCGCGGCTCCATCACGGCGTTCTACACGGTACTTGTCGAAGGTGATGGCACAGGCGATCCAATCGCCGAGGAATCGCGCGGCATCCTCGACGGTCATGTCGTCCTCTCGCGTGCTATCGCGGCGCGATCGCATTTCCCCGCCATCGATGTACTGCAGAGTCGCAGTCGCGTAATGGATGCGGTCGTTTCTGGGACACATCGCAAGGCAGCATCGTTCTTCCGTGACCTCCTCTCTCGGTACGCCGAATCCGAGTTTTTGATCAATGTCGGCGAATACAAGCAAGGCGGCGACCCGCTGACTGACCGGGCAGTCGCCACGATTGGCGACTTGCGGGAATTTCTCCGTCAGAGCGAAGACGAGCCGTCGGATTTTGAGGAAACGATCGCATGGATGTCGCGTCTGACCGCGTGAATCGCGTTCACGTTTCGAGGTTACGGCTTCTGAAGGATATGCAAGAGCGTAGTGCCCTTAGGGAACTTTCCATGAAGGAAGCCCAGCGCCATATGGCCACCTTAGCCGTAGAGAATGCCTCCCAAGAGCTTGCAATAGTACAGCATCATTGCGCACGGACCCAAGCGGCACTCTACCAGGAACTGATGTCGCTCGACACGTTGACCAGCGCAGCACTCGACCGTCATCACCTTCAAATTGAGCGGCTTGCGGCCAAGCTAACGTCCAGCCACCAGGTGGTCGATGATGCGCGCATCGCTGAAGAAAAAGCCGAGGCAGCGGCGTCTGAGAAGAGGGCTGTGTGGGTCAAACGTTCGACCGCAAAGCACAAATGGCAACAAATCGAGGACGACGTTCGACGCGCCTTCGATACTCATTCGGAGGCCGCAAGCGAGATGGAGGCCGACGATGAGGCATCGGTTCGGCATGGAAGGGTCTCGCTGGCCGAGGCACCCAGAACCGATAAACCGCGGGCTCTGTGAATGACGCTATCGTGCAGCTTAGAGCCGCTTCGGTAATCACTGTGGTCAGACCTGCTATCTTCGAACCAGGGCTAACATTGTCCCACGTGGTCGTCTCGTGGCTCAATGATATAGCGGCCTCCCGCAGGCCGTTTGAGAGCCGGATCAGCGACAAGCCGCTATCGGTGCGGATACAAGGGCTTGTTTGGCAGCAGCAAGCTTCCGCCATTCCGATGCTAGACTGCTTTTGGCGCGTGGGACCCGAAACGATGGTCTTGTCGCTGTCACGAGATCTGGTGGAGGCGCTCGTCTCGACAGTACAGAGCGGCCTTGGTTTACCTTCCGAGCCAACCGCTTCCCTGATTGTCGAACTTGCACTTGAGCCGCTTGTCGCTCGAATGGAAGAGCAGACGCAGCTCGACGTGCAGCTTCTGGGCGTGCGCGAAGCCACGACACTTGCTCCTTACCTTGAGCTTGATATCGTCTTCGGCCCAGTCAGCGGCCAGGGCCGCCTGTTCCTGTTCTCTCCTCTTGATGGCTTGGTGCCGTCTGCCTTCCGCGCCTTGGGCGAACTGGTTGGCCAATTGCCGCGGCAGCCGCGCGAGGTCTCGCCGGAGTTGCCGGCCATCGTTGCAGGAGTAATCGGCACGCTCTGCGTTCCAGCAGCGGTTCTTCGCCAAGCATGTATCGGTGACGTTCTGTTGCCAGACATATCGCCGTTCGGCCGCGGCCAGATCACTCTATCCTTGGGCCAGTTATGGGCCGGGGCAGATATTGAGGGCGACGACCTAATCCTGCGGGGTCCCTTCCGCCCGCGATCGTGCCTTTTGGAGAACGTCCCTATGTCGACACAACCGCAATCGCAGCAAGAACAGTCGCAACCCGATCTCGACGACGTCGAGATCGTCCTTGTCTTTGAATGCGGCCGCTGGCCGATGCCTCTAGGCGACTTGAGGAGCGCGGGCGAAGGACACGTTTTCGAACTTGGTCGGCCAATCGATGGTCCGGTCGACATAGTCGCCAACGGCCGGCGCATAGGGCGTGGGGATATCGTGCGGGTCGGAGATGAGCTGGGCGTCAGACTCCGTGGCAGATTGGCATCCAATGACTGAGATTCAGCCCGCAATTCTGTCGCTTCTTGCGGTTACAGGCGGACTCGGCCTGCTGGTTCTAGCAGTCGTCACAACCACGGCTTTTATCAAGGTATCGGTTGTTCTGTTCCTCGTCCGCAATGCGTTGGGCACCCAGACGATACCACCCAACATAGTGCTGTACGCCGCGGCACTCATCCTCGCCGTTTTCATCAGCGCGCCTGTTATCGAACAGACCTATGATCGGATGACGGATCCGAAGCTGCGTTATCAAACGTTGGACGACTGGGTAAGCGCCGCCAAAGTGGGCCGTGAGCCCGTGCACGACTATCTGAAGAGATTCACAAATGAAGAACAGCGCGTTTTTTTCTTGTCGTCGGCGGAAAAGCTGTGGCCAGAGGAAATGCGCGCCAAAACCACACCTGATGATTTTGCGATTCTCGTGCCGTCCTTTCTAATTTCAGAACTCAAGCGCGCATTCGAAATAGGCTTCCTTCTCTATCTCCCCTTTATCGTGATCGATCTTATCGTGACGACAATTTTGATGGCGATGGGCATGTCGATGGTATCCCCGACAGTCATATCGGTGCCTTTCAAGCTCTTTTTGTTTGTCGCTATTGATGGGTGGTCGAAGCTAATGCACGGGCTGGTCTTGAGTTACGCCACACCGGGAGGTTGATTATTACTCAATCCAGCATTGTCACTCTTATGAGCCAGTCGTTGGTGGTTTTCATGATCTGGATTCTGCCGCCGCTCATTGCATCGGTGGTTGTTGGCCTGGTCATCGGGATTATCCAGGCGGCAACGCAAATCCAGGATGAGAGCTTGCCCCTCACAGTCAAGCTTCTGGTCGTTGTGGCGGTGATCGGTATGTTTGCCCCTGTGCTGAGCGCCCCGCTCCTAGGACTGGCCGACCAGGTCTTCACGGAGTTTCCCGCAATAACTCCCAGCTACCAGCCTCCACCATGAATGCGTCATCGCCCGAGATTCCAATCCTGATCCATGCGGCAATCGACCTCTTGGCTGCAGCCGCCCTTGGCGCGGCTCGGGCGATAGGCATCATGATGGTGCTTCCAGTGTTTACACGGGCTCAGCTTGGCGGGCTCATCCGCAGCAGCATGGCTGTTGCCCTCGCACTGCCATGCTTACCACTCGTCAGCGACGGCTTGCAGGCGCTGGATCCTGAAACACGTCTGATCCAGGCAACTCTGCTCGGCGTGAAGGAGATCTTTGTCGGACTGCTACTAGGCACTTTCCTCGGCATCCCGTTGTGGGGCCTTCAGGCGGCCGGCGAGTTTGTCGACAGCCAGCGCGGCATCACCAGCCCGTCTGCTTCGTCCGATCCGGCGACGAACAGTCAGGCTTCCGCTATGGCAGTTTTTCTCGGGATCACCGCAATCACAATGTTCGTGGCGTCGGGTGGCTTGGAGGCTGTGGTCAGCACCCTTTATGGCAGCTTTCAGATCTGGCCTGTGTATCGGTTCCGCCCCATACTATCGGTGCAAGGTGCAATGGAGGTGTTAAAGCTCCTCGACCGCATCATGCTCACGACGTTGTTGGTCTCCGGGCCTGTAGTGTCTTTCCTGATGCTGGTTGACATGTCGATGATGATATTGCGGCGTTTTGCGCCCCAGTTCAAGTCGAGCCAACTGTCACCGATGATCAAGAATATTGGCTTTCCGATTATCATGGTCGGCTACACTGCCTACCTCATCGAGGCAATGAGCCTGGAGATCACACAAGCGGACGGCGCGCTTGAGTGGTTTGACAAGCTTCTGAAATGAGCGACAGCAGCGAAGAGAAGACACACGCCGCCAGCGCTCACAAGCTCGACGAAGCGCGCAAAAAAGGGCAGATCGCGCACAGTTCCGATTTTGTCCGCGCGGCCGCCTCTTGCGCTGCGCTCGGCTATATTTGGCTAAGAGGGAGCGTGATCCAAGACAAGTGCCACGAAGCGTTGCTACTTGTCGATAACCTGCAGAATCTGCCCTTCCATACAGCAGTCCGGCAGGCACTCGTCCTGCTGATTGAACTCACAGTGGACACTGTTGGCCCGCTGCTTGGGACTCTCATCGCCGCGGTGGTTGTGGCCGCCATAATAGCCAATGGTGGATTTGTGTTCTCACTGGAGCCGATGAAGTTCAAGTTTGAGAAGATCGACCCCTTCCAGGGATTGAAGCGCATGGCGTCTGCGCGTTCTGCAGTGGAAGTTGGCAAGACGCTGTTCAAGGTGGCGGTCCTGAGCACAACCTTTTTCCTCTTCATTCTCGGCACGTGGAAAACGATGATCTATCTGCCGATCTGCGGCACGGGCTGTATTGGCCTCGTCTTTACGCAGGCGAAGCTGCTGAGCATGATCGGCGCCGCTGCCCTTCTGGTCGGCGGCCTGGTCGATCTGCTGGTGCAGCGTGCGTTGTTTCTGCGCGAAATGCGCATGACCATGACCGAAGTGAAACACGAGTTCAAGGACCAGGAAGGTACGCCGGAGTTGAAGCGTGAACGACGCCGCCTGCGCGAGGAGTCTGCGCACGAGCCTCCCCTGGGGGTGCACCGGGCCAATTTGGTCGTGAGAGGGAACGCCATACTCGTCGGTCTGCGTTACGTTCGCAGCGAATTCGGGGTACCGATGATGGTGTGCCGCGCCGAGGGCGAGGCTGCTTCGAGCATGTCAACCGAGGCGCGGGCGCTACGCATCCACATTGTCGATGATGATGTGCTTGCGCATCAGCTTATCAGCAAAACGAAGCTGGGCAACGCCGTTCCTGCACAATGTTTCGCGCCTGTCGCGAAGATACTTTATACCGCGGGCTTGGTATAGACGTAGCCTAAGCCTTGGCCGGCGATAGGCCGCAGTTTCAACACGAAACACTCACGTCAGCTCTTCCTTTTGCATCTACAACGGCGGCTTTGTCAGCTCCTAGTCAGCCAAGTGGTCTATCCAGGCGTGCTGCAGCAACCAGCCTGGATTCAACTAAAAATATAGGAGCAATCGTCATGTATGGTAGAACTGGTAGCTCGCCCGGTGGCCACTACAGTTACAGTGGGCGCGGGCAAACGGATGCAGGAAGCCAAGACTTCTCAGACAGACTGGCCCGAATGCATCTAGGCGGGTCGGATTCCGGCGGCTCATCCTCGGGGGGCGCGCAAGCCTATTCCCTCCAAGACCGGCCTCCGGTGGTGCAGATCGACAGGTCTACTTTCAGGAGGGAGGCAAGGCAATTTCATGGCGGTGAGATCATGCGTATCGCCGATAATCCACACGAGTATTCGGAATTCGTATCTGCACGAGCCAGACGCACTGCGGACGTTGCGAGTCAATTCGCCGTGCGTCGGGACTCGGAGCACGCGCAATATTTCAGCTATCAGTTGGGAGACAAGAGTGTCGGACTGCTGAGAACAGAAGGCGGGTTCAGCATGACTGACTTCGAATCGGAAAGCTGGAGGGAACAATTTCCTGGTCGAACCGAGGTCACTTCAATTGTGGATCTTCAGGTTGCTCATCCGCTCGTCGAGAATGCAGGCGACATTCTGCTGGAGCATCAACTTCGGATGGACGGCGAACGGCCTTTGCTGAACTGGCGTGCGGCCAACCCGGAGGCACAAGCCCGCGCAGCGGCGATGGGGTTCGTTGAAGTCGATGATGGCGACATGGTGCTTGACCCTACTCAGCATCCCGACAAGTGGACCAAGAACAGTGACGGTGAATGGCAGCGTGCAGGCAAGCCGGCGAAGTATCTCTGCAAGACTGAGGATCGCGGGAGCACTCGACCAGGTTCAGGCTCGTACGAGGATGACTTTATGTGACCGGGTGCTGGTGGAGATAATCGCGATCGCCGGCCGCTTCTGAATATGTGCGCTGTCATGGTCATGGCGGTGGGCGAAATGCTCGTCCGAAAGGGCAGCACGCATACGAGCAGCAGCACGCATGCGAGACTCAGGCGGAGCAGCTACCCGCCTGAGCAACGCAAGTACTTGGCCAGCGGTGCACCGGCGGCCCGCGGCGCAGTCGGGAACGCACCCGGGCGTCTGCCTAATCAGTCTCTGTTTGGTCAGCGTATTCGCCCGACCGTCCCAGATTCGTGGGTCGCGCTCACTTCGCTGTGCCGGGGCATGCGAGCTCGGGTCGACCATCGGTTGACGCGGCAAAAAATTCAACCCGCGCCGCCGGCAGAGCAAGTCCCAGAGGCTCGTGCGGCCTCAGGCCGTCCAGAGGTTTGTGCTGTGCCATCTGGGCGGTTGCACATACTAGCCAAAGCTTTGTCCGTTGGCTGCTGAACGAGATCACAGCCCGAGACAATTTAGCCGGCGCATTCTCGCCGATCGGAGATGAATATGACGGGAATTGGCCGAACTGGGAACTCGCGCGTTGGGAATGCGGGGGCCGACGAGAAGCCGGCACCAAGCAGTTCGCCGTCGCGAACGAGCCCTGCCCCAGCAGGCAGCCGATCCTTCGATTCAGTCCTGCAGCGGATGCACTCTGGGCCGAAAGACACAAGCGCTCCCTGCTTAGGCAATGCGACCTGTGCCGACGAAACCCTTGGCGAGAGATCGGCCGGCGCGTCCGTGGGCGCACGGCGAGTGCCGGACGCTGTCATACGAGCAGCGGCATTGACGCGAGCAGGCACTGCGCGGCGGCGGCGTCTTCCCTCAGTCCTGGATGATGAAGCCACGGCCTCAGTCGCCGACCAGCCCCTGACTTCCGGTGTGGCAGTGCCGATTTGCTTGGCAGGCGAAAAAGCCAACGCCGCAGATCAACAGATGAAAGACCTGCTCGACGCGTTTGAATCCCGCCGCGCTGAAGCGCTCCTAGTGGCCAGGCGAGCCCCTACCCTGGAGGAGAAGCAAGAGGCCCTCGATCGAATCGTCGATGCCGGCGCAACAGTTCTGGAATATCATGCGAGCCTGCCCCCTGGAGCGCGCAGCATCCTGTCCAATAATCAGGCGCGTCGAACGCGCGATCTGGCGCTTGATGCTGCATCCGAATGCATGCAACTGGGCGCGGACGGGATGCGATTGCTGGACATGCGAGGTAAGGCGCGCGGCGTGCTCGACCTGGTCCTCCGATCCAACCCTGACCCCGCCCGGCTAAGCCAAGCGGTTTCCAGTGTGGCAAAGCACTATGTGGCCTGCGTGGAGTTTTGGGAAAAGAAGACATGGCGCGAGGAACGCATCCAGCTAGCCTATGCCGTCACTGCCAACCTGCCAAATACAAAGATTGAGATCCGGCAGGCCGAAGAGGCCAATGTGCGGCTGCAGACTGGCTCGGCACTGATTTCGAAATTCATGGTCCTGCAATCGCGGATCGATCTGGCGAAGTTGATGATTGAGCCGCAGGCGAGCAGTTTCCAGGCCCCCCTGAAGGAAATGCTTTTCGGTGAGGACGGGCGGCTGCGGCTGCTGCATCCCCTCAGCGCCAAAGTTTTGCCGGCATTGCACCGGACGCGCGATGCTCTTCAGACCAAGGCAGGGCGCCCACTCGAGCCAGCGGACTGCGCCGTTTTGGAAGGGGTCAGGGAGAGGCTTTTGGAATTTTCGTCGGCGCTGCCCGACTTCCTTGCCACGCTAAGCGAGGACCGAACGGGCGCCGACCTTCCATTGGAATTGTTGGGCCACATCGCGCAAGAGGCGCGGGTCATTGCGGACGAGGTCTTGCGGCTCTTCGACCTGCAGCCGAAGGTGCCGCCCCTCAGCGATCGGCCCGCCGCTTCGATTGAGACCGGCGCTACTGGCAAGGCTGCGGCCGAAACGGCCGTGGTGGCCGAAGGCACTGCAACGCGCAGGAAATCGAAAGGCAAGCGCAAGCCGGCCGCCGGAGCCCGGAGTTCGACCGCTGGGCGGCCGGCGCCGCAGGCCGCTGTGGTCGACAGCGGCACGGTGACAGAAGCGAATGTTCTGTCCCTGGGCAACAGATCTTCGAGCCCTTCCGCTGGCCCACGTCGTATGCTGGACCCAACCACCCAAGCCGCTGCGCCAGATCCAGACATTGCGGCGCGGCGCGGTTTTCCCTCAGTGTCAGCTGGTGGAGCGCCAGCTCGAGAAGAAAGCTCCCTGAGTTCTGAACCGGGATCCCGACGCGGCGACCAGGCAGCCACCACATCGCAACCAGAGGCGCTCCCATCCGGTCCGCAAAAAACCGTGGGCAGTGGCGATGCAGGATCGAGCAGGTCTCATCCACTATCAAGTCATGCCCCTGGGCAACCCAGCCAACCGTCCGATGCCGGCGTGGAGCCGATGCATTCTGGGCCCCAAGATAGAAGAATGTCTTATGCTCGCGTTGTGCGAGGGGCCGACGAAGCCCTCGGCGACAAATCTGCCGATTCCTCGATGGGTCCCCGCGGAGCTCTTGGGGGTTCGCGAGGCGCAGCCAGTGGGCCGCGGCATGGGTCTCTCCAAGGTCGACAGGGCGAAGCGATGCCTAGGCAAGAAAGCTCTTTGCGTTTTGAGAGGTCCTGGCTCGGCGATCAAGGACCGAGTAGGTCGCAACCAGACACGCTCGCACGCCATGAGCAAAGCCAGTCCAGGCCGGTTGCAGGACCGGAACGGCGACGTTTCGACCATGTAGCCGCACAGAGCCTCAACGATGCACTCCTTAATGACGCTTTACATGACATATCATTCGCTCACGACATCACTGAATTTGCATCCGCTGTGGCGGATCACGACAAGAGGCTGGAGGGTCAGGCGCATCGGGCCACATTCCTACAAAAGGTCGCTTCCGAGTTCACCCGTCGCTTTGTTCCGGGATGGGAGCAAGATGTCCGTGCTCGCAATACATGGGGGTACGCCACTTCATGCAACGCGATGAGCCGGGAGCCTGAAGGTCAGGCAGGCATGGAAGCTTGCAGGACCATGGCAACTCAGGTTTCTAGCCTCGGCAATGCGCTGAACGATGTCGACAGCAAAACGCTTTCGCTGTTCGTACTGTCGTTCAGTCGCTACCCCCGAGTGGCGGAATGCCGCAACGCAACGATGAGAATCGCCAACCTTTTTGAGGAACAACGCGGACCGCTTTCGGAGCTCAATAGTCAAAATCTGGCCCTGCTGGCGAACGGCTTCAGCAAATGGCCTGAGGACTGCCGCGGCGCTACCATTGCGATAGCCGGTGAGGTCTGTCACCGCGCCGACCACCCCAAGGCAGGGCTTTCCGGTTTTAATCCGCAGCATCTGGCGAACCTGGTGAATGGGTTCAGCAAGTGGCCCGAGGACTGCCGCGGCGCTACCATTGCGATCGGCGGTGAGGTCTGTCGCCTTGCCGATAAAAAGGCCGGCCTGTCTGGGTTCTATCCACAGGCATTAGCGAACCTGGTGAATGGGTTCAGCAAGTGGCCTGAGGACTGCCGCGGCGCTACCATTGCGATAGCCGGTGAGGTTTGTCACCGCGCCGACCCCCCCAAGGCAGCGCTTTCCGGTTTTAATCCGCAGCATCTGGCGAACCTGGTGAATGGGTTCAGCAAGTGGCCTGAGGACTGCCGCGGCGCTACCATTGCGATCGCCGGTGAGGTCTGTCGCCTTGCCGATGAAGAGGCCGGCCTGTCTGGATTTGACCCACAGGCACTGGCGAACCTGGTGAACGGGTTCAGCAAGGCGCGGGAACTGGCGAACTCACGTCAAGCAACTGTTGTCATAGCCGATGAGGTCTGTCGCCTTGCCGATGAAAAGGCCGGCCTGTCTGGGTTCCATCCACAGGCACTGGCGAACCTGGTGAATGGGTTCAGCAAGTGGCCTGAGGACTGCCGCGGCGCTACCTTTGCGATCGCCGGTGAGGTCTGTCACCGCGCCGACCGGCCTAAGGCCGGGCTTTCTGATCTTAGTCCGCAGCATCTGGCGAACCTGGTGAACGGCTTCAGCAAATTGCGGGCGACGGAATGCTCACGCGCTACCGTTGCAATCGCCTCTGAGGTCTGCGAGCGCGCCGACCGGCTGTCGGGATTCACTGGGCAGGAGCTGGCGAACCTGGTGAACGGTTTCAGCAAGTTGCCCGAGGACTGCCGAGACGCCATCGTTGCGATCGCCCGGGCGGTGCCTCGCCGCGCCGACCTGCTGTCGGGATTCAATGGACAGGATCTGGCGAACCTGGTGAACGGTTTCAGCAAGTTGCCCGAAGACTGCCGCGACGCCACCGTTGCGATCGCCCGGGCGGTGCCTCGCCGCGCCGACCGGCTGTCGGCATTCAATGAGCAGGATCTAGGCAACCTGGTGAACGGATTCAGCAAGTATCCTGACGAGGCGGGCTGCGGCGAGGCCATCGTTGCCATCGCTGGGGAGGTGCTCGCTCGCGCCAGTCCCGGCGAGCCGCTCACTGGTTTCACTTCGCAGGGGCTGGCGAACCTGGTGAACGGGCTGAGCAAGTGGCCGCAAGAGGAGACATCACGTCAGGCCACTGCTGTAATCGCCGGTGAGGTGCTTCGCCGTGCCGAGCGACTGTCAGGGTTTGATCCGCGCGAACTAGCAAATCTCCTCAATGGGTTCGGCAAGTGGCCGGAAGAAGAGGCGTGCAGCCAGGCGGTTTTGGAGATCGCCCGCAGACTCGGCCCGACGGGTCAACCATTCCGTCATTTTACGACGCTCGCGCTCTCCAGTATCGCCCACAGTTTGGCGCGGGGGGTCATGAGGAGAGAGGACGCCGGAGAGATTGCAGAGGCCGCTCTGCTGAAAGATCGGCTACACAAACTGGCTCATCATCTTCATTATGCCAGTGATCGTCTGGAGGAGGCCGACGCGGTAGGCGTCACGAACATTTTGAGGGCGTTGGCCAAGGCCCAATTGCATGACGATCTCAGTTTGCTCGCAGCCGCTGGAATGAATCGGCTCGCGCAATTGCATCGTGCCCCTGGTTTTGCGCATGAGAGTAACCTCGAGGACATGGGCAATCTGTGCGCCGCTCTGCTGCCGCTGGCTCGCAGCTCGCGCAAGCAGCTGCTTTGGCACCGGCGGCAGGCTCTGAACTTGCTGAACGACATCCAACCGATCGTGGAGCACAAGATCGAGGCCCATCTCAAGGCAAGCGATGCCGAGCGGAGGCGTGGGCCGAGCTCGACACGCCGTCCTGCCCTGTCGATTTTTCTAGTGCTCAAGGCTCGTGCGAGCCTGGCAGGGTTGCTGCGGCGGCCGTATGTCGAGGGCAACAGCTCGGATTTGCGGGTGAGGCGGGAGGAGCTGCAGTCCAAGACCAAGGAAATCCTGGATAGCACGCGCGAGCTCATCGAAAGCGACCTTTCTAACATGAGCTGGAACCTGATCGCGCAGATCGAGGCGGAGAGTCCGATCGATGCGCTGGACACGTTCATGGCGCAGAATACCGCGACGGTCCAGGCCAAACATCCAGCGTCCGTGTTCGACCCCCATCAGGTTTTGCGAGCCATGGACCATGAGCCCAGACCGCCGCAGGGTGACGCGGGACTGATGCGCTTGCCGGTGGTCGACATGCAGGGCCGGCAATTGGCCATGGAGCCCGAGACGCGCTATTCGATCTTTCATCGCCTGACCTCGGGGACAGCGAAGATGGTCGCGGTGCAACTGCCAGGAAAGCCGGGCCCGTTTATGCTGGCGCGCACGTTGACCGTCGATGGGGTGCCATACCGCATGGATCTGTTCGGCGGAAGCAAATTAAAGCCGCCGCGAAAGACCCTTTCCCAGGTCGCCGCCCTCGTTCCGGGTCGGGGGGAGGCAGAGTCTCCCGGGGGCAAGCTGCTGGCGATTCCCTATGCGGAAACCGCACCGGGCACCGCCTTTGAAAAGCTATCGCGCGCCTGGGCACCTTTCAAAGAGGCATATTATTATACACAGCGCAGGGGTTTTGCCGCGCCGCCAGCTCTCAAGGACCTAGGTCCTCACGACTACGCACTAGAAGGCGCCTTCAAACTGTCGCTGCTGCCAGACCGCCCTGTCAGCGAGGAACATCCCTTCAAGCTGACTGGGCCGGAAGGCCCGATCGCCTTGCGACCGCATGACGGCTGCGGTTTCATCAAGGCTTCGCTGGCCAAGCGTATGATAGCTGTTCGCCGGGCCGGCGGGCAGGGTCCTGATCGGGTGGCTGCTTTTGGTGAGGGAAGGCGATCGTCCCTGCCTGCCACGGCGCTGCAACATTATCCGCGCAGCGAGCCGGTGGCCGCCGAGGTGCGAGAGAAGGCCACGGCCTGGCTCGAGACGCGAGGGGGGCAAAGGCTGACTGCCGAGGAGCTGTTTCGAACTGTAACTGGCGGACATATCGACGGTCCTGGCGCAGTCGCGGTACCGTCGGGTGATGAGTGTCTCCATGTGCCGACGCTCAAGAGCGAGACGTTGACGGGGACCAGCGGCGTGCTGATCGGTCGCTCGCCCTACGACAAGCCCAACCTGCGCCCATTGGCCGCCGAGCAAGTCAGGTCAGCCATTGGCGGGGACCCGACGGCAGCGTTCCTGGACACCTGCGTGGCCATCCAATACAGCTTTAATGTCGCCCAGAAATCGGGGGAGGAACTCGCGGCCGACGATCCGACTTTCTTTGCCAAAGGCATCCTGATCGTCGTGCCGGACGAGATGTGGCCGGCCGCCCACGCCGACCGAGGGCTGGTTTTGTCTGCCGAGGATGTCAAGTCCCATTCGCACTGGACGACAGGCAAGGACCGCGTCAAGGAGGACACGCCGCTCGACTGCCTGGGCATCCTGCAGGCCACCGAGGTGTTTGCCCCGGGCTCGCTGGTTGCCGTCCCGACCGGTGAACAGAAAAAGCTTGACGGCGACTTCGATGGCGACACCGTGACCATCATCGGCGACCGGCCGCAGCTTTATGAGCATGTGCGCGTGTTCGATGAAAAGGAGCAAGCTCTCGGACTTCCGTCGCTGAAGCCGCCAAAGTCGCATACGCCGGCGTTTGACGGCGACAAGTACCAGTTCGGTCGCGCCAGCCAGATTCTCGCCGCTACCCAGGATGTCCTGGAATCCTATAGCGGCCTGCAGCGAAACTTTCTGGCTCAATCCCATGAAGCGCGAGGCTGGTTTGCCGAGCGTGCCATCTTTGGCACCTACGAGGGCGTTCACCACGAGCTCCGGCGAGACATCGGTCAGTTGTTGGCCCGCGAAGAGGTCAGTGGTCAGGATATCGAGAACACGCTTGCGAGAGCGAGGCGCGAGATCGAGGTCGCCCGGCATCCGGTTGCTCGCGAACTGGCCGAGTTGCTCGTCGCCGAGCTTGCGGCATGGGCAGAGAAGCCTGACGTGGAAAGCCTGCCCGAGACCGCGGAAAAAGCGAACGAGGCCAAAAATAGGACGCTCAGCCCAGCAGCCTCAGAGCTCTTTCCGGATCTGGCGAATGCGTATCCGGCAACGTGTCAGTCTCGAGAGCGCATCCGGGCTTTGATCGACAACTACCCTGCACGCATCGATCCTCGTCCGGATGGTTACAATCCGGACGACCTCCTGCAAAGCACAAACAACCTCCTGAGTCTCGGTATCAAGGTCGGCACCGACGCCTACAAATCCGACACCGGCGCTCGGCTCTTTTCCAAGAAGAGCGAGGATCTTCAGCGGCTGCTGCATACGACGCCTGGGTTGCGGTCGGTGCCTTACGTCAAAGGCCTGGCCACGGCTCTCAACCACGGAAGCTTTGACGCCAACGCAGCCCTGAAGGACCTGGAGGACAACCCTACCCTGGCGGCATCGGTCATGGAAACCTCGATCCATCTCGCTGTGTTGCAGCGCATTTTGCGCGAGCCCTCGCGCTTCCCCTCCGCCGCAGCCGATTCCGGCGAGTCGATCATGCTCAGTCACGAGGAGGCCTCAGAGCGCGCCCAAATTGAAGTTGCCCGCGCTACAAAAGAAGAGGGAAAAATAACCGCAGCGGCACTAAGCGTCGCCACGAGCCTCAGGAAAATGCGCCTCCAGGTAAGAATGCCTCATCTGGACCGGCGCTTGAAATCGGAACGCTCGATAAGACAGCATCTGGTTGGCGCGAGCGTCCCATCCGCCGGCACCCCGCAGCTGGTCAGCAGCGCCGTACGTCATGTCTTCGAAATCCCTGACAAAGATTTTACACGTGCCTTCAAGGCAGCCATTCTGGCCTTCGAGGAGCAGGACTACACCGAAATCGAGGTGACCAACTGGTTCAAATTCGGGCGTCCGAGTTATCTCGGCATCCACACTGTGCTCGCCACAGCAGAAGGCTACCGTTTCCAGGTGGAATTCCATACGCCAGCCAGCTACCGCGCCAAAGTTGACAATCACGACGCCTATAAAGAGCTGCAGGAGCTGAAGCGCCAGGACGCCCGGGAGAAGATAGAGGACGTTGAGCAGAAGGTAAGAGAACGCTGCAAGGCCGTCGACAGACCCGATAGCGTGCTGAGCATAACACACTGGAGGCATGACAGGGATAGGGCCGCAGCGGCACCTGGATTGCGAGCCGTCGGATCATCAACGCAGCCGCAGGTTGCCAAGTCACCTGAGGCAAAGGAGATTGTCGCGGCCCTCGGCGGCCGCTCGATCGTGCTCGTCGGCATGCCGGGCGCTGGTAAATCCACCATTGGCCCACGTCTCGCGCGTCGGCTGGGGCTGCGTTTCATCGATACCGACAGGAAAATCGAGCAGAAGGCCGGCAAATCGATATCGCAAATATTCAAGGATGACGGCGAGGCTCACTTCAGGAGGCTGGAGGCACGTGAGATCGCTCTGTACCTCGAGGCGGGGCCCACGGTGATCGCGACCGGCGGCGGCGCGGTCGTGAACGAGCAGACTCGCCAGCGCATCGGCAACAAAGGGGTCTCGATCTGGCTTGATACGGGTATGGACGTCATCCAAACTCGAACAAGGAAAGACGCCAAACGCCCGCTGCTGCAAGGCACCGATCCGAATCTTAAACTGGCCCAGTTGATGACAGAGCGCCGGCCGCTCTACCAGCAAGCTGACGTCAGGTTTGTCCCAGCGGACAAAAACGACAAAAAGAACGCAGAGCCTTGTATGAAGGCGCTGCACGCATACTTGTGCCCCGTAGCGGCCACAGATCCCAGCCCCGCGAAGCCCCCATTGCGCGACGATATTCATTCCGTGGCGGCGTTTGCGAGCCCCTCCTCCGATGCTTGGATCGGAGGGTTGGACCGGACAGCCTCGTCCCGTGTCGCCGCGGGCTCGGTGCTCGGCGCCACCGAGTGGCTGAGCGACGCCCATATCCAGAGCGATTATGATTTCCTGGAACAGCAGTTGCAGGGGATCGATCCAGCGCTCGCCGCCCG
>NZ_JAFG01000026.1 GCF_000519305.1 Mesorhizobium ciceri WSM4083 | reverse complement strand
CCGACTGGCAGGTGCTTATACCCGACGCCCACGAGGGCTACATTTCCTGGGCCGAGTACGAGCGCAATCAGACCACCCTGGAACAGAACGCCACCGGCTTTTCACCCGGCCTGCGCGGACGCATGCCCCGCCAGGGCAGCGGTCTGTTGCAGGGACGGCTGCTGTGCGGTCGCTGCGGTGCACGTATGCGCGTCCATTATGAGCCATTCGAAGGGCGGCTGCGCCCGTATTATGTCTGCAACGAAGCCGTCGTGCGGCACGCCGGCAAACATTGCCAATGGGTGCGCGGCGCTCCAGTCGACGACGCGGTGAGCGCGCTCCTGCTGGAGGCGATGGCGCCGGCAGCGATCGACGTCGCGCTTGCCGTGCAGCAGGAGATCACCCAGCGCGTGGAGCAGGCCGCGGCCCTGCGTGGCACGCAGCTGCAACGCGCCCGCTACGAGGCTGAACTGGCCCGCCGGCGCTACCTGAAGGTCGATCCGGACAACCGCCTGGTCGCCGACGCGCTGGAAGCCGACTGGAACGCACGGCTGCGCGACCTCGACGCACTCCAGCGCGAGCACGAGCGCCAGAACGAAGTCGACCGCTCGCTGCTGGATGAGCCAGCGCAGAAGCGCATCAGGGCGCTGGCCGCCGATTTCCCGCGCATCTGGAACGACGAGCGCACCGGTGCCGTCGAACGCAAGCGCATGCTCGGCCTTCTCATCGAAGATGTGACGCTGCTCGTCGACGAGCAGGTCAACATCCATATCCGCTGGCGCGGCGGGCGCACGCAGAGCCTGTCGGTGACCAGACCGCGACCCATGTCAGTGATACGCAAGACGCCGGCACAGGTCGTGGCGTTGATGAATGAGCTGCTGGAGACCGCCAACGACCAGCAGATCGCCGCCCGTCTCAATGAACTCGGGCATCGCAACTGGCGCGGCGAACCCTTCACCCTGAAGAAAGTCATGCTCGTGCGCCGCACCTATGGATTGAAGAACCGGTACGAACGGCTGCGGGAGAGCGGTATGATCACCGGCGAGGAAGTAGCCCTGCAGCTCGGCGTGTGCGTCTCGACCGTTCACCAACTCGGGCGGAAGGGCATTCTCAAGCGCCATCGATACGCCACCAACCATCGATACCTATACGAACCACCTGGCAACGTCAGACTCGAAAAAGGCGCCGGCAGTCGATATGGTGGTCGTCCGCCCAGATTAATTGTCGCTCAACAACTCCAACAAGGTGCATCGTGATGCCTTCCCCTTGTCGCGCGGCTTGCGGCTGCGGGTTGGCAAGATTGTGGTGTCGTAATGCTCGGCCATGGCCGCAAACGTCGCGTTCAAGGTCGGCTCGAACCACAGGGCCTTGACGACACCAGCCTTCAGATTGTCGCAGACGATCGCTTTGGTGACCCCACCAAAAAAGCTCAGGGCCTGCACCTGTCCTTCGATCCAATCCGGCAGCTTTTGGCTGAGGCTGGCATGGGCGAAGGTGAGATTGGAGGCTCCCAGCACCGCCACGAAGATCTGCGCCGGCGCAATGACGCCAGTGATCGGATCGATCACCGACACCGTCTGTCCGGCATAGTCGGTCTGCATCACAGCGCCGGCCGCGTGCCGATGACGGAACACAGCACTTGTACGCTGTTCGAAGAGGGCGAACCGGTCGCAGAACCAGCTGTAGCCATAGCCGTTGGGATGGGCAGCCCGATATTCATGCCACAGCAGGGCCAGTGTCACCCCTTTGCGCTTGAGTTCCCGGGCGATTGCCGCCCAGTCCGGCTCACTCAGATCAAGGGGAGGACGGCCCGCGCGCCCGAAGAGCAGTCGTTCGAGCTTGGCGTCGTCGTCATAGCCAGGCAACAGCGGCCAGCCCGTTAAACCGGCCTCCCGCGCCCGAAGCAGATAGGTTGAAACCGAGGTCTTGCTGATCTTCAGCCGTTCGGCCACCTCACGCACTGAAAGGCCCTGGTCATGGGTCAGGCGTAGGATCGAGCGGATATCCCTCACTGTCGTTCGTCTCGCTTGCTTCCGTCTTGGCATCGGTCCTCTCAACACACGCGTGAGAGACCAAATTGCCAGAACGGCGCCGTCGAGAACCGGTCGCCAAATCCACCCCGCAAAGCTGTCCGGGATTTAGTGGAATCACTGTCCGGGAATTACTGGAATTGCTGTCCCGACATTACTGGAATGCCTGTCCGGGAATTACCGGAACGCGCAACCACGCGGCGCGGCCTCCTACCGGCCATCATAATCGACGCCGACCGGTCTCCATAATCGTCGCGCTACAGCTCACCGGAATTCGCAGCTCGTCGTGGAGGGCGCGGACGTCTTGGCCCGGTTCGGCTTTCCGTCGACGCGATCTGGCCCGCCGATCGGATGAGGCAGCAGTTGAATGCGTTCGAATTCTCAATGCCGTTCACGCGACTGGACAATTTCCCGACCAGCTGTTTCCGTCCGAAGGCGTGGCAGCCGCCTACGCTTTGTCCTTCAGGCCCTCGACGGCTCGCTTGGCGGTGCATCGCGTCGTGAAGGCGTGGCGGCCCTATTGGGCCGTCATCGCGTCGCTGATTGGACGGATCATTGCAACCAGGTTCGTGATCACATCCTCATGGATCGGTGGATATCGAGATTTCCTCGCCCAGCGACTGGAAAGGCTCACCTGGGTGTCCGTCAGCGCGTAAACAGTTCCTTGTATCCGGTTGTAACCATCCAATTCGCCCGAGCGAGATGGCTGCGAACCGCCTTTCGGGCGCGGTCAGTTTCTTGCACAGGATCTATGCCGAGGACCAGCAGCGCCATTTCCTCTTCGCTGGCATCGTCGGCGGACGCGTCCAGGAGCCTCATATAGATCGTGAAATGCTCGTTGTCGTAAGCGGTCAGGCTATCCGACCACGGGACTTCGTCGGAAATTGATAAGGCCATGTCTATGCTCGTCCAAAGTTGATTCAGATTAGCTCTTGCCCACCGCAGCGACTTAACGAAGGCGGCTCTTGCGGATAGCCGCCATTTTGAGCTCACAACCGGATAACCAGTTTTTCTGGTTATCCGAGTTTCGATTTAATTGGTCTGCCGGTTTCGTCAAGGGCCCGGCCTTCATGCAAAAGACACTCCGATCGCCGAGGCATGTACGCCTTGTCCAATTGATCATTGATGAGCGAAAGGCATCCGGCCTCAGTCAAGCGGACCTTGCGAAGGCTATCGGCCGATATCAGTCAGTGGTTGCGGCCATTGAATCGGGAGGTCGGCGTGTCGACGTAGTCGAATTCCTCCACCTCGCCGAGACGATCGGTTTCGATCCGCATGAGATGCTGCGTAAGGTAGCAAAAATTTCCCGCACTGGATTTGATAACTGACGCTCCCTGCAGCGCTGGATGCACTTGGTCGTGGCTCACGAAGCCTCAAGGAGATCATGGCGATCAATGTGCGTCGTTTACGCCATGAGCAGGACCTGACGCAAGAAGACCTGGCTGCGCGCGCTGAACTTAGCTCGCGTTACGTGGGCTCGATTGAACGCGCCCGTGTTTCTGCGAGCGTAAGCGTGCTCGGACGGTTGGCGGCCGCACTGAACGTTGATCCCTGCGATTTGATCAGACAGCCGCGAAAATAGAAGCAATGTCGGCGATCCGGCTGCCCGAAACCAATCATCTGCGAATTCGGGGTACCGCTGAATTGCGCCCGCCCGCCTGAGATCGCCGCCCTCGCGGTATTTCGCGGCCATAGCCGCCATGCCTCTTGACGTCCGGGAGAAGAATATCGGCAAGGAGTGCTGGCCGCAGCATTCCATCAACATCGTCAAAGCCATCCTGCTCCAAGGTGCGTCTAGCACTTCCATTTTAGGCTTTCGTCGAGGCCGGCTTGAGCAGGGGTACTCTTCCTGGCCCGGTGGAAGCGGGGGCCGCCCTTTCGACAACGGCTTCTTCAAGCGTCACCCCAGTATCGGCTGCTGTGCGATGGATGGATTTCGGATACCCCCCGCCCGCGGGGAACAACGCCGCCTCCTCGAATGATCCAGGCCGGTCCGTATGTGGGGGTATGTGGGAGGGTAAAAAGGGCGCGCGAGGCGCCCTTCATTTCAGATCGGCTGCAAGCCGCCTGCCCTTTTCAAAAGCGATAGGTAACACCTGCGCCTACTAACCAGGGATCGAGCTTCGCCTTACCCGTCAGCTTGGCGTCGGCCACGGTGACGTCGAAACCTGGCCTCAGGAAAAGCTTCTTCACGTCGAAATTGACGCCCCAGTGCCGATCCACCATGTAGTCGAAGCCGACCTGCAACGCAGTGCCGAACGTATTCTTGACCTTCAGAGCGTCGGCGCTGCCGGCATCCTGATTGTAGAACATCGTGTAGTTCACACCCGCGCCGACATATGGCTTGAAAGCGCCGAAATCGGTGAAATGGTACTGCAATGTCAGCGTAGGCGGCAGTAGCCAGACCTTGCCGATGTTCCCCAACTCGCCGATCGTTCCTCCGCCTGTGATGTCGGCATATGTGGTGGCAAGGATAAGCTCGGCGGCGATGTTGTCGGTGAAGAAATATGAGATGTCGAGTTCAGGTGTCGCAGTATCCGAATATGAAAGAGCGGAGCCGCCAACTCCGTTGACGTAGCCCGAATCCTCAGTGACGACACCCAAGGTGCGCAGGCGAAGCTGCCAGGGGCTTGGCCATTCGGTTACCGAGGCACTCTCCTGCGGTTCGCACGGGTCTTCTGGAACATCCGCCGCGACTGCCTGCTGTCCCGCCACCATCAGGACGATGGCCGCTGTTATTCCCAGCGCCAAGTTAACGTGCTTCGTTTGCATGATGTTCTCTCCTTGCTCTTCAGAAATTGTAGAATGCACCGTTGATAATATTGCCGGTTTATGCAGGGCGCCGGCGTGTGTTTTCATAAACTGTACACGCACTACTGCGCCGTGCTCGCAGCTACCGACCGCTATTCACTTTTTGAGGCGCCGTTGCGGGTCTTGCCCCACTTGCGCCATCGGTTTGCCAGCCGATCGCACTTCGAAGGAAATAGTTGCCCAGGGCAGTGAAGGCGGCCCGCTCCCGGTTGTTTGTGCCGCGGCCGTGGCCGCCCGCGCCGGGCTCGTAGAAGTAAGCGGGATAGCCAAGTGCCTGCAGCTTCGCGGCCATCTTACGTGCGTGGCCCGGGTGGACGCGGTCGTCCCGCATCGTTGTCGCGAGCAGGATGGGCGGGTAGGGCTGTCCCGGCGCTGCGGCGTGATAGGCGGAGATTTCCTTGAGGAAAGCCCAATCCTGCTGCTTGTCGGGATCGCCAAATTCATCAATCCAGCTCGCGCCCGCCAAAAGCTTGGTGTAGCGGCGCATGTCGACAAGCGGAACTGTGCAGAACAGCGCGCCGAAATGCTCAGGGTAACGGGTAAGCATATTGGCGATCAGGAGGCCGCCATTTGAGCCGCCCTCGGCGGCAATCCGCCTCGGCAGTGTGACGCCCCTTCGCACGAGATCGGCGGCAACCGCGGCAAAATCGTCATGGGCGAGGCGCTTGCCCTCCCTCCGGCCCGCGTCGTGCCAACGGCTGCCGAACTCGCCGCCGCCCCGAATGTTAGCCACCACCGACGTGCCGCCCCGTTCGAGCCATAGCTTGCCGATCGAAGAGTTGTATTCGGGCAGGAGCGATATGCCGAACCCGCCATAGGCGGTGAGGTGAACCGGGGCATCCCCGTTCCCGCTGGCCGGGCCGACCTGCGTGTAGGGGATCATTTCACCATCAATCGAGACTGCCTCGTGGCGCGTGACGACCAGCCCGGATGCGTCGAAATTCTCCGGGCTGCGCTTCAGGATTGCTGGAGCGCCGAGACGCGGCGCGGCGTTGAGGTCGAACAGGAGAAGCTGCCGTGGTGTGATCGGATCCTCAGCCAAAATGAGGACCTCGCCATTCGTCTCGTGCCGTTCCGCATCGAGCGACCAGAGGTCAACTGTCCCTTCACCAGGCACGGCGTCCAGAGCGTGACGCGTCCATTCCTGGGCGCCGGGCGTGAACATCTCGAAACGCGGAACGAGGTTGACGAGGTAGGAGATGATGAGCTTCCCGTCATTCCAGAAGAATGACTGAACGGAGCGCCTATCGCCTGGTTCAAAGAGGGTCCTAAAATCGCGCCCGCCGGCGATGAAGGACGAAAGCGAGATGCCGATCAGCGCGTCGGCCGCATGGGTCGTCCCGGCAACGGTCCATGCTTTGCGCGGCTTTACCGCCAGCCAGTCGCCGAAGCCATCCGACCAAGCGTCCTGCGGAAGGTCGATCAAAACCTTCGGCCCCCTCCTGTCGCCGATTCGGACTATCTCTTCAAAGTGGGCCGGCTTTTCGATGAACCAAACGCGCTCGCACTCCGCGGTACGGTCCAAAAGGGCATACACGCTGTTGGACTCGGCAGTCTCAAAAACCACCGGTGCGGTGAGCGGGTCCGCGCCTCGCTTCCACAGCCGCACCGTTCGCGCGTAGCCGCAACTGGTGGCCATGCCCTCGCCAAGCGCACTGGAAAGCAGAAGCGTGTCGGGGTCGAGCCAGTCAATGCTCCCCTTGGCCTCCGGGAGATTGAAACCATCGGCGACAAAGCCGAGAGACCGCATGTCGAATTCGCGATGCACGACCGCGTCGCTGCCGCCGCGCGACAGGCGCAGAACGGCGTGTTCCCGTCTCTCGGGCTCGATCGACGCGCCGCCCCATACCCAGTCCTCTGCGTCGTCAGCGGCGAGGGCGTCCAGATCGAGCAGGAGCTCCCACCGGGGATCCGCCTTCATGTAGAGGGGTAGGGTGGTACGGCGCCACAGCCCGCGCGGATTTGCGGCATCGTGCCAGAAGTTATAGAGGTACTCACCGCAGCGCGTGATCTGGGGAATCTCGTCGGGTGCGTCGAAAATCGCTGTAAGCGTGTTCTGGTCGCGCGCGAGCTGCGTTCCACCGAAGTCCCGCTGTGTCCTGGCCGACTGGCTGGCGGTCCAGTCGAGTGCCTGTTCGCCCTCTACATCTTCAAGCCAGAGATAAGGATCGTCGTCGGGAGCATCCGTCGTTGGACGGTAATCGAATGTAGTCATGTGCGGACAACCCGCGGAGTGAAAGCGCAAGTGCTTTGGTCCGCTCGGGAAAGCTCAGTGTTTGCGGCGTCGACTGCAGGTTCGGTGAAGGTGATCATGGATGAGTTCTGTCTCCCAGTCCCAGCGCGGCAATGGCTTTGCGCTTAGGGACTGCATGTGCCGTGCCAACTGGGAGAAACGTTTCAGAACAACGCCGTCATGTGATAGCGGCGTATCTCATGTCCGACATTGTCGAGAATCCGACAATCACTGCTGCGAAAACACACCGACGGTCTCGTGTTCGAGCGCGCAGAGAGACCGGCATACTCAAGCAATGAAGGCAGCGGAATTGGGTGGGAGACAGTACCTTCACTCCAAAACACGCTCCACGTACCCGGCTTTTAATTGGCTGCCACGCCGGGAGCTGACGCACCATCCGAGCGACCAAGGCGGCTGCGTGATCAAATCAAGCGCCGCAAGCGGCAGTGTGGAAACCCAAGGAAAGGCGATGGCGGAGCGGTTGCTCAACTTAGATTTGCGCGGCTCCTGTTTCGCTCCACTTGACGTCCTGAGGTCATTCATGGCGGCAGCAAGCCGTGTTCGAACGCACGCGTGGGACTGGGCATTTCAACTGCAGGCTGCATGCATCCAATATGGGACGATGCTCCCAGCAGACCGGGCGCTCCGGCTCGGTGAAGTTTTTGGCGAGACGGCCACGGTGTGTCGCTGCCGCTGGCGCTTTCGGTGTTGCTGAGATGCACATTGCCGAGCAGTCTGCCCGGGAAATCGGCTGCACCCGGGTGACGGCGCACGGCTTCATTCCATCTCGAGCCTCCGCAGAGCACGTTACGCGTGAGCACCACCAGAAAACTGTTGCGCGCGTCTGCCGGTCGTTTCTCGGTTGATCAGCTTCACCTGTGCAACTTTACAGGCTGCCACGGCCTGAAGGTTCGCCTCCAATGGCGGGGAATTTCCCTGAGGAGGCCTTCGATGACCGAGCTCATTGCGCCGTGCGCTACGACAACTTTAACGACGAGCGACGTATCATCCAGCGTCCGCGCAACCGCGTCCTCAAAGAAGATCTGGAACGGGCCGCAAGGCGTCGATGGCGGTCAAGAAGCTGATTCCTCTGACTCGCTCGGGCCGCCGTCCCTGTTGCTGTGCGGTTTTGGCGGTCGGGCCGCTGGTGCGCACCGCTCCCGTCCTGCACAATCCCAATCCCACACGGCCGGACGAAACGGTCGCATCGACGGTCCGCTGCTTTGGGCGCCGGTGCTTTGGCAAGTGGCATGGCCTCGGACGGCCTCACAGCCATGACTAGAGTTCTTCTGGCATGGGCTGATAAGCCTGAGTGGCAGGATGAAAGATCCTACGACTACACCGCTCGTCTGACGCTGCGCGGCTGGGCTTGGGAGTTCTTGCGCCGCAATCCGGCATTCCAGCGCGATCTTAGCGCTGTTCGCCAGCAGGCCAATGCTCTGTCGCGCGGAGCCTTTCTGGACGTGATTGCGTCGGCAGGCGACCTATCGCAGTGGGGTGTTCTGTTTCGCCGAGTCTTGTGAGCGCAGTGCTGCCTTGTTCTGGTGTCCGCGCGGGTGCGTCCATGTGCTTCCGGTCGTCGCGCAACACGCGTCTGCATGCTCGACGACATCGCCATTCGACCTGGCGGCGTTGCCGTGTCGTGCGATGGTCCTGCTGGCCCGGGACAAGAGCCAACATGTGCTCCTCGCAAACGGGGACGATACTCTCCAGCTCGCCGTCGAGGGCGCGGACATCTTGCAGCCTGTTACCCTGCGTACCGAGGCGATCTGGCCCGCGATGTTTTCGAAGCATCGCCTGAGGGCGCTGGAGTGCCTCAATGCTCTGAGTCTGGGTCGACAGCTTCCCGCCCGCTTGTTTCCCCCTGAAAAACGCGGCTCCCGTTTGACCTTCGTCCTTCGTGCGCTCGACGGCTCACTTGCTGGAGCCTCACATCGCGAGCTCGCCGAAGTTCTGGTTGGTCAACGGCGCGTCGACGCCGATTGGAGCGATCCTCGCGATCATCTTCGCGACCGCATTCGCCGCGCCGTCGCTCGTGGCCGCGCGCTCATGAATAGCGGATACAAGGATTTCCTTACTTGAAAACGATCCGCCCTGTGCGTTCAGCCGGCGAACAGTTCGGAGCGAGTGCACGGTCGCCGCCAGTTCACCCGGCGATCTGGCAGAAGCACCTTGCGGGCGCGCTCTGTTCGAGCCGTCAAAGCCGAGATGAAGATCGACTGGGCACTCGGAGGCGTTGGTTCGTACGGACCGGCGTTGAGCTGACATCAGTGCGCTGGAGCAGACAATGTAGAGGACACAAACACAGCGAAGCTGATCCTGGGGGGCAATGGTTTCCCTTTGGCACGGTACATGCAAGGCCATCTGCGAGGCGCGCACGGACTGATCCCCCCTTGGTCCGAATTGGCGCTGCCTTATGCCTCCCAAGGCAGACCCGGCGCCCGGCAGTGACCTCAGTCACTGCCGGGCAAGCGTTTATCCGCCTGGTGCGGCCCGCCTATGAGCAAGTCTTGCGCAGCGCTTGGCCGTTTGGGCCTGCGGCGTCTATCACGATTCTTTCCTGATCTCGCCTTTGAAGCTCGTGTGCACCTCGTATTGCCGCGGCGGCCGGCTACTACGGCCGGACACGTCAGAGCGCTTGCAGCGGTCCTGTGCGCAAGCGGCGGTGTTTTCACGCTCGACGTGCTCGACGACTTCCGACAATTGTGTCGGCTTTGTCGGCTTTGTGACACTTTTGTCTGGCGTCTTGGCCCTTTGACTTAAGCCACTGAGAGCATACTTCAATAAAAAATGCAGTGACTTCTGTTTGCGATTGCATCGGCAGAATGGCTCAGTTGCTGAGCAATTATGGAAGTTTGGATCCTCGTGGATCTCACCTTCTCCTCCTCAATGGCCAGCAAGCGTATGCGTAGGCGCGAAGCAGCGGCGGTCCAGCTCGGCGCTTGGATGATGTCGCTGTTGGGGCCAGCCATCGACGATGCCAATTGAGCTCCGCCAGCGTGCGGAATCGACTTGGGGTCGTTTTGGCGAATTTCTTTGACCGCCGAACTATGGCCGAGCGCCTCTTCCGATCTGGCAGCGTGGATCGCTTCGCCTGCATTTCGACCAGGCCCGTCCTGACGTAGTTCTCGCCTTGACGAACGTGCTCGTCGGGACATCGCGCGGTGCTTCCTCGATAGAATTGAGCTACATCCGTTTTCGGCTGCCACGTTGCGTCTTGCTCGGCTTGCGAAGCCGTCCGTCGGCTCCCAATCTAGGGCCTACTCGGAGATCGCTTGCGTCCCGATCCGCGAACTTCGCAAGCGGGTTGTTCAGATGCCACCGATGCACAGATACTTCATTTCGAGGTAGTTCTCGAGTCCATGGCGGGACCCCTCGCGCCCGATACCGGACTGCTTTATCCCGCCGAAGGGCGCTGCTTCAGAAGACATGCGCCCCGTGTTGATGCCAACCATGCCGTATTCCAATGCCTCGGCCACACGCCAGACACGCTTAAGGTCTGATGCATAGAAGTAGGCCGCGAGGCCGTAGATCGTGTCATTGGCATCACGCACGACCTGATCCGCATCGTTGAAGCGAATGATCGGCGCCAGCGGCCCGAACGTCTCTTCGCGCGCCACAGCCATTACGCTGGAGATGTCGGTGAGGACCGTCGGTTCGAAAAACGTGCCTCGCTTGCCGATGCGTTCGGCCCCGCATCGGATTGTGCCTCCTTTGGCAACGGCATCTGCGATGTGGGATTCGATCTTAGCCACAGCGTGCCTGTCGATGAGTGGTCCGATGTCCGCTCCTGGAGCGAAGCCGTCGCCAACCGACAATTGCCGGACTCTCTCCACGAATTTTTGAACGAACTCATCATGAACCTGCGACTGCACGTAAAGGCGGTTCGCTGAAACGCAAGTCTGGCCGGCATTGCGGAACTTCGCCTGGATTGCCCCATCAACGGCAGCATCTAGATCGGCGTCATCGAAGACGATGAAAGGTGCATTGCCGCCCAGCTCCAGACTGACCTTCTTGATCTGCTCCGAACACTGCCGCATCAGCAGACGGCCGACTTCGGTGGAACCGGTGAAGCTGATCTTGCGGACCTTGGGATTGGCGCAGAGTTCTCGGCCAACCGCATCAGCTTGGGACGAATAGATCAGGTTGACGACGCCTTCCGGAAAGCCGGCCTGATGGGCGAGGCCGAACATTGCGCCCGCCACGAGCGGCGTCTGTTCAGCGGGCTTGAGCACGATCGTGCAGCCTGCCGCCAAGGCTGGCGAGATCTTGCGCGCCACCATCGAGGCCGGAAAATTCCATGGCGTGATCGTGCCAACGACACCGATCGGCTGCTTGATGACCAGCATGCGACGGTCCCTCGATGGTGCGGGGATCGTCTCGCCATAAATCCGGTTGGCCTCCTCCGCATACCATTGCAGGTATGCGGCCGCATGCGAAATTTCAGACTTAGCTTCGAAAAGCGGCTTGCCCATCTCCGCTGTGAGTATGGCGGCGAGGTCGTCGGCGTGGTCGATGATCAACTGATGCCATCGCCACAAAACGTCGCTGCGCTCACGTGCGGTCAGGGCCGCCCATCCAGGCTGCGCGACATGGGCCTTGTCAATCGCAGCGCATGTCTCCTCGACACCCATGTCGGGAAGTTCTGCCAGCACTTCTCCGGTCGATGGATTGATGACCTCAAATGTGCGCTCGCTGATCGACACGCCGAGTGCCGGTAGGCGATCAATGGGTCCAAACAGGTCGGGCGATTTCAAGTGACGCATCATCGGCGGGCGCAGGGGCAATACCGGACTCCTCCTCGACGCAGCGGGTATTCTAGCAGGTGCGGTGTGTATTGCGCGCGGCCGGTTTGCTTATAGGGCCTTGATTGGACAGCTGGTAGTCCAATGCAGCCACTACAAAGGCAGCTGGTTTAAAAGTTTCCGGTCAATGGCAGGCGAGATCGTTCGGCCAAACTTGCACAACGGAAACGGAATCGCCGCCGGCAGGCAGTGCCTGCAGGCGGCCTTGGCTGCAAGGCGCGCCACGATCGGCGTTCTGTATCCACAAGAGAGGTTGGCATGAGAAGAAGCGGCCCACAATTCGGATAGGTCGCCTAACCGAGGAATGCCCTGGTGTCCACCGAACCACTCCGCCGGCGCCCAACGATCCTGTGAGGCACCGGCTAGAACTTTTGCTCCACGCGCCTGCCTTCAAAGGAGAGAAGGAAGGCGAAGTGATCTCCTCAACCTTTGTGCTCCAGGTGCGGGCCGACTATCATAATGGCGGGCTCGGTCGAAAGAAGCTTTTTCGCTACCGCCTTCACCTGCTCGATCGTCACCTCTTCAATGAGGCCCGCGCGGCGCTGGATGTAATCGATGCCGAAATTATTGAGCTGCATATCGAGGAGCGTGGCTGCAATCGAGGCGGAGGAATTCAGATAGTTGATGGGATAGGCGCCAATTTGGTGTTTCTTTGCCGCCGCGAGTTCGGCCTCCGTCGGTCCGCGCTCTGCCATCTGCTTCACGACGTCCCGCACCAGGCTGAGCGTCTCGGCGGCGCGGTCCGGGCGCGTCGCGGTCCTAACCAGCAGCGTCTCGGAATGCTGCTGTTGGAAAAGATCGGAGTGGACGTAGTAGGCGAAGCCACGCTTTTCGCGCACCTCCTGGAACAGGCGGGAGGTAAAGGCCGAGCCGCCGAGAATATCGTTCATCAGCATTGCGGCGTGGAAGTCCGGCGCATCGCGTTTCACGCCGGGGTAAGCCAATGTAAGCGAGGTCTGCGGCAGGTCGTATTTCACCTTGACCTGCTGGCCGAGCTGCGGCGTGACATCGGCGACGGGAGCGAGCGCCTGCGTCGGAGGCAATTCGCCGAAGACTTGGTCGAGCTTTTCCCGCAGCGCGTTGGCATCAATGTCGCCCACCACGACAAAATGGAGCCCATCACGGCCGAAAGTGGCCTTGTGGGAGGCCCTGAGATCGGCTGGTGATACGCCGGCGACGCCTGATTTTGTGCCTTCTTCCGGCCTCGAATAAGGATGGCTGCCGTAGAGCACGCTTAGCCATTCGCGCTCAGCGATCGCGTTCGGTTCGTTCTCATTGCCGATGATGCCGGAGAGGATCTGAGCGCGGATGCGGTCGGTTGCCTCCTGCTCGAAGCGCGGCCTGTTGAGCGCTAGCCCCAACAGGTCGAAAGCGGCATCCTTCCGCAAGGAAAGCATGCTCATCGCGCCGTGAACGCCGTCGCGTCGTGCTTCGAGGGTCATAGTGGCGCCGGCACGATCCAGCTTTGTCTGGAAGGCATCGCCGTCGAGATCGCCAGCACCCTGTGGGACCAGGCGCGCCATCAGATTGGCGAGCCCTTCCTTGCCCGGCGGATCCTGGGTGGTGCCGCCGTCGAAGAAGAAGTTGATGGTGATAATCGGGTTTGTGTGGTCCTCCACCAGCCAAGCGTTGATGCCTTTTGCAGACTTCACCTCTTGGATGCTCATCGCCGCATGGGCGGTGAGCGGGGGGAGGACAAGGAAGAGAATGGCGAGGAGAAAAATGGCCAGCGCGGTCCTTGGGCCGGGAATCCCGCCGTGTGTCACGACAAGCGGAAAAGGCAAGCTATGTTCGTGGGTGCCGCGGTATTGGGGCGCTCTCATGTCATTTCTCCGTCTTGGGCAAGAGATAGCCGGTGGTCGAACGGCCCGGCACCAGATAGCGGGCGGCGAGAGCCTGGATCTGACCGGCAGTGACCTTGCGGATGCGATCCGGCCATTCCTGGACATCTTTCACGCTGCCGCCTGCGGCAAGCGTAGAGCCATACATAAAGGCCATGGTGTCCTGGTCGTCCTGGGCGAATATCATCGAGCTGACATAGCGGGCCTTCGCCCTGTCCAACTCGTCGTCGCTGACACCGTTCGAGGCGATGCGGGCAACCTCGGCCTCGGCTGCAGCTTTCAAATCGGTAAGCTTGGCATCACCGCGCGGCACGCCGTAGATCGTGAATTTGGTCGCGTCCAGCACGGCGCTCCCGGCGCCAGGTAGCATGGTGCCATGAAAATGGGCTCCGGCCTCGGTGGCGATGCCCTGTTCCACCACCAGCGCCTGGTAGAGGCGGCTTCCATCGCCGCCACCGAGAATCTCGGCCAACAGATCGAGCGCTTCGGCCTCGCCCGGCTTTGCCGTGTGATAAGAGGGCACCACCCAATGTGTCGAAAAGCGCGGCACCGAAATCCGCACATCGCTAAGCAGCACTGCGCGCTTGGTGTCCTGCGTCGGCTCGACCGGCCGGTTGCGCGGCGGCAGATCCGGCCCACGCGCCACCTTGCCGTAGGTCATCTCGGCCAGCGCTTTGACCGTCTCAGGGTCGACGTCGCCTGACACCACCAGCACGGCGTTGTTGGGCTGGTAGTATTTGTCGTAGAGGGAAAATGCATCGGCGCCGCTTAGCCTGGCCATCTCCTCCATCCAGCCGATTGTCGGTATTCGGTAGGGCTGGTTCTGCCAGAGCGTCGCGTCGACCTCCTCTTCCAGTACCGCCGCCGGGTCGCTGTCCGTGGTCATACGACGCTCCTCCAGGATGACGTCGCGCTCGGTATTGATGACCTCCTGGCTGAGGGTGAGATTGCGCATCCGATCGGCCTCGAAACTCATCATCTCAGCCAACCCAGAGGACGGCACCGTCTCGATATAGGCGGTGTAATCGCTGCTGGTGAAGCCGTTTATGGAGCCGCCCATGGCCGCTGCAGCACGGTCGAGCTCGCCGGCGGCATGGTTGCTGGTCGCCTTGAACATCAGATGCTCGAGGAAATGCGCTAGACCGGAACTGCCAGGTTGCTCGTCGGCGCTGCCGACCTTGTACCAGACCATATGAGTGGCGATCGGCGCGCGATGGTCGGGAATCACCACGACCTGCATGCCGTTGTCGAGCACGAAATCCGTTACCTTGCCCTCATCGGAGGCGGCTAGAACCGCAGTAGTCGACGTGAGTGCCAGCGCGGTCGCAATGAAGGCCCTGCATAGCCAACCTAACCCAAGCCTGATCGATGGCTTCGCTTGCGGCAGGGTGGCAGGCGAGTATCGAGGCCAAGTGATCTGTTTCCCATTCTGAAGGCGTTGCGGTCGCGCCCCCCGTTCTGAGAGCAGGTGGGTCGATGGGCGGCACCGAGCCCGGGCCGTCTTCGTCTTGCCCAGCCCTGCTCGAACGTCATCTTTGAATGCGTCCGGGCAACTAGCGGCGGAATTTTTGGCTGAGATCATGAACGACTTCTCCTTGGTCTGTGAGGCGGATGCCGAAGCCCTGCACGTCGCGTGCCAGACGAGAAAGCCATTGTGCCAATGTGTACCAATCGGGCTTTGCTATGCGACGTGTCCGACATTGTCGGACATC
Organism: Mesorhizobium ciceri WSM4083; assembly: GCF_000519305.1. Taxonomy (GTDB): domain Bacteria; phylum Pseudomonadota; class Alphaproteobacteria; order Rhizobiales; family Rhizobiaceae; genus Mesorhizobium; species Mesorhizobium ciceri_B. Next base: position 10,382 of record NZ_JAFG01000026.1, on the reverse strand, counting down.
GGACAGCGCCGAACGCTGAAGCGGCTGCGGCTTGGGACGATATCGTTGTAGGAACAAATGTTGAGTCTACCGCCACCAGTGCGGACCGGCGCTGTGCGTTGTCGTAGTCGCAGAACGTCATAGCTCGCTGGGTAGCGGCGAGCTGCGTGCCGATCGGGCGGTGCGTCCGAGAAGCCGTGCCTGCGTCTCTCTGGCGTGAAACTGGTCAGGTCGCCGTCGAGCAGGATCCGACCGCTGTATTTTTCGATGGCTACACGGCTCTGCAATACAGCTTCAACGTCGCCCACTCAGACAAAGCAGTGAGGCCGACGGGTCTTTTCGGCGTCTGAGCAACAATCCCCAACCAACGCCCAGCATCAAGCCTGAGCGCAAGCAACTGCGTTTACCCCGATGGAATGGCACCTAACTGTGAGGCAAGAACCTGCGCTGCCGCGAGGCTCTCCAGTGCCTGACCGCAGCGCTGGGACGCTCGACAGCGCATCCCATTGTCTGATTGGTAACAGTCCCGTGCGTTCTGAACGTGTCAGTCCACGGCGCAATGCATTGCGGAGGCGCCGAAAAACTGCCGGCTGTGTGCCGATTCGCCAGCGTCAGCACAGGACAGTCGACCCGGCGATAGGCGGTCATGATGGGTGCGCAATCATCGGCAGCCTCGTGCCGGGTTTTGCAATATTTTACTTTTGCTGCGCCTACGACCGCAGTATTGGTGGGAAGTCGGAGCGGCCTGAGGGCCTTTCCACGGATGCAATTGTACAAGGGATTACGCATATGGCGACTGGAACAGTGAAGTGGTTTAACAGTACCAAGGGGTTTGGATTTATCCAGCCCGACAATGGCGGTCAGGATGTTTTCGTCCACATTTCTGCGGTCGAGCGCGCGGGCCTTTCAACCCTCGCTGACGGGCAGAAGATCAATTATGAAATTGAACAGGACCGCCGCACCGGCAAGTCCTCCGCTGGCAACCTCAGCAAAGCTGGCTGATTTTTCTGCTGCGGCCGAGCGCCACGCGTCAGAGGACCATTTCACCTCGGCGATCTCCTGAGCGAGCGGTTCGAAATCAGCGCAAGGCAGGGTTCGTTTTGAAAAAAGGGGCAGAACCGCACGCCAAGCGGTTCGCCCGGCGAACCTCGCCCCACGCGCCCATAGCCATTGCACTGCGGTGTCGGACAAGCAACGATCAGTCGCTCGAACACATAGGACTGTTTCATCGGGCGCCGAAGACTTCCTGGAAGATCGACAGCAGGCACCGCCTGGTCGGGCCGAGTAGCGCCCACCACGCTCCAACTCCAGCAGCAAAAATGTGTGTCCGCCAAAGGCGGCGCAAATAGGCGCGGCAAGTCCCGGCCTTTATATTCAGAAAGCCGGTGGCCGCCGCGCGCTTCAGTACGAATTCTGTCTAGTCAAATGGAAATCAGGCATCCGCCTTCTTGCGGGTCCGCTTCGCCGGCACCGGCGTTTCCGGCTCTTTCGGTTTACGGCCGAGCCCCATCGTCTTGGCCAATGCCGAGCGCGCCGCAGCGTAATTCGGTGCGACCATTGGATAATCCGCCGGCAGACCCCATTTGGCACGATATTGATCCGGCGTCAGTCCATAGTGGGTCGACAGATGACGCTTTAGGGATTTGAACTTCTTCCCGTCCTCAAGTGAGATGATGTAGTCCGGTGTCACCGACTTCTTGACTGCAACAGCAGGCTTAAGGGCCTGGGGCTCTTCTGCAGAGACGCTCCCGGCCGTGCCTTTCAGTGCCTCGTGCACTTGACCGATCAGAGCAGGGAGATCTCCCACCGGGACCGGGTTGTTGGAGACGTAGGCTGAGACGACATCGGCTGTGAGTTCGATGAGGCTGTCAATATTTTTGTCGGCTTCTTCTGTCATGAAACGCTCCGGCAGCTTGAAACAAAGTCGGCGAAGCGTCGCTTCATAGTGGTGCTTGCCGCTAAACGCAACAATGTCGTATCAAGATTGTTGCTCGTCCAACGTTTGGCCGATCACTGTTGGTGTCCGCGCAGCTCTGTAGGTGTTAGCGGTAATCGCGGTCCCCCTTTGTGCAAAACAAAGGCGGGTTGCTCACAAAAAGAGCAAAATCGGCGCTATCACCGACCATTGAGCAGCCAGCGTGTGTACTGGTCGGACTTGCAGGGGGCAATCAACGGCTATCGGAGGCGGTATTCTATGGAGTTGGAAACCGTCAGTGTGCTCCAAAGGCGTAGGCAAAGCGCTATGACTCAGGACATCACCGCCAAACCGAGCAGCGGCAACCTGTTTGAGGAGTTCAAGGTTGCCAATCGCGAATAGGAATGCTCAAGCCAAGCTGGCCCGCGAGATCCGCGCCATCTTCAAGCGTGGGCGCCTGACCCAGGTGAAGTCGGCCGCAGTGCTCGGGACGAAACAGGCCCGACGTTTCCACGATTGCCACCGGGCGCACGGCGAAGGTTTTAAGCAGACAGGCTGGTTCCCTGTCTCAACAAGTCGACTAAAGTTGACGGGGTGGTTCCCGACAAGACCCAATGAGAAGAACGACGGCACGGATCGTCCAAACGTATTCAACATTCAACGGTTTAGTGCACGCCGAACGCTGCGCACCCTCGAGACGCTCGTGCTTTCTGTGTCGCTTAATCCCGCGCCTTCGGGTATCGCGGCGGAGTCCGGTTCGCCCGTCGCGGCACCAGCCATCGACAAAATTCTCGCGCACCAGCCGGTGAAAGCCACGACGACGAGTTCTTCGCCGTCATGAACCGCGAGATGGGTGCCTGAAGCTGTCGCTAGGACGACGCGGAACGCGGAACAGATGTTGCGCCCGAAGTTGAAGAGCACTCCTTATGGGGACTAAAGCGATGCTCGTAGCGACGGACGATGCGATCTCGGCGGCTGTTTTGGCCGGCAGAGGCGCAGATGCGCAAATCCTGGGCGTAATCGACGCAGCCAACAAAATTGAAGCCCAGATCGGCGTGACCAGCTTAGGACGCGCCATCCAGTTCGTCGCAAATGCGTCCGTGCTTGGATATGACGTTCGCGGTGCAATGGTCTTCTATGGAGAACGAGAAACGCCAAGCTTACGGATGTGGGACTGCGAACAGCTTTGGGCACAATATGGCAGTGCTCTTCTTGAGCCATAGCGCGAAACGCCTAGTGGCGAAATCATAGCTCTCCGCGTGAACTTATGGTCTGGCGCGCATAGTCCCGCCGTGGAGCGTCAACCTCGATCCCATCCAAGCGCATTCTCCCAAGCGGACGAAAAGCTTTGGATAGTTCTCGTCACGATAACTGGTCGATCCAGTGGCAAGTGCAATTGCGCTCGGTCGTAGGCGGGCGTGCCAAGCCGTCAACCAAAAGCCGACCGCTATTGTTGGGCGGCGACACGGATCGCGCACGCCATTGCAAGCGAGCGCTGCAGGGCGCGCGCTTACTGCTCGCCTGGATGAGCTCAATCGACCCGGTATGAGGCGGTGGGCAGACTCGATTGTTTCACGCCAGAACTCTGCTCGGCGATTCGGAGCTGGACATCCCCAGTGCCGCAAGACGGCCTTCGTTGCTCTTCATCTGACACTTAGACCCTGAACGCGGTCAGGGCTCCTCATCCAAGCTCACGAAGCTCGGGGGCTCTGCGCAACATCGGGGTGAGCAGATCCTATCGGGCAAGTTTCTCAGCACTCCTGGTCGCCATGTTGCCCAGGATGGCATGAAGCAGCGCTCTCACCTCTTGTTCGGCGAGCCGGGGTGCAATTCCTGATTCGGACAGTTGGACGAGGATTGTCATGGCGGTGGCGCGCCAGAAGGCATTCGCGTCCTCGCCGTTTTTGGACTCAAGGATCCGGGCGATCCCGTCGACCAATTTGCGCCGACGATGCAGCGGAAACGCACTTATGTTCGAATCGCACATGGATCACTCACGTCCTTTGCTCGAGGAATAAGCTGGTGGCTGAAAAATTTGGTTAACAGCACGTTCTTTCCGGTGCTTGGAGAGGGAATGAATCCTCCGTGGGGCGGCGTCGCGCGTTCAGCGCGGCGCAATCTTGCCGAGAGGTCAAGCGGGCTGGCGCAATCTCCGCAGTGCTGTTTCCGGCTAGCGCGGCCGCTGGCGGTGGAGATCCATGAGACTTGGCTCGAAGCGCCCTGCTCAATCAAAATGGGGCATGTGCGCGAGCACAAGAAGGAGAGCTCGAGGGCATTGGCCGCCTGAAGCGGCCGGTGCGCCCGCCGCTCCGCTACGCGGGGCTGCGCGGCGGACGCACCATTCAAAGCCAGCCATTTTTTAGAACTTGACGCACACAACTGGCGAAGACGGGATCTCCCGACCTTACGTGCGCGGTGCCGTTGTGGCGTCGGTCGGGCGCTGCTTGGATCTGGCGGGTCACACGGGCCGCGCAACCTCGGCCTGCACTTTGTCCCGCAACGCGCATGCTGCAGCAACCATGTTCATGAGGGCAGGGCGGACCTCATCCCGTTTCCGGGTTTTGAGGCCACAGTCTGGATTCACCCACAGTTGGCCGTCACACAGTCGCTCGCGGGCAAGCGTTAGCAAGTCCGAAATCTCTCCGACATCTGGGACGCGCGGTGAGTGAATGTCGTATACGCCGGGACCGATTTCGTTCGGGTATCCGCTCGCCTGGGCCGACTGTAGCAGGGGAGGGTGGGGCAGCATGTCGTCGGGAAAATACCCGACTAAAGCCATCCCGCCTGTTCCGCCGCGCTGCGCAGGTTCTGCCGCGGCCGCGGCCCGAGCTGCTGGATAACCAGCCCCGCGGCCAGCGAGCCGAGATCGCCGCAGGTCTGCAGGTCGCGGCCTTGCGTGTAACCATGCAGGAAGCCGGCGGCATAGAGATCGCCGGCGCCCGTCGTGTCGACCAGTTCCTTGATAGCGGTCGCCTTGATCACCACGGTCTCGTCGCCGCGCACGATCACCGAGCCTTTTTCCGAGCGGGTGACGGCGGCGATCCTGCAATCCTTGCGGATCTGCGCCAGCGCCTCGTCGAACGACGACGTCTGGTAGAGCGACTTGATCTCGTGGCTGTTGGCAAAGACGATGTCGACCGTGCCGGAGCGCATCAGGTCGAGGAATTCGTCGCGGTAGCGGTCGACGCAGAACGAATCCGACAATGTCATGGAGACTTCGCGACCTGCCGCGTGCGCCAACCGCGCCGTCTGGCGGATTGCTTCCTTGGCGCGCGGCGGATCCCACAGATAGCCTTCGAAATAGGTGACCTTGGCGCCGGACGCCTTGTCGGATTCGACATCCTCAGGGCCAAGCTCGACGCAGGCGCCGAGATAGGTGTTCATCGAACGCTCGCCGTCGGGCGTGACGAAGATCATCGAGCGCGCCGTCGGCGGTTCGCCCTGGAGCGGCTTGGTGTCGAAGGCCACGCCCTGAGCGTGGATGTCGTGCGCGTAGATATCGCCCAGCGCATCGTTCGACACCTTGCCGAAGAAGGCGGCCCGTCCGCCCAGACTGGCGACGCCCGCCGCCGTGTTGCCGGCGCTGCCGCCGGATGCCTCGATCGCCGGCCCCATGCGGCTGTAGAGCAATTCGGCGCGCTGCGCATCGATGAGGTTCATCGCGCCCTTGATGATGCCGTTGGTCTCCAGAAAAGCCTCGTCGCATTGCGCGATGATGTCGACAATGGCATTGCCGATGCAAAGCACGTCATATTCCGGCATCAAAATCTCCGTCCGACGTCTCCTCTGAAGCAGGAGCCGGCTTGTCGCCCCGCCGGTCGGGCGTGGGATTTGGGGTGGGAATGGCTGCACGCGGGATCCTGCGACCGACCCTCACGCAGCTGCCGGTCCTAATTCACGCAGCAACTCGTCCGTTCTGTCCGTTTTCTCCCAGGTGAACTCAGGCTCTTCACGGCCAAAGTGTCCGTATGTCGCGGTCTTGCGGAAAATCGGGCGCAAGAGATCAAGCATTTTGATGATGCCTTTAGGCCGGAGGTCGAAGTGCTCAAGAATGAGGCGCTCGATCCTTCCTTCCTCGACCTTTGCCGTTCCGAAAGTGTTGACGTGGATAGACACCGGCGCGGCGACGCCAATCGCGTAAGCAAGCTGAACTTCGCAGACCTCCGCAAGGCCGCTGGCAACCACATTTTTTGCGACGTACCGCGCCGCGTACGCCGCTGAGCGATCGACCTTGGACGGGTCCTTGCCCGAAAAGGCGCCGCCGCCGTGACGGCCCATCCCACCATAGGAATCGACGATGATCTTGCGTCCGGTGAGCCCGCAGTCGCCTTGTGGCCCACCGACAACGAACCGGCCGGTCGGATTGACCAGGAACCTGATCCCGGTCGTATCCAAGTGCAGCGGCAAGACCGGCTTTATGATCTCCTCAATGACGCCTTCCCGGACCTCGGCTTGGGAGACCTCCTCGTCATGCTGCGTCGACAGGACTATTGTGTCCAGCGCCACCGGCCGCAAATCATTATAGCGCACGGACACTTGAGATTTCACATCCGGGCGCAGCCAGCCAAGTCGTCCGGCCTTGCGCACCTCTGCCTGTCTTTTTGTCAAATCATGAGCGAGCTGGATGGGTAATGGCATCAAGGTTTCAGTCTCGCTGCAGGCGTACCCGAACATGAGCCCCTGATCTCCCGCGCCTTGCTCGAGATCCTGCCCTCGTCCTTCATCAACGCCCTGGCTAATGTCGGGCGACTGCTCGGAGAGAGCCAGAATGACGGCGCAGCGCCGGCCATCAAATCCGATGGCATCGTTGTCGTATCCGATATCGAGGATCGTATCGCGGGCAACTTGACTGTAATCGATCTGCGCCTTGCTGGTGATCTCGCCGGCCAGAACGACCATCCCGGTCTTCACCAGCGCTTCACAAGCGACGCGCGCCTTAGCATCCTCACGAAGGACCGCATCAAGGATGGCATCCGAGATGTTGTCGGCCATCTTATCCGGGTGTCCCGCGCCGACGGATTCGGAGGAGAACACGAACTGTCTAGCCATGGTGATAGCCTCGCTTCAGGTTGTGGAGTTGGATCGGCTCGCCCCGGTTACGCCGCCTTGCGGTCGCTGATGCCCGGGACGGCGAACGCAGCGCAGAAATCTGCAACGTCTCTTCGCACGCGCGCTTGAACATCTACGTCGTCGGGCTTGCTGCAGATCAAGTCGATGAAAGCGGCGATCTGCACCATTTCCCCCTCGCGCATGCCCATGGACGTCACTGCCGGGGTCCCCAAGCGGATCCCGCTTGTGACCGACGGGTCGCGCGTGTCGCCTGGCACCATATTGAAGTTTGTGATGATGCCTGCCTTTGCCAAGCGTCCCGCATAGGCTTTGCCTGACAGTGGTCGCGTCCAGAGGTCCAGGATCAACATGTGATTGTCAGTCCCGCCGGTGACCAAGTCATAACCACGGTCCAGAAGTGCCTGGGCCAAAGCCTTGGCATTCTTGACGATCTGCTGACCGTAAGTGCGGAATGACGGGCTCGCGGCTTCCTGCAAAGCGACAGCCAGCCCGGCTATGGTATTCACATGAGGGCCGCCTTGCAGTTCAGGGAAGACCGCGCGATCTATACGCTTGGCAAGGTTGTATTTGCTCTGCTGATGATAAAGCGTTTGGTAGCGGTCTTCGTTCTTTGACAAAATGAAGCCGCCGCGAGGGCCGCGTATGGATTTGTGCGATGTGCTGGTGACCACGTCGCAATGGCGCACAGGGTTCGGATGGGCTTCTGCCACGATCAGACCGCTGATATGCGCGATGTCGGCCGCCAGATAGGCATTCGCCTCCGAAGCGATTTCGGCCATTATCGCGTAGTCAAATGCACGCGGATATGCAGTTCCGCCAACCCAAATCAGTTTTGGCTGTTCCCGCTTTGCCGTCTCGCGCAAGCGGTCATAGTCGATTTGCTGCGTCTCTTCATGGAGCCCGTAGGGGATGCGTTCATAATCAGTCCCGGAAAAGTTGACGGCCCAACCATGAGTCAGATGGCCCCCTTCGGGAATCGGCAAGCCCATGACTCTGTCGCCTGGGCGCAAAACCGCGCGGTAAACAGCCTGATTGGCCGGCGAGCCGGAATACGGCTGCACATTGGCGTGCTCGCTGCCAAACAATGTTTTCAGGCGCTCAATGGCGAGGCTCTCAAGCTCATCGACAATCGCGTTTCCCTCATAGTAGCGCGCACCGGGATAGCCCTCGGCATACTTGTTGGTGAAAATGGAGCCGGTCGCTTCCAGCACCGCCGGGGAGGCAAAGTTCTCGGAAGCGATCAGTTTGAGCGTCGTCCGCTCCTGCTGCTCCTGCTTTAAAAGCAGTTCGTGAACGCGCGGGTCGACCGCGGCTAACTGAGAGCGCCCGCAGGTGTCGGGCTGCGCGATGGCGTCGGCGGCGGAATTGTCCATGGCAGTTCGCGCTCCCATTCGGATTGTTATTTCACGATCGAGCAGGCGGTTGCCTTCGACCGCGCGGCTTGAAACGCTTCGAGGCGTTGTAGGTCGCGTTGGTGATGGCCTTCCTCGTGCGGAAGGAGATCGACCAACAATTGAACCAGCCCGCCGTTCCTGCCTTCTGTTCGCAGATGGTAGGAATAGCGGGGACGCTGTTCGGTGTGGCAAAGCAGGTCGGCTCTGACAAGCAGACGGACGTGCCGCACAACGAGCTCGCGACGCAACTCCAGAATTTCTGCCAGCTCGTAGACAGTTAGATCAGCATGCGCGCAAAGGCCCAGGATTCTAAGGCGATCAAGGCGCGCTAATATCCTGAGGCACTTGACCAGCGTCAACATCGGTCAGCATGAAGCCACATGGAAGAATTTGGTGCTCGTCCGAATGGTCTTTTCATCTGCATTCCATATTCTGTGATCCTTGACCGGTTATATTTATGACCTAGATCGCTGGTCGCCTGCGTTCAGCTCGTTTTGGGATTTGCCAAAGTTTGTTTGTCGCAGAGATCATTGGATTGGCCCAATCAGCTAAACGAGATCCATGTAATTAAGCGAGGCGAGCGGAAGAGCATGTCACTCTTCCCCGCCGACTTTGCATGTTGGGCAACGTACCATCCGATGCGGACCGGAGTTGCTAAGACTCTGTGAATTTTCTTTGAAAGAATCATTGCAACGCCTGCCCCGGATTGGGATTGTCGGGTGTGAGAACATGCGCCGCCACCGCCGCAACCATGCAGAAAAGCGCCCGATCGTGGCGCCTCGCGGCTGATGGCTTCAATGAGGAACGGCGTCGGTGCGCATGGGCAGGACGTCTTCGCGCCGCCTTGACTAGTTGGTGCCTACGGGCCTATCCCACGGGCCTCCTTAGCACTCGTGACTGGCGAGTGCTAAGGACCCGCGCTCCGTCAACGGAGAACCGTTCAACCTCAGCACCAGGGATATCAAAAATGGCAAAGTCGAATTTCCGACCGCTTCATGACCGCGTGGTCGTTCGCCGAGTCGAATCCGAATCCACGACCGCCGGCGGGATCATCATCCCGGATACGGCAAAGGAAAAGCCACAGGAAGGCGAGATCATCGCTGTCGGCTCCGGCGCCCGCGATGAAGCCGGCAAGCTGGTTCCCCTGGACGTCAAGGCCGGCGACCGCATCCTGTTCGGCAAGTGGTCGGGCACCGAAGTCAAGCTCAATGGCGAAGACCTTCTGATCATGAAGGAATCCGACGTCATGGGCATCATCGCCTGATCATCGACCTCACCACTGAATCTTGAATCTTCGGGCTCGTTGCGAGCCCCTGCCAGGAGCTAAACATGGCTGCCAAAGACGTAAAATTCTCCCGCGACGCCCGTGAGCGCATGCTGCACGGCATCAACATCCTCGCCGACGCGGTGAAGGTGACGCTCGGCCCCAAGGGCCGCAACGTCGTCATCGACAAGTCGTTCGGCGCCCCGCGCATCACCAAGGACGGCGTCACCGTCGCCAAGGAAATCGAACTTTCCGACAAGTTCGAGAACATGGGCGCGCAGATGATCCGCGAAGTCGCTTCGAAGACCAATGACATCGCCGGCGACGGCACCACGACCGCCACCGTTCTGGCACAGTCGATCGTCCAGGAAGGCAACAAGGCGGTTGCCGCGGGCATGAACCCGATGGACCTGAAGCGCGGCATTGATCTCGCCGTCACCGACGTCGTCGCAACGCTGATCAAGAACGCCACCAAAATCAAGACCTCGGAAGAGGTTGCCCAGGTCGGCACCATCGCTGGCAATGGCGACGAGTCGGTCGGCGCCATGATTGCGGAAGCGATGCAGAAGGTCGGCAACGAAGGCGTCATCACGGTTGAGGAAGCCAAGACCGCCGAGACCGAACTCGAAGTCGTCGAAGGCATGCAGTTCGACCGCGGCTACCTCTCGCCCTACTTCGTCACCAACGCCGACAAGATGGTTGCCGAGCTCGAGGACGTCTACATCCTCCTGCACGAGAAGAAGCTGTCCAACCTCCAGGC
>NZ_JAFG01000025.1 GCF_000519305.1 Mesorhizobium ciceri WSM4083 | reverse complement strand
GGGCGCTGGTTCAACGACTGCTCAACGGGGAGCGGCCAGACCACGAGCCGCTGCACCTCGACAACCTCGTGGCCGATCGGCAGGCGCTGCAAAACCGGCTGACGAGACTTTGATTGGATTGGGGCAAACGGCCCGCCGAGGCAAGCGAGTTTGCCGAAACCGGGGTCTTGCCAGAGGATCGAACGAGCAGCCGCTGGCGCCGCATTTGAGGAGATGTGGCAACGGGGGCCTGATGGCTGAAGGATCGAGGGTCAGACCCCAAGATTTCGGCCAGCAGCTTTTCCGAAAGACCAGGCCTCTTCTCGCCATCTGATCGAGATCATGACGCTCTGCAAACAATCGCGGCGACGCAACGATGCAGCTTGCCAGCAAATCGAGGTGGGACCGGTGTTTCGCTCGCTCTCCGTCTCGCCTTACGTGTCCCTGTCTCCCGACTCGTCTGCTGGCGAATGGCATCTCCTGGCCGGCGCTGAAACAGTGCGCTGTCTCTAGCTGCGGTCTTGGCCATCGCGCCATTTGCAGCGCAGGCCCACTCAACGGCGCTGGGTAGAAATCTGCCGACAACGAGGCTGATATCGCCCGAAGCTTTGAATTGCGACAGCGCCCGCTTTTTCTGACGCTCGTCAGCTTGTCGAAAGGTGGCGGCACTAGCTTCAGGAGGTGGATGCCTACCGGCATAGCCGCCATACACGCATAAAGATGACGCCGGAGTATTTGATGGTCGCAGGAATTGGAAGTTTTGGCAGCTTCGGTGCTTCCCTGGCTCATGGGCGTTCAAGCGGAAAAACGCCGCACGCACATGGCGGATCTTCTGATCCTAAAAAGCCGGTCGACCATAACAAGCCGGCTGATCCTGACAAGCCGGCCGATCCTAACAAGCCGGTCAAGGGGCGCGATCGGACCGACATTCCACCCGATTCTGGCGACGGCCCGCAAGCGGTGGAAGAAGCCTTCCAACTGGCTCTCAGCGCCGTTGCGTGGACTGTGATGAACGATGTCATGTCTGATGCGGACGAGTCCATGGCAGACACTGAAGAGGATACCTGACGCTGGATGGTCCTTGTCAGGGTACCGTGCCATTGATGACGGCACAATTCGAAGAAAGGAAAACAATATGCCTGGTTCTAGTAAGGCCAGTACCGCTGTTAGCGCTGGTAGCGCTGTCGCCACGAATGCTGAATCCGCCGCGGCCAAAGCCGCTGCGGCTGCAGCGTTTCATGATCAAATCGCGGAGCTAACGGCAGTTAGCGCTGAGGCTACGGCTAGGAGCATGCAGTTGCGCGTGCTTACGACGGAGCTCACGAGCATCAAGAAGGCGGCCGACGAACGCGTTCAGTAGTGTCTGAATCGGGGCTCAGCTAGCCTCGATCGCGCCGCGGCGCGATGTGGAACTGAGATGAGCCGCGCGGCAATTGCCGCGCGGTTTCTCGCCTTGTGGGGAAGATCATCCTTGAATGACGCGGTTTGCCTTCATTTTGAAGTTTTATCGGGCCTCTATTGCGGACTGACCGGCGAGCTGGCCCCAGAACCGAACGTAATCGGCAGTGGCCTCGATGCCGATACGATCTTCGTCGAGCAGGGGCTCGCGCCGCATCATCTTCGTGTCACTCTTCTTGCCGATTCGATCGAGATCAAGGCCCTTGCCGCCGGACTGAGCGTTGAGGGCAACGGGGATATTGCCGCAGGCGAGTGCGCTGTTGTTCCTCTTCCGGTCGTTATTCACGTAGGCGAGATGTCGATACTCTGGTCGGGACAGGGTGCAGCGCCGGTTGGTTCAAGCGGCACACCACGCCTTTCGATCCCTGTACTAGCCTTCGTGCTAGTTGGCTCGGTCGGGATCGGCGCGCTCTCAACCGTTTTGTCCTACTACGGCAGCGCCGGTGCATCGAGCGCCAATTCTTGGCCTGATGCCACAGTTGAAGCCAAGGGACCCCACGACCCCACTGACAATCAGACCGCCCAGGCAGCGGCCAGGGACCTGCAAAAGGAAGTCGATAGAGCAGGCCTGCTCAACGTTAAAATCGGCTCCGCAAAGGGTGTTGTTACCGCTGAAGGCACCGTCACGTCTGCATCGGCCAGCAGTTGGCAGGGGATTCAGCAGTTGTTCGATCATCGCACGAAGGGCGCTCTGACACTGGTCAATGGAGTGGTCACCAAAGAAGAGAAGGCGCCGTCCGCAATCGCGCTTGAAGCGGTTTGGCGTGGGCCGTCGGCCTATGTTGTCATCGATGGCGAGAAGTATTTCGTCGGGGCCCTTTTGAAAGATGGATGGACCGTCGACCGGATCGAGGACGGCCACGTGCTGCTGAGACGGAATGGCCGCCTTGCTTCTCTCCGTTATTAAAGCTCCGGGTTCGCAGGTCATATTAGGGACAGATCCAATGGTCAGGCCGCCTCACTTACCCTGTCCGACTCGGTATCATTGGGTGCTGGGTGAAGGCATTGTCGTCCTGCGGAACGAACACGGCAGGTGGTCCTGCTCCGGCAAAATCGGAAACAGCTCGAGCAAAGCCAAGTCGAGGGGGCTGGGACTCAGGGCAAGAATTCAGTGTGCCCGACGAATATTTCGCAAACCGGTGACTTCGTGCTTATCCCAAAGCAGGAGCGCGACTTCCTTGGCGCGCTTTTCTACTTCCGGCACGCTGCCCCCGTCCATGTTCGGCATATTCAAGTGCTGCGGCTTCTCGCCTAAGCGCTCAAGCCGGACCGTTTCTGCGGTGCGGCTGTGATGGTCCACGACAGACTGCATAGACTCGGTGCCAGCCGTTGTCGCGGCTTTTCAGTCTCAAGCCCAGTCGTGCGCTGGTGAGTCTTCGAAGCCGCGTAGCAGCGGAGCCACTCTCAAACGATCACAAAGGTGCCTCCATGGCCATCACCATGCGTAACCTCATCGAGCGCGCGCCCGCCAACCCGGACTTAATGGTCGCGCTGATGCTGCTTCTGGCCATAGCCATGATGGTCATGCCAGTACCGATCGCGGTGATCGACGGCCTGATCGGATTCAACATGGGATTGGCCATACTGCTGCTGATGGTTGCTTTGTACATCAGCACGCCACTTGAATTTTCCTCTTTGCCCGGCGTCATCTTGATTTCCACGGTATTCCGCCTGGCGCTCACTATCGCAACGACGCGATTGATCCTTGCTGAAGGGGAGGCAGGCAGCATCATCCACACGTTCGGGGATTTCGTGATCTCGGGCAACATCGTCGTGGGTATCGTCATATTTTTGGTCGTGACCATGGTGCAGTTCATGGTCCTCGCCAAGGGCGCCGAACGCGTAGCAGAAGTGGCGGCGCGCTTCACGCTCGACGCTCTGCCGGGCAAGCAAATGGCGGTCGATGCAGAGTTGAGGAACGGGCACATCGATGCCGAGGAATCTCGCAGGCGACGCGGGGCATTGGAAAAGGAAAGCCAACTTTACGGCGCCATGGATGGCGCGATGAAATTTGTGAAAGGTGACGCCATCGCCGGGCTGTTGGTTATTTTCATCAACATGCTTGGGGGGATTTCGATCGGCCTGCTTTCGAAGGGTATGCCCTTCGGCGAGGTGCTGCATCATTACACGCTGCTGACTATAGGTGACGCGCTCATCGCGCAAATTCCCGCCCTGCTGCTCTCCATTACCGCGGCCACTATCGTCACTCGTGTGACTGGAGCTGGGAGCCTCAACCTTGGGACCGACATAGTCAATCAACTCACGGCCAGCAAGCGAGCATTGCGGCTGGCGGCCTCGGTCCTGGTTGCGATGGGGTTTGTTCCTGGTTTCCCTTTGCCGGTCTTTCTAATATTGGCCGCGATCTTCGCAGCAGCAAGCACTGTCAAGGGCAATGCGCTGGCCGCCAGCAACGTCGACTCTACAACTGCAGCTCCAGTGGACGCTCCAAACAAAAAAATGCCTGCAGAGGCATGTCCGATCGTGTTCTTCCATGCGCCGAACCTGATGCAGGCGATCGATCAAACCGAATTGCAACAGCACATTGCTCGCGTTTCGCAACTGGTCTCAGCCGATCTCGGCATTGTCGTTCCGCGCATCCCTGTCGCCGTCGATCAGCAGCTGCCCGACTCGCACTTCAGGATAGACATCGAGGGCGTGCCGGTCGCACAGGATTCTATTGATCCGACACAGCTGACGCTCAAAGACGGTGTGGCAAGCATTGAACCGAGCGGCATCCCTTTCCGGCAGGATTCAGAGACGAACACAATCTTGGTCGAACAAAGCCATGCACCGGCTCTCGAGGCCGCCGGCATCGGGCACCACCGTCCCAGCGAACGCCTCGCGTTACGTATCCAAGCGACGTTGACCCGCTATGCACCGCGCTTGGTCGGAATCCAGGAGACCAGCCAATTGTTGAGCCGGATGGAGCAGGAATATGGTGATCTCGTGAAGGAGGTCCTGCGCACGACGCCGATCCCCAGGATTGCCGATGTGCTGCGCCGCCTGCTGGATGAAGGGATCCCGGTCCGTAACACCCGCGTTGTCTTGGAGGCATTGGCCGAATGGAGCGAACGTGAGCAAAATGTCGCTCTTCTCACGGAATACGTTCGTTCTGGTATGAAGCGGCAGATCTGTCACCGCTATGCGAACGGACACGGAATCGTGCCCGCCTACATCATCGAACGTGAGACAGAGGATGTGGTGCGCAATGCGGTTCGGGATTCGACAGCAGGCCCACACCTCGTACTGGAGGACAGGCAAAGCGAAGCGTTGCTGTCACAGATGCGTCAGATCGTTTCCAGCACGGCGCCCGACCAGACTCGCCCTGTCGTGTTGACTTCAATGGATGTCCGCCGCTTCGTTCGCGGTTTTCTCACGCGAAACGGGATTGATCTTGCCGTGCTGTCTTATCAGGACCTCTCGTCCGACTTCACGATTCAACCGGCCGGATCCATCAAGCTCCGCCCAGAGTCAATTGGGGACCGTCAGGGGAAAAAGCTCGCCGTATCCGCGTTGCCGTCAACCGATAGCCAAAGCACTCGATGAAAGCTGAGAACCGAACATGAATAAGAATACAGTCGCTGCGCCATCAGCCTCATTTCGTTTGAGCCCAGTTCTGTTCGCCCTACTCGCGATTCTCCCACTCGGCGGTTGCGCCAGCTGGGACAAGCCGGCTCTTTCAGTGAAGGAGACCTCGCCGCCAGCATTGCTCGCCGCCGATCACATCGATTCGGCTATGCGCAAACGAATTCTGCGCGAGGTCGGTCAGGATTCTCAAGAGTTGGCTCTGCGCGATCTGAGGCAGC
This sequence comes from Mesorhizobium ciceri WSM4083, assembly GCF_000519305.1. Taxonomy (GTDB): domain Bacteria; phylum Pseudomonadota; class Alphaproteobacteria; order Rhizobiales; family Rhizobiaceae; genus Mesorhizobium; species Mesorhizobium ciceri_B. Next base: position 21,355 of record NZ_JAFG01000025.1, on the reverse strand, counting down.
ATCCGGATAATGTCGACGCGGCAATAAATGCAACGAAACTCTTGCTGGCGCAGAAACGCGAGCAAGAGGCGCTTCAGGTACTCGATAGAGTCTTAGTTGCGGACCCAGGCAATGTGCGTGCATTGAACGCGAAAGCGGCTGTCTTGGACATTCAGGGGCGGCATGCCGCGGCACAAGCTCTCTATCGGCAAGCTCTCAAAACACAGCCAGGGAATCAGATGTTGCAACACAATCTCGACCTGTCCCTGGCGGCTGACAAGAAGTCCGAACCAAGTGCGTTGGCATCGTCGCAATAGCGGCCACATGCACGATATTCGAGTGGCATGTCAGAGCGGTCGCGAAATCGGGTTCTTAGGCCATGCGTTGAAGGGTGCACGTCTCCTTCTCCTCGATTCGCCAAGGTCACCGATCGCAACATCCGCATCGGTGCAATGAAACGCGCCGAGGTCAAGGCCGGTCATGCCGCCCCTCGCCCAGGCATCATTTTTGCGAAAAGCAGAACGTCGACAGGGACGTCGGTACCGTCTTCGGATCCCGAACACTGGCTCCGGCTATGCCATGGCGAGGTCGAGACCGGCCGACCTGCACTCGCGCCCTCGGGTTCACGCACGATCGTTCCATCCAGATTGCACGCTGCTCTTACGAGAGACATCGCTTCCAATACAGCGCTGCATGGCTGTTCCTCACAGCGCGTGCGACGACGCTAGGCCGTCATCCTTGTCGAGTCGGATCCGCGCCTCCGGCAACGTCTGGGCACGCAGGTCTATCGGAACAAGATCGGCCTGTCCGTGGCGATCGAAGGCCTTCAGGAGGCGCTGCGCCAGCGCAAGACGACGCCGGGTGAGATTGCCAGGCAAGCGGAGCGAGGAACCGTGGCCACGGTCATCCGACCTTATCTTGAGGCACTGACCGCCAATGGCTAAGGAAATCAAGAATATCGGCGCCTCGGTGCGCGCCCGCCTGCTGCAACTCGCTAAGGCAAGCAGCCAGAGCTTCGACCTGTTCTGACCCGTTTCGCCCTGGAGCGGCTGCTCTTCAGGCTCAGCCAGTCACCCCACGCTGACCGCTTCGTGCTGAAGGGCGCATTGCTGATGATGAGTTGGTTCGATGATCCTCACCGAGGTACGCGCGACCTTGACCTGTTGGGTTTTGGTGATCCGAGCGCGGAGCCGATGCTGGCGACGTTTCGGGAGATCCTGTCGCAGGACACCGGCGATGGCATCGAGTTCGACGTCGACGCACTCCGAGTGGATCGTATCCGTGAGGAGCTGGAGTATGGCGGGCTCAGGCTGCGGACGACGGCCTCGATCGTTCCCACAATACGCAATGGGCCAGGAGCGTCATAAGCATTGGTCGCATGACGGGCAGGTGCCGTCTCCCATCCCGGCGGGGCTCGCGGGGATCGATGCTCTGTACCTCGCCGTGCGGCGACGTTTCCGGACCAGGACCAAGGGGCGAGCCGAGGCCACGCGATTTGCGAAGATTCCCAAACCCGCTGGACCGCAGGGGCTGCTTTGGGGCGATAAGGTCATCAATGTTCGTAACAATGGTCGGCGTCGCACCTAGGCTGCCGATCCTGCCAGCACAGGCACGGCGAGCAGCGCCTGTGCCGATGATGCCCCCCGGGCTGAATAGCGCGACGGCGGCAGAGGATCATGAAGCGCTTCAAGTCAGCGCGACATCTTCAGCGTTTCGTTTCCGTACACGACCCGATCGCCCGACCTCTTTTACGTTCCCCGCCACGGTATTCGACCCACCCACCATCGAGAACTGCGAGCAACTGCCATGCAAGGATGGCGCCAAATCGCGCGCCCTCACGCCCGATGAACCAAAGCTCACTCCCATGTTTTCACAGTTAAGTTTACGGTGCCCGATTCGATCCTCATGCCGCTCAGTATTCCGGCGGCTCGACAGGAGGCCGGGGCAGCGAGTCCAGTTGGTTGGCGGCCTCTAGAACTGATTCCACAGCGTCTTGGTGCGTCCACGAGGAAGGATCCATTCCGTAGGCTTCCTGAATCATCAGTGATGCGATTGCCCTTTGTTGGTCTTCAGGAACACGGGACAATGCGTTGCGTACACTATCGGCGAACTCGGGTGAGATCACTTGTACTTCTGCATATTTTTCCCACGATACGGGTGCGTTTTGCCTCCGGCGCAAATTGTTGGCAGTGTATTCATTTGTGTCCGGATGCACGAACGGAATCAACCCCTCAAGACGGTTTTTCAGGAATTCGGCGGTGCTTTTGTCCATCGACCAAGGACCTTCCTCGGCCGGCTCTCCGCTCCATGCGCTGTCTTTCAACCGAACAGCGGGCCCGTTGGCCCAGGCATCCATGACCACGGTCGACCTCGGGTCGCGGCTTCCACGCCGCAGTTCGTTCCAGGTGTGACCCGTCTTGACTGGGATCTCATCACCTTCCTCGGTTATCTCTTTCAATGACACGGAAGCAACAGAGGTCATACTCCGCTCGTCGGCCGCCATGTGTGGGGCGTGGACGATAGCGGAAAGGGGAGCGGTCTGATTGCAGCACGCCGCTCCCATGACTACGGCCACTGCAACCTTGTTGTCGCCGTCTGGTGCCATCATTGCAACCGACGATCCGATGCCGTTATGGCCGTGCGAGGGAATGTCGTCCGCCTTAACGTTTCCCCGGCCATGCTTGAGCAGCAGGCGGACGTCGTGAACTGTTTGCCCCGCTGTCGCGAGTCTTATCGGGCTCGTGACGTCGTCACCGACGACACACGCTCCCATATGGTAGGCGGCCTGCTGGATCTGATGTGGCTCCAGAGGCGCATCTCCGCCCCGTCGCAACCTGTCGGCAGGCGTGCCCAGGGAGACCCTCAGCGCTGATATGCTGCTCTCAAAGCCCGACGCCGTGGATTCTCGCGGCGACTCTTCCGTGTCATACGTGGCATGTCGAGTCGATCCGGAGGATTTGGAGAAGCAAATTCCCATAGCCGTTCACCTGTAGTGGAGTTTCTGATCGCCGAGGGACGGGATACGCGAGACCGCGCTTAACCGTCAGTGTCATCTGGATGACTCATGCTAGGCGGGTTGGCTTTCGACAAGCTGACGAGCACCGTAAACTTAAAGCTGTGAAACGAGATCGGGAGGGCACCGTAGCGATCTGGCGGCATGAACAGATTTTCCCGTGATTATGGTCGCCACCGATTTCCGGCGCAGGTGATTGCCCATGCCGTTTGGCGCTATTTCCGGTTTGGCCTCCATGATCCGCAGGCCTGTTCCATCTCGGCGATGTTTGCGCGAGGCCGTTGCGGCGCGTCAACGAGGCGGCGCGAGGCCATCTGCGGCAATGTGCAACTGGCCCGTCGGTTCGCAGTTCACCCTGAACAGGTGGGCCGCTAACGAGCAGTTCGAGACTCTGTTGGCGTCTATCCTGTGCAATACGCCGCTGCGTCGACCTTCGGTGCTCACGCCGAAATCGCTGCGGCGGATCCTGCAGATTGCCGGGGGCATCACGGCCAGCATCTTCCACATGATCAACAACCTCGCGATCGACGCCGTCGAAAGCGGTCGCGAGCACATCACCCACGAAGCGGTCGAGAACTGGGAGCCGAAGTTCGATGCGGAGGCGGCATTGGCATGATGGAGAGCACGCCGCCACGGCAATTGCCGCTGCGGTTGCCGCCCCATTCTGATGAGCTCCTGTCCTCCTGAATCGGCCGGCATGCCGCTTTTTACGAGGCCCAATCGGCAGCGTCGAGCAAACGCAGATAGGTCACAAAGCGTTCTTCGTCTAGCCGTCACGGACTAGGGTGTCTCGTCGGCGAGATCGAGATCAAGCGGCGGCTTTTCTGGCATGGCGACTGCTCCTTATCGTCATTGCGGTTATCCGAGGCTCCACCCTACCATTTGCGCAGCGCTCTTAAGTGGCCAACAAGGATTTGCAGAACGCGGGGGTAAGCTTGCCGCGGTGAATCACGACGTTGTCGTGACCGATCGCAGCCCGGGCATCTTGCCACTGCCGATTGTAGCCGCGCTGTTCATTGGACTTGACGTGGCAAGCGGCGAAGGCTGCGTCATCCAGCGTTGCCAACTGCCGGGCATGTACCGGTCGGTTCGTATGGATGTGCACCCACATCGAACTCGGCATTGCACCGTTGCGCAGCGCCTTGGGCTGCAGCCTGACCTCGAACAGCGACCCGGGCTCCCCCTTCAACGCGCGCGGTCGATTCGCAGGCGTCAACTCCTCGGCTGCCCGCAAGTGTTCAAGGTACTTCTGAGAGGGAAAGGAGTAGGTCTTCATGCAATCGATGGATATGGCGTCCTTTCCGCTGGCCAAAGCTTTGGCCAGTCCCTGCGCCTCGGACAACATCAACTTGAGCCGGGCTGTTTGGTCGTGTGTCTCGCGCATTCGCGCAGGCGTGAGTAGTACGCGCTGACGAGGCTCCTCCAACGCGGCAAGACAGGCCTGCATCTCGGTGGTCTGCGTCCGCAAGCGCTCGACCACGGTGTCGACGGCGTGTTCGGCGTCCTCGGGTTTCATGTGGCGCGCTTGCGAGATGATTCTTTGCTGACCGGCCAGATCGAACTGCAAAAGTTCGTGCAACCGCCCGAGTCGTGGCGACAGGGCCTCCATGGACGGCGGAGCTTGCCAAATTGCCAAGTGCGCGCCCGCCGCCGACGCACTCGCACGCGCCTCCTCCGCGCTCACGAACCTCTTCGTACCCAGATCCGAGCGCACGAGAACCTTGGCTGCTGCCGCCGGGGCGCTGACGGCGGGAGCGACTTGCGGCTCCGGCCGCCCGGCCGCCGAACTCCCCACGCCAGGGGCCGGCTTGTGCTTGCCTTTCCCTTTTTTGCGCGCCGCGGTGCCCTCGGTCGTTGCCGCCTTGGCAGTGTCGGCCGGTATCACAGCGCCAGCGTTGGCCGGCGGTGCAACGGCTGGCGGCTTCGGCTGCAGTTCCAGGAAATGCATGACCTCGTGCGCAATGATCCACGCGCCATCCACGATCTGGCTCAACAGTTCCAATGGGAGGTCGGCACCTGTTTGGTGATCGTTTAGTTTAGTCCGGATGACTTGCAACGCCGACGCAAATTCCGAAAGCCTCTCCATGACTCCTTCCAAAACGGCGCAGTGATCTGCGTCGAGCGGGCGCCCGCCGCTGCGCAGAACAGCGTCGCCTGTCGAAAGGAAGGCTGGAAAAACGTCTCCAATGAAGGCGCTCAGCAGACGCACTCGCCCATTCTCACCCATGAGGATTTCCCTGACGGGTGCTTCGAACTTGCTCGCCTGCGGCTCAACCTTAACGCGTGCGAGAGCGATCCGAGCTTGCAGATGCACGAGCTTGGTATTCAGCATCCAGCCGGTGGACAGCCGCAGTGCGGCCTGTTCGTTCTGGCGCATCAAGGCCGTTGCACTTGGTAAGCCGGCAGTGGCGGCCCAGGCGACTCGCTCTCGTTCGCAGTGCCCTACCTTCTTTTCCCACCAGTCCACGCAAGCCGCGTGCGCCTTCACCACACTGAGATTCGCTCGGCTCAGCTGGTCCGGGGTAGCCGTGGATTGAATCTGCCCGAACACTTCTTCCGAAGCTGTTAGTATTCGTTGCAATTTGTGGATAGTCGGTCCGGCAAGACGACTATATTCGTGCGCCGCATCACACACAAGGTCACGGCAGTTACGCACCTGCTCGTCGTCCAAAATGGTCCACGCCAAAGCCGGGGACAGGCTCGCATAGTAGTCCAGAACTGCTGAGCCTGCATCGATGACCTGATCGAGCAGCCGTTGCGCGCCCGGCTCTTGCCTGGCCGCATTATAGCAAATGGCCAGTTCCGTAAGCAGACCGTCCATTTGTTGCTTTGTTGCGTTGATTTCTTCGCCTGAGAAGGAAATAGGGACTGTCACACCCGAAGTTGGCGGCTGGCTGGCGACCGGCGCCAAGGCTTCACCCTCCAACGTTGACGGAACACTGCGCCGCCGCGGACCAGCTGCACGTGGCGCGGCGGCGGCATGCCGTGGAGTGTTCAGGGTTCGGTGCATGCCAACGGAAAGGTCGGACAGCCCGTGGCGTTGGGCATCAACGTCACCAGGCTGCATTGGAACGGTGGGCGTCCTTCTATCAATCCCCACAGAGCCCATCTGCTCCACGACGGCATCGAACGACTGGCCGCCTTCCCCAGGCGCAAGACTTGATTGCGAGCGCGAACTGCTCGCCTCCCCCGCCCTGGCGTCTCTATTTTCAGCCCACGATCTCCCAGACCGGTCAATGCCCGTCATATTCCGTCTCCGTTGCAGGCGAGGATGTGTTGTCTATGCTTTTGGACTGATGTCGCTCAGCCCTCATGCATCAAGGCTTTCATGAGTGCAATCGCCCCTCGTCAGCTTCGCCAGTGCGCGTAGTGCGCATCGGGCGGGCCACCAAAGGATTTGCACTGCCATCCTTCCGTCGCCAGTCCGTTTAGGCACGGCAGTTCTAGATAGATCGCTTTTCTGACGATTAGCTGACGGAGGGTTTCTGCTGGATGCGCGAAATCCGACCTGACTCAAGCGTCTAACCATTGATGAAAAGAACCTAGGCCTACACCGGCCCGCGACCGCCGAGTCAGATGCTGGGTAAGTTCCAACCTCTTCGAATACTCTTTGTCGGGTGGCACGAGATTTGCTGCTATCGCCTGTAAGGTACCGGGAGCGGGCGTAATTGTGAAATACGACAAAATTGGAGGTGGCCATGATCCGAGATTCTGCTGTTCGAGCATGAAGGCGAAGGCTGTCATCCATAAGGATTTTCGCATCGGCCGGATCGACGACCGCGTCTATGGTGCGTTTCTAGAGCACCTCGGGCGGGCGATCTACACTGGTATCTACGAGCCTGGCCATCCGGCTGCCGACGAGCACGGGTTCCGGCGCGACGTGATCGAGATGGTGCGCGAGCTGAACGTTCCCGTCACGCGCTACTCCGGCGGCAACTTCGTCTCCGCCTATAATTGGGAGGACGGGATTGGCCCCAAGGAGAGCCGCCCCGTTACGCTCGACTATGCCTGGCGAACGAAGGAAACCAACGAGGTCGGAACCGACGAGTTCGCGGCCTGGTGCGAGGCGGTCGGCACGGAGCCGATGTTAGCTGTCAATCTCGGCTCACGCGGTCTCGATGAGGCGCGCGGGCTGCTTGAATACTGCAACCATCCCGGCGGCAGCCGCTGGAGGGACCTTCGCATCAAGAACGGCCGGCGCGCGCCGTATGAGGTGCGCCTATGGTGCCTTGGAAACGAGATGGACGGGTCCTGGCAGATCGGGCACAAGACAGCCTATGAATACGGCCGCATCGCCAACGAGACGGCGAAGGCGATGAAGGCATTCGATCCCACGCTGCAACTCGTCGCTTGTGGCAGCTCTCACTCGTTCATGCCGACCTATCCGCAATGGGAAGCCGACGTGCTCGACGAGTGCTACGACAATGTCGATTACCTGTCGCTGCACATGTATTTCGAGAATTACGAGGACGATTACCTCAATTTCCTCGCCAAGCCGGTGATCCTCGACCGTTATATCCAAACCGTTAGCGGCGTGATCGACTATGTTAAGGCCAAGAAGCGGTCGACGAAGGACATCTTCATCTCCTTCGATGAATGGAACGTCTGGTACCACTCGCACCGCCAGGACCACGACAATTTCAGGAACTGTGATTGGCCGGAAGCGCCGGCGCTGCTCGAGGAGGTCTATAATTTCGAGGACGTGCTCGTCGTCGGCTGCATCCTCAACACCTTCATCCGCCGCGCCGACCGTGTGCGGATCGCCTGCATCGCGCAGCTCGTCAATGCCATCGCCCGATCACCACCGAACGTGGCGGGCGCGCTTTCCGGCAGACGATCTACTATCCCTATCTGCTCGCCTCGCGTCACGGGCGCGGCGAAAGCCTGGTCGTCGCGGTCGACGCGCCGCGTTACGATGCCACGGCCGCCGCCGACGTGCCCTATATCGACGTCGCCGGGTGCTTGGCCACGCGGGTAGCACGATCTCGCTGTTCGTCATTAACAAGCATCCGGACGAGGAAGCCGAACTCACGGTCGATCTTGCCGGTTTTCTCTCCGCACGGCTGATCGAGCATGTCCTCATCCACCATCCGGACCTGAAGGCGGTGAACTCCGCCGACGCGCCGGATCGGGTGAAGCCGCAACTGCAGAACGGCTCGGTGGTCGAGTAGGGCCGCCTTCTGTGCCGCCTCAAGCCGCGCTCCTACAATCTCATCCGGCTGTCGGTTTGGTTGTCCGTTCCGGCTGGTGGTCACCGCACCTTGCGGACTCGTTGTCCGGACCCGGCCATCGTTCCGCGTGCTGAGGACACGCCGGCGCTCCCCGTTCAGCTCGAACCCTCGGCATCGATGCCTGTACCAGCTCACTGTTTCCTGGGAGGCGTATTCCTTGCCGGAGTCGGAGATGACGACAAAGTACGGGGGAGAGGCGTGTCTCATCGAAAAGACGCTCGCTGCACCCGTTTCGCCTGCCATGAGAAGCGACTAGGATGTCGACCGCCCCCATGGCAGCCCGGAGACTCTCGCGGTCCAGCAGTCGCTCCCACCCGGCAACTTTCCTTGTCACTGGGAAAGCAGATCCTGATGCCGTGGCCTTCAATAATCGAGACTAGGCTTAGGTTGTTCTCGTCCTCGAGCTCGGCGGACAACGGTTCACCGTCGGTATCGGTTTCATGCCGGAGGAAACCGTCGTCGCGGAATGCGAGGAGCCGCCAATTCGCATTGCACAGCGTTTTGGTCCGCCATCAGGATATTCGGCATTCCCGGAAGGATTTGTGACTGGGATCCATTGATCGCCAGAAAGTTGACGGAGGAGAGTAGCTCGCGGGTGACCGCCTTCGGCTTCACTGCGACGATCGCGAAATCGAGATCCTCCGAGGGGTGCGAGAGGGCCGCGCCTATCAAGGTACGATGTTTATAAATTTTCTTCCTGATGCCCGCGATCGCCGATGGTCTATTTCTGGCATTGGTTTCTCACCGCGCCTGTGATGCTCAACGACGGCAAAAACGACCCTAACGGCAGCGTGTGGGATTTGTCGCAACTCTGGACGCTGAACGATCCCGCTCGCATATGCAAGATTTTCACAAGGAGCTCGCCGATCCGTGTATCGGCAATGCGACGGTGCTGCCGGTCCTTGAGCCAACAATCTTTGGCGCGCTAACCCTCGCAGGCATTATTGCCCTCGCGATGCACTGGCATGCTGTGGCCACGGGCCAACGGCAGCATCCCCCACCAATACCCACGCGCCGCAAGTAAGAGAGACAGCAAGTCTACGCACTGCTCCAGGGCGTCAGCCAAAGGAGGACGATCCACAACTTCTTCCGCTGTTTGGAGCGAGACGCACACGCCAATTCCCAAGGCGAATGTCCACGTTCCCATCTTGGCTTCCGAAAGCGCCGGTCCTGTTGCGGCCCGTTGCGGTCGTTCCAGAGCACATGTCGGACTGGCCCGCTCCTGGCGCTCAGCGACCTTCACCAACGAGGCGCGTATGAGCTGCTTCCTTACGCTAAGCCCAACCTGAAATCCTCCAGAACCTGGGCCAACCCTGGCGCGCCGAGAAGCGTCACAACGCGTTTCGGCTGAAGCTTTGCAATCGAGCGATTGTAGATAGCGAGATTGGTCGCCCCGTTGAGGCGCGAAGGGTAATGATCCCATCCGGCTGAGACGGGTGGTTCGTGAAACGCCACCGACCATCGGCGAGCCAGGTTCTGGCGCTGCGCCCGAGCGACATCTGTCGGGACACCCATTCTGACGGCGTTGTCGCCTCTGAGGTCGAGGCGAAGGCCCGCCGTGGTCGCGATCTCCGCGTAGCGCCGTTGGGTCAGCTCCACCTCCTCCATCGGAAGATCGTCGACAACTCCTTCGCGCCGGTCACGAAGCACAGCTTCGAGGAAACACACCCTGAGGGAATCCCCGAGGTAAAGAACGCCAAAACGATTGGTAGCAGCACGACGTCGAGGATCGCTAAAGCGGCTCAGCGACTTCCCGTAGCCTAGCGGATCGGGATAGCTGCCCCAGTAGGTCCGCCCGAATGTCTGACCCGACGGTATGGTCTCGATTTCGAGCTTTGCGCGCCCGAAATCGGATGGAGGTAGCACGCCGGGCATTCAGTCGAAATCGCCCCTGGCCATACCTTCCGCAACGGCCAACACCGAGGCATCATCGCCTTGCTGAAGGGCTCGGAGGCCGGTCCGCCCATCGAGCGCGCCATGAGGTGATACCAAAAACCGGTAGACAGCCCAGGCATTGTTGCCCAACGTCGCGTGGAGCTCCGGCAATGCACCAAATGGCCGGCCATGCTTGTCGAGCTGCCATACGGGAAAGCGGAAGCCGCGCTTGGCACCATCGATCCCGAGCACCTGCCCGCTCTGCCGCTTGGCGTTGACCGTCACGCGCGATGTGCCGAGCAGCTTGGCTAAGGCTTCCGCACTCAGCATCTCGTCGCCGGCGACAATTTCGGCGACACGCTTGCGGCCGCGCTCACGCGCTTGGGCGAGAGCCGCTTCAAGTTCAGCATCGGGCTTGCCCGTGTCCTCAACGGGAAACACGTCATCCGAAGCGAGCGGCTGTTCCTCGACCGGCGTGATTGTTTGCGCACCCGCGGCCGGGTCGACTTCCACCCGGAACGATACGGGATGACCGATCTTGCGGCTACGTGCGATCGCCTCCTGATAGCGTTCGAGCAACACCTTTTTGAAATCAGCCTGCGCCGGCAACTTCGTGGTAAAACTCAGGGCGGCGACTCCCGCATGCGATGCGGTGCCGCTATGATTGCTGCGTTTTGGACCGGCCATGATGACAAGCTCCTGCTGTCACCAATATGGTAACAGATCGTAAGTTCGTCAAGTTCGATAATTTCGTAAAGATGATGTTATCGTGATCGACTGGGGCTCACACAATCCCCACGCCCCAAACCTTCCCCTGCCCGGCATCTCGCGCAGCCCAAGCTCACCGACCAGATTAAGCGCCCCCTGTTTTGTCACTTTTAGCCCCTTCTGAACCATGCCAGTCGAGACAAGTGGCCGCGACAGCTCCAGCTCGATCAGGTCGGAAAGTTTTGAACTGACGCGCCGCTCCTGCAGCCGCCCTTCCATCTGGCTTTCCGCCATCACCAGCCGGTCATGCTCTTTCAACCCAGCGAGCGTTTTGCTCATGCTGCCGGCGGTCATCGCCCCTCCCGCCATGACGGGGAAGATTACGTTTTAAAGCCGACAGCGCTTCCCATTCGGCGTGTCCGATGTCCGACAATGTCGGACACGCAACATGGCAGAGTCCGATTAATCACATTGCCGAAACGGTTTTCTCATTTGGCACGGTTCGTGCGAGGTCGCGATACGTCACGGACCCAGGAGAGTTGTCCCATGATCCCGCACAAAAAAATCCCGCCCCACTTTACCCCGACGCACTCAGAGATAACGCTCGAGCCAGGCCTGGCAGCATGCTGAGGGCTCAGCCGGCCCGGCGCTGCCCCCCGATCCGCTTTTTCCCATTAAGGACGACGAGGACGCAGCGCCTTCAGAACGAGGGACAACTCACTTCGCCTCGAACCTTGCCTGTCACCCGGTCACCACAATCGAGGCCATCGATGAACCTTCGGTCTGGCTGGCTGCGAGGGACACTTTTTGCGACCGCTTTGACGTTTGTGACCGCTCCGGTTCTGGCGGCCACCGATGACATCGTGGCAACGAATTTCCTGCTCGACAACGGCATGGAGGTGGTCGTCACCGCGCGCCCATCGTCACCCATGTGGTGTGGTACAAGATCGGCAGCGCCGACAAGCCGCCGGGAAAATTCGGCATCGCGCATTTTTTCGAGCATCTGATGTTCAAAGCAACGGCCAATCACGCCGCCGGCGAGTTGGACCGCGCGGTGGCCGAGACCGGCGGCTCGCACAACGCCTTCACGTCTTACGACTATAGCGCCTTCTACGAAAGAGTAGCGGCCTCGGCCCTGGAGCAGATGATGAGCTTCGAGGCTGACCGCATGCGCAATCTCACCCTCACGATGATGTCATGAACACCGAGCGGGACGTGGTCCTGGAGGAGCGCCGCTTGAGGATCGACAACGACCTCGAAAGACAATGAATGCTCGCCCATGCTTCACTGTCATCTTTATGTGGCCATGTGCCCGCGTTCGCAATCATGCTTCCGCGTCGGTCGCCACTTCTCGGCAGAAAAAGCTCTTGCCGGAGCCAATTTCGGTTCGGGTGGGTCGATGAGAGACAATGCCGCTTCCGCGGCACGCATGGCAAAACAATGTCTTCTGAGAGGAGTTGAGCGTTGCTGAAGCGTAAAACAAGGGTGCTTGTCTGGGCCCTGGGGATCGTCCCGGCGGCATTTGCCATCGCTTCCGCGACCGGAGCTTTCGAACACAAAACGCGCGATCCTGTCCTCACGCAGCGCGTGATACTCGGTTCGGTCGAGGAGAGTGTCCTTGCGAACGGTGTTCTGGAACCTCTCCGCCAGGTTAGTGTTGGCGCCCAAACGTCGGGCCAATTGAAGACACTGCATGTAAAGCTCGGTCAAGCGGTCAAGTCTGGCGACCTAATCGCCGAAATTGACCCTACCAAAGAGCAGCACAAACTACTCACCGCCCAAGCCAACCTCGCTGGTGCCAACGCGGAGCGCAAGGCAGCCGGAATACGGCTGAAAGGGGCCGAATTGGAGTTCCTGAGACAGAAGACTCTCAGCCGGAACAAGGCAGGATCGGTGGCCGACCTGGAGAAAGCGCAAGCGGCGTTTTTTGCGCAAGAGGCGACAGTCGAGCAAGTGGATGCGCAGATCGATGAGAAGACGCTCGCGGTTGAGGAGGCTCGCGCAACCCTCGACCACACGAAGCTCAGCGCGCCCATGGACGGCGTCGTTGTTGCTGTGCTGGCTCAAGAGGGTCAAACGTTGAACTCAAGCCAGGACGTGCCGTCCATTGTGATTCTCGCACAGCTCGACGTCATGCGGGTGAGCGTGCAGATATCGGAGATCGACATAGCGCGTGTAAAGCCAGGCCAGAACCTCCGCTTCAGAATGCTGGGGGGTACTCCAGTCCCTATTTCTGGCGTACTGGAAGAGATAGAGCCAGCGCCTCCAACGATCGCCGATGAGCGCACGCCGAGCTCCGAAAAAATCGGGGCGGCGGCAGTCTACTACAACGGCCTCTTTTCCACACCGAACCCGGAAGGGCGGCTTCGGCCAAAAATGAACGCCTTGGTTTGGATTATTTCCGGCCAGGCCGAGAACGTACCACTCGTAGTATGGTCGGCTCTGACGGAGCCTGACGCCAATGGTCGCTACCGCGTCCAGGTTCGCACGCCAACCGGCGAACTCACCGAGCGACTGGTGACAATAGGTTTGACCGACAAGATCAAGGCACAGGTACTTGATGGCCTCTCTGTCGGTGATGAAGTTGTCATCCCTGCCGTCGGAAGGGGAACCAATGTTGAGGCGCCTTGATGACATGACTGCTCTCCTTGAAATCGAGAACGTCTCGCGGGTTTTCCACGCCGGAGACGATACGATTACGGCGCTGGCCGGCGTCAGCCTTTCCATCGCTGGTGGTGAACTGGTGGCGATCGTTGGCGCAAGCGGTTCGGGCAAAACTACGCTGATGAATATCCTGGGCTGCTTGGACCAGCCGAGTTCTGGTGACTATCGTATCGGCGGCCGCAGCGTTGCTGGCCTGACCGCGGACAACCTTGCGGGGTTGAGACGGAAACATTTCGGCTTCATCTTCCAACACTATCAGCTTCTCGGAACGCTGAACGCGGCGGAGAACGTGGCTATGCCCGCCGTCTATGCCGGCCTCGATGCCGGCTCACGGCGGGAAAGGTCGACATCTCTTCTGCGCAGGCTGGGCCTCGGTGATCGTCTCGACCACCGTCCGAACCAGCTGTCCGGCGGCCAGCAACAGAGGGTTTCGATTGCCCGCGCATTGATGAATGGCGGCCGCATCATCCTCGCCGATGAGCCGACGGGGGCGCTGGACAGGAAGAGCGGCGAAACCGTCCTCGATACCTTGAAGGAACTTCATACCGACGGTCATACCATCATCATCGTGACTCACGACATGGAGATCGCAAGTCACGCTGACCGCATCATCGAAATGCGAGATGGGGTGATCCTTTGCGACCGCCGGACGCGGGACCACAACGCTAATGCGCCGCTGGCGCTCCACGACAGCAGACCCGTCGGTTCGCTCTCGGCGTTCAGGCGCCGCCTGGTGCAAGCCTTTCCGATGGCGATACGATCGATGACCACAGATCGCGTGCGTACTTTCCTCACAATGCTCAGCATCATTATCGGCATTGCGGCAGTTGTGGCGGCCGTCGGTTTCGGCGAGGGCGCCCGTCAAAACGTTCTGCGTCAGTTGGGAGGACTTGGAGCCAGCACCCTGCAGATCTCTCCCGGGCGCCATTTTGGTGACGATGGTGCTTCGAGCATCAAGACCCTGGTCGTCTCGGATGCCGATGCGCTCGCCCACCAGTCCTACGTCGATAGCGTGACCCCGAAAGTCCGGACATCCGCACAGATTGGTTTTGGGCACACCTCCGTCGCGGCGACAGTCACCGGCGTCGGCCAGGATTATCTTAGGGTCAACGCTCTCGAGTTGCTGAAAGGCTCATTCTTTTCAGCCGGGGCCATCTCTGAGCGCAGCCAGGAAGCGGTGATCAATGACACGATGGCCGCAACTCTCTTCCCTAACGACGAATCGCCGCTCGGAAACACCCTTCTGATCGGGCGTGTTCCCGTCCTCATTATTGGCGTCTTTGCGACCCCACCGGCGTTTCGGTTTTACAGGGAGCTGGAGGTCCTACTTCCTTATACGGCCGTGAAAGGCAGACTTGAGGGTGCCGATTCAAGTCTTGACGGCCTGACGGTACGGGTCGCCGGTTCTGTTGACACGATAGTCGCCGAGCGCGCCGTCGTCGACCTGATAACTCGTCGGCACGGCACGAAGGACTTCATTGTTGAGAACCAAGATCAGCGGCTTAAGTCGGTTGAGCGCTCATCTCAGGCTATGTGGCGACTGACCTCCTCCATGGCTGCGATCTCGCTGCTTGTCGGAGGCATTGGTGTCATGAACATGATGCTGATCTCCGTCACGGAACGGACCCGCGAGATCGGCTTGCGCATGGCCGTTGGAGCGCGCCGGATCGACATCATGCTTCAGTTCCTGATTGAGGCCGTCACAATGTGCATCGCCGGTTCAGTTCTCGGCGTGGCACTCGCGCTCGGCATCGCAACTGTATTGGGCGGACTGGGCAGCGAGTTTGCAATGATTATCTCGGTCAAGGCTATTGTCGCTGCCTGCGCAGTAGCGCTCTGGATCGGCCTGACCTTTGGCTTCCTTCCCGCCCGTAACGCGTCTCGCCTGACTCCCGTAGATGCGCTGTCAAGAGACTGAAGAATGACGCTGGTCAAATGGATCTTACCTTGTTCCGTTGTCTTGCTCGGGGTTGCACCAGCCTGTCGAGCATATCCTGGCCCCGAACTCCCCCGCGGCGGCCTGCTGGCCAACCGCTGCGGCAGCAAGTGCTATCTACGCCACGGCAGACCACTGCTGGCTGACGTTCAAGCTTTTTATCAACGAAGACGACCAGGTCCTCGTCATGGCTGCTGGCACTAACAAGCCTCTAGCGGTCTGCATCCGCCTGATCTTTCGGCTTCGCCGCCGTAACGCCTTGCGCCTCCTCGTAGACGCGCCACCAAGAGTTTGAAAATGAAGCCCATCAGACTGATCGTACCCGGTTGCCTTGTCTTGCTCGCCGGTTGCAGCCTATCGAGCACATATCTTCGGCCCGAACTTCCAGCCGGGCCCCACTGGTCGACCGCTGCGGTTGGAGGCGCTGCGCAGGCCAGCACCGACCGCTGGTGGCTGGCGTTCGGGGACGCCAATCTCGACAAGCTTGTCAGCGACGTCATCGGCCGAAATAATGGTGTCCTCATCGCGGCTGCTAACGCTTATCCTGCTCGAATTCAGGCAGATATCGCTGCGCACGCCTTACTCCCCAAGCTGGACGGTCTAGCCGGGAGCAAGAGCCAACCTCTAGACGCCAAGGGCCCCCCGTTGTCGTCGTCGGTTTCCATCAGTGTATCTTATGAGATTGATCTGTGGGGCAAGCTTGCGGCAAAGAGGGACAAGGCGGATTTTGAGGCTTCCGCGACAGCGGAAGACTACGAAGACGCGCGCCTGCTAGCTATCGCCGAAACCGTCGACGCGTATTTGCAGATCGGGCACGCCAATCAGTCGCTGGCGTCGGCGGAAACCAGCCTTGCCCATGCCAAGCAGGATCGGGCGCTTGTTCGCGCCCAGGTTGCGGCCGGTGCCGTTTCCGAACTAGACCTCAAGCAGGCCGAGCAAAGGGTCGAGGAGCGGGCGGCGGCGGTTTCGACGCTCAAGCAGGTTCGCCTTGAATGGCGGAACGCCCTCGTTGTGCTCTTGAATGGCGCACCTAACCCTATTCCAGAGCCGCAGCGCCTGCCGAGCAAGAAGCTGCCCCCGATCCAGGCTGGGCTGCCGGCCGACCTGCTCGCCCGTCGCCCAGACTTGCGTGCCGCAGAGGCAAGGCTCCGTGCCACGCTGAAGAACGTTGACGCAACTCGGGCCGGTTTCTATCCGCCGATTTCACTCACAAGTAGCCTCGGCACAAGCGGGCAATTGCTCGCGTTCATCTCCAATCCCGTTGCTACGTTAGGGGCAAACGCTGCCTTGTCCTTCCTCCATCTCAAGGACATGAAGCTGGAGGTTGCGGTTTCGAGGGCACAGTATGAAAAAGAGGTCCTCGGATTTCGCACTACTTTGCTCAAGGCCTTCTCCGAAGTTGCCGATGCACTCGGTGCACGGGCCGACTATGCCGAACGGGTCCAACGCCTTCACAATGTCCTAGCCGCCGCGCAAGAAATTGAGCAGCTGCAAGAGACCCGTTACCGGTCGGGTGATATCCGCCTCGCTGAATGGCTCCATGCGCAGGAGAGCCGCCGCACAGCCGAAACAGCGCTTGCCGATATCCGTCTCGCCCAGCTGCTCAACGAATCGAAGCTGTACCGCATTCTGGGCGGCAGCGCTGCCAAATCCGGACCGGATGGCCGGAGCACCAAGAAGAAGCCCGGGTCAAAGGCGGGCTAGCGAACGGCGTAGCATCGCAGATCCCTCCCGAGATGCCTTGCGCGTTTTAAAGGAACTATCCAAAGATGAACCGCAGGGTCGCGGTCGAGTAGCTCAGCCATTCGGCTTTCGCCCTCACAGATCCGGGCGGGCGGATTTCCCGCACCCGGCTCTTCCCGAGGGTGACCCGCGTCATATTCGTGCTTGCGCCCAAGTTCGGATGCGCGGAGTTGGCAGGGGGAGCGGGCGCCGTCAGGGTCTCTAACTCCGACCAGCCCATGCGCCGGCTTTTCTGGCTGCGCCGTCTCAGACAGCGTAGCCATATCCGGCGCATTTGCCGATGGAATCGGTTGAGCGCTGGATGGTTGTGCGGCCTGCCGTAATTCCCGTGCAGGTCCACATCGGCTTTGGCGATGCCGTTACGCCGGCGGCGCAGGAACAGGAGTTTCCATCACTTCTGTCGGCAGAGGGACCTCGACTGAGAGCCTATCCCAGAGAGACCGTGGTTGCCGAGAAGCTCCAGGCGATCGTCGCGCTCGGCCATGCGCTGCGATGGTCCGCCTTCATCAGGGGCAAGCTTTATCGCTTCCCGGACCTCAATCCGGGTGATCGTGTTGAGCAACACGGGGTGGATCGCTTCGATTACGCGCGATCACCCAGACACAAAAAAAGCCGGGCGCGTGGCCCGGCTTTTTCGTGTCGTGGCTTTGAACGACTTAGAACTTCATGCCGACCCCGAAGGTGACGCGGTTGTCGGTGGCCTTGACCTTGCCGATACCGTCGAAGCTCTTGCTGCCGAAGTCGGTGTAGCGATACTCGACGCGGCCGAAGACATTGTCGGCGAGCTTGATGTCGGTCCCGAGACCGGCCGTCCAGCCAATCATCGTAGCCGTGTCGCTGGCGGGAATGACGGAGTCTTCTACCTTCAGGCTCCTGCCGGCGAGACCGCCAGTGCCGTAGAGCAGGATTTCCGGGGTCACAGCGTAGCCGAGGCGGGCACGCAGCGAGCCTTCGAAGCCGCCCTTGGAATTGATGCCGTTGTCGTCGCCCTTGACGCCGTTGTAGCCGAGTTCGGCTTCAGCGCCGTAGACGAAGTTCTCCTGCTGCCACTGATAGCCGCCGAAGACACTGCCGACGAAACCCTTGGTATTGGTCTCAAAGTCGAAGTCCTTCTCCTTGGTCCGGCCGCTGAAACCATAGCCGACGTTCAGACCGGCATAAGGGCCGGCCCACGAAGCGACCGGAAGTTCAGCAATCGGCGCGGGTTCCGGCGGCTCTTCCTGGACAACGTCCGCGGCATAGGCGGTTCCGCTGAGGGCGAAGAGCCCGAGCGCAACGGCTAGCGGCCGTGCGAATTTAGAATTGGCTTGCATTGTTCTTTACTCCTTAAGCCACAGGACACAGGCTTGGTTCTCACGATCGCCATCGACCCGCCCGGGGTGCGGCGGTCTCGATAGACCGCTTGGCTGACAACGAGCTGACGAAGAAGTTCTCCCGGAGCCCAAAATCCGGCAATCCGGGCACGTGAGGCTGCGTCTACACCGGCGCGAAGCCGCTGGTCAGGGCCGGCAGCGCTGCCATATGGACCTTTCCGCGGTGAGCCATCTTCGACGCAGGCCTGGCATACGCCATTAGGGTGAAGCTACCACCCGGCATGCGCTGCGATGGCATTTATGGGCAAGCATCAGACGCAGAAACAGCGCACTTTTTCAGCGCCGGCCCCTTGGCCACCAGATGCGTCGGAGGGACACGGGAGGCGAGACGGAGAGAGCGAGCAAAACGCCGGTGACTACGATACGTTGGCAAGCTGGATTATTGCGTTTGACCTGCAATTTGCGCGGCTATTCCGTGAATTAGCGCGGCAATTCGCTATGAAATTTTCGTGCGTACGGAACATGGTGTTAATGCATTTCGTTGCTAATTCAATCGTTGCGTCCGTTTCGTTCGTTGCGATGGTTGCGTTTAAACGCCAAAAGCGTACATATGCGAGGGACCCTAAAAAAGAGGATGGAAAAATGTTAGCTCTTCTCGATCAAACATATGCGCCGATAACCGCTGACGAGACTGAAGCTGTCATTGCAAAAAAGGCGGCTGAAAGGCTCGCGGCTGTTGCAGAATCCGATCAAGATATCACAGTCCATGTGGAAGGGGCTGCGAAGATCGCTGTCCCTCTGCCGGCCAAAGCAGTTAAAATGATGCTGGCTGTCCTGCTCGCAATGGCCGAGCGCAAGCCGGTGTCAATGATCCCGCACGAAGCCGAATTGACTACCAAACAGGTAGCCGATTTTCTAAACGTCTCTCGGCCATACGTCTGCAAAATCATTGACGATGGGAAATTAAAAGCTCGCCTGGTAAATCGGCACCGGAGAGTGAAATTTTCCGACGTTCTAGCATACGAGAAGTCTTCACAGGAAGATCGTTATGATGCATTGACTGAAATGGCGAAGGAAGCAAAAGAGCTTGGTCTTGAATGATATCAACGTTCACGGCGTTCATTGACGCTAACGTGTTTTTTGGAGCGAGGCTGAGAAGCCTCCTCCTTTTTTTGTCTCAGACAAAGATGTATCGCGCGCGTTGGAGTGAAAGTGTCCATCAGGAATGGATTGCCGCAGCTGCTGTGAAGCGCGGCATTGACCCGGAAAGACTTCAAAGAACCCGTGAAATGATGGACAGGGCCGTTCCGGACGCCCTAGTTTCCGGGTAGGAGCAACTTGAAGCCGGTATCGAACTTAAAGACCCCGATGACAGACATGTAGTAGCGGCCGCCACACTCACGCGAGCCGATGTAATTGTCACATTCAACCTAGCCGATTTTCCCGCAGTGGTACTCAAGCCATTGCGGCTTGAAGCGCGCCATCCGGACGAGTTTCTGCTCGATCTTTTTGACATCTCAAACGAACTTCTTGTCGACGCTGTTAAGAAAGACTACGAGCATTACATCGAGCCGAAGCTATCCTTCGCCGACTTTGTCGAGGGGTTCAGAAAGGCCGGCGCGCCGAAGGTAGCTGACCTATTGGAAAAATTGCGGGTTCTCATAAGCGCAGAAGCAGCCTAGCGCGAAGAAGCAACCACTAAGCTTCAAGACTGACTTGCCGAACGCCGATCACGTCCAGCCACATCATGAAAAAGGCGGCAGTGAAGCTGCCACGGCTTATCTTGTTCGCGAGATTGCGCTCTGTATCGTGCGCGCCATGCTCCTTGAGCTTCTCGGCGAGCGTGGCGTATGTCATGCCGCGCCGCTTCAGTTCGCCTTTCAATATGTTTTTGGCCTGTTCTTCATAGCGCGCCGTGGGTGAATTGTCCGCCATCATCGTTTCTCCGGAAAAAACTCATAAACGATGATATACTTGGCATGTGCGGAAACAATATCCGATGTACAATATCATCGGATTTGATATGTCTCAGCACTTCCTTCCTCTCCCCCGCCGCCAAGACCCTCTCGGCGGTCAAGGTCACGGGGCCCGCGCTGCTTTCCGCAAGATACGCCGGTCGCAAACGGACGGTGAGCCGGTTTGCCCGGTCTGCGGTTGCCTCGATTGCTACCATCTCAAGACCCGCCGGGTCTACAAGTGCCGCGCTTGCTACAAGCAATTCAGAATCACCTCCGGCACGATCTTCGCCAGCCGCAAGCTGGCGGTGCGCGACATTCTCGCCGCCATTGCCGTTTCATAAATCGTGCTAAGGGCTACAGCGCCCTTCAACTCTCCCGCGATCTCTCCGTTGATTACAAAACCGCGTTCGTGATGCTGCACAAGGTCCGCGAAGCGATAAGCTTGCCCGTGATGAAGGCGCTTTGTCAGACAGCGTCGCCTGCTCCTCGAAAACGAAGATGTAAACATCATATTTGGTGAGTTTGCTTCCATAATGCCGCAATCAAAGCCTCGTCAGCCGGTTTTGCAGTGCCTGCCGATCGGCGACGAGGTTGTCGAGGTGCAGCGGCTCGTGGTCTGGCCGGTTCCCGTCGAGCAGTCGTTGAACCAGCGCCCACGTGCCGTCGACCACAAACACACCGCAATCATGATCGTTCGACTGTCGCGGCATGCGGGCCGGCGCCAGGGTGGCGGTCAGCCCTTCTGCCAGCTGCCGTGCAGGCGCGTCGTTGTATCCTGCTTGCTGGAGCGAGTCGTAGTGATAGGCGACCCGGCTTTGCGGGTTGCGGCCATCGACGAACAGCAGCGACCAATGGGTGCCGGCGCGCGTGGCAGTGCCGTTGTTCACCGGCAGGAACAGGAAGTCGGCCGGGGCGTCGCTTTGATGATAGATGGA
>NZ_JAFG01000024.1 GCF_000519305.1 Mesorhizobium ciceri WSM4083 | reverse complement strand
CAGGATGTGCTCGCGGGTCTGCGGCATCGGGCCGTCGGCGGCCGACACGACCAGGATCGCGCCGTCCATCTGCGCGGCACCGGTGATCATGTTCTTCACATAGTCGGCGTGGCCGGGGCAGTCGACGTGAGCGTAGTGGCGGTTGGCCGTCTCNTATTCGACNTGCGCCGTCGAGATCGTGATGCCGCGCGCCTTTTCTTCAGGGGCGGCGTCGATCTGGTCGTAGCGCTTGTATTCGCCAAAATACTTGGTGATCGCCGCCGTCAGCGACGTCTTGCCATGGTCGACGTGGCCAATCGTGCCGATGTTCACGTGAGGCTTGTTACGCTCGAATTTACCTTTGGCCATAATCGTTCTCCGTCTATTCTACCCGCTTGGGGGAAATTGTTATTCGCTCTTCAGATCCGGCACCGCGCAAGGGACGCGACGTCGGTGGCTAAGGAACCCTTACGCGTATTTCTTCTGGACTTCCTGGGCCACTGCGGTCGGAACCGGCTCGTAGTGATCGAACTGCATCGTGTAGGCCGCACGGCCCTGGCTCATCGAGCGCAGGTTGTCGACATACTTGAACATGTTGGCGAGCGGCACCATCGCGTTGATGACAACGGCCACGCCGCGCGCTTCCTGACCTTGGATCTGGCCACGACGACCGTTCAGATCGCCGATGACGCTGCCGACGTAGTCTTCCGGCGTCACAACTTCGACCTTCATGATCGGCTCCAGCAGCTGCACGCCAAGCTTGGGTGCGGCTTCACGGAAGCAGGCGCGGCCGGCGATTTCGAAGGCCAGGACGCTGGAGTCGACATCGTGGTAAGCGCCGTCGATGAGGGTCGCCTTGACGCCGATCATCGGGAAGCCCGCGAACGGACCCGAGGTCATGACGCTGTTGATGCCCTTTTCGACACCCGGGATGTATTCCTTCGGCACGGCGCCGCCGACGATCTTGGTCTCGAATTCGAACTCGCTGCTGTCCGGGTTCGGCTCGAAGACGATCTTGACGCGAGCGAACTGACCGGTACCGCCGGTCTGCTTCTTGTGCGTGTAGTCCTGCTCGTGCCTGCGGGTGATCGTCTCGCGATAAGCCACCTGCGGTGCGCCGACATTGGCCTCGACCTTGAACTCGCGACGCATACGGTCGACGATGATGTCGAGGTGAAGTTCGCCCATGCCGGAAATGATGGTCTGGCCGCTTTCCTCGTCGGTCTTGACGCGGAAGGACGGATCTTCGGCGGCCAGGCGGTGAAGGGCGAGGCCCATCTTTTCCTGATCGTTCTTGGTCTTCGGCTCGATGGCGATCTGGATGACCGGATCGGGGAATTCCATGCGCTCGAGGATGACCGGATGCAGCGGATCGCTCAGCGTATCGCCGGTGGTCGTGTCCTTGAGACCGGCAAGAGCAACGATGTCGCCGGCAAAAGCCTCTTCGACGTCGGCGCGCGAGTTCGCATGCATCTGCAGCATGCGGCCAATGCGCTCTTTCTTGCCCTTCACGGTGTTGTCGACCGAGATGCCCTTGGTGAGCTTGCCCGAATAGATGCGGGCAAAGGTCAGCGAACCGACGAACGGGTCGTTCATGATCTTGAAGGCGAGCATCGACAGAGGCTCGTTGTCGTCGGCATGACGCTCGATCTCGGCGTCGGTCTTGGCATCGACGCCCTTGATGGCGGGAACATCGGCCGGCGACGGCAGATATTCGACGACGGCGTCGAGCAGCGGCTGCACGCCCTTGTTCTTGAAGGCCGAGCCACAGAACATCGGGTAGAACTTGACCGCGATGGTGCCCTTGCGGATCAGCGCGCGGATCTCGTCATTCGACGGCATCTTGCCTTCGAGGTAATTCTCAAGCGCCGTCTCGTCCATTTCGACGGCGGCCTCGATCATCTTCTCGCGGTATTCTTCGGCACGAGCCTTGAGGTCATCCGGGATCTCAACGACATCCCAGGCAGCGCCCAGCGTCTCGTCGCGCCAGACCAGCGCGTTCATCTCGACGAGGTCGACAACGCCCTTGAACTCGGTCTCGGCGCCAATCGGCAGCTGCATGACGACGGCATGCGCACCGAGGCGCGAGCCGATCATCTCGACCGAGCGGTAGAAGTCGGCGCCGATCTTGTCCATCTTGTTGCAGAAGATCATGCGCGGAACGCGATACTTGTCGGCCTGGCGCCAGACGGTCTCGGTCTGCGGCTCAACGCCGGCATTGGCATCGAGCAGCGCGATGGCGCCGTCGAGTACGCGCAGCGAACGCTCGACTTCGATGGTGAAGTCGACGTGGCCGGGGGTGTCGATGATGTTGAAGCGGTGCATCTTGCCGTCACGAGCCTTCCAGAAGGTCGTGGTCGCGGCGGACGTGATCGTGATGCCGCGCTCCTGCTCCTGCTCCATCCAATCCATGGTGGCAGCACCGTCGTGGACTTCGCCGATCTTGTGCGACTTGCCCGTGTAGTAGAGGACGCGCTCGGTGGTCGTCGTCTTGCCGGCGTCAATATGCGCCATGATACCGAAATTGCGGTAGTCTTCGATTTTGTATTCGCGGGCCATCGTAGCTGCCTCTCAGTCTCGTTCGCGCTTTACCAGCGGTAGTGCGCGAAAGCGCGGTTGGCTTCAGCCATCTTGTGGGTGTCTTCACGCTTCTTGACAGCCGTGCCGCGGTTGTTGGCCGCGTCCATCAGCTCGCCGGAGAGGCGGTCGACCATCGTGGTCTCGTTGCGGTTGCGGGCCGCTGCGATCAGCCAGCGAATCGCCAATGCCTGACGGCGCTCGGGGCGCACATCGACCGGAACCTGGTAGGTGGCGCCGCCGACACGACGCGAACGCACTTCCACATGCGGCGCGACATTGTCGAGCGCCTGATGGAAGACCGTGACCGGCTCCTGCTTGGTCTTCGACTGAACCTGGTCGAGCGCGCCGTAGACGATGGTCTCGGCGACCGACTTCTTCCCGTCATACATGACGGCGTTCATGAACTTGGTGACGATCAGATCGCCGAACTTCGGGTCCGGATTGATCTCACGCTTTTCTGCACTGTGACGACGCGACATGGCTTTTGTCTCTCAATCTCATAGCCCGACGCACTCAAGGAGCGCCAAGGCCGGAAAATCTTACTTCGGACGCTTGGCGCCGTACTTCGAACGGCGCTGCTTGCGGTTCTTCACACCCTGCGTGTCGAGCACGCCGCGGATGATGTGGTAGCGAACGCCCGGAAGATCCTTGACGCGGCCGCCGCGGATCATCACCACGGAGTGTTCCTGAAGGTTGTGGCCTTCGCCGGGGATGTACCCGATCACTTCAAAACCATTGGTCAGGCGGATCTTGGCCACCTTGCGCAGCGCCGAGTTCGGCTTCTTCGGCGTCGTTGTATAGACGCGCGTGCAGACGCCCCGCTTCTGCGGGTTCTGCTGCATGGCCGGGACCTTGTTGCGCTTCACCGGCGCAATGCGCGGCTTGCGGATCAGCTGGTTGACGGTAGGCATTAAACCCTCTTGTCTCTCAATTCCGTGTCTCGCCCGGTCAGGGCCGCTCAAAGCGTCATTTCCATACGCAAATTCGGGCCATAAACCGCGCCTCGCGGTCTTGCCCGAACAAAAGGCAGAGGAAGCGGAAGCCGCTTCGTGCACGCCGGAAATGTCTTTTCGCTCGTAAAACGAACCCTGTTTGAGGCAAACTCCAAAGCGTGTCGCTTCGGAAGGGAGAGCCTCACATCGGTTCTGACTGGGCGGCTTCTACTCGTAAGACCGCGGACCGTCAAGCCCGGAGCACCAAATATTGCGCGCCGACCAAGGCTTGGCAGCCATGCGAAAACCGCATGTAATTTTCTTTCGCATTTTTGCAAGAGCGAGGAAGAAAGTGACAAGCCTTCAGGCAAAGTGAATGGCTTTGCGCTGTTGCGCGGCCTTGCTTCATGCGAAAAGGCCGCATGAGCAGTCAAAACCCCCTCGCCCGCCCACCCGCTGCCAAGAGGAATCGGCCCGTGAACGACAACGATGAACGCCCGGTCACCATCATCACCGGCCGGGTGTGGAAGAAAAAAGGCGGCAAACCGGAAGGCGTCCACGTCATGCTGGTCGCGCCCGACGACGATTCGGCGGTGCGCCGGGCACTCGAATCGCTTGCCGCCGAAGGGTACGCCGAGGCCGAGCTCGACCAAATCGGCGATATGGACGGCATCCCCGACGAAGAGCCGCATATCTCCGCCTTCCAGGGCGCGCTCGAAGGCGAAGTGTCGATCGTTACCTTCGACGTGCCGATCTGACCCCGAACTCCCGGTCCAGCTTTCGAATCGACTACCGAGACGAATCGGCGACCGAGGCCTTCCCAGCCGACAAAAATGTGCACTGCCGCTCGAGGAAGGCTGAGCTTGGCCGCTCGGCTTCGGCTTGCCCGGGCGAAGTGTTCTGATAAGAAGCGCTCATCATCATCCAACAGACGGAGCGGCCGTGTCCCAGCCCATCAAGATAGGCATCGTCGGCGTCGGCAAGATCGTCCGCGATCAGCATCTGCCGGCCCTGGCGAAGGACCAAAACTATCGCCTCATCGCGGCCGCCAGCCGTCACGGCAAGGTGGATGACATCGCGAATTTTCCTGACATCGAAGCCATGCTCGACGCGGTGCCCGAACTCGAGGCCGTCTCGTTCTGCATGCCGCCGCAGTTCCGCTACGATGCGGCGCGGACGGCGCTGATGGCCAAGAGGCATGTCTTCCTGGAGAAGCCGCCAGGCGCCACTGTCAGCGAGGTCGAGGACCTCAAGACATTGGCCGCGCAGAACGGCGTCTCGCTGTTTGCCAGCTGGCACTCGCGCTATGCGCCGGCGGTCGAGGCGGCGCGCGCATTTCTCGACACGGCCAAGATCAGGTCGGCCGCCATCAACTGGAAGGAAGACGTGCGCCGCTGGCACCCGAACCAGGAGTGGATCTGGGCCCCCGGCGGTTTCGGCGTCTTCGATCCCGGCATCAACGCGCTGTCGATTGCCACCCATATCCTGCCGGCGATGTTCATCACCTCGGCGGTGCTGGATTTTCCCGAAAACCGCGCATCTCCGGTTGCCGCGCGCGTCACCTTCCGCACCTCGAATGGCTTGCCGGTGACGATGGACCTCGACTGGCTGCAGACAGGCCCGCAAAGCTGGGACATCCTGGCCGACACCGACAAGGGCGCCATGGTGCTGTCGAGCGGCGGCTCCAAGCTCGCTATCGACGGCAAAGTGGTTCATGACGAGCCGGAGGCCGAGTACCCGATGCTCTACAAGCGCTTCGCCGAGATCGTCCGCGCCGGCACCTCCGATGTCGATCTCGCGCCGCTGCAGCATGTCGCCGACGCGTTCATGCTCGGCAAGCGCAACGTGGTCGAGGCTTTTTTCGACTGATTTGTGCACGCGACGGGATCGCGGACCTGGCGTGAATGCGCGCTGGTGCCAGGTCGACCCCCACTCCGTCTCGGCTTCGCCGAGCCACCTCTCCCCCGATCGACGGGGTAGAGGAAAGGCGCCAAGCTTTTTGCCGTCAGCGCTCGTCCAGCAACGCTCCTTTCCTTTCCCTCCGGAGGGGGAAGGTGGCGCTGCGAAGCAGCGACGGATTGGGGGAAGCCGGTCGACAAACGAACAGCCGCTGACCGAGTTGGTCTGATACCAGCGTCATTCAGACAATTATGGTGTGGTCTCACTCCACGATCGCTATGGCAAACCCATCATAGCCCTTGGCGCCGACGGTCTGGATGGCGGTGCCGTCCAGACGCTTCTCGCTGCCGATGAACGAGAATGCGGCGCGTGCGCCTTCGACATTGGCGTCGTGGCCATCTTCATTCACCACATCACCGTCGCGTATGACGTTGTCGCAGACGATGACCGTTCCGGGCCGCGACAACCGCATGGCCCAGGACAGATAATTCGGATTGTTCGGCTTGTCGGCATCGATGAAGATGAAGTCGAATGGCCCGGCATTCTCGGCGCCGAGTGCTGCAAACGACTGAAGCGCCGGACCGACCCTCAGTTCCACCCGCTCCGAGACGCCTGCCCGCTCGAAATTCGATCGCGCGACGCTGGCGTGATGCGGATCGAGTTCAAGCGTCACGATCTTGCCGTCGGCAGGCAGTGCGCGCGCCATCCAGATGGTCGAATAGCCGCCCAGCGTGCCGATTTCGAGAATCTTCTTGGCTCCCCGCATCCGCGCAAGAAGTGAAAGCAGCTTGCCCTGCGCCGGCGACACGTCGATCGCCGGCAGGCCCTGGTCGTGGTTGGCCGCCAGAACGGCATCAAGCACGGGGTCCGCCTCAAACAGGGAACCGACGATGTAGTCGTCGACTGCCGCCCAGCTTCTTTTGCTCATCGTTTTCTTCTCCGATCCAATCGAGGACCTAAACGCGAAAAGGGGCCACCGGCCCCTTTTCCTCTTCTCTTTCCGTCCGCGCTTACTGCGCGGCGGTTGTCATGTCGGCCAGCATCGGCTCGGCGACTTCCACCCCCGAGGCCTTGCGGCGCTCGTCGATGATCAGTTCGTCGCGCGAGGTGGCGATGCGCCGGATCTGGCTCATTGTGCCGCCGGTACCGGCCGGGATCAGCCGGCCGACGATGACGTTTTCCTTCAGGCCCTGCAACATGTCGGTCTTGCCGGCAACGGCAGCTTCCGTCAGCACTCGCGTCGTCTCCTGGAAGGAGGCGGCCGAGATGAAGGACGGCGTCTGCAGCGATGCCTTGGTGATGCCGAGCAGCACCGGCAGACCTTCGGCAGGCTTCTTGCCATCCTCGATCAGACGCTCATTGACCTCTTCCAGCTCGATCACGTCGACATGATCGCCCGGGATGTAGGTCGAGTCGCCCTGCACCGTGATCTCGACCTTCTGCAGCATCTGGCGAACGATCACCTCGATGTGCTTGTCGTTGATCGACACGCCCTGCAGACGGTAGACTTCCTGGATCTCGTTGACGAGGTAGGAAGCAAGTGCCTCCACGCCCTTGATCGCCAGGATGTCGTGCGGCGCCGGATTGCCGTCGAGGATGTAGTCGCCCTTCTCGATGACGTCGCCGTCCTGGAGATGGAACGGCTTGCCCTTCGGGATCAGGTATTCGACCGGCTCGAGCGTCGAGTCATGCGGCTCGATGATGATGCGACGCTTGTTCTTGTAGTCGCGGCCAAAGCGGATCGTGCCGTCGATCTCGGCGATGATGGCGTGATCCTTCGGACGACGTGCCTCGAACAGTTCAGCAACACGCGGCAGACCGCCGGTGATGTCCTTGGTCTTGGCGCTTTCCATCGGAATACGCGCCAGCACGTCGCCGGGGCGAACTTGCGAACCCGGCTCGACCGAAAGAATGGCCTCGACCGAGAGCAGGAAGCGGGCGTCGCCACCCTTCGACAGCTTGCCGACCTTGCCCTTGGCGTCCTGGATCGCGATCGCCGGCTTCAGGTCGTTGCCGCGTGGCGTCGAGCGCCAGTCGATGACCTCACGCTTGGTGATGCCGGTCGACTCGTCGGCCGTTTCCTGAACGGAAATGCCGTCGACCAGATCCTCGTACGACACCCTGCCCTCGATTTCGGTGAGGACCGGACGGGTATAGGGATCCCACTCGGCGATACGCTGGCCGCGCTTCACCTTGTCACCATCGTCCACGAAGATGCGCGAACCATAGGTGAGGCGGTGCGAGGCGCGCTCCTTGCCGGCTTCGTCGAGGATCAGCACCGCCATGTTGCGGCCCATGACCATCTGCTGGCCGTCGGAGTTGCGCACCACGTTGCGGTTGCGGATCTCGACCTTGCCCTCATAGGAGGCTTCAAGGAACGAGCTGTCCACCACCTGCGCGGTACCGCCCATGTGGAAGGTACGCATGGTGAGCTGGGTGCCCGGCTCGCCGATCGACTGCGCCGCGATGACGCCGACGGCTTCGCCCTGGTTGACCGGGGTGCCGCGGGCAAGATCGCGACCATAGCAGACCGCGCAGACGCCAACCCTGACTTCGCAAGTCAGTGCCGAGCGGATGCGGACCGACTGGACGCCGGCCTTTTCGATCTGTTCCACGTCACGCTCGTCCATCAGCGTTCCGGCCTTGACCAGGATCTCGCCCGACACCGGATGGGTGATGTCGTCGAGCGACGTACGGCCCAGCACGCGCTGCCCGACCGAAGCGACGACCTGACCGGCATCGACGATCGGCTGCATGGTGAGGCCCTTGTCGGTGCCGCAGTCGACGGAGTTGACGATGCAATCCTGCGCCACGTCGACCAGACGACGGGTGAGGTAACCCGAGTTCGCCGTCTTCAAGGCGGTGTCGGCCAGACCCTTGCGGGCGCCGTGGGTCGAGTTGAAGTACTCGAGCACGGTCAGGCCTTCCTTGAAGTTCGAGATGATCGGCGTCTCGATGATTTCACCCGACGGCTTGGCCATAAGACCGCGCATGCCGGCAAGCTGACGCATCTGGGTGGGCGAGCCACGCGCACCGGAGTGCGACATCATGTAGATCGAGTTCATCGGCTTTTGACGGCCATTGTCCTCGAACTCGACCGCCTTGATGCGGGCCATCATTTCGTCGGCGACCTTTTCCGAGCACTTGGCCCAGGCGTCGACGACCTTGTTGTACTTCTCGCCCTGCGTGATCAGACCGTCATTGTACTGCTGCTCATATTCCTTGGCCAAAGCCTCGGTGTCGGAGACCAGCTTGATCTTGGCATCCGGGATCAGCATGTCGTCCTTGCCGAACGAAATGCCGGCACGGCAGGCATGGCTGAAGCCGAGCGCCATGATGCGATCGCAGAAAATGACCGTCTCCTTCTGACCGCAATGGCGGTAGACGGTGTCGATCATCTTGGAGATGTTCTTCTTGGTCATCTCCTGGTTGGCGGTCTCGTAAGGCACGTTGACGTTCTTCGGCAGAAGCTCGCCGATGATCATGCGGCCAGGCGTGGTGTCATGGATCTTCGACACGACCTTGCCTTCGGCGTCGACCGTGCGGAAACGACCCTTGATCTTGGAGTGCAGCGTCACCGCCTTGGTCTCGAGCGCGTGCTGGAGTTCGCCCATGTCGGCAAACACCATGCCCTCGCCCGGCTCGTTCTGGTTGACGATCGAGAGATAATAGAGACCCAGAACCATGTCCTGCGACGGCACGATGATCGGCGCGCCGGAAGCCGGGTGCAGGATGTTGTTGGTCGACATCATCAGCACGCGGGCTTCAAGCTGCGCTTCCAGCGACAGCGGCACGTGAACGGCCATCTGGTCGCCGTCGAAGTCGGCGTTGAAGGCCGTGCAGACCAGCGGGTGCAGCTGGATCGCCTTGCCTTCGATCAGGATCGGCTCGAACGCCTGGATGCCGAGACGGTGCAGAGTCGGCGCACGGTTCAGCAGCACCGGATGCTCGCGGATAACCTCGTCGAGGATATCCCAGACCTCCGGACGCTCCTTTTCGACCAGCTTCTTCGCCTGCTTGACGGTCGAGGAGTAACCCTTGGCGTCGAGACGGGCGTAGATGAAGGGCTTGAACAGTTCGAGCGCCATCTTCTTGGGCAGGCCGCACTGATGCAGCTTGAGCTCCGGACCGGTCACGATGACCGAGCGGCCGGAATAGTCGACGCGCTTGCCGAGCAGGTTCTGACGGAACCGGCCCTGCTTGCCCTTGAGCATGTCGGACAGCGACTTCAGCGGGCGCTTGTTGGCGCCGGTGATGACGCGGCCGCGACGGCCGTTGTCGAACAGCGCATCGACGGCTTCCTGCAGCATGCGCTTTTCATTGCGCACGATGATGCCGGGGGCACGCAGCTCGATCAGCCGCTTCAGACGGTTGTTGCGGTTGATGACGCGGCGATAGAGATCGTTCAGATCCGACGTGGCGAAACGGCCGCCGTCCAGAGGAACCAGCGGACGCAGGTCCGGCGGGATCACCGGAACCACCTTCATGATCATCCATTCCGGACGGTTGCCGGATTCCATGAAGTTCTCGACGACCTTGAGCCGCTTCAGATACTTCTTCTGCTTCAGCTCGGAGGTGGTCGAAGCCAGTTCCGAACGCAGGTCGCCGGCGATCTTCTCCAGGTCCATGCCGGCCAGGAGGTCATGAATGGCCTCGGCGCCGATCATGGCGGTGAAACTATCCTCGCCATACTCGTCGACGGCGATCATGTACTCTTCCTCGCTGAGCAGCTGGTGCTCCTTCAGCGCGGTGAGGCCAGGTTCGGTGACGATGTAGTTCTCGAAGTAGAGGACGCGCTCGATGTCCTTCAGGGTCATGTCGAGCAGCGTGCCGATGCGCGACGGCAGCGACTTCAGGAACCAGATATGGGCGACCGGAGCCGCCAGCTCGATGTGGCCCATGCGCTCGCGGCGAACGCGCGACAGCGTGACTTCGACGCCGCACTTCTCGCAGATGACGCCCTTGTACTTCATGCGCTTGTACTTGCCGCACAGGCACTCGTAGTCCTTGATCGGGCCAAAAATGCGCGCGCAGAACAGACCGTCACGCTCCGGCTTGAAGGTGCGGTAGTTGATGGTCTCCGGCTTCTTGATCTCGCCGAAAGACCAGGACAGAATCTTCTCAGGGCTGGCAAGCGATATCCGAATGGAATCGAACACCTGCGCAGGCGCCTGCGGATTGAAGAGATTCATGACCTCTTGGTTCATGCCGTTCTCCTTTTCGGGGTCCTCGAAAACCCCTTGCATCTAGCGCGGGCCAAACGCCCGCCGTCGTGTGTCGGCCACCGGCCGAAGAATTTGGTGCGTTCGGTCGCGTTTTCCGCGACCGAACGTCTTGTTTACTCGGCCGCGTCGGGCAGCCGGACAGGGTTGTCGTCGAGCTTGGTGTTCTCCAGCTCGACATTGAGGCCGAGAGACCGCATTTCCTTGACGAGAACGTTGAAGCTCTCGGGGATGCCGGCCTCGAAAGTGTCGTCGCCACGCACGATCGCCTCGTAGACCTTGGTACGGCCGGCGACGTCGTCGGACTTCACCGTCAGCATTTCCTGCAGCGTGTAGGCGGCGCCGTATGCTTCGAGCGCCCAGACCTCCATTTCGCCGAAGCGCTGGCCACCGAACTGCGCCTTGCCGCCCAGCGGCTGCTGCGTGACGAGCGAGTACGGACCGATCGAACGCGCGTGGATCTTGTCGTCCACGAGATGGTGAAGCTTGAGCATGTAGATATAGCCCATCGTCACCTTGCGATCGAACGGCTCGCCCGTGCGTCCGTCATAGAGCTGCGACTGACCTGATGTGTGCAGGCCCGCCTGCTCCAGCATGATGTTGATGTCAGCCTCGTGCGCGCCGTCGAACACCGGGGTCGCGATCGAGACGCCGCGGCGCATCTGCTCGCTGAGGCGAACGATGCTCTCGTCGTCATAGTCGCGGACCGGCTCGTTGCGGTCGTTGGCAGGAATGAAGCTCTCGAGCGTCTTGCGCAGCGGCTTGATGTCGCCGGCTGCCTTGTACGTGTCGATCAGCTCGCCGATCTTCTTGCCCATGCCCGCGCATGCCCAGCCCAGATGCGTTTCCAGGATCTGGCCGACATTCATGCGGCTCGGCACACCCAGCGGGTTGAGCACGATATCGGCATGCGTGCCGTCCTCGAGGAAAGGCATGTCCTCGACCGGAACGATCCGCGACACAACACCCTTGTTGCCGTGACGGCCGGCCATCTTATCGCCGGGCTGCATCTTGCGCTTCACGGCCACGAAGACCTTGACCATCTTCATGACGCCCGGAGGCATTTCGTCGCCGCGCTGGACCTTCTCGACCTTGTCCATGAAACGCTGTTCGAGCGCCTTCTTGGAATCGTCGTACTGGCCACGCAGCGCCTCGAGTTCGCTCTGGAGCTTTTCGTTCTCCACGGCAAACTGCCACCACTGCGAACGCGGATACTCGTCGAGCGTATCCTTGGACAGCGTCGAGCCCTTTTTGAAGCCCTTCGGTCCAGCGATCGCTTCCTTGCCGACGAGCACGTCGGAAAGACGCGCATAGACGTTACGGTCCAGGATGGCCTGCTCGTCGTCGCGGTCCTTGGCGAGGCGTTCGATCTCCTCGCGCTCGATCGCCATGGCGCGCTCGTCCTTCTCCACACCGTGGCGATTGAAGACGCGCACCTCGACGACGGTGCCGAAAGTGCCCGGAGGCATGCGCATCGAGGTGTCGCGCACATCGGATGCCTTTTCGCCGAAGATGGCGCGCAGAAGCTTCTCTTCCGGCGTCATCGGGCTTTCGCCCTTCGGCGTGATCTTGCCGACCAGGATGTCGCCCGGCTGAACTTCCGCACCGATATAGACGATGCCGGCTTCGTCGAGGTTCTTCAGCGCTTCTTCCGAGACGTTCGGGATATCGCGCGTGATTTCCTCCGGCCCGAGCTTGGTATCGCGCGCCATGACCTCGAACTCCTCGATATGGATCGAGGTGAAGACGTCATCGGCGACGATGCGTTCGGACAGGAGGATCGAGTCCTCGTAGTTGTAGCCGTTCCACGGCATGAATGCGACCAGCACGTTACGGCCGAGCGCCAGATCACCGAGCTCGGTCGACGGACCGTCGGCGATAATGTCACCCTTGTTGACGAGGTCGCCCATGCGAACCAGCGGACGCTGGTTGATGCAGGTGTTCTGGTTCGAACGCTGGAACTTCATCAGCCGGTAGATGTCGACGCCGGACTTGCCCGGATCGAGATCTTCGGTGGCGCGGATAACGATACGCGTCGCGTCCACCTGGTCGACGATGCCGCCGCGGCGGGCGCCGATGGCGGCGCCCGAGTCACGGGCAACGATCGGCTCCATGCCGGTGCCGACGAACGGCGCTTCGGCGCGCACCAGCGGCACGGCCTGACGCTGCATGTTCGAGCCCATCAGAGCGCGGTTGGCGTCGTCGTTTTCCAGGAACGGGATCAGGGCCGCGGCCACCGACACCATCTGCTTGGGCGACACGTCCATCAGATCGACGTTTTCGCGCGGCGCCATCATCACTTCGCCGGCGCTGCGGCAAATGACGAATTCGTCGACGAAACCACCGTTCTTGTCGAGCTCGGCGTTGGCCTGCGCGACATGGTGCTTGGCCTCTTCCATCGCCGAGAGATAGACGACGTCATTGGTCAGCTTGCCGTCGACGATCTTGCGGTACGGGCTCTCGATGAAGCCGTACTTGTTGACGCGTGCGAAGGTGGCCAGCGAGTTGATCAGACCGATATTCGGGCCTTCCGGCGTCTCGATCGGGCAGATGCGGCCGTAATGCGTCGGGTGCACGTCGCGCACTTCGAAGCCGGCGCGCTCGCGGGTCAGACCGCCCGGTCCAAGCGCCGAGAGGCGGCGCTTGTGGGTGATCTCCGACAGCGGGTTGGTCTGATCCATGAACTGCGACAGCTGCGAGGAACCGAAGAACTCGCGCACGGCGGCAGCCGCCGGCTTGGCGTTGATCAGGTCCTGCGGCATGACCGTGTCGATCTCGATCGAGGACATACGCTCCTTGATCGCGCGCTCCATGCGCAGCAGGCCGACGCGGTACTGGTTTTCCATCAGCTCGCCGACCGAACGCACGCGGCGGTTGCCGAGATTGTCGATGTCGTCAATCTCGCCCTTGCCGTCGCGCAGTTCGACCAGCGTCCTGACCACGGCCAGGATGTCGTCCTTGCGCAGCACGCGCACGGTGTCCTCGGCCTTGAGCTCGAGGCGCATGTTCATCTTGACGCGGCCGACGGCCGACAGATCGTAGCGCTCACTGTCGAAGAACAGCGAGTTGAACATGGCTTCGGCGGTTTCGAGCGTCGGCGGCTCGCCGGGGCGCATGACACGATAGATGTCGAACAGCGCGTCCTGGCGGCTCTCGTTCTTGTCGACGTTGAGCGTGTTGCGGATATAGGCGCCGACATTGACGTGGTCGATGTCGAGAACCTTGATCTCGTCTTCGCCGGTGCCGAGCAGAACCTTCAGCGTCTTCTCGTCGATTTCGTCGCCGGCCTCGAGGAAGATCTCGCCGGTGGCGTAGTTGACGATGTCCTCGGCAAGGTAGTTGCCGAGCAGATCCTCGTCGGTCGCCTTGATCGCCTTCAGACCCTTTTCGCCAAGCGCCCGTGCCTGGCGTGCCGTGATCTTCTTGCCGGCTTCGACGACGACTTCGCCGGTATCGGCATCGACCAGGTCGCCGACGGCCTTGAGGCCGCGGAAACGCTCGACGTTGAACGGAATGCGCCAATGGTCGCCGGCGCGCTTGTAGGTGATCTTGTTGTAGAAGGTCGACAGGATCTCTTCGCCGTCCATGCCGAGCGCCATCAGCAGCGACGTCACCGGGATCTTGCGGCGGCGATCGATGCGGGCGTGCACGACGTCCTTGGAATCGAACTCGATGTCGAGCCACGAGCCGCGATAGGGGATGACGCGCGCGGCAAACAGAAGCTTGCCCGACGAGTGCGACTTGCCCTTGTCATGGTCGAAGAAAACGCCCGGCGAACGGTGCATCTGCGAGACGATGACGCGCTCAGTGCCGTTGACGATGAAGGTGCCGTTCAGCGTCATGAGCGGCATGTCGCCCATGTAGACGTCCTGCTCCTTGATGTCCTTGATGGACTTGGCGCCGGTATCCTCGTCGATATCGAACACGATGAGGCGCAGCGTCACCTTGAGCGGCGCAGCGTAGGTCAGGTCGCGCTGACGGCATTCGTCAACGTCGAATTTCGGTCCTTCGAACTCGTACTTCACGAACTCCAGCATCGAGGAGCCGGAAAAATCGGAGATCGGGAAGACCGACTTGAAAACGGCCTGCAGTCCCTCGTCCGGACGCCCACCCTTGGGCTCCGCCACCATCAGGAACTGGTCATAGGATGCCTTCTGAACCTCGATCAGGTTCGGCATCTCCGCAACTTCCGGAATCTTTCCGAAGAACTTGCGTACGCGTCTGCGGCCATTGAAAGTCTGGGTCTGGGCCATCGTCGCTCCTTAGCTCTAAACTCGGGACGAGCCTCGCCGCGGCTCGCCTTGCATGCTGGGCCACCTTGGCGGCAACCCTCTGTCTGTTTTCCCGGCGCCTGTCGGCGGCCGGCTAGAACGGGAGAAAACCCGTTTCCTGAAGGCCGGTTTTCGGCCCTCAGGAAAGAGGTTCTCGTAGATCTCGCGTTACGCGCACTCCCTTCGAGCGAAGGGAGTGGCGGACGGCGCGAGGCCGCCCGCCGCTTTTACGCTTACTTCAGTTCGACCTTGGCGCCGGCTGCTTCCAGCTGGGCCTTGAACTTGTCAGCGTCGGCCTTGGAAACGGCTTCCTTGACCGGCTTCGGAGCCGCTTCGACCAGATCCTTGGCTTCCTTGAGGCCAAGACCGGTGATGGCGCGGACTTCCTTGATGACGTTGATCTTCTGAGCGCCTGCCTCGGTGAGGACGACGTCGAATTCCGTCTTTTCCTCGACCGGAGCAGCAGCGGCCGCACCACCACCAGCGGCGGCAACAGCCACCGGAGCAGCGGCGGAAACGCCCCACTTTTCTTCCAGAAGCTTCGACAGCTCGGCCGCCTCGAGGACGGTCAGCTTCGAAAGGTCGTCTACGATCTTTGCGAGATCAGCCATTGTTGTGTTCCTTCATAAGGTTCGAACGTGTGTTTGTGATAGCGAGGAACGGCCTCATGCCGCCTCGTCCTTCCGGGCGTAAGCGCCGATGACGCGCGCGACCGAAGCCGCTGGCGCATTGACGATCTGGGCGATCCGGGTTGCCGGCGTGGCGATCATGCCAACCAGCCTGGCGCGCAGCTCATCGAGCGACGGAAGTGTGGCGAGTGCCTTCACACCGTCGGCATTGAGCGAGGTGGTGCCCATTGCGCCACCGAGAATGACGAGCTTGTCATTTCCCTTGGCGAAATCGGACGCGACCTTCGGCGCCGCAATCGGATCCTCCGAATAAGCAATCAGCGTCTGTCCCTTGAACAGCTCGATGATCGATGCGGAGTCCGTGCCCTGAAGAGCGATTTTGGCGAGACGGTTCTTCGCGACTTTGACGGTGCCACCGGCGGCGCGCATTTTCGACCGAAGGTCGTTCATTTGCGCGACGGTGATACCGGCGTAGTGGGCCACGACCACTGAACCTGCGTTCGAGAACGCACCGTTCAGGCCCGTGACGAGTTCGCGTTTTTCCGCTCTGTCCACTGCCTATCTCCAGTTGACCCCAATCCTGTTAACGGGAACATCCCATTGACGAGGACAGGCGTCGGGTTGCCTTTTGTCGGCCGGGCCATCCAGTAACGGATCTCCCGAACGACGCTCGAGGATCCTGCCCCCTTTCGCCACATCGACAGTCAAGCCGGCGATGCGCAGACAAAAGGCAAACACGGTTCGAACCTTTCATTGGAGCAATCGCTCCGTTGTCCGGTCTTCACCCGTCTCATGCAGGCCCAAATCGAATTAAGGCTTCTGGGCCGCCTGCAATCTCGGACAGGATGTCCGGAAGCCTTTCGACTTCCGGCACCGGGCCGCCAACTAGGTCGGAGGCCCGGAATTCACTTGCGGATCAGCCGCTTAGCGGCCGATCCAAATGTTCGTATCAGGACGCGTTGAGCGTCGCGACGTCGAGCTTGAGGCCCGGGCCCATCGTCGAGGTGACCGACACCTTCTTGACGTAGTTGCCCTTGGCGCCAGTCGGCTTTGCCTTGGTCACCGCATCGGCGAAGGCGCGGATGTTCTCTTCCAGCGCCTTGACGTCGAACGAGACCTTGCCGACGCCGGCATGGACGATGCCAGCCTTCTCGACACGGAACTCGACGGCGCCGCCCTTGGATGCCTTGACGGCGGCGGCAACGTCGGTGGTGACGGTGCCGACCTTCGGGTTCGGCATCATGCCGCGCGGGCCGAGCACTTTGCCCAGACGACCGACCAGCGGCATCATGTCCGGCGTGGCGATGCAGCGATCGAAATCGATCGTGCCCTTCTGGACGATGTCGACCAGATCCTCGGCACCAACGATGTCGGCGCCGGCGGCGCGCGCTTCGTCGGCCTTGTCGCCACGGGCGAACACGGCGACACGCACCGAGCGGCCGGTGCCGTTCGGCAGGTTGACCACGCCGCGGACCATCTGGTCGGCATGGCGCGGGTCGACGCCGAGGTTCATGGCGACTTCGATGGTCTCATCGAACTTCACCGAGGAACGGTCCTTGAGCAGCTTCAGCGCATCACCCAGGGCATAAGCCTTGTTGGGATCGATGCCTTCGCGGGTCTTCGATACACGCTTTGCAATCTTTGCCATGATCTTAGCCCACCACTTCCAGACCCATCGAGCGGGCGGAGCCCTCGACCATGCGCATGGCCGCCTCGACGTCGTTTGCGTTCAGGTCTTTCATCTTCGCGGTGGCGATCTCGCGGACCTTGTCACGCGAAACCGTACCGGCCTTGACCTTGCCCGGCTCCTTGGAACCGGACGTCAGGTTCGCTGCCTTCTTCAGGAAGTAGCTCACCGGCGCCGTCTTCATGACGAAGGTGAAGGACTTGTCCTGATAGTAGGTGATGACGACCGGAACCGGCGATCCCTTTTCCATTTCCTGGGTCTGCGCGTTGAACGCCTTGCAGAATTCCATGATGTTGATGCCACGCTGACCAAGCGCCGGGCCGATCGGGGGAGACGGCGTAGCCGATCCCGCTTTCACCTGGAGCTTGAGCTGGCCTGCAATTTTCTTAGCCATCTCTTTTCCTGCCTTTGTCTATGCCGGTCATGCCGGCGGTTGCAGTCTGGTGGTGCGATCCATGCGGCCGGCTAAAGCCGCATTCGTCTCCCACCGTTCTCAGGCCGCGCTTCCGCGCCGCCTCCCCTGATCGCCAAGCCGGCGTCAGGGATTTCGGATCAGCCCTTTTCGACCTGTCCGAATTCCAGATCGACCGGCACGGCGCGCCCGAAGATCGAAACTTCCACCTTGAGCCGCGCCCGCTCCTCGTCCACTTCCTGGACGAAACCGTTGAACGACGCGAAGGGACCATCCGAAACGCGGATCGCTTCGCCGATCTCGAACGTGACCGAGGGCTTGGGCCGCTCGACGCCTTCCTGCACCTGGTTCAGGATGCGCTGCGCTTCCGCCTCGGTGATCGGCACCGGCTTGGAGTCACCCAGGAAGCCGGTGACCTTCGGTGTATTCTTGACCAGCGAGAACACGGCGTCGGTCAAATTGGCCTTCAGCAGCACATAGCCCGGGAAGAACTTGCGCTCGGCATCGACCTTGCGGCCGCGGCGAACTTCGACGACCTTCTCGGTCGGAACCACGATCTGGTGGATGTCGGCGGACAGGCCCTTCTGCTTGGCCTTGTTCTCGATATCCTCGGCGACCTTCTTTTCAAAGTTCGAATAGGCGTGGACGATGTACCAGCGCGCGGTCATTTCAAGACTTCTCCGTAATCGCCGGACTTAGCGTCCGATGCCCAGAATCTGTTCGACCGCAAGGCCCATGAGCTGATCGGCGGTGAAGAAAAAGATCATCGCGATCACTGCGAAGGCCAGAACCATCACCGTCGAGATCATCGTTTCGCGCCGCGACGGCCAAGTCACCTTGGCGGTCTCCGCGCGGACCTGCTGGAGAAAGACGAAAGGATTTGTGGTTTTCGAAGCCATATGCCGCTCTGTCTTCAAGACCCGTTGGCCGGGTCTCCTGGATGATCCCGCTGGCCGGGACGTACCGCCTGAGCGAATTTCGCGCCGAATCCGCGCAATCATTTCGCCCATGCAAATCAGACGCGTAAAGCCGGTTTCCCAGCTCCACGCGTCGCGTGTCTGTTTCGTCTACATAAAACCGATTCTTGATCCACGCAAGTGGCAAGTCTCCGCTTTATGACCAAACACCGCCTCGGAACCATCCAGTCGTTCCGTCCCGGCTATGGCGCTCTTATGCCCCAATCGGCCTTATATGGCAAGCGGGTCGCCGATTTTCAAAGGCCAGACCGCAGAAATGTCGCTGATGGCCACACGAAACAATTCCGAAAGCCTAAGCAAAGCGGCTTGGGCGGAACTTCGCAAGCAGCGGGTGTTCAATGCCGGTGACTATCTCTCCGGCAAGCAGTTCGCCGGCAATCAGGCCGAGCGTGGCGCCGCTGTGGCTGAAGGCGACGTAGTATCCCTGGATATCTTTCAACAAGCCGAAGACCGGCTCGCCGTCGCCCGGAATCGGCTTGGGGCCGACACCATAACTCTCCAATTCCAGCTTTGGATGCCCCTCGAGGACCTTCGCGGCTTGTTCAAGAAGTCCATCAATCGTCGAGCCCTTCACCCCATAGGTGCCGTCTGCATTGATGATCACCTCTTCTTCCGACCAGGCGGAATCGAGCGCGAGGGCTCCGTCCGGCGTCGGGCGGATGGCGACGCGCGGCGTGTTGAGCACGGCCCGAAGAGCCAAATCGACCGGCTTGGTCCTGACCAGCAGCGCGATCGGCGTCCCATCCTCGATATGGTGGCCTGTGGCCGCAACCATTCGCGGCACATCACTGCCGGTCGCCAGGAGGACTGCATCGGCAGGAAAGTCGATGCCGCTGGTCGTGGTGGCGCCAGTGGCACGACCATCGACAACCGTGACCGTGGCCCTGCCGGCATCGGTGACCAGTCGCCCGCCGCGCTCCACGAACTCCGCAATTAATGCATCGATCAGCGATGGCAGGTCGACCCAGCCTTCTCCTGGGTTGAAAATGGCCCCCTGCGGCGTGACGGCGCCTGCGGCAACGCCTGGTGTGACCGCCGCTATGGCGGCTGCTGACAGGTGCTGTGCGTCATAGCCGAGATCCTTTTCATGGGCGAAGACATCAGCAATCTGGTTCGAGGCGTCGTCCTCATCCCATGTCAGGCCGCCATCGAAACGCAGCCACGCAGCATCCGGATATCTCGCCGACAACGTCCGGTAGCGGTCGATACCGATCATGCGCAAGCGATGATACTCAGCCGACCGCTTGCGCGCTGAATTGAGCCAGGAGAGCGAGCGGCCCGACGCCCCCTTGGCAAGCGGTCCATCGTTGACGAGGATCGTTTCGATGCCAAGCCGCGCGAGATGAACGGCTGTGGAGACACCGAAAATGCCGCCTCCGACAACGACGACCTTCGAGACCGGATGCGATGTAACCATGAGATGTTCTTTCACTGTGTAGAGAGTGGATTGAGCGACCGAAGGCGTTTCCACGCATCTCGGCCAGATGGCGATGCGGATCACAGCACTTCGGCGAGGAAGTGCTTCAAGCGCGCGCTTTTGGGAGTGTCGAAGATCGCAGCCGGCGTGCCGGCCTCGATGACACGGCCCTCATCCATGAAGATGACCTGATCGGCGACCTTGCGGGCAAAACCCATTTCATGGGTCACCACGACCATTGTCATGCCACGTCGGCCGAGGTCAGCCATCAGGTTCAGAACGCCCTTCACCAGTTCTGGATCGAGAGCGCTCGTCACCTCGTCGAACAGGATCACCTCCGGGTCCATTGCCAGTGCACGGGCGATTGCCACCCGCTGCTGCTGGCCACCGGAAAGACTGCCGGGACGATGGTGTTTGCGTGCGGCAAGGCCAACATCGGCGAGGCGCGCCTCGGCGATGCGCTCGGCTTCCCGCACCGGAAGGCCCTTGACCTTGGTCAGCGACAACATGACGTTTTCCAGGGCTGTGTGGTCGGGAAACAGGTTGAACTGCTGGAACACCATGCCGACACGCCGGCGCAGCTTTTCGGGCTTCATCGCCAGGATGCTCGCGCCATCGAGCAGCACGTCACCGCCCTTGGGCTCGACCAGGCGGTTAAGGCAGCGCAGCAAGGTCGACTTGCCCGACCCTGACGGACCGATGACGCAGGTGACCGTGCCCGGCTTGACCGTCAGGCTGACGCCCTTCAGGACATCGAGATCGCCATAGGCCATGTCGAGATTGGTGACGGCGAGACTACCACCCTTGAAGCGTGAAAGCGCCGAGCTGTCTTCAGGGCTGGCCTCGGAGAGCGGGCTGCCGACGGCGCTCTCCAGTTCGCTCACCTCGGCAAGGCCGCTGGTGACGAGGCCTGCCTTTTGCTTTCCGACCCGCAGCGAGTTGTCGATGTAATTAACCACGTGGGTCAACGGCACGGTGATCACGAGATAGAACACGCCGGCCAGCAGCAATGGCGACAGGTTTCCGGTGACCACCGCCTGGTCCTGACCAACGCGGAAAATCTCGCGCTCCGATGCGAGCAGACCGAGGAAGTAGACGAGGCTCGAATCCTTGACGTTGCCGATGAACTGGTTGACCAGCGCCGGCAGGACGCGGCGGATGCCCTGCGGGATGACGATCAGGCGCATGCCCTGCCCGTAGCTCATGCTGAGCGCCCGGCAGGCTTCCATTTGCCCACGCTCGACGCTCTGGATGCCCGAGCGGAAGATTTCGCCGATATAGGCGCCGGCGATCAGGCTGAGGGCCAGAATGCCGAGCGGAAAGGGCGAAGGCCCAAAGATTTCACGGCCGATGCGCGCAAAGCCCTGGCCGATCAGAAGGATCGTGACGATCGCCGGAAGGCCACGGAAAATGTCCGTGTAGACCCGGGCCGGAATGCGCAGCCAGCGCGATTGCGAGATGCCCATGACCGCCAGGATCATGCCGAGCACGACACCCAGCACCGTGGATGCGGCCGCGAGGATCAAGGTGTTCTTCAATCCGATGGTGATCATGCTTGGCAGCACGTCCGCCATGGCTTGCCAGTCAAGGAAACTGCGCCGCAAGTTTTCAAGCCAGTTCATTCGGCCCCCTTTCGGTTGCGCTGTCCGCATCGTCCGACATCAAACGCGGCAGCGCGTGGTCCGGCCGCCGGCGCAAAAGCCGGCGGCCGGGTGCGGTTACTTCTTGGGGAGGTATTGATCGGGCATCGGCGAGCCTGGGAACCACTTCTCATAAAGCGTCTTCCAGGTGCCGTCCTGCATGGCCGCATGCAGGGCGGTGTTCAGCGCATCGCGAAGCTTGTCGTTGCCCTTGCGCAAGACGAAGCCTGCCGGCGCGTCGAAGGACGGGATGTTAACCGCGATCTTCAAGTCCGGATAACGAACGCCATAGTCCTTGGCTGCCTCGTAATCGAGGAAATGAGCGTCGACCGTGCCATTGTTGAGCGCCGAGACGGCCGAATTGTTGTCAGGAAATTTGACGAGATCCGTCCCGACAAAATTCTTTGCTGCATAGATTTCCTGCAGCGTTCCCTGCACGACGCCGAGGCGCTTGCCCTTGAGCCCCTCCGCCGAAGTGATCGCCTTGTCTGACGTAAGCACGGAGAGATAGCCTGCAAGATACCCGTCGGAAAAGTCGACGGTCTTCTTGCGCGCTTCCGTCGTGCCGATTGCCGCGACCGCGACATCGAAGCGCTCGTTGGCAACCGAAGGCATCAGCGCCGAGAATTCCTGACCGGTGAAGATCACCT
This sequence comes from Mesorhizobium ciceri WSM4083, assembly GCF_000519305.1. GTDB lineage: Bacteria > Pseudomonadota > Alphaproteobacteria > Rhizobiales > Rhizobiaceae > Mesorhizobium > Mesorhizobium ciceri_B. The sequence goes on along the minus strand of NZ_JAFG01000024.1, from coordinate 4,816 downwards.
GGTCCGGCTTGAAGCCAAGGCGGCTCGCGACGTTGCGGAACAATTCGATGTCGAACCCGGTGAATGTGCCGTCCGCTTGGGTGAAAGCGTAGGGCTTGGCATCACCCATGGTACCAACGCTGATGACTTTCGCATCAATAAGACCATAGGGATTGTCATCCGCGGCGGCTGCTCCGGAAACAAAACCCGCGCCGATGCACACAGCCATAAGAGCCATTGCGCCGGCCCGGACCGGTGACATCAACGACTTGAGAATTCCTATCCTGCTCATGTCTTCTCTCCACTCTGAAGGTCTGTTCTTCTTGGCATTGACGTCGAGCCGGCAATCCCACGCTGACATCGCCCGCCGCCGCGACCGCGGCATGCGCCTCTCGGCTCGCAATCTTCTAAAAGAGACCGGTCTCTTATTGATTGAGACCGGTCTCTTTGATAATCGTTATCGCCAGATTGACCTTCCGTCAACAACTCTTGTAGTCGTTCATCCAATGAAAAGAACCGCACCCAAGACCCAGTCGATAACGGTCAGCGATGTCGCCCGAGTGGCCAATGTGTCCAAAGCGACGGCCGCGCGCGTACTCGGCGGATACGGTGTCGTCAGCGACACGATCCGCGCCAATGTCATGGCCGCCGCCAAGGCCCTTGACTACCGTCCGAACGAACTGGCCCGAAGCATGACGACCGGCAGGTCCGGCATCATCGGCGTGGTGGTCGGAGACATCGAAAACCCGTTCTTCAGCCTTGCGGTGCGTGGAATCAGCGACGCGGCAAGGGCGGCTGGCTTCAACGTCATCCTGGCCAACTCCGGCGAGCGGATCGAGGCGGAAAGGGCAGCTGTGCGGCTGTTGATCGGCAAGCGCGTCGACGGACTGATCGTCACGCCGTCGGAATCGCGTGACATCTCACACCTGCGCGACATCCACCGTTCAGGCCGGCCGCTTGCCCTGCTTGACCGGGCGCTGCCTGATCTCGATGTCGACACGGTTACGGTTGACGATCGAGACATCGCCATGCGGGCGACCCGTATCCTTGTCGACGCCGGCCACAGCAAAATCGCCTATGTGACCGCGGTTGACGCCGAAGGCAATGAGTATCGCGACCTCGGGCAAATCTACACATCCTCGGTCCGTGAGCGCATCGACGGCTTTCTCAAGGTGTGCCGGGACGCCGGAATTGATCGACCGGAACGTCATATTTGCCTTGGCGCGACAAGCCCCGACGAGACGCGAAAGCTCGCCGACAAACTGCTGTCCGGGCCAGATCGACCGACCGCAATCCTTGCCTCCGACAGTCTCATAGCCTTGGAGATCTTCAAGGTCATGCGCCAGCGCGGGCTGCGCATTCCACAAGACATCTCGCTCATCACTTTCCATGACGCGGACTGGACGAGCGTCACGACCCCGCCCATCACCGTCGTCGACCAGCCCGTCTATGCGCTGGGCAAAAGCGTCGCGGAACTGCTCATCCGCCGCTTGAAGGGCGAAGCACGGCCAACTGAAAGGCTCATTCTGCCGACCACAATCATCGAACGCGGATCCGTTGGTCCGCCTGCTGCCTACAAGCTGTAGATTCTCAAAGCCGAGCGGTCCAAAGCATAGCATGGAAACCTATGCCCGAGCGTCGGATGGTTTGTATTCTGCGCCCGCATCCTTCGGACCAAAGGAGCAAATCTCGACTCGAGCCAAGCCAGCTTCCTTGGTGCCAACTACCTTTGTGGAACCTCGAGCAGCGCCAAACCAGGCTGTCGTTAGGGTGAAGTTGCCCACCAGAATCGTGTGATTTTGCGCCACCGTCGGACGCTGCCCGCGGACGTGCATGTCCGTGCAATAGATGTGCAGGAGTCGTTTTGGCTTCTCAACCGAGCAGCGCTATTTCTAAGTGCCTGATTTCCCTTTGGAAATGGCACGGGCAGCAGGGCTCGAACCTACGACCTGCGGTTTTGGAGACCGCCGCTCTACCAACTGAGCTATGCCCGTACGTGCGCATGTCGGCGCAGCAGGCGCTTCCTAAAAGTTTCCGCACGCTCTGTAAAGGGTGGTTTGCAAGCAAACGTACCTTCACCCCCCTGCGCCAGAAATCGGGACAGCTGACGACCAGCTCGTTCGGCGAGAGGTTACTTTGTTTTCAGCGGCCGATAGGGGCCGCCCGGCACGCCCCAGCCCCAGGCCGGCATCGGCTCCGTCTGCGGATCGCAGGTCTGGCCGAGATTGGAGTTCATCTTGGCCAGGCGCGATCCCCATTCGACATAGCCCATGAAGGCCGAACGGAATTCCGGATCGTCAGGCAGGCCGACCGCGTCGGCTGCATCGGCCAGGAGGCTGATCCAGCGGCGGCGCTGCTCCTCGCTCAGATGCTTGCCCAGATGGTGCATGACCATCTCGCGGTGGCCACCGAACTGCTCGCCGTAGGTCTTCGGTCCGCCGAAAACCTCGCCGATGAAGGCCGCGACATGGGTGGGGTGATCCGGCGACATGGTCTTGAACACCGGTCCGACGATCGGGTCCTGCGCCACCGTGTCATAGAAAGTCTGGGTTAGCCGGTTCAGGGCCTCGCTGCCGCCGGCCCATTCGTAGAGTGTAGGGATATCCTGGCTCATTCTCGATCCTCCGCCTGCCTGGCGCCGCCAGCGGCGACGATAGCGGAACAATCGGAAGTGTCTCAACCTGCCTCGATGGCCAGTTCCGGCTTCGCCGCGCACTACAATTTGGCCGGCGCGTCAGCCTCGGCATTGGCGGAAGGCCGGATCCGGCAATTCTCGGGTCGTGGCACTGCCTCGCAAATGGTGGCGCCGGTCAGCGCGTCGACCGATTGCAGGCTCGTCGTCAGTCCGACCTTCAGCATCATGCCGGGTTCCAGCCGGCGCTCGACCGAGCGCCGCTCGATCGCCGCGAACAGGGCGGGACCGATCGCCATCTCCTCGAGATAGGCCTTGACCATCTGCTTTTGCCCCATCGGGTAGAGGCTAAGTCGCGCCTGGGGACCGACAAGCCGCTTGATGCCGCCGGCAAGCATCAGCGCGCAGGCCGAATCGCACTTCACGCCCGCATCGATGCTCAGCCCGGCATAGGCGCCCTCTTTGGCCAGGCAATTCCACGCGCCTGGGTCACAGCCGACGAAATCGGTGCGGCCAACCGCGACGTCGAGCTTCCGTTCATGGATAAGCCGTCCCGCCGCCAGGGCGCTGAACAGGTCGCCTCCCCTCGAACTGATCACGACAGGCAGTTGCCGTTTGCCGAGCGTGGCGAGCAATTGGCGCAGCTTCTGCGAGGTCTGGGGGGTGATCGCGCCTTCCGCCGAGATCCATTCCGGGCAGTCTGGATTGCAGAGCGGATTGGTGCCGCGAACGACAACGAAGCGCATGTCTTCATCGCGCCGCGCCGGCTCGGCTTCGATCGCTGGCGGAGCAGGCTTGGCCGCGGTCGCCGTCAGGCCATCAGGCTTGTTCCCCGGCATTTCCCGGCAATTCGTGGCCAGGCGACCGGGCTCGCACAGGCTTGCCGCGGTCAACAGGCCTACAGCGTCCGTGCTGGTGACCAGCTTCATCGCCAGCATGTCGTCGAGGGCGATCTGGTGGATTTCGCTGGCCGGCGTGCCCTTCATCGTTTCGAGCATGCCTTGTTCGATGCCCATCTGGTTGAGATAGGCCGCCAGCTTTTTCTCCACCGGCTTGCTCATCTCGTAGGTCTTGTAGCTTCCGGCGTTCTTGCGGCTGACGATCTTTGTGTTGAGGATCTTCTTCTTGCCCCCCACGATGCGGTAGGTGGTGCGGTATTGCAATTTCGTGCGGATGTAGGTCGTGGTGATCTGATGGACGCCGAGATAGGCCCATTCGCCGGCCACCCGCCTGATACCGCCGGCAAACATCAACGGACAGGCGGAGTTGCACATGGCGCCATAGTCGATGACATCGCCGAAGTAGCGGGCGTCACGGTCCTGGCACCCCTTCGCATCGGGCTGGCAGCTGGAAAACACCGTCTTGCCGATGGCGATATCGAGCTTGTTCTTGCGGATCAGCCGGCCAAGCGTCAGCGCCGCTTCGACATTGCCGCCGGGAGAATCCACGACAACAGGCAGTTTCCGCCCGCCAAGCGTCTTCAGCATGCGTTTGAAGAGTGCCGGCGTGCCGGCTTCTATGGAGCCCTCGGCCGAGATCCATTCCGGGCAGATCGGCTCGCACCCCGGTGCGTTGCTGCGGACAATGCCGAACCGCATCGTCGGCCCAAGATCCGGCGCCGAATCCGCCGCAAAGGCTACCGGGCCCGGGGCAAGCAATGCCAGCAGGCAGATCAAGGCCAGCGACCACAATGCCCGACAACGGTGAAGGCGCCCTGAAACCATTCTGCAAAAAGCCCCTTGATGCAACCTATACTAGACGAGGTCCAAAGGCTTGCAACAGGGTTCGAGCGACGGGCGGCAGCCGATAGCCGGGCAAACAAAAAAGGGCGGCCCGAAGACCGCCCTGTTCTTGTCGATCCGGTGAATGCCGGGCTCGATTATTCCTTGATGGTGACGACGATGCCGGCACCGACGGTGCGGCCGCCTTCACGGATAGCGAAGCGCAGCTTCTCTTCCATGGCGATCGGCACGATCAGCTCGACATCGACCGTGATGTTGTCGCCCGGCATCACCATTTCGGTGCCTTCCGGCAGCGATACGATGCCGGTCACGTCGGTCGTGCGGAAGTAGAACTGCGGACGGTAGTTGGTGAAGAACGGCGTGTGACGGCCACCTTCGTCCTTGGTCAGGATGTAGGCTTCGGCCACGAACTTCTTGTGCGGCTTCACCGTGCCCGGCTTGGCCAGAACCTGGCCGCGCTCGA
>NZ_JAFG01000023.1 GCF_000519305.1 Mesorhizobium ciceri WSM4083 | reverse complement strand
CAACCCGTCCCTGCCACGGCAGATCAGCCACCCGGCGCATGTAGTGGCTGTGGACGCGTCCGGTTCGGCAGCCGCAGGAGGGACAGCACGATTCTGTCGCCTTCGGCCGGGCTACAAGCACCACCTTGTCGGCCTGTGGGAGAATTTGGACAATCGAAAGCTCGGGCGAGACCAGCGAGCGGAAGGCATGGAGCACGGGCGAATCACCGGCGTCGACTGCGATTCCGACTCTATGGACTCATTCGCACCGCCCGTGAATCCCGGCACCTGCACCAAATATGCGGAAGATCCCCAGATCGTCGCGCTACACCGACATGAAGCTCAAGGAGCAGCTCTGGCAAGGACCGACACGGCCGACATCGGGTTGGGCCGCTACAAGCCCGACGACCAACCTCCTCACATTCCTGAAGAGCCTCTGATAATGCCGACCCAAAAGCCACAAATCGCCCGCATTCTTTGGCCTCCCGGTCGCCACTTGGAATAATCCGGCACTCGGAGTTATGCAGTATTCCGAGTTCGGAATTAGCGGCACACGTTTGCGGTGCGCGCGCTGCAAGGCATTCCGGCGGATCGAAGCCGAAGCGGCGCGCATATGGCGGCTCTTGCGACCTACATGGGCCACGTCAACATCTATGCCACCTACTGGTAACTGGAGGCCACCGCCGACCTCATGCGCGACGTCGCCGCGGCCGGTGAAGGGTTCCTCACCGAAGGGAGGCAATCATGCCGCCGATTGCTCCCCTCATCGAAGTGTTTCTCGATGAGACGCTCGCCAGCCAGCGGGGCGTCAGTCGGCGGCGCGACTCCTATGCCCTGAGCTTCCAGTTGCTCGTTGGTCAGATAGACCTGGTAGGTCCGAATGTCCTCGCGCCCGAGCAGGTCCAGCGACTTGCCGAAATAGCGACCGAACAGCGATACCTGCTGCAGATACGAGAGTTGGGTGTTGAGCGCGAGGTTGCGCACCTGCATGTCCTCGCTTATGCGCTGGCGAAGGTGAGTCATGACAAGCTCCTTTGTCCGATGGAATGGGCTGCAAGCAGCCACCCCATGCTCGCGCAGTTGGAGCTCCTTTGCATGTATGTCCGGTGCCGCGAACGACGCGATCAGGACTGCGCCGTCGGTGCATATCCTCCTTGCCGCTCCGCGACGCGGAGCGGGTTAGTCCAATGCAGGTAACGGACGACGCCCATTACCTGCCGCCACCTGCCAGGGCCTGGCCCGCGCCCAGGCCGAGCGGCATCCTGAGCTGCTGCTGCCGGTCCCATACTTGCACGTGGTCTTCACCGTCCCGCCCAGATCGCTGAGATCGCCTTCCAGATCAAGGACGTTGGTCTATGCGATCCTGTTCAATGCCGCATCCGAAGCCTAGAGGATGGCGGCGGCCGATCCCGGGCATCGCGGAGAACGCTTGGCACGCGTTTTCGGTGCGCCAGACATATTGATCAATATGCGTGTGAGAAATACAGGATCGGTATAGCCGATATGGCATTTAATCGGCTATCGAAGTAGTAGGCTTTGGTTGCAGCGTATCTTCGGCCAGGCAGCGATTAGCGCGACCGATCGCCATCCGCCGAGAATTTACCAAGCGCTCGAAGGACCTCGGCGAGAGGTTCGAGCAGATGTGATGGGATATACTCGTCTACAAGGCCGTCCTCCAGTAGCGCGCGAGCAAGCGGAATGTTTCGCATCACGGGCACAGCGGTAGCGATCGCAGCGTCGATCATTCGCTGCGCCGTGAGATCGGTGCCAATTGCGCTGATCATGGGCAAGGAAGTTTGCCGCCCATCATAGTAAACTGCCACAGCAACATGCGTGGGGTTGGTGATCAAAACGGTCGCGCGGCGCGTTTGGTCGACCATTGCCTTGTTGAGCAACTCCATACGGAGTTGTTTCCGCTTCCGTATAATCTCGGGGTTGCCTACATTCTCTCTGAATTCTCGCAATACCTCATCCCTCGACATCATATTCTTCTTCACGAACAGCCAACGTTGCAATGCGAGGTCCGCGATTGTCACCGCTAGAAAAGTCATTGCCGTATAGATGGCGATACCGAGCAGCAAGCTACCTGTCGCCGCGCGTAGGCAGGATGTCCCGCAACTCGGCGTCCAGACCAGCGCTTGCATACCGTCGCGCAACACCAGCAACAGTACCAAGCCAACCATCAGAACCTTTATAATCGACTTGCCCAGCTCAATAGCATTTCTCAGCGAAATGATGTTTTTGATGTTCTGACTGGGACTAAGTTTCTTCAGCGACGGCGCGACGGCCCTGGGCGCGAACATCGGGCCATTCTGTACGATGTTGGCGCCCACGCCGATAACCAAAACTATGCCGATGAAGACCGCGAGAATACTTTGTAGTTCGGCAATATAGGACTTCCCAAGCTTTTGAGTGGCACTCAGCACGTCACCTTCAAGAAGCGGCAGAGGCAGCAGAATCATTGCTTCGAGCCGGTTTATCATTGAAGTCAAGGAGGCGAAGAACAGAGCGAAAAATGCGACGATCAGTGCCGCGGAGACAACTTCCTTGCTGTGCGCGACCTGCCCCTGTTTGCGTAGATCGCGCAGCCGTTTGGGAGTAGGCTTTTCGGTCTTTGGGCCGCTCATGACAACCAATTGGTGATGAGGTTAAATATCGCAGCCGGTGACGGTACGTGCTTGTTGGCCTCTGCCAGAACGATCGTGAGCGAAAGAACTAAGAGCAGGATGCCCACCGCGCTCTTAACCGGCATGGCGAGAAAGAAGACCTGCAGTTGTGGCGCGAAGCGGCTGATCAGTGCCAGACCCATTTCGCCGAGGAACATGGCAACAATGGCTGGACCGGCGAGAATCAACGTCAGCAGCATGACGACATCTGCGAGATGCAGGATCCCCGGGACAAATGCCGGACCGAATGCAGGTTGCAAGCTCCATAGAGGCCAGACAACATGCGAGCGATAGAGCGCTTCGATCAGCGTGGAGAAATAGCCGGTAACGAACAGCCATGTGACAAAGAGCTGGGCGAGCAGGGTTCCGAGCGGCGAAATCTCATTGCCGCTCGCGGGGTTCAAGAGGCTCATCATCGCGGCGCCCCTTTGGTTGTCAATGAAAGTGCCCGCCGCCTCAACACCCCAGATGGTCGCGGCAATTGGCATTCCGAGTACGAGCCCTAGCAAGAGTTCCTTCAGCCCCAGGCCAAGGATCATCGTCACATGCAAGCTATCAAGGTTTGCTGGCCTAGTTGCCCAAGCATGCGCCATTATGGGGAGGCTCCATGCCATGATTGCGCCGTTGCGCGCTAGTCCTGTCACAACGCCGCGCCCCAGAATGGGTATGATCAGCATCATGCCTGTCGTACGCGCCATGGCAAGCGCAAGCACGATGAGGGCGCTCTGCAAGAGAGATGGATCAAGTGGCGACATGGAGCATCAGGCGAAATGGTTGAGAGTCGTTGCGATCGCTCTGGTACTTGCTGCGCAGTGGTCATAGGCCGAAGGAGTATATTGTTGCACCCGTGAAATCATATCGCGCCGATCTTGTCGAAAATATTGAGGGTATATCGGTACAGCTCTCCACTGAGCCAGCTCGCGGTCGCCACCAAAACTAGGCTCACGCATATCAATTTCACCGCGAACGGAAGTGTCTGCTCTTGAACCTGAGTCAGGGCCTGCACCACACTGACGACCAGCCCTACTGCTGTAGCGACGACGATCGTAGGCGCCGACAGAACCAGCGTCAGTTTCAGGGCGTCGATGGCAATGTTGGCGAGAGTGGTGCTATTCATCACGTTGGTCCGGCATAGGACAGGACGAGACCGTGAATCAGGCGCTGCCATCCGTTCACGGCGACGAACAAGAACAGCTTGAACGGCAGGGATATCGCCATCGGCGAAACCATCATCATACCCATCGCCAGAAGGATATTCGAAATGAGGAGGTCGATGATGATGAAAGGGAGGAACAGAAGGAAACCTATCTTGAACGCGTCCGCCAGCTCGGATGTAATGAATGCTGGGATCAAAATCATAAAGTCGTTTTCGGTTACCGAATCGGCGTCCGCTTCGCTCCACAATTCCCGTGTGGTTGCGGTGAAGAAATGTCGTTCTTGCTGCGACGTGTTCTTCAAGATGAACTTGCGAAATGGCTCTGTGGCGAGTGGTAACGTTTCGCTGAGCTCGTGAAAATTTTCGAATACAATCGCCTTCTGGCGCACTGCTTCATAGGCGTTCTTAGCCGCTGGCTGCATAATATATACGGAAAGCAGGATGGCGACTGCATTCAGGGCTATGTTCGGCGGAATGTTTTGAACGCCGAGGGCATTGCGGATCAACCCGAACACGACCACCAACTTGACGTACGATGTGACAGTGACCGCGAGGAAGGGAACGATGGCCATGGCGCCGATCAGGGCGATCAGGGCGACCGGATCAGGCAACCCGCTGTTCATCACTCGGCTCGTTCTAGGCGCACATCCAGGATACGCACACCTGTCCGATCGGCGATGCGCACCAACTCGCCGGCCGCGACCGTCTGGCGATTAACTCGCAAAGTGATGTTGGTGGTGGCGTCGAAGCCAAGATCCAGTACTTGGCCGACAGCGAGCTCACGAAGCTGTTTGAGCGACATGGTGAGGCGTCCGACATCCACATCGACCGGGAGGTCGATGCCGTCCAATGTTTCCGGAGGAAGAGAATCTGGTCTATCCATTATGCGATCCACCGCTGAAAGGACTGTAAGGCGACCGTCCATGATCGAGGCGCGAAATCGTGAACTGCCTGAGAACCAAAGTAGAACGCTCATCGCGCCCTCACAGGCGATGGGTGAGACCTCGAGCAGGATGACGTCGCCCTGGGTCAGTGCCTGTAGTTCCGCCAAGGAAAGGCTCACCCGAGCGACTATCAGGTCGAGAGAGATGGCAAGGTCGTCGGTCACTGCGCACATGACCGGCAGCGCACCGCAGCAGCCGGCGATCAATTCGAGGCCACCGGCATCGAATTCTACCAACCCGAGGAGTTTGTCCGGACGGTCCGGGCGAACAAGCCTAATCGCATGAGGAAACGTCCCCGCAATCTCAGACGAAGACCAGATGGGCCGCTGACCGCACCATCGTTCCATCTGAATCCCGACATCGCGTAGGACGACGTCGAACAAGATTTCCCGTAAGGCGTCATCCATTGGAAGCGTCGTGATGTCTGGCCAGTGTCTCACCGCTATCGGCGGAAGGAGCATCGAGTCGATCGCCATGCGGATATTGTGGCCGTGCAGGCGTATCATGACCCGGCGATATTCCACCGGAAGATCCGGCAGTTTCGAACCGGCCATGACGGCTGCCACATCGACCCCAGCGAGACTGAAAACAGCCGGCAGGCGGGTAGCAAGAAGCGAAATGGCGGCCGCCTCTCGTGGACTATAGCAAGGGAGATCGATCACGAGCCCTTCTCGGCCAAATAGTGAAGAACCCCCTCCGGCCCGCGAGAGTCCCCATCGTTGCCCTGTTCCTCCGCGGAGCAGCGGGCACCTACCATCACCACGACCCGAATGCCGAGTCGATTCGACAAATCGCGCGCAAACGCATGGCCCTGGAACTGCTGCATTAGCCAAAGGCGCTCGGATTCGATGAATATTTGCACGGTATCGTGTCGGTAACTGATCGTCAGGCGCGAACCGCCGAGCAGTCCCCCGTGGAGCAGGATCTGCACCGTGCCGTCGCCGACATTGTTTCGGCGGAGCGAGATTCGATCAGCTATTGCCGTCGCCAATTGCGCGAGTTTGGCTGAGAGTGGCGCCGTCCCCTGCTCGGCCGCGTCCGGAATCTCTGGAGATGTTTTCACGATGGCGCTGCCCAGCAAGGGGGCACCGGGGAAGTAGAGCATGTTTTGACCAGTAGGCGCCTCGCTGCTGTGTTCTGCCGACTCAAGCTCGCGGTTGCCGAGACCCTTGCCTTGTGCGTTGTCGTATGACTTGCAACCATTGAAATTTGTCTCGTTGAGCATCTGCGAGAACCGCTCGATGTCGCCAAGCTGAGTGGACCATGGGGAAGAAGCTATCCCTGGGGGATGGGTGGAACTCTCATTCCGCCTAACGGCCAACATCGAGGCATCCCTCGCTAGTGCACGCCCTCGCATCAGGTCGACGCTCAACGATTCCGACCACTGGCGAACTGCTTAACCCAATAGACATAGGCTTGAAGAACCTCCTTGGGGCCATTTACGGTGTCGGCAAGGGTGCCTAGGAGAAGACCGGGTTCCGACACTCTCTTTGCATGCCACTAGGCCTAGTGAAATCATTCAGTCACAGCGACACTTGTCCCGAAATCACCCCACTCGCCGGGAAGGGGCGACCGCTGCTCATCGAGCTGTCGTTCTAAATTCTGCTCAACGCGGGTCCGACGCAAATACCGTGTCGATATTGCATCATCTGTCACAGCTATGAACGAGCTCCGAACTGCTGCGGTTCATGGACCCGACATGGGTGTTTGACGGACCTGGCGAGTGCGAATGCGAGAAGGAAATTCAGCTGCGATCTATGCTGGAGTTTGGGTGACGAGGCTGATCAGCGGCGCTCTGCGGCTTCGCTATGAGGTTAGGCAAATGATGTTGTCCTTTTAAATCGTCGCCACGTCATGGCCGCGGCCATGACCCAGCTTGAGGACCATGAGCCTGCGGGTTTGCATGAGCCTGCGGGTTTGGAAGATAGCAGCCGGTCCGGCGGCGTTTCCACCCGTTTCACCACGCTTTCGCCAACAGGTCACTGCACGACAACGCTGGCTCGGCGGGTATTCCAGTTGCGCCAGTCCTCGGCCCCTTGCACCCCGCTCCGATCGAGCATTCCGCCGTGCTCGGGCCGATCAAGGCCAAGCCTTGCAGCGGGCGCGTAAAATGCTGCTAGGCTTGACTGCTTCAGGTACGATTCAACCCCATTCTAGTAAGTTTATATATGTAAGGGATATGACTATATAGCGATTGCGTATTTCTCGCACACTCACTGAATCGATATTCGTCTGCCGCACCGGAAATTAATGAGCGCTGTCCGCGGGGACCCGTCGGGTAGATGGCACACCGCCCAGATGTAGCTTCGATGAAGCAGGCAATTCAGTGACGAGGGAAACGTGATTTATGCAGCCTCGCATCACCTTGCAACAGAATCGCGAGTCGGTTCGCGGGACAGCGCGTACGTCGGCATATGCAGTGCGCTGGCGCTGACAATCCAGAAAAATGTTGGTTGGGCGGATGCTCAAGCGAATCCTCGTCGTTCATACGGAGCCAAAAGGAATGTCTGACGCGATAGAGGCATTGGGGACGGCTTCTTTGCGTCTCGGCTCTGAAACTTCGGCAACCGAGGTCCCGACGCCAGTGGGCTCATGGCACGGTGAGGCTGTTCGCCTCGAGAGGCCCACACATGGGACGCTCTTGGAGCAGGCAAAGGAAGAGCTCACATTCACGTTTTCTGAGACGATGGAGTCGACGGGGCACGCCGAGCACAAATTCGAGGAAGAACGTGTAGCGCTGCCGCACAGCGTGATCGACGAGCTTGATGCCTATCTCGAACGGCTCCCGTTTTTTGACCGTGCCGAGTTGCAAGCGCTATTGCACGACATCCGCAGCGGCGATTGTGCCGCGGAAGACATACTGCGCCAAGCTGGCCAGCGGTTCGCAGACCCCTCTTTTGCCTATGCGGCACTCGACCTAGCGGCGAGAGAGTTGCGACGTGAGGGTCTCGACGAGCTTGCGGCACGGACGGATGCTGGCAGAGCCCACCTCATAGCTACGCAAGGGATGGCTGTTCGTGCCGGGCTCAATATTTCCATGGTGGCATCTGAGGAAGCTCGAGGTGACAAGAAGGGCGCTGCAGAGCTGAGTGATTTCTATCGAGCCACGATCTCCAGCAATCCAGGACCGGTTCAGCTTTATAGGGGAATTCTCGAGAGGTTTGGGATTGGGGGCTTTCCTCGGCACATCAATTTTCTTACCCGCGCGCTCGGCCAGGACATCGGTTCGGCTGGCCCATCAATCGAGCCTGCTCGGCTCCGTGAGATCCTCGGCGGATTGTCGGCGTTGCGAGTGCTGGACACTGTGCACGAATGCTGCGGGGAGATGGTCGAGTGGATCGGGCGACAAAGTAAGATAGTCATCACCGCTACCGAGGTGATGCAGGAATTATTGCCGCTCGTTGAGGATATCGTTCCTCATCCGTCGAAGGTCATTCCAATCCCGGAACGGCTCGGAATTCCTGCCGTTCAACTGGATGTGCAGATTTCGCTGCTGCGCGAATCACGAAAATTGCTCGCGATGATTCCGGTCGGAGTCTACAGCGACTTGGAGGCACGAAGAAGCACGTTGGAGGCAGTGCAGCAAGCGATGGACATCCGCATTGGACAGGAAGAGAGCGCATGAGCGCGGAGGCTGCTGCTCAGGCCTTTTGCTCGACGATGGGACTTCCTCCGCAGCCTCTTCCATTGACTCTGAGTTTGGAGCGTTCGGGCAATCTCCACATGGAAAGTCGCGAAGGCTCTTTCATAATGTACTTAACGCGTGCCATGCCGCTTCACCGCAAGGGGGCTGCCGCCGCCGCTCTCGGAGCCGTGCACCCGGATCGTGCGCTACCGTTCATGGTGCACGTCGCCTTCTACGGCGAAGCGCTGCTGGTCCTGCTGATTCGTATGACTGAGGAGGGCATTGATCTGCCAACTCTGGAAACCGCGGCGCAGATACTCGTACGGCTCGTCGGTGAAATTGATGCGGCACTGGAGTGACCATGAGCAGCATCGCTTCTGAAAGCTTAACTTTTTTAGCTCAATCCCCCGCTGGATTGGCGGAACCGCGGCAATTCGAACCGGGCGCTGGTGGTCTTATCCGGACAGAACCTGTTGTACCGCTGCTGGGCGCTCGCGGCGCGCCGGTACCGGATACTCGGCCAGCTTTGCAATTCGATCTGCTATATGACGCCCCCTCCCTCGACGACCTGATGATCGCTGCTTTTGCTCCCCCGATCGTTGATCCCTCAATCCTCCAATTTGCGAACTACGCTGCGACGCTGGAGGCCACACACGTCCTGCTAGCCAATTTGGCGGCGCAAGCCGGGAATTCTGATCGCGCCGTCTTCCGCGACGCGCTCTCGGTCCTCGATCAGGCGCGATGTGACCGTCTTGTCTTCGACAACGCCTGCCGCGCTCTGATGCGAGGATAATCTGATGACGCAACCCCTGATGAGTCCCGACAAGCGCGATGCCCTATCGGTGCTTGCGTATTTCTATATGAAATATGACTGTCCTGACAATGCAGCCAAGCTGCTGGGCGCCCTCGATAGCCTCGACCCCGGAGCGCGCTGGGCACGACACGCACGCTGTCTGGCGCTGTTGCGTGCGGGAGACTACGAGGAAGCTATCGCTGAGGCGGGCCGCTCTCTAGCGCACCCCCTGGATGGTGAGGGGCGAATCCGATTGTTACAGGTGCGGGTCAAGGCATATTGGAAACTAGGCCTCAGATCCGAGGCGAGAGCCTGTCGGCGAATGGTCGTAACTCTGCTTAAAGAGGTGAGAGTTCCGAGTGCTTCGCGTGGGAGAGCAGTGTGAATTTGCTCAAAAAGGTCCTGGCGGCTGCATCTGGCCGGAACGACATTATTTTGGCGGCGCTGTTGATTGCGATCATCTTTATGATGATTATTCCGCTGCCGTCGGTCGTCATGGACGTACTGCAGGCTGTCAACCTGGGAATCTCCGCGCTCTTGCTGATGGTCGCGGTCTACATCAAGTCACCCCTTGCATTCGTTTCCTTCCCGTCGGTGCTTTTGCTGACAACGCTCTTTCGCTTGTCGCTCGGCATCGCCGCGACACGCATGATCTTGCTGCACGCACACGCCGGCCAGATAATCAAGACTTTCGGCGACTTCGTGGTGGCAGGGAATCTCGTGGTCGGCGCGGTCACCTTCTTAATCATCACCATTGTGCAGTTCGTTGTCATTACGAAAGGATCCGAGCGCGTGGCTGAAGTCGCCGCACGCTTCTCCCTGGATGCAATGCCGGGCAAGCAAATGAGCATCGATGGCGACCTGCGCGCGGGTAGCATCGACATCCAGGAAGCACGCCGGCGCCGCACCGCCGTCGAGCGTGAGAGCCAATTGTACGGTGCCATGGATGGGGCCATGAAGTTCGTCAAAGGTGATGCCGTCGCGGGCTTGATTAGCATCGCCGTGAATATCATAGGCGGCATCGCGATTGGCACCCTACAAAAAGGCATGGGCTTGCACGAAGCTCTCGAAGTTTACGGCATCCTGACCATCGGGGACGGGCTCGTCGGTCAGATCCCGGCTCTCTTCACTTCAATCACGGCAGGCTTCATCGTCACAAGGGTAACCGATCAGGAAAAGGGCTCAGATCTCGGTAGTGAGATTGGAGACGAGGTCACAGCCCAGCCAAGAGCACTGATAGTGGGATCATTCATCCTCCTTCTGTTCTCTTTTGTGCCCGGCTTTCCTACGGTGATTTTCGTGGTTTTGGCAGGATTGGCGGGAGGCTGTGGCTGGTTGTTGCGGCACAATCGGCGGCCTTCGCCGCCAGCAGTGAGTCCTTACTCAATCGCCGGCATGAGCGCGCTCGGAACAGCGTCGGACGGGCCGGCTGAGCGAAGCAGCGGCGGCGATGCCATCACCGTCACGGTTCCTCTCATGGTCGACGTCGGTCCCGTCATTCAGAGAATCATTCGGTCAGACCGGCTGAACAAGGAATTGGCCGCTGTGCGGCAGGCGCTCCTGCTGGATCTCGGCGTTCCCTTTCCAGGCATTCATCTACGCCTCAACGATAGTTACGTGGATGGCGCATACACCATCATGGTAAACGAAATTCCATGCGGCAAAGGACAATTACGGGCGCAGCATCTCCTGGCTCGTGATATCGAGGACCTCGATATGGTTGGCATCCCATACATGCTCGATGAACCCTTCCTGCCTCAGATCGAGACCGCCTGGGTGGACATGGCACATCGCGAGTCGTTGCAAGCCGCCGGCATCTCATTTCTGGAACCGGTTCAGATCCTCGGTTACCACATTGGTCACGTGCTGCGACGGCAAGCAGATGAGTTTATCGGGATCCAGGAAACAAAGAATCTGATGAGTCACATGGAAGGATCGTTCCCGGAGCTCGCAAAGGAGGCACTGCGGTCCGTTCCCCTGCAGAGGATTTCTGAGATCTTTAAGAGGTTGGTGTCCGAGGAAGTGTCGCTGCGCAACATGCGCACCATCCTCACCGCCCTGGTCGAGTGGGGGCAGAAGGAAAAAGACAACGTTCTGCTCACCGAGCATGTGCGCTGTGCGCTGAAAAGGGAAATCTGTTTCCGACATTCTGATGGCAATGTATTGCCAGCCTACATTCTTGCGCCGGAAGCGGAAGACACTGTGCGTAATGCTATTCGGCAGACTTCCTCTGGCAGTTATCTGGCCCTCGACCCTCGTACCACACGGCAGATCCTCGACAACGTGCGAAAGGCGGTGGGCGATGTCGACCAGCAGCGGCACAAGCCCGTGCTGCTGACTTCCATAGATATCCGCCGATACTTGCGCAAGATCATCGAAGTCGATCTCCATGGGCTATCCGTGCTCTCCTATCAGGAGCTTACCCCCGATATCTCGGTCCAGCCGCTGGCGAGGATATCACTGTCGTGACAGATATGAGCATGGAACAAGTTGCTGTGGCTGGTGACGAAGCCAAGCTGACGCTTCGCGTGCTGTCCGGGCCGAACCGGGGTGCAGAGACTTCGCTGGAGGAAGGAGTTTGGCTGATCGGCGCCAGCGCCACCGATGACATCGCCTTCCCAGACCCGGAACTAGCTGCCTCACATCTTCGCATTGCCGTCGAGGCGGGACGCATCCAGATTATTGCTCTCGCACCAGGTGTACGCATCGACGGGAGGCAGCTCACGTCAGGCAGCTGGACGGTGCTCGATCCGCTCAGTCGGATACAGGTTGGGCGGACGGTTTTCGGGATCGGTCCGGCCGGGAGCAGCTTTCCCGAGTCCGCCCCCATGGTCGAGAGCGGGGACCTGGACACTTCCGGGTGTCTCTCCACCGGTTCCGAAGTAGCGTCGGCTTTGTTCGGCCGAAGGTTATGTCGCATGGCAGGCTCCACATCGCGTCCATTACGGCTCGGCGCCGTAGCTTGCGCTCTCCTGATCACTCCGGTCATCTGTTGGGCGACAAATGAGCGAGTTCCTCCGTCTGCCCGGGAAGTCGCTCCGACCCTCGACCCAATGAGGGCAGCGCGCGATATCATTCACAATCTGAACGTCGCACCCGATTTCAACGTCATCCTCGCGGATGACAAACTGATCATCGAAGGAGACTTACGACCTGAAGAGCAGAGTGGGGTAAAAGCCGCCCTACGCAATACTGGCCTTAACACGGAAGTGTTATTCAAACGGCCTGTGTCGGATTCGCAACTCATCAACCTTGTCACCACGGTCATCCGCAGCTTCGGAATCCGGGGCAACGTTCGGTTGAACGGCGCCGGAAAGATCACCGTCACAGGATATGGACCGAGCGATGCGAAGGTCGCAGAGGCGCTTCATCGCCTACGGCAGGATATTCCCGGTCTACGCGAAGTGAACGACGCGATCGCAACACCCGAGCGCGCTCGCGTCTTTCTGGAGACTGCGATGACGGTCCAACTGCGTGGGTCCGTTCACATCTTGACGAGGCCAAACGGCGTATTCGTTTCCGGGTGGCTAACCCCAATTGCTTTTGAAACGTGGCAGACTGTCGCTTCGCGCTTTCAGCAGAAGTTCGGGCCTTACATCCTGCTTGAGACGCAATTCACGCCAGTCACGTTGCCGGCGCCGAGAGGTGTAAACATCGGCCGAACGCCGTACGTCGTCATCGAGAATGGAACGCGCCTGAAGATCGGCGACAGTCTGGAAGCCTTGGGCGAGATCCTTGCCATTGATCGTGGCGGAATTTCTGTGCGCATCGGCGCGGATGAGGTGCATGTTCCCTATCCGAGCAAGCCGAGATGGATAGCAGAGGAGGGAGAACGGTGAGCGAGTTCCAGAGGCGGCTGCTAAGCGATTTCGACCCTGCAAAGAGATCTGCCCTAGAGAGGGAGTTCGATACCTGGCGGCAATGGTTGAAACGTGAAATGGACGCTGGCGTCCCTCGGTATACATTCGAATTGTTTGAATCAATTATGGAAGCAATAGATGCGGCGATGAATTCCATAAAGAATATCTAGAAGTTTCATATTGCTTAACTGTAACTATAATAGGAGATTAAGTTGTCTACTATACCTGACGCTGGCTTTAACCTCAACGCCGTCAACAGCGGCCTCGGCGCCGTAACTGTTTCAGCAGAAAGAAACCTCAGGAGCTTCATGGCCTCCATGGATCCGAACAACGCTGCCGATCTCATTAAGCTTCAGTCCCTAAGTCAGCAATGGAGCCTGAACCTGAATTTGCAGTCGAACATGGTCAAGCTGCTTTATGACGCGCTGAGGGGAGTGGTCCAGAAGATCAACTGAACATTCGGTTGGATTTCGGAGATTCTGCAGCACTCCGCCGGCGGGCGAGCCGTTTTCGACCCTACGCAATGGCGCCCCACGCACGATTCGTGGCGCAATGAAATGGATGCGAGCTGGATCAACGCCGTTCGCAGACTCGGACCGCTGATTCGCAGACTCGGACCGCTGATTCGCATCCTCGGCTCGTGATCGACCGACGCGGTCTGCTTCGGTCTCAGGGATTAGTATGAATATCTTATGGAGCCGGTTGTTCATTTGGCGAGCCAAGCCGGCACGCGCAAAGGGGCGCATCCCAAGAGAGTCGCGCTCTTCATGGGCGCATTGGCGGCACTCAAGACACGGATGTCATCTCTACAACTAGCAACTTAGAGCGCCAAGTTTCAGTTCTCGCAAGGTTATCGCATGCAACTACGCCACCTCCGCTACTTCGTCAGCATCGTCGATGCGGGCAGCTTCACCCGGGCAGCGGCTGCCATCCGTGTGGCGCAACCGGCCCTCAGCCAACAGATCGCTGAACTGGAAGCAGGTCTCGGCGTCACCCTATTGCACCGTAGCGTACGAGGCATTTCGCCGACCCAAGTGGGTAGGGTCTTCTATCAGGAGGCCGTCTTTGTCCTGCGTCGGATGGACCAGTTGCGCGACATTGTGCGCTCCACCGAGGGGGAGCCAGAAGGTTCGGTAGGGCTTGGCATGCCTTCGGCGCTCGCCGCCTCCCTCGTCAGTCCCTTAGTCCGCGCCTGCAGGGCGGCACTCCCGAAGGTGACTTTGCGCTTGGTTATCGGTGACTTTTCCCGCATTAGATCACTCATCGAATCGCATGCGCTCGACATTGGCACTGTTTTCGAGGATACACTCACCCTTGGCGTTGTCCGCAAGGCGCTGTTCCGTCAGCGCCTGTACCTGATCCGGCCGGACAACGGAGAAGATGTCGCGCCCTCCGTCTCCCTCGAAGAGTTGACGACACTTCCTCTTGTGCTGCCCGCACGGCCTCATACGACGCGCAACGCACTGGACCGGACGTTCGCAGCGGCCGGGGTGGCACCGAACTGCGTCGCAGAGGTTGACACGTGCGACTACGCGATCGCCTTGGTTAAAGCCGGCATCGGATGCGCGATTGTTCCCAAGGGGAATGTATCAGTGCTACCAGGCTGCGAAGGCATGAAGACCGTCGTCATCGATCCGCCGATTTATCTGACGGCATGCCTCATCTCGTCCGGCGACATGCCGCTCACATCCGCTGCTGAGGCGGTAAGCATCCTGATCGCCACGCAGCTGGAAAGGCTTTTTCAAAAGCGCTTCTTGCTGAAATAAAAGGAAGCCGCCTCAACGCCGACGCGCTCATGAAGCCAGCACGCGAGACCGCTTTCGGGCTGATCGCGCAGCCACAGCCAGGCAAGTTCAATGACGGTTCGCCGCGCTCGCGGATTGCCCGATCTCTGGATGCCTTGATCGCGGCTGACGTGCCGCTGCTCCAAGGGCTAGATGCAAGACCGGGATAACCGGCGACCTCACGCCGATTCTGGAAATCGCGGAAGAACACCTCGTTCGTACGCGATGCGCGTGGCCACGGCCTGTTCGGTCAGGCCCGGCATGACGATGGGCGGAGACGAGCGGTCGACCATGCCGGCCCGCCCTTCGGTCTTATAACGCTCGACCCAGCGCGCCACGATCTTCGCCGACACGCCATAGACGCGCGCCGCATGGGCTTTGGAAAAAGCGCCTTCTATCGCCGACAGCGCCATCTCCTCTCGACGCAGCGGCGTGAGACGGGCGTTGTTGTGGGTGTTCAATCTGACCCTCCGGTGGATGCTGAAGCCTGGTAACTCCAGTCTCCTCGGTCCAGTCCGAGTGGACAACCTCCCGAAAGCTCACAGCTAGGCCAGCGCGTTGCCGACCGGCGGGTGAACGCTTTGTATTGACGCAGGCCACCAGGCAAAATGGAATCGCATTGGCTCGGTAAACTGACGCCTTGGGCGGCGGGGCGGGAGTGACGATCGACGTTTGCTGTCGCTCGTCGCGGGGTGCAGGACCATCTGTGAGGCGAGACGGCGCATTGCGTCGTTGACGCTGATAGCAGCGTTGCTGCTGACAGACAGGTTGCGACTTTGGCTAGCCCGCATAGGCCCGGCAGCGACGGATGTGTTGCAGCGTTTCATTACCAACGCCACGGCAAGGTCACTTCCGCATTATCGGAACGGGCCGCCAGTTCGATCAGTCAGTGATCCTAATTTGCGTTGCCGGGCGGGCCTGCAATCTCAGCCTGCGTGATCCTCAGGAGATATAGCGGACGGGGCGTCGCCGTCGACCACGCGACCATTCACACCGCAACGTTCATTTTTCGCGCCGTTACTGCTGGAGTATTTAGGCGGCGCAAGCGTAGCGTGACCGGGCGACGCGACGTTCACAAGCTCCGGGCCAGCGAGTGATTCCTACCGCGCCATCGACCGCGTCGGCGACCATTCGAACTGTTCAAGGCTATGGATACCGGTTTCAGTAAAGCGCGACAGCAATTTCGCTAAATCCCGGACAGCGCTTTCGTTAGGTTCTGGATACTTCCCGGGGCGGATTTGAAGTCGATTCTCGGCTGCGTCGTCCTGGCATTTTGGTCTGTCAGGAAGAAGTTGAGAGGGGCCAAGGCAACGGCCGAAAGAGCTATAACCTCCTTGCAGAGCCAGCAGTTCAGGCTTGCTCTTGCGACTGTTTACCCCACCGTCAACCCTCTAAGGGCACGCTCCAAGTAAAAACAAGGATCGTCCTCCGACGAATCCGTACCGATACTCGCCATAGTACCAGCATCGCTATCCTCGACTTTGGAAAGATACTGTGTACCCCTGTCTGCTCTCTGCCACTTGTCGTTCTCATTCTTCGTCCACGCTTCGGGATGCTGGTTAGGATCAAGCACCCAGTGATTGCTACCCACGTGAACGAAACCCATTTCCGCAAGGCGGGGTTCCATGCCTTCTAAGGCTGGACGTGACAAAACCAACGGATGATCGCCGTCTATGCGAAGTTGATGTTCCAAAAGGATGTCGCCCGCGTTCTCAACCATCGGATGGGTAATCCGAAGATCTACTACGGACGTGATATCATTGCGCCCAAACTGTTGCTGAAACCGTTCTCCTTTAATCCGAACTGGTCCTCCCATCCTTAAGAGCCCGACAGTTTCGTCACCCAACTGATAGCTGAAAAATCGCGCGGGCTTGTCCGGATCATCGAAAGTGCTGGCATAGCCTCCAGCAACCGTTCCTGCGCGCTCGGCTTTTTCAGAAACGAAATCTGAGTATTCTTGGGGCTGCATCGCAATATGCCTGATGTCATTACCCAAAAATCGCCTCACCTCCTCCATGAAATCAGATCTACCGATCTCGGTAATTGGCGGCTCGGAAACGAGAGAGTATGGCGCCGTTGTAGCCGACGAGGAGCTATTCGGCTCCCCTGCAACCACTTCCGCGAGGCCGGGGCTGTCTTCTGGCTGTCCCGATTCATCAGCATAGTCGGCGTTCGTGAACGGACTGGATGATCCAACGATTCGGCCATACATCAGATTCGCTCTCCCTATCGACAGATTTAAAGACTCCGGCCTGGTGCCCAACCCATGGTGGGATACAGCCCAGCTGACCAAGTCCGAAGCAGAAGCGCCCAATCGACATCCGTAGTTCTAGCCACGGCCTCTATTCGGCGGTCGCCAGCGGCCTAACACTAAGCGGAGCCACCGGCAATTCCAAAGTCGAGGCCAGGAGATCAGGCGCCCTATCACGGTCGCGCTGGAGCGCCTTGCGACCTGCCTCAGCACCTCGCTTCTGTTGCCGCTGCCTGCCAGCTTGGACCCTGCCATCCAGCGTCTTGCTGGTCAAGAGAACGGTTGCCAATGCCATTGAGGCGAATCAGATGGGGGGCAGAAAGCCTTGGTGTCCCTGAACTCATTGCCTTCGGACACTAGCACCCGGTGCTGTGAAGGGCGGCACCGTGTGGACGTCCCCTATCCTTATCTTACCCCTCAACCTGCGCTCACGCTTGACGGCAAGCAAGTGCGCTGAGTAACCGTCTGCCGGAGGATCAAGCACACGACTTCGTCGCGCCTATGACGTTAGGCGCTCTCGTAGCGGGCGGCATCACGCTGTTCGCATCAAACGAGCCGACCAATCGCAATGCCGTTCATGGTGCGGCGGATGTCGAGATTGCGCCAATTGGGGAAACGCGGGCTCCTACCGGGCCTGCGCACCCGGAGCAGCGGGTACAACTCGAAATTAACGGTGAGCCCTACACGGCCAAGGTGGAGTTAACACCGAATCCCGACGTGGTGTTTGGCCAACTCAGACAAGCTTATCTCATCCATAACCCTCAAGACGGCTGAGGTGCGACGCCCTCCTCTTCCAAGCCACTGCGCGCCGTCACCTTGGACCCCCAGCCCCAATGCGATCCTCCACTTTCATTGTGGTGAATGTCGACCGCAGCGTCAGATGCTCGTCGATCGGCCAGAAGGATTGGCTGCCGTCGACCAAGTGTCGGCAGATGCAAGCCGGTCCCGCAAAGCTGCGAGCATCGCATCTTGTAGAGACGGCGATCAGGCTTTCCCTGTTCGAAGATGAGCCGACGATTGGCTTGGCTGAGGTGGTTGTCGGAATGCGGCCTGTCGCAAAGACTACGAAGCCGACGGGCGGGGCCGACAAGTTGTGGCCAAACCGCAAGGCGGGGGAATAGTCCGGTTTAAACCTGCGAAGAAATTAGCCGGCGCGCGCATCGGCGCGACGCAACTGGCGCAATGCCTCACCCGGCCTCGTGGAAGTGCGTCACCGGCCTAGATCTCCGTTTGGCACGGCACTTGCGCCGAATTTTCAGCGGCGTTCGACCGGAACGCAGCGACGGGAGGAGGAACAGTCCCGCCCCGATCCGGTCAGGGAGAGACATAATGTTAGTTCCAGGAGCCCGCAGCGCGAACGGCGCGCTTCGCAAGTCGTGTTTTGGCAGGCCATACGTCCAGGTGCTTGCCGCAATCATGCTCGGTATCGGACTCGGCCATTTTTATCCGGCAATCGGCGAGAGCCTGAAGCCGCTCGGCGATGCCTTCATCAAGCTCGTCAAGATGATCATCGCACCGGTAATCTTTCTGACCGTAGCGACAGGTATCGGCGGCATGAACGATCTCCAAAAAGTCGGCCGCATTGCCAGCAAGGCGATGGCCTACTTTTTCACCTTCTCGACGCTCGCGCTGATCGTCGGGCTTATCGTTGCCAACATTGTTCGGCCGGGCGCCGGCCTCAACATTGATCCGGCCTCGCTCGACGTCCAAGCCATCGTTGGCTATGCCACCAAGGCTCACGAGCAATCCGTCACCGGCTTCCTGATGAACATGATCCCATCGACAATTGTCGGAGCCTTCGCGGAAGGCAACATCCTGCAGGTCCTGTTCTTCTCTGTTCTGTTCGGCGTCGCGCTGGCGATGGTCGGAGACAGGGGCAAGCCTGTCTTTTCCTTGCTTCAGGCGCTTACCGTGCCCATTTTCAAGCTCGTTAGCCTTCTGATGAAGGCTGCCCCAATCGGCGCTTTCGGCGCCATGGCCTTCACGATCGGAAAATATGGTCTCGGGTCGATCGTCAACCTCGCGATGCTGGTCGGGACGTTCTATTTTACCGGCCTCCTTTTCGTGTTCGGGATTCTCGGCGCGGTCTGCCGCTACAACGGGTTCTCGATCCTTTCTCTGATCAGCTACATCAAGGAAGAGCTCCTGCTTGTGCTGGGGACGTCCTCCTCGGAGGCCGCGCTGCCCTCGCTCATAGATAAGATGGAGAAGGCGGGCTGCAACCGTTCGGTCGTGGCTCTCGTCATACCAACCGGATACTCCTTCAATCTGGACGGCACTAATATCTACATGACGCTCGCGGCGCTCTTCATCGCCCAGGCGACGAACACCGATCTGTCTATTGCTGATCAGATTCTCCTGCTGCTCGTTGCCATGCTTTCCTCCAAGGGTGCCGCTGGGGTAACAGGCGCCGGCTTCATTACGCTGGCTGCTACGCTCTCCGTAGTGCCGAGTGTTCCCGTTGCTGGCATGGCTCTGATTCTCGGCGTGGACCGCTTCATGTCTGAATGCCGGGCTCTGACGAATTTAGTCGGTAACGCGGTGGCATCGCTCGTCGTGGCCCGTTGGGAAGGCGAATTGGACCAAGCGCAGTTAGAAGCCGCCTTCCGCGGTCAACCGCTTTCGAGCCGTTAAGGCTGGATCGACAGTAACGCGTCAGCGGAGCGAGCTCGTCCTTTCCGTATCGATAGCCCCTGGGTCCAGCGGCGGACCCCCGTTCAAGGCGCTAAGTGCCGGGAGCGCAAATGCTGAGCGCCTGAGCGGACGAACTGCGTGTATCCGCACGGTCCTATGACGCCCTGCAGCAGTGGTGTTCAAATTTGCGTGCGATCATGAAGCATGCGGTGATCTTCGCTCTGCCGGGATGGTCGCCGAGCGTGCTGGATGTTAGTCCGATGGATCATGGCCAAACGTCCCACGATTAGCGATCTCGCCCGCGAAGCGGCAGTCAGCGTCTCAACGGTAGATCGGGTTCTGAACGCCCGACATCCGGTGCGGGAGGAGACTGCGCGACGCGTCTACGAGGCCGCCCATGCCATAGGCTATCACGCAGCCGGTCTCATCAAGCAGCGCTCGCAACGGGGCCTGCCGCAATATCGGCTGGGCTTCATCTTGCGAAAACCGGCCCAGCATTTCTACCAAGAGTTCGCGCGCGAAGTCGAATCGGCTGTCAGTTTGGCCCATCCCTTCCACGGCATCCCGCACATCGCATTCGCCCCGTCTCATGTGCCTGAGGATCTGATCGTTGTGCTTAAGGACCTTGGCAGGCGCTGCCACGCGATCGCCATGGTGGGACCGGACCACCCGAAGATCACGGCAACGGTGGAGGAGCTCAAAGCCAAGGGCATTCCGGTCTTCTCGCTGCTGTCCGACTTCGCCTCGGGCGTGCGCCAGGGCTATATTGGCCTTAATAACCTCAAGGCCGGGCGCACGGCCGCTTGGATGTTTTCCAAAGTCGCGAAACGTCCCGGCAAGGTGGCGGTGTTTGTCGGCAGCCATCGCTTCCAGGCGCATGAACTCCGCGAAACCGGTTTTCGTTCTTATTTCCGTGACAACGCACCGAGTTTCGAGGTGCTCGATACGCTCGTGAATCTCGAGAAACGGCAGATCACTTATGAGACCATGCTGGATCTCATGCACCGGCAACCCGAGCTCGTAGGTCTGTATGTGGCCGGCGGCGGGATGGAGGGGGCAATCTCCGCGCTCCGAGAGGAGGGCGAAGGTCAGGAACTCGTCGCCATCGTCAATGAAATCACGCCGGAGTCGCGGGCGGGGCTCGCAGAAAACATCGTCACCATGACGATGTCTACGCCACTGCGACGGCTTTGCCAGGAGTTGACCTTGGGAATGGCGAGGGCAATCGAGGCTGATACTCCCGAGACGCCCTGGCAGACATTTCTGCCGTTCGACATCCATCTGCCGGAAAGCATATGACGTGAGACCTGTCGTAAGTGACCGGATCCTTCCGCGGAGGAAACAAGTTCGGTTGAGTGTCCTGCTGTTTCGCTATGGCCGACGGCCGTCGGGCATGCCAAAGGATGCGAAAGCTCGCATCACGGCGCGGTCAGGGCGGACGTGCCACGCATCACAAATCGGCTGGCACCAGGGCGGCAGGCAAATGGTCTATCGGACGGCTCGGCGACGCCGATCACGTGAAATCATCCTGTGGGAGAAATCGCATCCGGGTCAACGAACGTAGTGCCCATCACCAAGTCCGATCTCGACTCGACCCGCAGTCGTCGTCGGAAAACGACGAAAGGCCTAGCCTTAGCGCGGAGGGCGAGATCGCCGCTCACAGGCCGGCTGATGGTGACCAGGCCGTCGCCCAACGACCCGTCAGGGTTTCTCTGACATTCCGATCGCAGCGCCTTTGGTCTGAGACGGACTCTGCCCGTCGACTTCGTTTCCGTTCTTGTCCTGGGGGTCCGTTGGAAGCGAAATAGGAGCAGATAATGGGCAAAATGCTGAACAAAACTCAACGATCTGACCCGGCTGCGAGCCGCAGAAATAGCCGCATAAATCGGGCGCAGACTGAGCGCGCACATTCTGTGAGTCCATGAGCGATATGCTGACAGCTCCGGCGCACGCCATCATGAGCACGGTTTTTCGATTCATGAGATATCCCTCTGATCTATCGCTTGATTGGCGCAACGGGGCGGAGCAAGAGCTAGCCAAATGACAGGAGCTCAACGTGAAGCGTAATTGAGATCCGGCATCATTGCAAACGAACATTCCCGCCACTCTCGGCGAAGTTGCATGGGTTGAGCTCATAAGCAGGCCCAACTTCCGATACCGGCGCGTGCCGTTAAAGCTGTGCTTGCCGGGCGGGCGTCCAGGGCTGAACGGCGGAGAAGTGGTACCGTTTTTCCCGCGGATGCGGCAGCCGTCATGGCTTCGACAGGTCGAGCACTCCAATCACTGCGGACGGCAGGCGCCGAGCTTGTTTACGACCGCGTCGCGAGGGGTTGTAGAAGGCGTTCGAGCCCTCGCCTGAGCAGGTTAGGTCCTCGACAGCCGTTCAGCTCGCGTGTCTCAATGCGGCCGCCTGATTCGCCATCGACTTTGCGGTTCGGACCACGAGATTCGCGAAGCCGCATCGACCGCTTTTTTGGCGATGCCTTCTTAGACGGCTCTTTGATGTGCGGGCGAGCACGAGCTTCCGGACCGGATCCAGACGAAATCACATGCACGCCGCCTGGCCGAGCGCTGGCCAAAGTAGCAGCGCGTCGTCGATTCCGGCGAACGGTTGCCGCGAGACCCGATGTGGGGCGTTCAGAAGGTCTAGGAGCGCCCTCGATGTGCTGGCGTCTTGCTTGGAGTAGCCATCTGGGACGCCTCCTGCAGCATTATGTCCCGCAACCAGATGCTAGCAGGGTCGCTGTTATGAATGGCGGGCCATTGGACGGCCTCGGTGAATGCGGGCAGTGGTGTCGCAAGATCAAAGACCCGCAAGGGGATCGTTTTCTCGAAATGCTTGACCAGCCGGAGGGGCATGACCGCCAAGCGATCTGTGCCTGTCACCAGGGGCGGGACCATGCTAAAGCCCTGCACGACGATCTCGACCCGTCTCCTAAAACCATGCTCGTGCAAAAGCCAGTCCTCGGGGACAGGCTTCTGCGCATGCCCGAACTTCACCGCCACGTGCTTCATCGAGAGGTATTTCTCGAATGCAAGGTGTCGTGGCAGCTGCTTGTTCGAGGGGCAGCCTACGCACACGAGCCTGTCGTCGAACAGCGCCATTTTCGGATGCGCGCTCGACATGAACATTTCCGGGACAATTAGAAAATCGACGTCACCGCGCCGGATAAGTTCAAAGGGATCGTCGTCGAGAGGCAGCAACTCGAAGCTGACGGCGGGTGCTTCCCGCGCGACACGCTCCACGACCTTTTGAAAAAACACGAATATGGCGAAATCGGAAAGAACGACCCTGAAGTGGCGATCGGATTGAGCCGGGTTGAAGGGCTCCAAAGATATGATCGAACCCTGAATCTGCCCGAGGACGGCGCGAACAGCTGGGGCGAGTGTTTCCGCGCGCGGCGTTAGAAAACGCTCGCGCCCGCTCATCGTAAATAGCTCATCACGGAAGTAATCGCGCAGCCGCGCGACGGCCGCGCTCATGGCCGGCTGACTTAAGTTTATGCGGCGTGCCGCCGTGGTCAGATTGCGCTCAGTCAGCAGCGCGTCGAGCACGACGAGGAGATTCAGATCAAGGCCCTTCAAACGCATGTCCTGAGCTGCCCCACAGCCTGAGCAATCCACAGCGTGGATGCGTTTCATTGAAACAAACGATTTTACCGATTTTGCAGAACTTTGCATAGGGAGAACTCAAGGATGTAAGCCTAAAGGTAGTTATCCATGTTTACGTTGGCTCCGAGCGGCAGTTCCTGGCTTAAGCTCTCTGGTGCGCGCCCGACATCAACCAAGTCGCATTTGCCTTGCGCCTAGGTTCTTCGATCATCTGCATAGCGTCGGCACAGCGCGACGAGCTCCCATGTGTAGGTGCTTACCTCAAGAAAGCATCAAGAAAGATGATGTCATTCATGCGCTTGCCGCAGTGGAGACAGTGCTTGGATATGAATTGAATCTTCCCGAATAAACTGGACCCTCGGGATTCTTCAAAAATACCTGTGGATCGACTTCGGCCCGTAGTTGGCCGGTGCAAAACCTGCGCATCGAGGACAGGCGCGCGGCGTTTTTCCGCTTGGAGGGCCAATGAGCGACTGGCCGTCGGGCACCCTGATGATCGGAACGGACCAGAGCTATGACGCACGTTGACTGCTTATGCGAAGTGCGCAGTGACGACCCTGAGGGCAGCGGCCGCCGCAGTGTTTATTTGACGTTTGACGACGGCCCCAACCCAGTTTTCACACCGGAGATTCTCGATGTGTTGGCAGAACAGCGGGTGCCGGCGACCTTCTTCGTCATCGGGGTCCACGCCTTGCAGCATCCGGATCTAATCCAACGGATGGTCGCAGAAGGGCACGCCGTAGGCAACCACACAATGACGCATCCCGATATGAGGAAATGCGGCTTCGGCGAAGTGCAGCGCGAGCTGTTTGAGACCAACGCGGCTATCCTGACGGCGTGCCCGCAGGCCTCAGTTCGCTATTTTCGCGCGCCCTATGGCGCCTGGAGCGAAGAAGTCTTCACAGCGTCACAGATTGCCGGGCTGGCGGCCCTCCACTGGTCCGCCGACCCCAGAGATTGGTCTCGCCCTGGGGTGGACGCGATTGTTGATACAGTGCTCACCTCGGTCCGGCCGGGCTCAATTGTGCTCTTGCACGACGGATGCCCTCCCAGCGAACTGACACAATGCACTGACGCCGGTCTGCGCGACCAGACGATCGCGGCTCTGTCCCGCCTGATCCCGGCTTTGCATGACCGCGGATTTGAAATCCGACCGCTCCCTCAACATCACTGAGTAATCGACATCCTATGAACCTGCTTGCCACAACCAGCACTGCTGCCATCTCGTGTTACGCCTTGCTCTCAGCTGCTTATAAAAGCATGCAGATGGCCTATGCTTTGCCGATGGATCACCTACCGGCGTCTGAGGACCCTGTCGTTTTCGACGTCCTGCCAAGCGTGGACGTCATCGTCCCCTGCTTTAACGAGGATCCGAGCGCGCTCTCGGCGTGCCTGGCGTCAATTGCGGGCCAACAATATATTGGAAAATTGCGCGTCTACGTAGTTGATGACGGTTCTGCAAATCGCGACGCTGTCCTACCTGTACACGACGCCTTTGCCGGGGACCTGAGATTCAATTTCATTCTGCTCCCCAAAAATGTCGGCAAGCGCAAGGCGCAGATCGCCGCGATACGGCGCTCATCTGGCGATTTGGTGCTCAACGTCGACTCGGACACGACAATCGCATCCGACGTCCTCACAAAACTCGCACGGAAGATGCGAGATCCGGCCGTCGGCGCAGCCATGGGTCAGTTGATCGCCAGCAACCGCAGCGACACGTGGCTGACGCGCTTGATCGATATGGAGTACTGGTTGGCTTGCAATGAAGAACGAGCGGCACAGGCTCGCTTTGGGGCCGTTATGTGCTGCTGCGGCCCATGCGCCATGTACCGCCGCTCCGCTCTCGTTTTGCTGTTGGACCAGTACGAGACGCAACTGTTTCGGGGCAAGCCAAGCGACTTCGGCGAGGACCGCCATCTCACGATCCTCATGCTGAAAGCGGGCCTTCGGACAGAGTACGTTCCGGACGCCATTGCCGCAACAGTCGTCCCGGATCGGCTAGGGCCGTATCTGCGCCAACAACTGCGCTGGGCCCGGAGCACGTTCCGCGACACTTTGCTTGCGCTGCACCTGCTGCCCAGCCTCAACCGCTACCTAACGCTGGACGTGCTCGGACAGAACCTCGGTCCGCTGTTGCTTGCGCTGTCGGCATTAACCGGGCTCGCGCAGTTCGCGTTGACTGGCGCAGTGCCTTGGGCGACCGGCCTGTTGATTGCAGCCATGACTGTCACGCGGTGCAGCGTGGCAGCCTATCGCGCTCGCCAACTTCGATTTCTCGGATTTTCCGCGCACACTTTCATCAACATCTTTCTCTTACTTCCCTTGAAAGCCTATGCGCTGTGTACGTTGAGCAACAGTGATTGGCTGTCCCGCAAGGTTGGCGACCTTCCCAAGGAGGGGGAAAAGCAGATCGTCATCGCACACGCGATCGCCGGACCAAACGCTGCAGCAAATCCGGAAAGTGCTGAGTCGATTTATGGGGCGGATCTTTCGGGCGGGTCTTCAAGGCTCACCACTGACGGCGTTTTCAGCAGCGATTGACCTTACATGTCGTGAGCCTGGGTAAGAATAATTGTCCGAGGCGGGAATTGGCCGAAGCGATCCGTAGCACTCGAGTCCAATCGGTTCGAGTGGAAGCGAGATCCGCAACCCTTCGATTGTCCCTCTCAAAAACGGCCTGTCACAAAAGCGGGGCCTACCGTTACGAACGCTTTCACGTAAGCTGCCGGCCGCCCGATCAGCTTCTTCAGCCCTGAGATAGACCCATGTCCAAAGTAGCAATCGAGTTCGCCGGCGTGAAGAAGTCATTTGGCAACAAGCTCGTTGTGAACGGGGTGTCCTTTACCGTTGCGTCGGGAGAGTGCTTCGGCCTCCTGGGGCCGAACGGCGCGGGCAAGAGCACGCTTGCACGTATGGTCCTCGGGATGACACGGCCCGACGCGGGCAAGGTCACGGTGCTCGGAGTGCCAATGCCAGCTCGAGGTCGCTTGGCACGCAAGGGCATCGGCGTGGTTCCCCAGTTCGACAATCTAGACTTGGAATTCACCGTGCGCGAGAACCTGTTGGTGTTCGGGCGCTACTTTGGCATGAGCACACGCGCGATCGAAGCCATTATCCCATCGCTCCTTGAGTTCGCCCGCCTTGAGAGCAAGGCGCATGCACGTGTCGCCGACCTGTCCGGCGGCATGAAGCGGCGCCTGACGCTCGCACGCGCGCTGATCAACGATCCGCAGTTACTCGTAATGGACGAGCCGACCACCGGCCTCGATCCACACGCGCGCCACCTCATCTGGGAGCGTCTGCGTTTCCTGCTGGCGCGCGGCAAGACGATCATTTTGACCACCCACTTCATGGAAGAGGCAGAGCGGTTGTGTGATCGTCTATGCGTCCTCGATCACGGCTGCAACATCGCCGAAGGCAGCCCCCATGCTCTGATTGAGGAGCATATCGGGTGCCCGGTCATCGAGATCTTCGGCGGCAATCCACAGGAGCTGAGTTCGCTGATCAGGCCATACGTTCAGCGCGTCGAGGTAAGCGGGGAGACGGTTTTTTGCTATGCGCCCGATCCGGAGCAGGTGCGCGCACAACTTCGCGGGCGCTCGGGTCTGCGTTTTCTGCAGCGTCCACCAAATCTGGAGGACGTTTTCTTGCGGCTGACCGGGCTAGAGCTGGAGAAGTGAACAATGGCTGACGATTTTACTGCGGTTCTACCCGCCAACGCGTGGAACTGGGCTGCGGTGTGGCGCCGCAACTATCTGGCATGGAGGAAGGTTGCACTTGCGTCAATTCTCGGTAGCCTCGCCGATCCCATCATCTCTCTCTTCGCACTAGGCACTGGCCTAGGACTAATGGTGGGTCGAGTCGAAGGCACCTCATACATTGCCTTTTTGGCAGCCGGCATGGTCGCGACGAGTGCCATGGTCGCGTCGACCTTCGAAACGATTTACGCAGCTTTCTCCCGCATGCACGATCGACGCATCTGGGAAGCAATCCTGTACACACAACTTACTCTTGGCGATATCGTGCTGGGTGAATTGGCGTGGGCAGCCACCAAGGCCTTTCTGGCCGGTACGGCAATTGCAGCTGTTGCAGCCGCGCTGGGCTATGCGGCGTGGCCGTCTGTCCTCTATGTGTTACCGGTCATAGGCCTCACCGGGTTCGCCTTTGCGAGCCTGGCCATGATCGTCACGTCGCTTTCGCCCAGCTACGACTATTTCGTATTCTACCAGACGCTCGTAATCACGCCCATGATGTTCCTCTCCGGTGCGGTCTTCCCGCTCACTCAATTACCCGGCGGCCTTCAGCGGGTAGCGCGCTTTTTGCCGCTGGCCCATTCGATCGACCTCATTCGCCCGGCGATGCTAGACCGCCCCGCCGCCGGCATCGGCCTGCACATCGGTGCGCTTTGCATCTACGCGGTGTTGCCGTTCTTCCTCTCGATGGCGCTGTTTCGCCGGCGCCTCATGCGTTGACACTATTCCCGAGATGCGAAGGAGATACACGATGCATTATGCTGGATGCAGCGGCTTGAAAGCGGCGCGGCATGCGACGCTCGCGTCGGCCTTTGGGAGGCGGGCGCGACTGGGCCGTCCATAGTGAGCGGATGCATGCGATCGAAAAGTGCCGCACGCTCGCAATCATCAGCTCGTGCTCATTTCGTAGAGCCTTTTAACGCCCGGCGGTCTGCCTCGGAATTTGCACTGGCTGCGACAGGTCTTTAGGATAGTCGAATGAATCAGCTCTACGACCTGAGGAAGGAGCCGAACGGGACATGGACCGTTTTTGATGCGAAAACCGGTCGGCCGGCCGAAATGGGGAGCCGCACCATGATCGGAATGACGATGACGGATGCGGACGAGATCGTCGTCTTTCTCAATTGTCACAATGCCCAACGCCGCAAAGCCGCTGAGGGCTGAACTTCGCGCTCGTAGCTCAAATGGATAGAGTTCCAGACTTCGAATCTGGCGGGTGCGGGTTCGAGTCCTGCCGAGCGCACCAGAATAACAGCATATGCTCGCGGCGCTGCTCATCTTGCATGGCCCGCCATTCTTCCCACGTGGCCTTTACCTGGACTTTTTCTCTATCGATCGCCTCGTGCCATGCCCGACACGGCAATCGGCGATTGGAGAAGCGGCAGAGCGGGACCGATGGCCTACGACATGCCGCTATTCAGCCTTAACGACACAAGCAACAGACGATCTCTGAGTTCGCTAACCCGATCGAGGTGAAATGCAACCAAGGCCGGTTTGGGCCGCCCCAAACTGCCTTGCGCCTCCTGACGCTCTATTGCGAACGCTCGACCGCGAATGTCGGAGCGTCATTGCCCTCACCGGCCTGGAGGAATTCCACGACGGCAGTAAGTAGCCGCTCGGCAATGATCCTGTTCATGGCGAATTGAACCGTACCGGTGTCGGTCTCCAGTTCGAGCAGTCCGATCAGTGGCTCGGCCGACAACAGCGTCGTGTCAGCCGCGAGCAGTTTGGTGAACCCGGTTTTGCTTGGCTTGCCCATTCGGCCAATTTAGCGTGCCGCAGTGAAGCCCGCCAGCGCGGTCCGGCGCTACAGGCAGCGCGATACGGTCGGGGTGGCCGCCTGCCTTCTAGGGCGTAGTGACGATTTAACGGTTTGGGATTCCCACGGAGGCGCAAATCAGATTCAACGCTGACTTTGGAGGTCGGCGATGGACTGTGATGCGCTTCGGGACGATCAGTGGGAACGGATCAAGGGATTTGTGCCTGGCGGCACGAGAGGCAAGCGCGGACCACGCACGAACAATCGGCGATTTCTGGATGCGCTGTTGTGGATGGCCCGCTCAGGTGGGCGCTGGCGTGATCTGCCCGAGCGGCTCGGCGACTATCGATCCGTGAAGCGGCGCTACTATCGCTGGATCGAAATGGGCGTTCTCGACGAGATGCTTATGGTTCTTGCTCGCGAAGCCGATCTGGAATGGCTGATGATCGACTCGACCATCGTGCGCGCTCATCAGCACGCCGCCGGCGCACGCCGGTCAAAAGGGGGGCAGATGCCCAGGGCCTGGGTCGGTCTCGCGGCGGCCTGAGCACCAAAATCCACGCCGCAGGCGATGCACTCGGGCTTCCGGTTCGCCTGATCGCAAGCCCAGGGCAGCGCAACGACATCGCCTATGCGCATGAACTCATCTACGGCTTCCAGGCAGAATGCACAATTGCCGACAAAGGCTATGACGCCAATCATCTCATCGACAAGATTGTTGAGATGCAAGCCGCAATCGTCATTCCACCGAAGCGAAACCGAAAAGATCAGCGTCCTTACGACGCCGATCTCTACAAGGAGCGCAACATCATCGAGCGCTTCTTCAGCAAGCTCAAACAGTTCCGCCGCGTCGCAACCCGATACGACAAGCTGCTCGCCAACTTCATGGGCTTCGTCAAGCTCGCAGCTATCGCAATTTGGCTCAAATAGTTAAATCGTCACTACGCCCTA
>NZ_JAFG01000004.1 GCF_000519305.1 Mesorhizobium ciceri WSM4083 | reverse complement strand
GGTTGGACCTTCAACTCAGGCACGCAGGCATTCGACTACCTGGCCGTCGGCCAGTCACTGACACTCACCTACACAGTCCAAAGCACAGACAACAATGGTGCGTCGGACACCCAGACCGTCACCATCACCGTGAATGGGACAGACGACACCAGCGCAACGCTGATCTCCTCAGTCGTGGACGGCAAACAGGGAAACAACGCCACGCCAAGCACCGTGACGATAACGTTTACCTCTGCGGTCACCGCGAACTTTGTGAATCTCTCGGACGTGATGCACGTCTCCGGCTTGGCGAATGTCAGCGTAATCGCCGGGTCGGGAAGCTTCAATGCCGCCCACACCGAGTATACGTTCCAGGTCAACAAAGGTGCGGGGAGCAATAACGGTTCATCCTACACGCTTAACATCGACAGTGGAGCATTCACGGACGCCACAGGGCACACAAACGCGGCGAAAATGACAACAGGCCTCAAACCCGCCGGCACCTCCGGCGAGCCCATCAATCTCGCCCTTACCGATCCATCACATGAAGGTGCGCTCATCACCGTCACGGTGAAGGACGTGCCTTCCGGCTGGACCATCGACGGCGCGACGCACAACGCCGATGGATCCTGGACGGTGCATACCAATGCTGTCCACGGGCTGACTGTGACCACACCGGTCGAATTCACCGGCGCCGCGGTGCTCGACGTGCAGCTGACCTGGACCAATGCCGACGGCACGACGGGCAGCGCGTCGATCGCCGACAATGTCGAGGCCTATGCACCGGGTTCGCCGATCTTCGCTTGGTCCGGCGACGACGTGCTGACCGGCTCGAGCGGCAACGACCTCTTCGTCTTCTCGCAGCCGATCGGCGCCGATACGGTGCATAATTTCGACGCGGCGGCCGACCAGATCGACCTTATCGGCTACAACGGATTGGCAGACTTTGCCGACCTCCAGACCCATATCGCCGACGATGCCCACGGCAACGCGGTGATCACGCTCGGCGACGGGCAGTCGATCACGCTGGATGGCGTGCATTCGGGCGCGCTGACGGCAAGCAATTTCGTCTTCGACCAGACGCCGGTGGTCAACAATCCAGGGACCATGACGATCGGCGACGGCGCCTTGCTGCCGCTGAGCGGCACGATCAACAATAGCGGCCTTATCTCGCTGGACTCGACTGGCGGTGAAACGCTGCTGCAAATCATCCAGCATGGCGTGACCCTGCAGGGCGGCGGACAGATCCTGCTGTCCGACAGCGCCGCCAACGTCATCTCCGGCACGGGCCCGGATGTCACTCTGGTCAATGTCGACAACACGATATCGGGCGCCGGCCAGTTGGGCGGCGGGATGCTGAGCCTCGACAACCAGGGCACCATCATCGCCACCGGTTCGAATGCGCTCGTCATCGACACAGGGGGCAGCGTCGTCAGCAACTCCGGAACATTGGAGGCGACCGGTTCAGGTGGCCTGACGATCAATGGCGGGTTGGCGAATTCCGGCATGCTGTTGGCCAATGGCGGCGACATCGTCATCCACGGCCAGATCACCGGCGACGGCGATGCCACGATCGGCAATCTGTCGAAGCTCGAATTCGGCGGCGCCTCGTCGACGGACGTCACCTTCGCGCACGATGCGGCCGGCACGCTGCAGCTCGACGATTCCTTCGATTTCAGCGGGCGGATCGGCGGCATCACCAATGACGACAGGCTGGAGCTCGAGGATATCCTGTTCGGTGCGGGAACGACGGCCGTCTATCAGGCAAACCAGGATGGCAGCGGCGGAACGCTGACCGTTTCGGACGGCACGCACGGCACCGCGCTGCATCTGGTCGGCTCCTATGATGCGAGCGGCTTCAAGCTTGCCGATGACGGTCAGGGCCATACCGCCGTTTCGTACAATCCGGCGGAGTTCACGCTGACAGGCGTCGGCGATGGAGCAATTTCAAGCGACTTCGTGGTGTGAACCAAAGGGGCCGCCGTCAGCGGCGGCTCACCTGGCCTGACGAGTATCGAGTGGGGTTCCGGAAGTGGATAGTAAGTCTCGAATTGTGAAGGATGCGCTTCGGGCCTGCCGCCGCTATTTTCTCGTTGCGGCGGCATTCAGCCTGGCGATCAATCTGCTCTACCTCGCATCCCCACTGTACATGCTGCAGATCTACGACCGGGTCGTCACCAGCGGCAGCCAAACCACGCTGGTGATGCTGACCCTGGTGTTGCTGGCGGCCTTCCTTTCGCTGGCCGGCCTCGACCTGGTACGCGCCTGTGTCCTGACGCGTGCCAGCGCGCGGTTCGACCGGCTGCTGTCGGCAAAGATCCTCGCCGCTTCGGTCGAATTCCCATCGCCCGGCTCCTCGCCGAGCCAGCCTATCCGCGACTTCGACACGTTCAGGCAGGTCATTACCGGCAGCGGCATCCATGCCCTGTTCGACCTGCCATGGTCGCCCATCTACATCGGCATCATCTTCCTGCTGCATCCGTGGCTCGGCTTCTTCGCACTGGGCAGCTCGCTGCTCTTGATCGCCATGGCCGTGCTCAACGAGTATCTCGTGCGTTCGCCGCTGAAACAGGCCAACGACCTGGCGACGACCAACTATAACTTTACCGAGATGAGCCTCAGAAACTCGGAAGTCGTTCGCGCCATGGGGATGATCGACGGTCTCATCCGCCGCTGGGGGCGTGACCGCAACCTGGCGCTGCGGCGCCAGGCGGAGGCAAGCGATCGGGCCGCCCTGATGTCCGGCCTGATCCGTTTCCTGCGGCTGACCATGCAGTCGCTGATCCTCGGCCTTGGCGCCTATCTGGTGATCGAGAGGCAGATCACCGGCGGCACCATGTTTGCCGCAAGCCTCTTGCTGGGCCGGGGACTACAGCCGGTCGAGCAGATCGTCGGCCTTTGGCGCAGCCTGATCCTGGCGCGCGCGGCTTTGGCAAGGGTCGAGAAGCTGGTCGACGGGGGAGCGCGGAACGAACGATCATTCAACCTGCCGAAGCCCACCGGCAAGATTTCGGTCGAGCAGGTCAGCTTTGCAATTGCCAGCCAGCAGAAAGTGCTTCTGCGGGACGTATCATTTCGCCTGGAAGCAGGCGAGGCGCTGGGAATCGTAGGCCCTTCCGGCGCCGGCAAATCGACTCTGGCACGTCACCTTGCCGGCGTCATGCAGCCCAGCCGCGGCACCGTCAGGCTGGATGGCGCCGACCTGTCGCAGTGGGGGCACGACGCGCTCGGCGATCACATCGGCTACCTGCCGCAGGACATCGAACTCTTTGCCGATACGGTCGCCGCCAACATCGGCCGCTTCAAGACCAATGTCGACCAGGAGGTGATCGAGGCCGCGCGGCTGGCCGGCGTACACGAGATGATCATCCGCCTGCCGCAGGGCTATGAGACTCAGATCGGCGAAGGCGGCGCAGTGCTGTCAGGAGGATATAGGCAACGGATTGCTCTTGCCCGTGCGGTGTTCGGAACACCGAACCTGATCATTCTCGACGAGCCGAGCTCCAATCTCGACGCCGATGGCGACCGCGCGCTGAGTGACTGCGCGATCGAGCTCAAGCGTCGCGGCAGCACCGTGATCATCGTCTCGCACCGGCCCTCGACCCTGGCGAATGTCGACAAGATCCTTCTGTTGCGCGATGGCGCGGTCGAGGCCTTCGGCATGAGAAACGAGATCGTGGCGCTGCTCAACCAGCGCGCCGCGCCAATGGCGGTGGCAACGCAATGAGCTGTGGCCGGAGAGATCATCAATGAGCGACGGCGCCCTTACCTACCGGAGTCTGCCCGGCGAGGCCGGCATCCTCGCCCCGGATTCGATCCGGGTGCCAGCCTATATCGGCCTGCTGATCATCGTGACCTTCTTCGGCATCTTCGGCGGCTGGGCAGCCTTTGCCCCGCTGAACGGAGCCGTGCTCGCCGAGGCCATCGTCAAGGTGGAAGGCAATCGCAAGAGCGTACAGCACTTCGACGGCGGTACGGTAAAGGAGATCCGCGTCAAGGATGGCGACGTCGTCAGGAAGGGCGACATAATGCTGAAGCTGGACGACACCAGAATCCGATCCGAGTTCAATCTTTATGCGCAGCAATATGCGCTCTTGCGCGCAACCGATGCCAGGATCCGGGCCGAACTGGACGGCAGCGTGGCTGTTGCCTTTCCCAAGGACATCCTCAAGGAGCATGAGGACTACCTTAGGGATGCCATGGCAAACCAGATCGCCGACCTGGAAAGCCAGCGCGCCTCGATGGCCGGCGCCAAGCAGATCCTCGGGCGCCGCATTGCCGAGCTAGAGGAACAGATAAAGGGCAAGCAGTCTCGAGTCGAATCCTACCAGGCCCAGCTGCAATCGACGATTGACGAGAAGGCCAGCCTGTCGAAGCTGCTCAAGGCCGGATTGACGACTCGCCCTCGCATCCTGGAACTGGAACGGTCCGCCTCGGATCTGCAGGGTCTGATCGACGAGAACCTCGGCGCAATTGGCGGCAGCCAACAGAGCAAAGCCGAACTCGAGAGCCAGATCGCGCAATTGACCAACGAGCGCCGAGCCAAGCTGTCGGCCATGCTGATCGATACGCAATCGAACCTTGCTGACCTTGTGCCCAAAATGTTTGCCGCCCAGGCCGCCATGGATCGGGCCGAAGTGCGCGCGCCCTATGATGGCCAGGTAATGGACCTCAGCGTCTTCTCGATCGGTGCGATCGTGGCGCCGGGCCAGACCATCCTCGATATCGTGCCGACCGAGAATTCGCTGATCGTCCAGGCGCAGGTTCGCGTCGAGGACATATCGAACCTGCGCCCCGACATGGCCGCCGAAGTTCGTTTCACATCCTACAAGCAGCGTTCGATTCCCATAATTCATGGACGCGTCGCCCGCATTTCGGCGGATCGCATTACCGACAGCAAGACCGGGCTTCCCTACTATCTCGCCGATGTAACGGTCGATCCGGTGGAATTGGCAGCGGCCCCAGAGATCGCACTCTATCCGGGCATGCCGGCGTCAGTCATGATCGTTACCGAGGAACGGACTGCACTCGACTACATTCTGGGCCCGCTGGTTGTGTCGTTCCACTCCGCGTTTCGCCAGAAGTAACGGAGTCGCCAATCGACTGACAATGCCTGATTTCGACGTCAGGCCCGAGCCGGACCAGATCAATCCCGGCTTGGCTTCCAGCATACATAAAGCCGCCTGCCGATGGGCATTATCCCTATGAGAACGGCTAATGACCTCGCTCGCACACTCGACATCCCCATGGATCTTCTGCAGGCCGCTGACGTGGTCGTGCGGGGCCGACTTCGGCAGATCGATATCGGCACGGTCAATGGCAATGCCTTTTTCAACGTCGCGGGTATCGGACTCAGCACTGAACTGGCGAAGGGTCTGGATCCCACTTTGAAAAGCGTTTCGGCAGGCTCGGCTATGCGCTGGCGGCGGTTAAAGTGTTGACGCGGGCCACGCGGTTCCACGCGAAGATTATTGAGAAAGGCGCAGCGACCGACGTCGAAACGTACCAGATTGCGGTGGGAAACGGTCGTCACTACGGGGGCGGCAACGTGGTGGAAGAGACGGCCGAGATCGATGACGGACATCTCGATCTCTATAGCTTGGAAATGACGAACCTTTGGAAGCTGGCGCTGATGCTCCGCTCCTTCCGTTCTGGAACGCATGGCGCCTGGCGAGAGGTTCGGACGGCTAGGTGCGTCGAGTTCGACATCGAGACGGAGAAGCCGATGCCGGTCAACTCCGATGGTGAGATCGTCACCTCGACACCAGCTCATTTCAAGGTCCACCCAAAGGCTGGCGGAGATGGTTGGGGATGGGGAACTGTCGCCAAAAAATGGGCGATAGGAACATCCGTATGATGGGCAGTTCGGCCGGCTCTCAAGGAGCGGCACATGGCAGAGAATTCCGTCGGAATTTCAAGTTCAATTGGCGTCAAGGATGGATACTATCGCGGCACGGAGAGCTAATCGCAAAACTTACCTCACGCACTGCCTTACTTTGAAGTGCCTTTCACGGCGGTAACGGCTCGACCTCAATGCGCCTTGCGCCGAGTTTCGGCGCAAGGCGCGAGCTTGTTTAGCAATGACGCTACCGGCTGATCAACGCTTGGCGTTCTCACTCTCCGAGTCGGCCCGCGCCAGGAACTGCTCGGTTGTCGCTGGAATATGGCTTTCAACCAGTCCGCCATTGCGACTTCCTCACGCAGGTTCTCTTCGCAGACCTGGGCGACCTCTGCTTCACCCAGCGATTTGGCAGCGGCGATGAGGATTGTGTAGGAGGCGATTTCCATGTGCTCGAACGTGTAGCTTGCAAGCGATCCCTTCATCACTTCGTCCCCGGCGAACACCCCGCTGAGCGACTGCGCCATTGCCGTCAGCTTGCCGCCGGCATCCTTCAGTGTGGAAGATCCTTGTCCGATGCGGTCAAGACAGGTTTCCAGCCGAGCAGCCTGCTGTCTGGTCTCCTGGATGTGCTGGCTAATCCGCTCGCTGAGCTCAGGATAGTTCTCTATCCGGTTCAGCTGCCCATTCAACATGGTTTCGGCCTGCTCCTCCATGGCGTGAGCATCCCTGAGCCATTGGACAAGCCATTCGCGCGATTCAGACATTTCATACCTCCTTCATGGGTCGGCCAGAAGGGAGATATTGTTCCTCATGGGTTGAGCTGCGGAGTCAGTCTGTATTGCAGGCTTTGCGAGGTTGGCGTTGCAAGTGGGCGCTTGGCACCAGGAGAGAGTAGTGGGCGACGGCATGGTCGCGGTGTCCGCGTTGGCAAAACGCATTTCTGCAGAAATGACGAAGCTGCTGCCTGTTGCGGGTTCGGTGATGGATCTCAATGAAGCCTTTCCGCGCCGGCTCGTATTCCAATACCCGCGCCGCCATGTGTCAGGCTGTGTCTTGCCCGAGCGCCTTGGCAGTTACCATTCGTCTTGCGAAATCGGCCCATTGCCGGTGCCCCAGCGAGGCCTCAGGTTCAACAACGGAGATCATATCGCGATGGAACGACACGGCGTTTCGCAGGTTGGTATTGGAGTTTTTCGCACTAAGGAAAGAGCCATGACTTCTTCAGGCAATTCTTCAACTGACATATCACCCCGCCCCGAGAAATCGGGCGGCAGGACCCCGCCAAAGCCGGCGACACCTTCACCGGCCCCAGAGAAAATATCCGGAGCAGGCCCTGCGGTCGCCGAGCATTCGAAAGACGCCAAGGCGCCCAGAGGCGGGCGTCAACCAGGGGCCTATGTCAAGGATTAGACGGCCGAGCTGCATTGGGTTGTCTGGGCAATACAGGAAGCGACGAGGAGGTTTTTATGCAGATGATGGGAGTTGTCGTCAGCCGAGACCAGGCTCCGGTCGTGGAATTTCGGGGCGAGGGAGGCGAATGTATTACAGTCACCCTGCAGGCCGGGGATACTCTTCCGAACGATGAACTCATTGCAAAGGCCAAGGCTATGATGGTTCAGGTCGCTCAGTTCGGGACGGACCAGATCAACAATGCAGCGATGTCTGACGGGTCGGCGGCCGATGGGGTGATACAATCCGGAATGTCGGGATAGAATAGCGGAGGCGATCAACCAACGCCGAAGAGCGCCCGGCGGCGCAAATCGGTATCCGGCGGATACGCGGATGGGGACGGCTGGAGCCAGCACCACGGGATCAACAGCCAAGCCCACCATCAGCATAGCCCCTGCCATTGGGAAAGTGACGCCATGGCGGAACTTCAGATCGCCGCCGCGCTTAATCCGGCGGAGGAGTCATCCGATGAGCGCGAGCAAAGAGTTTTTTGAAACCTGGCTGCAGGAGAATGTCGGCATTCTTGCTGGTAAAGAGGAAGTGAGCTTCGCCGTGCTGGCCCAGCAATTCGAGCAGGATGCCGAAGCGGCCGGTTATGGTCGCGAGGTGCGTGAGGGCGAGCTCGGAAACATTGAAGATGCGATCGAGCAAGCGCTCAAGAAAGCGCGAACTGGCGTGCATGGTGATGCCGATGGCGAACCAAGCGATGTGGCGGCCCTCATGGATGCGCTGGAGGTCGAAGATGCCAAAAGCGGGCCGTAGGCCTTACCAGATTAGCTCAATTCGTTTGTCGAAGTTGCCGGGGTAGCCCCATGGAGCAATTTCGCAAGGACATGGCCGCCTTGGCAGAGCCGGCTTTCTGGGTGACGATAGGTTTGCTTCTGGTCCCATATGCGGTTGGAACGGTGCTGCTCGTTTGGACCTGCGGCTGCCTGTAAGGTTGTTGACACACCGGGAGCGGTTCAACGGCGCTAACGCCCGAATTCCCTACAATACCGAGCCAATGCGCTCGGCGGGGATCCTGTGCTGCAGCAAAGTCTGAACGACATGTGAAGTCGCCGACGCTATCTGCGCTCTCTAAGTTCCAGCTATGGCCGCCGTCACAATGCCCCGATCACACGCCTGGATATCCGCGCGTTCCTTACATCGAAAATAGCCCAGCAGCTTGCGCGTTGCCTTGGAACACTTGTGTCATATCGAAGTTCGGCCCGCATAGGAGAACCGAGATGGCCATCCCACAAGCGGACAACGACAACCAACTGCGCAAGAAGCCGGTTCATCGGGGCAAAATCTCGCCCAAGGGGACGACAGATCCGGTTAGAGCACGACCTGGGCACAAAATGGCTCTGCGGGCGATAAGAATTAAGGCGAGGCGCTGAGATGCCGCGGACCAATAATGACGCTCGCAACGAGAAGACCACATCAGCTGCAGCAATCATTGTCGACAAGGAACGTGCTGAGCGCGCCGCCAAGACGGCGCGGTTGAAGGAAGCGCGCCTCGCACAGGCCATCACGACGTCTCCCATCGAACGCAAGCAGCGTGTCATCAAAAAGGTTCGCAGGATTTTTGTTGCTGGCTAGGAGGTGTGCGTGACTCGCAATCATGACAAGGAAAGATACGACCGCGCCAAACGTATCAGCCAAGAGACGCTGGACGCTGAACGCGCACAACGCGCCGAGAAGACGGCGCGGCTGAGACAAGCAAGGCTTGCACAGCGTCCGGTGGAGTCGTCGCCGGCGCAGCCGCAAATTCATCGCAAATCTATCCAGGCTCTCAAAAAGAGAAGCCGTAAGGTGATTGAAGTATTTTAAGCTCTCCACATCCGTGCAGAACACTTTGGAGAAACGTTACGGCGAGCGCCGCTGGGAGGGAGGGCTTCCACGACCTGATCCATCAAGGCTGCGAATTACCGATGGCGAGCAATCGCGGGGACTTTGGATCTCCGCCTCCTCGCCATTGTTAGAGCTGGGAGCGAAATCTGCTCGCAAAGTAGTCGGTGACCTTTTCGCTTAGCGGACGCGCTTGCCATTCTTCCAGACTGACCTGCCTTGATCGCTTCAGGTCCTCGTTGAAAATGTCTATTTGCGTCCGCGCGAATTCCAAGCCGTAGACGTTCAGACTGGCCTCATCGTTGAGGCGCAAGGAACGCTCATCCAGATTGGTCGAGCCAAAGCTCACCCAGACATCGTCGACGATCAAAAGCTTGGGATGGTACATTGTGGGTTGAAACTCAAAGATGCGTACACCGGCCTTGAGCAATTCCCCCCAGAAATAACGTGAACCCTTTCGCACTATGGGCACATCCGTTAGCCAATTGGGAACGATGACATCGACCGAGACGCCTCGCTTCCTTGCATCAAGAATCTGCTGCAGCGCGATGTCGTCCGGCACGAAGTAGGCCATGCCGATGCGCAGATGATCCTTGGCCGCGGCTATTGCCGCCAACATCATCAACTCCATGTTCTCCGAGCCGTTTGGCTGCGAAGAAAGTATCAACTGCGCATCGAGACCACCAGCGGGCGCAACTGCAGGGTAGAACTTCCCGCCCTGCAATGTCTCGCCGGTCGTCTCAAGCCAGTTTTCCGCGAACGCCGCCTGGAATGCGGGCACGGCGGGTCCTTCGATCCGGTAATGCGTGTCGCGCCATTCATTTGAGTTGCGTGCGTTCCCGCGCCAATCATCGGCAATGCCGACCCCGCCAGTGAAAGCGATCCGGCCATCGACGATCAGCAGCTTGCGATGAGTTCGGTTGTTTACACGGTCCAAAGTATACCAGCG
This sequence comes from Mesorhizobium ciceri WSM4083, assembly GCF_000519305.1. GTDB lineage: Bacteria > Pseudomonadota > Alphaproteobacteria > Rhizobiales > Rhizobiaceae > Mesorhizobium > Mesorhizobium ciceri_B. The sequence continues at coordinate 780,172 of NZ_JAFG01000004.1, read as the reverse complement.
TAGCGGCCGATAGCGTTCGAACCTCACACCTGCCGTCGTCATGATGCGGATCAAGTCCTCGTCGAAGGGAAGGCTGCCAACCCAGTCGACGTTCACGCGGACTTCCACGCCTTCGCTGGCCTTCGCCGCCAATGCGATCGCGAACTCGTAGCCGATGGCCCCTGACCAATAAATATACGTCTCCATGTTGACGCTGGATCGAGCCGCCCCGATTGCTTGCAGCATTGAGGGAAATATTTCGTCTCCATTGACGAGAGTTTGGACCGCGTTGGAACCGAACATCTGCCCTTGCGAATAGCTGCTCATCGTCTTGGAAAATTGGGGATCCGTAGCGTCGAACCGGTGGGGTACGATAGATCGTAGGACGCGCGGCTCTGGAGTGAGATTTATGATCAACACCGTGAGCAGGCTGGCGATGGAGGCAATGGCCAGATAGATGAGCACCCTTCGCCAAGGCGCAATGCCGGAGGTCTTCTTGCGGGCGCCTGACGCAGCGGAACCGAAAGGCTGCACGTCAATCGCCCTGTTGCTGGCGATGGCGATGTTTTTCGATCTCCTCGGGCTCTTCATCGTCGATCCGGGTGATGTTTGAAGCGGCGTGATCTGACCGCAGGATCTCGTCCAGCTTGGCGTGGATCGCTTGCGTGTCGCGATGCTCCGCGCGCTGGATGAACAGCGTCATCGCCCAAGTGAACAATGTTGCGGCTCCATGCCAATCCAAGCTCTGTCGCTCGAAAATCATCCAAAGAATTGCGTAAGCCAACAAGACCAGGAACGCAGCGGGACGGGAAGTCAGTGTGCCGATTGAAGTAAGGGCGCTGGTGATCGGATGATTTGCCATTCCAGAGAACTCGCGGCAGTCCCCCTGGTTCCGGCGAGATATCATACCGCCCGGCGTGCCTACAGTGGATTTGGGTCGGCCGCTCGAGTACATCGCCTCTGGCCAATCGTTACTTTCGATCGAGCACCTTTCGGACCTTCTCGGCCAACTCGTCGATCGTGTAGGGTTTGGTCAAAAGCTCCGTTCCAAAATCGAGCGTGCCATTGTGAACGATCGCGTTTCGCGTGTAGCCGGTGGTGTAGAGCACCTTTAGTGACGGGTGCGATGTCCTGACCTTGTCCACCAGTTCGCGGCCTGACATTTCCGGCATGACCACATCGGTGAACAGAAGCGAAGGCACTTGCCCGCTCTCCACGACGGCAAGTGCGTCTCGTGGCCCCGACATTTCCAGGACGGAATAGCCCAGTTCTCGCAGCGCTTCTGCGGCCATCAGGCGTACACGATCTTCGTCCTCGACGATCATGATGACCTCGTCTGAACGTCCCGGATGCTCGCCCGCCAAGGCGGCGGCCGGGCTATCAGGAATGCCGCCATGCGACCGCGGTAGATAAATCTTCAAGGTGGTTCCGACACCGACTTCGGAATAGATCTTGACGCTGCCGCCGGACTGACGAACAAATCCATACACTTGGCTAAGTCCCAATCCGGTACCCTTGCCGACTCCCTTTGTGGTGAAGAACGGATCGAAGGCTCTTGCCAGCACGTCCGCAGTCATGCCCGTTCCGGTATCGGTGACCGCTATCATCACATACTGGCCCGAGGGGATCGCGTTTTCTCTCGCATACCGGTCGTCAATATGGGCATTAGACGTTTCAATCGTGAGCTTTCCGCCGGCGGGCATGGCATCGCGTGCGTTGACGCAAAGGTTGAGCAATGCGCTTTCCAATTGTCCTGCATCGGCCTCCACATGCCACAGCCCAGCGGCGAGCACCGTCTCGATTGCTATGGTCTCTCCAAGCGTTCGGCTCAGCAGTTCGCTCATGCCGGAGACGAGTCGATTAGGGTTCAGGCGCGTCGGTGCCAAGGGCTGCTGGCGGGAGAAGGCAAGCAGCCGCTTGGTAAGTTCCGCAGCGCGTTGTGCCCCATCGATTGCACCGGTGACGAAGTGGTTCACGTTCGTGTCGCCGTTTCGGAGCTTGCGCTGCACGAGATTCAAACCGCCAATGATGACAGCCAGCATATTGTTGAAGTCGTGGGCGATGCCACCGGTAAGCTGTCCCACGGCCTCCATCTTCTGCGCCTGGCGCAGGTGCTCTTCTGCTCGGATGCGTTCGGCAACTTCCTCAGCCACACGTTGCTCAAGTGTGACATTGAGTGTCTGTAGCGCTTTGAACAGTCGGGAGTTGTCGATTGCCGTGGCGGCATGACCGGCCAGCCCCAGCAAGGCTGTCTCATGCTCTGCGGCAAAGACACCGCGACCGGAATGTCCGAAGAACAGGCCACCCAGCACTTCGCCCGATCGCGAAATGACCGGCACGGCAAGATAGGATCGCACGGGAAGATGGCCTTCCGGCATTCCCTTCCTCGGCGGATTTTTTCCATAGCGCTCATCCATGAGGATATCATCGGAACGCACCACGCCCGTCCCGCGAAAAGTAGGCTCGAAGACGGCCGTGTTGCGTGGCATGGGGAAATTTTCGAAAGCGGAGCGTGGCGCTCCCGACAGCGCGTAGAGCATATAGCTGTCCCCCTTGTCATCGAGGACATTGTAGAAAAAAGCTCCGAATTGGGCGCCTGACAGCGCGACGCCAGCGTCGGTGACAATCTGGACAATGCGCTCCACGTCCAGCTCGGCTGCCACGGCGGCGGCAGTCGCATTCATCATCTGGAGCTGGTTCTCCACCCGCTTTCGCGCGGTAATATCCATGACGGTGCCGATGAAACGCACCGCTCGTCCGGACCGGAAAAGAGATTCGCCCGTTGCAGCTATCCAACGCTCCTTTCCGTCGCGCAGCCCGATCGTCCGATATTCGATGTCGTAGCGGGAAGACTCGCCCGGCGCGAGCGCCCGGCGTACGGCCTCATCCGCCCGTTCACGGTCTTCTGGATGGAGACCGGCCAGGAACGCGCTCTCATATGTCACCTCCGCCTCAGGTGGCAGACCGAAGAGAGCTTTGCATCGGTCGTCCCAACGCAGCACCCTTGTGATGGGATCATAGTCCCACGTTCCGATAGCGGCCGCATCGGTTGCTAGCCTTAGCCGCTCCTCGCTCGCTCGGGCAGCCTGTTCCGAGCGGACGCGCTCGATGTGAGCCCATGACCGTTCTGTCACCTCCGCCAGCAAGGACAGTTCGCGCTGCGACCAGACGCGGCGCTGCGTGTCGTGAACGGCCATTAGCGCAGCCAGCCGGCCTTGCTTGACCAAGGGCATGCAGATCGTTGCCGTTATGCCTATATCTTGAAACGTCTTTGCTTCCTCGGGTGCAATTTCCTCGAGATTGTTGTTGATGACGAGCGGCCGATTGGCGGTCAGATTGCCAACAGCGAGACGACCGAAATCGGCAAGACTGTAGTATCCCCTGATGCTAGGCGAGCCAGGAGCGCTCCAGTCGCCGCGAATGGTGAAGTGGTCCTGGTCCGGCTCCATGTCGGCGTAGGCGCAAATCGAAACGCCAAGATGTTCGCCAAGTAGACGGGTGGTGACCTCCATGACAGCGTCGGCATCTGGCGCCGGGGAGATCTCTCTGCCGAGGCGATCCAGAAAGGCCAGGCGCTCGGCATTCTCACGCAAGGCCTTCTCCGCACGAAGCCGTTCAATTGCGGTGCGCGTCCGGTCAGCCACTTCCGAAACCAGTGCAACTTCGGCCGACGTCCAGTGTCTTGGCTCGGAGTGATTGAGGTACAATAACGCAACCAACCCGCCGTGCTCCGTGACCGGCATGTTGATGACGGATTGGGCGCTGATTGCTTTGAGAGCCTCGGCATGGTCGTGGGTTCGCGGGTCTGTCTCGGCATTCTCGAAGACGACCGTCTCGCCTCGTTTCAAATCATCGACATAGGAGCCGTAGTCCCTGAAATTCAGAGTTCCGGCCAGACTTCGGATTCCCGGCGCGTTCCAGTCTTTGTCGATGACTATCGTTTCTTTCTCGAGATCGATCGTGCCATATCCGGCTCGACTGATGCCAAAATGCTTCCCAAGCAATTCCGCTGCCGCGAAGGCCAGTTCGGCAGGATCATCGATCTCCCGAATCCTGTCACCCAACCCCGCCAAAAGCTCGAAGCGCTGCACTTCAGACAAACGTTCGCGTGAAGTGACTCCCATTTCGCCCCCGGTTCGGTCGGACTAGATAATGCCGTCAGTCGCGAAGAGTTCCAGGCGCCGGACAATCGGTCGGGCTAGGCCGCCGACGCATTGCGAAGAACTTGCGTCACGATCAGCGAAGGACAACTCCATATGCGCCCTCAACGGGCGAACGACGCGCATGCATCATAGTTTAATGACACTTGCTGGGCTGTGCCGCATAAAGCCATTGTCTGTCAGCGGCTGTGTAACGGGCGCCGCTGCTTGGGAGCAATCCCACTATAGCCGAATAGGAGCGCCTGATGCTTAGCCGACCAACCCGCACGAATACGGAAGCTCTCTACCCCAGTGACCTGAACATCCTTCGCGACGCGTTCGACGCGCTGTGCCAGGAATTTGCTATCTTGCCCGACACGGCGGCGGCCAACGCCGTAGCGAAAGAGCTCATCAGGCTGTTTGAAACAGGAATGACGGAAGCCGCCTCGCTGATGATTGCCGTGCGCGCACGTTGGCAAGGCGACTGGGAGATGGGAGACAGCAACGCTGCCTGAGGTTTGACGATCACGCGCAATCAACCCGCTGCATCCTTTTCGAAACCGCCGCGTTGAGCGTCAAACCTGCCAGAAATGTCCGATGCGCTGGCACAATGACTGGAGCGACCGATGCCGAAATTTCGCTTCGAGTTTATCGAAGGCATGTCCCAGCCTGCAATCTTTGCCGATATGGCTGATCGAGACGAGGCTGTCAGGGAGGCGAAGCGTGCAGCCAAGGAGGCCATGCTCGACGGAATTGTCGATGGCGTGGACCCGACCAGTTGGGTGACGAAGGTTTACGACGAAGCAGGCTATCTCGTCGCCACTCTTGGATTCCAGGATCTGGTCGCCGCGCCCAAGGATACGGAAGAGTTCAAGGGAACAGAGGAGCCAGGCGTCTTGCGATCGGGTTGGAGCCGGGTTTCTCCGCTGTCGCCATCGAGCCAGATGTTGCGGCCGCCCGTTTCTGGCTCGTGCGGACGGCCTTTTGTTTAGTGTCCGAAAGACGCGCAGAGGCTGCAACACAGCTTCAGCCCGCCTCGACCCTCTCGAGACGGGCGCGCGGGAGTTGAGACGAGATGCATAGAGACGCCTTCACCCCATCAGAACTTGCCCTGCTCAGTCGCGTCTTCGCACGCAGCAAAATCAAAAACGAAACCGCAACCGAGAAGGAGCGGCGCGCATCACGTATCCTGGCTTACTACCAGGCTGGGGTCACGGATGAGGATGAGCTAGAACAGCTTTCTCGCCAACCGCTCGGAAGGTGACGATTAGTCTTCCTTCTTCAGAGCTTCCGCCTCGTCTTTAAGCTTCGGCCAATCGGCGCCATGCTTGCGAAGCAGCGTTCGTGCCTGCTTGGGGTCAATTTCCGTGAGCTCGACCAGATGTTCGACCTCAAGTTCCTGGCCTTTCGCAACCCGGCTTGCATCGTTCGCTTTTCGTTGCATTTCGACGACCCTCTGGTGAGACAACATGAACGAGCGCTGAGAGTGGGCGTTCCAGAACTTCAAACAAAAATCGCGACATCGATTAAATCAGTCGGATTGCGCCAATGAGGCGGGCATGGCCTTCTGCTGTGGTTTTCCGATTTCTCCAATGTGGAGAACCCGAGCTGGTCGCAAATGGCGGCGGCATCTTCGTGCGATAGTCCGACCACGCGGCGTTCGGTTTCGTCGCCGCTCCATTTGATGTGCCGGCGCTCGGCAGCATTCTGTCGCAGCAAGTCCTATCGCAGGTTATCTCATCAACTCGATCTGAAGCGAGATGCTCAGCCTCAGAATCCTGTCGCCGTTTTCGTTCCGCACTTCAACAAATACTTGCTGCCCGTCCACCTCGGTCAGTGTATCTCTCGTAAGGTCGATAAGGCCTTCGAAGCCCGCGCGGCGCACCTCCTCTAGACCGGCACATTCGATGCCGATTTCGTCCTCGATGACCACATCGTGATCGCCACTATCAAAGAAAAATCGTGCCATCCGAAAGCTTCCGTCACCACTAAGCTGCGGGGTTCCTTTGGTGCAGGTAGGTCGTGTCGAAATCACCTGCACGAGTGAGGCCAGGCCAATCAAGAGCATGCACCCTTGAGCCCTTTGTGGCGATGAGGCCCCTGCGTCGAAGTTCCTGAAGCATTCGGTTGACGTGGACTGTAGACAAGCCCAATGCATCGCCAAGTGCTGCCTGGGTGATGGGAAGATCCGCGACGTGATCCTGGATACGTCCAACCGAGCGCAAGCGAAAAATCAGTTCGCACAAAATGTGAGCCATGCGCGTATAGGCCTCGCGTCTTCCCACATTCGTTACCCATTCCCTGTAAATCGCTGCATCGATCAGCGTCGAGCGCCAAAAAGCCGTCGCGATTCGGGGATGCTGTTCACAAATGGCGCGAAGAGCGTCATGTCGCATGAAGCCCAGTCTGGCTGCTGTCAGCGTCGTAAAATTGCAATCCATGACTGACAGATGCAGTCCGTGCAGATCAGGAATATCCCCAGCCACAAAGAAGGATGTAATCTGCCGTTTGCCATCGCCGGTAAGTTTGGTGGAACCGAGCAGGCCATCCAAAACCACGAACGAATTGACAGGGCGGTCACCCTCACTCACCAAGTCGTAATTGGCAAAAAAATCCTTCTCCTGAATTTGGATGCCTTTCAAAACATCAATATCGCCCTCTCGGAGATCCGAGATGCTCTGGAGCTTGCGGATAAGGACATCCAAGGATGAAGTGGGTGACAAAGTTGGCTACCTAGCTGACGTTGGTTATCGAACTTGCATCCGCTTCAAAAGTTCCGGATAGCCGTAACGAGGCGCCCGACTGCTGGTCGGGAGCTGGGAATTCAGGATGCCGAGGCAGGTCCTTGGCCGGGATCTCAGTGCACGGCGGCACAGGAATGCTGCATACCCATAATCGAGCCCCTCAGGTAGCGCATTAACCTGTGACATAGGCTGCGCTCGCAATTGTCGCTGCCACATCACATGAGGTGGTTGATCCGCCAAGGCTTGACGCTGCAATCTCACCCGATGAGGGGCCAGATGGCTCCGGCCAGGACTCAGGCAAAGGCGTCTCACTTGAAGCGAGAATCTGGCTTTGCACGTGCTGTGGCCTGCCGCGCTATCTTCATGGACGCCGGTCAGATTTGCGAAGAAGGCAGTCACGACAGCCCCAACATTCCCGGACCAAGTTGTTTCAGAGCCAGATACCAACACTAGATCAAGCGCAGTGCGCCTCGCGTTCGACCATGGGCGTCTCAACGAGCCCACTTGAGGTCCGGCTGCGCAATGTCGCTACACGGTTGACGAGCGGCTATCTATTAGGGCCACTCTCGGGTCCATCAGGCGTCTCCAAAGATCCGGCCTGGTGGGAATGGAACTTTCTGCCGATCAGTGGGCTTTCGGATCTGTCCGTCGGACACGATGTGGAGAAATTGATGCGGAACCTTGTACTGGCCTTCGCAGCACTTGCCCTACCCGCGTGCCAATCGGCTCCTGAACCGCCGCAATCCGCCGCTATCGAACCTGCCACCATTCCCTCCCAATCCGCCTTGGATCCTGCCGTTGTTCCCCCTGGCCCGGCAATAATGGATCAATCCGTGACGATCACTCCTCCTTCAAAGGGCGTTCCAACAAAGTACGCTGCTTTTTCGGGCAATTGGGCCGGACGATTGGAAGGCACATATGAAGGTAAACTGTCTGTTCAATCTGTTTCTTCAAACGGAAAGGTGACCGTAACCTACGCGTGGGGAATTCTGAGCGATGACAATCCGGGTGAGGCCGCAGGCGAAGGAAAAATTGTAGGGACTATGTTGAAGCTGAGGCGCCTCCCGAATGGCGCGGACGTCAGTTTTATGATGATGCCCGACGGTACGCTGACCGCAACCCATACGCTCGCCGGCCAGACCTATACGGGCATGTTCATCAGGCAGTGATCAAAGAAGATACGGCCGCGTTCCCGCAGTTATTTGATCCGAGCGATCGCGCGCCATCGGACAATCTCCTATAGCGGCCCTTGAATGCCTATTCTTGGCGTCATAGGCGCTACGGTTGAGGACCGTGGCGGCCCCGGACCGAAGCATTTCTTCAACATGGGGATAAGGAGGGCCCGTCTGACCGCCCACGTCCCAAAACCACAGATGCCTATCTCCACTAATTCTGAGGGACTGCGGGGCGTTCGGCGCGGCTTGCACGGGTTTCGCGCACGTTCGGTTGGGACCGGTTTGCGTACGTTATCGAAGGTGTGCCGTGTTGGTTCGCTCCATGTGGCACCTGCTCTGCACTGCCTGTGACAGTCCCTAGCGAGTCGCGCTGTCCTCGCTGCCGCGAATCGGACGCGGGCTTTTTTCTTATTTCGTGAAACGAAAGGTCATTCCGTAAGTTGGCTTCCCAAAGGAGGAACCGATGAAAAAGGATGGCGATGGCCGTGTGGACAAGGGCAATCAGCAATTGCTTGCCCGACGTCTGGCTGAAGAAGTCGGTATTTCAGAGCCGGATGCGCGCGGTCTGATCAAGCTTATCGGCACGGATTGGAATTCGCTGCTTCGTGAAGCCCGATTTTTGAAAGAGAGGCATTAGAATGCTTCTGCCGGTCACACGAACTTGACTGAAAGTTATTATTGCTCTCGCGGCGGTAGTTTCTGGACTCCGCCGGCTGTGAGCGAAGAACATGCTTCCGCCCCAACGGGACTGCTCCTGCTATCGCGCGCTTTCAGAAGGCAGCGTCGACGCCGAGCCCGGGCCCCGTCTGATGTGGCTGTTCCAGTACTCCGGAGCGCACCCCGATGAATCTATTTTAAAGACATGCTGCGGGGTGTAGGCTGTGAGCCGCGGACCTTATAGCTGGACCATCTCATTCGCCAGCACAGGACCGTCTAAGGGACCTGCTGCTGGTCGCCGCCTGGGACAGATTCCAAGGGAACATTAGCTGTTTCGAATAGTTGAGTTCATGCTCGGATGTTGTCACTGGCATCCGACGACGGCTGTCACAAGTCAGCCGGGCCGCGCTATTGGTCCCTCCATCGCGCGGCCTTTTTGGGAGAAGAGATTGACCGTGGGTACGGGTCGGCTCACGCGTGACTGTGCCGCGTAGCGTCGGAGGCGGGCCGAAGCGATGGCGCGATAAAGAGGCGCAGGGCCAACTGCCGTCGATCTTCAGGCCGTAACTCCAGCGCCGCGCCTCAAACGTTGAAGCCGTTCGCTCGGCACTCGATGCCGTGCGTGGTGACCGTCAGAGGCGTGAGCCTTGACCGCGCCTTCATCTACAGTGACTGGCAAAGGTAAGATCATCCGAGCCGGCGTTGTATCCCTCCATACAGCTTGCGGCTCGCTCGGAACTGCGACTGATTTATGCCGATCGTCGACGCGTGGCGATGGCACCTCGTAGGAAGGGTCTGCCCGGATAACCGGCTCCAGATCGTGGGGGAAGTTCGGCGCATGGACGGGCAGTGCTTCCGCCGAATTGTCGCCCTTTTGAGCCATCGCCGGAAAGATTTCAGCGATCTCGATCAGGAAATCTTTGACCAGATGTCTCATCTGCGCGCCTGCCCTGCGGCTCATTGCTATGGCGATCAAACTTGCTGACCTAGCCAATGTTCCCGCTTGAGGTGAATGGCCCGCGCTCTGCCGGCAAAGATCGACGGAGCGGCTTCACGCGATACTCCAGGCGATGTCGCCGCGTCCCTCTCGCCTGCATGATCGATGTTGGAAAGTCGAAATTTGAACGTACTGTTCCCAGCCTTCGTCGTAGGGTTGGAAGATCCGATGACGGCTGTGTGCCTCGCCCCCGACTTGCCTTGCGCAGCTTCTTCCCTGGCTGCTGTCTGCCCTCCGGTGGTTCGATCGGGAACAAAGGCTCGATCATCCGGTTTGGAACCATCCCGTTAAGCACAGGACGAATGTGCAGCCTGGCGGATGAGAGACGGCTGCCGGATTGCTCTGGCTGTTCCCGATCTGCATTCGGCAGCCGAGATTGAGCCCAAATGCCCCAAGGAGACTTCGCATGAGCGAAGCAGGACACAGCACAGGCAATGAGGTGACTTCGATTGCGGGCACGTCGCCGTTCGCCAGTTTTTTCATGGCTGGCTTCGAGTGCTCGTCGCACCGGCGCAAGGACGGCGTTCGCCTCGATCTTATCCGCGCGACGTCGCATTATTTGCATGCCCTGGGCGACTACCGCGGTTGCGCCGAACTCGGTCTTCGGACCATCCGCGACGGTTTGCGCTGGCACCTCATCGAAACCGCTCCTGGAAACTATGACTGGTCAAGCTGGACGCCGATGGTCGAAGCAGCACAATCGGCAGGTGTCCAGGTCATCTGGGACATCTTCCACTACGGATCTCCAGACCACGTTGATCAGGGGTCGATGCATTTCATCGATGCCTATGCCACGTTCGCCGCGGAAGCTGTGAGGGTTCATCGTTCAATCGCCGGTACAGCGCCTCTATTGTGCCCGATCAACGAAATTTCGTTTTTCGCCTGGGCTGTTGAGGTCGGCTATTTCCCGCGCGTCGGCCCGAAGAAGCGGGGATGGTTCAAGCGGCACCTCGTGAAAGCAGCAATAGCCGGCGTTCGCGCGATGCGGGAGGTCGATCCCGATTGCAGATTTGTCTGGGCCGAGCCGCTTATCCACATTGCCCCTCGCGACCGAACGCGGGCCGAACGGCGCCGGGCCGAAAATGCCCGTCTCGGACAGTTCGAAGCTTACGACATGCTGCTGGGCCGGGCAGAGCCTGAGTTGGGGGGCAGCGACGATGTTGTCGATGTCGTTGGCCTGAATTTTTACCCACACAATCAGTGGTACCTCAAAGGGCCGACGATTCCCATGGGGCACCACGAGTACCGTGCCCTATCCGAGATGCTGATCGAGGTCGCGCATCGATACGGCAAGCCGATGTTCATAGCCGAGACCGGCTCCGAGGGGTCTGGCGGGCCGGCTTGGCTCCACTATGTCTGCGACGAGGTGCGTGCCGCAGAAAGCCTCAACGCCCCGATCGAAGGTATTTGCCTTTACCCGGTAACCGCCTATCCGGGCTGGGACAATTCGCGGCATGCGGAGGTGGGATTGTTTTCAGTCGTCCAGGCGGACGGCAGCCGACACGTCCGCAAGCCCGTCGCCGACGAATTGGCCCGCCAGCAAGCTTTGTTCGCGGCGAACCCGACGCGTTAAATACCTGAGCTGCACGAGGACTATTGCGAGCGCCGGTGGGCGCCGCGTTGCCACGCTCGATGCTCCCAAATACGTCCGGGTGGGAGCTACAGCGCCCCTTCGGCCAACGACGCCTTCCCCGCGCTCGCCCATTCCGGGACGCTCTTTTGGATGCGGGCGAAGGTTGCCAGGGCCTGCCCGACTACCTGATCCATGTTGTAGTAGCGGTAGGTTGCAAGGCGACCGACAAACCACACGTCGGGACAGGTTGCGCCAAGCGCTTCGTAGCGCTTGAAGAGCTCTTCGTTTTCGGCCCGCGGCACCGGATAGTACGGGTCCCCGATATCGGTGGGATATTCGTAGGTCAGGCTGGTGCGCGCGTTCTGCTGGCCGGTCAGATGTTTGTACTCGGTGATGCGGGTGTAATCTTCCGTCTGGGGATAATTGACGACGGCAACCGGCTGAAACTGCTCTTGGTCGAGGGTGACGTGCTCGAAACGGAGCGAACGATAAGGAAGACGCCCTAGCTGCCAGCCGAAGTACTCGTCGATCGGGCCGGTATAGATCAGGCGGTTAAATGGTATCTCGTCACGAATTTCGCGGAAGTCGGTCTGCAGCATGACCTTGATGTTCGGGTGATCGAGCATGCGCTCGAACATCCTCGTGTATCCGCCGGCAGGCATCTTCTGGAAGCTGTCGCTGAAATAGCGGTCATCGCGGTTGGTCCTGGTCGGCACTCGTGCCGTCACTGATTTGCTCAGCTGGTTCGGATCGACGCCCCATTGCTTCCTTGTATAGCCACGGAAAAACTTCTCGTAGAGCTCGCGTCCCACGGTGCTGACGACAACATCCTCGGCCGTTCGCACGTCCTCTACCGTCTCGCGCCGCGATGCGAAGAACTCCTCCAACTGTGCGGAATTCAACTCGAGGCCATAAAGGCGGTTTATCGTGTCGAGATTGATCGGGATGGGAAGCAGTTTCCCATCGACCGCCGCCAGAACCCTGTGCTCGTATGTGCGCCATTGGGTGAACTGCGAGAGGTAGTCCACGATCGACTGGCTGTTGGTGTGAAAAATATGAGGCCCGTAACGATGGATGAGGATGCCGGCTTCATTATAGCAATCATAGGCGTTGCCGCCGACATGGCTGCGGCGATCGACCAAGAGAACGCTTTCGTGACGCTGCGAGGCTATTCTTTCGGCAAGCACGCTGCCGGCAAACCCCGCGCCGACGATCAGCCAATCGAACATGGCTATGCGCTCCTGCGCAACGGGACGACCTTCTTGCGTCGGTAGGCGCCCTCAATGTGAGCGGCCATGGCCTTCCATGTTCTTTCCCACGACATGTCAGCCAGATAGGCATCGACTTGCGGCAGCAGCATCTCACGCGGTCGCAAAAGCATGGAGCGCAGCTTGCTCTCCAAGTCGTCACTGTCGGCGATTTCTACCAGTCCAGCAGCGCCGTAGCTGCGCACAACGTCAACGATTGCCGTCGAGATTACGGGCAGGCCCGCCGCCAGGAACTCTGGCGTCTTGGTTGGGCTGATGAACCGGGTCGCCTCGTTGAGTGCAAACGGCATCCAGCCGGCATCCCAATGGCGCAGATAATCGGGCAGGTCGCAGTAGGCCTTGGCACCCAACCAATGCAGGTTGTCGGCCTTCGGCAGGATTGCAGGATCGATTTTGACCACGGGGCCAATCATGACGAAATGCACGTCCGGCATCGTCCGCGCCGCTAGCGCCACGAGTCCGGCGTCCAGCCGCTCGTCGATGACGCCGAAATACCCCACCCTCGGGTGAGGAATGCCGGCCTGATCGGTTGGGTCCTTTCCTGGCAGCCTTGCCTTGTGAAAGTGTTTCACATCGATGCTGCTCGGAAAGGGGTAAATAGCCTGATGCAGGCGGCGCTTGGTCTCGAACAAGCTCAGGCCACCGGTGAAAACGAGATCGGCGCGGCACAGAAGTGCCTTTTCCATCTGCGCCAGTTCGGGCGGCGCATTCTTGAAGGCGGAGAGTTCGTCCATGCAGTCGTAGACGCATATGTCTGGGTCAAGGAACTCCGTGAAGCGGAGAGCCATCGGCGTGTAATACCAGGCGATCAGCCGGCTGTGCGGCATAGAAGCTATGATCTGCTGAACAAATCTCCGCTGCACGGCATCTGATTTCGCGGCCGACGCGCCGAGCGGCAGCACTGGTGTCACGATTAGAATGTTTGGCGACGCCTCGCTCGTCCGTATCTGCGGCTGTGGCAGTTCTTCGAAAACAGGCTCTTCAAAGTAGACCACTCTCTGCTGCTTGGATGCGAGGGCGAGGATATGCTGCGGCCGTTGATGAACGAAATTCCATCGCAAATGGGAGAAGCAAACCAGTAGATTTTCCCTGCCAGTGTGTTTACTGGCGGATACCCTGCCCAAGGCTGCTTCCATTGAGACGTTCCTTCCTGTAATCTTTAGTTTATGTTACGACTAACATTTGTTAAGCGCGGATCGAGGAGAAATAGACTTCGATGCCAGCTCCTAACTTTCCAGCACGTGAGTTGTTCCAAGGTGAGGTGAAGAGCTCTCGGTCACCGCTCGGATGACGAATGCGACGATATTTCCGCGAAGCTGAGAACGCCCACCACGCGTCGCCGGGCTTTGAAAGCGTGGGCGACGGGGGAATGCCGGTGGAGAACGGGCTTGCCGTATTTGCGTTGAAGTCGCTCGCTATAAAATATGCAGGACATCAAGTTGATTCGCCCGCATCACTGGCGAGTCCGTGCCAGGCGAATTCCGGGGCTGATATGAAGATCGACTTTTCAACCAACGTTTTTCCGCTGTTTCATCCGCAAAGCGTGGATGATCTCAAAGACCCTTGCCCTGTCTTCGATGGCAGCCTGTGGCACGTCTTCGGCTCAAGCGGCACGGTAACCACCGAGACTTGGAGGATTCTGCATGCCACTGCGCCGGACCTTTATGGGCCGTGGACCGAGCATCAGTCGATCGAGCTTCCTATCAATGGGAGTGGTGTTGCGGCTCCGGGGGTCATTCACGAAAGCGGCGTCTTTCACATGTTTATCCAGACTGAGTTCATGAAGTCTGGTGGCCGCTGCGAGCATGCGGTTTCCAATGACGGGTTCCATTGGGTGGTTCTTAGCCCGGCTATTCTCGCCATTCCGGACACGGAGGAGGATGGCATTTACGATCCGCATCCCGCAGTTGTTGGCGGCAAGCGCTACCTCGTCTATTCCGCAATGCCAAAATTCACCAGGGTGCCGCAGCCCGACATCTATCTCGCGCGTAGCCAATCCGACTCGTGGTTCGGTCCCTGGAAGCGGATCGGCAAGATCCTCGACCATAATGAAGTTCCTCACCACAACACGAGAGAGGATCCCGACTACGAATGGGGCATAGAGGGTGCACAACTGGTCGAATTGCCGGACGGCCGCGTGCTTCTCAATGCCACTTGTTTTCTCCCGAATGGCCTTCGAGGAAACCGGCAACGCGTGTTTTTTGCCATTGCCGATGACGTTGCTGGACCTTACCTGTCGATTGGCCCGGTGCTGGAACCAGGCCAGCCGGGAGAGAACGGCCACTCGACAGTGATGATCGAAGGCAGCCAACTTTCGCTGTTTTATCAAAGCCGGGTCGCCACGACCGATCATCGGTGGCGCTACGGCTTGGCCAGATGCGACGTCGCCCTGTTTTCCAAGGTTGCATGAATTAGGTGTTGCTCGGACGGAACAATCCGTCGGAGCGCGTGCACACGACACCATGCAGCAGTCGCGGCGTTCGAAGACATGGGCAACTGAATATCTCTGCTCCTCCCCGCAGGAGAATGAAGCATCAGCACGTATTCTATGCCTTCATCCTCGCTTCGTTGAAGGCGTCCAACAGCGCAGGGACGTGCCGGGCGTCCAGAGCGAGCAGATGATCGACAGGCGGACAGCCGAATAGACAAAGGTCAGTCAAAGCCGAGGCAACCGGCGGCCTTCCGCTCGACCCGCGCGCAGTCGGGAGCACAAGGTTTGTACTCGAGCCACTGAAGCTCCGCATGAGGGGCAGCTCAGCTCATTCATGATTGTTGCGTGCCGACGAGCTCTCCGTTTCAGCCTGATCATAAATGCTTTCACCTAGTGGAACATCGGAGGTTCCACGAAGTTGGGAAGCCACGGAGGACGTGCACATGAACAGTGTCATCTATCTTATCGGCCTTATCGTTGTCGTGCTCGCGGTCCTCTCCTTCCTCGGTCTTCACTAGGTGGCCCATGCAGCATGAGAACGATCAGGGCGGACAGCCCACCGATTTCGACAAGGCGAAAAGCGACGTTTCCGACAGGCTTCGCCAGGAACAAGAACGTGCCAGCGAGTTGCTTCACGACGCGCGTGACACGGTGACCCGTAAGGCTGGCGATTATGCATCTGAAGCCAAGGAGGTCATTTCCGACAAGGCGGAGGAAGCTCAGCGCGACATCGGATCGAGTCTGGCGGCGCTGGGCGGCGCACTGCGCGCGGCCAGTGATCATCTGGCCAACAACGATGAAAGGAACGCATCGAAGTTCGCATTGGATGCCGCCGGTGGCTTGGAGCGGCTTTCATCGTCATTGAAACAGAAACCGTTCGGCCAGGTCTTGGAGGACGTGCAGTCCTTTGGCCGGCAAAATCCCGGTGTCCTGCTTGCCGGATCGGTATTGGCCGGATTGGCTCTCGGGCGGTTCATCAAGGCTTCTCCGCCGGCGGGTCCAGAATTCCAGGATGCTGCGGGAGACCTCAAATCACACACCGATCAGTCACAGCGTTGGTCCGTTGATCGTTCGCAGGATTCGGGCCTCGTTGGCGATGATGGGGCCACGCAGAACGCGGAGCAGGACAGATGAACACCCAGGACAATCCCAGCCTTCCCGGACTGATCACCGACTTGGCCCAGAATGTCACCACTTTGGTGCAAACCGAGGCCAGGCTGTTTCGGGCGGAGCTCTCTGAAAAGCTTACCAAAGCCGGAGCAGGTGCCGCGGAAGTGCTGGGCGGCGCGATCTGCCTGCTCGCGGCATTATTGGTGTTGCTGCAGGCACTCGTTATCGCGCTGACGCGGGCAGGGCTTGGCGCGGGGTGGTCTTCCCTGCTGGTCGGTGTGGTCGTGGCGATCCTCGGCGTCATCCTGCTGCGGACCGGGATGGCCAGCATGACGCCTTCGGAACTTACCCCCGACCGGACCCAGGAACAGCTCAAGCGCGACGCGAGCGTGATCAAGGAACAAGTGAGATGACTGAGAAATCCGCAGCCGAACTTGAACGCGAGGCCGAGGCAGCCCGCGCCCGGGTGATGGAGACCGCCGAATCCATTCGAGGCAAGATGACCCCCGGACAATTGCTGGATGAGTTCGCCGGGCTGTTCTCGGGAGGGGAGAGCTCGGCCATGCTCAGCAATCTCAGAACACAGGTCCGAGACAATCCTTTGCCGGTCACCATGGTGGGCGCGGGTCTGGCTTGGCTGATGTTCGGCAGCGGTACCTCAAACACCCCCCACGGTTCGGCTGGGTACTCCATGCCTTCGGCGCCGGGACGACAGGATGACGGGGAGCGTGGAGGCCTTGGCAGCACGCTTTCCGATGCCGCCTCATCGCTGTCGTCGGCTGCTACCAGCGTCAGCGATACCGTTTCGAGCGCGGTAAGCAACGCCGCCGAGGGTTTGACGGGCAGCACGGCCACTGCAAGATCGGTGACCGGCGACATGGCGGCGAAAACCGCCCGCTCTGCCCAAGAACTGTTTGAGAACCAACCTTTGGCCGTAGCGGCCGCCGGTCTCGCCATCGGCGCTGCCATAGGTGCAATGCTGCCCCATACCGCAACGGAGGATGAGCAACTAGGCGCCTATGGCGACAAGCTTCGCGACACCGCCGAAACCATGCTCGACAGGGGTCTGGATGAAGCCAAGCAGGTCGCCGCCGACGCCTATGAGACTATCAAGCAGGAAGCTGGCCGGCAACATATGGAAGCAGGCACAATGGCCGATCAGCTCGGCGAGGTCGTGAAGTCCACAGCAGACAAAACCGAGCATGCCGTGCGCGACCGGATCTCCGATCCGTCTCAGCGTCAAACCTAGCTTGAGATGATCCGGCATCAACGATAGTCGGTCTCTTCAGAAGGCCCGCGTTGTTTTGCAAACGGTGAACCGCTCGAGTCATTTCAGAGCGTAGAGGTAAGCCGCGATATCGCGCGCCTGCTGCTCTGTAATCCGGGTCGACGGCATGGCGGTGTGCGGATTGATTTCCCTGGCCGATCGTATCCAGCGGATCAGGTTCTCTGGATTGTTGGCCAGCCCGCCGCCGATAAAGACGCGGCCAGCAAGACTGGCATCCAGGCGAGGACCGACCTGCCCTTGCGCGCCCGGCACGCCCGCAATCGTATGGCAGCTGGAACAGCCATTCGCAATCATGATCGGCAAGGCCCTCGCAGTCTCACCGCCCGTGGCCGCCTCCGCCTCGTGGCGGACGCGCGCGGCCCGATCGGACCACCAGGTCATTCCGGCCACGGACGCGACGAGCAGCACCAGCGCGGCGATGACGGCGGCAAGCAGTTTAGACAAGCTCGTACGCATGCGCCGCCTCCCTTCCTCCGCTCGCCTTGATCCACAGCGCGGCCAGCAGCAGCGCTGCGCCGCCATAGACCAATCCGGCCGGAACCCACATCACCAGCCCGGCAAGCTGCTGGTCTTCTAGGGGGCTCAAATTCCATAGTGCCGCACCCACGGCATTCTCCGGGTACCAGAGCCGCGGCGAAAGCAACAGGAGAACGCCGAGCAGGCCGGTGTGCAGCGAGGTGACGAAGAGATGTATCACCGCGCTGCCATAGGCCTGCTGGCGGCCGGGACGCGGCAAGAGGACCCACCAGAACAGCAGCCCTGTTCCGAAGAAGCTCGCGTGCTGTGCATAGTGCATCACGCCGCGTTCGAGCGCGGCCTCGAACAACACCGGAATGTGCCAAATCCATATAGCAATGCCGTGGATAATGGTCGCGCTGATCGGCCGCGTTGCGAAGGCCCAGACCACCCTCAGCCAATTGGCGTGTCCGGCAATTCCCAGAATGCGCCGGAACCGGATGGGTAGGCCCCACATCAAGGCCGCAGCCGGGCAGGCAGAGACCAACAGCGGCGCCGTCACGGCCATCAGCAGTTCATGCTCGATCATATGCGCCGCAAAGACCTGCTCGCCGAGCACATGAATCGGGCTGACCAATGCGGCTGTCAACACGCTCCATCCGGCCGTGAACAGCAGAGCCTGGCGCAGCCGCAGAGTCCTGCCGCGCCTGCTGCGCCGCCAAAGCCGGCCAGCGCCAACGACATATATCAGGGTAAGCACGGCAAGTGGCAGGGTGATGGGCAGTGCGAGCGTCCACCCGGCCCCGGGCGCGCCGGCGCCGTAGCAGATGGAAGTAGGGAACAGCGCGTCCAGGTTCATCGCAGGCACTCATCCAGGATCAGCGCCGCGCTGCCTTGCATGAGGATCACAAGCGCAAACAGCAACGCCGACAACATCCCGAGATTGGCGACGAAGCGCTCTGTGCCGCGCGTACGCTCCGGCTTGAATGCGGCACCGCCTCGCCGCTTCGCCCGCCACGACAGCGCCCCGCCGAGCAGCGACAACACGACGAGCAGCAGCGCCAAGGGAAGCACGACCGGCACCTGGCGGTTGCACTGCCAAGGGACCAGAGCGTAATTCAGTTGCGTCGAGAGTGCCCAGGCCAGCGGGCCCGACAGAAGGCCACCCCAAGACGTTCCCAAACGCAATGCACGCATCTCAGCCTAGCCTCGGCATCCAATAGATGAGCAGATAGATCGGAATCCAGGTCAGGACCACGAAGTCCCAGTAGAAGACATTGTCGCCGACATCGCCAAAGCGCCGGCCGCTATGGCCATGGCGCGTGAACATCAGCACCGTCAGCACGAGGGTGTCGCCGACATCTGTTATGAGATGCATGGTGTGCAGCCCGAGCAGCACCCAGAGCATGGATCCATAGGCATTGGTGTCCCAATAGATGTTCAGCGCCGGAAACTCGAACCAGCGCACGACAAGCGGGGCCAGACCGAGCAGCGACATCACCACCATGCCGATCCGCACCGGCCCGATCGCGCATTGCTTCGCGTAACGGTTGAGGATGTGGTTCGGCACCAGGCTGAGGATGAGAAGCAGCGTCACGATCGTCCCCGGCCAATGGTTGGGCTGCGGAGCGCTCAGACGCCAGTTGGGCCACAACGTCGCTAGATAGAGATAAGCGCCCGCCGCCAGCGCGAAGCCGGTGCCTTCGAGTGCCATGAAGCCCAGCGTGCCCCACCACGTCGGGCTGCGCGGACCATGCCCGAAGGTCGGCAGTCCTGAAAGATCGGCGGCAATTCGATGCTTCATTCCTGGTCCTCCGGATCGCCCTTCGGCCAGAACCAACCGATCAACGTGATAGCGATCGGCGCGGCGCCCCAGACGATCGCCCAGGGCGTGAAGATCGAATAGAGAAACGTGCCGCCGACGGCGAGCGCCGCAAAAAGCGGCCAGATCGACGGTGTGGCCGATTTCTCGCGAATATCGGGATAAGCTTCGGCCACGGTCGAGATGAGGAGTTCGCGCGCATCGACGCGGAGCCCGGTCGCTACAGGGAGCGCCTCGCGCTCGGCCCAGAGCGGCTCGATATGGGTAACCAGGGGAATGCGTGCGAAATTATAGCTCGGCGGTGGCGAGGACGTTGCCCACTCCAAGGTTCCTGCGTCCCACGGGTTGTTGCCGGCCAGGGTGCCTTTGAGCGCGCCATGCACCAGATTGAAAGTGAACAGGACAAAGCTCAGGAAGAAGAGCAGCGCCCCTGCCGAGATGAAAAGGTTGATGTTGCCCCAGCCAAGCTCGGCCGGATAGGTGTACACCCGCCGTGGCATGCCCCATAGGCCGACGAGATGCATCGGGAAAAAGGCCGCATTGAACCCGATGAAGGCCAGCCAGAAATGGCACCGCCCAAGGCGTTCGCTCATCATGCGGCCGGTGATCTTCGGGAACCAAAAATAAGCCGCGCCAAGCAGCGGGAACACCGAGCCGCCGATCAGCACGTAATGGAAATGCGCGACGACGAAATAGGTGTCGTGCACCTGAAGATCCAATGGCACAGAGGCGAGCATGACACCGGTCAGCCCGCCGATGACGAAGATGAAGAAGAAGCCGAAGACGAACAGCAATGGCGTCCGGATCACCGGCCGGCCGTCCCAAAGTGTTGCAAGCCAGCAGAAGATCTGCACGCCGTTTGGAATCGCGATCAGCATGCTGGATGCGGTGAAGAAACTGGCGCCGAGCTTAGGCAATCCCGTGGCGAACATGTGGTGGACCCAGAGCCCGAACGACAGGAAGCCGACTGCGATCAGCGACAGGACCAGCCCGAGATGACCGAATGTCAGTCGCCTGGCGAAAACAGGAATGATCGCGGACACCATGCCCGTCGCCGGCAGGAAGATGATGTAAACCTCCGGATGACCGAAGAACCAGAAGAGATGTTGGAACAGCAGAGCATCGCCACCTTCCGCCGGGTTGAAGATGTGCGTGCCGACCAGGCGGTCAAGGATCAGGAAAGTCGAGGTGATCATCACCGCCGGCATCGCGAAGACGACGACGAAGGAAGTGACCAGCATCGCCCAGACATAGAGTGGGATCTTGTCCAGCGACATGCCGGGGGCTCGCTGCTTGAACACGGTGACGATGGTCGCAACCGCGACGGCCAATGACGACACTTCGGTATAGGTGATCATCTGCGCCCAGACATCGGCGCGCTTGCCCGGTGCGAATTCGGGGCCGGACAGCGGCACGTAAGCGAACCAGCCCACATCAGGAGCCATGTTGAGGGCGAAGGACACCCAGGCGAAAGCGCCGCCCGAGACGTAGATCCAATAGCCGAACGCGTTCAGGCGCGGAAACGCGATGTTGCGGGTGCCGACCATCAGCGGCACCAGGTAGATCCCGGTCGCCTGCACGATGGGCACGGCGAACAGAAACATCATCGTAACGCCATGCATGGTGAACAGCTGGTTGTAGAGGTCGGGCCCGATCAGGCCGCGTTGAGGTCCAGAAAGCTGGATACGCATGGCGACAGCGTTGAGACCGCCAAGACCAAGGAAGACGAAAGCGGTGATCAAATAGCGTCGTGCGATCACCTTGTGATCGACGCTCGAGAGCGCTCCGACGATGCCGGACGGCGTCCGCCAGGTGCGCTCGAGCCAGCGATGCAGGCTGGCATCATCCATGCCGGTATCGCGGGGGCCGTCACGTTCGGGAGCAAGGTCGCCCTTGGCGGGGTCTGGTTCCGGGATGTGGCGGTCGCCTGTGACATCGGCGCTGCTCATTTCAGCCCCTCGAGATAAGCGACGATTGCGTTGAGCTCGTCGCCGTTGAGATCTGCCACTGGCATGTGGGAACCCGGCTTGATGCCTTGCGGGTCGGCTATCCAGGCGGCGAGATTGCCGCGGCTCATCGTCAGCGTTCCGGCCGCCAATGTTTTCCGGCTGGCGATGTGGGTGAGGTCGGGAGCCACCGTTCCGCCGGCCGGCGTTCCCCCGATCCTGTGGCACATCACGCAGGGGCGTTTGAGGAACAGGTCCGCGCCGGCCTTGGCTTCGCCGCTCGCCGGCGCCCCGGCCGGCTGCAATTGGTCGTTCAGCCAGGCATCGAATTTCGGGCGCGGCTCGGCGATGATGAAGGTGCCCATATTGGCATGCTGCGCACCGCAGAATTCAGCGCATTGACCACGGTAGACGCCTGGCTTGTCCGCCTTGATATCCAGCACGTTCATGTGGCCGGGGATAAGGTCGAGCTTGCCGGCCAAGCTTGGGATCCAGAAGGAATGGATCACATCGGTCGAGGTCAAAAGCAGCCGCACCGGCTCGCCGGCAGGGATATGAATCTCGTTTGCCGTCGTCAGGATGCGGCTCGGCGTAGCATCCTCGTAGCGCACCTCCCACCACCACTGGTGCCCGGTCACCCTGATTGTCAGCGCAGCCTCCGAGCCGATCGCAGCCAGCGTCCTGTTGGCGAAAAAGCTTAGCAGCGTCAGTCCGATCAGGATGATGGCGGTCAGTCCGACGGCGAACGCGACCACGCGCATCTTGCGACGTTCGGCCGCTTCGTCGAGTAAGAGGGGTTCATCACCGGGACGCGATCGCATAACCAGCGGTGCTACGAGCGCGATCATCACCAGCACCCACACAACCGCGCAAAGCGCGGTGAAGAACCAGATCAGCCAAGCCAACTCGCCGGCTGCAGGGCCTTTCGGATCCAGCGCCGACTGCCAGCCTGCGCATCCCTGCAGAAGCAGGACACAGAGGGCGAAGGTCATCGAAGCCGGGCGCCTCACGGCGATTTGCCCAGTGTCGCAGCATCCGGCAGGCGGTTTTCCGAGGGATGCACCATCATGCCGTCATTGCGTTGCGGCGCGGCGGAGGAGGGCGCGTTGCCGCCCAGTGCACGCACATATGCCGCCAGCTCCCATATCTGGTCGTCGGGTATCTTTTGGCCGAAGCTCGGCATCCCGTTCGGCCTGCCGTCGCGGATCGTGGCGTGGATGCTTTCGATCGAGCTGCCGTAGAGCCACTTCTCGTCCATGAGCGCCGGGCCCATGCCGCCACCGCCATTGGCATGGCAGCCCGAGCAGTTGAACCAGCTGAACAGGCGTTTGCCCTCGCTCATGTGGAAGGCGTTGGCCTCGAAGCTCGCCGCCTTGTTATCGGTAGGGGAGGGTCGCTGTCCGCCCGGCTCCAACGTGGTCACGGGCGTCGGCTGCTCACCTGAGCCGAGCGCCGATTGCGGTCGCGTGTCGCGCTCCTCGCGCTGGCAGGCGACCAGGGCCAGCGTCACGGGCAGTAACATCGCCAGAGCCTGCCTCATCGCGCCGGGCTCCCGGCCATGTCCAGACGCGGTACGCCGTATTGCGCCAGAACCGCGTCGATCTCGGCCTTGTGTCTGGCAAGCGCGCTATTCACATCGCCACGCAGCGCTTCGTCCTCGCGCCGAACACCCATTGAGATGTCGTACATTAGCGGCAGTTGCGGTCCGTCGATGCGAGGCGTGACCGGCGTGATCCGGAGCGACACCTTTTGCCTCTGGGCGAAATAGCCGGCGAGCGGACCCCAGACCACGGCAAGATCGATCTCGCCGTTCGCGACAGCTTCGACGATGCGCGCCGGAGGGTTGGGAGCGGAGTAGTCACCATAGACGGGGTAGCCGATGAGGTGCCCGACAATGCCGCGGCGGCCAAGCGCCTGGACAGGCGGCGAGTTGGCGCCATCGTCGCCGATGAGCTGAACACCGATGCGCAATTCTTGCAACCGCGGGTCGTTGAAGGACGTCACGTCCGGGCCGTCCTGGCGGGTCACGAAGACATAGGACGAACGGTAGTAAGGAGTGGTGGTGCGCAGCATTTCGAGATTGGCAGGCGTGCCGGGCACGAGATCGCAAAGGCCTGCCTTCAGCGTGTTGCGGATGAAGCCACGGCGCTGCGCCCACCAGGTATACGTCAGCTTGGCGCCGAGATCAGTGGCGATGATTTCCGCGATCCTGTTCTCGAAACCTTGACCGGCCGCGTTAGAAAACGGCATGTTGTTCGGGTCGGCGCACACTCTCAACTCACGTGGATTGGCAATAGCCGGCAAGAGCAACAAGGCGAGCCCGGCCATGCCGATCGCCGCCCGTTGGAACGCCTTTCGCGCCGGACGTACGGTCAAGTCCAATCCATCAAGGCAGCCGGAACACATAAAGCGTGCCTCCCGCCGTGGTAGCGTTCTTCAGATCCTTCATCGCGTTGACGAAGCCAAGTGCCGCCGTGGCATCGCGTGGGTCGAGGTCGCCCGAAACAATGGCACCGGCCCAGCCACCGACGCCTGACAGAATTGCGACATATTGGTGCCCATCGGGGCCGCGATAGGTTATCGGCTGGCCGATGATGCCGGATGATGTCTTGAACTGCCAAAGCAGATGGCCAGTCCTGGCGCTGACCGCCTTGAACCAGCCTTCCATGGTCCCGTAAAAGACGACATCGCCGGCAGTGACGACGGTGCCGCTCCACACCGGAAAGTTCTCCTTCAGGACCCAGGCCGGCTTGGCGGCGGCAACATCCCAGGCGGTGAAGGCACCACGATTGCCGCCCGGCCCGGGGATCATGCGTACGTTCATGCCGACATAGGGCGTGCCTGCGATGTAGTTCACCTCGACGCCTTCTTCATCCATGCAGAGATTGTTGTGGGGGATGTAGAGCAGGCCGGTCCTCGGCGAAAAGGCCGATGGCTGCCAGTCCTTGAGGCCGGACGCTGTCGGGCAAATGTCTCGGACCACTTTGCCGGTGCCGGTCTTCTTGTCGGGGTTTGCGATCAGGCGGCCGGTCTTCAGATCGACGCCTTTGCTGGAATTGACCGGACCGTAGGCTGTGGCGGACAACACCTCGCCAGTGGTTCGATCAAGGATATAGAGGTAGCCGTTGCGTTCCGGCCGGACGAGGACCTTGCGCGGCTTGCCTTGCCAGGTCATGTCCAGAAGGATCTGCTCGTTGATCCCGTCATAGTCGTGGAGGTCGTGCGGGCTCCACTGATAGAACCACTTCGCCGCTCCGGTATCGGGATCACGCGCGAAAATACCGGACGTCCATTTGTTGTCGCCGGGCCGCAAATCCGGATTCCACGGTCCTGGATTGCCTGTGCCGTGGAAGATCAAGTTCGAGTCCGGATCGTAGGAGATCCAGCCCCACATATTGCCGCCGCCGATCTTCCAGGCTTCCGGCGGCCATGTCGTCACGCCAAGGTCTGTGCCCTTGTCCATGTCATAGTGGGGCTTGAAGTCCGGGCCGATCAGCACATCCTTGTCGGGTCCAGTGCCATAAGCCGTCCAGACAAGATGCCCGTCTCCGGCATCCAGCGCCTTCACCCAGCCGCGGACGCCCATTTCGCCGCCGGAATTGCCAACCAGAACTTTGCCCTTCACCACCAGCGGAGCCATGGTGATGGTCTCGCCGATGTTGATGTTGCCGATATGAGCGTTCCAGATCGGTTTGCCTGTGTTGGCGTCGAGGGCGATCGTGTGGCCGTCCAGCGTGTTGAAGAAGATGCGCCCGTCGGCGAAGGCCGCGCCGCGGTTGACGACATCGCAGCAGGCCACCCCTTGTGCCGCTGGCTCGGGGTTGGGCTCGTACTTCCACTTCATCGGCGCGCCGGGCCTGGAAAGGTCGAGCGCGTAGACGATGTTGGGAAAGGGCGTGACGATGTACATGATGTTGCCGACGACCAGCGGCGCTGCTTCCTGACCCTTGTTTACGCCGGTCGAGAAGGTGAAGGCGACCTGCAGGTTCTTGACGTTGCCTTCGTTGATCTCGGTCAGTTCGCTGAAGCGGGTCGACGCGTAGTTCTTGGCCGGCATTGCCCATTGCCCGTCATCGGGTGGCGCCGCGGCGGCAGGCGGCGCAATAGCCGCCGCCGATGGCGGCTCCGAGGCACCGCTCAGGAATGGGCCGCATGCCAGCAGCATCACCGAGAGTATGAAGGTGCGAAGACAATTCCAGATCGCCAATACGCGGGCGCCTTGTCCTGCGTCAACGCGCGCCTGTGCCGGGTGCAGCCTTCCTTTCATTTGTGGATCGAGCCCCCCACGCCGGCGCCGAGCTCCGCCGCGATGTCAGCCTCGGTGCCGGCACAAAGCGGATGGCCCCAGCCCGAGGCGCTTTTGCCGCCGGAATCGAGATCGTAGACGATGGCGTCCTTGCGATTGGGATTGACCCCGGCGGGAACCTTGTCGAGGCCGAGCGCCGCGCGAACACGCCAGGCGACATTGTGATCGGCGCATGAGGAATCTCCGGAGACCCCAATCCCTCCGACGATGCTCTTGCCGTCATAGAGGGCAAGCCCGCCGCCAAACACAACCACGCCTCCGATCGGCTTGCCGACGAGGGGATCGCTGGCGCTTCCGAACGTTTTGGGATCGCCCGCATAGGCTGCGGCCTGGTTAACCGGATTGGTCTCCTGCAAGCCGAAAAGCGGCCCGCCCGGCTGCGCCCCCGCGTAGAGATTGGCCGTCGATAGCGCCATCTGCGCCAGACTGAGCCCATTGGCTGTATTGGCCTTCTCTGCCGCGACGAGGCGACTCCCTGGCCATTGCGAATCTGCGGTGGGACCGCTGAAAGCGATCGCGCACACGGCGCCGTCGCGGGCAACGACAGCGGCCCATTCGTTGGTCTCAAAGCCTCCGTTGGCAGGTCCGCCGCTTGCTTTCACATTGGCCTTGAGGGCGGCGAGCAGCTTATCGTGGTCGGCCGGGCAGGGCGCCTGTGCCATGGCTTGGCCCTGTGGGGACAGGCCCCCCGCCAACACCAGGCCAAAGACTGATAAGAAAAGCTGACAGCGGTACATTGTCCTGCCCATTCGTCGAGCATCCAAGAATCATGGAGCATTCTGGCAGCCTGGAGAATGCGAGAAAGAATCCGTGATCCAATGCCGTCGGTGTCTAACTTGGGCGATGCAGGTATGTTCCTGCTTTTGGAAAAAAATGCACAGTTCCCGTCCGGTGAATGGCAAGGTTGCCGTCTGTCCCGCCGGCGGTCGGCTCATCGCACCTAGTGAGCACTTGGCATTATCCGAGAAGCGGAGCGGACGCGGGATCATACGGACGATCCACCCGGCAATGAGGGGTTAGCGTAGTTCGGAGTGCTTCGGCGAGGTTTTTCGCAGAAAAAGCAACGGTTTGCGGTTCATCTCATTCACAATCGGACCCACATCCTGAGGTCTTCGATTGTCTAAGTCGCTGATTTCTTTGGCCTCGTGCAAATCTGGGTGTAAGGGCAGCAGATCCATCTCACGGTGCTTTTGACGGTACTTTTCGTACGCGACTCAACGTTCGAGAAAAGAACCGTCACCCAGTGCTCATGATAATATCTAGACACATATGGCCGTTGTCTTGTTCAGATGGTATCGATAACATATCCTTTGCGTGGAGTTTGATTCCAAGGGGTGGCTCATGATCGATGCAGGATGCCGCAGAGACCTTGTGACCGAACGTCTAGCGCTTCCCTTGGGCAGGCCTCAGCCGGCCGGTGCAGCGGCATGATGGCCAAGGCTGCCTCATCTAGGCCCCTCGAAAGCCATGCGCCAACTATGGTTGACGTGGCGCTGCGGGCAGGTGTGTCCACCATGACCGTTTCACGCGCCCTGAAAGAGGGCAGCCGGGTTTCCAAGGCGACGCGGGAAAAGATCATGGCTGCGGTCAACGAGCTTGGTTACGTGCTCGACCAGTCAGCCGGTACCCTGTCCTCGCGCAAGACTGGATTTGTTGCTGCAATGGTTCCATCGCTCAACAATTCCAACTTCGCCGACACGGCGCGCGGTATTACGGATGAACTGGAGAGCACGGGACTCCAGCTTCTTCTCGGCTACACCGACTACACGGTCGAGAAGGAGGAAAGGCTGATCGAAGCGATGCTCCGCCGACGGCCGGAAGGCATCATAGTGACTGGAGGAGCCCATACGGAGCGCGCCCGCCGCCTTCTTGATAACGCGGGCATCCCGGTAGTCGAAACCTGGGAGTTGCCGTCGAAACCCATCGATCAGGTGGTCGGGTTCTCCAACGAAGAGGCGATGGGGCTTCTCGTCAAAACGCTGGCCAGGAAAGGCTATCGAAAATTCGGCTACATCGGTGGCACGACCTCGCGCGACACGCGCGGCAGCCAGCGGCGCGAAGGCTTTGTCCGAGCCATCGAGGATCTCGGCCTGCCGACCGGCCGGCTTGTCTCCTTCGGCGTGCCACCGATCTCCATCGAACAAGGTGGCCAGGCGGTTGTGAGCATGCTGGAACGCTGGCCGGACACCGAGGCCGTGCTCTGCGTTTCCGATCTCTCGGCCTTTGGCGCGCTGATGGAATGCAAGCGTCGTGGAATGCGGGTCCCGCAGGATATCGCCATTGCCGGCTTTGGCGATTATGAGGTTGCCGCCTTCTGCCATCCCGGCATCACAACCGTGAACGTGGACTGCTATGGCATCGGACAACAAGCTGCCCGCAGGCTTATCCAGATCATCCGCGGCGGCGAAAAGAAGCACGAACAGGAAATCATCCTGACCGGCTATCGCGTCGTCGAGCGCGAAAGCACCTGAACTCCTTTAGCAAATTCCAAAACAGTAAAGGCATAGCGATGTTTCGAAAGACCATCAGCCTCACGCATGACGGCGCGTTGAAAGCCGTGGCTGCCGGAGCCGCACGCGCCGTCACGATAGGCGTGCCGCAATGTCTTGTGGTTGTCGATGCAAGCGGCGAGACCGTCGCCAGCCTGCGTATGGACGGCGCACGGTTCCTGAGCCTGCACACGGCGCGGGCAAAGGCGCGCACGGCGGCGTCGATCAACGCCGCCACCGGCGGCATGGCGCCCGAAGCAGCAACCTTGGCTGGGATCGCCTCACAGGGCGGCGTGACCAATTTGCCTGGCGGCCTGCCGATCCGCTTCGATGGCCGCCTGGCGGGCGCCATCGGTGTCGGTTCGGGAACCGGCGAGCAGGATTTCGACGTGGCACGCGCCGCGCTGGCGGCGATCGGCGCCGACGCGATTTAAAGGCGATGTGTTGATGCGCTTCCAGCGCATCCGAAGGATCTTCAGAACGCGATCTGGACCTTCATCGACCTGTTGCGGTCACCAGCGATCTCGAAAGCGGTAACCGCCTCGTCGAGCGGATAGATGCCTGATAGCAGCGGTTTGACATCCACCCGGCGGTGGTTGATCAGGTCGACGGCGAGCGCGAATTCCTCGTGAAAACGGAAGCTGCCGCGCATCTCGATCTCTTTGGCGACGATCAGGTTCTGCGGGAGAGACACGTCGCCGCCAAGGCCGAGCTGCATCAGCACGCCGCGCGGCTTCAGCACGTCGAGTCCGGCCCGTGCCGCGCGCTCGTTGCCGGAGCATTCGAACATCACGTCGAAACTGCCCTTTTCGATGTTATAGGCAGCGAGCTTGTCGGCGTCGGTGGCGACATTGATGGTGCGGTCAGCGCCGATCTCCCGAGCCTTTTCCAGCACGGCATCCATGACGTCGGTGACGATGATTTCGCGCGCGCCGTGGGCTCTGGCTGCCAGGATGCAAAGCGCGCCGATCGGCCCGCAGCCGGTGACCAGAATGCGTTTGCCGAGCAGCGAGCCGGCGCGGTTCATGGCATGCAGCGTAACCGCAAAAGGCTCGGCGAAAGCGGCCTCGTTGATGGAGATATGGTCGGCGATTTTATGACATTGCCACGCCTCCGCGATCAGGCGCTGGCGGAACGCCCCTTGTATATGGGGCATCGGCATGGCGCTGCCATAGAAGCGCATGTTGAGGCATTGGTTCTGCATGCCTTGCAGGCAGTAGCGGCAGGCGTTGCAGGGTCGGCTGGGCGAGATCGCGACGCGGTCGCCGACAGCAAGTGTGGAAACGCCGCCGCCGATGACCTTTACTGTGCCGGCAACCTCGTGGCCGAGGATCATCGGTTCGCGCAGGCGAATCGCGCCGAAGCCGCCATGGTTATAGTAGTGCAGGTCCGAGCCGCAGATGCCGCCGGCTTCGACCGCGATCTCGACCTGTCCGGCGCCGGGGGAGCCCGGATCGGTCTCCTCTATCCTCAAATCTTTTGCCGCGTGGATGACGATCGACTTCATGATGTGATCCTGTCTCAGACGACCGGCGTCAGCAAGGGCTGACCACTGAAATGGGCTGCGAGATTGTCGCGCACGAGCTGACCCATGGCCTTGCGGGTCTCCACCGTGCCGCTGCCATGGTGTGGCTGCAGCACGACGTTGGCAAGCGTCGTGAAGCGCTCATTGATCGTCGGTTCGTCCCAGAACACGTCGAGCCCAGCGCCCTTGATCGCTCCGGATTCCAGTGCGACGAGCAACGCAGTCTCGTCGACCGTGCTGCCGCGCGCAATGTTGACAAGGATGCCATCCGGCCCGAGCGCAGCCAGCACTTCCGCATTGACAATGTTCCTGGTGCCGTCGCCTCCGGCCAGCGTCACGATCAGGAACTCGCTCCGGCGTGCCAGCTCGACCAGATCGCCGACGAAGTCGTAGGGCAGGTCGTCGTGTTTGCGGGTGCCGAAATAGGCGATCTCGCAGTCGAAGGCAGAAGCGCGCCGAGCCACCGCCTTGCCGATGCGACCCATGCCGACAATGCCGAGCCGCTTTCCGTAGACGCGCGTGACCAGCGGCATGTTGGCCTTGCGCCAGCTGCCATCGCGCACATAGGCGTCAGCCTGCGGGATCTGGCGCGCCACGGCGAGCAGCAGCCCTATGCCGATATCGGCGACATCCTCGGTAAGCACATCGGGCGTGTTGGTGACGCGGATGCGGTTTTCCCTGGCATAGGCAAGGTCGATGGCGTCGGTGCCCATGCCGTAGCAGGAGACGATTTCGAGCTTCGGCAATTTGGCCATCAGCGCGGCACCAGCGCCAAGCTCGCCGCGGGTCGCGATGGCGCGGATGGCATCGGAATGGCTCGAGATCAACGCGTCCTTGTCGTCGGCCTGCCAAAGCTTGTGGACGCGATATTTCGCCTCGAGATCTCCCATGTCCCAGTCCGGATAGGGCCCTGTCATCAATAGGTCGGTCACGGCGTCGTCTCCTTCGCAAGTTCATTTTTACCATTGACTATGTTATCGATAACATTCATGTCAATAGGCACGGCGGGGGTGTGGTGGAAATCGCATCCGCTTCAGGAACAGTCCTTAGGAGGAGCGCGTGAGCAGTTCGCTGTTCGATTTGACTGGCATGCGGGCCCTGGTCACCGGCTCGGGGCAGGGGATCGGTCTAGCACTGGCAGAAGGGCTGGCGCAGCATGGCGCCGAAATCGTGCTGAACGGGCGCAATGCCGAAAAAGTCGCGACCGCTGCCGATGCACTGGTGGCGCGCGGATACAAGGCTCGCGTGGCGGTCTTCGACGTCACCGATCATGCGGCGGTGGCGAATGGTGTCGCCGAAATCGAGACGACAATCGGCGCCGTCGACATCCTTATCAACAATGCCGGCATGCAGTTCCGCATGCCGCTCGAGGATTTTCCCGCCGACAAATGGGACGAGATGCTGCGCACCAACATCTCGAGCGTCTTCTTCGTCGGGCAAGCGGTGGCGCGGCACATGATCCCGCGGCGGCGCGGCAAGATCATCAACATCGCTTCGGTGCAAAGCGAGTTGGCTCGGATCAACATTGCGCCCTATACGGCCACGAAAGGCGCGGTGCGCAACCTGACGCGCGGTATGTGTGCCGACTGGGCCAAGCATGGCTTGCAGATCAATTCCATCGCGCCGGGCTACTTCAAGACGCCGCTTAACCAGGCGCTGGTCGACAATCCCGAATTTTCAGCCTGGCTGACCAACCGCACGCCAGCGGGGCGCTGGGGCGACGTCGGCGAACTGGTCGGCGCGGCAGTGTTTCTGGCCGGACCGGCCTCAACTTTTGTCAATGGACACACGCTCTATGTCGATGGCGGCATCACGACCTGTCTTTGAACCCGCGCTCATTGTCGTGATGGGCGTCAGCGGTTGCGGCAAGACCAAAGTTGGCGTCGAGATCGCGGCGCGGCTTGGCCTTGCGTTCGTCGAAGGTGACACGCTGCATCCGCGCGGCAATGTCGAGAAAATGTCTGCGGGCATACCGCTTTCCGACGACGATCGTTGGCCTTGGCTCGACTTGTTGGGCGCGGCCTTGCGCCATGCGCATGAGGAGGGCCGTGGGCTCGTCGTGAGCTGCTCGGCGCTGAAGAAGTCCTATCGCGATCGGCTTCGCCAAGCGGCAGGCGGGGCGGTGGTCTTTGTATTCCTGGAGGGATCGCGCGCGCTGCTCCAGGCCAGGATTGCAGAGCGCCGCGGCCATTTTTTCCCGGCGGCGCTGCTCGACAGCCAGCTCGCCGCGCTAGAGAATCCGCGCGAAGAACCGATGGTGGTCACCGTGGACATTGACGCCCCGGTCGACAGGATCGCCGATGGGGCGTTGAAGGGACTTAGCGACTTCAATGTCGCTCCTGTTGCCAAGGCAAAGAAAGAGGCGCGTTGAGATGAAGCAACCAGCAAAAGTCGCCGTTGTCGGCGCCGGCATCATGGGATCGGCGATTGCCACCCGCCTGATCGAGACCAAGCAGACCGTCACGGTGTTCGATCTGGACAAGGCCAAGGTTGCCGCCCTGACCGCGAAGGGTGCGGCAGCCGCCGCGTCTGTCGCCGAGGCGACACACGCCAGCAGCTTCGTCATCCTCAGCCTCAACCATGCCGATATCGTGCGTTCGGTGGTGTTTGGCGACGGCGGTGTCGCGGCTGCGGCGTCGTCCGAAAAGCTGCTGATCGACATGTCGTCGATCGACCCGGCCGACACCGCTGAGATGGCGAAGAAGCTCTCTGCCGAGACCGGCATGAAATGGCTCGACTGTCCGCTGTCGGGCGGCGTTCCCGGTGCGCTCGCCGGCCGGCTGACCGTCATGGCGGGTGGCGAGGCGGCAGACTTCGAACAGGCGCGCACGGTGATGCAGCATCTCTGCGCCAACTACACGCTGATGGGGCCGAGCGGGGCAGGGCAGACGACTAAGCTGATCAACCAGCTGTTCTGCGCGGTGCTGTTCCAGGCCGTCGCCGAGGCGGTGAAACTCGCCGAAGCCGGCGGCGTCGATCCCAAGGCCATCCCGGCGGCGCTGAAGGGCGGCAGGGCCGATTCCAGCATCATGCAGGAGTTCATGGCAAAGTTTGCCGCTCGCGATTTTTCAGCCACCGGACGCATCGACAACATGCTGAAGGACCTCGATTCGCTGCAGGCCTTTGCGCTGAAGACCAAGACGCCGATGCCGATGACCGGGCAGGTGGTCGAGATCCATCGCCTGCTCTGCGCGGCCGGGCTGGGGTCTAAGGATTCGGCTGAAATGATGCGCCTGCTCGACGGCAAGACCAGCTGAGCGGCGAGCCCTGGATTTTGTCGCTTGACGCTCGGAAATGTTATCGATAACATCATTTGGCGATCTTGGGAGGAACGCTTGTGTCTGAGGAAAAATTGATCGAGTTCAAGTCGATTACCAAGGAGTTCGGCGGCACCCGCGCGCTCTCCGACGTGTCGCTCGATCTGCACAAGGGCGAGATCCTGGCACTGCTCGGCGAGAACGGCGCCGGTAAGTCGACGCTGATCAAGACGCTTGCCGGCATCTACCGTCCCGATGGCGGCAGCATCCTGTTTCGCGGCGAGCCTTATCATCATCGCCCGCCGCGGCCGAACCAGCGCCAATCCGTCGCCTTCATTCACCAGGATCTCGGCCTGATCGAATGGATGACGGTCGGCGAAAATGTCGGCCTCGCGCAGGGATTTTCGCTGCGCTCCGGTCTCATCGACTGGCACTCCACCGAAAAGCGGGCGCACGAGGCGCTGAAGCTTGTCGGCTGCGATTTCGATCCGACGACGCGCGTCCAGGATCTGACGCGTACCGAAAAATCGCTGGTCGCCATCGCCCGCGCTCTGGCCACCGAGGCCGATGTTCTGGTGCTCGATGAGCCGACCGCCAGTCTCCCGGCCGACGAGGTCGATCGCCTGTTCGACGCCATCCGCCCGCTCAAGCAGCGCGGTGTCGGCATGATCTATGTCTCGCATCGCCTCGACGAGATTTTCCGCATCGCCGACCGCGTTGCCGTGCTGCGCGACGGCAGGCTGGTTGGCCAGAAGAAGGTCGCCGAGACCAAGCCGGACGAGCTGGTCGAGATGATCGTCGGCCGTCCGGTAAGCCAGGTTTTCAGCAAGGCTGAGACGCAGGCCGGCGAGACGGTGTGCGCTGTTCGCGACCTGGTCTGCGCCGGCGCCGGTCCGGTGTCGTTCGACGTGCGCAAGGGAGAGCTGCTCGGTCTGGTCGGATTGCGCGGCGCCGGACAGGAATTGGTCGGCCGCACGCTGTTCGGCTGCCAGGCCTTTTCCGGTTCGGTGACGATCAATGGCGCTACGCCCGATCTATCGAGCCCGATCGCGGCGATGGCGGCCGGCGTCGGCCTGATCGCCCGCGACCGGACGGAGGAATCCATCGCGGCCTCCTTGTCGATCCGCGAGAACAGTTTTCTCAATCCCGGTGCCGGCAAGCGCGGCCTGTTCTCATTCCTGGCGCCTCACAAGGAGGCTGCGCTGGCGCAAGTGATCGGCGGTTCGGTCGGGCTGCGCCCCAACGATCCGAACCTGCCCATCGAAGCGCTTTCGGGCGGCAACCAGCAAAAGGTGGTCGTCGGGCGCTGGCTCCACACCGGCCGCACATTGCTGATCGCCGAGGACCCCACCGCCGGCGTCGATGTCGGCGCCAAGGCCGAGATCTACCGGCTGATCGGCCGCGCGCTTGAAGCCGGCCTCGCTGTGGTCGTGGTGTCGACCGATTTCGAGGAGATCGCCCATATCTGCCACCGCGCCTTGGTGTTTTCGCGCGGACAGATCGTGCGCGAACTCACCGGCAACGACCTGACCACATCCGCCGTGATCATTGCGGCATCGGCTTCCGAAGCCGCCTGAACTTTCTGGGAGCGAACCCATGCAATCGATCGAATCCAGTGCACTTGAACCAACCCGTGGCGAAATGGCGGGTTTGCCTTTGGGGCAGAAGATCGTCCGGCTGCTGCCGGTCTACGGGCTGGTGATCCTGACGGCGCTGCTCATCCTGTTGTTTTCGATCCTGCTGCCGAACACCTTTCCGACCCTGCTCAATTTGCGCTCGATCATCTCCGACAAGGCGATCATCGCCCTGCTGTCGCTGGCGGCGATGATTCCGATGGCGTCCGGGCGCATCGACCTCACCGTCGGCTACGGCATCGTGCTGTGGCACATCCTTGCCATCAGCCTGCAGACCATGTTCGGCGTTCCGTGGCCGCTGGCGGTGATCGTCGTGCTGCTTCTCGGCGCTGCAACCGGCTTCCTCAACGGACTGCTGGTGGAAGTCGCCCGCATCGACTCCTTCATCGCCACGCTCGGCACCGGCACCGTGCTCTACGCTCTGGCGCTCTGGCACACTGGCGGGCGGCAGGTCGTCGGCGTGTTGCCCGACGGCTTCTATGCGCTCAACGGCACGATGGTGTTCGGCCTGCCGATCACCGGCCTCTATGTCTTGGCGATCGCCGTCTCGCTGTGGATCATCCTCGAATATCTGCCGATCGGCCGCTACGTCTATGCCATCGGCGCCAATCCGAAGGCTGCTGCGCTGAACGGCATTCCGGTGCGCCGCTTCGTCATCGGCGCCTTCATTTCGTCGGGTTTCCTGACGGCACTGACAGGCGTCCTGCTCGCCTCCAAGCTGCGCATCGGCCAGGCCAGCGTCGGGCTGGAATATCTTCTGCCGGCCCTGGTCG
This sequence comes from Mesorhizobium ciceri WSM4083, assembly GCF_000519305.1. GTDB lineage: Bacteria > Pseudomonadota > Alphaproteobacteria > Rhizobiales > Rhizobiaceae > Mesorhizobium > Mesorhizobium ciceri_B. The sequence continues at coordinate 744,603 of NZ_JAFG01000004.1, read as the reverse complement.
GCGCCTTTCTCGGCTCGACCACCATCAAGCCTGGACGCGTCAATGTCTGGGGCACGATGACGGGCGTCGTCATCCTGGCGGTCGGCATTTCCGGCATCCAGCAGTTCGGCGGCTCTTTCTTCGTCGAACCGCTGTTCAACGGCGTGACGCTGCTCGTCGCCATCGGTATTGCCGGCTACGCCCAGCGCAAGCGCGGCGCGGCGCACAGGGCCAGGACCAAGACCGCAGAGCAGTCCTCGAAGTGACCAGCCGAACCATCCCGGGATCCATGAAATGAGCGACTACGAAATTCTGGACGACCGCTTCCGAAGGCTGACGATCGGGCATGCCAAGCTCGAACGGCTGTGGACCGGCAGCCGCTGGGCCGAGGGGCCGGTCTATGTTCCCGCGGCAAAGCATTTGCTGTGGTCGGACATCCCCAACGACAGGCTGCTACGCTACGACGAAAGCGACGGTTCGGTCAGTGTCTTCGAAACCCCTTGCAACAACCAGAACGGCCACACGCTCGATGGCCAAGGCCGCGTCGTCGCCTGCGAGCATCGCGGCCGGCGTATCTCCCGGCTTGAGCATGACGGGCGCTGGCAGCCGCTTGTCGAAGCGATCAATGGCAAGCGGTTCAATTCGCCGAACGATGTGGTGGTCAAATCCGATGGGACGATCTGGTTCACCGACCCGGTCTACGGCATCGACAGCCACTATGAAGGCATGATTGCCCGGCCGGAGATCGGCGCATCGCATGTCTACCGGCTCGATGAAGCAACCGGCGAGGTGAGTGCGGTCATCGCCGATCTGGTGCAGCCGAACGGGCTGGCTTTTTCGCCCGACGAGAGCATCCTCTACGTGTCGGATACCGGCGCAAGCCATGTTCAGGGCCTGCCGCGTGCGATCAAGACCTATGACGTCGCTGCGGACGGACGCTCGCTGCGGTCGCGCGGCACGCTGGCCGAATGCGAGGCAGGGTTCTTCGACGGGTTCCGCGTCGATCGCAATGGCAATATCTGGGCCTCGAGCGCCGACGCGGTTCGCGTCTACGCGCCGGACGGGACGCTTATCGGGCGCATCCTGGTTCCCGAAATCGTCTCCAATCTGTGCTTCGGTGGTCCGAAGCGCAACCGCCTCTACATCACCGCCCAGACGTCGCTCTATTCCATCTATGTCAACGCGCATCCAGCCGGCCTGAGCCCGGTGGCTGGGCAGATCAGCCAGTGACCTGGCGCCGAAATCGAGTTCCGGAAAGACCAGATAACTTTTTTAAAACCAGGGGAGGTACCAACATGCAACGCAGAACACTTCTGAAATCATCCGTCGCCTTGATGGCCATGACCGTCGCTGCTCCAGTCCTGTTCGCCGGCCACGCACGCGCAGACGCGATGGCCGACGCCATGGCGGTGGTCGAAAAATATGCGCAGAAAGTAACCGCCTGGGACGGCCCGACCACCGGTCCGAAGGCGCAGCCGGGCAAGACGATCGTCGTGCTCGCGGGTGACCTCAAGAACGGCGGCATTCTGGGCGTCACCACCGGCGTAGAGGAGGCAGCCAAGGCGATCGGCTGGGAGGTCAAGGTGATCGACGGCGCCGGCTCGATCGGTGGCCGCACCGCCGCCTTCGGCCAGGCGATGGCGTTGAAGCCGAATGGCATCGTCATTAACGGTTTCGACGCTGTCGAGCAGGCGCCGGCGCTGGAACAGGCTAAGGCCGCCGGCATCCCGCTGGTTTCCTGGCATGCCGGACCGGTGATCGGACCTGACGAAAAGAGCGGCGTCTTCGCCAATGTCTCGACCGACGCCATGCAGGTCTCCACGGCTGCGGCCGACTGGGCCTACGCCGATGCCAAGGGCAAACCCGGCGTCGTGATCTTCACCGATTCGACCTACGCCATCGCCATCGCCAAGGCCGACAAGATGAAGGCCGAGATCGAGCGGCTGGGCGGCAAGGTGCTCGAATATGTCGACACGCCGATCGCCGAGACCTCGCAGCGCATGCCGCAGCTGACCACGTCGCTGCTGCAGAAATACGGCGATGCCTGGACGCACTCGCTGGCGATCAACGACCTCTATTTCGACTTCATGGGACCTTCTCTGGCCGCCGCCGGCAAGGCCGGCACGGACGCGCCGATCAATGTCGCCGCCGGCGACGGTTCGGAATCGGCCTATCAGCGCATCCGCGCCGGCCAGTTCCAGAAGGTGACGGTCGCCGAACCGCTCAACCTGCAGGGCTGGCAACTGGTCGACGAACTGAACCGCGCCATCGCCGGTGAAAAATGGTCGGGCTACCTGTCGCCGCTGCATGTGGTGACGGCCGACAATGTCGAGTTCGACGGCGGCCCGAAGAATGCCTTCGACCCCGAAAATGGCTACCGCGACCAGTACAAGAAAATCTGGGGCAAATAAGCACGCACCAAGGCGGGCGTATCACCCGATGCGCCCGCAAGCCGACAGACGTCACAAGCACACAATCAGGAAAGCCTCGCCATGATCATTCGCTACGCCCTCTTCGAAGGTGAAATCCATCCCGGACAAGAGAGCGAGTTCCGGCGCTTCGTCAGGGACAGGCTGGTGCCGCTCTGGACTCAGTTTCCCGGCGCCGAGGAAGTGCGCGTTCTCGACGGTACGGCGCGCGACGAAGGCGCGCCCACCTACGCGATGGCGCTGGCCATTCGCTATCCGGACATGGACACCTGCAACCGGGCGCTTCAATCCGACGTAAGATTTAAAAGCCGGGAGGTCACCGGTGAACTGCTGAAGATGTTCACCGGCCGCGTGCATCACCATGTTTTCGAGGCAAATGAGTACGCACCGGTCTGATTGGGATCTTGATCGGAAACGCTCCCATTGCTGCGATCAGCGAATGCCGGTATCGGTGGTTGCGTATCCAAGATTTAAACCTGCGGACCAGACGTCGCCCATTGGCCGCGGAACCATACGGAACGATGCGGAAGATCTCTGATTTTCTGCCCAAGAAAAAGTCAATAAAATCAACGTTCTCGCTACATCCTCCGGACCCACCATGACCATTGATTTCGAAGCGAAAATGCACACAACCTGAGCGGTGACGGCACTTTTCGAGACGGCATACGCGCCCCGCCAGACGCCGTTGGGCTGCAAAAATCGTCCGATTGTTCTCGATAGTTGGTGAAACCTCAAAATATTTTTTGTTGCGATTTTCTCTTTAAAATCAATAGCGTAATTTTCTGACGGTTCTAGTGTCGTTCTTTTCCCCGTTTCAGGAAATATTTGACAGTGATTTCAATGGGTTATATGGTCTTTAAACAATCGAGTGGGAGTAGGGGACCGGCGGCAATCGCGTGTTATCGCCCCGCTGGAGTTAGCGTTGATTTTTCGCCTGCTCGATTGCCTTACTTAACAACCTGACAGCACTCGAACGTGGTCGGGTACGAATGCAAAGCATCGTCGGAACCGTTTAGAGCCTTGGCGCATAGCAAACAGGCGGGTTTGAGCGCGCGAGGATGGCTCGGCTGAAGTGTGGTTCGAACACTACGTCCTCAAAGCGCGACATGACTTTCTGTCAACCGATTTGGCATCGGGCAGCGCGCCGGCTATTTCGAGGAACATCCTCGACCGGATTGCGTTTCCTATTCCGGACCTTTCCAAAACAGGGAGAACGGTGTCATGGACTGGAACCGCGTGGAAGGAAACTGGAAACAGGTGAAAGGCAAGGTCAAGGAGCAGTGGGGTAAACTCACCGATGACGACCTTGACCGCATCGCAGGCAAGCGCGATCAACTCGAAGGCAAAATCCAGGAGCGTTACGGCATCGAAAAGGACCGTGTGCGGCGCGATGTCGATGATTGGTACGGGCGGCAGGGTTGGTAGGCATGTGAGCCCCGGCTGTGGCCAATTCCAGGACGCGGCCCAACAGTCCGGCAGGACCATGCAGGCGCTGAGCCTTCTCGTTAGCTGAATTTTGCGGCAAGGATTTCGTACTGTGGCAGAAAATATCTCTCGCAAGCAAGAGCAACGGGGGACAAGAAGAATTGTCATGTGGGCAATCGCAGTTATCGCTGTGATTTTTCTTGTTCTACTGGCTATATTCGTGTTCGGCCCGTTAGTATGACTTTCATGGCGATGATTGGAGCTGCCTCCGATCCGGGGATGATCGGGCGTTGGTCGGGGCCGCCGGCAGCGGCCACCAGTGAGCAACTATGCTTCCGGCGAGGGCATGCGGCTAGCGCTACCCCAGCGACCGGACGGCGCCAGCGGCGCACCTATGTCGACCGCCGGCGCGCGGCCAACCACTTCTGCCGGTCTGCAGTATCGGTACGGAAACCCGTTTCACAAGAATTTTGCTGAACACGATTTCGCCGGGAACATATCAGGAAAAGATTGGTTTGGTGGCGGTACATCCAACCAGGAGATCCACCATGATTGTCAAACTTCTCTCCGCCGCTGTGCTCGCGCTTACATTGGCCACATCGGCAATGGCGCAGTCGAACGGTTCCGGCTCCACCACTGGCACCGGCTCGAACAACGGCACCGGCGCTACGTCTGGAAATACCGGGGGCAACAGCGGCACCGGCTCTGGAACGTCCGTGAATCCTTCCGATCCCAGCACTACGAATTCGACAAATTCGACAACGAAATCAGGTGGCATGACTGACCGCTGCAAAGATGCGGCAGGCAATGATACCGACAACAACACCGCGACCGGCACGACAACATCGAATGTGCAGAACTGTAATAAATGAGCTGGTTCCTCAATCCGCTGCCGGACCAGTGCTTCGGCAGAATCCGGCAGCGCATTGAGCGCTGAGAGCAGTAAGCGCAGATGAACCGGCAGGCCGCCAAGCAAGCGTCGCCCCAATTCTTGTGGTTGGCAGGAGCATCGGCGGCTGTCGTCATCGGTTTTGCCGCCTTTGCCAGTGGATCGGTTCGCAGCAACAGTCTGCGACAAACCACCATCGTGCAGGCCATCGGCGGCGACCCTGAACGGGCCGTCCCGGCAATGATCCGCAACGGCTGTGGCGGATGTCACGAAATCCCGGGGGTGCCCGGCGCCCATGGCACCGTCGGTCCGTCCCTGCAAGGCGTCGTCGAAAGAGGATATATCGGGGCGTCGCAAGCCACCCCGGATGCGATGATGCGCTGGATCAGCAGGGCGCGGGACGTAGACCCGAACACGGCCATGCCCAATACAAATCTGTCGCCTCAAGAGGCGCGCGACATTACCGCCTATCTCTATGCAAGAACATGAGGCGCGCTGAACTGGTCCCACGGCGCAGACGTCTTGCCAGCAGAAGCAGCAGGCCAAGCATCAACACGGCGGCGCCCGCCGCAAGTGATTGAGCCGCCAGAATCATGATTGTCCGGCTTGTTGTCGAGCCTGCCCGCATCTGGCGTACATCGGCCGCGGTGACGTTGACGTCGGGATTTCCGAACCGAGCGGTGACGTAATTTGCAAGGGCTGCCACCTGGCCATCGTCCAGCCAGCCGCCGAAAGCCGCCATCGATTGACGCCCCGCCACGTCCCCAGCTTTGACGCCTTCAAGGATGGTCATGACGACATCCTCGGGCGTGGCCGCGCCGGCGGTGCTGTTGCGGGTCAAGGACGGATAGGATCCGTCTGATGATCCGCCTCCGGTCGCCCCATGGCACGTCGAACAGAGCGATCGATAGAGATCATCGCCGGTTGCGGTCCCGCTGCCTTGCGTCATCCCTTCGGTTCCAGCATCGCCGTCGGCCGCGGGCGCGTTACCCCATGAGAAACGCGGCTGCTTTTCGTCTCCCGGTTGAGCGGGCACGTCCCTGAGATAGGCGACAATAGCCTGGATATCGTCGTCGGAAAGATGCTGCAGGCTGTTCATGACCGTTTCCGCCATCGGCCCGCCCGCGTAGGCCTTCCCGGGCACGGCGCCGGTTTTCAGAAATCGAGACAGCTCTTCGTTGCTCCAGTCGCCGACGCCTGCGATCTTGTCGCTGGTGATGTTGAAGGCGTGCCAGATGCCGGCGGTGCCGCCGGCAAGCTTGTGGTCTTCATCCATGCCGAACGTCGCATTCCTTGGCGTGTGGCAGGCACCGCAGTGGCCGAGCGCCTCGACAAGGTAGGCTCCCCTGTTCCATGCGGCGGTCCGGCTCCGATCGGGCGTGAAACTGCCGGTGCGCAGGTTCGCGAGCTTCCACAGCGCAACTGTCCAGCGCTGGTTGAATGGAAAGGGCAGGATGTTTCGCGGCCGCGGCTGGGAGATCGGCGGCTGCGCCAGAAGGTAGGCCCGGATCGCAAGCACGTCCTCGCGGCTCATCGCGGCGAAGCTGTCATAGGGCATGGCGGGATAGAGATCGGCTCCGTCGCGCCTGATGCCTTTCTGCACGGCTCGCACGAACTCGTCCGCGGAATAGCGTCCGATGCCCGTATCGGGATCAGGTGTGATGTTGGTCGAGTATACATCGCCGAAGGGGGTCGGCACGCGATAGCCTCCAGCGAACGGGCGGCTCGGATTGGACGTGTGGCAGCCGATGCAGTCGGCCGCTCGGGTAAGGTATTCACCCTTCTGGATTTCGCTCGCCGGCAGCTCGGTGCAAAGGACCAACGATACCAGGACGAGCGCGACCGCCCGGGAGGTGACGGCCGGGAATGGAATGCCCATGGCAGGCCAAAGCGCGCACCGGCGGATGGCCAATCTCAGGGTTGGCATTGTCACAGTTCGCACCCGCTGAAGATCAGCCCTGCCATCATTTGCGCCAGCAAGATGAGCGCGAACAGCGCCCCGATGCCCACCGAAGTCCTGGCAAGGAATGCGCGCGTGCGCGCCTTCAGGGGCGGAACCGTACCATGTCCGCGGTCATGAACGGCGTGCCACGACAGCAGCGCGCCTGCCAGGGCGACAGCGGCGCCTATCAATGAGAACAAGGCAGTGGGACGAAAGCCTGCGTGGCATTGCCAGGATGCAATGGAATAATCGAGCTGCAGCGTTATTGCCCACGCAACTGGTCCGCTGACCAGGCCTGCCCAGGAAACGCCGGTACGGATCGCCTGCATCTCACATCCTCGGAGCCCAATAAATAACAAGGTAGAGCACGACCCATGAGACGACGACGAAGTCCCAGTAGAAGGCGTTGTCCGAGACGTCGCTGAAGCGGCGGCCCGCCTTGCCTTTTTGCGTGAACATGAGAACCGCCAGGACGATCGTGTCGCCGACATCGGTAAGGAGATGCGTCGTATGCAGCCCGAGCAGGAACCAGACGATCGATCCGTAAGCGTTCTGATCCCAGGAAATCCGCAGAGCCGGAAATTCCCAGATGCGAACGATCAGCGGAAGAATTCCGACGATCGACATGACGACCATGCCAAGGCGAACTTTCGCCAGGTCCTGGCGACGTGCCCAAAACTCGATCATGTGGTTGGGCACGACGCTGGCAACCAGAATAACCAGTACTGCCGTGCCCGGCAGCAGATCTGGCGCAGGGGCCCCAATGGGCCAATGCCGGGCCAGCACAGCCAGATAGAAGTAAGTGCCTATCGCCAAGGCAAAACCGGTTGCCTCGAGGGCAATGAAGGCAAGGGTTCCCCACCACATCGGGCTCGCTGACCCGAAATCGTATGTGGGCAGGTGACTGATGTCGGCGACGGGACGGTGCCTCATTCCTCGTCCTCCGGTTCGCCCTTCGGCCAGAACCAACAGATGAAGCCGATCGAAACCGGGATCGCTCCCCAGACCACCGCCCACGGCGTGTATATCGAACCGAGAAATGCGCCGCCGACCGCAATGGCCGACAGCAACGGCCAGATCGAGTTGTCAGCCGATGGCACCCTTATTTGCGGCACCGCATCGGCGACCGTGCCGGCGAGCACCTCGCGGGCGTCGACACGCAGACCCTCGACCACGGGGAGCATGTCGGGCTCGGCCCACAGCGGTTCGCGGTGAGTCACCACGGGCAGCCGCGAGAAATCGTAGGAGGGCGGCGGCGACGTCGTCGCCCATTCGAGCGTGCTCGCGCCCCAGGGATTGTCTCCGGCAATACGGCCGTTGCGGATGCTGAGCAGGAGGTTCAGGAAGAAAAGCGCGAAGCCCGCGAACACCACCAGTGAAGAGAGGCTGATGAAGAGGTTCATCTCGCCCCAGCCGCTCGCCGGCGGATACGTATAAACGCGGCGCGGCATGCCTTGCAGACCAAGAATATGCATGGGGAAGAAGGTGAGATTGAACCCGAGGAAGACGAGCCAGAAATTCCAGCGGCCGAGCCTCTCGGACAGCATGCGTCCGGTGACCTTGGGAAACCAGTAATAAACGGCGCCGAGCAGGGGGAAGACGGCACCCCCGACCAGCACATAATGGAAATGGGCAACCACGAAATAGGTGTCGTGCACCTGCAGGTCGAGCGGCACCGAGGCGACCATGACCCCGGTCAGGCCGCCGATCACAAAGGTGAAGATGAAGCCGAGCACGAAAAGCATGGGCGTGGCGAAGATCGGCCGCCCGCCCCAGATCGTCGCAATCCAGCAGAAGATCTGAATGCCGCTTGGAATGGCGATCATCATCGAGGAAGCGGTAAAGAAGCTTTCGCCGAGCTGCGGCAGGCCGGTAGCGAACATGTGGTGCACCCACAGGCCGAAGGAAAGAAAACCGATCGCGATCAACGACAGGACGATGCCGAGATAGCCAAACACCGGGCGGCGAACGAAGGTCGGCAGGATCGCGGAGACGAAGCCGGTCGCCGGAATGAAGATGATATAGACCTCGGGATGGCCGAAGAACCAGAACAGATGCTGCCACAGCAGTGCATCGCCACCTGCTGCGGGATCGAAAAATTTCGTGCCGACCAGGCGGTCCAGGATCAGCATTGTGCTCGAGACCATCACGGCCGGCATGGCGAACAGGATGACGAAAGCCGTGACGAGGACGGACCAGACATAGATCGGGATGCGGTCAAGCGACATGCCGGGAGCACGTTGTTTGAACACTGTCGCGATGATCTCGACCGCTACCGCGAGCGCGGACACTTCGGTGTAGGTCACCATCTGCGCCCAGAAATCGGGGCGCTTGCCGATGCCATATTCGGGTCCGGCGAGCGGCACGTAGGAAAACCAGCCGGCATCCGCACCGGTTTCGAAGGCGAAGGCGATCCAGATCATCATCCCGCCGGAAAGATAGACCCAGTAGCTGAATGCATTGAGCCGCGGAAAGGCGACATTGCGAGTGCCGATCATCAGCGGCACCAGGTAAATGGCGAAAGCCTCCATCACCGGCACGGCAAACAGAAACATCATCGTCGTGCCATGCATCGTGAACAGCTGGTTGTAGAGATCGGGACCGATATAGCCGGCCTCAGGCTGGGCAAGCTGGAAACGCATGGCGAGCGCCGACAGACCCGCCAGGATGAGAAACAGGAAAGCCGTCACGATATAGCGCCGCCCGATCAGCTTGTGATCGACCGTGACCAGCCAGCCGTAGAAACCTTTCGGCGTTCGCCAGGCATGCGCCAGAAAGGCGCGCAGTCTCACCTCTTCGAGGCCGGTGTCACGGATGCCTTTCAGACCCTCCTGGGTATGCTCGGCCGGCTTTCCCGCAATGCCGCTCATTCGAGGCTTCCGAGATAGGTGACGACCGCGTTGAGATCGTCGGCGCTAAGGGCAATGCGCGGCATCTTGGCGCCGGGCTTTATCGACTGTGGATCGGCAATCCAGGCGGCGAGCGCGCCAGGGGTCATGGCCAGCGTATCCGCGGCCAGTGCATGTCGGCTGGCGAGATGCGTAAGATCAGGACCGACCGTTCCGCTGGCAGGCGTGCCTCTTATCGTGTGGCAGAGCGCACAGCCGGTGGAAAGAAATGCCTGTTGGCCGCGGCGTTCTTCCTCGCCGCTAGGCGCTGATGCGACGGCGTTTTGCCTGGATCGCCATGCGTCGAACGCTTCGCGGCTTTCCGCGATGACGGTGATGGCCATATGGGCGTGCTGATAGCCGCAGAATTCCGCACACTGGCCACGATAGATGCCGGGCTTATCGGCGATGAGGGTAAGCTGGCTTGGCCGGCCCGGAATGAGATCGCGCTTACCGGCAAGGTTCGGCACCCAGAAGCTATGAATGACATCGAGCGAATCGAGTTCGACCTTGACCGGTTCGCCAACCGGGACATGGATTTCATTTGCCGTGACGATCGATTGCGAGGGATCATTACCGGCATACCGGACCTCCCACCACCACTGGTGCCCTGTGACCCGCACGGCAAGCGTTTCCGTTCCGCTCAGCGAAGCAATGGATTTGCCTGCGAAAAAACTCGCTATCGTCAGCATGACGAGCACCAGAACGGTCAACCCAATGGCGCTGCCGACGGCGCGGGTAAATCGGCGTTCCTGATGTGAATCGATCTCGAGCGGCGAGCGCGTTGTCTCGGACAGGCGGCGACGCAAAAGCGCTGCCGCCAAGACCAGCATGACAAGCAGCCACGTGGCCACCGCGACTGCGCTGAAAGACCAGATCAGATCAAGGATTCTCCGGGCGTTCGCACCGTGTGCATGGAGGGCCGACTGCCGCTCGCCGCATCCTGCCAATACCAACATCGGCGCTGCGCTGACCCACCTCAAACGCTGTTGCGCGGCCTTTCCCGGAACAATGCCAGTCAGGATTTGCGTCGGACATGTAGAGGCAAGCGACATTCGCGGTCGTGTCCGCCTGCGAGGGCTGGCCAACGGACTCATGCACCTCGCCATGAAGGATACACCATCGTTGCCAAGGCCATAACGCAGCTGGCTGAAAAAGGATGCTTGGCAACACCGCCCGGCGAAAACCGACGTGAAGCGGTGCGGGTTAGACGATGCGCAATTCCTGGGGAGCCTGTTGCCGCCGACTGCTGGTTTGAATCCAGAAAGCGACCAGGAGCAGTGCGGCTCCGCCATAGATCAGGCCGGCGGGAATCCACATGATCAAGCCTGCAAGCTGCTGGTCCTCGAGCGGGTTGAGCCCCCACAGATCCGAGCCGACGGCGTTAGCCGGATACCACAGCTTTGGCGAGACGACGAGCAACACCCCGAGCAGCCCGGTGTGGAGCGAGGTGAAGAAGAGATGCATCACCGCATTGCCGCAAGCGTGCTCGCGGCCAGGGCGAGGCAGCAGCACCCACCAGAACAAAAGCCCGGTACCGAGGAAGCTCGCATGCTGGGCATAGTGCAGGAAACCCTGCTGGAGGGCAGCCTCAAACAGCGCCGGGACATGCCAGATCCATATCGCGGCTCCGTGCAGGACGGTCGCGACCACAGGACGGCTGATGAACGCCCAGATCGCCCGAAGCGCATTTGCATGTCCGGCCGCTCCGAATATCTGGCGCAGCTGTACCGGCAGTGCCCACATCATCGCCGCCGTCGGGCGGGAGGCAACCAGCAGAGGCGCTGCGACCGCCATCAGCAATTCATGCTCGATCATGTGCGCCGCAAACACGTGTTCGCCTAACGCATGGATCGGGCTTACAAGGGCGAACGCCAGGACGGCCCAGCCGGCAGCAAACAGCAAGGCCTGCCGTGATCGCAAGCGACGTCCGCGTCCGCTCCGCCGCCACAGCCGGCTGGCGCCGGCTGTATAGAGCGATACGACTGCGAGCAGCGGCAACGTGATGGGGAGCGCCAGTGTCCAACCGGCTTGCGGGGCGCCGTTGCCATAGCAGATCGAGGTCGAAAAGAGCGCGTCGAAGCTCATGATCCGCATCCGTCAGCCGGAAGAGCACCGGAACTCCGGTTCATCTGGAAAGATCCAGATTGAAGCCCACTGAGGCGCTGTTCTCACCTCCGTGCCTCTAGGCGTCCATCATCGATTTCGCCGGCTCCCGGGCGATATTTTCTTCTATGCGTTCGTGTCCCGGCGTCCGCGGCAGGGCCTGGCGGAAGTTCTTGGCGTAGTCTGCCGGCATTTTGGGCGGCATCAGCGGCTCATAGGCATCTACCAGCGCTTCGATCACGACTGGGCCTTGCGTGGCGAAAGCCTGGTCGAGAACCATCTCGATCTGATCGGCCCGCTCGATGCGAAAACCCTTTGCGCCCATTGCTTCCGCCGCCATGGCAAAATCGATCGGCTGCAATTCGCAACCGAATTGCGGGTTGCCCAGAAACATCATCTGCTCCCAGGCGATCTGATTGAGCATGTTGTTCTTGATCACCAGAACCTTCAGCGGGATCTTGTAGCGCACCGCCGTCGAGAATTCGCCGAGCTGCATGGCAAAGCCGCCATCGCCGACGATGGCGGCAATCGATCGACCGGGAAACGCTATGCCGGCAGCGATGGCGTAGGCCAGACCGCAAGCCATCGACGCCAGCGATCCGGACACCCCAAATGCTTGGCCGCTGCGAAGATCGACATGGCGGGCGGCCAGCTCCGTGTTCTGACCGGAATCCGTGGCCAGTACCGTGTCGTCGGCCAATCTTTGTCCGAACGCCCGGGCAATCGCTTGTGGCTTCAAGGGTTGCGCCTGCATGTCTTCCGACTGCCGCATCATCTCGCGCCATTTTCTCATGGTCTCTTGCGAACGGTGCAGGAACTCATCGGAGGGCTTCTGCGTCAGACGTTGGTTCAGCGCGCGCAATGTCTCGGCCGCGTCGCCGACAAGGCCGGCCTCGACCGGAAAGCGCAAGCCGATCCGCTGCGCATCGCAGTCGATCTGGACGCCACGGGCCTGCCCGGGCTGCGGGTAGTATTCGATATAGGGAAAGGTCGAACCGACAATCAGCACCGCGTCACAGCTCTCCATCGCCTCTTGCGAAGCCAGGGTTCCAAGAATGCCGATCCCGCCGGTGGTGTAGGGATGGTCGTCCGGCAGCACCGCCTTGCCCAGCAAGGCCTTCGCGACAGGAGCCTGCAGCAGGCGCGCCGTGTGTTCGAGTTCGGCGGCCGCGCCAATAGCGCCGCGCCCGGCCAGGATCGCAACCCGTGAAGCGTCATTGAGAATGGCGGCGGCTTTGTCGAGCTCAACGTCCAGCGGTACGCTGTGACCGGCGAACATATCCTTCGGCGTGTGCGCCGGGCGATTGCGCTTGGAGCGCTTCGACGGATCGCTCTCCTGCTCCTGGATGTCGCTGGCAATCGAAAGATGAGCGACGCCCTTGCGCGCCAGCGCGGTTCGGCAGGCAAGGCTGGCGACATTTTCCATATGCGCGGCATCGGCAACATGGGCGTTGTAAACGGAGACATCGTTGAACACGCGCGTCAGTTCGACATCCTGTTGCGTGAACGTCTCGATCAGATCGTGGAACTGCATGCCTGTAATCGCCAGCACTGGAGCCTGGTCGAGCTTGGCGTCATAGAGGCCGGTCAGAAGATGTGTTCCGCCGGGACCGGACGTCGCAAGGCACACGCCCAGCTTTCCTGTCCACTTGGCATACGCACATGCCATGAAGGCAGCCGACTCTTCATGCCGAACTTGAACGAAGGCAATCTTGTCGCGCCGCGTCCGCAATGCTTCCATGACGCCGTTTATGCCGTCTCCCGGCAAGCCGAACACCACCTCCACGTCCCAGGCGACGAGCGTATCGATGAGAATTTCTGCTGCATTTGGCATGTCAGGGTAGCTCCGGTGGATGGTGTTCGAACCGGTGAATCCCGAGTTGGTTCCTTCGTCACAATAAATCGTGACAGGTTTCTGGAAGCGATCTTCCTGGAGCGGTCTATTCGATCTGCTCGAACGTGCATTGCCGTGGCGCCTTGTCGGGGCGCCAGCGCAGCAGTTTGGTGCCGTGGCGAAACCGATTGCCGGTGACGTGGTCGAAGCGGACCTCCACCACCAGTTCAGGTTTCAAAGGCTCCCATTGTCCGCTGCGCTCCGTGCTCCAGCGGCTCGGGCCGCCGGGCGCCTTGCCAGTGAATCCGGGCTCTGACCGCAGCCCTTCCAGCCGGCGCGTGAGCGCTGCTCTGTCGGTCCTGGCGATGGTCGACGTGAAACCGACGTGATCGAGCTTGCCGTCGTCATTGTAGAGGCCGAGGAGCAGCGAGCCGACCTCACGACTGTCCGCGAGATAGCGGAAACCGCCGACAACGCAATCGGCGGTGCGCCTCGGCTTTACCTTCACCATCGCACGTTGCCCGCACAGATAATGCTCATCGAGCACTTTGGCCACGATGCCGTCGGTCGATGCATGGCCGGCGCCGTGCAGCCATCGAGCCGCCGTGGCTGCATCATAAGTGCACTTCGACAGGCGAAGGTCTGGACTGTTCGAGGAGGTCACGAAGTCCTCGATCGCTCGCCGCCGTTCCACAAGTGGCTTGCCCGTGATGACCTCGCCGCCCGGCTTGGCAAGCATGTCGAAGAGGATCAGACTGGCAGGCGTCTGCGAACTCAGTTTGCGGATTCTGCTTTGTGCCGGGTGAAGGCGCATCTGCAGCGCCTCGAAGGAAAGCTCACCGTCCACCTCGATGACAATCTCGCCGTCGATGACGAAATGCCCGCGCTTGAGGTCACGCAAGATCCCAGTGATTTCTGGAAAATAGCGGCCGAGCGGCTTGCCGGATTTGGCGCGCAGGTCAACGGTGTCGTCGCTCTTGAAAGCAAGACAGCGAAAGCCGTCCCATTTGGGCTCGTACTGCCAGCCGGTTCCATCCCTGGGGATTTCATCGGCGAGCCTGGCCTCCATCGGAGACGTATCCAGCGGAAGCGGGAAGGCGGTTATCGGTTCGTGCACTGGTCAGGCCTCCAAAACCGGTTCAGGAACGGCTCCGGCTTTCAACTTACGGGACCGGCACCGCGTTCCATCTGACGGTTCATGCCTGGCTCTCCGCGGTGGGGCATTTTCATTTGCCGCGGAACCCGGATGACGGCTGGCCGCTTTGATGTCATCGGCAACGCGAACGGAGATGTCCCATCGATCCCTCATTGTGGACAGCTTTTGTCGGAACCGTCATTCTCATGCAGGTGCCGCCAGGTCCCGACAGCATGCTGGTGATGGCCCGCGGCATCGGACAGGGGGCGCGGCGTGGCGTTGTTCACGGTACTCGGCATGACGCTGGGCGCCGGACTGGTGCAGCTTCCGCTGATTGCATTTGGCCTGTCCTCGCTTGTCCACGCCTCACCGCTGGCGTTCGATCTGCTTCGATGGGCCGGGGCGGCCTATATTGTGTGGCTGTGTGTCCGGCTGCTGCTTTCAGCCTCGGCAACCATTCCCACGGGTGACCTCAAGGCCCTGCGGCCGCTCGCCGCCGCCCGGGAAGGAATGATCGCCAATCTGAGCAATCCCTGGCCTTTGATGTTCATGGTTGCGTTCCTGCCGCAGTTTGTCGATCCGCACAGGGGCTCCGTCACGTTGCAGCTGGTGCTGCTTGGCGCAACACAGAAGATAACCGGTGTGCTGGTGCTGGGAGCCTACGCCTTGGCATCGGGCGCGGCCGGCGCATGGGTCGTGCGGCACCCTCGCGCAAGGCTTTGGCAGCAGCGGCTCGCCGGCTGTCTCATCATCGGTCTCGGCGTACGGATGGTGATCGGCGGCGGTACGAGCCGCTGACTTTGAAGGAATAGCTTTTGTGCCACGTCGCCTGAAGGACAGGCTTCGACACAGGCATTCTCTTCTTGAGCATTGGCCTGGATGTTCGACTCCGCCGCAAGAACCCGCATCGGATGAAACGCCGTCGCGGGCCGGGACTGTGTCCAGGAACAAAAAGACTGACCAGAGGTTCGAATTCGATCTCAATGCAGCTTGAAACGGCTGCTTCATCGGCATCCGATTGGAAGTTCGTCATGATTTGTTGCGTGGCCCCGGTAAAGACGCGCCTTCAATGAACAAGCCACCTGATGCGGGCCCAAGGGCAAGCGAGCAAAAAAAAGGCGGCGTCGTTCGGGCTCTCGGGCTTGGTCTGATCACCGGTGCGGCCGATGACGACTGCTCGGCCATCGGTACCTACGCGAGCGCCGGAGCGCGGTTCGGGCCCGACCTGCTGTGGACGGCACCTGTCACGCTGCCGATGATGTATGTCGTCGTCTATCTTTCATCCAAACTTGGCCAAGTTTCGGGGCGCGGGCTTTTCAAGGTCATATCGGACTTCTATCCGCGTTGGCTGCTATGGTCCGTGCTGGTGGGCGTGCTGATTGGCAACACGATCGAGGCAGCCGCCGATCTTGGCGCCATGTCGGCGGCCATCGTGCTGTTCGTTCCTCTGCCTGCTCCCTTGGTCGTCATTGCCGTTGCGGCCGTCATTTTTGCCCTGCAGGTGTTCGGATCGTATAAATTGATCCGAAATGTGTTCCGGTGGCTGGCTCTGGCTCTGCTCGCCTATGTGGTCTCCGCGGTGCTTGCCAAACCGGATGCAGCCTCCGTTCTGCGTGGCACGCTGTTGCCAAAAATCGAGTTCAGCCGAGAATACCTGTCCATCCTCGTCGCCATCGTCGGCACCACGCTGTCCGCATACCTTTACACATGGCAGTCCAATCAGGAGGTGGAGGAGGAGATCGCCAAGGGTCGAACGAGCCTCGAAGAGCGCAAAGGCGCCACCGAGGGCGAGCTTCGCCGATCCCGCCGCGATATCCTGATCGGCATGACGTTTTCCAATCTGATCATGTATTTCATCATCCTTTCGACAGGGTCGACGCTCTACAGGGCCGGGCAGACGCAGATCGAGACAGCGGCACAGGCGGCCGAAGCGCTGCGGCCGCTTGCTGGCGACGCTGCCGGCATTCTCTTTGCGGCCGGTGTAATTGGCGTCGGCTTTCTGGCCGTGCCGATCATGACCGCTGGCGCTGCTTTCGATTTCGCCCAGGCGATGGGATGGAAGAATAGCTTGCATGCCAAACCCCGGCAGGCTCCCAAATTCTACATCGTGATCGGGGTCATAACGCTGGTGGCGGTGGGCCTCAATTTCTTCGGCTTCAACCCGATGAAAGCCCTTGTCTGGTCTGGCATCGTGCAAGGATTTTCAACCCCGCCGCTGCTGCTTCTCATCCTCATCATGACCAACAATCGCAAGATCATGGGCGACAAGGTCAACAGCACAAGCACGAACATTCTGGGCGGCGTGACGACCCTGGCGATCTTTGCGGCGTCGGCGGGACTGGTGGCAAGCTGGTTCCTGTAGCTCGCCGGGCGGGAAGGATGTTCAGGCGCGGTGGAACATCGGCGGTCAATTGTCGTTGAGACGCTTGTGGGAGAAAGGAGGTTGTCCATGTCAAAGTTGCAGGCCGCCACTCCGGATCGTCTAAGACAACTCAGGCTAGAGGCGTCGGCCCATTTCGCTCCGTTGATGCTGCACGAGGCTTTGCTGCGCCTTTCCCATGCCTGCGGAGGCGACAGCCTCGACCGCTTCGAGAAAGCCATGGTCGATCAAATCGAGGCGGCAAAGGACGATCGGGCCGATTTCGAAACGATCAAGGAATTTGCGATCGAGCAGCTTTACGCCCTGGTCCGCAACGCCAACGATTCACCAAAAAAGAAACAAACGCTTGAGAAGATAGACACGCGCAGAACGCCCGGCCGTTCCGAAGAACCACGCACGCTCGAAGACCAACTGCAGGCGGGGTTGGAGGATTCCTTTCCGGCGAGCGATCCGCCCTCGGTGGTGTCCACGACCATTTCAGGCGGAGCAAAAAAGCTGGTCGGGACCGACGAGGTCCTGGAAAAGCAGCGGCAACAAGCGTCCAGCAAGGAAAGTCGCTCGTAGATCGCGGCGCCGGCTGAGGCCCGGTGGCAACCCAAGCCTGCGGACACGCCAACGGAACAGCGCATCAAAGCTTGACAGCCGCCTCCCGCGCCCAGAGCCGCAGTTTGCGGCATGACTGCACAAACGCAGTTACCGAAGCTGCTGAATCCAGCCGCGTCAGCCCCTCGTCGGCATCGGGAGCGACGCCTGCTTTGATCAGGAGCGGCTCGGCCCCCGGGGTGAAGCCGATGAACTTGCAATGCGCAAACGCATCAGACACGAAATCCTTCGCAGCGGCCTCCTTGACCAACAGCTCGGCGCCCGCCTCGGAGAGGAGGAGCACCACCGCGTCGAACAATACGGATGGGCCGCCATCTATCATGTGCCTTGCCTCGATGTGAGTGCCGTCGGCGGCTTCGACGCCGCCCACCTTGGGGGCAATCACTTCCATCACCGCGCCTTCTGCTTCGATGGCGGAACGAAGTTCCTCGAACAGCGCGACATCGGCTCCATCGCTGAGCATGACACCGACTTTGCGGCCTTCGAAACTGTCGGGCCCGTTTTGGATGATGCTGAGCGCCGGCGACGGCGGCAAGTCATCGCGGGGTGGAACGGCGGCCTCGGCAGGTTCGGGCATGTCACGGATACCGAGCTTGTCGGCGACCGTGGTTGCCAGCGTTTCATCGATGTTCAACAAATGCGAAACCATCCGCTCGCGGATCGCCGGTGCCTGGACCTTGCTCAGTTCAAACGTCAGCGCCATCGCGATGTGACGCTGCTCCGGTGGTGTCTGGCTGTTGAAGAATTGACGGGCCTGGCTGTAATGATCGGCGAAGCTCTCCGCGCGCAGACGTACTTTCTGCCCTTCTTCGGCATCGGCGAAAGAACGGAAGCCACGCTGCGGATCCTCGCGCGGTCCCAGTCCCCATGAGTTCGGCTCATAATTGGCGCGACCGGCCGGATTGCGCATGGCCATGTGTCCGTCCTGTTGAAAATGGGCGAACGGGCACTTCGGCGCATTGATCGGCAGATGGGTAAAGTTCGGGCTACCCAGTCGTTTCAATTGGGTATCGAGATAGGAAAAGTTGCGCCCCTGCAGAAGCGGATCGTTGGAGAAATCGATTCCGGGCGGCACATTCTGCGTCATGAACGCAACCTGCTCGGTCTCGGCGAAGAAATTGTCCGGCATCCGGTCGAGCACCAGCCTACCGACCGGAATGGGTTCGAGGATCTCTTCGGGAATTATCTTCGTTGCGTCCAGGATATCGAAGTCGAAACTGTCGGCGAACGCCTGATCGAACAGTTGCACCGTCAACTCCCATTCCGGGAAATTGCCGGCCTGTATGGCGTCCCACAGATCGCGGCGATGGAAGTCGGGATCGGCGCCATTGATCTTGACCGCCTCGTTCCAGACCACCGATTGCATGCCGAGCTTGGGTTTCCAGATGAACTTGACGAAGGTGGATTCGTCCTTTGCGTTGACGAGGCGGAACGTGTGCACACCAAAGCCTTGCATGAAGCGGAAGGAACGCGGGATCGCGCGATCCGACATGATCCACATCACCATGTGCATCGATTCCGGCATCAGGCTGATGAAGTCCCAGAAATTGTCGTGCGCCGTCTGTGCCTGCGGAAAGGCACGGTCGGGCTCCTGTTTGGCGGCGTGGATCAGATCGGGAAACTTGATGGCGTCCTGGATGAAGAAGACCGGGATGTTGTTGCCGATCAGGTCCCAATTGCCTTCCTTGGTATAGAGCTTGACCGCGAAGCCGCGCACGTCGCGGGCGAGATCGAACGAGCCCTTGTTGCCGGCAACCGTGGAGAAACGAACGAATGCCGGCGTCTTTTCACCAGCTCGCTGGAAAATGTCGGCACGTGTGTATTTGGCAAGTGACTCGTAGGTCTCGAAATACCCATGCGCGCCGTAGCCACGGGCATGAACGACCCTTTCCGGGATGCGTTCGTGGTCGAAGTGGAAAATCTTCTCGCGAAAGTGGAAGTCTTCGATCAGCGATGGTCCGCGCTCACCGATCCGCAATGTGTTTTGGTCGTCGGAGACAGGCGTTCCGAGCGCCGTCGTAAGGGCAGGCGTGTCGTCCCCCGCGATCTGGTGCAACTCGCCGCCATTTCCGCGCGCGCTATTCTGATCCAGTCCACTTGCCGATTGGCGAGCGGAGGGGCGAGCGGATTTGGCCATGACAGATCCTCGATCGATACCGGAAGGTTGAAGTGGTCAAGCCATCAAACTGCCGGTGAGCGGCTTTGTTCCCGTAAAAAATGGGCGCTTGAGAAACCGCTGTCGGAGGAGCGGTGACTGTTGCGGAGATGGTGAGCGGCGATCGGATGACAGATATCTCCGCCTGCGCACAATTTATGAAGAGTTGTCTCCAGCACGAGGAACGAACCAAACGTCCATGCATTTAGCTGGGGCTGCGTTCACACACTCTTTCTTCTGGGAGCTGGACCATTGTCATCCGGAGGCTGCCTTTTGGCCGACCAGGAAACCAATGAAGTTTCCATCGTTGACCTGATACCTGCCCTGCGGGCATTCGCGCGCACCTTCTGCCGCGTCCCCGACGACGCCGACGATCTCGTGCAGGAGACACTGACCAAGGGTCTCGCCAACATCGACAAGTTCGAACCCGGTACACGCATGAAGTCGTGGCTCTTCACCATCATGCGCAACACTTATTACACCCGGGTCAAGATCGCTGCCCGGGAGGCGCCCGGCCTGCTCGACTGCGCCTCTTCGAGGCCAATTTCGGAAGCCACCCAGGAATGGACTGTTCAGAGCAAGGAAGTTCACGGCGCCATTCAAAGGCTGCCTGAACACCAACGCGAGGTGCTCATGCTGATCGGCGTTTTGGGAGTGAGCTACGAGGAAACCGCCGACATATGCGGCTGCGCGGTAGGGACGGTCAAAAGCCGCCTGAATCGTGCGCGCGCCAATATCCTTGAATTCCTTGGAGAGAGTTCGCTCGAGACGTTAATGGAGAGAAGAAACCAGCTGTCGGATGGTCAGCTCGATGTCGAGGTCGACAGCCGCAGATAGTCAGTTCTTCACGTCGCGCCGACGTTTCTGGACGAGTGCGTCCTGCAGTTCCATCGCCAGCTTGGTCAGGCGGTCTGGAATCTTTTCCTGCTCTATGGCGGCCAGCAGGGAAGCAATCTCCTGATCCACTGTCATCTCGACATGCGGATCCGTGGTATCGTCGCTCGAACGAGACATCACATTCTCTTGATAGCGGTCCCTTGATGCTAGTGTGGTGATAAGCGCCTGGCTTTACAAGGCGGTGTCCACCGCCGAGAAGCTCACCAGCGGACCCTTGCACAGGTTTATTTCCTTGCTCCTCCTTTGTCGCCGCGGGCTATGGACGCGGCGCGGTGGCGTTCAGTCCTTCGGCAATCGATTAGTGGCGTGATCCTGATATTGATCGGATTTGATCCGCTTGCCGTCCAGCCCGCGCTCCTGGCCATGCTGCTTCTTGTCGCGATTCGACAAAACCGCGTTTTCTTCGATCTTGTCCTTCTCCAGGGAGGTCATTGCGCCGACGCCGGCACCCTTGCCATGACTGCCGCGGCCGAAATGTTTTTTACCGCCAGATGCCATGATAGCCTCCTTCGAAGCGAGGACACCCGTCGGTGCCCCTTGTTCGCAGTCCGAACTGGCATCGCGCTGTAATGTTCCGTCTCACCGAGCGAGCAAAAAGGCGCTGCCATCCCATGACCGAAACGGCTTCTCACCGTCAATGAGAACCCGCAATTGATGAGCTTGCGCCAGACGGCCGATATCATCTCGGTCTGAGAAAAGTGATCCGCGATAGGAATAGTTCAGCAAGGCGAGCCAGCCCGGCCGTTTCAGAACGCGTGCAATTTCTTCGAAATGCCGCTCTGCCATGCCGGCCAGAACCAGATAGGGAAAGCTGTCGACCGCCAGCACGCAATCGAAACTGGCATCGTCGAATTCGACCAGGTCGAGACCGGAGGTTTGTCGCAACTCGACATTGCCGAGCGGGGCGCATTGCTTGGACGCGATGGAGATCATCCGCGACGATATGTCGATGCCGACCATCCGTTTGAAGGATTTGCACAGCGCACGCTCGAAGCGGCCGATGCCGCAACCGATGTCGAGAATGCTCCGTTCCCTTCCGGTGAATTCTCGCGCTTCCAGCCATGCAACGATTTCGTTGGTCGTGGCTGTGAGCCTTTCCTCATCGCCGAGGGATGCCAGTTGGACACTCGCGGCTCCCGAAATCGCTGCCGCGGCATCGAAGCTGGAGGCCAGCCGCATGACGACAGCGACATTGGTCTCGTCCTCATCGCGCTCATGCCGAACGGCGCCGCCCGTCGCTCGCAACACGGCAAAGACGTCTGGTCTGCAGCGCAGCAGTCCGGCGACCTTTCGCAGCCTTGCTGCGTCGCCGGCATCCGCCGGCTGGACCTTCAGCACGACCTCCGCCAATTCCGCCGCTCCAATTGTGGGCGGCAGGTGGAGCGCCAGCCTGACGAGAACACTTTCGGCGCAAATGCCATCGGCCATGCAGTCTTCAACCGCCAGCCTGACCGATGTCGTGCGCCGGGCGGCTTTCGGTGCGGTTACACTCATGCATCAACTCCGCGTCCAGACCCTGCGCATCGTCCACCTGTCGACGGCGCCCCAGCCATATTTGTAGGCCTCCTGGCCGCGCAGGAAATCGAACTCGCGCGCATCTTCGCGGATCGCTTCCGCGATTGCGTGGCCAATCAGGATCGCGCCTGGGCTCTCCTCGGCATAGGCAGGGTCGAAGCCGCCGAGATAGGCATAGGCACGGCCGCGGTGGTGAAATCCGTAATAGGCGCCGACGGTTCCGCCATCGATCGCGAACAGCCAGCATCGCACCAGACCGTGAGCGTCGAGCAAGGGAAGTGAGAGCCGATGGAATTGCTCGACGGCGGCGTTGGCCAACACACCGCCTCCGTGTTCGGCCCAGCGCACATTGTGCAGGCGGATCAATTGATCGAGGAAGGTTTGCGGACTGCCGCTTGCCGACAACGCGATGCGGCCGCATCTTGATGCGGCCTGGCGCGCCCGACGCAACTGGCGTCTGCGTCTTGCGGGGACGCAGCTTGCAAGCGTTTCGTCGCCGACGAGGGCGAGCACGGGGCAGGCGGCATGGGCGGCCGGCCGATCCATCTCGGGATGTGTCATCGCTAGGGCGACGCTGTCCTGCGGCAAGTCCGACAAGATCCATTGCGCCCACCCGATCGAGAGGATCGACTCGACGACGATGGCGACAACCTCGGCTTCGATCCCAGGGACAGCCAGAATGTCCAGATAGTCGCTGAGCGAAATGCCGACCGGAAGCAGCTTCGAACCGGCCGTCCCATGCTCGAGGTAAAGCGGCGCCAGACCGACCAGATCGCCGCCGCGCCAGACCGCGACCGTCGCCAGTTCACCGGGTGCGAATGCGTGCCACCATGGCACCAGCCAGGCGGGAGATTGAAACGGCGTCGCCGAGGGACTCTGCTGCCACAGTTTCCACCAGTGCGGCGTCAAGGCGTCGAATTGTGCGAGGTCACCGATGATTTTGCTGCGCAGCACAGCTTGGCTCACAGCGTCGCTGCGAAGCGCCAGCGGCCAGTGCCAAGCTGTGCCAGCGCCTGATAGGAATCCATGTAAGACGAGATCATCCGTTCCAGCGAAAACCGCCGTCGCGCTTCGGCCCTGCATGCCTCGGCATCCAAGCTGGACGCCGCAAGAATGGCTTGGGCCATCTCGTCGACCGTATCGACGAGAAAGCCCGTTCTGCCGTGCTCTATGACATCGGGAAGCGCACCATTTGGAAAGGCGACCACCGGGGTGCCGCAGGCGAGGGCCTCCATGGCCACAAGCGAGCTGGTTTCGGCTGCGAGGCTCGGAATGACCAGGCAGCGCGCTGCGTTGAGAAAGCGTCGCTTGGCGGTGAAGCCGAGCGGGCCAAGGAAGCGGCGGCGGCCATCGAGGCGAGGTTGGACCTCGTCGCGAAAGTACCGCGTATGCGTTTCGTAGGGATAGACCTTGCCGCCGATGACCAGCGGAACGCCTGCCTGTTTGGCCGCATCGAGCGCCAGGTGAATGCCCTTTTCCGGGCAAACCCGGCTTAGAACAAGGGCAAAGTCGCGCTTCGGCTGCGGCAGGTTTAGTGCTTCGATGTCGACGCCGTTCGGAATCGGCGCCGCCAGCCTGGCGCCTGGTGGCGCGGTTTTCTGCTGGCTGGGCGAGACCGCATGAAGCCAGAGGTCACCGCGCGTCGGGCACAATGCCGCGGCCGGATACCAATCCAATGGCAGGTGGAGGCTCACCAGGGTCGGACCATCGTCGGGAAGATAAGCGTCGAAATCGATGCCGTGCAGATGAACCACGTCGATGGGCCATCGGGCGCGGGCAGCGGCGATTGCTTTGCGATGGGCCTGTTGCGCGCGGCGCTTCGCCGCCTCGTCGAGCATGCCGTTTTCGGCCGGTATTTCCACAAGCGTGCCGCTCGCGCTGGAGCCACGGCAACCAATGACGATAGATCGATGACCGGCGTGAACCAGTGCCCGATCGAGCATCGACAGAACCTGTTCGGCACCGCCGACAGCGTCAGGTCCGACGGGCGCGAGAGGGTAGGCGACATTGAGAACGGTGAGTGTCTCGCCCGGTCGCGTCCCGGTGCCTTGCGTCGCATCTCCATCTGTCAACGGCGTCGCGAAGTCCGGCATCTGATGCATGGGCAGCATGGCAATTCACGCGGCCGAGGCCCGCTGCGTGGGGAGCGAGGCGGATGTCATCCCGGACGCATAGCGGCGGATCATGGTTGAGCAGAATTCCGCGAACTCCTCCGGCACCAGCGGCGGGCTGGTGTGGTGGGGCATCATTCCGCGGTGCTGAGGTGTGAAGCAGAAGGTGACCGTCACGTCGAAATCGGCGAGTGCATCCATCTGCCGGTCGAACCAGTCCAGCGCATTCGGCCGAAAGCTGTCCGCCCAGGAAAGCCCGGTACGCATATTGGTGACACCCAGCCGCTTCATCCAGGCGACGGCATCGTCCAGCCGAGGATCTTCGAAATGAAACCACTGCACCAGTCCCATTGCGGGTGTATAGCGCAGGAATTCCTCCAGCGCGGGCTTTGGCGTGCCGTCCTGGCGCAGCAGCCCCATATGGAAATGCCGGTAATAAGAGGAGCCCTCGGCTTCGCGGTGACGCGTCGTTGCTTCCCATTCACGCGGAAGATCGTAGAGGCTGTACCACTGGATGCGTGGTGCGTTGCCGAGCAGCAATTCAGCTGTGCGCTTGAGCCCCCAGACCTGGATTTCCTCGGCGCCGAAGGTCGATACGCCGACTTCGCTGACCCAGATGGGAAGGTCGGTGACGGCAGCGATCTCGCCGATCTTCTGCGGCCATTCCTGGATCTGCCAAAGGTTCCAGTCGAGGGGAAAGCCGTGCACGGCGACGGCATCGACATGATCCAGCACGCCGAATTCCTTCATGCGGGTGATGAACCCCGGGTCTATCGGCGAGATGCCACCGAGCACTTTGGTCAAAGCCGGGTTTTCAGATGCGATTGCGTCCGCCGACAGTATCGCCATCCTGGCAAAGCGGCTCCAATCGGGGTCGAGCTCGGGATCCCAATGCGATTTGTTGTTGGGCTCGTTCCAGATCATCGCGGCTTCAATCATGGCGCTGTCCTTTCGAGGGGTAGACGGGACCGCCACTGGCCGCGTCGCCGGCGGCGCGGCAGAAATAGACCTCCTGCTCCGGATGCAGGACGATTTCAAATCCGGCGCTGCGCAGCATCGCTTCGGTGCAGGCGCGGTTGGGTATCCACCAGTTGGTCGGATCATCGGCATAGCGGTGCTCGATGAAATGGAGCTTGGGAAATTCCGGTCGGTCGAACAGGTCATGGGTCCAGAAATGATAGTTCTCTTCCATCTCGGGCAGATCTGTGCTGCCACGCTGCATCGACTGGAAGATCATCAAATCACCGGCGACATGCTCACGGATAAGGTCGAGCGCGAGCAAGGGGTGGCGCAAGTGATAAAGCACCCCCATGAACAGCACGATATCGAATGTTTCGCGCAGGGCGCCGACGTCGTAGACCGACAGTTTCTGGAATTCGATCTCGCAATTGGCGATCTCGGCGGCAAAGCGGGCCTGCGCCAGATAGGCTTCATCGAAATCGATGCCGAGGACACGGGCGGCACCTCGCCGTTTCATCTCGATGGAATAGAAACCGGCATTGCAGCCGATATCCAACACCGTCTTACCTGTCAGATCCGCGGGAATGGCCTCGGCGAATTTGCGCCATTTGATCAGCGGATAATTGCCGAGAAAATGGTTGGGAGCGGTTTCGACACCGGCCAGTTCCATGTTGTGGAACCACGGGCCGAGAGCATCGATACGGCGACGGATTTCGGCATGGGAATGCAGCATGATCAGGCTCCTTCGCCGGGAACGACGGGCACATGCGAACGGGCAACTGGCGTAACCGTGGCGGGTTGGTGATGGACGGGTGCCGCGCCGTCCTCGAGCAGCCGCAGAGCCGTGCGATAGCCGTTGAACGTGCCGACATCGACATAGGCGGACCCAGCCTTGACGCCATGGGCCTCACCGCCGGCTGCCAGATAGGCGTTAATCAGGGTGCCGATATATTCGTCGCGGCAGTCCCGCTCGCGCCACAGTGCCGCCAACTGGTGCAAGGTCCGGCCCGGCATCTTGAACGCCCCCCAGATCCAGTTCGTGGCAGCGTCTTGCCGCTTGACCTGGATTTCCTTCACCCGATCTCTCTCGTCGAGAACCACGGCATCGAAAAATTCCGGGCGGTCCACCGGAAAGAGCAGGAACGAGAGGGAACTGTCGGGCAGGCACGAGAAGCCGTCCTCGGGGAACCAGATCGTATCGGGCAAACCGATCAAAGCCGTCTCGTCGGGCGCGACGAGAGGCGCTGCCCGAAAAATCGCATCGCAAAGTCCAACGGGATTGGGCTGCACCACGAAGAGAGCCGCAGCGTCACCATAGCCGGCGGCGTAATATTCGAGAATGTCGGATTTGCCGGATCCGATGATGAAACAGATCTTGTCGACGCCGGCGCGCACCATCCGCCGCACCAGGTACTCGCTCACCGCGCAGGGACGCTCCGTCTGTCCATCGATCCGACTGCCGACCGGCAGCAGCTCTTTCGAGAAGCCGAGCGGTTGAATGCGGCTGCCGCGCCCGGCAGCGGGCACAATGCCCAACATCAGACTGCTTCCATCATCGGTTCGCCGGGGGATCTTTGAAAGGCGTCGTTTAGAATCTGGTCCAGCTCCGCCGCGCGCCGGGCAGAGGTGTGTTCGTCGAGGACCCGTTGGCGCGCACGGGTTTTGATGGCGTCGAGTTCTCCTGCGGGTAAGGCGAGCGCCGCGACCACGTCATCGGTGTCGTGGGCCAGCAGGATCTCGCGGCCGGGTTCGAAGAAGCTGCTTAGGCCCGGCCAGGTGTCGGTTACGATAGGCACCCCACATGCCGCTGCTTCGAACAACCGGCCTGAAGGGCACCAGCCCTTTTGTGCCATCGCCTCGCGGGTGACGTTCAGTGTCAGACGAGAGGATGAGAAAAACGCCGGGTGATCGGCCGGCGGAAGGTGCCTGACGAAGAAGATGTTGTCGCTCCACGGGAATTCCTGCGGATATTGTGCGCCGCCGATGATGAAGCGCTGGTCCGGCAAGCGCGCAGCTGGGCGAACCAGCAGATTCTCGACGGCCGCCTGGCGATCTGGCGCGTAGGTTCCGAGATAGGATAGATCGGCCTTGAACTCGGTCCGCGGCGTAGCCGGCCGGTGTTGATCCGGATCGACATGCCCATAGAGCGGCACCACGTGACGCGCGCCCAGAACCGTCTTCAGCGCGTCGACCGCCGAGCCGCCTGTGTAGCTCAGGACGAGGTCGAAATCGGCAAGACCCTCGGGGCCGAAATAGGGTGGACGCTCACCTTGTTCGATGCGGGCAAGCGTGATCGGCGTGTCCAGATCGTAGAAGACACGCAGTCCGCGGCCTGCCTGCAGCGCCAGCCGCGAGGCGTCCACGGCGTCGGGACAATAAGAGGTGACGATCACGACATCCGATTGCTTGATCGTTTGCTCCGCGACCCGGCGGATGTCCTCCCAGTCCGGGTAGAGCACGACGTTGCCGCCGTCCAGATGATCAAGATCGCGCGTTCCGGCATAGTAGGGTGTGTCGCGTTCGAAGAAGGTAATGGACCAGCCGCGCCGAGCGAGGGCTCGGATCAGTCCCCTCCACAAGGTGGCATGTCCGTTACCCCATGAAGACGTGACGGTAAGACCGAAAATGACCATCTGCATCCGGCAAATCCTCGTCAGGCAACTTCGTTCAATCGGATCAGCTTTGCCCCCCAGTCCCCCGACACGATCGTCGTGATCGAAGCGGGATCGATGTCGAAGCGAAAGCAGTCGCCGGCCGGCAAGCCAAGAACGTTGCAGACGGCGGCCTTGATCACATCGGCGTGGCTGACCAGGGCGACGTATTGATTCTGATGCCGCTCGCGGACCGCGGCCATCAGCGACACAATGCGTTGCTGGACATCCTGCATGGTCTCGCCACTCGGTGTCCTTGCCTCCTGCCGCTGGTCATTCCAGGCTCGCCAACTGGCGTCGCCATTCAGCTCATCGAAAGTCTTTCCCGACCAGTCGCCGAAGTCGATCTCGTCGAGTTCGGCGCAGATCGCGATTTCCCCGACATCGCAGGCGAGCGCGATTGGCAGCGCCGTCTCTCGCGTACGCTCACGCGGGCTGCACAGGATCGCGACGATAGGCTCCCGGGCCATGCGGCCGCCAAGCTGCGCAGCCTGTGCCTTGCCGGCGTCGCCGAGGCAAACGCCGTCCATCCGGCCTGCAAGATAGGAGCCGACATTGTCGTGTGCCGCATGGCGGATCAGAAAGAAGGTCGTCGTCATTCCGCAGCATCGAGCAAAGGCTCGTCCTTGCCTGCGATAAAAGCCAGCGTGCGCTGCCGCGCTTCGGCGTCGGTGAACTGTTCGGGAGGCGACTTCATGAAATAACTGCAGGGACCGGTCAGGGCACCGGCTATGCCGCGATCGAGCGCCAGCTTGGCGCAGCGTACCGCATCGATCACCACGCCGGCTGAATTTGGAGAATCCCAGACTTCCAGCTTGAGCTCGGCATTGAGCGGCACGCCGCCGAAGGTCGTGCCTTCGACCCTTATATAGGCCCACTTGCGATCGGTGAGCCAAGGCACATGGTCGCTCGGCCCGACATGGATGTTGCCCGGCTCCAGGGGAACATCGAACTGGCTGGCCACGGACTGCGTCTTCGAGATTTTC
Source organism: Mesorhizobium ciceri WSM4083 (assembly GCF_000519305.1). Lineage (GTDB taxonomy): Bacteria > Pseudomonadota > Alphaproteobacteria > Rhizobiales > Rhizobiaceae > Mesorhizobium > Mesorhizobium ciceri_B. The sequence goes on along the minus strand of NZ_JAFG01000004.1, from coordinate 715,718 downwards.
TTCGATTCCAGCCGCTCGCGTTCCAGCATGTTGAGAAAATCGGTGTTGCCGCCGAAATTCAGCTGATAGGTGCGGTCGATGCGCACGCCGCGTTCGCGGAAGAGATTGGCCAGCAACCGGTGCACGATGGTCGCGCCGACCTGGCTCTTGATATCGTCGCCGACCAGCGGCAGTCCCCGCTGCTCGAAGCGCCGGCGCCATTCCGGGCGTGAGGCGATGAAAACCGGTATGCAATTGACGAAGGCGCAGCCGGCCTCGAGTGCGCATTCGGCATAGAAGCAGGTCGCCTCCTCGGAACCCACCGGCAGGTAGGAAACCAGCACGTCAGCGCTGCTGTCGCGCAGGATCTCGGTGACATTGGCTACGGGCTCCGGAGCTTCTTCAATCTCGTCACGCAAATATTTGCCGATCCCGTCCAGCGTCGGTCCCCGCTCGACACGAACGCCGCTTGTCAACGCATCGGCAAAGCGGAACGTGTTGTTGGGGGCGGCATAGATCGCTTCCGCGACGTCGCGGCCAACCTTGCTCCTGGCGACATCGAATGCGCAGACAATCTCGATGTCGTCGACATGGTAGCCGCCGAGGTCGGCATGCATCAGCCCAGGGATTGGTTCGTTGCTTTTAGCGTGACGATAAAACGAGAGGCCCTGCACGAGGGAGGATGCGCAATTGCCGACCCCAACGATACCAACACGAACCTTTTTCGATCCCACGAAACCGCCACCCTATGTTGTTCAAAGGTAAGTTCCTGGCGCCGAACCATCAGCGTGCCGGAATGTTCCTCCGCCCATCGAAAAATTGCGCGAGACAGCATGGATCGAAGCCGCATTCGATGCGTTGCCGCACGGCAAGCATTGGAAAACCGATCGATGATCGTCTACGGCGACCACAAGCAGACCGAGAGCGCACAGCGGCTTCGCGAAGCAGCAGGCGAAATGGCCGAGAGCCTGGGTCGAATGTCCTATGGCGTCCAACGCCATGCTGCATTGGTCGGACTATTCATCAGCGTGTCGGAACTGGTTCAGGCGCTTGCCGATGTCGATTTCGAAACCAGCGGCATCGACATTTTTTCGCCGCGACAACAGCAAGGCGCCAGGTTGCTGGTCGGAGTTGCGGCAGAGGTGGCGAAGTCGTGGCGAAGCGGTTTCGCCGTCGGCGGTGGCATCGATCCGGGACTTCTCAAACTGCTGGCCGGGCTCGACTGCCAGGCCGAGGTTCTGACCGGCTCTGCCGAGGGTTATGCGCACTATGCGCTTTATCCCGAAAGCTATTTGGACGCAGCGCGGAAGTCGGGTCTCGATGCGAACACATGCGTGATCGGCGTCCGCAGCATTGGCCTCGGGCTGGCAGCTATGGTGGCGGCCTCGATTGATGCGCCCGCACCATTCAGCGTTCGCCCGATCGGCCATCCCTTCCGCAGGCATATCAACGCCGATCCGCGGTCGATCGCTCCCTGGAAGAACAATTCGTCGGCTCGCTTCGCCGTTGTCGACGAGGGTCCCGGCCTGTCCGGCAGTTCGATGCATGCCGTTGTCGTTTGGCTGCGTGAACTGGATATCGATAGGGATCGCATTCACCTGTTTCCCAGCCATTCAGGCGGCCCGGGCAGCGAAGCGTCGCGGGAGGCTCGGGAGACTTGGTCGCGCTGTCCGAAACATGTGGCGACGGCGTTTGAATGCACCTTCTCGGAAAGCTCGAAAATTCCCACGTTGCGCGATTGGGTGGCCGAGGCGGTCGGCAGGCCGGAATTAGGCCTGACCGAGCTATCTGGCGGCGAGTGGCGGGCCGCCCACTACGCCGACGAAGGGCGCTGGCCGCCGAGCCCACGCGTTACCGAGCGGCGTAAATTCCTGGCATCCGCCGGGCGTGACCGCTGGCTCGTCAAATTCGCCGGCCTCGGCGAAACCGGACTGCGCAAGAAACGAGCCGCGGCGATGTTGCACGAAGCCGGGTTCGGATCGCAAGTTGTCGCGCTTTGCCATGGCTTTCTGGTTGAACGGTGGATCGACGGCACCACGATGGATCAGGCGCCGCTGCCCAGGGAAAGACTGATCGCGGAACTCACGAATTACCTGGCCTGGCGTGCGCTCAATCTTCGAACTTGCGAACCGGGTGCATCATTGCTTGCGCTCGCGGAGATGGCTGTTTCCAATGCGTCGGAAGCCTTGGGCGAGAAACGCGCGGCGACCTTGCGCGGTTGGCTCGCGAAACAGACCCCCGCGAGCGGGCTGCAGCGGATTGAAATCGACGGAAAGCTCCAACCGTGGGAGTTTCTCGTTCGTGCCGACGGCAGGGTGCTCAAGACAGATGCTGTTGACCATTGCCGGGCACACGATTTGATCGGCTGCCAGCCAATAGAGTGGGACATTGCCGGCGCCCGTGTCGAACATGGACTATCCGACAGCGATGTGAGGACCTTGGTCGAGGGAATGAAGCTTGCCCTCGACAAAGGCCACATCGCCTTTTTCGAACCGTGCTACTTGGCATTCCAGATGGGGCTCTGGAGCACGGCTGCGCAATCCGAAAATGGCCGGGAAAAAGCAAGGCTGGCCGCGACGGCAGACCGATATAGGATGCGGCTGATACGGTTCCTGGACGAATGCCTGATATGATCGTTCCGATCAATCCAGCCTTCGCAGCATGTCTGCTTCCTGCTCGAGAATAGTGGCCACTTCCTCGCGCTGCAGATGCGTCATCATCAAGCTGACGCAGCACTCGAGATAGGTGATCGAGGCGCGCCGCAGATAGGCAGCCGTCTCGCGTTCGGCCATCTGGTCGATATCCCTCGCGGGTCGCTTGGGTTGCATGAGGATGATCCTCCGTATCGGGTCCTCCCGCCAAACCACAAGCTTGGGCGGATGTTCCGCGCGATCTCGGGAAAGATTCGGCGGCCGTCTCGCATCACGCCGGAAGGTTCTGCAGCCCGCCGGATGCCGGCCTCGCTCTTTTGGCGAAGCCTGTCATCTGATCGCCGATGCGACTGCCTTCGAGCGCCGCGAAATAATCGATCGTCAGCTTGAGCCCTTCGTTGAGGGGCACCTTCGGTGTCCAGCCGAGCAGCGCTTTTGCACGCGAAATATCGGGCTGCCTGCGCCGAGGATCGTCTTGCGGCAGCGGCAGAAATCTCAGATCGGATTTGGTGCCGGTCATCGCCTTCACCAGCGCCGCCAGTCGCACGATGGTGAATTCTCCGGGATTGCCCAGATTGACCGGCTTGCCCGGATTGGGGTCGATGTCCATCAGTCGCCTCAATCCATCGATCTGATCGGAAACATAGCAGAAGGACCGCGTTTGCAAGCCGTCGCCGAAGATCGTCAGAGGACGTTTTTCTAACGCCTGCATGATCAGGTTTGAGACGATGCGGCCGTCCGCCGGATCCATTCTCGGACCGTAGGTGTTGAAGATGCGCGCGACGCGCACGTCGGCCTTGCCGGCCCTCAGATAATCGAAGCAAAGCGTTTCGGCGGTGCGCTTGCCCTCGTCGTAGCAGGCGCGCGGGCCTGTGCAGTTCACATGGCCAACATAGTCCTCCCTCTGGGGATGTTGCTCCGGATCGCCATACACTTCGCTCGTCGAGGCCTGCAGCAGCCGCGCGTCATATCGGACAGCGAGTTCGAGCAGGTTGAGCGTGCCGATCACGCAGGTTCGCGTGGTGTGTATCGGGTCGGCCTGGTAACGCGGCGGCGAGGCAGCGCATGCCAGGTTGTAGATGCGATCCACGGGCTCGCCGAGATCCAATGGCCGGCAGATGTCCTGCTCGATCAACCGGAAACCCGGCTGGTCCATGATCGAGATGATGTTTTCCATGCGCCCAGTCAGGAAATTGTCGGCGCAGATCACGCGCCAGCCGTCGCGGAGCAATGCTTCGCAAAGATGCGAACCGAGGAATCCCGCACCGCCGGCGACAAGCACTGCCTTTGCCCTTTGCGCGTTTCTTTTTTGTCGCATCGTCGTTTTCTCCTGTATGCCGGTCATGCTGCGCTTCCGATGTCTAAATCGAGGGCCGCCGCCCTTGGCTGTGTCAACACCGCCACGAATTCACGGGCCCTGGCCGCACCGGTGTGGGATGCGAGGACGCATTCGCGGGCCCGGCGGGCCATCGCGAGGCGTGTGCGCTCGGACTCGCCGAAGAGGATTTCGACGACATGGTCCGTTTCCCCGGCGGTGTGGATCGCCGATGCAGGAAAGAAGCTGTCGAGCCCTGGCCAGTGATCGCTGATGATGGGCGTGCCGCAAGCAGCCGCTTCGAACAGGCGCACACTGGGCGACCATCCGGCAGCGATCATGGAACTGCGTGTGACGTTCAGCGTGTAGCGCTGACGGCTGTAGAACGCGGCATGATCGGCGGGCGGCAAATGTTCGATGCGTTCGACATTGTCCGGCCAGATGATATCGGATGGGTATTGCGAGCCGGCTACGACGAAACGGCGATCCGGCATATGCCGTGCGGGCTCGAGCAGCAGCGCGTTCAGCGTTGCCTGCCGGTCCGCGCTGTAGGTGCCGAGATAGCCGAGATCCCAGCGGATCGGATCGCCGGTCCGGTGATGCCGTTCTGGGTCGGCCGAGCAGTAGAGCGGTTCGGCTCGGCGCGCGCCGAAGTCCTCCATCAGACGGCCAAGCATCGGCCCGCCGGTGAACGAGAAGTAGACATCGAAATAAGGAATCTGCCGCCAGCTCAGATAATCGCAATCATCGGCCGAAAGCTGCGCCACGGTCACCGGCGTGTCGATGTCGTAGAAGCAGAAGCGCCCTTTGCAAAGTGATGCGACGATGTCGATGACCACGCGTCCTTCCGGGACGAAGGAGCCGATGACGACGATGTCCGCCTGCTCCAGGCACCGGGCGTAGTCGCGTCGCAATTCCGCAGTGGTTTCGTAGTAGCGCAAGGCGCAGAAATCCGGATCGCGCAGATCGCGGTGGTTGGCGTACCACGGTACGTCGCGCTCCAGAAAGGTCACGCGGTGGCCGAGTTCGTGCAGACCTTTCAGCAGGCCTCGAAACGTCGTGGCGTGGCCGTTTCCCCAGGACGAGGACAGCGACAGGCCGAGAAAGACGATGTCCAGTTGCTTGGTCATTCCGCTGCCTCCACGGTTCCCTGCTCGAAATGACGTTTGAAGACGGCATCGGCCACGTCCGCCCGCAGCGCGTAGGTATGGTCGGCCAGCACGCGGCGAAGTGCGGCCTGGCCGATTGCCTTTGCCCGACTGGAGGTCAGCGAGCGCATGATCTCGGCGACATCGCCGCCGTCGCGCGCTACCAGGATCTCCTCGCTTGGTTTCAGGAACAGTTCCACGCCCAGCCACGCATCGGTGATGAGGCAGGCACCGGCGCCGGCCGCCTCGAAGACACGCGTGGCCGGTGAAAACCCGTTTACGGCCATGCTGTCGCGGCTGATGTTCAGCACCGCCTTGGGTGTGACGTTGAAGGCATTATGATCGCGGGTGCCAACGTGACCAAGCCAGCCGACATTGGCGGGAAGCGGCTTGTCCCCCCAGCCAGATCCGCCGAGCAGAAAACGCTGGTTTGGAAGCTGGCTTGCGGGATCGAGGAAGAACGCTTCGACACGTGCCTCACGATCCGGCAGCCTGTTGCCGAGGAACGCCAGATCGCAAGCGAAACGCGCATCGCTGGCGACCGGGTGATGCGTTTGGGGATCGAGCGCATTGTAGATCGGCACGCATTCGTTCGCGCCCATGGCACGGTAGGCCCAGACGACGGGGTCGCCGCCGCCATAGGTCAGCACAAGGTCGATTTCCTGCAGGGCGCCATGGAGCGGATGGTCCGGTTCGTCGCGCAACTGGGCAAGGGTTGCTGGAGCGTCCACGTCCCAGAATACCACCAGCGCGTCGCTGCGGGCGTGATTGAGAACGGCGCGCAACAGCGCCTCGTCCTCGAAACCGACGCCACTCGCCTTGACGACGATGTCGGCGCTGGCGGCACGTGCCGCGACCTGCATCAGCGCGTGCTGGGTCGCTTCATAAACGACGACAGTGCACCAGTCCGGCGCCTCGATGTCGCGGTTCTTCTGCCGGTCGTAGACGTCGGGCTCATAGAAGGTGATTTCGTAGCCCAATTGGGCAAGCGCCTTCAGCAACCCGCGATAGTAAGTCGCGGCGCCGTTCCAGTAGGATGACAAGAGGCTCGATCCATAGAATGCCATCTTCATGCGGCGGCTTCCTTTGCGGTGGTCTCGTTGATGGTATGTTCGGTTGTGCATTCCGTGAGCACGCCGAACAACTCGTCGACGCGGTGCTGGCAGGTGTGCCGCGAGCGGATGGTCTCGAGACCTGAAGTCGCCAGGGAAGCCGCGAAATCCGCATCGGCCAACACCGCCTGAAGGTGCTGCCGCATTTGCGAGCCATTCTGGGCGAACAGAAAGTCCACGCCGGGCCTGAACAGCTGCTCGACATCGGACCATGGTGCTGAAATCAGCGGAATGCCGCAGGCGAGCGCCTCGAACATGCGGATCGTCGGAATTCCAGGCAACCCCTCACGATAGGGGCGCCGTGGGATATGGACGGTGACACGATGCGCGGCGAACGCCTTCGGCACGTCGGCATTGGCGATCCATCCGTCATAGCGCAGTCCGGCGGTGGCCAGATCCGCAAGTGCGGGCTTGGGATAGCGGACACCGTGGACAGTAGCCTCGAGACCGAGATCGTGTACCGGCTCGATCAGAAACTCCTTGAGTTCGGCAGTCCGCTCATCGTCGCCCCAGTTTCCAATCCAGACCAGATCGGACATGGGGTGAATCTCCGGGTGCGGCTTGAACAGGCGATCGTCCGCGGCTTCATGCCAAGTGAAGACGCGCTTGCCCCAGCCGGCGCGCAGATAGCTCTCGCGCAAGGCCTCGCCAAAGGCGAGAACGCCGTCATAGTGCTCCAACCGCAGCGCCGAGATTGCCTCGGTCGCCGATACCGCCCGGTGGTGGGTGTCATGAAACAGAAGGATGAAGTTGCCGCCAGCGGCCCGGGCACGCCCGATGCGTGCGACAAGCTCCGGATCCGTCCACTCATGAACGATCACAACGTCGGCCTCGGCGATCCAGGCCTCGTGATCGAACCCGGTATCGTAGGTCACCGGCATCAACTCTGGGAAATCCTTGCGGAAGCGTTCGATGGCGAAGGATCCCTTCTCAGCCAGCAGGTTCGAACGGCTCCAGCCGTCGGACGGCTCCAGCGCGACCGCCTGGTGCCGGCGTGCGACCAGCTCCCGCATGATACCGCGCAGGAAATGGGCATTGCCGTGGTTCCAGTCCGAAACGACCGAGTGGGTGTAGAACAGAAAGCGCATGGTCAGCGTCCAGCCATGGCCAGGGCCGCTTTGTCGTAGACGCCTCGCATGGCCGCCGCTTGCCTGGCCAGCGTAAACCGGCGGCTTCGTCGCATGGCTGCCTGGCCGAGCTCTCGCCTGAGTTCGGCATCGCTGGAGAGACGATTGAGGCAGGCGGCGAGGTCGTGCGGATTGCGCGCGTCAAAGAACATCGCGGCCCCGTCCCATAGTTCGCGATAGGTTGCGATGTCGGAAAGCACCAGGGGCGTCGCGGACATGGCAGCTTCCAGCGCGGCCAGACCGAATGGCTCATAGATTGATGGCGACACGAAAATGCCGGCGCGCGCCATCAAGGAGCGCACCTCGTGAGACGGCAGTGCTCCCAGAGGAACGGCGTAGCTGAAGCCAGCATGCCCGCCGTTCGGACCGTGCATCGAACCGGCGGCAAAGACGGGCCATTGCGTCAGCGACGCGGCCTGGTCGATCACCGCCGCATTCTTGCCCTCGTCCCACCAGCGGGCAGCGGCGAAGACGAGCGGTTGGCGCTTTTCGGCTCTCGGGACGGGGCGGGCGCTATTCGCCACGACGTGCAGGCGCGCGATCGGGCCATAGCAGGTCTCAAGCATGTCGGCGTGGCTGCGGCTCGGCACGATGACTGCGTCGGCCCGATCCAAGCCGCGCCTGTTGCGCTCCTGCTGCCAGGCCCATGCGCGATCCACCGCCTGTTTCCTGACGGCGTGGAACCATGTCGTCACGCAGGAATGGGAGACCACCACGGCCGGGCATGGCGCATCGAATCCCGCCGCCTGCGTCGGCGCGTTGAAATGGACTAGGTCGATGGCGTGGTCGCGCATGGGCGCAAGCAATTCTCGCGGTAGCGCATCCAGGTCGCAGCCGTCGCGGGTCATCCAATCCGGCGGCGTGTTCAACCAGATCAGCGTCGTGAAAGCCTCCGCTTCCTCGGCCTGCTGCCTCGACGGTTGCGGACCGAGGCCGGCAAGCACCACGCTGTCGCCGCCGTTCACAAGTTCCCGTGCCAGATCAAGGGCATAGCGCCATACGCCGCCCACGGCATCGACGGTCATCAGGATGCGCCGCGAGCGCGGCGTCAGTGTCCGCAACATGTCGCCTCCAGTTCCACCAGCGGCCGCGGCCGTCTCTCCTGGATGTCACTGAATTTCTGGAAGGATGCGAGGTAGTGGTCATGGGCCCGCTCCCAGGCAAGGTCGTCGGGTTCGCCCCACAGCTCCCGGTAGCTGGGCGAACTCGGATACGGGTAAAGCGGCACAGGTTCATTGGCCCATACGCCGTTGTCGATCAGGTGGGTTCGCCAGTGCTCGACCAGGGCAGGATCGTCCTCGACGACGCCGATCAGATTGGCTTGAACGAATGGAACGTGACGTCTGGCATCGACGAGCAGCGCGGCGAGTTCCTCGGTGCCCAGCCGGCAGCGCTTGGCCAGCATCGCCCGGCCTTCAACGGTCAGGCTTTCGAGCCCTGCTTCAATGGAGACGCAGCCCGCGGCGCCCAGCAATTCCAGCAGCTCGGGCTTCCACAGATCGATGCGGGTCTGCACGCCGAATTTCACATTGCGATCGACCAAGGCTTCCAGCAACGCTTTTTGCGGCAGGAAGATTTCGTCGATGAAGTAGATGTAGCCGACACCTTGGGCAATCAGCCGATCGATCTCCGCGACCACCGCTTCGTGGTTTCGACGGCGATAGGCATCACGGAAATCGATCTTGGCGCAGAAGCTGCAATTGTAGGGACAGCCGCGCGATGCCTCGACTTCCGCACCGAACCCGACCTGATTGTCATCGAACCTGTGATGGTGATGCGAATGGGCTGCGATCCAGTCCGCTGGCCATTCGAGTGGCGGATGATCGGCAAACGAGCTGGCGTGGACGCCGCCGTTCGAAACCACCTTGGCATCCCGAAGATAGGCGGTTGAGGGCACTGCGCTCCAATCGTCGCGCCGGGCAAGTTGCTCGACGACTTCTTCGCATTCGCCGCGCACGACGATGTCGACGCCGAGCTTGCGCAAGGTCGGCGCCGGCGTTGCCGAGCCGTGCGGCCCTACGGCGACCGTGCGTCCACCGCGCCCGGCGAGGCGGTTGAGGAAATCGGCCGGCACACGCAATTCCGGCGGTGCGCAGCGCCAGAACAGATAGGTCGGGGCGGTACTGACGACGGTCATAGCCGGGGCGAAATCAGCCACCCGCTCGCAGAGACCGGAATTGTCGAGCTTCTGCAACTGCCCATCCAGCATCAGCACCTGATGTCCTGCGGCTTCGAGCAGGGCCTTCGAATAGCCGAGTTCCAGCGGCAGATGCGGTTGGCGGCAGCCAAAATAGATGCTGTCGTCGTAGGTCCAGAATGGATTTACCAAAGCGATTTTCATGCGACGTACCTCACGGCTTCCGGGCGAGCCTCGAGCCGGTGGCGCTGCAGCCAGTCGGCTAGGTCGCGGATGCCTTCGCGCCATGAAACATGGGCCATCCAGCCAAGCGCGATTTTGATCTTGCGGGTGTCGGCGACGAAGAAGGGCTGGTCGCCGGTGCGTTCCCCGTCATGGCGGATTGAAAGGTCATGGCCGGTCAGGCTACGGATCTCGCTCAACAGCCTGCGCAGGCTGACCGCATTTTCCGGGCCGCCGCCAAGATTGAATGCCTGGCCTTTGGTGGTCTCGATGCGATCGAGCACGGCCCTGTAGGCGGCGACGGCATCGGAGACATGCAGGATATCGCGCACTTGCCTGCCGTCGCCGTAAATGGTGATCGGGCGTCCCGTCAGCGCGCTGAGCAGGAAGTGTGCGACCCAGCCCTGATCCTCGGTTCCGAACTGGCGCGGTCCATAGATGCAGCTCATCCGCAGCACCGCCGTCGGCATGCCGTAGGATTTGGCATAGTCGAGCACATACTGATCCGCTGCGCCTTTGGAGCAACCGTAGGGCGTGCAGAAGTCCAGGCCCCGAGCCTCATCGATGCCGTTCGCCTGGATGACGCTGTCGCAAGGCACATAGCGATCGCCGTCCTCGCGGACCGCGACGTCGGGCAGGCTGCCATAGACTTTGTTGGTGCTGGCGAAGATCACCGGGATACGCTCACCGCTCAGTCGCGCCGCCTCCAGAACGTTGAACGTTCCCCGAAGGTTGATGTCGAAATCCTCGCCCGGCTGGACCAGGCTTGTGGTGACGGCGGTTTGCGCGGCTAGATGGAAAATTGCCTTCGAACTCATCAGAGCCGGCGCCAGGGCGTTGGCGTCCCGCACGTCGATGGTTTCAATCGTGAGGCGACTGCCGTGTTTTTGCGCCAGCCATTCAAGGTTCTGCTGGACGCCCGGACGGCTGAGATTGTCGATCACCAATACCGGCTCGCCATCCGACAACAGGCTGTCGGCGAGGTTCGATCCTATGAAGCCGCTGCCGCCGATGATGGCGACCGGCGCGTCGCGTCGATTGCGTGTGTTCATGAGACCAACCCACGTTCTTCGAGCTCGCGCTTCATGTCGGCGCCGCGGTCGACGGCGGACGTGTTACGCACCCAGGAAACGAACTCGCCGAGCGAATTCTCCAGTTGCCGCACCGGCTCGAAACCGAGCAGCTCACGGGCCTTGGAAATATCGGCGAAGCAGTTGCGGATATCGCCGGAGCGGGCTTTGCCGAGCAGTTCCGGCGAGCGGTTCGGTGTCCCCATGGCCTCGGCCAGCAATCGCGCGACTTCGCTGATCGCATAGGCGCGGCCGCTGCCGATGTTGATGACATGACCCTTTGCCTGGCGTTGCTGCAGAGCAAGGCGAAAGGCGCGGGCGACGTCCTGCACATGGACGAAATCGCGCTTCTGTTCGCCATCCTCGAAGATCATTGGCCGTTGGCCGTTGGCGAGACGCGAAGCGAAGTTGGCCAGCACGCCGGTATAGGGGTTCGACAATGCCTGGCCGGCGCCGAAGACATTGAACAGGCGCAGCGCGACCGTATCGATGCCATAGGCTTCGCCGAAGATCAGCGCGGCGCGTTCCTGGGCGTATTTTGTCAGCGCATAGACCGAAGCGAGATCGACCGGCTTTTCTTCGTCCGTCGGCAGCGGCGAGAGGGCGTCTCCCTCAGGCGATAGCGGGTTCCATTGCCCGCTCCTGATGTCGCTCGCCTTGCGCCGAGCATTGTCGACACGCCGGCCGTCTGGCGTTGCATAGAGCCCTTCGCCATAGACGCTCATCGACGAGGCGACGACGATCCGTTCGACCGGGTGCTTGATCAATGCTTCAAGTAGCGTTGCGGTGCCGAGATCATTGGCGCCGACATAGCGCGCGATCTCATACATCGATTGTCCGACGCCGACTTCCGCCGCCAGATGAATGACCGCGTCAACGCCTTCCAGCGCATTGGCGACCGCCTCCCGGTCGCGGACATCGCCCTTGATCAGCTCGGTACCGGCGGGAAGCGCGACGGCTTCGCCCGCATGCACCTGCTCCAGCAGCGCATCGAGGATGCGAACCGAATAATCCTGCTCGACGAGTTCCTGTGCGACATGCCGGCCGATGAAGCCGCAGCCTCCTGTAACCAATATGCGTTTCACGACGACTCCTCAGACAAGTAACCTCGGCGCCCCGAACTTTTCGGCAAAAGGTTTGTTCCCTTGCTTCAACAAAGTTCCTTTGGCCGGTTTCGTTGAGAGCTGGCGCATCGCGATCACGGCGCGGTGCTGGAACATTGACGCCCTTGTGCTGTTAGGACGCCCGACAGCCCTCATGTCCTATGGGGCAACGCCGATCAAAGGAGATTTCAATGTCTCAGTCGCAAACGACCACCAACCACGACGAAATCCGCAAATGGGCCGAGGAGCGGGATGGCCGGCCGGCAGTGGTGCGCACCAAAGGCGAGGGCGGCATCCTGCGGATCGACTTCGGCGAGCCCGAGGAAGCATTCGAACCCATCGAATGGGACGAATTCTTCCGGATATTCGACGAGAATGATTTGGCTTTTCTGTATCAGGCCAAGACCGGGGAGGGGAAAGCCAGCCGTTTCAACAAATTCGTCGAGCGCAGTCAGAAGGGCTGATGACGCGGCCAAGCGGCCGATCTGTACGGCCAAGTTTTCGAGATGTGGTGAACAATGACGGCCCCGCGGCTTGGCACTTCAGCCCGAGAGGCTTTGAAGGTAAAACTAATGCATCAGTTTTGCGCCGCGGCTTTTCGCCATCTCTCGCATGATGCCGTTGAGCCAGTTTTCAGTGGATTGACCAAGCTGTCTGCGGTCGACATCCCGGATCGCTTGCTCGAGCGTCCTCTCGACGAGCCGATCCGATGCGTCGACGTCTCCCAGCAAAAGGCGCGCCGCAAGTCGCAGTTTGGGCAAAAGCGCGAAGACGTCGTCGGACGGGTCCGGCACGGGGATCGCCCGCCCCGATGCCTGCGAGGGAAAGAGTGCGTTGAACACCGCCTGGCTGCCCGAGGATTTCCGCAAATTGCTGGCGTAGCGGAGATGATCGGGAATGGCGATGTCGTCATCGCCACTGAAGAACACGAAGGGGACACCCCGGCGCATCAGCTCATCGGCGATTGGAAACACGCGTCGGCCATTGAGGTTGACGTCCAGGATTGCAGCTTCGGCCGTCTCGGTGTGTCTGGATGCCTGTTCGACGGTAGCAGCGGGACCAAGGATGATGGCGCCCATATTGCTGAAGAACCGCGCAAGATCTCCCGCCATCGTCCATTCGTCTTCGACTATCAGAATATGCAGCCCCCGCAGGTCGCGCACGTCGTCATCCTTTCCTGGAACCGAGTTTAGGATGCATCCGATTTTCTTCCAGAGTTCGGTCGTCCAAAGCGGCCTGCAATCGTTTCGCAAGCACCAGAATGCGATCCGGGACGGGCCGTGCGTCGGAGCAGCCGAGTGGCCCTGACGCTCCCGACGCCGACGGCGCAAGGAGCCTTATATCGGAAGAGCGTTTTGTCATTGAGCCCACCATGGATATCGGGCTCAACGTTATCTGGGGTGACTTGTTCCATCCTCCTCGCGCGCTATATGGTTGTGTCCTGTCTGATCCGACCTTTGACGATGCCGGACCAGGCGAAAAGGGGGCATGACGTGACAGCTCAGCCGAAAAGGTTTCCCATCGTGGGCATCGGCGCGTCCGCGGGTGGTATTCCCGCGATGGAGGGCCTTTTCAAGGGCGTGACCGGTCAGCCTGGTATGGCTTTCGTCATCATCACGCATCTCAGCCCCAAGCGCGAAAGCCTGTTGCACGAGGTCATCAGCCGCTACACCGACATGCCTGTCATTGTGATCGAGGACGGCATGGTGGTTCAACCTGACCACGTCTATGTGATGCCGCAAAACGTAACATTGGCGATCGAATCGGGGATGCTGCACCTGCGACGGCCTGATGGGCTCACCCAGGAGCGCAAGCCTATCGATATCTTCTTCAGCGCATTGGGCGAAGACCAGGGTGAATATGCCGTCGGCGTCATCCTGTCGGGCGGCGACTCCGATGGAACCCTGGGTGCCAAGGCCATCAAGGAGCGGGGCGGGTTTACCGTCGCGCAAGCGCCGGACGGCTACGGGCCGCGCAATCCCGACATGCCGCAGAGCGCCATTGCCAGCGGGCTCGTCGATGTCGCTGTGCCCGCCGAGGAGATCGGGGCGAAGCTGGAGGCTTTCGCCCGCGGCTTCGACACGCTGGAAGGGCTGGCGGAAGAGGATGGTGACCATACGGCCGACATCGACAAGGTGCGAGAACAGATATACGCCATTCTGCGCAGCCACTCCGGCCATGATTTCTCGGGCTACAAGACCAAGACGTTTCTGCGCCGCGTGAAGCGGCGCATGCAGATCGCCCAGGTCCATTCCATCAGCGCCTATATAGACTGGCTGAAGAAGGATGCTCGCGAGGTGATGAACCTTTTTCGCGATCTGCTGATCAACGTCACCAACTTCTTTCGCGACCCCGATGCCTTCGAGTTGCTGGAGCGAAAGATCATACCGCAGTTGTTCGACGGCAAGACCGCCAGCGACACCGTCAGGGTCTGGGTTCCCGGATGCGCCACGGGCGAGGAGGTGTTCTCCATCGGCATGCTGCTGCGCGAACACATGGAGAAGCTTACGGTCGTTCCGCGCGTCCAGATATTCGCCACCGACATAGACGAGCCGGCGCTGGCGGTGGCGCGGGCGGCACGCTATCCGGAAGCCTTGCTGCAAGGTCTTTCTCCCGAACGCAAACAGCGGTTTTTCAACGGCGATGGCGAAAGCTATGTCCTCAGCAATGAGATACGCGAACTGTGCATCTTCTCGCCGCACAGCGTCATTCGCGATCCGCCCTTCTCGCGCATGGACCTGGTCTCCTGCCGCAATCTGCTGATCTATTTCGGCCCGATCATCCAAAACCGCGTCATCCCTGTCTTCCATTATGCGCTGAAGCCCGGCGGTTATCTTTTCCTCGGCACCTCTGAAAGCGTCGGGCAGCACGACGATCTGTTCGCTACCGTCGACAAGAAACATCGCATCTTCCAGGCGCGGGAGCATGCCTCACCGCACATCAGACTGCCGGCCCTGATCGGGGAAAGCCATTCCAGCGTCTTCCCATCCGAAAGCGCCGGCTCGAAGAAGGGACTTGTCGGCTATCCCCTGCGGCAGGCAGTGGAGGCGCAGGTTCTGGAACGGTTCGCGCCGCCGCATGTCCTGGTCAACGCCGAGGGTGATGTCGTCTACTATTCGGCCAGGACCGGCAGATATCTCGAAGCGCCGCAAGGGATTCCCAGCCGGCAGTTGCTGACGATGGCTAGGCGTGGGCTGCGGCTGGATCTCCGCGCCGCGCTGCGCGAAGCGACGACAACGCGCCGCACAGTGGTGCGGGAAAACCTGACCGTGGAGGAAGACGACGAACGGGTCCAGCCGATCAGGCTGACGATCGAACCGCTCGTCGAACGTGGCAATGGCGAGCCGCTTTATCTCGTCCTGTTCGAACCGTCGGGGCCGACCCAGGCCCGCTCAGAGGAAGACGGCGGCGGCCGTGACAGTGACAGCACCGTCGATCTCGAGCGGGAACTGCGCGACACCAGGGAGCGCCTGCAATCGACGATCGAGGAGTACGAGACCGCGCTGGAGGAGGTGAAATCGTCGAACGAGGAACTCGTCTCCGTCAATGAGGAGGCGCAATCCACCAACGAGGAACTGGAAGCCTCGAAGGAGGAGATGCAGTCGCTCAACGAGGAGCTCAACACGATCAACGCCGAGTTGACGGCCAAGATAGATGAGCTCGACCACGCCAACGGCGATCTGCGCAACCTGTTCGAAAGCACCGACATCGCGACCATCTTCCTCGACCGCAGCCTTGTGGTGCGAACCTTCACGCCGGCGGCGTCATCCTTCTTCAGCCTGCGTCCCTCCGATGTCGGCCGGCCGCTGACGGATCTGTCGAGCCAGCTCGACTACCCCGAGTTGAAGCAGCACATCGACAAGGTTTTCGAGACAGGTGAGATCCTGAATCACCATCTGGCGCGCGATGATAGGGGCCTGTTCCACATGGTCCGCATCAATCCCTATCGGGACAAGGGCAACAGGATCCAGGGCGTGGTGGTGACACTTGTCGACGTCACCACGCTGGCAGAAGCGGAAGAGCATCAGCAGGTGCTCATCTCGGAACTCAACCATCGGGTCAAGAACATGCTTGCGGTGATCGCCAGCATTGCAAGCCGCACGCGGGAAAGTTCTGATACGAAGGAGGAGTTCGCGGATGCGCTGATCGGTCGCCTGCATGCCATGTCGCGGACATACGGCCTGCTGACCCGGGAGAGATGGAAAGAAGCCTCGGTCAGGGAATTGCTCCAGCAGGAACTCGAACCATTCGGCATCGAACGGATCGAACTCGATGGAGAGGACGTGAAACTAGGTCCGCAACAGGGGCTTTCCCTCAGTATGGCCATTCATGAACTGGCTACCAACGCCGCCAAATACGGCGCTTTGTCAAAGACCGACGGCAAGGTCAGTGTGCAATGGTCGATCGAGGATGACAGTTTCACATTTGGCTGGCGAGAGAAGGACGGCCCTCCTGTCAAGGCGCCGTTGGACAACGGCTTTGGCCTGACCCTGTTGCAGGGAGAAATCGGTTACAGGCTCGGCGGCCACGTCGAAACCGCGTTCCACAAGGACGGCCTCAGCGTCCAGATTGCGTTTCCAGCAAACCCGAAGGAGGCGCCGTGAGCGACGACAGGCCGCGTGTTCTGGTGGTAGAGGACGAATGGCTGATCGCCGAAGACGTCGCGTCTCGCCTGCGCGCGGCGGGTTACCCGGTGATCGGCCCGGTCTCGTCGGTCGCCGCGGCTCATCGGCTTATCGATGCAGGCAAAGTCGACGTGGCGCTGCTGGACATTCAATTGAATGGCGAAACAAGTCTGCCCGTGGCCGAAACATTGCTGGCTTGCGGCATCCCCTTCGCCTTCATGACCGGATTTGGGCCGCGCGACGTTCCCACGCCCTTCCGAAACTGCAAATTCGTGCCGAAGCCGGCAGGCGACGCTGCCCTTCTCAACACCCTGACCGACCTGGCAGCGCTTCGTCCCGACACGCATTCGTCGTGATTTCAACAGGCGGTTTCGATCAGTCCAAGGGCTTGTCCGTCGGCCGAGGCGTGGTGCTCGCCTGACGCGGCCGCCCGGCGTTTCGATTGGCAACCGGATTGTCCAGCAGCGCGGTCGACGGCCGGGATGTGCCTGCGGTTTTCGGAGTCAGCGGCTTGCCACCGGCATCGGTGTCATTGGCATCCCGTCTCGGGTGCGGCAGACCATCGGCGTTCGGAGACCGGAGGCTGGGTTTCGATGTGGAATTCTCATTGCTCATGGCAGCACCTTCCTTTGCATCGGGTGGGGCACGGCAGTCTCGCCGCCGTGAAGTCTGCAGGTCAACCGCCGCCGCGATCGAAGGTTCCAGATGCCAATGGCTCCGCTGCGACCCACGGCCGCGGACTTGCCCAGGGCAGACCTGGTGCGAGATCCCGACGTCTCAGCCATGCGGTCGCATCACCACCTTGATGCAGCCATCCTGCTTGTCGCGGAACGTCTTGTAGAGATCCGGCCCGGCTTCGAGATCCGCCCGGTGCGTGATCACGAAGGAGGGATCGATGTCGCCCTTCTGGACCATGGCCAGGAGCGG
Source organism: Mesorhizobium ciceri WSM4083 (assembly GCF_000519305.1). Lineage (GTDB taxonomy): Bacteria > Pseudomonadota > Alphaproteobacteria > Rhizobiales > Rhizobiaceae > Mesorhizobium > Mesorhizobium ciceri_B. Next base: position 698,302 of record NZ_JAFG01000004.1, on the reverse strand, counting down.
TTCAAGATAGCGTTGAGTGTGCGTCTGACCCATTCGGAAGGTCAGGCCCTTGTTCATGGCGGCGCCGAACGGAATGTGATCGACGAGGCCGATATAGACGCCGGGCACCGAGATGGTGCCGCCTTTGCGGCAGGAGTAGATTGCTTCGCGCAGTACATGCGGCCTGTCGGTGCCGAGATAGACGGCAGCCTTGACCTTGTCGAGCATGGCGTCGGCACTGGCGCCGGGATCGGACTCCGTCCCGACACAGTCGATGCAGCGATCCGGGCCGCGGCCATCGGTCATCGCCATCAATGCGTCGTAGATGTCGGAGTTGCTGAAGTCGAGCGTCTCGGCCTTGCCGTGCTCGCGAGCCATCGCCAGCCGCTCCGGCACCTTGTCTATGGCAATGACGCGGCCGGCGCCGAGCATCCATGCGCTCTGGATGGCGAACTGGCCGACCGGACCGCAGCCCCATATAGCGACGGTATCGCCTGGCTCGATGCCGGCGTTTTCAGCCGCCATGTAGCCGGTCGGGAAGATATCAGAGAGGAACAGCACCTGTTCATCGTCCATTCCATCGGGCACCTTTATCGGACCGACATCGGCGAAGGGCACGCGCAGATATTCTGCCTGTCCGCCCCAATAGCCGCCGACCAGATGCGAATAGCCGAACAGGCCAGCCGGGGATTGTCCCATCACTTCGGCGGCCTGTTTGGCATTGGGATTGGACCTGTCGCAAAGCGAGAACAGCCCCTTCTGGCAAAACCAGCATTCACCACATGAGATGTTGAAAGGCACCACGATGCGGTCGCCCTTTCTAAATTTCGAATGGCCGCGGCCGACTTCGACGACCTCGCCCATGGTCTCGTGTCCGAGCACATCGCCAGATTCCATGGTCGGCATATATCCGTTCATCAGATGCAGGTCCGAGCCGCATATGGCGCAACAGGTGACTTTGATGATGACGTCGCGATCATCCTCAATGCCGGGATCAGCCACCTGATCGCATCGAATGTCGCCTTTGCCGTGCCACGTGAGCGCTTTCATGATGGTGCTCCTTTGTTGGAAGAAGGTTGAAGGGGCAGGTCGGATCAAAGGCGCCTCTGAACCTCTGCCGTGATGCCAGATTGATCAGTCTTTGGACGCGGAACCGGGCTCGGCCATCTTGCGGTGCTGTTCGGCCAGAGTGCCTGCCGGCATCAGATGCGCCGCGGCGACCTGCAGCTTGTTCTTCCAACCGCTGATGACTTGTTCCTCGCCGGCCATCATCGCCTCGTAACCGGCTTTGGCGACATCGGCGGGATTGTCCTTCTCATCGCTGCCGACCTTGGTATCCATCATTTCGGCGCGTTCGAAGAACCGGGTCTGTGTGGCCCCGGGCATCAGCACGGTGACTGTGACGCCGGTGTTCTGCAACTCATGACGCAGCGCGATCGAGAAGGAATCGATGAAGGCCTTGGTGCCGTTGTAGACGGCCTGGAAAGTGCCGGGCATGAAACCAGCGATCGATCCTGTGAAGAGAATGCGGCCTCGTCCGCGGCTTGCCATCCTGGCTCCGAGTTGATGCGCGAGATAGACGGTCCCGGTGACGTTGGTGTCGATGATGCGGCGGACTTTTTGCCAATCCTGGTTGACGAAACCACGGCCGAGCCCACGTCCGGCATTCAGGAACAACAGATCGACATCGCGATCGCCTATCCCGGCGATCAAACGATCGACACCTTCCTCGGTCGCCAGATCGGCCTCGATGGCTTCGACAGTCACACCACGCGAACCCAGCGCCTCGGCGGCCTGCCGGACCGCGGGTTCGTCGGCGGCTATGATCAGGTGGTAGCCGTCCTTGGCGCACAGTTTGGCGAGTTCCTTCCCAATGCCGCTTGAGGCGCCCGTCACCACGGCCAACTTTTCATTCGTCATCACATCCTCCGAACCTCGCTTGGGCCGAACCGCTATAGGGGCTGATTGTTCCGTGCGGAGAGGTTGAATGCGTGACCTATGCAGGCCGTGACAACGATTTGTTCTTGAGTTCATCCAAGCCACGCACAACGCGGCGTGGAGAGGTGGAACAACTCAGGTCTATAAGAGTTCGATATCCGTGCAGCGTCTTTGCTCCCCTTGTTTGATGCTGCACGATCGGGTCCCCCTCAGCCTGATCCAGCCCGCGCGTCCCTGCTAGGGGAGCGCGGGCTTTCCCGTGAAGTCGGCGGTCATGTTTTTAAGTCGGGTGGGAACAACGTACCCCTTCCGTAGTTCGGCGCGAGGAGGAACAAAATGCAATACGCCGAAGAAATCGCGCTCAGGCGCGTGAAGATGCTGGTCGAACAATACGTTGTCGCCAGGAGCAGGAGATATGATTTCGTCTCGACCGAACTTGCCTGCAAGGCCATTCGCCAGGTCGTGCGAAGCCCGATCGAAGACGCCGAGCTGGACCATCTGCTGGCTAGAAGCGCGGTCAAACAAGGGCTCTCGGTGCGGTTCGACCGAATAGGCCATTGGCAGGCGGCTTCGCCCGGACTCAGCCAGGAGAAATCAGCATGAGAGCAGTGTTTTTGATGTTGGCGGCATTGCTCGCCTTGACGGGGTGCAACGACAATGCCGATCCAGCCAAGTCCAAGACGGATACCACGAACAGCCAGCCGGTCGACAAGAATCCCACGACGGACACCAACCCGACACCGCAGACCAGCACCGGCGGCGACCAGCAAGGTACGCAGCCAACCCAGCCGGCGTCTCCAAAACCAAGTGGCGGCTAGGCCTATGGAGCGACGCAACGCAATAATCTCGCTGGTGATAGCGGCGGTCATCATTGTCGGTTTCGTCGTCGGCTTTTTCTACGTTGATATGGGCTGGCAGACATCCCCGCTGAAACGCGCGCCGGAGCAGAACCAGGGCGGCAATGCCCCGGCGGATACCGCCCCGGCTGCGGGCGTCCAGAAAAATCCGAGGGAAAACACGGAAATGCCGGGGCAACAGTGATCGACGGCCGGCAGCAACGGGAGAGGGCGGCCTCGCGGTGCCGCTGCCGAACTGAGATCAACACAGCACCGATCTGGAGTGTGGATGATGGGCATCCTTTCCGACCTCGACAAGAAGCTGACGGACAATATGTACGAGCATGGCAGCGAACACACCGACGCGGTTTCGGATCTGCCGGAAACAGTCGTCGAAGCGGTCGAAGGGCTGATGTTTTTCATCCAGCCCGACGCGCGCGACACAGTCAGGAGTCAGATTCTCGGCCTCATTCACGAATACAGAATCCAAGACGCTTCGAGTGGGGATCGCCCCGATTGACCTTCAGCACCACACTGACGCTGACGCTGCAATCGAAACCCGATTGAGACCGCCTCGTGCTCCGGATCGGGAGCCGCGGTTGTTGACGGACTCATCCAGAGCTCTAGATCAGATTTACGCCGGCCGCGGTTTGTTGGGTCGGGGAGACTATTCTGTGGCGCATCAAACGCCGGATTTGATCGTTAGACGCCGCTATCTCAGGCTCGACTGCCTATGCCTGCTTTTGCTGATGTTGTCGGCATGCTCATCTTCCGATCAGATCGAGCAGCAATCACGAACTGCGGCCTCCGCATCGCAGACCGTGTTGATGGCGCTGGACGCCTGGGCGGCAGGGGCGGCGCCGACTGCATACACGGTGGATACGCTGCAATCGATCGGCAAGACGCTTGCCGATGTCGGGGAACAAATCCGGTCCGCCGAAACCAGTGCACCCGCCGAGCAAGCTTCCCTTACAAAAGCAGTCAACGATTTGTCGGCCGCGGTGGCGCGTGCCGAGGCCGGATTGCAGGCAGATGACCGGCCGGGAGTCCAGAACGCGCAACAGGATCTACGGCTGGCGTCGCGTTCGCTCGTTACCGCGTACGCCAAGTATGTCGCGCCGAAGCCATGAAGAAGCTCATGGAAATATCCCTCGGCGTGGTCACCAGCGTCGGCGGCTTCCTCGAAGTTGGGTCCATGGCGACGGCGGCGCAGGCAGGCGCGATGTTTGGCTTCCAGTTGATCTGGGCGGTGGTGCTCGGCACCATCTGCATCATCTTCCTTGTCGAAATGTCCGGCCGGTTCGCGGCTGTGAGCCATCACACGATCTCCGACGGCATCCGCGAAAGGTTCGGCTTCAACGTCTTTCTATGGCCGTTGCTTGCCGCCCTGCTGGTCAATTTCCTGGTGCTGTCCGCCGAGATCGGCGGCGTTGCCATTGCGCTCGAATTTGCGACCGGCATCGGCTTCCAGTGGTGGGCGCTACCGGTGGCTTTGCTGGCATGGCTGCTGCTCTGGAAGGGCACGTTCGGCTTCATCGAGAAGGGCGTTTCGATCCTCGGTCTGGTAACGCTGTGTTTCGTCGTCGGAGCGGTGATGCTGAGACCTGACTGGACGGCAGTCGCAAGGAGCGCCTTGCCTTCGATGCCGGTCCACGATGTCGCCAATTACTGGTTCATGGCGGTCAGCATTCTCGGCGCCTCGATATCGCCCTACCTCTTCATGTTCTATTCCTCGGGGGCCATCGAGGACCGGTGGGACAAAAGCTATCTCGGAGCCAATCGGGCCATCGCGGGGTTGGGCATGACCTTCGGGGGCACCATCTCGATCGGCGTGTTGATCGTGGCCGCTCTCGTACTCGCCACGCATGGCGTCACCCAGGTGGACGACTATCACCAGTTGCCGTTGATGCTGATCCCCATATTCGGCTTCTGGGGCTTCGTGCTGTTTGTTGCTTCTCTCGCCATCGCCTGCTTCGGCGCCGCACTAGAGGTCGGGTTGCAACAGGCCTATCTTGTGGCCCAAGGGTTCGGCTGGAATTGGGGCGAGGATCGCAAGCCGCGCGACGATCCGGGTTTCAGCGCCACCTACACGATATCATTGGTGTTGGCGGCTATTCCCATCGCGCTTGGTCTTGACCCGCTAAGGATCACCATCTTTTCCATGGCGCTGACGGCAGCCAGCCTGCCGCTGACGGTCGTCCCGTTCCTGTTTCTGCTGAACGACAAACGTTATGTCGGCGAGCATCGCAATGGAATTTTGTCAAATGCCGCCGTCATCTTCATCATCGCGCTTGGCTTCGTGCTGGCCGTGGTGACCATCCCGCTGCAGATATTCGGAGGCACATGATGAAGTTACTGCGTGATCTCCTGGACAAGCAGGTGGTCGATCGCGAGCAGGTCAAGATCGGCAAGGTCGACGGGTTGGTGGCGGAGTTGCGGTCTGGCAAGCCGCCCCGGATCATTGCGATCGAGCTCGGCTCCATCACCCTGGCGCGTCGCCTCGGCGCACGGCCCGGGCGCTGGATGGCGCGGCTCGCGGTCAAGCTGGGCGGCAGGCAACATGGCGAGCCTCATCGGATCGCCTGGCACAAGGTGAAAGATATCGGCATCGATCTCGAGTTCGACATCGATGTGCGAGAAACGTCGATCTTCGCCTGGCAGGACTGGTTGCGCGACCATGTCATCGGGCGCATTCCCGGAGCTTGATGATGATCACGGTCAATCTCGAGCATCTGGCAGGGCGACGCGTACTCTCGCAACGCGGCAAGAATGTCGGCTATATCGAGGAGATCCGCGCCGAACGGGACGGTGACGATTTCGTCGTCACCGAATTCCATGTCGGGGTCTACGCTGCTTTCGTGCGTCTTTCGGCCTCGGCCATAGGCGTGGCGGTGCTCGATCTTTTCCGATTGCGCCGCCGCGACGGTCTATACCGTATCCCTTGGGACAAGCTCGACATCTCCGATCCCGCGCGACCGCGGCTGCTGTGCCCAATGACTGAACTCTCGGGCATGAAGGGCGAGCCGGACCTCCAGGAGTAGGTCGTGGGTACTGCATCGTCGGGATCGTTCTCAGCGCAGCATGCTCGCTGCCAGGAAAACCACGGCTGCTACCAAAACGACAGCTGCAATCACCAACACCGGCCAGTTGCCGCCAGGCCGCAGCTCCGGCTCGCCTTCGACAGGGCGCATGGCATCGGCAAAGCTGGCATCGTTTTCGAATTTTGGGCGAGCGCGAGGCTGACTTGTCCCAGCGACAGGATTTTCTGTGTCCGCAGCCTCTGCATCTGTCTCAAGCGGGGCAATGGCGGGGTCGAACCCTGGCGTTTTATCCTGCGTTGCTCCTGCCTGAACTTCGCCTCTGGCTGCGGCAGGCGCGGGACTTGAAACCTTAGCCATGATCTCTCCCCTTCGAACCAATCTCGGCAGAGTCGCACTTGCAGGCACCGGTGAGGCGACCCACCACGGTCAGACTTGCTCGCTCAGCAGAATCCTGGCGTCCTTGGCCGCAACGATGAACGCCTGTCGTGCGGCCCTTGTCGGCTTTTCGCCTCGCATGACGGCAAGGCACGCTCTGATCGCGGCAAGACGCCTCTCGGATGTCGGCTTTGGCCAGTCCCGCAGCAGCACTTCGGCTGCGTCCGACACCGAAACCACAACCCTGTCGCGGTCTATCCGGCCAGGTTGAATGATAATCGGCTTTCTGAAATGTCCAGTACGCACATGCCTCTCCAGCGGGATGCACTCTATTCGACACGTCGCTGCAAGACTGCGCGTCGCGACGCGTTTAACTCCGCACTCGTCGATTTGTTCCAGAGCACCTGGCGTTTGAAACAACTAGCCGATGGCCATCCGTGCGCGCCCTGTCCCAAGACTTACAGCAGATCTTTCCGAAGGAAGATTCGGGCATGTCCAGGGATCCCGAATTCGACTTTGCCGAATTCCTCGAACCCATGCTGCATGTAGAATAGCGGCGCCTGGAAACTGCTCGTCTCCACGACGGCCTTCTTGCAGCCCCGGCGGATGGCTTCTTCCTCGATCGTCGTGAGAAGTTGGGAGCCAAAGGATTGGCCACGCATCTGCTCAGGCAGGAAAAACATGTCGAGAAACAGGAGCCCGAGTTCCGTTCTGCCCCAAAGCCCGCCCCAGATCTTTCCTGACTGGTCGCGAAGCTCCGCTCCGATATCAGCTCGGTCGGCGATCCCGGTCTGTGCGATGTTGTATTGATAGAGCGCTGCGGCGGCCTGCGCTCTGGCATCATGAGTTCCACTCCTGGCTGGGTAGGGCGCGAGATTAACCGACAAGGGCGCTGGTTCATGGTTCCAGCGTTCCTGTCACTTCTCCACATTTTACGTCGATGTGGCAGATCTCGCGCGAGATAATCCGGCAGCATCATGCACGGATCGCGGTGCTGCCGGACCTGCGGGCATGTCGTCTGGGTATCGGAACAAAGCGCATCTTGGCTTGTTAGGGCGCACCCTAGGCAAGGACAAAGCCGATGAAAACACGACACCTTTCAGTATTGCTCGCCGCTGCTTCCATTCTTCTCGCCGTGCCTGCTTTTGCTGCCGACAGCGCCCAGGAATTCGTCGACAAGGCTGCCATCGGCGGCAAGTTCGAAGTCGACTCGAGCCAGATTGCCTTGGGCAAGATTCAGGACCAGAGCATCAAGGGCTTCGCCCAGATGATGATCCGCGATCACGGCGCGGCCAATGCCAAGCTGGCAACGGTGGCCGGCGAACAGAAATTGAAAGTGCCGCCGGCGCTTGATGCCCAGCACCAGGGCGATCTCGACAAGCTCAAGAATGCGCAGGCGCCGATCGATCCAGCCTATGTCGACATGCAGCGCAAGGCGCACGCCGACGCCGTCAAGCTGTTTGAAACCTATGCCAGCGGCGGTGACAACGCGGCGCTCAAGACATTCGTCCAGCAAACGGTCGATACGCTGAAGACGCACCAGCGGATGATCGAAAAGATCGCAGCCGGGCAGGACGCCAACACGGGAGCGACAACACCGGCGGTGAAGACCGACAATACCCCCAATGCCGCCGCTCTCGTCCCTGGCGCAAACAGCTTCACCGAAGCCCAGGCCAAGAGCCGCATCGAGGGTGCGGGCTATACCAACGTGTCGAAGCTTACCAAGGACGACCAGGGCATCTGGCGGGGCGATGCAACCAAGGCAGGCGAGAGCCTCGCCGTCGGCCTGGACTATCAGGGCAACGTCGTTGCCGCCAGCAAGTGAGCACGGATCAGGAGAAATCAGATGAAAACGGTAACTGGATTGTTCGACAACTATGACGACGCGGCCGACGCGGTCCGCGAACTGGAAGCCACGGGCGTCCCGCATGCGAACATCAGCATCGTCGCCAATAATTCGGACGACTGGTACGATGCCGACCGTTCGGAGGCTGCCGAGGATGCGGGGGCTGGCGCGGGGATTGGAGCCGTGATCGGCGGTGCCGGCGGATTGCTGACAGGGCTGGGGATCATGGCCATCCCGGGCATCGGACCTGTGGTCGCGGCGGGGTGGCTCGCCGCCACCGCGACCGGCGCCGTTGCCGGGGCGGTGGCCGGCGGTGCGGTCGGAGGCATTGTTGGCGGTCTGACGGAGTCCGGCGTGCCCGAGAACGATGCGCACGTGTATGCGGAGGGCGTACGTCGCGGCGGCACGTTGGTCACGGCCAAGGTGGACGATGAACTCATTGCAAACGCCGAGGAAATTCTGGGGCAATCCAGATCGGTCGACCTTGCCGAACGCCGCGGGGCTTACGAGGCTGGCGGCTGGACCGGCTTCGATGCCAATGCCGGCGAATATATCCCTGACGAGATCGATCGCGACAGCGCTCGGGCGATCAATCGGCCTTGAACGAGGAGGTGTGGTCGCACTTACCGAACGACGAGGTTTCACGAAGTGTTACGGTTGGGAACATACCCGCAATTTTCCTAGCCTCTCGAGACGGTTGGCCGGCTTCAAGACGCAGGAAGTCAACTGCCCCTTCGAGGCGGTGGCGGGACTAGGCGAAACGAGATAAGACGGCTTCCGATCCTGACCCACGGAAACCTGGTCAAATCAATGGTTCCTGCGCCTCCAGACGTGGCCTGGCAGCTTGGCGTGACGGGCCATCGGCATACTGCCCGCTCAAAGGACCGTTACGGCCAATGAGGCTCGTGAGCGTGCATTTTTTGCTTTAAGATATTGAATGTAAAGTAATTCTCCGCGAAGAGCTCTCGTAGCGCGGCGGCCCGCTAGCAAGGCCTCCTTTTCAAGTCGCCAGATCGCACATCCCTCAAAGCCACAGGCTCAGGGCAAAGGATGGGCAAGACTTACGATGTCCTCGACGTCCTGGCGGGTGCGCGCGAAGCGCTTGAGAACCAGCGGGTCATGACCTGGCACTATGTGAGCCGGGGAACTGGCGAGTTGTTGCATTCGCTCCACGCCGAAGATGACATCGCTTAGCCGGTCGAAGACGGGAAACGGCGTCTGGCGTTCCATATTGGCGTAAAAATGGGCTGCATCGGACGCGATCACGACCGCGCCGTTGTCGGTTTCCACCCGCACCACCTGCAATCCGCGCGAGTGGCCGCCAACCCTGTGGAGCGTGATGCCTGGCGCGATCTGCGACTCCGGGTCGTGGAAGCAAACTTTTCCGGCAAAGACGCGCCGCACCATGGTGGTGACGTCTTCGGCCTCGAAGGGATGGCGCATGGCATGGTGGCACATGCAGCGGCCGGTTGCGAACTCCATCTCCGCATCCTGCAGGTGGAAGGTCGCGTTCGGAAACAGATGATGGTTCCCGCAATGGTCGTAATGCATGTGGGAGATGATGACGTCGCTGACATCCACATGGTTGATGCCGATTGCCGCCAAGCCGTCGTCGACGGGCCTGACGACACTGCGTCCGCGTTTGTCGCCGGTCGGCTTGTCGAAGCCGGTGTCGACGATGAAAGTGCGCTTCTGCCCGACGATCGCCCAGACGAAGTAGTCCAGCGGCATGGGAACGTCATGCGTATCGCCGCCGAGGAAATTCTCGCCCGAGCGGCGCTCGAAATGACCGTAGCGAACGGCATGGATTTCATAGCGTTCGGATTGACCCATGATCAGCTCGCTTTGGCGACATCTGGGGTCTGGGCTGAGCCGACCTCCACATGCGCCCATGTCTCAACCGTCTTGACCATACAGGTGAAATCGGAGTCCGGCCCGTAGAGCTGGTTCGTTACGCTCAGCAACTGGCGCACGGCACTGCCCACCACCATCGGCACGCCCATTGCCTCCGCCTCATCCACGCACAGCCGGACATCCTTGAAGGACAGGCCTGTGGCGAAACCGAAATCGAAGGTGCGCGGCAGGACGGATTTTGGGAACTTGTCCTCGGTGGCGCTATTGCGGCCGCTCGAGGCATTAATGACGTCGATCATCACCTTGGGATCGAGGCCTGCCTTGACGCCCATTACGACCGCTTCGGAAGAGATCGCAAGTGCTGCCGCCGCAAGCAGGTTGTTGGCAAGCTTCATGGTCTGGGCGGAGCCCTGAACCTCGCCCATGAAGAATATCCGGCCGAAATTCTCGATCACCGGCCTTGCCGTTTCGAACGCAGCCTTCGGCCCCGAGACCATGACGGCGAGCGTGCCGTTGCGCGCGCCCTTCAATCCTCCGCTGACCGGCGCGTCGATCATGGCGACGTTCCTTGCTGAAAGGCCTTCGGCAACCTTGGCGGCCATTCGCGGACCCGTCGTCGAGATGTCGACGAAGATGCGAACCGCCTTGCCTTCGGCGATGCCGCCTTCGCCGAGCACGACCTTTTCCAGGATCTGCGGGCTGGGCAGGCTGGCAAAGACGATCTCAGCAATATCAGCAACATCGCGCGCACCGGCGGCGGCTTTCGCGCCAGCATTGGTCAACTCCATAACGGCTTTGCTGTCGACGTCGTAGACAGTCACTTCGTATCCGGCCTTGATGAGACGGGTCGCCATCGGCGTGCCCATTTTTCCGATGCCAACAAAGCCGATTTTCAGGGTCGACATGATCGCTCTCTCCTCTTTCAGGGCCGATGCCCATACATGGTGTTTGGTTTCGATCTCCTGGATCGCATTCCGTCAGGTCGTTTCCACCGTGGGTATTTCGAGCGCCTGGCTTGTAAGCGGCACGAGAAGTTCCGCTATGTCCACGGCCTTCAATCTGTCGGCGACGCCGAGCGCATCGATCGCGGCGGTGTACATCACCTTGTCCTTTGGGCAGGCGACGACGAAGTATGCGACGTCGCCCAGGCTCAGCGCTTCACGGATACGATTCTCGCTCGGCCGCTCGGTCACGCCGTCGTCGCCTTGCCAGATGCGGCCGCCGCCGGCGCCGCAACAAAAGGAGTTCTCGCGGCAGCGCGGCATGTCATGAAGCGTGTAGCCGGCGGCGCGGATCAGCTCGCGCGGCGCATCGAAGCCGCCATTGTAGCGGCCAAGATAGCAGGGATCGTGATAGGTGACCCTGGCGCCGTCGGCGACATGCAGGTCGAGTTTTCCCGCCGCGATGAGTTCCGCCAGCAGCGCCGTATAGTGCAGCACCTCGAACGTCGCGCCGAAATGCTGGTAGTCGTTCTTCAGCGCATTCAGGCTATGCGGATCGGTGGTCATGATCCGGTTGAAGCTGCACGCCTTGATCTCATCGATGTTGGACTGCGCGAGCGTTTCGAACAGACCTTCCTCGCCGGCACGCCGCACATCATTGCCGCTGTTGCGCTCGGCATCGAAGAGAATGCCGAAGTCGACACCGGCTGCGGTCAGCAGTTCGGCAACCTTGCGGGTGATTTCCTGAACGCGTGGATCGTAGGAGGCGTAGTCCCCGACGAACCACAGCACGTCGACGGGTTCCTCGCGCGCGTCCTTGACCGGAAAGCCGAGCTCCCTGGTCCAGCGGGCCCGCATCTTGGAAGGCTTGCCCATGGAATTGCCGAGACGGGTCAGGTTCGATAACGCCTCCTGCAGACCGGGGCTGACACGGCCTTCGTCGACCAGATGACGGCGCATGTCGATGATCTTGGGTAGATGCTCGATCTCGACCGGGCATGCCTCCATGCAGGCACGGCAGGTGGTGCAAGCCCACAGCGTCTCCTCGGAAATCACGCCGCCGACCAGCGGGGCCGCCGAAGGTCCCGCGGCAAGCGCGTCGCGCATGTCGGTGATCAGCAACTTCGGGCTGAGCGGCAGACCGGCCGCATAGGCTGGACAGACCGCCTGGCAACGGCCGCATTCGGTGCAGGACAGAAGGTCGAGCTGCTGTTTCCAGTCGAACTGTCCAAGGCTGTCGATGCCCGGAGCCTCGCGCGCTTCCGGGACCGCGGGCGCCAGGCCGCGCGGTTCGAGGCTGCGGAAGTAGATGTTGGGCGCGGCAAGAAACATGTGCCGGTGTTTCGAACCGGGGATATAGACAAGGAACGCCAGAATGGCGCCGACGTGAGCCCAGTAGAACAGCTCTTCGCCCTGATGTGCCGGTATGCCGGCACGATCGAGCAATCCAGCCAGCGCCGATGCGACCGGCCGCCACGAGCCGTCTGCGCCACCGGCTATGCGTGCCGCCGCCTCAAGCAACAGGGACGCCACGATCAGGACGATCAACACATAGATGATTGCCGCATCACTGCCGCTCGAGCCGTCGAAGCGGGCAGGCCGCAGCACGTAACGCTGATAGAGTGCAAGTCCGACGCCGACCAGCATCAGCACCGAAAAGATATCCTGCAGGGCGGCAATCCAGGTTTCGCCACCGATGGGCGCAAGTGAGAAGCCGGGAAACAGCCGCGAGCCGAAGGCATCGATCGTGGCGGTGAACAGCACGAAGAACGAAATGAAGATGATAGCGTGAAGCACGCCGGAAAGCGGCTTGCGGAGCATTTTCCGATGCATGCCGATGGCGACCATCACGCCCTGGAGACGCAGCATCGGGCGGTCGAAGCGAGCCGCTGCCGGTGCATTGGCAAGAGCAAACGCGTAACGGCGCGAGCGCCAGGCCGTCAACGCGAGTGCTGTGATGACCAGGATCCAGAGTGGCAGGGTCGATGCCATCTCAACGGCCAGAGCCGGCCCGCAGCCTGTCGCTCAGATTGGCGACGAGATCGAACAGGTCACAGGTCGCACCGTAATGCGCGACATTGAAGATAGGGGCCTTCGGATCAGTGTTGACGGCAATAATGAGGTCGGCCTGCGACATGCCCTCGAGATGTTCGGGCGCACCGGACACGCCGAGCGCCAGATAGAGCTTCGGCTTCACCTTCTGGCCGGATTTGCCCACCTGGCGCAGCTTCGGCAGCCAGCCATTGTCGACGACAGGACGGCTGCCGGCGATCTCCGCCCCCAGCATCGTCGCCAGATTGCGCGCAAGGTCGATGCTTGCCTCGTCGCCGATGCCGCGGCCCACGCACACGATCCTCTCGGCTGTCGTCAGATCGACGTCGGCATAATCCGGCACGTCGATGGCCACCATTCTTACCTTGCCGCTGGCGAGCGTGGGTTCGGCATCGATCGTCTGCACGCTCGCGGCGGCGATCGGGCCTGGCGCTGCCTCCGCGAAGGCCCCTGGGTTGATCATCAAAATGGCGGGCAGTTGCACTTCGCAGTCGGCGAGTACCTTGCCGCCATACATCTGCGCGACAATCGTCAGGCTTTCACCGTGCCGCTTGATTTCATTGACATAGGAGATGAGCGGCCAGCCGGTTCGCGCCGCGATGTCGGCTGCCACGTCCAGCCCGTTTGCCGAATAGGGAACCAGGACCAGGCCGGGGCTCTCGGCGGTGACGACATCGCGCAGAAGCACCGCATAGGTCTCGGCGGGAATGACATCTAATTTTGTCGCGCGGGCCACGATCAGGCGATCGGCGGCACCGAAGGAAGCGGACGCGCCTTCCGCGTCACGACCGGCGAAAAAGGCGACAACCTCGTCGCCGGCCTGGGCGATCGAACGCGCCGCGGCGATCATTTCGAGGGAGAAGGCTTCGATCTTGCTGGAGTGGCCTTCGGTACAGGCAATCAATTTCATGGCTCAGTTCCTCGCCAGGCCCTTGGCTGCCAGGATGCTGACCAGCCGATCCGCGACTGTCTCGGCATCGCCGCCGAGATTCTCGCCGGAGCCGCCCTGGACTGGCAGGCGCAATGTGATGATCTCGGCGGAACGCTCGAAGCCTGACGATTCGGGCGCGGCGCGGCCAATGGGCGTCTTGGATGCTTCGCGAAGCTTGCTGCCGGAGACATAGCGTGGCGCCTTCGACGCTGTCTGAACGCCCAGCACCGCCGGCGTGGCCAACTCATAGGTGACGGCGACACCGGCGCCGCGCTCTTGCGTGACCCGAAGCACGGCGCCGTTCGCAACGATACGGTTGGTTCCCGACACATGCGGCCAGTCGAGCAGCGCGCCGACATAGGGCGCGAGCTGGCCGAAGACATCCTCGCTCGATTGAACGCCGCACAGAACCAGGTCGGCCGACTTTGCCCGCGCCATCGCCGCGATGGAAGCCGCGATCTCACGTGAGGAGATCATGGCGTCCTCCTCGGCCTGAAGCGCCACGACTTCGTCGGCGCCGCGTGCGGCAGCCATCTGCAGGACACGGTTGGTGCCTTCGCCAACGGCCACCGCCGTTACCTTCGCGCCGCCGGCTTCCTTGAGCAGGATTGCTTCCTCCAGCGCATGATCGTCGAAATCGTTGAGCTGAAAATCCAGCCATTCCCGATCGATGCTGCGGCCGTCCTCGGCGAGCTGCAGCTCGCCCGCGGAATCCGGGATCATGCGCAAGACAACAAGAATATTCACGGCCTCTCCTCCGACGGAACGCACCTCAAGCGCCCGGCACCGGCTGCTAGATAAGTCGTATTCCTTGCCGCCCCCAATGGCGAAAAAGGTAATAGCAGCTATTACAAGACGGCAGATTGACGATCGTGGGTAAACGACTGCTAATTTGCGTCAAATCGCTTTCAGTCGAATTTTTCTGAATTGGAGGTTGTCAGGAAAATAGTCGTGCGATTTGCCCGGGATAAAAACATCTATTGTTTGTTTATACTGTCTCGTGTGCGCGAATATCTGAGGAGAATTTTAGGCGCTCTGTCGAGCGTTCAGGAGGAGGAACCAATGTCAATAAAGAGCATACTAGACCACAAGATCTCGCGTAAGAGCTTCATCCGCGGCATGCCGGCCGTGGCGGCAGCCATGGCCGCCGCACCGGCCATCCAGCTCGCCCAGACCAGCGCAGCCGTCGCTTCAGAGCCGGAAACGAGGCCCGGCTACTATGGCGCGCCGCGCACCTGGATGTGGAACCCTAATGCCAACACCATGGTCGACACCTCAAAATGGAAGAAGGCGGGTCCGTATACGATCGGGTTCTCCAATGCTTCGATTTCCAATGCTTGGCGCGTCGCCTTCCAGCATGGCGTCCTCTGGTCCGCCGGCCAGCATCGCGACGAGATCGCCCATCTTCTCGTCACCGACGCCAACGACGACCCCTCCAAGCAGATCGCGGATATCCAGGATCTGATCAGCCAGGGCGTCGACATTTTGCTCATTGCGGCCTCGACCGAGGACGCGCTCGATTCCGTCGTCGGACGCGCAACCGAACAAGGCATCCCTGTTGTCATGGTCGATCGCAAGGTGAAGACGCCGGCCAACTACATCACCTACGTCACGGCATCCGACTGGGCACTGGGCCGTCTCGAGGCGCAGTGGTTGTGCGAGACACTGGGCGGCAAGGGCAACATCGTGATGCTGCCCGGCATCGCCGGGTCGAGCGTCGCGGAAATCCGCATCAAGGCGAACGAGGAAGTGTTCTCGAAATTTCCCGACATCAAGGTGCTGGAGAAGCAGTATTGCGACTGGAACCCGGCAACCGGCAAGTCGGTGATGGCAGCGCTGATCCAGAAGCACGGCAAGGCCATCGACGGCGTCCTGGCCGACAGTGCGCTTCAGGGCTACGGCGCGATCGAAGCGTTTCTTGACGCCGGCTACAAGGACGGCGAATTTCCACCGATGACCGGCGGCGACGTTGCCCGGATGTATCAGCTGGCCAACCAGCACAACATCAAGATGGTCGGCATCGATTATCCGACGTCGATGGGCATCACCGGCATCGAGACCGCGCTCGACGTGCTCAAGGGCATCTCGGTCCCGGACAAGGTCGAGGTGAGCTTCCAGGTCGTCACGTCGCCGGGTGCGGATACGATCTCGGTCAAGGGCGACAGGCATCTGCTCGACCATGTCAGCATGAGCGATCCGGGTGATCTGTCGCCAAGCAACGGGCTGCCCGCCGGCTATAATCCGAGCACATTCAATCCCGACTATCCGAAGTAAGCTTCCCAGGCGACCCGGTGTGCGCCCATCCTGGGCGTGCACCGGACGTGCATTGAACAGTTCGAGCACCGGATATGTCAGCGTCTGTTATTGAGCTCAGCCAGATCGAGAAGGACTATCCTGGAGTCAAACCCCTGGACAAGGTCGATTTCGCCGTGCAGCCAGGCGAAATTCACGCCCTTCTCGGCGAAAATGGCGCAGGCAAGTCGACGCTGATCCGCGTTATGGGCGGCGTGACCAAACCGAATTCCGGGACCATGACCTATCTAGGCAAGCCGGTTTCCTGGCAGTCGCCGAAGGAAGCACGCGCTGCCGGCATCCACGTGATCCATCAAGAGCTTGCGCTTTTTCCCGAACTTTCGGTCGCCGAGAACATTTTGGTCGATACACAGCCCCGCGGCAGGTTTGGTCTCATTTCGAACCGCGCCCGCCACGTCCGCGCCGCTGAAATCCTCGCGCAACTCGGCGTGGATATTCCAACCCACGCCAGGATTGACGAATTGCCGCTTGCCGATCAGCAAATGGTCGAGATCGCGAAAGCCCTGGTCGGCAGGGTACGGCTTCTCATCCTGGACGAACCGACGGCGGTCATCGCTGGCCGCGAGGTCGATCTTTTGTTCGAGAACATGCGCAGGCTGCGCAACGAAGGCGTCGGCATCGTCTACGTCTCCCACAGGCTTGAGGAGATATTCGAAATCGCCGACATGGTGACCATACTCAAGGACGGCCAGCTCGTCGGCACCAGCCCGGTAAGCGCGCTCACGCGTGAAGAGATGATCACTCGAATGGTTGGTCGCCGGCTCAGCCAGATCTATCCGCCGCGGCGTACGGCACCGGCGGGCGGCCCGGATGTGCTCACAGTTCGCAATCTCAAGGCCGGTCCGCGCGTCCGCGACGTCAGCCTCAACGTCAAGGTTGGCGAAATCGTCGGCGTGGCCGGCATGGTCGGTTCGGGGCGCACGGAGGTTGCCGAGGCTATCTTCGGCACGCGCGCCGTCGAGAGCGGGGTGATCGAATTTGATGGCAAGCCATTCGAGACAATGCTTCCGAAGGGTTCGATAGGGCGTGGGCTCGGTTTTCTAACCGAGAGCCGCAAGGACGACGGCCTGTTTCTCGGTCTGCCGATTTCCGCAAACATCGTGGCGCCCGACCTCGACAGCATAACGAAACATGGCCTGATCGACAGGAAGCAGGAACGTGCTGTGGCGATGCAGCAGATCCAGGATTTTTCGGTCGCGACGCCGTCGCCTGACGTAAAGATCGGCAATCTCTCTGGGGGAAACCAGCAGAAGGTGCTGTTCAGCCGCTGGTCGCGGATCGCCAGCAGGCTGCTTATCCTCGACGAACCGACGCGCGGGGTTGATATCGGGGCCAAGGTGGAGATTTACCGTATCGTGCGCCGGCTGGCGGATTCTGGCGTCGGTGTGCTGATGATCAGTTCAGAGCTGCCCGAAATCGTCGGTCTCTCCGACAGGGTCTTCGTCATGGCGCAAGGCCACGTCGTCGGCGAAATCAAAGGCGATGCACTCGGCGAGGAGGCGATCATGGATCTCGCCGTGCGATCTGTCGGGCACCGCGAGGCGGAAACGGATCAGCGAGCGGAGCCGGTCGGATGAGCGCGATCACGGTGGATCTTCGCCGCAACCGGCTGTTGCTTTCCTATCTGATCGTGGCAGTGCTGCTGGTACTGCTTGCCGTCGCCGGCGGCTTGTTGTCCGATCGGTTCCTGACCTGGCGCAACATCGGCAATCTGTTCCAGCAGCTCATCGTGCTGGGCATGGTCAGCCTGGGTCAGACGTTCGTCGTGCTGATGGGCGGCATCGATCTGGCGATCGGCTCGCTGGTCGGTGCGATCACCGTCTTTCTGGCAAACTTCCTCGAATGGCGTCCGGATCTGGTCTGGCTTGCACTCCCGCTGGCATTGCTCGCCGCGACCGCTGTCGGCGCGCTCAACGGATTGCTGACGGTCGTGTTGCGCGTCCATCCCCTGATCGTCACGCTCGGCATGTCCTCGATCATCTTCGGCGCAACGCTGATGTACCGCAAGGAGCCCGGCGGCTCCGTACCGCGCGCCTTCGCGGATATTGCCTATGCAAAGGTCGGCGGTATTCCGCTCAGTGCAATCGTGCTCGTGGTGATTTTCGCGCTCGCCGGACTTTGGCTGCAGCGCACGCGTACGGGCCGCAGCATCTACTTCGTCGGCGGCGATCGGGAAGCGGCGCGGCTGAACGGGTTGCCGGTCGATCGTATCGTGGTGCTTGCCTACGCGCTGTCGGGCCTGTGCGCCGGCATAGCGGCGATTTTCCTGACCGCCCGCACCGGCGTTGGCGACCCGCGCATCGGCGCCGCGCTGACGCTGCAGTCGGTCATGCCAGTCGTGGTCGGAGGCACTATTCTGGCCGGCGGCAGAGGCGGCGTGCTCGGTACTTTCCTCGGCGTGCTGCTCGTCACCATGCTCAACAGCCTGCTGAACTTCGTCAATGTCTCGTCCTACTACCAGTGGGTCATCCAGGGTCTCATCATCATCATCGCGGTCGGCATCCACACCACAAGGCGGAGATATTGATGGCGCCTCTTGATACCCCGATGCCGCGATCGCAAGGCATGTCCATGGCGTCAGTCTTCGAGCGCTACGGACTGATGATCTTCCTGGCCGTGCTGATGATCGTTGCGGCTCTCGCTTCACCGACCTTTCTGCGGCCGGCCAACCTGGTCAATGTGCTGACGATCGCGGCACCGCTTGGCATGGTCGTCGTCGGCCAGACCTTTGTCATCCTGGTGCGCGGATTGGACCTGTCCGTGGCCTCGCTGATGGCGACAGTGGCCGTGCTGGCGACTGCTTTCAAAGCCACGACCAATGAGGCGATTCCGATGATCTTCATCGCCGCGATCGCCCTGTCGGCCGCGGTGGGTCTGGTGAATGGCTGGCTCGTCGCCAAGCGCAATGTCAGCCCGTTTCTGGCAACGCTGGCGATGATGATCATCCTGCAGGGCATCCGTTTCGCCTATACTGGCGGGGCGCCGATCAGCACCTTGCCGCCGGGCATGGGCTTTCTGGCCTCCGGACGGATTTTTGGCGTTCCCGTCAATCTGATCACCCTGGCATTTCTGGCGATCGCGTTCGGCATCGTGCTGCACCGGTCACGCCTCGGCCGTGAGATATTCATGGTCGGAAGCAATCCGAAGGCGGCGTTCCTCAACGGCGTCGCGCCCGATCGCGTGGTCATCCTCTGCTACGTCATCTGCTCGGTCTGCGCGGGAATAGGCGGACTGTTCCTGCTCGGCTATGTCGGCACCGTTTCGAACTGGGTCGGCCAAGGCTACGAACTGGACTCCATCGTTGCCGCCGTGATGGGCGGGGTCGCGCTTACCGGTGGGCGCGGCAACATCTTTGCGGCGCTGCTTGGCGTGGCCGTTCTGGTGGTGATCAACAA
Source organism: Mesorhizobium ciceri WSM4083 (assembly GCF_000519305.1). Taxonomy (GTDB): domain Bacteria; phylum Pseudomonadota; class Alphaproteobacteria; order Rhizobiales; family Rhizobiaceae; genus Mesorhizobium; species Mesorhizobium ciceri_B. Next base: position 678,801 of record NZ_JAFG01000004.1, on the reverse strand, counting down.
TCTCGTGCTGCTGCTCGGATTTCCGATCGAGATGCAGCTCATCATCAAGGGTGTCATCATCATCGGCGCGGCGGCGTTTTACCGGACGCGGCTCGCCTGACCAGATGCTGCCGTTGGACCCCAAGGGAGGAAGAGAATGACCGTTGAAGTTCTGGCGGATCGCGGTGCACGGGCAAGGCGCGACGAGGAAGTGGATGTCGTGATCGTCGGGGCCGGCCCATCCGGCTCGGTCGCCGCACTTCATCTGGCGCGCGCCGGCATTTCCGTCGTCGTGCTCGAGCAGGGCGAATGGCCGGACTATGCCGATTATACCGGCGCGCGTCCGGAACACGAGCTTGTCAGCACCAAGCTCTGGCATCCCAATCCCAACGTCCGCGACAATCCCAACGACTATCCCGTCGACACGTCGACGACGGATATCAACCCGCTGATGTTTGCCGGCGTCGGTGGCAGCGCGACCCTCTACGGCGCGCAGTGGATGCATTTCCTGCCGTCCGACTTCCGCGTGCGGTCGATGGATGGCGTGGCCGAGGACTGGCCGTTTACCTATGAAGACCTGCTGCCTTACCAGCTCGAGATCGAACGCGAGGTGGGCGTCTCCGGTCTCGCTGGCGATCCGGCCTATCCGCCGCGTGGGGCCTATCCCTTTCCGGCGCTGCCGATGGGCTCCGTTGGTCAGCGCGGTGCGCTGGGTATGGAGAAGATGGGCTGGCACTGGTGGCCGGGTAGCAATGCCATCCCGTCGGAGAAGTTCGGCGAACTCAATCCGTGCGTACGCCGTGGAACCTGTCTGACCGGCTGTCCGGAGGGCGCGAAATCCACGACCGACCGGTCGCATTGGCCGCTGGCACTGAAGGCCGGCGCGCGGCTCGTCACCCGTGCCCGCGTGAAAGAAATCGAGACGAATGAGCAGGGGCTGGCGACCGGTGTCGTCTATGTCGACGCGAACGGGCGCGACCGGCGCCAACGCGCCAAGGTGGTCATCGTGTGCGCCAATGGCGTCGGCACGCCCCGGCTGCTGCTGATGTCGGGAGGGTCCAGAACTCCAGACGGTCTCGCCAACTCCTCCGGCCTGGTCGGCAAGCGGCTGATGATGCATCCCTTCGCAAGCGTACTCGCATCCTATGAGGACCCGCTCGATTCCTGGCGCGGTCCCTTCGGCCAGCAGGTCTATTCGCTGGAGTTCTACGAGACCGACGAAAGTCGCGGCTTTGTACGCGGATCGAAATGGAATTGCATGCCGTCGGGCGGACCGGTCGGCGTGTCCGGCGCGACGGGGTCCAAGGTCTATGTCGCCGAAAGCGGCCGGTTCCAGGATTTCTGGGGGGCCAACCTGCATGAAAATGTGGCCCGCCGCTTCGGCCACTCGCTGATCTGGGGCATCGTCGGCGAAGATCTTCCGGAGGAGAGCAACCAGGTGGTGCTGTCGAAGGATCTGGTGGATTCCGATGGCCTGCCGGCGCCGCAGATCGTCTACAAGGTCAACGAGAATTCCAACCGGCTGCTCAAGTTCAACATTGACCGCTGCCTGGAATCGGTGCGCGCCGCCGGTGCCATCGAGACGCTGGTTTCGACGCCGGTGCGTGAATCGGGCTGGCATCTCATCGGCACCACCGTCATGGGCGACGATCCAAAGCGTTCGGTCGTCGATCAATGGGGCGCCTGCCACGACGTGCCAAATCTCTACGTTATGGATGCCTCGACCTTCCCGACCTCGGGTGCCACCAATCCGACAGCGACCATCATGGCCGTCGCGCTGCGCAATACACGCCGCATGATCGGCGAGCGCCGCAACCAGAAGGTGGCCTGACATGTCGAACGAGAACGCCTTCCTTGCGCTGGCAGACTTCCTGATCCCCGCGCATGGCAAGATGCCGAAGTTCAGCGACGTCTGCGGCTACGCCGATGTCGAGAAGTCGTTGGATTTTCGTGTTGATCTGAAGCCGGGCTTTGCGCGCGGCATCGCGGTCGATCCGGGCACCGGCGCTGAAGCTCGCCTGGAAAGCCTCAACAAGGAGGACGGCGAAGCCTTCTCGGCGATCACAACGATTGCCATAGCCACCTACTATATGAGCCCGCGCGTGCGCGAGCTGATCGGCTACCCCGGCCAGGAGAACGTCCCCTACGATTCCAAGGCGACGCAGATCTACCTGACCAACGGCTCGCTCGGCCACGTGATCGCGCGCGGCCGCAAGTACCGGCCGACTCCCGGCCTTTGATCTCCCAAGCAACTGGAAAGGACCATCCAATGGGCAAGGACGTATTCGACAAGGGTTTTGAAATCCGCAAATCGGTTCTGGGCGCCGAGTTCGTCGAGAAATCCTTCGCCAGCGCCGACGATTTCAATCGTCCGATGCAGGAACTCGTGACGGAATATTGCTGGGGCGCCGTCTGGGGCCGCGACACGCTCGACAAGAAGACGCGCAGCATGCTGAACCTCGCCATGCTTTCCGCGCTCAATCGTCCGCACGAGCTGAAGATGCATGTGAAGGGCGCGCTGACCAACGGCGTGACCAAGGACGAGATCCGCGAAGTCCTTCTGCAGGTCGCGATCTATGCCGGCGTACCGGCCGGCGTCGATGCCTTCCGGCTCGCGCGCGAAGCCATGCAGGAAGTCGGAGCATGACGACCCGTCCGCCGCTCGCCACGGAAAAGCTCTCGATGCTGATCGGCGGCCGCCCGGCCGCCGCGCAGTCGGGGGATTTTTTCGAATCCTTCGATCCCTTCACAGGCAAGGCCTGGGCGCTCGTTCCGCGCGCTGGGGTAGCCGATGTCGATGCGGCCGTTCAGGCGGCCGCGGCCGCCTTCCGCGGCGAGTGGCGCACGATGACCCCAAGCGCACGTGGGCAGATCATGACGCGCTTTGCCGATCTCGTGGCGGAGGAGGCCGAAAACCTGGCCGTTCTCGAATCCCGCGACAACGGCAAGCTGATCAATGAAATGCGGATGCAGTGCAAATACATTCCGCAATGGTTCCGCTTCTTTGGCGGCCTTGCCGACAAGATCGAGGGCCGTGTCATCCCGATCGACAAGCCCGGCGTGTTCAACTACACGCGCCGCGAGCCGCTCGGGGTTGTGGCCGCAATCACACCGTGGAACTCGCCCCTGATGCTGGCGACGTGGAAGCTTGCTCCAGCGCTCGCGGCCGGCAACACGATCGTCTGGAAACCGTCGGAATTCTCGTCGGTCTCGGCCTTGTTCTTCGGCCGGCTTTTCGAGAAAGCGGGCTTTCCCAAGGGCGTCGTCAACATCGTCACCGGCTTCGGCCATGAAATCGGTGACCGCCTCGTCACGCATCCAGATGTAGCGAAAGTGGCATTCACCGGTGGTGATGCAACCGGCCGCCGCGTCTATCAGGCTGCCGCCGGCGGGCTCAAGAAGGTCACGCTCGAGCTCGGCGGCAAATCCGCCAACATCGTCTTCGCTGACGCCAAGATGGAAGCCGCCATCCCCGGTCTCGTTTCCGGCATCTTCGCCGCAACCGGCCAGACCTGTATCGCCGGCTCGCGCGCACTCGTGCAGCGCTCGGTCTACGACCAGGTGACGGAGAAGCTGGTCGCCTTCGCCAGGACCGCGAAGATCGGAGATCCGCTCGACCCCGAGACCCAGGTCGGTCCGATCACCACCCTGCCGCAGCGCGCCAAAGTGCTCGACTACATCAGTATCGCCAACGGTGAGGGCGCTGCGCAATTGCTCGGCGGCAAGATACCCGAGGACACATCGATCGCCGACGGCTGGTTCGTGGAGCCGACGATCTTCGGCAACGTGAAGTCGTCCATGCGCATCGCCCAGGAAGAGGTCTTCGGGCCGGTGCTGTCGATCATTCCCTTCGATGACGAGGACGAGGCGGTGGCCATCGCCAACGACACCATCTACGGGCTTGCGGCCGGGATGTGGACGCAGAATCTGGGGCGCGCCATGCGCCTGCCGGAACGGCTCGAGGCTGGCATGGTCTGGGTCAACATGTATCGCGCCACCAGTCCTCTCTCCCCGTTCGGCGGCTACAAGCAGTCGGGCATTGGCCGCGAGAACGGCCAGACCGCCATCTACGAATATCTTCAGGAAAAAAGCATCTGGATCGATGCCGGGAATTCCATTCCCGCGCCGTTCGTCCAGCGCTGATCGAAGAGACCGTTCGGAGGAAATCATGAACATACATCTCGATGCCGTGCCACCACTCGATCCCAAGGTGGCGGCGTTCGTCGGTGGCAAGCATGCGATGCTGATCGGCAGCGCATGGCTGCCGGCGGCCTCCGGACAGTCGCTCGACGTCATCGACCCCTCGAATGGCCGGGTTATCGCGCAGGTGCCGGCCGGTGATGGCGCCGATGTCGATCTGGCGGTCAAGGCCGCCCGGACGGCGATCGACGGTCCATGGTCGAAAATGGTGCCGGCCGAGCGCGCCAGGCTGATCTGGAAACTCGCCGATCTGATTGATGCCAATGTCGGTATGCTGGCAACGCTCAATTCCTATGAAAGCGGCAAGCCGATCGGCGATTCCCGTAACGGCGAGGTGCCGTTCACGGCCGAGACGTTCCGCTACTATGCGGGGTGGGCCACCAAGATCAATGGCGAGACGATGACCGTCAACGCACCGGGTGACTGGCATGCCTACACCCGCCGCGAGCCGGTCGGCGTCGTCGGCCAGATCATCCCATGGAACTTCCCGCTCAGCATGCTCGCCTGGAAGGTGGCGCCGGCGCTGGCGGCCGGCTGCACCATCGTGCTCAAGCCGGCCGAGCAGACGCCGCTCGGGGCGCTCTATTTCGGCAGACTGGTTCAGGACGCCGGCTTTCCGGAAGGCGTGGTCAACATCCTGACCGGCTTTGGCGAAACGGTTGGCGCGGCGATGGCGGCCCATCCCGATATCGACAAGGTGGCTTTCACCGGTTCGACCGAAGTCGGCCGGTTGATCGCCCGCGCCGCGACCGGCAATCTCAAGAAGGTCAGCCTGGAACTGGGCGGCAAGGCGCCAACCATCGTGCTGGGCGATGCCGATATCGATATGGCGGTGGGGGGCGCCTCGAGCGCGGCATTTTTCAATGCCGGCCAGAGCTGCGGCGCTGGAACGCGTTTCTTCGTTCACAAGAAGATCTACGACAAGGTCATGTCCGGGATCGCGGCGCGTGCCGAAAAGCTGAAGCTCGGCGCAGGGCTCGATCCTGCGACCGAGCTCGGCCCCGTCGTCTCTCAGCAGCAGATGGAACGCATCACCCGACTGATCTCGGAAGGCAGGAGTGACGGCGCCGAGATCGTCACCGGCGGCACACGGGCCGGTGACACCGGCTATTTCGTCAAGCCGACGGTCATTTCCCGGACGCGGCCGGACATGTCGGTGATCCGCGAAGAGATATTCGGGCCGGTGGCCTGCGCGATGCCCTTCGACGACGAGGATTTGGACAAACTCGCCAAGGACGCCAACGACACGGAATATGGCCTTGCCGCATCGATTTGGACCAACAATCTGGGCGCCGCGCATCGGCTGGCCGCGAAGATCAAATCCGGCACGGTCTGGGTGAACTGCCACAACTTCAATGACGTCACCATGCCGTTCGGCGGTTTCAAGCAGTCGGGCTGGGGGCGCGAACTTGGCGAGCAGGCGCTCCAGCTCTACACCGAGACCAAGACCGTCGCGATCCGGCTGCCATAGGCGAGGCGGTCGATGTCCTGCTACGAAATAATCGACGCGCGGTTTGGGGACCTGATCGATCCGGTCGCATTCCTCGAAACCATCCATACGGGAAATCGCTGGGCGGAGGGGCCGGTCTATTTCGCCGATCTTCGCTCCCTGATCTGGAGCGATATCCCCAACGACAGGATGCTGCGCTGGGACGAGGAGACAGGGGCGGTTTCGCTTTTCCGTGGCCATGTCTCCAACCCGAACGGCAATACACGCGACCGCAACGGCAGGCTGGTCACCTGCATGCAGGGGGAGCGCCGCGTTGTGCGCACCGAATGGGATGGTGCGATCACCGTGCTGGCTGATTCCTTCGATGGCAAGCCGTTGAATTCGCCGAACGATGTGGTCGTCAAATCCGACGGCAGCATCTGGTTCACCGACCCCAACTACGGGATCATTTCAGACTATGTCGGGCGCAAGGGTCTGCAGGAGCAACCGGGCTGCCGCGTCTACAGGATCGATCCCGGCTCGGGAGCAATCACCGTCGTTGCCGATGATTTCTCCATGCCGAACGGGCTCGCCTTCTCGCTTGACGAGAAGCGTCTTTATATTTCAGACTCCGGCTTCCTCACCGACCGCAGCGCCCCGCATCATGTCAGGCAATTTGACGTTGACGGTGACAGATTGGTAAATTCCCGCATCTTCGCCGATATATCGCCTGGCATTCCGGATGGTTTTCGCCTTGATGTTATGGGCAATCTCTGGATCAGCGCATGGGATGGCGTACAGTGCCATACGCCCGAAGGTGAGCTCATCGGGAAAATTCAGGTGCCGGAAATGGTTGCGAACCTGGCCTTTGGTGGGCCGCGCAACAATCGGCTGTTCATCACGGCGACAACGTCTGTCTATGCCGTGTTCTTGAATGTCCGAGGCCAGAAGTACCCGTTCGGCATGTGACACGGACGCCACCGGGTCAGCCTGGAGGCTCTGCAGCAGCGGACGGTTGGGGTGAGAGTTGGACACGAAGCAGCTACAGGTATTCATCGCCGTCGGTGCGGCCGGCAGCTTCTCGAAGGCCGCGCTCGACCTCAACGTTACCCAGCCGATGGTCACGCGTCATGTTCGCGGACTTGAGGAGGAGCTCGGCGTCGAATTGTTCTATCGCAACGGCCGCGGTGTTGTGCTGACCGAGGCGGGCGTGCTCTTGAAGGCCCACGCCGACGAGATCGTCGAGCGGATGCGGCTGGCGCAGAATGCGGTCTCAAACCTCAAATCCTCGCCGAAGGGGAGACTGGTGCTGGCCGTGCCGCCTTCGGTCGGCACCGTGCTGACGGTGCCGCTGGTCAAGAAGATCAAGAACGAGTTTCCCAATGTCGCGCTGCAAGTGATCGAAGGCTTCAGCGGCCATATCCTGGACTGGCTGATTGCTGGTCGCATCGATGCCGCAGTGCTCTACAATTCGCCGAACCATCCTTCCGTGCTGACCGAACCGCTGGCCGATGACGAGCTGTTTCTGATCGGACCGGTGTTGTCCGAGCGCGTGCTGCCGCGCGGGCCGGTCGTCCTCAACATTTTCGCCGAGCTGCCGATGATCCTGCCCAGCCGCCCACACGGGCTGCGGCGACTTATCGACAACACCTTGGCGGAGCATGGCATCTATCCGCGTGTCGAGATGGAACTGGAGGCAATGCCTTCAACCTTGCTTCTGGTCGAGGAGGGTACTGGCTATACGGTTCTGCCCTATGCCTCCGTGCATCTCCTTGTCGAGGCTGGCCGCATCCAGGTCTGGCCATTCGACCCGCCGATTACCCGACAGCTGATCCTCGCGACCTCCTCGCAGCGACCGATGTCCTCGAACTTTCGCCCACTCTTTCGGGCGGTGCGCACGGAACTGCGGGACATCATTTCCACCCACATCTGGAAGCCGACAACTTATCCTGAATGAGTGTGCGAAAAGACTGCATGGCTCCAAGTCGGCTGGCGGTTTGCACGCCCAAGGCTGGTCGCGAGCTCAGGTCTGGGCTAGCCGACCACATAAGTTTATTCGTTTTTGACCAATACGCGCAGGCAGATTCCTGTAATCTTCAGAAAAACACCGGGCTAACCGGGCCAACCAGAAAGGTCGGGGAATGAAATACGTCGTCGATACGATCGGCGGTCCCGCAGGCGGTGATGCCTGGCAAGCCGCTGTTACCGAAGCCTATTTTCCGCTCGACACCGAGTATCGCAACCGCCGCGAATTTTCCGGCACGCTGGAAACCTTCTCGCTTGGGCTCGTCAGCGTGTCTAAAATGCGCTGCGATGCCGTGAGCTATCGCCGCCATCGCCGCCACTTCCTCAACGAGCGTGACGCCAGCCTGCTCATCACCATCCCGGAGATGTCGGAGGTGAATTTCTCGCAAGGGTCGAGAACCGTCAATTGCAGTCCAGGGGGCTTCCTCGTCGAGAGGGGAGATGCGCCTTACGAATTCTGGCACGGCAAGCCAAACGCGCTGTGGGTCCTGAAGGTGCCGTCATCGAGCGTTCGCGCGCGGATCGGGTCTGCCGAACGGCTCAGTGCACTCAGTTTCGACGCGACCCAAGGCGTCGCCGCGCTCTTCCTCGACACGGTGCGAACCACGATCGGCCATGTCGATGAGATCACTGAAGTCGCTCGCGAGATGATGGGCAGGCACATCCTGGAAATGCTGTGCCTGTCGATCGTCAGCGACGATCGCGTGCTGGACAGCAGCATCTCGTCGATCCGGGCCGGCCATTTGCATCGTGCCGAGCAGTATATTCGCGACAACCTGAAGAATTCCGGCCTGGGCCCGCAGGCGGTGGCCGATGCCTGCGGCATCTCGCTCCGTTACCTGCAGGTTCTTTTTCAGGACAGCAACCAGTCGATCAACGGCTTCATCCGCGACGCCCGGCTTGAACTTTGCGCCGAGGAACTGATGTCGGTGACCAACATCAGCAGCGTTGCCGAGATTGCTTACCGCTGGGGCTTTGCCGACCAGTCTCAATTCTGCAAGCACTACCGGACGCGGTTCGGTTGCGCACCGACCGATACCCGTCGCGAAGCAGCGAACCGGGCAGGCCGCGCTTCGACCTCAAGAGAGCGGCACTAGACCCGGCGAAATCCGGGCCAATTCCATAATCTATTGCGACGCCGCCCCGGCAAGGGCGGCGAAAGCCGGGCCTTGCCCGCGAATATCCCGCGAAGGAACTGTCATGAGCAGAATCAGAGTTGCCGTCGATGTCGGAGGGACTTTCACCGACATCTGCATCATGGACGAAGATAGCGGCGCGATCCGCATCGAGAAGACCGCCTCCACGCCTGACGATCCTATGCAGGCGATCATGAATGGCGTGGAGCAGGGCCGCATCGATCTTTCGGAGGTGACGCTGTTCTCTCATGGTACGACGGTCGCCACCAATGCGCTGATCACCCGCCGCCTGCCACGCACCGCAATGGTCTGCACCGAGGGTTTCCGTGATGTTGTCGAGATCCGCCGCGCCAACAAGGAAGACCTCTGGGACACCTACAAGGATGTCGCCAAGCCCTATATCCCGCGCCGCGACCGGCTGACAGTCCGGGAACGGGTCAGTGCCGAGGGCACGATCCTGGAAGCACTGGACGAAGAGGCCGCTCATCGCGTCGCGGAAATTCTCGTCAAACGGCAGGTCAAGTCCATCGCCGTCTGCTTCATGAACTCCTATGTCAACGGCGCCAATGAGCGCCGCATGCGTGAGATCCTGAAGGAGGCCATGCCGGATCTGCCGGTCTCGATCTCCTCGGAGGTGATGCCGGAAATCTTCGAGCACGAGCGTTTTTCCACCACCATGGCCAACGCCGTCTGCGCCCCGGTCGTCGTCGATTACGTGTCGCGTCTTGGAGAAAAGCTCGCGGCCGCCGGATACAAACGAGACCTCCTGTTGCTGCACAGCGGTGGCGGGGTCATGACGCCCGCGAGCGTCAAGGATTTCTCGGCTCGGCTCGCGGGATCCGGCATCGCCGCCGGTGCGATCGCAAGCCGCTTCATCGGAAATCTCTGTGGCTTCCCGAACTCGATCGGCTTCGACATGGGCGGCACCAGCACCGACGTCTCGCTGGCATGGAACGGCGAGTCGCGCATCACAAAAGACTGGTACATCGAATTCGGATATCCGATCCGCTTCCCCTCCATCGAGGTGCTGACCATAGGTGCTGGCGGCGGGTCGTTGGCATGGCAGGACGAGGGCGGCAGCTTGCGCAACGGACCGCAGTCCGCCGGCGCCTTTCCAGGTCCGGCCTGCTACAAGAACGGCAACCGCATTGCCACCAATACCGATGCCAATGTCGTGCTCGGCCGTCTCGGCACCAGCCTTGCGGGCGGCAAGATCACGCTCGACCCCGCTCTGGCCACCCGAGCGGTTCAGGAGACGGTGGCGGAACCCTTCGGCATGGAACTCCACCAGGCGGCCGAGGCGATCATCGCCGTCGCCAACGCCAATATGGGCAATGCCGTCCGGCTTCTCTCCATCAGCCGAGGCTATGACCCGCGCGACTTTGCACTGGTCGCATTCGGCGGTGCTGGCGCTTTGCACGGGGCGGCCGTGGCCAAGGAGCTGTCGATTCCAACCGTGATCGTACCGCCCAATCCCGGCGTCACCTCCGCGCTCGGTTGCCTTCTCGTCGACGTGCAGCATGATTTCTCCGAAAGCTTCATGGCCGATGCTTCGACTGTCTCGCCCGCCGAGATGCAGACGGCCTTTGTTCTGATGGAAGAACAGGCCGTTGAGCGTCTGACCCACGAGGGCGTGGCGCACGAAGACATGGCGCTGCAGCGTACGGTCGAGATGATGTACCAGGGCCAGTGGCGCTCGCTTGCGGTGTCAGCCCCGGCGCGGATCGAGAGCATCTGCTCGCTGATCGAGGCATTCCACAACGAGCACGAACGCGAGTTCAACTACCGCCGCGAAGAGGCGCCGGTGTCGATCTTCCGCATCGCGGTCAAGGCGATCGGCATCGTCCCGAAAGCCGAGATACCGCGGCATGAAGTCTTGCCTCATGTGCCCGAGCCCCTCGGCCGCCGCGGCGTCTGGTTCGACGGCGTATCTCATGACGCGGCTGTCTATGAACGCGACCAACTCAGCGCCGGCGCTGCCTTCACAGGGCCTGCCATTGTCGAACAATTCGATTCCACCACCGTGGTTCCGCCGGGGATGAGCGCGACCGTCGACGGCTTCCTGAACATTCTCATCGTGACGAAAGGCTGAGACATGACAAAGCTGATTGAAACGAGCCCTGGCCTCGATCCGGTAACGTTCGAGGTGCTGAAGAACTCCTTCATCACCACCGTCGACCAGATGGCCGAACAGATGCTTCGCACCTGCTATTCCTTCGTCATCTACAACCGAGACTTTTCGAACGCCCTACACGACGCCGATGGCAACTCCGTCGCCCAGGGCAACTACGACATCGCGGTCCATGTCGGCACGCTTCACAACACATGCAAGGAGGTGATCCGGGTCTTCGAAGGCGATATGGCACCCGGCGACGTCTACGCAATCAACGATCCCTATGCCGGGGGTACGCATTTCAGCGATGTTCGGCTCGTCCGGCCGATCTTCGACGAAGACAAACTGATCGGCTTCTCACAGTCGAACGGCCACTGGTCGGATCTCGGCGGTTCGGTGCCGGGTTCCTTCGATGTCACCGCCCGCGATATGTTCCGCGAAGGCCTGCGGATCACGCCGCTGCGCCTTTTCCAGCGCGGCCGCTTCTGCTCCGACGTCGCCAACATGATCGCGGCCAACACGCGCGATCCGGCATCGATCATCGGCGACATCCATTCCCAGGCGCAGGCGACGCTGGCTGCCGAGCGCGAACTGTTGCGGCTGGTCAAGAAGTACGGCCGCGGTCAAGTCATGCGCGGTATGGAGGAGGTCCAGGACTACGTCGAACGTGCCGTGCGAAAGCGTCTCGCGGACCTGCCCGACGGCACCTGGGAGACGGTCGACTACATCGACCGGGATCTCGGTGCCGGCGAAGGCATGATCCCGATCCGCATCAAGATGACGATCAAGGGCGACACGATCCATTACGATTTTACGGGAAGCCATTCGACCATTGCCTCAATGTACAATTCCGCCCCGGGCGCAACCTTCTCGGCCGTGGTCGCCGGCATGAAGACCTTCTTTCCGGACCTTCCGCTCAACAGCGGGTTTTACCGGATGATCGAGGTGACCGCGCCAAAGAACAGCATCGTCAGCGCGGAATGGCCGGTGGCGGTAACCGGGTTCCTGATGCCGTTCGAAAAGATCATGAACGCGATCTTCGAGATGTGGTCGAAGATCATGCCCGAACGCGCTATCGCCTGCGCCTTCAACCTCGAATATCTGCTGGCCGGGGGACGGGACGCGCGCAAACCCGAAAAGCCGATCTTCATGTTCTACGAATGGCTGCCTGGCGGTTGGGGCGGGCGCAACGGCAAGGATGGTGCCGATGTCACCACCGCCTGCTTCGGAACCGGGCTGATGTCACAGCCGAACGAAGGCAACGAGCGGGTGAATCCGACTCGGACGGTCGAGTTCCAGATCAAGCAGGATTCAGCCGGACCCGGCAAATGGCGGGGCGGCGTCGGCGTGCAGAAGACCTCGTTGCTGCTTGAGGCTGAAAATGCCGTCATGTCCTATATTTGCGACCGTGAGCGCGCTGTCGTCTGGGGCGTCGAAGGGGGGCTGCCGTCGATGCCCCACGGCTTGACCATGAAGCGCGCCGGAGAAGAGACCGAGATCTGGCTCGGCTCCGTGTTCTCCGATTACTCCGTCCACACAGGCGACCAGTTCGCTCGTCCGACGGCCGGCGGCGGCGGTTTCGGCGATCCATTGGAGCGCGAGCCCCGCAAGGTGATGGAGGACGTGATCGACGACTACGTTTCTCTGGAGCGCGCCAGGACTGACTACGGGGTGGTCATCCGCGAAATCGACCGCGACCTGTGCCAGTACGAAATCGACGGGACGGCAACCGAAGCCTGCCGAGCCGACATTCGGGCGGAACGGAAGGGCTGGGCACGCATGGATCCCGAGGAGGTCGCGCGCAAATACCGCTCCGGCGAGATCGATACGCTCGATGCGGTTCGGCACTATGCCGTGATCCTCGACTGGGAGACTGGCGAACTACTTCCCAAAACCACCGCCCAGTTCCGGGAGAGTTTTGAGAAACGGACCGTTGCCCACTGGGTCTGAGCGCTAGCGAGCGCGCCGCAATCTTGCGGGTGCTCGCGGGGATGCCCGAGTTATCTGTTTTTTTGATACCATATTCAAAGAATTACTATTTCACAGGAACCTAAAGCTGGAGCAACAATGTCGCAGCGCCGCGAAAGTTGGCTGCTTCCGAGGGGTATGACAGATGGCACCAGGCGTGGAACGATCGTTCACCGCAGCCAGCACACTTGAAGAGGCAATGGCCGCACGCCGGCAAGGCGCGGCGGTGCTTGCCGGCGGCACCTGGATGATGCGTGATCCACGGCGCGGGGTCGATCTTCCCGAGGCGGTGGTCGCACTCCACCGAATACCCGCCCTGTCCAAGGTCGAAATCGAACCGGACCATGTCGTGATCGGCGCAGCCGTTACCCATGCAGTCCTTGGCCGCGCGTTGCACGCGGCGGGCTTCGAAGGTCTGCTTACCGCAGCGGAGAATGCGGCCAATCCCGGCATCCGAAGGGTCGCCACCGTGGGCGGCAACCTTTGTGCCCTGGACTTTGCCGCCGCCGATCTCCCCCCTGCGCTTCTCGTCTGTGAGGCGACGGTGGAGTTGGAGACGTTCGAAGGCCCAAAACTCATCGGTATTTCGGATTTCCTCAAAGACAGGCACGCGCTGTTGGCCGAAGCGATTGTGACGAGAATTCATCTGCGCCGCGACCTTGTCGCCAGTGCTCATATCCGCCTGCCGCTTCGGAAAGCCGGCGACTATCCGGTCGCCATCGTCTCGCTTGCGGTAGACAAGGACAAACGATGTCGCATCGCCGTCGGCTCGGTGGAGCCGGTAGCGCGGCGCTGGACGGCGCTCGAACAGGCCATGGCGGCGGACTCTGCCTCTGCGTTCGATCCGGAACGCACCGCCGGGCTTGCGCTGGAGCACAATGATTTTCAGGGACGCGACGGCAAGGAAGCGGAGGGTTGGTACCGGCGCCAGGTTCTTGCGCCGCTGGTCAAGCGCGGTGTTGCCGCACTTCTCAAGACCGGGCGCCTGGTATGACCGTGATATTCCAGCTGAATGGCGAGGACTGCCGCTTTGATGGCGATCCGATGACGCCGCTCGTCGACATCCTGCGGCAGGAACGATTCCTGACAGGGACCAAAGCCGTGTGCCGTGAAGGCTTCTGCGGCGCGTGCACCGTGCATGTCGACGATGAGGCGGTGCCGTCCTGCCTGAAGCCGATTGGCCTCGTCCAGGGATGCGCGGTGACGACCATCGAGGGATTGAGTTCCGGAAACCAGGCGCTGCACCCGCTCCAGGCCAATTTAGAGGCCGCCGATGCCGTGCAATGCGGCATGTGTTTCCCGGGAATGGTCATGAGCCTTTCGGCGTTCGTGCGTGACAATCCGCATGCAAGCCGCCCCGAAATCAAGGCGGCGATGGTCGGCAACATCTGCCGCTGCACCGGATATGAGCGGATCGTCGACGCCGTGGCCGACCGCCTCGAGCAAGCACGGAAGGCTGGCCAGTCGGTGGGAGGCATCCATGTCTGAGCTGTCCGCCACGGTGATGAATCTTCCCCGCCGCGATGCGCAGGACAAGCTGCGCGGGCGGACGAAATACACCAACGACCGGGTTCGCCCCGACATGTTGCATGCCGTGCTGCTGCGGTCGACCGTTGCCGCTGGGCGGATCCGCAAGCTCGACGTTTCGGCAGCACTTCGCTGTCCTGGTGTGCGCGCGGTGGCGACCGGCGCCGATGCGCCAGGGCTCTACGGCATCGGCATTGCAGACCATCCGCTCCTGGCCATCGACACGATCCGCTATCATGGCGAACCAATCGCCGTCGTTGCCGCCGAAACGGAGAAGCAGGCGCGGGAGGCGCTTGCCGCCATCGTGCTCGAGGTCGAGCCGCTGGCACCGGTGTCCACCATGGCCGAAGCGCTCCAGCCCGCCGCCCGTCTCGTCCACGAGGGCTGGCGCGGCTATGAGGTGATCACCGAGGGCGGTGCACGTGCCGGCAACATCGCATGGGAGGCAAAATCCAGCCGCGGTGACGTCGATGCGGCCTTCGCCCGTCCCGACATACGCATTGTCGAGAGCAGCTTCACCGTCGGCCGGCAGAGCCATGTGCCCTTCGAACCGCGCGTTGCCATCGGCTCCTGGGAGGACGGCCGTGCTCACATCCAGACCTCGACGCAGGTGCCTTGGACCGTGCGCAACGTCACCGGAAGGGTCATGCAGCTTGCGCCCGGGGGTGTGCGGGTCACCGTGCCGCCCGTCGGCGGCGGGTTCGGCCTGAAATTCGATGCGTCGATCGAGCCGATCACGGCACTTCTGGCGCGGATGACCGGGCGCACGGTGGTCCTGGAAAACACCCGGCAGGAAGAGATGGCAACCTGCCTCTGCCGCGAGAATGCGGAAATCCGCATCCGCTCCGCGGTCACCGCCGAAGGATACATCGCCGGGCGCGAAGCGGTCGTGCTGATGGACTGCGGCGCGTATGGAGGCGAACAGGTTTTTCTGACGACGATGACGGCGCACACGCTGGGTGGCAATTACAGGGTTGGCGCAACACGGCTCGTCAGCCGCGCCGTATACACCAACACACCACCCAACGGCGCTTTCCGCGCTTGCAACGGCGTCTACAACACCTTCGCGTTGGAGCGACACACCGACGAAATCTGTGATGCGCTAGGCTTCGACCCGATGGAGTTCCGGAAGAAAAATGTCCTGGGAGATGGCGATCTCGGTGCCACGGGCCAGGTTTTCGAGGCCGACGTGCTGGGTCCGATGCTCGATCGCATGGAGGCGTTGCGTGCCAGTACCGGCACATCAGAAGCGAAGGCCGACGGCAGGCTCTATGGAATTGCGACCACGGTCGGCACATGGTTCGTTTTCGTCGGGCCTTCGGCGGCGACGGTGAATTTGAACGCCGACGGTAGCGCAACGCTAGTCACCTCGGGTGTGGAGATCGGATCCGGCACGATGGTGCAATCCCTGCCGCAGATCGTGGCCGGGCAGCTCGGCCTTGCTCCCGACCAGGTGATCGTGCGTGAAGCCGATACGGATGCCGCCGGTCTCGATGTCGGCGTTGGCGGTGGGCGCACCACCGTGTCCATTGGTGCCGCGAGCATCGCCGCCTGCGCGGAGGTGCGGGAGAAGCTGCTGCGGACCGCCGGCGAGATGCTCCAGACCCGACCGGAAGACTTGGTGCTGCGGGACGGTCGTGTCGAGATCACGGGACGTCCCGGTTCCGGCATGTCGATCCCCACTGTCGTCGCCCATGCGCAGGCAACCACCGGCCCGATCACCGGAAGCGGAGCCTTTACCGCCAGGAACACTCCGGCAATGTCCGGCTGCGCGATGGGGCATTTCATCGATGCGCTCGACATTCCCGTCTTCGTCGTTCACGAGGCCGAGGTGGCGGTTGATCCGGACACCGGCCATGTCGAGGTGCTGGCCTATCGCGTGGTTCAAGATGTCGGCCGCGCACTCAACCCGCGCGCGGTCATGGGCCAGATACAGGGTGGTGTCGTGCAGGGTCTCGGCTACGCCCTGCATGAGGAGGTGACGATCACCGCTGACGGACGCATCGCGCAGGACGATTTCGAGACATATCGCCTGCCGCTGGCGCAGGACGTGATCCCGGTCGCAGCCGACCTCTACGAGGGCGCACCATCGATGGGGCCGCTCGGCACCAAGGGCGCGGGCGAGGTGCCCATCCTGGCCGTGGGCGCGGCGATCGGCTGCGCTGTGGCACGCGCTATCGGCAAGCCGGTGCGGCAGCTGCCACTGACGCCGCCGCGCGTGCTTCGACTGCTGCATGAGCGCGAACCGCCGCCGGAATTCCCGCACATCGCCCCCGGCTGGGCGTCGAACACTCTGGGCTGAGGCAAGCAAACATGGTCACCCTGAACTGCGACATGGGCGAAAGCTACGGCAACTGGCGCTTCGGCGACGATGCCGGCATCATGCCTCACATCGATTGCGCCAATATCGCATGCGGCTTCCACGCCTCCGATCCATGGACGATGCTGAAGACCGTGCGGCTCGCGCTTTCGCACGGAAAGCAGGTTGGCGCGCATCCATCCCTTCCCGATCGCGAGGGGTTCGGCCGGCGCGAGATGAAACTTCAACCGGAGGAACTGACAGCCGCCTTCCTCTACCAGATCGGTGCTCTGACAGCGATGCTGGCCGCCGAGGGCGGGCAGCTCAGCCATGTCAAGCCGCATGGCATCATCTACGGCATGGCCGCACACGACATGGACACTGCCCGGGCAATTGCCGCGGCGGTCAAGCCGTTCGGCGTCCCTCTCTTCGGCATGGCGGGAACCTGTCACGAGACGGCGGCAGCCGAACTCGGCGTTGCCTTCGTGGGCGAGTTCTTTCCCGATCTTGCCTACGCTCCCGGCGGCAGCCTGATCATTCCGCGCGTCCAGTCGGCCATCGACCTGACGCTTGCCGAGCGTCGCATGGTGGGGGCGCTTAGCCGACACGAACTCGTCACGACAGACGGCACGATCCGCCCGGTCGACTTCGACACCGTCTGCATCCACTCCGATCCGCCGAATGCGCGCGACGTCGCCGCGCTGATGCGACGGATCATCGATACGCATTCCGACAGCCTGCCATGATTCATTCTCCCGAATCGTGAAAGCTCCACGCACGGGATCGAAGACTATCTCGAACTCACCGCCCGAACCATTTCCCCAAGCCGCTGAGGACTTCCATGGATGCGCTTTCCAACTCTCTCGCCGCCGCCGACATCGCCACCACCATGCACCCCTACACAAACCTGCGTCAGCACGAAGAAACCGGGCCGCTGATCATCAGCCGCGGCGACGGCATCCGCGTGTATGACGAGCGGGGCAAGGAATACATCGAAGGGCTCGCCGGGCTGTGGTCGGTGGGCGTCGGCTTTTCGGAAAAGCGGTTGGCCGACGCTGCCTATCAGCAGATGCTGAAGCTGCCCTACTACCACACCTTCTCCTCCAAGGCGCATGAGCCATCCATCCGGCTCGCGGAGAAACTCGTGGAGATGACGCCGGAAAACCTGACGCGTGTCTTCTTCACCTCGTCGGGCTCGGAAGCCAACGACACCATCGTCAAGATGATGTGGTTCATGAACAACGCGCTGGGCCGGCCCAAAAAGAAGAAATTCCTGGCACGGACCAAGGGCTACCACGGCATCACCGTCGCCTCCGGCAGCCTGACAGGCCTGCCGGTCAACCATCGCGACTTCGATCTGCCGGCGATTCCCGTTCGCCACCTGACCTGCCCGCACTTCTATCGCTTCGGCATGGAAGGCGAAGACGAAGCCGCCTTCACGGCGCGCCTGCTCGCCGAGCTGGAAGCGGTGATCGCGGAAGAAGGGGCTGACACCATCGCGGCCTTCATAGGCGAGCCGCTTATGGCAGCCGGCGGCGTTCTGCCGCCGCCAGTCGGGTACTGGGAAGGCGTGGAGAAAATCTGCAGGGCAAATGATATCATTCTGATAGCAGACGAGGTGATCTGTGGTTTCGGGCGGCTTGGTACGCCCTTCGGCGCTCAGAAATACGGCTTCACGCCTGATATCATGACGGTCTCCAAGCAAATCACGTCGTCCTATATGCCGCTTGCCGCCGTCATTTTCTCTGATGCGATCTATCAGGCGATCGCCGACAACACCGCCACGATCGGCAATTTCGGCCACGGCTTCACGGCGTCAGGTCATCCGGTCGCGACGGCAGTGGGTCTCGAGAACCTGGCCATCTTCGAGGAGCGGGACCTGATCGGAAACGCGGCCCGCCTTGAGACGTCGTTCCAGGCCGGCATCCGCTCATTCGCCGATCACCCGCTTGTCGGCGAAGCGCGGGGCGCCGGTCTTATCGGCGCCGTGGAGCTGGTGGCAGACAAGGCGACGAAACGCCCTTTCGCCAAGGTTGGGCGCGCAGGGAGTATCGCAGCAGGGATCGGCCACGAGGAAGGCCTCATCTTCCGCGCCATCGGCGATCAGCTCGCGCTCTGCCCGCCGATGATCTCGACAGAAGACGATGTGAAGGAAATCATGACGCGCATGGGCCGGACGCTTGAGCGCCTGACCGGTGCGGTTGCCAAGGAGGGGCTTGAATGACCCGCATGAAAGCCGAACCGGTTGTTCATATCGACGACGAACGCTTTCGGGTCACCGAATGGCGCTTTGCCACCGGGGCCGAGACCGGCTGGCACATCCACGGACATGACTACGTCATCGTGCCGCTTACGGACGGCAAGCTCGGTCTCGAAGGCCCGGACGGCGCGCAGTCGCAAGCCGCTCTCACCCAAGGTGTGCCCTATTCGCGGCGGACGGGTGTGGCCCACAACGTCATCAATGCCGGCGATGCGCCGCTCGCCTTTCTGGAGGTCGAGGTCGTTGAGGCTGGCGACCTCGCAGCCAGGCGGCTCGCCGTGCTCGACCGGTTCCTCGCGGCCTGGAACGCCCGCGACGTGGGCGCGCTGATGGACTGCATGGCTGAGAATTGCGCTTTCCACGGCTCGGCTGGACCCGATGCCGAAGGGCGCAAGCATATTGGGCGTGACGCCGTGCGCGCCGCCTATGCAGCGCTGTTCGATGCCTTCCCGAAAGCCGCGTGGACCAGGGGACGGCACGTCGTGACGGGCGACACCGGGCTTTCATCATGGCGCTTCGTCGGCACCACGGCAGCGGGGCAGCAAATCGAAGTCGACGGCTGCGATATCTTCGCTTTCTCGGGGGAGCTCATAGCGCTCAAGGATTCCTACCGCAAAGCGCGAGGGTAGCGAAAATCTGAATTCATCGGGCGACGAGGGGGGTCCAAGCGGGCCGCCCTCGTTTTTTGTCCAAAGGCAAGATCCTCAAAAGACGAAAGGGCCGGGCTTACCCGGCCCATCTTCTCCTACTTGAGCAAGGCTTCCATCGGTACCGGCTCGGAAATCGTCCAGTTGCCTACAACACCCGGCTTGCCGGCCTTGGTCTCGACGATCAGGTACCGCGTCTGGTTCTGGTGATGCAGTTCCGGCGTGAAGGTACGAGGCCCGAACAGCGTCGGCTCGTTCTTCATCTTTTCCAGTTCCGCGACGACCGCGTCGGCATCGGTCGTGCCTGCACGCTCCACCGCCTTGGCCCAGACGTCGACCATGACGTAACCCGGAAAGACATACTGGCTCGAGGGATCGGCGCCTGTCTTCGCCTTGTAGGTGGCATTGAACTTCAGCACGGCCGGATTGGGATCGTCGCCATAGATCGATCCCTGAACGGGGACGTAGAAGTTCGTCAGATCAGGCACAGCCGAGAGCCAATAGCTACCGTCGACGCCCGAGCCATTCAGGATCATGGAGTTGATGCCCGCGGCGCGAAGCTGCTTGATGGCCGAGACAGCGCCCGGCATCATCGTGCAAAGCATGATCGCATCCGGCTCCTTCGGCAGGGACTTGATGCGGGTGATCTGCGCGGCGATGGAGGCGTCCTCGTTCTTGAAGGTGTCTTCACCGACAAGCTTCGCGCCCTGGGCCTCGAGCTTCGGCATCATCCAGTCGAAGCCGTCGCAGATGCCCTTGTTGTAGGCCGTCCAGGTATCGAGCAGGCGGTAGAAGTCCTTTGCGCCCTTTTCCTTGAATGCCCACTCGGCCATGGTCGCGCCCTGCACGGCCGCCAGCACCGACGCGGAGAAGCTGTGCGGGCCGACACCCTGGATACCGGCCTTGACCGATTCCGCGCACAGGAAGAAGGAGATACGGCCCGCGTCCTCGGCCGCGAGCGCAGCCGGCGATCCGAAGTCGTAGTCGCAGGAGACGACCACAAGATCCGCACCCTGGTCGAGCACGGAGAGGCCCGCCTTGGCGCCTTCGGCCCGGTCGGACTTGGTGTCGGCCTTGACGACCTTGATCTGCTTTCCCAGCAGACCGCCAGCCGCATTGATCTCGTCAATGCGGATCAGGGCCGCCTCCTGCGCAGGCTTGTCATAGGCTTCCATGAAGCCTGACTCCGCAGTGGCGAAGCCGATGACGATAGTCTTGTCATCGGCCAGGGCCGGGTATGCGATGGACATCGAGGCCAGAGCGGTTGCGACAATTCTCATTTTGTATGTCATGCACGTCTCCTTTTTTGTTTTCCGGTCGGGCTTGTGCCGCCGGTCACTTGTTGCGACTGCTGCGGGGTAAGGTGAGTTCGCGGTTGCCCATGAGTCCGGATGGGCGAAGCGCGAGGATCACGATCATGATGACGCCGAGGGCTATTTCCTGAACCCCTTTCGGGAGGGCGAAAGTGGACTCGCCGAGCGATACGCCTGCCTCCAGCCAGCGCAGCGCCTGGATGAGGGCGGACAGCAGGACGACACCCACCACACCCCCCGACAGGCTGCCCATGCCGCCGACGACGAGCATGGAAAGGGTGATGAAGGTGAGACCGAGATAGAATGTATCGGGTGTGACCACGCCGATGGAATGAGCCATGAGCGCACCGCCCAGCCCCATCACCGCGCCCGATACGACGAACGCCACCAGTCTTTCCCTGGGAATGTCGATACCGGAAGCGGCGGCGGCGGTGGGCTCGTCGCGGGCAGCACGAAGGGCCAGGCCGGACCGGGAGATCGCGTGCGCCCAGGCGATGAAGATTGCGGCCACGGCGCCGATGAGATACGGCCAGATCATGCGCACGATCGGAATGCCGACGACCGATGAGGTCGCTCCGGTCACGCTCTCCCAGTTGGAATAAATCGTGTTGATCATGGCGAGCATCGCGAAGGTCGCGATCGATGCTGCGATGCCCGATAATCGCATCAGCACCCGCCCGAAGATGAGAGCGGCGAGGGCGGCGAACAATGCCGCCAGCACGGCCGATTGCCAGTACGGCAAACGGGTCGCCAGCAGCCATTCGGGCAGTCCCGGCAGCGAACCGCGTTTCATCATCGGATTGATGGTGAGCCACGCGGCGGCGTAGGCGCCAAGGCAGGTGAAGCCGATATGCCCGAAGCTGAGAACGCCGGAATTTCCGATAAAGATGTATAGGCCCACGACGAGGATGACGCGGACGAACACGTCGATCACCGTCTGGTTGAAGGGCCGCGATCCGGTCATCACCGTGATCAGCGCGATGGCCAGCAGCAGCAGAGAAAGCAGGACCGGCGTCAGGATTGTGCGGCGGGCAAGCGCGAAGCGGGCGGGCTTTCGCTCGGCAGTCGCGGCACCGGCAGCTGTAGAGTTGGCAAGGGAGGCGGCGGCGGCCATGAAATCAGACCCTTTCCTTGGTGCCGCGCGCGGCAATGAGCCCTTGCGGGCGGAAGAGGAGAACGAGGATGACCGCTCCATAGACAAAGGCATCGCGGAATGGCCGGGCGTCGATGGGCAGCATGACCTGCATGATCACCGAGGCGGCGCCCAGCAGGAAGCCGGCGAGCACGGCCCCCCCGAGGCTGCCGAGGCCGCCAATGACGGTGGCGATGAAGGCCATCAACATGATCGAGGCGCCCATCTGGATGTCCAGCGTGCCTGTCTGGGCGCCAAAGATCAGCGCAATGGCGGCGGCCAATGCGCCGGAGAGGGCGAACGCGCCCATGATAACCCGGTTCGCACGCACACCCAGCATGCGGGCCATCGAGAAGTTCTCGGCCGCCGCCCGCATCTCCAGGCCGAAGCGGGTTTGACGCAGGAACAGTGTCAGGCCGATCAGGATTACCATCGTGGCGACGATCGTTATGAGCTGGAGGAGGGGAAGCCGGGCACCAAGGATCTCCACCGGCTGGGACAGTTCGGGCAGCAGCGAGATCGATTTGGGCCGACTGGAGAAAAGCATGAGCAGGAAGTAGCGAATGACGAAACCGAGTGCGAAGGAGGCGATCATCATGGTTGCCGGATTTGCCTGGCGGAACCGCCTGAAGACGACGATTTCGCACAACACCGACAGCCCGGCCCCGCAGAGGAGCACGAAGGGCACCAGCAGGTACCACGGCAACTGGCCGGCGAAGACGATGGCCATTGCGTCCGTAGACGGCCACAACAGGGCGAAGACGCAGAAGGCGATGACGTCGCCATGCGCGAAGTTCACGAGCCGCATGACGCCGAAGATGAGGGCAATGCCGAGCGCGCCCAGCGCGTAGAGCGAACCAAGCGAGAGTGCGTCGAACAGGATCTGGAGCATCTCAGTGGTCCTCGTAACCGAAATAGGCAGCCTGGATCGCCTCGCCGTTGCCGAGCGTCCGCGCGTCGCCATCGAGCACGATCTGTCCGCCACGCATCAGGATCATCCGCCCGCCCACCATCATCGCCCGGGCCGAGCTCTGCTCAACGATCAGGAGTGTGAGCTGGCGCTGCGCACGCAGCGCGATCAACCGCTCGTAGACCTGGTCGTTGATGTTGGGGGCGAGGCCCAGTGAAGGCTCGTCGATGGCTACAAGCCGCGGATTGGTCATCAGCGCGCGTCCGATGACCAGCATTTGCTGCTGCCCGCCGGACAGCAATCCCGCCTGCCCGTGCCGCCTCTCTTTCAGCATCGGGAAGGTTGCGTAGACGGCTTCGAGTTCGTCGGCCGCTCGGCTGCGCCAGCCGCGTTCGCGGGCGTGCATGCCGGTTCCGACCAAAAGGTTCTCTTCGGTCGTCAGCGAGCCGAAGACATCGCGCCCCTCAGGCACCATGGAGAATCCGAGCCGGGCGATGTTCTCCGGCGCCTGGCCGGTGATCTCATGACCTGCAAGGTCGATCCGGCCGCCCGCCACCGGCGTAACACCGGCGATCGCGCGCAGCAGCGAAGACTTCCCGGCTCCGTTCGGGCCGGTGATGAACAGGATTTCTCCCTCGTCCATGGAGAAGGAGACATTTCGGACCGCCGTGAGACGGCTGTAGCGGATGGTGATATCGGAAAGGGCGAGCAGGCTCATTCCATCGCCTCCAGCACAGGCAGGTCGGTGTTCGCGGCCGTGCCCATATAGGCGTGGCGCACCTTCTCGCTGTCGCGGATCGCGGCAGGCGGGCCTTCCTCGATGATCGCTCCGGAATCGAGCACGACGATATGCTGGCAAAGGCCGAGCACCAGCCCGACATTGTGTTCGATGAGCAGGACACCACAGCCGAGATCGCTGGCGATGTGTCTTATCAGGGCGGAAAGCTCCCGCGCCTCCTGTGCGCTCATGCCAGCCGCGGGCTCGTCGAGCAGGATGTATGCGGGCCGTCCCATCAGGGCGCGGCCAATGGCGACGCGGCGCTCGTCCGTATATGGCAACGTTCCAGCGATGCGGGTACCCAGCGCACCGATGCCTATCCAGTCGAGCATCGCTTCCGCTTCGGCGATGGCAGCGCGCCGGCTCATTCCCAGGCCAACGCCGGTTACCTCCAAATTGTCCAGCACAGGCAGGTCGCGGAAGAGCCGCCCACCCTGGAAGGTGCGGGCGATGCCGCGCCGCCGGACCTGATGCGGCTTGAGACCCGTGAGTGCCGCCCCGTCGAGCTTGATGGTGCCTTCCGTCGGTGCCTGGAAGCCGGTCAGCACGTTAACGAGCGTGGTCTTGCCAGCGCCATTCGGGCCGATGAGGCCACTGATGCGGCCGGGCGTAATTTGGAGGTCTACCGATGACAGGGCCTTCAGCCCCGCAAACGATACCGAGACGTTCTCCGCGCTCAGATGACTCATGACCCTTTCCTTCTTTCTACCGACGGAAAGGCGCGAAGCATCCGGCCTTGCGGCCAGTCACGTTGCAAATGTCTTCCCCTGTCGGTTCCGGCGGTCTCTAGCGGACTGCTCGGGTGCCAAATTCACGCCGTTGCCCGGCGTCGTCTTGTCGTTTCGCGCACCGGATTTTGTCTTCCGCCACGCACGGTCGGTTTTGGCCGGCCGATCTCCTCGCCTCCGGCTCCTCCGCCGGCATTTTCCCGGCTGACGTCAGCCGGCCAGATGCCCTTCAGCACGCGCCAGCGCGGCGCGCTGTTCGGTTCGCGCTGCAAGCGCGTCTTCCAGCGTCACCGGAACGAAGCGCGCCGGGGTGTGCGGCTGAAGCTGGGCGATAAGGTCCATGTCGGCCGATATCACCACGCCCAGCATCATGTACCCGCCACCCGAAACCGCGTCTCGGTGAAGAACGATCGGCTCCGTGCCACTCGGCACCTGGACGGATCCGTAAGGATAGCAGGCATCGACGATGTTCGAGGGGTCGGAGCCCGCACCGAAAGGCTGCTCGCGCTCGACGAACTCCAGCGGCGTTCCGCCCCGGAAGCGATAGCCGATGCGGTCGGCTTCGGGCGCGACCTTCCAGGTTTCCTCAAAGAACCGATTGCCGGCAGCTTCAGTGATCCGATGCCAGTACATGCCGGGAAGCATCCTGAGTTCCGCCGGACTATTGCCCGCGCGGCGCAGATTTGCAGGCAGCGAAAGACCGGCTTTGCCGGAACCCTCGCCGAGGGGAAGCTCATCACCCGCTTTCAGCGTGCGGCCCTGATGACCGCCGAGTGCGCCCAGAATGTAAGTCGAGCGCGAACCGAGAACCACGGGTACGTCGATGCCGCCGGAGACGGCCAGATAAGCGCGCGCGCCGCCCTTGAGGAAGCCGAAGGAAAGCCGGTCACCCGCCTTCACCGGAAAACTTTCCCAGGTCGGCTGTTCCTCGCCATTGAGTTTGGGTGGGAGCTCTCCACCCGTGACGGCGACGACCGCGGATTGGGTGAATTCGAGTTCGGGGCCCATGAAAGTGGCTTCGAGCACCGCGGCACCCGGGTCGTTGCCGACAAGCAGGTTTGCGATGCGCGTCGCAAAGCGGTCCATGCCGCCGCCTTCTGGAATGCCGACATGATAGTGGCCTGGTCGGCCAAGGTCCTGCACGGAAGTGGAGAGGCCGGGAGAGATTACCTTAACGGCCATTGATAAGCTCCATCAGCTTTGCATTGGTGCCGTAAATGTCGCTGTTGAAGTCCTTCAGGCTGAAGGTGCACTCGCGAACCGTCGGCTGCCACCGATTGGCTTCGATTTCCTCAAGCGTGGCGTCATAGTCATCGCGGCCAATGGCCTTGAACTTGACGATGTCGCCTGGCTTGAACAGGCACATGTCATCGGCGAGGTAGCGCACCTTCCTGGTCGGGTCGTAGATCGGGGCCGGGGTTATGCCATACATCTGGTAGCCGCCAGCGCCGCGCACCGAATAGATCGCTGCAAAGCAGCCGCCATGGCCAATGGTGAGCTTGGGAGTGTCGGTGCGTGGACGCAAGTATTTCGGCGCCTGAATCTGTTTCTTGCGCTCAACCATCTGGTACAGGAAGGGCAGTCCGGCGACGAAGCCGACCATCGACACGAACCAGGGCTGGCCGGAATAGGCCGCGATAAACTCTTCCACCGTGGCGTAGCCGTTGATGCGTGCCGAATATTCAAGATCGGTGGAGGAGGGGTCCTGATGGCGCTCGCGGAAGCGCAAGCAGGTTTCACGCGTCCATGGATCCTGGAAATAAACCGGCAGTTCGATGATCCGGGTCTTCAGCACCGGGTCCGCCTTCGAGGCCGCCTCTTCCATCGACTTCAGTTCGCTGAGCAAATCCTGCGGCTTGATGATGTCGGGGTTGAAGCGAATCTGGAAGCTGGCGTTGGCTGGGCAGATCTCGGTGACACCTCGGATGCCTGCCGTACGCACCGCGTTGGTCATCGAAAGGCCGGTAAAGAAGGAGGTGAGCGACATTTCCTCGGACACCTCGCCGAAGATATGTTCGTCACCGCCGAAGTTGAATCGTATCGACATCGGTCCTCCTTAACCCGCCAATGCTGCGGCGTTTTCGATGAGCCAGCCTTCCAGCCAGCGGGTATGCACGTCTCCCGCCCGCACCGCCGGATCGGCGGCCAGCGCAAGAAACAGCGGCTTGGTGGTCTTGAGCCCGCCGATCTTCAACTCGTTGAGCGCGCGGATCAGGCGCACTATCGCCGCCTCGCGCGTCTCTGCATGCACGATCAGCTTGGCAAGCAGCGAGTCATAAAAGGGCGGCACCTGATAGCCTTGGTAGAGCATCGAATCGAAACGTACGCCCGGACCGCCGGGAATGCGAAGCTCGGCCACCTGCCCGGGGAATGGAGCGAACTCCTTCGCCGGGTCTTCGGCATTGAGCCGGACTTCGATCGCATGCCCTTTGACGGAGACATCGCCTTGCCGGATCCGCAGCTTCTCGCCGCCGGCGATGCGAAGCATCTCCGCAACGAGATCGATGCCGGTGATCGCCTCGGTGACCGGGTGCTCGACCTGAATGCGGGTGTTCATCTCGATGAAGTAGAAGCGGTCTGCTTCATCGTCATAAAGATACTCTACCGTGCCGGCACCGGAGTACTTGACCGCCTTGGCCAAAGCCACCGCCGAAGCGCAGAGCTCTTCGCGCAGTCTGTCTGAAAGTGCGCGCGACGGCGCCTCCTCCCAAACCTTCTGGCGCCGCCGCTGCAGCGAGCACTCCCGCTCGTAGCAGTGGATGGCATCGCTTCCGTCTGCCAGCACCTGCACCTCGATATGGCGGGCCTTGCCGATCACCTTTTCCATGTAGAGACCACCGTCGCCAAAGGCGGCGAGGGCTTCTGCTTCGGCCTGAGGAAAGGCTTGTTCGAACTCGGCGAGCGAGTTCGCGATGCGGATGCCCCGCCCGCCGCCGCCTGCCGCAGCCTTGATCATCACCGGAAAACCGGTTGCGGTCAGCACCTCGTGGCCAGCCTTGAGGCCCTCGACCCGACCAGCCGAGCCAGGCACCACAGGGACACCTGCAGCGGCAGCGGCCGATCGCGCAGAGACCTTGTCTCCCATCATCCGGATCGCATCTCCCGACGGGCCGACGAAGACCAATCCAGCGCCTGTGACCGCGTCGGAAAACGCGGCATTCTCGGCAAGGAACCCATAGCCCGGATGAACGCTGTCGCAACCGGTGTCGCGGGCAGCCTTCAGAATTGCTTCGACATTGAGATAGGACTTCTTTGCCGCTGGTGGGCCGATGTTGACCGCTTCGTCCGCAAGCTGGACGTGGAGCGACTCGGCGTCTGCGGCCGAATACACCGCCACGGTGGCGATCCCCAAATCTTGCGCGGCCCGGATGATCCTGACCGCTATCTCGCCCCGGTTGGCAACCAGAAGCTTTTTCAGCATCAGTCGAGATCCGCAATAGGTGCGCCGGCCATGATGGGGTCTTCATTGTCGGCAAGGAAGCGGATGTTCGTACCGGCCGTCTCGGCCCTCACTTCGTGGAACGACTTCATCACTTCGATGAGACCGATTACGTCTCCGGCGGATACCGCGTCGCCATCCGCCTTGTAGGGCGGCTGGTCTGGCGAAGCGCTGCGATAGAAAGTGCCGGGAAGAGGTGAAAGAATCTGGGCCATAAAAAGCTCCGGAAAACTGCGGACAGACTAATTTGGAACCGCCCGCGCGGGCGGGTTCGGTCGAGTTCAGTGCCAAGGGGCGATTGCGGTGCGCACGGCCCTGGCTATATCGATGGCGTTCGGCGTATCGGAATGCACGCAGATGGTTTCGCAGCGTACGGGGAAGAAACTGCCGTCCTCTGCCGTGCCCTCGCCCTCCCTGATGGCGCGTACGCACCGCTCGGCCATCTCTGCGGGGTCCTTGGCGTCATGAACGCGTGTCAAGATCAGCTTGCCGGAGGCATCGTAGTCGAGATCGGCATAGAACTCGGCGACGAATGGGATGCCGCGCTCTTGATAGATCTTCTCATGCAGGGTGCCCGTCATGCCGAAGAGAGGTACGCCGAAAACCTCTGCCGCGTCGCACACGCCATGGGCGATTGCCTCCTGCTGCATGGCCATGAAGTAGAGGCTGCCATGCGGCTTGATGTGGTGGAGTTCCACACCCTCGGCCTTGAGGAAGCCGGCAAGCGCTCCCACCTGGTAAATGATGGTGTTCCTGACTTCTTCGCGGGTCATCCGCATCTCGCGCCGGCCGAAACCCTGAATGTCGGGCAAGCCTGGATGGGCACCGATCTTTACGCCACTCGCCTTTGCGCTGCGGACGGCGGCATGCATGTGATCCGGATCGGAGGCATGAAAACCACAGGCGACATTGGCAACGTCGATGATGGGCATCATGCCCATATCATCGCCAACCTTGTAGAGGCCAAAGCTTTCGCCCATGTCGCAGTTTAGCGTCACCGCCATCGTATTGTTACCCCTCGAAGCTGCCGTCTTTGCGGCGTTGCAGCATTTTTTGCGCATGCGAGGGCGTTTGTGAAATAGTAGTTTATTGATTGTCATATCAAAAAAACAGATAACGGTTCTGGGCCGGGGCGCACCATGACCATCACCTTGAAACAGCTTGATTATTTTATCGCGACCGCCGAGAGCGGACAGGTCAGTCATGCCGCGGTGGAACTCAACATCTCGCAATCGGCCGTCACCGCGGCGATAAAGACGCTTGAGGCTGACCTGGGCGTACGGCTTTTGGAGCGTAACCACGCTGGCGTAAGACTGACGATGGAGGGCGCGCGGTTTCTTGAACATGCGCGTGTTATCACCGGGGCCGTCGCTGCCGCCGTCCGAAGCCCGTTGCGCGATAGGAAAGGCCTGGCGGGCAAGCTGCGGCTGGGCATGACCTACACGGTCGTCGGCTACTACATGTCGCGCCACTACGCGCGGTTTCGAAAGACCTATCCCGAGATCGAGGTCGAGGTGCTGGAACTGCCCCGAGACGCTCTCGAAAGCGGGTTGATGTGCGGAGACATCGACATGGCCGTGATGCTGGTGTCCAATCTGGAGCACACCAAGGAGTTGGCGCAGGAGGTCTTGATGCGGTCGAACCGCCGGCTCTGGCTTTCGGCTGATCATCATCTGCTCGCGCGGCAGGAAATCAGCCTCGCCGATGTGGCGGCGGAAGATTATGTCATGCTGACGGTGGACGAGGCACGCACGACGGCCGCCCGTTACTGGGATGCCGCGGGCCTTTCGCTCCGCGCCGTCCTTACCACCAGTTCGGTCGAGGCCGTGCGGTCGCTCGTGGCTGCCGGCATGGGGGTCACTGTCCTGTCCGACATGGTTTACCGCCCCTGGTCCTTGGAGGGGCAGCGCATCGAAGTGCGCGGGCTTGTCGAGCCCATCCCCACTATGGATGTCGGCCTGGCCTGGTCGCGTGACAGATCAATCGAACCGGCAGCGGCGGCCTTCCGGGCCTTCATGTCCGTGACCATGGGCGGCGGCGGCTAACCGCCTGCCGTCAGGCAGGCGCTATGGCTCAGGCTCGCTGGAGCAGCGGAGCATGCCGCGCGCGGGAGCGGATGCCTCGCATCATCAAGGGGGATTTCACCTTTGTGGCAAATAACGCCAAGGGCTTCAGAATGATGAGGAAGAATATTGGACGAGCGGGGGGTTTTCTGTACCTCTCGATCAAGCGTGAGCACACGTCTTGGCGCTATGCTATGATTTCTGATCCCGCTTCCTGAAAACGGGGGATCCCGCAGAGCCTGAGGCAAGTCACCACTTCGTCCAGAATGATATCGAGTGCCTTGGCCACACCGGCCTCGCCAGCCACGGCGCCGTAAAGAGCGGCCCGACCGATCGCCGCGACGGTGGCGCCGCGTGCCTTGGCCTTGATGATGTCCGTGCCCGTGCGGATACCGGAATCGATGAGGATCGGGACTTCGGCACCAAGTGCCTCACGGATGGCGGGCAGGGCATCGATGCTCGATACAGCACCGTCGAGCTGACGGCCTCCATGGTTGGACACCCAGATGCCATCGGCACCAGCCGCCACCAGTCGCGACGCGTCGCCCGGGTGCAGGACACCCTTGACCAGCAGCCGGCCTTTCCACCAGTCGCGGATCTGGCGGAAATCGTCCCAGTCGAAACCTGCATGGAGGCTGCCGCCAACACGCGCGGCGATCGTCAGGCCGGCGCTGTTGTCACCGAGATAGCCGCGGACGTTCTCGAACTGGGGCAGACCGCCGCGCAGCAGGCGCAGCGACCAGCCAGGATGAAGCATGCCTTCCCAGAGATGCCGGGCCGAAGGCCGCAGTGGGATGGATATGCCGTTCCTGAGATCCTTTTCGCGCTTGCCCCCGGCTTGCAGATCAACGGTCACCACCAGCGTCGAATAGCCAAATTCTTCCGCCCGCCTCACCAGTTGGCGATTGAAGTCGAAATCCTTGAGCACGTAAAGCTGGAACCAGAGCGGCCCCTGTACGGCTCGCGCCATGCCTTCGATGCTGGCCGTGGCCATGGTGGAGAGTGTGTAGGGGATGCCGCGAGCGGCTGCCGCCTTCGCGATGGCAATGTCGGCTCCGGGCCTGACCAGCGCGCAGGAGCCCATCGGACTGATCACCAGCGGTGTTGGCAAGGTCTCGGACCAGAGCGTCGTGGAAACGTCCGGATGCGAAACATCGGTAAGCACGCGCGGCAAAAGTCTGATCTTCTCGAAATCGCTTCGGTTGGCGTTGAGGGTGAGTTCTTGCCCAGCCCCGCCGTCGATGAATTCGAAGATGGATTTCGGCAGGCGACGACGGGCAAGCCCGCGAAAGTCCTCGACCGAAACCTGGCGATCGAGAGCGCCCATCTCAAGCGCCGCCCTCGTGCCCGTCGGCCATGAATATCCGGCGCATGAGCGTGTGGCCGACCTTGCGCGGTCCAACAAGATCTGTCTTCACCTTGGTCATCAGTCACGCCGCTGCCGCGAGCCGGTCGCAGACCGAACGGGTTATCTCGCTGGTCGCCGCCCTGCCTTTCAGGTCGGCGCTCAGAAGCCCGTTGGCCAGGCAGTCCTCGGTCACGCGACGGATGCGCGCTGCGGCCTGGTTGAGCCTCTCGTCGCCATGCTTGTGGCCGAGCCAGTCGAGCATCGAGGCTGCCGACAGGATCGTCCCATACGGATTGGCGATACCCTGGCCGGCAATGTCGGGCGCCGAGCCGTGCGCGGCCTGGAAGAAGCCGTTGGCCGCGCCGATCTCGGCTGAAGGCGCCATGCCCATCCCGCCCACCGTCGCGGCGGCGAGGTCGGACAGGATGTCGCCGAACATGTTCTCGCTGACGATGACGTTGAAATGGCCCGGTTTCAGCACGAGATGCATCGCCATGGCGTCGACCAGCGCGTGCTCGGTCGCGATATCGGGATAGTCCTTCGCCACTTCGTCGAAGACGGAGCGGAAGAAGGCATAGCTGCGCAGCACGTTTGCCTTGTCGCAGCAGGTGACCCGGCGCACGCCGTCACGGGGCGCGCCGCCCGACTGGCGCGCCAGTTCGAAGGCCTTGCGCGCGATGCGCTCGATGCCGGAACGGGTCTGCACCAGCGTGTCGACCGCGACTTCGCCGCGCAACAGCGCGCCCGATCCCCGCGCCGCATAAAGCCCTTCGCTGTTCTCGCGCAAGATGATGTAGTCGATATCTCCGGCATTCACGCCGCTCAACGGGCTCGGCACGCCCTCGAAGAGCCTGACGGGGCGGATGTTGGCATATAGATCGAGTTCGAAGCGCAGCCTCAGCGTGAAATCCAGGCCTGCTTCGGTTCCATCGGGATGGACGACGCCCGGCAAGCCGCCCGCACCATGCAGGATGGCGTCCGCCGCGCGGCAGGCCTGGAAGGTCGGCTCGGGAAAGCTCTGGCCGGTCTTCAGGAAATGCTCGGCTCCGGCCGGGTATTCGCTGAAGTGCAAGGGGTTGCCGGGACCAAGCGCTGCTTTCACCACTTGAACCGCCGCGGCGCAGACTTCCGGGCCGATGCCGTCGCCATGCACCACGGCGATTTCGTAGACAGGCTTCATCGCCAACTCCCAAATGGTCTAACGCTCAGATGCACTTGCCGCCGTCGACATTGAGGTCGACGCCGGTGATCATGCTGGCCTCGTCGGAGCACAGGAATGCCGCGGCGTTGCCCATGTCCACCGGCGTAGACAGCCTGCCGATCGGAATGGTTGCGACGACGCGGGCGCGGTTCTCCTCGCCGGAGCCGATGAAGGTGGACAGAAGCGGCGTGTCGCCGGCAACCGGGTTGATGGCGTTGACGCGGATGCCGAAGGGGGCGAGTTCCACGGCCATGGCCCGGGTGGCGGCAATCGCCCAGCCTTTGGAAGCATTGTACCACGTCAAATTCGGGCGCGGCGAGACGCCGCCGGTGGAGGCGACGTTGAGGATGGCGCCCGATTTGATGGATTTGAAATGCGCAACGACCGCCCGGGCGCCATTGTAGATGGATCGCATATTGACGTTGGCGATCCGGTCGAACATCTCTTCGTCCATCGTCTCGAGTGCCAGGGGCGGCTGGGCCACGCCGGCATTGTTGACCAGTATGTCGAGACCGCCAAAGGTCGAGCGGGCCAGGTCTGCCGCCGCTTCGAAGCTTGCGAGTGTCGAGACGTCGCCCGTGATTGGCCGCACATTTTCGCCGACTTCGGCAGCAACGCGGGCCGCGGCTGCCCCATCACGGTCCATCAGCACGACCAGCGCACCTTCGGTGACGAATTTCCTGACGATGCCTTCGCCAAATCCCGAACCGCCGCCAGTGACGATGGCGACCTTGCCAGCAAGTCTCATATCTGTTCCTCCGTTGCCGGCACCATCGGGGAAGTCGCGTACATTGCACAGTCCGATTATCTGAACGCCCTTTTAGCTTTCCTTGTTTGAGGTCGACCGGCGTGGGAGTCATAGTCGCCACGGAATTGTGAGGAGGAAGGGATGACGCTGAATTTCGACCCGCGGGCGAAGGCCACGGCGCTCTACCACGGCGAATTCCGGCCGATGTTCGTCGGCGGCAAGTGGGTTCGGGCACAGTCCGGCCAGGAGATGCAGGCGCTCAACCCGGCGACTGGCGAAGTGCTGGCCACCGTGCCGCGTGGCTCGGCGGCCGACGTCGATGCCGCGGTGGCCGCTGCGCGCTCGGCGTTCGAAGGGCCGTGGTCAAAATTCTCGCCCTATGAGCGGCAGTGCGTGCTTCTGCGCATCGCCGACCTCTTCGAGACCCATTGGGAAGAGCTCAGTGTTTCCGACACTCTCGACATGGGACTGCCGATCACACGCACGCTCGCCAACCGGCGACGCGTCATCGGCATGCTGCGCTTCTATGCGGGCATGGCGACCGCACTGCATGGCGAATCCATAGACAATTCGATCCCCGGCGAGATCGTCAGCTTCACAAGGCGCGAGCCGGTGGGCGTTGTCGGCGCGATCATCCCCTGGAACGCTCCGACCGCCGCGTCGATCTGGAAGATCGCACCGGCGCTCGCCACCGGCTGCACCATCGTGCTGAAGCCCTCGGAGGATGCCTCGTTGACGCCGCTGCTGATCGCCAGGCTGATGCAGGAGGCCGGCGTTCCCGACGGCGTCGTCAACGTCGTCACCGGCACCGGGGCAGAGGCCGGTGCGCGGCTCGCTGAACATCCCGACGTCAACAAGATCGTCTTCACCGGCTCGACGCCGACCGGCCAGGCCATCGCGCGGGCGGGCGTGACCAACCTCAAGCGCGTTTCCCTGGAACTCGGCGGCAAATCGCCGATCATCGTCTGCCGGGATGCCGACATCGACAAGGCGGTTCCTGTCGCCGCGATGGCGGTGTTCGTGCATTCGGGCCAGATCTGCATCGCCGGTTCGCGGCTTTTCGTGGCGCGCGAAATCCATGACGAATTCGTGCGCCGGGTCGCCGAGTTTGCCGGCAGGCTCCGCATCGGCCATGGCATCGAGGCGGAAACCGAAATCGGCCCGCTCATCAATGCCAGGCAGGCCGGCAAGGTGGTGGGCTATATCAAGGCCGGCCGCGACGAAGGCGCCGAACTGATAGCGGGCGGCTCGCGACTGACCGGCGACCTCTACGACGGCGGCAATTTCATCGCGCCGACTGTCTTCGGCGCGGTGTCGGACAAGATGACCATCGCGCGTGAAGAAATCTTCGGTCCGGTTATTTCGGCGATGCCGTTCGACACGCTTGACGAAGCCGTGGCGCGGGCCAATGCGACGCCCTATGGCCTGGCAGCCGGCATTTTCACCACCCATCTTGGCACCGCCCACAAGCTCGCCCGCCGCATCAAGGCCGGCTCGGTGTGGGTCAACATGTACCACGCCATCGACCCGGCGGTGCCGTTCGGCGGCATGAAGATGTCCGGCTACGGCCGCGAGGGCGGCATCGAACATCTGCATGAATATCTGGAGACCAAGTCGATCTGGATCCAGACCGACTGAGCGTGCGCTGATATTCAGGTGAGGCAGGCCTCCGAATGACGGCGTTCCCGCACCATTTTCGGCGCTCGTGCAAGGTGCCTGTCCGAAGGCGCGATGCTCAGTTTGCCAGTTCGCGCAAATTGGTGCGGATGAGGTTCATCAGCTGTTCGGAGAAGGAGTGGTGCACATAGCCCCGCGCGGTGATGATGCCGACTGAGCGGTGGGCGTCGCGATGGTCGATCGGCACCACTCGCATGCGCTCGTCATTGCGCGAAATGGCGATGCCGGGCACCACGCAGACGCCAAGTCCCGAACACACCAGCGCCACCGCCGTCTGTGCGCTTTCGACCTCGTATTGCGGCTTGAGTTCGATGCCTTCCGCCGCCGTCAGCCGATCGACAAGGCCGCGCACGGCGGTCTTGCGGTTGAGCAGGATAAGCGGATAGCGCAGCAGGTCGGAGAGCAGCAGCTTCTTTTCGCCGCCGTATATTTCCGTGGGGATGCAGGCCATCAGCGGATCGTCGAGGATGGACTCGAACTGGAAGTCCGTCAGGTTTGGCAGTTCGGGGCCGATGTAGAACTCGACCTCCTGCTGCTGCAAAAGGCCAAGCGCGGCCTGCGGCGGGCTCTCGATGACCTCGACGATGCTGCGGGGATAGCGCAACTTGAATGTCGCCAGGATATCCCCCAGCCGGCTTGCCGCGAGCGTCGGGGCGCAGGCGATCTGCACCTTGCCCTTGCGCCGAGCGGCGACCTCCGTCAGCCGGTCGAGGCTGGTCTGCACCTGTGACATCACGTTGGCGATCTCCTCGAACAGGATCTGGCCTTCCGGCGTCAGGCTCGCACGCTGTGCGGTGCGGATAAACAGCGAGATGCCGATCTGCTCCTCAAGGTCGCGAATCTGCATCGAGACCGCCGATGGCGAACGGTTGCTCTCCTCGGCAGCACGACGGAAGCTGCCGTTTTCGGCGGCAAGCAGGAACGTCTGCAGAAGTTTGAGGTTGATGCTGGGCATATCCGCTCGGGCAGGGTGATCTGACCCCTGACCTATTCAGACGCGGAACCGATTGCAAGACAATAGGGCCGGCCAGACATTGGTCCTGGCTTGACCGGCAAAAGTGTCTCTCTTGTCGAGCCGCTTAATGAACCGCGGCGAACATGACGCGTTCCTCGGTGGCCTCCGACAGCATCATCTCCTCGACCACGCGGCCGCGCTTGACCACCAGAATACGATCCGAAACGGCGAGAATTTCAGGCAGATAGGACGAGATGACAATGACGGCCATGCCTTGCTCGGCGAGATCGCTGATGAGCTGGTGGATCTCGACGATGGCGCCGACGTCGACACCGCGTGTCGGCTCGTCGAAGATCACCAGCCTCGGCTTCTGGATCAGCGATTTGGCGATCACGACCTTTTGCTGGTTACCGCCGGAGAGCTCGATCATCCGGGCTCGGTCGCTGGTCTGCCGCAGGCTCAGGCGTTCACCCCATTCGCGGGCAAGTTGCCTGGCCCGCGCCAGCGACACCATGGATATGGGATTGGCGCCCTCGGTCAGTTCACCCATTTGCAGGTTCTCGCCGGCCGTCATGGTCT
This sequence comes from Mesorhizobium ciceri WSM4083, assembly GCF_000519305.1. Lineage (GTDB taxonomy): Bacteria > Pseudomonadota > Alphaproteobacteria > Rhizobiales > Rhizobiaceae > Mesorhizobium > Mesorhizobium ciceri_B. The sequence continues at coordinate 642,347 of NZ_JAFG01000004.1, read as the reverse complement.
CGAAGAAGCCGTCGACCTTGCGGTCCTCGGTGACATAGACAATGCCGTCGCGAACCGCAGGCCGCGGCACGCGATAGCGCACCGGTTTGCCGAGCAGGCGGATCTCGCCGCCGTGGAAGATGTTGCGCTTCAACAGTCCGGCGACGACCTTGGCCATTTCGGTGCGGCCGGCGCCGACAAGGCCGAACATGCCGGTGACCTGGCCCGAGAACACCGAGAAGGAAGAGTTGCGCACCAGGCCGGCGCAGGACAGGTTCTCGACCGAAAGCACCTTGTCGCCATAAGGCCGCGCCGTGCGCTTGACCTCGCCATGCAGCGTTTCGGTCAGCGTACGGCCGACCATGGCCTGCACGATCGAAGCGCGGGTGAAGCCCTTGGCCTCGCCGGACGCGACGATCTCGCCATCGCGCATGACCGTGATGCGGTTAGCGACGGCAAGCGCCTCTTCCAGCGCATGGGTGATGAAGATGACGGCGATGCCCTCCTTCACCAGCCGCTGCAAAAGTTTGAAGAAGTGGCTCTTCTCTTCAGGCGTCAGCGTCGCGGTCGGCTCGTCGAAGATGATGACGCGGGCCTTGTGGTGGACGGCGCGCGCGATCTCCACCATCTGCTTGTGGGCCGCGCCCAGCGTGCTGACCTGCGCAGAAGGGTCGACCTGGAAGCCCATGCCGGCGAGGAACTGCCGCGCCTGAATGTATAGGCCGCGCAACCGGTTGAACATCTTCTCTTCGCCGAGATAGAGATTCTGCGCCACCGTCATGGCCGGCACCAGGTTGGTTTCCTGGAATACCATGGCGATGCCGGCGCGCAGCGCTTCGGCGGGCGTGGCGAAGGACACATCCTTGCCGTCGAAGGTCATCTTGCCCTCGGTCAGCTTGAAGACACCGGCCATGACCTTGGTCAGCGTGGACTTGCCGGCGCCGTTTTCCCCGAGCAACGCGTGGATTTCGCCCTTGCGCAGGTCGAAATTGACATTCTTGAAGGCCGGAATGCGCGCGAACGCCTTGGCGGCATCCCTGAGTTCAATGATGTTGGCGTCCGACATAGCTTAGCCTCGCTTGCCACTGGCGGCGCTCGCCACGCGCACGATCCGCGATCCGCCGCGCGAGGCGACCAGAAGGTCATCGCCCAGCTCGCAGGCGCTCAGCGTCCCGTGCACCTTGCCGTCGGCGCGCGAATGGAAACTCGACAGCGGCTTCATGTTCTGGTCGCAAAGGACCACCAGCCCGTAAGACCGTGTCACCGCGTATGGCTTCAGCACGTTCATCTGTTTCAACTGGCTGCCTTGCATAGGCTCGCGATAGTCGTGCCATGAGCCGAGCGACGGCGCCATCCAGTAGGCCTCCGGGACTTCCGCCAGCATGCGGGTGCGGTAGGTCTCCTCGCGCAGGATGAACTCCACCAACTGATTGCGCACGGAATAGAAGGTCAGCCAGTAGCCGGCGTTGAAAGCCGGGGCGATGCGGGCGGGGTAGGCGGGCAGATGCTCCAGCACGGGCAGCGTCGCCTTGGTGGCAAGGTCGATCGCCAGCACGCGGTGGCGCCAGGCCTCCGAGACGTAGATGCGGTTGGAGCCGGTGGTGGCGATGCCGGCCGGCCAGGCCAAGCCATCCCTGATCAGCTCCAGCCGGCCGTTTTTCAGATCGAGCCGCCAGACCGAACCGGACACGCTCTTCTGCATCAGGTCGCGACGCCAACCGCTCGCCGGCACTGAGGCCGAGCCGTTGGCCAGCAGCAAGGTGTTGCTGTCGAGGAAGGTGAGAGCGGTGATGCAGGAGAGGCGGCGAGCCTCCTCACCCGTCGCCTCGCGCCCGTCATGCAGGCCGCCGCGGATGACGACGCCCTTGCCATCGATGGCCATCGCGGTCATGCCGCGGGCATGGGCGAGTGCGGTGATCTCGCCCGGAAATTCCTGCAAGGTTTCGGCATGGCCGTCGGCGCTAAAGCGCATCAGCCGGTTGGCGCTGCTTGCCAGGAGGCCCTTTTCGGTGCGCACGAGATTGTCAGCCTCGGCGAGGCCGGCGAACGGCTCGGCTTCCTCCAGCCCCTGGTTGGGCAGCAACGGCCCGTCGAGCGTCGGCACGGTCACGGCCCACTCGCCACGGCCGAGAAAGCGGTCGAAAAGCTGGCTCAAACCGCTCATGCCTTTTTGCCCCAGTAGGAATCCGAGCTGAACCAGTCGGGATCGACGCCTTTCAGGGGCAAGGTGCCCATGCGGTTGTTGAAGATGCCGCAGAGATAGAGGATGCCCTTGTGCTCGCGCATCGAGGTGATCATCGGATGCTTCTCGCCGGCCTGGTCCCACAGGCTTTCGAGGATCTGGCCGTTCTCGTCGAAGCGCAGCACGCAGCCGGTGTTGAGGTTGGGCATCAGCCACGCATCTTCCGATACGCGCCGCGCCATGCGACGGCGGAAGCTCGGCATTTCAAGCGAGAGATCCAATGCCGGCGTGCGCATGCCCATCAGGGCCAGCCAGTAGGTGCCGTCGGAGGCGCGGTTGATGTTGTCGGGATAACCGGGCAAACCCTCGATGACGCGCTCGACCTGGCCCTTCTTCGGGCCATCGAAATAATAGCGGCTGATGCGGCAGGCCCAGCTTTCGGCGAACAGCACCGACTGGCCGTCGAAGGCCGTGCAGATGCCATTGGGGAAGACGAGGTTCGACAGCAGCGTGCGTGTCGAACCGGATTTGGGATCGTGGACGATGATGCGTCCGTTGCCGCGGCTTTCCAGCGCGTCGGCATACCAGTCATGCATCTCGAAGCGCACGGTGGCTTCCGAAAAGACGATGCGGCCGTCCGGAAGGATGTCGCAGTCGTCGGCGAGCTTCATGGTCGAGTCGTCGACCACCGAGGTCAGTGAGCGGTTGGTCTCGGCGGTCAGCAGCTTTACGTCGCCGGCCGGCGAGACCTGATAGAGGCCCATGCCGGCGACGCAGATGACGAGGTTGTCCTCGCGGTCGAAAGCCATGCCGAGTGGCGAGCCGCCAATATGTGCGAACACTTCGCTATCGGTGTAATGGGGCGGCTGGAAGCGCAGGATCTCGCCCTGGCGGCTGCCGGTGTAGAGACGGTCCTGCCGGTCGAAGATCACATCCTCCGCGCCGTCGAGAATGCCGAGGCCTATGACGCCGACGTCCTTCAACCGGTCGTTCACCGCCATCGGCGCGCCGGGCGCGGTCGAGATCGCTTGCGGCATCTTGGCTAAGGTCGGCGAGATGTAGACGCTGCGCAGGATCTTGTGGCGGTTCTTCACCCAGCGCACGTCGAGAAGCACCGACAAAAGCAGCACGATGCCGAGGATCAGGAAATTGACCGGGCCGGGCACGGCCAGCGCAAGCAGGCTGTTCGACAGAACAAGCACGAAGACGGTGCCCATCAGCGCCTTGGCGACCGAGCCCCGCCCGCCGCCGAGCGAGATGCCGCCGAGCACGGTCGCGGTCAACACTTGCAGTTCGAGCCCGGTGCCGATGTCGGAAGCAGCACTGCCGATGCGGGCCGAGAAGAAGAAGCCGGAGAGCGCCACCAGCACCGAGCACAAGACATAGGCGCTGAACAAGATGAAGCGCACATTGATGCCGGCATTGTAGGCAGAGCGGCGCGCGCCGCCGACCGCGAACAGCCGCCAGCCATAGCGGGCGCGCGACAGCACGAGATGGATGATCAGCGCGATGACGACGAAGACCACAAAGGATGTCGGCACGCCCCAGATCGTGCCGAAACCAAGGAAATCATAGGCCGGCGAATCCGAACCGCTGGTGACGATCCGGGTCGAGACCTGGGGGAAGAAGATGTCGAAGGTCGAGCGGTAGATGATGAGCGTCACCAGCGTGGTGAGAAACGCCCGCATGCGCAGGAAGCCAACCAGGAAGCCGTTGATGGCGCCGCAGACGACGCCGAGGCCCAGGCACGCCAGCAGGCCGGTACCAAAGCTCCATTGCTCGACGTTCATGCCATAGAGCGTGACCAGCACGGCGAGCGCGAAGGTCGACCCGACCGACAGATCGATGCCGCCCGACACCATGACGATGGTCATGCCGAGTACCACCAGGCCAAGCTCGGCGGTCTGGCCGCTGAGATTGGTCAGCGTCGCCAGATCGAAGAAGCCTGGCACGATCGAGCCGAAGATCGCGCACAAAATGGCCAGCGCCGTGAAGGGGATGACGCTGTCGATCCACTTCTTGGTCAGGATCTCCCCGACCACGTGGTCGGGGAGCAGGCGGTAGCGCCAGCGCACAAGGCTTTCAGCCATGCTCATCAAGGAAGTCCGTTACTTGAGCTCGTCCAGCTTCCAGCAATTCCTGCCGGTCGCATTGGCCTTGTCGACGCGGGTGATCGGACCGAAGAAGATGGTCTTCTCGCTGCCCGCTTGCCGGCCGGACTGCTGCAGCAGCTCGGAAATCTGCTGCGCTGCGATCTCGGCTTGGATCGGGGCATTGAAGTTGAAGATCACGTCGAGCAGCCCGTTCTTGATGCTCTCGCAGCCCGTGGCGCTGCCCGCGCCATTGGTGACGATCGTCACCTGATCCTGCTTGCCGGCGGCCGCGACGGCGGCGCCGGCGCCGACCTCGGCATTATCCCAGATGCCCATGATGCCGCACAGGTCCGGATGCTGCTGGAGGACCGTCTCGGTGATCTGGCGGGCCTTTTCGCTCATGTAATCGGCCGGCTGGTCGGAGACGAGCTGCAGCTCGGGATTGGCCTTCAGCACTTCGTCGATGCCGGTGCGCATGTAGATGTTGGCGGCACCCGTCTGGACGCCGGCGAGCCAGACCACCTTGTGCGAGACGGCATTGGGCCCGGTGCAGTGCTTGGCCAGCTCGCCCATTTCGAGACGGCCCATTTCGATCCAGTCATTGCCGACATAACTGTCGGTCTGGGTGGCCGACTGCATGTTGACCTGCAGTACCTTGATGCCGGCGGCCTGCGCCTGTTTCAACAGGCGTGCGTAGGTCTGGACATCGGGGTTCTGCACGATGATCAGGTCCGGCTTCTCGGCGATGGCGCCCTGCATGGCGCGAATGCCGGCATTGGTGTCGCCGGAGGGATCGCGCACTTCAAGGGTGAAGCCGTAGCGTGCCGCGTGACGCTGCCACACCACCACCCATGCCTGGTTGAGGTCCATGCCCTGCGAGATCGGCACGAAGATGACCTTCTTGCCCTTGAGCGCCTCAAGATACGTAGAGCGGCCGACCTGATCGGTCTCCTGCGCCGTGGTGATTTTCGCCGCGCCCAGCAGCGTGAGCGCTGTCATGCCCACGAACAGGCAGTTCTTGAACAACTTCATGTTTTTCCTCCCAGATTATGTCTCGGTTCTTGTTTCAGATGTCGCCGCTTTGCGAGGTTTGCTCGTCGCGCGGATTGATGATGGCGTCGATCGCCAGCGCGCCCAGCAGGATCACGCTCTTGATCAGATTCTGGCTGGTGTAGCTGAAGTTCAGGATCGTCATGCCATTGGTCAGGATGCCGACCAGGATGGTGCCGACGATGACGTTGCGTACGCCGCCCTGGCCGCCGGAGAGGCCGATGCCGCCCAGCACGACCACCAGCAGCACGTCGTAGATCAGGCTGGAATTGTAGAGGCGCGTGTCGATGCCGGTGACCAGCCCCAGCATGATGATGCCGGCGGTATAGGCAATGAGGGCGCTGATGACATATTGCGTCACGATGATCGGGCGCGTGGGCAGCCCGGTGGTGCGGGCCGCGTTCGGGTTGTCGCCAGTGGCATAGACGAGCCGGCCGAAGCGGGTCTTCCTCAGGAAGAAGCCCATGAGCGCGGCCACCGCCGCGAAGATGATCACCGACATCGGGATGCCGAAGATGGTTCCGTTGCCGACAAATTTCAGCCAGCCAATACCGGAGGGGGCATAGAGCACGTCGGACGCAAAGACGATGCGGCCAGAGCCGTATACCGAGGACGCGATGGCAAGGGTGGCGAAGATCGGCGGAATTTCGGCCACCGCCACCATGACCCCGGTGAACAGGCCGATGGCCGCGACCAGGATGGCGCCGAAGACGACGGCCAGCGTGAAGTCGACGCCCCAGGTGGAGATCCAAATGCTGAAGGCGACGCCGACGACCATCACCGCCACCATGGTCAGGTCGATGCCACGCCCGACGACGATGAACCCCATGCCGACGGCCAGCGTGCCGAGGATGGAGACATTCTTGAGAATGGCAAGGATGTTGCCCTGGCTCAGGAAATTGTTGAGCGTCGCCGAGAACACCAGGAAGAGGACGGCCGAGATCACGCCGACGACGAGTTCCTGGGACATTTTGATGCCCAAGCGCGCGGTGTCGGATTTGCCCGAACCAGCCAAGTCAGACCCTCCCTCGCTGCCGGTTTGAACCAGCGGCGTGCCAAAGCGGCCTTGCCCCAGGGGCTTTGCCGCGACGACGTTTCCTCCACAGCCCTAAGCCGGCTGCTTGCGTAAAGACCATCGCGGCTCAGGGCGGCAGGGGCAATTTCGATTTTCTGATGCGCTGTGCAGTTCGTCAGTGTGGAGAAAGAAGATGAGGAATCGTCGGTTGTGTCCTCTGCCGGATTTCACCTGCCGCGAAGCTCAGCCCGATACCGGTAGCGTGCCGCGATCCCCCTGACGGTACTTTCTTGAGTGACGGGAGTGTCAAGCCAGGCAGTCAAGCGGGCTCTACTTTCCCCAAGTTCCGTCCTACAGGCCGTTTCCCTCGATCATCGCCATCAGGCAATCGCCAGCTTGTGTGCCGCCGATGCCCAGATCCCGCACACTGTTCATGTGGTTTCGGTCATTCAGGCGGAGGTCGCAGACAAGGTGCCCCTGCGCGCGCAAGCGCTTTCCGAAGTCGGCGGCCTGCTGGTGAAAAGGTGACGTTTCCTGATCTCCCACGAGAATGGTCGCTGCCGTCTCCGGGTCATGCCACCGCGTCATTGGGGTGAAGGCAGATGCCTCATCATCGGTGATTCCGATTAGCGGCTGGAGGAAGGACGTCTGAAGGGGCTTGAGGTCGTAAAGGCCGCCCAGCAGCAGCGCCGCACGTATGCGTGATGGCATTGGCGTCTTTTCGAACAGGAATGTGGCCAGGTGCGCACCCGCCGAATGACCACTTACGCTTAGCCGGGCAGGGTCACCGCCATGGGCGGCTATATTGTCCAGCACCCATTGTTTGGCACGCCGGATCTGGTCGACGATTGCCGCCATCCTGACTTCAGGCATCAGCGCATAGTCGACGATGACCGCGATCGCCCCAGCTTTGGTGACTGTGTTCGCTACATACGAATAGTCGCTCCTGGAGAACATGCGCCAGTAGCCACCATGGATGAAGATGTGCACGGGAAGGTCCCTGCGCTCGCCGGGCGGAAAGAAGAGGTCCAACCTTTCGGCCTTGCCCTCGCCATAGGCGATACCAGCCGACATCGGTAGGGTAGCCCGGGTTTCGGCGCTGCGGCTTACTATGTCGGCCACGATATCGTCAAAGTCGGCCACATGGTCGCGCGTGCGGAAAGGGTCGTTTGACATGACTGCCGGTTCAGAAGGTGACGGCAATATATTTAGCCTCCATGAACTCGGCGATGCCGTGGTGCTGGCCGCCTTCGCGGCCAAGGCCGCTCTGCTTGACGCCTCCGAAAGGTGCTGCCGGATCCGACATCAGTCCCCGGTTGAGGCCGATCATGCCGGCCTCGATCCCCGACGCCACCCGCATGCCGCGTCCAACATCGCGTGTATATATGTAAGCGGCCAGGCCATATTCCGTGTTGTTAGCATGTGCGATGGCCTCGGCCTCGGTGTCGAAGCGTGTGATAGGTGCCACCGGGCCGAAAATCTCCTCGTGCGCCATCTCCGCGTCGGGCGGCACATCGGACAGCACTGTGGGCGGATAAAAGAATCCTTCTTCCTCCGAAATGGACCCACCGCAAAGCACCTTGGCCCCCCGGCCCACTGCGTCCTTGACCAGGCGGTCGATCTTGTCGACAGCCTTTCTGGTGATCATCGGCCCGCATTCGGTGTCGGCATTCGGTCCCGCTCCCACCTTAAGTGCCGCCATGCGCTTGCGGAGCCCGTCGGCAAAAGCATCATAAATTCCCGATTGTACATAGAGGCGATTGGCAGCGGTGCAGGCTTCGCCGGCGTTACGCATCTTAGCGATCATCGCGCCATCGAGGGCGGCGTCGAGATCGGCATCGTCGAAGACGACAAACGGGGCATTGCCGCCGAGTTCCATCGAACAGGAAATGACATGCTTTGAAGCCTCGCCGAGCAAGGTTCGGCCGACACCCGTCGACCCCGTGAAGGACAGCTTCCTGACGCGCGGATCGGCGAGCATGGCCGAAGTCAGCGGCCCGGGACTGGTCGTGGTCAGCACGTTGACGACGCCGGCAGGCACGCCGGCTTCGCTGTAGAGTGCCGCCAGCGCATAGGCCGTCAACGGTGTTTCACTGGCCGGCTTCAGGACGACAGTGCAGCCTGCCGCCAGCGCCGGCGCGATCTTGCGGGTCGCCATCGCGGCCGGAAAATTCCACGGTGTGATCAGCACGCAGATTCCGATCGGCTCATAATCGACCACGATCCGGTTGGTGCCGGATGGCGCAGTGCCGAATTCACCGGTAATCCTGACCGCCTCTTCGGCATTCCAGCGGAAGAACTCTGCAGCATAAGCCACCTCGCCACGCGCGTCGCGCAACGCCTTGCCATTCTCCAGCGAGATCAGCATAGCGAGCGTTTCGGACCGTTCGACCATGAGCTCAAAACAGCGCCGAAGGATTTCCGAGCGTTTGCGCGGCGCAGTTTCCCGCCATCCCTTAGCTGCTTTGGCCGCCGCCTCGACGGCGGCGGTGGCGTCCTCGACTGTCGCATCGGGAACCGCCGCGATCACCGCCCCGGAGGAGGGATCGACGACATCGATGAGCCGACCGTCGGAGGACGGCCGCCAAGTGCCGTCGATATAGAGTCCGTGCGAAAAACCGCGCACGTCATAGCCATCCTGGTCGAGTTGCTGAGCGTTCAAATTCATCGCTTTGTTCCGTTTTTCACATAACGCAGGCGGCGAGGTCGCCGTCATGGGCAGCCTGGACGAGGCGTCGCATCGTGCCGAGATCGAAGGCACGCGGATTGTTCTTGATCAGGCGGTCGATGCCGAGCGCTTGCTCGGCGGTCCAGTCAAGCTTATCGGCAGGGAGGCCTAGATCCGCCAGTGTTGGCGTAATACCGATCGCCGCGAACAATCGCCTGATCTCCTCGATCGTGGCGGCTGCCATCTCGGCGGCGGTTCTGGCCTTGGTCTCCAAGCCAAGTGCCGCGCCGATCTCTGCCATCTCGTGAGCGGCGACGCGGCTGTTATAGGTCATCACGTAAGGCATCATTGTCGCCACGCCCAAACCATGGGCGGTGTGGGTGAGGGCGCCTGCCGGATATTGCACGGCATGCGCTGCCGCCGTACCGGCGGTGCCGAATGCGCAGCCCGCTGCCAGAGCGCCCATCATGACATCGGCACGCGCGTCGGCATCGGCGCCGTCGCTGCAGGCTTTCTCCAGACTCCGGCCAAGCAGCTTTATCGCGAGCAACGCGAAATGGTCGGTCAGCGCAGTCTTGCCAATGAAGACGTGTTGTTGCGGCAGGTTGGGGTCTTCTCCGCGCCGCATGGCGGTGAAGGCCTCGATCGCATGGGTCAGCGCGTCGGCGCCGGCTATCGCGGTCAGGGCAGGGGGGCAGGTCATTGTCAGTTCGGGGTCGCACAAGGCAACCGCGGCGATCAGATAAGGGCTCGATATGCCGACCTTGAGCGTCCGGTCCGGGTCGGAAATCACCGCGACCGGCGTCACTTCGGAACCGGTGCCGGCCGTGGTAGGTACGGCGATCAGTGGCAGTGTCGGACCCGGCACCTTGAACTCCCCGTAGTAGTCCTGGAGCTTGCCGCCATGGCTGAGAAGCAGGGTGGCGCATTTGGCGAAATCGAGACAGCTGCCGCCGCCGATGCCGATCACCATGTCCGGCCTGAACCCCTTCGCTTCCTCGACACAGATGCCGACCGTGTCGCGTGGCACGTCGGGCAGAACGCGGTCATGCACAAGGACTTCGATCGAGGCTGACTGAAGGGACTTGATGATGTCGGCGAATACCGCTGTGCCCGCGAAACGCTCATCGGTGCAGACCAGCGCGCGTCGGCCGAACCGGGCGGCGACCGTCGGCAGCACATGGCGCTGCCCCTTCCCGAACAGGATTTCACGCGGCAACCGCAGGGCGGCGAAGAGGGTCATGATCGGTCCTTTGACGGCGGCTGACTGGAAACGGATGCATTGAACTCGGTCTGGATCGGACGGCCTAAGAGTGTGTCTCTCGCACTTAAAACATATCCGCTTTAAAATCGTATAGGATATAGGATTGCATCCGCGGAACCATCGTGTTAGCAGTCCTCACTGTCAAGAGGCAAAATATGCAGACCGCAAACTTACCCGACCCAAGCGACGCCACCATTGGAGCTGGTCGCATCCAGCGCGCCAACAGTCTCGTCGAAGATGTCTATGAAGCCATCTTCGCGCAGTTGATGGCGCTGAAGATCCCGCCAGGCTCGCGCATCACAGTCGACAGTCTGGTCAAGGAATTCAACGTCTCGCACACGCCCATCCGCGAAGCCCTCGGCCGGCTCGAAGGCGAAGGTCTGGTGCTCAAGACGCATTTGATCGGTTATCGTGCCGCGCCCCAGATCACCCGCCGCCGTTTCGACGAATTATACGAGATGCGCCTGCTGCTCGAACCGCATGGCGCCGCAAAGGCCGCCGCAATGATGGACGAGGCCAAGCTCAATCTGTTGCTCGAAGCCGCCGGCGTGATGTCACGCCGCGAAGGCAAGGACGACCGCGTACGCTATTCGAATTTCGCCAGACAGGATGCGATCTTCCACGACAAGATCATGGAGTTTTCTCAAAACGAACTCATCCGCGAGACGTTGAGCCATCAGCATACGCACTTCCACATCTTCCGCCTGATGTTCCATGCACGCGTGACCGAGGAGGCGCTTGACGAACACGAGGCGATCCTTGCCGCGTTCGGCTCGGCCGATCCCGATGCCGCCGAAAAGGCGATGCACATCCATATCGAGCACTCGCGCGACCGCCTGCTCCCGGCATTCGATTGAGGTCGGAACGGATGTCCATTGCCGCGAATATCGCCGGGGAGGGCGGGAGCACGTTCTCCAGCGATGCGCCTGGTTCGCTTGAACCGGTGCTGCGCGCCCAGGGCTTGTCCAAGCAATACGGCCCGGTGACGGTGTTGTCGGACGTCACCCTAGACGTCCTGCCCGGTGAGATCCACGCCATCATTGGCGAGAACGGTGCCGGCAAGTCGACGTTGATGCGGCTGCTGTCCGGCTATGTCGAGCCCAGCCACGGCACATTGTCGATGAGCGGACACACGGTGAAATTTGCCAAGCCCAGCCAGGCACAGGATGCGGGTATCGCCTTGGTTCATCAGGAGATCCTGCTCGCCGAGGGGCTCACGGTCACCGACAATCTGTTTCTCGGGCGAGAGCTTTCGCGTGGCCATGTCGTGGATGACCGCACCATGCGCCGGCTGGCAGCCGAGAAACTGGCGCAGATCGGCTGCGCGGTCTCGCCAAGGGCACTGGTGCGCGACGTCTCGCTGGCAGATAGGCAGATGGTGCAGATCGCTCGCGCCCTGCTTGACGACCACAAGGTGGTTATCTTCGACGAGCCGACCGCCGTTCTGACCGGTGGCGAGGTCGAGCGCCTGCTGGAGATCGTCCTGCAACTGAAGGCTCACGGCACCGCCGTGCTCTATATCAGCCACCGGTTGGATGAGGTGCAACGGGTCGCCGACAAAGTGACCGTTCTGCGCGACGGCAAGATGGTCTGCACCTATCCCGGCAGGACGCTGAGCCAGCTGGATATGGCGCGGCTGATGGTCGGGCGCGAACTGGCAGCACTCTATCCCGAAAAAACCGTGGCGCCTTCGGATGTGCCGATGCTGAGCGTCAGCAACGCCACCGTTCCCGGCTATGTGGAGGACGTGTCGTTTACGGTCCACAAGGGCGAGATCCTTGGGTTTGCCGGCATGGTCGGGGCGGGCCGCACCGAACTTTTCGAGGGCATTATCGGCCTGCGCCCGGCGACCGCCACCGTTGAACTCAAGGGCAAGTCGGTCCATTTCCAGTCGCAACGCGCGGCGATCGACGCCGGCGTCGGTTACCTGACCGAGGATCGCAAGGGCAAGGGACTGCTGCTGCAAGAGCACCTGGCGCCTAACCTGACGCTGTCAGCGCTCGGTGTGTTCCATCCCGGCCTCTCGATGGGTCGGCGCCGCGAAGCGGAGGCCTTGGAACAGGCCGTGGAGACATATGACATCAGGCTGAAGAGCCTCGGCGCCAAAGCGGGCCAGCTTTCCGGGGGCAATCAGCAGAAACTGCTGCTGGCGAAGGTGCTGCTGACCGATCCTTCTGTGGTCATTATCGACGAGCCCACGCGTGGCATCGACATCGCCAACAAGGCGCAGATCTATGCCTTCATCCAGGAGCTTGTGGCCAAGGGCAAGGCTTGCATCGTCATCTCTTCGGAGATGCAGGAACTGATCGGCATCTGCGACCGCATCCTGGTGATGCGCGAAGGCCGCATCACCGGCGAGGTCAGTGGCGCCGAAATGACCGAAAGCAATGTGGCGGTACTGGCGACCAGTGGCCCCAAGCCAGGGCCAAAAGCCAAGGGAGGCACAGAATGGCTGTCATGACCGAATCCGCACCCAGGCGTCGCCCCCTCGATCTCAACATCAGTTGGACCGACGTCGGGCCCTTTCTTGCGCTGGCAGCTCTGCTGGTGGTCGGTTACCTCATCAACCCCGATTTCCTGTCCGCCACCAACCTCGCCAACGTCATCACCCGCAGCGCCTTCATCGCCATTATTGCTGTCGGCGCGACTTTTGTGATCTCGTCCGGGGGGCTCGATCTTTCCGTCGGCTCGATGGCCGCCTTCATCACCGGCATCACCATCATGTTCATGAACGCGGTGGCGCCGCATGCCGGCATCTGGGCTATTCCCGCCGGTATGGCGGTGGCGATCCTGGTCGGCCTGCTGTGCGGGCTTGCCAACGGCCTCATCGTCACGGTCGGCAGGATCGAACCGTTTATCGCCACGCTGGGCACGATGGGGATTTTCCGGGCGCTGATAACCTATCTGACCGATGGTGGCACGATACCGATCGACCGGTCGCTGCGCGAGGCCTACCGGCCTGTCTATTTCGGCACGGTTGCCGGCGTCCCGGTTCCAATCCTCATATCGATCGCCGTCGCCGCGGTCGCATCCTTCATCCTGTACAAAATGAAATATGGCCGCAAATGTGCGGCGGTCGGCGCCAATGAGGATGTCGCCCGCTATTCCGGCATCTCGGTGATCAGGACACGGACCGTCGCCTATATCGTCCAAGGTGTCTGCGTGGCGATTGCCGCGATCTGCTACGTGCCGCGCCTGGGCGCCGCAACGCCGACGACCGGACAGCTTTGGGAACTGCAGGTGATCACCGCCGTGGTGATTGGCGGCACCGCATTGCGCGGCGGCAAAGGCCATGTGTGGGGAACAGTCGCCGGCGCCGTCATCCTGGAGCTCATCGCCAACCTCATGGTGCTGTCGGACTTCGTCTCGGAATACCTCGTTGCCGCTGTTCAGGGCGTCATCATCATTATCGCCATGCTCATCCAGCGGTTTTCGAATTCGAAATAGCGCCGCGTCCGGACCACGCGGATTAACGTTCTTGTAGGTCCAAGGGAGAAGACAATGTTCAGTAGAAAATGGATTGCGGCGGCGACACTGGGCGCGCTGCTGCTGGCCGGCCAGGCCATGGCGCAAGACAAGAAGGTCATCGCGGTGTCGATACCGGCAGCTGACCACGGTTGGACGGCGGGCATCGTCTATCACGCGCAAGCGGCGGCCAAGGAAATCAACGCCGCGTTCCCGAACGTCGAAGTGGTCGTGAAGACGTCGCCGTCGGCGGCGGAGCAGGTCAGCGCGCTTGAGGACCTGTCGGCCAGCCGCAAGCTGGATGCTTTGGTGATCCTGCCTTACAGCTCGGAAGAACTGACCCAGCCGGTCAAGGCTATCAAGGACATGGGCACGTTCATCACCGTCGTCGATCGCGGTCTGACGGACGCCTCCGTCCAGGATCTTTACCTCGCCGGCGACAATATCGCGGTCGGCACCAACACAGCCAAGTTCATGATCGACAAGCTCGGCGGCAAGGGCGACGTCGTTGTGCTGCGCGGCATTCCGACCGTCATCGACGACGAGCGCATCAAGGGTTTCCAGGACACGATCAAGGGTACGAACCTGAAAGTCCTCGACATCCAGTACGCGCATTGGAACAGCGACGAAGCCTTCAAGCTGATGCAGGACTATTTGGCCAAGTACCCGCATATCGATGCGGTGTGGGCCAATGACGACGACATGCTGCTTGGCGTGCTCGAGGCGGTCAAGCAGTCGGGCCGGACCGATATCAAGCTGGCGCTCGGTGGCAACGGCATGAAGGACATCGTCAAGAAAGTGATCGACGGCGACGCCATGACGCCGGTCGAGACGCCATATCCGCCGTCGATGATCAAGACCGCGATCTACATGACCGTCGCCAACCTGATCGGCCAGGCACCTGTCCGTGGCACCGTCAAGCTCGACGCGCCGTTGATCACCCAAGCCAACGCCAAGGAATACTATTTCCCGGACTCGCCGTTCTGACCCTACCCGATTTCCCCGAAAGGCAGGGCGCGGTCTGCGCCTTGCGTTGCTCAAAACACAGAGAGGAAGAGCCATGCCAGGCAAAAAAATACTGATGCTGACCGGTGAGTTCACCGAAGAATACGAGATCTTTGTCTATCAGCAGGCGATGGAAGCCGTCGGTCACACCATCCACGTGGTATGCCCGGACAAGAACGCCGGAGATCTGATCAAGACCTCGCTGCACGACTTCGAGGGCGACCAGACCTACACCGAAAAGCTCGGCCACTATGCGCTGATCAACAAGACTTTCTCGGAAGCCGAAAGGCAGCTCGATCAATATCATGCCGTCTACTGCGCGGGCGGCCGCGGCCCGGAATACATCCGCACCGACAAGCGCGTGCAGGCGATCGTGCGTCATTTCCACGAGGCCAAGAAGCCGATCTTCACCATTTGTCACGGTGTGCAGATCCTGATCGCTGTCGACGGCGTGGTGCGTGGCAAGAAGGTCGCAGCACTCGGCGCCTGCGAGCCTGAGGTGACACTGGCGGGTGGCACCTATATCGACCTGTCGCCGACCGAGGCCTATGTGGACGGGACAATGGTTTCGGCCAAAGGCTGGACGGCGCTTGCTGCGTTCATCCGCGAATGTTTGAAGGTGCTGGGAACGGAAATCCGCCACGCATAAGCTTCTGGAACCGACGCATTCGCCAAGGGATGCGTCGGTTCCCTTCAACAGCGCTTCCATATCCATCAATTCGGTCGGGATCGCGGCTCCCGAGCGCACCGATATAGGCGAGATGCTCAGGGATTGCCGCCTGGTTGCGCTGCTTTCGTCCTGCCTGTGCCGGCGCGCGGCGTTGTTTCAGCGTCCGGATTAGGGGTCGTGTCGTCGACCGTGCGGCCCGTCGTCGCCCCGAGCGATCACGCTCGGTGCCGAGGTCCGGTAAACAAGTTCTCATAAAACCTTCTGACAACCGTTCGATCGGCGCTCAGGCGCACGCCACCAGAAATCGGGTGCGCTTGAGTTCAGTCCTGCGCCAATGAATCTGGCATCGCGGACAACCCCAAATGGTTTCCCGGCGTCCGGGGTTGGTCATCGGCCTGACGAAAAGAACGGCGTCTAGGAACGATTTGGGCCGGCTGTCGTTGCCTAACATTAGGTATCCCTTATGGATGTTGCGAATGCCGCTGTGTCAGAATCTATGCCCTCTTGAAATGACGTTCAAATGTCCGCGCTGCGGATTGGCTTTGCTGAAACCCGGGCGCTGGTTCCAGGTTGCATCGAAGTATCGCTGCGAGGGCTGTCACAGCGAGATCCGGATTACCTATCCCGACAAGATTGCGCTTTTCCAGAAATATGCGGCTTCGCAGCGCGAGGGCCCGTCTCCGCCAAAGCATAGCTCAGTCCTGACCAAGTCGTTCAGCAACTAGGCCACGGTCCTGCCAGGGGCGGTCTGAACGCTGACTGCCGGCGGTAGTGTTGCCTGTCGCATGGAACGAAATCCGTTCCATGCGGTTGAAAGTTGATGCCTCCAGCTACACGCAATTGAACCGGCCATGCCCTGCAGTCAGGAGCAGTGATGCAAACATACCTGGTAGAACAAATGGAGGGGGACGACGTGGTTGCGGCGAGTAATGTCAATGCGTCCAGCCCGTTCACGGCGGCGACTATGTCAACGGGACGCCAGGTTACCCTGCGGACATGGGAAAACAATTGGGTTCGTGTCACGGATGAGCTTGGAGGGGAAGTGTTCGCTTACTGCTTTGTTTCAGGCACTGGCGAAGCGGACATCAGCGCACAGCCCGACGCCTCGGTAAGGTAGCCCTGCAGCCTTAGCGGGCGCAGGCTGGCATATTCAACTTCGAACGATTCAAGCGATCAAGACCGCCTCGCGCATCATCCGAATGATTGATGAAAAGATCATGCCGCGGGGCGATAAGCGGCAACAATCCTAGCGTGGGGCCCTTATGTCTCTGGCGCATTTAGAATCTTCGAGGGCGATTCAAACGGTGCAGGCTGACTACCAAGCGGTGGTCTCTTGTCGATGGTCAAAAGCTCCCGATCATGCTCTTGACCATGGCGGGCCTGTTCTACGTCTGCACCAACGGATGGGAACTGGCTTCGCCGACATTCCTGTCTTTGATCACCTGAGGGAAATCGCCGAGCGTTATTCCGAAAAATTAGCCGCCAGCGACGGCACCAATCGACTGACCTATTCCGAGCTTTTTCGGGCGGTCGAGGCCTTGGCCAGCCGGATTGAAGCCGTCGTTCCCGACGGAAATGCGGTTGGAATACTTCAGGCCAACTCGGTCTGGTACACCGTTGCGATGCTGGCCAGCATGGCATCCGGTCGACCGTCAGTGCCGCTCAACGTGCGAGATCCGGACTCGCGCATCAACGAAATCGTCGCCGACGCGAGGCTCTCCGCCATAATTGGCGACAAAGGCCTCCACGGCCTTGGTCTGCCCCAGCACGTTGCCCGGATCGAGATGGCGCAAGCGTTGCAGGCAGCGCCTCGTCCAGCCGCACACCGTATCGTTTCTGTCGATGCACCGGCAATCGTGCTTTATACCTCCGGCAGCACGGGCCGCCCCAAGGGGATTGTCAACAGCCAGCGGAACTTGCTGTGCCGGGTTCAGCAATATGTCGACGCGTGCCACATCAATGCACAGGATGTTTTCCTGTCCCTGACCGGCCCGGCAACCATCGCCGGTTGTCGGGAAATCCTTGCCGCTCTTCTCACAGGTGCCACGTTGCAGCTTGTGGAGGTCGAAGCCGTTGGCCTGCGCGCGGTTCGCGGCCGCATGCAATCGGAAGGCGTGACGATCACCTATCTGGTGCCGGCATTGCTTCGCGCTCTCCTGGCGGATGAGCCCGCGGGCGCCTTTGGTTCACTCAGGGTTGCCCGAATTGGAGGCGAGAAGGTGTCTTCGGCCGATATCCGCCTCGTGCGCAAGGCTGTGCCGCCAAATTGCCTGGTGCAGATCGGCTATTCATCGACGGAAACGACTGGATCGCAGTGGTTCTTGCCGCACGATTGGCCGGAATTCGATTCTTCAACTCCCGTCGGTTGGCTGCTTCCGGGAATCAGCTTCGCAGTGGTCGATGAAGAGGGTTATCCGGCTCAGCCGGGCAAGATCGGAGAACTGTTGATCAGAAGCCCGTATGTCGCGCTTGGATATTGGGAAAACGGGGCAGTTGTTCCGTTTGAAGTAGATCCCGACGACCAGACGCTTCGCATCTTTGCGACGGGCGATCTTGTGCAAATTGGTAGTGATGGCCTGTTGCGGATCATCGGTCGCAAAGGGCGCCAGATAAAGGTCAATGGGCGGCGCGTTGAGCCGGCCGAACTCGAACGGGTTTTGCGCGGCGCGCCGTCGGTGAAGGATGCCGTGGTTATCGTCACCCCGGCGAATGACCTGATTGCGTTCGCCGTACCCCACGGCGGGGCGGGAGTCGGTTTTTGCGACGAGCTGCGCCAACTTGCCAGGACAAAATTGCCGCCGGCGCTTTGCCCGATGCGGCTCCATGCAAGCGCCGAGATACCGCGACTGGCCAGCGGAAAGATCGATATGGCAATGCTGGCTGCAATCGACCTTTCGGTTCGGGAAACAATGCCCCCACCGCAAATCCCTCATGCGGGAAATGAAGTTCCTGCTCATCGGATCGTACGGCGTGCCTGGACCAAGGTCCTCAAGACGCGGGTCGCCCTGGGCTGCTGGGATGAAGCGGGGGGAGATTCGCTGAAGCTGCTGCATTGCGTCATGGAAATCGAAAGCGCGATCGGGCAGGAACTCGGATTGGAAGCCTTCACGGTTGGAATGAGCTTCGATGAGATGGTTGCAGCGGTCATTTCCGCCCAAGGAGGCAGCGAGCACGCGCCCGCCTGGAAACACGAGCCTCCGCTGCTTTTCCTTTTTCCCGGGTCGGTTGGCTATGGCCCGAGCCTTGCTTCGTTCGCATCGGCAATAAGCAAGGTCGCCAGGGTGTCTCCCATCAGATATCCGGCCCTGGGCATGATCCTGCAAGGTCAGAACACTGTCGCCGCAATGGTCGAAGCTGCAATCGATCATATCAACCGCGTGCAGCCGACCGGCTGTGTTCGCCTGCTTGGTCACTCGCTCGGAGGAGCGGTCGCTTTTGAGGTTGCCGCGCGTCTGCTTGATCAAGGGCGAGCGGTAGCGTTCACGGGCATTCTGGATACCAGCCTGGTTGGCGAGCGCAGCAAGCGTTGGGAGACCATTACCCGGACATTTCACCGGATCCGAACCAATCGTATATCGGCTAGTCGAGTAGCATGCCGCGCGCTTGCCAAGGTCGCGGTCAAAATGCGCTGCGAATCCCGGCTTGCCAGCTTCCTCGACCGTTATGCCGAGGGTCAGTTCAACCCGACGAGCTTCAGAACCAAACTGGAACTGCAGGAAGTTCTGCGGGCGCGCGCCTTCTTCCAATGGCTGACAGAACCCAGGCCGATGCTGCCGATCACCGGCACCTTGTTCCGTTGCGCGCGGCCCGGAATGCCGCTTGCACTTGGGTGGGATCGGGCATTCGTCCATCTGGACGTCATTCCGATCGCCGGCACCCACATCGACATGGTCGTGGAGCCTCATTTGACCGTCAATCGCCCGCTCATCGAAAACGCTGTGACCGAGACCTACTCTTCAATCGAGTCACGCAAACAGGAGGCAGTGTCATCGACCTGATCGGCGAATTCAGCAGCGATGTGCTGGCGCTCGACGCCCGGCTGGAGATCGATCGCATCGTCGAGGCCCTGCGCGAACAGGTTCTCGGCACACAACGGCGTCGCGGAGTGGTCGTCGGGCTCTCCGGAGGCATCGACAGTTCAGTCGTCGCAACGGTATGCGCACGGGCGTTCGGCAGGGACAAGGTACTGGGCCTGTTCATGCCGGAGCGCGATTCGTCCGGCGACTCGTTGAGGCTTGGCCGTAGCGTCGCTGGGCAGCTTGGCATCGACACAATCCTTGAAGATATCCAGCCGGCGCTCGAGGGCATCGGCGCCTACGCCCGACAGGTGGAGGCCATCCGAACTGCCGTCCCTGGATATGGCGAAGGCTGGAAATGCAAGCTGGTCATGGCATCGGTGCTGGAGAGCAGCGGCCTCAATATCACGCGCCTTACGGTCGAGGATCCGGACGGAAAGATCGACACCGTGCGTCTGTCGCCGGCGGCTTACCTGCAGATCGTCGCTGCAACCAACTACAAGCAGCGGGTTCGCAAGATGACTGAATACTATCACGCGGACCGCCTCAACTATGCAGTGGCAGGCACGCCAAACCGACTCGAATACGACCAAGGCTTCTTCGTCAAGCAAGGGGACGGCGTCGCCGATGTGATGCCTATCGTCCATCTCTACAAGGCCCAGGTTTACCAGCTGGCGGAGTATCTCGGGATTGACAAGGAGGTCCGAACAAGGCCGCCGACCACGGACACGTTTTCCATGGCGCAAACCCAGGAGGAGTTCTACTTCGCCTTGCCTTATCAGTTGATGGATTTGTGCCTCTACGGCATGAATCACGGAATTTCGGCCGGCGCGGTTGCCGCCGCCGCCGGCCTCACGGCCGAGCAGGTCGAGAAGGTCTATAAGGATATCGTCAGCAAACGCCGCGCCGCACGCTACCTTCACGCACGGCCGCAACTGCCCGCTGCGATGGACAGGGACTGACCATGTGCGGCATCGCCGGAATTGTGGCGCTGAACGCGGCTGCGGAGCCTCCGTCACGAGCCGCGCTTCTACGAATGGCAGCCGCGCTCTCCCATCGAGGCCCGGACGAGAGCGGCCTTTACCGCGACAGGCGAGCCGGGCTGGCGCATACCCGCCTGTCGATCATCGATCTCTCGACTGGACAGCAGCCCCTCGCCGACACAGGCGATACCACCTGGATCGTGTTCAACGGCGAGATATTCAACTACGTCGAGCTGCGTGAACAACTCATGGCCCTGGGACATCGTTTCCGCACCCGCAGCGACACGGAGGTCGTCGTGCATGCCTACCGCGCCTGGGGCGTGGGCGCGTTCGAGCGGCTGAACGGGCAGTGGGCACTCGCCATCTGGGATTCGCTGACAGGCCGCATCGTCCTGTCGCGCGATCGGTTCGGCATCTGCCCGCTGCATTTGTGCGAACACGCTGGCCGCCTTCACTTCGCCAGCGAAGTGAAGGCCATTTTCGCAGCCGACCCCGCGATACCGCGGGCCTTCGATCCCGCGGGGATAGACCAGACTTTCACGCTCTGGACCGTCGTACCGCCGCAAGGCGTATTTCAGGGAGTACAGGAACTTACCCCCGGCCATGTCCGCATCTACGACAATGGCAGCGTTCGTGAGCACGCTTTCTGGAAACCTTGCTATCCCGAGAGCGAGGACCTGACCCATGGCACCTTCAGGGGCTCGCTGGAGGATGCGGTGGACGAAGTGCGCGGCGCCTTGCAAGCGGCGACGGCGCTTAGGATGGTGAAGGCGGATGTGCCGGTCGGCTGCTACCTTTCCGGCGGGCTCGACAGCTCACTTGTCGCCATGCTCGGGAGGCGCTTCGCCGGCGCGCCGTACCAGACTTTCTCGTTGCGTTTTGCTGACGCCGAATATGATGAAACCCGTTACCAGCGACTGGTTGCTGGTGCGAGCGGCGGCGAGCACCACGAGGTGATGGTTTCGCGCGGTGACATCGCCGACATCTTCCCGGATGTGATCCGTCACGCCGAGCGTCCGATTCTCAGGACGGCGCCGGCGCCGTTGTTCCTTCTCTCGAGGCTGGTGCGCGAACATGGCATCAAGGTCGTGCTGACCGGCGAGGGGGCCGACGAGATGTTCGCCGGCTACGACCTGTTCCGGGAAGGCAAGGTCCGCCGCTTCTGGGGGCGGCAACCCGCCTCCGCCCGACGCGCCCGACTGCTGGAACGCCTCTACCCTTATCTGAGCCGCTCGCCGGTCAAGCAGCAGGCGATGGCGCGCCAGTTCTTTGGACACGGTATCCATGCATATGGCGCGCCCGGCTTCGCGCATGATACCCGCTGGCGCACCACCAGCGCCATCAAACGGCTGTTCTCGGCCGACATGCACGCCGAAGCGGCGCGCCACGATGTGGTAGCGGACCTGCTCGCCCGCCTGCCCGAAGAGTTCCAACGATGGGGTCCTCTCGCGCAGGACCAGTACCTTGAGATCAGGACGCTGATGTCGGGCTACCTGCTTTCCTCGCAAGGTGACAGGATGCTGATGGCTCACTCCGTCGAAGGGCGCTTCCCGTTCCTGGACGATAAGCTCGTGGCCTTGGCGAATTCGCTTCCGGCCGACTACAAGCTGCGCATTCTGGATGAGAAACACGTGCTGAAGCGTGTGGCGAGATCGATCGTGCCCGCGGAAGTCGTGGCCCGCAAGAAGCAACCCTACCGGGCGCCCAACGCACTTTGCTTCATGGGCGATAGCGCACCCGCCTATGTCCGCGAAGCACTCTCGGAGACTGCCCTGCGCGCGGCGAATGTCTTTGATCCGAACTCGGTCGCGCGCCTGCTGGACAAATGCGCTGCCAAGACCGGCGATGGGGATCTGTCCAACTCGGACAACATGGCGTTGGTCGGTGTGCTGTCGACGCAGCTCCTCCATCAGCAGTTTGTCGCAAGCCGCCCATCGAGCGCGCGTGCGGTCGACCTCAGGATAGATGTCGATCGCCTGCACAGGGAAGAGGTGCTGGTATGATGCATGGCGCCGTCCCTCTGCTGCACGACTACCTCAGCCATTCGGCCGGCCGGCTCGGCGACAAGGTGGCGCTGGTGTGCGGCGGGCACCGGCTTGCCTATGATGAGCTTGAGACACGTTCCAACGCGGTCGCCCATCATCTCGTCACGTCCGGGGTCGCCCCCGGTGACCGCGTCATGATCTTCGCCGACAACACAGTCGAGACCGTGGTCAGCTTCTGGGCGGTTCTCAAGGCGAGCGCCGTTGTGTGCGTCGTCAATCCGCTCACCAAGAGCGATAAGCTGGGGTATTTGCTCAACGATTGCCTTCCGGCGGCATTGATTACCGACAGACATTTGCAGCCGATCTTTACTGAGCCGGCGCGTAACTGTCCGTCGCTGCGGCGGCTCATCGTCTCCGGTCCGGTGGACGACGCCGAGCTTCGGGGATTGCCGCATGCCGTGCGCTGGGATGAGGTTGCTGCCGGCCACGGCAAAGCGCCGGTCCGCCGCCGCATCGACATCGATCTCGCAGCCATCATCTACACGTCGGGCTCGACCGGCGAACCCAAAGGCGTGATGCTGACACACAGGAACATGATGGCAGCCTGCACGTCTATCGCCTCGTACCTCGAGCTTGGCGAAGACGACGTGATCCTCAATGTCTTGCCCTTGGCCTTCGACTACGGCCTCTATCAGATGATAATGGCATTCCGTACCGGGGCGCGGTTGGTCCTCGAGCGCTCGTTTGCCTTCCCTGCACAGATACTTGCGATCATCGAAAGGGAGAGAGTTACAGGCTTTCCCGGCGTGCCAACCATCTTTGCCGCGCTGTCGGATCTCAAGACGCTGAAGGCAGATGATTTTGCAAGCATAAGGTATGTCACGAACACGGCCGCGGCACTGCCGCTCAAGCACATTCGCCTGCTCCAGGAACTGTTTGCCGACGCCCGCATCTATTCGATGTACGGCCTGACCGAATGCAAACGCTGCACCTATCTTCCGCCGGACGATCTTGCCCGAAAACCCTTGAGCGTGGGGATAGCCATCCCGAACACCGAAATGTGGATTGTCGATGAGGATGACCGAAGGGTCGGTCCCAATGTCGTCGGCCAGCTGGTCATTCGCGGGGCAACGGTCATGAAGGGTTACTGGGGTAAGCCGGAGGCTACCGCGAGGAAGCTCAAGCCTGGCCCTTTGCCCGGCGAGCAGGTTCTGTACACCGGCGACTACTGCCGAATGGACGAGGAAGGCTACCTCTATTTTGTCGGCCGCAGCGATGAGATCATAAAATCTCGGGGAGAAAAGGTGGCGCCCAGGGAAGTCGAAAACGTGCTGATGGAAATCCCGGGAGTACGGGAGGCCGCGGTTGTCGGAGTTCCCGACGACCTGCTGGGGCAAGCAGTGAAAGCGTTTGTCGTCATGGAGCAAGGAACGATCATGGGCGAAAAGCAGCTGCGGATGGAGTGTCAGAAGCGGCTGGAAAACTTCATGATTCCGAAGTCCATCCAGATTGTGTCCAGTCTACCGATGACGGACACGGGCAAGCTCAAGAAAATAGCGCTGTCATAAAGCGATACCTGGAAATCATTTGGATCGGAGGCCAATTCAATGCTGAGCACGAACAACAGAATTGACACCTACAGCGATCAGATACGCGCCTTTCTGGCGTCAAATTTCTACGTGGCCGACCCGCGCGCCCTGGAGGTTGAAACGTCGTTGCTCGACCAAGGCATCATAGACTCGACTGGAGTGCTTGAAGTTATCGGCTTCGTCGAGGAGACATTCGGCATCACTGTCGAGGACAGTGAACTTCTGCCTGAGAATTTCGATTCCATCCAGGGAATTGCACGTTACGTGCTCAGCAAGGAAAACTGATCGCCGGGCTACGGTTCAAGGGCGTCGTCCCAACCGAGCACAAACCCATGGCGCGGCTCACGCTGGCGCTCTAGCCCGTGCACAAACCACTCTTGCTTCACCGGCTTTGTTCGCAACCGTGCGAATGTTCTCGTAGGCTTTGGAACGCTCGACCAAACTCATGACCTGCCGGTCCTGGCCAAGCCCGACCTCGAAAAGCAGCATGCCACCTTGCCGCAGATAGCGCCGCGCCTCCTTGATCACCCGCATGTGAATGCTCAGGCCGTAAGGCCCGGCAGCGAACGCCTCACGTGGTTCAAGTTCCATCAGATGCGCGCGGTCGTTTTCGAGCCGCTTCTCCGAAATATAAGGCGGGTTGCAGACGACCAGATCGATCGTACCTTCGAGCTCCAGACCCGAGAAGGAATTGAACAGGTCGCCCTGCAGCACCGAAATGCGTCCGGCCAGGCCAAGATGGGCGACGTTCCGGCAGGTGGTCTCGACACAGCTGTCAGTGAGATCGCTCGCCCAGACGCGCGCGGTGGGGACCTTGTATCCAATGGCGCAGGCGAGATTGCCCGCCCCGCAGCACATGTCCACGACACGCGGTACCGGCCGATTAAGTGCACGCAGCACATTGAGGGCGGTGCTGCCGAGCAATTCCGTCTCCGGGCGAGGGACGAGCACGCCGGGCGCGACAACCAACTTGAGCCCCATGAAGCCGATGCGGCCGGTGATGTAGGCGCTGGCGACATCTATTTCACCAATCACGACAACCCCGCTTTCTGGATTTTCCATGTTGATTTCTCGAGCGCCCGGTCTTCATACCGTGAGGCGAGCCATCAACCACGTCGTTCCCGGCTCGGTTCACGTCCGCGCAACTACTGGATCGCCGCACTCTGCAGGTCGCTGCTGAACCTCACCTCGATGGTGTCTCCAGGTGCGACCTCAGTGTCCTGGTCGACCGGTCGACCTCTCGACGCGTCGCCGGCTCCACCGGTTATTGTGATCCGCGCCTGGAAGGTTTCGCCGGCGACCGGCAGTGGAAGAGCGGACGCCCCTGATGGCTGAAGCTTCTGGCTGGCTGCGTGGAGCCTTGCAGTGGTCTCGGCGAGGCGAAGGTCGGTGTCCCTCAACTCGTTCAGAAGGCCGATCCTTCGTTGATTTTCATTGCGTTCCTGCTGCCTGACGAAGTCTTCCTGCTGGCGCCGCGTTCTCATGAGTTCGACCGAGGTCTCGAGCGCCCGGCTCGACGACATCAGCACGGCACGTCTGACGTCGGCGAGCCTGCTGTTGGTCAGGTTGCCCGATTCGAACGATTTGGTGACCCGCGCCAGATCGTCCTCATCCTGTTTCACCGCTGCCGCTTCCGTCTGCTCGCGCTTGAGCAGAACCTCGACCTCAGCCTCGGCATCCTTGGCAGTCTTGTCGAGATAGCTTTGCTCCTGTTGAAAATTGTTCAGCGAAATTTTGAGACCCTCCGCTTCCGCCTGCGCCACCGCCGATATCAATGCATTCGACAGGGGCGAGCCTTGCGGCGGCTGCATGTCAAATTCTGCTTGGTTCTGAAGTTCGGCGCGGATGCGGGCGCCATGAAAGTAGTCCCTGATGTAATCCCCCCAGATCGACTCGTAGTCGCGTCGCAGATCAACGGGATCAGGTCCGCTTTGGCTTGCCCGCGACCGCAGAAGGCTGAAACCGCCGGCGACCGCAATCGCCTGCCGGACTGTCATGAGTGGCCGGTAAGCCTGCTGCCCTGGCGTCAGCACATCGCCAGTCACGTAGATCGGCCGGTACTCCGCGATCACGGCTGTGACGTCGCTCGGCTTGATGACGATCATTTGCTCCCGTCCATCAGGCAGACGCTGGTGGACGATCTTGGTTGGCAGCACCGCCTCCATGCGCGTCTGCAATTCGGCCGGCGTCAACCCGCCAACCGGGATCATCCCGAACTCGGGCAGCGCGATCGAGCCATCCATCTGGACGATCGCGCGTTGCGTTCGTTCCGCGATGGAGGCAATTCCTATCTCCACCGTGTCGCCGGGGGAAAGCCTGTAGGCCACCGGCGCTTCGGCCGCGGTTGCGTTGCTCAAGGCCAGGCATCCGGCAAGCGCTGCAAAGGAAATTCGGCTAACGAAGGCCATTGGTGGCAATCTCCTTTTGATTCAGATCCGGCTGCTGCGACCAATCGAGATGGGCGACGAATTCGTAGACCGGTCCGCCCGGCACCCCCCAATTGCTGGACCAGATCACTTGCGACCCATCAGGGGACGGGGAGGCGTGTGTCTCGCTCCAATAATCGAACGGAGCATTTCGCGTCTGCACGATCCGTCGGACCTCTCGACTGCCGTCGACACGCAGCGCGATCACTTCGCGCGTGTATGGAGCCCAGTCAGGTTGGCTACGAACCTCCTCGGGATTGCCCCCGTAACTCATAAATGCCCATTCGGGCCGGTCCAAAGCACGCAGCGACGCATGCTCGGCCTCGCCGAACTTCATGAGCGACGTGACCTTTCCATCGGACAGCCGACGTTTGATCACCTGATATTTGTCCGGGCTGGATTTGCTGATTCCGACGTAAATTTCGCTGCCGTCCGCGTCGAGAGTCATATCGCCATGGCCGGGCCGATGATGGTCCTTCCACGTCTGGCGCAAGGTGCCGTCGATTGCGAAAATGGCTCGCTGCTCGGTGCCGTCGGCCAGGTTTTGGAAACACAGGATGTTTTCTCCAAGCGGAGAAATGGTGCAGGAACTGGTCGTTCCGGCAACCTGGGCGAGATTGATGTCCGGGTATTTCAGACGCCGGTCGAGGTCATATGCGAAGGCGACGGCAGCACCATCATCGCGGGTCGCGCGTACGGCAATGCGGCTGCCGTCACGACTTGGATTTCCCTTGGACGGGCCGAATTTGAGATCCCGATATTTCGCAGCGGCAAAAACTATGTCCTCACGATTGCTGCGGGGCGCCCAGGTCGAGATATTCTGATCATCGACACAAACCATCAGGTCCGCGTTTCGAGGGTGCCATTCGCACTCACCCGGCTTGTTGCGATGGAACAAAGGAACGTAGTTTTTCCCATCGAGGAAGCACATGCCGTTGCAGCCGTTCATGAGGACGAGGAGACTCTGATCGGCATTCCACGCTTGCGCGCTCGAGTACCGATGACTGCAATATATTTTGCCGCAGACAATTCCTCCGCCAAGAGCTCCGGGCTTGGTGATCCGAGTGAAGCTGATCCCTGTCGCCGGATCGGTTGCAGGTTTCAGGTAAGCGGGCAGATCCATTGCCGGCTCCGTGCCTGCCGCACCGCTCGGCCGGTTTCCGGCTGTGTGCAGCGCCAGCAGAGCGGCCATCAGCAGCACGGCCGGTATGAGCCGCGGAAAGGTCATGTCATATAGCTCATTTCACGACGGACGCGGCCCTCGCTGAGGCGCGAGCGCCACCACTCGATGGTTCTTTCCAGACCGTCACGCAGGCTTGTATGCGCCCGCCATCCGACTTTACTTTCAAGGTTCGAGGAATCGGCGAGCAACGCGCGAACCTCGGAGTTCTGCGGCCGCATCCGGCTTTCGTCGCGACGGACCGGTTTCCTGGTGCCACTCAACTCGAGCACCAACTCCAAAACGTCCGAGACACTGACGGCGCGCTGGCTGCCGGCATTGTAGGCATGGCCAAATTCAAGCTCGGCGGCCCCTGCCGCCACAAATGCCGTCGCAGTGTCTTCCACAAAGGTAAGGTCGCGAATAGGGCTGGTGTCGCCGACCATGATCGCCGGACAGTTCTCGTCCAGAGCCTGCCTTATGATGGTCGGCACGATGGCCCGTTCGCTCTGGCGTGGCCCGTATGTATTGAACGGTCGCAGGATGACCACCGGCACATCGAAGGACCTGGCATAGGACGCCGCCATCATGTCCGCCCCGATCTTGGATGCGGAGTAGGGGGACTGTCCCTGCAACGGGTGGGATTCGTGGATAGGCATGGTCAGTGCGGTGCCATAAACCTCGCTTGTGGACGTATGCACAATGCGCTCGGTTTCCCAGTGGCGTGCCGCTTCGAGGACATTCACGGTGCCCAGCACATTGGTTTCCACATAGGATTGGGCAGCCGCATAGGAATAGGGAATCGCAATCAGCGCAGCCAGATGAAACACGACCGCCTGGCCGCGCACGATCCGGTTGATGAACGCGCTGTCACGAACGTCCCCACGAATGCATTGCAACTGGCTTCGAACGTGGTTGGGCAAATCATCCAACCAGCCATGGCTGTCGAACGAGTTGTAGAGGGCCAGTGCCGTGACATCGGCACCTTCGTGCACCAGCGCTTCCGTGAGGTGGGACCCGATAAATCCATCCGCACCCGTGACTAGGACCTTCCTGCCGCGATAGCTCACGACCGCGCACTCCTTCGATCGTGTGAGCCGTCAAACTGGCGAACGAACAACAATCCATTCATGCCAAATTCTCCTCACTTGCCAACTCTACCCACTTGCCGCGGGTGGCAGGGACACGCCGAAAACCGCCCTGAAGCCTCGCATCATCCAGACGAGATCCGATGCAATCGTGCGCCGCGGATAGTAGGAGAGGTCGATCGTTGCCTTGGCCGGGAACAGGACCTCTCGATAAAACAGGAGCGGATCAAGGGAGGGCGGGTAAAAACAGGCTTCGTGACGGAAGAGAACCTGGGTCGGGCCGAGCAGGCCAGGCTTCCACTGTAGGACAGCTTCATTGCCGCCGCGGAAACAATCGGCAAAGGCAAGGCTTTCCGGCCGCGGGCCGACAATTGCCATGTCTCCCTTAAAAACGTTCCACAGTTGGGGCAACTCATCAAGTTTCGTTGCCGCGAGAAAACGGCCTACCCGCGTCATGCGGCTGTCATCGTTCATGGTCAGCGCAAGGCCGAAAGGATCGGCTGTTGTCTTGAATTTGCGGAACTTGTACATGCGAAATGGTTTTGCGCCGGCACCCAGGCGCGTCTGTGCGAAAAGCACGGGCCAACCGCCCTCGACAAAGAGTGCAACGGCAATCAGGAGCATCAGTGGAGCGAGTACCATTCCCGCTACTGCGGCGAGGATGATGTCCATCGCGCGTCTGGCAATTCCGTGGCTGGTGCCAGCTACGGCGGGCCGATGCATCGTCACGTCGAGTGCGTTCATGCCGCGGCTCCCGCGCGCCCGCTGCCTTCAATCGCCGTGGCCAACGCAACAACCACCGATTCGATCGCACTTGCCGTAATTTGCGGGTGTAGTGGAATCGTCAACTCCCGCTGCGCGAAGTCCTCGGTCTTCGGCAGATGGATTTCAGTGAACATTTGGCGATAGAGCGTCATCTGGTGCACGGGCGTATAGTGGATTGTGGTCTGTATTCCCTTCGTTCGCAGATGGTCGATCACCGTTTGCCGGTCGACGTCATGTGGCAGGAGGACAGGCATGATGTGGTAGGCCGAGGTTCGCGGTTTGCAGAACGGGACTGTCACGGCCGAGCAATAGTCTGCGATCAGACGTCGATAGAGGACGACCAATATGCGCCGGATTTCATTCCACTCCTGCAGGTTCTGAAGCTGGACCAAGCCCATGGCGGCGCGCAATTCGTCCATGCGATAATTGAAACCGAGCATCGTCACGTCGTATTGCGGCGTGCGGCTGTTCAGCCGCTGATGTGTGCCACTGGTCATCCCATGTCCACGAGCCTGGCGGATCGCTTCACGGAGCTGTGCATCCCGGGCGATAACGGCCCCACCTTCCGCGGTGGTCATGTTCTTGTTGCCATAGAAGCTGAAGGCCGCGGCCGCACCGTAAGTCCCCACCTCCTTAAGGCCGGGAGCATGCGCGGCATCCTCGACGATATGCAGTCCTCGCACACGGGCAAATCTCTGCCATTCTTCCCGGTCGGCAAGATAGCCGGCAAAGTGGACGAGAATGACAGCCTTGGTACGTCCGGTGCACTTGGCTTCCGCGTCGCTTAGGGACATCAGTGGCACTTCGGCCGACTCTATGTCGACGAATACCGGTGTTGCTCCTACGTAGAGCACTGCATTCGCGGTCGCCACGAAGGTCAGCGAGGGAACCAGCACTTCGTCTCCTGGGCCGATCCCAAGTGCGTGGAGAATGAGATGCAGGGCGGCGGTGCAAGAACTGACGGCAACGCAATCGGCCGCATCATGCACGGCTGCGAAGGCTTCTTCAAAGGCTCGTACCTGGTCCCCCATCGTCAGCCACCCACTGTCGACAACTTTGGCCAGGGCTGCCTTTTCCGGAAAGCCAAGAATAGGAGCGCTGACCAAGAGCATTACGACCTCCTCATGTTGGCGCGGCCGAGCGTTCAACCTCAAGCGGCCGCTGCCGAGACCTCGATCGATGCGGACTGCTCTTCCCAGGCAATGGTTTGTGCGTTTTGAAAATCCTCGACGCGTCCGATATCCAGCCAAAGCCCGTCATGTTTGTAGACGTGCACATTCGTGCCGTTTTGCATCATTTGCAGCATGAGGTCGTCAAATCCGAAGGCGATGCCGTCAGGTATAAAGCGGAACACGTCTGGATTCATGCAATATATACCCATGCTGACCAGATGAGATAGCGTCGGTTTTTCACGAAATACCTGGACAGTATTGCCGATCTCGTCGATGACGCCGAAGTCCATCTTTATGATGCGGGAGGCGGTGGCTATGGTGACCGGATCCGTGTGAGTGCGGTGTGAGGCCACAAACCGGCTGAGACTGAGATCGGTAAGTACGTCCCCATTGAGAACAATGAACGGCTCGTCCAGTTCCTCCCTGATCAGGGAGAGCGGGCCTATAGTGCCGAGAGGTTCCAGCTCCTGGGTATAGCGTATCCTTAGATTCCACTGTGACCCGTCTCCGCATACGGTGCGGATCAAGTGCCCCAGATAGCCGGTCGTGACATAGACTTCCTGAATGCCGTTTCGTCGCAGCCACTTCAAAAGCAATTCAAGAACCGGTCGAGCCCCGATCGGCATGAGAGGCTTGGGCAAGATGGATGTGAAGGGCCGAAGGCGTGTTCCCATTCCTCCGCACTGAATGACCGCTTTCATCTCGTCCTCCTGTTGATACGACTGTCGCGGTGTGATGGGTCCAGCCCACCCGTCCGGAAGATACGCCAGTGTTGGTTTCGCCTCTCCAGAGTGCAGCGATGGTAAGTGGCGCCCGAGAAGGCGTCGTCGTGCATTTGAATGGCACTTTCCCGGCCTTTTTGATTTCAATATTGCAGTTGGCAGGCCATGGGCGCGGCAGGGCGATCAATCAGAGCTCGGAGCTGTTGCCGCTTGTTTGGCGACTGCTGTGGACATGTCCGGCGCCGGTAACGACTTCGAAGGGGCATCGCCACCGTTTGTACGAAAAAAACACTTAAATATCTGGCCCTGAAATGTGTGCGGTTGTAAGCTATATTAGCGGGTTGAAATGTGCAGGTGGGCGGCGGCGGGCGTCGACATACGGGGGATCAGCGGGCGGCTGATCTGTGTTGGGTCACCGTACAGTCCATCCAAAGGGAGGTTTCGGCAGCTAGGGACACATGCGGGCTGCCAAAAGGTGGGTGGTTCATGTATCGTATTATCATCGCCGATGATCACGGCTTGTATCGTCGTGGGCTGCGACTGGCATTGATGGCCGGCATTCCAGACTTGGAAATATTCGAAGCGGCGTGTTTTGATACCGTCATAAGCCTGCTTGAAGATCAGGCGCCCGTTGATCTCGCCATCATCGATCTGCACATGCCGGGACTGTCGGGTCAGGATGATCTTCGCGACGTCTTACCGGCTCATCCCGACACACGGTTTGCTATTGTCTCAGGGACGGATTCACGCGCCGAGATTCTGACTGCCCTTTCGATTGGGCTTCATGGCTATATCGTAAAATCCCAAACGGACGAGGAGGTGGTCCTGGCGGTGAAGGAAATCCTGGCCGGGCGTATTTACGTTCCGGCACTTCTTTCACAAAGGTCCAAGGAGTCGGTACGCCTTCCATCCGAGGCTCCCACGCAAATGCCCCACAGGACCATCAGCGTCAACAATCTGGGCAGGCTTACGTCCAGACAGAAGGAGGTCCTCAGGTTGATGGCCGAGGGTTACTCGAACAAAGAGATTGCCCGCTCTCTTGAAATTGCAGAAGCGACGACGAAGATTCATGCTGCCGCCGTCCTGCGCGAACTTGGAGCACGAAATCGGACGGAAGCCGCGGTTTTGCTGAAGACATGGGCCGTCAGAGACATCAACTAGCGCCGATTGCTTTTGGCGGCAGCCGGACCGAATATTTCAGTCCGTGATCCAGCATCTCAAGCTTGGAAGAGTGGCCCACAATAGGCTCACCGCCGGCTCCAATAATCAACGACCCAAAGCCACGCCGAGCCGAGGTGGAGACCCGGCGCTCTCCCGATTCCGACCATTCGAACACGATGTCGGCGCCGGGCTCCTGGGCTGCGAATTGCCATACGACCTCGATCCGGCCTGCCGGAGTGCCGAGAGCCCCATGCTTCACGGAATTGGTCGTAAGCTCGTGAACGATCATTGCGAAGCTCTCAGCCGAACCCTCTGCCATTTTTACTTCGGGTCCACTGATCGAAATGTTGTGCGTCCCCATATAGGGCTGCAATTCCTGAGCGATGAGGTCATGCAGGGAAGCCGACAGGCTGCCATCGCGTGAAAGAAGCAGATGGGTTGCCTGGAGTGCGCCGATTTTTTCGATCAGTGTCTGCTTATAGCGGGCGACATCGTTGTCGGGGGCACCAACCATATTCACTAGCGCCGTGATCACCGGAAACAGATTGTTGAGCCTATGGCGCTGTTCTAGCATGGCCCGTTCTCGCTTCTTCGCCGCAGCTCGCAGCAGAATGGTTATGCGCCGATCGGTGAGATCCGCGGCGACTCCTATTCGCTGTGCACGACCGTCGCGCAATTCGTCCCGTCCCCGAAGAGCAATCCAGCGGATAAGCCCGCCAGCTCGCCTGATGCGGATCTCCGCATCATAGTTGGCGCCTGATGCAAGCTCTCCCGGGGCCGTCAGATTAGGCAAGTCGGCCGGGTGAACGACCGCCGCCAATTCCTGCAATGGACGGCTCGGCGCGGGTGCCAGCCCCATCATTTCCCAGAACGCGGCCGAGCCGTTCACGGATCCGCTCTCGAAGTCTATGCGCCATGTTCCCAACCGACTGGACGATAGCGCCAGGTCCAACCATTCCTTCTGAGCCCGGAGTGCCTCGCGGGCGGTTCGCTCCCCCGATATATCGTCCACCATTACAAAGACGCTTTGAGGGAGAGCATCGGCCGGCACGGCCAAGGACAGCGCCACTCTTGCCCACAAAACCGTGCCGTCCTTTCTCAGGAGACGGATCTCCGAGCCGAACGAAGTCGTGTCTTTGAGGCGCGTCAACGCTTCCGCCAAAATGTGGTTGTCGTCAGGGTGGACGAGTGCGCTGAGCGGCAGACTTGAAAGCTCCTCTTCCACATACCCTGTCATCTCACAAAGACGTTTGTTGGACCGTTGTAGCTCTCCATTCTCGCTCATGTTGGCAAAGCCAATGGCGGCACGTTCGAATGCCCAGCGATAACTGTTTTCGGTTGCCTCCAAGGCCACGAGCCTGGCCTCTGCAACCTGCAAAAGGGTGCGGTAGTCCTGCCTCTGCCGGTGGAAAGTCATGGCGATCATCCCCCCCGCAACCAGTAGCAGAATGGCCCGAACCCAA
Source organism: Mesorhizobium ciceri WSM4083 (assembly GCF_000519305.1). Taxonomy (GTDB): domain Bacteria; phylum Pseudomonadota; class Alphaproteobacteria; order Rhizobiales; family Rhizobiaceae; genus Mesorhizobium; species Mesorhizobium ciceri_B. The sequence continues at coordinate 608,427 of NZ_JAFG01000004.1, read as the reverse complement.
ACGTCGACGTCGGTTGGATTGTGCAGGACATCCCGCGTCAATAAGCCGGCAGCCGCCATCACAAACGTTGCCGCGAGGGCAATCGGGCGATCTTCGAGATATGAGATGGCAATAATGGTGGGAACAAACTCAAAAAAGCCGATGTCGTATGCCATAGACGTCGGCAGCGCTGTCTCCACTGCAAGTGTCGCGATCAGGAGCGACATCGAGGCAAGGTGGGTTAGCAACTTGCCTGAGCCGTTCGGATGCAAACTGAGCGAATGCAAACGCATGTGCCAGATTAGAACCTTCTGACTAGTCCGTCGAGATTAGACCGAAAAGCGTACAGACTAGTCCGACCGCAGGATTGTTCCCCGGGATTGTAGCGCGCATTTTGTCCGATGTCGGGGGCGGATCGGACCGCAATTCTCCAAGCGACCTGACTGACATGTTTAAGGCACCTCCTTTTGACTGGGAGGCGTTGCCGTTTTGCGGGAGGTAGAAAATGGCACTGGTTGGTAGGCAAGATGATGGAATTCTTGGTCGTCAATATAGAAGTTTCGGGGGAAAGCCCGTCTCCGTCTTGAGCACGCAAGGTGGCCATCGTTCCACCTGGCATCAAGCATCACAAAGGTTCGATGGCGTGGCTGTCGAGCCACGGCAGAGCAGCCTTGCATCTGTTGTGAGAATGCTTGATCGCATCGGTTGCGGCTATCTGATCCTCAACAGCGACAGGAAGGTCATGGAGTGGAATTCAGCCGCTCAAAACACCTTGGAGCGCGAGGGCGAGGCAGCTGATACGGCCGGCAAGGTGTCTGTTGCTCTGAGGCGGCTGATCGCAAACGTGCCGGGGAATTTTCTTCCTGGCACGCTTTCATGGGTGGTGATCCGCGGCATGGGCGACAGGCCCTTGATTTTGAACGAGAAGGGCATAGCAACGCCTGACGCGACGAGTATCGTGGCGCTGCTGGATCGTGAAAACAGGTCTGGACCAAATCCCCAGACGCTGCAAAGAATGTTTGGTCTGACGAGTGCCGAAACGCAACTCGCGCTGCGCTTGGCGCAGGGCGATGCTCCTTTGGAAATAGCCCGCAAGCGGCGCTTGAGCCGGACCACGATAAGGTCACAGCTGGCGTCGCTCTTCGCCAAAACCGAAACACGGCGCCAGGCGGAACTGGTAGCTCTTCTCGGGCGCATATGCGTTTTGCCGTGAGATAAACGCCCATACCATGCGCGCGCACAAGAGGCTTGTGCGCGCGCAATCTGTTGCCGGCGTGCTTGTCCGCCCAGCCCCACCCTACCGCCGTCGTGTGCGCACCCGCCCCAATCTTGGGCGGATCGCAAACACGTGGTTAAGCACGTGCCAGCCCGCCACCTTCATGACGGAAGGCCGGAAAATCTGAACCCCGTCCAGGAACGTGGTCAACCAGGACTGCTGGTGGAACCGCATGGGAATGCGAGCAACCCGCAACGCCCGCAGCAATGTCTCGGGAGGGGGGAGATGGTTGCGATCCTTGATGAGATTCCAGTTAAGCTGCTTGACGGCGAGGGTCACTTCGTCGACCTCGCGGAAACTCTTTGACGTGGTAATGCTTGGATGGTTCGTTGCATCGTAAAAGGTAAGCGGATCGCTTATCGCCACCATGTCGCCATGGCTGGCTAGATCGACGAAGAACAGTTGATCCACTCCGGCCGGAATCTCGTTGTGCGTGCGCATCAAACAGCCGGCACGAATGACGTCGCTGTTGATCAACAATGTGGATGGAATGATCCCCAGGCAGCGTGTCGCGCGCACCAGATAGAGGTCCATCAGGCACTGCTGGCTGGAATAAAGGGAGATCGGTTCCTGCTCCTTGGGGACTTGGCGAAATCGCACTCGCTTGTCCTCGATTATGTTTGCGGCTGACGTCATGAAAGCGACCGAGGGGTACTGTTTGGCAACTTCGGCGAATGTCCTGAGTGCACCTGGCGCAAGCCAGTCATCGTCATGCAGCAACTTGATCCATCGTCCGGAGCAAGCCAGCATAGCGTTGTTGGTGTTCTCCACCTGACCGCGACCTCGACTGTTTTCGATGATGCGGATGCGAGGTTCACTCCGTGCGTAGTCGGTCACGATAGCCCAGGTCTCGCCCTCCGGCCCCTCGTCGTCACTCACGACCAACTCCCAATCGGAGTAATCCTGGCCCAAGACACTGTCGATCGCCCTGCGGATCGTATCCGGTCGACGAAAGGTTGGTATCCCGACCGAGATAAAAGGGCGTGACCATGAGACATCGGCCCGGTCATGCTGAGTGACCGCAACTGCGGTTTGAAGGTTGTCAACCGACGACGAATTCATGGTGTTTTTTCCTCGAGACATTCATGTTGGATGCACGTCGCAGCGCCTGCTGGTTGAGGGTCGTGGGTCAGCAGATACAGCGATGCTGCCATTTTCAGAGCGAAACCCGACGCGCCGCCGGCGGCCATGAAATAGATGACGGTGACTGGCTGCCAGCCCGCCTGGGCGCCGGCGAGCAGCGGGCCAAACACGAGAACCGCTCGTACGAGGTCGATGACCAGTCTTGTTCCTTGCCGCCGTAGCAGAGCGGGAACGTCGCTAAGCGGAGTCGATAACGCTTGTGCCGCGCCCATCAGCGCCAGTGCGGTCATGATTTCCGCGGTGGGCATCCAAGGCTCGCCCAGGAGCGGAACGACCACATAGGGCGCGGCGAGTCCGAGCAGCAATATCGGCACCGCGGTAAAGCCGGCGGCCAGCAGGAGGAGGCCGCGCGCCACACCAAGCAGGTGTCCACGATTGCTGTTCCGGTTTGCTTCGGCGACAAAAACATTGCTGAGCGGTGTGGCGATCAACGTCACAGGACCGGTGACCAGCCGCGCGGCTACCCCCAAATATCCGGCGAATGCGGTGCCGAACAGCCCGCCGACAAGAACTGCTGGAAGATTGTTGATTGCTATGCTCGCGAGCGTTGCGGGAATGTCGAACAGAGGAAATTTGTATTCCCGCCGAGCCTTTTCCAGCACCGCACGCCAGGGTGCGCAGGCGATGCCGCGCAAATCCTCCCAACTCATCACCCGATAGCCGATCAGGCCGATGAAGACGAACTGGCTCAGAATATGGGCATGGATCATGGCTTCGCCGCCGAGGTTGGCGATGCCGAAAACCAATTGCAGTGCAGCCATGCTCGCCGGCAGGATCAGCCGCCCAAGAGCAAAATCGCGCAAAAGCCCGGCGCGCAAACTCCAGCAGTTCATGGCTTCGACCAGACCTGCGCCTCCCATTCCGATCGGAATGAGCCAGGCGAGTGAGCCGAGGCGAGTGGGAGCAAGGTTCGACAGCATCTGTCCGGCCGAAAAGGCCAGGACGGTGGTCACAAACACGGCCAGGAGAATAAGCTTGACCGTCACATAGGCCTGCGTGCTCCCCTTGACCCCATAGAGCGACGCCTCGAAGCGCAATGCCGCGACCCCGGCGAGTATGTTCACGATCGACAGGTAAATCGTAAAGATGCCGAAATCCGCCGGCGAATAGAGCCGCGCCAAAACCGGAATCGCAGCAAGAAGGGTGAGCTGGCCGACAATCGCCATTGCCGACACTCCACCTGCTGCACGAATGATCGAGCCGATCGGGCTCGGCCGAACAACTAGGACGGCTGTGCCGGCCGCAGGAACCGTCTTGGGTCTCAGAAGGTCGCTTGGTGCCATCGGTTCGCGCTTCCGAGGGAGGCAAATATCGGGGATTGCCGCAGCCTACGATGCACACCGGACCTTGCCATCATTCACCTGAATGACGCGCTCTGCGGACAGGCTGCACCGTGAATCGTCCCGGCCGCTCCCTGGGTGAACCGCCGCCAGATCGTCCGTCGCCCGAGGACGAACCTGCGATCGTCATGCTATTTGCTCGCGCAAGAGGTCGGCGCTGTCCTCGAGCCGATATCCGGCATGTTTTTTCAAGTTCACGCGCGTGAGGACGCTGCCGACAGGTATCGCAAGAGAACCGTTGCCCTGAAGGAGTTCCAGCACCCCGCGAGCGAGGGTGCGTGGCGTTTTCCTCCACCGGATGGCGAAAAGAACCACGTCCGCCCATCCTGGCAGAAATTTGGCTTCCGGCCGCCCCAGCGCCGACGGCAGGTTTATGATCACGATGCGATAGGTCGCGTGCAGATCCGCCATCACTTTGCCTCCGTCCTCGCACGATAGCAGCGCCAGCAGGTCGTCCGACGGAGCGGCGGTCATTACGTCGATCCCGATTTCATGCAGCCTGGCAACGGCACCTTGCAGGTCGCAGCGATTGCAAACATAGTCAGCGAAGGAATGGCGGTTCTTGCGCTCGCTGAACTGGTGCAGGAACTCGAGCGTGAGCTGAACGCCCTTGCGTTCAAGATCGACCAACAGGACTCGACCGCCCAGTCGCGTGCCGGCGAGCGCCAGGCTCCACGCGAGCTCGGTCCCGCCATCCTGCGGTACGCTGGAGGTGACAAGCGCCGTGTAGGACGAACGAGCCCTTAGCGCATTTGGTGCCGCCGCAATCAGCAACGACGTCACCGCGCGGCTATATGCGGACCTGCGCTCCCCCAGCACGAGGTTTCGCAGTTGTTTGGCATGAACTCCGCCCGCTTCGGGAATCTGCCCCATACATGGAACCTTGAGCACCGCTTCCGCCTCGGCCTCGCCGCGGAAAGTCCGGTCAAAATGATTGCGCATGGTGACGTACATCGCCCCCAGAATAGCGAATAGGATCATCCCAGGGGGAACAAGGAAGATGGCTGGCAATGTCTGCGGGATAGTCGGCGGCCAAGCCGCGGACAAGATGGAAATCCCAGCCGAGGGAACTCCGATACGCCGCGTCAAATCCTGTTGTCGACCAAGGAGTTCGTTATATCGCTGGGTCAGCAGGCTGACCTGCGGCTCGAGAGCCCGCAAACCGGAAAGCCGGCTGGCGGTGTCGGCCATGACCGCATCCAGGATGTTCTTTCGGCTCTCAAGAGCAGCGATCTGGGCACGGAAAATGTTTGCATCGGCAGCAATCTTGTCGACGCCTTGTTCGATCTTGCTTTGCGTCGTGGTTCTGAGTTCCTGGTCTGCCGGCGCGAGAGCCTGTCGAGCCGCAAGGTCGGCAAGTTCAGGCGCGCCAATAGCTTCGGCCAGGGCGATGAGAGAGGCCCCTTGCTCTCGAAGCCCCTGAACGTATCGAAGCCGAGATTCCACGGCGGCGAGATCCGCCTTTGACATCGACAATTGCTGGCTGAGGTCGGCCCGTTCCCTGGCTGCATTGTCCGCCGAGCCTTGGTCGATGGCTCCGTGGCTCAGCCGATATTTCTCAAGGCGGTCAGCCGCTGCCTGCAGATCATTTTGCAGCCCGGGCAAACTGGCGGTGATTGCATCGAGCTCTTGCTGGTCGGATGCCTGCCTTTTCTTCGCTAGGGTGTCGACATAAACCTGAGCGAAGGTGTTGGCCACGAGCGCCGCCCGCGCGGGGCTGTCATCGGCGAAAGCGACGGAGACTACTCTCGATCGCAGCTCCTGCCCGACCCGCATTCCTCGCCGCAAAGCTCTCAACTCGGAGGCATCCTCGGCTTGTGGACCGCTGGCTGCCTGGTCCGCCCCTGGCCATAGCCGGTCCAGTAGAGCGCCGGCAAGTGAGCGTGTCCTTGGGGGAGGGGTGGCAGACGGTTCAAGCCGGGAATTCCTGCTAGAGGAATTGTCCTGTCCGGTTTCCGCCGCACCTGTCTTGCGCAGTGCCGCCATGACGCGGCGCAGGTGATCTTGCGACGATAGCATCGTGATGTGGTCATCTATGCTTGAATCGACGAGATCCTGCGAAGATGGGGCGCCGACGGGCAGTGAACCGCGCGAGGGGGCGTCGACGATAAGCTGGGTTGTTGACTCGTAGAGAACGGGTCGAAGGCTTCCCAACAACCCCGCCAACAGGCCGCCCAACACAGCGAAGGCAACAATAGACCATTTTCTCCTTGCCAAAATCACGAAGAGTTGGCGCGACGCGGTGGGCGGCTCGACATATTCACGCAATGACCGCACGTGCACTCTGCCTTCGGGAACCGGTGCTGGCGGTTGATTGACCCGTGGCAGCTGGATCGGGCTGATTGCGGAACCTACCATCTTACACTCCTGCCATGTCGAGTTCATGAGTTGGGCCGGTTTGCTGTGCTTGCCGATTGGCGTTGCTCCGCCAGGCCTGGAACATCAAAGCGGACCACAATTCGCGCGAGCGGTTCTGGCCATCAATGTGATCGCGCCAGCAGGCGTCGATCTTCGCAGTATCCAACACGTCACTGCTTTCGGTTCGCATGTCGGCGAGAAGATCGGTGGCCCAGTTGCGCAGCGGACCCCTCAGCCATGCAGCGATAGGGACATCGAAGCCCTGTTTCGGACGCTCGATCAGGTGCTGCGGGAGATAGCGGCGTAGCAATTGACGAAGGATCCATTTGCCGGCGCCATCACGAACTTTCATGTTGGATGGCAGCCGCCAGGAGAATTCGACGACGCGGTGGTCAAGCAGAGGACACCGGCCCTCAAGGCTGTTGGCCATGGTGGCACGGTCCAGCTTCACCAAGATATCGCCAGGCAAATAGCCCGCCATGTCATCGCACAGAAGACGGGAGAGCAGGTCGTCAAGCTGCGGACCGCCGTAGCCGCAGATTGGTTCGGTCGGCCGCTGATGTCCCAGGTTTTCAGCCTGTGGCCGCGCCAGCCGCTGAAACAATTCGTCTTCGTTCGTTGCCGTGAGCAGCCGGGCGAGACGTTCCATTCGGTCGCTCCGGATAAAATGCCTCGCGCTCGCAGAGAGCGGCAGTTTGCCGATGACATCGTCACGTCCGGCGCGTGCGAAAAAACCTGCTCCTGCCGCCAAGGTTCTGCGCAGTTGTCGGGGCAGGCGCAGGTGTCGTTTCAGCCGCTCCGCCATGAAGTGGCGGCCGTATCCTGCGAAGCACTCGTCACCACCGTCGCCTGACAGCGCTACGGTGACGTGCTGACGAGCGAGCCTGGCAACGAGCAAGGTCGGTATTTGTGATTCATCGGCGAAAGGTTCATCCCAGACCTGCGGCAATTCGGGAATGACGTCACGTGCGGCGCTTGGCGAGAGGTGAAGTTCGGAGTGGTCGGTACCCAGATGACGGGCAACGGCCGCTGCGTATGGAGCTTCATCAAAGCCGCCCTCTGCGAACGAGATCGTGAAGCTGCGAACCGGCTTGCAGGATTGGGCCTGCATCAAGGCGATCACGGCTGAGCTGTCGATCCCGCCAGACAGGAAGCCGCCCAGAGGCACGTCGGCGATCATACGTTCCCGCACAGCCAGTCGAAGCCGCTTGTCCAGTTCGTCAATCAGGTCTTCGTCCGTGCCGATGACGGGGTTCCGTCGCCCGTCGGCAGCGACGTCAGCCAGCGACCACCAGCGGTGAACGCGTTGGGAAAGACGGTCCGCGCTGCGGTCTACGGCATAATTCGCCGCGGTGACGGAAAGGACGGAACCAGGCGGCAGTTTGAACACGCTTCGCCAGATACAGCGATGGTCCGGCACCCATCCCGTCGAAAGCATTGTCGCCGCGGCATCAAGATCAAGGTCGGGAGAAAAGCCCGGAAAGGAGTTGATCGCCTTCAGCTCAGAGGCGAAAACCAATGCGTCTCGGGTCGAAGCAACATAGAGGGGCTTTTTGCCCATCCTGTCGCGGGCCAGATGCAGGCTTCTTGTCTTCAGATCCCACAATGCGAAGACGAACATCCCGGCAAATCGATTGAGGGCGGCCTCAAGCCCCCAATGCTCGATTGCGCAGAGCATCACTTCGGTGTCGCTGGCGCCTTGAAAGGTTTGGCCCGCACACTCGAGTTCGCTGCGCAAATCGCGAAAATTGTATATCTCACCGTTGAAGGTGATCACGTACCGGCCGCTGGCGGAATGCATCGGCTGGTGCCCGGCGGCTGACAGATCGACAATTGCCAATCGCCTGTGGCCCAGTGCGATCCCAGCTTCGCGGTCGGTCCAGAGCCCTTCGCCGTCCGGCCCCCGGTGACGCAGCGATGCAGTCATCCGCCCGATCGCTCCGAGCGGCTTTATGTCTGCGGCATCGGAAGCCAATAGAATTCCCGCAATCCCACACATCAGGCCACCCTCGTTTCAGCAAGCTGCCGCCGAATTGCGCTCGGATTTCCGGCGACGAGGCAGAAAGCCAGAGAAAACCACACGATCGGGTGGCGGATGATCAGATGAGGCATGCTGAAGATTATCGTCGACCCCCCGAGCACCAGCAGGGCGTCGAATCCCGCTCGCCAGGCGAAGGACATGGCGGCTCCCACGATCCAGACCAACGCCATCACGGCAAGCAATCCGCCCTGCAGGTAAAGGTCGAGAACGGTGTTATGGGCCTCGAAAGGTCGCTGCAGAAATTGACGGTCGGCGACGGGAGGCCGCTCGAGGTGGGGCCCAGGGCCCAGTCCCAGGGACCCGGATTTCAATCCTTTTTCCACAGCCTCCTGCCAGAGATAAAGCCGGAGTTCGAACGTTTCGACGGTCCGTTCCCCGCCTTCGTCTTTGGTAAGGCTCTTGGCAAAATTGGCGACGCTGGTCTCTTCGGTGAGCGCGTACGGCGTCATTGCAAGCGCTAGAGGCAAGGAACCCGCCAACAGCAGAATTGCCGCCATGCGGGGCATGCTGGCGCGGCCACTCGTTGCAATCCATGCACGAAGCCGCAATCCGATAAAGATGAGGCAGCTCAGGATGCTGGTGTAGAGATAGGTGTCGCTCTTCGTCAACCGGCCGACATAAAAGGTCAGGAGCAGGCATGAGAATGCAAGCAAACGAGCCCATGGGTTGCGGGTGGTCGTAGCAAGATGCAAAGCCAGTGGGCCAAAAAGCGCGCAATAGAGCGCAAGTTGGTTCGGGTTCTCGGACCAGCCACGGAACCGGTCCCAGAACCAGGGATCGACGCCGGACTGGTGGGCTACCCCAAATGCCAGTCCCAGCTGAATTACGAAGCTCCCATTGGCGATGGCGATCACCCACCACGCACTGCGGCGAAGGTGACGATCGGCGTCGGGCTCCGCGGCCGCCAGGCATGTGAAACTTGCCAGCAACACATAGGCCATAACGTCATGTACCAGCCCGGTCAGGTAAAGGACGGTGGTCAGGTAGCCGACGATCGTGCCGATTCCCAAAGCCAGCGACAGGAGCAGCCAAAAGCTCGCCAGTTGGACAAAAGCGGGTGTGGCCTGGAGACGGCCGCCAGCGAGTATTCGTCCAATCGCCAGCACGATCCAGATCGCGATGAACAATTCGCCATAGCCGAGCGGCAATCCCGGAACGCTTAATTGCGTCGCATAGGACATGGCAACTCCCAGGGCGAGCAAGGCGTCCCGGATCATTGATGTGCCCCGCCTCGGTGATTCGCGAGGCCGCCTCCAACCCCAACGGCAGGGAACGGTCGCATGTGCCCCGCGCGGAGTGTGTTTTCGTAAAGGTCGCAGTACTGGTCGACCACCAGTGGCAGGGCAAATCGCCTCCGGACAAGTTCAACAGAACGGGCGCCCATCGCCTTGGCCGCCGCGCGGTCGGACAGCAAGTCTATTGTTCGCGAGGCGAGGGCATCGGCATCATGCGGCGCAACCAGGTAGCCGTTCCATCCGTCTTCGACGACGTCGCTGCAGCCTGGCATCCTTGAGGCCACGATGGGCAGTCCCGCCAGGCCTGCCTCGAGCAACACACGCGGAACCCCTTCGCGATACTGAGTGGGAAACGCGAATACATCGGCCATGCCAAGGAGATCGGCGACATCGCGTCGTGGACCCAAGGCCAGCACATGAGGTGCATGCCGATCGAGCTCCGACTTGTCGATTGCGAATGAGCCCTCGGATTCTCGTGGGCCGACGAGCACAAACCGCGCCGCGGGCCTTGCGGACAGGATGCGAGGGATCGCATTGAGAAGGGTCGCCACGCCTTTCTGGCGCGTCAAACGGCCGACGAAGATCACCACTTCGGCGGACTGAAGGCCGAGGTCCTTTCGCATCTTCGTTGCCGAGGACCCGAGATGGCGCACCGTTGCGAACGCATCGACATCGATCCCGGAGCTGCGTATCAGTCGCGAATTTCCGCGACCGATCAGCCGAAAGCGCTCGAAGAACAGTTGGTCGTCGCGATTTTGGAATACGGTCGCTGCCGTCCAGGAAGACGCAAGCCATTGCAGTGCGCAATAGACCGGACGCAAGGCCAAGGCTCGAGGCTCCAGCGATGAGAACGTCCACCCCAGTCCGTTGATGGTGCGGATAACCGGAACAGTTCCCCGTACCGAAAGGGGCGTCAACAGATTTGGCTTGGTGTCGAAGCTCTGGATGATGTCGGGCTGAAGCTCCTGCATCAAGCGGCGCATCGTTCCGAGGGCGCGCCATTCCCCGCCTCCGCTTGCAAAGCGGTCGAAGGAGAACCTGTGATGCGAAATGTCATGCCGAAGAAACGGTACGGGAGAACCGCTCGAGACCGCCGTCACGCGAAAGCCTTTCTCTCGCAGCGCGATGAGAAAGGGAACTCTCAAGGCGTGATCCTCGCCTCCCACGCAGACCAGGTGCGGGTTCATCTGCCTCTCCCAAGCGCACATCGCCGATTGGCTCTCGATGCTGCCGATGCTGCCATGGCCCGGTTTCATCACCTCTGAGCGCATGCCGCCCGAGTGCACGCTAGGGGGACCCTAGGTGCCTGTCCTCGTCCGTTTGAATGACACAAGGGATGTTTGGAAGGGTAGCGACCAGCGAGGCGAGATTCCCTCGCGATTGCCGGAGCGTCCATGTGACTCGTGTCTTGCGGGATGAGCGCGGTGCTTGCCTGAGCCGGTACGGGTGGCTGGTCTGCATCACCTTGGTTGTCCAAGGTTTTCGAGCGTCCAATTGCGGCGGCGCGGTGCCTGAGCTCCGCGGTTCGCTGTTGGCAATAAATCTTTGACGCGTGGTTGCGCTGGGCCGTCAAGTCGGCCCTCGGCCTGCGCGGCCGGTCTTCAGGACGGAACCGGCACGTCAGCTGTTGGTCCACACATCCGGTACATCTGTCGGCGAGGCCCAGGGGCCTCGCCGACTTCTTAAAGCATTCGCTGGGCTGGTTCAGGTGACCAGGAAAGACGATGCGGTAATCGACAGATGCGGAGAGAGGCTCGCGAAATGCATCTGGTTTGCGCCTCCGACGCCGTCGCTGTCGAAAGAAAGAGCTCCCGTCGAACTGTTGTAGATAATGTGATCGGAACTGTCATGCGCGGCTTTGCCGGCAAAGAAAGCGTCCGACGCGAGGCCCCCCTGATCGAGACCGGCAAAGATGGAATGATCGAGGTGGATCTTGTCCTGGGCTTTGTTGAAATCAGTGATCTTGTCCACGTTTCCAGCACCAAGGGCGGTACTGAACACGAAGGCATCTCTGCCCCCACGTCCGCTCAACGTATCGGCTCCGCCGCCACCGTCGATCTTGTTGGCGCCGGCGTTGCCTTTGACGGTTTGAGCGAACTCATTGCCCGTCAGGTCGATCGCGGCCTTGCTGGACGCCTTGCTGGTCGCGAGTTGTTCGATGTACGAGCCAGCCGATAGGGCGAAACTCACAGAGGCGAGGACTTTATCGATGCCGCTGCCCTTCTGCTCCACCACCTTGTCGTGAGCATTGTCGACGGAGTAGGTGTCATTGCCACCATATCCGGTCATCTTGTCGGCGCCACCGCCACCATTGATCTTGTTGGCGCCGCCATTCCCGTAGATGGCTTGGCCGAATTCATTGCCGGTCAGGTTGATGGCCGTCCTGCCCCCAGAGCTGGCAGTGGAGAGCTGCTCGATATGTGAGCCCGCCGTAAGAGCGTAACTGACCGAGGCCATGACCTTGTCAGTGCCGCCGCCTGGCGCTTCCATCACCTTGTCACGAGCGTTGTTGACAAAATATTTGTCATCGCCCGTCGTGGCGTGAAAACGATCTGCGCCGCGCGTGCCATGGAAGACATGATCGCTGTCCGACGGGGCCGGCGCGGCCGGAACTGGAGCGGCGGCGTCTGTCGGAGGCGTGGCCGGAGCAGGGGCGGCGACGTCGGTTGGAGGCGGGGTCGTGGTATCGATCGGATCGGTTACTGGGGGGGCGGCCGAGCCACCGGTGCTTTGGAGATTGTGCTGTTGGAACAAAGCCTGCAACTCCGGCGAATTCTCCAGAGCTGTGTCTCCGTTCTGCGAACCCCAGGCATAGGCATAATCGAAAGCAGGCGACGGAACCAGTGCTGCCCAATGATCTATCATCGTTTGCATCTGTTCCGTCGTCGGCATCTGATGCTTCCCGCCCGTGTCGGTCGTCCAGTTGCCACCGCCAAAAGTCTGGTAGACCGGAATGATCTTGTCGATCGGGATGCCGGACTTCACTGCCGCGCCCACGGCCCTGTCGATCATGTTGTAGTCGACCGTGCTCACGTCATCGCGCACCGGGTACGGGTCCAACCCGTAATAGTCGATGCCTGTATTGGCCGGATTATAGGTATTGGAAAAATCCGGATTTGTAGGAGACCCCATATTCATCATGGTGACGAAGGTCTTGGCGCCCGGAAAATGGGAATGGATCCAATCCGATTCCGCTTTCAGGTTTTCGGCAGTTGCATATGTGCCCCACCTGCCGGTGGGATCTGGCTCGTCCATCAGGAAAAATCCGAACACCTTGGGATTGTTCAGAAATGGTGTAACTTTTTCAATGAAGGAGGAGGTCACGCCGTCGTGCGCGCCGAGATAGACGAGGCCTTTCATGCCGTCCGGCAAAGCATTGACCTGCGAGAGATATTGAACATCGACCAGGTTGAACCCGGCGGTTGCGACTTCGGTGGCTGATCCACCGGACGCATAATGGAGTGTCATCCAATGATCCTTTGGTTGATTCGATTTATGCCCCGCGTCTGCTTAGGTGATTGCTACATTAGGATGAAATCAAATACGAAACACAGCGAGATAGAATGTTTGATTGATCTAAGTTGTTGCTCAGTAGCAGGTATTTTGCTCAGCCGACTGTGGCTCCTTTGAAAGTGTTTGGGAGCAAGGACATACGCCTCTTTTGCCTGCTCCGTTCTGACCAGTTCCTTTAACGAAAATCGTCAATTTTCGGGAAGTTATCCCCAGACAGGGAGACGTCGGCGGTCGCGTTTCGCTGGTTCACGCCACGAATCCGCTGCATTTTCCTCAAAGTCGACGTATGTAAGCAAAGCGTAAATAAGGGGGGCGACGGATAGCGGCTGCTATGCGAACTAAGAAAGGTTTGAGCCATCACAACTTACGGAAGTAACGGCGCGGCAGTGTCGCGCGAACGGCCGCTGGTCATGAAAACATCGGGGGCCGGTTCTCCCGAGCTACGTTCCGCCATTCTCGCCTGCATGCCTGGGCTGCTTGGCGTGGCGCTGTTCTCGGCAGTGATAAACATTCTCGCTCTGACCGGTTCGGTCTATATGTTGCAGATCTACGATCGCGTCCTGCCGTCGCAGAGCGTTCCCACCCTGGTGGGGTTCACGATCGGAATGCTGGGTCTGTATGCGGTCTATGGGCTTCTGGATTTCGTGCGGCTTCGCGTGTTGGTCCGCATCGGCAGCCGTCTCTACAGGAATTTGCAGCAAAAGGTGTTCTCCATCTCCCTGTCCCTGCCGCTCAAGGCAGGGCGTGATGCGGACCGTCTGCAGCCTTTGCACGATCTTGACCGACTGCGCGGCTTTCTTTCCGGAACGGGACCCACGGTCATCTTCGACGCCCCGTGGATCCCCTTTTATCTGCTGATCATTTATTTGCTCCATCCTTCGCTCGGCCTGCTGGCGACGGTCGGCGCGATCGCTGTGGTCCTCTTAACAGCGATCGCGGAAGTGTTTAGCCGAGGCCCCGCCGCGCGTGCCTCGGAGGAACTGCTGTCGCAGCGGGCGCTGGCCGATTCCGGCCGCCGCAACGCCGAAGTCGTTCACGCAATGGGGCTGTCTGGTCGACTGGCTCGACGCTGGAGCGACGTCAGCCGAGCCTATCTCGCCCAGCAGGAACGTCTCTCTGACGTCGTTGGTGGCGCCAGTTCGCTGTCGAAGGCCCTGCGGATGGCGTTGCAATCCTGTGTTCTCGGTCTCGGCGCTTACCTGGTGATCGGCGGCGAGGCTTCACCTGGGGTGATCATCGCATCTTCCATTTTGCTTGGCCGCGCCTTGGCTCCGGTCGATGCTGCGATCGCAAACTGGAGAGGCTTTCTGTCGGCCCGGCGCAGCTATTCCGAGTTGGCAGCGGTCATGACGGCATTCGGCCGCCAGGACGAGCCAATGGAGTTGCCTCGGCCGCAGGCGCGGTTTGCGGTCGAGCAATTGACCATTGCGCCGCCCGGCCTGCCAAAGCCAACCGTGGTCAATGTGAGCTTCCATCTGTCGAGGGGCGCTGGGATGGCCGTAATCGGCCCAAGCGGTTCCGGCAAGACAACTTTGGTGCGTTCATTGGTCGGGGTGTGGAAGCCGCTCCATGGCTCGGTGAGATTGGACGGCGCCTCTCTCGATCAATGGAACTCGGAACAGCTCGGCGCCCATATCGGCTACATGCCGCAGGACGTGGAGTTGTTTGACGGCACGGTAGCGGACAACATTTCTAGGTTCCGAGGCAAGACGGATCCGAAAGGCGTCCTTGCGGCGGCAAGGGCAGCCGGCGTCGAGAAAATGATAATGCAGCTCCCTCAGGGATTTCAGACCCGCATCGGCGAGGGCGGAGCGGCCCTGTCGGCAGGGCAGAGGCAACTCGTGGGTCTCGCCCGAGCACTTTATGGCGAGCCGTTTCTTGTCGTGCTCGACGAACCGAACTCGAACCTCGACGTGGACGGTGACGCTGCCCTGGCCGGCGCCATACGGGCAGTGCGTCAGCGCGGGGGCATCGTCATTGTCGTTGCGCATCGTCCCTCAGCTCTCGCTAATATCGATCAGGTACTGGTTATGTCGAATGGAACGGTTCATGCCTTTGGCTCGCGCGAAGAGGTCTTGGCGAACGTGCTCCGACCTTCACCGCCTGTTTCACCTCGGCCATCTTCTTTGGCGCCGATACCGGGGGTTGCCGGGCATGCATGAGGCTCTGCTCGAAACATTCGTCACCTTCTCGTCGTACGCTCGGACCCTTCGTGGCAGCAAACGGCCTGCCGTGAGCGCGCCGGATCTGTCGGACGGTATACGGGCCAACCTGATATTCGGCTTGGCGATTACCGGTCTGCTGGTTCTTGGCGGCGGTCTATGGCTGGGGTTGACCAAGATCGCCGGCGCTGTGGTTGCACCAGCCACCGTGGTGGTGGAAACCAACGTCAAGAAGGTCCAGCATCAAACCGGAGGCACAGTGGGCGGGATTTTCGCGCAGGACGGAGATCATGTGCGAGCCGGCGACGTGTTGGTCAGGCTGGATGACACGCTGACTCGCGCGAACCTGCAAATCATCAGTGAGGATCTCGATCGCGCGACCGTCCGGCTCGCCCGGTTGGAGGCCGAGCGCACGGGCCTGGCGGAAATGCAGCTGCCGGCCGGCCTGAAGGCGCGAATGAACCAACCGGAGCTGGCTGCGCTCGTCAATGGCGAGCGCGCTCTCTTTGAAACGCGCGCTTCGGCTTTGGCTGGACAGAAGGCACAGTTGAGAAGCCAATCCCAGCAACTTGAACGTCAGATCGACGGTCTTAAAGCGCAACAGAGCGCGGTGGATGAATCGGTGGCTCTGCTAAGCAAGGATTTCGCCGACGTTGATTCCCTCTACGCCAAAAAACTCGTCTCCAAGGAGAGGGTGAGCAACATCAAGCTGGATGCCACCCGGGCCAGGGGAGAATCGGGGCGCCTCGCTGCAGCAGTAGCTGAAGCCCAGGCGCGCATCAGCGAAACGGGGTTGCAGATGCTGCAACTGGATGACCAGAGGCGCACTGACGTGACGACTGAGCTCCGCGAGACGGAAGCCAAGCAGACCGAACTCAACGAACGCAGGATTGTGGCGCAGGATGAACTGACCAAGACAACGATCCGTGCACCGCAGTCCGGAACGATACAGGAATCGGCTGTCCATACCGTCGGCGGCGTTATCGCGCCTGGCGAGATGCTCATGACCATCGTACCTGATGCCGACGATCTTGTGGTGGACGCGCTGATCCCTCCGTCGCGGGTCGACGACGTCCGGCCTGGGCAGCCGGTATCGATCCGTTTTCCGGCGTTCGACGTGGGAACCACTCCGGTCTGCCAAGGGTCAGTGAAACACATCTCGGCAGATCTGATTAAAGACCCGCAACGTCAGCTTTCCTATTTCTCGGCGCGTATCAAGGTTGAAAGCAAATCGAACTGCCTGACTGAAGCGAAGGTGCTGAGGCCAGGTATGCCCGCCGAGGTTCATATCCGCACCGACGAACGCAATGTCTGGTCTTATCTGATGAAACCCTTTGCGGATCAGATGTCCAAAGCGTTTACGCAGTGATGGCGAGGTGGCGGAGGGCGTGACCAATAGGATATCGGGATTTCTGGCGGCCCGACGGCTTTTGGGGGCGGGCGGCCGTCGAGCCTAACCGGCGACGCGGGGATGAAGCGCCTCCGGCTGGAGGAAACATGCGCGTTGTGTGACGCTACCGCATCATTCGAATAGCGAGGCCGGATTACCGCCCCCAGACGACGGCATTCTCGTGCCGTTTGATGATGTGCTTCAGGTTTTCGAAGGCGGTCGTGACGTGGCCCGCGAAGCGCTCTGCCGCCGGCGAGCGTGGTCCGCTGGTCGCGGCCGAACTCCTTGACGGCGAGGTACAGCCGGATGAGGTCCCCCCGGAGGCGCATTCGCTTGTTTATCTCGACCGTCGCTGGCATCGCCTGCACAAGGAACTGGACGGGGTGGCTGAGCTTCTTGAGTCGTCGCGTTTTCTTTGAACGGCGCCGAAGCGGCGCGGGTTGTCCGGTCGTTGCGCAGTTGGGCACTGGCCGGAACTTCGTCCCGCATCGGATGCGGTACGAGTGGATAGCAATTTTGTCGCAGATG
The DNA here is from genome assembly GCF_000519305.1 of Mesorhizobium ciceri WSM4083. Classification (GTDB taxonomy): domain Bacteria; phylum Pseudomonadota; class Alphaproteobacteria; order Rhizobiales; family Rhizobiaceae; genus Mesorhizobium; species Mesorhizobium ciceri_B. The sequence continues at coordinate 591,462 of NZ_JAFG01000004.1, read as the reverse complement.
ACATCAGACATTTCCACAAAATATCTCACATGTTGACGTTAACTTAACATGCTACTATGGTCTGTTTGCCGCGTCGGATGCGTCGCTTTTGTATCACCGTTGCTCGTTGATTGTCGTCATGTCTGTCATCTCTATCCCACCCTGCAGGATTGCCTTGCAGCGCCCTTCACCAGTTGCTGAAAGCGGCGGCGCCCATGCCCAGTTTGCTCGGAATCGATAACGGTCTCACGGTCACCAAGGCGGTGATCTTCGATGCCGATGGCACGCAGTTGTCGGTGGCGCGTCGGCGGGTTCCGCAATCGATGCCCCATGCGCGCTGGGTGGAGCGCGACATGGCTGGCCTCTGGCAAGCGACCGCCGATGCAATCAAGGAGGCGATCGCGCTGTGTGGCCGCCCGGCGGACGACATCAGGGCGGTGGCGGCAACCGCGCATGGCGACGGTCTCTATTTGCTCGACAAGGATCGTCGGCCGCTAGGCCCCGGTATCCTGTCGCTTGACAGCCGCGCCGGCGAGATTGTCGAACGATGGTCGGCGGATCGAGTCTTCGAAGACGCCTTGGCGCGCACGGGCCAGGCGCCGCACGTGTCGGCGCCGTCGGCGCTGCTGGCCTGGATCAGGAAGAACGAACCCGACCGCTATGGGCGCATTGGGCACATACTGGCCTGCAAGGACTGGCTGCGCTTTTGTCTGACCGGCACGATCGGCACCGACCGTACCGAGGCCAGCACCTCATTCACGGATTTCCGCACGCAAGCCTTCGCGCCGGAAGCGATGCGCATCTTCGGACTGGACGATCTGTTCGACGCGCTGCCGCCGATGGCGCATTCGGCTGAAATCGTCGGGCATGTCACTGCCGAGGCAGCCGAAATGACCAGCCTGGCCAAGGGAACTCCAGTCGCGTGCGGACTGCATGACGTGACCGCCTCCGCACTGGGCATGGGCGGCCATGAGGAGGGCGTGCTCGCCATCGTCGCTGGAACCTATTCCATCAACGAAGTCGTCTCTTCAAAACCGCGCGTCGACCCGCGCTGGTTCTGCCGCAACGCCATCGACGCGGGCCGCTGGAACAACATGGCGATCTCGCCCGCCTCGACCGCGAACTACGACTGGTTTCTCGACACGTTCTGCCGCTCGGAACAGGAGAGGGCATCGGTTGATGGCGGCTCAATCCATGACGTTTTGGCGGCAGAGATCGATGAGGCGCTGAAAAACCGGTCGACCATCCTGTTTCATCCCTATCTGTTCGGCTCCCCCTTTGGCGATGTCGCCAGCGGCAGCTTTGTCGGCCTTCATGGCTGGCACAATCGCGGCGATATGCTCAAGGCGGTCCTGGAGGGCATTGCTTTCAATCATCGTACCCATGTCGAAGCCTTGCGCGACGGCTTTGCTATCAGCGAGATCCGCCTGACCGGCGGCGGCTCGCGCAATCCGGCCTTCGTCCAGATGTTTGCCGATGTGCTGAACGCCCCGGTCATCGTCACCTCGACCGACGAGGCCGCGGCCTTTGGCGCTGCCCTTTGCGCGGGTGCCGCGGTTGGCATCTTCGCGACGCGGCAACAGGGCGCAAGGCAGGTCGGCATGACGGCGCGCCAATACGAGCCTGAGCCGGCCTCGAGTGCTGTGTTCAACGAGCGCTTTTCCCTCTATGGGCGCATAGCCGGTGCGCTCGAACCGCATTGGCCTGACATCGAGAAGCTGGCGCGGCCAGACACCGGGGGAAGCGCATGATTAAGGCCGACGAACGACGCGAAGAGATCGCCGACTATGTGATCAAGCTCGGCCAGGTGCGCATCGACGATCTGGTCGAGCATTTCGGCGTGTCGCGCATGACCATCCACCGGCACATCGACCGGCTGGCGCAGCAGGGCGTGTTGCGCAAGCTGCACGGTGCGGTGACGGTTCAGCCTTCCGGCCTCTACGAAAGCGCCTTCCGCTACCGGGTGACGGTCAATCGGGCAGAGAAGGATGCGCTGGCGCGGGCAGCACTCGATTATGTCGAAGCCGGCCAGGTGGTGATGCTGGACGATTCCTCGACGGCAAACGCCGTCGCCACACTGCTGCTCGACGTCAAGCCGCTGACCGTCATCACCAACTCCGTAGCGACGGCATCACTGCTGATCAATGTCGACGAACTCGACTTCATCTGTCTCGGCGGCCAGTACCACAACACCTACAACGCCTATATCGGCATCGTCTGCGAGAACGCGGTGGCACAGCTGCGCGCCAATGTGCTGATCTGTTCGGCTTCGGCCATCACCGGAACCACCGCCTTCATCCAGGATCCCAATGTCGTGCGGGTCAAGCAGGCGATGATGGCCGCATCGGTCAAGCGCATCCTCCTCGTCGATCATGCCAAGTTCGACCGGATCGCACTGCACGTCTTCGACGATCTGACCAGCTTCGATGTCGTGCTGGCGACCGAAGGCCTGGGCGATGCGCGGGCGCAGGCCCTCGAACGGGCCGGCGTGAAGCTGCGCATCGTCAAGACGAAAGTGCCATGAGCTCGAGCGAAGCAACACGTACGGAAAACCCCGCCGGGCGTTTGGCCGCCATGGCCGGGACCGGCGAGGTCGACGTCGTCATCCTTGGCGCCGGCATCAACGGAGCAGGGCTGTTTCGCGACCTGTGCGCGCAGGGCGTCAGCTGCCTGATCGTCGACAAGGCGGATTTCGGCTCCGGCACCAGCGCCGCGCCATCGCGGCTCATTCATGGCGGCCTGAAATATTTGGAAACCGGCGAGTTTGGGCTGGTCGCGCAGTCGACGCTCGAACGCAATCTGCTTTTGAAGAACGCGCCGCACTATGTCAGCCCGCTGCCGACGGTCATCCCGATCTTCTCCTGGAGCAAGGGCATGCTGGCGGCGCTGCGGACGCTGTTCGGCTCGACCAGTGCGCCGCGCAGCCGTGGCGCCATCCTGATCAAGATCGGCCTGATGATCTATGATTTCTATGGCTCGCGAAACCAGGTCATGCCGCGCCACCGCATGGTCGGGCGGCGGCGGGCGCTCAGTGAGATGCCTGCACTCAATCCCTCGATCGTCGCTACCGGCACCTACTATGACGCCAAGATAAGCCACCCCGAAAGGCTGGTACTCGAACTGATCCTCGATGGGCTGCAGGCAAACGCGGCCTCGGCCAGCGCGAACTACACGGAGCTGGCGAAGTCCGCCGATGGCGTGCTGACCTTCCAGCCGGAAAACGGCGCGGCCTTTTCGGTGCGGCCGAAGCTGGTGGTCAATGCCGCCGGTCCCTGGATCGATGACGTCAACGATTTGCTAGGCGCGCCGTCGAAGATGATCGGCGGCACCAAGGGCTCGCACATCCTGCTGAAGCATGACGAGCTGGTCAAAAGCCTTGCCGGGCGCATGCTCTATTTCGAGGCCGATGACGGCCGCATCTGCCTTGTCTACGACTATCTCGGCCTGGCGCTGGTCGGCTCCACCGACATCAAGGCTGACAATCCCGACGCGGTGCGCTGCGAGCCTGACGAAGTCGAGTACCTGCTCGACAGCGTACGCACGCTGCTGCCGGGAATGGCGTTCGAGCGCGACCAGATCGTCTACGCCTATAGCGGCATCAGGCCGCTGCCGGCCTCGGATGCGTCGCTGCCCGGGCTGATCAGCCGTGACCACTCGGCGCCGGTCGCCGAGCCGGATCGGAACAGACCTTTCGCGGTCATCTCGCTGGTCGGCGGCAAGTGGACGACCTTTCGCGGCTTCGCCGAGGAAGTCGCCGACACCGTGCTCGGCCGTCTGCAGCGCAGCCGCAAGGTATCAACCCAAGCCATGCCGATCGGCGGCGGCAGGGATTTTCCGGCCGATGCCACAGCACGAGCAAATTGGCTGGCTCTGGCTCACTCGGAGACGGGCGCTGGAGAACGCCGTCTCGATGAGCTGCTGTCGCGATACGGCACCAGAGCCACGCAGATCGCCACACATGGGCCGGATGATGAGGGCCGGCTGCCGGATTCAGAAAGCTACAGCCGATCGGAAATTGACTACATCGTCCGCAACGAGTTCGTCGAACATCTGGCTGATATCGTCATGCGCCGCAGCACCCTGGCGATATCAGGGTCACTGACGGGCCGGGATCTGCAGGAGATTGCGACGATTGCCGGACGGGCGCTGGGCTGGAGCGCCGGGCGCCTCGCAGAGGAAGTCGAGGCGGCCGCCCTGGAGCTCGAGGGCCGGAACCTGATGCGGTTGGGCTGATCACTCCGTCGCCGATATTCCCAAGGCAATCCGATCGGTTTGCCCATGGATGCGCCGCATCCGAAAATCGTCCAACTCACAGGCTGATTGGGATTTTCTCATGGGCGAATATTATTCATTTAAAACAAATAGTTGACTGCCAAATGGATGGCGACGAGCTGCGCAGTTCTGCTGGTGTCGGCAGGATATAACACAGATTGACGTTAAATTAACATCGCAGTATGATCGGGTGACATGCGGACCTCCTAATAGGTCGATGTTGCCCGCCGAAATGCCGGCAGACCGGCGTTCGGGAAGGTCGAGACCTGTGAATTCCCCGTATGTGCATGCGCCAAATCCGGCGAGGGATTGACAGCGATGCAGGGATGTGAAAATTTTTGCACACAAAGATAATAATATCATCTCAGGGAGGAGATGGCTTGGAATCCGGCGGAGCCGCTAACCGCGATCATGAGTCCAGCCTCGCCACCCGCGCGGCCTGGCTTCACTATGCCGGGGGTCTGACGCAGGCCCAGGTGGCCAAGCGGCTCGGCCTGACCAGCCTCAAGGCGCACCGGCTCATCACGCGGGCCACCCAGGATGGCCTTGTCAGGGTGATCATCGACGGCGACGTCGGCGAATGCATCGACCTCGAGCAGCGGCTGATCGATGCTTACGGGCTCGATTACTGCGAGGTCGTTCCTGATCTCGATCAGGACGAGCTACCGCTGAAGGCCCTTGGCATCGCCGGCGCTCAGTTTCTGAAGCGCGAGATCGATCGCGGCGAGGACATGCTGATCGGCGTCGGCCATGGCCGCACCCTTGCCGCAAGCGTCGAGTATCTGACGCGCACCGCCGCTGCCCATATCCGTTTCGTCTCGCTGCTTGGCGGTGTGACGCGCAAATTCGCGGCCAACCCGCACGACGTCATGCATCGGCTGGCCGAACGGACCGGCGCGCAGGCCTATGTGATGCCGGTGCCTTTCGTCGCCAACACCGCCGAGGACCGTGAGGTGCTGCTTGGCCAGCGCGGCATCAGCGATGTCTTCGACCTCGCAAGCCGGTCCGACCTGATGTTCGTCGGCATAGGGACCGCCGAGCGGGAAGCTTCGCTGGTCGCTACCGGCATGATCGAACATTCCGAAATCGATGAGGTCAAACGCGATGGTGGCGTCGGCGAGCTGCTTGCCCACTTCTTCGACGATAAGGGACGCCCGGTGGAAACGGCGCTGTCGGAAAGAATTCTGGCGCTTCCGCGGGACCAGTTGAAAGGCCGCAGGATCGTCGCCGTCGCCGGCGGCAAGATCAAAGTGCGTGCCATCAAGGCGGTGCTCGAAAGCCGTTATCTGAGCGGCCTGATCACCGACGAGTCCACCGCTCGTGCCCTTGTCGAACAGAACAAACCCAATGGTGCGAAGCGCCATGTGAACGGAGGATCGTCAAATGCGTGACAAGCGCGGATCAGCCTTGCTGGCGGTTGCGTCATGAGCGCGAAGGCCGCCAGCGCATCGGCCAGACCGGCCTCGCCCGGCCTGCGTCGGGCACTTGCCGGCGCCGCGGTTGTCGTCCTGCTCGGCGCCATGGCGCTCGACACCAAGGTGGTCAGGATCGGCTCCGCCGGCGATGTCCGCAGCGCCGTCTTTTCCGCCGCCGACTACGGCAAGTCGGAATTTCCCAAGGTGCAGGCCGATGTCGATGCGCGTGCCGCAGACGCGGCAACGGTGGCCACGGCGATCGCCAAGGACAGGGCAACCGCGGAAAAGGAATATGGCGTGCCGGCGGGCGTCGGACCGGTCATCTCGGTCAAGTTCACCGGTGTCGTCGGCGAAGGAAAATCCGGCATCTACAAGGTCGCCGTCGAAGGCGTGCCGGACACGCTGATGATCCGCGTGCAAACGGGACCGGCGATCAACGGCACCGAGCTTCGCGACGCCACCGGCAAGATCACATTCGGCCAGTTCACCAACCAGATCGAGTACCAGGACGCCGGTTCGGCGTTGAACAACGAGATGAAGAAGGAAGTTCTTGCAAAGCTCGACACCAGCGCCTTGACCGGCAAGACCATATCGGTGGTCGGCGCGTTCAAGCTGGTCAACCCGAAGAGCTGGCTCGTCACCCCCGTGAGGCTCGACGTCAAATGAAACCGGCTGCCGACACCGGACCCGCGACTGGCGACGCCGTGCTTTCGGCGCGCAATATCGTCATGTCGTATGGCGGCGTCCATGCGCTCAAGGGCGTCAATTTCGACATCCATCGCGGCAAGGTCACGACGCTGTTCGGCGAGAACGGCGCCGGCAAGTCGACGCTGATGAAGATCCTGTCCGGCGTCGTCACGCCGACGTCCGGCGACATCGTGCTCGACGGCAATCTCGTCAGCTTTTCCTCATCCTCGGACGCGCGCGATCGCGGCATCTCGATCATCCACCAGGAACTCAGCCTGGCGCCGAATTTGAGCGTTCGCGACAACATCTTCATGGGCCGCGAACTGCGCACCAGGACCGGCCTCGACTTCGCCGAGGAGCAGCGCCAGGCCCGCGCGCTGATGGCCGATCTCGAAGAGGACATCGATCCGATGACCCTGGTCGAGGATTTGCGCCTGGGCCAACAGCAGATCGTCGAGATCGCGCGCGCGCTGTCGGTCGATTCTCGCATCCTCATCATGGACGAGCCGACCTCCGCGCTCAGTGCAACCGAGGTGGAAGTTCTGTTCAAGGTGATCCGCGATCTGACCAGCCGCGGCGTCTCCATCGTCTACATTTCACATCACCTCGAAGAGGCGCTGCAGATCACCGACTATGCCGTTGTCCTGCGCGACGGCGCGATAACGGCGACGGCCGAAGCCAGGGACATCGACCTCGAGTGGATCGTGCGCAACATGGTTGGCGAGAATTTCGATCTCGGCTCGCCGCCGACCGGTCATGAGTTCGGCGAGGTCGCCCTGTCGATCGAGGATGTGAGTGTCGTTGACACTTCGGGCTCAGGCTATTCCGTCGTCGATCACCTGTCGCTGGACGTCAGGGCCGGCGAGATCGTCTGCATCTATGGGCTGATGGGCGCTGGGCGCACGGAATTGCTGGAGGCCGTCGCCGGACGGGTGCCGATGGCGGGCGGCCGCGCGCTGCTGGAAGGCGAGGATGTGTCGGGATTGAGCATTGCCCAGCGCATCTCCAGAGGGCTTGTGCTGGTCCCCGAGGACCGCCAGCGCGACGGGCTGGTGCAAACGATGACCGTCGGCCGCAATCTCTCGCTTGCCAGCATCGAAGAGTTCGCCAGGGGGCTGTTTCTGTCCCGTTCCAGGGAGCGTGAATTGGTCGAAGACTCGATCCGCAAGGTGACCGTCAAGACCGCTGGCGGCAACGCCATGATCGGATCGCTGTCTGGCGGTAATCAGCAGAAGGTCGTCATCGGCAAGATGCTGACGACCAACCCCAAGGTCATCCTTCTCGACGAGCCGAGCCGCGGCATCGATGTCGGCGCCAAGGCCGAAGTCTTCCGCTTGCTGAGCGAACGCGCCGCGCAAGGGCTTGCGGTCGTCTTCTCGACCTCGGAGGTCAACGAATGCCTCAGCATTGCCCACCGCATCGTCGTCATGCGGCGTGGCAGGATTTCAGCTGAATTCGGCGCCAACGCCACCAAAGAGCAGATCATGGCCGCCTCCGGCGAAGCCGTGGTCGCCTGATCACCAGAATTTCGGAGCCCAGACCAATGACCGACGTCAGCCAGGCCAGAAAACAGTCCAGCCCAAGCGCGGGCGGCGAAGGCTTCGATCTCGCCAAGCTGCTGCTCGAGGGCCGGGCCTTCTTTGCCCTGATCGTCATCATCGTCGTGTTTTCGATCCTGTCGCCCTACTATCTCTCGGTGGCGAATTTCCTGACCATGGCCTCGCATGTCGCCATCTTCGGAATCCTCGCGATCGGCATGCTGCTCGTCATCCTCAATGGTGGCATCGATCTGTCGGTGGGATCGACGTTGGGCTTGGCCGGCGTCGTTGCCGGCTTCCTGATGCAAGGGGTGACGCTGACCTGGCTGGGCGTCGTCCTCTACCCGCCGGTCTGGGTGGTCGCGGTGCTGGCCTGCATGCTGGGCGCCGTCGTCGGGCTGATCAACGGCGTGCTCATCGCGCGCTTCAAGGTTCCGGCGTTCGTGGCCACGCTCGGCGTCATGTACATGGCACGCGGCCTGGCGCTGCTTATGACCAGCGGTCTGACCTACAACAATCTCGGCGGCAAACCGGAGCTTGGAAACACCGGCTTCGATGCGCTTGGCTTCAACCGCCTGTTCGGCGTGCCGACCGGTGTCGTGGTTCTCGTGGTCATCGCGCTGATCGGCAGCATCGTCCTGAATCGCACCGCTTTCGGGCGCTGGCTCTATGCCTCGGGCGGCAATGAACGCGCGGCCGAACTGTCCGGCGTTCCAGTCAAGACGGTGCAGATTTCCGTCTATGTGCTGTCAGGCATCTGTGCCGCCATCGCCGGCCTGATTCTGTCCTCGCAGTTGACGTCGGCTGGGCCGACCGCCGGCACCACCTACGAACTGACGGCCATCGCGGCCGTCGTCATCGGCGGCGCGGCACTGACCGGTGGGCGCGGCAACATTCGCGGAACCCTGCTCGGGGCCTTCGTCATCGGCTTCCTGTCCGACGGTCTGGTGATCATCGGCATCTCATCCTACTGGCAGACAGTGTTCACGGGCGCGGTCATCGTGCTCGCGGTGCTGCTCAACGCCGTTCAGTATCGCCGCCGCAGCAAGCTCCCAAGCGCGACAGGTGGCCAACCGACTTCTCAGAAACGGGGGAAGGCCGAACCGGCCAATCCTGCCCAAGGGAAGACTGCCAGGTGAACTGGCAGCAACACCGCGTAATCATTGGAGGAATGTACATGAAAACCATGCTGAAAAGTCTGCTCGCCGCCGCGATGGTCGTCGGGTTCACGGCCGCTGCATCAGCCGCGGGCCTAATCTCGATCATCGTCAACGATCCGGCCAACCCCTACTGGCTGACCGAGGGCAACGTTGCCAAGGCCGAGGCCGAGAAGCTTGGCTACACGGCCAATGTCGGCGCCCACAAGGGCGACACCAATACCGAAAGCAATTTGATCGACACCGCCATCACCAACAAGTCGGTGGCGATCATCCTTGACCCGGCCAACGCCGACGGTTCGGTCGGCGCGGTGAAGAAGGCGATTGCCGCCAACATCCCGGTGTTCCTCGTCAATGCCGAGATCAACCAGGAAGGCCTCGCCAAGGGGCAACTCGTCTCCAACAACGCGCAAGGCGCTGCTCTCGGTGCCCAGCAGTGGGTGCAGGCGGTCGGTGAAAAGGGCAAATATGTCGAACTGCTCGGCGCCCCGTCGGACAACAACGCCGCCACGCGCTCGAATGGTTACGCGACCGTGCTGAGCCAGTACCCGGATCTCGAAAAGGCTGCTTCGCAGGTCGCCAACTGGGATCGTACCCAGGGCCACGACAAGATGCAGAGCATGCTGCAGGCCAATCCCGACATCATTGCCGTGATCAGCGGCAATGACGAAATGGCTCTCGGCGCGGTTGCGGCGCTCAAGGAAGCGGGCAAGCTCGCCGGCATCAAGGTCGGCGGCTTCGACGGCTCCCCGGATGCGGTTGCGGCGATCAAGTCCGGCGAACTGCAGTACACCGTGCTTCAGCCGGTCGCCATCTTCTCGGCCAAGGCCGTGCAGCAGGCGGACTCGTTCATCAAGACGGGTGCCACCGGTGCGGCGACCGAGAAGCAGCTGTTCGATTGCCTTCTCATCACCAAGGACAATGTCGACAAGTACACGGCACCCTTCGTGCTGTCTGAGTAATACCTGTACAGGGGGTGTCCTTGCGGACACTCCCTGCCTCTTCTACGAAACGACTGCCCTCGTGAACTGCCTTCGCAACCAACCGGAATTTGCGGCATGAAAGACCTGCTGATCGGCATCGACGCGGGAACGTCGGTGATCAAATCGATCGCTTTCGACCTGTCCGGGCGGCAGCTCGCCATGACGTCGGTGCCCAACAGCTTCGTCACGCTGGAAGGCGGCGGCGCCGAGCAGGACCTCGACCAGACCTGGCGCGACATGACGCAGACCGTTCGCGATCTCGCGGCCAAGGTTCCCGACCTCGCGCGACGAACCGCGGCGGTGGCCACCACCGGGCAGGGCGACGGAACCTGGCTGATCGATGGCGACGGCTTGCCTGTCTCGCGCGCCTGGCTGTGGCTCGATGCCCGCGCCGGACATCTGGTGGACGAGATGCGCGCCGACCCCCGGGATCGCAGGCGGTTCGAGCTGACCGGCACGGGGCTGAATTCCTGCCAGCAAGGCGCCCAGCTTGCCTTCATGAAAAAGAACCATCCCGACATGCTGGAGCGCGCGGCGACGGCACTGCATTGCAAGGATTGGCTCTACTTCAAGATGACGGACGAACGCGCCACGGATCCCTCCGAGGGTACCTTCACCTTCGGCGATTTTCGGTCGCGCACCTATTCCGACGAAGCCCTCGACATCCTGGATCTGACGACGCATCGCCGCCTGTTGCCTCCCATGCTCGAAGGTACCACCGACCATCATCCGCTGTCGCGATCAGCGGCGGCAGAGACCGGCCTGCTCGAGGGCACGCCGGTGGTGCTGGGTTACGTCGACATGGTCATGACAGCGCTCGGAGCCGGCCTCTATGATCCCTCGGGCAATGTCGGCTGCACCGTCATCGGCTCGACCGGCATACACACACGCTTCGCAGCCACTCCCTACGATGTCGTGCTGAACGACGATGGCTCCGGCTACACGATCGCCATGCCTATTCCGGGCGCCTTTGCACAATTGCAATCCAACATGGCGGCGACGCTCAACATAGACTGGGTGCTTGGCCTTGCGCGCGACGTGCTCGCCACGGCTGGCAGCAAGCCTTCTCATGACGAGTTGCTGAAGGCCCTCGACGCTTGGGTGGAAGCATCGGAGCCTGGTTCGTTGATCTACCAACCCTACATATCGCTGGCCGGTGAAAGAGGACCGTTCGTCGACCCCGATGCACGCGCTGGCTTCATCGGCCTTTCGGTCAAGCATGGCTTTGGCGATCTGGCGCGCGGCGTCCTCGAAGGGTTGGCCTTCGCGGCGCGTGATTGCTACCAGGCGATGGGCGCGGTGCCGAGCGAGATTCGCCTGTCGGGCGGCGCCGCGCGCAGCCCGTCGCTGCGCCGCATCATCGCGGCGGCGACCCGGGCGCAGGTGCGCACGAGCAGTCGCCAGGAAGCCGGCGCGGCGGGTGCCGCGATGATGGCCGCCGTCGGCCTCGGCGTCTATGGCTCGATGGAAGACTGCGCGGCCGAGTGGGTGACACCGCTTCTCGGCGACTGCGATGCCTATGACGAGGCGCTTTCGCAAACCTACGATGCGCTCTTCCCTTCCTTCGTTGCAGCGCGTCAGGCGCTTCGGCCGGTGTGGAAGGGCATGGCGCACCGCACAGGAGCAAGATCTTGAGCAATACAACAGATGTCGTCGATCTCTTCGTGATCGGCGGCGGCGTCAATGGGGCCGGCATAGCGCGTGACGCGGCAGGTCGCGGACTGTCCGTCATCCTGTGCGAAAAGGACGACCTCGCGCAAGGCACCAGTTCGCGCTCCGGCAAGCTGGTGCACGGCGGCCTGCGCTACCTCGAATATTATGAATTCCGGCTGGTTCGCGAAGCGCTGATCGAACGCGAGGTGCTGCTCGAGGCGGCGCCGCATATCATCTGGCCGATGCGCTTCGTTCTTCCGCACAGCCCGCAAGACAGGCCGGCATGGCTGGTCCGGCTCGGACTGTTTCTCTACGATCACCTTGGTGGCCGCAAACGCTTGCCGGGGACAAGAACACTGAACCTCAGGACTGCGCCGGAAGGGGCGCCGATCAAGGACGAATTCAGGCGCGGTTTCGAATATTCCGACTGCTGGGTCGACGATGCGCGCCTGGTGCTGCTCAACGCCCTGGACGCCAGGCAGCGCGGTGCCAGAGTGCTCACGCGCACCGCCTGTGTCGCGGCCCGCCGCGAAAGCGGACTGTGGTCGATCGACATGCAGGATGGTCGCACGGGTGCGGTGACGAAGGTCCGGGCGCGGGCGCTGGTCAACGCGGCAGGCCCCTGGGTCAACGACATTGTCAGCCGCGTCGCCGGGCAGAATTCGACGCGCAATGTTCGGCTTGTAAAGGGTAGCCATATCGTCGTGCCCAAATTCTGGGAGGGGCGGCAGGCCTATCTCATCCAGAACAACGACAAGCGGGTGATCTTCGTCAACCCGTACGAGAACGATCTGGCGCTGATTGGCACGACCGACATTCCCTATGAAGGCAGGCCCGAGGAAGTGGTCGCCGAGGCCAGCGAAGTCGACTACCTGATCAAGGTGGTCAATCGCTATTTCAAGCGGCAGCTGACGCCACAGGACGTGGTCTACAGCTTCTCGGGCGTGCGTCCGCTCTATGACGACAATGCCGACAATCCAAGCGCGGTTACGCGCGACTATATTTTCGAACTCGATGCCTCCAATGGCAACGCGCCGCTGCTTTCGGTGTTCGGCGGCAAGATCACCACCTTCCGCAAGCTGTCGGAACACGCGCTGGAAAAGATCCAGCCGTTCTTTCCGGCGATGAAGAAAGCCTGGACCGCCAAAATTCCCTTGCCGGGAGGCGACCTGCCCAATGCGGACTTCGAGCAGTTCCTGAGCGATCTGCATTCCGAGTTTTCATGGCTCAGCCCGTCGCTGGTGAAGCACTACGCTCGAAGCTACGGCACCCGTGCCAGGCAATTGCTCGCCGGCGCACAGCGCGAGGCGGATCTCGGCCGCCGCTTCGGTGCCGACCTGTATGAGCGGGAGGCAAGGTTCCTGGCCGAGACCGAATGGGCCGGCACATCAGCCGATATTCTGGAACGCCGCACCAAACATGGCCTGCATCTCAATGCGGCCGAGCGGAAAGCATTCGAAGACTGGTTCGATAACATCATGGCGACGGCAGACTGATGGCCTTCACGCTTTCCCTCAACACCAATCCGCTGGTCAATCGCTTCGCCGATCCGGACGATTTGATCGACGCGATTGCCTATGGCATCGGTATCCGCGACGTGCAGCTGACGCATGAATTCGTCAATCCGGGCTGGCCGGCGGCGACGATTGCCAAATTTCTGCGCCGGTTCAACAGCGCCTTGGCGCGGACCGGTGTCAGGATCACCTCCGGCATGACCGGACCCTATGGCCGGCTCAACCATTTCGGCCATCCGGATGCCGATGTCCGGTGCTACTATGTCGACTGGTTCAAGACGTTTGCCGACATTTCCGCCGAACTTGGCGCGTCAGGCATGGGCACGCAGTTCGCCATCTTCACCCACAAGGACTTTGACGATCCGCAACGGCGGGCGGCACTGCTCGATATCGCGCTCGAATGCTGGCGCGAAGTGGCCGAACACGCCAGGGCGGCGGGCCTGACATACCTGTTCTGGGAGCCGATGTCGGTGGGCCGCGAGTTTGGCCACACAATCGAAAGCTGCGCCACGCTGCAGGGCGCCATCGATGCGGCGAAGCTGCCCATCCCGATGAAGATGATGGTGGATATCGACCATGGCGACGTCACCTCGCCCAACCCTGCTGATACCGATCCCTACGCTTGGGCGAAAGCGTTTCCATTGCAATCGCCCATCATTCACATCAAGCAGTCCTCCATGAACAAGGGCGGCCACTGGCCGTTCACATCAGCCTACAACAAGGACGGCCGCATAGTGCCGCAGAAGTTGCTGGACGCGGTTCGGCAAGGCGGCGGAACCGACAACGAAATTTGCCTTGAACTTTCCTTCAGGGAGAGGGAACCAGTCGACCATCAGGTTATCGAGATGATCCGCGAGTCGGTGGATTTCTGGGCGCCTTACGTCGACAGTGGCCGCGACAGTCTCAAGCCTCGGACCTGAGCGAATACGTCGCCCGAAAGCCGGCGCCGATGTCGGTCGCAAAAGTATCGAAGGAGAAAAAGAATGGCCCCATATTGGGTCGGTACGAGCTGGAAGATGAACAAGACGCTGTCGGAGGCGCTGCAGTTCGCCGATGCGCTGGCGGCCTTTGTGCCCGATTTCCATCCGGCGATACAGCCCTTCGTCATTCCGCCGTTCACCGCCGCGCGCCAGGTCAAGGCGGCGCTTGCCGACACCCGCGTAAAAGTCGGCGCCCAGAACATGCATTGGGCCGATGCCGGCGCCTGGACGGGCGAGATCTCGCCGGTGATGTTGAAAGACTGTGGGCTGGATGTGATCGAACTCGGCCACAGCGAGCGCCGCGAACACTTCGGCGAAACGGATGCGACCGTCGGGCTGAAGACGGCGGCCGCTGTCAGGCACGGTTTCGTGCCGCTGATCTGCGTCGGCGAGACGCTGGCTGAGCGTGAATCAGGCCGCGCCGAGGCGGTGTTGACGGCACAGGTTCTCGGCGCGCTGCAAGAGCTGAGCGGCGATCAGGTGAAGGCGGAAATCCTCTTTGCCTACGAGCCCGTCTGGGCAATCGGCGAGAAGGGCATTCCCGCAAGCGCCGACTATGCCAACAGGCAGCAGCAGCTGATCAAGAAGGTTGCCGCCGACCGGCTGCCGATTGCTCCGCCTGTGCTTTACGGTGGCAGCGTCAATCCCGGCAACGCGGCCGAACTGATCGGCCAGCCGCATATCGATGGCCTGTTCATCGGCCGCTCGGCGTGGCAAGCGGAAGGCTATATCGACATTCTGAAAAAGGCGTCGGCCGGCATCGCGCGCTGACTGCCAAAAGACCTAGCAAAGGAGTTCATCATCATGAAGATCGCACTCGGAGCCGACAGTGCCGGCAAGCCGCTGCTCGACGTCATCGCCAAGCATCTCGCCACCAAACCCGAACTGCAGGTCGTCGACCTCAGCCAGGCCGGATTCTACGCCGACATCGCAGCCGCGGTAGGCCACGAAATCCTGGACGGTAACTACGACCGGGCCATCCTGTTTTGCGGCACCGGCATCGGCGTCAGCATCTCCGCCAACAAGGTCCCGGGCATTCGCGCCGCGTTGACCCACGATACCTATTCCGCGGAGCGCGCCGCCAAGTCCAACAACGCCCAGATCATCACCATGGGCGCCCGCGTCATCGGTCCCGAACTGGCGAAATCGATCGCCGACGCATGGCTGGCCTCCGAGTTCGATCCGAACGGTCCCTCTGCCGCAAACGTGCAGGCCGTCGACAAGCTCGACGCCAAGCGCTGAAAGACGCCGGGAACCCGTTACTGAGTTAACTGGTCAAGGCGACCCGCATCGCCTCGATCACGGTCACGGCGGAGGCGGCGCCCGGGTCCATGTGGCCAAGCGAGCGTTCGCCCAGGCGCGATGCCCGGCCCTTGGTGGCGACCATCGACTTAGTCGCCTCTGCGCCGGCGTTTGCCGCTTGTGCAGCAGCTTCGAGACTGCCCGCCAGATCCTTGCCGGAGGTCAGCGCTTCGCCCGCTGCCTGCGCGGCCGGCGCCCATGCATCGATCATCGTCTTTTCGCCAGGCTCGGCCTTGCCGCGATCCTGAATGCCCTTGGCCATGGCCTGGAACAGGGCGACCACGTCCGAATCGTCGAGCGTCGTCTTGCCCTTGATGGCTGCCGCGCCGCGCATGAACGCGGTCGCATAGAGCGGACCGGAGGAGGCGCCAACCGCATTCAGGAACGATTTTGCGGCGGTGTTCAGCAAGCTGGCCGGGTCGGTGGCCCCGGTGTCCAGTGCGGCGACTGCATCGCGTGCAGCGGAAAATCCAAGCTCCATCGCGATGCCGTGGTCGGCGTCGCCGATAACCCCGTCAAGCGCGCACAGTCGGTCCCTGTCGGCGGACATGGCGGTTGCGATCGCCGCGAACATCGCGACAAGGTGGGCGGTGTCGATTGCCGTCATATCTTAGTCCTTGCCACAGAAGTGGGTTTAGCCGGCGCGAAACATGGCGCAGTCGCAGGGATGGTCCAGCATCGTCTGCAACTCGCCGTCGAGTTGGTGCAGCGTGATCGATGCACCAGCCATTTCGAGCGAGGTGCAATAATTGCCGACCCAGGTCGCATGAATGGACACACCGATGTCGTCGAGCCGCTGTTTTACCCGCCGGTTCATGATGTAAAGCTCCATCAGTGGCGTCGAGCCCAGCGAGTTGACGAGCACCGCGATCTTGTCGCCGCGCGTCGGCGTCATCTCGCTGAGGATCCTATCCAGCATCTCGTCGGTGATCTCGTCGGCTGTCTTCAGCTTTTCGCGCGCGATGCCGGGTTCGCCATGGATACCCATGCCGATCTCCATCTCGTCCGGCCCGATCTCGAAATTCGGCCGGCGGGTCTGCGGCAGCGAACAGGGCGACAGCGCCACGCCCATGGTGAAAGTGTGGTCGTTGGCCTTCCCGGCGATGCGCTCGCATTCGTCGAAAGACAGCATCCGGTCGCAGGCCGCACCGGCCGCCTTGAAGATGAAGAAATTGCCGGCGACGCCGCGCCTCTTGTGCCGCTGGTCGCGCGGTGCCGAGGCGACGTCGTCGGTGCTCAGCACCGTGCGCACCTCGATGTCGTCCATGGCGGCCATCTCGGCCGCCATGTCGAAATTCATCACGTCGCCGGCATAGTTGCCGTACATGAACAGCACACCGGCGCCGCCGCTGACTGCCTTGGCGCATTCGAGGATCGGATCCGGCGGCGGCGAGGCAAAGACATTGCCGATGGCCGCCGCATCGGCCAATCCCTTGCCGACGAAGCCGAGAAAGCTCGGCTCATGGCCCGAGCCGCCGCCAATGACGAGGCCCACCTTGCCCTGGCGCGGTCCATCGCGGGCGATGATGGAGCGTGGGCTACCCTCCACGCTTTTGAGATGGCGGGGATGCGCTGCCAGGATGCCTTCCAGCATCTCGTCGACGGCACGGTTCCCGTCGTTGATGATCTTCTTGGTCTGCACCCGGCATCCTCCCGATTTCGGCATTTTCGCAGATAATACCGGGTGTTACCGGGATTTCCACCCGGCAAGATGTATTTCGTATGTCGAAGTGCTTCGCGCAGCGGCACATGAATCCAGCTGCTGGCCCTTTCAGTCGCTTAGGCCGTCGCGGATGGCTGAGAAATAGCGATCGGTTCCGACCTGGCCGCCCTTGAGCGCGACCTCCAGTCCGTCGATCGCCTTAACGCGCGAATGGGCAACGCAAAGCGGCGAGCCCGGCGAAGCGGGCAACGGCATGCGAATTGTCAGGGCATCGACGCCCATCTCGCCGAGTGCATGGCTCGACGTGTCGCCACCGGCAATGACCACGCGCCGCAGGCTCTGTTCGATCGTCAGCGCTCGAAGGATTTCTCCAAGGCCGCGGCCAAGCCTGTGACGGGCGCCTTCCTGCCGGTCGATTTCGGCGCCCCGGTCGGCGGCGGGGCCAAGCGCTGTGTAGAGGATGACGCTGCGCCCGGCTTGCAGACTGGCACGGCCGCTTGCCGTTGCGCGCGTGATCGCCTGCTGCGAAGCCTCCGAAACCAGTTCGACCGGATCGACCTCGATGCCGTCGAAACCGTCGGTCAGGGCATGCCGGATCTGCCGTTCCGTGGTCGGCGAGCAACTGCCCGACACGACGGCTATCCGCTCGGCTGCGCCCGGTGGCGTGAAGCCATGTCCGGCGCTGACGATGCCATTCGACGCCCATTCGGCCAGCAACGCATACTCGACTCCGGATGAGCCGACGACAAAGGAACCGCCTGGCTTGCGAACGCGCCAGATCTCCTTGCCGGCCAGAGCCTGCGTTTCCAGATTGTCGACATCGACAAGCACGATGGGGGTGCCGTTTCCGGTCAGCCGATCGAACGCCACCGACCGCGACGCGGACTGCAGCGTCGCAAGGTCGACCAGCCCCGAGCTCAGCGCCGTCTGCCGCGACAGATGGATCAGCAGATCGGACTCATCCATCGGCGTCGTCGGGTGGCGGCTCATCACAGGGTGACGATCGATGCGGAAATATTGGTCGCGATAGGCGGCGAACAGGTGGCCGAAGGCGGTGTAGCGCTTGAGCTGCGGCGCGCCGACCAGCAGCGGCACGCTATCCTGCGCGAACACCGAGCGGCCGACCTCGATGGCTCGGCCGATGCTGCCGATCGTCGGGCTGGAATCGAAGGTCGAGCAGACCTTGTAGTGGCAGATCTCGGCGTTGAGCGTCTTCAGCCAGGCGAAGGCATCGCGCAGATGCGTGTCCATCCACTGCGGCGTCTCACTGCGGCTGGTGCCGGCAAGTCCGA
Organism: Mesorhizobium ciceri WSM4083; assembly: GCF_000519305.1. Lineage (GTDB taxonomy): Bacteria > Pseudomonadota > Alphaproteobacteria > Rhizobiales > Rhizobiaceae > Mesorhizobium > Mesorhizobium ciceri_B. The sequence goes on along the minus strand of NZ_JAFG01000004.1, from coordinate 573,027 downwards.
TCGCCCGGCAATGGTCAAACCGGGACAGCAGGGCCGCGTCGGGTTGGCGCATGAACAGCACGGTCGGCACACCGCCGAGCTCAAGCGCCTCCATGACGTCGGTCGAGCCGGTCAGGTCGTCGCCATAATAGCTGAGAAGCAGGTCCTGCATGGCTTCAGGCTGCCTTGCCGTCGCCGAATTTTTCGATCGACCGCGCCAGTTCGGGATGGTTCAGGGCGAAGTCCGCCAGCGGAATGCCGTCGACCGCCGCTTGCCAGGCTTGCTGCACGGCACGCACGCCGGCGCCCGGTCCGTCCGGATGGCTGACGATGCCGCCGCCGCAGAGATAGAGAAGATCGACGGTCCGGCCGGTCCGCGCATATGTCTCGGGCGCCTGACCGCCCCACTGGCCGGAGCCGGCGACCGGCAAGGCGCAGTCCTCAGGCGAAAAGATCGGCGACGTCACCGCCTTGAAGGATTCGACGAAAGAGTCATCCGGTTCCCAGTATTTCGAGGCGATGCCGTTGATCTGGAACTGATCGACGCCGAGCAGCCGCCAGAACTGCTGCCAGACCTTGAAGTCCATGCCAAGGCCCGGGTGACGGGTGAGGATGTCCCAGCCGTTGCGGTGAGCATGCAGCACCAGACTGGAGCGCTTCCTCAGGAACGCCATGCCACCGAAGCCGATCGAATTGATGTTGATAACAGCGCAATTGCCGCCAGCCTCCACCACCAGATCGTGGTTGCGCATCAACTCGTCCGGATCGGCGTGCGAGATGCCGAAGGCATACATCACCTTCTTGCCGGTCTTCTGCTCGTGATCGAGGATGAGCGGCATGATCGCCTTCACCCGCTCGGCCAGCGGCGAATAGGCCGGGCTCATCAGCTTCTCATCGTCCTTGATGAAATCGACGCCGGCGGCGATCAATTCCGCCACCATTGCCGCCGTCTCATGTGGCCTCAAGCCCAGCGCCGGCTTGACGATCGTGCCGATGATCGGGCGGTCCGTCACACCAGTCAGCCGGCGGCTGCCGGCGATCCCGAACTGCGGGCCGGGATGCGCGCCGCGAAAATCCTCCGGCAGCTTCATGTCGACGACTCGAATGCCGGTGAGGCCCTTGATCGAATAGGTGCCGCCGATGGCGATCGTCATCAGCGCCGAAAGGTCGGTGCCGATGGCATCGAACGGAAAGGCGATGTCGACATCGGCGCGCCTGAACGGCCCCTTGCCGTCATCGGGAAGCGACGGCCGCTCGGCATCGGGCAGAGGCCGGATCGCCAGCACACGCGCCGCCACCCGGGCCTTCAGCTCCTCGGTCTCGCCGGGCAGCGCGACGAAGGTGCCGGTGGACTGATCGCTGGCGATCTTGGCCGCCAGCGCTTCGATGCTTCCAGGCGTTTCGATGCGGTAGGTGAGGGTGATCATGGTCCGCTGTCTCAGGCCGAGGCGTTCGAAAAAGGTTCACTGGTGTTTCAAATCTGGTATAATGAGTACATAAGTATTGCAAGTCATATCCGGCAGCGGGATCGACAGACGGCAATTCCGGGAATTGTAGCGGCAGTGTTAGATAGGGCCGGGTCAAGGGAGTGATTCGCGACGATGAACCGTTCGGAACCGATTGTCCGGCGCAAGCTTTCCGATGAGGTCTTCTTGCGGCTGAAACGCCTGATCACCAGCGGCGAGCTGATGCCGGGCGACGATATGCCGTCGGAGCGCGAACTGATGGAGCGCTTCGAGGTCGGCAGGCCGGCGATTCGCGAGGCGATGCAGGCGCTGAGCAATATGGGCCTGGTGGCGATCTCGCATGGCGAACGCGCCAAGGTGCTGCAACTCACCGCCAAGTCGATCATCAAGCAGGTCGATGGTGCCGCCAAGATCATCCTGTCGTCGTCGAAGGACACGCTTGAGCACCTGAAGACCGCGCGCATCTTCTTCGAGCGTGGCATGGTCAGGGAAGCCGCCGAAAAGGCCACCGCCGAGGATGTGCAGCGGCTGCGGGCGACCGTCGCCGAACAGCGCGGCTTTCGCGGCGATTCCGAAGCCTTCATATCCGCCGACATGAAATTCCACACCCAGATCGCCGCGATCTCCGGTAACCCGATCTATGTTGCCGTCAGCGAGGCGATGCTCGGCTGGCTGAAGGAATACCACACCGAAATGCTGATCTGGACCGGCAAGGAAAAGTTCACGCTGACCGAGCACGAAGAGATCATCGGCCGCATCGAGAACAAGGATGCCGACGGCGCCGAGAGGGCGATGATCAAGCATCTCGAACGCTCGCGCGCGCTCTATGTGATGAATTCCGAAAAGTAACGTCAGTCGATCCGAACGATCGCGTAAGGCGTCATCACGAGATGATCTCGGCCAAAAGCTGAAATGTCGACCGGCACGTCGTCCGCCGTCAGGTTCGCCAGCCACACGACAGTGTCGCCCGAGGCCGAGCGTCCAGCCAGCGCCAGCACCTTGGTCTCATCGCTCGTCCTTGCCGCCACATGCGCAAGGCCGGCCAGTTCGCAAAGCCCCTTGATGGCCTTGAAGAGCGGTCGGGGCGATCCTTCCGCGAGGGGTTCTCCGGATGACGCCAGCACGCCGAACGGTCCGGTGAAGCTGGAGAGCGTCAGCATCTCCAATCCGTCAAGCGCGACGCGCGCGGCATAGCCGATCGTCCATGCTGCCGCGAACAGACCGGCATGGCGAGGATCGCTGTCGGCCATGGCGATGCGCTGTCCCCCGGCATTGGGTTTGGTCGCTCCGCCATAGGGGTTCTGGCGCATGGCAATCGTCGATGGTCCGATCCGGTAGGGCCTTGCCCCGAAGATCGCCCGTGCCGATTGGGTGATGAAAGGCAGCGCCTCCAGCGATTGCATGATGCTGAGATCGTCGGCGGCGTGAACGATCGGGCAGGTGCAATGGGTGACGAAATCGAGCTGGTCTGCCGGAACGCGCTTGCGGTTGAGTTCGGTGAAATAGCTGAACATGCCGCCGCCGAGGCGGATGTCCGGAAAGGCGCGCCGCGCGGCCGCGTAAACGTCCTCCAGCGGCGGGCATTCCGGCCACGCGCTGCCCGGCGGCGTCGACTGCCGGTCGACCGAAGGCGAGACGGCAATGGCCGAGAGTTTCAGTCCGGCCCGGCGCACCAGGTCGGCGACACCTGACAGCTCGGCGTCAAGATCGCCAGCGCCGGCGACGACGCATTCCAGGGTCGTTTCGGCTGCGCAGGCAGTTGCGAGCCGGGCGAAAGCGCGCAACGCGTCGAGCCCATGGCCGCGCGTCGGATCGTAGTGAAAGAGCAGCTGTTGTGGGCCGAGCGTCGCCAGCGTGGAGAGGTTCGCCAGCGCCGTCTCGACATCCTCGGGATAGATGACCACGCCGATATCGGGCAGCCTCGGTCCGGTCTCGCCGAGTTCGACGCGGACCGCTTCGCTGGCCACGGCGGCAGCCGGCGCTTCGCCTTCATCAGTGATGCGCAGGCTGATCGTCTGGCGCAGGGGTTGGCCGGCAGGCAGCACATACGGCCATGGCAGCGCCAGTGGCCGCACATAGGTCTTGTAGGAGGCGTCCGACCAGTTGCGCTGGTCCTCCATTTCGAAAGTATCGCCTTCCATCCGGCATTCGGCGGTGACACCAGGCCGAACCTGATGGGTGATGGCGCGGATATCCTTGAAAGGCTGCCAGGGGTCGATCAATTCGGGAAGTTTAGTCGCGACGATGCTGCCGTCCGTATGCTCTACCGTGACCGGGCTGCCGGCGAGGTCGGCGATAGGATGCAGGATGCAGAAGCCGCAGCGGTTGGTTTCGAAATCGCTTTCGGGAAGGGCGCTGACCTCGAAGACCAGACGGCCATCGGCGGAGCCTTTGATGGTGGCGCGGAAGCCGAGCCGGGTTCCATCGGGGCCCAGGCAGCTTGCCGAATAGCTGACCGAAAAAGCGTCGGCAGCCTGGTCGATGATCAGGTCCGTCAAATTTGGCTCATAGGTCCCCCAGTCGCGGTCACGCACGATATAGGCGATGGCGCGCAGCACTTCGGTGCCGCCATGGCGGATGGTGCGCAGATTGCCGTTGACGAAGTCGGCGCTGAGCGCGCCCGCGCGCAGCCTGACCGGCTCGGCTTCGACCGTACGCGTCCCGTAGAGCAGGAAGGCGTCGTTGGTCATTTCAGCAAGGCCTCGAGTTGCACCGGTTGCCGGCTCGCGGCACCGGCGTAAGCCGCCTCGACCAGCGCGAACGTCTTGAGATTGTCCGCTCCCGAGGTCGCCGGTTCGATCCCCTTTGCCAGGCAGTCTACCCAGTGCTGCTGGATGGCGACAACGCTTTCCTGGATGTTGTGCCAGGGACGCGACGCCCATGGCAGCAGCGGCGGCGAGACGTCGGTGACGGCCGTGCCGCTCTTGCCGGTGACGGTCAGCCGGTATCCCTGCGCCAGCCGGATCGTGCCGTCGCTGCCGTCGATCTCGATCAGCGTCTCGGGAAACGGCTCCGTGGCGAGCTTCGTCGCGTAACTGCAGTCGACCACCGAGGTAGCACCGCTGTTGTGATCCATCAGCATCGTGGCGACGTCCTCGCCCGATATGCCGGGGTTGATGCGCACCGTCCGCGTCGTGATCGTGGACACATCGCCGAGCAGGAAGCGGGCGATGTCGAGGATGTGGATGCCGAGATCCTCGATGATGAAGCGCTTTCCCGTCGCCAGATAGGGCTGGCCGGAAAACACGTCATAGGCGGAGCGGAAGGAGATGCGACCGAAGAAGGGCATGCCGATCTCGCCGCTGTCGAGCACGGCGCGCACCGCCTGGATCGGCGACTGCCAGCGAAAATTCTCATGTACCATCAGCGGCACGCCGGCTTCCGCGCATGCCCTGACCATCGCCTTGGCGTCGGCGAGCGTCGGCGCGAACGGCTTTTGGCAGATCACCGGCACGCGGTGTTGTGCCGCCATTTCGACCAGCGGACGATGGCTGGGCGCGGTGGTGGCGATATCGACGAAGTCGAGGTTTTCGCCGGCAAAAAGTTCCGCCGCATCGGTATAGCGCTTCGCAATGCCGAATTGGTCGCCGACGATCTTGAGCCGTTCCGGGTCACGGTCGCAGATGGCGACGATCGAGGCGTCTGCTATGTCGCGCCAGGCATGCATCTGGTTGACGGCAAAGAAGCCGCAGCCGATCAGCGCTCCCCGCAGTTCCGCCATGCTCAGCCTGCCTTTGCCATCTGCATCAGCGTCACCCGACTTTGCAGCCGGCGCTGCGCCTGGTCGACGACGACGGCGACGATGATGACGAGGCCCTTGATCACCATTTGCCAGAACGAACTCACACCCATCATCACCAACCCGTCCGAAAGAATGCCGATGACGAAGGCGCCGACGATGGTGCCGCCGATCGTGCCGCGCCCGCCCGACATCGAGGTGCCGCCGAGCACCGCCGCCGCAATGGCGTTGAGCTCGAAACTTTCGCCTGTCGCCGGATGCGAGGCCATCAGCTCGGACGAGATGATCAGGCCGACGATCGCCGCGCAGAAACCGGAGAACATATAGACGAACATCTTCACCATGTTGACACGGACGCCTGAAATCCGCGACGCCCGTTCATTGCCGCCGACAGCGAAGATGTGGCGGCCAAGCGGCGTGTATTTGGCGAGATAGGCGGCTCCCAGCGCAACGACGATCAGGATCCAGATCGCCACCGGCAGGCCGAGCAGCCGGCCGGCACCGAGGAAGCCGAAACCGGTGGTGCCCAGTTCCGGCTTGCCGACGAGGTTGGGGAAAGTGCGGCCATCCGACGACAGCAGCGCCAGGCCACGCGCGACATAGAGCACGCCGAGCGTAGCGATGAACGGCGCGACGTTCAGCCGGGTGATCAGCAAGCCGTTGACGGCGCCGATCAATATGCCGACGGCAAGCGTGATCAGCGCGATCTCGAAGACGTTGAAATAGATGGTGTAGCCGATCTGCAGGTCGATGCCGTTGAGCACGAGATAACCGGCCACCATACCGCACAGGCCGACGATCGAGCCGACCGAAAGGTCGATGCCGCCGGTGATGATGACGAAGGTCATGCCCATCGCCAGGAACGCGTTCAGCGCCACGTGCTTCGACATCAGGATCAGATTGGCGGTCGACAGGAAATTCGGCGCCGCGATCGAGAAGAAGATCAGCACGGCGATCAGCGCGATGAACGTCCGAAGCTTCATCACGGTCAGCAGCACCGAGCCGCTGGAAGTGGAGGGAGCGGCCGCTTTGGCTGGGATGTCAGTCATGGGCGGTGCTCTCCGTGCGTGGGGCCGGTCCGTGGCCAAGCGCGGATGCAGCCACGAGTGCCGCCTCCGTCGCTTCGGCGCGATCGAACATGCCGGTCAGTTTTCCGTTGCTCATCACCGCGATGCGGTCGGACAGCGCCATCACCTCGTCGAGGTCTGAGGTCGCAAAAAGAATCCCCAATCCGTCGCGGGACAGTTTGCGCATGGTGCGGAAGACGTCGGCCTTGGCGCCGACATCGATGCCTCGGCTGGGTTCGTCCATCAGCAGCACCTTGGGTTCGGTGAGCAGCGCCTTGCCGATCACCACCTTCTGTTTGTTGCCGCCCGACAGCGAAGACACTTCCTGCGCCGGGTCGGCGACCTTGATCGCCAGTTCCCGCACTATCTGCGTCACCGCCTGCCTTTCGGCGGCGCCACGGATGTGGAAAAGGCGGGCAAAGCGTGACAGGCTGGCCAGCGTCAAATTGCTGGCGACCGAGAGGATCGACACCAGCCCTTCGCGCTGGCGATCCTCGGGGATCAATGCCAGGCCACGCCGGATGCGCCGCGTCGTATCGCGCTCCTTGACCTTTATGCCGCCAATGAAGATCTCGCCCGTCGAATGGCCGTGACGGCCCATGATGCAGTCGAACAGTTCGCTGCGCCCGGCGCCCATCAGGCCGTAAATGCCGAGGATTTCGCCGGCACGCAGCGACAGCGAGACATGGTCGACGGCAAGTCCGCCGGTGGCGCGCGGCAGGCAGATCTCCTCGGCACGAAAAATCTCCTCGCCTGGAAGATGGCCGTCCGCCTTGGCGAAGTCCTTGGCGTCGGAGCCTATCATCTGGCGAACGATCCACTGCGTGTCGACGTTCTTCATCTCTTCCTGGCCGGTGATGCGGCCGTCACGCAGCACGGTGATGTAGTCGCCGATGCGGATCAGCTCTTCGAGCCGGTGCGAGATATAAACGATCGCCACGCCGCGTGCCTTGAGGTCGGCGATCACCTTGAACAGGATCTCGACTTCCGCAGCGCTCAGCGCTGAGGTCGGCTCGTCCATGATCAGGATGCGCGCGTCGAGCGAGACCGCCTTGGCGATCTCGACCAGCTGCTGCTGACCGATGCGCAGATCCTCGACCAGCATATCGGGTCGGATGCCGGCTTGCAGGCGTTCCAGAAATTCCGCAGCGCGGTTTTCCTGTTGCTCGCGGTCGATCTTGCCGAAGCGGTTGGTGATCTCCCGGGTGGCGAAAATATTCTCGGCGACGCTCATGTTGCCGAACAGGTTCAGCTCCTGGAACACCATGCCGATGCCACGGTTCACCGCATCGCCGGATGACGAGAAGGAAACCTCTTCACCTTCCAGCAGGATGCGGCCGGCGGTCGGCCGTTCGACACCGGCGATGATCTTCATCAGCGTCGACTTGCCGGCGCCGTTTTCACCGACCAGCACGTTGACCGCGCCCTTGCGCACCTCGAAATTGGCGCGCTTGACCGCAACGGTGCCGGAATAGACTTTGGAGACGTCCTCGAGCTTCAGGATGATTTCGCGCTCAGCTGTCGCGCTCATGGCTTCGGCCCGAACTCTGCCTCCGCCGGCGTCACCAGCGGCAGGTCCTGGCCACTGCCCAGCGTGTAGGCGCCCAGCACCTTGGCGCTGCGGCCTTCCAGCGCTTCGCGCGGCAGCTTGGACAGCACCGTCTTGTCGGTGTAGCTGTTGAACGCCTTGCCGAACTGGGCGAAGTCGATCTGGTTGGTGAAGTCGTTGAACTGGATGAAGTCCAGGCTGTCGCGCAGCGCGGTGCCGCGCACCGCCGGTCCGATCTGCACCCGTGCATCGGCCTTGCCGTCGCCGTCGACATCGACGTCGACGGTTGCTGCCCGCGACTGCGTGTTGGCCGCGACGATCTTGCCTTCCAGGCGAACCGCGAAAGTCCAAGGCGAATTCGCCTGCTTGTTGGGATTGCCGTATTTGGCGCCGGCAGCCGACGGATCGGTTGTCGCCAAGGTGTGAACCTGCGCAAACGGTCCGGCTTTCTGCTGGAGATAGGGCACGACCTTTGGCGCCCATATCTCTTCGACCATCTTGTCTGGATTGAAGGCGGGAGCGTTGTCTCCGGCTTCCGATTTCGTAGGCAGGATCTTGCAGGCGGTCAGGCTGATGCCGACCATCACGGTAAGGATCGGCCAGTTCGGCTTGGTGTTCAGCATGGCGGCCTGTCGTTCAGCATCGTGGGCGACCCACGGAAAATGGCGGCGAGGGGCGAAAACCGATGTTCGCCCCTCGCTATTGAAATCACGCTGGCTCAGTTCGTCAGCGCGAAGGTCTCCAGCTTGGCGGCATTGTCGCCATTGATCAGAACGCAGTCCATCAACTGCTTTTCCTTGGCCGGCGACTTCTTGTTCTTGATGAAGTCGTTGGCCTGCTCGACCGCCATCTGCGCCTGCGCGAAGGCCGGTTGCAGCACGGTTGCCTTGATACCGCCGGCGGTGATGGAGTCGCGCACGTCGTTCGATCCGTCGAAGCCGACGACGATGACGTCCTTGCGGTTCGCCGCGGCAAGTGCCGCATAGGCGCCCATCGCCATCGTGTCGTTGCCGGAGATCACGCCCTTGATGTCGGGGTTGGCCTGCAGGATCGATTCCATCTTGGAATAGGCTTCCGTCTGGCTCCAGTTGGCCGACTGCTGGGCGACCATCTTCAGGTCCGGATAGTCGTCGATGACGTCATGATAACCCTTGGAGCGAATGCCGGCATTGGTGTCGGATTCCTTGCCGACCAGCTCGACGAAATTGCCCTTCTCGCCCATCAGCTTGACGAATTCCTGCGCGCCGAGCTGGGCGCCCTGGTAGTTGTTGGAGACGATCTGCGCCACGGCGACGCCGGTGGCGTTGATCTCGCGGTCGATCAGGAAGGACGGAATGCCTGCGTCCTTGGCCTTCTGCACGGCGGCGACGGTGGCGTCCGCGCCGGCATTGTCGAGGATGATCGCCTTGGCGCCGCGGCCGATCGCGGTGTCGATCAGCTCGGACTGCTTGTTGGCGTCGTCGTCATGGACCAGCACCAGCGCCTCGTAGCCGAGTTCCTTGGCCTTGGCTTCCGCGCCGACGGCTTCCGCCTTGAAGAACGGATTGTCGTGTGAGGGCGTGATGATGGCGATGAGATCCGCCGCGTAGGCGGGCACTGCCGTGCCAAGCGCCAGCATACCGGCGAAAGCCGCAAGCGTCATTCTCCGTGTGAGTTTCATGAAGTCCTCCCGTTTGAAAAATTGCCTTAGTCAACCAAGGCCTCTGTCGGCATGCGAATTCGTCAGGCGGCGCGGGCGGCGGATCGCTTTCGGGCTAAAGAGCCGTTTGCCGGCTTTCCCTCCACGGATCGTTGCTCCCCAGCCATCCCCCATTCGCCCAGGCTTCGAACTCCCTGCGAAACCCTGTCGATCCGAGCCATGAACAGCTAAGCCAACTGGTATGATGAGTCAACCACGAATTCAGGTGATATGTACCTGATGAGCGGTGAAAACTGAGCGTCGGCATTGGTACGCCGACGCATCAAGGCGCTGCGGCGAGCGCCTGTCCTCTCTCAGGTGATGCGCTGAATGCTGGCGGCGATCTCTTCCGGTTCGAACACGCGCTTCCAGTCGTCACGCATCAGCACCGGCTTGCCGAACTCGATCGCCTTGTTGCAGGCGTCCGAGAAAACGCCCTTGGTCTCGCCGAAAATGACGGCGCCGAGCACGTTCATATGGCCGAGCAGAAAGTCGAGTGCCGCCTGCTGGTCGACGCCGCGCGCAACGACCTCATCGACGGCTTCTTTCATGACCACCAGCAACGAGGCGCACACCGTCTCCGAAAGGCCAGGCTCGAGCAGCGCCATCTGTTCGACGCTGACGCGGTGCGAACGCATGACCGGCGCCCAGATGATTTTCGCAATCGCCTCGCCCTTGGCGTAATCCTCTTCCGGCCCCTGCATCAGGGCGCTGACCATATGTTGCTTGGCCTTGACGCCGCCGAAATAGTCCTTCTTGGCGGCCATGTCGGTCTCGTCATTGAAGATCGGCGGATGGCAGGGGTGGGTAACGAAATAGGTGAGGTCCGGCCGCTTCGGCAGATGGCCGGCGAAAGGTGCCGCCGCGTCGAGCACCACCACCATCGTGCCTGGCGCCAGCTTGCTCTCGATGCTGGTCGCCACCTTGCCGATATGCGTGTCGGGAACGGCCAGGATCACCACATCGGCGCCCTTGAGCGCCTCGTCGGCGCTGACCGTATCGAAACCCAGTCCGGTCTTCAGCCGTTCGCGACCGGCATCGCTGACCTCGACATGGCGTATCGTATAGGGCGATCCGCGGAAATTGGTCGACAGGCGGTAGCCCATTTTTCCGCCGGCACCGAACAGCGCAATCGTTGTCATCTGGTCACTACTCCTGATCTCAGCCGACGGTATTGCCCGTGGTCAACTTATCAACTGGTATAATCACGCTACCAGATTTTGGCAATCCATTAATGACCATGCGATACGTTCGCCGCGTCATCGGGTGCCGCCGGCAAGCTCCTGCACGAGAACCATCGGTGGCGCGCTCGGGATACGATCTCTATATCACCACAAGAAGCCCGCACTGGCCCTAAGTGCGCATGAGCGCTGCTCTGCCATCCCCAGAAATAGGAGGCATGTGATAGGGGGCGGAGGTCGGGCCGGGCGCTACTTCAAAAGGTCGACCAGCATGTCGAAAGCCGCATCGATATCGCCGCGAACCGCCGCCTGAACTGCCTGCTCGTCCCGGTCGCGCAGGGCCGCAAACATCTGTTGATGGTATGTGTTCGCGGTCGAGTAGGATCCATGCAGCATATTGAAATAGGGGCTGATCTGCAGCCATAGATCCTTGATGATCTTGAGCAGGGTTTCGGATCCCGCTGCTCGGTAGATTGCGAAGTGGAAGGTGTAATTCGCCCTGAGGTAGGCCTTTACGTCGTCTGCGCCATTCGCCCGTTCCAGCGAGTCCAGATCGCGCGCGAAAATCGCAAGATCCGCATCGCTGCGGTTCTGTGAGGCCCAGCCGGCGGCGATGGCCTCTATCTCAAAACGTACATTGCGCAAATCCGTGAGCCGCTCGCGGCTGAGCGCCGGAATACCGATGGAGCGTCCGGATACCACGGTCAGCGCGTTGGCTGCCGTCAGGCGCCGCAGCGCTTCCCTGACCGGCATCGGGCTGACGCCAAAGGCGTCGGCGAGGCTCTGAACCGTGACCATCTCGCCCGGTACGATGCTGCCGTCGAGGATCAGTTCGGTGACCTGATTGTAGACCCGGTCCTGCAGAGTTTCCTTGGACAGGGGAATGATCTCGACACCAGGCTTCCTGAACGCCGATCCTGCCATCTCCGGTCAACCTCCCGCCCAAGGGCGACACTATTGCTTGTGTCGGAATGCAAGGTTCGTGGTGCCACGTCAAGCGGCCGACATAGCCGGTTTTGATATAAACGATTTCATCATTGATATTTGATCAAATCATGTTACGGTCGCTGGCATCGAATGGCAAGGGTTACGTTTTGTGTCCTTGGGAGGCATTCGGTCGTTCTGTTTGGGAGGAGTTTCACATGGGTATCGGATTGAAAGTCCGGCGGCTCGCGCTGCTGGCTGGGATGGCTGCATGCGCCTTCGGCCTGTCCGCCGCGCAGGCCGCCGAGAAGCACAAGATCTTTCTCAGCATGAGCTACATCGGCAACGATTGGCAGGCGGAGGCGGCCAACATGGTCAAGGCCATGGCCGCCCACAAGAGCCTAGCCGACAAGGTAGACCTGCAGGTCCAGGTCGCTGGCCCCAACGCGCAACGCCAGATTCAGCAGATCAACGCAATGGTGCAAAGTGGCGCCGAGGCCATCGTCGTGTATCCGATCTCGCCGACCGCGCTCAACCAGGTCGTCAAGAATGCCTGCGACAAGGGCGTGAAGGTCTTTGCCTACGACGCCGAGATCACCGAGCCTTGTGCCTACAACGTCCACATCGACCAGCTGGAAGCCGGCAGGGTGACCGCCGAATGGCTGGTCAAGAAGCTCAACGGCAAGGGCAACATCATCGCCATCACGGGTGTCCCGGGAACATCCGTCGACGATCAGCGGACAAAAGCCGCCAAGGAAGTCTTCGCCAAATATCCTGATATCAAGATCGTCGGCGAGGCTGTCGGCATGTGGAGCCAGGCGGTCGCCCGCACCGAGCTCTCGAAAATCCTGGCCACCCGCAATTGGGACGACATCAACGGGCTGTGGATGCAGGTCGGCTGCTTCACCGCCAACTCGATGCAGCTCGAGGCCGGCAAGAAGACCAGCGAACTCCTGCCTTGCGCCGGCGAAGGTTCTAATGGCGGCCGCATCCAGATGCTGCCGGAGGGCACCGAAGTCGAAGGTGCGGCCGCGCCCTACGCGCCGGCCGGCGCACAACGCATTTCCTACGCCTCGCCGCCTTATTCGGGTGCGCTGGCGCTGAAGCTTGCCGTCGAGGCGATCGAAGGCAAGGACGTGCCTAAGACCACCATCCTGCCGCTGCCGGTCGTCACCAACGAGACGATCAAGCTGTGCGACGAAGGCACATGGGCGGAGATGAAGGCCGGCTGCAACGCCTTCAAGCCGTCGCTGGTCTCCAACCCGGGCTGGTTTGCCTCGATCTTCTCGGACCAGACACCCGAGGTCGGCCTCGCGGCTGCCCTCGTCGGACAACCGGAAGAATAAGCCTCCCAAGGCGATCTTGACGATGCGCGGACATTTTCTGTCCGTGCATCGTCAGCCCATGCCAAGCCTGGCGATCGAGGACAATGACAGAACATTCCGAGCTCCCCGCCATCGAGATCGACGGCATCAGCAAGGCGTTCGGACCGACCGTCGCGCTGGACGGCGTGTCGTTTGCGATTGCGCCCGGCAGCGTCCATGCCCTGCTCGGTGAAAACGGAGCGGGCAAGTCGACACTGGTGAAGCTGCTGTCCGGACTGGTCCGGCCGAGCCAAGGCCATGTCCGTGTCTTCGGCAAGGAGATCGCTTACGGCGCGCCGCGCGCAGCACATGCGCTGGGCATGCAGACAGCATTCCAGGAGATGACCCTGGTGCGCGACCTCTCCGTCCTCGACAACATGATGCTGCCTTACGCCCCGGTCGGCATCTCCGGCCTGATCCGCCGCGGTGCCGCCCGCAAGGCCGTCCGCCGCCATATCGAGGATCTCGGTTTTTCCGTCGATCTCGATGCCGAGGTGAGTGAGCTCGAGCTTTCGGTGCGCCAGAAGATCGAGATCGCGCGTGCCGTCTACCGCAAGCCGCGCATCCTTTTGCTCGACGAGCCGACCTCGACGCTCGCCGGCCGCGACGTCGACTGGCTGGGCGAGATCATCGCCAGGCTGAAGGCGGCGGGCACCACCATCGTCTTCATCACCCATCGCATGCGCGAGGTCCGCGCCTTTTGCGACACGCTGACGATCCTGAGAAACGGCCGCCACATTGTCACCGCGCCGGTTGCCGACGTCTCGGATGGCGACGTCATCGAAAAGATCATCGGCCGCAGCATCGAGCAGACCTTCCCGCCCAAGCCGGACAGCGCCCAGGCCTTCGGGCCGCCGGTTCTGGGCGTGCGCGACCTAAAGGTCGGGCGCAAGCTCGACGGCGCCGGCTTCGATCTGCGCAAGGGCGAAATCCTCGGCGTCGCCGGGTTGCAGGGCATGGGCCAGCAGGACCTGTTCCTCGCCTGCTTTGGCATGGCCGAGATCGAGCGCGGCCACATCCTCGTCGACGGCCGCAAGGTCTGGCTCGGTTCGCCGGCCGATGCCTTGCGCCCCAACATGGCCATCGGCCTGGTGCCGGAAGACCGCAAATCCGAAGGCCTGTTCCTGAAGCTGTCGGGCAGCCAGAACGCCACCCTGCCGGTGATATCGCGCTTCACACGGCTAGGCCTTGTCGACGCGCAGGCCGAGACCCGCTCTGTCGAGGCGGCATTCGCCACTGTCGAGGTCGACCGTAGGGCGCTGTGGACGCGGGCCGGTGCGTTTTCCGGCGGCAACCAGCAGAAGATCGCCATCGCCAAATGGCTGGTGGCGCAGAGCCGCATCCTGCTGTTGTTCGATCCCACCCGAGGCATCGACGTCGGCACCAAGCACGAGCTTTATGTGATGATGCGAAACTACGTGGCTTCGGGCGGTTCGATCCTGCTGCACTCGACCGAGATTCCCGAACTCGTTCACCAATGCGACCGGGTCCTGGTTCTCTACGACGGGCGCATCGCCGCCGAACTCGAAGGCGACGCCGTCACCGAACCGGCCATCATGCGCCCGGCGCTCGGGCATGCCGGGGAAGCCGCCGCATGAGCAGCGCAGCAGCCTCATCCCCCGCTACCGGCGGCTTCGGACTGCGCCGTGCGCTGATGCGCAATCGCGGCGCGCTAATCGCCGCGGCCGTCCTGGCGATCCTGCTCTTCGTTGTCGACTGGATCAGCGCCGGGCCGCTGACCTATTTCGATGTGTCGTTCCTGTCGAGCGGCGGCGCCACCTCGGCGCTCGCCGCGATCGGCCAGACCATCGTCATCCTGTCGGGCGGCTTCGACCTGTCCGCCGGCGCGGTGATATCGCTGGTCAATGCCGTGCTGGCATCGAGCATGGACCCAATGGCGCCAGGCGCCAGCATCATCTTGTGGACCGCCGTCGGCATCGGCGTCGGTATGGCGGTGGGCGCCTTCAACGGCTTCTTCATCGCCGTGCTGCGCATGCAGCCCATCGTGGTGACGCTGTCCACCATGTTCATCCTGCAAGGCGTGACGCTGCTGGTGATGGACAAGCCCGGCGGCTTCGTGTCGCCCGATCTCGGGACCTTCTATCTTGGCGACGCGATCACCGGCCGGCTGCCAATGCCGCTGGTGGTGATCGGCGTCGTCCTGCTCGCCTGGTTCTGGCTGAAGGGAACCCGCTTTGGCACAGCACTCTACGCGGTCGGCAGCGATCCGGAGTCGGCCGCTTCCGTCGGCATCAATGTCGTGCTGGTGCGCTTTGCCGTCTATGTCATCGCCGGCGGCTGCTATGGCCTTGCCGGCGTCTTCATCAGCGCCCAGACCGGCAGCGGTGATCCGCTGGTCGGCAATCCGCTGCTCTTGTCGATGTTCGCGGCGGTCGTCGTCGGCGGCACGCGCCTCGGCGGCGGGCAGGGCGGCCCGGTGGGTTCGGTCTTCGGCGCCTACATCCTGATGATCGTGGTGAACATCCTGCTGGTGCTCAATGTCTCGGCCTATTATGCGACCATCGCCGAAGGCACCATTCTGGTGCTGGCAGCACTTGCCGGCTCCATCTCACATGCATCGGTGCTTGCCGTGCAGCTGCGCGCCGCGCGTGCCCGGCTCGCCGCCTGGCGCGCCGGCATACTGCCCTCGCAACTCGAGCGCGTGGACCGGCGTCTCAAGACCGCCGAACCAGCCCATGTCCAGCGCAGTCCGGCATCGCCGCGCCCTGCCTTCCACCTGCGCAACGCGGAAACGCTGCGTTATGCGCTGCCGGCCTATGTCTGCCTGCTGCTCATCGTGCTCGTCACCCAGATCTGGCTCGGCCGCGCCATCCTCAATCCGGGGTACTGGAATTCGCTGCTGGTGCTATCGTCCTTCCTAGCCGTCCTGGCGCTCGGGCAGGGAACCGTCATCCTGACTGGAGGCCTCGACCTCTCCGTGCCGTGGACGATCGGCATCTCCGGCATCATCTTGGCAGGCATGGTCAACGGCTCCGACGCCGCCCTTGTCTACGCCTTGCCGGTCGTCTTGGTGATGGCCTGCGCCATCGGCTTCGCCAATGGTTTCGGCATCGTCTATCTCGGCATCTCGCCGATCGTCATGACGCTCGCCACCAACGGCATCCTGCAAGGCTGTGCGCTGCTCTATTCGCAGGGAACGCCGGCCGGGTTTTCCTCGCCGATGCTGCGCTGGGTCATGACGGCCAAGCTTGCCGGCCTGCTGACCCCAATCGTGCTGCTGATGGTGGTCTTTGTCGTCGCAGCGGTACTCCTGCTTGGCCGCACCCCGTTCGGAAGGCGCGTCTACGGCATCGGCAATGGGCTGCGCGCGGCGCGCTTGTCGGGCATCGGCGTCGAGCCCACGCTGATCCTGGTCTACATGCTTTCGGCCGTCTGCGCGGCTGTTGTCGGCATCATGCTGACCGGCTTTTCGGGTCAGGCAAGCCTTGGCATGGGCGACGACTATCTGTTGCCGTCGATCGCCGTGGTGGTGGTCGGCGGCGCGCTGATCACCGGCGGACGCGGTCACTATCTAGGCATGCTCGGCGGCGTGTTGTTGCTGACCGCACTGCAGATGCTGCTCGCCGGCACCACGCTTCCCTATGCCACGAGGGCAATTCTTTACGGACTGGTCGTTCTGGGCGCCGTCATGGCGTTGCGCGAACGGCGGCTGCAATGAAAAGGACAGGACCATGAGCACAAGGGCGCCGGCATCGGCGGACGAATTTCTGACCGGGCTGAAAGGCCAGCGCGTGCTGGTCACGGCGGGCGCCGGCGGCATCGGGTTTGCCATAGCCGACACGCTGTCACGCCTCGGCGCTCGCATCGTCGTCTGCGATGTTTCCGACGAGGCGTTGGCCGCTGCTCCCGGCAAGATCGACCTTGTCGCTGCGGTCAAGGCCGATGTCTCGCGCGACGAAGACGTCGACCGCCTGTTCGAGGCGGTCGAGAAAAAACTCGGCGGGCTCGATGCGTTGATCAACAATGCCGGCATTGCCGGGCCGACCGGCGGTGTCGACGAGATCGACCCTTCCGATTGGCGGCGCTGCATCGACATCTGCCTGACCGGCCAGTTTCTGTGCGCCCGTCGCGCCGTGCCGCTGATCAAGGCGGCGGGCGGTGGTTCGATCGTCTCGATGTCGTCTGCCGCCGGCCGCCATGGCTACGCCTTCCGCACACCCTATTCGGCGGCCAAGTTCGGTGTCATCGGTTTCACGCAAAGCCTGGCCAAGGAGCTCGGGCCGCACGCCATCAGGGTCAACGCCATCCTGCCCGGCATCATCGAGGGACCCCGCATCGAAGGTGTCATCTCGGCGCGCGCCAAGCAGGTCGGCATCAGCCACGAAGAGATGACGGATCGTTATCTCCAAAACATCTCGCTGCGCCGCATGACCAGCCCCTATGATGTGGCGTCGATGGTCGCCTTCCTGCTCTCCGATGCGGGGATCAACATTTCCGGCCAGTCGCTCGGCGTCGACGGCAACGTCGAAACACTTTGAGGAATAAGCCATGGCCAATGTCGCGATCGTCGGAAGCGGGTTTATCGGGCGGGCCTGGGCAATCAGCTTCGCCCGCGCCGGCCATGACGTGCGGATGTGGGACCAGTCGCCCGCCGCGACCGGCGGCGCCCGCGACTACATTGCCGGCGTGCTCGGCGATCTGGCCCAGAACGACCTGCTGCGGGGACAGGCGGTCGACACCGTGCTCGGCCGGATCACCATTGTCGCCGAGCTGGCAGAGGCGCTGGCTGGTGCGGTCCATATCCAGGAGAACACGCCTGAAAACCTCGAGGTGAAGCGGGAGGTGTTCTCGCTGATCGACAGCCTTGCCGATCCGCAAACAGTCATCGCCAGTTCCACCTCGGCGCTGTTGCCGTCGAAATTCACCGACCATCTGCAAGGGCGGCAGCGCTGCCTGGTCGTGCATCCGATCAACCCGCCCTATCTCATTCCGGCGGCCGAAATCGTGCCGGCGCCATGGACGTCCGCCGAGACGGTCGAGACAACCCGTGCCTTCCTCATCGACGCCGGTCATGCGCCCCTGGTGATGAAGCGCGAACTCGACGGCTTCATCATGAACCGCCTGCAAGGCGCATTGCTTGAGGAGGCTTTCCGGCTTGTCGCCGACGGCTACGCCAGTGTCGAGGATGTCGATATAGGTATCCGTGACGGACTGGCGCTGCGCTGGTCGTTCATGGGCCCGTTCGAGACCATCGATCTCAATGCACCCGGTGGCGTGCGCGACTATGTCGAGCGCTATCAGGGCATCTATTCCAACATCTTTCCCCAGACGCAGCGACGCGTCGACTGGGCGGGCGACGTGATGAAAACCATCGAAGCTGACCGCCGCGAACGCCTGCCGCGCGAAAACCTCGGCGAGCGGCAGGTGTGGCGCGACCGCCGGCTCATGGCACTGGCGGCGCACAAGAAAAAATCGGACCAGGAGTACGGACAATGATCGAAACGAGCCGCAAGCCAGGTGCTGCGCAGACCAGGGGCAAAGTCATCATCACCTGCGCGGTGACGGGCGCCATCCACACGCCGACCATGTCGTCCTATCTGCCGATCACGCCTGACCAGATCGCTTCGGAGGCGATCGCGGCGGCCGAAGCCGGTGCCGCGATCCTGCATCTGCATGCCCGCGACCCGGAAACCGGCAAGCCCGACCAGACGCCGGAGGCCTTCGCTCGCTTCCTGCCGCGCGTCAAGCAAGGCACCAACGCCGCCATCAACATCACCACCGGCGGCAGCCCCTACATGAAGGTCGAGGAGCGCGTGCGCCCGGCCGCCCAGTTCAAGCCGGAAGTCGCCTCGCTCAACATGGGCTCGATCAATTTTGGGCTCTATCACCTGGCCGACAAATACGAGACCTTCAAGTTCGATTGGGAAAAGCCGCATCTGGAAGCGACGCGCGATCTCGTCTTCCGCAATTCGTTCAAGGACATCGAGTACATTCTGGCGACCTGCTACGACAACGGCACGCGCTTCGAGTTCGAGTGCTACGACATCGCCCATCTCTACAACCTCTCGCACTTCGCCGACCGCGGGCTGGTGAAGCCGCCTTTCTTCGTGCAGTCGGTGTTCGGACTGCTCGGCGGCATCGGCACCCATCCCGAAGACGTCGCCCATATGAAGCGCACTGCCGACCGGCTGTTCGGCGACCAGTTCCGCTGGTCGGTGCTGGGCGCCGGCGCCAGCCAGCTGCGCATAGCCGCGCAATCGGCGGCGCTTGGCGGCAACATCCGCGTTGGGCTGGAGGACAGTCTGTGGGCGGGCAAGGGCAAGCTTGCCAAATCGAACGCCGAGCAGGTCTTGCTGGCCCGCAAGATCATCGAAGGGCTCGGCATGGAGGTGGCGACGCCCGACGAGGCACGCGAAATCCTGTCATTGAAAGGCGGCGACAAGGTCGCCTTCTGAGGCGCCTAGCAATCGCCGCGAGACGCAAAACGGAGGAGGACGGCATGAAGATCGAAGTCGTGGTGGACGTGAAGACCACACTGGGCGAAGGACCACTGTGGGACGTCGAACAGGAGCGCCTCTACTGGATCGACAGCTTCGACGGGCGCGTGTTTCGGGCGACCGCCGACGGACGCGAGATCCGGTCATGGGATGTGCCGATGAAGATCGGCTCGATGGCGCTGCGCAAGGACGGTAGCGGCGCCGTGGTGTCGCTGCAGCGCGGTTTCCATCTGCTCGATTTCGCCTCCGGCGATGTGACGCTGATCCACGATCCCGAGCCGGACAAGCCGATGAATCGGCTCAACGACGGCAAGGTCGACCGGCGCGGCCGCTTCTTCGCCGGCTCCATGGATACGATGGAAGAGGGGCCGTCCGGCGGGCTCTACAGGCTCGATCCGGATTTCTCCGTCACCCGGATCGATTCCGGCATCATCTGTTCCAACGGTCCATGCTGGAGCCCCGACGACCGCACCTTCTATTTCGCCGACACCTGGACCGGCGAGATCTGGGCCTATGATTACGACATCGCCACGGGGGCCGCCACAAACCGCCGTACCTTCGTGCGCGTCGACATCAGCCGGGGCGGTGCGGCGGACGGCTCGACCGTCGATGCCGAGGGCTATCTGTGGAATGCGCTGGTCTATGACGGCCGAGTGGTCCGCTACGCGCCCGATGGCAGCATCGATCGCATCATCGACATGCCGGTCAAGAAGATCACCAGCGTCATGTTCGGCGGACCGAAGCTCGACACCCTCTACGTCACCTCGATGGCCAAGCCGCCGCTGCCCCGTTTTCCCGGCGACGGCGTTTTGCGCGGCAGCCTGTTCGCCATCACGGGCCTTGGCATCAAAGGCGTTGCGGAACCGCGCTTCGGCGGCTGACGCCAGGCAAGCGAAGCGCCCGTAGCATACGCGGATCAGGCCTTGGCGCGCAGGAATCCCTCATCAAAAATGTGGCCCGGCGAGCGTCATTGCCCTGAAGCGGCGGGGTAACGCAGAGCAGCACGTCCGCGGCGCTGCTCTTCACCCAATGGCACAATGAGCGGTCAACGGATCATTGGCCAAAGAGGTCCGGGCGGGCCACGTTGAGCCGTTGAACCGTGCGAAGCACTTCGCGCAAATGCGCCGCCATACGCGCGCCTGCCTGCTTTGCCTCGCCGGTCTCCACGGCCTCGAAGATCGCCACATGCTGAGCGAGCAGCGTTTCGAGGTGGCCGGGCTCTGGCAGGCTCAGATAGCGCACACGGTCCATCTGCAGCTTGACCACCTGGATCACCCGCCAGCTCTTGGGCAGGCCGGCCTCTTCGCAAAGGCTGCGATGGAAGCCCTCGTCGAGCTCGAGAAAAAGCTCGCGGTCGCCCTCGGCCACCGCCTTGGCCTGCTGGGCAAGGTTCACCCTGCCTGCCGCGATGAACGCGCTCGAACCGTGGCCGGCCAGCTTCTGCACGACGGAGACTTCGAGTGCCTCGCGAATGAACTGCGCTTCCTCGACGTCACTTAGGCGGATCGGCGCGACGAAGCTGCCGCGTTGCGGCAGGATGTCGATCAGCCCTTCGTCGGCAAGCCGGATCAGCGCCTCGCGCACCGGTGTACGGCTGACACCGAGCTGCTGGGCGAGGTCCTGTTCGCTGAGCGCCTCCGACGGCAACATCGCCAGCGTCGTGATGGCGCGGCGCAGGCGCTCGTAGATCTGCGGCGAGATCGGCATGCGATTGTTGACCGGCTCCAGCACCCGCGAGGGTTCGCGCTGACCGGCGTTCTTCAGCCTGGCAGCATTGCCTGAAAACCTGGTCGCCCCCGAAAGCTTGGTTCCCATGACGAATCCGTTGCTGTGAATGGCACTGCACTACCCCGGTCATGACACTGCGCACGCCCCAACTCAAGCGGCAAGCAAGATCGAAGCTATATTGACATACTACCATGGTAGTGTGTATGACGCCAAAAGGCTAGGGGAGAGGAGCCGGTATGAAGATCACGGACATCAAGGCGACCACCATCACCGTTCCGCTGGAAGCAGCCTTGCGGCACAGCAACGGTACGCATTGGGGACGCTTTGTCCGCACGGTGGTCGAGGTCGAGACCGATGAGGGCATTGTTGGGCTCGGCGAGATGGGCGGCGGTGGTGCCGGAGCGGAACTCGCCTTCGCCGGCCTGAAATCTTACCTGGTCGGCCATGACCCTTTCGACCTCAACCGCATGCGCTACGCCATCTGCAATCCGACGGCGTCGCTCTACAACAACCGCACGCAGCTCCACGCAGCGCTGGAATTCGCCTGTCTCGACATCATCGGCAAGAAGCTCGGCGTGCCGGTCTACCAACTGCTTGGCGGGCGCGTGCGGGACCGGATCGGCTTCGCCTCCTATCTGTTCTTCCGTTATGCCGACCGCCGCAGCGGCAAGGGCGAGGTCCGCACCATCGATCAATTGCTCGAGCATGCCCGCGCGCTCAAGGCCGAACATGGTTTTCACGCCCACAAGCTCAAGGCCGGCGTGTTTCACCCCGACTATGAGCTGGAGTGTTTCAGGGCGCTCGCCGCCGAATTTCCTGCCGACACGCTGCGCTATGATCCGAACGCCGCCCTGTCGGTCGAAGAGGCGCTGCGTTTCGGCCAGGCCATCTCCGATCTCAGGAACGACTATTTCGAGGATCCGACCTGGGGCCTGGCCGGCATGCGCCGCTTGCGCGAGAAGCTCTCCATCCCGCTGGCCACCAACACCATCGTCATCGATTTCGAACAGCTCGCCACCAATGTGCGCGACCCTGCGGTTGACGTGATCCTGCTCGACACCACTTTCTGGGGCGGCATCCGCGCCTGCGTGCGCGCGGCGCAGATCTGCGACACGTTCGGCCTCGGCATTGCCGTGCATTCCTCTGGCGAACTCGGCATCCAGCTCGCCACCATGCTGCATCTTGGCGCTGTGCTGCCCAACCTCGTCTTCACCGCCGACGCGCATTACCACCACCTTGCCGACGACATCATCGTCGGCGGCAAGATGCGCTACGAGAATGGTGCGATCGCGGTGCCGGAGGCACCGGGCCTCGGTGTCGAGCTCGATCGCGACAAACTCGCAACCTATGCCGAGCTCTATCGCTCGCTGGGCGGCTACGCCTACGACCGCGATCCTGGCCGTCCGGGCTGGTATCCGCTGCTGCCCAACACCAGTTTCGCCGACCATTTGAACGATGCCGTGCCTGATCTTGGGCTGGGCTGACATTTTTCGTTCGAAAGGATCGGCGGGAGGACGCTATGACTTTCAACCGGAGGAGAACAACAATGAGCAGGACCACAGCCTTATTCGTTGCAGCCATGCTCGGCTGCACCAGCTTTGCAACGCTGGACGCTCGCGCCGATGACGGCGTCGCCAAGGGCGACACTTCGGCCAAGAAGATCGCCTTCAGCAATTCCTACGCCGGCAATTCCTTCCGCCAGGTGATGATAAAGAGCTTCGAGGAAATGGGCGCCAAGGCCGTGGCCGACAAGCAGGTCGCCGCAACAGCCGTCGTCAGCTCGAACAATTCGGTGACCGAACAGGCCAGCCAGATCGAGAACCTGATCCTGCAGGGCTACGACGCGATCATCGTCCTTGCCGGCTCCGACACCGCACTCAACGGCGCCATCAAGGATGCCTGCAATGCCGGTATCACGGTCGTTGCCTTCGCCAGCGGCGTCACCGAGCCTTGCGCCTATGTCGTCGACTACAACCTTGATTCCTATGCCAAGGCAGAACTGGATTTCATCTCCAGCAAGCTCGGCGACAAACCGGCCAACATCCTCGAGATCCGCGGTATGGCTGGCGACGGTTTCGACAAGCGCCTGCATGAGGGCGTCGAGAAAGCGATGAAGGCGCACGCCAGCTACAAGGCCGTCGGCGAGGTCTATGGCCAGTGGACGGCGACCGTGGCACAAAAGGAAGTGTCGGGCATCCTGCCGTCGCTGCCTCAGGTCGATGCGGTGCTGACGCAGGGCGGCGACGGCTATGGCGCGGCGCAGGCATTCAAGGCCGCCAACCGGCCGCTGCCGATCATCATCATGGGCAACCGCCAGGACGAATTGGCGCTGTGGAAGCAGGAGCATGACGCCAGCGGCTACGAAACCTTCTCGCTGGGTGCCACGCCCAGCGTCTCGCAGGTCGCGTTCTGGGTCGCGCAGCAGATCCTGGCCGGCAAGCAGGTGCCGAAATTCGTCGAGGTGCCGCTCTTGCAGATCAATCAGCCTGACCTTGACGCCTGGCTGAAGACGGTTCCCGCAGGCGGCGTCGTCAATGCCGAATATCCGCAGGAGCTGGTGGCCAAGATCATCGACGCCAACGCTAAGAAAGAGCCTCTGCCGGGCGTTCCCGCGCCGAAATGAGCAGCATGGCCGAATGATGAACGATCCCACGTCGCCCAAAAAGGACGTAGCAGAGACGGTCAATGCCGACGGCCTCCTCATCGAGGTGCGCGATGTCCGCAAGCACTATGATGCCGTGCATGCCCTGGGCGGCGTGGATTTTCATCTCAAGCCCGGCGAGGTCGTCGGCCTCGTCGGTCACAATGGCGCCGGCAAGTCGACGCTGATGAACGTGTTGGCCGGCACGGTCGAGCGCAGCGGTGGCAGCTTTCGCCTCGGCGGGCGTGAGATCGGTGTCTGGAGTGCGGCCAGCGCCCAGCAGGCCGGGCTGCGCTGCATCTTCCAGGAACTGTCGCTCTGCGCCAATTTGACGTCGGCGGAAAACACCCGCATCGTGCACAGGTCCTTGCGCGGGTTGGGCTGGCGGCGGCGCGCGCGTCAGGTGATCGGTCCGGTGCTGGACGAGATCTTCCCTGGCCACGGCATAGATCTCGACAGGAAGGTCGCCGACCTGCCGATCGGCGAGCGACAGATGGTCGAGATCGCCCGCGCCTTCACGCAAACCAGCATCAAATTACGCGCCGTCATCCTCGATGAGCCGACCTCGGCGCTCGGCCACGAGGCGACGGAACAATTGCTTGCTCATATCCGCCGCGCGGCAGGACGCGGTATCGCCTGCATCCTGATCACCCATCGACTGAACGAGATCCTCGCCGTCTGCGACCGCACCGTCGTCATGGTCGACGGCAAGGTCGTCGCCGAGCGGACGACCCCCGGCCTGACACGCGCCGCGCTTGTCGAGCTGATGGGCAGCATCGAGCGGCCCCGCGACCGCTCCGCCGGCAAGGCCGCGTCGGTGCAGGCTCCAGTGATCCGGCATGCGGGTCGCGACACCGCTGATCTGACCATCGACGTCGGCAAGGGCGAGATCATCGGTTTCGCCGGGCTCGACGGCCACGGCCAGCGCGAGCGGCTGCGTGCGATGTTTTATGCCGCGCGCCGGCAGCGCGAGGCCTTGCCGGGTGCCTATGTCGCCGGCGACCGCGGCTCGGAGGGCGTGTTCTCGCTATGGTCCATCGCAGACAATCTGACCATCCGCAGCCTGAATGCGCTGACGCGGGGCGGCATGATTTCAAGCGCTGCCGCCCGCAAGCTGGCCGAGACCTGGTCGGACCGGCTCAAGGTCAAGGCGCCTTCGATCGACACGCCGATCCTGTCGCTGTCCGGCGGCAACCAGCAGAAGGTGCTGTTCGCCCGCGCACTGGCGTCGGATGCGCAGGTAATCTTCCTCGACGACCCGATGCGCGGCGTCGATGTCGGCACCAAGCAGGAGGTCTACCGGCTGATCCGCGCCGAGGCCGAGAACGGACGCTCCTTCGTCTGGTACACGACCGAGCTCGAAGAGCTGACCAATTGCGAGCGCATCTATGTCTTCCGCGAGGGACGCGCCGCGACCAGACTGGAAGGCGACGCCATCGAGACCGGCCGTATTCTGCAGGCGTCGTTCGGAGGCGAGCATGTCTGACGCAGCTGCCCGTGCTCCCGCCCGTTCCTCTTCCAAGGCGCGCCCGGCCTTGCTCAATGCCTTGCAGGTCGGCCTGCCGGCGATCGCGCTGCTGGTCATGCTGGCCATCATCTTCAGCATCCGCCCAGCGGCGATGAGCTATTTCGGCTTCCACCTTCTGTTCAAGCTCTCGGTGCCGCTGGTGTTCGCCGCGCTGGCACAGATGATGGTGATCATGCTGGGCGACATCGACCTGTCCAATGGCGCCTTTGTCGGGCTGATCACCTGCGTCACCGCGCTCTATTTGCAGGATGCACCTGCGCTCGCGCTGCTGTGCTATCTGGTCCTGATCGCCGTCTATGCCGGCTTTGGCCTGCTTATCCATTCGCGGCAACTGCCGTCGATCATCGTGACGCTGGGCATGTCCTTCATCTGGCTCGGCATCGCCGTGATCCTGCTGCCGGCGCCGGGTGGCTCGGCGCCGGCATGGCTGGCTTCCTTCATGAGTTGGCAGCCGCCTTTGATGCCGCTGTCGATCTGGCTGGCGGCACTGGCGGCGCTCGCCGGCCATCTCGTCATCTCGCGCTCCTCCTATGGCGTGGTGTTGCGCGGCGCCGGCGGCAATCCGCGCGCCGTCGAGCGCGCCGGCTGGTCCGTTATCGGCATCCGCGTCGCCGTCTACGCCGCCGCCGGCCTGCTTGCCTGTCTGGCCGGGCTGACGCTGACCGGCCTCACCACATCGGGCGACGCCAATGTCGCGCCGGCCTATACGCTGCTCGGCGTCGGCGCGGTGATCCTCGGCGGTGGCGCTTTCACCGGTGGCGTCGTCTCGCCGGTCGGCACGGTGGTCGGTGCGCTGACGCTGTCGCTCGCGGGCTCGCTTCTGTCCTTCCTGCAGGTGCCGCCGACATGGCAGATCGGTGCCCAGGGCGTCATCCTGTTTCTCGTGCTGGCCGGGCGCGTGCTTTTGTCGGAGCGGGCGCGATGACCCGGAGATTGAGCCTCGCGCCGTGGACCTACGGCTTCATCGTGGCGCTCGCAATGTGGCTGGCGACGACAGCCTACTCGGGCATCGGCAGTGCCGGCGCCACGCTGTCGGGCGCGCTCGCCTTCGGTGCCTTCAGCGTTGTGGTAGGAACCGGGCAGATGTTCGTGGTCGCCTCCGGGCCGGGCAATATCGACCTGTCCGTGCCATCCGTGCTGACGCTGGCCGCCTATGTGTCGATGACGGTCATGCAAGGGTCCGACGGCATGCTGTTGCCTGGCCTGCTTGCAGCACTTGCCGTCGGCGCCGTTGCCGGGGCCGCTAACTTCCTTGCCATCGTCGCGCTCAGGCTGCCGCCGATCATCGCCACGCTCGCCTGGAGCTTCGTGTTCCAGTCGCTTGCCTTCAATCTCGGCGGCCAGGCGACACTGAAGCCGCCGGCCGGCCTTTCCCGGTTCACCTCGATGAGCCTTGGCGGCGTGCAATTCATGCCGATCGCGGTGATGGTGCTGACGCTGGTCGCCATGATCGCTCTCAAACGCACGGTCTGGGGCCGGCAAGTGCTGGCCACCGGCCAGAGCGAACCGGCGGCGCGGCTCGCCGGCATCAACGTCGCACGGGTGCGGTTGATTGCTTATATGCTGTGCGGCACGGCGGCAGCGCTCGCCGGCTTCCTGCTTGCCGGCTTCAGCGGCGGGGCAGCACTCAACATGGGTGACGCCTATCTGATGGAATCGATCGCCGTGGTGGTGCTTGGCGGCACCAGCGTCGCTGGTGGACAGGCCAACGCCATCGGCATATGGGGGGCTGCATTGTTCTTCAACCTGATGTCCACCATGCTCAACACCTTTGGCATCCAGGCAGGCGTGCGCTTCCTTTTGACCGGCGTGCTGATCATCTTGATCGTCGCTCTCGTGCCGAGGCCGCGCGTCAGATGACATCCGCCACCGACACCCTCGCCGGGCTGTTCGAAACGAAGGCGGTTTCCTTCGTCGATCTGACACATCCGATGAAGCCCGGCATGCCGGTGTGGCCGACGCACCCGCATTACTGCCAGGAAATGGTGGAATCCTATGACCGCGGCGACGTCGCCTGCAATCATGCGTTGGCTATGAGCGAGCACACCGGCACGCATTTCGACGCGCCGGTCCATTTCATCCGCGGCGGTGCTGCCATCTCCGGCATTCCGGTCGAGCGTTTCTTCGGCCGCATGGTGACGATCGACGCGCGTGGCTGTCGTCCCCGGCAGGCGGTCGAGCCGGATTCTATCTTCGCTTTCGAGGCCGAACATGGCTGCGTACGGCAGGGCGACGCCGTGTTCTTCCATTTCGGCTGGGACCGGTTCTGGGACGATCCGGCCGCGTTTCTCGCCGACTGGCCCGGCCTGTCGCGGCAAGCAAGCGAATTGCTGGTCGAGCGCGGTGCGCGCATCGTCGGCTCGGACTGCCTGTCGATCGATTGTTTCGGCAGCGAGGATTTCCCGGCGCACAATACGCTGCTTTCAGCGGGCATCCTGATCGGCGAGAATTTCGCCCGGCTTGGCGACTTGCCGCCGCTGTGCTTCCTGATCAGCTTGCCGCTGGCGATCGAAGGCGGCAGCGGATCGCCGCTGCGCGCCATCGCGCTGGTCGAGAGCTAAGTCCGGCTCATGAGAAGTCCAACTGGACCTTCAGCGTTCGCTGCGGTTCCTTCTCGATAAGGTCGAAGGCGGCGCGTGCATCCGCCGCCGCGAAGACCTGCGTGATCATGCCTTGCGGGTCGAGCCGCTTGTCGGCCAGCCATTCGACGACGCGCGGCAACAGCCGGCGGTTCAGGCGCGAGCCGACGATGGTCAGTTCCTTGCGCACCACTTCCTGCTGGCTGAGATTGGATGGGGCATCGGAAAAACCGAGCAGGCCGATGCGGCCCGCCGGGCTGGCCAGCCGGCAAGCCTCGTCAAGAAGTGCGGGAATACCGGCGCCGTCGATGACCAGAGTCGGGCCAAGACCATCATTTTCGCCGCGCACCGCGGCCGGCACGGGATCGCGGGCGGAGTGGATCACCCTGTCGGCACCGAAGCGAAGCGCTCGCTCGAGGCGGGCTTCGTCGATATCGGCCACGATGCAGCGCGCGCCCTTGAGCTTGGCGACCTGCAGGACAGTGACGCCGACCGTGCCGGCGCCATAGATCAGCACCGTATCGTCGGGTCCGCAACCGGTACGATCAAGCACATTGGCGGCGATGGAAAACGGCTCGGCCAGGGCCGCCAGCCCAAACGGCATATTCGCTGGAACCGGTATGGCACTTGCTGCCGGCACCGCCACGAAGGCGCGAAAGCCGCCGTCGCGGTGAACGCCCATCACTTCGAGGTTGGCGCAGACATTGGAGCGGCCGACCCGGCAGGGATAGCAGTGGCCGCACGACACCACGGGATCGACCACCACGCGGTCTCCCACCGCGATGCCGGTCACATTGCGTCCGAGCGCTGTTACCGTGCCTGCGAATTCATGGCCGATGATGCGCGGATAGACGGCGAACGGATTGGAGCCATGCAGGATGTGAATGTCGGAGCCGCAGATACCCGCACGGCTGACATGAACGACGACTTCACCGGCGCCGGGCTCGGGCATGGCGCCTTGCCGGACTTCCAGCGACCGCGGCGCGCGAACGAGAACTTCAAGCATGGCCTCACCACTTGTATACTAGTCGACCAGTGACTCAACTTCGTTGCGCCGTCAAGCCGCAAGCGCGTGGCGGTAGTTTCCCAGGGAGATCGAGCCAGGTGGAATGCGAGGTGACGGCCTGCCACGACGCTCAATTCGCCGGCGGCGCTCATGGTCAAGATTTGTTGACCTCCACACAACCAGAAATGACTACCGCTTGCCTATTTGTCGGACCATAAGGCAGGCCGTGTGATCAGGCCTCGGCTGGCTTGCCGCACGGAAGGCGATCTCGCCTTTGAACGCGGATGCGCCAACTGGGGTAGAGCAGCCGCCTGCATGACGGAATTGGCCACAGCATTGGAACAGCCTCAATTTGCCACCGAGCGCGACCCGAGGCTGAGACTGATTATCCCAATCATCGTCGCCATCGCCTTTCTGATGGAGCAGCTCGATTCCACCATCATCACCACCGCGATCCCCGCCATCGCGCGCAGCCTCGACACGACGCCCGTCAGGCTGAACCTGGCGATCACCACCTACATCCTGACGCTGGCCGTATTCATTCCCGTCAGCGGCTGGTTCGCCGACAGGTTCGGCGCACGAAAAGTGTTCGCGCTGGCGCTTTTCACCTTCACCCTCGGCTCGGCGCTATGCGGCATGGCCAACAGTTTCGGCATGCTGCTGGCGATGCGCGCCCTGCAGGGGCTGGGCGGCGCCATGATGACGCCGGTCGGGCGGCTGATCCTGCTGCGCAGCTTCCCGCGCAGCGGGCTGATCACCGCCATGACCTACATGACCTTGCCCGCCATCATGGGGCCTGTGATCGGGCCGCTGCTCGGCGGCCTGTTGACCACTTACGCGTCATGGCGCTGGATATTCTATGTCAACGTGCCATTCGGTTGTCTCGGCATTCTGGCGGCGCTGCGCTTCGTCGACGATTTCCGCGAGGAAGCGGTGCAACGCTTCGACTTCGCCGGGTTTCTGATGGTCGGATGCGGAGTTGCGCTGCTGCAGTTCGGGCTGGAAAGCATCGGGAGGCCGATCATCCCCGTTTCGGCGACAGCGTTGGTGTTGGCCGCCGCGATCCTGCTGCTGCTCGCCTTCGGGCGCTATGCGCGCCGCGTCGTTGCACCGGCGGTCGATCTGACGCTGTTTCGATTTCGCTCGTTCTGGGTCGGTACGCTGGCAGGCGGCCTGTGCCGCGTTGGCCTCAACGGCGTGCCTTTCCTGTTGCCGCTGATGCTGCAGGTCGGCTTTGGCATGAGCCCGGTCACCTCGGGCTCACTGACATTCGTCGGCAGCTTCGGCGCCTTGCTCATTCGGCCGCTGCTGTCGCCGCTGTTGCGGCGCTTCGGCTTCAATATCGTGCTGATCGGCAGCGCGGTGGTCGGTTCCGCCGCTGTCGGGGGCTTTGCCTTGATCGAGGCCGATACGCCGCATTGGATGATCGGCCTTTACGTCTTTGTCTTCGGGG
This sequence comes from Mesorhizobium ciceri WSM4083, assembly GCF_000519305.1. Taxonomy (GTDB): domain Bacteria; phylum Pseudomonadota; class Alphaproteobacteria; order Rhizobiales; family Rhizobiaceae; genus Mesorhizobium; species Mesorhizobium ciceri_B. The sequence goes on along the minus strand of NZ_JAFG01000004.1, from coordinate 542,687 downwards.
TCATCCGGTCGGCGCAGTTCATGACCTCCAACACGCTGTCCTATGCCGACCTGCCGGCCGACAAGCTCAGCCGCGCCACCAGTCTCGGCGGCGTCCTGCAGCAACTCAGCGTATCGCTCGGCGTCTCGATCGCCGCCATGGTGCTGGGCCTTGTCGCAGGAGAAACCCACATCGTGACAGCGGAACGCTTCCACCAGGTGTTCCTGCTGACCGCGGTCATCCCGCTGCTGTCCATTCCTGGTTTCCTGTACCTGCGTGCCGAGGACGGCGTGCAGGTCAGTGGCCACGTTCGACCGGGCAATTCGCGCAAATGATGCCGAATGCGGAGTATACAGGCATACATATATCCACATGGGGAGTCTTCAGTTAGGCTGGCACCATGTGAGCGGGAGCATCGATTGCGAGGATTTGCGGAAAGCGTGATGCAGGGGCCGCGAACCGTGGCCGAACAGGTCGCCAATGTCCTGCGCGAAGCGATTGCCAGTGGGACCATCAAGGCGGGCACTTCGCTGCGCCAGGATGAATTGGCCGAGCAGTTTGGCTTCAGCCGCATGCCAATTCGTGACGCCCTTCGCCAATTGGAAGCCGAAGGTATTGTCTCCATTCATCCCACAAAAGGCGCGCAGGTCGCTCGGATGGACGGCGCCGAGATCGGTGAAATTTATGCGCTGCGCGAATTGCTTGAATGCGAGGCGTTGCGGCTTTCGCTTCCTAACCTCGCTGCCGCGAAGCTCGACGAGGCGGAACAGGTGCTCGATCAGATCGACGCGGAGCGCAATGTCGGCCGATGGGGCGCGCTGAACCGTGCCTTTCATCTGGCTCTCTACGACGCCTGCGGCAACCATCGATTGCTCGGCCTGATCGAGGCGCACCACAATGCCGCCGATCGCTACGTCCGCATCCTGCTGTCGAACCTGGACTATCGCAGCCGCTCGCAGACGGAGCACCGCGACCTTCTGGCCGCCTGCAGGGAGCGCGAGGGGGACGAGGCCACAAGCATTCTGAGGCAGCATCTTCGCGAGGGAAGCGAGACGCTGGTCGGCGCGATCAGGGAAGATGGCCTGTCGCGAAAATCCTGACGGCGTGGGTTGAGCTCCGGTTGCCTCTGCGCACGATCACTGCCACATATTGCAACATCGACACCCGATCCGAGGATCATCATGTCCCCCGACAGCAGCCTGCCGGCGCGCGCCCTTGCTCCACGTCGCCACGAAGAGATCCTGCGGCGGCTGGGCGCCCAGGGGTCTGTCAGCGTCGCCGAGCTGGCCGGGTTCTTCGATGTCTCGCGCGAAACCATCCGCCGCGACCTGAAGCTGCTGTCGGATAAGGGGCAGCTCGGCATCGTGCATGGCGGCGCCGCCCGCTTCGAGCCGAGCGAACCGGCAATGAGCTTGCGCAGCCACGAAAATGCCGGAGGCAAGGCCGCGATCGGCAGGACGGCCGCCGGTCTCGTGACGGACGGCATGGTGGTGTTCCTCGATTCCGGCACCACCACGCTGGCCGTCGCACAGGCCATGACCGACCTGCGCGATCTCACCATCTGCACGGCGAGCCTGAAGATCGCGCTTCTGCTGTGCCACGTCTCAGGCATGCGCGTGCATATGCTGGGTGGCGAAGTCGATCCCGGCGAAGAAGCAGCCTCCGGCATCGACATGCTGGAAGCCATGTCGCGCTTTCGCGTCGACGTCGCCTTCCTCGGCGGGGGCGCGCTGTCGCCGGACGGCGAGGTTACCGATTTCACCCGCGCCGGCGCCGAACAGCGCAGCCGCATGATCGCGCTTGCCGCCAAAACCTACTTCGTTCTCGACAGCAGCAAGTTCGCAAAGCTGACGCCGCTCAGGATCCCGAATTTTCAGCGTGCCGCCGGCGTGATCGTCGACGCGAAGCCGCAGGCTGACATCGCTGAGGCGCTTGCGCGCAAGGGACCTGAGCTGATGATTGCATCTTGATGTGATGTTTTGTGGTATTTTGTGTTGATATTTGGAAATCGACAGCTATGATCCGGCTCGTGTCAAAACGGCAGGATCTCCCATGGCAAACCAATTCCCCACCCAGGCGCGCGTTGTCATTGTCGGCGGCGGTATCATCGGCTGCTCGGTCGCATATCACCTGACGAAGCTCGGCTGGACCGATGTTGTGCTGCTCGAACAGGGGCAACTCAGCGGTGGCACCACCTGGCACGCCGCAGGGCTTGTCGGCCAGTTGCGCAGTCACTCCAACATGACCAGCCTGATCAAATACTCCACGCAGCTCTATGGCGAGTTGGAAGCCCAGACCGGGCTTGCCACCGGCTGGAAGAATTGTGGCTCGCTGTCGGTGGCGCGGACCGTCGACCGCATGACGGTGCTGAAGCGCACGGCCGCATCGGCACGCGCCCAGGGCGTCGACATCGACGTGATTTCGCCGAAGGAGGCAGCCGATCTATGGCCGGTCATGGCGACCGACGATCTGGTCGGCGCCGTCTGGCTGCCGGGCGACGGCAAGGCCAATCCGACCGATCTCACGCAATCGCTTGCCAAGGGTGCGCGCAATCGCGGCGCGAAAATTATCGAGCGGGTCAAGGTCACTGGTATCAGCCAGAGGAATGGTGTCGCCTGCGGTGTCGAGACGGACCGCGGCAACATTGCCGCCGAGATCGTCGTCAATTGCGCCGGCCAGTGGGCGCGCAAGGTCGGGCTGATGTGCGGCGTCTCGGTGCCGCTGCATTCGGCCGAGCACATGTACATCGTTACCGGCAGGATCGAGGGCGTACATCCGGACCTGCCCGTGATGCGCGACCCCGACGGTTTCATCTATTTCAAGGAAGAGGTCGGCGGCCTGGTCATGGGCGGCTTCGAGCCGCATGCCAAGCCGTGGGGCATGAACGGCATTCCCGAAAATTTCGAGTTTGCGCTGTTGCCGGATGATTGGGATCAGTTCGAGATCCTCATGGAGAACGCGCTAGTCCGCGTACCGCAATTGGCTGAGGCCGAGGTCAAGAAATTCTACAACGGTCCCGAGAGCTTCACGCCGGACAACAATTTTCTCCTTGGCGAGGCGCCCGAATTGAAGAACTTCTATGTCGGCGCCGGCTTCAATTCGATGGGCATCGCCAGCGCCGGCGGCGCGGGCAGGGCGTTGGCCGAATGGATCGTCAACAGCGCGCCGACAATGGATTTGTGGCCGGTCGACATCAGGCGCTTCGCCTCCTTCAACAACAATCCGCGCTGGCTGCATGACCGTGTCAAGGAAACGCTCGGCCTGCATTACGCCATGCCGTGGCCGAACCGCGAACTGGACACCGCACGGCCCTTCCGCCGCTCGCCGCTCTACGACCGGCTCGCCGCCAAGGGCGCCTGCTTCGGCTCCAAAATGGGCTGGGAGCGGGCCAACTGGTTCGCCGCACCGGGAGAGAGGGCCGAGAACGACTATGCCTTCGGCCGCCAGAACTGGCACGAGGCGGTCAAACGCGAGATGAAGGCGACACGCGAAGCCGTCGCCGTCTTCGACCAGACCTCTTTCGCCAAGTTCCTCGTGCAGGGCCGCGATGCCTGCGCCGCGCTCAACTGGATCTGCGCAGGAAATATCGATGTACCGGACGGTACGTCTGTTTATACGGGCGTGCTCAATGCACGTGGCGGCTATGAAAGCGATCTCACCGTGATGCGGCTTGGCGCGGAGAAATTCCTCATCGTCACCGGGTCCGCGCAAGCCATCCACGATGCCGACTGGATCGTCAAAAACATTCCCCCCGACGCGCATACTATCTTGACCGACGTCACCTCGTCCTACGCGGTACTGGCGTTGATGGGGCCGCGCTCGCGCGATCTGCTGGGCAAACTCTCCTCGGCCGATCTCTCCAACGCCGGCTTTCCCTTCGCCACTATCCGCGAGATCGATATCAGCTATGCCACCGCCTATGCCAACCGCATGACCTATGTCGGCGAACTGGGCTGGGAACTGATCGTGCCGACCGAATTCGCCGTCGGCGTCTATGAGGCGTTGCATGAGGCAGGCCGTGAATTCGGTCTGCTGGACGCCGGCTACTACGCGCTCGATGCCTTGCGCATCGAAAAGGGTTTTCGCGCCTGGGGCAGGGAGTTGACGCCTGATATAAACCCCTGGCAGGCCGGGCTTGGCTTCGCTGTCGCGATGGACAAGCCAGGGGGCTTTATCGGCCGCGACGCGCTGGTTGAGACGAAGCCATCGACAGCACCGGCAAGGCGCGTCGTGCTGTTCACGCTCGATGATGCCGAGCCGATGCTGTGGGGCGGCGAGTTGGTACTGCGTGACGGCAAACCGGTCGGCGAAGTCCGCTCGGCCGCCTACGGCCACACGCTTGGCCGCTCGGTCGCACTCGGGCTGATCGAGAACGAGGCGGGTGTCGACGCTGCGTTTCTCACCGGTGGTCGTTTCGAGATCGACCTTGCCGGCGTTCGCCATGCCGCGACAGCACATCTGCGCAGTCCCTACGACCCGAAGTCGGAGCGGGTGAAGGCTGATGTGGTGGAGGTTCGCGCTGCCGCTTAATCCGCCGACATGGACCTTGCCATATCCAGGAAAGCCCGCACCAGTTTGCCGCCGCTGCGTTCACGCAGGCAGATCAGCGCTTCGTCCATCAGCGTCTCGGGACCGTCGATGGTGATCGGCACCAGCCGCGAATCCTGGCCGAATTCGGCCGCCGAGACAAAGCCGATGCCGGCGCCCGAGGCGACGATCTCGCGGACGGCTTCGCGGCCCTCGGCTTCGATCGCCGGCCTCAGTTCGATTTTCGAGGCGGCTGCGAGATCTTCGAGTTTCTGACGCGTCTTCGAGCCGCGCTCGCGCATGACCAGCGATTCCTGCGCGAGCTGCTTGAGGGTGAGCGACTTTTTCGCGGCCAGCGGGTGGTCGACGGACGCGAACGCGATGATCGGCGTCGAGTTGAGTTCCAGCACCTCGAAATCGCGCCCGGTCGGCACTTCGCCCAGCACGCCGATGTCGGCATCGTAGCTGTAGAGGCTGCTGATCACCGTCTCGGTGTTGCCGGCGCGCACCGAAACCTGCACGCCGGGGTAGCGAGCCCGGAAGCTGCCGAGGATGTGAAGCAGGTGATGCGCGGCATCGGCGACGATGCGTAGCGTGCCGGACCGCAGGGCGCGCGACTCCGTCAGGAGTTCGAGCGCCTGCTGCTCGGTATCGAACATGCGGTGGGTTATTTCGAGCAATTTCTGGCCCGAATGGGTCAGCGTGACCTGCTTCTTGTTCCGGTTGAACAGCAGCACGTCATACTCTTCCTCGAGCTTGCGCACCTGGTCCGAGATCGCCGGCTGGGTCAGGAAGAGCGCCTCGGCGGCGCGTGAAAAGCCACCGCAGATGGCCACCTGGTGAAAGGCTCGCAACTGGACGTAGCGCATCTTCCGTGCCTCCGACATTTCTGAAATCGCCGACATCCTATCATAAGGACTGCTTAGGAAAAGATCGGAAGGAACGATTTGACTTATGTTTTGCCGACCCTCAGCCTGAGCATGGGTCGACATCCCTGCCGGCCGTTGGCACCGGAGGCGTCGCCATGCAATTTTCCATCATCCTGCTGCACCTGGCGGGTGCCGTCATGCTGCTGCTCTGGGCCGTGCGCATGGTGCGCACGGGCGTCGAGCGCGCCTGCGGCCCTGCCTTGCGCGATGCGCTGAGACAGGCGCGGGGTGCGCGGATCAGCTCGGCGGGCGTCGGCACCGTGCTTGCCGTGCTGCTGCAAAGCTCGACCGCAGTCGCCGTCCTGGCGGCCGGGTTTGCCGCCAGCGGCATGGTTTCGGTGTCGGCCGGGCTGGCGATCCTGCTGGGCGCCGATCTCGGTTCCGCCCTGGTCGTGCAGGTGCTGTCGTTCGATCTCAGCTGGCTGGTGCCGGCACTGGTCCTGGTCGGCGGTGCGATGGCCCTGAAGTTCGAGGTGGCTGGCATCAGGCAGGGCGGACGCATCCTGATGGGCGTCGCCTTCGTGCTGTTGTCGCTGCATATGATCGGCGAGGCGACCGCACCCATGCGGCAGAGCACCTTGCTGCCACTGGTGATCTCCTATCTGCGCGCGGATTATTTCACCGCCTTTGCCGCAGCTGCGCTGTTCACATGGCTGATCCACTCCAGCGTCGCGGCGATCCTGCTGTTCGTGACGCTTGCCGCGCAAGGCGTCTTGCCGGCCGAGGTCGGTCTGTTCTTCATTCTTGGCGCCAATTGCGGCGGCGCGCTGATCGCGGTGTGGCTGACGCGCGGCGATGCCGTCGAGGCGCGCCGTATCCCGCTCGGCAATCTGATCTTTCGCGGCACGGCGGCGCTGGCGGCTTTGTTCGCGCTTCAGGCCGTGACCTTCCCGGCGCATCTGTTCGGCGCAACCGAAGGCCGCCAACTGGTCAACCTGCATCTCGCCTTCAATCTGGTACTCGTCATCTGCTGCTTGCCGTTCACCGGCACGATGGAAAAGCTCGCCACCTTGCTGGTCCCCGACAGGCCGGCTGCAAAGGCAGGGGAGGGTGGGGACCTGATGTCACGCCGCACCAGCGCGCTCGACCGCACCGTCATGCGCACACCCGGTCTTGCGCTAGCCAGTGCGACCCGCGAGCTGCTGCGCATGGGCGAAGTCGTCGAGGTGATGCTGCGCCCAGTGATGGATTTCTTCGACGCCGGCACCGGCGACCAGATACGCCAGGCCCAAAAACTCGATGAGGAGGTCAACCGCGCCCATACCGAAATCAAGCTCTACATTGCCGAAGTCAATCGCGGCAGCATGAGCGCGGCCGAAGCGCAGCGCGGCATCGAGCTCACCGACTTCGCCATCAATCTCGAACGCGCCGGCGACATCGTCGCCAAGAACCTGCTCGTGCTCACCCAGGAGCTGCGTGACAAGAACCTGCGCTTCTCACGCGACGGCTGGAGCGAACTGGCCGGGCTTCACAACCGTGTCATGGCCAACATGCAGCTTGCACTCAATGTGCTGGTGTCGAGCGATCTCGATTCGGCGCGGCAACTCGTCGTCGAGAAGGAGCGGATGCGCAGACTGGAACGCACGAGCCACGACCGTCACCTCAAGCGCCTGCAATCGGGAATGCCGCAGAGCATCGACACCAGCGACATCCATCTGGAGGCCGTGCGGGCGCTGAAGGAGATCAACTCGCTGATGGCCTCGGTCGCTTATCCCTTGCTGACGCAGAGCGGTGATCTGCTCGAAAGCCGGCTGGCGAGAGGGGCTGCGGAAGTGGGGGCTCCTGCACTGGCCTGAAGACGGATTCCCGCCCGGCAGATCATCATTAAAATCTATACATCGATACAAAATAACGATTTTACAAATAGATCATTCAAGCCAAGAATAAGGCCACATCGAACGCAGATCGAGCGGAGGACAACATGCTCGCCGAGACGAAATTTGCCGCGGAGCCGCTGGCCAGCCCGGCGCTGGGCGAGCCGTATCTTCTGACCCCGGGACCGCTCACCACGGCCTATTCGGTCAAGCAGGCGATGTTGCGCGACTGGGGATCGTGGGACGGCGACTTTCGCGCCATGACATCGGATATGCGTCGCCGCCTGCTGGCGCTGACCGGGGACAGGAACGATGAGTTCGACTGCGTGCCGATGCAAGGCAGCGGTTCTTTCTGCGTCGAAGCGATGCTGGGGTCGTTCGTGCCCAGGGATGGCAAGGTTCTTGTGCTGGCCAACGGCGCCTACGGCCTGCGCGCCGCGCAGACCATGCAGTATCTCGGCCGCGCCTACACGCTGATCGACAAGGGCGACTATCTGCCCCCGCGCGGCGACGAGGTGGCGGCGGCCCTCGCGGCCGACCCTGATATCACCCATGTCATCGCCATCCATTGCGAGACCAGCTCCGGCATCCTCAACCCGGTCGCCGAGATTGCGCAAGCCGTCCATGCCAAGGGTCGCAAGCTGCTGGTCGATTCCATGAGCGCGTTCGGCGCCGTAGCGCTCGACGTCAACGAAATCCGCTATGAGGCGATGGTCTCATCCGCCAACAAGTGCATCGAGGGCGTTCCGGGCTTCGGCTTCATCATCGCCCGCAAGAGCGAGCTGGAGGCTGCCAAAGGCAGGAGCCATTCGCTGTCGCTCGACGTCCACGCCCAGTGGGCGCACCTGAACAAGACCGGCCAGTGGCGCTACACGCCGCCGACGCATGTCGTTGCTGCCTTCCTCGAAGCACTGCGCCAGCACGAGGCCGAAGGCGGCGTCGCCGGCCGTGGCGCTCGCTATACGAGGAACCGCGACGTCATGGTGGCCGGCATGCGCGACCTCGGTTTCGAGACACTGCTCAGGGATCGCTGGCTGTCGCCGATCATCGTCACCTTCTTCAACCCGGCCCATGCCAGTTTCGCCTTCGACCGCTTTTACGATCTGATGAAGGACAAGGGTTTCATCATCTATCCGGGCAAGCTGACCGCAGTGGATAGCTTCCGCGTCGGCTGCATCGGCCAGATGGACGAGCATGTCATGCGCCGCGTCGTCGAGGCGGCGGCTTTTTCACTGCATGAAATGGGCGTCGACACCGCCGCTCCACCCGCCGCGGCACTCGCCGAACGCGCCAAACTCGCCGCCTGAAGCGGCCGATTTCGAGGATATCAGATGAACCAGATGTCTCCCATCAACGTCGCGGTCAACGGCCGCACCTACGCCTGGCCGCGTGTGCCGGCCATCGCCATCTGCCTTGACGGCTGCGAGCCGGCTTACTTCGATGAGGCGATCAAGGCCGGGTTGATGCCGGCGCTAGTCAAGATCAAGGAAAAGGGCACGGTGCGCTTTGCCCATTCGGTCATTCCGAGCTTCACCAACCCCAACAATCTGTCGATCGCCACCGGCCGCCCGCCAGCGGTGCACGGCATTTGTGGCAACTATCTCTACGAGCGCGAGACCGGCAAGGAAGTGATGATGAACGATCCGCGCTTCCTGCGCGCGCCGACCGTCTTCCAGGCTTTCTATGACGCCGGCGCCAAGGTTGCGGTGGTGACCGCCAAGGACAAATTGCGGGCGCTGCTCGGCAAGGGCCTCGCCTTCGACGAAGGCCGTGCGCTCTGCTTCTCGGCGGAAAAGTCCGACACCACGACTGTGGCCGAGCACGGCATCGGCAATGCCTCGAAGCATTTTGGGCTGCCGGTGCCGGAGGTCTATTCGGCCGAGCTGTCGGAATTCGTCTTCGCCGCCGGCGTCCAGCTGCTGAAGGAATTCCGCCCCGACATCATGTACCTGACGACCACCGACTATGTGCAGCACAAATATGCGCCCGGCGACCGCCAAGCCAACGCCTTCTACGAGATGTTCGACAAATACCTGACCGAGCTCGATGCGCTGGGCGCGGCGATCGTCGTCACCGCCGACCATGGCATGAAGCCCAAGCACAGGGCGGACGGTTCGCCTGATGTTGTCTATGTCCAGGATATTCTCGACGAGTGGCTGGGCAAGGACGCCGCCCGCGTCATCCTGCCGATCACCGACCCCTATGTCGTGCATCACGGCGCGCTCGGCTCGTTTGCCACGGCCTATCTGCCTGATGGCGCAGATCAGGCCGGCATCATGGCCCGGCTGGCGAAGATCGACGGCATCATGCTGGTCGTCGACAGCCCGACGGCGTGCGAGCGCTTTGAGCTGCCGGCCGACCGCATCGGCGACATCGTGCTGATCTCGACCGAGAACAAGACGATCGGCACCTCAGAACATCGCCATGACCTGGCGGCTCTGAACGAACCGCTGCGCTCGCATGGTGGGCTGACCGAGCAGGAAGTGCCGTTCATCGTCAACCGGGTGCTGCCGGAATTGCCCAACGAGCCGACGCTGCGCAATTTCGACGCCTTCTACTACGCCACAATGGCGGCAGCGCTGGCTTGATGTGCGAGGTGGGGCTCGTGGGCGTAGTTATTGATGATTGCGCCGGTCGACCCCCACTCCGCCGAGCTTCGCTCGGCACCTCTCCCCCGATCGACGGGGGAGAGGAAAGGCGCTGAGCTCGCCAGCCTTGGCTCCCTTCCTCTCCCTCCGGAGGGGGGAGAGGTGGCGCCGCGAAGCGGCGACGGAGTGGGGGAAGCCATTGCCAAGACGCGATGGCCGCGCCAACAAAATATCGATGTAGCTCTCTGAGCACCGGGAACACTGACATGACCAAGCTCGACCCCGCCATCAAAGTTCGCCACGAGCCGATGCGCATTGCCGGCAGACGAGTCGATGCCGACGGCGTCGTCGAGGTGCGCTATCCCTGGAACGACACCGTCATCGGCACCGTGCCGGCCGGGCGCGCCGAGCACGCGCGAAAAGCCTTCGAGATCGCCGCCGGCTACAAATCGAAGCTGACCCGCTACGAGCGCCAGCAGATCCTGTTTCGCACGGCGCAAGCGCTGGCGTCGCGCCGGGAAGAAATATCCGACCTCATCACGCTCGAGCTCGGCATCTCCAAGACGGACTCGCTCTATGAGGTCGGCCGTGCCTATGACGTGTTCACGCTGTCGGCGCAGATGTGCATCCAGGATGACGGCCAGATCTTCTCCTGCGACCTCACCCCGCACGGCAAGGCGCGCAAGATCTTCACCACGCGTGAACCGCTGAAGGCGATCTCGGCGATCACGCCGTTCAACCATCCGCTCAACATGGTCTCGCACAAGGTGGCGCCGGCAATCGCCACCAACAATTGCGTGGTGGTCAAGCCGACCGAACTGACGCCGATGACCGCACTGCTGTTGGCCGATATCCTCTATGAGGCCGGCCTGCCACCGGAGATGCTGTCGGTGGTGACCGGCTGGCCGGCCGATATCGGCAACGAGATGATCACCAACGACAACATCGACCTGATCACCTTCACCGGCGGCGTGCCGGTCGGCAAGATGATCTCCCGCACCGCCGGCTACAAGCGCCAGGTGCTGGAACTCGGCGGCAACGACCCGCTGATCGTCCTCAACGATCTCTCCGACGAGGATCTGGCCAGGGCAGCCGATCTGGCCGTGGCCGGAGCGACGAAGAACTCCGGCCAGCGCTGCACGGCGGTCAAGCGCATCCTCGTCCAGGAAAGCGTCGCCGACCGCTTCGTGCCGCTGGTGCTGGAGCGGGCGAAAAAGATCCGCTTCGGCGATCCGATGGACCGCTCGACCGACCTTGGCACCGTCGTGCACGAGAAGGCTGCGGCGCTGTTCGAAGCGCGCGTCCACATGGCCGCCGAGCAGGGCGCCGAAATCCTCTACAATCCGGGTCGTCAGGGCGCGTTGCTGCCGCCCATCGTCGTCGATCGCGTGCCGCACATATCCGAACTGGTGATGGAGGAGACGTTCGGCCCGATCATCCCGATCGTTCGCGCGCCGGACGACGATGATGCGCTGATCGCACTGTCCAACTCGACCGCGTTCGGCCTGTCGTCGGGCGTCTGCACCAACTCTTTTCCGCGCATGCAGAAATACATCGCCGGCCTTCAGGTCGGCACCGTCAACATCTGGGAGGTGCCGGGCTATCGCATCGAGATGTCGCCCTTCGGCGGCATCAAGGATTCGGGCAACGGCTACAAGGAAGGCGTCATCGAGGCGATGAAGAGCTACACCAATGTGAAGACATTTTCGCTGCCTTGGTCCTGACCGGACGGCATTGACGGATAGAACAATCGAGGGAGCGTTCGCCGCTCCCTCATTCGCGTTTCGGAGACCATGATGGCCGCGATCAAAGAGCTTGTGCACACCGAAGGCGATTCCAACACCACAGCGGCTCGCGGCCGATGGGATGCCGGGCAGGACGATCCGCGGATCCGCGGCCTGCTCGATCGCGACGCGGCCGCCTTCATGCACCAGAGCCTGTCCAGCCCCTGCCTTTCGACCATCGCGAAGGCGCAAGGCATCTGGATCGAGGATACCGCGGGCCGCCGCTTCATGGATTTCCACGGCAACAGCGTCCATCACCTCGGCTATGGCCATCCGAGGCTTGTGGCCGCCATCAAGAAGCAACTCGACGAGCTCTGCTTCGCGCCGCGCCGCTTTGCCTGCGAGCCCGCCGTCGAGCTGGCGGAGAAGCTGGCGGCATTGGCGCCCGGCGATCTCGGCAAGGTGCTGTTCACCACCGGCGGCTCGGACGCCATTGAAGTGGCGTTGAAGATCGCCCGCGCCGCGACCGGCCGCTTCAAGACGGTGTCGTTCTGGGATGCGTTCCATGGCGCCGGCTTCGGCGCAGCCAGCGTTGGCGGCGAGGCGACCTTCCGCTCGCACATATCAGGCCCGATGATGACCGGCACCGAACATGTCGCGCCGTGGGATGGCTATCGCTGCCCCTATGGCCACGATTCCCTGGAAGCATCGGGCCTTGCCTGCGCCAACATGATTGCCTACGTCCTTGGCCGCGAGCAGGACGTGGCGGCGGTCGTCGCAGAACCGATGCGGGCGACGCCCAACCCGCCGCCGCCCGGTTTCTGGAAGCGGGTGCGCGAAGCCTGCGACCGGCACGGCACGCTGCTGATCTTCGATGAGATCCCGACCGGCCTCGGCAAGACCGGAAAATTCTTCGCGCACGAGCATGATGATGTGACGCCCGACATCGTCGTTCTAGGCAAGTCACTCGGCGGCGGTATCCTGCCGATCGCCGCCGTCATCGCGCGCCGTGATCTCGACGTCACCGGCGGCTTCGCGATCGGTCACTACACCCATGAAAAGAACCCGGTGACGACACGCGCCGCGCTGACGACGATCGACATCATCCTGGAGGAAGGGCTGGTCGAGCGCGCGGCCGAGCTTGGCCGGCACATGCTCGGACGCATGCATGACCTGATGGCGCGCTCGCCCCATGTCGGCGGCGTCAGGGGCAGGGGACTGATGGTCGGCGTCGAGCTCGTCGAAGATCGCGATACGCGCCAGCCGGCACGCGATCTCGCGGAGCGCGTCTTCTATGCCTGCCTTGAACAGGGGCTGAGCTTCAAGATCAGCCAGGGCAACGTGTTGACGCTGTCGCCGCCGCTGGTCATTTCGAAAACCGACCTCGACCGCGCGCTCGACATCGTCGAGAGCGCCGTGCTGGCGGCCTGATCATGAAGGCCGTGCGCACCGACCGCGAGCTCGAATGCCCCGGCATTGACGCCGGCTTGCGGGCGAGGGGTGTCGAACTGGTGACCCTGCCGGACGGCATCCCCGAAGCTGATCTCGTGCAGGCCGTTGCCGACGCCGATCTTTTGCTGATGTGCTACACGCCGATCACCGCACGGGTGATCGAGGCGGCTCCCAGATTGAAGGGCATCGTCAAATATGGCGTCGGCGTCGATGCCATCGACATCCCCGCCGCGATACGGCGCGGCATTCCCGTCGTCAACGTGCCGGACTATGCCGAGGAGACCGTCGCCGAAGGCGCCTTCGCGCTGATGATCGCGCTGGCCAAGCGGCTGCCCTCTATCACGGCGGCGGTGTCACGTGATGGCTGGATCTGGCCCGAGCAACGCTGGCTGGGGCGCGACATGTCCGGCGCCACTCTTGGGCTCGTCGGCTTGGGCAAGATCGGCCGCAGCATGGCGCGCATGGCCGGACAGGGATTTCACGCGCGCGTTCTCGGCTTCGATCCCGGTGTCGATGTCGCAACCATGCGCACCGCCGGCATCGAGAAGATCAATGATCTCCACGCCATGCTGCGCGCCTGCGATTTCGTTTCCCTCCACTGCGTGCTGAACGACAGGACGCGCGGCCTGATTGGTGAAGCCGAGCTCGCTTGCCTGAAGCCTTCGGCCATCATCGTCAACGTCTCGCGCGGCGCGCTGATCGACGAGGCCGCTCTTGTCGAGGCGATCATCTCGGGGCGCATCGGCGGTGCCGGGCTCGACGTCTATTCGGTGGAACCGCTGGCCAGGTCAGGCCATCCGATGAGCGCACTGTTCGGCCGCGACAACGTCATCCTGTTTCCGCATCTCACTTTCTTCACGCAGGAGGCCATGCGTCGGCTCGAAGACGACACGCTCGCGCGCTGCTTCGAAATTCTCGACGGCCGGCCGGTTACCGTTCGTTCGTTCGATCCGCGGCTGCGGGCGCAGACATCTGGCGTTTCATTCGGCTGACCACCACCATCTCTGCCGCCAATCGCCGGCCTTCGGCGAGCCCGAGTTGCCGCCACGACAGCGTTGCGACAATTCCATGACAACTATCAGAAGAACTTTGCCTCTCATAAAATAAATAGATTTTACTTATCGATCGCCAATCCCCAGAGTTGCCACAACGACGAGATCGAACGGCGCCGCATGAGCCTCCGGCCCACAGGCGAGATCGTCACAGTGCATCGCAGAATGTGCCATCAATCACAGGGGAACTGATCATGAAATCGCAAAAGGCAACCATAGCTATGACCTTCGCCGCGTCGCTGTTGGCGTCGTCGGCTCTTGTCGGACCGGCACTCGCCGACGGTGTCGTCACCATCTATTCCGCCGACGGTCTGCATGACGGCAATGGCAGCTGGTTCGAGACCGAGTTCGCCGCCTTCACCAAGGCCACCGGCATCACCGTGCAGTATATCGAGGCAGGTTCCGGCGGCGTCGTCGAGCGTGTCGCCAAGGAAAAGTCGAACCCGCAGGCCGACGTGCTGGTGACCTTGCCGCCCTTCGTGCAGCGCGCCGCGGCTGACGGCCTGCTGCAGGACTATAAGCCGGAAGCCGCCGACCAGATCGATGGCGGCACCGACAAGTATCGGCCGCTGGTCAACAACTACATGAACTTCATCTACAACAGTGCCGTCCTGCCGGAAGCGCCAAAGGCCTACAACGACCTGCTCGCCCCGAAGTTCAAGGGCAAGATCCAGTATTCTACCCCCGGCCAGGCCGGTGACGGCACCGCCGTCATGCTGCAGATCATCCACGCCTTCGGCGGCGAGGATGCCGGCTTCGAGTTCATGAAGAAGCTGCAGGACAACAATGTCGGCCCCTCCGCTTCGACCGGCAAGCTGACCGCGCTGGTCAACAAGGGTGAGTTGCATGTCGCCAATGGCGATCTGCAGATGAACATGTCGCAGATGGCCGACAATCCCAACATCAAGGTTTTCTGGCCGGCGGGTCCTGACGGTGTGCGCTCCACCTTCGCGCTGCCTTATGAAATCGGCCTGGTCACCGGCGCACCCAACGCGGACAACGGCAAGAAACTGATCGACTTCCTGCTCTCCAAGGAAGCGCAGTCGAGCATCAGTTCCGTTGCGCTCGGCATGCCGGCTCGCAAGGACGTCAAGCCGGATGACGCCAACTTCGCCAAGGCGCAGGAGGCGATGAAAGGCGTGACCGTCTGGTCGCCGAACTGGGACGACGCGCTGAGCAAGCTGCCCGATTATGTCAAGCGCTGGAACGAAGCGACCGGAAGTTGATCCGCAAGGGAAACCCGGAGGACCACGCCATGTCGGCCGCAGCCTTTACTGGTACCAGTGTCATGGACATCGACGCCGCGAAGGTTCGCGGCGCCGGCTCCAACGTCCATTTCGACAAGGTCAGCGTCGCCTATGGCGCGCATGTCGTCCTGCATCCGCTGACCCTGGATATCGCACCTGGCGAGATCCTGGCGATGATCGGCCCATCCGGCTCCGGCAAGACGACGGCCTTGCGCGCTGTGGCCGGCTTCGTGCGGCCCGCCAGCGGGCGGATCCGCATCGGCGCCACCGACGTGACCGACCTGCCGCCCTATGAGCGCGGCCTCGGCATGGTGGTACAAAACTATGCGTTGTTTCCTCACATGCGGGTCGAGGACAACGTCGCCTTCGGCCTCAGAGCACAGGGCGCCGACAAGGCGCTGATCGGCGAGCGGATCAAGGATGCGCTCGCCACCGTCGGCATGTCGGCCTATGCCAGACGCTATCCGCGCGAGCTTTCCGGCGGCCAGCAGCAGCGCGTCGCGATAGCACGGGCTCTGGCGGTGCGGCCGCGCGTGCTTCTGCTCGACGAGCCGCTTTCGGCGCTCGACGCACAGATCCGCCGCAACATGGTCGAGGAGATTGCCCGGCTGCACCGCAGCCTGCCGGGCTTGACGATCCTCTATGTCACCCACGACCAGACCGAGGCGCTGACGCTTGCCGACAAGATCGCCATCATGCGCGACGGCAGGGTCTGTTCGCACGGACCCACGACCGAACTCTACCGCCGCCCGCCAAACCGTTTTACGGCCGAGTTCCTCGGTCGCGCCAACCTTTTGCCGGTGACGATTGCCGAGGCCGTTGGCTCGAAGGGCTTTGCCACGGCCAGGCACGGCGATGTTACGCTCACCGGCGCGGGCCGTGACGAGAAGGCCGGCGACAAGAGCCTGCTCTGCATCAGGCCGCAGCATCTCAGCCTGACCGCCGACAGCGAACATACCAACCGCATCGTCGGCACACTCAGGGAAGTGCACTGGCAGGGCGAACTGACCCACCTCGTGCTCGATGTCGACGGCACGCCGGTGCGTGTCTCTGCGACAAGGCTGCCGATCGCCTTGCCCGAACCCGGCACCAAGGTGCCGCTGTTCTTCGCACCCGCCGACACCTCGCTTCTTCCGGAAGACGCCGGTGTCTGACGCGGTCGCAATTCGCGCGCCAGTGGCGAGAACAGAGTCCGGCAAATTCTGGATCGTGCCGCCGGCGGCCCTGCTGGCGCTCCTGTTCTTCTATCCGCTGGCACTGATTGCCCGCCAGGCCTTCCTCGACGACATCGGTGTCGCCAATGTCGCCGAAGTGATCCGGGTGCTGCATTCGCGCTTCTTCCTCAACGCGCTGATCAACACCGTGTCGATCTCGATCGCGGCGACAGCCGGATGCCTGGTTGTCGGCCTCGTCCTGGCGCTGATCCTCGCTTTCGTGCCGTTCCCCGGCAGCGGCTTCATCGCCAGGCTGATCGACACCTTCATTGCCCTGCCGACGTTCCTGGTGACGCTAGCCTTCACCTTCCTCTACGGCTCCGCCGGCATGCTCAATGCGGGGCTGATGGAGACTTTTTCGTTGCCGTTGCCGCCCGTCGATTTCCTCTATTCGGCGTGGGGCGTGATCCTGGCCGAGATCACCGTCTACACACCCTTCATCCTGCGTCCTCTGCTCGCCGCCTTTTCGCTGGTCGACCGCGGCCAGATCGAAGCGGCGAGCGTGCTTGGCGCGCGGCCGTTTCGCATCGTCCGCCAGGTCATCCTGCCGGCGGCAATCCCGGCGCTCATTGCCGGCGGCAGCCTGTGCCTGCTGTTGACAGTCAACGAATTCGGCATCGTTCTGTTCATCGGCGCCAAGGGCGTCATCACCCTGCCGCTGCTGATCTACGGCAAGGCGATCCAGGAATCGGCCTACCAGGTCGCCTGCATCATCGCCGTCGTCAACATCGCGCTGTCGCTTGGCCTGTTCGGCCTCTATCGTTTCGCCGCCGGCCGGTTGGGAGCCTAGCCCATGCTGGTCTGGTCACGCTCCGGTCGTCTTGTCCTGTGGGTGCTCTTCGCACTGATCTTCGGCGTGCTGTTCCTGGCGCCGCTCGCGGTCATCCTGCTGTCCAGCCTCGCCGATCAGTGGAACGGCGTGCTGCCCAACGGCCTGACGACGGAGCACTACACCGATGTCATTTCCGGCTCCGCCGGCAGAGCGGTCAAGGCCAGCCTGATCACCGGTTTCCTGGCCAGCGCGCTGGCGCTGGTCAGCGGCACCTGGGCGGCCCTGTCGCTGCGTCTTCAGGGGCCTGCCTTGAAGCGGCTGCTCGGCCTGTTGTTCTTCATCCCCAGTGCGGTGCCTTCGGTATCCGTTGGCCTTGGCCTGCTCGTCGCCTTCAGCCATCCGCCTCTGCTCCTCAACGGCACGGTGGCGATCGTCATGATCGCACATTTCGTGCTGATCTCGGCTTTCACCTTCGGCAATGTCTCGGCTGGACTGGCGCGGCTCTCGCCCGACTTCGAGCAGGTGGCGTCGAGCCTCGGCGCTCGCCCGGCCTACCGGCTTTGGCACGTCACGCTGCCCTTGCTAGCACCCTATCTGGTCGCCGCCTTCGGTCTCAGTTTCGCGCTGTCGATGGGTGAACTTGGCGCCACCGTCATGGTCTACCCGCCGGGCTGGGTGACGCTGCCGGTCTCGATCTTCAGCCTCACCGACCGCGGCGACATCTTTGCCGGCGCGGCACTCACCATGATCCTGGTCGTGGCGACGCTGGTTCTCTTGCTCGGGCTGGAGCGCATCACCAAGCGCGCTACCGGCTCTTAGAGCAATTCTAGGAAAAGTGTGAAGCGGTTTTCCGTCTAGAATCGCGTCAAAATAAAGCGTTAGAGCATTTCACCGTTTCCATGAAACGGTGAAATGCTCTAGGACTTTCCCAAGTCTCAGCCCTGCGCCGGCCTGCGTTCGACAATGTAGATGTGGTCGGCCGCCAGCACCACTTCGCCGCGCTGGTTGATCACCTCGCAGCGTTCGATCACCCGTCCCGCCCCCGGCCTCTTCGGGTCGTCTTCCCTGGCCGCAATTGTGGTGCGCGTCCGGATCGTGTCGCCGATGAACACCGGCTTGATGAAGCGCAACCGGTCGTAGCCGTAGGAAAAGGCGACAGGGTTGATGACGGTTGCCGTCAGCCCGATGCCGACCGAGAACACCAGCGTGCCGTGCGCGATGCGCTGGCCGAATGGCGTCGTCTTCATGAACTCGGCGTCCATGTGGTGCGGGAAGAAATCGCCGGTGTGGCCGGCATGGACGATGAAGTCGGTCTCTGTGATGGTGCGGCCGCTGGTCAGGCGCGACGCGCCAATCTCATAGTCTTCGAAATACTGGATCTGTTCCATCAGGGCCTTTCCGCGATCGGTGTCGCCGGTGCCGCGCTCGATTGATACGCTGCCTCGACCAGCGCCATCGTGCTCCAGGCATCCTCGGCTGGACTGATCAAAATAGCATCTTCTCCGGCCGCAAAGCGCTGGACATTGGCCATGCGGCCGACGAAGGCATCGGGAAACCACTCGCCGGCCAAGGGCACGGCGATCCAGCCCGTTCCGCCCTTCGGATAGATTTCCAGCACATCCGGCTCACCTGTGGGATAATCGAGGTTGAGACCCAACTTGAGATAGGCTGCTCCCTCGGTGCCGCAGATGCGGAACTCGCAGGCTTGGTGGCGGCGGCCGAACTTGTGGTCGTGGTTGATCGACAGCGCGCAGCGCACGGTGTCGCCATAGTCGAGAATGGCGCTGGTGCGCGTCTGCGCCACGGCATGGTTGGGATGGCCGAGCGTCTTGGCGTGCACACCCTTGGGATCGCCGAGCAACTGCCGGATCAGGTCGAGATAGTGGATCGAATGCATGGCGATCTCGACGCGCGGCGCCTTGAGCAGGAACTCCCAAAGCTGCCACGGTGTCGCCAGCGCCAGCCAGGCATCGAAGTCGACGATCTCGCCGAGCCAGCCCTTGCCAATAGCATCCTTGAGCGCCAGCATCATCGGCGCGAAGCGCAATTGGAAGTTCACCGCTGCGTGCAGCTGCCGGGCGCGGCAGATCTCGAGGATCGCGGTCGCCTCGGCAAGATTGCTGCCCATCGGCTTCTGGATCAGCACCACCGCGCCGTCCGGCAATGACTTCAGCACATTGGCATGACGCGACGGCGGGGTGGCAAGGTCGAAGATCGCGCCCTCGACGGCGGTCGCTTCCTCAGTCGAGCGAAAGGCTGTCACGCCCCATTGGCTGGCCAGCTTTTCAGCCCTGGCATGATCAGGATCATAAAGGCCGGCGACGGGAAAGCCGGCCTTCCTGTAGGCCGGGAAATGCGCGTCGCCGACGATCGATCCGGCGCCGAAGGTGACGATCGGTCGGGGTTTTGAAGGTTTTGGCCAGGATTGAACGAGCAAGGCAGGGTCGAAGCCGCCTTCAGTCATGATGGAAGACCTCGTCCATCTCTGCCCACCATTCACCTTCCTTGCGCGTCGCCAGCGGCTCCTGGCATGGCATGCAGACCGCCCACCATTCCTGCGTCTTCGGGTCGGCCGCCATCTTGGCCATGTCGGCTTGGTAGTCGCTGCCGTGGTATTCGAAGGTGCTGAACAGCAGGTTCTCCGGCCGCTTCAGGTAGATCGAGTAGTTCTTGATGTTGCAGGCGGAGATCATGGCCAGCACGTCGGGCCAGACGGCGGCATGGAGGCGGACATACTCCTCGACCTTTTCCGGTTTCAGCCCCAGAACCATTCCCATCCGCTGCATATCATTCTCCTATTTCGTGATCGCCGTGGTGAATTCGGCGATGCTCATGGCCTTGACCGCGTCCCAGTCCCAATCGAT
This sequence comes from Mesorhizobium ciceri WSM4083, assembly GCF_000519305.1. GTDB lineage: Bacteria > Pseudomonadota > Alphaproteobacteria > Rhizobiales > Rhizobiaceae > Mesorhizobium > Mesorhizobium ciceri_B. Next base: position 522,525 of record NZ_JAFG01000004.1, on the reverse strand, counting down.
GCCGATGCCGGGTTCGTCGGGCGCCAGCGCCTGGCCATCTTCGATGCGGAGGCGCTTGCCGGTCAACTGGTCGAGTTGCGGAATGTACTCGACATATCGGCCGTTCTGAACAGCGCAGGTCAGGCTGACATGCAGTTCCATCAGGAAATGCGGGCAGACCGGAATGTCGAAGGCCTCCGCCGCGTGCGCGATCTTGAGCCAGGGCGTGATGCCGCCGATGCGGCCGACATCGACCTGCACGATCGAGCAGGCGCCTTTCTGCATGTATTCGCGGAAATGGCGAATGGAGTAGAGCGACTCGCCGATCGCGATCGGCGTCGGCGTCGAGTTCGACAACCTGATATGCCCGTCGATGTCGTCGGCCGGCAGCGGCTCCTCGATCCAGGCGAGATCGAGCTCGCGCAGCCTTGCCGCGCGCCGGATCGCCTCGTCGACCGAGAATCCCTGATTGGCGTCGGTCATGATCTCATAGCCGTCGCCGACCGCCTTGCGCACCGCCGACAAGCGGGCAAGATCTTCCGAGCCGTGTGGCCTGCCGATCTTCACCTTCGAGCCGCGAAAGCCCTTGGCCTTGGCGGCCAGTGCGTCATCGACAAGTGCTGCCGTCTCGATGTGCAGCCAGCCGCCTTCGGTCGTGTAAAGCGGGCAACGGTCCTTGGCGCCGCCAGCCAGTTTCCACAACGGCAGGTTCTGCTTCTTTGCCCGTAGGTCCCACAGTGCTGTATCGATGGCCGCGATGGCGATGGCGGTGATAGCGCCGATGGTCGTGGCATGCGTGGCGAATTCGAGATCGTGCCAGATCGCCTCGATCATGTCAGGATCGCGGCCGATCAGGCGCGGCACCAGATGGTCGGACAAAAGCCGCATCACCGACGAACCGCCGGTGCCGATCGTATAGCTGTAGCCGGTGCCGACCGCACCGTCGGAATCGGTGATGGTGACGATAGGCGTTTCCTGGCTGACGAAGCTCTGGATGGCGTCGGTGCGCTTGACCTTGGGCACAAGGTCCACCATCCGCAGCTCGACTTTCTCGATTCTGGTCATGCCGATCAGCTCCGCAATGTCTTCCCGGTCTCAGTGGCAAACAGATGCGCCTGCGACATGTCGAGGCTCATGGCGACCCGCTCGCCCGGGCGCAGCGGCCTCGGGTTCAGCATGCGCGACACCCAGTCCGTACCGTTGAATTCGACGAACACCAGCGTCTCGTTGCCGAGCGGTTCGGTCACCGTGATCGGCAGTTCGATCTGGTGTACGTCGGCAGCACCCCCGGAACTGATGCCATGGCCGGTCGGATAGATGTCGTCCGGCCTCAGCCCGAACACGACTTTGTCGCCGGTGGCAACATTGGATTTGAACTGGCCGGGCAGCGGCAGCTTTTCACCGCTGGCGAAAACCATCTGGCCACCGTCGATCGTCGCCTCGTGCAAATTCATCGGCGGCGAGCCGATGAAGCCGGCAACGAAGCGCGTCGCCGGCCGCCGGAAAACCTCGTCGGGCGTGCCGACCTGTTCGATATGGCCGTCGCGCATGATGACGATGCGGTCGGCCAGCGTCATCGCCTCGACCTGGTCGTGGGTGACGTAGATCACCGTCGACTGCACCTTGGCATGCAGCTTCTTGATCTCGGTGCGCATCTGCGTGCGCAATTTGGCATCGAGGTTGGAAAGCGGCTCGTCGAACAGGAAGACGTCTGGATCGCGCACGATGGCGCGGCCCATGGCGACGCGCTGGCGCTGACCGCCGGACAGTTGCGACGGACGGCGGTCGAGCAGCGTGTCGAGGCCGAGGATGGCCGAGGCTTCGGCGACACGGCGGTCCATGTCTCCCTTGGCGGCACCGGCGATCTTCAGCGAGAAGCCGAGATTCTCGCGCACCGTCATGTGCGGATAGAGCGCGTAGGACTGGAACACCATCGAGATGTTGCGCGAGCGTGGCGGCAGGTCGTTGACGATGCGCCCGCCAATCTCGATCGAGCCGGCGCTGATCTCTTCCAGTCCGGCGATCATGCGCAGCGTCGTCGACTTGCCGCAGCCGGACGGGCCGACCAGCGCGATGAATTCGCGGTCGGCGATATCGAGATCGATGCCATGCACGATCCCGACAGTGCCGTAGCGCTTGGTCAGTTTTCTGAGGGAAACGGTTGCCATGGGATCAGCCTTTCACCGCGCCGGAGGTCAGGCCGCCGACAAGGTGTTTCTGGACGATGTAGGTGAGGGTGAGCGCCGGAATGATCATCACCACGGCGAGCGCGCACATGCCGCGCCAGTCGATGGTGAACTCGGCCGTGTAGTCGAGGAGGCCGACCGGCAATGTCTTGGCGCTCACCGAGCGGGTCAGCTGCGAAGCCAGCGCGAATTCGTTCCAGCAGGTCAGGAAGGCGAAGATGGCGGCCGACGCAATGCCCGGTCCGGCAAGCGGGAACTCGACCTGCCAGAACGCCTGCCAGCGTGTGCAGCCATCGATCTGCGCGGCCTCCGCGAGGTCCTTGGGCACCTGGCGGAAGAAGCCGTCGATCAGCCAGATGGTGAACGGCACGTTGAGCGCGACATAGGCAAGGATCAGCCCGAAATGCGTGTCGATGATGCCAAGCCGCACATAGAGGAAGAACAGCGGCAGCGACAGCGCAATGCCCGGTACCGTGCGCGTCAGCATCAGGCCGAGGAAAACGCCGGATTTGCCGCGGAAGCGGTAGCGCGCGAAAGCGTAGCCGCCGGCCATGCCGATGGCCACGGCAATGACCGTCGAGGTGACCGAGATTATCAGCGAGTTTCGGAAATATTCGATGACAGGGATGCCGCCTTTGCCGATGCCTGAGAACATGGCGACATAGGCGTCGAACGAAATCTCCTGCGGGATCCACACCGGCGGCTTGGCCATGATTTCGACGGTCGGCCGCAGCGACGAGATGACGATCCACAGGCCCGGCAGGCAGATCGTCAGCATCGCCAGGAACAGGCCGATGCGATAGACGATGCCCAGCAGCCGGCGCTTCAGGCGGGCGGAAGAATTCTCGTCCATCTTCACCACTCCGCACCGATCTGCGTGCGCGCCGCGGCGAGTTTGTTGAAGAAGTAGACGGTGAAGGCGATCGACAGCAGGATCGAGAAATAGGCCATGGCGTTGGCCATGCCCATGCGCCCGTCGCTGTACGCGGTGCGGGCCACCAGGGTCCAAAGCAGTTCGGTGCGGCCCGCCGGCCCGCCATCGGTCATGATCTTGACGATGTCATAGGCGCGTGCCACGTCGAGCGAACGGATGGTCATGGCGATGTAGGCGAACGGCATGACGAACGGCCACGTCACATAGCGGAATGTCTGCCACGGCGTGCAGCCGTCGACCCGCGCCGCCTCGATCGGCTCCTTGGGCATGGCCAGCAGGCCGGCGAGGATCAGGATGGCGAAGATCGCCGTCGACGACCAGATCTCGGCGATCGAAATGGCGATGAAGGCGAGATGGCCTTCGATCAGCCACGGTATGGCGTCTTGCGTGATGCCGAGCGACTGCAAGGCATTGTTCACCAGGCCGATATTGTCGTTGAACATGAACTTGAACTGAAAGCCGACCAGGATCGGCGAGAACATCATCGGGAACATCATCAGCGTGCGCAGGATGCGCTGGCCGCGCGTCGCTTTCTCGACCAGCATGGCGAGGCCGAGGCCAAGCAGCATTTCGAGATTGAGCGCTATGGTCAGCAGCAGTACCGTGCGGCCGAACGCCCACCAGAAATCGGTGTTGGACAGGATCGAAAGATAGTTCCGGATGCCGATGAAGACGTAGAAAGTTTCTGGCCGCGTCAGGCGGAACGGCGTGAAACTGGAATAGAGCGACAATAGCAGCGGCACGACGACAACCGCCGCCAGCACGATCATGGCCGGAAGCAGCAGCAGGAATGGCGCGGATGGCTTGAAGCCCTTCATCAGAATCCTTGAAGTGTTTGCATTTGGACGGCGGTGCGTGGGCCGGGGGACGAAGGGATCACCGTAAACCGTTGGCATCCCGCGCAACGCGATCGCCTCCCCCATTCCCGATGGGGGAGGCAGCCCTGGGAGCCGTTGCTAGAGCTTGCCTGCGTCCTGGAGGATTTGCGTCGCCTTGGCGGCGGCTTCATCCAGTGCCTGCTTCGAGGTCTTGTCGCCGAGGATCGCCGCCTGCAATTCGGGATAGACAGCGTTCGAGATCTCGATCCATTCAGGCGTCTGCGGCACGGCAAAGGCGTGCTTGGCTTCTTCCTGGAAGGCGGTAAGAACCTCCTTCTTGTAAGGATCGTTTTCGGCTTGCTTCAGGTCCCAGTCCCAGACCGCGGTGCGGGTTGGCAGCGGGCCGGCGGCGGCCTCGAGCTTCTGGCTGTCCTCGTTGGTCAGCCACCAAACCAGGGAAGCCGCAGCCTCCTTGTTCGGGCAATTCTCGGTCACCGAGAAGCCATGGAAGCCGGACCAGCCGGTGCGCTTGCCCGAAGAACCCTTCGGCGCGACCTTGACGCCGACATTGCCGGCAACCTTGGATGACTTCGGATCGTTGAAGAAGCCGGCCCAGCCCGGCCAGTCGAGGTTGATGGCGACGGTGCCGGACGCAAAGCCCTGGCCGAGATCGTCCCAGAGGTAGTTGGTGGTGCCGGCCGGCACGGCCTTGGCCTTGTAGAGGTTGACGAACCAGTCGAGCGCCCGGATACCGGCCTCGGAGTTGAAGACCGGCTTGCCGTCCTTGTCGAGATATTCGCCGCCCTCGGCGACAACCATCTCGTAGAAGCGGCCGTTGATCGCCTCTTCCTTGCCGGCGAATTGCGTGCCGTAGAAATTGGGCGGGTTGGCGAAGAACTCGGCCTGGTCGGTGACTTCCTTCCAGGTATCCGGCGGCACCAGGTCATAGCCGTATTTCGCCTTGAACTTGGCCTTGTTGTCGGCGTTCTCGTACAGGCTCTTCTGGTAGTAGAGCGCCGAAACGTCGAACTGCGCGCGCGGCAGCATCTCCAGCTTGCCGTCGATGGTCGCCGACTTGATGGTCGACGGCACGAAGGCGTCGATCTCTTCCTTGGGCAGCAATTTGCTGAGGTCGGTGTAGAGGCCCGTATATTGCGGCGCGAACGACGAATGGTTCCAGCCGACGCACCAGTTGGTGCTGCCGGAGGCGATATCGGACTTGAGCTCCTTGTCGATGTCGAAGCCGTTTTTCTTGGTCAGGATGTTGACCTTGGCGCCGGTCGCCTTCTCCCATTCGGGAATGCGCTCGTAGAGCTTTTCATACTGCTGGCCGCCGATCAGCTTCACGTCGACGGTCACGCCTTCGAACTTGCCGGGCAGGTCGCCGGCAAGGGCAGCGCCCGCACCTGACGCGAGCAACAATGCACCGGCGCACACGCCGGAAAGCAGTCTGTTCATTGGTATCCTCCCTTGGTGCCGCCTCCGCGGCGACCGCAACTCGTCTGATGACAAGAAGTGCTACATTCATATACAAACAAAACATTCATAGACACGTCAAGGCGAAATTTGTTTCCGCCGCGCACGTTCCTGCGTATATGAAGGGTGAAATTCACTGGAGATGAGCCCATGGACGACAGCGAAGACGAGCGCTATCGCGCGCCGGCGCTCGACAAGGGGCTCGATATCCTCGAACTGCTGGCGGGCGTCGACGGCGGCCTGACCCAGGCCGAAATCGCCAAGAAACTCGACCGCAGTCCCAACGAATTCTATCGCATGCTCGACCGGTTGGTGCGGCGCGGCTACGTCACGCGCCTCGATGGCGACCGCTACTCGCTAACGCTCAAGCTGTTCGGCCTGGCACAGTTGCACGCGCCGGTACGGCGGCTGGTCTCCTATGCGACGCCGCTGATGCGTGAGCTTGCCGAGACATCGCAGCAGGCCAACCAACTGGTTGTTTTCGATCGCGGTTCTGCCGTCGTCATCGGCCAGCAGGAAGCGCCGAACTACTGGGGCATCTCGATCCGGGTCGGCTCCCATATCAGCCTGTTCGACACCGGTTCGGGACATGTGCTGCTCGCCTTCCGCTCACCGGAAGAGCGCCAGATGATGATTTCCGAACACGTCCGCAGCACCGACAAGACGGCGCAATCGACCGAGTTCTTCACCCGTCTCGACCAGATCCGCGACCGTGGCTACGAGATGATGGCCTCGATGCAGACAGCCGGCGTCTTCAACCTGTCGGCCCCGGTCCGCAGTTCCGACGGCAAGGCGATCGCCGCGCTGTCGATTCCCTACATCACGGTGGTCAACGCGCCTTCCGCACCCGACATCACCAGGACGATCGAACTGTTGCTGGCAACGTGTGAAAAGCTGTCGCACCTTGCTGGATCAGCAGTCGGCTCATCGGTATGAATTCTTATTTGAATGAAGAATTCCCCCGTGAGATGATTGAAAGGCCAGAGGGAGGAGCCTCATCATGATCATCGATACCCATCTTCACCTCATCGATCGCTCGGCCCTGCGCTATCCCTGGCTCGCCGGCGTGCCGGCGCTCAACCGCGATTTCTCTTATGAAGACTACGCGACGGAGGCGCAGCGTGTCGGCGTCGGGCGTGTGCTGCATATGGAGGTCGATGTCGATCCGGCCGACATCGAGGCCGAGACCGCTCGTGTGGAAGGACTGTCACGGCAGCCCGGCAGCATGCTGGCCGGGGTGATCGCGTCCTGCCGTCCTGAGGAAGGGGACTTCGCGGCCTATCTCGAACGGCAGCGGGCAAACCCGTTCGTAAAGGGCTTTCGCCGCGTCCTCCATGTCGTGCCCGACGAGCTCTCGGAAGGTGCGGTGTTTCGCGGCAGCATCAAGCGGCTTGGCGGCACCCGCCTGACCTTCGATCTCGTCGTGCTGCCGCACCAGATCCCCAAGGCGATCGCGCTGGCCGACCTGGCACCGGATGTGACGTTCGTCCTCGATCATTGCGGCGTCCCCGACATCAAGGGCAAGAGCGAACATCCATGGCGCGAGCATATGAGCGACATCGCCCGGCGCCCGAATGTCATGGCCAAGATTTCCGGTGTCGTCGCCTATGCCGATGCCGGCAGCTGGACGGTCGAGACGTTGCGGCCGTACGTCGAGCACACCATCAGTTCATTCGGCTGGGACCGCGTCGTCTGGGGCAGCGACTGGCCGGTCTGCACGCTAGGCGGCGGCCTGTCGACCTGGGTGGCGGCGACCCATGCATTGCTCTCCGGCTGCAGCATTGCCGAGCGCGACAGGCTGTTGTCCGGCAATGCCCGCAAGCTGTGGCGGCTCGACTGACTGGTCCTTTCAGATGGTTGTCGAGACGTGCCGCTCACGGCCATAGAGCGAAACCAGCAGCACGATGACGAAGCCGAGCGCGGCCTGCACCGCTGCGGGCTGGAAGCCGAGGCCGATCAGCAGCGTGTTGATCTCGGTCAGCACTAGCACGCCGGCGATCGTGCCGAGATAGCTGCCCCGGCCGCCGACAAGTGCTGCGCCTCCTACGACGACCGCCGCGATGGTCTGGAACAGATAGGGCTGGCCGACATCCCCATAGGCCGAACCGGTGAAGCCGAGCAGCAGCACTCCTGCCACGGCGGCAAAGAAAGCGCTTGTCGCATAGGTGATGACCCACATGCGAACCGGGTCAATCAGCGCCAGCGGCGCCGCGCCCGGATTGCTGCCCAGCGCGTAGAGCCGGCGGCCATAAGGTGTTCGCTCAAGCACCAGGACGACGAGTGCGGCCAGCACGACCAGGCTTGGCACCAGCCACGGCACCGGCAGCGGGCCGGCCGATCCGCCGATCGACACGAAGCTGGAAACCGCTTGCGGTGCGGAGCCTGACGGAAAACCCGCCGTCCACAACAGCACCAGCCCTTGCACGACCATGCCGATGCCGAGCGTGACGATGAGCGGCTGGATGTCGAGGCTGCGCGAGATCAGTCCGTTCAGCCCGCCGATGATGATCGCCAGTACGCCGACGAGGCCGCAGACCAGGACAAAATTCCAGCCATCGCCATAGAGCTGCGCCGCCACGACATTGGCAAAGCCGATGACGAAAGGGATCGACAGGTCGATGCCGCCCATGATGACGACCAGCGTCTGCCCGATCGAGGCGACGGCGAGCAGCGAGGCGAGCACCAGCATGGCGCGTATCGCAAACGGCGCCGAGTAGCCGGGAATGAGAATTGTGCCGGCAAGGTGCAGAAGGGCGGCGACACAGAAGGCGCCGACGACGCGCGCTTTGGTTGTGGCGAAGAGGTTTTGGCGCAAAACCATGTCAGCGTCTCCCCATGGCAAGACGTTCCTGCAGCGCTGTCAGCATCACGGCCAGCACCAGGATCGCGCCGTAGGCGATCTGCAGCACGAAGGTCGAGACGTTGAATGTCGTCAGCACGCTTTGCAGAAGAAAGATGTCGATGGCGCCGATGGCGGCACCCGCCACGCCACCACGGCCGCCTGCAAGGCTGACGCCGCCGAGCGCTACCGCGGCGATGGCGATCAGCGTGTAGGTTGGCCCGATGTTCGGATCGGCGGAGCCGATCAGCGCGGTCAGCATCAATCCGGCGCAGCCGCCAAGGATGCCGGTCATGATATAGGCGATGAAGCGCACGCGCGTGACATCGACGCCGGCGGTGTAGGCGGCACGGTCGTCGCTGCCCACCGCCATCAACTGGTCGTAGTAAGGCGTACGCCGCACCAGCCACCAGGCGATGAACATCAGTGCCAGCGGCAGCATCGACAGCGGGCCGGACAGCGCCTTGAGCCAGGCCGGTGCGGGACCGATCGGCGCCGGCAGGATTGTCAGCGTCACGCCGGTCAGGATCAGATAGGTCCCGAGTGTGGCGACGATCGGCTGGATGCGCACGATTGTCGCCAGGAAGCCGTTCGCAGCACCCACCAGAGCGCCGACGAGCAACGCCGCCGGAACGAGCACCAAGGGCGATGAGATGCCGGCGCCGAGGAAGAGGACCTGGATCGTCAAAGCGTTGACGAAGCCCATCAATGGCCCGACCGAGATGTCGATTCCGCCACGCCCGGCGAGGATCACTGGCGTCGAGGCGATGGCCGCGCCGATCAAGGGCGCCGCCAATCCGACCAGCGCCCCCCAGGAACCTGGCTGGAACCGTCCCGGGCTGAGGACGAGATTGACCGCAAGCAGGACGACCAGCAGCACGACGGCGAAGCCGAAATTTCGCCCAAGGGACAGGAGACGCGCACCAGGGCTCATGCCGCACGTCCGAACATGGCTGATATCACACTGTCGGTGGTGAGCGCGTCGCCGGCGATCTCAGCCGCCACCTCGTTTTCGCGGAACACCAGCACGCGCTGGCACAGGAGAAGAATCTCCTCGATCTCGCTGGACAGGATGACCAGCCCCATGCCGTCGGCCGCCAGCCCGCGAAAAACGTCGTAGAGAACATGCCGCGTCGCCACGTCGACGCCACGCGTCGGATCGTTGAGGAGCAGGATTGCGGGCTCCAGTGCCAAGGCCCGCGCCAGCAGCACCTTCTGCTGGTTGCCGCCCGAAAGAGTGGTGATCGGCGCATCGGGCCGGGGTGCGGCGATCGACAGTTTTTCGCGGTAGATGTCGTACCGCGCGTTGCGCGCCGCCGGGCTGATCAGGCCGAGCCGTGTGTCGCGCGACAGAGTCGAAACGGCGAAATTGTCGAGCACCGACTGCGTCGGGAAAATGCCGTTGGCGCGTCGGTCACGCGGCAGATAGGCGATGCCGCTAGAGACGGCCTTGCGGAAGCCGGTGATCTTGCGGGGCTCACCGGGCAGGTCGAGCACGATCGAGCCCCCATACGGCGATGCCAGGCCGGCGAGCATCTTGAGGAACAGTTCCTGACCATGGCCGTCGAGACCGGCAAGACCGACAATCTCGCCCGGAGCAATCGCTTGCGTGATCGGGCTGGCGCCGGGCGCGATGACGAGGTCGCGAACGGCAAGGGCAGCGCGGTCAGCCATGCGCCAGCTCCGCCGCGGTGCGTGGCGCCATGGCCTTGAGGAGCTCAGCTGGCGTGGAAGCGCCGCGATCTTCGGTGCGCACCACGCTGCCGCCCCGCAGGATCGAGATGCGGTCCGAAAGCGACATCACCTCGTCCATGCGGTGGGTGATGAACAGGATGAGGCAGCCTTCGCCGGCCAGCGCGCGCATCAGGGAAAACACCGATTCGCGGTCGGCGAAGTCGAGCGCGGCGGTGACCTCGTCGAGGATCAGGATCTTTGGGTTGCGCACGATCGCGCGAGCAAGGACGACCAATTGCTGCGCGGCGAGCGGCAGCAGGCCGGCTGGCTTGTCGAGGGGGACGTCGGTGACCGCAAAGCGCTTCAGCGCAGCTTTCGCCCGGTCACGGCGCTCGTTGCGGGGCACAGCGCGCCGGACCAGCCCGTCGAGGCCGAGCAGGATGTTGTCGGTCACGCTGCGATCCGGCGCGATCAGCACCTCCTGGAACACCGTGGCGAAGCCTTGCGCCTGGAAGGCCGATGGATTGGCGCCAGAAAATGGCTTGCCTTGCAGCAGGATCGCGCCGCTGTCCGGCTGGACGATGCCGGACAACAGCTTGACCATGGTGCTCTTGCCCGAACCGTTCTCGCCCAGGATGGTGTGGATGGTCCCCGCCCGGAACGCGATCGATGCGTCCGCGAGCGCGATCGTCTCGCCATAGCGTTTGGATATGGTTTTGATTTCAAGCATGTCGCATTTCGATGCTGGCAAGCCGGCTCCCTGAAAGGAACCGGCCTGCTGGGAGACTAGTTCGCGCAGCGTTATTTTGCGCAGGCGTCGGGCACCTTCGAATAATCCCAGCCCTTGGTCGGCGCCGGGTTCGAGAAATAGGCGTCGAGCCATTCCTCCGGCATCGGATCCGTCGGCGGGATCGGGAAGATCGACACCGCATCCGTCGTCATGCAGTCCTTGTACCAGGCGCCGAGATCGGCGGTGTGGACAGGCGGGATCGGGATCAGCAGTGTGTTCAGCTTCGGCTTCTGGCCGTCGAGCATGCGCTCGCCGACGCGGAACAGCGTCTGCGCGGTCCAGTGCGGCAGCACCGCATGGCCTTCGAAGCGGTACTTGTCGGGGTTAGCCTTCCAGTAGCCCAAAGCATCGCCGGTGATCGAGCCGGTGATCAATGGCGCCGGCCGGCCGGCTTCTGCGAAGGCCTCGGCGACGACGCGGCTTTCGCTGCCTGTCGTCCACACCGCATCGATCGGCGCCGGGTTGGTGGCGATCGCCTGCAGCACTACGGTCTTGGTGACGTTGGCTGTCCAGTTGCCGTTGACGTTGCGCGAAATCTTCAGCTTCGGATTTTCGGCCAGCGCCTTGTCCGCGCCCTGGCGCTCCTGCACCACGATCGGGTGTCCGGCGATGCCTTCGACCAGAAGGATGCTGGCGCCGTCCGGCTGCGCCTTGCCAATCGCCGTCATCATGTCGTAGCCCCAGCGCGCATAGTTGGAATCGACATTGATGGCGTTCGGGCTGGTCACCGAGCCGGCGGCGGTGATGAACGGAATGCCGGCTTTGGCGGCAGCGTCGATCGCATCATCGAGTGCCGTCGCCGAGCCCGGGATCGAGGTGATGATCGAGCACTTCTTGTCGATGAAGGCGCGGATCTGGTTGATCTGCTGGCTGGCGTCGTTGTTGGAATCAGACACCTCGAAGCTGGACACCGTTCCGTCGGCGATCAGCCCGTCAACGAGACGCTTCAACTCCTTGGTCACCGTGACCCGCCACGGATTGCCCTGGTAGGATTCCGAGTGGCACCATTTCCACGGCTTCGGCGGCGCTGTGAAATTGTCCCAGGCCGAGGGCAGCACCTTCTGCGGCGCGCCGTCATACTGCGCCTTGAGTTCGGTCGGCAGCCCGCCGATGACGCCTTGCGCATCCTGGGCGAAGGCGGTCGTTGCAAGCGAGGCAAGCGTCGTTGCGGCCAGCAGGCCGCGGATCATTCCTGTCATCTCGTTCTCCTCCGTTCGGTTTGGTTCAGGCTCCTCCACCGGCAGCGCCGGACACCTGCGCCGGAGAACTTTCCCGAAACAGGCGATTAAGATCGGCAACGACCTCGGCGGCATTGTGCCGGGAGGTCATGCCGGAAAGGATGCGTTCGGACGCGGCCTGCTGGAACGCCATGTAGCCGTCATGGCGTGGCCGCACCCATGCGCCCTCCAGCGTCGCGCGCGTGTCCCGATAAAAATTGACGGTCGCCGCATTGACGGTCTGGTCCTCCCAGGCCGCGGCATGGCCGGGCTGGCCGCCGGCAGCGGCGTAGGCGCCGCGCTGGACATCGCCGCTGGCAACCCAGTAGGCAAAATCGATCGCTGCATCTCTGGCTTTGGAAAAGGCTGATACGGCTATGCCGGTGCCGCCGAGCGCCGAACCGATCGGACCGCTGACGCCAGCGACTGGGATGTCGGCAAAGGACAGCCGGTTCGCGCGAAACCCAGCCATTGCATAGGACACATAACCGTAGATCAGTGGCGCGCAGACGATCCTGGAATTGGCCTCTGCCATGCGCTCCGAGACCGCAATCGGATCCATCTCGAAACAGGCCGGTTCGACCAGCGCCGCGATCTCGCGCATTGCCTCGAAAACGTCGCCGCCGGCTCCAAGATCAATGAAATCGCGGGACGGATCGGTCCTGCACGCATGTCCAAGATTGCCGGCCAGCGTATAGAACACCATCAGCACGTGAGGCGGCCGCAGCGGCAACAGCACGCGGTCTTGACGGGCGAGATCGAGCACCTCGCTCCAGCGCGCCGGTGGCGCCTCAAGCGCATCCGGTCGCCATGCCTGGACCTGGGTTGCCGCATCGATTGGGAAAGCCCATTGCCGTCCTTGCCAGTTATAGCTCGGATAGGACTGGCCGACGCTGCCCGAGGCAAGTGCTGTGCGCTCCGCCTCGCGGCCGGCGACATCCAGCGGCTCCAGGCAGCGTTCAGCGGTGATCTGGCCGACATGCGGATGGTCGATGACGATGAGGTCATAGGCGCGCGCCAGTTCCTCAACCGGGAAGGATTCGAAATCCTGAAGCGAGCGCTTGTCCCACTCGATGGCAATACCCGTCTTCTGCTGCCACAGCGACGAGCAGGCGACCATCGGATCGTAGCCACGCGGATGGCTCCAGGTCATGCCCTTGAGGATGGGCACGCTCACAGGCCGAATTCCGCGCGGATTGCCGCACTGTGCTCGCCGATGCGTGGCGCCGCCCGGTCGACCTTGGCCCTGATGCCATCGACCCGGAGCGGCGAACTCGTGGTGAGGATCGAGACATCATCCTCGCGCGTCACCGTCTGCAGCATATCGAGCGACTGGAACCCCTCGCTTGCCAGCATCTCGGGCCAGGTCAGCACTCTGGCGCACCAGATGTCAGCCGGCTCGAGGATATCAAGCCACTCGTCGATCGTCTTGGTGGCGATCCGCTGTGCAATGATCGCCTTGATGTCGTCGCGCGCGGTGAACCACGATGCCGGCTTGTCGCGATAGGGTGCGAGTTCGCTGAGCGACAGGAGATCGGCCAGCTTGGGGATCGGCGTCATGGCGATGGCGAGGTAGCCGTCTTTGGCCGGGTAAACACCGTAAGGCGCCGACAGATAGGCATGCGCGCTGCGGAAGCTGGAGCGTTTGGGCAAGCGGCGGCCGTCATTGAGATGCGTGGTCAGCACCTCGAACTGGAAATCGACAAGCGCTTCCAGCAGGCTGGTTTCGATGTGGCTGCCCTGACCGGTGATACCGCGCCGCACGAGTGCGGCCAGAATGCCCTGCGCACAGGCCGCACCGGCCAGCATGTCGCCGATGGCAAGGCCGAACGGCACCGGTCCCTGATCCTCGTCGCCGTTCAACCACATCACGCCGGAACGCGCCTGCGCCAGGAGATCCTGGCCGGGCCGCTTGACCCACGGGCCGTCCTCGCCGTAGCCGCTGATCGAGGCATAGACGAGCCGCGGATTGATCTTGCGGACCGCCTCATAGTTCAGGCCGAGCCGCTCGATGACACCCGGCCGGAAATTCTGGATCAGTACATCGGCCTTGGCCAGAAGGCCGCGCAGCGCCTCGAGATCGGCCTCGTTCTTGAGGTCGATGGCAAGACTTTCCTTAGCCCTGTTGATGGCATGGAAGATGGTGGAATCGCCGCCGATCTCGGTGTCGCTGAGATAGAGCCGGCGCGACAGGTCGCCGCCATCCGGACGCTCGATCTTGATGACGCGGGCACCGAGATCGAGCAGCCTGAGCGAGCAGTAAGGCCCGGACAGGAACTGGCTCATGTCGACGACGACAAGACCGGCGAGCGGCAATTCGGCTGCTGCCGGCATTTCTATTTCTCCGTCTTGCCGACGAAGTCGGCAGGGTTGCGGTACTTCACCGTCTGCAGATGCTCGCAGTAGAGAACGAGTTCGCCTTCTCCCTTGAACACCTCATAGCTGGCGCGGATCAGCCCCATCTCCTTGTAGCGGGGTGTCTTGTCGAGGTTAGAGCGGATCGAATAGATCGTGTCGCCAATGAAGACGGGCTTTATGAAGCGGAGCCTGTCGTAGCCATAGGAAAAGGCGTTGACGCAGTTGGTGGCGACCAGTCCCAGGCCAGCCGAAAAGACGAAGGCGCCGGCGATCAGCCGCTTGCCGAAAATGCCTTCGCTCTCGGCAAACATCTGGTCCTGCACATAGGGGTGGATGTCGAGCACCAGCGTGTTGAACAAATGGCTGTCGCCTTCGGCCATGGTGCGCCGCAACGAACGGATCTTCTGGCCGACGGGCCAGTCCTCGTAGAACCAGTTCTCGGCATTCCACACCGGCAGCGCGGCGTGATCCGCTGGCATGTTCTTGGGATGCGTCGAGGCGACGCCGACGGTGGGCGCGAAATCGTTCATGGCCGTCACCGCCAGCCTTGTATGGGACACGTCACAGCTGTCGGAAAACGCATCAAGGCGTCGAAATGCAAGACGTCTCCTCCCGTCAATCTTCTTTTGTAAATAGTATTTTCACATATGGGGTTGCGTTGCAAGCGTGAACAGGCGAAATTTTGGCTGCTCCCGCGCGCCGAAGCGCAGGCGGGCAGGGGAGAAAAATCATGCGCAAGGATTGTCTGGTCTTTGTCGGCAGCCTGAACCGCGAGGCGCCGTATTTTCAGGGCGCTCGGGGCGTCGGTCTCGGCGTCTACAGCTTTGACGAGGAAACGCTGGAAACCCGAAAACTGGCCGAGACCAATGACGTTGACAATCCGACCTTCCTCTCGGTGACGCTGGATGGCTCGCGGATCTACGCCAACTCGGAAGTGTTCACCTGGCGCGAGGGCACTGTCTCGGCCTACAGCTTCGATCGAGCTTCGGGGACGCTCACCTATCTGAACAAGCAGCCGTCGCTGGGCAGCATCACCGCCCACAACACCATCACCCGCGACGGGACAAAACTGCTGGTCGCCAACTACGGCATGGGCGGGGGCGGTCCGGATCGCGCCGTGGCTGTCTATGGCTTAGAGGAGAGTGGTGCCTTGTCGGCGCCGCTGGCCAGCGTCTCGCATTCCGGGAGCGGCCCGAATGCGGCACGACAGGAACGCTCGCACGCCCACAGCATTACCGAAACCATTACCGGCGGGACAGCCATCGTCGCCGATCTCGGCATCGACCGACTGGTGTCCTACCGGATCGAGCACGATGGCAACCTGACCAAGCTTGGCGAATCCGCCTTGCCGCCGGGCGCCGGCCCGCGCCATCTGGCGCTGCATCCGAACGGGCGTTTCGTCTTCGTCATGAACGAGTTGGATTCGACCATCGCGTCGATGGCGCTGGACGAAGCCTCGGGCAAGCTCACGCTCGTCGACGCCAGGCCAGCGGTGCCGGCCGAAGCGCGCGACAGCAACCATTGCGCCGACATCCAGATCTCGCCGGATGGCCGCTTTGTCTACGGCTCCAACCGCGGCCACGACAGCGTCGTCATCATGGCCGTCGACCAGCAGACCGGTGCGCTGGCCCTGGTCGGCTATGTCCCTTGCGGTGGTGCGACGCCGCGTAACCTGGCGCTGACGCCGTCAGGCGGCCATCTGTTCTCGGCCAACCAGAATGGCGACCGCATCTCGATCTTCGCGCGCGACGCCGAGACCGGCATGCTGACCGACACCGGACGCGCCATCGAGATCGGCACGCCGATGTGCGTCAAGATCGTGCGCTGAACACCCACAACCGCGAAGCCTTGGACAAAATCGCCCGAGGCTCAAGCCTGTTGTATTGCTGAGAGCTTCCAGTTCGAGCCATTCTCACGCACGAATGTCCACAGCTCGGTCGTCTCTGTCGGATGATCATCGTCGCCCGAGACGACCTTGCCGCTGGCCCGTTCGCGCGTCACGTCACGAGACTCGTAGCGCAATGCGGCCGTGGCGTAGTCGCGGTCATCCTCACGCCAGCTTTCAGCGACGTCGGCCTGCAGCAAACTAATGTCCGTCACCTCGTTCCTGACACCTTTCTGGGCATTGTCGGCCAGTTCCTCGGACAGATAGGACACCATTTCGGGAGTCACCGCCCGGCGCAGGGCGGCATGGTCTTCGCGCCCGAATGCTTCCTGGACATCGGTCAGCAACTGCTGGAATGCGTCGAGATCGGTCTGAGCCAGCGTGATCTCATCAGAACCGATGGCCGGAGAGCTTCCGCCCGAACCACCGCCAAAGCCGGGAATTGTGAAGGAGCCTGCAGTCTGCTGCCCTGCCGTTGCGCGGTTCTCAAATCTCGAAGCCTGGGCATTACCGGCACCGGCGAGCGCTGGACCACGCGCCGACTGCGAGCGGAAGAAGCGGATGGCCAGCATGATCGCGCCACCGATGAGCAGGGCCTGAAGCAGGAAACCGAACATGCCGGCCAGGCCGCCGAAGCCCTGGCCGACGAGCAGGCCGACCAGGCCGCCGAGCAGCAGGCCGCGCATCATCGTTCCCCCGAAGCCGCTCATGAAGCCGGGCCTCTGCAGGCCGGCCTGCGGCTGCCGGGCCGCGTTATTCACACCGGTGTTGGGCGTCATCGAACGCTCGACTGGAGCGGTCGGAGCCGGTGCGGTCCTGGTCGGCGGTGCCGATTGGAACGTGCGCATGCCACGACTGCCGAAACTGCCGCCGCGGCGCGCCTCGGCATGGTCTATCGCGACCATCGAAAACGCCAGGAACAGTCCTGCAAAGAGGGCTGCAAATCGGCTTGTACGGGAAGTCATCGGAGATGAACCTTTATCTCTGCGGTTTCGGAAATTTTCAGCCGTCGCCGGGGTGCCGGCGTTATACGGTCAATCGAACAACTCTTCGAAAAATGATTTCTTCCGCTTCGGATAGCGGTGGCCGTGCGAGCGGGAATAATCGTCGTCGCGGCCCTGGCCGTGTTGCGGCTGCGAGAATGCTGCCGGCTGTGGCTGCGGCGCGGGCGCCGCTTCCCTGCCGGAACGCTCGATGATCTTGTCGAGTTCTCCCCGATCAAGCCAGACGCCGCGGCACTGCGGACAGTAGTCGATTTCGATGCCCTGGCGTTCGCTCATCACGAGCGCAACGCGGCAGGAGGGGCAAGTCATGCCAAGGAGAGAAGATGTCATACGGGGCTCCAAACCGAAAAAGATTGAGCCCGCTTGACCGAAAACATGGAAACGAGCCCGTTAAAGCGGTCCGACATCACGATCGCCAAAAGCGACAGTCAGAGGGGCCCGGCCCGCACCGGACAGTTAGGAATGCAGAGCCGCGCCTTCAAGAGCGATATTGCCCTGCAAGAGTGATTTGTTCGCCATCGTTGCTCAGACCGTCACCACGATCTCAGATCGTCACCACGATCTTGCCGAACTGCTCGTTCGATTCCAGATAGCGGTGCGCCTCTACGATCTGGTCGAACGCAAAGGTCCGGTCGATGATCGGCTTTAGAGTCCCAACCTCAAGTCCTTCGAGGATGAACGCCTTGGCGGCCTCCAGCTTCACCGGGTTGCCGGTGATCTCGTGGACGAGGTAGCCGCGCAGTGTCAGCGTCTTGGCCAGCACCGCCGGCAGCGGAAATGGCGTCGGCTCGCGGCTGAGGCCGCCATATTCGATGAGGATGCCGCCACGCGACATCGCCGCCGTCAGCGGCTCGAAGATCGGGCCGCCGATTGCATCCAGCACCACGCGCACGCCTTGCGGTCCGGTGATTTCATTCAGTCGTGCGGCCAGATTCTCTTCCGCCGAGGCAATGACATGTGCCGCGCCAGCGTCGAGCAGAGCCTGCTTCTTGGCCGATGTTCGCGTCACCGCAATCGTCGTCGCGCCGACCCTGTTGGCGGTCTGGATCGCCGCAAGCCCGACGCTGCTCGACGCCGCGGTGATCACCACGTGGTCTCCGCTGCGCAGCCTGGCGATATCGATCAGCGCGCCATAGGCGGTGAGATACTGCATCCAGACCGCCGCTGCCGTCTGCCAGTCGAGCGAGCGCGGATGCCTGACGACAAGTTCGGCGGGATAGGTGGCAAGCTCGCCATAGGCCGGCCAGCGGATCATCGATTGCGGCGGGATGACACTGACGCTGTCGCCTGGCGCGAAATCCCTAACACCTTCGCCCACCGCCTCGATGACGCCGGCAGCTTCGAGGCCAAGCCCGGAGGGCAGCGTCGGCGTCTCGATATAGGAACCCGCGCGCAGCAGCGCTTCGGCGCGATTGAGGCCGAGCGCCTTGACGCGGATTTGAACTTCGCCCGGACCCGGTGGAGGAAGCTCGACATCCTTGATGCGCAGAACCTCGGGGCCACCATGCTGGCGAAAGCGAACTACGCGTGTCATTCGGGTACTCCAAATCATCTGAACCGAATGAGCTATGCAGTCAGGGTTGCCGGGGATAAATGGCTGTAAGGGAAGAACAGTAGAAACCAGGAGTTCCCAATATGGATCGGCTCGAAAGCATGGCCGTGTTCGTCAAGGCCGTCGATCTCGGCTCGTTCACGGCAGCAGCGGTCGCCCTCGACCTGTCTGGGCCAATGGTCGGCAAGCATGTCCGGTTTCTCGAGGAGCGGCTGGGCGTTCGCCTGCTCAACCGGACCACGCGACGGCAGAGCCTGACCGACTTCGGCCGCGCTTACTATGAACGCTGCAGGCTTGTGCTGGCCGAAGCCGAAGCCGCCGATGCGCTCGCCGCCGACCAGTTTTCGGAGCCACGCGGAAAACTGCGCGTCACCATGCCGGCGCATTTCGGTCGCCACTGCGTGACGCCCGTGCTGCTGAAACTCGCCCGGCAATATCCGATGCTGGAACTCGACCTGTCGCTCAGCGACCGCTTCGCCGATCTCGCCGAGGATGGCTATGATCTCGCCATCCGCACCGGCACTCTGGACGAGGCGGGGGTGATTGCGCGTCGCGTCGCGCGCCAGGGCATGGTCGTCTGCGCAGCGCTCTCCTATCTCAGAATTCATGGCGAGCCGCGGCGTATCGAGAATCTCGCCGACCATCAGGCGATTGTCTACCGCCGGCTCGGCCAGGTCGTTCAGCCGTGGCTGTTTGTGCGCGAGGGGCAACCCACGCTCGAGATCACACCAACCGGCCGGCTGCGGCTCGACGATCTCGATGCCATCGCTGACGCGGCCGCCGACGGCATGGGGCTGGCCTGGCTGCCCTGGTGGCTGGTGCGCGAGCGCATTCAGGCCGGCGCGCTGGTGGCGCTGTTGCCGGACCAGCCGCAATATCTCTACGACTGCCACGCGCTTTGGCTGCAGACGCCGCATCTGCCGCTGAAGGTGCGGCTGGCCGTCGATGCGCTGGCGGCTGCCTTGCCGAAGTCGATGGCCCAGCTGTAGCCTCGCAGCCGCTTTCAGTTGAGATCGCGCGGATACTCCTTGACCTCGCTGCGGTCGACGACCACTTCATCTCCGTCATGGGCGGTGATGTAGGTCTCGATCCGCCAGACGTCGCGCAGCGCCCGTACCGTCGCCTTCACCGAAAGACGCACTTGCCAGTCGCCGCGGCCATAGGACTTTTCCCAGGTGCAGGTGCCGACCGCCGAGTTCGGGTCGTCGGGATGAATGGAGAACCGGTCGACATGCTTGGCTGAAACGACGATTCCCGTATGCGGATGCAGCACCGTGCCGCCGTCATTGACGACCTGGTAGACGGTCTCGCCGGTGACCTGGTCCGTCGACACCGAGCGCTGGAAACCGTCGCCCTTGGCCAGCACCTCCTGCTCCATCGGCGTGGCGCTTTCCGCGCCCAAGAAAGCCCCCAGCGTGTCGTCCAGCTTCTGCGGTGGGCGCACCGGCAGGATCAGCCGGCTGTCGCCGCAATGGATCGATAACGTCGCCTGCTCGGCGGTCGGGAAGACGATCGGCCAATGCGATGTCGCCAGTGCCAGCCGGATACGCTCGCCAACCTCGAAACGCTGCCCGCAACAGCGCAGCTTGATGCGCACCGATTCCGCCTGGCCCGGCACCATGGGTGCGATGTCCAGATCATCGTTGCGATGGCTCAGATTGAGGATGCCGTAGCTGACGCGCGAGGCAGCACCTTCCGGGAACACCTGCGACAGCGTGGCGGAGAGAAGCGCGACCGGCTTGTCGGAGGAGAGCTTGACCTCGAATTCCGGGAAGCCAAGGATCTCGACCGCTTCGGTCAACGGCGCGGTCTCGAAGATCAGGACGTTGCCTTCCTCCGTGCGCTGGTCGACCGGTAAAGTCGGCATGACGCCATAACCGCACCAGGCGCCGGAAGACATGCCGGCCGTCTGCGGCGATGAAATTTCCAGGATCGCATCTTCGCCCCTGGCCTCGCTCAGCACATGCGGCGCAAGGTTCAGCACCTTTTCGCCGACGCCGGGCCCCGGCCACGCCGGCTCCGCCACCCAGCGGCCGGGCCGCTCGTCATAGATCGCCGCCGGCCGTGCGGGGTCCTGGATCCAGGCGCGCAGCATCGGCTCGTCGGCAATGCCGGTGTCGATGCCCTTGAGATGCTGATCCCACCAGCGCAGGCACTCCTGCAGGAAGCCGATGCGCGGGCCGGGCATGGCGAAGTGGGGATATTTGTGGCCCCAGGGTCCAATCAGCCCTTTGCGGGGACCGCTGAGCTTTTCCAGCATCCGGAAGATCGGATTGGGATAGCCGTCGGCCCAGCCGCCGACGCCATAGACCGGGATTTCGACATCGGAATAGTCCTCGCAGATCGAGCCGTGCTTGTAGAAATCGTCGCGGCGCTGGTGTTCGAACCAGTCCTGCATCCAGATGCCGTTGCCGTTCAGCCGCTGCTCCCAAAGATCGCGCCAGCGATCGCCGACAATGAGCGGGTCGGGCGGGGTCATGGCGATGGCCCAGGCGGTGGTTCCCCACATCAGATTGTCGCACATCATGGCGCCGCCCAGATAATGCACATCGTCGTTGTAGCGGTCGTCGGTCGAGCAAAGCGAGACGACGGCTTTCAGCGCCGGCGGCCGGCGGGCCGCGACCTGCAGCCCGTTGAAGCCGCCCCAGGAGATGCCGATCATGCCGACGCTTCCCGAACACCAAGGCTGCCGGGCCAGCCATTCGATGACCGCCAGGCAGTCATCCTGTTCCTGCTTCAGGTACTCGCCCTTGCACAGCCCCTCGCTGTCGCCCGAGCCGCGCATATCGACCCGCACGCCGGCATAGCCGTGACCGGCGAAATAGGGATGCGTCAGCGCATCGCGCTCCACCGTTCCGTCGCGCTTGCGATAGGGCAAATATTCGAGGATCGCCGGCACCGGATCGGCCTCGGCGTCTTCCGGCAGCCAGATTCGAGTCGCCAGCTTGACGCCGTCCGGCATCGGAATCCACAGGTTCTCGATCTCGCGGATTTTGCGCGGGAAATCGGTCACGACGCGAATATCTTGCATGGCGGCTCCTCTCGACGCCCCGGCCGACACTTGCGCCGGTGGCGATCCTTACGTGTTCAGCGGGAAATGGCAGGTCAGGCGGCTGTCGCCGACAGCGACCGGGGTAGGGACATCCACCGCGCAACGGCCCTGGGCCTGCGGGCAGCGTGTGTGGAATTCGCAGCCTGAAGGGCGCGCCAGCAGGGACGGAACGTCAGCCGGCAGCGTGATGCGCTGATGCACCCTGTCGGGATCGGGCTCCGGATTGGCGGACAGAAGGGCCGCCGTATAGGGGTGATGCGGCGCGCGGAAGATCGCTTCGGTTTCGCCCTGCTCGACGAAGCGTCCGAGATACATCACCGCCATGCGGTCGGCGATCTGGCGCACGACATGCAGATTGTGGGTGATGATCAGCATCGACAGGCCCATGCGGTCGCGCAGGTCATTGAGCAGGTTCAGCACCTCTCCCTGCACCGAGACGTCGAGGCCGGCTGTCGGCTCGTCGGCGACGACCAGAACCGGGTCCAGCGCGATCGCCCGCGCCACACCGACGCGGCGCGCCTGGCCGCCGGAAAGCTGGTGCGGGTAGCGGTCGGCGAAATCGCGCGGCAGCCCGACCAGTGCAAGAAGTCGTGTGACTTCGGCGTTGAGATCGCGATCCGACAGTCCGTGAATGACGAAAGGCTCCGACAGCAGCGACCGCACGCTGAGCCGCGGCGACAACGATCCGACCGGATCCTGGAACATCATCGGCATGCGCCGCCGCACCGGTTTCATCGCGGCGTTGGACAGGCCCTGCAGTTCCTGCCCTTCAAACAGGATCGTGCCCGCTTTCACGGGCTGAAGACCGTTGAGCGTGCGCGCCAGCGTCGTCTTGCCCGAGCCGGATTCGCCGACCAGCGCGAAGGTGCTGCCTCGTTGAAGCGTGAAGCTGACGCCGGAGACCGCTTCGATCTCGCTGGCCCGCCCGGCAAGCCTGGCGGACAGGCCGCCGACCCGGAACGAGACGCGCAAATCGCTGACACGGAGCAGGTCGGAGCTCATGCGTGCACCCCTTCCAAGGGGATATCCGCATGCCAGCAGCGAGCAATGTGAGCCCCCCCGATAAGGGCTGAGGGAGGCACCGTCAGGCATTGGGCGTCGGCGCGGTCGCAGCGCGGCTGGAAGACGCAGCCGCTCGGCCGGCGGCGCAAATCCGGCAAGGTCCCGGCAATGGTCGGCAGGCGGGCAACCCGCTGCGACAGCCGCGCGGGATCACAGGCCAAAAGCTTCTGCGTGTAAGGATGGCGCGCATCGTGGAAGATCTCCCGAGTCGTGCCGCTCTCCACCACCTCACCGGCATACATCACGATCATCTCGTCGCAGAGTTCGGCAATCACGCCCAGATGATGCGAGATGAACAGCACCGAGCAGCCGATGTCGCGCTGCAGATCCTTGAGCAGTTCGATGGTGGCCACCTCCAGCGTCGCATCGAGCGCAGTTGTCGGCTCGTCGGCGATCAGCAGCGCCGGTTCCATCATCAGCGCCATGGCGATGGCGATGCGCTGCTTCATGCCGCCGGAGAATTCGTGCGGAAACTGCGTCAGCCGGCTTTCCGGATCGGGAATACGAACCTTGCGCAGCATTGCGACCGAGCGCGCATCCTTGTCCCGCTTCGACAGGTTCGAGCGATACTGGATGTCGCGCATCTGACGCCCCACCGACAGCACCGGGTTGAGCGCACCCATCGGGTCCTGGAAAACGGTGGCGATCCTTTGGCCGCGCAGGCCGCGCATCGCGGTCGGGTCGAGCCGGGCAAGGTCCTTGTCGCCCTCGAAGATGATCTCGCCCGACAATATCTCGCCATTGTCGGCGAGCAGGCCGAGAATGGCGTTGATGAGCGTCGATTTCCCGCAGCCGGATTCGCCGACCACGCCGACGCTGCGGTTGGCTGGTACGGAAAAGCTCACCTGCTTCAGCGCCTCCAGCCGCCCGGCCTCGGTGTGGAAGGCGACGCTCAGATTCTTGACCTCGAGAACCGTCATGAGCGCCCCTTCAGCCTGGGATCGAAGAGGTCGCGCAGCGTCTCGCCGAAGAAGGTGAAACCGAGCGTGGTCAGCACGATGGGCAGGCCGCCGGCAATCACGATCCAGTAGGAATCGCGGATGTTGGCGAAGCCGTCATTGAGGATCGCGCCCCAGCTCGGCGTCGGCGGCCGCACGCCTAGCCCGAGGAAGCTCATGCCGGCCTCGATCGCCACCACCACGGGAATGTCCATCGATATCAGGATCAGGATCGGGCCGATGATGTTGGGCAGGATATGGACGCGCAGGATGCGGCCGGCGGTTGCCCCCATCGAGCGCGCCGCCATGACATGTTCGGCCGATTTCAGCACCAGCGTCTGGGTTCGGATGATGCGGGCGTAGCCCGGTACATTGACCAGCATCACCACCAGCACCACCGCGTAGAGCGAGGGGCCGAACAGGGTGACCAGCGTCAGCGCCAGCATGACGGTGGGAAAGCTCTTCACGGCGTCGAAGATCAGCAGCAGCACATTGTCGAGCCAGCGCGGCCCATAGCCTGCGATCAGCCCAAGCACGACGCCGACAACCAGCGACACCGCTGTCGCGCCCAGCGCGATCAAAAGCGCGACGCGTCCGCCATAGAGCACCCGGGTGAGAAGATCGCGGCCGAGATGGTCGGTGCCGAGCAGATGCAGGAGGCTCGGCGAAGCGAAGCGTTGGGCCGGCGATATCTTGCTCGGCGCATAGCTGGTCAGGAGGCTGGCGAAGACCGCCGACAGCACCACCACCGTCACCAGCGTCAGGCCGATCGCGCCGAGCGGCTCGCGCATGATGCGGCGCAAGGTGCGCCATATCATGCCGAGACGGAAGCTGCGGGATGGCAGCTCAGTTGAAACTTGATCTGACACGGGGATCCAAGATACCGACGAGGATGTCGGCTGCTACGTTGACGAGAACGAAGAAGACCGTGGTGACCAGCACGGCTCCGGAGACGATGGGATAGTTGCGCACCGAGATCGCCTCATAGACCAGCTTGCCGATGCCGGGACGGGCAAAGACGATTTCGGCGAAGACGGAAGACGACAGCATGTGGCCGATGCCGACGCCGAGCAAGGTGATGGTCGGCAGCACGGCGATGCGCAGGGCGTAGGTGTAAACGATCCGGTGCTCGGTCAGGCCGAAGGCGCGCGCCGTGCGGATATGGCTGGCCTCGAGCGTCTCCAGCATCGAGGCGCGCACCATGCGCGAGATGTAGCCGATCCAGCCTAGGCCGACCGCCAGCGACGGCAGGATGAGGTGCTGAAGCCGGCTGGCGAGATCGCCCGGTTCGCCGGCGCCGATCGCCGGCAGCCATTGCAGGGCGACCGCAAACACCAGCAGCGAATAGATGGCGACGACGAAGGATGGCACGGCGATCATCGCCACCGACAGCACCCCGATGACCTGATCGACAAAGCCGCCGCGCCGCACCGCTGCGATGCAGCCAAGCGGGATGCCCAGCGCCACCGACCAGGTGATGCCGCCGACCACCAGCGCCAGCGTGAACGGAAGCTGTTCCATCACCACGTCCAGAACTGGCCGATCTGACAGCACCTCGGTGCCGAGATCGCCGCGCAAGACCGATCCGTAGAAATGCAGGAACTGCCGCCAAACCGGCTGGTCGAGGCCCATGCGCACACGTAGCGCCTCCATCATCTCCGGCGTCGCGCGCGGCCCCAGCGCGACGGAGGCCGGGTCGCCGGGAATGAGGTAAACCATGGCGAACATCATCATCATGGCCACGCTGATGATAATGGCGCCAAGCCACAGACGCTTGAGGGCGTAGCGGATCATTTTCGGTACCTGTCGGACGGTCTTTGACGGGGACGAGCCCCGCCCGCCGATATCATGCCGGTTTGAAGTCGGTGAACACGGGTTCGCCGTTCGGCTTCAAGCCGGCCACAAGCGTGTCTCGATTCATGATGCCGGTGACCTCATGCGTCAGGAAAACGTAGTTGCCGTTCTCCTCCATGAGGTCCTGCAGCTTCTTGTAGATGACATCGCGTTTTGCCGGGTCGAGCTCGACCATGCCCTCGGCGTTGAGCTTGTCGAATTCCTCGCTGGAAAAACGCTCCCAGTTCCAGACGCCGATCTGGTCGCGGGTGAACCAGGCGGTGGCCCAGCTCGGGTCCGGCTGCATGGAGAAGCGGCTGATGATCATCTGCAGCTTCTTGTAGTAGTCGCCTTCCTTGGCGCCAAGCGTCCAGAAGGTGCCGCTGTCGTTCTGCTTGATCTCCACAGTGAGACCGACATCCTGCAGGTTCGACTGCACGACCTGCGCCGCGGTCAGCCGCTCGGTCTTGTTGAGGATGTCGAGCGTGATCGTGGTGCCGGCCAGCCCCTCCTTGGCGATCATGTCGCGGGCGCGGTCCGGATCGAAATCGAAGAGGTTCTTCTCGCGATGGCCAGGCAGGCCGGGCGCGATGATGCCGGTAGCGGTTGCCGCGGCGCCGAAATAAGCGGCGTCGACCACCGCCTTGCGATCCACGGCGTACTGCACCGCGCGGCGCATGTTGGGATTGTCGAAAGGCGCAACATCCTGGTTCATGCCGAGCCAGACAAAGGCCAGCGAAGGCTTCTCGACGACGGTCGTCTTTGGCGGCGGTGTCTGCTTCAGCCGCGAGATCGAGGAGACCGCGGTCCAGGTGTAGTCGAGGTCACCCGCCTCATAGCCGAGTTCGGCGGTCTTCTCGTCCTCGATCGGATGGATGTGGATTTCCGCGAAGGCGCCCTGCTCGTACTTCCAGTCGGGATTGCGCACCAGCACGGTGCGCTGCTTGGGCAGCCATTCCTTCAGGATGTAGGGGCCCGACTGGGCCACCGGCTTGACGCCCATCTTGCCACCGAGCTCGGTGATGGCGCGCTTCGACAGGATGGTGCCGGACGGCGTCGGCAAGGTCGACGTCCACAGCGGCGCGAAGGCCTGCTTCAGGTGGATCAGCCCCGACAGCTTGTCCTTGACCTCGACTTCCTTGAGCGTTGCCCAGTCGCCGGAATAGGGGCTCTTGTTGGCGGGGTCGGCGATGCGTTCGATCGAAAACTTGACGTCTTCCGCCGTCATCTGGCCGTAGCCGTCGGTGAAGCCGATATTGTCGCGCAGCTGGAAGGCGACGGTCAGCGGGTCGAGCTGCTTGATCGTTTCCGCCGCCATCGGCCGCCAGCCCCAGCTATCGCCCGGCGTGGTGACAACGAGGCCTGCGAAGATGACGCTGGTGATGTCGCCTTCGGGCGCCGCCAGCCGGAAACAAGGGTCGAGCGTCTGGATGTCGGCGTAGGAGCGCACCTTGAGGATCGGCCCGTCGCTCGACCAGGAAATTTTTGGATTGACCATTGAGGCGAGGCCGAAAGCGCCGGCTCCGGCGAGCAAGCTGCGGCGCGAAAGCCTGGTGTCGGCTAGAATGGACATGCTCTACCCCTCTGCTGTTTTCGTTGTCTTGTTTCCGGCCGTTGGCCATTCTCCAAGCCGGGCCGAATGTACCGGTCCGCTAAAACTGCTAATAATAGACATCTATGTCTAGCGAAAATTTTGCCGGCATGTCCGAATCTTGGATACAGACGATCTTGCGGGAAATCTCGATATCTGATCCGACCCCGCCGCTGCGTCGGCAAGGGCAAGCGGCTAAGCGCGACATGTGATCGCGCACACGGTGCGGCCTGGCCCGCCATTCGGTGGGGCCTGGATCAAGAGCTGGAGCGGAGACGCGCTCTCCGCTACCTTCACTTCCAGATTTCGGCCGCCAGGCGCACGAAATTGCCGCCCAGGACGTTGCGCACGGTCTGCTCGGACTGGCCGCGGCGCAGAAGCACATCCGTCAGTTCGCGCATCTGGCCGGGAGCCGCGTAGGTCGTCGCCCCTTCCGGATATTCGCTCTTGGGCCAGAATTGCGGATTATCGGAAATGATACGGTCGATGCCTTTGACGTCGACGGGGAAGGCGTAGTCCAGCCCGATGCCGACATGATCTGGGCCAGCCAGATCGACAAGATATTCGATGTGGTCGGCCAACCTGTTCGAGTCCGTCCGCCCTTCTCCCAGGAAACGATTGAGCCCAACGATCGCGACGATGCCGCCGGTACGCGCGCAGGCCTTTATCTGCTCGTCGGTGATGTTGCGGCCATGGCCGCACAGGGCCTTGGCGTTCGAGTGCGAGAAGATCACCGGCCGGTTGGAATATTCCATCACCTCCATCGAGGTGCGGTAGCCGGTGTGGGTGACGTCGACAAACATGCCGAGACGGTTCATCTCGTCGATGACCTGGCGGCCGAACGCCGTCAGACCGGTCTCGACATCGTGGCAACCGCCGCCGGCCAGGTTGTTCCTGTTGTAGGCGAACAGGATCTGGCGCACGCCCAGATGGTGATAGAACTCCACCATCTCGATGCGGCCGTCGAGTGCGTTCATGCCCTCGATGTCGAAGCTGATGGCCAGTTTGCCCTCGAGCTTGGCCTTGCGGATTTCCGCGACCGAGGAGACCAGAGTGTAGTGCTCGGGGTTGGCAAGGATCCAGTGGTGGAAATTTGCCAGCGTCCGCACTGTCTGCTCCCAAGGCAACAGATCGAAGCCGACATCGATCGACAGATAGTCGACGCCGGCGTCGCGCCATATCTGCAGATTGTTCAGGTCCGCCGCCGGATCCGGCATGAAGCCGGAATGCGCGTCCCATATGATTTCACTGTCGAAAATGGCCTGGGCGGCAGTCGAAACGCTCACTTTTTCCTCACTCTCTTGGTGACACCAACATAGCGGAAGGCCGGATCAAGCGGCGTTCCGGACGTACGATCCAGATGCAGTGCGCATCAAGTATCAGGCCACAGACACATGTGTCTAGACAGTCCGGAATGAGCCTGTATGGTCGCCGACGCTGCATGTCGCTCCGACCGGATCATCAGCAAAGGGAGACCAGGGATGAGCTCAAACGGCCGCCATGGCGGAGGCGATAGCAGGCATATCGCGGTGATCGGCGGCGGCATCATCGGCTGCAGCGCGGCTTTCCATTTGCTGCGGTCCGGCGTGCGCCGGGTCACGGTCATCGATGCCGGCCAGCCGGGTGCCGCGACCACAAGCGCTGGTGCTGGCTTCGTCTCCCATTGGTCCGCCGGCATGATCCCGCTTGGCGAAGAGGGCCTCCAACTGCAGCAATATGGCCTCGATTTCTATCGCCGGCTGCACGAGGTCGGCGTCGAGATCGGCTATCGGCCGAACGGCACCTTGATCATGGCGCTGACCGAAGATGGGCGCGAACGCTTCGTCCGCCCGGTGCTGGACTCTCCCTATGCGCCGCCGGAAATGCAGGACCTGAACGCCGCGCAGATCGGCCAGAAGATGCAAGGCCTCATCGATCCGGCCCGGGTCCATTCGGCGGCCTACAATCCGCATGGCATCCAGCTCGACACCAAGCTGGCAATGGGTGTGCTGACCGGCCAGATTGGCGAGCTGGGCGGCGTATTCCGCAGCAACACACGCGTGACGGCCGTTCATGATGCCGGCGACCGGGTGACGATCGAGACCGACCAGGGCAGTCTTGAGGCTGACAGTGTCATCGTTGCCGCCGGCGCCTGGAACAACCAGGTCATATCGGGCCTCGGCTGGCAGTTGCCATTGCTGCGCGTTGTCGCAACGCGCATCGTCACCGACGATCGTGGGCTGCCATCGACCATTCCCACGGTCCAGTGCCGCGAATTGCGGCTGTGGCTGCGCGAGACATTCGGCGCCGTCATGTGGGGAACCGGCCGGCACTACAAGCCGCTGTACAAGACGGATGACAGCGAAATTGAGCCCGGCCAGCCGCACAATCTCGAACTGATGCAGGAGACCTCCGAGCAGGAGCTTGCCGAGCTGCAGACGGTGTTCCCGCCGCTACGCGGTTCGACGATCGCGAGCTGGGCACAAGGCGTGCCGTGCTACACGCCTGACAACGGCCTTATCGTCGGCAAGATCCCCGGCAGCGACAATATCGTGGTTGTCGGCGGCGATAATGAGAGCGGCGTCACCCATGGACCGGGGCTGGGCCGGCTCTCCTGCGAACTGGTCCTCGGGCAGACCCCATTCGTTTCCGCGGAGCGGTTCCGTGTCGATCGCTACGCCTCCGATGCCTTCAAGTCGGAAGCCGAAATCGAGGCCGCCATGCCGGCCTGGGGTGCGCGTCATGAGGCGTCGCGGTTTGGCCGCGAGGCCTGATCTGTCAGCTGTCACTGACGCTGACTTGTCAGCTGTCACCGACGCTGACTTGTCAGCTGTCCCCGACGCTGGCTTGTCAGCTGTCGCCGACGCTGCCGAGCAGCGCCAGCACCACCGCCCTGACCACCGGGCCGGCATTCTTCCTCTTGACGATGTGGAAGGAGCCGGCGTGACGACGTGAGGTCTTCGTCAGCCGGACGAGCTGCCCGCGGCGCAGATGTTCGTCGGCAAACCCGGCCCAGGCGAGCGCGGCGCCTCGCCCGGCGATGGTTTCGTGGATCATCGACATGTAGCCGGTGAACCGAGGTCCATCGAGTTTCCGGTCGGTTCCGATCCACGATTGCCAGCTGTCGATCGCGCCCGGCGGCGTCACCTGATGCAGCAGCGGCACTGCCATGAAAGCCTCTGGCTCTTCCGAGGCGAGCGCCGGATAACGCGCCAGGAACGCCGGCGCGCAGACCGGGAACCATTCACCGTCGAGCAGTTTTTCGGTCACGAAGTCGGGCCATTGCCCGGCTTCGCCGAAACGGATCGACAGCGCCACTTCAGGTTGGTCGAAATCCCTGTAGTCGGTGGATGTCTGCAGCAGCACCCGGCCATCGGCAACCTGCGATGTGATGAGGCCGAAGCGCGGCATCAGCCATGCCTGCGCGAAGTCGTGGCTGCAGCCGACCACGAATGTATCGCTGTCGTGCGCGGTCAAATCCTCGACCGCTTGCCTGATGGTGCCGAGACCGTCGCGGATCGCTTCGGCCAGCGTGTTGCCGGCCCCGGTGACGGCGACGCGGTTGCCCTTGCGCGTGAACAGTTCGATCGACAGCTGGCGCTCGAGATTGGCGACATGCCTGCTGACCGCCGATTGGGCGATGTTGAGCTCCTGCGCGGCCAGCGTCAGCCCGCCATGCCTGGCGGCAGCCTCGAAGACGACCATGGCGTTCAGCAGGGGAAGCGATGTCTTGAGGGTTTTCACGATCCGAACCTGCATTCATGCCTTTTCGATATGAAGGTCTATCATTTCTGTATTTGCCGCAAGCCTTTCCGCATCGCACACTCTATCGAAACGTCATCCTAACGCCAGCGAGCAGAAAGGTGTTTGCCGTGCAGGCCTACACACCGAACAGCCAGCCTGTCGACAGAAGCGAGACCGTCAGGCTGATCGACCGGCAACGTCCGGACTGGTCTCTGGAACAGGCCTTCTATGCCGACCCGGCGATCTTCGCGCTGGAACGGGACTTGTGGTTCCCACGCCAATGGATGCTTGTCGCCCATGCCAGCGAGGTGCCTGAAAAGGGCCGCTACATCGTGCGCCAGCTTTTCGACGAGGAGATCATCGTCGTGCGCTTCGGCGACGGCGAGGAGGACATCGCGGCCTACTACAATGTCTGCACCCATCGCGGCTCGCGGCTCTGCGCCAAGGACGGTCGCGGCAAGCTTCTGGTCTGCCCCTATCATGCCTGGTCGTTCAGGCTGACCGGCGAACTAAAGTCACGGCAGGATCTACCGGCAAGCGTCGATGCAGAGGCGCTGGGACTGCACCGCGTGCCCTGCAAGAGTTTCGGCGGCCTCGTGTTCTGCGGCCTCGATGCCAATTCGCTGCCCGACATCCAGCCTGTCGCGGACGGGCTGACCGGCGGCTTGCGCGAAAACGGCCTCGACCGTGCACGCATCGTCGTGCGCAAGAATTACCTGACCAAGGCGAACTGGAAGCTGGTGCTCGAGAACTTCCTCGAATGCTATCACTGCCGGCCGGCTCACCCCGAATATTACCGCGTCAACGGCCACGTCAAAGTGACCGCGACCCGCGACGCCGACAAGGCAGTCGCGTGGCAGGACGAAATCGAGGCCTGGCACAGCGTCATCGGCGATGCCGAGTTCCACAAGGGTGCGTGGCAGGCTGGCGACCTCGACACGATGCCGTTTGCCATGCACCGCAAGCCGATTGGCTCCGGCCGCAACACACTATCCAATACGGGTGAGGGGGTCTCTTGCCTGATGGGCGGTCGTCACGCCTATGATGGTGGCGAAAGCGGCTTCCGCCTCGGACGCCTGTCGTTTGCAAGTGCTGCCAATGACTATGTCACGCTGTTCCAGATGATACCGCGTAGCGCCACGGAAACCGACGTCATCCTGACCTGGCTCGTCGACAAGGATGCTGAAAAAGACATCGACGCCGATGCGATCAGCTGGATGTGGGACGTCACCACAATGCAGGACAAGAAGATCACCGAGGATAATGCCGACGGCATCATGTCGCGCGCTTACCGGCCAGGCCCCTATACGCCGCTGGAAAGCCAGACCTCGTTCTTCGTGCAGACCTATCTGTCGGAACTGCGTTCGCTGATCACCGGCACGCGCGGCGCGCCGATCAGCCAATGGTCTGCGCCGAAGGAACTTTTCGCTTCGCCGAAAGCGGCGAGCTGCAATACGCGCCTCTGACCCGCGGCCGAAGATGCCTCTTTGAGGCGTCGCATTCCGATGCCATATGAAGGTGGCCGACGGAATGTTGCGGGAGACGGTTTATGACCAAAGGTTCGGATCTGTTCGTCGCGGCCCTTGAGAACGAAGGGGTCGAACGGATTTTCGGCATTCCGGGCGAAGAAAATCTCGATATTGTCGAATCCATCCGCCGCTCCTCGATCCAGTTGATCCTGACCCGTCACGAGCAGGCAGCCGCTTTCATGGCCGCCACCTATGGCAGGCTTACCGGAAAGCCGGGTGTGTGTATCACCACGCTTGGCCCAGGCGCGCTCAACCTTTCGACCGGTTCGGCCTATGCGCTGCTCGGCGCGATGCCGATGATCATGATCACCGGCCAGAAGGGCATCCTGTCATCCCGGCAGGCGCGCTTCCAGATCGTCGACATCGTCGCGGCGATGAAGCCGCTGACCAAGCTGTCGCGCCAGATCGTCTCGCCGAAGATGATCCCCTCGCTGGTGCGCGAAGCTTTCCGTGTCGCCCAGGAAGAGCGTCCCGGCCCCGTGCATCTTGAACTGCCGGAAGACATTGCAGCGGCCGAGTGTGAACCGGTAGCACTCGTGCCGACGCACCCGGTCGAACTGCCGCTGGCCAGCCCCGGCGCGCTTGATCGCGCCGCCCGTATGATCCTGGAAGCCAAACGTCCGCTACTGATGTTCGGGGCGGCGGCGTCGCGGCCGCGCGTGACCCCCGATGTCGCGCAGTTCGTGCTGCGCACGCAAATTCCCTACTTCACCACGCAGATGGGCAAGGGAACCGTGCCCGGCGGCACGGAGCTCTATATGGGAACGGCAGCCCTTTCGGAGCGCGACTATGTGCACGAGGCCATCGAGCAGGCCGATCTGATCATCACCATCGGTCACGACACGGTGGAGAAGCCGCCCTTCATCATGGGGGCGAAGGGGCCGAAGGTCATTCATGTCGGCTACCATTCAGCCGACGTCGAGCAGGTCTATTTCCCGCAAGCCGAAATCGTCGGCGACCTCGGGCCTTCGCTGGCGCTGCTGGCCGACCGCATCGAGGGCAAGATCCCCAACGCACAGGCGCTGCTGCCGCTGCGGGAAGGCATTCTGAGCCGGATCGCCGCGCGCGCCACCGAAGATCGCTTCACGCCGCAGCGCATCGTGCATGACGTGCGCGCCGTGATGCCGCCGGACGGGATCCTCGCCCTCGACAACGGCATGTACAAGATCTGGTTCGCGCGCAACTACCGGACGCGCATGGCAAACACGATCCTGCTCGACAATGCGCTGGCCACCATGGGCGCGGGCTTGCCGTCGGCGATGATGGCGGCACTGCTCTATCCGCAGCGCCGTGTCATGGCGATCTGTGGCGACGGTGGCTTCATGATGAACAGCCAGGAACTGGAGACCGCCGTCAGGCTCAAGCTCAACCTCGTCGTCCTGCTGCTCGAAGACCATGCCTACGGCATGATCCGCTGGAAGCAGGCGGTCGATGCGTTCCCGGATTTCGGCATGATCTTCGGCAATCCCGATTTCGTCAAGTATGCCGAGGCCTATGGCGCCAAGGGGACCAGGGTTGCGGAGATCGCCGACTTGCGGCCGGCGCTGGAACAGGCCTTCACCGGCGGCGGCGTGCATCTCGTCGTCGTGCCCATCGACTATTCCGAAAACACCAGGGTGCTTGTCGACGAACTGCGCGAGCGGCTGCCGGCGCCGCAGACGCCCTGACGGCAGCGACAAAGCCGCCGTCAGGATTGCCTGGGCGGAAGAACCTACACCTTGCAGTAAGGCGTGACCGGCGCGATGGTGCCGAAATCCTTGACGATTTCGTAGCCGATGCCGTCGGCCGCCGCCTTGCCCACATAGGAATGGCACAGTGTGTGGTTGTTGGTGGCGTCAACGCGGATCTTGCCTTGCGGTGCGTCGAATTCGATCGACGGCAGCGCCGCCAGCACATCGTCGTCCTTCAGCGATCCGGCCTTCTCGGCGGCCAGCGCGTAGAGATGCAGGCCGTTGTAGCCGGCCTCGCCGATGCCGTTGACCATTTTCTCCTGGCCGAACTTTTCGCGGAAGCTCGAGATGAACTTCTTGTTGACCGGGTTGTCGAGCGCCATCCAGTAGGGCTGCGGCGCGTAGGTCCCTGCCGCGACGCCGGGCGGCAGAGCGTCCTTGTTGAAGACCTCATCGAGCGGCGCGATCAGCGGCTGCTTGATGTCGAAGCTGCGATACTGCTTGAGCTGGGTGACGGCGTCGTTGCCGACCACCATCGACCAGACGACATCGGGCTTCAGCGACTTGATCTTCTGGAAGGCCGGGCCGAAATCGGTGGTGCCGAACGGATAGTAGTCGGCGCCGATGATCTTGCCGCCGGCTTTCTCATAGGCCGCCGTGATCGCCTCGGTCATTTTCTGCGGCCAGGCATAGTCCGAGGCCATGACATAGATCGTCTTGCCGAGGGTCTCGGCCACCCATGGCATCATCGGGTCGACCTGCTGCATCGGGATCGGGCCGGTGGCGACGAAGTAGCGGTTGCATTCGCCGCCCTCGAAATTGGTCGGGTAGAAGAACAGCTTCTTGGCCTTCGATGTCACCGATAGTGTCGCACTGCGCTCCGGCGAAATGATCGTGCCCATGATCACGTCGACCTTGTCTTCGTTGATGAGCTTGCGCGCCTTGTCTATGGAGCCCTTGGTCGTGGTCTGGTTGTCCTCGATGATGAGTTCGACCTGGCGTCCGCCAATGCCGTTGGCGGCGTTGAGTTCGGCGGCGGCCAGCTTGTAGCAATTGAGCAGCGTCTCGCCGAGGATCGCCTGTAGTCCGGTGATCGGGATCGACAGGCCGACCTTGACGGTGTCGGCGGCGCGCAGGATTGACGGCGCGCCGACGATGGCAAAGGCGGCCGCGGCGCCGCCGGATTTCAAGACAGTTCTTCTGCTTATCATTGTTGTGTTCCCTTCCAGTCCCAGACGCGCCCCATGCACGCCCTACAAAGCCAACAGGTCCTTCAGCAGGGTCTCGTCGGCGAACGCCTCCGGCGCGCCTTCATGGACGATCCTGCCCTTCTCCATCACCAGACAACGGTCCGATGCCTTGAGAACGAGATCGAGATTCTGCTCGACCAGAACGATCGCGATGCCACGCTCGCGGGCGATGCGCGGCACCAGTTCGGCGATCGATTGCACGATGTTCGGCTGGATGCCTTCAGAGGGCTCGTCGAGCAGCAGCACCGACGGCAGGCCGCACAATGCGCGGCCGATCGCCAGCATCTGCTGCTGGCCACCCGAAAGCGTGCCGGCGACCTGCGCTTCGCGTTCGCGCAGGATCGGAAAATAGCCGAAGATGTCGGCCGGGATGCCGCCGTCGCCACGGTCCTTGGCGGCGCGGGTGCCGACCTCCAGGTTCTGCCGCACGGTCAGCTGGTTGAAGATCCCGCGCCCCTGTGGCACATGCGCGATGCCTGCGCGCGCCCGGCGGAAAGCCGGCGCGTTGGTAAGGTCCCTGTCGCCGAGAACCACCGCGCCACCGCTCGCCCGCAAGCCGCCGGCGATGACGCGCAGCAGCGTCGTCTTGCCGGCGCCGTTGCGGCCGAGCAGGCCGACGACCTCGCCGGGTGCGACACTGAGGTCGATGCCGTTCAGCACCGGAAGCAGGCCGTAGCCGGCCGAGACCGCAAGTGTCCGCAGCATGGTCAGCGCCTCCCCAGATAGACATCGCGGACCATCTCGTCGGTCTCGATGTCATGGAAAGGGCCGCTGCGCAGCCGGCGTCCCTGGTGCAGCACCAGCGTCTCGCAGTTCAGCGCCCGCACGAAGCGGATGTCGTGCTCGACGGCAACGATCGAGAACTCGCCCTTGAGCCGCAGCAGCATGTCGGCCGTCGCCAGCGTTTCCTGCGGCGTCATGCCGGCGGTAGGCTCATCGAGCAACAGAAGCCTCGGCTCGATTGCCAGCGCCATGCCGATCTCCAGCCATTGCTTCTGGCCGTGCGCGAGTTCGCCGGCCAGTGTGGCGGCGCGGTTGCCGAGCGCGACCAGTTCCAACAGTTCGCCAACCGGCCGGACAGGCGAGGGCGCGCCCCAACGCGCGACTTTCAGATTGTCCTCCACCGAGAGGCTCGGGAAGACGGACGGGATCTGGAATTTTCGCGCAATGCCGAGCCGGGCGATGCGGTGCAGCGGCAGGCCGGCTATGTCGTGGCCGAGGAAGCGCACGCTGCCGCTGGTCGGGCGCAGTGTACCGGTCAGCACATTGAGGAAGGTGCTTTTGCCGGCGCCGTTCGGGCCGATGATGCAGCAGAGTTCCTTGTCGCGTACGGTGAGGTTCAGGGCCTCCAGCGCCTGCAGTCCGCCAAAGCGGATACCGACATTTTCAGCCTGCAGCAGGATGTCGCTCATTGTGCGCGCCTCCCGCCTTTGAACAGGGCTTTCAGTCGCGCGTAGATCGACAGGATGCCGTCCGGCAGGACGAAGACGATGATGACGAAGACGCAGCCGAGCAATAGCGGCCACAGGCTCGGGTTGAAGCTGCTGATGGTCTGCTGCGCACGCTGGATGAAGATGGCGCCGAGCACCGGCCCAAGCAGCGTGCCGCGCCCGCCGACCGCCACCCAGACGATCACCTCCGTCGACAGGAGCAGTCCGGACAGGTCGGGCGCCACCAGTCCTGCCATGCAGACATAGAGCGCGCCGGCAAGTCCGGCGATCGCCGCCGACAGGACGAAAGTAACGAGCAGCCGCAACGGCGCATTGTGGCCGAGCGCGGCCGCCCGGACTTCATTGTCTTGAATGGCGGTCAGCACCGTGCCCCAGCGACCGCGGCTGATCGACCACAGCGCCAGCACCGTCACGGCGACTATGGCCGAGACGAAGATGTAGCTGGGCAGGTCCTGGCTGAGATCGATGTGCAGGCTGCCAAGATCGAACTCGATCGGCGGGATGCCGATCAGGCCGCTGTCGCCGCCGGTGACCGAACTCCACGAAACCGCGGCCTGCTGGCAGATGACGCCCATCGCCAGCGTGACGATGGTGAAATAGCTGCCACGAATGCCGCCGAAGAACAGGAAGTAGCCGATGATAGCGGCGACGAAGGCCGCACCCGCCACCGCACCGATGATGCCGAGCAGGCTTCCGAAGGGGATGGCATCATTGAGCGTAACCAGCGCCATGATGTAGCCGCCGATGCCGAAGAAGGCGGCGTGGCCGAAACACAGGATTCCGGTGCGGCCCCAGAAGAAGTCGAGGCTCGCCGCGAACAGGCCGAAGATCAGCGCGTCGCGGATCACCGTCAGCTGATAGCCGCCGGCAAAGAGCGGATAGACGACCGCGAGCGCCACGCAGATGGCGAAGATCAGCAGCCAGTTGCGGTCGCGGGCGATCATCGCGACGCTCCGTTGAACAGGCCGTTGGGTCGCAGCCGGACAGCGACGATGGCCGCCAGCAGCACGATCGCCTGCGCCAGCGACGGCGAGATCTGATAATTGAGGATGCTGGTCAGCCCGCCGACAAAGACGCTGCCGGCGACGAGGCCGCCGATCGAGCCGACGCCGCCGACGATGACGACGAAGAAGGCGTTGGCGAGATAGTTCACCCCCATCTGCGGCAGCACGATCGCCAGTGGCGCGACCAGTCCGCCGGCAAGCCCGGCGATGGCTGCGCCGAAGGTGAAGGCGATAGCGTAGGTACGCCGCGTGTTGATGCCGACGCCCTCGGCCATCTCGCGGTTCTGGATGACGGTGCGGATGTCGAGGCCGAAGGACGTCCGGCTGATCAGCAGGATGACGCCGAGCAAGGTCAGCATGGCGATGCCGATCAGGATCAGCCGGTAGGCCGGATAGACGGTGAAGACGAGGTCGAGCGTGCCCTCGATCGGCGGCGTCACCGGCTTGGCGCCGAGGCCGAAGGTCAGTTCCAGCCCTTGCTGCAGGATCAGGCTGACGCCCCAGGTGGCGAGCACGGTCGAGACAGGTCTGGAATAGAGATGGCGGATGATGGCGAATTCGAGGATACAGCCGACCACCGCGCCGGCAATGGGCGCCGCGGCCAGGCCCAGCCAGAACGAGCCGCCCATGCTCTGCACGAAATAGACGGCGAAAGCGCCGACCGTGACGAACTCGCCATGCGCCAAATTGGTCACGTTCATCAGCCCGAAGCTGATCGCCAGCCCGAGCCCGACCAGCATCAGGATGCTGATCAGCGTCAGCGCGTTGAGAAGCGTGGTGACGACAAAATCCATCGCGTCAGGCCGCACTGGCGAGACGTTGGCGCAGGCCGGCGAGCAGGCCTTCGGCGGCATCGATCACCGCGGCCTGATGCGACTGCAGATCCTGCCCCGCCCAGTCGTCGATATGCTCCGACAACGGGTCGACCACTTCGGTGCGATGGTTGGCCAGAGTCTCGATGACGGCATGGCCGCAGAACGGTACATAGCCCTCGGAGTAGCCGCCCTCATGGGTCATCATCAGGCGCCCTTGCGAAGTTTCGGCGGCCAGCGCCACCATGCGCGCGGCGAGCCGCCTGAAGCATTCGCTGTTGAGCATCATGCGGCCGAGCGGATCGAAGCCGGACGCGTCGAAACCGGAGGCGACGATGACGAGGTCCGGTCTGTAGGCGCGCAGCGCCGGCGCGACGACGCGGTCGAAGGTCGCTTCATAGGCGCCGGTCCCGCTGCCGGCCGGCAGCGGGATGTTGATGTTGTAGCCTTCACCGGCATCTTTCCCGTTGTCGGCCAGCGCACCGCGCCCGGTCGGGTAGAGATTGTCCTGATGCAGGGAAATGGTCAGCACCGACGGGTCGGAATAGAACACCGTCTCGGTGCCGTTGCCATGGTGCACATCCCAGTCGACCACCGCGGCCCGGCCAAGCAGGCCTTCATGCTGCAGCCGGCGGACAGCGACGCCGATGTTGGAGAACAGGCAGTTGCCCATCGCCTGGTCGGGCTCGGCATGGTGCCCCGGCGGCCGCGCCAGCGCATAGGCATTGTCGACGCGCCCTGTCAGCACGGCGCGCATGGCGGCATAGGTGGTGCCGGCCGACAGCAGGGCGATATCGAAACTGTTGAGACCGATCGGCGCCTGCGGCCCGGCGAAACCGGAGCCCCGCTCGCTGAGCATGCGGATATCGTCGACATGGCGTTGCGTGTGGACGCGCAGCAGGTCCTCGACCGAGACCGGTTCGGGGATGATCGGGACGAGATGGCGCGACAGGCCGCTGACCTGGATGAGGTTGTTCAGCCGGCGCTTCGAACCGGGAGATTCCAGATGGCGGCCGGGTTCCACGAAACGGCCGGGCGGCATCATGTCGGCACTGGAGCCGGTGTCGTGCCACATCAGCTGTTCGTGAAAAACGTAGCCTGTCGCCATCCGCAGCGTCCTCTGAAAACCAGGTGACGCTAGCAGGCTAACGATCATGTGGCCCGACCCGAAAGAGGGGTCGCGCCTGTTATCTATGCCCCTCCTTTCGGAGGGGTATGGGCGCCTGCGGACCCTTGCGCGGCGCGCACGGCCTGGACCCGGTTGGTCACCGCGAGCTTGCCGAAAATGTTCTTCAGGTGCCATTTCACCGTGGTTTCGCTCACCGACAGCGCCAAGGCGATATCGCGATTGGACATGCCCTCGGTGAGATAGCGCAGCAGTTCGGCCTCGCGCTGGGTGAGCTGTTCCTTCTCAGCGGCTGGTGCAGCCAGCTTGCGTGTCGCGACAGGCATTGTCTGCGCGGCGTCGATGATGCGCGTGGCATAGGCTGACAGTGCTGGATCGGTCTTTGCCTGGGCCGCACGCAGCCGCATCAACCCGTCGATAACAGGCCTTCCCTCGTCGACGAAGGAACGGATGAAGCCGGAGGGTTGGGCGAGGCGCAATGCATCGAGGAGATTGCGGTCTGCCTCGCGTTGGTCGTGGGCAGCGCTGGCCGCTTTGGCGTGCAGGATCAGCGCCAATATATGGCGGCGCATGCGCCCGCTGTCTTTCGTGCGCTCCAGCAGCGCCTCGAAAACCTGCGCCGCAGCTGTATAGGATTTCTCGGCCGTCAGCAGGCGGCCTTCGGCGAAGAACTCGAACTCGTTGGCGGTGGTGATGGCCATCGAAGCCTCGGTCCCTTCGCCGCGATGCTCGGTCAGCAGCGCGCGCGCCTCGGCAATACGGTTCTGGTCGAGCAGCACACGTATGCGGTCATGCACGATCATCGATGCCAGGCGGCGATACACCGTGCCGTGTACGCGTTGATAGACGCGCTCCAGCATGTCCAGTGCCGCTTCGGTGCGACCGGTCAGCTGCAGCACGCGGGCATAGGTCGGTACGCTGGCCAGGGGATAGACGATGACCGCCGCGCCTTCGATCTGCGGTCCGAGATTCTCGACCAGGGTCAGCGCCTCGCCCGACGCATTGGTCTCGTAGGCAAGTTCGGCAAGCAGCGTTCCGGCCAAGGCCTCGGCATAGGAGTTTGCACCGATCCGCGCCCTGGCCTCGATGATGGCGTTGCGCAGCAGCCGTTCGGCGGCGGGCAAGCGTCCCGCCGAACGCTCGACGACGGCCATGTAGCAATTGGCGATGGTGACGCCGAGCAGACTGCCGCTTCGCTCATGTGCCCGTCGCGCCGCATCGATCGCGGCGCGCGCACCTTCGAGGTCACCCAGCGCATAGAGATTGTAGCCGATGACATTGGCGGTCGCGCCCTCCATGAACCAGGCATCGGGTGCGATGACGCGCAGCGCCGCAAGGGCTGTGTCGCGCGCCTGATCGAACTGCTCCAGCGTGCTGTAGACGGCAGCGGCGAGAACCACGAGCTCGGCCTCGATCGTCGTGCCGGTCATCGTGCCTGGGTCATTGCTGTCGGTCGGTCCGGTCTCGACCAGCTTGCGCGCATTGCTCAGCGTCTGCTGGGCAATCTCGGGTTGGCTGCTGTGCACCGCCAGCCACAGCACGACGAGCTGCAGCCGGATGCGCTGGTCGATCAGCTTCCTCGGCAGCAGTGCCAGCAACTGGCGTACGTAAAGAAGCTGGCACTGGGCGATGAGGTCGAGCGCGTTGTTCTCGACGAACACCGCCGCGCGGGCCTGGTCGCCAGCGGCGAGCGCGTGGCCGATCGCCTCGGTCAGCATCTTGCGCTCGCCGAACCATTCGGCCGCCGCCAGATGCAGCGGCGCGATCATCTCCGGTTCGCGCCGTTCCATTTCGCGGCTGAGGAAATCGCGGAACAGATGATGGTAGCGGAACCAGCGCCGCTCTTCGTCGAGCGGGACGAGGAACAGGTTGCGCGTTTCGATCTCTGTGATCGCCGCCTCGGCATCGGCCGCCCGCATCACCGCCCGGCAGGCTTCGGCGCTGAAGCGTTCGAAGATCGAGCTGTAGAGCAGGAACTTTGCGATTGCCGGCGGCAGTTCCAGGAACACTTCGCCCATCAGGAAGTCGGCGACGTTGCGGTTGGCGCCGGTGAAGTTGCCGATGACGGTTTCGGGTGCATGTGCGGCACTCAGCGACAGCGAGGCCAGCTGCAGCCCGGCGGCCCATCCTTCGGTGCGCGAGCACAAGGTTTCCACCGTGCCGCTGCTGACGCTCAGGCCCAGCTTCTCGTTGAAGAAGGCTTCGGCCTCGGACGAAGCGAAACGCAGATCGTCGGGCCCGATCTCGAAAACGTCGCCTAGCACCCTGAGCTTGCCGAGTTGCAGGTCGGGCAGGCTGCGCGAGCCGATGACGAAGGCAACGTTTGCCGGCGCCTGCCGGGTCAGGCGCTCCATGAACCGCTTCACCGCCGGCGCCTCGATGGCGTGGTAGTCGTCGAAGAACAAGGTGATGTCGGCCTCGCGCGCCGCGAGGCCCGCCACAAGTGCCGAGAGCACGACATCGAGCTGGGGGATGGGGCTCGACTGGAAGGCTAGGTCGAGTTCCGCCGGGCTCTGCACCAGATGGCGCAGC
The DNA here is from genome assembly GCF_000519305.1 of Mesorhizobium ciceri WSM4083. Lineage (GTDB taxonomy): Bacteria > Pseudomonadota > Alphaproteobacteria > Rhizobiales > Rhizobiaceae > Mesorhizobium > Mesorhizobium ciceri_B. Next base: position 480,240 of record NZ_JAFG01000004.1, on the reverse strand, counting down.
GCGCCCACCAGATGCGATAGGAAGGCACCTTCGTCATTGTCCGTTGCCTCGCAGGACAGCCATGCTGTCAGCCGGCCGTGGCGCGCGACTTCCGCGGCCCATTGCGCCATCGTCGTCGATTTGCCGAAGCCGGCCGGCGCGGCGAACAGCACGATGCGCGTGTCGATATGGCGCTCCAGCGTCGACAGGATGGTCTCGCGGCGAACCCATCGGCGATGGTGCGGCGACGCTTGGCTGACGGATTGCGGAGCTGCTCTCATCTAGGTCCGCACAACCTGCCGGTTCTGCGGGGAGGCGCGGTTGCCAGTGCCCCGCTCTGCTTCGATCAGCGGAATCTGCGGTGCAACATGGCGCGGCAAGGTTCCCTTGATCCGGGGATCGTCGACGATCTCAAATCCCGTCGCAAAGGGCGCGAACCCGCAGGCGCTGTAGAACCCGATGACGCTGTGATGGTCGAAGCTGCTTGTATGCAGCCAGATACGGTTCGGGTTGAGGCGCCATGCGAGATCCAGTGCGCCAGCCATCAGCCGCTTGCCGAAACCTCGGCCGGTCAGGGAGGGGAACAGGCCGAAATAGGTGATCTCGATCTCGCTGCTGTCGGCGGCGAAGAACTCGACCATGCCGAGATGCGCGCCGGTCTCGTCATGGCCGTAATAGAGATGCTGGCGCGGATCGGCAAAATGCGCCGCGATCTCGGCGTCGGACATTTCGGGGACGCGATCCCACAGCCAGGGCGCGCCGATCTCGAGGAAGATCGCCCGATAGGAAGCGCAGTCGGGCGTCGTGATCCGTGTCATGGCCAAGGGGTGCGCGAGATCGGGCTGCGGCGAGCGCGCCTCCATCCACGTCACCGCATTGGCAAGCTTGCCCGCCGGCAGGCGATGGTAGCCAATGGCGAGATCGGTGATTTCGGCCGGCATCGTGTCTTCGGTGATCAACGCATTCCTCGTCATGTCTTCCAGAGATAGCAGTATCGGCTTGCTGCATCCGATGCCAACTCCCCAAGACCATGGCAGCATCGAACGGCAAGTCCTGGACTGAAAGTTTGGCGCGTATGCCTCTTGCATTTCACAGGAATGGCATATGAGATATGATACACCATCCAGAAGAAAGTGAAATATGATGCCTGAGCGGATTGCGGATGAGGCCATTCTGAGCGCGGTCGATGACGGCTTCGCCCGACAGGTCGCGTTTCTGCAAGACCTCGTGCGGTTTCCATCCCAGCGTGGCGAGGAACATGCCGCACAATCGTTCATGGCGGCTGCCTATGAGGCTAACGGCTATGCGGTCGACATGTGGCGCGTCGATGTCGATGCGATCCGCGACTTGCCCGGTTTTTCACCTGTGGCGGTTTCCTATGATGATGCCTTCAATGTCGTTGCCACGCACACGCCGAGAACCGCGACCGGCCGCTCGCTGATCCTCAACGGCCATATCGATGTCGTGCCGACCGGACCGCTCGACCGCTGGGTGCGCGATCCCTACGACCCGGTGATCGAGGACGGCTGGATGCATGGCCGCGGCGCCGGCGACATGAAGGCCGGCCTGTCCGCCTGCCTCTATGCGCTGACCGCCTTGCGCAGCCTTGGCTATCAGCCGGCCGCGAACGTTTACCTGCAGTCGGTGGTCGAGGAAGAATGCACCGGCAATGGCGCGCTCGCTTGCCTGCAGCGCGGCTACCGCGCCGACGCCGCCTTTATTCCCGAACCGCTGGAGCCGAGATTGATGCGGGCACAGGTCGGTCCGATCTGGTTCCGGGTCGAGGTCGACGGCGACCCGCAGCATGCCTCGGGTGCATTCTCGGCCGGCGCCAATGCCATCGAAAAAGCCTTCATCATCATCCAGGCGCTGAAGCAGCTCGAAATCGTCTGGAACGCGCGCAAGGTCGACGACAAGCATTTCCACGATCATCCGCATCCGATCCGCTTCAACCTCGGCAAGATCGAAGGCGGCGAGTGGACATCGAGCGTTCCGGCGCGCTGTGTCTTCGAGATGCGCGTCGCCACCTATCCCGGCCAGAGGCTCGAAGACGCCAGGGCCGAGCTTGAAGCCTGCATTGCCGACGCGGCGCGTGCCGATCCGTTCCTGGCCAATCGCCCACCGACGATGACCTACAACGGCTTCATGGCCGAGGGCTATGTGCTGGAGGGCGCCGACGAGATGGAAGCCGTGCTGCGCCGCAGCCATACCGCCGTGTGGGGCGAGCCGCTGACGGAACACGTCACATCGGCGACAACCGATGCGCGTTTCTTCGGCCTCTACGCCGACACGCCGGCGATCGTCTACGGCCCGATCTGCCGCATGCCGCATGGCTATGACGAAGCGGTCGATCTCGACTCGGTGCGCAAGGTCACCCAGACGATCGCGCTGTTCATTGCCGACTGGTGCGGCCTCGAACCTGTCGAGGCCAAGCCATGAATACGGCCGTCCCCGATGCGTTCGGCGAAACGCTCGCCGAGGACGCGCCGGATGTCTCGACCGCCGACGCGCTTGCCATCCTGCGCCAGCACTATGGGCTCACCGGCACCGCGCGTCCGCTGCCTGGCGAACGCGACCACAATTTCCATATCCAGACCGATGGCGATGGCGAGTTCGTCCTGAAAATCTCCCATCCGGCGGAAGAGGCCGGCTTCACCGATTTCCAGAACAAGGCGCTCGACCACATCCTTGCGGTCGACCCCACTTTGCCGGTTCCCTCGGTGCGCAAAAGCCTCGAGGGCGAAGCGCAGTTCGCGGTCAGCGTCGCTGGATCGGCGCCGCGCATCATCCGGCTGGTGACCTATCTGCCCGGCCAGTTGCTGTCGCGCTCACCGACTTCCGAGGCGCAGGATCGCAATCTTGGCATCTTCCTCGCCCGCCTTGGCAGGGCGCTGCGCGGCTTCTTCCACCCGGCCGCTGGCAACGACCTGCTCTGGGACATCCGCAAGGTCGCCAAGACACGGCCGATGATGGCGCACATCACCGATCCGAGCCGGCGGGCGACGGTCGAGCGCGCGATCGACTCCTTCGAGGAGCATGCGGCGCCGGTCATCCCCACCCTGCGCGCGCAGATCGTCCACAACGACATGAACTCCTACAATGTGGTGATGGACGCGTCGCGGCCGGAGATCGTCAGCGGCATCCTCGATTTCGGCGACATGATCCATTCACCGCTGATCTGCGACCTCGCCATCGGCGCCGTCTACCGCTGGCCGGCGGAAGGTCATCCGCTTGCGCCGGCGGCGCGCTTTGTCGCCGGCTATCAGTCGGTGCAGCCATTGGAGGCCGAAGAGATCGGCATTCTTTTCGACCTGATCCGTGCCCGACTTGCGCTCATTGTCAACATCGCCAGTTGGCAGGCCGAGCGGTTCCCGGCCAAGCGCGATTACGTGCTGCGCCTCGCCACCGAAGTCTGGGCCTCGCTCACACGGCTGGACGACCTGTCGTCCGCTGATGCTCGCCGCTATTTTCTCGACCATTCCAATCCGGAGTAGATGCTCGTGTCCCTGTCCTCGCCATATCCTTCAAATGCCGACGCGGCTGCATCGGAGCGCGCGCTGCTCGAGCGCCGCGCCAGGCTGCTCGGGCCGACCTACCGCGCCTTCTACCGCAACCCGATTCATCTGGTGCGCGGCAGCGGTGTGTGGCTCTACGATGCCCAGGGCCGCAGATTCCTCGACGCCTATAACAACGTCGCCTCGGTCGGCCACTGCCACCCGCGCGTTGTCGAGGCGCTGTCCGGACAGGCCGCAACGCTCAACACCCACACACGCTATCTCAGCGAGATCATCCTCGATTACGCGGAAAAGCTTCTCGGCACCGTTCCGGCCCATCTCGGCCATGCCATGTTCACCTGCACCGGCAGCGAGGCCAACGATCTCGCCATCCGCATCGCCCAGCATTCCAGCGGCGGCACCGGGGTGATCATCACCGACTTCGCCTATCACGGCGCCACGATCGCGACGGCGCAGCTTTCACCGGCTGCTGTCGGGGCAAAGGGCGTGCCCGCACACCATCGCACCGTGTCGGCGCCGGACACATTCCGCGACCGTGGCCGGGCCGCGCATGATTTCGCTAAAAATGTCGCCGCCGCCATCGAGGACATGCGCACAAAAGGCATCGAGCCGGCGGCGCTGCTTCTCGACTCGGCCTTTTCCAGCGACGGCATCTTCTTTCCCGATGCGGCGGTGATGCGCGAAGCGGCGGATCACGTCAAAAAGGCCGGCGGCATCGTCATTGCCGATGAGGTCCAGTCCGGCTTCGGCCGGCTTGGCCAGGGAATGTGGGGTTTCGCAAACTATGGCATCGAGCCCGACATCGTCACGATGGGCAAGCCGATCGGCGACGGGCATCCGATGGGCGCCGTGCTGGTGCGGCCGCAGCTTGTCGCGTCCTTCGGTTCGAACACCGGCTACTTCAACACATTCGGCGGCAATCCAGTCGCTGCCGCCGTCGGCCTCGCTGTGCTGCAGGTGATCGAAGGTGAAGGACTGATCGAGAATGCGCGCAATGTCGGCGCTTATACGGCTGAGCTGCTGCGCGCCCTGCAGGGCCGGCATGGCGCGGTCGCCGATATCAGGCACAACGGCCTCTATTTCGGCATCGAACTGACGGCGGACGGTGACGAGGCGCTGGCCGCCACCAAGACATCGGCGGTCGTCGACGCCATGCGCGAGGACGGCGTGCTGATCTCGTCCTGCGGTCCGCGCGGCAATGTGCTGAAGATCAGGCCGCCACTGCCGTTTGCCAGGGACAATGCCGAGCAACTGGCCGAGACGCTCGATCGCGCTTTGTCGAACTGGTGATCGGAGCGGGCCGCGCATGCTGAAGCTCGAACATCAAACCCTGAATGACCGCGCCTATGGCGCGCTCAAGCAGGAGTTGATTTCCGGCGGCTTCAGCCCGGGCCAGACACTGGTCATCCGCAAGCTCGCCGAGACGTTCGGCATCTCGACGACACCGATCCGCGAGGCGCTGCAGAGGCTTGTCGCCGAGCGGCTGCTCGAGATGCAGAACAACCGCTCGGTCATCGTGCCGTTGCTGTCCGCGCCTGCCTTCGAGGAGCTGACGCGCATCCGCATCGCCGTCGAGGGACTGGCGGGCGAGATGGCGGCGACCAGGATGAGCGAAAGCGGGCTGGCTGACATACAAGCGACGCTCGCCGGCATGCAGCGTGCCATCGAGGCCGGCGACGCCAGGGCCTATCTCTCGTTGAACGAGGCGTTCCACTTCGCCATCTACCAGCACGCCGGCGCACCGATCCTGCTCAACATGATCCGCGACCTCTGGGGGCGGGTTGGGCCTTATCTCAAGCTGCTGATGCAGGCCGATCGCTACATCCCGCAGTCCAACGACGCGCATCGCAAGATCGTCGCCGCACTGGAGCAGCGCAGCGGTCCCACCGTGCGGATTTTCATAGAAAAGGACATCGCCGTGGCGGCCGCCGTACTATCTGCAAACCTTGACGCTGCCAGGTAGCCGTCGGCCTAGCTCGTCCCGTCCAGCCGGTCGCGCAGCATGCTCCAGCCGAGCAGCATGTTGGGCGCGTGCCGCAGCAAGGCGTGGAACGGGATCGGCGCCGGCGCCGCGAAGGGCAGCGGCAGGTCGCGGGCATCGGTTCCAGCAGCCCAGTCCGCCAGCACCTTGCCCATCGCCGTGGTCATGGCGATGCCGCGGCCGTTGCAGGCGCGGCCGGCGATCAGGCCCGAGCCGAGGTCGATCAGATGCGGCAGGAAATCCGGTTCGACCGCTGCCATTCCCGACCAGCTATAGGCAAGCGGCGGCAGATTGGGCAGATCGAGATGCCGGCCGAGCCTTCGCCAGATCGTCTGCGGTACGCGCGTATCCGCACCGGCGCCAAGGATATGCATGCCGCCGCTGATCAGCCGGTTTTCGGCGTCGAAGCGGAAGGTGAACAGATTGCGCTTGGTGTCGCCGACACCTTGCCCACCGGGAAGCAACCGGCTGCGCACTTCACGAGGCAGCGGCGCTGTTGCGATCTGGAAAACCTTGAGCGGGAAATAGGTTCGCTGCAATGACGGATTGAGGGACCGGCCATAGGCGTTGGTGGCGATCAGCACCTTGCCGGCGCGCACCGAGCCAGATGGCGTTTTCAGCATCCAGCCATCGGCTGTCCGATCAACCGAGGTGACGCGCGTCTGCTCGAAGATCTTCGCGCCGGCCTTCTCCGCCGCATCCGCGAGCCCGCGCGCATAGGCGACCGGATTGAGCACGCCGCCGCAACGATCCATCCAGCCGCCGACATAGCCTGGCACGCCCGTCAGCGTTTCGATTTCCTGCCGATCCAATGTGACTGCCGGCCGGCCACGCTGCGCCCATTGCCCGGCACGTGATTTGACCTTCTCGAAGGCGGCAGGCGAATGCGCCGGCTGGATCCATCCGTTCTGCACGGCGTCGCAGTCGATGCCGTGCTGCCGGATCAGGCGGAAAACCAGGTCGGCGCTGCCGGCGGCGAAATCGATCAGCCTTTCGCCGCGCGACGGTCCGAGATGGGCCAGTATGTCGACTGGATCCATTTTGGCGAAGTTCGGCACGACAAAGCCCGCATTCCTGCCGGTCGCACCCCAGGCGATGAACTCGGCTTCGAGAACGGCGACGGAAAGGCCTTTGCCCGCCGCATGCAGCGCGGTTGAAAGGCCGGAAAAGCCGCCGCCGACGATGGCGAGGTCGACATCGATTCCGCTCTGCAGCGCCGGCCGCTCTCGACGGTTACGGCTGACGGCATGCCAGAGCGAAGCGCCGCGCGCTTCCTGCCGGATCGCGGCATTCATGACGGGGAGATGCTCTTGGCCGTCGCTACCTTCGCCCGCTTGCCAAACCACGGCCGCCGCGGCCTGTCGCCGAGCAGGCCGTTCGGTCGGATCAGCAGGATGACGCAGAGCATGACGCCGATCGCGGCGATCTGCAGTGCGGCGGCGCGCGCCTGCTGTTCCGGCGGGAACAGGATGCTGGTCAGCGTGCCTGATCCGGCCCATATCGCCCACACCAGGATGCTGCCGATGACGGCGCCGAGATTGCTGCCCGAGCCGCCGACGATCAGCATTACCCAGACCTGGAAGGTCAGGATCGGAAGGTAGTTGTCCGGCGCGATGAAGCCGGTGAAATGCGCCTGCAGCGCGCCGGCCAGCGCCATGATGGCGCCGCCGACGGCAAAGGTCTGGACGCGATAGAAACGCGCGCTCTTGCCAAGCGAGATCGCTGCCCGCTCATCCTCACGCAGCGCCTTCAAGACCCGCCCCCATGGGCTGCGCGACAGATGTTCCAAGGCGAGATAGGCGATCAGCGTGACGACCGAGACCACGGCAAGGTTGGAGAAGTTGAACAGCAGCGGCGTCTCGGCAAGCCCGCCGAAGGGGCGCGGGATGAAACCGATGCCGAACGGGCCGCCGGTCAGCTTCTGCGCGTTGAGCGCGACCAGTTGCACGACGACGGCAACACCGAAGGTGGTGATCGCCAGATAGTCGGATCTCAGCCGCAGCGTCGCCATGCCGGTGAGCGCCGCGGCGATGCCGCCGACGACCATGGCGCCGAGCCAGCCGACAAGGATCGGCAGGTCGAAGCCACCCAGCCGCGCGGCGTCGTCGGGAGTGGTCAGCAGCGCCGAGGTGTAGGCGCCGATGGCGACGAAGCCAGCGAGGCCGACATTGAACAGCCCGGTCAGGCCCCATTGCAGATTGAGCCCCAGCGTGACCAGCGAAAAGATCAGCGCGGTGGTCAGGAAGAAGGCGCCGTACCCGAGCAGATCCATCAGCGTTCCCTCACACCAAACAGGCCGATCGGTCGCACGAACAGCACCGCCATCAGGATGATGAAGGAGACGGCGGCGCGCCATTCGGCGCCGATCAATTGCACGGCACTCGCTTCGGCGAGCCCGATGATCAGGCCGCCGAGCACTGCGCCGGGGATGCTGCCGATGCCGCCGAGAATGGCGGCGGCAAACATCGGCAGCAGCATGTCGAAGCCCATGAATGGGCGGATTTGCACCAGAATGCCGATCATCACGCCGGCGACACAGGCCAGCCCCCCGCCGATGACCCAGGTGACGCGCACCACGCTGGCGACATCGATGCCGACGATGCGGGCCAGTGCCGCGTTCTGGCTCAAGGCCTGCATCGAGCGGCCCGTCTGCGTGCGCGTCATCAACAGATGCACGCCGAGCACCAGCACCGCGGTCAGCAGTAGCAGGGCGATCTGGTCGGGCGTGATGCGGATGCCGAAGCCGACCGGCATGGCGATCTGGATTGCCCGGCTGAAATAGGTCGGCCGCGAAGTGAAAGTGAATTCGAGCAAGCTTCTCAGCGCCATCGAGGCGCCGAAGCTCGCCATCACCACGATGATCGCCTGGCCTTGCGAGCGAAGCCGCGAAAACAGCACCTTGTCGAGCAGCAGCGCCAAGAGCGCGGTGAAGGCCATACCGATAGCGAGCGCAACAATGAGCGGCCAGCCGAAGGACAGCGGTGCGATCGGCGCCACCTTGCCGAATGTCGCGCCGATGGCGCTGACGACGGCCAACGTCGCATAGGTTCCCCAGGCCATGAAGTCGCCATGGGCAAAGTTCGAGAAGCGCAGGATCGAATAGGTGAGCGTCACGCCAATGGCGCCGAGGCCGATCATCGAACCCGTCAGCAATCCGTCGACGACAAATTGCAGGCTCATGCCGTGCCTCCTTTCCCTGCCTGAGATGGGCGCTGGCCAAGGTAGAGTTCGGCGACCACCGGATCGTTCCACAGTTCGGATGCAATGCTCTCGTGCCGGTCCTTGCCTTCGACCAGCACATAGGCGCGGTCGCCGATGGCGAGCGCCGCCTTGGCATTCTGCTCGACCAAAAGGATGGTGACGCCGGACTTGCGGATGTTTGCCAGCATCTCGAACACCATCGAGACGAATTTCGGCGACAGGCCGGCCGACGGCTCGTCCAGAACCAGCACTTTGGGGTGGACGATCAGCGCTCGCGCGACGGCCAGCATCTGCCGCTGCCCGCCCGACAAATTGCCGGCGGGGGTGCGGCGCTGGCGGACGAGATCGGGGAAAGCCGAATACATCTCCTCGATACGGCCAGGGATTTCGCGCCGTTCGAGGATGCCACAAGCGACCTTGAGATTGTCCTCGACCGACATCAGCGGAAAGATGTTTTCGGTCTGCGGCACGAAGGCCAGCCCAAGCCGCACCATGGTGTGGGCAGGCGCGGCGGTGATGTCCTTGCCGTCCAGAAACACCGTGCCGCCGGTGATCGGGACGAGGCCGGCGATCGCCTTGATGAAGCTCGACTTGCCGGCGCCGTTGGGGCCGAGCACGACGACGATCTCGCCCTTGGCGACGGTGATCGAGGCGCCGCGCACGATCGGCACGCCGGGCTCGTAGCCGGCTTCGAGGTCGCGGACATCGAGAACGATCTCGCTCATGCCGCGCCTCCGAGATAGGCCTCGATGACGCGCGGGTCGCGAGCGACCTCTTCCGCCGTGCCTTCGCTGAGCAGCTGGCCGCTCGCCATGACCAGGACGCGATGGCAGAGCCGCGTTACCATGTCGATATTGTGCTCGATCAGCAGGAAGGTGATGCCACGCGCGTTGATGTCCCGGATGCGGTCGATGATGACCTCCAGCAGCGTCGCGTTGACGCCGGCCGCCGGTTCGTCGAGCAGGATGATCGCCGGATCGGCCATCATGACGCGGGCGAGTTCGAGCAGCTTGCGCTGGCCGCCGGAAAGCACCCGCGCCGGCTCATGCGCGAGATGAGTGAGGGTGACCAGTTCCAGCAGTTCGAGCGCCTTTGTCCTGGCGGCTCTTTCCTGCGCGGCGACGCGCCATGGCGTGATGAAATTGGCGAGCAGTTTTTCGCCGGCCTGGCCCTGTGCCGCCAGCATGATGTTTTCGATCAGCGTCAGATTGGGCAGTGGGCGCGGGATCTGAAACGTGCGGCCAAGGCCACGGCCGATACGCAAATGCGCGGCTTCGCCCGAGACAGGCGTGCCGTTGAGCAGGATCTCGCCGCTCGTCGGCAGGATGCTGCCGGCGAGCAGGTCGAACATCGTCGTCTTGCCGGCACCATTGGGGCCGATCAAGCCGAGGATTTCTCCCGCTTTGACGTCAAACGAGACATCGTTGACCGCGACAAGGCCGCCGAACCGCCTGACGACATTCCTTGCCGTCAGAACCGGCGCGCGGGTTTCCCCTTGCCGTTTGGTTGCCTCGCTCATCAAACCCTCTGGCCGAAGACGATCGTTGCCGTCTCCTGATTATGATTTGTGATCACACTTGCTTTGATCACGCTATTCGGCTTTAATTTCATCCGCAAGCCGAAAACCGGCCACGAACGGAATTCCATGCAAAAGGCTGCCATCGAAAAGAACAACGAGGCGATCGCGGCCCAGCTTGCGCCAGTCGGGCGCGAAACGGTGCAGGACCGCGTCTATTCCGAACTGCGCCGCGCCCTGATCGGCGGTCTGTTCGAGCCGAGCCAGGTGCTGACCATCCGTGGCCTGGCTGACGCCTTGGTCACCTCGACCATGCCGGTGCGCGAGGCGCTCGGCAGGCTGATCACGGAAAAGGCGCTGGAGGCGCTGCCCAACCGTTCGGTGCGCGTGCCGCCGATCACGCTGGAACGTCTCGACGATCTCTTGCGCGCCCGCATCCTGATCGAGGGCGAGGCGATCGCGCTGGCCGCCGCCCGCATGGGTCCGCGCCAGATCGCCACCATCGAAACCATTCTGGCCGAATGGGACGAGATGCGGGCGCTGAAGCACAAGAAGGACGTCGATCGCGAAGTGACGCTCAACCAGAGCTTTCATTTCGAGATCTACCGTTCCTGCGGCTCGGCGGTGCTGATCCCGATGATCGAGAGCCTGTGGCTGCAATCAGGCCCCTGCATTCGTGTCGCCATCTATGCCTTCTCGGAAGCCGGCGAGGTCGACACAGCCCAATACCACCGCCGCATCGTCACGGCGCTGTCCACGCAGGATGCGCAGGCGGCGCGCGAGTCGCTGGTCGCCGACATCAGCCGACCCTTCACCTTCCTCCGCAGCAAGCTGCAAGCCAATGCCGCGAAGGACCAGACATGACCGCCATCAGGATCACCGAGCCGCGCTCGCAGCTTTCCGTCACGGCCCTGTTGCTGCCCGGGAAAGCGCCGGAAAACGCTGCCTTCCTCTTGGCCTATCTCGGCACGCCACGCGTCGTCCCGGGCATCCACGCGATGTGGACAGGGCCTGAGATTTCCTGTCCGGTTCCATCAGCCGATCTCGAGGGCCAGGCCTATGCCAGGCCGTTGCCGGCCGAGAACGCGACGCTGAACCCGCAGCCGGGCGATATCGTGCTGTCCTACGTGCCGCCACGCATGTGGGGCGGCAATCCCAATGCGATCTTCGACATCGGCCTCTACTACGGGCAGGACGCGCGGCTCCTGTTCCCGATCGGCTGGTTGGCCGGCAGCGTGGTGGCGCAGGTGCGCATCGAAGAGCGCGATCGGTTCGCCGCCGCTTGCGGTGTCATCCGGCGCAACGGCGCCTGCGATGTCACCTTCAGTCTGGTGGAGGCCTGACATGGCCGACGACAGTTTCGAGCTGTTCGACCTTCGCGTCGAGGCGGTCATTCCGGAGGGCAAGCCGATCTATTGCGGCGCCAAGGCCGGCGACTACTTCGAACTCAAGGGCGAGATGCTGTCGATGCCAGCGGGGCAGGGCTTTTCGATCTATTCGCTCGCCGCCGTCTTGCCGCTGCTGGCGGCCAAGCAGCGTCCAACTCATCCGAACGACTGGATGACATCGGACGCCGAGATCGCTTGTCCCGATCCCAATTGCGCCAGCCGGCTGCGGATCGTCAGGGTGGCCAAGCGACGGTTCAGCCACGCCGAGACCACGGCGGTGCCGCTGCCGAAGGAAGATGACCTGACATGACCGCCAAGACCTTCGACCTCGGCCCCGGCTACACCATCTCGCGCGTCATTCGCGGCGGCTGGCAGTTGGCCGGCGGCCACGGCGCCATCGACCGCAGCCAGGCGGTTGCCGATCTGATCGCCACCTTCGATGCCGGCATCTGGACCTATGATTGCGCCGACATCTACACCGGCGTCGAGGAGCTGATCGGCGCCGCGCGCCTGCGGCTGGCAAGCGAGCGCGGTCTCGACGTCGCCGCCCGGATGAAGGTGCACACCAAGCTGGTGCCCGACCTCGAACGGCTGGCCAGCATCAGCCGCGACTATATCAGGGGCATCGTCGACCAGTCATTGCGGCGGCTGAAGACCGAGCGGCTCGATCTCGTTCAGTTCCACTGGTGGGATTATGACCAGCCTCGCTATGTCGAGGCGATGGGCTGGCTCGACGAGCTTCGGCTGGAAGGCAAGGTGCGCAATCTCGGCACCACCAATTTCGATACGCCGCGCCTGGCCGAAATCCTCGCCGCCGGCATCCCGCTGGTCAGCCAGCAACTGCAATATTCCGTGCTCGACCAACGCCCGGGCAACAGCCTGGCGGCACTGGCAAAACAGAACGGCGTCAGCTTCCTCTGTTACGGCTCGGTTGCCGGCGGCTTTCTCAGCGACAAATGGCTCGGGGCGGCCGAGCCCGCCACGCCGCTCGAAAACCGTTCGCTGGTCAAATACAAGCTGATCATCGACGATTTCGGCGGCTGGGACCTGTTTCAGCACCTGCTGCAGGCGCTGAAGGCCGTTGGCGAGCGCCACGGCGTCGACATCGCCACCATCGCCAGCGCCTGGGTGCTGGAGCAGCCGCAAGTGGCGGCCGTCATCGTCGGTGCCCGCAACCAGGCGCACGCCATTGCCAATGCAAAGATCATGGACGTTGCGCTCGATGCCGAGGACCGGGCGCGGATTGCGGCCGTCATCGCGCAAGGCACGAGCCTCGAGGGTGACGTCTACACGCTGGAGCGCGACCGCCATGGCCGTCACGGCTCGATCATGCACTACAACCTCAATGCGGGGAAGAAATGAGCGGCGAGCCCTCCCTGTTTTCACGCGCCAGCGCCGAAATCATCGACCTGCACCGCTTCTTCGTCGACTGGTTCGTCGCTGCGCGCGCCAACACGGTGGACTTCGGCCGCTTCGAACGCGCCATGGGCAAAGACCTCAGCATGGTGGCGCCGGACGGGCAGATTCTCGATCGCGAAGCGGTCGTCGATCATGTCCGCGCAAGCCGCGCTTCCTGCGACGATGGTTTTGCCATTTCGATCGAGGACATCCAGCCCGGCTGGCAGGACGCCGATACGATCGTCGTCCTTTATGTCGAAGCGCAGCTGCGCGCAGGCAAGCACAGCCGCCGCCAGTCGAGCGCCGTCTTCACCACCAGTTCATCGGCGCCCAACGGCGTCGAATGGCGACATCTGCATGAGACCTGGCTGCAGGTGCCGGAACGCTGAACAGGCTCCAGAATTCGAATACAGTCGAGTAACGAAAGGGGAACAACAATGACAAAGACGATACTCCAACTCACCACCGCGCTCGCCCTCGTCACGATGGCGGGTGCCGCGCAGGCAGCCGATTGCAAGATCACCGTTGGCCTCGTCATGGAGCTGACCGGCCCGGCCGGCGAATATGGCCAGGCCGGCGCCAAGTCGGTCGAGATGGCCTTCCGCGACATCAACGGAGCCGGCGGTGTGCGCGGCTGCGATCTCGTCACCGACACGCGCGACAGCCAGAGCCAGGGCAACATCGCGGTCGATGCCGCCACCCAGCTCGTTCAGGTCAAGAAGGTGCCGGTCATCATCGGCGGTATCATCTCGTCTGTGTCGATCCCGATCCTGACCTCCGTCACCGCGCCAGCCAAGATCGTCCAGGTCTCGCCGGCTTCGTCCTCGCCGACGCTGACGGCGCTCGGCCGCGACGGCAAGACCAACGGCATCTTCTTCCGCACCATCACCTCGGATGCGCTGCAGGGCGTCGCCGCCGCCAAATACGCCGTCGACAAGGGCTTCAAGAAACTATCGATCATCCACGTCAACAACGATTTCGGCGTCAACATGGTGGCCGAATTCTCGCGGGCCTACAAAGCGCTCGGTGGCACCATCGTCTCCGACACGCCTTACAACGAAAAGCAGTCGAGCTATGCCTCGGAAGTCACGGCGGCGATGGCCGGCGAGCCGGACGGGCTCTATCTCGTCAGCACGCCGGTCGACGGTGCAACGGTCGCTCGTACCTGGATCTCGCAGGGCGGCGTGCAGAAATTCCTGCTCAATGACGGCATGAACAGCCCGGACTTCATCGAATCCGTCGGCGCCGATTATCTGAAGGAAGCCTACGGCACGTCTTCCGGCACCAGCCCGACGGCCTCGACGGAGTATTTCACCAAGAACTACAAGGAATTCTCCGGCATCGAACCGACCAATCCGGCGGCCGACCGTTCCTATGACGCCGGCGCGATTGTTGGCCTCGCCATCGCCATTGCCGGCTCCGAGGATCCGGCCAAGATCAAGGACGCGATGTACAAGGCGGTCGATCCGGCCGGCACGCCGATCTTTGCCGGCAAGGAAGAGTTCGCCAAGGCACTTGGCCTGATCAAGGACGGCAAGCCGATCCGCTATGAAGGCGTCATCGGCCCGGTTGCCTTCGACAAATATGGCGACATCACCGGCCCGTTTCGGCTGTGGAAGATCGTCGACGGCAAGGTGGCGACGGATGGTGAAATGACCACCGACGATGTCGACGCCTTGCAAGCCAAGCTTCAGTAAGCATCATTCCGTTTGGTCCGGCATCGATTGTGTCAGCATCGATGCCGGACCAAGAATATGGCTGCCTCATTGCGGCGCTCCTGCCCGGCACTCAAGTCCGTTCGGTCGCAACTTGCCTAGGGATGAGAAAGCGGGCGGCGAGCACGCAGAGCAGCACGGTGAACATCAGGATCAGCGCTACCAGCGCATTGATGTCAGGTGAGAAGCCAAGCCGCATCATTGCCCACAGCCTGACCGGCAGCGTGCTCTGGGTACCTGTGACCAGGATCGTGATCATCGTCTCGTCGAACGACAGCGCGAAGGCCAGGATGGCGCCGCCAACCATGGCGCTCGACAGGTTCGGCAGGATAATGCGCCAGAACGTTTGCCAGCCCGTGGCACCGAGATCGTAGGACGCGTCGACCAGCGTGCGGCTCATCGACTGCAGCCGCATCAGCACCGTGCGGTAGACGATCGCCAGCACGAAAACCGTATGCCCGATGACGACCGTCAGCAGCGAGCGTTCGAGGCCGATTTCGCGGAAGAAGATCAGCAGCGCGAGGCCGCTGATGATCGGCGGCATCAGGAACGGCAGGAAGATGATGAACTGCAGCAGCGAGCGCCCGGAACGCCGGCCATGATAATAGAGCGCCAGCAGCGTTCCGCTGACCACCGACAGGATGACGGTGCAGACGCCGACGATCAGCGTGGTGCGCAAGGCGGTCAATATGTCGTGATTTTCGGCCAGCGCCACATAAGTCGCAAGGGTCGGCGACGACCAGTCGACGGAGCCATGCGAAATGGTGAAGAACGACGACACGATCGGCACGAACAGCGGGCTGTAGAGCAGCACCGCAACCAGTGTCGTGATCGCGGCCAGAAAGATCGTCGACAGTCGGGGCAGGGCGCTCATACCGAAATCCCCCGGTTGCGTCCGAAGCGTTCGCCGATGAGGATTGCCGCGATCACCACGACGGCCAGCGCCACCGACAGCGCCGCGCCGAACGGCCAGTTATAGGCCGTGCCGAACTGGCTGTAGAGGATGCGGCCGAAGGTGAAGCCGCTGATCCCGCCGACCATTTGCGGCGTCAGGAAATCGCCGATCGCCAGCACGAAGACGAAGCTCGCCGCCGAAGCGACGCCGGGCAGGCTGAGCGGCAAGGTGATGCGCAGGAAGGTCTGCAAGCCGCTCGCGCCGAGATCGTCGGACGCACGCAGCAACACCTGCGGAATTCGCTCCAGCGACAGGAAGATAGGCAGGATGGCGAACGGGATAAGCAGCAGCGTCAGCGTTAGCAGGATGGCGTTCATGTTGAACACGAAAAGCGTCGACGGCTCCTGCAGGATGCCAAGTGTCACCAGCGCCTTGTTGAGAAAGCCGTTGAGGCCCAGGATGCTGCGGATCGCATAGATCTTGATGACGTAGCTCATCAGCAACGGCACCAGCAGCAGCATCAGCAAGGCGTAGCGCCAGCGGCCTTTCAGCGTCGTCAGGAAGTAGGCTGCGGGATAGGCAAGCAGGATGCAGATGATGGCCACCGACACGCACAGCACGATGGTGTTCCAGAACACCGGCAGAAAGACCGGGTCGGTGAAGAACCTGACATAGTTGCCCAGCGACAAGCTGTAGACGATCGTGCCCTGGTCGACGCTGAAGAAACTGTAGCCGAGGAAGATCGCCAGCGGCACCAGGACGAAGACCACCGGCAAGGCAAACGCCAGCACCGTCACCAGCAGCGACAACCGTCTTTCCGCAGGCAGCGTCGAGTCGGCTTTGCTCATGCCAGCACCAGATGGCCTTCATGCGGCGCAAACGAAAGCGAGACAGTCTCGCCGGATTTGAGCGCGCTGCCGTCGACGCGGCTAGGCACGCGCAGCCGCAAGCGTTGCGCGGCATTGTCGGCGCCGGCCATGATGGTGGCGACGGTCGACGAGCCGGCAAAGGCCATGTCGGAGATCGTGCCGGAAAAATGGTTGTCGGTGTCCTTTGCATCCGCAAGATGCAAGGCTTCTGGACGGAATGCGGCGTAAGCGCTGGCGCCATCCGTTGCGGCCTTCAAGTGCGGCTGGTCGCTGATCGAGCAGACCAGGCGGCCGAGCGTCGTCTCGATCGATCGCAGCTCGCCCTGGACCGGTCCGAGTTTTCCGGCCACCAGATTGTTCTCGCCGAAGAAACGCGCGGCGAATTCGCAATTCGGTCTGTAGTAAAGGTCGTGCGGCGTGCCGAGCTGGCGGATATGGCCGGCCTCCATGACACAGATCCGGTCGGCCATGCCGATGGCTTCTTCCTGGTCGTGGGTGACGAACAGGAAGGTGGTCTTGATCTCGCGCTGGATGGACTTCAGGAACACCTGCATCTGCCGGCGCAGTTCGAGGTCGAGCGCCGCCAGCGGCTCATCGAGCAGGATCAGGCGTGGCTGGCAGATCAGCGCACGGGCAAGCGCGACGCGCTGGCGCTGGCCGCCGGAGAGCTGCGCGGGAAAGCGGTCGGCGAAACGGCCGAGTTGGACCAGGTCCAGCGCTTCCGCGACACGGCGCGCGATTTCCTTGCGCTGGATATGTCGAACCGAAAGCCCGTAGCCGACATTGCCCGAAACGGTCAGGTGCGGGAACAGCGCATAGTCCTGGAACACGGTGTTGAACGGACGCCGGTTGATCGGCATGCGGCTGATGTCTTGCCCATCCAAGCGGATCTCGCCCGACGTCAGCGGTTCCAGCCCGCCGATCAGCCGCAGCACCGTGGTCTTGCCGGAGCCGGATGGTCCAAGAACGGTGAGGAACTCACCGTCCCGGATCGACAGGTCGATGTCGTGCAGCACGGGGACCGTGCCGTAGGATTTCGAGACGGACCGCAGCGTCAAGAGGTCGGTGTTCTGGTTCATGAAATACTCTCGCTTACGCTTCGGCGGTCCGGAACTCCGGACCGCCGGGTCCTTCCAAGTCATGGTGCGGAAAGATCAGGGCGTCGCCTTGACCTCGTTCCACATGTCCGACCGCTTGAGCGGGTCCTCGACATTGTTGAGCCAGACCAGCTTGTCGTTGCCGCCGGCGCTGCCGGTTTCCGTCACTGTGTTGCCGAAGCCGGTGCGCTCGGAAAGCTCGCCGCCGACCTTCTTGCTCAGCATGAAGTCGATCCATTTCTCGGCTGCCGCATTGTCACGGACACCCTTGGAAATGACCCAGTTGTCGAGCCAGGCGAGCGCGCCCTCGCTTGGATTGACGTAGGCGACATGGGCGCCGATCTTCTGCAGCGCCTTGACCTGCTGCTGGCCGTAATTGGCCCAGATCAGGGCCACGTCATTGTTCTGGTAGATCTGCTGCGCCTCGTCGGCGGTGGTGTAGAAGCTCAGCACGTTGCGCTTGAGTTCGACCAGCTTGGCCTTGACCGCAGCCATCTGCTCTTCGTTGAGGTTGAACGGATCCTTGTAGCCGAGCGTCAGTGCGGTGAACGAGAAATTGTGCTCGCCATTGTCATAAGCCAGCACCTTGCCCTTGTAGGCCGGGTCCCACAGAACCGACATCGAGGTCGGCGCCGGCTTGACCTTGTCGGTGTCGTAGATCAGGCCGATGGAGTCGAAGCAGAACGGAATGCCGTAGACCTTGCCGTCCTTGGTGACGCCGCTGACCGCCGTCAGGTCGCGGAAGCGCGGCAGCACTTCTTTCTGGTTGGCGAGCTTCGTGACGTCGATTGGCGACACCAGGTCGGCCTTGATGTAACGCTGCAACTGGGCGGTGTTGACGGCGAAGACGTCGAAGTCCTGGCCTTCGCTACCCTTGATCTTGGCCCAGATCTCGTCGTCGCTGCCGATGAAGACGACATCGACGCCGATGCCGGTCGCGGCGGTGAAGTCCTTGACCCAGTCGGCATCGGCGTAGCCGTCCCAGGCCAGTACCCGAAGGTTCGCGGCGAGCGCCGCCGATGTCATCAGGCCGATGCCGAGCCCGATTGTCGCTAGTTTTAGAAACGCTTTCTTCAGTCCCATTTTTAATCTCCCATTGTCGTTCTGGTGGACCGTAATTTTCGGGCCTGCGCCGTCACAGCTGGGTAACAGCGACCAGTCCCTCGTCCGGCACCGACACCATCCGGTTGCGCAGTGGCTTGCCGAATGTCTGTGCCTGGATTTCATACTCGTCGCCGGAAGCCGTCTTGACGCCGGAGGCGTAGCTCATCACCGCCGCGCCGAAGAAATAGGCGTGCAGGTCGCCCGCCCTGCGGTGCATCGGGTAGCGGAAATGGAAGTGTTCGAGATTGGCGATCGAGTGCGACATGTGCGCTTCGCCCGACAGGAACTCCTGCTCCCAGATGACAGTGCCGTCGCGCAGGATGCGCGAATGGCCGCGCACTTCTTCGGGCAGGTCGCCGATCAGCAATTCCGGCCCGATCGAGCAGGAGCGCAGCTTGGAATGGGCGAGGTAGAGGTAGTTCTCGCCCTCCGTCACATGGTCGGAATATTCGTTGCCGAGCGCATAGCCGATGCGATAGGGGCGGCCGTCCGGCCCATTGAGATAGAGGCCGACGATCTCGGCCTCTTCGGCACCGGCTTTCGCGAATGCCGGCATCGGCAGCGGTGCGCCGGGCGGCACAACGCATGTGCCGACGCCCTTGAAGAACCACTCTGGCTGAATCCCGATCTTGCCGGCGCCAGGCTTGCCGCCCTCCAGCCCCATGCGGAAGATTTTCAAGGAATCGGATTCGTCGGCACCTTCGCCATGGGTCAGGACATGCATCTGGTTGCGCGCGGCGGCGCTTCCGGTGTGGGTCAGGCCGGTCCCGGTGACCAGGAAGCGGGCCGGTTCCGGATGGTCGACCGGAGCGAGCACCTGGCCATCGCGCAACAGTTGGTCGTAATCGATTTTCGCCGCGCCGGTCCGCTTCTCGACCAGCGCCGCGATGGAGGCGCCTTGGGCGATTGCCGCCTCGGCGAGTTCCAGCACGGAGCTGGTCTTGTCGAGCGGGTGCAGGTGATTGCCGTCGTCGGAGACGCGGCCGACCCGTCTGCTGCCGTCGGCCATTTTGAACTGAACAAGACGCATGAACTAACCTTCTTCCTTTGAAACCGTACGGGTCACACCCAGCCCGCATCGACGATGAACTGCTGGCTCGTGCACATGCGGCTGTCGTCGGCGGCGAGGAACAGCGCCATGCGCGCGATGTCGGAGGGTTGCAGCCGGTCGGGCAGGCACTGCCTTTCCGCGATCTGGCGTTCGCCGGCCGGGTTCAGCCACAGCCGCATCTGGCGCTCTGTCATCACCCATCCCGGCACCATGCAGTTGACGCGGATGCGTTCGGGGCCGAGTTCGCGAGCCAGCGCCCGCGTCATGCCGTAAACAGCCGCTTTCGCGGTGACATAGGCTGGGCAATCCGGATCGCCGACCATCCAGGTGATGGAGCCGAAATTGATGATCGAGCCGCCGCCCAGCGCGCTCATCTGCGGACGCACCGCCTGCGCCGCGAAGAACTGGTGGCGCAAATTGACCGCCATGCGGTCGTCCCAGTAGGCAACCGTCACGTCCTTGGTCTGGTGACGGTCGTCATTGCCGGCATTGTTGCATAGCGCCTGGATCGGGCCGTTGTGCCGCATCGCCTGCACGGTTGCCGCCTGCAACTCTTCGACGTTGCGCAGGTCGCAGGGAATGAACAGCGGCGCGGCATGTCCCTCGGCCGCGATCGCGTCGACCAGGCGTTGGGATGGTTCTTCGGCCATGTCGACGAAGGCGACGCGGCTGCCTTGCGCGCAGAAATGGCGCACCAGGCTTTCGCCGATGCCACTGCCGCCGCCGGTTATGAAGACGCTGCGGCCCTTGAGGCTTGGATAGATCGCATAGCCGATTTCATCCGTCATCGCGCGCCTCTCTAGTGCGAATGCCGAGGAATGCCGGCATCGCGCCGGCCGACGAGAAAGTCGAAATCGCAGCCCTTGTCGGCCTGCAGCACGCGCTCGACATAAAGGCTCTGATAGCCGCCTTCCGGCGGTGCCGGCGGCTTCCAGTCACGCCGGCGGATTGCGAGCTCCTCATCCGATACCAACAGCTCCAGCCGGCGGCCGGCGACATCGAGCTCGATAAGATCGCCGTCGCGCACCAGCGCCAGCGCGCCGCCTGCGGCTGCTTCGGGTGCCACATGCAGAACCACGGTGCCGTAGGCGGTGCCGCTCATGCGCGCGTCCGAAATGCGCACCATGTCGGAGACGCCTTGCTTCAGCAGTTTCGCCGGCAGCGGCATGTTGCCGACCTCGGCCATTCCGGGATAACCGCGCGGCCCGCAGTTCTTCAGCACCATCACCGAGGAGGCGTCGATGTCCAGCTCCGGATCGTCGATGCGGGCGTAGTAATGCTCGATGTTTTCGAACACCACCGCCTTGCCGCGATGCTGCATCAGCGCGGGCGTTGCCGCCGACGGCTTGATGACCGCGCCGTCGGGCGCCAGGTTGCCGCGCAGGATCGAGATGCCGCCTTCCTTGGTCAGCGGGTCGCTCAGCGGCCGGATCACCTCGCTGTTGTAGTTGGGCGCGCCGTCGATCAGTTCACCGATGGTCTTGGCGCTGACGGTCATGGCGTCGCGATGAAGAAGCCCCACTTCATCAAGCGACGCCATGACCGCAGCTAGCCCCCCGGCGTAGTAGAAATCTTCCATCAGGAACCGGCCCGACGGCATCAAATCGACAATGGTTGGAACGTCGCGGCCAAGGCGGTCCCAGTCGTCGAGGCTGAGATCGACACCGACCCGGTTGGCGATGGCGATCAGATGCAGCACCGCATTGGTCGAGCCACCGATCGCGCCGTTGACGCGAATGGCGTTCTCGAACGCTTGCCTGGTAAGGATCTGCGCGATCGTCACGTCTCTGCGGACCAGATCGACGATCTGGCGTCCGGCCATCTGGGCGAGCACGCCACGGCGCGAATCCACTGCCGGGATCGCGGCGTTGTCCGGCATGCCGATGCCGAGCGCCTCGACCATGCTGGCCATGGTCGAAGCCGTGCCCATTGTCATGCAGCTGCCCGCAGATCGGCTCTGGCCCTGCTCGGCGGCGAGAAAGTCGGCGACCGGCATGCGGCCGGCCTTCACTTCCTCGGCGAATTTCCAGACATGGGTCCCCGAGCCGATATCCTGTCCGCGGAACTTGCCGTTGAGCATCGGCCCGCCGGAAACGGCGATGGTTGGCAGGTTGCACGACGCGGCACCCATCAGCAGCGCCGGTGTGGTCTTGTCGCAACCGACCAGCAGGATGACGCCATCGATCGGATTGCCGCGGATGGACTCTTCGACATCCATGCTGACCAGATTGCGAAACAGCATGGCGGTAGGGCGCATGTTGCTCTCGCCCAGTGACATGACAGGGAATTCGAGGGGCAGGCCGCCGGCTTCATAGACGCCGCGTTTGACGTGATCGGCCAGCGCCCGCAGATGGGCATTGCATGGGGTCAGTTCCGACCAGGTGTTGCAGATACCGATCACCGGGCGGCCGTCGAAAGCGTCGGCGGGGATGCCCTGGTTCTTCATCCAGCTGCGGTGCATGAAGGCGTTCTTGCCTTCGCCGCCGAACCAGGCCTCGGACCGAAGTTTGCGTTTGGTGTCGGTCACGATGTCTGTTCCCGATTCTGGCGGCGCTTGTTGCGGTTTTCGACGCTGCGGCGCACGTCTTCCTCGGCATTGTCGATGAGCACCAGCAGCGCTTTTTGCGCGCCGGCCGCGTCGCCGGATGCAATCTTTTCGGCCACTTCCCGATGCAGCGGCAAAGAATGGCGCTGCCCGTCCGGATTGTCGTTGGAGAGGCGAAAGCTCATCACCAGTGCGGTTTCGACCAGTGCCGCCAGCGAGCCGATCAGCTCATTGCCGGTCATGCGCAGGATGGTCTGGTGGAACAAGAGGTCAGGCTTGGCGAAACGATCGCCGTCGTCGACGACCGCTTCCATTTCGGCCAGCGCGGCATTGATCTCGGCAATCTGCGCCGGCGTGGCGCGTTGCGCGGCAAGTGCGGCCGACATCGGTTCGATGGCCCGGCGCAGCTCAAACAGCGCCCGGACATCATCGGCGCTGACGCCGCCGGCGTAGCGCCATGACAGGACGTCCGGATCGAGGAAATTCCAGTCGGCACGGGGACGCACCCTTGTGCCGGTCTTCGGCCGCGATTCGACCAGCCCCTTGCCGGCCAGAACCTTGATCGCCTCGCGCAGCACCGTGCGGCTGACTCCCAGCATCTCGCTGGAATCGTCGGCATTGGGCAGCGCCTCGCCGGGCAGGAAATCGCCTTGCACGATGCGCAAACCGATCTGCTCGACGACAGTCGCATGCAGAGCGGTGGAGCCGCTGGAGACCGCCACCGCAACCCTCGACGTGCGCGCCGTGCTGAAAGATTTCTTATTCTTCATACTATTCATATGATATGTCTTATCGGCATTGCGATTGGAGTCAAGGGATGGGGGAGTGCCGATGACAAAGAATTCCGCTGCCGTTGCCGAGCAGCACCAAGAGCTGATCTCGATCAGCGATGGCATTGCGACTGTGGAGATTGCCCCGGCCGCCGGCGGCGCCGTCGCGTCGTATCGCTGGCGGCAAAACGGTTCCGTGGTGGATTGGCTGCGCCCTGCGGATCAGGTGGCGATCAACAGCCGCGATGCTGGCGCCATGGCCTGCTTCCCGCTGGTTCCCTATTCCAATCGCATAAGGGGCGGCCGCTTCGAATTCGCCGGCCGCACCGTCGAACTGCCGACCAGCCCGGACGATCCGCATCATGAGCATGGCCATGGCTGGCGTCGGCCATGGACAGTCGTGCGGCACGAAGCCAGCACCACCGTCCTATCCTACCGCCATGCCGCCGATTCCTGGCCGTGGAGCTATGAAGCAAGGCAAGCGGTCTCGCTGGTCGATGGCGGGCTGGTCATTGCCCTCTCGCTGCGCAACCTCTCGGACGCGCCGATGCCCGCAGGCTTCGGCCTGCATCCCTATTTCCCGTCGACATCGTGGACACATGTCCAGGCGCAGGTATCCGGCATGTGGGAGACCGATGCGAAAATCCTGCCCACCCGGCACGTCCTGCCGCCTGCCGGCTCCAACCCGACCACGGGCTTCGACGTGTCGGAGGCGGACTTCGACACGGTCTTCACCGGATGGTCGCGCCGCGCCCGGATCTCCTGGCCGGAGCATGGACGGCAGCTGGACATCGAAGCCGAGGCGCCGCTCGATTTCCTCGTCCTATATACGCCGCCCGGTGAGCCGTTCTTCTGCGCCGAACCGGTCAGTAACATCACCGATGCCTTCAATCGCAGCGACGCCGGCAACACTGGCTGCATCGTATTGGCACCCGGGCAGATGCGATCCGCAAACGTTCGCTTCATGCCTTCGCGGGAGATCTGATCGCCAGTCTGAGCCGCATCAACTGCTTTGCCTTGCCGCTTCGCGGACGGACTGCAGCAGGATCGAGAAGGCGGGTGAGGGCACCATGTCGGTCCGCATCGTCAGGCCGACCGGTCCCTTGGTCTCCTCGGTGTTGACCGGCAAGGCGACGAAGGCGCCGCTGCCGAGTTCATTGGCAACGACGCCGGCCGAAATGATCCAGACGGCATTGCTCTGCCGCAGGAAGGCGCGGCCGAAGGAGTCCGAGACGGTTTCGATCTCGGTTGCCGGCGCGGTCATGCCGTTGGTGATGAACAGGCGGTCGACAAAGGGACGGATGACCGATTCCCGTGTCGGCATCAGCATCGGGAATTCGTCGAGCCGTGCGAACACATCCTGTCCCGGGTCAAGCAGCGGATGTCCGGCGCGCACCACGAACAGCACCGGTTCGGAATAGAGGTGCTCGAAGAAGAAGCCAGTCATGTTTTCCGGCGCCGCCAGCCGTCCGACGACGAGATCTAGCGTCCTGGTGCGCAACTGCTCGAGCAGCACCGCATTCTCGCCGGTGACGATCTTGATCGCCGCACCGGTGCCCTCTTTGAGGAACAGGCTCATGGCCAGCGGCATCACCCGCGCCGACACCGTCGGCAGCGCGCCGATGCGGATCGGGTGCCGGTTGACCGCTCCGTCCTGGCGGACGGAATCGACGCCTTGCTTGAGCGCCGTGATCGCCGTGCCGGCATGGCGAAGGAAGATCTCGCCGATGCGCGTCAGTCGGATGCCGCGGCCGTCGCGCTCCACCACCGCAACACCCAGCGCCCCTTCCAGCTCGCGCAATGTCTTGGTCACCGCCGGTGGGCTGACATGCAGCAAGTCAGCCGCCCGCGCCACGCTTCCTTGTCGCGCAACTTCCAGGAATGCCTGCAGGTGACGGAACCGGATGCGGCTCTCGGACATGGATTTGATAACCCCTGAGTTAATGAAACGGCGCAAAATATCATTTTACTGAACCAAACGCCTTGTGCAATGTGGAGGCGGAGGACCGAAACCGTGCCATTCCTCACCATCGGCGGCATCACGCTGCACCATCGCCACATCAAGGCGGCCGGCAATGCGCGCCCCATCATATTCATCAATTCACTCGGTACCGACTTCCGGATCTGGGACGAAATTGTCTTGGCGCTCGATGGTGAAATGCCGCTGCTGGTCTACGACAAACGGGGTCACGGGCTGTCCGATATCGGCGACATCAGGTCGATCGATGATCATGTCGATGATCTCTCAGGCCTCATCGATCATTTCGGGTTGAGCAAGGTCGTGCTGTGCGGCCTGTCGGTCGGCGGCATGATCGCGCAGGGGCTCTATGCCAGGCGACCTGAAATCGTCGAAGGCCTGATCCTTTGCGACACGGCGCACAAGATCGGCACGACGGACAGCTGGAACACACGCATAGCGGCGGTCGAAAGCAAGGGCATCCAGGCGATTGCCGATGGCGTGCTCAAAGTGTGGTTCACCCCCGCCTTCCACGCGGCGCGTGTGGCCGAGCTCGACGGCTATTGGAACATGATGACGAGGCAAGCGCTCGCCGGTTACATCGGCACTTGCGCGGCCGTTCGCGACGCGGATTTCACCGATGCTGCACGCCACATCGCGGTGCCGACGCTCTGCGTTGCCGGTGACCAGGATGGCTCGACGCCTCCCGATCTTGTCCGCTCGCTGGCCGACCTGATACCCGGCGCGCGCTTCGAAATCATTCGCGACGCCGGGCACATTCCTTGCGTCGAACAGCCTGAAGCGCTCACCGCCCTGATCCGCGGTTTTATCGCATCGCTTACCCCTGGAGCAGAAACCCATGGATGAGGTCCCCGGCAACGCAGCCAGATATCGCACCGGCCTCGCGGTGCGGCGCTCAGTGCTCGGCGATCGTCATGTCGACCGGGTTGAAATCGCCGCCACCGATTTCGACCAGCCTTTCCAGGAGCTGATCACCGAGGCGGCCTGGGGAACGGTGTGGGCGCGGCCGGGCTTCACCAAGCGTGAGCGTTCGATCGTCACGCTGGCGCTGCTGGCCGCACTCGGCCATGATGAGGAGGTTGCCATGCATGTGCGCGCCACCGTCAAGACCGGTGCCTCGCGCGACGATATCTGCGAGGCGTTCCTGCATGTCGCCATCTATGCCGGCGTGCCGGCCGCCAACCGTGCCTTCAGAATAGCCAAAGACGTGTTTTCGGAAATGGACGGAAGCCAGAATGCCTGCTGAGTCCGGCTCGAACCGGAGGCCCGAGACCGGCGCCTTCTTCCAGCGCGATCGGACCTGGCATCCGCCTGTTCTGACGCCGAATTACAAGACCTCCGTGCTGCGTTCGCCGCAGAAGGCGCCGTTGTCGTTCGACAACACGCTGTCGGAGATTGCAGGCCCGGTCTTCGGTCACGCCATGCTCCGCGAACTCGACGCCGACCTGATCCACAATTTCGCCAGGCCCGGCGAGAGCGCGCTCGGCGAGCGCATCATCGTCTATGGGCGGGTGCTCGACGAACGCGGCGTTGGCGTGCCCGGCGCGCTGCTCGAATTCTGGCAGGCCAATGCCGGCGGTCGCTACCGCCACAAGAAGGACGGCTATCTGGCGCCGCTCGACCCGAATTTTGGCGGCTGCGGCCGCGCTATATCAGGCGAAGATGGCTTCTATGCGTTTCGTACCGTCAAGCCCGGTCCCTATCCCTGGCCGAACGGGCCGAACGACTGGCGTCCTTCGCACATCCATTTCTCGGTCTTCGGCCAGGGTTTCGCGCAGCGGCTGATCACACAGATGTATTTCGAGGGCGACCCGTTGATCTGGCAATGCCCGATCGTGCGCGGCATCCCCGACAAGGCGGCCATCGAAACGCTGATCGCCACACTCGACATGCAGGCGACGATCCCCTTCGACGCGCGCGCCTACAAGTTCGACATCGTGCTGCGCGGGCGCCGCGCGTCGCTGTTCGAAAACAGGCCGGAGGGCAATTGATGGCCCAGTCGCTCGGCCGGCTCAGGGAAAGCCCTTCGCAGACCGCCGGACCCTACGTCCATATCGGGCTGACACCCAATTTCTGCGGCATCGGTGGCGTCTATCCCAGTGATCTCGGCGCGACCATGGTCAACGACAAGACCAGGGGCGAACGCATTGGCCTGCGCATCCGGGTGCTCGACGGCACCGGCACGCCGCTCAAGGATGCGCTGATCGAGATCTGGCAGGCGGATGCGGACGGGCTCTACAATTCGCCGGCCGAATTGCGCGGCACCGCCGATCCGAACTTTTTCGGCTGGGGCCGTTGCGCGACCGACATGGAAACCGGCCTGTGCGCGTTCGAGACGATCAAACCAGGTCGCGTTCCGTTCAGGGATGGAAGCCTGATGGCGCCGCATATCACGCTGTGGATCGTCGCCCGCGGCATCAATCTCGGCCTGCACACTAGGCTGTATTTTTCCGATGAGGAAAAGGCCAATGCTGAAGATCCAATCCTGGCACGCATCGAGCATCGCGTTCGCGTGCCGACGCTGATCGCCGAGCGCCAGGGCGACACCTACGTCTTCGACGTCCATCTCCAGGGGGAGAAGGAAACGGTCTTCTTCGACAGCTGACGATGAGGAGGAGCAGGACATGACGGTATCGCCCTTCGACCATCCGCTGCTCTCTGCCCTTCTCGGCGACGACGAGGCTGCGAGGCATTTTTCCGTCGAGGCGGAAATCGACGCGATGCTGGCCTTCGAACGGGCGCTGGCGCAAGCCGAGGCCGAAACCGGGCTCATCACCAGAGAGGCGGCAGCGGTGATCGTGGCCACACTTGCCACATTCCGGCCTGACACCGCCTTGCTGCGGGCCGGTGTCGCCAGGGACGGCGTCATTGTACCGGAACTGGTGCGCCAGATCAGGGCTGCGGTCGGCGAACCGCATGGCCGGAAAGTGCATTTCGGTGCGACCAGCCAGGATGTCATCGACACCGGCCTGATGCTTCGGCTCAAATCCGTTGTCGAGCATCTCGATCTGCTGTTGACCGAAACCGTCATGCGCCTCGTTTCGCTCGAAGAGCGTTTTGGCGGCAGGGCGCTGACTGGCATGACGCGCATGCAGCAGGCGATTCCGATCAAAGTGCAGGATCGGGTGGCAGCGTGGCGGGCGCCGCTGCAACGGCATCGGGAGAGGCTGTCGGAACAGTCCAGGCGCCTGCTGGTGGTCCAGTTCGGCGGTGCTGCCGGCACGCTGGAAAAGCTAGGCGACAAATGTCCGGCGGTGCGCGCAGCACTAGCCGCAAAGCTTGCCCTTGGCGACGCACCGCAATGGCAGAACCAGCGTGATGCACTCGCCGATTTTGCCGGCCTGATGTCGCTGGTATCAGGCAGCCTCGGCAAGTTCGGCCAGGACATCGCGCTGATGGCGCAAGATGGAACCGAGATCGAGCTTTCCGGCGGCGGCGGCTCGTCGGCCATGCCACACAAGCAGAACCCGGTGAAGGCTGAAGCGCTGGTGGCGCTTGCCCGCTTCAATGCCACGCAGCTTGCCGGCATGCATCACGCGCTCGTGCATGAGCAGGAGCGGTCGGGTGCTGCCTGGACGCTGGAGTGGCTATTATTGCCGCAGATGGTCGTCGCAACGGCCGCGTCGCTGCGCCTTGCCGCTGAGCTGGCCGCGCAGGTCGAAAGTCTCGGCCGCTGATGCGCACGCAAATCGTCATCGTCGGGTCCGGACCGTCCGGCCTGCTGCTTGGGCAACTGCTGGCCGGCATCGGTGTCGAGACGGTCATCCTGGAGCGCGCGAGCCGCGAGCACGTGCTTGGCCGCGTGCGGGCAGGGGTGCTAGAACAGGGCACGGTCGAACTGCTGGAACAGGCCGGCGCGGCGGCAAGGCTGCATGCCGAAGGGCTGCCGCATTCCGGCATCTCGCTCGCCTTCGACGGACGCTTGCATCGCATCGACCTTACCGCACTCGCCGGCGGCAGGCATGTCACCGTCTATGGCCAGACCGAGGTGACGCACGATTTGATGGACAAGCGCGACGCGGCAGGGCTGCCCACGATCTACGAGGCGGCAAACGTTACGCTGCACGATTTTGACGGCAAGGCACCTTTCGTCACCTATGACCGGGATGGGGTCACCCATCGGATCGATTGCGACTTCATTGCCGGCTGTGACGGTTATCACGGCGTCAGCCGCAAATCAGTGCCCGAGCGTGCGCTGAAAACCTTCGAGCGGCAGTATCCGTTCGGCTGGCTCGGCGTGCTTGCCGAAGTGCCGCCGGCCGATCACGAGCTGGTCTATGCCAATCACGAGCGAGGTTTTGCACTGTGCTCGATGCGCTCGACGCATCGCAGCCGCTACTATGTCCAATGCCCGCAGGACGATCGTGTCGAGGCGTGGTCCGACGACCGCTTCTGGGACGAGTTGCGCCGCCGCTTGCCCGAGCAGACAGCCGCAAATGTCGTCACCGGGCCATCCTTCGAGAAATCGATCGCGCCGCTGCGCTCATTCGTTGCCGAGCCGCTGCGTTTCGGCAGGTTGTTCCTGGTCGGCGACGCCGCCCATATCGTACCGCCGACCGGGGCGAAAGGCCTCAACCTCGCCGCCAGCGACGTGCGCTATCTCTTCGCAGGTTTGCGCGACTTCTACGTTGAAAAGTCACATGATGGCATTGACGCCTATTCCGGCAAGGCGCTGGCACGGGTCTGGAAGGCGGTGCGCTTTTCCTGGTGGATGACGACGATGCTGCACCGTTTTCCCGACACCGGCGACTTCGGCCAGCGCATCCAGGAGGCCGAGCTCGACTACCTCGTGCAGTCGCGTGCCGCATCGACCGCGCTTGCCGAGAATTATGTCGGCCTGCCCTACTGAGGGCTGCGGATCATCCGGCGCCTTGTTGCCTGGCAAAATCCAAAAGCATCGGGCGCTGCCCCTTGAGGATTTTCACCTCGGCCTCGGGCAAGGTGAACCAGCCGGCTCGGTCGACTTCCGGGAATTCCTTCAGGGATCCCGACCTTGGCGGCCATTCCATGGTGAAGCTGTTGCTCTTGATGACGGCCACGTCGATGTCGATGGTCGCCTCGACAGACCAGGCCGAGACGATCTTGCCGCCCGGTTGCCTGTAGTCGCCAAGCCGCGCGAAGGTGCCGTCGACCCTGACGCCGAGCTCTTCCTCGGTCTCGCGTTGCGCTGCCGTCAACTCATCCTCGTCCTCGCCGACGAGGCCCTTCGGTATCGACCAGGCACCATCGTCCTTCTTCGCCCAGAACGGTCCACCCGGGTGGACCAGCAACACCCTGAGATCGTCGTGGCTGCGGCGATAGATCAGCAATCCCGCACTGCGTTTTGCCATTTTTGTACGTCCATTTGCGAAGCCGGCAGCCTGCCGATGGTCCTTGAATCGTTGACGCGAACCTTGCACCAGGGGATTGCGACGCTATGTCAGGCACGTCTGCATTGCACCTCACCCGCGAGTCCGGCAATCTGATACCATCGCTTATTTGGCGGCTCGAAGGCTAGGTGACGATGCAACTCGGTCTTATTGGCTACTACAGCGACTTCGTGGTGTATCCGCTGGTGATCGCCGTGCTGGCAGTGGCCGGGCTGCTCGAGGCCGGCGAAGAGAGTGCGCCAGGCTGGATAGGCACTGTCCTCGCCTGTCTCGGCCTCTGGACGCTGATCGAGTATGTGCTGCACAGGTTCGTTCTTCACCATATTCCCTACATCAAGGACCTGCACGACCGTCACCATGTCGAGGAACGCAGTTCGGTGGGCACGCCGACCTGGCTCAGCCTCGGGGTGCATGCACTGGTCGCGTTCCTGCCGGTATGGATGATCTCGGATTTCGCCACCGCGAGCGCGGTGAGCTGCGGGTTGATGCTGGGATATCTCTGGTACATTAGCATCCACCACATGATCCATCACTGGCATCCCGCACATCCGAGCTACCTCTACACCCTCAAGCGCCGTCATGCGGTGCATCACCACATCGAGGAAACGGCCAATTTCGGTGTGACGTCGGCGTTCTGGGATCGCGTTTTCGGCACGGCGCGGCTCTAGTCTGAAGCCAGTTCAGCCTCGGCCGTTCAACGCCTCTTGCCGCGACCGCCGGGTGACTTGGCGCCGCGAGGGCCGCTCTGAACCGGCGTGTTGTTCTGGTTTTCGTCGGACAGTTTTCGCCAGCGGGCAAGGCGCTCGGGATCGAGCGTGCCGGCCTTCAAGGCTGCCTGCACCGCGCAGCCCGGCTCATGCACATGCGTGCAGTCGCGAAACTTGCACAGCGGCGCGAGCTCGGTGATTTCGGCAAACAGCGTGTCGATGCCATGGCCGACGTCGCTGACCTGCAGCGTCCGCATGCCCGGCGTGTCGATCACCCAGCCGCCGCCGGCAATGGCGTGCAGCGATCGCGACGTGGTGGTGTGGCGTCCCTTGGAATCGTGCTCGCGAATGCCCCCGGTCTGTTGCGGCGATTGCTGCGCCGATCCGGCCAGCGTGTTGACCAGCGTCGATTTGCCGACGCCGGAGGAGCCGATCAGCGCCACCGTCTGGCCGACACCGCACCAGGCAGCCAGGACGGTTGCCGAATCCGATGTGCGGGGGTTCAGCATCACGACCGGCAATCCACGCTGCAACGCCGCAGCCTGCCTTGCATATGTCTCGGCGTCTTCAGCGGTATCGGCCTTGGTCAGCAGGATCACCGGCGTCGTTCCGGCTTCATTGGCCAGCGCCAGATAGCGCTCGAGCCTGGCGGGATTGAAGTCGGCATTGCACGAGGTGACGATGAACAGCGTGTCGACATTGGCCGCGGCAAGCTGCGGCACCCTGCCGCCTTGGGTGCGGCGCTCCAGCACCGTCTTGCGGGACAGGCGGCGCTGCACAAGGTGCTCATGGCCAACGACCAGCACCCAATCGCCGACGGCATAGTCACCGGTGTTCGCCTGCGCCGGCAGCGTCAGATCGACTGGCCCTGCCTGGGACAGGCCGGTCAGGCGATCGCGGTGGACGGTGGCGATCCGCGTCGGGACAAGATTGGCTTCGCCGGGCTCGAGCTGGTCGCCGAAAAATTCGGTCCAGCCCAGGCTGGCAAGCGATGGCGTGGAGTGATCCGTCACGGCTTTGACCACGGCGTCACGGACATTGGACGGTATCCCTGGCAGGTGGGGGCGAACGGGTGGGGCGATTTCCAAGCCCGTGTATGGGCGGCATGGCGACATTTGGCAAGCACGCCCGTAGCCGAGGGCTGAGCGGCAAGCTTCTGCAGCCTGTCCTTTGGTCGTCGAACTGACGATGAAGTCGAGGAAACAGCGCCGTCCGAAGGCGTTGGCGGGAAAATGGCGAGCTGCGTCGGTTTTTTCCATGACGCTGTCAGTTTTGAAGCGTTAATAAATAATTTGACGCATGGAATATTTTTTGCGTTCTATTGGAAACTGTGAAAATTGACTGAATAAGTTCAGTCGAGCATTGTCGCATCCGGTCAACGGCCGCATGACTGGCGGCGGGCCGATCGTTGGCAGGGGATCTGGAATATATCGATGGCGGAGAAGACACACCGCACGATGGACGACTTCGCCCAGGCATGTGGCGTGTCGCGGCCGACGCTGTCCAAATATTTCGACGATCCGGCGAGCGTGAAACCGGCGACGCGGGCGCGCATCGAAGCCGCCCTGCGTTCCTCGGACTATCAGCCGAACCTTTTCGCCCGCAATCTCAACCGCAAGCGCACCCGCAACATCGGCATCGTCGTGCCGACGATCACCGATCCGTTCTACGCCGAGATGGTCAGCCGCATCGAATTTCGCTGCCGCGACGAGGGCTACTGGCCGATCGTCATCTCGTCGCATGGCTCGCCAAAGCTGGAAGCGGAGTCGGTCAGGACGCTGCTGTCACTGAAGGTCGCCGGCGCGATCATCGCGCCGCTTGGCCTGGCCTCCGACCGCAGCGTCTTCGACAAGCTCGGGCAGGACATTCCGATCGTCTATTTCGACACCTATATCGAGGGCGACACGCCGTTCGTCGGCAACGACAACAGGCAGAGCGTGTCGACCATCGTCGACTATCTCTGCCGCTCGGGCGAGCCGCCTGCCTATCTCGACATTCCGCATGTCAACCACAACTCCGGCGAACGCCAGGAGAGCTACATCATTGCGATGGAGACCGCCGGGTTCAAGCCGGTCGTCATCGAGGCCGCGCGCGATTACACCTGGGACTTCGAACGCATCGGCTACGAGCAGACGGAAAAAATGCTGGAGGCCGGCACCTTGCCCGGCCGCACCATCCTGTGCGCCAATGATCGTCTCGCCTTTGGCGTGATGGCGGCCGCGTACTCGCGCGGCCTGAAGGTCGGCCGCAGGCCCGATTGCGATCTGCGCGTTGCCGCGCATGACGATCATCCGCTGAGCCGCTACACCTGTCCGGCGCTGACCACCATGGCGCAGGATTTCACCGCCATGGCCGGCCGCAGCGTCGAGATCCTGCTGGCCTTGCTGGACGAGGCCGATCCGCCGAAGCAGGGCATGGCGCGCACGGTCAAGCTTGGTGCCACCCTGGTGATGCGTCAGTCGGCCTGAACGTCAGCGACTTTCTCGAAGTGGCGCCAGGCAGCCACCGCCTCGGCCACCGCTTGCCGGGCAGCGGGAATATGGCGTCCCATCGAGACGAAGCCATGGATCTGGCCCGGCCATTGCCGCAGGATCACTGGCACGCCCGCGGCTTGCAGGCGCGCTGCATAGGCTGTCCCTTCGTCGGCAAGGATGTCGCAGCCGGCAAGCGCGACATATGCCGGCGCGGCGCCGGTGAGATCAGGCGCCAGCAACGGCGAGACGCGCCAGTTCGCGATGTCGTCTGGCGTTCGCACATAGTGGTCGCGGAACCATGCCATGGTCGTTGCGGTGAGCCCGAATCCGTCGCCGAAACGCCGGTAGCTATCCGATGTTTGCCGCGCGTCGGTGTTGGGATAGATCAGGAGCTGCGCCGCAAGCGGAGGCGCAAGCCCTTCGCGGGCGAGCAGCGCCAGTACGGCGGCAAGATTGCCGCCGGCGCTGTCGCCGGCAACGCCGATGCGTCTGATGTCGATGCCGAGATCGGTGGTATTCTCCGCCATGAAGCACAGTGTCGCCAGGCAATCCTCTAACCCGGCGGGAAATTTGTGTTCCGGCGCCAGGCGGTAATCGGGGCAGACAATGACGGCGTTGCCGAGATTGGCCATCAGGCGGCAGATCTCGTCATGGGAATCGAGATTGCCGATGACCCAGCCGCCGCCATGCAGGTAGAGCAGCGCCGGCGCCCCGCTTTGCGGTGCGTCGATGCCGCGATGGACGCGAAGCGCAATAGGCCCGTTCGGCCCGTCGATCTGCTGCTCCAAGGTCGTTGCGACCGGCTCGTGCTCCCCCTGCAGTGTCGGGAACGAGGCGTTGTAGGCAATTCGCGCCACCGCCACGCTGCCGGTCTCGAACGGCTCGCCGCCGGCTGCACGACCAATTTCGAGGACGCGCAGCGCATCCGGATCGAGTGTCATTGTCATATCCTCAGGCCAGCAGGCTGCTCGCCTCGTCCTCGGTCAACAGGGCCGGCTGGACGACATCGCCCGCGATGGCGACCGAGGCCTGTGTTTCACCGGAGCGCAGGATCGCCTCCATGATCTCAAGCACATGCAGGGCAAGGCTGCCGGAGGCACGGGGCGCGTTGTCGGTCTGAAGCGAGCGCACCAGATCGGCGACGCCGAGCATGCGGTAATTGGCGCGGTCGGGCGCGGCATAAGGCCAGTTGCGGGCACCGTAAAGGTCGCCTTCGCTGGCGAAATCCTTCCACTCAGTGCCGCGTTCGGACAGCGACACGGTGCCGCCGAACGTATCGGGGTCAGGCAGCCGCAGCGAGCCCTCCGTGCCGTGCAGTTCGATCGGGTGGTTGGAGTGGCGAAAGACATCCCACGAGGCGCCAAAGGTGACGGTGGCGCCGGAGCGGAACTCGAGCAGCGACAGCACGTTGGTCGGCGTGCCGACCTTGAATGTGGTGTTCTTGAATGGCCCTTCGGCAGTGATCAGCCGCTCCTCCTGGCCGCGCGTCGCCATCGCCATGACGCGTTCGACCGGGCCGAGCAGATTGACCAGCATGGTCAGATAGTAGGGGCCCATGTCGAACACCGGGCCGCCACCCGGCTGGTAGTAGAATTGCGGGTTGGGATGCCAGTGCTCCATGCCGCGGCCCATCATGAAGGCGGTGCCGGTGACCGGGCGGCCGATGGCGCCGTTATCCATCAGCCGGCGGGCGCGGCGCCCGGCTGCACCGAGGAAGGTGTCGGGCGCCGAGCCGAGCAGCAGGCCGCGCGACCGCGCCTCGTCGACCAGCCGCCGTCCATCGGCGGCCGAGGTGGCGAGCGGCTTTTCGGTGAAGACGTGCTTGCCGGCCGAAAGGGCTGAAAACGAAATGTCGAAATGCGCCGCCGGAATGGTCAGGTTGAGGACAAGATCGATCTCGGGGTCAGCCAGCAGTGCATCGACGCCGAGTGCCCGTATGCCATATTCCTTCGCCCGCACTGCCGCCATGTCGGTCGAAATATCGGCGCAGGCGCGCAACTCGATGCCGCTGAAGAGGGCGGCATTGCGCAGATAGGTCATCGAGATATTGCCGCATCCGATGACGCCAATTCCGAGTTTGGTCGTTGATATCCCGTGCATTTTCGATCGTACCTCCCAACGCAGTCATCGTCTGCCGGATCCGCCCAGAGGTAACGGATCGCCTTCGCAAAGGGCAATACAGCATTTTAAATATTGACGCGCGTAAAATTTTTATACAACATGCGAAAATGCTGGCGCGATATCGGGAGGCTGCCAGTCCTGGGAGGAGAAAATGACCGACATGAAAAAACGGCCGACCGCCGATGCGGGTCCCGTGGGTCATGTGCGCATCGGATATTTCCGCCGCGGCCAGGGACCGCGACGGGGTCAGGCATAGATCACCTTGGCCCCGGTCCTATCAAGCTGGCTGCGTATCGGACCCGACAGGCCATCGTCGGTGATCACAACATCGACGCTCGACAGCGAAAAGGCCTTGGAGGTTCCGCTGACGCCCCATTTGCTCGAATCCGCAAGGAGGACAACGCGCCGGGCCATGCGCACGAGGTTTCGCTTCGTTCGCGCCATGTCTTCGTTCACGTCGACCACATCCAGTGACGAGTCAATGGCATGCGCTCCAACAAAAACCTGATGCGCGACCAAGCCGCCGAGAGCCGTGTCGGCATCGGTGATCAGCGTGCTCACCGTGTCTGGATAGACCCGGCCACCGATCATGTGAACGTCGAGCCCGGGCCGATGCATCAGATGCTGCACGATATTCATCGCCGTGGCCGCGACCACGACATTGCTGAGCGGTGGTAACAGCATGGCAACCTGCATCAATGTCGAACCGCCGTCGAAGATGACCGATTGGTTGTCCTCGAACAGTTCTATCGCTGCCCGGGCGATGCGTTTCTTTGCATCGAGGTTGGTTTGCATCCGCCGGGCGAACGCGGCCGTGGTCGAATCTGTGGTCCGCGTCACCGCGCCGCCGCGGGTCTTGGTCAGCAGTCCCTTGCGGTCCAGTATCTCGAGGTCGGAGCGCACCGTGACTTCCGACACGCCAAAATCGTCAGACAGGTCCTTGATGCGAACCTGTCCGCTGCGTTGCACTTCACCCAGGATCGATTGGCGTCTC
Organism: Mesorhizobium ciceri WSM4083; assembly: GCF_000519305.1. Taxonomy (GTDB): domain Bacteria; phylum Pseudomonadota; class Alphaproteobacteria; order Rhizobiales; family Rhizobiaceae; genus Mesorhizobium; species Mesorhizobium ciceri_B. The sequence goes on along the minus strand of NZ_JAFG01000004.1, from coordinate 443,573 downwards.
TGCTCTGACAACATTGCCCTGTCCTTGCCTCCATGCGCCAAGCGATCACCCCGGCTTCGGTTCACTCTACCAAAAATACGCGAATTCGAAAGATTTCGAAAGATTGCATTTATTCTTTCTTTCGCAAACACTGGGTCTAGGATTTTGAAATCAATCGATTGGAGAGTTTTGGACTCATGAGCCTCGGAACCAAGGTGCGCCTGGCGCGCCTCTTCTCACATCCATCGGGCAATCTTTTTGGCGGCGCGGTCGACCACTTTGTCGGCTATGGCGACGTGCGCAAAGGAGGTCTTGCCGACCTGCCGGGCGCGCTTGCACGCGTCATGATGGGCAAACCCGACTACGTCAGCATTCAACCTGGCACCGCGCGCCATCTGTGGCCGCAATACGCGGGCAAGGCTTGCCTGGTGATCCAGGCCGGCTGCTTCACCCCGGACGATCGCATCAGTGAACTGATTGCAACGCCCGAGGATGCGGTGCGCGCTGGCGCCGATGCGTTGGCCGTGGCCATTCCGGTGCGCGGCGCGACCGAGGGCAAATACATACGCTGGCTGACCGATTCAGTGAACGCGGCGGCCCGTTACGGCATGCCGGTGGTGGCGCATATCTACCCTCGCGATTTCACCGACGGGGCAAAAATCGTCTTCACCCCCGACGAGATCGCCTATGCGGCACGCATCGGCTACGAGTCCGGCGTCGACGTGATCAAGATCGGCTACACGGGCGATTTCGAGTCGTTTCGAGAGACCGTTCGGACCTGCCCGGTGCCGGTTGTGATTGCCGGTGGTCCGAAGACCGACACGCTGCTCGGCGCCCTTCAGCAGACGGCGGACGCCATCCGTGCCGGCGCGCGCGGTGCCGTGGTGGGCCGCAATCTCTGGGGGCATGGCGATCCGGAAAAGGCAGCGATTGCCTTTCGGGGTGTCATCCATGACGGCCTTTCGGCGCAAGACGCCTTGGCGAAGGCGGGTGCCTGAACGATGCCCACCGTCCCTTCAATCCTCGGCTTCGGAGCTATTGCGATCGACGACATCGTCTATGTCGATCAGCCGTTGTCGGCGGGCAAGGGGAAGGTTCTGCAAAGTGCCCGAGCTTTCGGGGGAAATGTCGCGACGGCACTTGCCGCCGTCGCGCGGCTCGGCGGAAGCGCCGGGTTCGTCGGATGGCTGGGCAGTGCCGCCGACGATGCCGTGTTGTGCGATCTCGTTGCGAGCGGCGTTGAAACCGCGTTCGCTCCGCGCCACCCGCACGCGCGCCCGGTGCGCTCGCGGATCACCGTCGGTTCGGATGGGGAGCGGTTCATCGCGTATGACGACGAAGCGATGCTGGGCACCGCGCCGGACTTTCCGGACGAGGTTCTCAGCCGCGCGACCGTCCTGATCGTCGATAGTTACGGGATCGGGTCGCTGGATGTCGTGGCTCGGGCTCGCGATCTCGGCCTAGCGATCCTCGGCGATGTCGAATGGAGCCACGGCCCGGCCACCGAGAGACTGATCGGGCTCTGCGACCATCTCATTCTTCCGCTCGGCTTTGCGCGGACCGCCACGGGCCGCCGGTCGCCGGCCGAGATACTCGATGCATTGTGGTTGCCGTCGCGGTCCGCCGTGGTTCTGACGGATGGCGGCAGAGGCGTCTTCTTTCGCGGACGCGACGAGACAGGGCTCTGGCACCTGCCTCCGCACCGGGTTGCCGTCGTCGACTCGACCGGCGCCGGGGACTGCTTTCATGGCGCCTATGCCCTTGCATTGACGCGCGGGGCCGACACTGCGGGCCGGGTCGCATTCGCGGCCGCGGCGGCGGCCCTTTCGATAACGGGGCGGGGCGGGCGCGAGGCGCTTCCGACCGACGCCCAGGTCACGGAACTCCTGGCATCGACGAACGCGCCGTCGGCAGTCGAACTGAAATGTGCGCGGCTCGATACCGGAACATAGCCCGAACTATCCGAGGAAATATTTCGCAGGTGAACGTAAGCCGAGGACAATCATAAAAATCAGTGGCTTAGACTTGTGGAGGGAGGAATATGGCAGAAGTCGTTCTTGAAAATATCTGCAAGACATACGGGAACAATTTTCACGCAATCGACCAATTGAACCTGTCGGTCAAGGACGGTGAGTTTTTGATTCTCGTCGGGCCGTCCGGCTGTGGCAAATCCACCGCGCTGCGGATGATCGCGGGATTGGAGGACGTCACCAGCGGCAGCCTTCGGATCGGCGGAATAGATGTCGTCGACATGCCGCCCAAGGACCGCGACATCGCGATGGTCTTCCAGAGCTACGCCCTCTACCCGCATATGACGGTGTTCGAAAACATCGGCTTTTCGATGCGGTTGGCAGGCAAGCCGAAGGCCGAGCGCAAAAAGCGCGTGGACGAGATCGCCAAAACCCTTCAACTGACGTCTCTGCTGGACAGCAAACCCGCTAACCTTTCAGGCGGACAGCGTCAAAGGGTTGCCATGGGCCGCGCCATGGTGCGCGAGCCGGCAGCCTTTCTCATGGACGAACCCCTTTCCAATCTGGACGCGAAACTGCGTGTTCAAATGCGCGCCGAAATCACCAGTCTGCAAAAGCAGCTCGGCGTAACGACCATATATGTGACCCACGACCAAACCGAAGCCATGACGATGGGCGACAGGGTCGCGGTGTTGAAAGGCGGCGTGCTGCAGCAGGTCGACACACCCAAGAGGCTCTATGAATCGCCGGTGAACGCCTTCGTTGCCGGCTTCATCGGGTCTCCTTCGATGAACCTTTTCGAGGCGACCCTGACGGGTGACGAACTGATGTCCGGCGCCTTGGCCATCCGGCTGCAGGATGCAGCCTTCGTGCGCAGGCCCGGCTTGAGCTCGTATGCGGGTCGCAAGGTCGTGTTCGGGATACGACCGGAGGATCTCTATGACAGCAGCCTCGAATCCGGCCGCAAGTATCAGACGATACCGGCAAAGGTGACCTCGATCGAAGAACTTGGATCCGAACAAATAGTCCATCTCGACATCGACGCGGTCCGGGTGGACTCGGGCGACCCTGACGCGGTGCAGGATTTCGGCCTGGCGTCAAATGCGGTGGCGAAATTCGAACCGACCAGCACAGTCCGCTCCGGCTCGGAAATCAGCTTGGCCCTGGATGATACCAAGCTCCATTTCTTCGATCCGGAGACGCATCTGGCAATCTGAATATCAGCGATAAGACCCGCGGGTGAGGGTGAGGCGCCTGCGTGAGAAGACTTCTGAATAATCAGACGATCGGCCGCATTGTGCGGGCGAATATAAAGAAGGAGGAGAAAATGACGTTTCGTCTTAAACCCGCGATGCTGAAAATAGCCGCGGCCGCATGGTTGCTCGGCGCAACCGGCGCCATGGCGGATACGACGCTGGAATTCACCCAATGGTGGGAGCCCGAATTGCCGGCTGGCTCGCTCAGGGCAATCATGGATGACTTCGAGGCCGCAAATCCAGGAATCAAAGTGACGCTGGTCAGCGGCCCCTACGCGACCACGCGAGACCAGATCTCGGTTGGTGCTGCAACCGGAACGCTCAGCGACGTCGTCGGTCTCGACGGTGCCTGGGTGAACAATCTGAATGCGCAGAGTGCACTCGCCGACATGAATCCGATGATGGATGCGAGCGGTTTCGACAAGAGCCAGGTCGCGGACATCGTCAAGGTGGACGGCAAGGCGGTGATGTTTCCCGTGGCTTCTTTCGTCTATCCGGTCTTCGTGAATTTGGACCTCGCCGCCCAGGCAGGCGTGACCAAGCTGCCGTCGACCCGTGCGGAGTTTCTCGAAGCCGCCAAGAAGATGACGATCGCCGACAAGAACCAGTATGGCTGGGTGCTGCCCCTCTCGCTGCAAACGCCATCCGGCGTCCAGAACGACATGATGTCGTGGGTTTGGGCTTCGGGTCAGTCGATGATGGCGAACGGCAAGCCGGACCTTGAGGGCAAACCGGTGGTGGACATGCTCACCTTCGTCAAATCTCTCAACGACGCCGGAACCATCTCGCCCGGCATCGCCACCAAGACCGAGCAGGAAAAGGTCGAGGAGTTCGTCAACAACCGCGTCGGGATGATGATCGACTCGCTCGCGCATGTGAACCTCATCCGCAAGCGCAATCCCAAGCTGAACTTCGACCTCATCCCGGTCCCGGTCGTGGAAAACTATACCGGCAAGCGCGGCCTTCCCTATGCCTCCTGGGGCATCGGCATCTCTGCGGCTTCGAAACATCAGGAAGAGGCCTGGAAACTCGTCCAATATGTGATGAGTGAAAAGGTGAACGCCAAGCTCGTGTCGCTTGCAAACGCCTTCCCGGGCAACGTCAACGCCAAGCCCGATTTCGTGACCTCGGACAAGGCTTTCGGCAAGGCTTTCGAAATCTTCAAGACCGGTTATCTCGCCAATGAGTTCACGGGCCTGCCGGTGGCAGAAGACCTGATGACCCAGTTCGACGTGCAAGCCCAAAAGATGCTCGCCGGCGAGCAGTCTCCGGAACAAGCAGCCGCCGCCGCTCAGAAGGGCTGGATGGCGAAATTCTGATCGGCCTGTTCCCGTTTGCTGACTTCGACCGGGTGGCCTGGCTTCGGGCAGGCCACCCGGCAACAACGGATCGGCAATTTGAGTGGACCTGTTTTTGAAGCTTACCTTCTCTTGAAGGCTATCCCAAGGTTGGCACATGACCCGGCAAAAGCGCTCCCACCACAAGCTCAAACGAGCGGTCGCACCCTACCTCTATCTGTCGCCTTCGCTGCTCATAATCGGGCTTCTGATGCTGTTGCCGATGGTGACGGTGATTGGCTACTCGTTCCAGAACAGCGCGGTGCTGCGTCGTGACCCATCCTTTGCCGGACTGAAACACTACCAGGCGATCTTCGACGACCCCGTGTTCTGGGCTTCGCTGTGGCACACGCTCTACTTCACATGCATGAGTGTCATTTTCCACATGACCATCGGCATGGCCTTCGCGCTCATGCTGAACAGCGACCGCATCAATCCGACGCTGCGCAACATTCTGCGCGTGCTCTACATACTGCCCTGGCTGTTCACCGCGGTGATTATCGCCGTGATCTGGCGCCTGCTGCTTGAGCCAAACGGTGTCGTGAATAGCATTCTCATGCAGATCGGCATCATCGGTTCCAAAGTCGAATGGTTTTCCTCGCCTGAGACCGCGCTGCACGCCGTCACCTTTGCCAACATCTGGGCGGGCTATCCGCTCTTCATGGTCAGCCTGCTCGCGGGTTTGCAGGGCATTCCCAAGGATTTCTACGAGGCTGCCGATATCGACGGGGCGAAAGCCTACCAGAAGCTGATCTTCATCACCATTCCGCAGCTGATGCCGATCATCATCAGCATCTCGCTGCTCGACTTCATCTGGACCATGCAGGTCTTCCCGTTAATCTGGATAACGACGGGCGGTGGCCCGATCTACTCGACCGAGGTCCTCAGCACCTACACCTACAAGCTGGCGTTTTCGAGCTACAACCTGTCGCAGGCTTCGGCGAGCGCCGTGGTCATCTTGCTGATCTCCCTCGGCCTGACGCTGTTCTATATTCGCTATCAAAAGGCTCGGTAGTCATCATGAGGAAAAGACACACGCCGAAAGACAGGCTGATCACCGTCGCGCTCCATGTAGCGCTTGCAGCGGGGCTCTTTTTCGCGGCATTCCCGATCTACTGGATGCTGAGCAGCTCGTTCAAATCGAATACCGAAATCTTTGCCCTGCCACCAACCATCCTGCCAAAGGCGTTTACGCTGGAAGCGTATGCAGCCATCCTTGGCGACCCGGTAAAGCTGCGCTTCTTCTTCAACAGCTATTTCGTGGCGGGAGCGGTGACCGTGCTGACGGTGCTGATCGCCTTGCTGGCGGCCTACGGGTTCAGCCGCTTCAACTTCCGCGGCAAGGGCATCCTGAACACAATCATCATCAGCACGCAGACGATTCCGCCGATCACACTTTTGATCCCCTTCTTCGGACTTGTCGTCTCATACGGTATCTTCGACACCTACGTCGCACTGATCCTGACTTACCTGGTGTTTACGCTGCCCTACGCGATCCTGCTGATGACGGGATATCTGAACACCTTGCCCCGCGATCTCGATGAAGCCGTGGCTGTCGACGGCGGCAGCAGTTGGACAGCGCTTTGGCGGGTGATCGTCCCGATTTCACTGCCTGGTATCGTGGCGACGTCGGTCTACACCTTCCTGTTGTGCTGGAACGAATTTCTCTTTGCGCTGACGCTGACGAAATCGACGTCCATGCGCACCGTCCCGATCGGCATCCAGCTGTTGATGGGGCAGCATGCCTTCGAATGGAACCAGATGATGGCGATGAGCGTGCTCGGCTCTCTACCGCTCTTGCTCATCTACCTCGTTGCCCAGAGGTACTTCCTCGCCGGCATGACCGCGGGCTCGGTCAAATAGGATGTCCTTCCCATGGCGACGCAGGGTGGCATCAAGCAATAGGCGATATCAAGGAATGAAAGGATGAACGTGAAAGACCTCAAAGTCGGCTGCCAGACCTTCACCTGGGAAATGCTGGGAGACCGGTTCACCGGCGGCCCCGACGATCTGCTGAAGGCGATCTCTGACGGTGGCTATGCCGGCATCGAGATCACCGACACCATGATCGGGCATTATGGCGACAAGCCGGAGGAGTTCGCCGCCGCGCTGAAGGCGTCGGGGCTGACGCTGGTTTCCTTCGCCTTTGGCTCGAACAGCGGCTTCACGCTGAAGGAGAAGGTCAGCGCCGACCTCGAAACCGCCAAGCGCTGGATCGACTTCGCCTCCGCATTTCCTGGCTCGCTGGTGTCGATGGGTTCTGCGACGGTGGTGTCCGACGGTCCGCGCGAGGATAAGTTCGCCATCGCCGCCGAGGTCTACAACAAGGCCGGCGAGATCGGACGCAAGGCGGGCGTCCAGGTTGCCGTGCATCCAAGCTCGCACCACAACACGCTGCTGTTCGACCGCGCCGATTACGACACGATCTTTGCCTTGCTCGACCCCGACCTGGTCGGCTGGGTGCCGGATACCGGCCATATCCTGCGCGGCCACAGGGACATGTCCGATACGCTGCGCACCTACCGTGATCGCATCCGCTACATCCACCTCAAGGACGTCGATGCCAACGGTACCTGGGCCATGCTCGGCAAGGGCGTCTGCGACACGCCTGCGGTCATCGAGATCGCCAACACCGCACCGCGCTTCAACGGCTGGCTGGTGCTGGAGGAAGAATCCGAAACGGCCGCCGCCGATCCCGCCGGCGCGGTCAAGACCAACCGCCAGACAATGCGCAGCTTCGGCGCCTGAAGAACGAGACGATGATCAAGAAACAGGACAGACGCCTCAGGGTCGGCGTGCTCGGCTGCGGCCCCATCGCGCAGTTCGCGCATCTGGAATCCTGCGTCAAGGCCGGCAATGCCGACCTCTACGCCATCTGCGACGCGGCACCCGATCTGCTTGCGCGCATGGGCGCGACCTACGAGCCGCAGAAGATGTATTCCGACTATGAGGCAATGCTCGCCGACCCTGAGCTGGAAGCGGTGATCGTCGCCACCTCGGACGCCTATCATGTGCCGATGTCGATCAGGGCGCTCAACGCCGGCAAGCATGTTCTCTGTGAAAAGCCGATCGGCACCTCGGTTGAGGAAGGCGAGGCGCTGGCCGAAGCGGTCAGGCGCTCGGGCAAGATCCTGCAGGTAGGCCACATGAAGCGCTTCGATCCGGCACTGGAAGAGGCGCGCGACTTCGTTCGCGACGAGATCGGCGAAGTGCTGGCGCTGAAGGCCTGGTACTGCGATTCCACCCATCGCTACACCAACACCGATGCAGTGCAGCCGCTGCCCGTCACCAGCAAGCTCGCGAGGAAGCCGGCAGGAAATCCGAAGGCCGATCTCAGGCAGTATTTCATGCTGGCGCATGGCTCGCATCTCGTCGACACGGCGCGTTTCCTGTGCGGCGATATCGTCGCCGTGCGCGCCCGCCTCAATGAGAAATTCGGCGCCTATTGCTGGTTCGTCGAGACCGAGTTCGCCAGCGGCGCGCTCGGCCACCTCGACCTCACCGTCGCCGTCCGCATGGACTGGCACGAAGGTTTTCAGCTCTATGGCGAGAACGGCTCCGTCATCGCCAGGACATTCAACCCCTGGTACTTCCGCGCCAGCGAGGTCGAGATCTTTCACGAGAAGACTGCCACCGCCCACAAGCCGCTCGGTGCCGACGGTCATTTCTTCCGCCGCCAGTTGGAAGGCCTTGCCGATACGGTGCTGACCGGCGCGCCGATGCGCGGCGCCAATGTCGAGGACGGCATCGCCTCTATCCGCGCCATGGTCGCCATTGCGCGTTCGGTCGAGACTGGTGAGCGGGTCGAGCTTGCCTCGGTTTCGGGGTCGGTCTGATGCGTCTCGGCATTTTCGCCAAGACATTTGCGGGCACCGAGCCGGCCGCCGTGCTGACGGCGGTGCGTCAGGCTGGCTATGAGACGACACAGTTCAATCTCGCTTGCGCCAGCCTGCCGTCGATGCCGGAAGCGGTTCCGGCAAATGCCGTCGCTTCCATCCGCACCGCGGCGCAGTCGAACGGCGTTTCACTCGCAGCACTGTCGGGCACCTACAACATGGCGCATCCCGACAAAGCCGTGCGCGACGATGGCCTTCGGCGTCTCGCCGTCGTCATCGAGGCTGCTGCTGCCCTCGATATCCCGCTGGTCACGCTCTGCACCGGCTCGCGCAACGCTGCCGATCAGTGGGCGTATCACCCCGACAGCGCCACGCCTGCCGCCTGGTCCGACATGGCCGCCGAGATGGAGAAGGCGCTGGCGCTGGCCGAAGATGCCGGCGTCCATCTCGGCATCGAGCCCGAACAGGCCAACATCGTCACCTCGGCCAAGGATGCGACCAGGCTGATCGCCGAGATGGGGTCAAAGCATCTGAAGATCGTGCTCGATCCGGCGAACCTGTTCGAACACGCCACGCCCGGCGAGGCGCGTGCCATCGTTGCCGCAGCGATCGACGAGGCCGCCGGCCACATCGCCATGGCACATGCCAAGGACCGCTTTGGCGACGGCCGCTTTGCCACTGCAGGACAAGGCATCGTCGATTTTCCGGATTTTGTTTCACGGCTGAAGGCAGCGGGCTTCGACGGATCGCTCGTCACCCACGGGCTATCCGCCGACGAAGCCCCCGGCGTCGCAGCCTTTCTGCGGGGGCTCCTCTGATGGGCGCAGCACCCGCGATCCTGCTGCGCGACGATGCCGCACTTCGTGTCTTCGACACGGGGCAGGGATTTCCCATCGTCTTCCAGCATGGCCTCGGCGGTGACGCTGCGCAGGTGGCGCAGAACTTTCCCGATGGCCCGTCATACCGCCGGCTCACCGTCGAATGCCGCGCGCAGGGCGGTTCCGGCGCCGGCACGACGCGGCCCTTTTCGATCGCGATGTTCGCCGATGACGCGCTGGCCGCCGCCGATGCTGCCGGCCTCGATCGTTTCGTCGCCGGCGGCATATCGATGGGCGCGGCCATCGCCTTGCAGCTTGCCGCCCGCCACCCGGACCGGGTCCTGGGTTTGGTCCTTGTTCGTCCTGCCTGGGCTTTCGATGCGGCGCCGCAAAACATGCTCCCCTACGTGGAAGTGGCGGAGCTTATCCGTAGCCATCCACTGGATGAGGCGCGGGATATCTTCGCCGCTTCCGCGACCGCCGCGCGCTTTCGCACCGAGGCGCCGGACAATCTCGCTTCCCTGCTCGGCTTCTTCGCGCGCGACAACGCGGCCGTCTTCGCCGAGGTGATGCAGGCGATCGCAAACGACGGGCCCGGTGTCACGCGGGCAACGGCCGCCGGGCTCGCGCTCCCGACACTCGTCATCGGCAGCGGCATCGATCTCGTCCATCCCTTGGCGACCGCGCGCGAGCTTGCCGGGGCCATCCCCGACGCCGCCTTCGCCGAGGTGACGCCGAAGGCCGCCGACAAGGATCGCCACTTTGCCGAAATCCGCGCCGCCATCGGCGGCTTTCTCGACGGACATTTCAACAATCAGGACCAATCATGACCTCAAAGCCCCTGCCAGGCCCAGCCGCCATTGCCGCATTGCCACGCGATCGTCTGATCGCCGAATTCTCGCTGTGGTCGGCCAACCTCGCCAATTTCGAGAGCGACTTGAAGCGCATCGAACCCCATGTCGACCTTCACCATATCGATGTCGCCGACGGGCATTTTGCCCCGTCCTTCCTGTTCTTCCCCGATCTCGTCGCTCGCATCGCCGGGCTGACGGCGAAACCCATCCATGTCCATCTGATGGTCGATGAAGCAATCGTCGAGGCGCAGACGCGTCAGTTCATTGAGGCCGGCGCCGACATGATCAGCGTCCATGCCGAGAATGGCGAGGCGGGATTGCGCGCCGTTAGGCTGGCGCGTGAACTCGGCGCCGAAGCCGGAATCGTGCTCAGGCTGGAGACACCGGTCGAGACGGTGACGCCTTTCGTCTCCGAGGTCGCCTTCGTCACGCTTCTGGGAACCGCAATCGGCGTCAAGGGCCAGAGCCTCTCCGACAAGGCCTGCGACAGGCTGGGCGCTGCCCGCGCCATCCTGAGAAAGGCCGGCCGCGAGGCGGACGTGGTTCTGGCCGCCGATGGCGGCATCCGCCACGAGACCGTGCCATTGCTGCGTGCCGCCGGAGCCGAGACGGTGGTTCTCGGTTCGCTCGCCTTCAGTGACAAGGATCTCGCCGGCCGCATCGGCTGGCTGCACGGCTTGAAGGTAGCGGCATGACAACAGAAGCCGCCCTTGCGATCGATCTTGGCGGGACGGAGCTTCGTGCCGCCCTGGTCGACCGTGAAGGCAAGATACTGGCATTCGCGGCGGTGCCGACGCAGGCGCAGGCCGGCCCCGATGTGGTGATCGGCCAGATCGAGGCGTTGGCGGCGACTGTCCATGCCGAGGCACCGGCGCTTTCGATCGTCGGCGTCGGCGTTGGCGCGCCGGGACCGCTCGATCCGCTGGCCGGCATCGCCGTCGGTCCGCCGACACTCGCCGGCTGGCTGGACGTACCGCTTGCCGACATCCTCGAACGGCGGCTCGGCCTGCCGGTGCGGCTGGAGAACGACGCCAACGCCGCGGCGCTCGGCGAATGGCGCTTCGGCGCCGGCCATGGCGCTCGCTCGCTGGTCTTCGTCACGGTGTCGACCGGTATCGGCGGTGGTGTCGTCGTCGATGGGCGCATCCTGCATGGCCGCCGTGGCCTTGCCGCCGAGATCGGTCACATGACCATCACCAATGAAGGCGAGCGCTGCGTGTGCGGCGTCGTCGGCTGCTTCGAGGCTATCGCCTCGGGAACAGCACTTGGCCGCCGCGCCACCGCCGCCACGGCGGCCGGAGACGGCTCGGCCTTGCGGCGCCTGTCAGCGGATGCGGAGGTGACCGGCCGCCATGTCGTCGAGGCGGCAAGGCTGAGCGACGCTCTTGCCTCGGCCTTGCTGGAGGAGGAAGCGCGCTGGCTGGGCGTCGGGTTCACCAACCTCCTGCATCTCTATTCGCCCGATGTGCTGGTCGTCGGCGGCGGCATCGCCAATGGGCTCGATCTGATGGCGCCGACCATCGAGGCGACCATCAGGCAGCGGGCCATGCGCGCCTATCGTGACGTGCCGGTCGTTTCGGCGCAGCTCGGCCGCCATGCCGGGCTGGTCGGCGCCGCCAGCCTTGTTCTGTTCGACGACGGGGGCACTTTGGCAGCCCGCAGGCCTGTCGGTCCAAGCACGTTTCCGGACACGCCGCTGAGCAAGACCGGCATCGTTTGACGTTGCGACCTGCATGACAAAGGCCGGAGGCAGCACGCCTCCGGCCTTTTCGCATTGACCGCGCGTGATTACTCGGCGGGAACGATGTCCGCCGGCAGGCTGTCGTCAGCCGTGCCCGCCAGCGCCCTCGCCAGCTTGGCTTCGTCGAGTTCGCCTTCCCAGCGCGCCACCACCAGCGTGGCGACGGCATTGCCGATGAAATTGGTCAGTGCCCGGCACTCCGACATGAAACGGTCGACGCCGAGGATCAGCGCCATGCCGGCAACGGGAACCGCCGGAACCACCGAAAGCGTGGCGGCAAGGGTGATGAAGCCCGCTCCGGTGATGCCGGCGGCTCCCTTGGACGAGAGCATGGCAACCAGCAGCAGCAGGATCTGGTCGCCGATCGACAAATGGATGTTGGTCGCCTGCGCGATGAACAGCGCCGCCAGCGTCATGTAGATGTTGGTGCCGTCGAGGTTGAAGGAATAGCCGGTCGGGATGACCAGTCCGACCACCGAGCGCTTGGCGCCGGCCTTCTCCATCTTTTCCATCAGCGAGGGCAGGGCGGCCTCCGACGAGGAGGTGCCCAGCACCAGCAGCAGCTCTTCCTTGATGTAGCGGATCAGGGACAGGATGGAGAAGCCGTTGTAACGGCAGACCGCGCCCAGCACGACGAACACGAACAGAAACGACGTCACGTAGAAGGTGCCGACCAGCATGGCGAGGTTGATGACCGCGCCAATGCCGTATTTGCCGATGGTGAATGCCATGGCGCCGAAGGCGCCGATAGGGGCGGCCTTCATCAGCACGCTGACCAGCTTGAAGATCGGCGTCGTCAGCGCCTGCAGGAAATTGAGCACGGGCGTGCCCTTGTCGCCAACCAGAGCCAGCGCGACGCCGAACAGCACCGAGAAGAACAGCACCTGCAGGATGTCGCCGTCGGCGAAGGCGCCGACGATGGTCGACGGGATGATGTTCATCAGGAAGCCGGTGACCGACTGGTCGTGCGCCTTGGCGGCGTAAGTGCTGATGGTCGAGGCGTCGAGCGTCGCCGGGTCGATGTTGAAGCCGGCGCCCGGCTGCACGACATTGGCGACGACAAGGCCGATGATCAGCGCCAACGTCGAAAAAGTGAGGAAATAGAGCATCGCCTTGCCGGCGACACGCCCGACCTTCTGCAGGTCGCTCATGCCGGCAATGCCTGTCGTCACGGTCAGGAAGATGACCGGTGCGATGATCATCTTGACCAGCTTGATGAAGGCGTCGCCGAGCGGCTTCATGCTTTCGCCGACGGACGGATAGAAATGGCCGAGCAGGATGCCGACGGTGATCGCGACGAGCACCTGCACGTAGAGTTGGGCATAGAAAGGTTTGCGCTGCGCGGAAGACGCGCCTGAATGGTCTGCGATGTGCATCGAACTCTCCCTGGCCGGATAGGGCGGAATGCACCGCCCTGCGTGACTTCTCCCATCGCGGCGTTCCGGTCGCGCGCCGCTGCCAAGGAGTTTTGCAAGCGCTGTGCCAGTTTGCGGAAAGGCCGGAATCCCGGCAATTCCGCCTTTGCTCGAAGCCATGCGGCGAATGTCTGTGCGGATTTCCGCACAGACAGCGTTTGCCTGGGCGGATTTTCGCATTACACTGACCGCAAGGCTGCGAGCAAAAGGGAGAGGGCAGACGCCGCAAGCAGGCATCGATAGCGAATCCCAGGGGTTTGCCGGCCGTGAGTTGCTGCGCGAGGCAGTGGCCCGGCTGCGCAATGGCCGCTGGCTCGTCGTGGTCGTCTCCCTTGCCGTCCTGGCCGGCGCTATCGCCATCGCCGGGCGCATTGCCTCCGGCCAGGCTGCCGACAATCTGCGCGACACAGCGCTTGCCGCTCTGCCGCTGGCGGCGGGAACCCTGACCGGCGAAATCGAAAAGCAACGCCTGGTTCCACTGGTCCTGGCGCGCGATGATGCTGTGCGCGGCGCTCTGCGCCGGGCCGGGAAAATGAAAGAACAGGCCCTCAACGACAAGCTCAAGGCGATTGCCGGCGACGCCTCGGCGTCCGCCATCTATGTCATCGACACGGCAGGCATCGCGATATCAGCCAGCAATGCCGGCGAACCCACGAGCTTTGTCGGCATCGATTATAATTTCCGTCACTATTTCCAGGAGGCGATGGCCAACGGCGCCGCCAGCCAATATGGACTCGGCACGATCAGCGGCAAGCCTGGGCTCTACCTTGCCAGCCGGGTCGACGATGGCGGCAAGCCGCTTGGCGTCGCGGTGTTGAAGGTCGAGCTCGACGGCGTCGAAGCCAATTGGCGTTCCAGCGGTTTCCTTGTCTTTGTCACCGATGAGCGCGGCGTGGTGCTGGCCACCAGCCAGCCCGACTGGCGGTTTCGTGCGCTGGCACCACTCTCGGCCGAGGCCGTCACCGAAGCCCATGAGCAGCTCCAACTGGCCGATGCCGGCTTCGAGCCGCTGCCGATCCGACGCGGCGCCGGCGATGGCCTCGCGACGATCGACAACGCCGGAAAACCACGCCAGTTCGTCGAGGTGGTGCAGGATCTGCCCGGAGCGGTTCCCGGCTGGCGTCTCTGGCTGCTGACGCCCGCCGATGCTGCTCTCTCCTCCGCCGCCAACACGGCGCGGCTTACCACGCTGCTCGGTCTGCTGCTGACGGGCCTGCTTGCCTACGTGCTGACCCGGCGCCGGCGAACGCGCAGGCTGCGGCAAGAGGCGCTGGCGCGCATGAATGTCGAACTGGAGAGCCGGGTCAGCACGCGAACGGCCGAGCTGACGCGCTCCAACACCGCACTTGCAGGCGAAATCGCCGAGCGTGAGAACGCCGAAGCCAAGGTCCGCCGGCTGCGCGACGATCTCGCCCAGGCCAACCGGCTGTCCATCCTCGGCCAGATCGCGGCCGGCGTGGCGCATGAGATCAACCAGCCGGTCGCCGCGATCCGCACCTATGCCGAGAATGCCGGCCGTTTTCTCGACAGCGGCAAGACCGAACCGGCCAGCGGCAATCTGACGTCGATCGTTTCGATGACCGAGCGCATCGGCGCGATCACCGGCACCTTGCGCACCTTCGCCCGTCGGCCCGGCACTGCTGCCTCGCCACTGCCCGTGCGCGAGGCGATCGACGGTGCGCTGTCGCTGCTGTCCGGTCGCATCCGCGATTCCGGCGTGACCATCGTCAAGCCGCGCGGCAATGCCTCGCCGGCGGTCATGGCCAGCCGCATCCGTCTGGAGCAGATTCTCGTCAATTTGTTGCAGAATGCGCTGGACGCGATGAAGGACCAGCCCGATCCCCGCATCGAGATCGACCTCGCCGAGCGAGACGACAGGGTGCTGATTTCGGTGCGTGACAATGGCCCTGGCCTCGGTCCGGAAGCAGCCGGCAATCTGTTCATGCCGTTCCAGACCACCAAGGAGAAGGGGCTTGGCCTCGGGTTGGTGATTTCGCAGGAGATCGCCCAGGAATTGGGCGGCACGCTGCGGCTCGATCCCGGCAATGGCACAGGCGCATCCTTCACCATCGACTTGAGGCGAATTGAATGATTGAGGGATCAGGGCTGGTGGCGCTCGTCGACGACGACGCGGACCTGCTTCACGCCACCACGCAATTGCTCGAGCTTGCCGGCTTCACCGTGGCCGCGCGCGACGCCGCCGAGGCAGCACTTGCCGTCGTCGACAGGACCTTTGAAGGCGTGGTGGTCAGCGACATCCGCATGCCGGGCATGAATGGGCTGCAGCTGTTCGATCGCATCAAGGCGATCGACCCCGACATACCGGTGATCCTGGTCACCGGGCATGGCGATGTCGATCTCGCCGTGGCCGCCCTCAAGGACGGCGTCTACGATTTCATCCCGAAACCCTATGCCGGCGATCGCCTTGTCGAGGCGCTGAAACGGGCAACGGAAAAGCGGCGGCTGGTGATGGAAAACCGCCGCCTGCGCGAAGCCGCGGCATTGGCCGCAGACGGCCTGCCGCTGATCGGCGAGGCGCCGGCCATCCGGCGGCTGCGCGAGACCTTGCGCCAGATCGCCGACATGGATGTCGATGTGCTGGTCGAGGGGGAAACGGGAACCGGCAAGGAAGTGGTGGCGGACCTCCTTCACCGATGGGGGCGGCGGCGCGCAAAACCCTTCGTCGCGCTGAATTGCGGCGCCCTGCCGGAGACCGTCATCGAGAGCGAGTTGTTCGGCCATGAGGCGGGCGCGTTCACCGGCGCGCAGCGGCGCCGGATCGGCAGCATCGAACATTCCAGCGGCGGCACGCTGTTCCTCGACGAGATCGAATCCATGCCGCCGGCGCTCCAGGTCAAGCTGCTGCGGGTGCTGGAAACGCGCAGCCTCACCCCGCTTGGCTCGAACGAGATCCGGCGCATCGATCTCAGGGTCGTCGCGGCGACCAAGGTCGATCTCGGCCGGCCGGACCAGCGCGGCGATTTTCGCGAGGATCTGTATTTTCGTCTCAACGTGGTGACGCTGCGCATACCGCCCTTGCGCGAACGGCGCGGCGATATCCCGATGCTGTTTGGGCATTTCCTCGGCAAGGCGGCGGAACGGTTCAGCCGGCCTGTCGCGAAGGTGAACGCTGCGGTCAGCGATCATCTCCAGTCGCATGACTGGCCGGGCAATGTGCGCGAGCTTGCCCATTTTGCCGACCGTGTCGCACTCGGTCTTGGCCCTGATGAGGAGACGAAGATGGTTCCCGCGCAATTGCCGGAGCTTGCGGCGACACTGCCCGAACGGGTCGGCCACTATGAGGCGCAGCTCATCCGCGATGCGCTGCGCGACCATGGCGGCGATGTGCGCGGCGCCATCGACGCGCTCGGCGTGCCACGCAAGACCTTCTATGACAAGCTCAAGCGCTACGGCATTGCCGCCTCCGAATTCCGCAATGGCGGCGATCCGGATCCACAACCTGTCTCGGAAAAGCGATGAACACGACACTGGAAACGACGGCAAATCCCTCGCCGGAGGAACTCGCCTTTCTCGGCGAACGTCTGACGGCGTTCAACGACGGCGATGTCGGCGCGTCCGCGAGGAAGGCGCTTGCGGTGTTCGTGCGCGACGAGGAGGGCGCGGTCGTCGCCGGCATTTCGGGCTACACCGCCTGGGGCTGGCTTTATGTGCAGTGGCTGTGGGTCGATGAGCGCCTGCGCGGCCAGCACATGGCCGGCAAGATGCTGGATGCGGCCGAACGGGAAGCCATGGCACGCGGTTGCAACAACGCCTGGATCGACACCTTCAATCCGAACGCGGCGAAGGTCTATCAGCGCCAGGGTTATCAGCCCTTTGGAACACTTGCCGGTTTCCCTATCGGCCGCAGCCGCATCTTTCTACAGAAGAGGCTGGCGTTGGCCTGACCCATCCCGGCGGAACCGGGATGGACTGTCTTCCTGCCTGACCCACAATCCGAACGAAGGTTTGAGGTTATGGTCCGGCGGACCGTTACTCGGCCGGAACCAGGCCTTGGTCTCCCATCGAAATTGCTCTGGTTTCCTTGCGTGCCGACGCACGGGCGAGCACGCTTTGGCGGTTGACGGATCTGCGTTCGGCATCGATGCGGTGGATCAGGATCTCCGCACGCTCGATCGACCCGAGCAGGGCCAGGATCGTGCCGCGTTCGGCGGCACCCGCATTCGGCCCGAGTGCCAGCGTGCGGGCTCGCAACTCCTCGACCTCCGGCAGATCGACATGGCCGGCCGGCATCTGCGGATGCGAGATGCCGTAAGTCGGCAAGATCTCGCGCAATGAGACATCGAGCTTGCTCAGCGCGACGTCGACGATGGCTTGCGCCGGGTTGCTGAACTTCTCGCGCCTGACGCGGCGCGCCACCTGGTGCATCGATTCCGTCAGGGCGGCCGTGAAGTCGGCCTCCTCGATCAGGCTGGCGATCAGATCGAGCTGTTCGTAAGGCAAATCCTCTTTCATCAGCGCGGCCGTGTAGGAACGAATGTCGCGGCTGAGGATGTCGGTCGCCAGATAGTGCTCGCCCGGATCCGACGGCGCGCTCTTGGAAGAGCGCGCGATGTCGAGGAACATGGCGCCGGCCTCCAGATGGCGGGCAGTCTCCTGCTGGACGGCGGGAACAGCCTTGGCAAAATCGCTGGCCAATTTGCGGTCGAGGAACTTTGGCGTCGAGTAATCTTCCGCGTCTTCCGCATCCGTGCGGCCGACACGTGACAGAACCCGTTCGAACACACCGATGAACGGGAACAGCAGCAATGTGTTGAAGACGTTGAAGAAGGTCGAGTAGAGGCCGACTGCGACCGGCACCAGGGGGAAAGTCTCCTTGCCGTCGATGATCACCGGAACGGCCGGATCGCCGCCGAAGAACTGCATGGCCCATCCCAGCACCTGGATGGAGACGAAGAACAGCGGGATGGTGATGCACACGCCGATGATGTTGAACGATATGTGCGCATAGGCGGTCCGCTTGGCATTCTTCGAGAGATTGAGGGAAGCCATCCAGGATGTGATCGTGGTGCCGAGATCGGCGCCGAGCGAGAAGGCGACGGCGGTCGTCCAGTCGAGAATGCCCGCCGCGCCAAGGCCCATGACAATGCCGATCGTCGCCGAGGACGAATGGATCATCGCGGTCACGCCGGCGGCGATGAACACGCATTTGAGCAGGTTGAGATAGGAGTCGGCCGTCAGCGTCTGTAGCAGCGCCATGACTTCGGGCAAGTTGCGCAGCGGGCGCAGGCCGCCGGTCATCAGGTTGAGGCCGTAGAAGATCAGCGCAAAACCCATGCAGGCGAGCGCGATGTTCTTCACTTTTTCGCTTTTGGCGAAGCAATAGACCAGCGAAAACACGCCGGCCAGGATCAGTCCGAGCGGACCGAGCGGCAGCGCGATCAGTCCGTTGCCGAGAGTGGTGCCGATGTTGGCGCCCATGATCACGCTGATCGCCGGCCGCAAGGCGATGACACCGGCATTGACCAGCCCGACGACCATGACGCTCATCGCGGTCGACGACTGGATGACGCCGGTGATCAGCGTTCCCGCCAGAACGCCCTTGATCGGCGTGCCGGCTGCCTTGGCGAGAAAGTCGCGCATCCGGTTGACCGACAGCGCCTGGATGCCGTTTGCCATGAAGTCCAGACCGAGCATGAAGATGCCCAACCCGCCGATCACCGGCACGAGGATGTCCTTGAAGATATCTATGTCCATTTCAGGCAGTCCCCCAACAAGTCGCCACGACGACGCGGTATGAAGTTCAGTTTGCTGCGCAAGGCAGCTTTCGTTCGGGTCAGTTTCCGACCGGCAATTGCCTGGCCCAATACTGTTCGATCTGGCCAACGAGCGCTTTCGGCAGCGGCACATAGCCGAGTGCGGTGGCGTCGCCGGCACCTTGCGCGAAGGCGAGCCGGAAAAGATCATGCACGCGGCGATAGCGATGTTCCGAACGCCCCGAGACCTGAACGACCGCGAACACCGCCGTGCTGATCGGATAGGCGGCGTCTCCGCTGCGATTGGCGAGCGAGGCGAAGAAGTCGGTCGTTTCGCCCCAGACGATCGAGGCTGCTGCTGCTTGCACGCCCTCGGGCTCCGGCGTGACGAACTTGCCGGATTTGTTCTGAACTGCTGCGAAGGGAAGGCCCGCGCGAAACACCTGGCCGTATTCGGCGTAGGCAATCGCCCCCTTGCTCGCAGCCACGGCACGAAGAAGC
The DNA here is from genome assembly GCF_000519305.1 of Mesorhizobium ciceri WSM4083. Classification (GTDB taxonomy): domain Bacteria; phylum Pseudomonadota; class Alphaproteobacteria; order Rhizobiales; family Rhizobiaceae; genus Mesorhizobium; species Mesorhizobium ciceri_B. The sequence continues at coordinate 424,152 of NZ_JAFG01000004.1, read as the reverse complement.
GCTTGCGTACCTTCCGCGCCTGTCCCGAGCGGCCAGTCAATCAGAGTGTCGGCTCCAAGCTTCGTCTTCCAGTCTTCGCTTGTCGATGACAGAAACTCGGTGAAGACATAGGTTGAGCCCGAACCGTCCTGCCGGTGGATGACGCTGATGGCGAGATCGGGAAGGGCTATGTCGGGATTGAGCGCCCTTATCGCAGGATCGGACCAGAACTTGATCTTGCCCAGATAGATGTCGGCGATCACTGGGCCGGAGAGGCGCAGACCTTGCTCCGGCAGGCCATCGAGATTGGCGACCACCGCGATCCCGCCCATGACAATCGGGAACTGCTGCTGGCCGTTATTGGCGAGATCATCGGGCGGTACCGGAACATCCGTGGCGGCGAAATCCAGCTCGGGCTGCGCAAGCCGCATCAGGCCGGCAAGGGATCCGACCGGTTCATAATCGACGGTCCAGTCCAGCGTGAAGAAGTCGCCGCCGTCGGCGCGCGCAGTCTTGTATGTCGTTGCCCACTTGCCGATGATCGGCGCGGCCAGTGTCGACCCCGCACCGCGAATGGGCTCAGCCCGCGCAGCGGATCCGATCATGGCCCCGATGATTGCAAGGGCGAGCGCAGCTGCCGCCCCCGAAACCGTCGGCCGTGCACCGCGCAATAAGGCTAAACCTGCTGACAACATAAATTGAATCCCAACTATACTGCCGCCGCTATGTAGGCGCGCATCAATGGCCATACGCCTGCGAAATGAGGCGTCAGCTGAAAACAAGATCGCTGTTGTCTTGTATTAATTCTTCTTAACGGTTGGATGACAGTGGGTCCCGGCGGAAAAGCTTTTCGACTATTCCGAGGACCTTTCGACTGCAAAACCTGAACAAAACCCGCATCGCCTGAAAGTCGACCGGGCGGGAAGTCATCCTCAAACACTGAGATAGAGACCATCCCGCTTCCGGGATGGAAGAGGCTCTAACCGGCGAGTTTTCCGCCCTTCATCGGCCGCGGTGCGCCGGTCGTGCTCGGAAAACTGATCGGCAGGCCGCGCAGCACGCGCACCGCCAGGAAGGCAAAACACTCCGCCTCGACCGCATCGCCGCTCCAACCGAGGCTTTCCGCCAGCACCACCTCGACGCCGGCGCGGCTGGCCAGCATTGCCATCATGGTCGGGTTGTGGCGACCACCGCCGCTGACCACCAGCTTTCTAGGCCGGCTTGGTAAGAGGTCGAGTGCCTTGCCGACGGCGCCGGCGGTGAAGGCGGTCAGCAGCGCCGCACCATCCTCGGCATCCAGGCCGTCCGCCATCGCGGCACCGAAGTCGAAACGGTCCAGCGATTTGGGGTAGGGCTTGGTGAGATAGGGGTGCTGCAGCAGCTTGGCGAGCCGCGCCTCGTCCACCTTACCTGAACGGCCAAGCGCGCCGTCGCGGTCCATCTCGCCGAGCCCCTTCGACTTGATGAAATCGTTCAGCGGCGCGTTGGCCGGTCCGGTGTCGAAGGCGACGACATTGTCGGCGCCATCCCACCAGGTGATGTTGGCGACGCCGCCGAGATTGAGTACGGCCACCTCACCATTGGCGCCGGCGCTGCGCATCAGCGCGGTGTGATAGACCGCGGCCAGCGGCGCGCCTTGCCCGCCGGCGCGCATGTCGGCCGAGCGGAAATCGTAAGCGACCTTGGTGCCCAAGATGGCGTGCATCAGCTCGCCATCGCCGAGCTGCCTTGTCTGGCCGAGCCGTCCAACCTGCGGCGCGCGATGCAAAACGGTCTGGCCGTGAAAACCGACGATGCCGATATCGGCCATCGTCATGCCATAGCCTTCGACCAACTCCTTGACGGCCGCCGACTGCGCGCGCGTCAGGGCTTGCTCCGCGGTGCGGAAGATCGCCGGCTCCGGCCCGACGAAATTCCACGCCCGCGCCTCAGTCAGCGTTTCTTCCAGCAGGGAGCGGATCGACGGAGGATAGGGCATCAGCCGATAGGTGCCGAAATCCTCGATCTGCTCGCCATCGGTCTTGATCAGCGCGACGTCGATGTTGCCGTCCAGCACCGTGCCGGTCATCAGGCCGACGCCCCAGATTGGTTCCATAGTCGTTTCCTTGTTGAGCATGATCTTTTCCGAAAACCGTTTCCCACTTTTCGGGACCATGCTCCAGTCCCCATTGATGAGGAATCCGGTTGGCGGGCAAGGTCCAAGCCTTGTCACTGTCGAAATGGCGGTCTCGGTGCTGAAATGCGAGCGGCTTTCGTAGCGCCACAGGCGATGCTGGACCGCGCAACGTCGGTTCTGCAGCCCGTCTGGTTCAACAGCCACCGAGATGCCACCTCTTGCCTGTCAGCCCCGAAGGCGCGACCTTGCCTGATCTGGCGAACGCTTCCGCCGAAATCCGCAAGGGAGAGAAAATCATGACCTCATCCGATGTGGCCGTTATTGCAGGCGCGGGCGCTGGTCTGAGCGCCTCGCTTGCGCGCCTTCTCACCCGGGAAGGCTTTCGCGTGGTTCTGGCCGCCCGCAACGTCGAGAAGCTCAGCGTCCTGGTCGACGAGACCGGTGCCCTGGCCGTCGAGACGGATGTCGCCGACGTTGCATCCGTTGCCAGGCTGTTCGACGCGGCCGACAAGGCCGGCCCGCTGGCGCTTGCGGTGTTCAACGCCAGCGCGCGCACGCGCGGCCCGGTCGCCGAGCTCGATGCCGAAGCGGTCAAACAGGCATTGCTGGTCGGCGCCTATGGCGGCTTCCTGGTCGGCCAGCAGGCGGCGCGCCGGCTGCTGGCGCGGGGTTCCGGATCGATCCTGTTCACCGGCGCCACTGCCAGTGTGAAGGGATTTCCCGGCTCGGCCGGCTTTGCCATGCCGAAATTCGGCTTGCGCGGTCTGGCGCAGTCCATGGCCCGCGAACTCGCCCCGCAGAACATCCACGTCGCGCATTTCATCATCGACGGCCAGATCGAGCCGCCCGGACAGGCGGCCGATCCCGACCGGCCGGACCGCCGCCTGTCGCCGGACGCCATCGCCGAGGCCTATCTCACAACCCATCGCCAGCATCGCAGCGCCTGGAGCTCGGAGCTTGAGTTACGGCCTTGGGTCGAGACGTTTTGACAATCCAGATGATCGCCTAAGGGCCAGCTGATCGCCGGCGGGAAGCAACGCGATCCTTCCCTTGTTTCTTATATATTAGGCAATGCTCATATTTTGTGGCGCTAAGCTGCTTGTCCAATACATAAAAAGGCTCAGTGTAATATATACGTTTGTTTAACGTCGGTTGTGCATGTTGCTGGCTTTCCCGGGTTAATTGAGAACGCGCATGCCGGTTACACGTCGTACACTGCTTGCGGCCGGGAGCAGCGGGTTGCTGATCTCGCAAGCCCGCGCAGCCAGCACTCCGGGTCAGCAGGCGGAGAACGCCCCTCAACCTATCGCGAGCGGCGATGCATTGCGCATCGCAATGCCGGCCTTCGCTTCCAATCCGTTCTTCCCGGCCGACGGCTCGGGGGACGATGGCATAGACATGGAACTGGCCCACGGCATCGCCGCGGCGCTTGGCGTCGAGCCGGTGTTCGACCGATCCGCCGCAACGTTCGACGATATCGTCAGACAGGTCAGTTCCGGACAGGCCGACATGGCGATTGGCAAGCTCAGCCGGACGCTTCAGCGCGGCCGGTCGATCATCTATTCCCGCCCCTATGCCATGCTGCGGCAAGGGCTGATCGCCAACCGCCTCAACCTGGCGCGTATCGCGCAAGGCAAGCCGCCCGAACAGATCGTCCGTGACTTCTCAGGCGATCTTGGCGTGATCGAGGGCTCTTCATTTGCCACCTATGCGGCCACGACCTTCCCGCATGCGCAAATCCACCGCCTGGCAAGCTGGGACCTGATCATCGATGCGATCCGAAACGGGACGATCGACATGGCCTATCGCGATGATTTCGAGATCAAGAAGCTGATGGTCGACGACCCGTCGATGACGGTCGTCGCGCGCTCGATCACGCTGACCGACAAGGTCGATACGATCGCAGTCGGCGTGCGGCCGGACAATCCGCACCTCGCGGCCTTTGTCGATCTCTATCTCGATCTCGCGCGGGGTCAGCAGATTCTCAACACGGATGAGATCATCGCCCGCTATCGCCTGGGGAGCAAAGCCTGACAATGGCCATCTCCGACGTAGCCGGACCCCTGCCTTTCGACTGGCGCCTCGCGGCAAGGCGCATCCTGCGCTCGCCCGTGACGACGATTGTGATGATTGCTGCAGGGATACTGTGCGGCCTCTACTATCCAGACTTTGCCCATGCGATCAGCCCTGTCGCACAACTCTACCTGAATTTCCTCAAGATGGTCGTCCTGCCCTATTTGGTCTCGTCGGTCATCTTCTCCATCACGGCAATGGTCCAGGATCCAAAATCGGTCCGCTACCTCGGCAAGGTGGGCATGGCCGTGCTGGTCGTGTCGTTCCTGGGCGTGCTGGTGAGCGGCACCCTGTCGCTGATCCTGCAGCCGGGCCAGATCGAGAATCCACAGTCGCGCATCGAGCTTGGCGAGTTCATCAATTCGCAAGGCAGCGTGTCCACCGATCTCGCCTTCCCATTCCAGCCACCGCCCTCCAATGGCGATCCCAATGGCGGGCACTCGATCCTGCTCGACCTGGTGCCGAACAACGTCTTCAACGCGCTGGCCTCGGGCCAGACCATCCAGGTTTTGCTGTTCTGCCTGCTTTTCGGGCTCGCGATGGGGAAGATTCCCCAGCCCTCGTCCATGAGCCTGACCCAGGCGCTCAACGCGGTCTACCGGGCCTGCACGGTGCTCACCAACTGGTTCATCTGGGGGTTGCCCTTTGCAACCTTCATCCTGATCGCGGACCAGACCGCGTCGACCGGAACCAAGCCGCTCACGCTGATGGGCGGTTACCTGCTGGTTATGGGTCTTTCCTGCCTCATATTCGTTGCCGGGTCCTTTGCCATTATCGCCATCCGGTCGCGACGAAGCTACTGGACCACGATCAAGACCTGCCAACCCCTTCTCATGGTGGCCATCACCACACGCTCCACGGTCGCCTCGCTGCCGTGGGTCATCAACCTTTTGAGCGAGCGCCTGCGGTTCAGCCTGGTGGTGGTCGAACTGCTCGTGCCGCTGCAGGCGGCATTGCTGCGCACAGGCCCGGCGCTGCTCTACACTTCGGGTGCGCTGTTCATCGCCCAGCTTTACGGCCACCAGCTTGCAGTCTCGGACCTCGTGCTCGTCGGCATCATCTCAGCGCTTCTCGCGCTCACCACCGGCGGCATGGGCAGCCTGCTCATCCTGTCGCAAATGTCCATCGTCTGCGGCTACCTGAAGCTTCCCTTCGAGGCGGCGTTCGTCCTGTTCGTCGCGGTGGATGCAGCCGTCGACACGTTCATGACGCTGGCCAGCGTTTGCACCGTCGCGGCAAGCACGGCAATGATCGCTCCCAGCCACAGGGAGACGACGCAGCCTGAAACCGTCTCGGAGCAGCTCGAAGCCGAGCCCGTGCGATGATCGACGACAGCATCCGTCCCCAGCTCGGCATTATCGGCGGTCTCGGGCCGCTTGCTTCGGCTGATTTCTACTTCAAGCTGACCCGGATGACCCAGGCGCTCAGAGACAACGAACATGTGCCTGCTGTGATCCTCAGTGTCCCGCAGCTGCCCGACAGGACCGAAGCCATCCTTGCCGGCCATGACGGGCCGCTGGCGCCTTTGAAAGCCGCGGTCGCGACGCTCAATGCGCTCGGCGTCGCCTGTATCGCGATGCCGTGCAACACCGCCCACCATTGGTACGGCCAACTGGCGGCGAATTCGCGCGCGGAAATCATCCATATCGGAGATGCTGTGGTGGCGGAGACGCGTCGTAGCCTGGATCAGGGCCGGGTTGCTGTTCTCGCCACCCAAGGCACGCTGGTCTCCGGCTTCTATCAGGACAGGATGTCGGCAGCGGGATTTGAGCTCTGCCTTCCCGCGAACACCAAGTTTCAGGCCTGCGTCGACAGCGCGATCAGCCTCGTCAAGGCGGGTTCGATCACGGATGCGGCGGTTGAAACCGAGCGCGCGCTCGACATCGCGCAAGCGGCCGGCGCCGATGCCGCCCTGCTCGGCTGCACCGAACTGTCGGTGGTGGCCGCCAGCCTCAACGATATCACTGGATTGGTCGTCATCGACAGCAATGCGGCCTTGGCAAGAGCCTGTCTGAACCGACTGGGCTTCGATGCCCAGGAAGCCCGCGGCCTGCCGACCGTATCGCGGCTGCCGGAACATGACCGATCGATGCGCGCCAGCTTGGCCGCACTGGCCTAGCCCTATGGATAGAACCTCATAGCATTTCGGAACCTGTCAGCCCTGGCGCGGCACGCCCTTGGCAAGAAGGTAGACGAGATACGGCCCGCCAAGCAGCGAAGCGAACAGGCCCGCGGGCAGTTCGTAGGGAAAGGCCGCCATGCGCGATAGCCAGTCCGAGACGATCATCAGCAAGGCACCCAGAACCATCGCTCCGGCGAGATGGACGCGTGCGCGCGAAAAGCCGACCAGCTGGGCAAGGTGTGGCGCGATCAGGCCGACGAAGCTCAATGGCCCGACGACCATGGCGGCCAGCGCGGTCAGCAGCGCGGCAACGATGATCAGCATCAGCCGTCCGCCGGCAACCGGCACGCCCAGCCCGCGTGCGCTGTCGGACCCGAGCGGCAGGATGTCCAGCCAGCGGGCGGCAAGGAACAGCGGTAACGTCAGCGGCAACAGGCAAGCGAGCGCCAGCTTTGCATCGAGCGCCGTCGCCTGGCCGGTCGAGCCGCTCAGCCAGCGCAACAGAATGTAGGACTGTGCATTGCCCATGGCGATCGTCGCGGTGATCGCAGCGCTGCACAGCGCGCTCATGGCGATCCCGGCAAGCAGCAGCCGCTCGGCACCGAACTTTGCTCGTGCGGCAAGGGCCAGCATGGCAATCAAGGCTGCCAGTGAGCCCAAGGCTGAGCCGGCGAGCTGCCAGCCGGGACTGGCCGTGGCGCTGACCATCAGCACGGCTGTCAGGCCGGCGCCGGCGCCGGTGCCGACCCCCAGCAATTCGGGGCTTGCCAGCGGGTTGCCGGTGACCCGCTGGATGACGACGCCGGCTGCCGCAAGCATGGCGCCGGCGGCAGCCGCTACGCTGATCCGTGGCGCGCGCCAGGCGGCGAGGTCGGTTAACAGGTCTCCCCCAGCAATAGACCAGCCGTCCGGGCCACGCCCGACGACAAGCGCCACGATGGCAGCGACAAGCGCCAGCGCAAACAGAAGCAGGATGATCAGCCAGGGCCGGCTGGCCTTGCGCGGTGCTGCCCCCTTGGAGCCGAGATGCGGCCATTCGAGAAGGCGCAGCCGTGGCAACAGCCACAGCAGCAGCGGGCCGCCGAGCAGGGCGGTGCCGGCGCCGGTCGGAATGCGTTCGCCACCGGAACCGGCGGCCAGCTGTACCAGCCCGTCCGTCAGCCACAGCAGCACGGCGCCGATCAGCGGCGCGGCGATCAGTTTTTGGCGCAGTGTGCGGGCGCCCGAAAGCGTGGCCAGCGCCGGCGCTGCAAGACCGACGAACCCGATGACGCCAACCTCTGCCGCGACTGACGTCGCCATCCACACGGCAAGCGCGATGATGAGAAAGCGGCTTGAGTGACGGGCGACGCCCAGGCCGCGTGCCGAGGCATCGTCGAGACCAAGGATGGTCAGCGGCCGCAGCAGCATCAATGCGGCAACCGCACCGGCCGCCAGCCTGATCGTCAGCGCGATGGTCGGCTCCCAGTCCTGCTGGACCAGCGATCCGCCACCCCAGATGAACAGCGAAAACAGGTACTCGCCATTGGCGAGGATCAGCGCCGCGCTGACGGAACTGGCGGTCAGCGCCACCATCATCCCGGCGAGCACGACGGAGACCGGTTCCAGCCCGCGCCGCCAGGTCAATGCCAGCACCAGCAGCACCGCGGCGATGCCACCGGCGAAAGCGACCAGGCTTTGCGACCGCTCCATCAGCAGCGGTGCGTAAAGCGAGACGATCGTCATGGCCAGCTGCGCGCCGGCCGAGATGCCAAGCGTCGACGGTTCGGCCAGCGGGTTGCGCAGCACATGCTGCAACAGCAGGCCGGACATGCCGAGCACTGCGCCCGCCAGCACCGCCACCGCGCCGCGCGGCAGCGTGCTGTAGAGCAGGATGACGCGGTCGAGACCGATGCCGCCCGGCAGTGGAGCCGGCCACTGCATGCCGACCCGCCATGCGAACAGGAGCGCTGCCACAGCCGCGAGGAGGCCCCACAGGGCGATTGGCAACAGCGCGGCACTCGTCGCGGCGCGATCGCTTTTAGTGCGCTCAGCCATGGGCCTGCCTGGCAAGGGCGGCTGTCGCCAGACGCGCGAAACGGCGTGCCGATGGCAGGCAGCCAAAGTGGTTGACCGGTTCCAGCACGGCAACGCGGTTCTGACGCACCGCCGGCAGAGCGTTCCACAAGGCATTTGTCGGAAGCGAGCGCCCGACATCCGCCGGCAGTGGCGAAACGATCAGGATCGACGCCTCGGGCACGCGCGCAAGCGCCTCCAGTCCGACGGGTGCCGCCGCGCTGTAGCTCGTCTCGTCGGTCCATGCATTGACCAGGCCGAGACGCGTCAGCACATCGCCGAACATGGAATCGCGACCGAAGGCGCGAAAATGCCTGCTATCACCGAGACTGATGACGAAGACCGGATGCCCGGAAGCGCGGGGCAAGGTGGCGCGCAATCGTGCGATTTCATCGGCGGTCTCGTCGGCGTAGCGCTTCGCCTCGGCCTGCCGCCCCAGCTTTTCGCCAAGCGCCAGCGTCGCCGCCTCGGCGAGCATGTAGGGCGGCACCCCAGCCTCGTACACCGCTTGCGCAAACACCGGTGCGATGCGCTCCAGCATCGGGCGCTGGTATTCATAGAAATTGGAGATCACGATGACATCAGGCGCGACGATGCGCAGCAGTTCGTAATTGGGTGCGCCGCGCAGGCCGAGGTCGGTCACCGATTGGGGCACTCTCGGCTCGACCGCGATCTTGCGGAACTGGATCAGTTCGGTCGCCGCCACCGGCTCGATGCCGAGTGCCAGCAACGTCTCCAGCATGCCCCAGTCGATCGCTGCAACGCGCGGTGTAGCGGCCCTGGCGGCGACCGGTGGCAGCAATGCCGCGGCCGCCAGCGCAAGCACCTGCCGTCTGTTGGGCGGATGGATCATCACTGGTTTGTTTGGCAAGCTGTAACCAAGTCGACTACCAAGTCGTATGCGCCTTCAGCTTGAACGAGCGGCCTTCGCCATAGGAACAGGTCAGCGTCGTCTGGCAGCTCGACACATAAGTCTTGTCGAAGAGGTTGGTGATGTTGAGATCGATCCCCCAGTTCTCCTTCTCGTAGCCGAGTTTCAGATCGGCCAGCGTGACCGCCGGCACTTTGGCCGTGTTCTCATTGTCGGCCCACGAAGAGCCAACATAACGCAGGCCGCCGCCGATCGAGACGCCGTCATACCAGTCGCCGCGGAACGTATAGTCGACCGAGGCGGAAGCCATGACTTCGGGGACGATGAAGGGTGTCTTGCCGATGAGCGCCGGGTTGGCGTCCTTGGTGATGTCGATGTCGTAGGCCGTGAATGCACCCGTGACCCGGAAATCGTCGGTCACGTTCACTTTGCCTTCGAGTTCAACACCGCGAGAGCGCACTTCACCGGTCTGCATCTGCGTGAACAGAGTGACATTGGAAGGGACGTTCTGGCGCGTCAGGTCAAACAGCGACAGGGTGAACAGGCCATCGACAAAGGTCGGTACGTATTTCACGCCAACTTCGTATTGCGTGCCTTCCTCCGGCTTGAACAGATTACCCAACGCGTCGGTGCCGATGATCGGGTTGAAGAAGGTGGCGATGCTGGCATAGGGGGTAACGCCGTTGTCGAATTCGTAGGCCAGTCCTGCTCGCCCGGAGAAATCTCCGACAGTCTGGCTCTGTGAACTGGAGCTGCTGCTGTAGTAGGTCGGACGATTGTCGGCGTCGAGCCAGCCACGGTCGTAGCGGCCGTTCAGCGTCACCAGCCAGCCATCGCCGAAGCGCAACTGGTCCTGGGCATAGAAGCCGAGCTGCTTCTGCGTCAGGTCCTGGTTGAGGTAGCTGACACGTGGCGTCAGTGGCGAGCCGTATACTGGATGGAAAGCGTCGATCGGGTTGTCATAGTTTTCGTCGTAGAGGCCAGACGACTGGACCTGGTCGATGTTGTAGTATTTGAAATCGATGCCGGCGAGTATCGTATGTTCGACAGGACCGGTCACAACCTTGCCTTCGATCTGGTTGTCGACAAGGAAGGTCTTGGCCGTGGTGTCATGGTCGAAATTTATGCGGGCCAGATCGGTGGGCCCTCCGATGGTTGACCAGCCATTCGGATAGACGCTGACCTCATTGATATCGGCGGCGGTGAAGCGGGCGTTGGAGCGCACCGTCCAGTCATTGTCGAATGTGTGTTCGAACTCGTAGCCTATCGAGCCCTGTTCCCGCTTGTAGAGATCGACGCTCGGCTCCGTGAAATTCGCATCCGGGTCGATGCGGCCATAATTCACGCCGTCGACAATGTGGTCCGTCACCGTCCCGCTATAGGGCAGGAAGCTGCCGCCATTGTGGTTCTCGTCGATGTGGCTGTAGTTGGCCAGGATGGTCAGCGTGGTTGCTTCGTCCGGCTTCCACGTAATGCTCGGCGAGATGAAACCGCGCCAGCCATTTTGCAGGTCGCTATAGGTGTCGCCGCCGGCGACCTTGCCCGTCATCCGGTAGCTGACCGCGCCATCCTTGGCGACGTCGCCAATGTCGAAGCCGAGATAGACATTGCCGGCGTCGTTGACGCCGGTTTCGACATAGCGCGTGCGTTCGAAGTCCGGCCGCTTGCTGACATAGTTGACCAGGCCACCGGGATTGCTGCCGCCATAGAGCACGGAGGCAGGCCCCTTCAGCACCTCGATGCGCTCCAACCCGAAGCTGTCGACATAAAAGCCGCCGAAGCCGTAGCTGAACAGCTGCAGCCCATCCATGTAGGTGCCGGTGGCCGTCGCCTGGAAACCACGGATGTACAGCCAGTTGGTGTCGCTGTCGGGGCCGAAGGGCTGCGCGAAGACGCCGGCCGTGTAGCGCAAGGCCTCATCAGCCTTCTGCGCGCCCTGGTCGTCGATCTCTTGACGGCCGACCACCGACACGGATTGCGGGATGTCCTTGATGTCGGTCGCCGTTTTGGAGCCGGTCCTGCTTTTTTTGGCGACGACGCCCTTAACCGGTCCGGTCGCGCCGTCGCCGGCCTCGCCCTCGACCACCACCGGTTCAAGCTGGGTGCTGGTTTGCACCGACTGTGCGAACGCGGCCATTGGCGGGATCATCGCGGCCGCGGCGACGCTGGCCGCCAGAAGCGCCTTCATCCGGTAAGTTCTGCTCATATCTCAACTTATCTGCGGGTCATTGGACGGAATTGGGCAGTTTGTCCATTCTTGTCCAAACGAGGGACATCGCGGTGTGATGTTGCGGAAATGTCACTGGCGACTGGTGCTCCTCATCCAGGCGCCGGGCGTCACGCCGACAATCGACTTGAACACACGCGTCAGGTGCGCCTGGTCGAAAAACCCCGTTGCCTCGGCGATGTCGCCAAGTGAAGCGGCGTCGCGCGCCATCATCGCCTTGGCCCTGTCGACCCGCGCCTGCATCTGCCAGCGATGCGGCGGCACGCCGGTCGCCGCCTTGAAGGCGTGACTCATCGCAGTTTCGGACAGGCCGGTCAGCGCGGCGAGATCGGCAAGCCGGATCCTGTCCAGGCAATGCGCGTCGATGTAGTCGGTGACGAGGCGCAGCTTGCGGCGCGACAGCGGCGACCGCCGCCTGACGGTATCAGGCTGGTCTATCTGGAACAGGCTTGCGAACAAGGCATTGAGCAGACCCTCGCCATAGAGATCATGCAGAGGCCGGTCGCTGCCGCATTCGGCGGCGATCAGGCCGGCGAGCATGGCGATCCGGTCGTCGCGAAACTGGAAGCGCGACATCCGCAAGGCCTCGTGGTCAAGGCTGCGGCCGAAGCGGCGCGTCAGCACTGCGGCGTCGAAATGCAGGTCGAGATGCCGGATCCGCCGCAGCCCCTCGACCCGGCCGCGGATCGGCACGCCGGCCGGTATGTAGGCCATGGAAAAAGCCTGGTCGTGGCGGCGCAATTCGCCCTTGGCGTCTTCGACGAAGAAAGCGCCATCGCCATCCACATCGAGCGCGACGAACAGCCGGGGGTCGGGAGAGACGTAATAGCCTTCGGCCTTGTCACCGCATGAGACATCCCAGAGGTCGGCGACCACGCCGTCCCAGACATGCCATTTCAGGTCGCCAATGACTGAAAAGCCCTCAATCCGGCTTTCCATGCGCGCAACGAAGGTCAAGTCCTGTGATCCCAGCCATAATACATGATAAAAACTATCATGTTTATGCCCGGTTAGCGACCCCACCGCAAGTGCTTTGCGGCTGCTCGAAAATCGGCCGAAACCAATGCCGCTGGGGCCGTCGAGCCTCAAACACTTTCGAGGTATGTCTCGATTTCGAAATCGCTGACATTGAGCGCGAACGTGTTCAATTCCTGGCGTTTGCAGGCAACGAAGGAGTCGCGCAGGATGGCTGGAAAAATCTCCGCCACATGCGTCCCGCTCTCGAAGGCGGCGATCGCGGACGCCCAATCCGGTGGCAGCTTTGCCGGCGGAAGGCCCTGGGCATCGCTGCCGATCGGATCGCCTGGCGACAGCTGTCTTTCAATGCCTGTGAGTGCGGCGCCCAATATGGCCGCGAGCACCAGATAGGGATTGGCGTCGGCTCCCGAAACGCGATGCTCGATACGGCGCGCAGCGGTCGGTCCGCCCGGAATGCGGATCGCGACCATGCGGTTCTCATAGCCCCAGGCGACCGCGGTCGGCGCATAGGATCTCGGGCGCAGCCTGCGGTAGGAATTGAAGTGCGGCGCGAACACCAGCGTGCTCTCGGCCATCGCCGCAAGCAGGCCACCGACCGCATGACGCATGGTCTCCGAGCCCTGGTCGGTGCCGTCGTCGAAGACGTTGCGCCCTTCACCGTCGACCAGGCTGAAATGGACGTGGAAGCCATTGCCGGCGCGGTCGCCATAGGGCTTGGCCATGAAGCAGGCGGCAAAGCCGTGCTTGCGGGCAATGCCCTTCACGGTGCGCTTGAACAGCACCGCATCGTCAGCCGCCCGCAAGGCGTCCGCGACATGGTTCAGATTGATCTCGAACTGGCCGACGCCGTTTTCGGCGATGGCCGTGTCGACGGGAATGCCTTGCGTCCGGCAGGCCTCGTAGACGTCATGGATGAAGGATTCGAAATCGTCGATCTCGTCGATCGACAGCGCCGCGTCGGAATCGAGACGGCGTCCGGTGACCGGCGAGACCGGTCCGACCGGCCGCTGCGATTGCGGATCGACGAGATAAAATTCGAGTTCCGTTGCCGCGACCGGGGTCAGGCCCAAGGCCTTGTAGCGGTCGAGGATGCGGGCCAGCGCCCGTCGCGGATCGCCGAGATAGGGCGCGCCGCTTTCGTCGGCAAGCCAGAGCGGGACTAGTGCTGTCGGATGCGCCGTCCAGGCCACCGGCAGAATGCCGCGCCCCGTCCATTGGCACAGTCCATCGGCATCGCCGGTCGAGAAAACCAGGCTATTGCCTTCGATGTCTTCGCCCCAGACGTCCAGTCCGATCAGCGAAAAAGGCATGCGCAGCTTGCCTTCCAGCGCTTTCCTTGCCTGCTCGACGGGAATACGCTTGCCGCGCATGATGCCGTTGAGGTCGCACACCGCCGCCCTCAGGCTCTGGATGTCGGTCCTGCTTTCAAGCCAGTTCAAAACGTCCGCAATTGCATCGCTCAATTTATAACCTCTGGTTTTTGAAGGTGCCGCAGCCTGACCGGCCGCACTGTCCCTGGTAAAAATAGCTTGTGAGTTTTGGGAAAACAGACTTGGCTGTCGCCAAGCGCTTTTCCTTATTTTTTCAAGTCACTAGCTGGTATGTCGGGAGGCATTTCAAAACCAATTGCGCGATCTGCGGTCGCAACATAGAGGCTGGAGGGCGGAAAGCCAAGCACGAGCCGGTAAACCAGCGCGCAGCCGCTATCGGCGGGAGCGGCGAGCTCTCTGCGGTCAGATCTGGCGCGCGCAGCGCCCGAGCCACGCTGTGCAAAACGGTCATCATAAATCTTGACCTCGCATGCACTTGCACCTCTGGCCGCTGTCTGGCTTTTTGGGGTACCCATCGCAACGGACTGATTCGCATCATGCCGCTCGATTGCAATCTGCCCAAAAGCAGTCTGCGGGTGGGTCGTGAAGCGCGCAATTGACGAAGGAGAAACAGGCATGGCCGAGTTCAAGAAGCCCGAAATCTCCGAGATGAGACCCAAGATCACCGTGATCGGCGTCGGCGGCGGCGGTGGCAATGCCGTAAACAACATGATCGCCGAGCAGCTTCAGGGCACCGAATTCATCGCCGCCAACACCGACGCCCAGGCGCTGACCATGTCGAAGGCGACGCGGCTGATCCAGCTTGGCGCCCACGTTACCGAAGGATTGGGTGCCGGATCGCTTCCCGAGATCGGCCGCGCCGCGGCCGAGGAATCGCTCGACGAGATCATGGACCATCTGGCCGGCACGCATATGTGTTTCGTCACCGCCGGAATGGGCGGCGGCACGGGAACCGGTGCGGCTCCAATCATCGCCCAGGCGGCGCGCAAGGCCGGCATCCTGACGGTTGGTGTCGTCACCAAGCCGTTCGCCTTCGAAGGCCGGCGCCGCATGCAGATGGCCGAAGAGGGCATCGAGCGGCTGCGCGAGAGCGCCGACACGGTGATCGTCATCCCGAACCAGAACCTGTTCAGGATCGCCGATGCCAAGACCACCTTCGCCGATGCGTTCGTCATTGCCGACCGCGTGCTCTATGCCGGCGTCAGCTGCATCACCGACCTCATCGTCAAGGAAGGCCTGATCAATCTCGACTTCGCCGATGTGAAATCCGTGATGCGCGACATGGGCCGCGCCATGATGGGCACCGGTGAGGCCTCCGGCGAGGGTCGGGCGATGAAGGCGGCCGAAGCCGCGATCGCCAACCCGCTGCTCGACGAAGTGTCGATGAAAGGCGCCAAGGGCGTGCTGGTCTCGATATCGGGCGGCAGGGACATGACCCTGTTCGAGGTCGACGAGGCCGCCACCCGCATCCGCGAAGAGGTCTACGAGGATGCCGACATCATCGTTGGCGCCATCTTCGACAAGGGCATGGAAGGCCGCTTCAGGGTCTCGGTCGTGGCGACGGGCCTCGACCGTGCTTTTGGTGCCGAGGATGCCGAAGCCGGCATCGCCCGCGACCACGCCGGTCAGCCGGCGCGGACGCTTCAATAAGTCATATCGCGCGTTTATCCTCGCCAAGAGATAATTTTCTCGGGGGAGACATCGCTGGATAGCAATTGCATTGCCGACGGATCAGATTGACTGGCGCAACTATTGTGTTCAGCTGTATCGATCTCTGTACGGTTGCTGCTACAAGAATCCGTCATAGACGGCCATCTATACTGGCTACCCGTATCGTTCGAGCGACGAGAGGCGCGGCTTGGAATTCGACTTGAAAACCATCGAAGCGCTTGCGCCCGATCAGGCGTCGTTGAGCGCCGCTTCCAGGCTGACCAAGCAATCGAACTGGCCACGACTCGAAAAGAGCGATCAACTGGGGCTCCTCTGGGGGGAATGCCAGGGTTCCGGCTCCAATCCCTACCGTGTGGTCGTCGACACCGGCGACCATGGCTACAAATGCACCTGTCCATCGCGGAAATTTCCCTGCAAGCACACTTTGGCGCTGATGTGGATTGCAGCCACCACGCCGGCCAGTTTTACCGCCGCAGGCTCGACCCCGGAATGGGTGAATGATTGGCTCGGCCGTCGCAGGAAGACCTCGCCGCAGCCGGCTGACCCAGTGCCCGGTGCGGGAGGCAAGAGCATTGGCGAGGCCTCGCGCGACGACGAAAGCGCTGATATCGAGGACGCCGCTGCGGTCGAGCGCCGCGAGGCAGCGCAGCGCAAGCGGACGCTGGATACGCAATCCGCGGTGTCGGCGGCGTTGGATGAGCTGGATCAATGGATCGCTGACCAGTTGCGGCTTGGCCTGGCCGGTTTTGTCGACAACAGCAGTGACCGTTGCCGCCGGATTGCGGCACGGCTGGTCGACATGAAGGCGACAGCGCTTGCCGGCCGCATCGACGAGATTCCGTCACGGCTGATGGGGCTGCGCAGCGAGGAGCGCCCGGACGCGGCGATCCGCGAACTCGGCAAGCTCGTGCTGGTGGCCAAGGCCTGGCGATCGACACCAGGTGACGCCGAACTGAGGCGGCTCGTATCGACGTCCGAAAGCCGTGAGCAGGTTCTGGCCAATCCCGATGCCAAACAGGTCGAAAGCGTCTGGGAGGTGCTTGGCGAGAAGATCGAGTCGCGCCGTGACGGTCTCGTCAGCCATTCGGCCTGGCTCCTCGACCTGAAGAGCGCGAGCCCGCAATTTGCTCTCTTGCTCGATTATTTTCCGGCCTCGGCCGGTCGCCGGTCGAACGCCTTCACACCGGGCGACCGGTTCGATGCCAGGCTGGTCTTTTACCCGGCACGCCAGCCGCTGCGGGCCTTGGTGGCGGACCGCAAGGGCGACGTCCCGACAGGTGAGTGGCCCGATTTCGGCTTTCACACAGCCGATCCGCTGGCGGCGCATGCTGTTCACCAGAACACAGCCCCTTGGCTCACCGATTGTCCTGTCATGCTGCCGCCCGGCGCGATCCTGCTGGACGATCGGGGCGCTGCCTGGTGGCAAGCCGCCGGCGATCCGCATGGTATCGCCTTGCCGATTGCCGACACCGTCAATCCAACGCTGCTTGGGCTGGACCTTATGGCAACGGCAGCACTTTGGAATGGCAGCCGGCTTGACCTGCTGGCGGCGCAAAGCGGTTTCGGAAGGCTTGACCTGTCGTGAACGAGATCGAGCAGACCGGCCTGGCGGCCATGCGCGACTGCTGGATCACCGGCGGGACCACCTTCGACCTGGCTCCGGGCGCGTGGAAGGAGATCGCCGGCAGTGCCAGCCCCGACGAGCGCGAACGCCGGCTGCTGGCGATCGCCGCACAAGCTCTCGACATCGCCTTGCGGCCAGCCGCGCCGAAGACGCTGAAACGCCGCCCGCAATTGCCCGAACTCGCCTTGCCGATGCTGCCGGAACGGCTGCGGCCGCTATTGCGAGCCGCGCTAAAGCATGCCGCCGACACAAGAAGCAAGTCGCGTGTGGTCACGCTCGTCGCCAGCCGCGGCTTCGTGCTGCATCCGATGGACTGGATGCCAGCCGCGTCGGATCAGAGCAGTCCGGACGTTTATGCACCCTGGGTCGACTGGCAGGCAGGCGCGGACGGCGAAAAACCTGCAAGCCAGGAGCATCTGACGGTGGAAAACTGGGATGACTTCTATCCCGCCGCACGCCGCACCGCGCTCGCCGATATGCGCCGCACCGCACCGGCTTCGGCTCGGCAACTGATCGAAACCAAGGCCTCAGGAGAGCCGGCGGAGATCAGGATTGCACTCGTCGACCTGTTGCGCTTCGGCCTGGGCGCCGATGACGTGCCATTCCTGAAGAGCCTCTCCGCAGATCGTTCCGGCAAGCTGCGCGAGCTCGCTGGCCGGTTGCTGGCAAGATTGGGAGAGCACGGCTCGCCAGGCGATGGCGGGCCGGAAGATCCGACGGCCGAACTCGCTGCCTTCATCGCTGAAGGCAAATCCGGCTTCATCCGCCGCCGCACCACCTACACGCCGGCAAAACTCAAATCGCCGGCGCAGGAAAGACGTCGCGCCGAACTGTTCGAGACCTGTAACCTGGTTGACCTCGCCACGCGCTTCGGCACCACCGAATCCGAGTTTATCGGGGCGTGGCAATTCGGCGCCGAGAGCAATGCCGATATCCTTGTTGCCCGAATGGTCGCCGCATCGGGCAGCGACGCCGCGGTGACGCACATGGCGGATACGCTTGTCGCCGAACGTGACAAGCCCGCACTCTTCGTCCTCCACCTCATGGCGCGTCTGGACAGCCGCAGGAAGCGTGTCCTGGTCAGGTCGATCCTGAAGGACACGCAACATCTCGGCGCGCTCAATCTGGCCGAGGGCCTCGAAGCAAGCTGGCTGGAATGGGCCGACCTGACAAACGGCCAGACGCTCGCGGCGCTTCGCTCCGCTGTTGCAGCAAACGATGACGCTGTGAGGCGAGGCGTCGACCAGCTTCTGGAAACGATGGGCTTTCTCGCCACGGCGGCGACGGCGGAGAAATTGATCGGAGACGTTGTTGCGGCCGGTATGGCGCCGTCGGCGCCGTCTCTCGGTCTTCTGCGGCTCAACGCGTCACTGGCCGAGCATTGAACCACATATGATCAATCCGGAGAACAGCAAATGAACGCAGCCATCCGTCTTCCGGTCGAGCAGGCCTATGCCGCCGAATTGCAGGCGCTCTCGCGCAACGACGACCGGCAAAGGCCTGCCGGATGGAGCCTTTCGCCAAAGGCGGTCCTTACCTACCTGCTCGGCGGAAAGGCTGACGACGGGACAGTGATAACCCCCAAATATGTCGGCCGGCGCCGGCTGATGGAAACCGCGGTGGCGACGCTCGCCACCGATCGCGCGCTGTTGCTGCTGGGTGTCCCCGGCACGGCCAAATCCTGGGTGTCGGAACATCTCGCCGCCGCCATCATGGGCGATTCGACCCTGATCGTGCAGTGCACGGCCGGTACCGACGAGAACCAGATCCGCTATGGCTGGAACTACGCACAGCTTCTGGCAAAGGGCCCAAGCCAGGACGCGCTGGTGCCGACGCCGCTCTACCGCGCCATGCAGGACGGCAAGCTTTGCCGCCTCGAGGAGCTGACGCGCATGGGCTCCGATGTGCAGGACACGCTGATCACCGTGCTGTCCGAAAAGATGATGCCGATCCCGGAACTCAACACCTCGATCTACGCGCAGCGCGGCTTCAACATCATCGCCACCGCCAACAACCGCGACAAGGGCGTCAACGAGCTGTCCTCGGCGTTGAAGCGCCGCTTTAACGTCGTCGTACTGCCCTTGCCCGAAGACATGGCGGAGGAAGTGGCGATCGTCTCCAAGCGGGTCGGCGAGATGGCCGGCGGTCTTGACCTTCCGGTACCGAAGAATGTCGGTGAGGAGATCGCGCGAGTGCTGACCATTTTTCGCGAGTTGCGCTCCGGCGCTACAGCCGACGGCAAGGTGACGTTGAAGACGCCGTCCGGTTCGCTGTCCACGGCCGAAGCCATTGCCACCATGGTCGGCGGCCTCAGCCAGGCGGCCTGGTTCGACAGTGGCAAGCTCGGCGCCGAGGGCCTTGCCGCCAGCCTCGTCGGCGCGATCGTCAAGGATCCGGTGCAGGACAAACTGGTGCTGGAAGAATATCTGGAAACCGTGCTCAAGAAGCGGCCAGACTATGCCGGCTACTACGCGGCCTTGAACGCGGCAATCTGACGCCATGGCGCTCAGCGACGTTTCCTATTTCGGCATACGCCATCACGGGCCCGGCTCCGCCGACAGCCTGGTGCAGGCGTTGCAGGAGTTGAAACCGGTCGCCGTGCTGATCGAAGGACCGGCCGACGCCAGCCCGCTGCTGCCGTTGCTGGCCCACCCCGAAATGCAGCCGCCGGTGGCGCTGCTCTGCTATCCCGAAGACGATCCGGCCTCGACAAGCTTCTGGCCCTTCGCCGAATTCTCGCCGGAGTACCAGGCGACGCTCTGGGCCGTCACCAACAATGCGGCAGTGCGCTTCATCGATTTGCCGTCTTCAGCCCGCACTGCGCCGATTGAGGCCGTGGGGGAAACCGATAGCGATGGAACGGAAGCCAACGTCGAAGCTGACTTGGCGCCGCATCTGCGGGATCCGATCGGAACGCTGGCACAAGCTGCCGGCTATGAAGATGGCGAAAGCTGGTGGGCTGATATCATCGAGCAGAACCCTGAACCCGGCCCCATCTTCGCGGCAATAGCCGACGCGATGACGACGTTGCGCGAAGGCGAAGGTCCGCTTGCCGAATTCGAGGCAAAGCGCGAAGCGCATATGCGGCTTGAAATCGCCGCCGCGCGAAAGGAATTCGATGGGCCGATCGCTATCGTTTGCGGTGCCTTCCATGTGCCGGCACTGCAGGCGACGCGACCGCTGAAGGAGGACCAGGCGCTACTCAGAGGGCTCGCCCGCCGCAAAAGCATGATGACCTGGGCGCCGTGGACGGGGCCGCGTCTGGCGCTGGGCTTCGGTTATGGCGCCGGCGTTGTCGCGCCCGGCTGGTGCAAGCATCTGTGGCAGACGCGCGGGCAAGGCGACTCCTCGGTCCTGTGGCTGGCGAAGATCGCGGCGGTCCTGAGGGCCAAGGGGCACATGGTCTCGACCGCCTCGCTGATCGAAGCCGAACGGCTGGCCCGCACGCTGGCTGTGATCCGTGAGCGGCCAAAGCCCGGTTTCGAGGAATTGCGTGACGCCGCCATCGCCGCCCTGTTCAACGGGGAAGCGCTGCTGTGGGCGCTGGTCGAAGCCGAATTGCTTCTGGGAGCGGATGTCGGTGAAATTCCGCCGGACACGCCGCTGGCGCCGCTGATCGAGGACCTGCAGCGCAACCAGAAGGCGGCACGGCTGAAGCCCGAGGCGCTGGAGCGCGAATTGTCGGTCGATCTGCGCAGCGAGAGCGGGCTGTTTCGGTCGACCTTGCTGCATCGGCTGTCCGTGCTTGGCGTGCATTGGGGCAAACTCACCGACAGCGGCCGTAGCCGCGGCACCTTTCGCGAGCGTTGGACGCTGTCGTGGGAACCTGAATATGCCGTTCGACTGGTGGAGAACCTGGTCTACGGACCAACCATCGAAAAGGCGGCCAATGGCCGGCTGATCCAGTTGATCGGCGCGGCAACGTCTCTTGATGCGATGGCCGCACTGGTCCAGGGCGCCATCACGGCAAACCTGTCGGAAGCGTCGATCGCCGGTCTCGCGGCCTTGGAGGAACGGGCAGCCCGCAGCAGCGAATGCCTGGAAATCCTGACATCGGTGCCGCCGCTCGCCGACATCATCCGCTATGGCGAGGCTCGCAAGACGGAAACCGCCCGTCTGTCCGTTCTGCTGGAGCGGCTGATCGTCGAAGGCGGGATCGCGCTCGCCTATGCCGCCCGCGACCTCGATACCCAGGCATCCACGACGCTGGTCGGCGCCGTGCGCAAGGCCGACGAAGCGATCAGTCTGGTCGAGCCTGAACAGGACGTGCTGGACGCCTGGCGCAATGGGCTGGCTGCGGTGCTCGATGGATCGCGCTCGACGGCGCTGGTGGCAGGCTGTGCCGCGCATCTGCTCTACGAAGCCGGCCATCTGTCAGCCGACGCGGCAACCGGTCTGATCGCACGACGTCTGTCTCCAGGAACGCCGGTCACCGAGGCTGCAGGGTTCTTCGAGGGTTTCTTCAGCACTGCCGGCCAACGGCTGATCTACGACGAGGGCCTGCGCGGTGCGGTGGATGCCTGGCTCGCATCCCTCGACGAAGACGCCTTCATTGCGCATCTGCCGTTGCTGCGCCGGGTCTTTTCGCATCTGGACTCGATGGAGCGGCGGCGGCTGATCGAAGCGGTGCTCGGCCGCGCCGCACGCCTGCCGGCCGGACTGACGCCGACCCCGGATGGCGGCGAAGCGTGGCGCCGGCACCTAGAACGGCTTGGACCCCTGCTGAGGAGCGAGGCTGGCAATGGATGACGAGGCCGAAATCAGCGAGCCAATCCAGGCTGGCGACGGACGGGAGCGCCGCTGGCGCCTGGCGATCGGTACTGATGAGGAAACCTCGTCAGCGCTGTCCGACACCGACAAGCGGCTTTCCGCGGCGCTCGATGCGCTTTACGGCGATGGTGCCGGCGATGCGGCTGCCGATCCGCGCAAGCGGCGCGGCGGCCTCGGGCGCTCGGCGCCAAGGGTGGCACAGTGGATGGGCGATATCAGATCGTTCTTTCCCGCACAGGTCGTCCAGATCGTCCAGAAGGATGCCTTCGAACGGCTCAACCTCAAGCAGATGCTGATGGAGCCGGAATTCCTCAAAGCGATCGAGGCCGACGTCAATCTCGTCGCCGACCTGGTTTCGCTGCGCTCGGTCATGCCGGCCAAGACCAAGGACATTGCGCGTACGATCATCGCCGATATCGTCGCCAGGCTGATGCAGCGGCTGGAGCAGAAGACAGCCGAGGCGATACGCGGCGCGGTCGACCGGTCGCAGCGCACCAACCGCCCACGCCAGCGCGACATCGACTGGCCGCGTACGATCTCAGCCAACCTTCGCCATTACCAGCCCGAGCACAAGACCATCGTGCCGGAGAAGCTGGTCGGCTTCATGCGCAAACAGCGAAGGCTGGTCGACCTGGATGAGGTGGTGCTGTGCGTCGACCAGTCGGGCTCGATGGCAAGCTCGGTGATCTACGCCTCCATCTTCGCCGCGGTGATGGCCTCCCTGCCGGTCGTGCGGACCAAGCTTGTCTGCTTCGACACGGCAATCGTCGATCTGACCGAGGAGCTCAGCGATCCTGTCGAAGTCCTGTTCGGCGTGCAGCTGGGCGGCGGCACCGACATCAACCAGGCCGTGGCCTATTGCGCAGACCGCATCGAACGGCCGACCAAGTCACATATGGTGCTGATCACCGACCTTTATGAGGGCGGCAACGGGCAGGAATTGCTGCAGCGGCTTGCTGCACTCGTTCGCTCCGGCGTAAACGTCGTGGTGCTCCTGGCGCTGACCGACCAGGGCAGGCCGGGTTATGACCCGAAGATGGCAGGCTCGGTGGCCGCCCTCGGCATTCCGGTTTTCGCCTGCACGCCGGACCTGTTTCCAGACATGATGGCGGCGGCATTGCGTCGGGAAGATATCGGCGCATGGGCGGCCGGCGCCGATATCAAGCTGGTTCGTGCCGAGGCCGAGACTCCGGAGTAAAACAGCCGTCGCCAGAGCTGCCAGGATGCTTCTGGCAGCTCTGGGATAAATCGCTGGAGCTCAGCCGAACTTCGGGTCGAGGCTGCCCGACTTATAGCGCTTGGCCATTTCGGCGACCGGCAGCGGCTTGATCTTCTGCGCGTTGCCGGCGGTGCCGAACTGTTCGAAGCGCTCCTTGCAGAGCTTGCGCATGGCGGCCATTGCCGGCGTCAGATACTTGCGCGGATCGAACTCGCTCGGGTTCTCGGTCAGCACCTTGCGGATCGCGCCGGTCAGCGCCATGCGGTTGTCGGTGTCGATGTTGATCTTGCGCACACCGTGCTTGATGCCGCGCTGGATCTCCTCGACGGGGACGCCCCAGGTCGGCTTCATCTGGCCACCATACTTGTTGATGATCTCCTGCAGGTCCTCGGGCACGGAGGACGAGCCGTGCATGACCAGATGCATGTTCGGCAGGCGGCGGTGGATCTCCTCGATGACGTTCATGGCCAGCACCGCGCCGTCCGGCTTGCGCGAGAATTTGTAGGCGCCATGGCTGGTGCCCATGGCAACCGCCAGCGCATCGACATGGGTGTCCTTGACGAATTCCACCGCTTGTTCGGGATCGGTCAAAAGCTGGTCGTGGCTGATCGCGCCTTCGACGCCGTGGCCGTCTTCCTGCTCGCCGCCGCCGCTCTCCAGCGAGCCGAGCACGCCGATCTCGCCTTCGACCGACACGCCGCCCCAATGCGCCATGTCGACGACACGCTTGGTGATGCCGGAATTGTAGGCGTAGTCGGCCGGCGTCTTGCCGTCTTCCTTCAGCGACCCGTCCATCATGACCGAGGTGAAGCCGTACTGGATGGCGGTGACGCAGGTGGCTTCGTTGTTGCCATGGTCGAGATGCATGCAGACCGGAATGTCGGGATGGATTTCGACCAGCGCGTCGATCAGCTTGGCCAGCACCACGTCATTGGCATAGGCGCGTGCGCCGCGGCTTGCCTGCAGGATGACCGGCGACTTGGTCTCCTCGGCGGCCTCCATGATGGCGAGGCCCTGTTCCATGTTGTTCATGTTGAAAGCGGGCACGCCGTAGCCGTATTCGGCGGCGTGGTCGAGCAATTGTCTCAGTGTTATGCGAGCCACCCAATAGTCTCCCGTATCTGGTTTCAAGCGCAACGTCGCGGGCCGACCGGTTGCCGGTCGGCCCTTGATGCTTCTGGCGGGATTTCAACGGAACCGCAACCTTCAGAGCTGTTCTCGATCGCAATTCTTGTTGCAGGGCTGAAATCCGGCAGTTTTGGTGACTTAAGCCGCGATCAACTCCCGCGCCGCCAAAAGCTGCACACAGGCATTGGCTGCTTCCTTGCCCTTGACCGTGAAGTGCTCGAAGAAGAAGCGGTGGTGCTCGGCGCTGTCGTGGTAGTTGTGCGGGGTGAGCACCGCCGACAGCACCGGCACGCCGGTCGACAGCTGCACGTTCATCATGCCGTCGAGCACCGCGCTGGCGACGAATTCATGCCGGTAGATGCCGCCATTGACGACAAAAGCGGTGCCGAGGATCGCGGCATAGCGGCCGGTCTGGGCCAGGGTCTTGGCATGC
Organism: Mesorhizobium ciceri WSM4083; assembly: GCF_000519305.1. GTDB lineage: Bacteria > Pseudomonadota > Alphaproteobacteria > Rhizobiales > Rhizobiaceae > Mesorhizobium > Mesorhizobium ciceri_B. The sequence continues at coordinate 399,555 of NZ_JAFG01000004.1, read as the reverse complement.
AGGGGAATTTCATAGGCGCCCGGCACGTCGAAGATGTCGACAGTGAAGTGCTCGCCTGCGATGTCGGCCAGTTCAGTCTCGAAGGCCTGTACGCATTGGTCGACGATATCGGCATGCCAGCGCGCGCGGATAACGGCGATGCGAGTCTTTTCGTAGTCTTTATGGGAATGCTGATTCATGGGTCCATCCTTCCGTTTCGAACCAGAATCAGGACGCACGATACGGATTAAGCCCGCGAAAAGCGGGCCGGCTTCCGTTCGTTCTCTTCCATCCGGACTGTAACCGTCGGCTCCGGAATCACACCGGATCTGCTGACCTTTCCGATTTTGCCGGAAAGCGCTCGCGGGCTCAGGCCGAAACCTTTACCGCCGGTGGGGACTTTCACCCCGCCCTGAGAACATTAACGGCTTTGTATGAAAGGGCAGGGCGCTGCTGTCAACCGTGAGAAGGTTGGGCCAAGTTCGTTCGATTATCGCGTGCGCCACGCCGCCGCCGATGCGGCGATCAGCATCAGCAATGCTGCGACCATTGCGCAAGTGGCAAAACCAAAGCTGGAGTAGAGCGGCCCGAAGCTGGTGGTGCCGACGAAGACCGCGAGGTAAGTCACCGCACTGTTCAGGCCCATGATCGTGCCGCGCCGCGACGGATCGAGCGCCGACAGGCGCATCACCAGGACGTTCAGGCCGAAATGATTGGCCAGTCCCCAGATTGCCACCATGGTCAAGGTCAGCCCGAAACTGCCACTCGCCGCGGCCATCGCCACGTAGACGACGGCGACCAGAAGGTAGGCGAACGGCATGACGCGCCGCGCACCCAGTCTGTCGATGACGCCGTCGAGCAGAGCAGCCGTCCCGAAGCCTATGCCGTAGGCAAGCGCCGCCAGGCCATTGGCGCTCACCGGCTGTCCCAGCCCGACATGAAGATGGTCGCCGAGATAGCCATAGACGCCGTAGAACGAAGTCATGAAGGCCGCGCACGCGACCAGCAGCGGCAGGATTCCGGGAATGCCGAGCGCTTCCAGCGGGGCGGGCGCCGGTCCGCCCTTCCTGATGTCGCTGAGCGACGTCGCCGTCAGGCCCATCCATGCAAGGGCCGCAAGCACCGCGACCGCTGTGAAAACGGCGCGCCAATGCACAAGATCGGCAAGCACGGCCGAAAGCGAAACGCCGGCCACCATGCTGAGCGTCCATCCGGTCAGCACGACGCCGATCGTGCCGCTCTCTCTGCCCGGTGGCGCGATGGCTGCGGCGCTGGCATAGATCGCGGGCATGGCGATGCCGGCAGCGATGCCGGCCAGCAGCTGTGCCGCGACCAGCATGATCACCGTGGGTGCAACGGCACTCGCCACCAGCGCCAGTGCCAGCAGCAACAGGGCGCCCTGCAGCATCCGGCGTGCGCCGAGCCGGTCGATGTAGCGGGCCAGGAACAGGGCGCTTGCGGAGGTGCCAAGGCCGAACGCGGCCGCCGCAATCATCACGGCCGGCACGCTGGTTCCGAACGATAAGGCGACAGCCGGTGCAATCGGACCCAGCACAAGCGAGTTCGAGCCGATGACGGCGATGCAGCCCGTCAGCAGATAGGCAAGCGCCGGGATCGGGGCTCTGGCGTCCGTAGTCAATGGTGCAACTTGATCTGTGTTCGACATAACATCATAATCGCCGTATTTCATTCAGTGGCAAACAGGGAATTTCGACATGGATGAAGAAACAGATGGTATTCCGCAGAACAGGACTGCGGCCCGCGACCTCGACGCGATAGACCGAAGAATATTAGGCGTCCTGGTCGATGATGCCACGATCAGCTACGCCGAACTTGGTGATCGCGTGGGCTTGTCGCCACCGGCAGCGCATGAGCGGGTCAAACGGCTCCGGCGCAGCGGCGCCATCCGCAACACGGTCGCCATCATCGATCCCCGGGCGGTGAAAAAGCCTTTGCTTGCCTTTGTCCATATCGACACCAAGGGTTGGGGAAAGACGCCGGAACTGATGGCGGTCTCGCAATATCCCGAGGTCGAGGAGATCCATACCGTCGCCGGGGATACCTGCATGCTGCTGAAGGTCCGCACGGAAGACACCAGGGCACTCGAAGGCCTTTTGGCGCGCCTGTACGAAACGCCGGGGGTCACCTCGACGCGCAGCTATGTGGTTCTATCGACCTATCTGGAGCGGCCGGTGCAGCCGGGCATTACCGAGACATGGCCGACCATGAAGCACATGGCCGAGCCTTTGTACTAGAAGCGAACGGCTACGCCCGCTCGGGAAACATCGCCTTCAGGCCCTCGCGCGAGGCCTTGGCGACACCGCGTTCGGTGATCAGGCCGGTCACCAGCCGCGCCGGCGTCACATCGAAGGCCGGGTTTGCCGCCGGCGTCGTCTCCGGTGAGATGCGCACCTGCGCAATCCCGCCGGCAGCGGTCTTGCCCCAGACCAGCGAGACCTCGTCGGCCGAGCGCTGCTCGATCGGGATCTCGGCCAGTCCGTCATGCACGGTCCAGTCGATGGTCGGCGACGGCAGCGCGACATAGAACGGCACATCATTGTCGGCGGCTGCGAGTGCCTTCAGATAGGTGCCGATCTTGTTGCAGACGTCGCCGTCGGCGGTGGTGCGGTCGGTGCCGACGATGACCATGTCGATCTCGCCGCGCTGCATCAGATGGCCGCCGGCATTGTCGACGATCAGCGTGTGCGGCACGCCGTGCCCGGCCATCTCCCAGGCGGTCAGCTGGGCGCCCTGGTTGCGCGGCCGCGTCTCGTCGACATAGACGTGGACCGGAATGCCGGCCTCCGCCGCCAGATAGATCGGCGCGGTGGCGGTGCCGTAATCGACCGTCGCCAGCCAGCCGGCATTGCAATGGGTCAGGATGTTGACCGGCTCGCCCTTCTGCTTGCGCGCCGCGATCGCCTTGATGATGGCGAGACCGTTCTCGCCGATGGCGCGGTTCAGCTCGACATCCTCATCGGCGATCTCACTGGCGCGCCGATAGGCGGCTGCGGCGCGTCGTTCTGCCGGCAGGGGCCGCAGGAAGCGCCGCATTTCGTCGAGCGCCCAGCGCAGATTGATCGCGGTGGGGCGCGTCTCATGCAGTGTTTCCCAGACCGCATCGAGTGCTGCATCCGACGGATCGTCGGCCATCTGCATGGCGACGCCATAGGCAGCGGTGACGCCGATCAGCGGCGCGCCGCGCACCCACATGTCGCGGATGGCGGTGGCGATGCCGGCAACCGTGCCGATGGTCTCGATGCGGAAATCATGCGGCAGCCAGCGCTGGTCGATGATATCGACCGAACGCCCGTCGTCGCTCAGCCAGATGGTGCGATAGTGGCGGTCGCCGACGTTCAAATGCTGCTCTCCTGTTCGATCAGCGCGGCCAGTTTGTTGACCTCGTCGATGCTGTGGATATGGCGTCGGTTGACGGCGATGTGGCGGCCGAATTTCAGCGCCTTTGCTTCACAACTGGCGCGCAGATCCTCGTCGGCAATCGTCTCGAAATCGGCATTGTGGGCGAGGCCGAGGATGCGCCTGTGCACCTCGATGCCGGCAAAGCCAAGCAGATCGGTCCACATCTGGTGCAGAACATGGTCGAGCGCCTGCTCGGCACCGAGCCTGTCGCCCTGATCCTCGAACAGGCTCTTCTGGTAGAGCATGCCGGTGCGTTCGGTCCGCCATAGATGCGAGAACTCGGCGCGGAACACGCCCCAAGTCTCGGTCGTCACGCCGAGCAGATAGGCGCGCATGGCGTCGCGCTTGCCCTCCTGCTCGTGGCCGCGTTGCGAGAAGAACGACATCCAGAAATTGGCAAGCAGCATGCCGACATCGAAGGCCATCGGGCCGTAGAAGGCGAACTCCGGATCGATCATCCGGGTTTCGCTGTCGGTGACCATGATCGAGCCGGAATGCAGGTCGCCATGCAGCAGCGTTTCGGCATTGGCGGCGAAGATGTGCTTCAGCCGCTGCGCCTCGACCTTGAGGTCGCGGTCGGCGCGCAGTTCGGCGACCAGGCCGTCGAGCTGCGGCGAAGTATGCCGGTTCATCTTGGCGTCGAAATAGGGGTCGGAGAACACCAGGCTCTCGGTGATGTCGCAAAGCTCGACATTGTCGGCGAACAGCGCCAGATCGGCCTTGCGGTCCTTGGCAGCCATATGCAGGTCGGAGCCGCGAAACAGAGTGCGGGCCATGAACAGGCCGATATCCCGGGCAATGTTCGGCAGCTGCCGGCCGTCGATCAGCGCACGGCGCAGGATGATGTGCGGCGGCGCAAGATATTCCATGATGATCAGCGCCTGACGCTCATCGAAATAGTGGATCGCCGGCACCGAGCCCGGCGCGCGTGCCTCTTGCCTGGTCAGCGCGTGATATTCGAAGAAGGAGCGCTTCAAGGGCAATGGCCAGCTGTCGCCGACCAGGCGGACATAGGGCAGGGCCTGCTTGACCACCGCGGCATCGCTGGCGCCCTCGACGATGAACACCAGGTTGAGATTGCCGTCGCCGACCTCGCGGACCTTCCAGGCGCCAGTGTCCTTGCCGATCTTCGCGCACAGCGCCTCGTTGCCGCCAAGGCGCGCAGCCAGGGTTTCGACCGATAGTGCTTCGAACGGCAATTTTTCAGTCATCGTCATCCTCCCGCTTATGCGCTCCGAACGTAACGGACGCATGGCGACCGGGCCAAGCTAGGAAGCGATCTGGCAATTGTCAATCGTGTTGACAATTGCCGATGCAGCCCATAGCGTCATATCAGGGAGGAACGCATGGTCGGTAATGCCGTGTTCCGCGTAGAGGGACTAAGGAAATCCTTTGGCCATAACGAGGTGCTTGGCGGCGTCTCGGTCGAACTGCATGCCGGCGAAGTCACCGTGCTGATGGGCGCCAATGGCGCCGGCAAATCCACCCTCGTCAAGATCATCTCCGGTGTCTACGAACGTGGCGGCGGCAGGATGGCGCTCGCCGAGCAGGATTTTGCACCGAAAACCCCGGCCGAAGCGATCCGCGCCGGCGTCGTCACCGTACACCAGAATATCAACGACGGTGTCGTCGCCGATCTCGACGTCGCCACCAACCTGACGCTGGACCGGCTGAGCGGCAGCGGCGCGCCGACCCTGTTCAATCCAATGCGCGTGCGGCGGGAGGCCAAGGCGGTTGCCGACCGCATGGGGCTGGCCATCGATTTGAAGGCGCGGGTGAGCGATCTTTCGCTGGCCGATCGCCAGATGGTGGCGATTGCCCGCGCGCTGGCGCACAAGCCGAAAGTGCTGATCCTCGACGAGCCGACCTCATCGCTCTCCAGCGCCGAGGCCGACCGGCTGTTCGCGCTGATCGACAGGCTGCGCGAGCAGGGCGTGGCGATCCTCTACATCTCGCATCGCATGTCGGACATCAGGCGGCTGGCCGATCGCATCGTCTCCATGCGTGACGGGATCATCTCAGGCATTTTCGACAAGAAACCGCTCGACTATGAAGGCGCGGTCAACGCCATGCTCGGCCGCAAGATCCATCTCGAGCAGATCGTCGTCAGGAATTCGGCCAAGGCAGTCCTGGCGATCGAGGGTCTGCGCATTGCGCCGGGCGCCCGGCCGATCTCGCTGACGCTCGGCGACGGCGAGGTCGTTGCCATCACCGGCCTCGTCGGCGTCGGCAAGACGGCGCTTGCCGAGACGCTGTTTGGCGTGCGCCGGCCGCTCGCCGGTACAATGACGCTGAACGGCAGGCCTTATGCACCTGAAACAGCCGGCGAAGCGATCGCTGCCGGCGTGTTTCTGGTCGCCAAGGACCGCGGCGAGAACGGCATCGTCCAAGGCTTCAACATCCAGGAAAATATCAGCCTGCCGTTTCACAAGCGCATGTCGCGCTTCGGCATCCTGAGGCGCCGCCTCGAACGCACCACGGCACGCCGGCAGATCGAGGAGTTGAGCATCGTCTGCCGTTCCGAGAAGGACGAGATGTCGGAGCTGTCCGGCGGCAACCAGCAGAAGGTGATGGTCGCCCGCTGGATGGCGCAGGATGCAAGGCTGTTCATCCTGGATGAGCCGTTTCAGGGCGTCGATATCTCGGCCCGGCGCGACATTGCCGCCAAGCTCAGGGCGAGCGCAAACGGACGCGCCACGCTGCTGTTCGTCACCGAACTCGACGAGGCCCTGGAGACCGCCGATCGTATCCTGGTCATGTCGGAACAGACCATCGTCGGCGAACACCGCAATGCCGATGTCGATCTCGACCGCCTGCTGGCCGAGGTCGCCGGCGGGCCGCTGCACAGTGCGGCCTGAGCGCGGCGACAGGAATTGGAATGGAGAGAGCATGGGTTCGGGTTTGGTAAAGACGGCAGCAGCGCGCGGGAGCGCCGGATGACATTGCGCGACCACGCCATCCGCTACGGGTTCATCGTGCTCTTGTTCGGGCTCGTCGCCTATTTCTCGATCGCCGCCGACGGTTTCGTTTCGCCGCAAAGTGCCGTCTTCATCTTCCAGTCGGTCGCCATCACCGGCGTGCTGGCGCTCGGCGTCACCGCCACGCTCGTCGTCGGCGGCTTCGATCTGTCGATCGGCTCGGTCGCTACATCAGCCATGATGGCGGCCGCCTATGTGATGGTGGTGCTGGAGCAGAACGCCCTTGTCGCGGTCGTCGTCTGCCTGCTCATCGGCGCCATTGTCGGCCTGATCAATGGCTGGCTGATCGTCTACATGCGTGTGCCCGATCTGCTGGCGACGCTCGGCATGATGTTCCTGCTCGTCGGCCTGCAGCGCATTCCGACAGAAGGCCGCTCGATCGCCACCGGCATGACCATGCCCGACGGTTCGGTCGCCAACGGCAAATTCTCCGACGCCTTCCTGGCGCTCGGCCGCCACCGTTTCGATTTCTTCATCACGAACCTCATTCCGGTGTCGGTGGTGGTGCTGCTCGTGCTCGCCGTGCTGATCTGGTTCTTCCTCGAATACACACGTTTCGGCCGCATGATGTATGCCGTGGGCAGCAACGAGCGCGCCGCCGAACTCGCCGGTGCGCCTGTCAAGGCATACAAGATCTGGGCCTACGTTATTTCAGGAGTTTTTGCCTCGATCGGCGGCATTTTGCTCGCTGCCCGGCTTGGACGCGGTGACATCGCCTCGGGTAATAATCTGTTGCTCGATGCGGTCGCCGCGGCACTGATCGGCTACGCGGTGCTAGGTGCCGCCAAGCCGAACGCCTTCGGCACCGCCATCGGCGCGCTGTTCGTCGGCATCTTGCTGCAAGGCCTGACGATGATGAACGCGCCTTACTACACGCAGGATTTCGTCAAGGGCGTGGTTCTGGTCGTCGCCCTTGTCTTCACCTTTGCGCTTTCGGGCAGAGGCCGGAGGTAGCTTTCGACCGGAACAGGATTTTGGGTTCAACAAGAGTGGAGGAAAACAAAGTGAGCATTACAAGAAGACTTCTGGGGAAGGTGGCGCTCGGATTGGCCGGCGCAACCATGTTGATGCAGGTCCCGGCTTTTGCCGCGGACAAGCCGGCGCCTTTCGACAAGCCCGGCGTCAAGATCGCGCTGGTGCGTTATCTCTCGACCGGCGACTTCTTCCAGGCCTATCTCTCCGGCGTCGAGGCACAGTCGAAGGCGCTCGGCATAGACCTGCGTGTCCTCGACAGCCGCCAGGATGCCGCCCTTCAGTCCGACATGGTCGACCAGGCCATCGCTCTTGGCGTGCAGGGCATCATCATCCAGCACGGCCTGACGGAATCGATGAAGGACGCCGCCCAGCGCGCGGTCGACGCCGGCATCAAGGTTGTGGCCTTCGACGTCAATGTCGAAAACCCCAAGATCCCGCAGATCGAACAGTCCGACCGCGACCTTGCGCGCCTCGCGCTCGAGCAGGCTGTCAAGGACAATGGCGAAAGCTGGAATGCCGGCTATGTCTATGTCGCCGGCATCGCGCCGCTCGACCGCCGCAACGAGACCTGGGTCGACGTGAAGAAGAAGTATGCCGGCATCAAGGAAGTCGCGATGTTCGGCACGCTCGACAATCCGATCGCCAACTCCGTCGCCAACCAGGCGCGTTCGGTGCTGACGGCGCATCCCGACATCAAGGTGATGTTCGCTCCCTATGACGAATTCGCCAAGGGCGTGAAGATCGCTGTCGACGAAGCGGGCTTGAACAAGGGCATCAAGATCTATTCGGCCGACATCTCGACGTCGGATATCGCTGCGATGCGCGAGCCCGACAGCGCCTGGGCCGCGACCGCCGCGACCAATCCGGCTGTCGTCGGCCAGGTCTCGGTGCGTGCGCTGGCGCAGTTGCTGGCCGGTGAAGACCCCGGCCACAACGTCGTCGTGCCGCCGACGCTGATCACCCAAAAGGACCTCATCGACAAGGACATCAAGAACATGGAGGACCTGTCGGCCAAGCTGCCGCAGTTCGCCCATGCCGATGTCGCGATGCCGGCCTGGATGCCGAACCCGAACGCGAAGTAGGTTTCGCTATCGAAGGCCGCCTGCAGCCGCTTGCTGCAGGCGGCCTTTTGCTGAAGATTTGCAGAGCTGGCTCGCAACCCGGCCCAAGGTTCGGTGCATATATGGAAGTCCAGGCGGCAATCGAGGAAAACCTGTCCGGCGCCGTCGCCGGAACCTTGTTTCGACGCCCGCAGGCCACCACCGGTGTCGTGGTGTTGGGTGGGTCGAGTGGCCGCGTCGATGTCGGGCGCGCACGGCTCTTTGCAAACCAGGGCTCGTCGGCTTTGGCCCTGCGATGGTTTGGCGGTGAGGGCCAGCCTCCCGGAATATGCGAAATTCCCCTCGAAACCTTCTTTACGGCAACCGACTATCTCATTGGAACGGGATGCCGCCGCATCGTCTATGTCGGCACATCCAAGGGTGCCGAGGCCGCATTGCTCGCGGCGGTCCATGATCAGCGGGTCAACGCTGTGGTCGCGATCAGCCCGTCATCGGTGGTTTGGGGGAACATCGGTGCGGGCCGGGATGGCGTTAGCTGGCCTGAACGATCCTCATGGTCGCTCGGCGGTATTCCCCTGCCATTCGTGCCGACAGATCCGGATTGGGCACCCACGCCCGTGGATGGTCTGGTGTCTTATAGGGGGTTATTCGAACGCAGCTTGAAAGCCTTCAAGCGGGAGGCGAATGCCGCTGCCGTTCCCGTGGAGAAAATATCGGCCGAGATTGTGCTTGTCGCGGGTGGCGACGATGCGCTGTGGCCCTCCCTATGGTTCGCGGAAGCGATTGTCCGGCGGCGCGGCAAAGCCGGCAAGGTCACCCACCTCGTTTCATCGCCGGATGCGGGGCACCGTATTCTCTTGCCGGGGGAGACCACGCCGCGCTCGGTATCGCATGAGCATGGCGGCAGTGACGAGGCTGATTCGAGGCTGGGAACCAGGGCCTGGAAACATATTCTAGAGTTGCTGTAGCAGGGGTTTCGCGGCGGCCGAAGGATGCTGGTCGTTCCAGAAGTCGAGCACAGTCGAGATTATTGCCTCTGGCGCGTCTTCCTGAACGAGATGTTTGGCATTTGGAACCGTGATGAACGGCGCACCGGGGATGCGGCGCGCGAGTTCTCGCCCGTCGTCGAGCGGAATCCACTCGTCGTCTTCACCCCACAGGATCGTCACAGGGCAACGTATCTCGCCATATCGCCACTCGACCTCTCGACTGTACTTGTCGTCCATCTGCGCGATCTGACGCCAAAAAGCCTTCTGGCCCTCATCTCCAAGCCATGGCTGCAGATAGAGCTGCATTTCGTCCGCGCGCAATGCGTTCGCGACAGCGCCGCCGATATAGGCGCGAAGCATGGCTTCATGGATATAGGCCGGCAGACCGGCAAACGCTTTCTCGTGTTCTTTTGCCGCTTGAACCAAGGGCGATCCCTGAGGGCTGATCGCGACCGGATCGATCAGCACCAGAGAGCGATAATCGAGCCCGTTGAGCAGGTGGCCGCGCAACGCGACGGAGCCGCCGAAGTCATGCGCCACGATGTCGGGCCATTCCAGCTCCCAGTGAGCGTAGAGCGCCGCAAACAGCTCGTTTTGAATGCCGCGCGACACGTCCGCGTCGGGCTTGGCGGATTGCCCGTAGCCGAGCATGTCGAAATAGTAGATTAGGCGCCGCTGCCCGAGCCAAGCTGCAATGCGCCGCCATTCCACCGACGAGAACGGGGTACCATGAAGCAAGACCGCCGGCGGGCCGTCGCCGATCGTTCCCCATGCGATCGGGTGACCCGAAAAAATAAAGCGTTCGGGCAGGGACCAGTTTTCGGCTGGCATGAGGGAACTCCTCGAGAAGGCAACAATTTGGCTGCTTGACCTTGCTCGATCTCAATGGCCGGTCGGGTCGAAAGTTCCCAACCGCCCTTTCTCCAGCCCGTTTCCGGGCAATAGGCTCAAGTTTCGGAGTTGCACCGCACCTTTTCGTCTAACGGATCTCTACGTCAGCGCATCGCCGCTGCGATATTACCGCCATCGACCGTTGTCACATCGGCGGTGGTGCGGTCGGCCAGCGCGTGATGCAGGAAGGCCTGCGCCACGTCCTGCGCCGTCACTTCCTGGCCGAGCAGATTGCCGGACATGTAGTCCTTTTCCGACACGCCGCGCGCGCCCGAGCGGCTGGCGATCATGGCGTCGGTCAGAAGCCCTGAGCGGATGCGGTCGGCGTTGACGGCGTTGGAGCGGATGCCATGCGCGCCATAGTCGAGCGCGTATTGCCTGGACAGGAACAGTGTCGCCGCCTTCGGCACGCCATAGGCGCCGAACTTCGGGCCGGGATTCACCGCCTGTTTGGAGGTGTTGAACAAAAGCACGCCGCCTGTGCCCTGCTCGAGCATGATGCGCACGGCATTCTGCGCCACCGATTGGTGGGCGAAGAAATTAAGCTCGAAACTCTTGCGCAGGAGCGCGTCGTCGAGCTCGCCGATGCGGCCTTCCCAGGCGGCGCCGGCATTGGAAACCACGATGTCGACACCGCCGAACACGGCGACTGCTCTGTCGAAGGCGGCACGCACCTGCGCCGGGTCGGTAATGTCGGCGGCGACGCCGATCGAATTGTTGCCGGCCTTCTTCGCCGCGTCGGCAGCCTTTTCGGCGTCGAGATCGACAACGACGGCATGGGCGCCATTGTCGGCGAACAATTTGGCTGTCGCTGCACCGATCGCGCCGGCGCCGCCGGTGATCAGCACCACCTGGCCAGTCAGTGGCTTCGGCTTGTTGGAGGCGAGCTTGGCCTGTTCCAGCGACCAGTATTCCAGCGGGAACAGATCGGCCTTGGAGAGCGGGTGGAAACGGCCGACCGCCTCGGCGCCGCGCACCGCCTCGATCCACATCTCGCCGACATCCGAGGCGATCTTCGCGTCCTTCAGCGTGCGGCCATGGCCGAACATGCCGAGGCCCGGCACCAGCGTCAGCCGCGGCATCTGGTCGAGCATGGTGCGCTTGACGTCGTCGAGCGCATCATTGGTTTCGAAATAGGCGCGATAATCCTTGGCGAACGCGTCGACATGGCTCTTGATCACCGCCTTGTAGTCACCGGCCTTGTCAGCATCGGGCGCCGGCAGCGCCATTGGGCCGGTCTTGATGCGGATCGACAGATCCGGTGTCGACACGCCGCGTCCGGCATAGTCGGCAATCTCGGATGAATTGATGAAATCGACGATTGCCGGCGAAGTGCGGAAATCGCTGACCATGCGGTCGAAGCGGCCTTCGCCGCGCGCCACCGCCACCGCACCACGCAGCATCGGCGCGATGGACGCCGGTGTCGCGAGGCTTGCCGGCAAGGCCGCCTTTGCCGCCTTCGGCTTGCCGCTTGCGGCAATGAAGTCCTCGGCGACGTTCACATAGTGGATCATCCGATCGTAGGCCTGTTTGGCGTCGTCGCCGAAGGTGAAAATGCCGTGCTTGTCGAGGATCAGGCCTTCGACATCAGGGTCGGCGTCGAAGATGTCGGCGGCCGCCTTGGCGAGGTCGAAACCGGGCATGATATAAGGCACGTAACCCATCTTGCTGCCGAAGACCGTCTTCACCAGCGGCTTGGAATCCTCCTGGTCGACGATGGCGAGGATGGCGGTCGAGTGCGTGTGGTCGACGAATTTGTGCGGCAGGAAGGCATGCAGCAGCGTCTCGACCGACGGGTTGGGCGAGGACGGATCGATGAGGTTGACGCGTTGCAGGGCAACCATGTCCTCGTCGGCCAGCCTGCTCAGCGCGCGGGCCTTGAGCAGCGGCTTGAGCTTGACCGCCGGCAGGCCCTGCGGCTCGATGACGCCCATGTCCCAGCCGCTGCCCTTGACGCACAGCACGTCCCACTGGTCGCCGACAAGGTCGGTTGCCGTCGTCTTGCAGGAGGTGTTGCCGCCGCCATGCAGGACCAGCCGTGGTTCGCCGCCGAGCAGCCGGGTCGTGTAGACGCGCAGCGCCAGGTCGCGGCCGACACCCTTTTTCGCGTAGTCTGCGACGAGTTTTTCGGCTGCTTCGTCATTCCACAAATTCTTCATGTTCGCTTCGTCCGGTTGTTTGTCTTTGATGGTGAAACAGGAATGCCGCGACGCTTTGATGACAATGCGCCGGCGACGGAGAGGGGATTACCTAGGAGGCCTTTTCTGTCGTGGCAGCCGCATGGTCCAGGAGCCGCTGCGCCATGTGCGCGCCGACCACCAGATGCGTGCAAAGGCCGCCCGCGATCGCCGCGAGCAGCGGTTCGAACTTGCTGTCCTCCTGCACCACCACCAACCGCCTGGCGATGGCGCGCAGCGAGGCAAGCTCGGCGGAGATCACCCGCCTGTTATAACTGCAGTCGAGCACCTTGCCCTCGGCGTCTATGATCTGCCCGGCAATCACGCCGGCAGCGCCTTGGCTGCGCAGATCCGCCATTTCACCTGGCGTCAGCGCGCCGCATTTGACCAGATGGCTGTCGGCGTCGACCGCGCCGACCGAGTATAACGCCAGGTCGCATTCGCTGACACCCGACAATTGTTCCCGGATCACCGGCTCGGCACGCAGCGCCCGCGCGAGTTCTTCCGTCGACAGCACCAGCGGCGCGTAGAAATTGAGCCCCTTGGCGTTGAGCCGCCGCGCGATCTCCATGGTGCATTGGTCGGGGCGATAGGAATAGGGCGCGCCGAGATTGCCGCAGAGCTGCACCACCGTGACATCCTGCAGGTCGGCATAGGACATGACGTCGGCGATCATATAGACGGTGCGGCCCCAGGCGACGCCGATGCGGTCGCCCTTCTTGACCAGTTCGAGAAAGACGCTCGCCGCCAGCACGGCGATTTCCGTCGACGGGTCGGCAATATGATCATTCTCCGGTGCGATCCAGACGGCGTCGAGGCTCAACGCATCCTCGAGCTTGCGCGCCAGAACGTCGTCGGTGAAAAGCTGGGTCGAGGTCGAGATGTTGACGATGCCGGTCTCGCGCGCCTTGCGCAGATACATGGCGACCGAGGCACGGGAAATGTTAAGCTGGCTCGCCACCTGGTCCTGCCGCAGGCCATGGGCATAGTAGAGCCAGGCGGCCTTGTGGATGAGCTGTTCTGCCGGTCGGATCGCCATGCCGTCTCCTTGGCTGACATTATTCACGGCTCTCGACAAAAGTCAAATTGGGCAGAGGTATGCGATGCTCCCGCTCACGCCGAATCTGGTTCATCATTCTGCCAAATGCGCTCTCTCGTGGCATCGTTTGTGGTGACGCGGCCCGAGCCTGTGATTAGAACGTCTGAAAGAAAATCGCGGGGAGCAATGGGATGGGCAATCCTTACGAACAGGATCTCGACAAGAACGCAGCCAACCATCAGCCGCTGACACCGCTCACCTATCTGGAGCGCGCGGCCAAGACCTATCCCGACCAGATCGCCATCATCCATGGCCGCCAGCGCATCGACTATCGCACCTTCTGGCAGCGGTCGCTGAAGCTTGCCTCGGCGCTCGACAGGCGCGGCATCGGCAAGGGCGACACCGTCACCGTCATGCTGTCAAATACGCCGCCGATGCTGGAGGCGCATTTCGGTGTGCCGATGACCAAGGCGGTGCTGCATTCGCTCAACACCCGCCTCGATGCCGCGGTCGTCGCCTTCCAGCTCGATCATGCCGAGACCAAGGTGCTGATCGTCGACCGCGAATTCTCCGGCGTCGTCAGGCAGGCCCTGGAACTGACCGAGGTCAAGCCGCTGGTCATCGACTATGACGATCCCGAATACGCCGACGACGCGCCGTATCCGAAGGGCGAGCGGGTTGGCACGCTGGACTATGAGGCGTTTGTCGCAGGCGGCGCCGAGGATTTCGCCTGGTCGATGCCCGACGACGAGTGGGACGCCATCTCGCTCAACTACACTTCCGGGACGACAGGCAATCCGAAGGGCGTCGTCTACCACCATCGCGGTGCCGCGCTGATGGCCTACACCAACACCATTCATGCCGGCATGGCCAAGCACGCCGTCTATCTCTGGACGCTGCCGATGTTCCACTGCAATGGCTGGTGCTTTCCCTGGACGCTCGCCGTCCAGGCCGGCACCCATGTCTGCCTGCGCTGGGTGCGGCCGAAGCCGATCTACGATGCGATCGCCGATCAGGGCGTCACCCATCTGTGCGGCGCGCCGGTCGTCATGTCGGTGCTGATCAATGCCAGGGACGAGGACAAGCGGGAATTCCCGCAGACGGTCACTTTCAACACGGCCGCTGCACCCCCGCCGGAAGCGGTGCTGTCGGGGATGGCCGATGCCGGCTTCGCCGTCACCCATCTCTACGGCCTGACCGAGACCTATGGCCCGGCGGTCGTCAACGAATGGCATGGCGCCTGGGACAGCCTCGAAAAGGGCGAGCGCAGTGCCAGGAAGGCGCGGCAGGGCGTGCGCTATGCGGCGCTCGAAGGCCTGATGGTCATGGACCCCGAGACGATGCGGACGACACCGGCCGATGGGGAGACCATCGGCGAGGTCATGTTCCGCGGCAACATCGTCATGAAAGGCTATTTGAAGAACCGCAAGGCGAGCGACGAGGCCTTCGCCGGCGGCTGGTTCCACTCCGGCGATCTCGGCGTCATGCACCCCGACGGCTACATCCAGCTCAAGGACCGCTCCAAGGACATCATCATCTCCGGTGGCGAGAACATTTCCTCTATCGAGGTCGAGGACGCGCTCTACAAGCACCCGTCGGTTGGCTCTTGCGGCGTCGTCGCCAGGCCCGACGACAAATGGGGCGAAGTGCCTGTTGCCTATGTCGAGCTGAAGCCCGGCAAGGTCGCGACCGAAGCCGAGATCATCGATCACTGCCGCGCGCTGCTTGCCCGGTTCAAGGTGCCGAAGGCGGTCATCTTCGCCGAAATCCCGAAGACCTCGACCGGCAAGATCCAGAAATTCCGGTTGCGCGAGATGGCGAGGGGGACTTAAGCCTCGTCGCTGCTCCTCCATTACGACTTTTGCGATTAGGCAAAGCCTCCGCGGCTTTCGTCGGTCCCTGTCACCATTTGTCACCATTCGTACGCGTACACAGAATCCGCATTGACAGGTCGGTCTTTTCAATTTACGAGTGACGAAAATCGAAATTCATCACTCGTAAATCGATAGAGGTCATGTCCGAAGCCGCCACCATAGTCGCCGAAGCCGCCCGACAGGAAAATGTAACGCGCATTCTCGATTGCGCCGAGCGCCTGTTCCGGCACTATGGCTACGGCAAGACCAATGTCGCCGACATCGCGCGTGAGCTCGGCATGTCGCCCGCCAACATCTACCGTTTCTTCGCCTCCAAGGTCGAAATCCACCAGGCCGTCTGCGGCCGGATGCTCGGCGCCAGCTACAAGATGGCCTACGAGATTTCGCGCCTGCCGATCAGCGCCGAGGAGCGGCTCCGGCGTTACGTGCATGCGCAATACAAGATGACGATGGAGGTCATGCTCGACGACCAGAAGGTCCACGAGATGGTCATCGTCGCCCTCGAACGGGATTGGGGTGTGATCGACAAGCATGTCGACAGCATCCACGACCTGTTTGCGGAGGTGATCCGCGACGGCATCGAGGCCGGTGAGTTCAGGCAACAGGACCCGGTGACCGCGTCGCGCTGCTTCGGTGCCGCAACGGTCATCCTGTGCCATCCGCAGATGGTGGCGCAGTGCCTTGCCAAGACCAACCGGGCGATGCCCGACGATCTGATCGACTATGCGATCAGAGCTCTGAAGTAATAGCTCCCGCCAGCCGGTTGTCGACCATTCATCTCCAGTCGGAGTACCAAGATGTCTTTGTCCAATTCCATCCTTCGCAAGCTGCCAGTTGCCAGCCTGATCGTCGCCACTCTCGGGCTTGCCGGCTGCAGCCAGGAAAAAGCCGAAGTCAAGGATATCATCCGTCCGGTCAAGGTTGTCGAGATCGCGAAGGTGCATGACACCCGCATGCTCTCCTATTCCGGGTCGGTGCGGGCCCGCACCGAGAGCGCTCTGGCGTTCCGCGTCAACGGCAAGATCACCGAGCGCCTCGTCGATATCGGCGAGCATGTGGCCTCGGGCGATGTGCTCGCCCGCATCGATCCCATTGACTACGACCTTTCGGTCAAGAGCGCGCAGGCAGCGCTCGATGCCGCCGAGCGGCAGGTCGAGACCGTGGAGCTTGCCCGCAAGCGTGCCGAGCAGCTTTTTGCCAAGAATTTTGCCCCGAAATCACAACTCGAACAGGCGACCTTGACCTATGACCAAGCGGTCGCCACGCGTGATTCCGCCCTTTCGACACTTGCTCAGGCGAAGAACCAGGTCGGTTATACCGATCTCAAGGCCGACAGGGATGGCATCGTCACCACGGTCAGCGCCGACGTCGGCCAGGTGGTCGGTTCCGGCACGCCGGTTGTTACTGTCGCTGTCGACGGCGAAAAGGAAGTGCTGATCGCCGTCCCCGAAATGGAAATCGCCGAATTCAAGCCGGGCAAGGCCGTCAAGGCGGGCTTCTGGTCCGACGATGCGCTGGCGCTCGATGGCAAGGTCCGCGAAGTCGCCGGGAGCGCCGATCCGCAGTCACGCACCTTTGCAGTCCGCGTCAGCCTGCCCAACGATCCGCGTGTTTTGCTTGGCATGACCGCCAGCATCGAAGCCTCGGCGGCCAATGAGCGGCAGCTGGTCTCGATCCCGCTGAGCGCACTGGCCGAGCAAGGCACCCAATCGATCGTGTGGACCGTCGATCGTGGCGCCGACACCGTTCATGCCCGTCCGATCAAGGTTGCCGAGTTCGCCGCCGATGGCGTGCGTGTCGCGGAGGGTTTGAAACCCGGCGATGTCGTGGTCGCCGCCGGAACGCAATTCATGACCGAAAACCTGAAAGTGAAGCTCGCCGGTGATACGGCGCTGCAATCGGCATCCGCGGCGGACGGCGACGCCAAGCAGGTGCGCTGACGACAGACAACCGGCTGCGCGTTTCCGCAGCCGCTGGTTTCCGGGCGGCAGGCGCCCGACCGAGACGCTCGATTGATGTAACCCCCACATCGATTTCGCGTCCCACCGCGATGAGTGCTCCTCCGCTCGGAGAGCCTTGCCGCCCGGAAGCCACTACGAACCCTCGATTTTGTTGCGCTAGATAGATGGACCAGCGTCGATGACCAATTCCACGGAAGAGAAGCGGCCCTTCAACCTGTCGCGCTGGGCAATCGGCCATCCCGCCATTGCGCGGTTCCTGTTCGGCCTGATCATCATTTCCGGCGCGCTCGGCCTGATGCGCATGGGCCAGAAGGAAGATCCCGATTTCACCTTCCGGGTCATGGTCGTCCAGGCGATCTGGCCGGGCTCCTCGATCCAGGAGATGGAAGACCAGGTCGTCAACAAGATCGAACGCAAGCTGCAGGAAACGCCGCATCTCGATTTCGTCCGCTCCTTCACTCGCGCCGGCAGCGCCATCATCACCGTGCAGATCAAGGGCGACACCAACACCGCCGAGGTGAACGACGCCTTCTACCAGGTGCGCAAGAAGGTCGGCGATATCCAGGGCGACCTGCCGCAAGGTCTGCTCGGCCCCTATTTCAACGACGAATTCGGCGACACCTTCATCACCCTGCATTCGATCAGCGGCGATGGCTTCAGCTATCCCGAGCTGAAGAAGTTCGCCATCCAGGCGCGCGACATGCTTTTGACGACGCCCGGCGTCGAGAAGGCCGTCATCATCGGCGACCAGCCGGAAAAGCTCTATATCGACGTCTCGTCCAAGGCGCTCGCCGAACGCGGCCTGACGCTGACCGATCTGCAGAATGCGATCAAGGGACAGAACAATGTCGACCCGGCCGGCTCCGTCGATACCGGCACCAATTCGGTGCGCATCTCCGTCGAGGGCGATGTCGGCAAGGTCGAGGACATCAGGAACCTGCGCCTGCGCGCCGGCGGCCAGGTCACAAGGTTGGGCGACATCGCCACGGTGACCTCCGGGCTGCAAGATCCGTTCCAGCGAAAGTACCGCTTCAACGGTCACGACAGCGTCCAGTTGGGCGTCGTCATGGCCAAGGGGTTCAAGGTTACCGATGTCGGCAAGGATGTCGAGGCCACCTACAAGCGCTTCGAGGAGGCGCTGCCCTACGGCGTTGCGGTCGACCAGATCTCCGACCAGCCGGGCGTCGTCACCGATGCGGTGGCGGAATTCATGCATGCGCTTGGCGAAGCGTTGCTGATCGTGCTGGTCGTCTCGTTCCTGTCGATCGGTTGGCGTTCCGGCCTGGTCATCGCCATCGCCATCCCGCTGGTGCTCGCTGCCACCTTCGCCATCATGTACGAACTCGGCATCGACCTGCAGCGCATCTCGCTCGGCGCGCTGATCATCGCGCTCGGTCTTCTGGTCGACGACGCGATGATCGTCGTCGAGATGATGGAGCGCAAGCTGGAGGAGGGGATGGTCAAGGTCGAGGCGGCGAGCTTCGCCTATTCCTCGACCGCCTTCCCGATGCTGACTGGCACGCTGATCACCACAGCCGGCTTCATTCCGGTCGGCTTCGCGGCCTCGACAGCCGGCGAATATGTCCGCACCCTGTTCTATGTCGTCGGCATCGCGCTGATCGTCTCCTGGTTCGTCGCGGTCTATTTCACGCCATGGCTCGGCAACATGATCCTCAAGCAGCGCAAGCATGCCGGCAGCCATCACGATGTCTTCGACACGCGTTTCTACCGCCGGCTTCGTGCTACCGTCAGCTGGGCCGTGCGCCATCGCATCATCGTCCTGGTGATGACGCTGGTCACCTTCGGCACCAGCCTGTGGGCTTTCCAGTTCATTCCGCAGAACTTCTTCCCGCAATCGTCGCGGCCGGAAATCCTCGTCGATCTTTGGTTGCCGGAAGGCACCAGCATCAAGGAAGTCGAGGCGCAGGCAAAGGCGCTCGAAACCAAGATGATGGACGACAAGGACAAGCGTTTCATCGCCACCTATATCGGCGAAGGCGCGCCGCGCTTCTTCCTGCCGCTCGACCAGCAACTGAGCAACCCCAACTTTGCCCAGCTGCTCGTCATGGCCAATGACGAACCGGCTCGCGAACGTCTGATCGTCAAGTTGCGCACAGTGCTGGCCGAAGACTTCCCGTCCATCCGCGCCAAGGTCGATCGTCTGTTCCTCGGCCCGCCGACCGGCTGGCCGGTGCAGATGCGCGTCATGGGGCCGGATCGCCAGGAGGTGCGCCGCATCGCCGACCAGGTCAAGGCGAAATTCCGTGAGGATCCGCTGCTTGGCGCGGTGCATGATGACTGGCTGGAGCCGGTTCCGGCGATGAAGCTGGTCATCGACCAGGATCGTGCCCGCGCACTCGGCGTCACCTCGCAGCGCATCCGCCAGATGCTGCAGGCGACGATGTCCGGCGCGCCGCTCGACGACTTCCGCGACGGCGAGGAGACGGTGTCCATCGTCGCCCGCGAGCCGGATGCCAGCCGCAGCCTCCTGTCCTCGGTCGACTCGGTCTATATCCCGACCGACTTCGGTGGCTTCGTGCCGCTGTCGCAGGTTGCCAAGGTGGTGCCGGTGCTGGAGCAAGGCATCGAGTGGCGCCGCGACCGCCTGCCGACCATCAGTGTGCGGGCAACGCTGCCCGACGGCGTGCAGTCCAATGACGTCGTCACCAAGCTGTACAAGGATATGCAGGGCCTGCGTGACGGATTGGCGCCCGGCTACAAGGTCGAGATCCAGGGCGGTGCGGAGGACTCGGCGGAAAGCCAGGCTTCGATCGCCGCCAAGGCGCCGATCATGCTGGCCGTCATCGTCGTGCTTTTGATGATCCAGCTGCAGAACTTCGGCAAGGCGATGCTGGTGCTGGCCACCGGTCCGCTTGGCATTATCGGTGCTGCCGCGGCACTCTTGATCAGCGGCGCGCCATTCGGCTTCGTCGCCATTCTCGGCGTCATCGCGCTGCTCGGCATTATCATGCGCAACTCGATCATCCTGGTCGACCAGATCGACCAGGACATCGCCGCGGGCATGGACCGCTACGAGGCGATCATCGGTTCGGCCGTGCGCCGTTTCCGGCCGATCACGCTGACGGCGCTGACGGCGGTGCTGGCGCTGATCCCGATCTCGCGCGGCGTCTTCTGGGGTCCGCTCGCCTACGCCATGATGGGCGGCATCCTGGTTGCCACGGTGCTGACCATCCTGGTCCTGCCGGCCGGTTACGCCCTGTTCTTCGGCCGGGAGCCGAAGAAGCGCGGGGCGGAGGGCCGGACGGACGATCTGGAACTGAGCCAGGAAGCCGAAAAGCCGCAACTGGCGCTGGCCGCCGAATAGATCGATCACGCCAGTCGAAAAGGATCGGGCGCGCCGTAGCGCGCCCGATCCTTTTCATTTTTACGAGGTCAGATGACGAAGAACCAGTTGGCGAGCAGCATCACCACCACGCCGGCGACCAGCGTCAGATAGGGCAGTATGCCCGCCTTTCTAACCGAGAGGTCGGCCCCCGTCATGCCGAGATCGGCCAGCATGTGGTCGGGGAACTTGCCCTTGTCCTGGATATAGTGGCGGAAGCAGAACACCGGGATGATCAGGGCCGCCGTGATCAGGCCGGCCCACAGCGCCATCGGGTTCCACACCTTGGCGCCGGCGCCCATGAAGATCATGTTGACATAGGCGAAGATCGCGCCGACGCCGAGCAACCAGCTCGGTGCTTTCCAGGGCCGGGCGATATGGCCGTTGTCGATGCGGTGGATCCAGCCGGCGTTGAGGTTGAGGAAGTTGAAGATGATATAGCCGCAGTTCGACACGGCGAGGATGAAGAAGAAGCTCGTCGCGTCGGCAGAGGCGATGGCCAGCACGATCAGGTTGAAGACGAGATCGGTCCACATTGCCCGCGTCGGCGCGCCATGTTCGTTGACATGGCTGAGATAGCGCGGCAGCCAGCCATCGACCGAGCCCTGGTAGAGCGTGCGCGAAGAGCCGGCCATGGCCGTCATGATGCACAGAACCAGCGCCAGGATCATCAGCATCACCAAGAGGCTGTGGACCAGTGCGCCGCCGCCGACCATGCCGGCCAGCGCGTCGGCGACACCGGAGCCGTCGACGATCGGTGTCGCCAGCATGCCGTTGAGGCCAAGCACGCCCTGGAAGGTGAACGGCACCAGGATGAACAGCAGCATGCACAAAAGGCCGGAATAGAAGATCGCCTTGAACGTGTCGGTGCCCGGGTTCTTGAACTCGGATGTGTAGCAGACGGCGGTCTCGAAGCCGTAGGTCGACCAGGCGGCGATGAACATGCCGCCAAGCACCAGCGTCCAGCCGGCGATGTTCCAAGCGCCGGGTTCGGGCGCATAGGCGGCCGCCAGCGGCACCAGCGGCGAAAAATTCGCCCAGTTGATCTGGCCGGTGATGATCGGCACCACGCCGACGATCAACATCGGGATGATGACCAGCAGGCCAATATATTTCTGCACGTTGGCAGTGCCGAGGATGCCGCGATGCTGGATGGCGAAGATGATCAGCATCAGCACCGCACCGATGAAGAAGGTCGCGTTGAGGGTGAACGAGACCGGACCCAGCGTGTGGCTGTAGAGCGTCCAGTTGCGGATCACCGGCGTTGCCGCGGCGGTCACCGCCGTGATGGCGTCGGCGGCACTCGTCCCGGCATGCGCCGCGATATAGGCGACGACATCGGGCGAGGTTTCGGTGAACAGCGGCACCGGCGCCAACGCGTTGAGGATATAGGCGGCGGCGATCGAGCAGCCGAGCGACAGCACCGGCGACCAGGCGAACCAGTTGCACCACACCGACAGCGGCGCGATGAACTTGGAATAGCGCAGCCATGCGGTGGCGCCGTAGATCGACGCACCGCCCGACTTGTTCGGAAACAGTCCGGCGATTTCGGCATAGGTGAAGGATTGCAGGAAGCCCATGATCATGGAGAAGATCCAGATCGCGAAGGCCAGCGTGCCGGTCGTGCCGGCAATGCCGCCGATCGAGAACAGGACGAGGGCAGGCACACCGCTCGCCACCCAGAAGGCGCCGCGCCAGTCGATATTTCGGTGCAACTTGCCTTCGGCAAGCGGCTCCAGGACAGTCGTTATCGTGCTCATATGTCTTTGTTCCCCATTTTGATGTTCCCCGTTCGTGACCGCCGCGGCTTCGCGAGGCTTCACCATCGACGCATGCATTGTTCGACTGCCGGTGTTTCCAGTCAGTCGTATTTTTTTCTTAACAGTGAAGATTGATCCGGCGCGCTTTCAGGTCAAGCGAATTGTCGCGCCGTGCACATCACGCTTGCGAAACATGTCAGCTTGACACTGCCGCGGGCGGATTGTTCGGAAAAGGACGAGGGGGCTGGAAATGAAAAACCCGCCGGAGGCGGGTCGCGGCGCAAATCAGCACCATGGACGAATATGTAGCATAGCTGCCCTCAGCAGTCAAGAAAAAATTCCTATCACAGGCTGCCAGATGGCCTCACTGTCTTGGGAGGAAGGCCGTCAGGAGCGTGGTTTGGTCTTTTGCGGATCGTAGTGGGCGAAGGCGACGACGCGCGCCGGCAGCCGCTTGGCATGGCCGTCGAGCTTGCCGATCTCGACCTCGGTACCGACAGCCGAATGGGTGACGTCGAGCCTGGCCAGCGCGATGGTCTTGTTCAGCACCGGAGAACGCATGCCCGACGTGACCACGCCGATCTGGGCGCGGCCGACATGCACGCAATCGCCATGGCCGACGTCGACATTGGCGTCGATGTCGAGGCCGACCAGCTTCGTCTGCGGGTGCTCCTTGCGGCGGATCAGCGCCTCGCGGCCGATGAAATCGTCGGTCTTGCTCTTCAGCGGCACGGTGAAGCCGATACCCGCCTCGAACGGATCGGTCTGGTCGGAAAATTCGTAGCCGGCGAAGATCAGCCCGGCCTCGATGCGCACCATGTCGAGAGCCTGCAGCCCCATCGGCTTCAGCCCATGCGGCTGGCCGGCTTCCCAGATGGCGTCGAACACCTTTTCGGCGTCGCGCGGATGGCACCAGATCTCGTAGCCGAGCTCGCCAGTATAGCCGGTGCGCGAGACCACGACCGGAATGCCGTTGCCGCCACCAATGCGTGCGACGGCGAAGCGGAACCATTCGAGTTCGTCGATCGACGGCTGCAGCGGCGAAGTCCAGATCACTTCTCGCAGGATGTCGCGGCTCTTCGGACCCTGCACGGCGACGTTATGCATCTGGTCGGTGGAGGAGCGCACCAGCACGTTGAGACCCAGCTTGGCGGCCGTCTCGCGCAGCCATTCGCCGGACAGATCGTCACCGCCGACCCAGCGGAAATTATCCTTGCCAAGCCGCAGCAGCGTGCCGTCGTCGATCATGCCGCCATGCTCGTAGCACATGGCGGAGTAGACGACCTGGCCGACGCCGAGCTTCTTGACGTCGCGGGTCAGCGTGTATTGTAGCAGCGCCTCGGAATCCGGGCCGGTGACCTCGAACTTGCGCAGCGGCGACAGGTCCATGATCACCGCGTCCTGCCGGCAGGCCCAGTATTCGGCGATCGGCCCGTCCTTGGCGAAGGAATTGGCGAGCCAATAGCCCCTGTACTCGCCGAAGTTGCGGGTGTGCTTGGCAAAGCTCGAATGAAAAGCTGTCTCGCGGGTCATTTTCGGTTCCGAATCGGGCGTCATGCGTCTGGCGATCGCTCGCGAGAATTTGTGCTGGCCGGAATAGGTCCGCACATGGATGTCGGTCGGGTTCCAGCCATTGGCCGGCGTCGTGTCGTCGGGGCAGGCGGAGGAAACGCAGACGATGTCGGTGAGCGCCCTGAGCAGCACATAGTCGCCCGCCCGCGACCATGGCTCGTCGGACACCATGACGCCATGCGCGTCGATCGCCGTGTTGAAGAAGAAGTTGATCGCCATCCAGCCCGCGCGGGGATTGACGCCCTTGCCGGCCAGAGCGCCGTTGAAATTCTCCGAGCAGTTGGTGTGGCCGGGATAGCCGATGTCGTCGTAATATTTGGCGGCGCAGGCGAGCGCGAAGGCATCGTGCCGGCCGCATGTGTCCTGGATAACCTCGACCAGCGGCTCCATGTCCTGGTCGTAGTATTTGGAATGCAGGCCGGGCATCGGGTAGCTCGCGCCCATCAGCGTGCGCGTCGTCGTCACGTCGAGCGGATGGTCGAGCCCCTTGTCCAGCTTGCGGGCCGAAAAGCACTGGAAGTCGGTGCATTGGCGCCCGTCGACATCGATGATCTGCAGATAGTCGCCAGCCCTAACGAAATAGGCCTCCGCGGTAGCCGAGTGCACACGCAAATCGAGCACCGGGTCGGCCAGCGGGTCCGCTAACAGCGATTTCGCCGCCGGGCGGATCGTGGCGCGGCGGACGATGGCGGTCAGCGGCGTCGCCGTGTCGTGACCGTCGACCAGCATCGGGCCGCCGGGGGCCGCAATCAGCAACGCGCCATCGCGCGCGACGGTGAAAGCCTGTTCAATGCCGGCGGGCGTGGCTGCGCCGAACACGCGAACCGCCTTGGCATGGTCAAGCTGCACCTGCCGGCGCGCGAGCCCGCTCCGTAGCGATGCGAGGCTGTCGTCGTCCTCGGCCAATATCGCCTTGATGCCGGCAGCGTTGCTGTTCGATGCTTCACCAAAAATGCCGGGATCGGTCGCTCCGGTCCTGTCCCAGGCCAGCAACTCGCAGGCCTGGCCACCCTCGACATTGCGCACGGTGATCGTGTCGCCGGCCTCGATGTCGATGAGCACCGCGCCATTGCCATGGATCGTATAACGCTCCATGCCCGGCGGCAGCGCGATCTGGCCGGGCCTCAGGATGAGGCTCGGCCGCGGTGGTCCGGCTGCAATTGCGGGGTAGGGCGACTGGCTCATCTCAGCCTTGCGGTTCGAGAAACAAGTTTGCCTGTGTGTAAAATTATTTTAGCGGGAAGAATAGCAGTGCGCGTGCGTTTGGCAAGGCGAAGCGCACTTCTTCCCTTCTCCCCTTGTGGGAGAAGGTGGATCGGCGCGCAGCGCCGAGACGGTTGAGGGGTGCTGGCCGGAGCACCGTCCTTGCCAAGCTGGAGCACCCCTCATCCGACCTCGCTTCGCGAGGCCACCTTCTCCCACAAGGGGAGAAGGGAAGGGCGCGCACAAACGCTACGCCAAGTTCTCGCTGTGGCTGATCGCCACGCCATACTCCGCGCCCGAATCCAGCATCGTATGCCAAAGGCTCTCGGCAAACGTCGCAAACACCAGAACGTTGAACACCGCCTGCCCATTCGTCCGATCATTGCCGCGCCACAGCGTGACACTGGTGTGATCCATCGAGGTCGCGGCAGCAGCGCCAACCGGAAACGCATCGGGATGCAAATCGATCGACGACAGCTTGGCGAGCATCGTCCGCGCCTTGGCGCCGGAGATACTGATCAGCACGCGCGCATGCGATTGATCAGACAGCGAGGCAGGCCCGGACAATGCCGGCGCCAGCGTTCGCACTGTGTGCTTGCCGCCTTTCGACAAGACGAAGAACTGATCCGGTCCCGACCAGATCAGCGTGGCATCCGGAGTCTGTACCACCTTCGGCGCATCCGGTGGCACCACGCCAAATCGGGCCTTGGCCGCTTTCGCCAGATCGGTCCCTTTGCCGCGCCGCGCCATCAACTGGACGAGGTCGAAGTTGCGAATCTCGGTCAGCGAGACGTCGGCCTCGATACGGCGTGCACCATGCACGCCGGCAACAAGCGCCTTTTCAAGGGGACTGCGGGGAGCCCAGGAAAAATCAACCACGCTGGCGCCCTCCATCCGGGTCGTAGAAGACGGGATTGCAGAGTTCGACATCATAGTCTTCGCCGCGCAACGGATCATGCGCATGCACGATCTCGCCGATGCGCTCGCGGCCGCGTTCGACAAGCGCGAGCCCGATCCACTGATCCAATGTCGGCGAGAAGCAGACCGAGGTGACATAGCCTTGGTCGTTACCCGGTCCCGGTGTCTGTCCCTTCGGGATGATGTGTGCGCCGGAGCGCAAGCGGCGTGTCCTGTCCGTCGGCCTGATGCCGACGACGACCTGCCGGTCCGGGGCTACCAGCGCCTCGCGTCCGGCCATGACGCGGCCGATATAGTCTTTCTTGGTCGACATCATCTTGCCCAGGCCAAGATCGGCCGCCGTCGTCGTGCCGCTCAATTCCGGTCCGGCAATGTGGCCCTTTTCGACGCGCATGACGCCGAGTGCCTCGGTGCCGTAAGGCGTCACGCCGAACGGCGCGCCGGCCAGCATCAGATTGCGCGCCATGGCATCGCCGAAGCGCGCCGGCACTGAAATCTCGAACGCCATTTCACCGGAGAACGAGATACGGAACAGCCGCGCTCTCAGGCCGCCGCGAAGTGCGACTTCGCGCACGCCCATGAACGGAAAGCCTTCGTTCGACAGGTCTTCCGACGGGTCGACGATTTCCCTGAGCAGGTCTCGCGTTTTCGGTCCGGCGATCGAGAATTGCGCCCACTGGTCGGAGACCGAGGTCAACTGCACGTCGAGCTCCGGGAACAGCACCTGCCGGCAGAATTCGAGATGCTGCATCACCAGCCCGGCCTTGGCCGTGGTGGTGGTCAGGAAGTAATGGTCCTCCGCCAACCGCGACGTGGTGCCGTCGTCATAGACGATGCCGTCCTCGCGCAGCATCAGCCCGTAGCGCGCCTTGCCGACGGCGAGGCTGGAGAAGGTGTTGATGTAGACGCGGTCGAGGAAGGCGCCGGCATCCGGACCGTGCACGTCGATCTTGCCCAGCGTCGAGACATCACAGAAACCGACGCCACTGCGCACCGCCTTGACCTCGCGGGTCACCGATTCCAGCCAGTCCTTCTCGCCGGCGCGCGGGTACCATTGCGCACGCTTCCACAGACCGGTGTCGACGAAGACAGCACCTTGCTCCACGGCCCAGTGGTGCGACGGCGTCAGCCGCGTCGCATGGAACGTCTCGTCGCGGTGATGGCCGGCGAAGGCGCCGATGGCGACCGGCACGTAGGGCGGCCGGTAGATCGTCGTGCCGGTCTCGGGGATCGAACGGCCGCTGACCGCGGCCATGATGGCTAGGCCGGCGACATTCGAGGTCTTGCCCTGGTCGGTCGCCATGCCGAGCGTCGTGTAGCGCTTCAGGTGCTCGACGGATTCAAAGCCTTCGCGTTGCGCCAGTTCGATGTCGGAGGCGGTGACGTCGTGCTGGTAATCGACAAAAGCCTTGCCCTTGCCGGCGACGTGCCAGAGCGGCGTCAGCGAGAATGCCTCGTCGTCGGCGGCAGGCGCGGTACCCACTATGCCGCTATGTCCGGTGTCACGCGCCGCTGCCGCGCCGGCGGCAAATCCCTGGCTCAGGCAGGCGCCGAGGCCGAAATCGCCATTGGCGGCGCCGGCGGCGACCATGCCGGGAGGCGCGCCGTCCGGCACGAAGGCGGAGATGTCGTCACGCCACGCCGGCCGGCCGCGATGGAACGAGGTCAGCCCGACCGCCGGGTTCCAGCCGCCGGAGACCGCGAGGCCGTCGGCTTCGACCTCGGCGCGCGCGCCGCCGGTGAGCGACACCGCGATTTTCCTGACACCGTCCTTGCCGCCGTCGACGCCGCTGACGGAACCGTGCAGCACCGGGAAGCCGCCCTTGGAGGCCAGCGAACGATGCGCCGGCGATATTTCGGGCCGTGCATCGATGACCGCCGCGATCTGCAGGCCGGCCCCGAGTGCAGTCTCGACCGTACGCCAGCCATCCTCATTGTTGGTGAACAGCGCGAGGCGCTTTGCCGGTGTCGCCGCATAGCGCGCGACATAGGTGCGTATGGCGGACGCCATCATCACGCCGGGCGTGTCGTTGCCGGCAAAGACGATAGGCCGTTCGATGGCGCCGGCCGCGACGACGCAGCGCTTTGCCACGATCCGCCACAGCCGCTGGCGCACCTGATGCTGAGGCGGGGAGGGCAGGTGGTCGTTGACCCGCTCGATCGCCCCATAGGTGCCGCCATCATAGACGCCGAACAGCGTCGTGCGGGTCATGATACGGACATCGGGCATGTCAGCCAGTTCAGCCAGCGTCCGCGACAGCCATTCGGCTGCCGGCACACCATCGATCGTACCGCCATCCGACAGCAAGCGGCCGCCGAGTGTGAAATCCTCTTCGCACAGGATGACGCGGGCGCCAGAGCGGCCGGCCGCCAATGCCGCGGCCAGACCGGTCGGGCCTGAACCGGCGATCAGCACATCGCAATGCGCCCATGCCTTGTCGTAGTGGTCGGGATCGGCGACGCCGGCGGCGCGGCCAAGGCCGGCGGCGCGGCGGATCGCCGGCTCGTAGATCGCCTCCCAGAATTTCGCCGGCCACATGAAGGTCTTGTAGTAGAAGCCGGCAACGAAGATCGGCGCGAACAGCTGGTTGACCGACATCACGTCGTGGCGCAGCGACGGCCAGCGGTTCTGGCTGGCGGCCTCAAGCCCATCATAGAGTTCGGCTGTGGTCGCCTTGGTGTTCGGCTCGCGCCGTGCGCCTGTGCGCAGTTCGACCAGCGCGTTGGGTTCTTCCGAGCCTGACGTCAGGATGCCGCGCGGGCGATGGTATTTGAACGAGCGGCCGACCAGCTTGACGCCGTTGGCGATCAGCGCCGAGGCGAGCGTGTCGCCCTGGAAGCCGGAGAAAGCCTTGCCGTCGAAACGGAAGTTCAGCGGTGCCGAGCGGTCGACAAGGCCGCCATTGCCGAGCCGGTGTGTCTGCGCGCCGGCCATCACGCGTCAACCTTCGCAGCGCCGGCGCCCGCCGCCGGTTCGATTGAAGAGATCTCGTGCGTCAGCGTGTTGCGGGTGACCTTCAGCCAGGCCCGGCAGCCACCGCCATGGTACCAGTATTCGCTGGTATCACCGGCAACGTTGTCGCGCAGATAGACATAGTCGAAGACCTCGTCTTCCGAGGCGCCGGCTTCGGGCCGCACAGGTTTGGTGTCGCCGAGATAGGTGAACTCGCCGAGCTCGCGTTCGCCGCAGAAGGGACAGACAATGCGCATGCTGTTCTAGACCGCCTTCAATGCAGGTTCGGTTGGGCGCCCTGGCCCTTTTCGTCGATCATGGCGCCAGTCCGGAACCGGTCGAGGCGGAACCGTGCCGCCTCATTGTGCGATTCGTCGCGAGCCAGAAGATGGGCAAAGACAAAGCCGGAGCCTGGTGTCGCCTTGAAGCCGCCATAGCACCAGCCGGCGTTGATATAGAGCCCGTCGACAGGTGTCTTGTCGATGATCGGCGAGCCATCCATCGACATGTCCATGATGCCGCCCCACTGGCGCAGCAGGCGCACGCGGCCGATCATCGGCATCAGCGCCATGCCGCCCTCGCAGACGTCTTCCATGACAGGCATGTTGCCGCGCTGGGCGTAGGAATTGTAGCCGTCTATATCGCCGCCGAAGACCAGGCCACCTTTGTCGGACTGGCTGACGTAGAAATGGCCGGCGCCGAAGGTCATGACGCCAGGGATGAGCGGCTTGATCGCCTCGGAGACGAAGGCCTGCAGCACATGGCTTTCGATCGGCAGGCGCAGGCCGGCCATTGCCGCGACGCGCGACGAGGAACCCGCGACCGCCATGCCGACCTTGCCGGCGCCGATCTTGCCGCGCGACGTCTCGACGCCGGTCACCTTGCCGTTGGCGTCCCTGACGAAGCCAGTGACTTCGCAATTCTGGATGATGTCGACGCCGAGTTCGCTCGCCGCATGCGCATAGCCCCAGACAACAGCATCATGACGTGCCGTGCCGCCGCGTCGCTGCAACAGCCCGCCTTGCACGGGAAAGCGCGCATTGTCGAAGTTCAGGAACGGTATCATTTTCCTGACAGCGGCGAGGTCGAGCAGTTCGGCGTCGATGCCGTTGATGCGCATGGTGTTGCCGCGCCGCGCATAGGCGTCGCGCTGCGCGTCGGAGTGGTAGAGATTGATGACGCCGCGCTGGCTGACCATCGCATTGTAGTTGAGGTCCTGCTCCATCCGCTCCCACAGCTTCATCGACAATTCGTAGAAGCCGGTGTTGCCGGGCAGGCCGTAATTGGAGCGGATGATGGTGGTGTTGCGGCCGGCATTGCCGGAGCCGATCCAGCCTTTTTCGAGCACGGCGACATTCTTGATGCCGTACTCGCTGGCGAGGAACCAGGCGGTGGCAAGCCCGTGGCCGCCGCCGCCGATGATCACCACGTCGTAGCGGTCCTTCGGCGTGGCGTCGCGCCAGGTGCGCTGCCAGTTCTTGTGGCCGGACAGGGCGGCGCGGGCGAGCGAGAAGATAGAATATTTCATCAGTTCATTCCGAGGTCGCTCGCGTCACGCTGGGTCTTCCTCGACGCATCGGATTCGTCCGAAAACCGCTACGCACTTTTCGGTCCGATGCTCTAGATATCCAGCGTGTGGTCGCGCTCCCATTGCGTGAAGTGCGAAGCATAGGAATTCCATTCCTGGTGCTTCAGCTTTAGGTAGGCCGACGAGAATTCCTCACCCAGCGCCGCCTTGAGCGATTTGTCCTTGTCGAACTCGCGCAACGCGTCGAGCAGGTTGAGCGGCAACTTCGGCGCGCCCTTCACCGTGTGCCCATGCTGGTACATGTCGATGTCGTAGCGCTTGCCGGGATCGGCCTTCGAGCGGATGCCGTCGAGGCCGGCGGCGATGATGACAGCCTGCAGGAGATAGGGGTTGGCCGCACCATCCGGCAGGCGCAACTCGAAGCGGCCGGGGCCGGGCACGCGCACCATGTGGGTGCGGTTGTTGCCGGTCCAGGTCACTGTGTTCGGCGCCCATGTCGCGCCCGAAATGGTGCGCGGCGCGTTGATGCGCTTGTAGGAATTCACCGTCGGATTGGTGATGGCGGCCAGTGCCGAGGCATGCTTCATAATGCCGCCAAGGAAGTTCCTACCCTTGGCCGACAGGCCGAGCTCCATCGAATTGTCGGCGAAGACGTTGGTCTTGCCGGCCTTGTCCCAGACCGAGATATGGGCATGGCAGCCATTGCCGGTCAGGCCCTGGAAGGGTTTGGGCATGAAAGTCGCGCGAAGGCCATGCTTTTCCGCGATCGACTTGACCATGAACTTGAAGAACGAGTGCTTGTCGGCGGTCGCCAGCGCGTCGTCGAAGGCCCAGTTCATCTCGAACTGGCCGTTGGCGTCCTCGTGGTCGTTCTGGTAGGCGCCCCAGCCGAGCGCCAGCATGTGGTCGCAGATTTCGGCGATGACGTCGTAGCGGCGCATCACCGCTTGCTGGTCGTAGCAGGGTTTTGAGGCCGTGTCGTATTCGTCGGAAATCGTCTTGCCGTCAGGCGAGATCAGGAAGAACTCGGCCTCGACGCCGGTCTTGACGTGCATGCCGTCGCTGGCGGCTTCCGCGATCAGCCGCTTCAGCGTGTTGCGCGGCGCCTGGTCGACCTCCTTGTCGTCCATGATGCAGTTGGCGGCGACCCAGGCGACCTCCGGCTTCCACGGCAGCTGGATGACCGAATCCGGATCCGGCACCGCCAGCATGTCGGGATGTGCTGGCGTCAGATCCAGCCAGGTGGCGAAACCGGCAAAGCCGGCGCCGTCCTTCTGCATGTCTGATATCGCCTGTGCCGGCACCAGTTTGGCACGCTGACCACTGAACAGGTCAGTGTAGGAAATCATGAAATATTTGACGTTTTTCGCCCTTGCGAATTCTGCAAGATCAGTTGCCACGGTAGTTCCCCATTTTTGTCGATTGTTGTTCCCGAGTATGCGGGTATCGGCCCTTCGTTGATTAGAAGCCGTTCTTCCCCGGTATCCAGTTGGTGCCGGCCAGCGGCACGCCGGCCATGGCGGCTGCCTCGATCGTCAGCGCGACGAGGTCCTCGGGTTCAAGATTGTGCAGGCTGTTCTTGCCGCAGGCACGGGCGATGGTCTGCGCTTCCAGCGTCATCACCTTGAGGTAGTTCGCCAGCCGGCGTCCGGCGGCCACCGGGTCGACCCGCTTCATCAACTCCGGGTCCTGTGTGGTGATACCGGCGGGGTCGCGCCCCTCGTGCCAGTCGTCATAGGCGCCGGCCGTGGTGCCGAGTTCGTTATACTCCGCCTCCCAGCGCGGATCGTTGTCGCCGAGCGCGACAAGGGCAGCCGTGCCGATCGAGACCGCGTCGACGCCGAGCGCCAGCGCCTTGGCGACATCGGCGCCGTTGCGGATACCACCGGAGACGATCAACTGCACCTTGCGGTGCATGCCCAGATCCTGCAGCGCCTGTACCGCCGGCCTGATGCAGGCAAGCGTCGGCATACCGACATTTTCGATGAACACTTCCTGGGTGGCGGCGGTGCCGCCCTGCATGCCGTCGACGACAACGACATCGGCGCCGGCCTTAACGGCAAGCGCTGTGTCGTAGTAGGGCCGGGCGCCGCCGACCTTGACGTAGATCGGCTTTTCCCAGTCGGTGATCTCGCGCAGTTCGAGGATCTTGATCTCGAGATCGTCGGGTCCGGTCCAGTCCGGATGGCGCGAGGCCGAGCGCTGGTCGATGCCTTTCGGCAGCGTACGCATTTCCGCGACACGGTCGGAAATCTTCTGGCCAAGCAGCATGCCGCCGCCGCCCGGCTTGGCGCCCTGGCCGACGACCACCTCGATCGCATCGGCGCGGCGCAAATCGCGCAGGTTCATGCCGTAGCGCGACGGCAGATATTGATAGACCAGCTGCTTGGAATGGCCGCGTTCTTCCTCGGTCATGCCGCCGTCGCCGGTGGTGGTTGAGGTGCCCGACAGGGTCGCGCCACGCCCGAGCGCTTCTTTGGCGGGGCCCGACAGCGAGCCGAAGCTCATGCCGGCGATGGTGATCGGGATTTTCAGCTCGATCGGCTTCTTGGCATGGCGCGAACCGAGCACGACTGATGTGTCGCAGCGCTCGCGATAGCCTTCGAGCGGGTAACGCGAGATCGAGGCACCGAGGAACAGAAGGTCGTCGAAATGCGGCAGCTTGCGCTTGGCGCCGGCGCCACGGATATCATAGATGCCGGTCGCCGCGGCACGGCGGATCTCGGAAAGTGTGTAGTCGTCGAAGGTCGCGGATTTGCGCGGCGTCGTCGGCGGGTTGCGATAGGTCATGCTGCCTCAATACGCGTCGGCGTTGTCGATATTGAAATTGTAGAGCGTGCGCGCCGAACCGTAACGCTTGAACTCCGACGGCTTGACGCCGGTGATGCCGGCACGGTCGAGCAGGCCTTGCAGCAATTCCAGATGCTCGGTCCGCATCTCCTTGGCGATGCAGTCGGCACCGAGGCTTTCGACCTTGCCGCGCACGAAGAGCCGCGCCTCGTAAATGGAATCGCCCAGCGCGTCGCCGGCATCGCCCAGCACCACCAGATTGCCCGACTGCGCCATGAAAGCCGACATATGGCCGATATTGCCGTGGACGACGATGTCGATGCCCTTCATCGAAATGCCGCAGCGCGACGAGGCGTTGCCTTCGATGACCAGCAGGCCGCCCTTGCCGGTGGCGCCGGCATATTGGCTGGCGTCGCCTTTGATGGTGATCGAGCCCGACATCATGTTCTCGCCGACGCCGGGGCCTGCCGAACCATGCACGGTGATGGTGCTGCCGGAATTCATGCCGCCGCAGTAGTAGCCGACGCTGCCGCGCACATCGATGGCAACAGGCTGGTCGACGCCGACGGCCACCGAATGGCTGCCTTTCGGGTTCAGCACTTCCCATGCCGTTTCGTTCGAACCCGGCGCCAGATTGTGAAGCGCCTGATTGAGTTCGCGCAGCGACAGCTGGTCGAGATCGAAGACCCGAGGGTCGTGTGCTGCGGTCTTTGAAAGCGTGGTTGCCGGCATGAATTCAATGCTCCCAGAAATAGACGGTTGCGGGCTCGGGTTCCCAGACCCTCGCATTGTCTATGCCCGGCAGTTTGGTCAGCGCGCGATATTCCGAGCCGAAGGCGACATACTGGTCGGTTTCGGCCATCACGGCGGGCTTGCAGGCGATCGGGTCGCGCACCACGCCAAAACCGTTCTTGGTGCCGACGACGAAGGTGAAGAAGCCGTCGAGGTCGGAGAGCGTGCCTTCCAGCGCTTCGCCGAGATTCTTGCCATGCGCCATCTGCGACGAGAGGTAGGCGGCCGCGACCTCGGTGTCGTTCTCGGTCTCGAAGGTCATGCCTTCGCGGATCAGTTCGCGGCGGACATTGTTGTGGTTGGACAGCGAACCATTGTGCACCAGGCACTGGTCGGCGCCGGTCGAGAACGGATGCGCGCCCATCGTCGTCACCGCCGATTCCGTGGCCATGCGGGTATGGCCGATGCCATGCGTGCCGGTCATCTTGCGGACATCGAAGCGGTCGACCACTGCCTCGGGCAGGCCGACTTCCTTGTAGATCTCGACCACGTCGCCGGCGCCCATGATGCGGATGTCGGGGCGCAGCGCCTGGATGGTTTCGCGCGCCTCATCGATCTTGGCGGGCGTGGTCCTGACGACCGCATGGGTGGATTTCACCGCCATCGTCACCGGCGTGCCGATGGCCTTGGCGAGCTCCGCCTCGAGGCCGCGGAAATCGCGGTCGGGCCTGGCCGACTGGATGGTGATCTTGGCCTCGTTCTTGGAAGGCGCGCCATAGATGGCGATGCCGGCGCTGTCGGGACCGCGATCGCTGAGCGAGATCAGCATCTGCGACAGCATCGCACCAAGCTGGGGCTCCAGCGACTTGTCCTTCAAAAACAGTCCGACAATTCCACACATGTCAGCCTCCCGGTGTTTGTAGCGAAGAGATCGTTTGTAGCTGAGAGATGATGTATCGAATGAGCTGTACAAATTCAATCGTATGAAAAAAATATTCCTCTAGTTACCTATGCGACTCAACACCGCTCTGTCCACTTTCGTTGCCTTGCCGGGCGTTGTGAACCCATTTGGCGGTGCGGATGCGGGCGAGCTTGTAGGCGTCCAGGATCGACAAGGCATAGATGAGAAAGCCGCCGGCGTGACGGCCGACAAAACTGGCGTCAGGCGGCGCGATCTTGGCCGTCACCCATGCCAGGATCACCATGAAGAAAAGGAACTGCAGCCCGCGCACCGGTACGCCCAGAATGACATGCCCGCTTGCCGGCAGCACGATTGCGGCGCCGAGAACCAGATAGGGGCTGGTGGGTGCAGTGGCGGAACTGGTCATGCGGCCTGCCGTTCGCTTTTGTTGATCGCGTCGCGAAGCGCCGACACCGACACCAGCAGTCTTTCGATCAGCGCGGGATCGAGTGTGGCGTCGCCGAATTCGGCTTGCCGGAAGACGCCATAACGCGCCCGCTCGGCCTCCGCCAGCAGCCAGACGATGCGTATACCCTTGGGGGTGATCAGCAATTCCTTGGCGCGCCCCTGGGAAAAGATCTCGATATGGCTGGCAATGAGGCCTTGCGGAAAGCGCGCCGCCCTCCGGTCGGTGCGCAGCACCGCCTCGGCAGGAAATCCCGGAGCCTTGGGCAGCGTGTGCTCAAGATGATCGAAATTGGAAAAGGTCGTCGGCGAGCCCGGCCGCATCATCATGTCAAACGTCGCCGGCACCGCGACCTCTTCGGTGATCGAAACACTAAGCCAGCGCGCCGGCAGTTTCCGCGTCGCCAAGGTATCGACGATGGTGCGTACCTGGACGCGTTGGCTGTTCCAGGATCCTTCCCAGGTGATGACGCCGGCGGTGCCGTCCGAAACATTGGCTGCGTCGGCGATGACTGTGCGGATGCGGCCCTGCTCGACGGCGAGCGCCATCGATGCCCTGCTGCGGCCGGCACGCGCCTGCCAGGCAAGGTGGAGAACGACAGCCAGGACAATGGCTCCGGCCAGCAGTGCTGATGTCAGCTCGGACATTTTCTCATGCCACGCCCATCCAGGATACGGACCGGCCTACTCCCATCAATAACCCTGCGGCTTCGGCCATGGCATGGTGAACTGATCGCCACGCCGCACGAATTTGTAGCGATAGAAATGGAACCACAGTGAGATCAGGAAGTAGAAGGCGACCATGGCGATCAGTTGCGAGCCGAAGCCGAGGAAGATGGCGAAGAAGGTCACCACGCACAGGCAAAACAGCACGATGGCCGGGATCGGATGGAAGGGGTGCGTGTAGCCGCGCCGGATCGAGCCCAGCGGCCACTTCCTGCGGAACATCATGATGTTGATGCTCATGAACGTGTATTGCAGGACACCCGACAGGATCGAGAAGGTGATCGCCTGGTTGAGGTCGGCGATGAAGGCGAAGGCCAGCGCGATCGGCAGCAGGAACAGGATCGAGCGATAGGGCGTGCGGTATCTCGGATGCACCGCCGAGAACCAGGTCGGCAGATAGCGGTCACGGCCGAGCGAAAACCATGCGCGCGCCGCGTCGTTGATGCAGCCATTGGCCGACGCCAGTGCGGCAAGCAGCGTGGCAACGAACAGCAGGTTCTCGAGCAGCGGACTGCCGGTCAGCTTGCCCGCGTCCCACAGCGGATAGTAGGTGATGCCCAGATATTCCCACGGCATCATCGAGGCGCAGACATACCAGGTCATGGCTGCGGCGATCAAAAGCGTGATCATGCCGGCCATGGTGCCGTAAGGCAGCGAACGCGCCGGCGAGCGCACTTCCTCGGCGGCCTGCGTGGTGCCCTCGATGCCGAGATAGTACCAGATGCCGAACTGGAAGGCGGCGATGACGCCGATCCAGCCATAGGGGAGCGCATTGCCGGGCGTAACCAGTTCGTTCAGCTTCAGCACCGCGCCTTGCGTCCACGGGCTGACCGAAAAGAACAGGATGACGATCGAGATATAGGCGACCGCTGTGATGACGAAGTTGACGTTGAGCGTCATCAGCACGCCGCGATAGTTCAGCCACGCCAGAACGACGATGGTGGCGGCGATGAAGGAATTGTGGGTGAGCCCTTCGACGCCGGCCTTGGCGACGATGGTGTCGCCGAGCAGGATGGCGTCGGACACTTCGAGCATGGTGTAGGCAAAGACCAGGAACAGCGCGACATTGAACGCCATCAGCGGTCCGACGATGTGCTTTGCCTGCGCATACTGGCCGCCGGCGGCGGCGACGGTCGATGTCACCTCGGAATCGATCATGGCGACCGAGGTGTA
Source organism: Mesorhizobium ciceri WSM4083 (assembly GCF_000519305.1). Lineage (GTDB taxonomy): Bacteria > Pseudomonadota > Alphaproteobacteria > Rhizobiales > Rhizobiaceae > Mesorhizobium > Mesorhizobium ciceri_B. The sequence continues at coordinate 362,147 of NZ_JAFG01000004.1, read as the reverse complement.
GAGCAATCCGACGACCCAGCAGACGATCAGCGCGGCCAGTGCGCCACCCTTGTCGGCCGAGAAATTCCAGCCGGTGAATTCGCCGACCAGGACGATGCCGACGCCGAGCGCCCAGACATGGGCCGGTCCGAGCACGCGCAGGAGTGAAACTCTGTCCCCTTGGGCAGCCGGTTCAAGTGCGATCGTCATTGTTCAATCCTCACTCAGATCCGGTGTTTTTCGGAAGTGGCTTCCAGTTCGCCTTCGCGCGAGGAGGTCAGCACCTCTTCGGAGAAGGTCGTGTCGACCTTGAACCAGTCGTAGAGCATCCACAAAGCGAGCACGATCGAGATGCCCCAGCATGCGTAAGAGAGTGCCACCCACATGATCGTGTTCCCCGAATTAGATCGTCCTCAGAACTCTTACTTGTCGTCGAATTTTTCGTTGATGACGTCGCGATATTCGCGGTCCGATGCACGAAACAGGAAGACGAAATAACCGATCAGCACCGCCGCCATGATGATCAGCGTCGGCCAGTCGATGACATAGTGGAAGCGGTTCTGGATGATGTCGTGCGCGGTCTCGGGCGTATAGCCGAGCTTTTCCCAGATAGACGCCATGGTCGGGTTCTGGCCTAGCGCTTCCCAGGTCTTGGCGTCGAGCGCGTCGATGGATTTCGCCGCGCCGGCGAGGCCCAGCTTGAGCGGTAGCCACAGCGCCACGAAAATGGCGACGACGACGACGGCGATGTCGAAAACCTGCCCGGCCTTGCTTTGTTCCGGCGGCGTGTAGCGGGACATCTCTTCTACCCCTCAGGACTTGCGGTTGCGGAACGCGTCGGCGTTCTTGATATCGAGCCCGTAGATGAATTCCTTGTCTTCCTTGTAGTGCTTGACCATCGCCAGGATGGCGGCCGTGTTGAAGATCAGCACGGCGGCGGCGGCGATCGCGACCACGGCCTTGATGCCGCTGTGCGGGATGTAGGGCCATGTCATGAGGAGGACGAAGAGAATCGTCGCCCACAGGCAGACGATCAAGAGCGCGGCTCCGCGCACGTCGGAACGATACAGCGCTTCGATGCGCTGTTGCATGTCTGACATCGGTTTCTCCCCTTTTCCGCCGTCCGGTTCCGAATCCCCCGTCCGTCGTCCTCTTTCAACAGAGTGAAATTTTTTTCATAAATTCTGTCTGAATCTCGCAATTGTCAAGCGCGATTTACGCGGGGTTACCGTTTGGTTTGCGCGGCGGATTTTGCCTGACAATGAAATTAATTGCTTATGGGTATTGCGGCGCCCGGAGGTTTGCGATCAATATTCGGCCAAAGCTCCCGCCGCTGCGCAGGGGGCAGGGAACAGCAGAGCATTATCGAAACGGAGGACGAGCGGATGACGGCATCCTGGAGATTTTCGACCCTGGCGGATCGGCACCGAGCGCTCGGTTCGAAGCTCGAAGACTGGAGCGGCATGGGAACCGCCTGGACCTACGACAAGGATGCCGACGAGGAGTACATCGCCATCCGCACCAAGGCCGGCCTGATGGATGTCTCCGGCCTCAAGAAAGTCCACATCACCGGGCCGCATGCCTCACACCTGATCGACCTGGTGACGACACGCGATGTCGAAAAGATCTATCCCGGCAAGTCGGCCTATGCCTGCATGCTGAACGAAGCGGGAAAATTCACCGACGATTGCATCCTCTACCGCACGGGACCGAATTCCTGGATGGTGGTGCATGGTTCTGGCACCGGCCATGAGGAATTGCAGCGGGCGGCTATGGGCCGCGACGTCTCGCTGCGCTTCGACGACAATCTGCACGATCTGTCGCTGCAGGGTCCGACATCAGTCGATTATCTGGCCAAGCACGTGCCTGGTATTCGCGACCTCAACTATTTCCATCACATGCAGACGCAGCTGTTCGGCTTGCCCGTGATGATATCGCGCACCGGCTATACCGGCGAGCGCGGCTACGAGATCTTCTGCCGTGGCCAGGATGCCGGCACGATCTGGGACAGGATCCTCGACGAGGGCAAGAGCGCCGGCATCATTCCGTGCCGCTTCACCACGCTCGACATGCTGCGCGTCGAAAGTTATCTGCTCTTCTATCCCTACGACAATTCCCAAAAGTATCCGTTCGACAATGAAGGCCCTGGCGACACGCTGTGGGAACTCGGCCTCGACTTCACCGTCAGCCCCGGCAAGACCGGCTTTCGCGGTGCCGAGGAGCACTATCGCCTGAAAGGCAAGGAACGCTTCAAGATCTATGGCGTCTTGCTCGACGGCAAGGAGCCGGCCGATGAGGGTGCGCCGGTCTATCGCGACGGCAAAAAGGTCGGCGTGGTGACCTGCGCCATGTATTCGCCGCTGGTCGAGAAATCGATGGGCATCGCCCGCCTCGACGTCGACTGTGCGGTCAAGGACACCAAGCTCGAAATCCGCAACAAGAGCGGTGCCATCAAGGCGACCGCCCAGCCATTGCCATTCGACGATCCCAAGAAGATCAAGCGCACGGCGAAAGGTTGAGGCATAGTCAACACCGAGGGGTTCGAGCAATTCCAGGAAAAGTGTGAAACAGTTTTCCGTCCGGAATTGCGTCAAAGCAAAGAGATAGAGCGGTCCGCCGTTTCTATGAAACGGTGAAGCGCTCGAAGGCACGAAGACTTAAATGGCAGCCAAAAGCATCATCAGCCGGCCTGTTTACGGAACCTTGTCTCCGCAGCCCGGCAAGCATCATCTTTTTATCGCCGATGCGGAAGGGGCGCTGGCGATCGCGGAGATGGCCGGGAGGGCGCCGCCCGGGTTTTTCGGCGACGCTGAAATCGTCTTCATTCCCGGACCTCACGGCAAACACACCGCCGCCCTCGAAGCGCTGAAATCGGCGCAGCTCCATCAGGCGCCGTCCTTCGCCAGCCTGCTGCCACGGCTCAGGCAGACACTGGCCAACGCGCATATGGGCCTGCGCCTCTACCTCGCCGGCACTGAGGGTCTGATCGGCCAGGCGATGCAGGTGGCGCTTGAGGCCGGCATCGACCACACCTCGATCCAGACCGAGCATCGCGGTTCGCTGGCGCGGCGCATGCAATGCGTCCACTGCAAGGGCATCACCGAGAATGTCACGACGCAGCCGGCAACCTGCGCGCATTGCGGCCTGCTGCTTCTGGTGCGCGATCACTATTCAAGGCGCATCGCTGCCTTCCAGGGCGTCTGCATCAATGCGGAAGATCGCTCGGAGATTCCTCCGATGGAGGAGATTTTCCGATGAGCACCGGAACAACAAAACTCGATGTCGTCGTCAGCGATGTCGTCCCGGTCAACGACCTCGTTACCCGTTTTCATTTCCGCCGACGCGACGGCGAGCTTTTGCCGACCTTTTCCGGCGGCGCCCATGTCGTGGTCGAGATGCGCGAGGGCGAACGCACCAGGCTCAATCCCTATTCGCTGATGGGTTCGCCGCTCGATACGCGCGAATACACGATCTCGGTACGCCGCGACGATGTCGGCCGTGGCGGCTCGCTGTTCATGCACCGGAGCGTCAAGACCGGCATGGAGATGGTGGTCAGCTACCCGGTCAACCTGTTCTCGCTCGACCTGCGGGCCAAGAAGCACCTGATGCTGGCCGGCGGCATCGGCATCACGCCGTTCATGGCGCAGACCGCGCAACTGGCGGCGGAAGGCGGCAATTTCGAACTGCACTACACCTGCCGCACCGCATCGCTTGGCACCTACGCCGATGTGCTGCGCGAGCGCTACGACCGCCGGGTCAGGCTCTATCATGACGACCTTGACGAGCGCATCGAACTCGACCGCTTGCTGTCGACGCAGCCGCTCGGCACGCATCTCTATGTCTGCGGCCCGGCCGGCATGATCAACTGGGTACGCGATCGCGCGGCAAGCCTTGGCTGGCCGGCGGAAACCGTGCATTTCGAACATTTCGCGGCACCCCAGCCCGGACTGCCTTTCGACGTGACGCTCGCCGTCAGCGGCAAGACGATCCGCGTCGATGAGCAGCAGAGCCTGCTTGAGGCGATCGAGGCGGCCGGCGTCGATCCGCCCTATCTCTGCCGCGGCGGCGTCTGCGGCCAGTGCGAGACCAACGTCATTTCTTGCGACGGCAAGTTCATCCACAACGACCACTGGCTGAGTGAGGAAGAGCACCGTTCGGGCAAGAAGATCATGCCCTGCGTGTCGCGCTTCGAAGGCCGGTCGCTGGTCCTGGAGCGCTAGGAGGAAATCATGGGCATCACCTTTCGCAAGGAAACGTTCCGCGACGACTTCACCTTCAAGAACAGCCCGGAGCACATCAGGCGCTTCCCGTTTCCGTTCCACGAAGACGCCTACATGTATGCGGTCAACATCGAGCCGCATGTCGTCGGCCCGAGGGGCAGCGTGCTGGAAAACCTGATCGACGTCGATGAGCACTATGTCGCCGAGATGCAGGACCGCGCGCTGGTGCTGGCCGAGGATCCGCTGCGCTGCCAGTCGCTGCCGCACATGACGCTGGCCGGCTGGGACCTGCTCGAATTGCTGATGGAGCAGCAGGCGCTGGGCTATCCCGAGCATTTCACGCTGACCCGCGACGGCGATCGCTGGCGCTGGATCAACCGGCCGCTCGGTATCGACGACACCTTCACTTTCGGCGACACCTCGACGCTGCCTTACGGGCCGATGGAATACATCACCCGGCAGAGCCAGGGCGATTTCTGCATCCTCGACCAGCGCGACGGCAATCTGTGGATGGATGCCGGCATGGTCACCACCCAGGCTGACTGGTCGCTCGATTTCGACATCGGCATGAACTTCTTCGAATGGCATGCGCCGGTGCCGCTGGCGCATGAGAAGGGGATTTTCGTCAGGGCGCTGAAATTCCTCACCAACATCCAGCAGGGCAAGCCGGCGCGGCGCCTGAACTGGACGATGACCATCAATCCGCGCCTCGACACCAGCCCCGAAAACTACCACAAATGGGGGCCGGACCGGGCGACGGTGACGCCGGAGAATGTCGGCGACAAGGTGCATCTGCGGGTCGAACTGCAGAGCTTCTGGCGCCTGCCGCGCTCCAACGGCATCGTCTTCCCGATCCGCTGCTATCTGATCAAGATGGACGAACTGGCGACGCAGCCCAAATGGGCACGGCGCCTGCACCGCGTCATCCGCGACCTGCCCGACGAACTCGCTAACTACAAGGGCCTGACGCGTTACCGGCCGGCGTTGGTCGAGTGGCTGTCGAAGCTGGATGATGGGAGCGCGACCAGCCAGGGGTTTGGGCCGGATTGAATAGCTGATGTTGGCGCTGCCCCCAAAGCAGCCAATCTCCCCCCAAGAGGGGGAGATGCCCGGCAGGGCAGAGGGGGGCGCCGTGGAGCGCCTGCCTTGCCCAATCTCCACCTCCGCGCTTACGACGCGTCGCCCAGCCCAGCCACAATCACGACATGCTGGCAGACATTGTCGATATCGCGAATGACATCGTCGTTCCAGAAGCGCAGGACCGTCCAGCCCAGCGCTTCGAATTTGGTGGTTCTTGCAGCGTCCGATTCCGACGTTTCGGCCCGGCCATGCTCGGAACCATCAAGCTCGACGATCAGCTTTTTGTCCGGGCATGCAAAATCGACGATATGGCCGGCGATAGGCATCTGGCGCCGAAACCCCAGTCCCATCAGCCTGTGTGCCCTGATCTCATTCCAAAGCTTGAGTTCGGCATCGGTCATCACCTTGCGCATCGTGCGCGCATTGCGGCGGCTGTTGGCGGATACCAGATTGTGCGTCATCGCGGTTCGCCCCCCTCTGTCCTGCCGGACATCTCCCCCTCCAGGGGGGAGATCGAATGTCACTTCAGCTTTCGCCAATCACCAGTGCAAAAGAGGAGCCGTCGCGAAGCCGATCTCCTCACGAGAGACCAAGGGGAGATCGAGTTCCGCTCACCCCGCGCTCTGCGGATAGCAGATGATCGACAGATAGCGCATTGGCAGTTTCGTCAGCTGTTCCGGCCCGTGCGGCGCGTCGGCGTCGAAGAACAGGCTGTCGCCGGGCTTCATCGGGTAGAGGTTGCTGCCGTGCCGGTAAACGACCTCGCCTTCGAGCATATAGAGGAACTCCATGCCCTCATGCTGGAAGGTCGGAAACACGTCGGAATCCTCGGTCAGCGTGATCAAATAGGGTTCGACGACGACGCCGCTGGTGTTGGAGCCGATATGGCCGAGCAGATTGTACTGGTGACCGGCGCGCGTGCCGCGGCGCTCGACATCGAGGCCTTGGCCAGCCTTGACGAACACGGCGCTGCGCTCTTCCTCGAAGCGGCGGAAGAAGGCGGTGACCGGAACGCCGAGCGCCCGCGACAGTGCCTGCAAGGTGGTCAGCGAGGGCGAGGTGATACCATTCTCGATCTTCGACAGCATGCCCAGCGAAATGTCGGTGGCGACCGCGAGATCGGCAACGGTGATGCCGAGCTTCTTGCGGAAGGCCCGCACCTCGCGGCCGATCGCGACCTCCAGCACTTTTTCGCGCGTGTCGCGAATGGCATGCGGGTTCTGCGTCAGCGGCGCGCGGATGGTCTTGCCGTCGGCCGAAACCTTTGGCAGCGGCTTGGCCGTCGCACCGGCTGGACCAGCCTTGGAATCGGAAACCTTCTTCGCCATGTCGCCCCCGGCACTCCTGCGGATTTATTTCACTCTAGGTGAACATGTCAGGTGCCGATACAGGAGCGCAACTGCGACGGCAAGTCGCGTGAACGCGCATGCGCATGATAATGATGTTTGGCAGCGTCCGGTTTTTCGCGGGAAATCCACATCGTCGGAACCTTGTTTCAGCATCGGGCTGTTGACAGCACGAAAGGGCCAATTACTGTCCTGTGAGTGAAATTTGTTTCGTAAGAGCAATTCCGGGAAAAGCGCATAGCGCTTTCCCTTTGGGAATAGCGTTAAGACAAAAGTCGAAACCAGATCGGGAGGCCTGCCATGAAAAGTCGCGTTGCCGTCATCGGAGCCGGCCCATCCGGCCTGGCACAGCTCAGGGCCTTCAAGTCGGCGGCCGACAAGGGCGCCGACATTCCCGAAATCGTCTGCTTCGAAAAGCAGTCGGACTGGGGCGGCCTGTGGAACTACACCTGGCGCACCGGCCTCGACGAGCATGGCGATCCGGTGCACGGCTCGATGTACCGTTACCTCTGGTCGAACGGACCGAAGGAATGCCTGGAATTCGCCGACTACACCTTCGAGGAGCATTTCGGCCGGCCGATCGGCTCTTACCCGCCGCGCGCCGTGCTGTGGGACTACATCAAGGGCCGCGTCGAAAAATCCGGCCTGCGCAAATGGGTGCGCTTCAACAGCCCGGTGCGCATGGTGACGTTTTCCGACGAGACGAAGAAATTCACCGTCACCGCGCATGACCGCACCAACGACGTCACTTATTCCGAAGAGTTCGACAATGTCGTCGTCGCTTCCGGCCATTTCTCGGTGCCCAACGTGCCCTATTTCGAGGGCTTCTCCACCTTTAACGGCCGCATCCTGCACAGCCATGATTTCCGCGACGCGATGGAATTCAAGGGCAAGGACATCCTGATCATCGGCCGCTCCTATTCGGCCGAGGACATCGGCTCGCAGTGCTACAAATACGGCGCCAAATCGATCACCTCCAGCTACCGCTCGAAGCCGATGGGCTTCAAATGGCCAGAGAATTGGAAAGAAGTGCCGCTGCTGCAGAAGGTCGTCGGCAAGACCGCGCATTTCAAGGATGGCACCACTAGGGATGTCGACGCCATCATCCTGTGCACCGGCTATCTGCACTCTTTCCCCTTCCTGACCGACGACCTCAAGCTCAAGACCGCCAACCGCATGTGGCCGCTCGACCTCTATGAAGGCGTCGTCTGGGAGAAGAACCCGCAGCTGTCCTATATCGGCATGCAGGACCAGTTCTACACCTTCAACATGTTCGACGCGCAGGCCTGGTTCGCCCGCGACGTCATCATGGGTCGCATCAAGCTGCCCTCGGCCGAGGCGATGGCGCAGCACGGCGCGAAGTGGCGCGTACGCGAGGAGACGCTGGAAGACGCCGAGCAGATGATCTGGTTCCAGGGCGACTACACCAAGGAATTGATGGACCAGACCGACTATCCCGGTTTCGACGTCGAGGCGGTCAACCAGACCTTCATGGAGTGGGAGAACCACAAGGGCGAAGATATTATGAGCTTCCGCGACCACGCCTACCGCTCGCTGATGACCGGCACCATGGCGCCACTGCACCACACACCGTGGCTGCAGGCGCTGGACGATTCGATGGAGAGCTATCTCGAAGTGAAGGGCGTCGCGGCGGAGTAGCGCGGCGCCTGCTACCCCAGCCTTGCGCGCGCCTTCGCCGTCCAGGCGCTGAACAGCCGGTCGGCGACGATGCCGATGAAGGCGATGGCGAGACCGGCGATGATGCCGCGGCCGGAATCGGCCTTGGACAGCGCGATGAACACTTCCTGGCCGAGATCGCGCGTGCCGACCATGGCGCAGATGATGATCATCGCCAGCGCCATCAGGATCGTCTGGTTGACGCCGAGCATGATCTCCGGCAGCGCCAGCGGCAGTTGCACGCGAAAGAAGGTCTGGCGCGGCGTGCAGCCGGAAACCTTGGCCGCCTCGATCAGCGCCGGCGGCACCTGCCGGATGCCGTGATTGGTGTAGCGGATCGCCGGCACCACGGCGAAGGCTATCGTTGCGATCATCGCGGTGACGTCGCCGACCCGAAACAGCATCACCACCGGGATGATGAAGCAGAAGGATGGCAGCACCTGCAGCGTATCGATGATCGGTGTGACGATCTTCTCGAAGCGGTCGCTGCGCGAAGCCATCAACCCGATGGGAATGCCGATCAGGCAGGCGATGAAGGCAGAGATACCGCAGAGATAGACCGTCGCCATGGTCTTTTCCCACAGGCCGGTGATGGCGCAGAAGGCAGTCAGCGCGGCGACCAATACGGCCAACTTTAGGCCGGAGAGCTGATAGCCGGCGAGGCCGAGCAGGAACACGGCGCCCAGCCACGGAAAGCCTTCACAGAAGGCGCGCAGCGGGTTCAGCAGATTGAGGATGAGCGCCACGCGAAACGCTTCGATCATGTCGAAGAAATTGATCGTCACCCAGTTCACCGCCGCCTTCCACAGCGGCGCGGTGGTGAAGGTAATCGCTTTTGGCACCGCCGCGAAGGCCGGCACGAACAGGCCAAGCAGTGTTGTCACGACAAGGATGGCGATGGCCAGCGTCAGGTTGGGGTAACGCCGCCAGAGGCTCGGGCTGATCGCCTGATGAAGATGGCCCTTTGCCTGTTTGTGCGCGATGGCCTGGCTCAGCCGGTCGAGCGCAATGGCCAGTGCCACGATGGCAAGGCCGGCTTCCATCGCCTCGCCGACCTTCAGTGCGCGCAGCGCCAGGAGCACGTCGTAGCCGAGGCCGCCGGCGCCGATCATCGAAGCGATGATGACCATGTTCAGCGCCAGCATGATCACCTGGTTGACGCCGACCATCAGTGTCGGCCGTGCCGAGGGTAAAAGCACCCGCCACAGTTTCTGCCGCGCCGTGCAGCCGGCCATTTCGCTGAAATCGTCGATCTCCGATGGCACCCGCGACAGGCCCAGCATCGTCGCCCGCACCATCGGCGGGGTGGCGAAAATGGCGGTCGCGATCATCGCCGACACCGGGCTGTTGCCGAACAGCAGCAGCATCGGGATGAGATAGGCGAAGGTCGGGATCGTCTGCATCAGGTCAAGGGCAGGGGAGACGATGAGCCTTTCGGCCCATGGCTTGCGCCACGCCCAGATGCCGGCGAACAGCCCGGTGACGATGCAGAACGGCACCGCGATGGAAATCAGCGCCAGCGTCAGCATGGCACTGGTCCATTGGCCGAACAGGGCGATGTAGAGGAAGCAGCCGCCAACCAGCAGGCTGAGCTTTCTGCCGCCAACGGCATGTCCGGCAAGGAAGGCGGCAGCGCAGACGCCGACCCAGGACAGGCGCGGCAGGATATAGGCCTCAGCGCCATGGCCGATCTTGAAATTCTTGGCCAGGAGATTGAGCGCGAAATCGAGCGGAATGCCGACCACCGCGGTGATCGAGCGGGTCAGCCACGACAGGTTCGACTTGATCCAGCGCATCAGCGCGCTGACCCAGTCGGCGACCGGCAAGACCGCGCTTGCCGGGTAGTTGACGGCCCAGGGCAGGCGGTCCTGCAGCAGGAAAACGACCAGCACGGCGGCAAGCGCTGCGGCCCAGATCAGCAGCCAGATCTGAATCGGCCGCGACCTTGCCACGCTGGCGCTTGCCGTCACCGTCATGCGCCGGCCCTCGACCGATCGATGCCGGCCAGCAAATCGATCACCGCTTGCGGCGTCACCTCGCCGATCGGCTTGCCGGTGCCGTTGACCACCGCGAACGGCTTGTTGGCGGCAACGATACCGGCCGAGAAGCTGGCGATCTTGGCATCCGGCGCCACCGTTCCGCCATGCTCCGAGCCGTCACAGGCGCGCATCAGGCTGCGTGCCGAAATCACCTTGGCGCGGTCGACGTCGCGGGTGAATTCGGCGACGTAGTCGGTCGCCGGATTGACCACCAGCTCTTCCGGCGTGCCGATCTGGATGACCTCGCCATCCTTCATGATGGCGATGCGGTCGGCCAGCCGGATGGCTTCGTCGAAATCATGGGTGATGAAGACGATGGTCTTGTGCAGCATGGTCTGCAGCCGCATCAGCTCGTCCTGCATTTCGCGGCGAATCAACGGATCGAGCGCCGAGAATGGTTCGTCGAGGAACCAGATCTCCGGTTTTGTCGCCAGGCTGCGGGCGATGCCGACACGCTGCTGTTGGCCGCCGGACAACTCGCGCGGATAGAAATGCTCGCGGCCACGCAGACCGACAAGCTCGATGACCTCGCGGGCCCGTGCCTCGCGTGTCGCCCGGTCCTGCCCCTGGATGCTGAGCGGGAAGGCGATGTTCTCCAGCACGTTGAGATGCGGCAACAGGGCAAAGTTCTGGAACACCATGCCCATGCGGTGGCGCCGCAATTCGATGAGCGCTGCATCGGAGATTTTCAGCAGATCCTTGCCCTCGAATTCGACCTTGCCGTGGGTCGGCTCGACCAGCCTGGACATGCAGCGCACCAGCGTCGACTTGCCGGAGCCCGACAGGCCCATGATGATAAAAATCTCGCCCTGGCGGATTTCGAGGTCGACGGCGCGCACCGCGCCGACAAGCCCGGCAGCAGTGACGTCGGCCATGCTAGCCTTGCCGTCGCGTTCGCGGATGAAATTCGCCGCATTCGATCCGAACAATTTCCAGACATTGCGGCAGGCAAGCTTTATCGGGCGGGCATCTTTTGACGCGCCCGCCCCATTGGCGCCCTGTTCAGTCTTGTCCGTCATTCAAACGTCCTTCTGGAACACCAAGAACCGAGGCTCGGCTGATCAGCGGCCGGGTCTCATCTTCCAGTCGGAACGATCACTGCGCCCAGGCTTTCCAGTCTTTCTCATGAGCGGCGATCCAGGCGGCGGCGACGTCTTCCGGCGTCTTACCGCCGAGGTCGATCTCGCCGCTCATCTTGTTGAGCTCGTCGGTGTCGATCGTGTAGGCCTTGGCCACCTTGTAGGCGACCGGCCATTTGTCCTTCATGCCGGACCAGGAGTATTTCCAGATTTCACCATGCGGCTTGCCGCAATCATATTTGGCGTCGGGATTGATGCCCCATTTCGGGTCGTTGTAGCACTCGGGCGTGTATTCGGGGAATTCAACCCACTCGCCCTTGTACTTGGCCGGCGCCCAGTGCGGCGAATAGATCCACAGCATGATCGGCGCCTTGCGCTGATAGGCCGAGTCCAGTTCGGCGAACATCGCCGCGTCGGTGCCGGCATGGATGACGGTGAAGGGCAGTTTCAGCGCCTCGACGCGCTCGTCGTCAAAGCCTTCCCATGTCACCGGGCCGCCGAGATAGCGTCCTTTCGGCGCGGTCTCCGCCGTCGAGAAGGCTTCGGCGCATTTCGGATCCTTCAGCGCTTCCCAATTGGGCAGGCCGGGGCACTTGTCCTTCATATATTCGGGAAACCACCATTCTTCCTTGGCCTTGGGCCCGAGCTTGCCCAGCCGTTCGGTCTGGCCTGTCGCATCGGAGGCCTTCATAGCCTCGCCGGCGGTCGTGTCCCAGAATTCCATGCCGACATCGAGATCGCCATTGGTGAGGCCTGTGGTCAGGCTGGAGAGGTAGTCGGCTGTCGGATACTCAACGGTGTAGCCGAGCTTTTCCAGGATGCCGCCGAGGATCTTGGCGTTGAGGTTGACGCTGGTCCAGTCGAACAGCGCGATCTTGATCGGGTCGTTGGATTCGGGTGCGGCGGCTTGGGCGGAAGGCGTCAGTGCACTCGCCGCGGCGAGTGCGAAGGCTCCCATTGTCAAGTTCGAAATCACACTGCGAAGTGACATGCTTGTTCTCCTTCAAGCTGTGAAAATTATCGTTCGTTCCCTTCTTGCGGCTTTTCTTGATTGTGTTGGAAAGGCTGGTCTTTGCGCAAGGCCGTCGGCGCCAAATTGTTGCCCGGGCTTTGGCCAGCGCAGGCAAGATGGTGCTCAATTCTAGTGATGATGGAATGGGACTGGAGTGTCAGCGTCATGGCTGCCGACGGATCGCTGCGGGAGCGGTCATCTGCGGATCGATTGCCAGTCTTGCGGCGCCCTGCAAAGTGCGAGCCATCAAGGTCCATATTCTCGGCTGTCGACCCGGCAAGCCCCATCTCGCCAAGGCCGTTTCATAGGATGAAATTATATATACCAAGGTTCATGTCGCGCAACGACTAACACCTCGCGAGGCGTATAAATTCAGACTGCAGGCGAAGTCGAACCTCTACCAGCAGACGTAGCCGCCATCGACGATCAGGTCGAGGCCGGTGACGAAGCTCGCTGCGCGACTGGCAAGGAACACCGTCGGTCCGACCATTTCCTCGGGCGCCGCCATCCGCCCCATCGGCGTGTCGCGCTTGAAGATCTTGACCTCTTCGGCCACCTCCGGCCGCTTGTTCATTGGCGTCAGCGTGTAGCCCGGGCTGACGACATTGACGCGCAGACCGCGATCGGCCCATTCCATGGCGAGACTCCTCGACATGTGGACGACGGCGGCCTTCGAAGAGTTGTAATGCGCCTGCGTCAGGCCGCGGTTGACGATGGTGCCCGACATCGAGGCGATGTTGATGATCGAGCCCTTGCGTCGCGCCAGCATCTTGCGGGCCTCGGCCTGGCAGGACAGGAACACGCCGGCGACATTGACCTCGTGCACCTTCTGCCATGTCTCCAGCGGCATCGTCTCGGCGGGCTCGGAGCCGGCAATGCCGGCATTGTTGACGGCGACGGTCAGCGCGCCGAGTTCGCTCTCGACGCGATCGATCGCTGCCGCGAGATCGCTCTGTGACGTCACTGTACCGGTCAGCACCAGCGCCTTGCGGCCGAGCGCCGTGATCCGGTGCGCGGTTTCGTCCAGCCCACCCTTCGATGCATGGCCAAAACAGGCGACGTCGGCGCCCGCCTCGGCGAGCCCGATCGCGATTGCCTGGCCGATGCCGCTGCCGGCGCCGGTGACCAGCGCGACATCGCCGTTCAGCTTGAAAAGATCCATCGAGTGTCCTCCCTGTCCCAGGGGAGGGTATGCGCTGAGCCGTGCTTCGATCAAGCGCCCGCGCGCAAGCGGCGTCGATGCTCAGAAATAACCGCTCGACGCGGCCGTGGCTTCCTTCGGGATTTCGACGCCATCGACCAGGATCTTATCGACCAGTTCGTGGTGGAAGCAGACCAGCCCCTTGATGCGCTCCGCCTCGTGCACCGGCTCGGGATAATACCAGACAAGGTTCTCGTGACGTTTGGCCTTGGTCGTCACGTGATAATAGTTGGAAATGCCCTTGTAAGGACAGCGCGAGATGTAGCGGCTGGGCGCGAACATATCGAGCCGCGTGTCGGCGATCGGCAGATAGTGGCGCACCGGATGGCCGGTCTCGAACAGGAACACGCCGCGGCGTGAATCGGCGACCTGCTCGCCGTCGAGAATGACCTGTACGCGCCGCGACGACGGCAGGCAGTCGACCCGGCGGAACGGATCGCGGGCGTGGACGAAGATTTCTTCGTCCTCCTCGAACCAGTGGCCCATCTTGCTCCAGGTGAACGACATGTAGTCCGATACTGGCGGACAGCCCTTGACCGGATCGAGATACCGCCAAGCCGCGTCCTCGACCAGCGTGATACCGGTGTTGAGTGAATAGTGGGTGGCCACGCCCTTGAACGGATCCTCTGTCGTCGTCTTGCTCGGCAGCAGGAATTCCTCGCGAACGTCGCCGATCGGGAAGTAGTAGACCGGCAGGTGATCGGATTCGTAGAACACCAAGGCATTGGTCGTATCGGCCACGGTCATCGATCCCACCTGCACACGCAGGCGCTTCTGCGTCGGCATGGTGAAGGCTACATAGCCCGGCTCGAATTCATACTGCACGATGGTGTCGAGCAAGGGAAAATGCGGCCCACGGCCGCGCAGATGGGGCTTGCGAATGGTAGTCTCCCGTTTTGTTTCTATCGGGCGCTGGGGCACGATCAGCTCAATGACACGCGATCGAGCAGCAGCCCGGCCGCGATCGGCGGCAGGCCGCTGACATTCTTGCGCACCGGCACCAGCAGATCGGGGAAATAGCTGAAGATGACAGGCGTCTCGTCGAGCAGCAGTTTCTGGATGTCGGAGGCGGCAGCGCGTTGCGCGCCGACATCGAGCGCCTTCAAATAGCTGGTGACCATGCCGTCATAGGCCGGGCTCTTGAAATGCGCCGCATTCCACGGGCCGTCGCTGACCAGCGGGCTCTTGAGGAAGACGTTGGGCACGCTGCGATGCGCGTAATCGGTGATGCCGAGCGGGCTGTCCAGCCAGTCCGACTGGCCGAACACCGCCTTGCCGTAATATTTGTCCTGGTCCTCGATGTTGAGCGAGATGCGGGCACCGATCTCCTTGGCGAAATTCTGGAACAATTGCGCGTAACCGGGAATGTCGGAATAGCGCAGCGTCGTCAGCGTGATATCGAAACCGCTGGCGAGGCCCGCCGCCTCCAGCAACTGCTTGGCCTTGGCGATGTCCTGCACGCGTTGCGGCACCGCCTTGTCGGTCGCCGGGAAAGCCGGCGCGAACGGGCTGTCGTTGCCGGTCGCCGCCATGCCGCGGCACAGGCCGTCGACCAGCTTGGAGCGGTCGATGCACAGCGCCAGTGCCTGGCGCACGCGTTTGTCGGTGAACGGGCCGGTGTCGCAGCGCATGTGAAGCTGGCGGTGCGCGGTCGAAGCGACGCGCAGCACGGTGATGTCAGGACTGTTCAGCACCACCTGGCTGACATCGAGCGGGACGGCATCGAGGATGTCGACTTCGCCGGCCTGCAGCGCCAGGATGCGCGGCTGCACGTCACCGTAGAACTTGAATTCGAGCCGGTCGGGCAATGCCTTCTCGCCCCAATAGTCGGGATTGCGGATGAAAGTCGCGCCGACCTTTGGCGTGTAGGTCTCCAGCCGAAACGGGCCGGTGCCTTCAAACGTCTTTTCGTAGTCGCCCTTGTAGCTGGCCGGCAGGATGACGGCATTGTAATTGTCGATCGACACCGAATAGGGAAAGCTGCCATTCGGCGCATCGAGATGGAAGGCGACGGTGTGGTCGTCGACCTTCCGGGTGCCGCCCTTTGACAGCAGCCCCTTGAACACCGATAGCGCGTTGGAAGCGCCGTTGGGATCGGCCAGCCGGTCGAAGGTCGCGACGACGTCGTCGGCCTTGAAATCTTCGCCATTGTGGAATTTCACGCCCTTGCGCAGCTTGAAGGTCCACACGCTGCCGTCCTCGTTCGGCGCCCAGCTTTCCGCCAGCACCGGCTTCAAGGTGAGGTCCGGCTGCGTGATGCAGAGAAACTCGGCGGTCTGGAAAACCAGTTGGTAGCTGCCACTGTCATAGTAGGTGACGGGATCGATGGCGCCGCCCGGCGTCGCCACGCCGGCGCGCACCGTGCCGCCCGGCTTGCCCTCGGCGCGTGCCTGCTGGGTGCCGAGGCCGGCGGCAGCGACAAGGCTGCCCAGGAACGGTAGGGAGAGACCAAGCACGCTGCCATGGCGCAGGAAATCGCGGCGGCCCATCCTGCCGGCCAGCAATTCGTCGACAGCGGAATTTTCGATTGCAGTGAGCGTTCTGCGAGCGTTGTCGATCATCCGGAAATGCTTGGGCATGGCTGGATTCCTCGCTTGTCTTGGGGTTCAGTCATCTAGTTCATTGTTGACTGCCGCCGGAAAGCGATATTTTTTGATAGGGGCCATCGAAATTTTCGATGCAAGAGGTGGGCATGGACACTGAAAATCTGCGCAGCTTTCTCGAAGTCGCCACGCATGGCAGCTTCACCGTCGCGGCTGGCCGGCTCAACCTCGCCCAGTCCACCGTCAGTGCGCGGATCAGGGGGCTGGAGGAGCAGTTGGGCCGCCGGCTTTTCGTGCGCGACCGCGATGGCGTCACGCTGACGCCGGCCGGCCGGCAGTTCCTGCCGCATGCCTCGTCGATCACCCGCACCTGGGAGCAATCGCGGCAGGACATCGCCGTTCCCGATGGCTACGAGACCTTGCTGCGGCTGACCGCGCCGGCCTATCTGTGGGACCGCATCACCTCGCCATGGGTCGAGTGGATGCGCACCAGGCGACCGAACGTGGCGCTGCGGCTGGAGGGCAGCTTTCCGGACTCGGCGATCGACCAGCTGGCGGAAGGCCTGCTCGATATCTGCATCCTCTATCTGCCGCGGCCGCATCCCGGCATCGTCTACGAAACGCTGGCCGTCGATCAGGTCGTGCTTGTCCAGCATGCCGCGCAGACCAAGCCGTGGACCGAAAACTACATCCTGATGGACTGGGGGCTGGAGTTCCGCATCGAGCACGACCGCGCCTTTGCCGGCATGGTCAAGCCGGCCATATCGGCCGGGCTGGTCTTCATCGGGCTGCAGCATGTGCTGTCGCAGCAGGCCGCCGCCTACCTGCCGCTCAGTGCCGTCAGCGGTCATATCGAGCGCGGCGAGATGCGGCGCATCGACAACGCGCCGGTATTCCAGCGGCCGATCTACCTCGCCTATCCCTCGAACCCCGTGTCCTCGGACGTTCTGGATGTCGCGCTCACAGGTCTGCGCACGTTGGCCAGGGACTGGGCCGAAGGGCAGGGTTTTTCAGAAGGTGACCGTGCTCTCAGCATGGCCGGCCAGATCTGACCGGCCAAGCCACGCGAGCGAGAGCGCTATGCCGGCTCGGCCACGACCGCTTTCTGTAGCCTCGCCAGTTCAGCGTAAGGAATGTGGCAGCGGATGGAATGGCCGGCCTGGGCTTCGCTGAGTGGCGGCTCCTGCTGCTCGCAGATCGGGCCGATCTTGCGCGGGCAGCGCGTGTGGAACACGCAGCCTGACGGCGGGTTGGTGGCGCTGGGGATTTCGCCGTCGAGGCGAATACGCGCCGTCTCGGTCTGGTCGAGTTTGGGCACGGCCGACAAAAGCGCTTCCGTATAGGGGTGATGCGGTCCGGAAAAGACGTCTTCCGATGGCCCGAGCTCCATGATGCGGCCGAGATAGAGCACGGCGATCTTGTCGGAGAGGTAACGCACCACGGCTAGGTCGTGCGAGATGAAGATGTAGCTGACGTCTTCCTTCGACTGCAGGTCGGCGAGCAGATTGAGGATGGCAGCCTGCACCGAGACGTCGAGCGCCGAGGTCGGCTCGTCGCAGACGACGATGCGAGGATCGCCGGCGAAGGCACGCGCGATGGCGACGCGCTGCTTCAGGCCGCCGGAGAGCTGGCGCGGCTTGACCGCAAGATGGCGGTCGGTGAGCCGGACCGAGTGGACGAGATCGTTGAGGCGAGCCTCCAGCGCCTTGCCGGAGAGGCCGGCCAGCCGCTTCAGTGCCCGGCCGATCAGATGGCGAATCGAATGCGAGCGGTTGAGAGCCGAATCCGGGTTCTGGAAGACGATCTGCATCGCCTTGATCTGGTCGTCGCTGCGGTTCTCCAGTCGTGGCGCCAGCGCCTTGCCTTCCAGCTCGATGGTGCCGCCTTCATCGGGCGGCACCAGGCCGAGCAGCAGCCTGGCGAAGGTCGTCTTGCCGCTGCCGGATTCGCCGACCAGCCCGAGCGTCTCGCCGGGCCGCAAATCGAGCGAGACATCCTTGACGGCGCGCAGTGCATGGCCATGGCTGGCATAGGTCTTGTTCAGCCCGGCGACGCGCAGCACCGGTGCTGCCGCGGGCTTTGGGACAGGCGCCACATCGCTCGGCGTCGCGCGCGGCAGCGCCTGCGCCTTGTCGTGATGGAAGCAGCGCGACAGCCGGCCGCCCAGATCATAGAGCGGCGGCAATTCGCTGCGGCAGCGATCGTCGGCGAGCGCGCAGCGGTCGGCGAAGGCGCAGCCCTTGATGTCGGCCCCGATGCCCGGCAGGAAACCCGGAATGGTGTCGAGGCGCCCCTGATCCTTGCGTTGGCCGCCGCGCGGCAGGCAGCGCAGCAGCGCCACCGTGTAGGGGTGGCGCGGATCGTTGAACACGACCTCCGTTGGTCCTTCCTCGACCAGCATGCCGGCATAGAGCACGCCGACCCGGTCGCACATGTTGGAAACGACGGCGAGGTTGTGGCTGATGAACAGGATCGAGGCCGACAGTTCCTGCCTGAGCTGCGCGATGAGGTCGAGCACTTCGGCCTCCACCGTCGCATCGAGGCCGGTGGTCGGCTCGTCGAGGATCAGCATCGAGGGATCGTTGGCCAGCGCCATGGCGATCGCCACGCGCTGCTGCATGCCGCCGGAAAGCTGATGCGGGTAGCGCTGCATGACGCTGACGGGGTCGGAGATGCGCACGCGGTTCAGCATCGCAATCGCCCGGTCGGTGGCCGCTTGTCCCGAAACGCCGCCGAGCTCAAAAATCTCGGTCAGCTGACGGCCGACGCGGATCGATGGGTTCAGCGCCTTGCCCGGGTCCTGATAGACCATGGAGACGCTTTCCGCGCGCGCCCGCCTGAGCGCCTCGGCGTCCAGCTTCATCACGTTCTGGCCATCGAGCGAGATCGCGCCGCCGGTGATCGAGCCGTTTCTCGGCAGATAGCGCACGACGGTGAGCGCCACGGTGGATTTGCCGCAGCCGGATTCGCCGACCAGCCCATAGGCTTCGCCCTGGCCGATGGTGAGGCTGAGGTTGCGCAGCACGGCGCGATTGCGCCCGGTGACGCGGTAGGCAACCGACAGATCGGTGAGTTCGAGTGCGTTTTCGGCCTTGGCGGAACTAGTCATTGAGCGCTCCGTGAACGCCGTCGGCCGCCAGATTGACGCCGATCACCAGCGAAGCGATGGCCAGCGCGTCGAACAGCACTGTCCACCAGAAGCCGCCGCCGATCATGCCGTAATTGTTGGAGATCGACAGCCCCCAGTCGGGCGAGGGCGGCTGGATGCCGAAGCCCATGAAGGAGAGGGTGGCGACGGCGAAAATGGCATAGCCGAGCCGCACGGTGGTTTCGACCAGGATCGGCGGGATGACATTGGGCAGGATCTCGACGAACATCGTATGCAGCGCACTTTCATGCCGAAGCTGTGCAGCGGCGACATAGTCGAGTTCGCGCTCGGCCAGCACCGCCGAGCGCACTGTGCGCGCGATGATCGGCGCGAAGCTCAAGCCGATGACGACGATGACGGTCGTCTTCGAGGTGCCGAGCGCCACGATTGCCAGCAGCGCGACGATGACCACCGGGATCGCCATGAAGGCTTCCAGGATGCGACTGACGACATCGTCGACGAGGCCGCGAAAATAGCCGGTGACGAGGCCGAGCGCCGTGCCGGCCACGGTCGCCAGCAAGGTTGCCAGCGGTGCGACGGTCAGGATGTCGCGCGAACCGACGATAACGCGCGAGAAGACGTCGCGGCCGATCTGGTCGGTGCCGAACCAGTGTTCGGAAGAGGGCGGCGCCAGCGCATTGATGATGTCGTCGGCGAGCGGATCGTAGGGTGCGAAATGCTCGCCGAACAGCGCGCAGGCAACCCAGAACAGCACGATGGCGAAACCGACAAGGAATGTTCGCGAGCGCAGCAGCGAGAAAAAGACCTCCGTCAGCGGGCCGCGCCGGCGCATGCCGTCGGGAGTGGGGGAACTGGTCTGGACGGCGCTCATTGATCTGACCCCAGCCGGATGCGCGGATTGAGCACGGAATAGAGGAAGTCGGCGACAAGGGTGGCCACGGCATAGACGATGCCGATGGTGAGGATGCCCGATTCCAGCATCGGGAAATCCTTGCCGCGCGCCGCGGTGAAGATCAGCGAGCCGATGCCCTGATAACGAAACAGCGTTTCGATGACGACGAGGCCGCCGATGAGATAGCCGGTCTGTGTCGCGATGACGGTGATGGTCGGCAGCAGCGCGTTGCGCAGCACGTGGCGCCAGATCACCGTGCGCCAGGGCAGGCCCTTGAGCACTGCCGTTCGCGTGTAGTCGGAATCGAGCGCTTCGATCATGCCGGAGCGCGCCATGCGGGCGATGTAGCCGAACAGCACCAGGAACAACGGCAGCGAGGGCAGGATCAGGTAGTAGAGCTGCGTGAAGAAGCCGGCGTCGCGCGGCCATGCGGCCGAGATCGGCAGCCAGCGCAGCCACACACCAAAGATCAGGATCAGGATGATGCCGGTGACGAATTCCGGCAGCACTGTCACCGACAGGCCGCCGAGGCTGATGATGCGGTCGAGCGGGCGGTTGAGATTGAGTGCTGCAACGACGCCGCCGAGGATGCCGATCGGCACCACCAGAACGAAGGCGACCGCCGCCAGCTTCATTGAGTTGCCCAGCGCATCGATGACGAAGGGCGCGACCGGCGAGCGGAAGATGTAGGACGTACCCATGTCGCCCTGGACGAAGTTGGAGATCCAGCTCCAGTATTGCGTTAGCAGCGGGCGATCGACGCCGAGCGTGTGATTGAGCGCATCGACCGCGCGCTGGTCGGCGAACGGGCCCAATATGGCGCGCCCGACATTGCCGGGCAGCACCTGGCCGCCCAGAAACACCATGATGCTGAGCAGGAACAGCGTGACGAGCGACAGCGAGACACGCCGGGCAAAGAAGGAGAGAATGGCTAGGACTCCTTGTGGAGCCAGCCCCCGCGCGGGAGCTGGCTGTTAGAGGATTGGCTTTCCCTTTCCGCTCAGGCCTTCGATGCCTTGTCGAGGAACAGCTGCGACATGGCGGTCGGCTGTACGCCGGCCACGCCCTTCGCCGTCGCCGTCAGATAGTCGTAGAAATAGCCGAAGATGACAGGCGTTTCCTCGAGCAGCAGCTTCTGGATCTTGCCGGCGTCGGCCTTCTGCGCCTCAAGGTCGAGGGCTGCGATGTAGCTGGTCGCCAGAGCGTCATAGTCCTTGTTCTTGAAGTGTGCTGCGTTCCAGGTGCCTTCACTCTTCAGCGGTGCCGCGAGATAGACGTTCGGCACGCCGCGGTGACCATAGTCGGTGATGCCCATCACCGAATCCAGCCAGTTCGACTTGCCGAACACCGCGTCTCCGTAATAGCCGCTCTGGTCGAGGATGTTGAGGTCGAGTTGGACACCGATCTCCTTGACCCAGTTTTGGATGAGCTGGGCGTATTCGGGGATTTCCAGGTAGCGTTCGGTGGTCAGGGTTATCTTGAAGCCCTGGCCAAGCCCGGCTGCTTCCATGAGTTGCTTGGCCTGGGCGATGTCCTGCTTGCGTTGCGGCACGCTCGTATCGGTCGAAGGATAGACGGCGGCGAACGGGCTGTCGTTGCCCAGAGCGGAGCGTCCCTTCATCAGGCCGGCGGCCAGCTTGTCGCGATCGAGGCAGAGCGCAATGGCACGGCGCACGCGTGCATCCTTCAACGGACCCTCATCGCAGCGCATGTGCAGTTGCTGATGGGCCGACGACTTCAGGCTGATGATGTCGATGTTCGGATCGTTGAGCAGAGCGACACCGGCCAACACCGGCATCTGGTTGATGATGTCGACCTGTCCGCCCTGCAGCGCCAGGATCTGCGGCTGCATGTCGGTGAAGAAGGTGAATTCGGTGCGCTCGGGCAATGCCTTCGGCCCCCAATAGTCCTCATTGCGGACGAAGGATGCGCCGACCTTTGCCGTGTATTTCTCGATCCTGAACGGCCCGGTGCCGTCGAAGCTCTTTTCGTAGTCGCCCTTGTAGCTCGCCGGGATGATGACGGCGTTGTAGTTGTCGGACGACAGCATGTAGGGGAAATTGCCGTTCGGCGCATCGAGGTGGAATTCCACAGTGTAGTCGTCGACCTTCTTGGAGGCCCCCCTCTGCAGGATGCCGGTGAACACCGACAGCGCATTGGACGAGTTGGCCGGGTCGGCAAGGCGGTCGATGCTGGCCACGACGTCGTCGGCCTTCATCTCGCCGCCGCTGTGGAATTTTACGCCCTTGCGCAGCTTGAAGGTCCAAACAGTGCCATTGTCGTTCGGCTTCCAGCTTTCGGCCAGCGCCGGCTGCAGCACGAGGTCGGGGCCGTCGACGCACAGGAATTCCGCAACCTGCTGCATGACCAGCAGGCCGCCGGCGTCCGCAATAGTGACTGGGTCGATCGTTGCTGCCGGCACGCTGCTGGCGACACGGATGGTGGCGCCGGGTGCGCCCTGGGCGCGTGCCAGCGTCGGCATGCCGCCAAGGCCGGCTGCCATGCCGATACGGCCCAGCAGCGGCAGCGACAGACCGAGCAGGCTGCCGTGACGGACGAAGTCGCGGCGGCTGACACGACCGTCGACGAGGCCGTCGATCAGGTGATTTTCAAGCGGCGTGCGATTGCGCCGGATCAGGTCGAGAATGGTGTAGTTCTTGCTCATGGGTTTTTACCCTTTCCCCTATTTCTTATGGTTGACGAAATCTCGTGGATTGCTCCATTTCCCGGCCGCCAGAAGGCTTGTCGACCGGAACTTAGCATGCGGTTTTGCCCGGTATCCAGTCGTGGCGTTGACGCGCCGGATTGCTGGCTGCACTGCTTCCATCGTTTTTGTCCAACCTTCCCGGTCGAAGTCGCGGTGGTTGGCTTCTCGTGTCTGGCCGTCGGTCTTGGCCGCTTGCCGTCATCTAGTTCAGCGGCAAACGGCGATAGGTTCCGGGTTTTGCCGGGTCATGATACTTGTTGCACGGTCCTTTCTCGGTAAAGTCTCTGTGACAGGCAGCGAGGTTTTCGCGCGACAAGGTGACGCCAAGGCCGGGACCTTCCGGAACACACACGAAATTGTTCTTCGGCGAAAACGGCCCTTCCTCGGTGACATCCATCGGCAGCATGCGAAACAGCGACTGGTTGGGCTCCCTGATCCAGCCGAGTGCCGCGCCCAGATGCAGATAGGCGGCACTGCCGATGCCGCTGTCGCCGCTGTAGCACCAGAAATCGATGCCGGCGTGCTCGCAGGCGCCGACGAAGCGCAGCAGGCGGCCGATGCCGCCATGCGTCGTCGGGTTGCCGACGAACGCGTCCGGCACTTTGGTTTCCATGGCGCGCGCAATGTCGATGTTATGGGTCGAGAACGGGATCGAGCAATGGCGCCGCAGCTCGCGCATCTCCTCGATGGTCGCCACTGGATCCTCCCAGTTGCGCACGCCCAATTCTTCCAGCGGGCGTGCCAGCCGCCGCGCGGTGCTGAGCGAATAGGCCTGGTTGGAATCGATACGGATCATCGCATCGTCGCCGAGTTTCCGACGGATCAGTTCGACCATCCTGAGCGAGACTTTCGGGTCTTCGGTCGAGAATTTGCCTTCGAAGAAGGTCGTTCCATGCGTCTCGTGCAATTCGATGCAATAGTCGGCGACTTCCTCGGGCGTCGTCTCGCCCTTCACCTTTGGTCCGTTACCGCGCAGTGAAAAATAGTCGGTGAACGGGATGTCCTTGCGCACGGCGCCGCCAAGCAACTGGTAGAGCGGCTGGTTCCACGCCTTGCCGCGCAGGTCCCACAACGCCATCTCGATGGCGCCGAAAGCCATGATGCGGGTACGGTCGTTGATCGACTGCACGCCGGTCCAAAAGGGCAGGCAGACATGTTCGGCGCCGGCGATGTCGAAGGCATCGCGGCCGGCCAGCCTTGGCGCCAGGACATCGTTGATGATTGTGGCCGCCGCCGGCGTCGGCGCTTCGCCGAGGCCGACCAAGCCATCCTCGGTCTCGACTTCGACAATGGTCGGCGAAAATCCGTCGAGTTCGCCGAACACCCAGGCATAGGGTGCTTCGAGGCGCAGATTGATCGGCGTGGCTTTGATCCCGAGGATTTTCATCTCAGCGCCCGACTTCGAAGAAAGGCTTGCCCAGCAAGTCTGGAACGACATCGATGCCGAGGCCCGGCCCGTCTGGAATGCCCATGCGGCTGCCGGTGACCGGCGGCCTGTTCGACGCCGTGCGCACCGTCACCCATTCATGGAAGGCGATGGCATGCAGCCGGCGCTCTTCCGGCGTCGACAACGACAGATGCGCCATCGCCGCGGTGTCGATCTCGGCGCCGCCCGTGTCCTCGACCGTGATCATGAAGCCGAGGTCGACGGCAACGTCGCGGATCTGGCGCGTCTTCGTCACCCCGCCAAGGCGCGAGATCTTCAGGGTCAGCCCGTCGGCCGCACCCAGGCGATGGATTTCCAGCATCGCCTCGAGCGAGGTGACGGATTCGTCGAGCACCATCGGCTTGTCGAGCATGCGGCGCACCGACATGTTTTCATCGATCGTCGTGCAGGGCTGCTCGAACGTGTAGTCGATGCTGCGCGTGGCGTCGGCGAACTGGCGCGCCTGATAGGGAGTCCAGCCGGCATTGGCGTCGCAGAAGATGACCGTGCCTTTCGGCACCGAGGCGGCGACCGCGGTGACACGCTCGATATCGTCATGCACATTGCCGCCGACCTTGACCTGCAGCCGGTGGAAGCCGTCCTTGACGATGCGCTTGGCCAGCGCGGCCATGGCGTCGACGCTGCCGTGCGTGACGACCTTGTAGAGTTCCGCGGTGTCGCTTTCCTTGCCGCCGAGCAGCGTGACCAGCGGTACGTCGGCGGCGCGCGCCGCCAGATCCCAGCAGGCCATGTCGAGCGCCGACTTGATGTAGGGATGGCCCTTGAACACCGTGTCCATCAGCCGCCCGATGCTGGCCAGCCCGCGCGGATCGCGGCCGATCAGATGCGGCGCGATCTCGACCACGCCGGCGCGAACGCCGGCGGGGAAGGCGGCCGAGTAAAAATTGCCGAGCGGCGCCATCTCGCCCCAGCCGGTGATGCCGCTGTCTGATGCAATGGACACGATCACCGCGTCGAAAGCGTCGGCCTCGCGCCCCTTCGACATGCGGTATGGCCCGTCCACGAAGGGCTGCACGACATGGTAGGCCTTGATGGTTTGGATCTGCACGTGTCTTGTCCGCTGTCTGTGGTGTTGGGAACGGGTCAGGCGCCCCTCGACGGGCGTTGTTCGAGGCCGCGCGCGTAGGCAAGCAACTCCTCGAAATCGAGATTGATGTGCTCCCTGGCATGGCGCTGGGCTGCACGCATGTCCTTGCCCTTCAGCAACCGCACATAGGTTTCGTGAACGTCTTCGGCCGGCACCGGCTCATTGCGGGCATGCTGGTGGAGCGCAAAATACATCTGCAGCCGGCTGGTCAGCCGCTGCCAGGTTTCCAGCAGCACCGAATTGTCGGCCCATTCGTAGATCAGGCCATGCAGTTGCAGTGCGGTTTCAATTTGGCGTGTCGTGTCCAACGCGCGGGTCGCCTGCTTCACGGCTTCGTGGCGCCGGTCGAGCTCGTCGAAGAAGCGCTGGTCGCGCAGCGGCCACGCCCGCTCGATGGCCAGCTCGTCCATCACCTTGTTGAACGAATAGGCATCGTCGATGTCCTTTGCCGTGACCTCGATGACGAAGGTGCCGGCATAGGGGATGCTGGTCAGGATGCCTTCCTGCACCAGTTCGCGCATCGCCTCGCGCAGCGGCGCGCGGCTGACGCGCATCTGTTCGGAAATCCGCAGCTCGTTGAGCTTCTGGCCGGGTGCGAGCTGGCCGGTCAGGATCGCGCGGCGCAGCAGCGCGACGATCTCGGCGCGGCGCGTCGTGTCCGCGATCGGACTGAAATCCGCTTTCGCCATTCGGCCACTCCCAAGGAAACCGAAATCAAGACAAGCAGATTGTCGACAATCTAACAAGAGGTCATCTTCGGATTCTTGGAGCCGCTGGCATATTGCCCTCTTCGGTCTCAGGCGGCGCGGCCGTAGAAGCCGAAGCGCTCCTCGGGGCTGAACATCACGCCGGGCTTCTCGTAGTATGAAAACACCGCGATCATGCGCTCGCGCTCGCCTTCGACCGTGGTGACGCGATGCGCGGTGTTCTTGCCGCGGAAGACATTCAGCGTGCCGGGCTTCATGCGCAGGATCCTTGCGTCGGGGTCGCGCCCTTCGAGCAATCTGGCGACGCCGTCATAATTGGGATTGTCGTCCGACCTCAGATCGGTGCGGTATTCGAGGTCGCCGCCACGCTCCGCCGCCTGCAGCAGCAGCGTCGTCGTGAATTCGGAACGGTCGAAATGCCAGTTCAGCGCCTCGCCGGCGCGATAGGCCATGACGTTGGTGCGCGCCAACGGATCCTGCATGACATGCAGCCTGGTCTTGCCCATCGTCGCGGCCAGGAAGCGCAGCAGCGGCTCGTATTCATAGATGGCGAGCACGACGCTGCCCGGAATCTGGTCGGCACAGACGGTATGGCTGATGGTCTCCACCTTGCGTAGCGCCGGATGGTCGGGTGCAAGCTCGGGAATGTCGGGCTTGAAGTAGATGTTGTGCATGCGCTTGTGCACATGCGATCGCGCGGCCATCACCGGCTGGATCTCGCGCACGGCTTTTTCAGCCATGCCGGGGCGTAAAAACCCTTCGAGATTGAACATGCCGTCGGCTTCGAGCGCGGCGACGGATTGTTCGACAAGGCGCTGCCATGCGGCGCTGCCTTCGCGGTCGAGCGGATAGCGGTCGAGATCGAGGATGTCTTTCATCGTCATGGCTCCGAAGGTTTCGAGCCTATGAGAAGGCAAAAAAATCTTTCTCTCAACGCGGAAAATAATTAGGATTGAGCAAGAAAAACTTATGGAGCCTGGTTTGGAACGGTTGCCACCGCTGAATGCGATCAAGGCTTTTGAAGTCGCCGCCCGCGCCGGCAGTTTCACTTTGGCTGCCTCTGAACTCGGCGTGTCCTCAGCGGCGGTCAGCCAGCAGATCCGCAATCTCGAAACCTGGTTCGGCAAACAGCTGTTCGTGCGCAGCGGCAACCGCATCGCGCTCACCGACGCCGGCCACGCCATCTATCCGCAGACGGCGAAGGCTTTGGGCGACATCGCCGCCATAGGCCAGCGCATGCTGGAGGGGGGAGTCCGGCCGCGTCTGGTCGTCAGCGTGCCGTTCTCGCTGGCCGAACTGTGGTTGGCGCCGAGGCTGGCGGTACTTCTCGATGCCTTTCCGCAGATGGCGATCGACGTCCGGGTCGAGGACGATCCGGTCGACCTGATGCGCCAGAACATCGACCTGCGCATCAGCTATGGCGACTATCACTATCCCGGATTGAAACTCGTCCGTCTCGTCCATGACGACGTCCTGCCGGTCTGCGCACCGGAATTCTGGCACCGGCACGGCAATGGCGATCCCAGTCTGGAGGATTTGCACGAGAGCCAGTTCATCCACACCAATTGGGGACCGAACTATGCCTCGCACCCAACCTGGGCGGACTGGTTCGCGGCCTCCGGCGGCAGCCGCTCACCCGACCCGTCGCACGGGCGGCGCGTCGGCCTGTCCAGCCTGGCGATCGCCTCGGCAAGGCTGGGTCTGGGTATCGCCCTTGGCCAGCGGGTCATGGCGCGCGCCGATCTGGAGGCCGGGCGGCTCATAGCGCTCTCCTCAGTCTCGGTGGGCCTCGGCCATCCCTATTGCGCGTTCATGCCGCTAGCCAAGGCCAACCGCAGCGATGTCGCCAGTCTGGTGGACCTGCTCATGAAAGCGGCGCCCGCGACCTGTGGAAGGCCGGGGCGCCGCGCTGAAGCCGGATCCTGACGGGGGTGTTCAGGTGGCCGGCTTTTCCGGTATCGGCGATACAGGCGCTCCTGGTCCGATCTTCTGCAGATTGCCGGTGATCACCTGGTCGCCCTCGGCGACGCCGCTGAGGATGGCGACCTGATCGCCGCTCGTCGGTCCGAGCGAAACCAGCCGCTGGTCGACCGTGTTGCCCTTGCCGACGACATAGAGATATTTGCCGAGCTGGCTCGAGCCCAGCGCCGTCTGCGGCACCATCAGCGCGTCGGCCTGCTCTCTCACATGCAGCCGGACACGAACATATTGGCCCGGCAGCAGCGTGAACTTGCCATTGCCGATTGTCGCGCGCGCCGTGATCGTGCCGGTCGAGCGGTCGACCGAATTGTCGATGAAGGTAAGCTCGCCCTTTTGGCTTGCCTCGGTCTGGCCGGGGAGCAGGACCTCCACTTCGATCGGGCCGTTGGCACGGGCTTGCTCGATCTCGGCCAGATCCGTCTCGCTCGGGTTGAAGGTGACGTAGATCGGGTCGAGCTGCACCAGCGTGTTGAGCACCGTGCCGGCAACGCTGACCAGCGTTCCGACCGAAGCCTGGTTGCGGCCGAGGCGCCCGCCAAACGGGGCCCGGATTTCAGCGTAGCTCAGATTGAGCTCTGCCGTGCGGACCGCCGCCTGGTTGACCGCCAGCGACGCCTGTGCTTCGCGCAAGGTGCTGGTGCGCTGGTCGAAGCCGTCCTTGGCGAGGTAGCCGCTCTTGGCAAGCTCGGTGCCGCGGCCGAGATTGGACCGGGCATAGTCGAGCGTCGCCGTATCGCGCTGCACTTGCGCCTTGGCCTGGTCGAGAGCCGCCTGGAAGTCGTCAGGCGAGATCTTGTAGAGAAGATCGCCTTGCCGGACGTCGACGCCGTCAGAAGCGGTCTGCTCTTGCAGGTAACCAGGAATCCTGGCCTGCAAGGTGATGCTGCGGATCGGTTCCGTCCGCGCGGCATAGTCCAGGTAGATCGGGATCGTCTTCTTGACGACACTGACCACCGGCACCGGCATGACGAATGCCGCCGGAGCAGGCGTCGCCGCGGCCGTGCCGGCATTGAGGCTGAGATTGCCCATGTCGAGCAGATGGACGCTGGCCACCGAGATCGCTCCCAGCGCGACAGCCGTTCCCAACGCGATTTTCCATTTACGCATGATCAGTCTCCAATCTTATTCGGCCGCTTCCGCCAGGGGACGGAATGCGGGCTCAGTCGTTGGTTCATTGTCTTGAGAGGCGGGCTTGTCATTGCCGCGGCGTTCGCGCAGCTGTTCGATGACCGCGTAGAACACCGGCACGAACACCAGCGACAGGATGGTCGCCGCGACCATGCCGCCGAATACGGTGGTGCCGATCGACTGCCGGCTTGCCGCGCCCGCACCCGTCGCAAACATCAGCGGCAGTACGCCGAGGATGAAGGCGAAGGCCGTCATCAGGATCGGCCGCAGCCTCAGCCGTGCCGCCTCCATCGCCGCGTCGACGATGCTGAGGCCTTCCTCGCGCCGTCGCCTTGCGAACTCGACGATCAGGATCGCGTTCTTGGCCGCCAGGCCGATCAGCATGACGAAACCGATCTGCGAGTAGACGTCGATCTGCATGCCACGCAGCAACAAGGCCACGAAGGCGCCGAACAGGGCCAGTGGCACCGCCAGCAGCACCATGAACGGCATCGCCCAGCTCTCATACTGCATCGCCAGGATCAGGAAGACGAAGACGATGGCGAGGCCGAAGACGACGGACGCGATCGATCCTGCCTTGAGCTCCTGGAAGGTGATGCCGGTCCATTCGAAACCGAAATCCCTTGGCAGTGCGGTGGCGGCGGCCCGTTCCATCGCGGCAACCGCCTGGCCCGAGGAAAAGCCGGGTGCGGCACCGCCATTGATCGAGGCCGAGGCATTGTTGTTGTAGTGCGGCACGGTCTCGGGGCCGACGAAGGGCACGAGTTTGCCCAGCGTCGAGAGCGGCACCATGCCGCCGGAGGCATTGCGCACATAGAGCCGCGAAATGTCGGCTGCACCCGCACGTGCATCCTTGTCGGCCTGGATGGTCACCCGGAAGGTGCGGCCGAACAGGTTGAAGTCATTCACGTACAGCGAGCCGAGATAGATCTGCAGCGTGTTGAAGACGTCGGGCAGGTTAAGGCCGAGGAGTTTCGCCTTGCTGCGGTCGAGGTCGTAGTTGAACTGCGGCGTCGAGGTCGAGAACGGCGAGAACAGCTGCTGCGGGTTGATCTCCGGCTGCTTGCGCGCCTCGGCGATCACGGCTTGCGTGGCATCGTTGAGGGCTGAACTGCCGCGGCCGGTGAGATCCTCGACGACGAATTCGAAGCCGCCCGTGGTGCCGATACCCGGTATCGACGGCGGATCGAAGCTCAGCGCAAAGGCTTCCGGGATTTGCATCAGCTTGCCGCGCACGTCGGCGACGAGCTTCGACGCGCTCTGGTCGGGGCCGCGTTCTTCCCAGGGTTTGAGGATGGCGAATTCGACCGCCGAGTTCGACTGCGCCGCACTGGTCAGGAAGTTCAGGCCGCTGATCGAGCCGACGATCTCGACGCCGGGCGTCGCCTGCAGGATATCGCGCGCCTTCTGCGCCACCGCGTCGGTGCGTTCCAGCGACGCGCCGTCGGGCAACTGGATGACGACGAAGAAATAGCCCTGGTCCTCGACCGGAAGGAAGGTCGAGGGCAGGCGCTGCCAGACGAAGTAGGTGGCGACCAGTCCGGCCGCGAACAGGCCTAGCATGATCCAGCGCAAGCGGATGAGGATGCGTACGCCATTGGCGTAGGCGTGCGACAGCCTGTCGAAGCCGGTGTTGAACCAGCGGAACGGGGCGAACTGCGTCTCGCCGCGATGCCGCAGGAAGGCCGCACTGAGCGCGGGACTGAGCGTCAGCGAGTTGAAGGCCGAGATGCCGACGGAAATCGCCACCGTCAGCGCGAACTGGTTGTAGAGCTTGCCGGAGACGCCGGGAATGAAGGCGACCGGCACGAACACCGCCATCAGCACGGCGGTGGTGGCGATGATCGGTCCGGTGACCTCGCGCATCGCGGCCTTGGTCGCCGCAAGCGGCTTGAGCCCGGCCTCCAGCTGTCGTTCGACATTTTCAACCACGACGATGGCATCGTCGACGACCAGGCCGATCGCCAGCACCATGCCGAGCAGGGAGAGCATGTTGAGCGAGAAGCCGAGCATCTCCATGACGACCAGCGTCGCCACCAGCGACACCGGAATGGCGATGGTCGGGATGATCGTCGTGCGCCAGCTTTGCAGGAAGAGGAACACCACGGCGACGACCAGCACCAGCGCTTCGCCGAGCGTGATCAGCACGTCATGCATCGACGCCGAGACGAAGCGCGTCGTGTCGTAGTGCATCGCATAGGAGACGCCCTTCGGGAACCGGCCCGACAGCTCCTGCATCTTGTCCTTGACGCGTTGCTGCAGATCGAGCGCGTTGGATCCAGGCATCTGGTAGACGGCAAGCACCACGGTCGGGTCCTTGCCGAAGAAGGCAGACGACGAATATTGCAGCGCGCCAAGCTCGATGCGGGCGACGTCGCGCAGCCTGACCAGCGAGCCGGTATCGGTGTTGGCGCGCACGACGATGTCGCCGAATTCCTTGGGATCGCTCAACCGGCCGACGGCGTTGACCTGCATTTCGAAGGCGGTGCCGGCGGGTGCCGGCGACTGGCCGATCTTGCCGGCCGCCACCTGGACGTTCTGTTCGGCGATGGCATTTTGCACATCGACGGCGGTGATGCCGAGATTGGCGAGCTTGTCGGGATCGAGCCAGACGCGCATCGAATAGCGCCGTTCGCCGAAGATCTGCACATCGCCGACGCCGGGCAGGCGCTTCAGCGGATCGACGACCTGCAGGTAGGCAAGGTTGCTCAGCGCTACCGGATCGACCGAACCGTCGGGCGAGGTCAGGTTGACGATGAGGACGAAGTTCGGATTCTGTTTCTTGATCGTCACGCCGCCCTGGTTGACGATCGCCGGCAGCGACGAAGCCGCCTGCGAGACGCGGTTCTGGACGTCGACGGCGGCGGTGCTCAGCGAATAGCCGACATCGAAGGTGATGGTGATGGTCGAGGAGCCGT
Source organism: Mesorhizobium ciceri WSM4083 (assembly GCF_000519305.1). GTDB lineage: Bacteria > Pseudomonadota > Alphaproteobacteria > Rhizobiales > Rhizobiaceae > Mesorhizobium > Mesorhizobium ciceri_B. Next base: position 329,996 of record NZ_JAFG01000004.1, on the reverse strand, counting down.
CATTGGAGCTCGTCGACGACATGTAGGTCATGCCTTGCACGCCGTTGATCTGTTGTTCCAGCGGCGTCGTCACCGTGTCGGCCACCACTTGCGCGCTGGCGCCCGGATAATGGGCGCTGACCACGACCTGCGGCGGTGTGATGTCGGGAAACTGCGAGACGGGCAGCAGGAAATAACAAATCGACCCGGCGAGCACCATGATGATGGCGATCGCCGAGGCGAAGATCGGACGGTGGATGAAGAAATTTACCATGAGATGCAAGCCTCCCCGGCTGCTCTTGCCCGCCCGAAGGCGCTGGCAACCCTGGACAGCCTTTGGCCGGGCTTGTCACCGAGGCCGTCCCGCGAACGCAGCAACGGCACCTCGTGGCGCTGCGCATCGGCGAGCGAGCGCAGCATCGTCTCGAAGGCGCGCGGGTCGACGCCGTCGGCTTTCATGACCAGCCGGATCATCGGATCCCGGACGGCCTCATCTATGGTAAGATCGCGGCGCTGTGGCATGGCCGGCTCCTTGTCTGTCGATTCGCAGCCCGTGCTCGCGAACCGTTTTCATCTCTTCACCGGCCGAGGCCGCATGATTGGCAGTTTCTTGTCCCTCTCGTCCGGCAGGGCCAGTTCACGGCCTTGTTATTGACGGTGGACGATATAGGTGTTACCAGTAAGTAACATTCTGGAAGTTACAGACCGGTAACACCCTAGTCAAGAGGTGGCCGAGGGTTTTTTGGAAACGAAAGGAGATCATGATGACAGACGGCATCGTGGAGCGCCCTCGTCCCCGGGATCGGATCCTGGAGACGGCACGCGACATGTTCCACAAGCATGGCATCAAGGGCGTCGGCGTCGACGCCATCACCGAAGCTGCCGGCACGAACAAGATGACGCTCTATCGTCACTTCGAATCCAAGGACGAACTGATCGTCGAATGCCTGCGCGCCAATGCGGCCAAGGCTGGCGCCATGTGGAATGCATTCGAGGCTGAATTTCCTGGTGACAAGCTTGCCCAGCTGCATGCCTGGGTTCGCAAGGCGGCTGCCATGCTCAATGCTGACGGCCGCGGCTGCGACATGGCCAATGCCGCTGCTGAGCTGACCGAGCCGGACCATCCGGCCAGGCTGGTGATCAAGGAGCTCAAGGAAGCCCAGCGCGCGCGCCTTGTGACGCTATGTCGGGATGCCGGCATTGGTCAGGCTGAACTGCTTGCCGATACGCTGTCGCTGCTGTTCGAGGGCGCGCGTGTCAGCGTGCAGACCGTGGGTACCGAAGGTCCGAGCACGCAGTTCGTGCGCATGGCCGAAGGGCTGATCGTTTCGTTCCGGGGCGCTGCCGCCGGTTGAGATCTGCTACGATTGTTGGCGGTTTACGGCTCTATGAAGGAGGGCCGCCCACGCATTTACCCAGGCGGCATGGGAATTCCGACGGCTGAACGAAAAAAGCCCGCTGCCGGGAGGAGGTGGCAGCGGGCTCGATTTTCGAATGTGGCGCGGGAGGAGGTGCACCCCATTCAGCGTCGGCATCGCATCTGGGAGGAGTAGATGGCCGACAACCAGAACCTACGAGTTGCCCAACGATTCGGCAACAAAGAAACTTGCATAGCTGCTGTGCAGATTTGCGGCAGCTACCCCGGCTTGTCGTACAAATAGGAAGAAAATTGTTCCATGCGAGATGGAGCCATCGGTCCTGACGAAGCGGGGCGAGCCCTCGCCGGGCGCTCAAATGTCCGGCTCGATCGCCTGCAAAATTTTTGCGATCGTGATCTGCGCATCACCGCGCTCCGACTTGATCACGGCCGCGTTTGATACGACCCCTCCCAGCACCGCCAGTGCACGCTCCGTAGCCCGCCGGGCCGACACTGTGTTCGCCAGCAATTCCAGGAGACCAAGGCCCGGCGACAATGTCTGCGGCTGCCACCGCGCGCCAGCCTTATATTGGCTCATGACGACAAGGCCGACAGGCAATGGTTCCTCGCCCACATGTCCTCCTATGTCCTCGACTGCTACATCATGCTGGCGTGCCGTCGGACTGGCGCGCATCGATAGCGGCTTGGCGAACGGGTGGACACGGCCGGTTTCGTCAAGTACCGCGAACTCGTCCGAATAATAACTGGCCCCGGCCTTGACGAGTGCTGCGACCAGGCTGGATTTGCCGCTTTGCGTCTTGCCGGGAATGAGGATCGCACGGCCTTTCCAACCAACGACGCCGGCATGGACGAAGATGCGCGTCGGCGCGAATTCGGCGACCGACAGCCGGCTCCATGATTCAAACGCATCGAGCATGTCGTCCACCCTGTGTGAGCGGGCAGCCTGCGAATGGTCGAGATAGAGCATATTGAAAGCACGAATCCGCGATCCGGGCTTGGTGCCCCCGAGGATCATTGAAAAATACCGTTCGACGACATCGGCATCGGACGGCTCGGCGTCGCGCGGCAACCGGGATCGTAACATTGGCAGCAAGGCCGGATCGCTGACGCGCACGCCGAGAGTGACGCCGTAGCTGGTGAAGGCAAAGCCGTCGACCCACGTCAATTTGTTGAGATTGTCCCAGCACGGCGTCAGCGCCTGGCTTGCAAGGCGTGGCAAGGTCGAGACATCAGACATGAACGCTAAACCTTGTCATCTTCCACCAATGTAGCTGCCGGACCAAAGGTTCGCGCAACGCGTCCCCAGGCCGACGCTGTGAAACTCGCCAGTTGATAGGGCAGACGTGTAGACGCGTCGAACGGGCCGTCGCGATCGGCGGTCGCCCGGATCGCGTTCGGCCAGCGCTGAACAAGCTCACCTGGAAAAAGCCTCGGATCGGCGATCGCGTCGCCGAGCGGCCGCACCGCCTGTCGCGCGGCGAATGGCGCCCGCCATTCGTTGAGCACGGTCTTCGCGATCCAGCGCGGCATATCGGCGATGCGGGATGAGGTCGGGACGTGCTCAATACGGGCGCCAAGCAGATCGCCTGCAAGCTGCAGGACGCAGGCGATCCACCGCCTTACATGCGGCTCCTCGCCAAGGCACAGATCCCAGTTGAAATCGCCGGTCGCGCTCTCCAGCATCGCCGCTATGTCGGTGAGCCACAACGGCCGCCAGCCGCCGTGGCGCAGAAAATGCAGGATGGCCAAGCGCAGATGGTCCTCCAGCGCCGGCACACGCACCGTGCCACCCGAAAGCCTGACGGGGATCGAGCGCCCGTAGACGGCCGCAAGCGAAGGACAGCGATACTTCTTGAGGTCCGCGTGCAGGTCGACCGTTGCAGCGAGACCCGACGACATCTCCACCTGAAAATTGTTGGGCAGGTGCACGAGGCCTTGATTGTCGTGGCGCAAGGTGCCGGAAATGTGCTTGCCGAGCAGCGCGGCGGCTTCTGCATGACGGCCGGGCGGCGCGCAAAGATCCAGATCGCCGAACGGCCGCAAATGGGGCGCGGCGTAATATCGGGCGATGGCCCAGCCCTTGAAGACCAGGGGTTCGAGCCCCGCGGCAGAAAATTCTGTGGCCAGCGCGTCGAGCGATTCGCCCTTGACCGATGCCTGGATGGCGAAATGGTGATGGGCATTGCGCAATTCGGATGCGCCTTCGGCTGCTTTCAACGCCGCATCGCGCGATATGCTGCGCCACACGAAACCCGCTGTGCCCGACCCGATCAGCAACGGCGCCAATCGCGACAATTGTTCGGCTGCAATGGCCGGCGAGGGCGGTTCCTCGCGCCATGTGCCAGCAAGAACCGTTGCCAGCAAAGCGCCGTCATGGAGGCGAGGGCTGGAGTTCTTCTGCGAAACGATCATCGAAGCCGGTTCTTGGAGGGGCGCCCGCTTGCCTTTCCATGCAATGCAGGTTCTATTAGTATCACTTTATACAGGGGGAACATCCATGCAACTGCCAAAGAGCCGTACGCAGGATATCGTCGTTCGCAAGCTGGCGGACGAAACGCTTGTTTATGATCGCAAAACTCTTCAGGCGAGCTGTCTGAATTCTTTGGCCGCCGAGGTCTGGGAACGTTGCGACGGAGAGACTTCGGTTGTGGCCATCGCGACGTCGATTTCATCCGGTCGCGACGAACCTGTGGAGGAGAGTGCGGTCTGGGCCGCGCTGGAGCGACTGAGCGGCTCCAACCTCCTGGAGCATCCCATTGCCGCCCCGACCTTTGTTGATGGCAGAACAAGCCGAAGGGGAGCCTTGAGGGCGATCGGTCTCGGCACGGCCGCTGCGATCCCTGCGGTGACGACCATTATGCTGCCGTCAATGGCTGAAGCAGCCTCCTGCGTTCCAAGCGGCGGACCCTGCGATCTGAACAACCCTGGCGCCTGCTGTTCACTGACCTGCGTCAATCATCAGGACGGCCCCACCTGCCAATAGCGGAAGAGGCGCAGCGGGCATTTGCCCTTGTCACTGCACCGGCACGTTCTCCTTGAAAATCAGCCGCGGTTCGATGAACTTCTTGGTCAGATAGGGCGCTGCCGACGCGATCGAGCCGAGCAGTCTGATGACCGACTGTTCCGCGATCAGCCTGGCATTCTGGTCGATGACGACATCGAGCAGGTCGTCGACGAGATGACCGCGCGTGTCCTTGGTCAAGTCGTGGCAGATGAACACCGGCTTGCGGTTCGGCCTGGCCTCCCGGATCGCCTTTGCAACGCCCGAATGTCCAGCTCCGACGCAATAGATGCCGAGCGGTTCCGGCTCGTCGTGCAGCGCCTTCATGGTCTCGGTGTAGCTGGCATCGGGCTCGTCGTTGACCTCGACGGCGCTGCTGACGGTCAGATTGGGAAACTCCTCGTTGAGCACCGAGCGGAAGCCCATTTCGCGTTCCTCGTGGCCGCGATAGGAACGTGAGCCGACGACCATCGCCAGATGGCCGGTGCGGCCGCCAAGGAAGCGTCCCATCAGCAGCGCCGCCGTTCGTCCCGCCACCCGGTTGTCGATGCCGACATAGGCCGCGCGCGGCGCCGCCGGAACATCGGACACCAGCGTCACCAGGCGCATGCCGGCGTCGACGATGTCGCGCAGGATGTTGCGCGTACGCGGATGATCGACAGCGATCACACCGACGCCATTGGCCCTGAGCGACAGGTTTTCGACAGCGCTCTGCAGTGCGTTCGGCGAGATACCGGCGAGGTTGTGGATCCGGCACGAGGCGACAAGCGGCAGACGCGCGGCGTAGTCCTCGATGTGCCCCGCGAGATCGCGCATGAAGGCATTGCTGCCGATCGGCAGCAGGAATTCGAGGTGGGCGGGCCGCGAGGGTAGCGTCACCTGATCGGCGACCGGCAGGTAGCCGAGTTGCTTGGCCGCCTCCATGACGCGCTGGCGGTTGGCCGCACTGGCACCCGGCCGGTTATTCAGCACCCTGTCGACCGTTGCGGTCGACAGCCCGCAATTGCGGGCGATATCCGAGACGGTGGCTTTCATGCCGCTAACCTATACGCCCTGCAATGCCGCGCCGGACAAGCGATGCGATCTGAGGCAACGGGTGATTGCCGCCCATCACCCGACAATCAGTGCGATGGCTTGCCGTCGGCGATGGCATCGCGGATTTCCTTGTCCGACATGCCGGTGATGATCCGTTCGACCTCCGCCACGCTGGTCTTCTTCGGGTCGATGTCGTCGGCGACCACCTTGCCCCGGCGCATGACGACGATGCGGTCGACCACCTGGAAGACATGGTGGATGTTGTGGGCGATGAAAATGCAGGAATGGCCGGAATCGCGGGCGTTGCGCACGAAGCTCAGCACACCCTGTGTTTCGGCGACGCCGAGATTGTTGGTAGGCTCGTCCAAGATGATCAGGTCGCTGTCGAAATGCATGGCGCGTGCGATCGCCACCGCCTGGCGCTCGCCGCCTGACAGCGAGCCGATCGGCGTCGTCGGCGGGATGTTCTTGGAGATGCCGACCTGCTTGAGCAGGTCGCGAGCGACCGTGTTCATCGCGTCCTGGTCCATCCGGTTGAGGAAGCGCGGCGGCTTGATCGGCTCGCGTCCGAGGAACAGATTGCGGGCGATCGACAGTTGCGTGACCAGTGCGGAGTCCTGGTAGATCGTCTCGATGCCGTGGGCGATGGCGTCGCTGGTGCTGCGCAGGCTCACCTTCTTGCCACGGATGAAGATATCGCCGCTGGTCAGCGGAACGGCACCTGAAAGCACCTTGATCAGCGTCGACTTGCCTGCGCCATTGTCGCCGAGCAACCCGACGATCTCCCGTTCATTGACATGGAAATTGGCATCCTCCAGCGCCTGCACACGGCCGTAGGACTTGCGGATGTTCGTCATGCGGATCAGTGGCTCGGCCATGATTCAAGTCCCCGCCTGATGCCGGCGTTCCAGCCATGAATGCAGGGCCATCATGCCAAGGATGATGGCACCGATGAAGATGTTGTAGGCAAGACCGGGCACGCCGATCAGCACGATGCCGTTGCGCATCACGCGCAAGATCAGGATGCCGAGCACGGTGCCGATGATCGTGCCCCGCCCGCCGGTCAGGGCGGTGCCGCCGATCACCACCATGGCGATGACTTCCAACTCATAGCCGGTACCGCTGTTGGGGTTGGCGGCGGAAGTGCGCAGCGAAGAGATGACGCCGGCAAGCGAGGCCATGACCGACGACAGCACGAACAGGCCGATCTTGACGCCGCTGACATTGACGCCGCGCGCCCTTGCAGCGTTCGGGTTGCCGCCGGCCGCCTGGATCCAGTTGCCGGTGCGGCTTTGCGTCAGCACATAGCCGAGCCCGATCGCCGCGGCAATGAACCAGAACAGCGACATGTAGATGCGAAACGAGCCGATGAAGAAATCGCCAACCAGCACTTCCGCCAGCCAGCTGCCTTCCGCGCTCCAGGTGCGCTGCGGAAAACCATCGGTGACGAAAAGCGCGGTACCGCGCACCACCAGCAGCATGCCGAGCGTCACCAGGAAGGATGGGATCTTGAGCTGCGTCACGAACCAGCCATTGACCAGCCCGATGAAGGCGGCGACCAGCAGCGCGGCGACAAAGCCGACCTCCAGCGAGGTCAGGCCGCTGTTGAACAGGGTCCACATCAAGACCGGCGAGAAGCCGAACAGGGAACCGACCGAGAGGTCGAACTCGCCCGATGTCATCAACAGCGTCATCGCCAGCGCGATCAGGCCGAGCTCGACCGTGAAGGCCAGCGTGTTGGAGATGTTCTGCGGCGACAGGAAGTCGTGGTTGAAACTCCAGAAAACGGCGATCTCGACGACGAGCAGCACGAAAGGGCCGAATTCCGGCCGTGCGATCAGGCGTTGGACGAGCGAATGATTTTCCACAGGCAATCCGCGACATGAGTGGAAGGCTGAGCGTTGCACATCGCGTGCGAAGGGCTCGGCGAAATGGAGAGCCAGTCGCGACCGTTGGGCGGCCGCGACTGCTAGGATTGGATGTTATTTGCCGGACAGGATGTCGTCGTAGATCTGCGCGGTGTCTTTTTCGTAGAGCGCGCCGGTGATGACGTTGAAGCCCGGAGGAATGCCGCCGGCGGCCATATTGGCCAGCGAAAGCGCGACATAGCTGGTCGCCTGCGGGTCCTGCCACTGGCCGGCATTGACGTAGCCGTTCAGCACTTCCTGGGTGGTGTCGAGCGAGTTGCCCCAGCCGACAACCGGGATTTCGCCCGGCTTGATGCCGACCTGGTCGAACACCCGCTTGATCGAGCCGGTGACGAGATCGCCGAGGCCGATGATCGCCTTGACCTTGGCCTTGTTGGCCGTGAGGTAGTCGACCATGCGGTTGATCACTTCAGCCTGATCAAGCGTGGCTTCCGTGATTTCATAGGTGATGCCGAGCGGCTCGAAGACGCTCTTGATGCCTTCTTCTTCCTGCACGCCATAGGTGGCGCCGGGGATTTCGACCGGCATCCAGACGAAGTCGCCTTTCTTCACCAGGCCTTTGTCGACCAGATACTGCGCCCAATGCTTGCCGAAGGTGACATTGTCGCCGCCGACATAGGCGTTGAAGTCGGCTTTCGGATCAGGCGTGTTGAAATTGATGATCGGCACTTTCGCCGCACGCGCTTCCTTGACGATCTCGATCAGGCTGCCCGGATCGGGGCTCGTCGTGACGATGCCATCGGCCTTGGCGGAGAGGGCGGCGCGAACCGCTTCCTGCTGCGAGGCGACATCGCCGTTGTGGAACGAGGTGTTGACCGTGTTGCCGGTGTCCTTGGCCCACTGCTTGGCGCCGGCCAGGAAGTAGGTCCAGACCGGATCGGCCGGACCGCCATGCGAAATCCAGTAGAACGTCTTGGCCTGTGCCGCTGCTGGTACCACCATCAGCGCCACCAACAGGCCGTATAGAACGAGTCTTAGCCGTGTCAGCATTTGATTTCCTCCCGTTTGTAGATCGTCAGTTCAAAATCCGTCCCTTGTCCGCGTCTTTTGCCAGCGCCGGTTGAATGCGTCAGAGCATCCCCTTTTTCGACGGATGGCAAGCCTCCATCTGACAAGCCTCCATCTGCAGGTGTAGTGGGCGCCTGACGGGGCGTCATCAGCGGTCCCATCAGATTGCATCAGTTGAGGTGATTTTCCGACTGTCGGATAATTGGCCTGATTGTTTCGGGTCGCGCGAACGCGGCCTGCGCCGACAAGGGTCACGCCGGCGACCATCCTACGCCCACGGGACCAGGTCCGCAGCGCTTGGCAGGGCGTCGACGACACCAGTTGCTAGATCAGATCGGCTCTGGCCAGCTCCCGCATCAGATGGCTGGCGCCATAGGTCCAGTGCGGACAGTCGGGCGAGAGCCGCACCCGGTTGACCAGCGCACCGAATTTCTCCGACGAGATGGTGACGATGTCGCCGACCTTGTGGGTAAACCCCTTCCCCTTCTCGCCGCGATCCTTGGACGGAACGAACATGGTGCCGAGATAGAGCGCCAGCCCGTCCGGATACTGGTGGTGCGGCCCCATGGCCGCGGCGACCAGTTCCTCCGGCGAGCGGCTGATCTCCGCCATCGAGCTTGCGCCCTCCAGCGAGAACCCGTCCTCGCCCTCGACCTTCAGGCGCACGACGGCGCGCTTGACGTCATTGATGGAGAATGTGTCGTCGAACAGGCGGATGAAGGGGCCGAGCGAGGCCGAGGCATTGTTGTCCTTGGCCTTGCCGAGCAGCAGCGCCGAACGCCCTTCGACGTCGCGCAGATTGACGTCGTTGCCGATGGTCGCGCCGACGATCCTGCCGCTGGAGGCGGCGATCATGGCGATCTCGGGTTCCGGATTGTTCCAGGTCGACACCGGGTGCAGCCCGACATCGGCGCCGAAGCCCACCGAGGCCATCGGCTGGCACTTGGTGAAAATCTCGGCATCGGGGCCGATGCCCACTTCCAGATATTGCGACCAGGCGCCGCGCGAAATCAGCTTGGCCTTGATCTCCATCGCTTCGGGCGAACCGGGCTTCAGCTTCGACAGATCGTGGCCGATCAGTCCTGCGATGTCGGCGCGGATGGCATCGGCTTTTTCAGCCGAACCGCGCGCCTGTTCCTCGATCACCCGTTCCAGCAGGCTGACGACGAAGGTGACGCCCGATGCCTTGACCGCCTGCAGGTCGACCGGGGAGAGCAGGTAGGGTTTTGCTGGATCGCGCCCGGTTTCAAAACTGTTGGCGGCGATGTCATCGAGCGATCCGATCGGTCTGCCCTCGGCCGAGCGGACATGCGCAGCCGGGTCAGCCATCTCGCAAAGGTCGCGCATGGTTGGTGCCGTTCGCGACGTGATGTCGAAAACTGTGCCATCGCGCACCGCGACGACCAGCGGGTATGCGGTATCGCTGCTTCTGGCGCGTCCGACAAAAAGGCCCTCGGTGGGAAGGTGGGTCGGGTTCGTCATAGCGCTCTATCCTCTGAGTGATCGACAATGTGGCGAAGTGGTCGTCAATGTGAGCTGGCCGGATCGGCGCGGCACTTTCACCGGATTCCCGTCAAAGGTCTATCCCGTCGCGGGCGATCGGAACTCGGGTCTCCGATCGTGTCGGCGGCAGTCCACAGACGAAAGCCGGAGTGCTCTTTCAAAATTGTGAAATTCTGACTAGGATTTTCACCAATCGCAGCGCATCCAGGTGACCTTTGGCGACAGCATTCTCCGATCCGATCTGGCGCAAGCCACAGGCAGCTTCCACGTTTCAATCGCTTCCCAATGGCGAACGTGTCGATCTCGCCATCGTTGGCGGTGGCATCATGGGCTTGTCGACCGCCTTGCATGCCGCCCGGCTTGGCATGTCGGTGCAGGTGCTGGAGGCCGGCGAGATCGGCCAGGGCGCATCGGGCCTCAATGGCGGCCAGGTCATTCCCGGCCTGAAATATGATCCGGAATGGTTGCTGGAGCACTTTGGTCCGGAGCGCGGCGAGGCGCTCGTCAATTTCGCGGCGTCGACCGCCGATGCGGTGTTCGAGTTGATCCGCGACGAGAAACTGGCGGTGCCGTTCGTTCGCAATGGCTGGATCCAGGCTGCGCACACCGAGGCCGCACTGAAGGCGGCGGTAAACCGTGATCGGCAATGGCGGGCGCGTGGTGCCGACGTCCGGTTGCTCGATGCGGCGGAGATCGCGGCCAAGACCGGTGCACAGGGTTATCTCGGTGGCTGGCTCGACCGCCGCGCCGGTGTGATCGATCCGCTCGCCTACACGTCGGAACTCGCCCGTGTCGCGACCGCGGCTGGAGTGAGGATAGCCGAGCGCCAAAGGGTCGTGCGGCTCGCCAATGCCGCCGGTGTTTGGCGCATTTTGACCGAAAATGGCTTGGAACTCCAGGCAAAGGTGGTCGTGCTGGCGACAAACGCCTACACGGACAGTCTGATCCCCGGTCTCGCCCAGACGATCGTGCCGCTGCATTCCTTTCAGATCGCCACGGCGCCGTTGCCGCCCAACCTGGCGGCCACGATCCTGCCGGAAGGGCAGGCGGTGTCGGACTCCAGGCGCATCCTCGTCTATTACCGCAAGAGCGCCGACGGCCGGCTGGTGCTTGGCGGACGGGGTCGCATGGCGCTGCCGACGAGCGCCAGCGACTGGGCGCATCTCGAGCATGCGCTGGTACGGCTCTATCCCTCGCTGTCCGGTGTCGCCATCGAGAAGCGCTGGTTCGGCCGGGTGGCGATGACGCCGGACCACCTGCCGCACGTTCACGAGCCGGAGAAAGGCCTGCTCGCCGTGGTCGGCTGCCAGGGGCGTGGTGTCGGCCTGATGACCGCGCTTGGCGAGCGCATCGCCGGCTATCTCCAAAGTGGCGACGCCAGGCAATTGCCCTTCCCGGTCTCGCCGATCCGGCCGATCCCGTTTCACGCCTTCCGCCAGATCGGCGTCGCCGCGACCATCGCCTGGTACCGGCTGCTCGATGCGTTGGAGCGCTGACCAAAGCAATTCCTGTCAATGGGGTTCCGTTTGGGATTCCGCTTGACAGTTTCATGAATATGAAAAAATCTAGGCTAATTTCAAATTTCCGATAGGCAGGTCGATGTCGACCCTAGTTGCAACATCAGCGCCAGAGGCCCGGTCTTCTCAGGGCTTCCGGGTCGCCATGCTGCTGCCGGGCGCTCTGGTCACCTTCCTGCTGATCCTGTTTGCGCTTGGCCTAGTTCTTTTTCTCGCCTTCCGCGGCAATGACGGGTCGCTGCTCGGCGCCGGCTTCACCGTGGCGAATTTTGTCACCGTGGCGTCCGATCCGCTGTACTGGACGGTGACGCTACGCTCGCTGATCATTGCCGGCTTGGTGACGCTGGCGACCGTCGTCACCGCTTATCCCGTCGCCTACTACCTTGCCTTCCACGCCGGCCGGCGGCGCGGCCTGCTGCTGTTCCTGGTGACGCTGCCATTCTGGACCAGCTATCTCCTGCGCGTCTTCGCCTGGAAGATCGTGCTCGCCTACAATGGCGTTTTGAACTCGGCGCTGATCGAAAGCGGCATCTGGTCCGAGCCGACATTGGCCTTTCTCAACACGCCGGCCGCCGTCGTCGTCACGCTGGCGCACGCCTATGCGCCTTTCGCCATCCTACCGATCTACGTGGCGCTGGACACCATCCCGAAATCGCTGATCGAGGCCGCTTCCGATCTCGGCGCGCGTCCATTCACCTCTTTCCGCCGGGTCGTGCTGCCCAATTCGATGCCGGGCGTGCTGGCGGCAGCCCTTGTCGTCTTCGTGCCGACGGTCGGCGACTATGTCACGCCCGCTCTCGTCGGCGGTCCGGCCAGCACCATGATCGGCACGCTGATTCAGGCGCAATTCGGCAAGGCCAATGACTGGCCGTTTGGCGCCGCACTCTCCGTCGCCGTCATGCTGGTCATCCTGTGCGTGGTGCTGGTCGCGCGCTTCGCCGACCGCAGATTTGGCAGCCGCACATGAGCATTGCACGCACGCAAGGAGGCGGCCGCTGGCTCGGCGTCTACGTCGTCGCCTATCTGGTCTTTCTCTATCTGCCGGTGCTGCTGATCCCGCTGTTTTCCTTCAACAACTCGATCCAGGCAGCGTTTCCGCTGCAAGGCTTCACCTTGCAATGGTACGCGACTTTGTTCGGCAATTCGGCGCTGACCGGCGCGCTCTTGAACAGCCTCGTCATCGGCGCCATTGCCGCCACGGGTGCGACGCTGTGCGGCATCACCGTATCCTACATGGACCTCTATGGCCGCTCGCCGCTGGCCGCCACCATCAGCGCCATCGCGCGGCTGCCGATCCTGATCCCGGGCGTCATCGTCGGCATATCGCTGCTGATCCTCATCAACCTCATTGGTCTGGGGCCATCGCGCATCGCCATCGTTCTCGGCCACATATTGGTGGCGCTGCCGACGACCGTCGTGATCATGCGCAGCCGTTTCGCCGCCATCCCGAAAACCATTCGCGAGGCGGCTCTCGATCTCGGTGCTTCCGACTGGACGACGTTCCGGCGGGTCATGCTGCCGCTCAGCCTGCCGGCCATCGTCTCGGCCTTCATGCTGGCCTTCCTGATCTCGTTTGACGAATTCATCGTCGTCTTCTTCCTGGCCGGCACCGAGCCGACGCTGCCGCTCTACATCTGGAGCCAGCTGCGTTTTCCAAAGTCGCTGCCGACGGTCATGGCGCTGGGCACGTCGATCCTGGCGGTTTCCTTTGTCATCGCCGCGGCAGCCGAAATCCTGCGCCATCGCGGCCTGTCCGCGACGGCGCCAAGGCCCGCGGATCCATCACAACCAAAACAAACCAAGAGAGGAGAACTGCAATGGCATTCGACGTGAAATCGATCTCTGGAAAGACTGTTTGCGCTGGATTGACGGCGTTCGCGATGGCGCTGTCGTCGACCGTCGCTTTCGCCGGCGACAAGCTGCAATATTTCACCTGGTCGGGCTATGAACTGCCCGATTTCAACAAGAGCTTCCTCGCCGCACACCCCGATGGCGTCGAGGCCTCCATCTTCGGCGACGACGACGACGCCTTCACCAAGGTCAAGGCCGGCTTCCGCCCCGACATTGCGCATCCCTGCTATGACAAGGTGGCGCGCTGGAACAAGGAAGGCCTGCTGCAGCCGATCGACACCAAGCGCATCAAGAATTGGGATTCGATCTTCCCGGTGTTCAAGAACCTGCCCGACCTGCAGGCCGGCGACGGCAAGGTCTGGATGGTGCCGTGGGACTGGGGCAACACCTCGATCCTCTACCGCACCGATCTGGTCAAGAACCCGGAAGCGAGCTGGAACCTTCTATGGGACAAGCAGTATGCCGGTCGCATGGCGACGATCGATGCAGTGCACGACACGCCTGTGGTGGCCGCACTGCTCGCCGGCGTCAATCCGTTCGACATGACGCCGGAGCAAATGGACAAGGTGGCCGAGAAACTGCGCGAGCAGCGCCCGCTCCTCTCCAACTACACCACCGACATGACCTCGGTCGAACAGGCGCTGGCCAGCGGCCAATTGGTCGCCGCCATGACCTGGAACGCGTCGGCAACCTCGTTGAAGAAGCAGGGCGTGCCGGTCGAGTTCATGAAGCCGAAGGAAGGCATGCTGACCTGGGCCTGCGGCTTCGTCATGCTCAAGGACGCCAAGAATGTCGATCTAGCCTATGACTTCATCAACAGCCGGCTGGAGACGGATTCCGGCAAATATTTGATCGAGGCCTACGGCTATGGCAGTTCGACCAGTTCGGCCTTCGCGGCGGTGCCGAAAGAGGAGCTGGAGAAATTGCAGCTGCCGTCCGATCCGGAAGTGATGCTGAAGACCACCATCTTCACCGGTCCGATGAAACAGAATGACGACCTCGCCAAGATGTTCGAAAAGGTCAAGGCTGGGGGGTGAGTTGAGGTTCTTCCCTTCTCCCCTTGTGGGAGAAGGTGTCGCCGAAGGCGACGGATGAGGGGTGTTCCAGGGAACGCCAACGTCTCACTCCGCTGGAACACCCCTCATCCGTCTCGGCGCTGCGCGCCGATCCACCTTCTCCCACAAGGGGAGAAGGAAAAACACGAGGACTAACGCATGGACATGCTGGACGAAGTAGCGGCAAAGCCAAAGGACGACGCCGACGTTCGCGTCGGCCGGCGCGTGCGGGCGCTGCGGCTCGAGCGCAACCTGTCATTGGCCGATCTTGCTGCAAAAGCCGGGGTGTCGATCGGTGCGTTGAGCCAGATCGAGCGCGGCATGTCCTCGCTGCGCGTCAAGGTGATCTGGCCGCTCGCCGCCGCCCTCGGTATCGAGCCGTCGGCGCTGATCGCCGACGGCAACGATGCCGTCAACGACCTCTATTGCGTGCGCGCCGACAAGCGGCGCGCGATTCCGGTCAAGTCGGAAGGCATCGCCAAGGCGCTGCTGTCGCCCCCGGGCGCGACGCTGACCGGCATGCTGGTGACGGTGGAAGCAGGCGGCGGCACGGCCGAGGCCTATGCGCATGCCGGCCATGAATTCGGCTTCGTGCTGGCCGGCGAGGTCGAACTGGTGGTGGATTCGACAAATTACGTGCTGAAGGCCGGCGACAGTTTTGCGTTCAAGAGCACGCTTTTGCATGCCTTCCGCAATCCGGGCGCCGAGCGCTGCCAGATACTCTGGGTCAACACCACGAAGCCGTCCGAGGTTCGCGATGGCGCCTGATCAACTCGTCCGGCTGCAGTCGGTCTCAAAGATTTTTCCCGGCGGCATCGTCGGGCTCGACACTGTCGATCTCGACATTATCAGCGGCGAGTTCATCACGCTGCTCGGGCCGTCGGGTTGCGGCAAGACCACCAGCCTGCGCGTCATAGCCGGCTTCGAGAGCCCGTCGAGCGGCAAGGTTTTGCTCGACGGCCGCGATATCACGGCACTTCGGCCCTTCGACCGGCCTGTCAACACGGTGTTCCAGGACTATGCGTTGTTTCCGCATATGAATGTCGCCGAAAATGTCGGCTTCGGCCTCTCACTGCGCAAGCTTTCAGGCAGCGAGCAGGCAAAGCGCGTCGGCGACGCTCTCGACATGGTCGGTCTCGCTGACAAGCTCCGCGCCCGCGTCTCCGAACTGTCGGGCGGCCAGCGCCAGCGTGTCGCGCTGGCGCGCGCCATCGTCTGCGAGCCGCGCGTGCTGCTGCTCGACGAGCCGCTGTCGGCGCTCGACGCGCATCTGCGCGAACAGATGCAGGTCGAACTGAAGCGGCTGCAGTCGCGGCTCGGCACCACCTTCGTCATGGTCACCCACGACCAGACCGAAGCCTTGTCGATCTCCGACCGCATCGTCGTCATGAACAAGGGCCGCATCGAGCAGATCGCGCCGCCGGCCACACTTTATGACCGGCCCGCCACGAAGTTTGTGGCGAGCTTCATCGGTACCATGAATCTCCTGCAATCACGGTTTGTCGGCCGCGATGGCGATCGCTTGCGTTTCACCGCCGGCACCCTGCCGCTGGAGGCCATTTCTGAAACCGGCGAGGCACCTGCCGAGGGCGCCACCCGCACCATCGGCGTGCGTCCGGAGGATTTGCTGGCGATGACCGAGGCTGCGCCCGGCACCGCACCGGCGCGCGTCAACAGCATCGTCTTTCACGGCCGCACGCTGCGCCTGCATGCCGAACTCGGGGAGGGCGCCCCTGTTGTCATCGATGCGCCGCGCCAGGCCGAAGGTTTTCAATTCAGCGCCGGCGACGTGGCGCATATCAGCCTGCGGCGTGGTGCCAACTGCCCTGTGCTGCCAGGTTAGTCTCAGCTACGTTAAAAACCGAAGCATCCGTTCGCGCCGCTCCGTGACTACAAGCACTACGCCGATTGGGCGACCAACTTCGAGGTCAAGGGCATCATCGGCTACGGGCCGTCGTCGCCCTGATGATCTGCCTATGTGGACCTGTCAGCCGGCTGTGAACAAAAGACCATGGAACTAAGTAGGAATTGACTCGACGGGGAATATATTCCTAGTTTGGCGAATGCCGGAACTGAGCAGCCGACCGCGCCGAAATGTGCAGACCCTGTGCCTTGCGCACGAAGTCGGGCAACTCATTCGTGTTCGATGCCGGCACTGCAATATCACTCGGCACTATCTGCCCGGTGACCTTGCAAAGCTAGTCGGTGACATTCCCTTTTGGGACGTCGAACGGCATATGCGGTGCGAGCGCTGCAAGCTTCGCGAGCTTGATGCCAGCATTATTTTGCCGAGCGCCGCTGAACGCTTGAAAATTCGGGTCAGGCGCCTTGTCGAAATCCGCATGGTTCGCCGGGTGATCTGGCGAGACGACGATTAAGAAAGCGGCTGATTAGTCGATCCTGCGGCCTAGAACAGAGACCCTTGAGTTGGCACCTGCTGCGGAAACTTGATCTGCGTGGCGGGCTTCTCAACAATCACCAATGCATCGTCCGGCGCTGTCTGCTGCAAACGCCTCGCTTCTGCCCACGGCGCTGTAAGCCAGGCCTGGGCATCTTCCGGCGTGGTCAGGATCACGGGCATAGCCTTCTCATGGATCGGCGCGATGACGGCGTTAGGCTTGGTTGTCATGAAGGCAAATAGCTCGAAGTCGCCAGGACCATCCTTGACCTTTCTAACGCCTTGCCAACGGGTCCAGAAACCAGCGAAGAAGAACAGCGGCCGGCTCTCGTGACGCGCAAACCAATAATTGCGCTGGATGCCTGTGTCTGGGTCTTTGTCGTTCGGGGTAGGGCTAGGTTCGGCAAAGCTGGTTACCGGCACGACGCATCTATGCTCGACGCCGACATACTGCTGCCAATGCGAATATTGCGGATTGCGCACGTTAGTGATGCCGTAGTCCGCCTTGCCTTTCATGCGATCTGGCGGCGTCGGCAAACCCCAAAGCAGTTTCGCCAACTCACGCTTTCCGTCCGCCGTGTTGCGAACGACTAGGCCAGGCTGATTGGGATAGACGTCAAGCGAAGGCTCAAGGTTGCCGCTGAGGTCGCGCATTGTGCGTGTCCATTGGCGGACCGCCTCTTGCGTCGTGGTAATATTGTAGAGGTTGCACATTCACCTAGAATTACGGAATTGGCTTGTGTCCGCAACCGGATGTGCGGGAGCGCGGTCCGCGCGATATCATCATTGTCAGCTAAGAGCGACCAGTCGATGGCAGGCCAGCAAGTCGTTCCCTACTTGCAGTGCGTCTGACAGGAGGAACACGAATGACCATCGCGGAAATTGCCAAGGATTTCACCGAGCTGCTCAAGCAGGGCGATAACGAAGCTGCTGCCGAGAAGTACAATGCCGATGATATCGTCAGCCTCGAAGCCATGGCGGGGCCGATGGCCATCGCCAATGGCAAGGAGGCTCTCAAGCAGAAGGGCCAGTGGTGGCAGGAGAACAACGAAGTGCATGGCGGCTCGGTCGAGGGCCCCTATGTCAACGGCGACCAGTTCGCGGTGCGCTTCAAGTTCGACATCACGCCCAAGGCTACCGGCGAGCGAGTCACCATGGATGAAGTTGGCCTCTACACGGTCAAGAACGGCAAGATCACCGAAGAGCGCTTCTATTATTGAGGCGGAAGCCACCGGGAGACTGCTCTCTTCGCTGCCGGGTTGAAAACAAGCATGACGGCCAAGACAATGTGCTGGCCGTCATGTGGGAAGATCAGATCGTCTTCACATACTGCGCAAGCTGATCGGCCACCGTGCCCCAGCCGTCGAAGAAACCCATCTCTTCATGGTTGTTGCGGGTCGCCTCGTCGCGATGGATGGCGGTGGCGGTGTAGCGCGTGCCCTTGCCGTCCGGCTGCAAGGAAATGACAGCGGTGATGAAGGGCTCGCCTGACGGCCGGTAGCCCGGCAACAATGCATCCGTCCACACCAGCCGTTCGTTCGGCACGATTTCGAGATAGCAGCAATGGCGGTCGTTGACCTCCTTGCCGTCGGGCGACTGCATGCGCGTGCGGAACAGCCCGCCCGGCCTGAGGTCGATCTCGCAGTCGGTGATCATCCAAGGCCTAGGCGTGAACCATTGCTTGACATGCTCAGGCGTCGTCAAGGCGCGCCACAGCAATTCGCGCGGCGCATCGATGACGCGCTCGAGCACAAGGTCCAGCCTGGGATCCGGCTTGAACGGATAGCTCATTTTTCTGTCTCCTTGAGGCTCATCACATAGTCGTCGAACTGGTCGAGGCGGCGCTCCCACAGCGTGCGCTGTTCGGCCAGCCAGTTTTCGGCAAGCTTCAGCGGCTCGGGCGCCAGTTGATAGGTCCTGACCCGGCCGGTCTTTTGCGAGCGCACCAGCCCGCAGCCTTCGAGAATTTTGAGATGTTCGATGAAGGAGGGCAGCGCCATGTCGAACGGTTGGGCAAGCTCGCTGACTGAGGCAGGGCTGCGGTTCAGCCGCTCCACCACGCGTCGCCGCGTTGGATCGGACAGTGCGCGAAAGATGCCGTCGATCGGCGGAGGGCTGGGAGTTCCGGTCTGAAGGCTTGTCATGGTCGGGCCCTGGGCACCGTCAAAAAGCGGCTCGACAACACTTAGGGAAAATCCTTAGTATTTGCAAGCACAAAAGCAAGGCACGCCGGAGAGCGCTGGCAAAGCGCGCAGAGCGTCCTTAATCTGCGGTCAGATTCGAAATCCGAAGGGCCACTGTTTTGACGATCACCATGTACGGCATCACCACCTGCGACACGGTCAGGAAGGCACGGGTCTGGCTGGATGGCCATGAAATTGCCTGCCGGTTTCACGATTTCAGGGCAGAGGGACTGGACGCGAAGCGGCTCGATGGCTGGGTTGGCAAGGTCGGCTGGGAAAAGTTGCTCAACAAGGCGAGCACGACGTTCCGCGAACTGGCGGACAAGGACAAGCAGGGCCTCGACGAAAAGAGGGCCAAGGCGCTGATGCTGGCCAAGCCGACCATGATCAAGCGGCCAGTGCTGGAGGTTGGGGATCGGGTGCTGGTTGGATTCAAGGCTGATGTTTATGAAGCGGCGGTGGGAAAGTAGGGCCGCCTCTCGTTCCGCGGTGTTCCGTCGCGCCCCCCTCTGTCCTGCCGGACATCTCCCCCTCAAGTGGGGAGATTGGCAGCTTCGCCGCTCCGCCATTCCTGTCACGTTCGTGATTTGCGAAAACGGCGATGACAGCAGATCTCCCCACTTGAGGGGGAGATGGCCGGCAGGCCAGAGGGGGGCGCTGTCCCGCCTGCTTGCGCAGGTTCCGAGCGCCCTCAACCCGCGCGCAAGTATCCCGCCAGGGCCACCGCATTGTTATGCGCTTCATCATGGGCGCCGTAGAGCAGCGTCACCTTGCCGTGGCGGAGCAGGCCGCGCAATTCACCCACCGCCTCGCCACTCCCATCCAACTCAACGCTGTACCGCTCCTGAAACTCCACCCAGCGCGCCGGCTCGTGTCCGAACCACTTTCGCAGCTCGTCGCTTGGCGCGATGTCCTTCAACCACAGCGTCAGCGCGGCGTCCTCCTTGCTGACGCCGCGTGGCCAGATGCGGTCGACCAGAACCCGCTGCCCGTCATCGGGAGCGGGTGGCTCGTAGATACGCTTGATCGCGATGTTGAAGGCCATCACACCTCCTGGCTGGAAACCCTCAGGCCCACTCGCCCTTGCGCATGACGGGCACGCGGGCGCCGTCCTTGTGGACGCCATCGATGTCGATCTTGTCCGAGCCGATCATCCAGTCGATGTGGATGAAGCTCTTGTTGCCGCCGCGCGCCGCGATCTCGTCCTGGCTGAGCGAGGCGCCATCGACGAAGCACTTCGAATAGCATTGGCCGAGCGCGATGTGGCAGGCGGCGTTCTCGTCGAACAGCGTGTTGAAGAACAACAGCCCGCTTGCCGAGATCGGCGAGGAATGCGGCACCAGCGCCACTTCGCCGAGGCGGCGCGCGCCCTCATCTGTATCGAGCACCTTCTTCAGCACGTCCTCGCCCTTCGATGCCTTGGCCTCGACGATCCTGCCTTCTTCGAAACGCACCGAAATGTCGTCGATCAGCGTGCCCTGGTAGGACAGCGGCTTGGTCGAGGAGACATGACCCTCGACCCGCCTTGCATGCGGCGTGGTGAAGACTTCCTCGGTCGGGATGTTGGGGTTGCAGGTAATGCCGTTCTTGGCGGTCGAGGCGCCGCCCATCCATTCATGGCCGTCCGCCAGTCCAACCGTCAGGTCCGTGCCCGGCCCGGTGAAGTGCAGCGCGTGGAAATTATGGCCGTTGAGCCATTCGGTGCGGCTGCGCAGCGCCGCGTTGTGCGCCTTCCAATTGCCGATCGGGTCCTCCACATCGACCCGCGACGCAGCGAAGATGGCGTCGGCGAGCTTCACGACCGCAACATCGTCGGCATCGCCCGGGAAGACCTGTTTGGCCCAGGCGAGGTCCGGATAGGCGACGATGTTCCAGTTGATGTCGAAGCCGGTGATCTTTTCCAGTGCCGGCTGATAAGCCATCGAATTGGCCTTGTTGGCACGCGCCACTTTCGCCGGATCCTGTGTGGAGAGCAGCGACGGATCCTCGCCGCGCACGGCAAGCCTGGCCGCATTGTTGGAAAAGGCCTTCGCCATGCCTTCATAAAGCCAGCCGGCGGCTCGGTCGAAGCTCGCATCGGCGCCGAAGCGGTAGCGTGCCAGCGTCATCTCGTCATCGTTGAAGATCGGTGTCACCAGGCCGGCGCCGGCCTTGTAGGCGTGCTCGACGATCCGCCTGGTCAACGGCAGTGCCGCGATCGATGAAGTCAGCACCAGATCCTGGCCTGGCTGCAATTGCAGTCCGACCTTGATGGCGACCTCCGCCAGCCTGTCGAGCTTCATCGGGTCGATCGATGCGGAAACGCCGCGCGAATGTGTGGTCATGATCCTGCCTGTCGTAGTTTGATGTCCGACCTACCATAGAGCGGCGGCGCGGTGCTTTCCACCGCGATCGCGCCGGCGGGTTCAGCGTTTGCGGACCCGAACTGCACCATGGTTGCCTCGATCTCTTCCCTGATCCAGAGCTTGAAATCCCGGACCTTGCGGCTTTCCGCCTTGACGGACGAGGTCACCAGCCAATAGCCGAGCCCGCTCTGGGCGCGGATTCCGAAAGGCGCCACCAGCCGCCCATCGGCCAGCGCATCGGCGGCGAGCAATTGCCAGCCCAGCATCACGCCATGGCCGGCGATCGCCGATTCCAGGCACAGCATCGGGTCGGTGAAACGCGCACCCTTGAGGAAGGTGACAGGTGGGACACCGGCCGTCTCGAACCAGCTTTCCCAGTTGATCATCGCCCGCTCGTCGGTGATCGCGCAGGTCTGGGCAAGATCCTCGATCGATTTCAGTTTTTGGGCGATCGCCGGCGCGCAGACCGGGAAGACTTCCTGCGCCAAGAGCAGTTCCGTTCGCCCGCCCGGCCATTTGCCGTCGCCAAGCCGGATGGCGATGTCGATGTCCGAGTGATCGAGGTTGGCCAGCCGCACCGAAGCGTCGATGCTCAGCAGCACGTTGGGATGCCGGTCGAAGTGGCGAGACAGTCTGGGCAACAGCCACTTCGAGGCAAAGGCCGGCGCCACCGAAACCACCAATGTGCATTGTGTAGCCTCGTCGGCCAGCGCCACGGCCTGGGAAAGCTCACGAAATCCAGCACCGAGGCGGGCCGCGAATACGGTGCCGAATTCGGTCAGCACCAGACCGCTTGCCGTTCGTTCGAACAGCGACTGGCCAAGCTGTTTTTCGGTACGGCTGATCTGCTGGCTGACGGCGCTGACGGAAACGTTGAGTTCACCGGCCGCCGCCGCCAGCGATCCGAGACGGGCAACGGTTTCGACGGCGCGAAGGCCGTTGAGATGGACGCGGTTGAGCATAGCCATTTGAGTTTTTCTAAACCGATCCGGCTGAAATCTCAATTGAAAGGCATGTCGAAACGGCAGATTTTGTCGGGAGAGACAGACCTGTGGAGCCGGAAATGCTGGGGATTTTGTCGTCGTCGCTGAAGGTCTTTTTCACTGCGAGCAGGCCGTATGAGCCGCGCCGGGACGGCGAGGCGCAGAGATGGCTGATCGATCCGCTTTCGCATCCGGTGCTGAACACCATGTCGGAGCGCGAACTGGGCGATGTGCCGTTCAGGCTGACGGCACGGCGGACAGTGCACGAGATGGCTCCATTGCACGCCGGCGGTCGCTGCTGAGCGGGCGCCAAGCGTTCCGACATAGGAAGTCGAGGCGAGCACGTCCCGCGTACGCACTGGCCCAACAGATGGCGATTGTTTCAGCGATCCCTGCACTTATTGTGCAGTGCAATGACATCCACCTCGACAGCGCTCCGTTTCGCTTTCGCCGGCATGATTGCCATGGCTGTCGCCATGGGCATCGGCCGTTTCGTCTACACGCCGATCCTGCCCGGCATGATGCAGGAATTGCATCTGTCGCCTGCCGATGCCGGCTGGATCGCCTCTGCCAATTATCTCGGCTACCTCGTCGGCGCGTTGGCGGCGGCGGGCGGCTGGGCGCATGGGCGCGAGCGCCTGCTGATGCTGGCGGGGCTTGGCGCCAGTGCGGTCCTTGCCGCGCTGATGGGGCTGACCGAAGCGATGGCGGCCTTTCTCGCCATCCGCTTTCTGGCCGGTCTGGCCAGCGCCTTGGTCATGGTGTTCATGGCCAGCATCGTGTTCAGCCATATCGCGGCTGCCGGTCGCAGCGACCTGCAGGCCTGGCATTTCGGCGGCGTCGGGCTCGGCATCGCGGCATCGGCGGCGATGATGGCGGTGCTGGTCGCCGAGCATTCGGGCTGGGCGGCAGGCTGGCTGTGGTCGGCGGCGATTTCGGCCTGTGGTTTCGTCCTCGTCGCTCTGTTGGTCAATGAGGATCCGCTCGGCAGCGGCGAAGTCGCCCGCGAGCCGGCACTGCGGATGGACCGGTCGTTGGTCAAGGTCATCATCGCCTACGGCCTGTTCGGCTTTGGCTATGTGGTAACGGCGACATTCCTGGTCGCCATCGTCCGGCAAGGCGGCGGCAGCCGCGTCTTCGAGGCCATGGTGTGGATGGTCGCCGGTCTTGCGGGCTTTCCCTCGGTCTGGCTCTGGCAGAAGATCGCGGCCCGGACCGGCCTCTATGCCGCCTATGCGCTGGCGTGCTTCATCGAAGTTGCCGGCGTCACCGCCAGCGTCGCCATCGGCGGAGCCACCGGGCCGCTGCTTGCCGGCGTGCTGCTCGGCGGCACCTTCATTGCCATCACCGCCTTCGGCCTGCAGGCCGCCCGGCAGCAGGCGCCAGAGGCGCCGCGCCGGATCTTTGCCCTGATGACGGCTGCGTTCGGCCTTGGCCAGATCATCGGCCCTGTCGCCGCCGGATTTCTGGCGCAGATGTCCGGCGATTTCTTCCTCGCCTCGATCACCGCCGCAATCGTGCTGGTCGTCTCCGGCGCCGTCACATGGTCGGCTGCGCCAAAATCGCCATGATTGTGGGCTTGCTGTGCCGGGCATCGGGCACGGGCATTTTCTTTCCCACTAATGTGTGACTTTATGCCCGCTGTCGTCAGCTGATTTGCGCCTAGATCGAGGAATTCGCCACAGTGTTCGTATCCTTTTTCCCGCAGCCGAAGCTGTTCTTCACTTCGGCCGCCGTCTGGAGCCTTGCGGCGATCCTGTTCTGGTTCTTCGGTGGTGAACAACTAGGTGCTGTTTTAGGATTGCCGCCCGCCGCGGCCGGCGCGCCGCCCATCATCGGCATCGCCATCCTCGTATCGAAGCCGTTCCTCTGGTTCTATCTCTATTTCGCGTTCTGCGTGCTCGTCTTCTATGCATTCTGGAGCTGGTATTCGCCGCATCCATGGCAGCGCTGGTCGATCCTGATGACCGCGGTCATCCTGTTCTTCATCTATTTCAATGTGCAGGTCAGCGTCGCCGTCAACGCCTGGTACGGGCCGTTCTTCGATTATGTCCAAGGACTGATGTCAGGGACTGGAAAGTCGACCAACAGCGAATTTTATATCGGATTGGCCGATTTTTCGTGGCTGGCGCTGGTCGGCATGAATGTGCAGGTGGTCAATGCCTTCATCGTCAGTCACTGGATCTTCCGTTGGCGCACGGCGATGAACAACTACTTCGTCGAGAACTGGGGCAGGCTACGCCATATCGAAGGTGCCTCGCAGCGTATCCAGGAAGACACGATGCGGTTCTCGCAGATCATGGAAGATCTCGGCTCCAGCTTCGTCCAGTCGATCATGACATTGATCGCATTCCTGCCGGTCATGATCCAGCTACAGGCCCATATCACCGAGCTGCCGATTATCGGCGCGATCCCGCAGCCATTGGTTGTCGCGGCCCTTGCCTGGTGTCTGTTCGGGACGATCTCGGTCATGGTTGCCGGTCTGAAACTTCCAGGGCTGCAGTTCCGCAACCAGCGTGTCGAAGCCGCCTACCGCAAGGAACTCGTCTACGGCGAGGATCACGCGGACCGAGCCCAGCCGGCCACCACTGCCGAGCTGTTCGAGAATGTTCGTCACAATTATTTCAGGCTCTATTTCCACTACATCTATTTCAACGTCGTCCGTTACACCTACCTGCAGGCCGACAACATTTTCTCGCTGCTGATCCTTGGTCCCTCACTGGTGGCGCACAAGATAACGTTCGGCGCGCTGAACCAGATTTCGAACGCATTCGGCAAGGTGACGGGGTCGCTGCAATTTCTGCTCACCTCCTGGTCGACCATCGTCGAGCTGCAATCGGTCCACAAGCGCCTGCGCGCCTTCGAGGCGACGCTGCAAGGCGAGCCGCTGCCTGAAATCGATCAGCGCTATCTGGCAAGGCAGGGCGCCGAGGATCCGGCCTAAAGCCGAGATTTCGGAAATCGGACCGGGTTGGCGGCTCAGCCGCCGACTGAGACCTGCCTTTGGCCGGCATCCTGGCGCGAAACATAACCGCGAAAACTGATGCATTCGACTTCGGCCTTGACGCAGACCTCGCCGGCAAAGCGCTCAAGCGCGTTCCAGTAGGCGCCGTCATTCATCAGCGCGAAGTGGAAGCCGAGCTCCAGCGGAATGCGTTTTCCCGCATACTGCTTGTCGAAGGCGGCGCGGAAGGCAGCATAGGTCCGGTTGGCGAACTCGTCCGCCTGGCTTGGCCGCTCGAAGCCGCCGGAATGTCTGACATAGAGGTTGTAGTCCATGGCAATCACCGGCCGCGACTTCGGTCCTTCGGGGACCTGCGGTAGCGAAAAGTGCATGATGCCGTTGCTGGCCGTCGGTCGGGCAGGGCCTTGCGAGACGCCGCTGGCATCGAATTGATAGCCGGCCGCCGGCAGCGCTTCGTACAGCGCCTTGCCAGTCGACAGATACGGCGCGCGAAAACCGACCACCGCATGCCGCGCGAAATCGCGCCAGCCCTCAGGCTCGGGCGCAATGCCGTTGATGGCATAGGCGTTCTCGAGAATATGCTCGAACGAACTGAACTCTTTCAGCCAGTCGGCCTTGCTCCAGTCCTTGCCGTCGAAATGGCCGCAGCCATGGCTGGCGATGTCGTGGCCTTCATGGGCGGCAAGCCCGATCTGTTCGAGCCGCTCGGTGACTTCCTGTTTCGAGGCGGCAAAGCCGATGTTGGATTTGCCGGCGCCTTTGCCGGGTGCGGTGTATTCCTTGCGTGTCTCCGTCGACAGCAGGAAGACGCAGGAGAGAAAATAGGTGAAATGCGCGCCGGTGCGCTCAGCCAGTGCCCGGCTGCGTTTCCACTGCGAAATGTCGCGGGCGCTGTCGAACGAGATGATGACGACCTGTTTCGGCTTTGCCGGCGCCGGTGGCGCGGGCGGGTCGGCCAGAGCCACGCCAGTGGTGGCGAGCGCGGCAAGCGAAAAGGCAACAACGCGGAACGGACGAAGCATAGGCAATCTGATCTTCACTCTGGGAACGTCTGCAAGCCGGCTATCGCCTAAATGTGGCGTGGGTGCGATTGGCCTTTTCGGCTGCCTATCCGAGGCAAACATCCGTTTGCCCCGGGCAATAGGCGATTTTCCGGTTGAACCCCTTCCATGCCGGCAAAATTTCGCTAAAACGCGGGCTGACAAAGCCCGACCGGGCAGGAATGGTTTGATTTGATGTCCGACGACAGTTTTATCCGTGAAGTCAACGACGAGATCCGTCGCGAACAGGCGCAGGCTCTGTGGGACCGTTTTGGCCCCGCCCTGATTGTCGTTGCGATCCTCGTCGTGCTCGGCACCGCCGCCTTCGTCGGTTATCGCTATTGGGACGAGACGCGCGCCAACCGCTCGGGCGATGCGTTCTCGCAGGCGCTGAAGCTTGCCAATGACGGCAAGAACGATGAAGCGCTGACCGCGCTCGATCAGTTGGAGAAGGATGGCTACGGCGCCTATCCGCTGCTCGCCCGCATGCGCGGCGCGACCGTCAAAGCCAACAAGGGCGATGTCCCCGCCGCCGTCAAGGATTTCGACGAAGTCGCCGCCGACACCGCCATTCCCCAGGGCATTCGCGACATGGCGCGGCTCAGGGCAGCACTGCTGCTCGTCGACCATGGCTCCTTCGCCGATGTCTCCAGCCGTGTCGAAGCGCTCACATCCGACACCAACACGCTGCGCCATACGGCGCGCGAGGCACTCGGGCTTTCCGCCTGGAAGGAAGGCAAGACGCAGGATGCGCTAAAGCTGTTCGACCAGATCGCCGCCGACGACGGCGCGCCGCGCAACACCCGCGAGCGCGCAACGTTGATGTCCGAGCTGATCCGCGGGTCGGGCAGTGCGTCGTGACCTTCAAAGTCGCCATCATCGGCAGACCTAACGTCGGCAAATCGACTCTTTTCAATCGGCTGGTGGGAAGGAAGCTGGCGCTCGTCGATGACACGCCAGGCGTCACCCGCGACCGTCGCGTCCATGCCGCCAAGCTTTACGACCTGCATTTCGACGTCATCGACACTGCCGGCTTCGAGGACGCGGGCGCCTCGACCTTGCCCGGCCGCATGCGCGCGCAGACCGAGATCGCCATCCGCGAAGCCGACCTGATCTTCTTCACCATCGACGCCAAGTCCGGCCTTTTGCCTGACGACAGGACCTTCGCCGAGATCGTGCGCAAGTCCGGCAAGCCGGTCGTGCTGGTCGCCAACAAGGCCGAGGCCAAGGGCGCCCAGGGCGGCATGCTGGAAGCCTGGGAACTCGGACTTGGCGAACCGATCCCGGTTTCGGCCGAGCATGGCCAGGGCATGCCCGACCTGCGCGATGCCGTGATCGGCGCGCTCGGCGAAGCGCGTGCTTTCGGCGAAGAAGAAGATGGCGAAGACGAAGACGTCGCTTCGGGCGAGGTGCTGATCGGCGAGGATATCGCCGATCCGGACGCCGAGCATACCTATGACGACACCAAGCCGATGCGCATCGCCGTCGTCGGCCGTCCCAATGCCGGCAAGTCGACGTTGATCAACGCGCTGATCGGTGAAGAGCGGCTGCTCACCGGACCGGAAGCCGGCATCACCCGTGATTCGATCTCGGTCGATTGGGATTGGCATGGCCGCCGCCTGAAACTGTTCGATACGGCCGGCATGCGCCGCAAGGCCAGGATCCACGAAAAGCTGGAAGTGATGTCGGTGCAGGACGGTCTGCGCGCCATCCGCTTCGCCGAGATCGTCATCATCGTGCTCGACGCCACCATTCCCTTCGAGAAGCAGGATCTGCAGATCGCCGACCTGATTATCAGGGAAGGCCGGGCGCCGGTGATCGCCTTCAACAAATGGGATCTGATCGACCATCCCCAGGAGCTTCTGGCCGAACTGCGCGAGAAGACGGAGCGGCTTCTTCCCCAGGCGCGCGGCCTCCAGGCCGTACCTGTCTCCGGCGAGACCGGGCGCGGCCTCGACAAGCTGATGGATGCCGTCATCAGGACGCACAAGGTGTGGAACAGCCGCGTCTCGACCGGCAAGCTCAACCGCTGGCTGGAAGGCATCCTGGCACACCACCCGCCGCCTGCCGTGGCCGGGCGCCGGCTGAAGGTCAAATACGTCACCCAGGCCAAGACCCGGCCGCCGGGTTTCGTCGTCCAGTGCTCGCGGCCCGATGCGATGCCGCAATCCTATGTCCGCTATCTCTCCAACAGCCTGCGCGAAGCCTTCGACATGCCCGGCGTGCCGATCCGCATCGCGCTGCGCACGTCGGACAATCCATTCGCCGGCAGGTCGAACAAGCGCAAATAAGCGGTCGGGCGCTGGATACCTGTTCCGGCTGTCTAAGCGACCTCCTTCAACCGCTCGTCCCGTGGCAGCGCCTGCAACGCCGCCTGCAACAATATGTCGGCCAGCCGCGCTGCCACCGGATCCAGTTCCGCATCCTTCTGGTGCAGCACCAACGCCATCTTGGGCAATGCCGGCAGCCCGGCGATCTCCGGCGTCATCGCGCTGACGCTGGCCGGCAGGCCGATGTCGGTGCGGATCGTCAGCCCCAGCCCTGCCGCAACCGCTGCCCAGATGCCGCCAAGGCTCGGGCTGGAAAAGGCCATCCGCCACGACAGCCCGGCGCGGTCGAGCGTTTCGGTTGCCACCGTGCGCAGAAGGCATGGTGCTTCGAGCGCCACCAGCGGCAGCGGCTCACCGTCGCGCAGGCTGGTCTCGATGCGCTTTGCCGGCCCGATCCAGCGCATCGGCACATCGGCGACATGCTGGCTGTAGGGCAGCGTTTCGCCGCAGTGCCAGGCGAGCGCGATGTCGAGGCTGCCTGACATGACCCTTTCGGCAAGGTCGTGGCTGCGTGCGATCCTGGCTTCGATCTTCACCTTTGGGTGCGCCCGGGCGAAGCGGCCGAGCACGTCCGGCAGCACCGCCTCGCCGAAATCTTCCTGCAAGCCGAGCCGTACCCAGCCTTCCAGCTCGACATCATGGATGGCGGATGCCGCCTCGTCATTCAATTCGATCAGCCGGCGCGCATAGCCGAGCATGGTCTCGCCGGCCTCGGTCAAAGCGAGGCCGCGTCCTGATTTGCGGAAGATCGGCGTCGCCGCCTGTTCTTCCAGTTTCTTCAATTGCGCGCTGACCGCCGACGTCGACCGGCCAAGCCGGTCAGCGGCCTTGGCAAAGCTGCCCAGTTCCATGCCGGTGACGAAACTGCGCAGGACGTCGAGGTCGAAAGTTACGCGTCGCATGTCTGAAGTCCCGATTTTCAGGATTGTAAGTTCAAAACTTCCTGATTTTCAGGATGAAATTATGGCGGTAGGGACAGATCGTCAAGGCCGGACCACTGGCCAGCACGGGAAATGAAATCATGTCCGCCATCGTCAATTGCACCGATCGGCAGTCGCCGAAGCTCCTGGAAGATACCGGTTCCGCCGCGAGGGTTTTCAAGCCGGGCCATCGCTGGAAAGTCCTGGGCATCGGCGTTGCCGCCAATGCCGCCTTCTCGGCTACGTTCTCCGGCATCCCGGCGACGGCGGTCGTTCTTCGCCAGGGCTATCATTTGGGCAATGCCGAGCTCGGCCTGGCGCTCGGCCTTCTCGGGCTGGGGGTCGCGCTCAGCGAGCTGCCCTGGGGCCTGCTTACCGATCGCTGGGGCGATCGCCGCGTGCTCCTGATCGGGCTCGGCGCGACGGCGGCGTGGCTCCTGGTCATGGCGATGCTGGTTGTGCCGACAAAGGCCGGTACTCCCGATGTCGCGCTGCTCTCCGCGAGCCTGCTCATCGCCGGACTGCTCGGCGGCAGCGTCAACGGTTCGAGCGGCCGCGCCATCATGGGCTGGTTTCGGGAAAACGAGCGCGGCTTCGCCATGAGCATCAGGCAGACGGCGGTGCCGCTTGGCGGCGGCCTTGGCGCGCTCGTGCTGCCCTCGCTTGCGCTGGCTTTCGGCTTTGGCGCGGTGTTCGGGGTGCTGGCGGGCGCATCCGCTCTGTCTGCCCTGTTCGCGTGGCGCTGGCTGCACGAGCCGCCGACGACGGGCAAGGGTCATCTCGCTGCGGCTTCTGTGGCCGGACCGGCGCCGCTGCGCAATCGCGACGTCTGGCGTATCGCGACCGCCATCGGCCTGCTCTGCTTTCCGCAGGTGGCCGTGCTCACCTTCGCCTCCGTGTTCCTACATGATTTTGTCGGACTGGGAACGGCAGCCATCAGCGCGAGCCTCGCCGCCGTGCAGATCGGCGCCATGGTCATGCGCATCTGGAGCGGCCGCTTCACCGACCGCCACGGCAACCGCCGCCAATTTCTTCGCTTGTGCAGCGCGTTCAGCGCCCTTGCCTTCGCTCTGCTTTGGCTGCTGGTCCTGTTCGGCCCAACCGTTCCGGGCGGCCAGTTCATCTGGTTGGCGGTCCTTCCAGTCGTGCTTATTGCCGCAGGCATCTCGGTCTCCGCCTGGCACGGCGTCGCCTATACCGAGCTTGCCACCCTTGCCGGCGCCGGCCATGTCGGAACCGCGCTCAGCCTTGCCAACACCTTTGTTTTCGTCGGCTTCTTCCTGGTGCCGGTGGCCATTCCGGGGCTCTTGCACCTCTGGTCCTGGTCGGGCGTCTGGCTGGCGGCCGCCATCTGCGCGCTGATCGCCCGGCCGATCTTCCTGCGCCCGGCCTGAAGGGTCGGCCGTAAAATCGCCCGACTTCGCAACCACGACCTCGGGCCGACCGGGAAAACCCGATCGAACCCGTTAACGTCCCATCAAGGTTAATGCATCATTTTGCTCTCCAGTGGGGTCTGTAGCGTTCCTGGAGAGAGTTCCGTGCATCGACGTGTGTTGAAGCGGCTGGTTGCCGCCGCCGGTGAGAGAAAACGTGGCTTTCTGGGTCCGCTCGTCATCGGTTTCGGCATCTGGATCGGCTTTCCGACCGTCGCCGCCTACCAGGACATGACGAGCCTGGTTTCCGGCCTCGAAGCATCGAGCACGCGCTGGAATTCCTATGTCGAGAAATCCGTAGCCGGATCGACCCATGCGGCCGAGATGCCCTTTGTCGATTCCGATGTCACCGGCTCCATCTCCGGATCGGGTGTCCACCTGGCCGGTGTCGGCAACGTGTCGTTTCGCGGCAAGGGCGGCAAGGTCAGCGCCACGCCCGATGAGGACCGCGTCGTGCGCGCCGAGAAGAAAGGGCGCATCGTCCAGATGTCTCCCGTCGCACCGCCGAAGAACTTCAACGCCGGCTCGATCTTCGAGCGCACCTCCTCCTTGCTGCGGCCCAGCATGGACAGCGGCCTGAAAATGGCTTTCGCCAAGCCGCAGATCAAAGGCAAGGAAATCCAGATCGCAGCCGCATTCCATGCGCGCGAGGACAAGAAACCGGATCCCGGCATGCCGGCCATGCTGGCGGCGCTGGTCAACAACGACCATCCGGATGTGCTGGCGACCGCCTATGCGCAGTCCGAGCCGGACTATGCCAAGGCATCGCCCTTCGAAGCCCTGCTTCAGGACGAGCAGCCTAATGAGGGCCGCTTCATTCCGCCGATGGCCAAGGGCGATCATTCGTGGATCCAGAACCCGCTGCCGGCTAGTGTCTTCTCCAAGAAGGAGCAGGCATGCCTTGCCAACGGCATCTATTTCGAGGCGAGGAGCGAATCCGTGCGCGGCCAGGCCGCCGTCGCCCAGGTCATCCTCAACCGCGTCCGCAATCCGACCTATCCGAATTCGATCTGCGGCGTCGTCTACCAGAACGACAGCTGGTTCAACCGTTGCCAGTTCTCCTTCGCCTGCGACGGCAGGAAGAAGCGCGTCGATAGCCCTGCCGCCTACAAGACCGCCCAGGAGATCGCCATGGCCGTCACAGCTGGCAAGATCTTCATTCCGGAAGTCGGATCGTCGACCCACTACTACGCCCAATATGTCCATCCCGGCTGGGCGCGCACGATGCAGAAGATGACCAAGATCGGCCTGCATATCTTCTATCGTACCTATGGCGGCGGCTGGAGCTGAGCGCGGAACAGTCGCCGATCTTTGGCGCGGCACGCAGCCGATCAAACAGCCATTGCCCGGGGGATTCGCGCCATGCATCCTCGTCATCATGGCGGGCACGATGTCGCACCTTTGTAATCCATTGATTTTATTGCCTAAAATACATGGCAATGAACTTCCGCCCGTGGCTTGACGGGCGCAAACCCTCTAACTATGTTGCCGGCGACTTTAGAAGCGGACGGACGGTGACGGTCTGACCGGGCAGGGGGGTTGCGATGGCCGACAAGAATGGGCCAGACGGAACCGGAGAAACCGGCCGCGGCAATCAGCATGAACCCGAAATCCGCGACGACGATC
The DNA here is from genome assembly GCF_000519305.1 of Mesorhizobium ciceri WSM4083. Taxonomy (GTDB): domain Bacteria; phylum Pseudomonadota; class Alphaproteobacteria; order Rhizobiales; family Rhizobiaceae; genus Mesorhizobium; species Mesorhizobium ciceri_B. The sequence goes on along the minus strand of NZ_JAFG01000004.1, from coordinate 297,518 downwards.
TTGAGCGCCGCCGCCGTGACCTTGAAGCTTCGCTTGCGACAAGGCGGCCGGGCCGGCTTGAGGGGAAAGACGACGCGAAAGCGAGCAGTGTGGCCGGTTATGGTCAGGCGCTCAAACTCTCCAGCGAGTTTATCGCCGGGGTGGTGGTAGGTGCCGGCATCGGCTGGATCATCGACCGTCTGGCGGGGACATCGCCATGGGGTCTGATCGTATTTCTGCTGCTCGGTTTTGGCGCCGGAGTGCTCAATGTGATGCGTTCCGCCGGCGTTGTGGCAGAATTCGGACAGGGCGATAAATCGCGCCGTGGCCAAGACGACAAGAAATGACCGCGCACCATGTGCGGTAATGGTAACGAGGCCGTACGCGGCATTGACGGGGTTTGAACGTGGCAGCTGACAAGGTCGATCCGATCCACCAGTTCCATATCAACAAGCTGATTCCGATCGACATCGGCGGCTATGACCTGTCTTTCACCAATTCGGCGCTGTTCATGGTCGCGACCGTGATCGTCGCGGCTGGATTCCTTTTTCTCACGACATCGAGCCGCAGCCTGGTTCCCGGGCGGCTTCAGTCGGTTTCCGAGATGGCCTATGAGTTCGTCGGCAACATGTTGCGCGACGCCGCGGGCACGCAAGGCATGAAGTTCTTCCCTCTCGTGTTCTCGCTGTTCATGTTCGTGCTCGTCGCCAACCTGCTTGGCCTGTTCCCGTATTTCTTCACCGTCACCAGCCACATCATCGTCACCTTCGGCCTTGCCGTGCTGGTGATCGCAACCGTGGTCGTCTACGGCTTCATGAAGCATGGTTTTGGCTTCCTGAAACTGTTCGTGCCGCATGGCGTGCCGGTCTTCCTGCTGCCGCTGGTGGTGCTGATCGAAGTGATCTCCTTCGTGTCGCGCCCGGTCAGCCTCTCGGTTCGTCTGTTCGCCAACATGCTCGCCGGCCACATCACGCTGAAGGTGTTCTCCGGCTTCGTCGTCAGCCTGAGCGCGCTCGGCGCGGTTGGCGTCGCCGGCTCGATCCTGCCTCTGGCGATGGCGGTGGCGCTGACGGCACTGGAATTGCTGGTCGCCTTCCTGCAGGCCTACGTCTTTGCCGTGTTGACCTGCATGTATCTCAACGACGCCCTGCACCCCGGGCACTAGGTCCAAAAGTTTCCGGCCCAAGAATTTCCAACATTGGCGCCGGATGGAATCGCAACGGAATTTTAGATCCAAAGGAGTTGAACAAATGGACGCAGAAGCAGCAAAGTACATCGGCGCCGGCATCGCTTGCCTGGGCATGGGTGGCGCGGGCATTGGCCTCGGCAACATCTTCGGCAGCTACCTGGCGGGCGCTCTGCGCAACCCGTCGGCTGCCGATGGCCAGTTCGGCCGTCTGATCTTCGGCTTCGCCGTGACCGAAGCTCTGGGCATCTTCTCGCTTCTCATCGCGCTTCTGGCCCTGTTCGGCTGAGCACTCGGGAAGATTGGACAGGCCGGCCGCGCAAGCGGCGGGCCTGAATTTCGGGGATAGTCCATGTTCGTGACATCTGCCTTTGCGCAAGAGTCCGCGCCATCAGCCGATACCAGCCACGCTGCGACGGAAGGCGAAACGCATTCCGGCACCAGCGTGCCTGCTGAAGCGCATGGCACGTTTCCGCCATTCGATCCGGCGACGTTCCCGTCGCAGCTTCTGTGGCTGGCGATCACCTTCGGGCTGTTCTATCTCTTCCTGAAGCGGGTGGTGATGCCGCGCGTTGGGGGCATCATCGATGTCCGCAACGATCGCATCACGCAGGACCTCGACCAGGCGGCCAAGTTGAAGGGCGAGGCCGACGCCGCCGTTGCTGCATACGAGCAGGAACTGGTGGAAGCCAAGACCAAGGCCAACGCGATCGGCCAGCAGGCCAACGACGCGGCCAAGGCCGAGGCCGAGACCGCTCGCAAGAAGGTCGAGGCCGCGCTCGACGCCAAGCTTGGCGAAGCCGAGGCCCGCATTTCTTCCATCAAGGCCAATGCCATGAAGGAAGTCGGCAGCATTGCCGAGGACACCGCTTCGGCGATCGTCGAGGCTCTGGTTGGCGGCAAGGCCAGCAAGGCCGAGATCGCGGCCGCGGTCAAATCCGTGGCCCGGTGAGGAGCGCATCATGGACGCCACATCTCTCGCAACGCTCTGGGCCACGGTTGCCCTGGTCATCTTCCTGGGCATTGCCGTCTACATCAAGGTGCCTCGCCTGATCGCCAAGGCGCTCGATGCCCGCGCCGCCAGGATCAGCAATGAGCTGGACGAAGCGCGCCGGCTGCGCGAGGAGGCCCAGCAACTGCTTGGCCAGTACCAGCGCAAGCGCAAGGAAGCCGAGCAGGAGGCCGCCGACATCGTCGCCGCCGCCAAGCGCGAAGCCGACATGCTTGCCGCCGAAGCGCACAAGAAGACCGAGGACTATGTTGTCAGGCGCACCGCGCTTGCCGAACAGAAGATCGGCCAGGCCGAGCGTGACGCCATCAGTGAAGTCCGCGCCAGCGCCGTCGATATCGCCGTCGAGGCAGCACGCGCGCTGCTTGCCGGCAAGATCGACGCCAAGGCTGGTGCAGATCTGTTCAAGGCATCGCTTGCGGACGTGAAGTCGAAGCTGAACTAGGCGGTTCGTCTAGCCCCCCATCGAAAGCCGCCCGGGCAACCTGACGGCTTTTTTGTTGTGGCGCGGATAATCTCCCCCCTCGAGGGGGAGATGTCGCCGAAGGCGACAGAGAGGGTCGGCTCGACTGAGCGCAACGCCGTTTTGCAGCGAAGAAAAGCCAGCGCTTCACGCGCGGCGACCCCCTCTGGCCTGCCGGCCATCTCCCCCTCAAGGGGGGAGATCAGCTATCCAATCCGACAAAACTCTCTTCTTCCACCACTTCAGCGCCACCCAGCCTGAACGGTGAAAACGATACGCGATGCAGCCGCGCCACCGGGCCATGCGCTTCGATCGCGGTGCGATGGCGAACCGTGGCGTAGCCCATATGGACTTCGAACCCGTAGCGGTCGTGATGGTTGCCGCAGCCGCACATCATGCGGTCGCGCATCACCTTGGCGACGATCGAGGCGGCCGCGATCGATTGCGAACGCTGGTCGCCCTTGATCAGCGCGCGCCCTTCACAAGGCAGCCCCGGTGGCACGTCGCGTCCGTCAGCGAGGGCGAGCTTCGGTCGGACCGACAGCCCGACCAGTGCGCGGCGCATGGCTTCCAGGCTTGCCTTGAGGATGTTGCTGCCGTCGATGCCCTCGGCGCTGATGGAGGCCATCGACACCGCCTGCGCGGAGCCGAGAATTCGCAGGAACAGCGCTTCACGCTGCAAATGGCTGAGACGTTTGGAATCGTCGAGCCCGTCGGGAATGTTGGCGGGATCGAGCACCACGGCCGCGGCGACCACCGGCCCGGCCAGAGGGCCACGGCCTGCCTCGTCCATCCCGGCGACGGGCCACAGACCTTCGGCCATCGCCTTCGTCTCGAAGGAGAAGTCGGGCTTCTCTATGATCTCAAAGAGAGGCGGAGAATCGGAACGCGCGCGAGCCATGTTGCGGCGAGGTTCGCATCGGCTCCGATTCTCCGCAAGTCCCTCCGGGTCGGGTGGGGCGCCGGACCGGGAGGGCACCGTCTGCAGGCCGGGGCAGGCCGGACGGGATTCTGGTGCGCGACGGATCAACCACCGCGACGAATTGTCTCTTCAAAGCAGCGTCAGCTGCACCTGGTCTTTCCCGGCGGCAACGAACTGGTCGGTCCGCAGCGTGCGCCGTTCGGCATTGAGGCCGAGCCGCTTGGCTGTGATCTCGAAGCGCCGGCCGATCTGCCAGGCATAGGGACCGGCGCCCTTCATGCGCTTGCCCCATTCCGAATCGTAGTCCTTGCCGTCGCGCATCGAGCGGACCAGCGACATCACATGGCGGTAGCGGTCCGGATAGTGGCGCAGCAGCCAGTCCTTGAAGATCGGGCTGACCTCCAGCGGCAGCCGCAGGATCACATAACCCGCTTCACGCGCGCCCGCCGCACGTGCGGAATCGAGGATGCGTTCCATCTCCGGATCGGTCAGGCCCGGAATGATCGGCGCCACCATGACCGACGCCGGAATGCCGGCATCCGAAAGCTGCCGGATCGCTTCCAGCCGCTTGGTCGGCGTCGACGCGCGCGGCTCCATGGTGCGCGCCAGCATGCGGTCGAGCGTCGTCACCGACAGCGCCACCTTGGCGAGCCCGCGTTCGGCCATGCGCGACAGGATATCGATATCGCGCGTCACCAGAGCGGACTTTGTCACGATGCCGACCGGATGGCCGCGCGCTTCCAGCACTTCGAGGATTTCGCGCATGATCCGGTATTGCTTCTCGATCGGCTGGTAGGGGTCGGTGTTGGTGCCGATGGCGATGGTGCGCGGCTGATAGCTGTCCTTCGAAAGCTCCTTGTCGAGCAAGCGCGCCGCATCAGGCTTGGCGAACAGCTTTGATTCGAAATCCAGACCCGGCGACAGGCCCATGAACGCGTGCGTCGGGCGGGCAAAGCAATAGACGCAGCCATGCTCGCAGCCGCGATAGGGGTTGATGGAACGGTCGAAGGAAATGTCGGGCGATTCGTTGCGGGTGATGATGGTGCGCGGCTTCTCTACCTGCACTTCGGTCTTGAAAGGCGGCAGTTCTTCCAGCGAATTCCAGCCATCGTCGAACACGTGCCGGCTGACCGGCTCGAACCGGCCGGACGGATTGATGCCAGCCGACCTGCCGCGGTTGCGGTCCGGGCGGACACGCATGCCGCTCTGCTCGACCATCGCGTTGGCCATCTCGGCTCTTCCTGCTCCGAAAGCTGCAATGTCGGCGCGCACGATCTGTTCCATTTTCGCCCGCTCCCAAGGACTGTCCGTGTTGTGTCGAATCGCTCTGTTCATGAAATTATTCCTATTTCGTTGATGAGAACAAAGCAAGAACTTTCTATGGTGCGATGCAAAAACTGGCGCTGTCCGGCGCTTTCCGCTATTCGGCTAAGGATGCTCAGTGTTCTCATCGAAACCCGCAATGACGAGGAGGGCCTCGCCCGCACGCTCGCCTCGCTGGTCGGCGGAGCGGTCGAAGGCGTGGTGCGTGAAGTCATCGTCTGCGACACAGGCTCCACCGACCAGACACATCGTGTGGCCGAGCATGCCGGCTGTCAGTACGTGACGGACGGTGTCGCTGCCGGAATCCGGCAGGCAAAAGGAGACTGGCTACTGTTGGTGGAGCCCGGCGCGCGGCTGATGGAGGGCTGGATCGATGAGGTTGTTGCCCATACGGCCAGGCAAACCATGGCGGCACGGTTTTCGCGCACGCGAGCCAGCCGCACGCCGTTCCTGGCCCGGGTCTTTTCGGGAAACCGCGCCTTGGCCGACGGATTGCTGATCAGCAAGCGTCAGGCGGCGGCCGCGGCCAAGAGTGCCGGCAGCGCCGAGGCCATCGCCCGCGGCCTCGCTACGAAGCGGCTCGACGCCGAGATCTGGATGGCGCCGGCCAAGCAGGAACGCCGCTCCTCGACATGATTTTTTGCAGCTGCTCAGGTCATTGTGCATTGCACAAAATCTGACGCGGGGTTAGCTTCCGTTCAAGCGGGAATTGGGTTTGGGACATGCCGAGTGGCGAGCACCGATGCGGCATCGGTGGTGCTCTCATAGCCGAGGACCCAATGAAGCTTTCACCCCCCGACACATCCGGCGCGGCCAGTCTCGAGGCTATTGCGCGCAACGGCAGTCTGTTGCGACGCATCGCGGTGCGCATTCCGACCTATCTCAAGGATCTTCGCGAAAACCCTGCCTGGCTGCCGATGTTCGTGCTGGCGCGCACCATGCCCGGCCGCCGCATGCATTGGCTCGGCGCAAAACGCGTCCGCCCGGTCGCCAATGCCGCGGATACGATGTTTGCCGGTGTCGAACGGGGAGCGGTCGTCGATGCGCTGCGCTCCGACGGGCTGTTCTCAGGCCTGGTCCTGCCGCCTGATATCCATGAAGAGATCGCTGACTTCGCCGGGCGCACGCCTTGCTTCGGCAATTTCGACCGCCGTCTCGAATTCATGCCGGGGGAACATGCCGAGGCCGAGAAGCGCTTTGGCCGCTCGCTGCTCAGCGGGCATTTTTTCGAGCGCAGCCTCGACTGCCCGGCGGCGCTTGCCATCCAGCGCGATCCGCTGCTTCTGGATATTGCCGCGCACTATCTCGGCGGTCAGGCAAAACTGATCACGACACGCGTCTGGTGGAGTTTTCCCACGGGTGCCGCTTCCGATGCCGACAAGAACCTCGCCTCGCTTGGCAAGTATCATTTCGACCTCGATGATTGGCGCATGCTGAAATTCTTCTTCTACCTCAAGCCGGTCGACGCCGACACCGGTCCGCATGTCTATGTCAGGGGCAGCCACAAGCGCCGTAGCCTCAAGCATCAGCTCACGCTTCTGGTTGGCCATCCCGCGCAACAGGTGCTGGATGTCTATGGCGAGCAAAGCCCGGTGACGCTGACCGGCGAGGCCGGCCTCGGCTTCGTCGAGGACCCCTTTGGCTTCCACATGGGCACCGTGCCGGCACGCACGCCGCGGCTGATGATGGAAGTCGGCTTCGGCGTGTCGCCACCGTCGCGCCGGCGGTTTCATGGCGAGCCGGTTATCCGCTGAGAGCTGTCTATCCGAAGCTCATCTCGACAGGCATCCAGTGTGTGCGGCGCCTGTCTTGGCGCTGCGCTTTGCTTTCGGCGTCGAAGTCGACACGAACCGGCTCCCGATTGAACCGCTCCCTGTCGTCCAGGGCGTTGATGATGACGATCGCCCTGGCGTCGTCTCTGGCGATTGCATCGTCATCTCCGGTGATTGCGGCGACGTAGACACCGCACTCCCGGCAGATCAGATAGTCGGCCGTCCTCAGCCCGAACTGATATCTCTGCAGGCGCGCCTCGTCCTTGACCGAGATGATCAGTTTGCCGGCCGCATCGGCAGCCGCGCGCGAACCATGCCTGACACAGAACGAGCACTGGCAGGCACGAACTTCGATTTGCGGCGGGTCCAGCTCGGTTGAAAATCCAAGGCGTATGTTGCCGCAATGGCATCCACCGGTATGCACGGTCATCGTAGCTGCCTTGTCGTAAACGGCGGTGATCGCCTTCAAGCAGGGTACTTATGCAGGGTCCGGTTTGGAATGGGGTTTCGAAGGCGCCGATGCCGTTCTGCCTGGCAAACGCGGTGTGAAGCCGGCGCTTTGCCTCAGCTTACGGAGCCGATTTGCCGCGCCGCAAATGCTCGTCCAGGCGCGGCATGATCTCGACGAAGTTGCACGGCATGTGCCGGTAGTCTAGCTGTGCCTTCAGGATGCCGTCCCAGGCGTCCTTGCAGGCGCCTGGCGAACCCGGCAGCACGAAGACGAAGGTGGCGTTGACGATGCCGCCGGTGGCCCGGCTCTGGATCGTCGAGGTGCCGATCTTGTCGTAGGAGATGCGGTGGAACACTTCCGAAAAGCCGTCCATGCGCTTTTCGAAGATTGGCTCCAGCGCGTCCGGCGTCACGTCACGACCGGTGAAGCCGGTGCCGCCGGTGGTGATGACGACATCGATATTCTTGTCCCGCGACCACGCCAGAACCGTGTCGCGGATTTTCTCACGGTCGTCGGTGACGATATTGCGGGCCGCCAGGATGTGGCCGGCCTCGGTGATGCGGTCGGCCAGCGTCTGGCCGGATTTGTCGTCGGCGAGGCTGCGCGTATCTGAAACGGTCAGCACCGCGATGCGCACGGGAACGAAGGAGCGGCTCTCGTCAATTCTGGCCATCAGCTCCCTCCGATGCGATGCTTCGCGTCGCCGCGACGAACCAGTCGGGCTGGCGGCCGCGGATTTCGGCGGCGGCGCGCTTGGCGACATTGCCGGTTTCGAACAGGCCGAAGCAGGTGGCGCCGGACCCGGACATCCGTGAAAAACCCGATCCGGCCTTGTTCAGCCAGGAAAGCGCCCTGCCGATCGCGGGCTGCATCGCCAGCGCGGCGGGCTCGAGATCGTTGCGGGTGATCTCCAGCCAATTGCGCAGGCTGTGGAAATCGATGCTGCGCGGCAGCGGCGGCAAGGCTTCGTTGTCACGACGCGAAAGCGCTGCGAAGACCTCGGCCGTCGAGACCGGCATGCCTGGATTGACCAGCACCAGCCCAAGCGCCGAGAAATCCGGCACCATCGACAGCTCGTCACCGATGCCGCGTGCGACCAGAGGTCTGGCCGCCAGGCACATCGGAACATCGGCGCCGAGCGAGAGGCCGATCCGCGCCAGCTCTGCGCCATCGATATCCAGGCCCCATGTCTCCACCAGCCCGCGCAGCACCGTCGCCGCGTCGCTCGAACCGCCGCCGACGCCGGAGGCAACCGGCAGGTTCTTTTCCAGCCGGATAGCGACCGGCGGTGTTCTCTCGTGCCCGGCCGCCTGTCGCAGGGCATCGCGCGCCCTAGGCACCAGATTGCTTGCATCGAGAGGAACGGCCGGGGCGTAGCGGCCGGAGACGGTAAATTCATCGCCGTCGGCGGGCGCGATTTCGACCCTGTCGCCAAACCGCGTGAACACCGCCAGGCTTTCGATCAGGTGATAGCCGTCAGGCCGCCTGCCGGTGACATGCAGCGCAAGATTGATCTTGGCGTGCGCGTGCCAGCTACGCGACCCGATGTCGGTTTCCACAATGGTCTGCGAAATGGTGCTCAGTCCTTGGCCAGCCGGTACTCGCCGGTCTTCGGATCCTTGACTAACGTTCCGATCGCGCCGTTGGCTGCCTGCTTTTCGGTGCGCCGCACCTTGGCGGTCACGCGCTCGGCTTCCCTAATGAAGGTGCGGTAGCCGAAATAGGCGGCGACGCCAACGACGGCGAAGAAAATGATCTGCGGCATGCCAAAACTCCTCCCACGCTGGGCCGGCGAAGGCGGCCGGTCGGGTCGGTTAAGCTCTCATGCTAAACGGTTTTGCCCGGTTTTCAAAGCCCGAAGCGAGACCACAATGCGCGCTCTTCCGCCGCATCGATCACGCCGCTGGCGGCAGCGGCTGCGATATCGGGCGCTGAAAAGCCCTTGCTTGAGCCGAACAGGCCGAAGCGGCTGAGGAAACCGCGCGGCGCCGTGATCAGCCTGAGCTGGGTTTTTGCCCCGAAACGGGTCTTGAGCACCGTGCGCATATCGCCGAGCGCATCGACCAGGCCGAGTTCGAGGCCCTTGATCCCTGTCCAGAACAGGCCGGTGAACAGGTCCGGGTCGTCCTTCAGTTTCGTGCCGCGCCGCTCCTTGACGAGGTCGATGAACGTGCCGTGCACCTCGAGCTGCAGCGCCTTCAGCCGCTCGACATCTTCCTTTTTCTCGGGCTTGAACGGGTCGAGCACCGCCTTGTTCTGGCCGGCAGTGTGGACACGTCGTTCGATTCCGATCTTCTTCATCAGTTCCGGGAAGCCGAACGAAGCTGAGACGACGCCGATCGACCCGACGATGGAGGACGGGTCGGCGAAGATCTCGTCGCCGGCGACCGCGATCATGTAGCCGCCCGACGCCGCGACGTCCTCGACGAAGACCAGCACCTTTTTGTTCTTTTCCGTGGCTAGGTCACGGATGCGCTTGAAGATCAGCCGCGACTGCACCGGCGAGCCGCCGGGCGAATTGATCGAGATGGCGACCGCCGGCGCGTCGTAGGAAAACGCCTTCTCGATGAGGCCGGCGGTGGAGGCCAGCGACAGGCTCGGCCGGAACTGGCCACCGCCTGCCATGATGGTGCCGTGCAGCCGGATGACCGGAATGGTGACGACGGTGGAGCGCCAGGATTTCGGCAACAGGCGGTTGATGAGTCGTTTCACGAGGGCGCGGTCTCCGGTCGATGGGTTGCAGGCATGTAGGGATTTCCCGGCCAACGGCAATGTGGCCGGGCGGAATAGCTCAATCTCCGAACAGCGAGGCGAGGCCGTTGGTGATCATTTCGCTGCGCTCGTCGGGCCCGTTGCCTGATTGCGCGTGCAGCATCAGGGGCGGGCGGATGGCAAGCTTTCCCCGTGCCCCGAGCGCTGCCCGCAAGACGATGCGGATTGCCGCCGCGTCGGGGCGAGGGTGGACGGCGAGCATCTCGGCATCGCCGAAGCGCCCCGTGATCGCATCGAGAATGGCGCCGAGCTGTTCGGGCCGGGCGATCACGGCGAGCCCGCCGCGCGGCCCGACCACCGCCGCCGCACTGCGGATCCAGCTCTCGAACACCCCGTCCTCCATGACATGGGCCTCTTTTCTGAGGCGATCGGGGGAGGCGCGGTCCCGGGGAGCGTTGAAGGGAGGGTTCATGATGGCGAAGTCGAAATCATTGTCGGCGAGGCCGGCGGCCGCCCGCGCCCGGCCCGATACGGTGACATCGGCGACCAGCACGGAGGCGCGATCGCTGAGATGGGCATTGCCGGGATGGGCAAGCGTGGCCGCCGCGAAGGCCGCCATTTCCGGCGCGCGTTCGACAAGCACCGCCTCGGCGGCCGTGCAGCGCGACAGCACCGCCAGGCCGGCGGCCCCGGCACCGGCACCGAAATCGGCGAGACGACCGGCAAAGGAGGACGGCACGGATGCCGCCAGCATCATCGCATCCATGCCGGCGCGATGGCCGCCTTGCTTGGGCTGCACCAGCCAGAACCGGCCGCGATGGAAGGCATCGACCGTGTGGGCCGGCGTGTCCGGGACAAGGGCGGCGGGCGCGGCGGACATTATTTTCCGCGGATTTCGTTGGCGATGCCGGCATCCCTGAGGATACGCCGCGCCGCATCGGCCTGGTTCGCGTCGATCATGACGCGCTTCTGCAAAAGACCGATCGACCCTTCGAGAATGCTCATATTCTGGTCGGCGACAAAGCAGGCGATGCCGGCGTCGCGCATCAGCGATTCAACAAAGGAGATGATCACGGCATCGTTGGTGCGGACAAGTTCTATCATCGTATGAAACTCGCAGTTTGCGCTATTGATGTAAACGGGCAGGGGATTCCGAGGCAGAGCCGCTCCCTTGGGGGTCGTTGACATTCTGTCGCCGACGCCGCGCCAATTCGCCACTTGCCGTGGCCATGTCCGCCGCCCTAGAGTCCAAACAGGGACTAAGGGTGCCGTCGCACGCTCTATACCAAGACGGGAGTGATTGTCGTGGGTGTCGTTCTCAACATCGAAAACGGGAAGCGGGAGCCCGCCTCCATCAAGGATCTGATCGATCTGACTGCCGCCGATATGGGGCGCGTCAATGAATTGATCCTGTCCAAGGCCGGCTCCGACGTCGAGATGATCCCGGAGGTCGCCAACCACCTGATCTCGTCCGGCGGCAAACGGCTGCGGCCGATGCTGACACTCGCCGCAGCCCAGATGTTCGGCTATGCCGGCGAAGGCCACGTCAAGCTCGCCACCTCCGTCGAATTCATGCACACGGCGACGCTTCTGCACGACGATGTCGTCGACGAGAGCGGCATGCGGCGCGGCAAGAAGACCGCCCGCATGATCTGGGGCAACCAGGCAAGCGTGCTGGTCGGCGACTTCCTGCTCGGCCAGGCTTTCCGCATGATGGTCGATGTCGGCTCGCTCGAAGCGCTCGATATCCTGTCGAGTGCTGCTTCGATCATCGCCGAGGGCGAGGTCATGCAGCTTGCCGCCGCCAAGAACCTCGAAACCACCGAGGACGAGCATTTCGCCGTCATCAAGGCCAAGACCGCCGCACTGTTTTCGGCTGCTGCCGAGGTCGGGCCCGTCATCGCCCAGGCGACGCGCAACGATCGTGCCGCGCTGCGCTCCTACGGCATGAATCTCGGCCTTGCCTTCCAGCTGATCGACGACGCGCTGGACTATGGCGGCACCAGCAAGGATCTGGGCAAGAATGTCGGCGACGATTTCCGCGAAGGCAAGGTGACCTTGCCGGTCATCCTCGCCTACCGGCGCGGCACCAAGGCCGAGCGCACTTTCTGGAAGCGCGCCATCGAGGACAATGTCACCGATGACGCCGGCCTGGAAAAGGCGACTGGCCTGATGACTCGCCACGGCGCCATTGCCGACACGATCGGGCGCGCCCGCCATTTCGGCGAGATCGCCCGCGACGCGCTGGCGCCGCTGGAAGCGACGCCGCAGAAATCGGCGCTGATCGACGTCATCGATTTCTGCATCAGCCGGGTGAACTGAAGGCTGGCTTTCGCGACGCTCCCTCCGACCTGTGCTGGGGAGGAAAGTTTTGCGAATTCGGTCCCGCCGTCTCGACAACCCGCCCTGCCGCAAATTATCTATAAAACATGGCAAAGGGCACGGACGACACCATCGCGGTGCGCATCAGCAAGGTTCTGGCGGACCGCATCATCTCGGGCGCGATCGAGCCGGGGGCCAGGCTTCGGCAGGATCATATCGCCGAGGAATTCCAAACCAGCCATGTTCCGGTGCGCGAGGCCTTCCGCCGCCTCGAGGCGCAAGGGCTGGCTATCGGCGAGCCGCGCCGCGGCGTGCGTGTCGCGTCTTTCGATCTGGGCGAGGTCAAGGAGGTCGCCGAAATGCGCGCCGCCCTTGAAGTGCTGGCGCTGCGCCACGCCGCGCCGCATCTGACATCGGCCATTCTCGATCTCGCCGAGGAGGCGACCAAGGCCGGCGACAAGTCCCGCGATGTCAGGTCGTGGGAAGAGGCCAACCGCGCCTTCCACCGCTTGATCCTGGCGCCATGCGGCATGCCGCGCCTGCTCGCCACCATCGATGACCTGCACGCGGCAAGCGCCCGTTTCCTGTTCGCGGCATGGCGCTCGGAGTGGGAGACGCGCACCGATCAGGACCATCGCGCGATCCTCTCCGCCTTGCGGCAGGGAAACACCGAATCCGCGGCCGTCACACTGGGGCGGCACGTCCAATGGATTGGCCGTAAGCCGGTCAGGACGGCCTCCGGGACGACGCGCGAAGCTTTTGCCATCGTAGGTTAGACGGCCTCCGCCAAAGCCAGGGCTTGCAATCCCCGGGGAAGTGTGGATTCGATAATAGATCGAAAACAGAAATTATCTATAATTTGAAGTCGATCAAAGGAATCCCAATGACAGACGTCGCATTCTCACCCGGCAAGCCGTCGTTCAGTCCGCTCCGGCTCCAGGATCGTTCTCTTGCCTGGCAGGTTGGAGCCGTCGTGCTCGGCACGCTTTTCCTGGCGCTGTCGTCCTACATCGAAGTGCCGATGGTGCCGGTCCCGGTGACCATGCAGACCTTCGCCGTGACATTGGTCGGCGCGCTCTATGGCTGGCGGCTTGGCGCGCTCACCATCGTCGCCTGGCTGGTCGAGGGTGCGGTCGGCTTTCCGGTTCTGTCCGGAGGGGCAGCGGGTGCCGCGCATTTCGTCGGGCCGACGGCTGGCTATCTCTTCGCCTTCCCGCTTGTCGGCGCCTTGGTCGGCTGGCTAGCAGAACGCGGCTGGAACGGCAAAAGGGTGATGCTTGCCTTTGTCGCCATGCTGCTTGGCAACCTTGCCTGCCTTGTGCTGGGCACAGCATGGCTTGCCGTCATGATTGGAGCCGAACAGGCCGTTACCTTCGGCTTCCTGCCGTTCATCGTCGGCGGCTTGCTCAAGTCAGCGCTGGGTGCCGCGACCCTCATGGCCTTTCCCGGCGGCAAGGCCAAGCCGGCCAATCCGTGACGATCAAGCTGCGCGCCCATCACCTCCTTTGCCTGCTCACCTATGTGGGCAAGGGATACAGCCCCGCCTTCACCGCCAATTATGATCGCGTCGCGGAGCGCCTGAGCCGGGGCGAGGACATCCTCCTCGTTTCCGGCCCCGATGATGTCTGCGCTCCATTGCTCGACGAGACGGAACCTCACTGCCTCAACGAGAGCGTCGTCGAGCGGGACCGGCTCGCCGGGCTGGATGTAGAGGAATTACTGGCGCGGCCAATCCGGGTCGGCACCCACCTCGATCTCGACACGGGGACCTTAGCCCGGATGCGGCAGGCGTTTTCGGCTGGCCTTGTACGCAAGGCCTGCGGCGGCTGCGAATGGAACGAACTGTGCAGCACGATAGCGGCCGGTGGATATAGCCACACGCTGGTGCAGCGGTCCGTCGCGCCAGCCGAGGGTTGATATAGGCGCCGAGCTCAAGGGTCGGATCTGTGATATCTTCGGCGCCGCGCAGGGCCATGGCTGAAATTCAAGATCGGAAAACTGGTGCCTGTCGCCATGGTTTGTTAATCGGGTGCCCGGATTGTGAATTCGAGGCGGATTGAAGCGCGACCCCAAAAAGGCCATGCTTTGCCTGGAAAGATCGAGTCTACGCCGATCCCGCTGACGCGGAGATGGCGCCTGGCTGAAAGGGATACGATGCGGCAAGGACGTGCGCGCTGGCTGACAAGGCTGGCAATTGTGACAGGCATGGCGATCTCGACTTTGCCGGCCTATGCCAAGCAAACCACCGAACCGGTCAAGATCACTTCGTTTTCGGGCGCTTATCTGGCAGCCCGGATCGCCGAAGGCGATAACGACCTCGACAGCGCCATCGCCTACTACAAGCAAGCATTGGCCTTCGACCCGAGCGACACCGGCCTGCAGCAGAGCCTGATGCTGTCGCTGATCGCGCAAGGGCGCTTCGACGAATCCCTGGTCTATGCCGACAAGCTCAAGGAAGTGCCTGACGTCGAGCGTTTCTCGCGCCTGGCGCTCGCGGTCGATTCCTTCCACAAGAAGGATTTCACCAAGGCGCAGTACTGGCTCAAGCTATCGCTGGAATCCGATCTCGACCGGCTGATCTCCGGGGTGATGTCCGGCTGGGCGCAGCAAGGCGCCGGCGAGCCTGCCGATGCGATGGCGTCCATCGACAAGCTGCAGGGGCCGGATTGGTTCGGCCTGTTCAAGTCGTTCCACCGTGCCTTGATTGCTGATGCATCCGGCATGCCGGAAAAGGCCGAGGCGATCTATGCCGCGACCATGCAGGACACCGCCGCCGGTGGTGCCGCTCCCGAAACCTGGATGCGCAACGCCCAGGCCTACGCCTCGTTCCTGGCCCGCAAGGGCGATAAGACCAAGGCCCTGTCGGTGCTCGACCAGGCCGAGACGTTTTCGCCAGGCAAGCTGGAAATCGTCGCCTTGCGCGACCGAATTGCAAAAGGCGACAAGATTGCGCCCCTGGTGGCCGGCCCATCCGATGGCGCCTCCGAAATCCTGCTCGACCTCGCCACCGCGCTCAACCGTGGCGGCGGCGAACCGTTCGTGCGCCTCTATCTGCAATATGCGCTCGCTTTGAAGCCTGACAGCGACGCAGCCCTTGTGCAGCTCGCCGCCGTGTCCGAGCAGTTGAAGGACGGCGAGGGCGCCATCGCACTCTATCGGCGGATCCCCGCCACCTCGCCGCTGAAGGAGCTTTCGGACCTGCAGCTCGGCCTCAACCTTGCCGATCTCGACCGTCACGAAGAAGCGATCACCCATCTGAAAGCCTTGGTCGACGCCCATCCCAATGACATGCGCGGCTATCTGGCGCTCGGTGGCGTCTATTCCTCGAAGGAGGACTTCCGTTCGGCCGCTACCCTCTACGACAAGGCTGTCGAGGTGCTGAAGACGCCGACCGCGGCCAACTGGAACATCTTCTACCAGCGCGGCATCGCCTATGAGCGCCTGAAGGAATGGCCCAAGGCCGAGCCGAACTTCCGCAAGGCGCTGGAACTGTTCCCCGACCAGCCGCAGGTGCTGAACTATCTCGGCTATTCCTGGGTCGACATGAACATGAACCTCAAGGAAGGCCTGGCGATGATCCAGAAGGCCGTCGACCTCAGGCCGAGCGACGGCTACATCGTCGATTCGCTGGGTTGGGCCTATTTCCGCCTCGGCAGGTTCGATGACGCGGTGCGCGAAATGGAACGTGCCGTTTCGCTGAAGCCGGAAGATCCGGTTCTCAACGATCACCTCGGCGATGCCTACTGGCGCGTCGGCCGCAAGCTGGAAGCCACCTTCCAGTGGAACCAGGCCCGCGACCTGAAGCCGGATCCCGATGTGCTGGCCAAATTGCAGCAGAAGCTGATGAAGGGCCTGCCGCCGATCGAATCCAACACGGCGCAGGAGACCCCGAAGGTCAAGCCAGAGCCGGTGCCCGCCCCGAAGGGATGAAGTTAGCCATTTGAATTCAATGCAAACGGGGCTCTTTTCGGAGTCCCGTTTTCGTTTGAACCGTATTCGGCTGGCTGCCTCAGAAGAGCTTGCGATAGACGACGAAGCCGGAGTGTTCGGCGACCTTGTCGTAAAGCTTCATCGCCGTGTGATTGGTCTCATGCGTCAGCCAGTATACCCGGCCTGAGCCGGCCGCCTGGGCGCGCTCGTAGACGCCCTCGATCAGCGCCCGTCCGATGCCTTTGCCACGCGAAGCCTGCGTGGTGAAAAGGTCCTGCAGATAGCAATTGGGCGCAATTGCCGTGGTGCTGCGATGGAAGAGATAGTGCACGAGGCCGAGAAGCTGTCCCTCGCCTTCGGCCACCAGCGCGTGGACCGGCTCATAGGCATCGAAGAAACGAGACCATGTCATCTGGGTGATCTCACCCGGTAGGGCCGTTTCGCCCGAACGGCCATAAAATGCATTGTAGCCATCCCACAGCGGCAGCCATTGCTCGAAATCCTGTCGCGCAACAGGGCGGATGACGATCGGGCTGGGCATGGCTGAAACCTGTTGTTCGTTGCTGCACAGGCGAACAGAGCGCAGGCCCCAGAGATGGGCAATGGGTCAGCCCCCTGCAAAGCTTTCAACATTGTCCATAATGCCGGCGCGACCGCATCGGTGCCTTGCTTGACGCTTCGCCGCCGTGTCTCTAGGACGTGCCGGCAAGCTAGCCTGTGCTGTCGAGGCCACCCGTGACAATTGAAATTCCCGCCCATATGCATCCCAGCCGCTCGTTCCAGGGGCTGATCCTGACCTTGCACAATTACTGGGCGGCCTATGGCTGCGTCATCCTGCAGCCCTACGACATGGAGGTCGGCGCCGGCACGTTTCATCCGGCAACGACGCTGCGCGCGCTCGGGCCAAAACGCTGGAACGCCGCCTATGTCCAGCCGTCGCGCCGCCCCAAGGATGGCCGCTATGGCGAGAACCCGAACCGGCTGCAGCATTATTACCAGTATCAGGTGATCCTGAAGCCGAACCCGCCCAACTTGCAGGAGCTCTATCTCGGCTCGCTGGCGGCGATCGGCGTCGATCCGCTGCTGCACGACATCCGCTTCGTCGAGGACGATTGGGAAAGCCCGACGCTGGGCGCCTGGGGCCTTGGCTGGGAATGCTGGTGCGACGGCATGGAAGTGTCGCAGTTCACCTACTTCCAGCAGGTCTGCGGCATCGAGTGCGCGCCGGTGGCCGGCGAACTGACCTACGGGCTGGAACGGCTGGCCATGTATGTGCAGGGCGTCGACAATGTCTACGACCTCAACTTCAACGGCCGCGAAGGCGCCGACAAGGTCACCTATGGCGATGTCTTCCTGCAGGCCGAGCAGGAATATTCGCGCCACAATTTCGAATACGCCAACACGGCGATGCTTTTGCGCCACTTCGAGGACGCCGAGGCCGAGTGCAAGGCGCTGCTCGATGCCGGCGCGCCGGCGTCCAACGACAATCTGCCGATGCACCGCATGGTTTTCCCCGCCTATGATCAGTGCATCAAGGCCAGCCACGTCTTCAACCTGCTCGACGCGCGCGGCGTGATTTCGGTCACCGAACGGCAGAGCTACATCCTGCGGGTGCGCAATCTGGCCAAGGCCTGCGGCGAAGCGTTTCTGAAGACGCAGGCCGGCGGGCTGGCGGCCTGAGTTTCAGGCCCGCTTTATCATCTCGAGGGAAATGTTGATCGGCGGCACGGTGTGACCGCTGGCACCGTCGATGGTGCGCAATGCCTGCCGCACACCCGGCATCGAGAAGGCGCCGTGAGCCTGCGCGGTGAAGCAGGCGCTGAGTGCGAGGATCTGCAGAAGTCTGGATGCCGTTTTCATGATCGTTGAGCCAATAGTTCCCTGCCTGAGCGTGGGTCGCTCCAGCGCTGCGTTCGGTTCATGGAAATCTTTGATCCAAGGACGGGTGGCATCGCCTCGTCCCGACAGCGCAGCCAAAATTTCTGGAAAGGGTGACAGCGGCCAGCCGAGTTGCTATGCCCCGCCCGGACCACTCTCCCGCATGAGCTGACCCCGATGCCTGACCTGCTTCTAGAACTTCGCTCCGAGGAGATTCCCGCCCGCATGCAGCGCAAGGCGGCGGGTGATCTCAGGAAGATGCTGACTGACGGCCTGGTCGAGGCGGGGCTGACCTATGAGGCGGCGCGCGAGTACTGGACGCCACGGCGGCTGACCCTCGATATCCGGGGCCTGACGGCGCGCTCGAAGGACATCCGTGAGGAAATCAAGGGGCCCTCGACATCAGCGCCTGAACAGGCGGTCCAGGGTTTCCTGCGCAAGGCCGGGCTTGCTTCGGTTGCCGAGGCACATGTCCACTCCGATCCGAAGAAGGGCGACTTCTATGTCGCCCATATTTCGAAGCCGGGCAGGGTGGCGGAGGAGATCATCGCCGAACTGGTGCCGGGCATCATCCGCAACTTCCCATGGCCGAAATCGATGCGCTGGGGGCCGGCCTCGGCCAAACCCGGCTCGCTGCGCTGGGTGCGCCCGCTGCAATCGATCCTGTGCACCTTCGGCCCGGAGACCGAGGAGCCGGTGCTGGTCGATTTCGAGATCGACGGCATCCGCTCCGGCAACATCACCTACGGCCATCGCTTCCATGCGCCTGATGCCATCACGGTGCGCCGCTTCGACGACTATGTTTCCAAGCTGGAAGGGGCGAAGGTCGTGCTCGATGCCGACCGCCGCAAGGAGATCATCCTTGCCGACGCCCGCAATCTCGCCTTCGCCAACGGGCTCGACCTGGTCGAGGACGATGGGCTGCTGGAAGAAGTGTCCGGGCTGGTCGAATGGCCGGTCGTGCTGATGGGCGAGTTCGAGGAGGCTTTCCTGGCCATTCCGGCCGAGGTGATCCGGCTGACCATCCGGGCCAACCAGAAGTGCTTTGTCACGCGGCCACAGGGTGTCGACGACGCGCTTTCCAACCGCTTCATCCTCACCGCCAACATCGAGGCGAAGGATGGCGGCAAGGAGATCGCCCACGGCAACGGCAAGGTGGTGCGCGCCCGCCTGTCCGACGCGCTTTATTTCTGGACGACCGACCAGGGCGATTTGCCCGATCTCGACCAGATCGAGGCATCGGCGGAAAAGTTCGGGCTTGACCTCAAGAAGCCCCTCGACCAGCGCATGGCCCGCCTCGACCATCTCGGCGTGACTTTCCATGCCAAGCTCGGCACGCAAGGCGAGCGGGTGGAACGGATCAAGCACCTGGCCGAGGAACTGGCGCCGATCGTCGGTGCCGATCCCGCACTGGCGCGTCGCGCTGCCGTCCTGGCGAAGGCCGACCTCACCACCGAAGTGGTTGGCGAGTTTCCGGAACTGCAGGGCGCCATGGGCCGCAAGTATGCATTGCTGCAAGGCGAGCATGGGAGTGTCGCCGCTGCCGCGGAAGAACACTACAAGCCGCAAGGCCCTTCCGATCGCGTACCGAGCGATCCGGTTTCGATCGCTGTGGCGCTCGCCGACAAGCTCGACACGCTGGCCGGCTTCTGGGCCATTGACGAAAAGCCGACCGGGTCGAAGGACCCCTATGCGCTGCGTAGAGCGGCGCTGGGTGTGGTGAGGATCATACTGGAAAACAGGATCAGACTTTCCCTGGGTGTCGCCATTGCAGCGACGGTGGCCTCGGCGCTCGCCGCCTATGATCGCTTCGGCGAGGGGGCTGAGAGCCGTGGTGTGGTCACGATGCTCGATTCCCGCATTCGCGAATACAAGGGGGCAAGCCAGCTGCTGTCGGAAGCGGGCTTGATCTCGAGATTGTTGAAAGGCGGACTGGCCAACGCAAATTCGCAAACCTTTGGCTCCGCCGATCAGGAACGAGAGTTCTTCGACGGCCAGCGTATGATGGAATTGGAAGCATCGCTTTCGCCATTCGTCGCCGATCTCGTCGCCTTCTTCCACGACCGCCTGAAGGTCTACCTCCGCGATCAGGGTGCGCGCCACGATCTCATCGATGCGGTCATCACGCCACAGTCCGACGACCTGCTGCAGATCGTGCGCCGCGTCGAAGCGCTGGGCTCCTTCCTCGACACGGAGGACGGTAAGAATCTGCTCGCCGGCACCAAGCGTGCGGCCAACATTCTGGCCGCCGAGGAGAAGAAGAAAACGGCGGTCGCCGAAACCGTTGAGCCGGCGCTGTTTCGTGAGAATACCGAGAAATCGTTGTTTGCGGCGGTGAATCAGGCTGAGAAGCAAGCCGGCGAAGCGATTCAAAACGATGACTTTTCCGGCGCGCTGCTGGCGCTTAGCGTGTTGCGCGAGCCGGTTGATTCATTCTTTGAGCATGTTCTTGTAAACGATGAGGATCAGGCGGTGCGTGCCAACCGCCTGGCGCTGCTCGCTCGCATCCGCGCGGCCACCGGTCAGGTCGCGGATTTCTCCAGGATCGCAGGTTAAGGCGAAGAAAATATTCTCTGCTGCCGGCCGTTCGAGCCGGCTTACAGTCATATGGCGATGATCTCTCCGTGGCAGAAGGGACATGTTCCCCAACCCCACGGAGGCTTCCATGAATTCCGATCACGAAATCGAAGTGACAGAAGAAACCCCGGCTCTCGCCGAGGCGCTTGAATCCGCTTCCGAGACCATTCTCGATCATGCCGCCGCCGCAGCGATCGAAGCCGCTGACCTGTCTGATGACGACGAAGACGGCGACGATGAAGAAGGCGAAGAGTCCACCGAAGCTGCCACGCTCTCGGATGACGAAGATGAAGACGAAGAAGATGAGGACGAAGACGACGCCGAGGACAGCGTGAAGGCTGAAGGCGACGAGTCCGAAGAAGACGACGACAAGGAAGAAGCGGCCTGATTCTTTCAGCCGCCGAGTCTATCGATGGCAAGGCGGCGCTGAGGCGCCGCCTTTTCCTATCAGCCTTCCCCGAAGCCGATTTGTCAGCCGCCCCCGGCGGTCAGTTCTCGAGAATACTGACGCGCACGCTGTTTTCGTAGACATCGACTTGGATCAGCGGTTCGCCATTGACGATGGCGCGCTTGGTCGAGGAACTCATCGCGCCGCCGCGCTCCAGCATGCGTTGCAGGTCGGCGCGCTGGTCGTTGGTCCTGAACCAGCCATCGCCCTCGTCGTCGCTGTCGCGGCGGTGGAATTTGTGCCAGTTGGCGCGGTCCTGCCGCACCATCTGCGCGGCATTGTCCAGCGCATAGCCGTCACTCGCCTGATGGTCGCGATCGGAAATGCGCGCGACATAGGATCCCAGCATATCGTCGGCATGAGCCGCCCCGACGCCAAGCAGTGACGCCAGCAATAGGCCTGCTGCGGTTACGATTCCAGATTTTCTCATGGTCCCCCCTTTACCCCTAGTCATGAAATCCCGTCTGCCAGAACCGCCTGACGAAATCCAGACGATGGCGTCTGGCGGCTGACATAAACCGAAACGGGGTTTGCCTGGCAATCGTGCGCCGGGCGCCAGATCGCCGTCAAGTCACGCCATCGATGTCAGGCTGTCTTTGAGCCGGGCTACTTGGTGTAGCCGTTGGGAGGCATGCGCTGACCTGCTGCCTGCGCCGGGGCGCTCGGCGGGGCGGGTTGGGTCTCGGCGTTCCCTGAGGGGGCTGCGGAGGCAGTGGCCGTTGCCGGCGCTGTGCCTGCCACCGGCGCCGTGCCAGCAGCCGGCGCGGCACCTGTCGCTGGTGCAGCGGTTGGCGCCGGTGCTGGAAAATCAGGACCGGTAACACCGCCACGAATGACCATCGGGCCTGGCTGGAAGCCGTGCGGCTTTTCCGGGATCGCCGCCACCTTTTCATAGGTGACGTCGGGCTCTGCTGCGCCAAGTGCCAGCACCGACTGCGCATCCTTGGCTGCTTCGGCGGTTTTAGGCTGGTTGGGGGCACCGACCCTGACGATCGACGGTGTCGAGGACGGCGCACCGGGAAAAACCAGCGACGAGGCCTGAGCCCCACCGGTCACCGCGGCCAGAACGATCCCCATCAGTATGCGCATAGACACTGACATAGCTCCCCTTTTGCCCAGAAGCTGTTCAATAGCAGGCCGCGATTGATGCGGGCTTTCGTGGAAACGTAGCATTTTAGGAATTGATAAATCGCCAATGCCCCGATTTGTCCAACACCGACTTACCCAACAGTGACTTGCCCAACGGCCGCCATCGTACTACGCACCCCGCATCTGTGAGGTGACGAGAGTGGCTGAAATACTTGGCTCGGGCGAGGCGCTGGAGCGGGCGCTGGCGCTGCTCATGGAAGGCGATGTCGTCGCCATCCCGACGGAAACCGTCTACGGGCTCGCCGGCGACGCCACCAACGGCATCGGTGTGGCGCGTATCTTCGAAGCCAAGGGGCGGCCGCGCTTCAACCCGCTGATCGCCCATGTCGCAGACATGGCGATGGCCGAGCGTCTCGCGCTGTTCGATCCGTTGTCGAAGAAACTCGCGCTTGCGTTCTGGCCCGGTCCGCTGACGCTGGTGCTGCCGCAACAACCCGGCAACGGCATCCATCCGCTGGTCACCGCCGGGCTCGATACGATTGCCTTGCGCATGCCGAGGGGCTTTGGCGGCGAGCTGATCGCCAGGCTCGGCCGCCCGCTTGCAGCGCCCAGCGCCAATTCATCCGGCAGGATCAGCGCAACGACCGCGCAAGCGGTGGCCGCCGATCTCGGTGCGCGAATAAAGCTGGTGGTCGATGGTGGCGCGACCCCGGTCGGGCTGGAATCAACGATTCTCAAGGCCGAGGGGGAAAGAATGCGCCTGCTGAGGCCCGGCGGCATCGCCGCCGAGGAGATCGAGGCGGCCATCGGCATGGAATTGTTGCGCGGCGGCACCGCCGGTATCGAGGCGCCGGGCATGCTTGCCTCGCACTATGCGCCAAGTGCCGCGATGCGGCTCAATGCCGGAACGGTCGGCGAGGGCGAGGCCTTGCTCGGCTTCGACGGCCAGAGGGCCCAAGGCTGGCACCGCGCCGAAGCCTTCCTCAATTTGTCCGAAACCGGTGACCTGCGCGAAGCGGCGAGCAATCTGTTCGCCTATATGCAGGAGCTCGACCGCAGCGGCGCGCAAACCATCGCCGTCGAGCCTATTCCCTTCGACGGGCTCGGCGAAGCGATCAACGATCGGCTGTCGCGTGCCGCCGCCCCTCGTGACATCGCGCAGCCCACACCATAGTTTTCCCC
Source organism: Mesorhizobium ciceri WSM4083 (assembly GCF_000519305.1). Lineage (GTDB taxonomy): Bacteria > Pseudomonadota > Alphaproteobacteria > Rhizobiales > Rhizobiaceae > Mesorhizobium > Mesorhizobium ciceri_B. The sequence goes on along the minus strand of NZ_JAFG01000004.1, from coordinate 274,275 downwards.
CATGACCGAAATCATAGAGACACTCGATTCCGCTCTCATCGATCGCTTCGCCGCCATCGTTGGCGACAAATATGCGCTGCGCGACGAGCGCGATATCGCGCCTTACCTCATTGAGCGGCGCGGGCTCTGGCACGGCGCGACATCGCTGGTGCTGCGGCCGGGCAGCGTTGACGAAGTCAGCCGGATCATGCGGCTGGCGACGGAGACGGGAACGCCGATCGTGCCGCAAAGCGGCAACACCGGATTGGTCGGCGCGCAGGTGCCGGACAGTTCCGGGCGCGAAATCGTCCTGTCGCTGTCGCGGCTGAACCGCATCCGCGAGATCGATGTCCTGTCCAACACCGTGACGGTCGAGGCCGGTGTCATCCTGCAGACGCTGCAGGAGGCGGCCGACGCCGCCGACCGGCTGTTCCCGCTGTCGCTGGCCGCGCAAGGTTCCTGCCAGATCGGCGGCAATCTTTCCTCCAATGCCGGCGGCACCGGCGTGCTTGCCTATGGCAATGCGCGTGAACTCTGCCTCGGTGTCGAGGTGGTGCTGCCGACCGGCGAGGTGTTCGACGACCTGCGCAAGCTGAAGAAGGACAACACCGGCTACGACCTGAAAAACCTGTTCGTCGGTGCCGAAGGCACGCTCGGCGTCATCACCGCCGCCGTGCTCAAGCTGTTCCCGAAGCCGAAGGGGCGCGAAGTCGCGTTCGCCGGCCTGTCGTCACCCGAGGCAGCACTTTCGCTGTTCAGCCTGGCCATGGACCGTGCCGGGGCAGCACTCACCGCTTTCGAACTGATCGGCAGACGGCCATATGATTTCACGCTGGCGCATGCCCAGGGCGTGGTGCGGCCGCTGATCGAGGACTGGCCGTGGTATGTGCTGATGCAGATTTCATCAGGCCGTTCGTCGGAGGATTCGCGGGCGTTGATCGAGGACGTGCTCTCGGCCGGCCTTGAACAGGAATTCGTCGGCGACGCCGTCATTGCCGCGAGCCTCGGGCAGGGGGATGCCTTCTGGAATTTCCGCGAGGTGCTGCCCGAAGCGCAAAAGCCTGAGGGGGCCTCGATCAAGCACGACATTTCGGTGCCTATTGCTTCAATCCCACGTTTCATCGCGCAGGCTGCCGGCGCCGTGGCGTCGGTAAGTGCAGGCGCCCGCGTGGTCTGCTTCGGCCATATGGGCGACGGCAATCTCCACTATAATATCTCGCGGCCAGTCGACGGCGATGATGAGGCGTTCCTCGCTCTCTATCATCCCATGAACAAGGCGGTGCACGATGTGGTGCGCAGCCTGCACGGTTCGATCTCGGCCGAGCACGGCATCGGCCAGTTGAAACGCGACGAACTGATCGCCACCGCGCCGCCGATGGCGATCGATCTGATGCGAAGGGTGAAGGCCGCTTTCGATCCGGCCGGCATCATGAATCCGGGTAAGGTTATCTGATCCTTTCGACATCTTGTGGCTGGTGGGATTCCGATAACCATCCCTGAGATCAGCAAAATTTAACCGACTTTCTTAAGCGGGGCGGTAAGGAGCCCGCGCTACTGTCTCCATACAAACGAGGCTGGAAAAACCGGCCCGGAGAGAACCGGACACCGGCTCTCAGGAGACAGACAGGAAGGCCACTCTATGAACACCGGACTGAAGCCAGTCTGGGCGGGACGCAACATGCGTCTCGACCCATTCCGCCTGCCGCAAGTGGTGAGCTACGCGACTCGCGACGACTACGGCGATGTAACCTTCACCATCGACCAGCGCGGCGCCGTGATCCGCCGCTTGCTCGAGATGAGCGGCCTGCCCGCGATCATCGTTCTGCCCGCCAATGCGTTCCGCGGCGTTGCCGCCCGCGCCATGGAGGATCCGGACGGCAATGTCACGGTGACCCTGGAACTCCTGCACAACGACCCGATGCTGTCGGTGCCGCTGCTGGTGGCCGACGATCTCGACGATGTCGCAGCCGACTGGCGCGCCTGGGCCGACGCTTACCGTCTGCCGATGCTGCTGATCGAATCGGACGGCGTTGCCCGCACTCTGGAAGAATCGCTCGGCGCGGCCATCAAGACGCTGCCGCCGCAGGATCGGCGCAAGGGGCGGATTTCGAACACGCGCCGCCCGCGTTTCCTCGCTCGCCGCAGGGCTGGCGCCCTCGGTCTCAGGCTGGTCATCGACGGCCAGGAGATCATTTCGAGGGATTAGGATGATGGATCTTCCTTCTCCCCCTGTGGGAGAAGGTGGCCGAGCGAAGCTCGGTCGGATGAGGGGTGTTCCAGCTTGGCACTGACGGTACTCCGTCCAACACCCCTCAACCGTCTTGGCGCTGCGCGCCAATCCACCTTCTCCCACAAGGGGAGAAGGGAAAAAGCCCGCTAAACCAGCGGCTTCAGCGCCACCCACACAGCGCCGCCGATCAGGCCGAGAAAGATCAGCCAGCCGACCTGGTTGTTCGACCTGAACAGCCGCAGGCATTGGTCCGGATTGTCGATATCCAGAACCGCGATCTGCCGGGCCATATGGGCGCCGGCGGCGATCAGTCCGGCCAGCGCCACCACCGGCGCCTGCGCCGACGCGAAGGCGATCGCAAAACAGATCAGTGCGCCGCCATAAAGTCCGGCCAGCCACGCCTTGGTGTTGTCGCCGAACAGGCGTGCCGTCGAGCGCACGCCGACAATGGCGTCATCTTCCTTGTCCTGATGCGCGTAGATCGTGTCGTAGCCGATCACCCACAGGATCGAGCCGATGTAGAGCATGACGGCAGGCCCATCGAGATCGCCGAACTCGACCGCCCATCCCATAAGCGCGCCCCAGGAAAAGGCAAGGCCAAGCACCAGTTGCGGCCAGTTGGTTATCCGCTTCATGAATGGATAGATGGCGATGACCGCCAGTGAGCAGATGCCGAGCAGGACGGCAAAGCTGTTGAACTGGATGAGCACGACGAGGCCGACCAGGGCCTGCAGAACGAGAAACAGCCACGCCCGCCGGCGCGTCGCCTTGCCCGACGGCAGCGGTCGCGAGCGCGTGCGCTCCACCTGGCTGTCGATGTCCTCGTCGACGAGGTCGTTGTAGGTGCAGCCGGCGCCGCGCATGGCGATGGCCCCGACCAGGAAAAGCACGAGATACACTGGTGCCGGCAGCAGTGAGAGCAGCGGGTCGCCCGGACGCGGATAGGCGCTTGCCGCCAAGGCTGCCGACCACCAGCACGGCCACAGCAGCAGCTGCCAGCCGATCGGCCTGTCCCACCGCGCAAGCTGCGCATAGGGCCAAATCGAGCGCGGCAGCACGCGGTAGACCCAATGGCCGTTCGGCGCATCGGCGACACGGCCCTGGGCCGCTTTCGACTGGATGTTTTCCATGCCCATGGAGTGGCAGCAGCGGCAGAAACCGTCAAGCGGCAAGCGGAGACGCAGCGCCCGTCAGCCTTTCACGAGGCAAAGATGTCGCGGGTGGCGAACCAGTCCTTGGCCACCTCGACGAAGGCCAGCGCTGCATTCGACACACGCTGATGCGTGTCATAGGTCAACAGGATCCGCTGCATGGGCAGCGGATCGGACAGCGGCTTGCAGATGAGCGGCAGCCCGTCATAGCTGCGGTCGCCGTGCGGGCGGGTGTAGCTGACCGCGACGCCGAAGCCGTTGGCGACCATGCTCCGCTGCAGTTCGAACGAGCTTGTCGTTGTATCGGCCACCGGCGAAAGGCCGCGGCTGCGGAACAGGTCGAGCATGTGCTGCCAGCTGTGCGGCTGGTCCGTCGTGATCAGCGGATAGGCGGCCAGATCGGCAAGGCTGACCGTTGGCCGGTCCGCCAGCGCATGGCCCGCCGGCAACAGCGCGTGCGGGCGAAGCTCGCGCAGCAGGATGCGGGCGAAATGCGTCGGCAGGCTGAGATCATAAGTCAGGCCGAGATCGATGGCCGCATCGCCCAGCCGTCGACCCAGCGTCTCGAACGTCTCGTCGCGAACGACGATTTTGACGGCCGGATAGCGTTCGGAGAAGGCGCGGATCAAAGCCGGCGCGAAGAAAGGCGCGAGATCCTCGAAGCATCCCAGCACCAACTCACCGCTGACAGCCGATTTGCTTGAACCCAGGCCGACGAGTTCGTCCGTTTCGGTGAGAACCTGCCTTGCCTTGGCCACGACGGCACGGCCGAACGATGTCGGCGACACGCCGCTTCCCCGCTGGCGGACGAACAGCTTCTGGCCAAAATTCTTTTCGACCGCGTCGATCGCCACCGAAATCGACGGCTGAGAGACGTTCAGCATCTTTGCCGCGCCGGTGACGCTACCGTGACGCGCCACGGCAACCAGATAGCGCAATTGGGTGAGGGTCACATTCATAGGGATATCCTATGTATCAAATGGAAAGTTATTATTTTACTGAATGAAAGAGGGTTGCGATAGTCGGTTCATTCCAAGAGGAGAACGCCATGGCTTCCGCAACCGACGCCCAGACCATCGATGCAAAGACGATTGCCGACTATCAGCGTGACGGTGCGGTGTGCATTCGCGGTGCCTTCAAGGGCTGGGTCGACACGATTGCCGCCGGCATCGAGCGCAACATGCAGAACCGCAGCGCCACCGCATCCGACATCGCCAACGGCCGCGGCAGTTTCTTCGATGACTACTGCAACTGGGAGCGCATCCCCGAGTTCGTCAGCCTGGTGCGGGACTCACCCGCCGCCGAACTAGCGGCGGCGGTGATGCAGTCGCGCACCGCGCAGTTCTTCCACGATCATGTGTTGGTCAAGGAACCCGGCACGCAAAAGCCGACGCCCTGGCATCAGGACATTCCCTACTATTTCGTCGATGGCCGGCAGACGGTGAGCTTCTGGATACCCATCGATCCGGTGAAGGAGGCGACGCTGCGCCTGATCGCCGGCTCGCACAAATGGGACAAGATGATCCTGCCGGTGCGCTGGCTCGACGACAGCAATTTCTATGCTGGCGAGGGCGACTATCTGCCGGTGCCCGATCCCGACAAGGATCCGTCGATGAAGGTGCTCGATTGGGAAATGGAGCCGGGCGACGCCATTCTGTTCGACTTCAGGACCGCGCATGGCGCGCGTGGCAACCTGACCGCGGCGCGGCGCCGGGCGCTGTCGCTGCGCTGGGTCGGTGACGATGCGCGCTATGTCGAGCGCCCGGGGCGCACCTCGCCGCCCTATCACGGCCACGGCATGCAACCGGGCGAGAGGCTGCGCGAGGACTGGTTTCCGGTGGTCTACCAGGGCTGAGGCGGGCCAGAATATGGGCGCCGCAATTCGGCGCCCATATTCGGCCGGGGTAACGTTCCCGTGCGCAATTCCCATCAATGCGCCCTGATGCCTTGACCCGTCGCCCAGAGAGCAATAGCGGGTGCTCCAAGGGATAGTCGGCATCAAGAGGTGGCCATGAACGTTCTTCTTCTCGGCTCCGGCGGCCGCGAACATGCGCTCGCCTGGAAAATCGCCGCGTCGCCGCTGCTGACGAGGCTCTATGCGGCTCCCGGTAATCCGGGCATCGGCGGCGAGGCCGACCTGGTCAAGCTCGACATCGCCGATCACGCCGCAGTCGCCGCATTCTGCAAGGACAAAAAAATAGACCTCGTCGTGGTTGGGCCGGAGGGGCCGCTGGTCGCTGGCATTGCCGACGATCTGCGCGCGCAAGGCATTCGCGTCTTCGGACCCTCCAAGGCTGCCGCACAGCTGGAAGGGTCGAAAGGTTTCACCAAGGACCTCTGCGCCCGCTACGACATCCCGACCGCCGCCTATGGCCGTTTTAGTGACTTGGCCTCGGCCAAGGCCTATATCGAAAAGGCGGGCGCACCGATCGTCATCAAGGCCGACGGGCTCGCTGCCGGCAAGGGCGTCACCGTCGCCATGACGCTCAGTGAAGCACAGGCAGCCCTCGATGCCTGCTTCGATGGTTCCTTCGGCGCCGCCGGCGCGGAAGTTGTGGTCGAGGAATTCATGACCGGCGAGGAGGCGAGCTTCTTCTGCCTCTGCGACGGTACCACCGCACTGCCCTTCGGCACCGCGCAGGATCACAAGCGCGTCGGCGACGGCGACACCGGTCCGAACACCGGCGGCATGGGCGCCTATTCGCCGGCACCGGTTATGACGCCGGAACTGGTCGAGCGCACCATGCGCGAGATCATCGAGCCGACCATGCGCGGTATGGCCGAACTGGGCGCGCCGTTCTCCGGCGTGCTGTTTGCCGGGCTGATGATCACCGACAAGGGACCGAGGCTGATCGAATACAACACCCGCTTCGGCGATCCGGAATGCCAGGTGCTGATGATGCGGCTAAAGGATGATCTTCTGGTCCTGCTCAACGCGGCGACCGACGGCCAGCTTGCGCATACTTCGGTGCGCTGGCGCGACGAGGCGGCCTTGACCGTGGTTATGGCGGCGAGAGGCTATCCCGGCACGCCGGAGAAAGGCTCGGTCATCCGCGGCGTAGAAGACGCGGCGAGCGACGGCGTCCAGATCTTCCACGCCGGCACCGCCATCAATGGCGGCGCGCTGGTTGCCAATGGCGGCCGCGTCCTCAACGTCACGGCATCAGGCGCCACGGTCGGCGAGGCACAGAGACGAGCCTATGCCGCGCTTGACCGCATCGATTGGCCGGACGGGTTCTGCCGCCGCGATATCGGCTGGCAGGCGGTGGCGCGCGAACAGGGAAACTGAAGTCCGCGTTGGCTTACCGCTGGCCGCGATCGAGTTCGGTGGACGCGGTGCTGAGCGGATCGGCAGCGGCAAACGCAGCGTCGAGTTGTGCGGGGGAACGCCGCTCGGTCCGCTTCCAGGCGACATATTGTACAATGCCGAAACTCGGTCTCCGGGGCACCGTCTTCACGACCGGCATGCGGAAGCCGTCGCGGAAACGGGACCAGCGTGTGCCCAACGCTGCGACCATGTCCTCGAAAGTCGGCGGCGCGGCCACCGACGCATAGGTGATGGTGACATTGCCGGCGAGGCCGGCCTCGCGTGAAACCGGTAGCGGTATTGAGGCGAGATAGTCCGGCGGCACGTCGATAAGCCCACCGAACGGCCATTGCGCGCGCAGCGTGGCGGCGTCTGTCGGCGCGACATTCACGTCTATGTCGTTGGGCGTGCCGGCAACCCTGTAAGGGCAGCGGAAACGGCCGCAATTGGCTTGCGCCGAAAACTGCCACAGTGCGTAGCCTTGCCAGTTGCCCATCGGAAAATGCACGTCGATGTCGTTGGTGTAGCGCGCATACCAGAGCGGCAGCCGCGACAGCAGCCGGTATCGGTAGCTGTTGTCGGCAATGTACTGGGCGGTCTTGCCGTTGGTGTACAGCACCGGGAAACGGCCGATGCGCCGATGCACCTGGCGCACGAACTCCTCGGCATCGTCGAGCGACATCCATTGCGAGGGATCATTGCCCTCGATGTCGAGAGCCATGAGATCGTCTGGTGCGGGCTCGGCGAAATCGAGGAAATTGTTGGCCTGCTCGACCGGATTGCCGGGGCGGGCAAGGTGATAGGCGCCCCATTTCAGGCCGAGTGCCTTGGCCACCACCCGGCGCGTCTGGAACAGTTCGCGTGTCACCGCATGACGTTTCCACAGCGCCTTGCAAAGCTTCACCTCAATGTCGTTCCCCAGGCAGAAATAGGGGGGCGGCATGCCGTCGGAGGCCTTGTTGATGAAGCCGACGACCCGCTTGTCGGTGGCGAGCTGGGCCCAGTCGATGGAATTGTATTCGTAGGCATCGACGACCAGAGCGCGGTCGGCGTTCATCCACGGCTCGGAAAAATCCGAGGCCGTTGCCGCCGTCGAAAGCGCCATCGTCGCCGCAAGAGCGAGGAGCGCTGTGCGGCGAAGAAGGCGCGCCAGTGTTTTCAAAACAGGGAATCCCCGTTGATCAAAGGCAGATGCTGAACCGTCATGGTTAAGGATTTGCTTCGGCGGGAGACACGGCTGAGGTGGTCTTTGGCGGATCGACGATCAGGGTGATATTTACCGGGATTCAGCGACAAGCCGTTTGTAAGCGTTCGCGGCTCTGCGTAGCGCTTCATTCGGTTCCGGCGGATTCAAAATCGCTGCCACCAAGGCGATCTGATCCTCGATTGAAAGGCGGATGACGGCGGCCTGGTCAATGGAGGGCTGCGCCGCTTCGGTGTGAGCAATACCGGTCTGTTCGTTTGGCATTATGGTCACCTTTGGTCGAGCGTTCAACGCCGGTTGAATGGCTGAACTTCAAACGGGTCCGGCGCCGGCTCTTGCCGCAGCGTGCCTTCGGCGGCGCGTTTGCGGTGGTGAGCGAGCGAGCATTGCGGCGAGCACAAAATGCCGCGATCCGACCAGTAGGCGGCACCGTGTTCCAACTGGCCTCCATGATAGCAGAACCCCTCCGCTCGATAGGGCAGGCCGCATTCGATGCAGCGATAGGCGTCCGGTCTTGCAAGCATGGGATAATTCCGTTGCGTGGTTTTAATCGATCGCCGGTCGACTTGATCTGGCGCCGATTGAATTTAATACGTGCCGCGGAGATTGCAAAATCAGCGTGACAAAATTTGACGTTTACGTAAAAAGAAGATGGGAGACCGCTCAAACAGCGGATGGTTTTGCAATGGCGCTGGCTCTAGGGTTGGCAGGGCCGATGCATCGGGAGGAGTAAGCGGCATGTATCGAGCACCGGTCGAGGATATCGCTTTCACGCTCAAGCACGTGGCCGGCATGAAATCGGCGCTTGATGCCGGCAGGTTCGGCGATCTCGGTGAGGATCTGGTCGATGCCGTTCTTGGCGAGGCCGGCCGCTTCGCCACTGAAGAGGTCGCACCGCTCTACACGATCGGCGATCGGCAAGGTGCGGTGCTGAAGGACGCTGCCGTCACCACGCCGCCCGGCTGGAAGGAACTCTATCGCCGCTGGATCGATGGCGGCTGGAACGCGCTCTCCGGGCCTGAGGAACATGGCGGCCAGGCGCTGCCGACCATGCTCGGCGTCGCCGCGCTCGAAATGTGGAACTCCGCCGCCATGGCCTTCGGCATCGGCCCGACGCTGACCATGGGCGCGGTCGAGGCGCTCTACAAACACGCCTCCGAAGACCTCAAGGCGAAATATCTCGAAAAGCTCGTCTCCGGCGAATGGATGGGCACGATGAACCTGACCGAGCCGCAAGCCGGCTCGGACCTCGCCGCCTTGCGCGCCCGCGCCGAGCCGGCGGGCGACGGCAGCTACCGCATCTTCGGCCAGAAAATCTTCATCACCTATGGCGAGCACGATTTCACCGACAACATCATCCATCTGGTGCTGGCGCGGCTGCCCGATGCGCCGGCCGGCACGCGCGGCATATCGCTGTTCCTGGTGCCGAAATTCCTGGTTGGCGACGATGGCGCGCTCGGCGCGCGCAACGACGTCTTCTGTTCCGGCCTGGAGCACAAGCTTGGAATCCATGCCTCGCCGACCTGCACCATGATCTACGGCGACGGCTTTGAAGGTGCCGAACCCGGCGCCGTCGGCTGGCTGATCGGCGAGGAGAACAAGGGCCTCGCCTGCATGTTCACCATGATGAACAATGCGCGGCTTTGTGTCGGCATGCAGGGGGTGGCGGTGGCGGAAGCCGCAACGCAGAAGGCGATCGCCTATGCCAATGAGCGCCGGCAGGGCAAGGCCGCGAGCTACACCGGCACGGGTATGGCGCCTATCGTCCATCACCCCGATGTCCAGCGTAACCTGCTGACCATGAAGGCGTTGACCCAAACCGCACGCGCCATCAGCTATTCCTGTGCCCACGCCATCGACATGGCCCGTGTCTCCGCCGGTGACGAGGCGGCACACTGGCGCGACCGCGCCAATCTGCTGACGCCGCTGGCAAAGGCGTTCTCGACCGATATCGGCGTCGAGGTTGCCTCGCTCGGGGTCCAGGTGCATGGCGGCATGGGTTTCATCGAGGAGACGGGAGCGGCCGCCTTCTATCGTGATGCGCGCATCGCACCGATCTACGAGGGCACCAACGGTATCCAGGCGATCGATCTGGTGATGCGCAAGCTGCCGCTCGGCGGCGGCGACCATGTGCATGGTTACATCGCCGAACTGGCTGATATGGCCGCAGCGGTGCGGACCTCGAACGTGCAGGGTTTCGGCCGCACCGCCGACGCTCTCGACGCAGCGTTCGGCGATCTGACGCAAGCGACCCGCTTCCTGCAAAAACTGGCGGCCGAAGGCCGGCAGGACGAGGCGCTGGCGGGTGCCACGCCCTATCTCAGGCTGATCTCGCTTGCCGCCGGCGGCGCCTATCTGGCGCGGGGTGCTTTGGCCGATCAGGGCCGCATCGCCCTGTGCCGTTTCTTCGCCGAAAACCTCCTCGGCGAGGTCGGCGCTTTGCGGGCGCGCGTCATCGATGGCGCCGAAAGCCTCGCCGCCGCCGGCAAGTCGCTGATATCAGCCTGAATTCTCACAGCGCTCACCAGGGAAAAAGACCGTGACAGACCATATCCTCGTCGAGCGCCAGGGCGCCATCCAGATCATCCGCATGAACCGGCCGGACAAGAAGAACGCGCTGACGCGCGCCATGTATGCGAAAATGTCAAAAACCCTGGCCGAGGGCGACGCCGACCCGGCGATCCGCGTCCATGTCTTTCTCGGCGTGCCCGGCGCCTTTTCCTCCGGCAACGACCTTGCCGACTTCATGGTCGTCGCCACCGGCGGCGACGGCGGCACCGAAGTCTGGGATTTCCTGATGGCGCTGGCCAAGGTCGAAAAACCCATGGTCTCCGGCGTCGACGGCATCGCGGTCGGCATCGGCACGACGCTCAACCTGCATTGCGACCTGACCTTCGCCACGCCACGCACCGTGTTCAGGACGCCTTTCGTCGACCTTGGCTTGGTGCCTGAGGCGGGATCGAGCCTGCTGGCACCGCGCATCCTCGGGCAGCAGGGTGCCTTCGCGCTGCTCGGCCTCGGCGAAGGCTTTCCGGCTGAACGGGCGAAGGCTGCCGGCCTGATCTACGAGGTGGTCGAGGAAGCAGCGCTGGAGGCCTCGGTGCTGGCGGCGGCCGGCCAGATCGCGGCCAAGCCGCCGCAGGCGCTGAAGATCGCGCGAGACCTGATGCGCGGCTCGCGCGACGACCTCGTCGCCCGCATCGGCGAGGAAAGCGAGCATTTTCGCGAGCGCCTGAAATCGGATGAGGCCCGCGCCGCGCTCACCGCGTTCATGACCAGAAAGAAGGCCTGAGCCTCTTCTTCAGGGATAAAGCCTCGTCTTGTCCCAGGCGCCTTTCGCGTCGCGGCTGAAGACGAGCCGGTCGTGCAGGCGGAACGGCCTGTCATGCCAGAACTCGATGGTGCTGGGCACGATTCGGAAGCCGGACCAGTGCTTTGGCCGCGGTATCTCGCCGATCGGGTAGCGTGCCGTGTATTCGGCCACTGCCTTCTCCAGCGCAAAGCGGCTTTCCAGCGGCCGCGATTGTTTCGAGGCCCAGGCGCCGATGCGGCTGCCGCGTGGCCGTGTCGCATAGTAGGCGTCGGCTTCGGCGTCGCTGACGATCTCCACCGGTCCGCGAATGCGCACTTGCCGGCGCAGCGATTTCCAATGGAAGCACATCGCCGCCTTCATGCTGCCAAGAATCTCCTGGCCCTTGGCGCTCTCGAAATTCGTGTAGAAGACAAACCCGCTTTCATCGAATCCCTTGAGCAACACCATACGCACATCCGGCATGCCGTCGGCATCGACGGTCGCCAGAGCCACGCCGTTGGGGTCGTTCGGCTCGCTTTTCGTTGCGTCGTCCAGCCATGCGGCAAAGAGGCGAAACGGCTCGGCCGCCTCGGTAAAGTCACCGCTTGTTAACTCAGTGTCACTCATAGTTTTTCTCAAATTGTCACGAAGCGAAGATTCTTACAAAACCAAGATTCTTTACGAAGCAAGGGGAGGCTGCCGATTGTCGCGTATCGCGCAAGCTTTTGACAGCAGGCAATGGAGCGTTATCGCTTCGGCCAGCGCGAAAGCCGCGATCGTGGCGGTCGCCTTGCCGCTTGCCGCGTGTGGCGCCGGCGGCTTCAGCCTGGAAAAAGCCGAAGTCGACCGCTCGATCCTGACCAGCAGCACGTCGGCCTCGGCCGCGCCGGCCAATCTGGATCGCGACTCCGACCAGACGACGATCGGCAATGCGGTATCCTCGGCCGATATCGAGCAGCTCGGCGGGCAGGCCGTGCCGTGGGCCAATGCCGGCACCGGCTCGCGCGGTTCCATCACCGACCTGGCGGAATTGAAGGACAACGGCCAGACCTGCCGCCGCTTCAAGGCCTCGCGCGAAAGCTTTGACGGCGTTGCCATGTTCGAAGGCGAACTGTGCCTGGCCAGCGCCGGCGGCTGGCGCATGCAGGACTTCAAGGCACTCTGATTTTCGGCGTCCGATATGATGCTCCAGGACTGGAATTTCTTCCTATGCGAGCGCATATAGGAGGCAACCAGAGACTCAACTCTTCTCCAGGGCGGTAAGCATGCGCGACCCCTATGAGGTGCTGGGCGTTGCCAGGAACGCACCGGCCAAGGACATAAAGTCGGCGTACCGGAAACTCGCCAAGAAGCATCATCCGGACCAGAATCCGAATGATCCAAAGGCGAAGGACCGTTTTGCCGCGGCCAACCAGGCCTACGAGATCGTCGGCGACGAAAAGAACCGCGCCGCTTTCGATCGCGGCGAGATCGACGCCGACGGCAAGCCGCGATTCCAGGGCTTTGAAGGCGCTGCCGGTGGCGGCGATCCCTTTGGCGGGTTCCGCCGGCAGCAGGGTCCGGGCGGTTCGCGGTTCGAATTCCGCTCCGGCCGACCGGGTGGTGATCCGTTCGACGGCAACAGCGACATCTTCAGCCAGATTTTTGGCGACACTTTTTCGGGCGCGCGCGGGCCCGGCACGGGCGATCGCCGCCAGCAGGCGACAGCAGCCGATCTGAACGTGACGCTCGACGTCACCATCGAGGAAGCGGCGACCGCCGAAAAGGTCACGGCGATGTTCCCCGACGGCCGCAAGGTGGCGGTCAAGCTGCCGGCCTATGTCGAGGATGGCCTCACCATCCGCCTCAAGGGCCAAGGCGAGCAGGGGCCGGGCCAGCCAGGCGACGCGCTGGTCAAGATCCATCTGCGCCGACATCCACGCTACCGCATCGAGGGCCGCGACCTGCACGCCGATCTGCCGGTGGCACTGGCGGACGCGGTGCTCGGCGCCAAGGTGCCGGTGGAGACGCCGACCGGCAGGCTCGCGGTCAACGTTCCGGCCTGGTCGAGCTCCGACAAGGTCCTGCGGCTGAAGGGCAGGGGCCTGCCGGAAAAGGCCGGCGGCCACGGCGATCTCTATGCCCATGTGCGGATCATGCTGCCGGAAGGCGGTGATAGCGCGCTCGAAGCGCTGTTGCGCAGCCAAAAAGGCTGATCGGCGGCTTTTGTCCCCCGAACTGTCCGGTTTGGACGCTTGAAGGGGCTCTGTGCCTGTGCGATAGGGCAACCCACAAAGCTGAAATCTTGCGGAGAGCGCTCACATGGCGGGTGGACAGGGCCTAATGGCCGGCAAGCGCGGCCTCATTCTTGGCGTCGCCAACAATAGGTCGATCGCCTATGGCATCGCCAAGTCGTGCGTCGACCATGGCGCCGAGATCGCGCTGACCTATCAGGGCGAGGCGTTCAAGAAGCGCGTCGAGCCGTTGGCGGCGGAACTGGGCGCCTTTGTCGCCGGCCATTGCGACGTCACCGATCCGGCGAGCCTGGACGAGGTTTTCGCCAATGTCGCCAAACATTGGGGCAAGCTTGATTTCCTCGTCCACGCCATTGCCTTCTCCGACAAGGACGAGCTGACTGGCCGCTATGTCGAGACGACGCGCGACAATTTCCTGCGCACCATGGACATTTCGGTCTATTCCTTCACCACCATCGCCAAGCGCGCCGAGGCGCTGATGACCAATGGCGGCTCGTTGCTGACGCTGACCTACTATGGCGCCGAAAAGGTCATGCCGCACTACAATGTCATGGGTGTCGCCAAGGCGGCGCTCGAGGCCAGCGTGCGCTACCTGGCGGTCGACCTCGGCGCCAAGAAGATCCGCGTCAACGCCATTTCGGCCGGCCCGATCAAGACGCTTGCCGCTTCCGGCATCGGCGATTTCCGCTACATCCTGAAGTGGAACGAGTACAATTCGCCGCTGAAGCAGACGGTGACACAGGAGGAAGTCGGCGATTCCGGCGTCTATTTCCTGTCCGACCTGTCGCGCGGCGTCACCGGTGAAGTGCACCACGTCGATTCGGGCTACCACGTCGTCGGCATGAAGGCCGTCGACGCGCCTGATATTTCGACGGTCAAGGACTAACACCCCGCCAACCGTCGTCCGTCCCGATCCCGCACCGGAAGACTTGATGTACCCGCTGGTTTATATCGCGCGCCACGGCCAGACCGCGTGGAACGCCGAATTCCGGCTTCAGGGGCAGGCTGACACCGATCTCAACGCTCTTGGCCGCGAACAGGCGACCGGCAACGGGCTTCGGCTAGCCGCGTTGGTCCCAGATCCCTGGGAATTCGATTTCGTCGCCAGCCCGATGAAACGGACGCGCGAAACGATGCAGCGTATTCGCGCCGCGATGAAGCTCGATCCGGGTGCCTATCGAACCGATCCGCGCCTCGTCGAAGTCAATTTCGGCGATTGGCAGGGATTTACCTTTCCCGAGCTCGAGACACGGTATCCCGGAGCGAGCACGACGCGTGCTCTGGACAAGTGGAACTTTCAGCCGCCCGGCGAGGGCGCCGAGAGCTATCAGATGCTGCTCGAACGGGTGAGGCCATGCTTCGACGCAATCGAACGCCAGACGATATGCGTGACCCATGGCGGCGTCATGCGCACCTTGTTTCGCTTCGTTCTGGGGCTGGCCGAGGACGAGGCAGCGAACCTGGAAATACCGCAGGATCGCCTGCTCAAGCTCGAAGGCAAGAGTCTGGAGTGGCTTTAATGCATGTCGCCCAAAAGTGGCCCCAGTTTGGGAGAACGGCATGCATAAAACAAAGACCTAAAGCGGGCCGCCTGAATCCGTTCAGACGCGACACGCTTTAGGCCATTTGGCAGGCGGCTCGGCGAAAGCTGAACCGCAAACACTGCATTCAATTGAGGTTGGAAGCTCTAGTTGGCAGAGCTGTCCGGCAGTTCCATGTCGGTGACGATGTTTTCGCCATTGGTCACATCGTAGGCAATGACGATGTCCATGCCCGGCTTCAGCGCGTCGAGATCGGTCTCGGCGTTCAGCTTGTAGGACTTGCCGTCATCCAGCGTCAGCGTCGCCGTGTCCTTGTCGATCTTCTTGATCAGGCCTTCGGTCTGGCCGGCGAAAGCGGCGGTGGAAAGCAGCAACGTGGCGGCAATGGCGCCAATCAGGGTACGCATAATCGTTCCTCTTTATCATTGCGCCGGCATGACGGCGGGCGTTCAACGGCGGATGGAGCAGAGCAGAAACCAACCGAATGTGTCAAAACTAAATCCGCCAGATCACAGTTTGACCCCTGTGAAAAACGCCAATAGAACGCAATCTTCAGCCGGCTCCGATGCCGGGCAGGGTCATTTCATGTCTCACAACACGTTCGGCCACCTTTTCCGCGTCACCACCTGGGGCGAAAGCCATGGCCCGTCGCTCGGTTGCGTGGTCGACGGCTGTCCGCCCGGCATCCGCTTCACTCGAGCAGACATCCAGGCCGAACTCGACAAGCGCCGGCCGGGGCAATCACGTTTCGTGACGCAGCGTCGCGAACCAGACGAGGTCAAGATCCTGTCCGGCTTCATCTTCGACGAGGATGGCGAGACGATGATCACCACCGGCACGCCGGTGTCGATGCTGATCGAGAATGTCGACCAACGTTCAAAGGATTATGGCGAGATCGCCCGCCAATACCGACCAGGCCATGCCGACTACACCTATGACGTGAAATACGGGGTGCGCGATTATCGTGGCGGCGGCCGCTCCTCGGCCCGCGAGACGGCAGCCAGGGTGGCGGCCGGTGCCTTGGCGCGCAAGGTAGTTCCGGGCGTGGTGGTGCGCGGCGCGCTGGTGTCGATGGGCGAAAAATCCATCGATCGCGCCAACTGGAACTGGAATTTCATCGGCGACGCGGAAAATCCGTTCTTCACCCCAGATCCGGCCTCCGTACCCGTCTTCACCCAGTATCTCGACGGCATCCGCAAGGCGGGCTCCTCGGTCGGGGCGGTGATCGAAATCGTCGCCGACGGCGTTCCACCAGGCCTCGGCGCGCCGATCTATGCCAAGCTCGATCAGGACATCGCCTCCGGCCTGATGTCGATCAACGCGGTCAAGGGCGTCGAGATCGGCAACGGCTTCGAGGCCGCCCGCATCACCGGCGAGCAGAATGCCGACGAGATGCGCATCGGCAATGACGGCAAGCCGGTGTTCCTGTCCAACAATGCCGGCGGCATCCTCGGCGGCATCTCGACCGGCCAGGCGATCGTCGCCCGTTTCGCCGTCAAGCCGACCTCGTCGATCCTGACGCCGCGAAGGTCGATCGACAAGGACGGCAGGGACGTCGAGATCATGACCAAGGGCCGCCACGATCCATGCGTCGGCATCCGCGCCGTGCCGATCGGCGAAGCAATGGTTGCCTGTGCTATCGCCGATCATTATCTGCGGCATCGGGGACAGACGGGAAAGGGAGGGGAATAGGGCAGTAAGGCAGTAGGGCAGTATGTTAAGTAGCTCGCCGAAACAGCCAAATTTTTCCTTTTCCCTACTGCCGTACTGCCCTATTCCCCTACTGCCCTGCGAACGAAGCGAGTACCCATGCCTTACGACCAGAAGAAAATCGTCGAAGCCCTGCGTGCTTTCGAACGCGGCGAGATCGTCGTCGTCATGGATGATGACGGGCGCGAGAACGAGGGCGACCTGATCGTTGCCGCCGTCCACTGCACGCCTGAAAAGATGGCGTTTATCGTGCGCCACACCTCCGGCATCGTCTGCACGCCGATGCCGCGCGAGGAAGCCAAGCGGCTGAACCTTGCGCCCATGGTCGCCGACAACGATTCCGCCCACACCACCGCTTTCACCGTCAGCGTCGATTTCAAGCATGGCACCACGACGGGCATCTCGGCCGAAGATCGCACTTTGACCGTTCGCAATCTTGCCAACGGAAATGTCGGCGGCTCGGATTTCGTCCGCCCCGGCCACATCTTCCCGCTGATCGCGCGCGAAGGCGGCGTGCTTATGCGCTCCGGCCATACCGAAGCAGCGGTCGACCTGTGCAAGCTCGCCGGCCTGCCGCCGGTCGGCGTCATTTCCGAGCTGGTCAATGATGACGGCACCGTCAAGCGCGGCCCGCAGGTGCAGGCTTTCGCCGAGGAGCATGGGCTGAAGCAGGTTTCGGTCGCCGATCTCATCGCCTACCGGCAGCGCAAGGAAACGCTGGTCGAACGCGTCGCGTGCTCGGAAATCGACACGCTCGGCGGCAAGGCACAGGTCTTCACCTACACGCTGCCCTGGGACTCCATGCATCACGTCGCCATCGTCTTCGGCGACATTCGTGACGGCGAGGAGGTCCCGGTGCGTCTGCATTCCGAGGATGTGGTGACCGATGTCTTCGGCACCAGCCACCGGCTCGACGCCATCATGAAATCGATGGGCGAGCGCAGGCGCGGCGTCATCGTCTATCTCAGAGAAGGCTCCGTCGGCGTTGCGCATCAGGAGCGCAAACGACCGGCAAGCGGCGACCGCGAGGATCACGAAGAGGCTCGCCGCCGCGAAAACGAGTGGCGCGAGATCGGGCTCGGCGCGCAGATCCTCAAGGATCTCGGCATCTCCTCGATCAACCTGATCGCCTCGCGCGAACGCCACTATGTCGGCCTCGAAGGTTTTGGCATCCATATCGCCAAGACCGAGATCCTCTGAGCCTCCCGCCGACCCGGTTGCCGAAGAAGACGGATGAATGCGTCTCTGCCTTCCAGCCAGCGCAGCGAGCGGCTGTTGCTGCGCCGGCCGACAGAGGCTGATCTGGATTTCCTGATCGACCTCTTTTCGCGCCGGGAGCTTGTTGCGCATCGCCCCGACCCTGTCCCGGATACAGCCCAGCAGAGCGCCGCACGGCTGACGCGCGACATCGGTCATTGGGACAAGCACGGCTTTGGCCGCTGGGCGGTCGAGGCGGATGGAAAGTTGATCGGCTTCGGCGGCGTCACGGTATCGGCGGATTTCGACGGTCTGAACCTGTCCTATCATCTTCATCCGGCGAGCTGGGGACATGGCTATGCCACGGAATTGGTGATGGAAGCACTGCGCACCGCGTTCGGCCCCTTGCGTGCCGATCGGGTTGTCGGCCTCGTCCGCCCCGCCAATCCGGCCTCGCGACGGGTGCTGGAGAAATGTGGCTTCGCCTTCGAAAAAGAGGTGATGCTGCACGGGGCGCCAACGATACTTTTGGCATTGGCGCACCCAAGAAGTGCCAATGTTTCAGGCCCGGCCGCCTAGAGCGGCGCGACCCCGCCGGAACTATTCCGCGGCAATCGCGGCTGCTTCGCATCCGTCCATCTCGCACTCAGTCGTGGCAAGGGTGCGTTGGCCAAGCAGCACCGTGGCCAGCGCGATCGTGCCTGAAGCCACCGAGACCCAGAACCCGCTCTGGGCGCCGAACGCATCGACCATCGCGCCGGCCGCGAACGAGCCCAGCGCCATGCCGATGCCGATGCCGGTCATGACCCAGGTGATGCCTTCGGTCAGCATCGCTTCCGGCACGTGCCGCTCGATCAGGCCGAAGGCGGTGATGAAGGTCGGCGAGATCGCCACACCGCTGATGAACACGGTCAGCGCCAGCAGTGGCACGGTGTCGGCGGTGAGCGGCAACAGCGTGCCGAGCGCTACGAGGGCGACTGCGATGGCCAGCTGGCGTTGCAGCGGCGCCTTCAGGCTGAGCGCGCCGACGATGATGCCGAGCACGAACGATCCCAGAGCATAAACGCCGATGACAAGGCTGGCGGCGCCCGGCTGGCCAAGCTCCTTGGTGATCGCCACGGTGGTCACTTCCGTCGTCGCGAAGGTTGCGCCGACGAAGATCAGGGCAAGCGTGATGATCTGAACCGGCCGCAGGCGGATCGCCGAGCCGCTTGAGCCATGGTCCACCGGCCGCACTTGCGGCTCCGTCGAGCGTTGCAGGATGAAGGCCGCTGATCCGAATGCGAGAAATAATGTGCTCACCAGAACGCCAGCTTCCGGGAATAAGGCGGCACTCAGGCCGACCGATAGCGATGCCCCGGCGATATAGACCAGTTCATCGGCCACGGACTCGAAGGCGAATGCGGTGTTCATCTGCGGCCGCCCCCGGAAAATCTCCGTCCAGCGCGCCCGCACCATCGCCGGTATGCTTGGCATGGCGGCGGCCAGCAGTGCCGACACGAACAGCGTCCACACCGGCCAGTCCTGGTTAGCCGCCGCTATGAGGACGGCGAAAGCCAGCACCGCGATGATGGTGGTGGGCACGACGATTCGTGTCTGGCCCAGGCGGTCCACCAGTCTCGATATTTGCGGCGCGACAAAGGCGTTGGCCAGCGCGTATGTCGCCGAGACGGCTCCGGCCAGCCAGTATTCGCCACGCGCCTGCGACAGCATCGCCACGATGCCGATGGGCGCCATGGCGATCGGCAGGCGCGCTAGGAAGCCGGCGGTCGCAAAGCCCTTGGCGCCGGGGGCACGAAAGATTTCCGCATAGGGATTTTGCATCGGTTGGTTCCTCGACAAAGGACGATTGGACAATTACATACGGAGCGTATGATTATTAGATAGAGCATACGCCGCGTATGTCAATTGGCATACGAAGCGTATGTGAATAGGTCCAGGACACATGCACAAACCCCGCAAGGAGATGATCGCCGAGACGCGCGCCAAGCTGATCGCGGCGGCCCGCCACGCCTTTGGCACAACAGGCTATGCGGAAGCCTCGATGGATGATTTCACCGCTTCGGCCGGGCTGACGCGCGGCGCGCTCTATCATCATTTCGGCGACAAGAAGGGGCTGTTGCAGGCGGTCATAGCCCAGATCGACGGCGAGATGGCGGCGCGCATCAATGAGGTCGCGTCGAGAGCGCCGACCCGCTGGCAACATTTCGTCGACGAGTGCTCGACCTATATCGAGATGGCGCTGGAGCCGGAAATCCAGCGCATCATGTTCCGGGATGGCCCGGCCGTGCTGGGCGATCCGGCGCAATGGCCGAATTGCAGTGCGTGCATCGCTTCAATGACCGACCATCTGACCGCGCTGCAGGAGGAGGGGGTCGTTGTCTCCAGCCTCGACCCCGAGACGGCCTCGCGACTGATCAACGGAGCGAGCAGCCAGGCAGCGCAACGGATCGCCAATTCGAGCGACCCCGAAGCGACGTCGAAGAAGGTGGTGACGGCGTTCAAGCAACTGCTCGAAGGCCTGCTCAAGAAGCCGGATCCGCAGTCGAATTGAAGTTCCCACCGGAGCTTTCGTGCCGGCAACTGTTCCCGATAGGAATTTTTTTTTCTTGACTCGGTGGCCTCAGCTATGGTACATTTTTGCCTATGGTGCTGATTTGCGCCAGTGACCCGCCGCACAGGCGGGTTTTTCGTTTGATGCTCCGTCAGCCAACGCGCCGGCGAAAGGCTACGAAAGAAAACCGTCAGCCCGAATTCGTCGCCCTTCGGCGCCAGGGGCCGGCAATTGACAATCGCCGGGTTGAGTCCATCCTCTTCTACCATCTCTGAGGCGGAGATTCGGGGCATATGTGGGATTTCGAGATCGGCCGGTCGGTGTCCATCATGCTACGGACCTGGCCGTTCATCGTCTTTCGCATGATCGTCTATTTCGGCATCACGCTGGCCTACATCATGGCGACCGGCACCGGAGCCTCGGTCGGCTATGGCGTCGGCCATATCTCCACCGATCCCGACGGGCCCATGTCCTTTGCCCTGTGGGGCGGCGTGGTCGGGTTTGGCATCGTCTCGATCGCGGTCTACTGGATCCGCGAATACATCCTTTATGTCGTCAAGGCCGGCCACATCGCCGTCATGGTTCATCTGATCGACGGCCGCGACATTCCCGGCGGCCAGGACCAGATCGCCTACGCCAGGGAAGTCGTCACCCAGCGTTTTGCCGAGGCCAACATCCTTTTCGTCGTCGACCAACTCGTCAAGGGTGCCATCCGCGCCATCACCGGCCTGCTCGGCGGCATCGCCGCCTTCCTGCCGATACCGGGCCTGAGCGGCCTGGTCTCCTTCATCAACACGGTGATCCGCCTGTCGCTGACCTATGTCGACGAGATCATCCTCGGCTACAACATCCGCATCAATTCAGCCTCGCCCTTCGAGACGGCGCGCCAAGGCGTCGTGCTCTATGCCCAGAACGGCAAGGTCATGGTCAAGAACGCCGTCTGGCTGGCGGTCATCATGTGGGGCGTGTCGTTCATCATCTTTCTGATGATGCTGGCGCCTGCCGGCGCGATTCTGTTCCTGATGCCTGGCCAGCTCGCCGGCTGGGCTTTTGTGCTCGCCATCGTCTTCGCCTGGGCATTCAAGGCGGCGTTCATCGAACCCTTCGCCATCGCCTGCCTGATGCAGGTCTATTTCAAGACCATCGCGGGCCAGGTGCCGGATCCGGCCTGGGACGCCCGGCTGGCCGAGGCGTCGTCGAAGTTCAGGGAGCTCAAGGACAAGGCGCTCGCCTCCTTCGGCGGTTCGCGTTGGGATACGGCCGGCGCCACACCCTGATCGGCTGGGCGGGTAGTCTCCGGCGCAGCTGAAACGGTGTTGAGGCGCGCCACGGCGGATTTGAGCTGTGTCTCGCCTTGCCCGGAAAAAGTCTCGCTCATGATCAGCTCCGGCAGCGGCAGCCGCCGTCCCCAGCCATGCGTTTCAAGGTCCGGTTTGGGAGCGAACTCGGAAACACGGCCGACGCAGAGATAGGCGATCGGCGTTACGTGATCCGGAATGGCCAACAGCCGCCTTAGCGCCTGCGCTTCGATGATGCTGACCCAGCCTACACCGACGCCCTCGGCACGCGCGGCCAGCCAGAAATTCTGCACCGCGCAGACGGTGCTGTAGAGATCCATCTCCGGATTGTGCCAGCGTCCCAGCGGCGAACCCTTCGAGCGCTGCCGGTCGCAGGTGATGCAGATGTTGAGCGCGCTTTCGCAGATGCCTTCCAGCTTGAGCTTGCGGTAGAGCGCCTGTTTTTCCGCCTCGATCGCCGGCAGTTCCTGTTCGCGCGCGGCCAGGAACAGGTCGCGCACCCTTTCGCGTCGCTCGATGTCACGAATGACAATGAAATTCCATGGCTGCATGAAGCCGACCGATGGCGCGTGATGGGCGGCAAGCAGCAGCCGTGCCAGCACGTCGTCATCGATCGCGGTGGGCAGGAAATGGCCGCGCACGTCGCGCCGCGTGAACATGGCGCGATAGACCGCATCGCGCGCATTCTGGTCAAATCCACCGTCAATGGCGGCGGTCATGTGTTCCGGCATCGCTTGTCCCCTTGCGATTGCAGATTCAAAACTGTCAGGGCGTACTTTGTGCGTCCAAATGGACGCACGTCGCTCTGATGCCACCCGCTTGACCATGCGGATGACGATGCCTGCCAGGCCGGTCTTCTGGCTTGGGATCAACCCGCGTCCGGTGCCTTCCCGTCATCGACAGTGGCATTTACCGGCGCGGTCCCCCTCACAGCGTTGGGCACGCCACGGAATTCAACCGTGTTCCCGATTCTCCCGCTTGCGGCGGGCACCAGGCAGTACCCAGGGACCTTACGCCGAAGCGCTGGCGAGGCCAATGCCTGCGGCGACGCGAATGGACGCAGTCGCGATTTTCCCCAGTCATCGGCCGCCCGTGCATGGCCTTTGTCGATCCGGGTCACTAGATTAGGACGATGACCACCCGTCTCTACACGCATCCGATCTTTCTCGAACACCTCACACCGCCCGGCCACCCGGAGCGGCCCGACCGCTTGCGTGCCATCGAGCGCGTGCTCGATGAGGAAGCCTTTGCCGGGCTCGATCGTATCCAGGCGCCGGAAGGCGACGAGGCCACCATCCTCTACGCGCATCCCGCCGATTTCGTCGCCCGCGTGCGCGCCGCCATCCCCGACGAGGGAATTGCCCGCATCGATGCCGACACGACTGCCAGTCCGAAGAGCTGGCAAGCGGCGGTCACCGCGATCGGCGCCGCCAACGCCGCCGTCGACGACGTCTTTTCGGGCCGCGCCGACAACGTCTTCGTCGCCGCCCGGCCACCCGGCCATCATGCCGAAAAGACCACGGCCATGGGCTTCTGCCTGTTCAACACGGCGGCGATCGCGGCGCGTTATGCGCAGAAGAAACACGGTGTCGAGCGCGTCGCCATCGTCGACTGGGACGTGCATCACGGTAATGGTACGCAGGATATTTTCTGGGACGATCCGTCGGTGCTCTACTGCTCGACACACCAGATGCCGCTTTATCCCGGCACCGGAGCGAAGACCGAAACGGGCGCCGGCAACATCGTCAACGCACCGCTGGCGCCGCAGACCGGCAGCGAGGTGTTTCGCGATGCCTTCCTGTCGCGCGTCCTGCCCGCGCTCGACAATTTCGCGCCCGACCTGATCATCATTTCGGCGGGGTTCGACGCGCACCACCGCGATCCGCTGGCCGAGATCAATCTGACCGAGGATGATTTCGATTGGGCGACCGGCCAGTTGATGCAGCGCGCGGCACGCCACAGCGGCAACCGGCTCGTCAGCCTGCTCGAGGGCGGCTACGATCTGCAGGGATTGGCATTTTCGGTCGCCGCCCATGTCGGGCGACTGATGAAAGGATGAATGATGGCTGGTGAGACCAACGAAGAC
This sequence comes from Mesorhizobium ciceri WSM4083, assembly GCF_000519305.1. GTDB lineage: Bacteria > Pseudomonadota > Alphaproteobacteria > Rhizobiales > Rhizobiaceae > Mesorhizobium > Mesorhizobium ciceri_B. The sequence continues at coordinate 250,492 of NZ_JAFG01000004.1, read as the reverse complement.
ATCAAGGCGATGAGCTTTGAGCAGGCACTCGATGCGCTGGAGAAGATCGTCGATGATCTGGAGCGTGGCGACGTGCCGCTCGACCAGTCGATCAGGATCTATGAACGTGGCGAGGCGCTGAAGGCCCATTGCGACCGGCTGCTGAAGGCCGCCGAGGACAAGGTCGAGAAGATCAGGCTGTCGCGCGACGGCAAGCCGGTTGGAACGGAGCCGCTCGACGCGGATTGAGGCCCGGTCCGAACATAGGCTCGCCTCACCGGTTTTTGGACATGATCATGATCGAGGATATAACTCGTCCCGATTGAAACAGCTCAAGGACAAGAGGAGATACGGAAGCGATGTGCAGAAACATCAAGACCCTGTTCAATTTTGATCCGCCGGCAACCAATGACGAGGTTCGCGACGCGGCCCTTCAGTTCGTCCGCAAGCTGAGCGGAACGACGCGGCCCTCGAAGCAGAACCAGCACGCCTTCGACCATGCCGTCGAAGCCATCGCGGCGTCGGCGCGCGAACTGCTCGATTCCCTGGAAACCCACCAGCATCCGCGTAATCGCGAAGAGGTGGCGGCCAAGCTGCGGGCAAAGGCAGCCATTCGCTTTGCCTGACGCGGTCAGGCGGCCTTCGACGGCCGACAAGGAGAGTCCATGAGCTTCTTCCCCGGGAAAGACCCTGAGGCAGGCGACGCCTTTGCCAGCGACCAGATCGAGCTGATGGTCATTCCGAACGCCAAGGACATCGGTGGTTTTCAGGTGCGCCGCGCCCTGCCGACGGCAAAAAGGCGGCTGGTCGGGCCTTTCATCTTCTTCGACCGCATGGGTCCGGCGATCCTGCGCGCCGGTCAGGCACTGGATGTCCGTCCCCATCCGCATATCGGACTGTCGACGGTCACCTATTTGTTCGACGGCAAGATCCGGCATCGCGATTCACTCGGCACCGAAATGGTCATCCAGCCCGGCGACGTGAATTTGATGACCGCCGGCCGCGGCATCGTCCATTCGGAGCGTACGCCGGAGGAACTGCGTGGCGCGCCGATGTCGGTATCCGGCCTGCAGACATGGCTGGCGCTGCCGGACGACAAGGAAGAGGTGGCACCGGTTTTCGAGAACACAGGAGCGCTCAGGCTTCCCGAGATCGATGCCGAAGGCGTCTACGGGCGCCTCATCATCGGCGATTTCCAGGGGTTGCGGTCTCCGGTCAGAGCCGACTCGGAGACGCTCTACGCCGACCTGCGCCTGGCGCCCGGCGCCAGCGTGAAAATCCCTGCCGATGCGGAAGAGCGCGCCATTTACACGCTGGAGGGCGAGGTGTCGATTTCGGGTGATGTGTTCCCAGCCGAACGGCTGCTGGTGTTCCGTCCCGGTGACGAGATCGTCGTGTCGTCGCAGACCGGGGCGCATTTCATGCTGTTCGGCGGCGCCTCTCTTGGTTCGAAGCGTTACATCTGGTGGAATTTCGTCTCCTCATCCAAGGAGCGCATCGAACAGGCGAAAGAGGAATGGAAGACGGGCCGCTTCGACATCGTTCCCGGAGACGAGGAAGAGTTTATTCCACTGCCTGAAAGCTGATGCCTGTCGCCCAAAAGTGGCAGAACGAAATGCATAGACAAAAGACTAGGGCCTGATCCGCGTCACTGACACACATTTACTTTCGCCGGCCGGCGGCCTATTCGCCCATCAACCGAAAGCCCGAGCACCGTGAACGCAACGCCGCATACGCCGCTTCTCGACAAGGTCCGCATCCCGGCCGACCTGCGCACGCTTTCCGAAAGCGAACTGCCGCAATTGGCGTCCGAGCTTCGCGCCGAACTGGTCGACGCCGTGTCCCGCACGGGTGGTCATCTGGGCGCCGGGCTTGGCGTGGTCGAGCTGACAGTGGCGCTGCACTATGTCTTCAACACCCCCGATGACAGGCTGATCTGGGATGTCGGCCACCAGGCCTATCCGCACAAGATCCTGACCGGCCGCCGCGACCGTATCCGCACGCTGCGCCAGGAAGGTGGCCTGTCCGGCTTCACCCGCCGCGCCGAGAGCGAGTACGATCCCTTCGGCGCCGCCCACTCCTCGACATCGATATCGGCCGGCCTCGGCATGGCCGCCGCCCGCGATCTCTCCGGCGGCCGCAACAATGTCATTGCCGTCATCGGCGACGGCGCCATGTCTGCCGGCATGGCCTATGAGGCGATGAACAATGCCGGCGCGCTCGATGCACGGCTGATCGTCATTCTCAACGACAACGACATGTCGATCGCGCCGCCGACCGGCGCCATGAGCGCCTATCTGGCGCGTCTGGCTTCGGGCAAGGCCTATGTCGGCCTGCGCGATTTTGGCAAGAAACTGACGTCCTATCTCGGCAAGCGCGCGGATCGCGCGATCACAAGGGCGGTCGAGCATGCACGCGGCTACGTCACCGGCGGCACGCTGTTCGAGGAACTGGGTTTCTATCACATCGGCCCGATCGACGGCCACAATCTGGAGCACCTGATCCCGGTCCTCAGAAATGTCCGCGACAATGGCGAAGGCCCGGTGCTCATCCATGTCGTCACCCAGAAGGGCAAGGGCTACGCGCCGGCGGAGGCCGCCGCCGACAAGTATCACGGCGTCAACAAGTTCGACGTCATCACCGGCGCGCAGGCCAAGGCGCCGGCTAACGCACCGGCCTACACCAAGGTGTTCGCCGAAAGCCTGGTCCAGGAGGGCCGCGAGGACGACCGTATCGTCGCCGTCACCGCAGCCATGCCGAGCGGCACCGGTCTCGACCTGTTCGGCGAAGCGTTCCCGTCGCGCACCTTCGATGTCGGCATCGCCGAACAGCACGCGGTGACCTTCGCGGCGGGCCTTGCCACCGAAGGCTACAAGCCGTTCGCAGCCATCTATTCCACCTTCCTGCAGCGCGCCTACGACCAGGTCGTCCACGACGTCGCCATCCAGAAATTGCCGGTGCGCTTTCCCATCGACCGCGCCGGCTTCGTCGGTGCCGATGGCGCCACCCATTGCGGCGCCTTCGACACCACCTTCCTGGCGACATTGCCGGGTTTCGTGGTGATGGCGGCTGCCGACGAGGCGGAGCTGCGCCACATGGTACGCACCGCGGCAAGCTATGATGAGGGCCCGATCGCCTTCCGCTATCCGCGCGGCAATGGCGTTGGCGTCGACATGCCGGAGCGTGGCTCTGTGCTCGAAATCGGCAAGGGCCGCATCGTCAGGGAGGGCACCAAGGTAGCATTGCTTTCCTTCGGCACACGGCTGCAGGATTGCCTGATCGCCGCCGAGGAGCTGGGGGCTGCCGGGCTGTCCACGACGGTCGCCGACGCCCGTTTCGCCAAGCCGCTCGACGAGGATCTGATCCGGCGGCTGGCCCGCTCGCATGAGGTTCTGGTGACGGTGGAGGAGGGCGCCGTCGGCGGCTTCGCCAGCCACGTGCTGCAGTTCCTCGCCCATGAAGGCCTGCTGGAAAGCGGCCTGAAGGTGCGCCCCCTGGTGCTGCCCGACGCGTTCACCGACCACGCCAAGCCGGAAAAGATGTATGCCGATGCCGGGCTGGACGCAGCCGGCATCGTGCGCACCGTATTCGTCGCGCTCGGGCACACAGTCCGCGCCCAACGCGCCTGAATCAAAGTCTCAACGGCTTGAATCAGTTTGCCGGCCAACGATCTTAACGCATTGTTTACGCTGCTGTTTGGCGCTTTGCTTACTGTGTCTGTTGGCCGTTTTTCAATGGCGCCCTGCTAGATCGTGATCAGGCAGGGAGACAACAACAATGAAAACGCTTCTGTGCGGTGCAGCGCTTTGCGCCGTCATCGTCGCGCCGGCCACAGCCGAAACGCGCTATGATCGCAGCCTCGAAAAGGCGGCCATGGGCATCGTCGCCGGCAAGATGGGCGACATCCGCGGCGGCTTTTCCTTCAAGCAGGTGCCGCAATTGGTGGTTCTGCCGGCCCCTGTTCCCGCGCCTGCGGTTGCCATCGAGCCAGCACGCGAGCAAGCTTCGGGCGGCCGCGAGGATGGCTTGTCTCCAGCCGTCGAGCGCCCGGTTTCGCGAACCGTATTCTAAGCTGAAGACCAGCAAGCCTTGATCGGGACTGCCCGATCGTTTTCGTCGCGCTTGCCGCTTTGCGGGCGATCTAAAAAGCGTCGGCAATGCTACTCCGCCGCCACCAGTTCCGCTTGTTGCGCCGGCTTCTCGGGGCGCCAGGATTGCGCCGCGTGGCGGGCGCGGTCCGCCAAGGCGGCAAGGCGTCCGCGCAGGTTTCGTCCACCCACCACTGACGACAAGGTCACCGAATGCGTCGCAAAGCGGCGCTTGAAATCCTCCCCGCCGCAGAGAAAATCGATCGTGGTCAAGCCCCGGTCAAACGACCACTGGATGTAATCCATCATCAAGACCATGCCCGGCGAGGCCCGTTCGAAGGCCGGATCATAGGTGGTGACGAAAGCCATCATCGTTCCATGCTGCTCGAAATTGATCGATATGGCGATGATCTCGTCTTCGCGTTCGAGCACGAAGATGCGCAGCAATCCAAGCTTGGCCAGAACGGATATGAGTGCCGCCAGCGCGGGGGAACCTTCGTCGAAGAGGTCCGAAACGCGGCCGTGTTTTGCAAGCCACAACCGCTTCAGCGCGGCGACGCGCTCCAGCACCGGCTCGAGGGCTTCGTGCGCATCCATCAGGCGGAAACGCAGCGCGCCGCCTTCCTCCATGAATTTGTAGCCACGGCGATAGTTTTGCCGGGTTTTCTTCGACTGGCTTTCAAACCATTGTGCGCCGCGTTGCCCGGCGCCGGAAACTCGATAGCTGACCTCGCTGCGGTGGCTTGGCTGCAAGATATTGCCCTGGCCTGGGGCGGCGGGACCGAGCAGGGTCCGGAATCGGGCATCGGGCAACAGACGATTGAGGTAGGCAAGATCGAAGCCGCCATCATCGAGGATATGTTGCCAGAGTTGCGGCAGGATCTGTGGCTCGGCATCGGGAGCAACCAGGACATCGCCATAGTCGCAGTGATCCTTCGCCGCCCACTCCAGCATACGGATGCCCGAGCGCCAGAAGGTCGCGAGCGCAATGACGGCCTCGAGACGCTCGCCGCTCCAGACCAGGCCGATCCTGAGACCGCGACGGTCCTGATGCGGTGTGGTGTGCCACCAGGCCGAGATCCAGTCGGGGTGCTGGAAAACCAGGCCGCCGGCGCGTTGCCAGAGCGCTGCCCAGGCGGGCGCGATTTCTGCCAGTCGCGCTGACGAGGTCGCAATTTCGATCCGGTGCGTTCGCGGCATCCGGAACACGGCGGGTCCGTTCATGGCTTCCCCCTTTGCGGCGATTGCTGTGGCTCGGGCTTGTCGGTGCGGAAGTGTCTGGCGATCTGCCGCCACATCCGCTTCAGCGGCATGACATAGAGGCCTGCGAGCGACTGGTAGTCGCGCACGTTGCGTTCGATCAAACCGAACTTGAAGTCCTCGTCGGGTCTCGGAACGCATAGCGTTCCGAAGAGCCGATCCCAGAACGAGAAGAGCAGCCCGAAGTTCTTGTCGTAGTGGCGAGGGTCGGTGCTGTGGTGCAATTGATGCCAGTGCGGACACAGGATCAGATTGTTCAATGGTCCAAACGAGATCTTGAAATGCGTGTGCCTGACGAAATCCATCATCAGGATGTTGCGTATGATGTAGACGTTGACGCCGAAGACCGTCAGTTCGACGAGGTTCAGCGACACCAGCGACCAGATCCCGAAGCAGATGCCGGGAATGATGCCGTCCCAGGCCCGGTTCATCAATTCGTCGAGCGGGTGGACGCGATCCTTGGTGATGCCGACCATCACCTCGGCCGAATGGTGCACCTTGTGCAGTTCCCACAGCACCGGGTAGCGGTGCTGGGCGACGTGATAGAGATAGTACGAAATGTCGTAGGCAAGCAGCATGGTGATGGTGAAGATCGTCACCGTCACCGGCCCTGCCGGCCCTTCGATCAGGGGCGGCTGGATCGCCAGCAGCGTGGAAAGCAACCAGTTCGTCGCATAGCCGACGGCGCTGACGAAGACGACGCCGGCGGGCAGCATGAGGAATGGCATCAGCGCCTTCCGCGTCACCCAGAACAAAAGGTCGGCTTTCGCCGAAGGATGCGTGATGACCTCATGCGGGACCGCGAACTCGAAGAACTCTTTCCAGCTCTTTTTCTCGACCGTGCGCCAGTAGGCGACCAGGGCGCTGACCAAAGCAGTCAGCAACAGAAGTCCGGTCGCCAGCAGGCCGGCGCCGGAAATCCGGTCAAGAACCTTGTAGACGATATCGCTGGCCATTTCCAAGGTTGCCGCCTCTTCATCCGGGTTTTCCGGTCGTCGCGGTCATAACATTGAAGTCCTCAAGCAAATGCGATGAAAATTGGTTAAGAAATCATGAGGCTTTCTAGGCTTCTGGTATTTACCCGCAGGCGGCGAGACGTCATGCTTCGGCGGTCATCCGTCTCAACGGGCGTAACGCATGGATATTCATAAGGATGGTCGGCGGGACGGAACGCCTCACCATCGTCGCGGTCCAAGATGCTCGGCGTGACGATGGCAACGGGAGACGAAATGCTTCCAGCCGGCGCTCTTGCCATCGTCGTCGGCTTTCGCCATGAAGGCCGATGAATTCCCTTCTGCCAGCCAGCGCACGCCAGCGGCTCGACGACCTGCTCGTCCAGCGCGGGCTGTTTGCCAGCCGCTCGCGTGCCCGCGACGCGGTCGAGCGTGGCACGGTAACCGTCGACGGCGTCATTGCGCGCAAGCCTGGTCAAAGCGTTTTGCCGGAATGCCTCGTTACCATCGATGATCCGGCGCAAGGCTATGTGTCGCGCGCGGCACTCAAGCTGATCGGCGGGCTCGATCATTTCGGCCTCGACCCTGCCGGCTGTGAAGCGCTCGACATCGGTGCCTCGACCGGCGGCTTCACCCAGGTGCTGCTCGAGCGCGGCGTGGCCCATGTCACCGCCGTCGATGTCGGTCATGGCCAGATGCATCCTGATATCGGCGGCGACCCGCGTGTGACGGTGATCGAAGGACTGAACGCCCGCGACCTCGCCGCCGCCGATCTCAGCGGGCGTATTCCGGATTTCATCGTGTCCGACGTCAGCTTCATCTCGCTGAAACTGGCGCTGCCGCCGGCGCTTGGTCTGGCGAAGGCTGGCGCCAAGGCCATGTTTCTGGTCAAGCCGCAATTCGAGGCGGGCCGTGATGCGATCGGCAAGGGTGGGCTGTTGAAAGACCCCTACGACGCCTCCCGCGTCGCCGGCCTGCTGCAGGATTGGCTGGACTCCGTTCCCGGCTGGCGTTCGCTGGGGCTGCATTTGTCGCCGATCGAGGGCGGCGACGGCAATCGCGAATTCCTGCTCGGTGGGATCAAGGACCGATGAGCGCGCGTTTCAGCATCAGGAAACTTGGCGCTCAGGGCGACGGTATCGCCGAGACCGAGACAGGCGATCTGTTCATTCCCTTCACACTGCCCGGTGAAACGGTCACCGCCGCGCGCGAACGGGATCGCGCCATGCTGATGGCGGTGCTGGAAGCATCGCCGCTGCGCATCGATCCCGCCTGCCGCCATTTCTCGGAATGCGGCGGTTGCGCGCTCCAGCATTTCGAAGCCGAAGCCTATCGCCAGTGGAAACGCGAAAAAGTGGCGCACATCCTGAAGGGCAAGGGCATCGATTGCGAGATCGGCGAACTGGTCGCCTGCGCGCCGCAGACGCGCCGCCGTGTCGTGCTTGCCGCCCGGCGCACCGACACAGGCATGCTGCTCGGCTTCCATCGCCATCTGTCGCCGGAGATCGTCGGCATATCGGAGTGCCCGATCTCGCTGCCGGAGATCGTTGCCGCGCTCGATCGCTTGAAGGCGCTCGCCGAATTGGTCTGCGCAACCACCAAATCCTTCCGGCTGGCGGTTACCGTGACCGGTTCGGGCCTCGATGTCGCGGTTCACGAATCCGGCAAGCTCGGGGAGAACCAGCGCCGTATCGCGGCCAATTTCGTCATGGCGCAGGGCTTTGCCAGGCTGTCCATCGATGACGAAATCATCATCGAGCCGAAAAAGCCGGTGGTGATGTTCGGCAGCGTCGCTGTCGCCGTGCCGCCCGGCGCGTTCCTGCAGGCAACCGAGGCCGCCGAACAGGCGATGGCCGATATTGTTGGCGGACATCTGAAGCGTGCCAAGAAGGTGGCGGATCTTTTCGCCGGTTGCGGCAGTTTTGCTCTTCGCCTGGCCGCGAAGTCGGAAGTCCATGCGGTGGAGGGCGATGCGGCAGCCCTTTCGGCCCTCGACCGTGGATCGCGTTTCGCCACTGGCTTGAAGCGGGTGACGGGCGAACGCCGCGACCTGTTCCGCCGGCCGCTGACGTTCAAGGAGTTGAATGCGTTCGACGGTGTGGTGTTCGACCCGCCGCGCGCGGGCGCCGAGGATCAGTCGAAGCAGATCGCCCGCTCGGATGTTCCCTACGTTGCCGCCGTATCCTGCAATCCGGTGACGCTCGCGCGCGACCTGCGCATCCTCATCGACGGCGGCTACACCCTGAAAAGCGTGACGCCGATCGACCAGTTCCTGTGGTCGCCGCATGTCGAGGCCGTGGCGCTGCTGGAGAAGCCGAAGAAGAGGCGATAACCGGGAGGCTTCGGCTCCTACGAACTTGGCGACAGTCGTTTCGACGTGCCGCCGCGTTGGTTGATCGACACCCAGGTGTTTGGGTTCTGCTGCGACTGGCGTTTCACGAAGTAATAGCCCGTCGCGTTCCAGGGCCTGATCTCATTGACCAGATTGTCCAGGACAAGATCGCCCTTGTCGGTTTTCACCGTCAGAATGGTGTGACCTTCATTGTCCAGGTCGCGCACCACGGTCATCAGCAGCGCCTGCCGGGGGAAACCCGCTGCCAGAAGAAGCTTGCGCTTGTAGAGCGCGTAGATTTTGCAGTCGCCCTTGCCGTCCACGGGGTAATCCCAGTGGTCCGCCATCGTGCCCCAATGATCGAAATTGCTGACGGGTTTGATGGCGCTGTTCGCCTTCTGATTTATTCGCTTGAGGATGCGCAGGTTCTGCGCGGTGAGCTTGACATTCGCCGCCGGCAGAGCGGGCACCTTGCACTCCTTTGGCCGGCGATGGCAGAAATCCACCCAACCGTAGGGGACGCTGGTGCTTCCACCAACTGCGGCGGATTGCGTCGATCGGGACTTGAACAATGTCGACTGTGCCGCCGCTGGACTGGCTTGCAGCAATGTCGCGCCAATCAACGCAACGAAGCCAACCAGGAACGAGGAGGTCAGGACGCCGGGGGAATGCCGCATTGCCAACACCACCGCAACCAGAGGGCCGGCACTGCGTTCGTGCGGAAACGGCAGCCCAGGAAGTTAATCACTTAACAATTTCCTAATGCCGATTGTGTTCACTTCAAGGTGGGGCGAGGATTCAAGGTGGAAAACGCAAGCATCAGCCGGCGCATTCGGTCTGACTCGGGCGCCAGCGACGGACCTTTGTCATGCTTCCTGCACGCTGTCATATCCCGCCGTCTTTGCAGCCTTGAGGAAATTACGATCAAAGGTTGCAAAGCCAACGCAATGAGCTGATTTCCTCAGATGCAGAGCATCTGCGAGATCCATTCCCTTCTTCGCGAGGTCGAGTGCGGACGACACCACCGCGCTGTCCTCGACCTCTACTGTTGGGAGCCCGCCAAATGTCCGCAGCGCATGCACGATGTCGGGCGCCGCATAACCGTAAGCGCTGCGCAGTACCCATTCGACCTCGAGCATTACCGCAACGGCGACGAAGACCCGTTGGCCGGAGGCGTCCCATGCTCTGAGGACGACGGTTGTGAGGCTTGTAGGATCCGCGCCGTCACTGTTGAGCTTGTCGCTAAAAGCGGGCACATTGCACTGTGGAATAAGGGGGGACTGAAAATGATTTCATCAGGATTCGTTGCCGAGATTTTGGGCGCAGCTCTCATGATGGCGCTCTCGGGTGCGCTCGTCGCCTGGATTTTGCGAAAGATCGCTCGAATCGGGCTATTGCCATCTTATGCACTTGGCATCGCGGCCATGACGTTTGTCGCAGCTGCGCTGTATGTCTCCGGCCACGATGGGACCGTCGACTACCTGAGTGCTTGGATCAAATATGCGATTGGTGGCGTCATCGGCTTCCTGGTTCTCTACACGACTTCGCGCCGGTCTATCAGCAAGGCATAACGGCCCAGCCAGAGGGGGCCGATCGCTTAAACCCGCGTGCCGCCCACCGTCATCTGGTTCATTCTCAAATGCGGCTGGCCGACACCGACCGGGACGCCCTGTCCGGCCTTGCCGCACATGCCGATGCCGGTGTCGAGCTTCATGTCGTTGCCGATCATCGAGACGCGGTGCATGGCGTCCGGACCGTTGCCGATCAGCATCGCGCCCTTGATCGGCTGCGTCACCTTGCCGTTCTCGATCATGTAGGCCTCGGTGCAGCCGAACACGAATTTGCCCGATGTGATGTCGACCTGGCCGCCGCCGAAGGAGACGGCATAGATGCCGTTCTTGACCGAGGCGATGATTTCGTCCGGCTCCATGTCGCCCGCCGTCATATAGGTGTTGGTCATGCGCGGCATCGGCTGGTGGGCGTAGCCTTCGCGGCGGCCGTTGCCGGTCGCCTTCATGCCCATCAGTCGGGCGTTCTGGCGATCCTGCATGTAGCCGACCAGCTTGCCGTCCTCGATCAGCACATTGCGGGCCGAAGGTGTGCCTTCGTCGTCGACTGTCAGCGAGCCGCGCCGCTCGGGCATCGTGCCGTCGTCGACGACGGTGACCCCCTTGGCGGCGACCTGCTGGCCGAGCAGGCCGGCGAAGGCCGAGGTCTTCTTGCGGTTGAAATCGCCTTCCAGCCCATGGCCGACGGCCTCGTGCAGCATGACGCCCGGCCAGCCGCTGGACAAGACGATGTCGAAAGTGCCGGCCGGCGCCGGTATGGCCTCGAGATTGACCAGGGCTTGCCTGAGCGCCTCCTTGGCGGCGTGCTTCCAGCTGTCCTCGACCAGGAATTCGCCAAACGCCTTGCGGCCACCCATGCCGTAGGAGCCGCTCTCCTGGCGGTCGCCATTGCCGACCACGACGGAGACGTTGATGCGGACCAGCGGGCGGATGTCGCGCACCACCTGGCCGTCTGCGCGCACGATCTCGACATGCTGCCAGGAGGCGGCGAGCGATGCCGAAACCTGCCGCACGCGCGGATCCTCGGCGCGCAGCCAGGCGTCGATTTCCTGCAAGAGCTTTGCCTTGGCCTCGAAGGAAGGCGAGGGGATCGGGTTCTCTTCGCCATAGAGATGGCGGTTGGTGCGTGCGGGTGCCGCGGCAAGCGTGCCGGAATAACCGCCCTTGACGGTTGACACCGCGTCGGCCGCGCGCAGCAGCGAAGCTTCGGACAGGTCGCTGGAATGCGCATAGCCGCTGGCTTCGCCGGCAACCGCACGCAGGCCAAACCCTTGGTCGGTGTTGAAGTTGGCGGTTTTCAGCCGGCCATTGTCGAACATCAGCGCTTCGCTCTCGCTGTATTCGAGGAACAGCTCGCCGTCGTCGGCGCCGTTGATGGTCTCGGCGACGATCTGCTTGATGCGATCGTCTGAAATGTCGAATTGGCCGATCAGGCTGTTCATGGCGCGTCCGTTCACAGGAGGAATGGGTCTTTGCCACGATGTAGGCGCGAAGGCGCGCCGAGACAATCGCTCGGCTGCATTGTGAAGACAAAAGCGGTTTGCCAGCAGCCCGCCGACGTCACTTCTGGTTGATGAAGCCGGTGATGTCGCAGGATTTCAGGGGAGGGCGGCGAAGCCGTCGGCAAAACCCTTGAGGTCGACCGGGATGCCGATGCCTTCTTCCGGGGTCTGGAAGACGATGAAGGTGGCCGACGTGCCGGTCTTCAGCGTGTCGAGAAGCGGCTTTTCGAGGATAACCTCGGCATAGCAGCCGTCCTGGAAGCAGCGCACGAAATAGGCGCGGCCGATGTCCTTGCCGTCGACATTGAGGCCGAGCCCGTTGGGCAAAAGCACGCCGAGCGGCGCCAGCACGCGCAGGATCTCCGCCTTGTTGTCGGCGGTGCGCAGCACCACGACCGACAGCCCCATCTCCGGACGGTCCTCGGCGACGACGTTCTGCATCATCACGCATTGTTCCGAGGTGGCACCGGCCGGCGTGTCGCAGATGATCGACCATGCGCCATGTGTCGAGCGCACGGTACCGCTCGGTTGCGCGGCGTTCGCCGTGCCGGACACGATCGCGGACAAGCCGATGCCAGACAGGGCGGCGAAAAAGATGACCTTCGCCCAGTTTCTCGAAAACCGAGAGTTTCTCGAAAGCCAGTAATTCATGACGGCTCCATTGCGAATCACGGCACTTTAAGCCGCGCCAAAGCCAAGTAAAGGACGAGACCGCACCAGGTCTGCCCCGAAAAAGCCAATACGGCGCTTTTCCCTGCCAATTTCGCCCGAATTGCGACGTTCGGCACGTGCGGCCCGCGGGAATGCCGCTGTCGGCTCAATGTAGGCGATTCGGAGCTGCCGCGGCTGCCTCCAAAGGCACATCCGGGCTTGCGCGCAAAAATGCCGCACGGTTTCGTCCGCTCCTTTCTTGCGGAGGGAAAAAGAGTATGGTTTGAACCAGCTTGAAACTGTCGGGATTCCCGTCCCGGCATTGTTCGTTATTCTCGTGGGTACCGCAGCGAGGAACTGGGAGACGATGAGGGCGATGAGAAATTTCCTGGCAAACGCCAAGGTTCCAGCAAGTGCCAAGTTTCTAAGTGCTTGTGCCGCTGTCACGTTTTTCGCCGGCGCGTCCGCCCGTGCCGACCAGCCCAAGAACTGGGAGACAACCTTCCAGGCGCCGGCGACCGACATGATGCGGCAGATCGAATGGTTCGGAAACTACACGATGTGGTTCATCGTCCCGATCACCATCCTGGTGCTGCTTCTGCTCGCCTACTGCATCGTCAGATTCCGCGCGAGCGCCAACCCGGTTCCGTCCAAGACCAGCCACAACACGTGGATCGAGTTGATCTGGACGATCGGGCCAGTCGTCATCCTGCTGCTCATCGCCATTCCCTCGTTCCAGCTGCTGACCGCGCAATACACACCGCCGGAAGAAGCAAAGCTGACCGTCAAGGCGACCGGCAACCAGTGGAACTGGGACTACGAGTACCAGACCGACAACACGCTCTCTTTCAACTCCGCGATCCTCCAGGACGCCGAACGCGCCGCAGCCGGCAAGGAGGACCGCAAGGTCTATCCGCGCCTGCTGGCCGTCGACAACGAGCTGGTGGTGCCGGTCAACACCATGACCCGGGTGCTTGTCACCGCGACCGACGTGATCCACTCCTTTGCCATGCCGTCGTTCGGCATCAAGATCGACGCCGTTCCGGGCCGCACCAACGAGACCTGGTTCAAGGCGGAGAAGGAAGGTATTTTTTACGGCCAGTGCTCGCAGCTTTGCGGCAAGGACCATGCCTTCATGCCGATCGCCATTCGCGTCGTCTCCGATGCGCAGTTCAAGACCTGGCTGGCGGCAGCCAAGACCGATCTGCCCGGCGCCAACAAGACGCTGATGGCCGAGGTCGACGGCCAGAACAAGGTAGCGGCCGCCGGCAACTGATGCCGCGGGTTAGCAAGATTTAGGGAACGGAGCGGAACATGGCAGACGCTGCAGCTCACGACGGGCACGACCACAAGCCTTATCACGGCTGGGTCCGCTGGGTTTATTCGACCAATCACAAGGACATCGGCACGCTCTACCTGATTTTCGCGATCATGGCCGGCATCATCGGCGGTGCCTTGTCGGTCGCCATCCGCATGGAGCTGCAGGAACCTGGCATCCAGATATTCAGCGGCCTGGCGCAGATGGTCTATGGCATGAACGGTGACGCCGCGATCGACGGCGGCAAGAGCATGTACAATGCTTTCGCCACCGCGCACGCCCTGATCATGATCTTCTTCATGGTCATGCCGGCGCTGATCGGCGGTTTCGCCAACTGGATGGTCCCGATCATGATCGGCGCCCCCGACATGGCGTTCCCGCGCATGAACAACATCTCCTTCTGGCTGCTGCCGCCGGCCTTCATCCTGCTGCTCACCTCGATGTTCATGCCGAGCGCCCCGGGTGCCTACGGTGTCGGTGGCGGCTGGACGCTCTATCCGCCGCTTTCGACCTCGGGCCAGCCAGGACCGGCCATGGATCTGGCGATCCTGTCGATCCACATTGCCGGTGCCTCGTCGATCCTCGGCGCCATTAACTTCATCACCACCATCTTCAACATGCGCGCGCCTGGCATGACGCTGCACAAGATGCCGCTGTTTGCCTGGTCGGTGCTGATCACCGCCTTCCTGCTTCTGCTGTCGTTGCCGGTTCTCGCCGGCGGCATCACCATGCTGCTCACCGACCGCAATTTCGGCACCACCTTCTTTGCGCCGGACGGCGGCGGCGACCCGATCCTGTTCCAGCACCTGTTCTGGTTCTTCGGTCATCCGGAAGTGTACATCCTGATCCTGCCGGGCTTCGGCATTATCAGCCACGTCATCTCGACCTTCTCGAGGAAGCCGGTGTTCGGTTACCTCGGCATGGCCTACGCCATGGTGGCGATCGGAGCCGTCGGCTTCATCGTCTGGGCGCACCACATGTACACGACCGGCCTGTCGCTCGACACGCAGCGCTATTTCGTCTTCGCCACCATGGTCATCGCGGTGCCGACAGGCGTGAAGATCTTCTCCTGGATCGCGACGATGTGGGGCGGGTCGATCTCGTTCAAGACGCCGATGCTGTGGGCGCTGGGCTTCATCTTCCTGTTCACCATCGGCGGCGTCACCGGCGTCCAGCTGGCCAATGCCGGCCTCGACCGCTCGCTGCATGACACCTATTTCGTCATCGCCCACTTCCACTACGTGCTGTCGCTGGGCGCGGTGTTCGCCATCTTCGCCGGCTGGTACTACTGGTTCCCGAAGATGACCGGCTACATGTATTCGCCCGTCATCGCCAACACCCACTTCTGGGTCACCTTTGTCGGCGTGAACCTGATCTTCTTCCCGCAGCACTTCCTCGGTCTCGCCGGCATGCCGCGCCGCACCATCGACTACCCCGATGCGTTTGCCGGCTGGAACTATGTGTCGTCCATCGGCTCGTATATCTCGGCCATCGGCGTCCTGATCTTCCTCTATGGCGTGTTCGAGGCCTTCCAGAAGAAGCGGATCGCCGGCGCCAACCCATGGGGCGAGGGCGCAACGACGCTCGAATGGCAGCTGCCTTCGCCGCCGCCCTTCCACCAGTGGGAACAGCTGCCGAAGATCAAGTAAGGCTGCTGCCCGCTCGAATACGAAACCGCCGGTCCGCCGGCGGTTTTGGCCAACGGATGATGGACTTAAGTACGCATGGCCCTTGTCGACGACCCATTGATTGACGAAGCGGGCTTTCGCATGTCGGAAGCGACGGCGGGCGATTTCTTCGCGCTGCTGAAGCCGCGCGTCATGTCGCTTGTGGTGTTCACCGCCTTTGTCGGCCTGGTCGCCGCACCCGTGACTATCAACCCTCTGCTGGCGGTGATCGCCATCCTGGCTATTGCGATAGGTGCTGGCGCCTCCGGCGCGCTCAACATGTGGTACGATGCCGACATCGATGCCGTGATGACCAGGACCGCCAGCCGCCCGGTCCCGGCCGGTCGCATCCGGCCGCACGAAGCGCTGACCTTCGGGCTGGTGCTGTCAGTGCTGTCGGTGATGACGCTGGGCGTGCTGGTCAACTGGCTGGCGGCGACGCTGCTGGCCTTCACCATCTTTTTCTACGCCGTCGTCTACACGATGTGGCTGAAGCGCTGGACGCCGCAGAACATCGTCATCGGCGGGGCCGCCGGCGCCATTCCGCCTGTAATCGGCTGGGCCGCGGTGACCGGGACGGTCAGTCTCGAGAGCATTGTCCTGTTCCTGATCATCTTCCTGTGGACGCCGCCGCATTTCTGGGCGCTGGCGCTGTTCAAGTCCGAGGACTACGCCAAGGCCGGCATTCCGATGATGCCCAACGTCGCCGGCCACGCTTCGACGCGCCGCCAGATTTTCGCCTATGCGCTGGTGCTTGCCCCGGTCGGCGTGCTGCCGTGGCTGCTCGGCTACACCACGCCGTTCTATGGCGTGGCCGCCTTGCTGCTCGGGGTCGGTTTTGTCTGGTACGCGTGGAAAGTGCTTGGCATGGCCGACGATGACCGCGTCATGAAACCGGCCAAGGCCCTGTTCGCCTATTCGCTGCTTTATCTCTTCGCCATCTTCGCTGCCTATCTGGCCGACAGCGTTGTCGAACGCGCGCTTGCCATGGGTGGAGCATGACCATGATCGAGGAAAAGCTCGAGACCGTCACGTTGACCGACCGTCAGAAGAAGGCGCAGCGCAGCCGTTCCATCGCCATCGGCGTGGCGCTGGCGCTGCTGGTGGTCATTTTCTACATCGCGACGATCGTGAAGTTCGGTCACAATCTGGGCACGATGTGATGAGCGTCGAGACATCCAGGAAAGCGGCGGGCAAGAACAGCAACGTCATCGTCGCGGCTATCTGCCTCGCCTTCTTCACCGGCATGATCGGCATGGCCTATGCCGCGGTGCCGCTCTACAAGATGTTTTGCCAGGCGACCGGCTATGGCGGCACGACGCAACGTGCCGAGAAGCAATATGCCGGCCGCGTGCTCGACCGCGAGATTACCGTCCGCTTCGATGCCAACATCGCCGGCGTGCCGTGGGAGTTTCAGCCGGTCCAGCGCTCGATGACGATGAAGATCGGCGAGACCGTGCAGGCGCACTATCAGGCGACCAACAAGTTCGATCGTCCCGTGACCGGCCGCGCCACCTTCAACGTGCAGCCTGAGCTGGCGGGACCCTATTTCAACAAGGTCGAGTGCTTCTGCTTCACCGACACGACGCTGAAGCCCGGCGAGACGCTGGACATGCCGGTCCTGTTCTACGTGGACCCCGACATCGTCAATGTGCCGGAACTCAAGGACGTGAAGACGATCACGCTGTCCTACACGATGTTCCCGGTCGAGAAGATCAAGCCGGTCGCCTCCTCGGAGCCGGCCGATGACAACAGCAAGACAATTTCGAATACCGAAGCAAATCTCGGGGGTTGATATGGCAGACGCGCACGCAAAACCACAGCATGACTATCATCTCGTCGACCCGAGCCCATGGCCTTTCCTGGGATCGGTAGGGGCGCTCGTCATGGCCTTTGGCGGTGTCGCCCTGATGGAATATCTGAAGGGCGGGTCGTTCCCGATCTTCGGCTTCAACATCGCCAATCCGTGGCTGTTCTTCATCGGGCTCGTGATCGTCCTCTACACCATGTTCGCTTGGTGGTCGGACACGATCAAGGAAGCGCATGAGGGTCATCACACGCGGGTCGTGTCGCTGCACCTGCGCTATGGCATGATCATGTTCATCGCCTCGGAGGTGATGTTCTTCGTTGCCTGGTTCTGGGCCTATTTCGATGCCAGTCTTTTTGCCGGTGAGGCACAGAACTACGCGCGCGCCACATTTACTGGTGGCGTCTGGCCGCCGAAGGGCATGGAGGTTCTCGATCCCTTCCATCTCCCGCTCTACAACACCGTCATCCTGCTGTTGTCGGGCACCACGGTGACCTGGGCGCACCATTCGCTTCTTCACGGCGACCGCAAGGGGCTGATCAACGGCCTGGTGCTGACCGTCGGCCTCGGCATGCTGTTCACCATGGTGCAGGCCTATGAGTACATGCATGCTCCGTTCGGCTTCAAGGATTCGATCTATGGCGCCACCTTCTTCATGGCGACCGGCTTCCACGGGTTCCACGTCATCATCGGCACCATCTTCCTGTTGGTCTGCCTGATCCGGGCGATGAAGGGTGATTTCACCCCCAAGCAGCATTTCGGCTTCGAGGCGGCCGCCTGGTACTGGCACTTCGTCGACGTGGTCTGGCTGTTCCTGTTCGCCTCGATCTACGTCTGGGGATCGGTCGGCGCTGTGATCGAAGGCCACTGATCCGCCCAAGAGGATTTTCATTTCTGGAGGCGGCCGCGGCAACGTGGCCGCCTTCTTCTTTTTGGCGCAATGATCGCTGATCGATAGCCAATGCGACTGACAATCTTCCGGACCATTTGCGCATTGATGATCGCGGCACTCCCGGCCTTTGCCGGCGAGAAGGTGGACCTGGTGCGTGTCCACAAGGCCGAACGCCGGTTGGAGTTGATCGGCGACGGCAAGGTCCTGCGAAACTACGGCATCGCGCTTGGCGGCGACCCTGTCGGGCACAAGCACCAGGAGGGCGATCAACGCACGCCCGAGGGGAACTATGTCCTCGACTGGCGCAACCCGAACAGCATCGCGCACAAATCGATCCATATCTCGTACCCAAATGCCCACGATGAGGCCGCCGCCAAGGCGCGCAATGTCGACGCGGGCGGCATGATCATGATCCATGGTCAACCGAATGGTTATGGCTGGTGGGGCTGGCTGCTTCAATTGGTCGACTGGACCGACGGCTGCATTGCGGTTACGGACTCCGATATGGACGAAATCTGGGCGCTGGTGGCCGATGGCACACCGATCGAGATCGAGCGGTAGGCAATGAGTGGCAAGATGAACTGGTTGCCGGTCGATCTGAAATCGAGCGGTAAGCAATGAGCGACGACGCTTCCATGAGTGAAGACAAGGCGATCTGGCCGCCGATCGATCCGATCTCGGCCGGCCTGCATGGCCGCTGCCCGCGCTGCGGCGAGGGGCGGTTGTTCTCCGGCTTCCTCACCGTCGGCAAGCGATGCGTCAATTGCGGCCTCGATTATTCCTACGCCGATGCCGGCGACGGGCCGGCGGTGTTCGTCATCCTGATCATGGGCTTCCTCATTGTCGGCCTGGCGCTCTGGGTTGAAGTCACGCTTAGCCCGCCGCTCTGGCTGCATCTGCTGGTCTGGATTCCGCTGGCTGTCGTGCTGTGCCTGGCGGCGCTGCGGCTGATCAAAGGCGTTCTGCTGACGCTGCAATACGCCAACAAGGCGGCCGAAGGCCGGTTGGATCGCGGCGAATGAGCGAGGCATCCGTTAAGGCCGACGGCCGATCCCGGCCTAGGACGGCATTGCTGCTTGGCCTTGGCCTGATGCTGTTCCTGATCCTGCTGGCGCTCGGCACCTGGCAGGTGCAGCGCCTGTCTTGGAAGGAAGGTCTTCTCCAGACCATCGACCAGCGCACCCATTCAGCGCCGCGGCCGCTGGCCGAGGTCGAGAAAGAGTTCGCCGCCACCGGG
Source organism: Mesorhizobium ciceri WSM4083 (assembly GCF_000519305.1). Taxonomy (GTDB): domain Bacteria; phylum Pseudomonadota; class Alphaproteobacteria; order Rhizobiales; family Rhizobiaceae; genus Mesorhizobium; species Mesorhizobium ciceri_B. Next base: position 231,238 of record NZ_JAFG01000004.1, on the reverse strand, counting down.
GACGTCGATTATACGCCTGTCACCGTCACCGGCACGTTCCTGCATCAAGGCGAACGCCATTTTTACGCGACCTGGGAAGGTGACGCCGGCTTCAACGTCTACACGCCCCTGGCGCTCGACGATGGTCGCTTCGTCCTGATCAATCGCGGCTTCGTGCCTTACGATCTGAAGGACGCCGCCAAGCGCGCCAAGGGACAGGTGACTGGCAGAGTGACGGTCACCGGCCTCGCTCGCAACCCCCTGCCGGCGAAGCCGTCGATGATGCTTCCCGACAACGACGTGGCGAAGAACATCTTCTACTGGAAGGACCGCGACGTGATGGCGGCGAGCGCGGGCCTGCCGGCTGGGTTCACGCTGGTGCCGATCTTCATCGACGCAGACAAGACGCCAAATCCAGGCGGATTGCCGGTTGGCGGCGTCACCATCATCGACCTGCCGAACAGCCATCTGCAATATGCTGTCACCTGGTACGGGCTTGCCGCGGCGCTCGCCGCCGTGCTCATCCTGCGGCTTCGCCGTCCCGCGAAAGAGGAATGAACGCGACTGACGCCCCCTTTCTACCGATGCCCTTGACAGGGCGGGGGTGCGCACCTCATTTCGGCTCTGATCAACCGGCCCGGATTTAATGCTTCAGACAACCACCAAACCACCTCTGACGATCCGGCTCTGCCAGCCGCGCGGTTTTTGCGCCGGTGTCGACCGTGCCATCCAGATCGTCGTGCTGGCGCTGAAGAAATATGGCGCGCCGGTCTATGTCCGCCATGAGATCGTGCACAACCGCTACGTCGTCGAGGGGCTGCAGAGCCTTGGCGCCGTCTTCATCGAGGAACTCTCCGAGATCCCGGCCGAACATCGGCAGTCGCCCGTCGTGTTCTCGGCGCATGGCGTGCCGAAATCGGTGCCGGCGGATGCGAAGGCGCGCAATCTCTTCTATCTCGATGCCACCTGCCCGCTGGTGTCGAAGGTCCACAAGCAGGCCATGCGCCATCAGCGGCTCGGCCGTCATGTGCTGTTGATTGGTCACGCCGGACATCCCGAGGTGATCGGCACCATGGGCCAGCTCCCGGACGGCGCGGTGACGCTGATCGAAACCGAAGCCGATGCCGCAAAGCTCTCGCCCGCCGATCCGCAGGCGCTCGGCTTCGTTACCCAGACCACGTTGTCGGTCGAGGACACCGCCGGCATCATCCGCGCCTTGCAGGATCGCTTTCCGGCGCTGCAGGCACCAGCGGCGGAATCGATCTGCTATGCCACCACCAACCGCCAGGAAGCCGTCAAGGACACCGCGCCGGGCGCCGATCTCTATCTGATCGTCGGCGCGCCGAATTCCTCCAATTCGCGACGTCTTGTCGAGGTGGCGGAACGTGCCGGCGCCACCATGTCGCTTCTCGTGCAGCGCGCCGCCGAGATTCCGTGGAACGACATCGGCAACATCTCGACGCTCGGCCTGTCGGCCGGCGCGTCGGCGCCCGAAATCATCGTCGACGAGATCATCGACGCGTTCCGGCAGCGCTTCGATGTCACGATCGACCTGGCCATCACGGCCACGGAAACGGAGGATTTTCCGGTCATGCGGGTATTGCGCGATGTCGAACTGACGCGGGCCGACATGGCCTTCGTCAACGGAGCCGCGTAAGCCACATGGCGGTCTACACCGACGTTGCGGAAGGCGAACTCGGCGCATTCCTGAAGCACTATCCGGTCGGCGATCTCTTGTCCTACAAGGGCATCGCCGAAGGCACCGAGAACTCGAACTTCCTGCTGCACACCTCCAGCGGCTCCTACATCCTGACACTCTATGAGAAGCGCGTCGAGAAGGCGGATCTGCCGTTTTTCCTCGGGCTGATGGGCCATCTCGCCAACAAGGGCGTGTCCTGCCCGCTGCCGGTGACCGCGCATGACGGCAGCGTCATCGGCACGCTCGCCGGCCGGCCGGCGGTCATCATCACCTTCCTGGAAGGGCTTTCGTTGCGGCGGCCAACGGCGACGCATTGTGCCGAGGTCGGCAAGGCGTTGGCGCAGTTGCATCTGGCCGGCGCCGATTTTTCGATGACGCGTCCGAATGCCCTGGCCATCGACGGCTGGCGCAAGCTCTGGGACGCAGCCCGCAACCGCGCCGACGAGGTCGAGCCGGGCCTAGCCGCCGAGGTCGATGCCGACTTTGCCGATTTCGAGCGCAACTGGCCGAAGGACCTTCCCAAAGGCATTATCCACGCCGATCTTTTCCCCGACAACGTCTTCTTCCTCGGCGAGAAACTCTCCGGCCTAATCGACTTCTATTTCGCCTGCGACGACCTCTACGCCTACGATGTCGCCACCTGTCTCAACGCCTGGTGCTTCGAGAAGGATTTTTCCTTCAACCTCACCAAGGGCAAGGCGCTGCTAGCCGGCTACCAGAGCCTCCGGCCCCTGAGCGGCCAGGAGAAGGCTGCGCTGCCGATGCTGGCGCGCGGCTCGGCGTTGCGCTTCATGCTGACCCGGCTGTACGACTGGCTGACCGTTCCCGATGGCGGGCTGGTGATGAAACGCGACCCGACCGAATACATCAGAAGGATGCGGTTCCACCGGGCGATCAAATCTCCTTCGGAATATGGATTGGCCTGATATCATGAGCAAACAGGTTGAGATCTTCACGGACGGCGCCTGCTCGGGCAATCCCGGCCCCGGCGGCTGGGGGGCGATCCTGCGCTTCAACGGCACCACCAAGGAGCTTTCCGGCGGTGAGGCCGAGACGACCAACAACCGCATGGAACTGTTGGCCGCCATTTCGGCGCTGAATGCGCTGAAAGAACCTTGCACGGTCGAGCTTCACACCGACAGCAAATATGTCATGGACGGTATTTCCAAGTGGATCCACGGCTGGAAAAAGAACGGCTGGAAGACCGCCGACAAGAAGCCTGTGAAGAACGGTGAACTCTGGCAGGCGCTCGACGAGGCCAACAAGCGCCACAAGGTCACCTGGAACTGGGTCAAGGGCCATGACGGCCATGTCGAGAACGAGCGCGCCGACGAACTCGCGCGCGAAGGCATGGCGCCGTTCAAGAAAGGCCCGTTCAAGTCCGCAGCCGCGCCAAAGCCCGCTGCGCCCGCCAAACAACCGGCAATCGCGAAGGTGCGGCGCTCGACCCAGAGCTATTGAATTTCCGGCGCGGCTCGGCGCGTATCACGTTATCCACGGCCGGCGGCCGATCGACAGGCTGCCTTGACCAGCGTCCGGCGGACGCGAGGCTGGAGGCTCCTTTGGTGGCGCTGCAGTTGCTCCAGAATATGGATGGGAGTAATATTTCCTACCATAGAGCAAAATGCGATGAGGAAACGGCGTGGGAAACGTGGAAAAAATGAGCGTGGCCGTGACCCTGCAACAGGCAGCCGTCATGCGTGAGGCGGTCGAGGCGGGCGAGTATGCCACTGCAAGCGAGATTGTGCGTGAAGCGGTGCGGGATTGGCTGGCCAAGCGTGAACTTCGGCATGACGATATCCGCCGGCTAAGGCAGCTGTGGGATGAAGGCAAGGCAAGTGGGAGGCCGGAGCCTGTGGATTTCGACGCGTTGCGAAAGGAAGCTCGGCAAAGGCTGGCGGAAGCCTCGCGGGATGACCGTTAGGCTGGTCTGGTCACCCGCGGCCAAGGCGGACCTCATCGATGTCTACGTGATGATAGGCAGCGAAAACGTACGAGCGGCCGATCGCTATTATGATCAACTGGAAGCGCGGGCCTTGCAGCTGGCAGACCATCCGCGCATGGGTGTTAGGCGACCCGATATCAGGCCTTCCGTACGGATGCTGGTGGAGGCGCCGTTTGTGCTGCTCTACGAAACGATTCCGGACACGGACGATGGCCCTGTTGAGTGGGTTGAAATCGTCCGTGTGGTGGATGGGCGGCGGGATCTGAACCGTTTGTTCTAGCTGTTTAGCGGATCAGCAGCGCCGTGCCCCAAAGCCCGAGTGCGAACACCGTGTGCGACACCAGGTTCAGCGCACGGATCTGCATCGGGTTGGGCCGCTTCGAGGCGGCCCAGCCGGCGCCCATGCCGGGTGCCAGCAGGAACCAGCCGGCGCCGACGGTGACGATGCCGAGGATGAAGGCCGGCAGAAATGTCGGCGCGGCAAGCCAGCCCGCTCCGGCCAGCACCACCAGGATGATGCCGTAGACGATGCCGACAAAATAGTGAAAGGCCCAACCCAGCGCCTTTTCATGCACGTATGGTGCGGCACCGCCGATATCGTCGTGGAAGACCTTGTCGCGGAGATGCCACACCCAACGCCCGACCGGCCCCCAGTTCGGCCGTGGCTGGCCGAACGCCTTGTGCAGGAAGATGGCCCAGAGATCCATCAGCACGGTGGCGCCGATACCGATCGCGATAGCGCGCCAGAACATGTCAAACATCGCTAGAATCCCCCCAAACGCAAGCCCTGGGCTACAAGCGCGGTCGTCGTTCCATACCCGACGCCGCGCTGAAGTTCAGAGCTGTCCCAGAATATGAGCCGCGCCGGACTCGTCGACACCAGGCTTGGTCTCGACATTGAGCGCGGTGACCTTGCCGTCGTCGACGATCATCGAAAACCGCTTCGAACGCAGCCCCATGCCGCTGGCGGAAAGGTCATTGTCGAGGCCTACCGCCTTGGCGAAATCGCCACTGCCGTCGGCGAGGAACAGGATCTTGCCCTCACCGCCGGTGAAGTGCGCCCAGGCGCCCATGACATGGACGTCGTTGACCGAAACCACGGCTATTGTGTCGACGCCGCGCGCCAGGATGGCATCGTGGTTCTCGAGATAACCCGGCAAATGGTTGTTGCTGCAGGTCGGTGTGAAGGCGCCGGGAACCCCAAACAGCACGACCTTCTTGCCCGGGAAGATCTCGGCCCCGGTGATCGGCTTGGCGCCATCGGCGGTCATCGTCTTGAAGGTCACGTCAGGCAGCTTGTCGCCAACGGAAATGGTCATGGATTCCTCGCTTGGGAAAATGGGGAAGGACGTGTCTTTGCCTAGCGAACCCGACGGCTTCCTGCAACCGTTGGGGTGGGCTGGATCAAGGGAAAGGCAGAACCCCTTCGACCGAGCCCGCCGAACTCGTCAGCGTATAGTGAAGCCCGCCATCCGTCGGCGTCGTCGAGGGGCGATCGAGGATCGGCACGGTGAAGATCAGCTTGCCGTCCTTTTCGCTGCGGGCAGGGGTGCCGAACATGTAGTCCCGCTCGCCGGCGACGAAGAAATCCGCCGCCTCCGGATCGCCGGGAAAGCTCGCCTCGACAATCAGCGTCTCGTGGTCGCCCGGCAGCACATTGATGCCGAAATCGGACCTCGCGGGCGCTGGCAGCGCCGCGAAACTCGCCTTCACCAGCGCTGCGTCCTCGGCATTGTCCGGATCGGAGGCGGGGTCGACGGTCAGCCGCGTCTGCACCGGAATGCAGATCGTTTCGCAGATGCCGAGAAAGATGTCGGCATCGATCAACGCCGGCTGGTTCGGCGCCGCCAGCGTGAATGTCACCGGCAGAGAAACCGGATAGTTGTAGCCTGCCCATTTGCCATAGCCGTCGTCATGGCGCTGCGGCGCCGGAAACGCCAGGGCGGCGTCGGCGATGTTGGTGCTGGCTGAAATGTCGAGTTGCGGCGGCACGCCCGCGTCGCCCGGATCGCGCCAATATGTCTTCCAGCCGGGCTTGAGCGCTATGTCGAGAACGCCCTGTATGCGGCCGGTGTCGTCGGCTTTGCCTGAGGTCACCAGCCGGACCTTGCCGCCTTCGCTGTTGTACCACGCCGATGAGGAGGCGGCGGCGGGAAGAGCGGTTGCCGATCCGATGGCGGCGCCGAGCAGCAGGATTTTCAAGCTTTGCATGGCGGTGATTTGATCGTCCGTTCGTGGCCGCGCAATGTTTTCATGGCCTTGCCGGTATCATATTTGCGTGACCTTGAGGGGGAAGAATGCGCGAGCCGGCGGCATAGGCTTTGGTCGAATCCAGCACGGCGCATCTTTTCGGCGCTTTGGAAACGCGTTACGCTCCCTTTCATGGACTTGTTGCGCCACAAGAAGACGGTCGCCAGCCGCGGCTTTCTCGACGATCAGTTCCTGATTGCCATGCCCGGCATGAAGGACGACCGTTTCACGCGCTCGGTCATCTATGTCTGCGCGCACTCGGATGAAGGCGCCATGGGCCTGATCATCAACCAGACACAGCAGATGCTGTTTCCGGACCTGCTCGTGCAACTGGGCATCATGAACGAACAGGAGGCGATCCGCTTGCCGGCGCAGGCGCGCGATTTCGTGGTGCGCAATGGCGGACCCGTGGATCGCAGCCGGGGCTTCGTCCTGCATTCGGGCGACTATCGGGTGGAATCGTCGCTGACCGTTTCCGACGACATCTGCCTGACGGCGACCGTCGACATATTGCGCGCAATATCGTCCGGCCGCGGGCCTCGTCACGCGCTGATGGCGCTCGGCTATTCCGGCTGGGGCGCCGGCCAGCTGGAGACCGAGATCGCCGAAAATGGCTGGCTGACCTGTCCGGCCAATGCCGAGCTTCTGTTCGACGCCGACATCGAGCGCAAATACGACCGCATCCTCGCCGCGATAGGTATCGATCTCGCCCATCTCAGCTTGGCGGCCGGACACGCCTAAACCCCATCAGCCTCATCGCGGAGCCCGTTTCGAAACTCGCTCTGGTGAGTCATATGGTGGTGGTTTCGAGAACCGGAGCGCAGCGGACATTCGGGTCCGTGAGCACCGGAAGCGCAGAAAACGCCGTCAGATGGCCGCCAGAGTAGAGTTTCCAAACGGGCTCTCACGCTTGCGTCAGCGGATACTGCTCCTTCAGCGTCTTCAGCACCTGGTCGCCCGGCATTGGTGCGCCGAACATGAAGCTCTGCACATATTCGCAGCCCATCTGACGCAGTTCCAGCGCATCGCTTTCGTCCGAAATGCCTTCAGCGACGACGGACAGGCCGAGCTCATGCGCCATGTTGACCATCGATTTCAGCAGCACCGCGCGCTTGGGCGTGTTGTCGTCGACGAAGCTCTTGTCGATCTTGATGGTGTCGAAGGGGAAACGCGTCAGATAGGCCAATGAGGAATAGCCGGTGCCGAAATCGTCCAGCGACAGGCCGATGCCGAGCTGCTTCAGCTTGGTCAGCACATGGGCGGTCTGCTCGGGATTGTCCATGACAAGCGATTCGGTGAGCTCCAGCCGGAAGCAGCGCGGCTTCAGATTGGCCCGAGCGATGACCGAGCGGACATCGCTGACCAGGTCGCGTCGGATCAACTGGCGGCTGGACAAATTGACCGAGACCGACAGCGGCGCGTCGCCTATCTGCTTTTGCCAGCTGGCGAGGTCTTCCGCCGCCTGCTGCATGGCGAACAGACCGAGCTGCACGATCAGACCGCAGCTTTCGGCGACCGGGATGAAATCCGCCGGCGGGATCATGCCGCGGCGCGGGTGGTCCCAGCGCAGCAGGGCCTCGAAGCCGGCGACGCTGCCATCCTCGAGCCGCACGATCGGCTGGTAGGCAAGCGTGAATTCGCGCCGCTCGATGGCGCGGCGCAGGTCGGATTCGAACTGCAGCCTGTCGGTGCCGACAGTGCGGAAAGCCGGACGGAACGGCTCGATCCTGTCGCCGCCGAAGCGCTTGGCCTGGTGCATGGCAAGCTCGGCATCCTTGACCATGTCCTCGGCCGACATCTGCGGCGAATTCCAGGTGATCAGTCCGATCGACGCGGTCAGCACGATCTCGCGCTTGGCAAAGGTGATCGGATTGTTGATGGCATGCTTGATGGCGTCCGCGACGGCGGCGATGCGGGCCGGGTCCTGTTCGGACAGCAGCATCAGCGCGAACTGATCGCCGGCAAAGCGTGACAGCGAATCCTTCGGCTTGAGCAGCCGGTGCAGGCGGCGTGCGATGGTCAAAAGAATGGTGTCGCCGGCCGAGATGCCGAGCCCGTCATTGACCTGCTTGAAACGGTCGATGTCGATGACGAAGACGGTCGGGCGCACCTTTTCTTCGGTGCGCGCGATCGAGATGATCGCTTCCAGCCGGTTCATCAACAGTTCGCGGTTCGGCAGGCCGGTCAGATTGTCGTGCACGGCATCGTGCAGCAGCCTTTCCTCGGACTTTTTCTGCTCGGTCACGTCGACCATGGTGCCGACGCAGCGGATGACCTCGCCGTCGGATCCGATGACCGGGCGCGCGCGCAGGGAGAACCAGTGATAGTGGCCGTCGGCGCCGCGCAGGCGGAAATTCTGCGACACCCGGCCGCGCCGGTGTTCGAGCACGACGTCGAGCGTCGTGCGGAACGTGTCGCGGTCGTCGGCATGCAGCACCGGCAGCCAGTTGCGGGCCGCGCCGCCAAGGCTGTTCGGCGCCAGGCCGAGCTGGATGCTGACGTCGGGCTTGGTGACGACGCGATCGCGCAGCACGTCCCAGTCCCACACCGTGTCGCCCGATCCGGCCACCGCCAGCGCCTGCCGCTCGAGGTCGGAGAACAGGCCCTGATGCAGCGCGCCGCCGGCAAAGGCATGCTGCATAACGGTGAAGCCGATCAGAAGGATGATCAGGATCAGCCCGCCGCCCAGGGCCGGCTGGGCGATATCATTGTCGAGCATGCCGGTGATCGCCATCCACGATCCGCATAGCCACAACAGCACCATGACCCAACTGGGCACCAGCATGATGGCACGGTCGTAGCCGCGTATGCCGAGGAAGATGATCAGGCCAAGCCCGGTCAGCGCGGTGGCGGCGAAGGACAGCCTGGCGATACCGGCGGCGACCGCCGGATCGATGATCGCGACGCCGGCGATCAGCACCAGCCCGAGGATCCAGACCAGCGCGCCATAGCTGAAATGGCCGTGCCATCGGTTGAGGTTGAGATAGGCGAACAGGAACACCACGAAGGTTCCCGCGAGCGCCACTTCGGTCCCCGCTCGCCACATCTGCTCATTGCCGGGCGATATCTCGATGATCTTGTTGAGGAAGCCGAAATCGACGCAGATATAGGCCAGCACCGCCCAGGCAAGCGCTGCGGTCGCGGGGAACATCGAGGTTCCCTTGACCACGAAAAGGATGGTCAGGAACAGCGCCAGCAGGCCGGCGATGCCGATGACGATGCCGCGAAACAGCGTGTAGGAATTGACCGAGTCCTTGTAGGATTCCGGATCCCAAAGGTAGACCTGCGGCAGCTTCGGCGAGGCCAGTTCGGCAATGAAGGTGATCACCGTGCCGGGATTCAGCGTCACCCGGAAAACGTCGGCATCGGGGCTGGTCTGGCGGTCGAGCGCGAAGCCCTCGCTGGGCGTGATGGCGGCGATGCGGGTCGAGCCGAGATCGGGCCAGAAGATGCCGGAATTCACCAGGCGGAAATGCGGTGCGACGATCAGCCTGTCGAGCTGCTGGTCGGTGGTGTTGGCGAGCGCGAAAACAGCCCAGTCGCCGGTCGAACGCGCATCATTGGCCTCGACCTCGATGCGCCGCACGATGCCGTCCGGACCCGGCGCGGTCGACACCTGGAAATTCTCGCCCTGGTTCCGGTAGATCTCGACGGCGCCGGAAAGGTCGAGCGCGACGTCGTCGCGGGCGATCTTGATCGGCTCCACGGCGAAGGCCGACGATGCTGCCCACAGCGTCAGGAGTGTCGCGAGGACAAAGGCGAACAGCGACCCGTTTCGCAGGAAATTCGTCAAAAATCAGTCCTTCGTTCCAACGCCCGGCGGATCGTCCGCGATCCGGGCGTAGAGGTAGTGGTCCTGCCAGATGCCGTTGATCCTGAGATAGGATCGCAGCAGTCCTTCGCGCCGAAATCCGGCTTTTTCAAGCACGCGGATCGACCTGATGTTGTCGGGAATACAGGCCGCTTCGATCCGGTGCAACCTCAGCGTATCGAAGGCGAAGCGGGCCACCACCTTGACCGCGTCGGTCATCAGGCCGCGGCCGCCGAAGCGCTCGCCGATCCAGTAGCCGACATGGCCGCTTTGCGAGACGCCATGGCGTATGTTGCCGAGCGTGATGCCGCCGGCCAGCTTGCCACTGCTCCTCTCGAAGATGAAGAAGGCGATAGCGGTTCCCTGAGCAAAATCCTCGCGGTAGCGGCTGATGCGCAGCCGCCAAGCGTTGCGGTCGAGTTCATCGGGGGTCCAGCGTGGTTCCCATGGTTCGAGGAAGGCGCGGCTTTCCCCGCGCACCGCCGCCCACTCGCGATAGTCATTGGTGAACGGCACGCGCAGCGTGACGCGGTCGCCTTTCAGTGCCGGCAGGTCACGGCGAAAGAAAGGGAGCGCGAACATGGCGCTTTGAGGGGCTTAGACGGCGAGCTTGCGGGCCGTGGTCTGCGTGCCCGCAAGCGATTCGAGGATCGCCTCGTAGGGCGCCAGCGTACCCACAGGCCCGACAGCGGTAAGCGTCGGCTTGGTCGAGAACAATCGCGACGACAGATCGGTCAGCCGCTCGATCGTCAGCGCCGACAGCCGTTCCATCAGTTCCTCCTTGGCGATCGGCCGGCCGAACAGAAGCAGTTGCCGTGCGATCTGCGAAGCCCGGCTGGCCGGGCTTTCGGCGGACATGATCAGCCCAGCGCGATATTGGGCGCGAGCGCGGTCGAGTTCCTCCTGCAGGATCTTCTCGCCGGCCTTCTGCAGTTCGTCGATGATGACAGGCACCAGTTCGGCGATGTCGCTCTGGCCGGTGGCGGCATGGACGCCGAAGACGCCGGTGTCGGAAAAGCCCCAATGGAAGGCATAGACCGAATAACACAGGCCGCGCTTCTCTCGGACCTCCTGGAACAGGCGCGACGACATGCCGCCGCCGAGGATCATCGACAGCACCTGCGAGGCATAGAAATCCCGCACATGATAGGCGCGACCCTCGAACCCCAGCACGATCTGCGCGTCCATCAGGTCGCGGTCCTCGCGGAAGTCGCCGCCGACATATTGTGCATATTGCGGGATGGTGCTGTCGGCCTTGCTGCGGAAGCCGCCGAGCTGCTTCTCGACCTCGCGCACGAAATTGTCGTGCTTGATGTCGCCGGCAGCGACGATCACCATGCGTTCGGCGCCATATTGCCGCTCGATGAAATCGTGCAGCTGCTTCGAGGTGAAGGATTTGACGGTTTCCGGCGTGCCCAGGATCGAGCGGCCGATGGTCTGGTGGCGAAACGCCGTCTCGGTGAACCGGTCGAAGACGATGTCGTCGGGGGTGTCGTGCGCGGCGCCGATCTCCTGCAGGATCACATGCTGTTCGCGTTCGAGTTCCTGCGGGTCGAACTCGGACTCCTGCAGGATGTCGGCTAGAATGTCGACGGCCAGCGGCACGTCGTCGGAGAGCACCCTGGCATAGTAGGAGGTGGTCTCGACGCTGGTGGCGGCATTGATCTCGCCGCCGACGTCCTCGATCTCCGAGGCGATTTCGAAGGCGCTCCGCCTTTTCGTGCCCTTGAACGCCATGTGCTCGAGCAGATGGGCCATGCCATGCTCGTCCTCACGTTCATTGCGGGCACCCGACTTGACCCAGGCACCAAGGGCAACCGATTCGATGCTTTGAAGGGTTTCGGTGGCGACTGTCAGGCCGTTCGACAGACGGCTTACCTCAACACCCATATGGCTACTACTCCCTAACGCGCCGCCCGCGCGCGGCGGCCGACGTAATCTTCCACCATTTTCAGGTCGGATGGAAGTACCGTGTATTTTTCCTCCGATGTCATCAACCCACCTAGCCATGCGGGCAGTGCGGGCGACACGCCGCTGGCGGCTTCGACGGCGGCCGGGAATTTTGCCGGGTGCGCGGTACCCAGCACCACCATCGGCACGGCGCCTGACGCCTTGCCCGCAGCGACATGCACGGCTGCCGCGGTGTGCGGATCGAGCAGATAGTTGCTGGCCGCGAGCGTCGAGCGGATGGTGGCCGCGACCTCGTCCATATCAGCGCGGCCGGCGTCGAATTCGGACCGCATCCCGGCGATTTGCTGAGGTTCGATGGTGAAAGCGCCGGACTGCTTCAGGCCGTCCATATAGCGCCGCACGGTCGCCGCGTCACGGCCGGAGGCCTCGAACAACAGGCGTTCGAAATTCGACGACACCTGGATATCCATCGACGGCGACGTGGTCGCAAAGACGCCCTTGGTGCGGTATTCGCCGGTCGAAAAGGTGCGCGCCAGAATGTCGTTGTCATTGGTGGCGATGACCAGCCGCTCGATCGGCAGTCCCATCTTCTTGGCAGCGTAGCCGGCGAAGATATCGCCGAAATTGCCGGTCGGCACGGTGAAGGAGACCGGCCTGTCCGGTGCGCCGAGCGACAGCGCCGAGGAGAAATAATAGACGATCTGGGCCATGATGCGGGCCCAATTGATCGAATTGACGCCCGAAAGCGCCACCCGGTCGCGAAATCCGTGATCGTTGAACATGTCCTTGAGCAGGCCCTGGCAATCGTCGAAATTGCCTTCGATCGCCAGCGCATGGACGTTTGCAGCCGTCGACGTCGTCATCTGCCGCTGCTGCACCGGAGAGACGCGGCCGTGCGGGAAAAGGATGAAGATGTCGGTCCGGCTGCGACCGGCAAAGGCATCGATGGCCGCCCCGCCGGTATCGCCCGAGGTGGCGCCGACGATGGTGGCGTGCTGGTCGCGTTCGGTAAGCACATGGTCCATCAGCCGGGCCAGAAGCTGCATCGCCACGTCCTTGAAGGCGAGCGTCGGCCCGTGGAAGAGTTCCAGGATGAAGGTGTTGGGGCCGGTCTGCACCAGCGGGCAGACGGCCTCGTGGCGGAAGGTGGCATAGGCTTCGCGCACCAGCCGCTCGAAAACGGGGGCCGGGATTTCGTCGCCTAGGAACGGCGACAGCACGCGGATAGCAAGGTCGGGATAGGCAAGGCCGCGCATGGCGCGGATCTCGGCGGCGGAAAACTGTGGCCACTCGCGCGGCACGTAGAGCCCGCCGTCGCGCGCCAGCCCGGCTAGCACGGTGTCGGAAAATCCAAGAACGGGGGCTTCCCCGCGGGTACTCACATAGTGCATGTCACAATTCCGTTACTGCTTGGCTTTTCCATCCACCGCAAGGTGGTTAATTTCTGCGCTGGCTCAGTCGCATTTTTGCCGCGCGGTTGATATACGTCACCAGCTTTGCGAGAGGGAAGTGCAGTTTCATGGCGTTTCGTACATTCAGTGGTCGCTTTTTGGCGGGTCTTGCGCTCACCGGCTTTATGCTTGCCGCCGCCGGCTGCCAATCGGGCGACAATGGCATCCTGAACCTCGGCATAGGCAAGAAGGAGGACCCGACGGCGCCACCGCCGCCCCAGGATCCCAAGATACTGGCCAGCCAGTTGCAGGCCTATTGCCCTCGGGTGATGGTGCGCGACGGCACGGCTTTCTTCAACACCTATTCCAAGGAAGCTCAGAAGCCCAAGCCCAGGATCAAGAAGACCGGCGACGCCGCGCAGGATGCCGCGGCCCAGGCCGAGGCTGACGCCGCTGCTGCAACTCCGCCCGACGAATCGGCCAACATCATCTACCAGGCATCGGTCAGCGATGTGACACGCGACTGCAGCCGTGCCAACGGCCAGTTGACGATGAAGATCGCGGTCGCCGGCAAGATTGTCCCCGGACCGAAGTTTTCTCCAGGCACTATCACCATGCCCATCCGCACGGCTGTGATGCATGGCACCGAGGTCCTCTATTCGCAGATCCACCAGTATCAGGTCCAGGTCACCGATCCTTCGGTCGCCACGCAGTTCGTCTTCACCGATTCCAATATTGTCGTGCCCGAGCCGACGGCGCAGGACTATCAGGCCTTTGCCGGCTATGACGAAACCGCGCATAAGGCAACGGTCGACAAGCCGAAGAAGAAGCAGAGGAAGAGAGCCGCCGCGACGAACTAGATTCCGGCGGTTGCGTAGGGCGTGCGTCGCGGCGCACGCTTCTCAGGCGTCCGACCACTCCGACAGCGCCGCGATCACGCTTTTCAACTCCGCCCAGCGGCGGATCACCGTTTCGGCGCCGGCCTCGGTGAGCGCGTCGGCATGGCCGGAATAGCTGTGGGCGGCTCCGGTGAAGCCGATCACCCGCATGCCTGCCGCCCTTGCGCCGTGGACGCCGTGCACGGAATCCTCGATGACGAAAGTGTTCGCCGGGTTGGCGTTGAGTTTCTCCGCCGCAAACAGGAACACGTCCGGCGCCGGTTTCGTTTTCCCGGTCGGTGTTTCCATCGCCGAAAAAATCCGGTCGGTGAAAAACGGCAGCAGATGCACTTTCTCCAGCATGAATTCGATCCGCTCGGAGCGTGAATTCGAGCAGACGCAGCGCGGCACCGTGACCGCGGCGACCGCCTCGCGCACGCCGTCGATGGCGCGGACGTCGCTGCGCAGTTTGCGGTCGACCAGGTCTTCGGCGCGGTCGATCAGCGAGGCCTGGAAGGGTATGCTGGATTTCTCCTCGACCCGCATCATGATGTCCTTGAAGGTCAGTCCGGCATAGGTCTCGGAAATCTCCTCAGCCGATATTTCGTAGCCGGCCAGTGTCAGCAGTTCCGCCTCGACGCGGGCGGCGATGATTTCGGAATCGACGAGCACGCCGTCGCAATCGAAGATGACAAGGTCTGGCTGGGGCATGGTGATCCGGACAATGGGAGGGCGAGGTGGCCTCGGAAGGCTCAGGCGGCGCGGCATACACCAACAGGGCCGCCTTCGCAAATTCGCCACCCCGTCCCTTGGCCTTCACGGAATATTTACGCTGATCGGTAACCATAACCAGGAGTAAACAGTAACGCGTGCCCTGGGTGTCAGAATGTCTGCCGTGCGTCTTCTCGACGAGCTATCCCACGCCCCCCAGCAATCCGAATGGCTGGACACGATCCTCAAGGGCGATTGCGTCGCCGCGCTCGACCGGCTGCCCGAAAAATCGATCGACGTCATCTTCGCCGATCCGCCCTACAATCTGCAGCTCGACGGCGACCTGCACCGCCCCGACCAGTCGAAGGTCGACGCCGTCGACGACGACTGGGACCAGTTCGAGAGTTTCGAGGCCTATGACGCCTTCACCCGTGCCTGGCTGCTGGCGGCACGCCGGGTGCTGAAGCCCAACGGCACCATCTGGGTCATCGGCTCCTATCACAACATCTTCCGGGTCGGCGCCAAGATGCAGGATCTCGGCTTCTGGATCCTCAACGACGTGGTCTGGCGCAAGACCAACCCAATGCCGAATTTCCGTGGCCGCCGCTTCCAGAACGCGCATGAGACGATGATCTGGGCTACGCGCGATCAGAAGGGCAAGGGCTATACCTTCAACTACGAAGCGATGAAGGCGTCCAACGACGACATCCAGATGCGCTCCGACTGGCTGTTTCCGATCTGCACCGGCGGCGAGCGGCTGAAGAACGACAATGGCGACAAGCTGCATCCGACGCAGAAGCCGGAAGCGCTGCTTGCCCGCATCATGATGGCCTCGACCAAACCGGGCGACATCGTGCTCGATCCCTTCTTCGGCTCCGGCACCACCGGCGCGGTGGCCAAGCGCCTCGGCCGCCATTTCGTCGGCATCGAGCGCGAGCAGGCCTATATCGACGCCGCCAACGAGCGCATCGATGCGGTGCGGCCGCTGGATGGCGCCGATCTCACCGTGCTCACCGGCAAGCGTGCCGAGCCGCGCGTTGCCTTCGTCAGCCTGATCGATAACGGGCTGATGATGCCGGGTGCGACGCTCTACGACGCCAAGAAGCGCTGGTCGGCCAAGGTGCGCGCCGACGGTACGGTGGCGATCGGCGACAGCGCCGGTTCGATCCACAAGATCGGCGCCGAAGTGCAGGGGCTGGATGCCTGCAACGGCTGGACCTTCTGGCACTATGAGCGCAGCGGCGGCCTGACCCCGATCGACGAACTGCGCCGCATCGCGCGGCTCGGCATGGAGCGGGCAGGGGCCTGAGCCCCTGCCAATTGCTTCGAATGCCGTTGATTCAGGCTCAACGGATCGCGCGAAGCGATTCAAATCAGGCCTTGATTCCGAGACGTTCAAGGTCTGCCTGAAGCGTCTTTGCGTCGGTGAACAGCACCGATTGCCAGCCTGCCGCCTTGGCGCCGTCGACATTCTTCTGGCTGTCGTCGATGAACAGCGTGGCCGACGGTTCGAGGCCGAATGCGGCGACGTGGTGATCGTAGATGGCGCGGTCCGGTTTGATCTGGCGGATATCGGCCGACACCGTCACGCCGCGCGGACGATTGAGAAAATCGAAGCGTTCGCGGGCCTCGGCCAGCGTGTCGCTGGCAAAATTGGTCAGCATGGTCACGTCGTGGCCGCTCTCGATCAGGCCGACCATGATGGCGACGCTATCGTCATAGGCATGTGGCACCATCTCGTGCCAATGGCGGCGGAAAGCGCGGATGTTTTCCGCGTGATCGGGATGGTCCGCGATCAGCAGCGCCTCGGCCTCTTCCCAGGTCCGGCCGCGATCCTGCTCGATGTTCCAGTCATGCGTGCAGACATTGTCGAAAAACCACTTTCTCTCTTCGACATCCGGAATGAGGCGGCTGAACGGAATGTTGGGATCGTAGTGGATCAGCACGCGGCCGATGTCGAAAACGATGTGGCGTATTTCAGTCATGGGGCCTCTTTGCACTGTGTAGCGACGGCTTTTTCGTCGCGCCGGGTATCGCAGCCTCGATTGCCTTTTTCATGACAGTGGGTAGCGCCTCGCCGGAAATCTCGTGAGCGAGCGACCAGAAATGCCCGTCTGGCACATCACCTTTGATGTGAGCGTGAAAGACTTCGAGTTGGAGAGCGAAATGCGTGAAGACATGCGCAATGCGGCCCGCATGCCGCCAATCGGCGGGAAAGGGCGCGGCCGCTTCCGTGGTTGCCCCATCGATGCGCGCGGTCCAGCCTGTCGTCGGCACCTCGGTCATCCCGCCGAGCAAGCCCTTCTCCGCCCGTTTGCGCAGAAGGATGGCGCCGTCGGCCCGCACGGCGACAAAGGCCGCGCCGTGTCGCTGCGGCTTGTCGGCTTTGGGCAGGCGCACCGGGAAGTGCTCGGGATCGCCTGAAACGACGGCGTCGCAGTCTTCGCGCAGCGGGCACAGCATGCAGCGTGGCCGGCGTGGCGTGCAGATGGTGGCGCCGAGATCCATCATCGCCTGGGCGAAGTCGCCGGGCCTTGCCCCGGGCACCATGCGCTCGACATGGGCGCGGATCTCGGGCTTGGCTTCGCTGAGCGGGGTTGCGATCGAAAACAGCCGGGAGATGACGCGTTCGACATTGCCGTCGACAACGGCGGCGGGGCGATCGAAGGCAATCGCCGTGATGGCCGCCGACGTATAGGCGCCGATGCCGGGCAGTTCTCTCAAACCCGTCTCCGTGTCGGGAAACCGGCCGCCACGCGCGGCCACAAGATCGGCACAGGCCTTGAGATTGCGGGCGCGGGAGTAGTAGCCGAGCCCGGCCCAGGCCTTCATCACGTCCTCGGTGGGCGCCGCGGCCAGCGCCTCGACGTCGGGCCATTTCTCGACGAATACCCGGAAATAGGCCTTCACCGCTTCGACGGTGGTCTGCTGAAGCATGACCTCGGAGAGCCAGATGCGGTAGGGATCAGGCCGCACGCCGCGCGCATGCTCACGGGGCGTGATGCGCCACGGCAGTTCACGGTGGTGCACGTCGTACCAGTCTAGCAGGCGGGATGCGATATTCCCGGATGTGGCTTTACCACTATCCCAGGATGCGGTCTTGCGGGTCTGGTCTGCTGGTGCCATTGATCTTGTATTGGCCTGGCCGGTATCTGCTGGGTCGTCGCTGGAGGACGTACATGGCAGGGAGAACGCCCTACGGCAATCCCGTCCCGGTCAGCGATCTCGCGACCAGGATCCTCGATCCAGTGCTGCGCAAGCGGGCCGGCATTTCGATCGGCCTCGTCCAGTCATGGGACGAGATCGCCGGCCCGCGGCTGGCCAGCCATTCGCGCCCCGAAAAAATCCAGTGGCCGCGCCGTATGCATGAGGACGATCCGTTCGAGCCGGCCGTGCTGGTCATTGCCTGCGAAGGCATGGCGGCACTTCATCTGCAGCACGAGACGGGCGAGATCATCAACCGGGTCAACGCCTTCCTCGGCTTCACCGCCATCAACCGCATCAGGATCCTGCAGAAACCGGTGGCGGCCGACAAAGGAAGGCGCAAACCGGCCCTGAGGCCGCTGACGGCGGCTGAGAAGACGAAATTGTCGGGGACTGTCGGCCTGGTCGATAATGATGAACTGCGCGCCTCGCTGGAAAAACTTGGCGCGACCATTATTGGGGAGAGAAAATCATAAGCGTCTTGAAGAAAGTCATGGATTCGTCGTCAATATCTCGCATTCGTGATCGCCCTTGTCAGGTTTCGCGATTGGATTGGGGATCGAGATGCCTTAATTCGCGCCAACTCTCGCCTTTTCGTGTCTTTGCATTGCAAAATCCAACCCTTGTCAGGTGATTCGTATGAACCGTCCCCCGTTTGGTCAAAGCTTGTCTCGCAGAAACGTCCTGTCTTCGCTGGCCGCCATTCCTGCGGTCGCCCTGCTCGCCGCCTGCAGCGACTCCAGCGAGGAGGCGAAGGCCGCGGATGTGAAGCCTGCGGCCCCGGCCGCCCCCGCGACGCCGGCCACGCCGGCCGCCGCCACCGCGCCGGAAGCCCAGGGCACCGTGGACATGACGGAACTGATGAAGCCGGGTGCGCTGCCCGACAAGCAGCTTGGCAAGGATGACGCCAAGGTCACCATCGTCGAATACGCGTCGATGACCTGCCCACACTGCGCGCATTTCGCCGAGACCACCTTTCCGGAGCTGAAGACCAAGTACATCGACACCGGCAAGGCGCGCTACATCCTGCGCGAATTCCCGTTCGATCCGAGCGCCGAAGCCGGTTTTATGCTGGCGCGCTGCGCCAAGGATAACTATTACCCCATGGTCGACGTCCTGTTCAGGCAGCAGGCGAACTGGGTTGGCGTCCAGAATACCAAGGATGCGCTGCTGCAAATCTCGAAGCTCGCCGGTTTTACACAGGAGTCCTTCGAGGCCTGCTTGACGGATCAGAAACTTCTGGACGATGTGAGATCGGTCCAGAAGCGCGGCGCCAATGAATTCAAGGTCGACTCGACACCGACCTTCTTCATCAACGGTAAGACCTACAAGGGGGCGATGTCGATTGAGGAAATGTCGGCCATCATCGACCCTCTGCTCTGACGTCCAGTCAGCCCTGAGGCGGCGGCGCTTCTGCGTGCGCGGCTTCTTGTCGTGTGGCGAATTCCTTTCGCAAAACCACGGAAACCCGCTTAATGGGTGGCGCGAATGAAGTTTTCGCGCCTTCGCCTCCTCGGTTTCAAGTCCTTCGTCGAGCCCGGCGAGTTCGTCATCGAACGCGGACTGACCGGCATTGTCGGGCCGAATGGCTGCGGCAAGTCGAACCTGGTCGAGGCGCTGCGCTGGGTGATGGGCGAAAGCTCGTACAAGAATATGCGCGCGTCCGGCATGGACGACGTCATCTTTTCCGGCTCGGGCACTCGGCCCGCCCGAAACACCGCCGAAGTCACGCTTTTCCTCGACAACAGTGACCGCTCGGCGCCCGCTGCCTTCAACGATGCCGACGAACTGCAGGTGTCGCGCCGCATCGAGCGCGAGGCCGGCTCGCTTTACCGTATCAACGGCAAGGAGGCCCGCGCCAAGGATGTGCAGCTTCTGTTCGCCGACCAGTCGACCGGTGCGCGTTCGCCGTCGATGGTCGGCCAGGGCCGCATCGGCGAACTGATCCAGGCCAAGCCGCAGGCACGCCGCGCGCTGCTCGAAGAGGCGGCGGGCATTTCCGGCCTGCACACCCGCCGCCACGAGGCGGAACTGCGGCTGAAAGCGGCCGAGCAGAACCTCGAACGGCTGGACGACGTCGTCGGCGAGTTGGAAAGCCAGATCGAAAGCCTGAAGCGCCAGGCGCGCCAGGCCTCCCGCTTCAAGAACCTGTCCGCCGATATCCGCAAGGCCGAAGCAACGCTATTGCATCTGCGCTGGACGCTGGCCAAGACGCAGGAAGGCGAGGCACGTTCAGCGCTGGCGGTTGCGACAGCCCTTGTCGGCGACCGCGCCGCGGCACAGATGGCCGCCGCCAGGGAACAAGGCATCGGCGCTCATAGGCTGCCGGACCTGCGCGACGCGGAAGCCGCCGCCGCTGCTGCCTTCCAGCGCCTGTCGATCGCCAAGTCGCAGATCGAAGAGGAAGCCGGCCGCATCCGCGCTCGTCAGAGCGAACTTGAGCGCCGGCTGCAGCAACTCGACGGCGATATCGCGCGTGAAGAGCGCATGGTCCGCGACAATGCGGACATTCTCGAGCGTCTGCGCACCGAAGAGGCGGCACTCAATTCCGAAAATGCTGGTGCCGCCGAGCGCGAAGCCACGACCCGCGCTGCTTTCGAACAGGCTGCGTCGACGCTTTCGCAAAGCGAAGCCAAACTCGCCGCGCTGACTGCCGAGCGGGCCGAGGCTGCCGCCTCGCGCAACCAGATCGAACGGACGCTGCGCGACACCGCCGAGCGCCGCGACCGCTTCGCGCGTCAGCTTGCCGATGTCGACCGGGAATTGTCGGAGATACTCTCCAAGGTCGCCGGCCTGCCCGATCCGGCCGAGAAGCGCGTGCTGGTCGAACAGGCCATGGCGCTGCTGGAGGAGGCCGAGGCTGCCGTGTCCGAGGCCGAGCAATCGGTCATCGATGCTCGCGCTACCGAAAGCGCTGCCCGGCCACCACTTCAGGATGCCAGGGCCGAGCTGGCGCGGATCGAAACCGAAGCGCGCACGCTGGCAAAAATCCTGAATGCCGCCAGCGGCGATCTCTTCCCGGCCGTGCTGGAACAGATCAGCGTCGATCGCGGTTTCGAAACGGCGCTGGGTGCGGCCCTTGGCGAAGACCTCGACGTGCCGCTCGACCGCAGCGCGCCGGTGCATTGGGGCGAAAGCGCGATCCGGCCCGGCGACGCGGCTCTGCCGGAAGGCGTCAGAAGCCTGGCCAGCGTGGTCCACGCGCCGGCACAGCTCGCCCGCCGCCTGGCGCAGATCGGTATCGTCGATGCCGCCGGCGACGGCCGCCGGTTGCAGCCGCTGCTTGCTCCCGGCCAGCGGCTGGTCAGCCGTGAAGGCGCGCTCTGGCGTTGGGATGGCTTTACCGCCAGCGCCGATGCGCCGACCGCCGCAGCACAACGGCTGGCGCAGAAGAACCGGCTGGCTGAGCTCGATGCCGAGGCGATACAGGCGACGCTCGTCCTGCGCCAGGCCGAGGAGGCGCTGGGAGAGGCTGAACAGGCGCTGCGCCTGGCGAGCGAGGCCGAGCGCAACACGCGCCAAGCCGGTCGTGACGCCCAGCATCGGCTGGACGCTGCCCGTAATGCGCTGGCCGAGGCCGAGAGGGCCGGCGGCGAATTGCAGAGCCGGCGCGCCGCGCTCGACGAGGCGCGCGCCCGCATCGTCGACAGCCATGAGGAGATTTCGGCGGCCTTCGCCGAGGCGGAAATGCTGCTGCAGGACGCGCCCGATCTCGGCGATCTGCAATTGCAGCTCGAACAGTCCTCGGCCAATGTCGCCCGCGACCGCGCCACGCTTGCCGATGCGCGTGCCGTGCACGAGGGCCTGCGACGCGAAGCCGAGGCGCGCGCGCGCCGGCTCGATGCCATTGGCGCCGAGCGTAGCAATTGGCTGGAGCGGGCTGAAAACGCCTCGACGCAGATCGCATCGCTTGGCGAACGCAAGGCCGAGGCCGAGGCCGAACGCGAGCGGCTGGCCGATGCTCCCGATGAAATCGACGCCAAGCGGCGTGCCTTGCTGTCGCAGCTCACCGAAGCCGAGACCCTGCGCAAGGCGGCAGCCGACCGTCTGCAGGAAGCGGAGAACCGGCAATCCGAACTGGACAAGGCCGCCACCGGCGCCATCCAGTTCCTGGCCGAGGCGCGAGAGACCCGCGTTCGCGCCGAAGAGCGGCTGACCGCGGCCGACGAACGCCGGCTGGAGGTCGAGGCGCGCATCCAGGAGACGCTGAACACACCACCGCATCTGGTTATTCGCCACACCGGTCTTGAGGCTGACAGCCCGATGCCTGAGATGGCCGAGATCGAGCGTCAGCTCGACCGGCTGAAGATCGAGCGCGAACGGCTCGGCGCCGTCAACCTGCGCGCCGAGGAAGAGCAGAAGGAGCTATCCGACCGGCTGGAAGCGATCGTGTCGGAGCGCGAGGACATCATCGAGGCGATCCGCAAGTTGCGGCAGGCGATCCAGAGCCTCAATCGCGAAGGCCGTGAGCGATTGCTTGCCGCTTTCGATGTGGTCAACGGCCATTTCCAGCGGCTGTTCTCGCATCTGTTCGGCGGCGGCACGGCGGAATTGCAGCTGATCGAATCCGACGATCCGCTCGAGGCCGGGCTTGAAATCCTTGCCCGCCCGCCCGGCAAGAAGCCGCAGACCATGACGCTGCTGTCCGGCGGCGAACAGGCGCTGACGGCGATGTCGCTGATCTTCGCGGTGTTCCTGACCAATCCGGCGCCGATCTGTGTGCTCGACGAAGTCGACGCGCCGCTCGACGATCACAATGTCGAGCGCTTCTGCAATCTCATGGACGAGATGGCCGCCACCACCGAGACGCGCTTCGTCATTATCACCCACAATCCCATCACAATGGCGCGCATGAACCGGCTGTTCGGCGTGACCATGGCCGAGCAGGGCGTCAGCCAGCTGGTGTCGGTCGACCTGCAGGCGGCCGAGGCGATGCGCGAGGCAAGCTGACCCAGGTCGCGCTGCCTGCGAATGGGCCGCCCCGGAGCGATTCAGGAAAAGTATGCAAGCGGTTTTCGCCCGGCAAGAAATGTCAGGGACTGTGCCTGTGCGAATGATGCCTGGCCGAGGACCAGACGAAATAGAGCGATCCCAGTTTCAGCACAGGCACCCTGCGATCCCGCTCGCGATCACGCAGTTCGCGGTAGGTCTTCACCTTCAGTGTGCCTCCCGGCAATCTGATTCGCAAAGCCATGATGCATAGAGCTTACGTGCCTTCTCCGGTCGATGGAAGCGTCATTTCAAGCTTCTCATCAGTATTCGAGCTCTTGGAGGGTCGATCGGGAATTGTACTGGGCCACCAGATGACGAAATATTTGCCCAACTGCCAGACCGCGACTTCTCCCTTGTGCTCCCGCCGCCGCAACTCATGACGTTGCTTGACCTTCAACACACCGCCCGGAAGCCTGATCTTGATCGTCATCGTCCCTCAATACTGATGGCGCGCTTCCTGGGTGCCGCGCCCGAAGCTTCATCTGTCTGGCCAAGTTAGAAATCGCCCACTCTCGGATCGGATCGTTGCAATCCGATTTCGCCGAGTCAATGGAGCCGAGCGCGAACTCCTGTGGCTATCGGCGCCGTGCACATAAGGCTTGAGAGCGGGCTCAACCTCTGCGCCGCAAGATCCAGTTCACACAGATCACGGCCACGAGGCCACATGCGATGCCGGCGCAATCGGCAACCCAGTCGAGCACATCGAGATCGCGCCGTATCAGCGCCGTGCCCTGCAGGACCTCGATCGCCGCTCCAACCATGGCGAGGAAGACGATTAGTCTTGCTTTTCGATCGGGCCAGCCGAGCCCTCCAAGGAAAGTCATGACGGCAAAGGCGCTGGCGTGGTTCAGCTTGTCGGACCGGAAACCGATATCGATCCCGTACTCCTCGAGCCGGGGTATAGGCAGCAGTGCAAGGACTAGAACAGCGATAAGCGTGCCGAAAAAAGCGATCCGTTCGGCGGCTGGATAAAATCTCATTCTGTTCCGATCTGTGCCTGGCCGCCGGGAGGTCGAATCCGGCTCGGGATCTGCGCCGCGCCCGGTGCATGGGGCAGGGCGGTGCCGCCGCGCCACGATCGCATCGGATATTTCGAAAAGCAACGGAACCCATCCTGATGGTCACGAGGAGCAGCCCGGCAAGAGCACTCAGCTGACGCGATACTGCCATCGCAAGCCACATTCTGCTCGCGTCGCCCCTCCAGAGCACGAATTTTCCCGGTTTTCGGGAAGGTCGTTGCCTGGGAAAGCGGGTTTCGCTTCCATCAGTCAAAAGTAAGCTCCAGCCATGAACCGGAGCTTGATGATGACTGACACAGAAACCAGAATGTTTCGCACACTTGATGTGCCAGCCGGTCCGGTGCGGCGGCTCGGAATCCCGGCCGACCTGACAAGGCAGGGCATGTGTGGGCGCATCTGTGCATCATGCCCGATGCGAAACCCGCACTGCTCCTCTAGCGTTCTTGATGGCGGCGCATCGGCGCAACTTTCCCGGTGAGCAGGCGAAGGGCGGCGCCGGAAAATGCGCCGCCCTGTCGGAGGGATTGTCCACGATCAGGCGGCGAGCCAGGCCCGGGTGAAGTCCTGCTCATAGGCCTGATGCATCTGGTACCCCATCAAGGCGGGTTTCATATGGCAGAACAGCTTTCGCCAGTAGGGCTGAACGATGATGCCGGAATCCTGCAGCATGACCTGCAGTTCCTTCATCACCGCACGGCGCTGCTCCGGATCGGCGATGGCGTTGGCCTTGTGGACCTTGGCATCGAAATCTGGGTCGGCGAACCCTGTCTCGTTCCATGCCGAACCGGTCTGATAGGCAAGCGCATAGGTCTGGATGCCGAGCGGTCGGGCGTTCCAATTGGTTGTCGCGAAGGGATACTTCGTCCAGTCGTTCCAGAATGCCGATTCCGGGATGACGGTGCGTTTCACCTTGAAGCCCGCGTCGCGCATCTGCTGGGCGACGGCATCGGAGCTTTCCTTGCGGTAATCGGCTTCGACCGAGATCAGATCAAACTCGAAATCGAGCTGGCCGGCTTCCTCGAGCAATGCCCTGGCCCGGACCGGATCACGTTTGATCGGCGGCAGATCGGCGTGTTCGGGATGCATCGGTCCGACATGATCGTTCTGCGCGACGATACCCATTCCGTCGGCGCCCAATTGCAGCACCGCTTCGTTGTCGACCGCAAGCTGTATGGCGTTGCGCACGCGCTTGTCGTCATAGGGTTTGGCGTTGACGTTGCAGCGCGAGACCAGGGTGGCGGCAGTGACGATCTCGCTTTTCTTCAGGCCCAGCCTGTCGAGCATGGCGACGTCATAGGACTGCGTCTGCCCATTCAGGTCGATCTCACCGGATTCGAAGGCGGAGACGGTGGCGGCCGAGTCGGTGCCGTAGTCGATCCAGTCGATGCCGTCGAGGAACACCTCGCCGCCCCACCACGACCCGTCCGGCCGCTTGCGCACCGAGGCAGCAACGCCGACATCGAGTCTTTTAAGTTCGAACGGACCCGTGGAAACGGGGTTGGCCGACAGCGGCGCCGCCTTCGGATTGAAGGTGTGGTGGACGATCAATGCCGGGTAGTCGGTCATCGCGGGGATGATGGTGATGTCGGGCTGAGCCAGTTTCAGGACCACGGTGTGGCCGTCGCGAACCTCGATGGCAGCAGTGCGCGCCACCTTGGTGTCGGGATCGATCAGGGCGGTCATGCGCCCCGCCATCGAGTTGCCGGCGGCATCCTTCTCGCACCAGCGCGTGATGTTGAAGGCGACATCCGTGGCAGTGAAATCGTCGCCGTTCGACCATTTCACCCCCGGGCGCACCTTGAGCACATATTCAGTCGCGTCCGCATTGATCTCCCAGCTCTGCAGCAGCACAGGCTCGAAGGTGAAATCCGGCTTCCAGCGCACCAGCGGTTCGAGAAACTGCATGGCGATGTTGCCCATCTGCGAAACCTTGAACTTGCGCGGGTCTTCCAGCTCCATCACCTGCATGGCAACACGCACCACGCCGCCCTTCCTGGGTTGGACGGCTTCCCCGGCTCGCGCCGGGACCGGCTGACCGATGAGCCCATAGGCAATCGCCGTGCTGGCGCCGAAGGCGCTGGCCAGCGCCAGGAACTCGCGGCGGCCAAGCGCGCCGCTGTTCGCGCCTTTCGCAAATGTGCCGATCGCCGGATGAAGAGGTCTGGATGTCATATCGGTTCTCCCATTGTTGATTTTACGCCCGAATTCGGTGGAATGCCCTTGCCGCGTCGTTGCTGGGCGCTGTTTTCTGCAAGACGCGGCCGATGGCGGCGAGGCCGCGACGGCGAGGGGAAGGCAAGATGAATCTTCTGACGGCGATGCGGGTGTTCGATCGGGTCTGCCTGCTGGGCAGCCTGTCGGCGGCGGCGCGCGATCTCAACATGTCGACGACGGCCGTCAGCCGCACCATCAAGGAACTGGAAGACGACCTCGGCGTCCGGCTCATCAATCGCACCACAAGGCGCCTCAGCCTCACCGAGGCGGGCCGCGACTATGCTCCGCGTGCCCGCAGCCTGCTCGACGACATTTCCGAACTGCAGGATTCGACCCGCGGCCTGCACAAGGAGACGCGCGGCCTGATCCGGGTTTCCTGCTCCAATGTTCTGGGCCACACGCGCATAACCAAGCTGGTGCCGAAATTCCTCGAAGAGAACCCGCTCACCACGATCGAGTTCGACCTCACCGCGCGTTATGTCGTCGGCATTGTCGAGGAAGGCTACGATGTCGCCATCCGCTTCGGCGGTCAGGCCGATTCCGCCTTGATTGCCCGCCGGCTTGGTGAAGTCCGCAACTATGTCTGCGCCACGCCCGATTATTGGGACGCAAACGGCCGCCCGGTCCACCCGGATGAGCTGGCAAGCCATTCCTGCGTGCTGAGCAATTTCGCCAAGCGGCTTGGCACATGGCCCTTCATCGGACCAGACGGCCCTTTCGATGCGGCTGTCGGCGGGCGCATCTCGACCAACAGCGTCGAGGCCGCCTACCAGATGACCACCGCCGGTTTCGGCATCGGTAACCTGCCCAGCCTGCTGGTCGACGCTGCGATCAGGGACGGGCGGCTGGAAGTGCATCTGGATGAGTTTCGCCCCGGCTCCAGCCCGATCTACGCACTCTATCCGCACCGCACCTATATTGCGGCCAAGGTGCGCGCATTCGTCGATTTCCTGATCCGAGAACTGTCGGCCGACTTCACCGCCTGAAATGCTGCCCGATTGCCGGCCAACGCCGTCAGGGGCCTGGCGCGAACGCCAGGCCCCCTCTGCCCCCGTCGCCCGACGCGGCAGCGTCATTTCCACCAGGCGGTGGTGTCGTACATCGGTCCCGGCTCCTCGAAGAGCTTTTCGTATTTGCACAGTGCCGGCGTCTTGCCGAGCGGCACCGAAACACCGTCCCTGAACGCCCATTCGCCACGTTGCGTCGTATCGGCCCGCACATAGCTGGACAGCGCAAAGGCGCGGTCGTGCTGCGACTTGTTGGGCGAGGAGCCGTGCACGGTGAGCAGCCCCCATAAAGCAAGGTCGCCCGGTTCCAGCACCAGCGGAACGATGGTCGCCGGGTCGATGCCGACCTTGCGCAACTCTTCTTCGGCGGTCAGGCCCTTCATCAGCTCGCCGGTTCCCTCGTCCGACAGGCCGAGATAGCCGAGCTTGTGGCTGCCGGGCACTACCTGAAGGCAGCCATTGTCCAGCGTCGCCCGATCGACCGCGAGACCCGTTGTCACGGTGGCGTCGGCGACATTGTCGAAGGCGGCTTGGTTACGGAAGCGCAGATCCTGGTGGAAGCGATAACCCGTGACATTGGCGCCGGGCGGCTTCCAGTGCAGCTGTTGGGCGATCTGCCTTATGTCACGGCCGATCAGGCCCTCGAGCAGCTTCAGATAGTCGGGATTGCGGCGGAATTCTTCGAAATAGGAATTGATCCAGGAAAACCAGTAAGCCTGCAACACATAGCGTTGGCCAAAGTCCGATTCAGGCAGGATCTGGAAATTCAGGTTGCCGTGCCGGAAGGTGGCGTGATGCTTGAGGCCTTCGGCATAGACCGCATCGGTTTCCTTCTTCAGCCGGATCATCTCGTCGCCGTCGACGAATTGTCGAACGATCGCGTATCCTTCCTCGCGGTACTGCTCCACCGCTTCGCGTGCCTGCTTGTCCGTCAGCATGTCCGTGACAACCCCTGTCTGTGATCTGTGTCGATCGTAACGAAGGGGTTGCCCGTGATAAGCCGTGGATTTCGGCATCGACTTTCCCGATTATCGGGAAATTGAGCGGGGCGTCAAAGGTGCATCGGCCGCAACCGGCTGGCACGATAGCAGGCCCTAAAAATAGGTTCGCGGCGCGACAAGGTTCTTCTGCTGACGAACATAAAAACAATAGAAGCCGAACGCCGCGGCAAACCACATGAAGGCCTCGCCCATGGCCAGCCGGTTGTTGGAATTGGTGAGGATGCTTAGGGCGAAGAAGACCAGTGTGGAGATGTAGCAGGACCATGCGGCCGGCGCGACAAACTTGGCTCGCATGGCCAGCAGGACCTGCCTGGCCGACCAGGTGTAGAGAAAGGCAAAGAACGCCAGTCCGACCACGCCATAACGCACGGCAATCTCCAGATAACCATTGTGGAAGACGTTGAAGATCATGGGATGATAGGTTCTGTTCTCCCACTCGGTCAGCCAGCTGGAACTCGCTCCGAAGATGGGGTGGCGTTTCCAGATATCGATCGCATCCGCCCACAGCATCAGCCTTTCCTTGGCTGCAAGCGGAACCGCATCGCTGGCGATGGCGCGGTCGAAGGCGGGGAGGACGCCATGCCTGAACACGTCCGGAACCAAGGTTTTGACGAAGGCCATGGTATCGCCGGCGGTGGACGAGAAGATGTTGTGTGTTGCGGCAATGCCGGCCGCCACGATCGCCAGCACGCCACCCGAAACCAACAGTTCGCGGCGATGGCCTCTCGCCAGGGTCATCACCGTCAACAGGAGCAGCGCAAGCGCAAGTGCAAGCCACACGCCCTTTGACCGCATCTCGATGATATTGACGAGGGCAAGCAGCAGGACGGCCGTCGACAGCGCCCAATACAGGTTCTTGGTTGCTTTCCCGAGGTCCGTTCTCTGGGCCGTGTAAGCCATGAATTGCAGCGTGCAGAGGAAGATGAAACCGGCCGCCACCGAAGCGTGGATGGGATTGTTGAACAGCCACGGCGCCGGTTGGATATCCTGAAACAGGCCCGAACAGGCGGTGTCCGCCGCCAGGAAGACAAGACTGAGGATCATGAACCCGAGCACGAGCCGTGCCGGCTGCCTGACAAACAGCAGAAACGCGAAGCCGGTCGTCGCGTAGAACAGCGGAAACATGTAAATGCCTTCGGCGCCACCCAACTGGTGGGTGCCGAAATAGACGATCGCCAGCCGAATGAAGACGTAGAGCGACCAGCCCAGACACAGGAAGCCGACCCAGCCGATCAGCGGTTTGCTGTAGGTCCACAAATCCACCCTGAACCAGCGGATGACCGCGACCAGGGCCAGCGCCAGGCCCGCATAGCGGTAGGTGTCGGCCTCGCGCCACACCGCGGAAACCAGGGCGAGAATGGCGAGTGCCGCAAGCAACAGAAGCAAGGTGTGGCGCGGCGCGTTGTCCTTGGCATCATCCAGGGCTTCTCGCGGCAGAGGGGGCGGCAGCAGGACGTGATGCAGGCGGCGCAGTTCGTCGCTGGCCCGCAACACCCCGGCACGTAGCCGGCTCGGCCCGCCCAGCCTTGCGGATTTGTAGCTTCCCGAGGGACCGGCTATGCCGGAGATCTCACTGCTGGCGGCGAAGCCAAGCACGTTTTGGCGGACCGAATAGACTTTCAGGCCGGTATCCCAAAAGCGTTCGAGCGCGACGTCCCATGGCATTTTCATTATGGCGAGCGCCGACAACAGACCCTGCGCGCCCTGCCGCGTCACCAGATAGGCGGCGGCCGAGCCTTGCGGGCCATGCAGCGCACGACCGATCTCGTCGCCTTCCGTCGTCTCGACGGCGCGCATGAAGAAGCTGATGCGATGGTTGGTCAGCTTGATGACGTCGAAATCCGGCACCGCCGCGATGATGGCCTCGATGCGCTGCATGGTGTTTTCGCTGAAGAGGACGTCGTCCTCGACGATCAGGCCATAGGAACTGCCACCGGCCAGGAACGTTTCCAGCGCCTGGATATGGCTGCGGTAACAGGCATATTCGCCGGAAAGGATGTCGCGCCCGCTCAGCTTGCGCGCGGCTGGCAGATCGATCTCCGTCCAGTCTTTTTCTGCAAGCGCCCGACCGTCGACCGCGGCAATGCGCTGCAAGGTCAGTCCTGCCGCTTCGGCGCTGGCGAGCAATTCGCTCCAGCGCTGGGTCTCGCGATCGAGGTTGATGGCGAAGATAGGAAGGTTCATTGAAGTTCCATGTTGAGCCGCCACCCACCTGGCCGACCTATGTATGGAAAGAAGGAGATGTTCAAGGCGACACTGTCCAGATCATGTGCAAGACCTGAATTTGCCGCGATGGCTTTGGCTCATCTGGATTTATGAAGCAGTCGAATTATTAGCTGATCGGCTTCATGGAAGATCGCAAAGGTACTCTCGGATCCCACGTGCCCGGATGGAATAGAACGGCATGGCCGGGCAGCGTCTTTAGATATCGGATAGGTTTAGCCGGTATCTGTGGGAAAAAGGAGCCGAAGTCATGACCGACATCTGGCACTCACTCCTCGCCAACCTTGCCCTGGTCTCCATCCTCGTGGTCGCTTGGGACCTTGTGGCGGATTTCACCGGGCGTCTCTCGCGGCGGATGCAGTCGCTGCTTCTTGGCGTGGTCATGTGCGTGGGCGCGATCATTTCCATGGCGACGGCCCTGTCCGTCTCAGGCTTCGTCGTCGATCTGCGCGCCGCCTTCATTGCTGCTGCCGCGTTCTTCGGCGGATGGCCGGCAATGCTCATCGCCACGTTCGGCTCCATTGTTTATCGCGTCCATCTCGGCGGGCAGGGTGCGGGTGCTGGTGTCATGGGTATCCTCATCACCGCAATCGTCGGCATTGCGTGGCACCACATCGTCGCGGCCCGATCGCGCACCATGTACGATATATTCGGTCTGGGCGTAACGGTCGCTCTTGCCGGGCTGATCACGCTCCTGGTCATCCCGGCGCAAGCCGTCACGGGCCTTGTGCAGCAGAGCACGTTCCCCTCCCTCGTGTTCCGCTTTCTCAGCACAATCATCATCGGCGTCCTGCTCGACCGGCAGCAGCGCCGGCGCGAGCTCCTGATGTCCAACATGACCTACCGGGCCATGGTTCGCGAACTGCCGGATTGCCTGAACATAAAAGATGTCGACGGCCGCTTCATCGCCGCCAACCCCGCCACCGCCGAAATGGTTCGCGCCGCTTCGGTCGACGATCTGATCGGCAAGACGGATTTCGATTTCTACCCCAAGGAGGTGGCCGAACGCTTCCGGCAGGATGAGATGGGCGCGCTGGAGGCCGGGCAGACGTTGCGGATCGACCAGCCGGCGCATTTCCCCGATGGGCGGCAAGGTTGGCTCTACACGCTCAAGGCCCCTTTTCGCGACGAGGCCGGCAAGATCGTCGGCGTCATCACCTACAATCGCGACATCACCGAGCAGAAGCGCGCCGCCCAACTCAAGAACGATTTCATTTCCACGGTCAGCCACGAATTGCGGACCCCGCTGACCTCCATCCGCGGCTCGCTTGGCCTGATTGCGGCCGGCGTGGGGGGCGAACTGCCGCCCAAGGCCGCCAATCTCGTCCACATCGCTCACACCAACAGCGAAAGGCTAGTTCTTCTCATCAACGACATCCTGGATATGGAGAAGATCGAATCGGGCGTGATCACTTTCAAGATCAAGCAGATGCCTGTCCGTCAGGTCCTGGAGCAGGCCATTGCCGCCAGTTCCAACTACATGGCCGACAGTCGGATCAGGATGGTTCTGGTCGACGATGCGCCGCGCGCCGAGGCGAACATCGATCCGGATCGCCTGCATCAGGTGATGGCGAACCTACTGTCGAATGCTATCAAGTTCTCGCATACCGACGGTACGGTGACGGTGAAATTCCAGCGTCGCGACCGCGACATGCTTCGCATTTCCGTGATGGACCAGGGCGCTGGCATCCCGGAGGCTTTCCGCAGCCGTATATTCGGAAAGTTCGAGCAGGCCGACGCCTCCAGCACCCGCAAGATAGGCGGCACCGGCCTAGGCTTGAGCATCGTCAAGGCCATCACCGACAAGCTGGGTGGCGCCGTTTCCTTCGAAACCGAGGAAGGTAAGGGAACCTCCTTTCACGTCGACCTTCCCGAAGCGGGCAGACAGGACGCCAAGCTGGATTCACCGACCCGGCAACCGCAAGAAGCTGATAATCGCCTGAGGGTTCTCATCTGCGAGGACGAGCCCGACATTGCAGCAGTGATCGCAGCACTTCTCGATGCGGAAGGCTTTTCCAGCGACGTCGCGCCCGATATCGATACTGCCAAGGCGCTCCTGAGCTCCCGCGACTACGTGGCGCTAACGCTCGACATCAAGCTGGCGGGGGAATCCGGCATCAAACTCTTCCATGACATCAGGGCATCGCCGGCGAACTCCGACATCGCGGTCATCGTCATCTCTGCCGTCGCTGACGAGGCTAGGCGCACGCTGAACGGCAGCGCCGTCGGCATTGTCGACTGGCTGGAGAAGCCGGTGGATTCGAAACGGCTTCACGCGGCTCTCGCCAAGATCGTCGGCCGCAGGGCCGAGCCGAGGCCACAGATTCTGCATGTCGAAGACGATGAGGGCGTGCTTGCGGTGATGTCGGAGGGGCTGGGTTCGGGCGTCTCGATCACATCCGCAAAGACGCTGCAGGAAGCCCGGCAGGCGGTGGCGAAGCATCGCTTCGATCTGATCATCCTGGACATTGCACTTCCCGACGGATCTGGCCTGGACCTCCTCGTCGATCTGCCTTTAGAGACCGGGGTTATCGTGTTTTCGGCGGCGGAGCTCGACCAGAAACTCGGCGATCGCGTTCAGGCGATCATGACGAAGACCAGGGCGTCGGAGATCGATGTGGCAAAGCTGGTCAGCAGCATGTTGGTTTCGTCCCTTACTCGGCCTGGCGCGAACACCAAGGAGACACGCTGATGCCCGCACGGATCCTCTATGTGGATGACGAGGACGATATCCGCGAAATCGCCCAGATGTCGCTGGAGCTTGAGCCGGAATTCGAGGTGCGGTCCTGCTCGTCCGGCATGCAGGCGCTAGTCGATGCCGCCGAATGGCGACCCGACCTCATCCTGCTCGACGTAATGATGCCGGACATGGATGGGCCGGAGACGTTGAGGCGCCTGGCCGAGGCTGGCGCGACGGCTTCGATACCCGTGGTGTTCATCACCGCGCGCACCCAGACGCATGAAGTCGAACGCTATCTGGCGATGGGGGCGGTAGGGGTGATCGCCAAGCCATTCGACCCGCTTGCGCTTGCCGGCGAAGTCAAAAGATTGCTTGTGTCAGGCGCCTGAGCCGACGTTTGGCGTGGGCACCGAGCGCAGCCTGGCTGCAGACTGTGCGACGCCGTTCACCGCTCCTATACCATGTCGCCTTATTCATCTACTGATTGTGCCGAGGTACAGGCGTAGCGAATCAGGTTGTCTATAATCGTGCGGCATCGGTGGAGCTCGGCGATTGGGAAGAATGTGTCTGTCTGCATGAACCGCGTTGGCGGATGTCGGTTCATGGATCAATTACTCCGGGGGGCAAGCGGCAAAACGAGACGCGAACCGGAGCAAGGCTGGTGAACGGAGCGAAGGCAAGAGTTCTGATTTGCGATGACGATCCCCTCTTGCTCGAACTGATGGAGTTCAGGCTCAAGGCAAAGGGATACGACGTCATCAAGGCGGTAGACGGGGCGGAAGCGCTCTTGAAAGCGGAGCATGAGGCGCCGGACATCATCGTGCTCGACGCGATGATGCCCAAGGCAGACGGCCTGGAGGTTCTTGCCCGCATCAAGAGCGATCCGGCTTTGTCCGAAACCCCGGTTGTCATGTTGACCGCCCGCAAGGGCGAAAGGGACATCGTCTCGGCCCTTGAGAAGGGGGCCGACGACTACCTGGTGAAACCCTTCATTCCTGAGGAGCTCCTGGCCCGGCTTGCGCGCCTGCTGGCCCGCAAGAGCGGGAAACGCTGATGTGGCGCGGCCGGCGCGCCATCATGGCGGCGTGCGTTTTCCTGGCGGTTGCATCGTCGCCTGCTGTCGCGCTGGCCCAGACGGTCGACGAACTGTACGCCTCCGGCGTCAAGGCCAGGCAAGCCCAGCATTTCGACGAGGCGGCGGAGCTGTTGCGGCGTGCGCTGGCGCTCAAGCCCGACAATGCCGACGCCCTGGTGCAACTTGGCTTCGCCGAGCTTGGCCGCAACAATCTGCCGGCGGCGCGTGAAGCCTTTTCCACGGCGCTTGCGCTTGCGCCGACCTATCTGGATGCCAGCTTCGGCATCGCTCAGGCCGAGTTCCGCTCCGGCAATCTCGACGCCGCGCTGCCCCTCGCCGAAAAGGTTTCGCGTGCCCAGCCCGGCAATGCCGACGCGAGTACCCTTGTCGCCAACATCCGCAAGGCTCAGCGGGCCGGCAGCAGCAAGGCGAAGCCTGCGACCGTGAGGAAAAAGCCGCGTCCGCCGCGGCCGGATGCCGTCGCCGGCCTGATGGAGAAGGGCCAGAGATTGCGGGCGGCGGGACAATTGCCCGAGGCGGAGAACGCCTATCGCCGCGCGCTCGGGCTGGCGCCTAAAAACACCGACATCCTGGTCGCCATGGGTCTCGTGGCGGGCTCCCAACAGAAATTCGACGAGGCCGGGCATTTCTTCGACCAGGCGCTGGCCATCAGGCCCGGCCTTCTTGACGCCCGCCTCGGCAAGGTCCGCCTGGCGATCTGGCAAGGCAACGTGCCGCGCGCCCGCGCAACGGTTGATGACGTGCTTGGCACTATGCCTGACAATGCCGAGGCGCTCGGCCTCGACGCGCGGATTTCCCTGATCGAGCAGGATTACACGCGGGCCGAGCGGTCGTTTCGGCGGGTTCTGGCGATCGATCCGCGCAATGCCGAAGCGCTGGTGGGAATCGGCGATGTGCGCCGCGCCCGTGGCGACGACGACGCCGCGCGCGATGCCTACCGGCAGGCGCTCGCCCTCGAACCCGGCTCGCGCGACATCGAGCAGAGACTAGCTGCGTCACCGCCGCGCAAATGGCGGCTCGATATCGGTAGCGAAGTGAGCGACCTCACCGATGGACTTGGTGATTGGACAGACAGTTCGACCGGCCTTGCCTATCGGCTCACCCCGCAGACGACCATTTCGGGCCGCACCCGGATGGCGACTCGCTACGGTCGCACTGATGTTCAAATTGATGGCCGCATCGACCAGGCCTTTTCGCCCACGGTTTCGGCCTATGTGCTGGCAGCGGCGACGCCGGATGCCGACTTCCTGGCACGATATTCGGTCGGGGCCGGCGCTTCGTGGCGGATCATGGCGCCCGCGAAAGCGCTTGGTCCGTTCTCGCTCAACATCGATGCTCGCTATGACAATTTCGCTACCGCCGAGGTCACCACAATCTCGCCCTGGGTGCAGGCCTATGTCCTGGACGGCCGGCTGGGGCTTTCGGCACGTTGGGTCCACGCAGCCGACGACATCGGCACGCGCGCCGATGGTTATGTGCTGCGGGCCGATCTTGCAGTTACCCCGAGCGTCAATGTGTTCGGTGGCTATGGGGATGCCCCCGAGATCTCCGACGGCACGCTGGTGCCGACGCGTACCGTCTTTGCCGGCATCTCCTGGGACGTCACCGATCCGCTGACGCTGCGCGGCAGCCTCGCCCATGAGCAGCGCCCGACATTCGACCGAACCACATTCGGGCTCGGCCTAACCGCGCGGTTCTGATCATGTTGTACATCTGGCACCTATCCATCCTGCTCAGTGCCCTTTCCCTGGCGATCATGCTTCTGCTGATCGTGCGTCGGGTATTGCAGGAGCGCCGGGGGACGGCGGGCGCCGATCAGCGGCGCCTTCTTCTGACGGCGCTGATCGCCTTCACCGAAAATCGGGATCGCGAGGCATTGAAGACGGCGCTGCTTGCGGTACCGGCGAGGGTGGCGATCGATGCCGGCTTCGAGTTTATTTCGCTGTTGCGCGGCGAGGAGCACGACGAGCTCCTTTCAGCCTTCAATGAATGTGGCCTGCCGACCCTTGTCGGCACCCAGCTTGAAAAAGGCAACGGTGCCGAACGCATCCACGCGGCCGAGATGCTGGCGGCGTTGCGTTCGGAAAACGCGGTGGCAAACCTGCTTTCGGCGCTCGATCGCGACCGCTCGCGCGAGGTCAGGATCGCCGTCGCCATCGCGCTGTGTGATATTGGCGCCTTGCCGCCGCTGGTCGTAACGCTGCGCAAG
The DNA here is from genome assembly GCF_000519305.1 of Mesorhizobium ciceri WSM4083. Classification (GTDB taxonomy): domain Bacteria; phylum Pseudomonadota; class Alphaproteobacteria; order Rhizobiales; family Rhizobiaceae; genus Mesorhizobium; species Mesorhizobium ciceri_B. The sequence goes on along the minus strand of NZ_JAFG01000004.1, from coordinate 195,018 downwards.
ATCGGCGTGGCGGGGCAGCGCTCGCGACGCCTGATCGAGCTTTTCAGGCGCTTTCCACCAAAGCGGTTCGACGAGCTCAGGGATTACGCCGGACGTCAGGACGCGGTGCCTTTCATCAGGGCGGCTGCGATCGATGCCCTTGCCCGCGCCGGCGGCTTCCAATTCGGCGAGTTCTTTGCCCGCGCGGCCGGCGATCCGTCATCGGAGGTTGCCGCAGCCGCATTGCGGGCACTCGGTCTGACCGGACATGCCAATGCGCCGGCCATCCTGATCAAGGCGATGGAAAATGGCGGTTGGGATGTACGCGCCGACGCTGCCGATGCGGCGGGCCGCCTCGGCCTGTCTGAACTCGCCGCGCCCCTCGCGCAGCTTATGGACGACGAGGCATGGACTGTGCGCTATGCCGCTGCCAACGCGCTCCGCTCGTTCGGCCAGAAAGGAGAGCAGGTGCTGCGCGAGATCGCCGCCAGCGACGTCTCGCGCAGGCAGCGCACGGCCTCGCTGATCCTTGCCGAGGGGCCGGCCGCCTGATGTTCGACTGGAGCCAAGAGATCGTCCTGGGTGCCTCCATCCTGTCCTGGTTCATCATTGGGGCAGGGCTGGCGCAGACGGCGGTATACCTGCTGCAGCTTATCATTGCCGCCTACGCGCTGTCCAAGCGCCCGCCAGTCGCGCGTTCGGCGCTGCTGTGGCACCGCTATGGGGACGTTGCGCCGCCAATAGCGCTGCTGGTACCCGCCTATAATGAGGAAGTGAACGTAGTCGAGAGCGTGCACTCGATGCTGGCGCTTGAATATCCGAATTTCGAGGTGATCGTCATCAACGACGGCTCGAAGGATCAGACTCTGCAGCGCCTTATCGAAGGCTTCAAGCTGGTGAAATTCCACCGGCCCTATGAGGAGGCCCTGACGCACAAGCCGATCCGCGGCCTCTATTCCTCGCGGATGACAGAACGGCTGTTCGTGGTCGACAAGGAAAATGGCGGCAAGGCTGATGCCCAGAATGCCGGCGTCAATGTCTGCCGCGCGCCTCTCTTTTGTGTGATCGACGGCGACTCCATCCTCGAGCCCGATGCGCTGATGCGCGCAGCACAGCCCTTCATCGACGATCCCGAGCGCACCATCGCCGTCGGCGGCACGATCCGCATCGCCAACGGATCGAGGATCGAAGGGGGCAGGGTGCGCGAGATCCGCCTGCCCAGCCGGTTACTGGCACTGTTCCAAGTGGTCGAATATCTGCGGGCCTTCCTTATGGCACGGCTGGCCTGGAGCCGCATCAACACGTTGATGCTGGTGTCCGGCGCCTTCGGCGTGTTCCGCCGCGCCGAAGTGGTGGCGGTTGGCGGCTTCACCAAGGGATCGATGGGCGAGGACATGGACCTTGTGATCAAGCTGCATCGCCACATGATGGACACCAAACGCAAATACCGCATCCAGTTCATTCCGGAGCCGGTGTGCTGGACAGAAGCGCCCGAGTCACTGCGCGTTCTGGCCAGGCAACGCACGCGCTGGCAGCGCGGTGCGCTCGAGTGCTTCTTTCGCTACCGCTCCATGCTCTTCAACCCCCGCTATGGGCGGGTCGGCTTCCTCGGATTTGGCCACATACTGATTGTCGATGTGCTTGGGCCGATATCGGAGGTGCTGGGCTATGTGCTGATCCCGGCCTTTTGGCTACTCGGCATCCTGTCGACCGAATATCTCTTGGCATTCACGTCGCTAGTTTTCACCTACGGCGTTTGCGTGAGCGTGTGTTCGCTGGTTCTCGAAGAAGCCGAGCTTCAGCGTTTTCCGCGCGCGCGGGACCTTGCCGTGCTCACGGCCGTGGCGGTGATCGAGAATTTCGGCTACCGCCAGCTCAACAATTTATGGCGCGTGAAGGGCTGGTGGCAGTATCTGCGCGCCGACCAGAGCTGGGGCGAGATGACCAGGACCGGCCTGACTGGACCGAAGAAGTGAGCCTCTTCGGTTGAGTCACTTCAGCGTCCGCTCGATCTCCGCAATAAGCGCATCGAGCGCAGTATGTGCGACATCCGACCGCTCGATCAGCAACGTCTCAAGCTCGGACGCTCGCACGCTGATATCCGGAAAGCCGAACGTTCCGGCCCCACCCGCCAGCGAGTGAGCGATCCCGATCAGCGTATCGCCGGAACTGCTGCCGGGCACAGCCCTCCTCTCACGGGCGGCCTTCAACTCCACGAGCCGATCCGCACACCGGGCAAGGAACCGTTGCTGCAAGGAAGCGAAGGGATCGTTTGAGATAGGCCGATGCTCCGTTGCGGGACGTCGAGGGTCATTCAAGCAGAAAGCGGCGCGGGTTGGAATGGACTGATTGGTCGAGTACGACCTCCCACCGGAGGAGAACGGCACCAGGCTGGTCTGCAACGACACCGGCATGCCTGTGCTGTGGGCAACCGCGCTGCCATCACCAGAAAAAAGTGATTGGCTGGGGCGCCAGGATTCGAACCTGGGAATGTCGGTACCAAAAACCGATGCCTTACCACTTGGCGACGCCCCAATTGCCGTCAGAGTCGCTTGTGCGGCGCGTTATTAGCAGAGCAGCCGAAAAGCACAATGCCCATGAAGGGTGGTGAGAACGCCTGTTTGGGCAGCAAAAGCAACGCCGCCAGATGGCACGGGCTGGCTATTCGGACCACACCGCCATCTCGTTGCCGGCCGGATCGGCAAAGTGGAAACGGCGGCCGCCAGGGAACGCGAAGATCGGCTTGACGACCGTGCCGCCGGCGTTTTCGACAGCGTCGAGGGTCGCCTCCAGATCCCTGCTGTAGAGCACCGGCAGCGGCTTTGATGGCGCTTCGGCGGCGTCGGCCTGAAAACCCCCGTCCAGGCCTTCGGCAAAGGCCGAATAGGTCGGCCCATAGTCAGTGAACGACCAGGCAAAGGCGGCACTGTAGAAGGCCTTCAGCCGGTCCAGCGTCCCGCCCGTAGCCGGCATTTCCAGGTAGTCGAGTTTTCCGGACAGTCTCATAGCCACCTCTTTGTTCATGGTATGTTCTACTCCAAAAGCCTCGACATGGCAAGCCTTTCTTGCCGCATCCTGGCGTCGGCGTGACGGCGACCTCGTGATAACTTGCTTCTGTCGAGCTCACGCCTTTCAGGCAGGAACAGCTTCGGATTGCTGCAAAATGTTCCTTGGCCAGCAAATGAAGGGCGGCCCATAACCGTACCTGCAGCCTTGCCAGTATGGCTGGCCAAAGGGGCGGATGGCGATCGTCTTTCAACCGGACTGTAAGTTGCGACACGGCGGCAACGTTCAGTTCCTTCGCGTTCAAGCGCATCGCAGGCATAGCGCGCGGGTTGTTCGCCGCCTCAAGGCAGCACCTCGTGCACGATGGACGTGCTGTTTCCGAAGCCGTTTCCGGAAACCTGAGTGATACTACTTGGCGGCATCAGGCCGAAATCCGCCAGTCACGCCGCTCCAGCCAGGGGTTTGATTGCCCCTGGCCGTGTCCTCGATCGCGAGTTTCAGCCGCGCTTCAGCAGCGTCCAGACGGCCGGCACCAGGCTTGCCGCGAGAGCCACCTTGATCAGGTCGCCGACGATGAACGGCACGACGCCGAACTGCCACGACTTTTCCGGACCGATGAGCAGCGCCAGCCAGGCAAAGCCCATCGCCATCATGACGACTTCGCCAACCAGCATGGCGTTGAAAAGCTTGATCGGATGGCGGTCCCAGCCGCGATCCGCCGCCCAGCCGACAATTGCCGCCATGACCACGAAGCCGGCGAGATAGCCGCCGGTCGAGCCGAGCATGTAGGCAATGCCGAGACCCTTTTCAGGCGTGCTCTGGAAGACGGGGAAGCCCATGGCGCCCTCGGCCATGTACAGCAGCAGGGTAGCGACGCCGAGACGCATGCCGAAGGCGGCGGCGATCAGCAGCACGGCCAGCGTCTGCATCGAAATATCGACTGGCCCGAGCATCACCTTGGTCTTGGCCGACAGTGTCAGCACAAGCGTTCCGGCGATGGCCAGGAAAAGCTGCGTTGCCAGCCGTGCCGCGCCATTTTGCGGCAGAGCCAGAGAAACAAGCGGACGCATCGTAGTTGCAATTGCCATGGTATTTCCCCAATCCGGTTGCCGCACTCCGATGTTCGCGGCGTCACATCCTCCTATATTGGCTTGCGTGTTATGCGGCAATCGGTTTTGCCGTTTCCCGAAACAAGGCACCGATGCATCCGCCATGGCACTGAAATTCGATACCGGCTTCGACCCCCTCTATGGCCAGGGGGCGAGCGTCGCCCCCGATGTCCAGCGCATCACGGCTCGCAATCCAAGCCCCTTCACCTTTCACGGCACCAACAGCTACATTGTTGGCCGCGATACGCTGGCGGTGATCGATCCGGGGCCGGATGACGAGGCGCATCTACGGACCCTGCTCAAGGTGATCGCAGGCCGGCCGGTCAGCCATATCTTCGTCAGCCACACGCATCGCGACCACTCCCCGCTGGCGGCCCGGCTGAAAGAGCGCACCGGCGCCCTCGTGCTGGCAGAAGGGCCGCACCGGCCGGCAAGAGCCCTGCATATCGGCGAGACCAATGCGCTCGATGCCAGTGCCGACACGGCTTTCGTCCCTGATGTCGCCCTGCCCGACGGCGAGGTGGTCGACGGCGACGGCTGGTCGATCAGGACGGTTCTGACCCCGGGCCACACCGCCAATCATGCGGCGTTCGCGCTGCAGGGAACCGGCATCCTGTTTTCGGCCGATCATGTCATGGCCTGGGCAACCTCCATCGTCGCCCCGCCGGACGGGGCGATGGCCGACTACATGGCCTCGCTGGACCGCTTGATCGAACGCGGGGACCGCTTGCTGTTGCCAGGACATGGCGGGCCGGTGACAGCACCGCGCGCTTTCATGCGCGGGTTGAAGACGCATCGCAAGATGCGCGAGCGCGCCATTCTGGAGCGGGTCAAAGAGGGGGACCGGACGATCGTGGACATGGTCAAGGCGATCTACAGGGACACCGACCCGCGGCTGCATGGCGCCGCCGGATTGTCGGTGCTTGCCCATCTCGAGGATCTGACGGCGCGGGGCCTGGTTGTGACCGATGCCGCACCGGCCATCGACGGCATTTTCACGCCGGCCGGATAGGCCAACCTGGACCGCTGCCAAGTGCCGAAGCCTTATTCGGCTGGCGCGGCGCCGACCTGACCGGCGACTTCCTGGTCGAGCTCCGCCAGGAATTCGGTGATGCGCGCGGCATTGTCGCCAAGGTCGTAGCGGCCGTAGCGGGATGCCGACCGCATATCGACGATGACCGTGTCGCCATCGTCCGTCACGCGGATCGCCACATCGGCGGGAAGGCCGATCACGAAGCCCTTGGCGACGGCGGTGATGGTCACCTCGCTTTGCCCGGCGAGATCGGGATAGGGCTCCGACAGCTCCCAGTCGCGCCGGTCGAGTACGGTTTCGACGGCATTGACGACAGTCTCGAACGGCAGGTCGTAGCTGCGTGCGCTGACCAGCGGATAGCTATCGGCCTGCAGCCGCTGTTCACCAGGCGTCGACGGCGCAAGCACGTTCATGTCCTTCGTCCGGTCGCTCACGTCGAGCGCCGGCGGTTCGTCGAAATCCGTCGAGATATCCCTGAGCGGCGGATAGATCGTCGCCCAGTAGGCGGCGACGCCGTAGGGTGCGAGCACCAGCAGTGCCAGCAGCGCGCCGACCGTCAGGTCGCGGCCGCCGCGGTCGCCGAAATTCCACAGCCGCGAAAAGGCAAACCCGGCAAACAACAGCGCCATCGCCGCCAGCAGCGCGACAATGCCGAGCACCCACAGAAAGACAGGTGTTTCGACGAGATCGAAGCGATGGCCCACAAAGACCGTCAGCAGCAGCACCAACGAAAAAGCGGCCGTGCGCCGCGACCAGCCGGCCGCCTTCGACGTTTGCCGTTCAGGAATGCTAACCATCGTTTTCCGTGCTGCCCCAACCCGAACGGAGACTTAGTGCCTTTTTGCGATGGCATGAAGCCGAAACATGCGACATCGCGTCAATCGGTCGGCAAGCGATAGTCCTTGAATTGCTGGCGCAAGGTGATCTTCTGGATCTTGCCGGTTGCGGTGTGCGGAATTTCGCCGACGAAAGCGACATCGTCCGGCATCCACCATTTGGCCACCTTGCCGTCCATGAACCCGAGAATGTCAGCCTTGGTCGGTTCCTTGCCCGGTTTGCGGACGACGACCAGCAGCGGCCGTTCGCCCCATTTCGAATGCTGAACGCCGATGGCTGCCGCCTCGGCGACATCGGGATGGCCGACAGCCAGGTTCTCGAGGTCGATGGTCGAAATCCATTCGCCGCCGGACTTGATGACGTCCTTGGCGCGATCGGTGATCTGCATATAGCCGCCGGCGTCGATGTGGGCGACGTCGCCAGTGTCGAACCAGCCATCCTCATCGAACTGCTCCACGCCGGCGTCGCCATAATAGGCACGGGCAACGGCCGGCCCACGCACTTTCAGGCGGCCAAAAGTCTTGCCGTCCCAGGGCTGCTCGTTGTTGTCGTCGTCGGTCACCTTCATTTCGACGCCGAAGGGCGGGTAGCCCTGTTTCTGCTGGACGTCGAGCCGGGCTTCGCCCTCAAGACCGGCATGGTCCGGCTTCAGGGTACACAGCGTGCCGAGCGGCGACATTTCGGTCATGCCCCAGGCGTGGATAACCTGGACATCGTAGTTCTGCTGAAACTTGGTCATGATCGCGCGCGGGCACGACGAGCCGCCGATGACGACCTTGTTGAGATAGGGAAGCTTCTTGCCGGTCTCCTCCAGATGCTGCAGCAGCATCATCCAGACGGTCGGCACGGCGGCGCTGAAGGTCACCTTCTCGGTGTCGAGCAGCTCATAGATCGACGCGCCATCCATCTTGCAGCCGGGCATGACCAGCTTGGCACCGATCATCGGCCCGCTCTGGCCAAGGCCCCAGGCATTGGCGTGAAACATCGGCACGACAGGCAGGATCGTATCGCGCGACGACAGCCCCATGGCGTCGGGCATGGCAGCGATCATGGCGTGCAGCACGTTCGAACGATGGCTGTAGACGACGCCCTTGGGATCGCCCGTGGTCCCGGACGTGTAACACATGCCGGCGGCGGTGCTTTCGTCGAAGGTCTTCCAGGCGAAGTCGCCATCCGCTTCGTCAAGCCAATCTTCATAGGCGACCGCGTTGGGCAATGTCGTCGGCGGCATATGCGCCCTGTCGGTCAGCACGATCACCTGTTTCAGCGACTTGACGGCGCCGGCGATCTTCTCGAGCAGCGGCACGAAGGTCAGGTCGACGAAGACTGCCTTGTCCTCGGCATGGTTCATGATCCAGACGATCTGCTCGGGAAACAGCCGCGGATTGAGCGTGTGGTAGATGGCGCCGATGCCCATGATGCCGTACCAGGCCTCGATGTGGCGCGCGGTGTTCCAGGCCAGCGTGGCGATACGGTCGCCCATCCCATAACCGTCACGCTCCAGCCGCTGGGCGACCTTCAGGGCGCGACGATGGATGTCGGCGTAGGTGGTGCGCACGATCGGCCCTTCGATCGAGCGCGACACGATCTCGCGCACGCCATGCTGCCGCTCGGCATTGTCGATGAGCTTATGGCAAAGCAGCGGCCATTCCTGCATCAGTCCCAGCATTCGATCCTCCCTCACGCTTTTGCGTTGTGCTTTTCGGGCTATTGTGGAGCGAACCGGCGGATTGTCCAGCCGCCAGCACCCCTGAGCGCCGCATTGGTGGAAAACCGCCACAATCCGGCCATCGTCGGCGTTAAGTTTCGTTAACGGGCAAAGGGGTGCGATTGGCGACTGAAAGAGGTTCGCATGGACGCGCAGCTCGACGACAAGGCTCTCGAGAGTACGCTTGCCGAAAGTCTGGCCGATGTGGTGCCGGACACAAAGACTGTTTCCGAAGATGAATTTGTTGAAGTTGTCGGCGGCGCGCTGGAAGCGGTCGGCGGCACGCTGCTGTTCAAGATGTGCGTCCAGAACCAGGGCGAGGACCAGCACGTCGCGGCCGCGTCAGTCGGCGATGGCGGAAACCGCCAGTTCCTGCTGCTCACCTTGCCTACCGGCGGCGGTTCCCTGAAGGTCGAGACCGTCCTGAGAAGCAGCAACCCGGTCGCCGGGATCGCTGCCGCCTATGCCGGTCTCATGGACGTGTTCAAGGCCGCTGCCTGACCTGACCGCTGACGACAAGTATCTCGACGATTCCAAGGGGCGATCCATCGGCGTTCGCTAGGCAAGTTTTGCGTGTTGGATGGCGATAGCGGCTTGCGCAATGCGCTTGCGCGACACACCTTAAGTCGACGCAAGGAGAGCCCCTCATGGATCAGATCGCCAACCCCGCACCCGGTTTCCAACGCAACCCGGACAAAATCATCACTGTCGAGCCCTATGCCGGCACCGTTACCGTGCGTGCCGGAGACGTGGTCATCGCTTCAACAACGAAGGCCAAGGTGCTGACCGAGGCCCCCTATCCGGCGGCCTTCTACATTCCGTTCGCCGACGTCGATTTCGGCAAGCTTGGCCGCACCGACCACTCGACCCATTGCCCCTACAAGGGCGATGCAAGCTATTGGAGCGTGCTGCCTGCCGGCGAGACCGGCCAGAACGCCATGTGGGCGTACGAGCGGCCTTTCGACGAAATGGCTGAAATCCGCAACCACGGCGCATTCTACGCAAGCAAGGTCACGATCGAAGCCAAACCGGACTGAGCCAACGCCGAAGGCATCGAGATCCGCTCGGCTGGCCAGTCACTCCGTCGTGCCGTTATTGCCGATGCCCTCGGCATCGTCGAGCCGCACAAAGGTCAAGCCCTTGGCCTTGAGCGCCAGCAGCCCCTGCACCACGCCTTCGCCGGCCGCATGGGTCGGCTGGTTGATGTGCGAGATGATGACGTCGCCATCCTTGGCCGCCGCGATGCGCCGGGCGGTCTCCTTGGCGCCAAGCAAAGAGCCGCCGTCGCCATTTATCGAAAATCCCGCGACCTTGAAGCCAAGCTTGCGGATCATGGCGATTGCCGACGGGCTGTATTCGGCGGTTGCGCCACGAAACCATTTCGGCGCCGGCTCGCCGGTCCCGGTAAGAGCGGCGGCTCCCGATTCGACCTCGGCCAGCACCGCATCCGGGCTGCCGGCGCTGCGAATGCCGTAGATTTTCCGCGGCGTGTCGACCGCCGGGATGTGGTGGCCGCCATGATTTTCCAGTTCGAACAGATCGGGATGCGCCCGCATGATCTCGACGGCGGCGGCGTTTCGCTTCAGCCAGATGCCGGTCACGAAAATGGTGGCGGGGATCTTGTTGTCCACCAGCGCCGAAAGAATCCGGTTGTCGGTCTGTCCACCGCACGCGTCGAGCGTAAGCGCCACACGGCCGGCTCCGCTCGCCTGCGACTTGATGTGCAGCGTCGGCTCGACGAGCGGCGCGGCATGGCTGGCGGATGCCATCGCCCACGACAGGACGATAATGCAGAGATTTTTTTGCAGCAGGCGCATCAAACCGATTCCCGGACCCGTCATTTCAACCAGGCATCCCAACGACCCGCATGAAGGCGGAAATCGGGATGGCGCATAGCAGAAAAGCGCTCCGCGACAATGTGACCGTTCCTGTGGGCGACAGGTCATTCCACCGCGTCGAGAGCGGTCGTGCATGCGGCGCATGATCTCAGATGGCGTGTTCCAGTTTCATTTCGGAGCGCGAAAGAACCTCGCGCACCGCATCGACCACAGGCTTGACCTCCAGGCCCCAGACGCAGCATGCCTTGCTGGGATCCGGCGCGCGGCAGAGGCTTTCGGCCATGCAGGCGCAAGGCATCGGCGGCTGGAGCGAGATGCTGGGCACGCCGACGGGACCCCAGCGCGACGGCTCCGTCAGACCGAACAATCCGACAACCGGGGTTCCGGTGGCTGCGGCCATGTGCATCGGGCCGCTCTCATTGCCGAGAAACAGCCGGGCCTGTTTCAGCACCGCAAGCAGGCTTTCAAGCGACAGGTCACCGACGAGATTGACGACCGACGGCGCGGTCCTGGCGACGATACGTTCGGCGATCTCGCGCTCGTCCGGGCCACCCACCAGGACGACGTCCAGACCAGTCTCGCCGGCGATCTCGACGATCACTGCTGCAAACCGCTCCGGCTGCCAACGTCGCCCCTCGAAGCTTGCCCCCGCATGCACGGCGATGAAGGCGTTTGGCCGCAGATGGTGCTTACCCAGCAGCGCCAATGCTTTAGCCGTCTCCAATGGCAGCGGCTGAAGGTTCGGAATCACCGTGCGAAGCTCGATGCCGAGCGCTTCGAGCGGCGAGAGGTAGCGGTATAGGAAATGCTGGCCATCAAAGCCGTAGGGCTTGGCAAAGACGTTGGCGGGCTGCCGCTCCAGCATACGCAAAGGTCTTTCGGAAGGATTGTAACCGACACGGGTCTTTGCGTTGACGAGCCCGGTGAGGATGCGCGACGTCTTCGAATCGCTCAGGTCGATCGTCAGGTCGAATCGGAAGCGGCGCAACGCCCGCACCATCGCGTAAAGCTCCTTCCCGCGCTCCAAGGGCGTTCCGCGCATGCGGTCGCGCCTGAATGCGACCACCTCGGAAGCGATACCATGGGCCATGACGAAGCTCTCGAAGCGAGCCTCGCACAGGAAGACGATGCTGGCGCCGGGGAATTCGAGCCGCAGGTTCTTGGCGAGCGCCGAGGCGAGGACGAGATCTCCTATGAACTTGGTTTGGATGACCAGGATCGAGCGGAGCGGCGCGGGAGAAATCTGCAGCATCTGTTTCCGGGAGCAATTTGCGGATGGCCGCAAATTGGGCAGGAACAATGTCGAGATTACGCGACGCCGCCAGCACGTTCGCGTGAATTGCCTTACAAAACGGTAAGCTGGATGGACCCTATCCGCGGCCTGTCTTCGCAACCAGCACCGCTGCCTGCGCGGCCGCCAGCCTGGCGATCGGCACGCGATAGGGCGAACAGGACACGTAGTCGAGGCCGACCTCTTCGCAAAAGCGGATCGAGGCCGGATCGCCGCCATGTTCGCCGCAGATGCCGAGCTTGATGTCGGGCCGCGTCGCCTTGCCCTTTTGCGCGGCCATGCGCACCAGTTCGCCGACGCCGTCGATATCGAGCGAGACAAACGGGTCCTGATCGATAATGCCCTTCTGGCGGTAGGTTTCCAGGAACGAGGCCGCATCGTCGCGCGAGATGCCGAAGGTCGTCTGGGTCAGGTCGTTGGTGCCGAAGGAGAAGAATTCGGCTGACTCTGCAATGACATGGGCACGGATCGCCGCGCGGGGGAGCTCAATCATGGTTCCAGTCAGATAGTCGATCTTGACGCCGGTTTCCTCCATGACGCTCTTGGCAACCGCATCGATGCGCGCCTTGACGTAGTCGAGCTCCTTCACAAGGCCGACGAGCGGCACCATGATCTCGGGGACCACCAGTGCGCCGGCCTTCCTGCCGGCCTCCACGGCCGCCTCGAAAATGGCCCGCGCCTGCATCTCGGCGATCTCGGGGTAGGAGACGGCCAGGCGGCAGCCGCGATGGCCGAGCATCGGGTTGAACTCGTGCAGCGCCTCGGTGCGCTGCCTGAGCTTATCCGGCGATACCTTCATGGCGGCGGCCACCTCGGCCACCTCCTCCTCGGTCTTGGGCAGGAATTCGTGCAGCGGCGGATCGAGCAGCCGGATCGTCACCGGCAGGCCGGCCATGATCTCGAACAGTTCGAGGAAATCGGAGCGCTGCATCGGCAGAAGCTTGGCGAGTGCGATGCGCCGGTCCTTTTCGGTGTCGGCCAGGATCATCTCGCGCATCGCGACGATGCGCTCGCCGTCGAAGAACATGTGCTCGGTCCGGCAAAGCCCTATGCCTTCGGCTCCGAAGGAACGCGCCATGCGCGCGTCGAGCGGCGTTTCGGCATTGGTGCGCACCTTCATGCGGCGGACCGCGTCGGCCCACTCCATGATGGCGGCGAAATCGCCGGAAAGTTCCGGTTGCAGCATCGATACGGCACCCTTCAATATCTGGCCATTGCTGCCATCGATGGTGACGATGTCGCCCTTGCGGAAGGTCGAGCCCATCGCCATCAGCGTGCCGGCCTTGTAGTCGACACGCAGCGAGCCGGCCCCCGAGACGCAAGGCTTGCCCATGCCGCGTGCCACCACCGCGGCGTGGCTGGTCATGCCGCCGCGCGTGGTCAGGATGCCTTCCGCCGCATGCATGCCGTGGATGTCTTCGGGGCTGGTTTCGATGCGCACCAGGATCGCCTTGCGGCCTTGCGTCTTCAAGTCCTCGGCGTCGCCCGAGGAAAAGACGATCTCGCCGGTAGCGGCACCGGGTGAGGCCGGCAGGCCGATGCCGATGACGTCGCGCGCGGCCTTGGGATCGATGGTCGGATGCAGCAGCTGGTCAAGCGAGGCCGGGTCGATACGGGCAACGGCTTCCTCTTTCGTGATCAGCCCGTCCTGCGCCATCTCGACGGCAATTTTCAGCGCCGCCTTGGCGGTGCGCTTGCCCGAGCGGGTCTGCAGCATCCACAATTTGCCGCGCTCGATGGTGAATTCGAGATCCTGCATGTCGCGGTAGTGCTTCTCCAGACTGTCGGAGATGGTGACGAAGGACTGGAACGCGTCCGGCATCAGCTTCTGCAGCGACGGCTTGTCGGAGCCCGCTGCGATGCGCGCCGCTTCGGTGATGTTCTGCGGCGTGCGGATGCCGGCGACGACGTCCTCGCCCTGTGCGTTCACCAGGAACTCGCCATAGAGCATCTTTTCGCCGGTCGACGGGTTGCGCGTGAAGGCAACGCCGGTGGCGGAGGTTTCGCCCATGTTGCCGAACACCATGGCCTGGACGTTGACCGCCGTGCCCCAGCTTTCGGGAATGTCGTGCAGGCGGCGATAGGTGATGGCGCGGTTGTTCATCCAGCTCGAAAACACGGCACCGATCGCGCCCCAGAGCTGCTCATGCGGATCCTGCGGAAACGGCCTGCCGAGTTCTTCCTCGACCTTGGCCTTGTAGAGCGCGATGACGCCCTGCCATTCGAGCGCCGTCAGTTCGGTGTCGAGCTCGTGCCCGAGCCCGCCTTTCTGATCCTCCAGGATTTCCTCGAACACTTCGTGGTCGAGGCCCATGACGACATCGGAATACATCTGGATGAAGCGGCGGTAGCTGTCATAGGCAAAGCGCGCATCGCCGGAATCGGCGGCCAGCGCCTCGACCGTCTCGTCGTTCAGCCCGAGATTGAGCACGGTGTCCATCATGCCGGGCATCGAGGCGCGAGCGCCGGAACGCACCGAGACCAGCAGCAATTTCGACGGGTCGCCGAACCGACGGCCGGTCAGCTGGCCGATGTGATCGAGCGCAACCGCGACATCGGCTTCCAACCCGGCCGGATAGGTGCTGCCATTGGCATAGTAGGCGTTGCAGACCTCGGTGGTGATGGTGAAGCCCGGCGGCACCGGCAGGCCCAGGCTGCACATCTCGGCCAGGTTGGCGCCCTTGCCGCCCAGCAGATTCTTGTCGCTGGCACGGCCTTCCGCCGCACCATCGCCAAAGGTGAAAACCCATTTGGTCATGCTTTGCTCTCCGGTTGCAGGAGATTGGAAAGATTGGCGAAACGGAAGATTCCGCCGGTCCGTCCTTGGAGCGATATGATGCTGCAGTGCGAAAGGCAAGGCGTCGGTAAGCCGCCCGGCCACTACAATCGATTAAGCAAAGCGGTGCCTCAAGATGCGGCGGCTTCGAAACCGGTCGGCCCAGCTCCCAAGCGACTTGCCAAGGGATTGATCGCCGAAGCGGTGCTGGAAATTACAGCGCATTATTGGCCCTATCGTTCGGCGTTGGTGCGTTGCAGACGGTAGCTTTTCAATTGCATCAAACAATGCTGTTGATCAAAAAATTCCCGCACTGTTGATCTGAGAAATAGATGCTTGCTGGCGCAGCCGCGCTGTCGTAGCTCTTGGTCTCCGACTGTATCGAATCGCCGGGGGGCGAGACGTCCGATTCGTTTTTGTGCGCGAGCAGGTCAGATCCACTATCGCGCTGGTCTGTCGCCGACACGGCAGCCTCGGGGAAGGGGGGAAGACATTGAATGTCGCAGCGTCGACTATCGTCGGAAGCCGGCACTTCCTGTTCAGGATTCGGTTTCAACTACTTGGCGGACTGACATTCGCGATTTTTGCGCCCGCGATCATCCGGATTGTCTTCAATCCTGAGTTTATCTATTCGGCCAATCTTCAGGTAACAGTAGCCGCTGCGGTCATCGCGCACCTTGTGGGCTTCTTATCGTATCGCCGCATCGGGAATTTCCCGGGCGTGGCCGCGGCAAGTTACATCTTGCCGACATTTGCCCTGTCCTACGGGGCTGTTTTCCTGACCATCTTCTTTTTTCGGTTCGAGTACAGCCGGTTTCAGGCCGCCGCCAGTTTCACGCAGTCCACGCTCTGGTACTTCGGCCTGAGCCTTTTGACGCGGCGTCTCGATCCGTACCGGCTCGTCGTGATTCCCGGCGGAGATGTCGAGCGCCTCAAGACGTTACCGGGTGTGCATTGGTTTTGGATCAAGTCGACCAGTACGATAATCGAAAGAGCCAGCGGCGTGGTCGTTGATCTGCGTGCCGATCTTGGCGCGGAGTGGGAACGATACATCGCGGATCGGGCCCTTTCGGGAACGCCCGTATACCACGTCAAGCAGGTCAGAGAGTCGCTGACCGGTCGGGTCGAGATCGAGCACCTGTCGGAAAACACGCTTGGTTCGCTCAATCCGAACCAGGCCTATCTCAAGATCAAGCAGGCGGTCGACTGGGTCTCGGCACTTGTCTTGATTGTCGTTCTTTCCCCCGTTCTGGCGTTGATAGCGCTGCTGATCCGGCTGGACTCCGATGGCCCCGCGCTGTTTCGCCAGCAACGCATGGGCTACCGGGGCAAGATTTGCACGGTCTACAAGTTTCGCTCGATGCGCCAGCACTCTGGCGCCGGCAGCGACAAGGAGAGGGCGATCACCAGGCACGACGATGATCGCATCACCCGAGTCGGGCGTTTCCTGCGAAAATCCAGGATCGACGAACTGCCGCAGGTCATCAACATCCTGCGTGGCGAGATGAGTTGGATCGGACCGCGACCGGAAGCTGTCGTGCTGTCACAGTGGTACGAGGCTGAGCTGCCCTTCTATCGCTACAGGCATATTGTCAGGCCAGGCATAAGTGGGTGGGCACAAGTAAATCAGGGGCATGTGGCTGCCGTCGATGACGTTATGGAAAAATTGCACTATGATTTCTATTACATAAAGAACTTTTCGCCTTGGCTGGATGTTTTGATAACCCTCAAGACAATGAAAACGATGCTTACCGGTTTTGGCGCGAGATAACCAATGCGAAGCATGGCTCTGGAATAGCAAGCGCAGGAAGCAGATGGATCTCGCCTCCAGGAAAATAGCAATCATCGGGCTTGGCTATGTCGGTCTGCCGCTGGCGGTCGCCTTCGGCGCAACCAGGGCTGTCGTCGGCTTCGACATCAACCAGTCGAGGGTGGACGCGCTGAGGCGTGGCGACGACCATACGCTGGAAGCCAGCAGCGATGAGATCAATGCCGCGTCGCGGCTGACATTCACCACAGACAAGGCCGATCTGCGCGATTGCGGGATTTTCATCGTCACGGTTCCGACGCCGATCGACAGGGCCAACCGTCCGGATCTGAAACCGTTGATCATGGCATCAACTTTGGTCGGTGAGGTCATCTCGCCGGGCGCGGTGGTGATCTTCGAATCGACGGTCTACCCCGGCTGCACGGAAGAGGTGTGCGCGCCGCTGATCGAGAAGCATTCGGGTCTGCGTTACAATGAGGGGTTCTTCCTCGGCTACAGTCCCGAGCGCATCAATCCGGGCGACCGCGAGCATCGGTTGCAGACGATCGTCAAGGTCACCAGCGGCTCGACGCCGGAAGCGGCGGAAGCCATCGATGCGCTCTACGCGTCGATCGTGCCGGCGGGCACGCACCGTACCTCAACCATTGCGGTCGCCGAAGCGGCCAAGGTCATTGAGAACACCCAGAGGGACCTCAACATCGCGCTGATGAATGAGCTGTCGCTGATCTTCGGCAAGCTGGGCATCGACACCTCCGAAGTGCTGGAAGCCGCCGGCACCAAATGGAATTTCCTGCGCTTCACGCCTGGTCTCGTCGGCGGCCACTGCATCGGCGTCGATCCCTACTATCTCACCCACAAGGCCCAGGAACTCGGCTATCATCCGGAGGTGATTCTTGCTGGCCGCCGTATCAATGACGGCATGGGCCAGCACGCGGCGGATCAGACGGCCCGCCTGATGATGCGCAAGGGAATACCTGTCGTTGGCAGCCGGATTCTGGTGATGGGCGCGGCCTTCAAGGAAAATTGTCCGGACCTGAGGAATTCCAAGGTCGCCGATATCGTTGCCCAACTGAAGGAATACAACGCCGGCATCGACATATGGGACCCCTGGGTCGACGCGCAGGAATGCGCGCGTGCCTTCGGCGTAGCCAGCATGAAGGACATTCCCGACGTGCGTTATGACGGCGTTATCGTGGCCGTCGGCCACAGGCAGTTCCGCGCGTTGGGCGTCGACGGCCTGATGGCGCTTTGCAAGACCCCCGGCGTCATTTACGACATCAAGGGTCTGTTCCCCAGGCATGTCACGGATGGGCGTTTCTGATGAAGGTTCTGGTCACCGGCGCGGCCGGCTTCATAGGGTATCACGTAGCCAAGCGGCTGCTGGAGCGCGGTGACGAGGTCGTCGGCATCGACAGCGTCAACGACTACTACGATCCGCAGATCAAGGAGGCGAGGCTGCGGCTTCTGGACGAGGCGAGCCGCAAGACCAATGCCGGCTATCATTTCATTCGCGGCAATCTCGCCGACAAGAGCGTGGTCGAGGCCTGCTTTGCCGATCATGCATTCGACCGGGTGATCCATCTCGCTGCCCAGGCCGGGGTTCGCTACAGCCTGGAAAACCCGCATGCCTATGTCGAAAGCAACATCATCGCCTACACCAACATGCTGGAGGCCTGCCGCAACAAAGCCGTTGCGCACCTGACTTATGCCAGCACTTCGAGCGTCTACGGCGCCAACACCGACATGCCGTTTTCCGAGCATCGTCCGGCCGACCATCCGCTGCAGTTCTACGCCGCGACCAAGCGCGCCAACGAGCTGATGGCGCACAGCTATAGCCATCTGTTCCGATTGCCGACGACCGGGCTTCGCTTCTTCACGGTGTATGGTCCCTGGGGGCGCCCGGACATGGCGCTGTTCCTGTTCACCAGGAACATCCTTGCCGGCGAGCCGATCAAGCTGTTCAACAACGGCAACCACACGCGCGACTTCACCTATGTCGAGGACATCGCCGAAGGCGTGATTCGTGCCAGCGACAACCCGGCCACGGGGAATGCCGCCTGGGACTCCAGCCGTCCCGATCCGGCCACAAGCAGTGCCCCTTGGCGCATCTTCAACATCGGCAACAACAACCCGGTGAAGCTGACCGCCTATGTCGAGGCGCTGGAAAACGCGCTTGGCCGGAAAGCCATCGTCGAACTCTTGCCGCTGCAGCCCGGCGACGTGCCCGATACCTTCGCCGACACCTCGGCGCTGGAGCAGGCGGTCGGCTACCGCCCGACGACGACGGTGACCGAGGGCGTCGGGCGGTTCGTCGAGTGGTACAAGGCGTATTTTGCGCGGGGATAAGGCTCGGCGTTTCCCGGCTGATCCGCGCCGTTCCATGATCACGTAACCAGGAGCAGATGGAATCGATACGGCTCGCAAACAGGCAGTCTGCAATCCATCGCAGTCCCAGGCGCTATTGAGCGTCTGCATCCCCACGTTCAATCGGCGGGATCGCGTTGCCGCGCTGGTTCAGCAACTGTTGCGTGCGGACTGCCCATTGCAGATATGCGTCCATGTCGACGGTTCGACCGACGGAACGAACGAAGCGCTTGCGGAAATCGCGTCTCGCGATGCCAGTTTGGTGGTCACCACTGGCCCGAATGACGGCAGAGGCCGCGCGATGTTTTCGGCGATTGCTTCCGCCACCGGGGACTATTGCATGGTCTTCGATGATGACGACGATCTCTTCACCGATCGCTTGCCGGAAGTCTGTAAGCACCTCTCGCAGAGAAGTGTCGACGAGAAGATCGCGGGTTTTGTGTTCTCGATGGCTCTTGGCCACCCAGAGACGGCAGCAGAGCCGTTTCCGTCGGAACGGACAAACCTGATAAAGATGCGGGCCGACGAACGGGTGGTCGGCGACAAGAAGGAGGTCATCAGAACTCCTTTGCTTAAACGGGTTGCCGTGCCCCCAGCGGGGCGGTTCCGCCGTGTTCCAACATCTCTTCTCTGGTCCAGATTGGCGATCGAATACGACGTTATCTGTGTCAATGTCGAGATCGGACGAAAACGATATTTGCCGGAGGGGATGACGGCAAGGGTTCGGCTTCTTCAGCGGCAAAATGCATACCCGATGTTGTTGCTGAACTTGAACTACATCAAGGCGTTCTGGCTAGGACGATACCAGTCGGTTCGGTTCCTGGGCAAGGCGGTTCTTGCCTGTTTGAGCTTTGGTGTCTTGAGTTTCCCGTTCTTGCTCAAGAGGTCGTTCGTGCGGGTGACTTCATGAAAGAAGCCAGCCTGTGGAAGTTGGTGGAAGCCATCGTAATACGAATTGTTCCTGGTCTTCTGAACATAGCGACGTTGCTGTACATCGGCAGCCATCTGGAGACTGGACAGTACGGTATTTTCAGCACGACGATTGCCACAGTTTCATTTATTTCGACACTTGTTTTTGGAGTCGCGACCTATTCGATAATGCCGGTTTCCGCAAAAATGCATGCCGCGGGAATGGGTAGAGAGTACGTATCGTCTATTTTGACCGTGCTGGCAGTTGTAGCGCTGTTTGTCGTCCTGGCCGGACTGGCACTGACGTGGCTGGGATTTGGCAATGCCGTTGCCGCGACCATCATCGTTTCTTTCGGCTTGCACACCGCACTTCAAGAGATTTTGAGGTCACAACTGCGTTTGTGGGCGTACGGTTGGTCGGCGATTGGCCAGGCCGTCGCATACCAGGCGGGAGCCATAATCCTGCTTGTCGGCGACGCGAAAGTAGGCTCGGCTCTTGCAGCCTTTTCGCTCAGCTATTTCGTCGGAGCGCTGATTTCATTTGCCTTCCTGGGACCTATGAATCTGAGACGGCCCGGCTTTTCCTATCTGGCCGGGTCTCTGGTCACAGGCTGGGGATTTGTGTTGAGCAATCTGGCCGAGAGCGGCGTGTTTGTCGGCATACGATACATAGTTTTGTTGCTTGGCTCCGAGACCCATCTCGGTGTCTTCTCGTTTTGTCTCGATCTTTCACAACGGTCCGTCGGCTTCTTCATGAATGCGGCCAGCTTCGTTTTCGTGCCAAGGGCGTTTCTCAGCGCCGCAAATGGAAACGTCAGGGAGTTTCGGCGCGGACTGTTCGAGGGAGCGGCCATCGCACTCATTTTTGCGACCGCGGCCGCGGCCGCAATAGTTGGCCTGTTTTTCTCGGGCCATGCATCCGGGTGGCTGGGGAAGTCTTTTGATCCTGTGGTGTTCGGGATCGTTTCTTGTGCTGTTTTGGTCAACAGAACGAAAAAAGTGATCATCGATCCGTTTGCGCTTCGGTCGAGCAAAACGATGACGTTGACCTATTCCTACGCGATAGGGGCGTTGGCTTGCTGTTGTCTGGCGGCATTGGGCCTTTGGTGGCGGGTGCCGCTTGGCAGTGAAATGGCATTTTTGTTCGGATATGTCGTAGCCGCTGCCTGTTCCTTTTTCGCATTGAGGAATGTGATTGCAGATCAAGGGCCCGGTGCGAAACAGCGCACCGTTTTGGTGGTCGGGCCGGATGCCAGAAATGAATGAGAAGAAAGCATTTTACGACGAGAAAAACAGGCGCATCGTCCATGTCGGCACGGTGGCTGATGACGACTATTGGGATTCTCACTGGGCCGAAGGGATTGTCTTGAGGCCGGATCGCTTTGTCGTTGAAACCACCAAGCGATATCTGACCGGATCGGCCAAGGTCCTGGACGCTGGATGTGGCTTGGCCAATACGGTCCATGGCCTCCACCAGGCAGGCTTTTCCGCCTACGGGATCGACTTCGCGCAGAAGACCGTGGGGATGGTGAACCGTGCCGCGCCCCATTTGCAAGTGACCGTGGGAGATGTTCGAGCAACGGGCTTCGCGGACGAATTCTTCGATGGGGTGTGGTCCCTGGGGGTGATCGAGCACTTCTTCGACGGTTACGATGAGATCGCATTGGAGATGAGGCGCATCATCCGGTCAGGAGGAGTTGCCTTCGTGACGGTGCCGAGCATTTCTCCTCTCCGACGGCTGAAGATCAGAATGGGTCTCTATCCCAGGTTTTCAGGTGAACAGGCCGGATTTTACCAATTCGTTCTTGAGCCGTCTTCGATTGTTTCCAGTTTCGAACAGCACGGCTTCAAGCTTCTGGGATCACAGCCAAGGGGAGGCTTCAAGGGGCTGAAGGACGAGATATTTTTCTCCAAGCCGATGCAGGCCTGGTACGACAGCAAGAATGGAATCCTGAGAGGTTTGCGTGCTGCTGCGGACCGGTTACTCGGCCCATTTTCGCATCATACGCGGCTCTACGTCTTCCACAGGATATAGCGCGGATGTCAAATCCGAGTGGGCGCAGATCGCCAAACGAAACCGGTGGTGAGGCAGTGTCGATATTGCGAAAGTTTGTTCGCGCGAATGTGGCCATTTCCGAGTTCCTGGACAGAGCTCTGCCGCGGCGCCTTCGCATCGACGGCAACCGGACCTTTGCGACGGAGATAGCACCTCCCTTACTTACCTCAAACGCACGGGTTTACGATCTTGGCGGGGGTGCCAGGCCGTTCGTCAGTCTTTCGGAGAAGCGGCGCCTGGGGCTTTTTGTCGTTGGGCTCGACCTCGACGCGGAAGAGTTGTCGAAAGCGCCACGCGGAATATACGACGAGGAGATTGAAGCGGACCTTACCTCGTTCAGGGGGAGGGGCGATGCTGACGTCGTCATTTGCCAGGCAACGCTCGAGCACGTCCGTGATGGCGAGGGTGCCCTGCGCGGCATTGCCAGTTGCGTGAAGCCGGGAGGCGTGGTTGCCATTTTCTCGCCCTCGCGCAACGCCGTTTTTGCCAGATTGAATCGGGTCATGCCGGAGGAGATGAAGCGACGGCTGCTTTTTGCGATCTATCCTGAAAAGGGCATGGGTCATGACGGGTTTCCGGCCTTCTACGACAAGTGCTTGCCCAGTGACGTCGAGACAATCGCAAAACGGAACGACCTGGAACTTGTCGAGCGCCGTCTGTTCTGGAAAAGCTCCTACTTCTATTTTTTCGTGCCGGCCTTTCTTGCCTGGCGCATCTGGTTAGGCGTTTCGGCCCTGTTTCTCCGCAAGGATGCCGCTGAAACCTACGCCTATGTCTTTCGGCGAAAACAGTGAGTTCCCGCGGCTCATGAAAAGGAAGCTCGCGCTGATCGCCATTCCGCTCGACAGAAGAGGCGGTGCCGAAACCATCCTGAAACTTGTTGCGCGCGCACTTGCGAAGCGACCCGACTGGGACGTCGAAATCGGCTTCCTGGGTAGCCAGGCGGCGGGCGAGGCCGCTGGATCACACCAGGACGGAATTCGGTGCAGCTACGGCTTTGGCGGCGGCAAGGCCATGAGCGAGTTTTTGCTCGCCCCGCGGCTGATCCGATATCGGTACGATTTGGTGTTCTCGAGCCACGCACGGGTAAACTCGTTTCTGGCGGCCGCCAGAAGCGTTGGACTTCTCCGCAGTCATAGGCTGGTCGCCCGCGAGTCCACGGTGCTTCTGGACCGCTTCAAGGGTCCTCGCGCGCTCGCTTACAAGGCGCTCTACGCTGCCTATGGCAGCCAGGACATAATAGTCGCGCAAACGAGCTATATGAATGAACGCCTGCGTGACGTATTGCCCCGGCGAGCAATCGCCAAGCTGTGTACTTTGCCCAATCCGGTCGACGAAGATCTCATCGTCAAAATGTCCATGGAAGCATTGTCCGGCCACGACGCCGAGATACTTTCCCTCCGTCCGCAGATAGTCTGGTGCGGCCGGCTGATCGATGTGAAGCGTCCGACGATCGCGGTTGATGTGCTGGCCGAAGTCAGACGAAGGACCGGCGAGGATTATGAGCTGACCATGGTTGGCTCCGGCCCCATGGAAGCGGAGTTGAGAGCCCGCGCCGGCAAGCTTGATCTGGCCTCGCGACTAAATCTGCTCGGCCAGAGAGACAACCCGTTTCCGCTGTTTCGCGCAGCGCGTGCCGGCATGCTCACGTCGGCGACGGAGGGATTTCCCAACGTCCTTCTGGAAATGATGGCTTGCCGGATTCCCGGCATCGTCACCACCCCCTGTGCGGGAGATCTGGACATGCTGTCGGGACTGGAGATTTCAGCCGGTTTTGGCGCGTCGGAAGTTGCGGAAGCGCTGCTGAAGGTCATTCAAGGCGGCGATCGGTCGGCCTTGTACGGAAAGACCTTGTCGGAAAGATCGCCGGATCGGTTTGCGGATATGCTGTTGAGAGCGCCGTCGTCATATCCGGGTGGGCAGGGATGACGCCCGTTGCCCGCAACAAGATAGTCGTCTCGATAAACACATCCTGGAATGTCGTCAATTTTCGCAAGGGACTGATCGAGGCGCTGCGGAGCCGTGGCTATGACGTGGTCGTCGTCGCGCCGAGAGACGAATATTCTCCGCTGATTGCGGCCATGGGCTGCCGCTATGTCGAACTCGACATGGACAATTCCGGCACGTCGCCGTTGCGGGATTTGGTCCTTCTGTGGCGCTACTGGCGTCTCTTGCGGCGCGAGAGACCGCTGGCGTTTGTCGGCTTCACGATCAAGCCCAACGTGTTCGGCTCCATCGCGGCCAATCTGAGCGGCATTCCCGTCATCAACAACATTTCGGGATTGGGGACGGCGTTCGTCCGCGGCGGTCTGCTGCTCAGGATCGCCAAGGCCCTGTACCGGGTGGCGTTGGCCCGATCCAAAATGGTTTTCTTCCAGAATGACGATGACCGGATGCTGTTCGTCGACGAACGCCTGGTTCGCAAGGATCGAACCGCGCTTTTGCCTGGCTCCGGGATCGACCTCGTGCGTTTTGCCCCGTCGTCCGAAGCGCGCACCGGGTCTGGCGCCATCGTCTTTCTTCTCGTGGCCCGGCTTCTCTGGGACAAGGGTGTCGGCGAGTTCATCACGGCGGCCCGTCGGGTTTGCCGTGAGGTGCCCGGAGTGCGTTTCCAGCTACTCGGTTTTCTTGATGTCGAAAACCGGACCGCGGTCAGCCGCGAGCACGTGGAGAAATGGGTTGGCGAGGGATTGGTCGAATATCTCGGCTCCACCGACGATGTGCGGCCTTTCATGCGTGCCGCCGATTGTGTCGTGTTGCCCTCCTACAGGGAGGGAACGCCGCGCTCGCTGCTCGAGGCGGCTGCAATGGGCAAGCCGCTGATCGCAACCGACGTGCCAGGATGCAGGGAAGTGGTGGACCACGCCGTCAATGGCTTCCTATGCAAGGTGAGGGACCCTGATGACCTTGCGAGCAAGATGGTCGAGTTTGCGCGGCTGGACGGCTCGTCCAGGGACAGGATGGGGGCCCAGAGCAGAAATAAGGTCGAGCGGCAGTTTTCGGAAACGATCGTCATCGAGAAGTACATGCGGCAGATAGAAAGACTGAGCGCCCTTGCGACGAAATGAGCGGACCGGGCGCACCGGGTCGGATGGAGGATGGTTTTGTCAGTCAGGAGCATAGCGTTGCTTGCCGTCGTGGCTGTTTTGTTTGGTGTTGGCTTTCTGGGCATCGTCGTGATGCAGAGGGGCGGCCCGTCCCCCGCGAAGCCGGTAGCCGCGCTCAAGTCGTTTGACGGCAAGCTCGCCATTCCATCGGTCGATGATCTGCGCGTCGGCGGTCGCAAGATCCTGCTGTGCGGGGCGGCGTTTTCCAGGCCTCAGGCTATGCGCCTCCTGGTGACGGAAGCGGCGCGCCGAGACTACCAGGGGCTCGTCCTGGCCTGCAAACCTGTCGGTGCCGGAACACCTTGCGACGGCAAGATCGCTTCCAGGGTTGGCGATACCCTTGTTGTGCAGTGCCTGACGGCTGAGGGGGAAGATTTGGCCACCATACTTACGCAGGGCGGAATTCTCTGCGGCCAGCCGGTTCAGGCCGGCGCAACGTACAAACCTTGCTGAGCAGGTCGCCAGTACAGACCGGAAGCTCTGCGGCGAAGTGAGTGGGTCTTGTTCTCAATCTGGCCGGCTGCCCGCATTTGGGTATTTATGGGTCCTTTATTGGGTATGTCGGTTCTTGAATTTTCGGGTATTTTTGGGTATATTTGTGGGTATGACCCTGAAGATCGACTCCCTGCAAATTACCACCGAGATCCTTGCTCTGGTCTCGGAGATCGACGAATTCAAAGGGGCTTGGCGGGCGCTGGGCGCGCTCGCTCCGGAGCGCCTATCGGCTCTGCGCCGCGTTGCGACCATCGAGAGCATCGGCTCTTCTACCCGTATCGAAGGAAGCAGGCTTACTGACGGCGAAGTGGAGCGGCTTATCGCCAACCTCGACATCAAATTCTTTGAGTCCCGAGACGAGCAGGAAGTCGCCGGATATGCGCAGGTCATGGAAATGATCTTCACGCATTTCGATGCGATTGATCTGACCGAAAACCACCTGACACAGCTACACCGTGATCTGCTGGCGTTCAGCAACAAGGATGAACGCCATCGCGGTGCATATAAGACACTCGCCAATAATGTCAGTGCGTTCGATGCCGACGGAAAAGAGATCGGCGTCATCTTCGAAACGGCAACGCCTTTCGATACGCCGAAGCGGATGAAAGAGCTTGTCGAGTGGACACGCGACACACTCAACGAGCAAAGCCTGCACCCTCTGCTTGTCGTCGCAATCTTCACGGTGGTGTTTCTGGAGATACACCCATTCCAGGACGGCAATGGACGGCTGTCGCGCGTTCTGACGACGCTCCTGCTGATGCGCAGCGGATATGCGTATGTGCCTTACTCTTCCCTCGAAAGCGTGATTGAGAACAGCAAGGAAGGCTACTATCTGGCGCTACGCCAGACCCAGAAGACGATCCGCAGCCCGAACCCCAATTGGCAGCCATGGGCTGTGTACTTCCTGCGCGCTCTGCAGCAGCAAAAGCGGAGGTTGGAGAAAAAAATCGAACGGGAACGCCTTGTGCTCGGCAGGTTGCCCGAACTCTCTCTGCAAATCGTTGAGGCCATCAACGAGCGTGGGCGCATAACCATCAGCGAGATCGTCAACTTGACAGGTGCAAACCGAAACACCGTCAAAAAACACTTGGCTATTCTGGTCGACGCGAACCATCTGGCCCAACATGGAACCGGCAAGGGAACGTGGTACGGCCAAAATAGGCGGTAAAGGCGCCAAGTCTGAGGCACGTCGACTTGGTGAGTTGGATCGCGGTTGGGGCATGGAGCAGATCTCTATGGCGGGAGAGCAGGAATGGGTAGCCGAGCCGGCCGCCTACCCCGTTGGCCGCGATTGGTATCGAGCCGATCTCGAATTACATGCTGTCAGCACGACCAATGGTCGAAATCGCGCGGCTGCCATCAAGGAATATCTACCGAAAAATGTATTGATAATTCAATATATTAGGTTGGTTGGCGAAAGGTTTGGCGCGCTCAACTTGGTCAAAGCTTATCGAGCCAGTCACCGCGGAAAGGAGACCTCAAATTTTTGCCCGATAGTAAGAAACCTGTGACAGGTAGTCGAAAACTATTAATGCGATCTGGCTAAAGTACTGTGCTTGGACAGACACGCGTCAGCTTAAATCGCCTCGCGCGCGCGAAACAGGTTGGAATTGTGGCCAAAAACTGGTACGCGCTGATGCAATGCCTTTGACTGGGTGCGTCTGAAGTGGTGCAGCAAGAAGGGATCGAAGACTGATGAACCTTGTGGTTAAAACTGCGCTTGCCGTATTTGTCGTGTCAATCGGGTTTGGTCCAGCTTCATCGTTTGCCCAGGATGCTTCGTGCAGCTGCGCGACACCCTATCAAGGTTCGGCAAACCCGATCGGATCCATCCGTTCCGCCATCGGTGATGTGATGGTGTCGCAGACGGCGGGCTATGGCGCTGCCAAGGTTGGAAGCGCGCTCGGTTTCGGCAGCCGTGTGGTGGTTGGCGCCAAGGGCGCGGCCTCCGTTCTGGTCGGCGGCTGCAATCTGGAGGTTTCGGCCAATTCGAGCCTCGACGTTTCCCGCCTTGGCAACAACATTTGCCTCAAGCTTGTCGGCTCTGAGCAGACGGCTGCTATTCAGCCCTCTGGCGGCGGCGCCGGGTTCGGTCCGCCGGAGGCGATTTTCGCCGGCGCGCTTCTGACGTCTGGCGTGCTCGCGGCGACGCAGGATGACGACAACGGCGTCAGCCGCTGACGAAGACATGGCGGGGGCGGCCGCTGTAGAGGGGTCTGGATTGGCCGCGGGCCTGCTCGTTTATTGGGTTTGTTAACCATATTGCTCTATTGCTCGGGGCGGGCGGGTGTAATTCGTACCGACAGGGCGAGTTGCAGGTTTTGGTGGGGTAAAAATGATGAGTTGCCATCGGTTCGGGGCTGTTTTTGCTTTTGTTGCATTCGTCGCAGGGGGCCTCCTGTTCGCTGCGCCCGAAGCTGTAGCCCAGCAAACCTGTTCCTGTCTTGCAACCGTGCCGGCGTCCGAAGACGCGATAGGTCGTCTTACGCAGGTCCAGGGTGATGTCCAGATGTCCCAGGCCGGCGGCTATGCAGGGGTGGATGCCGAGGCGCCGGTGTATGCGGGCGCGCGCATCATGACCGGGGCGCAGGCGTCCGCTTCGCTGGCTGTCGGAGCCAATTGCGCGCTCGATATTCCAGCCAATGCCACCGTCAAGATTGACCCTGTCGAAGGCGGCATGTGCGTTTCGCTTGGGACGCCAGCTACGACGACCGTGCCCGCCAGTTCAGAGCCTGGCATGCTGCCGGTTCTCCTGGGCGGCGCCGCCGTTGGTGGTGCCGCCGCCCTTATTATCGGCCTGCAGGATGACGACGACGCGGTCAGCCGGTAGGCGGCATACGACACCCGCTGTTTTGTGTAAATTTGTCAAATGCGTCATTCGCCTTCATGCGGGTGACGCATTTCTATTTTGGCGAGGCGAAGTTTTGCCTCCTCTCAACCAGAAACGCCAATGATCGACCTGCATTCACATATCCTGCCCGGTCTCGATGACGGCTCTCCTGACTTGGCCATGTCGCTGGAGATGGCACGGCTGGCAGTGGCCGACGGTACAACGCATATGGCATGTACGCCGCATGTGATGCCTGGGGTTTACGAGAACGCCACGCCAAACATTGCCGAGGCTGTTCAGGCGTTGGAACGGGAGCTTCATCGCGCGGCCATACCGCTTACCCTATACGTTGGCGCTGATGTTCATCTCGCGCCTGATCTACCCGATCGATTGAGGCTTGGTACGGTGCCGACTCTGAACGGATCCCGCTATTTTCTGTTCGAACCGCCACATCACATTCTGCCTCCGCGGCTCGAAGACTTCGCCGCCCGTCTCATAGGCGCGGGCTTCGTGCCGATCCTCACTCATCCAGAGCGGTTGACCTGGATCAAGGCGAATTACGACGTCATCGAGAGGTTGAATACGCTAGGCTGCCTTATTCAGCTTACGGCTGATTCTGTGACGGGAGCCTTTGGACGTACGGCGCTCTACTACTCGGAGAAGCTTCTGGATGAGGGCAGGGTGGATATTGTCGCCTCCGACACGCACGGCGCCAGCCGGCGGCGGCCAGGGCTTTCCCAGGCGGTTGTCGCCATCGCGGACCGGTGTGGGGAAGATGAGGCTTACAACATGGCAGTGAAACGCCCGGACGCGATATTGCAGGATCGGCCGCTTGTGCCCATCGGAAAGCAAAGTGCGAGAAAATCGGGCGGCAGCAGTGCGGGGCGGTTTGGCGGATTGGGCCGGTTGTTCAAGAGTGGGGCTCTTTGATGGGCATTTTCGATCTTGCAAGAAGTCATGCGGGCACCGTGCCCGCTTTGCTCGCATCGCTAGCGATATCTGCTTGCGCAAGCACGTCGTCGACATCGACGTCCTCCACCAGTTCTGTCGATGCGCTGCAGCCGACGGCGTCTTCCTCGGCGCTCTCTGGCGGTGGTACGCTGCAGGTGGTCAAGGATCTCCCGCCGCCGCAGAATACCCAGAACGGCAGCGAGCAGCCGCTGTCTGCCAACGATGTGCTTGAGGTCAGTGTGTTCCAGGTCGATAATTTGAACAGAACAGTTCAGGTCGACGCAGGCGGACAGATTTCACTTCCGCTGATTGGAACCATGACTGCAGCCGGCAAGACCGTTCGTCAGCTCGAGAAGGAAATCGAGACTGCCTACGGTGAAAAGTACTTGCAGTCGCCTGACGTGACCATTTTCGTCAAGGAGTCCATCGGCCAGCGCATCACGGTCGATGGTGAAGTCAACAAGGCCGGCATTTATCCGGTGTCCAGCAGCGCTTCCTTGCTCGACGCGATCGCCCTTGCCGGAGGGTTCAATCCGGTCGGTGATGCCGGCAAGGTCTTCGTCTATCGCAATGTCGGCCAAAACAAGCTGGTCGCAAATTACAATGTCGAGGAAATCCGCGCCGGCAAGAACCGCAACCCGCGCATCTATGGCGGCGACGTGGTCGTCGTTTTTGCTTCGAAGTCGAAAATCGCGATGAACAATTTGAAGGATGCGCTGGGCCTCGCCTCCAGTGCTGCCCGCATTGCGGTCATTCCGTAGACACGGACAACCCCAGGATCACCTCGCGCATGCTCGATCGCAACAGGCAGCCCCAACTTGCCGGACCCGGACATGGCCAGGCCCTGTCCGCGGACTCCTATTACGACGTGCCGCAAAACTACGGTCCCTATGGTCGCGACTATGCGGGCCAGGATGAGGGGTTCAACCCGCTCAAGCTGCTTTTATACATCGCACAATATCGCTGGCTGATCGTCATGATGGCGGCAGCCGGACTCGTTGCCGGCGTTATCGTGACGATGATGCAGACACCAAAGTATCAGGCGACGACACAGCTCGAAGTTCTGGTGCCTTCGGCGAAAGTGTTTCAGGACATTGAGGTTGTTTCCGAAAACAGCGACGTCCGGGCCTTTCTGACCGCACGGGAGAAGCTGAAGAGCCGGGCATTGGCTCAGCGCGTGGTGTTCCAGCTTGGGCTTGGCGAAAAGCCGGACTTTCTGTTTCCGACGCCGAGCTTTTCCCCGAGCAATATTGTTTACCGTGCGTTCGGGATGTCCAAATCACCTTCCATTGAGGAGAAAACGCCCGAAGAGCGCGAGGCAATTGCCATCAAGCGCATCCAGGAAGATCTAACGGTCAATCTGGTCACCAATACAAGCCTGCTATCGATCACCTTCGTCGATCAAAAGCCGAAATATGCAAGCGACGTGGCCAATCAGGTCGCGCAGAGTTTTATCGATCAACGTCTCGATCAGACCAGCGAGACCTCTGATCTGGCACGGCAGTTCATCCAGGAACAGGTTTTGCAGGTGAAGCAAAAGCTGCAGACCTCCGAAGAGGAACTGGTCACCTATGCAAAAGATGCCGGCATCACGGTTACCGGCGACGACAAATCGCTGATCGGCTCGAACATCGAAGCCCTGAACACCGCCCTGGCCACGGCAATCCAGGAGCGTCTTGATGCGGGGCGGGTGGTCGATCAGATAGAAAAGGGCCGCGGGTCGAGCCTCGGTCCGGTTCTGGAAAGCGAAGGTCTGCAGAAGCTTAGCGATAAGCTGGCGGATCTGACCAGCCAGTATCAGCAGAAATTGGGCATCCTGAAGCCCGGTTTTCCGGAAATGCAGCAATTGCAATCGCAGATCAAGGAACTGCAGCGACTCTACAACAACGGCGTGCTGGCGATAACCGATTCATTGCGGCTGAAATATCAGGAAGCGCAGAACAAGGAAACCGACCTCAAGTCCAAGCTCGCGGAGATGGAGAGGCAGCAGGTCGTCTTCAACGACAAGAACATCAAATACACGATCCTGAAGCGCGAAGTCGACTCCAACCGGTCGCAGTATGACAGCCTTATCGCCAAGCTGAATGAAGTCGGCGTTAGCTCGGAGCTCAAGACGCAAAGCGCTGCGATAGTCGATTTCGCTTCTCTGCCCACAGCCCCCTATTCTCCACGTCTGAGCATCAATCTTGCAGTCGCTCTCGCGCTTTTCATGGCCCTGGCTGCATCGATCATCTACATCATCGAGTTGCTGAACAACACTTTCACCAATCCGGAGCAGATCGAGAAAGAGCTGGGGCTGACGATGCTCGGCATCCTGCCGCTTGTCGGCGACCGCGAACTCATAGCCAGCATCGCCGATCAAAAATCCGGGCTCTCCGAGGCTTATCGTTCGCTGCGAACATCGCTGCAGTTCTCCGGTGCGGAGGGCGCGCCGCGATCGCTGCTGGTGACCAGTTCGGAACCGTCGGAAGGCAAGTCGACCACGTCGTTCAAGCTTGGCCAGGATTTCGCGGCACTCGGCGCAAGGGTTCTGCTTGTCGACGGCGATCTCCGCAAACCCAACCTGCACCGGCTGTTCGGCCTCGACAATGCGATCGGGTTGAGCAACCTGCTGACAAATACCGTTCGCAAGGACGATCTGCCGGGCATTTTCAGACCGACGAAATATCCCAATGTCACCGTGCTGACGTCCGGAACGATTCCGCCGAATCCGGCCGACCTGCTCTCGTCGCCTAAGATGGCGTTGATCTTGACCAACCTAGGCAAACGCTTCGATCTGGTCATCATCGACGCCCCGCCGGTCGTCGGTCTGTCCGATGCACCAATCCTCAGCCGGCTTGCCGAAGGCACATTGATGGTCGTTTCGACCAATCAGGTCACACGCAAGTCAGCCAAAACGGCACTCAAGCGCCTGCGCTCAGCCGGTGCGAATGTGATCGGAGCGGCGATGTCGAAATTTACGGTCAACAAGTTCGACTACAATTACGCCTATAAATACATGAACTATCAGTACTACGACTATGGCGCGAGTACCCCGAAAATTGAGGGCAAAGTCGATGACGGAGCAGGCCAGCCCGCTCACGCGAAATCTCCGGCGTTCAGGCGTTTGGTTCGTCGCCTCCGTTCTGGTGTTGGCGGTTTCGTCGATAGGGCTAAGTCGGCTTCTTGAGTCGGAAGCGCCGGCTGTTTCACTTGCGCTCGATCCGTTGAACATAGATGCCTTGATAGGCGAAATTGCCGGCCGGTTGAGCGAAACAGGCGACGGTGTTGATCTCGACGTCTTGGCAACAAAGGCCAAGGGCGCGCTTCGTTTCAATGTCGCCGATGCCCGGCTCTACAGCCTGATAGGCGAGATTGAGTATCGACAAGGCGAGAAAGATGAGGCTTTTGAACTCTTCGATCAGGCTCGAAAGCTGTCCAAGACTGAAATCCATTCGCTTCAGAGATCGATCGATCGCTCGATCGAGGTGGGGGACCTGTCAAAGGCCGTTGCCGAGATCGACACGTTGCTGCGCCGGTGGCCCGACAGATTTCCAGTCATTGCGGCGGGCTTGCCGGCTATTCTTTCAAACCGGGACGGATATCAGGCTGTCCTGGCAGCCTTAAGGATCGAGGCACCGTGGAGATCCAGTCTTTTCTCCGCCCTTGGCAAGGATCCGCGGGGCCTGCGCGTCGCAAGCCAACTGTTGCTGGACCTTGCCGGATCGAGCTCACAACCGACGTCGAAGGAATTGTCTGCCGTAATCAACGGGTACATCCGGCAGAAGGAATACGAGGCGGCCTATCGCCTGTTCCTGTTCAGTCTGACCGATCAGGAGCGGACACTGGCCGGATACATCTTCAACGGCGGCTTTGAGCAGATCCTCAGCGACAAGCCATTCGACTGGCAGGTTCGCGACCGCTCCGGTCTGGAGATTACCTTTGCCGGTGCGCGCGATGTCGGCGAAAGCGATAGCGGAGCGACTGTTCGATTTCTGAATACGCCGGTGAAGAACGCCGCGCTCCAGCAATATGTCGAACTGCCTCCCGGCTCCTACAGGATTTCCCTGATCGCCTCCGCGAGAAATCTGAAGCTGCCCAAGCAACTGTTCTGGTCCATCAGATGCGCGGATCCGGCGGGCGAAATAGCTCGGTTCGATATTCCGGAAGGCACATTCAATCGGCGGCAGTTGAGCCTGGATTTCGCAATCGGACCAAGCGCGTGTCCCATGCAAGTGTTGCGGCTGGAAACATCGTCCATCGCTGAGAGCTGGCGATTTCGGTACGTTGGCACGTTGGTCATGCACAAATTGAGCATCGAAAGAGTTTCATCGTGAGAGAGCGGTCAGCCCGGTCCACGGAATGGGAAAAATATCTGCTTGGGTCGGTTCTTTTCCTGTCAGTGCTGATTGGCGGCGGCACCGCCAGCGGTCTCTACACCGAAGCGCTGATCGAGGTGGCGGCGATCGTCGCGGCCGCGGCCGTCTTTTCAAGGCCGTCTGAGCACGGCATCCCTCGCTTGGCCCTGTGGTTGCTTGCTCTGGGCCTTGCCGTGTTCTGTTTTCAGATCATGCCGCTGCCCGCCGCCCTGTTGAGCGGATTGCGGCCTGAGGTTCTACTTGCAAATCCGTGGCTGAGCGGTGAAACCGGGCTGCGTTTCGTCAGTGTCGGCGTGGGACGCACGATCGAGTGTCTGTTGTACTTCGTGGCGATGGCTGCATTCTTTCTGAGCGTCACCCGCTTGCGCCCAGATCAGGTCTACGGCCTTCTGCCCTTCTTTTTCATGGGTGTCATCTGTAACGGACTGGCTGCGGCGATCCAGTATTCGCTCTCCGATACGGTTGCCATACAGGGTTTGTTGCCGTTCACGATCAATGCGGGACTGTTTGCCAACCAGAACCATTTTTCAGCTTTGCTCTTCGTCTCCATCCCCTTCGTCGTCTACTACGGCCTGTTTCGCGGGCATCTTCTGTCCGGATCGCTCGGCTTGATAACGCTGCTGCTGCTGCTTCTGGCCGCCGGTTCGCGCGCCGGTATTCTGATAGGACTGGCGATCACCATAGTATCAGTCGTCTTTCTGTCCGCGCGCTCGAGGCTGGGCGGGTATGGAATACCCGCTGTCTTCATCGGGCTTTCGCTCTACACGATCGGAGCGTGGACGAAAATCGATGCGGAAGTGGTTGACCCGGCCTTTGGACGGGCCGAATTTGCCCGCACGACGATCGCGGGAATTGAAGAGAACTGGGCGACGGGCGTGGGCTTTGGCAGTTTTCCGAAGGTCTACCAGATTTACGAAAAGGGAGAGATGATCTTCAAGCCCTACGTCAATCACGCCCACAATGATTATCTGGAATTGGCACTTGAAGGTGGCGCGCCTGTTGTCTTTCTGGTCGCAGCTTACTCGATATTGCTTTTTGGGTTTTCCGTCACGGCACGGCGAGATCCGCTGCAGAAAATGGCGTTTCTCTCAGTATCGTTTCTTCTCGTTCATTCCCTGGTCGATTATCCCTTGCGAACGGCGGCGCTGGCGATGACCTTCGCCTATATGAATGGCGTTATCTTTCACAAGGGACTTGCTGAGCGGCTGAGTCAAAGAGGCGAGTCGACCGCCGCCCATGATGACAATCTGCTTGTTCCCGTCAGGCCGGCCTTGGCAAGACGATAGCAATGCGTCGCCCGGAATTGGCCAAGGGTTGGCGCTGGACCGTGGCCCGGTCATTTGCCGAACGCCGAGATTGACAAGCCACTGCATGGAACCTAAGCACGGGCGGCTGGGGCCGGGGGGTTCAGGCATGTCGAGGAGAGCTTCTTGAAAGGAATTATCCTTGCTGGGGGCAGTGGAACGCGTCTTTATCCACTAACATTAGCCGTCTCTAAGCAAATTCTGCCGATATACGACAAGCCGATGATCTATTATCCGCTGAGCGTTCTGATGCTCGCGGGTATCCGTGAAATTATGATCATTTCGACGCCGCGCGACCTGCCGGTTTTTCGCGAACTGCTTGGCGATGGATCGGAGTTCGGCCTCGACCTGTCCTATGCCGAGCAACCGCAGCCCAACGGGCTGGCGGAAGCCTTCATCATCGGCCGCAATTTCATCGGCAAGGACAGCGTGTCGATGATCCTTGGCGACAACATCTATTTCGGCGATGGGCTGTCGCAGCTTTGCCGCGACGCTGCCTCGCGCGAAAAGGGCGCTTCGGTGTTCGCCTATCATGTCGAGGATCCCCAGCGCTATGGCGTGGTTTCCTTCGACAAGGCCACGGGAACAGCGCTGACGATCGAGGAAAAGCCGCAGGTGCCGAAATCCAACTGGGCGGTCACCGGTCTCTACTTCTATGACAACGATGTCGTCGACATCGCCCCTGCCATCCGTCCCTCGGCGCGCGGCGAGCTCGAGATCACGGCGGTCAACAACGTCTACCTCGAGCGCGGCCAGTTGCATGTGCATCGGTTGGGGCGCGGCTATGCCTGGCTCGACACCGGCACGCATGACAGCCTGCATGAGGCCTCGTCATTCGTGCGCACCATCGAGCACCGCCAGGGCATCAAGGTCGCCTGTCCCGAAGAGATCGCCTTTGAACAGGGTTGGCTGACAGTGGACCAGGTTCTGCGTCGCGCCGACCACCTGGGCAAGAATGAATATGCCGCCTATCTGCGCCGGCGTGTCGTCGACCTGTCGGAGGGCTAGGTGTTGGAGGTCAGGCCCCTTGGCATCGATGGCGTGCTGGAAATCGTTCCGAAGCGACATGGCGACGCGCGCGGCTTCTTCGTGGAAACCTACAATGCCGAGCGCTTTTCGCAGGCCGGCATAGACCTGGCTTTCGTGCAGGACAATCATTCCTATTCCGCCGCGGCGGGCGTCTTGCGAGGGCTCCATTATCAGCTTGCGCCGCGAGCCCAGGACAAGCTTCTGCGCGTCATCCGGGGCAGCATTCTCGATGTCGCGGTCGACATTCGCCGCGGTTCGAAAACCTTCGGAAAATGGGTCGCTCTCGAAGTGTCGGCCGAAAAGGGCAACCAGATCCTGGTGCCGAAAGGCTTCGCGCACGGCTTCGTGACGCTCGTGCCCGACACCGAGGTCCTGTATAAGGTGACCGACACCTATTCGCAGGCGCATGACCGGTCGATCCGTTTCGACGATCCCGCCATCGGCATCGAATGGCCGTCGTTGACCGGCGGGTTCCAACTCTCGGACAAGGACCTCAAGGCGCCGCTGCTGGCTGCCGCCGAGGTGTTCGCCTGATGGGTTATGTGAGGACAGCGGCATGAATTTTCTGGTGACGGGCGGTGCTGGCTTTATCGGTTCGGCGGTGTGCCGGCATCTGTGCGCCAACCCGGCCCATCGGGTGACCAATCTCGACAAGCTAACCTATGCGGGAAACCTGGCCTCGCTGCGGCCGATCGAGAACGCGCACAATTATCGCTTCGCGCAGGCTGACATCTGCGACGAAAGGGCCGTGCTCGACATCCTCCGGCGCGACGATATCGACATCGTCATGAACCTTGCCGCCGAGAGCCATGTCGACCGCTCGATCGATGGGCCGGGCGCCTTTATCGAGACCAACATCGTCGGCACCTACAAGATGCTCAATGCCGCGCTGGAATATTGGCGCGGCCTGCCCGAAGACAGGAAGAGCCATTTCCGCTTCCATCATGTCTCGACCGATGAGGTGTTCGGCGATCTTCCCTTCGATGGCGGCATGTTCGTCGAGGAAACGCCCTACGCGCCATCCTCGCCCTATTCCGCCTCGAAAGCGGCCTCGGACCATCTGGTGCGGGCCTGGCACGAAACCTATGGCCTGCCGGTCGTGCTTTCCAATTGCTCGAACAATTACGGACCCTATCACTTTCCCGAAAAGCTGATCCCGCTGGTCATCCTTAACGCGCTCGATGAAAAGCCGCTGCCGGTCTATGGCGCCGGCGCCAATGTGCGCGACTGGCTGTTCGTCGAGGATCACGCGCGCGCGCTGGAACTTGTCGCGACCAAGGGACTGGCGGGCGAAAGCTACAATGTCGGCGGCAATTCCGAGCGGACGAACCTGGGCGTCGTCGAGACGATCTGCGATCTCCTCGACAGCAGGCGGCCGCGGGCAGGGGGCAAGAGCTATCGCGACCTGATTTCCTTCGTCACCGACCGCCCCGGTCACGATCGCCGCTATGCCATCGACGCCTCGAAGATAGGCCGGGACCTGGGCTGGGCGCCCAATGAGAATTTCGACAGCGGCCTCGCCAAGACCGTCGACTGGTTTCTCGAGAACAAATGGTGGTGGGGACCGATCCGCGAGCAGCGCTATGCCGGTGAACGGCTGGGCGAAGCACGCAAGGGGGCGGCGTGAGGCTGGTTGTCACCGGGCGCGACGGACAGGTCGCGGCAAGCCTTGCGGAGGCCGGCCAGACGGCCGCCGGCGTTGAGGTCATCGCCATTGGCCGTCCGCAACTCGACCTCGCAAGACCCGACACCGTGATCGAAGCCATCGCGGCCGCGAAGCCGGATATCGTCGTGTCGGCTGCCGCCTACACGGCGGTGGATCAGGCCGAGGACGAGCCCGATCTGGCATTCGCGGTGAACGCCGTCGGCGCCGGCAAGGTGGCGCAAGCAGCAAGCCGCCTGGACGTTCCCGTCATCCATCTTTCGACCGACTATGTCTTCGACGGCACCGCCCCCGGTGCCTATGTCGAGACCGATGCTACTGCACCGCGCAGCGTCTATGGCGCCTCCAAGCTTGCCGGCGAGCAGGCGGTTGCATCAGCCAATCCGCGCCATGTGATCCTGCGCACGGCATGGGTCTACAGCCCGTTCGGCAAGAATTTCGTCAAGACCATGCTGCGGCTGGCCGCCGACCGCGACGAGATCGCGGTGGTGGCCGATCAGTGGGGAAATCCAACATCGGCACTTGATATCGCCGACGCGATCCTGCATGCGGCGGCACAGCTGCACGAGGGCGCCGCCACATCCGGCCTCTATCATCTGGCCGGAACCGGCGAGGCCAACTGGAGCGGCTTTGCCCGTCATATCCTGGACACAAGCCGCGTGTTTGGTGGTCCTTGGGCGCGGGTACGGGACACTGCTACGATGGACTATCCGACCAAGGCGCGCCGCCCCGCCAATTCCCGGCTATCGAGCGCGAAATTCACCGACGTGTTCGGGTGGAGGGCACCGGACTGGCGGCAGTCGACGGAGGCGGTGGTGCACCGGCTTCTCGACGGTGAGACGAAACAGGCATTGACGGCATGAACAAGCACCCTTCCGCGGAAAACACGCGCGATGCCGCGCCCGTCGACGAGCCGAAGGCACACAGGGCAAAGCCG
The DNA here is from genome assembly GCF_000519305.1 of Mesorhizobium ciceri WSM4083. Lineage (GTDB taxonomy): Bacteria > Pseudomonadota > Alphaproteobacteria > Rhizobiales > Rhizobiaceae > Mesorhizobium > Mesorhizobium ciceri_B. The sequence continues at coordinate 157,670 of NZ_JAFG01000004.1, read as the reverse complement.
AAAGCAGCCAAACGCACCTGCATCATGGTGCTCGGCATGCATCGCTCTGGCACCAGCGCGCTGACAAGGGCGATCAATCTGCTTGGCGCGGAACTGCCTAAGGATTCGATTCCGGCGGACAGCAACAACGCGAATGGTTATTGGGAACCGACCCGTCTGACATTATTGAACGATCAGATGCTTATTGAGGCCGGGAGCCGTTGGGATGACTGGAGGCCTTTTGACCCCGATAGCCTCTCAGCATCCAGGGCGGAATTTTACAAAGTCGAGATCGCTCGCATCATCGGGGAGGAGTACGGCGACGACGCACTAATCGTCTTGAAAGAGCCCCGCATTTCCAGATTCGTGCCGCTCTACGGGGCAATTCTCGCTTCCATGAACTTTCAGGTTCGATATGTCCTGACTGTGCGCAATCCACTTTCCGTTATTGCTTCATTGAAGAAGCGCGACGGGATGACGGCGGCGTTCGGTTCGTTGCTCTGGTTACGCTATGTGCTTGACGCAGAGAGAGCCACTCGCGGCGCTGCGCGTGCCTTTCTTTCTTATGAATCTCTCATTGCAGATTGGTATCCGTCAATCGCAAGAATAGGTGAAACCTTGTCAATAGGTTGGCCTCGGACGCCTGCCGAGGCGAAGGTCCAGATTGATGATTTCCTATCGGCGGAGCATCAGCACCACCTCGCAAGTGTCGAGCGCTTGCTTGCAGATGAAGCAATCCCGGAATGGGCCAAAGATACTTATCTCGCGGTCCGATCTCTTGAAAAAGATTCTCACGATCAAGAAGCACTGGCTCGGCTAGATCAGATCAAAGCGGGCTTTGACGCAGGTACGCGGCAATTTGGCGCTGCGTGCATCCTGGAGTTGAACGCAAGGCAGGCTGCATTTACTGGAACCGTGTCAGCCTTGGAGAACAGGAATGCTGAGAAAGATGGCGCGATCAAAGTGCTGGCGGACGACAGCGCTAGCTTGAAAGCGCAAGTTGAGGCGCTGGCTCAGCGCGAAAGCGCACAAGGTCAGTTGCTTGTCGAAAGAGACAAGGAAATCAGCCGACTGACTGCGCAAAAGACGGCCCATAAGACGCAATCGGACGCGTTAGCTCGGCAGTTGACTGAGTTGGGGCGCGAAGCGGTGCTTGAACGGGAGGCCTTTCTGCATCTCAAAGGGGAATTGCAGAAAACTGAACGCCAAGTGGTCGATTTAGAGCAGGAACGTGAGTTTTTTTTAAAAAAACAAGAAGAGAGGATTTCGGGGGTAGCAGAAGAGTATAAAGAGAGGGAAGAATTTCTGTTGGATGAAATACGGAAAATGCATACCCGAAATTCAGGAAATTTGACATCTCTGATCTATAGTGTTTTTTCGTTTTTCAAACGATGAGATATATATAGTGATCATAAAACAGCGATCTGGAATTTATTTATGAAGCCGATATATATCGCTTTCTATCTCCCTCAATTCTACCCTTTCCCCGAGAATGACTCTTGGTGGGGGAAGGGATTTACTGAGTGGACAAACGTGACTAAGGCAAGACCTCTGTTTGATGGTCACTATCAACCACATTTGCCAACAGATCTTGGTTTTTATGATCTGCGCGTGAGGGAGACGCAACATGAACAGATAGCGCTTGCTCAGCAATACGGTGTCGATGCGTTTTGCTTTCACTATTATTGGTTCGGTGGCCGGCGGTTGCTAGAGAAGCCCGTTGACGCTTATCTGGCGGACAGGTCGGCTCGTATGCCCTTTTGTTTATCTTGGGCCAACGAAAACTGGACGCGAAGATGGGATGGTGCGGAGCAGCAGATGCTGATTTCGCAGGATTATGGGCCGGACTATGAAATCAGCTTTATCGAAAGCGTGGCACCCTTTTTGCGAGATGACCGATATCTACGCGTCGACGGACGACCGATCTTGCTTGTCTACAGACCACAGCAGCTTCCTAACCCCGCCCGAGCTGTAGAAAAATGGCGCGAGCACTGCCGGAAAATCGGAATTGGAGAAATCCACCTTGTTGCCGCGTTAACGCACGGCAATCTCGACTATGAATCACTTGGATTTGACGGCGGAGTGGAGTTCCCCCCGCACAACATGGTGGTCGAAAACATCAACCGTGAAGTGACGACCTTTGGTTCCTTCAGAGGCATGTTCGTAGATTATGCAGATGTGGCCGGTAATTATCTCGGGCGCGATTATCGCGATAAGAAAATTTATCGGACGGTAGTCCCGTCATGGGACAACACTGCCCGGATTGGCGACCGCGCGGTCGCAATGCTTGCTGCCACCCCTGATAACTATGAGCGTTGGTTAAGGGCGGCCACGTCCCTTACTATGGTCGAGCGCGCGCCAAAGGAACGGCTTGTTTTTATAAATGCATGGAACGAATGGGCCGAGGGCTGTCACTTGGAGCCGGATAGGAAGTTCGGGAGAGCCTTTCTGGATGCGACTCTTCGAGTTAAAGAAAGCAAGTCTGTTCTTGACGATGTATTTGATCCGCATCCTTTCCGGACGCACGCAGGAACTTCCCTTGCGGTTTCGAGCGGTACGATATGGAAGGCGGATTCGCCCGTGCAGCGCTTCGCTGCGACCAAGTTGAAGATTCAAGGGATGCTGGCCAACGCGCCGGCGGCATACAGGGTTGTCAGATGTGGCTTCCGGGCCGCTCGCGCCGCCGCCCGACCAATTCGATCGCTGTGGCGTCGATCACCGTTTCTGAACCGCGGCTCCTCGGCGCCCGCTGCCACATTTCCATTGGTCTTGCAGAGCGTCGCCCTTGCTCGATCGGCCCGACAAGTTAAAACGAGGGCCGAGTTGTTTGCGTCGAAGAACGACGCCATATTAACAGCCTATCCGGTTAGGGCCGTCGTCAGCAAAAGCGTCAAGGTTACTGCGGGTCGCGGTGCCACTAAGCTGGGTCGACTAAAGGAACTTTTTGCAGAGAAAACCTTTAACGCCGTACCATTTCAATTCGGACGATTTCTAAATTGTGTAGCGCACTCCCGCGCTATCGGCGTTATCACGCAAGGTGGAGCGATTGTAGAAGAGTCCATTATCGTCTACCGATATGTGTATCAGAATCTCGATCTTCTAGATTATCTTGACGAAGAGGATGGGAGTTACATATTGCTATCCAATGAATTTCAGTTCATTGACGAAGATGTACTACTCCCGCTTCACTCGAGTTTTGCTTTTGGACACGTCTTATTCGATGCTATCCCGCAGATTTTGTTCTGGGAGAACGAAATCAAGGAGAACCGCCTCAAGGTAGTGCTGCCAAACGATGCGCCATTGTGGGTGCGCGGTATCCTGGCGACTTGGGGTTTTCTGCCCCATCATTTTCTAATTCTGCCGCATACGCCATTTCGATTCCGCTCTGCTATGGTCTGCAATAGTCTCACGACTGGGACGACCTATTACCCCAACCCGGGCTCCCTCGCACAGTATGCCCTGCAACCCGCGTTGCCGACTACTTCTGCTACCCCACCGCTGATCTACCTCGCACGGGATCGGGCCAACACCTATTCGAACCGGTTCATTGACAACGAACCTGAGGTAGTCTCGGCGCTGGAAGCTTTGGGATTCACTGCGGTCGACCCATCAAAACTACCATATGTCGATCAAATAGCGTTGTTCCGAAACGCCAAGGTGATTGTTGGCGCGCATGGGTCAGCTTTCGCCAACATAATCTGGTGCCAACCCGGCACCAAGCTGGTCGATTTAACGCCCGACGATTGGGTCGGCTACTGGAACGAACTCGGCATCACCGAGATGTGGCTATCGCGCACCTGCGCGCTATTTTCACTCGACTACGAAGTGGTGGTCTGCCGTTCGCAGATGGTTGAAAGCCCATTTCCGGGCCAGCCTCATTTGACTCAGCGTCACGTAACATCCCAAGTCGACACTGACACTTTGGTCCGACGTCTCCGCGCCCTTCTTAAGGTTGTCGAACTGTGACTGTTAACTATCTGGACGTAATTATCAGCCTTACGCGTCGAGAAGTGACTGGACGATACCGAGGGTCGATGCTTGGCATCTTGTGGTCGCTATTGACCCCGTTGCTTATGCTCGCAGTTTACACGTTCATGTTCGGCACGGTTCTGCGGATGCGTTGGGCCGGGGGAGGCGAGGGGCAACCGACAGCCCAGTTCGCGATCATATTGTTCGTTGGCTTGATCTTCTTTCAAACCTTCTCCGAGGTGCTGACGAGGGCACCTACGCTTGTGCTGGCGAATGTTAGCTACGTGAAGAAGATTGTTTTCCCGCTTGAAGTGCTGCCGGTAGTTGCGCTTGCAGCGGCGTTGTTTCACATGATGGTCAGTTTTCTGGTCATGCTCGTCTTCCTTGTGATTTCGCAGGGATCGATTCCCTTGACGGCGCCGCTTCTGCCGATCGTTGTGGCCCCATTTATCCTCCTCCTCCTTGGTGTGTCGTGGTTCCTTGCCGCTGTTGGTGTGTATTTTCGCGATGTCGGCCAGGTACTGAACCCAATCGTCAGTGCGCTCATGTTCCTGTCTCCGATATTTGTGCCGGCTGAGGCGCTGCCTGCGGCCGTGCGGCCGTGGCTGGTGCTGAATCCCATCTCGATTCCCGTTGAACAGGCCCGCAGGGTTCTGATTTTTGGTGAGATGCCGAACTTTCACGCGTTGGCTTTTTATACCGTGACGGCAGCGATCATTGCCGGCGTTGGGTTTTTGTTCTTCCGGGCCACGCGCAAGGGCTTCGCAGATGTCCTCTGAAATCGCCATCTCTGTGAAGGCACTATCCAAGCACCATCTGATGTTCGACCGGCCTGAAGACCGGCTGAAACAGATGGTGGTGCCGCGACTGCAGCGGCTGGTGAGGCAGGAGCCTCGGCGCTACTTCCGCGACTTCGCTGCTTTGACCAATATCTCTTTGGACGTCCGGCGAGGCGAGACCGTCGGCATCATCGGGCGAAACGGTTCGGGAAAATCTACGCTTCTGCAGATTATCTGTGGAACACTGCAGCCCACCAGTGGTTCGGTCACCGTCAATGGCCGCGTAGCGGCGTTGCTGGAACTGGGCGCGGGGTTCAACCCCGATTTCACCGGTCGTGAAAATGCCTATCTCAACGCATCCATCCTTGGCCTCAGCCGTGCCGAGATGGACAATCGCTTTGACTCCATCGCCTCCTTTGCCGATATCGGAGACTTTATCGAGCAGCCGGTAAAGACCTATTCTTCAGGTATGTATGTGCGGTTGGCGTTCGCCGTCGCCATTAATGTCGATCCGGATATTCTGGTGGTCGATGAGGCGCTGTCGGTGGGTGACGAGGCGTTCTCCCGTAAATGTTTCGCGCGAATTGAGCAGATCAAGGAACGTGGCGGTACGATTCTGTTCGTCAGCCACGCCGCTCAGACCATCGTCCAACTTTGTGATCGCGCCGTATTGCTCGACGCGGGTGAAATGATGTTGACCGGCCGCCCAAAGACGGTGACAGGCCAGTATCAGCGGCTGGTAAATGCCAGTGCGGAGGGCGCGGCGGAAATCCGGACGCAAATTGTGGCGATGAGGGATGCAACGATATCTCGCGTCATCTCAGCCGAATTGCCTTGGCTGGGATCAGAATCCGAAGATGAAGTTGTTGTCGACAATTCGCAGGCGCCCAGAAACGAAATTGAGCACCGCGAAGCGCTCTCCAATCAAATTTTGGAATCTGCGGATAGCTTCGATCCTTCACTTGTTTCCAAGTCAACTGCCTATCAAGAAGAGCGAGGCGCGCGCATTCGCGACGTTCGCATACTCACTGTGAGCGGCGAGCAGGTGAATGTGCTGAGGCTCGGCAGAAGATACTTCATAGAATATTGGACCGATTTTTCAATGGACGCTACTCGGGTGGGGTTCGGCATCGGCATAACAACCACAACCGGGTTCCATGTCGCAGGCGCCAAGTGCAGGGCGTCTCGGGTCGAACTGGCGCAGGCTGGTTCATCTCTAAGATCAAGATTTGAGTTCACTTGCCTACTGCTTCCTGGTCACTATTTTGTCACGTGTCAGGTCCGCGGATTGCCAGAAGTTGATGAGGTGCCTCTCCACCGCATTATCGACGCCATCGCTTTCAGAGTGACAGAGGAGGACGAAACATTGGCGGCAGGGCTCGTCGATCTCTCCATGGTGGTCACTGTTGACCGATGAGCGAGGCACGTCCATGTCTTCGGGTGGGATCCAAGCTCAATTTCCGGCCATTTCAATGCATTGCGGGGAAGCGACGCTGTCGTTTGTGCATGCGTGGCCTCCGACCTTTAATATCGGCGACTATCTTTCCAGCCCACGCCACTATTTCGACTTCAAATGTCACTCACCTTCGGAAAGCGGGTTCTCTCGAATTCTCATTCTGGGTGGTGGCGCGTTCAATGATTTCGGAGCTTATGCAAGCTCCTTGGTTGAGTCGGACCGAAAAGTCGCATGGGGAGTCGGCCAGAGTATCCAGCCCTTGAACGGGTTCGGAGAACTCTCTTCCTCAATTTCAACGGATTTTTCTTTTTTTGGCTCTCGCGATCGTGCTCTGGCAGTATCCAATTCTACACTAGTACCCTGCGCCAGCGTGATGGGAGATATCGTCGATATCTTGCCAGGGGCGGCGCTGGGCGTTTTCCTCAACCAGAATCCGGCCGCAAGCGGGCAGGCGGTCTTTGATGTCCTTTCGGCTATCGAGCCGAATGTGATAGTTGGCACCAATTCTATGTCGGAACCTGAATTCCGGTCCAAATTCGCTTTGACCGGAAAGATCATAACAAACTCGTATCATGTCGCTTATTGGGGGCTCCTGTCGGGCCGGCAGGTCGCGTTGATAGGATACTCGTCCAAGTTCACTAGCCTTTTCGATCTCTTGGAACTTCCTGCTGATGTTACCCTCTATCAAAGGGGTGATGCCGCTGGACTGTCGGGAGCGATAAAGCGAGTATTAAATGGCGAATTGTTCTCCCGCCTTCCATTACCCACCGAAACCAAACTGGCGTTTAGACAGACCAACATCAGCTATGCTGAACGCTTGGTCGCCGCTGGTCTTTTTCGAGAAATTAGGCCGTTGGACCAATCGAAGATTCACCTGAGGCGAAGGGAACTGGAGGTGTGGCGAGCCTACTCGCTTGCTCGCCGTTGAATTGGGAGTTTATGGGCTCCACTTGGTAAGATCTGAGTGATGCAATGCCTGAAAGCGTTGGAATACTGTTTGATTGACATGAGCCCTACGAAACATCTCTTTTAGAATGTTCGAAGCCAAGGTTTTTTTTTCGGATAGAGACTGAACCCTGGTATTTAGATTTAAAATCATGTCGCCGGCGCCAACCATAAAGGGTGTCACGCCGTCGAAGAGTGTCATGCCTCCCTGTGGAAAGCGTTTATATGCATCGGCTTCGGTGGCCTTCATCCAAATCTCGGTTTCATAGAGCTTGACTGTATTCATCAGGAGCGACCCGGCAAGCGCCAGCGCACGCTCGGCTCGATCGGGAGAGAAGTCGGTAATTGTGTCGCAGGCTGAGACCAGCCACCGGGTGCTCAACCGGTGCAGCAGAACGGGCCCGCACTTGTCCCACATTTGTTCGAAGCGCTTCCAAACGGTTTTTTCGGCAATGCCGCGACGTAAAAGCACGATCAGTGCTGCGTGTGCATATTCAATTTCGGTTCGACCCACGAATTCCTGCCTCACCATATTGAGATGTTCCGCGAGATCGTCCTTTCGTCCAATCTGAATCTCTGGAGTTGTGCCGGAGACAAGACCGTTAACAAGCTCATCAATACGACGGTTCAACAGGGGTTCCAAACCCCCAATAATGCTTCGGTCTCGTGTTCGGGACGGCAGCCTGATCCGAAATCTCACAGTGTTTCTCTCGTATGTCTCGGGGTTCGAAGCGTCGCTTATAGGTAGATATCGAACGTTCGCTGCGAAAGATCGCGGGGCGATCCATCGGACCGCCCTGCCTCCCCGTTCTGCTTCCACAGCGCTGCATGTGCCTCTGGCAAGGCTATAGCTGCTCAGGAATGCAACCCATTGGAACACCCAGGGTGGACGTGTATTTAATAAGCGGTCGCTGTCTACTCCCCACGGAAGCGGATCTCAAGAGGGGTGCGCCGCATGGATCTGGCAGGAGCCGTACGCGCTAGACTAGGGCTCTATAAAAATGATGTATGGTGGATTGATGGAAGAGAAATTTAGAATCGTTAGAGACGAAGCTGAAATAGCCGAGCTATTTAAAAAAACACGGTCTCCGCTGGCAGATCTATTTTTTAACAGATCATCGAAGGCTCCATCAATGAAGTGGCTACACTACCTTGATGTTTACGACCGCTACTTGTCACCATATCGCAGTCTGAGCAGGCCGCTACATTTCCTCGAAATAGGCATCGCAGACGGTGGTTCGTTCAACGTCTGGCGACCCTATTTCGGAGAGCGCGCCATCCTCTTCGGGATCGATATCAGCCCAAGCAGTGCGGTGAAAGTGGAGTCCCTTGGAATGAACTGCCACGGTCGCGTCGGTAGCCAGGCGGATTCAAAGTTTCTGGCGTCTGTAGTCGAAGAGATGGGTGGTTTGGACATTGTGATCGACGATGGAAGCCATATAGCTGAGCACCAACTCGCGAGCTTCCGCACTCTTTTCCCGCTGTTATCGAATGGGGGGGTCTATATCTGCGAAGACTTGCACACGGCGTACTGGGAAGACTGGCAGGGCGGCCTGCGTCGCCCTGGAACGTTCATTGAGGTGGTCAAGGACATCATTGACTGCCTGCATGCCTGGTACGCGCCAATCGATAACTCGATGTCGGACATGGTTCTGCATCGTAGTGTACCGGCAATACATCTGCACGACAGTTTGGCCGTGATCGAAAAGGCTGTCGTGGAGCCGCCGTTGATGCTGATCAAATAGCGCTCACCTCACCGTAGCTCTTTGATCCTTTTGGAGGTTCATCCGTACACCGATGCAGGAGGACGAAATCGGGCCTCTTCCGGAAAAAACCTCTAGCTATGCCCCCGCCCCCGAAGTATGCGATACAGGACGGCGGGGGCCGGGGATGGCACTTGAGTAAGGTGATTGGTCGCGAAGTAACTTCGTGTTCGCACCTCGCTGGTGTCGATGCCCTTGAGCCTGGAGTCTAGTGCCGTCCAATGAATTCCCACCTAGAAGCTGTGTTCGGGCTCAGGCCACAGATGCGGCGCGCCTTCATCATGGTCCAGGACGTGGTCATGGTCCTGGTCGCCGTGGCACTCAGCCTTATCCTTTCGCGGTCGAATCTTTCGTTCGAAGCGCTCTCCGAGGAGGGTCTGGCGACATGGGCGGGCATCGTCGTCATCAGCCATTTGCTGTTCCGCTACAGTGGCCTCTACACCACCGTCTGGCGCTTCGCCTCGACGCCGGACTTTTTCAACATCCTGAAGAGCTGCGCGATCTTGACGTTCACTCTTTACATGGCGTCGCTGCTGCTGCGTTTTTACCGGCCGGTGGCGGGGCTCAACGAGCGCCAGTTCATCGTCTTCTTCCTCGTCTCCTTCACCATCATATCGGCACCCCGGCTGTTCTACCGCTTCCTGCGTGACGGCGCGAGCTGGGGGATTCTGAGCCGCAAGACCGACGCCAGGCAGGCCAAGCGCGCTCTGTTCGTCGGCCGGCTCGACGAGGCCGACCTGATCATTCGCTTCACCCGCACGGCGCAACCGGCGGACTATTCCATCGCAGGCATCATGACGGCCGAGCGCGGCGCACCGTTGGGCACGCGGATTCAAGGTGTTCCCGTGGTGGCGACCATGCCGCGCCTGATCGATGTCCTGGAGGATTATGCGACCGGCACCAAAAGCCTGGACTTGCTGATTTTCGGCAGCGGTGCCGAGCACGAAATCGAGGACTATTCGGAACTCGTGCGCATTGCCCGGCACGGCGACATAAATGTGGTGCAGTTCTCAGGCCTTTCGGAGTTGGAACAGCACGGAAAGCTGGTTCTCGACACCGTCGAGATGGAAACGATCCTGCGCCGTCCGACGGTCGCGGCCGACATCCAGCGTATCGGCGCTTTTGTGGGGGGCAAACGCGTTCTTGTGACCGGCGGTGCCGGTTCGATCGGCCAGACGCTGGTCAAGCGGTCGCTGGAACTGGGAGCCGAGGCGGTGCTGGTCGCCGACAACTCCGAGTTCGGCATTTTCCAGTTGAGCCAGTATGTTGACGAGAAGGACCACGACCGCCTCAAGGTCCGCATCGTCGATGTCGCGGACCGGCGCCAGATAATGCGTGTCGTCACGGAATTCCGGCCGGACATCATCTTTCATGCCGCGGCGCTCAAGCATGTTCCGCTGCTCGAGGAAAACTGGGATTCGGCCATCCAGACCAATATCTTCGGAACGCTCGTCTGTGCCGAGGTTGCTGCCAAGTGCGGGGTTGCGCAATTTGTCCTGATATCGAGCGACAAGGCGGTGGATCCCTCGTCGGTGCTTGGCATGACGAAGCGGGCCGCCGAACAGATCATCAGCGCCTTGCATGGCACGCCGGCAGGCGAGACAAGCGGGCGTCGCCCGGCCACCAAGTTCATTGCAGTGCGGTTCGGCAATGTCTTCGGCAGCAATGGTTCTGTGGCGACCATATTCCAGGCGCAGATCGAGGCCGGAGGGCCCGTCACCATTACCGACCGGCGCATGACGCGCTATTTCATGACCGTGGCCGAAGCCGTCGATCTCGTCATCATGTCGGCGGCCGATGCCGCGTCGCGGCAGAGCGGAGACGATTATGCCGTCTATATGCTCGACATGGGCAAGCCGGTGCCGATCCTTGAAGTGGCCGAAACGATGATCCGCTTGTCCGGAAAGAGCCCATACAAGGACATCGCGATCCGGTTCACCGGCATAAGGCCGGGCGAAAAACTTCACGAGACGCTGCATGGCGAAGACGAGGAACTCGTCGAACTCGGCATCTCGAAGATTTTCGGCCTCAGCACGGACGTCGTGGAATGGTCGGATGTCCAGGTCGCGCTCTCGGCCCTGCAGCAGTCGGCGAAAAACCAGGACAAGGCTGCCGCGCTCGCCGCATTGGCAGGTCTCGACCGCGCCAAGAAGGCCAGGGCAAGTGCACATCAAGACGCGATCCCGAAAACGGCGGGGCAGGCGAGCTAGGCCCGGTTCAGAATTCAGAAAGCGATCTTGGTCGTGAGCAAAGATGATCTGCGCATCGCGGTCCTGATGGGCACGAAAGACGGCGCCGCCTTCATCGAGGAGCAGCTGCAGTCCCTGCTCGAGCAGTCGCACCCTCTGGTCGACCTGTGGATTTCAGACGATGGCTCCACCGATGGCACGACCGCCATCATCGAGACATGGAAATCCCGCTGGCGACCCAAGGGTCGGATGACGCTGGTGGAAGGGCCGCGGCAAGGCTTCGCCGCCAATTTCCGCTCCATGATCGTCGATCGGCGCATCGAGGCGGACTGCTATGCCTTCTGCGACCAGGACGATATCTGGGAGCCTGACAGGCTGGAGAGCGCTATCGACTGGATGCGGACCCAGGATGCGAAAACCCCGCTGATGTTTTGTTCGCGAACCGCGACCATGACGGAAACAGGAAGCCTTGTCGGCCATTCGCCGCTGTTTGCCCGGCCGCCATCCTTTCGCAATGCGCTTGTGCAAAGCATCGCCGGCGGCAACACAATCCTGCTCAACGCTGCGGCACGCGACCTGCTGGCCAGGGCCTCCACGAGGAGCGGGTTCGTCAGCCACGACTGGTGGGCCTATCTCATCGTGACCGCCGCCGGCGGCATCGTCCGCTACGATCCGCGACCGTTGGTGCGCTACCGGCAGCACGCGGCGAACCTGGTCGGCGCCAACGTGTCCTGGAAAGCAAGGTTCTCTCGGCTTGGCCGCCTGTTCAAGGGGGAATTCGCCGGCTGGACGGACCTCAACCTCAACGGTCTCGCCGTCAATCGCGACCTCCTGACCGAGGACGCGACGGCGTGCCTCGACCTTTTCACCCGCGGGCGCAACGGCGGTCTTTTCCGGCGCTTGGCGGGCTTACGCCAAAGCGGCGTCTATCGGCAGACCGTTTCCGGAAACATTGGGCTCTATCTCGCCTTCATCCTGGGGCGCATCTGAACATTGCGACGGCTGCGTGGCGCGCTTGGTCAGGAGATCGGCTCATGCTACGTCGATCGGATTGACGGCATTGGCCTGCGGCATTGCCTCGGGACTTCGGCAGGGAGCACTATCGGCCGTTCATGAAGGCAGCCAAGCAAATCTTCGATATTGCCGGTGCGGCTCTGCTGCTGGTGGCGACGTCTCCTGTCTTGGCGCTCACCGTCCTTGCCGTTCGGGCATCGTCACCGGGCCCGGCTATTTTTTCGCAGGTGCGGGTCGGCCGTGACGGTCGGCTTTTCCGCTGCCACAAGTTGCGCACGATGTATGTAGGCACGCCGTCGCTACCCTCGCATGAGGCGCCGGCGGATTCCGTGACATCGGTCGGGAAGGTCTTGCGGAAGTTCAAGCTCGATGAGCTGCCGCAATTCTGGAACGTCCTGAAGGGCGAAATGAGCTTGGTCGGGCCGCGCCCCTGCCTGCCGACCCAAACGGAATTGATCGAGTGTCGCGGGCGGCTGGGGGTTTTGGCAGCACTTCCGGGCATAACAGGCCTGGCCCAGATCAGGGGCATCGACATGTCGAACCCGGAGCTCTTGGCGCAAACGGATGCTGCCTACCTCCGCACCGCGTCGTTCTGGCTCGACCTTCGGATCCTGTTTGGAACGCTCTACCGCAGACCATGATCCCAAAAAGTGGAAGCCGGTTTTTGGAAAAGATCATGGTCAAGCAAGAAAGTCAGGATCTACCGAGCCGCGCCAGCTCGGCCAGCCGTTCAAGCGTGCCGGCTTCAGGCGTCCACCCCTGCGATACCAGCAGGGCAGGGTCGCATATCTGTGTCGCGGTCAGGCTGTCCCAGAACGCCCGCCTGCCGAATGCAGTCACGACCGGCCGTATCAGGCCGGCCGGCACAGCCATCAGGCGCACAGGCCGTCCCAAACCCCTGCGAAAGGCGGCGATAACGGCCTCGACGGCGACCGGCGGCACATCGGCGCCGACATAGATCGGGCGAAGCGGTCCGGAATGGCTGAGCAGGTGCGACACTGCTCGCACCGCGGCCTCGGAAGACATCAGCGAGCGGATTCCGGTCAAGGCACCCGTCGGCAGCGGCAGCGGCGTATCGGCAAGGCGCATCAGCGTTGCCAGATTTCCCCTCATGCCGCTTCCATAGACCGGCGGCAGGCGCAACACGGCGGCGTCGGAGCGGCCGTGTAACGCGTAGGCGTCCAAAACCTTGATCTCGCCTTCGCGCTTCGAGCGTCCATAGGCGCATTGTGGGGCAGGAAGCGTGTCCTCGGCGATCGTTGCGCTGACATGCGCGCCGATCACCGCCCGGATCGTGGAGAGATGAATGAAGCGTCCGCTTATCTGGGCGGCCGCGGCATGCGCCAGCCTTGCGCTCAGTTCCACATTGGCCGCCTGGTAATCGGCTTCGGTTGCGTTTCCCCGATCATTGTTGAGGCCTGCGCAATGGACGACGTCAGTCATATGCCGGGTCAGTTCCAGGAAGGCGGCGGCCGGCGCGTCGAAGCCGGGCATCGGCACAGTCTCGTTCTCCGAACCAAGCCTTTCGGGATGGCGGGAGGCGAGGCGAAGCTCGGCACCGGCTTGGCGAAGGTGGCGCACGACAAGACGCCCGATGAAACCTGTCGCGCCCGTGACCAAAACCCTCATGGCCTTGCCCGAAACAGGTCTTGCGTGACTGATGGAAGTGCCTGCTTTTCCAGCAAGGGAACATGGCGTCCGGAGGCGAGATATGTTCCGCTCACCAGGAAGACCATCAGCACCGAGTCCAGAATGTCATGGCCGACCAGGATGCCTGTCATTCCGGCCGTCAGATAGGTGATCACCACAACGACAATCATGGTGGCGCCGAACCGCTCGTTCGGATCGCTGCTGTTTCGCAAGACCCGGGCGGCATTTCCAGCGGCAACGATAAAGATCGCCGCCAGCGTGACGGCGCCCAGAATTCCTGCTTGCACCAAGGCGGTCAGGAAGCCGTTGTGGAAATGGTTGAAGCCTGTGTCCATCGCGAACTGCTCATGAAAGCCCTGTTTGATCAGAAGCTGGGTTGCACCCACACCGTGCCCGAACAGTGGCATGTCATGGAATGCTTTGAGGCCGATCTCCCAAAGCGCAACACGTATTCCCAACGAGGTGTCGTAGTTGCCGCTGGCTCCAAGCGCACCCCAATCGGAGCGCAAAAAGTCGACCCGCCCGGATATCGCCTGGAAGCTGGAAGCGGCGATCACGACGCCGACCGCCGCCAGCAGCAGCAGCAGGCGAACGGCATTCCTGCCTCTGAGCCTGTGCCGGTTGATCAGCATGACGGCGATGCCGGCGATCAGCAGTGCCAGCCAGACGATACGCGAGCCGGAATAGATGACGGCGACCGTCCCGGCCAGTGTCGCGTAGAAGAGGGGTGTCCGGGCTTGCTCAATACTGGACAAGGCGCCAGCCACACACATCATCACGGCAAGGCAGACGACGGTTGCGAAGACGATCGGATTTCCGGCTCCCCCCTCGGCCCTGACGCCAATCCAATATTGCTGGATGACGGCCATGAGCAGCGCGACAAAGCAGGCGGCCATGCTGGAAAGCACGACACTGCGGGCAAGCGTGGTTTTCTGCGTGATGCTCCAAGTCGAATAGGAAACGGGAAAAAACAGGAAGGTGACGAGCGGGATAAGATGTGGCGCATCCCGGACGAACGAGTTGTTGACGATGGACGCCAGGAGATTGGCGGCGCAGTAGGCATAGATCGCGACCGTCATCCAGATCATGGGCCGGTCGGCGTTGAAGCGCCTTTTCCCTAAAGCAATCAGCAGGGCGGACGAAAGGCCTCCGCCATTGAACACAAAGCTGACCACCGACCCCAGGACCGGCGGAAAAAAGAAGCAAAGGATGGAGAAGTAGTTGTTGACCCGCGAAGGCGAGAATTGCTGTGTGAGGGATGAAAGCCGGCTCAATTTTCGGGCTCGCTGTTTTCGGCAAGTTTCATGCGGCGGATCTTGTTTAGCGAAGTTGAATGCGCTCGCCCCGAAATTGCCCATGCCTCATGATGCACCTGCCCGCTGCCGAGGCTGGTATAGCGGCTGTCCCCCATTTTCGATAGTGGATCGGGTGGATTGCCACCGAAAAACGGCGGCAGGCGACGGTCGGCCAGGGAAGTGCCTTGAAAGCCCTAGCCGGTCCATTCAAGCAATATTTTCCCCGCGTTTTCTAAGCTCTTGAGCTTGAGGGCAGGAATTTCCGGGTTTGGCGGCATCTGTGGAAAATTCATTCTCGAACCATGTGCGGCCGGGTCAGTCCAGCATTGTTCTTGACAATGGCGATCTGCTAGAACGCCGGCACGAGAAAGATTGTCCAGAAGCAAGGCTCGAACCGGGCGCAAGAAGCTCGATGATTTGAGGCAGGGTCTTCTGTTGGAAGATACGAAAGAACGCCCGCGGTCCATGACAACAGCGCTTACGCATCTTCAGCGGCTTGAAGCCGAGTCCATCCATATATTCCGTGAGGTTGCGGCCGCCTTTGCCAAGCCGGTCATGCTCTATTCGGTCGGCAAGGATTCATCCGTGTTGATGCATCTGGCGATGAAGGCGTTTTATCCCGCCAAGCCGCCGTTCCCCTTTCTGCACGTCGACACGACGTGGAAGTTCCGCGAGATGATCGCCTTTCGCGATCAGATGGCGCAGAAACTCGGCTTCGATCTCCTGGTTCATGTCAACGAAGACGGCGTGCGCGACAACATCAATCCGTTCGACCACGGTTCGAACACCCACACCCATGTCATGAAGACCGTGGCGCTGCGCCAGGCGCTCGACAAATACGGTTTCGATGCGGCCTTTGGCGGCGCTCGCCGCGACGAGGAGAAATCGCGCGCCAAGGAGCGCATCTTTTCCTTCCGCAACGCCCAGCATGTGTGGGATCCGAAGAACCAGCGCCCCGAAATGTGGAAGATATTCAACACCCGCATCGCATCGGGTGAATCGATCCGCGTCTTTCCGCTGTCGAACTGGACCGAGCTGGATATCTGGCAGTACATCTTGCAGGAAAGTATCCCGATCGTGCCGCTCTATTTCGCCAAGGAACGACCGGTGGTGGAACGCGACGGCATGCTGATCCTGCGGGACGACGAGCGCATGAAACTGCGCCCCGGCGAGACAGTGGAGAACCGGCTGGTGCGGTTCCGCACGCTTGGCTGCTATCCGCTGACCGGCGCCATCGAATCGGATGCCGACACGCTGGAAGCCATCGTCGGCGAAATGCTGACGGCACGGACGTCCGAACGGCAGGGTCGCCTGATCGACCGCGATGAAGCCGGCTCGATGGAAAAGAAGAAGCGCGAGGGGTACTTTTGACCATGCGCCACATCATGGCAAAGAGCCTCGCCCCCACCGACGGCGTTCGCGACTATCTGGCGGCGCAGGAGAAGAAGTCGCTGCTGCGCTTCCTGACCTGCGGCTCGGTCGATGACGGCAAGTCGACGCTGATCGGGCGCCTGCTGTCCGACACCAAGCAGATTTTCGAGGACCAGCTCGCCGCGCTCGAACGCGATTCGCGCAAGCATGGCACGACAGGCGACGACATCGATTTCGCGCTGCTGGTCGACGGTCTGGAGGCTGAGCGTGAGCAAGGCATCACCATCGACGTCGCCTACCGTTTCTTTGCCACGCCGAAGCGCAAATTCATCGTCGCCGACACACCTGGCCACGAGCAATACACCCGCAACATGGCGACCGGCGCCTCGACCGCCGACCTGGCGATCGTGCTGATCGACGCCCGGCAAGGGGTGTTGCGCCAGACAAGACGTCATTCGATCATCGCTTCGCTGCTCGGCATCCGCCACATCGTGGTGGCCGTCAACAAGATCGATCTTGTCGGTTTCGATCAGGCGGTTTTCGACCGGATCGTCGAAGACTACGGGCAGTTCTCGCGCGATCTCGGCTTCCAGACCATTGTGCCGATCCCGATGTCGGCCCGTTATGGCGACAATGTCAGCCGTCGGTCGGAAAGCATGGAATGGTATTCCGGCCCGACGCTGATCGAGCATCTCGAAACCGTATCGGTCGACGAAGCGATGGTCGAACTGCCGTTCCGTTTCCCGGTCCAGTATGTCAATCGTCCCAATCTCGACTTTCGCGGCTTTGCCGGCACGGTCGCCTCCGGCTCGGTTGCGCCCGGCGACGAGGTCGTTGTCGCCAAGTCCGGCAAATCCTCGCGCGTCAAGCGGATCGTCTCGTATGGTGGCGATCTCGCCCAGGCGGCCGCCGGCCAGGCCGTCACGCTCGTCCTCGACGACGAAGTCGAAATCTCGCGCGGCAATATGCTGGTTTCGCCTGCCGCACGGCCGCAGGTCGCCGATCAGTTCGCCGCCAACATCGTCTGGTTCGACGAGCATGCGTTGCTGCCAGGCCGCTCTTACATCCTGCGCACCGAGACCGACCAGACCAGCGCCACCGTCACCGACCTGAAATATCGGATCAACGTCAATGACTTTGCCCATGAAGCGGCAAAGTCGCTCGAAATGAACGAAGTCGGCATCTGCAACATTTCGACGCGGACGCCGATCGCCTTCGATCCCTTCGCCGAAAACCGCACCACCGGCGCCTTCATCCTGATCGACCGCATCTCCAACGCGACGGTCGGCGCCGGCATGATCCTGCACTCGTTGCGCCGCGCCGAAAACATCCATTGGCAGTCGCTCGATGTCGGCAAGCGCGTGCGCGCCGACATGAAGAACCAGCGGCCCGCCGTGTTCTGGTTCACCGGGCTGTCGGGTTCCGGCAAGTCGACCATCGCCAACCTGTTCGAAAAGAAGCTGTTCGCCACCGGCCGCCACACTTATATCCTGGACGGCGACAACGTCCGTCACGGTCTCAACCGCGATCTTGGTTTCACCGATGCCGAACGCGTCGAGAACATCCGCCGCGTTGCCGAAGTGGCGCGTTTGATGGCCGATGCCGGGTTGATCGTCATTGTTTCGTTCATTTCGCCCTTCAGCGCCGAGCGGCGCATGGCTCGCGAATTGATGGCCGACGGAGAGTTCATCGAGGTGTTCGTCGATACGCCCTTCGAGGAATGCGCCAGGCGCGATCCGAAGGGCCTCTATGCGCGCGCATTGAATGGCGAGATCAAGAATTTCACCGGCGTCGATTCTCCCTACGAAGCGCCGGAAAACCCGGAGATCCATCTGCGGACACTCGGCAAATCGGCCGAAGAGATGGTCGACGCCCTGGAACACTGGCTGAACGAGCGCGACATTGCCGAAGACCAATACGATAGCGGCGGCGGCATCTGACGACAGGCTGATGCTTGAAATCTTCGAGCGCCTGGCCCTGGCGGCTGGGCGTGAGGTGATGCGCGTGTTCCACGCCGGCTGTGCGGTTGACCGCAAGTCCGACGCCTCGCCGGTGACCGAGGCGGACCGCGAGAGCGAAAAGATCATTCTCGCCGGACTGCGTGCCGCATTTCCCGATATCCCCTGCGTGGCCGAGGAAGAAGCTTCCGCCGGCATCGTGCCGCCCGACCTGGACGGGGCTTTTTTTCTGATCGATCCGCTCGATGGGACCAAGGAATTCGTCAACCGCCGCACCGATTTCACCGTCAACATCGCCCTGGTTCGCGATGGGGTGCCGGAAGTCGGCGTCGTCTTTGCGCCCTGTACGGGGCGCTTCTTTTCCGGCCTGCCGGGCAGGGCGGAATCACTCGAAATCGATGGCGACTACGAGATCGTCGGCCGCCGGCCGATCGCTGCGAGAACGGCCGCGACGCCGCTGGCCGTCGTCGCCAGTCGGTCTCACAACACACCGGAAACCGAGGCTTATATTCGCGACCTTGGTGCCGCCGAAATCGTCTCGGTCGGTTCGTCCTTGAAATTCTGCCTTCTCGCCAGTGCCGAGGCCGATGTCTATCCCCGCTTCGGCCGCACCATGGAATGGGACACGGCGGCAGGCGACGCTGTCCTGCGCGCCGCCGGCGGTATGACGCGCACGCTGGACGGCCAACCTCTGGTCTATGGCAAGCGCAGGCAAAGCGACGACGAGGATTTTGCCAATCCGCATTTCATTGCCAGCGGCAGGGCAGGGGTCAGCCCCGCCTGAGAAGGCCCCGCAGCTTACTCTGCTGCGGCCTGCGCCGAATTCGAGCCGATATAGTTGCGGATCGTCTCGATGATGCGGTCCTGGTCGGCTTCGCTGAGATAAGGGTGCATCGGCAGACAGAGTATGCGCTTCGGCAGGTCTTCCGAAACGGCAAGGCCGCTCGGCGTGCGTGGGTAGTCGCGATAAGCGACCTGGGCATGCAGCGGCTTCACGTAGTAAATGACAGATGGAATGCCCTTTTCGCCGAGATGCGCCCTCAGCCCGTCGCGCTTGGGCGTCTCGATGGCGTATTGCGCCCAGGCCGAACGGGTGCCGTCCAGATTGCGGGCGGCGGTGACGATGTCGCCAAGCCCTTCGGCATAGCGTTTTGCCACCACCTGCCGGGCGACCATCTCGTCTTCGAGGATTGCCAGCTTCTCGATCAGGATCGCCGCCTGGATCGTGTCGAGTCGCGAATTGATGCCGACGCGGACATTGTCGTATTGCGTCTCGCCCTTGCCGTGGAAGGCGAAGGAGCGAAGCTGTTCGGCCAGCGCATCGTCATTGGTGAACATCGCACCGCCGTCGCCGTAACAGCCAAGCGGCTTGGCCGGATAGAAGCTGGTCGATCCGACATGGCCGAAAGCACCGCACATCTTGCCGTCGAGCGAACCGCCCATCGACTGGGCGGCATCCTCGATCACCATCAGCCCTTCGCGGTTGGCGATCGCCATGATCGCCTCGTAGTCGGCGGCAAGGCCAAACAGATCGACGGGAATGATTGCCTTCGGCTTCAGCCTTCCTTCCTTCTTGATCATGGCGATGGCCGCTTCGAGGCTGGCAATGTCGATGTTGTAGCTATGCGGGTCGACATCGACGAACACGGGCTCGGCCTTGGCCAGCGCCACCACTTCGGCGGTGGCGGCGAAAGTAAAGCTCGGCACGAACACCGCGTCACCCGGGCCGACGCCGGCCGCAAACAGCGGCAACAGCAGCGCGTCGGTGCCGTTGGCGCAGGCCACGACATGCTTGGTGCCGATATAGGCGGCAAGCTTATTCTCGAATTCGGTGACTTGCGGGCCAAGAATATAACGGCCTTCGTCGACGACACCGTCGATCGCGGCCTTCAGCCGGTCGCGGATTCGTTCGCGCTGCGCGCCAAGATCGATGAACTGCATGTCGGCCTCAAAACGGGTTAGCCAGATAATCGGCCGCTGGTACCAGAGTTGCGCTTGCCGAGAAAGCCGGGCAGGCGGAGCCCCAAATTGCCCAAGTGTCGCAGTCCGTTACCAGTATTTCCCGGCGAATGTCAGTCAGATGCCGGAAATCCGGGCTTCGTCGGGCGCCATCCCGCCCTTATAGCCCTGTAAAGAGCCCCTGCGAAACATAAAGTGATCGATTGGGCTCAACTTATGTTGAGCGTTTGCTCAGGCGATTTCATGTCGCCAGGGTGGATTGGCGCCGGCCCGCGACACGGTCACTGCTGCCGCCTTCGCGCCGAGCGCCAGCGCCTTGTGGATGGCGTCTTTCGACAAGCCGGAAATCGCCGCCTTGGTCAGCAGGCCCTGCTCATGCAATGAGGCGAGGATGCCGGCGTTGAACGTGTCGCCGGCGCCGACCGTGTCGACCACCTCGACCTTTTCCGGCATGACGGTGACGGCATGTTCCCTCGTATAGCCGACGGCGCCTTCGCTGCCATGGGTGACGACGATCAGCTTCGGACCGCGGTCCAGCCAATTGCGGATGACATCCTCGTGCGAGCCGGCTTCGCCGAACCAGTTCAGATCTTCGTCCGACAATTTCACGATATCGGCCATCGCCATCATCGCGCGAATGCGCCTGAGGTGCTTGGCTTTGTCCGGTATGAAGTTCGGCCGGATGTTGGGATCGAGCATCATCACTCGACTTTCATGCTCGCGCCGCATGAACTCCTCATAGGCACTGCCGGCGGGCTCCGAAATCAGGCTGATGGCGCCGAACAGCATGGCCTCGATCTCGTTGCCGAGCTGCGGCAAGTCGTCAACGGTCAGCATGCGGCCGGCGGTGTTCTCGTCATAGAAAGTGTACGTCGCCTGGCCGTTGGTGAGCTTGACGAAGGCCAGTGTCGTTGGCCGTGGTGAGGTGTGCGCATAGGTGGAGCTGACCTTGCTTGCCCCCAGCGCATCCCGGAACTGGCCGCCGAACAGATCCGACGACAGGCCGGAAAAGAAGCCTGCCGGCGCGCCGAGCCGGCCAAGCGCGATCGCCGTGTTGAACACCGCGCCGCCGACATAAGGCGCGAAGGCCGGCTCACCCGCTGCCGTCGTGCGCGGCAGCATGTCGATCAGGGCTTCGCCGCAGCAGAGGATCATGGCTTCCTGGTCTCCGGCGGATGGATCACGCCCTTGCGGATGATGATGTTGGCGTAGAGCCGCGGCTCGCTGGTCGCGACGATGGCATGCGCCGATTTGACCCGTGCATAGAAGTCGGCGCCAGCCAGCGCAACCACCTTGCGGCCTGGCGCCCGTTTGGCGCAGATCGCCTCGATCTCACGATGGACGGGATCGGCAACCGAGGGATCGCCCTTGACCGAGGCGCGAAACAGCGCCTCTGGAACGGCGTCGTCTACCGGCAGCACGCTCAAGATCGCATCGAGTACCGGGATAAGAGGGTGCCCGTCGGCACGCACCAGCCGGGTTGCCTGCTGTTCCGCCGGATAGTTTCCGTCGACAAGGGCGATTTCGTCGCCATGGCCCATGCCGCGCAGGATCGCCAGAAGCTCCGGACCGAGCAGCGCCGGAATTCCGATCAGCATCAGGCGCTCCTGGAAATCGTCGTCGAGCCGATCAGGAAGCGTTCGGAAAGTGGCAGGCTGGCGCCGCCGAGCGCCCGGGCATGGATGCCGACGGTTCCTTCGCGAATGGCGGGCAGCTTCAAGCCTTCGCCATCGATCGTGGCGATTGCCGCGATGATGGCGTCGACCAGCCGGCGGCGCACCGCCTTCGGCATCCAGCCGTCGATCACCGCCGCTTCGAAATCGATGATCGAGGATGCAGCGACGATGGCGTAAGCGAGCGCTTGCGAGGCGCTGGCGATCCAGTCGTCGAGCTCGGGTCCGATCTCGCCCCAGTCTTCCGGCGAGGTCCACAGATGCGAGGCCTCGACGCCGCGCGCGTTGAGCGCCTTTTCGAGCATGGCGATGGAAGCGACATCGATCAGTTGGGTCGGCTTGCCGTCCGGCCCGGGCACCGGCATGGAGCCGAGCGCTCCGGCATTGCCGGTCGGGCCGCCGAAAAGCCGGCCATTCAGCACGATGCCGCCACCGGCAAAGGCGCCGATATAGAAATAGACGAAGTCACGCGCAGCGCCCGCCTGGCCGAAGACGAGCTCGGCGCCGCAGGCCGATGTGGCATCGTTCTGCAAATAGACCGGAAAATCGCATTGCGCCTGGATGTCGGCCCTGATGTCGCGGTGACGCCATTCGTCCATGACGTCGCGCGGGGCGCCGGCGGTATCGGCCCAGTTCCACAATTCGAACGGCATGGCGATGCCGAGCCCGGCGATGCGTTTGTCTTGTGCGGGCGTCAGCGCGCCGCGCATCTGCCGCATGCCGTTGCTGACGAAGTCCACCGTCTCGCGCGGCGCCGGATAGCGATACGAATGCTGCAGCATCGAACGGACATTGCCGAGAAAATCGATCAACACCAGTTCGGCGCTGCGGCGGCCGATCTTCAGGCCGATGAAGAAGGCGCCTTCGGGATTGAGCGCCATCGGGATGGAAGGCTGGCCGATCTTGCCGCGCAACGGCGCCTGGCGCAGCAGGAGGCTTTCTTCCTCCAGCTCGCGCATGATGACCGAAACCGTCTGCGCCGAAAGTCCGGTCATGCGGGCGATGTCGGATTTTGCCAGGCTGCCGTGCTGGCGCACCAGCGACAGCACCAACCGCTCATTGTGGTCGCGCATGCCGCTCTGGTTGGTGCCTCGGTGAATGAGACTGTCATTCACCTCGGGCGAACCGTGCCTCGCAATGGCCGTTTCCACCCTGTTCCTCCCGTCGTTTCCCCTCAATGCTTTTGGGCCAGAATGGGTGAACGAAGCAAGGCTGTCAATAATAAATAAGAGTGATTTAATTATTGACAGAGGCTTCGTGCTGGTGTCTGTTGAAGCAGCGTCCACGCTGGGAGAATTTCGTTGGACGCGCTGCAGGTGCCGGTTGGCCGGCATCCGGATGGTTCCACTGGGAGGAAATCGTGACCAATACAAAACTGTTGAAATCGACCGTGTTTGCCGCCGCGGCTCTGGGGCTGATGGCGTTTGCGTCGTCCGCATCCGCGGCTGGTGTCGGTGCCTGCCTGATCACCAAGACCGACACCAATCCGTTCTTCGTCAAGATGAAGGAAGGCGCCACCGCGAAGGCCAAGGAACTCGGCGTCGACCTCAAGACCTATGCCGGCAAGATCGACGGCGACAGCGAGAGCCAGGTCGCGGCTATCGAGAGCTGCATCGCCGACGGCGCCAAGGGTATCCTGATCACTGCCTCCGACACCAAGGGCATCGTGCCGACCGTGAAGAAGGCGCGTGATGCCGGCCTGCTGGTGATCGCGCTCGACACGCCGCTCGATCCGATCGATGCCGCCGACGCGACCTTTGCGACGGACAATCTCGAAGCCGGCAAGCTGATCGGTGCCTGGGCAGCCGCCACGCTGGGCGACAAGGCGAAGGATGCCAAGATCGGCTTCCTCGACCTGACCCCTTCGCAGCCGACCGTCGACGTGCTGCGCGACCAGGGCTTCATGATGGGCTACGGCATCGACGTGAAGGATCCCAACAAGATCGGCGACGAGGACGATCCGCGCATCGTCGGCCACGACGTCACCAACGGGAACGAAGAGGGCGGCCGCAAGGCGATGGAGAACCTGCTTCAGAAGGACTCCGGCATCACCGTCATCCACACCATCAACGAGCCGGCCGCTGTCGGTGCCTACCAGGCGCTCAAGGCCGTCGGCCTTGAAAAGCAGGTGCTTATCGTTTCGGTCGACGGCGGCTGCCCCGGCGTGAAATCGGTTACTGAAGGCGTGATCGGTGCCACATCGCAGCAGTATCCGCTGCAGATGGCGGCACTCGGCATCGAGGCGATCGCCGCTTTTGCCAAGGACGGAACCAAGCCGAAGCCGACCGAAGGCAAGAACTTCTTCGACACCGGCGTCAATCTGGTGACCGACAAGCCGGCCACCGGCGTGAAGTCCATCGACACCAAGGAAGGCCTCGCCAAGTGCTGGGGCTGATGCCGGTCTGACAGGCATCTACCGAACCTGAGCGGTCGGGGCTTGATCCCCGGCCGCTTCGGGTGGACGATGGTTGCGTGACCGCGAACAATCCCGGCAGCAGACCGGAAAGGCGTGGACTGGCGTCGGCGTTTGGCTGAAGCCCACGGGGAGGAAACATGGCTCAAGCTCAGGAATTCGAGAAGGCTCTCTCGAGCAGCGACACAAGCGTGGCTGCCTTTGACGAGCACAAATCGGCCGTCAAGCGCATCCAGCATTTCCTGCATTCGACGCCGGCGGCGGTGCCGCTGATCGTCCTGGTTCTGGCGATCATCGTCTTCGGCATCACCATCGGAGGGCGGTTCTTTTCGTCCTACACGCTGACGCTTATCCTGCAGCAGATCGCCATCATCGGCATTCTGGGTGCCGCACAGACGCTGGTCATCCTGACCGCAGGCATCGACCTGTCGATCGGTGTGATCATGGTGATTTCAGCGGTGATCATGGGCAATTGCGCGGTCAGCTACGGCATGCCGAGCGCGCTCGCGGTGGCGATCGGTCTTGCCGCCGGCGCGGCCTGCGGACTGCTCAACGGGGTGCTTGTCGCCTACATGAAGCTGCCGCCCTTCATCGTGACGCTTGGCACCTGGAACATCGTCATGGCCACGAACTTCATCTATTCGGCCAATGAGACGATCCGCGACACCGATGTCGACACCCAAGCGCCGCTGCTGCATCTGTTTGCATTGAGCTTCAAGGTCGGCACGGCGGTGCTGACGCTCGGTGTCATTGCCACGGTCGTGCTCGTTATGGTCCTGTGGTACGTGCTCAATCACACGGCATGGGGCCGCCATGTCTACGCCGTTGGCGATGACCAGGAGGCGGCGAAGCTGTCGGGCATCCAGACCAAGAAGGTGCTGATGACGGTCTACACCCTTGCCGGGCTGATCGCCGCTTTCGCTGCCTGGGTCTCCATCGGCCGCAATGGTTCGATCTCGCCGTCAGCGGCCGTCACCGACTACAATCTGCAGGCGATCACCGCGACGGTGATCGGAGGTATTTCTCTGTTCGGCGGACGCGGCTCGATCCTGGGCACGCTTTTCGGCGCGATGATCGTCGGCGTCGTCTCCATGGGCCTCAACATGCTGGGCGCCGATCCGCAATGGAAAGTGCTGCTCACCGGTGTGCTGATCATCGGCGCCGTGGCAGTCGACCAATGGATCAGAAAGGTTTCGGCATGACCATGACCCAGGAACCCATTCTCACCGCTCGTGGCCTGGTCAAGCGTTATGGCCGCGTCACCGCCCTCGACAATGCCGACTTCGACCTTTACCCCGGCGAAATCCTCGCCGTGATCGGCGACAATGGCGCCGGCAAGTCGTCGCTCATCAAGGCGATTTCAGGCGCGGCCGTGCCTGACGAAGGCGAGATCCGGCTTGAAGGCAAACCCGTCGCCTTCAAATCACCGATGGAGGCCCGCGAAGCCGGCATCGAGACAGTCTATCAGAATCTGGCGCTGTCGCCGGCGCTCTCGATTGCCGACAACATGTTCCTCGGCCGCGAAATCCGCAAACCGGGTTTTCTGGGCGACTGGCTTCGTATGCTCGACCGTCCGGCGATGGAAAAGCGCGCCCGCGACAAGCTCACCGAGCTTGGCTTGATGACCATCCAGAATATCAGCCAGGCGGTGGAGACGCTTTCGGGCGGTCAAAGGCAGGGCGTTGCGGTGGCGCGCGCCGCCGCCTTCGGCAGTCGTGTGGTGATCATGGACGAACCGACGGCGGCCCTCGGCGTCAAGGAAAGCCGCCGCGTGCTCGAACTGATCCTCGACGTCAAGAAGCGCGGCCTGCCGATCGTGCTGATCTCGCACAACATGCCGCATGTCTTCGAAGTGGCCGACCGCATTCACATCCACCGGCTCGGCCGTCGCCTCTGCGTCATCGATCCCAAGCAATATACGATGTCCGATGCCGTGGCGTTCATGACCGGAGCAAAGGTTCCGCCAGAGGCAGCGCTCGCGGCTTGATGCATGTCGCCCAAAAGTGCGTAGCGGTTTTGGGACAACGACATGCACGGAACAAAATTTGAAGCGCGTCGCGCAGATTGTCTGGGCGCGCCGCGCTTCAAATTGTCAAATTGCCGCAGGGTAAGCCGCCGCTGGCTTACCTAAATCGATTGAATATATGGCAGTATCGGCTAGCATGGGCTGGGAGGAACGATGAAAGCCGGTATGATCATGGCAACCGCACGAGAGGCAGCATGACGCGCGCGATGACATCCGAAGCTCCCCAGCCCGAACTTGAAAATCCCGATCCGAAGACGCTCGCAGCGGAAGTCTTGAAGGCTCTCAAATACAGGGTCGGCAAGGACATCACCGTCGCGACCCAGTACGACTGGCTGACCGCCTCGATCAAGGTCGTGCGTGACCGCATCGTCGACCACTGGATGCAGGCGACGAAAGAGGCCTACGACCAGCAGGAAAAGCGCGTCTACTATCTGTCGCTCGAGTTCCTCATCGGCCGCCTGATGCGCGACGCCTTCTCCAATCTCGGCCTGATGGACAATATGCGCGAGGCGCTGTCGTCGCTGGGCGTCGATCTCGATCTCATCGCTGCACTCGAGCCGGATGCGGCACTCGGCAATGGCGGCCTCGGCCGGCTCGCGGCCTGCTTCATGGAAAGCATGGCGACCGTCGACATTCCCGCGCATGGCTACGGCATCCGCTATGCCAACGGCATGTTCCGCCAGGAGATCCACGACGGCTGGCAGGTCGAATTGCCCGAGACCTGGCTCGACCATGGCAACCCGTGGGAATTCGAACGCCGCGAACGCTCTTTCGAGGTCGGTTTCGGCGGTTCGGTGGAATCGATCACCTCGAAGGACGGCCGGCTCGAACGCCATGTCTGGAAGCCGACCGAGCATGTGCTGGCCGTCGCCTATGACACGCCCGTGGTGGGCTGGCGGGCCAATCGCGTCAACACACTGCGGTTGTGGTCGGGCATGCCGGTCGATCCGATCCTGCTCGACAAATTCAATGCCGGCGACCACATCGGTGCGCTTGCCGAAAGCAACAAGGCCGATGCCTTGTCGCGCGTGCTCTATCCCGCCGACTCCCACAAGGCCGGACAGGAACTGCGCCTCCGGCAAGAATATTTCTTCTCCACCGCCTCGCTGCAGGACATCGTCCAGCGCCATCTCAGCCAATATGGCGACCTGAAGTCGTTGCCCGACAAGGCCGCGATCCACCTCAACGACACCCATCCGGCCATCGCCGTGCCGGAACTCATGCGTCTGTTGATGGACGTCCACGGCATGGATTTCGATCAGGCCTGGGATATCACCAAGCGCACCTTCGGCTACACCAACCACACGCTGTTGCCCGAGGCACTGGAAAGCTGGCCGGTGCCGCTGTTCGAGCGGCTTTTGCCGCGCCACATGCAGATCGTCTATGCCATCAACGCTGAAGTGCTCCTGGAGGCGCGTGCGTCCAACCAGTTCTCCGACGAGCAGATCGGCCGCATCTCGCTGATCCAGGAAAATGGCGATCGCCGGGTGCGCATGGGCAATCTGGCCTTTGTCGGCTCGCATTCGATCAACGGCGTTTCGGCGCTTCACACCGACCTGATGAAGGAGACGGTGTTCGCCGATCTGCACAAGCTCTATCCCGATCGCATCAACAACAAGACCAACGGCATCACGCCGCGGCGCTGGCTGATCCAGTGCAATCCCGGGCTGACGTCGCTTGCCCGCGAGGCGATCGGCGACCACTTTCTCGACGACATCGACGCCATCAAGGATCTCGACGGTTTCGCCGGCGATGCCGCCTTTCGCGACAAGTTCGCCGCCGTCAAACGCGCCAACAAGGCGCGGCTGGCCAACCTCGTCGCCGACCGGCTCGGCATCAAGGTCGATCCCTCGGCGCTGTTCGACATCCAGATCAAGCGCATCCACGAATACAAGCGCCAGCTTCTGAACATCCTCGAGGCGATCGCTCTCTATGACCAGATCCGCTCGCACCCCGAGCGCGACTGGATGCCGCGCGTGAAATTCTTCGGCGGTAAGGCGGCGCCCAGCTACCACAATGCGAAGCTGATCATCAAACTCGCCAACGACGTCGCAAAAGTCATCAACCGCGATCCGGCCGTGCGCGGTCTGCTTAAGGTGGTGTTCCTGCCGAATTACAATGTCAGCCTGGCCGAGATCATGATGCCGGCTGCCGACCTTTCCGAGCAGATCTCGACCGCCGGGATGGAAGCATCGGGCACCGGCAACATGAAGTTCGCGCTCAACGGCGCGCTGACCATCGGCACGCTCGACGGCGCCAATGTCGAGATCAAGGAATGCGTCGGCGACGACAACATCTTCATCTTCGGGCTGACCACCGCCGAGGTCGCCGAGCGGCGCAACAAAGGCTACGATCCGCGCGCCGTCATCGAAGGCTCGCCCGAGCTGGCGCAAGCGGTTGCAGCTGTTTCGTCAGGCGTCTTCTCGCCCGACGATCCGGAACGTTACCGCGACCTCATCAACGGTCTCTACAACAGCGACTGGTTCATGGTCGCAGCGGATTTCGATGCCTATGCCGCCGCCCAGCGCGAGGTCGATGCGGTCTGGCGCAACAGTCCCGACTGGTACGCCAGGGCAATCCGCAACGTTGCGCGTGTCGGCTGGTTCTCCTCCGATCGCACGATCCGCCAATATGCGAAAGAAATCTGGAACGTGCCTGTCTGATGTGATTGCATGAGGCCGCGAACAATGTGGTCCCGGTGATGTGTTTGAAAGTCGGATTCACATCACTAGAAACAAACACTTGGTGCCCGGGGAGGGACACTGCCTGATGAAGAAGCCGCGCGCGACCGCTGCGACAAGCGGGCCGGACGGACTGGCGCCAGCCAGCGATGTTGCGGCGATTGTTGCCGGCACGCACGGAGATCCATTCGCGGTCCTTGGCGTCCATGAAGTCGGCAAGAGCCTGTATGCGCGGTGCTTTGTTCCGAATGCCGAATTCGTCACTGCCTACACGCTGACCGGCACCATCGCGGGTGAATTGTCCAGGCGCGACGATGGCGGCTTTTTCGAAGGCAAGCTCTCGATCAGGAAGCGGCAGCCCCTGCGCTACCACGCGCGCAATGCCGGCGGCGACTGGTGGCTGACCGATCCCTATTCGTTCGGTCCGGTGCTCGGGCCCCTGGACGACTACTACATCGCCCAAGGCTCGCACCTAAGGCTGTTCGACAAGCTCGGCGCCCATGTCATCGACCACGAAGGCGCTTCCGGAGTGCATTTCGCCGTCTGGGCTCCCAATGCCCGACGCGTCTCGGTGGTCGGCGATTTCAACGAATGGGATGGTCGCCGGCACACGATGCGGGACCGCCGCGACACCGGCATCTGGGAACTGTTCGTACCCGACATCGGTGCCGGACGCCCCTACAAATATGAGATCATCGGCCCCGATGGTGTCAGACTGCCGCTGAAGGCCGACCCGTTCGCCTTCAAGTCCGAACTGCGTCCGGCCACCGCTTCGGTCGTTGCCGTGCCGCCGGCGCATGAGTGGGGCGATGAGGCGCACCGCAATTTCTGGCGCAATGCCGATCACCGGCGCGAAGCCATCTCGATCTACGAGGTCCATGCCGGCTCCTGGCAGCTTCACGACGACGGAACGTTCCTGTCATGGGACGAATTGGCCGACCGGCTGATCCCCTATGTGGTCGAGACCGGTTTCACCCACATCGAATTCATGCCGATCTCTGAACACCCCTATGACCCGTCCTGGGGCTACCAGACTACCGGCCTTTACGCGCCGTCGGCCCGCTTCGGCGACCCGGATGGCTTTGCGCGTTTCGTCGATGGCGCCCACCGCGCCGGCGTCGGCGTCATCCTCGACTGGGTGCCGGCGCATTTCCCGGTCGACGCGCATGGCCTGGCCAATTTCGATGGCACCGCGCTCTACGAACATGCCGATCCGCGCAAGGGTTTTCATCCCGACTGGAACACCGCGATCTACAATTTCGGCCGCCGCGAGGTGGTGTCGTTCCTCGTCAACAACGCGTTGTTCTGGGCCGAGAAATACCATGTCGACGGTTTACGCGTCGACGCGGTCGCCTCGATGCTCTACCTCGATTATTCGCGCAAAGCCGGCGAATGGATCCCCAACGAGAAGGGCGGCCGCGAGAACCTCGAGGCGGTCAGCTTCCTGCAGAAAATGAACAAGGAGGTCTACGGCCACCATCCGGGCGTGATGACCATCGCCGAGGAATCGACCTCATGGCCGAAGGTCTCGGCACCGGTGCATGAAGGCGGCCTGGGCTTCGGCTTCAAGTGGAATATGGGCTTCATGCACGACACGCTGGAGTATTTCTCCAAGGAGCCGATCTTCCGAAAGCACCACCACAACGACCTCACCTTCGGCCTGACCTACGCCTTCTCGGAGAATTTCGTGCTGCCGCTCTCGCATGACGAGGTCGTGCACGGCAAAGGCACGTTGCTGGGCAAGATGGCCGGTGACGACTGGCAGAAATTCGCGACATTGCGCGCTTACTACGCTTTCATGTGGGGCTATCCCGGCAAGAAGCTGCTGTTCATGGGACAGGAGTTCGCGCAGCGCCGCGAATGGAGCGAGGCGCGCGCGCTGGACTGGAACCTGCTGGAGTTCCGGCCGCATCGCGGTGTGTGGCAGACGGTGCGCGATCTCAACTATCTCTACCGTTCGCGTCCGGCGCTGCATGGCCGCGACTGCGAACCGGAAGGGTTCTCCTGGCTGATCGTCGACGACAGCCAGAATTCGGTTTTTGCCTGGCTGCGCAGCGCGCCGGGCGGCAGCCCGGTGGCCGTCATTTCCAATTTCACGCCGGTGCCGCGCGATAATTATCGCGTGCCGTTGCCGACGGCCGGAAAATGGCGCGAGATCATCAACACCGACGCTTCTGAATATGGCGGTTCCGGCAAGGGCAATGGCGGCATGGTCGAGGCGACGGCGGAGGAAGGAAGCATCGCCGCGACGATGCTCTTGCCGCCGCTGTCCACGATCATGCTCGAGCTCGTCGCCGGCTGAACCCATCGACACTGAGTAACATGCCGAGATCGAGTAACTTGGGAGGGTAGAAATGGCAGACTTGAAACGGACCCAGCCGCTGGCGCGCGATGCCATGGCCTATGTGCTGGCCGGCGGCCGCGGCAGCCGCCTCAAGGAACTGACCGACCGGCGTGCCAAGCCGGCGGTCTATTTCGGTGGCAAGACGCGCATCATCGACTTCGCGCTCTCCAACGCGCTTAACTCCGGCATTCGACGCCTCGGCGTCGCCACCCAGTACAAGGCACATTCGCTGATCCGCCATCTGCAGCGCGGCTGGAACTTCCTGCGCCCCGAGCGAAACGAGAGTTTCGACATCCTGCCGGCCAGCCAGCGCGTCTCGGAAACGCAGTGGTACGAAGGCACGGCCGACGCCGTCTACCAGAACATCGACATCATCGAAGCCTACGGGCCCGAATACATGGTCATCCTGGCCGGCGACCACATCTACAAGATGGACTACGAGATGATGCTTCGCCAGCACGTCGACGCCAATGCCGACGTCACCGTCGGCTGCCTCGAAGTGCCGCGCATGGAAGCCACCGGCTTCGGCGTCATGCATGTCGATGGCAAGGACAACATCATCGCCTTCGTCGAAAAGCCCGCCGATCCGCCCGGCATTCCCGACAAGCCGGAGTTCGCTTTGGCCTCGATGGGCATCTACGTCTTCAAGACCAAGTTCCTGATGGAGCAGTTGCGCCGCGATTCGGCCGAGCCGGGCTCGAGCCGTGACTTCGGCAAGGACATCATTCCCTATATCGTCCAGCACGGTAAGGCGATCGCGCACCGCTTCGCCAAGTCCTGCGTCCGCTCGACCGCCGAGAACGAGGCCTACTGGCGCGACGTCGGAACGGTCGATGCCTATTGGGAAGCCAATATCGACCTCACGGATATCACGCCTGAGCTCGACCTCTACGACCGCGACTGGCCGATCTGGACCTATGCCGAGTTGAAGCCGCCGGCAAAGTTCGTGCATGACGAGGACGGCCGCCGCGGTTCGGCCATCTCCTCGCTTGTCTCGGGTGACTGCATCGTCTCGGGGGCTTCGCTGAAAAAAAGCCTGATCTTCACCGGCGCGCGCATCAATTCCTATTCGACGCTGGAAGAAGTCGTCATGCTGCCCGACGTTCATGTCGGCCGGAACGCAAAGTTGAAGCGCGTGGTCATCGACCATGGTGTTAGGATACCGGAAGGGCTGGTGGTCGGCGAAGATCCTATTCTCGACGCCAAGCGCTTCCGCGTTTCCGAAAAGGGCATCTGCCTGGTCACCCAGGACATGATCGACAAGCTGGGGCTCTAACGCATGCAGGTTCTGTCGGTCACGCCCGAGATCTTTCCGCTGATCAAGACCGGAGGGCTTGCCGACGTGACCGGCGCGCTGCCCATTGCCTTGGCGGCCAAGGGCGTGACAATGCGCACGCTCATTCCCGGCTTTCCGACCGTTATGGCCGCCGTCAAGAAAAAGCGGGCGGTTCTGCAATACCCCTTGCTGCAGGGCGGCAAGGCTTCCGTTCACTCAGTCCAACTCGCCGGGCTCGAACTGTTCGTGCTCGATGCGCCGCATCTGTTCGACCGTCCCGGCGGTCCCTACGGCAACGCCACAGGCGTGGACTGGCCAGACAATTGGCGGCGCTTCGCGGCACTAAGCCAGGTCGGCGGCGACATCGCCGGTGGCGCCATCTCTGGCTACCAGCCGGACATCGTCCATGCCCATGACTGGCAGTCGGCGATGACCCTGGCCTACATGCGCTACGGCAAGGCAGTTGGCATTCCCTCGATGATGACCGTCCACAATCTCGCCTTCCAGGGCCAGTTCGGTGCCGGCATCTTCGGTGAACTCGGCTTGCCGGCGGCGGCGATGGCGCTCGACGGCGTCGAATATTATGGCGGTGTCGGCTTCCTGAAAGCCGGCCTGCAGGCCGCCTGGGCGATCACCACGGTCAGTCCGACCTACGCGCAGGAAATCCGCTCGCCCGAATTCGGCATGGGCCTCGACGGCCTCATCAACATGCGCTCCAGCGATCTCTATGGCATCGTCAACGGCATCGACACCGGCATCTGGGATCCCGAAACCGACAAGCATCTGGTGTCCACCTACACCGCCAGCACGCTGAAGGCGCGCGCCCCAAACAGGGCTGCCGTGGAAGACCGCTTCAGCCTTGAGCGTGATGACAGCCCGATCGTCTGCGTAGTCAGCCGCCTGACCTGGCAAAAGGGCATGGACATATTGGCGCTGGTGGTCGACAGCATCGTTGCCACAGGAGCGCGCCTGGCCATCTTGGGTTCCGGCGATGCCGGTCTCGAAGGCGCGCTGCTTGCCGCCGCCGCCCGGCATCGCGGCCGCATCGGGGTCGTCGTCGGCTACGACGAGGGCCTGTCGCACATCATGCAGGGCGGCTGCGACGCCATCGTCATTCCCTCGCGCTTTGAACCGTGCGGGCTGACGCAGCTTTACGGCCTGCGCTATGGCTGCGTGCCCGTGGTCGCGCGCACCGGGGGTCTGGCCGATACGGTCATCGACGCCAATGAGGCCGCCGTCTCCGCCGGTGTCGCCACCGGCTTCCAGTTCGCGCCCAACAATGGCGGTGCCTTGCTGCATGCCATCCGCCGCCTCGTCGACGCCCATGCCAGTCCGGCGGTCTGGGAATCGCTGCAGCGCCAGGGCATGAAGGCCGACGTGTCGTGGGACAAGAGCGCGGACAAATATGTTGAACTCTATCGCTCGCTGCTTTCGAAAAGGGTTGCCTGAAGCATGATACGAACCGTCCCCACCAAACCCTATTCCGATCAGAAGCCCGGCACGTCGGGCCTGCGCAAGAAGGTGCCTGTCTTTCAGCAGGAGCACTATGCCGAGAATTTCATCCAGTCGATCTTCGACGCGCTCGACGGTTTCAAGGGCAAGACCCTGGTGATCGGTGGCGATGGCCGCTTTTACAACCGCGAGGTCATCCAGAAGGCCATCGCCATGGCCGCCGCCAACGGCTTCGGCAAGGTGATGGTCGGGCAGGGCGGCATCCTGTCGACGCCAGCCGCCTCGCATGTCATCCGCAAATACAAGACCTTTGGCGGCATCATCCTGTCGGCCAGCCACAATCCGGGCGGCCCGCATGAGGATTTCGGCATCAAGTACAATGCCGGCAATGGCGGCCCGGCGCCGGAAAAGCTGACCGACGCGATCTTCGAAAAGACCAAGGCGATTTCGAGCTTCGAGGTCGCCGACATCGATCCGATCGACATCGACACGGTTGGCGCGGTCAAGGCCGCCGGCATGACGGTCGAGATCATCGACCCGGTCGCCGACTATGCCGAGTTGATGGAAAGCCTGTTCGATTTCGACGCCTTGCGCAAACTCTTCAAGTCCGGCTTCCGCATGCGCTTCGACGCCATGCACGCGGTGACCGGTCCCTATGCCAAGGAGATCCTGGAAAACCGGCTCGGCGCGCCCAATGGCACCTGCCGCAATTTCAAGCCGCTGCCGGATTTCGGCGGCCACCATCCGGACCCGAACCTTGTCCACGCCAAGCATCTCTATGACGAGATGATGGGACCGGACGCGCCGGATTTCGGCGCCGCCTCGGATGGTGACGGAGACCGCAATCTGATCATCGGCAAGGGTATTTTCGTCACCCCGTCGGATTCGGTCGCCATGCTTGCCGCCAATGCGCGCCTGGCGCCCGGCTACAAGGCTGGTTTGAAAGGCATCGCCCGCTCGATGCCGACCAGTGGCGCGGCCGATCGTGTTGCTGAAAAACTCGGCATAGGCATCTACGAGACGCCGACCGGCTGGAAGTTCTTCGGCAATCTGCTGGATGCCGACATGGCGACGATCTGCGGCGAGGAGAGTGCGGGCACCGGCTCCAACCATGTCCGTGAAAAGGACGGCCTGTGGGCGGTGCTTTTGTGGCTCAACATCCTTGCCGCGCGCGGCGAGAGCTGCAAGCAGATCGTCACCGAGCACTGGGCGACCTACGGGCGCAACTACTATTCGCGGCACGATTATGAAGAGGTTGAGAGCGACCGCGCCAACGCATTGGTCGACGAACTGCGCGCCAAGCTCGGCGCGCTGCCGGGTACCAGCGTGCGCGGCATGAAAATCGCCAGCGCCGACGATTTTGCCTATCACGATCCGGTCGACGGTTCGATCAGCGAGCATCAGGGCATCAGGGTGCTGTTCGAAGGTGGTTCGCGGGTCGTCTTTCGCCTCTCCGGCACCGGCACGTCAGGTGCCACGCTGCGCGTCTATATCGAGCGCTACGAGCCGGACAAGTCGAGGCACGATCTCGACACCCAGGCCGCCCTTGCCGATCTGATTTCGGCGGCCGATGATATTGCCGGTATTCACAGCCATACCGGCCGCGCCGAGCCAAGCGTGATTACTTGAGGGTGGCGGCTCGTGCTTTCCCTTCTCCCCTTGTGGGGTTCGAAGGACGGGGCGAGACCCGTGGCTCGCCCCAGGGCGGTGGATCGGCGCGCAGCGCCGAGACGGTTGATGAGTGGGCGAAGGATCGCCGTCTTTACCAAGCTGGAACACCTCTCATCCGTCGCCTGCGGCGACACCTTCTCCCACAAGGGGAGAAGGGGGAGCTCGCATGACCCAGCTCGGCGCCACCGTCACCCGCGAAGGCATCCGCTTTGCCGCATGGTCGCAAGCCGCTCGTCGGCTTTGGGTCTCGATTTTCGACGAGCAGGGCAACCGGGAAATCGAACGGCTCGAGCTGCAGCCGGAAGGCGAGGGCGTGCATGCGCTATTCGTTGCGGGCCTTGGCCAGGGCATCCGCTACGGCTTTCGCGCCGATGGCGACTACGCGCCGGAGCGCGGCCTGTGGTTCGATCCCGCCAAGCTCCTGACCGATCCTTATGCCGTCGAGATCGACAGGTCCTACACCTATGACTGGCGGCTGGCTCAACGCCGGAACGAGGGCGCCGATACCGCGCCGCTGATGCCGAAGGCGATTGCCGCTGCGCTGCCGAAGCCGGTGCAGGCTGCCCCGCCGCTATTCCAGCCGAGCGGCCTTATTTACGAAGTGCCGGTGCGCGCCTTCACCATGCTGCATCCGGACGTTCCCAAGAAGTTGCGTGGCACCATTGCCGCTCTCGCTCATCCCGTGATTGTCGAGCATCTGAAAAAACTCGGCGTTGGCGCGGTCGAATTGATGCCGGTGACCGCGTCGATCGACGAGCGACATTTGCCGCCGCTCGGGCTGCGTAACGCCTGGGGCTATAATCCCGTGACGTTCATGGCCCTCGATCCGCGTCTGGCGCCGGGCGGCATCATGGAATTGCGAAACACGGTCGCTGCGCTGCGCGAGGCCGGCATCGGCGTCATCCTCGACCTCGTCTTCAACCATACCGGCGAGAGTGACAGGCTTGGTCCCACGCTGTCGCTGCGCGGCTTCGACAACCAGGCCTATTACCGGCACACGCCTGACGGCAGGCTGGCCAACGACACCGGCACCGGCAACACGGTCGCTTGCGACCATCCTGTGGTCCAGGAAATGGTCCTCGACACGCTTCGCCATTTCGTCAGGGATGCCGGCGTCGACGGCTTCCGCTTTGACCTGGCGCCCATTCTGGGGCGGGTTGAAGGAACATTCGATGCTGAGGCGCCGCTGCTGAAAGCGATGCGCGACGACGCGCTGCTGGCCGACCGCGTGTTGCTCGCCGAGCCGTGGGACATCGGTCCAGACGGCTATCAGCTCGGCAATTTTTCGTCGCCCTTCCTCGAATGGAACGACAAGTATCGCGACGATGTCAGGCGCTTCTGGCGCGGCGACGCCGGCATGGTCGGCGCCCTGGCGACCCGGCTTGCCGGTTCGTCCGATGTGTTTGCCGCGAACGGGCAAGGTGCCAGCCGTACGGTCAATTTCATCGCTGCCCATGACGGCATGACGCTCGCCGACATCGTGCGCTTCGAGCGCAAGCACAACCAAGCCAATGGCGAACAGAACCGCGACGGCCACAATGAAAACCTGTCCTGGAACAACGGCGTGGAAGGTGATGCGGATGACCCGGCCGTAGCCGTGGCTCGGCTGAACGATCAGCGCGCGCTGCTCGCCACGCTGTTTGCGTCACGCGGCACCATCATGCTGACGGCCGGCGACGAATTCGGCCGCACCCAGCAAGGCAACAACAACGCTTATGCGCAGGACAACGAGATCACCTGGCTCGACTGGGCCGGCCGCGACCAGGTGCTGGAGCACTACACGGCGCTGCTGTCGACGCTTCGCCGAGCGATGCCCGCGCTTTGCGGCACAAGCTTCCTCACGGGCC
This sequence comes from Mesorhizobium ciceri WSM4083, assembly GCF_000519305.1. GTDB lineage: Bacteria > Pseudomonadota > Alphaproteobacteria > Rhizobiales > Rhizobiaceae > Mesorhizobium > Mesorhizobium ciceri_B. The sequence continues at coordinate 119,960 of NZ_JAFG01000004.1, read as the reverse complement.
AGCCACCGGCAGGGTCAAAGATGCCGGACGTCGGATGGCTGACCGAGACAGGCGCGCCGCTCGACGAACAAAGCTGGCAGGACCCGCAGCGGCACCGCCTGGTCATGATCCTGGCTGGCGCCAGCCGCCTTGCAGTGATCATCAACGGCGATCGCCGTGCCTGCATGGTCACGTTGCCCGAGCGCGAAGGATTTTTCTGGACGCAAGCCCTGGAGACAGGCGATGCAGTGGACATCTCGCGACCGGTGTCGGGGCGGACGGTGGTCTTCATGATCGAATGCGCAGCCGCGCAGACCGGCCCAAGGGAGAACCGCAATGGCGGCAGGTGACAAGACCGGATGGTGGCGCGGCTGCACCATCTACCAGGTCTATCCGCGCTCCTTCCAGGACACGACCGGCGATGGCAGCGGCGATCTCGCCGGTATCACGTCGAGGCTCGCCCATATCGCCTCGCTTGGTGTCGACGCCGTCTGGCTGTCGCCCTTCTTCAAGTCGCCGATGGCCGATATGGGCTACGACGTGTCGGATTACTGCGATGTCGATCCGATGTTCGGCACGCTCGAGGATTTCGATGCGCTGGTCGCCGAGGCGCATCGCCTCGGCCTGAAGATCATCATCGACCAGGTGCTGTCGCATTCGTCCGACAAGCACGACTGGTTTGTCGAAAGCCGCGCCAGCCGCGATAACCCCAAGTCGGACTGGTATGTCTGGGCCGATACCAAGCCCGATGGCGGCGCGCCCAACAACTGGCTCTCCGTCTTCGGTGGCCCGGCCTGGGAATGGGATTCGACCCGCCGGCAGTATTACATGCACAATTTCCTTGCCTCGCAGCCCGATCTGAATTTTCACAATCCGGAGGTCCAGGACGCGCTTCTCGACACGGTGCGCTTCTGGCTGGAGCGCGGCGTCGACGGTTTCCGGCTCGATACGGTCAATTACTATTTCCATGACCGCTGGCTGCGCAGCAATCCGCCCTTGGCGTCGAGCGTCGCCGGCACCAACGGCGAGACCAACACCTACCTCTACCAGGAGCATCTGTTCGACAAGACGCAGCCGGAAAACCTGGCGTTCCTGCGCCGCTTCAGGGCGCTGCTCGATGAATATGACGACCGCGCCGCGGTCGGCGAAATCGGGGATGAAGGCCGCTCGCTGCAGACGCTCGCCGCCTACACCTCAGGCGGCGACAAGCTGCATATGTGTTACACCTTCGACCTGCTCGGTCCGCAGTTCTCGGCCGCGCATGTGCGTGGCTGCGTCGAAGCCTTCGAGGCGGCCGTCTCCGACGGCTGGGTCTGTTGGGCGTTCTCCAACCATGATGTGGTGCGCCATGTCAGCCGCTGGACAAGGCCGGACAGCGATCCCGATGCGGTCGCAAGATTCTCGATCATGCTGCTCGCCTGCCTGCGCGGCTCGATCTGCCTCTATGAGGGCGAGGAGTTGGGCCTGGAGGAGGCGGAGCTGGCCTATGAGGATCTGCGCGATCCCGTCGGCATCCGCTTCTGGCCGGGCGTCAAGGGCAGGGATGGGTGTCGCACGCCGATGGTCTGGGAGGCCGGCGCCGACAATGCGGGCTTCTCCACGGCCAGGCCGTGGCTGCCGATACCGGCCAGCCATCGTGCCCGCGCGGTCGATGTCCAGAATGCCGACACGGCCTCGGTGCTGAAGTCCTATCGGACCACGCTGGCCTTGCGCGGGGAGCATGAGGCGCTGGTATCAGGCTCGATCCGCTTTCTCGACGCCGAGGGTGACGTGCTCGCTTTCATCCGCGAGGGCGGCGGCGAAAGACTGCTCTGTGTCTTCAATTTCGCCGGCGGACCGGCCAATTGGCCGTTGCCCGGGGACATCGGAGCGGTTGCACAGCTGGATGGCGATGCCGCGGTCGTCGGGGCCGAGCTTTTGCTGCCAGCGCTCGGAGCCTTTTTGGGCAGGTTCGACTGATATCCCGACCGTTACTGCACCAGCACGGCACGTCCGCATGTCGCGCCGGTGACCCGGACATCGGCCTCGCCGAGATGCACGCCGAGCGTATCGAGCAGGTTGTAAAGCAATGTGTCGACTGGTGCCGTTACGGTTTTCAAGAGCGTTGTCACAGCTGGCTTCACGGTGCCGAGCAACGCCGTTATGTCAAGCCCGAGGATACCAAGCGCATTGACGGAAAGCGACAACTTGTCGACCAGTGACGTTGTCAGCGTCTGGGTAATGTCCCGTGTTGGCGTCGTCTTGATGGTTTTGGCGGCGATCTCGGTTTTGTTGAAGACCAGGTTGGTCGGGCTGACGTTGGTGATGTCGGCACCCGCCGAACCCTTCACCAATATTAGCGGAATTTTTAACAGCAACAGATTGAGGCTGACATCCGCGATGTTGGCGTCGGAGAACGACTGCGGGTTGCTGAAATCCGCGAAGGCGGTGGGGCTGTTATCGGCATCGCTGGCGGCAAGGTTCACCGCCGCGATGCCGGGCTTCGCGGCAATGGTAACCTTCAGGCTGTCGGGGCCGGTCGGGCAGCTGATGTCGGTCAGCTTTGCTTCGGCGTAGGCCACTTCGACATTCAGCGGCAGCTTGACTGACAGCAGGCTGATACCGCCGCCCAGGTTTGGATTGCCGACGCCGACCGTGACCAGCAGCTTGATGCGCGTTTGCGCGGTGCGAACCACGGTGCCGGCTTCTCCAACCGCCAGCCACGGCGAGGATTGCGGCGGTTCGCCGATGGCGATGGCGAGCGTGGTCGACAGCACGCCCGGAATGGTGGCGCCTAGGGCGACGTCGACCTGTTTTGAACCGTTTGCCAGCCCGGCGGCGGCCGTCAGCATTCCCAAGGCGCTGGCGTCGACGCCGAGGCCGGCGGGCCTTTGCCCGAGGCCCAATTTGCCGACGGAGCCGAGATCGACCAGATGACTGAGCGGGATCTGGACCGTACCGGTCGACTTGGACGCGATCGTCTGCAGGGCGACCTTGGCCGTGTTGCCAAGCCCGGGCACATTGGCCATGGCCGTGGCGATCTGGCCGACGGTCGCCTTCGATGCCAGCACATCCGAATACGACACGCCGGTCAGGTTCAGCTGTGTGGCAAGGCCGTCGACGAAGGAGAGCACGCTCACATCGGCGGAGAGCAGCGCGTTGTAGTCCATGACGCTGAGCGAGATGTTGCTGCCGAGAAGTCCGCCGAGAAGCGCGTTGAGGATACCGCCATTGAGGCTTGCGAGCCTCGATCCGACCGAGAACGTCGCCTGCGGCGTCATGCTGGCGATGGCTTGGGTGCCGATGACGGGAGTGGGGATCAGCGAACTCGCGAAATAGCGGGCCGGGATCTTCTTCAGGGTGACACGGACGGCATTGTAGGGTGTTACGCTGGCCTGGAAACGCTGGCCCACATTGGCGCCGGATGCCACATATCGCCCGGGCGTGACCGTCACGACGGTTTTGCCGGCCGCCGGCTCGATCGTCTGTCCCGAGCTTTGAACGACAACCCCTGGCATGCCGTTGTCGGTCAGCGTGGTGACAACCGCTGTGTTGACTTTGGTCATGTTCGAGGCGGCGGTGATCGCCGCCAGGTCCACCATTGCCTGGGCTTCGCGGCGCTCGGTGTAGATCGAGGCTTCGTCGATCGCCACCGCGGCCAGCGCCAGCGCCACCGGCGCGCTCAATGCCGCCATGACGGTGAAGTTCGCTTTCCTGTCACTCAGCATCAACCGGGCAAGCCGACCGATCCCATTGCACGCATGCAGCAGCATTCAAATGCCCCCGACCCTGATCGTTGACTGGCGCTTGATCGTGGTACCGGGCATGGCTATGCCCGGGAAAAGGTTCCAGATCGGCAGGTTGCGGGCGTCGTACTGGATGGACACCACGAACTGGCTTCCATCAGCCGTGCTGTCGTTGGCCTGGTAGGTCAACTTGCTGACATCCACGAAGGGATATCCGCCGGCATTGTTGGTGACGAAGCTGGCTACGAGCGTCTGGCGTTCGGTCTGGTTCAACCCGGCAATTGCCGTGCGGGCGGCATCCGCTGCGATCTGTTGGATCGAGTTGGCGGCGCCGAAGTATATACCATATGCAACCATTCCGAGTAGAAGAAGAATGAAAATCGGTGAAAGCAAGGCAAATTCGACCGCGGAAGTGCCGTGTTCTTCTTGAAATTTCCGCATTAATTGACGGATTTTGGGCAATTTACTTGCTCTGTTACTCATAGCCGCCACGCGTCTGAAGTTCGAACCATATAGAAGGTACTCATAATGTAACCCCAGGTTGCTTAAGAACGCATTAAGACATTCCGGCAAACTGGCATGGCTCCGATTCGCGGTGAAAAATGGCGTCGAGGTGAAAAAACCAAGTCAAGCTTCTGTTTCGGCTGATGTTTCAGCGGCCACGCCATAGCTTTCGTCCGCCTTACTTTGGGTGACCCAGAGAGTCTGTTGAAATAAAAATTCTCCGCGTTAGTGTCTGGGCACGAGCCGCAGGACGGGAAGCAGCGGCGCGCTCAAAGGGGTCAGATATCGGCTCCGGGGCGTCAACACTTAATAGGCGCGCCAACGGCAGCGCCGACAGGGAGAACTTCATGCTGAAAAACATGCTGAAGGCGACGGTGCTCGCCACGACCATGGCGCTGGCCGCCGGCACGTTCTACACGCCGGCTTTCGCCGAGACCGTCTATAACAGAGGCAGCGCCGCCGAAGCGGAGACGGTCGATCCGCACAAGACCTCGACAGTCTACGAAGCGGATATCATACGCGACCTGTTCCAGGGTCTGGTCATGCATGACCAGAAGACGAACCTCATTCCGGGCGCGGCCGAAAGCTGGACAGTGTCCGACGACGGCATTGTCTACACCTTCAAGCTGCGCAAGGATGGCCTCTGGTCGGATGGCAGCCCGGTGACGGCGGACGACTTCGTCTATTCGTTTCGTCGGCTGGAAGATCCGGCCACCGCTGCCGAATACGCCTCGATGCTGTACCCGGTGAAGGGTGCGGAGGACGTCAACACCAAGAAGGGCAAGCCGGAGGATATGGGCGTCAAGGCACTTGACGCAAATACCCTCGAAGTCACGCTCAAGGCGCCGACGCCTTACTTCCTGGAGATGCTGACCCACCAGGCCACCTATCCGGTCAACAAGGCCTCGATCGACAAGCTCGGCGCAGACTGGATCAAGGCGGGTAATCTCGTTTCGAACGGCGCCTATACGCTGGCCGAGTGGATTCCCAACGACCACATGAAGCTGGTCAAGAATCCGAAATTCTGGGACGCCGCGACCGTCAAGATGGACGTCGTCAACTATATCCCGACCGAAGACCGCTCATCGGCGATGAAGCGGTTCGAGGCCGGCGAACTCGACAGCTACGGCGACCTGCCGACCGAACAGCTCGCTGATCTCAAGACCAAGTTCGGCGACCAGGTCCGCGTCGGACCTTATCTCGGCACCTATTATTATGCGATCAAGACCGACAAGGCGCCGTGGGACAATGTCGAACTGCGCAACGCCATCTCGATGGCGATCGACCGCGACTTCCTCGCCGAGAAGGTCTGGCAGAACTCGATGCTGCCTGGCTATTCGATGGTGCCTCCGGGCATCGCGGGCTACACGCCGGCAATGGCCAAATATGCCGACATGTCGCAGATCGACCGCGAGGACGCTGCCAAGAAGACCCTCGAGAAACTCGGCTATACGCCCGAGCATCCGTTGAAGATGGAGATCCGCTACAACACTTCGGAAAACCACAAGAACACGGCCGTCGCCATCCAGGAACAGTTGAAGCCGCTCGGCGTCGACGTCTCGCTGGTCAACACCGACACCAAGACCCACTACTCCTTCCTCGAGCAGAAGGGCGACTACGACGTGGCGCGTGCCGCCTGGATCGCCGACTACAAGGATCCGGAGACCTTCCTCGGCATCACCCGCAAGGCCAGCGGCAACAACTATTCGAGCTATGTCAGCCCGGCGTATGAAGCGGCCATGGACAAGGCTGCGGCTGCCGGCGGCAAGCCGGAAGAGCGCATGAAGGACCTCACTGAGGCCGAGCGCATCCTTGTCGATGACGTCGGTAACATTCCGCTTCTCTACTACAGCTTCCACGACATCGTTTCCTCGAAGCTGCATGGCTTCGACGACAATGTGATGGACATCCATCCGTCCCGCTTCATCAGCAAGGACTGATCCTTAGCCGGGCCGCCGCGCAACTCAATGCGCGGCGGTGCTGGTTTGCCATCGCATCGGCCCGGGAACCGGAATCGATTTTCGGCATGTCGGTGCGAAGATTTGAAAGCTAGAGCGCGTCGTCCAACTGGACGCGCGCGGCTCTGGATCAAGCGGGGCACCGATGCTGCGATACGTATTACGGCGGCTTCTGACCGCCATCCCGACGCTGTTCGTCATCGTGACCATGGCGTTTTTCCTGATGCGCGTCGCGCCAGGCGGCCCATTCAACCAGGAGCGGGGGCTGAGCCCCGAGATCAAGGCCAATCTCGAAGCCCAATTCGGCCTCAACGACCCGCTCTGGCTGCAATTCGTCCATTATCTCGGCAATCTGCTGCGCGGCAATTTCGGCCCGAGCTACAACATGCCGGACTTCACCGTCACCGAACTCTTCGCCAAGGGCCTGCCCATTTCGGTCCAGCTCGGTGCCTCGGCACTCGTCCTGGCGCTGTTGCTCGGTTGCGTGCTCGGCACCATTGCGGCACTGAACCAGAACAAGCTTGGCGACTATACGGTGATTGCGCTGGCCACCGCCGGCAGCACCATCCCCACTTTTGTCATTGCGCCTGTGATCCAGCTCCTGTTCGGGCTGACCTGGAGGCTGTTGCCGATCGGTGGGTGGGGCGATGGCGCTTTCATCAACAAGGTCGGTCCGGTGCTGACGCTCGCTCTGCCGCAGATCGCCATCGTCGCCCGGCTGATGCGTGGCTCGATGATCGAATCCTTGCGGTCCCACCACATCCGCACGGCGCGCGCGCTCGGCCTGTCCGACTGGTCGGTGGTGGTCAAGCACGCGCTGCGCGGCGCCATCCTGCCGATCGTCTCCTTCACCGGTCCGGCGGCGGCGGCACTGCTGACCGGCTCGGTCATCGTCGAGACGATCTTCTCCATTCCAGGCGTTGGCCGCTATTTCGTCGATGCCGCGCTCAATCGTGACTACACGCTGGTGATGGGAACGGTGGTGGTGATCGCCATCTTTACCATTGTCTTCAACCTGATCGTCGACGTCATGTATGCGGTCGTCGATCCGAGGGTGCGCTATGACTGACATCGCAGCCACAGCCGCCCCCACCGTCATCGGCCGTTCGCTCTGGGGGGATGCCTGGGCGCGGCTCAAGGCCAATCGCGCCGCCATGTTCAGCCTGTACTACCTTGCCCTGATCGGTGTTGTCAGCGTGTTCGGGCCGTGGTTCGTGCCGCATCAATACACCACCATCTATGCCGACTATGTGCGCACGCCGCCAAGCCTGTCAGCCTATCCGAAGGCCGACATGATCGAGACGGCGCTCACCGAAGCGATCAAGCGCATGCGGGTCGACATCAAGGAATGGCGGCAGGAAGGCAACCAGGTCTTTGTCACCGTCACGTCGACCAGGCCGATCGATGATCGCAACATCCGCTATCTCGACCGTTCCGATGCCTTTGACGACACCAAGATCGAGAGCAAGTCGTCCGATGGTCTCGAAGTGACGATGAGCGCCTCGATCAAGCAGCAATATTTCCTGTTCGGCACCGATAACACGGGCCGCGATCTTCTCTCGCGCACGCTGATGGCCGGGCGCATATCGCTGGCCATCGGCCTGCTCGCGGGCGTCGTGGCGGTGATGATCGGCGTGGTCTACGGGGCCGCTGCAGGCTTTGCCGGCGGCAAGGTCGACGAGGTGATGATGCGCATCGTCGACGTGCTCTATTCCTTGCCCTTCATCTTCTTCGTCATCATGCTGGTGGTGTTCTTCGGCCGCAACTTCGTGCTGATGTTCCTGGCGGTCGGCGCCGTGCTGTGGCTCGACATGGCGCGCATCGTGCGCGGCCAGGCGCTGTCGATCCGCCGGCAGGAATATGTCCAGGCGGCGGAAGCCATGGGCGTCGGCCAGCGCGGCATCCTGCTGCGCCACGTCATCCCCAACCTGCTCGGCCCGGTGGTGATCTACATGACGCTGCTGGTGCCTCAGGTCATCATCCTGGAAAGCTTCCTGTCGTTTCTCGGCCTCGGCGTGCAGGAGCCCATGACCAGCTGGGGCGTGCTGATCTCGGTCGGCGCCAAGAACATCGGCACCGCCAACTGGCTGCTCCTGTTTCCCGCCTTCTTCCTCGTCTCAACGCTGTTCGCGCTAAACTTCGTCGGCGACGGCCTGCGCGACGCATTGGACCCGAGAGATCGATAAAGATGGGGATCGCTGAGATGGCTGCTTCCGAAACGATCCTCAGCGTCAAGGATTTGCGTGTCCGCTTCCGCACGCTCGACGGCGCCGTCGAGGCGGTGAAGGGCATCAGCATCCACGTCAATGCGGGCGAGACCGTTGCCGTGGTTGGTGAATCCGGGTCCGGCAAAAGCCAGACGATGATGGCGGCGATGAGCCTGCTGGCATCGAACGGCGAGGCGACAGGTCACGTCGACTATCGCGGCCGCAATCTTCTGACGCTCAGCAAATCCGAACTCAACAAGGTCCGTGGCCGCAAGATCAGCATGATCTTCCAGGAGCCGATGACTTCGCTCGATCCGCTCTATTCGATCGGCAACCAGTTGATCGAACCGATCCGCCGGCATCGGGGCCTGAATGCCGCCGAGGCGCGTGAAGAGGCGCTCAACCTGCTGCGGCTGGTGCATATTCCCGATCCCGAGCGGCGGATGAAATCCTATCCGCACGAAATGTCGGGTGGCCAGCGCCAGCGTGTGATGATCGCCATGGCGCTCGCCAACGACCCTGACATATTGATCGCCGACGAGCCGACGACGGCGCTCGACGTGACCATACAGGCGCAGATCCTGATGCTTCTGGCCGAATTGCAGCGCAAGCTCGGCATGGCGATCGTCTTCATCACCCACGATCTTGGCATCGTCCGCCGTTTTGCCGACCGGGTCTATGTCATGCGCCAGGGCGAGGTTGTCGAGGAGGGGGAGGCGGAGGCGATCTTCGCCAACCCACAGCATGCCTACACGAAAATGCTGCTGGCGGCCGAGCCGACCGGCAGCAAGGCGCCGCCGCCCGCCAATGCCCCAGTGCTGCTCGAAGGCAGGAATGTCGAAGTGACGTTCAGGATCGGCGGCGGGTTTCTTGCTGGTGAACCGCTGATGCTGCGTGCCGTCGATCACATCTCCATCCGGCTGCAGCGCAACCAGACCATCGGCATCGTCGGTGAATCCGGCTCGGGCAAGTCGACCCTCGGCCGCGCCTTGCTGCGGCTGTTGCCGAGCGACGGGCTCATCCGTTTCGGCGATCGCGACATTTCCCAAGCCGACCGGCAGGCGATGCGGCCGCTGCGGCGCCAGATGCAGCTCGTCTTCCAGGACCCGTTCGGCTCGCTGTCGCCGCGCATGACCGTTGGCCAGGTCATCACTGAAGGACTTCTGGTGCATGAGCCTGATCTTTCAGGCAAGCAGCGTGATCAACGCGCGGTCGAGGCCTTGCGCGAGGTCGGCCTCGACCCCAACGCACGTAATCGCTACCCGCACGAATTCTCGGGCGGCCAGCGGCAGCGCATTGCCATTGCTCGCGCCATGATCCTGAAGCCCAGGCTGGTGGTCTTGGATGAGCCGACCTCGGCGCTCGATCGCTCTGTGCAGAAACAGATCGTCGAACTGCTGCGCAAGCTGCAGGCGGACCACGAATTGTCCTATCTTTTCATCAGCCATGATCTGTCCGTCGTGCGCGCCATGGCCGACTACATCATCGTCATGAAACAGGGCAAGATCGTCGAGGAAGGGCCGACCGAGGCGATCTTCAGCAATCCGCAGCACGCCTACACGCAGACCCTGATGGCCGCCGCGATCGACGTGACGCGATTTCGGCTGAGCGCCTGAACCGGGCTCGGCACCGAGGCATTGGCTGTCCGCTCAATTCGCGGACCTCGGGCACTTGCGCGCTCGCACAGCGGCAATGGCATCCTGTTGCTGCTTAAGCCGGTCGATCCTGGCTGTTTCGCGGTTGGCCACCGCCGTCTTCACGCGTGAGCCGCCGAGCAGCCAGCGTGGAACATTGGTGTTGGTGACCTTGCCGCGCGTGATTGCCGTTTGCGAGATGTCACGGGCGACGTCTCCCATCGCACTGTTGAGGTCGGTGCATGTCATCGAATCGTATTTCGCTGGATCGACGGTTCTGCCGAGCGATGAACAGCCAGCAACGAGAACCAGCGTCATCACAAGGATCAAGGGCCGGGCTGTGGTTGAATTCAAATTCATGTCGCACTCGGGCCGCCGTTTCACTCTTTCCATCAGGTCCATCGACCCTAAAGCCGACGCACCTTTTCGTCAAAATATGCGGCCGCGAAGGAACCTGCCACTGGGCCCGGCATTTTCGGCCGACGCAGGAACATTTCAGTCACTCGAATTGCTATCTGGCGCGTGTTGGGTTCCATCGCTGGTAAACGGAGAGGGCCCGCCCCGGCGACGTCGGGCGGCCTTTCCTACGCTGCTTCGGCCACGAGCGCCGACGGGGGGCGCCCGCCGAGCACTGTCTGAGCGATGTCGGCGTCATTTTCATCGACATGCGCCGTCACCAGAACCACCCCCTCGGCAACCGCCTGATCATCCGACTTCATGGCGGCCATGGCGAACGTTCCAAACAGACCGCCGGCAACGCCGCCACAGACCGCGCCAGCCACCGCTGTTGGCAATACGCTCGCAGCAACAGGATTGGTGCCATAGGCCGCAACGGCGCTCAGGCAGGCCAACACGCCGGCGGCAGCGCCAAGTAACGATCCTAAAGTGGAAACCCGAAGGTATCCCGCCTCGTCATTGTAAGGCCCGATGATCGCGATCTGTACGCGAGGAATTCCGGCCGCCACCAAGTCGCTGGCAACCCGCGCCGCATCGGCGGGGGAATCAAAAAGTCTGCTAATCGTCGGCATGGTCGCTTAACGCTTCTGGCTGTTCAGCTGCGTGTCGGTGAGGAATGAAGCGGCAATCAGGTCGTCAACCTCGATTCGGCCCTCGCGGCCCTCCATGATGGCCGCGACCTTCTGGAAGGTCTTCATCTCGTCTTCGGTAATCTGGGCTTCCTGCATCCTGGCCTTGATCTCTGTCATGCGCATGCTCAAGGCATGGGATCTTTTGGTCTCACGGTTCGACATGCTGCTGCTCTTAGTTTCATTGACCATTTTTTCCCGCCACCCGAATTTGGGGCAAGGGCAAGCGTTTCCAACCTGGACTTCGGTCGGGTAAGGGCCGGACCTAAGTCTGGTCGTGGGCACATGATCGGGACGCGTGCCAAGAGGCCTCTCGTGGCCCCACTCCCATCCAAACTCGAACCCCATCAAGAATCTTGGCCGGATCCCTGCGTTCGTACCGTCGTTCGATCACCGCGGGATGGTGCCGATGGGTTAGGACGGAGCCCGTCACGGCAGCGCTGTCGTGGTGATGATGCCGGCGCCCATGATCATAGAACGCCACGACGGAACATTAGGCGTGCCTGACGGTTTATTTCTCGCAGCCAGGATCACGATTTGGTGTCTGCTGAAGATCAGTCGGCAAAGGCTGGTCGGCCCGCGTTCTCTGCCAGAGGCGCGGGCTTCCCCCAGGCAACAGGAGAGAAATCATGAACAATATCATTTGGCTCGTTGGAGCTGTGGTCATCGTGATAGCGATCTTGAGCTTTTTTGGCCTCCGCTGAGCGGGACGCGCGTACCAGTCGGGATGTTTTCCGGAATCTGCCCGCGAGCGCACGCATGAAGGCATCAGGCGGCCGGTTGAGACCGTCTGGTTACTGTCCAGTGCAACAGGCATCGCTGTCAGGCGGTCACAGAGGCACGGCGAATAGAAATTCGCCCATCCGACTGACGGGGGACGAGAGTAATCTCGCTTGAGGGGCAGGTGGAGCGCCGAAGTCGGGATGCGCTAACTCTTTGTTTTTTCTGGTCGGAGTGGCAGGATTTGAACCTGCGACCCCCTCGTCCCGAACGAGGTGCGCTACCAGGCTGCGCTACACTCCGTGACCAGACCGCGGGCTTATAGCCGCCACACTTCGTTCCTGCAAGCGGCATGGCGGCACTTCTGTCGCATTTCGTAGGCTTTCGTCGAGCATAGCCCTAAAGGCTCGGATTCCCTCCTGGGATAAACGTGGCTTAAAGCCTTCTGTGCTAAGCCGCAGTCCTCGACAACTCGTAATTTCCGTCACTCGGAGTTTTCCAGTCTTGTCCTTCAGCATCGTTGGCGACGCCCGGCCCAACAGTTTCGAATTCGAAACCGAAGCGCTGATCAAGGCGTCCGGCTTTCGCGAATATGATGCGCGCTGGTGGTTCGGCCATCCCGGTTCCGCGCAACTGCCGGAGCTCAATCTGATCGGCGTCCAGGCGCTCGGCATGGGGCTTGGCACGCTGATCCGCCGTGTCGGTGCCGGTCCCGATATCGTCACCGGGCATGATTTCCGCTCCTATTCGCTGTCGATCAAACTGGCGCTGGTGTCCGGTTTGATGGCAGCAGGCGCACGGGTGAGGGACATCGGACTGGCGTTATCGCCGATGGCCTATTTCGCCCAGTTCGCACTGGACGTGCCTTCGGTCGCCATGGTCACCGCCTCGCATAACGAGAATGGCTGGACCGGCGTCAAGATGGGCGCGGCGCGGCCGCTGACTTTCGGACCGGAAGAGATGAGCGCGCTGAAGGCGATCGTGCTGGCTGGTGATTTCGATCTCGTCGGCGGCGGCTCCTACGATTTCGTCCGCGATTTTCGCGCCACTTATCTCGACGATTTGACCCGCGACAAGCGCATCACGCGAAAGCTGAAAGTGGTCGCCGCCTGCGGCAACGGCACCGCCGGCGCCTTCGCGCCGCAAGCGCTGCAGCGCATCGGCTGCGAGGTCATCCCGCTCGATGTCGAACTCGACCATACCTTTCCGCGCTACAACCCCAATCCCGAGGACATGCAGATGCTGCATGCCATCAGGGACAAGGTGCTGGAGACGGGAGCCGATGTCGGCCTTGGCTTCGATGGCGACGGTGACCGCTGTGGCGTCGTCGACAATGAGGGCAATGAGATTTTTGCCGACAAGGTCGGTGTGATGCTGGCGCGCGATATCTCCAGCCAGCATCCGGGCTCGACCTTCGTCGTCGACGTCAAGTCGACCGGCCTGTTCAACACCGACAACGTGCTGCGCGCCAACGGCGCCGTTACTGATTACTGGAAGACCGGCCACTCCTACATCAAGCGCCGCGTCGCCGAGCTTGGCGCCGTCGCCGGTTTCGAAAAATCGGGCCATTTCTTCTTCAACCCGCCGATCGGCCGTGGCTACGATGACGGCCTGGTCACCGCCATCGCCATTTGCCGGATGCTGGATCGCAGTCCTGGCAGTTCGATGGCCGATCTCTACCGCGCGCTGCCGCTGACCTTCGGCACGCCGACCATGTCGCCTCACTGCGCGGACGATATGAAGTATGGCGTCGTCGAGCGGGTCGTTGTCGACTTTCAGGCCATGAAGCGGGATGGAATGGTTTTCGCTGGCCAGAAGATCGCGGACCTCATCACCGTCAACGGCGTGCGCGTCGTCGCCGATGACGGCACCTGGGGGCTGGTGCGCGCCTCGTCGAACAAGCCGGAACTGGTCGTGGTGGTCGAAAGCCCGGTATCGTCGCAGCGTCGCCGACAGATGTTCGACGCCGTCGACGCCGTACTGCGCCGCAGCCCCGAAGTGGGCGCCTACAATCAGACCTTTTGAATGGTAGTTGAATGACCGAGCGGATTGTCAGTTTTGTCATGAGCGGCGGCGTCGGCTCGAGGTTGTGGCCGCTGTCGCGCGAGGACAACCCCAAGCAGTTCCACGATCTGTCCGGCGATGGCTCGATGCTGGCCAAGACCTTGCGTCGGCTGACCGCCCGGCCGGAAGGCGAAACGCCGATCTTCCTGATCGCCGCGGAGCGCCATGCCGATCGTGTTCACGCCGATCTTGCCGGCCTCGACCTCGCCGGCGGCGGGCCGCTGTTCGAGCCGACCGGGCGCAACACAGCCGCCGCCGTCGCACTGGCGACGTTGCGCACACTGTCCGAGTTCGGCGACAGTCTGGTGCTGGTGGTGCCGTCTGACCATGAGATATCGACCCCGCGCCAGTTCTGGCAGAGCGTCGAAGCCGGCACCGAGGCAGCGCGTAGTGGACGGCTGGTGGTGTTTGGCATCAAGCCGACACAGCCCGAGACCGGCTACGGCTATATCGAGGTCGCAGCCGAAAGCGGCGGCATCTTCGATGTATCGCGCTTCGTCGAAAAGCCGGATATTGCGACTGCGCAGAGCTATCTCAAGGCCGGAAATTTCTACTGGAACACCGGTATCTTCCTGTTTCGCGCCAGCACCATGCGCGACGCCTTCATAGCGCTCCAGCCGGATATCTGGCAGGCCACCGAAGCAGCTTACAAGGCAGCGACATCGGATCTGTCCGGCCTTTACATGCCGCTAGAACTCTACGCCGCCATTCCGTCGAACTCGATCGACTACGCGATCATGGAGCGGGCAAAAGACATCGCCATGGTGCCGGCCGGCTTCCGCTGGAACGATCTCGGCTCGTGGCAGTCGCTGCTCGATGTCGGCCCCGCAGACGACCGGGGCAATGTCATCATCGGCGATGTCGTCGCCATCGATTGCGAGAATTCCTACATTCGCAGTGACGGCCGCCTGCTGTCGGCGATCGGCATGAAGGACATCGCCATCGTTTCGACATCGGATGCCACCTTCGTCGCCCCGGTCAGCCACAGCCAACACGTCAAGAAGATCGTCGAGCAGCTCGAAAAATCGGGTCGCCTGGAAACCAGGTTCACGCCGGCGCATGACCGCGTCATCGAAAGCGGCGCCTGGCGGCGGCGCGTGCATCACTGGCTGTTTCAGGAGACCTTGCCGCTGTGGTCGACATCGGGCGTCGACGAACGCCATGGCGGCTTTCACGAAGCGCTCGGCCTGGACGCCTCGCCGTTGATGAAGCCCAAGCGCATGCGCACCATGGCAAGACAGGTCTATGCTTTCGCCGTCGCCCGGGCGCGCGGCTGGGACGGTCCGGCTGACCGTCTGATCAGCCACGGCATCGCCTTCATGGCCGGCAAGGGCCGCACCGACAAAGGCGGCTGGGTTCGCACGCTGAATGTCGACGGCTCGGTCGCCGACGCCACCGAGGATGCCTACGATCATTCCTGCGTGCTCCTGGCACTGGCGCATGCGCATATGTCTGGCAATTCCGACGCCTTGCGGCTCGGCGAAGAAACCTTCGCCTTTCTCGATGCGCATCTCGAGGACAGCCGCATGACCGGCTTCCTCGAAACGTCGGACGGGGAGGGCGAGCGGCGCTCCAACCCGCACATGCATCTGCTCGAGGCATTTCTTGCCTGGTATCAGGCGACCGGCGAGCGCGCCCATCTGCGCCGCGCGGCGCGCATCATCGACCTCTTCCGCAGCCATTTCTTCGACCCAGAAAGCTGGACGTTAGGCGAATATTTCGATGCCGAATGGAAACCATCCGCCGGCGAGAAAGGCTCATGGACCGAGCCCGGCCATCACTTCGAATGGGCCTCATTGCTGGTCGATTTCGCCGGGCGTAGCGGCCAGGCCGAGTTGAGCGGCTTTGCCCGGAAACTCTACGCCTCGGCCACCGCCAATGGCCTAAACCGCGCCACCGGCCTTGCCTATGGCGCCGTCTCCAGGCAGGGCCTGCCGCTCGATCTGATATCGCGCAGCTGGCCGCAAGCCGAAGCGGTGAAGGCGGCGATCGCGCTGGACGGTTCGGGTGGTCCCGACCTCAAGCCGGAGATCGAAGCGCGTGTCGGCCGGCTGTTCCGCTGGCATATCGACCCGGCGCCGCTCGGCCTGTGGATCGACCGCATCGACGAGCGCGGCCGCTCGCTGGCATCGGACGTGCCGGCAAGCATCTTCTATCATCTGGTCTGCGCGCTGACCCAGTATCTGGATGGGACGGCCGACCCGAAGGCGTAGAGGGCTGGATCAGTACGGGCTCACCACGTCGCCCGTCTCGACATAGATCGACTTCAGCTGCGAATAGAGCGCCAGCGCCGCCAGTGAATTCTCACGTCCGATGCCCGACTGCTTGAAGCCGCCGAACGGGATTTCCACCGGCGTCAGATTGTAGGCGTTGATCCAGCAGGTGCCGGCCTGTAGCTCGGCAATGACGCGGTGGGCGCGCGGCAGGTCGCGCGTGAAGACGCCGGCGGCAAGGCCGAATTCGGTGTCGTTGGCGCGGTCGATCACCTCGTCCTCATCGTCGAACTTCAGCACACTCATGACAGGCCCGAAAATCTCTTCGCGGGCGATGCGCATTGTGTCGGTGACGCCGGTGAACACCGTCGGCTCGACGAAGAATCCGCCCTGAAAACCCTGCAGCGAAGGCACGCTGCCGCCGCAGGCGAGAACAGCTCCGTCCTGCTTGCCGATTTCGATATAGCCGACCACCTTGTCGTGCTGCGCCTTGGAGACCAGCGGGCCCATCTGAGTTTCGGGATCGAGCGGGTCGCCGATGCGGATTTTCTTGGTCCGCTCTATCAGACGGTCGACAAAGCGGTCGTGGATGCCGCTCTGCACGAAGACGCGCGTGCCGTTGGAGCAGATCTGGCCGGTCGAATAGAAATTGCCGAGCATGGCGCCGCCAATGGCGTTCTCGATGTCGGCATCGTCGAACACGATCAGCGGCGACTTGCCGCCGAGCTCCATCGTCGCGTGCTTCATCTTCGAGCCGGCCAGCGACAGCACCTTGCGGCCGGTCGGCACCGAGCCGGTCACCGAGACCTTGGCGACGACATCGTGGCCGACAAGCCCGGCGCCGACATCGCCATAGCCCTGCACGACATTGAACAGTCCGTCGGGCAGCCCGGCTTCGCTGTAGATCTCGGCCAGCGCCAGCGCCGACAGCGGCGTGTTTTCCGATGGCTTGAACACCATGGCGTTGCCCATGGCGAGCGCCGGTGCTGATTTCCAGCCGGCGATCTGGATCGGATAGTTCCAGGCACCGATGCCGACACAGACGCCGAGCGCTTCGCGTCTTGTGTAGGCGAAGGGCCCGCCGAGATCGACCGACTCGCCATTGTAGGCGGCAACCGCACCGCCGAAATATTCAAGGCAGTCCGCCGCCGAAGGGGCGTCCGCCACCAGCGTTTCCTGGATCGCCTTGCCGGTATCCAGCGTCTCGATGCGGGCGAGGTCGGCATTGCGGGCGCGCAATATGTCGGCGGCGCGGCGCAGGATACGCCCGCGCTCGACCGGCTTCAGCCGCGCCCAGGCGGGTTGCGCAGCGCGTGCTGCCTCGACCGCCAGTTCCAGCACGTTCGGCGTCGCCGAGCGCAGCATGGCAATGGTCTCACCGGTTGCCGGATAGATGACCGGCAGCGGCGCGCCGCCCTCGTCCTCGATGTAGCGTCCATTGACATAGTGCGATGCCGTGGGCTGGGCGCGCATGGTTTTCTCCAGATGTATTCGCTATGGCGGAGCACGTCCGTTCGACAATGCCCTATCGATCCGCGACCTGCCAGCGCGGATTGATCCACGGTTCCTGGTTGGACGGCGCCAGCGGCGTCCGGCCAAGGATGTGATCGGAAGCCTTCTCCCCGGTCATGATCGATGGCGCATTGAGATTGCCGTTGGTGACGCGCGGGAAGATCGAGGAATCGGCGACCCGCAAGCCTTCGATGCCGATGACCCGGCATTCCGGATCGACGACGCTCATCATGTCGTCGGCGCGGCCCATCTTGCAGGTGCCGCAAGGATGGTAGGCGCTCTCTGCGTGATCCCTGATGAAGACGTCGAGATCGTTGTCCGACTGCACGTGGCTGCCCGGCGATATTTCCTTGCCCCGATAGAGGTCGAACGCCGACTGGCCGAAGATCTCGCGCGTCAGCCGGATGCAGTGGCGGAACTCCGCCCAGTCGTCTGGATGCGACATGTAGTTGAAGTGGATCACCGGCTTCGATTTCGGGTCCGGAGAGCGCAGCGTCACCGAGCCGCGCGACTTCGAGCGCATCGGCCCGACATGCGCCTGGAAGCCGTGCGACTTGGCCGCTGCCTTGCCGTCATAGCGGACAGCGGCAGGGATGAAATGGTATTGGATATCGGGGTAGTCGACGCCGGCGCGCGAGCGCACGAAGGCCGCTGCTTCGAAATGGTTGGTGGCGCCAAGCCCGGTCTTGAGGAACAGCCACTGCGCCCCGATGAGCGCTTTCGAGAACGGATTCAGCACCGAATTGAGCGTGATCGGCAGCAATGATTCCTGCTGGATGTAGAGCTCCATATGGTCCTGCAGATTGCGGCCGACGCCGGGTCTGTCGGCCACCACCGGAATGCCGTTTTCGCGCAAATGTTCGGCCGGGCCGATGCCGGACAGCATCAGGATTTTGGGCGAATTGATCGACGAGGCGGCGACGATCACCTCACGTCGCGCCTTAACGACCTGAATCTGTTTGTGAGCTTCGATCTCGACGCCGATGGCGCGTTGATTCTCGATGATCACCCGCCGCGCAAAGCCCTTGACCAGACTCACATTTTTGCGCTTCAGCGCCGGCTTCAGATAGGCTGATGCCGCCGACCAGCGGCGGCCGCCGCTGATGGTCTGCTCCATCGGCCCAAACCCTTCCTGCTTGGAACCATTGTAGTCGTCGGTCAGTTCGAACCCCGCCTGGCGGCCGGCCTCGACAAAGGCGCCATAGAGCGGATTTTTACGCGAGCCGCGCTGCACATGCAGCGGGCCGCCGTGCCCGCGCCAGCCATCCTCCCCACCGTCCGAGTCCTCCATGCGCTTGAAATAGGGGAGCACGTCGGCGAAGCCCCAGCCGGCCGCACCCTCTTCGGCCCAATGGTCGAAGTCGCGGGCGTGGCCGCGCACATAGACCATGCCGTTGATCGAGGACGAGCCACCGATGACCTTGCCGCGCGGTGTCGCCAGCACGCGGCCGCCGAGATGCGGCTCCGGCTCGCTGGCAAAGCCCCAGTCGTAGAGGCTCATGTTGAGCGGGATCGACAGTGCCGACGGCATCTGGATCAGCGGCCCGATATCGGTCCCGCCGAATTCGATGACGATGACCGAATGCTTGCCGTCCTCCGACAGGCGATAGGCCATGGCCGAGCCGGACGAGCCGGAGCCGATGATGACGAAATCTGCTTCAAGCATGGTTCATATGCGCCATAAAATCGGCGAGCGAGACATTGCCGCCGGTAGCCACGACGAGGACGGTTTTGTCCTTCACATCCACCTTGCCGCCGAGCAGTGCCGCCAGCGACGCTGCGCCCGATGGTTCGAGCACCAGCTTCATGCGCTCGAAGGCGATCCGCATGGCACGCCGCACCGATTGGTCGTCAACGGTGATGCCGCGCACACCGGCGGTCTTCACCGCCGCGAACGGTGCGTCGCCCGGCCGTCGCGACATCAAACCGTCGCATATCGATTTCGGCCCGATCGGCATCGTCTCGATGCTGCCATGTGCCAGCGACGAGCCCATGCCGTTGAAACCGTCCGGCTCGACGCCTATGATCTCTGTCGCTGGCGACAGATAGTGGAAGGCAAGCGAAACGCCGCCGATCAGGCCGCCGCCACCGACCGAGCAGAACAAAAGATCGGCGCTGGCACCTTTGGCTTCGAGTTGGTCAAGCGCTTCGAGGCCGGCGCCCGCCTGGCCGGCGACGATCTCCGGATCGTCGAATGGATGCAGCAGGGCCAAGCCTTCGGTTTCAGCGATCTCGCGTGCCTTGGCCGCGGCGACTTCCTCACGTGCGCGCTCGCCATGATCGGTCAGCACGACGCGGGCGCCATAGCCTGCCGTGGCATCACGCTTGGCGGCCGGTGCGTCGATCGGCATGACGATGGTGACGGGAATGCCGAGCGCCTGGCCGGCAGCCGCCAGCCCTTGCGCGAAATTGCCGGAGGAATAAGCGACGACACCTTTCCTGGCTTCGTCAGCCGAAAGCTGCTTCAGGCGCCAATAGGCGCCGCGCACCTTGAACGAGCCTGCCCATTGCAGCGATTCCGGCTTGATGAAGACGCGGGCCGCCCCCATCTCTCTGGCCAAAGCCGTCGATTCCAGCAGCGGCGTGATCTGTGTCGCCCTGGATGTGACGGCATAGGCCTGCTTGAGATGGTCGAGGGAGGGGACGAGAAGGTCTGACATCATTCGCCTCGCGGATACCTTTTGCTCTCTTCGAGATTGTCGAGGTTCATGTGATTGCGCATGTAACGCTCGGACGCTTTTTGCAGCGGCTGGAAATCCCAAGGGTAATAGGCGCCGTTGCGCAGCGCCGGATAGACGACCCAGCGGCGCGCCTGGCTTTCGCGGACGGCGGCATCGAAGCCGGCCATGTCCCAGCGCGCCTGGACCTTGTCCAGGAAGGCCGCCACCAAGCCCGCATTGGCGGGGTCGTCGGCCAGATTGTCTCGCTCGAGCGGATCGACTTCGAGATCGAACAGTTGCGGCGGATCGAGCTCGCAATGGACGAATTTGTATCTGCCGTCGCGGATCGCCACCAAAGGCGCATTGGACCCTTCGGCGGCATACTCCATCAAGACCGGCGCTGTGCGCTCGATACCCTTGGTGAGCGGCAGCAGCGACTGGCCGTCGGTCCACGGCGAGATCGCGGCGATGTCGATGCCGGCGAGGTCGCAAAGCGTCGGCGCCACGTCAAGATTGGAAACCGGCGTCTCGATCAGCCCGGCGTGAACATCCTTGCCGGCAATCATCAGCGGCACCCGCGCCGAGCCCTCGAAGAAACTCATCTTGAACCACAGGCCGCGCTCGCCGAGCATGTCGCCATGGTCCGAGCAGAACAGGATGATGGTGTCGTCGGCCATGCGGGTGCGCTCGAGAACGTCCAGGATCTCGCCCAGCTTATCGTCGACATAGGAGATGTTGGCGAAATAACCCTGCCGCGAACGACGCACCTGTTCCGGCGTAATCTCGAAAGAGGGATAATCGCTGGCGTGGTACAGCCGCCGGGAATGCGCATCCTGCTCGTCATGCGCGATGAACCCGGTTTCCGGATCCAGCGCCTGGCAATGCTCATAGAGATCCCAATATTGCTTGCGCGCGACATAGGGATCGTGCGGATGCGACAGCGAGACGGTCAGGCACCAGGGCCGATGGCTCGCATCGTCCTGTTCGCGCGAAAGCTGATAGAGCTTTTGCGTGGCGAGGAACACGACCTCGTCGTCATACTCCATCTGGTTGGTGATCTCGGCGACGCCGGCGCCGGTCACCGAGCCCAGATTGTGGTACCACCAGTCGATACGCTCGCCGGGCTTGCGGTAATCCGGCGTCCAGCCGAAATCGGCAGGATAAATGTCGGTCGTCAGTCGCTCTTCGAAACCGTGCAACTGGTCCGGCCCAACGAAATGCATTTTGCCCGACAGAGAGGTGTAGTAGCCGGCGGCGCGCAAATGATGGGCGAAGGTAGGGATCGACGAGGCGAATTCGGCCGCATTGTCATAGACGCCGGTGCGCGACGGCAACTGTCCGCTCATGAACGAAGCGCGGCCCGGCGCGCAGAGCGGCGAGGCCGTGTAGTTGTTGGCAAAGCGTGCCGAACGCGCGGCCAACGCTTTCAGATGCGGTGTGTGCAGAAACTCCGCCGGGCCGTCCGGAAACAGGGTTCCGTTGAGCTGGTCGACCATGACGATCAGAAAATTGGGTCGCTTCATTGTCACTGTTTAGGCCGTTCGCCAAGTTTGGTTTCAAGATAGTCCTCGACCAGCGCGATTGCGGTCGCGGCATCAGGCACGCCGTCTTTCAGCGCCCGCCTGATGTAGAGCCCGTCGATCATCGCCGCGGTCGCTTCGGCGGCGCGGTCGGCCTCGGCCCTGGGCAGGATGCCGACAAGCCCGCTCATCAGGTTCGAGTGCAGCCGCCGCGCATAGACCCTGAGCAGCCGGCGCAAGGCCGATGATTTCTGCGCCTCGACATAGAAGGCGAGCCAGGCGGCGATGGTTTCCGGCTGGAACTGGATGTCGGAGAAGTTGACGGCGACCACCGCCGAAACGCGTTCGCGCGCAGTGGCAGCCGATTGCAGGGCGCGTCGCATGTCGATGGTCAGTTCGGCCAGAATGTGCCGCATCGTTGCCAGCAACAGCTCGTCCTTGGCGCCGAAATAGTGATGGGCAAGAGCTGAGGACACGCCGGCGCGTCCGGCGATCTCGGACATGGTGACGTCGAGCGAGCCGCGCTCGCCGATCGCCGAGATCGTCGCGTCGATCAGCGCCTTGCGGCGCAGCGGTTCCATTCCGATTTTCGGCATCTCGCCATGATCCTTTGAGAAACAGGGTTATTTTTTATTGACGCGTCAATCAACAAAAAAATCGGCCGCGATCTTGGCTGTACCAAGCGATTGTCCGCCTCCAGCCCTTCACGAACCAGCCGGATTGTTTATCTTTGAACAATAAATGCGACGTGCGCCGTGAGCCCACATGTTAGGCTGGCGCCAAGGATGGAGACCGCCATGACCGCATGCATCGCTGGCTGGGCGCATTCGCGCTTCGGCAAGCTCGAAGGCGAAACGCTCGAAAACCTCATCGTCAAGGTGGCAACGGACGCGCTCGACCATGCCGGCATCGGTCCCGACGAGGTCGACGAGATCGTGCTCGGCCATTTCAACGCCGGCTTTTCGGCCCAGGATTTCACCGCCAGCCTGGTGCTTCAGGCCGACGACCGGCTGCGCTTCAAGCCGGCGACGCGCGTCGAGAACGCTTGCGCCACCGGATCGGCGGCGGTCAGGCAAGGTATCCGCGCCATCGACGCCAATGCCGCCCGCATCGTGCTGGTGGTCGGCGCGGAGCAGATGACGTCGACGCCGGGGCCGGAGATCGGCAAAAACCTGCTCAAGGCGTCCTATCTGCCCGAGGATGGCGACACGCCTGCGGGTTTCGCCGGCGTCTTCGGCAAGATCGCGCAGGCCTATTTTCAGCGCTACGGCGACCAGTCGGATGCGCTGGCGATGATTGCCGCCAAGAACCACAAGAACGGCGTCGACAATCCCTATGCGCAGATGCGCAAGGATTTCGGCTATGAGTTCTGCCGCCAGGAGAGCGAGAAGAACCCGTTCGTTGCCGGTCCTCTGAAGCGCACCGACTGCTCGCTGGTCTCGGACGGCGCCGCCGCCCTTATCCTCGCCGACACCGCGACCGCACTGAAGATGCGCCGGGCAGTCGCTTTCCGCGCCAACGAGCATGTGCAGGATTTCCTGCCGATGTCGAAGCGCGACATCCTGACCTTCGAAGGCTGCGAGCAGGCCTGGAACCGGGCGTTGAAATCGGCCGGCGTGACGCTCGACGATCTGTCCTTCGTCGAAACGCATGACTGCTTCACCATTGCCGAACTGATCGAGTACGAGGCGATGGGCCTTGCCAAGCCGGGAGAGGGGGCAAAGCTGGCGCTGGACGGCACGACAGCCAGGGATGGCCGCCTGCCGGTCAATCCATCCGGCGGGTTGAAGGCCAAGGGCCATCCGATCGGCGCCACGGGCGTGTCGATGCATGTCTTGACCGCCATGCAGCTTGTCGGCGAGGCCGGCGGCATCCAGGTGCCCGGTGCAAAACTCGGCGGCATCTTCAATATGGGCGGTGCGGCGGTCGCCAACTACGTTTCCATTCTCGACCGGATCAGATAAACCGCCCGCATTTACGGGAGGGTTCATGACAAATCCGGTTCTGATCGAAGTGTTGCGCGGCGCGATCGTCGAGAGCGCGCATCGCGGCTCGGTCGCGGTCTTCGATGGCGACGGCAAGCCCGTCTGGGAGATCGGCGACACGGCCAAGCCGGTGTTTCCGCGCTCGGCGGTCAAGGCGATCCAGGCACTGCCGTTGGTCGAAAGCGGGGCGGCCGATGCCTATGGCTTCGGCAACCGCGAACTGGCGCTTGCCTGTGCGTCCCACTCAGGCGAGCCGGCCCATGTCGAACTGGCGCGATCCATGCTGGCCAAGGCCGGGCTGGACGGGTCGGCGCTCGGATGCGGCACGCATTGGCCGTCCAACCATGACGCCGAGATTGCGCTCGCCCGCGCCGGCGGCTCGCCAAACGCATTGCACAACAATTGCTCCGGCAAGCATTCCGGCTTCCTCTGCACCTGCGTCCACGCCGGCATTGCACATCGTGGCTATGTCAAGCCGGGACACGGCCTGCAGGAGATGGTGCGCGACGCCATGCAGTCGGTCACGGGCGCTGTCCATGGCGCGGACCAGCGTGCCATTGATGGCTGTTCGATCCCAACCTATGCGGTGCCGCTCAGGAGCTTCGCGCTCGGCTTTGCCCGCATGGCCACGACATCAGGCTTTGGCCCAGAGCGAGCCAAGGCTGCAAAGCGGCTGCTTTCCGCCTGCATGGCCGAGCCCTTCTTCGTTGCCGGCAGCGGCCGCGAAGACGTCGCGTTGATGGAGGCCGCACCAGGGCGGATTTTCACGAAAGGCGGCGCCGAAGGCGTCCATTGTGCCGCAATTCCGGAACTTGGCCTCGGCATCGCGCTCAAATGCGATGATGGCGCCGGCCGCGCCGGCGAAGCCATGGTTGCCGCCGTCCTTGCCAAACTGTTGCGTGCCGACGAGGTCTTGGCGGCGAAGCTGCTCGAATTGGCAAACACGCCCATCGAAAACCGCAACGGTGCCAAGGTCGGAGCGCTGAGGCCGACAGCAGCCCTCAACTGACGTGATTGCGCTCGACGGTCAGATGCGCATAGCCGGTATCGTTTGACGAGGCGAGATCGCCTGTCGCCGGCTCGGCCCAGCGCTGGCCGACAATGGCGCCATTCAGCGCGCCGTCGATGACATTGTCGGAGATGATGGCCGTGCCGGCGCCCTCGACGACGGACACGACGATGCCGGTTCCGGCCTTGCGGATGATGTTGCCGGTGGCGACGACATTGCGCAGGTACGGGCCCCAGCCGATCTGCATGCCATAGAGCGGCGCGTTCTCGATGACGTTGTTGGAAACGGTGGTGTCGGCCTCAACGCCGATGCCGACGCCAAATCCCGGCGAGTCGGCGGGGTAGGGGCCGCTGGTCGACAGATTGCGCACGATGTTGCCGGAGCAGACGCCCATACGGCCGCCTTCGTTGAAATTGACGATCGAGATGCCGTTGGAGGCGCCGTCGACAATGTTGTTGCTGATGATGGCGCCTTCGAACGAGAACTCGGAATAGACCGCCGTTTCGCCCGAACGCGAGCAGGTGTTGCCCGATATCTGCAGGTTGCTGGCGCTGTTGGCGCGGATCGCCGAGAAGGCGCAGTCCGAGACGATGTTGCCCGAGATGACGACATTGCCGGCGCGAAAGGCATTGATGCCGTTGCCGTTCTGCCCGGTTCCGCCGCTGCGTGCCTGGATCCCTTGGACGCGGTTGCCGGTGACCATGGTGCCGTCTTCGGCCACCTGCCAGCGGTGCACGAGGATGCCGCCATTGGCGCAATCGGAGACGGTGTTATCAGTGATAGACAGCCCGCCAGCCTCGACCGAATAGATGCCGGCATCGGCGGCGCCCGATATCTCGCTGCGCTCGACCCGGCCCGCCGCATGTTCCAGCGCCAGTCCGTTCTTGCCGCTGCCGGTGATCTGGCAATTGTCGATGGCGAGGTGCGCGATACGGCGCAGATCGAGCAGCCCTTGCGTGTAATCGCCCATCGTGCGGTTGCTGCCGTCAAAGACCAGCCCGCTGAGTTCGACATGGTCGGCCTGTTCGGCCATGAACAGGTGGCCGTCACCGCCGTAAACGATGCGCGTCGCGCCCGGCACCCCGGAAAGACGCACGCGGCCGGGCAGCGAAAGATTGGAGACGACATAGGTGCCGGGCGGCAGGAATATCGGCATGTCGCGGCTGTTTGCGTCACGCAACAGTTTGGCGAAGGCTTTGCTCTGATCGTCTGATGTGCCGGGCTGCACGCCGAGTTCGGTGGCATTGATCGAGCCGCGCATCGAGGCTTTCTCGATGCCGGTCAGACTGGCAGCGGCCGCCTTGCCGAGCGCAAGGCCCAGGACGGCGAAGCCGGCGGTTCCGGTCAGCAGCGTTCGTCTGTTCAACATCGGCACAGAATCCCAGCGTTCAACCTTGGCATCGCAGGAATCGTGCCAGACGGTCTGCCTCTCCTCTCGACGGAAACGACAATGGCTTGTCGAGCAACCTTTCCGCGCCTAAGTTGAGGCAATGAGCAGAGCTTTCACCCGCGAGGAAGACAGCGAAAATGCCATCGCCGGCGTCGGTGAGCGGCCGGTCAGCCACCATCGCAATCTGGTGACGGAACGCGGCCTGGCGCAGATCGAGGAGAATTTGGCCGATCTGCGCGAGATATTGGCAAAAGCCGAACGCAAAGCCGACCGCGAGCGCATCGCGGTCGTGTCGCGCGACCTGCGCTATTGGACCGCCCGGCGTGAAAGCGCCGAACTCTCCGTACCGGAGCC
Source organism: Mesorhizobium ciceri WSM4083 (assembly GCF_000519305.1). Taxonomy (GTDB): domain Bacteria; phylum Pseudomonadota; class Alphaproteobacteria; order Rhizobiales; family Rhizobiaceae; genus Mesorhizobium; species Mesorhizobium ciceri_B. Next base: position 93,441 of record NZ_JAFG01000004.1, on the reverse strand, counting down.
GGGCAGCGACGTGGTGCGCTTCGGCATGGGCGTCACGATCGAGGGCGACGACGGCAGGAAGGTGCACTGGAAAATCGTCGGCGAAGACGAGGCTGATCCCACCAAGGGTAGCATTTCGCATGTTTCGCCGATGGCGGTCGCCCTGTTCGGCAAGAAGGTCGGCGACTTGGCCAGCGTCAACGGCAAGGAATGGGAAATCGTCAAGCTGTCCGAGAGCTAGGACGTCTCAAATCCGCAGCACTGATTGGCGGGTCATTTGGCGAGTTTCTGAAGCCCGACCTGATATTTTTCCATGACCTCGCGCGCGGCCTTCATCTGCCGTTCGAACCTGTCGGCCACCGGCCTTAAAATGATGCCGTCATCAGTTTCGATGATCTGGAGCTGATCGCCCGATTGCAGATTCAAGCTGTCCAGCATTTTCCGTGGCAAGATCAGGGCATCTGATCCGTCGTCGAGCTTGTGGATGGTCGTCTTCACGGTTACCGCACCTTGGTTGCAGTGTCAGTCTAGCACAACCTTTTCAGAGATGCAGCAGTCCTAGTCCGTGGCCAGCAGCCGGTCCAGCAGGCGATCCGCTGCTTCCGGTATGACCGTGCCCGGCGGGAAGATCTCGGCAGCCCCCGCTTGCCGCACCGCGTCGTAGTCCTGCGGTGGGATGACGCCGCCGGCGACGATCAGCATGTCGCCTCGGCCGAGCTTTTTCAGCGCGTCACGCAGTTCGGGGATCAGCGTCAGATGTCCCGCCGCCAGCGACGAGGCGCCGACGATGTGGACGTCCTGTGCGACCGCCAGCCTGGCGATCTCATCGGGTGTCTGGAACATCGCGCCGACGGTGACGTCGAAGCCGAGATCGGCGAAGGCCGTGGCGATCACCTTCTGGCCACGGTCGTGGCCGTCTTGGCCCATCTTGGCGACGAGAATGCGCGGCTTGCCGCCGGTCTTCTTCTCGAAGGCGTCAAGCTTGTCCTGCAGACCCTCGACCACGGGATGATCGCCAAGCGCCTTGCGATAGATGCCGGAAATGGTCTGCACCGTAGCGACGTGGCGCCCAAAGGCTCTTTCCAAGGCCAATGAAATCTCGCCGACCGTGGCATTGGCGCGCGCGGCGCGGATGGCGAACTCCAGCAGGTTTTCGTTGCCTTGCGCGGCACGGGTCAGCGCATCGAGCGCGCTTTCGACGGCGGCGACGTCGCGCGTGCCCTTCAGCCGTTGCAGCTTCGACAATTGCCGCGCCCTGACCTCGGCATTGTCAATCTTCAGCACGTCGACCTCGATGTCGGTCTCGGGCCGATGGGCGTTGACGCCGACCAGCATCTGCTCGCCGGAATCGATGCGCGCCTGCGTGCGTGCGGCGGCTTCCTCGATGCGCAGCTTGGGAATGCCCTGTTCGGTCGCCGCCGCCATGCCGCCGAGCGCCTCGACCTCCTCGATATGGGCAAGCGCGCGCGCCGCCAGATCATGCGTCAGCCGCTCGAGATAGGCGGAGCCACCCCACGGATCGATGACGCGCGTGGTGCCGGATTCCTTTTGCAGGATGAGCTGGGTGTTGCGGGCGATCCGCGCCGAGTGGTCGGTCGGCAGCGCCATCGCCTCGTCGAAGGAATTGGTGTGCAGCGACTGGGTGTGGCCCTGCGTTGCAGCCATTGCCTCGATCATGGTGCGGACAATGTTGTTGTAGGGATCCTGTGCTGTCAGCGACCAGCCAGAAGTCTGGCAATGGGTGCGCAGCGACAGCGAGCGCTCGTCCTTGGGCGAAAAATTCTTCTGCATCAGGGTCGCCCACAACAGGCGCGCGGCCCGCAGCTTGGCGACTTCCATGAAGAAATTCATGCCGATGGCCCAGAAGAAGGACAGGCGCGGCGCAAAGCGGTCGATGTCGAGGCCCGCCGCGACGCCAGCGCGGGCATACTCGATGCCATCGGCGATCGTGTAGGCGAGCTCGAGGTCGGCCGTCGCGCCGGCCTCCTGCATGTGATAGCCGGAGATCGATATCGAATTGAACTTCGGCATGTTCTTCGATGTGTATGAGAAGATGTCCGACACGATCCGCATCGAAGGTTTCGGCGGATAGATGTAGGTGTTGCGGACCATGAACTCCTTCAGAATGTCGTTCTGAATGGTCCCGGCGAGATCCTTCTGCGCAACGCCTTGTTCTTCCGCCGCGACGATGTAAAGCGCCATGATTGGCAGCACCGCGCCGTTCATCGTCATCGATACCGTCATCTCGTCGAGCGGAATACCGTCGAAGAGCTGCCGCATGTCGAGGATGGAATCGATGGCGACGCCCGCCATGCCGACATCGCCGGCAACGCGCGGATAATCGCTGTCATAGCCGCGATGCGTGGCGAGATCGAAGGCGACCGACAGGCCCTTTTGACCAGCGGCAAGGTTGCGTCGGTAAAAGGCGTTGGAATCTTCGGCGGTCGAGAAACCGGCATATTGCCGGATCGTCCAGGGCTGCTGGACATACATGGTCGGGTAGGGGCCGCGCACGAAGGGTGGCAGGCCGGGATAGGTGTCGAGATGCGGCAACCCCTTGAGGTCGCTTTGATTGTACAGATGCTTGGCGACGAGCCCCTCCGGCGTGGTCCGCTGGCCTTTGAGCTCGACAGGCGTGCGGCGTGGCGGGACCCAGCCGATCTGGCCGAAGTCCGGGATCAAGAGCCGGCTCCGATCAATTGGTCGATGCGGACTGGAAACAGCGGCTCGCAGACGGCAACGCCTTCGGTGAAGGCCGGTCGGCGTTCCGCTGCCAGCGTCTCGACCGGGCGTTCGTGTTTCGATGGATAGAGCGTGGTGCCGATGATGGCCCGTTGGCCTGTGCGGTAGGCTGCATTGCGCTGCTCCGCCGCTGCGTGAACGCGCTTCTGGATGTGCCCGTCCTGAAGGCTGGACAGGACACCGCCCTCGGCTTCAATCGTCTGCAACTCCGCCCAGGCCAGTTCGCACAATTCCGCAGTCAGCGCCTCCACAGCGCCGGAACCATAGGCGGGATCGGTGACATGATCGATGTGGCTTTCATTGGCCATGATCAGTTGCGCGTTGCGGGCAACGCGACGGGCAAAACCCGCCGGCAGACCATGCGCAATCGTGTGCGGCAGGATGGAGATCGAATCGGCGCCGCCGCACGCCGCGGCAAAGCATGCAATGGTGGTGCGCAGGATGTTGGTCTCCGGATCCATCGCCGTCATCATGCGAAACGACGTCTCGGCATGGATATTGGCCGTGGATGTCGGGATCGAACAAGCTTCCTGCACCCGCGCCCATAGCCTGCGCAGCGCCCGCATCTTGGCTATCGACAGCAACTGGTCCTGGTCGACGCTGAGTGCAAAACCGATATGAGGTGCGGCATAGATAAGTGGCTGCCGCGCCGTCTCGAACATTCTCAGGTAGGAGACAGCCGAAGCCAGCATGATGCCAAGCTCCTGCGCTTCCGTGGCGCCGGCATTGTGGAACACGCGCCCGTCAGCTTCCAGCAGCACGCCTGGAACGCCCATCGCGAAGAAATGCGCCAGCGACTGCGGCATGGAGGCCTGCAGCGCCTCGATCGACATGCGCAGCCGACCGGTTCCCGCGAAGATCGCCGCTGGATCGATGCCGAAGGAGAGGTTGAGCTTTGCCGGGTCCGACCGCCGCTTGCTCAGGAACGCGACCAGCCAGTCGGCCACGGCGCGGCTCCAGGGATGGGCGTCTATACGAACCTGGATGCGGTTGAGCGGTATGCCGTCCAGCACCGCCTCCAGCGCTTCCGCCGTTCTCGGCAAGCCGTAGCCGAACGCGTTCGGCGCCCCTTCGAAGACCAGCGACAATCCCGTGGCACCCTGTGCAACATCTTCCAGCGCTTGGCTTCTGGCGCGGTCGACGTCGGGATCGTCGACCCGCTGGCTGACGATCCATGGCGATTTCGGGTTTGCGCGCACGATCGGTTCCGCCGCGGTGCTGCGGTCGTAGAGCGGTTCGATACGGATGTTGTCGTCGCTGTGCGAGACCAGCTTTTCCTCGAAGGAAGCGCCTGCCAATGCCTTTTCCGCCAAGGCGAGCCATCGCTGATGCTCGGCGTTCTCGGGTTCCACGTCCTGGATCAAGGCTCCGGCGCCCATCCGTCCTCCTCGTTTCATGCGGCCGCACCGGCCGGGAGCGGTTCAGTCTACGGTCCCCGGTCCGATATCGCAATGCAATGCGCTTTCAGAGGCCGGATTCGATCCATCAGATATAGGTCAGTCCGCGTGGACGACGATTGCCAAACAGCGGCAAAATCCGCAAGCTCCAAAAACCCGATTTGGACGAATGGCCCGGATTTGGACGAATGGCCCCGATTTGGACGAATGGCATTGTCGCTGTGCAATGGCCTCACTATACCTGCGGCAAGGCCACTGGCATTAGACACATCAGTTTGCGGAGACCGGACATATGGCTGACGACACCAGTATTTTCATCGGCGCCAGCCGCAAGCCCGACGACAGCTATCAGCGTGCCGAGCAACTGTTGCTGCAATATGGGAATCGTCATGGCCTGGTGACCGGCGCCACCGGTACCGGCAAGACAGTCACCTTGCAGATCCTGGCCGAAGGATTTTCCAACGCCGGCGTGCCGGTGTTCTGCGCCGACATCAAGGGCGATCTATCGGGCATCGCGATGATGGGCACGGCACAGGATTTCCTCGTCAAGCGGGCCGAACAGGTCAAGCTCGATCCTTATGACTTCCAGGAATTCCCCGTTATCTTCTGGGACTTGTTCGGCGAGCAGGGTCATCCGATCCGCGCCACGGTCTCGGAAATGGGGCCGTTGTTGCTGTCGCGCCTGATGAACCTGACCGAGGCGCAGGAAGGCATCATGAACATCGCCTTCCGCCTCGCGGACGAGGAAGGTCTGCTGCTGCTCGACATGAAGGACCTGCAGGCGCTGCTCGCCAACATCGCCGAGCGCGCCGACGAGATCGGCTCACGCTATGGCAACGTGACGAAGCCATCGGTCGGGGCTATCCAGCGCACGCTGCTGGTCCTGGAGCAGCAGGGGGCGGCAAACTTCTTCGGCGAGCCGGCACTGCGCATCGCCGACATCATGCGCACCACACGCGACGGACGCGGCGCCATCAGCGTGCTTGCCGCCGACAAGCTGATGATGAATCCGCGTCTCTACGCGACCTTCCTGTTGTGGCTGATGTCGGAACTGTTCGAGGTGCTGCCGGAAGTCGGCGACCCCGACAAGCCGAAACTGGTGTTCTTCTTCGACGAAGCGCATCTTCTGTTCGACGAAGCACCCAAAGTGCTGATTGATCGCGTCGAACAGGTGGTCCGCCTGATCCGCTCGAAAGGCGTCGGCGTCTATTTCGTCACGCAGAACCCTTTGGATATCCCCGAAAAAGTCCTGGCCCAGCTTGGCAATCGCGTCCAGCACGCGCTGCGCGCCTATACGCCGCGTGAGCAGCAGGCGGTGAGGACGGCGGCCGAGACGTTCCGGCCCAATCCAGATTTCGACTGCATGACCGCCATTACCCAGCTTGCCACGGGCGAGGCCCTGGTCTCGACGCTGGAGGCCAAGGGTGTTCCGTCCATGGTGCAGCGGACACTGATCCGCCCGCCATCCTCGCGGCTTGGGCCTATTACGGCCGCCGAGCGGCAAAAGCTGGTCCAGGAAAGCCCGGTCGCCGGCCAGTACGATCAGGCCGTCGATCGCGAATCGGCTTTCGAAATGCTGCAGAAGAAGGCGAAGGACGCGCAGGATGCCGAAGAGCAGGCCCAGCAGGCCGGCAGCGGCGGATCTCGCTGGACCATTCCGGGTTTCGGCAATGACGATCCCGCGCCGCAATCCGGTGGCAGGCGCACGTCTTCACCGCGCCCGTCCAACCGCCAGACGGTGGCGGAAGCCGCGATCAAGTCGGTGGTGCGCTCGGTCGGCTCGTCGGTTGGCAGGGCGATTGTGCGCGGCATCCTGGGCAGTCTTTCCAGGGGGCGATGAGTATCGGATCTGAAGGATTTTGGCCGGTTCGAAGATGACCCGAACCGGCCTTTTCTTCGTCAGGTCGCTTCCAGGACCATGTTGAGGGGCGTCTGGGCTGCCCGCCGGACATGAGAGAAACCACCCGACCGGATCACCTCGGTCAGCCGGTTTTCTCCCGCTTGCGCGCCAAGCGCCAGGCCCGTTTCCTGTGCCAGCGATGTGGGAACGCAGATCATCGTCGAGGCCGAATAGTAGAGCCGTCCGACCGGGTTGATATTTTCCTCCAGCGTGTCTCCTGCCATGGGTTCGACGACCATCCAGGTACCGCCGTCTTTCAGCGATTTGCGAATATGCGCCGCCGCCGCCTTTGGATCGCCCATATCGTGCAGGCAGTCGAAGCAGGTGATCAGATCGAAATCGCGCCCGCGAAAATCCTGCGCTCGGCCGACCTCGAAATCCAGGTTCGTCAGCCCGTAGGACCGGGCGTGCGCGGTCGCGGCGGCAATCGAGGCCGAGTGGAAGTCGTAACCTATGAATCGGGAGTAAGGGAACGCCTGCGCCATCAGGATCGTCGACAGCCCGTGTCCACATCCAACATCGGCCACCGACGCTCCCGCCTTCAACTTGTCGACGATGCCGTCAAGCGCCGGCAACCACTCCTTCACCAGGGCATTGACATAACCCGGTCGGAACAGGCGTGACACCGCGCAGAACAGACAACCCGCCTGATCGCCCCAGGCAACACCGCGCCCGGTCTTGAAAGCCGATTCCACCTTTGGTTGGTTCTCGACCATCGCAGCCGCGGTATCGAACCCGCCGATCAGATGGACGGGGCTGTCGGGTTCTGCAAACACGAATGACTGCTCGGGTGTTAGCGAGAACCGCCCATGTTCGTAGTGGACGTAGCCGGACGCTGCTTGCGCCGCCAGCCATTCGCGAACATAGCGGCGCGCGCATCCTGCGGCATCGGCAACTTCATCTGCCTTCGCCGGGCCGATCTCCTTGAGCGTCTTGTAGAGACCCAGCGCATCTCCGATCCGAACCAACGGCACGCTGACCGCACCACCAAGGTCGCCCAGAACGCGGCCTACCAATTCATTGAGCTTGGTTTCATTGAGTTGCGTCATGTCGGGTTCCTCCTGATCTTCGGACGACGGCTTGTCGTTCCGTCGATTCCGAGGATGAGCCCCCCTCTGATGATGGGCATGAGGCAGCGGTCCCGTGGGGGAAGTGAAAGCGAACGCAAATAGGGACAGAAGTCCCTTATTTGTGGTCTGCGAGGAACTCAATCGGGCTGGGGCGCTCGTTCTATGTCGGAGAGCGTCATCACGATTGCCTGCGATCGGCTGTGGACGCCGAGCTTGCTGAAGGTCATCGACAGTTGATTGCGCACGGTCTTCACGCTCTTGCTCAAGCGCTGCGCGATCGCGCGGTTGTCCAGTCCCTGTTTGACCAGATCAAGAAGCGCCAACTCTGCAGGTGTCAGGCCAGCCTCTCGGATTGCGCGTGGCTGCCTGGGCCGCTCATGTCCGAGGAAGGCATCGAGTTCATCCTGGAACACCTTCCAAGCTGGCTCGGTCGGCAGGAGAACGTGATTTTTGCTTTCAAGCGGCAGGAAGCGGGCTCCAGGGATCGCTGCGGCAAGCTTGCAGCCTTCATCGAACGGCACGCGCATGTCCCCGCGGCTGTGCGCGATCAACGTCGGGACGCGGAGTTTTATCGCGAGGTCGAGGACGTCGATCCCCTGCATCTGCCAGAGCAGGCGGGCGGCTACGTCGGCGCTTGCCGTCACGCGCTCAAGATCGCCCCACCAGCGATGCTGTTCTTGTGTCCCGTTGGGAATGAAAAGGTTGGTGAAGAACTGGCAGAACGCAGGATTTTCGCGTCCCCAGCCGATGCGCACGAAATTGACGAGTGTTTCGGCTTCCAACCGCTCGGCCGCGGTGTGCGCGCGAACTCTCGCACCTTGGCCATAGGCATTCAGCAGCACCAGATGCGACACCCGCTCAGGATGCCGCAGCGCATAGGCGATGCTGAGAGCGCCGCCTTGCGAAAGACCGAGCAGAACGAAACTTGGCTGCTCAATGGTCGCCGTCACGGCGTCCAGGTCTGCGTGCCACGCTTCGATCGAGAGGTCGGCGACATGGCGATCCGACAGACCGCAGCCGCGTGGATCGTAGCGAACAAACTGGTTGTGGGCCGAAAGGGCCTGGAGCCATGGCCGCCAAACCGGGCTCTCGAGATCATAATCGACATGACTCAGCCAGTGCGCCGCCCGCACGATCACCTTTCCCTCCCCACATGATGCGACAGCGATGCGGGTACCGTCCTCGGACGTGCAGAACCGTATGCTCTGGCTGAGTTTCATCGCCCAAGAATATCGTAGTGGGGCGCCACGCAACAGACCGGTCTCCGAGGTCTCTAATGTGCCTTGAGCCGATGCCGATGGGCAGCCTGCTTTGCGCGGTTGCCGCAGATCGCCATGCTGCACCATCTGCGGGTATGGCCTCGCGTGTGGTCGACGAACATCAGTGTGCATGCCGGCCCCTCGCACGCTTTCACGTTCGAAAAGCTTTCCTCGCAGACAAATTTCGCGAGCGTTTCGCCGATCGGCAGAAGCAGCGATTCCGGCGAGCGCCAGCGCCGCAGCGTCCGGAATTCCAGGCCGGCGGCATGTCCAGGGTCGCCCGTCACGATACGGCTGAACTGTTCATCACGTTCGAGCAACCGGTTCAGCGGCTCCAGGGCGCGCAGATCCTCAGTCGAAAGCGGGTGTCCTTTGCGTTCCTGAACGAACCCCCTGAACCACTCGCGCAAATGCCTCGCCTGATCCGCCACCTTGTCGAGTTCGCCGGGGAGGGCCTGGGCTCGAATGCTTTCAAGCGCCTCGGCAGGCACCATCCGGGCTTGTTCCAGCCAAATTAGCAATCCCTCGCCGTCGTCGAGCCAGTCGATGGGGATATCGACCGGCGTTGCGATTGAATTCAGGAAATCCAAACCGAGTGCGTCGGCGACAAAAATCGCAGGGGAATGCTGCATCGGAACTCCATTGGTCCCGGCAGCGTCAGTGCCGACCACGTGTTTGTGAACATAACCGCTCTGATGGCAATTGACAAGTTACTAAGTGCTGAGGTAGTTCGGGATAGTAACCTACATAAATGAGTTAGATAGGTTACTAAAACGGAGGAATCGCAATGGCTGCTTCGGAGCACGTCAACATCTTGCTCGCCCATGGAGCCTGGGCTGATGGATCGAGCTGGGCAAAGGTCGTCGGGCCGCTGGCGGCCCATGGTTTTAGGGTGATAGCCGTGCCGTTGCCGCTGACGTCGTTCCGCGACGATGTGGCGGCGTTGGATCGAACCATCGATCGCGTGACGGGGACGGTCGTCCTTGTCGGCCATGCCTATGCGGGAGCCGTGATAGCAGCGACCCGCAGCGACAAGGTCAAGGCGCTTGTCTATGTCGCCGGGCTTGCCCCGGACGAGGGCGAGACAGTGGCGGACGTTTTCTACCGTGCCAAACCGCATCCGCTGGCGCCCGATCTCTCTCCGGATGGCCATGGACTGATCTATCTGCCGGAAACGGCTTTCGCCGACGCCTTTGCCCAAAACGCCACGGCGCAGGACCTAGCGGTGCTGGCGGCAGTTCAGCGGCCGATCTCGCCGGCTTGCATCAGTGTGGCCATGGAGCGGCCGCTCTGGAAGGAGCGCCCCTCATGGTTCCTGGTGGCTGAACAGGACCGCATGATCCCGCCCGAGACGCAGCATTTCATGGCAACGAGGATGAAGGCTCGGGTGCGGTCGCATCAGGTCGATCACACGCCGATCGTCACCGCGCCTAGCGTTGTCGTCGACATCATTCTTGAGGCGGTGGGCGCGCCTTTGAGTGGGACTAGGCAAATAGGTTAACTGCCATAAGAGCCTCAAGAAAGTTACGGAAGGAAAGCAGAATGACCGCAATCACTTATCACACAACTGATGTGGACGGCTTCAAGATCTTCTATCGCGAGGCCGGCGCACCGGATGCGCCGAAGCTGCTGCTGCTGCACGGGTTCCCAAGTTCGAGCCATATGTTTCGGGATCTCATCCCTCTCCTGGCTGACCGGTTCCATATCGTCGCTCCCGATCTGCCGGGCTTCGGCCGGTCGGACATGCCGATGCGGGACGAGTTCGCCTATACGTTCGATAACATCGCCGAAATCATCGACCGCTTCACCACTCAAGTCGGCTTCGACCGCTATGCCCTTTACGTCTTCGATTACGGCGCCCCGACCGGCTTCCGTCTCGCCATCAGGCACCCGGACCGGATCACCGCAATCATCTCCCAGAATGGCAATGCCTACGAGGAAGGCCTGAGCGAAGGTTGGAATCCGATCCGGGCTTATTGGCAGGAGCCTTCGGAGGCCAACCGGGAGGCTTTGCGCGCTTTCCTGAAGCCTGATGCAACGGCCTGGCAATACACGCATGGTGTTCCCGATGTGGCCGCAATCTCTCCGGACGGGTACGCGCTCGACAATTTCTATCTGGCACGGGCGGGTGCCGAGGAGGTGCAACTCGATCTCTTTGGCGACTACAAGAGCAACGTCGAACTCTATCCGACCTTCCAGACTTATTTCCGGACCCACAAGCCGCCCTTCCTCGCCGTGTGGGGAAAGAATGATCCATTCTTTCTGCCTCCGGGCGCCGAAGCGTTCAGGCGCGACATCCCGGATGCGGTTGTGCGCTTCTTCGACACCGGACATTTCGCGCTGGAGACCCATGCCGGAGAGATAGCGGCAGCCATCCGCGACTTCCTTCCACACTGATATCAACCCCGAACGGGGGGCCCGAAATGTCCAACTCCGTCGCCATCGTCACCGGTGCCAGCCAGGGCATCGGTCAGGCCACCGCAATCCGTCTCGCACGGGACTTCTCCGCCGTGGTCCTGGTCGCCCGCAACCGCACCAATCTGGAGCAGACTTCGGAGGCTGTGCGGGCAGCTGGCGCGCAGGCGCTGGTGATCGATGCCGATTTGGCTCAGCCGCAGGCCGCGAAGGCCGTTGTCGACCAGGCCTCGGCTGTGTTCGGCCGCATCGACGCGCTCGTCAACATTGCCGGCGCGGTGCCGCAAGTCGACCTCTTCGACATGACCGACGAACAGTGGGAAGGGGGCCTGGCGCTGAAGCTGCACGGTGCACGGCGGCTCACCATTGCGGCATGGCCGGCCTTGAAAGCGGCCAAGGGCTCGGTGGTTCTGATGTCCGGCAATTCGGCGCTGTTTCCGAAGGCGCCCTACGCGGCCGTCGGAACGATCAATGCCGCAATTGTCGCCCTGGCGAAGGCCTTCTCCGATCGCGGCATCGCTGACGGCGTGCAGGTCAACAGCGTGTTGCCTGGGCCGGTGATGACCGGTCGTCGTCAGTCCTACCTGGAGCACTGGGCGCCGCTGCACAACATGACTGTCGACGAGGCACTGGCCAGTTTCCCCAAGGAAGCTGGGATCGCCCGTTATGGCGAGCCGGAGGAAATAGCCGAGCTGATGGCGTTCCTGGTGTCGCCCGGCGCGCGCTGGATGACTGGATCGGCATTGCGCATGGACGGCGGTGAGGTGAAGTCGATCTGAGACCGGCTGGAGACTATGGCCCGCCGGTTTGCCCTGTCCAAAATTGAACGGAGAAACTCATGTCACAGCCTGAACAATTTGATGTGCTGATCCTTGGCAGCGGCCAGGGCGGCAAGCTGCTCGCCTGGCACCTGGTACGCTCCGGCAAGAAGGTGGCAGTCGTCGAGCGCAGATGGGTGGGCGGCTCTTGTCCCGCCGTTGCCTGCATGCCCAGCAAGAACGAGATTTGGAGCGCGAGAGTGGCGCATCTCGCCAATCATGCCGCCGAGTTCGGCACGATCACCGGCCCGGTGACCATCGACATGGCGAAGGTGCGCCAGCGCAAACAAGAGATGATCGACGGTGAGATCGCATTTCATCTCGATGCCTATCGAAGCAGCGGTGCCGAGTTGATCATGGGCAGCGGGCGTTTCGTCGGGCCAAAATTGATCGAAGTGACTCTGAATGACGGCGGCACGCGTTTGCTCACCGGCGCCAAGGTCATCATCAACATTGGCTCGCATGCGGCGATCCCCGCCATTCCAGGTCTGCAGGCCGCCCAGCCGCTGACGCACATTGAAGCCCTGGAGCTCGACGTCTTGCCGCCGCATCTGATTGTGCTCGGCGGCGGCTATGTCGGTTTGGAAATGGCACAGGCTTACCGCCGCTTTGGCAGCCGTGTGACGGTGATCGAGGCCGGGCCTCAACTTGTCGGCAGGGAGGACCGCGATGTCGCAGATGAGATGCAGCAGCTTCTCGCCCGCGAGGGTATCGAGTTCCTCGTCGGAGCCGAACCGCTGGAGGTCAGCGGCCGTTCGGCACAAGAGGTCAGCGTGACCGTGCGCACGCCTTCCGGCAACCGGAAAATCGAAGGCACTCATCTGCTCGCCGCCATGGGACGTGTGCCCAACACCGCCGGCATAGGCCTCGAAGCGGCGGGCGTTGAGCTGGACAGCCGCGGCTTCATTCGCGTCAATGAGCGGTTGGAGACGAGCGCGCCCGACGTCTGGGCGCTCGGCGAGAGCGCCGGCAGCCCGCAGTTCACGCATGTCGCCGTCGACGATTCCCGCATCATCAGGGACAATCTATCCGGTGGGAACCGAAGCACACGCGACCGCCTTGTGCCCTACACTATGTTCACCGACCCGCCGCTTGCCCGGGTGGGACTAAGCGAGGGCGAGGCGCAACGTCAGGGCGTCATCGTGCGCGTCGCCAAGCTGCCGATGAAGAGCGTGCTGCGCACTGCCGCAACGGGCGAGACGCAGGGCTTCATGAAAATTGTCATCGCGGGCGATGACGATCGTATCCTCGGCTTCACCATGATCGGGTCCGAGGCGGGTGAGGTCTTGGCCGCGGTGCAGACGGCGATGCTGGCCGCGCTTCCGTATCCGAAGCTTCGCGACGCCGTCATTACACATCTGACCATAGCGGAGGGACTTGGCCCGTTGCTGTCCAACGTGCCGCCTCGGTCGGAGCCACAAATCAAATAGGAGGGTGCCGCCGATTCCGGCACTCTGAGCGGAACTGCAAATCATGACAACCCGGAGGATAGGCCGATGGTAGACTGGAACAGCGTGACCCCTGGTCATGTCCTGCAGGCGATAAACGAGTACGACCGGCTAGGCCCGGAGCGGTTCTTCTCCGAGCATGGCTTCGCCCCAACCACGACCTACGAGCTGGCTTGGGAGGAGCACCTTTACCCGCCAAAGGCAATCCTGGGCACGGCTTATGAATTCGCCACCGGTCGGCGGTTAGCCTCCACTGACTTCGAGGGCGGAAAGACGGGTGCTGTAAGAGTGCTTGGACAGCTGGGGTTCACTGTCCAAGCGAAGCGACGCTGACCTGCGTCAGAAGATCGAGTTGGTGATCTCTTTCACCGGTCCGAGCAGCACCGATCCGTCCGGCACGCCAGCATCGATCGGGATCGCCTGGCGGCTGGCTGTCGCCACCATCGGCTGGCTGGCGTCGCTGGTCACGATGACCGGCGTCTTCGAGGGCACGCGGTCATAGAGGTCGATAATGTCCTGGTTCATCAGACGCACGCAGCCTGACGACACCGACTTGCCGATCGACCGCCACTCCGGCGAGCCGTGCAGACGATAGAGCGTGTCGACATTGCCCTGGAACAGATAGAGCGCGCGTGCGCCGAGCGGGTTCTTCAAGCCGCCGGGCATGCCGCCATTGTCGGCGCTGTAGGGTTTCAGTTCCGGCTGACGGGCTATCATTTCATCCGGCGGCGTCCACTTTGGCCATTTCTGCTTCCACTGAACGACGGCGTCGCCGGACCATTCGAAGCCGGCGCGGCCAAGGCCGACACCGTAGCGTATCGCCTGACCGCCTGGACGAACCAGATAAAGGAAGTGGCCGGTGGTATCGACGACTATGGTTCCCGGCTTCTGTCCCGTTGGGTCGGGAACGATCTGACGCAGGAACTGCGGATCGATCTTGTCGACTGGGATGGCCGGCAGATCGAAGCCGCCGTCGCTGACTGCTGCGTACATCGTCACATAATCAGCCAGAGGCGGCTCGACATAGGTTGGTGGCGGCGGCGCGACCGGACCCGGCCCGGTGGTGGCGCATGCGGAAACCGCGATCGAAGCGGCGCCCAGGGCTGCGGCGTTGAGAAAGCCGCGACGGCTCAGGCGAAAAGATTCGATTTCGGTTATGGACATGGTTGCCTTCTTTAAGTCTCAAATCGCAACAAAGCGTGAATTCGCCGACAGTTGCGCGGGTGCCTGACAACACCTGGGGCGATAGGCGGTTCCGATTCTGGCCCGAACGTGGGCAAACAAAGGCGAAGCTGTGACCAGGCTGCTACTGTGGCGCCAGAGACACAGGTCTCCTAGCTGCCGGGCACAAGGGCTTCGAGTGACGGCAGGATAAGGGCCGGCGGGAAGTCCCGGTATTCTTCGGGCTGATTGGAACGGTTGATCCACACCGTGCGAAAGCCGAATTTGGTGGCGCCTGCAATGTCCCAGCGATTGGAGGACTGGAAGGAAACCGCGCCGGGGTAGAGGCGCCAGCCGGTGGCGACCATGTCGTAGACCGCCGGGTCGGTCTTGAAGCGCCGCACCCTGTCCACGGAATAGATGTCATCCAGAACCTGGTCGAGCGCGGCGGATTTGACCGCCGCCTGCAGCATTTCGGGCGAGCCGTTGGACAGGATCGCCAGCCTCGCTCCCGAAGCCTTGAGCGCCTTGAGCACGGCCGGCACTTCTGGATAGCAATCCAGCCGCCAGTAGGCATCCAGCAATATCGCCTTGAGACCGGGGTCGGCCGAGGGAACCTTGCGCAAGGCGAAATCGAGCGCCTGTTCGGTCAGTTGCCAGAAATCGGCATAGGCGCCCATCAGCGTGCGCACCCAGGAATATTCGAGCTGCTTGGCGCGCCAGATCTCGGACAGCAATTGGCCGTCCGGCCCGATCCGGTCGGCATGACGGCGCACGGCGGCATGCACGTCGAACAGCGTGCCATAGGCGTCGAAGACATAGGCGGCGTATTGCATGACAGCAGTTTTGAGGGCAGGTGCGACAAGGTGCAAGCGTTGATTGTATTGCGCCCCGGCACTGGCCTCAACAAAACTCCATGATGCCGGTTGACGGCGCCCGCCAAAGCATCTTCCAATGGCTGTCATACGAGACCGATTAAGACGGGACGACATGATGACACTGGCGGCTGCGGCGCAATCCGCGACATGGACTTTCGTCGATGGTGATTGGCACGAGGGCAACGTCGCCATTCTGGGGCCGCGCAGCCACGCCATGTGGCTCGGCACCAGCGTGTTCGACGGTGGCCGCTGGTTCGAAGGTGTTGCCCCCGACCTCGATCTTCATGCCGCCAGGGTGAATTCCTCGGCGATCGCGCTCGGCCTCAAGCCGAACATGACCGCCGACAAGATCGTCGGGCTGACATGGGATGGGTTGAAGAAGTTCGACGGCAAGACGGCGGTCTACATCAGGCCGATGTACTGGGCCGAGCATGGCGGCTATATGGGCGTGCCGGCCGATCCCGCCTCGACCCGCTTCTGCCTTTGCCTCTATGAATCACCGATGATTCCGGCGACCGGCTTTTCGGTGACCGTGTCGCCGTTCCGGCGTCCGACCATCGAAACCATGCCGACCAACGCCAAGGCCGGCTGCCTTTACCCCAACAACGGTCGGGCCATTCTCGAAGCCAAGATGCGCGGCTTCGACAATGCGATGGTGCTCGACATGCTGGGCAACGTCGCCGAGACCGGAACCTCGAACATCTTCCTGGTCAAGGACGGTCACGTCTTTACGCCTGCGCCGAACGGCACCTTCCTGTCCGGCATCACCCGCTCGCGCACCATAACGCTGCTTGGCGAGTATGGGTTCAAGACTACGGAAAAGACGCTGTCGGTGCGCGATTTCCTCGAAGCGGACGAAATTTTTTCGACCGGGAACCATTCCAAGGTGGTGCCGGTCACGCGTATCGAGGATCGCAATCTGCAACCTGGGCCGGTGGCCAAAAAGGCGCGCGAACTCTATTGGGCTTGGGCGCATTCGACTTCCGCCGCTTGAGCGGATAAAAAGGCAATCGACGCTTCATCCGGAGTTGTCCCAACCCATTCCAGACCTATCTTACTCCGGTATCGACACCGGATTTTTCCACGAGGGAGTACTATCCATGGCTTTTGAATTGCCCGCTCTGCCTTACGACTATGAGGCCCTGCAGCCTTACATGTCGAAAGAGACGCTGGAATATCACCACG
Source organism: Mesorhizobium ciceri WSM4083 (assembly GCF_000519305.1). Lineage (GTDB taxonomy): Bacteria > Pseudomonadota > Alphaproteobacteria > Rhizobiales > Rhizobiaceae > Mesorhizobium > Mesorhizobium ciceri_B. The sequence goes on along the minus strand of NZ_JAFG01000004.1, from coordinate 77,189 downwards.
ACAAGCACCACAAGGCGTATGTCGATAACGGCAACAAGCTCGCCGCCGAGGCCGGCTTGGGCGATCTGTCGGTCGAAGAGGTGGTCAAGCAGTCGTTCGGCAAGAATGCCGGCCTCTTCAACAATGCCGCCCAGCACTACAACCACATCCATTTCTGGAAGTGGATGAAGAAAGGCGGCGGCGGCAACAAGCTGCCGGGCGCCTTGCAGAAGGCAGTCGATAGCGATCTCGGTGGCTACGACAAGTTCAAGGCCGACTTCATTGCCGCCGGCACGACCCAGTTCGGTTCCGGCTGGGCCTGGGTTTCGGTCAAGGACGGCAAGCTGGCGATCTCCAAGACGCCGAACGGCGAAAACCCGCTCGTCCATGGCGCGTCGCCGATCCTTGGCGTCGATGTCTGGGAGCACTCCTACTACATCGACTATCGCAACGCCCGTCCGAAATATCTCGAAGCGTTCGTCGACAGCCTGATCAATTGGGATCACGTGCTGGAATTGTACGAAAAGGCGAAGTGATCGATTTCCAGAAGCCCCGGTATCACCCGGGGCTTTTCTTTTCTGCGTCCCGTAAGAGCAAAGGTCCGGCAAAAATCATCAGGGGAAGGGAATTTCCCCTCTGTAGCATCCGTTAACGTCCTGTCCCGAAATGCCTTCATCATGGAGCCAATTGAATGAGAAAGCTTGTCATCGCCATCTCTATGCTCGCACTCGCGGTCTCGGCGGCCTTTGCCGACCCGATCCTCGACCGGCAGGCACTGATGAAGGAGCGTGGAAAGATCGTCGGCGGCCTGTCGAAAGTGGTCAAGGGCGAGGAGCCCTTTGATGCGGCGGCCGTGCTGACGCAACTTCAGGCGTTGCAGGCGAATGCGGAAAAATTCGATGCCGATGCACTGTTCCCGGCCGGCAGCGACACCGGCGACACCACGGCCTCGCCGAAGATCTGGGAAGACATGGCTGGCTTCAAGGCAGCCGAGGACAAATATCTCGCCGACGTCAAGGCTGCGGTCGCAGCGGCTCCCGCCGATGCCGACGCGCTGAAGGCGCAAGTCGGCGCTATCGGCTCCGATTGTGGCACTTGCCATCAAGGCTACAGAATCAAGAAGGGCTGATCGCCAGCCATGGCATGGCTGAAAAAACTTGTCGGCGCCGTCATCGTTCTGGGCGGCGTCGGCGCGGTTGCCGGGTGGGTCCTGTCGGCGCCGGTGAGGCTCGACAGGGAAACCCTGGCCAAGCTCGGTCCTGGCGACGCAGCCAGGGGCAAGCGCATCTTTTATGCCGGCGGTTGCACATCCTGCCATGCAAAGCCGGGCTCGCAGGGCGACGCCCGGCTTCAACTCGTGGGCGGCCTCGAACTCAAGACGCCGTTCGGAACCTTCGTGCCGCCCAACATTTCGCAAGATCCCAAGGACGGCATCGGCGCATGGTCGGCCGAGGACCTCGCCAACGCCATGATGAAGGGCGTGTCGCCGTCGGGCGAGCACTTCTATCCGGCGTTTCCCTATGCGTCCTACGCGCGCATGAATCCGGCCGACATTGCCGATCTCTATGCCTTCCTCAAGACGCTGCCGGCCGTCGCCGGCAAGGCGCCTGCAAATTCGCTCGGTTTCCCCTTCAACATCCGCCGCGGCATCGGCCTGTGGAAACTGCTTTACCTCAGCGATCAGCCGGTCGTTGCCTTCCCCCAGGGTACGCCTGATCCGGTGATATCAGGCCGCTACCTGGTCGAGGGGCCAGGCCACTGCGGCGAATGCCACACGCCGCGCGATCTTGCGGGCGGTACGAAGAAGAACGAGTGGCTGGCGGGCGCCGTGGCCGCCGAAGGCAGCGGCGTCGTGCCGAACATCACGTCGGGCGAGGGCGGTCTGGGCAACTGGTCGGAGGCTGACATCGCCAACTATCTCGAAACCGGGTTCACGCCAGATTTCGATTCCGTCGGCGGCGCCATGGTCGACGTCCAGCGGAACATGGCCGAACTGACGCCGCAGGACCGTGCGTCCATCGCCGCTTATCTGAAGGCGATCCCGGCGCATCCAAACGGCTATCCGGCCCGCAAGAAGACGGCGAACTAGAGCATTTCATCGTTTCACGGAAACGGCGATCTTCTCTAACTCTTTGTTTTGACGCAATTCCCAAGGGAAAACCCTATGCGTTTTCCCGGGAAAACCGCTTCACACTTTTCCTGGAATTGCCCCTAGACCGAGTCCGCGGATGACAGGTGGCGGTCACCGAGAAAATCGAAGCCCGTTTCGAAGAAATGGTTGTAGTTGCAGGTCAGCTCTTCGCCGGGCGCGATGTCGCGCAGCGCAAAGCTCTCCTCGGGTGAGGAGACGTCGCAGTTCGGCTCGTCGGCATGGTTCATGTAGCGCGCGTCGTCGGCTTCGAAGACGATGTAGTTCGGATCGCGGCGGTCGGGATAGGAGTAGCGATCAAGATAGCTCTTCACCGGGCCGGCCGCGCGCTCATAAGTCTCGACCTCGATGAGCCGATCGAACCTTGGGTCCAGCTTCCAGATCAGAGTACCGCGAGGAATGTGCTTCTTGGCAAAGACGCCGATTCCCTGGATGGCGGATTTGTCGAGATAGACGTCGACGAGCAGCATAATGGACCTTTACGCGATTGGAGGCTGTCAGGCCGGGAAAAGCCGCGCACTGGGTAGCGCGCGATCATCGCAATAGCGAGTGAAAATGATCAACGGCAACTTCAAAAAATCCTGATCACCCAGCCCTCCGGCAAGGGCGCGTCGACCATCGTCTGGAGTCAGCGTTGCTGCAGGGCCAGACGGACGCCCAAAGCGCAATAGATGCCGCCGACAACTTTGCCCTGCCATCGTAGCACCGACGGATTTCGGCGCAGGAACGTGCCGAGCCGGCCAGCGCTCACGGCAAAGACGACCGTGCTGAGAAGGCCCAGTACGACGAAGATGACCCCCAACGCGGCCATCTGAAGCATCACCGTTCCGTTTTCAGGCCGCACGAACTGAGGCAGGAAGGCGAGGAAGAACAGAGCGGTCTTGGGGTTGAGCGCTTCGGTCAGGACAGCCTGTCGAAACGCCGTGCCGGCAGAGATCGCAAGCGCGCCAGCAGCCGGATTGGCCGGTGTTTTCTCCATGATCGCGCGAATGCCGAGATAGATCAGGTAGGCCGCGCCGACGTACTTGATGACGCTGAACAGCGTCGCCGACGCGGCGATGATCGCCGATATGCCGATCATCGCCATAACGGTGTGAAAGACATCGCCGGCAGCGATCCCGGCGCCCGTCGCGATGCCGACCCTGGTTCCGGAACTCGTTGCCCGGGCGATCGTCAGCAGGGTGGCGGGACCTGGAATGAAGACGAAGCCGAGCACGACCGCGATGTAAGCGATCAGGGTGGTGAGGTCGATCATTTGTTGGTTGCTCCTGCAAGCTGCGCCTTGCCCATCACTTTCAGCGCGAAGGAATAGGTGTAGGCGATCTCTTCCAGCCGCGAAAACCGGCCGGAAGCGCCGGCATGGCCGGAATCCATGTTGATCTTGAACAAAACCGGATTGTCGCCGCTCTTGCGATCGCGCAGCCGTGCCACCCATTTGGCCGGTTCCCAATAGGTGACGCGCGGATCGGTGAGACCGGCGAGCGCCAGGATCGGCGGATAGTCGAGTGCTCCGACATTGTCATAGGGCGAGTAGGCAGCGATGTTTCGGTAGTCGTCGGCGGATGCGATCGGATTGCCCCATTCAGGCCATTCCGGCGGCGTCAGCGGCAGTGTTGCGTCGAGCATTGTGGTGAGCACGTCGACGAAAGGAACCTCGGCGACGATGCCGCCGAAGCAATCCGGCGCCATGTTGGCGATGGCGCCCATCAGCATGCCGCCGGCCGAACCGCCCTGCGCGACGATGCGGTCATGCGCGGTGTAGCGCTCGGTGACCAGATGGCGCGCGACGGCGATGAAATCGGTGAATGTATTCATCTTGTTCTCCCGCTTGCCGTCATCGTACCAGCCATAGCCCTTGTCCTTGCCGCCGCGAACGTGAGCGATGGCGAAGACAAAGCCACGATCGACCAGCGAGAACCAGTTGGTGTTGAAGGCGGCCGGCACGGTGATGCCATAGGAGCCGTAGCCGTAGAGCAGGCAAGGCGCGGATCCGTCCAGCGGCGTGTCGCGATGGTGCAAAAGCGAGATCGGCACCAGTTCGCCATCGCTGGCCGGCGCCATCAGTCGCCGCGTGACATAGTGGTCCGCGTCATGGCCGGACGGCACTTCCTGGGTCTTCAGCAGCACCCGCTCGCGGGTGCGCATATTGTAGTCGAACACCTGGGCCGGCGTCGTCATCGACGAGTAGGAAAAGCGCATGATCTCGGTGTCGTATTCATAGGAACCCGACAGGCCGAGCGAGAAGGCCTCCTCGTCGAGGGACAGAAGATGCTCCTCGCCGCTAATACGGTCGCGCACCACAATGCGCGGCAGGCCTTCCTTGCGTTCGAGCCGGACCATGTGGTCCCTGAAGCCGATCACCGACAGGATCAGCCGGCCGGGCTCGTGCGGCACCAGTTCCTGCCAGTTGGCGCGCACGGGATCGCTCGCTGGTGCCGTCATGATCTTGAAGTCCTTGGCGCCATCGGCATTGGTCAGGATGAAGAAGATATCGCCGCCTTCTTCCAGCTCGTACTGAAGGCCAATCTCGCGTGGTGATACCAGTTTCGGTTCGGCAAACGGATCGTCGGCGCGCATCAGGCGGTATTCCGAGGTCTCGTGATCGTTGATGCCGATCATGATCCACTCGTTGTTGCGGGTGCCGTCGACATTCATGAAGAAGCCGGGATCGGTTTCCTCATAGATCAGCCGGTCGCTTTGCGGGCTGTCGCCAAGCGCATGGAACAGCACCTTTGATGGACGGTGGTTGGGGTCAAGACGTGTATAGAAGAAGCCGTCATTGCCGGCGTTCCAGACACCTGAACCGCCGGTGTCGGGAATCTGGTCCGCAAGTTCCCTGCCGTCGGCAAGGTCACGAACGCGAAGCGTGTAGAATTCGGAGCCCTTGTCGTCGAATGCCCACAGCAGCCTTGCGTGGTCGGCCGAATGGTCGACGCCGCCAAGACGGAAATAGGCCTTGCCCGCGGCCTCCGCGTCGCCATCGAGCAGGATATGCTCGGCACCGCCGTCTCGCGACATGCGGAAATAGCGCGGCTGCTCGCCGCCAAGCTTGAAGGACGAGCCATAGGCATAGGGTCCATCCTTCATTGGCACGGAAGAATCGTCTTCCTTGATACGGCCCTTCATCTCCTTGAAAAGCTGCTTTTGCAGTTCGACCGTGTCGGCCATCAGCTTCGACTGGTAGGCATTCTCCGCCTCGAGTTCTGCGCGGATCCCGGCATCGAGCAATGACGGGTCGCGGAACATCTCCTGCCAATTGTCGGCCCGCAGCCAGGCATAGTCATCGGTTCGCGTGATGCCGTGATGCGTGTCGGAAACCGGCCGCTTCTCGGGCGTTGGCGGGCTGACGATCGGAAATATGGAGGTCTTGGTCATTGCGTCTCGCTTTGCCAGTATCTTCAATGGGCCAGTATCTTCAATGGGCCAGTATCTTGAATGGACCATCTCGAATGGAGAATATCTTGAACGGCGAATGAACACCCCGATCAGGGCAGGTTCAAGAGCCGGAGCGTATGGATTGTGTCGGCTCCAGGAGATGAGCCGGGAGGAGAGATGATGACTATTTGGTCTCGGACTGCTGCGGCTTTCGCCGTTGCTTCACTAACTCTGGCCTTTGTCGGCCAGTCTCATGCGACCGTATTCGCGGCTTGGCAAGTGGCCAATGTGCCGTTCGGCGACACGCTCAATGTACGCAAATACCCTTCGGGCACATCCCAAAAGCAGGCGGGATATCCGAACGGGACCGTTCTGCAGATGACCGGCCGATGCACCGGCGGAATAAACCTGCTCGACATCGCCAATCAGCCGGCATGGAAGCAGGAACAAAAGATTCGCTATCGCTGGTGCGAAGTCTGGCATGATCCGGCCCAGAACGGCAATTTCGTCACCGGCTGGGCCTATGGCAAATACATCACCCCGCATTGATTGACGCCGCGGCAATCAGCCGGTTGGATGACTGGCATGTCGCCTGATTGCTTGTGTATGACCACGGCAACCTGTGGTTTTGTGGACAAATGTGAACAACCAATATTGCTCGAGCGATAGCCAAGCAAGATCAAACATTAAAACCCGTTTCGTGAGTTGCCACGAATGTAACGGCGATCTGACGTTACGTCAGCCGTCGCCGACAGGAGCGCGAAATATCGATAAATTACACAATGCACGAAAGATTGAAGCTGATCGCGGAATAATTGATCAATATCGTTCAATATAGCGCGAGGGGCGAATTGACTTACTTGATCTGCACGCTCATTGATGTGCCCGCGACACGAATCGTAGAAACTCTACCTGCACAAAATTCGTGCGATGCCCTGCTTGTAAAAAAGGGCGCAGATCGATGTAACTCTTGTTGGGGCCCGAAGACCATGGATATTGTCGAAACACCTTCCAGAAACAGCGATGCGCTGATCGAATTGACCGCCGATGTGGTGGCCGCCTATGTCAGCAACAATCCCGTGCCGGTCGGCGAATTGCCGAACCTGATATCCGATGTCCATGCCGCGCTTGGGCGTGTGGGCGGAACCGCCGAACAGCCGCCTGCCGACAAGCAGAAGCCGGCGGTCAACCCGAAGCGGTCGGTTCATGACGACTACATCGTCTGCCTTGAAGACGGCAAGAAGTTCAAGTCGCTGAAGCGCCATTTGATGACCCACTATGACCTGACACCGGACCAGTATCGCGAAAAGTGGAACCTTGACCCGACCTATCCGATGGTTGCACCCAACTATGCGGCTGCCCGGTCACAGCTTGCCAAGAAGATGGGCCTCGGCCGCAAGCGCAAAGCGCGGTAATCGCTGCCAGAGCAATTCCAGGAAAGTGTGACGGTTTTCCCGGGAAAAGCGCATAGAGCTTTCCCTTGGGAATTGCGTCAAAATAAGCCAGATCGGATCGACATCAACGGCGCCTTCGGGCGCCGTTTGATTTTGCGAGCCGCGACGCGCGGATTGGGTTGGTGGGGCGTCAGGCGGTCTGCTTCAGCGCTGCCTCGGCGTCGCGCTTGATGCGATTGACCATCGAGCGAAGGCCGTTGGCACGCTGCGGCGACAGATGTTCGTCGAGGCCGAGTTCTTTCAATGTGGCTTCCGCATCGGTTTTCTGGATTTCGGTGGCGGTCCTGCCGGAAAACAGCGCCAGCATGATCGCGACCAGCCCACGCACAATATGAGCATCCGAATCGCCGGTGAAGGTAATGACTGGGTCGGCTCCAGCCCCGCGTTCGGTGGTCAGCCAGACCTGGCTGACGCATCCCGGCACCTTGTTGGCGGCGCTGCGCTGCTCGTCGGGAAATGGCGGCAGCGCCTCGCCGAGTTCGATGACATAGCGATAGCGGTCTTCCCAGTCCTCGAGGAACGAGAAGTCGTCGCGGATCGTCTGGATCGTCGTGGTCATAATGCCGGATATAGTCACGCGGCGGCTCCGCGTCACGGAAAAAACAAGGACACCGCGGGCGTCGAGAGGGCAGACAGCCCGCGGTGCGCCGTCGAAACGGCTTAATTCTGAGGCGGCAGGTTGACGGTCTCGGGCAAGACGATTTCTTCGGGCAGGCTGCCGGTCATCGTCGACGTGTCGGGGCCGGCGGCGGACTTGTCGTCCATCATCGCTGCCGCGATCTTGGCGGTCTCCTTGGCGCGGGCGGTGATGGTGTGCATCGCCGACTTGCCGGTCTCGCAGACATCGGGTTTGCGTTCGCAAATGCCGGCGATATCGCCAACCGCTTCGCGTGCCGCAAACAAGGCCTGGATCGGTCCGACGCTTTCGCGGCCCGATTCATCGGGGCCGACAGCCAGCGGCAGCGCCAGCAACACCAAGGAAAACCAGAAAGCCATTCTTATGAGGAAGACCATGCCCTTGCCCTCTCGTCGCGACCGGATCATGCATCCATATGGCATGACCTCTTTTGTAAGCAGGATCTTGGCACACAGGCGCAAAGGACGGCTTGCGGGCAAAGAGAGAATTTTCCTCAAATTTTAGGCAAATTCGAAACGAACCGTTCTGCAATTGATTTGTCTCAAATCCGAGTGATTTTCCTTAACAACAAATAACCATATATCTCCATGATTTCCCTATGTTTTTCTTGAAATACGGAAGCCCGGGTGCCGGGTGCGCCCGGCCGATGGGCGCCGTCGGCGGATAACTCTCCGTTTACTATGGCTGCATTTGCCCGTGCTTTCGGCCGCCGGCATCCCGATATTTGCCGCAGGCCGGGCCTTGGTCGGCCCTGCCTTATCCATTCCTTAAACGCTGGATGCGAGTTTCAAAGCCAACCAGAACCATCTGCAAAGCAGAGCTGTCCACGACAAGTGCGAGTGCGTTGAGTTGAGTTCAATCAAGGCCAGATACGTTGAATTGCCTGGCGCGATTTCGGCCGGTTGCGAACGTATGGTCCATCCGTCCATCCTTGGGCGGAGCGACCGCGAGCGCCAGCGCCGCTTCATCGGCGTCATGCTCGCCGCTCCTTTCTTCGTCGCCGGCGCCGCGGTCACGCTGGTCACTTCAGGCATGGGCGTCGCCGTCACCATGGCCGCCATCTTCGCCGCCTTTGGCCTGTGCTGGTTCGTCGCCCTGCTGGTGGCGGCGACCGGCAAGATGGCGATAGCGAGTTGGGTCGCCCTGGTGCTGGCCGGCATTTCCCTCGGCAGTCTCATTGCCGCCGCGGGCGGGCTGAGTTCGCCTGTCGCCATGCTTGTCGTGGCGCTGCCTTTCGAAGCCTGGTGGATCGGCGCCTCGCGGCGTGCAGCGCTGTGGGGAGCCGTGTCGGCCGCTGTCGCCATCCTGGCCCAGCCTCTGGCTGAAACCGTATTCCCGTTCGCAGGAGCGCAGATCGCGGCGTGGCACTGGCTGGTGCCGTTGGCCTGGACGCTCACACTGATCCCGCGCGCATCGGCATTTCAAAACACGGCCGATGCGGCTGATGTGCTCGACACTGCCGACCGGCTCGAAGACATCATCGATGCGGTGGTCTTGCGCGTCGCCCGCCATGGCGAGATCCTGGACGCGTCGCCAAAGGCGCGCACGCTTTTGAAACTGCCGCCCGAACTGCTGTCCGGAAACGGCCTCTTCGATCGAGTCCATCTGTCGGACCGCGTTTCCTATCTCAGCGCAATGGCCGACATGCGCGACGGCGCGTTGTCGCGCCGGCTCGAATTGCGCATCCGGCTGCCTCAGAATGGCAATGGCCTGACGGCCGACAATTACCGGCCGTTCTCGCTCGATCTGGTGCGTGGTGAGGAACAGGGCGACGTCTTTACGCTCGTCCTGCGGGAGAATGACGAGATCGCCCGGTTGCGCGAGGATCTGGCGGCGGCCAATGAGGCGGCCGCATCCGCCGAGGTGGCGAAGGGGCGCTTCCTAGCAGTGGTCAGCCACGAACTGCGCACGCCGTTGAATGCCATTATCGGCTTCTCGGATATGCTGCTGCATGAGATGTTCGGCACCTTCAAGGATCCGCGCCAGAAGGAATATGTCGGCCTGGTACGGGATTCGGGCCAGCATCTGCTCGCCGTCGTAACCTCGATACTCGACGTGTCCAGGATTGAGTCGGGCGTCTATGCCACCGAACCCGAGCCGTTCCGGTTCGCGGAAGCGGTCGACATGTGCCAGTCGATGATGCAACTGCAGGCGCAGGCCAAGAACATCGATCTGCAGGCGCAGATCGCGCCGGACGCCGGCGACATCAATGCCGATCGGCGCGCCGTGCAGCAGATGCTCATCAACCTGGTCTCCAACGCGATCAAGTTCACTCCCGACGGCGGCGACGTCGTGGTCGGTGCCAAGCGGATCGGTTCGCGCCTGCATTTCTGGGTCAGGGACACTGGCATCGGCATCGCCGAGGAGGATTTCGCCAATCTCGGCAAGCCCTTCATGCAGATCCAGAACGACTATACCCGCCGCTTCGAGGGGACAGGTCTTGGCCTTTCACTGGTCAAGGGCCTGGTGGCGCTGCACGAAGGCACGATGTCCATCGAAAGCATGCCGGGCGAGGGCACAACGGTGACCATCAGCCTGCCGATGAACGGACCGAAGGGACATCAGGCGGAGAAGGCCGGCGTGCTGACCATGCCTGTGGCGATGGCGAAAGGGGACAGAGATGGCTCGCTCCGCAAAACCGGCTAAGGCGGTCAAGCGCCGCAGCAATGCCTTTCAGGACGGCGCTGTCGCGGTCGGCGGCATGATCTCGCGCAATCCTGTTCTGGTGGGCGGCTCGACGGCATTCCTGGTGACGCTGTTCTACGTCTCCGCAAATGCCTTGTGGTACCAGCCTTTCCCGCATGCCGGCGCATTCTTCGCGACCCGCAGCATTGCGGGCTTTCCGCACGCGACGCCCGACGAACCGGAGACGACATTCAACATCGTGCGGCCATCCGGCGCGCCGGCGCCGATCAAGGGCGATCCGGTTGTCGAGCAGGTGCAAGGCATATTAAAGGATCTCGATTTCTATTCCGGGACGGTCGACGGCATTTCCGGGCCCAACACCCGCAAGGCCATCCAGGACTATCAGCAGAAGGTCGGGCTCAACACGTCCGGCGAGATCGACGCGCTTCTGCTCGATCAACTGGGCGCAACGCCGAAGACCGCTTCCGTCGTACCCAGGCCGCAGCCGCGCCCGGATATGCCGGCCGCCGTTCCGGTGTCTTTGCAGACAGGTTCAGGACAGACAAATTCCGGGCAGGCGGATGCCGCGACGCAAGCGCCCGATGCCCGCATCGTCAAGATCCAGGCCGGACTCAAGGCGTTCGGCAATGACGACATGCAGCTGGATGGTGTCGTCGGCGCGCGCACCAAGGCGGCGATCAAGGAGTTCCAGTCGCTGTTCGGGCTGCCGCAGACCGGCGAGCCCGATGAGATCGTCTACGTCAAGATGCGCGAGATCGGCCTGACCAACTGACGGCTGAAACGACGGCTCGCCCAGCGGCGGAAATATCGATAGAGAACCGGCAGTTTCGGGAGCTCTCTCATGCGCGTCACATCGGATCTGTGGGTCTCGGCCCTGTTGCGCCGGGTTTTCGGCGCCGGGGGATTTGCCGCCGTGGTCAAGCGCGGCGCGACCGAGGCCGGCGCTGTGTTCGTCCTGGCGCGGGGCAGGCTGGGCGAGGTTGCCCTGTTCGGGCCGGCGCCGCAGACAAGCTATGATTCGGCCAAGCCCGACGACCGGTTTTTCACTCTGCTCGGAGCAGGCGACGATGCCGCGGTGCTCGACGCCAGGCTGGAAAGGGAGAAAAAATTCGATCCCGACATCTGGGTGGTCGAGATCGAGGCCGGCACCGTGCCCGTCGAGGAGCTTATTTCCGTGAAGACGCCCTGAGGCCGGAGGTCTCAGCCGCATCGTCGCTGTTCGAAGCGGTGCGTGTATCGCTGTTGGCAGGTGCTGCGCCGCGAACCACCCTTGAAAGGGTTTCCGCTCTCCACGACCGCATCTTGTCCTGGGCCGCCTCGCGATGCAGCAGCCGGTAGCGGTCGAGGAAAGTCCGGATAGCCTGCGGGTGCGGGAACTGGCTGGGATAGACGGCAACCGTGATCAGGAAGGCCCTGTCTTCGCTAAGGTCGAGCGAGCGCAAGGCGGCAAGCAGCGAGGCATAATTCTGGTTGGCGGTGAGCGATCGCGCGATCTCGAAATCGATATCCAGTGCATCGGCGAGCGCGGTCTGGAAGAACGCGGCGTTTCCCGTCAGCGCTGTCTCGCGCAATTTCACATAGGTGTCGGCGCCCTTGAAAGGATCGGGGCCCGTCGCTGTCGCCTCGTCGCCGGTGCGCATCATCGAGCGCAGCCTGCGCCGTGCATTCTCGGCCGCGATGCCGAGCGCCTGTTCCCGGGCGGGCTCGCCGGAGGCGGTTTCCGCACTCGCTGGCGCGATCTTGTCTGCCGCGGCGGTGTTCGCATCCGGTTGCGGCGCGCGCACCAGGGTTGGCTTCTCGAGGGCCCTGATCAGATCAGCAATGGTCGGGTTCAAGCCCTTGCGGCGGGCGATGGCACGCGCATGCGGCAGGCCATGTCGCCCGATCAGGGCGATGAGATCGATGTCGCTGACCGCGCGTGAGCGGATGAGCAGCGGCGCGGCAATGTCGACCGGTTCCTCGCAAAGACGGCGCACCAGGGCGGCGGGTGCGTATTCGCATTCGGAAAGGGCGGCTGCCACGTAGCGGCGAGATTCGACGGACACGTCATTGAACAGCGGCAGCGTCAGGTCTTCGAGTTGGCCGATCTCGCGGCGTGAAGGGCGGGTGAGCGAGCAGAACGCCGACACCGCGGCGCGGAACAGCCTTTCGGCCTTTCCCGGGTCTTTTCGTGCCGCGATTTGCCTGAAGTCCGAAGATGACACGAAGGATACGCCCGTACTCGACACAAACTTGGCCGCGCTCGACCGGGACTGTACCGGTTTTGCGAACGCGTCGGTCAGGAAGTCCTGACCTCTAGAACAAAGGTCAAGTTAGCGACGATCCGTTAGCGTTCCGTTAACCCTCTGCCGGCCTTAATGGCATTTGGAGGCGTTGCGTTGTGCTCCGGGGAAACCGAGAGGAATGCGCGAACCATGGGCATGGTACTGTCTTTCGTGCCGCGTACGGCACCAAACACCAGAGCAAAGCAAACCGCCGAAATGCCGGCGGCGGTGATCATCTTTCCCGGCATTCGATACGAGCGGTCGCATGCCGGCGAAGTGCGGCCGGTCGATCCCGACAAGGCGGGGTCGCCAGGAACAAAACCGGTCCCGCACCACTGAGTTTTTGGCTGCCACGGACCTTTGGTCCGGGATCATGTCTAGTGCATGTCGCCCGACCTCGGTTTTGGGAGAACGATAAACAAAGACCTAAAGCGGGTCGTCTGGATCCGTTCAGACGCGACACGCTTTAGAAGTCCTGCAACTCACAGGAACTCTGTTCGAAGAAGCGCGACACGATCGGCTTCCAGCTATCATCGGGCACGAAGGCGCGGATGACGAAGATGCCTTCCTCGATCGGCGCTTCGACGAAGATCGCCCCCTGAAGATCCTCTGGAAGGTCCTTGCGCACTTCGATCATCTGCGCCGGCGTCAGCACGACGGCATCCAGAACGCCGCCGGTCGCTGTGTGGTCGTTGAAGGAATAGATGTTGTGACCGCTGCGGTCATAGACCGACACCGACCAGAACGGGACATGTCCAGGTGCCTTGACGCGGACCATGCCTTCGCCCAGGTCGAACCGGCAGGCCGTCGCGTAAAACAGCGGGTCGACGGATTTCACCACGGGCGCGCCACCGGCCTCGGCATCGAGCCGCGTCATCCTGTAAAGATCCGACGCCATGGACAGCCGCGACCAGGCATCGCGTTCGGAAAACTCGGGCACCAGCAGCAGCACGGCGATGTGCACGATGCCCGCGCCGAGCAGACCGAGCAGGACGGCATGCAGAAGTCCGCGCATCGCAGCGTAAAAATTACGCATTGCAGCCGACCTTGACGATATGCGGCAGCGAGACGTCCGACAGGCCGGTGCTGCTGGCGATCGGCGTGTCGTAGAAGGTGAGCACGAAATACATCCTGCCGAAGCCGTCGGTCAGTAGCCAATTGCCCGGCATCGGGTGATGGCCGGCGGAAATGATCACCGAATTGTCGGCCTGGCGCACCACCCCGTAGGATTGCAGCGCCGCCAGCCGGGGTTTGCCGTTCTCGACCACGCCGAGCGACTGGTCGGCGGCATAGAGCGTCCAGAACCGTGCCGTCGGAAATCCGCCCTCGATCGTGTAGGTGCATTCGCGCTTGAGCTCGGCGCCGGCCGTGTCGCGCTCGGCGACGAAGGACAGCCCCTCGGCGCGGCCAAGCGCAAGCACACCCTCGCGCGCCACGCGGGCCTTGGAATAGGGATCGGCGGACGGTGTGCCGATATCGGGAAAGGCCGTCCATTGGCCGATCCGGATGGCGCCGACGCCATCCTGGACTTTCAGCGCATACCAGACGCTGCCGCCACCGCCGACGATGGCTATGGCAAGCGAAAGCAGCGTCAGGAAGGCATTTTTGAGCATGAGGGGCCGGGAACACGAAGAGTTGCCGCTCGGGGATATCGCGGCGTGGGCCCTTGTGGCAAGCGGGACGATGTTGAATTGCAGACGGCTCTCCCTTCTCCCCTTGCGGGAGAAGGTGGCCGAGCGAAGCTCGGTCGGATGAGGGGTGTTCCAGCTTGGCAATGGCGGTGATCCGCCCATCACCCCTCAACTGCCTCGGCGCCAATCACAGCGCCGACAGCGTCTCCGGCAGTTGCGGCGTACTGAGGACGGGCGCCGACTGAAACAGCGTGGTCATTTCCCGCAGCGTCTGGGTCGTGCGGCTGGACAGCACCGGCGGCCGTTCGGCGGCTGCATCGGCCGCCGCCTGAGCGTCGCTCTTCTTCTGTGCTTCCTCGGCCTTTGCAGCGATCTCCTCATCGACGAAGGGCTTGTCGATGCCCGGGATCGGCTTGAGGTCGATGTTCTGGTGCGCGTAGACCATCAGTCGCTGCCACACCATCGCCGGCAGCGAGCCGCCGGTCATGTTCTTGGTCGGCGTGAAGTCGTCATTGCCCATCCATACCGCCGCCGTGTAGTTGCCGGTGAAGCCGACAAACCAGGCGTCGCGGTAGGATTGCGTCGTGCCCGTCTTGCCGGCGACGACGATGTTGGGAAGTTGAGCCCGCCGCGCCGTGCCCATCACCGGCACTGCCGCCAGCATGGTGTTCATCGATTTCAGCGCCTGCTCCGACAACACCCGGTGCGGCGGCGGCGCATCCTTGGCGAAATCATAGACCACCTCGCCGGTACGGGTGACGAGCTGGCTGACGCCGTGCCGGAAGCCGACGAAACCGTTGTCGGCGAATACGCTGTAGCCCGTCGCCTGATCCATCACGGTCATGCCCGAGGTGCCGAGAACCATGGTCTTATGTGCTTCGATCGGCGATTCCACACCCATCGCCTCGGCCATGGCCTTGATCGGGCCGATGCCGAGATGGTCCTTGGCCAGCCGCACCGGCACGGTGTTGATAGATTTGGCCATTGCCATAATTAGCGTGACGTTGCCCGCCGACCCGCCATTGTAATTGTGCGGCGACCAGCTGCCCCAACTGATCGGGCCGCCGGAAATGATGGAGTTGGGAGTGAAGCCGTGTTCCATCGCCGTTGCGTAGACATAGGGTTTGAATGACGAGCCGGTCTGACGCAGCGCCTTGGTGGCGCGGTTGAACTGGCTGGCGCCGTAGTCGCGGCCGCCGACGATGGCGCGCACGGCGCCGTTGGTCTCGATGACGACGACCGCGCCCTCGGTGACGTTGTACTCCTTGCCGAACTGGCGCAGGTGGAACTCCACCGATTCTTCCGCCGCCTTCTGGATGTTGGCGTCGAAGGTGGTGTGGGCAACAAGCGAGTGCTGGCCCGGCTTGGCGATCTTCTTGACCTCGTCGAACGCCCAGTCGAGATAATAGTCAGGGCTTTTCTGTTCGCCGCGGTCAACGACATCGGCCGGATGCAGCCTGGCCTGCAGAACCTGGCCCTCGGTCATGAAACCGGCATCGACAAGGTTGGACAGCACCACATTGGCGCGCGCGCGCGCCGCCGGCAGGTTGATGTGCGGCGCATATTTGGTTGGAGCCTTGAACAGGCCGGCCAGCATCGCCGCTTCGGCCAGGTTCAAGTCCTTGACGCTCTTGCCGAAATAGAAGTCGGCGGCAGCCTCGATGCCGAACGTGCCGCCGCCCATATAGGCGCGGTCGAGATAGAGCTGCAGGATCTCTTTCTTTGACAGATTGGCCTCGAGCCACAGTGACAGGAAAGCTTCCTTGATCTTGCGCTCCAGCGTGCGCTCATTGGTGAGGAACAGGTTCTTGGCCAGCTGCTGGGTGATGCTCGAGCCGCCCTGGACGACGGAGTTCGCCCGCACATTCTCGAAGATCGCCCGCGAAAGGCCGAGCACATCGATGCCGTAGTGATCGAAGAAGCGGCGGTCCTCGGTGGCAAGCACCGCCTTGATGACGTGATCGGGCATCTCGTCGACCGGCACCGAATCACGCTGGATGATGCCGCGCTGGCCGATCTCGTTGCCATAACGGTCGAGGAAGGTGACGGCGAAGTCGCCCTGGGCGCGCCAGTCGCCGGCAGTGTCCTGGAAAGCCGGGATGGCCAGCGCCAGCATCACCACGATGCCGCCGGCGCCGAGCGTAAAACCTTCGCTCAACAGTTCGATGATGCCACGGCGCCAGCCTTTGACGCGGAAGCGCCTCGAGAAGATCGTCGCCGATTCCCAGAACTGGCGCGCCTTGAAACCGATCTCGTAGAGCGAGGAATCGATCCACGCGTCGAGCGCCAGCAGCCGGGCGGCGATCGGACCTCTTCTCTTGCGCGGTTCAGGACTGGCCATTCGGAATCCGGCTAGGCAATTGCACGACCTGAGAACCGCAAACCGGCAATTTCAGGGCGATGCATTCCGGAAGACTATTCCTCCATTTTTCCAGCCCTCACAAGGGCGGCGAAGACACAGTATCGGGTTTGTTGCTGATGGGCCGGGCCGGGAATACAGACCGACGCCAACAGCATGTGAAAGCAAAAGTCCGCGCCTCCTGCGGCGACGCGAGCTTTTTTATCACTGCAGCACGGGCGCCCCTCAAGCGGCTCGCAGGTTTTCCTTCGGACGCAAATTCTGGTTCATGCGGAACAGGTTCAATGGGTCGTAGCGCTGCTTGATTTCCAGAAGCCGCCGATGGTTGCCACCATAGGCCGCTTCGACCCGGTCGACCTCGTCCTCCGGCATGAAGTTCACATAGGCGGTGCCGGCGGCATAAGGTTTGGCCGCCTCGTAGATTGCACGAGCCCAGTCGATGCAGGCCTTGTCCATCGCCGGTTCGCGCCAGCGGGCGTGAACGTTCATGACGAAGTGCGAACTGCGCTGTGGAAACGCTGTTGCGTCCGCCTTGACGCGACCTGCCGCGCCGCCGACATGGCCGATAAATATCTCGCATTCGGGTCCCGGCAGCTTGGCTATTGCCCCCGTGACGACCGCAGCCGCCTCCTCGGAAAACTCGGTGAAGTCATGGCTCTTCCAGTAGTTCCGGGCGCCGGGCGTAAGCAGCGGATCGAACGCCTGCTGCCAGCCGGTGAACGGGCTGGGGCCCACGACATCGGCAATCGGCGTGCCGATGGCTCGAAGTTTTTGCGTCGCCTTTTCGCCTGCGTCGATGTCGCCGCAATAGCACATGGCCAGAACCAGAACCTCCTTGCCATGCCACGCCACGGGCAGGAAGGGCAGCGGCGGCGCCTGCCGCATGACCACCCAGCAGGTCAACTCGTCAGGAGCGGTTTCGAGCGCCTTGCGATACTCCCGCAGCACCTTTTCGGCATCGGCGAAGGGATGGACGACAAGCCCCGCCAGCACCTGCGGTCCAAACTCATGGAGATGGAACTCGAATGCCGTGACGACGCCGAAATTGCCGCCGCCGCCGCGCAGCGCCCAGAACAAGTCCGGATTTTCGGTCTGGCTGGCCCGGAGCAGTTTGCCGTCGGCGGTGACCACATCGGCGGAGGCAAGATTGTCGATGGTCAGGCCGAATTTGCGGGTGATCCAGCCGAAGCCGCCGCCCAGTGTCAGGCCGGATATGCCGGTGGTCGAGTTGATGCCGGTCGGCACCACCAGGCCAAAGGCCTGCGTTTCCTTGTCTACATCGGCAAGCGTCGCGCCAGGCCCGACCCATGCCCTTCGCGCAGCGACATCGACCCGCACCGACTTCATCAACGACAGATCAATCATCAGGCCGCCATCGCAGACAGCACTTCCGGCAATGTTGTGGCCGCCGCCGCGCACGGAGACGAGCAGCCTGTTCTCCCTGGCGAAATTCACGGCGCTGATGACGTCGGAAGCGCCGACGCAGCACACGATCAGCCCGGGCAGTCGGTCGACCGTGGCATTCCAGACGGTTCGTGCTTCGTCGTAGGCGGCATCGCCTTCGCTCAGCATTTTGCCGCGCAATTGTGCCGAAAACGCTTCCAGGGCTGCGGCGTCGACTGTCGTTTTGCCGCGTTCAAGCGTGGTGAGGCTCATGGTGTTCATGGTTTCCTCCCGATTTGCAGATGAGCTGTCCTCTCCCAAAAGGCGTTTTTACTGTGCGCTTATATTAGCTATCGCGCAAGTTTCGCACCGACCTTGCACCCTCGGCCGCCAGGATGCCGATCATGCTGATGCAAATGTGAGCGAAGCAGCGTAGCGCTATCCCATTCCTCAGGCCGGCTCGCGCTTCAGCGCCTGCGCCATACAGTGGATGCCGCCGCCGGTCTTGGAAATCTCGCTCATGTCGACTGCCGCCACCTCGAAACCGCGCGCCTTGAGCTGGCCGATCAGCGCCTGGCTGGAGGTCGGTGCGATCACCCGGTCCTTGCCGAGCGACATGAAGTTGCAGCCGAGCGCCATCGTATCCTGGAACGGCACGTCGATGATTTCGTGGCCCTTGCCCTTCAACCAGTCGACAATGCCGGGTTCGGTGCAGGCGAGGCAGACGGCGGTCAGTTTTTCGGCGATCGGCACCACCATCAGGTCGATATGAACATAATACTCGTCGATGAAGGCGATGCGGGTTTCCCAACCTTCCTTGTCGAACCATGCCTGCACCTGGCGGGCACCTTCCTCCTGCGTACGCGCGCCGCCGCAGCCGATCAGCACGACGCCGTCCTCGATGACGTTGAAGTCGCCGCCCTCGAACGTGCCTGCCGTGACCATGTCGTAGATCGGGATGCCGAGCTTTTCATAGGTGCGGATCGCGGCATAGTTCTCGCCGCGCCGCCACCAGTTGGCCATTGCGGTGATGAAGGCGCCGTAGGGCGTCATGACGCTGGAATCGCGGGAATAGACCTGCATCGGCAGCTCAGGCGTCGGCTCGTGCCAGTGGATGTTGACGCCGAAATGCTCGTAGGCGGCGACCAGGTCCTTGTGCTGTGCCTGGGCGATCTGGACGTTGCAGGGTGCCTCGCGCAGATGCTTTCGCGACAGCGAGCTGGTCGACAGATGGCGCAGGAAATTGGGTGAACCGAGCAGGACGTCGGTCAGCACGTCGGTCTCGTTGGCGAAGCCCCAGGCGGTCAGCGGCTTGGTGCCGCCGGCGGGGTTCCGGCGCTGCAGCGAAAACGGCTCGGCGACGATGCGGTCATGAACGGTCATGGGATGCTCCTCGTGAGGTGACTTGGGGGTGTCTGATTGCTCGGTATCCACCAGTCGCGTCCACGCGCAGTGGTGACATATTCTGGCCAGCGAAACCCGATCGGCGGCTCGTAGTCGCAAAGCGGCGCGATCCAGTTCGAACCGCCGATGCCGCCGCCTGTGCGGGCGACGAATTCATTCATCGCCGCATCGCGGGCGGCATGGTCTTCCAGCAGGCGAAGGGCGGCGAGCGCAATCGTGCGGGAGGCGCAGGCCACCATCGGGTCGATGGTGGCGGAAATGCCGCCCAGCGCATTCATCACCCAGGCTGGATAGGGGTAGCCGGTCTCCGAACGCAATGCCGGGCGGGCGACATAGAAGCGCGCCGTCGGCGTATGCCAGCTCATGTCGGTGTAATCGTCGGAGGTCGAATTGACCTGCGAGGGCGGCAGGTCGCGGCGCAGGATCGCTTCCGCTGCCTGCGGCTCGATCAGGCGCTCCAGCTCTTCGATGAACGGCTCATCGCTCGCCATGCGCCCGGCATTGATCTGTATCTCGCGCGCGACGGCTTTGGCGTTTTCGTCCCAGCGCGGCGGCCCGACCGTCGACAGCGCTTCATAGGCGATCTCGGCCATGGCATGGTTGGCAAGTCCCGGCCGTGACTTCGACACCCAATGCCGCTCATGGCGGCAACCACTCATCGCTGCCGCCGCCTCGGCATTGCGGTCGAGCACCGCGGTGACCTGCTCGGCCATGGCAAGCGTCGGCACGCGGATCATGTACTGGATCTCGGCCAGCCCCGCCGGCAAATTGTCGGCGGTCGCTTGCCCCGCCGTCAGGATCGCCTCGCTGATCGACCAGCCGCCCTGGTGCGGCAGCATGGAATCGCGCAGAGCCTTGGAGGCCATGTACATCATCATCAATGCGTCGTTGGCGCCGGGCGCGCGCGCCACCGAATGTGCTTGCGGAATGGGTGCAGCACCCGCAGCCCGCGCCCAGCGCTCCGGTTGGTCGCAGATGAAGCGATAGATCATCGCGTAGGCCGCGCCGCAATGTGTGTCCCAGCGCGCCGTGTTGCAGAGCGGCAGCATGTAGAACGGGTGAAAGGAGATCATGCCGGCAAGGCCGTCATAATAGCCCTTGGCGGCATGGATCGGCTTTGACCCGCGCACCTTTTCCGCCGGCTCGCCGGTGAAGCGCAGCGTGCCTGATATGCCGTGGCGCTGCATCGCGGCCTTGGTCGCCAGCAGCCCGCCGAGGCTCGAAATCCCGAGGCCGGAATGCGGGTCGGTGTGGCCGCCGGCCTGGTTGCCAAGTCCCCGGCGCGGACGCTCGACCGTAGCGGCATCCTGGCAATTGCCCGGCACCGCGTCGTATTCGGCGTACATGCCGATGGTCGGGCCGGGGCCGTTGGTCCAATGCGCGCAGAAGGCGGTCGGCATGCCGGCGGAGCCTTCTTCGACGGAAAAGCCTTCGAGTTTCAGTCGCTCGACATACCAGGCGGCTGATTGATACTCCCGCCACGCGGTCTCGCCGTAATCGAAGATGGTGCGTGTCCACGCGGACAACAACGGCTGGATGCCGTCGAGACAGGCAAGGGCGGTTGCTTGCGCCGAGGTGGCCACCGGTTTCTCCATGGCATGAGAAGAAAGCAGTGAAGCGGGTCGCTAAAAAGTGATATGTTTTCCCGGTTCGTGCAAATTCGGTTCACCTGAGGCCCCTTGCGTATACCATCGACACAAGCGCTGCGTGCGCTCGACAGCTTCGCCCGCCACGGCAGCGTCTGGCGCGCCGCCGACGAGTTGCACCTGACCCGCAGCGCCGTGAGCCATCAGCTTCGCCTGCTGGAGCGCGATCTTGGCTTCGACCTGCTCGAACGCATCGGCAAGGGCGTGGCGCTGACGCCGCGCGGCCAGCGCTACGCCAGCGACGTGCGCAAGGCGCTCACCGTTCTCGGCGATGCGGGGACGCGTGATGCCGGCACCGGCGTCGGCGGCTCGTTCGCCGTCAGTTGCACGCCTGGCTTCGCCTCGCTGTTCTTGTGCACCCATATCGGCGAGTTCCGGCAGATGTATCCTGACGTGGCGCTGCGCATCTTGACGCCGCGCCGGCTCGACGATGTCAGCAACGCCGATGCCGATGCTTTCATTGCGTTTGGTGTCGGCAATTGGCCGAACCGGGCGGTCGAACCGCTCTGCGAAATTTCGTTCACGCCGCTCTGCAGCCCGACGCTGCTGAACAAGATCGGCGGTTTTTCCCGGCCGTCGGACGTGCTGCGCGCCAACCTGCTGCATCTCGATGACACCGAGGATTGGGCACGCTGGCTGGCGCTGTCCAAGGTGGAAAACCCCGACATTGAGGGCGGCATCTTCTTTTCGGACATGAACCTCGTCTTTTCGGCGGCGATTGCCGGGCAGGGCATCGCCATGGGCGACGAACTGACCAGCCGGCGGGCGCTGAGCGAGGGCCGGCTGGTCAGGCCGTTCGACATCGCGATCAAGTCGCCGCGTTCCTATTTCCTGGTCTCCGAACACGCAAAGGCTTCGCATCCGGTTCTGGAGGCTTTCGCAGGATGGCTGCGGTCGAAACTCCAGGAGAACCGCATCCTGCCGTATTGAGGGCAGGTGGCGACATCTCGCCATAGATGAATGGAATTTGCCGATCACGCGAAAACTATTCGGTTGCGGTGAGCCGGCACCCTGCCTACGATTTCGACAAGCGTTAGGGAAAGGGCAGTATGCAGCAACCCGGCCGTGCCGCAGAGATTAAGGCAATCGGGATCGGCAAGAGCTTCGGCTCGTTCCGTGCGCTGGACAATCTGTCGCTCGATATCGGCCGTGGCGAGTTCCTGACCCTGCTCGGGCCGTCCGGTTCGGGCAAGACCACCTTCCTGATGATCCTTGCCGGCTTCGTGCAGCCGACCGAGGGCAAGCTGTTCAGCGACGGCGTCGACATCACCGACCGGCCGGCCGAGCAACGCGCCGCCGGCATGGTGTTCCAGGGCTACGCGTTGTTCCCGCATATGAGCGTCGAAGCCAACATCGCCTTCCCCCTCAAGGTGCGCAAGAAATCGGCCGCCGACATCAAGCGCCGTGTCGGCGAGATGATCGAGCGCGTCGGCCTCAAGGGCCACGAGAAGAAACTGCCGGCGCAGCTGTCGGGTGGCCAGCAGCAGCGCGTGGCGCTGGCGCGAGCGCTGGTGTTCGAGCCGGGCGTGCTGTTGCTCGATGAGCCGTTTTCCGCACTCGACAAAGGCCTGCGCGGCCAGATGCAAGCCGAGATGAAGCGGCTGCATCAGGAGACCGGAACCACCTTCGTCTTCGTCACCCACGACCAGAGCGAGGCGCTGGCGCTGTCGTCGCGCGTCGCCATCTTCAACCACGGCAAATTGCTGCAGGTCGGAGCGCCCGACGAGGTCTATGACCGGCCGGACAACCGCTTCGTCGCCGAGTTCCTTGGCGAGATCAACATGCTGCCGCTGAAGGGCGTCAAGCCCGCCGGCAATGGCTCGACCGGCCTGTGCGAAGACCGCGCGGTCAGCATGGGCTGCAAGGCCGAGGCGGTACGAGGCGATGCAATCCTGGCGATCCGACCGGAATACATGTCGATATCGGGCGAGGCGGCAGATGGTGAGAACGGCATCGCCGCAACCGCCACCAACTCCACCTATCTCGGTGCTGCAACGCGGCTCGACCTGATGACGCGGCAAGGCGCCAAGGTCACGGTCTCGGTGCCCAACGAGGTGGCTGCCGCAGCGCTCAGCAAGGGCAACTCCGTCTGGCTCACCTGGCCGGCGGAAAAGGGCTTCCTCCTTCCGCATGGAGGGCAATGACGAGCGGTGTGGCGAGATATCGCAGCACCGCTTTCCGGCACTATCAACAACAAAAAAGGGGAACTGACATGACACATGATACCAAGAAACAAGCCATCGAGAGCCTGTCCGCCAGGGCAGGCCGCGGCGAGATCTCGCGCCGGCAGTTCACGCAGCTGGCGGCACTCGTGCTGGCCGGCACGCCGATGCTGCTGCGCTCGACAGGTGCCTTTGCGCAGGCCAAGGAACTGGTGCTGGTCAACTGGGGTGGCGATGCCATCACCGCCTACGATGCCGCCTATGGCCAGGCCTTCGCCAAGGACACCGGCATCACCGTCAAGATGGACGGTTCGGGTCCGACCGAAGGTGCTATCGCCGCGCAATTCAAGAGCGGCGCGCCGACCTGGGACCTTGTCGACGTGGACCCCTTCTCGGCCATCACGCTCGGCGCCCAGGGGGCTCTCGAGCCGATCGATTACAACATCGTCGACAAGAAGAAGATGCGGCCCGGCTTTGGTTGGGAATACGCCGCCTCGACCTATTTCTTCTCCTATGTCATCGCCTATGATTCCGAGAAGTATGGCAAGGACGCGCCGACCGGCATGGCCGATTTCTTCGACGTGAAGAAATTCCCCGGCAAGCGCTCGCTCTACAAATGGGGCGTATCGAGCTGGGAAGCAGCACTTCTGGCCGACGGCATCGCGCCGGCGTCACTCTACCCGCTCGATCTCAAGCGCGCCCATGACAAGATCGCCGCCTTCAAGGAAAATGTCGTTGCCTATTGGGGTGGCGGCGCCGAAAGCCAGAGCGTGTTGCTCAATGGTGAGGCCTCGATGGCGATCGTCTGGTCGACCCGCGCTTCACTGATCGAGCAGGATTCCGGCGGCAAGATCAAGTTCATCTGGGACCAGGGCCTGATCTCGCCCGGTGCGCTGGCCGTGCTCAAGGACAACCCCGGCGGCAAGGACGCTGCGATGAAGTTCATCGCCAGTGCCCAGGACCCTGAAAAGCAGCTGGTCATGTTCGACAAGCTCGGCCAAGGTCCTGCAAACCCGGCGGCAGACGCGCTGATCCCGGCCGACAAGAAGCGCATCAACCCGGTCGATCCCGAGAACATGAAGAAGCAGATCGCGCTCGACATGGACTGGTACGCCAAGAATTACGGGCCGGCGCTCGACGAATACACCAAGATCATCTCGGCCTGATCAGGGCAGGGATAATCGGTCGAAATGAGATCCTATCTCTCCGACAGGATGGGCGCGGCGCTGTTGATGGCGCCGCTGCTCCTGTTTCTTGTCCTAGCCTATGCCTGGCCATTCCTCGGCGTCGTCAAATGGAGCTTTACACTGCCGACGCCTGGGCTCGGCCAATATGAGGCGCTGCTCACCGACGATCTTGTGCAGTCGGTGTTCATCCGCACGCTACGCATCGCGGCGATCGTCACCGTGGTTTCGGTGGCAGCCGCCTACGCCATCACCGTCGTCTGGGTGCGTGGAACGCCGGCACAGCGCCTGATCGCCGAATTCTGTATTCTCGTCCCCTTCTGGATTTCCGTGCTGACCCGTGCTTTCGGCTGGGTGGCGCTGCTCTCCAATCGCGGCCTGATCAACACCTGGCTGCAGGCGATCGGCTTCATTTCCGAACCGCTGGCGCTGGTGCGCAACGAGTTCGGCGTCATCGTCGGTATGACCCATTTCCTCATTCCGTTCGCCGTCTTCCCGCTGGCGTCGGCCATGCGCAGCCTCGACGACCGCGTGCTCCTGGCTGCGCGCGGGCTCGGCTCCAGCCGCATGCGCACCTTCTGGACGGTGTTCGTGCCGATGACGCGCTCCGGCATCATCGGCGCGGCGATGATCGTGTTCGTCTTCTCGCTCGGCTTCTTCGTCACGCCGGCGATCCTCGGCGGCGGCCGCAGCGTCATGATCGCCGAGCTGATCTATCTCAGGATTTTCCAGAGCCCGGACTGGGGCCTGGGTGCGGCGATCAGCGTCGTGCTGGTGCTGTTCGTCGGCGCGCTGATGGCGCTTTTGTTCCGATATGTCAGACCGAAGCAGTTGATCTGATGCCGACCTACCGCCCCGGTCCCGTCTCGCTGATCATCGCCGCCTTCGTGGCGCTGTTCCTGCTGATGCCGCTGCTTGCCGTCATCCCGGTGTCGCTGACGCCGAGCCGCATGCTGGCTATGCCGTCGGGCGAGCTGTCGCTGCGCCACTACCGGGCGTTGATCGAGGATCCGCGCTGGCTCCAATCGATCCTGCTCTCGATCCGCATCGGCGTCGTCAGCAGCGCCTTTTCAACCGTGCTCGCGCTGTGCTTCAGCCTTGGCGTCTGGATGTTCCAGCCGCGCTTCACCGCGGCCCTGGTCGGCTTCGTGCTGCTGCCGATGGTGGTGCCGCCGGTGGTCTCGGCGATCACGCTGTATTTCTTGCTGACCTCGATCTCGGGTTTCAGCGCGTTCTTCGGCTACGACACCTGGCTTGGCGTCGCCATGGCGCATTCGGTGATGACCGTGCCCTTCGCCACCGTGCTGATGCTGGTCTCGCTCAGCCAGCTCGACCGGCGCATCGACCTTGCCGCGCGGGGCTTAGGGGCCACTGTGTGGGAGCGCGCCACCCGCATCATCATGCCCAACATCAAGTTCGGCATCATTACCGCCGCACTTCTCTCCTTCGTGCTGTCCTGGGAAGAAATCGGCGTCACTTTGTTCATCACCTCGGTCAACGCCATCACCCTGCCGAGGCTGATGTGGATGGGCCTGCGCGACAACATCGACCCGGCGATCGCCGCGCTCTCGGTGATCCTGATCATCATCACCGTTCTGGTGCTGGCGGTGCGCAGTTTCGTGGCCAGGCAGCGCGGAGCCTAGACAAACCGCACCGAGACGCGGCCGAACCTGCCCAGATCGCCGATGACTTCGTCGCCTGCCTGGACGCCTATCGGCGTCACGCAGGTGCCGGTTATCACCACCTGTCCCGGCTGCAGTGTTATGCCCAGGCCCGACAGCTCGTTGACGATCCAGGTGAGCGCGATGCGAGGATCGCCCAACACCGCTGCTCCCGATCCGCTATGTTGCGACCTTCCGGAAACGGAGGCGACCACGGGGTGCTTTGCAAGGTCCACGTCGCGCCAGTCGTCTTCCTCCGCCTCGCCGATGACAAACAGATTGGCGCAGGCATTGTCCGCAATGAGCTGCGGCGCCCCGACGGCGCAAAAATCGTCATAGCGTGAGTCCGGAATTTCGATCGCTGGGTGCAAGGTCGCCACGGCTTCCATCACTTCGGCGATTTCATAGGGTGCTGGACGAGGCGGCAGCTCGCGGCCGAAGCGGAAAGCAAACTCGATCTCGGCCACGCGCATCTTGCTCGTCGCCAGAGAAACGATCCCGCCGACCTCGACCGCTTTTTCGGCCAGGAGACGTCCGGCCATCGGGCCGTCGACGTTGATGTGCTTTTGTCCGGCCAGACTGGTTGCGGCAATCTTCCAGCCGAAAAGTGGTGTCACCGAGCGATCCATGACGTGCGACTGGATGGCGTAACCTTCGACCCGTGTTTGTGGGCGCAACTCCTCGGGTATGGCGTCGAGACGAGTGCCCTTGTCCCAGTGGCCTACCAACAACCGCGACGCAGCCCTGGTCTTTTCTGCATCGAGCATCATCAGCTTCCAAAATTGCTTCGTGGATCAAAAACGGCAAGGAAACATTGCGTCATGCGGCGCTGTATGGAGCGAGAATATGTGACCAGGAATCGAGAGTCCATGTTCGCGGCGCGGTGCCCGCCGACGATGGTGTTGGCAAAGTCGCCCTTTCGAGATCATCGGCATCCATCATTCCGATGACGAATCGCCATCGCCTCCGCGCGTCGAATGGCTATATCTGTCAGAACACGCAGATCGCGGACAGCTTCCCAAAAGCAATAGTCAGCAGCGCAGGAACCGGAGGAAAAGACGATGACCGCGCCAGGCGATTTACAGCAGGCACTGTTTCTCAGGCTGAAAAGCGATGCATCGCTGTCGGCCTTGCTGGGCGGCGCCGGACTGCTCGAACGGCCAGCCGAGAATGCCGCTTTTCCGTACGTGACCTGCGGCCAGACCTCCGCTTTCGACTGGGATACGAGCACCGAGAACACCGACGATCAGTTGATTACGCTGCATGTCTGGTCGAAAGCCCATGGCGACGCCGAAACGCTAGCCATCATGGCCGCCATCCAGGCGCGCCTTGCCGACGCAGCATTGGTGATCGGCCCTCGCGGCCAGACACGACTGTCGCTGGAATTTGCCGAAGCCCGCCATGACGAGGATCTGCTCGTGCATCACGGGCTGCTGCGTTTTCGCGCGATAACGAAGGAAAATGCCTGATGCGCTTTCAATATGGCCAAAACGGAGTCTAGACTGGACTTTCGCGGGATCTCACCTGTTCGAGGCGGTGAAATTCCAGGTTGACTGTCTCGCGTTGCAGGGGTGTGGCGAGGATGTTTTCAGCGGCGTTCACCGTTCATTTCACGTTCAGCACCGATGCGTTACAACGCCGGTCATGAAAACGCTTCGCTCCCACTTCCGAACCGCGACACTGGCGCTTTGTGCTGCCGGGCTGTTCGCGTCGCAGGCGATGGCGATGCCGGTCATCGCGCCGCCCGACCTGGCCAGCCCGATCGTACTGGCGGCGTCCGATTGCTACGCCATCGGCCAACAGGTGGCCGAGCAGAATGGCGGAACGCTGGCCAAGGCCTCGCAATCGACGCGCGGCGGTCAGCCTGTCTGTGTCATCGTCGTGCTCGTTCCGGGCAAGGACGGACAACGTCCGCGCCGTTCCGAAATCGTCGTTCCGCTGAACTGATCCAATCAACCTCAGGCTACGTTTCCCAGGCCGCCGGAATCGGCCTATATCTGCCCCAGTCTTCAATCTGACAAATCTTCAATCCGACAAAGCTCTTCAACAGGTATCGAACTCCGCATGCGTGTACTCGTCGTCGAAGATGACAAGGATCTCAATCGGCAGATATCGGATGCGCTGGTCGATGCCGGCTATGTCGTCGACCGCGCCTTCGACGGCGAGGAAGGCCATTTCCTTGGCGACACCGAGCCCTACGACGCCGTCGTGCTCGATATCGGCCTGCCGCAGATGGACGGCATCAGCGTGGTCGAGCGCTGGCGGCGCGGCGGCCGCAAGATGCCGGTGCTGATCCTGACGGCGCGCGACCGCTGGAGCGACAAGGTCTCCGGCATCGATGCCGGCGCCGACGACTATGTCACCAAGCCGTTCCACATCGAGGAGGTGCTGGCAAGGTTACGGGCTCTGATCCGGCGCGCTGCCGGCCATGCCTCGTCCGAACTGACCTGCGGGCCGCTGCGCCTCGACACCAAGGCCTCCAAGGCCGATGTCGACGGCGTGCCGCTGAAGCTGACATCGCACGAATTCCGCCTGCTTGCCTATCTGATGCACCATATGGGGGAGGTCGTCTCGCGGACCGAACTGGTCGAGCATCTCTACGACCAGGATTTCGACCGCGATTCCAACACCATCGAGGTCTTTGTCGGGCGGCTGCGCAAGAAGATGGGCATCGACATGATCGAAACCGTGCGCGGCATGGGCTACCGCATGCGTGAGCCGGAGGCGTAACTCGGAACCGCTCAAACCAACCGCAAGGACGCCGCTTTCGCTGCGTTTGTGGCCGCGTTCGCTGACGTTCCGCGTCATCGCCTTTTCCACAGTCTGGGCGATCGTGACGCTCGTTGTCATCTTCACTTTGATCACCACGCTTTACCGCCAGGCCAGCGAGCGCGGCTTCGACAGCCTGCTTTCGGCGCATCTGTTCAACCTGATCGGGTCGATCGGCATCTCCGACAGCGGTGCGCTGACTGGCGCGCCAGACCTCGGCGACCTTCGGTTCTCGGAGCCGAATTCGGGCTGGTACTGGTCGGTTGAGCCCGCTTCGGAAGGCGTGCATGGCGATCTCCACTCTTCGTCGATGACCACGACGATCCCGTCACCGAGCGTTGCCGAGGTGCCGTTCAACGCCAGCTTCCAGCGCAGCTACGCGGCCGAAGGCATCGACGGCGAGCAACTCGAAGTGTTCGAGAGCGAATTCGTCCTAGACGCCAAGAACCGGGCCGCGCGTTTCCGCGTCATGGGCAACCAGAGCGAACTCGAACAGGAAATCGCTACCTTCCAGCGCCGCCTGCTGACCTATCTCAGCCTGTTCGGCGTCGGCATGATCGCCATCAACGCGATCGCGATCCTGCTCGGCCTGCAGCCGCTGCGCCGGGTCAAGAACGCGCTCGCCATGGTGCGCGAAGGCACCGCCCAGAGGCTCGACGGCCATTTCCCGGCCGAGATCGAACCGCTTGCCAACGAAACCAATGCGTTGATCGAAAACAACAGGCGCATCGTCGAACGGTCGCGAACCCAGGTCGGCAATCTCGCCCATTCGCTGAAGACGCCGCTGGCGGTACTGCTCAACGAGGGTCGCGCGCTCGGCGGCGCCAAGGGGCAGCTGATCGCCGAACAGGCCGCTTCCATGCAGAAGCAGGTCGAACACTATCTCCAGCGCGCCCGCGTCGCGGCACAACGCGACAGCGTCGTCTACCGCACGCCGGTGACGCCGCTGGTGCAGCGCATGGTGCGGGTTCTGCGGAAGCTCAATCCGCAGACAAATCTGTCGCTGTCGCTGCCGGCGGCCGAGATCGTCTTCGCCGGCGAGCGCGAGGACCTTGAGGAACTGCTGGGCAATCTCCTTGAAAACGCGATGAAATGGGCAAAGAGCGCGGTGCAGGTCTCGGTCGTGCCCTTGACCGGCAAGGACGACCCGGCCGGCCTGTTCGAGATCGGCATAGAGGATGACGGTCCGGGCATTCCCGAGGACAAGGCGCGCGAGGCGCTGAAGCGCGGCCGGCGTCTGGACGAGACAAAGCCCGGAACAGGTCTGGGGCTGGCCATTGTCGCAGACCTCGTCAACGAGTATGGAGGCGTTCTGGCGCTCGAACGGTCCGATATGGGCGGATTGAAGGCGGTGGTGCGATTGCGGAGCCTTCAGTGATGTTCACCAGAGCCAATCGACATAGAGGGACGGGAGATGTTATTGGCGGCATGTCCATTGGTCCCGCAGTGGCCAGCGGCCAAATTTCCGACAAATATCAATACTATGGCCACGCCGACTTCTCGATGACGCGGCCCCCGGCGCATCCATGGCAGGCTCCAACTCAAGAAAACCGGTTGTTGGCATGAAGATTCGCGTCGCGCTTGTTTCCGTATTGCTGGCTGTTTCCGGCTGCACCACCTTGAGCGGCAAGGGTCCAACCGTGGCAGCGACACCGGCCTCCACACCTCCTTCCAGCGGCAAGGTGACCACGACGATCATTTCGGCGATGGGCGGCGGCCTCATCAGCGGGGCGATCGGCAACGGCCTCAGCGAGACCGAGAAGCGCAGCGCGCTCGAGGCTGAGTACAAAGCGCTGGAATACACGACCAGCGGCCAGAAGGTGACGTGGAAGGGCGCCCAGGCTTCGCGCTACGGCGAGGTGGTTCCGGCTCAGCCCTACCGCGTCGGTTCGCAGGACTGCCGCCAGTACACGCAGACGGTGTTTTCCGGCGGCGCCGGGCTCACGGCGCGCGGAACCGCTTGCCGCAACGCCGATGGCAGCTGGACGCCGCTGACCTGACGACCGTCTGCCGATGATTGGCGGCTGGCGTCGTCAAAGCGTCGCAGCATGCATCTGTTGGCACGGCAGAGCTCTGCCGGTATTGGAAGAACCATGCTGTTCTGGGTCATAGCCGCCATTCTCACGCTGGGTGCAAGCCTGGCGGTGCTGCTGCCGCTGGCCGCCAGCGCCAAGGGCGCGTCGTCGAGCGGCCAACATGATCTCGAAGTCTATCGCGACCAATTGTCCGAGCTCGACCGCGACGCCGCGCGTGGCTTGATCCAGCCGGCCGAAGCCGCCGAGGCCCGCGCCGAGATCGCTCGCCGCATCCTTCGCCTCGACAATGCGGGTGCCGCCGGCGGCGCAACCGCGGGCCGAGCGTCGGTCACGGCAAGGCTGGTGGCAACCGTAGCCGTGCTGGCGGTGCCGCTGGTCAGTTGGGGGCTCTATGTCAAGCTTGGCTCTCCCGACCTGCCGTCGCAACCGCTCAGCGAGCGGTTGGCCAAGAATCCCGCCGACAGTTCGGTCGACGAACTGGTGGCACGGGCCGAAGCCCATCTGGCCGCCAATCCTGCCGACGGCAGGGGCTGGGACGTGCTCGCACCGGTCTATCTGCGCCTGCAGCGCTTTTCCGATGCGGAGGGAGCCTATCGCAACGCCATTCGGCTCGATGGCGACAGCGCCGTTCGCCAGGCGGGTCTCGGCGAGGCGATCGCCAGCGCGGCAGGCGGCATTGTCTCGGCCGATGCCCAGGATGCTTTCGAGGCAGCCCTGAAGCTCGATCCGGCCAATGCGAAGGCCAGTTTCTACCTGGCCATGGCCTTGGCGCAGGAGGGGCGCGCCAAGGAAGCAACCACGGCATGGCAGGCGATGCTGGTCAGATTGCCGCCGGACTCGCCATGGCGCGGTGCCGTCGAGCAGGCGCTCGCAAAATCCGGCAGCTCCGACGTCGCTTCCGGCGCCACCAACGGTCCCGATGCCGGCGATTTCGACGCCGCATCCTCGATGTCGCCGCAGGATCGGGAGACCATGATCAACACGATGGTCGCCGGCCTCGACGACAAACTGCGGCAAAATCCGCGCGACCCGGAAGGATGGATGCGGCTCGTTCGTTCCTATGTCGTGCTCGGCAAGGCCGATCAGGCGCGTGAGGCGCTCGGTCGCGCCATTGCCGTCTTTGGAGCCGACAGTGACCAGGCGAAGAAATTCACCGCCTTTGCCGCCTCGCTTGGCCTGACGGCGACGGAGTAGAACAAGACATGACGCGCAAGCAGAAACGACTGTCGGTGATCGCGGGCGGCCTGGTCTTCCTGGGTGCCGCGACCGGGCTGACTTTTTACGCGCTTGGCCAGAAGGCCTCCTATTTCTACATGCCGGCCGATCTCACCACGGCAAGCGTCCAGCCTGGCCAGCGCATCCGGTTGGGTGGATTGGTCGAAAAAGGCACGATCCAGCGCGGGCAGGGGGCCACGGTCGGCTTTTCGGTGAGCGACACGCACAAATCGGTCAAGGTGACCTACACCGGCATCCTGCCCGACCTTTTTCGCGAAGAGCAGGGCGTCATCACCGAGGGTACTTTCGGCCCGGACGGGGTTTTTGTTGCCGATAGCGTGCTGGCCAAGCATGATGAGCGCTACATGCCCAAGGAGGTTGCGGACGGCCTCAAGGCCAAGGGCGTCTGGCAGGAGAGCAAGAGTGAATAGCTCCGGCAGGAGAGCGACAGCGGATCACGGGCATGGTTGAAACCGGACATTTCGCCCTCGTCCTGGCGTTTGCGCTTTCGCTGGTGCAGATGGTCGTGCCGCTGTTTGGCGCGCGCCTGAACAACCAGCGCCTGATGGCCGTCGGTGGCCCGGTTGCTGTGACCGGCTTTGCCTTGACGGCGCTATCCTTCGCAGCGCTTGCGAGTGCCTATGCGAGTTCCGATTTCTCGGTGGCGAGTGTGTGGGAGAACTCGCATTCCTTGCAGCCGTTGATTTACAAGATCACCGGAACCTGGGGCAATCACGAAGGCTCGATGCTGCTCTGGGTGCTGATCCTGACCTTCTTCGGCGCCCTCGTTGCCGCCTTCGGCTCCAATCTGCCGGCGACGCTGCGCGCCAATGTGCTTGCCGTGCAAGGTGGGATCGGCGCCGCCTTCTTCCTGTTCATCCTGGTGACGTCCAATCCCTTCATCCGGCTCAATCCGGCGCCGATCGAAGGCCGCGATCTCAACCCGATCCTGCAGGATCTCGGCCTCGCCATTCACCCGCCGTTCCTCTATCTCGGCTATGTCGGCTTCTCGATCTGCTTTTCCTTCTCGGTCGCGGCCCTCATCGAAGGGCGCATCGACGCGTCCTGGGCGCGCTGGGTGCGGCCGTGGACGCTGGTCGCCTGGATGTTCCTGACCGGCGGCATCGCCATGGGATCGTACTGGGCCTACTATGAACTTGGCTGGGGCGGTTTCTGGTTCTGGGATCCCGTCGAGAACGCCTCCTTCATGCCGTGGCTGGCGGGCACCGCGCTGCTGCATTCGGCCATCGTCATGGAAAAGCGCTCGGCGCTGAAGATCTGGACGCTGCTGCTCGCCATCCTGACTTTTTCGCTGTCGCTGCTCGGCACCTTCCTTGTGCGTTCGGGCGTGCTGACCTCGGTGCACGCCTTTGCAACCGATCCGACCCGGGGCGTGTTTATCCTGTGCATCCTGACGCTGTTTATCGGCGGCTCGCTGGCGCTGTTTGCGCTGCGTGCTTCCCGATTGACGACCGGCGGCCTGTTCCACCCGATTTCCCGAGAAGGGGCACTCGTCCTCAACAATCTGTTCCTGACGACGGCGACGGCGACCGTCCTCGTCGGCACGCTCTATCCGCTCGCCGTCGAAGCCTTTTCAGCCGACAAGATCTCGGTCGGCGCGCCGTTCTTCAATCTCACCTTCGGACCGCTGATGGTGCCGCTGTTGCTGGTGGTCCCGTTCGGGCCGCTGCTGGCCTGGAAGCGCGGCGATGTCTTCGCCGTCGCGCAGCGCCTGATGGTGGCGTTCGCCGCAGCCCTCCTGGCGACGCTGGTCACCGCTCTGTTCATCGACGGCGCGTCGGTGTTCGCAGCCCTGGGCGTCGGCCTTGCCGTCTGGCTGATCCTTGGCGCTCTGACCGACCTCGCCGTCAAATCGGGGGTCGGCAATGTCGCCGCCGGGATCATGGTCCGACGCTTGCTCGGCTTGCCGCGCTCGGTCTTCGGCACCGCCTTCGCTCACCTCGGCCTCGGCCTGACCACGCTCGGCATCGTCGGCACACTTTGCTTCGGCACCGAGAAGATCCTATCGATGCATGCCGGCGAGACCGTCGAACTGTCCGGGCATACGCTGCGTTTCGTCGGGCTTTATCCGGCCCAGGGACCGAATTACAGCGAGGATCGCGGCCGCTTCGAGCTGATCGGGGTCAGCGGCAGTCCAGTCGGCGAGATCAGCTCCGCCAAGCGGTTCTATCCGGTGCGGCAGATGACGACGACGGAATCCGGCATCAGGACGATCGGTTTCTCGCAGCTCTACATCTCGCTCGGCGACGAGGGCAAAGACGGTTCCGTCGTCGTGCGTCTGTGGTGGAAGCCGCTGGTGACGTTGATCTGGGGCGGTGGCCTGATGATGATGGCGGGCGCGGCGATGTCGCTGATGGACCGGCGCCTGCGCGTCGGCGCGCCGTCGCGACGGCGCAAGCAGGCGAGCGCGGTGCCATCCGCAGGCCTGCCATGAACGCACGGTTCTCGCTGACCTCGATTGTCCTGCTGCTGGCGTTGTTTTTTGCCGGCACGGCCTTGGCGGTGAAGCCTGACGAAGTGCTGCCTGATCCGACGCTGGAGGCGCGGGCGCGGGCGCTGTCGGAAGGCTTGCGCTGCATGGTCTGCCAGAACCAGTCGATCGACGAATCCGACGCCGACCTTGCCCGCGACCTGCGCGTCCTTGTGCGCCAGCGCCTCGTCGCCGGCGACACCGACCAGCAGGTGATGGATTACGTGGTGTCGCGTTACGGCGAGTTCGTGCTGCTGAAGCCGCGTTTCGACCTGCGCAATGCGTTGCTGTGGGGCACGCCTGTCCTGCTGTTGCTGGTGGGAGGTGTTTTCATCGTGCTGACCGCGCGGTCGCGCCGCACGCTGGCAACCAATGCACTGACCACTGAGGAACAGGCGGCGCTGGACAAGATACTAGGCAATTAGCTCGGCCATTCCTCCGAGGGCCAGTCCCGCGACGTGTGAATGACACGCAGGATAACGACGCTCTGACGGCCAGCGATCGGGCGCAACTCATAGGCAATGATGTAGGGCAGGCGGCCGATGAACTTCTCATATGTGCCTGTTACTCGGCCTGGCCGGCCCGTCGCTATATCACCAAGGCCCCGGCCCATTTCACGAATACGATCCGCGAGGCGTCGGGCTGCTGCAGGATTGTCCTGAGCGATAAAGGCAACTTGCTGCTTAAGATCGTCCAGCGCTTCTCGCGACCAGGCGACGAACCGCTTCACGCCTTGCCCAAGCGCCTGGCTTCCGCCGATTCGATGACCGCGTCGATTTCCGCCATGGCATCGTCGTGAGGCACGACACGGCCAGCCGCCGCATCTTCCATGCCGCGTTTGATGCCTTCAATGATATCGAGTTCGCGATCGACGTAGGCCGAGACCGCCTCGGCGGCGAGGAACGATTTGCTACGCCGGGTGTCGGTGGCGATCCGCTCCAGCTTCAGCTTGGTTTCGGAAGAGACCCGGATGGTCAAAGTGGTGCTTGCTGTCATTTATGAAAGCCTTGTGCTGAGTTGTGTACAAGATAGCACATCGGACTTCGCAGCCAAGGGGGTTGTGCGTCCCCTGACCCCAAACATTACCAAAGTTTCATGTGTCGGAAATGGCGCTGTAATGTGTACCGCTCTAATTCTCTTTTCCTGAGGATGCCGATCAAGCAGCGTCCGTTTGAAAGAGGATAAGAAATCCATGAATATTGCCCCCAATTCATATTCCGTCACCCGCAAGCGTCTCATGGCTGCCGTCGCGTCTGTCGCCGTGGCCGGTGCGATCGGTGTCGGCGCGCTGACCAGCGGAACCAGCCCTGTTCTGGCTGATGCCGTGCGTGTCGAGGCGCCGCAGGTGCCGGGCTTCGCCGATGTCGTCGAGCGCGTTTCTCCCGCTGTTGTCAGCGTCAAGGTCAAGGCCAAGATCAGCCCGGCCGCCGATGACGGCTCCGATCCGTCCGACGACCAGGATGGCATGAACAACCTGCCCAACAATCCCCAGCTGCGCCGCTTCTTCAAGGAATTCCGTGGCTTTGGTGACCAGGACGGCCAGGGTGGCGGCAACAGGCGCTTCAGCCACCGCGACCGCAACAACGACCAGCCGCGGCCGGTTGCCCAGGGATCCGGCTTCTTCATCTCGGATGACGGCTACCTCGTCACCAACAACCACGTCGTTTCGGAAGGCTCGGCCTTCACCGTGGTGATGAATGACGGCAAGGAACTCGACGCCAAGCTGATCGGCACCGACCCGCGCACCGATCTCGCCGTGCTCAAGGTCGACGGCGTCGGCAAGTTTACCTATGTCGACTTCGCCGACGACTCCAAGGTTCGCGTCGGCGACTGGGTGGTGGCCGTCGGCAATCCGTTCGGCCTTGGTGGCACCGTCACCGCCGGCATCGTCTCCGCCCGCGGCCGCGACATCGGCGCTGGCCCTTATGACGACTTCATCCAGATCGACGCATCGGTCAACCGCGGCAATTCGGGCGGCCCGACCTTCAACCTCAACGGCCAGGTCGTCGGCATCAACACCGCGATCTTCTCGCCGTCCGGCGGCAGCGTCGGCATAGCCTTCGACATTCCCGCTTCGACCGCCAAGCAGGTCGTTCAGGACCTGATGAAGAGCGGTTCCGTGCAGCGCGGCTGGCTCGGCGTCGAAATCCAGCCGGTCACCTCCGACATCGCTGAGTCGCTTGGTCTGAAGTCCAACAACGGCGCACTGGTTTCCAGCGCCCAGGACGATGGTCCCGGCAAGAAGGCGGGCATCACGGCCGGTGACGTGATCACTCAGGTCGACGGCAAGGATGTCGCTTCGCCGAAGGAACTGGCACGGTTGATCGGCGCCTTCTCGCCTGGCAAATCGGTCGACGTCACCGTGTGGCGCGACGGCAAGAGCCAAGCGGTCAAGGTCGATCTCGGCAAACTGCCCTCGAGCGACAAGCAGGCCTCTGTCGACCAGTCGCAGCCTGCCGCTCCGGCAAAGCCCGACACGCTGGCCGATCTCGGCCTGACCGTCACCAAGTCCGAAAACGGCAAGGGACTGGTGGTGACCGATGTCGATCCCGACAGCGACGCCGCCGATCGCGGCATCCAGCCGGGCGACGTCATCACGTCAGTCAATTCGACCGAAGTGAACGGCACCGAAGACGTCACCAAGGCGATGACCGATGCAGTCAAATCCGGCCGCAAGGCAGTGCTGATGCAGATCACCCGCGACGACACCAATCGTTTCGTCGCGCTGCCCGTCGCCAAGGGCTGAGCTCGGCCCCGGAGCGTTCTCTCGGCCTTTCCAAGGTGGGTGAGGGCGTTCCGGCGGCAAGTTGGACTTTTCCAGTGCGCCGGTTCAACACCCCCGAGCCGCCGTACGGGAAAGCATGGAGGAACGCGCGTTAGTCAGTCATCGCGCCTTCCCCCGGCGGCAGCGGGCTTCCCATCGCCCGCTGCCGCACACTTTCAAAAGCGCTTCGGCGATCCGATGCCAACGACATCGGCAGCGAGCAGCTTTATCGCGCACTGCTTCGAGCGATCTTGATCGCGATGCGCTTTGGCAAAGGCCACAATGCAGATGTCTGCCACTCAACCTTCCGGCGAAATCGCGTATAACAGCCCTATGAAGATTCTCGTCATAGAAGACGATCGCGAGGCTGCGGATTACTTGCAGAAAGCCTTTGCCGAGGCCGGTCACACCGCGCATGTCGCCGGTGACGGCGAAACCGGCTTTGCGCTCGCCGACGCCGGCGACTACGACGTGATGGTGATCGACCGGATGATGCCGCGTCGCGACGGCCTGTCGGTCATTGCCGGTCTCCGGTCCAGGGGCAACACGACGCCGGTGCTGATCCTGTCGGCGCTCGGCGAGGTCGATGATAGGGTCACGGGTCTGCGCGCCGGCGGCGACGATTACCTGACAAAACCCTACGCCTTCTCCGAGCTTCTGGCCCGCGTCGAGGTTCTGAACCGTCGCGCCAGCGCCAAGGAAGCCGAAACCGTCTACCGCGTCGGCGATCTCGAACTCGACAGGCTGTCGCATTCGGTCCGCCGTGCGTCACGCGAGATAACGCTGCAGCCGCGTGAATTCCGATTGCTCGAATATTTGATGCGGCATGCCGGCCAGGTGGTGACGCGCACCATGCTGCTGGAAAATGTCTGGGACTACCATTTCGATCCGCAGACCAATGTCATCGACGTCCATGTCTCCCGGCTGCGCGGCAAGATCGAGAAGGGCTTCGACAAGCCCATCCTGCATACGGTTCGCGGCGCGGGCTATATGTTGAAGAGCGGCTAGCAGCAGCATGGCTCTTTCCGTGCCAGCCATCATGAAGACGACGGCAGCGCGGCTTTCGGCGCTCTACCTCCTGCTCTTCGCGCTGTGCGCGGTGGCGCTCGTCTTCTACATGACCTCGCTGTCGGCGCGCATGCTGACCGCACAGACCCAGGACACCATCAATGACGAGGTGCTCGGTCTGGCTCGCGCCTATCAGCGCGGCGGCCTGCCGGTACTGGTCCGCGTGGTCGAAGCGCGCTCGCGCCAGCCCGGCGCAAACCTCTATCTGATTGCCGACGCCAACGGACAGATCCTGACCGGCAATGTGCAGAGCCTCGAACCTGGCGTTCTCGAAACCGAAGGCTGGACCTCGAGCCCGTTCTCCTATCAGCGCTTTGGCGAGGGAGAACTCGAGCGTCTACGCAATCTGCCCGCCGAGCAGGGCAGCACCCAATCCGAACAGAGCGATGCGCAGGCGCAGGGCGAAAAGGGCCATAACGCCATCGCGCTGGTGCTGCGGCTGCCGAACCAGATGATCATGCTGGTCGGCCGCGATCTCGGCGAGCCGGAACGGTTTCGTGCCGTCATCCGCCGTGCGCTGATGCTGGCGCTCGGCATGATGGGGCTGGGCGGATTGCTGATCTGGTTTTTTGTCGGCCGCGCCGCGCTGAAGCGCATCGACAGCGTGTCGGAGGCCAGCCGCCGCATCATGGGCGGCGATCTGTCGGGCAGGCTGCCGGTGACGGGGGTTGGCGATGAGTTCGACCGGCTCTCCGAAAATCTCAATGCCATGCTGGCCAGGATCGCCACGCTGAATGAAGGCCTGAAGCAGGTTTCCGACAACATCGCGCATGATCTGAAGACGCCGCTGACCCGGTTGCGCAACCGGGCCGAAGCGACGCTTTCGGGCAAGCAAAAGCCCACCGACTACCGGCAGGCGCTGGAAGGCACCATTGCCGAGTCGGACCAGTTGATAAAAACCTTCAACGCCATCCTGATGATTTCCCGGCTCGAGGCCGGCTACTCCTCGGAGAACACCAACCGCGTCGATCTGGCGGAGGCCGTGCGCGATGTCGTCGAGCTCTACGAGCCGGTGGCGGAAGAGGCAGGCGTGTCGCTGGAAGCAGATGTGCGCGAGGCGGTGTCCGTCAACGGCAACCGCGAACTGATCGGTCAGGCGCTGTCGAACATCGTCGACAACGCCATCAAATATTCCACCGGCGCCAATGCCCAGCCGGCGGTGCGCGTCACGCTTGAGCGAGCCGGTGCGGACGTCCGCCTGTCGGTTGCCGACAATGGACACGGCATTCCCGACGACGGCGACCGCGCGCGTGCCACGGAACGCTTCGTGCGGCTGGAGAAGAGCCGTTCGCAGCCGGGTTCCGGTCTTGGCCTCAGCCTCGCCAAGGCGGTCATGACATTCCACAATGGCCGGCTTGAACTCTTGCCCGGCAATCCTGGATTATCCGTGGTCATGAGTTTCCCGGCACGGGAGGATCACTGATGAGCACGGCTGCGAGGGTGAAAGATTGGCTGCTGAAGCCGACGGCCAGGCTTGCCCCGCTGGACAAGGACCGCGCGCGGCTGGAACTGGCCGAGATCGCTTCCGCCGCACGTGAAGAAGGGTTGACGCGGCTGGCCAAGTTCCTGGCCGGCAAAGGGGAGGGCCAGGATTTCCTCGCCGCCGTCTTCGATCTGTCGCCGTTTCTGCGTGATACCGCACGTCGCCGGCCACAAATCCTGGATGGGCTGTTCGAGCAGACGATCGAGGCTCGGCTGAAGGCGATCGGCGCCGCCATCGACCAGGTGCATCTAGCCGAAGCAGTCTCGGAATCCGGCTTGATGATGGAGCTGCGCCAGTGGAAGGCGGAGGCGCATTTCCTGATCGCGCTGGCCGATCTTGCCGGCGAGGCCGAAACGGCGCTGACGGTCCGGCGATTGAGCGATCTTGCAGACGCCTGCACCCGTGCGGCCGTCGACTTCCTGCTGCGCGACGCGCATAGCCAGGGCAAACTCAAACTGCCGGATGTCGGCAATCCGTCGAAACAGTCGGGCTGGATCCTGCTCGGCATGGGCAAGCTCGGCGCGCATGAGCTGAATTTTTCCTCCGACATCGATCTGGTGGTTTTCTTCGATCCGGAAGCGCCGGCCGTCGTCGATCCGCTCGACGCCACTGAGTTGTTTTCGAGGCTGACGCGCCGCCTGGTGCGCATCCTGCAGGACCGCACCGAACACGGTTATGTCTTCCGCACCGATCTGAGACTGCGCCCAGACCCCGGTTCGACACCGCTGGCGATCCCGGTCGAGGCGGCACTGCGCTACTATGAGGCACGCGGCCAGAACTGGGAGCGCGCCGCGATGATCAAGGCACGCCCGGTGGCAGGCGATCTGGCCGCGGGTGCGGCCTTCCTCAAGGAGTTGCAGCCCTATATCTGGCGCAAATACATGGACTACGCGGCGATTGCCGACGTCCATTCGATCAAGCGCCAGATCCACGCCCACAAGGGTCACGGCGAGATCGCGGTCAAGGGCCACAACGTCAAGCTCGGCCGCGGCGGCATTCGAGAGATCGAGTTCTTCGTCCAGACCCAGCAGCTCATCGCCGGCGGACGCTTCCCTGAACTGCGTGGCCGCGAGACCGTGCCGATGCTCGGCGAGCTTGCGACCCGCGGCTGGATCACCACCGAGGCGCGCGATGCGCTGGCTCGTCAGTACTGGTTCCTGCGCCGCGTCGAACATGCCGTGCAGATGGTTGCCGACGAGCAGACCCACATGCTTCCGGAAGATGATGAAGGCTTGGAGCGCATCGCCCGCATGCTCGCCTTTGCCGATGCATCTGCCTTTTCCCAAGCGTTCCGCGCCTCGCTGCAGCAGGTCGAACGCCACTACGCGGCACTGTTCGAAACAGCACCCGAACTGTCGACAGGCATCGGCAATCTGGTCTTCACCGGCGATGTCGACGATCCTGATACACTGCAGACCTTGCACGGGCTCGGCTTTCAGCGGCCAAGCGACATCTGCCGCGTCATCCGAGGCTGGCATTTTGGCCGCTATCGCGTCACCCAATCGGCGGAGGCGCGCGAGCGGCTGACGGAATTGACGCCGGCGCTGCTGCGCTCCTTCGGCCAGACGCGCCGGGCCGACGAAGCGCTGATGCGCTTCGACGAGTTTCTCGCCGGCCTGCCGGCCGGCATCCAGCTGTTCTCCCTGCTGCAATCCAATCCGGCCCTGCTGAAGCTTCTGGCGACGATCATGGGTGCCGCACCTCGGCTGGCGGCGATCATCACGCGCCGACCGCATGTCTTCGACGGCTTGCTCGACCCGGCTTTGCTGACCGAATTGCCGGACCGCGCCTATCTGTCGGCGCGGCTTTCCGCCTTTGTCGAGGGCGACCGGCTCTATGAAGACGTGCTCGACCGGCTGCGCATCTTTGCTTCCGAGCACAAATTCCTGATCGGCGTCCGGCTGCTCGCCGGCTCGATCGATCCGGCGCGGGCCGGCCGCGCCTTTTCCGATCTGGCGGATCTCACCATCGAGGCGGCGTTGCAGGCGGTGACGGCCGAATTCGCGGCGCGCCACGGCACCATTGCCGGCGGCGTGGTTGCGCTGCTCGGTATGGGCAAGCTCGGCAGCCGCGAGCTGACCGCCGGATCGGATGTCGACCTGATCCTGCTCTACGACCACGCGCCGGATGCCGAAGAGTCCGACGGCGACAAGCCGCTGGCGCCTTCGCATTACTACACCCGCATGACGCAAAGGCTGATCGCGGCCGTGTCGGCGCCGACGGCGGAGGGCGTGCTCTACGAACTTGACCTGCGCCTGCGGCCGTCCGGCAACAAGGGGCCGGTGGCCACCCATATCGATGCCTTCAAGAAATACCAGCGCCAGGAAGCCTGGACCTGGGAGCACATGGCGCTGGCCCGCGCCCGCGCCATAGCCGGCGACGCCAGCCTGTGCGGCGAGGTTGAAGCGGAAGTAGCGGCGGTGCTTGGACAGCCGCGCGATGCTGCAAAGGTGATGGCCGAGGCTGCGGACATGCGGGCTATGATCGAGAAGGAAAAGCCGCCGCGCGATCTCTGGGACATCAAGCTGATCCCCGGCGGCCTCATCGATCTCGAATTCATCGCCCAGGTGGCCGTCATCACCGGGCAGGTCGGGGTCGGGCCGCGTGCCACCGGTACGGCCGAGATCCTGTCGCGCCTCGCACCCGGATTCGCCGATGCCGGGATAAGGCAGGAGCTTGGCGATGCCTACGCGCTCTATCTTGCACTGACCCAGATGACGCGGTTGTGCCTCACCGGAGCCTTCGAGCGCGACGACGTGCCGCCGGGGCTTTCGGATCTGCTTCTGGCGGTGACCGACCTGCCGGATTTCGGTGTGCTGGAAGCACACCTCAAGGAGACGTCGCAGACGGTCAGGAAGGATTTCGATCTTTTGCTTCGTACGGGATGACCGTGAAGCGATCGTCCCCTGGAACCGAAGACGTTTCGTGGTCTTCCAGTCTCTTGCAGCTACTCTGTTCGCCGAATCTGCTGGAGCGCCCGGCTCGCGTGAGACTGCAAAATCCGGTCGCGCAGATAGGCATAGAAACGCGGCGGCAGCATGCCATAGTCGAACCGGGACGGTTTGCTCCCCGCGATGGGCCTGAGGTCTGGACCTGGCCAGAGGAAGTCATTGGTTTCGGTCACGACGATCCATGACGGCGTGTCATCGGCTTTGAGTGGCGCAGGTATTTCTACTGCATCGGCAGGATCAGCCGGTGGCGAGTGTGTGACCGGAACGACCGTTATGACTTCACGGCCCTCCACGACCCGGCGCGCGGCGACAATGGCGCATGGCCGGCTTTTGCGGCCTTCCTCCGCACCTTTTTGGTGTTCTCTCACCCAAAGGTACGAATAGGAAATCATCATACCCGGGATAGGTTTGGGCAGGCTCACGGTGTCCAGTCTTTGAGCATCGCATCGAGCCCGGCATATTCGCTCGGTACGGCGCTTTCGGCGATGGCGTTCAGCGTCTCATCGTCCAGTTCTTCCGCGTTACGGGCGACTCGTCCCTTGACCAACACCTCGAACATCGCCGCCGACAGGAGTACCGTGTGGGTCCGGCCATTCTTTGTGATTGCGATCGGCGCACGCTGGGCGGCGTCCTGAAAACGCCCGACATTCTGCTGGAATTCTGTTGAAGTCACTCGCATGACAATGCCTCTCTTTTCTATCTAAAATAGATAAAATAGATAGCTTTGTCAAAGCATCTCACCTCGGGCCTGTGAGGTGGGATCAAGCTTGGAATGGTAATGAAATCTTCAGGCCGCAACCTTGACGGCCAGCACGGCCCTCTTCACCGGGATGCGCACCGACACGATCGTGCCGACACCTTCGCTCGACCGGATCTTCAGCGCGCCGCCCTGAAGCTCGGCCAGCGAACGTGAGATGGCAAGGCCAAGGCCAGACCCGGCATGGCTCTTGGAGAACTGGTTCTGCACCTGCTCGAAGGGCCGTCCGAGCTTGCCGAGCGCCTCCTTGGGGATGCCGCAGCCATTGTCCTCGATCGTCAGCACCAACGCGCCGGATGTGTTGCGGGCCCTGACCGATATGTGGCCGCCCTGGCCGGTGAACTTCACCGCATTGGACAAAAGGTTGATGACGATCTGCTTGATCGCACGGCGATCGGCGACCAGCGTCAGCGCATCGGCAATGCGCGTTTCCACGGTGATGGCCTTTTGCGCCGCCTGCAGCGAAACGACGCGTACGGTTTCGCTGATCAGCGGGCCGAGGTCGATCTCTTCCCGGTCGAGAGAGAACTGGCCGGCCTCGATCTTGGACATGTCGAGAATGTCGTTGATGACGCCCAGCAGATATTTGCCGCTGCTGTTGATGTCGGTGGCATATTCCTCGTAGCGCTCCGATCCGAGCGGGCCGAACAGCCCTTGTTCCATCAGTTCGGAGAAGCCGATGATGGCGTTCAGCGGCGTGCGCAACTCATGCGACATGTTGGCCAGGAATTCGGATTTGGCCCGGTTCGCAGCTTCGGCGCGTTCGGTTTCCTTCATATATTTGCGGTTGAGGTCGACCAGTTCGCGCGAACGCTCCTCTTCGGCCCGCCGCGCGAGGCTGAGATCATGGATCGTTGCCATCAGCCGGCGCTCGCTGTCGACCAGCTTCTCCTGGTGCAGCTTGATCTGGGTGATGTCGGAGCCGACCGAGACGATGCCGCCGTCCCTGGTCTTCAGTTCGTTGACCTGCAGCCATCGGCCATCGGCCAGTTGCCGCTCGAAAGTGGCGCCGCCCTGCAGGCCGCTGGTGTGGGCAAGCCGCCGTTCGGAAGCAAAGGCCAGCATGCGTTCTTCCAGCGCCGCGCGCGCGGTGCCCGGCATCACGTCGCGGTCCGAGAGCCCGTTGTCCTGCTGGTATTTGGAATTGCACATGATCAGGCGCTGCGTCGAATCCCACAGCACGAAGGATTCGTTGATGTTCTCGATCGCCGTTCTGAGGCGAAGGTCGGCAGCCTCGGACCGCAGCGCCAGATGACGCTGTTCGGTGACGTCGACGGCAATGCCGATCAGCTGGATCTCCGGCGCTTCCGGATCGATGACCTGTGCCCGTGCGCGCATC
This sequence comes from Mesorhizobium ciceri WSM4083, assembly GCF_000519305.1. GTDB lineage: Bacteria > Pseudomonadota > Alphaproteobacteria > Rhizobiales > Rhizobiaceae > Mesorhizobium > Mesorhizobium ciceri_B. Next base: position 32,382 of record NZ_JAFG01000004.1, on the reverse strand, counting down.
CAGACCCATTGGCCGTCGGCATGGCGCATGCGGAACACCTGGTCGATGTGGTCGATCTCGCGTGCGACGATCCTGTTGGCGAGCTCGAACAGGTCGCCGTCCTCGGGATGGATGATCTGATCGACCTCGCCGAAGGACAGCATCGTGTCGCAGGGCTTGTAGCCGAGCATATCGTACATCGAGCGCGACCAGTACATCTTGCCGCGCACCATGTCCCAGTCCCACAGGCCGCAGCGGCCGCGAACCAGCGCCATGTCGATGCGCTGATGCGCTTCGAGGTAGATGCGGTCGGCCGCCTGCGCACGTGCTGCCTGGCCGAAATAGGCATAGAGGATGACGATCAGCACACCGGCCGTCAGCACGAACAGGGTGACGTTCAGCGAAACAGTCTTGCGCCAGGCATCGAAAACCGCGTCCTGTGGCACCAGGGCCGCCGATGCGCCCTTGCCGCCATTCGCCAGGCTGACCGCCGCGTACCAGTCCCGTCCGTCGATGTTGACGTCCATGACGCCAGCACGATCGCCGAACATGAACAAGGGCTGGCCGCCCTCGACGAGGCCGTCGAGCGAATGGCCCTGCCATGGCATGGAGCGCGGCGTCACCGCGACGATCTTGAAAGCGCTGTCGGTGATGACAAGCACATGGCTGCGGCCCATCGCGCCCTGGCGGCTGGTGGTCTCCAGCAGATCCTGTATGGCGCCGGGCACCGTTTCCGAGGTGGTGGCTAGCGAACTGGCCAGTTGGCCCGCCGCCAGCGTCAGGATCGCCTTGGCATTGCGCTCGACATCGTCACGCTCGTTCATCAGCGACAGCACGCGCAGCGCCGCGATGACGATCAGGAAGGTGATGATGAGGACGGGTATCGATCGGCGCAGCAGCGGCTCGGCGGCCAGAAGCCGCCGGTAGGCCGGTTCGGCGATGAGCCGCGTATTCCCGGCAAGACCGTCGCCGCGCGTCTCGCGATGCGCAAAAACCGTCCCTCCGGGCGCGCCCCACGCGTCCGCCTTCGCCATAAATGGCACTCCCCGAATTGCCTATGCTGCTTGGTGATCCGGCAAACGCCGCACATCCGAATCGTCAGTAAAGAATCAAAGGTGATTCGCCTTGTCCAGTGGTCCGGCGAAAAAAGATTAAAAATAGACTAAAATAATGCTCAAATGGTCGATCTCCCCCCTTGTGGGGGAGATCGCTCTCCCTACGCCAGCGTGCGCTCGACGATATCGCGCAGATCCGCCGACAGGTTTTCGGCGCCGGCGATCGAAAGCAGCGCTTCCCTGGCCTTCGCTTGCCGCAAGGGTTCGAGCGAACGCCAGGATCTGAGCGCCGTCGCCAGCCTTGCCGCCACTTGCGGGTTGCGCTTTTCAACCTCGAGCACAGTCTGGGCAAAGAACCAGTAGCCTTCGCCGTCGGCACGATGGAAACCGGTCTGGTTGGCGCTGGAGAAGGTGCCGATCAGCGAGCGAACCCGGTTCGGATTGCCCATCGAGAAGGCCGGGTGGTTGGTCAGGGCCTTCACGGTGTCGACGGTTTGCGGTCCCGGAACGCTGGCCTGGATCTGGAACCATTTGTCCATGACCAGCGGGTCGGAGCCATAGGTCGTCTCGAAAGCCGCTAGCGCCTCGGCCGCCTCTGGCGAACCGTGGTGACGATGCGCGAGCACGGCAAGTGCTGCCGCGCGGTCGGTCATGTTGGTCGCGGACTGGAAATGCCCGGCGGCGAGTGCCGCTCCGCCCGGCTGCAGCGCCAGATAATCCAGCAGGGTGTTGCGCAAGGCGCGTCGTCCGGCGCTCGCCGCGTCGGGGCTGAACGCATCTTTGTCGGCAAGGCTGCGGTAGAGGCCCGAAAAAACGTCCCGGTTCGCAGTGCCGATCGCCAACGCCAGCGCCTCGCGAGCCGCATAGATGGCATCGGGGTCGATGTTCCTGCCGATGTCGCGGGCAATGTCGGCTTCGCCGGGCAGGGCCAGCGCCAGCGCCCGATAGGCCGGCTCCAGCGCCTCGTCACCGGCAATGCTGCCGGCGAGTTCGATCAGCCGCGGCGCAAAGGCCGGATGCTTGCCGCCGAGGATCTCGCGGAAGGCTGAGATCAATGCATCGGTCAGCAATGTGTTGAAGGCCTGCCAGCGCGAAAAGGCGTCGCTGTCATGGCGGGCGAGGAAGAACTGGTCGTCGGCTTTCTGCTCGACGGACAATGTCACCGGCGCCGAAAAGCCGCGGTTGAGCGACACGGCCGGGCGCTCGGTGACGCCTGAAAACCGCACCATGTGGCGGCGCTTGCGGATATGGATGACGCCGTCCTCGACGCTGGCGCCCTCGACGCCGCTATACGGCACAGGCTTGCCGCCGGCGCCGATCAGGCCGAAAGCCAGCGGGATGTGCATCAGCCGCTTGCGGCTTTCGGAGGGTGTCGGCGGCACCGACTGCTCGATTTCGAGCGTGAATTCTTGCGCCGCCGGATTGTGCGTCGAACTGATCGTCAGGTTCGGCGTGCCTGCCTGATGATACCAGAGCGCGAACTGCGACAGGTCGCGGCCGGACGCATCCTCGAACACCTTGATGAAATCCTCGATCGTCGCCGCGTCACCGTCGTGCCGCTCGAAATAGAGGTCCATGCCGGCGCGAAAGACGTCGGCACCGAGAATTGTGCGGATCATGCGCACCACTTCGGAGCCCTTCTCGTAGACCGTCGCGGTGTAGAAATTGTTGATCTCGCGGTAGCGGCGCGGCCGCACCGGATGCGCCAGCGGACCTTGGTCCTCGGGAAACTGGTGGGCGCGCAAGGTGCGCACTTCGGCGATGCGCTTGACCGCGCGCGAACGCTGGTCGGCGGAGAATTCGTGGTCGCGGAAAACCGTCAGGCCTTCCTTCAGGCAGAGCTGGAACCAGTCGCGGCAAGTGATTCTGTTGCCTGTCCAATTGTGGAAATACTCATGCGCGATGATCGCCTCGATATTGGCGAAATCGGCGTCCGTCGCGGTCTCCCGGTCGGCCAGCACATATTTGTCGTTGAAGATGTTGAGGCCCTTGTTCTCCATCGCTCCCATGTTGAAGTCGGACACGGCGACGATGTTGAAGACGTCGAGATCGTATTCGCGGCCGAACGCCTCCTCGTCCCACTTCATCGACCGCTTCAGGGCATCCATCGCGTAGCCGGCCAGCTTCTCCTTGCCGGGTTCGACATAGATGCCGAGTTCGACTGTGCGGCCCGATAGCGTGACGAAACTGTCCGCAACCTGGCCGAGATTGCCGGCCACCAATGCGAACAGATAGGACGGCTTGGGGAAAGGGTCGTGCCACACGGCATAGTGCCAGCCGTCGCCGAGGTCGCCTCTGTCGACCGGGTTGCCGTTGGACAGGAGCAGCGGCGCTTCGTCACGCATTGCCTCTATGCGCACCGTGTAGACGGACAGGATGTCGGGACGATCGAGGAAATAGGTGATGCGGCGAAAGCCCTCGGCTTCGCATTGCGTGCAGTAGACATTGCTCGAGCGGTAGAGGCCCATCAGGGCTTCGTTGCCCGCCGGCGCCACCTCGGTCTCGATGAGCAACTGGAAGCGACGCGCCGCCGATGGCTTGAGGATGGTCAGCTGGTCAGGTGTCGCCAGCAGATCCGCCGGTTTTACCTTCTTGCCGTCGATCTCGATGCGCTTGAGCGTCAGCCCGTCGCCGTCGAGCACCAACGGTGCCGACACGGAGACGTCGTCACGGCGCTCTATCGTGAGGACGGCGGTGACACGCGTTGCGTCTGGCGAAAGGCGGAAGGTAAGGTCGGTTTTCGGAATGAGGTAGTCGTTGGGGCGATAGTCTTCGAGTTTGAAGACCTGGCCGGTGTCCGTGCGCATTCCGTGGGTTTTCCTGTCGATTGCGTTGGCGGCGGATCGTGTCCGCTGGTCCAAGAAATTTGAAGTCCGCGCTCTTTACACGAAACGGCCCCTCGACAAAACTGAGGCATTGCCTATTTCAGGCGTTCCTTCTCCTGTCATCATCACGAGGCATCCATGACCGTCGTCACACCGAAATTCGGCATGGGCGCATCCGTGCTGCGGCGCGAGGATGCCGCCTTCATCCAGGGCCAGGGCCGTTATACCGACGACATCCAGCCGGCTGGCGTCCTGCATGGCTATGTCCTGCGCTCGCCGGTCGCCAAGGCCAGCTTCACCATCGGTTCGACCGAGGCGGCGAAGGCGGCACCTGGCGTCCATCTGGTGCTGACCGGCAAGGATCTTGCCCATCTCGGCGATCTGAAATCCGGCGTCATGCAGGAACAGCCGGACGGCACCAAGGCGCCGACGCGCGACATCCCGATCCTGTGCCGCGACCGCGTCAACTATGTCGGCGATGCCGTTGCCTTCGTCGTCGCCGACAGCCGTGCCTTGGCGCAGGATGCCGCTGAACTGATCGATGTCGACTATGACGGCGAAGACGCGGCCTCCGGGACCGCAAATGCACTTGCCGAAGGCACGCCGCTGGTCTGGCCGGAGCTTGGTTCCAACCGTGCCTTCAGCTACCACATGGGCGACAGGAAAAAGACCGAAGCGGCTTTCGCCAAGGCCGCCCATGTCACCCGCATCGAGTTCGTCAACAACCGGCTGGTGTGCAATTACATGGAGCCGCGCTCCGCGATCGGCGAATGGAACGTCGAGGAGAAGCGCTTCGTGCTGACCACCGGGTCGCAAGGCGTGCACTCCATGCAGTATATCCTGGCCAGCGTGTTCAAGATCAAGAAGGACCAGCTGCGCGTCATCACGCCTGATGTCGGCGGTGGTTTCGGGCCGAAGAGCTTCGTCTACCGCGAATATCCGCTGGTGCTGGAAGCGGCAAAGCGGCTTGGCCACCCGGTGAAATGGGCCGGTGACCGCACCGAACACTTCCTGACCGACGCGCAAGGGCGCGACAATTTCGTCACGGCCGAGATGGCGCTCGACAAGGACGGCCGCTTTCTCGGTATGAAGGTGGACCTGCTCGCCAACATCGGCGCCTATATCTCGCAATACGGCCCGTTCATCCCCTATATCGGCGTCACCATGTCGACCGGTGTCTATGATATCCAGGCGCTCGACGTCTCGGTGACCGGCCTCTACACCAACACCTGCCCGGTCGATGCCTATCGCGGTGCCGGCCGTCCGGAAGCAGCCTTCCTGCTGGAAAAGCTGGTCGATGCCTGCGCCCATGATCTCGGCCTGCCTGTCGAGGAGATCCGCCGCCGCAACTTCATCCGTCCGGAGCAGTTTCCCTACCGGACGCAGACCGGTCGCCTTTACGACAATGGTGAATTCGAAGGCCATATGGAGCGCGCCATCGAGCAATCCGAATGGAAAGCGTTTCCTGAGCGGCTGGCGCAATCGAAGGCCGGCGGAAAAATCCGCGGTCTCGGCATGGCGACCTATATCGAGGCCTGCGCCTTTCCGGGCTCCGAACCGGCCTTCGTCGAACTCAACGGCGATGGCACGGTGACGCTGAAGATCGGCACCCAGACCAACGGGCAGGGGCACGCCACCGCCTATGCGCAGTTCTTGTCGGAAAAGCTCAATCTCGACATCGACAAGATCCATGTCCGCCAGGGCGATACCGACGAATTGAAAGCCGGCGGCGGGACCGGCGGCTCGCGCTCCATTCCGCTGGGGGGTGTATCGGCTTCCCGCGCGGGCGAGGATCTGGCCAACAAGATCAAGCGCATCGCAGCCGACGAACTGGAAGCTTCTGCCGGCGACATCGAATTGTCCGACGGCGTTGCCCGCATCGTCGGCACCGATCGCTCGATCGATTTTTCCACCATCGCCAAGGCCGCCAAGACGCCTGACGATCTCAAGGGCTTTGGCGAATTCGTGCAGGACGAATGCACCTATCCCAACGGCACCCATATCTGCGAGGTCGAGATCGATCCCGACACCGGCGCCACCGAGATCGTCCGCTACACCATCGTCGACGATTTCGGCGTCACCGTGAACCCGATCCTGCTCGCCGGCCAGGTGCATGGCGGCGTGGTGCAAGGTATCGGCCAGGCACTGACCGAGGACACTATCTATGGCGAGGATGGACAGCTTTTGACGGCGAGCTTCATGGATTACGCCATGCCGCGCGCCGACAATTTCCCGTTCTTCCATTTCGAGACCCGCAACGTGCCTTCGACCACCAATGCACTCGGCATCAAGGGCGCGGGCGAGGCCGGCACCATCGGCTCGACCCCGGCGGCACTCAATGCGGTGACCGACGCGCTCTGGCGCGCCTATGGCGTCAAGCACATCGACATGCCGGCAACGCCGGCGCGTATCTGGGCGACGATCCAAGAAGCGTCGGGAGCGTGACAGCAGGCCCCGGCAGCCCCTCGGCCACAGCCAGCGATGATGCCGGCGGGCACGACACGCTTACCGGCATCATGCTCAAGATCGTGTCGGTGGCGGTCTTCGTCGGCATGCAGACCTGCATCAAAGCCGCAGGCACGGTTCCGGCCGGCCAGATTGTCTTCTTCCGCTCTTTCTTCGCCATCTTCCCGATCATCGCCTTCCTGGCCTTCAGGAAAGAACTCGGCACCGCCTTCACCACCAGGCGTCCGTTCAACCACATCGCCCGCGGCCTGGTCGGCGTCTGCGCCATGGGGCTCGGCTTTTTCGCGTTGACCCGGCTGCCGCTGCCGGAAGCGATCACGCTGAACTACGCGCAGCCGCTGCTGGTGGTGGTGTTCAGCTCGATCTTCCTCGGCGAGGCCATCCGTGTCTATCGCTGGAGCGCGGTCGCGGTCGGCCTGGTCGGCGTGCTGATCATCTCCTGGCCGGAACTGACGCTACTCAGTTCCGACGAGGCGCTCGACGACCAGGAAGTGCTTGGCGTCATGGCCGCTCTTGTCGCGGCAGCGATCTCGGCCGTCGCCATGCTCCTGGTGCGCAATCTCGTGCAAAGCGAGCGCACGGCGACCATCGTGCTGTGGTTTTCGGTGACGGCGAGCGTCATGTCGCTGCTGTCGCTGCCATTCGGCTGGCAGGCGCTGACGCCGCTCCAGACGGCTCTCCTTGTTGCCGCCGGCTTCTGCGGCGGCCTCGGGCAGATCCTGATGACGGCGGCCTATCGCCATGCCGAGGCCTCGGTCGTGGCGCCGTTCGAATATACGTCGATGATCCTCGGCGTCGTCGTCGGTTATCTCGTCTTCGGCGACGTCGCCACGCTCCATATGCTTGTCGGCGGCCTGATCGTCGTCGCCGCCGGCATCTTCATCATCTGGCGCGAACGCCAGCTTGGCCTGGAGCGCACCCGCACGCGCAAGGCGTCTTTGCCTGAAGGGTGATTACGACAGCTCGGCTCGCTCCTTCGCCAACCGAACCAGAACTGTCCTCGTCTGTTCGTCGGCGGGGAAAAACGATTCGATCGCCAGTTCCGAAAGCGTCACGTCGAGCGGCGTGCCGAACACGGTGATGGTGCTGATGAATGACAGCACCTGATCGCCATGCGCCAGCCTGAGCGGATGCACGATGGCATTCGGCTCGACCGGCGACGGCCGGCTGCCTTTCAGGCCGGATGGATAAGTCCTCAGCTCACGCTCCAATTCGATCAGCACCTCGTCGCCGCTGGCATCGTTCTGGTGTTTCAGGCGCTCAAGGAGATGCGTCCGCCACTCCGCGAGATTGACGATGCGTGGTGCGATGCCGCCGGGATGCAGGCTGAGGCGAAGCACGTTGACCGGCGGCGTCAGCAGCGAAGCCTCGCCGACATCGGCAAGGAAGGGGGCGATGGCGGCGTTGGCCGAGACCAGGTTCCAGTGGCGGTCGACGGCGAGTGCCGGGAAAGGCTCGTGGCCTTTGAGCACGATCTCGACCGCCGCCATCGCCGGCGCCAGCGTCGTGTCGGTCAGCGAGCGTTCGCCGAAGCTGGGGGCAAAGCCGGCGGCGAGCAGCAGCTGGTTGCGTTGCCTCAGCGGTATCGACAATTGCTCGGCCAGATGCAGCACCATCTCGCGCGAGGGCGCGGCGCGGCCGCTTTCGACGAAGCTCAGATGCGCTGCGAGATTTCGGCCTCCATGGCGAGATCGAGCTGCGACATGCGGCGGCGGGTGCGCCACTCGCGAATGAGGCTGCCGGCGAAGGTTTGGGCTGCTGTCATGGGTGAATGACTAGGCCGGAGAGGCGCGCATTTCAATTACCTGCGAGGTTATCGCTAGGTGAGCGCGCGCAGCTTCGCCTTGACTTCGAGGAAATCTCGCCACGCCAGCTTCTTGTGCGACGGGGTTCGCAGGAGATAGGCCGGATGCAGCGTCGGCATGGCCGGGATGGCGATGCCGGACGCCGTCGTGTGGACGCGCCAGTTGCCGCGCAGCCGTAATATGCCTTCCGAGGTGTTGAGCAAGGTCTTGGCTGACGGGCCGCCAAGGTTGATCAGCACCTTGGGATTGACCAGCTCGATCTGTCGCTCGATGAACGGCCGGCAGATCTCGGTCTCGTGCGGCGTCGGCGTGCGATTGCCCGGCGGCCGCCAGGGAATGACATTGGCGATATAGACTGAAGTGCGGTCGAGCCCGATCGCCGCCAGCATGCGGTCGAGCAGCCGGCCCGAGCGGCCGACGAAGGGCAGGCCCTCGAGGTCCTCATCGCGGCCGGGTGCCTCGCCGACCAGCATGACGGCGGCTTCCGGGTTGCCGTCGGCGAACACCAGGTTCTTGGCGGTGGCCTTGAGATTGCAGCCGTCGAATGCCGCCATGTGCTGGCGAAGCTCGTCCAGCGTCGTTGCTGTCGTCGCCAATTGGCGAGCCAGTGCCGCCTGCGCTTCATCGGGAACCGCAGTCGTCGCAGACGGCGACCGCGCAACGGGTGGTGCATTTGCTCTGTCCCCGGCTTCGCCGCGGGACACGGTCGTCGAGCGCAGCGGAGTGGAGGTGTCACCCGAAGGCGCTGCGGTCGGCGCGCGCTCCATCGGCTTTGGCGCAACCTCGGCGAACCGGTTCACCGGCTGCTCTTCGAGTGCCTCGTCGACGCCCACGCTGGCGTAAAACGCCAGCAGGTCGGCGATATCAGGTCTGTTGGTTGGGGAAGCGGCAGTCATCGATTCACATTCGTCCGCGTGGCGGCAATTTGCAAGGCTGGCAGCTTCTCTACCAGGGCAACGAACCCGGGTTGACGGGTTCCTTCGGAGCCTTTCGCCGGCGCGCTGGCTGACGGAGCATCAAACGAAAAACCCGCCTGTGCGGCGGGTCACTGGCGCAAATCAGCACCATAGGCAAAAATGTACCATAGCTGATCTCACCGAGTCAAGAAAAAATTCCTATCATTTCTACCCCGTTGGTATGCGCGGGTCCTGCACCAGATAGAAGGTCCAGCGCGGCGTGTAGTCGGTCATGAGGAATTCGAACCTGGCGGTTTTCAGCGGGTCGACCTTGCCATTCCTGAACAGCAGCCGGTCATAGGGTTCGAAATCGCGATCGAAATCGGCGAAATTGCTCGACAAGATATTGTCCGGCGTCTTGTTGCGCTGGTCGAAGGAAAGCCCGTCGCCGAACACGCTCGGCTGGTTCAGGATCTCCTGCAATTCGAACTGGAATTCGATCCAGGCTTGGCCGCTGTTGTTGAGCACCTCGATGCGCATATACATCATGCCGTTGGCGAATTCGCCGGCCTTGCCGAAGGCCTGGATCGGCTTTGTCGTGCGGATCGTCAGCGTCACCGGCGTTGACGAATTCAGCTCTTCGGTGATGACGAACGGATCGTCCTTCGTCCCGATGCCCGAGGCGCCGGTGATGCGGAAGCCGCCAAGCTCGTCGGAGAAGGAGTAGGCGCCCGCCGCCCAGACCTTCACTTCGTCGGCGGCAGCGTGATGCGGCGCCAGCATCAGAAGGGCCAAAAGGAGCGCCCGGCGGATCCGGCCGGGCGGGAAAAGAAAGCGCGTCGATGAAAAGCCGGCTGGCCCAGGAATGCGCATGGCGTGAAGTATGGCCGATAAGCAAGCCGTCGAACAATTAAAAACGCGCGCCTTGGAGGCAATGCCGGGCGAAAAGCCGTCTTCCAGCCTCGCAATGCGCGACTTTTTGGCCAAAACGGCATTGTCACGTATGCGCCGGTTTCCTGTCGTCAATTGATGCGCTATGCAGCGCGGGAGCCAGCAAGATACCCGAATGGGATAAGCCAGTGCGGAGGGGTTGATGAGCGACATCGAACGCGAAAGCATGGAATTCGACGTGGTTATCGTCGGCGCCGGACCGGCGGGCCTCGCCGCCGCCATCCGCCTCAAGCAGGTCAATCCCGAGCTTTCGGTCGTTGTCCTGGAGAAGGGCGGTGAGGTCGGCGCCCATATCCTCTCCGGCGCAGTCGTCGATCCGATCGGCATCGACCGGCTCTTGCCGGGCTGGCGCGACGAGGACGGCCATCCCTTCAAGACGCCGGTCACATCAGATCATTTCCTGGTCCTCGGTCCCGCCGGCTCGTTTCGCCTGCCCAACATTTTCATGCCGCCGCTGATGAACAATCACGGCAACTACATCGTCTCGCTCGGCAATGTCTGCCGCTGGCTGGCGACCAAGGCCGAAGCGCTCGGCGTCGAGATCTATCCGGGCTTTGCCGCCGCAGGCTTGCTGTACAATGAAGAAGGCGCCGTCACCGGCGTCGTCACCGGCGACATGGGCATCGAGAAGGACGGCACACATGGCCCGGGTTTCGCACCCGGAATGGCGCTGATGGGCAAATATGTGCTGATCGGCGAGGGCGCGCGCGGTTCACTCGCCAAGCAATTGATCGCCAGATACAAGCTTTCCGATGGCCGTGAGCCCGGCAAATACGGCATCGGCCTGAAGGAACTCTGGCAGGTCAAGCCGGAGAACCACCGTCCGGGGCTGGTCCAGCATTCCTTCGGCTGGCCGCTTGACTTGAAGACCGGCGGCGGCTCGTTCCTCTACCATCTCGAGGACAATCAGGTGGCGGTCGGCTTCGTCCTCCACCTCAATTACAAGAACCCGTATCTGTCGCCGTTCGAGGAATTCCAGCGCTTCAAGACCCATCCGGCAATCAGCGGGACCTTCGAGGGCGCCAAGCGCCTGGGCTATGGCGCGCGCGCCATCACCGAGGGCGGCTGGCAGTCGGTGCCGAAACTCTCCTTCCCCGGTGGTGCGCTGATGGGCTGTGCGGCGGGCTTCGTCAACGTGCCGCGCATCAAGGGCTCGCACAATGCCGTGCTGTCCGGCATGCTGGCGGCCGAGCATGTCGCCGAGGCGATCGGTGCCGGGCGCGCCAATGACGAACTCACTTCCTACGAGGAAGCCTGGCGCGCGACCGACATCGGCAAGGATCTGAAGAAGGTGCGCAACGTCAAGCCGCTGTGGTCGCGCTTCGGCACCATCGTCGGTGTCGGCCTCGGCGGCCTCGACATGTGGCTGAACACGCTGTTCGGTGTCTCGCCCTTCGGCACGCTGAAGCATGGCAAGGCCGACTATGCAACGCTAGAGCCCGCCGCCCGGCACAAGAAGATCGCCTATCCGAAGCCCGATGGCGTGCTGACTTTCGACCGGCTGTCCTCGGTGTTCCTGTCCAACACCAATCACGAGGAAAACGAGCCGGTCCACCTGCTTGTCGGCGACATGGAACTGCAGAAGCGTTCCGAGCACGATGTCTTTGCGGGCCCCTCGACGCGCTATTGTCCGGCCGGGGTTTACGAGTGGGTCGACAAGGACGGCAATGCCGCCGCCGATCCCACGGCCAAGGATGTGCGCTTTGTCATCAACGCGCAGAACTGCGTCCACTGCAAGACATGTGACATCAAGGACCCGAACCAGAACATCAACTGGGTGCCGCCGCAAGGCGGAGAAGGCCCGGTCTACCAGGGCATGTAGGCCCGCGCCGGCCACAGCGTGCCCCGGCGGTGACTCGGGTCTCCTGTGGCATGTGAAACATTAGGACTGTTGAAACTGCCGCGCGCTTATGGTTCCATTCCTTGACGATAAGGAGATGGCCAATGCGCCTGGCGGTTCTGGCATGCCTCGTGGCGATCACTGCGCTGTTCGGTTTGGCTTCGGCGGCCTCGGCCGGCACCAGGGTGGTGGTCAAGACGCGGACCTACGACATCACCGGGAACACGGGGCTGGCGCTGATGCAGGCGATGGACCGCAAGGGGCCGAAGCACGGCTTCATGACGCATGCCATCGCGTTGACCGGCTACGCAGTGGATTGGGACCTTGACACCAGCCAGGACAATGGCGGTTGCCGCTTGCGGCGTGCCAACGGCACGCTCAATCTCTTCTATACATTTCCGCGTGTCGCCTCAGCCACCACGCCGACGCTCCGGAAGCGCTGGACGCGGTTCTTCGCTGGCGTCCGCGCCCATGAAGAAACCCATGGCCGCATCGCCAGGGAGATGATGCGGGCCACGGAGAGATCGATCTCCGGCCTCAGGATTGCCGACGACCGGTCCTGTTACAAGACACGTCGCGAGGCACAGCGACGTATCAAGGCCACCAATGCCGCATATGAGGCCAAGCAGCTCGCTTTCGATGCGCGCGAGCATCGCGGCGGCGGCCATGTCCAGCATCTCGTAGTCGCTTTGGTCAGGCCCTGATCCTTCAGCCTGGCGTCTTGCCGGTCCGAACAATGGCCGCGGTCGCGGTTTCATGTTCATCGAGCGGCTTTTGCTGGTTCAGCCTGAGCGAGAACTCCACCATGACCGGAAGGTGATCCGAGCCGGTGTCTTCCAGCCGTGTCGCGGAATGGATGGTCACACCGCCCTTGCTGAAAACCTGGTCGATCGGCAGGCCGGCGAAGCGCCGCAGGAAGTCTGGCAGCTTGATGTGGATCCAGGTCGGGCCGGCGGACGGCATCACGGTCAGCCCGCCAAGCGCCGCGACCCGCCGCACGGCGGCACTCCACGGCGCGGCATTGCAGTCGCCAGCCATGATGGCCGTCTCGCCGAGCGCGGAAAGCGGCTCCGTCAATTCACCGATCTGCCAGTACTGTTCGCGTGGCCAGGGCCAGCTGAGATGGATCGCGGCGACATCGACGTCGATGCCGCCGAAGTCGACGGTCGCTGTCGCCATGGCGCCGCGCCGTTCACAACGCGCCTCGGTGCCGGCGGCAAAGGGCCGCCGCGAGAGCAGCGCGACGCCGAATATCTTGTTAGGGTAAGGACAGAGGATCCGGTATGGATAGGCGCTGCTGATATAGCCAAGCTCGGTCGCCCACATCGCCGATACTTCGTCGAGGGTGATCACGTCGGGATTGGTCCGGCCGATCAGCGACAGCACCTTCTTCGGCGTTGGATTGTCGTAGCGCAGGTTCATCTGCAGCAGCTTGTAGATCGCGCGGTCTTCGTTCTTGGCTTCATAGGCGGCCTGAACCGGCCACAGGCGGGAGAAGGACAGCGAACCGGAAGTGGTGGCGAAGGCCGCCACGGCAAAAAGCAGCGCCACGGCCGCTTGCAGGCGAAATGTCGTGGCCAGCAGCGGCAGTGCGCAAAGCGCCATCAGCACGGCAAGGTGGATGCGGAAATGCGAGAAGGAATCGAAGGCCGGATGCAGCGTTCCGAAAAACCCGGCCACGAGCGCGATCGAACAGGCCAGCATTGCCAGGAATGCAACCGACATCAGCAATGTCCCGAAGCTCGCTCTCTCCATGCCGTCTGCTTATCGGCAGAAATGCGGCCCAATCAAGATGACGAAATGCCCATGCGATGCGTGGAACCGGCCTACTGGAACGCCGTCTCCGAAAAACTTCTGAGCTTGCGCGAATGCAGCCGCTCCATCGGCATTTCCGCAAGCTTTTCCATTGCCCTGATGCCGATGGTCAGGTGCTGCGCCACCTGGCGCTTGTAGAATTCGGTCGCCATGCCGGGCAGCTTCAACTCGCCATGCAGCGGTTTGTCCGAAACGCACAGCAGCGTGCCGTAGGGAACACGGAAGCGGAAGCCATTGGCGGCGATGGTCGCCGATTCCATGTCGAGTGCGATGGCGCGAGATTGCGACAGACGCTGTACGGGCCCACGCTGGTCGCGCAGCTCCCAGTTGCGATTGTCGATGGTGGCGACGGTGCCGGTGCGCATGATGCGCTTCAGGTCGTAGCCGGAAAGGCCGGTGACTTCGGCGACGGCTTCCTGCAACGCCACCTGGATCTCGGCCAGCGGCGGGATCGGCACCCAGACCGGAAGATCGTCGTCCAGCACGTGGTCCTCGCGCACATAGGCATGCGCCAGCACATAGTCGCCAAGCGCCTGGGTGTTGCGCAAGCCGGCGCAGTGACCGAGCATCACCCAGGCATGCGGCCTCAGCACTGCAATATGGTCGGTGATGGTCTTGGCGTTGGAAGGCCCGACGCCGATATTGACCATGGTGATGCCGCCATGTCCCGATTTCTTCAGATGATAGGCCGGCATCTGCGGCAGGCGCGGCGGTGCAACGCCTTCACTGGGCGCGCTTTGCCCGCTCTTGGTGATGACATTGCCCGGCTCGACGAACTCCGTGTATCCGCCGCCGCCTTTGGCCATCAGGTCGCGGGCGCGGGCGACGAATTCGTCGATGTAGAACTGATAATTGGTGAACAGCACGAAGTTCTGGAACTGCTGCGGCGTGGTCGCCGTATAGTGCGACAGCCGGTGCAGCGAATAGTCGATGCGCTGCGCCGTGAAAGGCGCCAGAGGCCTCGGCTCGCCGAAGGCGACTTCGAAGGTGCCGTTGGCGATCTGGTCGTCGGTGCCATCGAGATCCGGCACGTCGAACAGGTCGCGGATCGGCCGCTTGATGCGCTCTGCCGCCGCGCCGTCGACATGGGTGCCTTCAAGGAAGGCGAAATGCAGCGGGATGGGTGTGGTCGATTCCGACACCGTGACTGCAACCCCATGATTGCGCATGATCAGGCGCAACTGCTCGACGAGGTAGCTTTCGAACAGGCCCGGCTGGGTGATGGTGGTGGAAAAATGCCCAGGCGTCGGCATATGGCCATAGGCCTGGCGCGAGTCGATCTGGGTGAATGAGTTGGTGGTGACGCCGATCTCCGGATAGAAGGCCCGGTAGCGCTTGCCATTGTCGCCGCCTGCTGCCGCCAGCTCTGCGAAGGAGTCGCGCAGGAACTTGGTGTTGCGGTCGTAAAGCGCCTGCAGTGCCTTGACGGCCTTTTCGGCGCTATCAAAGCTTTGCCGGCCAAAAGGCTCCGGCATGACGACAGATTCGATGGCTTGTGGGTAGATTCGCTTTTCCATGGCTCAATATAGAGACTTGGATCGGCACTTGGGAGGGGTGTCGCGACCGAAGGCGGCCAAAGCGCCGTTTTTCTTCAACCGCGCTGCAGGCTGACCAGGAGCACGAAGCCGACGCCGGACTTCTTCAGGGCTGGTGCGTCGATCGTCGAGCCGGCATCGGAGCGCATCATCGGCACGGCCAGAACCGGAGCGGCCAGAACCGTCAGGATAAGCGCCGCCCGCGGCAGAAGCCGAAGGGTCTTGAGAGCGTTGGCGGCGATGCGGTTCATGATGTCTGAGCTTTTCTTTTCGAGGTCTTGGTTCTTTGTTCAGTTGCGAAGATGGGTGGGGCAGGCGAGGCGGCAGGTTCTGGAACTGGCTTCGTCCCAGGCGCGGGCCGGGCGGCCCGCTTCGGCGACGAGGATGGCGAAGAACATTCCAAACAGGCTCACCAGCAGGCAGACGATGGTGAAGCGGCGAGCAAGCATTGGGTCGGTCTCCTTCAACACGCCGGAGAATGCCCTGATGCAACTGAACCGGCTCTGATGCCGGCGTTCATCTGCGGTTCAAAATGATTGACGGGGTTTTGGCGGAGACGGCGTCGGTTTGGATAGCCGCCGGCGGGTATCGGGCATCACCGGTGCAGGATGTGTCGACAAAACGAAAACGGGGCCCGTCGGGCCCCGTCCTCATGTCGCAAGGATGCGCTCGATCAGAGTTTGTGCCAGGTCTGGCTCTTGCAGATCAGTCCGCCGAGCACGCAGCCGCTCATCTTGAGAGAGGTGCCCGACAATGTCGCCTTGCCCGAATAGGTCTTGTCGTTTGCCGGGTCGGTGATGTTGCCGGCGTATTTGTTGTCGCCTGTCGCCTTGAGCGAGCCGATGGTCTTGCCGGCATATTTGCCGGACTTGAGCGTGATGGAAAACGAGCCGCCGCCTGCGATGGCTGCGGTGTCGCCGGCCTGCGTCTTCCAATTGCCCTCGATCGGATCGGCCCAGGCCGCACCGGCCATGATCAATGTGGCCGCAAGGGCCAGGCTCACTTTTCGAAACATATCTTCCTCCCTTTGGATGTCCGGCCGGATGCTCCGCCTCGCCGGTCTGCCGCTTACGCAAACGTAAGCTAATCCAGCTCCCGGCAAAACAAAAGCGGTGCCGCAACGGAAGACTTTCGGATTTTGAAGGGCCCCGAATGCGCCTCCTGGCCAAGGAATTGAAACGATCGGCGCATCGCCTTTGTCTCCCGTGGTTAGCGAAGTCTTGACTTGGCATTGGAAAATTTTCGTCAAATTTGACGCAAGCAGGCTGAATTGCTGGTTTTGTATCCTTAACGAATTTTCGCGTTTACCTCTTGTTTTAGCTTTGTTTTCCTCAAATTAAGCACGCCATTTAACGACGGATTCAAGCCTGCACGGCATTCTCGAAAGCATCGGAAGAGCAGCCGGCAAGGACGAAAGAAGGCAGCTCTCGGGAGCCTGACAGGGCCGGAAAACAGGGGATTGAAATGGCACGTTTTGAAATGCTTGAAGCAGGTTTCGGCGCCATGGGGGCAACTGCCCAGGCCGACATCCTTTTCGAACTGGGCATGATGTATGCGACCGGCCGCGATTGCGAGACCGATGTCGTTGCCGCCCACAAATGGTTCAACATCGCCGCCATCAAGGGCTCTGCCCGCGCCGCGGAACTGCGCTCGGAACTGTCGGCGGCCATGTCGAAGGTCGAGATCGCCACGGCACTGCGCGAAGCCCGCGAATGGATGACCATGCACTGAAATCTGCCAATCGCAGACAGGCCTATCGAAGACAGGGAAGCTCCGGGATCAAGGCCGCACAGACAGCCAGACCCGGCGAAATCGAAGGCCGCGCAAGACGGTCACGGTTAAGAAAGAGAACGCGGCAGGCCGCAAGGCCCAGTCGTGCGCGACACAGGGAAGCTGAGCGGGATTTTTAGGCGCGGGGGCGCCTGGAGATTGCTCGACGGGCAAAAAAGCCACGACCAGCCGGAACAAGGCTGGCGTGGCTTTTTGCGTGGATGACGTCTTGCAGGCCCAATCGAGCGGCGCCAATGCGCCTAGACAGGCCCAATGAAGGATGAAATTGTCCGGCCTCTCTGGAAGAAGCGCGGCCGGGCGGCCGCGCGTGAGTGGAGGAGTTCTACCATCATGAAAAAATTGAGTATTTTGAACGCGGCCATATTCGGCCTGATGATGAGTACGCCGGTCGCATTCGCCGACGACATCACCTTTGCGGTGATCGGCCCGATGACCGGACAGCTCGCCACCATCGGCGATCAGTTCAAGCAGGGCGCACAGGCCGCTGCCGACGCGATCAACGCCGCTGGCGGCATCAACGGGTCGATGATCAAGCTTGATATCGAAGACGACCAGTGCGATCCCAAGCAGGCCGTCTCGGTTGCCAACCGCGTCGTCGCCGATGGCGTCAAATTCATCGACGGCCATGCCTGCTCGGGTTCGAGCATTCCGGCCTCGGCCGTCTATGCCGAAGCCGGCGCGCTGATGATGAGCCCGGCTTCTTCCAACCCGGTGCTGACCGACGCGGCCGCCAAGGCCGGCTGGCCGACGATCATGCGCCTTTATACGCGTGACGATGCGCAGGGCGCTTTCATCGGCCCATGGATCGCCAAGAAGTTCGCCGGCAAGAATGTCGTCGTCCTGCACGACAAGAGCGCCTACGGACAGGGCGTGGCTGACGCCGTCAGGGCAACGATGAATGCCGGCGGCCTCAAGGAGGTCTACTATGACGGCATCAACGCTGGCGAGAAGGACTATTCGGCTCTCGTCACCAAGCTCAAGGACTTGAAAGCCGACGTCGTCTATTTCGGCGGCTATCATCCTGAAGCTGGCCTGATCCTGCGTCAGTCGGCGGAACAGAACCTGAAGTTCCAGCTGATCATGCCGGACTCCATCGCCTCGCCGGAATTCTGGCAGGTCGCTGGCCCGGCCGGCGAGGGCACCATGTTCGTCTTCCCGTCGGATCCGCAGGCAAAGCCGGAAGCCAAGGCAGCCGTCGAGAAGATCAAGGCCGGCGGTTTCGTGCCGGAGGGCTTCACGCTGTTCTCATACGCCACCATCCAGGCATTCGCCGAAGGCATCAAGCGTGCCGGCAGCGACGACCCGGCCAAGGTTGCCGAAGCGCTGAAGAACGGCACGCCGATCAGCACCGTTGTCGGTGATGTCACCTTCGATGAGAAGGGCGACCTCAAGAATGCCAGCTACGACATCAACCAGTGGCATGACGGCAAATACGCACCGATCGCGCAGTAATCGCCGGCCTGGCGACTGGATAGCATAGAGAAATGGCCGGGCTCGTCCCGGCCATTTTCTTGTTTGCCCTGTAGTCTGCCTTCGAACCGTCAGCTGGCGACGGCGGCCGAAGCGGCTTGTTCCTCGACGAACCGTACCAGCACCGTCCCGTCGGTCACCTGCGCGCCCTCGGTGGCGATCTCGGCGATCACGCCGTCATGCGGCGCGGCGATGGTATGTTCCATCTTCATCGCCTCCAGGATCAGCAGCGGCTGGCCCTTGATCACGGCATCGCCCTTTCCCACGCGCACCAGCTTGACCAGCCCCGGCATCGGCGCGCGCAGGCTGCCTGACCCCGCCGCTGCCTCATCGGCTCGTGCCAGAGGGTCCGGCACGGCGAAGGTGTAGCCAACGGCGCCTTCGAACACGGTGATGTGGCCTGGCCAGCGGGCGAGGCGTGGTGTTGAGCGAAAATCATGCGAATTGGTGTCGTCATAGGGCTTGTCCAGCGTCACCTGGAACCGCCCGTCATGCCGCACCGAAACCTTCGCCACGATTTCGTCTTCGCCGAACTTCAATCGTGTGTGCCGCGCCACGCCGTGGAAATGCGCATAGCCGGCAAGCGACGACCACGGATCGTCTGATAACGGCGATGCTCCGGCGCCGGAGGCCGCAACGGCCGCGGCAGCGATGGTTTCGCCGGTCGGCGGCGCGACCTCGGTCAGCGCCGTCTGGTGCCTGGCGATCAGGCTGGTGTCGACATCGCCTGCGGCGAAATCCGGATCGGCGGCAAGAGCGGCAAGAAAGGCGGTGTTGGCGGTCGAGCCGGCGACCTCGGTTCGCGACAGCACTGCACCGAGAGCTTCGAGTGCCGCCTGCCTGTCCGTTGCGTGGACGACCAATTTGGCGATCATGGGATCGTAGTAGGGCGAGATGGCGTCACCCGCCCGCACGCCTGTCTCTATGCGCATCGCGGCGCCTTGCGGGGCTGCATCCGGAAATTTCAGATGATGCAGCGTGCCCGTTGCCGGCAGAAAACCTTTTGCCGCATCCTCGGCATAGATGCGCGCCTCGAAGGCATGGCCGGCAAGCGCGATCTCGCTTTGCGTCTTCGGCAGCTTTTCGCCGCTGGCGACCCGCAATTGCCACTCGACCAGGTCGGTGCCGGTCACCATTTCGGTGACGGGATGCTCGACCTGCAGACGGGTGTTCATCTCCATGAACCAGAAGCGGTCGGCCTTCAGGCCCTGCGAGGCATCGACGATGAACTCGATGGTGCCGGCGCCCGAATAATTGATCGCCTTGGCGGCCTTCACCGCCGCATCCGTCATCGCCTTGCGCAGCGCCTCGGTCATGCCGGGGGCCGGCGCTTCCTCGATCACCTTCTGGTGGCGGCGCTGCGCCGAGCAGTCACGTTCGTAGAGATGCACCGCATTGCCGAAGCTGTCGCCGAACACCTGCACTTCGATATGGCGCGGCTTGTCGACATATTTTTCGACCAGCACACGGTCGTCGCCGAAGGCGGCTTTCGCCTCGCGCCGGGCGCTGGACAGCGCCTCGGAAAACTCATCGGGATGCTCGACCCGGCGCATACCCTTGCCGCCGCCCCCGGCGCGCGCCTTGATCAGTACGGGATAGCCGATCTCGCGCGCCTTGGAGGCAAGCAGCACGATCTCCTGTGCCTCGCCATGATAGCCCGGCACCACCGGCACGCCGGCCTTTTCCATCAGCCGCTTGGCGGCATCCTTCAACCCCATGGCACGGATCGAGGCCGCCGACGGGCCGATGAAAATGAGCCCGGCTGCCACCACCTGGTCGACGAAATCGGGGTTCTCCGACAGGAAGCCGTAGCCGGGATGAATGGCTTGCGCGCCCGTTGCCAGGGCTGCGGCGATGATCTTGTCGCCGCGCAGATAGCTTTCGCCGACGGGCGAGGCGCCGATATGCACCGCCTCGTCGGCCATCTCGACATGCAGGGATCTCGCGTCGGCATCCGAATAGACGGCGACAGTGCGCACACCCATCTTGCGCGCCGTCCGGATGACACGGCAAGCGATCTCGCCGCGGTTGGCGATCAGGATCTTGGCGAACATGGAGCCTCCCGGTTTTGCCTCGGGCGGCGCCACTCTGGCAGGCGCCAGCCTATTTGGAGGCAGCGATCTCGCAGACGCCGCCGGTCGTGACCTTGTAGTGGCCGCGGGTGGACTGACAGGATTTCATCGCCAACTCTTCGGCCCTCTTTTGAGATGGTGCGTTGAGGTGGCCGCCGCAAACTATGTACGACGACATTATCCGCGCGTAGGGAGTGGTTGCGTACGCTGAATGGCCACCGGCCGCGACATAGGCCTTGTAGGCCTTGGTACAGGGGTCTTTGGGATTTCGCGGCAGATACGGCGGGAAACGCTTGTCTCCCTCGCTTCCAGTGAGTGAGCCGGCCATGCCCGCGCCGGATGCTGCGAACACCAGCAATACAGCAAGTATTGAGGCGGACGCCATCCCCAAATATTTCAGCTTCATTTCTACCCCATCCCCATTGCGTAGTGCAGGATAAGCAGTAGCAACTATCTTCAACTGCCGCCAGTTTCATGACGAAGGCTCGCGATTTCGTGACTGGATAGATGATCTCGTCGATGAAGTTCACTTTCCACCCGCTGGAGCAATGGCCTGCCGGTATAGTTCCGCCATGTGTGACGGCATGGCATCGAACATCGCGATGTCGCCGGTGAGAATGCGGATCCCGTCGCTGATCCATTCTCACATCCGAAACACGCCGAAGCGCGTCTCCTCGATTTCGGCGTTGAGCGCCGCGGACAGGCTGAGCGCCAGCACGTCGCGCGTCTTCGCCGGGTCGATGATGCCGTCATCCCACAGGCGTGCGGACGAATAGAGCGGATGACCCTCATGCTCGTATTTCATCAGGATAGGCTTCTTGAATTTCGCCTCTTCCTCGGCGCTCCATTCCCCGCCCTTGCGCTCGATGCCTTCACGCTTGACCATGGCAAGCACCGTTGCCGCCTGTTCGCCGCCCATCACCGAGATGCGGGCATTCGGCCACATCCACAGGAAGCGCGGTGAATAGGCGCGGCCGCACATGCCGTAATTGCCGGCGCCGAACGAACCGCCGATGATGACAGTCACCTTCGGCACCTTGGCGGTGGCAACCGCCATCACCAGCTTGGCGCCATCCTTGGCGATGCCGCCTGCTTCATATTTTCGACCGACCATGAAGCCGGTGATGTTCTGCAGGAAGACCAATGGAATTTTGCGCTGGCAGCACAGTTCGATGAAGTGCGCGCCCTTCACAGCACTTTCGGAAAACAGCACGCCGTTGTTGGCGATGATGCCGACCGGCATGCCATGGAGATGGGCAAAGCCGGTGATCAGCGTGGTGCCGTAATTCTGCTTGAACTCGTCGAATTCGGAACCGTCGACGATGCGCGCAATGACCTCGCGCGCGTCATAGGGCTGGCGCAGGTCGGTCGGCACGATGCCATAAAGTTCATCCGCCGGATGAAGCGGCGGAATCGATCTCTGTAAGGTCAGGCCCACGATCTTGTTTCGATTCAGGTTTTTGACGATGCGCCGGCAGATGGCGAGCGCATGGTCGTCGTCGAGCGCATAGTGGTCGGCAACACCGGAAAGCCTGGTGTGCACATCCGCACCGCCGAGATCCTCGGCACTGACATCCTCGCCGGTCGCCGCTTTCACCAGCGGCGGGCCACCGAGAAAAATCGTCGCCTGGTTGCGCACCATGATCGTCTCGTCGGACATCGCCGGCACATAGGCGCCGCCCGCCGTGCAGGAACCCATGACGCAGGCGATCTGCGGAATGCCTGCGGCGGACATGTTGGCCTGGTTGTAGAAAATGCGGCCGAAATGCTCGCGGTCGGGAAACACCTCGTCCTGGTTGGGCAGGTTGGCGCCGCCGCTGTCGACGAGGTAGATGCAGGGTAGATTGTTCTGCAGTGCGATCTCCTGCGCCCGCAAATGCTTCTTCACGGTCAGCGGATAATAGGTGCCGCCCTTCACCGTGGCGTCGTTGACGACGACCATCACCTCGGTGCCCTCGACGCGGCCGATGCCGGCGATCATTCCGGCCGAAGAGATCTCCTCGCCATACATCGACCATGCCGCGAACTGGCCGATCTCGAGGAAGGGCGAGCCGGTGTCGAGCAACTGGGCCAGGCGCTCCCGCGGCAACAGCTTGCCGCGCGAAACATGCCGCTCGCGCGCCTCATCCGAGCCGCCGCGCTCGACGGTGGCCGCCTTCTCCGCAATGTCGGCGACCAGCGCCCGCATGCGCTCGGCATTGGCGCGGAATGCTTCGGAGGAGGGGGAGATCTGGGTTTGCAGCGCAGCCATGCTATACCCCCTCCGCCATGATCTCGCGGCCGATCAGCCAGCGGCGGATTTCGCTGGTGCCGGCGCCGATCTCGTAGAGCTTGGCGTCGCGCAGCAGGCGGCCGGTCGGATAGTCGTTGATGTAGCCATTGCCGCCAAGCAGCTGGATGGCGTCGAGCGCCATCAGCGTCGCCTTCTCGGCGGCAAACAGCACGCAGCCCGCGGCATCCTTGCGCGTCGTCTGGCCGCGATCGCAGGCGGCGGCGACGGCATAGACGTAAGCGCGCGCAGCGTTCATCGTCGTGTACATGTCGGCCAGCTTGCCCTGCACCAGCTGGAACTCGCCGATCGCCTGTCCGAACTGCTTGCGCTCATGCACATAGGGGATTGCCACGTCGAGGCACGCCGCCATCAGGCCGATCGGGCCGCCGGCAAGCACCGTGCGCTCATAGTCCAGGCCAGACATCAGCACTTCGACGCCGCGCCCTTCCTCATGCAGCACGTTGTCGAAGGGCACCTCAACATTTTCGAACACCAGTTCGCCGGTGTTGGAGCCGCGCATGCCGAGCTTGTCGAGTTTCTGCGCCACGGAAAATCCGGCAAAAGCCTTCTCGACGATGAAGGCGGTGATGCCGCGCGATTTCAGGTCCGGATCGGTCTTGGCATAGACGACCAGCGTCTCGGCGTCCGGCCCGTTGGTGATCCACATCTTGGTGCCATTGAGCACGTAGCGATCATTGCGCTTTTCGGCGCGCAGCTTCAGCGAGACGACGTCCGAGCCGGCGCCGGATTCCGACATCGCCAGCGCGCCTACCCGCTCGCCCGAGCACAACGGCGGCAGGAATTTCTCCTTCTGCGCCGCCGTCGCCCAGCGGTTGATCTGGTTGACGCAGAGGTTGGAATGAGCACCGTAGGAGAGGCCGACCGAGGCCGAAGCGCGCGAGATTTCCTCGACGGCGATCACATGGGCGAGATAGCCCATGCCGCTGCCGCCAAAATCGGGATCGGCGGTGATGCCAAGCAGGCCGAGCGCGCCGAGTTCGCCCCACAGATGCGCCGGGAATTCATTCGAGCGATCGATGTCGGCGGCGATCGGCGCGATGCGATCCTGAGCGAAGCGCCGCACCATGTCGCGCAGCGCCTCGATCTCCTCGTCATGCCCGAAGCTGAGCGTGTTCGTGTACATTTTTCTCCTCCCTGCCGTCGATCTTCCCGCCGACGAGCCGCATTGTCATTGAAAGATATGTCGCCGTGACTTCGGCGATCGATAGCCGTTCGCCCGGCCGAAACCAGACGATGACGCCGGTCATCATCTGGATTAGCGCCATGGCCGTCAGGCCGGTGTCGTCGATGCTGAAGGCGCCCGTCTCGTCGCCGTCGCGCAGGATGGCACGCAGCTCCTTCTCGTAAGCGGTGCGCATGCGCAGTATCTGTGTCAGCCTTTCCGGCGACAGACTGCGCAATTCCATGTTCGACACATGCGTAGCGTGCCGTCGTTCGATGTGAAAGGCGATGTGATTGCGCACATAGGCCGAGAGCAGTTGCGCCGAATCTGCGTCCGCCGGGCGGGCTGCTTCCCATGCTGTGGCCAGACCTTCCATGTGCTCGCGCATCAGCGTGAACAGAAGCTCTTCCTTGGTTGGAAAGTAGCGGTAGAGCGCGGCTGCCTGGACGCCGACCTCGGCGGCAAGCTGGCGCATCGACATCGCCTCGTAGCCAAAACGCGCGATGAGATTGACGGCCGCCTCTCGGACGGCTGCTTCGGTCTTTTCGCCATCGGATCCGGTGGTGCGCGCCATGTCAGCTCCTCTGCGAAGCAACAATAAAACGAACGTTCAATTAATTCAAGGCGCTCAAGCCCAAATCCACCTTCATGCAACGATCCTGAACCCAACAGGGGCGTTTTCTGCCTCCAACTCCTCGACGTCGACCTTGGAAACCGAAGCCCCGGCCGGCCCTTTCCAGAGGCGCTCGATCATTGTCGATACCGCTTCATCGAGGCCTGCGATCTGGGCCGTTACGGACCCATCCGCTTCATTGCAAACCCAGCCCGCAAGACCAAGCCCTGTGGCCTCGCCCCGAACCCAGGCCCTGAAGCCGACGCCTTGCACATTGCCGTAGACGCGCGCCTGCACTTTCCTGCGCTGACCAGCCATGAATCTCTCCAAGCCTGTCTCGTTTTGAATCTGGCGCATGGCCTGAGGAATGCAACCTGGGAACTGCGCGGGCGCGATATCTGGGCCTTCTGGCTTTTGAATTTGATTGACTCAGTCCACTGATTTTGGAAAATGGAACTGCCTAATTGGGAACTGGACGCGGATGCTGGACGAACGCAACGCACTGGTGGCCGATGTCAGGCGCTTCAATCGCTTCTACACGCGCACCGTCGGCCTTCTCGACGAGACGCTGACACAAAGTGCATTCACTTTGACCGAGGCGCGCGTGCTGTTCGAACTGGGTCACCGCAGCAACCCGGCTTCCGCCGAAATCGCCGGGGAGCGAGGTTTCCTGGCTGGTGCTTTTCGGCTGGAGAATGGCCCGGCGGCCTCCGAAATATCAAGACAGTTGCGTGTCGATGCCGCCTATCTAACGCGGATCCTGCGCAAGTTCGCGGGCCAGGGGCTGACCGAGGCAAAAACGGACCCGGCTGACCGGCGCCGAAGGGTTCTCTCGCTGACCGCAAGGGGCGAGGCAGCGCTTGCCAGACTGCAGGCGGCGGCCGATCGGGACACGGCGCGGCTGATCGAAAGCGTACCCGACGACAGGTTGCATGAACTGCGCAGCGCCTTGCGCAAGGCGGGGGAATTGCTGGGAGATCCCACCCGTGACAGCAACGAGGTGACGTTGCGGCCGCATCGCGTCGGCGATGTAGGCTGGGTCGTGCAGCGCCAGGCCCAACTCTATGCCGAGGAATATGGCTGGACGATCGAGTTCGAGGCCATGCTCGCCGAGATCGGCGCCGATTTCATTCGCAATTTCGTGCCCGGCCGCGATTTCTGCTGGATCGCAGAGCGCGGTGGTGAGCCGGTCGGCGCGGTGTTCCTGGTTCATCAGGACGACAAGGTGGCCAAGCTGAGAATGCTGCATGTCGAGGCGTCGGCGCGCGGCCTCGGCATCGGCAAACGACTGGTCGCGGAATGCGTGAACCAGGCCCGGGCTTGCGGCTACACCAAGCTGGTGCTGTGGACCAACGACATCCTCGTTGCGGCGCGCGCGATCTACGAACGTGCCGGCTTCTGGCTGGTCTCGCAGGAGCACCATCACAGCTTCGGCAAGGATCTGACTGGCCAGACCTGGGAAATGGATTTGTAGGCAGCTTTTGCTGCTTGCAGACGCGATCCTAGTTTCCCCGCGCTGTTGCCAGCGCGCCAGGCAATTCCTCGGCAAAGATGTCGAGCTCATGGTCGAGGCCGACGCTGACGCGGATGCAGCGGTCGAGCCGTGGCACCATCGGTTTGCGGATGAAGACGTCGCGCGACAGCAGGGCTTGCAGAACTTTCAGCGCGAAGGCGCCGTCGCCGCAGCAATCGATGGTGACGAAATTGGTCGCCGACGCCAGTGGCTTCAGCCCGTTCGCTTCGGCAATGCCGGCGATGCGTCGGCGGCCGGCCGCGACCCGCGCCACCACGCTTTGCAGATAGTCCTGATCGGCGAGCGCCTCGACGCCGGCGATCTGCGCCATGCGGCTGACGCCATAATGGTTGCGGATCTTCTCGAAGTCGCGGATCACCTGAGCCTCGGCGATCGCATAGCCGCAGCGTATGCCCGCCAGCCCGTACGCCTTCGAGAAGGTGCGCATGCGGATGACGTTTGGCCTGGAGATATCGATCGGCGGCAGCGCCGAGGCCGGTCCGAGTTCGCCATAGGCCTCGTCGAGCACCAGCATGGTGGTTTCCGGCAGCGCCTTGCTGAAACGGGTAAGCTCGCTCGCCTCCCACCAGCTACCCATCGGATTGTCGGGATTGGAGAGATAGACCAGCGGCGCCTTGTCCCTGCGCACCGCCGCCAGCAGGCCGTCCAGGCTTTCCTTGTCGTTCTCGTAAGGGACCGTCACCAGTCGCCCGCCGACACCGGCAATGTGGAAGTTGAAGGTCGGATAAGCGCCGAGCGAGGTGACCACAGCATCGCCGGGTGCCACATACATGCGTGCCACCAGAGCGAGCAGGCCATCTATGCCTTCGCCGACAACGACGTTCTCTGTCTTTACGCCGTGATGCGCGGCCGCCGCCACCTTCAGATCGTGATTGTCGGGATCGCAATACATCCACATGTCGCCGGCGATCTCGGCCATGCGGGCGATGACGCGCGGCGAGGGACCAAAGCTGCTCTCATTGGCGCCGATGCGGGCGCGAAAAGCGCG
This sequence comes from Mesorhizobium ciceri WSM4083, assembly GCF_000519305.1. Taxonomy (GTDB): domain Bacteria; phylum Pseudomonadota; class Alphaproteobacteria; order Rhizobiales; family Rhizobiaceae; genus Mesorhizobium; species Mesorhizobium ciceri_B. Next base: position 5,292 of record NZ_JAFG01000004.1, on the reverse strand, counting down.
GCCACGCTCGCGCTCCTGTGCTTCGGGGCCGACAAACGGCACCGTCGAGGGAAGCGCTGCGATGAGCGGCATGAGGGGAGGGCGCTGGTGCATGGCGGAAGCTCGCTTGAAAGGGCCTTCTTGCTAGCGCGCCGGATGGGTCGGTGCAAGTTGCCGCCGGGCAGATCCGTAGCGCTGGATTCTTTCGTCCCTTTTTGCTAGCGACACGTGATGAGCAATCGATTGCCACCAGCCTGGTCCAAGCATCTGAAGGCACAGACCGGGCCGACAATCGCGCCGCCGAAAATCGTGCAGCCGAAGACCGCGCAGCCGAAGACCGCGCAGCCGAAAGCGAAACCGCAGCCGCCTGCGGTGAACGACGACATGCTGCTGAGGCAGGCGCTCCAGTTTCAGCAGGCCAAGCGGCTTCCTGAAGCAGAGGAGCTATGCCATCGCGTTCTGACCCGCAAGCCTAACCACGCATTGGCCCTCTACATACTCGGCACGCTCGGGCTTGGTGTCGACAACGAGTTGGCAATTAGGTATTTTGCTCGGGCGGCCGACCAGGAGCCCAACAATCCTTATTATCAACTTAGTCTGGGCGAAGCCTATTTGAAGATCGGTGACTATCCTCCAGCGATTAGGCATCTGCAGCGCGCCTGTGAACTGAAGCCCGATCTGGTAGAAGCTCTCCGTGGACTAGGAGATGCTTATGGAAAGTTTGACAAGGCAGATATCGCCTTGTCGGTCTATGAGAAGGCACTCGGAATCAATCGAGACCACCCGACGGTCCGAATGGGCCTGGCGAGCGTCCTTATCAACCTTGGACGTATGGACGAGGCGACCAGCTATCTCAAAGAGACCATAGACCGTCGAGTTGACGTTGCGGATGCCTATCAGGCTCTTGTTAACATCCACAAATTCTCCGAGGAGCCGCCGGAACTCAAACAGATTCTCGGTGAAATTTCCAACCCGGCAGCCTCGGACGACCAACCATATGCCCTTCATCTTGCGGCAGGCAAGATCCTGAATGATCTTGGCCGCTATGATGAAGCGATGGACCATTTTCTGAGGGCGAAGGCTGTTAAGCCCCACGACGATTTTGAAATCGAACTCTACCGCAGGCGTGTTGATTCCATCATCCGGCTGTTCAGCGCGGAGTTTTTGACGAGCGCGGCGAAGTATGGCGATCCGTCCGAAACCCCCGTATTCGTCTTGGGAATGCCACGCTCAGGCACGACGCTTACCGAGCAAATCTGCTCCAGTCATCCGGATGTCCATGGAGCCGGCGAACTCACCAAGCTGAGACGTATAGCGGCAGCCAGCGGTCTGACGAAGACATCGGAAGAGCCCTTTGGAAAAAACCTCCGGTCGATGACGATCCAGCAATCCCGGACTTTTGCCGAGGACTACCTCGCCAACCTGCGTCTTTATGCGCCCTCCGCGGCGCGAATTATCGATAAGATGCCGCACAATTTCGAGGCTATTGGCCTTATCGCAATCCTCTTCCCGAACGCTCGCATTATCCATTGCCGGCGGGATGCTGTTGATAATTGTTTATCGCTGTTATTCTCCAACCTGAATAAAAATCACGCTTACATCAGCGATTTAACGTGTCTTGGACTATACTATCGGGAGTATGACCGATTAATGCGTCATTGGCATACGGTGTTGCCTGGGCGGATTCTTGAGAACCGATACGAAGATCTTGTTTCCAGCCAGGAAGGACAATCCCGCCGCCTGATCGATCATCTTGGGCTCGAATGGGATGACGCCTGCCTCCGCTTCTTCGACAAGGCCGGCTCCGTCAGGACGCTGAGCCGCTGGCAGGTACGCCAGCCGATCTATGGCTCGTCGATCAAGCGCTGGAAAAATTATGAAGGCAGGATTCGGCCGCTGATAGAGGCCCTCGGCGATCTGGCCGAACTCTGATTAATCTGTACCGTATTCGAGCTGTTTTCGTTGGCGCCAGTAAGGGCGAAAGCGCGGCCCGCTATCGTGCTCCGTGCTTTGAGGCGACAAACGGCACTGCCCGAGATGCCAGGACGAGCCGCGTTAGCTCGCTTTGAAACTGCCCTCTAGAATCCTGTTTGGTTAGTGCACGTTGCCGCGAGGCAGGTCAGAACGCTGGATTCCTGTGGCTCTTTTTGTTAGCCAGACACCATGAGCAATCGATTGCCACCAGCCTGGTCCAAGCATCTCAAGGGCCCTGCTGGCCCCAAAATCTCTCAGCAGAAAATCGTGCAACCGACCGCGAAACCAGTGCCGCGCGCGCAGGCAGATGACGCACTGCTCAGGCAGGCCCTCAACCTTCAGCGGGCAGATCGGTTGGCGGAGGCAGAGGCGCTTTGCCAGCGCGTATTGGCGCGCAATCCCCGACATCCTCTTGCTTTGTACTTGCTGGGCACCTTTGCGCTCGATCTGGATGACGAGATGGCCATTCGATGTTTTGAGAGGGCCGTGAGGGAAGCACCTCAAAATCCGCACTATCACCTGACGCTGGGTGAAACCTATTTGAAGGTCGGCGAACATTCCGATGCGATCCGGCATTTTGAGGTTGCCTGCCAGTTGAAAGCCGGCTGGGTGGAGGCGCTTTGCGCCCTTGGCCGCGCCTACACCGAATTCGGCAAGGCCGACGCTGCGGTGCCGCTTTATGAGAAAGCGCTTGAAATCGACAGCGGCCGTTCCGCCATTCGAATGGGACTGGCCAATGCGCTTGTAAGCCTCGGTCGGATGGACGAGGCGGCGAGATATATGAAGGAGGCGATCGGCCACCGTCAGGATATCGCGGCCGCCTACAACGGCCTGGCCAGCATCCGAAAATTCGCTGAAGAGCCGGCGGAATTGAAATCCATTCTGACCGAGTTGAAAAATCCGGGACTCGACAGGAAAAGCACACAGCAGTTCCACCATGCGGCCGGGAAAATACTGAACGATATCGGGCGCTACGACGGGGCGATCGGCCATTTCCGCCAGGCAAAGGAACTGTCAACCCGCCGCTTCGACATGGACTCCTATCGGCGCAGCGTCGATTTCATGATCGAACTGTTCGACCCCCGGATGCTGGCCGCCAAGGCAGGTCATGGAAGCACATCGGACGTGCCTGTTTTCGTGCTTGGCATGCCGCGTTCAGGCACCACTTTGACCGAGCAGATCCTTGCTAGCCATCCCGACGTGCATGGAGCCGGCGAGTTGACAAAGCTCCGGCGCATCACAAACAGGCTGGCGCCGAAAACGCGCTCGCCGGAGGAATTGCGTAGATCTATCCTGGACATGACTGTTGAACAGTCGAAGTCCCTGGCCGATGAATATCTCGCCCATATCAGGCAACGATCGCCCGACGCGCGGCGGATAGTCGACAAGCTGCCGCATAATTTTGAGCTTATCGGCCTTATAAGGATCCTGTTTCCCAAGGCACAAATCATTCACTGCCGTCGCGATGCCATCGACAATTGCATCTCGTGCTATTTCCTGAGTTTCAACGAGGACAATATCTACAACGCCGACCTCCATACGCTCGGACTGTATTATCGCGAGTACGACCGGCTTATGGGTCATTGGGGCAAGATTTTTCCAGGGCAAATCCTGCAGAACCGCTATGAGGACATGGTCTCCGACCAGGAAGGCCAATCGCGCCGCCTGATCGACCATCTGGGACTGCCATGGGACGACGCCTGCCTGCGATTCTTTGACAAGGGCGGTGCGGTGAACACGTTTAGCCGCTGGCAGGTTCGACAACCGATCTACACCTCGTCCGTCAGTCGCTGGAAGAACTATGGCAGCGCAATCCAACCGCTGATCGATGGCTTGGGTGATTTGGCTGGGAATTGATCCAGCCGCGAAAGCTCCGGCGCTGGGGGACTGGCGAATAGACCCGATTGCCGGAACTGTCAGGGCTCGGCTTCGTCAGCTGGCTATTGTCCGCTCGCAAACCTTCAAGAAGTGCAGGGGCTCGGTCTCGGGGGCGGCGTCGCCGCATTTTGGTGAGCCAATGAAAACCCGGCATGAAAAAACCCGGCGGTCGCCCGCCGGGTTTCGATTTCGACAAGGCGAAATTGATTAGAAATCGCGCTGGAAGCGGAGGAGACCGCCGACGTTGTTCTTCTTGGTTGCCAGGACCCAGGCGGAGTCGTTGTCGAAGGCTTTTTGACCGACCTGCTGCCAATCGACTTCGGCCGTGACCGTGAGGCCAGGAACAACGGTGTAGGCGACGTTCGCCGCGACGCCGATATCCTTCCAGTCGTCATACGACGCCTGCAGGTTGAACGAGGTCTTCTCGTTGAACTTGTAGGTGCCACCGCCCCACAGAGCCCAGTTGCCGCCCCACTGCTTGTAGAAGCCGCGGCCGAGCGCGTCGATGTTGTTGGTATGATCGTTGAGGTTGTCGTCGGTGCCGTAGCCGGCCATCAAGAACAGCGACAGTTCGTTGGTGGCGTTCACGTCCAGGCGAACCTTGCCGGCGACTTCCTCGTAGTTGCTGTCATACGACACAACACCAGTGATGGCGCCCCAGCCCTGCGTGTACTTCAGACCGCCGACGACATGCGGAACATAGCTGTCGATGGTGCCAACCTCACCGGAACCTTCTTCGAGCGAAACCACGGCCGAGAGACCGTTGCCTGCATCGAAGTAGTACTGGATCACGTTGGTCTGGAAATTGCCGTAGGGCACGATCGTGTCGTTGATGACGTTGCCGGCGTAGCCGATGAACGTATCGAAGGCCGATTCGTCAGCACCGACGCGCAGACCGCCGAGCTGGATCCAGGCGAATTCCAGGGCGCTGCCCTTGTTTCGAGCCTGCCAACCACCCGCTCCATTGGCAGCGATAGTGTGCCCGTCATCATAGTCGCCGTAGCTGTTGCCGAAATTGATGCGGTATTCGGTGTAGGTCTTCAACGTGCCGAGCTCGGTTTCCTGGCCGGTCCAGGTCTTCAGCGTGAAGCGGGTGTTCTTCCAGTAGGTCGAGTTGTCGTCGCCATTCTGATGGTCCGTAACGTGATTGACGCCATCGAACGAGCCGGCATCGCCCACGCCGATATCTTCGCGGACATAGCCGCCGATGCGCAGGCAGGTTTCGGTGCCGGGGATGTAGAAGTAGCCAGCGCCGTAGACGTCGCAAATCTTGACGTATTCAGCGGGTTCCGGCTCGGCGACGACGACGGCGTCGGCGGCGCGCGCACCGGAAACTGCGATCAGGGCCGCAGCGGAGCCGAGGAGAAGGCTCTTGATGTTCATTTTCTGACCTCCAGTCAGAATCGAATGAAATTGCGGAAGCTGCCGCCCGCTTGGTTGGGGTAACGATCTGTTATTACT
>NZ_JAFG01000022.1 GCF_000519305.1 Mesorhizobium ciceri WSM4083 | reverse complement strand
GGACCGGCGGCCTGCCGATCATTGCGCTGATCTCGCCCGGCGCCGAGAACCAGCACCTCAATCTCCTGAAGGCAGGCATCGACGAGAGCTTTGTGCGGCCGATCGCTCCGGCCAAGCTGCTCGACTGGCTACGCACCAAGCTGGCGCTGCCAAAGCCTGGTGCCAACGGGGCTGAAAACGGCCANTGGCTCTCGTGTGGCGGCCTTGAGATGAGGCTCGATGCCCACCGGGTTCGCGGCAATGGCCACGAAATCCACCTTGGACCGATCGAGTTCAACGTGCTGCGGTTGTTGCTCGAGACGCCGGGCAGGGTCTTCAAGCGCGACGAGCTGATTGGCGCCGCCTGGCCGGCCAACATCCATGTCGGTCCCCGCACCGTCGACGTCCATATCAGCCGGCTCAGAAAAGCGCTGCAGGCGGCCTCGTCCACCTTCGTCATTCGCACGATCAGGTCGGCCGGCTACTCGCTCGAATGGCCGGACGACTGAAGAGCCAACCGATGGAGTGTCACCACCCCGTCTCAGTCGTGCCGAGGGCAAGCCTTGCGGCTTTAAAAGCGCGCCCAAAGGTACGACTCACTCAGAAAGAACAGGCAGATGGCATTCAAAAGCGTACTCAGTGTGACGGGAGTCGGCCACTGCGATGAGGATGTCAAAACAGCTGCCGGCTTGTGTGGCGAGGTCCGCGCGCATCTTTCCGTGCTGGTGATGTCGCGACAGCCAATCGGTGCCGGCATCCCTATGTTAGTTGAACGTGAAAGGGACATTGCTGGACTGGAGAGGCGATTCAGGCAAATCGACAGATTTTCCCACGACATGGCCAGACTGGAAAAACGGTATAGCGAAATCAAAAAACTGCTGAGAGCGACGTCGCTTTGCTATGGCATCGAAACCGATCATTGCGATCCGGTCAGCGTCGGCGAAATCGTGCGACAGCGGGCGCTATGCAACGATCTCACGATCGTCGGACCGACCCTACTCTACGACGAGGACCTCGGGCCTCCTGTTATCAACGGCTGCTTGTTCGATACCGGAAAGCCGGTGCTGGTTGTGCCGAAGGGCGCCGAGGCGACCCTGTCGCCGCGGCGCGTGCTGGTAGGCTGGGATTCGCGAGCCGAGGCGTCGCGTGCGGTCCGGGAAGCTCTGGATCTCTTATCCGGTGCTGAGGAAGTCTGTGTCGCCCTGGTCGATCCGAAGGCGAACTACAACGGCAATGGCTCAAAGCCCGGAGCCGACATTGCTGCCTATCTTACTCGGCACGGTGCTCATGTGTCGGTTGATCTGTTGCGGAGCGGTGGCAAACCGGCGGCCACGGTGCTTGCGCAGCACGCCATCGATACCTGTGCCGACATGATCGTCATGGGCGCTTATGGCAGCCGTCGGTTGCGTGAGCGCATCTTCGGCCGCGCGACGAGATGGATCGTTGCGAAGCCGACTTTGCCGCTGTTCTTGGCCCGCTGATAGGTTCCGGACCTCGCCTCGCAGCGATTCAGTCAAACCTTCTGCGCCAACCTGTTTGAGGACTCCGGTAAGGGTTTTGCGACGAGTGGAGCTTATCCTCGTGGCCCAGCCGGGTAATGTCCTGTGGACTTACCGGGTTTTCACAGGTAGCTCGGTTGCCGCGACTTCGTTTGGCTTTAAAAACGGGTGAGACGATGAGGAGTGAATCCTCGACCTCCACGCAGCCGGGCTCGGAAGACGGCGCTGAACACAGTTCTCCTGTGGCGTCATCCGACCCATCAAATGGATGGGCCAATTGAGGGATGCGGCAAATGCAGAATTGCGCTGCGGTCCGCCGCTCGTCCTAGTGGAGTCTTGGGTAGGGAGTGTGGCTGCGACGGACGTGTCAGATCGCTTCCGCCGCGATGGATGGTTGTAAGTTACAAAAACGAGTGAATGAATGGCATATAGTTCCCCTATGTTAAGGCGAGTTTTACAATAATGTAACAACTAATAACCTAGGAAATGTTTCTGATTGCTACCCCTGTATGCCATAGTGCCAACAAGTATTGAACCTGTTGGTAGTGCTTACATCGTCCATCGCCGCGGACGGTAGGGGCGGGCCAACGACACAGAAGCTCGGCTTTCGCCTCGCTCAGTGCGAGCGGACTCCTACTGCAAAAGAACGTTGCCGTGTCAAAGCGATTATCGGTCGGAAAGGAATCCGAAGTGACCAGAGTCGAACACAAACCCGCTGACCCCGTCAGTTTCCTGGCGTTGGTTCCTGCCAAAGCCATCGATCATCCCGCGGCAGTCGCCAAGAAGGCGCAGGAGCAGTCGACAACAGCGCTCGTCAATTTTGCTGCGGCTGCCGAAGACAGCGGACGAATGCTCGACGCCATCGTCGAAAACACAAGCGCCAAGAACATAGAACTGTCGATGAAGACGCTTGCCGCATTGCGGGCCAACGCCGACGCAGAGTTCTCGCATCTGAAAGCGTTGTTGGGCGCGAAGTTGCCGTCCGAAGTTATCGAGCTGCAGTCGAGCTTCCTGCGCAAGCGCGTTGAGATGTGGGTGGAGCAGGGGCAGGGCGTTCCAGGCACTCACCACTAGAACGATGGCGCAAGCATTTACCGCCACGCCCTAGCAGCGGTCCTACTCGATCGAGGATGTCTTGGCAAAAACCCCTGACGGACTTCGGGCGGCCTGTTTCTCCGGAGACGGGACGCTGCCGGGTAGAAGTGCGCTCAGGCCGGTGGCATCGCTGACAATGAAGATGAGCTACCAAGTTTCGGATGCGTGCTGTTCACGGCTGGACGTTGGTCTTTGTGGGCAAATCCCTCGCGCGACGTCCTGCGGTTTGGCTTCCAAACGGTTGGAACTCCCCGGCGCGGCAACGAACCTGATCGGCGCTGCGACCGCCATCGCTGAAGCCACTGGGGCTGCAAGAGCGTAAATGAAGCCGGTTTTCAAGGAAGGTGATCATGTCAGATCTTGAGGCGTTGCAGAAAAACGTCCGCAGGCTCCAATCGCGCGCGGGAAACGCGAAGATGGCATTGCACGACCTTGCCGAAGACCTGCCCGTCAACTGGACTAAGATCAAGGCAGTTGCCGAAAAAACATTCGATGCTTTTGCCGAGTTGGATGCAGCCAAGACAGAGCTCGCTGCCTGGGAGTGCTCACAATGACGGCCGCCTCCGTCACACGCGATGGCTCCACATGGGAGCCGAAATATCTGACGGCTATAGACGGCAAGACCTGCATTGGCTGCGGCCGCTGTTTCAAGGTCTGCTCGCGCGAGGTCATGCATCTTTACGGCGTCGATGATGCGGGTGAAATCCTCGGCGCCTGCGACGGCGAGGACGACGATTTCGATGGCGAACTCAATCGCATGATCATGGTCGTCGACCATGCCGGGCGCTGTATTGGCTGCGGAGCCTGCGGCCGCGTCTGCCCAAAAAACTGCCAAAGCCATCTCGCGGCCGACCAGATCTCGGCATGAGCAGGACAATCGACGAGACAGATCAGGAGAACGCCGGTGCGCTTCACAACTTTTTGTCGGCTCCTGGGCCTGGCCCTATGCGGCAGCGCTGTCATTGTTTACGCCGCCTCGAATTCGATCCCTCTAGCAGTCGTCACGACGCTGGCCTGCTCGCTGCTGCTTCAGGTCTTTTACTTCGCAAGCGTGCTCTTTTTGGTCTGGCGGTCCAGCTGCGCTTCCGGAGCTGGACCGGGCGCCGAGCAGCTCGGCAGTTGCAGGCAAGCCGATGCCACCCGCCAGACCACCATAAGGCGACCAATGACTACCAATGAATGATGTGCCTCGAGTGCGTTCCGATGGGCGGTGTGCATTCCGCTCCGTCCCTGCGCACCGAGAGGCTTCAGAGCTAGGTTCGCGCCACTTTGGAATGACCAGGGACGATGCGGTGACCGTTCGGAACAGGTGCGCCAGAGGTGGGCAAAGGTGACAGCATGGGATCGTGCAATGGCGGCAGATGCAGCTGTTTGCATTCCATCATGTGATGGTGCCGCCGCAGCGCGCTCTCGTGCGGAGCTTCGACTCAATCACCAACGCGATGCTGACAATGATGATGATGAAGCCGTCCTGCCACGCACCAGAACGCGGGTGGCCTCAAAGAAGGACGCTTTTGACCAAGGTCGCAGCTGTCTGAGGCGCGATGGCCTCGTGCGGAGAAAACATGCTGAAAAAATTCGAACGCTATCCGCTTACCTTTGGGCCGACGCCCATCGAGAAGCTCGACCGGCTCAGCGAGCATCTGGGGGGCAAGGTGGAAATCTACGCCAAACGGGAGGACTGCAATTCGGGTCTCGCATTCGGCGGAAACAAGCTGCGCAAGCTCGAATACATCGTTCCCGACGCGATCGCCTTAGGTGCCGACACGCTCGTCACCGTCGGCGGCGTGCAGTCCAACCATACCCGCATGGTCGCCGCGGTCGCCGCCAAGATCGGCATGAAGTGTCTCCTGGTTCAGGAGAGCTGGGTGCCGCATGACGATATCGTCTACGACCGGGTCGGCAACATTCTGTTGAGCCGCATCATGGGAGCAGAAGTGCGCCTGGTCGACGAAAGCTTTGACATCGGCATCCGCCGCAGCTGGGAAAAAGCGCTCTATGAGGTCAAGGCAGCGGGCGGCAGGCCTTATCCGATACCAGCCGGAGCGTCTGTTCACCCGAATGGCGGCCTGGGCTATGTAGGCTTCGCCGAGGAGGTGCGCGCCCAGGAGAAACAGCTCGGGTTTGCGTTCGACCACATCGTCGTTTGCACGGTCACCGGCTCAACGCATGCCGGCATGCTCGTCGGCTTCGCTAAGGACGGTCGCCAGCGCAAGGTGATTGGTATCGATGCCTCCGCCACGCCGGCAAAGACCAAGGCGCAGGTGCTTGGCATCGCCCGGCACACGGCGATGCTCGTCGAGCTCGCAACGGAACTTCTCGAGGACGACGTGGTGTTGCTCGAGGACTATGCGCACCCGCGTTACGGCATTCCTTCGGAGCAAACCAAGGAGGCGATCCGGCTGTGCGCGCGGCTCGAGGGCATGATTACCGATCCCGTTTACGAGGGCAAATCGATGCAAGGCATGATCGACCTCGTCCAGAAAGGCTTCTTTCCAGACGGATCGAAGGTCCTCTACGCGCATCTCGGCGGCGCGCCCGCGATCAACGGCTACGCCTACGCCTTCCGTGATGGCTGACGCCTGACAGATCCGATGGGCTGTCCTGTCGTGCAGACCCGCTCGAAGCTCATGAACGTCGGCTCAGAAGTTCGAGGAAGCCGGCTGTTGACCGAGGCAAAGCTCGGGTCGTTCGCAAGGTCTTGGAGGGCAGTGTCAACAGCCAAAGAGCACCGTTGTGGTGTGTCGCCGGACCAGAGAAAGTGAAGTGATAAAGCATGATTTTGCCCGAATTGCGCTTTGCCGTCCCAGCCGGAAGAGTTCTGGAGATAACGACGACCACTGGATGCATCGTGGGATGCTCATATTGCCCGCAGGGCAAGTTCGCGGATCGGCAAAGGAAAGTATCTCATGCGAAGCATCTTAGCCTTGAGGATTTCAAGCGGTGTCTGGCCCGCGTACCAACTTCCGTCGCCATTGGTTTTTCGGGCTACGCCGAGCCTTGGCTCAATCCGCACTGCACCGAAATGGTCGAGCACGCTTTCGCCGCCGGCCATAGCATCAGGATCTTCACGACGCTTGTGGGAATGAACCTGCAGGATCTACGACGCTTGCAAGCACTGCGCTTGGAGGTGTTTGTGGTTCACGTCTTCGATAATGGCACCCACATGAACAGCCGCCTTGTCGGAGACAAGTATCGCGACTTGGTTCGTCAGCTCGTAGACGCGGACATCCCCTCGATTCAGTTCGTGGTTTTGGGCGAAGCCCATCCAGATGTCGTCGACATTATCCCAGCCGAAGCACTGATTCATGCACGGCCGGTGAGCAGCAGAGGTGGAAGCGTCGATCCTAAAATCGTTGAACCGCGGCAGCCAGTCGTTGGAGCCCTGACATGCGTGGACCAACGCCAGCATCGTAACGTTCTTCTTCCCAACGGGGATGTCACTTTGTGCTCCATGGATTTCGAACGCCGGCACGTGTTGGGCAATCTGCTACGCGACGAATATGCGGAGCTCTTTGACGGACCAGTTTTTTGCGAAATCGTCGACCGCATGAATGGAGCCGATGGTTTTCTGCTGTGTAGGATGTGCGAATTTGCCGATGCGAACGACCGCACCTGACTGGATGCCGGTAACGCCTGAAAAGGCCTGCAGCGAATGCGAAATCGCTTGGAGTGCAAGTAGCTGTGCACTCGAGCGAACATCGTGTTTCACGTCACGCGAGCGCGATCCCGTAGGCGCGGCAGTCGGCCTCCACCATTTCGGAGACGAGCTCATCGAAGGTGGTCTTCGGCTTCCAATCGAGCTTGGTTGCCGCCTTGGAGGCATCACCGATCAGCAGGTCAACCTCGGTCGGACGGAAATAGCGTTTGTCTATCCGGATGAGCGCCTGGTTGCTCATGCGGTCGCGGCCCACCTCGTCAACGCCTTCGCCCTCCCAAACGATCTCCTTGCCGCATCTCCTGAAGGCAGCCTCGACAAAGCTGCGGACCGTATGTGTCTCGCCGGTCGCGAGCACAAAATCGTCAGGCTCATGATGCTGCAGGATCCGCCACATGCCCTCGACATAGTCGCGCGCCGAGCCCCAGTCGCGCTTTGCCTCCAGATTACCGAGATACAGACACTCCTGTTTGCCGGCCATGATTGCAGCTACCGCACGCGTTACCTTGCGCGTGATGAAAGTTTCGCCGCGCGTCGGCCCTTCATGGTTGAACAGTATCCCGTTGCTTGCAAAGAGCCCGTATGCCTCGCGGTAGTTCACGGTGATCCAGTAGGCGTAGAGCTTCGCCACCCCATACGGCGAGCGTGGATAAAATGGGGTCGTCTCGTCCTGCGGGACGCCCTGGACCGAACCGAAGAGTTCGGAAGTGGAGGCCTGGTAGAACCGCGTTTTTTTCTCAAGTCGAAGAATGCGGATGGCTTCCAGCAGCCGCAATGTGCCCAGCGCGTCGGCATTGGCGGTATATTCCGGGGTCTCGAAGGAGACTTGCACGTGGCTTTGCGCAGCCAGATTGTAGATTTCGTCGGGCTGAGTTTCCTGCAGGAGGCGGATCAGGTTTGTCGCATCGGTCATATCCCCGTAATGCAGGACCATGTCGGAATGGTCCTCATGAGGGTCTTGATACAGGTGGTCGATGCGCTGGGTATTCCCGATCAGCGACGCGCGCCGCTTCAGGCCGTGCACCATGTAGCCCTTCGAAAGCAGCAGTTCGGCGAGCAGCGCGCCGTCCTGGCCGGTGATACCTGTTATGAATGCTGTACGCCGAGGTGAACTCATTTTGTATGATTCCAGTGGATGAAGTGCCGGGACAGGAACAGGCAACGACGCACGCGAACGACTTCCCTGGCCTCGTGCACGACGCTGACGCCGTCCTAGCTGGCATCTGCACCTGAATGACTCTAAAACGCATGCCCATTACGTGGAGTGTTATCTCGTCGGCATCACACCAAGGAGCAATTAGCTCCTTTTCCGCTAGCCGGAGACATCTCCCTGTAGAACAGCCTTTCGAAGCGGCGTCTTTTCATGTGAGTTACACTTCGTAAAATCGATTGTTTCGATGCGATGCATCCTCGGGATGGATGAGCTCTTACCGCTTGGATGGAGGGTTCAAGTCCCTGACCCAGATCAGTTCCGGGAGAGCCGCGCCACAAGGAGGTGGAAAGGGCTGCTTTTGTGCACCGCAGTTCGTAAAACAGGCTTGCTGGCGTGGCATGGATGTCGTCGCCTTCGGTCTCATCGGCCTGCATCACCAAGCCCACGCCAAGCTCAAGACGTTAGCCGAGCGTTCACACCGTTGGGCGGTCGCGCGCGAGATTGGATTGTACCAGCTGTCCGATTTCTGCTGGATTGCGGTGCCGGCGATCTCGATGCCTTCCAGCGTTCGTCTCCGAGGAACGGCCTCGGCGCCGAATGTCGAGCCCTCTAAGAAACTCCGGTGCGGAGCTGCCCTGTTGAGCACCGGGGCAAGGACGACATCCAAAATCGGCCGCCGGTGTAGGGTTTTATCCCTCAATGTCGGATATGTCCCCTTCGCCCAAGCCGGCCGGCAGTTTCTCTTCCATCTCGTCGGTCGGCTCTACCAACGCACCTCCATCATTGTCACCACCAACCTGGCATTCGGCGAATGACCGAGTTCTTTGCCCGCGACGCAAAGATGATGACAGCGCTGCTCGACCGGCTCACCCATCACTGCGAGATCATCGAGACCGGAAACGAGTCCTGGCGCTTCAAGAACCGCGCCTGACGCGCGTCCCATCGCCAAACAATGCACGCTCGCCGGGCTGCGCAACCCCGACCAGCTCCGCCCGGCGAGCGCTCTCGTCGTGCTTATGCAAGGGGTCAAAAATTGCACGCCGATCAGGGGTCAAAGTTCGGCGCCGATGGCAGGTCTCCGCTATGGTTGCGTCCCAGAACAACTGTCCGCATCCTCGGCGACATCGCCGTGCCGCCATCGAGGTCTCGGCGTTGCCATACGACGGTCCTGCTGTCGCCCGCTCGCCGTCTCAGGCGCGGATATCTTGCACCCTTATTTAACCCCGTGCCGAGGGGACCTGACCTGCGATGTTTTCGAAGCACCGCCTGACGTGCGCTCGAGTGCCTCAATGCTCTAAGTCTGGGCCAAGCAGGAAAACGCGTCTAACGTTCGTTCTTCGTGCGCTCGACGGCTCACTTGCTGGGACGTCACATCGCGATGTCGCCGGAGGCTGATTGGCCTACGGCGCGTCCATGCCGATTGTGGCGATCCTCGCGACCATCTGCCCGACCGCATTCGCCGCGCCGTCTCTCGTGGCCGCGCCCTCTTGAATTGAAGGTACAGGCAGTTCCTCTTTAAAAAGCGACATCCGCCCTGTCCGTCAGCCGGCGAACAGTTCGGAGCTACCCCCGGTCACCACCAGTTCGCCACGTCGAAATGGCAGCCAACGGCCTTGCGGGTGCACTCTGGCTCAGGCGTAGGTCGATGCCGAGGGGCACGTTCGGCATTGTCCGATAGCTGACATTGTCGGGGTACGCAACGTAGAGGAAGCCGACTCCCGGGTGCTTTTAAATGCTTTTTGGCTTGGCACGGTACATGCTCCTTATTGCGCAAAAAGCACGGATTGAGTGGTCCCACCGCCGCTAAAGCCGCTAGCATACGCCACCTTCCAAGGCGAACCCGGCCCGGCAGGGAGCTCCGTCTCTGCCGGGCATGCCTTTTCAGACGTACTCGCGTTCAGAAATTGGGCGGCGCAATGTCCGGGAATATGGAGGCCGTTTCGAGGGCTCTCCGATGCACGGCCGGAGCGCGAAGGGAGTGTTGGCCCATGAGGGTGGGTTCACGCTCAGCGTGTTCGTCGAGATCCGGTCAATTGTGTCGGCTTTGTCGGTTTGACGACGCCGCCTTGGTTGGCCGGCATCTTGGACGTTTTGGTCTAAGCCGCTTGAAAACAAATTACATAATGCCTTCTCTTACACGCTCATCTAGATGGCATGAATTTTGCGTGATTTCGCTGATCGGGCGGGAGCAGCTTGCCAGGGAAGAGCGAAGAGATGGCTCGACAAAGTTGAAGGACGGGGGAGCACAGGTTTGTTGCGAATGAATACGTTGCCCGCTGGCAGCCCTGCGTCTGCCGCTAGAGCTTCCGTGCGGTTTGAAGATGCGGCGAGGGACTGCAGTACGCGTGTCGATTACATGATTTGCAGGCGGGTCCAACAATGGGCGCTGCAGATGTGCATACCGCTGGCGAGGTACGTCCTCTTCGCGATGGCATTCTTCGTCAGCGCTATGGCAGCGAACGGACAGGAGACCAGCCTTGTCGGCATTTACCAGGGTTCGGAGCTAACCGCGGCCGCTAACCATCTGGGACAAGGCGGATACGAGCTGTCGGGTGGTACCAAAGTGTCTTTCGACAAGTGGTACCACAGCAAATGGATCGACATGCGATTTGAAATGTTGACGCAGCTGTCGGATGATTTCGGTCTCCTGTGGGGCGCTAGCACCGGACAACGCGCCGAAAAGGTCCGAATCGGCCCAAGTGTGAAACTCGGCTTTATTCTGCAAAAGCGACCGACGCCGTCCACGACGCTTTCTCTCACCGTCAGTTCGATTTTGGGCGGGAATCTGACGGAACGACCTTGCACGGCTGACTATGGCGCCGTCGGCGCCTTCCATACAGTGAATTGCCGTCTGGCGGCCTCGCAACTGCGGCCCTCGGATACGTTGAAATACATGACAAACCTCGAGCCAAGCCGATGGAAACTCGACCTTCGGTTCAGGGGTGAATTTTAGCGATGGTGAAAGGGAAGGCCGTAAATTTTCGTTGATGAAGAACAATCAGACAGGAAGTTGGTTATGCACAAAACACAATTGTTCCCGGCAGGTTTCCTTGTCGGTCTTATCGCGTGCCTGTTGGCTGCACCCGGTTTCGCGGGTGATCTCGATGCCGGTGTCAGCGGCAAAGGAACGACCGGTACTCCAGCCGCGGAAAGCAGTAGCTCGGGCTGTCCACAAAATGCCGACGGCACATTCTGCTGGATGAGCCCGGATATTGGTGAAGCATGGACATCAGGCTTTATCGGTTCCGGCGTATCGATAAACGTCATAGATGACTTCACGGGACAGCCATTTGATGCAGATCTCGGTCGCGGTAGGCAGACGCAGCGACATGGAGATTGGGTCTCTGAAATTGCCGGCATGGTCGCCCCTGGCCCAAACATATTCAAGTATGGCTATCTCGAGGGGTCTTCGATCGGGCTGCAGCACGGCCTCAATATCAGCCAGCATCCACGCGAGCAGGCGATCGTCGATGCCGCCTGGGCGGGCACTGCCATCGTCACAAAGAGTGCCGACAACCGCAGCAGCGAGGTAGGTAGGCCGCACGAAGGGGATTTCGATGAGCTAACCCTCGGGCCGATCGGGGCGCCATCGGCAATCTTCGTGGGTGCGCTCGACCATAATGGCACTCCCGGGAACAAGACGCGGCTGGCCCGATACTCGAATTATCCCGGCTCAAACCCCGAGGTGCGGAACCAGTTCCTGACCGTGGGTGTCGAGGGTGACAAGACTGGCCTATACGGCACGTCTCATGCGGCACCTGTGGTTGCAGGCTATGCCGCCATCCTTGGCAGCAAGTTCACGTCCGCAACTCCGACACAGATTACTAATCAGCTGCTGGATACGGCCAGGACCGATACGCTCGTCAACTACAATCCGGCGACTTACGGCCGCGGCGAAGCCAGCCTTTCGAGGGCGCTGGCACCCGTTTCGATTCACTAGACTGCCACCCTACCCTCATGCGTCCGAACGTGGGTGGATCGCGGCGCCCAGGCTGTGAATTGCCGTCTGTGGCGTGGCTGCTCCGGCTGGCGGACACGTTGAAGTACCCGGCGAACGCTCATCTGAATCCGCTGAACATCGGTCTCTGGTTCAGAGGTCGTTCCAGCCATGGTGAAATGCTTCGTCTTATTGAAGAAGAACAGTTCAAACAGGAGAGTTGAATGCAGATAAAGCGATTGTTGCCGATGGCGTACCTTGCCAGTCTTATCTTATGGACGTCGGCACCACCCGGTTTCGCCGATGAACTCCAATCCAGGCTCGCCGGCGATGGAGGAGCTGCAAGGCCAGCCATGGAGGGCAGCAGCTCGCGTTGCCCACAAAATGCCGATGGCACCTTTTGCTGGATGAGCCCGGACGTCGGCGCAGCATGGGCCTCGGGCTATAATGGGTCTGGCGTGTCGGTAACTATCATAGATAACTTCACAGGTGACATGGGACAGGTGGGGGATCTCGGCCATGGCCCCCAATGGCGGCGACATGGGCAGTGGGTCGCTCAAGCAGCCGGCATGGTCGCGCCTGGCGCAAACATAAGCGAGCTTGACTATTCGGAACAAGTTCCGCTCACGCTGAAGCAGGGCCTCAATGTCATTAATCTGAGCTATGGCCTTGACGAACCAGTGAGCGGGTACCGGCTTGAGCAGTCGATTGTCGATGCGGCTCGGGCGGGTGCTGCGGTCTTCACAAAGGCAGCCGGCAACGGGTCCGTAGCGGTAGATACCCTTGCCGATGGGGATATTGATTTCCTTGCTCTCGACCTGATTGGGAAGCAATCGGCAATCTTTGTGGGTGCACTGGAGCGCAATGGCACTCCCGAAAACAAGGCAAAGCTCGCCTCCTATTCGAATTACGCCGGTTCAGATTCGGAGGTGCAGAACCACTTCCTGACGGTGGGGGTAGAGGCGGACAAGACTCACCTACCCGGAACGTCTGTCGCGGCATCTGTGGTTGCAGGCTATGCCGCTATCCTTGGCAGCAAGTTCACGTCCGCAACACCGACGCAGATTACCAATCAGCTTCTGGATACAGCCCGGACCGACACGCTCGTCAATTATGATGCGGCGACTTATGGTCGCGGGGAGGCCAGTCTTTCGAGGGCACTGGCACCCGTTTCGATCAGGTAGACGTGCATCCGATTGAGCAGCTAAACTTTCTGTGAGGCGTCAGAGCCACAAAAATCGCCTCACAGAATTTGACCCAGAAACCGCGCGGTTCGTCCCGATCCAATCGCGAACAAGAGTCATCGCGTTTTATCGAAGTCTGTTGGTCTGGCGGTCTGGCTGCGCTTGCAAAGCCGGCAAAAACGCAGATGTCGATCGGGTGGTCGTCCTACGTTTCCGAGGCGATGGTCGCCTCATCGCAGCGTGCCGACATGTGGATCGCTTCGTCTCAATCGCAAGGAAAGCGCTGGAAATCCCCAAGGGTCTGATGGGTGGTCGGAGAGCGCGGCCGACCAATTCAAGCAGCGCTTATTAAACGAGTTTTGCGTTGCTATTTCAGCTGAACGACATCGCCGGAGAGAATATGCTGGAGATCTTCTTGATCAGGTGTGAAAACTGTGACTCAAGCGTGCTCTATCTGGTCGTCGCCGGCGAGCACATAGCGGGACCCCCCAGCGCAGTGGTGAGCTGGGCCAAGCATGGGCGAGGGAAGGGCCGCGAGCGTGACAGCGCGCAGATCGGTATCCGGCTTAACGAGGCCTTGCTCATACCTGTAGCAAGCGTCGACGAGACGTCTTCGGCAATTTTGACCGAGTCGGCGCGTTCAGCCGGCGCGTTGCCTTCGGGCGGGTTCGTCCACCTGGCGCTCTTTTAGACTAGCACTTCGTGCGTGAGGGCTACGACGTAGCTGAGCCGCTGTATACGGGGGGGTGCGCGCGAGGCGACGATGAGGTCGAGTTGTCCCCCGATCGCCTCTAAGTAGCTCTCAAGTGTCGACAGATACATATCGGCCTGGTTCTCGATCTTCGAAACAGGGGCTTGCTTGATCTTGATGTCGAGGCAATCTCTGCCTGCGCTTCCCCGGCCGCACGGCGCAGCTCGCCGAGGCTCTCGACGTCCGTCCTTTGACTCTTCGAAACGTGCGTCGACACGCTCCCGACGCTGCTCAGGGAGGCTGCGATCACGTCATCAAGCTTGCGTTCCATTATTTTCTTCTCTTCTTAGCCCCGCCGGGCGGGTGAGATCTCCCTTGATAGCGTTTGCGAAGATCATCAAGGTCGATGGTATGGAACAGCCCTAAGAAACGGCATCGAAGGCGCCTACCCTGGTCGTGCTGAATATCACAAACAGAAGGAAACGATCTATGGAACAGATTGCCACCGTCGGCCTGGATCTGGGCGCTCACGTTTTTCATGGGCGGCTACGGGTGCCTCTTTGCAGGATCGGAATTGCTCCCACCCCGCTGCGCGAAGATTACACTCGACGCAGGTCCCGCAACCGAAACCCCAGCTATGTCTATGTTCGCGGTCTCCGCTATAGCAGGTGTGGCTTCCCTCGCAGATGAGCTTCACCAGCGCCTCGCCGCCCAGCCAATCCGCCAGCGCCCAGGTCTGCGCCTTGTCGCGCCGCATGAGGGGTGTGTGAATGACGAAACGCGTCTCCATTCCAAGGTTCAGGGCAAGTTGCATCGCTTTAACTGCGTCATCTCGACAATCCGGGTAGCTGAAACAATCCGTCTCGGACACGCCGATCACGAGGTGTTTCGCGCCCATCTCCGGTAAGCTGTCGCGGCCGCAAAGCCGAGGAACAGAAGGTTGCGGCCAGGCACGAAGGTATTTGTTAGACCGTTCGCGTTCAGTTCGACCTCGACGTCACGCGTGAGCGCGGTATCGCTGATTTGGCCGAGCACGGCCATGTCAATCATGTGGTCCTCGCCTAGTCTAGTTTCCGTCCATAAACGTGCGTATTTCAGTGCGTTTACAATGACTTGAGCCCGACGGAAAGCGCCTTTGACGGGCATGGACGGATCGAATAGCGCTGTTTGTCGCCGAAATGGCGTGATCGGTGCGATGAAGGGCACTCGGTGGCGGCCGGCATAGGTCGGCGCAGCGCAACCGCGATCCCGGGGGGCAGTTCAGGTCGGCTTGAGGCGGGTGAAGATGACGAGGTTGTAGGCCACGACCGAGGACCAGACGTAGGTCTTGAAGTGATCGAGGCCGCGCCAAGTGCAACGCGCCAAACCGTAAGCACGCTTGAGGCATGAAATGCCGGCCTCGATGCCGGCGCGGAAGTTGCGCAGCTTGCGATAGACCCACTTGCTTCTGACCATGTCCTCGATCCTCAGGCCAGCTTTCTTGTGGAAGGCCATGTCGGAAACGCCCCACGCCTTCGCCGTGGCCAGGTTGGCGCGAGTGGCGAAGCCACCGTCGGCGGCCGCCTGCCGTGGTGCCTGACCATAGAGGGCGATGTGGCGCAAAAGCATCGGCAGCAAGCGGTCGCTGTCAGCTGGGTTGCCTGCTTCGATCATCAGATCGAGGATCATGCCGCTCCTGCCGGTGGTGAGATTGAGCTTGTGGCCGTATTCGGTATCGCGGCTGCCTTTGACGATGATATCGGCATGCTCCTCGAACAGGCTGACCAACTTCTCGCCGGCGGGCACCGGCTCGCCGGCCAACACCCGCCGCTCGCTCTGTCTGATGATCCGTTCGACCAGCGGCCGATAACGGCGAACCTGGATCTGCCATAGGGCTATGGACGGTGTGCTCGCCACGGCCAAACGCTCGCTCGCCTGCTCCAGATAGGCCAGGGTCGCGCGGGTGATAGCGATCAGCTCGCGATAGAGTTGGACGCGATTGGGCCGGCCGCGCGTGAACTGGATCTTGCGAGCCCGCTTCTTGGCTGCACGGCAGTGATCGCGCCATGCCATGCTGGTGCCGCCAATCAAGACATCAGCTCGCTTTAGAAGGCGCACCATGACCCGCACGGCATCCCAAAGCAGGCTGCTGTCACTCGGCTCGTGCATGAGTGCCGAGGTCACGGTGCTGTCCAGCCGCACCACCGTGCCGTCTTCGAGCTTCGCCTGTCGAGCGCTCGACAGCAGTACCCGATTGATCTCTTCCCAGGTCTCGGGCCGCATCGCGCTGATCGTCTTTTGCAGCGCCGACTTCTGGGGGCTCCATGACAATGGTAGGCGGGCAAAGGCGCGAAACGAGGCAGAGTCCTCAAGATGGAACGCCAGCTCCTGATAGCTCAACTGCCGGTATTGCTTGAGAAGCGCGCAACGCAACACTGCTTCAGCAGGCAGGCCTTGCCGTCCGGTAGCCTTGACACCGACCCGGACCAAATCGCGCGCCACCAAGCCAAGCAGATCGCGATGCTCGTCCAGCCAGCGCGACATTGCCTCCAGTTCGCGTCCGATCTCGTGCGTGGCGAAAACATCGAATATACTCGCTTGGTCGGTGCGTTCTTGGCGCATTGTCGGCTCCGGCGGTGGCAGGACTTTGGAATCAGTGGCATGATCCAAGATACCTGAAACCGCCGGGCCTTGCTCGCGCAAAGCTACGATTCACCCAATAGAATCAATCGCTTGCCGTTTACGGACGGAAACTAGTCTAGTCGCCCACGCCAGGCCGGAAAGTCTGTTCGAATGCGCCCGAGCAGGTGGGGCCGCACATCGAGCTCGATCCGATGCCGCTGCCCATAGTCGAAGCCGATTGTCTCGACGCGCTCGAAGTTCTCCAGCGCCCAGGCCAGGCAGGTTGTCGAATCCTGGCCGCCGGAGAAAAGGACGAGTGCGGTTCCCGGATCTCGTTGCATCGGGTCAACCCCCGTATTCAGCCCAGCACAGCGGTGTCTCATAGACTGTTGCCGAGCACATTTGGCCAAGAAGCGGCTTGGTTTGGTTCCAGATCCAGACCGCAATGTTTTCCGCTGTCGGATTGTCGAGACCCTCAATCTCATTCAGATACTGATGGTCGAGACGTTGTAGAAGCAGTTCGAACACAGCCTCGACATCGAAGAAATCGATGACAAAGCCCGTGTCTGGATCGACGGGCCCTTCCAGACGCAGTTCCACACGGTATGAGTGGCCATGCACGCGGTGACAGCGATGGGTCTTTGGCACGCGCGGAAGACAGTGCGCTGCCTCGAAGGTGAAAGCTTGCGTAATTTTCATGGGATCCCGAGAAGTTTGTGGGTTTGCAGGCTCAGGCGCCAACGTGGGTTGGCAAGACAATAGGCCACTGCGGCGGCCGTATTCGCCTCGCGCTCGGGCCCATCCATCGGCTGAAGCAAAAGGTGCTCAAACGCGAGAAGTTCGAAATGTTCGGGCTCCGCGCCAATCTGAGGATATACAAGCTTTAGCTCGTCCCCTGCCATGACCACGAGGCGTGCATTGCATTTCGGACTGACGCACAGCCAGTCGATGCCGGCGGGTGTGGGAATGGTACCGTTGGTCTCCACGGCAATTTCAAACGCCAGGGAATGCAGCGCTTCCAGGAGTTCTTCATCGATCTGGAGGAGGGGTTCCCCTCCGGTGAGCACGACAAGACGCTGCCCAGTTCCCGACCCGCGCCAGGCTTGTTCGACCGCCAACGCAAGCCCCCGCGCGGTGTCAAAATGTCGGCCACCGGGGCCATCTACCCCAACGAAATCGGTGTCGCAAAACCCGCAGAATGCTCTTGCCCGGTCGCCTTCACGTCCCGACCAAAGGTTACAGCCGGCGAAACGACAAAATACGGCGGCCCGCCCGGCATTTCGTCCTTCGCCTTGTAGGGTGTAGAAAATTTCCTTGACCGCATATGGCATTGCTTACGCAACCTTCCGCCGAGCAAGGGAGCGCCTCTGCTCGCTTACGAGACGCGGCAAAAGGTCGGAAATGCCCCATTGCAGGTTTTGCAGCTCGGTCCACCGTCGAGACCCGATGCCGAAAACCGGTTCGGCCGAACTCCACACGGAATTAGGGTTCAGTGGGGGAAGGTTGCGGGCAAGGATCTCTGGTTCCTCGAAGCCTATCACTACGAGAAACGCCGCTATCACGTCGCTCATGGCGATGATGCCTTGACAAGGACTAGGCGTGAGAATCCTGGCGTCTCCTCGAAAGCCTGCCTCACGGCACGGAAGAACTCGCTCATCAGCCGCAAGCCGCGCTCCAGGATGAGGCGCTCGTGCGATGAGTATGTCGTGTGCGGCGGCAGGGCGCGGAGAAAATCCGCCATGTCCTGATCGGCGATCTGAAGGGCTTCATCGATGGTCTTGCCGAGGATGAATTCCGTAAATGTCGAGCAGGCGGTTATTGCCGAGCCGCGGCCGAAGGTCTGGAACGCTGCGGCGGTGATCATTTGGGTCTTACGGTCGAAACCCATCGTCAATTTAAGCCCACTGCCGCAGGCGACGGCGGCGACCTCGCCTGCCGCATTGGGGGCGTCCAAAGCGCCGACATTGTTCGGGTCGATAAAATAGATCTTGTCGCTGATGATGTAGACGTTGTCGGTGTCGTCCCGCATGGCACCGATCCTTGTCGTGATGGCGGCTAGCCGAAGGATTTGCCGCAGGCGCATTTGTGCCGCGCGTTGGGATTGTCGAAGACAAAGCCGGAGGAATCCAGGTCCGTGACGAAGTCAACGGTCATGCCGGCGAGATGGGGCTGGGAGGTTGCGTCGACAAACACCTTGACCCCACCCGTCTCAATGACGGCATCGCCCTCGCGCGAGACGCGTTCCAGGCCCATCAGGTATTTGAGGCCGGCGCAGCCGCCCGCCTCGACCATGATGCGAAAGCCCTCCGCCGGTTCGTCGGCGCGGGAAAGCGCGTCCTTGACGGCAGCGACGGCGTTTTCCGTGAGTGTGATCATGGGACTATTTTCTTGCTGATGCGTTCGCAAGCCACGCTGCACAGAACGTGCCAGAGAGCACCAATCCATAAAACAACGGGTTGGCGGATTTGGCGCCCAGTCTGACATCCAACAATTGTCGGATGTCGGACAGAGTGAAACTTTCCGTACAGAAGCGGCGTCGGACAAATCGCCAGTGTCGTCGCCTGAGCCAGCATTTCCGGTCATATGAATGTTGACCAGTGTAACGCTGGGAACTTTTAGTGTGCCGCGCTCTAAAAGCCGCGCCGTCGTGACCACGCAGTCGGTGGCGAACACCGGGTGGTCGATAGCCGCATCGATCGCGCCTTCTCGAAGCAGGCGCCGTCGATTCTGCGTCGGCTGGTGGGTGCCGAATACCATTCGCGTGCTCGGTCCATGGACTGTAGTGCGGCCGCCATCTCGCGAGGGCCGACTGAGGCATTCAATATGCCGTGAAGCCAGGTGTGGGCCAACACGCCGCCGAGGGAACAGCGCAATCACCGCCAAGGCGGCCACGGCCACGATTAAAGGTCGCGGCCAAATCCATTTCTGTCGCCAATTCGCGGTCTGGCTCGCCCGCGTTCCAAAGCCAAACTCGAGCGAGCACCGGTCTCGCCGTCACATCGAAGGAGAGAAATTGCTATTAGCCACAGCTACTTGTCGGCAAGGATCCGTTGCGGCCGACGTAGAGAAATACAAGCAGCGTGGTTGCAGTCATGCTGGAAAAGCGGTGCGGTTGTGTCAGTCGCCCTCGCCAACAACGCCACCGATAACGTTGCCGCAAAGGCGGGTACTGCCACGCTGTCGATACCCAAAGCGTTGCAACAGATTCGTCAAACAAATTTACAGACTCTTAGCGAATGCAAGTCGCTGACAATGATACATTCACTGCACGTCCGATATTGGCCACAGCTAATCGTCGAAATCAATGGTTTGGAATGTGTGAACATAGAACCTGCAGCGTTGATCGCGAGCCGTATGAGGTTATTTAATGGATATCGACATTTTTGAAGCTTATGAGTCTAACGTTCGTCGATATGGACGATCATTTCCAACAGTCTTTAAAAAGTCACTTGGGGCGACAATCTGGGACGAGTCAGGAAAACCATATATTGATTTCCTTGTAGGGTCAGGTGCCCTCAACTACGGCCATAATAACCCGGATATCATTGGGCCGGCAATTCAATATCTCGCCGATCAAAATATTGTCTTGTCGCTTGATATGTATACATCTGCAAAGCGTGATTTCATCGAAGTGTTCGTCGATTCGATCCTGAAGCCCCGGGGCCTTTCTTACAAGATACAGTTTCCTGGGCCGACCGGGACAAACGCTAACGAAGCGGCGTTGGCGCTGGCGCGAAAATATACCGGCCGCTCAAGTGTCATGGCCTTCACAAATTCGTACCATGGCATGTCGCTCGGCTCCTTGGCGGTGTCGGGTTCAGCGTCAACCAGACAGCTTGGCGGCGTTGCTCGCCACGATGTGATCCGTGTCCCTTACGAGAACTATCCGAACCAAACTTTCGATTCCGCGAGTTACATCGGTCACGTGTTGGGCGACCCAGGCAGCGGGATAGAAAAGCCGGCCGCAATCATCCTGGAACCCATCCAGGCAGAAGGCGGCATGAACACCGCATCCGCACCATGGCTCTCAGAAATTCAGCGCATTTGCCGTAAGCACGACGTTGTTTTCATCGTCGATGACATTCAGGCAGGGTCGGGTCGAACGGGCGATTTCTTCTCGTTCGAGTTCGCGAAAATCGAGCCCGACATCGTGTGTCTTTCGAAATCGCTAAGCGGTTCAGGTAATCCGTTGTCCATAGTTCTGATTCGCCCCGACATGGACATATGGAATCCGGGAGAACACAGCGGGACTTTCAGAGGCAATAATCTCGCCTTCGTGACTTCCGCGGCCATGTGCGCAATGTGGTCCGATAGGCAGTTTACTACAGCCGTCGAGCGGACGGCCGTCAAACTGCAAGAACACCTTGATCGCCTCGTTGCGAAATTCCCCAAGTGCATCGAACAAAAGCGCGGCCGTGGTCTGATGACCGGACTCAAGTGCCATTCACAGGCCGTTGTTGGCCGTGTGCACGATGTCGCATTCGAAAACGGCCTGCTGATCGAGTCCTCGGGGCCAAATCGCGACGTCATCAAGGTCCTTCCGCCGATAACCATCTCAGATGACGAACTCGATCACGGCATTGCCATCCTCGATCTGGCACTTCAGGAGAAAACCAATGGCGACTAACCAAGTACCTCAAACGCCGGCCATCTCGCCTCTTACGATCAAGGAACGAACCGGCTCGATCAGCACTGCGGACATCATATCGGTCCTTAAAGGTGAGATCACGGCTCTTCACATCAAGCAAGGTTTCAGCACCGTAGTAGCTGAGGAGATCACCACGAATTTTTTTGGCAGCCCCGGTCTCAACGAGCGCAAAGATGGCGTCCCCGGACAATATGTCGGCGCATCCCACTACAGGAAGGATGCAGCCACCTATTTCAAGGAGGCGGATAATGCGCGGCCGCACGTTGACGCCCTTTTTGGCAATCTAGTTGACCCGGTCCGAGCCCTATTCGACGCGTTGAAGCGCGAGCTTCACAACCAAGGCATTGAATTGCGGCTGGCGCGCTCAGAACACGGTCAGGCGAACGTTTGTCGGGCTCTCAGTTGGACCGGAAGCGGCACATTTTCCTTGGACCCCCACGACGATGTCGCTCAAGTGTTACGTGCTGGGAACGATTACGAGCTTTCTGCGGTGGCGCACAACACCGTCGCAGCACTCAACTTTTATCCCAGCATGCCTGAGGAAGGTGGAAACTTGAGGCTATGGAGTCACAAGCCGACAGTCGCAGATCGAAAGGCGCAGGGTGTGGAGACCACGGGATATCCCTACTCCGCAGCTTATCTCGAGGCCGTGCCTAGTCGCGAAATCCAGCTCAAGGCCGGGGATATCGCGCTACTTGACGGCGGTTTCGTTCATGGGGTTACCGGTCAATCAGGCAACGGAAAGCGTCGCGTGCTGCTGAATTGCTTTTTCGGATTTGCGCGACCGGATCTTGTTCTCTGGTGGACCTGACGTTGGATGGCCAATCCTGCCGGGGCGCCTTAGGTGCCACCCCTCGCCGACACAGGTACCGATTGTCTATCGCGTCACTGCCTGGTGCGCGGTTGACTTAGAAGTTATCTCTGTCCGCTTAATCACGGCCTATAAGAGCCCCGACCTCCGTGAGCCACAGGCTGTTGTTGCCGAACCTTCCTGGGAGTTGGGAGCTGGCATCGTCTCACGTTTCAAAGAGCGTAGCCGAGCATGCACCGCGAGGTGAGGTCAAGCAAAGATAGAAGCAACGGGAGAAACTACAGGCAAGACGTCTCCCTCCTCGATGATAGATCGCGCGGCGCGCAGTGGACGCTGCCGACCTTCGACTCATGAAATGGACCCGATTGGTGCACCCGCCGCTGGGCACATCTAGGTGAAAATATTCTGCCAAAGAGATGTTATTCTCCGCAACAGAACGGCCGAGAAATCGGAATGCTACGCGCTCCTAATCTATAAGCGTAGCTTACATTTCAATAATTCCAGATTTCATTGCCTTTATGGCGGCTGTAGTCCTGCTGCCAGTGTCCAGCTTTCTCATGACGTTCTTAATATGAAAGTTAACTGTGTTCACTGAAATGCCTATGATTTGGCCAATTTCCCAGGAGGATTTTCCTTTCGCGGTCCACAGGATACACTCCTTTTCTCTCGGCGAAAGGGAAGGTGTCTCCTCAGCGCCTCTGATCGGTCGGTCTTCCACAGTCTCTGCTCCGCAGCCGTTTGCAGGATGTTGCCAGTGGGCACGAACTGCCGGGTGTAAAGCTACGGGCTGTTCGCCTTTCCTGGGCAAGTCTGATCGATTTAGCATCTGACGGGCAATTGAATTGGTTAATTGTCGTAAATATGTATTGCCTCGACGTTATTCGAGTGCAACATTCGCGTTCCGGAATATACATTGTCAGATTGTTCGTCGTTTTCCGCGTGACAAGTTTGTACACGGCGTAATTAATCGACGAAAAACATCTTCCCGAGAATGAAAACCTAGCGGAACGATGTCGGCATGCAAACTACACAGCAGCGAGATTGGTGTTAGTCCCCCAGGTTCCCGGCCCGAGACTGGCCGACAAACGGTTCTCTCCAGCAGGTTGGGCTCAACTCGAGGAGGATCACGGCGTCACCGACATCGATGTGTTGCTCGTAGTAGCACACAAGGCGCCGCCGTATGTCAGCTGAAGTTGCGTCGACCGCGCAGCAGGAATTGGAAGCGCTGCTAGTTGTTCGGGCGGGTCGATGATCTGGGTGACGGCCTTGCCTTGAGCTTAAACCGGGCGCCTCCGCCGGCGATGTCGGCCGGCGTCAAGTTGACCAGCGAAAGCCGCACGTCGGTATGGACCGCAATTGGCGTTTGCGGCGGTCGATGTTCTTGCTGCGCCATAAACTGTTTGCGCACCAGGAGGCACACATGCCGCGTCAGCGGCTTCGTTGAATGGTCTGGTAGCGACCGGGTTTCCGGCTGATTGCCACGTGACGTCGAGCAGTCTTGGGTCAGAAATGTTACGCGATAATTGTCAGTTTTAATAATATACTGGGGAGTCCTATTGTAGCTGTAATGTTACTATTCCCGACAACGTGTTAGAAAATTGTGTATGTCCAACGCACCAAGTTGGGAGATGTATCGCGGGCAAGGATGTGACTTCCAAGCTTTCAGGAGCCTCACAAGGCCGAAAACGTCAAGGGATGAACGATTATGGACGCGCTGCCACTAATTTCACTTGCGAAACTGGGCGCCGATGCAACCCAACGTGAAGAGCGGCGTCGCCTACAAATGGCCTGCCAGGAGTACGGGTTCTTCTATCTTGTCGAGCACGGCATACCGAAGGAGCAGATTGTGCAAGGGATCGAGGCTTCCCGGCGGTTCTTCGCGTTGCCGGAGTCGGTCAAACAACGCTTCGGTCACGCAGCTCAAGGCATGTATCCCACTATCGCCCGTGGATACAGTCCATTGCGCGTCGAAATTCTACATCGCGACGCCGGCCGCGATCCAAAGGAAGTGTTTGATCTCGGAATCGACAGCGAAGGCGACCGTCGTCCGTTTGCCGGGAGCACGCTGTTTCCGGATGAAGTCGTGGCTCCTGGTTTCGCGCCGAGCCTGCTTGCTTTGCAGGCTACCGTGCTCCGCGGAGTTATCCCGCAGCTCGGAACCGAGCTTGCCGACTTGATCGGTTTGGAACAAGGCTGGTTCCGGCGCCATTTCAGCCCGCCGACGCTGGGGCAACGCGTAATTCGATACCCAGCTCGCGGCGGCACGTGCGCCAAGCACACCGACGGTGGCTTCTTCACGCTGCTGCTGCAAGAGGAACTACCCACCCGGTCATTGCAGGTGTGGTTGCGCGGGCGCTGGATGCCAGTGCCGAGCCTGCCCGACAGTCTCGTAGTCAATTTGGGCGATATGCTTCAGGCCCTGAGCGACGATCGCTTCATGAGTACGCCGCATCAGGTCGCGCACAATGGTCTGAGTGATCGAATTTCGCTTCCCTTCTTTATCTATCCAGACATTGACGCTAGCCTGATTTCGCGGCAAGGGCGGCACACCTTCAACGTCGCGGAAATGATGCTAGCCAATATGGCGTCAATAGAAACCGGGAATGGTGCCGGGCGCGCGCGCGAGCTGCAGTAAGTGTCCGGTTTTTCTCTAGCATGCGCATACTCATTGAGTTGTGGCTGCGCGAGGTCCGCGCGGTACTTTTCAAGCAATCTGCAGCGCCACGGTTTTTTCGTGTGCTGCTGCCCTGAGGTGATGATTTCGAAAGAGGAAGTGGAGCAGTCGAGATGATTAAGCTGCGGCACGCTCGCTGAGCCGCGCGAATGCTGACGTCTGGCTTGCCTCTAGACTCTACGCGGTGAGCGGAAGGCCGACTTCAGAATCTAAGCCACATCGACATCGGCATCATCCTGCAGGCGGCGAACGGAAGCCGATTTTTAGTCATCTTCTTTTCAGCGCTAGTGCCGCCTGTCCAGGTCAGGTCCACCCTCAATGCCGGCAAAATGCACCTCGACTTCATGGCGATTAGTCTGATGCTGACAACCTTACGGACCGGAGAATACTCATGTACGTGAGCCTTGGCCCGAACTATGCGCTGCAAGCAACCCAGAATTGGATCAGCGAGCTGGCGTGGAGACTTCGCTGGCATGAACGCGGGCGGGTATACCGGGTCCTGATTGCGACGCTCCACCCCCTGCGCGATTGCCTGGATCGCGACGAGGCCGTGTACATCGGCGCGCAGCTGCCAGCGTTGCTGCGTGGATTTTATTACGAAGGTTGGCATCCCGCCCGGCGCGCCAAAGCGACAAACCGAAAGTCGTTCCTTGCCCGGATCCACGAAGGCGTGCACCGCGACCCGGCGGTCGATCCCGAAGAGGTTGCCCGCTCGGTACTAGGCCAGTTGGCGGACCGTATGTCTGCAACAGAGATCCAAGAGGCGAAGGCCGCCACACCAAGAGTGCTGAACGACCTTTGGCCAGTCTGAGATAGATGTCTTCAAAAGCAAAGAAAGCTATTAAGGCACTCTTGAATCCTAGCGACGGCAAGCCCTTGATGTCGTTGAGCAACTTGCGCAAATCCGGCCTAGACTTCAAAAGCGCGAGGTGTCGCATGGCAGTTGGTATTCAAGATGGCATTCTGGCATCGATCGTCGCCGCCGCGCGCGATTCACCCTCAGGTGAGGCGCACCCAGCAGGACACTGTGAAGTGAGTTTGGCGAGTTCGAAAGTTCTGTGGAAGGCAGGGAGTTGGGTCGTGGTCTGTACCAATACCATTCTCTGGACCGCCCGACTTTGCCGTTTTCCGGCTCAGGTGATCGCCCGGCTGTGTCCCGGGTTGCCGGGACCTTGTGATCGCGCTCACCGAGCGCGCTCGTTGGTGGTCTCCGCGCCAATGGTCCACCTTTCCGGCCGCTGCAACGAAGGTGTTGTCCGACGAGGGCGGTCCGGTTGTTTTATTGGGAAGGAGGCTTTGTCAGCCCAGAAAAACAATATGCCTTTAAAAAAACGACTGGTATCGTTTAAGCTGCACGACCCCAACCCGATACTTTTTCACGAGGAACTCATTCGCTGCGACGGCCGGATTGTCGGCTATATTTCGTCGGGAGTGAAAAGTTTTACGATCGGCACGTCAATTGGAATGGGATATGTTCATCACTCGGCGGGTGTAACGAAGGACCTGATTGACAACAGTCGATGGCAAATTGAGATCGCGGGGAACCTCTACGAGGCCGACGCATCGTTGCGGGCGTTTTTCGATCCAAATGGAGATCGGGCTAAGCGGTGATGAGCGAAGGGTGAGAAGGAGCTGTGCTGACGTACGTCTGACAACTCGAAACACAGTGAGCTGATGCGCACTGGCACGGCATCATGACGAACCCGAGAGGCCCCTTGTGGCGCGCTGAGAGCGTCGATGAACAGGTTTTGCATGGCGAATCGTCAACCGCCAGCACGCGTTTGAGAAAGGTTGTGATTGGCGAGCTCTTCTTTGAGGTTGCGCTCTTGCGTGGTCAGCGCCAGGCCTGTGATGGTTTCGAAACCGGTGAGCGATAAGCGTATTCAGTTGCTTGCCTTGCGCTTCGCGGTCTGACAATGGAAATGCCGCTGCGGGATGTTGGACGCGTCATCCAACACGATACGCTCCGAGCTGTGACGGCTGCCTTGAACAAGGACCGACCTTTTAAATCCGCTCGAGCCGGGCATCGCTTGGCGCGGCACCGGGCGCAAATCAAACGGCCGAAGATGATGCCCCCTTTTGTGGCATCTTAACGAAGACTGCGGTGAGTATCAGTCCATTGGCGATGACGAACCGGCCGCGAAGCTCCCGCGCATGATGGTCGACCGGCACGAGTGTGTGGAGAACCCGAGCGCAAAATGTTCCTTTATGCGGCATGATGGTGACCACCGCGTCCTCGAAGCCCAGCCATTCACGTGTGAGCGGGAACCATGCCTTAAAGATGCTTTCCTTAGCACTGAAGAGCAACCGGTCCCAATTGAGGTTCCCGGGTGCGTTGGCCAGCCAATATCGCTCCTCATCAACCGAAACGAGCTCCAACACACCAGACGGTAACTCGTCGTCGGCTTCTGCATCGATTCCAAGCGCAGCATAGTTCTCATGCTGAGCGACGGCGGCGGCATAGAATTCAGCAGTATGTGTTATGCTGCCAACGACACCAGGTGGCCAAACTGGTTCACGGTGGGGTCCAACTGGGATCGCGCAGGGAGGGAAGCCGAGCTTGGACAAAGCCGCCCTAGCACAGGCCCGCCCGATCGAGAATTCGCGTCTTCTGCTATCGACTGCAGTGGCGATTGCGCTCTCTTCTTCAGCCATCACCAGGACCCGGCTGAGATCACTTGCCCGACAGGTTTGTACGGCAACATTTGGGGGGAGCAGCGTATTCAGATTTCCTCGCTCTCTCGGCCACAATGTGCTGCCGGGCGGCTCATGCACGCCGCGCTGCGGCAACATCCGTCTTTGTCCCAGCGACATTACAGACAGAGCAACCAGCCCGGCCACATATCTCAGCAAGAGGCCCCGGCTGGCCGACAGTCCCTTAAAAACCCAAAAGACTGGAAATAGCAATACGGATGAAAAGTATCCCTGCCGCGCGATGGAAACGACTGCTCTCAGACGTACTCTCCCCAGTGACTGAAGCAGGATGATCACAACGAACTGACCACCAATGAGGCCAAAAAAGGATGGACTACAACACACGTAGACCACGCAGAAAAGCTGACTGAACAGGAACAGCGCGGCCTACTCTACTCGAGCGAAATCCTGTGCTCCCCAACTTCCAGGGTTTCCTCGACCGTGCCGCATGGCCGAGAAGGCGCTGACCGCCGTCATCCGGGAAGCTTATGTACAAGCCATTTCGACCCGGTCGGTTGACGACCTGGTCAAAGCTATGGGGATGAGCGGCATTCCAAGAGCCAGGTCTCGCGACTTTGCGAGAGATTGACGGCAAGGTCGCCGCGGCGGGCGCATCGTCTCGATCGCCGTCATCATTGCGGGGGGGACAAGGCGGACGGCCGGCGCGAGGTACTAGGCATGGAGATTGGCACCTCGCCGAGCCGATCTGGACGGATTTCCTGCGCAAGCTGCCACGTCGCGGCCTGCGCGGCGTCAAGCTCGTCGTCTCCGATGCCACGAAGGCCTCAAGCCGCCGTCACCAAGGTGCTGTGTGCTACGTGGCAGCGCTGCCGCGTCCACTTCATGAGGAATGTGCTGGCATGCCGGCAAGAGCGGCCGCAGGGTCGTCTCAGCCTTCATCGCCACTGCGTTTGCCCAAGAGACCTCGGAAGCCACCAGCATCCAATGGCGCGACGTCGCCGACCAGTCCGGCCGAAGGTGCCGAGAAGCTGGCGACAATCAAGGACGACGCCCAGCCCGACGTGCTGGCCCACATGACCTTCCCCAAGGGACATCGCGCCAATCTCCACTCTACCAATGCGATCGAACTTTTCAACGGCGAGATCAAGCGGCGCACCGAAGTCGTCAGAATCTTTCCGAACGCCGATGCGATTAAGCGCCTGGTCGGCGCAATCCTGCTCGATCAGAACGATGAATGGGCAGTGCAGCGGGCCAGAAATATGACCCTGGAAACTATCAGCCGGATGAGCACTGATCCGCTGATCCCCTGATCAGCCTCTGCCGTCGCGCGCTGATCTGCCCGGCCCATGCCGGAGAGCACGGCGACCAATGCCCCAGGCAGCGGGACACGATCTTCGTTGTCGCTGGAGTGTTCGATCGGCGCAATCTCGACTTGATCGCCGCGCAGCATCTTAGCCCTCAGAAAGCCGACTTCCTGCGTCCATATTGAAAAGTCGCACAAAAGCGGCGCCTTGCGGCTGCTAGATTCACCAGGCGAGCGTTGTGATTAGCGCCAGTTGGACGACAGTCCGATGGGTAGTTCGATTGCATCGCTCCAAAAAGGGGAACTGCCCCGGCGGTCAACAAAAACGCATGCACTGCGATTAGCGGCCAACGAAATGGAAGGAGTTTACCAGATGAACAAAATGGCATTTTTTCGAGCGCAGAACAAACCTCTTCAGGCGCGTGGTTCTGAACGGGCTGGCTGCTTGGGGTGCTGCGGCTTTGGCAATCGGCTTGGTGGCGGGGTCAGCCTCGGCGGGTTCGCTACTCGATAAGATCAAAAAAGGAGAGCCGATCCGGATCGGCTACTCCAATGATGCTCCATGGGCTTACTCCGGATCCAACAATGAACCGCTCGGCATAAGCAATACGATTATGCTGGCCGTCTTAAAGAAAATGGGGGCCGGCAAGGTAGAGCTGGTCAGTGCTGAATGGGGCGCGCTCATCCCCGGCCTGCAGGCCGGCCGCTTCGACCTTATTGCCGACGCCATGGGCGTCCTGCTGGTCTTGGGTGGGGAGAACGCCCGAAGGAGACAAATTTACGCCAGATGCGAAGCTTTTCGCCACTTGTCGACCCCTCAAGCAAACGAACAGCACAAATCTCGTCCGGTTTCTGGCGTCCAAGTTCGTCCCAATGGGTGATGGAGAAGGCCCGTTCCGGACACCCAAATTTATGCCAACTGCTAGCACCCGTCACAACGCAACTTACACAAACAATTGTGGCGATGCGTAAAGGTGACGTAGGCGAAAGGGACTGGACCGCTAGCGCATACCGCTTTGCAAGTCGGAAGCAGGGGGATGATCGCTACTGAGCGTCAGCGATTTTTACACTGAAATTCAAAAAAATGTATATTGCAATTGGTCTTGTTGATCTCAATTTAAATTAGTGGCTATGGGGGTTGCAGTCTAAAAATCAAGAGCTGAATGTAGATGCTTCTCCTACGCGAGCTGGCCGCCATGGCTGTGCCGAGTTCACGCATGTGGACTCATGGTGAAAGGTGATATGGGAGCGGCTGAAGGAGGGTGGAGCGAACTCCGCCGTGACGTTTGGCGTCGGACTACGCGACCGGCCGCGCATGCAACGTTTGTCTTTTTCTTTTTCGGCAGCGTGGTGCTGATAGGCGGCCTAGGAATCTGGGTGGAATTGATCAACGCGGCAAAGGCGCCATCGCCTACGGATTTTTTGCCCGTACGCACAGCAATGGCCACATTTTTTCCCGCCCTGATCGGTTCGACATGCTTCCAGATCGTGCTGGGGAAATATCTGAAGGCGCTCCGCGCGGTCGCGTTCGTTGGCACAACAATTATCGCCGCTGTAGGTTTTTGGTTAGTCCTCGACCGCAACCTTTCTACCACTTTGTCGCTGTCCATCGGAACGCTGGCTTCTCTTGTCTCGCTTTGGTTCTGGTGGATAGCAAACGCTGACAACCCCGACTTTTTTGACGAGCCACTGGACCAAGCGGCCTTAGGAGGCAGCACCGATCGTCCCCTGGGTGGCGACCTTGGGGTTTTGAATCATGACCACGTTCCCATATCGAACCAGGGCCCTTCGCGTTCGGCAGGAACTCGCAGAGTGTTGGGTAATAGCACTGCCGGCTCGCCTGCTTCTCGATGTCTGCTTCAGCGACGTCCTCACTGCCGAGCACACTGACGACGCAAGCAGGCCATACAATCTTGGCGGAATTCAGCGTGAATATCGCGAGAAAAGGCTGCAGGAGATCGGCAAACATATCGATAGGGACGACACCGCGTTCCCCAACTCGATCATCCTGGCGGCGAATTCGCGGCCGAGCGACGGCATGACAGAAGACGATCCGGTTCGAGCGCATGACGATGACCTTGCCGTCATGGATGCTGCCGGTCCTGCGGCCCGTGTGACTGCAAGCAGCATGGTGTTCTGGCGCATGATACGGAAGACGCGCTTGTGATCGACGGCCGGTTCGCCCGTCTTGGCGCGTTCCCTGTTCGGCAGGGCTGTGATGCGACGATAGCCATAGGTAGGGCGTTCGTCGATCAGGCGGCGAACCAGCTCCAAGAGCCCATCGTCGTCGGGTTTGCGATAAGGCCCGCGCGGCTTCACCAGGCGATGCACCTTGTCATGGAGATGGGAACGAGCCACCCCGAGGGTCTCGGCAACGGCCTTCATCGGGAACCGTCCCTCGGCTGCGACAAGAGCCGCAAGTTCGGTTTTTTTGACTCCGACCTGGCCGGCGCGTCCTTGAGGATCTCCACTTCCAGGGTCTTGCGGCTGAGAAGCCGCTCGAGGTCGCGAACGCGCTCGTCAAGCCGCCGCACTTCCGAACTCCCGACCGCAGATTCGTCCGATCGCAGCCGTCGAGGCCGATATACTGTTTCATGGTTGTCTCCCGTCTGATGCTCGGCCCGGCGATGTGGTCGTGAGCCCGTTTTCCATCCTAGGGGGGCAGCCACCCTTCCAACGCATCAGAACCGCGCCGGTGTTTGATGACGTCGACCCGCGCGCCTGGCTCGCCGATATCCTGGCGCGCGTAGCAGCCCACCCAGTACAGGGGGTCGACGAACTTCTCCCTTGGAATTGGCTCCGCGAGGGCATCGCCCCCGCGGCCGTTTAATATATGCACATCAATGAGATCTGCGCGTCAAGCACAGTCCGTGCGACGTGACTTCGGCATCGAGCAGGTGGGCTGCTAGCCATGCTAGTACCTCTGCACAGAGATTATGACTCTTTGACGGTTGGCTTTGGGTAGGCCTTGGCCATTTTGAGGCGGGCCTGTTGGGTTGAGAACATCCAGTTGATGCGGGCGCCACTGGCGTTTCGTTGGTGTTGCCAGGCGGCGACCTCGGCGACGAGGCTATCGCGGCTTTCGATGCGACGGTCGAGGCACTGGCTGCGCAGGACGCTGATCTCGATCTCGACCATGTTGAGCCAGCTGGCGTGCTTGGGCGTGTAGTGAAACTCCAGCCGTCGCAGGATGCGTCGCGCCTGTGATGGCGGCAGGGCCTGATAGAGCGCGGCGGGCGAGTGGGTCGACAGATTGTCGAGGACGACCCGGATGCGCTCGGCCTCGGGATAATGGATGTCGACGAGGTCGCGCATGCAGTGGGCAAAGTCGTCGGCCGCGCGCCGCTCGGTGACCTTCACCTTGCGCCATGAGCGGTGCGCGTCGAGGAAGACGAACAGGTTGGCGGTGCCGTTGCGCTTGTACTCGCAGTCATAGCGCTCCAGCCTGCCCGGTGCGGCTGGGATGGGCTGGCGCACTTCGCCTATGAGCTGGGTCGGGCTTTCGTCGAAGCACACGACCGGCCGCGCCGGATCGGGTGTCTCGGCATAGAGGTCGAGCACATCCTCCATGCGCGCGACATACTCGGCGTTGACCTTGGGAATGCACCACATGTCCTTGCGCCACGGCTTGAGATCGTTCTCGGCCAAGCGCCGGCGCACTGTCTCGCGCGACAGTTGCTCATGCTCGGTCAGCTTGACGAACGCGTCGGCCAGCAGCTCCAGTGTCCAGCGGGCCCGCCCGGGCGGCGGGTTGGAGCAGGCGGTGGCCACCAGCAAGGCTTCCTCCTTGCCGCTCAGCTTGCGCTCCGCGCCGGGGCGCGGCTCTTCGCTGAGCGCCGCCTCCAGACCCATCTCCACGAAACGGCGCTTGGTGCGGTAGACCGTGGAGCCGCCGACCACCACCGTCGTCGCAATGGTCTCGTCGCTGTGGCTGGCATCGGCGGCGAGCAGGATCTGTGCCCGCTTGAGCTTGCGCGCCGGATGCTTGCCGCTGCGCAGTATGCTCATGAGTTCGTCGCGTTCGGGTTGGTCGAGATCGACGCGATAGCGTATATTCATCCGGATGGCCTCCTTCGGGTGCGGAGGTTCCGGATGAATCGACAAATGAATCAATTGCTTGACCGACAGCCGCCTGCCCGACCCCGATTCACCGACAAACAGGGGCAGTATCTCGCCTTCATCTGGGCTTACATGCAGGTCAACCGCCAGCCGCCGGCCGAACGCGACATGCAACGCTTCTTCGGCGTCACCGCGCCTTCCGTCCATCAGATGGTGCTCACCCTCGAGCGTGCCGGATTGATCCGCAGACAGCCTGGTGTTGCACGAAGCATCGAACTGCTCGTCGAACCCGATAGCCTACCCAGGTTGCAACCCATCGAACCTGTCAAATCCTCTGTGCAGAGCTACTAG
>NZ_JAFG01000021.1 GCF_000519305.1 Mesorhizobium ciceri WSM4083 | reverse complement strand
CTAGTACCTCTGCACAGAGATTATGACTCTTTGACGGTTGGCTTTGGGTAGGCCTTGGCCATTTTGAGGCGGGCCTGTTGGGTTGAGAACATCCAGTTGATGCGGGCGCCACTGGCGTTTCGTTGGTGTTGCCAGGCGGCGACCTCGGCGACGAGGCTATCGCGGCTTTCGATGCGACGGTCGAGGCACTGGCTGCGCAGGACGCTGATCTCGATCTCGACCATGTTGAGCCAGCTGGCGTGCTTGGGCGTGTAGTGAAACTCCAGCCGTCGCAGGATGCGTCGCGCCTGTGATGGCGGCAGGGCCTGATAGAGCGCGGCGGGCGAGTGGGTCGACAGATTGTCGAGGACGACCCGGATGCGCTCGGCCTCGGGATAATGGATGTCGACGAGGTCGCGCATGCAGTGGGCAAAGTCGTCGGCCGCGCGCCGCTCGGTGACCTTCACCTTGCGCCATGAGCGGTGCGCGTCGAGGAAGACGAACAGGTTGGCGGTGCCGTTGCGCTTGTACTCGCAGTCATAGCGCTCCAGCCTGCCCGGTGCGGCTGGGATGGGCTGGCGCACTTCGCCTATGAGCTGGGTCGGGCTTTCGTCGAAGCACACGACCGGCCGCGCCGGATCGGGTGTCTCGGCATAGAGGTCGAGCACATCCTCCATGCGCGCGACATACTCGGCGTTGACCTTGGGAATGCACCACATGTCCTTGCGCCACGGCTTGAGATCGTTCTCGGCCAAGCGCCGGCGCACTGTCTCGCGCGACAGTTGCTCATGCTCGGTCAGCTTGACGAACGCGTCGGCCAGCAGCTCCAGTGTCCAGCGGGCCCGCCCGGGCGGCGGGTTGGAGCAGGCGGTGGCCACCAGCAAGGCTTCCTCCTTGCCGCTCAGCTTGCGCTCCGCGCCGGGGCGCGGCTCTTCGCTGAGCGCCGCCTCCAGACCCATCTCCACGAAACGGCGCTTGGTGCGGTAGACCGTGGAGCCGCCGACCACCACCGTCGTCGCAATGGTCTCGTCGCTGTGGCTGGCATCGGCGGCGAGCAGGATCTGTGCCCGCTTGAGCTTGCGCGCCGGATGCTTGCCGCTGCGCAGTATGCTCATGAGTTCGTCGCGTTCGGGTTGGTCGAGATCGACGCGATAGCGTATATTCATCCGGATGGCCTCCTTCGGGTGCGGAGGTTCCGGATGAATCGACAAATGAATCAATTGCTTGACCGACAGCCGCCTGCCCGACCCCGATTCACCGACAAACAGGGGCAGTATCTCGCCTTCATCTGGGCTTACATGCAGGTCAACCGCCAGCCGCCGGCCGAACGCGACATGCAACGCTTCTTCGGCGTCACCGCGCCTTCCGTCCATCAGATGGTGCTCACCCTCGAGCGTGCCGGATTGATCCGCAGACAGCCTGGTGTTGCACGAAGCATCGAACTGCTCGTCGAACCCGATAGCCTACCCAGGTTGCAACCCATCGAACCTGTCAAATCCTCTGTGCAGAGCTACTAGTCGTTTCGATCGAGAAAGTTAGCAAGTATCTTCGCAAGGGCGTTCACATGCGGCGGAGCGACCATCGTGTAATGGTTACCTGGAACCTCGTGAATTTCCAGGCCGCCCCGCGCGAACTGCTTCCACCCAAGATCGCCATCAGGTAGATTGGAGGAGGCGCGCAGGCCCTTCTTGGCCGCAAAAAGAATGGCCCTGCTGTCGTTGGGCCGAGGTGTATAATCACGCAGCGCAATTCTATTTGCCTCGGCAATCGTCAGGATATGATCGAGCTGTGTGTCGCTCATTTTTGGGACATGGCCAGCTTGCCTTCCGAAATCGTGTAAGGCCATCACCTGACGCTCACGTTTGATCGATTTCAGCTTTCGCCAATGTTTTTTGAGCGCGGGAAAAAGGACGCTCATTGTGATCGCTTGCTCGCTTAGCCAATCAGGAATGGGGTTGTTGCCGAGCAGGCGATGATACCGGCCGCTTGCGACTTCTTCATGCTTGTGAAGCGCTTTAGCATCGAGCAGTGCAAGGGTTGCTACCTCGTCACCAGCATCGCGCAATTGACAGGCCATTTCCCAAGCAATGCTGCCGCCCATAGACAAGCCCGCGAGCTGATAAGGGCCGCGTGGCTGAACGCATTTGATGGCTTCAACATATTCCCGCGCCATCTCCGGAATGCTCAGGTGAGGCTTTGCCTCACCGTTCAAACCGCGTGCCTGGAGACCGAAGAGCGGCTGTTTCGCGCCCAGTGCTTCAGCAAGAGGGGTATAGAAGAGCACATGCCCGCCAAAAGGGTGTGGGCAAAAAAGAGGCGTCCACGAACCGCCGGTTTGTATTGGCACCAATGCGCTCGGACGTGAGCTTCCGCGGGTCTTCGAGAGGGCCATCGCGAGTTCTCTCGGTGTCTGCTGCTCCCACAGCCGAGAAACGGCCAATCTCTCTCCCGTAAGCTGCTCGATGCGATCGATTACGCTCAAAGCACTTAATGAATCGCCTCCAAGATCAAAGAAGCTGTCGGTCAGGGCAACGTCATCCAAACCCAAAATGTCCCGATAGACTTCCGCAATTTGGCGGCCCAAAGCTGCTTTGTCAGATGTCTCAACCGCGATCGGACCGCGCGCTTCTTCGTTGCCACCCGAGCAAGCGACCGATAGCGCCGCCGTATTACGTCGATTCAAATCCGCATTTCGTTCCCGCTGCTTGGCGGCGGCCGCATCGAGCCAATAACGCTTCCGGTCAAAAGGATAAGGTGGGAGGGGAGTGCGCTGCGGGAGCTTCTGGTGGTGCAGGCAAGACCAATCAATGCGAACGCCGCAGGTCCAAAGCTTGCCCACCATCTGCAACAGCTTCGCGTGATCACCTTTCCCATGATCGTCTCCTGGCATGGCTGGAAAGCTGATGGGGCTGCGCAGGTCGCTTTTTGACTTGAACTGTTTTGAATGTCTGGTCAGGGCTGTGCCAGGCCCCATCTCAACGAATAACTGATAGCCCGATTGCATCAGGCGATCGAAAGCCTGATGAAACTGCACCGTCTCGCGCAGATTGCGGACCCAATAGCTGCCATCAGGCGGCACGTCCGCCGCAAGCCAGTCACCCAGCACAGTCGACATGAAAGGCATTTGCGGCGCATGTAACTCGACTTGCTCGGCATGGAGCCTAAACTCTTGCAGGATTGGATCAAGCATGGACGAATGCACAGCATGACTTGCATGTATTCGTTTGCTCGCAATGGATCCAGCCCCCAATAGCTTTTGAAACGCCGCGATCTCGGATGCGGGCCCCGAAACGAGGCACCGACGCGGCCCGTTTATGGCGGCCAACGACAGGCGTTCATCCCAATATGGCTGGAGTTCTTCCGGCGACAGATGGACTGCAACAATCCCGCCGGCAGGCACATGCGACGTTAACTGCCCTCTTTTCATTGTCAGGCGGATGGCATCGGGTAGCGAGATGATGCCCGCAATATGAGCGGCTGCAAATTCTCCGATGCTGTGGCCGATCACAGCTGCAGGGAAAATGCCCCACGAGATGAAGAGCTTCGCCATTGCATATTGCGTAGCGAAGATGACGGGCTGCATGACGACTTCCAGCTGGGGCTCAAACTCGCCATTGGATTTGCCTTTCCTGTAGAGCAGAGCGCGAAAATCGACATGTGCGAGCTCGCTAAGCCACTTTGCGCATTCGTCGATGGCGCTGCGGAATACCGGCTCTTGTTCATATAGCTCCCGACCCATTCCAATCTGCTGCCCACCTTGGCCGGAGAACATGAACACGACGCGGGGTTCACTGCTTGAGACCTCTCGCGTCATGCCCGCCTGCAGTGCCGCCTTGTCGATTTGGTCGGCTAGTTCCACCGGATCGGATCCGACAAAACTTGCGCGATATCTCAGAGCGGCTCGACCCTGTTGCAGCGTGTATGCGATATTTGCTGCGCTGTGCTGAACATCGCTTCGGCGCATAAAGCCGGCCAGTTGCCGCAGCATTTCGGTCATTGCCGACCTGCTCGCCGCCGATACCGGAAACACGTGCGGCCTGCGACTGGCGTGCTCGCCGGTTCGCGGCGGAGCCTCCTCGAGAATCGCGTGCGCGTTCGTGCCACCAATTCCAAATGAGCTAACCCCGCCGCGTCTTGGCGCATCACCTTTGGACCAAGCGGTGCGGGTCTTGTTTACGAGTACCGGGCTATCCTGAAAGTCAATGTTTGGATTAGGTGTATCGAAATGTAGGCTAGCGGGAATGACCTCCTTGTTCAGCATCGTGGCAACCTTGATCAATCCCGTTACACCCGCTGCGGCGTCTAAGTGGCCTATATTTGTTTTTACCGAACCTATTGCACAGAATTGTTTTTTTGCGGTCTGCGTACGAAAGGCCTTGGTCAGGCCAGAGATTTCGATGGGGTCTCCAAGATAGGTTCCCGTACCATGCGCCTCCACATAACCAATGGTGTCCGCAGAGACATCAGCATCGGTGAGGGCGGCTTGAATCACCGCAGCCTGTCCGTCGGCGCTGGGGGCGGTGAACCCTATCTTGGCGGCGCCGTCATTGTTGATGGCGGTCCCCTTTATGACTGCCCAGATATAGTCACCGTCTCTACAGGCATCGCTGAGCCGCTTGAGCACGACGGCTGCTGCTCCGCTGCCTCTCACCGTTCCTTGTGCTTTAGTATCGAACGCACGGCAGTGGCCGTCGGGCGACAAGATATGGCCTTCTTGATGCAGATAGCCTTTTCCATGGGGCAAGGAAATCGATGCGCCGCCTGCCAGCGCCATATCGCACTCATTGCTGCGCAGACTCTGGCAAGCGAGGTGAACAGCAACTAACGAAGTGGAGCAGGCCGTCTGAACTGACACGCAGGGACCGGTCAAGTTGAGCTTATAGGCGATGCGCGTCGTCGTGAAATCGCTGCCATTGAGAATGCGGATCTGTAACTTCTCTGAATCGAGCAGGTCACGGCCTAGTTCGCGGTCAGCGAGATAGTGGTTCGCCCCCACGCCAGCAAAGACACCGACACGGTCTCCTGCCCTCTCGCGCGCTCCGTATCCCGCATGGTCGAGCGCCTGATATACCGTTTCCAGCAGGATTCGCTGTTGCGGGTCCATCCACACTGCTTCCTTAGGCGAGATGCCGAAAAACGCCGCGTCAAACAGATCAACTCCGCTGATAACGGCTTCGCGCCTTACATAATTAGGGGTGCGCAAAGTGTGAGGGTCGACGCCAGCTTCTCGCAACGTCTGTTCATCCAAGTCTGTGATGGACTCTATGCCATTGACCAGGTTGTTCCAGAATTGATCGACGTTCTCCGCCCCCGGGAACCTGCCCGCCATACCAATGATCGCAACAGCATTGCGGTCCAGTTTGGGCTCCATTCGGCTTCCGGCAGAACCAATTGTGTTCTTAAACGCTTCAGCTGCGGGAGGGGCTGCTTGAGTTGAGGCCAAATGCGCAGCGAGCGTTCTTATGGTGGGGTGCTCGAAAAGTTCCAAAATCTTGCAATCAATGCCCAGACGATCTTGGATACGCGCCTGAACCTGAACGACAGCCAGGGAATGTCCGCCAACATCGAAGAAATTGTCCTCAACGTCGACGGTGTCCAGCTTCAGCAAGTCCTTCCAGATCTCGGCTACTTCCGTCTGCAACCTACCGGTGGGAAAAGTTGCGGCCTTAAATTTCGAGACGTTTCTCGGCTCGGGAAGAGCGCGCCGATCGATCTTGCCGCTACGATTGGTTGGTAGCTGCGGGAGGAACACGAAGTGTGAAGGAACCATATAACTAGGCAGCGCGGCGCGCAGAAAAGACTGAAGTTCATCGGTATCCTTCGAACTGTCACGTCGCCTCGCCACGTAGGCGGTCAGGCTCGCATTTTCATCGGAACTGCCTCTCAGCATAACGCAGCAAGCCCTGACGTTTTCGTGCTCCATCAGGCACTGCTCGATCTCGGCAAGCTCGACCCGCATGCCACGAATCTTGATCTGTCCGTCTTTCCGGCCCAAGAACTCAATCATGCCATCTGACCGATACCGGGCGCGATCCCCAGTTCTGTAAAGCCGGGATTGCGGATTGGCATCAAACGGGTTCGGTCGGAAAGCCTCCCGCGTGAGTTCATCGTGATTGATGTAGCCGCGTGCTATACCGACGCCCCCGATGCAAAGCTGTCCGATTGCGCCAACCGGTGCCGGATTGCCATAGCGATCTAGAATATAAGCATGAGTATTGATGGCGGGGCGCCCAATGGGTGGCCTTTGCTCCCCAGCCTTAACTTCGGTCCTTATGCAATAAACGGTCGTTTCGGTAGGGCCATAGGAATTGAAGATGCGGCACTTCTCACCCCATCGCTCAATGAGGCTCGACGGCAAGGGCTCTCCACCTGACTTGATCACCGTGAGATCAGGAAGGTCAGTCGACGGCAAGGAGGTCCACGCTGTCGGCGTAAGACCGGCAGCGGTAATGCGCTCACGGCGCATGAACTCGGCAAGCTCTGCTCCAGGCAGCGACGCTGATGGGGGCGCCAAGCACAATCGACCACCAGATGATAAGGCCAGCATGAAATCAAACAGCGATGCATCAAATCCGCAGGAAGCGAACTGCAATACCCGGCAATCTGGCCCCAACTGATAAGTGCGTCTTAGATCCTCCGTCATGTTGCAGGCGCTGCGATGTTCAACCATCACGCCTTTCGGCTGACCCGTTGAACCGGACGTATAGATCACGTAAGCCAAATCGGAGGGGCCGGCGAGACAGTGCGGAGGCGTGACTTCATGCAGAGCAATTTTGGTGCAGTCCCTGTCGAGGAGAACCACCGCGTATCCATTTGCACCTTCAATGTTTAGCCCTGACAGGTCTTTCCCGAACGTCTGTTCCTTAAGTTCCGTCATGCTTATCACTGCAGTGGCGCCAGCATCCCGCAGCATGAAGCGCAGACGCCCGGCTGGGAGTCGCGGATCGAGAGGAAGGTAGACGGCCCCCACCTTCAAGATTGCTAGAAAGCCGACAATGAGATCGCACGAACGCTCAACGAGAATGCCGACGACGTCTCTAAGGCGGACACCTTTTAAAATTAGATGACGGGCAAGCCTGTTTGCCCTTTGCTCTAGTACGGCATAGCTGAGTGTCTCCGATGGGCAGCTGACAGCGATATTGTCTGGGTAAGCGGCAGCCTGCGCTTCGATCAGGTTGTGCAAGCAAATGTCGGACGGGAAAACTGCACTTGTGTCGTTCAAACCGTGAAGAAGATGGTGCTCTTCCTCTTGCGTCAGAAGACGATAGTCGCCTATCCGTCGCTCTGGCTCAGCTGCGATCGCCTCAAGGAGCAAACAATAGTGCT
Organism: Mesorhizobium ciceri WSM4083; assembly: GCF_000519305.1. Taxonomy (GTDB): domain Bacteria; phylum Pseudomonadota; class Alphaproteobacteria; order Rhizobiales; family Rhizobiaceae; genus Mesorhizobium; species Mesorhizobium ciceri_B. The sequence continues at coordinate 32,322 of NZ_JAFG01000021.1, read as the reverse complement.
TCGCCAGCCGCTCGATAGTGCTGCGATTCCACAAATCCGCATTGTATACGATGTTAAGGCGGACGCTGTCTTTACCAGCGAGGATACGAAAATCAAGATCGATCCAGGTATCGGTCTCGCAAAGTCGGATTTGTGCAGGCAAGCCGGATAGATCGACGCCGCATGGCGTGAAGCCGAGAGAACTCACCGCCTCCGGAGTGAAGTTGAAGACTGCTTGCGCGAGCGGATTGCCGGGTGCGGCAGGTAGCTTGAGCTTCTCCAACAGTAGTGGAAGAGGAAAGTACTCGTGACTGCGCGCGCATCGCATGAGGTGACGCACCTGATGCAAATGGTCGAGGAAAATGGGATTTCCGGAAAGATTCTGCCGGAGGGCCCCTAGGGTCACAAAGTAGCCGAAGGTTTCCGAAAAATTTCCTGCCGGACGACCGAGGCGTGGCACGTAGACGGTGATATCGTCCTGCTCGCCATAACGATGCAGCAGGACGTAATAGGTAGCAAGCAGGACTGTAGCGAGCGTAACTTTTTCCTTGTGCGCCAATCGCTTCAAGCGCGCGATCAGTGGCATCTCAATATCTAGAGAGAAAACTGACCCAGTGTGCGTGGCCAGCGCCGCCCGTGGTCTGTCAGTCGGAATGGCGAGGTCAGGCTCATGATCGACAAATTGGCCGCGCCAGTAGGCCCACATCCGTTTTCCGTCGTCGCCGGCAAGGAGGCTCTCCTGCCAGGCTACGAAGTCCCCGTAAGAAGCCGCCGTGGCCAGACCCGGCATGTCCGCGTTGTCGCAACACGCCTGGTAGAGCCTGCCGAACTCGCGCAGGAAGGTGCGAATACTGTAGCCGTCGGAAATGATGTGATGGAAATTGAGGAGGAGAATCTCCTCCGCGGCACTGCGGATGAATAGGTGAGCGCGAACCATCGGCCCATGTTCCAGATCGAAAGGCGAGCGGGCCTCTGCCGCAATAGATTGATGGAACTCCACCTCTTCGACTCCTGGCAGCCGAATTACATGAAAGCTTAGACAGGCTGTCCGATGAATGCGTTGAACGACGTGCTCGCCCTCCTGGTGGAAGGTCGTGCGCAGCATTTCATGGCGGTCGATCAATGATTGGAGCGCGCGTCGCAAGGCATCAATGTCGAACGGTGCCTTAACGCGCAGTTCGACTGGCAGGTTGTATTCACTACCCGTGGGTCTTCGTTGATGATGCAACCAGAGGCCCAATTGGCCATGCGAGAGCGGACGCGTGATCGAATCCATTGCTTTCCCCAACAACTTCCTATTGTGCGGAGAACGATACAGGATCTTTTCGAGAATAATATTACCGTTTCGTTAATTCTCGCAGAGCAAATTTTAATAATTATAAACATATGAGTGATTTATCAAGGAAATGAAAAAGAGAAATGTAATAAAAGAAAAGAATTGTTATCGCAAACTCAACTTATATTTAACATATATTTATCCCGTCGTGGTTCTGTCTGTGTATAATCTCCGCACATCGGTGACGACCCGCCCCATTGACGGCGCTGTGGGAGCGCAAATAGGGGGAGGCACTTTACCAATGCACTGATCAGGCAAGGATATGTGGTGGGCGAGCTATAGGCGGTGACGCATGCGGTCGCAGCGCGGTACAATCGACGTTTGGGTTTTCCAGCATTCACGGCTGATGATCCCAATGTTATACATGCGTGAAGTTCTAAGCCAAACTGAGCGGGAAAGAGCCGAAAAAATCCGTCCCTCAAATCTGCGGCTTTCATATCTTCAAGCAAAGTTTGCTTTTCGGACCATCCTTGCTGCGCACTTGCATGTTCCGGGGCGAGAACTCCAGATCAGTGTTTCGCGCTTCGGCAAGCCTCGATTGCCGGTGAGCGATATTGAGGTGAGCCGGTCTCACAGCCAGGATTGGTCCGCCGTCGCCATGTCAGCCATGGGCTTGATCGGGATAGATATTGAGCGTTGGCGCCCCTTGGCAAATTGCCGCCAATTGGGCCGCCCATTATGACTGACCAAGAAGTCAGGATTTTCGAAGGTGTTTCGCGCGAGCCTGCGAGAAGATTTCTGGAGCTGTGGCCAGAAAAGAGGCTATACTGAAATGCGCAGGTCATGGTCTCGGGCAAGACCCGCGAACTTTTCACGCGGGCTGGGATGAGCAGCCCGTGCAATTTGGTGCCTTGCCTTATTATCTTAATGCGCTCCCTGTCGGCGGGCGCTTGGTAAGGCATCTAGCATCGCATGATCGCCAACAGATCATCATGCGTACTTTGCCATCCCAATTGACAACAAATTTTTCATAACTTCTTTATAATAAGTGCACGGAATTTCTCTATCAGAACTAGCTGATTCCAATTATAACCACAACTAACCTTAAATCCAGGAAGGAATTACAATATTAGGCGTGCGCCCAGATCGCCACGATTCAAAGCGGCTTCAGCCAGGAAAATACCGTCAGCCCAGACCAGCCGGAGGTCTATACCAACTGCAGTGCCTGCAGTCGTACCGCTGAGATCACGGCTCCCCAATGCCTGACTGTGACCCGCTGAGAGAGCCCTCGCAAGAGACCTCAAATTCGAGGCCGAGGGGCTGTCGCGAAAGGCGGGACTCAGATCCAGACTGCTCGCAAATTCGGTGTTTGCGATGTTTATAGCTTGTGCGCCACAGCCGTTTGCGCGTCCCGATTCTCATCAAAGGTCTGAAGCGAAGGAAGACACCATGGCCAAAGTAGCAATTGTGACAGGATCGGCAACGGGTATGGGCGCGACCTGTGCCATCGACCTCGCTACACGGGGCTGGAACGTCACGATAAATTATAGCCGAAGCAAGAAAGAAGCCGACGAGACTTATGCCAAAGTCAAAGCGCAAGGTGCTGAAGCCATCGTTGTGCAAGCCGACGTGGGGCAGGATACAGATTGCCGTAAATTGGCTGCCGAGACCCTGAGCGAATGGGGGCGCATCGACGGCCTAATCAATAACGCCGCGACCACAAAGTTCCAAAAAGCCGGCGATCTCGAAGACGTCACACCGGAGGACTTCGACCGCATATTTCGCGTGAACACCACAGGCGCTTTCATGATGAGTCGTGCTGTGTTTCCGGCCATGAGAAAACAATGGGAGGAAAGCAAAGAACGAGGCGCGATCGTGAATGTGTCTAGCAGTGCCACTCTTACCGGCAAAGGTAGCTCACTGCCCTATGTGCTGTCGAAGGGGGCGCTAAATACTCTAACCCCCATGCTTGCACGCTGGCTGAGCCCTGCCGTTCGGGTGAATACCATTTCTCCCGGCCTCATCCAGACCCGTTGGATGCTGAATGGGGTCGGCGAAGTTGAATATAGTAAGATGAAACAAGACGAGGAACAACGAACGCTTCTACGCCAGGCGGGCACCCCCGAACAGATGTCGGAGGCTGCACTGTTCTTTCTGATTGAAGCGTCAAACATTACCGGTCAGATCACTGTTGTCGATGCCGGCAGCCATCTTGGACTGCTGCCGAGGCCTTGGAGCTAGAGTTAGCTAGCAATCCAGTCCGGCAAAATACTTCATGGCAGCTCCTTCCTGATGTTTGTGGCGATCTACATCGACCACGTTCTCACATCCCGACAGGAGCAGCCGCCCTCATTTCTGCTCGGGGCGACCCTAATCATATGGCATGATCGCGGAGCATCCAGCGCTCAGCTAAACTGCTGACGTTGATCTCGCCATGTGGAGATTGGAATAATGAAGCACTTTTCGTGAGCAACCTTTCGGAGGTGCTGGACGCTTCGGCCGACAAACTCAGCGGTCTACAGGATGCCTGTTCAAAACGAGGAAGCCTGATGCCAACCAAGAGATTGTCGATGCGCCGGATCAGAGACGTATTACGAGTGAGATTGTCCCAGGGTCTGACCGAGCGCGTCATCGCGTGCACGCTCGGGACCAGCAATGGCGTCGTCCACGGTTACTTGCGACGCGCTCGTCTTGCCGGGCTGAGCTGGCCGCTGCCCGAAGGGATGGATGACGAAGGCCTTGAGCTGCTGCGTAAGCGGTGTTCTCAGGCCACGGCCTTGAGCTCGAGCTTGTTGATGTAGACCCAAGGCAGGAGATCGTCGATCTGGCTGTTGGGGTGACCGTTGACGATCCTGGTGAGGACATCGGCGAGATAGCCGAGCGGTTCGACACCATTGAGCTTGCAGGTTTCGATCAGCGAGGCGATGACTGCCCAGTGCTCGGCACCGCCGTCGGAGCCTGCAAAGAGGGCGTTCTTGCGGTTGAGCGCCATCACCCGTTCATTGTGCCCATGTCGGGGACGAGCTGGAAGTTCATTATCGCTGGCATCCATATTTTGGCCGAAAGGTCAGCGTGCGGCGTGTGGAGCAGCGGGTAACTGGCCAGTTTGTCAAGGTGCAATACCCATCGGGCATTGTTGTATCGATTCCAGGCTGGATGGTGGATTCGGCCGCTTGCGCGGGCATGACGTTTGGCCCGCCACAGGTTGATCTCACGGCCCTGTCTGATCTGAAGAGGCTGGTCACGCCGGCCGCTGTTTCCACAAACTTCCCGAGCGAGAATGGAATCGCACGGGAGAAAGTCGATGAAACAGCACAACGTGCCTGCACCGACCTCGGACAGGCAGATGAGCCTGATATTCGAACCCCACAGGCTGGAGGGGATGAGCAAAGTGGAGCGGGCGAAGGCCTTGCTGACGCTCGCCCAAATCCTCATGCAGGCCGCCGGTTTGGTCGTCGAGGAGCTCGATGATGACCAGCACTGATCTGATCCCAGCTGCGCTCTTGAAGCGCAAGGCCGTCGTCTATGTGCGCCAGTCGACGCAGTCCCAGGTCATGACCAACCTGGAGAGCCAGCGACGGCAATATGATCTGGTCGACATTGCGCGACAGCGCGGCTTCGCCGATATCGAAGTCATCGACGACGATCTCGGCCGATCAGCAAGCGGAACAGTGGCGCGCCCCGGCTTCGATCGGCTAGTTGCATGGTTGTGTGCGGGCAAGGTCGGCGCCGTGTTGTGCCTGGACGCATCGAGGCTCGCACGCAATGGGCGGGACTGGCATCATCTGCTCGAGTTGTGTGGACTTGTCGAAGCCCGCGTCATCGACCACGATGGCGTCTACAACCCCTGCCTGCCTAATGATCGTCTGCTCTTGGGCATGAAGGGAAGCATCAGCGAGTTCGAACTGGGCGTGCTGAAGGCACGAATGCTCGAGGCCGCCAGATCGAAGGCGCGCCGGGGGGAGCTGCGCCTGTCGGTACCGTTCGGTTACATCTGGCATCGCGAAGCTGGGCTTGGGCTCGACCCAGATATACGGCTGCAGGAGGTAATCCGGCTCATCTTCGCGCGCTTCCGTGAACTCGGCAGCGCGCGCCAGGTGTTGTTGTCGATGACGGCGGATCAGACCCACTTCCCTCGGCCTTCTGATGAGGGCCGCATGACCAGCTTCGTCTGGTTGCCGATCCGCTATCGCAATGTCATCGCCGTTCTCAAAAACCCCTTTTACGCAGGTGTTTACGTTTACGGCAAAAGCGAAAAGCGAACCTCCATTGTCGACGGGCGAGCGCGGCGAAGCTACGGGCATGGCAAGCCTGTCGGAACCTGGGAGGTGATGATCAAGGGTCATCACGAGGGTTATGTCAGCTGGGATGAGTACGAGCGAAACCAGAAGCAGCTGGCACTCAACAACTACGGTCGCGCCGGCGGTGTAAAATCGGGCCGCGGCGGGAAAGCGCTGCTGTCAGGCATCATGACGTGTGCACGGTGCGGGCGGCGACTGAGCGTTGCCTATACCGGAAATCCGCAAAGTCGACCTGTCTATCGCTGCGACAAGCCAAACCTGATGATGGGCTTGCCCAGGTGCATGACCTTCGGCGGCCCACGGGTTGACGCGGCTGTTGCGCGTGAGCTGTTGCGAGCGGTAGAACCGTTGGCGATCGAGGCCGCGTTCGAGGCGGAGCGGATGCACCGGGAACGACAAGATGATCAACGCCAGATCCTCGATCTGGAACTTCAGCAGGCCCGTTACGAGGCCAATCTTGCTGAGCGCCGCTACGCTGCCTGTGATCCTGACAATCGCCTGATAGCTGCGCAGCTGGAGAAAAGCTGGGAGACCACGCTGCGCCGCTTGCGGGATCTTGAAACCCGCCAGCCTACTGGCAGGCCACCGGCCATTGAGGTCGATCCCAGTGCCTTCGCCAATATGGCAGAAAACCTGTCAGCAGCCTGGAATGGACCTGATGTGACGATGCGTGCGCGCCAGCAGCTGCTACGAACCTTGATCGCCGACATCATCGTCGATGTCGACAACGCGGTACGGGACGTCGTGCTCATGATCCATTGGCGGGGCGGCCAGCACTCAGAACTGCGGGTTCGCAAGCCTCGAGCTGGCGAGCACGGTTGCGCGACGACCGACGACGCTTTGGCGGTGATGCGCAGCATGGCCGGTCGCTGGTCTGACGAGCATATCGCCGCCTCGCTCAATCGAATGGGATTACCCACCGGACAGGGAAAAACGTGGACGGCGCACCGCGTCTCTTCTGTTCGGCGCGTGCGTGGAATCCATGCCTATCGATCCGCTGAAAAAGACGGTGAATGGCTCACGATGACCGAAGCAGCAAAGGCCTTAGGCGTCACAAACCACGCGATACGGCGCCTTATCAAAACCGGCGTTCTTCCTGCTGCACAGGTTGTTCCTGGCGCACCCTATCAAATCCGTGCCGACGACTTGGCGTCGGGGTCGATCAAAACGGCGGTGGCCCGAAAAGGTCGCCCGTGTCGCGTTGCCGACGTGGACACGCTTCCAATGTTTACAGATACTTGACGAGGGAGTGCATAATGACTCACGCATCGCGATCGGACGGATTGAGCGTTCGACCACGTTGCTGTCGATCTCGATGCGGCCGTCGTCAAGGAAGCGCGAGAGCCCTTCCCAGCGTGAGAGCGTGTAACGGATTGCCTCTGCGAGCTTGGTCTTTTGACTGATTAGGCCGAGCTTCTCACGCAGCCATGGGTCGAGTGCCGCGATGATTGAAGCACTCTTTTCCTGGCGCGCAGCACGGCGCTCGTTGGCCGATCGGCCGCGGATGGCGTCCTCGATCTTGTAGAGCTCGGCGATCCGTCTCAGCGCCTCGCTGGCAATCGGCGCGGGACCAGCTGCTGCCAGTTCATAGAAGCGCCGGCGGACATGCGCCCAGCAGAAGGCGAGCGTGACGCCGCTTTTGTCGGCCAGCACGCGATAGCCGCCATAGCCGTCGACCTGCAGGATTCCGGTGAAGCCTGCGAGATGAGCGATCGGACGCTCGGCCTTTCGGTCCGGCGCATAGACATAGGCGACGCCCGGCGGGTCGCTCCCCTCCCATGGTCGGTCATCGCGGGCATAGGCCCAGAGTTGGCCTGTCTTCGTCTTGCCGCGGCCCGGATCGAGCACCGGCGCGGTCGTCTCGTCGGCGAACAGTTTTGGCGAGGACTTCAGCTTGCCAAGCAGCCGCTCATGCACCGGACGCAGATGCCAGGCGGCGCGGCCGACCCAGTCCGCGAGCGTGGAGCGATCGAGATTGATACCCTGCCGGGCGTAGATCTGCGCCTGACGATAGAGCGGAAGGTGGTCGGCATATTTTGAGACCAGCACCTGGGCGACCGTTGCCTCGGTCGGAAGACCACCCTCGATCAGTCGGGCCGGCGCGGGAGCCTGAACCACGACGTCCTCACAGGCGCGGCAGGCATATTTGGGCCGGCGCACGACGATCACACGCAGCTGCACGGGTACGATATCGAGCCGCTCGCTCACGTCCTCGCCGATCCGATGCAGGCCATTGCGGCAACCCGGACAGGCATGATCCTCGATGTCGACGACCATTTCCACCCGCGGAAGATGGGGTGGCAACGCGCCGCGGTTCGTCCGGCGCTTCCTGGCGCGCTCCAGACGCTCTGCGGGAGATGCTTGTTCGTTCTCTTCCTCGTCGGCGGCCTCGATCTGCTCGGCCTCTTCGAGCCCCAGCAGCAACTGATCCTCGGGAAGCGTCTCGGCACGCCGGCCGAAGCGGTGACGCTGCAATTCCTTGATGATCTGAATCAGACGGGCATTCTCGACGTCGCGCGCCAGGACCATCGCCTTCAGCGCGTCCGGATCGTCGGGAAGCTGGTCAGCCGTCATCGCCATGAGCGGATCAGACCATATTCGCCGACAGCCCGCGACAGCGGAATCCAGGCTGATTCACTTCGTCGCGGGTCAGCCCGCCTGGGCTGGAACGCGGGTCCGGCGCGCCTCGTGGACTCGCCGCCAGTCGAGACCTTCGAGCAGCGCCGAGAGCTGCGCGGCCGTCAGCCGCATCATGCCGTCATGCACTTTCGGCCAGCGAAACTCCCCATCCTCCAAACGCTTGGCATAGAGGCAAACGCCGGTGCCATCCCAGAAGATCAGCTTGATCCGGTCAGTCCGCTTCGCCCGGAAGACGTAGACGGCCCCGCTGAACGGTTATGTGGCGCGCCACATAACCCTTCTTATGCGTCGGGCGAGATTATGTGGCGGAGCCGCCCTGACCCCCTTTCGGGCCGGCCAAACCCAGCTTGCCTCCGCCACATAATATCTCATGCCTCTCTCATGGCGCGGGATTCCCCTGTGCCACAACGCCGGAGGGGCAGAATGCTCGAGTTCTATTTTTCCTATTGTGGGGTGCTCAAGCGCCTGCGTAGCGGTGCACTCGGTGGCGAGATGGATCGCCTCGCGGAGCATTTTTTCACCCTTGGTTACAAGCGAGCGTCCGCCAAGATTTACCTGAGCCGGATTGCGCGCTTTAGCCAGTTTGCCGCAACGCGCTGTGGTCGGATGCCGATCCATCAAGATGTCGTCGACAGCTATTTATGCACGTTTACTACGGATTCTCCACGCATTGGGGCAGCATCGGCGCTGGGACATGCACGGCGAGTGGCTCCGGAGCGCTTCATTGCTTCCGCTCCCAAGGTAGATGATGATCCGGATACTCCGCTTCTGACCTCATTTTCCGACTATTTGCGCAAGGTGCGAGGACTTGAGCCGAAGACCCGCGAAGGCGTTCTTCTGGGCGGCCGCCGCTTTCTGGATTGGTTCCGCCATCACCATCCCGGTCAAGATCTCGAGGCGTTGACGGCTGAGCACGTCCTCGCTGCTGTCGAGCATCGGCTGTCGCTATCGGCGACCACCGGCACCCGCACGGCAGCGACTTCTCACATCCGAACATTTCTTCAGTTTTTATGTTGGGCTGGCCACCATGACCAGGATCTCGACCGCGTCGTCCCAAGGACGCCTCATTGGCGTTTGGCGCATTTGCCGCCGCGCCTTGCATGGGATGACGTTCGGCGCGCAATCGATGCGATCGGCGCAACGACGCCGGTCGACATCCGCGATCGAGCCGTCCTGCTGCTACTCGCCACCACGGGCATTCGCAACGGTGAGCTACGCGCCATTCAGCTGCAGGATATCGACTGGCGTGCTGGCGAGGTTTCTGTCCGGCGCACCAAGGGCAAGCGGGATCGGGTGGCGCCGCTGCTCGAGGAGACTGGCGCCGCGCTCGCCGACTACGTCCTGCGCGCTCGACCGAAGGTGGATAGTCCGTATCTGTTCCTGTCCTTCACGCCGCCCGTGGCACCGTTCAAATGCGCGTCGCCTGTTTCGAGGATCGTGCGGAAGCGGTTGCGACATGGCGGGGTTGAACTCGGGCGGGTCGCAGGTGCGCATCTCCTGCGCCACAGTCTTGCCACCCAGCTCGTCAAGCAGCGAAGGCCGATCAACGAGGTCGCCGATCTCCTGGGACACCGCAGCATCAACACAACGGCGCTGTACGTAAAGGTCGCGACCTCGCAACTTGCCGAGGTCGCACTCCCCTTTCCGGGAGGCGTGGCATGAGCGCCTTTGCCCGATTCCTCGGCGAGAAGGCCGAGTGTTACATCGAGCTACGCCACTCCCTCGGCTATGCCTTCAGCAAGCAAGCCGGCACGTTGCGGGCTTTCGCGAGGTACGTTGAGCGCGCTCAGTTCGATGGGCCCGCCACTCGAACGTTGGCGCTGGATTTCGCCCTGTCGTTCAGCGGCGCCGCCAACAGCCGCGTCACTCGTCACGGCGTGCTCCGCCGGTTTTACGAGTATCTCGCCGTCTATGACGTGCGAACCGAAGTCTTGGAGCGCAGGGCTTTCCCCCGATCCAGAGCGATTCCGCCTCCGCGTATTCTCAGCGAGGCTGAGTTGACGTCACTCATCGACGCATGCGCCCGCATTTCGCCTAGCATCCCTCTGCGAGGGCGGACGATGGCGACGCTGATCGGATTGTTGGCGAGTTCGGGGCTGCGATCGGGCGAAGTAGTCGGGCTTGATCGTTCCGACGTTGATCTCACCAACGGGGTTCTCCTCGTTCGGAAGACAAAGTTCCGCAAGGATCGTCTCGTTCCAGTTCACACGACAACCCAGGCTGCCCTTGGTTGCTATGCCCGTGAGCGCGACGCCGCTTTCCCCATACCCAAGGATCAGGGCTTCTTCCTCAGTTCCCGGGGCAACCGCCTCTCGGCGACCGGCCTGCAAAACGGCTTTGCCGAGGTCCGTAAACTCGCCGACTTTGATGGCGGTAAGCCGTTAAGGCCGCACGATCTCAGGCACCGGTTTGCCGTGACCCGCCTCAGCCTCTGGCACCAACAGCGCGCAGACGTTCAGGCGCTATTGCCTTTGCTCGCCACATATCTCGGCCACGTTAGTTACAGCGACACGGCCTACTACCTCACGGGCTCGGCGGAGCTCCTCGCCATCGCGGCTGAGCGTGCCGCCCTCGATGGAGGCGCAGCATGAGCGAACACCCGCTCCTAGCGCCGCTCCTGGAGTCCTATTTCCGCCGGCGCCTGACCAAGCAGCGGAACGCGACTCCCGCGACCGTGGCCAGCTATCGGGACGCCTTGCGCATGCTGATCCTCTTTGCCGCCGCCCGATTGCGGAAGAAGCCGGCGGCGTTGGCGCTCGAAGAGCTTGATCGAGACCTCGTTCTCGCTTTTCTCGACGAACTCGAGGAGAAGCGGAACAATTCCGTCACCACGCGCAACGCCCGCTTGGCCGCGATCCGATCTTTCTTCCACCACGTCGCTGCCGCCGACCCGGCGTCCTTCGGCGTCGCCCAACGCGTGCTGACGATTCCCATTAAACGGACGCACATTGAGGTGACGTACCACCTCACCAAGGCCGAAGTGGACACCCTCATCGCGGCGCCCGATCCAAAGACGCCCCGTGGTCGGCGCGACCGAGCCTTTCTGCTCTTCTTGGCACGGACCGGCGCCCGGGTCTCCGAAGCCACCGGCGTCAACGCAAACGACCTTCAGTTGGAGCGGCCGCACCCACAAGTGCTGCTGCGCGGCAAAGGGCGCAGAGACCGCGTCGTCCCCATTGCTAAGGACCTGGCGCGGGCGCTAACATCTTTGTTGAGCGAGCGCGGGATCGCCCATCACGAGCCGCGACCGATATTCGTCGGCGCCCGCAACGAGCGCCTGACTCGTTTCGGAGCGACCCATATCGTGCGGCGTGCGGCCACCGAGGCCGTGCCTACCAGGCCGGCCTTGGCCGACAAGCCCATATCGCCGCACATCTTCCGGCACTCCCTCGCCATGAAGCTCCTCCAGTCCGGCGTGGACCTTTTGACGATCCAAGCCTGGCTCGGGCACGCACAGGTCGCCACGACCCACCGCTATGCCGCAGCGGATGTCGAGATGATGCGCAATGGACTCGAGAAGGCGGGCGTCACCGGCGATCACGGCGTGCGTTTCCGACCAAATGACTCCGTTCTGCAACTGCTGAACTCCATCTGAACATTATGTGGCGGAGGCAAGCTGGGTTTGGCCGGCCCGAAAGGGGGTCAGGGCGGCTCCGCCACATAATCTCGCCCGACGCATAAGAACGGATCGGCCCCCATTGTCTCTCGCACCAGCGCCGCCAATCCCTCCGCACCCTTGCGGAAGTCGACGGGCTTCGTCGCCACCATGACCTTGACCGCACCCGTCGGCCCGATCACGACGTCGCCTTCAGCGCGCGGATCACTGCGGCCACCGTCTTGGTATCGGCGCCCCGGCCGACGCGCATCGCGATGCCGTCGATCTCAAGCTCGATCATGCCGGCATCTCGGGTGGCTTGCCGTTTCCGCTGCTTCGGTGAACGGCTGGCTACAGGTTCCGCCGCCGCCACAACCGCCGGCACAAAGGCAGGAGAATCTTGCTGCACCGAAGCGACCTGTTTGCGCGCTTCGCGGCGCCAGGCGAAGACCTGCTGCGGCCTGAGACCATAACGGCGGGCGACCTCGGAAATGATCGCGTTCGGCTCCAGCGTCTCCGCGATGATCCGCGCCTTGTCATCCACAGACCACCGACGCCGACCGCCGGCACCGTTGATCACCTCGAAACGTCGAGGCTGCCGCTCCGGGTCAAGCGTAAGGTCAAGTCCAGACACAAGCCGATCTCCGATTCCAATGCAGAACCGGCAACCTCACAGATCGCGACCACTCCCGAAAGGTGGTCCGGAAACACCGCTTACGCTGCTGCTCTTCCCAGCGCCGATGGCGGCCTCGCAAAGCCCTCGCCCGCCGGTGCCCGATTGGAGCCGTGTGGAGAAGGAGTTGCGCCGGCGCGGCGTAACGCGGGTGCTGCTGTGGGAAGAGTATCGGGCCGCCAATCCAGACGGCTTTGACTATACCTGGTTTTGCACGACCTTCGAGGCCTGGAAAGGGCGCGCGCGCCCGACGATGCGCCAGACGCACCTGGGCGGCGAGAAGGTGTTTGTCGATTTCGCCGGCGACACCATCGACATCTTCGACCCCGTCACCGGCGAAGCGCATCCCATGAAGCTGTTTGTCGCAGCGATGGGCGCCTCCAACTATACCTACGCCGAGGCGTGCCCGAGCGAGAGCCTGCCACTGGATCCGTGTTCAAACGAACCTTTCACCTTTCTGGGCAGCGTGCCGAAGTTCGTGGTCTGCGACAATCTCAGGGCCGCCGTCACCAACCCCGATCGCTACGACCCCGGTTCAACCGGACTGTTCTTAGAGCGACCCGCAGACTCGCACTACCCGTCAGCGATAAAGCCTGTAGCAATACGCAATCGCCATGACCGCCAATTTACTTGTACGCGACGACGACGAGACGAGGGCCATAGGATGTAAACTCTTCGCCTTCCTGCCCATAGGCTTCAACAGAATCGAACCCCGCGCTTCGCAACATGCGAGTGCATTCGGAAAACCCATATTGTCTGATAGAAAGACGCATGCGTCTTACGCAACCACCGCGGACGACGATCCTTTCGTAGTTTCGACGATCGGTCAGCGCGTCGTTGTTGACTATATCGATTCTTAGATCATCGTCGCGCTCCACGATCTCGTAGGTAGGCGACTGCTCGCGCAGCAAAGAGAAGCGATTAATCTGATCGATTAGCAGACGCCCGCCCTTTCGAAGTGAAGCAGCGGCTTCATGAAGAACTCTCTCATTATCAGCTTCATCGAAATAGCCAAACGTCGTGTACCACAGAAAGGCCGCGTCAAACCGATCCCGCCAAGCGAGTGAGCGCATATCCCCACGAGTATACTCAACATCTACCCGGCGTTCAGCCGCATCCGCTTCGGCCTTTTTCAGCAAGGTCGGCGAGAGATCTAATCCGGTTACCCGCGCTCCTTTTTCCGCCAACCGGTTGGCAATCCTCCCATAACCGCATCCGAGTTCAAGAACTGAGTTGCCGTGCCTAAGGGAAAGAAGCTTCCAAATTGCCTCTACCTCCCGGTCACTTCTTTCAGGGGGATTGACCAAATCAGCAAAATACAAATAGTCGTCACTGAAGTATGATTCAAGTTCAGATATATTATGCGTAGTCGCTTCATGGTTCATGATGATTCTCCGAGTTGATTTACTAAATCGATCTCCTCTTCCATCCTGTACATTGTCACATTTCTCCATGCGCATTAAAAGTAAAATATCTATTATTGTTTTTTACATTTGTAAAATAGTCGACAGAGAAGGCCACCACAAAATCGGACGGTGGCATAATGGATTCCTGCCTGACGGCGGCGAGGTTTCTTGGTGCGAATCAGGAGCAGACATGACGAAGAGAAGCCGCCGGACGCATTCACCGGCAAAAAAGAGTCGGCAGACCACCGCCACAACCGATTATGCCAGCTGTTAGACAGCCATTCTTAACCTCTTCATGCGGCCGCCGCCCCGCAGATGTCCTCACTGGGAGAAGCTGCTCGCAGACTCATCAAACCTAAACTTTCAAAGTAGTGATTCTATAGTGGGCCCCCGTTCGTCAAGTCCCTCTGAACGATATCTCATCGCCCGGATCATACCGCACTTGAACTGCTCGCCGAGTTCCAGGCCAGTTACCCGGGACGATACAGCTTGCGACAGCTTTACACGCTGCCGAAGCGAGTAAGGGCATGGCGACAACTAGCAGTGCAGCGGCTCATCGGCGAGGCCAGTAGCCTAGCGCCATATGCTACTCTGAATCCCATGCCGGGCGAGCGGGTAACATTCTCGATGAGGCAAACAGTAACAAAATTACGTGAAGCAACACGACAGGAGCTTGGTGTACTCGCACCACAACGCCGTCCGCGCCGTCAGCATCGCACCAATCACCGTCTCCAAGGTGACGTGCCCTGCTGTCAGATCCCGGATGCGCGCCTCAAACTTTCCACGACCGACCTCTCCAACCTTTAGCCCATAGCCGCGCAAGATCCCGCGGATGCTCAGTTCAACGTCGAGAAGCTTGCCTTGCAGAAGCTTGCGTCCAACAAGAAGGGGTCGGCTATCCTTGCAAGTCACCGATTTGGCATGAACCGGGCGGTACCATCTCATCCGCGGCAGTTGGGCGATCCCGCGTGCATCTATCCGGTCGGTCTTTACCGTCATCGCCGAGAGCGCCGCCTTCACGTGCCGCGTCTCGAGCAAAACCGCATCGCTCAGTGTAGACGAGTGATCAAGGCAATCATTCCGTAAACCGCCACACGACGTACGCCCCTATCTACTCGACCGCGAGGCAATCCATTCAGCTTGGATCTGAATGTGCCTCCAATCTATAGTTGAGACGTCCTTGTCGAGCAAACACCTGCGATGGAATGATCGGATCAGCGTCGACGTCGACGTCAGGCCATACGCGCGCCCGCTTCTTTTCGAAAACACCCGGTAAATAATATGCGAGGCCGGGGCTTGCAAGGTACAAAGAAGTCGCCAGGCCGTTGAAATTGGCATTGAAGTGATACTGAGACTTGAGTACCACAAAATCCTGGTTCCTAACGTGGATGCCGTGCGATTCAAATACATTGGGATCACTGATGAAGCCAGGTTTCGATGTAGCGATAACCTGAAAGCGGTTGTCGATCTCAATAAGAGCCGTATCGCCCATCGCTGCTGACTCGCCGCCAAAATTGGGGCCGATAAGCTTGACGTCTTTGCGATTGATGACTTTCACGACGCCCACAACATCAAACGGCTCAAATTGCGGAGTCAGCTTGCCGCCGAGCCGCATCGCGAGGGTGGCTCCCACGCTAGCGGCATGCGCCTGCGCAACGGTTTCGGGATCGTGCACAGTCATCGCGCCTTTGAGGGGGCGCTTGTAGTTCATTGCGGCCTGAAGGATCAAAGTACTGTCGCCTGGCGCGCCGGCAAGCGTCCGATCTCCGAGGTCGGCAAGCGCTTTGGGTAACCGCTCCGGCCTTTCGGCCGCCGCATCGAGAGCCTCCTCGATGGTCAGAAGATCATCGTTGAAATCGTCGCGCCGCTCCCAAAATTCTTGGGCAAAGTTGTAGACGATTTCTTCCGCTTGGGGATAGCGTCCATTGCTCAGCAAGACCGCCGCTTGGCCCATATCCGTGAAGTCACCGAAGCGATAGGCGTTGTAAAGGCTGATATCAACTATCGCCGGCGTTGACTGCTCCAACACTCGAGCGCGCGCGTGCAGTTGCTTTAGTGGGTCCAAATGCGTCTCGAGCTTGCCCGGCGCGATCATGCGTGCCTTGGCGAGTGTGTAAACTGGATGGAGCCTGCCAGCAAGCACCTCAAGAACCAACTCGACGACACGTTTGCCGGTGTCGTAGTAGTCGTTGTGCGGGTTTTGTTTACAGGCGATGCAAATGTCCCCGGCTGATAACATGCTCGGCGTGATGTTCGCATGGAGGTCCAACCCTATGCCAATCACAACGCTCTCTCCTGCAACGGTTCGCAGATGGTCGAGGAAGTCACCTTCGACGTCGTCGAGCTCCGTTGTTCCCATTGCTCCGTGGAGATCGATGATAAGCGCGTGAGGTCTTAAGCCTTTAACCTGCTCTTCCCAAAAACGGCGTTGATCAAGGTAAAAACCATGATCGATCAGACCGCTCGGCGCGATCATCGAATCCGAGATGGGCAAGAGTTCAATGTCACACCGCTCTGTCAACGCGTCTACGATGCCGCCAAACGTTGTGCCGTTTCCCCGTGCTTCCCGAATCAATCTATCACCGCGCACGACCGTGATGCTTTCCGATATCGTCGGCCGCGCGTAGCCATGTGATTCATGAAATAGCCGCCCGACTGCAATTCGTTTTGTCATTTCCACCCTCCGCCAACGCATAGGCATTTTAAAAGCGAGACCTCTGCCTGCGCTTACTGAATTGCCGAGTGTAGTGCGACAATCAGGCAGGGTCGCGACAACTGGATGAGAATCTTGTGTCGCGGTTTTGCTGAGGATACGGTCCACTGGCGTTTCCAGCGAATGCACCCCAATTGCTGCCGCGTGACGGGCGATCTCGAACCAGTTATGGTAGGAGTTCCAGCAAAAGTGCCACGCGGGCCTCGCAGCGGCCCAAGACATAGCCGAGAGCTGCGAGAGGCGGATGCGGATATAAATATCCGTCGCGGTGATGAGAGCGGGTTCCACCCGTACGGCCCGAGCTGAAGATGATTGGAACCGCCGGTGTCAGTATCGGAATTGCTCGCACTGAGTAGGAGCGCCATTAAGCTCCGATTTCGAGCAACGCTTGGCTTCGGTTCTTGCCAGGTGCCGGCGCTAATCTCCAAGGAAATAGCATTATGCGTGCGGCGCTCAAGCAATAAGTCGGGGAGTCCTTCGATCCGAACCGACCTCGCGCGGAGCAATTCGCTATTCGCGCCGCCTGATTCGCAGCGTGCGAATCCTACGGCCCACGGTAGTTCGGCTACTTGCAACAGACTCTATTTCACTCGTGCTCTCAGTGTGACAATTCCAGCGGCGATCATCTCTCATTTTGGCGCTGCCTGGGTTTGTGCGGAGGACTGGTGCGCGTCAGATTGTCCCTGGCCGCCAACCGACGGAAATGGTGTGATCGACCAACTAATTAAGTCGATGGCTTGCTGAAGTATAGCCTCGGTCCGGGCACGGTTGGGTGAAGCGGCGATGACATGTCCGATGCGGTCTCGATAGTCGCCCTTCCTGACGATCGGCGCCTTGGGTTTGATGTACAATTTAACCTCGGTCACACCTGGCATAGCGGCTGCGCGACTGTCGCCATCGATCCAATCGAGGATGCCATCGCGATCAGCGTTTAGGCACTGCGCGGCCGCAATGTGCGAATGCCTTCTGCGCAAGTCCCATTCGTTGCCAATGACAAGCTTGATGTGCTCGGCGATGAGATCAACACCGCAGGCCGCCTGAACCAGCCGAGGACTGGTTCCACCCGGAATACGCGGATTGACTTCGATCACCACTGGACCACGCTTCGTCCGCCGGAGTTCAACACACATTGGCCCCCAGCCAAGGCCGAGAGCTGGCAAACAGGCCAGCGATACATCGCATATACGCTTACGCTCGTCGTCAGTTAGCGGAGCGGGGCAGGTGAAATGACGGAAGACGAAATACGGTGGGCGGTCGAAGTCAGCGGCGTCAATCGCAATGACCTTATTTCCCATTATATGAGCGCTACAATATGGGCCTTGTGCGAATTCTTCGACCAATATCCTTGGCGAAGACCGCCATGCGTGCTGCCCATCCAATAGATAGGTCGCATGTTCGGCCAGCTCATCGACATTGCGGCACAATCGGACACCGCTGCTGCCACTGCCTAGGGTTGGCTTAAGAACCACGGGCAGGCCGATCTCCGCGGCACAGCTTTCTACCTCCGCCGCATTCGATGCCAACCGATAAGCGGGTACTGGAACGCCGGCTTCCGCGAGGAGTTGACGTTGACTGAATTTGTCGCAGCATTGCTCAATCGATGCAGGGTTCGGTCCCGGTAAATCGAAATGCCGGCAGAGCTTGCCGACCGTCGCATAAATTGACTCGTCCGCGCCCGAAAAGCCAGTAATGCCAGCAATGTCAAGGGTCGCACCCAACCGGGAACATTCTCGGATCAGCTCATCAAGGTTGTTAGTGTCGACTTGGATTGCATCAATGCCTTCGGCCGCAAGATAGTCGTACTGAGTTGGATCAGCCGACAGCGTAATTGGATGAAGATCAAGTCGCCGAGCCGCGTTCACGTACAGCAAACCAATACTCCCATGACCTTCAAGCAGGACGAGTGATTTTCTTGCCATTGCCGTCGATCCTCCGTTGCATGCTGGTGCGCTCTGAACGTAAATCGGCATCGGTATGAACAAGCCCGAGGAGGCCATCTCTCGTCGAGCTTTGCAGCCGCGCCTGATTTCAGCCTTTGTGGCGAAGGTATCACAGGCAGATATCTGCGGTTGCAAAGACTCTATAAACTTAGTTGAAGGATCTGTTGCAACGCTTTCGCTGCCGCCGGCGCGACACGAAGGCACTGACTGAGCAGGACGCCGATCTCGATCTACCAGGATTCTTTGATTGGGGTCGTTGAGGTTAAGCTCCTGCTGATAATTTTCCGGACCATGTCGCCCCGCGGGTCACTCGCTTCTCTTCGCGGTCGACGTTAGGCCGCCGCATGATGGGGTCAGTAGAGCGAGGCGTCTCAATCTGTTGAACGACCTTAGGAGAGTTCGTCCCAGGATCGTGCCTGCTAACGAGATCGCCTTGCCCATCCTCCCCACGAGAACGATCCGGCTCACGCCCTTTCGGTATCAACTCCTCCTTCGTTGGTCCGTTGTGCCTATTCATGGCCTATACGGAGCGGGGTGCCTTGCCAAAGCGGAATTCTGTCGCATCGCTCCACATGCGATGCAGGATGACAGCGAGCTTGGGGGGCAACAGCAACTCGAGCTCGGGCCGTACCGCGCCGCTTGGCGACTTTCATACCCCACGCTCTGAGGCTCGACCATTTCTTGCTGAGCACAAGCAGCGAATGAGTCGCTTCATGGGCGAGCTCGTCACCGCATCGGCTTACCTTGCCCTGAATGTCCGTCTCGCCAGATTGATAGCGCGCCGGGGTCAGACCCAAATGCGCTCCGACATCCCGGGCACGGACATGAGGCGCCGGCAGACTTGCTCCTTGCGGGCGATATTGAGGACCTGCTTTGTCAGCCGCACGAACTCGCGCAACATCGTTGCCACGATCGCCAGAAGCGGCTCGACAAGCGCCATGATGACCGTATCTGCGCCAAGTTCGCGCACGCGATGGGCGAAGGCTGCGCGGCCTGGAGTGCCGAGCTTGATGCCGACCTCCCGCAGAATCGCCCTGACGACGTTCTTGACGGTCCGCATTTCATTGAGGACCGTGCGTCGTGCGAGGAGGAGGGATCGCCAGAGCCGACACTGCTGGCTCTTCACATGCACCTGCCGATACCAGCCGGTGCGCATGATCTGCGCCAAGGCGCGGGCGCCGCCTATGGCGAGAAGAGATGTTGACAAAAGGGCAGCGGTCTGAATTAATACACCTAGTATTATAATTGCATCCTATCACTGGAAAGCTCCACCCGAATACAGGGAATTGAGAATGCTTGATGCTCCGCAGGTAACCTTGCCAGCGTTGATCTCGGTGCACGCTGCTAACCATCCTCACCAAGTTGCGCTGATCGAAGGGACAACGACGCTCGACTGGCAACGGTTCGACCACGAGACTTCGCGTATTGCACATGCGCTGCGGCAGGCTGGATTTGGAATCGGCAGCAACGTTGGCGTGCTCGCGGTGAACTCTATCGAAAGCATTTTGCTGGTCTTCGGTGTGGCCAAAGCAGGTGCCTGCTATGTGCCCATCAATGGCTTCCTTTCAGATCAGCAAGTGGTCACGTTAATCAAGGACGCAGAGGTGGATATACTTTTCGTCTCCACGGACTACGCTGCTCGAGTTGATTCCAGTAGGGAGGCACTGCCGCGTATTCCGTCCGGTAATTGGATCAGCGTCGGCTTCGAGCGGGCGGGCTGGAAGTCCCTCAAGAGCTTTGTCAACGGGTGCCCAACGGACCCGCTTCCCCCTGTCGATCCGACGAGCCGAATGGTTCTTTGGTACTCTTCGGGCACGACCGGGAGGCCCAAGGCCATAGTCAAGTCCTTCAATGCGCTGCAATGGAGCGCGATACTCTTCGGCGCCGAAATGGGTTTTCGGTCAGATAGCATAGCACTCCTTGCGACCCCCGTTTCGGCAGCCGCAACTTGGCTTAACATGCTCAGCGCTCTCTTCGTGGGTGGAACAATTGTAGTGACTCCCAAGTTTTCAGCACCGGGCTTCCTGGCGCTCGTCGAGAAGCATCGGGTCACCCATGCGCAGCTTGTGCCCACCCAACTCGATGCCGTTGTTCAAGAGTCTGCCCTCGACAAAGCGGACTGTTCAAGTCTCCGCGCAGTGCTTTCTGTCGGCTCTGCATTGGCCGCACGCACCAAGTCCGAGATTCGTAGGCGCATGACGTCGAACTTCTTCGAATGTTACGGCTCTAGCGAAGGCTCGGCAACTCTTTGTAGGCCCATGGATCATGACAAAAAGCCAGGCTCAGTTGGGCGCGCGCTTCTCGGATGCGAAGTGTACATAATCGACAATGATGATGTTGAGGTCGAACCAGACGTCATCGGCGAGATAGTGGCTCGTGTGCCCTTCATGATGGAGGGATATTACGGACGACCGGAAGACACAGCAGAGCTTGTTTGGAGGAAAAGCGATGGCCGGACGTTCCTCAGGACCGGCGATCTCGGAAGCAAGGATGAGGAAGGTTTTGTGTTCATCCGCGGCCGGAAGAAGGACATGATCATCTCCGGCGGGTTCAATGTCTACCCGGCCGACATCGAGGCCGTAATTCTAGAGCATCCGGCTGTCGAAGAAGTGGCGGTAATCGGCATCCCTGACCCCAAATGGGGGGAAACGCCGGCTGGTCTCGTGCGCGTGAATCAGTCCGGAAAAATTGAGATGGGGGAGCTTCTTGACTGGGTAAATGGTCGGCTAGGAAAGCACCAGCGCCTACAGAGCGTTCACCATTGGTCGTCCTTTCCTCGGAATGCGCTTGGCAAATTGCTGAAGAATGACATTCGTGTTGAATTTCTCTCGGCAGGGCAAATCGATCGAGATTCGGAAAAGTAATGGGTTCTGTTGCACAAAGTGTCTATATTGCAGGGATATACGAGCACCCCACGAGGAAGGCTGTAGACAAGTCCCTGGGGCAGCTTTACTTCGAAATCGCGCAGGGGGCGGTAGCAGATGCTGGGTTATCGCTATCGGATGTTGACGCTTTCTACTGCGACACAGACGCCCCAGGCTTCGGTCCGCTGTCGATCATCGAATATCTCGGCATAGAGGTCCGTCACTACGACAGTACGGATGTGGGCGGATCTGCGCCCATGGTTCATCTATCGCATGCCGCCCAGGCAATCGCTACTGGCAAGTGCAATGTCGCTCTTGTGACGATGGCCGGCAAACCGCGCACCGGTGGGCGAGGGCTAGATACGCAGCCAAACTGGGCCGTTCCCGAGTTGGCTTTCGAGTTGCCCTACGCGCATGGTGTCGTCGACCAGTATGCTATGAGCGCCATGCGGCACATGTATGAATTCGACACCACTGCGGAGCAGCTCGCCTGGATAAAGGTAGCTGCTTCCCACCATGCGCAGCACAACCCACATGCGATGTTGCGAGACGTAGTCACCGTGGAGCAGGTTCTCGGATCGGTTATGATTGCCGATCCCTTGCACAGGCTCGACTGCTGCGTTGTCAGCGACGGCGGAGGTGCGTTCGTCGTGGTTAGTCAGGAGATCGCGAGGCAGCTCAAGCGACCACGCGTAAGGCTTCGTGGAGCAGGCGAGGCGATCCGCGACCTGCGGGGAGGCACCGCCGACATAACATCATCGGGCGCAGTCGTGTCGGGTGCGACTGCATTTGCCGAAGCTGGCCTGAAGCCTTCGGACATAAAGTATGCGTCGCTTTACGACAGCTTCACCATAACGGTCCTCATACAGCTGGAAGATCTCGGGTTCTGCAAACGAGGCCAGGGTGGTGCCTTTGTTTCGGACGGCAAGCTGATTTCCGGTGTAGGGAAGCTGCCCATCAATACCGACGGCGGAGGGCTGTGCAGCAACCATCCCGGCAATCGCGGCGGCATGACCAAGATATTGGAGGCCGTGCGTCAGCTTCGCGAAGAGGCTCATCCCGCGGTGCAGGTCAGGAACTGTGATCTGGCGCTTGCTCACGGAACCGGTGGGTGGTTGGCCAGCCGACATGGCAGCGCGACAGTAATCCTGGAAAGGGTATAGCGATGGATGTGCAGACATTGACCCCTTTGACGCCTGTCCCACCGGTCAGTCCAGAGACTGAGGCTTTCTGGGACGCCACTGCGACGGACAGGCTGCTCGTGAAATTCTGTAACAGTTGCAACAAGGTCCACGTCTATCCTCGCGCGCATTGCCCGTTCTGTTTCAGCGTCGACACGGAGTGGAGGGAATCGCCAGGAGAGGGAGAGATTTATTCCTATACTGTCATACGGCGGGAAACACCGCCGCGCGTCGTCGCCTATGTAAGGCTCGATGAAGGGGTAATCCTGCTTACCAATATTGTCGGCTGCGATCCGAACGGAGTTCACATCGACCAAAGAGTAAAGGCGGTGTTCCCGCGTGCTGAGGATGGGCCGTGCGTGCCGGCTTTCGTCCCTGCTTCGCCGACACAGGAATTAGCTTACCGCAGAGAGTGTCAGGGGGCGGAAAGTCATGAAAAAGATTGATCTCACTGGGCGGGTTGCCGTCGTTAC
Source organism: Mesorhizobium ciceri WSM4083 (assembly GCF_000519305.1). Classification (GTDB taxonomy): domain Bacteria; phylum Pseudomonadota; class Alphaproteobacteria; order Rhizobiales; family Rhizobiaceae; genus Mesorhizobium; species Mesorhizobium ciceri_B. The sequence continues at coordinate 9,281 of NZ_JAFG01000021.1, read as the reverse complement.
GGGTGCCGGTAACGGCCTGGGGCGTGCGCACGCCCTGATGCTTGCGAAACGCGGCGCCAAGGTCGTCGTAAACGACCTAGCTGGCGACGGCGAGGCCGCGGCAAGGGTTGCTGCAGAGATCGTCCGCAGCGGGGGCGAGGCGGCAGCCGATTCCAGCAACGTGGGCGACGTGACGCAAGCTCAGGTGATCATCGCTACCGCTATTGAAAAGTTCGGTCGGATCGACATCTTGGTCAACAACGCCGGCAACCTTGGCGACCGAACTTTCCTCAAGTTGGATATGAGCGAATTCGACCTGGTTATCCGTGTTCATCTGCTTGGATCCGCCTACTGCACGAAGGCCGCTTGGCCGCACATGAAAGAACAGGGCTACGGGCGTGTGGTGATGACCACATCGGGGGCGGGGCTATACGGGAATTTCGGCCAGTCGAACTATGGAGCGGCGAAGATGGGGCTCATCGGCCTGATGAATGTGCTCAAGTTGGAGGGGCTTCGTCACGGCATTTTGGTCAACACAGTATCGCCGACCGCCGCAACGCAGATGACGGCTGAGATGCTCTCGGGCGAAATGGCCGCCGTGTTGAAGCCAGAGTTCGTTTCGGCGGCGGTTACCTATCTCAGCAGCGACAGCTGTACCCTGACGGGGCAGATTCTTAGCTCCGGGGGAGGACATTTCGCGGTTGCCCGCGTTCTAGAGAGCCGTGGGATCTACGTCGATCCTGCTGCCGATCCTGATCCTGACATCATAGCGGAACGTTATGGCGAGATTTCGGATTTCACAGCCCCCGTATTCCTGGGGTCAAGCCAAGACCTTATCAAAAAGCTGACGCCGGGTTCGAATTGACGGCGGGCTCAATCAGACAATCCGGCAACTAGTGCCTAGGGAGCCGTTGCGCCGCGACCGGCCCGAGCTGCTGATCGACCAGATCAAGGTGGTAGAGGCCGAACGCGACGCCATGCTTGCTGCTGAGCAGGCCGTCTCTCCCGCTTTGGCGATTCAGGCGAGGATCCGCCGCTACCGATCTGGTTAGCCGGCTGGGTCGGAAATCCGATCGGAATAAGGCGCAGGATGACGCTGGCTACTCGCGGCGCAAGGTGCGCTCCCAGCTGGGAAGCGCGTTCCGGACTGTCATTTTATAGAGACGTCGGAAGCATTGTTTCGGCGTAGGTACAGCATGAGTCGCTGCCGGAACAGGTTCTGATGCAGTCTGGCAAGTTCATCCGCGGCGTCCGCGTTGCCGGCGCGGATCGCTTCTATGATGTCGCGGTGATGGTGCCTCACCGTGTCGTAGTATTGATCATTCACCTTTCGACCCTCGGTGTTCTCGAAACCGAGCCGGCTTAGCCTCATGGCCATATTGGCCAACGTGACATAGTGGTCGCCGATATAGCGGTTGCCGCAGCTTGCGGCTATAGCTCCGTGGAACCGAAGATTTTCATCGGCCATCCGTCCATAGTCTTGCTCGATAGAAGCTCGTTCGAAAGCTTGGTTCGACTGCTCTATCTGAGTGAGTTGCGCAGACGTGCGTCGGAGCGCACAGAAGCGATTGATAGCGCGCTCTGCGAGTTCAAGCGCCTCGAACAGCGCCGGGATTTCGGTGACGTCAATCGGCGCTATCCGAGCGCCCCGATTGGGCACTATTTCGACTAGGGCATCGGAGGCCAATTTGATTAGCGCCTCACGCACAGGTGTGCGTGACACCCCGTATTCTTCCACCAGGTCCGGTTCGTTCAGATCGGCTCCAGGCCGGAGCTCGGCATTGAGAATCCTGCTTCGCAGGCTCTGATATACCGCGGCGCTACCTTCCCCTTTAGGCCTTCCCCGTCCATTTCTCTTCGTTTCCATCAGGCCACCGTTGGAGAGCTGCGAAATCAGGCAAAAGCTGCGTTATCAGAATCGCCACGCGAGAAAAAGTCGGAGGTCGCATCGACCAGCGAAGCTAGCTCAAAAGTTTTGCGCTGCACTTCTTAAACAATCCGTTGACCGCTGTCGCCGGTTATTATACACAGTGTATCATAATGGGGATAGCTAAAATGTGGAATGTCGGCGTTGACGTTGGGGGTACATTCACAGACTTCTTCGCTGTCAACGCGAAGACCGGCATGTCCGTATCGTTTAAGAGGCCGTCGACGCCGGAGACTCCCGCGACGGCAATCATCAACGGGCTAGCGGAACTTGCGACGGAGCGCGGTGTGCCCCAGGAAGCGATCAACCGGCTTTGTCACGGAACGACTGTAGCCACCAACACCCTAATCCAGCGCAAGGGTGCTGCGGTCGCTTTGCTTACTACTGACGGGTTCAAGGATCTCATCGAGATCGGTCGACAGGTGCGGCCGAGGATCTATGATCTTCAGGCGGATTTCCCGAGGCCTGTTGTGGATAGAAAAAACCGCATTGAGGTCAAGGAGCGGGTGTCCGCAAGCGGCGAAATTATGGTTGATTTGACTTCTGAGGAGATAGACCGGGTGGCCGCCCTGCTGGAGGTGTCTTCTGTTACGGCATGCGCAATAGGATTTCTCTTCTCATTCAAGAACACAGATCACGAAAAACGGTTGGCTGCTGAGCTGCGAGCGCGCTTTCCCAGGATTCCCTTTTCTGTCTCGTCGGAGGTGCATCCCGAATTCCGGGAATATGAACGTATTTCTACTACGGTTCTAAACGCCTATCTGCAGCCGGTCATGAACAGCTACCTCGGTGAACTAGAAAGGCAAGTGCGTGAGCGGATCGGGCCTATCGAGGTAAACATCAGCCAGTCGAGTGGGGGGCTGATGTCGCTGGACCGGGCGCGCCGATTCCCGATCAGGACCGCCCTATCAGGCCCGGCTGCCGGCATCGTCGGCGCGACACGAATGGCGCGTAAGTCGGGCATTCCAGATGTCATAACCCTCGATATGGGCGGAACGAGCGCGGACGTCGCCCTGGTTCGGAACTACCAGTTCGATTTGGCGTACGACCGTTCGATTGAGGGCTTTCCAATCCGCCTGCCGGCGATCGATATCAACGCAGTAGGGGCGGGCGGTGGTTCGATTGCCTGGTTTGATCGGGACGGCTTACTCAAAGTTGGGCCCGAAAGCGCCGGTGCCCACCCAGGACCAGCCTGTTACGGCTTGGGTGGAATCGCTGCCACTGTGACGGATGCGAACCTCGTGCTCGGACGGCTTTCATCGCACGGTTTGCTCAACGGCGCTATGACGCTCGACATCCAGAATGCGCGCCGGGCCATTGAGCCCATCGCGGTAAAGCTAAAGCTCTCGCTCGAGGCCGCCGCGTTGGGCATGTTGAATATTGTCTGCGCTAACATGGTACGTGCCGTACGCTCCGTTTCGGTGGAGCGTGGTCACGATCCGCGGGAATTCGCGTTGCTTCCGTTTGGCGGAGCCGGCCCGCTGCACGCTGCGGATATTGCTAAGGCGCTCGGCATCCGGAAGGTCATTGTGCCCCACGCGCCCGGCATTTTGTGCGCCGCCGGGCTCATCTATTCTGACCTCACGGAAGGCCTCGTGAAGACGGCACCCATTAAGGTCTCGGCATCAACGTTCGCCGACATCTTGAATCTCACCCGATCCGTTCTCGAAGATGCGGACAAATGGTATGAGTCCGAGGACGTCAAGACGGAAATGCGGAGGACGAAGATTGTATTTGACATGCGTTGCGTCGGGCAGAATTTCGAGATTCCCGTGGACATCCAAGATCTGGAAACGTTCACTGCGGACCGCCTTCGGCAGGACTTCATGAGGGAGCACGAGCGGGCCTACGGCTTCGCGAATCTGGAAGAGCAGATCGAGATCGTGAACTTCAGGGTAACGACCAGAGTCGAGACGAACTTCGTGGAGCCCCTGGTCCCGATCGCGGAAGGCCCCCACGCTCCAGACCCTATTGACGAACGGCTGGTATGGTTTTCCGATGCCGGACCGAGCACCACAAAGATCTACGACCGCGATACGCTGAAACCCTGCGCCATTATTGCTGGACCGGCGATCATCAGCCAGTTCGACTCGACCACTATCGTGCATCCCGGGGACGCCGCAAACGTTGACATGGCCCTCAACATCATCATCGAGGTGGCGTCGTGAAGATTGGCAAGGTGGACCTGATCTCGCTCGAGATCATAAACAATGCGCTTCGTTCAGTCGCCGACGAGATGTTCATCTCGTTGATGAAGAGCGCCTACTCGACCAACATTAAGGAGCGTCATGACCATTCGTCCGCGGTCATCGACGTACGAGGCCGACTTGTCGTCCAGGCCGAGAAGTCGCTTGCTATTCATCTCGGGTCTATGACCGGCTTGATCGACAGCATTCTGGATCAGTATGCGATAGACGAAATCAAACCGGGCGACATGTTCGTCGCGAACGATCCCTATTGCGCCGGAGGATCGCATCTGCCGGACGTGAATCTCGCGCTGCCCGTCTTTGTCGCCGGAGAACTGATTTGCTTTGTTTGCAATATCGCGCACCACGCAGATATCGGCGGCATGGTCCCCGGAAGCATGGCGGGTGGCATGAGCGAAATCTATCAGGAGGGCCTGCGCATTCCAGTGGTGCGCCTGTTCTCCAAGGGCGAGCTCGTTGGCGACATCCTAAAGCTGCTACTGCTGAATGCTCGTGTTCCCGAGGAACGTCGCGGCGATTATTATGCCCAAATATCATCATGCCGGCTGGGGGCTAGGCGTGTCGAGGAAATCGTGGAGCGTTTTGGTCGCAACCAGGTGGTTGTCAGCTTCGACGAGATTATGAAGCGAACCCGCAGTCGTGTTGACAATGCCATTGCCTCCCTCCCGGCCGGCACGCACGTCTTCGAAGATGTGATGGACGATGACGGTCTCGGCACCGAGAACATTGTAATCAAACTTACCCTGACCATCGATCCGGCAGCACCGAGATTGATGTTTGATTTCACCGGCACCCATTCCCAAGTGCTCGGGAATATTAACACAACCATGAATGCGACCCGCGCGTCCGTGCTTTATGCGGTTAAGGCGCTGCTCGATCCCGACGCTCCGAACAATCAGGGACTTATAGACGCGGTGGAGATTTTCGTCCCTTCAGGCACCTTGCTGAACGCTGAATTCCCAGCTGCTGTCGCTGCACGCGCTAACACATGCCAGCGCATCGTGGACGTTGTGATCGGCGGGTTTGTGGATGTTCTGCCGGAATGTGTCGTGGGCGGCGCCAATGGAGCCAACACGACGACAGTGATTGCGGGCGTGGATCCCGACACCAAAAGGCAGTACGTCTATTTTGAAACGCTCGGAGGCGGATTCGGCGGTCGCGCGACAAAGGATGGGAAAGACGGGGTCCAGGTTCACATCACCAACACATCTAACCTGCCGATTGAGGCTATCGAGACTGAGTATCCCCTGATCGTCGAGCGCTATGAGTTCGCCGAGGACTCAGGCGGGCAGGGGCGCCATCGGGGAGGTCTTGGGCTGCGCCGCGTAATCAAGCCGGTGGCGCATTCCGCTATATTCAGCGGGTTTGGAGAGCGCTTCTTCAACGCGCCATGGGGTATATTCGGAGGAGACGAGGGGAGACCTGGTCGGTTCACCCTCGTCTCGGCGACTGGAACTTCCAAGCGGCTTATTAGTAAGCCTTCGGGCATCGTCATCGCGGCAGGCGAGGCGATTGTTATAGAAACAGCCGGAGGCGGCGGCTATGGACCGGCTTCCGAGCGTTCACCAGAATCGATCGCCGATGACCTCGAGTCGGGGAAATATACCCGCGGCTAGTCCGTGATCGGCTACGCCCAACGGCGGCTGGTTTTTATCGGGAATGCGATCCGACAAAATCTTCGGAACCTAGTGGATTAGCGGATCAAAGAGTCATATTTCGAGATTTCGTTTTGCGGTGTGGCGCGAATCTGATGAATGCGCGATGGCATCTCCTTCACCGTTTCGGCCAGCGACCGTCAGCGCTTGCTCGTCGCGGCCCCTGGAAGCCCCAGAAGATGTTTGGTTGCCCTTCTGACTGGCGATGGTCTGCGCACCTCGGCCATCATGACCGACAAAGCCAAAGGGCCGCGTCTGGCGCTGGCAGGGCGGTTCATGCACGAAGGCATCAATGGACTGCGTCGGGACCGGTCCTGACCGCCTGGAAGGGCGCCGGTCCCGCCGACCATGTCGCCGAGATGTCCGGCTGAGGCAGGCTCCGCCGTCCAGCCTGGATTGCGCATGAAGCCTTCATCGTAGAAGATCGAGGTGTGCCCGGCCATCGCGCTTAACCAGATGGTGGAGGGCTTGCCGAGGAAATTCGGTTGATCGGCCGCAGCGCTCGGCGCTTGGCTCCGCAGCCGGAGCTGAACCTACAAGAATGTCCGCGGAGGTTGTGTGCGTCAAGTTCTGCAAAAGGGCGGCCCTGGTGCTGGTCATGCGGCTTGGCGCAGAGCGAGCTTCTTGTGCTGGCGCAGGTCGTCCATGTTGATGTAGCGGTTGGCCTCCATCCAGTTTTCGTTGGTTTCGACGGCCAGTGCCCTGACCAGGCGCAGCCAGCTCTGTGAGTTTGGAAAGATGCGCACGACATAGGTGCGGCGGCGGATTTCCTCGTTGAGGCGTTCGAGCATGTTGGTGGACTTCAAGTGCTTGTGGTGCTGGCGCGGCAGACGGAAGGTCAGCGTGTATTCGATAGTTTCCTCCACCCATGTCGTCAGTTGTGGGTAGCGGGCCGACCATTTGGAAAGCCATGCGGCGAGATCGGCCTTGGCCTCGGTGAGATCGCGCCGGTCGTAAAGCCATCTGAGTTCCTGCAGGCAATCGTCGCCGTGCTTGCGCGGCAGGTGATCGAGCGCGTTCCTGAGGAAGTGCACGTAGCAGCGCTGCCATGCCGCTTCCGGGATCACCTCGCCGATCGCCGCGACCAGGCCGGCATGATCGTCGGACACGACCAGCTCGAGGGACTGTCAGGAATTCTGTGCGCGAGGCCCGCTTTCGTCATTGGCTGACGAACCTCTCGCCGAAGACGACGGCGAACTGGGTCTTGGCCTCGAACCATTCGCGCGGCGGTCGTTTCCATTCCTCGGCCGCATGGTTCAGCACCAGATATAGCAGCTTCATGGCCGCATCGTCACTCGGGAAGTGTCCCCGGGTGCGGACGGCGCGGCGCAGTTTCGAGTTCAGCGCCTCGATAGCGTTCGTGGTGTAGATGATCCGGCGCACGCTTTCGGGGAAGGCGAAGAACGGTACCACGTGTTGCCAGTTGCGCCGCCAGCTCTGGGTGATCGCTGGATACCGCTGGCCCCAGTAGCCGGCCTCGAAGTCCTCAAGGGCCTTCATGCCGGCTTCGGCGTCCTTGGCCCGGTAGATCGCGCGCAGCGCCGGCACGACGGATTTGCGATCCTTCCACGACACGAACTCCAGGGAATGACGGATCAGGTGCACGATGCAGGTCTGGACCACAGTCTGGGGAAAGACGGCGTTGATCGCCTCGGGGAAGCCCTTCAAGCCGTCGACGACGGCGATCAGGACGTCGGCGACGCCACGGCTCTTCAGTTCGTTCATGACGCGCAGCCAGAACTTGGCGCCCTCGGTCTGCTCGATCCAGATGCCGAGGATCTCCTTCGTGCCGTCCGGCAGGATGCCGAGCGCGATGTAGACGGCCTTGTTGCGAACGAAGCCTTCGTCCCTGATCTTGACCCGGATCGCATCGAAGAAGATGAGCGGATAGATCGCATCCAGCGGGCGGTTCTGCCACTCGGCTACTTCCTCCAGGACGGCGTCGGTGACGGCCGAGATCAGGTCCGGCGACACGTCGATGCCGTAGAGATCCTCCAGATGGCCGCGGATCTCGCGCACCGTCATGCCGCGCGCGTACATGGAAATGATCTTGTCGTCGAAATCGGGAAAGCGGCGCTGGTATTTGGCGATCAGCTTCGGATCGAAGGTTCCGGCCCGGTCGCGCGGGATCGACAGCGTCATCTTCGACGTGCCCGTCAGAACCGACTTCCTCGAATGGCCGTTGCGGCGATTGGCGCTGCCGTCGGTGCGGTCGCCCTCGAGATGCTCGTCGAGTTCAGCGTTCAGAATCCGCTCTGAAAGCGCCTTCTTCAGGTCGTCGAGCAATCCGTCCTTGGCAAACACCTCATTCGGATCGCGGCCGGCAAGCAGTTGGTCCAGAAGTTCCTTCTCGATAGCCATGTGATGATTCTCTCCTTTCCATCATCATGGCCTCGCGCACAGAATTCCTGACAGTCCCCCAGCTCGACGCCCTTGAGGCCGCGCGCCTTCAAGCCGACGAGAAAGTCCCTCCAGGCCGAGCGGCTCTCGCGATTGGCCATCTCCACGGCCAGGATCTGACGCCGGCCGTCCCAGTCGATGCCAACCGCGATCAGCACCGCCTGGCTCATGACGATGCCGGCTTCGCGCACCTTCTCGTAGCGGGCATCGAGGATGAGATAGGCAAACGGCTCTTGAAGCGGGCGCTCGGCAAACGCTTTCAGGCTCTCGTCCAGGCGTTTGTTGATGGCCGAGATCGATGAGGCCGAGAAGGCATGGCCGCACAGCTCTTCCGTGATCGCCTTGACCTTGCGGGTCGAAACGCCCTGCACATACATCTCCGCAAGCGTCGCCACCAAGGCCCGCTCCGAACGCTGGTAACGCTCGAACAGCTCGGTGGAGAAGCGGCCGGCCCGGTCCTGCGGAACCCGCAGCTCAAGCTTGCCGACACGGGTGACAAGAGTGCGGCCATAATAACCCGAGCGGTAGCCGAGCCGATCCGGTGTGCGCTCGCCCTTCGAAGCACCAAGCGCCTCGTCCATCTCGGCCTCGAGCACCTCCTGCATCACCGCACGGATCACTTCGTGCAGACCTTGCGGGTCCGAAAGCAGAATGTCTTTGACGGCGGCGCTGGCGGTCTTACTTTCAGTCTTGGTCATGGTGGCGTTCCTTCGCGGGAATCAGGTGACGTTGAACATCACCAGCCTGCCATGACCGCCCCCTCTCAGCGAATTTGCAGAACTCTCAGCACACTACCCGCGGACGCACTTGAGCAGGGCCGCCCCGACCCTGAAGCGGCGGTCGGACGGGTGGAGGGCCAGCTCGGCCTCGAGGCGGCGAAGCTGGTCTTCGTCGCTGACACGAGCCTCTCACGAAGATGGCGCGTCTACGCGGAAGAGCATCGCGCCGCGAGCGTTCCGTGCCGGCGTGCGGCGTGGTTGGTAGCCCACCACCTTCACCGGCGCGCTGTGGCTGACCGGTATGACCGCCCCCTTCGTCTACGACGGCGCCATGAACCGCAATGTGTCCCTCTCCTATGTCGAACAGCGCGCAACGACCATCGCCGCCTTGTGG
>NZ_KI912611.1:706-45776 GCF_000519305.1 Mesorhizobium ciceri WSM4083 | reverse complement strand
GGGCGCTGGTTCAACGACTGCTCAACGGGGAGCGGCCAGACCACGAGCCGCTGCACCTCGACAACCTCGTGGCCGATCGGCAGGCGCTGCAAAACCGGCTGACGAGACTTTGATTGGATTGGGGCAAACGGCCCGCCGAGGCAAGCGAGTTTGCCGAAACCGGGTCCTTGCCAGAGGATCGAACGAGCAGCCGCCGGCGCCGCATTTGAGGAGACGTGGCAACGGGGAAGCCTGATGGCTGAAGGATCGAGGGTCAGACCCCAAGATTTCGGCCAGCAGCTTTTCCGAAAGACCAGGCCTCTTCTCGCCATCTGATCGAGATCATGACGCTCTGCAAACAATCGCGGCGACGCAACGATGCAGCTTGCCAGCAAATCGAGGTGGGACCGGTGTTTCGCTCGCTCTCCGTCTCGCCTTACGTGTCCCTGTCTCCCGACTCGTCTGCTGGCGAATGGCATCTCCTGGCCGGCGCTGAAACAGTGTCTGGCAGCGGGCAGTGGAAAAAATGGGAGGACTGGGCGTCGGCCACGCGTGTGAGGCTGGCGCAGGGCACGTCAAGAGTGCATTGTGTCGACATTTCGCAATTGGCAACGGAACGGCTCGGCTCCGCAAAGAGGAAGAACGGGCGTTGTGACGCATGATTGCCTTGGGGGCGCTGAGATGACCGGCTTGAGCAGATTTGAGAGGCCGGTTGTTATTCAGGTTGGCCGCCACAGCTCAGAGCGTGTTGTGTTCGACGTCAACGAGGCGGCCGCTATTCTGCTGCGTGATCTTCATCGTCAAACCGAGAAACGGAAGGTAGCGATGGACGCGTGCCTGCAGGTATTGCGGGGTCACGCTCATCCACCAGCTGCTCGAAGAGCCTTTGTGGCGGCCGCGCTCGAAGCAAGAATCCTGCGCAGCGATTAAACGCTTTGGCGGTTTCGATGCCGGAAAATGCCACCGCCGACCAGGCAGGAAAGTAGCTCCTCGACCACAACATCGGCACCTTTGCGACGATCGATGCAGACGCGGATGGCCAGCACTGTGGGGCTGCGCGAGCTGAAACAAGACTATGCAGGCGGGCACCGACTCGCCCGAGATGCCGGGCTTGTCGCCACGCTCATCGACGGGGCGCAGCAATGCCGCAGTAATGGTCCGTGCTGAGCGGCGCATGTTCGGCCGGATCATCAGGCGGACCTGCTGCCAGCGGCAATGCGCCTGCAGTCGGCAGACAGCCGCCGCTCAAACCAAGTGGCAGTGAGTCAGTTCCGACCGGCGCGCTGGGACCGATGCCGTCGCGCCGAGGTGGCCCTCGTACGCGCGCTTAGTCTAGCGCGCGAGGCCGAGGCCATCCGCGTCTGTTGAAAAAGCGATCAGCAGGCAACCGCCTGTTTTAGCATGCCGCCGATTCCAGCTTCAGCCCAGATCGACAAGCGCCTGCGCCTTATGCGCTGCCTCGACCACGGCGAGCGCGGTCATGTTGACCACGCCGCGCGAGGTCACCGACGGCGTCAATATATGCGCCGGCTTGTCGGTGCCGAGCAGGATCGGCCCCACATGCAGCGCGTCCATCATGGCGCGCAAAGCCGTCAGGGTGATGTTGGCCGAATCGAGGTTCGGGAAGACCAGCAAATTGGCCTCACCCTTCAGACGTGAGTGCGGATAGACGCGCCGGCGCAGATGCTCCGACAGTGCGGTATCGGCATGCATCTCGCCGTCGCACTGCAAAGCGGGCGCGATGCGGCCGAGGATTTCCGCCGCGCGGCGCATCTTCAGCGCGCTCGGCGAATCACGCGAGCCGAAATCCGAATGCGACAGGAGTGCCGCCTTCGGCTCGATGCCGAAGCGCTGGATTTCCTCCGCCGCCAGCACGGTGATTTCGGCGATCTCCTCCGCCGTCGGGTCGACCGAGACGTGGGTGTCGGTGAGGAAGATGATCCCGCGTTGCGAGATCAGCATGGAAAACGTCGACAGGTCATAATGCTTGATCCCGGCGCGCGGTCCGACGATCAACGTCACATTGCGCAGATGCCGCTCGAAGCGCCCTTCGAGGCCGCAGACCATGGCATCGGCATCGCCGCGTTTCAGCGCAAGTGCCGCGATCACCGTGTTGTCGGTGCGCACCATGGTGCGGGCGGCTTCCGTCGTCACGCCACGCCGGCCTGCAAGCTCGATCAGGAGGTTGACATAGTGGCGGTAGCGCGGATCATCTTCGGGATTGATCAGGCCGAAATCGACGCCCGGCTTGATGCGCAGACCGTAGCGTTTCAGCCGCATCTCAAGGACCTGCGGCCGGCAGATCAGGATCGGCTCGGCTATGCCTTCCTCAAGCACGACCTGGGCAGCGCGAAGCACGCGCTCGTCCTCGCCGTCGGCATAAATCACGCGCTTGGCGCTGGAAGCCTTGGCCGAGGAGAACACCGGCTTCATCACCACGCCGGAGCGGAAGACGAAACGGTTGAGCTTGTCGATATAGGCGGCGAAGTCAGCGATCGGCCGTGTCGCCACTCCGGTGTCGCAGGCCGCCTTGGCGACCGCCGGCGCGATGCGCAGGATAAGCCTGGGATCGAAGGGCGAGGGGATCAGGAAGTCCGGACCGAACATTGGCGTCTCGCCGGAATAGGCGCGCGCCGCGACGTCCGATGGCTCCTCGCGGGCAAGGGCGGCGATCGCCCTGACCGCGGCCATCTTCATCTCCTCGTTGATGGCGCTGGCGCCGCAGTCGAGAGCGCCGCGGAAGATGTAGGGGAAGCAGAGCACGTTGTTGACCTGATTGGGAAAATCGGAGCGTCCCGTGCAGATCATGGCGTCGGGGCGTGCCGCGCGCGCAACCTCCGGCATGATCTCGGGATTGGGATTGGCCAGCGCCAGGATCAGCGGCTTCGGCGCCATGTGCTGCAGCAGGTCCGGTTTCAGCACGGCGGCGGCGGAGAGGCCGAGGAAGACGTCGGCGCCGGGGATGACGTCGGCGAGCGTGCGCGCTTCCGTCTCCTTCACATACGGGTCTTTCCAGCGATCCATCTCCTCGACGCGGCCCTTATGAGCGACGCCGAAACGGTCGGTGACCCAGATGTTTTCGAGTCTTGCGCCGAGCGAGACGAGGAGATTGAGGCAGGCGAGCGCCGCGGCGCCGGCGCCGGAGGTGACGATCTTGATGTCGGCGATGGTCTTGCCGGCGAATTCGAGCCCGTTGAGCACCGCCGCGGCGACGATGATCGCCGTGCCGTGCTGGTCGTCATGGAAGACCGGAATGCCCATGCGGGCCTTCAGCCGCTCCTCGACCTCGAAGCATTCCGGCGCCTTGATATCCTCCAGGTTGATGCCGCCGAAGGTCGGCTCGAGCGCCGAGATCGTCTCGACCATGCGATCGATCCCGGGCGCATCGATCTCGATGTCGAAAACATCGATCCCGGCGAACTTCTTGAACAGCACCGCCTTGCCTTCCATCACCGGCTTGGAGGCGAGCGGGCCGATATTGCCCAGCCCAAGCACAGCGGAGCCGTCGGAGACGACGCCGACCAGGTTGGCGCGCGCGGTGTAGTCGGCGGCGGTCGCCGGGTCGTCGCGGATCTCGAGGCAGGGGGCGGCGACACCTGGCGAATAGGCAAGCGCCAGGTCGCGCTGGTTGCCGAGCGGCTTCGTCGCCTGGATTTCGAGCTTTCCCGGGGTTGGATGCTTGTGGAAGAAGAGGGCGGCCTCATCGAGGTCGGACCGGACCGTTTTCTTGTTCTCGCCGTCCATTCCGCCGCTCCCTCTGTTCAGTTCTCTCAAGCCTTGCCGCATGCGGCAACGATTCTTCGCCTGGCGGTCAGAGCCGGCTGAATCCGGTTCTTGGACACGGCCCGTTCAGACCGATTCTCGATCGATTCGGCTATGTTCCAGCGATCACCTGACAGAGCGGATGCAGCGAGGATCCAGGAATTCACTTCAGCTTCACAACGATCCCTGCGGGCGACAGATAGAGTTTCAGTCCAGCCGTGGTTGAATGGAAATGCACGATAACGCCATTCTGATTTTCGAGCGCCACAACGCTGCCTCCGCCTGCGAGTGTCGCACCCGAGCCGGCCGCGATATAGGTTCCCGCGAGATCTTCGGCCGTCTTCAGATTGTAAACAGTTCCTGCGCCGTCAATTCGCTCGGCGCCGATATCGATGAAGGTCAATCCGGAAACGGTGAAAGGATAGCATTTACCCTCGAAGTCCAGGGTTCCGCCACCCCAGGTGTAGCCAGCGCCAGCAGCCGCGCTGTCACCCAAAAATCTCATCGTCGCATCGGCGGCCCCCTGAGTCCTTTCCTCTGTCGCAGCGAAGGAAAGCCCGACCAGTGAAAGCAGCGTCAGGAACATGAGACCACGTCGTTTCATGCGAGTTTTCCCTTTGGCAGCTATCGAACTCTGGCATCTGAAGAACCGGTGAACTCGAGCAGCATGTTCGTGATTGTCACGTATTTTGCGCGATCCAGTTCCAAAGACAGCGGGAGCAAGCTGGACGAGCCTCTAGGCCCAACCAAGCAAGCACCCCCTCCAGTCCCCGGGGCGAGCAAACCGCCTCGAGATCGGCCACCACGTCGAAGACTGCCCTTGATCTGCGTGAGGCCGTCGCGACCGCCTCGGTTTGTGGATGCTTGAAACTTCGGCCTGCCCGCCTGTACATCCGAGAGCCAGCCGGGTGTTCGCCCGCAATGCTGCGATCGTTCCCAGCGACAGGTCGTTGCCGACCGCCTTTGCTTTTGAGGATGGATTCTGGGCCTGTTTCGGCGATTGCACCCGACGCGACTTCGACAAGAGCTCCTGTCGACTGCTTGCCCGCCTTCCGGTGACGGCGCGGGTTGATCGATGGCTTTGGCATGGTCTAACGCTGGGAAGTGGACAGTTTCGACGACTCTCGGTATTGCCCATTTCGTAATCCCTGGTCGAAGATGGTGCCTGGCGTACGCATACTTTTCTGTATTGCGCTACCGCAGCATTGCCGATAGTAAGCAAAGCCGCAAGTGTCGTTTCCAGATCATCGTCTTATCTGCTGTTTCTTCTAAGAACGGCGTTCCCGACTGCGGTGGATGAGAGCAATTTACCTTCAAATTCCAGCCGAGTATATCAACACGATGACAATTTAATTGTTAAGAGTTTTAAAAACGTGCGGCACACTGATGTCACAATGTCGAAACATGTGTGACGGCGCCTGCCAGACAGGCCGACTATGCCGGTGAGCGGCACACACCGTCGCGGACTGATCCGCGCGGCCCGGGTTGAGCGCCGAAAGCACCGGGCCTCTGCGCCCGCTCTGACGTTTCCAACCTCTTGCCGATGCCTGATCGCAGCAGGTCGTGCGTAGGATACGTTTTAGTTTCTGCTCCGCGACATGATCATTAGTTCGGCTTAACACGACAGCGGAAGAGGCCAATGACCCCCACAAAGCTACTGATTGGGCAGACCGCCGTTGTATTCGCTATCGTCACTCTCGGCGTATGGACGGCAACGCAATGGTGCGCCCACATGCTGGCCTACCAGACGCCTCTCGGCGCACCATGGTTTATCCTCGCCGGATGGCCAATCTACAGGCCGTGGAAATTGTTCGAATGGTGGTTCCATTTCGATGCCTATGCGCCAGACGTCTTCGACAAGGCAGGTATGCTCGCCGGCGCCAGTGGGTTCATGGGATGTGCTGCAGCGGTCGCCGGGTCGCTGTGGCGGTCGCGACAGCGTGGGTTGGTCACCACCTACGGCTCTTCACATTGGGCCGCTATCCGGGAGGTCGAGAACGCGGGCCTGTTTCGGCCGACCGGCATTTTCCTCGGCAAGCTGAAGGATCGCTACCTGCGCCATGACGGCCCGGAGCACGTCATGGCCTTCGCGCCGACGCGTTCGGGCAAGGGCGTCGGACTGGTTGTTCCAACGCTTCTTTCCTGGACCGGATCGGCTGTCATTCATGACATCAAGGGCGAGAATTGGCAGCTAACCTCCGGCTGGCGCTCGAAGTTCTCATACTGCCTTCTGTTCGATCCGACGGATGCAAGATCAGCCCGCTACAACCCGCTGCTGGAAGTCCGCAAGGGCGCAAACGAAGTGCGCGACGTCCAGAACATTGCCGACATTCTTGTCGACCCGGAAGGCGCGCTGGAGCGGCGAAATCATTGGGAGAAGACCAGTCATTCGCTGCTCGTCGGCGCCATTTTGCACGTGCTCTATGCCGAGGAAGAAAAGACGCTATCCCGCGTCGCCACCTTCTTGTCGGACCCGCAACGTTCGTTTGCCGCAACGCTTCAGCGCATGATGACCACCAACCACCTCGGCCCGGCGGATAAGCCTCAGGTCCATCCTGTTGTCGCTTCTGCCGCGCGCGAGGTGCTTAATAAATCAGAGAATGAGCGTTCAGGCGTTCTTTCGACCGCGATGTCGTTTCTTGGGCTCTACCGCGATCCGACGGTGTCGGCGGCAACATCGGCCTGCGACTGGCGAATTGCCGACCTCATGGCTGCCGAGCGGCCGCTATCGCTCTATCTCGTCGTGCCGCCATCGGACATCTCGCGTACCAAGCCGTTGATGCGACTGGTTCTCAATCAGATCGGTCGGCGACTGACGGAGCGCCTGGAGGGCGATCCAAAGAAGAGCCGCAAGCATCAGCTTCTTATGATGCTGGACGAATTTCCGGCGCTCGGGCGGCTGGACTTCTTCGAGACTGCGCTCGCCTTCATGGCCGGTTACGGCATCCGCGCCTGTCTGATCGCGCAGTCCTTGAACCAGATCTCGAAGGCCTATGGCGAGAACAACGCCATCCTGGACAATTGCCACGTGCGAATTGCATTTTCTTCCAATGACGAGCGGACTGCCAAGCGTATTTCCGACGCTCTTGGCACTGCGACGGAACTCAGATCCATGCGCAATTATGCCGGCCACCGGCTTGCCCCCTGGCTGTCTCATGTCATGGTCAGTCGACAGGAGACCGCGCGCCCGCTCTTGACTCCCGGCGAGGTGATGCAGTTGCCGAATTCCGATGAGCTGGTGCTGATATCGGGGTTGGCTCCAATCCGCGCTAAGAAGCTGCGCTACTACGAGGACCAGAATTTCACCGAACGGGTGCTACCTTCGCCGGTGCTGCTCGACGGTTCCAATGTGGACTGCCCTGCGTCGTGTGCGAACGACTGGACTGGCCAGGTGCGGGGCGTTGACCGTCGTCTAGCTTCAGACGACGAGATTGCCGCCGCGGCAATCGGGGATGAGGGAGGTTTCCAGCAGCAACGTCATCCAGGTCTGGCCGAAGAACAGCCCGTCGTCCCCCAGGGGCCCGATCAGGACGACCTCTTCAAGCCCGTTGACGATGATAGCGAGACGGTAGCCGATAAGCGCGTCATGGACCGGATCTCGACTGCCTCGCGCGCCTACGGCATCAACGAGACAACGGGCAACGCCAAGGACATCGTGCCCGGCTTCTGAAGGCATTCAAAGGCAGAGCGCATCTGAGCGTAGTTAAGGGCCATAACAGATTTCTGGTGTTCGGCCGATGCTTGTTCCCGTCGCCGGCGCGCCAAGCGCTGGCCCGTGGAACGAGCCGCATGAAGCCCCACCGCATTCGACATCAGTTTTTGCTTGAGCCAGAGCTCAGCAAGAAACTGGATAACCTAAGCCGCGATCCCTCGACCACCAAGTCCGCGATCGTTGCGAAGGCGGTCGAGGCGTACATCGAACGGCGTGGCGAGATCGAGCTCGACCGGCGCTACGGCGTGAGGCTCGACCGTCTTTCGCGCGAACTCGCTCATGTCAGGCGCGATGGCGAGATGATCCTGGAGAGCCTCGCGCTCTTCATCCGCTTTTCGATCACGCTCCACGCTCACACGCCGATCCCGGACAGGGCAACGCAGGCCATCGCTCAGGAGCGTTTCGATAAATTCGTTGAGCAGGTCGGCCGCCAAATCGCTTCCGGCAAACGATCGCTTGGCAAAGACGGTGGCGGGGGAGGGGAAGGATGAGCTCCCACCCAGAGGCTAACCATCGCCGCCGCGCCATGCTGCGCACCGCCATGGGGCCGGCGATCACTGAGGCGCTTGCCGATCCGGCTGTGATCGAGGTGATGGTCAATCCCGACGGCGCGCTGAGGCTCGACCGGTTGGGCGAAGGCCGGATCGAAACCGGCGTGCACATGCACCCTTCCGAGGCGGAACGCATAATCCGCGTCGTCGCCTCCCACGTCCGTGCCGAGGTGCATGCCGACAACCCGATTGTCAGTGCCGAGCTGCCCTCGGGCGAGCGCTTCGAAGGGCTGTTGCCGCCAGTCGTCTTGGCGCCATGCTTTGCCATCCGCAAGCCTGCGGCAAAACTCTACACGCTGGCCAACTATGTTGCCGATCGCATCATGCTTCCGGCGCAGGCTGATGCATTGAGGAAGGCAGTGCGCGAGCGGCGCAACATCCTGGTTGCCGGCGGTACGTCCTCGGGCAAGACGACGCTTGCCAATGCGCTGCTGGCCGAAGTTGCCGAATGTGACGAACGGGTAATCCTGATCGAGGATACGCGCGAACTGCAATGCGCAGCAAAGGACTGTGTTGCCTTGAGGACGAGGCGGGGTGCGGTGACGCTTGCCGACCTCGTACGCTCGACGCTGCGGCTCAGGCCCGATCGGATCATCGTCGGCGAAGTGAGGGGCGCCGAAGCCCTCGACATGCTTAAGGCATGGAACACCGGGCACCCCGGCGGCATTGCCACCGTGCACGCCAATTCGGCGCGCTCTGCCCTCTACCGCATTGAGCAGCTCGCCCAGGAAACCGTCGTCACCGTCCCCCGCCGCCTCATCGCCGATGCCATCGGTCTGATTGTCTTCATCGCCGGACGCGGATCCTCGCGCCACATTGATGCGATTGCCGAGGTCACTGGTCTCGATGGCAGCGGCGACTACGCCGTCACCCAACTCACGCTTCCGCAACTTCAACAGCTTTGAAAGGTCACTTCATGCGCAAGAAGCTTCGCTTTCTTTCGTCCGCCGCGCTCACGTTTGTTCTCACTGCCCCGGCTTATGCGGCCGGCTCCGGCATGCCGTGGGAACAGCCACTACAGCAGATCCTGGAATCGGTGCAGGGACCGGTCGCCAAGATCGTCGCGGTGATCATCATCATCACCACCGGCCTGACGCTCGCCTTCGGCGACACGGCAGGCGGTTTCCGCCGGCTTATCCAGATCGTGTTCGGGCTGTCGATCGCCTTTGCTGCATCGAGCTTCTTTCTATCCTTCTTCTCCTTCGGTGGTGGAGCGCTCGTCTGATGGCCCCCGGAGAGCAGCATATCGAAGGCTTCGAGGTACCGGTTCACCGGGCATTGACCGAGCCGATCCTATTGGGCGGCGCACCGCGAGCGGTGGCGATCCTTAGTGGCACAGTGGCCGCGGCAATCGGCGTTGGCCTGCAGCAATGGATCGCAGGGCTGATGCTCTGGATTGCCGGCCACACGATCGCGGTTTTTGCAGCGAGGCGCGATCCGGAATTCGCCAGTGTGCTTATCCGCCACCTTCGCCAGAAGGGGTGGCTGGCATGCTGAACCTTTCGGAATACCGCAGCAAAGCCGACAGGCTTGCCGACCACCTGTCTTGGGCCGCGCTGGTCGCGCCCGGCATCGTGCTCAACAAGGATGGCAGCTTTCAGCGGACGTTCCGGTTCCGCGGCCCGGATCTCGAAAGCGCGACGGAAGCCGAACTCGTAGGTGTTTGCTCGCGGGCAAACAATGCGCTCAGACGGCTCGGCTCCGGCTGGGCACTCTTCTTCGAAGCCGAGCGCACCGAAGCGCGGGGCTATCCGAGCTCTACTTTTCCCGACGCGGCGTCGTGGCTGGTCGATGAAGAGCGGCGTGCGGCCTTCGAGGGCAAGGTCGCGCACTTCGAGAGCCGTTATCACCTGACCTTGCTGTTCATGCCGCCACCGGACAGCCAGGCCCGGGCGGAAAACGCGCTCGTCGACTCGCGTCGTGCGGAAGGGGAAAGAGACTGGCCCCAGGAGCTGGCGCGGTTCCGTGACGAGACCGACCGTGTGCTGGACCTCCTGTCGGGCTTCATGCCCGAAGTGCGCGTGCTCGACGATGCCGAGACGCTGACCTATCTGCACGGCACCGTCTCGACCCGCCGCCACCCAGTCGCCGTTCCGGAAACGCCGATGTATTTGGATGGCATCCTGGTTGACGCGTCGCTTACCGGCGGCCTGGAACCGATGCTGGGTGAACAGCATCTGCGCACACTCACCGTTCTCGGCTTTCCCAATGTCACGCGGCCCGGAATCCTCGACGCGCTGAACCACCAGGATTTTGCCTATCGCTGGATGACGCGCTTCATCCCGCTCGACAAGACGGAAGCCACGAAGACGCTCACGCGGTTGCGCCGGCAGTGGTTTGCCAAGCGCAAATCGATCACGGCCATCCTGCGCGAGGTCGTGACGAACGAAGCCGTTCCTCTCGTGGACAGCGACGCCGATAATAAGGCGCTCGATGCCGATGCCGCCCTTCAGGCTTTGGGCGGCGATCATGTCGGCTTCGGCTATCTCACCACGACCGTGACGGTGTGGCACGAGGATCGCCAAGCCGCGGCGGAGAAACTTCGCGCGGTCGAGCGCATCATCAATGGCCTCGGCTTCACCACGATCCGTGAAAGCGTCAATGCAGTCGAAGCGTGGCTCGGCTCATTGCCCGGTCATGTCTATGCCAATGTGCGCCAACCGCTCCTCCACACGCTAAACCTTGCCCATCTCATGCCGCTATCATCGGTGTGGGCCGGTCCGACCTCGAACGAGCATCTGACCAAGGTCACACGGACAGAGGCCCCGCCGCTTCTCTTTGCAGAGACCAGCGGGTCGACGCCGTTCCGGCTTTCCACCCATGTGGACGATGTCGGCCACATGCTCATCGTTGGACCGACCGGTGCCGGCAAGTCGGTTCTGCTCACCTTAATTGCTCTGCAGTTCCGACGCTATGCCGACGCGCAAGTTTATCTCTTCGACAAGGGCAATTCGGCCCGCGCGGCAACGCTTGCCATGGGCGGAGAACACCATGCCTTGGGTGCCGACGGTGCGCTTGCCTTCCAGCCCCTGCGCAAGATCAGCGACCCCGCTACCCGAAGCTGGGCGGCGGAATGGATCACCGGCTTGATTGCTCATGAGAACGTCACCGTCACGCCAGAGGTGAAGGAGGCAATCTGGTCGGCGCTCACCAGCCTTGCCACCGCGCCGGCGCAAGAGCGAACGCTCACCGGCCTCGCGGTGCTGCTTCAGTCCAACGCGCTGAAGTCGGCGCTCATGCCCTACACGCTCGACGGTCCTTTCGGCCGGCTGCTCGACGCGGATGATGATCGGCTCGCCAACTCGGACGTGCAGTGCTTCGAGACCGAGGAACTGATGCATGAGGAAAGCGCTGTCCTGCCGGTGCTGACTTATCTGTTCCATCGCCTCGAGGAGCGGTTCGACGGGCGGCCGACGCTGCTCATGCTCGATGAGGCCTGGATCTATCTTGACAATCCGCTGTTTGCCGCCCGCATCCGCGAATGGCTGAAGGTGCTGCGAAAGAAGAACGTGTCCGTAATCTTCGCCACGCAGTCGCTTGCCGACATCGCTGGCTCGTCAATCGCGCCCGCAATCATCGAGAGCTGCCCGCAGCGCATTTTTCTTCCCAACGATCGTGCCGTGGAACCGCAGGCTCGGGCAGCCTATGAGCGCTTTGGGCTGAACGAACGGCAGATCGAACTGATCGCGCGCGCCACGCCGAAGCGGCAATACTATCTGCAGTCGCGCTGCGGCAACCGGCTCTTCGAGCTGGGCTTAGGCCCAATCACGCTTGCGCTTTGCGGCGCCTCCGATCCAGCCACGCAGACCCTCATCGACAGGATCCTGTCCGAACACGGGGAGGAGAGCTTCGCTTCCCGCTTCCTGAGCGCGCGCGGCCTCGATTGGGCTGCCGAGCTTTTCCAGCAATTCCCCCAGCCAGACAAGGAGCAATCATCATGATGGGACGCCGCTTTTTTTCCAGCCTGATCACCGTTTCGCTAATCGCCAAACCATTGGCCGACTATGTTCAGCCGGCCTACGCGCTTATCGTGTTCGATCCATCAAACTATACGCAGAACGTGCTCTCGGCGGCGCGCGCATTGGAGCAGATCAACAACCAGATCCAGTCGCTGCAGAACCAGGCGACCATGCTGCAGAACATGGCGCGCAACCTTCAGAGCCTGGATTTCTCTTCGGTAGGCCAGCTTACCGGTGCGCTCCATCGTATCGATGGCTTGATGGACCAGGCGAGTGGCCTGAGCTTCGATCTCGACAAGCTCCAGGACCAGTGGCGCCAGCAATATCCGGATAGCTACGATGCCACGATCAAGATCAACGATGTTGCTAGCGCCGCGCGCGAGCGTTGGCAGAGCGCCATGCAGGCGTTCCGACAGACCATGCGTGTCCAGTCGCAGATCGTCGAGAATGTCCGCGGCGATGGCGACCTGCTCGCCGACCTCGTCAACCGCAGCCAAGGTGCGGCAGGTGCCCTTCAGGCGAGCCAAGCCACCAATCAGCTGATCGCGCTTTCGACCAAGCAGCAGATGCAGATCCAGACGCTGCTCGCGACGCAGTTTCGTGCTGAGGCCGAGGATGCGGCGCGCAAGGCGGAGTCCGAGGAAACAGCCCGCCAGACGACGAAGCGCTTCCTGGGCACCGGCACAGCCTATCCCGGCAACTGATCTTCATTTTCATCACCACGAGGACGGCGGCGGCATGAACGACCTTGGGGTCATCGATCGCTTCATGGAGACCTTTATCCGCTATATCGATAGCGGGTTCGGTCTGCTCTCTGGCGACGTCGCCTTCCTCACCACCACCCTGATCAGCATTGACATCGCGCTCGCCGGCCTGGCCTGGGCGCTCGGGGGCGAACCCAACATTTTCGGCCGGCTCATCCGCAAGGTGCTCTATGTCGGCGTCTTCGCCTTCATCCTGAACAACTTCAAGAACCTCGCGGATATCATCTATCGCTCCTTTGCCGGCCTCGGCATCAACGCCTCCTCCGGCAATGTGTCCGCCGACAATCTCCTGCATCCTGGCCGTATTGCGGCGACCGGTTTCGAGGGCGCCTGGCCACTTCTCGATCAGGCGAGCCAGCTTCTTGGTTTTCCCGAAATCTTCGGCAACGCGCTCACCATCTTCGTGCTGCTCGTGGCCTGGTTCCTGGTCATCATCGCCTTCTTCATTCTTTCCATCCAGCTCTTCATCACAATTCTGGAGTTCAAGCTCACCACGCTGGCAGGCTTTACCCTGGTCCCCTTTGCGCTCTGGAACCGGTCGGCGTTCTTGGCCGAGCGCGTGCTCGGCAATGTCATCTCGTCGGGCATTAAGGTGATGGTGCTTGCCGTCATTGTCGGCATCGGCTCCACGCTCTTCGGTGAGTTCGCTTCCGCGCTGCAAGGCAAGGAGCCGGATTTGGCCGCGGCCATGTCACAGGTGCTAGGTGCGCTGGCGCTGCTTGGTCTTGGCATCTTCGGACCTGGGATCGCTTCGGGCCTTGTTTCCGGCGCGCCGCAGCTTGGCGCTGGCGCGGCACTGGGCACCACCGCGGCCGGCGCCGGTGCATCGTTCGTTGCCGGAGGCGCTGCGTTTGCTGGCACGCGCACGGCAGCCAACGGAGGTCTCGCCGCAGTCCGAGCCGGCACCACCATGGGCTCGGCAGCTTCCTCGGCATGGCAGTTGGGACGTGCAACCTCACCTCACTCCGGCGTCTCCGGCGTAGCTGCCGGAATGCACGGCGTGGCGGGTGCCGCCGGCGGCGCCGCGATGCGGGCAGCGCGATCGGCTGCGCAAACGTTCGGACGCAACGCCGATGCAGGGCGCGAAGCCGCTTGGACCGCGACTGGCGGTGCGCCGACCGCGTCCATGACCGGAAGCCCAGCTGGCACGGCCGCCGATGCCGCGCCCGGCTGGGCCAGGCGCCTGCGTTCCGAACAGACCGCCCGTGCGCATCGCCACACCGCCATGCAGGCCGTCCGTGATGGCGACAGGCCGGGCGGCAGCGCCAATCCCTCTCTCAACGACAAGGACGACTAGATGCTCTTCAAGCGACCCGTTCAGCGTTACGGCAAGACGCCCGAGCCCGTAACACCTTACCAGAAGGCCGGCCAGCTCTGGGACGAGCGCATCGGCTCATCTCGGGTGCAGGCTCGGAATTGGCGGCTGATGGCACTTGGCTGCTTGGCTTTGGCAACAGGACTCTCCGGCGGACTTGCATGGCAGTCGATGCAAAGTCGTGTCGTGCCTTACGTCGTCGAGGTCGACCGCTTCGGTGAGGCGCGCGCCGTTGCGCCGGCAGTCCGGGATTACGAGCCATCCGATGCCCAGATCGCTTGGCATCTGGGCCGTTTCATCCAGAATGTCCGTTCGCTCTCCACCGATCCGGTGCTGGTGCGGCAGAACTGGCTGGCAGCTTACGACTTTGCCACCGACCGCGCAGCGCTCTTCCTCAACGAGTACGCCAAGGCGAACGATCCCTTCGGTCAGATCGGTACGCGCAGCGTCTCGGTGCAGGTGACCAGCGTGGTTAGAGCCTCCGAAAGCTCATTCCAGGTCAAGTGGACCGAGCAAGTCTTTGAGCGCGGCAGCCTGGTCAGTACGACGCGCTGGACAGCGATTCTCACCATCGCGATTCGCCCGCCGAGCAATACTGATCAGCTACGCAAGAATCCGCTCGGCGTCTTCATCAACGCCATCGACTGGTCGCGCGAGCTCGACAGCGTCGCGCCGCCGTCCGTTTCCCCCAAGGAGCCTGCCAATGAAAAGTAGAAAGCCATCGCTCCGTGCGGTGCTGATCCTGTCGGCGTCTGCAGCAGTTCTCTCCGCCTGCTCATCGAAGCCGGTGCCGCCGCCTGAGATTTCCTACGACGCAGCCGACTTCAAACCGGCTGCGATCGAGAAGCCGCCGGAGAAGCCGGTCAAGATCGTCGAGGTGCCAAAGCCGTTGCCGCTTCCCGGCCAGTTACAGTCCGATCCGGCTAAGGTCACAGCCGACGACAAGCTCTCTCCTGAAGAACGCGTCGCCGATGCCAACAGGGCGGCCACCCAGCAACCCACCAAGTACGGGTATGTTAATGCGGTCCAGGTCTATCCCTTCACCGATGGCGCGCTTTACCAGCTCTATGCCGCGCCGGAGCGCGTCAGCGATATCGCTCTGCAACCGGGCGAGAAACTGACAGCCGTGTCGGCTGGTGACACGGTGCGCTGGGTCATCGGCGACACCGTCAGCGGCGCCGCTGACAACCAGCGCACCCATGTGCTGGTAAAACCCTTCGCGCCGGGGATTGCCACCAATCTCGTCATCACGACGGACCGGCGCGCCTACCACCTGCAACTTCAAAGCACCGAGAAGACCTCAATGGCCGCGATCTCTTGGACATACAGTGAAGACCAGATCATTGCGCTCCGTCAGCGCAACGCTCGCGCCGATGCGGCTATGCCTGCCGCGTCGAATGTGGCGCTCGAGAACCTTCGCTTCCGCTACTCTATTAGCGGCGACACACCGCCCTGGAGGCCGACGCGCGTTTTCGACGACGGCACCAAGGTCTATATCGAGTTCCCGCGCCGCATCGATCAGGGCGAGGCGCCACCTCTCTTCATCGTTGGTGCTGACGGCAACAACCAGCTCGTCAACTACCGAATGCGGGGCAACTATTTCATCGTCGATCGTCTGTTTGCCGCCGCCGAACTGCGTCTGGGGACCAAGCAACAGCAGGTGGTGCGCATAACAAGGACCGACGGCCGGCAGCCGGCGCGGCACATGGCACTCTTTTCGCGTGTTGGCAGGTGAGGGGGAGCTCATGGCCGATACGTCCCGCCCCAGTACCTTTCCAAAACTCGATCCCGAGCAGCTGCAGTTGCGAGCCTCGCCCCGCCGTGCTGTGCGCTTCAGACGTAGCGTGATCATCGCTATCGCTGCACTCGGATCTGGTGCCGTGTTTGGTGTCACTATGATCGCGCTTAAAGGATCCGCCCTGCACATCAAGGATCTGGCGGAAGACCGGTACAATACCGAGCGCAAGCCAACCGCTGAGGCGCTTGATAACCTGCCCATGGACTATTCCGAGATCAAGCCGAAACCTCCCGTGCTTGGACCCCCGCTGCCTGGTGATCTCGGCCGCCCGATCCTTGAACGTCAGCGACAGCTCGGTATCGCGCCGGGGCAGGAGGCTTCCGCCGAGGAGCAGCGGCTTGCCCAGCAGGCGATCGCGGCGCGCGAGTCGCAAATCTTGTTCCGGATTGACAGTCGACCCAGACAGATAGATATCGCCGGCGGCGGGCAGGGTGCGCAGCAGCCGTTTGAGGCGCTCCCGCAAGCCGATACGGCACGCGCGTCCGTTGCGCCGGCCGAGGGCGACCAGAACAACCAGCAGCGCAAGCTCGACTTTCTTAGCCAGCGGAACACCGGCGGCATTTACAATCCGCATGCCCTGCAGACGCCTGCCTCTCCATATCAGCTGATGGCCGGCAGCGTGATCGCGGCAAGTCTCGTCACCGGGATCAATTCCGATTTGCCCGGCCTTGTCGTCGCACAGGTCACCGAGAACGTGCACGACACCGTCACAGGCCACACTCTGCTCATTCCGCAGGGCTCACGACTAATCGGCACCTATGACAGCGTTGTAGCCTTTGGGCAAAGACGCGCCCTGCTGCTATGGCAGCGAATAATGATGCCCGACGGTTCCTCCATCGAAATTGACAATCTGCCCGCCACCGACACTGCGGGCTATGCTGGGCTTGAGGACAAGGTGGATTTCCACACCTGGCAGCTGATCAAGGGTGTTGCGCTTGCGACCTTGCTTGGCGTGGGCACCGAATTGAGCCTCGGAGACGACGAAAGCGATCTGGTGAAGGCAATCCGCGAATCTGCCCAGCAGAACGTCAGCCGAGCCGGGCAACGGGTCGCCGAAAAGAACCTCAACGTCCAACCGACCATCACCGTCCGCCCTGGTTGGCCGCTGCGCGTCATCGTGCACAAGGATCTTGTGCTGCGACCCTACAGACCTTGAAAAGGGGCAATTATGGCCAATCTGAAGCTTGGAAAGCTTCCGAACCGGACGCCTTCCAAAATCACCATCACTGTTAGCGCCGACTTATATCAAGAGCTCCAGGACTATGCCGCGCTTTACCGTCAGACGTACGGCGAGTCTGAGACGGTAGCTGAGCTCATTCCATTTATGCTGGCCGGGTTCCTCGAAGGCGACCGAGCGTTTGCTAAGGCCAGGAAGGAAGGCCTCCCAGGCCCTGGCGCGTCGGAGAAGTCCCGGCGCCAGTCGGAGTCGGGCTCAGGTTGAACCAAAACTGGTGGGCCTAGGAATTGCGCGTTCTCACTGCTTGTCGAACAACGCGATCATCCTATTCTAGGACGAAGGGCTTATGTCTGCGCCGGCCCCGACAGCTTCGCCGTTTCTTGCAATCCGGCGCTAGATCCGTATCAGCACTGACGCCAGCAACGGCGCGGTCTCGGCGCTGTGATTCCCGTTCATGCTGACATTGAAGCGGCGCGGTCCGGCGCGCGCCAGGCGCTGGCATCCGCGCAAGCTGCTTGAGGGCTTGCCGTGAAGGAAGCGTCGCGGCTGCTTGAAGCGGCGCCAGGCATCAAGTACAAGGCCGCCCTCGGGTGGCGGCAAATGGTTGCGCTACAGCTGATCAGCCTATCGTACGGGCAGCAGGCTCTTGAACTTGTGACGAGGTGAACTGCCATATCCCGATTTGGCTGCGAAATTTCAGGTGGCCATTCCAATTTCAGGTGGCCATTCCATGGAAAGGCCGATCCGGTCGACATCCATTGATTTGATCTGCTGGGAGCGCCAGGTCGGGAGGACATCTTCCGATTCAGGTGTCCCTGCTGTTGTTGGAGGTGTCTATGAACGACTTGCGCATTCCCGAGACAGTGTTAACGGCTGTGTCAGAGGGGACCCACATCATCCGCGCCTATCGTGAGCACCTTGGATATTCCATCGAGGACCTGGCGGTGACGTCTGGGCTAGCCGCTGAGGAAATTCAAAATATGGAGTCCGGTATGAGGTACAACAAGGGCTATCGGGATCGCATCACGAGATCGCTCTCCCTGCCAGCAGGAATTCTTGAACCTGCGTCGGCCATATCGACGCTGCGTGATGAGTGTGTCAGCGAGCTGTTCCGTTGATGTGCGGATCGTGCCCGACATCGAAACATATTGATGCTGTAAAATCGGGAAGCGGCGCAGGTATTTGGCGATCTTTGGATCGAAGATCCCCACCCGGCCGCGTTGGATCGACGCGTCATCTTCATGTCTGATGTGTGCGTCAGCACCGTTCCACGCGAATGGCCGTTGCGGCGATTGACCTGTCCCTCGGCGTTCTTGTCCCCGGAACATTGGCCGGGTGCTCTGCCGGTCAGGTTAAGGACAGCCTAGGCGGCGATCAATCGACCTGGTGGATAGTACCCACATATTCGATACCTACTATGAAACTCTGAATGGAATCGATCACGTGCATTGCTTAGCAAATTGCGCCAAGCGGTGAACAACGTATCGATTCACTTCAAACCGCCATCACGCAATTCTGCTGCCGCTGTTCTCTGAGCTTGCAGGATGAATTCAGTCATTTCCAAGGGGACCAGTTGATGCAGGATGCAGTTTATCAGTTGTTGAGCCGCGAGATGATCACGGAGGATCCTTGGCGACTGGACGGCAATCCTTTCGAGCAAAGACGCTACGACGAAATGCTTCGACTGTCGCTCTCGGAGGGACCTATTAGCAATGCGCTCGAGGTCGGATGCGCGGCGGGAGCTTTCACAGCCAAACTAGCCCCGCACTGTCAACGGCTCACCGTCATCGATGTCTTGCCGCGGGCAATTGCTCGAGCCCGCCAACGGCTGAAAAAGCGTTTGCACATCACTTGGATAGTTTCCGACGTCCTCGAATTCTCGACCAAGGAAAGATTCGATCTGATCGTGGTAGCCGAAGTTCTCTACTATCTAGGCGGTATTCCGGAAATACGTGCCGCTGTCGGCTCCTTGGTGGGACTACTTGCGGCGGGTGGGCACCTGGTATTCGGATCGGCGCACGATGCCAACTGCCGGCGTTGGGGCCACGTTGCTGGGGCCGAAACGGCAATCGATATTTTCAGCGAAAAACTGGCTGAGGTCGACCGGTTACGGTGTAGCGGCAAATCGGTGAATGAAGAGTGCCTGCTCACTCGCTTTCGCAAATCCGTATCGATCTCCGGATGTCGCGGCCATAGGCCGTTTTGACCGGCAAATCTCAACCACTGCGACCAACATGCTGTGCTGATCGTAGGCGGTGACGAATGTGTCTGCATCGACGTGTCGTGGCATGGACACTCGCCTGGTAGCTGCGCAACAGCACCGAGGGTGCCACAGGCCGGGCTCTCGCCACAGTATCTATAACGCCATCGAGGGGAGCGCTCACGAGCAGCTTCGCTGCCGCCGAGCACACCACCCTGCGGTACGACGCAATGATTGCTTGTGTATTCCGGTGCCCGCAAGGGGGTGTTCGCCTCAAGGCCGGGATGGGCGGGACAACACGGCAGTTACGACCGGATAATGGAGTCGTCTGTAGTTCATACGCAATCGACCGTAACGGCTGCCGACCGTCTCTGCTGATCAGACTGCCGAGGAGTGCCTCCCCGTTCCGCCTTCGAAAAATTCGTCGAACTTGGCCGCGATGCTTCGGACGAACGGGCGGCTTTCAGCCGGCACGACGAAATATTCGCCATCAAGTTCAAGCAATGGAACTGAATTATATAAACCCACGGAGCTTGCCTGACGGAGAAGCTTATGGCCCGCTTCGCCGAAGCGCTGTAGCAGATCGATGGCCGAGAACTTGAAATCGCACATTAGCCGCTCGATGATCCAGCCTCGGACGCGATCGTCGTCGGACAGCGCTATGCCGCGCACAACGGCCAATCCTCTATCTCCTATCATTCGAGCATACGCGGCCGTTGAAGGCGTGTTCTGCGCGTAACCTTGGCGAAGCTGGCTGATGGATGAAGGGCCAAGGCCGATTAATATCTCGCAGCGGTCCTCCGTGTAGCCCTGAAAGTTGCGATGCAGAGTCCCTGTGCGCGCCGCACGTGCCAGCGCGTCCCCAGGTTTGGCGAAATGGTCAATCCCGATTGTCTCGTATCCCTTGCCCACAATGGCTCGTGCAGCGAGTTGCGATTGGGCAAACCGCTCCGTGGCGACCGGCAACCATGCCTGGTCGATTATGATCTGGTGTTTCTTGAACCACGGCACGTGGGCGTAGCCGAACAGAGCTATCCTGTCCGGTTCCAGGGTCAACGCCTGCGCCACGGTGGAACTGAGGCTGTCCTGGGTTTGGTGCGGCAGGCCATAGAGCAGGTCCAGATTGACCGATCGGACGCCGCGACAACGAACGCCATCTACCACTATCTTGGTCTGCGAAAAGCTTTGCTCGCGGTTGATCGCCCTTTGCACTTTCGGATCGAAATCCTGCACCCCGAGGCTCGCCCGCGTCATGCCGATTTTGGCGAGCCCGTCGAGGCGTGCATCGTCCATGTCGTTGGGGTTAATCTCGACGGTGATCTCTACGTCCGGTAAAAAATCGAAGCTATTGCGCAAAACCTTTGTCAGAGCAACCATGTCATCGGGGTTCAGGATCGTCGGCGAACCGCCACCGAAGTGAATTGCACGCACCAGCGCCTTTCCGCTAACAAGACCGGCAATCGTCGCGATCTCGGCATATAGTGAAGGCAGATAGTCGCTCACCTGCTCATAGCGGCGCGTCTGTTTGGTATGGCACGCACAGAACCAGCACAGTTTGGCGCAATAGGGAATGTGAAGATAGAGCGAGATCTCGGCACCGCCTTCGAGCGCCGCCAGCCAGCTGCGGTAGACGGCAGCATCGATGGCCGGATGGAAGTGCGGCGCGGTGGGGTAACTGGTGTAGCGAGGGACATTCTCGCCAAGCCTTGCAGCTAATTCCGATTGCATGTCGCGGTCCACTGTGTTTGCGCGGTCGCAAGCCTAGATGCATCGACAAGCCGAAGCCCTGATTTCGGTCAAGCCAGCACGGACAAACTGCCGCAAGGATTTCTCTACCCCAGATTGCTATCCTGCTCGTATTTGGAATCGGCAGAGCGAGCGTAATGACAGTAGGACAGAACATTCACAGTTCCCCCATTCCGGTTCTTTGCCATTCTTGTGAGGCCCGGCATAGCGGTGTCTGCGGTGCGCTCGATCCCGATCAGTTGGTCAGATTCGCGGAAACTACGACGAGGCACAAGATCGAGCCAGGAGGCGCACTAATTGGCGACGCCGAGCCCGTCTACAGCTATTCGAACCTGCTTTCAGGCGTGGTGAAGCTGACGAAGACCCTTTCGGATGGTCGCCAGCAGATCGTCGGTCTGCAATTTTCACCCGATTTTCTGGGACGACCCTTCAAGCTGGAAAGCGCGATCAATGCGGAAGCAGCAACTTCTGTGACGCTGTGCTCGTTTCCGAGAGCGGCCGTCGAACGAATGATGAAGGAGTCTCCGGAACTTGAGCATCGGCTGTTCAAGCAGACGCTGAACGAGTTAGACGATGCGCGTGAATTGATGGTGACTCTTGGACGCAAGACCGCACCGGAGAAAGTGGCGAGCTTTTTGCTCATGATCGGCCGGAATATGCATTCCGGTGTTGATTCTGCGGAACGGCCGACGTGCTTTGATCTGCCGCTGACTCGGGCTGAAATTTCTGATTTCCTTGGGCTTACGAACGAGACCGTGAGCCGCCAGCTGACTCGACTGCGGGTGGATGGCGTGATCCGGATCGAAAACAAGCGTCATGTGACGGTGGACAGCATGAGCCGCCTGGAACAGCGCTGCGGCGGGCGAGTGGCGCCACTGTGAGCTCTTTGCACGAGGCCTAACCGGGGGTGCCGGCGTCGGCTACTCCGATGCGCGGCAGGATATGCTCGCGTTCAAATGCGATGTGTCGCCGCAATCCTTCGAAAAAGCCGCGTAGCATGAAGCCGATAGCTTCCGCGCTTTCTATCGGATCACCTTTACCGATCGACAGGAGTGTTTCGGCCAGCTCGCCGGCGAAGCATTGATCCTTGATGTGCTCGAGGCGCAACCGGCCGGTAGTGCCAAGGTCAACCTCAGCTGAGGTCAAGCAGGCCCTATACGCGGGGAAGATCACCGTCTCTTCGAAGTTATGAATGTCTCGCAGCAGCGGAACGATCGCGTTGGCCGTTCCGAGCCATCTGGCGCAGTCGACGTTCGGCAAACCATCGGCAATGCTTTCCAGAGCGCTGCAGAGCCTCAGCTTTTCCAAATGGGCAAGGTTCATCAGGTCGCCCGGAGCCATCTCCGCACGCGCTCGGACCGACGATGCCAGGGTTGTCCACGAGCGCGGGAGCCCGTTCTGCGTTTTCTGGTTCAATCGCCATCTCCTCATCGCACTGAGTTCTCGATATTGGCCGAAGTAAAATCGCACGGCCCTGACATAGGTCAGGGCGAGCAAGGCGGAGGCTGCGCAATAAAATGCATTGCGGACGTGGCGTCCGCCGGACTCGAGATCGGGATTGCGATGAAATTCGGCACAGAGATCGTCGTGCTTGGCTTTTTTGCTTTTGCGGCGTTGGTGGCTGCCGGCTTCGGCGTCGATGGACCTTTCCGCCAGCACATGTGGGTGCTGTTTTTCGCCCTGACTGGCTTTACCGCCATCTTGATGCGCAACACCGAGTTGAAGCCGGTAGCTCCGGTCGACCCTTCCGCTTACATGGATGGGCCGATCCGCTATGGCGCCGTCGCCACCATGTTCTGGGGTGTGGTCGGTATGCTGGTCGGCGTGGTCATCGCACTGCAGCTGGCCTACCCCGATCTCAACATCCAGCCCTGGTTCAATTTCGGACGCTTGCGGCCGCTGCACACTTCCGGCGTCGTCTTCGCCTTCGGCGGCAACGCGCTGCTGTGCACGTCATTATACGTCGTGCAACGCACCTGTCGCGCCCGCCTCTTCGGCGGTGATCTCGCCTGGTTTGTCTTTTGGGGCTACCAGCTTTTCATCGTCATGGCCGCGACCGGTTACCTGCTCGGCATCACCGAGAGTCGCGAATATGCCGAGCCCGAATGGTATGTCGATCTCTGGCTGACCATCGTCTGGGTGGCTTACCTCATCCTGTTCCTCGGCACCATCCTGAAGCGCAAGGAACCACACATCTACGTCGCCAACTGGTTCTACCTGTCCTTCATAGTGACCATCGCGATGCTACACGTGGTCAACAATCTATCGATGCCCGTCTCTTTTCTCGGTTCTAAGAGCTACTCTGCGTTTTCAGGGGTCCAGGATGCGTTGACGCAGTGGTGGTACGGACACAATGCAGTCGGCTTCTTTCTCACCGCCGGCTTCCTCGGCATGATGTATTATTTCGTGCCCAAGCAGGCCAATCGGCCTGTCTATTCCTACCGCCTGTCAATAATCCACTTCTGGGCGCTGATCTTTCTCTACATCTGGGCCGGGCCGCATCACCTTCACTACACGGCCTTACCCGACTGGGCGCAGACGCTCGGCATGGTGTTTTCGATCATGCTGTGGATGCCCTCATGGGGCGGCATGATCAACGGCCTGATGACGCTCTCTGGCGCCTGGGACAAGATCCGCACCGATCCGATCATCCGCATGATGGTCGCGGCCATCGCCTTCTACGGCATGTCGACTTTTGAAGGCCCGGTGATGGCGATCAAGGCAGTCAATTCGCTGTCGCACTACACCGACTGGACTATCGGCCACGTCCATTCGGGCGCGCTCGGCTGGGTAGGCATGATCTCGTTCGGCGCGATTTACTACATGGTGCCGAAGCTCTGGAACCGCGAGCGGCTCTATTCGCTGCGGCTGGTTACCTGGCACTTCTGGCTGGCGACGCTCGGCATCGTCGTCTACGCCGCCGCCATGTGGGTATCCGGCATCATGCAGGGGCTGATGTGGCGCGAATACGACGAGCAGGGTCTCCTGGTTTATTCCTTCGCCGAGACGGTGGCCGCCATGCACCCCTACTACGTGATGCGCGCCATCGGTGGCGCCATGTATCTGTCCGGCGCCCTAATCATGGCCTGGAACATCGCCATGACCATCCTCGGATACCGACGCGAGGAGCAGCCGATGCCAGGTTCCGTTGCAGGTCTCCGAGTTGCGCGATCGGGAGCCAGAAGATGAGATTGATAGATAGACACGCCATCATCGAGAAGAACGCCACGCTTCTTCTCGTAGGCTCCCTTCTTGTGGTGACCGTCGGCGGCATCGTAGAGATCGCACCGCTCTTCTATCTCGACAACACGATCGAGAAGGTCGACGGGATGCGTCCCTACTCGCCACTCGAGCTCGTTGGGCGCAACATCTATGTGCGCGAGGGCTGCTACCTCTGCCACAGCCAGATGATCAGGCCGTTCCGCGACGAGGTGGAGCGGTACGGCCATTACAGCCTGGCGGCCGAGTCAATGTACGATCACCCGTTCCAATGGGGATCCAAGCGCACTGGGCCGGACCTCGCACGCGTCGGCGATCGCTACTCGAACGCTTGGCATGTCGCGCATCTTTCGGACCCGCGTTCCGTGGTGCCGGAATCGATCATGCCAAGCTATGGGTTTTTGAAAGACACCCCGATCGAGGTGAAGGATTTCTCTACGAACCTGGTCGCCAACCGGCGTGTCGGTGTCCCCTACGACGATGACATGATCGCGCATGCCAACGCCGATTTGATGGCCCAGGCTGATCCCAATGCTGACCCGACCGGCCTGGAGGCCCGTTATCCAAAAGCCAAGATCGGGGACTTCGACAACAACCCGCGACAGGTGACCGAGATGGATGCCCTCGTGGCCTATCTCCAGATGCTCGGCACCCTGGTCGATTACAAAAACTACAAGGAAACCACCGGCTACCGCTGAGGAGTTTTATCCATGGATTACAATTTGATGCGGGAGTTTGCTGACAGCTGGGGCTTGGTCGCCATGGCACTTTTCTTTGTCGGAGCAATCGCCTTCGCTCTCCGCCCCGGCAGCGTCGAGTTGGCCGATGAAGCCGCGCGAATTCCGCTTCAGGACGAGTGATCATGAGCGACGAGCAGATCGATGATATCTCTGGCATGTCGACCACCGGCCACGAATGGGACGGCATCCGGGAGCTGAACAATCCTCTTCCGCGCTGGTGGATAACCACCTTCTACGTAACGATTGCCTGGGCGATCGGCTACACCATCGCCTATCCGGCATGGCCATTGCTGCACTCGGCGACAAAGGGTGTGCTGGCCTATTCGAGCCGCAACGGGGTCAACAATGAGCTGGCGGCGGCGGAAGCGGGGAAGGGAAAATATGTCGCTGCGATAGAATCGAAAAGTCTCCCTGAGATCGCCGCGGACGACACCCTACGTAAATTCGCCATCGCAGCCGGCGGCGCCGCGTACAAGGTCAACTGCACTCAGTGCCATGGCTCCGGCGCGCAGGGCTCCAAGGGGTTTCCCAACCTCAACGACGACGACTGGCTGTGGGGCGGCAAGGCCGAGCAGATCGAGCAGACGATTATGCATGGCATTCGCTTCGCGTCAGATCCAGACACGCGCCTGTCGGAAATGCCGGCCTTCGGCGACCTCATCACCGCCGACCAGATCGCACAGGTCAGCGCCTACGTCGCCAGCCTTTCCGGCAAAGTTAAAGATGCAAGCCTAATCGAACCAGGCTCCAAGGTTTTCGCGGAAAATTGCGTCGCCTGCCATGGCGACAATGCGAAGGGGAACAGGGAATTCGGCGCCCCTGACCTGACCGACGCTATCTGGCTCTACGGAGGCGGCGAGACGGCCATCGCCGCGCAGGTCCGCGGACCCAAGCATGGTGTGATGCCGGCATGGCTCGGACGTCTGGGCGAAGCCAAAGTCAAGGAACTTGCAATCTATGTCCATTCGCTTGGCGGCGGAGAATAGGAACGGAAGCCCTATTCTCGGCCTCCCCCTGCCAAGCGACGGGGCCCGGCGAAAGCCGGGCCTCGACACCGTCAGGCTGGACCCTGCCTCAACGGCGAGGACCGCCTCAAAAACAAAGGTGTTCGACAGGCGGGCTCTGACATGGCTGGTGAGTGGAGACGCACGTGGGTGAAACGCGGATAGGACGGCTGGAAGCGTCGCCAGCCAATCTCTCCAAGACGCGCCCGACGCGTTACGCTGCGCGCAAAAAGATCTTCCCCAAGCGCACCTCGGGCAACTTTCGCCGCTTTAAATGGCTGGTGATGGCGATCACGCTTGGCATCTATTACCTGACACCCTGGTTGCGGTGGAATCGCGGGCCGTTCGCCCCGGATCAAGCCGTGCTGGTCGATCTTGCGAACAGCCGTTTCTACTTCTTCTTGATCGAGATATGGCCACAGGAGTTCTACTACGTCTCCGGCCTTCTGGTCATGGCCGGAATCGGCCTTTTCCTGATTACCTCGACCGTCGGCCGTGCATGGTGCGGCTATACCTGCCCGCAGACCGTGTGGGTGGACTTGTTTCTCGCTGTGGAGCGGGCGATCGAAGGCGATCGCAACGCCCGCATGAAGCTCGACGCCCATCCATGGACGGCGCGCAAACTGGTGCTACGCGCAACCAAGCACGCTATCTGGCTGATCATTGCAGTAGCCACCGGCGGCGCATGGATCTTCTATTTCGCTGACGCGCCGATGCTGATCGGCCAAGTCTTCACCGGCGCGGCCGCCCCGGCCGCCTACGTCACCATCGGCGTGCTGACGGCGACCACTTACACATTCGGCGGGCTGATGCGCGAGCAGGTCTGCACCTACATGTGCCCTTGGCCGCGCATCCAGGCTGCCATGCTCGACGAGAATTCACTTACCGTGACCTATAACGACTGGCGCGGCGAGCCTCGTTCGCGCCACGCCAAGAAGGCCTTGGCCGCGGGGCAGCCGGTCGGCGACTGCGTTGACTGCAACGCCTGTGTCGCCGCCTGTCCAATGGGGATCGACATCCGCGACGGCCAGCAGCTCGAATGCATCACCTGCGCGCTCTGCATCGACGCTTGCAAGGACGTCATGGACAAGCTCGGCAAGGAGCACGGGCTGATCTCCTATGCGACATTATCCGACTACAGCGCCAATATGGCGGTGGCAACAGCGGGCGGTTCCTCCACAGTGAATCCTTCCTTTGTCAGGACGGATGAAGGCAAATTTTCTGACAAGCTGGCGCAATTCCATATTCGCAAGATTTTTCGCCTGCGCACCTACATCTATCTGGGCGCTTGGTCGGCGGTCGGGCTCGCGCTGGTCTATTCACTTCTGGCCCGTGAGCGGCTGGAGTTGAATGTCCTGCACGATCGCAACCCGCAATTCGTCACGCTGTCCGACGGGTCAATCCGCAACGGATACACCGTAAAGCTGCTCAACATGGCGCCCGAGCCAAGGACAGTCGTCGTCACGATGCAGGGCCTGCCGGGAGCCGAAATGAGCGTCGTTGGTATTGATCTTCCGGCAGGCCGGTCCTTCGCCGTTCCAGTCGAACCCGACCGCCTGAAGATGCTGAAGATTTTTGTGAGCCTACCGGCGGACCGGCTCGGAGGCGCAGCCCAAACGTTCAAATTCCGCGCCGAGGACAAGGCGAGATTCGAGGCGGACGAATACACCGCCACTTTCAGCACCCCGGAGATCACCAGATGAGCGTCAACACGCAACGAAGCTGGGAATTCACCGGCAGACACATGTTAACCACCATTCTCGCCTTTTTTGGTGTGGTCATCGCCGTCAATCTGACTATGGCGACACTCGCCAGCAGGAGCTGGTCCGGCCTCATAGTCGAGAACAGCTATGTAGCTAGTCAGCAGTTCAACGAAGAAGCGAGGAAAGGACGGGCGCAAGCGGCGCTCGGTTGGACCGGCAAGCTGACCGTCGCCTCCGGCGAAGTCCGCTACAGCCTTGCAGACAGCAAAGGCAAGCCGGTGCCGCTGCACGGCGTGAAGGTGCTGTTCCGCCACCCGGCCTACGAAGCCGAGGATGAAGCCCTGACACTTGCCGCGGTGTCCGGAGGCACTTCCGGGAACACCGAAGAATTTGCCGCCCGGCACACGCCAAGGAACGGCGTCTGGATCGTCGAGATCGATGCCGACGCAGGCCTGGCTTCGCCGTTCCGCGACGTTCGTCGCGTCATGATCTCGAACGGGGTCCTGCAATGAGCTGCTGCGCGCCCGGAGCAGAAATGGCGTTGGAAGTCGCCGACGCGGCATCGGCTTTGCCCTCCATTCACGAAATCAAGCTGGCCAGCCGCGCGTTGGGCGGAGACATTCACCAGACGGATTTGTCGGTGCCGGCTGTCCATTGCGGGGGCTGCATCCAGACGATCGAGGCGGCGCTCGCCAAGCTCGAAAACGTCGAAATGGCCCGCGTCAACCTCTCGACGAAACGCGTGTCGGTCCGCTGGCAAGGCGACGAGGTCCCACCTTTCTTCGCCACGCTTTCACGGCTGGGCTACCAGGCACACCTGTTCGACCCGGAAATCCATGAGAAGGACAAGACTCTCTCGGAGCTGATCCGCGCCGTCGCCGTCGCGGGCTTCGCGGCGGGCAACATCATGCTGCTGTCGGTGTCGGTCTGGTCCGGCGCCGAAGGCGCGACGCGGGATCTGTTTCACTGGATATCCGCGCTGATCGCCATCCCGGCGCTCGCCTTCGCCGGCGGCATCTACTTTCGTTCCGCGGCCAACGCGCTGCGCCATGGCCGGATGAACATGGACGTGCCGATCGCGGTGGGTGTTTCGCTCGCCTACGCGACGAGCCTCTATGAAACGATCAATCACGGCGAGCACGCCTATTTTGACGCTTCGGTATCGCTGCTTTTCTTCCTGTTGATCGGCCGCACGCTGGACCACGTTATGCGTGAGCGGGCGCGAACCGCGGTCAATGGCCTGTCGCGGCTTGTCGCACGGGGTTCCATTGTCCTGCGGGACGACGGCACGCGCGAATACGTGCCCGTCGCCGAGCTCATGCCGGGAATGCGCCTTCTCATCGCGGCCGGGGAACGGATACCGGTCGACGGCGATATCATCAGCGGGAATTCCGACCTGGATTGCTCGATCGTCTCCGGCGAGAGCGCTCCCAAAACCGTGAGTGCCGGCACCCATGTCCAGGCTGGCACGCTGAACCTGACGGGTCCTCTGACGATGCAGGCAACCGCCGCCGCGAAGGATTCCTTCCTGGCGGAAATGGTCCGGCTGATGGAGGCCGCAGAGGGAGGCCGCTCGCGCTACAGGAGGATTGCGGACCGGATATCGGCGCTCTATGCGCCCGTGGTCCATCTGGCGGCCTTTGCCACGTTCCTCGGCTGGATGATCGCGTCCGGCGATTGGTACCGCGCCATCACCGTCGCCATCGCCGTGCTCATCATCACTTGCCCCTGCGCCCTCGGCCTTGCCGTGCCGATTGTCCAGGTCATGGCGGCCCGGCGCCTGTTCGAGGCCGGAGTCATGGTCAAGGACGGCTCGGCTCTGGAGCGTCTCGCCGCAATCGACTCCGCCGTGTTCGACAAGACCGGTACGCTGACCCTAGGATTGCCCAGACTCGTCAATGTGGCAGCAATCGATCCGGCCATGCTGGCCATCGCGGCCGACATGGCTGCGCATTCCCGCCACCCTTTTTCAAAGACGCTGGCCGGCCTTGGGGGTTTTGCGGGTCAGCCAAAACTTGAGTCCGTCAGTGAGTACCCCGGATGCGGGATCGAAGGCACCGCTGCGGGCAGCACGTGGCGGCTTGGCCGACGCGGATGGGCGGCGTGGAAAGCTCGAATCAGCGGCAAAGGCACAAATGGCGGAACGGTTTTGACGAAAGACGGGGTCATAGTTGCGTCGTTTGTTTTCGAGGATGCGCTGCGCGCTGACGCCAGGGCAGCCATATTGAAGTTGAACGAGCAAGAGGTGTCGGTGCAAATGCTGTCGGGCGATACCGCAGCCGCCTGCCGTGAGGTTGCAAACCTGTTAGATATCCGCCGCTTCGTCCCGGACCTCCTGCCATCCGGCAAGGTTGAGCGCATCGAAACGCTGGCGACGGCCGGACACAAGGTTCTGATGGTCGGCGACGGACTCAATGATACGCCCGCCCTGGGCGCGGCTCACGTCTCGATCGCTCCGGCCAGCGCAGCCGAGATTGGTCGCAATGCCGCGGATTTCGTCTTCCTGCGCGAAAGCCTTCTCGCAGTATCCCTTGCTCTGGAGGTCTCGCGGAAGGCGGGAGGGCTGATTCGCCAAAACATCGCCGTCGCAATTCTCTACAATACCATCGCTGTACCAGTCGCTATTCTAGGGCACGTCACTCCGCTTATCGCGGCGATTGCCATGTCTGCGTCATCACTGCTGGTGATCGGGAATGCATTGCGCCTGGAAGGCTTTGTTCGGGACGCACCAACGAAAACTGTTCCCAATGATGGACGCTCCAACAGTAGCGGATTGGCACAGTTGTAATGACGACGCTAGCGTATCTGATACCTGTGGCTTTGCTCCTCGGCGGGCTTGGGCTGTCTGGCTTCCTATGGGCCTTGAAAAGCGGTCAATACGAGGATCTCGACGGGGCAGCAGAGCGTATCCTTATCGACCAGGACGACAAGCCGGAACGCTGAATAAGCCGCTGTGCAGGCGGCCGTGCGGATGCCGGCCGTAAGCCGAGTCGTCCGGAACAACTGCTGAGGTAGCCAGCTTCACCTGGCCGCCGCTGACGCTGATCTGTGAAAGGCATCTGTCGCTCGAAGAATTACGTCGCCCATCCGCCCCAATATGCAGGCGGGTGATCCTCGAACCGCGGTCGCCGGAATTGTCGTGCCGATTGACCCAGATCAGGGTTATCTGCTCAGCGGTGTGGTTTCATCGGCCAGTCTTCCAAGGGGTGAAAGCATGCCTCCGTCGATGAATCGCACCGCCGAACGCCTCGGCGATCGGTCTGGATCAAGACCGACACGAAGGGCGGCCAGGGCCACAAGTGGACCGAGGCGTGGGTGCGCGAGGCGGCGGCCGGATTCTTGTGAGCAAACGCCGAACGCGACCTTCGGCGGCAACGATCAGATCGCCCGGGGCGCGTGCGACTCGCTCTGCGAGATTGGCTCGCTAATACATGCCGACGTAGCCCTCGCTAGTTTTGAGAACATTGTGGCCCTTGCGGCGCGTCCGCAGCTGACAACCGTCGATTTGAACCTAAAGGGGCTCGGACGCGAGGCTGCTGACCGCGTGCTCAAGATTATCGCGGGACGGCAGCAGAGCGGCGTCAGGCGCTGGCCATGTTCGCTGGTCCTGGCCGGCATCGTCGCAGCCATGAACTCGCTAGTGCACTTCGTTGCAGGAACGGATGCGTCCGAATGAACCAAGCCAGTTCGGTTTGTCGATTTGGCGCTGGAGGGGCAATTTTGGCGCGAACGGCTAGAGACGGTCCTGACACGTACCATCCCCAGCCAGCACGTCCAGCTTGGCAAGCACGGTATTTTGCAGTCCCTGACCCTGCCGAACCGCCCGCCGTCGTTCCGAGACAATGGGCATGATTTCGTGCAGCTGTTCTGGGACTCCGACGTCGGCAAGTGGATCGAAGCGGCATCCTATGCGCTGTCACACAGGAGCGACGCCGACATGGTGGCCAGGATCGAAAAGATCGTCGACGATCTCGAAAAAGCGCAGGCTCCCGACGGCTATCTGAACTGCTGGTACTTGCAGCGCGACCCAGACAAGCGCTGGACGAACCTACGCGACAATCACGAACTCTATAATCTTGGACATTTGCTCGAAGGCGGCATCGCCTACTTCGTTGCGACTGGCCAGCGCCGGCTCCTCTGCATCCTCGAGCGCTATGTCGACCATGTGCGCAAGACATTCGGCCCGAACCCCGGCCAGAAGCGCGGCTATTGCGGCCATCAGGAGATAGAGCTGGCTCTCGTTAAGCTCTATCGCTTGACGGGAGAGAGAAAGCATCTCGACCTCGCAGCCTATTTCATCAATGAGCGCGGGCGCCAGCCGCACTACTTCGATCAGGAAGCAGTTGCGCGCGGGGAGAGTCCGCAGGATTTCTGGGTGGAGAGATTTGAGTACAGCCAATCGCATAAGCCGGTGCGCGAGCAGACCATTGTGGTTGGACATGCCGTCCGCGCCATGTACATGTTTTCTGCCATGGCCGACCTCGCGGCGGAACTGAATGACGACAGCCTAAAGAAAGCATGCGAGCTGCTCTGGGCTGACGTCATGTCCTCAAAGATCTATATTACTTCCGGCTTGGGTCCGGCCGGCGGGAATGAAGGCTTTACCGAGGCCCATGACTTGCCGAACGATACGGCCTATGCCGAGACCTGCGCTTCTGTAGCGCTGATTTTCTGGGCCCATCGTATGCTGCATTTCGATCTCGACGGCCGCTACGCCGACGTTATGGAACGGGCGTTGTTTAACGGCGCGCTGACCGGCCTGTCGCGCGATGGCCGGCACTATTTTTATACCAATCCGCTGGACAGCGATGGACGACACAGCCGATGGGCCTGGCACACATGTCCATGCTGCACGATGAATTTGTCGCGTCTGATCGCTTCGGTCGGAGGCTATTTTGTCTCGGCCAGCGAAGACGCAATTGCCTTCCATCTCTACGGCGGCATTTCGACGAACATCCAGCTCGCTGGAGCAAATGTGTTCCTGCGGGAAACCAGCGCCTATCCACTATTTGGCTCGATTAGGATAGAGGTCAGCCCTGACGCGCCGGCCGAGTTCACCGTCAAACTGCGTATTCCCGGCTGGGCGCACGAAGCTAAGGCTTCGGTCGGGGAACATGTGATCGACGTGACTGCATGTACCAGAAATGGCTATCTTTCAATCTCGCGGCTATGGTCCCCAGGAGACATGATCGCCCTCGAGCTACCGATGTCTCCCGAGCGGATCTATGCTCATCCGTTGGTCAAGCAGGATATCGGCCGGGTGGCGCTCAAGCGCGGACCGTTGGTTTATTGCGTTGAAGAGGTCGACAATCCCGGGGCGCGCGTGCAGCAGCTCAAGCTGCCGCGAGAGGCCAAGATCGAAACGGTCGAACGGGGCGATCTTTTCGACGGCGTGGTCACGCTGACCACCTCCGCGCAGCGCGTCGAAGACCAAGCCTGGGGAGATGGCCTGTACAGGAGTGCGCCCCCGATCGCTTCGGACTGCCAGCTAACTGCCCTGCCATATTATCTCTGGAACAATCGGGCGAAAGGCTCCATGCAAGTGTGGCTGCTGGAAACCTGAATGGCCGACGTTAGAAACCCGCTGGTTGGATGGCTATCTGCTCAGGGGAGCGCAGCAAAGGCCGGGTTCGATCAGCCGCTGCCCTGTCTCATGAGACTACCTCTTCGGTTTCCGAATCGTGCGGATATTCCTTCCCGGTTTCTTGAGGCGATGCGGCGGCCACTGGATCGCGCGATCGGTCCGCCGCCTGCGGCTCAAGCCCACCAACATCTCACGAAGAGCCTAACTGGATCGCCGGAAACGACAGCCACCATGAAGAAGGTCGTAGTGAGCGGGTCAGGTCGCTGCAATTCCCTTTCGGCTGAGCGAGCGTGGCGAAGTCGAGATGATGCTGGAACATGGCATCGCTGAGCTTAGAATTTTGTTTGCAGGAGTGAATGGATGCCACGGTTTCGCCTATTGACGAGCTTCATGTCGGGAATGTTGGCAACGGTGACATTGCCGGGTCCGGTCGCCTCGGCACCAGTCCTCAACCCCGCCAATCGCAATGCGCTGGTGCAGCAAAACGAACTGTTGATGCTGGAGAACAGGCTGCGGCGGCAGCAATATCAGGAGCAGCAGCAGCAGTTTCGCGCCAAGGATCGCGAGCAGCAACGGCCCGGTCGACCGCTTATTTGTCAGGTGCAGCGGTCGGGCAACGGCTTTGTTAGCATCTGCCGCTGATGCCACCTATTAGGCGACTGTACCTTGTGCGCGTCATGCTTAAACTAGCATCAAAAGCGTTTTTGATTTCGCGGTTCGTGCTTGAGCACTGGAGAGCCGACGCAATGGCGCCACGCTGATGGGCGGGTCCGACAGCAGCTTTGACATCATTGTCGTTGGCGCGGGGCCGGTCGGCCTTTCCTTCGCCGCATCGCTCGCCCAGAGCAAACTCAAGGTGGCACTTGTTGAAGCCCTTGCTCCGGAAAAACTTGCGAATCCGGCGTTCGACGGTCGCGAGATCGCGCTGACCCACGCCTCGATCAGAATCCTTCGCGAGCTCGGCGCCTGGGATGCCATTCCCGCTTCGGACAAATCATCACTTCAAGGCGCACGCGTCCTCAACGGATCGAGCTCTTTCGCTCTGCGTTTCGATTCCTCGAGCCAATCTGGGCAACCTTTGGGAGTTCTCGTCCCA
Source organism: Mesorhizobium ciceri WSM4083 (assembly GCF_000519305.1). GTDB lineage: Bacteria > Pseudomonadota > Alphaproteobacteria > Rhizobiales > Rhizobiaceae > Mesorhizobium > Mesorhizobium ciceri_B. The sequence continues at coordinate 11,467 of NZ_KI912611.1, read as the reverse complement.
AATTGCCGGATTCGCGATGCCCTTTTCAAAATCATCCGCTTGCAGGATCATGCCCGATTGCTCTGCGGCCATTCAGTCGTGAATGCAACAAACAGCCGCCGAGGAGTAGTCATAACGCTGTCCGATGGCAGGCAATTGACCGCTCGACTTCTAGTTGCTGCGGACTCTCGTCTGTCCACCACGCGCGACCTCCTGAGTATCGGTGCGGATGTTAATTGGCTCGGCCACTCAATGCTTATTTGCCGGGTAAGGCACGAGCATGCCCACCACCAGATTGCAATCGAATGGTTCGATCACCATCAGACGATAGCGATGTTGCCCCTTGAGGAAGGCGTGTCATCGCTGCTGCTCACTTTGCGCTCAAACGAGGCCGATAGACTACTTGCCTTCGACGACGATCTATTCCTTAGGGAATTGACGAACCGGTGTGGAAGCCGCCTTGGAAAAATGACTTTGGCAAGCAGCCGCCATAGCTATCCGCTCGTCACGACGTGGGCGCACAAATTCTGCGCTCCGAGCGTCGCGCTCATCGGCGACGCTGCGATTGGCATGCATCCGGTGACCGCGCATGGGTTTAACATCGGCCTCTGCAGCCAGAAGCAACTCGCCTATAGAATCTTGACAGCATGTCGCGATGGTCGCGACATTGCCGATCCCGACATGTTGCGCAATTACGAAAGCTGTTTGCGACTGTCGGCGGGGCCGCTTTACCATGCTACGAACGTACTTGTGGGCCTCTACTCAAGCGAGCGCCGAGCGGCACGGCTTGCAAGACATTTAGGGCTTCGCTTCGCCCAGCACCTTCCCCTTATCCGCCATGGCATTGCGGCCATGCTCAGGCGATGAAACCACACGAGCAGCTTTGGAAGTTGGCCCCGATGAGCCATCATTCCACGGAACCTACCAAGCCGTGGCGGGGATAGCGTTTCCTATCTCAATGGCGTCGCGCTCGCATTAAGGGTGGTTCGGCAGCGGCAGAGCATCACGGCTTGTTCAACAAGGAGCCTGACCATGCCGTATCCTGTTCTTGATGCACCTATCAGTCCACTGCGTCAGCGACTGATCGACGACATGAACATGCGGCCATGGAACTGAAAAAGTCGTCGTGATCCGCTGGTGACACGCGCCTAGGTGCAGCGGCATACGTGGCGCGAGCATGGATATCTTGGCCAACGTGCGGTGGGCCACCCGGGCGGCGGAGCGGTAGCGGTGGCCATTTGGCTAGACTAAAAGGCTCTCAGATAATGCTGGATACTGGGTGGCAGAAACGCGCTTAGGATGAGGCCGTCAATCCGACGCGGTCTGATGTTGTCAAATCGGCCACATGGCGACTACTGCTTCGTAAACGTATCCGACCCGGTTGCCGTGGAAAAACCATCCGGGGTCAAATAGACCAATTCCCATATCGTTGTTATTTTGTCGCCGGCGAGTTTGCCTGTCCACAGAGTAATGGTGCGGCAATCCATGCTTTGATTTTTGAAGGTGACGTATAGCTTAACGTCGTCATTTTCAATCTTTCCCGCAAGGTCGAAGCCCGGCGTTCCCAGGCAGGCGGTGTTCGGGGCATTGTTAGTAAAATTGCCGAGGATCTTACCTGACGAAGCATCAACGCTTTGGACTGTGAGCACAGACCCTCGCTCATTGATCCAAGTTGACGGGACGGGGAGAGTTTGCGCCAGCGCTAGGTGCGGCAAGATAGCAGCGGCAGCGGTAACCCTCAAAAACAGCTTCAATCGCATTTCCTCTCTCCCACCAGCTGGCGTTGTCATACATACTATCATCATCAGAAAGCTCGCCAGTACACTTCAATGGTGACTATCGAAAAATGGGTCGTTTTCTGCCCACCGATTGCATGCGCCAACAATCATCTTTCGGTGATCGTCATCGGACTGGGAGCGCTGCCGCCAATGTTGAAGTCCTGAGAGCATTCCCTTGATGCCCACGGGGCATTGGGGTTGGCACGCAATGCGAAATCCTGACGGGCAGTAAAATATCTTTTTGATGTCGACCGAATTCACATTCCAGTCTACGGTAATATCGGCTTTTAAGAGGGAAAAGCAATGTGGCGGCGTTTAGTTCGAATACTCCTTCCGCTGCTTTTCATGCTGCCGATGACGTTTGCGAGCGCGGCTCCCGTAAAGGTAGCTACTATTCACTTCAAACCTGTGCTTGGGGACGTTCCTGGAAATCGGGCGCGGCTGCTGGCGCTGAGTGAACAAGCCGCGAGAGCCGGCGCGAAGATCATTGTCAATACTGAGATGGCGACATCAGGCTACGCAATCTTCAGCAGAGCAGACATGGCCAAGGTCGCCGAAACAATTCCGGGTGCGAGCACGGAGGCGTTTGGTAAGCTTGCGAAACAGTATGGAGTCTACATCGCGATCGGTTTGCCTGAATTTGAAAAAGCGACCGATCAATACTTCAATTCCGCCGCGTTGATCGCCCCAGACGGCACTGTTGCCGGTAGCTACCGCAAGCGCAACACACTGCTCGAAGCTTCGTACAATGCCATCGCTGGTGGCCCTGTGCCAATTTTCGATACGCCGTATGGAAAGCTGGCGATCGTAATCTGTGCCGACCTTTTCTATCCACATTTTGCTCGACTGGCTGCCGTTGAGGGGGCGGATATTCTCCTTGCGCCCGCCAACACAGGCGTCGATCTGTCGTTTCTCAAACAGAGAGCCAGGGAGAACGACGTGGCACTGATCGTCGCCAACAGGTATGGGACAGAGACGCGGGGCGTGCAGGTCGATGCATTCGACGAAGATACGTTCACAATTGCGTCTCCTTTCCCCTACGACTTTTCGTACGGATCTCTAAGCGCAATCGTCGAGCATGACGGGAAAGCGATCTCGCAGTGGACTGATGCGAACGATGGAGTCGTTCTTGGCGAGATCGACCCGCCTGATCAGCACATCTTTCCTGTCATTCGGCGTCCAGATCTCTATGCGCTGCTCAATCAGGATACGCTTGAGGGCTACACCTTCACCCAGTTGGGACTACCTGCGCCCGCTGCGGGAATCTTGGTTGCCGCTGATCTTGGAAATGGCACTCACGCCGTGTCCGATGTTGTCGCCGCGCTTGAAAACGCGATCACAAAGGCGAAGGTGGAACACAGGAAGGTGAGCCTCTTTGTGCTCCCGATTGGCACCTTCGCAACTGACGAAGAAACAATACTCGATCAACTGGCGGCGCTCGCAAAACGAAAGAGCGTGGATTTGGTGATCCCCTTCGACAACGCTGGAGCAATGCGACAGCCCACGAGTATCCTGTTTGCGGTCGACGGAGGCGAGGTGACGCTTCATCGCTATGTCAGAACGCACCGACTTGCCAACGAAGGCATTAGGCCCGGAGACGACTTCGTGATCGTCGATAGGCCCTACGGGCGGCTCTCTATTCTTCAAGGGCCAGATCTGCTGGCTCCCGAGACAACTATGGTAATGGAAAAACTAGGCGTCGATGTCGTGGCCGTTTCGGCGGACATCGGCACGGCTGACGTGGACGTGGTTTGGAGAACTCGGGCTGCCGATTATCTGAACATCGTCGTCGCCAATGGCTCCGGTGACGAAGGCGTCTTCCTCGGCGGCTACCCGCCCCAACCGTCCGAATCTGTAGGCGAGGGGCTGGTGTTGATGCAGTCGGACAGTGGGCTGGTTCGAAACAAGAAGGAACCGCGCCATGTGGACGTGACTCCTTTGCTGGTGAGTTGTGCGCTTTCGCGATGCTGAACTGGGGTGAGACTGAGCTAACTTCAGGGGGGCCAACGCATGGATATCACTACCGGAGACCTGGTTTTCACTTGCATCGGACCAATGACCGATGCGATTTCCGTCGTTACTCGAGGTTATCGTAGCTGCCTCATGAACCATGTCGGCGTTGCGGTCGAAAATCAGAAAGGTCTCTTTGTTTTGGAAGCTTTTCCCCCCGAGGTCAGAGTGACCAACTGGGAGGTGTATGCCCGTCGCACGGAATTTCCGCCCGGCTCCGGCCAGCGCCGCTTTTTGGTGGGTCGGCTCCGGCCAAGCCACTCTCGTCTCATGCCGGCAGCCATCGCCTACGGGCTGACCCTGCGCGACGTCCCGTACGACCAGCTCTATTCGACCGATCAAGGCGCACTTTATTGCAGCGAACTGGTCGTCGACATGTTCGCATACGCCAATGGTGGGCACCAGTTCTTCGCCGAGAATCCGATGAGTTTCAGAGACCCATCTACCGGAGAGATCCTGCAAACGTGGGTCGAGTATTATGCATATTTTGGGTTAGAGGTACCGCAAGGGGAGCCAGGTTCAAACCCGGGGGACCTGAGCCTCGATCCTCGTCTCGAAATCATCGAAATAGAAGGTCCCATTCCTGGATTGAGCTGAAACGAGATGACACAGGCAGGAAAGGAACTGCAATCATGATGGAAAGAGAAGCGCCGAGGATTGACGAGTTTCCGCACGTTATCCTCGAGCGGACGGATATGGTCCCGGAGATCATGATTGCTGCCGGCCGTGCCGAGCGAGCGGCTCGCCGGGCAAGGAACGCGGGCAATCTGCGTTCGACGGACGTCGTCCATGCCATTCAGAAAGTGAATGGCATGCTAATGAGCGCCGCAGCGCGATGTGGGCAGAATCCGCCGCCGCCCACCGACATCGAAATGACTACAGACCCCGACGGGTACCTGATTTACCGCTGTCAGCATGCCACGCCGCATAAATGGAAACTTGATGGCACGCCGATATGAATGCGGCGTTTGGAGGCGCACTGGCGGGCCTCCCAGCTCTTCTCGGCGTCCTCCTCGGAATCCGAACTTTTACGGGGGGGTGGGGTTGGGTCGTTGCTAGTCTCGGCCTCATTGCCATAGCTACGGCATCGTTAGGTGTTGGAAAACAAATGATGCACAGCCAACCCGGAATCGGGCGATGGTTCATCGAAGTATGGATCGTTGCGTCCGTCGGAGTAATGTCAATTGCGACGGCGCTCATTCTCTGGATTGGACTCGAACCTCTTCCCAGCTTTCTTGGCGTTGTTTCCGACGCTGATGCTATAAAATTTGTAACCGGCGCGTTTGCTGGCGCAATTACAACATACGTCGCGCTCGTATGGACTAAGGACATATCAGATTCGAAAGGCTTCTTCTGGCCAAGCTTCCAGTTCAAGCAGGCGATCGGGAATGCCTACGGTATGATGGTCCTCAAACCCGCACCGGCCACGCGCGCGAGAGAGGCAATGTTCGACGACACAATCGAAGGGCTGGGCGCCGTCGGCTGGGACTTTGACGGACGCGGCACGCGCGCAAAGATCCTGGCAAATTTCATTGCAGACTTCGGCTAACTCCCTTGACCCGCCGCAATCCTCCGAAGGATGACATGCTTGCTATCGATTTATTTGCTGCATCCCGCTGAAGAGGTGCAAGCTCGGCCTCCGTCAGCCGAAGGGAATCGGAATCGTCTTCCGGTTTTTGTGTGTTTCGTCATTCAACTTCCCCCACGTGGAATCGAATGACGTGCCAACTATAGAAAACCAACGATTTGAGTGTCTGAGGGGCACGCTGGGCTGATATCCCTCTGCGTGCAAAAAGCGGCGCTTAGGGCGGGCCCCGCAACCACTTCTATCATAAGGTGGTGATTTAGCAGGTCGGGCGTTGGTGTCAGCTCGGTGTGTTGTTCCAGGAAGTCGTCGCACACGCAGTAAACCCTACGTTTGACGGACCTCAAAGGCAAGGTATCGTTATATTGCGGCAGAAAACTAATGGTCGTATCGCTGCAGTTGGATACTATTCATGAATGAGACGACACCGAAGTAGAAACGCCTCGTGCCTGTGTCGATGCTTGGGGGAAGAATAATGAATCGTCGAAATTTCATGAAGCAGTCATCGATGTCTCTCATTGCCGTTGCTGCCGGTTGCAAGACGGAAGGCGAGGCCGAATCCGGCCACGACGCACCTTTGATCGACGCTCATTGTCATGTGTTCAACGCATCCGACCTGCCGACAGCACGCTTCCTTCGGCAGGTCGTATTTGACGACTTTCCCAAGCAATCAGCCAAGATCCTGGCAATACGTGATCCGGATATCGCCGATGAGTTCTACAAGCTCATTGTGCGATTGCTGGGAACCGACAAGGCGCCAAGCGCCGATCAGGAGATCGCCTACCTGACGACAGGTCGACATGCCCAACAGTCGGCTCAATTAGCCGACAAGGCGCGGCAGGCTGCGGTTGAGGACACTGCACATCACTTGCTTGACTTGGACCGGAAAAGCAAACGGATCATCAGTATGGACAGTCTATCCGCCAGGTCTGAGCGGGCTCCGCTGGCGGAGGAAAAATTCCTGAACTACATGCTTGGGGAACCGACGGTCACGCTTCGGGCAGGCAAGGAATTTTCGTATGCGCATGCCCGCGCCGCAAGTCAAAGAGCATTCAACGGTCAGAGTGCGCTCGCCAGGTATCTGAACTGGTTCAGCCTCTTCAGGCTCTATCGCCACGTCCTCGTCGAGCGTCTCGTCTCAGACACCGAACGGCAGGGCTTCCGGCCTCTGATGCTGACCCCAGCGCTGGTGGACTATGATGAATGGCTCTACGAGGACGTCGATGCCTCGCCGCTGCCGCGCCAAATGCTGGTGATGGACAGGATTTCGCAGCGCATGGCCAAGAAGGGCCCCGTTGTTCATGGTTATATGGGCTTTGATCCGCTGCGGGAGGTTGCCCATCGGGCCGGCAAGAGCGCTGTCAGTTCGCTGGCGACGATGCGGGCAGCCCTGACAGAGCACGGCTTCATTGGCGCGAAGCTTTATCCGCCCATGGGTTTTCGCGCTTCCGGCAACTCCCGACCCTATCCCTTTCGCACCGTTGCGGCTCTGGGTTTTGATCCAAGCAAACGGCTGGATGCCGCCCTGGAGGACCTTTATCGGTTGTGCGTGGAGCTGGATGCTCCCATCCTTGCCCATGCCCCGGCGTCCAATGGCTCAGGTCCTGGGTATGAAAAGCGGGGAGACCCTGCCTATTGGATCCCGATCCTCCAGAAGTTCCCGAGTTTGCGGGTATGCTTGGCCCATTTCGGCACCTTCGATACGAAATCGGCAGGGCGCGGAGATATGCCTTTGCCGCAGGGGAGTTGGGAATGGCGGCTTGGCGAATTTGTCAAAGCCCATCCGCGGCAGAATGTTGTCGCTGACATCAGCTACTTCTCCGAGGTCCTGACCGCCAAGGCAGAGACCAGGAAATCCCTGGCAGCCTCTTTCAGGCACTGGGTGGCGGAATTTGACCCTGAATGTAACCACATCCTGTTCGGGAGCGACTGGATCATGCTCGGCAAGGAAGCGGGCTACAGTCATTACATCGAAAGCATCAACGCTTTCCTGCGGACCGACTGTGGCCTGTCGGACGACGCTTGTGACAAGATATTCCGGCGCAACGCATTGCGATTTCTTCCGCTTGCAAAGGGCAGCCGCGGGCGGGGCCGTCTCCTGGCATACTACAGAAAAAATGGACTGGACGCGTCGCGCTTGCCGTCGATGGGTCCCGGCCTTCTGGCGCCGTTGTTCGGCAGTTAGAGATTTGTTCTCTGGACAGCACTGCCGGCCAGACCGCGCTGAAGAAGGCCCAGCTTCGACTGTCGATAGCGCACATAGTCTTCGCGTCTGGGCGCGGCGCGAAAAATTCGAAGGGCTCGAACTCTAATCTCGCGCGCCGAGGCAAATCAAAGCAGTGGGGCGGTAGTGGCGCGCCGTGGCAAGTGTTGATTTTAAACGCTGCATTCAGGGAAAAGCGTATGCTGAGACATTTGTTATCTGTTGCGCCGATTTAAGGAGAAAGCCAAGGGCCCAAGTAATACGAACGAAGCAAAGGGAGAGAACAAAAGGGGAGGCGCAAGTGCCAACGGGACAGAAAGAGTCGGTATCTCGTCAAGCGGCTCCAAAGCTTGAGAGCGGACTTAGCGAGGCCAGGCTCGATCACGCAAGCCCTGCAGGCCCTGGAAGTCCTTTCTCGACTGGAACTGGCGGGCGGGGCCCCAGCAAACCGTGTGGCGCTGCGGCGTAAGCTCGAGGGCGTATGCAATGCGTTCGCCAACGGGCGTATCCGCATCCTTGCCAAGACCCCAAGCGGGGCAAAATGGGTTAGTCAGTTTCCTGGAAGCACGTCGACTTCGGACCTGAATGCCTCATTCCGACCCGGAGTGGATTCGTTCATATCGGCCATGCGCTCTGCAGGGGCCGCGGTCTCAATAGGCACCACGCTCAGGCCGGTGGAACGCGCCTATCTGATGCACTACTCATGGCGCATCACGAAAATGGACATCGACCCGGCGAACGTTCCCGCCCTCGCAGGCGTCGACGTCCAGTGGGTGCACGATACGCTCGAGGCGTCGCGGCAGGCCGCTCAGGACATGGTGGCCGGATATCAAATCGTCGCCAAGCCCGCCTATCCAACCAAGCATTCCGACGGCACGGCCATCGCAGTGGGACACGGATCCCTCGATGAAGCCGCTCACGTCGCCTTTGCGCCGGCTTTCGGCCGCCGCCCGTTCGGGGTCCCGGAAACCGCAATTTCGCGGCCACGAGCAGTGCTTTCCGGCTCTGTCCGCTATCATTCTGAACGCCGGGAGCTGCCAATCGGCTAGCGGCCCCACTGCGGCCATTCGCCAACTGGCTGCGAATAGTCCAAAGTTCGTATACAGTGGAATTGTGCAAATTCGTCGGTGCTCGGTGGGCCAAACGGATGCGAAACCAAGCAGCCGCTGTCTGTGTCGTTTGCGTACCGCGTCCGTTGGATCCGCCGAAATGGCGTGCACGCGCCATTCTGTTTGGCGCTGCGAAGGCGCTACCGTAAATGATGCAGTCAAAAGGATGCACGCTGCGACAGCGACTACATTGTTGTAGCGTTTTCAACAGCGTAAGAATCTGACGGTATTTTGGACGGTATTATGGAATTCGTTGAAAGAAATTAGTATGCAAAATCAGTGTGTTGAAGTTCCCGTTGATCATCGAGTGGGAGTGACGGGCTAGCGTAGTCTGGCGTGCTCCGGCGTAGTTTTTCGCAGAAAAAGCAACGGTTTGCGGTCTATCTCGTTCACCACCGAATCTACATCATCAACTGAACCCATTGCTGCTCTAAGTCACTGATTTTTTGGCTGCCGGCAAATTGGACCTTCGCCTGGAGCAAAGGACAGCAGCTCAATTTGACGGTACTTTTCATACGAGGCTCAACGTTCGAGAAAAGTACCGTCACGGATCTCGGACCTGACGATATTTTTTTCAAGTCAACATTCTGAATATATAAAGAAAATCGCCCGCGGATGACGTTTCCGCGCTGACGGTGCTTTAGCATGTTCCGGCATCGGCGAACGCCATTTGTGGACGCGGGCGAAGCTAGTGACACGATAGTTGAGCCAATTGTCGCTTCAGATGCGGCTCTGCCGGTCTAGTCGTCCTGCGCTTGGGCCTCGGCGATTGGTCTGCGGCGTCGGCTCCTCCGAGGGCCACAAATTCTTCGAACGTCATTATCCAGTTTTGAGGCTGGATTTTGATATTGTGCCGCATGTCGGTCGTTGCGATCACCTTGCCGTTACGCGGAAGCAGACCGTGTGTATGTTGTAGTGTTCAGCCCAACAACCTGCCATTTGGTCGAGCCGAACACCGATATCATGGCCGCGGCTCCTTCAACTATTAACTGTTTTGCAAACTTGCACGTTGACGCCACCGCTCTGCTAGAGTTAATAATCTCCTAATATAAGCGTTGTCTAAAATTCGTGACCGGTAACCGGCGAGTTAGACGATGCAATTGGGGTAGGGAGACGCAGAGCGGCGACCAAGGTCGTCGCTGCCACCGTCATCGAGCCACCGTCCGTCCATGAATGGCCAGCTTAAACCAGCTGTTCGTAACGGAGAGGTTTGTCTGGATGGCGCCGGCAAGTGATGCCTGCGCGAATTGCACGCCGATCGCGCGACTATTCTTCGACTGGAAGCAGCCGGTCGTTCAGTACTGTTTATGAAGCAGATGGTTGGGCATCTGTTCTTTAACAACTAGGGGGGTGAAAATGGCTACTCAGGTCACCGGTGCCGGCGGCACCACGGCGTCTTTTTCAAACACGCCGCAGGCGAAGGATGATGTTTTCACCTATTCGGAAGACGTCACGGGCATCCTATCCCTGAATGTTTTGGCGAACGATCTGGGCGGAGCGGCCAAACAACTCTACTCCATCGACAACGCTGACAGCTTGTCGACCGCAACCAAGACATATGCCCCGGCAGATCTGCTCGCGCGTGACACGACATATTCTACCGATAGTTCGGGAGCCGCCGGGAGCACCGACACAAGCCTGTTGGGAGCCAAGATCTGGATGGCCAGCGATGGCACGATCCACTACGACACGGCCAGTATCGCTGCGCAGCTACAGGCACTTTCCGCGGGTCAGGTTCTCGTCGACAAGGTGACCTACGCCATTCAGCTCGGCAATGGCACGTTGAGCTGGGCCACGGCCACCGTTCAGTTCACCGGCACCAACGACAAACCCGATATCCATCTGGTGACGAGCGACAGTGCGGCGGCCTCTCTGATCGAGACCAACTCGGCTCTGACGAAAAGCGGCACGCTGACTGTGAACGACGCTGATGTCTCCGACACGGTAACCGCAAGTGTCGCCTCAGTGTCGCTCACCGGCACCACGGGCGGGCTGAACAGCACCGCCGTGCTCGGCATGCTGACGGTCTCGCCGACCTCATTGACGGCCAACCCGGGCGAAACCAACAATCTGGGCTGGACCTTCAATTCGGCGCCA
>NZ_KI912611.1:0-462 GCF_000519305.1 Mesorhizobium ciceri WSM4083 | reverse complement strand
CCGCCGTGCTCGGCATGCTGACGGTCTCGCCGACCTCATTGACGGCCAACCCGGGCGAAACCAACAATCTGGGCTGGACCTTCAATTCGGCGCCACAAGCCTTCGACTTCCTGGCTGTCGGTGAGACGCTGACGCTTACGTATACGATCAAGGCCGACGATGGGCACTCCGGTACGGACACCCAGACGGTCACGGTGACCATCACCGGCACCAACGATGCGGCGACGGTGAGCTCGGACTCGAAGTCCGTGAACGAAGGCAACACGGCGGCGGCGCTGAACACCAGCGGCCAGCTGACGATCACCGACCCTGACACGGGTGAAGCGCATGTGGTGGCGCAGACCAATGCGGCCGGCACCTATGGCGACTTCTCGATCGACGCCGACGGCGCCTGGACCTACACCGGCAACGACGCGCACGACGAACTGACCGCGGGTCAGGTGGTGAGCGACACCTTCACGG
>NZ_JAFG01000018.1 GCF_000519305.1 Mesorhizobium ciceri WSM4083 | reverse complement strand
GACCGTGCCGCCGTCATGCTTACCCTCATCACCACGGCACGCCTCAACGACGTCGACCCGAAAGCCTGGCTCGCCGACGTCCTGGCCCGCATTGCCGATCTTCCCGCCTCGCGTCTGCACGAACTACTGCCCTGGCAATGGAAGCGCCTGCGCGAAGCCGACAAGCCCGCCGATCAGCAGGCCGCCTGACCTCACGAAACGTCATCATAGAGCCCGCCGCGCACACGCGCGCGTGCCAATCATGCGGCCTTCGTCGTATGCGTACGCGCAAAGTCCGGTTCGCTCAGGTCTTGCGGCGGACGACCGGCACGGCCAAACAGCAGCCGCTCAAGTGTCGCGTCATCGTGGCCCGGCGGCAGAGGCCAGCATGACAGCCCGGCCTCCCCGCGCCCGCAGCAAATAAGTCGATACTGTCGTCTTACTGATCTTGAGCCGTTCCGACACCTCACGCACCGAAAGACCCTGTTCATGGGTCAGGCGCAAGATCGCTTGGATATCCCTCACGCTCGTTCGTCTCGCTTGCTTCCGTCTCGGCATGGCCCCTCTCAACGTCATCGTGAGAGGCCAAAATGCCAGAGGGCGCAGCCGAGAACCGACCGTAAAATCCGCTCCCGAAAACTGTCCGGGATTTAGCGGAATCGCTGTCCGCGAATTGCTGAAATCACTGTCCGGGATTTAGCGAAAAGGGTGTCCGGCAATTACCGAAACACGCAGCCACAGCTAGATGGTGAGATCGACCAATGGATCAAGTCGATGGCCCGTTGAAGTGCTGCGTCGGTCGCAGCATGGCCGCGTGAGAACGCTATAATATATCCCATAGTGTCTTGGAAATCGCCGTTCCTGGCGATCGACGTCTTGGGTCCAACATGCAATTTGACCTCGGCGACACCTGGTACGGCAGCCGCCCGATGTTCGCCATCTATCCAATCGAGGGTGCCATCGCGATCAGGAAGTAGAGACCGCCAGCCTGCAATTTGCGACTGCCTTTCGTGCAAATCGCATTCGTCACCGACGACAAGGTTGATGTGCTCTCTGACGAGATCGATACCGCAAGCTAGCTGAATGTGCTGAGGACCGCCCCCAAGACGCGGATTGACTTCAATGACGACTGGGCCACACTCCGTCAACCGGAGTTCAATGTTCGCTGGCCCCCAGCCAAGGCCCAGAGCTCGCAAACAGCTCAGCGAAACACCGGTCATACGTGCATGAACCTCATCAGTTAGCAGGGCGGGGAAGATGCCGCCTCGACAGACGAAATGCGGTGGGCAGCCAAAATCAGAGCTTTCAATCCCAATGATCTCATTGCCCATTAGATGAGCGACATAAAGCGGGCCTTGTGCGAACTCTTCGACTAGTATCTTTGGCGAAGACCGCCATAGCTGCTTACCACCCAACAGATAGCCCGTATGTTCGGCCAACTCATCAACATTGCGGCACAACCGGACGCCCCTGCTGCCGCTGCCGACGGCCGGCTTGAGAATGACCGGCAGGCCGATCTCCGCGGCACAGCTTTGTACGTCACTCGCATTCGCTGCCAAACGAAAAGCGGGTACTGGGACGCCGGCCTCGGCGAGGAGCTGTCGTTGAGCGAATTTGTTGCAGCATTGCTCGACCGATTCAGGGTTGGGGCCCGGCAGATCAAAATGCCGGCAGAGCTTGCCGATTGTCGCATAGAACGACTCTGCGGAGGAGGTAATGCCAGCAATGTCATAAGTGGCACGAACCCGGGAGCATTCCCGGATCAGCGCACCAAGATTGTCGGTATCGACACGGATCGCCTCAACGCCCTCCGACTTTAGATAATCGTACTGGGCTGGATCGGCCGACAGAGCAATTGGACGAAGACTAAGACGTTGGGCCGCTTGGACGTATAGTAGACCATTGCTCCTAGTGGCCTCAACAAGTATAAGCGCTCTTTCTGTCATCATCTGCCTCCCAACATTGCGTATTGTGCGGCGGCGCCGGAACGCAAACCGACAGCACCGTTCTTGGCCGTGTCTCCACTACAATTCGGGTGAACGTACCACCGTCCACCATTTGAGATCGTGAAGACTCTGTAAATTCGTTTGAATGATTTGTTGCAACGTTTCATCGCTGACGGTGTGGCAAGGAGAGTATCTCGAAAATTGAAGGTTGGGAGGTCAAGCGGCCCTAATCAACGTTAGCCGGAACGTCAGCTGGCAACGGACGTTAAGTACCAACGAATATAGGCTAAAGTTTCTCATTTTGAGTGCTGTACCTAACTAGCTACGGAGCTGACTAGTCTCGGGCAATCCGGAATGGCGCCAGTCAGTTGATGTGGTGGACGGCCTCCGCTCCCGTAGCGTGCCAAAGTGTGGCCGTCGAAAGCACGTAAGGGAGAGCCGTCCAGATGGGGTAGTCGGGGGAGCGACGCGCCCTGGAGCCGATCATAAGCTGGAGGGTAGCTGTTCCCCGACAAGATGGAAAAAATACGGGCTCACGACTGGACGCCGGGCCAGCATCAACGGAGAACAGCCATGGAAGAATACCGGTCTCGACGTGTCGATGAAACAGACGGCAGTGTCGATCCGCCGTGAAGGCGAACGGAGTCTTTTCGGCCATGGCAATAGCCATAGACTTGGGCGTGTCAACGTGGGTGGGAGCGCGAGTTCGGGTGCCGACCGGAAACGCACAAATTGTGCTGTTGCATACATACGGATTCGGACGCCAATACCCAAGGCCATTGAATTTGATCGTTTTCAATTTGGCATACCGCTTGCGCTTTGTTCTGCGAGATCACACAACAGCGCACCCGCTCAGGCTGGTTTCAAGAGGAAAGCAGAAAGTTCAAGTTTTATAGGGCAGGGCAGAGAGGCATAAAATGTGATTCATCCAGAGTAATTCTAAGTAGAAACGGACGACAGACCCAAGAGAATCATGATTGATATGCATGACAAATTAATATATGACGAGAATTCAGCTTCGACTTATGAAAAATTTACTACATTGGTTGGTAAGGTTGCTGAGGCGGGTGAAACCGCAGCCTTCCTTGAGAGGTTTTCTTGCGGAAGAAGTGCTCTCGAACTTGGCATTGGTAACGGGCGCGTAGCGGTGCCGTTGAGCGAACACGGCGTCAAGGTCGAAGGCATCGACAATTCGGAAAGCATGCTGAAACTTCTCGCCAACCGTACCGATCAGATCAAGGCTTGGAAGGGGGACATTGCCGATTTCAGCTCAGAGCAACGTTACCATCTGGTCTATTGTGTTTTTGGCACTTTCACGCTGCTCTCTACGCGTGAAGAGCAAATAGCTTGCCTCAGATCTGCCGCGGAGGCGCTAGATGAAGAGGGTGCGTTGGTTATAGAGTTGCCTGTGCCAGTGTTGGATGGTTTCATCAGAGGTCAGAGGGTGATTGCTAATCTATTGGACTATGAGAATACACTTGTCAATGTTGAAGTTCACGATTCACTAAAACAAAATTTGACGTCAACTTCCCTCTGGTTTTCTGGTACATCCCTCAGGCGTTCCCCGCAACGTATTCGTTACGTCTATCACCAAGAGCTCGACACCATGGCCCAATGCGTCGGGCTCGAGCTGGCGGAGCGATGGGAAGATTGGGCAAAAGGTGCGTTCACCGATGTGTCCAAACGGCATATCTCGGTGTATCGTAGAACTAGCGTGTAATCCGCGACCCGCCACTGAACCCTTATTCCGCGACAGTTAGCTCTCATGTTCCCTGTCAAGGTTGAAGGCAAGAAGGCTCACCTGCTTGGCAGGTTCGCGAAGCAGTCGGATCGGCCGAATCTGCACAGGGCGGGGGGTGGAGCTCAGAGACGACGGTTGATCAGACTCTCCTCCACGGGTGGGTACCGACCTTCGGTGTCTTCGTCTCGGGGCTGTCCTCGGTCTAGAGGGCGGGAGTCGGCCGCACCGGCTCGGCCACATAACTAGCGACGGGAGTTCCCCACGTGGCCCACCGCTGTGCAGCGGGTGCTTCGCAATACTCCCTCGTGGCTCACCCTGCATACGTGAGTATCAGCTCGGCCCATCCGGCGAAGCGGGTCGAAACCTCAGGGGGAGAATTTCGACACACGCGCGGGTATATGGTGGATTTCGCTGATGCCGGCCTGCTCAGACTCGCGTAAAGTGCAGTTTTTTGATCCAGTCCGTGTCCATCTCGAAACCGTCTGCGGTGACGCTCAGCGTCGCCGCCCAAGGCAGGTCGGTTTCGGGCTGGAGCAGGAACCAAAGATCGCTGTCCGCTGCGACGATGGTCGCGTCCATCGCGCCAAGATTGGAGCGAAGCCGGAAATTGCCACGTTGTGCGTCGCCCTCAATCTCGACCTCAAGGCCCTGCGCCTCGTTGGCGTAGTATCCGGCGAGCGGAGCGGTCGCTTTTGCTTCTTCGCCCAGGGGTGCGTAGACCCTCGGTGTGCCGCAGAACGTGACATCGAGTTTACCGTCCGGTCGTGGACTGAGAACAAGATCCGTAATCCCGCGCTCGGGCTTCGCGCCGCCAGGATGGCCGAAATCGAACCCGGTCGCACCACCGGAACTGAGGAAGGTTGGCACGCCGTTTTTGGCCACGAGCTCAAACACGTCACTCCCGGCTTCCTGCCGGAAACGGCCGGGAGCAAGTTCGATCCGCGCTGGCGCGGTGTTGCCGAAATAAATGTCGGCGATACGGCGCGCAACGGCGAAGGCAGGAACCTGGTCGTTGTTGGCGATGATGACAATGCCGAGCCCGTCGTCGATGAAGCGCATCGATTGCGACTTTCCACCGGCAACTGAACCGCCGTGGCCGACCGCGCGGCGGCCCCGATAGACGTCCGTCACCAGCCCGAGCCCATAGAACCCGGTGGTTCCATTGTCGAAGATGCACGGCGTGGACATCCGTCGATACATTTCCGCTGTGCCGACCTTGTGGTTGATAAGATTCTGTTGCCAGACGACCATGTCGTCGAGCGTCGAAACTATCCCGCCTCCGCCGTCTTCTTCCACCCCCCAGCCCAAATGGGCCCAGCCCTCGGCGCGCTTGGTATAGTGCGAGGCCAGCCGTTTCATCACCGAGCCGTCGCGCAACATGAGCGAGGTGTCGTGCATGGCGAGCGGGCCGGTGATGCGCTTGCGCAGTACTTCGTTGAAGGTCGCGCCCTCGATCTGCTCGATGATCTCGTACAACATGAAGAACCCGGAATTCGAATAGATCATTGCACTCCCGGGCTTGAAGTTGAGCGCGTCCTGCTTAGCTATGATATCACGGATCGTCTGACGGTCTGACGGCGTGTAGATCGACCGCCCGCTGACGAACATGGCCTCCAGAAAGTCGCGGTACCCGCTGGTGTTGGAGGCAAGTTGCCTGAGTGTAACCCGGTGCTCAAGTCGGGGCACATAAGGCAGATGCTTGTGCACATCGTCCTCAAGGCTTAGCTTGCCTTCAGCCTCCAACATCAGGATCAGCAACACGGTGAACTGCTTGCTTTGGGAACCAATGCGGATGATGGTTTTACGGCCCATTGGCACGTCGTCATTTATATTCGCCAGACCATAGGCGTTAGCGAAAATCTCGCGACCGTGCTCCGTCACCGCGACGACAGCGCCAGGCATTTCAGGTCCGCTGAATTTTCCGAACAATGCATCGACACGCTTAGCAAAGCCGATACGTGGCGTAGTCATATGGTCGTTTCCTGTGATTTGCCTATTGGAGACCGATTCGTAACGCTCGATATTATTTGATGGCTAACGACCAGTATTTCGAACCCCAAATTGGCGCTGTGCAATCTAAGCGTTACTCGAAGATCAGAAAGGTTATAGATGCGATGATCAGAAAGGCGATAGATGCGATGTGTCAAGCACAGTTTTTATATTATGGTCATCTAGAAACGAGATTGAGGTTGACGCACATGCGGCCTGTACGGGTCGCATCGCACTTTCCAAACATCGATGTCGAAGGACACGCACAGCGAGAGCCACAGACCTTGCCGTCGAGTTCGTCACGGGCATAGGGCGGTCTCACCGAAGCGAATCTATCGTCTTTACAAGGAGATGGGCTTGCAGCTCAGGAACAAGACGCCGAAGCGTCGGGTAAAGGCGAAGCTGCGGGAGGATCGCACCGATGCGACGCAGAGCAACCAGGTCTGGGCGATGGACTTCGTTCACGACCAACTGGCGACCGGCCGCAAGATCCGTGTGCTCACCGTCGTCGACACTTTCTCGCGCTTCTCGCCGGTGGTCGATCCGCGGTTCAGCTACCGCGGCGAGGATGTGGTCGTGGCCCTCGAAGGAGCATGCCGGAAGGTCGGTTATCCGAAGACGATCCGGGTCGGCCAGGGCTCCGAGTTCATCTCCCGCGACCTCGACCTGTGGGCCTATCAGAAAGGTGTTGAACTAGACTTCTCCCGACCGGGAAAGCCAACGGACAATGCCCTTATCGAATCGTTCAATGGAAAGTTCCGCGCGGAATGCCTGAACGCGCACTGGTTCCTGAGCCTTGACGACGCCCGTGCCAAGATGGAGGAATGGCGTAAGGACTACAACACAGTCCGACCCCATAGCGCGATCGGCAACAAGCCGCCGATATCGCTTATGAAAGGCTCATCGGCGGCCGCTCCGCCTTGAGCCATCACCCCCGGAAGTTCCTGCCCGGGGCGATCCAAAGATGGGGAGCACGTCAGCCACAAACCCGGTCCAGAATACACCGAGCCGAATTGCGGGGCAGTAGGTTGATCTGAGCATCTCAAAACCAGATGGACGCGATATACACACTGAATTTGACGTAAACCCGGCGGCAGTTGAAAATCTAGTAGTGAGAAGTGCAAACCGCAGAACGGGATGAAATAATGAGCTCTTTCGGGTAGGAAAGCAGGCGCTTAATGCACTCGACTTGTCCGGTGTCGCCGTCGGGCGCTGTCTTCCGTCGCCGGCCGAGTTGGTTTGCGATCCGCAGTGGGGCTGAGGCGCCGAAAAAGCGGCCATTGATGCTTTTGGAAGGCCCAATGGCCTTTCCTTGACGGACTTGCAGGAAGGCCACAGGATCTGGGCCGACGTCCACTCGGTAGCAAGGTCCCGTCGGCTCTGCTCTCTCGATACTCAACCAGCGGACAGGCGCGTGCATTAATCGCGCTGCTGAACCAAGAAGGGGAAATGAACATGACAATCTCTCGACGCCACCTCGTTAAGATGGGCATCGCCGCCGGAACGGTTATATCGATCCCATCTGTCCTGCGAGCACAGACAACGCCCCCCGAGGCCCGGACGGTGCGTATGGTGATGTCGGACATCGATACCTTCGACCCGATCATTTCCACGACTTACGAAAGTGGCAATCACGGCCTGGCGATCTACGACACGCTGTTTGCGCTTGATTCCAAGTTGACGCCTCAGCCCCAAATGGTTGGGAAGTGGGGCGTTTCCGACGATAAGAAGAAGTATACGTTTGAGCTTCGGGATGGCCTGACCTGGCACGACGGCACTCCAGTCACTGCGGCAGACTGTGTCGCCTCGATTCGTCGCTGGGGTCAGGTGCCTTCCGGCGGAAGGCTGATCGTGGAGCGGGCAACGGACATCTCGGCGCAGGATGACAAGACCTTCACCATCTCGCTCAAGGAGCCGCTGGGGCTACTTATCGAAACCTTGGCGAGCGCGTCTACGCCGCTCCTGTTCATCATGCGCGAAAAAGATGCGACTCGCCCAGCAACTGAGGCGGTAACATCGAATATCGGATCAGGGCCATTCAAGTTCAATGAAGCTCTCGTCAAACCAGGCGCAAGCTACACCTATGATCGCAATGAAAGGTATATACCGCGCCAGGAGCCGTCCGACGGATTCGCCGGCGGGAAGGTCGTGAATGTCGATCGCGTCATCCGGGAGAATATCTCCGATCAGCAGACGGCCTTTGCAGCCTTGCAGTCGGGCGAGGTCGATTTCCTCCAAAGCCCATCGGCCGATCTTTACCCAGTGATCAAGAGCGACCCCAACCTTGAACTCCAGGCGTTGAACAAGGCCGGTGATGTATATTTCATGCGCATGAACTGCTTGCAGAAGCCGTTCGATAACGTCAAGGCGCGCCAAGCGATGCTTCACCTGATCGATCAGGAGGCAGTCATGCGTACCGCCATCGCCCAAGAATACATCAGCCCCGTTACTTCGTTTTTCGGGAATCGAACGCCCTATACCAACGACGAAAATACGGGGTGGTACAAGAAGGGTGGCGACCCAGAAAAGGCCAAGCAGCTCCTTAACGAGGCTGGATACGCGGGCGAGAAAGTCGTCATTCTCCAACACACCAGTTGGGCCGCTGCCAACGTTATGGAGCAGTTCCTGGCGGCTACGCTGCGAAAAATTGGGATGAATGTCGACCTGGTTCCAGCCGACTCCGCGACGCGTACGCAGCTGTTGACGAACGGCAGCTGGAGCATAATGATGACGAACGAGTCTGATTATGACCGCAGCACTCCGGTCAGCAATCCCACTCTCAGCGCGAATGGCGAGCAGGGTTGGTACGGCTGGCCGAAGAGCGACGAATATGAGGCTCTTCGGGCCAAATGGGCAGTTGTCGGAACACTTGAAGAGCGCCAGGCACTGGCCCGGGAGATGCAACGTATACAGTGGGACATCGTTGGCACCGTTCTACTGGGCTCAGCCGTTGCGCCAATCGCGCGCCGCAAGACGCTCACCGGTGTCATCGAAATGCCGGCGCTCACAGCAATGTGGAACATGCAGAAGGTTCCAGCTTAGTGGCAGCCTATATCCTTCGCAGGTTAGTTTCGACCATCGCCGTCATGGCGATGGTCGGGATCTTTGTCTTCCTGCTTCTTAGGCTGGCGCCTGGTGATCCAGCGGCCATCATCGCAGGCGACAAGGCCTCGCCACAGGTGATCGCCGCCATCCGCGAACAGCTTGGACTTAACGAGCCGATGCCAGTCCAGTTCGTGCATTGGGTTCTCGGCATCCTCGCCGGCGACTTTGGGACCTCACTTTTATCGGGGCGACCGGTTCTTGAGCTCATTTCACTGCGGCTAGAACCGACCATTTCTATTTCGATCCTGACGATCATCCTTTCGGTAACGGTTGGGGTTTCCTTCGGCATTCTTGCCGGGTGGCGAGCGGGCGGTCTTGTTGACCGCATCCTAACGGTCTTCGCGACACTTGGTTTTTCTGTCCCGGTGTTTGTCGTTGGCTTCTTTCTCCTGTACATATTCTCTATTCGGACCCACTGGCTGCCGGTCCAGGGCTACAAGCCAATCGAAAACGGCTTTGGGCCATGGTTTGTGCATCTGATCCTGCCTACACTGGCTTTAGGTATTCCTTACATAGCTTTCATCGCCAGGGTCACGCGCGCGAGCATACTAGAGGTTCTGTCGGAAGACTATATGCGAACGGCCGCCGCTAAGGGTGCTTCGTCCTATGCCATGCTTTTCCACCATGCTTTGAAGAATGCAGGCGTTCCAATCCTGACGGTGATCGGCATAAGCTTCGCCTATCTAATTTCTGGCGTCGTCATCACGGAAACTGTGTTCAACATACCCGGTATCGGACGCCTGGTCGTCGATGCACTCGACAGCCGCGACTACCCTCTCATTCAAGGCGTGCTCATCCTCGTTTCGGGCCTGTACGTGCTCATCAACCTCGTGGTCGATCTTTCCTACACTCTAGTCGACCCCCGTATCCGGTACTGATTATGACGCTCCTCTCTGCGCCAGTTAAATACGTCCCGACGGGCCGTTTCCGAATATCCACCCTGTCCCGTCTCGCAAGACGGCACACGCAGGTCCTGATAGGCGGCGGTCTCCTTTTGCTCCTGATCGTCCTGGCGCTTGCCGCCCCGCTTTACGCCGGAGATCCGGTGAATATGGATCCCTACCGACGCCTCCAGCCGCCTTCCGCCGAGATGTGGTTCGGAACCGACAATCTGGGCCGTGACGTATTTGCCCGAACGATCATCGGGGCGCGCATCTCCTTGATGGTCGGGTTGATCTCAGCGGTCTGTGCGACTCTGGCCGGGCTCCTGATCGGTGTTGTCGCTGGGTATGTCCGCAGCTTTGATAACGTCGTCATGCGGCTGATGGACGCCCTGATGTCGATCCCAACGATTCTACTGGCCATCGCGCTCATTGCCCTTACCGGCCCCGGGATCGGCATCCTCATCGTCGCCATTACGATACCCCAGTTGCCAAGCATCACACGGCTGGTTCGCTCGGTGGTTCTAGGTGTGCGGGAGCGTCCCTATGTGGAGGCCGCGCTCTGCGGCGGCGCGCGCCTACCCAAGGTGTTGTGCCGCCATATCCTCCCGAGCACCATTCCGTCTCTTATGGTCCAGAGCGCCATCGTCTGTGCAGATGCGATTCTGACAGAAGCCGGTCTAAGCTTCCTTGGCGTGGGCGTGCCGCCCGAGATTCCGAGCTGGGGCAACATGATCGCCAGTTCGCGCTTGTATCTGGGCATAGCCCCGATGACGATCTTCGCCCCAGGTATCTGCCTTGCCGTGACGGTCCTTGCGGTCAACCTGCTTGGGGATGGTTTGCGCGATATGTTCGATCCCCGCTCAAAGCGGAGACACTGACATGCTGATGCGAGAATCTGCAGAGGATGATGTGCTTCTCGACGTTCGCGACCTTGAGACGCACTTTTACGGCGAGGAAAGCGTCACCCGCGCCTTGGGCGGCATCAGCTTCCAGGTGAAAAAAGGCGAGACGCTCGGCGTCGTCGGCGAATCCGGGTGCGGAAAGAGTGTTACCGCTCTCTCCATCCTTCGCCTGCTGCCGAAGCTATCCGCCAGGACCGTCCGTGGCGAGATTCTATTTCACGGAACCGACCTTCTTGAACTGTCCGATCGGGAGATGCGAAAGGTTCGCGGCGACCAGATCGCCATGATCTTCCAGGAGCCGATGACGAGCCTGAACCCTGTCTATACTGTCGGTCGCCAGATCGCCGAGGCGGTTCAGATCCACACCAAGGCCTCGCGGTCCGTTGCCATGGCGAAGGCCGAGGAGATGCTTCGTCTCGTCCGCATCGCTGACCCCGAGCGTCGCGTTTACAACTATCCTCACGAAATGTCAGGCGGGATGCGCCAGCGCGCAATGATCGCCATGGCCCTCGCCTGCTCACCAGAACTGTTGATCGCTGACGAGCCGACGACGGCCCTCGACGTCACTATCCAGGCACAGATCTTGCGGCTCATCGTCGATCTGAAAGAGCGCACCGGAACAGCCGTCATGTTCATCACGCACGATCTGGGTGTTGTAGCCGAGACATGCCAACGCGTGATTGTCATGTATGCTGGCCGGATCGTAGAACAAGCGAACGTGTTAGATCTGTTTGCGCGTCCGGCGCACCCCTACACTCAGGGCCTCATGCGCTCAGTCCCTGACCGGCGGCGCGGCCGACAGCGCCGCCTTCCGGAAATCCCCGGCATCGTGCCAAGTCTGCGCGAGCCCATTGTGGGCTGCAGCTTCGCGCCTCGCTGCCCGTTCGCGATCGATATTTGCCGCGAGAACACGCCCGTCCTGCGTGATGTCGGGTCGAGCCACGCCGCGGCTTGCTGGCGCGCCGAAGAGGTGATGGGCGCATGAGTGGTCCTTTGCTGAAAGTCGAAAATCTGACCAAGCATTATCCTCTCGGCGCGGGAATCTTCAAGAAAGGCATTCCGGTGATCCGGGCGGTGGAGGATGTATCCTTTTCCGTCGAGGCAGGCGAGACGCTCTGTATCGTTGGGGAATCCGGTTGTGGCAAGTCCACCGTCGCGCGGCTCTTGATGCGGCTCGTAGAGCCGACGGGCGGGCGGGTGCTAATAGATGGGACCGATATTGCGAGCCTCAAGAAGGACGCGCTTCGCGCCTGGCGCCGTCGGATGCAGATGGTCTTTCAGGATCCTTACTCGTCGCTAAATCCGCGCCTCACGGCTGGACAGATCATTACTGAGCCTGTCGAGAACTTTGAGCGCCTCAGCCGGAAGCAGCGCCAGGCACTCGCCGCGGACCTTCTCCGACAAGTCGGAATGGCGCCTGAGATGATGAACAGGCTCCCATCCGAATTGTCGGGCGGTCAGCGCCAGCGGCTCGGCATTGCACGCGCGCTGTCGCTCAAGCCCTCACTCATCATCGCCGACGAGGCGGTGTCAGCCCTCGACGTCTCCGTGCAGGCGCAGATCTTAAATCTGCTTCTGGATCTACAGCAGCAGATGGGCATCGCCTTCGTCTTCATCTCACATGACCTCGGCGTCGTGGAGCATATCGCGCATCGCGTTGCCGTCATGTACCTGGGGCGGATCGTGGAGCTCGCCCCGAGCGAGGCGCTCTTCGCAAAACCGGTCCATCCCTACACCGAGGCGCTGATTGCCGCCGCTCCGGTTCCGGATCCGACGCGGGTTCGGCTGGAGGCGTCCGTGGAGGGTGAGGTGCCTAGCCCCATCAATCCGCCGACTGGGTGCGCGTTCCACCCGCGCTGCCCGCTCGCGATCGAGCGTTGCTGCATCGAAGTGCCACCTTTGGTGCCAATGGCGGACGGGCGCGTCGTGGCCTGTCATGTGCGCGCTCCGGCTACAGGCATGCCGATCCAGCCGGCTGTAAAGGGCGATCATACGCTCGATCCTGTGGCTATGTCAGAAAGTCATTCCGCTCAAGCATCTCGAGTGCCGCGCTGACACGACACCGAGCATTGTTTGCCAAATTCAGCAAAAGAAGAGAAAAAACAATGGCAGAATACACACACCAGATCGGTTCTCATCTGGGGCAACTGGGTGGCTACTATGATACGGTCGGTTCGATTGCAACGAACGTCGCGAACGGCTTCACGATGGTGGCAGTCGGCGATCTCATCGTATCGCGACCACTGACCAGATACGAACATCCCGGCTTCAGCGACATCGTCAAGATTCTTCGTGATGCCGATGTCACTTTCGGCAACATGGAAACCCTGATCTTCGATATCCGAAAGTTCAAAGGAAGTCCGGAGGCTGAGCACGGCGGTGCGTATCACGTCAGTGTACCGGAACTGGGACCTGATTTGAAGACGATGGGGTTCAACATCGTCGGTCGCGCGAACAACCACACACTTGACTGGGGTCTTGAAGGCATGCGCGAGACGAGCCGAGTGCTGGATGAGAGCGGTATCGTCCATGCAGGTGCTGGCGAGAATCTCGCACAAGCTGGCGCCGCCCGCTTTTTGGAAACCGCACGCGGTCGCGCGGCATTGGTGTCATTGGCTACATCGTTTGCGCCAATGTCTCGAGCGTGCGATTCCGCCGGCGAGGCTCCCGGCAGACCAGGGCTCAATGCACTTCGTTTAGCCAAAAGCATCGTCGTGCCGCCGGAGATGCTTGAGAGTTTGAGGCAGGTACGTGATGCTTTGCCAGACCACAAGGCCGGCGAAACGGATTCGAGCCGGGTCATGGTCGACGGGACGACATATAAGATAGGCAACAAGGTTGGCTACAGCTACGAAGCAGACCCGCGCGATGTCGCCGACATTCTACGAAACGTTCGCCGGGGCAAGCAGTTCTCCGACTTCTGTATCGTCACGAACCATTGTCACAACCCCGGGAATTGGAGCCAAGAGCCAGCTGACTATGAACAATCACTTGCGCATAAGCTTATTGATGCGGGGGCAGACGCATATATCGGACACGGACCACATCTCTTGCGCGGCATTGAGATCTTCAAGGGGCGGCCCGTCTTCTATAGCTTGGGGAATTTCTTCTATGATGACCTCCGGACGCCCGTCGGGGCTGACATGTTCGAGGCCTATGGCAGGGACCCGCGAGTCGACACGGATGCCGAGGTGACGGTCGACGAAGAGGCAAAGGGATATCCGACGGCAGAAGGGTTTGTAGGTGCGCTCGCCGCCCCGGTCTATTATGAGAGCGTTATCGCAGTCAGCTGCTTTGAGCACAACCAGCTTGCTAAATTGCGGCTTTATCCGGTCGAGCTCGGTTACTCGAAGAGGTTTGCCAACCGGGGCATCCCGCAGCTGGTCACTGGGTCGCAAGCAAATGACATACTGGAGCGTCTTCAGAAGCTCTCGGACCCGTTTGGAACCCAAATAGCGATCGAGAACGACGTTGGAGTCATCAGATTGAGTCCGACTTCGCCCTGATAACTCGGCCAGGCTCCGCTTCTTCCCACTTTCGCGACCGTCTTAGGGTTAATCCCGTAGCGCTTCGAAAGCGTCCTCAGGTTGGCTTGATTATGCCTTATCACTCGACGGATCGCCTCTGTCGTCGTGGCGCTCCAATGAAGAACCTGGCCCCATAGGGGCATCCTTTGATTCGTGCGACACGGATGCCCCATTAGCTGGGATCCAACAACTAAATTAGGTCTCTGATACCAGGTCTACAGCCAAACATTGCCGGGTGGTCCCCGGAGTGCCGGTTGTCCATTTCGCGAGATCGCATCAGGCGTAGCTGCCATCTCGTTTCTAGATGCCGACAATACATAAACAGCGTTTGACGGAAGCCGCCTAGCGATTGATCATCGAACGAATGTGCCAAGTGCGACTGAGCCTTTGATTTTGGAACTATAGATGCAAACTGTCGTGCCCTACCACGATCTGCAGAACAAGGCGACCGCGTGGCGCCGCCACCTGCAGCAAAATCGCGAGTTCCGTTGTTGGCCAAACAACACTATGAACGAGAGATTGGCTTCGCTTTTTTCGGCGGTTTGGTCGTCTCGCCAACGTCACGAATTGTCGGGAATTCTGGAACACTTCCCCTGCTGGCGGCTTAAGCACCTTCGCATTGCGCGTGAGGGGTTCGGCTTCCTCCGCTTTGATAACCGCAAAACTTTTTCTTCCCGCCCTCGCAGGCTTCCCTGAGTGTCGACGGTTGCTCCATTTTTGTCGCTTTGGCTCCCGCTTTGCCGTCCCAGCATCATGCCGGCAACAATAGGTTTTCCTTGCGGCGCCCGTGATCGTTCCCCGTTGTTACGGGCTCGCTTAGCGATTTCCTGATCGGCGCCGCTTCCGCCGCGGCTCAGAGAGCCGGAAAAACAAACAGAACTGGAGCTTAAATTTCAATGAGTGTTTCACCAGAAGTTAGCGAGTTTGTTGAGTCGTCCGAAAAGAAGTCGCTGCCCTCCAAAGCGCTAGCTGTCATTATCGGGGGCGGGGTGTCGGGATGCTCTATCGCATATCATTTAGCAAAGCTCGGATGGACGGACGTCATTCTGCTTGAACGCAAAAAGCTTACTTGTGGCACAACCTGGCATGCAGCCGGCTTAGTGAGTGAGCCGCCTACTGCTTCAACGCCAAACCTTTATAAGTATTCAATGCAACTGTACTCGAGCTTGGAGGACGAAACAGGAATTGCGACCGGTCTTCGCCGCGGCGGATCGTTGTCTATCGCACTCACCGAAGAGCGCAAGCACGAGTTATACAGGCAGCTGTCTCTCGCGGCCGCAGTTGGTGCCGAGGCGCGAAAGCTCTCTGTGGATGAACTTAAGGAAGTATACCCCTATGTAGATGTATCTGACGTTACTGCTGCGCTCCATTTTCCTAATGATGGGCAATGTGATCCAACTAATGTCACGATGGCGCTCGCCAAAGGCGCACGTATGCGCGGCGCTGCCATTTTTGAAGGTGTGCAAGTCACTGGTGTTCAGACGAGGAACGGCCGGGTGTCGAGCGTGACATGGGAGAAGGATGGCGAGCGAGGGGTAATTGAAACAGACAACGTCGTAAATTGCGCTGGGATGTGGGCGCGGGAATTAGGCTTGAGAAGCAACGTCACGATTCCACTGCATGCCTGCGAACATTTCTACATGGTCACAGAACCGATAGAAGGGCTGACCCGACTGCCGGTACTTCGTGTTCGTGACGAGCAGACGTACTACAAGGAAGATGCAGGAAAAATTCTCTTTGGGGCGGTAGAACTGAAGGCGAAGCCTTGGGGAATGGATGGTATCCCGGAAAGCTTCTGCTTTGATCAGCTGCCTGAGGACTTTGCGCATTTCGAACCTATTATGGAGAAGGCTCTGAAGCGAATGCCGATCCTGGCCACGGCCGGTATCCGCACCTTCTTCAATGGGCCAGAAAGCTTCACACCGGACGATCGCTATCACTTGGGGGAAGTTCCCGAACTTCGGGGCTATTGGGTAGCGTGCGGTTACAACACCGGCGGGATAGCTTCCTCGGGTGGCGCGGGCTTAGCGCTGGCGCAGTGGATGAATGACGGCGAGCCGCCATTCGATCTGTCGGGCGTGGACATCCGTCGAATGCAACCTTTCCAAAAGAATCGTTCCTACTTGAGTGAGCGTGTAACGGAGATTGTGGGGCTTACCTATGCCGACCAATTCCCCGCCCGTCAGAAGACAACATCGCGTGGTATTCGACGCTCGCCAATTCACGAGCATCTTAAAGTGCGGGGCGCGGTGTTCGGCGAGGCGGTGGGCTGGGAGCGAGCCAACTGGTTTGCCAGGCAGGGACAGGAGCGCGAATATCGTTACTCCTGGCACCGCCAGAACTGGTTCGATAATCAGCGCGACGAGCACGTGGCGATACGCGAACGTGTTGGTATTTTCGACTTGACCTCATTCGGAAAAATCCGTGTGGAGGGGCGAGACGCCTGCAGGTTCCTCCAGCAGCTTTGCTCCAACGACATCGACGTGCCGGTCGGCCGGATAGTCTATACGCAAATGCTAAACGAGCGCGGCGGGATCGAGAGCGACCTCACCGTCAGTCGTCTCACGGAGACTGCTTTCCTGCTCGTCGTTTCGGCCTTCTCATTACATCGCGATTTGTCTTGGCTCCGGCGGCATCTAGGCGACGAGTTTGTCGTTATCACAGATATGTCGGCTTCGGAAAGCGTTCTGGCGGTGATGGGACCGAGTTCGCGCGAACTCCTCGGCCGAGTAAGCCCGAATGATTTTTCCAATAAGAACAATCCGTTCGGAACCTTCCAGGAAATCGAGATCGGCATGGGCGTCGCGCGGGCGCATCGAGTGACTTATGTTGGCGAGCTAGGCTGGGAGATCTACGTCCCAACCGACCAAGCCGCGCATGTCTTCGAAGCAATCGAGGTGGCCGGCGCGGATATCGGACTCAAGCCGTGTGGGCTGCATGCCATTCTCTCGTGCCGCATCGAGAAGGCATATCGGGGGTTTGGTGAAGATATTGGCAGCGATGATCATGTGCTCGAAGCGGGATTGGGCTTCGCCGTAAAGACAGCAAAGCCTAGATTTGTCGGGAGAGATGCGGTACTGAGAAAACGCGAGGCAGGGCTTGAGCGTCGGCTGGTGCAGTTTCTGCTCAAAGATCCCACTCCACTGATGCATCACAACGAAGTCATCTTCCGAGACGGTCGGGTCGCAGGAACAATCACATCCGCAGACTACGGGCATACGCTCGGCGGAGCCACAGGCCTTGGATATGTACCTTGCAGGAATGAAAGCGAAGAAGCGCTGCTTTCCTCCTCTTACGAAATCGAGATCGCGGGTGAGCGCTTTGCTGCGGACGTCTCGCTTAAGCCGATGTATGACCCGGGGAGCGACCGGGTGCGGGCCTGAGCTGCCATTTAGAGCCGCTCAACATTCTACCCGTGTCAACACCATCGGAGCTCGCGGGCAGCTTCGATGGTTGACTTCCGATGTTGAAGACCGTGAGGGCTGACAATATGAGCAAGACTTCTGCTATACGTTCTCGCGCCAGTTTACGCGCCTTGTCACCAAGAAAGGCGGAAGCAGGTGTCTGCCGTCGGAACGAACCTATTGCTGAGACTTAAATTAGGGAGACCTGTGCGCTGGAAGCTTTTTGCATTGATTTTGGTTGATCTTCTCGGCTTCCAGCGTAAAGGGCGCAACGATATCAGCGCCGACGTCGTCGGCTCTGGCTTTGACGCTCTCGTGTGAGCGCCAATGGTGTTTTTGCCGCTATAAATAGCGATGACCATGACCTTCAAACCGCGTTTCATATTGTAGGCGATGGCGGTGAGGCGAATTTGAACGCCTGCCTTTGCAAGCCCTCGCCATCGCATCCGGCGAAAGCCGTAGCTTCGTTTCCATGTGCCGAAAATCTTCTCGATCGGGCCACGAATGCGGTGGATCGGTTGGTTCCAGGCCTCAAGGCGTGCCCGTGTTGCGGCTTCATCCCGTCCCCACATGCCGGTGGCGACGATGCGTGGCGTTCCGCCCTTGGCACGCACCGCGTCGCCGAAATGGTTGCCGCGATAGGCGCTGTGTACGCATCCGGTGAAGACCGCATAGGTGCGTATCCGGCAGGCATGAGCACCGCGGTGCTGGGGTCAAGCTTTCGATGGGGAGACGCGATGATATTCTTCGAGGAGGAGTTTCACCTCCTCGATGCCTTCATCGGTGAAGGCCAAGGTCCCGTCGCCATCGTTGGCCCCGTACACCCAGATGACGCCGTCCTCGGGCTCGAGCCCGAGGGTCAGGTCCTGGATGAGCGCTTCGCTGACGCCGAGGTCCCTGGCGACGCGTTCGACGGTGTAGACGTGATGCACCTTATTGCGCTGCATGATCAGGCCGCCGCTGGTTGGGTCCGCAGTTTTGCGGACCTCCAATTCCACGGCAGCAAATCATCGATCCGCTGTGCTGGGTGGGCTGCGATGCGCGCCAGGATATCGGCGAGCCAGGCCTGAGGGTCGACGTCATTCAACTTGGCGCTGACGATCAGGCTGTAGAAAACGGCAGCGCGCTGTCCGCCGCGATCGGAACCGCAGAACAGCCAGGACTTTCTGCCGAGAGCGATGCCGCGCAGGGCTCGCTCGGCTGCATTGTTCGATAGGCAAATCCGCCCATCGTCGAGGAACCGGGTGAAGGATGACCAGCGGCGCAGCATGTAGTTGAAGGCCTTGGTCAGATCGTGTCCGCTCGAGAGCTTGTCGCGCGTCTCGATCATCCAGCGCTCGAGTTCGGTGACCAGCGGCACGCTCCGCTCCTGGCGCACGGCGTGGCGTTGGGCCGGCGACAGGCCGCTGATCTCGCGCTCGATATCGAACAGGGCATCGATGCGCTTCACGGCTTCAACCGCGAGCGGATAGACCAGGTTGGGCTTCTCGCCGCGCGCCTTCTTGCGCGCCGCCGCTTCGATATCGGCCAGCTCGAACACTTTGCGCCGGCTGTGGGCCCAGCAGCTGGCTTCCAGAACAGGCGCCGGCTGACGACCCGTCGCATAGAGATCGCCATAACCACTAAAGGCATCTGCCTGCAGAATGCCGCTCCAGCCGGCGAGATGCGCCACGGGATGTTCGCCTCGGCGATCGCGGGAATAGTAGAACACCGCCGCCGGTGGATCGGCGCCGCCGAACGGTCGGTCATCGCGCACATAGGTCCATAATCGGCCGATATCGGTCTTGCCCTTGGCCATGACCGGCACCGTCGTATCGTCGCCGTGCAGACGTGAAGCGGCCAGCACATGGGCTTCGAGCCGCTTGAACAGCGGCATCAACGCTGCGGCGCCGGCGCCGACCTGGTCGGCGAGCGTCGACAGGCTGAGCGGCACGCCTTCGCGGGCATAGCGTTCAGCCTGGCGGTTGAGCGGCTGATGCTGGCCGAACTTCTCGAACAGGATCATCGCCAGCAGGCCGGGACCGGCCCAGCCGCGCGGGGTGGCGTGGAACGGCGCCGGAGCCTGGCTGATCGCCTCGCAGTCGCGGCAGGTGAACTTCTCCCGCGCGTGCTGGATCACCTTCCATTGCCGCGGCACCACCTCCAGCGTCTCGGTGATATCCTCACCCAGCTTGCGCAGCCGATGACCGCCACAGCAGTGGCAAGCGCTCGGCGCCGGCTCGACCACGCGTTCGCGCGGCAGATGCTCGGGAAATGGCTGGCGCGCCGGTCGTTTGCGCACGTAAGGCGCCACCTCGGTGGTCCGGGCCGCGGCCTGTTCGGCGGCGATCTCGTCTTCCGTCGCCGTGCTCTCGAGTTCCTCGAAGGTGAGTTCCATCTGGTCGTGCAGGCGGGCGGAACGTTCAGAACTCTGACCATGCAGCGCCCGCCGCAGCTTCCGGATCGTCAGATCCTGATGTGCGATCAGCGCCGCATCATCCGATGCCTTGGCCCTGGCGACCGCCAGTTCGGCCTCGACCAGCGCAGCGCGCGCGGCCTCGTCTTCGGCTCTTGCCAGCGCCGCGGCCAGCGCTGCTCTCAGCGCGCCAATATCGTCCGGAACAGCATCCTGGGCGGTGGCAACCATGCCCTGGAGTGAATCATAAAACGCGTCCGCTGACTCGCGGAAAATGGCGCAAACTCAAAGAAAAACTCAGCCCGCGCGCTCAGGTCGGAACGTGTGGCGCGGGTTGCGCCAATCGATCCCGTCGAGCATGTACGCCAACTGAGAAGGCGATATGGAAACCGTACCATCCGCCGGCGACGGCCATAGGAACCGGCCCTTCTCGAGCCGTTTTGCATACAGCGACATGCCGAGCCCATCATGCCAGATAATCTTGATCAGGTTGCCGCTGCGGCCGCGGAAGACATAAAGATCGCCGGCATGCGGATCCCGGCCCAACGTCTCCTGAACCTGCAGAGCGAGCCCTTGCATCCCGCGACGCATATCGGTCCGGCCGACCGCCAACCAGATCCGCACCTGACTCGGAACCGGGATCATGAAACGCCCAGCGCCTTCACCATCGCCGCCGCCAGTGTCGGCGGCGTGGTC
Organism: Mesorhizobium ciceri WSM4083; assembly: GCF_000519305.1. GTDB lineage: Bacteria > Pseudomonadota > Alphaproteobacteria > Rhizobiales > Rhizobiaceae > Mesorhizobium > Mesorhizobium ciceri_B. The sequence goes on along the minus strand of NZ_JAFG01000018.1, from coordinate 27,140 downwards.
AGCGGAATCCGCAGCCGCACCTTGCCGGCGATCTCCAGCTCGATCACCGCTGGTGCCGCCGCCGGCACCGAAGCGGCGACAGGCTCATCGGGAACCACGACAACTTCGGCAAAGCCCGTCTCGCGGGCTCTCACCGTGCGGCGCCACTTATAGATCAGGCTGGTCGCGACATCGTACTGACGCGCCACCGCCACCACTGTGGCCCCGGGCGCGAATGCCGCGGCCAGTATCCGGCACTGATCCTCTTCACTCCAACGACGACGCCGCTCCGGCCCGGTCAATAACGTCACATGGCTCATGCTGTGCTTCTAACTACGCTCGTAAGGACAACCTTAAGAGCGCAGCATCGGTACCGTGCCGTCCTCCCGCAAGGCGGCCCTCACCGGAGCCGTACGGCGCTGTCGGCAAACACCTCGCCGGGGCTGTCAGGCGGAGCATCGGGACCGGCCTTGCCCTCGTTGATGTTGGCGGGCGTGACAGCGATCTCCTCAACCAGAGCTGTATCGGCGTCGGCACCGACATGGGCCTTGAAGCCATGAACGCTGGTCGGCCCTTATGTTTGACCCAATGGCCCTCTTCGTCGTCCTCACTGGTCCAGGCGATGATCGTCGCATCGACAAGTGTACCGGTCTTCACCTGAATCGCTTTGGCCTTGAGCTGGCAGGTGATCTCGTCGAACAGCGTCTTGTCCAGACCATGGACCACAAGGGCCTTTCGAAAACGCACGAAAGCCGTTCTCTCAGGTGTCGGCTCTTGAGCCGAAAACCCGCAGAACCGTCGGAACGATCCTCTGTCGTCCAGCGCCTCGGCAAGCTTGACGTCGGACAAGTCGTACCAGAGCGACAGCAGCATCGCCTTGAACCAAACTTTTCCTGACCGATGCGCCGACGTGACATCGCATCCCTCAATCCATTGTGCTGGTTGAGAGATAGATCAACACGCCAGTCCAGACACCCGCGCACAGGTCTCTTAGGAGCCCATACCGAGTAAAGAAACAGAGAGCGTGTCCGTCGGACACTGCTCTATGCAGCCTCCTCCATCGCGAGCGCAACCCATCCCTGCAATTCACGCCAGTCGGACTCAAGTCTCGCGAAACGCGCCAGCCTGAATGAGGAAATGTCCGCGAAGCTACACGTGCCGTCGACAACCACATCGCGGATCGCTCGCCCGCTGGACGGCGAGAGACCAAAGCCGACGCTGGACATAGTCGCAACAACCACGTTAGGAAACGTCGAGAGCCGGTCGATCACGGGACGCCCGTCAGGTGTGTTCTCGATCACACCGGCCCATGATCGAATGATGCGGGCGTGCGCGGCCTTCGGCATCATCTCAATCAAACGGCGGCCGATATGGCCCATCAGCGGGGTCGAGGGGTTGGCAAATACGCCTCGCTGGGGAAGGTCCAGCCATTCGTGCGGGCCGCCTCCAAAGGCGAGATTGCCGCGCAGCGTCTGCCTACCGTGGAGGCCATTCCCGTCCACACCGCCATAGACCATCACGGGAAGAGGCTCAGTAACGATCATCTCGGCGCGTGCGCTTTGCATTGGCACCTCCTGCCCCAACGTGGCGGACAAGCGACCAGTGTGTGGACCGGCTGCAATAACGAGTTGATCGCAGCCAAGCAGGCCACGCTCCGTCTCGACGCCTACCACCCTCTCACCTTCGGTGCGGAACCCCGTGACCGCGCAGTGTTGCATCAGCCGGCCCCCATGGTCCTGCATCCCCCAAGCATAGCCCTGGACCGTACGGTGTGGATTAGCGTGCCCGCCGAAGTGGTAAAAATACGCGCCGGCAACGTTGTCGCCGACGAGGGGAATGAGTTTTCGGCGTTGCTTCGAGTCAAGAATCTCGCACCGGTATCCCCGACGCTCCACAGCAGCAGCGCTGCTCTTTTGGACCGCCAATTGCTCCTCGGTCACGGCGACCTGGATCCGATTCGCCGAGAACTCTGTCGGGTAGCCGAGCAGCTCATCCATGACCGGCCACAGCCGCAGCATCTCTGGGTAGAGAGGCGAAGTGACGTGCCCGCAGCCGCCGCCATTGCGGCCAGACGCCTCCCAACCGACGATGCCTTTTTCGACAACTAGTACGTCGACGCCGGATTGTGCCAGCCACCAGGCGGTGCTCAGCCCTGTAACACCGCCGCCGACGATGACGACTGACGCGCCTTTGATCTCAGTCATGGCCGCCTCGCTCATCATCCACCACGATGGTCGCTTCATCGGCCGCAACCGTATAAAATTCGGGAACCTCACATGGGGGTTGCCATTGCGAGGGTATTCCGAACCATAGCTCCCAATGTTGGGCCTGATCAGCCGATTCTCGGAGCTGGCTTGCGATCGCCAGCGGCAGCGGGCGCACCGGCGTGCGGTATCCTGCGAGAGGAATATCTGCTAGAGGCGCGGTGGCCTGCAGCGAGAGGAGGGCCGCTATCTGCTCGCGGCAACGCCGTCCTTGGCACGGTCCCATCCCCGCGCGCGTGAGCCGCTTGACCTGGTCGGGATTTGGGGGGGCTTCGTCCAGAAGGGACAAGAGTGACCGGTCGTTGCGGCGGTCGGTTTGCCAGCCGAGATAGCGTGGCGGACGCAGCTCGAGGATCTCGCGTGCGGTCACCTCCTCACATTGACATACGTGGAAGTCCCCGCGCGCCCCTATGACGCTGGCGCGTACCCAAGCCATGCGATAAGCTGACAAGTCATAGGCGGGCCGATCGGGCACAGAGACCTCCGCCGACCCAAAGTCTTCCCCAAGGATGGCGCCGACAGCGCGTAGGCCTTCCCCCGCGGCGATGCTGCGGTCGAGCGACTTTGCAGGCCAGATGCCGGCACAGTCGCCGACCGCGAAAATGTTGTGGACGCTGCTACGCTGATCCGCATCCACCTTCGGCGCATAGCCGCCGCGTTCCGGCTGAAAAGTGATATGGCAACCCAGCGCGGCGAGGAGATCGACGACCGGAGTCGTGCCGACCGCCAACACGACGCCCTCACAGTCGATTCGGCGCTCTTCGCCAACGGCTCGACCGGTCTTGTCAACGGCGGCGATTAGCACTCCCTCGACCGATGCTCGCCCCAGCGCCTCGCGCACGACATGATGGGTCAGGAATTCGCACCCGGCTGCGTGCAATTCGGTCACAAGGTGGTCGGGACCGACGGGCTCGGCCGCCTGTTCCACGATCGCCGCGATCTCGATACCAGCGTCCCTAAGTGCTGCGGCAGCAGTCAGTGCCTCTGCCGAGGTGCCGAGGATCACCACCCTCCGAGGGTTTAGGGCTCCGAACCGCGTCGCGAGTGTAATCGCCGCCGTGGCGCCAATTACGCCGGGCTTCTCCCAGCCGGGAAAGCCAAGCCCCATGTCCCGCCGGCCCGCCGCGACGATGACGTAATCCGCGCCAATAAGCCAGCCGCGTTCTTCATCGGCTAAGCCGGCAACCGTGCCGGGCAGCCAGTGGACACCGGGACCATTTGCATAAAGCCCCCAACAGGCGGTGCCGAGCCGGACATCCACACCAGCGTCGAATGCTACTTGGATCAGTGGCTCGGAGGTGACGAAGGCCTCAATCATAGCATTACGGTTGCGGGCTACACCAGACATGCCCTGTCCATAGTGCAGCGGCACCTCGTCACCCATCGTCTTGTAGGGGACCGGGTTCTCATCAATGAGCACGACCGAGAGGCCTCGCCCAGCCCCCTCAATGGCAGCGGACAGACCGGCAGGACCCGCGCCAATTACCAGGAGTTGGGTTTGTTCCTGTAGGATCAGCTCTTTGCCTGCAACGGACTTTTCATCAATTTTCATGGATCGGGCTATTGAGTGCTGTTGATTATTCGCCTTGAGATGGAAGGTACTCGTCCGCCACGGTTCCAGATTGCATCGAAGACCCACGGACGTCCACCCGGTCGCTTCATGGGTTGGACAACGCGTCAGCGCTCGTCACTTGAACATACCAGTTGAAGTCTTCGTCATCTATTCTGCCGTTGAAGTTCATTTGCCATGAGGCCTCATGTCAAATTCAGTTTATGAATTGGGCTAATCTGGTTTCGAGATGAAACGAAGTCATCGTAAGGCGGCAAGCCTGCCCGAGTTAGTGACATCGTCGCAATTGCAACAAGGTCGCCACGGTCACTGTATGCCTTCTCGACTTCCTGCCCTCGAAATCGATCCTTCGTCGAGATCGGGGATATTTCGAGCCGTCGCCCTAGCGACTTTACCCGCGTTGAAAGGGCCTGACATAGGGCTTTGCCCGTTAATCGAGATAGAAAAGGAATGATGAACATTGCGATCCTACTGGATAGGGCCGAGTCGATCGTCCATCCGCCAATGCTTGCATGTAACGAGCAAGGACCACGAGGTCGGCTTGACGCCGTCCAAAGTCAAATATGGCGGCCCCCCTGCACAGGTCCTCACAGGCTAAGTCCAGAACACAGCTAAGACATCGATGCCTCACAATTGGTTGTGGAGCTCGGGTAGTATCTGGAAGAGGTCGCCGACAAGGCCATAATCGGCAACCTGGAAAATCGGCGCCTCCTCGTCCTTGTTGATGGCGACGATGACCTTCGAATCCTTCATGCCGGCGAGATGCTGGATAGCGCCGGAGATGCCGACCGCGATGTAGAGGTCCGGAGCGACCACCTTGCCGGTCTGGCCGACCTGCCAGTCGTTCGGCGCATAGCCGGCATCGACCGCGGCGCGGGAGGCGCCGACGGCTGCACCGAGCTTGTCGGCGACCGGCAGGATGACCTCCTGGAACTTCTCCGCCGAACCCAGCGCACGACCACCCGAGATGATGATCTTGGCCGAGGTCAACTCCGGACGGTCGGTCTCGGAAAGCTTGTTCTCGACGAAGGTGGACAGGCCGGGATTGGCCGTGGCCTTGACGGTCTCGACCGCCGCCGAGCCGCCCTCGGGGGCTGCCTGGAACGAGGCTGTGCGCACCGTGATCACCTTCTTGGCGTCGCTCGACTGCACCGTCTGGATGGCGTTGCCGGCATAGATCGGCCGCTTGAAGGTGTCGGGCGATACGACTTCGATGATCTCGGACACCTGCGCGACATCGAGGAGCGCAGCCACGCGCGGCGCGACATTCTTGCCCGACGACGTCGCCGGCGCGATGATGGTGTCGTAGGCGCCCGCCAGCGACACAATGAGCGCTGCCGTCGGTTCGGCCAGGCGCTCGGCAAGCTCATCGGCCTCGGCGAGCAGCACCTTGTTCACCCCCTTGAGCTTGGCAGCGGCGTCGGCAGCCGGCTTGGCGCCCTTGCCGGCAACCAGCACATGCACGTCCGACCCGATCTGCAGGGCGGCCGAAAGCGCCTTGGCGGTCTGGTCGGAAAGCGTTGCGTTGTCGTGTTCCGCGATGAGGAGAATTGCCATTTGTCTGTTCCTTTCCCGATCGCCTACAATACGCCGGCTTCGTTCTTGAGCTTGTCGACCAGTTCGGCGACGCTCTTGACCTTGACGCCTGCCTTGCGGCCGCTCGGCTCCTCGGTCTTGATAACCTTGAGGCGCGGCTTGACGTCGGCGCCGTAGTCGGCCGGGCTTTTCTCGTCGAGCTGCTTCTTCTTGGCCTTCATGATGTTGGGCAGCGAGGCATAGCGCGGCTGGTTGAGGCGAAGGTCGGCGGTGACGATCGCCGGCATCTTCAGTTCCACCGTCTGCAGGCCGCCGTCGACTTCGCGCGTCACCATGGCCTTGTCGCCGTCGATCACGACCTTGGAGGCGAAGGTGCCCTGCGCCCAGCCCAGCAATGCCGCCAGCATCTGGCCGGTCTGGTTCGAGTCATCGTCGATCGCCTGCTTGCCGAGAATGACGAGCCCGGGCTGCTCGGCGTCGACGACGCCTTTAAGCACCTTGGCGACACCCAGCGGCTCGGTCTGTTCGTCCGTCTTGACCAGGATGGCGCGATCGGCGCCCGTGGCGAGAGCGGTGCGCAGGGTTTCCTGCGCCTGCTGCGGGCCAACCGAGACGACGATGATTTCTTCCGCCTTGCCGGCTTCCTTTAGCCGGATCGCTTCTTCCACCGCGATCTCGTCGAAGGGGTTCATCGCCATCTTGACGTTGGCGAGTTCCACCGCCGAACCATCAGCCTTCACGCGAACCTTCACGTTCGCATCCACAACGCGCTTCACGGGCAAAAGGATCTTCATTTGCTTCTCCTATTCGAAGTCCAGAGTACGCTGGCCGATAGGGAGGCCCGCACCCGCCTGCCTGCATGTCTTAGTGCAGCTAGGTAGCGCTCTCGGCGCGATGCGGTCGAGGCGTAGACCAATCCATGCGAATGGCCGCACCGGCCGCTTTTTTTACGATTATTCAGCTACAAGAAATCAAAAGGCGCCATTAGCCAGATAGCCATGAAGACAAATCTGACAAGATGAACGTGGAACTGCACCCTCGTTGCGGCTGACAGCTCTTCAGACAAGCATCAAGGGCTGGGCGCTTCAAGTCAAATCCAGCTTGTCTATCCCTATAATCTGGAATCGAGATAGATTAGATGTCCGATCGGCCTTAACGACGTTCAGAATTCTCGCGCTGCCTCCTCATGCAGAGGCCTCGCTGGTCTTCGTCCCCAACACTTACCACGCTGGCACACCGAACCGTGAGCTGCAATCGGTTCACGGCCGGCGTTTTCAAGAAGCTGGAATCCTGCAGCGTCCAGGCTGCTACGAAGAAGCTGGCCGCATCAACGCTCTTTACAAAGTATAGCGTGATCAGTCGTGACCTGGTGCAAGCGTTAGATACAGGCCGTTCACCCGCGAAGTCGCGGGGGAAATAAGCTTTAATGACTCGGTTTTGCGGCCAAAGCCTGTCTGTCTATCGAGACCGCGATTTGAGGTTGAAAATCATCAAGTTCTTGTCGTACGCGGGAGACGGTGTCAGGCGAAGGTAGTCCGTCCAGGTGGCGTGGGAATCTCCGTCCACTGGGTAACCTTTTGCAGGTTACGTCGGAGTGTCCAGCGCCGAGAGCCGATGGAGCCATAGCACGTTCGCGGGCAATGCGATTCTTAGCGTTCGGTCATGAACGCTCTAGTACTGCACAAGCTTGACACGATCCTGAGGGCTGGCCCGTGTCCGCCGGCAAGCCCGCTGGGTTCTGGGGTGCGCGGAACCAACTGTTCGTCACGGTTCCAATTCTTCTGAGAAAGTAACAGTGCAGTTCCATCAAGCCAGGCAGGACCATCTAAAAACACGATGACACCCGTCCGGGACATTATATTGGCGAAGCGAACAGGTCGTGGCCATACTTCGCGAGCGGGAGAATGCAAACGCGCTACAGCTATCGCAAACCGGGCGCAGGTCGCGTAAATACTCGCAGAAGGTTGAGCCATGAGGGAAGCACCACATCTTACGTTTGATCTCGATACGCCCGGCGTGAGCAGGGGGCATCTTATTGTCCCGGGGGGTACCGACCGTGGAGAGCTTTCGCTCCCGGTCTTCAGTCTCAATAAAGGAGAGGGGCCGCGCCTACTTGTCACCGGTGGAAATCATGGCAATGAGTTGGAGGGGCCAATTGTCGCGCGGCGGCTTATTAAGTGGCTGCCAGAAGCGCAAACCTGTGGGCGAGTCATGGTCCTACCGGTGCTTAATCCATTGGCCGTGGAGGCATGGAGCCGCAATACTCCCCTCGACGGGTTGAACCTCAATCGCGTTTTTCCGGGCCGCGCCGACGGGTCAGTGACTGAACGAATCGCGGATGCGGTTTCGCGGGTATTGTTGCCAATGGCCGACACCGTGTTTGATCTGCACAGCTTCGGACCAACCTGGGATTTCCCGCCGGCGGCCACGACGCACCCCATTGCCGATCCCGATCTTATGGCTAGGACGGTGGGAATGGCGGAAGCGTTCAATTTGCCGTTGACATTGATCTGGCAACACAACGACACGGCTGGAATGTTTGATATTACGGCCCAAAACCAGGGCAAGGTATTTGTTTGCACTGAATTCGGCGGCGGCACGGTCGGAGCGGACAATCTCGCGATCTACGAGGCTGGAGTGCGCAACGCGCTCATCTCGCTCGGGCTGGTCGAGGGCAAAGCCGACTACCCAACGTTCCGTCAACAGAAGTTCTGCCAAACGCTCGAAACGCGCCCGTCCGATGAGTTGAAATCCCCCGCGCCCGGCATCTTCGAACCTCGCTGCTCGGTGCTGGATGAAGTGAAGCAGGGAGATCTCATAGGTATCCTACATCCGATAGATTCGCTGTCCGCTGAGTCCATTGATATCCGCGCGCCCGAAACCTCCATCGTCTTGGCCGTAGCATCAGGGGCACATGTCGACGCCAACAAAGTGGTAGCGCTCGTGGCGCGGCGGCGTAGGAAATGAGAGGAGGGTGGCAGCTACCGCCTCGCGTGTCAGTAGCTGAGAATTTAATCCCGTCAGGATCAATCGAGTGACCGAATTGCAGATCAAAGACGTCCTCCTTGCGCCTGGCAACGGCGCATTCTTCTACGACGATCAAGCTGCCATTGTCTCGGGCGCAACCCAGGACGGCTTCATCTATGTCGGCGAACCGACGACGCGTGGGTTCAGTTCCATTCGCATTCCAGCATCTTCGATCAGCATCGGGCTGGTGCTCGCCGACGAAACCGTTGTTTGGGGCGACATGATGAACGTGCAGTACTCTGGTGCTGGCGGGCGCGATCCTGTGTTTGAAACCGCTCAAATCTCGGATTTGACGTCGCGCGTTGTGACACGACGGCTTCTTGATGTCGATGCGTCTCGCTACCTTGATTCGTGCGCGAAAGTTTTCCAGCCCTTCGAAGACAAGCGGCTACCTCTCGCGATTGAGTATGGCGTCAGCCAATCGCTCCTTCGCGCAGCAGCCCATCTTCACCGTAAGACAATGGCGGAAATCGTTTGTAGTGAATTTAATCTCCCGCTGCCAATACGTAAGGTCCCGATTTACTGCCAAAGCGGTGACGCTCGCGAAATCAACGTCGACAAAATGATCCTGAAGTCGGTGGATGTGCTTCCCCATGGCCTGGTCAATTCACGGCAGAAATTCGGCCCAGGCGGCCAGACTTTCCTTGACTTCGTCAAGTGGGTTGCAACGCGCACGCGCGAACTCGGCCACCCGGGGTATCATCCGGTGCTTCATTTCGATGTATACGGCTGGATCGGCCAGGAAATCGGCCTGGATCCGCAAAGCATTGCCGATTTTATCTGCAAGGTTGCAGATACCGTCCCGGATTTCTTGCTCAACATCGAGTCCCCGGCGGATTTCGGTTCGACGCAAGCTCAGATTGAGAACTACGCCAAGATCGTGTCGATTTTGGACGACCGAGGTTCGAGCGCACGCATTGCCGTGGACGAGAGATGCAATACGCTTGAGGATATTCGGCTCTTCGCCGAAACGAAGGCCGCCCACCTCGTTCAAATCAAGACCCCCGACGTCGGCTCAATTGCCGACACGGCGCGCGCCGTTCTCATCTGCAAGGCGAATAAGGTAGGGGCGTATGTCGGCGGAAGCTGTACCGAGACAGATCTCTCTGCCCAGGCCTCTGTCCACGTCTCGGTGGCAACCCAGGCCGACATGATGCTTGCGAAGCCCGGAATGGGTGTCGACGAGGCATATTCCATCGTCGGGAACGAGCAGAACCGATTGCTGGCGATGCTGAACCGTCGTCGAGTTCGAGCCAAAAACGTTGGATGAGAGGCGCGGTGTCGCATGCAGAACTCTCTTGAGGGGATCACTGTCGTAGCCGTGGAGCAGGCCGTGGCCGCACCTTACGCGTCGTCTCGGCTCGCGGATGCCGGTGCCCGGGTGATCAAGATCGAACGGCCTGAAGGGGACTTTGCCCGAAGCTATGACAAGTTGGTCCGAGGGCAGAGTGCTTACTTCGTCTGGCTAAATCGGGGTAAGGAATCGGTGTGTCTGGACCTGAGGTTGGAGGCGGACCGCGAGGTCCTCGACACGCTCATTGCCGCTGCTGACGTCTTTATCCAGAATCTGAAGCCGGGCAGCATCGAAAAACTGGGTTTTGGATCTGCTGACCTGCGTCGCCGATTTCCGCGCCTGATAACCTGTGACATCTCGGGTTTCGGTGACAAAGGGCCTTATTCACATTTGAAGGCTTATGATCTCATCGTCCAGGCCGAAACAGGTCTATGTGCGATCACCGGCAATCAACAAGGACCCGCGCGTGTCGGGGTCTCGGTCTGTGACATCTCAGCGGGCATGACAGCGCACAGCGCCATTCTTCAGGCGATGTATCACCGCGAGGTCACTGGCGAAGGGACCAGCATTCAGGTGTCACTGTTCGATGCTGTCGCTGACTGGATGAATGTTCCGGTTCTGCAAAACGACTATAGCGACTACCACACGGAACGCGCCGGTGTGAAACACCCGTCACTGGCGCCATATGGCGCCTATCGTTGTGCCGATGGCAAGGACATCGTCTTTTCGGTTCAGAATGACCGCGAATGGGTGAGTTTTTGCGAGAAGTTCCTCAAGCAGCCGGAACTTACACGTGCACTTGGTTTTGCTGATAATATGGAGCGCCTCAGTCACCGTGCGCAACTTGATAAGATCATTGAACGGCGGTTCTCTGAACTATCCTGCCAGGGAGCAATGCAGGAACTTGAGGCGGCCGGACTGGCATATGGCCGACTGAGCGAAGTGGCGGACGTTTCAAAACATCCACATGTCCGCAGAGTCGAGATTGGCACGCCTGAAGGAAGCGTCGAGACGATCGCGCCGGCGGCAATTTTCAATTATGAGCAGCCCTCGCTACGCCCTGTTCCGGCTCTCGGCGCTCATACCCAGGCTGTCCGCGAGGAGGTCCTGGGGCTTCTGCGAGACAGAGCCGCATCAGCATGAGAGCGCGTCCCGGCAAGGTGAGTGCGCACGCGATTCCCAAAGAGCCTGTGTCCCTCCGGTCGTCTCAGCGTATCGGCCGCCAACAGTACTCATTGGCACCGCCCTCGCTAAAACCGGGCGCAGAGTGACTTTATGATCAAGGACACCTGGGAAGCCGTTGGGAGCGAGATATCTGTACCACGCTGGAGATCGCTGCTCTTCGTCCCCGCTCACGTTCAGCGATATGTGGAGACGGCGCGTAAGCGGGGTCCAGATGGCGTCATTCTCGACTTGGAGGATTCCGTTCCTCAGGATCAGAAGGGCGAGGCACGGAGGAAGCTGCCCGATTCGGTGGCAAAGGTCGCGGGCGAGGGCACCTCTGTTTTGGTCCGCGTGAACCGTGGTTTCCGCGCGCTGGCGGCCGATCTCGATGCAGCCGTCATGGCAGGCGTCGATGCACTTGTTCTTCCGAAGACGGATTCGGCGGAGTGGGTTCTAGAGATCGCGAATGCAGTTTCAGAACTTGAAGGGGAAAGAAATCTTCCGCTGGGACGCATCCGGTTCCTTGCCCAGATCGAGACCCCGAGCGCCTTGCAAAAACTCGCGGCTATTGCTTCGGCTCATCCCAGGATGGTCGCAATGGCACTTGGTGCAGAAGACTTCAGCGCCGCTGTTGGTGGCTCACCGGAATTCGACCTTCTGCTGACACCGAACCTCTCGGTTCTGTTTGCCGCCCGTGCGGCCGGCTTGCTTCCACTGGGCTTCGTAGGGAGCATCGGCGAGTTTTCGGACACTCACAAACTTCGTGAAGCCGCGACGCGTGCGCGGCGGCTTGGCTTTGTTGGAGCTTTGGCTATCCATCCGACACAAGTGGCCATATTCAATGAGGCTTTCTCGCCAAGCGCACAAGAACTCGAGTGGGCTCATCGTGTCGTCGCGGCGCAAACCGATTCCGCGGCGCGGGGCAGAGGTGCTTTTGCCTTGGACGGAAAGATGGTCGATGCACCGGTCATTCGAAGGGCCCGTGAAATCATTGCCTTGGGCCCGCAAGCCGAGCTGGTGGTTTGAGACCTCCGCCAATTGATGAGACCGGACGAGACATCACAAAAAAGCCACGACCCTCCAATTTGCCTCGCGCCAGAGGGTCTCTGCAGCGTGGCACAATTATTGCTGTCGCGCCATCGCATTTCGAGATAGATTACATAAATTGGAGTTGGCTCTCGGAAGAGTACCGGTGGAAATCAGGCAGTTAAGATATTTCGTTGGCGTGGTCGAAGCAGGCAGTTTTACGAAGGCCGCCGGCTTCCTCAATGTCGCCCAGAGTGCGCTGAGCCTACATGTGCGCCAACTGGAGGAAGGTTTCGGCACCCAGTTGCTAGTACGCGATAGGACCGGCGTGAGTGTCACGGCGTCGGGAGCCAAGCTCCTCGAGCGGGCGCGGGCGATTCTCAGGGAAATTCGACTTACCGAGGTGGAATTGACCAACACAACTGCTTCCCCGGCGGGAGAGGTGACTATTGGCATTCCGTCTGGAGCTGCTCGAGTCCTAAGCGGCCCGCTGCTTGAGTCGGTAAGAAACGAACTGCCCAAGGTGTCCCTCAAAATGGTCGAGGGTATGACTGGACCGCTAGAGGAGTGGATGGCTGCTGGACGCTTCAATCTGGCGGTTCTCTACCGCACCGCAGACAGTGTAGGGCGCATGACGGTGCTAGCGCGCGAAAACCTTTGTCTGGTGGTCCCGTCCGGTGAGCCGCCTTTCGAAGATGCGATATCTCTGGCTGACCTGCATGCATTCCCGCTGGCTGTTCCCATGCGCAACAACAATGTCAGGCGTTCTGTGGCTGACGTCGTCGCACAACACGGTTGCGCGCTGGACGTCAAGTTTGAAGTGGACTCGCTTTCAACGATCATCAACATGGTCATAGAGGGGAAAGCCCATTCTATTCTCGCCCCGTCTGCGGTTCAGAAAGAAGCCTCTCAAGGGCTGGTCCGGACGGTCAAGATCGTCGATCCGGTGATTACCCGCTCCGTTGTGCTTGCGGTAAATCCGAAAGATGAGCGTTCTGCGGCCGTTTCCGCGATACGCAAGCTCATTCCGAAGGTCGCCAGAGAGTTAATAGACAGCCGCCGCTGGGCAGCATCCGGTCCTGACGCGGCCTGACAGCCGTCGATCTATAAAACACGCCCTTTTTGCCATCGGTTTGGATCGATCTGGATTCCAGATGGATTTCGGCACTAATCGATATTTGACCCGCCGCGACCGTCGCGATGAAACTGGCTCAGGCGAGAGTTCAGCGGTTTCGACATCGAAAGGTGCTCGCCTAGCAAATCAGAGCAGTGGAGCGCGCATGTCCGACGCTAGGAGCAACGAGCTCTTTATAGACGGCAAATGGCGAGCCGGTGGTAGTAGAGCCACATTGCCGGTGATTAATCCGGCGACGGAGAAGGTATGTGCCTCGGTGGCCTCGGCGACGGTGTCGGATCTGGATGAGGCCCTCGCTTCGGCAGAACGCAGCCGCAAGGCTTGGTGTTCACGGCCTGCAAAAGAACGTGGCGAGATCCTGGTAGCAGCCGCAAGAATCTTGGCAACGAAGATTGAAGCAGCAGCCAGGGACCTGTCAGCCGAACAGGGAAAGACGATTGCCGAAGCGACAGGCGAGTACGCGCGCGCCGTCGAAACACTGGAGTGGAACGGCACGCACGCCGAAGAGCTGTCGGCCCCGATACCGTTGGGGCCGAACCGGATGATCGTCCCGGAGTCGCTCGGTGTGGTGGCTGCCTTTACGCCGTGGAACTATCCGGCCGTTCTCATCGCCCGCAAGCTCGCCCCCGCGCTGGCGGCAGGCTGCCCGGTGATCCTCAAAGGGGCTGAAGAGACCCCGAGCGTGGCTGTCCACATCGTTGAATCGTTGCGCCAAGCAGGCATCCCGGAGGGCGTGCTCAATCTGGTGTTCGGCTTGCCGGTGCATATATCGCGGCATCTGCTCAGTTCGCCAATCGTGAAGGTCTTGACTTTCACGGGCTCCACGGCCGTTGGAAAACAGCTGGCCACGCTCGCAACGAACAATTTGCAGCGCTGCATCCTTGAACTCGGTGGGCACTCCCCGGTTATTGTGTGCGAGGATGCCGACCTGGCAAAAGCCGTACCGGCTATTTCGGAATACAAGTTCGAGTGCGCGGGCCAGAGCTGCAATGCGCCCAGCAGGATTCTTGTCGCTCGGTCTCTCTATAAGGAATTCTTGTCCCGGATGACGGATGCGGCTCGCAAGATTAGGATCGGGCTACCAGACGACGCTGCAACGGACATGGGTCCGATGGCGAACGCGCGGCGAATCGAAGCCATGCAACGCCTGACCAAGGATGCGGTCGAACGCGGCGCCCGCATCGAAACCGGTGGCACCCGGCTCAACCGACCGGGCTTCTACTGGCCGCCAACCATCCTGACGGGCGTGCCGAAGGAAGCGAGAGTGCTGCATGAAGAGCCGTTCGGACCGATCCTTACGATTGCGCCCTTCGACACACTAGAGGAGGCCATCGAGGAGGCCAACGCCACCGAGTATGGTTTGGCCGCCTACTTCTTCACGGACGCTGCCGATACGCAACGAAAGCTGACCAGCAGTCTTTCTGCAGGCGCCGTCAGTGTGAATTACCTGAAAGGGGTTTCCGCGGACGCGCCTTATGGAGGCGTCAAGCAAAGCGGCTATGGATATGAGGGCGGTGAGCAGGGGGTGCGAAGCTTTCAAATCCTCAAGATGGTAAATGGCCTCGGATCATTTGGATAAGTTTTCGTGGGTAGAAGAACACGGACCATAGCCGGCAAGGACATCACAAGGAGCGTCGCCGACGCCCTTCAGTACATCTCGTACTACCATCCTCCAGATTATATCCGGTCTCTTTCGCAGGCATACGCGCGCGAACAGAGCCCAGCGGCAAAGAACGCCATAGGGCAGATTCTGCTGAACTCCCGCATGGCGGCCTTCGGGCGGCGGCCGATCTGCCAAGATACCGGCCTTGTGGTGGTCTTCGCAAAAGTGGGCATGGACACCCGCATCAAATCAACGGTCAGTTTCGCAGACCTCGTGAATGAGGGCGTCCGTCAGGCCTATCTCGATCCGGACAATCCCCTTCGGGCATCGATCGTTGCCGATCCGCTCGCCGGACGCGTCAACACCCGTGACAACACGCCGGCGGTCGTCCACGTCGACCTTGTACAAGGTAACCAGATTGAGATCACCATTGCCGCAAAAGGCGGCGGGTCAGAAAACAAAGCACGTTTTACCACCTTGAACCCCAGCGCCTCCGTTTCGGACTGGGTGGTTGACACAGTATCGACGCTTGGCAGTGGGTGGTGTCCGCCCGGACTGATCTCCGTTGGAATCGGTGGTAGCGCTGAAAAGGCGATGCTGGTGGCCAAGGAGGCCATGAATCAGCCGATCGATATGGCGGAATTGATTGCCAGGGGGCCTTCAGGCGCGGAAGAGGCACTGCGGATTGAACTTTATGAACGGATTAACGCGCTGGGCATCGGCGCCCAAGGCCTTGGTGGCCTAACGACAGTCGTCGATGTCAAGGTTGCGACCTATCCTACCCATGCGGCGTCTAAGCCCGTGGCACTCATTCCGCAATGCGCCGCCAACCGGCACCTGAAGTTTACCTTGGACGGTTCTGGACCAATCAGGCTTCAGCCGCCCGACTTGCGCGAATGGCCCGATATTGGCACCGACGAACTGAATCCAGCCGGTGTACGAAGGGTCAACCTCGATGCCTTGACCAAGGAAGAGACGGCATCGTGGCGCTGCGGCGAAACGCTCCTTCTTTCCGGAAAGATGCTGACAGGCCGTGACGCCGCCCACAAGCGGATGGTCGAGTTGATCGACGCCGGTAAGCCGCTTCCGTTCGATCTGAAGGGACGCGTTATCTACTACGTTGGACCCGTCCGCGCCGTGAGAGATGAGGTCGTCGGACCGGCTGGCCCAACGACCTCCGGCCGCTTGGACGATTTTACGGACAAGGTGCTCGCCGAAACCGGGCTTTTCGCAATGGTGGGCAAAGCGGAAAGGGGACGGGCGGCCATCGAGTCGATTGTGAGACACAAAACACCATATCTCATCGCAGTGGGTGGGGCTGCCTACCTGATATCAAAATCGATCAAGTCAGCGCGGCTCATTGCCTTCGAAGACCTAGGCATGGAAGCAGTCTATGAATTCGAGGTACAGGATATGCCTGTCATCATGGCTGTCGATGTTGGGGGAAACTCCGTTCACAATTCCGGGCCTCTTGAGTGGCGCAAGCGCATGGCGGCGGACAGCATCGCACGCAACATCGGCGTTTGAGCCTTCCGGCCAGGCTCGGTTGATAGGCGCCAATTCCATTGTCAACAACGGGTTAAGAGCACAAGGTCATGAAGTCGAAACCCGATCCTGCGCGCTTGGACGCTTGGGACTTCCGGATTCTCTCGGAGATTCAGTCAGACGGCCGGATTTCAAAAAGCGATCTGGCAAAACGCGTTCATCTTTCGGCGTCTGCCTGCTCGGAGCGGCTCCGTGCACTCGAGATCGCAGGGATTATTGAGGGATTTTACGCGCGGCTGAGTCCGGCCCTCGTCGGGGGCATGGTCTTTGTCATGGTGGAGGTCGTGCTGGAACGACATCGCCTCGAGGACCAAAGACACTTCGAGACTGCGATCAGAGAATTTCCGGAAATCCTGGATTGCTGGGCGATCGGCGGGCGGATCGATTATCTGATGCGCGTCGCATCTCCTTCCATGGCTGCGTATCAGGATTTCATGGAGGGACTGCTGCAGGCCGGCTTGGGGATCGATCAATATTACAGTCTTGTCGTGACCAAACCAATCAAATCCAATTCACCAATCCCTTTGTTCGCGCTAAGGGGACGGTAAACGCCGAGGCCTTAGTTTCCACGGCTTTTGGTCCCGATTCCGTGAATTCGTCGGCGAAGGACGTGCATTCCCGCGAAACTGGAGAGGCGTTTGCGGTATGGTAATTGCCAAAGACGCGGCCGGCTGAGTGCCATCCGCCAATCCATCGCGAGGAGAGGACTATGCGGTTGAGCAATCTGGGAACCGAGCAACTCAAAGAGAAGGATCGAAGCTTCGTCTTTCATCCGTCTACGCATCTGGCCAAGCACAGCCGAGGAGAGACCCCAAATCGGATCATGGCCGGTGCGGAAGGCGTGTACATCTGGGATACCGAAGGCCGAAAGAGCCTCGACGGTTTCGGTGGGCTCTACTGCGTCAACATGGGATATGGCTGCACGGAAATTGCCGAGGCCATCGCCAGGCAAGCACACGAATTGCCGTTCGCCCATGTCTATGCAAGTCAAGGAACAGAGCCAGTCGCCCTGTTAGCAGAGGCCGTGGTCGAGTATTTTGGTCAGAACATGCGAAGGGTCTTTTTCGGCCTTTCCGGTTCCGACGCCAACGAAACCAACATCAAGCTAGTCTGGTACTACAACAACATTCTGGGCCGCCCCGAAAAGAAAAAGATAATCTCGCGACATCGCGGTTATCACGGGTCTGGGCTGGTCACCGGCAGCCTGACCGGCCTTGCTTTCTTCCACAATTTCTTCGACCTGCCGCTGGACTTGGTACGCCATACCACGACGCCGCACCACTATCGCCAGGCGCATGAGGGCGAAAGCGAGCAAGCGTTCGCGAAACGCTGCGCGGATGAACTTGAAGCCCTTATTCTCGCTGAGGGCCCGGAGACCGTCGCAGCTTTTATTGGAGAGCCGGTGCTTGGGACAGGCGGTATCGTTCCGCCCCCAAAAGGATACTGGGCCGCTATCCAAGGGGTGCTCGACAAGTACGAGATCCTTCTCATCGCCGACGAAGTGGTCTGCGGGTTTGGACGAACCGGTGAGAAATTCGGTTCCCACCTCTATGGCATGCGGCCGGATTTCGTGACCATCGCCAAGGGTTTGAGTTCCGCCTACCTGCCCATCTCCGGGTCAATCATTGGCGACCGCGTCTGGTCGGTCTTGGAACAAGGAACAGAGAAGCACGGCGCCCTCGGCCATGGCTGGACATATTCGGGTCACACGCTTTGCGCTGCGGCAGCGCTCGCCAATATTCGACTCCTAAAGGAAAGAAATATCCTGGAGCATGTCCGCGATGTCGGACCGTATTGGCATGCCCGCATGAATGCCGAACTGGCGGGACACCCCATCGTCGGGGAGGTTCGTGGCGTCGGAATCCTCTCCGCCGTAGAGCTCATGCGAGATCCAAAGCAGAGGATACCGTTTGAATCCGACCTTCAGGTCGGCGTTCGCGCCGCCGCTGCTCTGTTCGAGAACGGTGTCATCGGCCGCGCGATGCCGCACGGCGATATCCTAGGGTTTGCCCCGCCTTTGATCATCACCCGGAAGGAGATCGACATTATCGTCGACGCAACCGCGAAATCAATCGATACGACCTGTCGCGCGCTGAAGGCCGAGGGCGCGGTATGAACCTGAGAGCGAACGAGAGCGAGGCCCGAGTTCGATCATATGCGGATAACCAATGCGGTGGTTCCCATTATGAAGAACTCTCCCGGGGACCAGACGCTTTGACCTCTGGCTGTCGTTAAGCTCCTTGGTGACGGTGGGTTTGACAGCGTTTTGTCACGCCGAGCCTGCCGAACCTGCTGAATTTCAAGCCGTCTGATCTCAAGCATGCTTCGGATACTTTGATCGCAACCGGTAACCAACCGAACCCAGTTCTGCCGCCGCTGTCCTGTTGCCCAACGACCAGGGCGTTTGTGCGGCGCGCCCTGCCGGTGTACCTCCCCGCTGGCAGGGCGCCTTTTTGGCCCGCTGGATTTGGGTGATTGTAGCGCGTCAGCAATCGAGAGTTTGAGAAGGAGGTCATCTGCATCCCGATGGTACATCGAGCTTCGACATTTCTTTTGCGCATGCCAACCGCCTACCATCGCAACTCTAGACGCGTAGCTGACGACAGCCGGCGTGGAGGTCACACACTTCTCCCTTCACATGATCTAATGTCGGGAGAGCAATCATCGCGGTAAATTTCTCCAGCGTCGATATGTTGCGGGCGAATCTCCTCGCCGTGATAGCTGGCTAGAAGCAAGAACGTCCTAGGTTAATTAGAACAGCTGCAGGAGAAAATGCAGATCGTCTTCGAAACTTTGGTTGAACAGTTGTCTTTGAGCGTTGATGAAGTCGATTTCCATAACGCACTGGCCAACGCTGCCGGCGCCCTCGACATTCGCGCATTCGCTTATCTATCTCTGGTGTCTGGCGGCGTCACAAAACCCAGGCTGATATCGAATTATCATTCTGGCTGGACGTCGCACTACTTGCGCCACCAATATGAAAGGATCGACCCGGTCGTAGGATGGGCAAGGTGCAGCGGATGTCCGTTTCAGTGGGGACCGGGTTTCGGCCATGCCTGCATCTCAAAGCGACAGCAACAGCTTTTCGATGAGGCTGCCGAATTCGGCATCTGCTGCGGACTGACGATTCCACTTGTCGATCGCCGCGGCGGAGTTGCTGCGATGACCTTCGGGGCAGACAGGCTCGATCCGACCTTCCTGCGCATCGCTGAGCGATATGAACAGGCGCTCGAAATTATGGCCATGTCCTTTCACATTGCCGTTCGCCGCAAGCTTTCGGGTGACCTGGCAGTGGACGGTGTTTCGCTCACGCCCCGTGAGTACGAGTGCCTGGAATGGACGGCGCAGGGCAAGTCCGCCTGGGAGATCGGCTGCATCTTGGGGATCACGGAGCGCACGGCCGCCTTCCATCTGGAAAATGCCAAGAAGAAGCTCGGCGTGCGCACCAAAAATCAAGCAGTGACGCTGCTGGGCTCTTCTCGGTCATCAATTCTCTGAGAACTGAATCCCTCTTTGATCCACCTGTGCGTGCTCACAGGTAGTCGCGACGTTGAACGTTGGCCTCCTGGCAGGGTCATACATGCGAGGAGACCATGTGATTGAGCTTATTGCCCCCGGCTGGTACGGGCCTTGGCCGACGGACTTCAGGAAATTGTCGCGTTGCACGAAATGCACCGCCTGCGCTACCGCGTCTTCAAGGAGGGCTCGTGCGCACGACCGGCGGCTTCGAGATGGTTTCATTCGATTCTCTGAAAGCGCCCTTTTTTGTCGCGCGATTCCGCCGGTCGCGTCGGGGGCGGCGTTCGCCTTCTGCCCTCGACAGGGCCGACGATGACGCGAGATATCTTTTCAAGGCTGCTAGAAGGAGGTCTGAACCTGAGGAACCGAGTTTCTGGCAAGGCAGCCGTTTCGCCCTTGATCTCCCATCGTCTGCGCCGAAGGGGCGTGGGAGCATTGCTGTCGGCACCTATAAATGCTCGCTGGCATGATCGAGTTCAGTCTCGTGGCGGCTCCGCCATATCGTCATCGCGCCGGATGGCCGCTGGCCCGGATCGGTCAACCCCAGGCAATCGGTACCACCCGCACCGTTGCCGGCCTTTGAGGTGTCTCCTACGAGAACCTTGCTGTGATCCTTCACAATGGCCTCGGCGGTCCAGTGGGCGCCTTTCCTGTACGGCCGGCTGACATGGTTTTCGTAGGTAACGGCGCCCACTGGCCGGACTGGCAGGATGAGAAATCCTACCGCTATACTGCCACCTGACCCGACGCGGCTGGGCCCGGGAGCGTCAGCGGCGTAATGCAGCCTTTCAGCTCGGTCTGACGCTCCCTTGAGCAGGCCTGTTTCGCCAGCTCCTTTGAGCGTGATGCGGCTATGTTCTGATGCCCCCCGCCAATCAAGGCAATCATCCGCAGGTCATGCCCATCATTGCGCAACAGGCATTGCCGCCGGAAAGACTTTCGTTTGATCTCGCTGCATTGCCACCTTGGGCGGCAATCCTGACGACGGCTGACGGTCGGCAGCACGTCGTGCTGCGAAATGCTCACCTGCGCGGCGACAATTATGTTGGCCGGTTGAGCGACAACTATGATGGCCGGTAGGGTCGCGCGTCAGGTCCGCTTGCAGGGAGGGGCGTAGCCCCGACCGGAGAGCGGACTTGACGCGCGGCGGCGATGAGAGAACCCCCAGCGGGGGACTCTGATCAGGCGGTGCCGGGTGGTGGTATCGGAACACCTATCGAACATAGCAGCGATAGGTACCGATGCCTGGCCTCCACATCACCGATCAACAGGTACATCGTACATGTCTCAGCGTCGTCACCACACCCAGGCCGTTGCAGCCGCCAAGGCCGGTATCAGCGAACGGAGTGCACGTCGGATCGACAAGGATCCGCGCCTGCCATCCCAACAGAACCGCAAGCGCCACTGGCGAACCCGGCCAGACCCTCTCGAACAGGTGTGGCCGCGCGTAGAAGAGCTGCTCAAGATCGATGGCATCCTGTCCGTTACCATCTTCGAGACCGTGCAGGACGAGTTCGGGGAGGATACCGTTCCCGACGGCGTGAGGCGAACCCTTGAGCGCCGGATTGCCCGGTGGCGGGCGCTGAACGGGGGCGAGAAGGAGATCATCTTCGCGCAGCATCACGCGATCGGCCGACAGGGGCTGTCGGACTTCACCGTCTGTGACGATCTGCGCATCACCATCGGCGGCGAGCGCTTCGGCCATCGCCTCTTCCATTTCCGTCTCGCCTGCAGCGGTTGGGAACATGCAGCGGTCGTGCTCGGCGGAGAGAGCTTCACCGCCTTGTCGGAACATTTGCAGGATGCCCTGTGGAAGCTGGGTGGTGTGCCGGCGGAACACCGCAGCGACTCGCTCTCGGCCGCCTACAAGAACCTCGATGCCGACGCCCAGTGCGATTTCACCCGAAGCTACGAGGCTCTGTGTCGCCATTACGGAATGTGCGCCACCCGCAACAACCGCCGCGAAGCCCATGAGAACGGATCGATCGAAGCCCCTCATGGCCACCTGAAGCGGCGCCTCGACCAAGCTCTGCGTCGCCGGGGCAGCCGCGATTTCGCCAGCATCGAGGACTACCGCTGCTTCGTCGAGAGGGAGGTTGCCAAGCAGAATCGGCGCCGGGCTAAGCTTTTGGAGGAAGAGCGCCGTCTTCTCAAGCCGCTGCCGCCGCGGCGAACGACCGATTTCACCTTGGTCAGCGCGGACGTCACGCGCAACAGTACGATCAGCATCGACCGAGTCATCTATTCGGTACCGTCGCGCCTCATCGGCCGCCGCCTCCACGCTCATCTGTTTGACGATCGTATCGACCTCTTCCTCGGGCCGGACCGGGTGATGACCACCAACCGGATCCGCGTCAGGCATCCCGGCCGGGGGCACAGTATCGATTTCCGGCACTTCATCGCGAACCTGAAGCGCAAGCCGCAGGCGCTGCGCTACATGGTCTACCGAGATGCCTTGTTTCCCACCCACGCCTATGCCCGCGCATGGCAGGCACTCGATGCGGCCCTCGATGCCCGGCAGGCCTGCCGCACCATGGTCGCTCTCCTCGATATCGCCGCCAACGGCAACTGCGTCGAGGCCCTGGCCCAGCGCATCGAGGCTTTCCTCGATGCCAACGAGCTCCCCGATATCGCAGCACTGAAGAGCGAGTTCCTGCCCGCTGTGCGTGCCCGTGACCACGTCACCATCCCACCGCCCGATTTCGTCGGATACAACCGCCTTCTGGCCAGCGGACAGGTGCTGTGATGAGCAGGACTAAGGATCAAGCTGCCGCCGTCCTGCCCACCCTGATGACGGCACTGCGCCTGCCCAGCGTCAACCGCAACTGGAAGCGTCTCACCGACACCGCCGACCGCGATGGCTGGCCCGCTGCCCACCTGCTCGCCTCGTTGCTCGAGATCGAGATGGCCGAGCGCACCTCACGGCGTATCCAGCGCCATCGCGACCAGTCCGGCCTGCCAGCCGGAAAGACCTTCGGTACGTTCGACTTCGACGCCGCCGTGGGCATCCGCAAGCCTCACCTGCTGTCGCTCGCAGCCGGCGAAGGCTGGATCGGAAGCGGTGGCAACCTTCTCCTCTTCGGCCAGTCCGGCACCGGCAAGACCCACGCTATCGCCGCTATCGGCCATGCTCTTATCGACGCTGGGCGCCGTGTCCTGTTCTGCAACACTACCGATATGGTCCAGAGACTCCAGGTCGCGCGGCGCGAGCTCAGCCTTTCTTCGATGCTCGACAAGCTCGACAAATATGATCTCATCGTCCTCGACGACATGTCCTATGTCCGGAAGGACCAGGTCGAAACCAGCGCTCTGTTCGAGCTCATCGCGCACCGATATGAGCGTCACTCCATCGCGATCACCGCCAATCAGCCTTTTTCCGCCTGGTCTGACGTTTTTCCAGATCCCGCCATGACTGTCGCCGCGATCGACCGCCTCGTTCACCACGCCACCATCCTTGAAATGAACGGAGAAAGTTACCGCAAGCGGTCCGCCGTCGCTCGCATCTCCGCCATGGAAAGCGCGGCCGACACACCAGACGCGCCGAACAACTGCGCGGCGTTGGTGTAGTTGTCGCTGGCGACAATTACCCATCACCACTCGACCGAGTCAAACCACGCCAACACACCGCTCAGCGACAATTACAACTCCCGTAATTGTCGCTGAGCCGTTGCCAGATCCACAGCCCTCGTGATAGCCAAATCACACCACGCTGCGCATTCGCCAACTCAGGACAGCGATTCCGCTAAATACGGGACAGGCGTTCCGGTAATGTCGGGACAGCCTGGGGTCGCTGGTTCTCGATAGCCTCGTTGAGTTCAGGATTGATTGATTTCGGTGTTTTCGGCGCCGGTCAAGAGGGGCCTCGTTTTTTGCTTTCGCAGACTGTCGCCTTGCAGGGCAATGCGGTGAGCATTGTGAACGATCCTGTCAAGAATGGCGTCGGCGACGGTGGGGTCATTGATCAGGTCATGCCATTTGTCCACGGTGGTCTGAGCGGCGATGATGGTTGAGCGGCGGCGATATCTCTCCTCGACGATTTCGAAGAGATGGAAGCGCTGCTGGTCCGAGAGGCTGTGGGAGCCAAAATCGTCGAGGATGAGCAAATGCACTCGGGTAAGTTTTTCGATGAGCCGGGGGAAGCGCCCGTCGAGGCGGGCGAGCGCCAGATCCTCGAACATGCGCGGTACGCGCACATAGAGAACGGAATGGTCGAGCCGGGCCGCCTGCCGTCCGAAGGCGCAGGCCAACCATGATTTTCCAGTTCCGGTCTGGCCGGTGAGGATCAAATTCTCCTGGGCCTTGAGCCAATGGCCTTGGGCGAGCGCCATGGTGTTGCGGCGGTCGAGGCCGCGCGCGGGCGCGAAGTCGATGTCTTCGATGCATGCTTCGGGGAAGCGCAGCTTGGCCGAGGCGAGCTTGTTCCTGACACGCTTGTCGGCCCGCATGGCGATCTCCCGGTCGAGGATCAGGCCGAGCCATTCGTCGCGGCTCAACTCATTGGCGCTGCTCTGTTCAGCTGCGGCCAGTTCGCGCCAGGCGGTAGCCATGCCAGGGAGCCCGAGGGCCTGCATTTGATCGAGGGTTGGGTTTGTCAGCATTCTTTCGTCCTTTGCTTCACTGATAGTAGGTGCGGCCGCGGATATTGGCGTGGGCTGGTGTCGGCTTCGCCGGTTCGGCCTGCGATCCCATGAGATCGAGGCCGGCTTTGAGGATGGCGTTGACGGAGGAATAGGTGATCGCGTTGATGGTAAGCGCGCGCTCGCAAGCGGCGTCCAGGCGCGTGGGTCCATAGCGGGGCGATAGCGACAAGATGCCCATGGCCGAACGATAGCCCTGCTCGGGATGGGGCCTGTCGCGCATCATGCGTTCGACCAGGATCGCGGTGTTCGGGCCGATGACAGCCGCCCGGCCGATCAGGTTGGCGGGCGTGGTGTTGGCGTAGCGCTGATGCGCCTTGGGCATGTGAACGTCGATGGTGACATGGCCGCAGCGCTGCGATCGGCGAACATGGCAGGCGACGCGCTGGTGATCATGGAAGATCTCGATCACCCGGTGGGTGAGCCGGACCTCGACGGTGCGGCCGATCAGTCGGTGCGGCACCGAGTAGAACGTCTTGTCGATCTCGACATGGTAGTCGGGATGCACCTTCGCCGATTTCCACTCGGCGTATTCAAACGGCGTCGCCGGCAGGGTGCCGAGCGCCGCCCGCTCGATCTCCTCGAACAGTTCGCGCCGGCTTTTGCCGATATGGCGCATCGGCCGGTTGTTCAGCTCCTCGAGCAGCTCGGCGATCGCCGCATTGAGCAGGGCTAGCGAGAAGAATTGGCGGTTGCGCAGTCGCGCCAGAATCCAGCGTTCGACGATGAGAACTGCGCCCTCGACCTTGCCCTTCTTTCAAGTCCAGGACTGCAGTTCGTGCTGACACTCGAGCGCGTATAGAGTTCGAGATCACGCACCCGTTCCACCCGTGGCGCGGCCAGCGCTTCGTGCTGTCGACCCGCAAGCAGAACTGGGGCGAGGACCGCGTCATGTTCTACGACGCGGCGGGACGACTTCGCTCGCTGCTTGCGTCATGGACGGACGTCGCTGAACCCGATGTTTTCATTCAGGTCGCGGCCGGTCGGTCGTTCGTGCGTCCAGATGATCTGGCAACCCTGGCGGCGTTGATCGAGCAAATCGAGCGCAGCCATGGCGGCTGAACACGTGTCAGGCAATTTATGCCGCATATGTCAACCTAATTATGCCGCCGGATGCCGGATTCACCGTCGTTCCAGTCGCCGGCTTCACTCGCATTGTCCGGGGTCCTATCGGTATGGCAGCTGCCTCCATTAGATTGACACGCTCTCTATCGAGGCGTAATTTGATTTACACACAAGCAGGGGGATATACCATGCCCAACCAGACCAAACGCGATCGACTGCGCCAGCTCGGAGCGCTCAACACGCGCCCCGAAGCCGTCCGCGCACCCTGGTTCCGTGAATCCAGCTTCTTCGATCCTCTCGACCTCGTGCAGGTGAAGTACGAGATGCTGCGTCACGTCCATGAGGATGGCGTCAACAAAGCCGATGCCGCCGCGCTTTTCGGTCTGTCGCGGCCCACCTACTATCAGGCCGAGGCCGCGTTTGAACGCGAGGGCATTGCCGGCCTGCTGCCGCGCACGCGTGGGCCAAAGTCGGCCCACAAGCTCACTGACGAAGTTATGCAGCTCATCGAGCAGAACCAGCACACGGGTGCTCCGCTGCAGGCGCGATCCCTGGCGCAGCTGCTGCATTCGACACTCGGTATCAGCGTCCATCCCCGCAGCATCGAACGCGCGATGGCGCGTAAAAAAAAACGGTGAACCCCATGCGCGCACCCCGATGCTGCCGCACGGCTGCAAGGATTTCTACGAGACGCTGCGCGCCGCCGTCCTATGCGGTCAGGCCTGCGTCAAGGACATGGGCGCCATCGTTTTTCATGGCTTTTGGCAAGGGCTGGCGGTGCTGATCGCGGCCCCTCAGCCTTCCCCGTCGATGCATCGGCGGCCCGAACCGCCGCCCACGGCTTCGGCGGCCGTGCACGATCGCCAGCTCGTGCACATGCTCGCCAACATGGTGCTGGCAGCAGAGACGCGAGGCAATCATGTCTACTGATATCGCCATGAAGGTTGGCGCCGACCATCTTCGGCGTGATGCATTCCTCTACGTGCGTCAGTCCTCTCTTCGTCAGGTGTTCGAGAACACCGAGAGCACCAAGCGGCAATACGCCCTGCGCGATCGCGCAGTGGCGCTGGGCTGGCCGATCGAACGTGTCCACGTCATCGATAGCGACCTCGGCCTCTCCGGCGCGCAGTCGCAGGACCGCGACGGCTTCCAGCACCTGGTGAGTGAAGTGGCGATGGGGCATGCAGGGATCGTGCTGGGGCTGGAAGTGTCGCGCCTGGCACGCAACAATGCCGACTGGCACCGTCTCCTTGAGCTGGCCGCCCTGTCGCGCACGCTCATCATGGACGAGGACGGCGTCTACGATCCGGCCTATTTCAACGATCGCATGCTGCTCGGGCTGAAGGGCACGATGAGCGAGGCCGAGCTGCACATTTTGAAGTCGCGGCTGCAAGGCGGCATTCTCAACAAGGCGCGCCGCGGCGAGCTCGAGATGCCGTTGCCGATCGGACTGGTCTACACCCCTGACGCGCGGGTCGTGCTCGATCCGGACCGACAGATCCAGGACACGGTGCGGCTCCTGTTCGATACCTTCCGCCAGACCGGCTCGGCCTGCGCCGTCGTGCGCCGCCTGCGCGGCGAGAAGATCCTCTTTCCCCGGCGTATCCGCCGCGGCATCGGCAAGGGCGACGTCCTGTGGAGCGAGATCGACCATTCCCGCGTGCTGCAGATCCTGCACAACCCGCGTTATGCCGGCGCGTTCGCCTATGGACGCACGCGCAAAGCCTACAATGCCAAGCTCAAGTCCGTGCAGCTGCGCGTGGCGAGATCCGACTG
>NZ_JAFG01000017.1 GCF_000519305.1 Mesorhizobium ciceri WSM4083 | reverse complement strand
TCGAGCGCGGCCAGGTTCTGGCCAAGCCGGGCACGGTGAAGCCGCACAAGAAGTTCGTGGCCGAAGCCTACATCCTGACCAAGGACGAAGGTGGCCGTCACACGCCGTTCTTCACCAACTACCGTCCGCAGTTCTACTTCCGCACGACCGACGTGACCGGCATCGTGTCGCTGCCGGAAGGCACCGAAATGGTGATGCCGGGCGACAACATCACGGTCGATGTCGAGCTGATCGTGCCGATCGCCATGGAAGAGAAGCTGCGCTTCGCTATCCGTGAAGGCGGCCGCACCGTCGGTGCCGGCATCGTCGTCACCATCAAAGAGTAATTTGGACTTAAACCGATCTGTCGCGGGCGCGGGAGTTGCCCGCGCCGCGCCAGAACAAGGAAGTGACGCATGAACGGACAGAATATCCGCATCCGCCTTAAGGCGTTTGACCACCGCGTGCTCGACGCCTCGACGAAGGAAATCGTGTCGACGGCCAAGCGTACCGGCGCAAACGTCCGCGGCCCCATTCCGCTGCCGACGCGGATCGAAAAGTTCACGGTCAACCGGTCGCCTCACGTCGACAAGAAGAGCCGCGAGCAGTTCGAGATGCGCACGCACAAGCGTCTGCTCGACATCGTCGATCCGACCCCGCAGACGGTCGATGCTTTGATGAAGCTCGATCTGGCCGCCGGCGTCGACGTCGAGATCAAGCTCTAAGGGAATGAGAGCGCGGTAAGGGGCGGTGCCCCTGGCCCGGAACTCTAAAGGAATTGAACCGATGCGTTCAGGTGTGATTGCAAAGAAGGTGGGAATGACCCGCATCTACAACGATGCCGGGGAACATGTTCCCGTCACCGTTCTCCTGATGGAGAACTGCCAGGTCGTGGCCCAGCGCACGCAAGAGAAGAATGGCTACACCGCCGTTCAGCTCGGCGTTGGCCTTGCCAAGGTGAAGAACACGTCAAAGGCGATGCGCGGCCATTTCGCGACCGCTTCCGTCGAGCCGAAGGCGAAGGTCGCCGAGTTCCGCGTCTCCGCCGACAACATGATCGATGTCGGCGCCGAGATCACTGTCGAGCATTTCGTCGCCGGCCAGAAGGTCGATGTGACGGGCACGACGATCGGCAAGGGTTTCCAGGGCGTCATCAAGCGCCACCACATGGGCGGTGGCCGTGCAACGCACGGTAACTCGGTTTCGCACCGTACGCACGGTTCGACCGGCCAGCGCCAGGACCCGGGCAAGGTGTTCAAGGGCAAGCATATGGCTGGCCACATGGGCGACACCCGCGTCACCACGCAGAATGTCGAGATCGTATCGACCGACGCCGACCGCGGCCTGATCCTGATCCGCGGTGCGGTTCCCGGATCGAAGGGCGCCTGGATCCTGGTCCGCGATGCGGCCAAGGTGGCACTGCCGGCCAATGCGCCGAAGCCTGCCGCGATCCGCGCCGTTGCTGCCGAAAGTGGCGCCAAGAACGAGGCTCCGGCCACAGAGGGAGCGGAATAATGGATCTCAAGATCACAACGCTGGGCGGCAAGGACGCCGGCAAGGTGGAACTCTCCGACGAGATTTTCGGCCTTGATCCGCGTGAAGACATCCTGCAGCGCGTCGTGCGCTGGCAGCTTGCCAAGAAGCAGCAGGGCACGCACAAGACCAAGGGTCGCGCCGAGATCGCGCGCACCGGCGCCAAGATGTACAAGCAGAAGGGTACGGGCCGCGCCCGTCACCATTCGGCACGCGCTCCGCAGTTCCGCGGCGGCGGCAAGGCCCACGGCCCGGTCGTTCGCAGCCACGAGCACGAATTGCCGAAGAAGGTTCGTGCTCTCGGCCTCAAGCATGCTCTCTCGGCCAAGGCCAAGAGCGCGTCGATCATCATCATCGACGAGCTGAAGCTGACCGAGGCCAAGACGAAGGCGCTGATCGCGAATTTCGCGACGCTGGGCCTGACCAACGCTTTGCTGATCGGCGGCGCCGAGCTTGACAAGAACTTCAAGCTGGCGGCGACGAACATCCCCAACATCGACGTGCTGCCCATCCAGGGCATCAACGTCTACGACATTCTGCGCCGCGGCACGCTGGTCCTTTCGAAGGCCGCCGTCGAGGCTCTCGAGGAGCGCTTTAAATGACCGACCTTCGTCATTACGACGTGATCGTCTCGCCGGCGATCACCGAAAAGTCGACCATGGCCTCCGAGCAGAACAAGGTCGTCTTCAACGTCGCCAAGAAGGCGTCGAAGCCGGAAATCAAGGCCGCCGTCGAAGCGCTGTTCGGCGTCAAGGTGATGGCCGTGAACACGCTTGTCCGCAAGGGCAAGATCAAGCGCTTCCGTGGCACGGTTGGCCGCCAGAGCGACGTCAAGAAGGCGGTTGTGACGCTGGCCGATGGCCAGTCGATCGACGTCGCGACGGGTCTCTGAGCAAGGCCGCGAGGACAGAACAATGGCACTGAAAAAATTCAACCCGGTAACGCCCAGCACCCGTCAGCTGGTCATCGTCGACCGCTCGGGCCTCTACAAGGGCAAGCCCGTCAAGGGTCTGACCGAAGGCCTGACCAAGTCGGGCGGCCGCAACAATCATGGTCGCATCACCGCCCGCTTCATCGGCGGTGGTCACAAGCGTTCGTACCGCATCATCGACTTCAAGCGCCGCAAGTTCGACGTCGTCGGCACGGTCGAGCGCATTGAATACGATCCGAACCGCACCGCCTTCATCGCGCTGATCAAGTATGACGATGGCGAGCTGTCCTACATCATCGCTCCGCAGCGTCTGGCTCCCGGCGACAAGATCGTGTCCGGTGAATCGGTCGACGTGAAGCCGGGCAATGCGATGCCGCTGGCTTCGATGCCGGTCGGCACCATCGTCCACAACATCGAGCTGAAGCCGGGCAAGGGCGCGCAGGTCGCCCGTTCGGCAGGTGGTTACGGTCAGCTGGTCGGTCGTGACCAGGGCATGGCGATCCTGCGCCTCAATTCGGGCGAGCAGCGTGTCGTTCACGGCTCCTGCATGGCCACTGTCGGCGCCGTGTCCAATCCGGACCACGGCAACATCAACGACGGCAAGGCCGGTCGCACGGTTTGGCGTGGCAAGCGCCCGCACAATCGCGGCGTGACCATGAACCCGGTCGACCATCCGCACGGCGGCGGCGAAGGCCGCACCTCGGGTGGCCGCCATCCGGTTTCGCCCTGGGGCAAGCCGACCAAGGGCAAGAAGACGCGGTCCAACAAGGCGACCGACAAGTTCATCCTGCGCTCGCGCCATCAGCGCAAGAGCTAAGAAGAGGTAACGCCAAGTGACTCGTTCGATTTGGAAAGGCCCCTTCATTGACGGCTACCTTCTCAAGAAGGTGGACAAGGTTCGTGAAGGTGGTCGCAATGAGGTGATCAAGATGTGGAGCCGTCGCTCCACCATCCTGCCGCAGTTCGTCGGCTTCACCTTCGGTGTCTACAACGGCCAGAAGCATGTTCCCGTCTCGGTGAACGAGGACATGGTCGGTCACAAGTTCGGTGAATTCGCTCCGACCCGGACCTATTACGGTCACGGCGCGGATAAGAAGGCGAAGAGGAAATAATCATGGGCAAGGCCAAAGCTCCGCGCAGGCTTGCTGATAACGAAGCGCGCGCCGTATTGCGCACGATCCGTATCAGCCCGCAGAAGCTGAACCTCGTTGCCGCGCTGATCCGCGGCAAGAAGGTCGCGACAGCGCTTTCCGATCTCGAATTCTCGGCCAAGCGGATTTCCGGCACGGTCAAGAAGACGCTGGAATCGGCAATCGCCAACGCGGAAAACAACCACGACCTGGATGTCGATGCACTGATCGTGGCGGAAGCCTATGTCGGCAAGTCGATCGTCATGAAGCGGTTCCATGCCCGTGGCCGCGGTCGCGCCAGCCGTATCGAGAAGCCGTTCTCGCACCTCACGATCGTCGTTCGTGAAGTCGAAGAAAAAGGGGAGGCCGCATAATGGGCCAGAAAGTCAATCCGATCGGTCTTCGCCTCGGCATCAACCGCACCTGGGATTCGCGCTGGTTCGCGAACACCGGCGAGTACGGCAAGCTGCTGCATGAGGACATCAAGATCCGCAAGTATCTCGAGAAGGAGCTCAAGCAGGCTGCCATCTCGAAGGTCGTGATCGAGCGTCCGCACAAGAAGTGCCGCGTCACCATCCACGCCGCGCGCCCGGGTCTGATCATCGGCAAGAAGGGCGCCGACATCGAGAAGCTTCGCAAGAAGCTGATGGAGATGACGAAGTCCGAGACGCACCTCAACATCGTTGAAGTGCGCAAGCCGGAGATCGACGCGACCCTGGTCGCCCAGTCGATCGCCCAGCAGCTCGAGCGTCGTATCGCGTTCCGCCGCGCCATGAAGCGTGCCGTTCAGTCGGCGATGCGCCTCGGTGCCGAAGGCATCCGCATCAACTGCGCCGGCCGCCTCGGCGGTGCCGAGATCGCGCGCATGGAATGGTATCGCGAAGGCCGCGTGCCGCTGCATACGCTGCGTGCGGACGTCGACTACGGTACGGCCGAAGCGCACACGGCTTATGGCATCTGCGGCGTCAAGGTCTGGGTGTTCAAGGGCGAAATCCTTGAGCATGACCCGATGGCTTCGGAGCGTCGGGCCAGCGAAAGCGATGCAGCGCATGGCGGTGGTGGTGATCGCGAACGCGGTCGTCGTCGCGAAAACGCCTGAGACATTTAGGAATTTGGAGTTAGAACGATGCTGCAGCCAAAGCGCACAAAGTTCCGCAAGCAGTTCAAGGGCCGTATCCATGGTACCGCAAAGGGCGGCACCAACCTGGATTTCGGTGGTTTCGGGCTGAAGGCGCTTGAGCCGAACCGCGTCACCGCACGTGAGATCGAGGCGGCCCGCCGCGCGATCACGCGTGAAATGAAGCGCGCTGGTCGCGTCTGGATCCGTATTTTCCCGGACGTGCCGGTCACTTCGAAGCCGACCGAAGTCCGCATGGGTAAGGGCAAGGGCGCGGTCGATTATTGGGCGGCGCGCGTCAAGCCGGGCCGCATCATGTTCGAGATCGACGGCGTCAATGAAGAAACCGCCCGTGAGGCACTGCGTCTCGGCGCGGCCAAGCTCTCGGTCAAGACGCGCTTCGTGCAGCGCATCGCAGAATAAGGACGGGCTGATCATGAAAGCCGAAGACATCCGGACCAAGACCCAGGACCAGCTGACCGACGACCTGGCCAGCCTGAAGAAGGAGCAGTTCAACCTGCGCTTCCAGAAGGCCACCGGCCAGCTCGAGAAGACCGCGCGCGTGAGACAGGTCCGTAAGGATATTGCGCGTATCAAGACCATCGCTGCGGAAAAGTCCGCGGCTAAGAAGGCTTAAGGACGAAAACCATGCCAAAGCGCATTCTGCAGGGCACCGTCGTCAGCGACAAGAACGAGAAGACGGTTGTCGTCAAGGTCGAACGGCGCTTCACGCATCCCGTGATGAAGAAGACCGTGCGCATGACCAAGAAGTACAAGGCGCACGACGAGAACAACGCCCACAAGGTTGGCGATCAGGTGTTCATCCAGGAATCGAAGCCGATTTCCAAGGACAAGCGCTGGATCGTCGTGTCTTCGGACCAAGCCTGACCTCGGGCGTAAACAACGAATTTTGGACAGACCGGGGAGGGGCTTTGAGCCCATCCCGTTAGAAGAGAAGAAGGCGGCCAGTCATGATTCAGATGCAAACAAACCTCGACGTCGCGGATAATTCCGGCGCCCGTCGTGTCATGTGCATCAAGGTGCTGGGCGGCTCGAAGCGGAAATACGCTTCCGTGGGCGACATCATCGTGGTGTCGATCAAGGAAGCCATTCCGCGCGGCCGCGTTAAGAAGGGCGATGTGATGAAGGCGGTCGTGGTTCGCACGGCCAAGGACATCCGCCGCCCGGACGGCAGCGTGATCCGTTTCGACAAGAACGCGGCCGTTCTCGTCGACAACAAGAAAGAGCCGATCGGCACGCGTATCTTCGGACCGGTTCCGCGCGAACTCCGCGCCAAGAACCACATGAAGATCATCTCGCTCGCGCCTGAAGTGCTGTAAGGAGCCGGACCAATGCAAAAGATTAGAAAAGGCGACAAGGTCGTCGTGCTGGCCGGCAAGGACAAGGGCCGTTCGGGCGAAGTCCTCTCGGTGCAGCCGAAGGAAGACACCGCGCTGGTGCGCGGCGTCAACATGATCCGTCGTCACCAGAAGCAGTCCCAGTCCCAAGAGGGCGGGATCATCACCAAGGAAGCGCCGATCCAGCTGTCGAACATCGCGCTGGCCGACCCCAAGGATGGCAAGCCGACCCGCGTCGGCTTCATCTTCCAGAAGGACGGCAAGAAGGTGCGCGTCGCCAAGCGCTCGGGAGAAGTCATCAATGGCTAAGGCTCAAACCACGAAGCCCAAGGCTGAAAGCAAACAGTCCAAGGCTCAGAACACGCCGCGCCTCAAGCAGGTCTACAACGAGACCATCCGCAAGGCGCTGCAGGAACAGTTCGGCTACGACAACGAGATGCAGGTTCCGCGCATCGACAAGATCGTGCTGAACATGGGCGTTGGCGAAGCGACCGCCGATTCGAAGAAGCCTTCGATCGCGGCCGAAGACCTGGCGATGATCGCCGGCCAGAAGGCCGTCGTCACCCGCGCCCGCAACTCGATCGCAGGCTTCAAGGTCCGCGAGAAGATGCCGATCGGCGCCAAGGTCACGTTGCGCAAGGAACGCATGTACGAGTTCCTCGACCGCCTCGTGAACATCGCACTGCCGCGCGTCCGCGACTTTCGCGGACTGAATCCGAAGAGCTTCGATGGCCGTGGCAACTACGCCATGGGCATCAAGGAACACATCGTGTTCCCGGAGATCAACTACGACAAGGTTGATCAGATCTGGGGCATGGACGTCATCGTTTGTACGACTGCGAAGACGGATGACGAAGCCAGGGCATTGCTCAAGGCCTTCAACTTCCCCTTCCGCCAGTAACGGCAGCGAGAAAAGGAAAAATCTGAAATGGCAAAGACCAGCTCAGTCGAGAAGAACAACAGGCGCCGCAAGCTTGCCGACCAGTACGGTCCCAAGCGCGCTGCCCTGAAGGCGATCATCATGGATCAGTCCAAGCCGATGGAAGAGCGCTTCCGCGCTCAGCTCAAGCTTGCCGCGATGCCGCGCAACTCGGCCAAGATCCGCATCCGCAACCGCTGCGAAGTCACCGGCCGTCCGCGCGCCTACTATCGCAAGCTCAAAGTATCGCGCATCGCGCTTCGTGATCTCGGCAATAACGGCCAGATCCCGGGCCTGGTCAAGTCGAGCTGGTAAGGAGGACATAATATGTCATTGAGCGATCCTCTCGGCGATATGCTGACCCGCATCCGCAACGCGTATGGCCGCAAGAAGTCGAGCGTTTCGACGCCGGCTTCGCGTCTGCGCACCCGCGTCCTCGACGTGCTGAAGGCTGAAGGCTATATCCGCGATTACAGCCAGACCGACTTCGACAACGGCAAGTCCGAAATCGAAATCGAGCTGAAGTATTTCGACGGCGCGCCGGTCGTGCGCGAAATCGCCCGCGTCTCGAAGCCAGGCCGCCGCGTCTATGTTTCGGCCAAGTCGATCCCGCAGGTCGCCAACGGCCTCGGCATCGCCATCCTTTCGACACCGAAGGGCGTGATGGCCGACCATGAAGCACGTGAACAGAACGTCGGCGGTGAGATCCTCTGCCAGATCTTCTGATCTGGCAGTTGACCGCAAAGTGGAATCCGGTCTTCGGATCGTTCCCGAAGACAGAGACCTGAAACAAGAGAAGTGACGAGGACAACAAAATGTCTCGTATTGGAAAGAAACCCGTTTCGCTGCCGCAGGGCGTGACCGCGACCGTCAACGGCCAGACCGTGACGGCGAAGGGCCCCAAGGGTGAGCTGAAGTTCGTGGTGAACGACGAAGTGCTGGTCAAGATGGAAGGCAGCGAGATTGCTGTCCAGCCGCGCGACCAGACCAAGACCGCCCGCTCCAAGTGGGGCATGTCGCGCACGCAGATCGTCAACATCCTGCAGGGCGTCAAGGACGGTTTCGAGAAGAAGCTCGAGATCACCGGCGTCGGCTATCGCGCGGCACTTCAGGGCAAGAACCTGCAGCTGGCGCTTGGCTTCAGCCATGACGTCGTCTATGAGACGCCGCAGGGCATCACCATCACCGTGCCGAAGCCGACTGAAATCACCGTGGCCGGCATCGACAAGCAGCAGGTCGGCCAGGTTGCGGCCGAGATCCGCGAGTATCGTGGTCCCGAGCCCTACAAGGGCAAGGGCGTCCGCTATGCCGGCGAGAAGATCGTCCGCAAGGAAGGCAAGAAGAAGTAGCGGGCCTGGCGTCGAGAAGTTGAGGCCAAGCCAAGAAGTGTAACGCCGCGGGGAGCGGTCGCGGGAGGCGCTTTCGCCTACCGCATATGGCGGCCCCCGTTTTTTGAAGGCAAGGAAGACCATCATGGGTACCAAGGAATCCACGCAGCGCCGCGCGCAGCGCGTCCGTCGTCAGATCAAGAAGGTCGCCGGCGAGCGTCCGCGTCTGTCGGTCCACCGCACGTCGAAGAACATCTATGTGCAGGTCATCGACGACGCCAAGGGCCACACCATCGCTGCCGCTTCGACGCTCGAGAAGGACCTCAAGGGTTCGCTCAAGACCGGCGCCGACACCGCTGCCGCCGCCGCGATCGGCAAGCTGATCGCCGAGCGCGCCACCAAGGCCGGCGTCAAGGAAGTCGTCTTCGACCGCGGTGCCTACATCTATCACGGCCGCGTCAAGGCGCTCGCCGAGGCTGCCCGCGAAGGCGGCTTGAGCTTCTAAGCATAGTCCCGAAAAGTTGCAGACTTTTCGGATAGGGATTATGCGAAGGGATTGATTTCGCCCCCGGTGACCGTTTCCCGATTTATTCGGGGCGAGGCACCGGATCTTATCAGCAACCGTGCTTCCGGAAAAAAACAAGGAACAGGATATGGCACAGGAACGTAGGGATGGCGGCCGCGGCCGCGATCGTGAAGAGCGCGATGACGGCATGGTGGACAAGCTCGTCCACATCAACCGCGTCGCCAAGGTCGTCAAGGGCGGCCGTCGCTTCGGTTTTGCAGCACTCGTCGTCGTCGGTGACCAGAAGGGCCGTGTCGGCTTTGGTCACGGCAAGGCGCGCGAAGTGCCGGAAGCCATCCGCAAGGCAACTGAATCGGCCAAGCGCGACATGATCTTCGTGCCGCTGCGCTCGGGCCGTACGCTGCATCACGACGTCGAAGGACGCTGGGGTGCTGGACGCGTGCTGCTGCGCGCCGCCAAGCAAGGTACCGGCATCATCGCCGGTGGCCCGATGCGCGCTGTCTTCGAGACGCTCGGCATGCATGACGTGGTCGCCAAGTCGATGGGTTCGTCGAACCCCTACAACATGGTTCGCGCCACCTTCGACGCGCTGAAGAGCCAGATGCATCCCAAGGATGTGGCTGCTGCTCGCGGCATCAAGTATTCGACCCTTCAGGCCCGCCGCGGCACCGC
This sequence comes from Mesorhizobium ciceri WSM4083, assembly GCF_000519305.1. GTDB lineage: Bacteria > Pseudomonadota > Alphaproteobacteria > Rhizobiales > Rhizobiaceae > Mesorhizobium > Mesorhizobium ciceri_B. The sequence goes on along the minus strand of NZ_JAFG01000017.1, from coordinate 48,921 downwards.
CGTTGCGGCTGAAGAATAGTCGATCTGACCAGGGATTTTGACCATGGCCAAGAAAGCAACCAAGACCATCACCGTTGAGCAGATCGGTTCGCCGATCCGCCGTCCGAAGGAACAGCGCGCGACGCTGGTCGGCCTCGGCCTCAACAAGATGCACAAGCAGCGCACGCTGGAAGATACGCCCTCCGTGCGCGGCATGATCGCTGCCGTCCAGCATCTCGTCCGCGTCGTGGACGAGGGCTGAGCCAGAGCGCAGGAGAACTCAGATGAAACTCAACGATCTGCGTGACAAGGACGGCGCGACGCACTCCAAGAAGCGTCTCGGCCGTGGTATCGGCTCCGGCTCCGGCAAGACCGGCGGTCGTGGCGTCAAGGGCCAGAAGGCGCGCTCCGGCGTCGCCATCAACGGCTTCGAGGGCGGCCAGATGCCGCTCTATCGGCGCCTGCCGAAGCGTGGCTTCAACAACATCTTCGCCAAGAGCTTCACCGTTGTGTCGCTGGCCCGCATCCAGGTGGCCATCGACGCCAAGAAGCTCGACGCCAAGGCGACCGTGACGGCTGAATCGCTGGTTGCCGCCGGCGTCATCCGCCGCGTCAAGGACGGCGTGCGCATCCTCTCGGACGGCGAGATCAAGGCGAAGCTCGCCTTTGACGTTGCCGGCGCCTCCAAGGCCGCGATCGAGAAGATCGAAAAGGCCGGCGGTTCGGTCAAGCTGCCGCAGGAAAAGGCAGCTGCCGAGTAACGGCAATTTGAAGCGCGATCGGCAGGAGTGGCATCCGTTTTTGCTCACGATTGCGCTTTGATCTGCTCAACGAGGCGGCCGCGTCAACGCGGCCGCTTGCATGTTTAGAGCCCGGAGCTTATCTCGTGAGCTTCGGTGAAACGCGCCGCCTGACCTCAGGGCCATCAAGCGTTACCAAGCGGAGAATCAGGCATGGCTTCGGCTGCTGAACAATTAGCCTCGAATCTGAATTTCTCGGCCTTCGCCAAGGCGGAGGATTTGAAGAAGCGCATCTGGTTCACGATCGGCGCGCTGCTGGTTTATCGCCTCGGCACCTACATCCCGCTTCCCGGTATCAATCCCGACGCCTTCGCCCAGGCCTTCTCTTCGCAGAGCAAGGGCGTGCTCGGCATGTTCAACATGTTCGCCGGCGGCGCCGTGCAGCGCATGGCGATCTTTGCGCTCGGCATCATGCCTTACATCTCCGCCTCCATCATCATGCAGCTGATGACCTCGGTCATCCCGTCACTGGAAGCGCTGAAGAAGGAAGGCGAACAGGGCCGCAAGGTCATCAACCAGTATACGCGTTACGGCACCGTGCTGCTTGCGCTGGTTCAGGCCTATGGCATTTCTGTCGGCCTGGAAGGCGGCAATGGCATCGTCAGCGATCCCGGCATGTTCTTCCGCATCTCGACCGTCGTCACGCTGGTCGGCGGCACCATGTTCCTGATGTGGCTGGGCGAGCAGATCACCGCGCGCGGCATCGGCAACGGCATTTCGCTGATCATCTTCTCCGGCATCGTCGCCGGCCTGCCGCATGCCATCTCCGGCACGCTTGAGCTTGGCCGTACCGGCGCGCTGTCGACCGGCTTGATCCTGGCGATCATCGTGCTGGCTGTCGTCGTCATCGCGCTCATCGTGTTCTTCGAGCGCGCCCAGCGCCGCTTGCTGATCCAGTATCCGAAGCGCCAGGTCGGCAACCGCATGTTCCAGGGCGATACCTCGCATCTGCCGCTGAAGCTCAACACGTCGGGTGTCATTCCGCCGATCTTCGCCTCGTCGCTGCTGTTGCTGCCGGCCACCGTCGCGGGCTTCTCGCAGACGGCCAACATGCCGGCCTGGGCAAGCACCATCCTGGCCGCGCTCGGCCATGGCCAGCCGCTCTACATGGCATTCTATGCGGCGATGATCGCGTTCTTCGCTTTCTTCTACACTGCGATTGTCTTCAACCCGAAGGACACCGCCGACCAGCTCAAGAAGCATTCGGGCTTCATCCCGGGTTATCGTCCGGGCGAGCGCACCGCCGATTACATCGATTACGTTCTCACCCGCATCACCGTCGTCGGCGCCATCTATCTGGTGCTGGTGTGCTTGCTGCCGGAGTTCCTGATCTCGGCGACTGGCGTACCATTCTACCTTGGTGGCACATCGCTTCTGATCGTGGTCAGTGTCACGCTCGATACGGTTGCGCAGATTCAGGGTCACCTGATCGCGCACCAGTATGAAGGCCTGATCAAGAAGTCGAAGCTGCGCGGGGGGAAGAAAGCCAGATGAGGTTGATATTGCTTGGGCCGCCAGGAGCGGGCAAGGGGACGCAAGCACAAAGACTGGTAGAAAAACACGGCATACCCCAGCTCTCGACGGGCGACATGCTGCGTGCTGCCGTCCAGGCAGGCACCGAAGTCGGCAAGCGCGCCAAGGCGGTGATGGATGCCGGTGAACTGGTGTCCGATGCGATCGTCAACGCGATCGTCGCCGAGCGTATCGATCAGCCGGATTGCGCCAAAGGGTTCATCCTCGACGGCTATCCGCGGACCCTGGTGCAGGCGGATGCGGTCGAGCAGATGCTGACGGATCGCTCCCAGGGCCTCGACGCCGTCATTGAGCTCGTGGTCGACGACAAGGCCCTGGTTGGCCGGATCGTCAAGCGCGCCGACGAGGCACAGGCCGCCGGCCTTCCCGTTCGCAAGGACGACAACCCGACCGTGTTCGAAGAGCGGCTGAGGGAATACTACAAGAAGACGTCGCCGCTGATTGGCTACTACTATGCCAAGGGCAAGCTCCGCAGTGTCGACGGCATGGCCGATATCGACGCCGTGACGGAACAGATCGAAGCGGTGCTCAAGGACGCGGTGCGGGGAAATTAACGATTGCACTTGACGGAGGCGGTTCGCTGCGGTATGGCGGCCCGTCTTCCTATCAGGCATGAGCTTTGCTTGTCCGCAAGGGCAAGGCAGCCGCATTGAACTGGAAACTCCCGCATGGGCCGGCCTCCACCGGACGCGGGGCAACTTAAGACAGCGCCGAGCCTGCCTTGTTTTCGAGGGTTGGCTGGCCCACATGGAGAAGGGAAGAACATGGCTCGTATAGCCGGCGTCAACATTCCGACCAACAAGCGCGTTGTCATTGCGCTTCAGTACATTCACGGCATTGGCAAGCGGTTCGCCCAGGAGATCGTCGACAAGGTCGGCATCCCGGCCGAGCGCCGCGTCAACCAGCTGACCGACGCGGAAGTGCTGCAGATCCGCGAAACCATCGACCGCGATTACCAGGTTGAAGGCGACCTGCGCCGCGAAGTCTCGATGAACATCAAGCGGCTCATGGACCTCGGCTGCTACCGCGGCCTGCGTCATCGCCGCTCGCTGCCGGTCCGTGGCCAGCGCACGCATACCAATGCGCGCACCCGCAAGGGCCCGGCCAAGTCGATCGCCGGCAAGAAGAAGTAAGTCAGCGAATAGCGAGTAGCCAATAGCGAGTAGGGGACCCTATTCGCTAATCCCTACTCACTACTCGCTTTCCTAGGTGGAGCCGCTGGCATTACGGCGGTGTAGAGATCAACTGAAAGGACTATCATGGCCAAGGAAGCCGCTCGTGTTCGCCGTCGCGAACGCAAGAACATTTCGTCGGGCGTTGCCCACGTCAATTCGACCTTCAACAACACGATGATCACCATCACCGACGCGCAGGGCAATTCGATTGCCTGGTCGTCGGCCGGTGCCCAGGGCTTCAAGGGTTCGCGCAAGTCGACCCCGTTCGCTGCCCAGATGGCTGCCGAGGATGTTGCCAAGAAGGCCCAGGAACACGGCATGCGCATGCTCGAAGTCGAGGTCTGCGGACCCGGCTCCGGTCGTGAATCGGCACTGCGCGCCCTGCAGGCGGCCGGCTTCACCATCACCTCGATCCGTGATGTGACGCCGATCCCGCACAATGGCTGCCGCCCGCGCAAGAAGCGTCGCGTCTAAGCATTTACCGAACGCCGCGCGAGCGCCCCTTGGGCGCTCCTCCGCGGCATTCCAGGTCGCCCGCCACGATTGGATGGTGGCGGGTCAACGGAAGGAAAGCATCATGATCCAGAAAAATTGGCAGGAACTGATCAAGCCGAACAAGATCGAGTTCTCGTCGAAGAAGAAGACGCTGACCACGCTGGTCGCCGAGCCTCTCGAGCGTGGCTTTGGCCTGACGCTGGGCAACGCGCTGCGCCGCGTGCTTCTGTCTTCGCTGCGCGGTGCGGCTGTTACCGCCGTGCAGATCGACGGCGTTCTGCATGAATTCTCGTCCATCGCCGGCGTGCGCGAGGACGTGACCGATATCGTCCTCAACATCAAGGAAATCGCCATCCGCATGGAAGGCGATGGTCCCAAGCGCATGGTCGTTCGCAAGCAGGGACCGGGTGCGGTTCTTGCCGGCGACATCCAGACGGTCGGCGACGTCGAGATCCTCAACCCCGACCACGTCATCTGCACGCTGGACGAAGGCGCTGAAATCCGCATGGAATTCACCGTCGACACCGGCAAGGGTTACGTGCCGGCCGACCGCAACCGCGCCGAAGACGCGCCGATCGGCCTGATCCCGGTCGACAGCCTTTATTCGCCGGTCAAGAAGGTCTCCTACAAGGTCGAAAACACCCGCGAGGGCCAGGTTCTCGACTATGACAAGCTGACCATGACGATCGAGACCGACGGTTCGATCACCGGCGAGGACGCGGTGGCTTTCGCCGCTCGCATCCTGCAGGACCAGCTCGGCCTGTTCGTCAACTTCGACGAGCCGCAGAAGGAAGTCGCCGCCGAGGCCGTCACCGAGCTCGCCTTCAACCCGGCGCTGCTCAAAAAGGTCGACGAACTCGAGCTTTCGGTGCGTTCGGCCAACTGCCTGAAGAACGACAACATCGTCTATATCGGCGACCTGATCCAGAAGACCGAAGCCGAGATGCTGCGCACACCGAACTTCGGCCGCAAGTCGTTGAACGAGATCAAGGAAGTCCTGGCGGCGATGGGCCTGCACCTCGGCATGGAAGTGCCGGACTGGCCGCCGGAAAACATCGAAGACCTCGCTAAGCGTTACGAAGACCAATATTGAGCATGAATTCCAAGGATCGGCGGCGTGGGCCGCTCGATCCGACGGTCATGCGGAAAACCATCAGAGGCCGCGGCCTCTTGAACAACTGAAGAAGGAAAAGAGCCATGCGCCACGGTTTCAAAGGCCGCCGCTTCGCCCGAAGCATTAGCCATCGCAAGTCGATGTTCGCCAACCTCGCCGTGTCGCTGCTCGAGCACGAGCAGATCGTCACGACCTTGCCGAAGGCGAAGGACCTGCGTCCGATCGTGGAGAAGCTGGTGACGCTCGGCAAGCGCGGCGACCTGCACGCCCGCCGCCAGGTCATTGCCCAGATCGGCAATGAAGGCGTCGTCAAGCGTCTGTTCGACACTATCGCGCCGCGCTATGCCAACCGCAATGGCGGCTATCTGCGCATCATGAAGGCGGGCTTCCGTCATGGTGACAACGCCGCCATGGCTGTCATCGAGTTCGTGGATCGCGACGTCTCGGCCAAGGGCGCCGGCGACCGCGCCCGCATCGAAGCCGAAGGTGCCGACGCGGATGCCGCAGCCGCATAAGGCTCGGTTTTCCCAATGAGTTCAAAGGGGCCTGCGGGCCCCTTTTTTGTTTTCTGAAAGCAGCAAACCGGGGCGGAATCCGATTTCCGGGCATGCCCCTGGGGTTTTGGCCCAAAATAATCGGATTTCAGCGGCTTAGCCTTTCATTTTGCACAATCGTCGGGACAATGCCCCCGAACTTGCCTTGGAGGATTCGCGAATGCGCGCCAGAAGACTGCCCTTTGTTCTGCTTTTCGCCTTCATGGCGTTTGCGGCCGCACCGGTGGTCAGGCAGGCATTGGCCGAGGAGACCAAGACCGATCCCGGCCTGTCCGATGTGCTGACCGACCTGCTGCATGGTGTCGAGGGCGAGAACGCCACGGCTGGTCCCGACAAGCGTGTGCCGTTCGGCCGCGAGGAGGTGCAGCTGTCGTTTGCACCGCTGGTCAAGCAGACGGCGCCCGCCGTGGTCAATGTCTATGCCTCGCAGACCGCCAAGGTGACATCGCCTTTCGACGGGGATCCGTTCTTCGAGGAATTCTTCGGCCGCTCGCAACCGCGTGCGCAGTCTTCGCTGGGCTCCGGCGTGCTGGTCGATCCGACCGGCATCGTGGTCACCAATTACCACGTCATCAAGGATGCCGACCAGGTCAAGGTGGCGACCGCTGACGGGCGTGAGTTCGACAGCAAGGTGCTGCTCAAGGACGAGACGCTCGACCTCGCCGTGCTCAAGATCACCTCGGACAAGCCGTTTCCGGTCATTGCCATCGGCGATTCCGACGCGCTCGAGGTCGGCGATCTGCTGCTGGCCATCGGCAACCCCTTCGGCGTCGGCCAGACCACCACCAGCGGCATCGTCTCGGCACTGGCCCGCAGCCATATCGGCGTCTCCGATTCCAGCTTCTTCATCCAGACCGACGCCGCCATCAATCCTGGCAATTCCGGCGGCGCGCTGATCAACATGGGCGGCCAGCTGGTCGGCATCAACACCGCCATCTACAGCCGCAGCGGCGGTTCGATCGGCATCGGCTTTGCCATTCCCTCGAATATGGTTCGCGCCTTTGCCGACGCGGCCAAGGCCGGGCTCGATTTCTTCGAACGGCCCTATATCGGCGCCGAGTTCGAAGCGGTGACACCGCAGATCGCCGAATCACTCGGCATGGAGAAGCCGACCGGTGCGCTGGTCTCGTCGGTTGAGACGACAGGACCCGCCGCCAAGGCGGGGCTCAAGCCCGGCGACGTCGTGCTGCAGCTCAACGGCAAGCCGGTCGAGAGCATCGAAGCGTTGGACTACCGGATGGCGACGCTGTCGATCGGCACCACCGCGAATTTCGCGGTTTTGACCAAGGGCCAGCAGGCGGCGATGGATATCGCGCTGGAACGTGCTCCGGAAGGCATGAAGGCTGCCGAGGTGACGCTGCATGGGCGCAGCCCGTTCTCGGGCGCCAAGGTCGCGGAGCTGTCGCCCCGGCTCGCGCAGCGGCTTGGCCTGCGCACGGACATCAAGGGCGTCACCGTGGTTGACATCAACCGCGATTCACCGGCCGCCGATTTCGGCTTCCAGCCGGGCGACATCGTGCGCGAGGTGAACGGCACCACCATCGATACCGCGGCGACCCTGGAGCTGGCGGCCAAGACGGATACGCGCTGGTGGCGCTTTACGGTCGAGCGCGGCGGGCAGATACTGCGTCAGGTGTTGCGTTATTAGGGCTGGGTTCCGTGCATTCGGGCTCATGCTCCAACGAAAAAGAAGTGCATGGCCGATCTGTTCAGCGTCGATGAACCGGAAAAGACGCCGCCCGGGCGGCCGCTGGCCGACAGGCTGCGGCCTAAGAATCTTGGCGAGGTCGTCGGCCAGGAGCATCTGACCGGCCCTGACGGCGCGCTGACCCGGTTGATCGGTTCCGGCTCGCTCGGCTCGATGATTTTCTGGGGGCCGCCCGGCACCGGCAAGACCACCGTGGCGCGCCTGCTTGCCGGCGAAACCAGCCTGGCCTTCGAGCAGATATCGGCTGTCTTTTCCGGCGTCGCCGACCTGAAGAAGGTGTTCGAATCAGCCAAATTGCGCCGTGCCAATGGCCGCCAGACCTTGCTGTTCGTCGACGAGATCCATCGCTTCAACCGCGCCCAGCAGGACAGCTTTCTCCCGGTCATGGAAGACGGAACTGTCGTGCTGGTTGGCGCCACGACCGAAAACCCGTCCTTCGAATTGAATGCTGCCTTGTTGTCGCGCGCGCGCGTTCTGGTCTTCCACTCGCTTGGCGAGGAGAGCATCGCCAAGCTGATGGCGCGGGCCGAGGAGACCGAGGGCAGGGCGCTGCCGCTTGACGACGAGGCGCGGGCCATGCTCATCCGCATGAGCGATGGCGACGGCCGGGCCTCGCTGACGCTCGCGGAAGAAGTCTGGCGGGCGGCAAAGCCCGGCGAAGTCTTCGATCCCGAGGGTCTGCAGCGCATCGTCCAGCGCCGCGCGCCGATCTACGACAAGGGCCAGGACGGCCACTACAATCTGATCTCGGCGCTGCACAAATCGGTACGTGGTTCCGATCCTGACGCGGCTCTCTACTATCTCGCGCGCATGTTCGATGCCGGCGAGGATCCGCTCTATCTAGGCCGCCGGCTGGTGCGCATGGCCATGGAAGACATCGGCCTTGCCGACCCGCAGGCGCTTGTCGTCGCCAATGCCGCCAAGGATGCCTACGACTATCTCGGCTCGCCCGAGGGCGAACTCGCCTTTGCCGAGGCCACCGTCTATCTCGCCACCGCACCCAAATCCAATGCCGTCTACAACGCTTTCAAAGCGGCCACGCGCGCCGCCAAGGAACATGGCTCGCTGCTGCCGCCCAAGCACATCCTCAACGCGCCGACCAAGCTGATGAAAGAGGAGGATTATGGCGCCGGCTATCGTTACGACCATGACGAGCCGGACGCCTTTTCGGGTCAGGATTATTTTCCCGAGAAGATGGGCCGCCAGACCTTCTATGATCCGCCCGAGCGCGGCTTCGAGCGCGACATCAGGAAGCGGCTCGACTATTGGGCGAAGCTGCGCAAGGAGCGGGAATAGCCGGTTTGCGTGAGGCCGTTGACCAGATCCACCAGGCAGCCAGCCGGCCACGATAGCAGGGCCGTTGTGTGGTAACCCAAAAAACCTTATCAAGGCGCACGGCCGGGCGGTGGCCGTTGCCTTGATTTGGGCACCTCATTCGCAACAGGATCGCGCTTCGCGCGTGGAAAAATGACAAAAACCCTTCGCAAATCCCTTCGCAAGTTCGCCATTGCCATCCCGCTTCTCGCCCTTGGCTTCTATTTCATTCCCATCCTGACGACGATCTTCATCATCTGCGGCCTGATCGACGTGCTGCGCAACGACCGCAAGGATCTGTCGCTGTTCTCAGGCTATTTTCTCGGCAACGGCCTGTTCACCTGGCTGCTTTCGCCGTTCAACCTGCTGGTCGACCTCTTGTGCTACAGAAATCCGGGCGTCTGGAAGCTGGAGCAGTTTCCCGCCGACTATCAGCGCGAGGTCAACGAGGTCCTGGACATCTTCAAGGCGCGCAAGGATGAGATCATTGCCGATATCGATGCCAATTTCGGCGCCGGCCGGCGCGGCATGTATGTCTACCAGTGGTATGGCAAGCACAGGATCGACAATGTCGCCGAGTTCAACAAGGATTTCAAATACATCAAGACCATCGCCGTTTCCGTCTTCAGCAAGCGCGAATCGACCTCCTGGCATTTCGGCCCGCTGCGGCTCAGCCTGCGCATTCTCTACAATCTGGTCCCGGTGAAATCGGAAATTTTCGTCGAGTGCGGCAACGTCAAGAACTACTGGTACGACAATCCGCTGTTCATCTTCGACGACACGCTGCTGCATCGCTCGGTCAACGAGTATGACGGCCGCCGCTACTGCGTGTTCATGGACATTATCAGGCCATCCCCGGTTCCCCGCCTCATCGCGGGCATGCTCGCCGTCGTCTCGGTGAGCGTCGAGCGCATCAATTCCATGTTCTACAAGAACTGGAAGATGATCGGTTCGACCAAGCCGAAGAATGTCGGGACGACCTGAACTTTAGAAAATCGGCGCTGCCGGCGGCATTTGGGTGCTCTGCGTGTGAGACTTGGCCATCCTTGTGGCCGCTCATGTGCCGGAACGGCTCCTGGCTGCATGAACGGCGGCCTCGGGCTGACTTTGACAGTTCTGCCTCTTCTCCTTCTGGCGGCCGCAAGTGACGAAGAACAAATCTCTCGGATTTTGGGCAACGACATATGTGTGCACCGCTCTTGTGGGAGTTGCTCTTGCTCTCACCTATGTAGGGCTTGAACAGCCTGTATATTACTGGGACTTCGCTGCCTATTTCGACACGTTTAGCCGGCAAGGCACGCTCCTGGTCCAGAGCCCTCTCGAGTGGCTCAGCCATTTGAGGACCTCGATCGCCATGGATGACTACAGTGCGGCGATCCTGGTGCCGCTGATGCCGTTTCACATCATTTTTGGCGATTCGCGGTTTTCCTACATCGCCGGAATAGTCGCTGTTTATCTGGTCCCGACCGCTCTTCTCATCGGCAGGATAAGCTATCTGGAGGCGGCGACCGGGACGTCTTCATGCCGAAACTGGCTCACCGTATGGATTGCGGCCTTTCTCTACACGCCCTTCTGGGCGGCGACCCTTCGTGGGTTGCCTGACATTGCCGGCTGTCTCGCGCTTTGCGCGGCAACCTATTTTCTCTGGAAATCGAGGTTCCTGACCCAGGAACCGGTGATCGGCGGAATACGTGTCGGCGTATGCCTGTGGTTGGCATTCGTGCTGCGCCGCTGGTATGCCTATCCCGTCATCGGGGTCGGAATTTCCGCAGCCTTCTTCTGTTTTCTGCAGGTCGCCAAAGACCGCGACTTTCCGGCTCTCCGCAATGCCGCCGTCGGGGGCCTGTGCGCGATCCTCGTGGTTGTCGGAGCCGCGCTGACCTTCCAGCAACCCCTGATCCTCAAGATACTGGGAACCAGCTATGGCGACCTTTACAGCGGATACAAGACAAGCTTCGTTTCACAGGTTGACCAGGTAGGATCGCGGCTCAGCTATGTGAACTGGCTGTTGATCGTATTCGGCCTTTACATCTCCATCATACGCCAAAACAGATTTTCCCTGTTCTGTGCCGTTGCTTCGGTACTCACCTTCTTCCTCTTCACCCGCATGCAGGACCCGGATCGCCATCATTCGGTGCCAATGTTTCTTTGGCTCTTTCCTGCCTACGCCCAGGCAATCGTTGCGGTCGTGTCGATGCCGGCGCTGAGATCGCGATGGTCGAACGCCGCGATAGCCGTTGCCGCCGTACTGGCGTTTTTCGGTACCTTTTTCCCGATAAGCCGCCAGGTGCTGTCACCGATCAGCTACGTCTTTGCCAGGGAAGCCACGCTCCCGCTGCACCTCGACAATCTTCCAGAATACAGGCGCCTTATCGATGACCTTCTTGGAAAGATGGGATCCGAGGACCGGTTGTCGGTATTTGCATCCAGCGGGATCATGAGCGACTCATTACTGTATGAAATGGACAAGGACCTTTACCCTCGCATCGAGTGGGCTTGTCAGGTCGATAGCCGCGATCGATTCAGACCGGCGGCATTGAAGTCCAAATACGTTGTCGTGACCGATCCGCCCCTTATCCATCTGCAGCCGGGCGCGCAGCTCTGTGTCTCGATACCGGACCAATCCATTGTCGAGGGCAAAGGCATCGGCGCAGCATACAGGCGCATCGCGGCTTACCAGCTGTCCGGCGACGTCAAGGGCTACCTCTACGAACAGGTGCGCCCTATCGGCAAAACGGAGATCGATGACCTCTATAACGAGTTCAGGAAAAAGTATCCGGGATGGGCAACGCCTGAGTGGTGAGCTCGATCTGCGTGCGGTTGCGCCCGCAACGAGGGATTGACGGGGCAGCCGTGCGGGGGCAGTAAACGGTCATGTTCAACCTGTTTCTCGTCGTCGTCGGTGGCGGCATCGGTGCCGGAATTCGTCACCTTACCAACATCGGCGCGCTGCGCCTTGTCGGCCCCAGCTATCCCTGGGGCACGATGGCCATCAACATCATCGGCTCCTTCGCCATGGGGCTGTTCATCGCCTCCATGATGCGCCGTGGCGGATCGAACGAGGTCAGGCTTTTCGTTGCTACCGGCATTCTTGGCGGCTTCACCACCTTCTCAGCCTTTTCGCTCGATTTCGCGACGCTGTGGGATCGGGGAGCCACGCTGCCTGCGCTGGCTTATGCCCTTGCCAGCGTCATTGGCGCCATTATCGCCCTGTTCCTGGGACTTTGGCTCGCAAGAAGCCTGCCTTAGTGCTATTGCCGCGCCAAGAACAGGCCGGGCTTCGCTCGGGAAACGGATAAGCGACAAAAAACATGGCAGGCGTTGAACAGATCACGGTGGAGGCCGGCGAGGCGGGCATGCGGCTCGACCGCTGGTTCAAGACCCATTTCCCGGGCCTTGGTTTCGGCCATTTGCAGAAGCTTCTGCGCTCCGGCCAGATCCGTGTCGACGGCGGCCGGGTCAAGGCCGACACCCGTGTCGAGCCCGGCCAGATGGTTCGCGTCCCACCGCTCGAGGTCGACAAGAAGGGCGAGAGTGCGCTGACCGGCCACTCGATCCGCAACCAGGGCGATGCCGATGTCCTGTCGAAAATGCTGATCCATGAGGACCCTAAGGTTTTCGTCTTCAACAAGCCGGCGGGCCTTGCGGTGCAGGGCGGCTCGGGCGTCACCCGCAATGTCGACGACATGCTGGAAGCCTGGCGCAACCAGAAGGGCGAGAAGCCCAGATTGGTTCACAGGCTCGACCGCGACACCTCGGGCGTGCTGGTCGTCGCCCGCAGCCGGCTGGCCGCCATGAAGCTCTCGGAAGCGTTTCGCGCCCGCGAGACCAAGAAGACCTATTGGGCGCTGGTCAAGGGCGTGCCGCCCAAGCGCGAGGACAAGATCTCGACCTGGCTGATCAAGGAGCCGACGCCGGACGGTGACCGCGTGCGTGTCGCCGCGCACGGCGAAAAGGGCGCCGATCACGCCGTGTCCTACTACCGGATCATCGAGCAGGCGGCGCAGACGATGACCTGGCTTGAGATGGAGCCTTATACCGGCCGTACCCACCAGCTTCGCGTTCATGCAGCCCACATCGGCTGCCCGATCCTGGGCGATCCGAAATATTTCGAGGCCGACACCAACTGGGACTTTCCCGGCGGCATTCAAAACCGCCTGCATCTGCACGCCCGCCGCATCATCATTCCGCATCCCGACAAGGGCGTCATCGATGTCACCGCGCCAATGCCGCCGCACATGCGCCAGAGCTGGAACCTGATCGGCTTCGACGACGCCAGCGCGGAGGACTGATCGTGAGCGGCGCCACCGACGCGCTCGACCGGCGCGACACGGTCGACATGGCCGCCGCCGCCATCATGGTCGGGCTGACCTTTTCCTGGGGGCTGAATTACGTCGCCGCCAAGATCTCCTACGCCGGCTATGATCCGGTTTTCCTGTCGATCGCGCGCTCGATCATCGGCGGCCTGTGTGTCTTTGCCTGGTGCCGGTGGCGCGGCATCGCGCTTTTCACGCGCGACGGGACCTTGCTCGCCGGCATCGTGGTTGGCGCGCTTTTCGGCATCGAGTTCCTTTGCCTTTATGTCGGCCTGGAGCATACGACCGTTGCCCGCAACACGCTGCTGGTCAACACGATGCCGTTCTGGATGCTGCTCGGCGGCCATTTCCTGCTCGGCGAGCAGATCACATTGAGAAAACTCCTTGGCCTGCTGCTGGCCTTTGCCGGCCTTGCCGCGGTGTTTTCCGACAAGCTTGGCGGCAGCGGAGACATGCTGTTCGGCGATCTGCTGAGCCTTGGCTCCGGATTCTTCTGGGCTTTGACCAACATCCTCATCAAGCGCTCGAAGCTGGTCGAGGCGAGCGCCGAGAAGCTTTTGCTTTACCAGCTCGCCGGGGCAGCGATCGTCGGCATATTGGTGCTGCCTCTCGCCGGCCCGCCCGTTCGCGACCCGACCGTGCTGCCGACTTTGGCGCTGCTTTTCCAGGCTGTCTACATCGTCGCCTTCACCTATGTGCTGTGGTTCTGGCTGCTGCGGCGCTATCCGGCGTCGGGCCTGTCCAGTTTCACCTTCCTGTCGCCGGTTTTCGGCGTTTTGTGCGGCGCCATGTTCTTGAATGAGCCGCTGACCATGCGCATTTTCCTGGCACTCGGCCTGATTGCCGCCGGCCTGATCATCGTCAACCGGCCGGTGCGCAAGCTGACGCCGGTGTAAGAGAGACCTTCTATGCGTGACATCCTCAACGACCTCGAAGCGGGCAAATATCTTTCCGACCCGGATCCGGTGCGCCGCGCCCAGATCCAGATGAAGACGCCTCTGCCGAAGCGCTTCTACAAAACCGTGTCGGTCGTGCCGGTCGAAGGCGGCTTTGCCGTGCATCTCGACGGCAAGCCGGTGCGCACGCCGGGCAAGGCGCTGCTGGCAGTGCCTACCGAGGCGGCAGCCGCGCTCGTTGCCAACGAGTTCGCCGCCCAAAGCGAGACCATCAATCCGGTGACCATGCCGGTGATGCGGCTTGTGAACACCGCCATCGATGGCGTCGCCAGCGACCCGCAGGCGGTGCTGGAGGATATCCTGCGCTTTGCCTCGTCCGATCTGCTCTGCTACCGCGCCGACGTACCGCAGGGGCTGGTGGAGCGGCAGAACCAGCATTGGGATCCGGTGATCGACTGGGCGAGGGGAACACTCGGGGTCCGTTTCAATCTCGCCGAGGGGATCATCCATGTCGAGCAGCCGCGTGAGACCATCGCGGTGCTGGGCAGCCATCTTGCCCAGCGAACAGAGCCGCTGCGGCTCGCCGCCATCCATGTGATGACGTCGCTGACCGGTTCGGCTCTGCTGGCGCTGGCTGTCGATTTCGGGGAACTCGATGCCGAGAGTGCCTGGGCCGCTGCCCATGTCGACGAGGACTGGCAGATCGAGCAATGGGGGCAGGATGCGGAGGCCGTTGCCCGCCGCGCGGCTCGCAAGCGCGACATGATGGCTGCTGTCGGCCTGCTGGAAGTGCTCAAGGGCTAAGGGCGTTTCCCAGCTCGCCCGGTTTCATCCCGCAGCGCACCTAATACCAAAGTCATAATCCCAAAGACGCGCTGCCTTTGGCGGGCGCTTTCTGTCATTTTTCCCGAATGGCTGTCGTTGAGTCCGTGCTCGGAGGAGAACGCGGACGGTGTCGCGCAGCACTGAGAACGGGTCTCACGGGAGGATAACGCAATGGCAATAGCATCGACCGCCGGCGGAGCAAGCCGCGGCATGACGCGGGAGGAGAAGAAAGTCATCTTCGCTTCCTCGCTCGGCACCGTTTTCGAATGGTATGATTTCTATCTCTACGGCTCGCTGGCAGTGTTCATTGGTTCGACCTTTTTCAGTCCAGCCATCCCGGAAGCGACCCGCAATATCTTCGCGCTGCTGGCTTTCGCCGCAGGCTTCCTTGTGCGCCCGTTCGGCGCACTGCTATTCGGCCGCATCGGTGACCTTGTCGGCCGTAAATATACCTTCCTCGTCACCATGACGATCATGGGCCTGTCGACCTTCCTGGTCGGCTTGCTGCCCGGCTATGCCACTTTGGGCATCGCCGCTCCGGTGATCCTGATCATCCTGCGCATGCTGCAGGGCCTGGCACTGGGTGGCGAATATGGCGGCGCGGCCACTTACGTCGCTGAACATGCGCCGGACAACCGACGCGGCTACTACACCTCGTGGATCCAGACCACGGCGACGCTGGGCCTGTTCCTGTCGCTGGTTGTGATCCTGATCGTACAGGCTTCATTGAGCAAGGAAAACTATGCTGCCTGGGGTTGGCGTATTCCGTTCATCGTGTCTTTCCTGCTGCTCGGCATCTCGATCTGGATCCGGCTTTCGCTTTCCGAATCGCCGACCTTCCAGCGCATGAAGGATGAGGGCAAGGGCTCCAAGGCCCCGCTGACGGAAGCCTTCGGTCAATGGAAGAATGCCAAGATCGCACTGCTGGCGCTGCTCGGCCTCACCGCCGGTCAGGCCGTGGTCTGGTATAACGGCCAGTTCTACGCGCTGTTCTTCTTGACCAACGTGCTCAAGGTCGACGCGCAGTCGGTCAACATCATGATCGCGATCGCCCTGGCAGTCGGTTCGATCTTCTTCGTCGTCTTCGGCTGGCTCTCCGACAAGATCGGCCGCAAGCCGATCATCATGGCGGGCCTTGCCTTAGCGATTGTATGCACCTTCCCGCTGTTCAAGGCACTGACCTGGGCTGCCAATCCGGCGCTTGCCACAGCCCAGCAGAACACGCGGGCGACGGTGACGGCAGCACCTGGAGATTGCAAGTTCCAGTTCAATCCGGTGGGTACCGCGAAGTTCACGACATCCTGCGATATCGCGACCTCGTTCCTGACCAAGAACTCGGTTCCCTATGACGTCGTGTCGACGGCCGCCGCCGGCACACCCGCATCTGTCAAGATCGGCAACGAGACGGTCGAGTCCTATGACGCCATCGCCGCCGGTGATCAGGCCAAGGCCAAGGAAACCGCCTTCATCAAGGCCGTCAATATGTCGCTGCAGGACGGCGGCTATCCGCTGAAGCGCGCGGCAGCCAAGGTTGCGGACCAGAAGCTCGATGCGTTTGTTGCCGCCAACCCGGAACTGAAGCTGGACGCCGCTGCCATCCGTGCCGGTGAAAAGGCGACGGTGCCGATCGACCAGGCGGTCAAGGACAAGCTGCTGACCACCGATGAGGCAGCGGGCGCACCCGAAGTCACCGTCTACAACATTCCAGGCGGCGGCGCGTTCGCCATGTTCGCCGATCCTGCAGCAGTGAACTGGCCAATGACGATCGGCATCCTGTTCATCCTGGTGCTGTTCGTGACCATGGTCTACGGGCCGATCGCGGCGATTCTGGTCGAGATGTTCCCAACCCGCATTCGCTACACCGGCATGTCGCTGCCCTATCACATCGGCAATGGCTGGTTCGGCGGCCTGCTGCCGGCAACCGTGTTCGCGCTCAGCGCCTACAAGGGCGACATCTACTATGGCCTTTGGTACCCGGTGGTTATCGCGGCGATAACGCTGGTCATCGGCATGATCTTCGTCAAGGACACGCTCGGCACCGACCTGCACGCCAAAGAGTAGGCAGCCCCGGCGTTCAAAAGAAACCCCGGCGCGAGCAATCGCGCCGGGGTTTTTCTTTTCAGACCAATTCGTCGGCGAGGGCTGCTGCCCCTTTGTGTCAGCTCTTGCGGCCCCGGGCCTCATCCTCGATGGCTGCCTCATGGTACCAGCCGTCGCCGAAATCCGCGCGGGCACCACGCAGTGAGGCAAGCTCTGCCGCAAACTTAGCCTTTCCGCTCAAATTTGAGGCAGAGAGGCGCGCTGCCGCCGGGAACATCAAAATTTTGGCCGACGGTCGTGTGGAAATGATTTCCATTGCCGGGTTCCTTTCTTCCGCCGAACCTTTTCGATTCAACTTGGTCCGAAGATAAGGTCTGCAATCAAGTTAGGCAATATGCCTATGAAAAGATCAGCATTTGCACACTATTTGTGCAAAGAACGACTGTGATTGATCCGAACGCATCGCTTAGGTGGCTCACTGACTTCGAGTGGATACCGGGTCAATTTTGCCGCACCCTCCACACCAAGAATGGCACACGAATTGCATTTTAAGAATGCGGCAGGCCGGCTGCTGAAGGCAGACGCATGTCGACGCCGTTCAGTGTTCGGTGATCAAGCAACGAGAGGTTAGAATGACGAAATACAAGCTCGAGTATATCTGGCTCGATGGATATACCCCGGTCCCCAACCTTCGCGGCAAGACGCAGATCAAGGAATTCGCCGAATTCCCTGATCTCGAGCAGCTGCCGCTGTGGGGCTTCGATGGTTCCTCGACCCAGCAGGCCGAAGGGCACAGCTCCGATTGCGTGCTGAAGCCGGTCGCGGTCTATCCCGATCCCGCCCGCACCAACGGCGTGCTGGTCATGTGCGAAGTCATGATGCCCGATGGCGTCACGCCGCATGCCTCCAACAAGCGCGCCACCATCCTCGATGATGAAGGCGCCTGGTTCGGCTTCGAGCAGGAATATTTCTTCTACAAGGACGGTCGCCCGCTCGGCTTCCCCGAGAGCGGCTATCCCGCACCCCAGGGCCCGTACTACACCGGCGTCGGCTATTCCAATGTCGGCTCCGTCGCGCGCCAGATCGTCGAGGAGCATCTCGACCTTTGCCTTGCCGCCGGCATCAACCACGAAGGCATCAACGCCGAAGTTGCCAAGGGCCAGTGGGAATTCCAGATTTTCGGCAAGGGCTCCAAGAAAGCCGCCGACCAGATGTGGATGGCCCGCTACCTCATGCAGCGCCTGACCGAGAAATACGGCATCGACATCGAATACCACTGCAAGCCGCTCGGCGACACCGACTGGAACGGCTCGGGCATGCACGCCAACTTCTCGACCGCCTATATGCGCGAAGTCGGCGGCAAGGCCTATTTCGAAGCGCTGATGGCGGCCTTCGACAAGAACCTGATGGATCACATCGCCGTCTACGGCCCGGACAACGACAAGCGTTTGACCGGCAAGCACGAGACAGCGCCGTGGAACCGGTTCAGCTATGGCATTGCCGACCGTGGCGCCTCGATCCGCGTGCCGCATTCCTTCATCAAGGGCGACTACAAGGGTTATCTGGAAGACCGCCGTCCGAATTCGCAGGGCGACCCCTACCAGATCGCCTCGCAGATCCTGAAGACGATCGCTTCGGTTCCGGCAAGCGCCCAGGTTTCGGCCGCCGCGTAAGTGTTTCGAACTGTATGACAGGAGAACCCCGGTGTTCGCGCCGGGGTTCTTTTTTGGCCGTTACCCGGCTGACTGCATCCCTGGGGAAACATACCCAGAAAAAGTCAGGGAATTCACGCGGTCGCAAATCGCCCGGGAGTTCTGACCGCAGCCGTGTGAGCCTCCGGCGATCACTCGCTATAAAGCCCGGAAAAGCGCCTTTTTCCAGCCCTTATCCGGGGCAATGGACCTTCCATAAGCATCTGTTCATACAGCAGAATCGGTCATTCGCGGCCCGGCTGGCGGCGTTGACAGATCACGCCGCGGCATGCGTATTCGCAGGCCTTGGGGTTACGTCACGCAATGCTGTTCGGACGGGCGGGGTTTTCTTGAACGGCGGCATTGGCGTGGGCGCCGGACGAGCGGTCACTGTAGCCTGAGACAGTGCTCCGCTCGCTCCTGGCTCCGACGTTGGCGACCGAGCGGCCTCCCTTGATCATCTACCGAACACCGCCGAGTTGTGATTGAAGTCACCGGACCGATGCGCTCAAGCCGGCCGCTCCGATGGACCGTGGGTCCAAGAATCCAGGCATCGTATGATCGTCGAAGACGAAAGGCGGATACGGCTGTCCATGCGCGACTGCCGCGCGTGGAGACATGCCGGTCGGCTGGCAATTCCTATTGGAGCACAGCAAAAAGCCCTTGAAAGAGGGAGTCTTTCAAGGGCTTTGAGAATTATAGCTAATCTTGGACTGAGACTGAAATCTCAGACGGAGTAGTACATGTCGTATTCGACCGGATGCGGGGTCATTTCGAAGCGCATCACCTCGGCCATCTTCAGCTCGATGTAGCTGTCGATCTGGTCGTCGTCGAAGACGCCGCCGGCTTTCAGGAAGCCGCGGTCCTTGTCGAGGCTTTGCAGGGCTTCGCGCAGCGAGCCGCAGACGGTCGGGATCTTCTTCAGCTCCTTCGGCGGCAGGTCGTAGAGATCCTTGTCCATCGGCTGGCCGGGATGGATCTTGTTCTTGATGCCGTCGAGGCCGGCCATCAGCAGCGCGGAGAAGGCGAGGTAGGGGTTCGCGCCCGGATCGGGGAAGCGGACCTCGACGCGCTTGGCCTTCGGCGACGAGCCGAACGGGATACGGCAGGACGCCGAGCGGTTGCGCGCCGAATAGGCGAGCAGAACCGGCGCTTCGTAACCCGGCACCAGGCGCTTGTAGGAATTGGTCAGCGGGTTGGTGAAGGCGTTGATCGCCTTGGCATGCTTGATGACGCCGCCGATGAAGAACAGGCAGCTTTCCGACAGACCGGCATATTCATTGCCGGCGAAGGTCGGCTTGCCGTTCTTCCAGATCGACATGTGGACGTGCATGCCCGAGCCGTTGTCGCCGAAGATCGGCTTCGGCATGAAGGTCGCCGTCTTGCCATAGGCATTGGCGACCTGGTGGACGACATATTTGTAGATCAGCATCTTGTCGGCGTTGCGCACCAGTGCGTCGAACTTGATGCCGAGTTCGTGCTGGGCCGCCGCCACCTCATGGTGATGCTTTTCGACGCGCACGCCCATCTCGGCGAGCACGGTCAGCATTTCCGAGCGCATGTCCTGCGCGCTGTCGATCGGCGGCACCGGGAAGTAGCCGCCCTTGACGCGCGGACGGTGGCCGAGATTGCCGGTCTCGTAGTCGGTGTCGTCGTTCGACGGCAGTTCCGTGGAGTCGAGCTTGAAACCGGTGTTGTAGGGATCGGCCTTGTACTTCACGTCGTCGAAGACGAAGAATTCGGCTTCCGGGCCGACATAGATGGTGTCGCCGATGCCTTCGGCCTTCATGTAGGCCTCGGCCTTCTTGGCCGTGCCGCGCGGATCGCGGTTGTAGGATTCACCCGAAACCGGATCGAGGATGTCGCACAGGATGACCATGGTCGACTGGGCGAAGAACGGATCCATGTGAACCGTTTCCGGGTCGGGCATCAGCACCATGTCGGACTCATTGATGGCCTTCCAACCGGCAATCGACGAGCCGTCGAACATCACGCCATCGGCGAACATGTCTTCCTCGACCTCGATGACATCCATCGTCACGTGTTGCAGCTTGCCCTTCGGGTCTGTGAAGCGCAGGTCGACGAATTTCACGTCGTTGTCCTTGATCTGCTTCATGATGTCTTTGGCTGTCGTCATGTCATGTATCCCTGTGTGATGACTTTTTTTGATGATGACGTTTTCAGGAGGATGGGGCGGTCGGTTCAGACCGCGTCCATGCCCGTTTCGCCGGTGCGTATCCGCACGACTTCCTCGATATTGGAGACGAAGATCTTGCCGTCGCCAATACGGCCGGTCTGGGCCGCCTTGCGGATGGCCTCGATCGCGCCTTCGACCGCGTCGTCGCCAAGCACGACCTCGATCTTCACCTTGGGCAGGAAATCGACGACATATTCGGCGCCGCGATAGAGTTCCGTATGGCCCTTCTGACGACCGAAGCCTTTTGCTTCGGTGACAGTGATGCCTTGCAGTCCGGCTTCCTGAAGCGCTTCCTTCACTTCGTCCAGCTTGAATGGCTTGATGATCGCTTCGATCTTTTTCATGTAAAAAGTGGCCTCCACTGCCAAAAAAACGGGTTGTGACCCCCCGCTTGCGCCTCCATCAAGCACGAACTGTGCCAATTCAGCGGATTCGAAGCGGTCTCATAAGATTTCAAAGCCGCGCCGCACCGGGATGCAAATTCACGCCATTCACTGCACCGGAAGCGGCATGGGCTGCCAGAGCCTACACAGCGCCAGCACCCACGTCCGCACAAAAATCAGGCATATCGCCTATCCCTCAGGCAATTTTCTGCCCGCGATGCCTTCGTGCCGACGTTATGGCTGCAGATCTCGGCAACTCCCCCTTGTTTGCTTGGGATCGAAATTGGACAATGCTTGATAGCATGCGGATCGGCAATCCATGAGCAACGAACTTCTTTCCCCGGCCGAAATGAGCGAGGCCGATCGGCTGACGATTGCCGCTGGCCCAACCGACGGCATCGGCCTGATGCGGCGCGCTGGTGAAGCGGTCGCGGCTGAGATTCTCAAGCGTTATCCCGCAGCGCCGCATGTCCATGTGCTGTGCGGTCCCGGCAACAATGGCGGCGATGGCTATGTCGTTGCCCGCATCCTGGCCGCCAGCGGCGTCGGCACAACGATCTGGTCATCCGGAGCGCCAAGGCCGCAAAGCGATGCGGCGCTCGCCGCCGCGGAATGCCAGATCAAGCCCCGGCCGCTGTCCGATTTCGACGCCGAGTCTGGCTCGATCGTGATCGACGCGCTCTATGGGGCAGGGCTGTCCAAGCCGCTGTCCGGCGATGCCGCGAAAGCCGTCGATACAGTGACAGCCTTGCGCCTGCCTGTGGTCGCGATCGACTTGCCGTCGGGCGTTTCGGGAGCCAGCGGCGAAATATTGAGCAGGGCGTTTCGCGCCGAGCTCACCGTCACCTTCGCCCGGAAAAAGCCCGGCCACTTGCTGCTGCCGGGGCGCGGGCAATGCGGTGAAATCGTGCTCGCCGATATCGGCATCGGCGACGGCATCATCGCCCAGCTCGCTGTGTCGACCTTCGAGAATGTGCCGGACCTGTGGTTGCGGGAATTTCCGGTGCCTGCGGTGGACGCGCATAAATACAAGCGCGGCCATGTCGGCGTCTTTTCCGGCGGTCCCAGTGCTACCGGCGCGGCGCGGCTGTCGGCGATGGCCGCCGCGAGAAGCGGGGCAGGGGCGGTCACCGTGCTGTCGCCTGGCAATGCCATGCAGGTGAACGCGACGCACCTGACCTCGATCATGCTGCGCGAGGCGGGCTCGCTCGAGGAGGTGCAGGAATTTCTGACGGCGCGCCATCCCGAGGCGCTGGTGTTCGGACCGGGGCTCGGGCCAAAGCCCAAGGTGGGCGATTTCGCCCTGCAGCTGATCAAGGTCTTTGCGGATGGTGCACGCAACGAGGCAGCCCCAAGCCACGCTGCGATCGTGCTGGACGCGGACGCCATCACCTCTCTGGCCCATCAGCCCTCGGCGCTGTTCGAAGCCGCCCGTCAGCCGAACGCTCCGGCGTTGGTGATGACACCGCATGACGGTGAATTCGGCCGGCTGTTCCCCGATATCGCTGGCGACAAAACCCTGTCGAAGCTGGCCAAGGCGCGAGCGGCCGCCGCGCGGGCCAATGCCGTCATCGTCTACAAGGGCGCCGACACGGTGATCGCTGTTCCCGATGGCAAAGCGGCGATCAATTCCAACGGCGCGCCATGGCTGGCCACAGCCGGGTCAGGCGATGTGCTGTCGGGCATCATTGCCGGTCTGCTGGCGCAAGGCATGCCGCCCTTCGAGGGTACCTGTGCGGCGGTGTGGCTGCACGCCGAAGCAGGCAGCCGGTTCGGACCCGGTCTGATCGCCGAGGATCTGCCTCTGGCGCTGGTGCCGGTGTTGCGCGAACTCTTCGACGCGCGCATGGCTGTTCCATGAAACGCCCCCTGGCTCTGCTGCTCGCCACTCTCTTTGGCGCCTTCGTGGCGTCGACGGCGCGCGCCCAAGGTCCTGTGACGATCATCGACGACCCGGCGGTGCTCGCTGCGCTCGATGCCAAGGGCTATGGCTTTGCCGACGTTTTCGCGGTCGACGGCGAGGACGGCCTGAAGACGCTTTACGACGAGGCGCCGGCCTATCACGCCATCGTCGAAACGGTAGCCTCCGATGTTGCAGCACTCCGTGCCGAGATGAAGGCCGGCGGGCGGCCGCTCTACGAGGTCACCGACGGCAATGTCGGCCGCATCATGGACATGCGCTGGCTCAAGACCGATGCCGCGCGCTTCCGGCTGGTCGGCGTCGTCAACCGGCTCGACCGTCGCGACTTCACCATGCTGCAAGGCGACAGGAGCTGCGGCGAGGTGCGCTTCATCTACCGCCTGGCCTACAGTTTTCGCAAGAACGGCAAGCTGCTGGCATCGCGCCTGCCGTTCAATTTTAATGCCGTCTACAGCGCCGCGCCCGATGCCGATGGCGGCTGCGTCGGCACTGTCGGACGCTGGACGCCACAGCTTGACGAGAGCGTCGATGCCGGCTGGCTGACCGGCGGGCCGCTGGAGAGAGCTGGGCTGACCTTCAAGCAGCTGGAGCTCAACGCGCAGGTGGTGCGCTTCCCGTCCGGCCAGGAAACCGAGTTCGGCGGGCAGGCGGCCTATCTCATGCGGGTATTCGGCATCGATGGCGCTGCTATCAGCGAGAAGCCGCTGGAGAACACGCCCGACACCGCACGACTCTCGCAGGACGCGGCGATGAAGGCACGGCTCGCCGCCTATGTCGGCGCCAATTTGCCGGCGGTCGACGAAGGTGTTTATGAAATCCCCGACGAGTTCCTGGCCAGGAAGATCATCTCATGGTCGACTTTCGGCAGTGCACGGCAGGCCAATCATCCGTTTACGCAATTATTCCCACCCGAGGAATTCGCACCGCTCGATTATTCCGCGCTGAAACTGGTGCGCACGCCGGAAGCGCTGATCGAGCGGCTGGACAATGGCGCCTGCCAGGGTTGCCATCAGGCCGGCTCCACCGCCGGTTTCCATTTCATCGGGCTAGACGACAAGACGACGTCGCCGTTGAACCGCATCGAGGTCGGGATTTCACCGCATCTTCATGCCGAGATCCCGCGGCGCCAGGCGTGGCTCGCCGCCACGGCCGAAGGCAAGCAGCCGAACCGCTTCCGTCCGCTCTCCTTTGCGCCGCCGGCGGTCTGGACGAACGCCGATGCGGTCGATTACGCGCCGGCCGAGATGACCATGCCGTGCCTGATGCCGGAAGATGCGGCCCGCTTTGGTGCGACCTGGCAATGCGGTGGCGGCACCGTCTGCACGCCGCTGGCCACCGCTTCGGGCGTGCAGACGAAACTGGCGCAATGCCTGCTGCCCAAGGACAGCGAAAAAATATTTTCCGGGCATCCCTGCCTGACCGGCTCGATCGCCAGCAACGCGGCGCAGCCTTTCAACGACCGCTACAGCAAATCGGGCCAGTTCGCGGCTTTCGCGCCTGACGTTTCGCGCACCGCCTACACCTGCCGTCCGCCGAAGATCGGCGTGCCGGGCGGCATCGCCTATCGCCGCTGCGATGACAACGACCGCACATTCGCCGCCTTCAAAGCCGGCAAGCCGATGCCGAACGAGATCTGCGGGCTGGTCGGCGGCAAGAAATTCGACATCTGCGTGGCCACCAACAATTTCGACCAATGCCTTGGCGGCGCCGTCAATCGCGGCAACCGGCCGGCCTGTTCGGCCGATCATTTCTGCCGCGAGGACTATATGTGCCAGTCGCTGCCGCCGGACACGCCAGGCATTGGCAAAGTCAAAGGCATCGGCTTCTGCTCGCCGACCTACTTCATCTTCCAGATGCGCATCGACAACCACGCGACGCCATGGGGCAGCCCCGTGCGAGCCACCATGGGAGCGGGGTTTGGGGCGGCGGAAGAAGAGTAACTTACCGCTGCCTCACAACGGGATGTTGTCGTGCTTCTTCCAGGGGTTCTGCATATCCTTGTTGCGCAGCATGCGCAGCGCCCGGGCGATGCGGCGGCGGGTCGAGTGCGGCATGATCACCTCATCGACATAGCCGCGCTCGGCGGCGACGAAGGGCGACAGGAAGCGATCCTCGTAAGCCTTTGTATGGGCTGCGATCTTTTCGGCGTCACCGATGTCCTTGCGGTAGATGATCTCGACCGCGCCCCTGGCGCCCATCACCGCGATCTGCGCTGTCGGCCAGGCGTAGTTCATGTCGCCGCGCAGATGTTTCGACGCCATCACGTCATAGGCGCCGCCATAGGCTTTGCGGGTGATGACGGTGATCTTCGGCACGGTGGCCTCGGCATAGGCGAACAGGAGTTTCGCGCCATGCTTGATCAGCCCGCCATATTCCTGCGCCGTACCGGGCAGGAAGCCGGGGACATCGACGAAGGTGACGATCGGGATCGAAAAACAGTCGCAGAAGCGCACGAAACGGGCCGCCTTGCGGCTGGCATCGGAATCGAGCACGCCGGCCAGCACCATCGGCTGATTGGCGACGAAGCCCACCGTGCGGCCCTCGACGCGTCCGAAGCCGGTGACGATGTTCTTGGCAAAATTCTGCTGGATCTCGAAGAAGTCGCCTTCGTCGGCAACCTTCAGGATCAGCTCCTTGATGTCGTAGGGCTTGTTGGCGTTGTCGGGTATCAGCCGGTCGAGTGACAGATCATGGTCGGTGACCGACTGGTAGCATTCGATCTCGGGAAGCTCCGATGTGTTGGAAGCCGGCAATAGGTCGACCAGCCGGCGCATCTGCAGCAGCGCCTCGACGTCATTGTCATAGGCGCCGTCGGCGATCGACGATTTCGTCGTATGGACGGAAGCGCCGCCGAGGCTCTCGGCGGTCACCGTTTCGTTGGTCACGGTCTTCACCACATCCGGTCCGGTGACGAACATGTAGGAGGTGTCTCGCACCATGAAGATGAAGTCGGTCATGGCAGGCGAATAGACGTCGCCGCCGGCGCAAGGCCCCATGATGACGGAAATCTGCGGAATGACGCCGGAGGCCAGAACGTTGCGCTGAAAAATCTCGGCGTAGCCGCCGAGCGCGGCGACGCCTTCCTGGATGCGCGCGCCGCCGGCGTCATAGATGCCAATGATCGGCGCACGATTGCGCAGCGCCATTTCCTGCACCTTGATGACCTTCTCGGCGTGGGCTTCGGACAACGAACCACCGAACACGGTAAAATCCTTGGCGAAGAGGTAGACCGGGCGGCCGTTGACCGTGCCCCAGCCGGTGACGACGCCGTCGCCGGCGATCTTGGTCTTCTCCATGCCGAAATCGGTCGAACGATGCTCGACAAACATGTCGAATTCCTCGAACGAACCTTCGTCGAGAAACACCTCGATGCGTTCGCGCGCGGTGAGCTTGCCCTTCTTGTGCTGGGCATCGATGCGGACCTGGCCACCACCCATGCGGGCGATCTCGCGGCGGCGCTCGAGTTCCTTCAGAACGTCTTTCATCGATTACCTCCCAAGCCAGCGGCATTTCGTGGTAATCGTGCCGGCAAGCGAGCGCAAGCGCCGCTTGCGCCACGGGTTTTGTTGCGCTGCAGCATGACGCCCCTTGCATTTGGCGGTGAACTCAGCCATATGCAGCCCATAGGCGCTTGGGCCGGGAACGAATCCGGCCTTCTCGACGAATGAGACTGGTTGCGTCTGTTTTCCCTCTTTCCGGTATATCGGCCCTTTTCCGGTACATCACAAAGCGGCGAAAAAGCCCCGTGGCATGATGCCTGCGGGCACGACAGCGCAGCCGAGTGGACGTTAGCGTCCGCCCGCCTTGTCGTTTCATATCAATTTTTTCGACGGCAGGTTGCGCCCTGCCGCCATCGATGTTTGCGGCCAGAAGCCGCGTGAAAGAAGATTATTTTGACCAACGAAAACACTTTGCCCGGTAGCAACACTGCGGAACTCACCGGTTTCGCGGCGCTGGGTATTACGGGCGCGCTGCTCAAGGCCACCCACAACGCCGGCTTCACCGAGCCGAAGCCTATCCAGGCGCAGGCGATTCCGCCGCAGATGGAAGGCCGTGACATTTTCGGCATCGCCCAGACCGGCTCGGGCAAGACCGCGGCCTTCGCGCTGCCGATCCTGTCGAAGATCATCGCACTCGGCACCAAGCGCCGGCCGAAGACGGCGCGTGCGCTTATCCTGGCGCCGACACGCGAACTCGCCGTGCAGATCGAGGACACGATCAAGATCCTCGCCAAGGGCGCGCATGTTTCGACCGCGCTCGTTCTTGGCGGCGTCTCGCGCTTCAGCCAGGTGAAGAAGGTTGCGCCCGGTGTCGACATCCTGATCGCAACGCCCGGCCGGTTGACCGATCTGGTGCGTGAGGGCGACCTCGTGCTTGCCGACACCAAGTGGCTGGTGCTCGACGAGGGCGACCGCATGCTCGACATGGGCTTCATCAACGACGTCAAGCGCATCGCCAAGGCAACCGCGCCCGATCGTCAGACGGTGCTGTTCTCGGCGACCATGCCCAATGAAATCGCCGAACTGGCCAAGGGCCTATTGAAGAACCCGATCCGCGTCGAAGTCGCGCCGCAAAGCACGGCGGCGGCAGAGATCGTGCAAGGCGTCGTCTTTGCCCGCACCAAGCAGAAGCGCCAGGTGCTGTCGACGATGCTCGCCGACGAGGCGATGAAGTCCGTCATCATCTTTTCGCGCACCAAGCATGGTGCCGACAGGGTGACCAAGGACCTCGAGCGCGATGGCTTCAAGGCCGCCGTCATCCACGGCAACAAGTCGCAGAACGCCCGTCAGAAGGCGCTCAACGATTTCCGCGAGGGTTCGGTGCGCATTCTGGTGGCGACCGACATCGCGGCGCGCGGCATCGACGTGCCCGGCATCAGCCATGTCGTGAATTTCGACCTGCCTGATGAAGCCGAGAGCTACGTCCACCGCATCGGCCGTACCGGCCGCAACGGCATGGACGGCATCGCGATCACGCTTTGCGATCCTTCCGAAAACAGCAAGCTGCGCCAGGTCGAGCGCATCATCCGCACCAAGCTACCGATCGTTGCCGACCATCTCGGCAGCCCGGATCCGCTGCGCAATCCGGCTGAAAAGAACGAGCGTTTCGAGCCGGCCAATGATCGCAACGACCGCAATGGCCGTCGCGACGGCAGGCGGCCCGGCGGCGAGAACAAGGGCAACGGCTTTGGCAAGAAGCGCTTCGGCGACAAGCCTGCCTTCGCAGGCGAGCGCAAGCCTGATGGCGCCAAGCCCGCCTTCAAAGGCAACAACAAGCGCCGCTTCGGCGGCAAGCGTCCGGCGGCGCGGGCTGCGTAAGCCAGATCGCGTTGTAATCAGTCAGGCTTAGCCTGGCTGATTGCCGGGACAGACCAAGGAAAGGGCGGCTGAAGCGATGCTTCGGCCGCCCTTTTTCGTCGGCCTACTTCACCACCGCTTCGATCCAGACGGCGATCCTTTGCGCCAGAAACGCCGTGGTCGATGGCGACAGCGCGTCGCCGGCAATGACGTGATTGTCCGGGTCGCCGGTGTCGTCGACCGGAACCAGTTCATGCGGGGCGCCCCAGCGCCCGGCAATCTCGCGGGTGCGGTCGGCCCGCACCACCTTGTCCGAATCAGAAAAGATGAACAAAGCAGGGATGGTCGCCTTCTCCACCGGCGCACCATAGGCAAGCTCGGTCAGCGCCTGCATCGGCAAGGTTGCTTCGATCGGATAGCGGGTGGTCCAGAATTTTTCATTCAGCGCGTTGCGCGGCACGAAGCTATGTTCCTTGCCGGCGACCAGCTTGGCGATCTGTTTGCCCCACGGCATGGTCAGGATCTCGGCGCCCGAAGCCTTGACGCCGAAGTTCGGGGAGATGAACGCAATCGCCGCCACCCCGTCCGACGCACCGGGCTGCGTTGCCGCCCAGACCGCCAGCGAGCCGCCGGTCGAAGTCGAGATGACGATCACCTTGTCGCCGATCGCCCGGCCGATGGTGAGCGCCTCCTCATAGTCGTTGATCCAGGCGTTGATGCTGCCTTGCGTCATCGCCGCGCCATCCTGCCCGTGACCGGTAAGGCGTGTGTAGAAGAGATTGGCATCAAGCTGTTCCGCCACTTCGTCGGGCAGCGGGCGGACCTCGCCCTTCGATGCGGAAAAGCCGTGGATGTAGACGATCGACAGCGGCGTCCTGGCATGCACCATCGGATTGGCCCAGACGATCTCCTTCTCCAGCCCGTCGCGGATTCCGGGGATGGCGGCTTCCGCCTTTGCCACATAGGCCTGCGGATCGTCACCGATGAGCGAGGGATCGAAACGGATCGTGGTGTCGACGCGAACGCGCGGGCCGAGCACGAAGGTCAGTGCGAGAATGACAAGGCCCAGCACAGCAAGCACGATCCGTCGCCCCATCGCAGACTCCACGCAGCATTTGTCTCAACCATGGCGACGGCGGCCCGAAACGGGGAGCCGGCCAATTTCGCAGGCGTCCTATTCGATCGGCGGCTTGCGGTCGTAATGCAGAGGCCGCGCCTTCCAACTGGTCATCAGGCCGATAAACCCTCTGCACAGCGGCCTCGGCAGCAGGCCGAGCAGTTTCAGGGGCCAGCTTGTCCGGCGCGGGAAATGGACTTCGAAGCCGCCCGACCTGATGCCTCGCGCCATGCGGCGCGATGCGCGGCTGACCGGCATCAGTCCCGGCATGGGCAGCATGTTCTTCTCGGTCAGCGGGGTGTCGATGAAGCCTGGATTGAACACCTGGATACGCACATTCATCTTGTCGAAATCATACTTCAGCGACTCGGCCAGGATGTTGATGGCCGCCTTGGTGCCGCCATAGGCGGCCGTTGTCGGCCAGCCGAAATAGGATGTCACGGAGCCGACCAGAACGACATGGCCGCGCGCCCGCACACGCATGCGTTCGACCGCCGGCACGAGGCCGTTGATGATGCCGAAATAATTGACCTCGAAGGACCGGCGAAAGTCGTTGACGACAAGATTCTCCCCCGGCGTGGAAATGTAGTTCCCTGCATTGAAGATGGCGAGCACGATGGGACCGAGTTCCTTCTCGATCGCGGCGACGGTTCTTGCCATGCGCGGCTCGTCGGTGACATCGCAGGGAAAGGCCGTGACGCTGCCCGGCATCTGCGCGGTCTCGACGACAAGCGTGTTGATCGGATCGTCGTCGAGCGCCGTCACCGCGACGGCATAGCCCTGGGAAGCAAGATCCCTGGCCAGGGCACGGCCGATGCCGCTTGAGCCGCCCGTGATCCAGGCGACGCCGTGCTTCGGGTTGGCCCGGTAGAGTGTCATGCTGCGCCCTGTCGACTTGTTGGTGCTTTGCTCTAGCGGTGAAGAAATCGAATGAAAAGCCGCTTTTCAACGTCAGCCGGAAATGAACAGTGGCGCAAGAGGCCAGCCTCGGGAAGCGCCGACGCAACAACAGCACTGCAAATGCGACTGGACCAGACAAATTCTTGCCTTGAAACCGCAGCTTCGGGTTTCTAGGGTTTCGGCGCACGCACACAAGGAATCCTGGATGCCCCGTTCTGTGATCGACGCGATCGGCAACACGCCTCTGATCCGCCTCAACAAAGCTTCTGAACAAACTGGTTGCGAGATCCTGGGCAAGGCCGAATTCATGAATCCGGGCCAGTCGGTCAAGGATCGTGCCGGCCTGTTCATCATCCGCGACGCCGAGCAGCGCGGGCTGCTGAGGCCCGGCGGTGTGATCGTCGAGGGAACGGCCGGCAACACCGGCATTGGACTGACGCTGGTTGCCAAGGCGCTAGGCTACCGCACCGTCATCGTCATCCCGGACACGCAGAGCCAGGAAAAGAAGGACACGATCAAACTGCTCGGCGCCGAGCTGATCGAGGTGCCTGCCGTGCCCTACAAGAACCCCAACAATTACGTGAAGCTGTCCGGCCGCCTGGCCGAGCAGATGGCGCGGACGGAGCCGAACGGCGCCATCTGGGCCAACCAGTTCGACAATGTCGCCAACCGCGACGGCCATATTCGCACCACGGCGGAGGAAATCTGGAACCAGACCGGCGGCAAGGTCGACGGCTTTGTCTCGGCGGTCGGTTCGGGCGGAACGCTGGCCGGCGTCGCTTCCGGACTGAAGGCGAAAAGCCGGGATGTGAAGATCGCGCTCGCCGATCCGCTGGGGGCCGCGCTCTATTCTTTCTACACCAGCGGCGAGCTGAAGTCCGAAGGCAGCTCGATCACCGAAGGCATCGGGCAGGGGCGCATCACCGCCAATCTCGAAGGGTTCACGCCGGATTTTTCATTCCAGATCCCCGATGAGGATGCGCTGCCGATCGTCTTCGACCTGATCCAGGAAGAGGGGCTTTGCGTCGGCGGCTCGACCGGTATCAACATAGCCGGCGCGATCCGTCTGGCCAGGGAACTAGGCCCCGGCCACACCATCGTGACCATTCTTTGCGATTACGGCACGCGCTATCAGTCAAAACTGTTCAACCCGGAATTCCTGCGCGAAAGGCAGCTGCCAGTGCCGGGCTGGATGGAACAGCGCAGTACAATTTCGGTGCCGTTCGAGAAAGTCGCGTGATGGCAAACAGGACGGACGCCCTGTTTCGTGACGACGCCTATCTGCGCACGGCGGACGCAACGGTGGTTGCCGTCAACGACCGCGGCGGTATCATCCTCGACCGGACGATCTTCTACGCCACTTCGGGCGGCCAACCGGGCGATACCGGGTATCTCGAACGCGGCGATGGCAGCCGCATCGCCATTGCCGCCACCCTCACCGGTGAGACCAAGGACGAGATCATACACGTGCCAGCGCCGGAGCAGGCGGTTCCGCAGGTGGGCGACGCGCTGAGGCTGGCGATCGACTGGGAGCGGCGGCATCTCCTGATGCGCATGCACGCGGCTTGCCACCTGCTCACCGTCGTCTGCCCGTTTCCGATCACCGGTGCTTCGGTTTCCGAGGACGACAGCCGTGTCGACTTCGACGCTCCGGATGCCGGCTTCACCAAGGAGGACGTCACCGCCGGGCTGATGGAGCTGGTGCGGGCCGATCATCCGATCTTTGTCAGACTGATCAGCGACGAGGAACTGGCCGCCAATCCAGGCCTGGTAAAATCCAAGAACGTGCGGCCGCCGGTCGGCACCGGCAAGATCCGCCTGGTCTGTATCGGCGACAACGCCTCGGTGGACAGCCAGCCCTGCGGCGGCACCCATGTGAAAAGCACCGGAGAAGTCGGCGAAATCCACATCGGCAAGATCGAGAAGAAGGGCCGTGAAAACCGGCGCTTCCGCATCCGCTTTGGGCCGATGCCGGCAAACTGAACAGGCAGTGATCGCCAAAAGGCGAGCAGGAGAACAAGAATGGCCGAGGACAGCCCCTTCACCGTCGACGCAGACTGGCTGCAGCAACGTCTCGGCGAGCCGGGCCTGACGATCATCGACACATCCTGGTACCTCCCGGCGCAGAAGCGTGATGCGCGCGGCGAGTATGAGTCCGCCCATATCCCGGGCGCACGGTTTCTCGATCAGGATGCCGTTTCGGACCCGGATTCGCCCCTGCCGCATACCTTGCCGTCGCCGCAGCATTTTGCCCGGTATGTCGGCGCCATGGGCGTTTCGGCCGATGACACCATCGTCGTTTACGATGGTCCGGGTTTCTTCTCCGCACCTCGGGCGTGGTGGATGTTCCGGGTGATGGGCGTCTTCCAGACTTATGTTCTGGATGGCGGCTTCGATGGCTGGAAAGCCGCCGGCAGGCCGGTGACGGCTGAGCCGACCAAGATCGCGCCAAGCGTGTTTCATGCCGATTTCGACGCCGGGCGCGTCGCCAGCCTCGCCGACATGCGCGGGATCGTCGACACCAGGGCAAGCCAGATCGCCGACGCCCGTGGGCCGGGCCGCTTTGCCGGCACCGAGCCTGAGCCGCGCGCGGGTATCCGCTCCGGCCATATGCCCGGCGCGCGCAATCTGCCCTATTCGGTGCTGTCGGAAAATGGCGAGCTGCTGTCGAAGGACCGCCTGCGCAAGGTGATCGAAGAGGCCGGCATCGATCTGTCGAAACCTGTCGTCACTTCATGCGGCTCCGGCATTACCGCGGCGGTGGTGACGCTGGCGCTGGAAACGCTTGGCCATACGAACAACAGGCTTTACGACGGCTCCTGGACGGAGTGGGGCGGGCTTTCCGACACGCCCGTGGCGACCGGCCCCGTTGTGATCAGCAAGGAATGAAGACGATGGAAAACGGCGCGCTGGAAGACATTGACGTCACGGTGACCTTCCTCGAGATGCATGTGCCTCCAGCCTATTCGCCGCCTGTGCCGTATAACCGTCAGGTCGCGCTGCTGAAGACCAAGGACATTCCGCTGCATTTCTACCGCTATCTGATGGACCGGGTGGGGCGCAAATGGCACTGGGTCAATGTGCTGAGGCTGGATGACGACGAGCTTTCGGCCGGCATCCATCGCGAGGACCGTGACATCAGGGTGCTCTACCTCGACGGCGCGCCCGCCGGCTTCTTCGATCTCAAGCCGCATCTGCCGGAAGAAGTCGAG
This sequence comes from Mesorhizobium ciceri WSM4083, assembly GCF_000519305.1. Taxonomy (GTDB): domain Bacteria; phylum Pseudomonadota; class Alphaproteobacteria; order Rhizobiales; family Rhizobiaceae; genus Mesorhizobium; species Mesorhizobium ciceri_B. The sequence continues at coordinate 15,454 of NZ_JAFG01000017.1, read as the reverse complement.
CTCGCCTATTTCGGCATGATGGAACATGCGACCGGGCAAGGCATCGGCCGCTGGTTCCTGGGCTCCGCGATCGCTGCCGCATGGTCGCATGGGCCGAAGCGGGTGACGGTGCAGACCTGCACGCTCGATCATCCGGCGGCTCTGCCGCTCTACCAGAAGCTCGGCTTTGCACCGGTGGCGCAAAAGAAGGAAATCGTCCATCCGCTGCCTTTCACCGAGCGCGCGGCCAGCGTCATGCGACCCTAGCTGGAAGCTGACACCAGCTCTAATCTGAACCCGTCGTTCATCGGCCCTTCAGGCTGCTTTTGGCATGTTGTCCGCACCATCAATGCGGCCAAGGCCGAAGGAGACGAAGACATGCTGACCCGCCGTACACTTGCCGCTGCGCTGATCGCGGCCATTGCCATGCCAAGCTTGGCCGCAGCCCAAGCGACAACGCCATCGGCCGCGACGATCGAGCGGAAGCTCGAGGCGGCGCCGCGTGTGAAATTGCGGCCGAACGAGCGCGTCACCATCCGCGAATTCAAGCGGCGCCCGGATTTGCGCCGCATGGCCCGCTCGATCGATATCCAGTCGATCAACTTCGCCTTCGGTTCGGCGGCTATTTCCAACTCGCAATACGACAAGATCGAGACCATTGCCGACGCCCTGCGGCGCATCCTGCGCCGCGATCGCGGCGCCCGCGTGCTGATCGAGGGCCACACCGACGCCGTCGGCTCCTTCCAGTCGAACCAGGCTCTGTCCGAACAGCGCGCCGTTTCGCTCAAGCGCACGCTGGTGCGCGAATTCGGCGTGCCGGGTCATGCTCTCGAGACAGTCGGCTATGGCGAGGAGTTTTTGCTGGTGCAGACGCAGAGCGAAAACTGGCGGAATCGCCGGGTGACGCTGCGCCGCTTCGACGACTTCATCCGTTGAGGCGCAGCTCCGAATTCTAATTGGCCGGCACCTTTGACGGGACTTGATGAGAGCCGATCGCCGACGGGCGATCGGCTCTTCGACATTTGGCAGGAATCGGGTGGGCGGTGAGGGTTCAAGGACATAATTTCCAGTCACGACACCGGAGATTTTTCCATGACCATCCAGTTCAAAGCCTTGCCGACCGAAGATGTCAGGACGCTGCAGCGCGGCGGGATCGATGCTTATGGCCAAATGCCCGAGCGAAAGATCTCCGACGGTGACGGCATGCCTTGCCGGCATTGCTTGAAGAACATAGGAGCCGGCGATGCCTACCTTGTTCTGGCATACAGGCCATTCCCGCAGCTTCAGCCCTATGCCGAAACCGGGCCGATCTTCCTGCATGCCGAGGAATGCGACCGCGCTGCCGAGAGCGAGGCGCTGCCCGAGATTCTCGAAAGCCCCGACTACATCGTGCGCGGCTATGGCGGGGATGATCGTATCGTCTATGGCAGCGGCGGCGTGATCCCGATCGGAGACATCACCGGGCGGGCCAAGACCTTGCTGGAACGCGACGAGATCGCTTACGTCCATGTCCGCTCGGCGCGCAACAATTGCTACCAGTGCCGCATCGAGCGCGCTTGAGGCTGAGATTAGCCGCTGGGAACAGTTGTCGTACTCCCGTCGCATATTCGCGATAGAAAGCCATTGTCGATCGATTTGCCGACCGCGGATGAACCGGCGGCAAATCTCGATATCGAGGAAGCGGGGCTTTGGCTCCGCTTTTTTGTTGCCTGCGTTTGTAGCAAAAGGATTCGCGCAACAAAAAAGCCCGCCGGCATAGCCGACGGGCTGCAACTGTTTGGCTGGAGGGCCTTTTAGTTGAACTTGTACTTCGCGCCGAGACGCACGGTGTGGAAAGAGGAAGTCGCGGTAAGGGTGTCGTCAGGTGCGCCGAATTCCGAAGAAAAGTCCTTCTTGGCGAACTGCGAATAGCGATATTCCAGACCAACGGTAACGTTGCTGGACAGAGCCGTTTCCAGACCGCCACCAACCGAGAAGCCGCTGGAACCCCAGTCGAGAATGTCGCCGATCGGGTCGGAAGCGTTCAGATCGAAATGCTGCCAGCTGTAGCCGGCAAGCGCATAGGCAAGCGTCGATTCGTTCATCTTCATGCCGACGCGGCCCAACACATCGAACCCATAGTCGGTATCGACGTTGATCGATCCGCCGCCGAGATCCAGCTTGGAAGTCATGCCGGAGTAGCGTGCATCGACCATGACGCCTGCGACCCAGCTGCCGAAGTCATGATCGTAGCCGACGTTCAGTTCACCAAAGGCACCTTCGCCACCGAGACCATTGAATTCCAGGTCGCCGAGCGGCGGAACGTTGATCTGATGCACGGACGCACCGGCGCCACCAGCGCCGCCGATATAGAAGCCGGTCCAGTTGTAGGCTGGCGTCTCGAAGGCAGCACCGCCGCCGTTCTGGGCACCGAAACGATAATTGGCTGCGATCTGGAAAGTATGGCGCGAGGTGTCAAGATTGAGGAGACCGTCCGGAACCCCGACAATGCCAGCCTCGGAAAGAAGATCGTCCTTGGTCCCGAAGCCCGTATAGCGATACTCAGTCTTGATCGTCCAATTGCTGTTGATGGCCGTTTCGATGCCACCTCCGACAAAATACCCGCTCTGATCCCAATCAAAGTCGAAGCCGGCGTTCGTATCGAGCTTGTACTTCTGCCAGGAATAGCCACCCAGCACGTAGCCCAGAGTGTTTGGCGTCAAGAGGTAGCCGAGCCGCAGACCAGCGTCGAAACCGTAGGTTTCCTTGATCGAAGCGTCGAACCCCGTAATGTCCAGCGTGGTCTTGATGTTGCCGACGTGAGCGTCCAGCAGACCGCCGATGAGGAACCGGGGCGAGACCATATAGTCATAGCCAACCGTCAGCTCGCCATAGACGCCTTCGCCACCAATGCCGTTCAGCGAGACTGGAATAAAATCGCTGCTGAGCTTGTGTACGTTGGCACCGGCGCCGACGCCAAAACCAACGTACAGACCGCTCCAGTTAAAGCCGGCAGCTTCTTCTACCGGCTGCACGACGTCGGCTGCATGAGCAGCAGACATCAAAGCCACAGCAGAAACAGCACCAAGAAGAAAAGATTTCGCGGATGTGCGAATGAACATATGCCCGTACCCCAATGAATAAACCCAGGATGTCTCTAGCAGGGAGTCGCCCGGTACGGGAATGACAAATATGCAACAATGATGAGCAAAGTGCCGTTGGGTCACATTTTTCCACGCCATGCTTTGCCTGAAAAACAGGCTCGCAAGAAAAACCCGCCGGTGTGGAACCGGCGGGCTGGATTGAAAGAAGCTGTTTTCGCGAAAATCAGGCGGCGAGGACGGCTTTCGGCTCGACCAGTTCGTAGCCGAGCGCCTCGGCGACTGCCCGGTTGGTGATCTTGCCCTTGTGGACATTGAGGCCGTTGCGCAGATGATGATCGTCGACCAGCGCCTTCAGGCCCTTGTCGGCAAGCTGCAGGCCGTAGTGAAGCGTCGCGTTGTTGAGCGCGTGGGCCGAAGTGACCGGCACGGCACCCGGCATATTGGCGACGCAATAGTGGATGACGCCGTCGACCTCATAGGTCGGCTCGGCATGAGTGGTGGCGTGCGAGGTCTCGAAGCAGCCGCCCTGGTCGATGGCGACGTCGACCAGCACCGAGCCTTTCTTCATGCCCGACAGCATTTCGCGCGAAACCAGTTTTGGCGCCGCGGCACCCGGGATCAGCACCGCGCCGACGACGATGTCGGCTGAAAAACACTCTTCTTCCAGTGCCTCGACAGTCGAGTAACGGGTGTGGACGCGGCCGGCGAAGAGGTCGTCGAGCTGGCGCAGGCGCGGGATCGAGCGGTCGATGATGGTGACGTCGGCGCCAAGGCCGGCCGCCATTCTGGCCGCGTGCAGGCCGACGACGCCACCGCCGAGCACGGTGACCTTGCCGGGCAGCACGCCGGGCACGCCGCCCAGCAGCACGCCGCGGCCGCCATTGGCCTTCTGCAGTGCCGTGGCGCCGGCCTGGATCGACAGGCGTCCGGCAACTTCCGACATCGGCGCCAGCAGCGGCAGGCCGCCACGATCGTCGGTCACGGTCTCGTAGGCGATTGCGGTCACGCCGGACGCAAGCAGGCCCTTGGTCTGCTCCGGATCCGGAGCAAGGTGAAGGTAGGTGTACAGGATCTGGCCTTCGCGAAGCTGCGCCCATTCGCTGGGCTGCGGCTCCTTGACCTTGACGATCATGTCCGACCTGGCGAACACCTCGGCGGCCGTCTTGACAATCGTGGCGCCGGCGGCGCGATAGGCATTGTCATCGGCGCCGATGCCGGCCCCGGCCCCGGTCTCGACCAGAACTTCGTGGCCATGGGCGACATATTCGCGGACCGAGCCAGGGGTAAGGCCGACGCGGTATTCGTGGTTCTTGATTTCCTTGGGGCAGCCGACGCGCATTTTCTTCTCCTGATCCGGCCCTTCGGGCTCGTTCCCTGTATAGATGGAGTGAACCACGAATCGTTGCGCAGGTGTTTGCGAATGCGCTTGCGCCAACCGGCCTGTTTCGATAATCGTTGCGCGAAATAGCTGGATATTCGCAGGATTCACGAATAATGCCGCTCGACAGGATTGATATCGCCATTCTCGAGGCTTTGCAGAAGGATGGCAGGATACCCAATGCGGCACTGGCCGAGAAGGTTGGCCTGTCGCAGTCGGCCTGTTCGCGCCGGCTCGACAATCTGGAGAAATCCGGAACTATCCGGGGCTACCATGCCCGGCTTTCCAATGCCGCACTTGGCCACCAGATGACGGCGATCGTGCACATATCGCTGTCGGGACAGTTCGAGAAGACGCTGTCGGATTTCGAGGCGGCGATCAAACGCTGCCCGAATGTTCTGTCCTGCCATCTAATGTCGGGCGAATACGACTACATCCTGAGGATCGCGGCAAAGGATCTCGTCGACTATGAGCGCATCCACAAGGAATGGCTGTCGGCGATGCCGCATGTGACCAAGATCAATTCGTCCTTTGCGCTACGCGAAATCGTCGACAGGACCGCCATGGGCATGAAGCCGGAAATGGCCTAGGCCTCCGTTACCACGCGATCCATCGGGATATCGTGCGGCTGTGGGTAGATGGTGGCGATGCGCTGCAGCTCATAGCCGACGCCGATGACCAGCGGCTTGAACGGCATCGCTGCCAGCGTGCGGTCGAAGAAACCGCCGCCATAACCGAGGCGGTAATTCTGGGGATCGATACCGACGATCGGCGAGATGACGATGTCCGGCAGCACCGGATCGCCCTCGGCCGGGATCGGGATGTTCCAGACGCCTTTCTCCAACCTGTCGCCCGCTTTGTAGGCGCGAAAGATCAGCGGCTGCCCCTTCTCGATGACGATGGGCAGCGCGGTGCGGCCGCCGCGTTCGTTTATGGAGGCCATCCAAGGCCGCAAATCCGGCTCGCCACGAAACGGCCAATAGAGACTGACCATGCGCCCGGTGATCTCGCCGATGATCGCGTCGAGGCCTTCCGCAATGCGCTGCGACATTACCGTTCGCGCGTCGGCCGATACCGCCAGCCGGGCGGCGATCAGCCGTTCGCGCTCGGCCTTGCGCCAGCGCCTGACGTCGGTCCAGTCGCTCAAAGGCGCACGGAATTCCGGATCGAACTCGTGCATGAAGCAGGGCGGCGAAGAATACTGTGCCGGAGCGTCGTCGTCATGATCGTCAGCCATGCCTCACCTCGTCGCGTGTTCGATAACGCTATACCTCGCGATACGATACAACATGTGCGTTCACGACATGCAACGACGAGTCTCGGGCACTGGCTATCTGTTGTTGCATTGCACAAAAATACCTACATCCAGGACAGGCGATCTTGCTATCAGGGTGAACGAAATGAACGAAGCCAGGCATCATGTCGTCGTTGTCGGCGCTGGTTTCGGCGGCCTCGAATTCACCCGCGCGCTTGCTGGTGCTCCGGTGCGCATCACCATGATCGACAAGCGCAACCATCATCTCTTCCAGCCGCTGCTCTACCAGGTGGCGACGACGGCGCTGGCGACCTCCGAGGTCGCCTGGCCGATCCGTCACCTGCTGCGCAAGCGCAAGGACGTGACGACGCTGCTCGCCAATGTCACCGGTGTCGACCGCGCCGGCAAGCGCGTGCTGCTCGATGACGGCAGCGCGGTCGCCTACGACACGCTGGTGCTCGCCACCGGTGCCCGCCACGCCTATTTCGGCCATGACGAATGGGAGCCGTTCGCACCGGGCCTGAAGACGCTGGAGGACGCCACCACCATTCGGCGGCGAATTCTCCTGGCCTTTGAGCAGGCCGAGCGGGAGGCTGATCCCGCCAAACGCCAGGCGTTGCTGACCATTGCGATCGTCGGCGGCGGGCCGACCGGCGTCGAGCTTGCCGGCACCATCGTCGAGCTCGCGCATGACACGCTGCGCGGCGAGTTTCGCAACATCGACACGCGGCAAACGCGCGTGGTGCTGATCGAGGCCGGCGACCGGATCCTGGCCAATTTCGCACCGAAACTTTCCGACTATGCATCGAAGGCGCTCGAGCGGCTCGGCGTGACGGTCGAGCTCGGCCGGGCCGTCACACGCTGCGACGCCGAAGGTGTTGTGTTTGGCGATAAGCAACTGGCAGCCCGAACGATCCTGTGGGCAGCCGGCGTTGCCGCTTCGCCAGCCGCCGAATGGCTGGGAGCGAAGGCGGACCGCGCGGGCAGGGTGCTGGTCGAGCCTGACCTCAGCGTGCCCGGCAGCCCGGAGATCTTTGTCATCGGCGACGCCGCCCTTGTGCTGCGGCCGGACGGGCGGCCGGTTCCCGGCGTGGCGCCTTCCGCCAAGCAGGAGGGCCGACATGTTGCGGCCACCATCAAGGCCAGGCTCGGTGGCGACACCACCGCGCGTCCTTTCCACTACAGGCATGCCGGCGATCTGGCGACGATCGGCAAACGCGCCGCCGCCATCGATTTCGGCTGGATCAAGCTCACCGGCTGGGCCGCCTGGTGGCTGTGGGGAGTGGCGCACATCTATTTCCTGATCGGTTTTCGCAACCGGCTTGCGGTTTCGCTGAGCTGGCTGTGGATCTATGCGACGGGGCAACGCAGCGCTCGGCTGATCACCCAGGGCGACGACGACAAGGGCTGATTTCTTCACCGGATCGTTCATCGGCACGTCACCTGTCGCTGATCGAGTGGCGGCTTCATGCGCGCGACTTGTTGAATGGACTCAAGCGGGTTTCAGAGCGAAGTTCGCTTTCGGGGCAGGGCATGTAAGCTTGTCGAAGGAGAAAACATGTCGCAACTGCTCCATCCCGTCTCCCGCCGTGGTCTCCTTGCGGGCGCCGCCGCCACAGGGGCGCTGATCATGCTGCATCCGTTCTCAGCCAGGGCTCAAGCCAACCAGGCGCATCTCCGGATCATGGAGACCACCGACATCCATGTGAACGTGCTGCCTTACGATTACTACGCCGACAAAGCGAACGACACGCTGGGCCTGTCGCGCACGGCGTCTCTCATCGATGCTGTGCGCAAGGAAGCCGTGAATTCGATGCTGATCGACAATGGCGACCTGCTGCAGGGCAATCCGATGGGCGACTACATCGCCTATGAGAAGGGCCTGAAGGACGGCGACGTGCATCCGATCATGAAGGGTATGAACCTGCTCGGCTACGAGTGCTCGACGCTGGGCAACCACGAGTTCAACTACGGCCTGTCTTTCCTGGACAAGGTGCTCGCCGGTGCCAATTTTCCCTTCGTCTGCGCCAATTTGATCCGCGGCACCGAGCTTGCCGCGAACCCGCGCGACGACAAGCTCTACCTCAAGCCCTATGTCATCCTCGACAAGAAGATCAAGGACGGTTCGGGCGCCGAGCAGCCGATCAGGGTCGGCATCATCGGCTTCGTGCCGCCGCAGATCATGGTCTGGGATCTCAAGAACCTCGAAGGCAACGTCAAGACGCGCGACATCGTCGAGGCGGCCAAGGCCTGGGTGCCGCAGATGAAGGAGGAGGGCGCCGACATCGTCATTGCGCTGTCGCATTCCGGCATCGACGTGAAGCAGGGCGACATGATGGAGAACGCCTCGTTCTTCGTCGCCGGTGTCGACGGCATCGACGCGGTGTTCACCGGTCACCAGCATCTGGTGTTTCCCGGCAAGAAGGATTTCCAGTCGCTCGACGGCGTCGATACGCAGAAAGGCACGCTGCAGGGCAAACCCGCCGTCATGGGCGGTTTCTGGGGCTCGCATATGGGGCTGATCGACCTGATGCTGGAACGTGACGGGTCGAAATGGAAGGTGGTTTCAGCCACTTCCGAGGCGCGGCCGATCTTCGAACGCGTCGACAACAAGAACAAACCGACTGTCCCGGACGACAAGCGCATCATCGCGGCCCTCGAACAGGACCACCAGGCGACGCTGGCCTATGTGCGGCGTCCCGTCGGCAAGACCTCCGCGCCGCTCTATTCCTATTTCGCGCTGGTCGCCGACGACCCGTCGGTGCAGGTCGTCAGCCAGGCGCAGACCTGGTACCTCAAAGACATTCTCAGGAACACGCAATGGAAGGATGTGCCGCTGCTGTCGGCGGCCGCTCCGTTCAAGGCCGGTGGGCGCAACGGCGCCGACTATTATACCGACGTGCCGGCCGGCGACATCGCCATCAAGAACGTTGCCGACCTCTATCTCTATCCCAACACGGTGCGGGCGGTGGAGATCACCGGTGCGCAGGTCAAGGAGTGGCTGGAAATGTCAGCCGGCATCTTCAACCGGATCGAGCCTGATAAGGCCGACCAGGCCCTCATCAACACCGATTTTCCGTCCTACAATTTCGACGTCATCGACGGCGTCACCTACAAGATCGACCTGTCGCAGCCGCCGAAATACGATGCCAAGGGCGGGCTGGCCAACGCTGGCGCCAACCGCATCGTCGACCTGAGTTTCGATGGAAAACCGATTGATCCCAAACAGAAATTCGTCGTCGCGACCAACAACTACCGGGCCGGTGGCGGCGGAAATTTTCCTGACATCAATGCCTCGAAGATCATCTACGAGGCGCCGGACACCAATCGCGATGTCATCGTCCGCTACATCGTCAGCGAGGGTACAATCAACCCGTCGGCGGACGACAACTGGTCGTTCGCGCCGCTGCCTGGAACCAGCGCCGTGTTCGAAACCGGTGCCAAGGCGAAGGATTTCATCGCGCAGGTGAAATCGCTGAAGATCGAGCCGGCAGGCGAGGGCGAGGCAGGCTTCGCGAAATACCGCATCCTGCTTTGAAGGGTGGTTTATGGGTCGGCTCGATGCAACCCCCTACGGCGTGGATTGATCCGACCCGAAACGTTGCTTGATGTCAGGCATGACGAGATCCAGCGCATCCGTGGAAATGCCGCCGGAATAGCCGTCCGGCAGTTGCTTGATCAGTTCGGGATCGTCGAGCCCTTGCGAAAAGCCGCCACCGGAATAGGGGCCGAGCAGGTAGACGCGGCTGTCGACGCCTTGCATGCGATCGAGAAACCGGTTCGGCCAACCCCACATCCATTTCGCGATGTTGACGGGGATGAGCAGAGTGCCTTTGCGGCAGGAATCTGGAACGTAGCCGCTCCAGCCAATCGCGGCATAGCGCAGGATGCATTGCGTCAGTGATGCGCGGCTTAACGTATGCATGTCCGGCAGCGCAGCCTTGACCGCGGCAATCGGCTTGTCGCCGCCATAGACCGAGAGATAACCGCGCTCGGCTGGTGCCAGCGTGGCAAGCCATGCGGCCAGCTTTTCGCCTTCGCCCGGATCGTTGCTCTTGACGTTGATGTTGAAGCGGCGAGCCGGGAAGTGCGTCAGAACCTCATCCAGCGATGGCATCATGCCGATACCCTTGCCGCGGAATGGAAAGGTCTTGCCGCTATCCGCCGTATAGCCATAGCCGACATCGAGGGTCTTCAACTCGGCCATGGAATGGCTGCGCGTTTCTCCCTTCCCTTCCGTGCGGCAATCCAGCGTCCAGTCATGGAAGACGGCAAACTTGCCGTCCGTCGTCGGGTGAACATCCAGTTCGAGCGCGTTCGCGCCCAGCGCGAAGGCGGCTTCCATCGAGGGAATTGTGTTTTCGATGTAGCCATGGCGCGGCGGCAACATGCGACTGGCCGTACAAGTCTGTCCTGTCATTCCTTCACGCGCGTAGTCTTGGGCAAGGCCGCGATGGGCAAGCACTTCCGGCTTGCCGGCGGGGCGGCTTGACAACAGGGAGGTGTTGTTAAGCCAGATGCCCACCGCAGCGACAACAATGACGCCGAAGAAGATCGTCCGTCTGCGCATCAGGTGATTTCCGATTCGACCGTCCTGCGCGGCATCCTGCTTTGCGATCGGACTTTTTGACGGCGACGACGCGGCGATGTCGAGATCATGCTCGACATAACCTGTTCAAGAGCATGTCGGCTTACGCCTTGTAGACCACCTGGCGCACGTCGATGTAGCTGGCGCGGAATCCGGCCTCGCAATAGTGCAGGTAGAACTCCCAGAGCTTCTTGAAGCGATCGTCGAAGCCGAGCGGGACGATCTTTTCCCATGACGCCCAGAACCGGTGGCGCCACTCGGCAAGCGTGCGCGCGTAGTCGTCCGGAAACACGCGCTCGCGCAGATGGGCAAGGCCATGATCCTTGCCCAGTGCCTTCAGGATCGACGGTGTCGGCAGCATGCCGCCCGGGAAGACGTAGCGCTGGATGAAATCCGGCCTTGCGCGATAGGTGTCGTAGGCGGCTTCGTTGATGGTGATGATCTGCAGGCCGGCGGTGCCGCCGGGCCTCAGGCAGGCCTTCATCTTGCCGAAAAACACCGGCCAGTATTTCTCGCCGACCGCCTCGAACATCTCGATCGAGGCGATGCGGTCATAGGTGCCGGTTTCGTCGCGATAGTCCTGCAGCTTGATGTCGACCTTGTCGGCAAGCCCGGCCTTGGCGATGCGAGCCGTTGCAAAATCGTGCTGCTCGCGGCTGATCGTCAGCCCGGTGACGCGGCAGCCGATCTCGCGCGCCGCGAATTCGGCGAAGCCGCCCCAGCCGCAGCCGATTTCCAGCACATGGTCCTTCGGACCAATCCCTGTGTCTTTCGCCAGAGCGCGGTATTTGGCGGCTTGGGCGCTTTCCAGGTCGTTGGCGCCGGTCGTGTAGAGCGCCGAGGAATAGGTCATGCTCGGATCGAGCCATTGTTTGTAAAAAGCGTTGCCGAGGTCGTAATGCGCCGAGATGTTGCGCTTCGAGCCGGTGCGCGTGTTCTGGTTGAACCAGTGGCGGATGCGCTGGACGGTGTTGATCAGCCAGCTGGTGCCGCCCGCGATACGCTCGCCAATGACCGAATTGATGACGAACAGCTCAAGGAAGCTGGTCACATCAGGGCTTTCCCAATCGCCGTCCATGTAGGATTCGGCTACGCCGATCGTGCCGCCGGAAAAGGCGCGGCCGGGCAAACGCCAATTCTTCAGCACCAGTTCGGCATCCGGGCCAGGTCCCTTGCCGCCGACGAGGACGGCGCGGCCGTCCGGCAACCTCACCTTGAGCGAACCGCGCGGCAGGTTCATCGCCGCCGACAGCACCATGCGCGCTTTCGCCGGCAGACCTTTGACGATCTCGGCGAAATTGAACTCATCGAGCCTGACCGCGTCGCTCAATGCTGCGCCAAAAAGTTCCTTTTGTGCCATCTCATGCCCCCTGGATTTCCGCGGTGTCGGGGCAGATTGCCGAGCCACGGTTCTCTTGGACCATTCGCCAGGTTCGAACGCCGTTGCCGATCCCGGGCGCTGACCGGCTCAGTGACGGGCGGGCTCGAATGAAACACGCGCTCCTTTACCAGAGCTTCAGCGCTTCCCAGTGAATCCCTGCGACAATCTTCCACGTCATGCGGGGAAACTTCAAGAGGCAGGCCGCAAGCGGGGCTGTGCCACGCGGATTGCTCGCGCCAGCGAGAATCCGCCTTTTTGCACAGCAAAGGCCGAGCGCGCAAAAAACGCCTATGGCCGCAGAATTGCTCGTGCGATAGATTTAGCCATGCGTTATGTAATCGTCATTGCCGCCATCGCGTTTTTGCTGATCTGGGACGGCATGTACAATCAGGGCCGGTATCTCGACACCACCGTGAGAGAACTTAGCCGCATTGTGCGATATGCCACCGGCAAGGTTTAGCTCCGGCGGCTGCAGCCGCGACATCCTTGTCGATTGACGCCAACGTCCTGCCGTCACAAAAGACCCCGGCATTTTCGATCGAGGAGGCAGGGTTGATCCGGCATATCGTTTTCTTCAGCGCGCGGCGAAAAGAGGATGTCGAGGCTGTGCGCACCGGCTTGCTGGCGCTCGGCGACATTCCTCATTCCAGCCTCTTCGAGGTCACGCTCAACACCAAGGTGGATCCGCTGTCGGATGAGGTCGACGTGGTGGTCTATGCGGAATTCGCCGATGACGCCGCGCTGGCCGCCTACAAGGCGCACCCGCTCTACGCGCAGACCACCAGCAAGGTCAAACCGCTGCGCGAGCTGCGCTATTCCGCCGATGTCGTTGCCGGAAGCTGATCGAGGCCTCTTCCCAACTGGTGCCTTTTTCGACGTCCGGTGGCTGGCGGGGGCGAACTGGCCGGGATTGCGATCAAGTCTTGAACCGATTTGCGGAATGATGCACATCCCGGCTGCATGACCCGAACCACCACTGGCACTCATCCGCTCGATCACATGGTGCTGCCGACGCAGAGCCTTGAGGTGGCGCGAGCTCGGCTCGCCGCGCTTGGCTTCGTCGTGGCCCCGACCGGCATCCATCCCTTCGGAACGGAAAACTGCTGTGTTTTCCTGGCCGACGGTACGTATCTCGAACCGCTGGCGGTCGGCGACGAACAGGTGGCGGCAAAGGCTATCGCGGACGGCAATGTCTTCGTCACGCGTGATCGCGCCTATCGCGACAGCAAGGGCGACGAGGGATTTTCCGCCATTGTTCTAGGTACGGGCAATGCCGATGCCGACCATGCACGCTATGTCGATGCCGGCGTCTCGGCGGGAGACATGCTGGGTTTTTCGCGCGCCTTCACCGACCCGGCCGGCAAAAGCGACATCGCTTCGTTCAAGCTTGCCTTCGCGGCCGGAGCCGAAGCCACGGACGCCTTCCTGTTTGCCTGCGAGCGCGTCAACGCGCCTGATGTCGACCGCACGGCTTTGCAGGCCCACGCCAACGGCGCGACCGGAATTGTCGAGATCTTGGCGGTCAGCGATGCGCCTGGAAAGCAGCATGGGCTGATTTCCGTGGCGGTGGATGATGCGGCCGCCGACAGGCAGGGCGGCATGTTTCCCTTGCCGAATGCAGATTTGAGCGTGCTTGACCGCGTGGCTTTCACCGCGCGCTTTGGCCTGCCGGCCGGCTCGCCGACAGATCTGCGCTTCGCAGCGGTGGTCTTTTCGGTTCGGAACGCCGATGTGACATCGAGGCTGCTTGCAGCCAATTCCGTCCAACACGATATAGCGGGCAATGATATCGTCGTGCGGTCCGCACCCGGACAGGGCGCGGCTTTCATCTTCCGGGAGATCCCATGAGCAAGCCGCAAGCGTCCAATTCGATGGCGCCCAATTCGTCTGTAACCGTCGGCAATGTCGTCTTCGACAACAGGGCGGCTTTGTCCCTGATCGCCGGCCCGTGCCAGTTTGAATCGCGCCAGCACGCTTTCGACATGGCCGGCGCGCTGAAGGAACTGACCGGCAGGCTCGGCATAGGCCTTGTCTACAAGACCAGCTACGACAAGGCCAACCGCACCTCGCTGTCGGCGACGCGCGGTGCCGGCATGGACGCGGCACTTCCCGTCTTCGACGAACTGCGCAAGGAATTTTCGCTCCCGGTGCTGACCGATGTCCACACCGAGGAGCAGTGCGCCATCGTCGCGCCGCATGTCGATGTCCTGCAGATTCCGGCTTTCCTGTCGCGCCAGACCGACATGCTGGTCGCCGCGGCGAAAACCGGCAAGGTGATCAACGTGAAGAAGGGGCAGTTCCTCGCTCCCTGGGACATGAAGAACGTCGTTGCCAAGATCACCGGCTCCGGCAATGCCAATGTGCTGACCACCGAGCGCGGCGCGTCCTTCGGCTACAACACGCTGGTCTCCGACATGCGCGCTCTTCCCATCATGGCCGAGATCGGCGCTCCGGTGATCTTCGACGCTACCCATTCGGTGCAGCAGCCGGGCGGGCAGGGGGGCTCCTCGGGGGGCGAGCGCCGCTTTGTCGAGACGCTGGCGCGCGCGGCCGTCGCTGTCGGCGTTGCCGGCGTGTTCATCGAGACCCACCAGGATCCTGACAACTCGACCTCTTCGGATGGCCCGAACATGCTGCCGCTGAAGGACATGCCCGCCCTGCTCGAGCGGCTGATGGCATTCGACCGCATCGCCAAGGGTCTCTAGGCCGGACATATCCTCTGTCGACCGCCGATGCTTGTGGAAGGCGCAAGCCGCCTGTACGCTCGACCGGCAAATGAGCGTTTTGGCAGGAGGAAGCCATGTCTGTCGCCCGCGTCACCGAAATCACATCGTCGTCGAAGAAGAGCTTTCAGGACGCCATCGAACAGGGAATTGCGCGCGCATCCAAAACCCTGAAGAACGTCGAGGGCGCCTGGATCCAGGACCAGAAGATCGTCGTTCAAGACGGCAAGATTGTCGCTTATCGCGTCAATATGAAGGTCACCTTCATCCTCGCGGAGTGATCGGTCGACGCCGAAAAAGTCGGGAACCTTCGCCTGCGCCCCTCATTGTCCAAGTATGGTTCAACGACAGTGAGGAGCATGATCATGACAACCCAGACAGGCCACACCCAAGCCATTGCCGCTTCGCGGGTGATCGGCACATCGGTCTACAACACCGAAGGCACGAGCATTGGCAGCATCGAGGATGTGATGCTCGACAAGACGGCGAACGGCATCATGTTCGCGGTGATCGGTTTTGGCGGCTTCCTCGGTATCGGCGAGAAATATCACGCCATTCCGTGGGCCAGCCTCGACTATGATGAGGACATGGGCGGCTATGTCGTGCCGTTCTCCAAGGAGCAGTTGAAGGCGGCACCCGCCTATTCGATCAACGAACTGACCGACGCGGATGGCGAGACCGCTCGCGACGCATCCTACGAATACTACAAAGTCACGCCTTACTGGCACTGACGGCCGAAAACAAAAATGGCCCCGTTTCGACGGGGCCCTTCAGACTGCTGACAAACCCCGTCGATTTTCGGCGGGGTTTTTTGTTATGTGATTGAAGTGTCTTGGACTGTTTGTGTCAGGGGATTTTGACAGGAGGCGTTGGGCCTCATGTGCGGGCCGACTTGGGCTTCGGGCACAGGCAAAGGGCGATCTTCTTGATGTTTTGTGCGGCGGCGGCGAGCAGGCACTGGCAGGCGACCTTGGTGAGACTTCGGAACCGCGCATAGCGGTGACCATGCAGTTGCTTGGCGTCGGCGAAGGAGCGCTCGACGGTCTCCTTGCGGCGGCGGTAGATAG
>NZ_JAFG01000016.1 GCF_000519305.1 Mesorhizobium ciceri WSM4083 | reverse complement strand
TGGATGGCACCGGGCTTGTGGATCTTGCGCGAGGCAGGCAGTGGTCCCGTCGAGACGGCGGGGGTGAGGGCATTCATCGTGAGGCTCCGTTGCTCGTTGCATTGGAGACCCAGTTCTGTGCCGGAAGGATGAAAAGACGCTTCTGTCGACCTGCCGAAACAGGACCTCGGGCGTAAACTCCCGCAAAGCGCTTGCACCGTCCCTACGCCAGGATGAACTGGATCAGGTTCAACGGGTCACTGCGCCGCGATAGCCAGCAGTATCTCAGCCCCTTGCCGGGACTCCCCTGGTGAATGCGCCGAATTGAACGGGCCGGCGCTATTTTGTCAAGCGCATTTGACCCGCAGCGGTGATCGGCGGCAGCCGGTAGAAATGCTTGCGCAAGCGTCAGACTGACGCTTGCCGAACTGGTCACGCAGAATTTGACTTCAGACCGGCAACCGGTCCACCAGAACGTCGTCGGCAAATGATTGTGCGCTGCAAATTCTCTCTTCGCACTTGCACAAAAATGTGGCACATGCTTCCTTCCGCTGACGCAGCGGAAGGAGAGATCGGTGAGCGCAACCGGAGGATCGAAGGCATTGACGGTGCCGGATATCGCGGCGCGAAAGGGAAAGACGCCGCTTGTTTGCCTAACGGCCTATACAACGCCCGTCGCCAAGCTTGTCGACGGCCATTGCGACGTGGTGCTGGTCGGCGACAGTGTCGGCATGGTGTTGCACGGTATGCCTTCGACGCTTGGCGTCACGCTCGAAATGATGATCTTGCACGGCAAGGCGGTGCGGCGCGGCCTTCGTAGCGCCCTGATGGTCGTTGACATGCCGTTTGGCTCTTACGAGGAAAGCCCCACGCAGGCGTTCCGCAATGCTGCCCTCGTAATGGCCGAAACCGGCGCGGCGGCGGTCAAGCTCGAAGGCGGCGAAAGCGTCGCGGAGACAATCCGCTTCTTGACCGCGCGCGGCATACCCGTGATGGGCCATGTGGAACTGACGCCGCAGGCCGTCAATGCTTTTGGCGGCTATCGCATTCAGGGCCGAGGCGAGGACGCAGAACGGATCCTGCGCGATGCAACGGCCGTGGCTGAAGCTGGCGCATTCGCCGTCGTACTCGAGAAGATACCGGAAGCTCTTGCTCGGCTGATTACAGAGCAAGTAGCCATTCCCACAGTCGGTATCGGTGCATCGTCCGCCTGCGATGGGCAGATCCTTGTTGTCGACGATATGCTGGGCCTGTTTGGCGCGTTCAAGCCAAGTTTCCTCAAACGCTATGCAGAGCTGGGACCGGCTGCCGACGCAGCGATCGCAGCCTACGCAAGCGAGGTGCGCGAACGCCGCTTCCCGGCTCTCGATCATGTCTTCGGCGATGAGCCGCGGAAAGTCAGTGAGGTTGTCTGATGAGCACCGCAATCGTCCGCATCGTCTCCGAACTGCGTAGCATCGTTGCCGCTTGGCGGCGCGAGGGTCTAAAGATTGCTGTTGTGCCAACAATGGGCGCCCTGCATGAGGGTCATCTCAGCCTCGTGCGAGCCGCCCTGGCCAAGGCTGATCGGGTGATTGTGACCCTGTTCGTCAACCCGAGCCAATTCAACAATGCCGCTGATCTGGCTGCCTATCCGCGCACGGAACACGATGACGCGGCGAAGCTCGCATCGGTCGGCGCCCATATTCTTTATGCTCCCAACGCAGCCGACATGTATCCGCCAGGCTTCGTGACCACAGTTTCGGTCGGCGGCGTGAGTGAGGGGCTGTGCGGCACGTTTCGGCCTGGCCACTTCGATGGTGTGGCGACGGTGGTCACGAAACTTCTTCTGCAGAGCGGCGCCGATCTGGCGTTTTTTGGCGAGAAGGACTTTCAGCAACTCCACGTCGTTCGCCGGCTTGTACGTGACCTCGATATCCCAATCGAGATTATCGCAGGCCCGACGTTGCGCGAGGCCGACGGCCTGGCGCTGTCGTCGCGCAACACGCGGCTGTCTTTGACCGAGCGCCACAGGGCGCCCCGACTGGCTGAAATCCTGCTGCAAACCGTCAAGCAGCTGAGTTCGGGAGAGTCTGTAGAGCGTGCCCTGACTGAAGGTCGAAAGGCAATTCTCGCGGCCGGCTTCTCGAAGGTTGAGTATCTGGAACTGCGCGCGGATACCGACCTTGCTTCGCTGGTGACAATGGATCGACCAGCGCGGCTGCTCGTCGCGGCCTGGCTCGGCCAAACACGGCTGATCGACAATGTCGAGGTGCCGTTGCGGCGTCCTGCAGTGGCGCAGCAAGCCGCTGCCTGAACGACGTGGCATGAGCGCCCGGGCGGCGCATATAATGCTTAGTTGGCGCTCCACATAGGGCGCTGCCGGCGCGCCGATTGGCGGGGATCCGCCGGTTAAATGCCGACCACCAGTGCACCGCCTGTCAGGCCAGCGCCGGCTGCGGCCAACAGCAGTTTCTCGCCTGGCTGAAACGGATTGGCGCCATGCGCGACCGACAGCGATAGCGGGATCGTTGCGGCCGACGAGTTGCCGTAGTCGGCGATGGTCTTGACGATGCGCTCGTCCTCGATGCCGAGCGATTTGCCGACAGCATTGAAGATGCGGGCATTTGCCTGGTGTGGCACGAAGCGTGTGATGCCACATGTCGCAACGCCCGCCAACTCCAGCGCCTCTGCGGAACAGCGGCTCATCATCTCCACAGCCTTAACGAAGACCTCGCGGCCATCTGCAATGGTCATGCGGGTTTCGGCGATGTCAATTTCTTCGGAAAACGGCCGATTGCTGCCGCCCGCGGGGATATGGATCAGGCCATAGACGGAACCGTCCGAGGCAAAAGAAGAGCCGAGGATGCCGTGGGCGGCATCGCTGTATGGGGCGAGTACCACAGCGCCCGCGGCATCGGCGAACAGCACGGCGCTGGCGCGCTCGGCCGGATTGATGCGACGGCTCAAGATGTTGGCAGCGATGACGATGGCCGGTTTGTTGTGCAGGCGAACAAAGCCATCGGCGAAGCTCATGGCATAGATGAATCCGGCGCAGGCACCCGCGAGGTCGACCCCGCCTGCCTTCTCGAGGCCGAGCCCGTGCGCCACCAGCGGCGCGCTCGGCGGCAGCAGGTGGTCCGGTGTCGAGGTGGCGAGCAGCAGCAGGCCGATCTCCTTGCGATCAATGCCGGCGGCCTGCAGCGCCATGTCGCCTGCCTTGGCCGCCAAGCCGGAAAGCGTGTCGCCTGGCTCGGCCCAGTAACGCGAGCGGATCCCGGTACGCCCCTCGATCCAGCCTGCCTCCAGCTCGAGGCTTGCCTCGATCTCACCATTGCCGACCCTGCGCGCCGGCACGTGATGGCCAAGGCCTATGATGCGCGCCGCGCGGTTCATTGGCTGTTGCCCGCAAGCCCGGCCGCCTCGTCTATTGCCGCGTAGAGGCCGTCGAGCTCGTCCGACGTCACGCAATAGGGCGGCAGCACATAGATGACGTTGCCGAGCGGTCGTACCAGCAATCCGCGTTCGAGGAAGAAGGCGCGCAGCCTTGGGCCGACCTCGGCCAGATAGCCTGCATTGCCAACGCGAAGGTCGAGCGCGGCGATGGTGCCGGTCGTTCGCACATTCTCAAAACGCGGGTCCCCGTTGAACGGTGCAATTTTCTCAGCTTGCATCCGCGACAGCGCGGCCACGCGTTCCGCTACTGGCTCGTCCTTCCAGATGCCGACATTCGCGAGCGCTGCCGCGCAAGCGATCGGGTTCGCCGTGTAAGAACTCGAATGGAAGAAGGTCTTGGCTCTGTCGCGGGAAAAATGTGCGCGAAAGATCTCATCGGTGGCAAGCGTCGCCGCGAGCGGCAGCGAGCCGCCCGTCAGCCCGTTGGACGTGCACAAGATGTCGGGCGCGACCGCTGCTTGCTCGCAGGCGAACATGGTGCCGGTGCGGCCCCAGCCAGTCATGACTTCGTCGGCGATGAACAGCGTCCCGGAGCGCTCGGCAATCCGTTTGAGTTCTGCGAGAACCGAAGCCGGATACATCAGCATGCCTCCGGCGCCGAGTACCAACGGCTCGACGATCAGTGCGGCAACCTCGCGGTCGCGCGCCAGTATCGATCATCCGGCGCCGCCTGGACGCGCTCTCTGGGGATAAACCACTCCCCTCCTTGTGGCTCATTCATGTAGGTGGGACGAGTTAGCCTGACGTAATAGCCGTCTTTGGTCGCCCTGACGTCGCTGGAATCGATTGGGTGACAGTCTTTGTTGCCGCAGCAGTTATAATGAAGAATGGGATCCGTCTTGCCGGTGTACCAATCGTGGGCCTCCGCATCGCCAGCCAGGATGAGCCACACCAGTGCAATATGCCTTTGCGACAGCCCCATGGAATTAACCCCTCACATTTTTGCATATAGCATATTAGCAATCGCTAAAGGAACTGGCAGAATGCTGGCAGGCACCAGATCATGACCGGTCGCGATGCCATTTGATGTTGCTCTTGATGTTGCAGCCGGCGGATGAGCCGATTGCGCTTACCGCGATCACCAGATCGGATGAGTTTCTGCCACAAGCAATTTCCAATCCCCGCGTCCGCCAAGGCACCGACAAAGATCCAAGCATAGGGCGCCGGCGAACGTTGCTAATTCTTCGAGGTCGATCCATCGCCGCGTTTTGACCTAACAAGGGACGAAATCCTCTTGTCCAGTTCATCCAAAGTCGCCATCAGGCGATTCACTTGGGACAACGTGTTCGTCATCTCCGGACCGTACCGGGTGACTACATACTCCCGTGCGGATGTCATCTGCTCGAGATGCTGCTGCGTGCGCTTGCGCAGAACCAGACCGGACTTCTTCGCACGTTCCACCCGCTTGGAAAGGTCGTGTGCTGGAAGCCACGTATTTCGGCAGCATGAACGCCGGCTTCCCGAAGAAAAACGTTTAAATAGAGCTCAATGGCATGAACAGCGACAAGCCGGCACGGCGCCAAGGATAGCCCGTTCAGTTTACGGGCGAGGAGACTGTGCGCTGCCTCACGATATTCACTTGCCAGCCGAATGATCTGCGCCGTGTCGGCGCCTTCGCCTGGGTAAGCCCCTTCGCCCATCTACTGCCCCCACGGTATGCTCTGGTGGCGAGCATTGCCCAACTGCTGCTGTTCCGCAAGGTGAATGACTCCGTTCGTACCCGCATATGCTGTGCTTGACGCCGAGGCCGACGAGCGATCATCATTTCGCGAATCTACAGGGCGCGCGGCAATGCTTATGTTGGTTGCTGACAGGTGGCCAATCTATGAAAGTCGATGGATCCTACATCGATCGACGAGGTACTCCACAAGCGCAATTCCTCCTACCGTTGCCCAGAGTGCGATCCGGCGAGGTGCTATTTCCCGAAGCAGAGCTCGTCGTCGCCGCTACCGACTACGCCTTCTGGCAGACGGTCAGCACGCCGTTGATATGGTCGGGATGCATGAGTGATCAGCAAAGTGTCGACCTGGTCCGGAGGGACGGCCGGCAAGCCCGCATAGCCGCATCCTCGTCAATGCCTATCACGCTAATCTCGGCAACCCTGTGCTTATCGACGCCGGTATGTCGGACAGCAGGGCTGGCGCTGGGCCGTCCCCCGGCGTGCTCTGGGCTTGTTGAGGCTAGCCGCTCTTGTTTGCGAAGGGTAGTCGCGGCAATGGACCCTAGACTAAGACTAGCTTCCAGGCGGGAACACGTCGCTGTCGACCTTGGTGGATTGGCAGAGACCCCGAAGCGGTGCGCAGCGCGATTGTCGAGACGGCGACAAGCGGGGCATTCCCCGACTTGCCGCGCACCACCTCATTGCATGAAAAAAATCGCACGGATTGTCCGCCTACAGCGGGGAGAACCAAGAAGCGCCGAAAACCGCGAGGACGACGTCACTGCGATGAGGTCGGGCAGACAAAGCCGTCCGACCAAATGGAAGAAGACCAGCGCGAGGTGCCCCAGTGGACGAGGTACTGACTTTCGGTCTCGGGTTGCCTGAAAGAATCAGGCGGCCTTGTGTACCTTCAAAGCCTTCTCAAAGGCATCCTTGATCGGCTTGGACACGTCCTCCGTAGCTCTCAACATCAATGCCTGGAGGGCCTTGGCCTGCTCGGCGGACTTCTCGATCTGTTTGCGCAGGAATGCGGTCTGCAGTTCGAAAAACTCGGACGGCGACTTCACGGCAACCAGTGCTTCGAGGTGCGTGAAGCCGGCTTCGGCATTGGCTTGCAGAGCGGCAATCGTCTTCAGGAGCATCTCGTTGCTGGTGGTCTTGGCCATTTCAAAGGTGGGGTCGAAAGCCCTTTGAGCCGTTTCGGCATCCGAACTCAATTTGGAAAATGTCTCCTTCGACCGCTCAATGCCCTGTTCGGCGACAGCACGGATTCCCGAGCACAAGGTGCCGTTGGCCGGTGGGGGCCGTGACAGCCAAAGCGATGTCTTCGCTTTGATCCGATTTGGCGAAGAGACATGCGCGGCTACCATTGAAGGCAAGGTCAAGGAACCATTCGGGCCAACAGTCGGCGAGTGGTTTGCAGAACCCTCAGTTGGCAAGCGACTTCGCATGCTTCAAATCCGCGATCTGCTGGGTTTAGACGCCGTACCTCCATCGGACGTGCGCTACCAACTGCTGCATCGAACCTCATCAGCATTGTTGGAGGCGAAGCGGTTCAAGACGGACGAAGCGGCGATGATCGTACATTCCTTCTCCGTCTCCCGGACGTGGTTCGCTGACTTCGAGCGGTTTGCCAGCCTTTTCGGCATGTCGGCTCGACCAGACCAACCAATCATCATCGTTTTGAAAAGTGGCCGACGCCTTCGGTTGGGTTGGGCGACGGGAAATCCAGAACATCTCTCACATTGAAGGCTCCATCATCTTGCAAAGGAGACTGTACACGTCAAAGCAGATGGGTGACGCCTGCGAGATGGTGGTCGCCGCTGAACTGACCCTTGCCGGAGTGCCCGCTCTCAAAGTTCCTGACAACTGGCCTGGCTACGATGTCATCGCTCAGCCAGTCGGGCATTCCCCGCAAAGGGTGTCTGTAAAGTCTCGAACGTTCAAACAAGGGCCGTCCTACGTCACCTACTACGACTTCGATCAGTTCGATTGGCTTGCAATCGTTATCCTGCTGCCAGATGTAACAAATGGCAGGGCAATTTACCTGATCCCGAGAGACGTTTCCGACGCCCTCGCGCGCAGGGATAAACCAACCAGCAAGACGGCTGCCGAGCGCTATTTCCGGGTCGATCAAGTTGAGAGCTTGTTTGAAAAATATCGCAACAACTTCATCCTCAACCCTGTCGGGCGAGACCTTGTGGCAGCGTAGTGCCGTAAGACGAGATACTTTCGACCAACCCTTCCGGATTGCGGAGCGGCAAGGAGGGAGTGCCCCGCCGGCGTGGTGATTGTGGCAGCCTTGAGGTGTCGTGCTGCTCTCGGAACGTCTGGAGTACGACTGAGCTCGCCGAGCAGAATCGGCAAATTCCATCGTCCGGGGTTGCGGCGATTTCCGCCCACGGCAGCACTCCAGACGTCAATTGAAGGATAGGACAACGATCCTATCTCTTGCACCTGTCAACAAAACAGACTATGACCATCGGTAGTCATATGGAGACGTCGACATGAGGGAGATTCAGCTGAAGGACGCGAAGGCCACCTTGTCGGCGGTGGTCGAACAGGCCGTTGCCGGGGAGCCTTCCGTGATCACCCGCCACGGCAAGCCGGAGGCCGTGCTCGTGTCTTTCAAAGAATGGGAGAGGGTTTCCAAGGTGCCCAGCTTTGCAGACCTCCTGCTAGCCTTCCCGGGCGACCCCGACGACATTCCGGAACGGAGGCGGAAGCCCGCCCGCGCTTTGCGTGAGGGCTTCTAGCCCGTGTATCTGCTGGACACGAATATCGTGTCGGCCGACGCGCCGACGAAAAAGGAAGTCGGCTTGCAGCCGTTCGCCGACTGGCTGCACAAGAACAATAACCATCTGTACATGTCGACGGTCACGGTCGCGGAAATCGAGGCGGGCATTACCCGCGCCGTCAGGATCGGCGCGACGACGAAGGCGGCACGGCTGCGCCGCTGGCTCGCCGCCGTCGAGCAGCTCTATGCTGGCCGCATCCTGCCGTTCGGCATCGAGGAGGCCCGCCACGCCGGCGCGATCATTGACCGAGCGCGGGCGCATGATCCCGGCTTCGAAGACATCGCGATAGCCGCCACGGCGGCAGCGCGAGGCTACACGGTCCTGACGGCAAACGAGCGGCATTTTCAGCCGCTCGGGGTGCCGTGGGCGAACCCGCTCAAGGAACTCCCGGCTTAGTCCACGCGCTCGAAACGAGCGACTGCAAAGCGGTTGGTCTCGATCCAAGATTGATCGCGGTCGTAGATGTAATCTGCCCCCCACTGATCGCGGTGATTCGCCCGCACCGAAATTCGCACCGCGAGGATACTTGTTTCTTGCGGCGCGCGGGTCGTTCCTTCCTCAAGTTGAGGTAGCCGAGATCGCCCAGCGTTGTAAACTGATGCTTGGCTCGTTTCGAACAACCTTCAGGTAACCGTTCAATGGCCAGCATGCGGAAATAGGTCGACAAAGCCCCCACAATTCCCTGATGACCGTGCCAGCTCAATGGAAATCGATCCATATTCCTGCCAGATACTAGAACGGCCGATATCCGAACCGAGCCTCGCTGCTCTGCAATTTCATCGCGACAGTCGCATGCGGTCAAATATCGAATGTCGCCCAAAACCATCTCCAGATTGATGCGGCTCAGGCAGTCGCGGAGGAGCGGTAGCACCTGGAACTTGGTTTGAAGCATCTGCCTAAGCCCGGTCCGGAGCCGTGGCCGACCAGTGCCTGCTCTCGATCAAAGTCTTTACGACCTTTGGGATCAGCTTGCGGACCGCGGAGACGGCTGGAGAGCGCTCATCTTTCGGGTTGACGGCGAGTACAACGGAACGGCTGATCACCGGATCAATAATCTTGACCGTGCGGACCTTGCCTTGCACGCCTCTTTCTGAATGGCCGACGGGGTAAGGATGGAATAGGCCTTTCCTTCCATGACCATATCGATGATCGTGGAAAGGGAGTCGACTTCGAATCTGACGTCCAGCACACAACCGTGTTGGGCAACGACGTCCGCCACCGAACGCCGGACATTGTTGTTGCGCATGGGAACCGCCAGCGGAAACGCGTGCAGGTCGGCAAGCCGTATCGACTCTTCGAAAGGCGGTTGGCCGGGCGGCACCACCAGGCAAAACTCTTCGCGGGCCAGCACCGTCATTTTCCCCACGCTCTCGGCAGTTCGGTAAAGGACAGCCAGATTGAAACGGCCGCCAGCCATCCACTCCTCCAGCGGTCCCGTCATTCCCTCGATCATCTTCAGCGAGATCCTCGGCAATTCGCTTCTTACCGATTCAATCAGGGGACCACTAAGGACGCGAGCGGCTCCGGACGGAATGCCAATGGTCACCTCTCCGGAAGGAGCCGCCACCGAGTTGGTCAGTTCGGCCTCGGTGAGCTGAATTTCCTTCAGGATGATCCGCGCGCGCTCAAGCAGCTTGTCTCCGGACGCCGTGAGGCTGACACCGGTCCTGTCGCGAACCAGCGGTTGGGTGCCGAACCCTTCCTCCAGTTGACGCACATGCAGGCTTAGAGCGCTTTGAGCGACGTTGAGGGTCGCAGCTGCACAAAGTATCTTAGCTGCCTGATGTCCACGATGAACAAATCCAAACGGGCATGATCCCCAGTGCTTTGATCCCAAATCAGGGTTCTGTTCTCCTGGCGTGGTGGTAGCACCCTTCCGCCTGTTCGGGCATTGAGACCTGTCGCCGAGGACCCGGCCCCACGACCGCGCTGGTCGCGTCCTTACAGGTAAGCCGTTATCCGCCCTCGGTGCTCAAATATTATCGCCGCTGACGCCGGAGAGCCCCGTAGCCTGTGGTGCCGACACTCTTGCGTTGCTGAGCGGAATCCGTCGACCCGGGCAGGACGCCCGGTGAACACGTCAATGATCGACCAAAGATACGCTCTTCATTTCATAGCGCTTGGCTTTATCGTTCTCGGCGCGTTTGAGATTGCCACGCCCGTCCGTTATTTTTCGTGCGCCTGAACTCGATCACCTTTGCCGGTTGCTTGCAATGCTCGGCGGTGATCACCGCCTCTATAAGCAGGTCAATGGCCAAGCGAGAATCCCGGCTGACTTGATCATGTCCGCATAAATGGTTGAGGGCCTCGTTGAGGTGGACGCGCGCTGCGGCGAAATCGCTCTTCAATTAATTCTCCGATCAAGTAACCCAACCTACGCCGGATATGGCCGCCCGCCTCTCAATGGCTTGGAATATCCACAACCGTTTTTGATTCAAATCGGCAGGATCCAAGTCGGCGGCGCCAGAACAGCCGCAAGCAAGAGAGCATTTGGGCGAGCGCGAAGGCCGGCGCCACATCATATCCGAGACTGATGCAAGGCCGGTTAGACAGATCGACAGGTCCGCCACGCTCCCACACATGGCGGATTCGTCGGGTAGGAATTATTTATCGCGCGATCGCGGAAGTCCGCTTTCAGCGCTCCCGTCCGTCTCGTTTCCCTCGGTAGCCTAAAACGTGTCGAGATCAGTTGGCCTCATATCCGGCAGCTTTGAAGAAGTTTTTGCCCTCGGTTGGCTCGAACAGGTGGCCGATATCCCGCATGCCGCTCCGGGAGGGCCAAGAACGCACGCCTTTGGTAACCCTTGATTGATTATCGGCCCCATACTGCGATGCATTATGTGGCCAATTCGCTCTCATTGATCGACAAGAAAAAAGCCCTGCGGCTTGGCCGCGAGGCTTTCTTGGACGTCTGCTAATATTGAAGCCCTCGCATGAAGCTGTTCAAACGCGACGCGGTTTAATTTCAGACGATCCAATCGGCTCATTTTCCAGAAACGAATATTGCGAAGGCATGGATCACGTTAGATCGGCGATGTCCTGAGGGAGCATCGCGTTTTTTGCTATCTTCGAATTCAGGGAGTCGTTTGGTTTCCCAACCGGGCTGTCAAAATTTGGGGTTGAAATTTACTTCCGAATTGTTCGGTGCTATGGGACCCACCAACACGCAGCTAACTCTTATGACCGTGGTCAAGAGTGATGGATGAACTTTTCCGCCCCATGTCCTTTGTCACAGGTTTGTCCTTCGTTGATTGGCAGCACGGGGACGGGATGGACCCTTGAGACGACGGTTGATCCAGCTCTTATCCGCGGATTGGTTACCGCTCTTCCGTAATTCGTCTTGGGGCTTTCCCTGTCTAATATCGGGCGTTGGGCTGATGCCCAGCCACATAGTTAGCACGGGAGTTCCCCACCGTGGCCACATCCCGTCGCCGTGCTGCCCGTGATTTGTGCCGGGAGACCCGGCGCGGGCAGAGCCCCCTCAATCCGGCGGCGCCCGCGCCGGGTGGGCCCTTGCCGGGATTCTGATCTTCGATGAAGAAGCGCACTGCATCTCAACGCACCGGTTCGACTTGGTGGCCGATGGCCCACAGGAACGCCGCCATCTCGCGCGCGATCGCGGCAACGACGATGGGTTTCTTCTTGCCGGCGGCCGTCAGGTGCCGGTAGCGGGCGCAAAGCCGGGTCTGCGCCTTCCAGGCAATCTCGCGCACCGCCTTCGGCAGGCCCTCGAGGCGGACGCGAATGGGCTCCGTTACCCTGGCGGGAAAGCGGTAGCTCCAGGCGCCCTCCACCAGGACGCGGCGCGCTCGCCGGTTGCCGGCCAGCGTCAAGCTACCGCGCTTGACCGTCTCGCCGGTTGACCGCTCCGACGGCACCAGGCCGAGAAAGGCCATCAACTGCCGCGGAGTGTCGAAGCGGCGCACATCGCCGACTTCGCTGACGAAGGTGACGGCGACGATGAAGGACACACCACGCAGCGCCTGATAGGCCGCCACCACCGGCGCCATCGACCAGCTCGGCACCAGTTCGGCCAGCTGGGCATCGGGCCGCTCCAGCCGGTTCTGCGCATCGCTGATCACATCGACCTGGTCCTGGAAGACGATCTGCTGGGCCGGATGGTCGAACTTCTGCGCCGCCAGCCAGCGGGCGTGGGTCCGGCTCCAATTCTTATGCCCGGCAAACACGCGACCATGGCGCAGCAGGAACGAGATGAGTTGCTGGCGCTTCTTGCGCAGATCCTCGCTCGCAGAGGTCCGAACGCGCACAAGATCGCGCACCGCTTCATGCACTGCGTCCGGAACCCAGATCCCCTTCAACTCGCCGGCCCGCAGCAGCCGCGCCAGGCTGACTGCATCGCGCCGGTTGGTCTTGACGCGCTCGCCCGGGCGCTTCGGGATCAGCGACGGCGCAACGACATCGCAGCGGTGGCCGAGCTCGACGATCTGCCCGTAAAGCCCGTAGCCGGTCGGGCCGGCTTCGTAACAGAAATGCAGGCGCGGATGCTTTTTCTCCAGCTTGCGCACGAAGCGCTCGACTGCCGCCGGCTTCGCATCGATCTCGCCGAAATAGCGGACCTCACCATTCCGTCCGCCTTCGGCAATCGCAATCGCGTGCTTGGCTTTCGACACATCGACACCGACGTAAAAAACACTATTCTCTTCCACGGCCCGTCCTTTCCTTGCTTGGGGATAGGCTCGGCACTCCCGGGCAACCCCCGTTTGCTTTACAGCTGCAAAGACTAAGGGCGGGCCGCCGCTCACACCACGGTCATAACGTCTACTCTACCGCGGGGGGTGAAAGAGTGACGCAGCGGTCTCTCTGCCGCAAGGTTCGGTGACCTTCTGGCGGGAGACCTGCGAGTTTTTGGCGGGCCCTCGACGACCGAACCACTCGCCGGCCGGATAAGGGCGGAGCAGGTCAACATCGTGCTTCGGAAGCGTTGGGTAAATTCGAACGCGTGAGCAAGCACTGTACGAAACAGCGTGATGGCGTAGCTTACTATCAGGATTGCCACGGGCAGATTGACGGCGCCTTCAACCCACACAATCGCGCCTGCGATCATCCCCGCACACAGGCAGGTAATGACGACCTGGGCGGCACTTGTTGCCCCGCTGAAGAACAGAACGGGAAGTGCTCCCCACCAAGTGCCGAACAAGAAGACGCCAATGCCGAACCGACGAAGACCGGTAGCGCATACGCGACGGCCGCAATAGGAATTGTGGAAAAAGAAGCGGCACCGCTTTGGGGCTCGCCCGACCAAACGAATGCCGTCCTCTGGGCGAGTGTTATCATCGTAGCCTCAGCTGTCGTAGGCTTAAGAGCGAGATCATCGTTTCAGTCGGTCAAACCAAGGTCAGTGTCTCGCCGGACTACGCAAAACCTGGTGCGCAACGCCATAACAAAAGTGGCCGCATTGAGTATGTTCGCAACCATGCCAAGAGGCGGTGCTGATTTCGAATTTTGAAGAAACGATTTCATTATTACATTCGTTAGGTTCCCTATCCGTAACAGTTGCTCTTGACGATTTTGGCACCGGCTATTCATGGGGGCAGAACAAGAACTGTTCCCAGCGACACGCGGCCTTTATCAACCAAAGACAGCTACGGCTGATTTGATGACGATGCCGCCATCTGGGCTTCGGCGCATCTGACGACCCGTGGCGGTGCGGAAAACATTCATCAATTGCAGCGCAGGCGGCACGCGCGACCACAGGGTTCGCACGCTCTCCCGGCCATGCCGGGTTTTGCGAATGACGGTTCCTGTGACGACGCGCTGCGACCATCGGAAGCCAATCTCGTGGAAATACAGGTCGGCATGCTGCGGGCTGATATGATGAAAGACGCCGGCGATGGTACGGCGGACGCGGGAGTTGAAGCCCTCTACCGAATTGACGTGGACGGCGTCGCGAACATACTCACCACTGGAATGCTTCACGGTCTCGTGCTTGGCAAAGCTCTCACCAATGGCCATGAATGCTTTCCACTCGTCGCTCATCAAATGAGCTCTCGATTCGATCTGCGCTTCAATGACGCGTTCGCTTGCTCGCGCTGAGAGACCGGTCACGACCGCGGCACGCGCGTCACCGGCCGGAGTGCCGGGCGTGACGTCGGTCGGCCGCTGCACCATGGCCATGACCGGCGCCTTCTCCGTGTTCGCCTGACCTTTCCGGCCCCGTCCCGGAGGTGGGCCATCCGGCCGCTTTCGGGGACTTCCCCCGAGATGGAAATGGTCGATCTCCACGATGCCGTCGAGCGCGTTATCCCGCGCCACCATGAGACGCAGTGCATGCCCCATCCGCCAGGCGGTTGGCTGGCTCACCCCGAGCGCCTCGGCCAGGCGCACAGACGACAAGCCCTTGTCGGATTGCAGTAACAGCCACATGGCCTTCAGCCAAACACGCAAGGGAAGCTTCGTGGAGTGCAGAGGCGTGTGTGTCGTCACCGTGAACTGGAAGCGGCAATCACCGCCGGAACATTGATAGAGACCCGGTCGCGCACGCCGCTTGCCGGTGTCGCGGCCCGCAAGCGCAATCGAGCGTTTGAATCCGCAGGCGGGGCAGATCCGGCCATCCGGCCACACCATGCTTTCCAACAGCCGACGGCAATGATCTTCACTACAGAAGGCCCCGACCATGTCCTCAACGGTGCGAATGTTAGAAAGCGCCGCCAGCATCGTTTCACGCATTCTCGATTCTCCGGGTCAAGCCCGAAGAATCGCATGAAAGGCCATAGATCACAAGGATATTGCTGTCTTTGGTTGATAGAGGCGGCGTGTCGCTGGGAACAGTTCTTGTTCTGAACCCTACCTACCGCCCATCCAGGCGTCGGCATCATTGAGACCGACTAATAATCAGGCCTTGCGCGTCTCGTGCCTAATTGTGCTCGAAAGCCTGCCAGCTGCAAATACAAAGGCAATATGCCTCCATACCTGCCGCATATGCTCGCTGGACGGGAGAAGCATTTTTGGTCGCCGCATCTCAGTAAGAATGCACCCGATACCATCTCTCCTGCCGATAGCTACATACCAACATAATATTTTCCTCCTCAGGATCATCGCAGATAATAGTCGACAAGACCGACAGTTCCGCCAGTGGACTCACCACTTAGGAAGGCGCGAAGCTCCCAAATCGTGTGAGCAAGCCCCTTAGAAAAAGGAAATGCCTGCGTGACGCCAACACCACCAGACGACATCATGCTATTCACTCTGGATTGCTTAATGAAGAATAAGCATCCTGGTCGGCACGCAGGTGGAAAGGCTTTTCAAAAGCGTTTCTTGCTGAAATAGAAGGGAGGCCGTCCTAACGCTTCGCCTCGCCGCGGTTGTCGGCGCGTAGCACGAATGATGTATTTGATCGTCATGATGATCGATGATCAACGACTGAACGCCGAGGATATGCGCGTTCGGCGCATTGCCGCCCGACGACGCCACCCCTCACGAAAGCATAGATCGGGCTGGTGCCGATATCGCCATCTAGAGCGCCCGGCATCAGAACCTTCATGCTACGCTGTTCGATTTCAGATCGGCTCGATTGGTCGACGGGTTCTGCCTCACTGCCGGTGTTGGGCAGGGTCCTAAGACACTCGCCAAACAACAGTATTCGAGGAAAACGAATGAACATCCCTCCGTGGAATCCCGCAGAAGAACGCTATCCGGCCGAATCGTTTGTGAGAGCGCGCGCCCAGCTCGCCGCAACGTTGACGGGTGCTCCTCTGGAGGCGCTCAAAGACGAGATCGACCTGGCCGAGCAGCAGTCAGCGCAGTGGTCGGGGGCCGTCGCCTCTCCCGACGGCCTTGTCGATCGGGAGCGCATTCTCGGCGACGTGACCGGGTCGTCATATGTCAAGCTGCATCGCTTTCAGAACGAGGATGCCGATTGCAAGCCGCGTACGCCTCTGGAGCGATTTCCCATGGACCGGGCGCGCCAAGCTGGTTGGCATATGCGCGGCAATATAGCGGCATCTCCTTTCGTGTCGTTGGTTGAGGCCCCCTCAAAACTGGTCGTTTCGCGCGACCATTGGGCGAAAGCGATCGCCAATAATGCGAGCGCGCTGCATACTTACACTGTGCCGAAGTCCGCGGTCTGGACGCCAGACGACGTGCTGAGCAAAATTGGCTCGGAATGAAAGTCGAGGATCACAACAACATCGATGCGGATGTGGAGCTGATGTGCTCCCTGGGTAGAACGCCAACCCAAGAGACCGAGCGCTTGTTTCTGGGCGGCAATTTGGAGGATTACAGGACAGCCAGCGAACCAAATCCGTACAAAAGCCAGGGTAACGAATAGATAACCTGCCTATCGTGCCATCGCGGTAGGTGCCTTGATTCGTGAATGCTCCACCGGCTAAAGCCGGTGGCTTCAGGTTAGGGGCTTATACCAAAGGCTCTGAGGGCTGACTCTCTAGCAGGCCTGCTAGGACTTCCCGCCTTGACTGATCCGTGACCCTTATCGCGGGCGATGGGATCAGCGGTGAAGATGCGGACGGATTATTCGGCTGTGGCGCTTCGGCGACTGGCGAAGGCGGCGAAGGCCATCAACCAGAGCAGGCGCTTGCTGTCGCTGGCCGGGGTCATGGACGGGATGAGCCGGGAAGATGCTGCATGGATCCCACAAACCACGCACCCGATAGGCCATGGTTCCCTACGGGCATAATAGTCGTCGATCCGTAAAGGGTGAATCACGAGGAATTTAACGTGCGGGTCGCCAGCTATCCGATCATCAGACGAGGCTTTTTATGAAGTACCACAAAATCACTCAGTCGAAGTCGCAGCGAGGGGCGTCCAATTGAAGAGTTGGAGCAGGACGTGCAGTTCGAGACCAATCGGGGCATCATCCTGGCACCGGGTACCGGCTGGGCTGGCGAGAGTAATGTGCGAAATGGGAGGTGCGTGAGACGGCTGTCCTCCCTTTCTGGTTGCCGAGCCTAGCATCGGCTTTCTGAGGCTCGGGTCTCTGTCGAGAGTGCGCCCGAAGATTCATCTGATCAGGGAGAGTACCGTGGAAGTGAACTATAGCGATCCGAACTATTGGAACAATTGGTACGCCGTGCAGCAAGAGCTGCTGCGTGCGAGACAACACTCAGACAATTTGCCTGCCGGTCAAGCCGGCTTCGAACAGCAGCTGAGCAAACTGCACGTCAGTTCCTCTGATGAGAGCTCCGGTGATGCTAGTCTCCCTGATGCTGGTTCGCCCGATACTCCACCCGCACAGGCCCATGGAAGTATCCAGCGCACTGATATCGGCGGTTCGATGCGGATGCCGCCGCAATCCAACCCGCAGGACAATCCATTCAGCAGTACGCGGCACAGTGTCGACATTCCTCGCGCTCACTTTGGCGCGGCCATACAAGGTTCTCCATCTGACTTGCGCAACAGGGCACTGGGTAGCATGCGCGACACTGCGTCATCGGAACCGAAGCCTGCGGCGCGCACGAAGGAGAGAAAAGGCGGTGGATTGCTTTCTCGGGTTAAGTCGGGGCTTGGCAAAGTGCTTGGAGGAAGTCGCGGTGAAAAGTCGTTGGGCGGCTCCGCGTCGGATGCAGTCGATTCAGAGCTTCGTATCTACGCCTATAAGCGCACCCGTGCGTCCGAAGATGATGCAGCCCTCATTTCCGAGTTCGTGCGCGCGGCCGCAGGAAGTTATGCTTCCAGCACACTTCAGTCGATGGTGGACCAACTGAGCCGGTTCAGCGAGTTCCTCAACTCTAAGAACTTGACACTGGCCGGTCTGGTTGAAAGCCCTGTTCAGTTGAAAGCCCATGCGGATGAATTTGTGAACGCGGGGGGCGTCAAGCGAGTGCGTGCGGCATTGGAAGCGCTTCGGAAGTTCCGCGCCGGCGAGTTGTTGCCTCGGCCTCCTGCGCCACCTCCTCGTTCTCAGCCGCCTGCTCCTATCGGAGACGCGCTACTCATTCACCAGTTCGCCGCAGCAGCCCGGGCACATGAGGTGCCCGACAAAACTATCAGGTCTCATACGGAGGTTCTTAATAGCTTTTCTAAGTGGCTCACGGCCAACCAGAAGCCATCCCTGAGATCTCGGTTTCGAACCGAAGAAATAGCCGAGGACATCATGGCATTCGGCGAGGAGAATGACCCCAAGGGCCGCCTCTTTACGGCCCTCAATCATCTCCGAAGGATTCAGCCTGACGGGGCAGGGTTCGAGGCGCTCGGATCCGGGCCCCGCGTCATGGGGCGCCGTACTTTGAGCGCTTATGAGAGCGACGCCGACATCATCGACGACGCGACCAACGAAGCCTTGCGTAAGCTTGGACCGGCAGCGGCTGCCAAAGAGAGGGCGCCTATCCTCAAGATCGCTAGCAATCAGCGCAAGCTTAGTGAGTGGCTGAAAAGAGAGGGCAAGGAGAGCATAGCGAGTCGACTCAACGGCAATGAGCACCAGAAAAAACAACTGCAGAAAGATATTTCGGAGTTCAAGCGAGCCATTGGCCAACCGTACATCGGGTTGGGTATCAACAAGCTTCGGCATCCTCAGGGCGACGAACTCCAGCACGGGCTGCATCCTTATGACGACGACGCCAACATCATCGATGGCCTGGTCGAGGAAGAGTTGAGCAAACTCGGATCCGGCCGGACTTCCAAGACCGTCCGCAATACTGCTTCGGGGCAACGAAAGTTCAGCGATTGGCTCCGAACAATGGGCAGGGAGAGCATCGCGAGCCGGATCAACGGCGATTGGCATCAGCGCGATTCATTGGACAGAGATCACCAGGAGTTCACGAAAGCCAAAGGTAACGTTGGCATTGGCTTCAAGAGGCTTGCGCAGTATGTGCAAGTCGTCGAGACAAACAGGGCGTTGGGTGTAGCCTTCCCTGACCAGCCAAGTCGTGAACCGCAGCTAGCCGGCGCGAGCTTGTCGTGGTCGCCGCGAGTGCCGTCCGACTTTGATCCGAGTGAGTGGCCGACGCCGCAGGGTCCGTCAGGGCAGGTCGGCTTGCAGGAACCGGCTGGGTCGAGCTCGACCTGGTCGCCGCGGGTGCCGTCCGACTTTGATCCAAGGGAGTGGCCAGCTCCGGAGCGCGCGCCAGCTCGGTCCTCAGACATCTACCGCGGTCTCGCTTCTTTCGCTGATCTGCCGTCCACACCGCAGGAAATGCGTGACAACGCCCAGTCAAGGCCGGTGCTCATCCCTGCCGGCAGACCGCCGTTCTTCATCGATCCATCAGGCATGCCGCAAGAGCTCGAGGATATCGGATATCTCGTCGGCGAGGATTGGCAGCATGGCTCACAGCCGGTGCCGGACTTCCTGCTCGATGTACTGGACAATAAAATGCTGTTGCCGAGTTCGCGAATGGCTCCCCAGCCGGTCTCTATCAACGGTGAAACCTACTCCATCGCGTTGGGGCCGCGAGGAAGCCGCGACGCCCAGCTGATCCATCACCCTGGCCCATCCTTGGTTCCTGATAGCCGGATCGGCGCTTCGACTGCGAGTGCCTCTGCCGGCGACCGCAGCGGACGGGTGCTCCGTGCCGAGCAATGGCTGGGCGACGACCATATCGAGAGGGATTACGAGATCCTGAGGCAGGAGTTGGAGGGGAGCAATCCAGATCTCGCCGTCCGGACCCGATTCGTGGACCCTCTCATAGCCAATTATCGACTGCGCTCAGGCCCCGAGATCGATATGCTAAGCGCGTTCCAGCGCATCGTCCATGATCAGAATGGTGATGACACAGTCGACTTCCTGTTCCTGCCCGTGAACGATGCCAGTGCTACGGATCCTGATCTCCGCGGCAGCCATTGGTCGCTGCTGTTCGTAAATCGCAGCGACCGGGAAAGGCCGGTTGCGTATCACTACGACTCCTTCGGAGGGTACAATGACAACCTTGCAGCAGAGCTCGCAGCAAGGCTGCGCGTCAGCCTGGAGTGGTCCGGGATGGCCCAGCAGCGGAACGTGCATGATTGCGGCGTGTTTGTGGTGGACGGCACGCGAGAGCTGGCTCGACGGTTGGCACAAGAACCGCGGCCACGCCGCGAGTCGCTGCACCTCGACAATCTTGTCGCCGATCGGCGGGCACTTCAGGAGCGGCTCATGGCTCAGCCGCCTGCGCGAGACCAGTCTGCTGGCCCTTCGCGAACTCGAAGATTGGGCTGATCGAGTTGGCTGGAGCGACTCTCACCGGCAGAGAGTCGGACAAGAATAGCCGCCACGGTACCAAGTGTCGCATTGCCTCACGAAACTTGTTACCGATCGGGTTTCGTTGCCTCACCTGAAATGTTACCCGCGAAGTCACATTCCGGCATGATGCCCTTGCCATGAGGGAGGGATCATGAAGACGAGATGACGCATGCCATGCGCAAGGAGCTCGCCAATATAGTCAGGGATCGCTACGCGGCCGCAACGAACAAGGACAAACGCCGGATCTTGGAAGAATTCATCGCGGCGACAGGATATCACGAAAAATCAGCGATCCGTGTCCTGAACAGCTCGTCGGAGCTGAAGGTCTGGCGCAGCGAACAGGCGGACGCGTTGCTGTTTGGCCCCTTGAACAAGGAGCCGCCGATCCTGGAGATCGCAGGGCCACACTGAGGCGCCGTGGCGCTCGCTAAGGAGGCCGGGAGCAAAATGGATGAGGCAACGCTCGAATCTCGAGGAACATCGTTACGTGAGGCAATACGGCTTCTCTCCCAGATTGATGGTGTGGAACGGCCCCGCTACCGACAGCATCTAAGTGCTAGAACGTGGTCGTTGCGAGCAACGCCACAAGGATAGGGAGCCGTTCCGTGAAGCAGGTTAGCACCATCGGCCTGGATTTGGCCAAGAACGTTTTTCAGATTCATGGCGCCGACGCCGAAGGCGCGCCGATTTTCAATCGCAAACTGCGTCGAGCCGAGCTGCTGGGCTTTTTCGAAAAGCTTCCGCCGTGTCTGGTTGGTTTGGAGGCGTGCGGCGGTTCGCATTATTGGGCGCGCGAGATCGCGGCGCTCGGTCACGACGTGCGTTTGATCCCGCCGATTTATGTGAAGCCCTTCGTGAAACGAGGCAAGACGGACGCCGCCGACGCCGAAGCGATCAGCGAAGCCGTCACCCGCAAGACCATGCGTTTCGTTCCGATCAAATCGGCTGATCAACAAGCGGCGGCCATGGTGCTGAGGACGCGCGCCCTTTTGATCCGCCAGCAAACTCAGGCGATCAACGCGCTTCGCGGGCATTTGTCGGAGTTGGGCGTTATTGCCGCCCTCGGCACGGCTAAAGTCGCTGCGTTGATCGAGATCGTACGGGACGAGGAGGACGTTTGCCTGCCAAAAGCCGCTAGACTGGCTTTGGCTGAGATCGCCGATCAGATCGAGGCGCTGACGCGTCAAATCGCGAAGCTCGAACGAGGGATCGTCAGCGAGGCGAAGCGCGAAGAGGACATGCGACGGCTGACCACAATTCCGGGCGTCGGAGCGATTACGGCGGCTTCCGTCAAAGCGCTGGTCCCGGATCCCGGCGGGTTCAAATCTGGCCGTCACTTCGCCGCTTGGCTGGGACTGACGCCAAAGCCTCATTCGAGCGGCGGCAAGGAGCGGCTCGGCGGCATATCGAAAATGGGCAACCCGACGCTCTGCTCGCTGCTCGTTTGTGGCGCGACGTCGGTCTTGCGGCGCGTTAAGGGAAACGACAAAGCGCTGCGATGGCTAGTCACCCTTTTGGCGCGGCGGCCTTTCAAGGTCGTCGCGGTCGCGCTCGCCAACAAGATGGCGAGGATTATCTGGGCGCTGCTCACCAAGGGCGGGACATATCGAAATACTGGTGCGGCAAGCGGCGCAGCACGCGCCTGAGCCGAACGACGACCAGGACGGACTGGCCGGCGCGACGCCGGACAGAGGCGAGGTGCACAATTAGACGATGACCCACGGGACGAAATCCCGAGGCGAGAGAGGCCGGCGCGACAATGCGCTTACAGCGCGTCAGATTGATCAGCCCCTCGCATCGCGAATTTCATCGAGGCCAGCGGTCTTAGACCGCGCTGAAAGGCCGGACATATGACCGCACCTATCCCGCTGGGTGAAATGTCTGAAAAAGCGCTTGCCCGCGTGGCCGTTCCACATATGTCGCGCTACACCGCTTCCCGGGAAGCCTACGCCGAACCTGGCCAAGGTCGGATCCAGGCGCTCCGCATGGCTTGGCCGATCGCGTGTCGCCGATTGGAGGAGTTCCCCAACATTAACGCCATGCAGCTCTTCGACGAGTTGTGCGTCCAGTTCCCAGGCCGGTTCACCCGCAAGCAATACAAAACCTTCGCCCGACGCGTCGCTGTCTGGCGCGAGGCTGCCCGCGCGCGTGGCGTTGTCATCGGACCCAAGACGTATTGTCTACTCAGCGACAAGCCGCGTGGCCGACGTCCCGACACCTTCAAGGATCATTGGGAGGAGATGACGCACTGCCTGGAAGAACGCCCGGATCAGACCGCGCTTGAACTGCTCGTCGAGTTCCAGGTCCGCTACCCGTGTCGATACCGGATCAATACTCCCCAGAAGTGCCGTTTGAATCTTCCCAGTTTAGCGTTGCCACCGGTCCTCCGGGGCGCGCCCCGGAGGACCGGCGGCACGTCATCAGCGATACTGCTCTCGATGGTCGAGAGGGGAATGGCGGTGATCAAACTCGGGGAGATAGTCATGATCTTGGCCGACTCGGATCAGCCGACAGAACGATTGGGTGAAGGCGAAGACGTCGGGCCGCTTGAACGTATAGCAGCCCGGTCCCCGAAGAATCGCCTTCAACCAGGATGAGCGCTCGTGCTGCCATTGGTCGTAACTCCGAGTTGCGAGCGGCGAGCGGACCATGTGCACCAGTTTTATACTCGCCTGATCCCTCGGGACAGGCGAGGTGTATCATGGCCGCGAGTTTAAGACCGCAAAGGTTCCGTAAAGTTATATGACGCCTTTGTTACCGCCAAAGTTAGGCTCTTTACGCGTCTCCTGGAGACGAACACGTCAACCGGATAAAGAGGTCGATCCTCGCGGACGAATTGCGCCGTCGTCAAGCAGCCGAATAACGACGCTCTGATGGTTTCAATGCCGGATTTCTCCCTTGGGCTTGCGACCGAGTGTCGAGGCAGTCGCAACAGCCGAGATCGTGTCCGCGGGCGAGCGATCTGGATTTCTTCCGCGATGTCGGAACCAATGCTCTGAAAAGCGACTGCGTTCGCACCCCGACGTGGCACGCCGCCACTATGCCGAGTCCGGAACAGCGCGCTCGTGAAGAGATCGTCCTGACTCGGACGGGCGGCGCGCGTGCGGGGGTGGCGCGCCCTCCATCAAGCCGCTATCGCCTGGGGGCGAGCGCGCGACGTAGATGACCGTCGCACTCATCATCAGAACGATCAGGCCTTGTTCGGCGCCGGTGATGACCTTGAGGCCCGCGACGTCCTTCGGCTCCTTGATCGAGGTGATACTGCTGTCGGCCTTCACATAGAAGCCGAGCACGTCCTGGCGGTAGGTCGAGAAGTCAAACTTCTCCTTGCGTCCTCCCTCACGGTGACGTTGCTGATGATGGCGTCATATCCGGAGGCGAGGCCGAGCGGCCAGTCGACCCAGGCGACCGGCACGAGGTCGAGCTTCAGCCCGAGCGTCTCGGCGATCAGCACGGTGATATCCGGATCGGTGCCGACAACGGTCTTGGCGATGTACGAACCGCCGGCCTTCCAGACTCCGTACCGGGGGCTTTTCCTGCTTGCCCCCGATTTCGAGGATGCCAAATTTCCGGGCCAGCGCAGCGAAGAATGGGAGTGGCATCGGCATAGGTCGCTGGTCGGTCGCCATTGAAGATCGAAGTAACGCCGACGCGAGACACGCTCCAGAGAGACCCGAGCGGGATCGAGCCCTATGATCGGCGATCTGCTGCATCGGCTGGATCTTCATGGCGGTGTGGAACCAGTCGATGATGTGGGCCGTCGGCTTCGGCATGGCGCGGGGCAGCCGCTTGAGAATTTCGGCACCGTCCGAAATCACCGTCACATCGCCAAAGCCGCGGTAGCCTACCTCCCGAAGGGCATGAAGGGCGCGATCCCGGATTGCCCGTTGGTCGGTGCTGGCGGTCACGAAATAGCGGGCCGCCGCCATCGCCTCGCCCGCCGCGGCTGCATCGGGCCACAACGAGCTCAAAGTTGCGCGCTGATTTGGGATCGGCGCTGCGGACATCGCTTCCCGCCATTGACCGGGACATCAGAGCGGTGAAGTGGCGTCTGTGGCACGGGCGGGTCGATCGCGCGATCCGCGACCTGGGACAACTCTTGGAGAGAGTGATCTATTTGCGGGGAGGCGGCGAGTTCTCCGTCGCCCGTCTTCACAGCCTCGGCTCGCAGCTGCTGACCTATATCAGATCGAACCGCGGCGCGATCATCAACTATGGCAAGCGCTACCGAGCCGGGCTTCGCGTCGCAACGACCCTGGCTGAGTCAGCGGTGAATTCACTCGTCGGCAAGCGGATGGTCAAGAAACAGCAGATGCGATGGTCACCCCACGGCGCTCACATGCTCATGCAGGTCCGCACGGCAGATCTCAACGGCGAGCTTCGCGATCGATTGCGGGCACCGTTCCGACAGCCAGAGCCGAATGTCCCACCACTATTGAAACCCAGACCGCCGCTCCTGCGCGCCGCCTAACCCCAGAGAAATTACCGGTCTCAGGTGGGCGCAATCTCACATTAAGTGCAGTGTGACACGCCATGAAAGATCCAGCCGATGCAGCAGATCGCCGATCATATAGCTCGTTCCCGCCATCGACCGGGACATCAGAGCGGTGAAGTGGCGTCCTTGGCATGGGCGGTCGATCGCGCGATCCGCGACCTGGAACAACTCTTGGAGAGAGTGATCGATTTGCAGGGAGGCGGCGAGTTCTCCGTCGCCTGTCTTCACAGCCTCGGCTCGCAGCTGCTGACCTATATCAGACCGAACCGCGCCGCGATCATCAACTATGGCAAGCGCTACCGAGCCGGGCTTCGCGTCTCACGACCCTGGCTGAGTCAGCGGTGAATTCACTCGTCGGCACGGCGCTCATATGCTCAGCCAGAGCCGAACGTCCCACCATTGTTCAAGCCCAAGCCGCCTCTCCTGCACGCCGCCTGACCCCAGAGAAGTTACCGGTCTCAAGGCAACTGACTATGTCAGTTGTCATTCGACGTAGAAAGCCGCAGGCCACTCGCTATGCGGATGGTCTGAATGCGTCCGCATTGGCGATTGCGTTGCCGGCTTCTTCTAGGTCCGCGACCAAGCTCTTGACGGCGGAGTCTTTGTCACCCTCTCGAACCGCATCAATTATCTCAGCGTGGTGCCGATGCCCTGAGAAAGACATTGGTGTAGTCTTTAGCAGGCTGAGCAGCGGGCCATAGCGCATCCACAAAAGTTCGATGAGGTTTACGAGCTCCGGGTTGCCGCAACGCTCATAAAGGGCAAAATGGAATCGGTGATTGAGCTGAAGATAGGTCCTTGTCCCCAGAGCGCCGCGGGCTGCTTCCACATCCATTCTGGCGTTGATTTGCGCCAAAATGTCCGCGAGGTTCGGAAGTCTCTGTGCTACTGTCATCCCAACGGCCTTGCCTTCAAGATCCGTGCGCAACGTCAAAAGGTTCCGAAGTCGTTCGACACTGGCGTCCGGAATGAACATTGAACGGCGCGGCGCTGACTCGAGCGCGCGTGCCGTTACAAGGCGATTGAGCGCTTCACGAACCGGCATGTGGCTAGTCCCAAAAGCGTTCGCAAGTTCCTCCAATTTTAGCTTCTGACCAGGCGAAAACTCCGCCATCATTATCGACCGCTTCAGCTCCTCGTAGACGTGCTCAAGGTCCGAATTGGTCTGGCGCGGCTTCAGCGAAGGCAAAGTGGTGGCAGGCATCGTGACTCCAGGAGAAGACAAGGCCAGGTACACATATCGCGAACGCATTGCTTGATCAACGATCAAAGAGCATTTTTTTGCCACCAGCGGACAATCGCAAAAAATTGGGGTTGACAGGCGTCATGTTTTGACGGCAAATCCTTGATCAACGATCAAAGGGGAACGTCAATGTGGAAGGTTGGAGTTGATGTTGGAGGAACCTTTACCGATCTATTCGCGGTTAACATTTCTACGGGCGAGGAGCGAACCGGCAAGGTTCTGACAACGCCCGAAGAGCGGTCCAAGGGCGTGCTCAACGCAATTGCCAACGCCGATCTGACGCCAGACGAGATTTCTCTCCTCGTTCACGGAACCACGACTGCAACAAACGCACTTATCGAACGTAGCTTCCCTGACGCCGCGATGATCACAACCGAAGGTTTCCGAGACGTTCTGGAAATCGGCCGGATGCATCGTGAGCACCTTTATCGGCCGTATCAAACGAAGCCGGCTCCACTGATCAGAAGGCGCTATCGATACACGATTGACGAACGGACCAATGCAAAGGGCGAGGTCGAAAAGTGCGTCGACGCCGCACAGCTCGAGCCGATTATTGCCTCGATCTCTGAAGCACGCATTGGTTCGGTAGCCGTCTGTCTCATCAATTCGTACGCCAATCCGGCAAATGAGCGGAAAGTTGCGGAGATCCTGTCGGACGCGCTCCCGAACATTCGCGTGACGGCTTCTGCTGACGTAAAGCCCGTCTTCCGGGAGCACACGCGTTTCACGCTAGCTTCAATCCGCGCAACCATTTTGCCGGTCATGGCAAATTACTTCGAGCGGCTACAGGCTCGCCTACTTGAGGGTGGGTTCTCGGGAAACCTCATGATCCTCAAGAGCAACGGCGGGATGATGGGTGTCGACCAAGCCCGGCTGCGCGTTGAGGAGCTTGTGGAATCCGGTCCTGCTGGCGGTGTGGGGTATGCCGCCGAGATAGCGCGCACTGCTGGTTTCCCGAACATCATTCACACCGACATGGGCGGTACCAGTTTCGACGCGTCCATCATCGAGGACGGCCAGGGCCTCATCACTCGTGAGTATGAACTCG
Source organism: Mesorhizobium ciceri WSM4083 (assembly GCF_000519305.1). Lineage (GTDB taxonomy): Bacteria > Pseudomonadota > Alphaproteobacteria > Rhizobiales > Rhizobiaceae > Mesorhizobium > Mesorhizobium ciceri_B. The sequence continues at coordinate 31,997 of NZ_JAFG01000016.1, read as the reverse complement.
AATTCGATATGCCCGTCGCGGTTCCAATGCTGGACATTCGATCGATTGGTGCCGGTGGGGGCTCTGTCGGATGGGTTGATAGTGGCGGTTCGCTTCGGGTAGGCCCCATGTCGGCGGGTTCTGTGCCAGGGCCAGCTTGCTATGGACGTGGAGGTATTAGACCTACGATTACCGACGCCAACCTGGTCCTTGGCCGGATCAGTCCAGATCTCTCAGGAAAGTTCAAGCTGGACGTTCCAGCTGCCCGCGACGCGGTCGAAACGATCGCGACCAAGCTCGATCTTACTATCGAGCAGTGTGCCGAGGGCATGATCCGGATCGCGACGGAGGCGATGGCGCAGGCCGTGAAGCTCGTCTTGGCGTCGCGTGGTCGCGATCCGCGCGACTATGCATTTGCCAGTTTCGGCGGTGCAGGTCCCTTGCACGCTTGCGCAGTTGCGGAAGCGCTCGCCACGCCCACCGTCATTGTTCCTCGGTATTCCGGCGTCGCGTCCGCATACGGCGCTCTGCGTCTCGCGATCAAACACGACGAAGAGGTCTTTCACTACGCGCCGCTGACGGCAGAGGAACTCGATCGGGTTAGTGTGAAACTGCAGTCGCTTGGCGAAGCCGCCGTCGACGCGCTAGTCGCTCAGGGCGCGAAGGTCGAGGACTTAAGCGTCAGTTTTGTGATGAGGATGCGGTACGCCGGGCAGACATTCGAGGTGGACGTTGTTCAAGATCGCGGCGCAATAGAGGATCGCGATGTTCAACAGCTGGCCTCGTCATTTCACGAAGCGCACAAGCGCGAATTCGGCGTGAGATCTGACGATTTTCCGGTGGAGATTGTGGCCTTGGCAGTAACTGCCGAAGCGCCTTCGCCCGCCGGCCCCCTGGAATCCGAGCAGAATTCGCAACTTGCTCCTTCACAGCAGAAAGGTCGCAAGGTTTGGTTTGGCGATTGGACCGAAGCTCTCGTCCATGATGCCGCAGGTGCTCAGATCGTGAGCGGTCCCGCTCTCATTGAGGATCCTCACACCAGCATTGTCATTCCTCCGGGTTGGGCCGCTCGGTTTGACTCAGCTCGAAACTGCATTCTGGAGAGGGCATGATGGCTAATCCAATCGATCCCATCACGTTTGAAGTTCTGCGTAACACGTTTGAACACGTCTGCCGCCGCATGACGGTTATCCTCCAAAAGTCCTCATTCTCGCCGATCCTGTCTGAGAACCTGGACTTCTCCAACGCGATCTACGATCCGACGTTGCGCTTGGTTGGACAGACGGCCAATTGCCCGGTGCACCTCGCCGCGATGCATTTCAGCGTCCAGGCCGTGGCCAGGAAGTTCGGCATTGAGACTTTGCGCCCTGGGGACGTGGTGATCCTCAACGACCCGTACGATGGCGGCACGCACATCAATGACGTGACCCTGACGATGCCTGTCTTCTACGAAAATGAGCTGATCGGCTTCGCGGTAAGTCGTGGCCACTGGATGGATCTTGGCGGAGGTGGCCCGGGCGGGCAGGGCTTTGGTACGCATGTCGCGGGCGAAGGTCTTCGACTGCCTCCTTTGAAATTGTATCGCGACTACCAAGTCGACCAGGATCTGCTCGAAATCCTCCTTCGGAACACGCGAACGCCTCACTACGTCAAAGGCGACCTTCAGGCTCACATGGGAGCGCTCCTTGCCGCCGAGGACGAGCTGCGCGCGACAGCTCGTAAGTACGGTCGGGCAACTCTCATCCAAGGAATGGGCGACATGATCGGTTACACCGAGCGCATCGTCCGGGCGGAGATCGAAAACATTCCGGACGGCGTGTACGAAGGAGCCGATTACGCCGATTCCGATGGCATCACCGACCAGAAGGTTTGGGTTCGCGTCAAACTCACGGTGGCGGGGTCCAACCTACATGTGGATTTCGCAGGTAGCGACCCGCAGGTCGCTGGCGCGATCAACTCACCATTCGCGAACACAACCGCAGCGGTTTACACCGCCTTGCAGTTCTTCCTCGCGCCTGATGCTCCGCCCAATGCTGGGATGTTCGCTCCGATTTCGTTGAGCCTGCCGGACGACTGTTGGCTGAATGCTCGTTGGCCTGCTCCGGTAGTCGGTTGCACGACCGTGACGTCGGGCAAAGTGCAGAGCGCCATCTGGCAAGCTGTCGCCAAAGCAATCCCGAGTCTGGCGATCGCTCCAACCTGCGCAGACGCAAATTGGTTCGTCGCCGCTGTCCGTGGCCCAGGAAACCGTATCGATGTGTTCTCAGACATCCCTGCTGGCGGCTGGGGCGGCACGCCATACAACGACGGGCTAAACGTCACGCTGGATCCTCTGGGCAACTGCACAAATATGCCAGCGGAGGCAGCTGAGCTCCTCTACCCGGTGAGAGTCGAGGCATTCGACTTGCGCCAGGATTCTGGCGGTCCGGGAGAGAACCGTGGAGGGTTGGGCGCAAGGTTCAAGTTCCGGTTCCTGAACGGTGGCGAACTCTCGATCGAGACATCCCGTACCATTGAGGGTAGCCCGGGTGTCAACGGCGGCGGTATGAGCCCCGTCCAGCTTCTCGTTCAAGAATACCAAGACGGTCGCCGGGAGATCATCGGCGGACCTCGTCCCGACGGAACGTGGCGCAGTCCGCTTCTGTCCTCGCACAAATTTGGACCCGGTGAGGCCTTCGAGTTTCTGTCGACCGGAGGTGGTGGCTGGGGCGTGGCTCAAACCCGGGCCCCAGAGAGAGTTCGGCAGGACGTGATCGACGGCTATGTCTCGCACCAAGCTGCGCGTCGGGACTATGGGGTCGTGCTGGATCCCAACACGTTCGAACTGCTTCACGATCAAACCTCAAAGTTGAGAAACCTGGCATGAACAACGAGATATTTATCACTTGCGCCGTAACCGGCGCTGGGCCGGGGCCGCGAAAGAATTCGAACGTTCCGGTCACTCCTGCGCAGATCGCCGAAGACGTGCTCGCGGTTGCCGAGCATGGCGCCGCTATCGCCCACGTCCATGTTCGCGATCCGGAAACGACCGAGGGATCTCGCGATGTGAAGCTGTACGCGGAAGTACTCGAGCGCGTTCGCGATAGAAACGACAATATCATCGTGAATATGACCGCAGGCATGGGAGGTGATTTGGTCCTTGGCTCCAATGACCCGACCCAGCCGCAACCTGGCACCGATCTGGTCAACCAGAAGACGCGCCTCCTTCATGTAGAAGCGTTGCGGCCAGATATCTGCACGCTGGATTGCGGTTCCTACAACGTAGGCGAGGGAAACCTCGTCTACATCTCCACGCCGGAACAAATCCGCGAAGGTGCGCAGACCATTCGCCGGCTCGGCGTGAAGCCTGAACTTGAGGTGTTTGACCTTGGTCATCTCGACTTTGTGACGAAACTGATCGGGGAAGGCGCGTTTGCCGGTCCGGCAATGATTCAGTTCTGCCTTGGCGTGAACTACGGAGCTCCTCCCACCACCGCAGCGATGAAAGCGATGGCGGACGCGGTTCGAGGGTCCGACGTGGTCTGGTCGGCGTTCGGCGTCGGTCGGATGCAAATGCCGATGGTAGCGCAGGCAGTTCTTCTCGGCGGTAATGTACGGGTCGGTCTCGAAGACAATATCTGGCTCGACCGCGGCGTACCGGCGACCAATGTTTCGCTGGTGAAGCGGGCGCGTGAGATCGTGGAGCGGATGGGTGTGCGGATTATGTCCTCATCGGCAACGCGTGATCGCCTCGGCCTAGGTGCAGTCGTATGACTGCCCTTAAAGACAAGCGTGCGATCATAACAGCTGGCGCGAGTGGAATTGGTCGCGTGGTTGCCAAGAAAATGATTGCAGCCGGTGCCAAGGTCGCTGTCTGCGACGTCGACGCAGATGCCGTCGCCGACTTCGCCGCTGAAAACCCCGACTCGACTGCGGTCATATGCGACGTGGCCGATCCGAAGAAGGTTTCAGAAGCAATCGAGACGATGTTGAAAAGCCTCGGCGGGGGTACTGACATCCTTTTCAACAACGCTGGAATCGCGGGACCGACGGCTGCTATCGAAGATATCTCACCAGAAGAATGGGGCAGGACTGTCGATGTAAATCTTACGGCCCAGTACCTGTTCATTCGAGGTGTTATGGCTGGGATGAAGGCTCAGCATTCAGGGGTGATACTGAACATGTCTTCGGCAGCGGGTCGTCTCGGCATGCCGATGCGCACGCCATACGCAGCGGCAAAATGGGCCGTGATTGGATTGACGCAATCCCTGGCGATGGAAGTCGGCAAGTTCGGAATACGGGTCAACGCCATTCTTCCAGGGTCTGTCCGCGGCCCACGGATGGAACGCGTAATGGCCGCAAGAGCCAAGGCGACCGGACGGCCACTCGCGGAAATCGAGGCCGAAGAAGTGGCCACGATGTCTTTGGGACGAATGATCGAGCCAGAGGAGATCGCTGACCTGGCGATCTTCGTCTCGTCTGACGCCGGTCGATCGATCTCCGGGCAATCGCTTGGGGTGTGCGGCAACACCGAAATACTCAAATAGCTCATCTTGGGGAACTAAAACTAGGGAGAATAAAATGGACTTGATGACAAGAATAATTGTTGCTGGCGTCTTCGCCTGCGGGCTCACAGGATACGCGAGTGCACAAGAAACCATCAATATCGGCGTCGTCCAGCCTCAGGCCGGTGAATGCGCTCAATGGGGCGTGCCGATCACCCGCGGGGTGCAGATCTGGGCCGAAGAGTTCAACGCAAATGGCGGCATTGCTGACGCAACAGGTAAGAAACACCAGATCAAGGTAACTACGTACGACAATAACTGCTACACGGCCGGCGATGAACTGACTGCTTTCCGGCGCGCAATCCTGGATGATAAGGTCAACTTCATTCTGCAAACCTTCACGCCGGCTTCTCGGCAAGCCGTTGCGCAGATCGCGACGGAAAACAAGGTTCTGACGACAAGTTACGGTGCTGGCTATCTCAATGCCAAGTATCCCTTCCTGATTGGATCGGTGACTGGTTCGCCGGGCTCGTATATGTTCTTGGTAAGTCACCTTCTTGAGACCCGGCCCGACATCAAGAAAGTCGCCATCGTGACGGCGGATCATTCGTTCGGACAGGCTGCGCTAGCCTACTACAAGGCAGGTATCACTCCCTATGCGAAGCGAGTCGAGATCGTCTACTCCCAGCCATATGATCCAGCATCGACATCCGACATGCTCGGGCTTGCAACGCCGATTTTTGCGTCCAGTCCTGACCTGATCGTCGAACTCGGGTTCACGCCGGGACAGCAGGCACTGTTCATCGAAGCCATGGAGCAGCTTGGATATAAGGGACTCTATGGTAGCGAGGGCTGGACAATGGGCCTGGTTACCGAGCGTATTCCTGCCGCCCAGCTCGCAGGTCGCGTTTTCAGCGCATACGTGGTTGATGCCTCTGAGCCGAGCTTCAGCCCTCGCGTCTCGAAGTTCTACAAGTCTTATGTTGAAAAGTACGGTCAAAAAGAATGGTCAGTGCTGGCCTCTGTGGCCTACGCGGCAATGACTACGGTGGAAGCGGGCATTCAGAAGGCAGCTGCTCCCACTGGAGATGCAGTCAGACAGGCGCTGTTTACGACCGATACGGTTGACCAGCCGCTGTTCGGCAAGTCCCACTGGGGTGGTGCAGAAATGTATGGGGCCAACAATTGGCTGCTCACGCCGCTGCCAGTCTACGTGACTGACGACAAAGGCGGCGTGAAGGTGGATGCGGTGGTCGACGTTGCCAAATGGTGGAACGCGAACAAGGACGCGGCGCTCCCGGTCCTCGCACAGGGCGGTCAGGTTTCCGCCAACAAGTAGAAACCCCAGCGTAGAAGTGGTCGCGCTGATGCGACCACTTCGACGCCGCAGAGGTGGTCGACCCTCATGCAAATCGTCCTGAATTGTCTCTCACTCACGTCGTTCTACCTTTGCTTCGCCCTGGGCCTGGCATTGGTGTTCGGGGTGATGCGGATCATCAACTTCGCGCACGGCGAGTTCTTCATGATCGGCGCCTACGTGACGTATTTTTGCGTCGCCACGCTTGCACCCCAAATCGGAGGGCCAAGCGCCTGGCTCGTCGGCGCGATCGTGGCAGCAGCAGTAACCGGGCTGCTAGGTGCCGTGCTTTACAGAGCGGTGGTCGTGCCATTGGCTGACAAGCCGCTTGCGATTTTCATTTCGACGCTCGCGCTCTCGTACGTTCTGCAGACGATTGTCGTTCAGATATTCGGTCCGGTTGGCCTCTCCATCTCGCCCCCACTGCGCGGCGTCGTGAGCGTGGGAGGGGCAATCCTCCCAGCCTCGCGGGTAATGGTCATTGTAGCCGCGGCCGCCCTTTCAACAGGTTTATGGATCTACCTCATGAGAACTGAGCCAGGTCGTCGCATCCGCGCGGTTGCTCAGAATCCTCGAGGTGCATTGCTGCAGGGCATTAAGACGCGGAATGTTGGCAATCTGACGCTGATCATCGGATCGGGAATCGCGGGTATCTGCGGCGCATCGATGGGACCGATAAGCCAAATATCGCCCTACATGGGTGGTCCTGCTCTCTGGAAAGCGTTCATCATTATAATTGTGGGCGGGATCGGCAATGTCTGGGGAGCGGTGGCGGCGGCGGCAATCTTTGGGGTGCTTGATACACTTATGTCGCAGTTCGGCGGCGGGCGCTTTCTTGCCCTGACGAGTGCGGCCATCATGCTGTTCGTCCTTAGCGTAAAACCCTCCGGTCTATTCGGGGAAAAAGAATGATGGGCGCTCTGCATCGGGACATCGCAACCATCATCATTGTTGGGCTTGCACTTGTCGTCGGCGGGCTCGTCGGCACGCCATACATTCTGGGAGTCTTGATCATCTTCGGCATGGTCTCGATCCTGGTCTTGTCCTATCGGACTATCACCACGATGGGTGGCTGGTCGTTCGCCCACGTCGCCATCATGGGCATAGGGGGCTACTCAGTAGCCATCTTCTCCAAAGCGCCTTTTGAAGTTCCAGTGTTGGTTGCGGTGGCACTTGGCGGGGTCTTTGCTGCATTGTTCGCCGCGATATTGTCTTGGCCTGTTCTTCGTACTCGTCAGTACTACTTCTTCTTATCGACTTTCGCCGCGGGCGAAGCGCTGCGCCAGTGCTTCATCCAGATCAAGGAAATAACCGGCGGCACGGCGGGAATCGCTTTCATAGCCCGCCCTGGAATTCTGCCAGATCCGTCATCGGCGTTTCAGTTTCTATGGCTTGTCGCGGTCATACTTGTATTGCTGGGCCTATTCTACGCAGCGCTGGACGCGTCCGACACCGGCAAAAAGATCAAGGCCGTCGGCGAGGACGAAGCCCTGTCTTCTTCGCTGGGTATAGACGCCTGGGCGCTTCGTGCACTCGGCTTCATTCTCGGCTCATTTGGAGCTGGCATCGCTGGTGGGCTTTTTGCGTCCTACAACGGCATCATGTCTCCGTCCGACATCAACGCCATGCTGATGTTCAAGATCGTGGCCGCGTGTGTGATTGGTGGCACTGCCCGATTTTCGGGGCCACTGCTCGGTTTGCTCTTTCTAACCCTGATTGAAGAGATATTCCGCTTTGTGCCTGAGTTCGTGCCGATGATCTGGGGCGCGCTCGTCATCGCCGCCATCATTCTCAGCCAGCGCGCCGGCGGAGGCCTCAAGCTTCGTAAGGTGATTAATGCTTGAGGTAAGGGAAATCAGCCGTGCCTTCGGACGCCTCAAGGCAGTTGAGGGAGTCACGCTTTCCGTAATGAAGAACCAAATCCGCGGTCTTATCGGTCCCAACGGATCGGGCAAATCGACGACGATGAACCTGATCAGCGGCAGTCTTAAGCCTTCCGCAGGAAAAATCGAGCTCGAGGGGCAGCGGATCGAAGGCAAGGAGCCGCACCGAATCGCTCGGCTCGGCCTCATCCGAACTTTCCAACTGACCAGGGTATTCACGTCAGGTACCCTCCTAGACGCGGTCGCTCTCGGAGTCCGTGCCGCCAGCGGATCACCGTGGAGTCCGGCCCGTTGGATCCCCGCGGGCGATCAGGCCGAAGTCAATCATGCCGCGTTAGTTGCCCTGGAACGGATGGGGCTGGCACATCGCGCTAACGAACTCGCGGGCAGTCTTCCTGGCGGTCTGCGACGGATCCTCACCATCGCGACAGCCTTGGCCGCAAAGCCCAAGATCATGCTCTTGGACGAGCCGCTGGCAGGGCTGAACGCGACGGAAAAGGCGGAAGTTGCAAACAGAATCGAGAAGCTCAGGACCGACGACGTTTCCATTCTGCTGGTCGAGCATGACATGAGGTCCGTCATGCGTTTGTGCGACCGAATTACAGTGCTGAATTTCGGCCAAGTCATTGCAGAAGGTACACCGGCCGAAATCGGAAGGCACCCGGACGTGATCAAGGCCTACTTGGGTCAGAAAAGGGTCCGCGATGCTTGAGGCGCAAGACATCGTGGTCGAGTATGGCGGCGTGCGCGCGCTGGATCAACTGAGCTTCTCGGCTCAAATTGGCGACGTCACCGCGGTCGTGGGCAGCAATGGTGCTGGCAAGACCACCCTGATGAACACCATCTGCGGCTTGATACAACCAGTATCGGGAGAGATCCGGCTGGATGGGGAGCGGATCGATGGTCTTGCACCGGATGAAATCGTGCGACGGGGCATTTCCTTGGTACCCGAGGGCCGAGAACTTTTTCCGCGCCTTTCGGTGCTTGAGAATCTGTTGCTCGGAGCGACAGTACGACCGGACCCCGCTACGAGGCGAACGACGCTGGCGCGGATCTACGAACTGTTTCCAGTGTTAGCGGACCGACAGAGCCAGAAGGCTGGCCAGCTGAGTGGCGGCGAGCAGCAAATGCTAGCGTTTGGCCGGGCGCTGATGTCGTTACCCAAGTTGCTCCTGTTGGACGAGCCATCGATTGGCCTTGCGCCTATGGTCGAAGAGCAGCTCATCTCGGCGATAAGGGACTACTCGCTTGAAAACGGGATCGGCGTCTTAATTGTCGAGCAGAACGCGATGCTCGCGTTGGAATACGCGCAACACGCGTTCGTAGTCGAGCAGGGCAGGGTTGCCCTCTCGGGACCCGCCGCAACCGTCAGAGACGATCCGGCAGTCATCGCATCGTATCTCGGCTAGCAAGTTTTCTGGCGGCCGTCCAAAACCGCATGGAGTTCCGAATGAACACTCACCACGCAGATCTGTTTCGGCAACCCAAGTTGATAGCCGGTGTAGTGCATCCATGGCATTTGGATCAGTTTGGTCACATGAATGTTCGCGGCTATGCGCCCTTCTTCGATGACGCTTCTTTCCTGTTTTGGCATCAGTTGCAGCTGAGCCAGCAGAAGATGATCGATGAGCTTGGCGTTCATTCCGTAACACTCCGAGCGTCCACGGAATTCAAAGCCGAGCTGAAAAAGGGCGACTGCTTCTCAATCGTTGGCTGCGTTCAAAAGGTTGGCAATAAAAGCGTCACGCTCCAATTTTCTATGGTGGACCAGAAGAGTGAAAGACTTTTTGCTGTCTACGACACCATCGAGGTATTCGTCGAGGCGGAAGGCGGAACCTCGGTGACAATTCCGCAGCCAATACGTGACCGGTTGTTGGAATTCCACAAGGAGGCCGGCGTCGCTGGCACAATTTGACTATGAGCAGTGGCGCGGAAGCAAATCGAGCTAAGAATGAGCCTCGCGCCGTCATGGGGGGTGCGTTCTCCTGGATTGACGTTCCGGCCGGTCACTCAGATACAGATCTCTCTTGGGCCCAGATTTTAGGTTCTCTCCTGTCGAAGATCTGGCCCCGCCGTTGTCAGTCCGTCGAACTGAAGGGCAAGCCTGCGGTAGATGCTTGCTCGCATCCTATCCTAGCAGTCGCGCCCGATTGCATTGTTTGCGTAGGCCGTCCTGGGCCGCGTTGAAAGCCCGATCGGTTTACAAATGGACGGTAGTTCAGTCCGTGAATCCGTGCTGTTCTGCACCAGATTGTCACTGAGGGGGTGAGGGAGAGCGTCGTGCAAAAAGTCTATTCGAGCGCTGTGGAGTCGATAGCAGGTCTGCTCGCCGACGGGATGACAATAATGTCGGGTGGCTTTGGCCTTTGCGGGATACCCTCCGCTCTTATTGAGGCGATCCAGCTTTCCGGGGTGAACGGACTAACCATCATCTCGAACAACGCTGGCGTCGATGGGGCCGGGCTCGGACTACTGCTTGAAAGTCGTCAAATCAGTCGAATGGTGTCGTCGTATGTCGGGGAAAACAAGCTGTTTGCGCAGCAGTACCTAGCTGGCGAACTGCAGATCGAGTTCAACCCGCAAGGGACTCTCGCGGAGCGGATCCGCGCCGGTGGCGCAGGAATACCTGCCTTTTTCACAAAAACCGGCGTCGGTACAAGCGTCGCTGAAGGCAAAGAGGTGCGCAGGTTTAACGGCGAGGAGTTCGTCATGGAAACTGCGCTTTTTGCAGATGTTGCACTGATCCACGCTTGGAAAGGCGACTTCGAGGGTAACCTCGTTTACCGCAAGACTGCCAGAAATTTCAATCCAATGATGGCGACTGCTGCAAAAACTACGGTTGCTGAGGTCGAGTGTCTCGTAAGCACGGGCTCCATCGACCCAGATCAAATTCATACGCCGGGGATATTCGTCTCTCGCATTGTCCACGTTCCGGATCCGGAAAAGCGGATTGAACAGAGAACCGTTCGCAGATTGGCCGAGGAGACTGTCTGATGGCTTGGACGCGTGAACAGATGGCGGCTCGAGCGGCACAGGAAATTAGGGATGGCTTCTATGTCAATCTCGGAATCGGCATCCCGACACTTGTCGCTAACTACGTACCAACGGGAATTGATGTTCGCCTTCATAGCGAGAACGGCATGCTGGGGATGGGGCCATTTCCACTGGAAGGCGAAGAAGACCCGGATCTGATCAATGCTGGAAAGCAAACGATCTCTGAGCTTCCGGAGACGAGCTTCTTTTCCAGCGCGGACAGCTTTGGGATGGTCCGAGGCGGCCACATTGATCTGTCAATTTTGGGAGCCATGCAAGTCGCAGAGAACGGCGACCTGGCGAATTGGATGATCCCGGGCAAAATGGTAAAGGGCATGGGCGGCGCAATGGATCTGGTCGCTGGTGTCAGGCGCGTGGTCGTGGTCATGGAGCATGAAGCCAAAAGTGAGCCAAAGCTGCTCAAGGAGTGTACCTTGCCCCTAACCGGAAGAGGCGTAGCCAGTTTGGTGATCACAGATCTAGCTGTGTTCGAGATCGACAAGAACTCGGGTCGAGGCATGATTCTCAGAGAACTCGCCCATGGCGTAGCTCTTGAAGAGGTTCGGGAAAAGACTCGCGCTAGCTTCGTTGAGTGCCTGTGAATCTGGAGGGTTCCGTGTGGGTCGCGGTCGCAATTGGGCGGGCGCGCACGGGTCGCGACTACATGAAGCCTGATTGAACTGAACTGCGGGATACGGGCGGGGCTATGGGGTTTTGAGCTCGGCAGTATGTCCGAGGCGCCGCAGCGGGCTCGCCGATCTTGGGCGGCCGGCCGTCGTCGCGACGCGGATGATCGGCGCCATCGGGTCATTGCTGAGGTGCAGCGTTGATGGCGATGACCTTGGCTGGCGATGCGGGAGCAAGAGGATTTGTGGGCGCGCTCGAATGAAGCCACACCGTTGAATTTTCACGGGGCCGGCGGATGTGAAAAGGGCACGGGTTGCGACGAAACTACCGCAGACAAGAGCCTCGGGGCGCATTTCGCAAAAGCCGGACAGTGATTCTGCCAAGTCGCGAACTGGAGTGGAGTGCACCTCCAGACTGAGACAAGGAAAAGCGCGGACAGTTTGGCGGTGTCGGTCTCGGGTGCATTGTTGCGTTCATGGATGATTGATCGATTGATCTCGCCGTTTTCGGCGCCGGAAAAGTTTCTCGGCATCGCGGCACACCACCCGCAGATCTGCCTGGGGGATCACCGCGGCATAGTGATGTGCGACGGCTATTCCGAGGTGCGGGCCGCCGGAACAGGCGCTCCGGTTCTTCGAAAAGCTCTGCCGTTTGAAAGGCTGGCCCGGAACGAAATCCCCGCCGACGGCGAACGCGAGATCACTGTATTTGCCGCTTCCGCCAGCAACATGGTGTCCCCATCCTCAATGCTCTCCTAACAGCAAGCTCGGCGGCGCCGTCTCCTAAGCCCTGAACCAATGGGAATATCGAATATCTGACGCGTTACACCGAGGACGCCAGTATGCTGATCGACAACAACCTTCTGGAGCGACATCGGGATTTTTGCCACTGGCCGGAAAAGTTGGCTGTTCAGCGATGCCGGCGAAGGAGCCAGAGCCCAGAGCCAGCGCCATCGTCTATAGCTTGGGCTGACCTTGCCGCGTTTACCCGTCGAGCCGCTCGCATGGTTGCACCACGTTTTCCCCGAACTGCCTCAACGCGCGGTCGATACTGATATCCCGATCTGCTGCCCTTCAACTTCGCCAAAACCGCTGCAGCCTGATCCTGCGGACGCGTCCGTCTGAAAGCGACCGTCGTTGAAAGAGCGGTATCAACGTGCGGGGAAATGAGCGCCTACGTTGTTGGCGATGAGCGCAGCCGTCCAGCACGTAGCCCCCTGAAGGAGCGCCAAACGCCTCGCGGGATCGTTGTTCTCACGAGGAGATTTTCGTAACCAGCCAATGTCTCAAACTTGGAAAACATGCGCCGTCAAACTGATCCGGCAGAGCCGTAACAGGGGCGTTCATATGCTTTTCGGTGGAACCAACGCCTCGACAAGAATCTCTAGGGAAGAGGTGAATTTCCTCAATGCCTGGCAAAGGAACAAGAAAAGAGTCGATCTGACCCCGGACAGTCGAGCATGTTTTCGCACCATCAGCCGCAGTGCGTGGTCGATCCGCTAGACCATCGGCTGACTCAGGATCTGGGCGAATCGTACCGAGCACAAGCCCTAATCGCCCGCAGCGGCGTCCACACGGCGTTCAACCAGATTCGGAAGGGCAGCTTGGCTCGAATGCACCGGGTTGGATCGTCACCGTGAACTGGAACCGGCAGGCGCCGTTAGCATTCATAGAAACCCGATCGCCCACGCCGCTTTCCGGTATAGCCACCAGCAAGGGAAATCGAACGCCTGTAATTACAGGCCGATGCGCCGCACGCTAGCTGATCGGCCACCAGGATTTTGACACGCCCTCGATGTCCCCAGCCATGCTCCTGCACCAGATCGGCCTTCAGAAGCCTTTGGCCAGGGCGATCTTCCTATCGACTTCCGGCTAAAACCCAACCGGCCCGCAGTTTTTCAGCATCATTCGTTGCTTCATCCGGTTGTTCGCGCCCCGGCAGACCCTCACCAGCCGAACCGGCGCCTGGAACACGCCACCAGGCTCACGTCATGGCGCGGGGCGAATGGCGCAAGCCCTCTGCTTCGCCACCAAACGTTAAGTTGCTGTGTAATAAATCCGCAACATAATTTAACAAAACTGTAATATTTGCCACAAAAAATTATGATAGAAACGCGGCAGGTATAGTAACGTAGGCTACAGGATGACTGCTCTTGCCGATCCCGGACTAGTGACTCTCTCCGCTCGTTCACGAGGATTTTTCACCAATACTGAGTTACATGCTCCCGGATTCCCCAACTCGGTCTTGGTGCGCGGCAGGTTTGATCTCGAAAGCTATACGGACGACCTGTTTAACCGGCTGGCGTTACACTGCCCTGCCAGCCTGTCTGCAGCGGTGGCCATGCGCCGTGCTGAGTTTTTAGCCGGGCGAGCGGTGGCACACGCGGCATTGCGGGCGCTGGGTCAATCCGCTGCTGAGATTCCAATCGGCCCAGGCGGGGCTCCACTCTGGCCTTCGTCATCCACTGGTTCGATAACACATACGCGTGGGCATTGCGCTTGTTTCGCCATCGCCAGTGGCCACTGGCGGGCAGGTGTCGACGTTGAGGCGCTGGCCAGTGGTAATGCTCTGGATGCGATCCTAAACATGACCACCAATGAGGATGAGCGGGCCTTGATCGCTCGACAAGTGGTCCTCGCTCCAGACTGGCTGGCGAGCTTGGTTTTTTCGGCCAAAGAAACACTCTTCAAAGCGCTCTATCCTGTAGCAAGGCGCTTTTTCGGATTCGACTGCGCAGAGTTACGAACGACGCCCAGAAACGGGCAGCTACGACTGCACTTAACACAAACTATCTGTCCCGAATTGATCGAGGGTCAACACTATGACATTCGTTTTTGCATCGCTGCTGGCCATGTGTTGACCTGGTTGGCAGTAACACACCACCATGTGTCAATGTAGCGGCTCCGGCCGATACATTGTTGAGACTCCTGAAACCTTGGAGCCGGGGCGCTGGAGCTGGCGGCTGCCGTCGGCGGCCGCGCCCGTCAGGAGCGCGTCTCCAGCCATACCACGCAATTACTATGAGCGGGTTTAATGCGTTGCTGTACCAACCGGTTTGCGATGCGGCGCACTTCGTGCGTGGACCAGCGGATCAGGGCTCGGGTGGCTGGTGCCCCCGCCGTTTTCATGCCGCGGGTGAAACGTGTTCACAGGGCTTTCGAAGCCCCCATTCCTGAGGTCACCCCCGAGTATTTGGAGATCATGCCAAATGGCGACAAAAACCTTGAAGTACGACATGCCACCGTTGAAGGCTTCGCCGAGCTCGGCGATTGAGCACGTCTATGCCGAACTGAAGAACGCTTTGATGTCCGGGGAATTTTCGCCCGGCCAGCCGATGCGTCTCAAGGAACTGGCTGTCGCATTCGGCACTAGCCACATGCCGATCCGCGAGTCGCTCAACCGGCTCAGCGGCATCGACATACTCGAACGGGCGCCGCGTCAGTCCGCGCGCGTTCCGATGATCACTGCTGAAGGCCTACGCGATCTTCTGGAAGTGCGCCTTCTGAATGAAAGGCAGGCCGTAGTCTGGGGGGCGAACAAATCTGTCGGGAAGAGCCTGAACTATATCAGAGAGATCAATGCCAAGATGGATCTGCTCAATCTGGAGAAGAACTCTGACGTGAAGAAGTATCTGAAACTGAATCAACTATTCCATTTTGCCGTTTACAACCTCTCCCAAAACAAGGTCTTGATGAACACGATCGAGACGCATTGGCTTCATGCGGGCCCGATCCTCAGCCTGAGGCGAAAGGAACCAAATTTTGTTCCGGGCCACCATAATCATCACGAAATCATCGACCACTTGGAGAAGGGCAACGGCTTGGCAGCCGCCGACGCCCTCGAGCGCAACATCATGGAAGCGCATGAGCAGATTTTTGCGATCCTTGACAAGTCCGAGCCGAAGGATCGTGCGGGAAATCGGGTCGCTGCCTAGCTTGGTTGGGAACACGGAATCGTGTCCCGGGATGGCAACAAGCTCGTATCCCTTGGCTCGTCGAAGGCCGAGCACGCAATTGCGGTTGCCGAATGCGGCCGGCGTGGGGAGAACCGGTACTTCGACGAAATCCAGCCGCCGCCGCGCGTCAGGCTGTTCGCGACCTGGGACGGGCGCAACAACCTGATAGACAAATCTTCACTGAGTGGTTGTGGCGCAGCCACAAATACGGACGCGTCTTCCTTATGACTCGAAACCGGCAACGAGCTGCCTCGACCGAAGCATTAAGGAAATGTGAAGTTTTTGTTAATCGATTGACAGTGCAAATTGCCGAGAATACATCAAAATATCACAGCTTGTCAGTGTCGTAGCATTCTGAGTGGAAACATGGAAAGTTTAAAAAGGGCCGTAGGCCCGTCAATTGCAGCATCCGTACTTTGGTGTGCATCGAAATTTCCTCATCGTCCTGCTGTCATTTTCGGAACAGAAGCGATCAGCTACATGGATTTGTGGCTGCGAGCCTGTGAGATAGCTCGCGCACTAAAAACTGGACGTGAATCGAGTTTGGACCGCGTGGCCCTTTATTTGCCCATCGGCATTGACCGGATCGCGGCGATCCTCGGCTGTCAAATCCTAGGGGTTTCCTACGTTCCTGTGGAACCGAATCTTCCAGTGAGTCGCATTCGTGAGATGCTTGCGCAAGCGGATCCGAGCGTGCTCCTCAGTTCAAGGGCCGTCTGTTCGGCGATCCTCAAGGATGTCTCGTCGTGCTCGACGGTAATGGTCGAGGAAGTTGGAGTGGGCGCAGCCGATGGTGGATCGTCGAACCGAGATTTGGTGCTGCCGCCGAAGTCCGGTGGCTACGTTATCTTTACCTCGGGTTCGACTGGCAAGCCGAAGGCAGTCGACATGGGAGGAGCAGCACTTCAAAACCTCGTGGACTGGCAGATCGAACTTTCGACACTGTCAGACAATGCGGCAACGGCTCAGTTCGCCCCCATTTCGTTTGACGTATCGTTTCAGGAGATCTTCTCCACCCTCTGCTCAGGTGGCCGTATCGTCGTTCTGACGAATGAACAGCGGATCGACCCCGATTTGCTCTCGGACGAGATACAGCGTGCCCGGGTGGAACGATTGTTCCTGCCCTTTATCGCCCTCCAACAATTGGCGTCGAATTGTGTGGAGCGCAATCTGTTTCCCGACAGTCTACGGGAAATCCACACCGCCGGCGAGCAACTCGTGGTCTCTTCCGCTTTGCGCGAGTTTTTCAGCAAGCTCCCCCAGTGTCGGCTCTTCAATCAATATGGTCCCTCCGAGACACACGTCGTCACTTGTCATGAGCTTGATAGCAATCCGGCTGAATGGCCTAGGTTGCCGCCTGTCGGTTGGCCTCTGCCGAATGTCGAACTGTTTATTTTAGGTGAAGATGCCCGACCGGTGAGGTTAGGAGAGGTGGGAGAGCTGTATATTGGTGGCGCTTGCCTCGCTCAGGGTTATTTCCAAGATAAGGAGCGAACAGCGGAACGGTTCGCGGTTATTGATATCAATGGCGCGCCAAGGCGATTGTATCGGACCGGCGACTTTGCTACGTCAGATGAACATGGTTGTTTTTTCTTCTGTGGTCGCCGTGACCACCAAGTCAAGATCGACGGCTATAGGGTTGAACTTGGAGAAATTGAGAGCGTCATAGCGGATCACCCAGACGTAGCCGAAGTCGCCGTCGTTTTTGAGCGTGATGCAAATGGAACGGGACGACTGATCGCCTGCCTTACGAGCAAAGATGGCGCGCCAACCGACTGTCTCGAGACAGCAGTTCGCGCCCATGTCCGTGAGAAGCTCCCTGGCTACATGGTGCCGGACCGTGTCCAGATCATCGGCGCGATGCCTAAAAGTGCGAGTGGCAAGGTCGATCGGAAATCAATCGCCGAAAGGCTGTGTGCCGAAAAGGTCAACACTTCGGCACCGCCTGCCGAGAAGCCAGCCTGTGCCACTACGAGCGGATCGGTGAAGTACAGCGATCTGTGCGGCGCGATCACCTCTCACTGGCGGGAGCTCCTGGACCACTCCTCGCTCTCGGACTCCGATAACGTATTCGATTTTGGCGCTCGTTCGATCATGGTCCCGGAGCTTCAACGCCGCCTCCGCCGCCAATTCGGGATTAACATGCCCGCGATCTTGGTCTTTCGGCATCCTTCGCCGAGGGAGCTTTCAGCATTTTTGTCGGGGAAATCGGCGAAGGGCGATGCAGCGAACACGACGTTGGCTGGTCTCGCAAACCGGCGTGTCTCGACCAAAAGACGCGCTTCTCCGCGCTGATCCTGCGCACCGACGACCCGCGCCAGCGGGTCAGATTAGCGCGCTCCGGAAGCCAAAGAGCAGATAAACGGACCAGCGACGAGGTAAAAATGAACGGCCCGATTCACACAGCTACGCCGATCGCGATTATTGGCATGGCCTGCCGGTTCCCCGATGCTGATACGCCCAAGGCGTTCTGGGAAAACATTATTGCCGGACACGAGAGCGTTCGTCAGTTGTCGGATGTCGAACTCGCCGGCGCGGGCGTCGAGCCCGAGGAGTGGGAAGCGGACGATTATATTCGCCGCGGCGCGCCGCTTGCAGGCCTCAGCTACTTCGACGCTGACTTCTTCAGCATCATGCCTCGTGAGGCGGCTCTCCTCGATCCGCAGCATCGATTATTCCTGGAAAACATTTGGCACGCCATCGAAGATGCTGGCTACGCCGTCCGTTCGACCGAGATGACAACGGGCATCTATGCCGGCTCCGGCCCGAACAGCTATTTCGCCAGATGCGTAGCCGGCTCGCACGACTTCGGCAAGGAAGGCATGCTCGACACCATGTCCGGCTTTCAGGCCATGCTGGCAAACGATAAGGATTACCTAGTGACTCGGGCGGCCCATCGCCTCAACCTCATCGGGCCCGCTATCAACGTCCAAACAGCTTGTTCGACCTCACTCGTAAGTCTCCATCTGGCCTGCAGCGGCCTGCAGAACGGCGATTGCGACCTGGCGCTGGCGGGCGGAGTCACGGCAATCATTCCCGACAGTGCTGGCTATCGCTATCAAGAGGGCATGATCTTGTCCCGCGACGGACACTGCCGTCCGTTCGATGCTGAGGCCAGCGGCACGGTGTTTTCGAGTGGCGTCGGCGTGCTTGCCCTTCGACGCCTCGATGACGCGCTTGCCGAGGGTGACACCATCCACGCTGTTATTCGCGGATCGGCGATCAACAATGATGGCAGCGACAAAATCAGCTTCTCGGCGCCGAGCGTCGAGGGGCAATCGAGCGTAGTCGCAAGAGCACTCATCAACAGTTCGCTCGCGCCGGAAACAATCTCCTACATTGAGACGCACGGAACGGGCACGAAACTGGGTGATCCGATCGAGATCGAAGCCCTTAGCGAAGTCTTCGCCGGTTTGCCGGCGGATGTCGCCCCGATTACCCTTGGCTCGGTGAAGGCCAATATCGGCCATACGATCGCCGCTTCCGGCGTCGCCGGTGTAATCAAGACCGTCATGGCGCTGAAGTCGCGAACCTTGCCGCCGGCGGTTAATTTCGAAACGCCCAATCCGGAGATCAACTTCGGTCGCCTCCCCTTCGCCGTGCCGGCGAGCGCTGTGCCCTGGAAGTCGGAGGGTCCGCGGCGCGCGGGCATCAGTTCGTTCGGCGTGGGCGGAACAAATGCCCATGTGATTTTGGAGGAAGCACCGAGCGAGACGAACCGCTCATCTAAGCCGAAGGATGCGCCGCAGCACCCGGACGTTCCTCGTACGCTGAACATCTCGGCACGGACGCCACATGCGCTGGGCGCCCTGGCCAAGAGTTTTGCCTCGCGACTCGATACGGCACAGCCCAATGAGCGCGACGCCATCTGCTTCACCGCAAACACCTCCCGCCGCGCTTTTGAGTATCGGAGTTTCGCGACCGGTCGGACGACCACGGGGTTGGCCGAGAGTCTTCGCGCAAGCGATTATGGCCGTGTCGACGTCTCCAAACACGTGATTCCCGCCGCCCTGTTCACCGGACAGGGCGGCCAGGGCGAATCTATGGGGCGCGGACTCTACGAGAGTGATCCGATCTTCCGCGAAGCCTTCGACACCTGTGACGCGGTGGTCGCACGGCTTCGCAAACACGGATTGGGCGACATTCTTTACGGTGACGGGACGCTTGCCCATTTGGTTCACGATACCGAATATACCCAGCCCGCCCTGTTCACGATCGAACTCGCACTCGCGCGCGTTCTCGAAGCTAGGGGCTTCGTCCCAGAGATCGTCATGGGCCACAGCATCGGAGAATACGTTGCGGCCCATCTTGCCGGCGTGTTTTCACTCGAGGACGGGCTGCAGCTGATTACCAAGCGCGGCGAACTGATGGGTCGGCTTCCGCGCAATGGCGGGATGGTCGTCCTGACGGCTGATCGGGACACAGCCTATCAGATGATCCGGGACGTCGAAGTCGAGCTCGCCATCGCAGCGGAGAACGGACCAGCCAGTACGGTGGTCGCGGGCGAGACGGATGCACTTGAAACGCTGATCAAGGTCGCCGAGGAACAAGGCGTCCGCACGACGCAGTTGAAGGTCTCGCACGCCTTTCATTCGCATCTCATGGATCCGATCCTCGAACAGTTTGAGGCGTTCGCGAGCACCCTCGATTTTTCCAAGCCCGATGGCCGGCTGATCAGTGCGAAAACAGGTAGGGTCGCCGGCGAAGAAGTCGCTGATGCGCGCTACTGGACCGACCATGTTCGCCAGCCAGTCCTGTTCCATCAGGGCCTGATGACCGCGCAAGCAATCGGGGCGAATCTCTTCCTCGAAATCGGGCCGCACCCGGTCCTCACTCCGATGGCGCAGGCGGCTCTGGATGGGGTTGCCTCGCCCTCGCAATTCGTCTCGAGCCTCAATCGCACCCGCAATGACGAAGAGGTTCTCGCCGAGACGGCGGGCCGCCTTTTCGTCGCCGGCCTTCCGATCGATACACTCACCGATCTGCCGGATAATGAACGCCGGCTCGTCGATCTTCCGCTCTATCCCTTCGAGCGTCGGCATCACTGGATCGATACGAAAGCGAGCGACCGGCTGGCATGGCACTGCCGCCGCGAATGGCACGTGGAAAAGCAGTCGGCGCCGCAACTTCCGAAAGACAAGGCCCTGTGGATTATCCTGGGCAATGCCCTCGGTCTCGCCGGACGTTTGGCTCAGGCTATGGAGGCGAAGCGCGAAGGGTCCAAACAGACAGCGGTCGTTCTTTCGAATGTCGAAACAGGTCTATGTGGCGGTGTGCTCGACGAGTGTGTCGCGGGGATCATCGTCACCCCTGAAAGCGCGGAAGGCGCGTCAAGTGGACAAATCGGCGAGGCGGCGCACAGCCACGCCGCCGCCCTCATGCAGTTCGTCCAGACGGTTCAGGCAGCCGCCAATCATAGCAATCTAGCGAAGGCGAAGATTTGGGTCGTCGGCCAGTCCGGCCGCGCCGTGCCGCAAACAGACACGCCAATTCCGGACGCCGCTCGTCCAGCCTCACTGGTCAGCGCCTCACTGCATGGCATGGCGATGGTGCTCGCGAGCGAACATCCCGATCTGTGGGGCGGTGACATCGATCTCGGGGCGGAGCCGAGCGACGCAGAGATCGCGGTCGCGACCGGCATTCTCGTCGGTGGCTCTGGGTCGGAAGCCGCCTACGCTGTGCGCGGCGAGGAACGCTACGTCCTGCGCCTCGGTGAAAGCGGCGGTTTGGGCCATTGCGCGGTCGATCCGCAGAAGACCTATCTTGTTACCGGCGGGCTTGGCGCTCTTGGCTCGCTAGTGGCCGAACGGCTGATCACTCGCGGTGCGCGCCGCCTCGTGCTTCTCAACAGGGACGTCGCGGACGGCGCCAAACAGGAACGGCTCGAAGCCCTACGCCGTTCAGGCGCTGAGATCGCGGCGCATGCGGTTGACATCGCCGACCAGGTCGGAGTCGAGCGAATCCTGGGCGATCTCTCGGAAGCGGGCCATCAACTCGGCGGGATCATCCACACCGCCGGCATTGTTCAGGACGCCACGCTCGGATCCATCGAGGAGGCGAGCGAACTCGAACGCGCACTCCGCGCCAAGCTTCAGGGTACGCTCGTTCTCGACAATGCGAGCCGTCGCTTCTCACCCGACTTCTTCGTCTGCTTCTCCTCGGTTAGCGCGCTTCTCGGTATGAAAGGCCAAGCAGCTTACGTGGCGGCCAATGCCGCCATGAACCGCATCGTCGAGGGGCGCAACGCCGAGGGTCTGCCAGGTGTCAGCATCGAGTGGGGTCCGTGGGCGGAAACTGGGATGGCTTCCGGACTCGACGAGCGCCTGCGCAGGCGCCTGAGCGATTTCGGCCTGCTCGCGATTCAGAACCGGGAGGCGCTCGAGCGGCTGGAGGGCCTGTTCGCCTCAACCGGCACGCTCACCGCAGCGCCGATCCTGTGGCGACGTTTCGCCAAGAAGCAGTACGGAGAGGCGCCGGCTTGGCTCACGTCTGTGTCGAATGTGTTGAAGAATCCGCAGGCGGCCAACGACGAGGCGACAGATCCACTTGCTCGGCGCTTCGGCTCGGTCGCGCCGAGCGAACGCGGTCAGGCGATCGAAAGCTTCCTGCGCGGAGAAGTCGCCCGTGTGCTCGGCATCGCCGATCCGGACAGCCTGCCGATGGGCGAAGCACTCAACCGAATAGGATTCGACTCCTTGGCTACAATTGAATTCCGCAACGATCTCGCCAAAACCGGCATCAAGGTTTCGCTCCAGAAGCTCGTGATGGGTGCCTCAATTGCGGAGATCGCGGCCGACACTCAGACGCAGGTGACCGCCGCTCTCGGGGGCGTTGCGGATGACGAGACAGGACCGACCGCGCCGGTCATCGCCTCCAGCGCCCAGAACTACGACAAGAGTGCGGTGCTCATTCCACGTCCCAAGCCCGACGCGCCGATCCGTCTGATCTGCTTTCCCTATGCCGGCGGCGGCCCGCTCGTATTCCAGCACTGGATCGACAGGATGCCGGATCACATAGAGTTGGGCATCCTGCAGATGCCAGGCCGCAGCGCGCGCCTGGAAGAGAACTTCTGGATGCGGATGGAGGACATGGTCGACGGCATCGTTCCGCAGATGCTGCCCTTCCTTAAGGAAAAACCCTTCGCCTTTATCGGGTTTTGCTATGGCGGCGTCCAGGCTTTCGAGGTTGCCCAGCGGGTGCGCCGCGATCACGGGCTAGAGCCGGAACACTTCTTCGTGGCCGGTGGTCGCTCGCCACAGATTTACAATGACGACCAGTTCGCCATCGACGTCCAGCAGTTCAATCACGGGACCGGCAAATCCGAACACGAACTCGACGAGAGCGAGTTCGTCGAGATGCTAAAGGCGGTAAATTTCGCCAACAACAAGGCGCTGTTCGAAGATCCCGAAATGCGCGCGATGATGCTTCCGATTATCCGAGCGGACTACGAGAGCAACAACGCGTATCGCTACCGTTCCCATCCTCCGCTCGACGCCCCAATCACAGCGATGGGAGGCCGCATCGACCCGTATGTTACGGGCGACCACATTATCGGCTGGAAAGAGCATACCACGAAGCAGTTCAAGGCGCATTTTTGCGCTGGCGGTCACTTTTTCATGGAACACCAGATCGAACTCCTTACGCGCATTGCAGTCGAAGACCTCGAGCCAGTCGTCCAGCGGTTGGCCGCAGATGGCTTGGCCTGACCACCGGCGTCATTCCCGTTCGGCAAGCCATGTCCGCAGAGCCGCCCCTGTGTCGGCAAGCGACCGAGCGTTGTTGATGGCATAGAACTCGGCGCTGCCTCGATTCCAGCGGCCCAAGTGCGCTCTGCCTGGGCGGTGCCTCCACCAGGGCGGCCGCGAAGCCAGAGCGCCATGGACAGGCAGATGCCTGGTGCAGCGATGATGTTACGAAAAAGCATGGTCTTCCCCTCAATCAGAGATGTGGTGTTACACCGTTCAGGGCAATGGTAGAACGGTGAACGAGTCATCTGCTTGAGCCGATTTCTGGGGTGTAGCGCCAAACGGAATCCAAAGAACAATTCGAAATGGAACAAAAATCCGCCCCACGTTGCTTCACCTGCAGTAAGCGTGCCGCTGCGCCCGGAGTTGGCATGCCGAAACAGTGTTGTCTGGATAGCTTGTCCGGACCGACCGCGGGACGACACTATGGAGGTACCAACCGCCTTGACCTTCATCGGCTGGACCGCGGATCGGCCGCTCAGGCGTTCTAGGTGTTTGAAGATAGATAGATCGCACCGAGCGCAAGGTGAGAATCAATCATGCAATCGCCTGGGCGCGCGACGCTACAAACCGCGAAGGAAGTACCGATGGGCTCGTACTCTTGTCAACTAAATTGGAGGTAGTGAAGCTCGAATGCAGGGATGCAGTTGTGGCGATCCGGCGCCGTCGTCCAGCATGTAATCCGTCAGGGACGAAACGCCGCGCGAAAATCGCTGTTCTCACAAGGAGATTTTTCGTAATCAGCCAATGTCGCAAACCTGGAAAACATGCGTCGCCAAACTGGCCCGACAGACAGCCGTAGCAGGGAGTGAATATGGTTCTTCGGTTGAAGCAACGCCTTGGCAGGAAGTTCGAAGAAGAGGTGAGTTTCCTCAAGGCCTGGCAAAAGGACAAGAAAAGGATTGGCGCGCTCATGCCAACATCTGTCCATGCCGCGCGCCGCATGGCAAGTGTTGTCAATCCGGCGTCCGGTATGCCAGTTCTTGAGCTCGGTGCCGGAACCGGCGTGATCACCAGGGCCATCCTGGAGAAAGGCATCAAGCCGCAGCAGCTGGTTTCGATCGAATATTCCAAGGATTTTTACGATGGCCTGACGCGCCGCTTTCCGGGCGTGGATTTTCGATTGGGCGATGCCTTTGCCTTGAGTGAGGTCCTGGGAGAGCGGTGCGGGGACAAGTTCGATTGTGTGGTAAGTGCGTTGCCGCTGCTGAGCTTTCCGATGGAGCAGCGCATTGCCTTGCTCGAGGACTTGCTGGCGCGCATTCCTGTCGGCAGACCCGTGATGCAAATCACCTACGGCCCTTTGTCACCAGTGACCAAAATGCCCGATCGCTATATCGTTTCTCACTATGATTTCGTCATCCGCAACATTCCGCCTGCACAGCTGTGGACCTACCGACGAGCACTCTGACCATGCCGGCAGATGACGGCTTTTTCGCCAGGTTTGTGGCTGCTGAAGCGCAACAAACGCTGGGTCATCCTGCGCGATCGAATTGCTTTCGAGGATGGAGACAACGCATCTTGTCTTCACTTGAATCATCATCGCCCTGGCAGCACAATCTGCAATGTCGTGAGGCGCCGAAGCGGTCCGGCTCGCGCAATTGGCTGTTGAGCATGTTGGGAGGAACGAATGAACGCAGAGGTTTTCAGCAGCCCCATTTTCGTGAAGCGGTCGGCCTATATCGTCCAAGAAATTGCCGGCCTCGAGGACGCTATCGATTTCCTCAATGAATGGCCCGAAGGTCGCAGAGATTCGACCCACGAGACCGCTCTTAGGGCGTGTTACGACGCATATAGTGGGCGCACATTTGTAGGCGCTGCCTGCAACGCCTTTGTCGGCTTTGCGAAGCGAGCCGCCATATTGGAGGATCCAACCTCCGCTATGCAGTGGATCGCCGCGTGTAAGGCGGGCAGCGGAAAAGTGCAGGCGTAGACACTTCCACGAATTGTGTAACACTGGCGCAGGGCAACACTGTCGAGACTGCACAACTGGCCAGGGATCGCCTGGACGTCAGCGATCAAGTTCAGCCGCGGGGACGCAGCCGAATTTCGGCTGAGGTGAAGTGCGACCTGTCAGGGCAGGTAGCGGGGGCGTGATGAGGGGCTTGAGCAGATTTGAGAGACCAGTTGTTGTTCAGGTCAGCCGCCACGGCTCGGAGCGCATTGTGCTCGATGTCAATGACGCGGCAACGATCTTGATGCGGGATCTCCGTTCTCAGACCAAGAAACGCAACGCAGCGATGGACGCCTGTCTACAGGTATTGCGTGGTGAGGCTCACCCACCAGCTGCTCGGCGGGCTTTCGTCGCGGCCGCGCTCGAAGCGAAGATTTTGCGCGGCGATTGAGAACTAGGTGGGTTCAAATAGCGGATCTGCAAGAGCGGCGGAATGGGATTCAGCTCCTAGCAGAGGCGGAGAACAGCAGTTGTGACGAGCAATTTGGCTCGCGCATCAATACCTGCTCTTCGAGCCAATGCAGCCCTGCTATGAAGGCGCCGGATGTTGCACCGGAATGGGCGGACTCTGGGCGGCATGCCTGGTGCCATCCTTCTCTCCCTCGAGGCGGAAAATCGGAAGCCTGGCCAATTTGCGCGTGGTCGTAGGCGCGGTGCAGCAGAGTTGGATCGATAGCCTGTAGGAGGCGGTTCAGATTGAACGGTCCGCCGCCGCAGACCAGCGCCAGCTACTGAACAGAAATGCTCCTCGGCAACATCGCGGAAAAGGGCGCGTCGTAATCTGGAGCACTACCAAACCCCTGTCGCCGACAGCCCTTCCATGGAATCAGATCCCGCCCATGCAGAGATATTTCATTTCAAGATAATCCTCCAGCCCGTGCCGAGACCCCTCGCGCCCGATACCGGACTGCTTCACGCCGCCAAAGGGGGCTGCTTCGGAGGACATGCGTCCGGTGTTTATGCCCACCATGCCGTACTCCAAGGCTTCCGCCACACGCCAGACGCGCTTGAGGTTGGACGCATAAAAATAGGCGGCAAGCCCGTAGATCGTGTCGTTAGCTTGATAGACGACCTGATCCGCATCATCGAAGCGGATGACCGGAGCCAACGGCCCGAATGTCTCTTCGTGCGCCACTGTCATCTCGCTGGAGACCTGGGTGAGCACCGTCGGCTGGAAGAACGCACCCTCCTTGCCGATGCGTTCGCCTCCGCATTGAACTGTACCGCCTTTTGCGATGGCATCGGCGATATGGGATTCGATCTTGGCAAGTGCACGCTTGTCGATCAGTGGTCCGACAGCCACGGCCGGATCGAAGCCGTCCCCTACCGAAAGGCGGCGGACCTTCTCCACGAATTTTTCGACGAATTCATCGTGGACGTTCGACTGGACATAAAGGCGGTTGGCGGAAACGCATGTCTGACCGGCATTGCGAAATTTCGCCTGCATCGCGCCGTCCACGGCCGCATCGATATCGGCATCGTCGAAAACGATGAACGGGGCGTTGCCGCCAAGCTCGAGGCCGACCTTCTTGATCTGATCCGAGCACTGGCGCATCAGGAGTCGGCCGACCTCGGTTGAGCCGGTGAAGCTGATCTTCCGGACTTTCGAGTTTGAGCAGAGTTCACGGCCGACCGCATCGCCTTCCGAAGCATAGATCAGGTTGACGACGCCTTCGGGAAAGCCAGCATGGTGGGCGAGAGCGAACATCGCTCCCGCCACTAGCGGCGTTTGTTCAGCAGGCTTGAGCACGATCGTGCAGCCTGCCGCCAGCGCCGGCGAGATCTTGCGCGCCACCATCGACGCGGGGAAGTTCCATGGCGTGATTGTGCCGACGACGCCGATCGGCTGCTTGATCACGATCATGCGGCGGTCGGTCGAGGGCGGGGAGATCGTCTCGCCATAGATGCGATTGGCCTCTTCAGCGTACCATTGCAGATACGCGGCCGCATGCGTTACCTCCGATTTTGCTTCAGCAAGCGGCTTGCCCATCTCTGCGGTGAGGATAGCTGCGAGATCATCGGTGTGATCGACGATCAGCTGATGCCATAGCCAGAGCATGTCGCTTCGCTCCCGGGCGGTCAACGCCGCCCATGCAGCTTGCGCGATATAGGCTTTGTCGATCGCTGCGCGCGTCTCCTCAGCACCCATATCTGGAAGTTCTGCCAGCAATTCGCCGGTCGATGGGTTGAGGACCTCGAACGTTTGCTCGCCAATTGGCGTGGCAAGTGCCGGCATGCGGTCGAGAGCGCCGAACAGGTCGGGAGATTTCAGGTGGCGCATCAGCGGTTGGCATAGAGGCATCCCGGCTTCCTCCTCAAAGCGGCGTGTTGTTCATAGGCGGGCGCGACCGTGTATGCCGCATTCCACCCCTGATAGGGCCTTTCACGTCCTGGGGGTAGACCAAGCGATCGCCTCCCAGACTCGACCGGAGCTTTGATAGATTGGGTCTGATCAGCTTTTCGGCTCGATGTCCTTCGAACTCGCAAGCGCATCGAAAACATACTGCTTGGCGCGGCTGACGCTCGCTTCCAGCGACGCTCCAAGAGCAAGCGAGGCGGCGACTGCGCTGGACAGCATGCAGCCAGTACCGCGCATCCCACGTGGCAAGCGGGGCGCCTCGAACCGAACCGCGGGGAGGTTCGGTTGCAACAGCACATCGATGCAACGGGTTCCTTGCGCATGGCCGCCCTTGACGAGCACGGCCCTGACCGTTCTCGACAATTCGTCAGCTTGACGCCAAGCCTCTTCTTCATCCGGGGCCGGTGCCGATCCGGTCAACCTTGCCAGCTCGACCAGGTTGGGCGTTACGAGCCGGCAGATCGGCATCAGATCACGAGTCAGCGCATCGATGGCATCGTCCGCCAGCAGCGAGCTTCCCGAGGTCGAGGCCAGGACCGGGTCGAGCACCACAGGCACTTGGCGGTTGCTGGCCAAAACAGCGCCGACCGCCTCGATCGCCGCCGCCGTCCCAAGCATGCCGATCTTGACCGCCGCGACAAGGTTGGCATCGAACGCGGCGCGCATCTGGGTAGCGACAAGTTCCGGCGGCATAAGTTGGACGTGCTCGACAGCGACATGCGTCTGAACCGTCACGGCTGTGACGGCGAGACAACTGCGCAGCCCCAACGTGGAAACCGTCTCGATGTCCCGAACAAGTCCAGCCCCGCCGCTCGAATCCGAGCCGGCGACGATGAGAACGTGCGGCATCATCGCCACGGCGCCGTCGCCGCCAGCCATTTGAGGAGACGGACCTCGGGACGGGGGTTCCCAAGGATGTCGGTGACGACCGCGGCGCTCTGAGCCTGGGCGAAGACGCCGGTCGCGCGCTCGACGGTCAGCCCGCCGATGGCCACGAGCGGAAGAGTACCGACACGCTGCTTCCAGACAGCGATGCGGTCGAGCCCCTGGGGGGGCCATTTCATGATCTTGAGAACGGTTGGGTAGATAGGGCCGAGCGCCACATAATCGGGTTCAGCCGCAAGAGCGGTTTTGAGCTCGGTGTCGTCGTGGGTGCTGAGGCCCAGTCTGATGCCCGCCCGCCGGATCGCTGTTACATCGGCCCGTGCGAGGTCTTCCTGGCCGAGATGGACGAAGTCGCAGCCTTCTTCGATGGCGAGCCGCCAGTAATCGTTGACGACGAGCTGGCAGCCGTGGCGTTCGCATATCGCCTTCGAAGCGCGGATCTCCTGGCGCAGCGAAAACTCGTCCTTATCCTTGATGCGCAATTGCACCAGCTTGACGCCGAGCGGCACGAGACGCTCGATCCAGGCGCTGGAATCGACAATCAGATAGAGGGGGTCGAGCCTCATCGAAACGCTGCCATGCCGATGACGGGAGTTGAGGGGATGGCCATGTCGCGCGGTTCGAGCATTCCCGAGCTGTAAGCCTCACGACCGGCCTCGACCGCCTTACCGAACGCACGCGCCATGCCGACCGGATCAGCGGCCTTGGCGACCGCCGTGTTCAGGAGGACTGCGTCAAAACCGAGTTCCATGACGGTCGCCGCATGCGAAGGCCTGCCAAGACCTGCATCCACAATCAGTGGGACATCGGGGAAATGCCCACGCATCGAGCGCAGCGCCATGATGTTGACCGGCCCGAGAGCCGAGCCGATCGGCGCGCACCACGGCATCAGAACCTTGCAGCCCGCGCCGAGCAGCCGCTCGGCGACAACGAGATCGTCAGTGGTATACGGGAACACTGTAAAACCGTCTTCGCACAGGATGCAGGCAGCTTCGACCAGGCCGAACACGTCCGGCTGTAGCGTGTCATGGTTGCCGATCACTTCGAGCTTGATCCACGACGTGCCGAAGACCTCGCGCGCCATCTTCGCGGTCGTGACGGCTTCCTTCACGGAGTGACAGCCGGCGGTGTTGGGCAAGATCCTCACGCCCAGCGAGTTGACCAGCGACCAGAATTTCTCGCCGCCCCAGCCGCCGGCCATTTCACGGCGCAGCGAGACCGTCACCACCGAGGCACCCGACGTCTTGACCGCATCGGCGAGGATGGCCGGCGAAGGATACTGGGCGGTGCCGAGAAGCAGGCGCGAAGGCAGTGCCGCTCCGAGAAGATCGAACATGTCTAGCCTCCCTGCATGGGCGAAAGGATTTCGATCCGGTCACCGTCGCTCAACCGGAACTCCGCCCGGTTGGCCCGGTGCACGAGGTCGCTGTTGACGGCCGTCGCCAGCCATTCGCCTTCATAGTCGAGCGCTGCAAGCAGCTCGGCCAGCGTGGTGGCCGCAATCTCATGCGCTTCGCCGTTGACCATCAATTTCATGAGCAAGCTCCTTGGTTCCGTCTTGATTGAAAACCAGGTCGGCCGCCTGGCGCGCCATAGCAGGGGCGAGCAGAAAGCCATGGCGATAGAGGCCGTTGATCGCGACGGTCCTTCCGCGTGCCTCGACACGCGGCAGATTGTCGGAAAAGGCCGGGCGAACACCGGCGCCGGTCTCGATGACGCCAGCCTCGCCGAATGCCGGATGGAGAACGTAGGCCGCGCCCAAAAGCTCCATCATCGAACGCGCCGTCACCGGTCCCGAGGACCGGCTCTCGATCATCGTCGCGCCAACCATGAAACGGTGGCCGGTGCGCGGCACCACGTAAAGCGGAAAGCGCGGGTGAAGCAGCCGGACCGGGCGCGACAGCGACACATCCGGCGTGCGAAGGATGAGCATCTCGCCCCGAACCCCGCGCAGTCCGTCGTCTTCCGCCGCCATCCCCGTGCAGTCGATCCGGCGATCGAAACCGGAAATGTGCCGGGTATCGGCGCCGAAGCGGAATTCGACGCCCATCGCCACCAATCTGTCATGAAGTGCCGCCATCGCCTGGCGCGGATCGAGATGGGCCTCATCGGGGAAGAATAGTCCGCGACGGAAGCGGCCGGCGAGGTCGGGTCCCAATAACCCGATTTCACCATCATCGACACGGCGATGCCCCGACGTGCGGCTGGCAAAGCGGTCGAGTTCGCCCGCATCGCGCGGCGCGGCCACGACCAGCGTTCCGGCCCGTATCACTTGGCCGGGCGTTGCCCTATCCCACCAGTCGGCTGCATCGCGTCCGAGATCGAGCACCGGCTGCTCGGCGCTTTCACGCTCGCACCAAGGCGCCAGCATGCCGCCAGCGAGCCACGACGCATTGCCCCCGAGAGCATGTCTTGTCTCGACAATTGTCACCGCCGCGCCGCGTGTGGCGAACTCAAAGGCGGCGGTGAGGCCGGCAACGCCGGCCCCTTTGATCAGCACCCTCATGATGGCTCATGCGCCTCCGGCATGAGCGGTGCGCCTGTCTCGTCCGCCGGCATGTAGAGATCGCCGCCCTCGCGATATTTCGCCGCCATCGCCGCCATGCCTTCCTTCTGAGCCTCGGCGCGGATGTCGTGGGAAATGCGCATTGAGCAGAATTTCGGTCCGCACATCGAGCAGAAATGCGCCAGCTTGTGCGCTTCCTTGGGCAAGGTCTGATCGTGGAAGGACCGCGCGGTTGTGGAAGGACCGCGCGGTTTCGGGGTCGAGCGACAGGTTGAACTGGTCCTCCCAGCGGAACTCGAATCTGGCCCGCGACAGCGCGTCGTCGCGGAGCTTCGCCGCCGGGTGACCCTTCGCCAGGTCGGCGGCATGCGCCGCGATCTTATAGGTGATCACGCCAATCTTGACGTCGTTGCGATCGGGAAGGCCGAGATGTTCCTTCGGCGTGACGTAGCAAAGCATGGCGGTGCCGAACCAGCCGATCATGGCGGCGCCAATGCCAGAGGTGATGTGATCATAACCCGGCGCAATGTCGGTCGTCAGTGGTCCAAGCGTATAGAACGGCGCCTCGCCGCAGACGGCGAGTTGTTTGTCCATGTTCTGCTTGATCTTGTGCATGGGAACATGGCCTGGCCCCTCGATCATGACCTGGCAATCCTTGGCCCAGGCGATCTTCGTCAGCTCGCCGAGGGTCTCCAGCTCTGCGAATTGCGCCGCATCATTGGCATCGGCGATCGAGCCCGGACGAAGGCCGTCGCCGAGCGAGAAGGACACGTCATAAGAGCGGCAGATGTCGCAGATTTCCTCGAAATGCTCGTAGAGGAAGCTTTCGCGGTGATGGTGCAGGCACCATTTGGCCATGATCGAGCCACCGCGCGAGACGATGCCGGTGACCCGGTCGACCGTCAGCGGGATGTAGTGCAGCCGCACACCGGCATGGATGGTGAAATAGTCGACGCCCTGTTCGGCCTGCTCGATCAACGTGTCGCGGTAGATTTCCCAGGTCAGGTCCTCGGCGATCCCTCCGACCTTCTCAAGCGCCTGGTAGAGCGGCACGGTTCCGATCGGCACCGGCGAATTGCGCACGATCCATTCGCGGATGTTGTGGATGTTGCGACCGGTCGACAGGTCCATCACGGTGTCGGCGCCCCAGCGGATCGCCCAGACCATTTTTTCGACCTCTTCGGCCATCGAGGAGGTGACCGCGGAGTTGCCGATATTGGCGTTGATCTT
>NZ_JAFG01000015.1 GCF_000519305.1 Mesorhizobium ciceri WSM4083 | reverse complement strand
GCCTGGAGGTTGGACAGCTTCTTCTCGTGCAGGAGGATGTAGACGTCCTCGAGCTCGGCAACCATCTTGTCGGCGTTGGTGACGAAGTAGGGCGAGAGGTAGCCGCGGTCGAACTGCATGCCTTCGACGACTTCGAGTTCGGTCTCGGCGGTCTTGGCTTCCTCAACCGTGATGACGCCTTCGTTGCCGACCTTCTGCATCGCTTCCGCGATCATCTTGCCGACCGACTCGTCGCCATTGGCCGAGATCGTGCCGACCTGGGCGACTTCCTCGGAGGTCTTGATCTTCTTGGCAGCCTTGCCGAGCGCCGCGACGACTTCGGTCACGGCCAGGTCGATGCCGCGCTTCAGGTCCATCGGGTTCATGCCGGCGGCAACGGCCTTGTGGCCTTCCTGGACGATCGACTGTGCCAGAACGGTTGCGGTCGTGGTGCCGTCGCCGGCGATGTCGTTGGTCTTCGAAGCAACTTCGCGGACCATCTGCGCGCCCATGTTCTCGAACTTGTCTTCAAGCTCGATTTCCTTGGCGACGGTGACGCCGTCCTTGGTGATGCGCGGGGCGCCGAAGGACTTGTCGATGACGACGTTGCGGCCCTTGGGACCGAGCGTGACTTTCACCGCGTCGGCGAGGATGTTGACGCCGCGCAGCATGCGCTCACGGGCATCACGGGAGAATTTTACGTCTTTGGCAGCCATTTTTAGCTCCTGGCAAGGGCTTGGAGTAAGCCCGGAAATTCAGTTGACGGTGAGGCCGATAATCAGCCGATGATGCCCATGATGTCGGATTCCTTCATGATCAGAAGGTCTTCGCCATTGAGCTTGACTTCGGTGCCCGACCACTTGCCGAACAGGATGCGGTCACCAGCCTTGACGTCCAGCGGGACCAGCTTGCCAGCTTCGTCACGAGCGCCGGAGCCGACGGCGATGATCTCGCCTTCCTGCGGCTTTTCCTTTGCCGTGTCGGGGATGATGATCCCGCCAGCGGTCTTGGATTCGGATTCGACCCGGCGAACGACCACGCGGTCATGAAGCGGGCGGAACTTCGACTTTGCCATTTTTTCTTCCTCGATGAGAACGGTGAGATACAGTTCCTCCGTCCGGCGGCGCCGGACATGTGGTTAGCACTCACCAAAGGCGAGTGCTAACGTGGCGCTGAAATAGGCTGGCGGCCTTTGAGAGTCAAGGTGCGCGAAGACTGCGATGCGCGCGAAATTTTTCTCATGCTGCCGCACGATTTCAGAAAGCCTGGGTTAAAACGCCGTCCTGCTGTCTTCAGTGTCTTGGCGCCCGCAGCACCAACAGCGGGCATCGCTCGGCAAGCCCATAGCTCCCGGTCAAAGCGATCCGGACATCACCAAAGAACGTTTCCGCTTCGCTCACCAGTGTGGTCGCCGGCGCGAAGCTGTAGATAGCCGGCGAGTTCCGATAGACATCGATGGTGCCGATGGTGGGCAGGTCCCAGCCCGTGCGAGCCGAAAGCTCTTCGCGGTCAGGAAACAGCACATCGAATCTTTCCGCGATCGTCCTGACCGAAATGGCATGGTCGGGCGCATCGCCCGTCGCGGTCATGGCGACGCGCCATTTGAGTTCATGGAAGGTCGAGACGCCGCCCGACAGTGCAAACGCCCGCAACGCCGCCGGATCGTCCGGTGTTTCCGGACCGGCAAAGAGACGCAGTCCGGCGCGGCCGTCGGTGCGCAGTACGCCTGCGATTGCCGCAAACAGCGCCCGGCGCCCGGTTGAAAGGCCGAACGCCGACAGGCAGCCGTCGCCGATCACCGCATCGACGCTTGCGTTCGACACCGGCAAGTCGAGCCAGTCGCCGTTGATTGCCTTTCGCAACGCGGTGTCGCCTGGCCAGATACCCGCGATCATGTCGGAAGATTCGTCGACGGCCGTCATCGTCGCCCCAAGCCCGGCGAGTTCCGGCGTCACGCCAAGCAGAACGACGTGCGCCTTCGAAAGGCTGAGCTCACGCTCATAGGCCTCAACCGCTTCCGCCGGCGGCCGCAGCGGTGGTCCGAGCAACTGCCAGTGCCTTCGAATGGCATTCCAATGGTCGGTCATCCACAGCCCCAAGCCGGCATTGTATTTGCAGCTATAATCGAGGACGCTAATGAGACCAAGCGGGGGGCCCATGACACGCATCGCGGTTATTACGCATGAGTTCGACAGGTTCGAACGCTGGCGCGGCCCGCTGTTTCGCCGTGGCAGTTCCTATATGCTTTTCGAGCTGCTGAAGGAACTGAAGCGACGCGGTCATTCCGTCCGTATAATCCCCGGAACGTCGGCAAAGCCGGAAGCCGACATCGCGGTGCTGCACGTCGATGCGACCGTGACGCCGCCCGAATATGTCGAATACGCACGCGCTTTTCCCTTCTGCGTGAACATCGGGGCTGCCGACATCTCCAAGCGACGCGTCAGTGGCGCCTTGATCGGCAAGGATGACGACTGGCAAGGGCCGGTCATCGTCAAGAGTAATCTCAACAATCTCGGGATGCGGGAGCAGGCGCTCAACCGGCGATCGCTGCGTGCCGGAAAGCCGAAGCCGTTTCCCGGCGTCAAGCCTATCGAGGGTTATCGCGTCTATACATGCCTTTCGGATGTTGCGCCGGCGGTCTTCGACCGCGACGATCTCGTCGTCGAAAAATTCATTCCCGAGCCGGAGTCGGACGGCTTTGGAGCCCGCTTCTGGATATTCTGCGGCGACCGCGAGCGCTGCACCCGCCATGTCTCGCCGCAGAGCCTCGTCAAGGGCGACGACACGATCCGCCATGAGCCGGTTCCGGTTCCCGATGAGCTTCGCGCGCTGAGGCGCCAGCTTGGCTTTGACTACGGAAAGTTCGATTTCGTCATGCATGAGGGCAGGGCGGTGTTGCTTGATGCCAACAAGACGCCCGGTGGCGCCCGCAATCTTTCTGCGTTTCTCGCTGCCGGCAATGCCAATCTTGCCGACGGGTTCGAGGGCCTTATCGGCCAGGTTACATAGCGGGCGTTCTGATGCTCGCGCCGCCCGACGCCTCTCATTCGGGGCAGCTCGACGATGATCACCAGGGCTACAGAAACAGCCGCAGCTGCGTGTGGATGATCGAGCGGTAGTCCTCGATGGTCCGGCGGCTTTCCGCTTCGCCCTCGGCGAGCGCCAGGCGCACCACGCCGCCGGCGAGCTGGAAGATCAGCAGGACCATGCGCTCGAACTGCTCGCGCCTCTCGGGCTCGAGCTGGGCGATGACGTGGTCGCAGAACATTTTGGCCTGGTGCCGGGTTTCGGCGATGTCGAGGTTCTTGAGCGCCTTGTCGGCCTGGATGGCGTTCTGCAGATCCTGGATGGCCGGATCGCCGGCGACACGGCTGAGGTAGTCGTCAAGCAGCCGGTCGGCGGCCACGATCACGTCCTTTGCTTCGCGGACATCGGCGATGATCGCCGTCAGCCGCGCGCGGCTGACCTCTGAAAACCGCTCATAGAGCATCGCCAGGATCGCCGATTTGTTGGGAAAATAGTGGTAGACGGTGGCGATCGGCCCGCCCGCCAGCATGCCGACCTCCTTCATGGTGACGGCGTCGATGCCCTTTTCCCCGATCAGCCGCATGGTTGTCGACAGGATCGCATCGATGCGCTCGCGGCTGCGCTCCTGCTTGGGCCTGCGCCTCGGCTCGGTCGCCATTCTCTTCAATTCCGTCATGCACCGATCTTTCGCACGGTTTTCAAATTCCGGTTGACAAGAAATATGATCAAGTATCAGTTTCTGAAATACTGACAGGTTGTCAGCTTTTTTGCCGCACGGCAAGGACGTTGGGAGGCGCCTTTGGCTTCGACAGATACCGGCCATGCAGGCAGTGGCGACTGGCTGGTCGGCAATCCGACCGGCTGGCAGCTCGCCTCGGCCCTGTGGATCGGTTCGGTCGGCCTGCTCATCCTCGGCCTGCAGCCGGTGCTGCTTGGCGCCCTTTACACTGAGGGCCATGTCAGCGGCGACGAACTGGCGCTGGTCGCCACCGCCGAGATGATCGCCATTGCCATCGGCTCGGCCGTCGTGGCGATGCTGCTTTCGGCCCACAACATGCGCTGGAAAAGTGCCGTCCTTCTGCTGCTGCTGGCGCTGGCCAATATGTGGACGGCTTATCCTGTAAGCGCCAACATGCTGATTGCGGCCCGCGCCCTTGCCGGGCTCGCTGAGGGCGGTCTGGTCGCCATCGCCACCGAACTGATCGCCCGCTCGCGGCGTGCCGAGCGCATCGGCGGCTATTTCGTCACCATGCAGACGCTGGCGCAATGCGCGCTCGCCCTGTTGCTGGCGCTCTACGTCATCCCGGCCGCAGGATCGGCGGGCGGCTTCATCGTTCTTGCCGTCGTCTGTGTCGTGTCGCTGGCGGTCGCTTTCACCGTACCCGGTGACTATGCCGACCTGCCCAAGGAAGAGAATTTGGCCAATGTGCTGACGATTCCTTCGATGACCGCGCTGTTGTCGGTCTTCTGCTACTTCATGTTCTTCGGCGCGGTCTGGGCTTTCCTGGAGCCGCTGGGCGCGCAATACGGCATCGATGGCCGCACCGTCGGCCTGATCGTCTCGGCCAGCCTCGCGGTGCAGGTCCTGGGGGCGATGACGGCGACCGCGTTCGAGGCGCGCATCGACTATCGCCTTGCCATCGCGGCGATCGGCGTCGTCGCGCTTGTCAGCTCCCTGGTTCTTGCCAGTAGCCCCGGTCTGACGACGTTCTGGGTCGCTGCCCTGGCCATGGGTTTTATCCTGCTGTTCATCGTGCCCTACCAGATCCGTCTGGCGATCACCGCCGACGAGACGCGCACCGCCGTGCTGCTGGTGCCGGCAGCCCAGCTTTTCGGCCTGGCGATCGGGCCGATCGCGGCGTCGCTGCTCATCGATGGCAAGGATTTCCGGCCGGTGCCGGAATTCGCCGCCGCCAGCGCGGTGGCCAGCGTGGTGCTGCTCGGTCTTTTCGTCCTTGTGTCACGCCGTCGTGCGGTTGCCTGAGCGGGGAGGTGGCATGTCAAACGTTTGGAGCAACTGGTCAGGCTTTGTAAGCGCCGAGCCCAAGCTGATCGCCAGCCCCGGCGATGCCGGTGAACTCGGTGATCTCGTCCGGACCGCGCCTGGCCCGGTCCGCGTCGCCGGCGCCGGTCATTCCTTCACGCCGCTGGTGAAATCGCAGGGCACGATCCTGTCCCTGGAGAGACTGGAAGGGCTGGTCTCGCACGACGCGCAAAAACATCAGGCGCGGGTGCGGGCAGGGACCCGGCTCGGCCCGCTGATGCACATCCTGCAAGGCATTGGCCAGGGCTTGCCCAATATGGGCGATATCGACCGCCAGGCGATCGGCGGCGCGCTGGGCACAGCCACGCACGGCTCGGGATCGACGCTCGGCGCCTATCACACGCAGCTGGAGACGGTGCAGATCGTCGACGGGCTTGGCAAGGTCCGCGACTTCAAGCGGGCAGGGGATCAGGACATGATCCATGCCATCGGTGTCGCGCTCGGCGCTTTCGGCGTGCTCACCGAAGTGACGCTGAACAACATCGCGACCTACCGGCTGCGCCGCCGCAAATGGGTGCTGCCGATCACCGAGATGCTGCGCGATTTCGAGGCGATGATGGCCGCGCATCGCTCGGCCGAATTCTACTACATTCCGTTTTCCGGCTATGCGCAGTTCATCGCCAGTGATCTCAGCGACGCAGCACCGACCCCGCGACCGCCGGAAGCGGATGAGGCCGGGTTGCGGACACTGCGCCGGCTGCGCACCGGGCTTGCCTGGCTGCCATCGCTGCGCGGCCGCCTGATCCTGGGCGCCATCGCCAAATTGCCGGCCGAGGACTACGTGCAGGACTGGCTCAACGTCTATGCCAGCGACCGGCAGACCAAGTTCAACGAGATGGAATATCATCTGCCGTTCGAGGAGGGGCCGAAGGCGCTGGCCGAGATCATCGAGCTGACCGAGAAGCGTTTTCCCGAGGTCTATTTCCCGATGGAGGTGCGCTCGGTCGCGCCGGACCAGTTCTGGCTTTCGCCATTCTACAACAGGCTGACCTGCTCCATCGCCATCCACCATGATGCAGCGAACGATCCGTTGCCGTTCATGCGGGCGGCGGAGCCGATCTTCCGCAGATATGGCGGCCGGCCGCATTGGGGCAAGATGCACAGCCTGAAAGCGGCGGATCTGAAAAAGCTCTACCCGC
This sequence comes from Mesorhizobium ciceri WSM4083, assembly GCF_000519305.1. GTDB lineage: Bacteria > Pseudomonadota > Alphaproteobacteria > Rhizobiales > Rhizobiaceae > Mesorhizobium > Mesorhizobium ciceri_B. Next base: position 61,405 of record NZ_JAFG01000015.1, on the reverse strand, counting down.
GCTGGGACGATGCCATGGCGGTGCGCCGTGACATCGATCCGCAAAACCGCTTCGTGTCGCCCTACATGGCCGGCCTGTTCGGCATCGAATGATGAGCGCCTATTTTTCCACCCTCTCGGATGCGCTGAAGGAAGCCGGCATCTTCCAACCCTGCCTGCTGCTCGACCGCGACCGGCTGGACGGAAACATTGCCTTGGTGAAGGGCAGACTCGATCCCGGCCTGGCCGTGCGGCTGGTCGACAAATCGCTCGCCTGCCTGCCGCTGCTTGCGCATATCGGCAAGGCGCTTGGCAGTGAGCGCTTCATGACCTTTCACCCGCCGATCAGCGAGGCGGTGTTGAAGGCGTTCCCGGATGCCGATCTGCTCTACGGCAAACCGATGCCGATCGGTGTGGCAAGGGCTGTGCTGGTGAAGGGTGATGCCGACTGGTCACGTGTCTGCTGGCTGATCGACAGCGAGGAGAGACTGGCGGAATATGGCGCGCTCGCTGACGAACTCGGCATCGGCCTGCGCATCGCTTTCGAGATCGATGTCGGGCTGCATCGCGGCGGGTTCGCCAATCCTCAGGCCTTGTCGAAGGCGTTGAGCGCGTTGCCGACCCGGCTGCATTGCGAAGGCGTCATGGCCTACGAGGCGCATGCACCGCTCATTCCCGGCCTTTTCGGCGGACCGGCAAAGGCATTGGCAATGGCGTCGGCGCAGGCCTCGGCATTCGTCGCCTGTCTCGGCGCCGACCAGCGCCGCATCCTGAACATCGGTGGCAGCAAGACCGCGCTGCTCCATCATGGCGGCGCGGCCAATGAGGTCTCGATGGGCTCGGCCTTTGTGCTGCCCAGCGACTTCGATACGCCAGGTCTCGACGGCTTCCAGCCGGCGGCCTTCATCGCCACGCCGATCCTGAAAATGGTCGAGCCGATGCTGCCCGGCCCGCCGGCCGTCACTCGCCTGCTGCAGGCGCTCGGCCGGTTCCCGCGCAAGGGCTGCTATCTCTATGGCGGCAAGTGGATGGCAGAACCGGTGTTCCCCCAAGGCATGACGACGAACGGCCTGCTCGGCCTGTCCTCCAACCAGCAATTCATGGGCCTGCCGGCCGATGCGACCGCAAAGCCCGGCGACTACGCCTTCCTGCGGCCGACGCAGAGCGAGGCCGTGCTGCAGCAGTTCGGGTCGATCGCCGTGTTTTCCGGCGGCGGGATAGTCGATCGCTGGCCGGCGCTGCCGATGGCCTGATCACCTACGCCTTGACCGGTATCCAGATCTCCAGCCCACCATTGCCGCTGTGGGCATTGAACTCCGGGCCATAACGCTCGAATTCCGGCGCGTCCGCGATCTCGTGCCCAGAGGCCGGCAGCCATTTGTTCCAGATCGTGTTGACCGTCCGGCGGATGGTCGAGATGTGCTCGCGGTGGGCAAAGACCGCATACTTCTGCGCCGGCACCCGCACCCGGTAGAATTCCTTGGGCAGGTCGGAAAAATCAGACACTTCGACGCCGGCGATGTAGTCGAAATTGCCGGCATCGTCGCCGTTGACGCAGACGCCATAGGCGACGGCGCCGGCCTCGCCCGGAATGTTGCCGATATAGGGGCCGAAGCGCTGCCACTGCATCGGAATGGCGGCGCTGGTTTCGCAGCTGTAGCGTTCGCCGAGGCCGGCAATCAGGAACGGTCGGCTGGTCTCGAAACGCGGTGGTTCGAGATTGGTGAGGAAGGACTGGTCCATCAGGATCGGCTCCACGAGGTCGAGCTTGTCGAGTGTGCCTTGCGCGCGCACCAGTTCCGGCGTGGTGCCGAACTGGTCGCGGAAGGCGCGGGTGAACGCCTCATGCGAGTTGTAGCCGGCGTCGAGCGCGACGGCGAGGATGTCGGGCGCCCCGCCGGCCAGCTTGCGCGCCGCCTCGGTCAGCCGGCGTGAGCGCATGTAGCCCATCACCGAGCGGCCCGTGGCAGCGCCGAAAGCCCGCGTCACATGAAAACGCGACACGCCGCTGCTTTGCGCGACATCGTCGAGCGAGACTGCCTCCGGCAGATGGCTCTCGACGAACCACAGCGCTTTCTCGGTCGGGTTCATGGGGCTCCTTTTCGCATTGGCCAGATCATCCTGCCGTTTCCTGGCGCGGCCAGTTTGATCGAAATTGCGCATCCCGCGCAATCTACGCCGACGCCGGTCGCCATCCGGCCAACCGCCTCACGGGCTTTCGCTTGACAGCGGCCCGCGTCATCTCTTAGGAGTGTTATGTTATTACATAAAGCGAGCATGCAATGCCTGTTTCCCTTAGCTGGCCCACCACTCGGTCCGAGAAATCCATTGCGAAGCGATTGGCGCAAAACTACGCTGGGCCGGTGATGGTCCCCGAGTCGAAAGGCGAGGGGTGAAAAGGGAACACGGTGAGATCCCCAGGGGTCGAGGCCGTGGCTGCCCCCGCAACTGTAAGCGGCGAGCAAAATCCGCAAAATGCCACTGGCCGGCAAGGCTGGGAAGGCAGGATGGCGCAACGACCCGCGAGCCAGGAGACCTGCCATCACTGAGTTGACCGGACGGGGTGTGCCGGGAGGAAACGCGAATCCCGGTCTTGTCGGCCGGTTCGCCTCCTTCCTTCCGTCGCCAGTTTTGGAAAGTGACGGAAAGTTGGATGGCTCCATCGATCATCGCATCATCGTGTGCACGCTCTGCCGTGACCTCGTGACCGGGGTCAGGTCTGGCGAAAGCCTTTGCAGCGATTTGCGCTCCCGGCTTTCGGTCTACAACGAGCCGGCCGTGGCGCAAGGCTTCGCGGTCGAAGGCGTGGCTTGCATGGCAGGCTGCTCGCGGCCGCTGACGGTCGCATTCCAGGCGCCAGGCAAGGCTGCCTATCTCTTCGGCTCCATCGACGCACGAGCCGATGTCGGCGACCTCGTGCGGTTCGCCAGGCTCTACGCCTCGCTCGCCGATGGCTGGTGCAGTTCCGGTCAGCGTCCAGCAGGATTGGCCGGCAAGACGCTGGCCCGCAACCCCGGTTCGGGCAATCCGGCGGGCAGCAGCCGATGAGCGCAGCGCTTCTCGAAGCAAGTGACCTCTGCGCCATGGCGAATGGGCGGGATCTGGTTCAGGCGGTTAGCCTGTCGGTGGCATCCGGCGACCGCCTCGCCATCATTGGTCCCAATGGCGCCGGCAAGACGACGCTGCTGCGCATGCTGTCGGGCATGCTGCGGCCGAGTTCCGGCGAGGTGAAGCTCGGCGGGCGCCGGCTGGACAGGATTTCAGCCGCCGAGCGGGCACTGCATATGGCCGTCGTCGGCCAGACCGACCAGCCCGATCCGCGGCTGGCGGTGATCGACTATGTCGAGCTTGGCCGGGTCCCGCACGCCGGGCTGCGGCGCAGGAGCGAGGAACGCGATATCGTCGTCGACGCTCTGCGCCGGACCGGCCTGCTGCCGCTGCTCGGCCGCACCATCGGCTCGCTGTCGGGCGGCGAGCGCCAGCGCGCCCAGCTGGCGCGCGCCATCGCCCAGCAGCCAAAGATCCTGTTCCTCGACGAGCCGACCAACCATCTCGACCCGCGCGCCCGCGGCGAACTGCTCGACCTCGTCGCCGGCTTCGAGATGACGGTGATCGCGGTGCTGCACGACCTGGCGCTGGTGGCGCCGTTCGCGACCAGGGTTGCGGTGATGAACCATGCCCGTCTGCAGGCGCTCGCCGCACCGCGCGAAGCGCTGACCCAACAACTGATCCGCGAGATTTTCGGCATCGATGTGCTGCGCCTGCGCCATCCGACCGAAGACCGCGAACTGACGGTGTTCGAGGTTCCGAACCGTGCCGCGCCACCGTCCTGATGGAAGCCTTTCCGTAGTCGACCCAATCCCATCCACAAAGGAGCAAAACCCGTGAAACGCCTTGCCTTTTCGCTTGCCTTCTCGCTGCTGGCCTCGACAGCCCTGGCCTTCCCGGTCACCGTCGACAGTTGCGGCAAGCCGCTGACTTTCGATGCGCCGCCGAAGCGCGCCGTCATCCAGGATCTCAACATGGCCGAGATGGCTTTCGCGCTGAAACTGCAGCCGTCGATCGTCGGCCTGACCGGCATCACCGGATGGTACAAGGTGGGTCCCGAATTCAAGGCCGAGCAGGGTTCGATCCCGGAACTGGCGCCGAAATATCCAACGCTCGAAAACCTCGTCGCGGTCGAGCCGGATTTCTTCTTCGCCGGCTGGTATTACGGCATGAAGCCCGGCGGCGAGGTGACGCCGGACACGCTTGCCCTGCATGGCGTCAAGACGCTGGTGCTGACGGAAAGCTGCGTCCATCTCGACAAGAGCCGCCCCGCCGCTTCGATGGACCTGCTCTACGGCGACGTCGAAAAGCTGGGCAAGATTTTCGGCAAGGAAGCCGAGGCCGAGAAGCTTGTCTCCGGCTGGAAGACGCAGCTCGCCGACATCACCGCCAAGGTCGGCAACGCCAAGGGAACGCGGGTGTTCCTCTATGATTCCGGCGAGGACAAGCCGTTCACCGCAGGCAAGTTCGCTATTCCGAGCGCCATGATCACTGCCGCCGGCGGCGACAACATCATGGCCGACATGGACACCAGCTGGGGCAACACGGACTGGGAAACGGTGGCGTCGCGCAATCCGCAATTCCTCATCCTGCTCGATTACCAGGACGGCGGCGGCTACAAGAAGCTGCTCGGTTTCCTGAAGGCGCATCCGGCGATGAAGGAGACAGACGCGGTCAAGAACGGGCGCTTCGTTGCCCTGCGCTACGCCGAGCTGACGCCTGGACCCGCCAACATCGAAGCGATCGACAAGATCGCGAAAGCCATGCATCCGGAAGCGTTTTGAGCTTGCGTCATCCAGCATTTGCATTGTCCATGGTGCTGGGAGCGGCGGCGATCGCCGCTCTCGCTCTGCTGTCGATCGCCTATGGCTCCACGCTGATCCCGCTGACCGATGTCGTTGCAGCACTTGGCCGCGCAATCGGCTTAAGCGGGCACGACGTGTCTGGGCCGGTCGGCAAGATCGTCGTCGATCTGCGGCTGCCGCGCACGATCCTGGCCATCTGCGTCGGCGCAGGCCTCGGCGTCGTCGGTGCGCTGCTGCAGACGGTGACCCGCAACGATCTCGCCGATCCGTTCCTGTTCGGCCTGTCGTCGGGTGCCGCCGCAGGTGCGGTTTCCGTCATCACCGTTTTCGGCGACAGTTTTGGCATCTGGACGTTGCCGGTCGCGGCCTTCACCGGCGGCATACTGGCTGCCGGCGTCGTCTTGCTGCTGGTCGCGCGGGTGAGGGGGCAAGGCCCGGAGCGGCTGGTCCTCGCCGGTCTTGCCGTGTCCTTCATGTTCACCGCCTTGACCAACTATCTGGTCTTTGCAGGCGACCAGCGCGCCGCCCACTCGGTGCTGTTCTGGACCATGGGCGGCCTTGGCCTGGCGCGCTGGGACAATATCTGGTTGGGCGCGCTGGGGGCAGGCACCATTCTGGCCTACGCGCTGTGGAACCACCGCCGGCTCGATGCTTTCCTGGCCGGCGAAAACGCCGCCGAAAGCCTGGGCGTGCCAGTGGCGCGCATGCGCCGGACGACCTTTCTCGTCGCCGCCTTCTCGACGGCGATCCTTGTTTCGGTCGCCGGCGTCATCGGCTTCGTCGGGCTGATGATCCCGCATCTGTCGCGGCCGCTGGCGGGCCCCTTGCATCTGCGCCTGGTTGCCAGCTGTGCCGTCTTCGGCGCGGTGCTGTTGCTGGCCAGCGATCTTCTGGCCCGAACGCTGCTGCCGCCGCAGGAACTGCCGATCGGCATCATCACCAGTTCGGTCGGCGCGTTCTTCGTCGTCACCATGCTCATTCGCAACCGGCTGTGAACGTGGTCAGAACGGCTTGCTCAGACCGTCCAGAAATAGCGCACGAGGTGGAAGAACACCGGGGCGGCGAAGACCAGGCTGTCGGTGCGGTCCATCATGCCGCCATGGCCTTCGATCAGATGGCCCCAGTCCTTGACGCCCTGGTCGCGCTTGATGGCCGAGGCGACCAGCCCGCCGAGGAATCCCATCGAGCAGGCGACGAAGGCCACGGCCGCCGCCTGCAGCGGCGAAAAGGGGGTGACGAACGACAACAGCGCGCCCAGCAGGCTCGCCGACACCAGCCCGCCGATCAGCCCTTCCCAGGTTTTCGACGGTGAGACGTTCGGCGAAAAACGATGCTTTCCAAACAGCTTGCCGAAGATGTACTGCAGCACGTCGCTGCCTTGCACGACGATGATCAGGAAGGCGATCAGCAGCAGGGTGCGGCCTTCGAAGCCCGGCACCTCGAGTGTCAGCAGGGCAGGGACGTGGCTGACGCAATAGACAGAGATCATCACCGCCCATTGCTGCGCGGCGATGCGCTCGAGGAAGCGTTCGGTGTCGCCATGCAGCGCCGTGATGGCCGGCATCAACAGGAAGCAATAGACCGGAATGAAGATGACGAAGAGCCCGTACCAGGCGGTCCACACCAGCCAATATTGAAACGGTATGATGATGCCGAACATGCCGAGCAGCACCCAATGGTCGCTGCGGCGCGTATGCGTCAGCGTCACGAATTCGCGCAGCGCGGCAAAAGAAATCAGCGCGAACAGGATGGTCATCCCGTAACGGCCGAAGAAGAAGGCGACCGTCATCAGCGCCACCATCACCCACCATGCGTTGATGCGCTGGGTCAGATTGACCAGCGTCGAACTGAGCGGCTTCGGCGCCCGCGCCGAAAGGATGGTGGCGACGATGCTGGCGGTGGTCAAAACCGCCAGCAGGCCGATGATCAGGATGGAGATTTCGTGGCGCATCAATCGTCTCGCTCGGGACGCGGGTTGAGCGCCAGAAGCGTGGCGTGGGCGCGTTCGAGGAAGGCGCGGCGTTCTTCACCAGGCGCCACGGCCACCGGCGGGCCGAAGACGACACGGCACAGCAGCGGCACCGGCAGGAACTGGCCCTTGGGCAGCACGCGCGACATGTTCTCGATCCAGCACGGTATCAGCTCGACCTCAGGCCGCGCCGTCGACAGATTGTAGAGCCCGGAGCGGAATGCCAGCAGCGGCTCTTCGGTCATGTTGCGTGTGCCTTCGGGAAACAGGATCAGCGAGTGCCCCTGGTCGAGAACCGACAGCATGATCTCGATCGGATTTTCCTCGGGTCTCGTCCACTGCCGGTTGATGAGCACCGACGACAGCATGTCTTGCGCGATGAAGCGGCGCAGCCGCGACTTCCCCCAATATTCGCCTGCGGCAACAGCATGGGTGATCGCGCGCTCGCTTTCGCTGAGACAGGCCGACAAAAGTATGAAGTCGCCATGGCTGGTGTGATTGGCGAAATAGATGCGCTGCCGGTCGGAGGGCAGGCTGCCGTTCCAGATCGGACGCACGCCCGTCACCATCCGGGCCAGCGCCGACAGGCCGACGGAGGTTGCCGTCTGCAGCAAGGTGAAGGTCTTGAGCGAAAGCCTGTTCATCGCGGCGCCCAGAATCCTGCCGCGAAAAGCATCGCCAGGAACAGGCCGAAGGCGACGCGCTGCCTGAACAACAAGCGGCTTGCGCCGGCCATGCGGTCGTCGAGCGACCGTGTCGTGGACGGCGAGGGTTTCAGGCGCATGCGCGCCAGTATGTCATCCACCGCGGCGCCGCCGGAAGCTTCCTCGTCATGGCTGGCCATCAGCCGGAACAGCAGCGCGTCGAATGCCAGCAATGCCGACAGCGCCAGCACGACGACTGCGATCGCGGCTGAGGCCGACAATGGGATGGCCGCGCGCAGGCTCCCGAAGGCACCGCGCGGCGAAGCAGCCAGGGGCGCAAGGATATTCGCGGCCACCACAATCGCAGCCGGCCACGCCGCCTGCCACATCAGCCTGCAGGCGAACCGATTGGCGCGTTCCTGATACGCATTGCCGGTCATGAAACGGCACGCTCCGTGGCTTCGGCAAGATGAACCGGGCGGCCGGCTGCCATCAGCATTTCGCGTGCAAGCGCAGGTGTCGTGGCCTTGCCGGTCGCCACCAGCCATTCGGCGACGACGCCGGCGCTGCGCTGGAAGCCGAGCGCGCAGCACACCAGCACGGTGCCGTCGCGGCGTGCACCCTCCAGCGCGCTGGCTGCCTGCTGCCGTATCGTCGCCGGCGGCGACACGAGGTCGATCATCGGAAAGCTGATCCAGCGGCAATCGGCTGCCGCCGGCTTTTCGAGTTCGGCGGCGAGGTCGATGACCGTACCGAAGCTGTTGGCCTCGCGTGCCGTGGGAAAGCGTCCGAGAAAGACGCCATCGGCAATCGCCACCTGGGGAGCAAGTTTGCGCGTCCAGGCCCATATGTTTGCCCTGGCGCCGAGACGGTAAGGCAAGAGCAGGACACGGCTTGCGAGCGTGATGCTGCCATCGGCGGATTTCTGGAACACTTTTTCGCCTGCTCCTGCATAGGCGAAGGCGATGATGGCCAGCGCCAGCGCCGGCCAAAGCAGGAAGAGCGCGACGGCGCAGAACAAGGCGCCGAGCGCGGCGCCGGCCAGCGCGAGGACCGCGCCCAGCGCGTAGAACCGCGCCAGCCGCCGCGCTTTCGCATCGCTGGTCAGCCGGAAGCCTGAAAACGGCAATTCGCCGCTGCGCGGAAACAGCCAAAGCGCAAAGAACCCGAGCAGCGCGCCGGTCGGGATGTCGATGAAATGATGCTGCCAGGTCGTCAGCACCGAGGCGCCGATCAGGAAACACCAGCCATGCCAAAGCGGCAGGAGCAACCCGCCGAGCCGGTGGCGCCAATGATCCCAGATGATCACCAAAAGGGCGATGTGCAGCGAGGGCGCCTGGTTGAACGGCTTGTCGAAACCGCCGAGCACGGCAAACAGGAAGCCGGGCAGGCCGGTGGTCGCCGGCCGCACGAAGGTCGCGGTCAGCGGGAACAGGATGAAGCAGATAACGGCGACGATCTGCGCGGTGAGATAGCGTCCGGCCAGACGGTCGACCCCTTGCCTGTCGTTGTTGAGCAGCAGCGACAGGCCGTAGAACAGGTTGATCGACCAGTAGGGCACGATGGTCCAGGCGACGAACGGGATGCCGTGCTCCCACGAGAACACGATGCTGCCGACATCGTCGCGCTGCGACGCCAGCCAGTTGGCGAAGCCGTAGCTGAGATAGAAGAACGGCGCCAGGAAGGCCAGCCACAGGGCTGCCCTGACGACCACCCGGCTATAGGGTTCGGCACGCGCCACGGATGCAGGCGATGAGACCATGCTGTTCAGCGGCGCCGCGCGACCGAGACGGTGAAGATGCCCCATTGGTCGATGCGCTGGTCGAGCTTTTCGAAACCGGCGGCTTCGACGAGCTGGTCCATCTCGCCTTGCGTTCGCCGGCGCATCACCCAGGCCTCGCCGCCGCGATGCGAAGTCAGGCTGCGGGCGATCATCTCGAGCTGCGGATGCCAGGGCTGGTTGGTGTAGAGCAAAAGGCTGCCCGGCTGCATGGCGCTGGCCAATCCACCGAGCGAGCGGGCGATCATCGCATTGTCGGAGAACAGTTCGTAGAGGCCGGAAACGATGGCGAGGTCGGGCGCCGGATCGACGTTGGCGAGCATGTCGGCATCGAAGGCATCGGCGCGCTGGAATGAGACATCAGCCGGCAATTGCCGCTCGGCGATCAGCTTGCGGCCAAGCTCGACGTTGAGGTCGGAATAATCCTGCAGGCGAACGCTCGCCGGCTGGTCGGGGCTCTTCACGATGGCATCGAGAACATAGCGGCCGTGGCCGGCGGCGATGTCGAGAATGTGCGCTGGCCGGCCAGTGGCCTTGAGCGTCGCCAGGCAAGAGCCGATGAGCTCCTCGAGATGCAGCTTGCGCTGGCGGATGCCGCGCCAGCCAATGGCCTCCAGGAAAATGCGGTCGACGACGCGGCCAAGAGGCGTAAGCCCGCGCGCATTGTTCTCGTAGACGTAGTCCAGCGTCGAGCCGGAATCGAAGCCGGTGGTCACGCCGGCCTTCATACCTTGCGAGACCCAGGCGCCCATGCGGATGGAGGCGCGGCTGAATGCCCAATAGAGACCCTTGGGCGACATGAGAGCGAGCGGCGAGGCAAGCCTGTCGGCCTCGTCGCGGGTGTAGCCGGCAATGTCCGCCTGCTTCAGGTCGGCCGGCGCATCCGGCGTTGCGAATTGCCTGGCGAGGAACGGCCGGATCAGGTCGAGGGCCTGCGCGCGGTCGCGCTCGCCCAGCGTGTCATGGAAGAAGCCCGGCAGCACATGGCGTTCCTTGGTGCGGCTGCCGAGATTGACGAAGAACTCGTGCTGCGGACCGTGGCGCACCACCCAGTCGCTGCCCGAAAGCAGAAGCTGGGTCGGCACGGTGATGGCGCGGGCGTCACTGACGATGCGGGCGGCGTGCTGGTAGAGTTCGACCAGTATGTTGGAGGCGATCGGCCGCGTGATCAGCGGATCGCTCTCGAAAGAGGCGATGCGCACAGGATCGTGGGTCAGGAATTTCGCCTTGACGTAGGAATTGACGAAGAAGCGGCCCTTGATCTTCTGCCAGAACGCGATGCCTTCCTTAGCGAAGGGCACGTATAGTTTTACCGAGAAGGCCGGTGAGGCCAGCACCATGGCGCGCAGCTTGGGCGCATAGTCGTGCACCCAGGCGGCAGCGAGCACGGCGCCGAAGGACTGCGCGATCAGCGCGATATCGCGCGTGGCGAAGCCATCCCTTTCGGCGATCTCGCGCATGAAGCAGTCGATGTCGCGCACCAGGGCCGCGAAGGACGGGGCATAGCCGCGCTCGCCGGACGAACGGCCATTGCCACGCGCATCCCAGGCATAGAAGGCGTGGTCGGGCATCTGCAGTTCATCGACGAGATGGGCCATGCGGCCGCCATGCTCGTGGCCGCGATGGAAGAGCACCACCGCGCCCTTGGCATCGGCGGAAGCCGCCGGCCAGAAGCGGTAGAAGATCTCCGTCCCGTCATGGCTGCGGAAGACCCGCTCCTGCGCTTGCCGCTCAGGGCTTTGCGTAGCCGCGGCGGCGATCGGTTCGTGCATCATGGTCTTTCCCTCTGGCGGCCCCACTGGCGGCATGGCGAGCCTCGATGCTCAGCTGGCGCTGCCAATAAGGCCGGCGCGTATCCGGTTTATGGCGGTCAGCAGCGAAAGCGTTGCCATGGCCGGAAACACAAACGGCGTTATGGATGCCGGCCACAGCCCGGCGGCACACAGCGCGGCGACAACGCCGAGCGCCAGCGCCCTGTCGCTCTTGCCGAACGGCCCGGCATAATTACGCCCGATCCTGGCGGCGATGCCGAGCACGCCGGCAAACTCGGTCAGCACGGCCGATACCGCGAAGGCGACGACGCCCCATGCGCCAAATTCGGGAAAGACGGCAAAAGGGAGAATCAGCGCGAGGTCCGAAACGACGTCACACAACTCGTTCAGATACATGCCGAGCGTCGAGGCCTGCCCGTGTTCCCGCGCCAGCATGCCATCCACGGCATTCAGCGCCATGCGCACGAACATCACCGCGGGGATAAGCAACAGCAGCCAGTGCCATTCGTGCCAGATCGCGATCGCCGTCCCGGCCGCGACCGACATCACGGCGGCCAGGATGGTGATGCTGTTTGCGGTGACCCCGATTGCCGCCAGCCGATTGACCAGCGGCCGCAATCGACCCTGGAAGGCCGGCTTGAGAGCGTAAAGCGTCGGCATTGCGTTGATCCCCCGATCCTGTTCAGCGGCTGTACATCAATATGCCAGACGCGGCCAGCGGAGAGGCGGCGCGGCCATCATGCGTTCGCAAATCGATAACCATGATTGGGCCGGCAAAGCTGTCATGCACATTTGCCGGCTGCTCGTGCAACGCGGCATCTTGAATAGTAAGCACGCTTATTATATATCCCGCTCATGGTTTCCGATGGCATCGACAGATTGGGCTTCTTGATCCACGACGTGCAGCGCCTGATGCGCAAGCGCTTCGAGGCGAGGGCCAGTGGCTTGGGGCTTTCTTCGGCGCAATGGCGGCTTCTGGTCCGCGTTGCCAAGGAAGACGGTGTTGCGCAGGCGCGGCTGGCCGAACTTCTCGAAATCGAGCCGATCAGCGTTTCGCGCCTGGTCGACCGCATGGAGGAGGGCGGCTGGATCGAGCGTCGTTCCGACGCCGCCGATCGTCGCGTCCGCATGATCTTCCTGACGCCCAAGGCAAGCGATGCCTACGCCGTGATCAAGAGCATTGCCGGAGAAGTCTATGAGGAATCGCTGGTCGGCGTGAAGCCGGAAGCCCGTCGCGTCCTCATCGAGGGGCTTGAGGCGATGGTCCGCAACCTGACCGACGACGAGACGCCGTCCATTGAAAAAGTGAAGAATACAGAGGGCGCAGCAGCATGAACGCGGTAGCCAAGATAGACGAGAAAGTGACCGAACTGGACATGGAAGCGCCGGCGCAGCCGGCCGCAGCCCCGGCGGCGGTTGCTCCCCCGGTGCAGCCGGCCCCAGTGCCCGTGAAGAAAAAGCGCCGGCTGGGCCGCTTCCTGCTGATGGTCGCGCTGCCTGCGGCATTGGCTGTCGGCGGCGGCTATGTCTGGGTCACCGGCGGCCGCTATCAGGAGACCGAGAACGCCAATCTGCAGCAGGCCAAGGTGTCGATCGCTTCCGACACGGCCGGCCGCATCGTCAAGGTCGATATCTTCGATAACCAGCTGGTCAAGCAGGGTGACGAGCTGTTTGCCATCGACCCAGAGCCATACCGGATCGCGTTGGCGCAGGCCGACGCGGCGGTGGCGGGCGCGCGTCTCAATGTCGAGCAGTTGCGCGCGGCCTATGGCCAGTCGATGGCGCAGCAGAAATCCGACGCCAGCCAGGTCGCCTTCGCCCAGTCGCAGTTCGACCGCGCCGCCGACCTCGCCCAGAAGGGCATCAACGCCAAATCGTCGCTCGACGAAGCCAAGAACGATCTCGACAAGGCCAAGCAGCAGCTGGCGGTTGCCGAGCAAGGCATCATCAGCGCCAAGGCAGCCCTTGGCGGCAATCCCGATATCGAGACCGACAAGCACCCGACCGTGATGGCCGCGCTCGCCGCGCGCGACAAGGCGGCCTACGACCTGGCCCAGACCACGGTCAAGGCGCCGGCGGACGGCATTGTCAGCCAGGCCTCGTCGTTCAAGGTCGGCCAGTATGTCGGTTCCGGCACGCCGCTCTTTTCGCTGGTCGAGACCGGCGACACCTGGATCGATGCCAATTTCAAGGAAACGCAGCTCACCCATATGAAGCCCGGCCAGAAGGCCGAGATCGTGGTCGACACCTATCCAGGGCGCACCTTCGAGGCGACGGTCAAGGCGATCGGCGCCGGCACGGGAGCCGAGTTCTCGCTGCTGCCGGCCCAGAATGCCACCGGCAACTGGGTCAAGGTAACGCAGCGCATCCCGGTTCGTCTCGAACTCATCGATGCGGACGCCAAGATGGCGTTGCGCACCGGCATGAGCGCCACCGTTACCGTCGACACCGGCGTGACGCGTGGCCTGCCTTCGATCTTCGGTCACGCCACGGCTGGCGAGGCCGCGCAGTAACGTGAACAGATTGCCGCAGGACCAGCGGCGGAGGTGAATAGCAGGATTGGTCTGATGGGAGGAGCTGGAGGATCAGCGTTTGGACGCGCCGCGTAGCGGCCCGGCGAAAGCTGAAATCTCCGACGCGGACCCGTCGGTCCTCATGTTTCCGGGCGGCAGGCATCCGCTCATCAGAGACTTTCAGTCGATGTAACCCCCACATCGACGATCGCGTCCCACCGCGACGAGGGTCTCTCAACGGAAGGCGTTGCCGCCCGGAAACCCCTTGTACACGTTTTTGTTACCTGCTGGAAGTTCCACGCCATGAGCACGCCCGAACCCTTCAAAGAAGTGCCGCATCGCGGCCTGATCACGGTCGCGCTCATGCTGGCGACGGTCATGCAGGCGCTCGACACGACGATCGCCAACGTCGCGCTGCCGACCATGACCGGCGATCTCGGCGCCTCGCCGGACAACATCAACTGGGTGCTGACCTCCTACATCGTTGCCGCCGCCATCATGACGCCGGTCACCGGCTGGCTGGCCGATCGCTTCGGCCGCAAGGAACTGTTCCTGACGGCGGTGGTCGGCTTCACCATATTCTCAATGCTGTGCGGCGTCGCCTGGAGCCTGGAGAGCATAGTGTTCTTCCGGCTGATGCAAGGCGTGTTCGGCGCGGCGATCGTGCCTCTGTCGCAGACCTTCCTGCTCGACATCAACCCCAGGGAACGCCATGGCCAGGCGATGGCCATCTGGGGCGCCGGCATCATGCTGGGGCCGATTCTGGGCCCGACGCTGGGTGGCTGGCTGACCGAGAATTTCAACTGGCGCTGGGTGTTCTTCATCAACCTGCCGGTCGGCATCGTCGCCTTTCTCGGCATGGCCGCCTACTTACCGGCCGTTGCCCGGCGCGTGCGCGGCTTCGATTTCTTCGGCTTCGCCATGATATCGCTCGGCGTCGGCGCGCTTCAGCTGCTGCTCGACCGCGGCGGCGAGGTCGACTGGTTTTCCTCGGTCGAGATCTGGATCGAACTTGGTCTTTCGCTCACCGGCTTCTGGGTGTTCATCATTCACACGATGACGGCCGAACACCCCTTCATCGATCCCAAGATCTTCCTCGACCGCAATTTCGTGACCGGGCTGGCGTTCATCTTCGTCATGGGTGTGCTCATCCTGGCCTCGATGTCGCTGCTGCCGCCAATGCTGTCGACCATCTTCGGCTATCCGACGGTCACCATCGGCGTCGTTATAGGGCCACGCGGTGTCGGCACGATGATTTCGATGCTGGTCGTCGGGCGGCTCATGAGCAAGATCGACGCCCGAATCCTGGTCGTCATCGGCTTCCTCCTGACCGCGCAGTCGCTCTACACCATGTCCAGCTTCACGCCGCAGATGGACAACTGGCTGATCATCAGCTCCGGCGTCATCCAGGGTCTGGGCATGGGAATGGTGTTCGTGCCGCTGTCGACCGTCGCCTTCGCCACGCTTGACGTGCGCTTCCGCACCGATGCCACGGCCCTGTTCAGCCTTGTGCGCAATCTTGGCTCGTCCATCGGCGTGTCGGTCGTGACGGTTCTGATGGTGCGCAACACGCAGGTCAATCACGCCGAGCTTTCGGCCTTCATCAACCCGTTCAACCCGAACCTGTGGGCGGTCTCTCCAGCCGCCGCGAGCGGCGATCCGACGGCGCTTTCGCAGGTCGATCGCATGGTCAATCTCCAGGCGATGATGATTTCCTACGTCAATGACTTCAAAATACTCATGGTCATGACGCTGCTTGCCATCCCGTTTGTTTTCCTGCTGCGCAAGCCCAAGCAGGCGCCTGCCGGCGGCGCGCCGGCAGCGCATATGGATTAGCGCTATTTCCCGAGCACCAGGCTCCAGTAACGGAGCTTGCTGTCGCTGCCGTCGCGCACATAGGCAAGGCCGAAGCGGGTGAAGCGCGGGTCGAGCATGTTGCGGCGATGGCCTGGTGAATGCACCCAGATGTCGAACAGTTTCTCGAGGTCGAAACGACCCTCGGCGATGTTCTCCGCCGCGGCGCCGGAAATTCGATTGTCCTTGACGCGCGAGGCGAAATCCTTGCCCCAGCCGGTGGTGTGGCTCATGCGGCGGCGCTGCGCCATGTAGCCGGCCTGCTGCAGGGCAGCCTGTTCGAGCTGCCGGTCGGGGACCAGCGGCGCAAGCCCGGCCGAGGCGCGGATGCTGGCCAGCGTGCTGGTGGCGGAGGAAGAGACCCCGGCGCCTTCGCCGGTCGGCAGTGAAACGGTGCTGCAGGCGGCGAGGCCCGTCAGGGCCGCGAGGCCGGTCAGCACCATGCGCCTGTTCAGATTCGGGATCGGGTGGTTTTCGGTTTTCGCAATGGTCATGCCCACCTGAGATAGTGGCGATCATGGCTTTTGCCGGGCAGGGCGGCGAAAAACTCGGTCTAACCGGCGCTTTAGGCGGCGGTGTCGAGATTTACGTCCGAAGTCGGGGATCGGCCCGTTCGGTCGTCTTCGGTCCGTTCCCACCACGAGCCCAGCGCGTCGATGAGTGGAACAAGCCTGCGGCCCGGCGCGGTAAGATCGTAGTCAACCCGCAGCGGATAGCCCGAGCGGGCCGTTCGGCGCACGATGCCGGCTTCTTCCAGCTTGCGCAGTTCCAGCGTCAGGATGCGATGCGACACCGTCGGGTTGTCACGTCTCAGGTCGCTGAACCGCTTGGTCCCGTCCTTCAGATAATAAAGCAGCAGCGTGGGCCAGCGGCCGCTGAGCACGCGCATGGTCTCTTCGATCGGGCAGCGTGAGACGACGTCTTTCATGGGCGGATCCTGGTTACAGAATTGTGCGTAATTTACATGGGACGACCAGCGTTTAGGGTCAAGTTTCGCTGCGCGGCGTGATCCTCTCAACCACGGAAGAAAACAAATGGAACCTATCCTGCTTTATGGCTTCCCGGCGGGAAGCTCGATGGGGCTTGTCGCTGCCTTTGAACGCGTCGGGCAACCCTATCGCCTGTGCCGCGTCGACATGCTCACCGAGATGAAAAACGATGCCTATGCCAGCATCAACGACCGTCAGGAAACGCCGGTGCTGATCACCGACGAAGGCCGGGTGCTCACCGAGACAATGGCCATCGCCTCGTGGCTCGAAGCCCGCGACACACAGCGCCGCATCAGCTTCGAACCGCGCACGCCGCAAGCCGACCGCATGCACCAGCTGATGGCCTTCGTGAACACCGGTTTCACCGCCGCCTTCAGCCCGCTCTGGGTGGCATTGGAAATGGCGGCGGATGAACCGGCGCTGAAGGCGACCTTGCGGGAGTTCGGCCGCAAGGTCGTTGCGGAACGTCATGATCGGCTCGAGGCGATGATCGCCGACACGGATTTCCTGGTCGGCGACCGGCTGACGCTGGCCGATATCACGCTGATCGGCGTGGCGCGCTGGGCGGAATTTCACCAGGCGATCGACGGCGCTGCCTATCCCAAGCTGGCCGGATTGCGCCTTCGCATCGAATCCGATCCGGCCGTGCGTTATGCGCTGGCTGTCGAGGATGGCGAACAGCCCGCCGGTTCTGGCGCCTGCCTTGGCCACGTCCCCCTGACTGAGGTGATCGATCACTTCGCGGCGGCGGCGAAATCGTAGCGATACTCTGTTTTCAACCAGGATGTGCCTTTGTGAGAGGCGCTGATCTGCCGGAGTGCGGTCGCCGCCGCACTCCGGCATTGTTAAAGGGGACCGCCATTTTTCTCAACGCTACCGCTTGGGCCGCCTGTCGTTCTCATTTCACCAGAGTGATCATCCGATCGGCGTACATTGTGCGATTTCCAAGCGCCGCCGCGCAGTCCGACTTGACGGACGAGTTTCCGGTCATCTGAATCGTATTGCCGACAAGCCTGAGACAGTCGCCCTGGGCGCTCATATCAGAGTTGCCGGCGTAGGAAATGGGCGCGTCCGGCGCGTAGATGAAACCGCTGAGCACGGAATTTGCGCCGCCATTCAATGTCAGAGCAGACGTGTTGCCGTGATCCTGGAAAATGGTGATGCCAGCATAAGGGCCGCTGGTGGGCGGGGAAAGGTTCACCTTCTCATTGGCATTTATGTAGATCTCAGCACTTTCCATGAGGAATATGGTCACGCCCTGGCCAGCCAGGCTGCCGTTCCCCCCTGGCTTTATGGTGGTGCCGCGCATGATGTAGACGCCCGGATCAAGCGTGATGTCCCCCGACAATGTCTTGTCGCAATAAGTGCCGGGCGACAGCGTATAGGTTTTGCCGTTCGGGACAGGCAAACACAATGTGTAAGGGGGAGGAACGACGTCGGCCAATGGATCAAAGGACGCGTACCTATGTTCGTGCGGCGTTCCGCAGGCGAGACTGGCGCTGGGTGGCAACAGTCCGCTGGTGCCGCCGACGGTTGAGACACAGCCGGCTGAAACCAGTGCGGAGCCACCCCTGTTGACGGAATCGGACGCGTCCGAGTTCGCCGCGATCAGGCAATTGTCCATCGAGACGTTGGTCGAGCCCTGGAGGTTCACGGCGGCGGACGCATGCGGATCGAGCGCCAGCACGCAGGCCTGCGCGCCAGGTTTTATCTTGACCGAGGCCGAGCGGGAGGCCTGCCAGGGGGCCGAGGCGCTGATGAAGCTTGGGCGGCTTATGCTGGACGACAGCGAGATAAAGTAGGCGCTTGGGCTGCCGCTTGCCGTTGCCGCGAAAGCGGAGACGCTGCCCAAATATTCCTGCTGGTCGGCCACGCTCATATTGGCGGCGAAGAATTGCAGCCCAAGCTCCTGGACATCGCCGGCCGCCATATCGGGAGAGAACTTCGTGCCGATGGCGAGCCCCGCCGCGTCCAGCGAGTTCTGCAGTTGCGAGGCGTCATGGCTCGTGCCGATCAGATCAACGGCGCCGGCCAAACCAATCATTATCGGCAGCATCGCGATGGCGGTCGTCATGGCAAAGTTGCCGTGCTCCGAAGACCAGAAGCCTCTCAATGCGAACATAGTTCCTCGCCGAACCTCGTAAAGCTCAGGTGATACGCCAGAGATCCCTACGAGTAATTAAGTAAATGCTAAAATACGTAAATGCTAAAATGCAGAACAATGATTGGCTAAAACGAAAGACTGCCGAGGCACGCCATATGAGAGGCCATACGGAGAGTTGAACACTACGAGGAGTTGCGCCCCAGGCAATTGACGCGGCGACAATCGCCGCCAACTCTGCTATCATGCCTCTTGATCTTGAAGTGGCAGCTCTGGCGGCCATCCAGGCGGTGACCGCCCCGACACACGGGAGGAAGGTTATGGCCGGCTTTCATGTCATGGCGGACGCACGTGGAACGCATGTGCAGCCAACGGTGCGCCGCATCACCACGTCGGACCTTTGGGATGCGCTGCGCCTCGGATTCGAGGATTTCTGGGCAAAACCATCGCACTACGTGTTCCTGTGCCTGATCTATCCCATCGTCGGCCTGATCCTGACGCAGTGGACGTCCGGCGCCAATGCCATCCAGCTCATTTATCCCCTGATGTCGGGTTTCGCGCTGGTCGGGCCGTTTGCGGCGCTCGGCCTTTACGAGATCAGCCGCCGGCGCGAACTCGGCATGAACACCTCCTGGCGGCACGCGTTCGAGGTGCGGCGCTCGTCGGCTGTCCCGTCGATCGCCGTCATCGGCATCATGCTGGTGGCGCTGTTCCTGTTGTGGCTCTACACCGCGCAATCGATCTACACCGGCCTGTTCGGCGACCAGCCGCCGGCCTCGATCGGTGGTTTCATCCGCGACGTGCTGACCACCAGCAAGGGCTGGACGCTGATCCTTGCCGGCAATGCCGCGGGCTTTGTCTTCGCCGTAATCGTGCTGGCCACCACCGTGGTTACCTTCCCGCTGCTGCTCGACCGTGACGTCGGCGCCGTTTCGGCGATCGAGACCTCGGCCAGGGCGGTGATGGCCAACCCGCTGCAAATGGCGCTGTGGGGCTTGCTGGTCGCCGTGCTTCTGGTGATCGGTTCGATCCCGCTGTTTGCCGGGCTCGCCGTCGTCATGCCGGTGCTCGGCCATGCCACCTGGCATCTCTACCGCAAGGTGGTCGAGCCCGAGCGGGCACAGCAGATAAGGCGGCCGATGTAGATCAGCACCCTCAGCGCTGCGCGTCTGTCGCCATCTTCAGTGCGAGGGCCGCCAGCACGGTGCCCATCATCCAGCGCTGGATGACCAGCCACAAGGGCCGTCCGGCGAGAAAGCTGGCGATCGAGCCGGCCGTCACCGCGATGACGGCATTGACGCTGAGGCTGATCGAGATCTGCGTCGCGCCGAGCACCAGAAGCTGCGACAGGACGTGGCCTTTGCCGGGGCTGATGAACTGCGGCAACAGCGACAGATAGAGCACGGCCACCTTCGGATTGAGCAGATTGGTCATCAGGCCCATGGCGAACAGCTTGCGCGGCCGGTCCCTCGGCAATTCGCGCACTTCGAACGGCGAGCGTCCGCCCGGCTTCACCGCCTGCCAGGCCAGCCACAGCAGATAGAGCACGCCGGCAAAGCGCAGCGCGTCATAGGCGTAGGGCACGGCGAGCAGCAGCGCGGTGATGCCGAATGCCGCCGCCAGCACATAGAAGACAAAGCCGAGTGCCACGCCGCCAAGCGAAATGAGCCCCGCCTTCGGCCCCTGCGACAGGGAACGCGAGATCAAATAGATCATGTTGGGGCCAGGCGTCAGCACCATGCCGAGGCAGACCAGCGCGAAGGCGAGATGATTGGCTGTTTCGGGCATCTGTTCTTCCCCAGCGCGCCGCGAATGGACGCGCGATCCGGCAGGCGGCCAAGATGTGCCTGTCCCGGCAGGCGCGCGCAAGTGCATGGCGGCGCCAGCCGTTGTTCCAGCTTAGCCGGTGCCTACGGATCAGCCGACGATGCGCAGGTTCGACAGTTCGTTGCCGATTTCCTTGAAATCGTTCGACAAGCTGGCGCCGGTGGCGTTCCAGAACAGTTTTGCCGGCTTGCTCGCGTCCGTCGGATCCTTGCGGAAGCGCGAGTTCGACGAGCAGGATTTCAGCGCCTCGATCGCCTGTTGGTCGGCGATTTTGGTCGTCGACAGATCGAGCGCCACAGTCATCACCATGATTTTGGCTGCCTTGGCGTTGTTGCAAAGCGTCGCCATCTGCTCGTTGAGCGCGTTGGTATAGTTGCCGTTGGAATAATCGAATTGGCCAATGGTGCTCGATGTGCCCATGAACAGGCGGCCCACCGACGTGCCGTTGTAGCCGGGTTTGAGATAGCCGAAGGACGCATAGGTCGACTTCGAATCGGCGGGGTCGGAATAGCCGAGCGAGGAAGGCGTGTAGTAGGTGTTGGCGCCGTCGGTCAGCACGATGACAACCTTGTCGTTGCCTCTCTCGGTTTCCAGGCGGCCTTGCGTGAAGGGCTCGCCGCTCGAAACCACCCGCCATCCCCAGGCCATGCCTTCGGGAACATTGGTGCCGCCATCGGGCTGCATCAGGTCGATCGCGGCCTTGATCGCGGTGAGCCCAGTGGCAACGCTGACATCGGTCAGTGGCGTGATCGGGTTGGTGGAGCAGCTGTAGTTTGGCCCGTTGCCAGCGGCCAGCGCCGGCGCATTGATCGGCCGCGGCTGGAAATATTTGGCCACGTTGCGCAACCGGGATTGGCCGGTGCTGCTTGTCGGGTCGTCATTCCACCAGCTGTTCACGGCGCCGTAGGCCGTCGGCGTTGCTTCATCGGGGTCCTGGGTGAGCCTCCAATGGTTGCCGGGTTCGTCGGGGGCGAACATCGGCACGAACATCGTCGCCGGATCGCCAACCCCTATGCCGGTGTTCGCCGAGCCGCCGGACGGCGCCGCGTCGTTGACATTATAGGGATAGGGCCTGGCCTCGACGCAGCCCTGCCAACTGGCGAATGGACCATAGGAATCGATGTAGTCGTATTCGTCATGGCTTCGTTTGCAGGTGTTGTTCGAGTTGTATTCGTCGCAAACCACGCGCTTGCTGTTGGTGACACGCTCATGGTTGGTGACGACCTTCATGTCCCGGTAGAGCGAAAACCGGGTCAGCATCTGGCCTTCGTCGGTACCCCATCCGGTGCCGCGCTTGTACCAGATGCCGTTGGTCTGCTGGGCATATTTGTCGGCTGCGTTCAGCGTCGACCAGTCGAAATTCTCGTTCGATACCGGTGACAGGCCTTCGGTATCCATCCAGGACGCGTTACCATTGCCGGGTCCGACATTGACCGAGGCGGCAAACGGCACGAGGCCGAACTGCACCGGCCTGTCGACCTGCTTGATCATCGCCGCCTGCTGGGCCAGCGTGTCGACCAGCTGTTTGGCCGCGGTCTTGAGAAGGTCGATGCGCGTTTGCCCGGAGCCCGTTCCGGTCTTGGTCATCGACCCGGAATTGTCGAGCGCCAGAGCGACTTCAAGAGTGTTCTTCAGCCGCACTTCCGAGGTGACATTGAAGCTGATCTTCTGGTTGGCGTCGGTTTCGGATTTGCCGACGAGCTGGCCGAAGACCGGGTAGAAGTAGGGTTTGTAGTCAAGCCGCGCGCTCATCTTGAGCAAGCCGCCTCCGGTGGTGTTGCTAGGCAAGGTGACGGTGAGCGTCGTGTTGGCGGGGTTGATCTTGTTGAGGTTGGCATTGAAGAAGTCGAGCGCATAGGCTCTCAACTGATCGTCGGTGGCACCCTCCGTCAGCCGGCGCGCCGTGGCGAAGTTTGCGGCATCGAGCGCATTCGAAACCGCCTGTTTTTCGCGGCTCATCTCGGTGAAATCGACGGCTATCGCCAGGGCGCCCATGAGCGGAACCATCGCGACGACGGTCATAAGAGCATAGTTGCCGCGTTGGTCGCGGCAGAACTGACGCCAAAGTCCATACATGTCTTGCAGCGGCCCCCGCCGGCGGATTCTCGATTGATGCCAGCTTTCCACAAAACGCTGAAGGCCGCGTTTGGGAAATCGCTCTATTGCCGGGGCAGCGCTTCACCAACCGCTAACCAATCGTGCCTGGCGAAAGCTGGTGACAGGCCGGGGCGGTTCGGCTAATCCGAACCGGCTGCGGCGAACCGTCGGTCGCGGCGTCGCAACGATCACGACTGAAGGAAACGGCATGGCGAATTCGCCTGAAATCATCGGCTCGCTCGAAGACGTGTCGAAGGCCTATTCGGCAATCCTGTGCGACGTCTGGGGCGTGGTCCATAATGGCGAGACGCATTTCCCGATGGCGGCCTCCGCATTGGCAAGGGCTCGAGAGGCGAAAATCCCCGTCGTCCTGATCACCAATTCGCCGCGCAGAAGTGCCGATGTCATGGCGCAGATGAACGCGATCGGTGTTCCACCGTCAGCCTACGACCGGGTGGTTACCTCAGGCGACGTGACCCGGGATCTGATCGCCGAAGGGCCGCGCAGGATTTTCCATATCGGCGCCGACCGGGACCTCACCCTCTATGAAGGTCTCGATATCGAGCTTGTCGAGGAGTTCGAAGCATCCGGCGTCGTCTGCACCGGCCTGTTCGACGACGAGGTCGAGAAGCCCGAGGATTACACGGAGCTCCTGCGGCGGCTGCGCGCCCGGAACCTGCCTTTCATCTGCGCAAATCCCGACATCGTGGTCGAGCGCGGCGAACGCATCATCTGGTGTGCCGGCGCGCTGGCGCGTGACTATGCCCAGCTCGGCGGCCGCACATTGATCGCTGGAAAACCATACGCGCCGATCTACAATCTCGCGATGAAGGAGGTCGCCGAGATTCTTGGCCGGCCGGTCGAGCGCGGCCAGGTGCTGGCCATCGGCGATGGCATGATGACCGATGTGAAGGGCGCCGCCGACAATGGCTTCGATGTTCTTTATGTCTCCGGCGGTATCCATGCCCGCGACTATGGCGATGCCCTGCAACCGGACCCGGCAAGATTGGCGGCGTTCCTGGAAAAGCATGGCTATGGTCCGGTGGCCGTCATTCCCAGACTTCGGTAGGTGACGATGGCAGCCTTCCAGCGCATCCTGGCAACCGCGCCGCTTCCCGCAGACCTGCGCGGCGGCGTGGTGGCGATCGGCAATTTCGATGGCGTCCATCGCGGCCATCAGGCGGTGCTCGAGCGCGCCTCCGCCGAGGCCGGACGGCGCGGCGCACCGGCCATGGTGCTGACATTCGAACCGCATCCGCGCAAGATCTTCAGGCCTGATATCCCGTTGTTCGTGCTGACGCCGCCGCCGATGAAGGCGCGGCTCCTGTCGCTGCTGGGCTTTGCCGCGCTGGTCGAACAGCCGTTCACGCGCGACTTCGCCTCGCTGTCGGCGGAAGCGTTCGTGACGGATGTGCTGGAAACGAACCTTGGCATTACCCACGCCGTGACCGGGTTCGATTTCCACTTCGGCAAGGATCGTCAAGGCGGCCCGGCCTACCTGATGGCGGCAGGCGAGCGTCACGGCTTCGGCGTCACGCTCGTCGACGCCTTCCGGGACGAGGGCGCCGAGGTGGTGTCGTCCAGCCGCATCCGCGGATTGCTGGGCGAGGGCGAAGTGGCCGAAGCCGCCGGTCTGCTCGGCTACCGCTTCACCGTCGAAAGCGAAGTGGTCGGCGGACAGCAGCTTGGCCGCACCCTTGGCTTTCCAACCGCGAATATGAGGCTGTCGGCTGAAGCCGCACTCAAGGAGGGCATCTATGCCGTCCGCTTCCGCCGCGCCGACGGCACGCTTCACGACGGCGTCGCCAGCTTCGGCCGTCGCCCGACCGTCAATGACAATGGCACGCCGCTGCTGGAAACCTTCGTCTTCGACTTCTCCGAAGACCTCTATGGCGAGGTCTGTCAGGTTTCCTTCTTCGGTTTCCTGCGCCCGGAGGTGAAGTTCGATGGGCTCGACGCGCTGGTCGCGCAGATGAAACGCGATGAAGCCGAGGCACGCGCGCTGCTCGCCGGCGTCAGGCCGCTCTCCGAGCTCGACGCGGCCATGGCTTTTTGAGCCAGGCGTGATGCCGGCTACTTCTTCAATGCCAGGCCGACGGCGATGAAGGTCCAGCCCTGGAAGATCAGGTCGATCGCCAGGAACAGCCCGAGCACCCACAGGCTGTTGACCGGCCAGCCCATCGCGATGATCAGGCCTGCAAGCGCGCTGATGGCACCGGCAGCGACGATCCAGCCCCAGCCGCGTTCCGGCCGATGGCTGTAGCCGACCCAGGCCCTGAGCACCCCTGACGCGACCAGCGCGATCGCCAGCAGGAATGTCAGCACCGCCGAGGCCAGCAACGGATTGCCGAAAGCGAAGAAGCCGGCAACGGCGTAAAGCAGTCCGCTGAGCAGCCAATAGAAGAAGCGGCTCCAGGTCTTGACGCCGAACGCGTGCACGATCTCGATTATGCCCGCCATCAGCATCAGCCATCCCACGACGTAGACGGAAGCCACTGTGGCGACGAACAGATTGGCGAAGGCAATGCCGCCGAAAATGAGCAGCAGCACACCGAGCGCGACAAACCATCCCCATTTTGTCCGTGTCTGTTCGAGCGCGATTTTCAAGGCGTCGCCATGCAGGGTCATTGTCGCGGTCTCCATCGAGGGCTGCGGAATACTGCGAATGGAAGGTAATCCGGGCGCGTGCCAACGTCCAGTCGATGACTGGCAGCGGGACCGCTGCAAAGCGCGAGCGTATGTCTCGGGTTTAAATCAAATTTTACCAAACGGCCGTCAAAGCTGTCATCGGTAATCGTGTGTGTCGTGTTAATGGAGTGGCCATGAGTCCGGTCGGAAGAATCTCTCTGGTGTTGGCCGCTGCGGTGCTGGGCGGAGCGGGCACTGCCCATGCGGGCGAGGGCAGCTGGCTGTCCGGCGACTGGTATCTGACCGTTGGCGCCACCGGCATGGTGGCGCCGAATTTCGAGGGCGGCAAGAAGTACCTGCTCAGCGCTTCGCCGATCATTTCGCTGGGCAAGGCCGGACCGGCGGCCCGCTTTGTCTCGCGCAACGACAACATCTCGCTGGCGCTGGTCGACGATGGCGGTGTCCGCGCCGGCCTGACCGGCAAGTTCCTGTTTTCCCGCGACGATGACAACGCCGATGAGCTGAAGGGCCTCGATCCGGTGCGCTGGGGCGGGGAAGTCGGCGGCTTCTTCGAATTCTATCCGACCGACTGGCTGCGCGCCCGCGCCGAGTTGCGCCACGGCATTCGCGCTCACAACGGCTTTGTCGCCGACATCGCCGCCGATGCCTTTTACGACGTGACGCCGACCGTCAGGATTTCGGGCGGCCCGCGTGTTTCCTTCGCCTCAGGCAATTATTTCGACGCCTATTATGGCGTCAACGCGCAGGAAGCGGTGGCGTCGGGCTTGAGCGAATACCATCCCGGTGGTGGGCTGAAATCGACCGGCCTCGGCGGCGCCATAACCTGGAAGGTGACCGAGCCGATGACCGCCAGCCTGTTTGGCGAATATTCGCGCCTGATGGGACCGGCGGCCGATTCCAGCCTGGTCAAGGAGCGCGGCGACCGCAACCAGTTCACGGTCGGCGTGTCGACCACCTACCGCTTCGATTTCACGATGTAGGTGAATCGAACGAGACGCTTTATTCCTGCCGTGGCTTCGGCTAAAAGCCTAGCCATGACCAGCTTTTCGCGCCTTTTCGCGATCGCGATACGAATTACAGGCCCGGTGTTCCGGGTGGCCTGAGCGCCGCCGGAGCCGCCGGGAGTTTCTGCGCGCCTCCTCGCGCTTTTTCCATAACATGATAGTTCACGCCCGAGCTTGTACGCCCGCCGGGCAATGCAAATGGCAGACCAATGACCGATACAACTGAAACGATCGATTATTCCAAGACGCTTTACCTGCCGCAGACGGATTTCCCGATGCGCGCCGGCTTGCCGGAGAAGGAGCCGCTGCTGGTCAAGCGCTGGCAGGACATGGATCTCTACCGCAAGCTGCGCGAGAGCGCTGCCGGCCGCACGAAATACGTGCTGCATGACGGTCCGCCCTACGCCAACGGCAACATCCATATCGGCCATGCGCTGAACAAGATCCTCAAGGACGTCATCACCCGCTCGTTCCAGATGCGCGGCTACGACTCGAACTATGTGCCCGGCTGGGACTGCCACGGCCTGCCGATCGAATGGAAGATCGAGGAGCAGTACCGCGCCAAGGGCAAGAACAAGGACGAGGTGCCGGTCAACGAATTCCGCAAGGAATGCCGTGAGTTCGCCGCGGGTTGGATCACGGTGCAGGGCGCTGAGTTCCAGCGCCTCGGCGTCATCGGCGACTTCGAGAATCCCTATACGACGATGGCCTTCCATGCCGAGTCGCGCATCGCCGGCGAGCTGTTGAAGTTCGCCATGTCGGGCCAGCTCTATCGCGGCTCCAAGCCGGTGATGTGGAGCGTCGTCGAGCGCACGGCGCTGGCCGAGGCCGAGATCGAGTACCACGACTATGAGAGCGACACGATCTGGGCGAAGTTCCCGGTTGCCAGCCTGGTTCGCCCCATCGACGATGGCCAGACCAAGCTGACCGAGGGCGCGCTCGATCTGCTGCAGGCTCATGTCGTCATCTGGACGACGACGCCGTGGACGATCCCCGGCAACCGCGCCGTCAACTATTCGCCGCGCATCAACTATGGCCTCTATGAGGTCACGGCAGCCGAGAACGCATTCGGCCCGCAGCCGGGTGAAAAACTGATCTTTGCCGATGCGCTGGCCGAAGATTCCTCGGCCAAAGCCAAGGTCACCTTGAATCGTCTCCGCAGTGTTTCGGCGCAAGAGCTTGGAAGCCTTACGCTTTCGCATCCGCTCAAGGATTTTTGCGGCGGCTACGACTTTGCCGTTCCGATGCTCGCCGGCGACCATGTCACCGACGATGCCGGCACCGGCTTCGTCCACACCGCGCCCGGCCACGGCCGCGAGGACTTTGACGCCTGGATGGATGCGGCGGCGGATCTGCGCGCACGTGGCATCGATCCCGCCATCCCGTTCACCGTCGACGATGGCGGCTTCTTCACCAAGGACGCGCCGGGTTTCGGCCCTGACCGGGAGGGTGGACCGGCACGCGTCATCGACGACAACGGCAAGAAGGGCAACGCCAACCAGGCCGTCATCGACGAGCTGATCAAGCGCAACGCGCTGTTCGCGCGTGGCCGGCTGAAGCACAGCTATCCTCACTCCTGGCGGTCCAAGAAACCGATCATCTTCCGCAACACGCCGCAATGGTTCGTCTATATGGACAAGGACCTCGGCGATGGCTCGACACTGCGCAGCCGGGCGCTGAAGGCCATCGACGACACCCGCTTCGTGCCCGCCGCCGGCCAGAACCGCATCCGCGCCATGATCGAGGAGCGCCCGGACTGGGTGCTGTCGCGCCAGCGCGCCTGGGGCGTGCCGATCGCTGTCTTCGCCGATGCCGACGGCAATGTGTTGAAGGACGAAGCGGTCAACCAGCGCATCATGGATGCCTTCGAGCAGGAGGGCGCCGACGCCTGGTTCGCGGCTGATGCCAAGGAACGTTTCCTTGGCAATCACGACGCCTCCAAATGGAAGCAGGTGATGGACATCCTCGACGTCTGGTTCGATTCGGGCTCGACGCACGCCTTCACGCTGGAGGATCGTCCTGATCTGAAATGGCCGGCCGACGTCTATCTCGAAGGTTCCGACCAGCATCGCGGCTGGTTCCATTCGTCGCTGCTGGAGAGCTGCGGCACCAGGGGCAGGGCGCCTTACGACACCGTCGTCACCCATGGTTTCACCATGGACGAGGATGGCCGCAAGATGTCGAAGTCGCTGGGCAACACCGTGGTGCCGCAGGACGTCATCAAGCAGTCGGGCGCCGATATCCTGCGTCTGTGGGTGGTGACGACCGACTACTGGGAGGACCAGCGGCTCGGCAAGAACGTGCTGCAGACCAACATCGACGCCTACCGCAAGCTGCGCAACACCATCCGCTGGATGCTGGGCACGCTCGCCCATGACGATGGCGAAGAGGTGCCGCTGGAGAAGATGCCGGAGCTGGAGCGGCTGATGCTGCACCGGCTATCCGAGCTCGATGAAATCGTGCGCTCGGGCTACGACGCCTTCGAGTTCAAGCGCATCACCCGCATGCTGCTCGATTTCATGGTGGTCGAGCTGTCGGCGTTCTATTTCGACATCCGCAAGGACGCGCTCTACTGCGACGCGCCGTCGAGCCTGAAGCGCAAGGCTTCGGTGCAGGTGGTGCGCCATCTCTTCGATTGCCTGGTGAAATGGCTGGCGCCGATGCTGCCTTTCACCATGGAGGAGGCCTGGCTCGATCGTCATCCCGACGCTGTCTCGGTGCATCTCGACCAGTTCCCTCAAATCCCGGCGGACTGGAAGAACGAGGCGCTGGCGGAAAAGTGGCGCCAGGTGCGGCAGGTGCGGCGCGTCGTCACCGGCGCGCTGGAGATCGCGCGCGCCCAGAAGGTGATCGGATCATCGCTGGAAGCGGTGCCGGTCGTCACCATCAACGACGCCGCGCTCGAAGCGGCGATTTCAGATGTCGACATGGCCGAGATGGCGATCACCAGCGATCTGGTCATCGCTCATGGGCAAGCACCCGCGGGTGCCTTCACGCTTGACGACGTCAAGGGCGTTGCCGTGGTGGTCGAAAAGGCCTGGGATCGCGGCCTGGTGAAATGCGCACGCTCCTGGCGCTACACCGCCGATGTCGGCCAGGATCCGGAATTCCCGGATGTTTCGGCCAGGGATGCGGCGGTGCTGCATGAATTGAAGGCGCTTGGCCGGCTTTGACGGCCGGATCGGTGCACAAATGCCACGCCGGGCGGGCGAAAACCGCCCGCGCGTTGCCCTTAACGAGTGGTTGAGGTAAACACGCGAAACTCCGGAAGACAAATTGTCGCCGGATTTCCGTCGCAAGTGCTTGGACGATGGGGACCGGCCAGAAGGCTGGTGGCAATCGAGAGGCTGTCTAGAGTGGGACTTTTTGGCATGACCGAGAGATATAATGCGCGCTTGGCGCTGCTGGCGCCGCTTGTCGCGTCGGGCCTCGCTTTGTCGGGCTGCATGGGCTCTCCGACCTACGGCACCGACAAGACCGCCAGTGAACAGCTGGCCGGCGATATTTCGGGCGCCTTTTCATTCGCGCCGAAGCGCAAGGAACAGATCGACTACAAGCCGCGTCCGACGCTCGTGAAGCCGGCGCCAGGCCAGAGGGAAGCGCTGCCGGCCCCGCAGGACAGCATCGAGACGGCGAGCGCCGAATGGCCCGAATCGCCCGAGCAGCGCCGCGCCCGCTTGCGGGCCGACGCCACCGCCCATCAGAACGACCCGGCCTATCAGTCTGAGATCGTCGACGACGTGCAGACGGACCCGGCCTCGGTGAAGAAGGCGATGGCGGAGTCAGGCTCGAGCCACCCGCCGGCATGGACACCGGCCGATTCCGACAAGGGCCGTGCCGCCGAGATCCAGCGTCGCCTCGCCGATAGCAAGCAGGGCGATCCGAACACCCGCAAATATCTGAGCGAGCCTCCAGTGCAGTATCGTGTCGCGGCCGGCACCGCGCCGCAGAACGAGCTTGGCGAGGACGAGTACAAGAAGGAACGCCGCCTCAAGAAGGAGGCGGAAGGCAAGAAGGGCAGCGGCTGGTTCGACTGGCTGTAAGAACGCCATATTGTGTCGCCGGGCGTTGCGCCCGGTTCAGCCGCGCCGCTCCCGAAAAAATCCTTTGAGCAGCAGGGCTGCTTCGGTCTCGCCCATGCCCGGATAGATGTCGGGCGCGTGGTGGCAGGTCGGTGAGGCGAAAAAACGTACGCCATTGACCACGGCACCGCCCTTGTCGTCGGCGGCGCCGAAATAAAGCCGGCGCAGCCGGGCGAAGGAAATGGCGCCGGCGCACATGGCGCAAGGTTCCAGCGTCACATAGAGATCATGGCCGGTCAGCCGCTCGGCCGACAGTTTGCGGCAAGCTTCGCGGATGACCAGCATCTCGGCATGCGCGGTCGGGTCGGCAAGTTCGCGTGTGCGGTTGCCGGCGCTGGCGACAACACCAACGCCATTGGCGATGACGGCGCCGACCGGCACTTCGCCTCGCAAGGCGGCAGCCTCTGCCTCCTTCAGCGCCAGCGCCATGAAATCGGGCCGCTTCACGCGATTTCCACTCCGATTATCTCCTCGCCACCTGACGGAGCAAGTTCGTTTCGAATGAACCGTACTTGTTCCAGGCTTTTGATTTTCGTTTGTCTTTTTGGAAAAACCGGTCTCCACTTTTCCCTGACAAACTCCAGTGATCCTGTTATTGAGCGCAGGACCTCGAAAATCGGGACTCGGTTTTCGAAAATGATCATGCGCCACATCAAAAGTGCTACAGCGTTCGTTGCGCGCCCGAAAGGATGCGCCACGCTGTAGCAGCGCAAACGGATAAAGGCCACATGGACGACAACGACAAGAAATTCCGACCCAGGAAGGGTCCGGCCAGGAGTGGGCCGAAAGCCGCGGGACCGCGCAGCCGTGATGGCGCCGCGGGCAAGGGCGGCAAGCCGTCCTTTGGCGCCAAGAAACCTTACGCACCGCGTGGCGATCGGCCGATGGCTGCCGATGGCGAGCGGCCGAAGCGCGATTTCAAGGGCGGGGACAAGCCTTTCAGCAAAGGCCCGCGTCCCGAAGGCAAGCCTTTTGAGAAGCGCGAAGGGCCGCGCAAGCCCTACGCACCGCGCGGCGACCGCCCGGTGGCCGCCGAGGGTGAGCGCAAACCGTATGAGAAGCGCGAAGGAACACGCAAGCCCTATGCGCCACGTGGCGACCGCCCGGTGGCCGCCGAAGGCGAGCGCAAGCTCTATGAGAAGCGCGAAGGACCACGCAAGCCCTACGCACCGCGTGGCGACCGGCCGATGGCCGCCGAAGGCGAGCGCAAGCCATATGAAAAGCGCGAAGGACCGCGCAAGCCCTACGCACCGCGCGGCGACCGCCCGGTGGCCGCGGAAGGCGAGCGCAAGCCCTATGAAAAGCGCGAAGGGCCGCGCAAACCCTATGCGCCGCGCGGCGACCGCCCGGTGGCGGCGGCAGCGGGCGGCGAAAAGCGTTTCGACCGTCCCAAGCGTGATTTCAGCGACCGCGCGCCGCGCGACGTCGGCGATCGGCCGAAGCGTGACTTCGCCGACCGCCCCAAGCGTGACTTCAGCGATCGCCCGAAGCGGGATTTCAACGATCGGCCGCAAGGCGCGTCAGGCGGCAGCTTCAAGCCACGCCCGCGTCCCGCCGAGGGCGCGGAAGAGGCAGGCGAGCGCATCGCCAAGCGGCTGGCCCGCGCCGGCCTGGCCTCGCGCCGCGATGCCGAGGAACTGATCGCCGCCGGCCGCGTCAAGGTCAATGGCCGCGCCCTGACCTCGCCGGCCTTCAACGTGATGCCTGATGACATCATCCATCTCGACGGCATGGAAATCCCGCCGATCGAGCGCACCCGGCTGTTCCTGTTCCACAAGCCGGCCGGCGTCGTCACCACCAACCGCGATCCCGAGGGCCGCAAGACCGTCTTCGACGTGCTGCCGGCTGAATTGCCGCGGCTGATGACCATCGGCCGGCTCGACATCAACACCGAAGGCCTGCTGCTGCTCACCAATGATGGCGGCCTGTCGCGCGTGCTCGAACTGCCGGCCACCGGCTGGCTGCGCCGTTACCGCGTGCGCGTCCACGGCAAGGTCGAGGAAAGCGCGCTTGCCGGCCTGCGTGAAGGCATTGCCGTCGACGGCGTGTTCTACGGTGCCATCGAAGCGACGCTCGACCGTGAGCAAGGCACCAATGCCTGGCTGACGATCGGCTTGCGCGAGGGCAAGAACCGCGAAGTCCGGAATATCCTGGGCTCGCTCGGCCTCGACGTGACGCGGCTGATCCGTATCTCCTACGGGCCGTTCCAGCTCGATGACCTCGCCGAGGGCCATGTGCTGGAGATCAAGGGCAGGGTGTTGCGCGACCAGCTTGGCGAGCGCCTGGTCGAGGAATCCGGCGCCAATTTCGACGCCGATGTCACCAAGCCATTTTCCAACAAGCCGGTGCGGCGCACGGAAGTTCGCGAGCCGGAGCCGGAGCGGCCGAAATTCACCCGCGACGGTGAGCGCCGCCCGATCGGCGAGGGCGGTTTGATCAAGAACCGCAAGCGCCGCGAAGGCAGCCGCGACGAGGCTCTGGGCAAACTGTCGACAAGTCCCGACAGAAGCGCGGAGAAGAGTTTTGGCGAACGCGCCCCGCGTCCCGAACGCAGCTTTGGCGACAAACCCCGCGGCAATTTCGGCGACAAACCGCGCGGTGGCTTCGGCGACAAGCCGCGTGGTGCTTTTGGCGGCAAGCCGGGCGGCGGGAAAAAGTCCGAGCGCGAGCAGCGGCCGATCGAGCCGCCCGGCCAGCGCAAGGCCAATGTCTGGATGGCACCGGGCGCGCGGCCGATCGGCAAGGGCAGGGCCGATGCAGACGCAGCCAAGGCCGCTGAAGCAAAGGCGCGAAAGGCATCGTTCAAGCCGACCTATGGCAAGCCCGCCGGTGCAAAACCGTTCGGCAAGCCGAGAGGCGAACGTCCGGGCGGGGCCGGCGGCGGTGAACGTTCGCGCAATGGTCCCCGAGGCCCCAAAGCGAGATGAGGATCGTCGGCGGTGAGTTTCGCGGGCGTCCGCTGGCGACGCCGCGCTCGAGCGCCATCCGTCCGACGACCGATCGCACCCGCGAGGCGGTCTTCAACGTGCTGGCGCATCGCTTTGCCGAGCAATTGGACGGTGCGCGCGTGCTCGACCTGTTCGCCGGCACCGGTGCGCTGGGGCTTGAGGCGCTGTCGCGCGGTGCCTCCTACGGCGTCTTCATCGAGGAATCGGCCGAAGGCCGTGGCCTGATCCGCGACAATGTCGAGGCATTCGGGCTGACCGGCCGCACCAAGATCTTCCGCCGCGATGCCACCGGCCTTGGCGAGGCCGGCACGCTGGCGCCGTTCGGCCTCGTCTTTGCCGACCCGCCCTATGGCAAGGGCCTTGGCGAGCGCGCCTTGCAGTCGGCGAAAGCCGGCGGCTGGCTTCGCCCCGGCGCGCTGTGCGTGGTCGAAGAGGCCGCGGTGGCTTCCTTCGAGCCAGGCCCCGGCTTTTCGGTGCTGGACGAACGCAACTATGGCGAGACCGTCATCCGCTTTATCGAGGCGGCCTGATACGCCGTCGCGATTGGCGGTTCCTCTCCCCCGCTTCACGGGGGCGAGGAACCGAGCACCGCCTCTAAAATGACCAACAATTAACTTTGCTTGTCGCCAGTACCTTGCCTATCGTCTGCAGACAGAACCGGAGCCGTTGATGACATCCAGGATTGAATGGCTGCGCGGAACGCTGTTGGCGTCCTCTTTGGCTTTTGTCATGACCAGCCCGGTGCTGGCCGAGAGCCCCGTCTTGCCCAACACGGTTCCGGCCGAGTTCAAGGTCACGGATTTCCTGCTCGACAACGGCATGGAGGTGGTCGTCATTCCCGACCACCGTGCGCCGATCGTCACCCACATGGTCTGGTACAAGATCGGCAGCGCCGACGAGCCGCCCGGCAAATCCGGCATTGCGCATTTCTTCGAACATCTGATGTTCAAGGCGACGACCAACCATGCGGCGGGCGAATTCGACCGCGCCATCTCCGATATCGGCGGCTCCAACAACGCCTTCACCTCCTACGACTACACCGCCTTCCACGAGACGGTGGCGCCGTCGGCGCTCGAGCTGATGATGAGTTTCGAGGCTGATCGCATGCGCAATCTCATTCTCACCGACGATGTCATCAAGACCGAGCGCGATGTCATCCTCGAGGAGCGCCGCTCTCGCATCGACAACAGCCCCGAGGCCGTGCTGGACGAGGAGGTCGATGCGACGCTGTGGCAAAACCAGCCCTATCGCATCCCGGTCATCGGCTGGATGCAGGAGATGCAGCAGCTGAACCGCGCCGACGCTGTCGCCTTCTACGACAAATACTATCGGCCCAACAACGCGGTGCTGATCGTCGCCGGCGATGTCGAACCGGACACGGTGCGGGCGCTGGCCGAAAAGACCTATGGCAAGGTGGCGCGCGGCCCCGATCTGCCGCCGCGCATCCGCCCGGTCGAGCCGGAGCAGAACACCAAGCGCACGGTGACGCTCGCCGATGCCCGCGTCAGCGTGCCGAGCTTTTCCACCCAATGGGTGGTGCCGTCCTATCACACGGGCAAGCCGGGCGAGGCGGAAGCGCTCGACCTCTTGGCGGAGATTCTCGGCGGCGGCAATCGCAGCCGGCTCTACCAGGCGCTCGTCGTCCAGCAAGGTATCGCATCCAGCGCCGGCGCCTTTTTCCAGGGCACCATGCTCGACGACACCAACTTCACCGTCTATGGCGCGCCGCGCGGCGATGCCAAGATTTCCGACGTCGAAGCGGCGGTCGACGCCGAAGTGGTGCGCATCGTCAAGGATGGCGTCACGCCATCGGAACTGGAAAAGGCCAAGGACCGCTATGTCAGGTCGATGATCTTTGCCCGCGACAAGCAGGATTCCATGGCCAACATCTACGGCTCGACGCTGGCCACCGGCGGCAATGTGCAGGACGTCCAGCAGTGGACGGACCGCATCCGCAAGGTCACCGCAGACGAGGTCAAGGCCGTCGCCGCGCGCTATCTGATGCTCGCCCGGTCGACGACCGGCTATCTCTTGCCGCAGCAACAGGCGGGGAATTGATTTGATGACGAGATTGAGCCCCATGCATGCCGGCGCGCCCTTGCCTTCTCCCCTTGTGGGAGAAGGTGGCCTCGCGAAGCGAGGTCGGATGAGGGGTGTTCCAGCTTGGCGCCGACGGCGCTCTGTCACCCACCCCTCGACCGTCTCGGCGCTGCGCGCCGATCCACCTTCTCCCACAAGGGGAGAAGGAAGAGCGCGCGCCGCACTCACCACCCTCTTCCTCTCCATCCTCTTCCTCATCCTGCCGGCACTCACCGCGCGGGCCATGGACATCCAGTCCGTCACCTCGCCAAAAGGCATCACCGCCTGGCTGGTCGAGGACTATTCCGTGCCGGTCGTTGCCATCCGCTTCGTCTTCGGCGGCGGCTCGACGCAGGATCCCGTCGGCAAAGAGGGCCTGGCCAATCTGATGACCGGCCTGTTCGACGAAGGCGCCGGCCCGCTCGACAGTGAAGACTTCCAGATCAAGCTCGACGATGCCGGCGCCGAGATGAGCTTCGACGAAAGCCGCGACGGCATCTACGGCTCCATGCGCATGCTGGCCGAGCAGCGTGACCAGGCGTTCGACCTGTTGCGGCTGGCGGTCAACGAGCCGCGCTTCGACCAGCTGCCGATCGACCGCATCCGCTCCCAGATACTGTCCGGCATCATCGCCGGCGAAAACGATCCCGACACGGTGGCGCAGAACAAATGGGCGCGGGCGCTTTATGGCGACCATCCTTATTCCCGCTCCGACCAGGGCACCAAGGAAAGCATCGCCACCATCACGCCGACCGATCTGAAAGCCTTGCACAAAGCGGTGTTCGCCCGCGGCGGCCTGCGTGTCGCCGTCGTCGGCGCCATCGACGCGGAGACGCTGAAGAAGAAGCTCGACATGGTGTTCGGCGACCTGCCGCAAAACCAGGCGCTGAGGCCCGTGGCCGATATCGACCCCAAGCTGGCGCAGCATATCGAGGTCGATTACGATCTGCCGCAGACCTCGCTGCAGCTCGCTTTTCCCGGCGTGAAGCGCAAGGCGGCGGATTTCTTCCCCGCCGTGCTGATGAACGAGATCCTCGGCGGCGGCACCTTCACCTCGCGCCTGTTCCAGGAGGTGCGCGAGAAGCGCGGGCTGGCCTACAGCGTCAACTCCTCGCTGATCAACCAGGACCACGCCAGCGCACTGATCGTCAGCACCGGCACCCGGTCCGACCGCGCGGCCGAGACGCTGGGCATCGTCCGCGATGTCGTCAAGCGACTGGCCGAAGAAGGCCCGACCGAAGCGGAACTGGCGGCGACCAAGAAATACATGATCGGCGCCTACGCCATCAACAATCTGGACTCGTCCAGCGCCATCGCCGCGACACTGGTCGAACTGCAGCTCGACGATCTCGGCATCGACTACATGCAGCGCCGCGCCGGCTACATCAACGCGGTGACGCTCGACCAGGTCAAGGCGGCGGCGAAGAAGCTGCTGACCGCCGAGCCGACCATCATGGTCATCGGCCCGAAACTGGCCGGAGCCGGCAAGGGATGAGCCCAACCTTCGGCATCGCCTTCGGCGGCGGCGGCGCGCGTGGGCTGGCGCATATCCATGTCATCGAGGCGCTGGACGAACTGGGCATCAAGCCGGTGGCCATAGCCGGCTCGTCGATCGGCGCCATCATGGGCGCCGGCATGGCATCGGGCATGACCGGCAAGGACATCCACGACTATGCCCGCTCGATCCTTAGCCGCCGCGCCGAAGTCGCGAGCCGCATGTGGCGGGCGCGGCCGGGCACCATCGCCGAAGCCATGCAGAATGGCATCCGCGTCAGCCAGTTCAATGTCGAGCGCATCCTGAAGGCCTTTTTGCCCGAGGCCATCCCCGAAACCTTCGCCGAGCTGAAAATCCCGCTGAAGGTCACGGCGACCGACTATTTCGGCCACAAGCTGGCCGTCTTCGAGGATGGCGACCTGCATTCGGCGCTGGCAGCGTCAGCGGCTATTCCAGCCGTGTTCCGGCCGGTGATGCGCGACGGCAGGCTGCTGATCGACGGCGGCATCTACAACCCCGTGCCTTTCGACCTGATCGAGAACGACGCCGACATCATCATCGGCGTCGACGTGGTCGGCGCGCCGGAAGAGGCCGACCGCAAACAGCCGACCTCCGTCGACCTGATGTTCGGCGCCACCCAACTGATGATGCAGTCGATCATCGCCAACAAGCTGAAACAATGCCGCCCCGACATCCTGGTCCGCCCGGCAGTGTCGAGATACCGCGTCCTCGATTTCCTGAAGATCGACGCGCTGATGAACGAGACGGTGGATATCAAGGACGAACTGAAGCGGCAGGTGGAGAAGGTGGTTGAGGCGAGGAATAGCGCCGCCATCAAGGGGAGACGGGGGAAGCAGGTCGGGTGAGGATGCATCTTCCCCATTCGATCTGAAAGGCTCCAACCGATTTACGACTTTGCCACCGGCGCATACTCCAGCGCCACAACGCCGTTGCTGAACGGCGTGGCCGAAATCAGTTCGAGCGGTAGCGACTGGCCGGCTGGGAACAGCGGTTTGCCCTGGCCGACGGCGCCGGGATAGCTGAGCAGCCTGACGCGATCGACCAGGCTGTGGCGCAGCAATTCCTGCGCGACGCTGAGGCTGCCATGCACATAGATGTTGCCGCCGCTGCCTTGCTTCAGCGTCCTGACCGCTTCCGGCAGAGGCCCTTTCAGCAATTCGGCCGGCTTCCAGTCGAGCGCCTTCAGGCTGGCCGAAGCGACATGTTTCGGCAGCGCGTTGAACCGGTCGGCAAAATCTCCGGTTTCCGTTGGCCAGGAGCCGGCAAAGATCTCATAGGTCGTGCGCCCCAAAAGCATGGCGCCGCTATCGGCAAGCTCGTCTTCCTTGAACCTGTTCATCTCATCATTCCAGGTCACGCTGGGTAGCTTCTCGACCTCGGCAATGCCATCGACGCTGATGAATTCGGTGACGATGAGTTTTGGCATGGCGCTCTCCTTCTTCGCTCAGAGGACGGATTGCGCGGGCGCTTTGCGACAGGCCTCGTGAAAAATATCGCAAGCGCTTTGTCGTTTTCGGTAGTGCTCGAGACACGCATTGACCTCAGCCGGCCTGACGGCGCCCACCCCGACATTGTGATCCGCCCGGGGGTGTTGAAGTACCGCGTGCTCGATTCCCCAAGATCGACGCTCTGATGAACGAGACGGTGGATATTAAGGACGAGCTGAAGCGGCAGGTGAGAAGGTGCTGGAGGCGAGGGCGGGAAGGGGAAACGACGGAAGCGGGTGACTGGGTTAGGGTGGTGGCGTGCCGCTGATGCGTGACGCCTACACCGCTTGCCGAACCGGTTTAAGCGAGCAAAATTCAAGCTATGGAACGGTCGCATTTGACCCGAGTTCACGGACGAATGGCGGCTAAGCGCCCTCATACTGGTCGTTCAGATTTATCTTGGCTGCCGCCTAAACGAAGATATCCATGATGCCGACTAGCCAGCGCTGCGAAATGACATGTCATCAATTCTGAAACCGAGTGCCGTACGACTGGGCGATCAGCCTGCGATGTCGCATTGAAGTCGGCGGCCGACCGGTACGATCTCGTAGCCGACGTCGATTAATCGGAGTTTCAGCTCGTCGAAATGCCGCTTTGAGCCGCTGACGATCAATTCAGGTGCATAGTTCCAGCCCTGCCGGGCAGCATCGGCCACGATATCGGCATAAAGGCGCATGCTGGCGATTTTCACATCCGACTCAAGCAGCTGCCTGCATCCGCTTGCGAACGACGGCCGCGGTGCGTTGGACAAACCCAGGATCGCAGATACCAGAACAATCGAAACCGCGCGCATGAAAATCTCCCTTGGCCGATGCAACCCTTTTTGCTGTAAAAGAACTTGCATCGAGTCTGCCTGCGCAGGGATCGGGCAGATGGTGTATTCGGGCTCCAGCATTTGTAGTATTTTGCCTCGGCAAAAGCTGAAACCGTACCGATCGGTCTGCCATGAGCCGCATCGAGACATCTTCACCCGGTCACGACGCGCTGTCCGATCGGGAGCGAGCGGTGGCGGAGAGATTCGCGGCCGGACTAACTTATCGTGAGATCGGCGAGGCACTGTTCATCGCCCCTTCGACAGTGCGCACCCATCTCGCCTCGATCTATGAAAAGCTCGGCGTGCGCAACAAAATTGCGCTTGCCTCGCAGATCAATGGAGGTGTCGGCACAACTATGGACAGGCTGCCGCCTTTGGCAGATGCATCTCCCGTGCTCGCTATATTCCCCATCGAATGCTTACAGGCGGAAGAGCGATGGCGCCGCTTTGCCGACGGCCTTTCGTCAGACATCACCATCGACCTGGCGCGCTACGCGGACCTGCCGGTTATCGCCTTCCACACCATGAAATCCTTGGGCAGCAAACCCGCCGATTTCGCCGCCAACGGGAAAGCGCTTGGCGCCACCTACATCATGTCCGGCCAACTGCGTGCCGACGAGTGGCGGGTTCGGTTATCGATAGAGCTCGCCGATGCGACTACCGGAGTAAGCCTGTGGAGCGAGCGCTACGATCGTCAGGTCGATGACGTTTTTGCGTTGCAAGACAGCCTGACGGAAAGCGTCATTAATGTGATCGCAGGCAGCTACGGCGCGCTTGCGACGGTCGGACGCAACGCCATTCGCCGCAAACCGCCGGCCAGTCTGCGTGCCTATGACTGTTATCTGCTTGGTGTTGAACAACAGGACACATTCAGCCGCGCCGGCACCGCTGAAGCGATACGCCTGTTTTCGCGCGCGCTGGAACTTGACCCCACCTTGGTCAGGGCGTGGACCGCGCTTGCCTATGCCTTTTCGATCGAGGGTGCCAACGGCTTCAGCAACGACCCCCAGGGCTCGATAGAGAACTGGCGGACGGCGGTCGAAAACGCGATTCGGCTCGATCCGATGGATAGTGTCGCCTGTAATTGCCTTGGCGACCTCAAGGGGTGTCTTGGCGACATCGCAGGAGCGGACCGCGCGTATCACCGCGCCTTCGAATATGGCTCCAACCATGCCGATACGCTGACGCTGCTGGCCGGCAGCAAAGCATTGGTCGCTGGCGATCCGACCGAGGCGCTGCCGCTTATCGAGCGCGCCATGCGCCTCAATCCACTGGCCCCACCTTGGTATTTCGGCATGCTGGGCCGCATCCTGTTCGCGGCCGGCAGGCACAGGGAAGCAATCGCGGCGCTGCGCAGAAGTACGCTAAACTCTCCGAATGTGCTGTTGTTTTTGGCCTTGGCGCATACGGCCGTGGGCGAGAGAGTCGACGCGGGTAGGATCGAGGCCCGCTTGAAATCCGAATTTCCGGACTTTTCGGTCGAACGCTTCATCACGAATTATCCCGTGACCAACCCCGACGCGGTGCGCGCCATTCGCCACGCCACTCAACTGGCAAGGCGCGACTGAGGCCTTCAGAAGATGCCCGACCCGAGATGACGCGATGGCAAGCCACAAAAGCCGCATGCCGGAACGAGGAGCTCCACCAGTTAGCGCGCCTGCTTTCGCAGGGCAGCTCCTGAAAGCCGCCTGACTGAAATCGGCCCACAGCGGTTATTCGATCCTCTTGTCCCCCTAAAGGGTCGCTCATGCCGCGAAGCGGTCGCTGAGGAATAACCCCGCCTTCGCCCGCTCACCCCCGAAGCTAAAAAGCCGCGCCCTCAGTCCTTCGCCCGCTCCACATAGGCCCCATCGGCCGTCATCACCACCACGCGGGTGCCTGGCGCGATGTGCGGCGGCACCAGGGTGCGCACGCCGTTGGACAGCACGGCCGGCTTGTAGGACGACGAGGCCGTCTGGCCCTTGGTCGTCGGCTCGGTTTCCACCACTTCGAAGGTGGCGCGCTGCGGCAGCACCAGGGAAATGGCAATGCCGTTGAACTGCGACACCTGCACGGCCATGCCTTCCAGCAGGTAAGGCGCCATGTCGCCGACCACGGCTTCGGATACCGCGACCTGGTCGTAGCTTTCCGGGTTCATGAAATGAAAGCCTTCGCCGTCACGGTAGAGGAAGGTGTGTTCGCGCTCTTCCACATAGGCGCGCTCCACCTGCTCGGTGGTGCGGTAGCGCTCCGAAACCTTCACCCCGTCGCCGATGCGGCGCATGTCGAGCTGCGTTACCGGCGTGCCCTTGCCTGGGTGGATGTTTTCGGCAAAGAGGATCACATAAAGCTT
Organism: Mesorhizobium ciceri WSM4083; assembly: GCF_000519305.1. Taxonomy (GTDB): domain Bacteria; phylum Pseudomonadota; class Alphaproteobacteria; order Rhizobiales; family Rhizobiaceae; genus Mesorhizobium; species Mesorhizobium ciceri_B. The sequence goes on along the minus strand of NZ_JAFG01000015.1, from coordinate 20,117 downwards.
GCCGTCCTTGTCGACGACATTGCCTTTGCGGAGCGAACTGGCGATGACTTTCACCACGGTTTTAAATCCTGCAAGAAGAGTTGACTGGCGTTTGCCGGCTAGTGCGGCGCTGGATGGGGGCCTACCGCATCTTGGCCGCCGCCGCCAGCCCCCTTCCACCATGTTCCGAGCCGCATGACCGAAGCTTCGCCCTGGTGGACGCCTGACGTTCACGCCGACCGCCGCCCGCGGCTGATGCTGCGCAACGGCATCGCCGCCAGCCTGCGCGACTGGTTCGCCGCCCATGATTTCGTCGAGGTGCAGACGGCGGCCCTGCAGATTTCGCCCGGCAATGAGGCGCATCTGGCGGCATTCGCCACGGAAGCGGTCGGGCCGGATGGTGCAAGGGCGCCGCTCTATCTCCACACCTCGCCGGAATTCGCCTGCAAGAAGCTGCTCGCCGCCGGCGAGCAGCGCATTTTCAGCTTCGGTCCGGTCTACCGCAACCGCGAGCGCGGCCCCTTGCACCATCCCGAATTCACCATGCTCGAATGGTATCGCGTGGGCGAAGCCTATGAGAGCCTGATGCTGGATTGCGCGGCCTTTCTGGCGCTGGCCGCGACAAGGGCAGGGGCTAATCTTTTCTCTTTCCGGGGCCGCGACTGCGATCCGTTTGCCGAGCCCGAACGGCTGACGGTGGCGGATGCTTTCACCCACTATTCCGGCATCGACCTGCTGGCCACGGTCGCCGCCGACGGCAGCACCGACCGCGACGCGCTATATTCGGCCTTGACCCAGGCCGGCCTGCGCACGGCGCCCGACGACAGCTGGGCGGACCTGTTCAGCCGGGTGATGGTGGAAAAGGTCGAGCCATTCCTCGGGCAGGGGCGAGCGACCATCCTGTGCGAATATCCGGTGGCCGAGGCGGCACTGGCCCGGCCGAGCCCGAGCGACCCGCGCGTGGCGGACCGCTTCGAGCTCTATTGCTGCGGCGTCGAACTCGCCAACGGCTTTGGCGAACTGACCGATGCCAAGGAGCAGCGCCGGCGCTTCGTCATCGAGATGGACGAGAAACAGCGCATCTATGGCGAGCGCTATCCGCTCGACGAGGATTTCCTCGCGGCGCTGGCCATCATGCCGCCTGCCAGCGGCATCGCGCTCGGCTTCGACCGGCTGGCGATGCTGGCCACCGGCGCGCAGAAAATCGAGGACGTGATCTGGACGCCTGTTGCCTGAGGCGCGGAAAGATCTGGCCTATTCGATTCCAGGGATCAAGACTGGACCGCGACCCCGAACCAAGAGACCACATGATCGGTACTGGATTTCAAGGTCAATCGGGAAGATCTACAGTGGATGCTTCTGAAACGGTCGAAATCGCCATTGTCGGCGCCGGAGTTGTCGGGCTGGCGACGGCACTTCGCCTTGTCGCGGACGGCCGTGAAGTCCTGCTCATCGATCCGAACGAGCCGGGCTCCGGCGCGTCATCAGGCAATGCCGGAACGATCGCCGAATATGCCTGCATGCCGGTCGGCACTCCTGCGGTGCTGCGGGCGTTGCCAAAGCTGCTGCTTGATCCCGACAGCCCGTTTTCGCTGCGCTGGCCGGCGCTGCTGCAGCTGGCGCCATGGCTCGTTCGGTTCATGCGGCAATCGCTGCCGGCGGCCACCCGGGCCAATGCGCTGGCGCTCGCCGGACTGCTGGCCGACGCCCTCCCGGCCTGGGAAGACATGGCTGGGGAGGCCGGGCTGGAGGACCTGCTGCGCCGCAATGGCTGTCTTTACCTCTATCGCCGTGAGAGCGATTTTGCCGCTGGCGCCGGCGGCCGGGCAATGCGCGCTGGGCTTGGCATCCACCAAGAGGTGCTGACTCCCGAAGAGGTGGCGGCGCTTGAGCCGGGCCTGCCGGCGACAGCAGCGCATGGCGTGTATTTTCCCGATTCGATCAATGTCACCGATCCGGCAATGGTGATGCGGCGGTTGCTGGGCGCGGTGAGTGCCCGTGGTGCATCGATAAAGCAAGCTGAGATCACCGGGCTGCAGGTCGAGGCTGATGGTGTCCAGCTCAGCGGACCCGGCGTTCGCATCAAGGCTGGCACGGTGGTGATCGCCGCCGGTGCACGGTCGCGCGCACTGGCCGCGCAGGCCGGCGACAGGATTCTGCTCGAGACCGAGCGCGGCTATCATCTGGAATTCCAGACCGACGCGCCGCTGCTCAACCGACCTGTCTGTCCCGTCGATCTTGGTTTCTACCTGACGCCGATGGCTGGCCGCTTGCGGGTCGCCGGCACCGTCGAACTCGGCGGCCTGGTCGCGCCGCCAAATCCGCGCCGGCTGGCGCTGCTTGACCGTGGCGCCAGGCAAATTTTTCCCCGGCTCGGCTCGCCTGCCTCGCAATGGCTCGGCTTCCGGCCGTCCCTGCCGGATTCCAGGCCGGTCATCGGCGCTTCGCGCGGCAGCTCCCGCGTAATTCATGCTTTCGGGCACGGCCATCTCGGCCTGACGCTGGCTCCGATCACCGCGCGGCTGGTCGCCGACTTGATCGGCGGACGCGGCGATCCGGCTCGGCTCGCACCTTTCGCGGCGGGCCGTTTCGGCCGTTGATCGACGGATGCCCTCGATCTGAGCTAGTGCGCGAAAATCTGCTCCAGCGAGCGAAAACCCTTGAATTCCAGGGCATTGCCCGAGGGGTCACGGATGAAAAGCGTTGCCTGTTCGCCGGGCTCGCCTTTGAAACGCACCATCGGCCGTTCCAGCCAGTCGATGTCGTCGCGCGCCTCCAGCCGCGTCGCCAGGCGCTGCCAGTCGTCCATCAAGAGCACGGCGCCGAAATGCGGGATCGGCACGACAATGCCGTCGACCTTGCCGTCACTGGGGGCCTGTGCGGCCTGCGGACGCAGATGCGCCGACATCTGGTGGCCGTAAAGATCGAAATCCACCCAGGTCGCCGATGAACGGCCGATCGCACAGCCCAGCACCTCGCCATAGAAAACGCGGGTTTCATCGAGATCACGGACCGGGAAGGCGAGATGGAAAGGCGTCATCGAAATGCTCCGTGCAGGCTGCGGACCGATTTTGCGTCACAGGGTTCGCGGTTTTGAACCGTCCACCCTGCATTTTGATTGAAGCCTATGCCATTGCACAAGCCGGACCGGAACAATAGATGGGTGGGCAACGGCCGCATACCGGCCGCACCAGCAGGATTTCAGGCATGACCGACATATCAGACGCAGCAAAATTGACCGACCGCGTCGCGGCCCTGGTCGAGGCTGCCAAAAAGGCCGGCGCCGATGCCGCCGACGCGGTGGCCGTGCGCGGCCGCTCGACCGGGGTGTCGGTGCGTCTCGGCAAGGTCGAGGCTACCGAGGCCTCCGAAAGCGAGGATGTGGCGCTGCGCGTTTTCGTCGGCGGCCGCGTGGCAAGTGTCTCGGCGACGGCGGCGTCCGACCCGAAAACACTGGCCGAGCGCGCCGTGGCGATGGCGAAAGTGTCGCCGCAGGATCCTTATCAGGGGCTGGCCGACCCGGCATTGCTGGCCAAACAGACGCGCGATCTCGATCTCTTCGATGCCACCGAAGTGTCGGCAGACCAGTTGAAGGAAGCCGCATTGGCGGCGGAAGCGGCAGCGCTTGCCGTCAAGGGCGTGACCAATTCGGCCGGCGCCAGCGCCGGTGCGGGGCTGGGCGGCCTGGTGCTGGCCACCTCGCACGGCTTCCTCGGCCATTATGTCGGCTCGCGTTTCTCGCGCTCGGCCAGCGTCATCGCCGGCGAGGGCACCGGCATGGAGCGCGACTATGAATTCTCCTCGCGCCAGCATTTTGCCGATCTCGACGCGCCCGAAGACATCGGCCGCAAGGCCGGTGAACGCGCCGTGCGCCGCATCGGCGCGCGCAAGGCGGCGACCGGGCCGGTCGACGTGGTCTTCGACCCGCGCGTCGCGCGCGGCATTGCCGGCCATCTTGCCGGCGCCATCAACGGCGCCTCGGTCGCGCGCAAGACCTCGTTCCTGCGCGACATGATGGGCAAGCAGGTGGCCGCGTCCGCCATCACCGTCACCGATGAGCCGCTCAGGCGGCGTGGCCAGGCCTCGCGTCCGTTCGACGGCGAAGGCGTCGAGGGCGAAAAGCTGTTGATGGTCGAGAAGGGCGTGCTCAACCACTGGTTCCTGTCGACCTCGGCCGCGCGCGAGCTCGGCCTCGTCACCAACGGGCGCGGCGCCCGCGGCGGCTCTTCCGTGACGCCATCGTCCACCAATCTCGCCATCGAGCCGGGCGAGCGGTCGCCGGAAGAGCTGATCAAATCGCTCAAGAGCGGCTTCTACGTCACCGAAGTGTTCGGCCAGGGCGTCGACATGGTCACCGGCGAATACAGCCGTGGCGCCTCGGGCTTCTGGATCGAGAATGGCGAGCTGGCCTATCCGGTCGCTGAGGTCACGATCGCCTCGAACCTGAAGACCATGTTCCTCAACATGGTGCCGGCCGATGATCTCGACCGCAATTTCGGCACCGCGGCCCCAACGCTCCTGATCGAAGGCATGACCCTTGCCGGAGCATGACCTGACCACTGTGGGGGCCATCTCCGGCGCCTCTGGGGACTTGCCGCTGCTGCGCGATGCCGCCCGCGAGGCGGGGCTCATCGCCATGCGCTACTTCGGCAACAGCCCGCAAGTCTGGATGAAGGGCGGCACATCGCCGGTGAGCGAGGCCGACCATGCCGCCGACGCCTACCTGCGCGAAACATTGCTGGCGGCGCGGCCGGATTATGGCTGGCTGTCGGAAGAGACGGTCGACGATCCGGTCCGGCTTTCGGCACGCCGCACCTTCGTCGTCGATCCGATCGACGGCACGCGCGGTTTTCTGGAAGGCCAGCGCACCTGGTGCGTCAGCGTCGCCGTCGTCGAGCGTGGCCGTACGCTGGCCGGCGTGCTGGAATGCCCGGCGATGGAGGAGACCTATTGGGCGCTGCCCGGCCAGGGCGCCTTCCGCAACGGCAAGCGCATTGCGGTGCGCAAGCTGGGGGATACGGCCGAGATTTCCGGGCTGAAGCAGTTGACCGACCTGATGCCGGCCGAATGGCAGGCGCGGCTGAAGCGAGCGCCCTACAGCCCTTCGCTGGCTTATCGGCTGGCGATGATCGCCAATGGCGCGCTGGATGCCACTTTCGTCAAGCCGAATGCGCATGACTGGGATATTGCGGCGGCCGACCTCATCCTGCGCGAGGCCGGCGGCCAGCTGCTCGACCAGCACGGTCGCGCTCCACTTTATGCCGGCGAGGTGACCCGCCACGGCGCCCTTGCCGCCGGCAGCGGTGAATTGCTGGCCGTGCTCGCCGGCGTCATCGCCGGCCTGGACGCGTGAAAGCGTTTTCCCGGGCGAGATGAATTCATCTCGCCCTAAAGGTTCCAAAGTTGGCGGCTTTGGTCTAGACCTGTGACAAACTCACGATATGTGAAGGACCGACATGGCCGCGGAAGACGGAAAGAAACAGCTTTTGCATCTGGTGTTCGGTGGCGAACTCAAGAAGCTTGGCGGCACCGAATTCCGCGATCTCGAGGGCCTCGATATCGTCGGCATCTATCCCGACTATCAATCCGCGCACACGGCGTGGAAAGCCAAGGCGCAAGCCAGCGTGGACAACGCCCACATGCGTTACTTCGTCGTTCATCTGCACCGGCTGCTGGACCCCGACAACAAGGTTGCCGGTTGACTTCGATGGAGCATGACCTGGCGAAAGGGCCAGCAAGCGATGCCGCGCCCACGGGCAGGGGACGCAGCCGCACGACCAAGGCCTTCTGGCGCAAGATTCGCCAACCGCTGGCGCAGTCGCGATTCGTCAAGAACGCCATCGCCAGCCTGTTTGCCCAGTTCGTCCGGTTCGTGCGCCTCACCAATCGCGTCGTCGAGGGATCGGCGCGGTTTTCGGGCGGGGCCTATACCGAGTTCGAGCCGGGCATCATCGCCCTGTGGCACGGCCAGCACCTGCTGACGCCGGCTTACTACCCCAAGCGCAAGCCGCTGGTCGCCATGGTCTCGCGCAGCGCCGATGCCGAGCTCAACGCGCTGATGCTGGAGAAATTCGGCATCGAGGCGGTGCGCGGTTCGGGTGGGCGTGAAAACGCCAGGCATCTCGACAAGGGCGGGGCAAAAGCACTTATCGCCCTGAAAAAGTCGCTCGGTGCCGGCAAGAACGTCGCCATGATAGCAGACATTCCGCACGGTACGCCGCGAGATGCAGGACTTGGTATCGTTCTCCTTGCACGCCTCTCCGGTCGACCGCTACTGCCTGTCGCCATCACAACCAGCCGCCGCAAGGTGCTGGAGAAGAGCTGGGACAAGACCACCATAAACCTGCCGTTCGGCCGCTCGTCGATCGTCATCGGCCCGCCGATCTTCGTGGCGGCCGGCGCCGATGAGGCCGAAATGGAGCGCAAGCGCCAGGAAGTGACGACCGCGCTCAATGCTGCGACCGCCGAGGCCTACCGTCTCGTGGATGCCCCGCGATGAGCGGCCGCTGGGCGCGAGCCATGCTGTCGGCATACCGTTTCGCGGGTGCGGCCGCCTATCCGCTGGTCGGGCCCTATGTGGCCTGGCGCACCTCACGCGGCAAGGAAGACCGCTACCGCCGCCGCGAGCGCTATGGCGTCGCCGGACGCGCGCGCCCCGACGGGCCGGTGATCTGGATCCATGCCGCGAGCGTCGGTGAGACCATAGCCGTAGTGCCGTTGGTCGAAAGCATTCTCGACTATGGCGTCAACATCGTGCTGACGACCGGCACGGTCACCTCGGCGCAGGTCGCCGACGAGCGTCTCGGTGACCGGATCATCCACCAATACGTACCGCTCGATCTCAAGCCGGCGGTCAGCCGGTTTCTCGATCACTGGCAGCCGGATCTGGCGATCATCGCCGAATCCGAGATCTGGCCGATGACCATCCTCGAGCTTGGCGCGCGCCGCGTGCCGCAGGTGCTGGTCAATGGCAGGCTGTCCGACCGCTCGTTCAAGTCGTGGAAGAAACGCGCCAACATCGCCGAGGCGTTGTTCGAGAACCTGGCTCACGTCGTGGCGCAGTCGGATGTCGATGGCGAGCGGTTTCTGGCGCTCGGCGCCCGGCCGGTCACCGTGTCGGGCAATCTCAAGGTCGATACCTCGCCGCCGCCCGTCGACGAACGGGCGCTGGCGACGCTGCGGCGGCAGATAGGCACGCGCCCGACCTGGGCGGCGATCTCGACCCATGACGGCGAGGAAGTGGTCGCGGCTGAAGTCCACGCGACGCTGCACAAACGCCATCATGGTCTCCTGACGATCGTCGTTCCGCGTCATCCCGATCGCGGCGAGGCGCTTGCGGCGCAGATTTCCGGCATGGGCCTGAAGGTTGCGCGGCGCAGCAAGGGCGACAGGATAGCTGCCGACACGGATATATTGCTCGGCGACACGATCGGCGAGATGGGGCTCTATCTCCGGCTGACCGAAATCGCCTTCGTCGGCCGCTCGCTGACCTCCGAGGGTGGCCAGAACCCGCTGGAGCCGGCCATGCTCGACACGGCGGTTCTGGCCGGACGCAATGTTCAGAATTTTCGCGAGGCCTACCAGCGTCTCCTCGACAGCGGCGGCGCCAAGCTGGTGCGCGATCGCGACATGCTGGCCGGCGCCGTCAATTTCCTCCTGACCAACGAAGTGGCGCGCCACGAGATGATGGCGGCGGGCGTGGCGACCGTCGACGAGATGCGCGGTGCGCTGGCGCGCACCCTGAAATCGCTTGAGCCCTACATCCAGCCGCTGGTCGTCAAGTCGCGCCTGAAGGGCGCGAACGGTCGCTAGCGTGGCCTCCGAAGCACCACCATTCTGGTGGGAAGAGCCGGACTGGCGGGTCCTGGCGCTGTCGCCGCTATCGGCCATCTATGCGGCCTCCGCCGGCCGCGGCATGCGGCGGGCCAAGCGTGAGAAGATCGAGGCACCCGTTCTGTGCATCGGCAATTTCACGGTTGGCGGCACCGGCAAGACACCGGTGGCCATCGCGCTCGCCAAACAGGCCAAGCGCATGCGTCTCAAGCCAGGCTTCCTGTCGCGCGGCCATGGCGGCTCCTTCGCCGAGCCGCATGTCGTCGATGTCGATCACGACAGCGCCCGGCATGTCGGTGACGAACCGCTGCTGCTCGCCGAACACGCGCCGGTGGCGGTGACGCCAAACCGCGCCGCCGGCGCCCGGCTGCTGCTGGAACGGAATGGCTGCGATTTCCTGATCATGGACGATGGCTTCCAGAGCGCCCGCATCCACATCGACTACGCGCTGGTCGTCGTCGATGCGCGCTATGGGATCGGCAATGGCCGCGTTATTCCGGGGGGGCCGCTCAGGGCCAAAATCGTCGACCAGCTGGTCTTCACTAGCGGGCTGTTGAAAATGGGCGAGGGCACTGCTGCCGACAGCGTGGTCCGCCAGGCGGCACGCGCCGGCCGGCCGATCTTCGAGGCCCATACAGAGCCAAGCGGCAAGGCAGGGCTTGCCGGCAAGCGGTTCTTCGCCTTCGCCGGTATCGGGCATCCCGAGAAATTCTTCGACACGGTGCGCCAAGCCGGCGGCGAGCTGGCGTTGACGCGGCCGTTTCCGGACCACCATTTCTATGCCGAGGACGAACTTGCCGAGTTGGCGGCGACCGCACGCACTGAGGGGCTGGTGCTCATCACCACCGCCAAGGACGCCGCCCGGCTGCGCCACGGCGCCTCGCAGGGCTTTCTCGACCGGCTCGAGGTGCTTGAGATCGACACGGTCTTCGAACTCGACCACGTTCCCGAGCGCATCATCGACGAGACGCTCGATGCCTGGCGCCAGCGCAAGCTGAAGGGCTAAAGCAATTCCAAGAAAAGTGTGAAACGGTTTTCCGTTCCGGAATTGCGTCAAAACAAAGGGATAGAGCGGTTCGCCGTTCCGTGAAACGGCGAACTGCTCTAACCGCGCTTACGCAGCTCCGGATGCATCTCGATTTCGCGGCGCAGCGAGGCGGTGGCGCTGACGTAGGGCTCTTGCCTGGCGACGCTCCAGTACTTCAACTCGTCGAGCGGAATGCTTTCGCCTGTCACCGCGCAGCGCACGAACGCGCCGGGGCTGGTAACCTGGAAGTCGCCATCCAGATAGCGGATGCGGGCTTCCTTGCCGCCGGGGCCTTCGAAACGGTTCATCATGCGGGGACGCCAGGGTTCATGAGGATTTCATCGCCATAAATTCCCGGCGAGGTCAAGCATGCGACAAGCCTGAGACAATGTTGAACGCCTATTGTGAAGCGGAAAAATGGTGTTGGTGGGCCGCAATGGACATTTCCTCCACTCGTCTTCCCGCCTTGCTCAGGGAGGTGATGACGCCGCAGGCGGTGCCCTCAGGTCAGGCTGATCCAGTCATGACGGCACTGGTCAAGGCGCTGGTCCAACCGCCGGCGCCGTCTCTGCTGGCGCAACAGACAGCGCCAGCGCTGTTGACTTTGCCGGCCGCGCCGATGGCCGTCAAATCGCAGCAGATCGCATCGGCTGGCATCGTCGATGCCTATCTTGCCCAGCTTGAGACGGGCGAAGAGGCGGCGTTGGCAACGGTCGTGGCGAGAAAGGCAAAACCCGAAGCCGAAACGCTGCGAGCCTTCTTGCCGCTTTCGACAACGGCCAATGACAATGCCTCCGCCAGGGTTGCGGGGCTGTCATTGCTGTCGCTTATCCCGCCGCAGGCTCCAGTCCCGCGCAACGCTGCCGCCCTGGATACACCGGCGGGCAGGCACAGGCCGGCCAATCAATCCCGTGGTGCGGCGCCGAACCCTGAGCAGTTGCTGGTGAAAATCGGCTTTGTTTCGATAATGGCCGGCTTGCTGGGAACCGTGATCCTCGGGTTCGTTCTGTTGTTGCTTCGCTGAGCTTCGAATCGGCTGGTTCTCGATATATGTCCAGGAGGCCTATCGCTCGGCTTCGATAAACGCCTCGATCTTGTCCGGAGCCAGCCCGGCCTCTGCCGCGATGCGGCGGGCGAGGTCGGCGGCGGCGGCACGCGGCCGCCCCATCGGCCGGTCGAGCCAGTAGGACACCGGATTGAGCGCGGTGCGCTCATCGACGGGAGTGATGCGGCCCGATTGCAATTGATGCCCGGTCAGGGGCGGGCGTGCCAGCGCGATGCCGAGCCCATAGGCGGCGGCGTCGAGCACCAGATTGTAGTCCTCGAAGCGACGGTCCTGCGGGCGCGGGCGATAATCCATGCCTTGCGCGGCAAACCAGGCGCGCCAGGCAGACGCGTCGGAATCGTTGATCAGCGGGTATTTGAGCAGCCGGGCAGGGTCGCCGCGGCCGATCTCGCGGGCAAGCCCGGGTGACGCGACGGGGAAGACATGTTCCTCGAAAAGCTGCACCGAGACGCGGCCCGGAATGCCGCCGCGTCCACAGCGGATCGAGAGATCGATGCCCTCATCGGCAAGGTCGGCCTGGCGGATGTCGACATCGAGCACGATGCGCAGCTTCGAGGGATTGTTTTCCAGAGCCGCCATGCGCGGCATCAGCCACAGTCCGCTGACCGAGGGGATCGAGGTCAGCCGCACCACCGCCGTGCCACGCGGCTCGACCCAGCGGTCGGAATGGGTCGATATCAGCGCAAAGGCTTCCGCCGTGCGCAGATGCAGCCGGTTCCCCTCGATCGTCAGCGAGACGCCGCGCGCGCCACGGTCGAAGACTTTCAATCCCAGCCAGTCCTCGAGCTTGGCGATCTGCCGGCTGACGGCGCCATGGGTGATATTGAGCTTTTCAGCGGCCGCCGAAAAGCTGCCTGTCCGCGCCGCCGCATCGAAGGCGCGCAGCGTTTCGAGCGGCACCATTGTGTCCGAGCTGTGATCCATAGTCACAGGTGATCCTCGATTTGGTCGTTTGTCAACCGGCGCGAAAAGGCGTTTCTGCCTCTCAGGACCGAAGAATACGAGGGCAGTGAGATGAGCGCGATGACGGGCACGTTGAATTCGACACAGCGGATGGACACCACGGCAGCCATTGCTGTCGCGCTGACGGTGGTTGGTTGGGCCTCCGCCTTTCCGGCGATCCGCGCCGGTCTCGCCGCCTTCGGACCGCTGGAACTCGGCGCGTTGCGCTTTGCCATCGCCGCGGTGCCGGCGGCGATCTTCCTGGCCATCAAGCGCCCGGCGCTGCCAAGGCTCGACGAAGTGTGGCGCCTGGTCTTTGGCGGCGCCATCTTCGTCGCGCTCTACACCGTCATGCTCAATTTCGGCGAACTGACCGTCTCGGCCGGTGCCGCCGGCTTCATCATCAATGTCAGCCCGATCTTCACCGCCATCATGGCGATGGTCCTGCTGGGCGAGCGCTTCTCCAGCATGGCCTGGGCCGGCACGGTGATTTCCTTTGCCGGCATTGGCGTCATCGCCATGGCCGACGGGAATGGACTGTCTTTTAACACCGGTGCTCTTCTGGTGCTTGGTTCGGCCTTGTGCTCGGCCGTCAACACCATCGTCCAGAAGCCGCTGTTTGCCCGCCATCATCCGTTGACCATTTCGGCTTCGAACATGGTGCTCGGCGCACTATGCCTGGCGCCCTTCCTGCCGTCGGCCTTTTCGCAGGCGGCCGTCGCCGACACAGCAGGCCTCGGCGCCGTCATCTTTCTCGGCATCGTGCCCAGCCTCATCGCCTATGCCGCCTGGGCGACCGCGCTGTCGCGTCTGCCGGCGGCACGTGCCTCCAACTTCCTCTATCTGGTCTCGCCGATGTCCGCGCTGATCGGCTTCTTCTGGCTGGGCGAAGTTCCCACGCTGCTCGGCATAATCGGCGGCGCGCTGGCGCTGGGCGGTGTCATCGTGGTGAATTTGAAGAGATGAATATTGCCGGCCGTCCGCTTCCCTCATTCGGGAACGATGCCTCGGTCAAACGCGTTTAGCCGGTGTTTATTCGAGGGAGGTCCGAATGCCGGGTGCAACGACGCACCGACGCATGCAACTGGGTGATCTATCCATTTTCTATCGCGAGGCAGGGCCGCCAGAAGCACCTGTCTTGCTGTTGCCGCACGGCTATCCCTGCTCTTCGTTCCAATTCCGCCGACTGATGCCGGCGCTCGCCGACCGCTGGCGAACGATTGCATTCGACTGGCCGGGCTTCGGATACAGCGGCACACCAGATCCGGCCGCCTTTGGCTATGATTTCGACGCCTATTCCGACGTGCTTTCCAAACTTGCCGGTGAATTCGGTCTCGAACGCTACGCCTTGTGGCTGCATGATTATGGCTCGCAGATAGGACTCCGGCATGCGATCTCGCACCCGGAGCGGATCAGCGCCCTGATTATCCAGAACGGCGACATCTACGAGGACGTGCTTGGTCCGAAATACGCCACGATCACGGCTTGGTGGACCGACAAGACGCCCGACAAGCACCGTCCGCTCCAGGCCGCGGTAAGTGAGGACGGGTTCCGGGCCGAGTTCATCGGGGAAGTGGCTGACGACGTCGCCACGCGCGTGCCGCCCGATCTCTGGAGCCTTCACTGGCCACTGATGAACACGCCGGTTCGTCGGCGGATCGCCGTCGGTCTGATGGAGAAGCTAGAAGCCAATCTCACCTGGTTTCCGCGCTACCAGGCTTATTTGCGTGAACACCATCCGCCGACGCTGATCGTTTGGGGGCCAGAGGATGGCTATATGCCCGCGGCGTCGGCACGGGCCTATCATCGCGATCTGCCCGATGCGGAACTGCATCTGATCGAAGGGGCGGGTCATTGGCTGCTCGAGACACATTTCGACGACGCGCTGCCGCTGGTCCGCGGTTTCCTGGCTCGTGTTCACGGCTGACCCAGCCGGCGTTCGCTATGTTCAGTTGCTGTCCGCCTGACTGAAGGAGAACCTCATGCCGACCAAACCGACCATCGCGCGCATCTGGCGCGGTCGCACCCGCCGCGACGTTGCCGACGCCTATGAGCCATACCTGCGTGCCAAGGGTATTCCGCCCCTCGAGAAGACAGCGCTTGGCGTCCAATTGCTGCGCGAGGACCGCGGTGACGAGACCTGGTTCACAACCATCTCGTATTGGGCCGACATGCAAGCGATGACCGCCTTTACCAAAGGCGAACCGACCAAAGTCCATCATCTGGACCGTGATGCCGAGTTCCTGATCGAACTGCCGGAGCGGATCGACATCCACCGGATACTTGTCGATCGCCAGGGATTGCGCTGAACGGCGAATCTGGTGGTTCGCAATTTCGCCTTCTTCGCGGTGATGTCGCCGATCTGGGGGCTGACCTGGGCGGCGATTAGCTCGGTCTCGATGACGTGCCTCCGCTACTGCTGGCGGCGGCGCGCTATTTGCTGACCGCCGCGCTTCTGGCAACAGCGGTGCGTGGAGCCGGCGCGGCATTCGCCCACAGGCGAACGGGGCGGGTGGTCTCGGCATTGCTGGTCAACACCGGCACCTACGAGCGGCGAAGCGACAGGCCCGCAATACGTACGCGGCTATCGCCGCCCGAAAAGCCGTTCGATATCCGCCAGCTTGAGTTCGATATAAGTGGGGCGGCCGTGGTTGCAGGTGCCCGAGCCGGGCGTCGCCTCCATCTGCCGCAGCAGCGCGTTCATCTCTTCGGCCTTGAGCAGGCGGCCGGAGCGCACAGAGCCATGGCAGGCCATGGTCGCGGCTATTTTGTCCAGCCGCTCCTTCAGCGTGTCGACCGTATCGTTGTCGGCGATCTCGTCGGCAAGGTCGCGCACCAATTGCTGGACATTGGTCTCGCCCAGCATCGACGGCGTCTCGCGTACCGCGACGGCGCCGGGGCCGAAGCGCTCGATGCCGAGACCGAAGCGGGCCAGCGTTTCCGAATGCAGCGCAAGCCGCTCGGCGTCCTCCTCCGGCAGGTCGATGATTTCGGGCAGAAGCAGCATCTGCGAGGGCACCGGGCGCGAGTGCAGCGCATTCTTCAGCGCCTCGTAGACCAGCCGTTCATGTGCCGCATGCTGGTCGACGATGATGAGCGAATCCCTGGTCTGGGCGACGATGTAGTTCTCATGCACCTGGGCGCGCGCCGCGCCCAGCACCGCGCCGAGCAAGGTCTCGGCCGCTTCATCCTGCCCTGCGCGTGCATCGGCGCTGGCGAGCGGACCGGCATCGAAAGCCGCTTGCTCGTTTTCACGCAAGCCGCGCTGCTCGAAGTCCGCACCCTCGAAACCCATATCGAGCGGCCTCTGCGACGACCGGGCGGGATCGAAGACCGACGCGCGGTAGGCCGCGTCGTAGCTGCGATGGCCGTTTGCCGGGCTGCCGTGGCCATAGGATGTAGCCCCTGGCCGGAACGCCGCCATCATGCCGGCGGCCCCCGTGGTGGCGGCGCGGACGCCGGCATCGGCCAGTGCCTGTCGGATTGCGCCGACGATCAGTCCGCGCACAAGGCCGGGATCGCGGAAGCGTACATCGGCCTTGGCTGGATGGACATTGACGTCGACGATGGCCGGGTCGAGCGTCAGGAACAGCACCGTCACCGCATGGCGGTCACGCGGCAGGACGTCGGCATAGGCGCCGCGTATGGCGCCGGCGATCAGCTTGTCGCGCACCGGGCGGCCGTTCACATAGGCATATTGCTGCAGCGCATTGGCGCGGGTGAAGGAGGGGATCGACACGTGGCCGGTCAGATGCACGCCATCACGTGTCGCATCGATGGCAATGGAATTGTCGGGAAAATCGGCGCCCATCACCTGGGCGACACGGCGCAGGCTGCCTGCCGCGCTGTCATCCGCCGCCGGCAATTCCAGCATAGAGCGGTCCGAGCCGGCCAGCGTGAAGCGCACGGCGGGGAAGGCGATGGCGATGCGCTTGACCACATCGCTGGTGGCCGAGCTCTCGGCGCGCTCGCCCTTCATGAACTTCAATCGGGCCGGCGTTGCGAAGAACAGGTCGCGCACCTCGACCGTGGTGCCGCGATTGGCCGCCGCCGGCCTGACAGGCAGGACGCGGCCACCCTCGATGCCGATCTCGGCGGCGCTGTCGCTTGCTGCCGTGCGCGAGCGGATCGACAATCGCGACACCGAGCCGATCGACGGCAGCGCTTCGCCGCGGAAGCCCAGCGAACGGATGTCGTTGATATCCTCGGTGAGCTTGGAGGTGCAGTGACGTGCGATCGCCAGCGCCAGCTCCCGTTCGGGAATGCCGGAGCCGTCATCGGTGACGCGGATCAGGTTCAGCCCGCCGCCGGCCGTGACGATCTCGACGCGCGAAGCCCCGGCATCGAGCGCATTCTCGACCAGTTCTTTGACCACGCTCGCCGGACGCTCGATGACTTCGCCGGCGGCGATCTGGTTGATCATCGTTTCGGAAAGCTGGCGGATGGGCATGGCGGCACTATAGGCGGATTCGCGTCGCGCGGGAGGGGCAGAATTGCGCTGGCGGTGGATCAGTGGAAAACGGCCTATGCCTGCTCCGCCAGCCAGTCGCGCACCTTGCGGGCGTTGTCGCTGAGCTCCCGGTTTTTTGGCCAGATGACGTAGAATCCGATGCCGGTCCTCAGCACATGATCCGTCACCGGCACCAACAGTCCTGATGCCACGAGGCGCTCGACCAGATGCCGCCAGCCGAGCGAGATGCCTTGTCCCTCCATGACCGCCTGAATCACCAAGGCATAGTCATTGATGCGCAACCCGCGCTCGGCATTACGGAGGCTGGTTCCGGCTGCCGCGAACCATTCGTCCCAGTTCGGGGCCTCGCGGTAGGGCTCCTCGAGATGGATCAGCCGGTGCATGGCAAGTTCAGCGACGGTCTCCGGCAACCCAAACTTCGCCAGATAACTGGGGCCCGCCACCGGGAAGATCTCCTCGTCGGCAAGCAACAGCGAATGATAATCCGGCCAGCCGCGCGGCACGCCGCCGCGCACGCCGAGCGGGATGCCCTCGGCGATGATGTCGAGGTCGCGGTCGGCGGTCTGGATGCGCAGATCAACGCCCGGCAGTTCGTCGCGGAATTGCTGCAGGCGTGGCATCATCCAGAACGAGCCGAAGGCGGTCGAGGCGGCCAGCGTCACATGACCGCCACTCGCCTGCAGGCGCAGATCTTCCGCCGACTTGCGGATATGCGACAGCCCGAGCGAGACATCGGCGTGAAAGCGCTCGCCGGCCTCGGTGAGGATGACCTGGCGGTGGCGGCGCTGGAATAGCTGGGCTCCCAGCTGTTCCTCCAGCCCACGCACGGCGTAGGACACAGCCGCTTGCGTCATGCCGAGCTCGCGCCCGGCTGCGGTGAAGCTCGACAGCCGGCCGGCCGCCTCGAAGACGATCAGGCTGCCGGCGGAGGGCAGGAGATGGCGCAGGCTTCGCATAAGGAGAGTTTATACAAGAGATCAGGATTTTCCAGCGTCACAGCTACATTTCGTCTCGCTAAGTTGACGGGCAGTTGGAGGATGAGTTGCCATGAATGCACCGGCCGTTGCCGTGACCGAACACGCAAATCGCAGAAGCGGCGGCCGCCTGGGGCGCAAGGCGATACGAGGCGCGCCCATGGTCTCGTTCCCGACGCTGGTGCGCCAGATCCCCACCTATCAGATGGTCCCTGACGAGGCGGTGGAGTTGATCCACGAGGAATCGCTGTTGATCCTCGAAGAGGTGGGCTGCGAGTTCCGCGACGACGAGGCGATCGCCCTGTGGAAAGCGGCGGGAGCCGATGTCTCCGAGACGCGCGTCCGCATCGACCGTGCGCTCTTGATGGAGTTGGTCTCGAAGGTCCCGCCGGAATTCACCCTCAATGCCCGCAACCCCGAACGTACCGTTCGCGTCGGCGGCAAGAACTCCATCTTCGTGCCAATGTATGGCGCGCCCTATGTGCGCGACCTCGACAACAACAGGCGCTACGGGTCGCTTGAAGACCTCAACAATTTCCACAAGCTCGCCTATATGGCGCCGGCGCTGCATTCGTCGAGCTCGGTCATCTGCGAGCCGATGGAAATTGCGGTGCCGAAGCGTCACCTCCACATCATCCATTCGGCACTGAAGCATTCCGACAAGCCGTTCATGGGCATCGTCACCTCGAAGGAGCGCGCCGAAGACACGATGGCGATGGCAGGCATCGTGTTCGGCGAGGACTATGTCCGCGACAACCCGGTCCTGGTGTCGATCACCAACTGCAATTCGCCACTGGTGTGGGACGCCACCATGCTGGATGCGATGAAGGTCTATGCGCGCAGCAACCAGCCGCTGATCCTCGCACCCTTCGCACTGTGCGGCGCCTCGACCTCGGCTTCCGCCGTCGGCGCGGTGGCGCAGGTCAATGCGGAAGCGCTGGCCGGCGTCGCCTTCACGCAACTGCTGCGCCCGGGGTCACCGCAGATCTACGGACAGTTCATGGTCACTGTGGACATGAAGACCGGTGCTCCCATGGGCGGCACGCCGGAGGCGGCGCAGATGATGTATCTGATGGGCGCGCTGGCGCGCAAATACCGGCTGCCATGGCGCACCTCCGGATTCCATGTCGGATCGAAGCTGAACGACGCCCAGGCGGGCTACGAGTCGAACATGCTGATGCATGCCGCCATCCTTTCCGGCGCCAACTACATCTGGCATTCCGCCGGATGGCTCGAGGCCGGCTTGAGCTGCGGCTATTCGAAATTCGCTACCGACTGCGAACAGCTCGTCGGCTGGTACAAATATGCCGGCGGGTTGCCGTTCGACGATTTCAAGGAGGCGATGGCGGCTGTCCGCGAGGTGGGCCCGCAGGGCCATTTTCTCGGCACCAAGCACACGCTCGAGCATTTCGAGTCCGCTTTCTTCATGCCCAGCATCATGGACTTCAATTCGTACGAGCAGTGGAAGGCCGAAGGCGCAAAGGACCACGACACGCGCGGTCGCGAGAAAGCGCGCAACATGCTGGCCGATTATGAGGAGCCGAAGCTCGACGAGGGCATCGCCGACGGGCTGACGGATTTCATTGCGCGGCGCGAGGAGGCGCTACCAAACAGCGTCAGTTGACGCGACGGACGAACAACGAACGGGAACAAAAAAGGGAGAAAAAAATGACATTCTTCAGAAGCAATGGCGATCGCGTGCCGGGCGCTATCGAGGCGATGGCGGAAGAGACGCGAGCAGGCCGCATGGACCGGCGCGAATTCCTGGCGCTGGCCAGCGCCTTCGGCGCCTCGACGGCTCTCGCCTATGGCATGATCGGCCTTGCCGCACCGACAAAAGCCCGGGCCGATGAGCCGAAAAAGGGTGGAACGCTGCGTGTCGCAATGTCGGTCAAGGCACAGAAGGATCCGCGCACCTATGACTGGACCGAGATGGCAAACGTCACCCGCAGTTGGCTGGAGCCGCTCGTCCGCTACACGCACCAATTCACGTTCGAGCCGGTCCTGCTCGAAAGCTGGGACGTCAATGACGACGCCACCGAATACACACTGCATCTGCGCAAAGGCATCACCTGGAACAATGGCGATGCCTTCAACGCCGATGACGTGGTCTCCAATCTGAACCGCTGGTGCGAGAAGGGTGCTTCCGGTAATTCCATGGCGGCACGCGTCGGCGCGCTGATCGACACAAAGACCGGCAAGGCCAAGGATGGCGCCATCACCAAGGTCGATGACCTCACGGTCAAGCTGAAGCTGTCCGAACCCGACATTGCGATCATACCGGGCTTCACCGACTATCCGGCGCTGGTCGTGCATCGCGACTTCGACAAGGATGGCGCCGACCCGGTCAAGAAGCCGATCGGTACCGGACCCTTCGAACTGGTGTCCTATGCGGTGGGTACGAAGGCGGTCGTCAAGCGTCGCGAGAACGGCAAGTGGTGGGGTGGCGAAACGCCGCTCGACGGTGTCGAGTTCATCGACTACGGCACCGACTTCAACGCCACGCTGAATGCCTTCGAGTCCGGCGAGATCGACCTCGATTTCGAAACGCCGGCCGACTTCATCGACGCCCTCGACAAGATGGATCTGGTGAAATCGGAGGTGGCAACGGCGACCACGCTCGTTGCCCGCACCAACATCACCCACAAGCCCTATGACGACCAGCGGGTGCGCAATGCGCTGCAGATGGCCGTCGACAACAATGCCGTCATGCAACTCGGCTACGCCGGGCTCGGCACGGTCGGCGAGAACCACCACGTCGCGCCCATCCATCCCGAATACTATCCGCTGCCCAAGAAGACACGCGATGCCGCCGCCGCCAAGAAGCTGATGGCGGATGCCGGGCAAGCCGACTTCGAGCACGAGCTGATCACCGTCGAGGACGAATGGCAGAAGAACACCGGCGATGCGATCGCCGGCCAGCTGCGCGATGCCGGCATCAAGGTGAAGCGCACCGTGCTGCCGGGCTCGACCTTCTGGAACGACTGGACGAAGTATCCATACTCGATGACCATCTGGTATATGCGGCCGCTGGGCGTCCAGGTGCTTGCACTCGGCTATCGCTCGGGCGAGGCGTGGAACGAAACGGCCTATGCCAACCCGGATTTCGACGCCAAGCTCAAGCAGGCGCTCTCGCTGGCCGATCCTGCCAAGCGCAAGGAGGTCATGAAGGACGTCGAGCAGATCCTGCAGGATTCCGGCGTCATCATCCAGCCGTTCTGGCAGAAGCTCTACTGCCACATGAGCAAGAAGGTGAAGAACTACGGAATGCACCAGACTTACGAAATGGATTTCCAAAACGTCTGGCTGGACGCCTGATTTAACTCCCGAGACTTGCAAGCAATAGCCGCCGGCATTCTGACAAAAAGTGCCGGCGGCCCGTAGTCACTGACAAGCAATTGGCACAGGCAAAAATGTCCGACGACGAGATCATCCTTTCTGAACTTTCCGACGACGAGTTGGTGCAGCAGATGCACGACGATCTCTATGACGGGCTGAAGGAAGAGATCGAGGAAGGCACCAACATCCTGCTCGAGCGCGGCTGGGTGCCCTATAAA
Organism: Mesorhizobium ciceri WSM4083; assembly: GCF_000519305.1. GTDB lineage: Bacteria > Pseudomonadota > Alphaproteobacteria > Rhizobiales > Rhizobiaceae > Mesorhizobium > Mesorhizobium ciceri_B. The sequence continues at coordinate 268 of NZ_JAFG01000015.1, read as the reverse complement.
GTGCTGACGGAAGCGCTGGTCGAAGGCATGCGCATCGTCGGCGAGGATTTCCGCGACGGCATCCTGTTCGTTCCCGAAGTGCTGCTNTCGGCCAACGCGATGAAGGCCGGCATGTTCATCCTGCGCCCGCTGCTCGCCGCCACCGGCGCGCCCAAGCAGGGCAAGATGGTCATCGGCACCGTCAAGGGCGACATCCACGACATCGGCAAGAACCTCGTCGGCATGATGATGGAGGGCGCCGGCTTCGACGTCATCGACCTCGGCATCA
>NZ_JAFG01000014.1 GCF_000519305.1 Mesorhizobium ciceri WSM4083 | reverse complement strand
TCTCGGCGCTATCGCGCCGATCCACCTTCTCCCACAAGGGGAGAAGGAAAAATCCGACCTCAAAGCGCCTTCACCGCCACCTGCACCGGCTGCTCGATCTCCAGCGGGTTGCGCAGTGGCAGGCCGAAATCCCCGGCCTCGATCTCGAACACGTCGCCGGCCTCGGTCCTGATGCCGTCGGCGAAGGAGAGCGTCGCCGTGCCGAACATGTGCACATGCACGTCGCCCGGCTGGCGGAAGGCCGCGTATTTGAAATGGTGATGTTCGAGATTGGCGATGGTGTGCGACATGTTCGCTTCGCCGGACAGGAATGGCTTTTCCCACAGCACCTCGCTGTCGCGCACGATGCGCGAGGTGCCGCGGATATCGGACGGCAGGTCGCCGATCAGGATCTCCGGCCCGAACGAGGCGTTGCGCAGCTTGGAATGGGCGAGGAACAGATAGTTCACGCGCTCGGTGACGTGGTCGGAAAACTCGTTCGACAGCGTGAAGCCGACGCGGAAAGGCGCGCCGTCATCGCCGATGACATAGATGCCGGCCACCTCGGGCTCTTCGCCGGCGTCCTTGGCGAAGGCCGGTGACAGGAGTGCGGCGCCTGGTGCCACCGCCATCGTGCCGTTGCCCTTGTAGAACCATTCCGGCTGCACGCCGATCTGGCCTTTCGCCGGCTTGCCGCCCTCCAGCCCCATGCGGAACATCTTCATGGAATCGGTGAGCTGCTCCTCGCCGTCGGCGCTCAGCTTCTTGTGCATGGAATCGCGCGTCGCGGCGGAGCCGAGATGCGTCAGCCCGGTGCCGGTCAGGTGCAGATGCGCCGGATCGGGGTGATTGATCGGCGACAGCAGCCGCCCCTTCTTGTAAGCGGCCTCGAGATCGACCGTCTCGCCAAGTCCCTTGCGTTCGATCAGCGCGACGAGGCCGACGCCGGTGCGGGCGGCCTCCATCGCCAGCGAATAGACGCTGCGGGCGCCATTGATGATCCGGGTCTTGCCGCTATTGCGGGCGACGACGCGGATGGTCTCGGCGTCGTCAAGGATCTGGGAGATCAGCATGATGAATCCTCTCTCATTTGCCTTGGCAGGGCTGCCAAAACGGCAGACCTTGCTCGGCGCGGCCGGGACCTCGTCCATGCCACGGTTTAAATTCTCAGTTCGGATTGCGCTCGCGGGCCTGGTCCCTCAGGGACTTCTGTTACCGGCGGTTGCCGGCAGCGCCGCGATCGTATGCCTCCTGCTTGCCTCGCCTAGAGCAGTTCACCGTTTCACGGAAACGGCGAACCGCTCTAACTCATTGTCTTGGTGCAATTCCGGGCGGAAAACCGTTTCACACTTTTCCCTGGAATTGCTCTTAAGCCCGTTCAGGCCTTGTTCTTGTTGTAGACGTCGAAGATCACGGCACCGAGCAGCACCAGGCCTTTGACCACCTGCTGCCAGTCGACATTGACGCCCATGATCGACATGCCGTTGTTCATCACGCCCATGATGAAGCCGCCAACCACCGCACCGATGACCTGACCGACGCCGCCCATGGCCGAGGCGCCGCCGATGAAGACGGCGGCGATGACGTCGAGCTCGCTGCCGAGGCCCGCGGCCGGCACCGCCTGTCCCAGTCGCGCCGCGATGATCAGGCCGCCGAGCGCCGACAGCACGCCCATATTGATGAACACCATCAGCGTCAGCCGCTCGGTGTTGATGCCCGACAGCTGCGCGGCCTTGGAATTGCCGCCCATGGCGTAGATACGGCGGCCGATGGTCATGCGCTTGGTGACGAAGACGAACAGCGAGATCAGCACGCCCATGACGAGCAGCACCACCGGCAGGCCCCTGTAGCTGGCGAACTGGTAGACCAGGAACAGCGCCAGCGCGCTGCCGACCAGCGTCTTGACGACGAACAGGGCAAAGGGCTCGGCTTCATAGCCATGGCGTTCGCGCTTGCGGCGCGTCCTCACCCCGAAATAGGCGTAGGCCAGCACAGCGATCAGGCCCAGCACGATCGTTGTCATGTGGAGCGTCAGGCCGCTGCCCATGATGGTCTTGCCGGCCGCGTTCACCGTCGGCGGGATCAGCGTCAGCGGGCCGATGACATCCGGGATGAAGCCGGAGCTGAGCGCCTTGAAGCCATCGGGTAGCGGCCCCACCGAGGATCCGCCGCCCAGCAGGGCCTGGCAGATGCCGCGGAAGATCAGCATGCCGGCCAGCGTGACGATGAAGCTCGGTATTCGGTGATAGGCGATCCAGTAGCCTTGCGCAGCGCCGATCGCGCCGCCCACGATCAGGCAGATGATCGACACCACCAGCGGATTGCTGAACGGGCCGAGCGGCCAGATGACCATCATCATCGCCGCCAGCGCGCCGATGAAGCCCGCCACCGATCCGACACTCAGGTCGATATGGCCGGAGACGATCACCAGCAGCATGCCCAGCGCCATCACGATGATGAACGAGTTCTGCTGCACCAGGTTGCTCAGGTTCACCGGCTTAAACAGCGTTCCGTTCGTGGTGAACTGGAAGAACACCATGATGGCGATCAGCGCCAGGATCAGGCCGTACTCGCGCAGGTTCGTCGTCAGCGCCGAGACGGCGATGCGTGGGCGCTGCTCTTCGGCGACGTTGCCCTGCGGGGCGGGGGCGCTTTCGGTGCTCATGCTGCTTTTCCTTCTCCACGAACGATGGCACGCATTATTTTTTCCTGGCTTGCTTCCGCGGCGGGCATTTCGCCCACGATGCGCCCTTCGTTCATGACGTAGATGCGGTCGGTGATGCCGAGCAATTCCGGCATTTCCGACGAGATGACCACGATCGCCTTACCCTCCGAGGCGAGCCGCGCGATGATCGTATAGATTTCGTACTTGGCGCCGACATCGATGCCGCGTGTCGGCTCGTCGAGGATCAGCACGTCCGGGTCGGCGAACAGCCATTTCGACAGCACCACTTTCTGCTGGTTGCCGCCGGAGAGATTACCGGTCATCTGATAGACGCTGGACGCGCGGATATTGGTCTTCTTGCGATAATCGTTGGCAACGGCGAGTTCGCGCATGTCGTCGATCACGCTGTGGCGCGAGACGCCGCCAAGATTGGCCAGCGTGATGTTGTGCTTGATATGGTCGATGAGATTGAGTCCGTAGGTCTTGCGGTCCTCTGTGACGTAGGCGATGCCGTGTTGGACCGCCTTGCTCACGGAGGATACGTCGACCGGCTTGCCCTTGAGCAGCACCTCGCCGGAGATGCGGCGGCCGTAGGAGCGGCCGAACAGGCTCATGGCGAATTCGGTGCGGCCAGCGCCCATCAGCCCGGCAATGCCCACCACTTCGCCCTTGCGCACGTTGATGTCGATGCCCTTGATCACCTGCCGCTCGGCATGGATCGGGTGATAGACCGACCAGTTCTTCACTTCGAACACGACCTCGCCGATGTCAGGCTCGCGCGGCGGATAGCGGTCGTCGAGTGAGCGGCCGACCATCGAAGTGATGATGCGGTCTTCAGAGATGTCCTTCTTGGCCAGCGTCTCGATGGTGCGCCCGTCACGGATCACCGTCACCTTGTCGGCGACCCGGTTGACCTCGTTGAGCTTGTGCGAGATCAGGATCGAGGTCATGCCTTGCCGCTTGAATTCGAGCAAAAGGTCGAGCAGCGCCTGGCTGTCCTTTTCGCTGAGCGACGCCGTCGGCTCGTCGAGGATCAGGAGCTTGACTTCCTTGCTCAGCGCCTTGGCGATTTCGACCAGCTGCTGCTTGCCGACGCCGATATTGGTGATCAGCGTCTTGGGGTCCTCCTTGAGGCCCACCTTCTTCAACAGCGCGCTGGTGCGCTCCTCGTTGGCATCCCAGTCGATGACGCCGTATCTGGCGTGCTCGTTTCCGAGGAAGATGTTTTCCGCGATCGACAGCATCGGCACCAGCGCAAGTTCCTGGTGGATGATGACGATGCCCTTGCGCTCGCTGTCATGGATGCCTTTGAACTGGCATTCCTCGCCGTTAAAGATGATCTGGCCGTCATAGGTGCCGGAGGGATAGACGCCCGACAGCACCTTCATCAGCGTCGACTTGCCGGCGCCGTTTTCGCCGACCACGGCATGGATCTCGCCTTCCTCGACGCTGAGATTGACGTTCGACAGCGCCTTCACGCCGGGGAACGTCTTGGTGATGTCGCGCATCTCCAAAATCGTCGAGGCCATGGGACAACCGCTCCTTGAGAGCTCGGCAAACATTGCCGGCGAGGTCGGCGACAATACCGGGCTCGCTGGTGAACGAAAAGGGGCCCTGCGTTGCGCAGGACCCCCTGACTTTGTAACCGGGATTACTTCAGTTCGTCGGCCTTGATGTAGCCGGAGTCGACGACCAGCGCCTGGTAGTTCGACTTGTCGACCTCATGCGGCGTCAGCAGGATCGAAGGAACGACCTTGACGTCGTTGTTGTAGGTCTTTTCGTCGAGGCCGTCCGGCTTGCCGCCCGAGAGCACCTTGTCGACGAGCTCGACGGTGGCCTTGGCCAGTTCGCGGGTGTCCTTGAACACGGTCGAATACTGCTCGCCCGTGATGATCAGCTTGACCGAAGCGGTCTCGGCGTCCTGGCCGGTCACGATCGGCCACGGCTGAGCCTCGGTGCCGTAGCCGACGGCGCGCAGCGAGGCGGTGATGCCGCGCGACAGGCCGTCATAGGGCGAAAGAACGCCATCGACGCGGCTGCCGTCCGAATAGTTGGCCGACAGCAGGTTGTCCATGCGCGCCTGGGCGGTGGCGGCGAGCCAACGCAGCGTGCCGACCTTGTCCATGCCGGTCTGGCCGGACTTGATCTTGATCGAGCCGTCGTCGATCAGCGGCTGCAGGACGGAGATGGCGCCATTGTAGAAGAAGAAGGCGTTGTTGTCGTCGGGCGAGCCGCCGAACAGTTCGACGTTCCACGGCTTGGTGTTCGGGAAACGCTCCTTGAGGCCCTTGACCAGCGAATTCGCCTGGATCACGCCGACGCCGAAATTGTCGAAGGTGGTGTAGTAGTCGACATTGGCGGTCTTCTTGATCAGGCGGTCATAGGCGACGACGACGACGCCCGCGTCAGCGGCCTTCTGCAGAGCATCCGACAGGGTGGTGCCGTCGATCGAAGCGATGATCAGCGCCTTCGGGCCTTTGGTGATCTCGTTTTCCAGCTGGCTGAGCTGGTTGGGGATGTCGTCCTGCGCGTATTGCAGGTCGACGGTGTAGCCGAGAGCCTCGAGCTGGGACTTGACGGCATCGCCGTCGTTGATCCAGCGCTGCGAGGTCTTGGTCGGCATCAGCACGCCGACGAGACCCTTGTCGGCTGCGTGCGCCGAGTAGGTCATGGCAGCGATGCCAAGGGCCGCGACGGCGGCCAGTGTCTTGATGATTTTCACTTCAACTCTCCCTGTTTGATGGACGCGGCACCCCGGGGGTCGCGGGCCGCGCAATCGTGCAGAAGCGCCAAGGCACTGCTGCCGTCATATCGATCTCCGGTATCCTCCCATGGCCCCGAGACGCTTATTCAATCGATACGATTTTTCTCGTCAGCGACCGTCACGTCTTGGAACGCGCGGAGGGTGTGGGTCTTTGCCATAACTGTCAAATGCGATCTTTGATGGTTGCTATATCATGGTTGGTATATGTATTGCGACGTGACGGGCTGACTCCAATGTCGGCCGTACACGAGCAGAAGGCAGGGAAAGCGATGGCGCGGCCCGGGAATCCGACAACAGCTTCAAATGGTTACAGAGAAGCACCGGGCGATGGTGAAACCCTGCTGCGCAGCGGTCTCAGTCTGCGTCACATGCGCATGATCGTCGCGCTCGACGACCATGGCCGGGTCAGCGCGGCAGCCCAGGTTCTGAACATTTCGCAGCCGGCGGCCTCGCGCATGATCGCGGAGATGGAGGCGGTGCTGGAGGTCAAGCTGTGCGAGAGGCTGCCGCGCGGTATCACCTTGACGCCATACGGCAAGGCTTTGGCCAGGCGCGCGCGCTCGATCCTGCTGGAGATGCGCGAGGTCGACCGCGAGATTTCCGAGCTCAAGGCGGGCAAGGGCGGTTCGGTTTTCCTGGGTGCCGTGACCGCGCCGGCCATCGAGCTGGCGGTGCCGGCAATTCGTGAAATCCGCCGCATCTACCCGCGTATCGAGATCACCATGCAGGTCGAGACCTCCAATGTGCTGGCACGCGAGCTGATCGCCACGCGCCATGACTTCATCATCGCGCGCATCCCCGACGATCTCAATCCGCGGCTGTTCGAGTCGCGCGTCATCGGCGTCGAGAAGGCCTGCCTGATCGTGCGCCGGGGCCATCCGCTCGCCAAGGGCGAGGCGGTGCGGCTGGAAGAGACCGCCGCCTATGACTGGGTCTTCCAGTCTGGCGGCTCGCCCTTGCGCCAGGCGATGGAGAGCAACTTCCTCAACCGCAACATCGCTCTGCCGGACCGCATCCTGAACACCAGTTCGCTGCTTTTGACCCTGGTCATGGTCGCGCAGTCCGACGCCATTGCGCCGGTCTCGGTCCAGGTGGCGAAATTCATCCAGAACCCTGACGGGCTGGCCGGCGCCATCGACGTCGTCCAGACCGAATTCGACATCGAGGTCAGGCCCTACAGCCTGATCACGGTGAGGAATCGCGCGTTGTCGCCGGCCGCCAAGATGCTGCACGACTTCATTCTGAGGGAAGTGGGATGATGGCTGGCCCGGGTAGGTTGTCCGGCGAAAGCACCGCCAGGCCGAGGCTGGCGAAAGCGAACTGGGAACATTATTTCCCGCCGATGCGTTCATGATCTTGCAAGGGACGATTTCATCTGGAGGCTGAACATGCGCGGCTTCGAAATCATCGATCTGCTTTGCGTGATCGAGGCCTGCAAGCACGATCGGTCGGTCGGGAATTTCGTGTCCATGGCTGAAAGCGTGGAAGAGCTGCGGGTGTTGACCGGCGATTTCGTTTCATCGGATGACGCGGCGGCAAACGCCCTTGCAACGGTGGCGCTTGCGCGAGGCTGCTCGGTCGTGTTCGACGAACAGGCAGGCGCTGAAATGGTTCTGACGCCTTAGACTGGAGCGGGTAGAGGGAATCGAACCCTCGCGTTCAGCTTGGGAAGCTGACAAGCTACCATTACATCATACCCGCGTGCGCCCTCGTTACCATGAGGGTTAGCCTTCGGGCAATCGCAAAGCGGTCTGTTCTCACGACGGTCGTGCCGCGGATCACGGCGCGCCCGCGGCCGTGAATTGCCGTTTTGCCTCCGCGACCTTATTGCCGGGGGCGAAGCTTGGCCAGTATTTCGAGATGGCCAGCGTCGCGCCGGCGGAAGAGAAGTGGCCATAGTCGAAGTAGAGAAATTCATTGGTCGTCGCATCGGCGTATGAACAACCGGCCGAGTCGCACAGATACGTCAGCGGATCTATGAAATCGGCCCCTTTGGTGAACGGCAGAACCCGTGCGTTGATGTTCGGATCCATAGCCATCGGCCAGGATGTGGTTCCGGCATTCTCCCGTTTCACCAAGAAAGCGATCTTCTGGACGTCGGCGATGAATTCCGGAGACTGGCCGACGGTATAGACCTTGACCCCCATCTCGCGGAGCCGGTCGATCGTCTTCTGCAGGCCGTCGAAGCCCCTGGCCTGGTAGTCGGTCCATCGGCCGCTCAGGATCACCGCCTGGATGTTGGCGTCGCGGACGATCGACAAGGCCCGTTCGTTGAAGCGGGTGCAGGCGGGCCGAGCATAGGAAAAATAGGTCAGGTCGGGCGGACAACCGGCATAGGTGTATTGGATGACATTGGCCTGGATTTTCTGGGCGTTGGGCTCAAGTCCCGAAACATAATGGGCAGCGAAAGAATCGCCCCACAGCAGCACATTGGTGGCAAAGCCCGTTGTACGGGTGCAGTCGACGAGGTTCCAGTCTTCGATGCGGGTCCCGTTTTCGTTGAAACAGATGCCGTTGCGCCAGTCGCCGACCCGGATACGTTCGGTCGAGAAATCCGGAAACCGTTGCGGGAAACCGTTGCCCAGTGCACCGGCCAAACCACCGGCGCACAGCAGCACGATTGCCGTCGCCGAAAAGGCGAAGATAGGCAGGGGGGCGGTATAGGGGCGTTTGTGGCGGAAGGGTTGCTCGACATATTTCCAGGAGAATGCCGCCAAGGCGAAACTGGCCACCGTCATCGCGATAATCGTTGGCACACCGACAGTCTTCAGGGAGAGATAATGGACGAACGAGTTGATCGGCCAGTGGACGAGGTAAAGCGAATAGGAAATGAGGCCGACCCAGACCAGCGGCGCCAACCGAAGCACGCGAGTGGCGACAGATGCCGGCCTGTCGGCGTTATCCTGGCCAGCATAGATCAGCAGAGCGGTTCCGATGCAGGGGAATAGGGCGTTGTAGCCGGGAAACGGATCGCTGTCCGAAATCGTCACAAAGCCAAATGCAATCAGGGCAAAGCCGGCAAGGCCGATCAGGTCCGCCGCGAGCCGACTGGCCAGGACCGGAGGCTTCCGCAACATCAGCATGGCGCCCAGCGCCAGCTCCCATATGCGCGTCGGCAAGAGATAGAAGCCGGCCGTCGGCGCCAGCGAGGTTGATATGACTGCCAGGGCAAAGCTGCCGATGGCCATCGGCAGAAGTACCGTCAGCCAGCGCTTCGAGACGTATCGGTGGATCAGATAAAGGAGGATCGGCGCGAAGATATAATACTGCTCCTCCACCGAAAGCGACCATGTGTGCAGGAGCGGCCGCAGTTCGGCGTCGATGGAGAAATAGTTCGTCGTTTTCCAGAAATAGATGTTCGACCAGAAGGTCGAGGCGGCGATCACACTAAGGCTGAATTCGTGGAGATCCGAAGGCAGAAGGATGAACCAGGCGGCAATGCTCGCGAGCAGGATGACGAAGGTCAGCGCCGGCACGATGCGCCGTGCGCGGCGCCAGTAGAAGCGGCCGATCGAGAACTGGCCCCGCTCAAGGTCATCGAGCAGGCTGCCGCTGATCAGATAGCCCGATATGACGAAGAAGATGTCGACGCCGGTGAAGCCGCCAGGAATGGCGGACACGCCGAAATGGAAGAGCACGACGGGTAGCACCGCAACGGCCCGCAGGCCGTCGATGTCGCGCCGGTAGTTCATCCGGCCGGCTCGCACACCAGGATCCGTGCGGCCGCACCCGACACGCTCATGCGGCGATGCCTCAGGTCGTGCTGAAAATCCCGGCTCGTCGATCTCACAGGCTTATCCCCAAGCAGTAATTTGTTGCGCTGCAACATACGTGTCAAGGCATATATTGGCCGTCGCGAAATTCGCCAGCAACGCACCAGGATCAGGCGCCAGGCAGATAGATCACTGCATGGTCGTCCGCATAGGCCCGCTTCCAGCCCAACTGGTCGAAAAAGGGGATGCGGGCGTCGTCAGCCGACAGCAGCGCCCAGCCTATTGCGTATTTCTTCAACCGGGCTTCGAGGAGTGGCTTGCCGTTGCTGTGACCCGTCTCGTCATCGGCTTTTGTGAAACCTCCCAGGAACAGCTGGTCCGTCCGTCCGTCGATATAGGTCTTGAACCCGTGGAAAATCAGCGTGCCGCCGAAATTGTAGGAATTCAGCACGTTGCCGGATAGATGATGGCTTTGCGCGAAGGCCAGCGCCCCGCTGGCCGATGTCTTCGGACTTGGCGCTACCTGATAGACGCTGCCGAGCACAGTGACCCCGCCAATCAGCAGAACGGCTGCCGTGCCGCAGATGGCGTAGAACCGCCTGGCGAAGAATCTCTCCAGTCCGTCGCGCTTTTCGGCCAGCCATGCGGTGGCCGAAAACGAGGGATATTGCTGGGCGACCTCGGCCGCCATCACCAGCGGAATCAGCAGGAAGAACAGATACATGAAACGCACATGGGCGAGATAGACATGCAAGGTGAAGACGACGAACAACGCCTTGGCCCAGCCAATTCGCAATCGGGACACCAGTAGCCCGAAAAGCGCCAGCAGCATCGCCGCTTCCTGGACGGGACTGTCCGGCTGATTGAACGGTTTCCATTCCATGATCAGCGACACCGCCTCATTGCCGTAGGCCACGGCGAGCGTCGCCAGAATGGCCTGGACGCCGTAGGGGTGGATCAGGCTGACCAGCGGGCAAAGCAGACCGAACGCGATCCACTTCGCCAGCAGGGACGGTTTCGACAGGCCCGTGCGCGCCAGCAGATCGAGACCGGCGAAAGCCGCGATGACGAAGCTCAAGGTGAAGGTGGCGTGCAGGTTCGCCCATAACACGACCAGCACAAGCAGCCACCAGGGCGGCGCCCGTTCTTCCCTTGCCGCACCGAACAGCACCGCCGTCCAGATGACGATGATCGGGAAGGTGAAGACATGCGGACGCGCCGTGAAGATCGGATTGATCAGGAACACCGCCGCGAACGCCAGTGTAATCGCCAGGATCGGTTTCAGCCATGCGCTGAGAAACCACCCCATGAGGAAAACCGTCAGGGAGATCGAGGCGATGATCGCGGTGACGACCCCGTTCCAGCCGCCCGCCCGGTAGGCAAGAGCCAGCAGGACCTGCCCCAGCCATTCCTTGGCAATCCAGGGCTGGCCTGCAAACGTGTAGGAATAGGGATCGACGGTCGGAAATGTCCGGTTGGTCAGGAAATCCAGACCGACCTTCACTTGCCACCAGCTGTCGGGATCCTGCAGGGTGGCGCCTGCCTGGGCACCCAACGCACCCGCCATCGCCAAGGCCGCGAGCAGGCAGAAGATCAGCCTGTTCCGCTCGTTGTATGTCGCGGCCTCCGCACTGGCCTGAGCGTCGTTCATGCTGCGCCGCCTCTAATCGGTTCCGATGACAGTGGGGTTCAAGGTGTTGGATTGGCGGGCTGCCGCCGAGGCTTGTCGGCCACCCGAACTGTGCGGTCGGTGCTGTCGTCCCCACGCCCCACAAACACGAAGCGGGCCGAGCCAAGATAGAAAACAACCGAATAGACGCAGATTCCCGCGAGGTGGACCAGCGGGTTTTCGACGATGCCTGCTGAACGGGCGGCGATCACGACGGCCAGATTGATGCTGTAGGCGACCAGAAAGACACCCCCGTAGCGCAGCGCGGTTCCGGGCTGGAAGCCATCGGCTCTGCTGAAGGTCCATTGGCGGTTGAGGAAGAAGCCGAGGACAAGGCCGGCGGCATAACCCGTGGCGTTGGCAAGGATGTCGCCCAGACCAAGCGCAAGCCCGGCCAGGATGACCGCGTATCCCAGCGCCGTGTTCAACAGACCGACGGCGCCAAATCGCAGCATCCTCGGGAAGTCAAACGGCAGGCTTGACCACATGCGCAAAATATTGGGCTCCGACAGGTACCTTGGTGAGGAAGCGCTCGAACGGCCTCAGTCTCGCAAGCATCCGAGGAAAGAAGATCCGGTAGACGATCCTCGTATCGGCAAGGCCCGCCTCGGCCATGCGCCCGCGCATCTCGCGCGAATTTATCAAAACCGCATTTTCGTCGAAGGCGCAGTTTCTCACCGCGTGCGTGGTCAGCGGGTTCCAAGGATTGTGTTCGAAGACGAAGAAGCTGCCGCCATCTGCCAGCACCCTGCCGATCTCGGCGAACAGTCCGATCTGCAGGTTCTCGGGGATATGGTGGAAGACGCAGGCCGCGAAGGCCAGGTCGAAGCTGCCGTCGGCAAAAGGAATCGTCTTGCCGTCGAAATGCGTGAAGGCGGCCTGGCCGGGAAAGCGCTTGCCGGCGATGTCGAGCGATTCCCGCGAAGGATCGAGCAAGGTGATCTCGGCGTCGGGAAACGCGTTGCGCATATGGCCGAGCGAATTGCCGACGCCGGCGCCGAAATCCAGTATTCGTCGCGGTTCGACACCAGCCCGCCGCAGCGTCGCGGCGACGTCCTCGATCTTGTACCTGGCGAAGAAATCCGGGTTTTCGCCGCTCAGCCTTATGCTTGCGGCATGCTGCTCCTGATATTCCCGCGCAAACTGGTCGAACTCCGCCTCAAGCACGTGCGGCCCTCTTTGCCATCTCCTGCAGGCGATGGACCGGCAATTCGCCGTCCTCCACTGCCTGGCTGCGCGACACGATCTCGTTAACGAAGTAGAGCGGCCGCCGCTTTGTCTCCATGTACATGCGCCCGAGATACTCGCCGAAGATTCCGAGCACCATAAGCTGGACGCTGCCGAGGATCAGCACGATCGCGGCAAGGCTGGTCCAGCCGGGCAACACGTTTCCGACCGACCATTCGAGCAGCGTGTAGCCGAGCACGACCAGCCCCAGAAGCCCGAACATCATTCCGAGCAAAGAGGCGAACCGCAAAGGGACGATGGAGAAGCTGGTCATCGCGTCGACCGCCAGAAGAAGCATTTTCTTCAGCGGATAATGGGTGGTTCCGGCAAAGCGGCGGTGCCGCTCATAGGGGAAGGCCACCTGTCTCAGCCCGATCCAGCTCACCATGCCGCGAATGAACCTGTAACGTTCTGGCATCGCGTTCAGATGGTCGAGCGCGCGACGGTTCATCAGCCGGAAATCACCGGTATTCGGGGCTATGTCGACGTCGACCATGCGGCGCAGCAAGCGATAGAACATGGACGCGGAGGCGAGCTTGAACCAGCTTTCGCCATCGCGCGTCAGCCTCTGGCCGTAGACCACATCGAAGCCTTCGTTCATCTTCGTCATCATCGCGCCGAGCAGTTCAGGCGGATCCTGCAGGTCGGCATCGAGAATGAGAATGCGCTGGCCGCGACAGAATTCGAGCCCGGCGCTCAACGCGATCTGGTGGCCGTAATTGCGGGCGAGGTCGATGGCGACGACATGGTCGTCCTTTTCGGCCAGCTGTAGAATGGCCTCGCGCGTACCGTCGGTCGCGCCATCGATGACAAGGACGATCTCGTAGGAAGGGCCTTGTTCAAGGCATGCGGCCGTTACCCGCCGATGCAGTTCGGCCACGCCATCCAGCTCGTTGTAGCATGGGATGACCACCGACAGCATGACGCCGCGTCGCGCGGTGTTTTTCTCCGTCTCCACCAAAGCCTTGCTCCCGCTAGTCGATTGGGAATAGCGGCAATTGGTTAGAAAACAGATAAGCCAGCGGGATCGGTGCGGCAGTAGCCGGCAGTCTGCCATGCGCCTGGGCTCGGCTTGCGGCCACACTATGCTCGGTGTCTCGCTACCCCGCAGAACTCCCGGCTTGAAGCGGGCAAGCCAAGTGCGTATGTCTGGGCCGACGCCCTCGAGCCTGGGTACCTCAATCTGGAGACGAGCCTTGTCCGCATTGACGCGCTTTCTTGGCGACTCGCCGCTCAAGGTGATCCTGAAACTGCTGGTGGTGTCTTTCCTCGTCGGCCTGGTCATGAATGCCTTCGGCTGGTCGCCGATGGATGTGCTCTACGGCATCCGGAAGTTCTTCATGGACCTGTGGAATCTCGGCTTCCACGCCATCGACCGCTTCCTCGGCTATATCCTGCTGGGCGCGGCTATCGTCGTGCCGGCGTTCATCCTGTTGAGGCTCGCCAACTACCGGAAGTAGCTACCGGGTGTAGCCCGCGGCCATCTCGAACAGGATGGCGTGGCGCGCGGCAAGTGCGGGCACATCGGTGGAATAGCCACCCCCGATGACGCCACACACCGGAACGCCCTGCGCGCGAAAGTGGCTGATCACCATGTCGTCGCGGGCGCGCAGGCCGTCATCCGATAGCGACAGCCTGCCAAGCCGGTCCTCGGCATGGACGTCGACGCCGGCATTGTAGAACACGATGTCCCAATGGGCTTGGGCGGAGAGCTCCGGCAGGATGGCGGCGAGCCTCTCGAGATAGGCAGCGTCACCCGTGCCGTCGGGCAGCGCGACATCGAGGTCGGAGGCGATCTTGCGCACGGGGTAGTTGCGGTCGCCATGCATGGAAAAGGTGAAGACGCGCGGATCATCGGCGAGAATATCCGCCGTGCCGTCGCCCTGGTGTACGTCGAGATCGACGACCAGGATGTTTTGCGCCGCGCCTTCGGCGAGCAGGACCAGCGCGGCGACGGCGACATCGTTAAAGGTGCAGAAGCCCGCGCCTTGCGCGCGCCGCGCATGATGGCTGCCGCCTGCGGTGTTGCAGGCAATGCCATGGCGCAAGGCGAGCCGCGCCGCCAGCACCGTGCCGCCGGTGGCAAGCTGCGCGCGCAGCGAGACGCGGGGTCCGATCGGAAAACCGATTTCGCGTTCGACCTTCTCGGGCACGCGGCAGTTGACGACCTGGTCGACATAATCCGCCGCATGGGCAAGCTCCAGCCATGACGCCGGCGCTGGTTCGGCGGTGCTGAGCGCGTCGGGGCCGGCGAGGCCGCGTGTACGCAGCGCGTCCATCAGCAGGGGATATTTGCTCATCGGAAAGCGATGGTTGACGGCGAAGCCGGCGTCGTAGTCGGGATGATGGACGATCTGCAGAGGCATGAAATCGTATCCGGCTGGCTCACGCCAGACCGGGATTTCGGTTGGCCGTCAAGGGATAGGTGATTGCGCGGTGGCCGGAAAATGGGGCACATCGACGGTTCTATCAAGCCGCAATCAGCAAGGCAGCAATCCTTGGACAAAGGTGCAACCCCAGCCGACGCCGGATCCCCAATCCTCTCGGGATCCCCGATTCACCCCGGATCATTTGTCGTCACCAACCGCTCCGTGCTCGCCATCGCCGTGCCGATGACGCTTGCCTATCTGACGACGCCGATGCTCGGCCTGGTCGACACGGCTGTCATCGGCCAGTTCGGCGATGCCGCCTTGCTGGGCGGCCTGGCGGCCGGCGCATTGATCTTCGACGTCGTCTTCACCTCTTTCAATTTCCTGCGCTCGGGCACCACCGGCCTTGTCGCACAGGCGTTTGGGCGTGGCGATGCCCTGGAGGAACAGGCGGTGTTCTGGCGCGCCGTGCTGATCGCGGTTGTCGCCGGCATCGTGCTGGCGGCACTTGCGCCGCTGGTCGCCATCGCCGGGCAAAAGTTCATGGGCGCCGAACCGCGCGTCAGCGAGGCGATGGGCGTCTACATCAGGATCAGGCTGCTCGCGGCGCCGTTCTCGCTGATCAACTACGCCATCCTCGGCTATGTGCTGGGGCGCGGCGAGGGCGGGCTTGGGCTGATGCTGCAATTGGTGCTGAACGGCATCAACATCGCGCTCTGCTTCCTGCTTGGGTTGGAGCTTGGCTGGGGTGTCGCCGGCGTTGCCTGGGCGACCGTCACCGGTGAGTTCCTGGCCATGCTGCTCGGCCTGGCGATCGTCATCCGCCGGTTCCGGGCCGCCCCATCCTTGCCGCGCCACCGCCTGCTCGACATGGCCGCCTTCCTGCGCATGATGTCGCTCAACCGCGACATCATGATCCGCTCGTTCTCGCTGCTCGCCGCCTTCGCATTGTTCACCCGCCAGGGCGCGCAGTTCGGCACGGTGACGCTGGCCGCCAACGCCGTGCTGATGAATTTCTTCCTCGTCGCCGGCTATTTCCTCGATGGCTTTGCCACCGCCGCCGAACAGCTGGCGGGCCGTGCCGTCGGCGCACGTGCCGCCGCACCGTTCCGCCAGGCCGTGCGGCTGACGCTGTTCTGGGGTTTCGGACTGGCGGGAGCCGCGACGCTGGTAATGCTGTCTGGGGGCGCCAATCTGGTCGCTCTCGTGACGACATCGGAGGACGTCCGTTCGGTGGCCGACATCTACCTGCCGTGGGCGGCATTCACGGCGCTGAGCGGTGTACTGGCGTTCCAGATGGATGGCGTCTTCATCGGCGCGACCTGGTCCCGCGACATGCGCAACATGATGCTTCTGTCGTTCCTGGTTTTCGCGGCCGCGCTGCTGACCCTTGCGCCCGCCTTCGGCAACAATGGACTGTGGGCGGCGCTGCACGTCTTCCTGCTGGTGCGAGGCTTCAGCCTGCTGATGATCCTGCGGCTCAGGGTGCGGACGGCGTTTTAGACGGTGTCCCCGGAAGGCCCCGCGTCGTCCATGGCACCGAACGGCTTTCCGCGATAGGAATTTTTTCTTGACTGGGTGCTCTCAGCTATGGTACATTTTTGCTCATGGTGCTGATTTGCGCCGGTGACCCGCCGCGCGGGTTTTTCGTTTGATGCTCCGTCAGCCAACGCCCCGGCGAGGCACCGAAGGAACCCGTTAACCCGAGTTCGACGCCCTGCGGTGCGGTCGGATGCACTTGCACTTCCAGTCGATTTCTAACAGACTTGATGCACCAATTGTTCCAGGGCGAGCTTATGCGAAGCTACCTGCCATATGTCTTGGGCGCGGCGCTGGGATTGCTCGCTGCGTTCATCCTCTCCGCGGTTTCTGGCATCGGCGGCACCGCGCAATTGCTTCTCTTCGGGGTGTTGCCTGCCATCGGCGGCACCATTTGCGAGCGGGCCGTCAGTCGCAATCTACGCTCCTGAGAGCAGTTCAGAGTTGCCTGGACGCCCACAAGTCGAGGCGGCTGTCGCGCAACTCGCAAATCGACTTCAGCCGTTCTTTTTCGACGAAACGGACCATTCCGGAAAGAATACGGCCTGGCAGTGAAGGCCCGGCATAGATCATGCCGGTGTAGAGCTGGACCAGATCAGCACCCGCACGGATCTTGTCCAGCGCCGTATCGGCGGAATCGACGCCGCCGACGCCGATGATAGCGCGGTCCGGCCCGAGCAGTTTGCGCATCTTCGCCAGCACGATGGTCGAACGCTCGAACAACGGCTTGCCGGAGAGTCCCCCGGTCTCGCGCGCGGTGTCGCCGCTGCGCAACGGCGGCCGGGAGATGGTGGTGTTGGAGACGATGACGCCGTCCACCTCCTTTTCGGTGACCTCGGCGGCGATGTCCTCCAGCTCGGCCTCGGCCAGATCCGGCGCGATCTTCAGGAACACCGGCGGCTGGGTTGATGCCGTGGCGCGCGCGGCCATGACACGCGACAGGAGTTCGCCAAGCTGTTCGCGCGCTTGCATATTGCGCAGGCCCGGCGTGTTGGGCGAGGAGATGTTGACGGTGAGATAGCTGGCGTACTGCGCAAACCGGGCGACGCCGCGCTCATAATCGCCGATGCGGTCGCTGCTGTCCTTGTTGGCGCCGATGTTGACGCCGACGATGCCGGGACGCTCCTTGCGCGCGGCAAGGCGCTTTTCGGCCGCTGCATGGCCTTCATTGTTGAAGCCCAATCGGTTGATCACCGCATCATCGGCCGTCAGCCGGAAAATACGCGGCTTCGGGTTGCCGGCTTGCGGCAGCGGCGTGATGGTACCGACCTCCGTGAAGCCGAAGCCCAGGTCAATCAGCGCGTCGGGCACTTCGGCATTCTTGTCGTAGCCCGCTGCCATGCCGAGCGGGTTCGGAAACTCGAGGCCGCAGACCGTAACCTTCAGCCTGTCATCGCGGACCGCCGGCGCACCAACCGGAACGCCGCATCGCAGCGCCGCAATCGACATACCATGCGCGGTTTCCGGATCGAAGGCGAACAGCAGCTTCTGGCCGAGCCGGTCGAGCACGCTCATTGCTCCTCCAGTGCCGGGAACTGGTGCACACCATCGGCGCCAAGCGGCAGTGGCCGGACCCACAGCACGGCCTTGAGGTCCAGCGGGCCATAAAGATGCGGAAACAGCGCACCGCCGCGCGAGACCTCATATCTCAGCGCAGCGCCCAGGCCGGCGCCGTCGATGGCGACCAGCAAAAGGTCCGTCTGGCCGGCAAAGTGCTTTGCCGCCGTTTCCCTGACCTGCGCCGCCGTTGAGAAATGGATGAAGCCATCGGCGACATCGATCGGCGCGCCGGTGAAGCGGCCATGCGTTTCGGCCTCGCGCCATGGCGCTTGCGGGGTTATCTTGTAGATAATCTGAGACATGGTTGCGCTATAGAGCAGTTCCAGGAAAAGTGTGAAACGGTTTTCCCGGGAAAAGCGCATAGCGCTTTCCCTTGGGAATTGCGTCAAAAAGATTCCGAACCAGCCATTCGGGAAAGGCCATGCCAAGGGTCTTCCCCATTTCCGGCGCAAACATGCGATATCTGAGGCCTTGGCCATGGAGGACAACATGCGTCTGCAGCACATCTTGATCCCCGCCGCGCTCGTTTCGCTGATCGCGGCTTCAGCTTACTCGGAAGAAACCGACCGCTACCGGCTGGAAAAGTCCGATAACGGCTTTGTCCGTATCGATACGCAGACCGGCGCCATGTCGATTTGCGAGGAGCGTTCGGGCCAGCTCGTCTGCAAGATGGCGGCCGACGAACGCGCTGCTTTCCAGGACGAGGTCGACCGCTTGCAGACCTCGATGAAGGCGATGGACGAGCGCGTCACCAAGCTCGAGAATTCGCTCTCCGCCCGCCTCGAATCGAAACTGCCGAGCGAGGAGGATTTCAACAAGACGATGGGCTACATGGAGCGCTTCCTGCGCGGCTTCATGGGCATCGTCAAGGATATGGACAAGGACAACGGCGCCCAGCCCAATTCGCAGAAGACTTGAGCGTTTCAACCAGGGGAGGCGGCGCGCTGGCTTTGCCGCTTGAAAACAGCGCGCAGCCGCTCATAATCGTCCAGTTGAACCCGAAAAGCCAAAATCATCGGGGATTCGGGGAGGGACATTTGCCGGCAGGCTATTCTTTCGTCATCGCCGACGATCACCCGCTGTTTCGCGGTGCGCTGCGCGAAGCGCTCGCCGGCATCGGCAATGTCGCCGCCATCCACGAGGCCGGCGATTTCGAGAGCGCCAAGGCGCTGGTCGTGGCCAATGAGGACGTCGATCTGGTTCTGCTCGACCTGTCGATGCCGGGCGCCAGCGGGCTCTCCGGCCTGATCTCGCTGCGCGGCATCCATCCGGCGGTGCCGCTGGTCGTGGTGTCGGCCCACGACGATCCGGCGACCATCAGGCGGGCGCTCGACCTCGGCGCTTCCGGCTTCATCTCCAAATCGGCCAGCATGGAAGAGATCCGCAGCGCCGTGCAATCGGTGCTTGCCGGCGACATCGCAGCACCAGCCGGCGTCGATCTCGGCATCGAGCGCGATCCCGAAATATCGGACCTTATCAAGCGGCTGCAGGCTTTGACGCCGCAGCAGACACGGGTGCTGGGCATGCTGGCCGAGGGCCTGCTCAACAAGCAGATCGCCTATGAACTCGGCGTATCGGAGGCCACCATCAAGGCGCATGTCTCCGCCATCCTGCAAAAGCTCGGCGTCGACAGCCGCACGCAGGCGGTGATCCTGCTGTCCAAGATCGGCAGCGACCCGCTGCAGTCGGCAAGTTGATCGCCAGGGCGCCTGTTCAATCAAAATAGTGTTCAATCAGAGCACTGAACCTCCGTCCGCCGCATCGGCCGGCCGTTGAAGCTTGCGAAACTGATGGCGGCCATGATCCAGACGCCGATCCCGCCATAGAGCATGACCCAGCCAAAGCCGTTGCGCAGCGCATCCTGGGCGACGGTCCCGGCGAGCCCGGAGGTGGGATTTCCAGCAGCGATAGCTTCGGCGAGGAGACGCAATTGGGCAGCGTCGAGGTCGGGCAGCGCATGTCCCAGATGCGCCAGCACACCCCTGGCCAGGATGAAGCCCATCACCGCGATGTTCAACGCCAATGAAACCATGCGCGCGCTCATGTCGATGCCGGAGGCCATGCCCGCGCGATCGCTCGAAACGGAACCCGTCGTCGTGTTGGTGACAGGTGTGTTGGTTATTCCCAGACCCATCCCCGCGATCAGGCAGCCGGGCAGCATCGTCAGCCAGTCCGGTTGCGCGGCGGCGCTGCCGAACTTCATCAGGATGAACCCGACGCCGATGATGACGAGGCCCGCCGGAATGATGATGCCGGGCCGATAACGCAGCGAAAAGCGCTCTGCCAACGGCGGCAGCACAAGCGTCGGCAGTGTGTAGGCAAGCAGGGCAAGGCCGGTGGAGACGATGTCATAGCCGAGCCCTGCGTGGAACCAGATCGGCAGGTAGATCATGAAAGGCCAATAGCTGAGGTTCATCGCGGCCGAGCCGACGATGGCGCCCGAAAAGGGCCGGATCCGGAAGACCGAGAAGTCGAACATCGGCCGCTGGCTGACCTTCTCAACAATGAGGAAGGCGATGAAGCTCACTATCGAGATACCGAGGATCGCCAGCGCGGCAGGGCTGGAGAAACCCAGATCCGGCCCCTGGATGATGTAGAAAACGAGGCAGAAAACCGACGGCGACAGCGTCAGGATGCCTGCTACGTCGAGCTTGCCCGCCTGTGGATCCTTCGATTCGTGGACGCCCATCAGAGCGAGGGCGAACGCCAGCGCCGCAACCGGCACGTGGACAAGAAACACCCATTGCCAGTTCGAGACTGCGACGATGCCGCCGCCGATGATGGGGCCGAAGCCGAGGCCGATGCCGAAGATGACGCCCCACCAGCCCCATGCGACGGCGCGTTCGCGCCCCTCCCGGAATTCATGCGACAGCACGGCAAGCTGGCAGATCAGCATCGCACCGCCGCTCAGGCCCTGCAGAAACCGGGCGACGATGAGCGTGGAGACGCTTTCAGCGAGACCGCAGATCAGGGATGTCAGGCCGAAGGCGGCGATGGCGACCAGAAAGACACGCTTGCGCCCGTAACGATCGGCGATTGTGCCGACCGCCATCAACACCGTCGTGACCGCGATCGTATAGGCGTTCATCACCCATTGCAGTTGCTTGAAGTCGGCGTGCAGCACCTGCTCCAGTGTCGGCAGGATCGCGGGAACACTTGAAATCTCCAGGCCGAACATCAGGCACGCCAGGCAGGCGGCAAACAGAACGACGATGCCTCGGCGGGTCACTACAGTGGGCATGATTCAACCTTTCGAACGTATTTGTCGGCAATCGGCGAATCCATCGCAGCTCGCCCGGCGCGCGTATGGCCCAGGGTAGGCGAGGCTTGATCATATTAGAATTGCATGGTTCGCTATTTCAGAGACAACAAGTGCGGATAGCTGACATGACGCTGGACGTAGACGCTGTGAAAACATTCGTCGCCATCGCCGATCTTCAGAGCTTTACGCGTGCGGCCGAGGCTCTTGGCAGCACGCAAGGGGCGATCAGCGTGAAGCTGAAGCGGCTGGAAGAGCGCGTCGGTCAGAAATTGATCGAGCGCACGCCTCGGCTGGTGCGCTTGTCGGCGCAGGGCGCGGTGTTTCTCCAGCCCGCACGCGACTTCCTCGCCGCACACGATCGCGCCATTGCCAGCCTGTCTTCGGTGCGCCGCCGCTTCACACTGGGCATCGCCACCCATGTCGGAGGCGCGGAAGTCCCGACATTGCTGGCGCGGCTCAATGCGCATGACCCGGCGCTCACCATCGAAGTGCGGCTCGATGATTCGCGCGACCTGCTGGACGCTTTCGATCGCGGTGAGATCGACGCGGCGATCATCCGCCGGGAGGACGACCGGCGCGATGGTGAAGTGCTGGCGCCCGAACATTTCGGCTGGTACGCCGCGCCCGGCTTCGTCCACCGGGCCGACGAGCCGCTGCGCCTGGCGGCATCCTCGCCATCCTGCGGTATTCGTAACATCACCACCCGCGCGCTCGACGCTGTCGGAATACCGTGGACGGAGGTGTTCCTCGGCTGCGGCTCCTTCGCCGTTGCCGAAGCCGTCTCGGCCGGCCTCGCAGCCTCGGTATTTTCCTGCCGGCTTGCCCCGTCCGGCACCATCGAGGTCAGCCGGAAATTCGGGCTGCCGGCGCTGCCGCCTTCCGAGATCGTGCTGCTTTCGACGCTGACGGACGCCAAGTCCCGCGAGGCGCTGAGGACGCTTGCAATGGCCTTTCGCGAGCATCGTCCGCCTGTGGCGGGCAATGCGGGACGGCCTCGGTTCCGCAGTTCCCAGATGGTCGACGGCCTGGCCTAGAGCAATTCTAGGAAAAGTGTGAAGCGGCTTTCCGTCTCCGGGCGCCTTTGGTGCTATTCGGCCGCCGGTGCCAGCGGCCTGACCCTGGCCATCATCGAGCGCAGCACCGCTGGTTTGAGCGGTTTGTTGATCACCGCAATCTCGAGCCCGCCGGCGGCCGTGCGCACCTCGTTGGAGCGGTCGGCGGTGACCAGCACGGCCGGCAGGGTGTCGCCATGGATCGCGCGCAGCCTGACGATGATATCGAGACCGGTTTCGCCGTCGAGATGGTAGTCGGCAAGGACGATGTCCGGGCGGTGTATCTTCGCGGTCTCCAGATCCTTTGAACCGGACACGGTGTCGACGTTGCAACCCCAGCCTTCGAGCAGGAGCCGCATGCCCTCTAGGATGCGGGCGTCGTTGTCGATGCACAGCACGTGCAGCCCGGCCAGCGAAGCCGTCGCGCGGGCAGGAGCCCTGGTTTCGATCTCGCGTCGTGGCTCCTGCACGGCCGCCACGGGCAGGATGACGGAGAAGCGCGTGCCCTTGCCAGGGTTGGAAAAGATCCGGATCTCCAGCCGCAGCACCCGGGCGATACGGTCGACGATGGAGAGGCCGAGACCGAGGCCCTCGGCCTCGCGCGCGCCCTCGTCGAGCCGGGTGAATTCGCGAAAGACGGTGTTCAGCTTGTCGCCGGCGATGCCGATGCCGGTGTCGATCACCTGGATTTCGGCCAGTTCGCCGCGCCGCCTGACGCCAACCAGCACGCGGCCGTGGCGCGTGTATTTGATGGCGTTGGAGACGAGATTCTGGATCAGGCGGCGCAGCAAATTGCGGTCCGTCATCACCGTCAGCGATGACGGCATGATGGTCAGCGCCAGTTTCTTTTCGGCGGCCAGCGGCCGGAAGTCGTTGCCGATCTGGCGCAGCAATCCGTCGAGGTTGAAGGCGGTATCGTCCGGCTTCATCGCGCCGGCATCTAGGCGGGAGATGTCGAGCACGGCGCCGAGGATGGTCTCGACCGATTCCAGCGAGGATTCGATGTTCACGGCCGCCTTGCCGGCAGGTCCCTTGCCGGCCTTCTCGATCAGCGAGGAGCAATAGAGCCGGGCGGCGTTCAGTGGCTGCAGGATGTCGTGGCCGGCGGCGGCGAGGAAGCGCGTCTTGCCGAGATTGGCCTCCTCGGCCAGCATCTGCGCCTGCGCCAGCTCCTCGTTGACCCGGGTCAGTTCGATGGTGCGGGTCTTGACGCGCTGCTCCAGCGATTCATTGGCCCGCTTCAGCGCCAGGTCCTGCTCGACGCGTCCGGAAATGTCGGCATAGGTGGCGACGATGCCGCCGTCCGGCATCGGGTTGGAGCGCAGTTCCAGGATGCGGCCCGAGGTTTTCAGCTCCATCTGCCATGGACTGACGAAACTGGTCAGCCGGTTGAGCATAGCCACACGCTGATCGGCGGGGATGTCGCCGCGTTCGGCGAGATGGCGCAGGATGCGGTCGAGCGAGACGCCGACCTGGCCCATCTCGTCGGGCAGGTCGAACAGCGCCCGGTACTGGCGGTTCCAGCAGATCAGGCGGAAATCGCGATCGAAGACGGTGATGCCTTGTTCCATCTGGTCGAGCGCGATCTGCAACAGGTCGCGGTTGTGCTGCAGCGCCTCGGTGGCGTCGTCGAGCAGGCGGAAGGCATCCCGGGATTCGCGGTCGTGGCGCCGAAACAGCAGCGACAGGATCAGCCGTGCCGAGGAGGAGCCGACGGCGCTGGCCAGCAATTGCTCGGAAAAGCGGATGACGTCCATGCTCGCCTGCTCGTTGCCGTGCAGCGAGGTTCCGTTGCTCTTTTCGAACGACTGGAAGGAGCGCTCGGTGCGCTCGACGCCGAGATAGCGCCCGATCGTGTCCTTGAGGTCGTTGACGGTGATGGCGGTGCGGAAGCGGCGCAGGCTTGGCATCGGGCCGGCATCGCGCGGCACGAAGATCGACGCCTGTATGCGTTCCAGCGGCACCGATGCGCGCGACAGCGAACCGAGCACGAAGAACACCGCGTTGATCGACAGGCTCCACAGCACGCCGTGGTTCAGCGGTTCGGCGACGGTGCCGAACAATGCCTGCGGCCGCAAGGCCTCGAAGCCGAACAGCCCGTGCACGATGATGCCGGTATCGGGTGCGGCAAGCGATGGAAACAGCAGCGTGTAGCCCCAGACGAGGATGCCGGCGATCATGCCGAGTGCGGCACCCCGGCCATTGGCGCCGCGCCAGATCAGCCCGCCGATCAGCGCCGGCGCGAACTGCGCGATGGCCGCGAACGACATCAGGCCGATCGACGACAGCCGCGCGCTGTCGGTGCTCTCGCGGTAGTAGAGGAAGGCGATGAACAAGAGGATGAAGATCGCTCCGCGCCGTACATTGAGGATGAGCGTCGACCAGTCCTCGGTCTCGGAGGTCGAGGTCTTGAGCAAACGGCGCACGAACAATGGGATGACGAGGTCGTTGGAGATCATGATAGACAGCGCCACGCTTTCGACGATCACCATCGCCGTCGCCGCCGACAGGCCGCCGATGAAAGCCGCCATCGCCAGCACATCATGGCCGCTGAACAGGGGCAGCGACAGCACGTAGAGATCGCTGCTGGTTCCGGTGCCGACCAGCGACAGGCCGGCGAAGGCGATCGGCAGCACGAACAGGTTGATCGCCACGAGGTAGAGCGGAAAAACCCAGGTCGCGGTGCGCAGTTCGGCCTCGCCGCGGTTCTCGACGATGGTGACGTAGAACTGCCGCGGCAGCATGATGATGGCAAAGCCGCTGAGGCACGTCAGCACCAGCCAGGTGGCGAGCGAGGTGTTGTAGCTCATCGCCTGGCGGACCTGCGCGTTCTCAGCGAGCTTGTCGAACATGTCGCCCGGGCCGCCGAAGATCAGGAAGGTGACCATCAGGCCGATCGCCAGGAAAGCGGCGAGCTTGACCACGGTTTCGACCGCCACCGCCAGCACCAGCCCGTCCTGGTGCTCGGTGGCGTCGGCGTGACGGGTTCCAAACAGCACCGCAAACAGCGCCAGGAGCATGGCGACGACCAGCGAGATGTCGCTGACGAAGGGATCGAACGAAGGCGGCGATCCCGTATAGTGCTCGACCATCAGGCTGACCGAACCGGAGATAGCCTTCAACTGCAGCGCGATATAGGGCACCGCGCCGATGGTGGCGATCAGGGTGGCGATCGCCGCAACTGTAAAACTCTTGCCGTAGCGTGCGCCGAGGAAATCCGCGATCGAGGTGATCTTCTCGGTCTTGGCCAGCCGTACGATGCGGTTGAGCAGCGGGAAGCCGAACACGAAGACGAGCACCGGGCCCGTATAGATGCCGAGGAATTCGAGGCCGCGTTCGGAAGAGAGACCGACCGAGCCGAAGAAAGTCCAGGACGTACAGTAGATCGCGAGGCTGAGTGCGTAGATGAAAGGCCGCCCCCGGCTCGGCTCGGAGATGGCCGAGCGGCGGTCGCCGAGGCTGGCGATGGCAAACAGCAGCGTCACATAGGCGACCGCGATGATGACGATGAACAAGCCCTGCACGCTTGGACTTTCCTCCTCTGCCGTCTTTCTATCCGGCTTGCCCGGACGCAACCACAGCTTGGCGTCCGAGTCCATTGCGGCTTTGGCAGCATGATCGCGGCCCCGATATTCTGCCAGCATTGGTCAAGGTGCCGCCCAAAGTGCCGTGAGGTAAGGAGAAACCGGTTGCTTTCTCCTTTTTGCCGATGTTGCAACCGGAGGTTTTTGTTATGTTGTCTCAGGTCGATGTCGCAAGGACGGAAACGGCAGCTCGGCCAGTCACGACAAGGAGGGTCGAATGCTGAAAGAATTCCAGGAATTTATTTCCAAGGGTAATGTGATGGACCTTGCGGTCGGCGTCATCATCGGCGCGGCCTTCGGCAAGATCGTCGATTCCCTTGTCAATGACATCATCATGCCGATCGTCGGTGCGATTTTCGGCGGATTGGACTTCAACAACTATTTCTTCGGATTGTCCTCAGCCGTCAACGCGACCTCGCTGGCCGATGCCAAGAAGCAGGGCGCGGTCTTTGCCTATGGCAGCTTCATCACCGTGGCGCTGAACTTCCTCATTCTCGCGTTCATCATCTTCCTGATGGTCAAGGCGGTGAACAACATGCGCAAGCGGCTTGAGCGCGAGAAGCCCGCTGCACCGGCCGCTCCGCCGCCTGCCGACGTCGCGCTGCTCACCGAAATTCGCGATCTGCTCGCCAGGCGCTGACCGCGGCCGGCATTTGCTGGACCAAAACCCCGGTCGTTCGCGGCCGGGGTTTTCTGTTTTCGCATCTGGTAAGGACCGCTGACGAAAACGCAGACCAAACGGATCCGCCCATGACCCTGATCGACAGCTTGCGCACCGAGGCCCGTGCGGCACCCGAAAGCGGCATTGTCGCCGTCGTCAATTACGGCCGCCTGCGCGAAGGCATGATTCCGCTCTGGGCCGGCGAGGGCGACCTTCCGACGCCAGCCTTCATCACCGATGCCGCGTCGAAGGCGCTGGCCGGTGGCGAGACATTCTACACCTGGCAAAGGGGCATCCCCGATCTCAGGCAGGCGCTTTCCCGCTACTATGCCAGGCATTTCGGCAAGACCTTCCCCGAGGAAGAATTCATCGTCACCGGCTCCGGCATGCATGCCATCCAGCTGGCGCTCGACGCGCTCGCCGGCGCGGGCGACGAGGTTGTCTATCTGTCGCCGGCCTGGCCGAATTTCGATGCCGCGGCAGCGATAGCGGGAGCCATTCCAGTCGCGGTCACGCTCGATCATTCCGGCAACGGCTGGTCCTGCGACGTCGAGAAGATCGCGGCTTCGATCACGCCGCGCACAAAGGCGCTGTTCATCAACACGCCGTCGAACCCGACCGGCTGGACCGCCGATCATGAGACCTTGCAGGCCATCCTCGATCTGGCGCGCGCGAAAAACCTCTGGATCATCGCCGACGAGATCTATTCGCTTTTCCACTATGGCCATGGCCGCGCGCCGTCCTTCCTCGACATCGCGTCGGCGGAAGACCGCATCCTGTACGTCAACTCCTTCTCCAAGAACTGGGCGATGACCGGCTGGCGTGTCGGCTGGATCAAGACGCATCCGAGCTTGCAGCAGGTGTTCGAGAACCTGATCCAGTATTCGAATTCCGGCGTCGCCCAGTTCATGCAGCGCGGCGCGGCCGCCGCCCTTGACGAGGGCGATGCCTTCGTTGCCGAACAGGTCGAGCGGGCGCGCAAGGCGCGCGACCTTGTCTGCGGCATCCTCGGCGCCACCGGCCGCGCGCGGTTTACGGTGCCGCAGGGCGCGTTCTATCTGTTTTTCACTGTCGACGGCATCACCGATTCACGCACCGCCGCCTTCGACATTGTCGACAAGGCCAATGTCGGCCTGGCGCCAGGCACCGCTTTCGGCTCCGGCGGCGAAGCGTTTTTGCGGTTGTGTTTCCACCGCCGCCTCGACCAGGTCGAGGAAGCCGCACACCGGCTGGCAAATTGGATGAAGGCTATTTGAGCCGCCGACGAAGCGCGGATTGCAAATCGCTCCGGCGAGCCAGATGGCCGCCGGAGTAGAGTTCCAAACGGCTTCAGCCGCCTGACTTGGGCACCAGCAGGGGAATGATGCGGTCGCTCTTGGCCACCGAAGGTCGCCCGGCGGAGCCATAGGGAATGCCGAGCGCATCCCAGGTCTCGACCAGCGCATCCTGCAATTCGGCGATCAGCGCATCGGAATGGAACGGCGTCGGCGTGATGCGCAGCCGCTCGGTGCCGCGCGGCACGGTCGGGTAGTTGATCGGCTGGATGTAGATGCCGTGCACGCCGAGCAGGCGGTCGCTGGCCATCTTGCAGGCCTCGGGATCGCCGACCAGCAGCGGCACGATGTGGGTCGGCGAGTCCATCACCGGCAGGCCGGCGGCCGACAGGATCTGCTTGGTTCGGCTCGCCTGCTGCTGCTGGGCGTCGCGCTCGGCCTGCGAGCGCTTGAGATGGCGGATCGACGCGGTCGCGGCGGCAGCGATCGCCGGCGGCAGTGCCGTGGTGAAGATGAAGCCCGGCGCATAGGAGCGCACGGCGTCGATCACGGCGCTGGTGCCGGTGATGTAGCCGCCCAGCGTGCCGAACGCCTTGGCGAGCGTGCCTTCGATGATGTCGATGCGGTCGGCCAGGCCTTCGCGCTCGGTGATGCCGCCGCCGCGCTGCCCGTACATGCCGACGGCATGGACCTCGTCGATATAGGTCATGGCGTTGTAGCGCTCGGCGAGCTCGACGATCTCTTTGATCGGCGCGATGTCGCCATCCATCGAATAGACGCTTTCGAAGACGATCAGCTTGGCGCGTTCGCGCCCCGCCGCCTGCAAAAGGCCTTCCAGATGCGCCACGTCGTTGTGGCGGAAGATCTTCTTCTCGGCGCCGGAACGCCGCACGCCTTCGATCATCGAGGCGTGGTTCAATTCGTCCGAGATGATCAGGCAGTTGGGCAAAAGCTTCGCGATGGTCGAGATCGAGGCCTCGTTGGAGACGAAACCGGAAGTGAAGACCAGTGCCGCTTCCTTGTCGTGCAGGTCGGCAAGCTCCACCTCGAGCTCGACCAGCGGGTTCGAGGTGCCGGAAATGTTGCGGGTGCCGCCGGCGCCCGAACCCATCTTGCCGGCGGTATTCTGGAACGCGGCGATGACGTCGGGGTGCTGGCCCATGCCGAGATAGTCGTTGGAGCACCAGACGGTAATTTCCTCGGCGCGGCCATTGGAACGCCAGATGGCGCGCGGGAACTTGCCCGCGATACGCTCCAGGTCGGCGAAAACGCGGTAGCGACGCTCGGCATGGAGCTGGTCGATCGCTTCCTCGAAGAACCGCTGATAGTTCATGTCGACTTCCTAATTTTTGCGCGGGATCATAATCATTGGCCTGTTGGTCGTCCACCTGGCCTTTTTGGTCAAAATGCCACGCCCCGGACCTGTTCCTAACGATCACGGATCGTGGCCTATTCCCTTGATGTGGATCAACTTTGTTTCAGGACAATGCCACTGGCCGGCAATGCCGGTTACCACGGGTTCCAATGGCCATGCGGCGGGCTTTCCAGTAGAGCGGGGGTTGAGAGAGTTTCCGATAAATCTTGGATAAGCGAGGACGCGGATGACGGTTTTGGTGACAGGCGGCGCCGGTTACATCGGCAGCCATATGGTCTGGGAGTTGCTTGACGCCGGCGAGAGCGTGGTCGTCCTCGATCGCCTTTCCACCGGTTTCGAATGGGCGGTGGCGCCGGAGGCAAAGCTGGTGGTTGGCGACGTTGCCGACCGGGAATTGGTCGGCGGGGTCATCAGGGATAACAAGGTCGACGCGATCATTCACTTCGCCGGCTCGATCGTGGTTCCGGAATCGGTCGCCGACCCGCTCAGCTACTATGAGAACAACACCTCCAAGACGCGCACCCTGATCGAAACCGCGGTGCGCGAAGGCGTGCCCAACTTCATCTTTTCCTCGACCGCCGCCGTCTATGGCGGCGCCGGGCTGGAGCCGGTGCGCGAGGACGCTCGCCTGTCGCCGGAATCGCCCTATGGCCTGTCCAAGCTGATGAGTGAGTGGATGCTGCGCGACGCGTCGATCGCGCATGGCCTGCGCTATACCGCGCTGCGCTACTTCAACGTCGCCGGCGCCGACCCGAAGGGCCGCACCGGCCAGTCGACGCCGGGCGCCACCCATCTGATCAAGGTCGCCTGCGAGACGGCACTTGGCAAGCGGCCGTTCATGCAGGTGTTCGGCACCGATTATCCGACGCCGGACGGCACCTGCATGCGCGACTACATCCATGTCAGCGACCTGGCGGCGGCGCATCGCCTGGCGCTGCAACGGCTGCGTGCCGGGGGCACCAGCCTCGTCGCAAATTGCGGCTACAGCCATGGCTATTCGGTGCTCGAGGTCATCGACAGCGTGCGCCGCGCCTTCGGCCATGATTTTGAGGTGAAGATGGGCGATCGTCGCCCTGGCGACGCCGCGGCGGTGGTTGCCAATTCGGATCTCGCCCGCGCCGAGCTCGGCTGGACCCCGCAACGCGACGATCTCGACCAGATCGTCGCCGACGCGCTCGCCTGGGAGCGCATCCTGACCGGCAAGAACTCCGCGCGGGGCTGAGACGCCTTCGTTGGCAAGAGGCCTTTCTCGGCCCGTTGGCGCCGCCCCTCACCTGCCTGCCGGCATCCTCTCCCCGTATAGTGACGGGGAGAGGGACGCTCTCATCGGCGGTTTCGCCAATCACCAGCGTTGCTAGGAAAGGCAGTCGGCTAGTCCCTTCTCCCCGTCACTATACGGGGAGAAGGTGCCGGCAGGCGGATGAGGGGCAGCGCAGCCTTTGAAAATCGGCTTGGCCTACACGAAGCCGTAGGGGCTCGTGCCGCCCGCTGAGACGCGCTAGGCTCGTCAGGGTTGACGGTTGGGGGAAGGCATGAAGGTTTTAGTGCTCGGGGCCGGTGTCGTCGGTACGGCGGCCGCCTATTATCTGGCCAGCGACGGCCACGACGTCACCGTGATCGAGCGCCATGCGGCGCCGGCGCGCGGCACCAGCCAGTCCAATGCCGGCCTGGTCTCGCCGGGCGATGCCACCGCCTGGGCTTCGCCGGCGGCGCTGAAGACATTCCTGCGTGCGCTCTACAACCATAATCTCGGCATCAAGGTCCGGCTGCGCTTCGATCCCTACTTCCTTGCCTGGAGCCTGCGCTTCCTGCGCCAATGCACGAAAGAGCGCCTGCGCGCCAACAGCCGGGTCAAGCTGCGCCTGGCGCTCTATTCGCGCGACTGCATCAACGCCATCTCGGCCGATACCGGCATCGGCTATGACGAGCGCAAGAAGGGCATCCTCTATTTCTTCCGCACGCAGCACAGCCTCGACACCGGCACCGACAATTATCGCTACCTGGCCGAGCACGGCCTGCCGATCGAGATCGTCGGCCGCGAGCGGCTGGTCGAGCTCGAACCTGGTCTTGCCGGCGTGAAGGAAAAGATCGCCGGCGGCGTTTATTCGCCGATCGACCAGACCGGCGATTCCCGGCAGTTCGTGGAAAGGCTCGCCGCCCACTCGGCCGAAAAACTCGGCGTGAAATTTCTCTACGGCACCACGGTCGAGGGCCTCGATATCGAGGGCGACCGGGTGCGTGCGGTGACGACCTCGGCCGGCCCGGTCGCCGGCGATGCCGTGGTCATCTCGATGGGGCCGGAAAGCGGCCTGCTCGGGCGCCGTTACGGCATCGACCTGCCTGTCTATCCGGTGAAGGGTTATACCGCGACTATCCCCCTTGAGGACGAGAGCAAAGGCCCGACCATGGGCGGCGCCGACGAGGACCAGCTGATCGCCTATTCCAGGCTCGGCAACCGGCTGCGGCTCGCCTCGACCGCCGAATTCACCGGCTTCGACCGCAGCCATAGACCGAGCGACTTCGCTGCCATGTTTAGGACGGGCAGGGATCTGTTCCCCGGTGCCTTCGACGAGAGGAAGGCCGATCTGTGGGCAGGCCTGCGGCCGATGATGCCGAACTCGGTGCCGGTCATCGGCCAGGCGCGCTACAAAAACCTCTATCTCGACACCGGCCATGGCCATGTCGGCTGGACCATGGCTTGCGGCTCCGGCAAATTCCTCGCCGACCTCGTTGCCGGCCGCAAGCCGGAGATCGACCCGCAAGGGTTGGTTTACGGGGGATAGGATGTCGGGACCGCAAGTCGCCATCGATCTTGGCCGCATCGAGCGCAATGCACGCACGATCGTCGAACGTTGCGCGCTGTCGGGCATAAAAGTGTTCGGCGTCACCAAGGGCACCTGCGGCATGCCGCAAGTGGCGCGCGCCATGCTGCGCGGCGGTGTCGCCGGCATCGCCGAATCGCGCTTCGAGAACATCCGCCGGCTGCGCGACAGCGGCATCAACGCGCCGATCATGCTGTTGCGCAGCCCGCCGATGGCGCGTGTCGAGGAGGTGGTGCGCACCGTCGACATCAGCCTGCAGTCGGAACTCGCCACCATCCGCGAAATTTCGCGCATCGCCGAGCGCATGGGCCGCGTCCACGACATCATGCTGATGATCGATCTCGGCGATCTCCGCGAAGGCATCTGGCCGAATGACCTGATCCCGACGGTCGAACAGATCCTGCAGTTCAAGGGCGTGCGCATTGCCGGTATCGGCACCAATCTCGGCTGCTTCGGCGCCATCATGCCGACGCCGGAAAATCTTGGCCAGCTCGTCGCCCACGCCTACAAGACCGAGCGTCTGTCCGGCAAAAGCCTCGACGTGATTTCCGGCGGCGCTTCGTCGTCGCTGCCACTGCTGCTCGAAGGCAGACTGCCGGCCGGCATCAACAATTTGCGCGTCGGCGAGGCGATCCTGCAAGGCGGTGTCGAGACCTTCCGGGACACGCCGTGGGCGGAGCTCGAACCCGATGCCTGCCGGCTGACCAGCGACATCATCGAGGTCAAGCTCAAGCCGTCACGGCCGATCGGCCAATCGGGCTACGACGCCTTCGGCAACCAGCCGGTCTTCCCCGACGAGGGTGACAGGCTGCGCGCCATTGCCAATATCGGCCGCGAGGACGTGCTGGTCGAGGGGCTGACGCCGATCGCCAAGGGGATACGCGTGCTCGGCGCCTCCAGCGACCATCTGCTGCTCGATGTCGCCGATGCCGATCCGCCGCCTTCCGTCGGCGACCGCGTCGCCTTCCGCATGAGCTATGGCGCCATGCTTTTGGCGATGACCTCGGAATATGTCGAGAAGGCCCCGATGCACGACGTCGAGGATTTTTCGGGCCGCAAGATGGTGCAGATCACCGCCGGGCAGGGAGCTGCCGGCATCCTGGCCCGGGAAAGCACCGGCGCGCGGTTGGAAGCGATGAACTTCGACGTGGTGGAACTGGCCGATGTCGAGCGGCCGCCATCGGGGCTGGTCCGGTTGATCGCCGGCGCCGACCGTCGCATCGCGCACAAGGCGCTGACCGCGACGGCGCGCGCGACGCATTCCTTCGGCCTGATCTGGATCGATTCCATCGCCGCCCTGATGCCCGAGGACGAGGACGGCATCGACCTGCCGGAACGCTCGGTCCTGGCGCGGGCGCTTGGCCTCGACCACAAGGCGGGTGCGCTGCAGCCGCAGCTGTCGCCGGAAAATGTCGTCATCGTCGGCCTGCGTCACGCCGATCCGGCCGAAGTGCGGGTGCTGAAGGATTCGCGCGTTGCGGCCTTCACCATGACCGATATCGACGCCATGGGCATGCGCGACCTGATGCATGAAGCGATCCGCATCGCCACCTCAGGCACGCAAGGCTTTCATGTCAGTTATTCGCCGACCGCAACCGAATTCGCCGGCTGGGCTGCGGGCTCCGGCGGGCTGACGGTGCGCGAGACGCATCAGGCGATGGAGGCGATCGCGCTCTCCGGCGGGCTGCTGTCGATGGATGTGTCGGGCCTGACGGCGGATCTGGAGCCGCGGATCGGCACCGACGCGGTCAACTTCGTCATGTCGGCTTTCGGCAAACGGATTCTCTGATCAGCCCTGCACGTCCACTGCCGCCAGCCATGCACTGACATAGTCGGCCCAGGCCGGGTCTATAGGCGGTTCTATGCTTTCGCCCTTGCCGTGCGTCGCCGGCCGATCGCATGCCAGCAGCGCGGCGCCGATGCTGGTGCCGGTGGCGGCCTCGGACGCAACCACGGCGCGCGCCGTGGCTGCCGCCAGCATGCCGACAAAGAGCCGGTTGCGGGCAAAGGGGCCTTCGACCGTGGTCGGACCGTCCGCGCCGATCAGCTCGAGGCAGGTTGCCGTCATCAATGCCAGGTAGAACGAGATGGCGGCAAAGCGCTGGCCGCTGTTCAGGCCCTCGGCATCAAGCCATATTGCGGCATGGTGCGGGAACGGCCCCGAGCCTTGCTGGGTCGACGGCAGCAGCAGCATCTTTCGCGCCAACACGGTGCCGACATCGTCTTCGGTCCACTGTTCCGGCTGGTCCTTTGTCAGCACGGAAAACTCGCGGCCGCCCATGAAGCGCGCCGAGGGAACGGGATTGCCGAGTGCGTTGACATTGACCAGCGTGTCGCGCGCGGCAGCCAGCGCAATCTGTTTGCCGCCGACCGCCATCGACACCACCCAGGTGCCGGTCGAGACTACGGAGAAAGGCGGCTTGTCGGACAGCAGATGCGGCAGCAGCGAGGCATTGGAATCATGCAGGCCACAGAACACCGGCGTCTGCGGATCCAGTCCGGTTCGCATCGCAACAGCGGGCAGGATCGGGCCGAGGCGATCGCTGGCCGGCCGCACCGGCGCCATCAGGCCGCGCCATTCCAGCCTGTCGACCAATGATGAGAAATCCGCCGTCCACGGGTTCCACAGGTCGGTGTGGCAGCCGAGCGAGGTGACCTCGTTGGCGGCGATGCCGGTCAGCCGCAACGCCCAGTATTGCGGGTACATCAGCATCGCGGCGGCCCTGGCGAATTCCGCCGGGAAGCTCTTCTGCTGCCAGAAGAATTGAGCACCAAGATTGAGGCCGAGCGGCAGGCGCGGCGTGCCGGTCTCGGAGAAGGGCGGGCGGATCGCGTCATAATCCGCTGCCAGCCCGTCGGGGCCATCGAACTCATAGTCGAGCACCGGCAGCACCAGTTCACCCGCCGCGTCGACCAGCACGCCCGTCGCGCCGTGGGTGGTGATCGAAATGGCGTCGATGCGCTGTTCGCGGTGGAGGCCGGCAAGGCTTTCGAGGATGAATGCCCATAGCGCCTCTACATCGTGGTGCGGGTAAGGCGCCTGTCGCACCGGCGCATTGGACATGCGGCGCAGCGCGACCTCGCTCAACGTAGCGAGGCCGACCAGCGCCACCTTGGCGTTGGTCTTGCCGATGTCGATGACGGCGATGTGACGCGTCGCACTCATGCCATGTGGAACATTGTTTCCAGCTTCACGGCCACCGGCTCGTTGTCCTCTCTGGTTTCCATGATGTCGGCCATTTCAGCCCACCAGCGCTGCATCACCGAATGCCCTGGCAATTCGTCCATGCCGTGGTCGTCACGCCGCCACAGAACACCGAACAGGATATTGGTCTCCTCGTCGAGATGGATGGAATAATCGGAGACGCCGGCTTGCTTCAGCAGTGAGACCAGCGACGGCCAGATCTCGTCATGGCGCTTCTTGTACTCGGCCTTCATGCCGGGCTTCAGCTTCATCTTGAGTGCGTATTTCTCGGCCATCAACGCCCTCCGCGCAGCCGCCGCCAGACGATCGGCAAGGCAATGACGATGATCAGCAGCAGGCCGATGAAGATCGACATGACGATGCCGGGCACGTTGAGCAGGCCGAGCCCGAAGGTCACCAGCCCCATGATGAAGGCCGCGAGCACTACCCCAAGAATGCTGCCGGCGCCACCGAGGATACTGACGCCGCCGAGCACCACCATGGTGATGACTTCCAGCTCGTAGCCCTGTGCGATCGAGGGCCGCGTCGAACCGAGCCGCGATGTGATCAGCACCGAGGCGATGCCCGACATCAGCCCGGTCAGGCAGAACAGGATGAACTTGGTGCGACCGACGCGCACGCCGGAAAACTGCGCAGCTATCGGATTGTTGCCGATGGCGAAGACGCGTCGCCCGAAACTCGTACGGTGCAGCAAGAACCAGTAGACGACGGCGGCAATGAGGAAGAGCACCAGCTCGAACGACACCACCCACCAGACATAGCCCTGGCCGAAGAAGGCGAAGCTTTGGGGATAGCCCTTGTAGGCCTGGTCGCCGAGGATGATGAAGGCGATGCCGCGAAACAGGCTCATCGTGCCGATGGTGACGACGATCGACGGCAGGCCGAGCCTTGTCACCAGCAGACCGTTGAAAGCGCCGCAGCCGAGCCCGACGACGATGCCGATCGCCACCAGCACCGGCGTGCCGGCGCCGGCCTGCACGGCCATGCCCATCATCGTCGACGCCAGCGCGATGATGGCGGCAACCGACAGGTCGATCTCGCCCGAAATGATCAGCAGCGCCATGGCGAAGGCGATCAGGCCCTTCTCGGTGAAATTGAAGGTCAGATCGGACAGCGAATACGGGTCGAGGAAATAGGGAGAGGCGAAGCTGTTGATGGCGAAGATGGCGACAGCCACGACGACCAGCAGCGCTTCCCAGGAAAAGATCGCCGAACGCAGCGGCTTGTCGAGCCGGTCGGGAATATGGCGCGGGGCAGGGATGTCGGTCACGCCTCCACCTTTCTGAGGATGATGCGGCCTTGCTGGCGTTCGCCGCGCGCGTTGAGCACGACGGCCAGAATGATGGCGCTGCCCGAAATCGCCATCTGCCAGAAGGGCGAGATGTTGATGACCGGCAGGGCGTTGGAGATGATGCCGAGGAACAGTGCGCCGAGCACCGCGCCGCCGACCGAGCCGATGCCGCCGGCGATCGAGATGCCGCCGATGACGCAGGCGGCGATGATGTTGAGCTCATAGCCGTTGGCGACCTCGACCGACGCGATCACATAGCGCGAGATCCAGAGATAGCCTGACAGGCCGCCGATCATGCCGGAGATGCAGAAGACGATGAATTTCGTGCGGCCGACATCGATGCCGGCATAGACGGAAGCCGTCGGGTTGACGCCGATGGCATAGATCGAGCGCCCGAGCGCGGTGCGCGTCATCAGGACGAAGAACAGCGCAATGACCAGGATGGCGATCCACGACAGCACCGGAATGCCGAGGAAGGCGGCGCGCTGAAAGCCGATGAAATCCGGGCTCATCTTGTCGGCATTGACCCAGGCGCCGCCGGACAGGACGAAGGTGGCGCCGCGATAGATGGTCAGCGTGCCCAACGTCACCACGATCGAGGGGATGTTCAGCCGCCAGACCAGCAGGCCGTTGATGGCGCCGAGCACCAGCCCGACGACCAACGCAATGACGATCAGCAGCGGGATCGGGATTGCCGGATGCGCGGCATTCAGCATCGCCACCACCATGCCGGTGAAGCAGAGGTTGGAGGCCATCGACAGGTCGATAGACCGGGTCAGGATGACCACCATCTGGCCAAGCGCCAGGATCATCAGGATCGAGGTGTCGTTGAAAACCTGACGCAGATTGCCGGGGTCGGCGAAGGCCGGGAAGCGCGTCGAGATCAATCCGATCAGCACGACGATGGCCGCGAACAGCCAGATTTCGCGATATTTGAGGAAAGCCTTCATGCCGCGATCCCCGCCGCCGTCCGAACCAGCGTCTCGGCGTCCAGCCCCTTGTTGTCGTAGACCGCGACAACGAGACCCTCGCGCATGACCACGACGCGGTCGGACATGCCGAGGATTTCGGGCAGCTCGGAGGACACCATGATCACCGACAGGCCTTGCGCCACCAACTCGGCCATGAAGCCGTGCACGGCGGCCTTCGAGCCGATGTCGATGCCCTTGGTCGGCTCGTCCAGGATGATCACCTTGGGCGTGGTCGCCAGCCATTTGGCGATGACGATCTTCTGCTGGTTGCCGCCCGACAGCGTGCCGACATCCTGGCTGAGCGAAGAGGCCCTGAGGTCGAGCCGCTCGGTGTAGGAGCGGGCCAGATCGAACTCCTCCGACAGCCGCAGCAGCCCAGACTTCGACGTGCGCTTGAGCGAAGGCAGCGAGACGTTCTGGAAAATCGGCAGGCCGATCACCACGCCCTGCTTGCCGCGTTCCTCCGGCACGTAGACGATGCCGGCATCGATCGAATCCGCAGCCGATTTCGGCGCGAGCGTCTTGCCTTCCAGCGTGATCGTGCCGGCTGATGTGCGGGTGATGCCCGATATCGCCTGCATCACCTCGCTGCGGCCGGCGCCGACCAGGCCGTAGAAGCCGAGGATCTCGCCCTTGTGCAGTTCGAAGCCGATGTCGTTGAATTCGGTCGGATGCGACAGGCCGGAGACGGAGAGCACCGGCAAGCCGATCTCGGCCTTGCGCTGCGGGAAGATGTGATCGACCGCGCGGCCGACCATCAAGCGCACGATCTGGCTTTGGCCGGCATCCCTGATCAGGCCTTCGCCGACCATCTCGCCATCGCGGAACACCGTGTAGCGGTCGGCGATACGGTAGATCTCGTCGAACTTGTGGCTGATGAACAGGATCGCCTTGCCATCGCTCTTGAGGAACTCGATCAGCAAAAAGAGCTCCTCGATCTCCTTCATCGAGAGTGCTGCGGTCGGCTCGTCCATGATGACGATCTGCGCGTCGATCGACATGGCGCGCGCAACGGCAACCAGATGTTTGTTGGCGATGCCGAGGTCCTTCAACCGCGCGTCGGCGTCGATATGGCCGGCATGCATGGTGTCGAGCACTTCGCGTGCATTTTTGCGCATCGTGCGCCAGTCGATGGTGCGCAAACGCGTGCGTGGCGCATGGCCGAGAAAGATGTTTTCTGCGACCGACAAATCGTCGAACAGCACGGTTTCCTGGTGGATGGCGGTGACGCCGTGGCCGAAGGCGGCATGCGCGCTGGGCAGGGTGACGGTCTGGCCGTCGATACTGATTGTGCCCCCGTCGGGCTGGTAGATACCGGTCATGATCTTGACCAGCGTCGACTTGCCGGCGCCGTTTTCGCCGATCAACGCCGTCACCTGCCCGGGGTAGAGAGACAGGCTGACATTGTGCAGCGCGCGCACGCCGGGAAAGCTCTTGGAGATGCCGGTCAGCGTCAGGCGTGGAGCCGGGGCCGGAGGCCGCTCCTTCACCGCGCCGTGTTGGGCTGTCGTGTCCATAATCGTATCAAGCCCTGAAACAAGGTTCGTTTAAAGTCGCGGCGGGACGTGAGCCCCGCCGCGTCAGCTCTAGAGAACTCCAGATCAATAGATCTTGGAGAACTTTTCGATGTTCGACTTGTCGAACTGGAAGGGCGGAGCCATCGCAGCCGAGTTGGTGTCGTCGAGCGTCACCTTGCCGACGCGGCCGATCGATAGCGTGGCGCCGGGCTTTGCCTCTTCCTTCTTCACCGCCAGATCATGGGCGAGGTAGACGGCCGAGTAGCCGAGGTCGATCGGGTTCCACAGCGCAACCGCCTGGCTGGAACCGTTGTCGATGAACTTCTTGAACTCGGACGGCAGTGCCAGACCGGTGACATTGACCTTGCCGATCAGGTTTTCGTCGGTGACGACCTGGGCGGCGGCAACGACGCCGACGGTGGTCGGCGCGATGATCGCCTTGAGGTTCGGATAGGACTTCAGCAGGCCCTTGGCTTCGTCGGTGCT
Organism: Mesorhizobium ciceri WSM4083; assembly: GCF_000519305.1. Taxonomy (GTDB): domain Bacteria; phylum Pseudomonadota; class Alphaproteobacteria; order Rhizobiales; family Rhizobiaceae; genus Mesorhizobium; species Mesorhizobium ciceri_B. Next base: position 43,076 of record NZ_JAFG01000014.1, on the reverse strand, counting down.
CTTGGCCGAATCGTCATCGCCATAGACGGTGGCGACGAGTTTGATCTTGGGGAACTTCTCCGGCAGGATCTTCTTGGCCGCGTCGATCCAGGCGTTCTGGTTGGTCGCGGTCGAGGAGGCCGACAGGATGGCGACCTCGCCGCCTTCCGGCAGGTGGTCGGCTGCGAGCTTGATGATGGTCTCGCCTATCAGGCCGGTATCGGACGGGTTGAGGTGAAGCTGGCGGCCTTCCTTGGCGACGCCCGAATCCCACGAGATGACGGTGATGCCGCGCTCCATGGCCTTCTTCAGCACCGGCACCAGAGCGTCGGCGTCATTGGCCGAAATGGCGATGGCGTTGACTTTCTGCGCGATCAGCGAATTGACCACTTCGATCTGCGCTTCGGCGGTCGCCTTGGTCGGGCCGGTGTAGATGATGTCGACGTCGCCAAGTTCCTTGGCCGCCTCTTCGGCGCCCTTGTTGGCGGCATCGAAGAAGCCGTTGCCCAGCGACTTCACCACCAGCGCGATCTTGACGTTCTCGGCATAGGCGGCATTCACGAACATGGCGGCTGAGAATGCAGCCGTCACCATCAATTTCTTCAAGAAGCTCATCGAATTTCCTCCCTTGAGCGTTGCATTCCATCGTCGCCGCGGGCGTGAGGGTGTCTCAGGCCTGCAGTGAAGATTCTTCCTTGTTGGTTGCGGATGCGCGGGCGACGATCAGCGTCACGCCGGCGGTCTCCAGCATCTTGGCTTCGCGATCCTCGATGCCGTCATCGGTGATGACGGTGGCGATGCGCGACAGGCCGCACAGGATCAGGCTGGAGCGTTTGCGGAATTTCGAGGAATCGACCAGCACCACCAACTCGTCGGCCTGGTCGATCAGTTTCTGCTCCGCCTGGATCAAAAGCGGATCGCCTTCCATGAGGCCGAGCGGGCCGAGCCCCTGTGCGCCCATGAACATGCGGCGCGCATAGAAATTGCGCGTCACGTCATTGTCGAAGGGCGACAGAATGATGTTCTGCTCGCGGTAGATGGTGCCGCCCGACAGCATCACCGTATTCTTGGAGTGCTTGAGCAAATGCTCGGCAATCGGGAACGAATTGGTGAAGATCGGCATGCGGCGGCCGGTCAGGAAATGCACCATCTGGAACGTGGTGGTGCCGCCATTGATGATGATCGGTTCGCCGTCCTTGCATAGCTCGACCGCTTCACGCGCAATCGCCCGCTTCTGCGAGGCGTTGATCGTTTCGTTGACGGAAAAGGGCCGGCCGGCCAGCCCGATGAACTGCGGCGGCGAGATTGCCTCGGCGCCGCCGCGCACACGGCGCAGCCGCTTCTGGACGTGGAGAGCCGCGATATCGCGCCGGATCGTCGCCTCGGAAGACTCCGTCAGGTCGACCATCTCCTGCACCGTCACCACAGGCTTTTCCTGGACGGCGGACAGAATGATCCTGTGGCGCTCTTTTTCGTGCATGGTTCCTCCCTGCCCGAGCATTTAGGCACCCAAAACGCGCAGTGTCAATCATTTCCGATCATATAATTACATTGTGCAGTGCAATATGATCGATATTGATTGTTTGTGATTGACAAGCCAGCCGCTTCCGTGGAAATTCGGGACCAAATGGCCGCGCCTTTTGCGTGCCTTCGGGAGGATTTCTTATGCTCGACAAGCGCACCGGCGCGCGCCTCGCCAATCTGTGGGATGAGGCCAAGGCTCACGCTATGAGCGGGCCGGAACTTCTGGTCTACCGCTCGAACACGCTCGGTTCCGACAAGCGCGTCACCAACTATGGCGGCGGCAACACGTCGTCGAAGATCTGGCAGAAAGACCCGCTCACCGGCGAGGATGTCGAAGTGCTGTGGGTCAAGGGATCGGGCGGCGACAGCGCCTCGATCAAGCTGGACGGCTTTGCCACGCTCTACATGGACAAGCTGCGCGCGCTCAAAGGTCTCTATCGCGGCGTCGAGCACGAAGATGAAATGGTCGGCTTCCTGCCGCACTGCACCTTCAACCTCAATCCGCGCGCGGCCTCTATCGACACGCCGTTGCATGCCTACGTGCCGAAGCCTTTTGTCGACCACATGCATCCCGATGCCATCATCGCCATTGCCGCGGCAAAGGATTCGAAGGCGCTGACGAAAGAAATCTTCGGCGACGCCATCGGCTGGCTGCCGTGGAAGCGCCCGGGCTTCGAACTTGGTCTTTGGCTGGAGAAATTCTGCCTCGAACATCCCGCCGCCAAGGGTGTCATCCTGGAAAGCCACGGTCTGTTCACCTGGGGCGACACCCCCAGGGGATGCTACGAGACGACGATCTCGGTGATCAACCAGGCGATCGAATGGTTCGAGCGCCGCTCCGAGGGTGTCGCCATCTTCGGCGGTGAAGTGGTCAAGGCACTCGACGCCGCTGAGCGCCGTGCCATCGCGGCCAAATTGATGCCGAGGATTCGCGGCCTGATCTCCGAAAAGAGCCACAAAACAGGCCATTTCGACGATTCCACTGCTGTGCTCGAATTCGTCAACTCCAGGGATCTGCGCCCGCTGGCGGCACTCGGCACGTCATGCCCCGACCATTTCCTGCGCACCAAGATCCGCCCGCTGGTCATCGAATTCGATCCGGCCAAGCCCGATGTCGATGCGGTGATTGCGCGGCTTGCCGACGACATCGCAGCCTATCGCGTTGGCTACCAGGCCTATTACGACAGCTGCAAGCATCCGGACTCGCCCGCCATCCGCGATCCCAATGCCGTGGTCTACCTGATGCCCGGCGTCGGCATGTTCACCTTCGCCGGCGACAAGGCGACGGCGCGCATTTCGGGAGAATTCTATGTCAACGCCATCAACGTCATGCGCGGCGCCTCCACCGTATCGTCCTATGTCGGCCTGCCTGCACAGGAAGCCTTCGACATCGAGTACTGGCTGCTCGAGGATCTGAAGCTGCAGCGTATGCCGAAGCCGAAGTCGCTTGCCGGCCAGATCGCCCTGGTCACGGGTGGCGCCGGCGGCATCGGCCGCGCCACGGCCAACCGCCTGCTGCGCGAAGGCGCCTGCGTGGTGCTGGCCGACATCGACGAGACAGCGCTGGCCAGCGCCAATGACGAACTGGCGAAAGTCTACGGCAAGGATTTCGTCCGCCCGGTGTTGATCAACGTCACCTCGGAGGACCAGGTCATTTCGGGCTTTGCCGAGACGGCGGTCGAGTTCGGCGGCATCGACATTCTGGTGTCGAATGCAGGGCTGGCCTCCTCGGCGCCGATCGAGGAGACGACGCTGGCGCTGTGGAACAAGAATATGGACATCCTGTCGACCGGTTACTTCCTGGTCTCGCGGGAAGCGTTCCGGCTGTTCCGCGCCCAGAAGATTGGCGGCAACGTCGTCTTCGTCGCCTCCAAGAATGGCCTTGCCGCATCGCCCAACGCCGCCGCCTATTGCACCGCCAAGGCCGCCGAGATCCATCTCGCCCGCTGTCTGGCGCTGGAGGGCGCGGAGGCGCAGATCAGGGTCAATGTCGTCAACCCGGACGCGGTGCTGCGCGGCTCGAAGATCTGGACCGGGGAGTGGAAGGAACAGCGCGCCGCCGCCTACAAGATGTCGACCGACGATCTGGAGGAGCACTATCGCTCGCGTTCGATGCTGAAGCGCTCGGTCTTCCCGGAAGACATCGCCGAAGCGATCTATTTCCTGGCGTCCGACATGTCGGCCAAGTCGACCGGCAACATCATCAATGTCGACGCGGGCAACGCCCAGTCGTTCACGCGCTGAGCGGAGGGGACGATGGAACACATCATCTCCGCCGACCTCGTCGACAAGGACAACGCCGTGCGTAAGCCCAACCTCGAGCGCGACTACGCCTCGCTCGGCGAGCGGCTCGACCGTCGCGGCATCGCCATCGATGCCATCCGTGACAAGGTCGAGAAATTCGCGGTGGCGATCCCGTCCTGGGGCGTCGGCACCGGCGGCACGCGCTTTGCCCGCTTTCCCGGTGCCGGCGAGCCACGCGACATCTTCGACAAGATCGAGGATTGCGCCGTCATCCAGCAATTGACGCAGGCGACGCCGACCGTTTCCCTGCACATTCCGTGGGACAAGGCCGACCCGAACCGGCTGAAGCAGGCGGCTTCGCGCTTTGGCCTCGGCTTCGATGCCATGAATTCCAACACTTTTTCCGATGCAAAGGACCAAGCGCTTTCCTACAAATTCGGCTCGCTGTCGCATGCCGATGCCGGCACGCGGCGGCAAGCGGTCGAGCACAATCTCGAATGCATCGAGATCGGCAAGACGCTGGGCTCCAAGGCGCTGACGGTGTGGATCGGCGACGGTTCGAACTTCCCCGGACAGGTCAATTTCGCCAAGGCGTTCGAGCGCTATCTCGACGCCATGAAAGAGGTTTACGCCGGACTGCCCGCCGACTGGAAGCTGTTCAGCGAGCACAAGATGTACGAGCCGGCCTTCTATTCCACCGTCGTGCAGGACTGGGGCACCAACTACATCATCGCCAGGGAGTTGGGCGACAAGGCGTTCTGCCTGGTCGACCTCGGCCATCATGCGCCCAACGTCAACATCGAGATGATCGTCTCGCGGCTGATCCAGTTCAAGAAGCTTGGCGGCTTCCACTTCAACGATTCGAAATATGGCGACGACGATCTCGATGCCGGTTCGATCGACCCCTACCGGCTGTTCCTCGTCTTCAACGAACTGGTCGATGCCGAACTTTCCGGCGCCGAGGGTTTCGACCCGGCGCACATGCTCGACCAGAGCCACAACGTCACCGATCCGATCGAAAGCCTGATGCTGTCGGCGGTCGAGGTGCAGCGCGCCTATGCGCAGGCGCTGCTTGTCGACCGCAAGGCGCTGGAAGGTTTTCAGGACTTGAACGACGCGCTGATGGCGACGCAGACGCTGAAGGCCGCTTACCGAACTGATGTCGAGCCGATCCTGGCCATGGCGCGGCTGAAGACAGGTGGCGCCATCGACCCGGTCGCTGCCTATAGGGCGGCGGGCTACCGTGCCAAGGTCGCGGCTGAACGGCCGGCAGTTGCCGGTGGCTCGGGCGGCATTGTCTGAGGCCGAGCCGGCCCCCTCATCCGGCCGCTTTGCGGCCACGGCCCTTCGGGCGTTCGTTGTTCGAAAAGCCAAGCAGTTGGCTTTTCGTCCGCTGCGCGGACCACGCCTCACCCTCGCTGGGGAGAAGAGACTGGCGTCAGCGCTGACAACCTCCTCTCCCCCTCGGGGAGAGGTCGGATTGCCCCGAACTGCCCTTCGCAATTCGGTTGGCAATCCGGGNGAGGGGGCTCTTTCTCGTGCTCCCTCAATTGTTAGTGGACTCGATCCGTCCAACACGGTCTTCTAGGCATCCCCCCGCCCGGAGAACCGTCATGCCGCTCACCCGCAGAACACTGATCGCCGCCAGTCTTTCCATCACCTTCGCCCTCGCGCCGTTGACGAGCGTCTTCGCCGCATCGCCGGCGCCGGCCAAGGGCGAGCACGGCATGGTGGTGACGGCCCAGCATCTGGCGTCCGAAGTCGGCATCGAGGTGCTGAAAAAGGGCGGCAATGCCGTCGATGCTGCGGTTGCCGTCGGCTATGCGCTCGCGGTCGTCTACCCCAATGCCGGCAATATCGGCGGCGGCGGCTTCATGACCATCCGCTTCAAGGACGGCAAGTCGACCTTCCTCGATTTTCGCGAGCGGGCGCCGCTGGCGGCGACAAAAACCATGTATCTCGACAAGGACGGCAAACCGGTGAAGGGCGCCAGTCTCGACGGCTATCTCGCGGTCGGCGTGCCGGGCTCGGTGGCCGGTCTGGAGATGGCCCGTGAAAAATACGGCAAATTGTCCCGACAGGATTTGATGGCGCCGGCAATCGGCTATGCCAGGGAAGGCTTCATCCTCAACCAGGGCGACGCCGCCTCTTTTGCCGGCAGCGCCGACAGGCTGGCGAAGGACCCCGCGGCCGCCGCCATCTTCCTGAAACCCGACGGCAAGCCCTATGGCATCGGCGAGCGGCTGGTCCAGCCCGACCTCGCGGCATCGCTCGCCGCCATTTCCGAAAGGGGTACGGATGCCTTTTACAAAGGCGCCATCGCCGATGCCATCGTCAAGGCGAGCGGCGCCAAGGGCGGCATTCTCGCCAAACCGGATTTCGAGCAATATGCGGTGCGCGAACTCAAGCCCGTGACCTGCACCTATCGCGGCTACGAGATCACCTCCTCGCCGCCGCCCAGCTCCGGCGGCGTCATCATCTGCGAAATCCTCAACGTGCTGGAGGGCTATCCCTTATCCTATCTCGGTGCCGGTTCGGCCGAGACGGTCCACGTCATGGTCGAGGCGATGCGCTATGCCTATGTCGACCGCAATTCCGCGCTCGGCGATCCCGATTTCGTCGTCAATCCGGTCTCCAAATTGCTTGATAAGGCCTATGCCAGGGATATCCGCGACAAGATCGACCCGTTCCGGGCCGGCGTGTCGCAGGATCTGATGCCGAAGGGCTTTGGAGAGTCGAAGGAGACGACGCATTATTCGATCATCGACGATGAAGGCAATGCGGTCGCGGTCACCTACACGCTGAATGGCTCCTTTGGAGCCGGCGTCGTCGCCGACGGCACCGGCATCCTGCTCAACAACGAAATGGACGATTTCACCCAGAAACCCGGCGTGCCCAATCTCTACGGCCTGGTCCAGGGCGAGGCCAACGCCATCCAGCCGAAGAAGACGCCGCTGTCATCGATGAGCCCGACCGTGGTCGCCAAGGACGGCAAGCCGTTCATGGTCATCGGCAGCCCGGGTGGTTCGCGCATCATCACCATCACGCTGGAAGCGATCGTCAATGTCATCGACCACGGCATGAACATCCAGGAGGCGATCGACGCGCCGCGCATCCACCATCAATGGCTGCCCGACAAGGTCTATGTCGAGCCGTTCGGCCTGTCGCCGGACACAGAAAAGCTGCTGGCCGGCATGGGATATCACCTCGATCTCGCTGACCAGACCTGGGGGCAGGCGGCCGGTATTCTGGTCGGCGGCAAGAGCCTGGCGGAAATCGAGAAAGGCGGCGGCGCGCGCTACAACGGCGCCATCGACAGCCGCGCGGCCTCCGGCGAGGCGCTCGGATACTGATAGCTCGGAGGAAAAGCTTGGTGCAGCGTGGCGATTCGGGTTGATCGCCCGCTGCTCAAGTGGATTGGCTCACACCGATGTGACCGTCACAAAACCAGCGTGAGGGTGGACGCAACCAGCATCAAGGCGGCAATGCCGACGAACAGCGCATAGATGCGCGGCCGGTCGAGCAGCAGCGCGTTTCCGGAGATCCAGGCGGACGTGGCGCCGCCAAGCGCGAAGAGGAAGCCGTTGCGGTGCCCGAAGACCATCGATGCGGCCATCAGCCCGCCGATGATCAGCGCACCGAACACGATGATCACGGCAACGGCATATCTCTCGAAATCATTGCCGCTTCCCATGCTCGGGCCGATTGCGTTCAAGGTTGGCAGGTCGTCCGGATCGAAAGGGTTCGTCGACCCGTATTCGTCTTGACCGGCAGGCTCTCGCATCATTCATTCTCCGTATAGCGGCAACAAACCATCAAGCCTTGCCGAGCGCAACCCGATCGCACTCCCCTCAATGCGTTTGGTACGGTCTTCTACACCTTCTGGCGACGACCGCCGCCGGTTTTTTGATTCGTTGCCTTTTCAGGCGATCCAATCCAGAGCGGCCTGCCCTGATGGCGGGACCATCCATCCTGGAACGCATTCGTGGAGGAAAAATGATGCGGGGCGCGGATTGAGCTTCGCGGGCCGTGATTTTTTGGGCGGCCACATCGCACAGCGCTGTCGTGCGGGCGAATCGCCTTGCGGCCAAGTGGCGGCCGCGCCTGAGATGCGGTTGCGTGAAAGTTTGACTTGTCAGCCCGTCTAAATGTTGACTACTAAACTCATGTTTCATAGTCACCGGGCAGTGGTCACTGGAGACCATATCCCGAAAAGCAGGGCACGCCGTATTGCAGAGAGATCGAGAGCCCCAGCAGAGAGCCGCGCCCGATCGCTTGCGCAGCCGAATGACCCGACGCCATGCGCTCGGGCTTTTCATGCTGCCGTTCGCCGGCATGGGGTCTTCCACGGCTGAAGCCCGTCCGTTGCGCATCGTCTGCCTGGATGACGGGTTGACCGAGACCTTGCTCATGCTCGGCGTCAGCCCGGTCGCCATTGCCGATCGGGAGGTCTGGGAGAAATGGGTGGTCGAGCCGCGGCTGCCGCCCGACATCGCCGATCTCGGCACGCTGCTCGAGCCCAATCTCGAATTCCTGCAGCAGCTCAGGCCCGACATCATCCTGTCCATGCCATATCTCGACGGCATCAAGCCGCTGCTCGAACGCGTGGCTCCGGTGACGACGATCGGACTCTACACCGAAGCCGGGCAGCCCTATCGGCGCGCGCTCGAGGCGACGCGCCAGCTCGCCGGGCTTGTCGGCAAGGGAAGCGAAGGCGAAGCGCTGATCGCGGCGGCAGACGCGTATTTTACGGAGATCCGCCAGCAACTGGCGCCGCTTTCGGCACGGCCGATCTATGTCGTCAGCTTCCTGGACCCGCGCAATGTGCGCGTCTACGGCGCAAAGAGCCTGTTTCAGGAGGTGTTCGACCGCATCGGGCTCAGCAACGCCTGGACGGCCGAGACCAATTATTGGGGGTTTTCGACCGTCGGCATCGACGGGCTGGCAACATCCAGCGATGCGCGCCTCGCCTATCTCGAACCCTTGCCTGAGGGCGCCGGCGGCACGCTGACCGAAAGTCCGGTCTGGAACGCCATGCCCTTCGTGCGCAACCGCTCGATCATGCGCCTTCCCGCCGTCCTGATGTTCGGCGCGCTTCCCTCCGCCACCCGTTTTGCTCGGGTCCTGGCGTCGGCGATGACCGCGGAGGCCGCCCGTGGCTGAGGATGCTGCGGCCATTGCCCAAGGGGGAAAGCATGCATCTGCCGGCCGGGCCTCCGCGTGGCGCTTTTTCAGCAATCAGCCGGTAGGCGCGATCCTGCTTTGCGCGGTGCTGCTCGCGGCAGCGTCAGCGGCAACCGTCTCGAACCTCACCGTGCAGCTGCCATCGGCGCTCTGGCTCCAATCGCTCGCCGCCCCCGACATCGATGACATGCGGCAGGTGCTCGTCCACTACGCCTTCCTGCCCAGGCTTGCCGTCAGCCTTTTATGTGGTGCCGCGCTCGGGCTTGCCGGAACCGTCCTGCAACAGGTTCTGCGCAACCCGCTCGCCTCGCCCGAAACGGTCGGCGTCTCGGCCGGCGCCTATCTGGCGCTGGCGCTGGCGACGCTTCTGTCGCCTTCCCTGCTTGCCTTCGGCCGCGAATGGGTGGCGCTGGCTGGCGCATTCATGGCCCTTGCCGCCGTCTTCGCTCTCTCCTGGCACAAGGGCCTGTCGCCGCTTTCGGTGGTGCTGGCGGGGCTTGTGGTCAGCCTTTATGCCGGCGCCATCGGTGCCGCTCTCATTGTGCTGCGGCATGAATGGCTGGCCAGCCTGTTCATCTGGGGCGCCGGTTCGCTCGGCCAGCAGGACTGGTCGACGACGCTGTGGCTTTTGCCACGCATCGGCACTGCTGCGCTGGCGATCTTCCTCATGGTGCGGCCCCTGACCTTGCTTGGCCTCGACGATGAAGGCGCGCGCAGCCTTGGCGTGCCGCTCGGCGCCTATCGCTTCGCCGGACTGGCTGCCGCCGTCGCGCTGATTGCCTTTGTCGTTGCCGCTGTCGGCGTCATCGGCTTCGTCGGCCTGGCCGCGGCGACGCTCGCGCGCATCGGCGGTGCCCGGCGGCTGGGCCAGCAACTGGTGATGGCGCCGTTGATCGGCGGGGCGCTGTTGTGGGCTGCCGACCAGGCCGTGCAGATCGCTACCGGGCCGCAAGGCGACCTGCTGCCGACCGGAGCGATCACGGCACTTCTCGGCGCACCGCTGCTTCTCTGGCTGCTGCCGCGCCTTGCGCTTGGCTCGGAAGCCCCGTCCTTCATGGCCGCGCGCCTGCCGCGCGCAAGCCGGCCCGGCCTTATGCTGGCGGCGATCGGCCTGGCTCTGCTTCTGCTGCTCGGGCTGGCCCTGCTCTATGGACCGGGTCCGCATGGCTGGACCTTCGCCTTCGGCGACGAGTTGCAGCCTTTGCTGTCGTGGCGGTGGCCTCGCGTGCTTGCCGCGCTGAGTGCCGGGGCGATGCTGGCGCTTGCCGGGCTGATGATGCAGCGGCTGACCGGCAATCCGATGGCGAGCCCCGAAGTGCTTGGCATCAGCGCCGGTGCCGCGCTCGGCATGATGGTGGCGCTGTTTGCGCTCGTCGATGCCGGACGTCCGGTTCAGACGGCGGCGGCAACCATAGGCGCCTTCGCCGCTTTGCTGGTGACGCTGGCGATCGGCCGCCGTGCCGCCTATGCGCCGGAGCGGCTGCTGCTCGCCGGCGTTGCCCTGACGGCCTTGTTCGACGCGCTGATCTTGGTGCTCACCGCCACCGGCGATCCGCGTGCCATGCTGCTGCTCAACTGGCTGACCGGCTCGACCTATGGCGTCGATGTCGGTGATGCCTTGCTGACCGGTGGTATCGCCGTCTGCCTCTTCGCGCTCGCGCCTTTCTTCATGCGTTGGCTCGACATCCTGCCGCTCGGCTCCGCCGCCGTTCAAGGCCTTGGCATCAACCTGAAGAGGACGCGGCTTCTCGTGCTGCTGGCCGTCGCGGCACTCACCGCGGCCTCGACGCTGATCGTCGGTCCGCTGACCTTCATCGGCCTGATGGCGCCGCACCTTGCCCGTCGCCTTGGCCTCTCCCGTGCGCTGCCGCAGGCCGTTGGCGCGGTGCTCGCCGGCGCGCTGATCATGGTCGCCGCCGACTGGATCGGCCGCACCGCCATCTTCCCACGCCAGATCCCGGCCGGTCTCGTCGCCACGCTCATCGGCGGCCCGGTGCTGATGTGGCTGCTGCGCCGCCGCTGACCGTTTTGCCCCTGGAGATATCCATGTCCAAGATATCCATGTCCAACGCGACGCCAGCCCTGATCGCCAACACGACGGTCCACGATCTTGTCCCGGCGCAGGGCGGCGCCCCCTGGCGGATATTCCTGCATGTGCCGTCCGGGGCGGTGCCCGAGGCCGGCTGGCCGGTCCTCTACATGACCGACGGCAACGCCGTCATCGGCACGGCGGTCGACGCCATGCGCGCGCAGGCCTTCTATCCCACGGGCACCAATGTCGGCTGGGGCGTCATCGTCGCCATCGGCTATCCCGTCGACGGCGCGTACGACCCGCTGCGCCGATCCTGGGATCTCGGCCCGCCGCCGGGCAAGACCTATCCGCCCTTCTACGAGGGCACGCCCGAAGTCCGGACCGGTGGGGCAGGGCAATTCCTTGCCTTCATCGAGGACGAGCTGAAGCCGTGGGTTGCCAGTCGGGTCACGGTCGATGCTAGCCGCCAGACGCTTTACGGCCATTCCTTCGGTGGCCTGTTTGCGCTCTACGCCCTGTTCACGCGGCCTTCTTCCTTTCAGACCTGGATCGCGGCGAGCCCCGCCATCTATTGGGAAGAGCGGGCCATCGACCGCTTCCTCGAAACCTTCGAGGCCGCCGTTCCCGATGGTTTGGCGGCGACCATGATCCTGTCGGCCGGCGAATACGAGACCGAGAAGCTGGCGCCGTTCCAGATTGGCGCCGAGGACGAGGAAAAGCGCCTGCAGCAGAAGAAGGTGACACGCACCGACGCATTGGCGCGGGCGATGGCGGAGCGTCTCGATGCCGTCCCGGGCATGTGCGCCAGCTTCGAACTGCATGCCGGGGAAAACCACATGTCGATCCTGCCGGTCACGGTCAATCGCGCGGTACAGGCGGCGTTTGCGGTGCGGAAGGATACCGCCCTTTGCTGAACGCCGCAGCAAGGCGATCGGCGCCTCGCGCTGTCATTCCTGTAAAGGGGAGGCGCTCAATCGGCGATAGGAGACGCCGCCGAAGTTTGCCGTCACAAAATCCGTGACGGACATCTTGCGCTTGCCTCCGTCGCTGCAGGCGTAAACCGGCCACCCGGCATCGCTGCATTCTCTGGCAGCGCAGATGCGCACCAGGCAGTTCCCGATAGTCAGCCGGAAGCCGCCCTTGCCGGCGAAGCCCTGCAACAGGCTGCCGTCCGCCGAGCGCCATGTCCGCGCACGGAATTCCGCCCGCAAAAGCAGTGGTTCGAGAGGGGCCGCAAGGTTGGTTTCGCCGGCTCGCCCTGCGAGCTGCAGACGGAAGCGCGCCATTGCCGTCGCGTATGCGGTCACAAGATCCGCTTGGCGAAAATAGGCGGTTGCCAGGCTTGAGCGGTCAAGCAGATGAGACGTCCACTCGCCTGCCTCTACGGGCCTCAACAAGGCAACAAAGGCAAGAAAGGCGAAGCAAGCTCGTGACATTTCCAGCAGCCATATCTGTCTCGGCGTGCCGGTTTGCCCCCCGGTTGCCCTCCCATAACATCCCGCCAATCGGCGCCTGGCGCAAGCCGCTTGCCAAGGCGGTTCAAAAGGCCGCCGAGCAAGGGCGCCTGGAGCCGAAGACGGTGACCCGCATCGACGAACCTGTGCGGGCGATGGCGAGGGGGTGGCGGTGTTTGCGGCAAGGGATATTCACCAGCCCAGCGTTCCCTAGCCGATGCGAGCCGGCGGCAGCTCGAACAAAGTGGCGCCGTTCTCCCGGCCGCGCTCGACATAGCCGATAACGCCGAACCATCTTGCGACATCAGGCCCCTGGAGCCAGCTGCGCGAGTGGATGGCGAGGTTGCCGGCGAGCGCCTGGATGTGCTTGATATGCCGCTTGCAGAAGCGAACGGTCGCGGCACGGAAGAAGTCCTCCCGTGCGGCGAACAGCGTGTCGGCGGCGTCGCTGTTCTCATGCCAGGCGATAATTGCCACGGCCTTGTCGCCCTCGACAAGCGCGTGCGCGCGGCCCTCCTTCAAATTCATCATCAGATTGTCGTAGGCGATCTTGCTGTCCTTGCCGGCCGCCACATATTCGTCCGACATCCGCTTGGACAGACCGCGAAAGACATCCTCCAGATCCCCAAGCGTTGCTGCGCGTGCTCTCATTTCTCCTCCTGACGCCCCGGCAGGCAGTTTGCCCTAGGGTTGAGGGGTGGCCAAGCAAATTAAATCCGCCGGCGGGCTAATGTGCGCAAAGTGATTCCACTTGGCAAATGTGGGCGGCGGCGCGACGGGGTGTCCAGAACGGACCTTGGGAGAATGGTGCCCAGAGGCGGAATCCAAGTGAAGGAAATCTAACTTTATTTTCAAACAACTACGGCCACGCCGTGGCAAGGACTACCAACGGAAATACCAACAAAATATTTCTGTGGATGGGTTCGATTCCCGATGACTCTCGAAGCATCCATATGTCGTGCCCCTCGGCATGGTGTAGTTGGCAGCACTGGTCGCCGTGCTCTCTAGCATTGGCCAGGCTGATCAGCGTGCGATCTGGCAGGCTGATCAGGGATCATCGCTCATTTGGCCGATCCTTTCCAGATGGGATCGATGCCAACCTTCCAATGGGCTTCATCTGAGCGCGTGACGCTTTAGGCTCGATTGAGGCTCGGTAATTGCAACAACGAAAACTGGATCAGCATCCAGTGAGTCAGATGGAAAAGCGGGGCTTCACGCGGCGGTGCGCAATAATACCCGGGACTCCGCCGCTCACCACAGGGACAAGGCTCGGTGCTCCTTCCATTCGCGGCTTGACCGCGCCTAAAGCTGGACGTCGTCGCTCGACGGGAGCCGCGGCCATGCCTAAACCCTGACCCTCGGATCGCTGGTCCCATCGTCCCAGTTGCTTCGGTGGCCGAGCTTCACATTATCCGCAACTTTGGCAGTCGCGGGCAACAAGGGGGCGTGAACCGTCAAAAGGGCACGGCGACAAGTCACACCCGTGACAACCAAGTGGACATTTGTGGATGCGCTGTTGCCCTTTGCTTCCACTGTGCATAGAAGCACTATGCTGCGGGCTATACAGGGTTGGGTAGTAGGGCGTGGGTTCTAAATTCGAAAAACTAAATAGGTTGCGCGAGTCTCTGCGCGAGTCCAACCATGATTTTCGTGCGAGTACCCAGCTTTTCAGTAGCTTAGACGTCGCAAAGATTGATCGCGATATGGATCTCGCTGGTCGCGGGAAGGAACGTGGCGAGGCGAACCAGCCGCCAAAGACCGCCAAGAATCTCGATGATGTCGAACATGCCATCATCGAACGAGTCGAGGACGAGAAGAAGGCTTCCTATCATACTCTCGAGGACAGTTTGCAGCTTCTCGGCGGGCGCCTCGCCGGTCTGGATTTCGAAGAACAGTTCGGTCTGATCCGCCAGGCGAACGCAGCCAGCGTGTCGGACTTCAAAGCTTCTGTAGCCGTCGGTCTGGACGAACTCCACGGACTGAGAAGGGCTCTCAACGACGCAGAGAAAGAGCACGCTTGGTTTAAGGGAAAGCACGGATTGGTTCGTGCCGCGCGGGTTCAGCACGGGGCGGCTCACGTCTTTAGGCTCTCGCTTTTGCTGTTTCTGTTTCTTATCGAGACCGCAATGAACGGCAGTTTCCTTGCCAAGGGTAACGAGCAGGGTCTGTTTGGCGGTATTCTCGAGGCCGCGGCATTCTCCTTCATCAACATCGGCGCTGCCTTGCTACTGTCGGTTTTCTGCGCTCGCCTGGTCACCCACCGGGCGGTGCTAGGAAAGCTGGTGGGGATAGCATCGATCATTTTTTACGTCGCCCTGGCCGTCACCATAAACCTCGCATTGGCGCACTATCGAGAGGTGAGTGGCTCGCTCGCGGATGGTGCCGGCACAGAGGTCATTCGCAATATGATCGCGAATCCAGCGGGCCTCACAGACGTGAAGTCATGGTTGCTCTTCGCCATCGGCCTCATGTTCTCGATTTTCGCGTTTATCGACGGCTGGTTCGTGTTCGATCCTTATCCCGGGTACGCTGGCGTCGAAAATCGGCTGGTCGCCAGGCGCGAGGACTATATCGATCGCAAGAGGGAACTGATTGAGGAGCTTCAAGACGTTCGCGACGACCACAACGAAAAGGTTGAGGAGATCGTCAAGGAACTTGGCAGCCGCCGTAGGGAGCACCGCGCGATTGTCGATCATCGCTCGAGGCTTCTAGCGCTTTTTGCGCAGCATCAGGACCAGTTGGAGCGAGCCTGTAACCAACTTCTATCAAAGTACAGGGAAGCAAATATCCAGGCCAGGACCGAGCCTGCCCCCAAGCATTTCGGGGCGGCTTACAAACTCGACCCCATAAAACCGCATATTTCGGGTGACGGGGAGTGGAGCGAGGGTGACGTCGGCGCATCGATCCGCGAGGCGCAGGACGAGCTCAACGCTCAGGTCCGCCTCATCGGTCAGGAATGCGAGCGGGGGATTGAGCAGTACCGCGACCTCGACAAGCTCCATCCGGACAACGTGAATGGCTAGGCGGTCTCGCAGACGCAAGACGGGCCAAGCAGGCACGATCTTCGCGGCTGTCCTCCTTGGCATCCTGTCCATCGCGATGTTGGGTGGCTTTGCCTGGATCTGGTCAAGATCGGGTAAGGGTCAGATCGACGCCAGCACGAATTGCCCGTTGGGCGGGCCAACCAGTCTTACGGCGGTTCTCATCGACGCCACGGATCCGATTTCGGCAACGACGATGACCGATCTGAAGAATGAGTTCCGCAAAACCATCGGAAAGGTAGAGTCCGGCGGCTATGTGAGGATTTACACTCTGAACTCTGCCCCCGGCGACCTGACAGTGATGTTCGATGGATGCAATCCGGGCGATGGGTCAACGGTGGACAGTTGGACGAACAATCCGGCGCGACGCCAGAAGAAGTGGGAGGACGCCTTTGGTGATCCTTTGAGCAAACTCCCTGACCAAATTCCGAATGGTGACTCAGCAAGCCAGTCTCCAATCATGGCCGGCATCCAGAAGATCAAACTGTCGCTCTTCGATAGCGGCCTCGCCAAACAGGACAGTGCAAAGCGTTTGGTGGTTGCGTCAGACATGATCGAGCATACGGCGCTTTATTCGCAGTATCGATCGGGGCTCGACTACCAGAAGTACCTCGCAAGCGCTGCCGATCGGACCTATGGCACCTCGCTCGACGGGGTGAGCGTCACAATTCTCTACATCGACCGGGCAAAGAAGCCATTCAAGTCGCTCGACCAGGCCGAGTTCTGGACTCAATGGGTCCAGAACCATCACGGAGAATTCGAGAAGCTGGTTGGCTTAGAGGGGTTAAACTGATGGCCAGGAAGCGCGACAATGCCCTGTTGGGCCATCCGGGCTTTCCGCTCGTTGTATTTGCGGCGCTGACCTTTGGCGGCTGCATCTTCATCGCCATTGCCAAGCTGTCGGGTGTGAACCCAATAGTGGGGTCGGGCATACCGGTTTGCCTGATGTTCTTCTATTTGGGTGTATCGGTCTTCACGGGGAAGCTTAGGCTGCACGACGAGCAGACCGGCGACAACCTCTATTACATGGGCTTCCTGTTCACTCTAACGAGCCTCGGGGTCTCGCTGTTTCAGTTTGGCTCGGAAGGCTCGACCGAGACCATCGTCAGGAACTTCGGTATCGCTGTTACGTCGACGATCACCGGCATTGCGCTCAGAATTTTCTACAATCAGATGCGACGCGATCCTGCCGATATTGAGCGAACGGCAAGGCACGAACTCGCAGATATGACGCGGCGGGTCAGAGCCGAGATGGAAAGCGTGACCAGGGAATTTGCCGACTTTCGTCGCGTCAGCCACCAGATGCTGGAAGAAGGCTTCGCGGAGATTGCCGTTCAGGCCGAGCGGAACGGCGAGCATATTAGATCCGCCCTCGACAAGATTGCGATGGAATCCATCAAACCGGTCCAGGAGGCGTCAGGCAAACTGAGCGATGCGCTCAAGGACAACTTCGGTCAGGTCGAAAGTCAATTCTCGTCAATCGCGCAGCGTGTCGAGGCGGCCGCCGATTTGCTCGACAAGGCCAACGGCTCGATGTCCTCGTCGGTGAGCAAGCTTGGTGCGCAAGCCGACAGCGTAGCCATGAAACTAGAGAAGGTTGTCGTCCCGGACGAGGTACTGAAGAACGACCTGGCGCCAATGGTGAAGCTTCTGGGCAGCGCTGTTGCGCAGTATGCGGTGAAGACTGAGACCGCCTCCCAGGAACAGCAAGCGCGTATGACAGGTCTGGCTGATGCAGTCGCCAAGGTGGCGAGTGGCGTGGAGCGGGCGGCAGCCGCGGCAGAGAAGACCGCAGAGACTGTTCAGGCGGGGCAGCGATTGACCGAGGCGCTTGCGGCGGTAGTGCAGAAGCAAAGTACGGACACCAGTGAACTCGTTGCAACGCTGGCGGAAAAGAGTCTTCAGGTCTCGCGCCCGAACCACTCCGCCAACGGCCCAATAGCAATCGACCCAACGCCTCCGGTGATGCCTCCCGCCAGTGTCGGCGAAGAGGCGCCAATCAAGATTTCCGACACCCCGCACGACGATTCCTTCGAAACTTTGAGCGGCACGCCCCAGACAGAGAAGGTTGAATCCCCGAGGAGATCCGGTTGGTGGGGCAGGTGAGCGACGGCGGAACATCAGTCGCTTTCGAGCGCAAGGGCTATGGCCGCGGGCTGATCCTTGGCTTGACGATGGCCGAGACAATGCTGCTTTTGGTGTTCTGCCTTCTGTTGGCAGCCGGCGCCATCATACACAAGAAGGAGCAAGAGGCTGCGGAGGCGCAAAAGATTGTCCAATCCGTCGAGGAGAAGGTTCGCAAGCTCGACGACGAAAACAAGCGGCTGCTTGCCCAGCTGAACGCATTGATAAAACCGGCGACGGGAGGCAATGTGCCCGACCAGGAATGGCGTGAATTGGTCCTGGCCAAAGAGGCCGTGGAAACGATCAAAAAGGCAGGCCTTACGGTCCAAGAAGTGGCCAAAAACGCCCGGGTCACCAAAATCCTTACAGACAATCACGTCGACCCCGCGCAAGCCAACGTGATGATCGAGCATATGAAGGTGCTGAAGGAGTTTGGCTATGTCGGCGCTGGCAAGACATCGAATGACCTTTCGGAAGCGCTGAAGAAAGCCGAACAGCCTGTCTTGGCTGCAAAACCACACGATTGGCCGCCGATCATCAGTCTTAGCGAACTCGATGGCTATAACTTTGATACAGGAAGCGCGGAGCTTTCCGGTCGGTTCAAAACGAAGCTGCGCGATCTCTCGAAGACGATTGCGGGCATCGCAACATCATACGGTGTCGACGTAATCGAAGTGATCGGTCACACGGACGAGCAGGCAATGTCCGGCGAGTCATCGAATATGGACAAGGGGCTGCAGTCGGTTTTGGCCGGCAAAATTGAGGTTGGTTCCCTTCGCCCCGCCGACAATGCGGGCCTTGGACTTGCGCGTGCGATATCGGTTACCCGTGTACTCAGCGAGATGCACGACCTGGATGGTTTCACGATCCTGCCGATGTCGGGGGGGCAGTTGATCCTGCCTGGGGACCATCTGACGAACGGAGCGCAGACTGGTGACGTGAAGGCAAGACGGCGAATTGAAATTAGGGTGAGACAGCGTTCCCACGAAACGGACCTCGCGCCGGCTCAGGGATCGAAGTCATGAGTGGGAAAGAATGCTTGTGACCTAGCGTTCACAGCAATCAGATGGGGGCTCAGGGGGATGGGTTTTTACCTTCGCAAATCGGTCAGCGCAGGACCGTTCCGGTTCAACTTTTCATCGGGCGGCGTTGGCGTCTCCATCGGCGTGAAGGGCCTTCGGATCGGGACAGGGCCACGGGGCCATTACATTCATGCCGGCGTTGGCGGTCTCTATTATCGCGGCACGCTCGGAAAGGCCGGCGCAAAAAACATCGCTCGACAGCCGGCGCCTCAAACGCCGCAGATACAGCCGCAACCGTCAGCGCCGGAACACGTCGCCGATGGTGTCATGATGAGGGAGATCGAGTCCGGCGACGTGATGGACATGCGCGATGAGACCTCTTCCGATGTGCTGGACGAAATCAATGCCAGGCAGTCCCAAAGGCGGCTCTCCGTGATACTGGCAGTCTTATTCGGCATCGTAGGCTTCCTCGTCGGCAAAGCGATCGGAGGTGTAGGGCCGGTGCTGGGGACAGGTGCCTTTCTACCGGGCATGCTGATAGGCAAATGGTTTGACGGCTATCGCCGGGTGAGCGTGCTTTTCTATGATCTGGAACAAGACGCCGAGGCTGCCTATGGTAGGCTGGTGGCCGCTTTCGAGACGCTCACCGGTTGCGCCGGAAGGTGGCATGTGGCGGCAGGGGGCAAGATCGAGGATCTGACGACTTGGAAGCGCAACGCCGGCGCTAGCATGCTGGTCGATAAAAAGCCGACGACACTTGCAAGCACCTTACCGGTCGTTGTTCGCAGCAATGTCACGCCGCCTTCAATTCACGTTGGCCGACAAGTGCTCTATTTCATGCCGGACCTTGTCCTTGTAAAGGACGGAAACCGGTACGGCGCGGTCGGCTATGGCGACCTTCGAACTCAATTTGCACCGAGCAATTTCATCGAGACCGGCCAAGTTCCGTCCGATGCTCAGGTCGTGGGACATACTTGGGCACATCCAAACAAAAGCGGCGGCCCCGACAGGCGGTTCAAAAACAATCGGCAGATTCCGATCTGCCGATATGAGGCATTGCGTCTGTCTAGCGCGAGCGGGCTGAATGAACTCGTTGAATTCTCGAAAACGAATGTCAGTCAGCCATTTTGTCAGGCTATATTAGCATTGGCCCAAGTGCATGGCGCAGCCCGAACGTCGTCGCCTTCGGCGGGGCAGCGGAGCCTGACGGCTGGTTTCTAAACGAGCGAAGCTGGCCCGATCCGCGCCCCGACAGATTAGCAGAGGCCCTCGCAAGGAATCCCGTCGCCATCACGGTCCAGCTTCCTGCCCCATGAGCAATTGTTAAGGTACCAATGCGCCTCTTCGCAGGAGGAAATCTGAGAGCAGTAGCGTCGAGGCTGGCAGGAATAGCTCTGCGCTATCTTACTTGGGGTGATCACACCCAACTTGCGGTTCGTTGACGGCTTTGGATCGTCAGAATGATCGGCGCGCCAGTCCCATGGCGCTTCGAACTCACCAGTCCACAATCCGACTTTCGCTGCTTTCGCTTGCGCCTGCTGTTCAGCATACGCGCCGTGGCTGTAGCGAGGCCAATCCAGAGCCTGACCGTGTTTGACCATCCAGGAACCAACACTGGCGCCATCGGCCCGGCGACAATCGCCGACGAAGCGGTGATACCTGTCCCATGCCACGAACGTGCATTGTGCCGGACGAGACCCGGCCAAAAAGGTGTCTAGAGCCTCGGCGGATCGACGCCCGCAGGGATAATCCAGGCCATTAGCATCTTTGCACAGCTGCCGGCTTTCGGGTGCATCGATACCGTTGAAACGGATACGCTGACCGTGGATCTCGACCGTGTCACCATCCACAACCGAGGCCGTCCCCATGATGGTCGGTCGGCTTGCAGTGGTCCAGTCGGCGATCACTGAGCCAAGTTCCCTGTGGTTGCCTCCCGTTAGGGAAAAAAGGGCGTAGGCTGAAGCAGACAAGCCAGCGACTGCTAGGGATACGATGGCAACGGTCCGGCCGCGGGAAACGTGGCTGAGGAAACTTCGCCGACCGCGCCTTAGACGCGACCGGTGTCGGTGGGATTGCCGATCGTTCTTCAACTGCTAGCTCCCCGCACGAGAAAAGGCGTGCCTGACCTACCGTGTCTTTCCCTTCTTCGCCGGCGCCTTATCTGCCGCGGCTGCCTTACGTCCAAGTCCCATCGATTTGGCGAGAGCCGAACGGCTCTGCGAATAATTCGGAGCTACCATCGGATAGTTGTGCGGCAGCCCCCATTTTTCCCGATACTCGTCGGGTGTGAGGCCGAAATGAGTGGTCAGGTGTCGCTTGAGCGACCTGAACTTCTTTCCGTCCTCGAGGCAGATTATATAGTCTGGCGTCACTGATCGCTTGGGGTTAACGGCAGGGAGCTGTGTTGGCTTTTCAGGTTCGATCGGCCGACCAATACGTGCCAACGACGAATTCACACTCTCGATGAGATCCGGCAGCGATGATACAGGGACGGCGTTTTTGCTGACATAAGCTGAAACAATGTTGGCCGTGAGCTCGACGACTGATCCCAAGTGGTTATGATCTTCGTCAGCCAATTCGATGCTCCACAAATTACCCAACGCAGCTAGTTGTCTCCGACCATATTTCAAAGGGCCGATCGGCCGAATCCAATCCTGCACGAACTATTGTTTTACTAATAGAGGACGGAATGCGAGGCCAGCCTGGCGAGAGCCAATTTTCTCTGTATACAGTCGAGCTCGCGGCTTGAGAAGAGGCATATCACCATCCTACACTAAGGGTATCAAGTAAGGGGCGCAGAAAGTGAAATCTTCCACGCCCGCTGGTAACCTTACGGCGCCCGGGAGAGATCGTGTTGTCAGATGGCAGCCGAGTGCTCGCCAGAGCTTGCGACCGCGGAACCCGAAAGTTTTCCAATAAGATCATTAAGTTCCAAACAGTGTTGGTTGGTGCTGTTGGTTGGAACAAAAGAGAGACAAGCAGGGCCAAAGTGAGGTGGTGCTATTGCGTCTCTGGGTTGGGCAATTGTTCCATACGTCCGGAGTGGAGCTATTGCTTGAGATTTGAGGAGAAGGCAGCCCGTCGGATCGGTTTCACAAATATTGAGGCCTAGCCGGCATGAAACCTTTTATTCACAAATTTCAGAAGCGGCTGGTTTTTTTGTTGCGACTGCCATTGCGTAGGTTCTATGTGTTTCGTTCTGCGCGGGGGGTGTAGTTGTCTGACGTCGAAAAATCGGTCTTCCAAAGCGACCTGCCTCTGAAGGAGAAACTCGAGCGCGCCAGGATGGAGTTGCTCGATCTTTCCGCCCGCAACCGGCTATTGAACGTGCCGCGGTTTTCCAAGAGCGCGAAAACGATCGACATCGTCGATGAGCGGTCATCCGAGGTCTATCGTTTGCTGGCGAACGAAGGGAAGGTTTTTACCTTCCTCGCCGGCAAGCCCGATAGACCGAGGGCAGGCCAAGAAAGTACCGCCACGGAAGACGACATTGATTTCTCCCCCATTTCCCTTGCTCAGCCAGAGGACGATGACGTCGACGATAGGGGGGTGTCTGCGCGACATTCAGACACCAAGCTGCAGACGCGGATGACCCCAACCGGGCTACAACGTCGACTTCTTGATCTCTACCATGATGCCAGGACTCTAGAAGAGGAGCAGGGCGTCAACATCCTCTTTTTAGCTCTGGGGATGCTGAAGTGGATTGATCCCAACAACAAAGAAAACATTCGTCAAGCGCCGCTCATTTTGGTGCCGGTCCGGCTCGAGCGAGGAACGGCTGGAGAGAAGTTCCGGCTACGCGCCAGGCCAGAGGATCAGAGCGCGAACCTTTCCCTCGAGCTCTATCTCGATCGGATGCACAAGCTCGCCATGCCGAGCTTCGACGCGGGAGACGACTTCGACGCCTCAAAGTATCTCAGTGCCGTGGCCGAAGCGGTTTCAACCAAAGAGGGTTGGGAGGTGCTCCGGGACGACATGGTCCTGGGCTTCTTTTCGTTCGCGAAGTTCTTGATGTACCGGGACCTTGATCCCGAGATCTGGCCCGAGGGCTCCAAGATCATCGAGCAGCCGAAGATCTGCTCGCTCCTTTCAGACGGCTTTGAAGCACGCGAGCCGTTGATGTCGGATGATATCGCGATTGATCCGCACATCGCGCCTGCGGAGATGTTGCATATCGTCGACAGCGACAGTTCCCAGACGCTCGCGATCCACGACGTAAGAAAGGGACGCGATCTTGTGATCCAAGGTCCCCCCGGCACAGGAAAATCGCAGACAATTGCAAACGTTATCGCGTCGGCCGTGGCCGACGGAAAGACCGTGCTTTTCGTTGCCGAAAAAATGGCCGCGCTGGAGGTCGTGAAGCGCCGCCTCGACAATGCCGGGGTAGGGGACGTGTGTCTGGAGCTCCACAGCAACAAGGCGAACAAGCGCATGATGCTGGAGGAGCTGCGTCGTACCTGGCAGCTCGGATCGCCTCGAGGACAATTCCCGTCTGCGCTCACTGATCAGTTGTCGCAGGCGCGCGACAAGCTCAATGCGCATGCCGACCGGATGCATGTTCCGTTCGGCGCATCCTCCCTGACCCCTTACCAGGTTTTCGGCCAGCTAACCCGGCTGAGGCAGAACGGGCAAAAGCCCGTAGATATCGAGCTCGAAGGTGCCACCGATTGGACGAGTGAAGGCGTTTCGTCACGCCGGAAGCTTCTCGACGAGGTCTCTCAACGGATCAACGAAATCGGGCTACCCATCCACCACCCCTGGAGAGGGGTAGGCTTGGATGTCGTACTGCCAACCACCGTCGAGCGGCTCGTCCCGCGCATCGGGTCGTTGCTCGATCAGGCGAAGGCCGTGCAGGCAAAGCTGATCGACATTGCCGCGCGGATCGAAGCCGAGGCCCCGCGAATTCTCAGCGACAGCGGCGACATAGAAGATCGCGCAGAACTGCTCGCGTCCGCACCAGAGCTCCCCGCCGACGCGTTGGTCTCACCGGTGTGGGATGACCATCCTAAGGAGATTGCATCACTTCTTTGGACAGGATCGGATTTCGCCCGCAAATTCGAAGACCTTTCGCAGCATTTGGCGACGACGGCGATCGACACGCCAATTGAAGATCTCGAGACAGAGCTTGCAACACTGCCATCGGACTTTCCCAAAGACGGCTTTGTTCGCGCGCACCAGCTGACCGTTCTGCTCCCGCGCTTGCGGGATGAAGCGGAGCGGTTGAACCAAGAGCTGGGGTCAACGGTTGTACCAGACACGCTGGCAGGTCTCGTTAGACTAATCGTGACTGGGGAGAGAGTTGCGGCCGCCCCTGACGCAAGCCCCGAAGCGTTTGCGGCAACCGTTTGGGACTCAGGACTTGAACAAGCGGCGGAGCTTGCCGAGAGCGTCGCGGCGCTTGAGGCGGTTCAAGCAGAACTGAAGGGAAAAGTTGCCGATGCTGCCTGGAATACGGACGTAGCACCGACAAGGCAAGCCCTCGCCACCCATACGGGACTGTTGAAGGCGTTGAGTGGCGACTACCGTCGCGCCAAAGCCCTTCTGCGGTCCCTTCTGGTCGATCCCAACGCGCCGTCGACGGAGACAGTGCGTCTCCTAGACTTGTTGATGAAGGGGCAAGCCGCGGCCGCAAGGGTTCGTGATGGCGACGCATTTGGTCGTTCCGCCTTTGGAGCAGATTGGCGCCGTGAGAAATCCTCGTCGGCACCGCTCTTAGCTCTAGTGGAATGGATGCGCACGCTAAGGGGGCTTGGCTCGGAACCGCGACTTATTGCTGGTCGGATGGCCGAGCGCTCCGAAGCGGGCGCGCGGGCGGTCCGGGTTCGCAAGGTGATCGATATCGGCCGGCCGATGATCGAGGGTTTCTGGAACGATCTCGGCCACCTCGCGCCGTCCGTGCTGGGTGATGTGGCTTCCGCCGAGCGGGCTTCGCTGCAGCTGATGGAGGTCAAGGCGCGATCCGTGGCTCAAGCGGACGAAGCGTCTCGAGTGGTTCTGGCCAGAGTGCCAGATCAGTTGTCGCATCGGCTGGAGCTTGTACGGCGCCTGGGCGCGCTGCAGAAGCTTGCTCAAGAGATCGATGCTGCTGAAGGCCTTGGCAGGTCCTCATTCGGCTCATCTTGGCTCGGCCGAGGATCCAACTGGGCCGCGCTTACGCAGGCTGAACTCTGGTTGAAAAACAAAAGTGCACTCCGACATCTGGTCGCGCGTCTGCCTGACAGGGTCGAGATCGCAAAATCGGCTCGTGCGACGCGAGAAGCGACCCAAGCCGCGGCGCTGCAGTTGAAGGCGCTTGCGGGGGCTTTGAAAGCGGATGCTTCGTCTTTGTTCGGAGTAGGCGATTTCTCTGAGGTCGTGATTGCCGAGTTGATTGCCCGATTGGAGGGCTGGGTCGAGCATCAGGAACAGCTCTCGAAATGGGTTGCCTACGAAGAACGATCTGAGAGCGCCCAAAAGGCGGGACTAGGACAGTTGATCGGCGGCCTAGCCAACGGCCAGGTTCCAATCGCATCGGCGCGATCGGTC
Organism: Mesorhizobium ciceri WSM4083; assembly: GCF_000519305.1. Taxonomy (GTDB): domain Bacteria; phylum Pseudomonadota; class Alphaproteobacteria; order Rhizobiales; family Rhizobiaceae; genus Mesorhizobium; species Mesorhizobium ciceri_B. The sequence goes on along the minus strand of NZ_JAFG01000014.1, from coordinate 17,947 downwards.
TTCGACATGAGCTTTTACGAGAAAATGCTCACGGCGATGGCGAATAAGGAGCCGGAGCTCGGCAGGTTTGACGGCGAGCTACATTCGAGGGCTGTCCGCGACTTTGCGGATTTGGACCGGCAGAGGATCAAGGCTAGCGCCATCGAGGTCGTAACCGCGCATCATCGCAAGATCCCGTCAAGGGATGGCGGAGCTGGGCCTGTCGGTTTGCTTCGATCTGAGATGGCGCGCAAAAGAGGCCATATGCCTATCCGGCAGTTGATGCTGAGGGCAGGGCCCGCTGTCCAGGCGTTGAAGCCGGTATTTATGATGAGCCCACTTTCGGTGGCGCAGTTCTTGTCGCCCGGTCGAATGTCGTTCGACCTCCTGGTTATGGACGAAGCGTCTCAGATCCAGCCGGTGGACGCACTCGGCGCAATTGCCAGAGCGAACCAGGTGGTCGTCGTTGGTGATGAACGCCAGCTGCCGCCGACGACATTCTTTGCGAAGATGACGGGCTCGCAATCAGAAGATGACGAGGGCGAGGGTGCGCAGGTTGCTGACATCGAGAGCATTCTCGGGCTCTTCACGGCCCGCGGTTTGCCACAGCGCATGCTTCGCTGGCACTATCGCAGCCGACATCAATCGCTCATCGCCGTGTCGAATAGCCAGTTCTACGAGAACCGGCTCTTCATCGTTCCAAGTCCGTATACCCAAGAGGCCGGCATGGGGCTGCGGTTCCATCACGTGCCGGACGGAGTGTTCGATTCAGGCGGGACAGGGACGAACCCGATTGAGGCGCGGGCTGTAGCAGAAGCGATCATCCGTCATGCGAAGTCGAATCCGCAAGAGTCTCTTGGTGTTGCGACTTTTTCGGTCAGCCAACGCCGTGCGATCCAAGATGAGCTCGAAGCGCTGCGGCGGTTGAATCCGGATACGGAAGAATTCTTCCACGCCCATCCGAGCGAGCCGTTTTTCGTCAAGAACCTGGAGAACGTTCAAGGTGACGAGCGGGATGTGATCATGATCTCGGTAGGGTACGCGAAGAATGCGCAGGGTTACATGGCCATGCGCTTCGGCCCACTCGGTTCGGAAGGCGGCGAGCGTCGTCTCAACGTCCTCATAAGCCGGGCCAAGCGAGCTTGTGAGGTGTACGCGTCCATAACAGATGAGGACATCGACCTAGAGCGAGCAAAGGGCAAGGGCGTCTTCGCCTTCAAGCTCTTTTTGCACTACGCGAGGACCGGACGTATCTCGCTTGCGCAGACGACGACCCGAGAGATGGATTCCATCTTCGAGGAACAGGTGGCCAACGCATTGATCGAAAGAGGCTATCAGGTCCATGCGCAGGTGGGTATCGCAGGCTTCTTCATCGATCTTGCAGTTGCTGATCCGGAGCGGCCAGGGCGCTATCTAATTGGGATCGAATGCGACGGCGCCGAGTATCACTCCTCGCGCTCCGCCAGAGATCGGGATCGGCTGCGACAGGCTGTGCTCGAAGACCATGGCTGGATCATACATCGCATCTGGAGCGCCGATTGGTTCCAACGCCCGCGCGAGCAGCTCGAGCGGACGGTGGCGGCGATCGAGGCTGCAACGAGAGAACTTGCTGAACGGGCGGAGTTGGGAAACCAGAGAAGCCGTGCGGCGGCTGTACAAGTCGTGACGGTCGACCGAGGTAGCGTCACCGAAATCGGCTTGGAAACCGCGAACGGAGCCGCGGAACCCGATCGGGCCTACGCGGAAGCCAGTGTACAGAAACCGCCCGGCCAGTTTGAACTTCACGAGACGCCCACCGGTCTTCTGGCTGGGTTGGTCGAGCAAGTCGTGGCTGCGGAGACGCCAATCCATCTCGACGAGGTCGTATCGCGTATCCGGGATGCGTGGGGCCTACAGCGGGCCGGCGGTCGAATTCAGGACGCAATTGAGCGTGGGCTTGTTGTCGCCGAAGCGCGGGGAGCGGTGGCGCGGCGAGGCGACTTCTGCTTCAAGCCTGGCGCGCCTATTCAGCTACGGGACCGCAGCGGCGTCATGTCCCCTGGATTGCGTAGGCCCGAAATGATCTCGTCGGAGGAAGTTGCCCAAGGAGCCATCGAGGTGGTCAGATCCAATCTCGGCGCGACGGAGGCCGAAATTGGAACGAGCATTGCCAGGATGCTGGGCTTCAAAGCCGCAAGCGCGCAATTGAGGCAATTGATTTCAACGGCGGTCGCCGCTGCTGTAGCCAAGGGATCGTTGCGATACCAAGACGGGCTGCTGATAGACGGCGCAAACGGTCAGTAAGACATCAGCGCGCCACTCCCAGCAGGCTGATGAGAGGATCATCGCTCATTTGGCTGATGGTTTCAGCGTCATCTATCTGGCGCGCTGCACGGCCAATTCATCGCTACGTTCGAGCAGGATCGCGCCCGCGAGGCGGACGACAGTGTCGTCGTTGGTGAATATTCCGACGACCTAGGCGCGCCGCTTCCTATCGCCGGTGAGGGGCTCGACGGATTCGTACCGGTATGATCACTGACGGTGCCGTCCGGTTCACCCGCTGGAGATGATGTTCGGCGTATGCGACCATCCGGGAAAGGAGCACCGGGAGCACGCCAAGTGCGGGCAAGTCGATCAATTGGATCAGCTGCGAGCTCGCACCTGGAGATCGGAAGCTGGAGCCTTCCCGGGAGCGCGCGCAGACTCATCATCTCGTCGGTCACCTCCTTCGAAACAGGTTGGCGTGATTAACAACCTACCGGCGAACTGTCGATGACCACCGCAAAGCCGATCGCTCGCTACGGCGCTGTTGAGGGCGCGCTCGCGAACGGCTTCGCTACCGCCGAGCTTCCCGTTCCTACCGCTCGTGCGGCAAGCGCTCCTCCCACAGCCGTTCTCGCAGCCTTTGCCGATCGGCTCCGAGGTGGTCGACTCGTGAGCGAGTCGACCGTGAATGGGATCTTTTTTATTTACGATGAGCCAGCTGGCAAAGTTGCGAAGGACACCTGCATGCTTCCTTGCGGTGCCCGCGGCGGTCCCGCCGCCCTCGAGGGCCTTCTCAAGCCCCGAAATAAGGGCAACATCATCGGAATCGAGAGGCTGCCGCTTCCCACGAAGCCCAGTTGACTGCGCCGGCTGCGGCGCCGAGCCGGCAGGCGCTGTTTTGCCATCTTCGCCTGCATTAGCTGTCAAACGGCTTCCAAAACTGACCCTCGATCGGCGTCCAAATTTGACCCCCTTTATGTAATGCGCGGCGGATGGCGCTCGGCAGCTTGATGGGGTGATCAGGCGCGGTTTTTGAAGCGCCAGGATTCGTTTCCGGTCTCGATGATCTCGCAATGATGGGTGAGACGGTCGAGCAGCGCTGTCGTCATCTTGGCGTCGCCGAAGACGGCGGGCCATTCTCCGAACGCCAGGTTGGTGGTGACGATGATCGAGGTCCGTTCATAGAGCCTGCTGATCAGGTGGAAGAGCAATTGACCGCCGGCCTGGGCAAAGGGCAGATAGCCGAGTTCATCGAGCACGACGAAGTCGAGCCGGGTGAGGTAGTCGGCGATACGGCCCTGCTTGCCGCCGCGGTGCTCTGTCTCGAGCCGGTTGACGAGATCGACGACGTTGAAGAAGCGGCCACGTGAGCCGTTGCGGATCAGGGCGCGGGCAATGGCGATTGCCAGATGCGACTTGCCGGTTCCGGTACCGCCGATGAGCACGGCGTTGCGCTGGTCGGCGACGAAGGTGCCGTTGGCAAGGTCCCGGACCAGCACCTCATTGACTGGCGTGCCGTCGAAGTCGAACTCATCGATGTCCTTGGCGATCGGCAGCTTGGCGACGGTGAGCTGGTATTTGATGGAGCGGGCCTGCTTCTCGGCGATCTCGGCCGATAGCAGATCGCCGACGATCCTCGGCGGCTCGTGCTGGCGCTTGATGCCTGTCGCCATGACCTCGTCATAGGCGCCCCGCATCCCGTAGAGCTTCAGCGTGCCCATTAGTTCCAGAACCTGCGTGCGTTCCATCAGCTTGCCCTCCTGAGGCTGTCGTAGCGGGCGCAGTCGGCTTGCGGTTCGTGCTGCAGGCGAAGAGCGTCCGGGGTGAGAATGGTGACTGCCGGCGCCGGATCGCGCTGCCGCGCCAGGATGTTGATGATGACGGCGGATGAGCAGACATTCTGATCGAGCGCGTCCTGGCAGGCAGCCTCCACGGCATCGATGCCGTCGGTCAACACCGTGGCCAGGATTGACACCATCTGCCGATCGCCGTCATGCGCCGCCTTCAATTTGCGTCGGATACGCTCCATCGCTGGTGGCAGAGCCCAGTCCCGGAATGGCGCGCCATTGCGCAGCGCACCGGGCTTGCGGGCAAGTACAGGGACGTAATGCCAGGGATCGTAGACCGTCTCGTTCCGCCCGAAGGAGCGGGCATGTTCGGCGACGACCACGCCATCCTGGCGGATGACGATCCTGTCGGCATAGGCATGGATCTCGACCGGGCGGCCGACGGCCGTCGACAGGACCGAGTATTTGTTGGTGTCGAAGCGAACCGTGCAGGTCTTCGACACCGAAGCCGGCACCGTGTGGAATCCGTCGAAGGGGCCGCGATACTCGACCAGTTTGCCGCGCTCTTCCTCGAACACGTTCCAGATCGTTCGTTCCGGTTGCTCGACGTGACGGTGCGCCTTGGCGTAGGCGACGCACTTGTCCTGCAGCCAGGCGTTCAGCTCCTCATAGGTCTTGAAGCGCAGCCTGGGCGTGAAGAAGCGCTCACGCACCAGCCCGACCTGGTTCTCGACCTGACCCTTCTCCCAGCCCGACGCTGGCGTGCAGGCGACCGGCTGCACCAGATAATGGCTACACATCTGCAGGAGGCGGCGATTGTATTGGCGGTCCTTGCCAACAAAGATCGTTTCCACCGCCGTCTTCATGTTGTCGTAGATGCCGCGCGTGCAGGCGCCGCCGAAGAAGGCAAAGGCCCTGTCATGGGCGTCGAACACCATCTCCTGCGTCTCGCGCGGATAGGCCCTGACGAACATCATGCGGCTGTGGCAGAGCCGGACATGGGCGACCTTCACGGTCACCGTCACGCCGTTGATCAGGACGATCTCGTGGCTCCAGTCGAACTGGTAGGCCTCGCCCGGCGCGAAGAACAGCGGCACATAGGCGTCCGCCGTCGCCGACCCCTGCGCCTTCGCCCAGCTCTTCGCGTAGCGGCGGACGGCGTCATAGCCACCCTCGTAGCCGAGACTGCAAAGCTCTTCGTAAATCCGGATCAGTGTCAGTTGCTCGCGCGCCGCCTTGCCACGGTTGCCATTCAAAAACCCGTCAAGCTGATCCTGCCACGGACCGATCTTCGGCTTGGGCTGCCGCTCGCGTTCGTAGGAGAACGATGTCTCATTGGATCTGAGAATCTTGCGGACGGTGTTCCGCGACACATGCAGTTCGCGGCAAATCCGCTTGAGCGACCATCCTTGCACATGGAATGCGCGCCGAACTCGGGCAATCGTATCCACTGACTTCATCCCCACACCATCCGCTCGCCACGACGAGCTGATGGTCGCAAATCAAAGCATCAGGGGGGTCAAATTGGACGCCGATTCCCCGGCTTATGGGGTCAATTTTGCACGCCGATTCACATAAATACATTCGCGTAGCGCGTGCCTTGCAGGCCGAGCGAACAAGGATTACGAAACGCGCCGGCAAAGCCGCGCCACAACTCTCATCGAACTGCAGCAGGGCGATGCCGAAATCGCTTGCGCTGAAACCGGCCAAGCAGCTGGCAATCGTTCATGCCAGATCGCTAACGACAATGTCTGCGGCCAGTTGGTGATCTCCGAAGCTAAACCGACGCTGGGGCTGGCTTCGAGATTGTGCACGGAAAAGGGCGCCAAGCGGGCGCAGGTAGTTAGCTCGCGTGCGCTGGCGGCGCTTGGACAGCCAGCTGGCAATTTGACCTCACCGAGTGAAGCGTGTTCTTTGAAATCAGGAGACAAAAAAATGTTCGAACTGACCGGCCGCAAGGCGCTCGTCACCGGCGCATCGGGAGGCATCGGCGAGGCGATCGCCAGGTTGCTGCACAGCCAGGGCGCGATCGTTGGCCTGCACGGCACCCGCGTCGAAAAGCTCGAGACGCTGGCCAGTGAACTCGGCGATCGGGTAAAACTGTTTCCCGCGGACCTGACCAACCGCGATGCAGTCAAGGCGCTCGGCCAGAAGGCGGAGGCCGACCTAGAAGGCGTCGATATCCTGGTCAACAATGCCGGCATCACCAAGGACGGCCTGTTCGTGCGCATGTCGGATGCCGACTGGGATTCCGTGATCGAGGTCAACCTCACCGCCGTGTTCCGGCTGACCCGCGAACTGACCCATCCGATGATGCGCCGCCACCATGGCCGCATCATCAACATCACCTCGGTGACCGGAGTCACCGGCAATCCCGGCCAGGCCAATTACGGTGCCTCCAAGGCCGGCATGATCGGCTTTTCCAAGTCGTTGGCGCAGGAGATTGCCACTCGCAACATCACCGTCAACTGCGTCGCCCCGGGCTTCATCGAATCCGCCATGACCGACAAGCTCAACGACAAGCAGAAAGAAGCGATCATGGCCGCGATCCCGACCCGGCGCATGGGCACCAGCGCCGAGGTCGCGTCCGCGGTCGCCTACCTCGCCTCCAACGAGGCGGCTTACGTCACCGGCCAGACCATTCACGTCAATGGCGGCATAGCGATGATTTGAACCTAAGCGAGACAGCTGAATAGGAGCAGGAGAACTTACTCCAGAAACGATGTCCGCCGTCCACTTGGCCAGATGCGGCTGTGTCGCTCAATATCATCTTGATCAATACTGCGGTCAGCAGGCTCAGTATTGAGGTCGCCCGACCGTTGCGCGGCATTTGTCCATAGTCGGTCGTGACAATGAAGCTTGTCAGGCTGCGAGCGGTTTCGGTTGGGTTTTGAACGCCGCGACGAGAGGCCACAAAAGCTGCCTGCAGCAGTTGAGCAGGGGGCGAGCCGGCAGCGTGGCAGCATGGCGTTGACGCTTCACCCTGCTTGCTGGCGAGTTGTGGCCCCGATGTAGGTCCCTATAGCGGTCACCGGGCTATAAACTCGGCATAGTTTTTTGACCTTGCCGGATCGGCCTTGTTTAAGCGTCGCTGTGACGAAGAAACAGGCGCAGGGACGATGGAGCACATCTAAATAATCTAGAATCGACCCTGAGCAAATTACGCGCACAGTAGGCAGATTTTCCCGTGCTGGCGGGCACCGCGCTGTGGCCACCCACCATTGGCGCTGGTTCGCGAGCGCGGATATCACCAAGCAACAGCGGAACGCGTGCCTCCGCCTCGCCGACAACAAGAGCGTCAATTCGAGGAAGGACCGGCAGAATGCTGACATGACCTTCGCCTGATGTGCCCCTAGCAGGACGAGTATGGATGGCCCGTTTTGGCGAGAACGGCTTGGCAATGACGATACGTTGGTGCGGGGAGGATGAAGCTGACCCAGCGCGCGCGGCTTCGTTGATGTCCATTCCGATCCTTTAGCTATCCATAATGTGGATGCGTCAAATCGAAACAAACGATTTTACCGGGCTTGCAGAACGTCGCATAGGGGCAATTCAAGGAAGCCCTTGAAGGAAGTTGTCGACGTCTGCATCAGTTCCGAGGAGCATTTTGATGCGACAAGCTCTTCATGCAAAGGCGCTTACCTCAAAAACAGCAATAAAGACGAGGTCGTTCCATGCGCTCTGAAGTAAGGTGGCGGTTGTGCTGGGAAAATGATTTGCAACTCACCGACCATGCCGAACTCTCCGACTTCTTCCGAGAGAGCTATGGGCGGACTGGGGCCTTCAATGCAAAGCCATTCGAAGGCGGCCGCAGCTGGGCCGGTGCGAGGCCGGAATTCCGAGCAATCGGCTACGACGCGCAAGGCGTAGCGGCTCATGTCGGCATACTGCGCCGGTTCATTAAAGTTGGCGAGGCCGATCTATTAGTGGCCGAATTGGGGTTGTATGGGGTCCGTCCGGATCTTGAGCGACACGGAATCGGCTTTTCACTGAGCGGTGTGTTTCCAGTGCTGCAGCAGCTTCGGGTTCCATTCGCTTTCGGCACGGTTCGGCACGCGATGCGCAACCATATGGAGAGGTTCTGCCGAGGCGGTGTGGCGACGATTGTGTCAGGCGTTCGCATACGGTCGACCCTCGCAGATATCTATCTCGACCTGCCCCCCACCCGCGTCGAGGACGTACTCCTCTTCGTTGTGCCCATTGGAAGCTCGATGGACGAGTGGCCGTCCGGCACCCTGATCGACCGAAACGGCCCGGAACTATGAAGAGGGAAGTATTTGTGAAGTTCCAAATGGTGCACTGGCGCGACCTTTGACGACAGGCCAATCCATTTTTGGACACCGCAGATCCTCGATATGCTGGCGCAACATCGGGGTGCTGGCGAGATTACTCGTCATCGGCTCCTACCCCGCAGACCGGCCGAAATTCATTCGGCTCTTATGACCATTGGGCTTTGTCGGTTGCACAAGCTGAATGGCTACTTCCGCGACTCTGCCCGCTCAGGAGTTGAGCCGCATCCACGCTCAAAACAAGCTGAAATGGAAAGGTACAAAATGGCTGACCAACTCACGACGGAAATTATTGCCATAGTCAAGAAGCGCGTCGAATCGGAGAACGGTGGAGGGACGACCCCATCCATCGCAGGTGATATAACGACTGCCACCGAACTGACCGCGCTCGGTATCGATTCCCTGGGATTAGCGGACGTCCTCTGGGACCTGGAGCAAGCCTACGGCATCAAGATCGAAATGAACTCGGCCGAGGCGTGGTCGGATCTTCAGAATGTCGGCGACATGGTGAAAGCGATGCGTGCCTTGCTTGCTCAGGTGGCTTGAATGCACAGGCGCGTCGTCATCACCGGAATAGGCGGGCTCTGCGGATTGGGCTCCGACGCCGCCTCTATCTGGACGGGGATGCGCGAAGGCCGCTCCGCCATTGGCCCGATAATCAACGCAGAGCTTCATGAGCTGAAGGGTACGATCGGTGCTGAGATTAAGGCGCTGCCTGAGCACGACATCGACCGCAGGCAGCTCGTCTCCATGGCCCGCTTCAGCCTGCTTGCCGTGCTTGCCGCGCGCGAGGCCATGCGACAGGCGGGACTTTCCTGCGATGAGAGAAACGCCCACCGCTTCGGCGCGACAGTGGGCGTCGGCTTCGGCGGCTGGGACGCGACGGAAAAAGCCTACCGCTCCCTGCTTTTGGGCGGCGCGACCCGCATGGATCTCTTGACTGGTGTAAAGCTGATGCCGAGCGCAGCTGCCTGCCACGTCAGCATGAACCTAGGCCTGCGCGGGCCGGTTTTCGCCGCAACCTCCGCTTGCGCCTCGGCCAACCATGCGATCGCCTCGGCCGTCGACCAGATCAGGTTCGGGCGGGCCGACGTGATGCTTGCCGGTGGCAGCGACACACCATTCGTGTTTTTTGTGGTGAAGGCATGGGAAGCGATGCGCGTACTCGCTCCCGATACTTGCCGGCCCTTCTCCGCCGACAGGAGGGGCGTGGTGCTGGGCGAGGGTGCGGCCATGTTCGTGCTGGAAAGCTATGAGCATGCCACTGCCCGCGGTGCAACGATTCTTGCCGAGATCGCCGGCGTCGGCCTTTCCGCCGATGCCTTCCACATCGCCGCGCCGGCGGTCCACGGGCCGGAGGCGGCGATGCGCGCCTGCCTTGCCGATGCCGGCCTAAATCCCAAGGATGTCGACTACCTAAACGCGCACGGCACCGGCACCAAGGCCAACGACGAAATCGAAACCGCGGCGATCAGGCGCGCCTTTGGTGACCATGCTAATTCGCTGTCCGTCTCTTCCACCAAGTCCACCCACGGGCATTGTCTCGGTGGATCGAGTGCGCTTGAAGTGATCGCCTGTGTGATGGCTATCCGCGAGGGTGTTGTGCCGCCGACCGCCAACTATCGCGAGCCAGACCCCCAGTGCGATCTCGATGTCACACCCAATGTTGCGCGCGAGCGCAAGGTCCGCGTAGCCATGAGCAACGCCTTTGCCATGGGGGGCCTGAACGCAGTTCTAGCATTCAAACAGGTGTAGCAGCGAAGCATTGCAAAGATCACCCTGCCGTATCCAGACGCTTCCGGATCACTCCACCGGGCCGATGAGCACTTCCTTGCTGAGGTACGGCCGTACAAGCGCCACTGGTCGGACAACTCATCGAATGCCATTTGGGCTACATAGAGCATTATAGGTCGCAGCCGAGCTCTTGGCGATCAGTCGCGGCGAGGAAGAGACAGGAAATCAAGCGGCGCACGGACGTCTTGCCATCTTCCCCAACGACGATGCCATTGTCCGCCTCGTCGGCACCTTGCTGCTCGAGCACAACGATGAATGGGCCGTGCAGCGGGCCCGCTATATAGCACCGGAACCATCAGCCACGATGATCTGCTCATCAGTCTGCCGGCGGTGGGCACGCTGATCAGTCCGGACCATGCCGGAGAGCCGGGCGACCAAAACTGTCAGTTGCGCCACGCCAGTGGGCATGATCGAAGAAGCAGGAGATAACTAAGATGATGACACTGTATGGGATAGGTCCAACGCGCGCGCTTCGCGCAGTTTGGGCCCTTCAGGAGCTTGATGCGGAATTCGCGATTGTGCCCGTCAACATTGCGGGCGGCGAAAACCGTCACCCCGACTTCCTTCGCCTCAATCCTGCCGGCAAACTTCCGGTGCTGGTCGACGGTGACTTCGTGCTCACCGAATCTGCCGCGATCGTCATGTACTTGGCGGAGAAGTACGGCGCCAAAGGGCTGATGCCCGCCGACCTAAAGGAGCGGGCGCAGGCATATCGGTGGTCTCTGTTTGCGGTTACCGAACTCGAACAGCCGCTTTGGCGGATAGCCAAGCACACATTTTTGTATCCCAAAGACAAGCGTCTGCCGCAAGACATTGCCCTCGCCAGGGAAGACTTCGTGGTGATGGCAGCGGTGCTTGAACAGCACATGGACGGGCGTGCGTTCATCGTTGGCGACAACATAACCATCGCCGATTGCGTCACAGCCTATGTCCTGGACTGGGGCAATGAATACGGGCTGGTTGACGGCTTTCCAAATCTCAAAGCATACCTCGAGGGGATGTATGCTCGTCCCAAGGCCCCGCAGCGAATGGCCGAAGCCATCGCAGCCTCCAGAACTAGAAAAATCGCCGAAGCCGTTGCAGCCTCCAGAATTAGAAATCAGCGCTGATTGCATCGCTGCGGGCTCTGGCCAAGAGCGAACCAACGACCGCCGTCAGTGTGTTTCCTGCCGGCTCCTGGTTTGTCCGCATGGCCGTCATTGGTGCCGGTCACAGCAGGCGACTGCTCACCACTCGATTGCGATCTAGCCGTTGCCCGCTGTCCGGTCAGGCGTTCCCCTTCGATCCACTTACGGAGCCGGAACTCTCCGCGACCAAGCGCAAAGGGCTGGAGGTCGGGCCGATGTTGCGGAATGGCATTGCGCAGCCCTCGTGAACTAGGCAACGGGGCTCGTCGTCGCCGCGCTCCGCGCGCCAAGCTCATAGCTAGGTCGTCATGGCAGGATGTGAGCTCCGTCGTCGGCCCCGGAATGACTTGGCGACGCAGTCCAGCTCTGCGTCATCCGGCAAACGGGGACGGGTCTTGGAGCAGGACGAGCAGCGCCCACTGCGATTTTCATATATCTGGCGGACCACGTGCATGTTCGGCTGCTGCTGGTGATTTGAGGCCGAGCAGACCGGATGCGGCGCATCGACCGTATTTTCTCGATTGGCGCTTTCTCAGCCCTCTGACGAGCAATCGCGGGCGGCAAGACCAATCTGTTCGATAGTATCAATCGCTCTCAGAAGAGATCCGCCTTCAACACAGTCGCATGGGCTCAGGCGGTGATCGGCGCGCATCCGTCTGCAGGCGGATGCTGTCACCTTTACCGAACCAAGGTAGCTGGCCGAGATATGCACTCAGGCCTGGTTTCCCTGTTGGCGGCAGTCACCTGGTGGCACAGCCCGAGTCTCCTCGCCTGGGCACCCCCGCAGACCAACGCTACTGAGCGAAACAGCTCAGTGCCGATAGCGGCGGGGCGGGGGCTTGAGCTCGTCGATGTCTGGCCGTCGATCACAGGGCTCTGCGGTAACTCTACGCCAATGGTTCGCCCAGTGGCGCCCGACATGAGCTAACCAGGCAGCATGAACGTCAAGCTTCCTGATCGCGCAAAAAGTGCTCATAGGTCGCTTGCAGCCCGACACCCAACGAGGTTTTGGCTTCCCACCCCAGCGTACGCAAGCGCGTCACGTCCAGCAGCTTACGCGGTGTACCATCTGGCTTGGTGGTGTCGAACATCAAATCGCCTTCATAGGAGACGGTGGCTTTAACCAGTTCCGCCAGTTCTCGAATGGTGATGTCCTCTCCAACGCCAACATTGATCAGAGGCGCTATGTCGGGAGATGTCAACGCCCCAAAATCCGAAGCCGGGAGGCCAAGCAGGAATGCGATGGCATCCCCTATATCCAACGAGTACATGAACTCTCGCCTAGGCATCCCGGATCCCCAGGCCACGACCCTGGGGTCACGGTTCATTTTAGCAACATGAAAGCGGCGCATCAGAGCGGGCAAAACGTGAGATGTGTCAGGGTGATAATTGTCTCCGGGACCATACAGGTTTGTCGGCATCAACGCGAGATAGCGAGTCTGATACTGCCGGTTGAAAGACCAGCATGATTCCACACCCGCAATCTTTGCCAAAGCGTACGGACGATTTGTTGCTTCTAGCGGGCCGCTTAGAAGATAGTCCTCTCGTATAGGCTGCGGGCAATCGCGTGGGTAGATGCATGAGGAACCGAGAAAGATCATACGCTCGATGCCGGCTGCGTGGGCCCCATCAAAGACGCTAATTTGAATCGCAAGATTGTTGTGAAGAAAGTCGACTGGCAAGCTTGCGTTCGCAAGAATGCCACCAACCTTTGCCGCGCACATGACAACATAGTCCGGTCGTTCAGACATAAAGAATTCGCGTGTCGCCTTCCTGTCGCAGAGATCCAGTTCGTCGTGAGTGCGCGTTACGATCTCATACGAACCTGCGGCGGCGAGCGCCTTCACGGTGGCGGATCCAACGAGACCACGATGACCTGCTACATAGACTTTTTTCATGCCTTAATTCTCATCTACTTGCGTCCAAGATCTTGCGGGCGGAATTACTCATCCGATGCGCGGAGTAGCGTCGGCTGCAATTGGATGACGGCTAGACCTGCGCAATTTTGGGAGGCTCATCGCCATCCGGCCCACCCGATGTAGTCCGCTGATCGCGCAACAGCCGGCCGAGTCCACTTGCGCGTCAGTTCGCGTTCTTGCGGCTTGCGCCTCCGCTCTATGCAACGTTGCGCTACAGTGGTGAAATTGTTTGTTTCGATGAAACACATCCGCGCCGTGGATGCATGCTAATTTCTGGCAGCATCATCTTAACCTCGCCGGGGAAAGAGGGCCTCAAGACGTTCGATACTGCGTCCTATTTTCGGGAAGCGTTTTCGCTGATACCGGGGAGGCGCCGCGCATGCACCGGCCCCGAGGCGGCTCGGCCCGCTGGGCGCCGATATATGCCACCTCACACGAATCTAATCGAGCATTGCCAGGTGCGCAGCGGTTTCGGTCGGCTGGGACGTGGCACCAGACTTGCCGAGTGGCCAAACCGATGGATATGGCTCCGCCTGAATCCGGCGCCCCGAGTGCCTCTTCGCCTGCCGCTTGCGGATCGGTCCGGCCATCGCTCTCGACCGGCCATCGATTGAGGCGATCCCCCGTCAGATCCGGATGGTAATGATGGCCGATCAGATTGGTGGCGTTCGCCTCTTGCTTCTAACGAGCAGGCTGTGCGCGCAATAAGGACCTTCCCGGTGAGGTTAACCGGTGTCCTTACGAAACCGGGAGAGGTTTGGACGAGTTATCAATCACGATCAAACGGCCCGGATTGTTCAAATCGAACTCGACAATGCGTGGCACGAACAGGCGGGCATATCGTGAGAAGGCGCTAGTGGGCGGAAAACGAATAACCGTATCGCAGCGCCCAAGCAGATACATCTCCACGAGAGCAGAAAAGCCGCCCTCAGCCCCTAGTGCTCCTATATGTAGCGGCCCGGCGCGATCCGGCAGAAGGCGTTTCGGGATTGTAAAAAGGTCGGGAAAGACGCCTGACAACTTGTTGAGCACCTCCGCGCTGTCGGTAGACAGGAACACCCTTGTAGGTCTTTGATGCGGGAGCGCTTTGGCTTTATGGATAGCATTGCATACCTGCTGCAAGGCGGACTCTGAATCAGCCCAGTAGGGCGCGTGCTCCATGATATTTTCGCCGTTGCCGTGCCGGACATGAACCCCGATTACGCTGTTCCCCTGGAAATGCTCCTCGTAAATGGCTTCAATTCGGGACGAGATTTCAGGCTTAGGTTTGATACTTTTAAAAACTTGTCGTTCGGCATCTTCCCCACAACGCCACATCAAGCAAGCATCACACACTACGGTATTGGCTTCAGTGTCATTTCCGCCTTCGAAAAGCTCCCTCAGCTCGTCGCGTTCCCGGAAGATCTGCTCGTCCGGTCGGTAGACGCAGTCGACCGACGGCTTATTCCACCACGGCGGGAAGAAAGGCCCAGGAAATGCGAGCTGGTTTATCTGATCGTCGCAAATGACCGGTACGCCGGCGATGTCCTGAATTGGCTCGAAGAACACCGGAAAGGCGTTCGTGAGGGGTTCAGTGAGGTAACTCGAGCCACGCCAATCTATCACTAGCCTCCGCCCTGTCCGGTGTGCGTAGGACCAAGCTGCCGCGAGCGACCACAGGCAGTCACCGAAACCAGTGCGCCGTCGAGAGACAACGAATCGATCGTTCACTGAGTCACCAACAAGCATGTGCATCGTTCCGGAATACCGCAGGGTCTAGGAGGAAGGGGCTACTAAAGCCTGGCCCGATTGAACCATCAGAATCCCCAGTCAGGCCAGGTTGAACTCTTCGTTTGCCGCACTGGAATTGTGAGGCCATTTGCTCGGAGTCCGCATTCAGCGTTTGAAGGGTTGGATTTGCGGCTCTCTTGATGTTAGACGCAAACCGCGTTCACCCCCGGCGCCCAAGCCAAATCGATAATTTGCGTCAGGCTTAGTCATTGAGTTCTCCTATACGACGGCGTTTTAGTTGGTAAAATCAATTGTTTCGATGAAGCGCATCCACGCTGCGGATGGCTTGAGGCTGTGGACGTGACATGCGTTTGAACGGCCTTGATTTGAATCTTCTTGTCGTTCTCGACGCGCTGCTGACGGAGCATAATCTGACGGCGGCTGCACGGCGCATCAATCTGAGTCAGCCGGCCATGAGCGCGGCCGTTGTCCGGCTGCGCGATTACTTCCGCGATGAGCTTTATACGATGAGCGGCCGCGAGCGTTTTCTAACGCCGCGCGCCGAAACACTCGCCCCCGCAGTTCGCGCCGTCCTCGGGCAGATTCAGCGTTCGATCATATCTTTGGAACCGTTCGACCCGGCTCGGTCCGATCGCCATTTCAGGATCGTTCTTTCCGATTTCGTCATATTCGTGTTTTTTGAAAAGGTCGTGGAGCGTGTCGCGCGGGTAGCACCCGCCGTCAGCTTCGAATTGCTGCCTATCGACGATGACACCCCTGAACTTCTGCGGCGCGGTGACGTCGATTTTCTAATTGTCCCGGAAATGTTCATGTCGAGCTCGCATTCGCGGGTGCCGCTGTTCGACGACAGACTCGTGTGCGTAGGCTGCCCCTCAAACAAGCAGATGCCACGGCAGCTTACATTCGAGAGATACCTATCGATGAAGCACGTGGCGGTAAAGTTCGGGCAAGCGCAGAAGCCTACCATCGAGGACTGGTATTTGCATGAGCATGGCTTTAAGAGAAGGGTAGAGGTCCTCGTGCAGGGCTTTAGCATGATCCCGCCCGTGGTGACAGGCACAGATCGCTTGGCGGTCATGCCCTTCCGGCTGGTCAATCATTTCGAAAAATCGATCCCCTTGCAGATCTTTGATCTTCCGACCCCGCTGCCCGCATTCACCGAGGTAGTCCAATGGCCCACCATTCATAACAGTGATCCAGCAAGCATCTGGTTGCGAGAAATAATGCTGCAGGAGACGTCGCGGATGGCCATTCCAAGCAAGATGCCAGCATCTGGCGGGCGCTCCTAGATTTGCTGAACGCCCACATCGGCTCTCTCCTCAATAGCCCGCCCCGAAATTGATGCTGGTGGCAATTGCGCCTGCGAGCTCATCTAGCGCGTGGGCTTCCTCGACCAACTCGAACGGGAAACGGTTCCGCATAGGCTGTGTCCAACACGCCTGGACCTGGCTGTCGTTGTTCTAACTTCGCGGGAGGGGACCCGGATAAATCCAGAACGTCGGATTTGAATGTGTTCGACACCGGTCAATTCGCACAAGGAGAACGTCTCCTGCGAGTGTGTGGTGGAACATGTCGCACACCACGCGGAAAATGCAGTGACACTTCAACCGCGGCAATGGCCTAGTCCTTCAGTTCTCGATTGACGCCCAGCTCTGGAATGACCACTTCTTGGAGGCAACGTGCGCCATCCCAGACATGCATCACCGGCGCTGTTTGTTGCCAACGAATTTGGTGCGGAAGACACGCCATTCGGGTCGTCATTGCGCTGGTCAGGGTTCGTTCCGCTACGTTTTACTCCGCGCGACCGCCACATCCCGAGAACTTAGGAGAGAGTGGTGTAGGGGGGTGGGGCTGCGTAGGTGCGACTATTCCGCGAGCGCGGGGCGGGCGTTTCGAGCGCTCCAGCCGGCCGACAACGCGCCCGAGCCGCTCCTGAGGCGTCTGCCGACCGTATGGCCACGCTCTGATAGCCGCCCGCGAACTGCGAGTGGGCCGATGTCGGCGCGTGGGGATCGCAGTGCGCCGTGCCGCTCGACCATGCTGTCGCAGATAAAGGGACCCACGCGATCTGTCGCCCTTTGTCGGTTCCGCTACATGGGTCGTCCGACAATGGCTGTCGGATGGCGAGCCAAGCCGTTGAGGAGCAACGCTTGGTTTTTCCTCGGGCTGGCTCGGGCGAGTTGGCATGGATCTTGAGGTCCTTCGGCTGTGAGGCGGCGAGAGCTGCCGACGGCATTGATGTGGCGGGCGACCGCGATTGCAGGAACGAAGGAAGGAAAGCACTATGGCAGGTCTGCGTCAGATCGCCTTTTACGGCAAGGGCGGCATCGGCAAGTCCACCACCTCGCAAAACACGCTGGCCGCCCTTGTCGACCTCGGCCAGAAGATCCTCATCGTCGGCTGCGACCCCAAGGCCGATTCCACAAGGCTGATCCTGAACTCGAAGGCGCAGGACACCGTGCTGCACCTTGCGGCCGAGCAGGGTTCGGTGGAAGACCTCGAGCTGCAGGACGTGCTCAAGATCGGCTACAAGGGCATCAAATGCGTGGAGTCCGGCGGTCCGGAGCCGGGGGTCGGCTGCGCCGGGCGCGGCGTCATCACCTCGATCAACTTCCTCGAGGAGAACGGCGCCTATGACGATGTCGACTATGTCTCCTACGACGTGCTCGGCGACGTGGTCTGCGGCGGCTTCGCCATGCCGATCCGCGAGGGCAAGGCGCAGGAGATCTACATCGTCATGTCGGGCGAGATGATGGCGCTTTACGCGGCCAACAACATCGCCAAGGGCATCCTCAAATATGCCCATTCGGGCGGCGTGCGGCTGGGCGGGCTGATCTGCAACGAGCGCCAGACCGACCGCGAGCTCGACCTCGCCGAAGCGCTGGCCTCNNGGCTCAATTCCAAGCTCNTCCACTTCGTGCCGCGCGACAACATCGTCCAGCACGCCGAGCTCAGGAAGATGTCGGTGATCCAGTATGCGCCGGACTCCAAGCAGGCCGGCGAATACCGCGCGCTGGCCGAGAAGATCCATGCCAATTCGGGGCAGGGCACCGTGCCGACGCCGATCACCATGGAGG
>NZ_JAFG01000013.1 GCF_000519305.1 Mesorhizobium ciceri WSM4083 | reverse complement strand
TGGATGGCACCGGGCTTGTGGATCTTGCGCGAGGCAGGCAGTGGTCCCGTCGAGACGGCGGGGGTGAGGGCATTCATCGTGAGGCTCCGTTGCTCGTTGCATTGGAGACCCAGTTCTGTGCCGGAAGGATGAAAAGACGCTTCTGTCGACCTGCCGAAACAGGACCTCGGGCGTAAACTCCCGCAAAGCGCTTGCACCGTCCCTACGCCAGGATGAACTGGATCAGGTTCAACGGGTCACTGCGCCGCGAAGCCAGCAGTATCTCAGCCCCTTGCCGGGACTCCCCTGGTGAATGCCTCAGGTTGAACTGGCCGGCTCCGGTGTGTCAAGCCGTGAAGAGGGATTCGGCACACCAAACGCTTGCTTCCGATTGATTATCGCCGCTTCCGGCCCTCCCGGCCGCCGCCCGGGCGAAGGGCCACTGGAGCTGCTCGTTTGTGAAGCGGGTGAGAACCGCTCATATTCCTATGGATGGGAAACCATAAGCTTTCCGGCTGGTTGTCCGCCCGGCGGCACTGAAGCGCTCGATTGCATAGGGTTCCAGTGGGATTGGCGGGTCACGCCCGCACAGCAGGTCGCCAATCAGCTTGCCGGTGGTTGGACCTTGTGTGAGGCCCAGATGACCATGCCCGAACGCATACAGAATGTGAGCATGGGTCGCGGAGCGACTGATGACTGGCAAGGTGTCCGGGGTCGCCGGCCGGTGGCCGCTCCACACGATGCCGCCGTCGCCATCAAGGCCCGGGAGATAAGCCTTTGCAAGCTCAACCAAGCCTTTCGAGCGGGCGAAATTCGGGGTGGCTAGCAATCCTCCGAACTCGGCCGCACCGCCGATGCGCAAACCAATAGAAAGGGGCGCTGCCACGAAGTTGCGCTCTGCAAAGATCATGGTCCGGTTGAGTGCGATCTGGGGTGCAGCGATCGTGGTGTTGTAGCCGCGCTCGCTTTCGAGCAGGGCAATGTCGCCAACCTGGCGGGAAAGTTCTGCCGACCATGCGCCGGCGGCGACGACAATTTTGCATGCGTTCAAAACAGAGCTGTCGGCCAGGGTAACCGTGCCGCCCTTGGGGCTTGGAGCAATGCGAGAGACTTGGGCCGCAAGAACTCTCGCACCGTTGGCCGTCAGCCAGGAGCGCAGACTGTCCACCACCCGCTTTGGGTCGGAAACGTGCGACCACCGCGGTGTCAAAACGGCGCTCTTGACCAATGGGCCTAACGCCGGCTCCAATTCCCTGGCCTGGTCGGCCGACAAGTGACGGACGTCGATACCAAGCCGTTGCTTTGCTTCCCACTCGGGCGTGGCGGCATGCCAGCCTTTCTCGGTTTCGTAAACGGTGAGAGCGCCGTTGCGATGGAGATCCCCGCTCAATCCAATGTCGGCAAAAAGAGGAACAAGATCGGCGTATACCCGGTGGTTTAGCGCTGCAAGGGCTTCCGAAATCCGCTCTACCTCTGCTGGCGATCCAGCTTGCGCGAAGTTCCACAGCCATGGGAGCAGCCGCGGGAGGTGCGTCATCCGCAATGATAAGGGCCCAAGAGGATCAAGTATCCACCTGGGCACTTTTTTCCATAAACCGGGCACAGAGGCCGGAAGGACCTCGCTAACGGCGATACATCCAGCATTGCCACAAGATGCCTTATCGCCTTCCGGATCGCGATCCACGATCGTGACGCTAGCTCCGCGCTTTATGGCCTCGTAGGCGACACAGAGGCCAACAACCCCTGCGCCGACCACTATAATCGTGCGGTTCGACAGTTCAGTCATGACCGAACCGCCGTGATCGAAACGGTGACAGGTCGCGATCGGTATCGCCTCTGATGATCAGGTCGGAAATTGACCGGCCGACAGCTGGCGCGATGCCGAAGCCCTGGCTACCCAGTCCTGCAGCGACAAACAGCCCGCGAGGCTCAGCCACCGCCTCGATAATCGGCAGTTCGTCGGGGGTGTAGTCCATGTAACCAGCCCAGGATCGCTCGAATTGGATTGGGTCAGTGGCGGGATGCTCAGTATGGAAGGCGTCCGCCGCACGCTTCAAAGCGTTCAAATCAGGAGCCGGATCCAAACTGCGGTGAGTAACAAAGCCGTCGAAATCGCCCATGATACTACGAACCATCGGTCTGCCTAACCCGAGCTTGATTTTCTTCTGCTTAAGTTTGTGCAGCCTTAGGAGCTCGGGCCGGCTTTGCAGCATCAGATCGTGCATCGGCTCGTGGACCGCAGCAAGGTTGAGGCGCCCGTCGGGGCTTTGCAGGTAGGCGTATTTATCGCAGGAGACGGCAAGCTTAACAAAACACGACAGGACCGTGGACCGGCCAACAGATCCCCGAACCCAGAGGCTTGGATGTGAAATGCCAAGTGGCTTCAATAAGAGGCTGGTCCAACATCCCGCAGCAACGACAATGTTTTGACATCCCAAACGCCCCTGCTCTGTATCGACGCCGCAGACAACCTCTCCCCAGACGTCAATGGCGCGTGCGGCAGTGTTCTCCCAGATCACGGCGCCATAGCCCGCGGCTGCTCGCGCAAACGCGGTGGCTGCGAGTTGCTGATCAGCACTTCCATCAGTGGGCGTGTAGAGTGCGCCCAGGCAACCTTGAGGCTTCGTGTGAGGGAGCAGACCAACGACTTCTTTCGGCCCAATCAACTGCGTTGTCAGGCCAAACTGTTTGGCGACGGCCATGAAGGCCTCGGATCGCCGGCGACCGGAGTCGTTTGAGAAAAGCGAGACCTGGCCCCTCTCGTTCCAGCCCACGCCATCCCCTAGCTCATCCTCCAGACCGCGCCAAATTTCAAGCGAATCGAGCATCAATGGGATTTCCAGAGGATTACGCCCTTGCGTGCCGATGATGCCCCAGCCGCGGCCCGACTGCTCACCGTTGATACGTCCTTTTTCGACGAGGACGACGGACTTCCCGGACTTTGCCAGGTAATAGGCGGCACTCGCCCCAACGATGCCGCCTCCGATAATAACCGTGTCGAACCGCCGGTTCATGCGCTTTCCCAAAAGCAGTTTCGAAAGTTTGTTCGAATCGGCCGACGAGCCATGGCGCGTAGCCGCGCGCTTCGGCACTTCATGTGTCGGCAGCTGTTGGCCCTGGCAAGCCTAGCTGTCGCAAATTCCATACCAAATCCTGCCCTTTGCCTTCCCAAGAGGCGATGAACGTCAGCGTCTCCGAAAGATCTCCGAGCGCCGCGAAATTGCAGACAAACCAACCGGGAGCGCCAAGCGCTACGGCGCGCTTAATCTTCAACCGTTCCGGACAAAGCCTTGGCTAGGATGACATCCCCGAGCATTGAGAGTTCGTTGCAGAGTTTTGCAAGCGCGGAGGCTAAATCCAAACTGCGGCAGCCACCCTCGTGAAGTTCTGCCCCATGATCTTCTTCACGTCCGTCTCACTGTACTGCCGAAGCAACAGGCCCTCAGCGATGTCAGGGAGCTGCTCCGGAAGGATGAAACGCCATGAGGAATAGTCCCATTGATCGGCTTCTGACTCGGGCCAGACATTGGGAAATTCCTTGACCAGGTTCGGCATCTCGTCAGGATCCAGGACGGCGTCCAAGCCCAGGCCGACATGGTCGACACCCACCAGGTTCGCCACATAATCGATGTGGTTGACGATCGTCTCGGGCGTACAATCCTCATCGCAGGCCATGTACTTGCTGACGCCGTTGATACCCACTACCCCGCCGGTCCGGGCGCAGGCCTTGATCTGGTCGTCGCGCAAATTCCGCTCGTGATCCCAGAGTGCCCGCGGGTTGGAATGCGTGAAAATGACAGGCGTGTTGGAAATCTCCATGATTTCCATCGAAGAGCGATAGCCGGTGTGGGTACAGTCGACCAGCATGCCGACGCGATTCATCTCGGCAATAGCCTCGCGACCAAGCGGTGTCAGAGGAATATCCTCATCGGTGCACCCGCCGGCGAACGTATTGTTCTTATTATAAGCCAAGTTCATTTGGCGTACGCCGAGACGGTGATAAGCGCCGATCATTTCGATGTTTTGATCGAGCGCGTTGGCGCCCTCCAGATCGAGTGCGACTGCTAGCTTACTTTCTCGTTTGGCACGTTCAACGTCAGCGAACCGGTCGACGATCACATAGTCGTCGCTATGAAGCTCGAGCCATCTACGGTAGTGCGCCGCGCAGCGGAGCGATTCCTGCCACGGCAGGGCGTCCCATCCCACATTGAGACCAATGAATGTTGCCCCGCCGTCGCGCCAGCGTGAGAGAAAACTCAGATCTAAAGTGGGACGACAAGCGACGCCGGCATGCGTATCCCAAACAATCGAGTCGGCAAGGACCTTTCTTGCCGCTTGAGCTGTTTCCCGTTCACCAACCAAAGTACTAGCCACGTTTTTACCCCGATTTGTTCAAACGTTGGATGTGCGGAACCTTGCGCGCTCGAAACCTTTCGAGCGCGCAGTGAAGCGTCGCAATGCGCCTATCAGGCTTCGAACCAGCAACGCGCGAAGTTTTTCGCTTCGCCGTGAAAGTGATTGCCCACGAAACCCTGGACGTTTTTCGCTAGCCCATTGATGGAGGGCGAAAACATCAAGGTTATATGGCCCGCGTCTTCCTGAACCATTTTTGCGGCATCATGGTAGAGAGACTTGCGCTTTTCGACGTCGAGTTCTGACCTTGCCTCGACGAGAAGCTTGTCAAATTCCGGCCGGTACCAGTTACCGTCGTTCCATGGAGAGTCGCTTGCGAATGGCTGGGTAAAAGCCTGATCTTCCGTGGCCAGGCTGCCGAAATAGGAGGCGCAGAAGGGCTTTTTCATCCAGACGTCGCTCCAATAACCGTCGGCCGGCACACGCTTTGGATTGATGGTAATGCCAGCTTTGGCCGCTGATTGCTGGAAGATTTCTGCGGCATTGACCGCGCCGGGGAACACGGACTCGGACGTGTACAGATCGATCGCACCGCTGTGACCAGACTTCTTGTAATAGAAGCTAGCTTTATCGGGATCGTAAGTGTGCTGGGGCAGTTCGGAATAAAGAGGATAGATCGAATTGATGGGATTGTCGTTGCCGATAGAGCCGTATCCTGCCTGCGTCGTTTTTAAGATCAAATTCCGATCAACCGCATATTTGAGCGCTAGCCGCAATTCGGGATTGTCGAATGGTGCCTTGTTCGTCTGCATCACGAAATAGTTGAACGTGGTCGTATCCGCTACGTCGATCTTGACTGATGGGGAATTCTTAAGCCGCTCGACAAGATTCGGCGTGAGCTCTGAGGCAAAGTGGGTTGTCCCGGCTAGAAGTGAGGACATCCTAGCCATATCATCATTGACAACCAAGATCTCAAGCTCGTCGAAGAATGGCTGCTCTGGCCTGAAATACTTCTGATTACGCTTGAAATTATAGCGGACGCCCGGTTGTGCCGAGGCAAGGATAAACGGTCCAGTCCCGATTCCCGTGGCCGGGTCTTCTCCCTCGGGTTGAGCGATAAGCGCAGCGTTGGTCATCAGGTACGGGAAGTTGACGTCGGGGGCAGACAGGGTCACCGTCAATTGGTGAGGGCCGTCCACCTTGATGTCCTTGATCGCCTTCATCAGGGCTGCTGCGCCCGATTTCGTATCGGGACCGCGGTGACGGTTCAGCGAGTAGACCATGTCTTTAGCCGTAAATTCTTTACCGTTGTGAAAGGTGACGTCCTTTCTCACGGTAAATTTCCAGGTTTTTCCGCTGTCGCCCGGCTCCCAGGTCTCAGCCAGCTCGCTGGCCAATTTTCCATCCGTAGTGCGCTCCAGCAGCCGGTTGCCAAGCTGATAGGAGACAAACAGCGGGACCGAGGAAGGCATATTCGTAGGGTCAACCGTATCGGTCGTCGATCCACCCTTGACCCCGGCGATAAATTTGCCACCACGTCGTGGTGTTTGAGCAAATGCCGTTGTGGGCAGAACAATGCGGCCTACAGCTCCGGCTATGCCGAGACCCACGGACCCACGGAGCAAAGCTCGTCGATCAAGCTTGAGCAACGGCTTGTTGCTCGTATCTTCAAAATCCATTGTTAGCTCCCATTGGCTTTTGGCGGCCGTCAACGGCGGTTCCCTTGTGGGTCTCTCGTCCGGGCGATCGGCACCTCAACGTCGCAACTCTAGCTTCCGAATTACCGGCGTCCCAATACAACTTGGGCACCGATTATTATTGATTTTGTTATGAATGGGGGGATAAAAGCAGCAGTAGACATAGCGTCGTATGGAACACTTGGATGGCATCTCCGTCCCTTGAAATGAGGGAGCTTCGTGCTTTCGTGGCTGTTGCTGAGGAGCTAAGCTTCGTGGGTGCTGCGAAGCGGCTTAACGTTGCCCAGCCGGCTTTAAGCAGAACAATCAGCATGCTGGAAGCCAAGCTCGGTGTGCAGCTTCTAGACCGGACGACCCGATCAACACGTGTCACCCTGGCCGGCAAAGTCTTTCTAGCGGAAGCGCACTATACGCTCGCTCAAATGAAAAGGGCGGTTCAGCTCACGCAAGAGGCAGAGATCGGCCTCACCGGCGAACTGCGAGTTGGCTACATGGATTTTGCGATCCACGGTCCTATGATATCCCTTCTGGCTGAATTTAAGCGGACTCACCCGCTTGTGAAAGTCAGCTTAAAACGTCATCGATCAGACGCACAGTCCACCGATCTTAACGCCAATCGTATCGATGTTGGCTTTGCCGTGAGGCACCGCTTTCAGGGCAACGTAGAAGTAATGCCGTTCACGCAAGAGCCGTTGGTCGCTGTGATCAGCCGACACCACCGGCTCGCGGGACAGGAACGCGTTTCATTGAGTGATCTTGCTGAAGAGCCGTTCGTTATGGGGGATCGCGAGGGCTGGGAACTTTACCTTCCGACGGTGGAGGCATTCTGTGCAACTGCCGGGTTCGTGCCGAGGATTGCCCTTGAGGCGCAGGATGGCGCTACCATCTTCAGTATGGTGGCAGCGGGCCTCGGCGTTACGGTTTATCCGTCATGCGTCCGCAACGCTGAGTTACCAAATCTGGTGATAAGAGAATTTGTCGAGGCCTCGCCACTCGTCGAAACATTTGTTTTGACTAAGCAGGCGGGCTACTCGTTGGTGACCGGCAAGATGGTGACCTACCTCCAGCATCTGATTTCAGTGATGTAGTCAGGCAGCAGCTACCTCGGTCGCTCATTTGACTAAAAAAAAGGGTCAGAAGGGTTTTGCGGGTGAATATCGATTCAAGAGCCGCTATCCGGGTTACGAGACTCTGCTCGCGCAATGCCCCAGGTGACGGTTTGGCTGTTGAGACAGATTGCAGTATCTGCGAGTTTGACGAAGCCCGTGAGGTTCACGAGCCGGTTGTCGCATCGGTTTGCGGGGCATGGTGAAGAAGCTCTTGTGGAGTCCGGCGTTGTAAGAGCGCCGGTCCCGTTGGGTTCGCTTAAGCGGATAACGACGGCGGCAGTGAAACAATATGGGATCGTTGATGGGCCTTATCACCTAACTCGCGTTGAAGGATCTGCCAGACAGAGCCGACGGCATAACACAGCGATGGGTCACGAACGCTTACCGCCGCAGATCATCGCCTGTCCAGTCTGGCTCTGCTACAGTTCTCCACCTGAGGCCGGTAACATCCCACGTTGCGCGTGGGCATAGCGCTCCTGGCTGGATCAGCGCCAGCTTGGAGACGCGGATAGCTCTTGCGCAAATGGAGTCCCTTCCTCTGGCCATGCGCACCAGGGTGGATGAGCTTGCGTGTCGGTGGGTTTCACCGCCCCGGTCTCGACCGCAAGGCCGAGGCTTTTCCTACAACAGCGCCATGATCCGCTCCTCGCCCATGTGTCTGCGCCAGCGCGTCATCAACGAGCGGTCGAACGGCAGCACATGACAGAAAAGAACACCTCGCGGATCGCATCTCTCTCAGAAGCGCTGACCGTCGAGTAATCGGGCGGACCAACAATTGGGCTGCTGGACGGGAACGGTGGCCTTGGCCTCCAGTCTCGCGTGGGTTCAGCGATCGTCTACAGGAGGTTATAGCACCGCTCGCGCAATCGACCACCGAGAGCTTTTCATTCCGTCAGAATGAGCGTTGGAAACTGAGGACGCCGCCGACGCTGTCTTTTTTGTCAGCCTTGGTCCAATTCACATTCGAAGGGTCGACCATGCCGACGCCGAAATTGCCGTAGTGGTCGTAGTCGATTTCGGCCGTCGCCGTGAAACCTGGCACGAGCGTGTAGACGACGTTTGCGGCCACACCATAGTTCTTGAACTGATCGCCAGAGAACCGAAGGTTCACCGACGTTTTCTTGTCGAACAAATAGGTGCCGCCGGCCCACAAGGCCCAGTTGCCGCCCCACTGTCTGTAGAACCCACGGCCATTGGCGTCGACGACATTGGCGGAGTCATCGTTGAGCTTGCCATTGGAACCATAGCCGATCATTCCGAATAGCGACAGCTGGTCCGCCACAATCACATCGATGCGGATCTTTCCGGCCACCGAGTCGTAGTTGCTATCATAAGCGACAACGCTGGCGATCGCGCCCCACCCTTGCGTGTATCTCGCTCCACCGACGAAGTGCGGAACATAGCTATCGATAGTGCCGACCACACCCGAGCCCTCTTCGAGTGAGACCACAGCCGAAAAGCCGTTGTCCGCGTCGAAGTAGTACTGGATCACGTTCGTGTCGAAGTCGCCATATGGAGCAATCTTGTCATTGAGGACGTTGCCAGCGTAACCAATGAAACTGTCGAAGGCCGACCAGTCCTTCCCAAGTCGGAGGCCACCAAGCTGAATCCAAGCGAAAGTCAGCGCGATGTCGCTGTTGAAAGCATAGTTCTGAGGACTTTGCAGGCCGTTGCGCGTACCGAAGTTCAGGCGTGTCTCTGTGTAGGTCTTCAGTATGCCGAGCTCGGTTCCCTGACCTGTCCAGGTCTTGAATGCGAGGCGTGTGCTATTCCACCATGTTCCCCGATCCTTGCCAGTCCTGGCGTCGAAGGTTCTTGCGCCGTCATAGGATCCGACGTCGCCGAGGCCGATCTGGGAGCGAACATAGCCGCCGATGCGCAGACATGTCTCGGTGCCGGGAATGTAGAAATAGCCCGAACCGTAGACATCGCAGATGTTGACATATTCGATCGATTCCAGCTCGGTGCCGGCGGCGCGAGCATCGGAGACTGCGATCAGGGCCGCAGCCGAGCCGAGAACGCTCTTGATACTCATTCTTGATTTCCATTCAAAGACTAAAAAAGAGAAGGACATCGAAGAGCGAATCATTGTCCTATTCCCCATGCCTCGAAGAAAATGCATCGCGGCATAATTCTATCGGTCATACTGAATTGCTCCGGAACAAAATTGACGTAGCGAATGATACTCGTGCAGTAATTCCGAGCTTGTCACCAGCAAGCTTACGGCCTGCAAAGGTGATGCTTTTGCGTGAACGACAAAGATTACGAGGTCATACACTCCTTGGAGAGCTGGAGAGCCGACCTGAGCGGCCCCGGATTCGCAACATCGCTGTGGCGACCGCTCACAGGCGCAGCTCTTCAGCTAAATCATCTCGGGTGTTCAGCACTTCTAGCTCAATCCGCCATGCCCGTTGTCGGCCTTGCGGGTAGACCGTCAAAGCGGCTCCCGACGTTCATTGAGCAAGCGACGTGCCACATTGAAGACGTAGTTGTGCACTGACAGGAAAGTTCACCGGCAAGCCCGCGTCGGCTTGTTCTTTCGTGCCCTGAGCGTCACGCCGCGCATCAAAGCAAGCGTTTCGACCATGTTTACAATGTTCGAAACACGACAGTTTCGTTCAGTAGCGACAAACGCTTGTTACGCCGATTCCTCGCTTTTCCGACGGGGCGGTGATTTGTGGTGCCGTGCGCGTTGGGCGCACCTTCAGCAGTCAGCAGGCGCTGGGCAGATCGCGGCGAAAGTGTGGTCCCGACACCTCGCAGGACATAGCGACGCCGCGCTTCCTTGGCATCCCCTGGACCTGCGCCGACTGACGGAAAGCGAAGTAATACCAAAGGCCGACCAGCCAAGACCGATCGGCCGTTACGTGACGTTCGCCGCGTGCGCAATGATTACTTACCAAAGGAGCGGCGGCAAAACTGGAACGTACTGACACAGCTCAAAGACAACAGGAGCGTGCAGCGACTAGACCTGGTCAGCGGCATGGGATGGTAGCTGTTGCAGATGTCGAACCTGACAAAATATCGCGAGGCCGCCTTGGTATACCGTGTATCCGACGGTGCCGCCACGGTCTGTACTGAAGACTATGAGGAATGGCTGAGCAGCCTGCCGGCCAAAATTCGGTGTCGCTTTATCTCCACATTCCGTTCTGCCGCGCGATGTGCTGGCGAATCGGCACGGGCGCCGGCGAAGGCGGGGGCCACGCTAGGCTGGAACTAGACCCCAACGATCAGGGCTCCGCCGGAAAGGCCAGCCCCCGCTGCCGCCAGCAACAGTTTTTCGCCAGCTAGAATGGGTCTGATCCCGTGCGCCAGCGACAGTGACAAGGGGATGGTCGCGGCGGAAGAGTTGCCGTAATCGGCAATGGTCTTGACGATTGCGTCATCTGCAATGCCAAGGTTCCTGCCGACGGCGTCGAAAATCCGGGCATTGGCCTGGTGCGGCACGAACCGATCGATGTCTTGCGGCCGCATTCGGGCAGCAGTGAGTGCACCTCTCGAGCAGTCAGTCATCATCTCCACCGCCTTGGCGAACACTTCACGGCCGTCAGTGATCGTCATTCGGATCTGCGCCAGGTCGAGGTCGCCACGGTACGGCGCGTTGCTTCCGCCGGCGGGGATCTGGATTAGTCCGTAGCGCGAGCCGTCCGAATCCACCGAAGCGCCGAGAATGCCCCGATCCGGGTCGTCGCAAGGACCGATCACCACGGCGCCGGCGGCATCGGCAAACAGCACGGCGCTGGCACGCTCGGCCGGATTGATACGGCGGCTGAGGATGTTGGCGGCAATGACAAGGCTCGCTTTGCCGTGCAGGCGGGTGAATCCGTCGGCGAACATCAGCGCATAGATGAAGCCGGCGCAGGCGCCGGTGAGATCGATCGCGCCTGAGCGGCCAAGGCCGAGCTTGTGCGCCACCAGCGGCGCACTGGGCGGCAGAAGATGGTCGGGCGTCGAGGTGGCGAGCAACAGCAGGCCGATGTCGCCGCGGTCGATCCCGGCTTTCGCCAGCGCCATCTCGCCCGCCTGTGCGGCAAGGCCCGAGAGCGTGTCTTCGTCCTTTGCCCAGAAGCGCGAGCGAATTCCGGTGCGCCGCTCGATCCAGCCAGGCTCAAGGCCGAGACGGTTTTCGATTTCCGGGTTCTCGACCTTGCGAGACGGCGCATGATGACCGAAGCCGAGGATGCGCGACGATCGGCTCATAGTCTCGAACCGAAGCGTTCGCCGGCCTCCTCGATCGCGTCATAGAGCCCGTCCAGCTCGTCGCCGGTGATGCAGTAGGGCGGCAGAAGATAAAGGACATTGCCGAGCGGGCGCACGAGCAGGCCGCGCTCGAGGAAAAAAGCGCGCAGCTTTGGCCCGATCTCGGCCAGATAGCCAGCTGAGCCGGTGCGCAGATCGAGGGCCGCGATCGTGCCGACGGTTCGGCAGTCGGTGAAGCGAGGGTTGTCGCGAAAGCGTTGCAGTCCAGCGGCCTGCTTCACGCTCAAGGCCGCGATCCGCTCGGCCACCGGCTCGTCACGCCAGATCTCGACATTGGCGAGTGCGGCCGCGCAAGCAATCGCATTGGCGGTGTAGGAGCTCGAATGAAAGAACGTCTTCTTGCGGTCCGTCGAATAGTGGGCCCGGAAGACGGCGTCGGTGGCAAGCGTAGCGGCCAGCGGAATGGCGCCGCCGGTCAAGCCTTTCGATGTGCAAAGGATGTCCGGCGAGATCGATGCCTGCTCGCAGGCGAACATGGTTCCAGTGCGCCCCCAGCCGGTCATCACCTCGTCGGCGATCAGCAGTGTGCCGGAGGCCTCGGCGATCTTCTTCAATTCGGCCAGAACCCAGGCCGGATACATCAGCATGCCGCCGGCGCCAAGCACGAGCGGCTCGACGATCAGCGCGGCGGCGCGCCGGTCGCGGCTCACGGCCTCGAAGCGATCCAGCGTCTCCTGCTCGCGCCCAGCGGCCGGGAAGGGAATGGTATCGACCTCGAACAGCAGAGGCTCGTAGGCGGCGTTGAACACGCCGCGGGCGCCGACGCTCATCGTGCCGATCGTGTCGCCATGATAGCTGTGCTCCATGACGACGATGCGCGAGCGCGGCGCGCCGATGTTGCGGAAGTAGCCGAGCGCCATCTTCAGTGCGACTTCGACGCAGGTCGAGCCGCTGTCGGAATAGAACACCCGGTCCAGGCCGGCGGGAGCGAGGCCGACAAGCGCCTCGGCCAAGCGTTCGGCCGGCTCGTGGGTGAAGCCCGCGAAGATGACCTGGTCGAGGCTCGATGCGATCGTCTGGATCGCCTTCATGATGCGGGGATGGCGGTGGCCATGGGTGACCACCCACCAGGAAGAAATCGCATCCAGGATGCGAGCGCCGTCGGCCTTGTGGAGATAGGCGCCTTCAGTCAGCACGATTTCAGGGATCGGCGGCTCAAGCGCGTGCTGCGTGAACGGATGCCAGACTCGAGACTGCGACATCATTCCCCTCCGGCAATCAAGGCCAGGTCGAAGCCGGCAATCATTGCTGCTCTCAGCTCTTCAGCTGTCAGCTCATCGAGGTGCGGTAGCCTGCCGAGCTGCGGCACGCCGCCCAACTCAATGATTGTCCGTTGCGTATCGGTCACTTCATCGCCGATGAATGCAATGCCGAGGAGCGGGATGGAACGGGTCCGTAGCGCTTCTATCGAGAGCAAGGTGTGGTTGATCGTGCCGAGCGCGGTGCCGGCGCATAGGATGACCGGCAACCGCCACTGCTCGAAAATATCGATGAACATTGTCTGTCGATTGAGCGGCACCATCAACCCGCCGGCGCCTTCGATTACGAGCGGTGTCGGCAAAAGCGGAAAGGCAAGATCCGCCGCTTCGATGGCAACGCCATCGATCTCAGCCGAGCGATGCGGCGAGAGCGGGCTTTTCAAGCGATAGGCTTCCGGCAAGACGCGCCCCGCGGGCAAGCCGGAAAGCCGGGCAATGACCTCGCTGTCGGTCTCTTCGTCCAGGCCAGATTGCACCGGCTTCCAATAGAAGCCGTCAAGCAGCCCGGCGAGCCCTGCCGAAAATACTGTCTTGCCTATTCCGGTGCTTGTTCCGGTGACGACGAGGCGCTTGGTCATACCGAGGCCAGTACCTCGACAAGGGCCTCGACCATGGCCGAAATGTCGGCCTCGCCGACATTGAGCGTCAGTGAAATGCGCAGGCGCGATGTTCCCTCGGCCACGGTCGGCGGACGAATGCCGCGGATGTCGAAGCCGCGCGCCTGCAAGGCCGCCGCCACCGCCATCGTGCGTGCGACGTCGCCGATGACAAACGGCTGGATCTGCGAGCCGCTGGGCGTCACCCCGCACCGCTCGGCCAATTGCCGGCCCGCCAAGGAAATGCGCTCGCGCAACTGAACGCGGCGCATCGGCTCCTCGGATATTATCACCAGCGCCTCGCGCGCAGCGACTGCCATCAGCGGCGATGGCGCGGTGGCATAGATGAATGGCCGGCAACGATTGACGAGATAATCGCACAGCACTCCAGGTCCGGTAACCAGCGCGCCGGATGCTCCCAGTGCCTTGCCGCATGTGTGGAGGGCTATGATATTGCCGCGGCCCTCGAATGCGGCCGCAAGGCCGTGGCCGTCCGGTCCCCAGACGCCGGTAGCATGCGCCTCGTCGACGACGATGAAGGCCTCGTGCCGATCGGCAAGTGCAACGAAGCTCTCCAATGGCGCCGACTCGCCATCCATGCCGTAGAGGCTTTCGATCGCGATCCACACGCGCCCCATGCCGCCATGCGCGCGCCAGCGCTTGATGGTATCCTCGACAGCGTCGACGTCGTTATGCCCGGAAAGAATGAACTGGGCTCGTCCGGCCTGCGCCCCTTCATGCATGCTGGCATGGGCGAGCTCGTCGAGGATCAACAGATCGCCCTTTTGTGGCAGTGTGCTCAAAAGAGCGAAGTTGGCGATATAGCCGCTGCCGAAGAACAACGCGCGTTCGGCTCCGAAGAACGCCGCAGCGTCCGCCTCCAGTGCCTCGTGTTCCGGTGCATTGCCGCGCAACAGCCGCGATCCGGTGGCGCCGACCGGAGTACCCCGTCCGATCGCCGACGCGACTGCATCGCCAAGTCTCCTGGAGGCGGCAAGTCCGAGATAGTCGTTCGAGGAGAAATCGAGCCCGGTGCGCGGCGAAAGCGTCCGCAGCCGATCCTTGCGCGCCAACCCCTGCAAGGTCGCCTCAAAGCGGGCAAGCGGCGGCTCGTTCATTTGGCCTCACATTCCATCGGCTCGATGCCGAGACGCTGGAATAGAAGCCTGTCTTTGTCCTCGCCGGGATTATCCGCCGTCAGCAGCGTGTCGCCGACGAAGATCGAGTTGGCGCCGGCAAAAAAGCACAGCGCCTGCGTCTCGTCGCTCATGGCAGTGCGGCCCGCGGAGAGCCTTACATACGACTTCGGCATCAAGATGCGGGCGAGCGCAATGGTACGGACGAATTCGATCGGATCGATGGGTTTGGACTGGCCGAGCGGCGTGCCATCGATCGGGATCAGCATGTTGATCGGCACGCTTTCCGGCGGCTCGGGCAGATTCGCGAGCGTGATCAGCATGTCGATGCGGTCAGCCCGTTCCTCTCCCATCCCGACAATGCCTCCACAGCAGACCTTCATGCCGGCCTCGCGCACATGCTCTAGCGTTTCCAGCCGGTCGGCGAAGGTCCTGGTGGAGACGACCTCACCGTAATAACGCTCGGAGGTGTCGATGTTGTGGTTGTAGTAGTCGAGGCCGGCCTTCTTTAGACGAGTGGCCTGCTCAAGATCCAGCATGCCCAGGGTCATGCAGGTTTCCATGCCGAGCGCCTTGACACCCTCCACCATCGCCACGATCGCGTCCATGTCGCGGGCCTTGGGATTTCGCCAGGCAGCGCCCATGCAATAGCGCGTGGCGCCGGCCTCGCGCGCCTTGGCCGCCTCGGCGATGACCCGCTCGACCTCCATCAGCTTCGACGCTTTCAGGCCAGTTCCGTGATGCGCAGACTGGCTGCAATAGCCGCAATCCTCCGGGCAGCCGCCGGTCTTGATGCTCAGCAGGCGGCTGAGCTGCACCCGGTTTCGATCGAAGTTCTGCCGATGGATGGTCTGGGCCAGGAAGAGCAGGTCGTTGAACGGCATGGCGTGGATAGCCTCGGCCTGTTTGCGGTTCCATCGCGGCAGTGCTCCGTCCATTGATTCCACGGCTTTGTTCATCCCCACCTCTTGCCGATCGTCATCGTGAAAAGTCGTTGTTTCTGGTCCACGAACGCATGCCGCAGTTTGTGGCCGGCGAGTCTGGTCCGACATGAGCCATCCATCAGCGCAACCCGCCTGGAACCGCAGCGGGTCGAAGCCGAACCGCAACGGGGGTGCAGGCCGTTGCAGCACCTTGTCTGCGCATGCAGCACCGAAGCTGGCAGCTCTTCAATTTTCGTTCCCATCAGTTCAAATGGCTGCAATCGTGCCCGTGGGCCGGCATATCCATGCCGATGTCGAGAATCGGCGCGCTGTGTGTCAGCCATCCAACGGAGATGAGATCTACTCCGGTCGCCGCGATTGCCGGCGCTGTGATCGGTGTCACCCGACCGGAAGCCTCAGTGATGACGCGGCCCTTGACCATCGCCACGGCTCGCGCAAGATCTTCGATCGACATATTGTCGAGCAGCACTGCGTCGACTCCCAGCGCGAGCGCTATATCGAGCTGATCCAGCGTGTCGACCTCGACCTCGATCTTCACCATGTGGCCCGCGGCGGCGCGCGCTCGCCCTATTGCCGTTCGAACGTCGCCGGCGATGGCGATATGGTTGTCCTTGATCAGCACGGCGTCGTCGAGCCCGAAACGGTGATTGGCGCCGCCGCCGACACGCACGGCGTATTTCTCCAGGGCGCGCAAGCCGGGCGTCGTTTTTCGCGTGCATACGATCTTTGCCTTATGGCCCCGCACAGCCTCGACCATCGCGGCCGTGGCAGTGGCAATGCCGCTCAGGCGGCACAGGAAATTGAGCGCCGTGCGCTCGGCCGTGAGCAGGCCACGCGCCGGTCCGCACAGCTTGGCAATGATCTCGCCTCCCGCGACATCACTGCCGTCTGGGCGCCAGATTTGCATTTCGATCGTTGGCTCGACGAGGAGCAAGGCGAAGGCAACCAGATCGAGGCCGGCAACGATTCCCGTCTGGCGCGACTTGAGCATCAACGTGGCTGTGCAGTCATGCGGGATCACCGCGTCGCTGGTAAGGTCGCCGCTTCTGCCCAGGTCTTCCAGCAAGGCACTGCGCACGATCGGCTCAATCAGCGCCGAGGGAAGGGGGGCAAATGATTTCATGTCCGGTGCTCCGTGACCGTGCCTGCCCACCCAAGCGCGACCGCGCCCTGCATTGCGCCGCGCAGTGTCAGCCGGGCGGGGCAGGCCTGTGCATCGCGCCGGGGGAAATCGGTGCGGAAGTGCGAGCCACGGCTCTCTTGGCGCCCCAACGCCGCCATGGCGATCATCAGCGCGACCAGCGCGGGATCGGATGCAGCCACGTTGCCAGCCGCGATCGGCAGCAAGTTCGCTACTCCATTGCGCAACGCGTCGCCGTCCCGAATGATGCCCAGTGCGGTTGAGACGACCGGGCGGATGCAGGAAGGATCTGGCCGTGCAGGCACAAATGTGGAACACACGCGCCGGCGCCTGGCGTGAGATGTGCCGGCAACGCTTTCAGCAACCCAGCTCGCTGTGACCACCGCTTCGGTGAGCGAATTGCTGGCGAGGCGGTTGGCGCCGTGCACACCGGTGCATGCCACCTCGCCGCATGCCCACAAGCCCTCGACAGAGCTGCGCCCGGCTCCGTCCACGGCAACGCCGCCCATGTGATAATGGGCCGCCGGGCGTACTGGGATCGGGTCGACCGAGGGATCGACGTCTGCCTCGCGGCACACATTGGCGATGGCGGGAAAGCGATCGCTAAACCTGGAGCCGAGGCATTGCCGGGCGTCCAGGAATACGCGGTGTCCATCAGCTAGCTTTTGCCACACCGCACGCGCGACCACATCGCGAGGTGCAAGCTCGCCGCCAGGCGTTTCAGACAGGAACCGTTCTCCTGCTTCGTCGATGAGTACCGCGCCTTCGCCGCGAATCGCTTCGCTCACCAGCGGCATCGGCCGGCGTGGACCGTCGAGCGCGGTCGGATGGAACTGCACGAATTCCAGGTTCGCGAACTCCGCCCCGGCCCATGCGGCGAGCGCCAGCCCGTGCCCGCATGAGCCAGGGGGGTTCGTGGTATCGCAAAACAGGCCGCCGATGCCGCCGGTTGCCAGCACCGCGCGGCGGGTGGGCAAGACGATCGTGCCGGTGCGCGAAACTGCGAGCACGGCGATGATTCCGCCGTCTTCCACGACGAGCCGGCGAGCCTCCACATTTTCCAGGACGGTGATCGAGGCTGTGCACCGCACCGCGGCGATGAGCGCCCGGATCAGCTCGCGACCCGTGGCGTCGCCGCCAGCATGAACGATCCGCCGATGCGAATGCGCCGCCTCGAGCCCGAGCCGCAAGCGCCCGTCAAAGTGGCGGTCGAACGCGACGCCGAAGTCTTCGAGGGCCTTGATCGCTTTGGGCGCGGCTCGGACAAGTCGCCGCACTGTCGCCTCGTCGCAGAGCCCGTCACCGGCTGCGAGCGTGTCGCAAACATGAAATTCCGGCCCGTCCTCGCCGCCGAGACTTGCCGCTAGACCGCCCTGGGCCAGCGCGGTGCAGGCTTCGGTTCCCAGCGGCGCATTGGACAGAAGCACGACCGGATGCGGCGCCAAATGAAGCGCCGTCATTAGGCCCGCCACGCCAGCGCCGATGATGATCGGCGCCCCGCCGATGTCGTGAATGTCGCAGCTCATATGGAAAGCATGCGCTCGACCGCCAGGCGCGCGCGGCTGGCGATCCCGGGCTCGATCCGGACCTCGTGCCGGTTCTCCTCCAGAGCGGCGCGAATGTTGGCGAGCGTAATGCGCTTCATATGCGGACAAAGATTGCAAGGGCGCACGAACTCGACGTCGGGATGCGCGACCGCGACATTGTCGCTCATCGAACATTCCGTCATCAGGACTACGCGTGCCGGCGTTTCTCGGCCGACATATTCCGACATGGCGGCGGTCGAGCCCGAGAAATCCGCCGCCAGGACAACTTCCGGCGGACATTCGGGATGCGCGAGCACGATGATCCCTGGATGCGCATCGCGCAGTTCCCTGATGTCGGCAGGGGTGAAGCGCTCATGCACCTCGCAATGGCCCTGCCAGGCGATGATCTCGACTTGTGTCTCGGCGGCGACGTTCTGCGCCAGATACTCGTCTGGCAGCATGATCACACGCGCCGCGCCGAGCGATTCAACCACCGTCCTGGCATTGCCCGAAGTGCAGCAGATGTCGGACTCCGCTTTTACGGCGGCGGAGGTGTTGACATAGGTGACGATTGGCACGCCCGGATAACGTTGGCGCATCAACCGCACGTCCTGCGCGGTGATCGCCTCTGCCAGCGAGCAGCCGGCATCGAGATCGGGGATGAGCACGGTCTTGCCCGGGTTGAGGAGCTTTGCTGTCTCGGCCATGAAATGCACGCCGGCCAGCACGATGACTTCAGCATCGACCGTCACAGCCTTGCGGGCCAACGCCAAGCTGTCGCCGATAATGTCAGCCACGCAGTGGAAGATCTCCGGCGTCTGGTAATTGTGCGCCAGGATGACCGCATTGCGCTCGCGCTTCAGCGCGAGAATCGCCTCAATGTCATCGACAAAACCACACCATTCGACTGGCGGGATGACCCGCCTGACACGCTCATACAGAGACGCGGCCGTAGGTAACGCCCCAGTCATCAGCGCCTCCGATTATATTCGATCTGACAATAAGGGGAATATTTCTATCTTGACTATAAGGTATGTCAAGCCCGCGAAAGCGGCAATTTTGTCCCTGCGAAAGCCCTTTCATCGAGCACGGCACGGCGGAAGCGATAGAGCTTTGCAGGCCGCCCGCCCGTATCGACCGAAGTGTCGCCAGTCTCCTCGACCAGCTCTTGTTGCTCGACAAGCCTGCGGAAGTTGGGTTTGTCGATGAGCCTGCCAGCCAATGCTTCCACGGTTCGCTGCAGCTGGAGCAGCGTGAAAGTCGGTCTCATGAGCTCGAATACGACCGGCCGGTATTTGATCTTGGAGCGCAGCCTCGTAACGCCTGTGGCCAGAATGCGGCGATGGTCTGCGACCATCGCCTTGCCAGAAACGGCCGCAGGCGGAGGCGTGGCCTTTCCGCCGCTCGCCTCTTCGACCAATGCTGCTTCGTAGAGCAACTCATAACGCTGCAGCGTGAGCTCCTCGTTCCAATGGCGCTCGTCAATGCCGAAGGCGATCGCCACCCTCTGCCAGCGTTCGCGCTGCGTGGCCGGATCGCCGGCGGCGTCTGCCCATTCAACCAAGCGCGCTCGCAGAATATCCAGTCCCTCCGGTGGTGTGCCGGAGCGGTGGTCCTCCCATGGAAAATATTCGTACCAGCTGTGCCAGCCGCACGCGCATGAGGCCGTTGCCTGTTCCTTCCGGGTGAGCGCGAGATAGCTGATCGAGATGACGCGCTGCTGGCGCTCGGTCCCGACACGGTCCCGATCGGCGAACGTGTAGAGTTGTTCGATGTAGCCAAGCGGGTGGCCGGTTTGCTGTTCGACCCACCCCCTCAAACCGGATTGCGGCGATCGGTGCTCGAGCGCAAATGGTCCCGAGGGCAAGGTGTCCGCCTCACCGATGGTGAGAAGACAGGGCTCACCATCATTGACCGCGACGACCACCGCAATCAGGTCCACTTTGGCTTCGCCGGCCTTGTCGTCGGCTCCGTCAGTCCCGGGTCTTATTTGTCGATCTTCCATATTCGCGAACGTGGTTGCCCCCGCTCGGCGGGCTCTAATCGATTTAGTGTAAGCGTGAGTGGCCGCAGGTCAACACCACGCGGTTAGAGATCAGTTTTTTATCTCTTCGCACTTGCACAAAAATATGCCAAACGCGACTCGCGCGGGTGGTAACGCTGCGGAAGGAGGCCTGAATTGAGCGCAACAGGTGATGCGAAGGCAATTACGCCACCGGATATTCGCTCGCGCAAAGGCCAGGCCCCACTCGTCTGCCTCACAGCCTATACGACCCCGGTCGCCAGGCTGGCCGATCGGCACTGCGACATTATTCTCGTCGGTGACAGCGTCGGCATGATACTGCATGGGCTGCCCTCGACGCTGGGAGTCAGCCTCGAGATGATGATCATGCACGGCCAGGCCGTGCGCCGCGGCCTACAAAACGCGCTGATGGTCGTCGACCTGCCGTTTGGTTCCTACGAAGAGACACCCGAGCAGGCCTTCCGCAGTGCGGCTCGCATCATCGCAGAAACCGGTTGTGCAGCGGTGAAGCTCGAGGGCGGCCAGACCATGGCCGAGACGATTCGCTTCCTCGCCGCCCGCGGCGTGCCTGTCATGGCCCATGTCGGCCTGACCCCGCAGGCGGTCAACATTTCCGGTGGCTACCGTGTCCAGGGGCGGGGAGACGATGCCGAGCGGATCAGGCGCGATGCTTTTGCAGTCACAGAGGCCGGCGCCTTCGCGGTGGTGCTGGAGAAAGTACCCGAGCCGCTCGCACGCCGCATCACCGCAGAGATCGCCATCCCCACCATCGGCATTGGCGCCTCGCCAGCCTGCGATGGCCAGATCCTGGTGAGCGACGACATGCTCGGCCTGTTTACTTCTTTCCGGCCGAAATTCGTCAAGCGCTACGCCGAACTCGGTGATCAGGCCGAAGCGGCGATCACCGCATACGCCGCCGATGTGAGACAACGACGCTTTCCCGCGGCAGAGCATCTCTATGCCAACGCGTTGAAGACCGGAGCCGTCGCTTGAGCGTGCCGATCGTTCGAACCGTTGCCGAGCTCCGCAATGTTGTTGCGGGATGGCGTTGCTCGGGTGCCAGTGTCGCCATCGTGCCGACCATGGGGGCCTTGCACGAAGGACATCTGAGCCTCGTGCGTGCCGCGCTTCAGAAGGCCGAGCGGGTAATCGTGACGCTGTTCGTCAACCCCAAGCAGTTCAACAGTGCCGTCGACCTTGCCGCCTATCCCCGGACGGAAAATGAAGATGCTGCAAAGCTCTCGCCGCTGGGCGCCCATCTGCTCTATGTGCCGGATGCACAGCAGATGTATCCGGCGGGCTTCGCCACGACCGTTTCGGTGTCGCATGTCAGCGAGGGCCTGTGCGGTGCCTTCCGTCCGGGCCATTTCGATGGCGTGGCGACCGTCGTTGCCAAGCTCTTCCTGCAGACCGGGGCTGACTTCGCGTTTTTTGGTGAAAAGGACTTTCAGCAGCTTCAGCTTGTCAGGCGCATGGTCCGGGATTTGGATATTCCGATTGCCGTTGTCGCCTGCCCGACGGTCCGCGAAGCCGATGGGCTTGCACTGTCGTCACGCAATAGCCGGCTTTCTCCAGCGCAGCGAGCTGTTGCCCCGAAGCTGGCTTCCGTCCTGCTCGACACGGCTGAGCGGCTCATGCGCGGCTCGCCGGTCTTGCCAACGCTTGCTGAAGCGCGCCGGGCAATTTTGGCTGCAGGCTATCGCGAGGTCGAATACCTGGAACTTCGCGGCGAGGCCGATCTACAACCGATGACAAGCATCGACCGCCCGGCACGCTTGCTTGTTGCTGCTTGGCTCGGCGACACACGGCTCATCGACAACGTCACGACACCACCGATTGGTTCAACGAATTAGCGAGGGTGGCCGCGCTGAGCCACGCGCCATAAACAGGACTCCCAAGGCCCACCCCTGGCATGGAACACCAGCTATTGAGGTACGCAGGCACAGATGCATCGCGTATTTGAAGATTTCGTCGAGCAACTCTTTGCAAGTGCCGATGCTGTTGACCTGCGTGAGGCAATGGCCTCCGCCGCGGCCGGTTTCGGTTTTCCGCTGTTCGCCTATTTCACTCACCCATCCGCCAGCGGCGACACGCCGCGATTGATCTCGAACTACCCTTCATCCTGGACATCACACTATCTGCAACAGCGCTACCACACCGTTGACCCGGTGATCCTGCGCGGGCTGCAAGGATGGGGTACTTTTGATTGGACGCTGGATCGAGACCGGCCGCGTCTGACGACCTCACAGCAGCAAATTCTGGAAAAAGCAGCTCAGTTTGGCATTCGCGGCGGATTGACGATGTCCATGCACGATCATCGTGGCAGGTTTGCTGCGCTGACCCTGGCATCCGACCAGTCCAGTCCGTCTCTTTTGCGGTCACTGACACGCTACGAAAAAGCCTTGCAGCTGGTGGCGATCAACTTCCACATCCATGCCCGTAGCAGGCTTGTGGCCGATCGGGTGGTGGACGGCGTGACGCTCACCCCGCGAGAATTCGAGTGCCTGAAATGGGCGGCGCGCGGCAAGTCGGCCTGGGATGTCAGTCAAATCCTCGGCATCTCACGGCGCACGGTGACCTTCCATCTGGAAAATGCCAAGGCAAAGCTTCGTGTCCGAACAATCAACCAGGCTGTTG
This sequence comes from Mesorhizobium ciceri WSM4083, assembly GCF_000519305.1. Classification (GTDB taxonomy): domain Bacteria; phylum Pseudomonadota; class Alphaproteobacteria; order Rhizobiales; family Rhizobiaceae; genus Mesorhizobium; species Mesorhizobium ciceri_B. The sequence goes on along the minus strand of NZ_JAFG01000013.1, from coordinate 67,928 downwards.
CACGGATGGCTGCTTGCATGCTTCCGCCAGGATAGCTGTAAACGTCTACAGGCTGCTTCGCTTTCGCCTTTGTCCTTCGATTGCGGAAACACATCCCGCACGGAGAGGACGAATGATGCAGCTGATAACGCCGGACCGCCACGGCGAGTTCGCGGGCGAACTCAAAGAGATGCACGGGCTCAGATATCGGGTTTTCAAGGAAAGGCTCGATTGGGACGTTCAGACCGAAGACGAAATGGAAACAGACGCATTTGACGCCTTGGGACCTGTCTATCTGCTGCTCAAGGGAGCCGATTGGCGAATTCACGGTTGCGTCCGCCTCTTGCCCAGCACCGGACCCACAATGTTGCGCGATACATTCCCGACGCTTCTTGACGGTGAGGTTGTCCCTTCGGCTCCCGACATATGGGAGAGCAGTCGTTTCGCGCTTGATTTCCCTCCATCAGCGCCGAAAGCCGCGGGTGGGCTGGCTCAAGCAACCTACGAGCTGTTCGCCGGCATGATCGAGTTCGGCTTGGCCAGCAAGTTGACCGGGATCGTGACGGTAACCGACATCCGCATGGAACGAATCCTTCGCCTGGCAACCTGGCCCTTGTCGCGCATCGGACGGCCCAGGACCGTCGGCAACACGGAAGCGGTGGCCGGCTTTCTCGAGATTTCTCACGCCAGCCTTTTGCGAGTGCGCTGGAGGGGACGCCTGAACGGGCCGGTATTGTGGAAACCGGTACTCGGAACATCGGCATAGCGCCGATTACGGGATATCCAGGCCGTGAAGAACGCTCGTCTGCGCATGAGCCTGACGGGCGAGCGCATAGGCTTCTGGCCGGCGCGGAAGCTTGCGGTCATGCCAGTCAATCGCCCGCACCGCGTGGGCCGGCAATTCCTCGGTGTCCGTTCGGTGCGGAAATTGCGCCTGGGCAAAATGACGAAGGGTGACAATCCATGTTTCGTTGATGATGCATTCATACCTAAGGCCCCGATGATTCCTACGAGCTCCGGCAAACCAAGCGCTGCGACCCTCGATGCAATCATGCGAGACGGCACGATGCTGTACCGCATCGCCAGGCGCATTCCGACCTGTCTGTCGCATATTCGCGACAATCCGGTCTGGCCGGCGATGTTCGTGCTCGCCCGCACCATGCCTGCCCGAAGAATGCACTGGCGTTGTGCAAAGCCGGTCCGAGTGTCGCAGAGATCTCGGAACACCATGTTTGCCGGGGCCAGCCGCCAGGACATTGTCTGCGCGCTGCGGTCGGATGGGATTTTTTCCGGGCTCGTCCTGCCAACGGTAATCCATGAGGACATCGCCGCCTTCGCCCGGTGCACGCCTTGTTTCGGCAACTTCGATCGCCGTCTCGAATTCATGCCGACCGAGCGTGCGGAAGCTGAGGCTCGGTTCGGCCGAGCGTTGCTCAGCGGCCACTATTTCGAGCGCGTCCTCGGCTGTAGCGCCGTACTCGCCATACAGGGCGATCCACTGCTTTTGGATATTGCCGCGCATTATCTCGGCGGACAGGCGAAACTGGCCACAACGCGCGTCTGGTGGAATTTTCCGAGTGCTGCTGTTTCGCATCTCGACAAGAATTTTGCCTCGCCTGACAAGTATCATTTCAACCTCGACGACTGGCGCATGCTGAAATTCTTCTTCTATGTGACGCCTGTCGATGGCAGCACGGGCCCGCATGTCTTTGTCCGGGGCAGCCACAACCGCCGCCCCCTAAAGCACCAATTGAGCTGTCTCCTCGGCCGTCCGGCCAAAGAGGTTCTAAGCGTTTACGGCGAGCAGAACCCCATCACGCTCACCGGCGGAGCCGGTTTCGGGTTCGTCGAGGATCCCTTCGGCTTCCATACGGCTACGGTGCCGGCGCGAAGTCCACGGCTGATGATGGAAGTCGGCTTCGGCGTTTCGCCGCCATCGCGCCGGCGCTTCCACGGAGAACCTGTCATCCTCTGAGTTCAAAACTCCACAAACAACTTTCCGAGACCGGAGCCTTGCAGGGCAAGCCATGGCGGCGCTGATCATAGCCCAGCTCATCCTCGCACGGTTCCTGCCCGAGCTAGCGCTTGAGACCTGGAAAAAGCGCGGCGACAAGCCACTTCGCCTTGGGGTGGTACGAGGACCATGGGCGTCGTGCGTTGCAGCAAAGAAAGTCAGCCCTGGCAGTACGAGTCGAGCCAATCGTTTGCCGGAGCGCGATGGGAGCGTTCCTGTGCGCAAGCTCTTGGTGGGTTCGGGCTCAGCGTGCTCGGCGATATCCGACAATTGTGTCGGCTTTGGCGGTTTGACGACACAGCCTTGGTTGGCCGACGTCTTGCAGGTTTTGGATAAGCCGCTGGAAGCAGATATACACCGCCTTCATTGGCGCCATCCTCTCCATAGGCATGAATTTTGCTGCATTCCCTTGAGAGGGGGCGGGAGTTGCTTGCCAGGAAGAGCAAAGAGATGGATCGACAAAATTCAAAGGACTGGAGATCACTAATTTGTTGCAGGTGAACACGCTGTCCGCTGGCGGCCATGTGTCTGCGGATTGGACCTCCGAAGGATTTGAAGATGTGGCGAGACTGTCGATCGTACATAATTTACTGGCGGCTCCAACAATGGGAGTTGCAGATGTGCATACGGCTGGCGGCGGGTTTTGGCCTGTTCGTCGTGGCATTCTTCGTCACCGCGATGGCTGCGAACGGACAGGAGACCAGCCTTGTCGGCATTTACCAGGGTTCGGAGCTAACTGCCGCCGCCAAACGTCTGGGAGAAGGCGGATACGAGCTGTCGGATGGCACCCCGGTGTCTTTCGACGAGTGGTACCATAGCAGCTGGACCGACATGCGATTTGAAATGTTGACGCAGCTGTCGGACGATTTCGGTCTCCTGTGGGGCGCCAGCACCGGCCAGCGTGCCGAAAAGGTCCGAATCGACCCAAGTGTGAAACTCGGCTTTATTCTGCAAAGACGGCCGACACCGTCCACGACACTTTCTCTCACCGTCAGTTCGATCTTGGGCGGGGACCTGACGGAACGACCTTGCATTGCTGACTATGGCCCCGTCGGCGGCGTCCATGCAGTGAATTGCCGTCTGGCGGCCTCGCAACTGCGGCCCTCGGATACGTTGAAATACATGACAAACCTCGAGCCAAGCCGATGGAAACTCGACCTTCGGTTCAGGGGTGAATTTTAGCGATGGTAAAAGGCCAGGCCGTAAGTTCGTTGATGAAGAACAATTAGACAGGAGGTTTAGATGTCCAAAGCACAATTGTTCCCGGTGGGTTTCGTTCTCGGTCTTGTAGCGTGCCTGTCGGCAGCACCCGGTTTCGCGGGTGATCTCGATGCCGGTGTCAGCGGCAAAGGAACGACCGGTACTCCAGCCGCGGAAAGCAGTAGCTCGCGCTGCCCACAAAACGCCGACGGCACGTTTTGCTGGATGAGCCCGGATATTGGTGAAGCGTGGGCGGCAGGCTATACCGGTTCTGGCGTATCGATAACTGTCGTAGATGACTTCACGATAGAGAACCGATTTGAGGGAGATCTCGGCCACGGCACGCAGATGCAGCGGCACGGGGAATGGGTCGCTGAAAGTGCCGGCATGGTGGCCCCTGGTGCAAACATGTTCAAGCGTGACTATTTGGACAATTCTTCGATCAGGCTGCAGGACGACCTCAATGTCATTAATCTGAGCTACGAACTTATGGAGCCACTGAGCCAGTACCCGCTCGAGCGGTCGATTGTCGATGCGGCCCGGTCGGGTGCTGCCGTCGTCACAAAGAGCGCCGGCAACGATGGCATCGCAATAGGTACCCCGATCCAAGGGAATATCGATGTACTAGCTGTCAGCCTGATCGGGATGCCATCGGCAATATTTGTGGGTGCGCTCGACCACAATGGCACTCCGGGGAGGAAGGCAGAGCTGGCCACATATTCGAATTATGCCGGCTCAGACCCGGAGGTGCAGAACCAGTTCCTGACCGTGGGTGTCGAGAGTGACAAGACTGGCCTACACGGCACGTCTCAAGCGGCCCCTGTGGTTTCGGGCTATGCTGCCATCGTTGGCAGCAAGTTCACATCGGCAACGCCGACGCAGGTCAGAAATCAGTTGCTGGATACCGCGAGGACCGACACCCTCGTCAATTACAATCCGGCGACTTACGGCCGCGGTGAGGCCAGCCTTTCGAGGGCATTGGCACCCGCTTCGATCAGATAGACGAGCACTTCGAGAGCAGCTCAAGTTTACGCGAGCAACCGCCACCAACCTGGAATACAGGCCTGGCAGATTCCTTGCGCCGCAGGGGATCTGTAGTGTGCACACCTTAAACTCCGTGGCGGCGCTGTCGTGCCGTTTGGATTCTATCGATCATCTTTCCAGCCTCATCCCGCGTACCCTTCGCCAAGGCGGCTGTCCGGCAGAACTGCTCCAAGATTTGTAATGGCCCAGTTCATCCACGACTCTCCGGCCGTGCTGGTTGCTCCTCAGATAGTTGAAAATCTCCCCGGAGCAGTGGTTCGCCTCCTTTGTGTCACCGTCGTCCACCGCGTCGGAGGGTCCGGCTCTCGACAAAAGATTGCGACATGGGACGCCTCCTTCTGATGGTGGTTGAGACAGCGAAGGATGCCACACTCTCGCCGCTCGCCCCATAGCATCCACTCCCAAGGACACGATCTCGCAGGATTGTGCCGCGCCTGACCGCGACAGCTTCCTGGACACCATCCATGCCATGGATGCATTCCATCCAAACAATCAAATTTACCGACCTGTCATGATGCGGCATAGCGAACCCCCGACAGGCAGTGACCGATCGACTCAACTGCCATGATCATCAGATGAGCGTGCCACTCACCAGCAAAGCGAAATCATGAAATTCGGGTCAAGCGGCGTTCGAGGTTTGGCTTCGGAATTGGTGGGCCAGGCCAGTGGACTTTATGCCGAAGCGTTCGCGTGGCGTCTGGTTTCGAGCTGGATTCAGCCGAATAGGTCGGTCTTCATAGGGCGCGATCTCCGTGACAGCAGTCAGGCCATAGTCAACAATTGCGTGGCGGGGTTGGCGGCAAACGGCTTCCAGCCGGTCGATTGCGGCGCCATACCCACGCCTGCCCTGGCACTATATGCGCGCAGATACGGTGCGGCGGCCCTTATGGTCACCGGATCGCACATTCCAGCCGATCGCAACGGCATCAAATTCTATGGCCCGAATGGTGAAATCAGCAAGGCCGATGAGGCCGCGATCACGCGCTTCGTAGCCGAAAGATCAAATGCCTATCGCTTGCCACCGGGCCCTGTGGGAACGTCATCGCCTGGGCGCCATGAAGAAGCGATCGCCGCCTATCGAGAGCGCGCCATTGATATGCTGGAGCCGGAATCCCTTTCCGGTATGAGACTTGGTGTCTACGAGCACAGTTCGGTCGCGGCGGAACTGTTGGTAGAGGTTCTTCGATCGCTCGGTGCCAGCGTGGTCGCCCTCGGGAAAACCGAAAGCTTCCTGCCTGTCGATACGGAAGCCGTGGACGCAGCGACAATTGCAAGATTAAAGAAATGGGTCCGCGGATTCGGTCTCGACGCCATCGTGTCGACGGATGCGGACGCCGATCGGCCTCTTATCGCGGACGAGAGAGGCGATCTGTTTCGCGGCGACCTGGTTGGGCTCGCCACTGCTATGTTCTTGAAGGCGGACACAATCGTGACGCCGGTGACCTCCAACTCGGGAATTTCGCACGCTTTCGGTTTCGAGGTCCTGAGGACGAAGGTCGGGTCTCCGTTTGTCATTGAAGCCATGCAAGCGGCGCAGCGTGCCGGCAGCATCGTTGTCGGTTTTGAGGCCAATGGCGGTGTTCTGCTAGGGTCGGACTGCATAGTGAACGGAAAGACATTGACCGCGCTGCCGACGCGGGACTCATTCCTCCCGATCCTGGCCGTCCTCAGCACCATGGCGTCCACAAACATGAAGCTGTCGCGACTGCGCGGGCTTTGGAAGCTTCCTGTATGCGCGAGTGAACGCCTTCAAAACTTCCCCACCCAGTGTTCGCGCAGATTGATGGATCGCCTGGAAAGCCGGGCCACGCTACAGCGCTTTCTTGCTCCCCTCGGGACAGTTGTTGAAGTCGACGAAACCGATGGCCTGAGAGCGCAGATGCTTACCGGCGAGATCGTGCATGTGCGGCCTTCCGGCAACGCCCCGGAACTGCGCTGCTACTCGGAGGCTGCGAATGAAAGAAGGGCGATGGCGATCGTCTCCCTGACGCTGAAAAGGGCGCAGGCATTCTCGCTTGCCGACGAAATGGAGGTCATCTGATGAAAGTGGTTCCGGTCATCATCGGCGGGGGAGCCGGCTCGCGTTTGTGGCCTGCCTCAAGGCAATCACACCCCAAACCTTTCCTCAAGGTGACGGATGGGCGTTCGCTCATCCAGCATACCGTGCTGCGTGCGGAGTCGATGCAGGACGTCGTCGAGTTTGTTGCGGTGGCCTCGACTGGACACCTTCTCCTCATGAAAGACGATTTCGACGAGCTCGATTCCGTTCTTTTGCCGCGCACCTTTCTGCTTGAGCCGGAGGGTCGTGATACTGCTGCCGCCGTCGCTGCGGCAACGATTCATGCCGAGGGAACACAAGGTCCTGATGCGATCCTATGCGTTTTTCCTGCCGACCATATGATTGGCGATCTGTCGGCATTTCAAACCGCCATGAGCCGGGCCATCGAACACGCGCACTGCGGGCGCATCGCAACCCTGGGCATAACGCCTGACAGACCGGACACGGCGTTCGGCTATATCGAGGCCGACGGTGAGGAAGTCGTCCGGTTTGTCGAGAAACCGGACATCGAGACTGCCAAATCCTACGTCGCCTCCAAACGCTTCTTCTGGAACGCCGGCATCTTCTGCTTCAAGGCGCAGCTCATGCTCGACGAAATGGCCTTGCATTGCCCGGAGGTCATCGATGCCGTTCTCGGCAGCTACGAGAACGCCGCAATCGTTGATCGCGACTGCTTTGCTACCATCGAACTCTCGTCCGAGCACTTCGTCCGGGCGCCGCGTATTTCGCTCGACCGTGCCGTAATGGAAAAAACCCACAATCTCGCTGTGGTCCCCTGCGAAATGGGGTGGAACGACATTGGGTCTTGGAATGCGATGGCCGAACTGGTCGCTGCTGACGGGAGCGGCAACAGGATTCGCGGCGATGTCCACGTGGTGGACACCGTGGGCAGTTACATAAGCGCGGATAAGCGGGTCATCGGCACGGTCGGCATCAGCGACCTGGTGATCGTGGATTCCCCGGATGCATTGCTTGTTGCATCCCGCGATCGCGTCCAAGACGTCAAGAAGCTCTTCGAAGGACTAAAGGCGGCGGGACACAAGGCGCACTTGCTACACAACACGGTGCACCGGCCCTGGGGTACCTACACGGTCCTGGAGGAAGGCGAGCGCTTCAAGATCAAGCGCATCGAGGTGAAGCCAGGCGGGCGCTTGAGCCTTCAGATGCACTACCACCGCTCCGAGCACTGGGTCGTGGTGAGCGGCACCGCGAAGATCATCAACGGCGACCAGGAACTGTTCCTGACCACCGACCAGTCGACCTACATCCCATGCGGCCACAAACACCGGCTCGAGAACCCGGGTAGCATCGGCCTTGTGATGATTGAGGTGCAGAGCGGCGACTACCTCGACGAAGATGACATCGTGCGGCTTGAGGACGTATACGGTCGCACCTGACAGCCAAACACTACAGGTCGTAACCCGAGCAGGAACTTGGTCCGCGTTTCCTTCCCTGCGTTCCAGCTTTAGCGAGAAAAATCGCGCTGGTTAATGGCATCAGCGGTGAGGCTGCGCACTTTCCAAAATGCTGGTTAGAAGGGCTGTTCGCGCATGGCCCAAAGGCATCGCGCATCACATTTCCATACGCACGATTTGGAACTCAGTTCCTTCGTCGCCGCTCTCGCTTCTAGCGCCTTCATGCGTTCGCTTCGTAAAGATTGGCAGACTTGTCAGACCAAGTCGCCATGCAAAGAGAGAGATTAATCGCCGGTCATTTGAAGCGCATCCCCGGCAGCTATCCATGTCGTGAATGCTTTTGATCGAAACAAACGATTTCATCACTCATCCGAAATCTTGCATGGACACAGGCACCTCACGCGCACCGATGGCCCATTTAGATGGAAACGATCCGAGGCAGGCCGATCTGGCTTGCCCGTCACGATGTGGAGATAGAAATGCTGTGTCTGGGAATTAGCGGCGGACTTGACCAAGTCCATGAAAGCCGATTCGAGCTTGCGAATGCTTTCATGCACGATGGCGCCGCGGTGCTCGTCCGAGACGGACAGGTGATAGCCGCCGTAGAAGAGGAACGCCTCAACCGGATCAAACACTCCAACAAGCTGCCAATTCGTTCGATTCAATACTGTCTCTCAGCGGCGGGGGTTCAGCTCAGCGACATTGATTGTGTCGCGGTCTACGCCAGCGAGCCGTTTGCCAACGCCATGCTTGAAGGTGTCTCCGCTTCCCAGCCCACTCCGCTGGGTGCGAAACCCTTGCTACAGGATCTGCTGGCGCGTGAGTTCGGCACTAAATTCGACAGTTCGCGGATTTCGTTCGTAAGTCATCATCAGGCGCATGCCGTCAGCGCGTTTGCAATGTCGGGCTTCGAGGAAAGCCTTATCCTGGCGATTGATGGCTCCGGCGATTTCCTGTCAGGCCTCGTGGCGGTCGGGTCTGGCACAAACGTTACGCAACTCGAGACTTTCCCTGAGAACAACTCTCTTGGGCTGTTTTATCTCGAGACGATTCGCTATCTCGGCTACGGCTTATTCGACGAATACAAGGTAATGGGACTCGCCCCCTACGGGGATCCCGCTCCCTATCGCGATCTCTTCCAGCAGTTCTACGAGCTCTCCGCCCACGACGGTGGCTATCGTGTTCACCTCGACCGCATCGGTCCGGCGTTGCTCCGCTACATCCAGGTCAGGCGAAAGGGAATGCCCTTCTCCCAGCAGCATCGAGATGTGAGTGCGTCACTGCAGGAAGCTCTTGAGCGGATCGTGTTCCACATTCTGCGGCATCACCGCGAGGCCACCGGTATGAAGCGGCTGTGCCTGGCTGGCGGGGTTGCCCACAACTGCACGATGAACGGCAAGCTGCTGTATTCAGGGCTTTTCGAGGACATCTTCGTGCAGCCCGCGTCTCACGACGCTGGCTGCGCCTTGGGCGCTGCGCTCATAGTCTCCAACGAGATGGGCTGCCCCGCGCCGCGTGAGCGGCTGCAACAGGTCTATTGGGGTCCTGATCTAGGGAGCGAGCTCGCCGTGCAACAGGAACTGAATACATGGGCCAGACATATCGAGTTTGAACGCTCTGATGACGTGGCAAGCAGTGCAGCCGACTGGATCGCCGAGGGCGCCGTGATCGGCTGGGTGCAGGGTCGTTCGGAGTTTGGGCCGCGTGCCCTGGGCAACCGCAGCATTCTGGCCGACCCTCGGCCCGCCGCAAACAAGGACCGGATCAATGCGATGGTCAAGAAGCGCGAAGGCTATCGGCCGTTCGCGCCATCTGTGCTGGAAGAGCATGCCAGCGAATTCTTCGACCTCCCGGACGGTAAACACGAATTTCCATTCATGAACTTCGTTGTTCGCGTGCGTGACTCAAAGCGCGCCTTGCTCGGCGCCATTACCCACGTCGACGGTACGGCTCGCCTGCAAACGGTATCGCGCAACGCCAATCCCGCTTACTGGGACGTCATCAACGCGTTCAAGCAGCGGACAGGCACCCCAATTCTGCTGAACACGTCCTTTAACAACAACGCCGAACCGATCGTGGATTCGGTTGCAGACGCGATTGCCACATTTTTGACGACAGAGCTGGATGGACTTGTGGTCGGGCCCTTCCTGGTGAAAAAGCGGGCAGCAACGCTGCAGGATTGGACTGCGCTTGCGGTTTCATTGCCGCCCTATGTGTCCCTCCATCAGGCTCGTGCTTACACAGCGCGGGATCGTCAGGAGACTGTCTGCGAGATCCGTGCGAACCATTCCAGCAGTGACAGTGTGCGAATCTCACACGACTTGTTCGATCTGCTGATGCGGATTGAGGGCGAAGCCGTGGTGGAGGATCTCCTGGATGCATTTAAGCTGCATAAGGCTCAGTGTGAAGCTCTGATGGAGGAGCTGCGACGACTGTGGGAGCAGCGCCTTGTTCAGTTGCATCCATCACAAGCTTCTCGTATCGATCAAGACTGCGATCAAACGTTGGGTCAGCATAACAGGCTCTCAGCGTGATGATGAGTCGGGTCCAAGCGCCGCCAGGCAAGCTGGTGATCGATGCCGCCTGCCAGCTCGCCACTGGCAAAGGCTCGACTTCATCACAAGGTTGACGCGTCCGCTTCACCTTGGACGACCCGAGGCGCAGAAAAGGCGCCTGCGTTATCGCGACCACGTCGAGCGCCTCTTCAAGGATTGGCTCGTCACACCCCTGCTACGACTCGCTGAACGATCCGGCCAGCGAGCAGCTGAGTTGGTGGATCCTAAACGTCAGAATCTCGTCGAACTGGCTTTGTGGCTTGCGATGGCGGTCGGCACGGCTGCCAGCGCTGGCTTGTCGGCTGGCGCCATCCTCAGCACTGCGGATGCATCGGCTTGACGGTCCTGATGAAAGCGACCAGTCGCGACAGTCTGAGTCTAAATCGAAGGTTGCCGGCAGCGCGGCATACCGTCCGAGATGCGGGCGCTGCGCATCGCCCGCACCGGATGGCCGCTGCCATAGGGTCTGTCAATCCTGACACGAATGCGCAAACCATCGCGTTAGGGTCCTATCGCCATCGAAGGAAATGGGAGAGTTTGCCACGTCTAAGATCAGTCGCCGCGCCCTGCTCTTGCACGCGGGCAGCGCAGTCGCGTCGACGCTGGCGGTGGCGGTGGCGGCGCATGGTACAGAGCCGCAGGGTCGAGACCAAGGACCGTCCAATAATCTGCGAGCGCTGATTGAGGCGCACAAGACAGCTTATGCTGCGTTCGGCAAAGCCCTGCATGACATCGGCGGTGGCGACAGAGCCAGCCGGGCGGAGGAGAGGGCGCTGGTCGCCGTCTGCAGCTATGCCGCCGTTGGGGAAGGGGATCGCCTGGCCAAGGCCCGATATCTTTTAGAGATTGAGGCGCGCGGTGAACTCGACCTCGCAGAGCATATGCAGGCTGTTCTCCGATCGACGATGTGGAAGGCATGAGACGAGCAACGCGAGGGGGAGCAGATGCCGAATGTCTGGTATGCGCGACGGATTCGGTCGTTCCAGCTGGCTTTCCGACGACCAGAAGCGGACATTGCCGGTGACACGCTTGAGAAATGTCAGGTGAGTCAGAATGCCACCTTGGCTTGGAGCATAACCTCCGGCAGAACATAAGCTGGAGGATAACAATGCCAGCCATGACAAAGTTGGGAACGACAGACGCAGACATTCGCTCTGCGCTACACGCCAAACGATTGCGACACGCCAAATCTCATCCCGATACGCTCGTGATCGACGAACTTGGCCTCGCGCACGCCCGAAGCCGCATCGATGTCGCCGTCATCAACGGCTGCATCCACGGCTATGAAATCAAGAGCGCCAAGGACAGCCTAGACCGGTTCGCTACGCAGATAGATATCTACCGCCAGACGCTACAAAAGCTCACACTCGTGGCCGCGCCGAAGCATGTCGCAAGCATCATGAGTCACGCTCCCGAATGGTGCGGCGTGATCGCGGCCGAGCAGGGACCAAGGGGCGGTGTCAGCTTCCATGTGTTGCGAAACTCCGTCGCCAACCCCGACATCGATCCGGTCATGATGGCGCATCTTCTCTGGCGGGATGAAGTCATCGAACTCCTGGGCCAGGCCGGATATGCGCCGAAGGACCTGCGACGGCCGAGAAGACAGCTTTACGAGATACTTTGCGAGACCATGACGCTTCGTGAGATCACCGCCTCCATCCGCGCTTTCATGGTGCAGCGCCAGACGTGGAGAGATCGTCCAGCACATGCGTGATGTGGTGGTTGATCGTAACGAACTTCCACCAGGGCTGATTGCTGGGCTTCGCCGTCCGCGCCGCACATTTGGCGATGTAGTCATCGCCGCTTGAGAAACCCGCTCCGCTGAACTTGCCGGACGCCACGATCGAATCACAGTGGTCGTGCATCTGCTCCGGATGGTCTCGGAATGCCCCGCCTTTGCGGACCTCCCACGCCGTCGACGTCGTATAGACGAGCTTGCCGGCCGACTTGATCTTGCGCATGTCCACCGGCGCGAATTCCGGATGGACGATTGTGTAGTCGCCGAAATTGGGCTGCCGCATGCCGGGAGGCAACTTGCCGAGTAGCGTTTGATAGAAGAGCCAGTCATGGCGCGGGAGCTGGTCGGCACCCTTGGCAACATCCTTGAACGTCTCCGGAATCGCCGTACCGATGACGACGAAATTGCGGAAGGCATGCAGGTCACCAAGCTTTTGCATGGCCGCAATAAGCGCGCCTGCGAAAGCATTGTAGGGCTCAAAATTCGGTGCACCGAGATCGATAACGAGGTCAACTTCGTCGAAGGATAAAGCGAGCGACGCGGTCAAAGCCTCGATGCGCGTGCGCGCATCCGGCTTCATCAGGTCCTCCAGCCGGACCGCGATGGCCGCTCCAAGGCCATCGGCCGCAACGATCCCTGCAACGGATGCGACCATGGGTGGGGAGGCATCGAGGTGAACGGCCGGCATCGCATTCGCCTGGAATTCCCGCAGGGCTTCGAACACGTATGTGAAGATGTCGCGGCCGTCCCCCATCGGTTTGCCGGAAATGGTTGGATGCACGCCAACCCACGCGGGCCGCTGCCCCCACTTGGCATTGAAGCGGGCCGCAAACGGATGGACGTGCTCCTGAACCGTCTTCTTCGGCTGCCACAACTCGAAATCGAATTCGACTTCCGGAATGGTGACATAGGGAACGGTACGGTCCTTGGCGGCGGCGGCAAGGCGGGCAAGCGCCTGGTATTCGCCCTGACGCCATCGCAGCGCCGGAACATACATATCCTCAGTCAAGATCATCGCTCGCCTCCTCTAGCTGCGAGCGCACCTGATCCCGACCAACCAAATCGTTCAGGATGGTGTAGTTGCCTCGCTCTTTCCTGATGCGCCCCGCGATGATGCTCGGATCGATGCCGATCGTCTCCGCGTCGATCTTCACCGCCTCTTCCGACAGGGCGAAGCGGGACAGACACTGATCCCACAATGCTTCCGGTATCAGCGCGTCGAGCGCGAATTTGTCGGCCTCCGCCTCGATCGCATCACCGTCATTGCCGCCTTCCTCGTCGAAGAAGTCGAAGCGCAAACCGTCGAAGAGATGCAGGAAGACGTGACCGAGCTCGTGCATTAGCACGAACCAGAAATTATCCAGTCGGTCGTATCGCAGCGTAAGGCCCACAACCGGCGTATCGCCGTCAGCAAGCATGGCTGCGCCGTCGAGATACGATCCCGAGAGGTGCCGTTCGACGATAAGCACGATGCCCTTGTCGGCCAACAGATCGCGGGCACGCTTTGGCCCGTCCTTCCGTTTCGTGAGACGCACCAACTCTGGCAGCCACCGGTCATCGAGTTCGAAGGCTCCGATCTCTTCTGCTTCAATCTTGCTACGCGCCCGCTCCAGAATGCGCGCCTGCCACGCGAGTAGCGCATATTCGTTCGGCACGTTCCCGCTGCGCATCTTCTTGCGGTGAAACGCCGTCGCAAATTGCGGTCCGGCCGCGTGCAGGAAATATTCCTTCACGCGCTTAATCGGGTTTGCGCCACGCGGCAGATCAAACCACTTGCGTTTGATCATCTCCTTGTAGGGAAGCTGACCCCAGACGATATCGTCGGCATCGCCCCACGCGAACACCGATCCGCCGGCCTGCTTCGGTCCCTCAAAACTTCCTGACGCCTTCACACCGAGCGCCTTCGAAATCTCGATCAGCCGACCAAGGCTTGCGCCCATGTAGTCGGTCGCCTCGTAGCGCTGCACCTGTTGCGGCTTCATGCCAAGTTTTTCGGCGAGGTCCGTCTGACTCATGCCGGAGGCAATTCGCGCCTGCACCAGCACGCGCGGCAATTCTTCCAGCGCATAGGTTTTCGAGAACGAGACTTGGCCGGATTTCAACAGATCGAATTCGGCAAGCTCGGCCTCGATATCGGCGATTTGGCTTTCGAGCCCATCGATCTCCGCCTGTTTGAGCCACGCCTGATCCGATGCGCGCGCCTTCGCAGCAGCAAGCGCGTCTTGCAACTTCGCTAGTTGCGCACTCGATACGCCATACTGTTTGTCGCTGTAAATCATGGCTGCACCTTCCCGGAGAGAAGTGGATCGGCCGAAAGCGGAATGGAGACGATCCCTTTCTGTTTTCCTGTGAAACGATCCAGTTGGAAAAAATCGACGAATGCCTGCCCGACATCCACGCACATCATTGAGGACGGAAAGAACTCGCCCATGAATGCCGCCTTCTGCGCTGCCCGACCGTTCGCAAATTCCAGGAACACGGGATCAAGCTTGGCCGGATCGACCCCGGTAGGGTCCCAGCATGCATCGAAGTCGCCGGGCCTCGGCTTGCCGGTCACATAGCTGCCGTCGAGATAGATCGCCGGACATCCAGCCAATCGCAACCTGCCAGAGGCGAGAACGAGGCCCTCGAAAAGCTCACGCCGCCAGGCATTCGTTGCGAAAGCAACCGCCACGTCTTTCAAACTCGCCGCGTGCACCCCGGGGGGCAGAACGGTCCACGGAGAGCCGGGCAATGGGACGAGGGCAGGAATCATGTTTACAACAATAATGTTGTAAGCACTAAAAAGCAAGCGTGGGAGGGATTGGGCACCCGGTCGCCGCCGGATTCGGCTTGGGAAACCCAAATGGAACGCCAGTGGGAAGTTCCCCCGTTGAACCGGCGGCGAATGCCTTCGCAAGGATTAGGTAGCACCCTTGGGCACGCACCAATGTCCAATGTCGCTCTTCGCCACCACCAAGCCGCCAATCCGCTCTCATCAAGAGACCGATCGGTTGAGGGACTGGTCATCGCCCGCTGGTCATGGGGATTGATCCGCGACGCCGGCGGTGTACTGCTGGACAGGGTACCGGGTGATGAAGATCTTCCCGGTGAAATCCGCGAAGCCATCGAGCGTAGCGGCGAGCGCATCACCGATTTGCACATCTGGCAAGTCGGGCCTGGCCACCACGCGGCGATCATTGCGCTAGCGTCTGTGGACCCGAATCAACCGTCGCACTACAAGGCGCGGCTGGCTAAAATCCACGGGCTCTCGCATGTTACGATCGAGGTGGAACAGGCACAACACCATTTGTAAGCCGACATCTGAGCGGACGAACTCTAGGATATGCATCAGGTTAGCAGTAGAACATATCTGCACCTCCTACCCGCGAAAATGGCACGAACAGTCCGGCCGTTCAAAACCGCTTCAGCGCCCGCGAATTGAATCGGTGCGGATCGGCGCCCGCCAAGAAGGCATCATTCTCGGCTTCACGTAAGGGCGCCGGGGCAAGCAGACGCCGCTGTGCAGACTAATTCGTGCCTTTAGTCTGCGGAGCTCTGCTAGGTCGTTGAAATGATGGCGCGCCTCACCGGGTGGTGATGAGAACTACGTTTACGCTATAGCCCTCCCTACCGGAGGGACGCGGTGGGACGGCGCCGGACCGGCTAGTCGCCGGATACGGACACGGCCCGGGGGGCGTGGGCTATCTCTCTCTGACTCCCATTGTAGCACCGCCTCTCCGGCGTCAAGGACGTGCGGTCCCCCCAATTTTGCCGCCGGACGCTTAAGCGCCCGCCAACAAAATCGGCTCCCCCGCACACCGCGTAGCGGTCGCTAAAGCGATCCTTGACCCCTCGATGCACCGGTGCGGCCTCCTTCCGCCAAAGAGCGAAAGGAGATTTCCATGACACATCGCAACACAGTCACCATCGACGGCGGCAGCGCAGAATACTGGCGGCAGCGCAAGCTGGGCTTCCGGCTCATCCGCGAGGCGGAGTGGGCGCTTTCGCGCCTGGAGCGGGCACCGATGTATCTCCACGGCGGCTATGACGAGTACGGCGACGTCATCCCCATCGAAAACCTCCGGCCATATGCCGACATGGAGGACGCGATCCTGGCGATCGAGGCGAACGAGACGGCTGTCAGCATCCTGGTCGCGCAACGCCGCACCAAGATCGGTGACTATGTCGTCAAAGCTGTGATCCGGGAGCTTGAGGATCCGGACCGCGACTAAAGTCGAGACGAGAGGCGGCATCCGCCGCCTCTCGTCCTTGTGTTGACGCGTTGGGTGACATGCCGGCCGGATCGACCGTCCGGAACGGCTGCGAAAGAGGACTATACGGCTCCAAGGCTGCACGAACGCAGCCGCAACACGCCGTCGCCGGGCGCGGGAGACTGCATGGCGCATCGGAACTCGACGAACGCAGGATCGTAGCGCAGAGCGCGACTTTTGCATTCGACTTGGCCACATCGTTCGACCGAAGCCCAGGCAGGAAGCCGATCGGGTTCGATCGGGCGCGGGCGCGCTTCCGTTGCGAGAAAATCCTGGCTGCGGGGAGAGTTGTGTGATAGGTTACATGTAACTATTGAATACGAGGCTGATATGACAACTGCACCGAAGCCGGTCCGCGTGAAGGTGCGCGAGCATCGCGAGCGGCTGCGCGCGCAGGGGCTGCGGCCGATCCAGATTTGGGTCCCGGACGTTCGCTCTTCCTCTTTCCGGGCACAGGCACATCGCCAGTCGCAGGCAGTCGCCGCCAGTACTCAGGCCCGCGAGGATCAGGACTTCATCGACGCAGTGTCGGATTGGAACGAATGAGGCGCGGCGAGGTCTGGACGGTCTCAGGCGCTAAGGACTATGCGGGCAAGCCGCGTCCCGCCGTCATCGTCCAGGACGACAGCTTCGACGCAACCGACTCGATCACGATCTGCGTCTTTACGACCGACCCCACCGACGCCCCCTTGTTCCGCCTGGTCGTGGACCCGAGCGAGCGCAACGGCCTGCGCGCGACCTGCCGACTGATGGTGGACAAAATCACCACCGTTCCGAAGGCGAAGATGGGCATGCAGATCGGGCGGCTTGATGACGAGGACATGTTGCGGCTCAATCGAGCCATGACCGTGTTCCTCGGCATGGCGGTCTCTCCCCGAACTGGAAGGGGGGAGCTCCCCTGACACGCGAACCGCGCTCCGGTCAGGCGCAAAGGACGGCAAATCGCGGCACATTGGCCATTTCGCGCGGCTATCAGGTGGTTGAGACGTTCGTAGAGGCCGGAGCCTCCGCTACCAGTGATCGCCGGCCTGAGTTCCAGCGCGTCGTCGAGGCGGCCACGTCGAAGCCCGCGCCCGCCGACGTCGCTGTGGTTCATAGCTTCTCGCGTTTCTTCCGCGACCACTTCGAGCTTGAGTTCTATGTCAGGAAACTCGCAAAGAACGGCGTCAAGCTCGTCTCCATCACGCAGGAGATGCGCGACGATCCCATGCATGCGATGATGCGCCAGATCATGGCTCTGTTCGACGAGTATCAGTCGAAGGAGAACGCCAACTTCGCGCCATGAACGAGAACGCCCGCCAGGGTTTTGGAACGGCGCGCTGCCGCCGATCGGCTATCGCATCGTCCCTGCCGAGCAGCGCGGATCGAAGACCAAGAAGAAGCTGGAGATCGATCCGCTGCACGCCGACACCGTGCGGCTGATCTACCGCGTGTTCCCCGAAGGCGAGGGCAACTCCGGCCCGATGGGAATCGGCGGCTCTCGGCGTTCGCAGTTCTGTACTGAACAGGGCCCACCGCGGCACGTCAGCGCATCAAACTCCCCCCGGGTTCACAACCTTGATTCGCGGGAGTACGGGGAGGGCAGAGAAATCTCCGGTCGCAGCCTTACCCGGTCAAAACAAGGACACCAATGATGAAGACTCTCGTCGTCTGCTCCGGCGGACTGGATTCCGTTTCCCTTGCTCACAGGCTGGCGGGGGAGCACGAGCTCGACTGCCTCCTGTCCTTCGATTACGGCCAACGGCACAGGAAGGAATTGGGCTTCGCCGCCCTCTGCGCGCAGCGACTGAACGTGCCGCACCAAATCATCGACATCGGCCAAATCGGCCGCGGTCTTTCCGGCTCCGCGCTGACCGACAGTATCGACGTGCCGGACGGCCACTACGCCGAAGACACGATGAGGGTGACGGTTGTGCCGAACCGGAATGCCATTATGCTGGCAATCGCTTTCGGTCTCGCCGCCGCACACAAGGCCGAAGCGGTGGCGACGGCGGTGCATGGCGGGGATCACTTCATCTATCCCGATTGCCGTCCGGCTTTCATCGACACTTTCCAGACGATGCAAGACCGCGCGCTGGACGGCTATGCGCGGGTTCACCTCCATGCGCCGTACCTGCATTTCAGCAAGGCGGACATCGTTTGCGACGGAGCAAAATACGGCACGCCGTTTGCGGAGACCTGGTCGTGCTACAAGGGCGGCGAGCGTCACTGCGGACGCTGCGGGACCTGCGTCGAGCGGCGCGAAGCGTTTCACCTGTCTGGGCACCCGGACCCCACCGACTACGAGGATGACGATTTCTGGCTGGTCGCGCTGCGGAGGGCGAACGCGTAATGTTCCGGATCACCAAGCAATTCCACTTCTCAGCCTCGCATCAGCTCACCTGCTTGCCGCCCGACCACCAGTGTGCGCGCCTGCACGGGCATAATTACATCGTCGAAATAGAGCTTGCGGCCAATGAATTGAACGCGCACGGCTTTGTGCGCGACTATCACGATCTGACGCCGCTCAAACGCTACATCGACGAAAGCTTCGACCATCGCCACCTCAACGACGTCCTGGATCATGAGCAAGTCACTGCGGAATACCTGGCCAGACATTTCTATGAGTGGTGCAAGGCACGCCTACCCGAAACCTCGGCCGTGCGGGTGAGCGAAACCCCGAAAACCTGGGCACAATACCGGCCATGATCGAGACCAATCCCGCAATCCGTGTGAGCGAGATCTTCGGGCCAACGATCCAGGGCGAGGGCCCGCTCATCGGTTTGCCAACTGTCTTCATCAGAACCGGCGGGTGTGACTATCGCTGTTCGTGGTGTGACACCCTTCATGCGGTCGACAATCAATTCCGCCATGAATGGAAGATGATGCCAGTCGATGCGGTCTGGCAAAGCGTCGTTGAGCTTTCCGGTACCCAGCCAGTGATGGTGTCGCTGTCCGGCGGCAATCCGGCCATTCAGCCATTGGGTGCGCTCATCGACCGAGGGCACGGTGCAGGTTACCGTTTTGCGCTGGAAACCCAAGGTTCAGTGGTCAGGGATTGGTTCGTGGATCTTGACGTGCTGGTCCTCAGCCCAAAGCCCCCGTCAAGCGAAATGAGGACCGACTGGGCTGCTATCCAGGCGTGCGTGGATGCGGCGCAGGAAAAGCCGCAAGTCGTGCTCAAGCTCGTCGTTTTCGACGAGAGTGACTACGCTTACGCGAAAGAAGCCGCCGCGCGATTTTCGCGCCTTCCTGTCTTTCTGCAACCCGGCAATCACACGCCGCCCCGTCCCGGCAACGAAGACGCGTCTGTCGACCTGGATGGAATAATAAAACGCATGCAGTGGCTGGTCGATAAGGTGACCCGTGACAGGTGGTTCGAAGCCCGCGTGCTACCGCAGCTGCACGTTCTGCTCTGGGGTAACAAGAGAGGCGTCTAGTCTGCGCCTGCTTTATGCTGGAAACTGTGCCTGCCCAGCTTCGGCTGAACGGGTGGCTCGAAACCGACGGCGCTGCCGGGCAGTTGCGGTGGTGTTCGGGCCCGAGATGGATGAGGCGTTGCTGCTTCGAACGCGAGCGTACGCCGAAGTGGCTCACCTGTGGCTCGGGACTTGGAACACCCTTGCCGCCGATTTCCGGCTCGGCCAAAAGGCCGGTTGCCGGGACCTCGAACAGTGAGAAGATCGCGGGATGAGGGTGCCCGATCCCCATGCGTTGCCCAACAGACGACAATGTCCTGGCGCTTGAAGCCGGCAAACATGGTGTTCTGATCTTCCTGCGACATGCGAACCGGGTCGAAGCCGCGACAGGATCCGCCAACCTCAACGCCTGGCGCAAACAAAACTTCACAAAGTTTTTCAAAGTTCCGGGATGAGGTCGCTTATGATGCCAACCAGAACAGGAAGATTGCATGCACAACGACACTCGTTCCCATGGACTGTGGGAATTGACCGCACCCAATGCGCCAGCCACGCAAGTTCTCCGGCGCACATGTAGACAGGACGTCGCCATCGTCGGCGGCGGTTATACGGGTCTTTCGGCAGCACTGCATCTCGCCGAAGCTGGTCTAAAGGTCAGTGTCCTTGAGGCGTTTGAGATTGGCTATGGCGCCTCGGGGCGCAATGTCGGTCTGGTCAACGCCGGCCTGTGGATGAAGCCGGAAGATGTCAAATCAAGCCTCGGCGCTCCGTTCGGCGAGCGGGTGCTTCAGCTTCTCGGCAACGGACCTGCCGAAGTCTGGTCGCTTATCGACAAGCACGGCATCGACTGTGACGCTGTGAGGAACGGCACACTTCATTGCGCAGTCGGCGCGTCCGGTCTCAAAGATCTGAAAGAACGCGAAGAACAGTGGCAAATCAGAGGCGCCCCCGTTCACCTTCTGAATGCGGAGGAGACCGCGGAACGAACCGGTACGAGAGCTTACTCGGGGTCGCTTCTCGACACCCGTGCCGGGACCATTCAGCCACTTGGCTACGCGCGGGGACTTGCTCGCGCTGCCATGGCCGCTGGAGCCAAGGTCTATAGATCAAGCCCGGTCACGGGTGCCGAGCGATCCAAGGGCAAAAGATGGACGGTTCGCACTGAGTTCGGAGCCGTCGAGGCAGACTGGATCATAGTGGCGACGGATGCCTATACCAACGTGCCATGGCCAGAGATTAGACGCGAGCAGATATCTGTTCCCTACTTCAATTTCGCGACCAAGCCACTTTCTCGCGAACTGCAGACGTCGATACTTCCCGGCCGCGAGGGCTGCTGGGACACCAGGGAAGTCTTGATTTCTTATCGATTGGACCGCGAACGGCGGCTTGTATTCGGCAGTGTCGGCGCCCTCCGGGGCACCGGCGCCAGCATCCACCGTGCGTGGGCCACTCGCGCGGCGCGTAAGCTCTTTCCGCAGATCGGGCGGGTTCGGTTTGAAGCCGCGTGGTATGGCATGATAGGGATGACGCGCGATCATCTGCCTCGTTTCCATCGCTTCGCACCACGCGTAGTCGGCATCTGCGGATACAATGGCCGTGGTATTTCACCGGGCACCGCCTTCGGACGTGTGCTCGCCGATCACATTCTCGGGACAGTGCCGGATTCGGATTTGCCTCTTCCCGTCAGCATGCCTGAAGTGCCGCGTCTGCGGGCGCTGCAGGAAAGCTACTACGCCGTGGGCGCCCAACTGGCCCATTTCGTCGGCGCCCGCATCTGATCCGGAAAACCCATGTGTTCAGTTCAACAAGCCTAGCAGCGGGTTGATGCATCGCCGCTGGTCGCGGAGTGCCGCATTGTCATTTTCCACGCGGACGATTGGCCCGAGCGCTTGTTTTGGCGCCGGTCGACTTTCGTCCGCTTGATGGCTCGCTCGCGGAGCATGACATTGCAATCGCTGAAGCACTGATCGGCGCGGGCCGTATGCATGGCAACTGGACCAGCCCCGGCGATCAACTGCGCGACCGCCGCATCCGTCGCGCCGTCCCACGGTCATACGTTCATGAATGGCGATGTTGGACTTCCTTGCCCGGAACCTCGAGGCTGCGGGTTGTGCGTCAGCCGGCGAACAGTTCCTTGTAGCCCGTCGTCACAATCCAGTTCGCCCGATCGATATGGCTGCGAAGCGCCTTGCGGGCACGGACTGGATCAACAACCGGGTCGATTCCGAGAATGAGAGCGGCCATCTCCTCTTCGCTGGCATTGTCGGCACAGGCGTCCAGGATCCGCAGGTATACCGTGAAATGCTCCTTGTCATAACTGGTGAGGCTGTCTGACCAGGGGACGTCGTCAGCAATATCTGGCTTCATGTGCTTTTTTGGCTGTTGGATCTCGATTCCTTGGCGAGTTCGCTATCGGCCTGGCTGAGCCTTCGCCGATGGGGGTTCTTATATCGAATAGGAACGATCATTCCTAGAACGATGATTCCTTTTCAGCGCCTATTTCGGGCGTGGATCTCAAAGAGGTCATGGCGGTCAACATGCGTCGTTTGCGCCATGAACAGGATCTGACGCAGGAAGAGCTGGCTGCACGGGCGGATCTCAGCATGCGCTATGTGGGCTCGATCGAGCGTGCCCGCGTTTCGGCGAGCGTCAGCGTGCTCGGAAGGCTTGCGCAGGCATTCAGCGTCGATCCCTGCGAGCTTATAAAACCGCAACGCAAGCCTCGGCATTCGCGGTCAGCTTCTTTAAGAAATCCAGCCAACTCCTAAGCACGCTCGTAGCCCGTGACTGGCGAGCTCGCAGCTGTTCGGCTGACGGCGCAAGGCGGTCAAGAGCGGTGCGGGCAGGCCGCATCGGGGCTCGGCTCGGCTTTGTCGAGGTCACGCCGACAGTATCTGGGTCGGTGCAGATCGAGCCGGACGGCGTAGTCATTCGCGCGGTGCCGATATCAGGCGAGGCTTTTTCGGCTGGCACAAGCTTTGCAAAGCGTTGTGAAACATCTCGCTCCAATAGGAGGCATGCGTGGATCGCTGCAACAAGCTGGCCGACCGTCCCCGTCAATTTCGAAGAAGAGAATACCTGTCGAACAGCCGGCAGCTTAGGCGACCTGAAGCCTAGCGGACTGCTCGACTTCAGTTAGCACGACGGTATCAGGCGGCGCGGGAGCGCATGGCTACATTGTCAGGTTCTCGACCATTTGCTCGCAGCAAGATTCCCATCGAACTGCAAACCGACAATTGCCCCGGTGAGCTGCTCACATGACGCTGATTCCTGAGGCGTCGACGGCCAAACATTCCACAATACGTGCTTCGCATGGATGCCAAGGCAAAATCTAAACCGAGGAAGTGATGAGAGCTCCTTTGGCGCAACTTAATATGGAGGATCGGATCATGGCTTACAAAAACACGGGCCGCCCGCCGTATGTTCATTCGGGGAGTTCCTGGGTGAAACGTCTGTCGATCGGCGCCGGCGTAGCTTTGGCGCTACTGCCTCGGATCGCCCAGGCACAGGATATCGAGGCCGGCAAGGCGCTCTTCAAAAAGTGCGCCGGCTGCCACAACGCTGACACCGATTCGAACAAAGTCGGACCAACCTTGAAAGGTGTCGTGGCCCGAACAGCGGGTTCGGTCCCTGGCTATTTGTATTCGAAAGCCATGAGGGATGCGGGTGCAGCGGGCCTCGTATGGGACGAGCCGAACCTGACGGAATATCTGGCCAACCCCAAGGCGAAGGTGCCGACGAACAAAATGGGTTTCCCTGGCCTTGCCAATCCCGACGACATCAAAAACGTCATCGCCTATCTCAAGAGTGTGTCAGGTTAGAAAACGTGGTTGCGAGAACAACCGCAAGCAGTGATCGTGTTTCAGCCGCAAAGCCCCGTTTTGAGAACCGACTGCTCGGCCGGGCGGGTTGGCGGAAGCCCCAGTCGAGACGGCGAAGGCGAAAGTGGTCGCGCTTGCAACCATTTCGCACCGCGTCCAAGCGGCAAGCCGCGCGCGCTGATGCTTAACGTCGCGGCGGGAACGCTCCAGTTCCCGGCCCGAATGGTGTCGACGCACTGGTCGCGGGCGAAATGCTTTTGGCACTTTCGCCGAGGGTGATGCCTCTTGCTGGGGCGGCCGTATCTCGCCATGAACGACTCTCGTTCTTATGGAGAAGAGCGGACGGCCAAGGGGTCTGGCGGGCCAACACAAAAGTTTAGCGAGCCCCTTGGGTTCTGCAACTGTTCTGCATATTAGCAAAATGAGATATCCGGTTCGGGTGGACCGGCTTTGCGTTTACACGTGCTGATTTTGGTTCCGGCTCGGGAATCGCCGGCCTCCAGCAGGGCAGCTCGAATGTCGGCAACAGATTCGACGGCTACAGCGTTGCCTGCCTCGCAACATTGATTGCCGCCACTGCGCTCGGACTTGTGAAGGAACCGCTACCGCCCAGTAGGCGGCGCTCCTTTTGTGCAGACGCGGATAGATAGGACATCGCGGCCGTGAAGCCAGCGACCGGATTAGAGCGACGTGGGCCTCAGAAGGCAACAAGGACAAGTCCTCCGCGTCGATCGGCAACAGACTTCAGGCAGAATTGGTGGGCTTGCGTGGCGACATTCCGGATAGGGAGCATCATGTGTTTCACTATCTTCGAATTCCGAAGTCCTTTGGTTTTCCAAACTGGGGTTGTCAAATTTTCGGTTGAAATTTACTTTTTTGCGAATTGTTCCGTGTTAGGAGACCACCACGCAGCTACTACTCTAGCGCGGGGAGTGAAAGAGTGATGCAGCGTCTGTCGGCCACAAGGTTCGGAGACCTTCTGGCGGGAGATTTGCGTGTTTTTGGCGGGCCTTCGACGATCGAACCGCTTGCCGGCCGGATCAGGGCGGAGCAGGTCAGTATCGTGCTTCGCAACACGCTTCTTGGCATGGTTGCGAACATACTCAATGCGGCCACTTTTGTCATGGCGGTTTGGGGCTCGCCCAACCAAACCAAAGCCATCCTCTGGGCGAGTGTCATCATCATCGCCGCTGGTTTCGTCGGCCTCAGAGCGAGATCATCATTTCAGTCCGTCAAGCCAAGATCGGTGTCTCGCCGGACAACGCAAAACCTGGTGCGCAATGCCTTCCTGTTCGGTACTTGGTGGGGCGCACTTCCCGTTCTGTTCTTCGGTGGGGCAACAAGTGCCGCCCAGGTCGTCATTACCTGCCTGAGCGCGGGGATGATCGCGGGCGGCGCCGCGTCCTTTTACACGATTCCTATTGCGGCCATCGCATATACGCTACCGATCTTCGTCGGCTCGGCCGTTGCGATCGTGTGGGTTGAAGGCGCCGTCAATCTGCCCGTGGCCATCCTGATGGTGAGCTACGCCATCACGCTGTTTCGTGCTGTGCTTGCTCACGCGTTCGAATTTACCCAACGCTTTATTCTGCAGGCGGAAAGCGAAAATGCCATTCGCAGGGATGTTCTAACGAGACTGCCGAACCGGTTCAGCTTCAACGAGCGGCTGGAGAACGCGTTGGCGGACGCAAAGCAGTTTGACCAGCACTGTGCGTTGCTTTTGTTCGATCTTAACAATTTTGCCCAGGTGAATGATCGCCTTGGCCGAGCCATGGCGGATGCCCTTTTGGTCGAAGTGGCTGCGCGACTTCGGAGATCGACGCGGGAAAGCGATGGCATTGCCAGATTGGAGGGCGGCGAATTTGCAATAATTGCTACGCGCGATGTCAGGCCAGATCAAATCAGGTTTGTGGCCAAACAGATCGTAGATGCCATGCGCGCGCCCTTCCTGATCGAAGGGCGTGAAATATATTGCAGGGCCTCTATCGGTATCGCTTTGGCGCCCGCCGACGGTTTGGATGCCAACCAGCTCCTGCGGTGCGTCGACACCGCGCTACACAGGGCCAAGACGCTGGGGATGGGTTGTTCCATCCAGTTTTTCAGCGCGAACGACGATGAAGCTGCCACAAGGCGCCATCTCCTCGAACGCGATCTGACGTCTGCCCTGGCCAATGACCAGCTCTGGCTCGCATTTCAACCCTTTCTCGACCTCGGGAGCGATCGCATCCGAGGTTATGAAGCGCTTCTGCGGTGGCAGCATCCGACCCTTGGCCCTATCCCTCCATCGGAGTTCATCCCCATCGCTGAACAAACGGGGTTGATTCACGCCATCGGTCACTGGGCTGTCAAAACGGCTTGTTTGGCGGCTGCGCGCTGGCCGCGCGACTTGCGGGTCTCCGTCAACTTCTCGGTAGTGCAGCTCAAGAACAAGGCCTTGCTGGATGCCATTGTAGAAACGCTGGCTGAAGCCGGTTTGGAGCCCCGAAGACTAGAAGTCGAAATTACAGAAAATGTGCTGATTTCGAATTTTGAGGAAACGATCTGTTTGTTGCAATCGTTGAGTTCGTTATCGGTAACAGTTGCTCTTGATGATTTTGGCACCGGCTATTCCTCACTCACTTACCTTCGCAAATTGCCTCTTTCGCGGCTCAAGATCGACCGATCTTTTGTCCAGGATATGCTCACAGACGCGGACTGCTCCGCGATTGTAAAGTCATTGGTTGAGTTGGCGCATGAGCTTCGAATTGAGGTAACGGCCGAAGGCGTGGAAACTCTCGACCAGCTCGATTATCTGCGCCGCGTCGGATGTGATGAAGCTCAAGGCTATCTAATCGGCAAGCCTGGCCGGATTGACGACATTCCTGCCATTGCTGCAAGGCAGTTTGGGGTCGGGAGCTAGGGACTTGACTGGCAGGACCGGCGCCTTGGCGGCGATGGTCTTGCTCTCGACGAGACGGCCGCCTTGCTCAGCCAATGCATGTCGCCCAGAACTGTGCAGCGGTTGTGGGACCACGATATCCATCAACAAAGGCTTGAAGCGCGTCGCCTGAATTCGTTTCAGCGCGGCGCGTTTGGGCTGAACGCCGCAATCCGAGTGCAAGCACTGGGAGCTGCAGTCTGACAAAGGGCTTTGGTCAAGCCGGAGCTGGTCTCGAGAGGAGAAGGAACAACTGGTCGCAGCGACATTTGAGGCCGAAATCAGTGTTTCGGAGATCGCGCGATCGGCCGGCATTCATATGCGCCGGCTTTCCGGAGAGATCGGAGCCGCCTCGCGCGGGTCAACGCCGGAGGATACAACAAACCCTTCGTCCGCAATGGTCGGAACGATGTCGATTTTTTTGCCACCTGGTCAGCCGCTCTTGCAGCAGAATGTCTGGTACTCGGCCTACTGCCCTACCGGGGGGCATCATCACGCCGCTGGTTTCCTCTTGAACCGTCATTGCCCTGACAACACATTATGCGACGGTCCGCGGGTGTTGAGACAAGGCCCTGTTGGCGCAAACCACTGTTCAGCAGGTTGGGAGGAACAAATGAACCCTGAGGCGTTCAGCAGCCCGGTTTTCGTGAAGCGTGCAACCTACATCGTGCAGGAGATTGCCGGCCTTGCGGACGCGATCGATTTCCTCAACGAATGGCCAGAAGATGACAGAGACCTGATCCACGAAGCCGCCCTCAAGGCATGCTATGATGTATGCGATGGGCGAAAGCCTGGAGGCGTCGCACGCAACGCGTTTCTCGGTTTTGCAAAACGGGCCGGCATATTGGAAGATTCAACCTCCGCCATGCAGTGGCTCGCTGCCTGCAAGTCGGGCAGCGGAAAAGTGCGAGCCTAGGCCGTCGGCGACGCATGCGATGCTGGCGCGGGCACATCGAGAGGCATCGCGCCATTTCGCGATCGCGGCCGAAATTGGCTTGAGAACAAGACGAACTTTGCCCATGCCGCATAAATGCCTTTGAGGGCGCAGGGATAAGCGGCTTGAGCGGATTTGACAGACGCGATGATTCAAAGCGGATTTCCCGCTTAAGCGCTTTATTCAAGTTTTGACCGTAGACTTCTCCCCAGCGGGTGATCATCCTGCTTGGGGGAAGAGCATGTTGAAAGTCTATACCTGCATTGCGACGCAGCATG
This sequence comes from Mesorhizobium ciceri WSM4083, assembly GCF_000519305.1. Classification (GTDB taxonomy): domain Bacteria; phylum Pseudomonadota; class Alphaproteobacteria; order Rhizobiales; family Rhizobiaceae; genus Mesorhizobium; species Mesorhizobium ciceri_B. The sequence continues at coordinate 40,323 of NZ_JAFG01000013.1, read as the reverse complement.
ATTTGCGTCTGGTTGCGCTGGCGGCTTTTATCTGCACCCTGGCCTCCTTCACGGCGGTGAATCTCCTCCACCATGTCGAACGCAGTCAAAGCGAGATGCGACGGATCTGGCTAGCGGTCGCCGCGGTCGCCACTGGCTTCGGCATCTGGGCGACGCATTTCATAGCCATGTTGGCCTTCCAGCCCGCCGTACCGAGCGGCTACAACGTCGCTTTGACGATCATCTCATTACTGGCCGCGATCGCTTTGACCGGCACGGGTCTCACCATCGGCATCTCGCCACGCATTCCCCGCGGACGCTGGATCGGCGGTGCAATCGTGGGGGGCGGCATCGCGGTGATGCACTACACTGGCATGGCCGCATTCGAGATCGCGGGCCGCGTCGTCTGGGATGTACCGCTCGTCGCCGCCTCAATCATTCTTGGTGGCCTGTTCGGTGCGGCCGCATTGCCGGTTGCCCTTCACGCCAACACGCTCAAGTGGAAGGCGCTCGGCGCCCTCGTGCTGACGGTCGCGATCTGCAGCCACCATTTCACCGCGATGGGCGCGGCCGCAATCATGCCAGACCCGCGCATTGTCGTTTCCGCAACGGCGTTGCCCGCCGACTGGATGGCGGCTGGCGTAGCCCTCGTCTCGATCGTCATTGTCCTTTTGGCCATCATCGGCCTCGCCCTCGATGTGCGTGATCTCCGTCGCGCCGGCGAGATAGCGCGTATGCAGGAGCTGGTCGACGCGGCCGTCGAGGGGCTGATCGTGTGCAACGAAACCGAGATCGTGGCTGCCAATCGCAGTTTCTGCGCGCTTGCCTGCGTCGACGGCTTGCAACCGGTCGGACGCCCGCTCACGTCCTTCTTTCCCACGGCTTCCCTAGGCGAACTCACGGGCACCGCGCAAAGGCCGCTGGAGGTGGAGCTATGCGCGACGGACGGCACCCTGGTGCCGGTGGAGCTGATCCGGCACACCATCCTTTATGCCGGCAAGCCGCATCAGGTGTTTGCCGTGCGCGATATCCGCGGGCGCAAGCGGGCGGAGGAGGAAATTCACTTCCTTGCCCACCACGATCCCCTGACCAAGCTTCCGAACCGCACGAGCTTCAACGAAAAGCTGGACGCCGAGCTTACGGCACATCTCGACACTGAGCGGTGTCTTGCCGTCCTCTTCCTCGATCTCGACCGTTTCAAGGAGATCAACGACCTCTTCGGCCATCTTGTCGGAGACGCCGTGCTGCAGTGTGTGGCCGACAAGATCAGAAGCGTCCTCAAGCCAGGGCAGATGGTTGCGCGCTTGGGCGGCGACGAGTTCGCTGTGATCGTTCCCGGTCTGCCGAGCGCCGCCTATGCGACGCGCACCGCTGACGCCATCTTGGACGCATTCAATGACGCAGGCGCTAACCTGCCGGCCGGCGTCACCATCGGGACCAGCCTCGGCATCGCCGTGTTTCCAAAGGATGCGCCCGATCGGGAGACGCTCCTGAGCCATGCCGACGCAGCTCTTTATGAGGCCAAAATGCAGGGGCGCGGCCTTTATCGCGTTTTCGAGCCGTCCATGGGCGAGCATCTGCGCGATCGTCGCCAGTTCGAGCACGACATCCGCCACGCCATCTCGCGCAAGCAACTGCGCCTCGTCTATCAACCGCAGGCGGAACTCCTGTCCAACGAGATCTTCGGTTTCGAAGCGCTGCTGCGGTGGGATCATCCGGACCGCGGAGCCGTTCCGCCGGCGGTGTTCATCCCGATCGCGGAGGAGTGTGGCGCCATTCTGAAGATCGGTGAATGGGTGCTGCGCACCGCCTGCGCCGAAGCGGCAAGCTGGCAACAACCGCTGGCAATCAGCGTCAACGTTTCGGCCATGCAACTCCACGGCGGGAATTTGCCGGAACTGGTCGGGGCAGTGTTGAAACAGACCGGTCTCGATCCGTGCCGCCTGGAGCTGGAAATCACCGAATCTTGCATGATCAAGGACATGGGGCGCGCGCTCACCGCGCTGCGCCAGCTCAAAAGCCTTGGGGTCCAAATCGCCATGGACGATTTTGGCACCGGCTACTCGTCGCTGTCGAATTTGCGCGCTTTCCCGTTCGACAAGATCAAAGTCGACCAGTCTCTTATCCGGACGGTGGATACCAGCGATGAGGCGGCTGCCGTCATGCGTGCGGTCTTTGGGCTGGCTCGGGGTCTCAAGCTCCCGGTCCTGGCTGAGGGCGTTGAAACGGACGCGGAACTGACCTTTCTTCGGGGAGAAGCCTGTGATGCGATCCAGGGTTATCTTCTCGGCCGACCTTGCCCGATTTCCGACTTCGCTCAGCACACGATCGGCAATGGTCGGGCAGCCGCTTCCCGGCGGCTGGGCAACCACGAACTGCGCGTGATCAACAACAGCGCGGCCTAGGGCGCAAGCGGGTCGCCTGCTGCCATCTACTGTTGGAAGCCGCTCGGGCCGAGGCCCACTCGGAAAGACTCGAGCTCCTTGCCCTCGGTGCCGTCATACCATCGATGACGGCGCGCGCCCGATCGCGCGTCAACTCCTGTTATCGATCTGGCCGGCCGGCCGCGCCGACGTGACTTCAGATTACCACGAAGCCTGAGGTGATCACGCCACTCGTGAAGTGGTTGGCGACTGATGCCAACCTCGTCGGCTAACTTGCTGACGGTTTCGCCTGCCTCCATGCGCTGGAGAAGCTCCAGCTTTTGGTCCTCATCAATAACTCTTTGCCGTCCGGCCATGCCCCAGTTTCCTCTCTTGCAGGGAAACTGTCCGCGATTTGCCTTGTCTCAGTCTGGGAGGTGCTCTCGACAATATTCCGTCAGGGCAAAATGGCCGCTGATACGAGGTCAGTACATGGGCCGCTGATTGGTGGCTTCAGCGGGAACCGGCTGGATCACGTCCCAATGCTCGACGATCTTACCTTTCTCGACGCGGAAGATGTCGACGATGACTGTTGCAGGTGAATTTTCCAATGCTGGCTGCACGGTCTGAAGCATCACAAGATCGCCTTCGGCAATGACGCGCTCAAACTTTACCTGCTGCTTTGGCCACGTCAAAATGCCGAGGCTTTCGAAGAACGTTTTCACGGCCTCCCGTCCGTCGCTTATGCTGGGATTGTGCTGGATGTAGTCGGTGGCCCAATAGCGGTCGAGAGCGGTGAGATCGTGGTCGCCGAACAGCTCCTGAAACGCCTTTGTGACCAGCGCCTTGTTGGCTTGAGCCAGTTCGTAGTCCTGCACGATCTGGGTCTGGGTGGCGTCCTGGGCATAAACAGGTACCGCTAATCCCGCGACCGAGGCGGTCACGAGGAAGATAGATGCGAAGATTGTCTTCTTGAGCATTGGATCGTCTCCTGGTGTTTGCGCCTAATTGAGCGCGCGGGAACCAGAACGGTGTCGACATACTGGGTCATGCGAATGACCTTGCCGTCCTTGATCTGGTAAAGGTGGGCAAAGGGCGCAGTCATAGACTTGCCCGTCGCGTTCTACGTGCCTGAATAGACGCCGAAGGCGCCAACGCGATCGCCGTCGGCAAGGTAGGTGTGGACCTCGGCGCGATAGCCCGTCCATTCCGTGCCAAGGCGGCGGAATACGCCGTCGATCAGTGCCTCTGGTCCAACATAGGTACCGGCGTAGGGGAAGCCTTCCGCTTCGCTCCATTCCACGTCCGGCGACAGGACAGCCCGCAGATTGCGGCCGTTCTCCTCGGAGGATCCTTCATAGGTCCCCCGGATCAGCTCAAGATTCGTGCTCATCTCAACCACACTTCATTTCGCCGGTGGCGACCTTGGAGCCGATGTCGAGAGCGACACCCATGCCCAGGTTCGGAAAGCGCGCTTCCAGCGCGGCCTTGAGCGCGACGGAATCGCCGCCCTTGGCCAGTTCCTCCTCAAAATTCAGCAGGTACGCCTTGGTGTGCTCGATCGCGGCAAGACCGGTTGGAGCTGCGGGGTCCATGTGGCCCGGAATGACCACCGACGGATTGCGGCCGGCAATCTTGTCGAGATTGGCGATCCAGGCCGCGCGCTGCTCCTCGGTGGGAGTATCGGCGGTCCAGACATTAGAGGCCGTCGCAATGCGGCGTGTCGAATCGTTGGCGCATGGGGCTGTGTTTTGCTCAGGCCCGATCGGGTTGCACAGGTCCAATCAGGACCCGCACCAACCGTTCCAACCAGGTGACCGGCAGGTCTTCGTTTGACCTCTGGATCGCCAATGCACAACCACCAACGTACCCCCCCAGCCTTGCTCAACCAAGCTTTGGTCGCAGTAGTGCTTATCAGCGTCTTGGGCGACGGCTGGAGCTGGAGCGGTCATTACAATGGCCAACACCGTGGCGGCAAGTATCGTCCGTGGCCAGTGAGACCGCAATTTTATAAGGAGCCTCGAGCGCCCCGCAGCGTCCTTCTCTGAGGTAGGCATTTTTCGTTTCCTTCTGGATCATCACGGGTTTGAAGAGGATCTGGTGTTATGTGCCATTGGGAGAGCCGGCGAATCGGCCGATATTCATGTGGTCGAGTCATAAGTTCTCCTGAATGTTTGTTTTACGAGAACCCTTATGGCGGCCCTAGCTGACCTGAAAGCTGCAGGCGGTCTGCGGGATGGCGATCCTGTCTGCCGATCGCAGCGAGATCCAACGGAGCTGGGGCGTCCCACGGGATGCGCAGCCTGTATTGCGTTCGGGCCAATGTCATGTGAACTCCTGGGCTAAAGACCGCGCGACGGGCCAAGTCGCAACACGTGTCATAATATGCAATTTGCATGCCACCAAACGGGTTGCGAGCAGCGACCGCAAATCGGCGGAGTCGCCCCCTGGCCGGCTTGATCCTAACCCCTAGGATGTCTGGACTTGAACACAGATTGTCGTCAATCGGACACCGACAAAATGCTGTGACCAGCTTCGGCACCGGCTGACGCCAGAGTCCTCCAAGGCCGGCTCGGTAGCGCTTGCCATAGTTTACGATCGCACCGCGGTTCAAACGGACGTAGGTCAGGAGCTGCAACCCGAGATTATGAAGCCGTGCGATCTCATCTGCCGGAGATACATCAAACTGATGGAATTCTATCATGATCGCCGAGTTTCCTTTCTCAAATGAAAGAAAGCTCGATTGACTCTCCCGCCCCATTCCGGCCTCCTGCATCAACGTGCGGTTGCGGCGTGCAGAAGCCAGTCGGCGGTCGCGATTCATGAAAGGAAAGCCATGCGCCAGCCATCGCCCCGCTGTGCACTCGACCACGTCGCGGCGCCCCGACTTACGGCCAGGGCGTTTTCACGCTTGCCCGTGACCACGCGACCGACCTCGAAATAAATCAGCTTCCCTCGATTCCGAACTCCGCCTCTTGGCACAAGCGCCGATCTGGGGGGCAGATGTGAAGCTGCTCGCCGGTTCGCGTCCGACCGCGAGCGACTGATGGCCGAGGAATCCAGATGCAAAGGCAATTCGACGAACAGTGTGGGCAGGAGCGAAAAAGGGCTCATGTGAGGGAGAGCATTGGCGACAGAGAGGCGCTCCGCGGGCTGATTGAGAGGGTCGCGTTAGTAGCCAGGTCCAACAGCACCGTTCCGGCGAAGCCGGGGCCGGGAGGGAACTGGTCGCCAACGCCGATCACGAGCCCCGCGACACTTAGCGGCAGATCTCGCCCGTCACATCGCCTGAGCACGTCATCCCGAGCGGGACCCGATGTCAGTCATCAGGCAGCAGCGGGAGCGACACTGTAGCGAGGCACGCACCGTCGGTCGACCATGTGCTCTCGACCATGGTCGACCGGATTCCCTCTGCGACTGAAACGGAGAAAAACATGTCGGATGCAAAATTGCAGAGTGTGCTTTCGTCTCTTTCGCAAATGGCGAGGCAGTCAGATGCCCTGCCATCCGATAGACCAGCGCCGGATGCAAGTTGGGTGAAACTAAACACGAATGAGAACCCTTTCCCTCTTCCAACAATGATAATGAAAAGTGCGATTGCGGCCCTCGAACGGCAGTATCTATATCCAGAAGAGGATAACATCAGCCTGCGGGAAGCCGCCGCCAATGCCTACGGCGTCTCCATTGATCAGGTAATCGCCGGTAACGGATCGTCTGAACTGCTCGGACTTGTCTACAGAGCTTTTCTTGCTGCGGGGGATAGGGTAGCGATGATGTCGCCGGGGTTTTCGTTTAACCGCAAACTTGCCATGTTGCAGGGTGCGCAATTTCTCGAAATCGAATTTGGCGAAGATCATTCCTTGCCGATCGAGCAATTGCTCTTGGGTCCTGCAAAGGACGCTAAGTTCATTCTGTTAGCCAATCCGAACAATCCGACCGGAGCGTTCGTTCCGGTGGCGGATATCGAACGCCTGGTAGCGAAATCGGACCGCTTGATCGTGCTGGATGAGGCCTACGTCGACTTTGCCCCCGAGAATGGTCTGCACCTCATCAATCGCTATCCGAACCTTCTGGTCTTAAGAACATTTTCGAAAAGCTATGCTGTCGCCGGCATTCGCGTCGGTTTCGGTTTCGGTCACCCTGAAATTATCGGCCGGCTACGCAACATCCAGAACGTCTTCAACATGAATGTGATCGGGCATGCGGTCGGTATGAGCGTCCTTGCGCATCGCGCCGCCTATGCCGACAACCACAGACATATCAGGCATCAACGACAGCGAGTGAGGCTCGCGCTGTCGCAACTCGGATTTTCCGTAATGCCTTCCCACGCAAACTTTTTGCTAGCCCGTGTGCCAACGGGACAGGATGGCTCATGGTGGCAATCAGCCTTGGCAAGGCAAAAAATACTTGTCGCAGTTTTTGCCGATAAAGGTCTGGAAAATTGCATCCGCGTCAGCATCGGTACAAAAGAGCAAATGGATGCATTTCTTAGTGCAACTAAGGATATTAATGCGAATATTTAATAGGTCTATATTCAGACGTTAGGTAGCAGACTCTGCGTTAGCGTCGACGGCAATAATCATCACGACTATACAAGGGCGAGATCTTTGAATTGCTTTGACATAGAAGCAACGGGATTTGTTGCGCCAAAATTGGAGACAATATGATGAATACAGTCTTTCCTTCAGGCCTAGCTGTCGGCATCTTCGATCACCTGGATGATGGCGGCGTCGATATCGCCCGACAATACGAAGATCGCCTGATGTTAGCCGAGGCCTGTGATCACCTTGGGTTCTATGCATATCATCTCGCAGAGCACCATTGCACCCCACATGGGAGAGGTCCATCACCGAATCTGTTTTTGTCGAGCGTAGCCCAGCGAACCCGGCGCCTTCGTGTAGGCCCAATGGTAATGCTGCTTGCCCTCTACCATCCGCTACGTGCGTTCGAAGAGATCTGTATGCTGGATCAATTGAGCGGTGGCAGGCTCGAACTTGGAATAGGGAGCGGCTCGCTCCCGATCGAATTGGGTTACTTTGGGATTGGCTCGGACGCGGCGCCAGACCACTATGCGGAAGCCAGCGAGATTCTTATCAATGCGCTGAAAGGCGGTACGCTATCTTATCAAGGACGCCATTTTGAATTGAACAGCGTTCCGCTGACGCTAAGAACTCATCAGCGTCCACATCCGCCGACTTGGATCGCCACGAATCGACCCGAATCGGCAGCCTGGGCCGCTGCGAATGGCGTGAACATCGCGTGCGTGGGACCTTCCTCTTCTGTTCGCAGAATTACTGATGCCTTCCGCGCCGGTCGAGAGCACATCGGTGACGCGGATGACCAAGCGCCATTTCTCGGATTGCTCAGAATGATCGTGATCGGGCGTTCTGAAACAGATGCACGTTCACTCGCCGCACCTGCTTACGAACGGTGGCTCAAGAGCTTTAAATTCCTTTACGATCTCAATGCCATGCCGACTCCACCAAACCTGCCGCTGACCTTCGATGCAGCAATCGAGAAGGAATTGTGCGTAGTAGGAACGGCAGCTTCTGCGGGACAAGCTCTTCTTGATCAACTGGAACAGGCAGGTGCAAGCTACCTCCTTTGTCAACCGGCATTTGGGAATCTGTCGTTGGATGCTTCCCTATATACCGCAACGGCGGTTCAATCCGTAATTACAGCTCGAGTTGGCGGACTGCGGTGCGGCAGTGCCCCTTAGACGCGTGCATCACAGGCAGCACTCATAGATATGCCGAGGCACCGCTTGCCCCACCCATTGGCGTTTTGGCCAGCTTGGCCAGTCTGGTCGGCGCACCGGCTGCTTGTCTGCGCCAACTCCCGGCCCCGCTTGCCGCCATCAATCTCCAATACGCGCTGACCTCGCAACGCGCCGAGCAGGTAAAGACGCTTGAAATCCAGAACGGCCGCGTCGAGCTGCGGGCGGTGACCGGTCCGGACTATGTGATTATCTAAACAGTCAGCTGTCTCGCCGGCTTTTCACTGACCCTTTCCACCGACGTTGAGCCTGGCGCCGCCCGCAACCGGTGGCGATCCCGTGCGCTCGCGTCGCTCCCAAGGAGCTATCACGATGTCTTCCAGGATGCAGTCCGGAGCGCGTGCCGACATTTACACGCGCATCACCGCCAAGATCAAAGCTACGGTCGTCGCGGACCTGAGGAGCGCCCGCGCGCCTGAAGGCGCGCGCCGGGTGCTCGTGAACCGAGCCCGCTTTTCTTCGGCAAGCCTCAGGCGGTCTCGGCCATTCGGCTTCGCCCCCTGGCGCGTGCAGCCTTTCGGCTGCTGATGGCCGCCGGCCGCTGGCCGGCGTGGTCTGTCTGTTGGCCATCCCCCGGTGGCGCGCGGTGGGCGGCTCTCCCTTCTAGGCCCGCCGCGGCATCCCGCAACCCTTCGCTGCCGCTCAGGGTCCTCCTCTTCGTTCCGGTCCTTCGGATGCGGTCTGCCTTCGGCAGCGGGCCTTTCCGGTCGTTCTCGCCGCCCACCCCGCTCACATGGGAACTTTGTCGTCAAGGCTGTCTTCGCATATCTACCTCAATGCGTTGTGATCCTAGGTCCGAGCCTGTCGTCTTGGCGCGGTGACAACACCGGTCCAAACTCACATACGGTCGCTGCGCTGTGGCAGCTGCACCAACATCCCGCTTTCGTCGGTAAGGCTCAGGGGAACGCGACCAATCTTCCGGACGGCATTTTAGGCCAAGTGGGGTGGGAGGTTCGTTCGCCCAGGATCAGCCGGGAGCGATCAATCCCGGCGGATGGAAAAGAGTACGTTGATCATGCCGGCTTCATGACAGCGCCCTCAATGACAGCACCATGATGAACATACTTCCATAGCGCGATCAGAAGTTTTCTCGCGAGCGCAATAATTGCCGGCTTCCGGCGCCTGCCACCGTCGAGCGCGACCCGCTCCTGGAACCATTGTGCTAAAGCCGATCGAGGTTGATGCAAAAGCCAGAACCACGACAATTGCACCATCACGGTCCTCAGCCTCGGATTGCCCGCTTTCGATACGCCCTGTTCCCGGCTGATCGATCCGCTTTGCCACGGTGTCGGCGTCAGACCGGCATAGGAGGCAAGCTGCCTTCGATTCGCAAATTCGCGATACAGACCCTCGGACCAAAGCACCTCGGCAAAGTCCGCTCCCACGCCGCGCAGTTGCTTGAGCATCGACACTCCATTGGCGACTTTTGATGGGTCGCATTCATTGCGAGCCACTTCGTCACGCGCTGCTTCCACGTCCTTGATTTGCCGAAGCACGAGCTCGATCCGGTCCAGTGCACGGACAATCTCCGCTTTGAGATTCGACGGTAGTTCACGACCGTCTCCGGTCCTGAGTTCTTCCAGTCGAGTGCGGCGGTCCCGCTTCAGCGGCTCAAATCCAACTATGCCCTGCGAGAACAAGAGCCCCTTGACCCGGTTCACGATCTTGATCCGCTCCGCGATGAGAGCGCGTCGCTCACGGCTGTTGCGCTTTCGGTCCTCTTGCTCGGGCGATGGCGGAACAACCATGGCGCATACCCGCGGCTCGCCGCGCTTGTAGGCAAGCAGGGCGCGAAGGAGGGTCTCGCCATCCAGCTTGTCCGTCTTCGCCCGGCGCTTCCTGCGTGACGTGGCAATGGATGCTGCATCAACCACATGGCTTTCGATACCGTCACGCTCAAGGATCCGATGTATCCAGAAGCCGTCCAGGCCAGCCTCCTGGATTGCGATCACCGGCACGTCACGGCCCGTTCTGCGCCGAACCGTCGCCTTCAACTGGCTGATAAGGTCGAACAATCCGGCTGTATCGCCTGCCTTGACGACGCGCTTTGACATCTTCTCTCTGTTGCATGGCAACAAGCTTGTCACCAACCAGCTCGAGCGACTGAGTTCCAGGGACAGGAAGATAGCGCCGAGTGTCGTATGGACCGCATCGGTTTCAATCTCAGTCACGTTTTCAGCTTTCATGTGTTCTATCCCTCCAAGTTGTTCATGAGCAATACGCCGGCCAAAGCGAGTTGATCGCAGCTGCGGTCATCGCTTCGCGATGTGGTTTTGGTAGTTGCCTGCCCCCCGCTCGCGGGGTGGGCGACGCTCCTTTCTAGGCCCGCTGCGGCAGGCCGCAATGTTCGCTCCGCTCACATCCTCCACTCCGTTCCGGCCCTTCGGGTGCGGCCTGCCTCGTTCAGCGGGCCAAGCCAGTCGCGTTCTGCCGCCCACCCCACTCACGGGGGCAGGCACGCGAGATCGGGATCGAGCGCTGCCTCCACCGCCCATGGGATCTTCCGGGGGAGGGCGCGATTGAAGAGCGGAGGACCAAACGATGCGTGCAAACAACAAGCGTTCCGCCAGCCGGCAGGCCGGCGCGGCTAAGGGCGGGCGCCCCGGCGCCGGCCTTTATCAGGAGATCACCGACCGCATCATCGCCGAGCTCGAGCGCGGCACCGTGCCATGGGTCAAGCCATGGGGCCGGGCAAAGGCCGGGCTCGGCCTGCCCAAGAATGCGGCCACCGGCCGGCTCTATTCCGGCATCAACATCCTGATCCTGTGGGGCGCCGTCTTCGAGCGCAGCTATGCCAGTCAGAACTGGCTCACCTTCCGGCAGGCGCTTGCGCTTGGCGGCAATGTCCGCAAGGGCGAACACGGCACCACCATCGTGCATGCCGATCGCTTTGTTCCCAAGGACGAGAAGGAGCGCGCCAAGACCGATGGCGACGAACCGCACGCCGTCCCCTTCCTGAAGCGCTTCACCGTCTTCAATGTCGCGCAGTGCGACGGACTGCCCGACCACCTCCATGCCGCCGCCGAGCCGCTGCCCGAGCGTCAGATCGTCCCGCAGGCCGAGGCGCTAATCAACGCAAGCGGCGCTGATTTCCGCATCGGCGGCGATCGCGCTTTCTACATGCCCGGCAGCGACTTCATTCAGGTGCCGCCGCAGCCGGCATTCTTCCACCAGATCGACTATTACCGCACCTGCTTTCACGAGCTTGGCCACTGGACCGGCCACCCGGCGCGGCTTGCGCGCGACCTCTCCGGCTCTTTCGGCACCAAGACCTATGCGCGCGAGGAACTGGTCGCCGAAATCTGCGCCGCCTTCGTCTGCAGCTCTCTCGCCATCGAGCCGACCGTGCGCCATGCCGACTATATCGGCTCATGGCTCACCGTGCTGCGCGAGGACAACCGCGCCATTTTCCGCGCCGCCAGCCAAGCCTCCAAAGCCGCCGATTTCCTGCTTGGCCCTCACCGCACCGCCGAAGCCTCGGAGCGTGAGGAGATCGCGGCGTGAAGGCGCGCAATCCCCACGCGCTGCCGACCGAGAAGACGCCGGAAGGCGAGCAGACCCTCATTTCCGGTGTCCGGCCTGTCACCGCGCGCGACCGGCTTTGCCTTCTCACGCGCGCGCCCTTGCGGCCACGCAAGGCGCAAAAGCCGCTCGGTATCGGTCTTTTCGATGGTGAGGCGGATCAGAGAAAGATCCAGTGAATCTTTCTCCCGCCGAACGCCCGCAACCAGCTCGACCCGTTTTGACAAGGAGTTTTGCCATGATCCTCATCCCCGACGACCTTCGCGCCCGGCTGCTCGTCAATGGCGCGGCCGAAACAGAAACCGACCATCACCCGGTCGTCAAACTGTTCGATCCGACCGGGCCCGCGACCTGGCTGTTGAGCGAACTCGACGCCGACGGCGACACGCTGTTCGGCCTGTGCGACCTCGGCCTCGGCTTCCCCGAACTGGGCAGCGTCAGCCTTGCCGAGCTTGAAAGCGTCAAGGGACGGCTTGGCCTCGGCATCGAGCGCGACCGCTATTTCAAGGCCGAGTTTGGGCTCTGCGTCTATGCCGAAGCCGCTCGGCTGTCCTGCCACATCACCGAGGACGAGCGGCTTTTGCGACAGGCAGCGCAAGCACTTGCCAAATCCGATTGCGAGCTTCCGCCGGACACGGCGGAACCACGCCGCTAGGCGTGGAAAACCCGCCCGCCGCCCGGCCTGCGCCCTCGCGGCGGGCAACTCAACCCCAAACGAAGGAGACTAACCCATGCAGCTTGCCCACATTGCGCTTGATAAGCTCAACATTTCCGCCGCCAACATGCGGCACGCAAAACGCGCGCCCGACCTGTCCGACATTCTGCCGTCCGTGCGTGCGCGCGGCGTTCTGGTGCCGCTTCTGGTGCGGCCCAACGGCACGCCCGAAAGCTTCGAGATCGTCGCCGGTCGGCGACGCTATTTCGCCGCCAAGTCGCTCGCCGAGGAGCGCGGCGAGGGCGAGCCCTTGCCCTGCGCCATCATGGAAGACGGCGATGACGCCGATGCGCTCGAAGCCTCGCTCATCGAAAACATCGCCCGCCTCGATCCCGACGAAGTCTCCCAATGGGAGACGTTCTCGCGGCTGATCAGGGAAGGCCGCACGATTGCCGACATCGCCGTCACCTTCGGCATCACCGAGCTGATGGTGAAGCGCTCGCTGGCGCTTGGCGACTTGTTGCCCAAGATCCGTGAAGCCTATCGGCGCGAGGAGATCGACGCCGAAACAGTGCGCTATCTCACCATGGCTTCGAAAGCGCAGCAGAAGGACTGGCTGGCTCTTTATGCCGATCCCGAGCAATACGCGCCGCGCGGCTACCAGCTGAAGCAATGGCTGTTCGGCGGCCAGTCGATTGCCACCAAGGTCGCCCTGTTCGCCATCGAGGACTATCCCGGCCTCATCGTCTCAGATCTGTTCGGCGAGGAGAGCTATTTCGCCGATGCCGACCTGTTCTGGCTCAAGCAGAACGAGGCCATTGCCGCCAGCCGCGACGCCTATCTCGAGGCGGGATGGAGTGAAGTGACCGTGCTCGAACCCGGCCAGCATTTCCACTCATGGGACCACGAGAAGACGCCGAAGAAGAAGGGCGGCAAGGTCGTCATCACCGTGTCGCATCGCGGCGAGGTCGAGTGCCACGAAGGCTGGCTGTCGCGCAAGGAAGCGCGTCGCGCCCGCGATCAAAGCGAGGGGAGCGAGCAGGAGGAGATCGCCGCCAAACCGTCGCGTCCCGAACTCAGCGGCCCGATGCAGAACTATGTCGATCTGCACCGTCATGCCGCCGTGCGCGCCGGGCTGCTTGATCATCCAGGCACAGCGCTTCGCCTGATGGTGGCGCATGCGATTGCCGGCTCAAGCCTGTGGCAGGTGCGCTGCGAGCCGCAGCGCGCCGCCAATGAGACGGTCGCGGCGAGCCTCGCAGCCTGCAAGGCCGAGGCCGCATTCGCCGAAAAGCGGCGCGCGGTCCTGGCCCTGCTCGGGCAACCGGACGAGGACGCCGCTGTCGTCGGTCGCTATGGCGACGGCTATGACACGGCGCATGTCTTTGCTCGTTTGCTGACGCTGTCCGACGACGATGTCATGCGCGTTCTCACCATCGTCATGGCCGAAACGCTCGAAGCCGGCAGCGCCGTGATCGAGGCGCTTGGGCATCATTTGAAGGTCGACATGGCCGGTTGGTGGCAGGCGGATGACGCCTTTTTCGAGCTTCTGCGCGACAAGGAAATCGCCAATGTCATGCTTGGTGAGATCGGCGGCAAGCATGTCGCCGACGGCAATGTCGCCGAGAAGGTCAAGACGCAAAAGAAGATCATCCGCGACTTCCTTGCCGGCGAGAACGGCCGCGAGCAGGTCGAGACGTGGCTGCCGCGCTGGATGAAATTCCCGGTCGAAAGCTACACGGCGCGCGGCGGCTTCCGCACCGCCGACCAGTGGGCCCGCGTTCAGCCGCTGTTTGCGGCGCAATGATCCAGCCAAGCCCAGGCGGCGGCTCTTTCAAAAGCCGCCGCTTGGGGGACCATCTCCCGGGACGGCGCCGGCTGCACTTTTGCGGCCTTTGAGCCGCGCGCCGCAGACCACACCCGGCGCCAATTCGACGCCTTCGCCAGCCCCAAACTCGCCCGCGTGCTTTGTCGCGGCGACCGGTCCATGGGCACATACGCCGATGGGATTTTGCCTGCGAGCGACGCAAGACTGGCACCCCGCCGCCGCCTTTGCTTGGTGTCAGCCGATCGCGCAGCTAGTCTCCCAGCCGTCTTCGAGCACCATTCCCCTGCGGCTGGCTTGTCGACCTATGGGCGGTTCCGGCCCGCCCGAAACCCTCGCCAGCAGGTTTTTTCCCCGCCGCCTGCGGCGGCTCCTCGCGCCCGCTTCGCTGCAAAAAACCTGCCTGCTCGGGTCCTCCGCTGCCGCTGCGGCCCTGTCGGGTTCAGGCGGTCCGGACCGCCCATCACGGTCCGCCATCGCAGGGGAATGGTCCCCGGCGACAGCAAAAAGGAGACTGACATGACCGCGATCGGATACGTCACCAAGCAGGACAACGGCGGCTACAAGGGCCAGCTCAAGACGCTCAGCGTGCGCGCCGACATCGACATCGTGCCCAACCAGGCCAAGAGCGCCGACAACCATCCCGACTTCCGGGTGCTGACGCAAGGCGTCGAGGTGGGCGCCGGCTGGATCCGCATCGGCGAGGCCTCCGGCAAGGACTATGTGAGCCTGTCGATCGCCGCCCCCGAGTTCGGACCGCGCAAGCTCTACGCCAATCTCGGCCGCGCCGCCGGCCAGGATGACGACGACACCTACGCCATCATCTGGAACCCGGTCGACTGATCGGCCACACCGAGCCCCGCGCCGCGACCGGCGCGGGGCTTCTTCGAAGAGCGGCGAAAACCCGCCCCCGGACTCTTCGCCCGTCCCGCAGGCGCCCTCGTTCGCCGATCCTCTCCATCGCTTCTCCATAAGCGACGAGGATCACCATGGACGACGAAAACGAACGCGCGGCCCGCGCCAAGAAGGGCAGCCCGTTTCTCAACACCGCGCAGGCCGCCTTCTATGTCGGGCTGTCCCTGCGCACCCTGGAAAAGATGCGGCTCAAGGGCGGCGGCCCGAAATTCCGCAAGCACGGCCGCTATGTCCGCTACCACATCGACGAACTCGACGAGTGGTCGAAAGGCCAACCGCTGGACCCTTTCGCCAACGCCGGCTCCGCGCCGGACGACGCGGGAGGCCGCTCATGAAGAGGCTTCCTTCCCTCCGTCTGATCGGCTCCGGCCTACGCCGCCTTCGCGCGCGCAAGACGATCGCCGCTGCCGCGATCGGGCTCGCCCTGATCGGCTTCGCCGGCCTCGCTCAACCAGCGCCATGGCTGGTCTGGAATGCCTCGGCCAGCGCGCCGATCGGCCTTTATCGCGTCGCAGCCGGCGCGCCGGCGCGAGGCGATCTCGTGCTCGTCCGCACGCCTGATTACGTGGCCTATCTGGCCGCCCAACGCGGCTACCTGCCGCGCAACATCCCGCTGGTCAAGCGGCTCGCAGCGCTCCCGACCGAGCATGTCTGCGCCTTCCATGATGCCATCATCATCGGCGGCGACATCGTCGCGCGCCGCCTCAAGACCGATGCCCAGGGCCGGCCGTTGCCATGGTGGAACGGCTGCCGAGCGCTTGACCGGAACGAGGTGTTCCTGCTCGGCAGCGACACCACTCGCTCCTTCGACAGCCGCTATTTCGGGCCGGTGCCGGCCGCGAATATCATCGGGAGGCTCGTGCCGCTATGGACCGAGTGACTCTCCTGCTCTTTGGCATGATCGCTGTCGCGCCATGCGCCTGCTCCGCCGCGACCGGTGCCCAACCGGTCGTCATCTCCCTAAGTCCGCATCTGCAAAGATGGCAGGGATTCATAGCCGAAGCAAGCCGGCGCTTCCATGTTCCGCAAGCCTGGATTGGCGCCGTCATCGATGCCGAAAGCAGCGGCAAGACGATGCTTGACGGCCGGCCGATCACCTCGCGCGCCGGCGCCATGGGCCTCATGCAGGTGATGCCCGGCACTTATGCACAGATGCGCGCGGCGCATGGCCTGGGGCCAAATCCGCACGACCCGCGCGACAACATCCTGGCCGGCACCGCCTATCTCAGCGCCATGTATGACCGCTTCGGATTCCCCGGCCTGTTTGCCGCCTACAATGCCGGCCCCGAGCGCTACGAAGCGCATCTCAAACGCGGCAAGCCGCTGCCGAAAGAAACGGTCGACTATCTCCAGCAGCTCAGGGCGGCGGGTGTTTCTGCCACCGACATGAAGGAATTGAAGGGCAAACCTGTCTCTCCAAAAACGCAAAGTGCCCCCTCCGGGCGCTCGCTGTTTTTCCTTCAAGATGGTGTTCGCGCCAGCGCGCGAGACGGCGATCTCTTCGTGCCGCTTGGCAAGGTCGGCGCGCGAGCGCAGGAGCCGGAGGGGTAGCGATGGTGCGGGCCGGACGCGTCCGAATGGGCAGGGCGCGGAAGGCAAGATAAAGGCACCGCCTCCACGAGGCGTGCAAGTGTCTGTCTGCACATCGTTTTTGCCGGAGGCTGCCTCCAGCATCAGGAGAGCAGGCGAGCGCAAGTGGCTGATTCGACTCCATTACACCCGGAGGCTGGGAATGCAGGATGACGAGTTCAGGCCGAAGCTTGGGAAAATAGGCTCCCGCGGCTCCAAGGCCGGCAAACGCTACGCTGGCCAGCTCCGTGCGGCCATCAACAGAGCCGGCGGCCGGCCGCGGGGCGGTGCGCGGTTCACCGGAAGCCGGGCAGGGCGCGGCGGGGCAGCGGCTGCGCTGCTGAAATCGCGCGATCGCTATGCTGGCTTCCGTCAGCGTCGCGTCGTCGTCAAGGCCCGCATCGTGAAGCTGGCCGGCAGGGGCGCGGTCGGAGCGCGTGCGCATCTGCGCTACATCCAGCGTGACGGCGTCACCAGGGAAGGCGCGCCTGGCGAGCTTTACGGTGCCGACAGCGACCGCATTGATGGTAAGGCGTTTGTCGATCGCGCGGATGGCGACCGACATCAGTTCCGCTTCATCGTCGCGCCAGAAGACGGCATCGAGTATGACGACCTCAAGCCGCTGACCCGTCGCCTCATGGCGCAGATGGAAGAGGACCTCGGCACGAGGCTTGACTGGGTTGCCGTGGACCATTTCAACACCGGCCATCCGCACACGCATATCATCGTCCGTGGCAAGGACGATCGGGGTGCGAATCTTGTGATCGCGCGCGACTACGTCGCCTCTGGTTTGCGCGAGCGCGCGGCCGAATTGGTAAGTCTCGATCTCGGTCCCCGCACCGACCGGCAGATCGAACAGCGCCTGCGTCAGGAAGTGGAGCAGGAACGCTTCACCAGCATCGACCGGCAGCTGCTGCGCATGCGCGACGATGACGGCGTTGTCTCGCCAGCCACCCGCGAGGCTTTTCGCCACACGCTGCACCAGGGCCGGCTGCGCAAGCTCGAGCGGATGGGCTTGGCACAAGAGGTCGGGTCGGGTCGCTGGCGCCTCGATGGCGAGCTCGAAGCCACGTTGCGCGGCATCGGCGAGCGCGGTGACATCTTCAAGACCATGCATCGCGAGCTGACAGGCAAGGGGCTCGCCCGCAGTGCCGCCGGCTGGGTGATCCATCATCGATCCGGTGAGCCGGCCCAGCGTGTCGTCGGCCGCGTTGTCGGGCGCGGGCTTGCCGACGAGATCGACGACCGTCATTACCTCATCGTCGACGGGGTGGATGGAAAAACCCGTTACATCGACATCGGCAAAGGTGAGGGCACCGAACCGACGCCCGACGGCTGCATCGTCCGGGTCACACCGAGGAACACCGAGCCCAGGCAGGTTGATCTGACGACGGCCGAGATCGCCGCCGCGCATGGCGGCCGTTACAACGTCGATATCCACCTGCGGCATGATCCGTCAGCGACCGAAAGCTTTGCCGCAACACATGTGCGCCGGCTGGAGGCGATCCGGCGCGCCACCCGGGCCGTCGAGCGCCAGCCGGACGGCACCTGGCTCATCGGGTCGGATCATCTCGATCGCGCATCCGAATACGAGCGGCTGCGGGCCAGGGCTGAACCTGTGGTCGTCGAGAAGCTCTCTTCATTGTCGGTGCAGCGCCAAGCTGGCTTCGACGGCGTGACCTGGACAGACCAAGAGCTGGTTTCCGACAAGCCGGAGCCCCTGCGCAACTCGGGCTTCGGCCGTGAGGTGCGTGAGGTGCAGATCCGCCGGGGGCAATGGCTGATCGTGCAAGGCCTGGCGCATGAAGAGCAGGGCAGGATGGTTTTCCGCGCGAACATGCTTTCCATCCTGCGCCAGCGCGAACTGAACCGTGTTGCCGGTCAGCTGTCAGACGAACTTGGGCTATCGTATTCCGAGGCCCGGTCTGGAGAACGAGTAGAGGGTACGCTCCGCCGCTCCGTCGAGCTTGCCAGCGGCCGATACGCTGTCATCGAGAAGTCGCGCGAGTTCACGCTCGTGCCATGGCGGCCAGTGCTTGATCGGCACATCGGCAAGGAGGTGTCCGGCACCATGCGCGGAGAGGGGATTTCATGGACTATCGGCCGACAGAGGAGTGGACCGAGTGTCTCGTGACATGAGTGCCGGGATCTTCGTCGGGACGTGACCGATCGATGCTCTGTCGAGAGGTGTCTGGCCGGCGGACCACTTTGGTGGTGACGGAAGTCCTGAAGAGCTAAGCGACCTACAAATGCAATTGCCCGCCAAGCGGGGCGGAGCTTGCCATTGACCCGGCAGATCGCGACGCCCGGACAACCGATGGTGGACGCATGGCAACTACAATCCGGTCTTGGCGGCCGCGGCCCGCCGAATCAGAACGACATCCCGGGAGGGCAGTCGCCAACGCCGAGCGACAATCGTACCGCTGCAAGGTTCTGCTCACAAACCGGCATGCAAATTGCGGATGAAGGCCTAGCAGCGCGAGTCCTCCTCAAGGCCAAGTCTCGAAAACAGGGGACCGCGACGGCTGTCGATAAGCTGATGTCGTGGAGAAGCAGCCATGTTCGGAGACATTGAAGGCGCCGGATTCGAAGTTCTGGACGAGCGTTTCGAGCGCAGTTTCGTCGGCCATGCGACGGTCGAGCGGCTGTGGACGGGCGGCCGCTGGCTTGAGGGCCCCGCCTGGTTTGCCGCTGGCCGCTACTTGCTGTTCTCGGACATCCCGAACGATCGAATCATGCGCTACGACGACACCAATGGCGTAGTCTCGATCTTCCGCGCGCCGTCCGACAACGCCAATGGGAACACAGTCGACCCGCAGGGGCGGCTGGTAACCTGCGAGCATCGGACACGGCGCGTCACGCGCACCGAGCACGACGGCTCGATCACGGTGATCGCCGATCGTTTCGAAGGCAAGCGGCTGAACTCACCCAACGACGTTGTGGTTCGCTCGGACGGCACCATCTGGTTTTCCGATCCGTCCTACGGCATCGCCACGGATTATGAGGGCGACCGCGCCGAGCAGGAGATCGAGGGCTGCCATGTCTACCGCACTGATCCCGCAACCGGTGAGGTGGTGTGCGTCGTCGCGACGATGGCGAAGCCCAACGGACTTGCCTTCTCGCCGGACGAGACCATGCTCTATGTGAGCGACACCGGCGCCACGCATGAGAAGGACGGGCCAAGGCACATCCGCAAGTTCGCTGTCGAGGGCAGCAGTCTGCGCGAGCTCGGCGTTTTCGCGACATGCACGGCCGGCCTGTTCGACGGGTTCAGGGTGGACACGGCTGGCCGTGTCTGGGCTGCGGCAGGCGACGGCATCCATTGCTTCGATCCCGACGGCACGCTGATCGGCAAGATCCGCATCCCCGAGACTGTGGCCAACCTCACCTTCGGCGGCCCCAAGCGCAATCGCCTGTTCATCACGGCGCGACAGTCGCTCTATGCCGTCTTTGTGGTCGCCAATCCGGCAGCGCAACCCTAGGCTCGTCTCCCGGCCATGCGGGCAAGCTTGGCTACGCATGACTGCGGGACGAGGTCGATCCGGCTGCCGGCGCAGACGATCACGCGCTGTGAGCGAGGAGCGCTTCAGATGCCATGTTTACCGGGCATATGGGCCTGGCTCGTTGTTGAACAGGGAGCGGCGCTGTCCAGCCGCGCGAACGCGGTCGCCAGCGAATCGTCAAAATAGTCGTCCGGCGGCATGCTGAGTGCCGATACCCTAGCTATAGCTAGTCCCCAGCAGATCGGCGTGTCGCGAGATGTAGCTCTCCAAGTTGACGCTTTGGGTCCGGCGGGCCTCGAAGCAATCGCCGCGTAGGTGGACCAGCGCCTTGTGGCACGCCGCCGAAATCCGATGGGCGCTGCGGACCTGCGATTCCTGGTGAACCGCGGAAAGCCTCCGACGTGATGCTGCAAAAGTCTCGAAGGGACGCTGACGGCCGAAGCATCCTTCGCTCACTCAGTCACAGGCGACTGGCAGATGTGTATCCACCGCGCGCATGCGTTCCATCAAGACAATCGATTTTACCAATTCTGGATAATGGGGGATGTGAATACGTCGACCGGGGAAACAGGTCTCCTAAGGAGTGCGAGATGCCTCCCCTGACTGCCCCCGTTCCTTAGGAAGACTTATGAACCCGGCCGACACCGCAGGACTCGAAAGCAATCCAAGTCGCCCGGTGTCAGCCCTAGGTTCCGCGCGGTCTACACCCTCTAGGGCTGACGACATTCAAGGCGCTGAGGACGAGTTCAATGGAAATATTCCGGCCTTCCAAGGAGACCTTTCCAATGTCCATGCAGCGGCTCTGGCAAGAGCTTCTGGAGCGTGTGCGCGAACCGGTGTCGTCGTTGAAGTTACATCGGCAGATTGTTTCCCTCCTTCAAAAGCCCAATCCGGTGATCCTCGACATCGGCTGCAATGACGGGACTGATACGCGACGTTTTCTCAGGCTTTGCCCAAGAGCTCAGCTCTACTGCTTTGAGCCCGACCCTCGAGCGGCTGCCCGCTTTAAGAAGTACATGGAGCTCTACCTGGACAAGGTGAGGCTGTTCGAGATCGCGATCAGTAGCCGGAACGGCAGTGTCGATTTCCATCCAAGCAACGGAGACGGAAGCGCCAAGGAATGGGACCGATCTGGCTCGATACGCCGACCCAAGAATCACCTTGTCGAACATGATTGGGTCAGGTTCGATCATCCCATACCGGTTGAAACGCGAAGGCTTGACGACTGGTGCAGCGAAGCCAATCTGAACAAGATCGATTTCATCTGGATGGATGTGCAGGGGGCCGAGTCAGATGTCATCGCTGGGGCCACACGGACCTTGAGCAACACACGGTTCCTTTATACGGAATATAGCGACCAAGAGCTCTATGAAGGGCAGCTGTCCCTGCAGGCCATCCTTGATCTTTTGCCTTCGTTCGAAGTGGTGACCTGCTATCCTCGCGGAGTGGAGGGAGATGTATTGCTTAGGAACACGAGTCTCTAGAACGGGCCTGTTCCGCTTCTGATCGGCGCCAGCTCTCGATCCTCTACTAGGTCGTCAACCGATAAACAGGGAAGCGAGTTTGTGCGGCGGCTATGCTCTGCGCCTGATTGTTACGCAGACGGTGCGCACGACTCTGGGCACGGTCAGCATTGCCTCCGGTGCCTCTTGCGAGGTGTCCGTCCCCCCGCCCGAGAAGCCGTGCGGCGTGCCTCGCATTGACGACCGCCGCGTGCTGAGCGGTCTTTTCTGGGTGCTAGAGTCAGGTGCGCCGTGGCGCGCTCTGTCGGAACGTTATGGCGCGCGCACCACCTTTTATCCCCTTGGTGCGATGGCGAAAGGCAGGGCCTCGGCTAAACGCCATACCGCCGCGCGCAGGGTGACATTCAGATGATCCACAGCACCTCCGTCCGCGCCCCTCAGCAGACCGCGACGGCGAACAGGCGGGTGCAGATCATTGTCACGGCCGATCAGGCGGCGGCTCACGGCCAAGGTCCATGTCGTCGATCCGGCGTGGCGGCTGGACAGACGCATGACGGGCACCATCGGCCGGGGCAGCGGTATCATCCTTTACTAGATCGACGAATTAACTGCGCCAGTTGATTGGCGTCACGCGGGCGCGCTTTTGCAGGCTTTCAAGATGGTTTGCGCTTCCGCCTATTTCCAGACGGAAATGGGCGAAAGCGCCTATTGTGATCGGAGCGGAATCTCGAACATGGGTGATTGCGGAACGAGTCGCTCTGAAGCCGGAAGCGGTCACATATTGAAAAGCGGCTGATTGTTCCCCGACAGGGTGGAAGTACGGGCGCAGGCTGGAGGCCGGACCCGGATCTAACGGAGAACAACAATGAGCGGTCGCCGGCGGCCAAGCGGATGGAATTCGAGACCGGACGCTTCGGTGTGGTTTTATCATTCCTCGAGCGCCGAAGGACTTCCGGCGATCTGCGTCGATGCCCGACGGCGACACGCCGCCTCGCTCCGGCGCGGAAAATGTCGCCCTGAGCAAAACCGCGGCGTTTTTTGGCTGCATGAACGGCTGGTGTGTGGATAATCAGCGCTGGCGGCTTGCCGATTGCGCCGGCCGGCGCGCACTCTGGCAGCCATGGTGGCGGAGCATGTTGAATTGGCGTTGTTTGAGCAGTCGCTCGGCAATATTGAGGGGCTCAATCGACCGTTCTACGATCGCGTGGCTGACGCTGCGGAAAAAACCGCAGGGTCGCTTCTGTTCGATGTTCGCGTCGACGGCGATCCCTGCGTTCAGCGGATGGCCGCGATTGGATATGGCGTAACCGGCACAGCCATCATCGTGATGGAGAAGAACGGACACCTCAGAGCCGAATCAATAAACGGAGATACCGCTCTTTTGGTGGCAGAACTGGCAGCCTGGAATGCGTCTCCGCTGAGTGAGCAAGCAACGGTTGACCACTGCGGAACGGCCAGCAAGCTGCTGGCGAAGCTCCGTAGCTCAGGTCACTTCGGCCGTCTCTAGCTCGGCCAGCGCTGCTTCTTAACGGGCGGCCAAATCACTCCTCGGCTCAAATGGGAGGATCGCTTACCCCCCTGTTGAACCCAGACTATGGTGAGCTCATCACCGCTGATCCGATGCGGTACCCTGCGTCTGCGGCTGCGACGCTTCGAAGAGTCTAGCCCGAGTGGCTGACTTTTAGCTGGAGGCCTCCTATCCGAAGACGGGAGGCTCCTATGCGACCCGTCCATCAACGTCTAGCGGCTCGATCATTCAATTGGTCAAGGTAGCAACCTGACAGCGCATTCGCCTGGGCCGGGGACGCTTATTAGGCGCGGCCGCGCCGCGTGTCCGTGTTCGCACAACACGCACTGATTAGGTGCTTGAGCATTGCAGACTGTGCGAGGGGAATGCCGCCATTTAGGCGAACCGTTCTCTCAAGTACTCGTTGAGGAATATCCCCTTAGGATCAAAGGCTTCTCTTTGTTTTACAAAGTCGCCATATCTTGGATAGAGCGCTTCGATGTGAGCGCGGTCGAGTGAATTGAGTTTTCCCCAATGCGGGCGGCCCTTCACCGAAGAAAATATCGCCTCGCAATCGCGGATGAAGGGCCAATAATCTTCGCCCGCCGCACCTGATACAGAGATCATAGCCGTCTTCATAAGGTAGTAAGGGCTCAGCAAAATTTCATCGGCCGCAACCGTTCTGTACTCAACGGGAAATATCTGGTCAGGGTATTTCGTCTGAATCAGTCTACGAATTTCGCGCAGGACGTTCGGTCCTTCCTCGTAGGGTACCGCATACTCGCATTCATTGTGATTAGGCATGGGGATGGAGCCTGGAAAAATCCGGTAGCTGGGGCCGATTCGTTCGCCGGGGTTCTCTGCGACCGACTCTGGCTGCGCCGTTGTTACGTTGAGAGTTCGGATTTCACAGACGTCCGAATTTTTGCTCGTCACGCCAAACGTGGAGGTATCGGGCAGGCTGTACAGGGAGGCTGAATGTTCCGTCGGACACCAGAAAATTCGGGCGCTACGATTGGCGCTGCACAAATCCTCCAGATGGGACATGCAATCCTCGAAGTCTTCTCTCCAAATTTTGTCGTGTAAATCAAACGCTGGCTGGAGCCTCATCGTGATTGCAAGGATGACCCCAGCCATTCCCATTGAAACAGCAGCAGCCTGCAACGCCGTGGCATTTGAAACATTATTCAATTCGACAATGGATCCGTCTCCGATCGCTAGCCGCATTCCTACAATGGGTCCCGCAAGGCACTGCAGGGTGTCGCCGCTACCGTGCGTTCCGGTAGAGACCGCGCCGCTAATGGTCTGAAGATCTATGTCGCCCTGGTTTGGCAGAGCCCATCCTGCTGCTCGCAGTTCCGGACCAATGTCACAAATTCGCGTGCCTCCGCGCATTGTCACAAGGCCGGTAGAGGGGTCTATCGATTCAATTCCGCTCAATCGTTCTGCCGAGATAAGCACGCCGTCTGTTGGCACGATCGGCGTGTAGGAGTGCCCGGTGCCCACGACGCGGACCGTCAGCTTCGCGGCTGCCGCAGCTTTGATTGTCTGGCAAACGTCTGAATCGGTGCTTGGCATCACAAAATGCTTTGCCCGCCGCACCTGGTTGCTTACCCAATTTCGCCAAATGAGGCTTGGTCCCAAGTCGGCTCCGCCGGGTATGAACTGCTCAGAAGCCAAGACGCTGATCTCCTCCACGGGGTTTAAAAGGCGTTCCATCTATGACCGATATCATCATTCCATTCGCTGCGGAAGATGAAGATTTTCATCCGAACTACGCGCCTGAGCCTTCTGCGTCATGCTCACTCGTCTCTGGGGCGACCCGCCGCTCCGGATGAGTAACAGTGCAGGGTTCGTGGGTTTGTCCTCTCCCGAGGCCTGCGTCCCATCGCCCCCAGTGCCAAGCCACTGACCCGCGCGGCATGGCTCACAATTGCGCTTTCCCGAGAAGGCAGAGGGCCTCAAGGCAGCGTTCGAATAGATCGTCCGAAAGAACCAGCGCCGATACGTCTTAAAAAAATTTCCATCAACATTGACATATAATATGAAACTTGTCATCATTCTAGCATTGGCTCTCGTTCCCGCCTAGCGTCATCGGCTGCTGGCTAGAAACGCTCGCTCCCCGCGCGGGAAACAAGGTAGGAGGAGTCCGGGGCAATGGCATCCCGCCGGCTGAACGAACGCTGGGCCCTCATTGCGCCCGCGATAGCAATGCTATGCGCTGCGACTTTCATTCCGATCGCAGCTGTACTCGTGCTTTCGACCTTGCACTACGATATCGCGTTTCCGGACAAAATAAGCTTTGTCGGGCTCGATAACTTTAAAAGGCTGATTTCGGACAGCCGCTTTTTGAACTCCGTTGCGGTGACGCTGGTGTTAGTCGTCATCCCGGTCGGACTGCAATTACTGTGCGGGCTCGGCTTGGCGATAGCTCTGAAAGAAAAGCTCATCGCAACACGATGGATGCGGGCAGCCTTTCTGCTTCCGTCGGTTGTGCCGCCGGCGGTTGGCGGAATTCTTTGGAAGCTGTTCTTGATTCCTGGTGTGGGGGGCTTGTCCTATCTGGCGAGTCTGTCGGGTGTACATCTCCAAGCGGATCTCCTGGGCAGCAGGGCATCGGCCCTAGCCGCCGTCATCTTGGTATCGGTCTGGTTCGGAGTGCCAATTGTCGCTCTGCTGCTCCTGTCGTCTTTGGAATCGATTCCCGACGACATTTATGAAGCGGCAAGCATCGACGGGGCCAGTTGGCTCCAGGCGCAGTGGTGCATTTCCATACCCCTCGTCCTGCCCGCTATGGGGACGGTCGCGGTCTTTCAGGCCCTAGAGGTCTTAGGAATATTCCCGGTCATTTTCGTATTAACTGGCGGCGGACCCGCGGGAGCAACAGAGCCCCTAAACTATTACGCTTTCCTGACTGGGTTCACGTATCTGGACTTCGACTATTCAGCTGCTCTCCTGGTAGTCTTCACGTGTACGCTCGTATGTGCGTGCTTCTGGTCAATTCGCCGAATATCGGCCGGCCGGGTGGGGAGCTAGACCCATGCGTCACAATCTAGCGCGCTACGTATATGGCTACGCCGTGTGTTTCGCTTTTGCGGTATTTTTGTTCAGCCCGATATTGTGGACGCTATCGACCTCGATGAAGCGCCCGATCGAGATGTTCCAATGGCCGCCTGTAATCGTAGGTGAGCCGTCCGGCCAGCACTATGCGGCAATCATTGCGGACAAGGAATTCTCCTCAGCGTTGATCAATTCCATAATCGTCTCGATGAGCACTGTCGTACTCACAATGACCCTATCGATCCCAGCCGCTTTTGGAATTTCGCACCTGCAAAAGAAGGCCATGCGCAGGCTATTAACTCTGGTGTTGTTGTTACGGGCTGCGCCTGGAATGATTTATATAATCCCGTACTTCCTTCTATTTCGTGAGATTCACCTTATCGATACAAGGCTAGGCCTGATAATCATCAACACCATGTTCGCCACGCCGTTGGCTATATGGTATTTGTCGTCATTTTTCGATCAGGTGCCGCGCGAAGTTGAGGAAGCTGCGATCATGGACGGCGCGTCCATGGTGCAAACGATGGTGCTTATCTCAATACCAGTAGCCAGGTCCGGGATTGCGGCAACAGGGATACTCATCTTCATCGGCTCATGGAATGAATTTCTGTTCGCGCTCACGCTGACGCGTGACGAGGCAAAGACAGCAGCCGTAGCCATTCTGAACTTTATGCCATTTGAGGGGACGGATTGGGGCCGGGCCGCCGCCGCATGCGTCCTTATGTTGGCTCCGATCGTGATCTTCGTGCCATTCATAAAGAAATACATGGCCGGTCCGACGACAATAGGAGCGGTCAAAGGGTAATGCCTCTAAAGAACAGGAGATATCCATGAAGTGCCTGGGGTTAGCTATTCTCGCAATAAGTGTTGCGTTTGCTGGCGGAGCATCTGCTCAGCAACGCTTTGATGGCGTCAAAATAAAGGTTCTTTCCACAAACTCAGCCTATGACCTCGAGCTGCAGAAATTTGCTCACGAGTTTACGGAAAAGACCGGCGCGGAAGTCCAGTTTAATCTCTTCGGTTACGCGCCAACCGTCCAAAAGGTTTCGGTTGAGCTGTTGACCCGCTCAAACAGCTATGACGTCGTGTACCTCGGTAGCGAAGAATTCGGGCGGTACGCTTCGGGAAACATCCTTGAGCCTCTGGACGGTTACATCGATGTGAAGAGTGCCGATGTTCAGGACTTCATAGCTCCGGTTTTGCGACTTTATAGCATGGACGGTAAGCAGTATGCCTTGCCGCATTTTGCGGCCACCCAGATAATGTATTATCGCCCTGATCTGTTGGATAAGGCCGGCATAAAAGGTCCGCCGCAGACCTGGGAGGAATTTCGGAACGATTGTGCTCTGCTGACCAAGGCTGGCATTGCATGCACAACGCTGCGAGGACAGCCGGACACGGGGGAGAATATCTGGTTCTGGGGCCAGGTTCTGTATGGCTTCGGCGGCAGCTATTTCGCCAAGGAGCCGACGGATCTGACACCAACGGTGAATTCGCCGGCCGCGCTTGATGCCCTCAAATGGTACACCGACACGATGACGAACTTCACCCTGCCTGGCAGCGCCTCAGCGACATTTGACGACGTCGTGATTGCCATGCAGCAGGGCCGTATTGCAATGACGGTGGAAGGCGCTCCCACTGCCGGCCGTATCCTCGACCCGGAGCTTTCAAAGGTCGTGGGTAAGCTTGGTTTCGCCTTGCCGCCTGCCGGACCGAGCGGAAGGTTTCCGCCGTTTGCAGGTCAGGCCTATGTGATCCCAGCTGCCTCGGAAAACAAGGCGGCCGCGGCGGCCTTCATTCAATGGGCGACGAGCGCAGATGTCATGAAGCGCATCTCGCTTGATAGCACATTCGTCGCGATTACGAGGCAGTCGTTGTGGAAAGACAAGGAAGTGCTTGGCAAACACGACTACAATTACGGCCATGGCTCTTTCGCCGCGACATATGCTGAGACGCTCAAGGGGGCGCCCGAGTGGTATTATCCTCGAATTTCTGAATTCAAGGAGATTGGCGATCGGCTCGGTCGTGCGTTGCAAGAGGCGGTTGTCGGCAGCAAGAGTCCGAAAGCTGCCTTGGATGATGCGCAGGCTGACGTGGAGGGCATCATGAAGCGGGCAGGGTACCTTAAATAGCAATCCACGCATCGGTGGCGCGCCCGGCGCGCGCCACCGCCGTTCCAGGATAGCCGACCGTTGCGTCAGGGGAATGAGTTGAGCGCTTTTAATATTTTGTGGGTATGTAGTGATCAGCAGCGGTGGGACACACTGCAGTGCCTGGGGTTCAAAGGCACCAGTACCCCCAGCATTGACCGCTTGGCTGCGATGGGAACTGTATTTCGTCGTGCGTATTGCCAAAGTCCCATCTGCACGCCAAGCCGAACCAGTTTCCTGACCGGCTCATATCCGATTGCACACCAGGTTCATCAAAATGGTGCTGGTGCATTTCCTCCACATCTCGTTTTGCTGCCGAAGCTTATGGCGGACGCCGGATACTACACAGGCCATATCGGAAAGCTGCATCTGTCTGCCACGCGCGGTATGATAGAGAAGCGTCCCGACGACGGGTATGCCGAGTTCTATTGGAGCCCCGAGCCACTGCCCGAATGGTCGGGAAACCATGATTATCACGCCTGGATGTGGTCAAAGGGCGTCGATCCCGAGGCCTATTACAAACCGTATTTGGACCAGCACTATGGGCCAGGTCCCGCCGCAGAGTATCGGCAGACCCGCTGGGCCGGCGATCGAGCTGAGCGTTTTATCCAGATGCATGCTGCCCGTAGCTGGTATTTGGCCATAAACATCGACGCCCCTCATCCGCCCTTCAATCCCCCAATCGAGTACCTGCAGCGGTTCAACCCTGCCGATATGCCGGATCCCGCGTTCAAGCCGGTCGATCTTGAACACAACAAGAAATTCGCAAGGGTCGATCAGCAAGCGAAATGCGCTGTAGACCCGTGGCGGGCGGCGACAGAGGATGGTGAGAGGGGGCACAATGAATCGGCCGGTCCAACCCATGAGGCGCCGCCCACCAGTTTCAACATTTGGAAGATGAGAGCAGCTTACCACGCCGAGGTGGCGCAAGTGGATGATCTGGTGGGCCGCATATTGGACGCTCTGACGGAAACCAGGCAACTGGATCGCACCATAATCGTCTTCACGAGCGACCACGGTGACATGATGGGGGACCATGGTCTCCTCTACAAGGGCTGCCGCTTCTATGAGGGAGTCGTTCATGTGCCACTGCTTATCTATGTCCCTGGCAACCCAGCCGGAGCAAAATCGAATGCACTGGTCGAGCTTGTTGATCTAGCGCCTACGCTGCTTACGCTAACTGGCCTTGAAGTGCCAAAGAGCATGCAGGGGCTATCTCTCGATCAGATGCTGCTCGGAAAGCGCTCGCTTGAAAAGCACAAACCCTTCGTCGTCAGCGAATACTACAACTCCCTCCGTTTTCGGGGAAGCCAAGGCTCACGTGCATCGATGTACTTCGACGGCCAGTACAAGCTTAACGTATATCATGACGCCGGGATAGGAGAGTTGTTCGACCATAATACCGATCCCAATGAGCATTATGATCTTTGGGACAGCAGCGATCATATTGAGTTGAAAGCGGAGCTCTTGCTAAACAGCTTTTCCGCGATGATGGTTAGAAGCGGCGCGGGGCCAGAGAGAATTCAAGACTACTAACGCTCGCGCCGCCCCGATAGCTTTTCTTGGTAGTCACTGGGCGGGCCTTGTCCCGATTCAGAGGCGACCAGCGTCGCCAAGACCCTCAAATAGCTCATCGCTGCCAAACAAACGTTGCATCTTTGATGCAGCGCTCAACCTTAGAGCTTATCGTGAAGATCATTCAGCTGTCGGATATACACTTGGTCGCAGGCGATGGAGAGCTATTTGGGCTTCATCCCGCACGTCGGCTGTTGAAGTGTCTCAAGCATATCGAGGCACATCATGGCGATGCCGAGCTAGTCGTTTTCACCGGCGACCTGGTGCACGATGGAGACCCTTTGGCTTATCTTGCACTGAAAGAGATCGTCGCGCACTTTTCGCTGCCAATTAGATTGCTTCTTGGCAATCATGACCACCGCGAAAATTTTCGCGGCGTGTTTCCTGGATGTGAGGTTGACGAAAACGGTTTTGTGCAAAGTAGCTTTGACAAGGATGGCGTTCGCTGCATTTTCCTCGATACCCACGTGCCTGACGAAGGATATGGATTGCTGTGCAGCGCACGACTCGAGTGGTTGCGCAGCTGTGTGTCAGCTGCTGGTGATAAGCGTCTCTTGATTTTTATGCACCATGCGCCAGAAGGAACCGGTTTTGGAGTTCCCGGATTTTCAGACATTGCGTTTGTGGATCCGGAAAGCTTCTGGAATGCTGTTGCCGCGGGACACGTCCTCCAAATCTTCGCCGGTCATTATCATCTACCGGTGAACGCGGTGGTGAATGGGCACCCGATAGTGGTCTCACGAGGTACTTCGCATCAAATTGTTCTCGATCTGGCAAATTTCCGTCGCCCCGAGTTCGTCGATGCCGAGCCCACGTACAACGTAATTCTTGTCGGCGGCGACAGCGTTTGCGTGCACGAATGGAGTTTTCTGAATGAGAGCACCATCGTCAGGCCGCATATGCCCAAATGACGCAACTGACACGAGCGGCCAATGGCACGCACCCCACCCGATCTTTTGATCTTGTGATCTTCGATTGCGATGGTGTGCTCGTGGAAAGCGAATGGCTGGAAGGCGAGTTGTTGACGGAAAGCCTCAGGGGGGAGGGCATTGAAATCACTGTCGATGAGGCGGTTTGCCGGTTTGCGGGACGCCAGCTGGCCGATATTTCATCCAACATTGCACGGGAACTCGGCATCCGCCTTGAATCAGAGTTCTGGTCTCGGTTCCTTGGTCGTCTGGAAGCAGCACTGCGCGAAAAATTGAAGCCGGTGCCCGGGGTCATTGAACTGCTGGGTAATTTGGAGCTGCCATTTTGCGTGGCCTCCAACAGCCCCCGCGACCGGTTGATTGTAAAATTGCGTGCCGCAAATCTTCTGCCCTTCATCGGCACACGGTTCGTTTCCGCCGAGGACGTCGTCTACCCTAAGCCTGCACCGCATCTGTTTTTGTTTGCCGCGGAGCTGATGGGAACCAGGCCGGAGCGCTGTCTGGTTGTCGAGGACAGCTTTTCAGGGCTGAAAGCTGCCAGTGCCGCAGGGATGCAAGCGGTAAAGTTTCTCGGCGGACGTCATTGCACCCCTCAATATATCGCCAAACTCTCTGGCGTGCCGGTGTTTGGTACGGCCTGCAATGGCGCTGAGCTTTTGAGCATTTTGACCTCTTGCAACGCTGCATGAGCTGCAAACGAGCCGCATCCTGATCAGGTGGTGTATTACAGTTGGCACGGGCGCCGTTCAGCATCGGCCGTCTCGCCTTCAGCTCTCATCATGCAACGCTGGTTCCGAAGAAGTTCGGCCCGACGCCCTCGACGAGGGATGGCTTAGCGGCCGTCCAGCCGAAGCGGCAATAAGCTTCTCGAGGTAGTGAGCGCCCCAAGCCAGGCGCCGGCGTCGGAGAGCCACTCACGTGCGGTTGGGTCATTGGCTTGATGCCCCAGTGGCGCCGCTAGCTTGCGCACTCCTCATGCTTGAATTTCAATCATGGCTTAGTTGAATTCGACCGGCGATAAAAATTCCCTTCTCATTATAATCACAAGATGGTAAAAATCATCATATGCGAACCAGTGCACGGTGCGGTGTGTGAATGTTGGTCCCAATTGGCATCGATGTCGGCGGTACCAAGACGCATATGCGAGTCAGCCCTAGGTCATCTCAGGCCAGGGACTTGATCTTGCCCAGTGCCGATTGGCGGCCCGCGGGCTCATCTCATTCCGTGAAGGGCCTGGCCGACCTCCTCATCCATTTTCTGGACGGAGACCTGCCGTCTGCAATCGTAATCGGCGCTCATGGTTGTGACGATGATTTGGAATGCAGTCAATTTCGTGCGCAATTCGAGGCGTTTTTTGATTGCCCGATAATGGTCGTCAACGATGCCGAATTGTTCGGACCAGCCATGGGATTTCACAATTGCATAGGCGTTGTAGCCGGGACAGGGTCGATTGCAGTTTCTCGCGACGGCCTTGGCCGCATGCAGGTCGCTGGCGGATGGGGCTGGATAATTGGCGATGAGGGAAGTGCGCCAGGATTGGTGCGAGAAGCGGCGAAAGCTGCTCGATTGCACATCGATCGGGGCGGCTCCTGTGCGGAACCGCTAGTGGCGATTCTGTGCAGCGCATTCCAACTCGACCGACCTACCCACTTGGGCACGGCGCTTGCTGAAGAAGGTAGTGCTGCAGATCTGGGCCGGCACGCTCCGCGGGTCTTTGAAGCCGCGGAGGCCGGCTCAACATTGGCGAGGCGAGTGATTGACGAGGGTGCGGCTGCGTTGGCGCAACTTGTCCGGCATCTCAACTTATCGGGCGTCGGTGTCGAGAACGTTGTGGCTGGCGGTGCAGTCATCTTGGGCCAGAGACTGCTGGCGACAGCATTCCTGCGAGAGATGAGGGCTCGATTTGACCAGAATATTTCCGTCCGTTTTTTGGACCGTGCCCCGGTCGAGGGCGCTTGCCATATAGCCGAAAAACTCTCTTTCACTTGCACAGGGAAATGATGCATGTCTTATAGGTCAACCATCTCACGTCAGCCTAAGCAGTTCTCGCATATTAGCGAAGTGGTAAGCGCCCAATTGCGCAATTTTGACTGCGCTCCCTTCAGGGAAGGCTCCTTGGTTCTCACAGGAATTGGTGCCAGCTACGAGGCGGCGGTTGTCGTAGCTGGTGAACTTCAACGTCGTGGCAAGAGGGCCGCTCCGTGGCGCGCCGTCGACCTAATGGAGCCCGGCAACCCGGGCGACGCCATCATTGCTTTTTCAGCCGGCGGTAGAAGCATCGAGCCGATCTCGGCTATCCGATCCCATGCGAACTTGCCATCCGTGGCAATAACCAGCGAAGGAAATGATCCTCTTTCGCGCACCGCGTCCGCGAGCCTACGATTTGAATGCGGACCAGATGCTCTTCCCTCGGCTACTGGCTACACAGGCTCAGTCATGGCGGGCGGATTGCTCGTCGACGCGCTATGCGACGGCGGGGAGTTCGATTGGAAAGACATGCCGTCGATCGCCGCAGACGTATTGGATAGCTCTTCCAAAAAAATGCAAGCCGCTCTGGAGATATTTCGGAACCGCCGCGCAATCGATAGTGTTGGAGCTTTATCCGGTTTTGGCACTGCGGGAGAAGCCTGCCTGCTGCTGCGTGAGGCAGCAAGAATCCCCACCGGCAGAGAGGACACCTTACACTATTTGCACGGCCCTATGGAATCGATGGACGAAAAAACCGGTGTGGTCATCTTCGGTGACGCCAGAGAAATCAAATTAGCTCACGACCTGGCGGAGATCGGCTGCTCAGTACTGTTGGTGACCGCCGATAATGCGGTGGACGATCGGCGCAACCTTGTCGTGGTCAAAGTTCCAGATCTCAAGAATCGGGCGGCGCGCTCAATCGTCGACATTTTGCCGGCGCAATTGCTGGCCGCCGAACTGTCCGATGCGGCGGGCCTGACAGACACGCCATTTCGGTATTCGCAGTCTGATACAAAGGTACTTGAGGCTCTCTAGCGGAACCGTCGTTGAACGCTTGTGGAGCTCCTTCCACTCGTTGCTGGCAGGCTGGCTCGCGTCGATGAATTTTCGTCGCCAAGGACTGGCTGTCCGATGAAACGCCAGTGAAGACACGCCGTCAGGGCTGCGCCCGATATGGCAGCATGCAAGTGCGCGTTCGCACTGGGGCAGAGCCGCGATCGAGTCTCAAACATTGGCCCCGCGATAGAGGCTGAATGATTGGCACTTGCGACGGCTCCGCACTGTCGCTCGTTTTCTCGCGCGAGGTAAGCAATGGTGTTGCTGGATTTTGAGCATAGGTATCGAACGGACCTGAAGTCAAAAGCAGCACTCGGGACGTTCCCGACGGAGCGCTGCGGACCGGGACCAAGATGCGTCAATAGCTTTTGTCGATTGTCGCTTCTGCGGTAGCTTGCATGGAGATGCCAGCCTGCTTCGAGGTCTTGGCAATCATGGACGTAAGCAAGTCAAGAATGAGATATTGCCCAGCCGTGCGCAGGAAGAAGCCTCTCATTATTGGCGTGTCGGATGAAGCTGATGCCAGCACAGCGTTGGCGTGCGCTACTATCGGGCTCCGGATGTGGCTGGTGATGGCAATCGTGAAAGCGCCAGTCGCCTTTGCGGCAACGATCGCGTTAATCGTCTCTTTAGTTGATCCGGACTCGGAAATGGCAATTGCGACCTGCTTGGGCCCAAGCCCGACCGCACTCATGATTGCCAGGTGAGGGTCGTCAAGAACGCGTGATATGAGACCCAAGCGTGTGAAGGAGTAATGTGCATAGCGCGCAACGCTTGCCGATCCCGCAACGCCGTATAGATCAATGCTTGTTGCCTTGACTATGTGTTTTGCTGCGGAGGAAAGCTGCGACCGGTCGAGCAAGTCGCCGGTGCGTGTTAGAGCGGTTATCACCTCCGAAAGTGCATCTTCGACAATATCTCCCGAGGGAGTGCGAACCTCCTTTGCCCGCCCGCTCGACAGTTCGATGCCGAGAGCCAACTTAAAGCGCTGGAAGCTTGTGAAGCCGATATCCCGACAGAAACGCAAAACGCTTGCTTCGCTGGCGCCCGCACCATCCGCGACCTCCGTAATCGTCTGGTTTACGACGACGGACGGATCCTTGAGAACATACTCTCCGATGCGAAGGAGCGCGGGGCTAAGGCTTGGTTGAGATGAGCGAAGCCGGGCAATGACGTTTTCCTGCATAATGACCACCCCACCCTAATCTTAGATCGAATCAAGCGGCAATTCACCAAAGGTGGCTGACATATTGAAAATTTTCAGCAGGAACGCCAACCCCAAGCTAAGATTTTTTCCGCTGCTCCGCAATTGCTGCACTGTCGACCTCGCACCTCGCCTCAACACCGGAACTACGTTCGACGCTGGCCGGTAGCTGTGAGCGATAGGGTGCCTTGGCCTGTTTCGTCTCGGTTAAGATTGATCGCGTGTTGTCGAAGCCGCGCCCGCCGGTTGCGGGGGAGGGGCACGTGGGCGGTTAGTTCGCACTTCCCCACCGCATGGCACCCACACTGCATCGTCGCCTCAACGTGTGCGATAGTGATGGCGCACGCTGCTCGGACGGAAGGTGCCCGCTTCGCGCTTTCTCGCCCGGACACTTGCTTGATGTGCCTGACCCGCCGGGATCGCGAGGACACGTGGCGCCGGCGCCGCCCCTTTAGCATCAAAGACAACCGACCAGGCTACGGCATCTGGCGCGACGGCAACTTGGTTCGCGAGCGCGAGTTCGCCGATATTGCCCGCATCGTTGCGCAATCGCAGAGGCGTTTGTTAGGGAGCGAACCAGCACAGCGATCACGCCGCATCGTAGGGCGGATCGGGCTCTGATGCCGGCAAGACTCGCGGGAGAGAAAAAAACCAGCATCACCTATTGCAAAAGTGATGAAAAAAGGCTTCAATATTTAGGTGAGCCGTTTTCATGAGTTGCCTTACCAGAGTTGTTCCCAACAAGACGAATTGGCTTTGCCACCACCATATGTTCCATGGCGCATCCTCCCCAGCGTCAGAGCCGGCCGGGTCACGGCCGGCTCGCCTTTTGACTAAGACGGGAAGCTCAACATGCTGATCCCGAGAAAAAATGATCGAGAAATGGGCTCGCTGGCCGAGACCGGCGTGGCATTCAATATGCGCACGAATGCGCCGTTTCAGCGTCGATAGAGAATGCAGGTGACGCGATGGATACCAGGGACGTTGTAATCGTCGGCGGCGGCATTTTCGGATGCGCGATCGCGTGGCATCTACAAGAGCGGGGTGTCACAGACATAAGCTTAATCGAACGAGACGGCCTCTTCAGTGGGACGAGTTCCGCAGCGGCCGGGTTCATTTCGATCTGGGCTGTTTCTGCCGCAACTCAAGGCGCCGAGGAAGCGCGCCTCGAGCGATATGGCCTGGAGTTCTACGCGGCACTACACGCCAGGAACGAGATCGACTTCCGGCAGAACGGCCTCTTGTGGGTGGCCGGGAATGAGGTCTCCTGGTCTCATATGCAGTCGATGGTCGCACATCCTGAGGAGCCATCAACTCATCGCCTCGACCCGGTTCAGGTTCAAGAGATTACGGGCGGCGTGGTGCCCGCGGGTCGCATACTTGGGGGCGTCCTGCAGCCGACAGCTGGACAGCTGTCGGCGTCGAAAGTAGGCCCGGCAATGGCTGAAGAGTTGAGCCGCGGAGGTCTGCGAGTCGATGCCCATTGTTCAGTGCTCAGTCTGGTCGTGCGGCAGGGAAGGGTAGTCGGCGTAGAGACTTCGGTCGGATACATCGCGACAGAACGGGTGGTCATCGCAGCCGGGGCTTGGAGCAATGCGCTGCTTGAGCCGCACGGGATCTATTTGCCTATGGTGCCGCATGTGGCGACCCGATTGATGACGAGGCCCTTGGAAATTCCTGTGTCTATGCCGGCGCTCTTTCTGACGGGAATTGCACCCGACGGCCAAAGCGGCAACGTGTTGTGGGTGCGCCAGCACGAAGGTGGGTTGGTTTTTGGTGGCATGTACACGGCCTACCCACGCGACATGTTTGTTGAAACCACAGTGCCAGCTCGCTTTGACGATGTGCCCATTGACGGCGCTCTGGAAGTGCAACGTCGAGCCGACCTCGCCCTTCCTATGCTGCCTGCGTTCTCGCGCAGGTCTGGGCTAAAGGTGAAGCAGGGCGTGCCCCTTTATACGCCGGACCGTCGGCTTCTGGCAGGGGCGGTTCCTGGTATCGATGGCCTCTATGTGGCTTCGGGCGACAATGAATTCGGCATGACCCATGGCCCGGGGCTCGGCAGAGCAATGGCAGAGCACATTACAGGACACGCCGGAGAGCCATGGGTGGGCTTGGAGCAATGGCGGATGGACCGGTTCGGAAAACGATACAGCAACGCCGCGCAGGTCCAGCACGACGTGGAAAAAATGCTTCGCGAGAGCAATGATGGATTTACCCTGACTTGAAATGTCCTTGCGGCCGTGCCGCAATTGATGAGGAGCATGCATGGTCGATGTGTCGCTTAGAGGACTAAGTAAGTCATTTGGCTCGCACCCTGTTGTTCATGGCGTCGATTTGGATATTCAAGATGGAGAGTTTGTCGTCTTGGTCGGTCCGTCCGGTTGCGGGAAGAGTACGATCCTGAGAATGGTCGCAGGTCTGGAAGATATTACAGCTGGTGAGCTGATCCTGGGCGGCATCATGGCAAACGACCTCAGCCCAAAGGACCGCAATCTGGCAATGGTCTTCCAGGATTACGCACTTTATCCGAACATGACCGTTGCCTCCAACATTGGCTTCGGTCTGAAGATGAACAAGGTCCCGGCTGAAGCTCGGGAGAGGCGCATACGCGAGATCGCTCAGCTCCTTCAGTTATCCGACTATCTTGAGCGCAAACCGCGCGCGCTCTCGGGCGGGCAGCGGCAGCGAGTGGCGATGGGCAGGGCGTTGGCACGCAGTGCGCAACTATTTCTGTTTGACGAACCACTTTCAAACCTGGACGCCCAACTTCGAACCGAGGTCCGCACGCAGATCAAAATCCTGCACCAAAAACTTGGTATGACGTCGATTTTTGTGACCCATGACCAGACTGAAGCGATGACCTTGGCCGACAAGATTGTCTGTCTTCACGGGGGTAAGATCGCGCAAACCGGAACGCCAGAAGAGCTTTACAATGAGCCGAAAAATCTCTTCGTTGCATCGTTCATCGGATCCCCTCAGATTAACATCATCGAAGCTGAATTGGATGGCGATATTCTGACCTTGAGCGATGGACAAACATTAAGCTTGGCCCAGAAACCTATCGCTAAATCGTCGAAAAGAAGGGTTTTAGTCGGCATTAGGCCCGAGGACATTACCGACGAAAGTCGCATAGGCACCATCAACAAATCCAAAGGGCTGAGGGTCGATTATCTCATTTCGGAGACGCTCGGTTCAGACACATTCATAATAGGCCAGTTGGGCGGTGCTCGAGTCACAGCACGTTGCGCCCCGACGGTGAGGCATATGCCCGGTTCGCCAGTCTTCCTGCATGCCAATGCGGAGCGCTTGCACCTGTTCGATCCTGAAACAGGGCGGCGCATGTGAGTTTCTTCCGAGCCCGGTCAGCGAGGCTCTTGTCATTCGGTGCCGAAAACATAGGCGCTACAGTTTAACACAAGACAGGTGAGAACAGTCGTCTTCTCGTAAGCCCTTGATGTCTCGCTTGCCGCAGCTGGGCACTAGCGATCGATTATCTCCGGCCATTCTGAAAGACATGAAACTTACACAATATATGAAGGGAAAGTCATGACGCTTTTCAAATCGCTGGTGAGCGCATCGGTGCTTGCATGCCTAATTAGCACCTCCGTTGCTGCCGAAGAAATAAACCTGTTTCTTATCCCGAGCCCGTCCTCTACCGCAATCCAGTCGTTTATTCCGGAATTTGAACGCAAAACAGGCATAACGGTGAACGTCACGGAGGTACCATACGGGGAGGCACATCAGAAGCTGCTGCTGTCCGTCCAATTGCACCAGGGGCAATACGACATTGCACAATTCGACAACTCGTTTCTTGCTGCATTCGGAGCCGCTGGAGTCATGGCTCCGCTGGACGACCACTTGGCGACTTCCTCCGTGTACGACATCGGTGACTTCGCGGTAGGGCAGCAAGATTACGGAAAATATGACGGAAAGACGCTCGGGCTGACGCTTTCTACCGAGCCGATGATCCAATGGTACCGCACAGACATCTACGCCGAACTCGGCCTGAAGCCAGCCACCACTTGGGCAGAGTTCGAGTCTAATGCCAAAGCTGTCAAAGAGGCCGGCAAAGGCGACGGCGCGATGTTCGGCTGGGGACCCAACGCAAGTTGGTGGTGGATGACCCTTGTGTGGAGTTTTGGAGGCCACCTGTACGACGAACAGTTGCGCCCCACGGTCAACACTGCTGAAGCTGTCACTGCGACGCGCTATTTCAAGGAAATGTTGGCCTACGGTCCGGCTGGAGGCATCTCCGCCACCGGCGATGACGTTGCCAACAAGTTCCTGTCAACCAACGTCGGAGCGATGATACAATATTCGGGCTATTGGGGCATGGCGCTGGATCCAGCGAACAGCCAACACGTAGGGAAAATTGGCACCGCCAAGATGCCCATGGGCTCCGTCGACGTGACCCACCTTGCCGGCTGGAATATTGGCATTCCCAGCGACGCCAGGGATCCGGACGCAGCGTGGAAGTTCCTTGAGTTTGTCCTTGGGAAGCCGAATGCCAGGGCTTATCTGTTGGCCGGTGCTGCTGCAATCGGCCGTAAATCAGTGACCAACGATGCCGAGCTTTTGGCGATTCACCCATACTTGCCGCTTCTGAACATACCCGCCAGCTCCAGAATCGAGCGTCTCCCGCAACTTCGAGTGTGGCCGGAAATGGAAAAGGCGATCCTCGACGCCTTGCCGCCGATGCTCGATGGCAGCACGGATATCCAAGGTGGCCTGGATGCGCTCAACGAGAAACTAAAGCCCATACTTGCCCAGGAAAAGGCGCCGTAATGGCCTCTTTGACCCGCGACCGCTGTCGCCAGCCGTTAGTGTGGAAGCAGATGGGAGGCGCGGCCAGTGAGTGAGTCTACAAGACGCCGTTCGGCGGAATTTCTGGTCGCGCCGAGTTGGGTGCTGCTGCTCGCAGTTTTTGCTGCTCCAATTCTTGCAGCATTGTATCTGTCGTTCCGAAACGAAACGCTGGGAGCTTTTTCTGCCCCGCAATTTGTCGGCTTCGGGAACTACATCGCGGCCCTTTGGGAT
The DNA here is from genome assembly GCF_000519305.1 of Mesorhizobium ciceri WSM4083. Lineage (GTDB taxonomy): Bacteria > Pseudomonadota > Alphaproteobacteria > Rhizobiales > Rhizobiaceae > Mesorhizobium > Mesorhizobium ciceri_B. The sequence goes on along the minus strand of NZ_JAFG01000013.1, from coordinate 264 downwards.
CCGCGTATGCATACGACGAAGGCCGCCTACTGACGCGTACCTTGAGGCGTTAGTGTCCGCTTAGATTTAAGTGGACGCTTGGCGAATGAAGTATCTGGCTATGGAGCAGCCGTCGACGTTGGAAGCGAGCACGGCCGCGGCTGTGCCGCAGCCGCCGGATGCGGGCCGACAGCGGACGCGCCGCTCCTGGACGGTCGAGCAGAAGCTGGCGATTGTGCGTGAGGTGCAGGAGTCCGGTGATCCGGTGTCGGTTGTGGCGCGACG
>NZ_JAFG01000012.1 GCF_000519305.1 Mesorhizobium ciceri WSM4083 | reverse complement strand
CTAGGGCGTAGTGACGATTTAACGGTTTGGGATTCCCACGGAGGCGCAAATCAGATTCAACGCTGACTTTGGAGGTCGGCGATGGACTGTGATGCGCTTCGGGACGATCAGTGGGAACGGATCAAGGGATTTGTGCCTGGCGGCACGAGAGGCAAGCGCGGACCACGCACGAACAATCGGCGATTTCTGGATGCGCTGTTGTGGATGGCCCGCTCAGGTGGGCGCTGGCGTGATCTGCCCGAGCGGCTCGGCGACTATCGATCCGTGAAGCGGCGCTACTATCGCTGGATCGAAATGGGCGTTCTCGACGAGATGCTTATGGTTCTTGCTCGCGAAGCCGATCTGGAATGGCTGATGATCGACTCGACCATCGTGCGCGCTCATCAGCACGCCGCCGGCGCACGCCGGTCAAAAGGGGGGCAGATGCCCAGGGCCTGGGTCGGTCTCGCGGCGGCCTGAGCACCAAAATCCACGCCGCAGGCGATGCACTCGGGCTTCCGGTTCGCCTGATCGCAAGCCCAGGGCAGCGCAACGACATCGCCTATGCGCATGAACTCATCTACGGCTTCCAGGCAGAATGCACAATTGCCGACAAAGGCTATGACGCCAATCATCTCATCGACAAGATTGTTGAGATGCAAGCCGCAATCGTCATTCCACCGAAGCGAAACCGAAAAGATCAGCGTCCTTACGACGCCGATCTCTACAAGGAGCGCAACATCATCGAGCGCTTCTTCAGCAAGCTCAAACAGTTCCGCCGCGTCGCAACCCGATACGACAAGCTGCTCGCCAACTTCATGGGCTTCGTCAAGCTCGCAGCTATCGCAATTTGGCTCAAATAGTTAAATCGTCACTACGCCCTAGGGATGGCGATGCATCCGGTTCAAGCGCAAGCTTGTAGGACCTATCAAGCCGATGAGATGAGAAGGGTCTGATGAACGGGTGGAAGTCAGCCTGACTGATAGTCTTCGGAGGTCGGGAGAGCCGACTTCATGGGAAGCGGTCAGCTGTAGTTGAATTGTTCCAGGGCGACATGGGCTCCATTCAACGGGAATCACAGCCTTCTATTCAAAGAGAAGATCAACTGACCATGGAAACGAAACTTGAACAAATAGCAGACCGCTTATCCCGTTCGCTCAGGTGGCCACAATATATGGTGCTGCGTCTGTCCCCGTCTCCCGGTCGATTAGCGTAGACTGGGCCAAGTTGGCACGATTCGGGTGTTGCCAGCATCCCGCCAATTCGGAGATCGGTCAGGCCTTGACGCTCGCCAGCACCTGACATACTTTCTATAAGCAAGTTGCGTAGGGATCGCGTTTGCAGCCCGATGACGTGGAACTCATTCTGGACGCCGACATTTCGGAGGACCCATGCCTCCTCTTTGATGTCGTCACGCCGGATGGCGTGCTTCAGCTATTAGGAGAAGTGGAGATGGGCAGCAACCATCTGGTCGTCCGTGACCTCCATATTGGGGGCGATGCCCAGGTCCAGTGGGGTTGGTCAAAATTGCGCAGGCTCGGTCGAGTGATCGCGGAGAAGCTTAATGTCGACTACATCGAAGTTCATGGAGCGGTTCGGACAACGGGTGCGAACCCGGGACGTCGTCCGAGTGTCGCCAGGCTCTCCCGTCCGGCTGAGCCTCAGCTTTCTACACGGCGCGAATACTCCTGAAGCTGCTCGGGTTCTCGTCAGGAGGCAGCTGCCGCTGAGGACGGCCCATGCGGTCCTCACGGAGATGGTCGATCACGGCAAGGCGTTCGTGACTGTTCCTTGCGTCGAGGACCTGCGGGCACTGAAGGACGAACTCTCGTCCGCAGGAGTGATCGCGAAGGTTCATGCGCCGCGGCCGATAAGCGTTCGCGAAGTTCGGGATAGCACGAAGCTGTCCCAGGAGGCGTTCTCCGTGAGGTATGGCCTCGATCTGGCAACGCTTCGAAACTGGGAGCAAGGTCGCTCGGAACCGGATGCAGCTGCGAATACTCTCCTTTGGACCATCGCCCGGAATCCGGAGGCAGTCGAAAAGTCGCTCGACATGGAGGACGAAGTGGCGGCGCCGTCTACCTAGTAGTCTAAGTCTAGGTAGAGGGCCGTCGGAACGGCCACTCCATCGCACGGCTACTCGGCCGCCAACGCGATGGCCGGCCGCCGGACGGGAGGCAACGCCAGGGTCCGCGGGATGAGCGGATCCGGCCTGCTGTAGCGCCTGCCCGTCAGCCGTTCCTCGCCTGCAGCCGCAGCCGTGATGGTGGTCGCCTCAGTTGGGGCGCTTTCTACCAGATCAAAGAACGGACCCGCTACTGCGACCCAAACTGCGGCCCCCACATAGGGAACTGCAAGCACTCGCGGTACTGTGAACCAACTGCCGAAGAGCGTGGTGCGGGAAAGCCGCACGCCACGTTCTGTGGGAAGCGGGGGCGGCGACCGCCTCCGGTGCCGGTGACCCGGTGGGCGGCGCCGTGAGGCGTCCCCCTATCCCGATCAATCACTCAAGATTTGGGAACCCCCTAACTGAGGACACGCCCTAGCACGCGGCGCATGGACAATATTTCCAGCCCGCCCGACCACAAAATTGACGGCCATCGCAGCCACCAATCCTGACGGTATCCAAAATGATTCACATAGTGCGTAAGCGACAAGCCAGATCGCCTTTGATTCGAAGCCGTCCTCCGCCGACAAGTTTGAAATCCTCGCGGGCTGATTGACCTCGCACCAGCGCCCCTGTTCAGCCGTTGCAACAAAACCGCCGTCATCAGCTAGGGTAGACCTGAATGAGGTCCTGCGTCCCATGCAGCACGGCTGTGTAGAGCATGCCACCGATCATGAAGTTAGTCTTGGGTTGGTCCTGGCTCGGCAGCACATTATGCCAGTACATTCCGCGCATAAGATCCGTCGGCGCCCACTGGTTGCCGTGTTGCCAGTCAGGAGGAGCGAACTGTCCCAGCTCCGGCGGTGCGGCCTGAACGGGAGGTGTCGCCCCGAAGATTGATGCGCCAAGGTCTGCCTGCCACGATGACTGCTCGACGCCTAGCTCTGGCACCTGGACAATTGGAGAAAATTGCTGCCAATGCTGCGTATTGAAACTATCGGCGGCAGCATCGGGCTCACCTCCCTCACGCCTGGGAGCGGGGCTCAACCGCAGTCGGAGTTGCTCGCGACTGACGACGATGTTGTCGAGGTGCAGCGGCTCCCGGGCTGGCCACCCGCCCTCCCGCAATCGTTGAACCAGTGCCCGCGTGCCGTCCACCACAAAGACGCCGCAATCGTAATCGTTCTGCTGTTCGGCCATGCGGGCTGGCGTCAGCATGGCGCCTATCCGCCTTGCGAGAGCTGTTGCGGCCGCGTCGTTGTATCTCCTTCGCTGGAGGGAGTCGTAGTGGTAGGCGACGGCCGGCCTTTCCGAGTTGCTGCTGTCGACGAGCAACAGCGACCAATGGGTGCCATTGTTTATCGGCAAGAACAGGAAGTTGGCTCGGGCGTTGTTCTGATCAATAATGGACTGCAAATGTCTTTGCACGGTTCGCTGGTCCGTGCCGGGCAAGCCCAGTAGATGGGATACCATCGGATCCACCAGCCTTATGCTGGCGGCGAAGCCTGGATCGATTTGCTGGAGTTCCTCCTGCAGGAGCTCGTAATCCCTCTGGATATGGGCGTCGCTCAGCCACTCGGTGTAGCCGAGCACCGACCCCACCGGGACGTTGGACGAGGCTGTCGGACCCAAAGCCGCGGTGCGAGCATTGGAGTTGGTCGGAAACTCCTGGTGCGAGGAGGAGGACGGGCGGCCGCGAGTTGGCCGCTGACGTGCCTGCTCAGGCGGCGACTCCAACGGCCGGTTCTCTTGTACGTACTGCGCAAGCGCGCCAACCATCCTTTTCAAACTCATGCCCGTTGGTCCTACGGCTTCGCGGAAGTCCTGGTAATTTGCTGCCAACGACGCTTGCTGCTGCTCAGTGCCGTTGAGGCAGCTCATTATGCTATCTCTTTTCTCGGCTTGGAGCCACTCACTAAACCTGCGCTGACGTGTAGCAGTACTTTCGGCAGTTTTAATATTTGCGCCGTTGCTCACCTGTTCAGTGAGGAAGCCACGGATGATCTCGGCGTCGTCGGGATAAGGCTGATGCCGGGTCAATTTGGGCTGGGCGCCTATGTACGTCCGAAACCGATCGAACGCCACGCCATAGCGCTGACCCATCGCTGTTATAAAATCCCCGTAATCTGCTTGCAACGAAGCTTGCTGCTGCTCAGTGCCGTTTAGGCGGCTCACTATGCTCCCCCTTTTCTCGCTTCGGAGCCAATCACTAAATTTGCGTTGACCGGAAGCCAAAGAGTGGGCAGAAGGCTTTTTGTCGCCCTTGCTCACCCGTTCATTGTAGATGCCATCGATGACGTGGCCGTCCTCGGGATAAGGAACAGCTGTTTGGCGCCCCATCAGGCGGGGCCCGGGGCCGACGCTTTGGAGTTCTTGCCCACCAGGGGCGAGCTTTCTAAGATGTGATAGTGCCTTCAGGACACGGCGGCCATCATCTCCAGCAGCAACGTCTTTGTATGCCTTGATGTCTTTGGCGAATTCTTCTTCATCGGCATAAAGCCGAGAAGCAATTGGAGTTCTGTCTTCTGCTCGAAGCCAACGTGCAAACCTGCGAAGAACCCCTACAGTATGCGTGAGGGTATGCTCGGGAACCCTTCCATCCCCTCGTCCGATGCTACCATCGGGTAGGATTTCGTAGCCCCGGACTGCTGCCGCCAAGTTCTCCAGAAGGCTCTTGTCATCAGAATACAGGTCCGCATCGGAGTGCCCACGCTTGGCGAAATCCATGCGAAGCTCTGAATAGACCACGTCGTGCGCCGAGCCGCCGGACGACTTCTCGCGGCGACTCTCCCCGAAGGCCCTGCCGACCCCCGATTTCACACGCGACCACAGTCCTCGGCTCTTGCTATCCTTTGTCCGCCCGACAGGCTGCGGGTCCCATGGCGCTGTAGAACGCGTACTGCGCGATAGACTGTCACGCAAGTCAGACTGCAATACCCGCGCAGCCGAACCACCAACCTCTATGCTATGGCGCGTACTGCTGAACTGGCCGTCGCGCAGATCGGACTTCGGCGGCATCCGCATCGAACCGCCGAGGTCAGTGCGCTGGATATCTCCATGCGCCTGTACGAATGGAGCGTCTTGCGAACTCGCCTCAGAGGAGTTGAGGTGCAGTTCGCTCAGTTGCTGCACAGAACCGGCATCATCCGCAGGAATGTTGCCCGATTCTTGTTGCTGCCGCCGCACCATACCAGGGTAGCTGTTGTTAAAAACGGTCGTATAATCGCCCGTATAATCGCCCGTATAATTGAAGTGCACGTTGTCCATATTACTCTCCTTATGAGCTTCATCTTCTTATCGTCTTGGGCCAACTCAAGTTGCGGCCGCAGTGCTTCAGCCTGAGAAACCCGGTCGCCGAGGTTCACAATCAGACCATATTGCCCATTGGTCATTCATTCCGAGTTGTCACGCTTTGGGCATCAACCTGTTCGTAAAATCCGGAAGCCTGACTTGCGGGCCGCCGCGGTTCACGTCAGCTGCGCCCATTTCGCTGTAGCCTTGGTATCGACGGGCTCGGCTGCGGCAGAGCTGACGGCGTTAGCCGGCGGCCCAGGTCGGGGGCTAGCACCTCGAACTTCTCGCGCAACTCCTCGGTCAGGGCCCTTGCATCGGTGTCACCTTCAACCACCCGGGGGTTAAGCAATATCAAGAGCTCAGTCCGTTCTTTGCCATATTCGGTGCTGCGGAACAGTCCTCCCAAAAGCGGAATATCCTTCAGCACAGGAACGCCAGCATTGGCCCGATTGGTGCTATCTTGCATCAATCCGCCAATAGCGATCGTGTCGCCGCTTCGTGTCGATACCGTACTTTGGAGCCGGCGCACCGAAATCACCGGGGACTGAACATTGGTGAGCGTGTTCCTGTTGCCAGTGCTGACCTCCTGAAATGTGTCAAGCGTTATATTACCCCCGGCACCGATTCTGGGCGTAACAGCCAAGATCACCCCCGTGTCGCGCATCTCGACGTCGCTCACGATCGGTGAGTTCTCGCTTGCGACAGATTGCGATGATCGGACGAGGATCGGAACCTGATCACCGACCTGGATGGTGGCGGTTTGATTGTCGACCGCAAGAATGCGCGGCGCGGATACAACCTTTACGTCTCCAAGCGCTCCTAGCCCGTGTAATACGACATTTACGTCCGTGCCGGGAAACACATATGACAAACCATTTGGAATTGGGGCCAAGCCCCTGGTGGAGAGAAGATAATCAACGCCGTAGCGCAGGCTGTCATTCAGCCGCACCTCTGCGAGGATAGCTTGGATGAGAACCTGTCGAGGTTTGACGTCGAGTTGACGGATCGCGGCCTCCACGATCTTGTAGTCGTGCGGTGCTGCGAGTACTACGAGCGCGTTCTGTCCGCGGTCCGCCTGGATTCGCACAGGCGCCAAGAGGCCGAGACGGTTCGCTGACAACACCATTTGGTCCGCCGGGTGCGCTTCAGTGCCGGTCGCATCTTGCGTTTCGGACGGCAAACCTGGCACGTTGACCGGCAGGCTGGCTCGACTGGATACGCCATTTCCAACCGACAGGTTGCCGAATGTTCCCGCGGGCTGCGCATCTGGGACAGCATCGGGCGCCTGAGCGCCGAACGTTTGCGCCAGCACATGCGCCACTTCCGAAGCTCGTCGGTAGAGCAACGGACGCACATGAATGTTTGCGGTCGCCTCCGACGCACTATCCAGTTTGGCAATCGCCCGGCGGACTTGCTTGAGAGCTACAGGATCATCTGCCACAACTAGGATACCGTTCAATCGCTCTAGCGCCGCAAATTGGACAGGCCCCCTCCCTTTGCCATTCTGATTAAACAGCAACCTGAGTTCTCGTTCCACGCCAGCCGGGCTCGCTTGAGATAGCGTATACAGCGCGAATGACCTGCGAAACATGGCGTCTGTGTCAAAAAGGCCGACCAGTTCCCGCACAGAACTTACGGATCCCGGCGGCCCACTGACAACAATGCCGCGCCCTTCGGGCGCTGGTGTGAGACGCACACCCTCCTCCACGTTCGGCCGGATCACCCCGATGACCTCAGCCGGATCGACATACCGAACAGGAACAACTTGAACGTTGCTCTGCGTGCCGCCGGGAATATCGGCCAAGCGCCCCACCCGAACTCCTTGATCAACCACGGCCAGCCCATAGCCGTGCGGCGCCAGTGCCTTGTCAAGCAGCCGCGGCACCTCACTCACCGGCACCTGGCGATCTGTACGAAGGGTCATTTTCCCTCCAACGCCAGGATCGATGGTTACTGGCATCCCCATAACATCGCCTACGATCTCCCGCACGACTTGGCGAATGTCGACATTGGTATAGTCGAGACTCTCGCGTCTGCTATCCAAGACTACTGGCAGCTTGCGCTGGATAGTGGCTGCTACCGGCTGCGCCTGCTTCTGCCCCAGCACTTCAAAGCCTCGGGTCTGCGGCTCGCTAGCTTCTCGCACAGGTGCGTGGTCGGAATGGCCGAAGGAGCGTGAATTCAGCAAAACCCCGCGATCGGCAATGGTACCGCTGCCGGAGCACCCTGCTATATTTGACAGTAAAATAGGAAGATACAGCAAAGCAGTATTCCTGCTGGTAATAGCCATTCGTACCACTCCGCTCGCGCAGATTTGATTGTAGAGGAGGGGGCGATTACCCGTCCTCCTCGGCAAATAACCGGCTATTTACCTGATATTGCCCATGACGTTCTCTTTGACCTTGCCATCCTTGGCCACCAAGTTCGTCGTGAGTTGAACACATTGGTTTACTTTGTCCATCAGGGACTGCAGGTGGATCAGAGCCATCTGCGAATCGCTATTCGCGGTATCAATGGCTGCCTTCACGTTTGAAATGGCGGCGTCGAAGTCCTGCTGACTACCACTGTTTATACCGTAGGGAACAGGGATGTGGTTCTTGAGCATCCAGGCATAGACTGTCTGTTTATTGCCCTGTGGATCGGTAATTTCGCCATATGCATGCATTTTGTCGTTGATGGGGCGGTTGACACGCAACTGCGCTAGAGCGTCGTTCGCTGATTTCAGCCAATCGTTGCGCTTCTTCATGCCGTCGAGTTCTTCCCGAAGTTGGATACCAAGAATATTATACCGCTCTATCTGGAGTCGCATCGCCAACCCGCCCAGGTCGCCCCCCCACTCAAATGCCTCATGGTTTTTTGTCAAATTGCGAATACTAAACATTTCTGCGAGGACCTTTGTTGTGAAGATTTGTTGTTCTGAGTTACCCGATGCTTACGATCTTACTGTTTGTCTCAGCCTCTGCACGTCTGACCTCCGATAGGGTTTCCAGAACATCTTGGATCATCTTTTCATACGCCGACTTGAATTCACTTTGCGCATCGGCATTAGAGCGCATCTCGGTGGCCTCCGCTTCTAGCCTTGCCTTTTTCTCCTGCTCAATCGTCGCCCCCATGTTGAGGCCGGCACCTCCGATTTTGCCGACCTCGGTTATGCCCGTGGCGGCGCCGCTCCACATCATCGTCGTTGCCTGGGCGCCTTGCTGAGCCTTTTGGATACTTCTCACGTCGCCCCTGGGCGAGCCGGTGACGTTCAGGGACTCGCCTGAGTTAGCCTGGCTATTTGTCTTGTTGAGCGCCGTCGAACCGCCGAGCTGCTGCTGAAAGGATACCTGTGCCTTGATCGCTCCTTTGAGGCTGGCCCCCGCACCCGCTATTGCAAACGCGGAAGTCAGGACCGTTCCGACCAGCTGAAATACCCCAGCAGCACGAAGCGCCTGGGCAGCGGCATCCTGCGCCGCGATATCGCAGTCACGCGCAGCCTGCCTGTCCAATCTGGCAGACTCACGGAACTTTAGATTGAGGCTGTGTAGCAATGCGCCAATTGTATAGATGTCAACTGAAGCGAGCCGTGCTCCCAGGGCAGATTCGGCACCGTTGTTTCGAACGGCGATGTCTCCGAGCGTTGGAACACCGGCCGATGATACGTTGGAGTGATCGGCGGGCGTTGCCACGGCGCCGCCGTGCCTCATGCCAATGGAAGGCGGGGAGATAGGCAAGAAGGGCCGACTGTCTAGCGAAGCGCCGCCCCACAAATGACGGTCGCCGATACGGTTTGTTTCTACGGCAGTGTGTAGCACGTATACTCTCCTGTATTTGAACGGGGAAGGGACAGCTATGAGCGCTCGTCAGCCGATATTTCGTATGACGATCGACGCGGATCGAGTTTGTTCCTGGATCGCATCAACAACTCTCTGCGTCATAGTCTTTATGCCGAGGAACAATTCCCGGATGTGCTCGATGTCGTCCTCTTGAAGCTGCGCCAGCCTCGCGAGGGATTTCCTGATGCCCAAGGTCTGCGCCTGTGTGTCTGTTGCCTGCTTCTGCTGGGCCGCGCTCGCGACCGCTGCAACGGACGCACCTACCGACGCAACGGCCTCGCCCGCCTGAGCGGCTGTCGCAAGGCGCTGACCTGCCGCAGCAATTTTCGCCACCGTACCCATTTGGCTTGTGAGCTTCGTGGCGACGCTCGTTGCCGCGCTCCACCCACCGGACACGGCACCGGCACCTAAGCTGGCGAGTGAACAAGCAAGGACGATGCCAACCGTGATCCACGCGGCCCACTGCTTGGACTGCCTGTCCCCCATCCCCTCGTCTTCCATGAGGCGCTTCGCAATGGACTGCGTCATCTTATCGATGACGCCCGTCTCGGCTAGGGTACCCACGGTGACGGCCACTGCTGCGGCCGCAATGGCAAAAGCCCCGCCGGTAGCCACCGCCGCTACACACGTCAGCGCCACCGCTACCCATCCAAAAATCTTCTTGAATTTGGAACTCTTCTTCGCCTTTCTCAATTTCTGAGCCGCGTCGATGATGTTTCGGGCGATCTTCTCGTTCTCCAGCTTCTGCAGCTTAGCGCGGTCTCGCACATCTGCCATGCTCCCGGCAGCCTCGGTGTCGGCCATCTTCATCTGGAGCGCCAGGAGCGTTGCGGCCATATCCATCGCAGCAAAGGCTCGTGGCGGGGGTAGCGTTGGGGCTGAATCGGACCCGGGAGCGTCGTCGGGGACTGGTGGCGGCGTAACTTCAGCGACCGACTTGCAACTACCAAACACAGAATTGCTGGTCTGCGTGTCAACCTGAGTCATCCCGGCTTCAGGTAGCGGTCCACCGATCACTTTTGTCATGCTCATGCTATCCATTGCGGCATTCTCCTTCACATTCTGTTTTGGGCCTGAGCCGCTGCAGCATCAGGGACGCGCGCTGAGCGAAATTCTCATGCTCGGGCTTCCCTCCGCTAAGCGCCATTACACTCTCAAGCGCGCTTACGGCTGCTGCGGGTTGATCGAGCTGAATGAAACATTTCGCAGCGCGAAGAGGGATCTGTGGATCCTGGTCATTCAGTAGCGCAGCCAGCCCATAGGCACGTACGGCATTTGCTGTATCGCCCAACATCTGACTGGCAGCACCGAGTCCGAACCAAAATCTCGCGTCGATGTATCGGTGCACGCACAGAAAACGAAAGAAGCTCAGCGCCTCGTCGTATTTACCGACACAATAAAAACGATGGCCGAGCGCGTAGACTGCCTCGAGTTCGTCATCCGATATCCCGATGACAGCCGCCAAATCCGTATGCCCTGCAATAATATCTTCCGTAAGCCGTGCTAGCCGTCCAGCCTCAGCATCGTCCATTTGTCGCCACCCCGCCCCTTACAAGCCTCTAGTTCTTGCATAGCCGCTTCAGACCCGCTGCCGTGTCGGCGAGACGCGCGGTCCACCAACCGGCAACTGATTGGACGTGACTCTTATGATATCGCCCAGAACCGCCTGCCGCTCCCGATTTTCGGTTTGCCGAAATCCTTGGCCCTGAGCCTCAAGCAATGCCGAGTTGATGTCGCCGGTGATTCCAAGTTCGTCCAAGAGATCAGCTTGCCGACCGAGTTGTTCCCGACCTTCGCTCAATAAGCTTTCCATCTGAGCGATCGTTTGCCGCGCCCGCGCCATGCTCCCATCGAGATCTTTACTGTCGATACGTTCTCTCGCGGGATCGCAGACGTTGCGCCAAAGATCCAGGTCACGGGGGATGTATTCATTCCTGCAGAGCGGTGACTGCTTGATTCTGCGATGTCGACGGCAAGTACCACCCCAATGAACGGCCGCCTTGTAGAATGCCATGATCCGCTCTCTCGTGACCGCCGTGTCCCCATGGGCGTGATCAATATCAGCCCAAAGCAGCAGAGAACCATCTCGATCGGAACACAGCGCCCCATGTACGGAAGCACAGTAAAGCAGGTTCTTTCGTAGCAATTCGCGGATCTGCATCTCGCTGTCCGGCATGTTGTTTAAGACCTTGCTGGTTAACCTCACCGTTCGCACTCTCGACATCTCAACGGCGATCGCAAGGTCATCGACACTGAGCTCAAGCCGCTTCGACGAAGCGGAAGAGCGGTCGGAATTCTTCATTAAGCAATCCAGAGTGAATAGCAGGAGGTCGTCTGGTGATGTTGGCGTCACGCAGGCATTTCCTTTTTCTAACGGGCTTGCTCACATGATTTGGGAGCTTTGCGCCATCCTAACTGGTAAGTTCGCTGATGGAGCTTTGGGTGCTATCGACTATTATCTGCGGCGATCCTGAGGAGGAAAATATTATGTTGATATGTAGCTATCGGCAGGTGAGATGGTATCGGGTGCATTCTTACTGAGATGCGGCGACAAAAAGCTTCTTCTGTCCAGCGAGTATATGCGGCAGGTATGGAGGCATATTGCCTTTGTAGTTGCACCCGGCGGGCTTTCGAGCACAATTAGGCACGAGACGCGTAAGGCCTGATTACCAGTTTACCGCCGACGCCCGGATTGGCGGCAGGTACAAGAGGAGCCGGGCCGTTTGAATCGGCGCAATGTTTCTGCGGCCGAGGTCGCAGCCCGATTGCGTGTGCGCAACTTGGCCGGAAAAGGAAGGCTGATAAACGATGTTTCCTTCGTGTACATCTGCCGCGCCTGAGCGTCTCGCCGAGATGGGGGTGCGCTTGCGGCGGCATCTCGCCGAAGCGGCATTCCTGGCTTGCATTTCGAATGACGTAGAGGGGGCCAGACGTATAGCGAAAGGCCTTGATGCTATTGCACAGGGCTGTCGCGAGTCCGTCATTGCTTACGCGCTGGCGGATCTGACGGCAGGCGATGTCGAGGCAGCGCTGCAGCAGTTAGGTCCGCTTTCCGACGCCGAAGACGCATATGGGATGGTGTTTCAGGCGCTGGCTCTCCACCTTGGCGGACGGATGAGCGAACGCGATGCCGTGCTCAGGCGGATTCCAGGCGGACAGACCGACGTCGATGGACTCGTCGCAGCGTTTCGCAATAACTCGGTCGGATATGCTGTAGACAGGGGCGTTCGGTGAGCGTGACCAGCATCATTCCACGAGCGCTGACCGCAGTTTTGCCAACGGACACTGCGCTCGTATCGGAAATACCGCCTGGGTCCGTTGACATCGTTCACGCCCCATCCGACTGGCCCTTGTCACCACAAGACGACAGGTCAGCCGCTGTTGCAATCGACCAGTTGGCTGAGGTGGCGCGCGAACCTGGCGTCAGCCGTACGCCGGGTGACGCCATCCTCAACAGCATGGAGAAGCTAAGCGCGAGCTTCACCCAAGGTATGGAAACCGCTCGCAGCACCGCGGAGAGGATGAAACCGGGAGAAATCCAGTCAAGTGATTGGCTGAGCGCACAGGTCGCGATGTCAGCTTTGACCCTGCAGTGCGACATCCTCGCGAAAGTCGTCGGCAAGGCCACCCAAAGCCTAGATACTTTCCTGCGAAACCAATGATCAATGCTGGGGGACGTCTGACGTCAGTATTGACGCAGCTAGCGACATTTCTCGGGCTGTTTACGCTGGTAAGCTGCGCAGCGAAGACCGAGCTCTACCGCGACCTTCCCGCGCAGGAAGCGAATGAAATGCTTGCACTTCTCATGCGTAAAGGCGTCAATATTGACAAAACGATAGGCAACAACGGTACTGCCTCCCTGGTGGTGGATACTATGGACGTTCCCCGTGCCATGGAAGTGTTGAATCGCGCCGGCCTGCCTCGCGAACTGTATGCCGACATGGGCAGCCTTTTCAAGAAAGAAGGTATGATCTCATCGCCGACAGAGGAGCGTGTGCGTTACACTTATGGCATCACACAGGAGCTGTCGCGGACCCTGTCTGGCATCGATGGTGTAGTCAATTCCCGTGTCCATGTGGTCTTGCCGGAAATGTCGAGTGACGATCGAATCCCGTCCTTCCCGTCGAGTGCTGCCGTGCTTGTCCGTTACCTACCCAGTGCTACTGTCGATCAGATCGTGCCGAAGATCAAAGAGCTCGTAGCAAACAGCTTGGAGGGCCTGTCCTATGATAAGGTCTCCGTTATTCTCATAGAGGCAACTCAGGACAATGCTTTGCGGCCCCCTGTCTATAGCGCTGACCCCCCTACAAAAGACAGCGGTGCATCCCGTCTTGTGATCGTGCTTTCATGCGCCATAGCTGTATTGCTCGCCGGCAATGCCATCCTGGTATTTCTGCTATGGCGTCGCTTTCATCGGACATCCGCCATCACAGCTCATGAGGTCAAACCGATGGAACAATTCAGCAGTGATCGCAGCCAGACGGCCAGCAGCGATGTCTGATGAATGGCTTGATGCGCCATGGGCGAGGGCGGTGATATGCTGCATCGCCGATCCTGCTGCTGACATCGATCCCACCATGGCGCTTGGTTGGCCCGAATGGATGCCGCTGGAAATGGCCCAGGCCGACCCGTTCACACGTGTTAGGCTCGGTCGCTGGCTGCTTCGAGAAAATAGTGGGCAGCCGTCTGCCATCATTACCGCGTGCGCCACGCGACGAAGCCGGCTCGCGTTCCTCCCGCCACCAGAAGCCGTGCGCCTTATGGGGTTAGCCGGCGCGTGGGTGGGTGCCTCCGGCCTTACGGGGCTCCTTCGGACGAGCGATATCGCGGCGGCGAACTCAGCCCTGGGAGAAGAAGCCGTCGCATTCGCCCGGCAAACCGTTCTGCTACCGCGACCGACTGCCGCACTGATGTCGGAGATCGGTGCTTCTGAGATCCCGTGCGCACCCACCGCATTGCTTCACTGCGGCGCGGCGATATTCGGCCTTGCGATCGGCGCCATCCCGCAAATGCTGCGGGCCCGATTAAGCTTGCGCCGTCCGGCGCCGCTCTGGAATACGGTGGTGGGCGCCTGTCGTGACGATACTATGGGTGAGGAAGCCTTTTGCGCGATGCGGCGACTGGCCCGCAAGACGATGATCACATGGTCGCATTGGTTCAACTGACACCTGTAACCGCCGGCGTTATCGGCCCTGGGCGAGTCGTGCCGGCCGGGAGCGCACAGGCGCTCGTGGACGCCGAGCAACTGCTAGTGCAGGCAAGGCGCGAAGCCGAGGCGATCGTCGATGCGGCGCACGACTGTGCCAGAGCCATCGAGGCGGCGGCCAAAGAGGCTGGCTTGGCCGCGGCGCAAGCGGAAATCCAGGCCGGTCTGACCGCCATCGCCACGCAGGCTCTGAGGATTACGGCGCAATATGAGGAGCAGATCATTGACATAGGCCTGCAGATCGCGCGCCGGATCATCGACACAATCGAGCCGGAGGAGGCGGCGGTGCAGATCGCATTACGCACTCTCAAATTCGCGGGCGGCAACGCTCTCGTCCGGCTGCGCGTATCACCATCACTCCTCGAGGCGGTCCGCAACCGGTTAGATGACATCCTTCCGGCGGCAACATCGCGCGCCGTCATCGACCTAGTTGGTGACGCGCGCGTGAAAGATGCAGGGTGCATTCTCGAGACCGATGCTGGACTGGTCGAAGCCACAATTGAGAGCCAGCTTGCCGCGATCGAAATCGGCCTGCGCAGCGGCCTAGCAGCCTCTAATTTCTGAAAGCAAAAGTGATGTCCGAGCCGGTAGAACCGCCCAAGGCCGTGGCTGTTTCCACCTCCTACGAGAACATCGATCGTTTCTTCCGGCTCGCAAAAACAGCAGTTGCGCAGACCTCGACAATGCACGTCCGCGGCCGTGTCCTTCAAGTCGTTGGAACCACAATCCGTGCGACGGCACCGGGAGCCCGCATTGGTGACCTTTTCACGCTTCGCAATCCCGAGAACGATTTCGAGTTATCGGCTGAAGTCATCGGCGTGCGGGGCGATGTCGCCACCCTGACACCGCATGGAGAAATGCTGGGCTTCTCCACGCTCACGGAAGTGATCCCAACGGGGAAGCCCCTCATGGTTCCGACCGGCTGGAACCTGCTCGGCCGCGTACTTAATGGTTTCGGCCAACCTCTCGACGAATCCACTCATGGGCCCCTGCTTCCCGAAACCCATGTGCCTGTCTCAAGGGATGCACCGGATCCGTTAACCCGGCGTATTATCCACAACGTTCTTCCTGTTGGCATACGAGCGATCGATGGTCTTCTAACGTGCGGTGAGGGACAGCGCCTGGGCATCTTTGCCGCTGCAGGTGGCGGCAAGAGTACACTGATCTCAATGCTGGTGCGAGGCGCAGCGGTCGACGTATCGGTGATAGCGCTCATCGGCGAACGCGGCCGGGAAGTGCAGGAGTTCATCGAAAACAATCTCGGCACAGAAGCGCGATCGAGAGTGGTTTTTGTGGTTGCAACTTCTGACCGCTCCGCAATGGAGCGGGCCAAGGCGGCCTATGTTGCCACAGCAATCGCCGAATGGTACCGCGATCAAGGAAAGCGTGTCCTGCTTCTCATGGATTCGGTCACCCGTTTCGCGCGCGCGCTTAGAGAGATTGGTCTTGCGGCCGGTGAGCCGCCGACACGGCGTGGTTTCCCGCCATCGGTTTTCGCTTCGCTGCCGCGGCTTATGGAACGGGCTGGCAACAACCACCGCGGATCCATAACGGCCTTCTACGCCGTGCTCGTAGAGGGTGATGATATGGCCGAACCGATTGCCGATGAGACCCGTTCCATCCTGGACGGCCATATTGTGCTCTCACGCGCCTTGGCGATATCGAATTTGTATCCTGCCATCGACATTCTGGCGAGTGTCAGCCGTGTGATGAGTGCCATCGTGTCGTCGCACCATGAGCGGTTGGCGGGCAGGGTGCGTGAGCTGATGGCCAAATACCAGGAGGTGGAACTATTGGTACGAGTTGGCGAGTACGAAGAAGGATCCGATCCCATCGCTGATGCAGCAATCGCGAAGGTAAACCAGATACGAACCTTCTTGAGGCAGTCGACAGAGGAGCAGATCGGCTTCGACGCAATGCTCGATGCGCTTGCCGCGTGCTTGGCATGATCCTACTCCCAGTACAGCGCCTCCTTGAACTGAAGGAACTACGGCGCCGTCGAACCGAAGACGCACTGCGCCGGCGGCACGGAGCCCTCGACAATGCTGTCGCGGCTGTGCAAACCGCCGTGACCGACCTTCGCAGGTGGCGGGAGCACCGACCCAGTCGGGAAGCCGCGCTATACGATCCGTTGATCGGGAAAGCCGCGGCTCTCATTGATCTCGAGGAGGTGAAAGCAAAAGTGATCTCGCTGTATCAACACGAGCAGTTGCTCCAAAACCGCCTCGAAGGGGCTAGAGCAGAAGCCGACCGAGCTCGACAGGCACGTGAGGAGGCGTATCACGTGGCACGCGAGGCGTGGCGCGCGGTCAGCAAGTTTGAGGATCTCGTTCGAGTCTTGCGCACCGACGCTAACGTTGAGGGGGAGCGCTCAACGGATTTGGAATTGGAGGATTTCGCCCAAGGGCGCAACAGTTTGGGCAGTGAACAAAACGATGACCCGATAACCTGTCTTCCCACATGCTGCTCCAAAAGCGTCATGCGGTGAAGGATCGCTGAGGCGGTGAGGGTGTGTTGCAGCTTGAACGGCAAGGGGCTTTTGCCATCTGGCGGCATTGCGACGTTCAAAGGCCGCCAGTTCGACCATTTCTGATCCCGCTTTGCGGGCGTTGGTACCGTACCCGTCCGGTGAGCTCGGTGAGGACCCCAGACGTGCGTATCCGGCGGCCATGAGCACCTGAGCACCGCGGTGCCGGGGTCCATCGAGGAGGAGTTTGATTTCCTCGATGCCTTCATCGGTGAAGGCCAGGACACCGTCGTCATCGATCGCGCCGTAAACACATGACGCCGTCATCGGGCTCGATACCGAGGGTCCGTTCATGGATGAGCGCTTCGCTGACGCCGAGGTCCCTGTCGACATGCGCGACGGTGCGGCCGGGACGGCGCACGCCGCCTGGCTCCGGCGCGGAAAATGTGCGCCCTGAGCAAAACCGCGGCCTTTTTTGCCGCATGAAGGTTGGATAATCAGCGCTGGCGGCTTGCCGATTGCGCCGGCCGGCGCGCACTCTGGCAGCCATGGTGGCGGCGCATGTTGAATTGGCGTTGTTTGAGCAGTCGCTCGGCAATATTGAGGGGCTCAATCGACCGTTCTACGATCGCGTGGCTGACGCTGCGGAAAAAACCGCAGGGTCGCTTCTGTTCGATGTTCGCGTCGACGGCGATCCCTGCGTTCAGCGGATGGCTGCGATTGGATATGGCGTAGCCGGCACAGCCATCATCGTGATGGAGAAGAACGGACACCTCAGAGCCGAATCGATAAACCCAGACACCTCTGTTTGGGTGGCGGAACTGGCAGCCTGGAATGCGTCTCCGCTGAGTGAGCAAGCAACGTTGACCGCTGCGGAACGGCCAGCATCCTGCTGGCGAAGCTCCGTAGCTCAGCACACTTCGGCCGTCTTTTAGCCGGCGCGCTGCTCTCATCCGACGACCAAATTCTTTCTCGGCTCAAATGGGAGCGGATGACGGTATAACCCACAGTGAAACCCAGGTGAGGCGATCGCCTCATGGGTGATCCGGCGCAGGTACCCTGCGCCTGCGGCTGGGTCGCTTCGATTGAGGATTGCCGCATAATCGCCTTGGGGTGCAGAGATGACCGGCTTGAGCAGATTTGAGAGAGGGGAAGATGAAAGCGGATTTTCCGTAAGCGGTTTATTCTAGTTGGCCGTGGACTTCTCCTCCAACGGGCGATCATCCTGCCCCGGGGGAAGAGCATGTTGAAACTTTATACTTGCATTCCCGCGCAGCATGATTTGCGCTGGTTGCGCTGGCGGCCATTATCTGCGCCCCTCGCCTCCTTTACGGCAGTGATTCTCCTCCACCACGTCGGGCGCAGTGAAAGCGAGATGCGGCGGATCTGCTGTTTTGCTTGAGGAAGTATGAAGCTGATGGAATTTTTCATTGGCGCCGAGTTTCCTTTCATAGATGAAAGAAGGCTCGATTGACTGTCCTGCCTCCTTCCGCTCTGTTTGCTGAGCATGCGGTTGCGCCCGGCAGAAGCCAGAAGCCAAGACTGGGCCACGGTTCAGGAAGGAAAGCCTTGCACTCTAGGACATTGCGGTGGCCCGACTTGAGCCCAGGGCGGTTTTCTCGCTTGCCCGCGACCCGGCTCTGACTGACGTCCGGATCTGTGATCAATTCCAGCGCCGCGCGCTGGCGGCGGACGTCTGGCTTCGCCGCGGCCGACGCGGCCGTCACGATTAACTCTGCGCCTCCCAGCGCATCAAACGAGTGGGCGCCTTTGCGCGAGCTAGCTCGCTGATTTGCAGCGGTCTGCGGTGGCGACGCACTCTTGCTGGTATCGGTTAACGCCGGTCCCGACGCGAGATCGAGGATGATATGGAACACGATATCGGCAAAACCGAACAGAGCGCCGCGGAAATCCCCTCATGCCACACATCGCTACAGGACGTGAAAAGCGGCATCCCGAATTCAGAGACGAATGACATGGTCTCCATTGCCTCGTTACACGAGCGGACACTTACCGGCATCCTTGACATATCCAAGGTGCTGACCGGCACCTCCGGGCTTGAAGTGACGTTGGCCAAGGTCGTCGATCTCTTACGATCTTTTGTGCAGATGCGTCACGGCACCATTCGCCTCTTTGAGGGCGACGGCGTGCAGAATGTTGCCGTTGACGGCGGCTGGAGCGAGGGCGGTCATGAGCATTCCCGAATTTGCCTGCCGCGGAACGCAATCGAACGGATTGTGACAACGGACAAGCCCCTCGTCATCGAGAACATAGCAGCCCATTCACACTTCAGTGCCGCCGATAGGGAGGTGCTTGGCGCCACGAGTACCAAAGCAGTGTCGTTTATCGGCGTTCCCATTCGCGTCGATGCGAACGTTGTGGGCACGCTGACCATTGACCGGGTTCTCGAGGACGGGTCAAGCTTTCGGCCCGAGTGCGACGTCCGGCTGCTTACCTTGATCGCCAACATGGTGGGGCAAACGGTGAAGTCTCATGGCTCGTTCGCGTGCGACGGCGAGCGGACTTTGGCAAAGGAGCACCGGCTGCAAAAACAATTCACTGATCTCAAGCACCGTGAGCGGGAGCATGACAAGGTTCGCGTCGGCGGGATGATCGGTGACAGCCCGGCGCTGCGCGCGCTAACCGAGAAGATCGCGGTGGTAGCCAAGACCAGGACCACCGTTCTGGTGCGAGGCGAATCCGGTACCGGCAAGGAACTCGTCGCTAAGGCCATTCACGAGTTGTCGCCGCGCGCCAAGCGGCCCTTTATCAAACTCAATTGCGCGGCGCTTCCTGAGACAGTCCTGGAATCTGAACTCTTCGGTCATGAGAAGGGTGCCTTCACGAGCGCGTTCAATTCGCGCAAAGGTCGCTTTGAGCTCGCCGACAAGGGAACGTTGTTTCTCGACGAGATCGGCGAAATCTCGGCCTCGTTCCAGGCAAAACTGCTGCGCGTGCTCCAGGAGCAGGAGTTTGAGCGCGTCGGCGGCAACCAGACTATCAAGGTTGACGTGCGCGTGATTGCCGCGACGAACAAGAACCTTGAAGAGGCGGTTGCAAGGAACGAATTCCGCGCGGACCTCTACTATCGCATCAATGTCGTTCCCTTGTTTTTGCCGGCACTACGTGAAAGGCGCAACGATATTCCGCTCCTGGCCGCTAAGTTCCTCAAGACTTTCAACGAGGAAAACAGCCGAAAGCTGGCCTTCGATGCCGGGGCGATCGAGGTGCTGATGAGCTGTGGTTTTCCCGGCAACATCCGCGAGCTCGAAAACTGCGTGAACCGGACGGCGATCTTTGCGCCGGGACCACTAATCGGCCGAAATGACCTCTGTTGCTCCAACGGCCAGTGCTTTTCGGCGGCACTGTGGAGGAGGAGCGGATCGTGCACGGCGCCGCCGCAATCGGGGGGCACCGGGGGGGTGGCAGCAAGGCCAACCCCGCCCGTTGAGGGCTCCGGGTCGGCCGCCGTTGCGACCCCGCCGGGGCTGAACGGGCACGCGCCGCTAGGGCGGGCCCCCTCAGCCTACTTAAACGGCCCCAGGATAACCGATGCCGAGCGCGTCATCGAGGCCATGGAAAGATGTGGTTGGGTGCAGGCAAAGGCGGCACGCCTGCTTGGGCTGACGCCGCGCCAGATTGGTTACGTGCTGAAAAAATACGGCATCGAGGTCAAGCGCCTTTGAAGGCAGATCGATGGGATACAGCCTTGATGGTTCGGCGAGTTTTGGCCGATTTCGCTGCTTCCGTTCAAAAGATAGGTTGGTCGTCCCACGCACAGTTATGCCTCTGGCCCGTTCAGATCCTGAACTCGCCGGCACGAACTCGTGGGGAGCGAGAACAGATGCAACGGCTCACCCCGGAAAATGGCCGCCAGACCTCAGCTCCGAAACCTAGCTGACGCGGCCGCATCGAGTTTCTCTTTGGGAATATCGTCGAAGGACGCGTAATTGAGATTGTAGAGGCTGGAGTAGAACCCACCCATCGCGATGAGTTCGGCATGGTTTCCAGTCTCAACGACCTGGCCATGTCGAAGCACAATGATGCGGTCGGCACCGCGGATCGTTGCCAGGCGATGGGCGATGACGAGCCCAGTCCGGCCCTTAAGAAGTCTTGTCAGAGCTTTTTGGATCTGCATTTCCGTGTCGCTGTCGACGTTGGCGGTGGCCTCGTCAAGCACCAGGATCTTAGCGTCGGCAACGAGAGCGCGAGCGAAACTGAGAAGTTGGCGCTGACCGATAGATAGATTGCCGCCACGTTCGCCGAGTTGGGTTTCATATCCATTGGCGAGGCTCATGATGAAGTCGTGCGCGCCGACCGCCTTGGCGGCCTCGATCACCTGCTGGCGCGTCGCTTGCCTTCTCCCGTAGCGAATGTTCTCAAAGACCGTCCCGGTAAAAAGGAACGGCTCCTGCAGCACCATGGCGATCTGGCGGCCTAGCGATGCTTGGGTGAGATCGCGCACATCATGTCCGCCGACCAGCACTTGGCCCTGCTGAACATCATAAAATCGGTGGACGAGGGCCGTCGCGCTCGATTTGCCAGAACCGGTCGGCCCGACCAGCGCCGCCGTCTCGCCGGGATTGACCTTGAAGGAGACATCTTTCAGTACTGGAAGGTCGGGATAGTAGCTGAAGGTGACGTTCTTGAACTCGATCGCGCCGTCCATTTCGGCCGAAAGCGCCTGGGCGTCCGGTTTGTCCCGCACGTCAATCTCGATGTCCAGCACATCGATCAGGCGCCTGCCGGAGGCCATGCAGCGCTGCATGATCGAATAGTGCATGGTAAGCGAGCGGATCGGATCAAAGAAGCGCTGGATGTAGAAAAGGTCCGCAACCAATACGCCCGCTTCGATGCGGCCATTCATGACCATCGAGCCTCCGACCACAATGACGAAAGCCATCGCGAGGCCGGTGAGGCCATCGACCGTCGGCACCATGACCTGGGCATACCTATCAGCGCTCAAGTGAGTTCTGAGATTGGCATGGGCCTTGTCGTCATAGAGAACAAGATTCACCTGCTGGCGGTCCATGGACTGGACGGCGCGCACGCCGTGAATGGCTTCTGCCAGCGCACCGTTGGCGGCCGAACTGGTCTCGCGCGCAGCCATGAAAGCCTGGCGGGCACGCGGCAGCCAGGTAATGCGGATGATGAGCAAAATCGGCAGGACCGAGAGCGTCAGGAGGCCGAGGCTGAAGTCCAGCCACAGCATCACCACCACCACGCCGAAAATAAGCGCAATATCGCCTATGCAAAATAGCGACGTTTCGAGGAATTCCTGGATCGAGTTGACGTCTCCTTGCAGGCGGGACATCAGGCGTCCAACCTCGATCTTGTCCATGAAAGAGAGTGAAACCACCTGCAGATGGCCGAACATGGCGCGGCGTATGTCGAAGAGGACATTCTCGGCTGCTTTCCCCACCACGGCTTCCTGAATGTAGCCGGTTGCGAAATTGACCAAAATCGCGAGAAGGAATGCGCCGGAAGCCGCGAGCAGGGCAGAGTTATCGACGCCTCGCTTACTGTGATCGATCACGTAGTGAATAATCAAGGGGATGAGAAGCTGCGTGCCGGTGAAGATCAGCAACGCGGAGGCCGAGATGGCTACCTTGGCCCGGTAAGGACGGACGAATGCCCAAATGCGCGCGATAATCATCTTGTCGAAAACCGGGCCGAAGATCTCCTCATCAATACGGTGCGAGCCAACCACAGCGAGTGGAGGGCGTTTGCGATCGACATGGTCGCCATTACGTCCGGTTTCGGGTTCGCCCGCGTGCTCCTCCTGGCTCATCAGCGTCCGTCCCCATTCTTGATCGCCATGCCATCAGCCGGGCGCATCTGCAGGTCGTGGAGGGCCTTGTAGCGCCCTCGCTTTGCCAGAAGCTCTTGATGGGTGCCGCGTTCGATTATCTCGCCGTTGTCGACAAACAAGATCTGGTCGGCGTACATGAGCGAACTCAACCGATGGGAGATGACAATCGTCACCCGATCCTTGGCGAAAAGTCGCATCGCCGTTCGGATGCGCTGCTCGGTGGCGGCATCGATCGCGGCTGTCGAGTCGTCGAAGATGACGACCGACGGGTGCAGCATCATGATCCGAGCGATAGCCAGGCGCTGGCGCTGACCGCCCGAGAGAGAGACGCCTCGTTCGCCCACAACGGTCTTGTAACCGGCCGGGAGGCCGAGGATGTAGTTGTGCAGTTGCGCCGACTCGCTGGCGCGCTCAACCCGCTGCGCCTTTGCCCAGGGATCGCCATAGGCGATGTTGTTCTCGATCGTGGTGGTGAAAAGGAATGCGTCCTGCTGTACGACCGCCACCGCCTTGCGGAGCGTCGCCAGGGTGACCCTGCGGATATCCTGCCCGTCAAGCGTAATAGTGCCGTCAGTAACGTCGTAAAATCGGGGGACCAGATGAGCGATCGTCGATTTGCCCGAACCGGGCGGACCGACAATCGCGACTGTCTCGCCCCTACGGGCCTCAAAGCTGATGTTCCTTAGAACGGGACGGTTTTCCAGGCCGCGGTACGCAAACGAGACATTGTCGAAGCGCAGAGCGCCGTCGCTTATTTCAAGCGGTCTCGCCTCGGGAGCATCCCTGACGGTAATATCCTGGTCGAGAAGACCGAATAGACGCGAACCGCAAGTGGAAGCGCGCGCGAATGCATTAGCCATCAGGCCGATCTGGCGTACAGGGATTTGCAGCGTCGTCATGGTGGTCAGGAACGTTGTGAGCGTTCCAATGCTGATGTCGTCGGCGATGAGCTTGTTGCCACCCACCCACAGGACCAATCCCAGGGAAGCAAAGAAGGACAAGCTCATCGCCGACGTGTTGGATGCGTAGGTGGCGACGCGGTCATGAGCAAGGATGAGCGCGGTGTTCGAGGCTTGGTCGAACTTCAGCATCTCATCATCCTGAGCCGCGAAAGCACGGACGACGCGGATGCCCCCGAGATTTTCCTCCATCACGCGGCTTAGAACCGACAGCCGCTCCTGCAAGTCCAACCAAGTCGCACGCAGCCTAAGCTGCATTACCGACGAGCGCCAGCCGACGAACGGCACGAAGCTAAGCGCGAGCACACCGAGCACCGCGTCAGTGGAAATCAGCATGTAGGCGCCGATTCCGATCAGCATCGTCAGCAGACAGGCGCGAACCAGACCGGTGGAAAAATACATCCTGACGCCTTCGAGATCGAGCATGCCGATCGTGATCAAATCGCCTGAATGCACCTGATCGTGAAAGGAAAAGCTGAGACGTTGGATTTTGTCGTAGCAGGCGAGCCGTAGTTCATACCCGACATGATGCCCAAGCGCTTCGGCAAAGTAGTTCTGCGTCATCGTGAAGATGCCGCGCAATGCGCTGACGGCGAGCAGCAGGAGAGCTGAAATCCACAGTGCCTCTTCCGCCGCGGCCGTCACACCGCCGCCGCCGAGGGTGGTCTGAGTCTGGTCGATTGCCCGGCCGAGGAGCTGCGGGATGAGCAACTGGAGGATCACCGCCAGGAACGTGGAACCAATCGCGAAGGCAACCTGCCATGGATGCCGTAAATGCATCACGGTGATGCGCCGCAGCGTCAGCAAGGACCTGCCCCAGCCGCTCGCTGCCACATGAGCGGGCGAATTGCGAGAGCTCGTGCCGACAGCATCACTGCGCACGGGTGTGCTCCCGACCGAAGAAGCAAGCCAGACGGCTCATGTCAAAGGCGTGCTCCATGTTGAGCGCGGCTGGCACCTGCTGCAGTGGCCGATTCGACGAGCCGAGCCGCGGCTTCAGTCAGTGGCATATCGATTACAGTGATTCCGCTGGCGGCAAGGAAACGGGCTTCGTTTCTCGTCAGCGTCTTCGAATCCATGACCGCGCAATGTGGGCCTTCGGAGCGCTTCATGATCTGTCTGGCGTAAGTGCGCAGCATCTGATCGTCGAAGCGGCACCCGACGAAGAAAAAGCCACGGTTCGCGCGCCGCTGCTTCACCACCCCAGGGATCGGCGTCTGGATGTCGATTTCGGTCAGGACTTCGACATAGTCCGAGTCCGCTACGAGAAAATTTGCGGCTGGACTAATGGCGCCGTGGGGCGTGTAGAGAACCGTCTTTGCCGCAGGGTCGGCCTTGAGCTCTCTGCCCGACAAATCGTAGGTTTTCGTCCAAATGTCGCCGCTCTCATTGGCCCGCGTGATGCCTTGTATCTCGACGACATCGGCCCGGCCGGTCTGTGTGAACGCCGTCCGCATGGCACCGTCGTACCAGCTGTCCACGATCAGGGAGAGCGGCAGTCTCGCCAACCAGGCATGGAGGACGGTAGGCGCGACCGACGCTGCGAATATGTCGGTCATCCAGGCTTGAAGCGTCCGGCGATGCCGGCGCTGTTCGATGAACTGCGCGACCGACCACATGTTGGTGCGGATCACGGCAGGCGCCGGCGCGCGCGTGTTGAGTGCCGCGGCGACGGCTTCGGGCGTATGCGGTACCGGCGGCTCCGCGCGGTTGAGCCCAAGTAGACCCGGGCCGAGATAGGGGATCACGTGATCGGCGGTGAGCGCTCGCTTCGCCAGATCAAGCAGCTTTTCAGCAAAACTGTCCCGGACGATCACGAGGTTGCCCGAGGTCAGGTTGGTATTCATGTTTGTTCCTCTCGACGCTCTTGTCCGCCGGCGTCAGTCTTCGTCGGCAATCTTCCTTGCCTCGACGGTGATCGGCAGACGCGTATCGCGCGGAAGATCGGGTAGAATGAACCGCCACCCGTTTCGGAGTGTCACGGTCCCGCCCCACAGGTCCTCGTTCTCGTGCCTGATGATCGGCTCCTCGAGATCCTTCTTGGGGACATACGCAGATAAGCCGGCATCGGTCCTGCGGATCATGACTTTCATCTCGCCGTTCCTTCATTGGCTTTGTTTTCAGCGCTGCAGGGCGCTTCGGCTTTGTCGAGGCTCATCAGTTCACGTGCTCGCATGCCGACGACCGTGCCACGGTCGATCCATTCGACCGCATAGATGAAGAACTGCTGGAGAAAGGTGCCAATGTCGCGCACATAGCCCTCGTCGCCTCTCCGAACGAGGTTTTCGCCGATCTCCCTGCCAGGATAGGTGCCGTCATTCTTGATGTGGCGAGTTGCACGCACCCGCTCTCCCGGCACAAATCGTGGAGGCGTGCGAATTTCGACTTCCTGTTCACGTCCGAGCCACATGGGTTGTTCCTTGTTCTTCATGAGGGCGCAGATTGTTGACAACGGTTGAGGCGTCCTCCGGGGGCGGTCCCCTCCATATCGGTGGTCAGTTGGCGGTTAGGCAGGAACGCAGGTCTCCGCCACTGGACACACCGAGGCACATTGCTGCGCATCGAAGCTGCCCTCGCATTCGGTGCACTTCTCAGGCACGATCACGTAGTTCTCGCCTTGGAATTTGATCGCGCCTGAGGGGCATTCGAACTCGCAAGCGCCGCATTGGGTGCATTGGGATGCGATGATCTTGAAAGCCATTTTAACTCCTGGTTCGAAATGGAATGAGACAGATCAGGCGGTTGCCGCGCTCGCGGGGGCTCCGGATGCGGCGGCGTAGATCGCGCTGATGGCAGTCTCGATATAGTCATGCGCATAAGCGTCGCTGGCTCGGATTCCGGCGGCCGCGAGCTGATCCTTGGGGCAATTTCCGATCTTGGCGCAAAGCACGACATCGATGCCCTCCAGCGCCGCAACGATGCCGTCGAGAATGGCGTCTTTGCCCCAACCGCCGAGGCAATACTGTTCAACCTTGCGGTGGCCGACAAAGCTGATCCCATCCGGCGAGGCGGCATAGACCTGGAATTCCTTCGCATGGCCGAAGTGTTCATTGACTCGGCCGCCGCCCTTAGTCGTCACCGCGACGAGGAGCGACTTGCCGGAGCCTGCTGCCTTCACAACATCTATCGCATCGCTCTTGGCCTTCACGTGATCGAGGCGCTCATGCGCGACCAGCTCCCGATAGGCCTCGCGCTTGCTGCCGTCGTATGTGATCTCGCCGGGAACCCGGCCGAGTCCGAATTCCTGACCACGATCCTCGCCGAGCAGGCCGACGGCATCTGCCCGGCACTGCCGGCAGTGGCGCATCAACTTGGCGCCGCCTTCAAGACGATCCTGGAGAGCCTTGATCTCGATTGGGTGTGGACCACGCTGCCCGGTCAGTCCGTAATGCGTACCGTGCGCCGGGTCGGAAATCAGAGGCATGACGTTGTGCAGGAATGCGCCGCGCTCCTTGACCCATTTGTTGACCTCGATCAGGTGTTCGTCGTTGACGCCGGGGATCATCACCGAATTGATTTTGGTCAGGATGCCGCGCTTGCTTAGCATCTCCAGGCCCGACATCTGGCGCTCGTGCAGGATCCGGGCGGCTTCGATGCCGCCATATCGGCGATGGTCGTAGAAGATCCATGGATAAATCTTGGCGCCAATTTCCGGGTCGACCATGTTGATGGTGATCGTCACGTGATCGACATTCATGTCGGCAAGCTCGGCGACATGGTCCGGCAGCGCGAGCCCATTCGTGGAGATGCAAAGCCGGATGTCAGGGATTTCGTTGGCAACTCGTTGGAACGTTGCCTTCGTCTTTTCCCAGTCGTAACAGGCATCGCCCGGCCCGGCGATGCCAAGCACGGAAAGCTGCGGCACTTCGTTGGCGACCGCGACAACCGTGCGCAGCGCCTGATCGGGCGTCAGCTTTTCCGACACGACGCCAGGTCGGCTTTCGTTAGCGCAGTCATATTTGCGATTGCAGTAGTTGCACTGGACATTGCAAGCCGGCGCGACCGCGACGTGCATGCGCGCGAAATAGTGATGCGCTTCTTCCGAAAAGCAGGGGTGATCCTTGATCTTGTCCCAGATCGCCGGATCCATGTCGTCCGGCTTTCGCGACGAGCCGCAGGACGAAGACGCGCAGCCGCCAGATTTCACAGCCGCCGATGCCAGTTCAGAGGATGTCGTGCCGGTCAGGCTCTCAACCGAAATTGCCGGTGCGGACATTGAACGGCTCCGTCGCGGGGTGAACGTCGCAATTCGAAGCGCAAGAGCTATGCCACTCAAATCGTCGGTTTTGTCGCGAACGGGCTATTCGTTTCGTTTGCTCCGACACAGTTTTCTGTCGGGCTTCCGACACCGGAACAATCGGGCGGGCATCGATGACGTTCGGGTTTCCGCCAACCAAGGCAGCCCGGTGTTCAACTTCGGTTCCGAAGATCGGCAGTTCGGAAACAGCAAACGCTGCCTCGTTCCTTCATGCGCGTTCTCGAGTTCACGGGCACGAAATATCCGAAGGCGAGACATCGCTTCACGCTCGGTTCGCGGTTCATCGCTGTCGCGGGGCTGTGGCGTGAGGCCCCCGGCAACAAGCCGCCCACAACCTTCAAGATGCTGACCACCGATCCTGGGCCCGACGTCGCGCCCTGTCACAATCGTCAGGTGGTGGTCCTTCAGCCCAAAAGTGGGAGGCCTGGATCAGTTTGACAAAGCCTGAGGCTGAGCTCTCGCGGGCGAGACGATCCGGCTGTTCGCTTGAGATGGACGTGCTTGGTCTGTTCGGTGCTGGCGAGCGACTGTCCAACAGGGTCGTTGCCGATGTCGGCGATCTGGCTCAGACCGTCGAGCAGGCTAGGCGGCCGGCTCGCCGACCAGGCCCGCGAGCTGGCCGAAGCTCCAGTGGGTCGGCATGACCGGTGCATCCGAGCCAGGCAGGACCAGCACCAAGCGTTCGGCATCATCGCGATTGGCTTCCACACGGATCGACGCGCTCTCCAGAAGTCCGCGTGCGGCTGCGCTCGGTCCGGCTGCGCACAGCGGCGTAGAGGTCCGACAGGGATAGGGTACCGCTCGTCCGCCGGCCGCGAGAACCATTCCGAGGACACGCGGCCATCTTTCGGCGACGAGTTTCGAGCTCGTGGCCCGCCGAGCGAAGGCGCGCTATGTCCTCGGGCTTTCCGCGACTGTGGCTCGCAAAGATGGTCACCATCCGATCATCTTCATGCAATGCGGACCTGTTCGATATCGCGTTGATGCGCGTGCCCCAAGCGGCGGGGCGGGGAATTGTTCACCGCGCCAAGACTCGATCGACGCAGTTTCAGCTGCCGCCGCCCTTGGAGGGATCGGACCGTCCCTCCATGCCAGCGGTCTATGCGGCCATCGCGCGGGACGAACTGCGCAATAACCTGATCTTCGACGATGTGCTGAAAGCGCTGGAGGCGAAGCGGTCACCGGTCGTGCTCACCGAATGCCGGGATCATCTCGAATATCTGCAAGGCAGCTTTTCGCGCTTCGTGCGCAATCTTGTCGTCCTTCGAGGCGGAATGTCGGCAGCCGAACGCAAGGCGTCAGACGCCGCCCTGCGAGTGGCGGACGATCAGGAACGGCTCATCCTTGCTACAGGGCGGTACATGGGCGAAGGCTTTGATGACCCAAGATTGGACGCGCTGTTCTTGACGATGCCCATTTCGTGGAAGGGCACCTTGGCCCAATATGTCGGTCGGCTTCAACGGCAGCATGCTGGTAAAACAGAGGTTCTGGTCGTCGACTATGTCGATGACCTCGTGCCGGTTCTGGTGCAGATGGCGGCGAAGCGGCGATCTGGATACCGTGCGCTCGGCTATCGGGTTGAGTGATCCACCGCCGGCCGCTCACCGGCTGAAGTCCAGTTCCGTTCCGGTTCGCAGACGTTCCATATAGGCGCGATAGGCGAAACTGCGGTCGCGCTTCTTTCCCGTCGTTTCCACGAGGATACGGATCTCAGCCAGCACTTCGATGGCGCGGGTTGCGGTCGGCTTGCTTGTCTCGAGCAGCTTCATGGCCGATGCGACGGTCACAATCGGATGCCGTGGAAGCCGCTCGAACAATCGAAGAGCTGAAACGGATACCGATTCGACACCGAGCAGCCGGGTGCGATCCGCGCTGATGAGGTTGAACAATTCGCGCGCCGCCGCGACCGCTTCGTCGGCAATCGTGGCGACGCCATCGAGAAAGAAATCGATCCAGCCCTCCCAGTCACCTTCCAACCGCACAAGGTTGAGGCGCCGGTAGTATTCCTCGCGGTGACGCTTGAAGAAGAGGCTGAGATAAAGAAGCGGAGCCCCCAAGAGTCCCCAATGTTCCAGCAGGAGGGCGATCATCAAACGCCCGATCCGCCCATTGCCATCCAGATAGGGATGAATGGTTTCGAACTGTGCATGCAAGAGACCCGTCCGCACGAGTTTCGGCAGCCGGTCGTCGGCATGGATGTATTTCTCGAATGCGCTGAGAAGCTGCGGAAGTTTCTCGGAGGGCGGCGGAAAATAAGCCGCGTTCCCTGGCCGGCTTCCGCCAATCCAGTTCTGGCTGCTGCGTATTTCTCCGGGTTGTTTACTTCCGCCGCGCACGCCGCGCATCAAGCGCTTGTGTGCCTCGTTCAAGAGCCGCAGGGAAAGCGGCAGACCACGTTTCGACGCGAGCTGGCCGCGCGCGTAAGCAAGCGCGTCGAGGTAATTTGTCACCTCCTCGACATCGGCGTTGGGCTGGGGCTGTTCCTCGGCTTCGAAAGCGAGAAGGTCGACGAGCGATGCTTGCGTGCCCTCGATCTGAGACGAGATCACCGCCTCCTTGCGCACGAAGGCGTAGATGAACCAGTCGAGCGAAGGCACCATCTCGCCCGCCAGGTCGAGTCGGACAAGCGCCTGCTCGGCTTGCCCAAGGCGACGTTCGAGTTTGGCGTCGATGACGAGCACCGGCCGCGCGGGCGGAAGATCGAAGGGAACGAAGGCGTTGACTTTTTCGCCGCCTGCGGTCACGCTTTCGTATCGGCCTGTTGTGCGCTTCGGCATGTTTTGGCGGGCTCAAATCCGTGGACAACGTCGTTCCAACGGCCGGGCGCAAGGAACGCTCACGTTCCCCTGTTGCTTTACTAAGAACGTAGTCTTTACTAGCGAGAGCTGTTAGTCAAGAGATTGTTCCTAGCGCCAAGACCGCCAAGAGCCTGCTCTGGGATTCAATCGTGAGCCGACGAATTGCCTGACTGACTGCGGGCCGGACTCGAAACCGGCTAGTGGATGGGCTTAGCGCACCGAGCCGTTACGCCGCTGCCTTCTCGTCACCATCTCGGGCCTTTGCTGGCCGTGTGTCCTTCCACACCGCCGCAGCAAGTGTCCCTATTATCAGTCGCCTTCCTTCAACCTCAATAGGCCAGGTTCGTGTGATATCAGGAGGGCGCAAACATGGCCAGCGTGAACGCCCTGTGCTATGGGTGCTGACGGTCTTTTCGTTCTGGCGCAGAATGCGCCGTGCGATAGCCGACGTGAAAAATTGACCGATTGTTGGCGATCGTTGTCGAAGCCGAGCAATTCGAATCGCGCAAATTTCCTTTTGAAATCATAAGCGGAAAATTTTGACGGCTCGTCGGTCGGGTCATCCAAAATCGTCGCGTGGGGAAGGATTCCGCGCCTTGGCTGCCCAGAATGTCAGGAAGACTACTCCTGGCCCGACGTTTGATGTCATTACGATGGCTAAAATTTCCTGACCTCTATACCATGCCGGCGCAGAGCGTAGCCGACTTGTCGCGGCGTGAGGCTCAGGATGCGAGCCGCCTTGGCCTGAACCCAGCCGGCCTTCTCCATGGCGTCGACCAGCCGGGCGCGTTCGGTGACACGCGGGCCCATTGCAGGACAGGCCGGATCGCCAGAATCGCCGACCGCGAGAGGCGAGACGTTGTCGTCCAAACCGCCGACCCGCCCAGCCCACGGCCGCGATCCAGCGGGCGCCATGTTCCCCGCAGCGCAGCCCTCGATGCCATTGGCGCCGTGCGCATGGTCGGCTCTTTTCCACAGAAGCCAAGAAAGGCATTGATTGTTCGTGCAGGCGAAATCCGATGGGGAGATCGTTCTGGAACGCGCAAGTGTAGCCGTCCTTTGCACGCAGTTTTCCAGCTCACGGACGTTTCCTGGGAAGTAGCATTGCGAGATCAGCTGAAGCGCCGACGGTGCAAAGGCGAGCTCCCTACGGTTCTCCCTGTTGAATCGGTCGAGGAACGCGTTCGCTAGGCGCGGGATATCGCCGGCCCGCTCTCTTAGGGGAGGCAGGACGATTGGGACCACGTTGATACGGTAGTAAAGGTCGGCCCTGAACACCCCATTCACGACCGCCGCCTCGAGGTCTTTGTTGGTCGCGCAGATGAGACGGACGTCCACCTGTAGTGTCTTTGTGCCGCCAACTCGTTCCAGCTCGCCTTCCTGCAAGACGCGCAACAGCTTGGCTTGAAAGGCAGGCGAAATCTCGCCGATTTCATCGAGCAGCAGCGTTCCGCCATTTGCCAATTCAAAACGGCCGGCGCGCTGGGAGATGGCCCCCGTGAAGGCGCCCTTTTCATGCCCAAACAGCTCCGATTCCAGGACGCTCTCGGACAGTGCGGCACAGTTCAACTTGACAAAGGATCTATTTCTGCGGCGCGAGAGCTTATGGATTGCTTGCGCAAAGAATTCCTTGCCGGTGCCGCTTTCGCCCCGCAAAAGCACGGTGGAGTTTGTCTTCGCTACGACCGAGACGGTTTCGAGTACCTGTTTGAGTGCGGGACTTTCCCCTATGATCCCGTCGATTTTAACAGGCGCATGCTGGGCGCAGTCCGTCGCCTCCTCGTCGGCCGAATGTTCAGGTCCCCGTTGCGCAGCGGTACGGGGCTGACGCTCTGTACTAAGGATGCGATGGAGACAGACAGTTCGGCCAACAAGGTTGGCGACCATTGTCAGGAAGCGTACGTCCTCGTCGAACTTCAAACTGATCACGCTGTCAATGATGCGGTCGATCGACAAAGCCCCAAGGATCTTCTGCTCCACCTTTATCGGGATGCCGATAAAGGCAACCGGGATCCTACCCGCGCTCGAAGACGAGGAAAGATCCGCCTGAAATGGTTGGGACTTGCTGACGTCAGGTATAACGAGCGGCGATCCCCGAGCGACGATATGGTCTAAAACGGCCTTTGGTATGAGGCGGCGAGAGCCTGATTGAGGCGTATAGGTGTTGCGGGCACTTGCGGCTATCTCCGGCTCGCCTTCAGCGTCCAGGACAACGACTGCCCCGTCACGCATTTCCAGAAACGACGGGAGAATATTCACGACGTTGGCGAGTTTGACTTCCAACTGAGTGGGAGCGGTCAGTACCTTCGATAATTCGTAAATGCCCCGAGCTGACATATTACCTTGGGACAGGATCTCGACGAGCGGTTCAGGGTAGGTCTCCCGAGATCCTACGTCATTGGCCGGGCCTCGCTCTGTATGAGCCATGGAAATGCCTCATGGGTTGTCGTCCAGGGTGGTCCTCCCAAGCGTCCGCTTCATATTGAATCTCGAAGAACGTGTTCATCAGCTTCTCTTCAGCCCGGGGTACGATTGGACGGGGTTGCGCTGGAGGTTTAGGCGTCGCGGTCCACGCCGTTGCGACGTGCGAGCGCCGATTATCCAAACTTGAAGAGCACGCCGAAGCCGCCGCGCGGATAGTTCCACTCGATCTCGCCACTGGCCTCGCACAATACGCGGCAGGTTCCGCACTCCATGCAGCCGTCTGGGGTGATCTCCACTTGACCCTTGTCATTCAACTCATAGCATTTCGCTGGACAGACGTGGATCAACGCAAGCAGGTTCGCGCTTGGCCGCTCGTGCGGTCGCACTTTGATATGCGGTCGGCCGGAGTCCACCAGATAGCGGTTCTGGTAAAGCTTGTCTTCAACACGCAACTTCGTCACTGGCTTCGTCATTCGTCAGCCTCTCACCGCCATGCCAATGCCAGGCGGACCGCGTCGCTGACCAGCCCCAAGCGCGAGCGCGCCTTGATGAAGGCTGCCGTGGTCGCCTTTTCCTTCTCGATCTTTGGCGTGCCGTCGACGCGCATGAAGTTCTGCGCCGCTTGCGACATCAACCGCGGATAGGTTGTGAAGAAATTGCAGGCATTGGTGTGGAGCAAGGCCGGCATGTCTTTGTATTTCCGCAGGTCTTTGACTACGAAGGATTTATCCAACAAGGTCTTGTAGAGGGAGAGGTTTCGTTTGGTCATGGGAGCGTTTCGGTTCTTGACCTCGACGATGGCCTCAGCCGCGATGCGGCCGGAGGTCATAGCAAGGTTCGATCCCTCGCGATGAACGGCGTTGTTCAATTGCGCGGCGTCGCCGACCACCACCCATCCATCTCCAAAGAGCTGCGGAATGGACTTGTACCCACCTTCGGGAATGAGATGCGCGGCATATTCCTTCACCTCCGAGCCGGCGATAAGCGGCCGGATCGAAGGATGGCTTTTGAATGCGTCGAGGAGGGCGTAAGGGCTCTCTCTCATCGCGGCGAAGTCGGAAACGAGGCAACCTATTCCCAGTGAGATGGATTCCTTGTTGGTGTAGAGGAAGCCAAGGCCTGCCATGCTGTGGGATATCGTGCCCACCGCCTCGATGACACAGCCTTCACCGCCCTTAAGGCTGAACCGCTGCTCAATCACCTCTTCGGGCAGGAAGTGCATTTCCTTGACGGCGAGCGCCACTGCCTCCGGCTTCAGCATCTGGCGCAGGCCGCCCCGCGTGCCAAGCAGCCCGGAGACGCCTTCTGCAAGAACGGTCACGCCCGCGTAGATCGCTCCGCCGGCCCGATCTGTGCGGACGCCGATTACCTTGCCCCTGCCATCGCGGACAAGCTCCGTCACGGTCGTTTCGCACAGAACCGTCGCGCCGGCCTCGCGCACCTTGCGAGAAAACCATTTGTCGAACTGGGCACGGATGATGGTGTAACGGTTGGGCTTTGCCTCGTTGAAGTCGTCCGACCGATAATGGACTCCGGTGTGCGAGCTGTCGTCCATCACCCAGAGCCGCTGTTCGATCACATGTCGCTCAAGGGGCGCATCATCCCGAAAATCCGGGATGATCTTTTCCAGCATGTTCGCGTACATGATGGCACCCTGGACGTTCTTGGAGCCCGGATATTCGCCGCGCTCCAACTGCAGGACCCTCAGGCCCTGGCTTGCCATGATGTAGGCAGCTGCATTCCCGGACATGCCCGCCCCGATAACGATTGCGTCGAATTCTTCCTCGATCATCCCCGGCCCCCTAGCTTGCAAGCTTGTCACGACTGTGCGGCGACAGCCGCCGGGTGAAGGCTTCCGTCAGTGCGGGCAGGAAGCGGATTGCATCGATGACGATACCCACGTGAGCGAAGTCGAAAATCGGCGCATTCGGATCCGTGTTGATGGCCACGATGAGATCGGCTCCCTCGACGCCGACCCGGTGCTGAATGGCGCCGGAGATCCCGGCAGCTATGTAAAGCTTCGGCCGGATGGTCTTGCCAGTTTGACCGATCTGTCGATCAGCTGGCATCCAACCCTTCTGGACCAGCGGGCGCGAACAGCCATGTTCGGCGCCGATCGCTCGCGCGAGACTCTTCACGAGCTGCAGGTTCTCCGCCCCGCCGAGGCCGAGGCCACCTGCGACGACGATGTCGGCATAGGCGAGATTTGCCTGTACCGACTGGCTATCGGGCAGAAACCCGAGCACTTTGGTGACGATGTCGTCCTCGGCTAACGACAGCTTGTGCTGGATGACGCGCCCGACCGGCTTGTCCGCCCGCTGCGGCATGGACATGACCCTCGGTCGCACTGTCGCCATCTGCGGCCGGTAGTTGAGCGTGTAGATCGTGCACAACAAGGAACCGCCGAAAGTCGGACGAGTCGCGGCGAGAGAGCCGTCGGAATCCACGTCGAGCTCGGTGCAGTCGGCCGTGAGCCCTGTGCGCAAGGTCGTCGCCACCGAGCCTGCGAGATCCCTGCCGAGCGTGGTGGCACCCAGAAGCAGGATCTCTGGTTTGTAAGTATTGACCAGATCCGTCATCGCCCTGGTGAAGGGCTCGTTGCGATAATCGGTAAGCAGCAGTGCCCCGACCATGTAGACAAGGTCGACGCCATAGGCGAAAGCCTCGGCAATTGCGGAGTTCGTGGCTTCTCCCGCGGGGCCGAGCACGGCGCCCGCAAGCTGGACGCCGAGCTTGTCGGCTAGCTTGCGGCCTTCGCCGAGCAGTTCGAGGGATACTGGATGAACCTTGCCACGCTCGAGCTCGATGAACACCCAAACATGTCGATAGTCCTTGAAACGCTTGGATAGTTCCTTCTTCACGCCGGCACGGCCGGCGGCAGGGCGAGGGGTTTGCTTTTTTGCGCTCGACATAGTCTGCTCCTTGCCGTCACGCGCCGCCATCGAAGGCGAGTTCCCGTTCTAGCGCCGGCTGACGGGCCAAGATTTCGGCGGTCAGCTCGTCCGCGAGATCGCGCAGCGTCTTCTCGGCGACCTCGATTTGCGCTGCCTTTTCCGCCCGCACGGCAGGGGCGAAAACGCGCTTGACGACTGTCGGCGAGCCGCGCAGTCCGCACATGCCGAGGTCCTCAATGCCTGCGTCGGCTGCACTCCACTTCAGGATCTGGCTGCGCGCGCCGCACAGGGCGTCCTCGATTGACCCCCGTCGCATCTCGTTGGTGCCTTCGAGCATGGTGATGAGGCAAGGCAGCCTGCTCTTCAGCTTCTGCATGCCGCCCTCGCAACGGCGCACGACCGTGATCTCGCGCGAAGTAAGATCAATAGCGGCGATTTTCGCGACATAGGTGAGTTGCAGAAGATCGAGGCGCTTGGCAATGCCAGGCCCGACCTGGGCGGTGTCGCCGTCGATCGTCTGCTTGCCCGTGAAGACAATGTCCGGCATGTCGAACGTCTCGCCAATCTTGGCGATTGCCTGGGAAAGAGCAAAGGATGTCGCCAGCGTGTCGGAACCGGCAAAATAGCGGTCGGTCAAGAGCACTGCGCGATCGGCGCCGTAGCCGAGCGCCTTGCGTAGCGAGTCCTCAGCCATGGGCGGACCCATGGTGAGCACGGTGACCTCGCCACCATGGGCGTCGCGCAGTCTGAGGGCTTCTTCGAGGGCGAACAGGTCGTAAGGATTGATGACGGTCGGCACACCTTGGCGCATGATCGTGTTTGTCACCGGATGGACACGTATCTGTGTCGAATCCGGCACCTGCTTGATGCAGACTACGATGTGCATTGGGCGGTCTCGCTAAGCTTCGATCCGGACGGTTGCTTCTATCCGGATTGGGGTTGGCAGATATCTAGTGGGAGCATCATTCGTGCCAACCGTCACGTGCTGCACGATGCCTTGAAGTCGGGTACTCCTGGGCGCCTTCACGAAGCGCGGCTTTGTCAGCTTCTTGACATCGCGTGTCGCACCCGTGTCGCGATCATTTCCTTTCGAACCGATTCATCACGGAATCGAACGCGACGAATGCCCGGCCTGGCGTCGAAGCTTTGGCCGGATCGTGGTCTTTGAGCACCTTGAAAACCCGGTGTGTGAGCGGAGAGGCGATCGCGAAGTCCTCGTAGGCGCGTTTCAGCGTGGCTTTCGCGCGTGCGGCGATGACCCGGTCGGGCAGGCCGGACAAATCCTCATTGGCAAGGTACTGGCCCATCCGCTTCATGATATGCAGACGCGAGACATTGAGCACCTTCGGGTCATACGAGACGCCAAGCACCGCAAAGAACTCCTCCGCGGCCGACAGTCGCCTCAGTCGCGCGAGGATCTCGATGACGTCGATCGAGCGGCTGTCAGCGGAACAAGTCATTTGCATTCTCCGGGTCCAAAAGCGTGATGTCGGGTAGGGTCGCCGCACGGCTACTCCGCGCTCGCAAATAAGATGCCGTGTCGGGCAGGTGACGCTGAGGAGGATGCGGCCATTTACGGAAAGTGGCAGCGCCGACCAGCCTCACGATGGGTGGGACGCGCTCCCCGGTTCGCATCGGCGCAGATTCGGCAGTCGCGCCGCTGCGTCCGGTGAGCCCTCACCGCCATCAGAACCACCAGCCGAGCATTCTGCGC
Organism: Mesorhizobium ciceri WSM4083; assembly: GCF_000519305.1. Lineage (GTDB taxonomy): Bacteria > Pseudomonadota > Alphaproteobacteria > Rhizobiales > Rhizobiaceae > Mesorhizobium > Mesorhizobium ciceri_B. Next base: position 58,037 of record NZ_JAFG01000012.1, on the reverse strand, counting down.
TGTGATGCGGGGCTACCAATCAGGAAAAAACCTGCCGAGGACAAGTGACACTGCCGGCCTCACTCGATTCCAAGGTCTCGGCCGGCTGCCTCCGTGCACAGCCAGTCGTAAAGCTCGATCAGTTGAGGTGCGGTGATGCTCGATTTGATCTCAGTGGCCTTGCGGCGAACGCGGGCGACCATCGCGGCTGCCAGATCTGGGTCGAGATCGCGGCCGCTTTCGCTCAGCACATGCGCAATCGCGGTCGCGCCGGAATGCTTGCCAATGACTATTCGCCGGCAGCGGCCCACGAGAGCTGGATCGAGCGCCTCATACGTCAGCGAGTCCTTTAGCAGCCCTGCGACATGAGTCCCGGTTTCATGGGAAAAGACATCGGCGCCGACGATCGGCTTCATGGCCGGCGTCTGCCGGCGGGCGGCGCGCGCTACCTGGCAGGCGAGGTCGGGCAACGCGGCAAGCTCGATGCCGGTGTGTGCGCCGTCGAGCACGGCCATCGCGACGGCAACCTCTTCCAACGCGGCATTGCCCGCCCGTTCGCCGAGCCCCAGAACGGTGACCGAAGCATGGCGCGCACCGGCACGGATCGCGGCCAGCGTGTTTGCGCCTGCGAGGCCAAGATCGTTGTGCCCGTGAAATTCGAACTCGACGGGACACTGCGCCGCGAGGTGGGCGACAAGTTCAAAGGTCGAAAAAGGATCGAGAACGCCGACCGTGTCGGCCAGCCTGATGCGGCTTGCACCAGCGCGCGCGGCCGTCTCGATGACGCGGCCCAGATGGTGTCGGTCGGCGCGCGAGGCATCCTCGCAGCCCACTGCTACGAAAAGGCCGCCGGCGGCTGCGCGTGCGACCATACGCTCGATTGTCTCCAGCGCTCCCGACTTATCCAGACCGAGCTTGGCGAGAAGCTGGATGTCCGATGCCGGCAGCGACAGATTGACGGCGGTGAGGCCGCACTCGATGGCGGCATCGAGATCCTTGGGCGTCATGCGGCACCAGGCCGTAAGTCGAACGGGTAGACGCAGCGCGATGACGGCTTGAATTGCTTCGATCTCCTGCGCGCCCATGACCGGCGTGCCGATCTCAATCTCTGGCACGCCGGCTGCCGCAAGCGACTCGGCAATCTCCAGCTTTTCCGCCAAGGTGAAGACGACGCCGGCTGCCTGCTCGCCATCGCGCAGCGTCGTGTCGTTGAGAAAAATCTCACGGCTCATGAGCGGCCGCCTGTTCTGCTGCCGCTGAGGCTAAATTCCGTTGAACGTCTTCGGCACTCACCCGGTCCGCTCCAGGACTGGGACAGTCACGCAGCTTCTGCACGATCGCGGGCATGACCTCGAGTACGCGGTCGACGTCCGCTTCGCCGTTGTCGCGCGAGAGGGAGAAGCGGACCGCACTGTGGGCGACCTTCATCGCACTCAAGACATGGCTCTGCTTCAGTGAGCCGCAAGTGCAGGCGGAGCCGGAAGAACAGGCGATGCCCTCGCGGTTGAGAAGATGTACGATTGCTTCGGCCTCGATAGGATCGAAGGCGATGTTTGCCGTGTTGGGCAAGCGCGCTAGCGGATCGCCTGTGACGGTGGCGTTTTGGATGGCCTGGACAATTCCGTTCTCAAGCCGGTCGCGGAGCGACTTTACCCGTGTCGCCACGTCGTTCATCGACTTCAACGCCAGTTCGGCCGCCATGCCCAGCCCAACTATGCCAGGCGTGTTCTCCGTACCCGCACGCCGGTCGCGCTCTTGGCGACCTCCTTTGATCAACGAGCTAAAGGGCACGTCACGCCTCACGTAAAGTGCGCCGATCCCTTTCGGGCCATGAAGCTTGTGACCGGAAAGCGACAGCATGTCGATTGCAGTCGATTTCAGGTCCATCGGAGTTTTGCCGACCGCCTGCACAGCATCGGTATGGAAAAAAGCGCCGACTTCCTTGGCCAACTCAGCAAGCTTGCCAAGAGGGAAGATCGTGCCGGTCTCGTTGTTTGCCCACATGATCGAGACGATTGCCACCCGCGGGGTGAGGGCGGCCCTGTAGGCGTCGAGGTCGAGCCGGCCGTGGCGATCAACCGGGATCTTGTGCACCGTGACGGCCTGCGTCTTCTCAAGATGCGCGCACAGCGTCAGCACGGCTGGATGCTCGACGGCGGAAATCACGATATCTGTTCGATCATGCAGCACATCGAGCGCCGAAAGTATCGCTGCATTGTCGCTTTCCGTCCCGCCCGAGGTGAAGATGATCTCATGATCGAGCTCCGCGCCGATAAGCGTTTGCAGTTGCAGGCGCGCCCTGCTCGCCGCCACATCAGCCGCGGCGCCAAGATCGTGCGTCGACGAAGGGTTGCCAAAATTATCCCTAAAGAACGGCAACATCGCTTGAACCACCTCAGGATCGGCCCGTGTCGTCGCGTTGTTGTCGAGATAGACAGGTCTCATGTTTATAAGCTTTCAGGTTGACCAGAATGACGCGGTACTCGAAATCGGCGCTCGAGCTCTGGCGCGGTGGCGCTGATGGAGATGGAGTCGAATAGGCAGGCGGTGCAGGGCCTGACGGTCTGACGTCAACATGGTCGGCGTCGCCGTCGTCAAGTTCGGGTCCCCGACGTGAGGCTTTAGGCAACCGCTGGGAACGTCTGCCGTCAGGCGCTGCGGCCCCGCCGCTTGGCGGCCAGGCAGCTTCGGCTTGCCAGGACCTGAATTGTTTCGAGCGGCGACGTTCCGCGCATCCCGCGGCAAGCGATCGCCGGTCCCGGTACCGGCTCCGCCCCTGCCTACTTCCTAAGGGTGGGCAGGTCTGTCGTGCCTGGCGTATTGACCTGCTCTGCCGCAACAAGCCCCGCAGCGGGCGTTTCTCGCCGGACCAATAGAGGCGTTTCTTCGATGGCGTCGAGCCATGCGAGTCAGCCGCGGCCCACCCTAATGTGGCAGGTGATCTGCTCGCTTGCGGTTTGCCGATGGCGAGTCCGGTGATCGCCGACACGGAGCGGATCCGGGCCCCGCCGCTGAAGGGCTGGCTGTCGGGGGCGGTGATCGTCGACCTCGCAGGGCCGACGCCGATCACAGATTCAAACTGGTCGACATAGGCGATTGTGCCGACCTTACCTGCTGCGTTCGCCCTATCCAGAACGCCAGCATGCGTCCGGTCGAAGTGTTTGTTGGGCTTCTCGCTGCAGTTCCGCTTGCGGCTGTCTCGGGCCATTAGCCGAAGGACTTGCCGCAAGCGCACTTCTCCCGCGCGTTGGGATTGTCGAAGACAAAGCCGGAGGATTCCAGATCTGTGACAAAGTCGACGGTCATGCCCGCCACATGTGGCTGAGACCCTACGTCCACGAACACCTTGACCCCATTTGCCTCGATGATGGCATCGCCCTCGCGCAAGTCGCTCTCGAGGCCCATCTGGTACTTAAAGCCGGCGCAGCCGCCGTTCTCGACCATGATGCGAAAGCCCTCCGCGGGCTCGCTGGCGCGAGAAAGAGCGATCTTGACAGCCGCAACTGCGTTGTCAGTGAGCGTGATCATGGCTCGGTTTCTCCTCAGTCCGGGACGCGTGTGCGGATCACCAAGCATGCGCCGTGCCAAAGCAAAAAACAGTTTCAAAACAGGGCCTGTCCCTGACACGCTGTGTCGGATGTGCGACATTGTCGGGTGCGTGGCGACTTCACATACGTGAATTCAGCCGCGACAATCCTCCTCATCTTGGAAAATTAGATGGGGGGTGGCGGTTGTCCGCTCCGCGACACAGCGGGTCTTAGCGTCGGCCGTGCTCGCTCTGGCGCAAACCATTGAGCTGCATGCGGAAGATGTTTTTCTGAGCTCGCTTCTGCGCGATTGGCACACCGCTTGAACCTCCCTTCTGGCGAGACGGCACAACGGCGAGGGACACTGATTTTGTCGGTGGCCTCACCAGTTCACGATGGAAGGAACGCAAATGTCATGCTCGGCCCAGATTCGCTTTCTGAGGGACGGCACCAGCGTCCGTCGATCCCGAATGCCGGATCGGTCCTTTGGCGTCGAGGTCCACAATCACTCGCGACCGGCTGGTCGCCGCCATGGATTGGCTGGGGTGCGACCGGCATCTGACTCTGACCGTCAGTCGCGTGGGGCCCTCGGGGCAGCAGCCGCCGCGTTTCGAACCGGTGACATGGCGCCAGGTATGGCGTCCAGCAACGCTCCAGGTCTTGGCCCGAGCACAAGATCGGCATCGGGCGTCACGATACGCTCTATCGGAGAGTGGCCGGCAGAGCAGCTGATCCTCAACATGGTTGGGAAGCAGGGGTAGGATATGGACCAGCTCGAGAAACCTTCTCCGGAGCAAATCCGCCGGGCACAGGAACACAGTCCGAAGGTCCGGGAACACGATCTCGCCGCCAAGCTGAATATTTCGGAAGCGGAGCTGGTCGCGGCACACTGCGGTTTCGGCACGGTGCGCATGGAGCCGAGCGCCAATGATGTGTTGATCGGCCTCGAAGCGGTCGGCGAGGTGAGGGCGGTGACCCGCAATCAAAGTGCCGTGCACAAGAAGCTGGGCGTCTACAACCAAGTGGTAACCGGCAATGACCATGCCTTGGTGCTCGGCGACGAAATCGGCCTGCGCATCTTCCCGAAGGTTTGGACGCATGGCTTTGCAATCGAAAAGCGTGATGGAGGCGACATCCGCCGCAATCTGCAATTCTTCGACGCCACCGGCGCAGCAGTGCATCAGGTGGATCTCGGGCACAACTCCAACCTCTACGCCTATCAGAAGCTGGTGGGCGAGCTTGCATCCTCGAACCAGGAGCCGATCGTGTCGGTCGAGGCGAAAGGCGCCAGCTCCGACGCAGACGTTCCGGACCAAGCCGCCACGGTCGAGGAGCTGCGCGAGCACTGGGGCCGACTGACTGATGTGCACGAGTTCTTCGACATGCTGAAGACGCTGAAGCTCAGTCGCTGCCGGGCCATGCGCATGGTAGGCCAGGATTACGCCTGGCTCCTAGACAATGGCGCCGTTGGCGCCATGATCCAATGCGCGGCAGAAGACGAAATGCCTATCATGTGCTTCGTGGGCAATCGGGGCTGCATCCAGATCCATTCCGGCCCGATCAAGTCGGTCAAGCCGGTCGGCCCGCGGATCAATGTGCTGGACGAAACCTTTCACCTTCATCTCCAAACCCACCACATCCGTGAGGTTTGGGCCGTGCGCAAGCCGACCAAGGACGGTCACGTCACGTCACTGGAGGCCTATGGCGCCGACGGCAAAATGATCATTCAGTTCTTCGGTCAGCGCCATGAAGGCGAACGCGAGCGCAGCGATTGGCGGTTCCTGGCCGAGACCCTCCCGCGTGTTCCAACTGCGACAGCCGACATGGGGTAAGACCGATACATGTTCATTTCCGTTTCGCTCGGCGGTGCACCGTGGTCCAAGGTAAATTTCGGCGAAGGACTTTTGGAGCTCGATTAGAGCAAGACGGGCAACTCAATCCGGCCTCTAGGAGCGGCTGCCGTCACGTGCTCGAAAGTCTCGGCAGCAGTTTCGTCTTCTCGCCGGAGCGTGGCGATAGCTACTTCGAGGGACCAAGCGCATTTGGGCGAAGGCGATCAAGAAGGCAGAGCTTCCCGGGTGATTTGCCGGGGATAGCAAGGCCGAAAGAACGAGCAGAAGGAGCGCAGGCGGAGGTGCAGCGAGCCGCATGGCGAGGAATAAGGTGTCCGGATCTGTATTTGACTCGCAAAAAATTCGCAGTTTTTTGGAATTTTACGTGTTTGACTATATCGATCCGGCTATCTAAACACACAAAATTCGCAGTTTTCGGGAATTTTCATGATATAACTATACCATGGATTCGCGCACTCTGACCGAAGGAAGAGCCCGGCTCGCGGCTGTTGTCAAAGCGGCTGGCCCGGTTGTGAGCATTGATGATGCTCAGAAGGCTTTGCAGATATCGCGAACCGTTGCCGCGAAACTGCTGTCAAGATGGGCAAGCCAGGGGTGGCTCCGGCGCGTCGGGACCGGGGCCTATATGCCGGTGCAATTGGAACTCCTCGATGCGGAGCAGGTGGTCGAGGATCCCTGGATACTGGTGCCGGTGTTGTTCGAGCCGGCCTATGTCGGTGGGCGCACGGCGGCGGAGCATTGGGACCTAACCGAGCAGATTTTCCGAGATATCGTAGTGTACACGCAGCGGAGGGTGAATGCGCCAGTGGTCGAGCGGCAGGGCGCGATCTTCTCAGTGCGGCATATCGCTGAGGCGAAGGTTTTCGGCACACAGGCTGTCTGGCGAGGACGCACAAGAATTGCTGTGTCTGATATCCACCGCACGATGATCGATATGCTCGATGATCCCGCCGTCGGCGGGGGCATTCAGCATGTGGCTGACTGTCTTGGCCAATACCTGCACCGCAACGATCGAGATCCGGAAAAGCTCATCTCCTATGCCGAGCGGCTCGGCAACGGGGCGGTATTCAAGAGGCTGGGGTTCCTGTCCGAGCGGCTGCCGCAAGGGAAGGAATTGGCAGAAATGAGTAGTACGCGGCTCACAAAGGGACACGCCCTGCTCGACCCGGCGCTTGAGTGCTCGCGCCTAGTGACGCGCTGGCGCCTTCGCGTCCCGGAAAGTTGGGCCGGCCAATGATCGGAAAGCGAGAACTCCTCGAATACGGCGACGCGAGTTGGGCTTAACCCGAGCGTTGTCGAAAAGGACTACGCGCTGGGCTGGGCACTCGCCGGCATCTTTGCGCATCCGGAGCTTGCGGACAAATGGGTGTTCAAGGGCGGAACCTGCCTCAAGAAATGCTACTTCGAAACCTATCGGTTTTCCGAGGACCTGGACTTCACGCTGCTCGATCCGACGCATCTGGACGAGGCGTTTCTGAAGCGGGTGTTTGGTGAGATTTCGGCCTGGATTTACGAGCATACCGGCCTTGAATTTCCGGCGAACCTCCAGGATTTCGAAATGTTGACGAACCCTCGAGGCAAACCAAAAGGCGGTCAATATTGCACGGCTTTGGGTCCTGACTGGCTGCCGCCGGGAGGAGATTGCGGCGCTCAAATGGTCCGAGGTAAATCTCGGCGAAGGACTATTGGAGCTCGAAGATAGCAAGACGGGCCAGTCAATCCGGCCTCTCGGAGCGGCTGCCGTCACGCTGCTCGAAAGTCTCCCACGTGAGGTTGGCAGCAGTTTCGTCTTCCCGGCTGAGCGTGGCGATAGCTACTTCCAAGGAACCAAGCGCATTTGGGCGAAAGCGATCAAGAAAGCGAAGCTTCCCGGGGTTACCCCTCATACACTTCGGCATACGATTGGGTCGACCGCGATCTCGACGGGCGAAGCCCTGGCACTCACGGGCGCGATTTTGGGCCATTCAAATCCGCGTTCGACGGCCATTTACGCGCACGTCCAGAACGATCCCTCCCGTCGCGCTGCGAATCGAGTTGCCAAGAAAATCGCTGCGGCACTTGCTGGAAACGTGTCGCTGTCTCGCAATCAGAAGGCGCGACCTAGTGATCTCGAAACGCTGGTGGCCAGTCTCACGGATAGGCTCAAAGCTGAGGGCATCGACGGCGCACGTGTGCAGTCGATTATCGCTGACGCAATAGGCGCCAAACACTGAAGGGGATAGTTTCGCAGACGTTCATCGTCCCATGTCGACTTCAGCGGGACGATCGCTATAGCCAGCACCAAGACGACGGTGTCGTCTGGGTGCTGGCGACGACCGTGGCCATGCGATGATCGGCATGATGAGCATGCTCGTCATGCCGCCCGCCGGTGAAGTTCCTCTCCCACCAGCTTCTCAAGTGCGAAAAGGTTCTCGTTACCGAGGAGTTTGATCAAAACGTCGGCTACGGCCAAATCCGATCCGCCTTGGGGGGCGCCGCCTTCCCCGGTCGAGCGCCGGATGCCGCCTTCCCTGAACGGCTGGCCGGATGTGAATACCATGTCCCCTTTGATCAACTTTGAGCCTGTGGATCTTAGGCAGCCGAAGTGCCCTTCCACGATAGCCGCAGTCACCTCACCTGATAGGCGGCGCAGGTTGTCGTCTTGAGCTGCCTCCTGGCCGATCGATTCGACGAGCGGCTGCGATAGCGCGGTGACCGGCTTTTCACCCACGCGGATTCGACGAAGCATGTCTTGCTGCACGTCCTCCCGAGAAGCGATTTGTAAGAGGATGTCGCCGTTCTTAAGCCCTGCCGCCCGAGTACGTATCCGAGAGTTGAAGTCCATTTGCGCCGTCCTTTCTGATATAACTGCCAATAGGTCTGTTTGTAGGGCGGTCTCTCTTATGTCAACAGATATATCGACTGTTATCTCTCCGATCGGGGGGACGACGCCGTTATTCTAAAAAACCGCTATATTCACTGTGCAGTGAATGTTGCGCCGAAGCTAGCAATTTGCCAAAATGCCATTATTCACTGCGCAGCGAAAATGGTAATCATGCAAACGACTAGCGAGCACGAGCGAGAAAGGGATCTTCTGGACGCGTTGATGAGCGCGCTCCAGAAGATCCCTTTTGCGCAGACATCGATAGTGAGCGAAAAACACCCGCTCACGCAGTTAGGTCATGAACTTGATGCTCAAATCGATGTTGTTGTCGCCGACCAGAACCTGGTCCTTCTTATAGAGTTGAAGCGGAGCGTATATCCCCGCGATGTGCGGCAGATCCTGTGGCAGTTGAGCCGGGCAAAAAATGAGTACGCTCAAAGCGGCAAACAGAACGTCGTGCCGATGGTGGTGGCTGAGTCGATTTCGGTTGGCGCACGGGACCTGCTCCGAGATGAGAAAGTCGGTTTCTTCGACAGTGGAGGTAGCCTCTTCGTCCCCGCGAAGGGCGCCTATCTGTATGTCGAGCGCCCTGTCCCCAAGACCATCGAAAAGTCGATCCGGTCGCTGTTCACCGGCAAGCGATCGCAGGTACTCCATGCTCTTCTCCAAGGACACCGCGATTGGGTCGGTGTTGTTGAGCTTTCCAAGCTGGCGGAGGTCTCTCCCGGTACGGCCTCCGAAACCCTGGCCGGCTTGGAGCGGATGGATTGGGTTGTGGCGCGAGGTCAGGGACCATCTAAGGAGCGCCGCCTTTCCGCTCCCTCAGCATTGCTCGACGAATGGCGAACGCAGATCCAGGCCGCTAGGCACCCCCTGGCAAGGCGGCGGTACTATGTGCCGGGAGGAAGCAGCGAGTCGCTTGCCAATCGTCTTGCAGCGCTGTGTGAAACCGGCGCCGTCGACTATGTTTTGACGCAGGACGTGGCCGCTCAGGAATACGCCCCTTTCCTGTCCAGCATTTCCCGTGTTGCCTGCCGCATGACTCCCGGCAAGGCGGCCGGAGAGGTTCTCGCAAACCTCGAAGCGCGCGTTGTGACGGAGGGTGCAAATCTCGATGTGATCGAGACGCCATCCCGTGGTGAGTTCCTCTTCAAGGAGCAAAGGGGGCACCTCTGGCTGGCAAGCCCCGTCCAGGTCTATCTGGACCTTCTGCGCAACGAAGGTCGTTCGCGAGACATGGCCGAGCATTTGAGGAAAGAAGTCCTGGGTATTTAAGATGATGAAACCGACGACGGCCGAAGGCTATAGCAATGAAGTGACTGAGAATTGTGAGCGTGTCCTTGTCACGTTGATCCGCGGACTCGGCCCGTGGCGGGATTCCGTGTTCCTCGTTGGCGGACTCACTCCGCGCTACCTAGTAGATAAGAAACCGCCGGACGTTCCCGCGCATGCGGGTACCGGTGACGTCGATGTCGTCATCCAGCTGCACATGCTGGCTAATACCGACGCGTACCATACGCTGGAGGACAACTTCAAAAAGTTAGGCTTTGCACGCGGCACAAACAGCGCAGGAAAGCCTGTTTCGTGGCGCTGGGAAACCAGGTCCAGCGGGACCAAAGTGATTCTCGAACTGCTCGCAGATGACCCGGAAAAATCCGGCGGAAAGGTCGTGGAATTGCCAACAGACGGAAATGTCTCCGCGCTGAATATCCCCCATTCCGCTATCGTCTTCGATCACCATAAGACCAGAGAAATCAAGGCAGAACTCCTCGGCGACAACGGTGTCGCAAGTGTCACCCTGCACTATGCGGATCTGGTCGCCTTCACTTGCCTTAAGGCCTACGCGGTTGATCAGAGAGACGAGCGCAAAGACGCGCATGATCTGGTCTATTGCCTGACGCACTATGATGGCGGCATCGATACAGCCGCCAAGGAATTCCGTTCTGCCCTGGATGGCAAGCACAAAGCAGTTGTTGGCGAGGTTCTCGGTCTTCTCGCCCGCCATTTCGCAGACGATGGGGAGACCGAAGGTTACAAAAAGAACGGCCCAGTGGCCGTGGCAAAATTCGAATTGGGTGAGGATTCTGATCGTGACATCCGCATTCTCCGTCAGAGAGAGGTTGCCGAACAGGTAATGCGGTTGCTGAAGGCGATCGGCTAGATAAAAGTATGGCTGGTTCTTCAGTTCTCCCACACGGCCGCCGCGTTAATAACAGGCAGCCGGAGCTAGGCAGTGCTTTCCAACCGCTACTCGGATCCGGGTGGTGATACATAAATTCTTCCTGTTTGAGCATGATCGCGCGCTGGAAGCCAGAGGCTGCTCGGCGCCGTGAAGGACCCAGGATTTCCAGGCAACAACCGACGCCCATGAGTTCCGAGACAGATCCCAGCGCTGCGACCCTTATCCCATTTCGGAAATCGAACCCTCCGATGACGCGAGCTGCCGCCTTGACGCTTGTTCCCCATGTCAGTGCTGACGCGATCGACCCCCTGGCGCACATCTGGGACGAAGTAATACATCGGATCGTTGGCGAGATGCTCGCGCTGGATCACGACCAGTCCCCTCTCCACATCAATATCCGCGAGGAAATGGCCCTGGAACTCGCGCGCTTACAGCTCTGGCTGGGCAACGAGGTCGTTGCGAAACGCTTGGTTGCAGGTCGCGAATTGACTTCGATTGATCTAGAGCAGGAACGCCATGAATGCTTGGGGCCAGCAGGCTCGGTGATGATCGCCGCCACCGCCAAGCTGGCCTATGAGCATGTTTGGAAAACATTCATGGAGACCCGATGGAAGCCAAAATCTCAGAGGGCCATCGAACGGGATGCCAATCCGCCAAAAGCTAAACTTTCTATAAAGCCCGAAAAAAAAAATCACTTCATTTCGCGCGGGTTCATTCGGGATCACTGGGCGGTCGGCGGAACGGTTCTGCGCTGGCAGCGCAGCGATGGTGGTTGGCAATCCGCTTCCCGTGCTTTTGGAAAATGGGGATTCGGGCACAATCTATATAGCGACCGGCTCGAGGCCTATTTTGGGCTCATCGAAGGGGATGCGAAAAAGCCAATCCAGATGCTTCTGGGGAGGGAACCGCTCAATGGGCCGCAGCGTGAATCGCTGGTTGGCTTTCTGGTTATACAGATACTTAGAAACCCCAATTTCATAAACGCGGTTCGGGGTATGATGGGGCCGAACCTGGAGAAGCTTGGCTACGCCGATGACCTCGATATGGCATCGAAAGCCTACGAGACGCTTTACCAGAGCAACGAATTCTACCACGCGCTCGCACATCCGTTAATGTGGAGCCGCTGGGCGCTCGTCAGAGCTCGAGCGCCTTTGTTCGTCTTGCCTGACGTTTTCAGTGCCCGGGGGGATTTGGGCGATGGTCTTCGCCTGATCGCACCCTCACGCCGACTGCATGCTTCGTGACCTTGCCCAGCCGAGAGAACGAAAAGCGGATTTTGCCGCGTTACCTTCTTGCTGACGATGAACTTGCGAGGCGCATTTCATCACTTCTCATTAGCAGTGCTGCCAACGAGTTTCTATCGCACCCTGAATTCCAGATCGACGAAAGCATCGATGCCCTTACCTTCGGCCAGGTGCTTGAGGAGATCGAATCAGCCGTTGATCGAGGCGTGAATCAATCTAATCCCTAAAATTCACCAGGTTGATGAATCAGGGCTACTTCTCAGTTCCGGCATTCATCTGGGTTCAGGATTCGCGCTCTAACCAGCGTCACTTAGGAAGTCTGCCGAGCTCCACGAGCGTGGCGACGCATTTGGAAGCGACGGAGTTAGAAATGCCGAGCTTAGCCGCAATGAGTTTGTGGACTTGATTGCCCCATCCGTCCTTAGATCCGCTCGGCATCTCCGCGAGGACGCGCTCCAATTGAAGCGAATGATAGCCCCGAGCTTTCCAGGCCTCGGCCTTCCCCAACCCTATGGCCATTGACTGAAAGAGCAGCTCCGACTTGTTCTTGGCCGCTGCTTCGGCCAGCGTCAGGCTCGCCGGCTTTTTTAACCGCAGTGAGATCAGGACGGTCCCAAACAGGGACGACCTCGTAGCGGCAGAGCGATGAAGTCGACTCATCAACCGCACAAGGACATATATCCTTGTGCAGCACGAAACGGCTCTGGCCATCACGACGGCGTCACTGTTCTTGCCTGATCCGTGGACGATCCTCGAGCAGACTTCGAAGGCGAGATCCAATTCGTCATACAGCGCCGACAATGCGCTGAAGTTGCCAAACTCAACGATCCCAGCTTGGAAACCGTTGAAAGACATGTAGTTGCTAATCGACTGGGTCAACGTACGAAGCGAGTATAGTTCCGCCCGATTGCTTTTCGTGGTCGCCTCGCTTTCGGACTTCTCTGACAAAGCGCCGCGGATGTTTGCAAGTTCCTTTGCGAAGGCGGAGATCCGGCGCTGCGTGTCACTGGTGTGGAGCAGAAGGAGCAGCGAGGCCTGCCGTTCGGACGCGACCTTCCCAATCAGAACGGCAGTCAGCAGAAGGCCACAGGCGACATCAAGAACGGCAACGACCCGGCCGAAGCCCACGGGAAGCACGTCCCCGTACCCAAGCGACGTGAAAGTTACAATGGAGAGATAGACGGCCTCCGGGAAAGTTAGAGCGCGTCCTTCGAAAAGAGCTCCTTGGCTTTGTGGCGCGAGCCAGAAGTACGTTGAGGAGACCAAGAGCGTTGCGGACGCAACGATCATCAGATCCCAGTATGTAGCGCGATCTAACAGGCGGCCGAACGGGCTTGGCATGTTCGGCTTCGAATGCGGACGCATCGCCTGTAGATCATCTGGACCGACCTTGGCGGCCCCCGCGTCTTCCATAGGCATTCCTTACTCCACGGCGCGCGACTGGAACCGCCCCCGGTCATTTACAGGCCGTGGATTCAGCGGGCAGGCAATAGGACGCCCAACCTTTTCGACACATTTTTTGCTAGATCGAGGGCATAACCCGGACAGCGCTCGTATAGCAGCCGGAGGGTCAAAGTTCCCAGTACCTGCGATTCGTGCAGATCACTGTGAGGAGCACTTGCTTGGCGGCGGCGAATTCTTTGTTGATTCGCAGAACATCCCAGCGACCAGCCGGGTCCAGGCGCTGCTTCGTATTCCGCCTAGTAGAAATATCTACTGGTGGGCGGATTTCGGCGTGCTTGAAGATCGTAAACTTCGCCGAAGATCGCCGGGAATGAAGATGGAGTGCGCCCACGAAGGTGGTCTCCATTGGCTACCCGCGCCTGACGAAGCACCCGAGGTTGGACGCTCAAACATCCTGCCTCCACTAAGTCCTAGGTGTTCAGTCCCGGCATTTGATGGATCGGGTTTAGAGTGAACCGTTGCGGTTCATTTGTCCATGATTTGCATATGAACTCGTAAGGCGTGAGACCCTTTAGGGTCTTGAGGCGGCGCGCAAAATTGTAGGCTGCTACGAAGTCATTCAGGTGCCTGCGCAGTTGATTGTGATCGTCGTAGTGGAAGCGTTTGACGGTCGCCTCCTTGATGGTTCGGTTCATGCGCTCGACCTGGCCGTTGGTCCAGGGATGCTTGATCTTCGTGAGCCTGTGCTCGATCCCATGCTCGTTGCAGACACGGTCGAAGATGTGGACGAAGGCATAGCGATGCCGTTCCTGGTTGGTGAACTGGATGCCGTTGTCCGTCAGCACTGTGTGGATGGCATAGGGAAGGGTTGCGATGAGATTGCGCAGGAACTGTGCCGCAGCCATCTTGCCCGCCTTCTCGTGCAGTTCGACATAGGCGAATTTTGATGTCCGGTCGATCGCAACGAAGAGATAGAGCTTGCCTTCGGCGGTCTGGACTTCAGCAATGTCGATGTGAAAATAGCCGATCGGGTAGGATTTGAATGTCTTCTTTGCAGGCTTGTCGCCCCCGACGTCCGGCAGGCGTCCAATGCCATGGCGCTGCAGGCAGCGGTGCAGCGACGAGCGCGTCAGGTGCGGGATGGTCGGCTGGAGGGCATAAAGGCAATCATCGAGCGGCAAGAGTGTGTGCTTTCGAAAAGCCACGATGACTGCTTCTTCCTCAAGCGACATGACCGTCGATTTCGGCTCTTTCGGGCCAGTCGGAAGATCCGCAACGGACGTGCGCTTCTTCCATTTGGCAACTGTCTTCTGATTGATGCCGTAGCGCTTCGAAAGTGCTCTCAGGCTCTCTTCACTATTTTGTATTGCTCGACGGACTGCCTCTGTCGTCGTGGCGCTGCCATGTAGAATCTGTCCCAAAGTGCATCCCTCCATTCCAAGGAAAATAATGCACCATCAAAGCCTGGGATCAAACACCTAGGCTTGCGTTTGGCAGGAGCCTTTTTGGCCGGCGTCGGCTGCGGCTTGCGTCCGAGCCCCGCCGCCTTTGCGAGCGTCGATCTTTGGGCCGCGTAATTTGGCGCAACCATCGGGTAATCCTGCTTCAATCCCCACTTCTCGCGGTATTCGTCTGGAGTGAGGCCGTAATGTACTGCGAGATGCCTTTTCAGCGATTTGAATCTCTTGCCGTCTTCGAGGCAGATGATGTAGTCCGGCGTTACCGACCTTTTCGGATTGATGGCCGGGTCCTGTGTCGGTTGGGCGGTCCCACTCGGCTGGCCCAGGTTTGACAGCGACGAATGGATCGACGCGATGAGGTCTGGCAACCCAGCGACGGGCAGAGGGTTTTGGCTGACATAGGCCGAGACAATGTCTGCCGTCAGCCCGACCAGATCGGCCGTCGGGGCTACGTTTTGATCGCTCAAAGGTTCACTCCTGGTATGGTGGCCAAAACTCGCTTCATACATCCGCCGTATACCGCAATTTTGGGCAATGCCGATATAAATGCCTCGTTCATGACTGCAGGATAGCGAAAGCGAATCCAATCACTCTCGGCAGGAAGCAGCACAGTTTCGGTGTGACAGTACTAGCAAGCCTGCGGCCTACAAAGAGTGAGGTGAACGGGACCGACTCCTACGGTCGGCAGCCACCGGTTCACCGTGTTTGCAGTCCGGGAACTGATTACATCCACGAAATACGCCTCCGTTCTTATTGCGCCGCTCAACCAATTGGCCGACGAGGCAAGCTGGGCACTGGCTTAATGCGACGCCCTCGATCGTCTCGAAGCGAACTTCGTCGTTAGCAATCTCGCAGAGCTCACTGATATAGCGAGATGGCTGACGGCGATTAGTGATCATATAGACGCCTCGGCTGGCACGCGTCGTCCCACAACGCGCCTCGGGTATAAACAAGCTTTCCGTCAACCTTTTTGAACTCGTCCTGCCAAAGAGTAACCACGACGGTTCCTTTGCTCTCGTTTCTCGCTGACCAACTCCATTGGACGTTCGTTGGCACAGTATCGAAATGCGCAAAAGCTTGCGTATGATTGAACCGCTTGGACATTTTGGCTCTCCTCCTATCACTGAAGCATCGGCGGTGTAGGACAAGCAAGTCCGGTTTCATAGCCATCCGGCGCTGTGCGTGGTTTGGTGAAGGAGGATCGGTTGCGCCTGCTTCGACCCGCTCCTCCGCCATCGCGTTGGTTACCCCTGGCAAGGAATGGAGTCTTCCACGGCCGCGATTGGGACCGGTAGGACGCGATGAGTCTTGACCAAGCTGCGCTATAGCCCAGCCCGCGTGCTATCGGCTACGTGGGAAATCGATCAACGTGCGTGTTGACCGGGTGTTGACCAATAGCAAAAACAGAAAGGGCCACCGTGCGGCGGCCCTTATCTAAATGCTTGATTTCCCTAAGGAAAACTGGAGCGGGTGAAGCGATTCGAACGCTCGACCCCAACCTTGGCAAGGGCGGTAGCCAGATGGCTTCTGATTGCTACCATCCGCAGCAAAGTTTGCCGTAGTAATTGGCGAAAAAGTCCGTCGCCGGTCGCCTCGATCGGGCTTTCCATCACCGAGATTCCTTAGGCACCTGGCGAGCATGGTCTTGCTAGCTCCGGTTCGACGAGCTGCGACGTATAAGTGGCCTTCGATGACGCCCACCCTTACCGCTGCTATTTTGTCGGCCTGGTGCTATCGGGCTGCCGAACCGCGCCGGTCTTCATCACGGCTAGCCTACCGGCGCGTGCCGATGGCACGCTAGAATTTTCTCCGCATTTGATGCGCCGCCGGCGACCCGGGCTCTTAGCAGACCTGAGCGCCGGCGAGGATGGCCGCAGTTCAGCAACATCTCGACGAGCTCCCCGGCAAGAACGCTGAGGGAAAAATGCTGCAAGCTGAAACCTAAGGTCTGTGCCAGCACGAAAGTGTCGGGTCTGCACCAATGTCGACGGTCCGACATAGGATGGGACCGCTCGCCACCTAGTATTGCAAGCTTTATTGCCTTGGCATGCCAAATGCGACGGATGATCCGCAAACGTTGCATGGAACCGATACGGTGACAGGCGAGCCTCATCCAGTTTCCGCGCCATTGCCCACGCGGTCTTCACCAGCGGCAGTCGCGCAGCCCGCTGGCGGACGCCGGCCTTGCCGATAGCCATCGATCCGATCTGCCGAGAAGAGGAATCAATATGGAAGATGGAAGCGAGATCAGCATGAACCCGAATTTGAAATGTTTGGCCGAAGCGACTGCCGTCGCCTTGCTCTTGATGGTGAGCGCTGCGTCGGCGCACGAAGGAATGTGGATGCCGGGCCAGACTGCGGAAGTGGGGGAGGCCATGCGCGCGGATGGGCTCCAGATCGATCCCGCCCAGCTGCTCCGTCTGGATGCTGACCCGCTCAACGCGATCGTATCACTGGGTGGATGCTCCGCCTCCTTCGTCAGTCCACAAGGGCTGGTCGTAACCAATTATCACTGTGTGTTCGGATCCATCCAATACCACAGCAACGACGGCCAGGACTATATCACAGACGGTTTTCTGGCGAAGAGCCTGGGTGAGGAATTGCCCGCCGCGCCCGGCAGCCGCATTGAGGTCATCGAGGATGTGCGCGATGTGACCGCCGACATGCTCGAAGGCGTCTCAGACGAGCTGAACGGCTTTGACCGCTATGAGAGGCTCGACAGAAACCGCAAGGCGCTGACCGCCGCATGTGAAGAACAGCCCAATCGCCGTTGTAACGTGGAGTCCTATTATGGCGGCGCTTCCTACTATCTCGAGCAGAAGCTCGAAATTCAGGACGTGCGCCTCGTCTATGCGCCCGCGCTCGGCCTCGGTAGCTTCGGGGGCGAAACCGACAATTGGATGTGGCCACGCCACACAGGCGACTTCGGCTTTTATCGCGCCTATGTCGCTCCTGATGGTTCCTCCCGGCCTTATGCGCGCGACAATGTGCCTTACCGGCCGAAGAGCTGGCTACCCATAGCCCGTGAAGGCGTCGAGGAAGGCGACTTCGTAATGGTCGCCGGCTTTCCCGGCGCAACCGATCGGTTCCTCACCGCGGATGAAGTCCAGTTCAACTTCGCGCACCACGAACCGCTGTTGCACCATTTGTTCTCGGATTACGCCACCCAGATCAACCGGGCAACGGCAGGCAATCGCGAGGCGCAGATCCGCTACGCCTCCATCCTGCGCAACGTCCAGAACGTCGAGAAGAAGCTGGCGGGCGATCTCGCCGGCGCAGACGCGATCGGGCTCGACGCGCGCAAGACCACCGACGAGAAAGCCTATCGCGACTGGATCGCTGACGATCCCGCGCGGCAGGCGCGCTATGGCGCAGCAATCCGCGAACTGGACGCCGTCGTGGCCGAGAACAGCCGGTCCTCGCTCAAGAGTCTGCGGGAGTCGGTGCTAGAGCGCGCGAAAATCCTCTCATCGGCGCGCACTCTCTATCGCTGGGCCAAGGAGCACGAGAAGCCCGATGAAGAGCGCGAAAGCGGCTTTCAGGATCGTGACCTTAACGAGACCGTGGATCGACTGACGCGGATCGAACGCAGTTATCTGCCGGACATCGATCGCAAGCTGTTCGAGGCCGCGCTCGATGAATATCGCCGGCTGGACGCAGAGGACCGCGATACTGCCTTCGAAACCGCTCTGGACCAAATTGGCTTTGACCGACTTTATGCAGACACCAAACTCGCAGACACGGCAACGCGGCTCGGCTGGCTCGAGAAACCGGCTACTGCCTTCGAGGCATCGGACGATCCTTTTATCAAGCTGGCGATCGCACTCTATCCCGGCGACATAGCTGCGGACCGCACGGCGAAGGACCGCGCTGGCCGCGGGCTGACGGCGCGCGCGACCTATATGGAGGGCCTGCGTGCCTATCGGCAGGCGATCGGCCGGCCGGTGTATCCCGATGCTAATGGATCGCTGCGCATCACCTGGGGCAAGGTGACGGGGCGAACGCGCGACGGGCAGGTCTGGACGCCCTTCACCACTGCAGAGGGACTTCTGGCCAAGCACACTGGCAGGGGCGAGTTTAATGTGCCGGATGCCGCTATCGCCGCGATCCGGGCCAAGGATTATGGCCCGTATGTGGCGCCTGTGCTGGGCACGTTGCCGGTCAACTTCATGTCCACGGTCGACATCACTGGCGGCAACAGCGGCTCGGCGACGCTGAACGGGCGCGGCGAGTTCGTGGGTCTCGCCTTCGACGGCACGCTGGAGGGCGCGATCTCGGACTGGGCCTTCGACACGGATCGCACACGCGCCATCCATGTCGACAGTCGCTTCATGCTTTGGACCATGGACAAGATCGACGGCGCGAGCCGGCTGCTCAAGGAAATGGGAGTGCGGCCGGCGTCGCGCTCCTGAGGGTTTGTTGTAAGGGCTGAATACAGGTACAGACCCAGCCGTTGATGCGAGGCCAGTCAGGCGGCGAGGATTTCAAACTGCTCGGCCAAGGCCGATTCGCACTGAAGCGTACCTCGCCTGTCGCTCGCGCATCATGTGGGTCATTTCGATGCCGGCCAGGATCGCGGCTGCGCTGCCGTCGATCTGAAGCCGAGCATCGGCCGGTCACCACCTTGATGAGCGATTGGTCCTGCTCTGTCCGCATCGCTGAGGCGCAAGTACTCGACCGTTCAAGTACTGCGCCGCGGCGTATCCAGATCGGCTTCCGCGGTGATCGGAACACTGGCGCTTTCGGCCTGCTCGGGACAGCGCACAGCTATCCACGTTTACCCCGAGGCGACGCTCCGGATGGCAGCCGCCATCGCGGAGCCGCAGAAGCAGTGGTTTCGCCAGCATTGGCAGTCGCCGTGATCGCAAACCGGCGTTGGGGGCGCAACGTCGTGTCCTGTTTAAGCCAATCTTGAAAGGCAAGCGTGTCGAAGGTCACTGTCCCAAGCAGGTCTTTTAGCGGCGCTTGACCTATGGTGTGAGCGGGCGAGTGCTGGCCATCCTACGCTCGTCAGATTCTCGAAAGCTCGCCCGAGTATGCATGCGCTCGGACATATGGGACGTCCGTTAGTCATAGGAGCTTGGAATGCATTTGAGCAGAATAGATGGGGGTCAGATGCTGCATGACGCAGTCATAGAGAGGCTAAGACATCATAGGCCGGAGCCGGCTCATTGCCGACAAAGTCCGGGCGTCACCAAGAACCTGGAGGGGGTGGCAAAACAGGTGGAGTTTGAGACGCATCTAGGCGGGTTGCGGCCGCACATCGTGGGCGCTCGCGGTGGCCGGCCTATGGTGCTCGGTCATGTGTCCTGCCCACTTCCCGCCTACTCCGCGAATCCAGTTCTCGCCTGTTCCGCGAATCCCGGTTGCATCGGAGAGTTAGGGGGTCAGTCCGTTGGAGGGGCCGCATCTTAGCGGCCCCTTGCTGCTGACCTTGCCCAGAGGCGATCCAGTTTGAACTTCGCTTTGGCCCACCACAAGGACCAAACGCCTGGAGCATGAAGGGCAACTCGATTTTCTGAACGAGAGATCATTGGCAGGCAGAGAACAGGGCCATGCAGTCGGACATACGAACGTGCTGAGTTGGGCCGGGCTGCGTCGCCCTGACTCACTCCGTCTTGGGAAATCATTGGGCCGCTCCCTTGGCGCGAAGGCGAGGGCGGGCGAGACGCTGGCACTGTCGATCGGAAGGCGCCCGGAAGGCAGTAGCCGCGCGCAGGCAGCCCAACTACCGGCAAGACAAAGCCTGAGGCCGCTAAACAATAGTACGCTCGATCGCGGGCCGCGGCTGATGCGACTGCATCTTTCGCCGCGCCGAGCTGAGGCCTTCTTCAGGCGATGTAGGTTGCGCGCTTCGTGACGAGCAGGAAAATTGTCAGTGCAGCGAGGAACGTGGCAATCGCGCTGTAAGTGAAGACACTGGCCAGGTCGACATTATTCACCAGCAGTCCGCCCAAAATAGCGCCGACTGCGATGGCCACTTGGAAAGCTGCGGTCATCAACACCCCTGCGCTTTCGGCCTGTTCGGGAATGGCGCGCAGCACCATCCATGTCTGAATCCCCACCGGCACCGCCCCGTAGGCAAAGCCCCATACGGCAACCGCCATCGCCGAGGCCGAGGCCGATGCTCCCACCATCAGCAGCGAAACAGCGGCTGTACCCATGAGCAGAGGCGGTACGGCCACGACCGCCGCTAGGCTGTGTTTGACCCCGAATGCGGCGGCCAAGTTGCCGAAGAAGCCCCCTATTCCAGCAGCGAACAACACAAGCGAGATCGTCTCGATATCAAGCGCGGGAATCTTTTCGAGGAAGGCTCGGATGTAGGTGAAGCTGGCGTAGTGTCCAGAACCGACCAGCAGGACGGCCAGAAGCGCGCCCTTGATCATCGGTTTCTTGGCGAAATAGAGCAGATTACGCAATCCAGCCATTTCAACCGGCGGCAGGGTTGGAAGCGTTGCGACTTGCACCAGCAGTGTAATGGCATTGACGACCGCCGCGATCATGAAGTCGGCTCGCCATCCCCAGATGTCGCCGACATAGGCGCCGATGGGGGGCGCGCAAATGACAGCGACGGAACCGCCGGTGAGGATGATCGACATGGCGCGCGGCAGGAGGTGATTTGGGACGAGCCGTCTCGCCAGCGATGCTGAAATCGACCAGAAGCCGCCGAGCGCAATCCCGAGCCCTACGCGTGCAGTCAGGAAAACCGAAAGGGACCACGCAAACTCCGCCAGAACGTTGGACAGGATCTGCAGCAGCATCATCGCCCACAGGATGATCCTGCGGTCCAACCGCTTTGTGATGATGGCCATCGTCGGCGCAGAGATCGCCGCAGCGATCGCGGTGGCTGTCATCGTCTGTCCGGCCGCGCCCTCGGTGACACCGAGATCATGCGCGAGCGGTGTCAGAACGCTGGCCGGCAGAAACTCTGCCGCCACCAGCCCGAACGTGCCCAAGGCAAGCGAAACGACTGCACCCCATGCAGGGTCAGACCGTTGATCCGGCCTTTCCGGCTCGTGCAGAACAGCGCCCATGAAGCCTGTCGCGGAATCGGTCATGAATAAGCTCGCCAATTGGGTGCGCTGGAACGTGAGCTGGCAGCGTTGACCCGCACAAAACCAAAAGATCCACTGGTCTCGGCGGCATTGCGCGAAGGGATGTTCACTACCCGACATGTTGCGATGGCGAGAATGCAATATCGGTGCCGGTTTCTCCGAGGCGGAGACGAGCAAGTCGCCTCGGATGGAAGGTGGCCGGTAATTCCATGGCGAACGTCGCGGTCGCGAGACAGCTACGGCTACCGAGCACGAGGTGTGAAGGGTCGAGGTACCGCGGCGAGACCGGCACAATCTCCAAGGCGCTTCGACAGAGTGTCGTCTCTTAGCCAGGGTTCCGTCGTCTTTTCTGATGCCTTGATGGGCCTCACCGTGCGTGCAAGTGCCAATGCCACCTCACCTGAAGCAACGATTGACCCGTTTGAGCAGGCGCATGGTGCCTTCCCCGGACCGGGCCCGGCTCGCTTGCCGCCAGGGCCGCTCGGATGGTGCTGTATAGTCGGCGCAATCTGCTCTTGCTCACCGGCTTCGGACAATGAAGCGCCAAGGGCCGACCGACGCTTTGCGGCAAACCGGTGGGACGGTATCGACCTTGACGGCTCCGTCTCTAACGCGTTCTGCTTGCGCCGCAGCGGTCTGTGAGGACACCGGTCTGCGAAGACCCCCGTCGCAGCAACGGCGATCGCATCCTGCTCCTGCTCCTGTTTTGTCTGGAGGGTGTTTCACATCCCCAAGCGCGCACCACTGCGGGAAATTCGTCTCGGGTCGTGGCGTTTGCGGCCTGAGGCGCCTTCATCAGCCACTTGCTGTGTTCGAAGCTGAGCAAGAATGTCGCAAGCCGAACAACAGGCGGCCAAGACCCGGCCACTGGTTGCGGGCAATTATGCGGCAACGCAAGGGGTGCGTTAAACGGCACGCAACTTGCCCTGACGATTTTGTCAGGCGGCATGTTGGTTCATTTGAGCGCATCTCATTGCCCGATCAGTACGCCTGGGCCGGAACGTACCACGCGTGGTCAATCCATGGTGTGACCTGCCGTGCGATCGCCAATCGAACGCAAACAACGCCTGAAACATAGGAGAGCCAAATGCCGGTCAGCCGCGTTCCAGATCATGTCCCGCGCGAAATGGTCAGGGACTTCAGCCTCTTTACGTCGCCAGGCATGCAACGGACGCCCAACGGGGACCCGCACGCAGCGGTCGCTTGCGTCCACAGCGGGCCGCCAATCTTTTATTCTCCCTACAATACGCAAGATGGCCTGGGCACCTGGGTCATCACTCGCGCCGCAGATCAGCGCCGGGTGCTGCAGGACGCCGAAAACTTTTCCAGCCATCGTAAACTTTTTTCAGCCGCGCTGGATGAAAGCTGGCCGACAATCCCGCTTGAGCTCGATCCACCGGCCCACGGTGTCTTTCGCTCACTCCTCAATCCGCTGCTCTCGCCAAAGCGGGTGGCGGAACTGGAGCCCGCTGTCCGCGAGCGAGCGGTCTTGCTCATCGACAGAATCGCCGCATCGGGCTCAAGCTGCGACGTCACGAAAGATTTCGCCTTCCCTTTCGCGGTCAGCATCTCCCTTCGTTTTCTGGGCTTGCCGGATGACAGGCTCGATACATTTGTCCGCTGGGGGCAAGAGCTGCTCCACGGCGATCGCCCTGAACGATCGGCGGCTGCCCGGACGATCGTGGACTTCATCGACGAACTTACAGCCTTGCGCCGCAAGGAGCCCGTCGATGATTTTATCAGCTTCATCGTGCAGGCCGAGCTCGAGGGTCGCCGGCTGACCGACGAGGAAGTCCGTGGCATTGGCGTGCTTGTGTTCGTCGCGGGACTCGACAGCGTCGCAGCAGCTATAGGCTTCGACCTGGCCTATCTCGCGCGCAACCCCGAAGATCAGGAACTGCTGCGCAGCGAACCGGAGCGGATTGCGCTCGCAGCCGAAGAATTGCTGCGCGCCTATCCGCCCATTCAGATGCTCCGCGTGGCAAGGAAGGATATCGACTTCGAAGGCGCGCCGATCCGCAAGGGGGATTATGTTTCCTGCGCGACGATGATCGCAAATCGTGACCCGGCAGAATTCGAATGCCCCAACACGGTCGATCTGGCCCGAGAGAACAATCGCCACGCCGCCTTTGGCTATGGACCCCATCGTTGCATTGGCTCACACCTTGCCCGACGGGAGATTGTCATTGCCTTGGAGGAGTGGCTGGCGCGCATACCGGCTTTCCGGATCAAGAAGGGTACATCGCCCATCACCTATGGCGGCCATGTGTTCGGGATTGAAAATCTGGTCCTGGATTGGTCATGACGACGGCCGCCCCGAGACACGGCGCAGACAATGGCGCGAGCGACAAGGTAGGCAGCGCTATGCGCATTATCGTCCACAACACCAAATGCCAGGGCCACGCGCGTTGCTCGGCGCAAGCGCCGGAGATCTTCAAGCTTGATGACGAGGGCTACATCCTGCCCGGTGACATCGAGATTACGGCGGGGGAGCAGTTGCTCGCGCTGCAAGGCGCGCAATCCTGCCCCGAACGTGCGCTGGAAGTGGACCGCACGCCCGCTGCGCAGCGTGAGCCGGACTCAGTCGAACGCGGCCCGGACGAGCTTAAATCAACCTCCGTCAATGTGGCGGCACGCTGGCCAGGATAATTGCGTCCTCTGATCCACCGTTCTCGTCGCAGCTGCGCAAGGGACATCTCAAGCCACTCCACATGACGCGCAAACGGTGGGCGAGCGCGCGAACGCCTTCCCAGTTCAGTGTTGCGACAGGACCGATGGACCAAGAAAAAATCACGGAATTACTCGACCGCGAAGCGATCCGCGATTGCCTTTATCGGTACTGCCGCGGGATTGACCGCGCGGATGAGGCGGCGCTGCGCAGCGCGTACTGGCCAGATGCGCACGACAATCATGGAGCCTATTGCGGCTCGGCAGAAGGTTTCATCCGGTCGGCGCTCGTGGTCTTCAAGACCGGACCGCGAAACATCCATCGGATCACGAACGTGCTGATCGAATTCATCAGCCAGGCAGAGGCCGCCGTCGAGAGCTATTTCTCAGCAAAGCAACGCGGCCCGGACGAGGACGGAGAAGTACGCCAGATGCTGCTCTGCGGCCGCTACTGCGATCTGTTTGAGAAGAGGCAAGGGCAGTGGCGGATCTCCGAACGGACGGTGGTCTACGATTGGGTCGAGGAGCAGGTCCCACCCGCGGTGCCTGAGGCAGAACGGTTTGGCCGGCGGCAGCCGATCGGCGCACCTCGTCCGGTTGACGCGGTCTATGCGCTCGCAAAGCATCGCATCCCTCCTCGCCACGAAGCAGAGGTTCCGAGCCTGGGCGGCGATCGAAGACAAGGTCTGTGATGATTACAGACAGCAATCCCGGCGCAATTCTGCCCGGCACGGACGCAGCCGAGGACATAGCGTTTCTGCCCGGCAGCGGCCCGATGGGGAGGGCGGCCTGCTATGTTGCTCACACTGCGGTAACGCAGGGCCAAGTATTCCCAAGCAGTTTTTGCTTTAGCGCGGCGCAGCATTCCGCGGTCCGACGGGCAGGAATTGCTGATGCCCGCAGCAAGATCCCGTGAAGCAGGCCGGGCGCATCGTGATCATCACAGGGGCCGCGGGGGGAATCGGCCGCGCCCTGGTCAGTATCCTGGCCGGGGATGGGGACACTGTTGTTGCGGTCGACCTCCCCGGCAGGGGCGTGGTTGAACTGGCTCGTGACTGCGGCCATCCGCATCTGGGCCTCGAATGCGACGTCTCGCGAGAGGAGGAAGTGCGCGCACTCTATGGCCGGCTCCAAGCTCAGTTCGCGCAGCTCGACGTCCTCATCAACAACGCAGCCGTCGGGCCGACCATGACTGCGACAGTTGACTCGGGCGTCGACGCCTTCCGTCGCGGCCTGGCAGTAAATCTAGTTGGGCCGTTGCTCATGTCCCGCGAAGCCGCCAGGCGCATGGGGCCGGGCAGCGCAATCGTCAATATCGCCTCGATAGCGGGCATTATCAGCAATCCCAAACGCAACGCCTACGCCGCTTCAAAAGCGGGTCTGATCTCGTTGACGAAGTCGCTGGCTTGCGAGTGGGCTTCACGCGGCGTCCGCGTCACAGCGGTAGCGCCGGGCTGCGTGCACACGCCGATGATTGCAGCACTGGAACGGGCGCGCAAAATGGACCCGGCGGCGATGCGCCGCCGCGTACCGATGGGGCGGATGGCGCGGGCCGACGAGATCGCCCGGGTCGCCCGCTTTCTGGCCAGCCCGCAGGCGAGCTACATCACCGGATCGGTGCTGGCGGTCGATGGCGGCTGGATGACATTCAACCAGGCAGGGGATGCGCATGCCGCAGTGGAAGGGGCACCCCGAAACGAGCTTTCCTGTAAGGCCGAACCCACCGACTCACGAATCGTGGTCGTCACGGGCGGCGCAAACGGCGCCGGCGCCGCCATTGTTCGCCGTTTCACCGCCAACGGCGATACCGTCGTAATTGCAGATAGGGACTACGCTGCCGCCACAGCGCTCCCTGGATCGCTGGGCGGAAGGAGCCTGGCGCAGTCCGTGGATGTGGCCCTCGAAAGCGAGGTGGTGGCGCTGTTCAACGACCTGCGGGGGCGATTCGGACGCATCGATGTCCTCGTCAACTGTGCTGCTGTCGCCGAGGCTTTCAGTTCAGGCATTGAAGAAACGCCGGTAGGGATAGAACACGTCCTGGACGTCAATATCACCGGTGCTTTCACCTGTGCGCGCGAGGCGATCAAGGTGATGTGCCCGGGCAGCGTGATCCTCAATCTCGCATCGATCGACTGCTTTCTGCCCTTCGCGCCACGCCATATCTATGGCGCCTCGAGAGCGGCGATGGATATGCTGTCCCGATGCATGGCGGCCGAACTTGGGCCGGTCGGCATTCGCACAGCCACCGTCGCTCCTGGTTGCATCCGCACGCCTGCCATTGATCAGTTGGCCAGGGCCGGTCGCATCGATTTGAATTTGATCGCACGACGCATCCCGATGGGCAGGATGGGACGGCCGGAAGAGGTCGCGGATGCGGTGTTTTTCCTTGCTTCCTCTGACGCCTCGTACATCAGCGGCTCGACCCTTTACGTGGACGGTGGCTGGACCTCGTTTGGCGATGCAGGAGACACTGGCGGCCTCCCTGACCACGGTTTTGCGGAGGCCGCGGGTTGATGGACGCCCATGCGCAATGCCACGTGCTGTGGCCTTTCGATGCCGACGAAAAACGTTGGAGTTCCCGGCTGCGCGCCCCCACAGGGCGGCCGCGGTCGAGGATGTCATCAGCGGCGCGGATGTTCCTCCGGGTTGAAGCAGCTCCAACTTTGGGAGCGCCCCAGCACGCAGTATGCGCGCGGTCTGCCGAAGAATCCCGCCCCGCCAAGCGCCAGATCGATATGGCGAGCAACCGTGCGGATGCCGAGCCGGCCCATGATCGGCCAACCCTTCTGCGAGCAAAGGAAGCACCATGGAATTTGCCACCTTCATCCTGGCTGCTCAACGCGGCTATCATCAATCTTGCGACAGCGTCATCCGCAACTCCATCGAACAGGCGGTCGTATCGGAGCAGGCTGGCTTCAATACAGCCTGGTTCGCCGAGCACCACTTCAACAATTACAGCCTCATTCCGTCGCCCTTGATGATGGTGGCCCACTGCGCCGGGGTGACGAGCACCATTCGCCTCGGCACTGCCGTGTGCGTGCTGCCGCTCTATCAGCCACAGCGCCTGCTGTCCGAGGTCGGCTTCGCTGACATCGTTTCGAACGGCCGTCTCGAGCTCGGCCTCGGCTTGGGGTATCAGCAATTCGAGTTTGAGCGCTTCGGCGTGGATATTGATGGGGCGCCCGCCGTCTTCTCGGAATATTTGGACATCCTTCTCAAGGGTCTCAAGCAGGACATCTTCGAGCATCACGGCCGGTATGAGACGATACCGCTGACGGCAACATCGGTGCGCGTCGTCCAAAAGCCGACCCCTCCGATCTGGATCGCCAGCGGGTCCGCGCGCATGAGCCGGGCCTATCGTGAGGGACTCAATTTATTTGTCACAGCATTGCACAATGGCCTGGAAAGTTTGAGCACGCTGCGCACAACGATCGAAAAGGCCGCGGCTTCCGAGGGCAGGAAAGTCACGGACGCCAAGATATCTTTGCTGCGTTGCTGCTATGCCAGCGACGACGAGGCAGAGATCAACAGCTATCTCGACAATGCGCGCTTCCAACGCCGGCTTTCTGAAGCGCTGCATGAGCGGCGCGAGCAGAGCGTGGACGGCTATCTGCTGCAGGAAACGCCGACCCAGCAGGATCTGTCATTCGAAACCATGCGCGAGAACCTGCCGATCGGCAGCTTGAATCGCGTAATCGAACGACTGCTGGAAGAGATCGACATCTTGAAGCCGGACCAGATCGCAATCCAGACCCAGTTGGGAGATTTCGACCAAAAGACGATGCTGCGCCAGATGGATCGCTGGGGCGAGAAGATCATTCCAGCGATCAACAAGTCGCTTGGTCATGCGCGGGTTTGAATTCGCAACCGCATGATGCAGAGGGTGCCTGCCATCTCATCAATAGACACAGCGCCAGTAGCATCGGCTGCGGCCGCCGCTTCAAAAACTGCGCGCGCGAGGTCGTGCGTTCTGATGCCATTGACCACGCAGGTGAAATGCGCCGGCCGCAGAAGGCGAGGACGATGGCTTTGACCACGAGCTCAACCGCACCAGCCTGTTCTCGACCATGCCTGCGGTTAGCGGTGCACTGTGCCCGAGTCTGACTGCCAGACAGTGGCCGATAGCGTCTCTGCATGACCGACGAGACAACCCAGGAGAACGGGACCATGTTCGCCCATCGCGATGGCGGTCTCGGCACCGGCCAAAGACGCGGCTCCGAGCTGGAAAAGGGCTTCGACCAGCATGTGCTTGCCTGTGTCCTGTCGTGCGCGCTCAAGGAGGTTGAGGCCGGCGAGGCGACGGCGACGGACTCAACCGGGCTTTCCCGCGCCGAGCTGCGCGATCTCGTCGCCCGTTGTTGCCCGGCAATTGTGATCGACGCCTTCGCCTTGGAAGAGGCATGCGATCCCGAGCCCGAGATGGAGGAAGAGCTTCTGCACGACTTGCTCTTGGCGCATGCTCGGCCAGACAACCCGGCGAGCGCCTGCTTCGCAAAGATCATCGCCCGTCGTTCGATGCGCAACGATCATCTGTGGCAGGACCTTGGCCTTGTCAATCGGGCCGAGCTCAGCCGCCTGCTTGCCACGCATTTCCCGACCTTGGCAGCCGGCAACACCCAAAACATGAAATGGAAGAAGTTTTTTTACCGCAAGCTCTGCGAGGCGGAAGGTTTTTCGCTGTGCACCGTGCCTAGCTGCCGGGAATGCAGTGAATTTGAAGGCTGCTTCGGTCCGGAGGAAGGCGAAAGCCGCCTCACACGCATCAACAGCGGGATCGCTTTGGACTAAGGGTAGCTCGTCAGCTTAAGATGCCTTCAGGCCTTGATCACCGTTGAGCCATAAGCGCCTTTCCCGGCGTCGTTGTATCGAGGAGGGGATGTTCATCGCCTCGCGATATTTGGTGACGGTGCGGCGAGCAACATGGATACCCGTTTCCATGAGCCGGGCTGCGATGTCATCGTCGGAAAGTACCTCCTGCAGCGATTCTGCGGCGATGATTGCCTTGATCAGATGGCGGACAGATTCTGCGGAGTGAGCGTCACCGCCTTCGCAGGAGGCGATCGCCACGGTGAAAAAGTACTTGAGTTCGAAAACACCGCGGGGCGTAAGCATGTATTTGTTCGAGGTCACCCGGCTGACCGTGGACTCGTGCACGTTAATGGCGTCGGCCACAGTCCTGAGATTGAGAGGCCTCAGATGCGCGATGCCGTATTCCAAAAAGGCTTCCTGCTGGCGCACGATTTCGGTGGCGACCTTAAGGATCGTCTTGGCGCGCTGATCAAGGCTGCGGATCAGCCAGTTCGCGTTCTCCAGACACTGGTTGAGAAATGCCTGATCTTTCGAATTTTGGGCGGTCGCGCGCGAGACTTCGGCGTAATAGGTTTGGTTGATCAGCAGCTTGGGCAGTGTGTTCGGATCAAGTTCGATTTGCCATCCACCGCCGGGACAGGGCGTCACCCAGACCTCGGGCACGACGGATTCCAGCACGCCGGTTTGGAACTGATTCCCAGGCTTGGGGTCAAGCGCACGGATTTCATGCAACATGTCGAGAAGGTCCTCTTCGTCGACACCGCAAAGCTGCTTCAAGGCCTGATAATCACGTCGCGCAAGCGTCTGAAGATTGGCAACCAAAGCTGCCATCGCCGGGTCGAACCGGTCTCGCTGGCGCAACTGGATCTCAAGGCATTCGCTGAGCGTTCGCGCAAAGAGTCCCGGTGGGTCAAAGTGCTGCATGGTTGCGAGCACCCGTTCCACATCGCCCTCTCGGACGTTCAGGCTGCCGGCCAGTTCTGACAGGCTTACCCGCAGATAGCCGGTTTCCTCCAGATGCGCGGCAAGCTCGCCGGCAATCAGCCGCTGCTGCGATGTGAATGGAGTGAGGGCAATCTGGTGAGCGACATGGTCGTGCAATGTTTCGGTGAAAGCGGCAAAATTGTCGACGGCATTGCCTTCGCCCGACGGGGCGTTGGCCGTGTTGCGGGTCGCCTTCGATTGCGTGAGCCGCTCAGGCGTGCCGGCACTGATCGGCTTGGCGAAGTCCTTTTCGCGTATGTCGATCTGGGAATCCTCCCCCGACATCGACGAATCTTGTCCAGACGCGCCATCATCGTTTGACGCCAGCTCCAACAGAGGGTTCTTCGCGATTTCCTGCCCCAGATACTGATGCAGTTCGGTATGCGACAGTTGCAGCAACCGTATCGACTCAATCAGCTGAGGCGATGCCACCATGGATTGCTTCTGACGCTGAAGCAGGCTTGCTGAGGATTGCATGGCGAGCGCGAACTCCTGTCGAGCGTGGCTCCGGCGGCTACAACTGTATGTGAGGCTTGGCGCCTCTAACTCATGCGGCAGCCTTGAGCGTTTCAAGAACGTTTTGCGGGGATGAGACCAGGTAGGGGTCGGCTTCGCAGTTGTCGGAGAAACCACCCTCCTCAAACCATTTCTCCACCACGCCATTGCTGATGAGGGCGGCGTAGCGCCAGGAGCGCATGCCGAATCCGAGATTGTCCTTGGCCACCAGCATGCCCATTTTGCGCGTAAACTCGCCTGACCCGTCAGGGATGAGCTCTACCTTGTGAACACCCAGGGATTTTCCCCAAGCGTTCATGACGAAGGCATCGTTCACGGAAAGACAGTAGATCGCGTCGATCCCCTGCTTTTTGAACTCGTCATAGAGGTCGTCGAATTTCGGCAGTTGGTAGGTCGTGCAGGTCGGCGTGAAGGCGCCAGGTAGCGAAAACAGTATGACCCGCTTGTCGGCAAAATAGTCGTCGGATGTCTTGTCTTCCCAGCGATATGGATTTGGCCCCTGAACGGATTCATCGCGAACACGCGTGTGAAACGTGACGAAGGGGACCTTCTTGTGAACCGTCATAAACTTGCTCCTCTAGAAAATGTGTGCACGGCCCTCTTAGCCAGCCGACGGACATCATCCTCGGCGGCCGGGCATGACGAGGTCGTGTGGTTTCCGACCCGCTTTCCTTCCGGTGACACGAGAGCGTCGTGGCTTGTGGGCTTCCTCACCAGAACGAGGCTGACGTGGCTGATGTCGGGCGGCGGCGACAGGCAAAAAGGTGACAAGGCGCTGCTTCTCGTCGAGGAAACAGGCTTTGTGGTCGCATATGCGTGCGTCGAAATAGGGCTGTGCCGGGACGACTGTTGGGGTGCTCGAGAGCCCGGCTGCAGCCAATCCCAGATTACCAAAGATGGGCGGGCAGTGACGTGCCGATGGCAGTGTCGCCGTCCCCTGCATGAGCTTATCGCCACTCACGCACTGGTCAGAACCGACCGGCAATTTGGCGGCCGCCACGAACCGGCGCGTCCGGCGAACAGCACCCATGGGCAAGACAGTTGCCGAGCACGGACCTCCAAAAGGGACGATACCTCGATAGGCGGCGGCCGGAATAGGCATGGTTTCCTCTGGCTTTCTATGGAGCTCCGCGTTTCAGCCACGGTTGGTCCGTGGCTTCGCTGCGTGCTGCACAATCCTAGAAACTGGGTAGCAAGCGCCATGCCACCTGACTCAAGCAGGGTTCGGCCCGGCAACGCGGTGCTTTTGTCGGGCTTTCGACATTCTTGTCCAGTGTCCGACACAACATGGTTTGTTGGATCGCACCTCACGCTATCATGCTTCCGGTTGGCGCGATGGAGGTCCCGGCTCGACCCCGGGCCACATCCCTTCGCCCTCAACATTGAGCGGCGATCGCCAAGAATTGGCGTCAGGAAACGGCGGCCAATCACGCGTTTTTTGGCGGCATGTGGTGCTGCTTTCCGATCTTGCCTTACAGAGACGGCAGCCTCGTCGGCCGCTGCCCTGCGGTCTATTCGAGCTTCTTGCTCTGCGTAAGCGGCGCGAGAATTCCGGTGCCGCGCATGCCTATGGCTCTGGTGGCGGGCGACAACGCGCTGGTGGCGCGATCGGCATGGACCGCACACAGTCAATGCCGGCCGCATTTATCTCAGCGCCGGCCCGTCAAACCGATCGACTTTCGCGAGGGCTGGTCGTGCCCACTTCAACAAGATCGGCGAGGTGAGGGGGAAGGCGGGCTCGACTTGTAGAAGGCTGAACATGGACGGCGCTCATGCAGTGTCGACGCCGAGCGGTACGATGATCTTCCAGCACTACCGGATCGCTGGCTTGGCCGACGAGCTGGCGCCGCATCAGCCCACTCGTCGCGGCCGAGGCGGAGCCGCAGATACGAGGGGCTGCTCATCATCTGCGATGTGACGGACCAGCCCGAAGGCCTCATGCGCCGCATATGAAGTCTTTGATCGAATCGCATTCGCTGGCCACGATTGGTCGGGCACCGGAAAATCCGACGGGGAGGCGGCCTCGGCTCACTCGTGCCGCAGCGCGTCGATCGGGTCGAGCCTTGCGCCGCGCAGCGCCGGGAAGAAGCCGAACACCATGCCGATCACCGCCGAAAAACCGACAGCGAGCAGGATGACCGCCGGGCTTGGCGCAAAGGGGATGGTCAGTGCCACCGAGGCGAGGCCGGCCAGCGCCAGGCCGATCAGGATGCCGATGATGCCGCCAAGCAGCGACAGCACCGTCGCCTCGACCAGGAACTGGATGAGGATGTGCTTTTCATGCGCGCCGATGGCAAGCCGGATGCCGATCTCGCGTGTGCGCTCGGTGACCGAGACCAGCATGATGTTCATGATGCCGATGCCGCCGACCAACAGGCTGACGCCAGCGACAGCGCCCAGCATGCCGGTCATGGTGGTGGTGGCGCTGGCCATGGCGTCGGCCATCTGGGTCATGTCGCGGATGGCGAAATCGCTCTCGCGGTCGGCGGTGACGCGCCTGATATCGCGCAAGATATCCTCGACGCGCGGCTGCAGTTCGCTGGTCGGCGTCGTGTCGTCGGCGGCGATGTAGATGTTGTCGATGTCGCGGTTACCGGCGATACGGCGCTGATAGGCGTGCAGCGGCATCAGCACCACATTGTCCTGGTCCTGGCCGAAGCCGGTATAGCCCTTGGGCTCGAGCAGTCCGATGATCTTGCAGGAAGTACGGTTGACGCGGATGATCTCGCCCTCGGGGTCGCCGGCGCCGAAGAATTGCTGGCGCACCGTCTGGCCGATCAGGCAGACGCCGGTGCCGGAGCGGGTTTCGGAATCGCTGAACGGACGGCCGGACACCAGCTTCCAGTCGCGCGCATCGAGATAGGCGCTGTCGGTGCCGGTGACGCCCGATGTCAGGCTCTCGGTGCCGAAGATGACGCGGACCTGCTTTTGCGAGGCCGGCGAAATGGCGCGCGCGCCCGTCAGATGCGCGACCAGTGCCGCGAGGTCCTTTTCGGCCAGAGGACGGACCACCTGGTCGAGCCCGCCCGGACCGCCTGGCCCGGCCGGACGGCCGGAGCGGACGACCAGCAGGTTGCTGCCAAGCTTGGAAATATCGGCTTTGACCTTCTCCGTCGTGCCGGAGCCGATGGTGAGCATGGCTATGACGGCGGCGACGCCGATGACGATGCCGAGCAGCGTCAGGAACGAGCGCAGCACGTTGCGGCGGATCGAGCGCAGCGAAAGGCGGACCGTTTCCCAGATCATGCCGCCTCCGCGTTCGCGGTGTCCGCGGCGACGTGGCCGTCGAGGAAGCGGATCGTGCGCTCCGCATAAGCTGCGACATCCGCCTCATGGGTGACCATGACGATGGTCAGGCCAAGGTCGGCGTTGAGCCGGGTCAGCAATTCCATGATCTCGTGCGTGCGCGCGGTGTCGAGATTGCCGGTCGGCTCGTCGGCGACAAGCAGCGTCGGCCGGGTCACGATGGCGCGCGCGATCGCCACGCGCTGCTGCTGGCCGCCAGAGAGCTCCGCCGGCGTATGGTGCTCGCGCCCGATCAACGCGACCTCAGCCAGCGCCTGCATGGCGAGATCGCGGCGCTCGCGCGCGGCAACGCCGCGATAGATCAGCGGCAGCTCGACATTTTCCGCCGCCGTCGTGCGCGGCAACAGATTGTAGCCCTGGAAGACGAAGCCGACATAGAGGTTGCGCAGCAAGGCGCGACGGTTGCGGTCGAGCCGTCCGGCATCGACGCCGATGAAAGAATAGGTTCCGACCGTCGGCGTGTCGAGGCAGCCGATGATGTTCATGGCGGTCGATTTGCCCGAGCCGGACGGGCCCGTGATGGCGACGAACTCGCCGCGCCGGATGGCGAGATCGACGCCGGCCAGCGCATGCACGCGGGCCTCGCCCTCGCCATAGCTTTTCCAGACCTTGTCGAAGGTGATCAGCAGGGGAGCCGACACCGGTCAGCTCCGCTGCTGCGCGCCGGTGATGACCTGCGCGCCTTCGTCGAGACCGGACGTGATCTCGGTCAACTCGCCGTCGGTCGAGCCGATCCTGACGTTGACCGGATGCGGCCGTCCGTTCTCCAGCACATAAAGCGTGCGCGAGCCGTCGGTCGGCGCCTTCGTCGCTTCGCGCTGCCGGTTGGGGCGGCCCATGCGGCCGATGAACAGGTCGCGCAGGCTCCAGCCACGCTCGGCCTGTTGCGCCGGGCGGTAGCGGAAGGCGGTCGAGGGCACCGTGACCACGCCCTTGGCCTGCTTGGTGACCACTGAGACGGTTGCCGTCATGCCTGGCCTGAGCAGAAGCTCGTTGTTATCGACCTCGAGCCGCGCATTGTAGGTGACGACGCCATCGGTGGTGACAGAGGCATAAGCGATGTCGCGGATTTCGGCGTCGAAGGGGCGGTCGGGGAAGGCGTCGACGGTGAAGCGGGCATGCTGTCCAGGTTTCACCGCGCCGATATCGGCCTCGTCGACTGCGGCCTGCAATTCCATGTTCCTCAGGTCGGCGGCGATGATGAACAGCACCGGCGCCTGCAGCGAGGACGCAACCGTCTGGCCGGGATCGACCGAGCGCGTGAGCACGATGCCGTCGATCGGTGCGTAGATCGTGCTCTTGGCAAGGTCGGTCCGCTGCGCCTTGAGGTCGGCCCGGGCGATGGCCAGATTGGCCTCGGCGCTGTCCAGTGCCGCCTTCGAACGATCGCGCGTTGCCGTCGCTGCCTCAAGCGACTGGTCCGTCGCCATGCCGCGCTTGGTGAGGGCCGCCGCGCGCACCACGGCGTTCTCGTTTTCCTGCAGCGTGACCTTGGCGGTCTCGACGGCTGCCGCCGCCGCCTTTGCCGAGGCTTCGGCACGTTCGATCTGGACCTCCAGCTTGGCGGTATCGAGCGTCGCCAGCACGTCGCCCTTCTTCACCTGCTGGTTTTCATTGGCCGCGACCGAGCGGACGATGCCGGAGAGCTCGCTGGAAATGTCGACCTGGGTCAGCGGCTGCAGCGTGCCCGTGGCCGATACCTCGACGATGAGGTCGGCGGTCGCCGCGGGCACGGTGGTATACTCGACCCTCGGCGGAGCGGCCGCATACTCTTGGTAAACGCCAGTGCCGGCCGCGACGATCGCTGTCGCCAGCAGAACGTAGAGCCAGAAGCGTCGACGCTTGCGGCTTACGCCCTTACGGTCGAGCCCGAGCGCGCTCTCGATGGAAGTGTCGGATCCCGCCTTCGACGGATTGACAAGTTGGTCCAGGCCAGACCCCCAATGCTGAAAATTGCTGTCCCTATCCGTGCACAGATCAGGTCTTAAGGTTCAGATTTGATTAAGTTTCCCTCGTGTTGAGATTGAGGCACCTTGAGGCGGGCGAATGGTTGTCCCCGCGGTCACTTGCTTTACGATGCTATTACCACCGAACGGCTGGCCGGAATTCCACTTGCAGGGGTGCCGAACTCGCCAGCAAGGGGATCGGCATCTTCGTGCGGGAGGAGAATATCGGACCGATGCCTTGCCCGGGGAGAAAGCGTGACGGCTTGACCTTCGACGAGTTCGATCTGGTAAGACTGCCGCTCTTTCGCAGCGTGGCCGATCTTCAGCGACAGACTGGCGAAGGCCGGGTTTCTAACCCGTCATGGAGCCGCTCCTGCACTTGTTTCGACCGGTTTTAGGCAGATCAGGCCGTGAGGGAATGTCCCTTGCCCGCAGATGATCGGCAACCGGGCTCGATCGCGCGACGCGCGGGATCGGTCCTTCCGTGGAACCAGCAGTCGATGTCCGAAGAATAAGGTTCCGTGGCTATCGCGCGACCCATGGCTGGCGCAGCAAGGCAGCAGCATGAGCGCGCGCTCCTCAGCAATCACCCTGATCAGGATCTGGTGAGGATCGAATTCGGCTCGGCTGCGACGATTATCATGCGAGCCGCCATCCGGTCCTCCCCGAGCGTCTCATAGGCGACCCTTCTGTGTCCGAAACTGACAAGAATGTCGGAACCCCACCGGCGGCGGTCACAACCAGGCACCGGCTGGCGAGCAAGCGGTCGAACGCAAACGGAGCGCGATCGGCATGCAAATTGCTTTGATGAACCTCGTAGGCGAGACGTCGACAGGGCGTCGCGGAGGACGGGTAATAAACCAGGAGCGTGCTCGATGCTCGCAGTGCGACGGCCAGAACAGGATGATGAACCCAGCCACCTGGGCAACTGGACCGCTATAGCCAGCCGCGGCGCTTCCTCGTAGATCGCGCCACCTGCGCCAAGCCGGTTGGCGTCCATCAGCACCACGAGGGCCACCCTATGCAGCTCCCGAGGCTGGCCACAGCGTGCATGTAGAACCAAGCGCGCCCCTCGGCTTTGCGTGGTCCCTTCGAACCGCGCCAGGACGGCATCGATGTGTGGACGCTGGACGTGCGCTCGGCCCTTCAGATGGCGCGAGCGCTCTCGCCCGATGCGCCGCACCCATTCATCCGATCATCCGGTTTGACCAGCCATGTCGCCTTTGCATTCGATCTATCGCTACTTTGAGACGCTTATCCGCCCGCTGGATATCCCCTACGCGCCGTTGCCGGCAACAGGTCCGTTTGTGCTGCTTTTGCATTTCGCACGCATGTTCCGCGGCGTGCTGGGGACCATCGCCGTCTTCACGATGGCGGTCGAGGGAATAAACCTCGCGGTGATCTGGGGCATGTCTATCATTGTGGACGGCGTGAACAAGAAAGGTGCGGCGGTTTTCCTTGAGGAAGCTTGGCCTACGCTTACGTGCCTCGGGCTGCTGATGTTCCCGGTGCAACCGCTGCTGATGTTCTTCGTCAAAACGTTGGGGTCCCAGGCAATGAACGTATGCATGCCCGCGGCTATGAAATGGCACGGCTACAAGGCGGTCGAACGTCAGGACCTTGCTTTTTTCCAGGATCTCTTCGCCGGCCAGGTGGCGTCGCGCATTTCGCAACTCGCCTCTGCCGTGCAGCAGCAGATCGTCGTAGCGTCTTACAGCATACCGCATTTCCTCGTGCACGTTCTCGGTTCGCCCTGGCTGCTTGGCACAATGTCCTGGCCACTGGCGCTTCCGGTCTTGTTTTGGATCGTGGCCAACGTCGCTGTCGCGGTTGCGGCAGTGCCTCATTTTTCCCTCCGGTCCCGCCACTCTGCCCGCGCGCACAGCCTCGTCATTGGCGCCATGACCGACCTCTACAGCAACATCCATCTGGTCAAGCTGTTTGCGGCCGAAGACAGCGAGGCGGGCGCAATGCGCACGATCATGAGAGATGCCATCGAGACGCAGCACCTTGAACGGCGCATTCACCTAACAACCGACACCAGCGTTTTCTTGCTGAACGTTGTTCTTTCGCTCACCAACATCGCCGTAGGGTTGTGGGGACTCGTGGGCGGTTTTCTAACCACCGGCCAGTTTGTTGCTTCAATGCTACTCATTCAGCGGCTCAGCGCCAACTCCCTGGCCTTTCTCCAGCTAGGGCAGCAGATATTCCAGGCTGTGGGCACGATACGCGACGCGATGCCTGTCATCACCACGCCTCCAACGGTAATCGACGCCCCCGGAGCTAAGCCGCTGGCCGTGGTCGCCGGCACCGTCGAGTTCAGGGATGTCAGGTTCGAATACCGGCAGGGAAAAGGGGTACTTGAGAACCTATCGCTTAGGGTCCGCGCCGGCGAGAAGGTCGGGCTCGTCGGCATGTCGGGGGCTGGCAAGTCGACTCTAATCAGCCTGCTTTTGCGGTTCTTCGATGTAAACGATGGCGCAATCGTCATCGACGACCAGGATATCCGTTCCGTAACGCAAGCAAGCCTGCGTGAGAATATCGGGGTCGTTGCCCAGGATGTCTCGTTGCTGCATCGCTCTGTCGGGGACAATATCCGTTACGGCCGGCCGGATGCCTCGCCGGAGGAGGTCGAACGCGCCGCAGTGCTGGCCGATGCGGACGGCTTTGTTGCGGATCTGAAGGACAGCGAAAACCGCACCGGCTACGATGCTTTCGTCGGCGATCGCGGGGTGAAGCTTTCCGGCGGTCAGCGTCAGCGGGTCGCCATCGCACGGGTGCTGCTTAAGGACGCGCCCATCCTCCTTCTGGACGAGGCGACTTCCGCCTTGGACAGTGAAGCCGAGGCGGCGGTCCAAGAAAAACTCGAGCTTCTGATGGAGGGCAAGACGGTGATCGCCATTGCCCACCGCCTGTCGACAATTGCCGGCATGGACAGGATCGTCGTGCTCGACAAAGGGCGCATCGTCGAGGAGGGCTCCCCCTCGGAGCTACTCAAACGGGACGGCCTTTATGCCCGGCTGTGGAGGCGGCAAACCGGTGGCCACATTACGGACACTTCCGAGGGGAGCTCCAAATAAGCCCGTTGGAAGTCTGTGTTAGAAGTCTTCGGTGTGCCGGCAGTGATCCGGATAACCCGAACAGCCCCAAAATTTTTCGTGCGTCGTGTGATTCTCGCGTATCTTCATCGATCGTCCGCAGGCCGAACAGGTCTTGCGCGAGAAGACGCGCTGATCCTTGGCAATCGCCATCACCCGGACCTCGCCAGCCCCGTTGGCGTTAAGAATGCGCACACACTCTCTTGTGGTCTCTCCGGTCGTATAGACGTCGTCGAGCAGCAGAATCTTGGCACCGCTCCAAGTGTAATCCGTATCGAAGGCGTCCTTGATGGCCTCCGCTCGCTGCAGGGCGTTCATCTGCTTGTAGCCGTCGATCTCCTTGACGGTTTTCAGGCCGCTGAGTTCAACCTCGATATCCTCGTCGAAATGGTCGGAAGCGCTTTCGAGCAGTTCCTTGAAGCGGTTGCGCTCCTGCGAGGGCTTCATGGGTACGGGGATGATGCAATCGGGATTCCAGTCGAAAAGGGCGACGGCGCGGCCAACGCATTCGCCGAGGATCTGCGCTTGGCTGTCATTATTTTTCAAAGACAACACGGCCGCGCTCAAGGCGCTCGTCGCATGCCGCGGATCGGAAGCCGGGAAATAGCGGCCAAGTGCATAAACGACGGGCTCATCGTCGCAATGGAGAATAGAGCCCCAATGGCTGTGGAAGGGCCATCTGCTGGTCAGCGCTTCGCCGATGTAGCCGCGCCCACCGATGCGGTCTCGGCGTAGCAGCGTCGAGGCCTTCGACATGAAAATGTCGGGCGCACTGGACGAGAGCTCGAAGATCGACGCAGGACCCCAGCGGACTGCAACGGAGGCCAATCCGGCGTGGTAGGCGGCCTCTACATCTCCGACATCATCGCCGATGTAAAGCGACTCCCGGCTTGCTGCGATGCCAAGGCGCCGGAGGGCTTCCTCGATCGGCGCAGGATCTGGCTTGTGGTTCTCGGTGTCGCCGTAACTGACCAGCACGTCATAAGGGATACGGAACTGCTGAAGAACAGCGGTCGCGTACCATTCTGGCGATGACGTAACAATGCCGACTGCCTGCCCGTCGGCCCGCAGCAGCGCAGGAAGTTCATGCGGCGCTGCCCGCCCTTGCGCTGGAAAGGCTCGGATCAGATTCATATTCTGACGAACGGCTTCCCACATTTGCGAGCGTCGCAGATGCGCGAGCGCCGAACTGTCGACGAGCGTCATGTCGAGGTCGAAAAGAAACACGTTCGGCATTGGTCAGAGCATCGACATCTGCGTGGGTGACGATGGCCGAACCGGCGCGTCTTGGGCTGCATCACCTCCCAACCGATTTTCCAGCAGCTCAAGCATGGAGGTGTAATCCTCCTTGCTTGCAAGCGGCACAGCCACGGGGCCACTGCGATATCGTTCGAAGAGAATACGCCGATAGTCGCCTTCGGCCCGCGCGGCGTCGGCGAAGCGGGTCGCCGAAAACTGTGTCATCGCGAGGATGCCCTGGCTCTTGGGTTCTGCGGCATGGCGGCCCTGCGGCACTGGCGCAAACAGCAGGCGGTTCTGCTGGATCGTGAAGCGGACAGTGTGCATCGATCCGCCCTTGATGTCCGTTTGCATGACGAACGTCGCGATCGAAAGCCCGCTCTGCAGGCGATCGCGTTGGACGAGATTGCGCGGCGACGGCGGCACACCGAAGGCCTGCTCGCTGATCAGCGCGCCGTCCTTGTCGAGAATCTCGTCGGCAAGCTTTGCGTTCTGTCTCGGATAGATCGCGTCGAGACCGCCGGCCATTACGGCGATGGTCCGCCCGCCATGATGTAGTGCTGCTTGGTGACTAAGCGTATCGACTCCGATCGCCAGCCCGCTCACGATCGCCCAATTCGCGCTGATGAGGGTTTCCACAATCCTATCACTAACGATTTCGCCGAACTCGGACGGCTCGCGCGTCCCGATACAGGCGACGCT
Source organism: Mesorhizobium ciceri WSM4083 (assembly GCF_000519305.1). Lineage (GTDB taxonomy): Bacteria > Pseudomonadota > Alphaproteobacteria > Rhizobiales > Rhizobiaceae > Mesorhizobium > Mesorhizobium ciceri_B. The sequence continues at coordinate 17,203 of NZ_JAFG01000012.1, read as the reverse complement.
GCGGCGGGGCGGCAGCTTGCCCTTAACGAAGAGAATGGGAGGGCGGTCGGAGAGGGAACGAAGAGCCTCGGGATAGTCGGAGTCGAAGATAGAGAGGACACGCACCCCACGTCGGTCGGCTTCATCAAGCACCCTCTGGGCTTTTTCACCGGCATTGACTAGAGCGGCGGGTTCGTGAAGGCTCTCGGCGACGGCGGCCGACACCACGCTTCGAAGCTTCCCAGGCTCTGCTTCGACGATGCCGTCCAAGAGCGCAAAGCGCTCGGCGAGCCGTTCGGCCGTAGCCGGACCGATGCCGCGCAAAGCTGTGAGCGTGAGAATACCAGCTGCGGTTCGCGTCTCGGTGCCAATCATGAATCAACGCCTTTCAAAATTACGACCGGCCTTCAACGTTCTGTGGCGACAGCCTTGTCAAGCGCTGCGGATGGACGGTGTCGGCGTGTCCAGCCGTGGCGAGAGACGTTCTACGAGGAGCGAGATTTGCGGAGAATGTGGAGCGAGGGTCGCTGATAGCATGGATGCGCAGGGCCGGGTGCTTTGGTAGCCTGACGGTCAGCTCGAGCTTTCCGCCCACGGCTTCGACATAGCTGCGAAGGGTCGAGATGTGCATATCAGCTTGGTTTTCGATCTTGGAAACAGACGGCTGTTTGATCTTCAGAGCGGCAGCGACGTCAGCTTGGGCCTTGCCTGCTATGCGGCGCAGGGCCCGAAGACCTTCTACCTCTTTGGTCGGCTTCGAATATAGCGCCTCGGTGTGGTCCCGCTGTCTCTGCGGCACAGATGCAAGGATCTCGATACCACGTGCCATGAAAATTTAACTCCGTAATGTTGGCGGACCGCACTTGCGTCAGACGAAACACGGCACACGATTGCGAGAGCCGGCATCGGAACCCTGCAGGGCAGTCAAGATATCGATCGCGCCATCTCAAACGTGCTGTCGGACCACCAGAATGACGGCTCTGATCGAATATAGCTCTCAGGCTATCTTGGATCAACGTCGAACCGCTAGGCCGAACCCCTGGTTAAGCCCGGTGCTACAGAAGGGCACTTCGGTGAGATCAAGCCCCAGCAAACAACCAAGGCAAGCTATCATGCCAGGACAAAGCCCATCCGAGGCGCCGCGCCGGGCTGCGGATGTCCCGCCGACTTGTTTAACGACGCCACCGCAATTCGCTCCGCAAGGGGTCGCGAGCCGAAATTCAAGCACGCCATTGCCGTAAACTGATCCAGCTCAAGGCAGCCCGCGGCCACCCATGTAAAAACGGGCAACGAGCGCGGGCGCACCAGACAAAGGGCAGTGACCAAAGCGATTCCTCGACGTCGCGTCGAAGTTCAACGTCTTCGCGCCAGCGCCCAGGAATGGTCCACGCGACGAACAGTACGGGCGAACGGCGCTGACAGCCGCCGACGTTCAACGAAAAATCACCAACGGCTATCCCTATCCCTGGGGGCCAAGGAGGCTGCCCTATGAATCGCTGCACATCATCAATTGCAACTCTTGCTTTCGCCACTGTCTGCACATGGTCGGCCTTCGCCACGGCAGCGGATCGGACCATCTATTCAGCGCCCGACAAGAGCCTCGTGTTCCTTGGTGGCGTCGGCTACACGTGGCTCAAGGCCGACGAGCTTGTCTTCGACAGCGCGGGCAACCGTATCAGCAAATTGATCTGGCAAACCAATGCGCCGGTCCTGACGGCCGGCCTCACGGCTGACGCAAACGGCTGGACCTTTTCAGCCAATGCCGTGGTAGGTTTTTCTGGCAACAGCCACATGGAAGATTACGATTGGTTGGAATTGGCGCCGAGCTTTGCTGCTGCAGATTGGTCGAATCAGTCGATCCATCCCGACACTCACCTTGACCGCTACATCAACCTTGATCTCGCAGCAGGCCGGGATTTCGCGATCGACGAGGTCACGACCCTAAACCTGCATGGCGGCTTCAAATACACGAACGTGAAGTGGAGCGCTTATGGCGGTTCGTACATAGGTAGTGTGGAACGCTTTCGCGACACTCGCGGCAAGTTTCCGCACGACGAACCGCTCGTCGATTACGAACAGCGCTATCCGGGCTTTTTCCTTGGTGTGGAAGCCACCACGAAATTAGACAATTGGGCGCTCTCGGGTCTCGTGCGCGGCGGCCTTTCGATTAACGCACGCGCCATTGACCTTCACTGGCCGAGCAGGGTGGGCCAATACGACTTCCGTACCAATCCCTTCATCTCGGTCGGCGCCAAGGCTGATTATCGAATCAGCGACCGCGCCAGCCTCTTCCTGACCGGCAATTTCGATGAGTATTTCCGGGACAAAGGCGACACGACATCGTACGAGCTTTCGAAGGGCGCCCAAAGCAGCATGACCTTCAAGGATAGCGCTGGCCTGGACTTCTATGCCTTAACCATGTCGGCCGGCTTCAAGCTGACGTTTTGAGTACAATCGCGTCTGAGCCGAGCACAAACCTGCCGCCAAGCCCGCCATCTGCTCGCCGAGAGCGCCTATAGCTCGAGCGGGATTCCGCGACCCCCTCGTCCAGCACGGCATCGCTCCGCGGTTCCGGATCATGGAGACACCGCATGAACCGTAACTGCGATCCGATTCTTTAGCGCCAAGCCACAAGATCGATAACACACCTTCGCTCGCCTCAAGTACTGGGGGCCCATTCTCGTCCGCTATCGCTTTCGCCGCCAGTTTTCACTTCCGGGATCAATCAGTCCTGACGCTGGCCACGGGCAGGTAGAGTTTCCGCTAGCCGATGGACCTCTTCCTTGCGAGGGGAACGATCGCGATGTTGCGATCGATCGCATCGACGACGTCTTTGCCGAGCCATAGGTTGTTCTTCTCGGCGCTCCACACGTCGAGGAAGCGCTGGACGGTTTCCTGGGCGCTGTCGAGAACCAACTTCTCTGGCAGGCGTGCTTTTGCTGCCAGGTAGCGGAGCTCGTCTTTGTTGAATTCGCTGACCCTGTTGGTACGCGCAAATTTCAGCGCCGCCGTTTCATCGGGAATGTAGGGGATGGTGGACAAAAGATCGTAGGCCGGAGACAATGCAGGCGTCCTGCGATCGTAATAGATCAGCGACCAATTTTTGAGATGCATATCGGCATTGCCGATCAGTGTGCAATAAACCAACCGCCGGATGAATTCGGCGATGCTCTCTTCGTTGGTTTCGATCCCGAGGACAGTGGCGATGTTGCGGTAGCTGGCACTTTCGTACTTCTGGTCGGGATAGCGACGAAAGACCTGCGCGAAGTCCTCTATGTGGACAAGATCTGCGCCGTCTCGATCGAAACGACGAATGGCGAAAGCCTTGTCGCCCCGCAGCCGCCCCAGCCCCTCGGGAAGGCCTTCCAGAGAGTTGACATCGACCAAGTCGATTTCAGGGACATTGATGCCGATGCGAGAGGCGATCGTCATCATCGAGAATTCATTCTCGGGGACGCCGTCAAACCGCTCAGCCGGGAGTTTCACAATCCAGGAGCCGCCGACGCCCTTGGCCGGAATGACGAGGCCGCTGTTCTTGCGCTTGTTTCTGATGGCCGAGAACTTCAGCTGCACGCCGGCGAGCGAAAACCGCAGTGCCTTTTCTTTTTGTCTGGCGCCGCCGGCGGCGTTGCTGGCGGGCGGCCACGCCTCTCCGTTCGTCGGCGTGATGGTCACGGCGCCGGGTAGGTCGCGCCCCAGCACCCACAGCAGGAAAAACTCGCGTATCTCCTTCACGCCGGCCCGCTCTGCCAGGTACTTGCGCAATGGACCTTCCGGCAACAGGTTTGAGAAGAAAGGCGATACCTGAACATGGGTGGCTGGTTGCTCGGTGATGAGCCCGCCGTGATCGTCTTTGAAGGAGAGACTTAAGGTCGGCCGTCGCGCATCGTCGATGTATTCCTGGGTGAATGCAAAGATCGAGCGGTCTCCTTGCAGGAGCGTGAGCGTGGCGATCTTGTTTCCATACAGGGCGACATCGAGGATGGACACATCACTCATTGTCGTCCTCCAGATCGTAGGCTGGTTTCGGGCCGGCTGTCGTTACATTGACAGCGTGAACGAGACGATTGCGCAATGCCTGCAGCGATCCCGTTGCCTCGCGCAGCTTATTGACCACCTCGGGTGCCGCGGTGATCCTGCGTATGTCCTCGTCAAGCGCTGCGCTCCGTGCCAAGGCGCGCCGCAACTCGTCGAAAGGCTTGAGCGCCTTGTTGAGCGCCTGGAAATCGATCAGCTGAAATTGAATGGGAATGCTGCGGAGCTCCCTCAGGACCGTCGACGCGCGATTCAATTGCGAGTCATTGGGTAGAGCTGTGCGCAGCGTCTGCGTGACGATCTCAGCTTGGCGTAGTTTGTTCAGGGCGCTCGCGGCTTCTTTGCTGGTGGCCTGGGGCGTGGTCGACCGCACGACACTGTCCACTGCGGGAAGCGCCTTCTTCGGCACGAGCTTCACCTCAAGATCGAGGAGCCGCGCCAGCTGAATGAGGCTGGAAAGTTGCAGATCGACCTTCCCGCTCTCGATTTTGGAGATGTGACTTTGAGGCACACCTGCGCGCGCGCCGAGGCCACGCTGGCTCAAGGCTTGGGCCTCGCGCGCGGACTTAAGCACTTTAATGATGTCTTCTGTTTCGTAGGGCATTTGATGTTCTTTAACATATCAGAGTCCACCATAGATATGCTTTTGCATATCAAATTGCAAGGCCGTTTGGTGGAGAGAGTGATCCGCAATTATATATCGAAACGGAATTCGATATGAAATAGCATATCATTTGACTGGCGGAATTAACGCCGCCGCTCAAGGCCTAAGCAGCGCTGCGCTCGCGCAAAACAAGTGCAGACTTGCACTACGAGCTAGGAAGCGGGTGGGTTTTCAACATTGAACGCCGGATGCTTGACCGATCATTTCGATTGCCGTTGACCATCCAATCGCGCTCGACAACACCGCCTCGGAGCTAAATAAGGCGGGTCACGACGGATGGAGCGAGCGCCCTGGCAGTCGCCGGCCTGCTCAATCAATTGCAGGGCATTAGGGAGCAAACGCCACCAAATCAATAGGCAATTACATCTTTATTTCAGCGAACTCGCGTCCGGGCTGCGAAAGTGGAAAGCCGTCGACTGTCAGGGCTTCCAACTGCCATTATTGTCCGGCCCGCTAAATTTTTGGGCGAACTCGTTCACTTCGGATCGGAATTTCTCGAATGCCGATCCAGTCTCGACCGCCCGCTCCAGCACAATCCCGGGATCAAGGGTGAGGCCATAGCTGTTCCGCTCCCGATGGCGGAAGGACCGCAGCCTGTCGAGTGCATTGAAGCATTCGTCAGAAATCACCGTGTCCCGAACGCTTGGGAAGGGATGGGCCATCCGCTTCAGTAGCGAGACATGCCAGCCCTCGCTGTGGTCAATTCTCGCACCATCGATGTCGCTCGCTATCATCGCCATTACACGTTCGCAGCCCGTGTAAATCTTCTCCACACCCGAAGCGAGGCCTTGGACCGCAAGCCAAGTCCAGACAGGACCGATATTCGCTGCTTCTTCGTATATCCTGACACTGTCGGCCAGCATCTTCGCTTCTTTTGCGATGTCGGCCAGCTCGTTGTTGATGTCAACGAAGATGCCCAGCATCGACCGCCTCCCTGGTCAAACGCTCGAGCCTGTGGGCAGGCACTTCATCGAGATAGACGACATCGAACGGCAGACCACCGAGGCAATCCTCGACGAGTCCCTCGATGGCGTATTTCAGGTGACGCGGGCAGTGCTCGACGAGGAAATCAATGTCGGAATCCGGGCCAAAACGACCTGTGGCGAGCGATCCTATCACACGTACAGTCACGCCCATGTCCGAGAGCGCCTTGCAGGCAAGCCGCGCGCGAGCGACAGCCAACCGACGGCGCTCGCTTGCCCGATCCGACGCAAGACGCTTCAACCGACTGTGCGAGTGGGCCATCCCGGCAACCACGATTCCAACTCCGCTACACGCTGCGCTTTGGCAGATATGCGGTTGCCCCGTACTTAAGTCAACTCATGGTCAGTCACGGGTTTTCTCCTGAGGGACGAACGCTTTGGGCGAGCCTTCCGTCCCATGGCCTGCCGTCGAAGAGAAATCGTGCTCAATTCCGGCACGAATGCTGCGCGATCTCGGACCCGCGATCGTGCCGTCGCCAAGACGGCGCGAACCGCTCGAATATGAAGCCCATTCGACTTTCGAGTTCGGCAAAACTCGGTTCCGTCCGTGCGTCGTCTCAGCCGCGGAAGCTTTCAATGGGCGTAGCGTGCTGCGACCAAAACGCCTTGAACCGAGGAGAAGTGTTGTGTACGTGCCACGTTTCGTGTGCGCTCCGTGCGAGTGGATCGTAACCAAAAAGCCCGACGACGGCTCGCGGGACACAGCCATCGTAGTCATCTGCAGCGCAGAGCTTGGCTCGATGGAATTGGCGCCGATCAGAAACCCCTCTGCTCCCGAGTGGCTACTTATTCGCAGGTAGCCGAGTTCATATCCGAAACCTCAAGACTGATGATCTTGCCTGAAAGCGAGAAGTCGCCATTATCCGTCACGAAGTCGCGCATTATGCCAGTCTCGTGCAACGTGAATCTAAGGGTAGATTGTGGTACTGTTACCCCCTCCTTGTCGCTCTCGTCGAAATAGGTCTTTGTGACCGGCCAGACGCGGCCTTTCGCAAGAGCTGGCGTCACAGGGTTTTTTTGGTCGATCTCGGCCTCCTTGCCGATCAGAATGCTCGTAGTCATCGCCTCCGAGCTGTCGTCGAACAGTCTAGTCTCATAAAACGTCTCGCCGGCATCGGCACGGCTTAACACGTCGAGCATCTGCTGTGTCGGAAACAGTGTCGAGCCGATGTTGAGAGTCTGTTGCTTCGGCTTTTCCAGTTTGACTTTGACGTCCTCATCCTGTCGTGTCGCCGTCCCTCTCACCTCCTCCTGGAGTTCCTCGTCGATATAGCTTTTGGTCACGAACGAAAACGACTTGCCGCCGGGATCCTCGAAAGTCGTCGATTGCCGATCAATTACCCCGTCCGCTTCCTCCGAAATGACACGAAGCACTACACGGGTTTGAGTTGTGTAGCCTACGCAGGCAGAGCCACTGAACTCGTAACTCATGCGACCCGTTACCATGCCAACCCCTGATGGGGCGGACGCTTTAACTAGCGCCAGGTCGTAAACAGCACGATGAGGCAACAGAACGCGCGCTGCCAAGGCGGTGCCCGGAAGTGGTAGGACACTGAGGGCAGCGATAACAAGGATGAGCCGGGTCGAAACAAGCATTGAAATCTCCGTTTGATGCACCCGGATCGGGCTACAAGCGTGTCGTATGAGCTGAATGGCGCGACACCATTGGTGATGCGCCGGTGCTATCGCGCGGTCTCTGATCCACAAGGCGCACGCACTGCGGCGGGAAGACACATCGCAGACAGCCTCGCCCGGCTCGACCTCGTCATGCTGACGAGCTTGGCTGTCTGCGTCGCGGCGCAATTACTGTTCCAATTGTTCTATCGAGACATCGAACGCGGGAAGTGCTCTGCATGTTCGTGTGTGCGCAGGCACGGCTATCCCGAACCAACGGCTGGCGTAGCAACCACGAGCGCAGCAGCAAACTTTCCCAGGGTGTCTATCGGCAACCTTCTGGTGCCCGAAGCTGCACAAGAATGTCGCGACTCTCACCGAACCTGCTGGCAGCCGCCGCTTGCATCGTTCACGTCGCGGAAGGCCGAGAAGAGGGTGGCGCAGTCGCGACAATTGGCTTATGGGTTCGGCCTCGGCTCCTGGCCATCAATTGGCGCCAATGTTCAAGGACGACCCGAGAGCTTGGGTCCGACCCGGGCTGAGCAAAGGGGATAAGGAACACTTGGGCGAGCACGATCCGAAGGAAGAGCTGATAGAGACGATTTTCCGCAACGGTTCGATTACCGTCGTGGGCATCCTGCTTGCCTTTTCGCTCGGCTTCGTCACGCATTGGGCGGCGAACCCCATGCCATGGGGGCTTTATGACCTGCTCGCCGTTGTGCCGATCGTGGTAGGCATCGCGTTACAGATGCGGGCACTGTCCTCGCTGCTCAACGTGAGTTCGTTGCGCCGACCCCTCTACGAACGCGCCAACCGCATCTTCATGTCCGGTCTTATCCTGACTGCCTGCGGTGTCGGGCTGGCCATCCTGCTCGATGTCCTCGAAATGTCGGCCAACGGCACCATGCCCGTCGCTTAGAGGACCCTTTGAACGCCTTGAACGATCGGTGACTCAACTGGCCGGCCCGTTTTCGCCGAAGGGCGATCGTGCTCGCGAGAGCTCTGCGGAACGAGACGACCGCATCGACCCAATGTTCCATTCTTCGTGGCGCCAAATGACAAAAGGTCGACGCCGGCCTTCCACGTCATCTCGGCCGGGCAGCAGGCGAGAGTGGTAAGTACGTTGGCGAAGCAGGCGCCGTCCATATGGAGCGGCAGGTTCGCTGACCAGCAGATATGGCCGATCGCCTTGATCTCATCGAGCGCGTAGTCGATCCCACGTTGGTAGCCTGCCTGATGCTAACGCTGGAGGGTTGACGATTTGGGCCGGGGCATGGCCTCGCGCCTTTTCTACTCGATACGCACCAGCCTGCTGGTTGTCTTCGGCGCCGCGCGTTCAGCGTGCCGGTCGGGACGGCGGTCGCCTTCATTGCCGCTTATGTCGCAGCTCGTCGAGCATGTCCTGCTGCTAATCATCGACGTTCAGGCTTCGCTACCATTCCTCATCGTGGCGCTGGCCATGCTCGCTTATTTCGGCAATTCGCTGACGCGGTTCGTCCTATTGATGGGATTTACGGCTGGGAGCAAAATGCGCGGCAGGCGCCGGGACTGGCGATCACCTCCGGCGCATACGGCTATGCCAGCGCAACGCGCCAGCTCGGCGCCCATCCGTTGTGTGTGTATATAAGGTATATTCTGCCCGACATTTGCGGCGACACCTCTCGTGGCTGCGACTGTGACCTTTCCGGAATCGTTCTGGTGGCTCCGCAACGGTCGCCGGTGGCCATGGTCGCGAGCGTATCCACGCAGGCGGAGCGCAGCTCCGACGGACTTTCGCTCGGCTAAGGTCGCAATCTTCGTCGAAGACACGTCGACCCAGACATCCTGATCTCTTCAACCTCAGTGTTGTGGGTGCTGAGGGCAAGCTTAGCCAACCTATGTATTTGGCCGATCGGTCGCCATATGCGCCGCGGCCATGGGTCCGTGGTTGATGTGCGCCTTTGCAGCGACGGCAATCGCGGACGAGCTCGCTCTATGACGCAATAGCAAAGGTTGAAATTCGCCGCATGCTCGGTTTGCCCCACCGCAGTTGGGTCGCTGCCGATCGTCGCAGCGCACCTGGCCTCACTTCATGCTGTCGATTTGTTGAGTGTACGACAAAGGCAGAAGTTCTCTCAGAATCACGCAGCCATTGAAAACTACGCGAAAAAAGTCTTTTGGGCTCCTGCTGCATAGTTGGCACGACTCTTGATCCTGCTTGGCTGCAACGCAGCTGGACTTAGCGAGCCCAGGAAGGAAGGAACAACATGTCAGGTCTGGTCTCCGGACACGGGGCGTATCCGAGGTTCAACACTCTCAAGATGCGTCCCCCAGCCGTGTTGACCTGGGACTTGGATCGGCAGCGACGCGCCAGACCAAATCGCTGCGTCGTTTCGCGTTCAAGGAATCGACACGCCTCGGTGTTGACCCAACCAAGCAGAGTAGAAGTTCGGATTCTTGCGTATCCAGGCAGTGGCAGCTTTGTTGCCCTCGTTGATCCCAGCGACGTGACTTCGGTTAGGGAGTCAAGATCATGATTTTCAATTTGCGCGGCTTTGATCGCCGATTACCTCTAATTTGTGATTTGGATGGCACTCTGATAAAGTCGGACAGCTTGCATGAGAATTTCTTTCAAGCCTTCTTTCACTCACCGAAGCGCCTGTTTTGCTCCGTTCCGAGATGCCTTAACCGCGCCGCCTTGAAACGTACCCTGGCAAGCATTCGTCCGATCGAAGTTCGAGCCCTTCCATATCGTGAAGAAGTGTTGGTTCTGATACGTGAGGCGCATGCTGACGGACGTGAAATTCATCTCGTCACGGCAGCAGACCAGAGCATAGCTGACAGAGTCATTTCTCATCTTGGCGGATTTGACGGGGCGAAGGGCAGCGATGGCACTTTGAACCTCAAGAGCTGCAACAAGCTCAAATGGCTTCAAGAAAGCTTCCCAAACGGGTTCATCTACGCGGGCGACAGTGCTGCGGATCTCCCAATCTGGGAGGTGGCTACCGGAGCCGTTCTTGTCGGCAACGCGGTGAGGTACGCGAGCCGACTCCGAAACGCTGGCGTCGAGGTTAGGACCATCATCCCTGAAAAAAGCGAGTTGGTGAAGGACTGGCTGCACGAGCTGAGGATACACCAGTGGTCGAAGAATGTGCTGATCTTTGTTCCGCTGTTTCTCGCTCAAGAGGGGGGGGACTTTGGTGTCGTCTTGAACACGGCGATCGCCTTCGTTGCTGTCGGTCTGGTTGCTTCCTCAACTTACGTCATCAACGATTTGGCCGATTTGGAGTCGGACCGGGCGCATGCGACCAAGCGCTTCAGGGCGATTGCCGCCGGAAGAATACGCATCATCAACGGCTTCGTGGGAAGCATATTCCTGCTCGCTACAGGATTGGGAATGGCCTTGTTCTTACATCCGCGATTCGCGCTGACCCTCTCGGGTTATCTGGCGCTGACATTAGCATATTCATTCTCTCTAAAGCGCTACGCCTTGCTTGATGTGACAGTGATTGGATGGCTGTTCACATTGAGGATCATCATGGGACAAGTGCTGAACGATTTCGAATTTTCGCCGTGGCTGTTTTCTTTCTCCTCCATGCTCTTCTTTTCGCTGTCGCTCGCAAAACGCCATGTGGAGGTGATGCGTGCACACTCCCAAGGACGGGAGGTTGTCAGAGGGCGCGGATATTTGCCGGACGATTGGCCACTCACCCTCGGCTATGGCGTTGCTTCCGCCTCAGCTTCGATTGTCATCATGCTGATTTTCGTCGCGCTTGATCCCAGAGTGACGGAAACCTATCGCAATTCCGTATGGCTCTTTGTGGCCCCGGCCGGCATGTTCGTCTGGCTGCAAAGGATCTGGATTCTAAGTCATCGCATGCGCTTGCATGACGATCCGGTAGTTTTTGCGCTCAAGGACAAGACGAGCTACCTCATCGGTTTCTGCATCGCATTGGCGTTTGCTTTGGCACTATAACACAAAGGCCCCGCGTGCAATGCAATGGACCATCGCAGTGATCTTGCTAAGCCCCTGTGTTCTGGCAGGAGTCGCCGGAAGTCTGGGAGGGCGCGTCGGAGCCGCGCCAACGGCAGGTTTGCCGGAAGTGCGGCTTCATGCAGCCCAAGGCGGGCACTCGCTCTTGCACAAGTACACGTGGTGCAGTTGCGTCTGCAAGCCGTCCAAGTGCGGCAAGTATATCTGAGACGTGGAACCTCTCCGCGGATCCGTAGCCGATGCACATGGCGCCGCATTAATCCCAAGATGCTGATTGTGGGTGCGAGCAGAGATTGCCGCCGCCAAACCTGAGGTCATCTTTTGCTAGTTAAAACCGCCTCCCTGATTTCAAGTGCTCTCACATTAGGCGCCGTAGGCTATGCCATCGGCCTGCCGGCCTCCAGGTACTTTGAGGCCAATATTCGAATGCGTTTGCTCATCTCGCCGGCCATTGGGCTTGGCATATTCGGCGCCGCGGGTGCCTCTATCTTTCATCTACTGCCATTTACAGTCAGCAATCTACTTGCAACTACCATCTTTCTGTCAGTTGCCGCGGTAGGGTTGTCGAAAGCGGCCTGCCCGATTTTCAGCTCGCCGGTAAGTCCAAGCTTCTCCTGGATAGCTGTTGCGTCTGTTTTCGGCCTTTTACCTATGTTGACAGTCATTCCCCAATATTATGGCGCTGGCGCGAGTGTCGGTGCTCCGATTTTTGACCATGCCAAAATAGCCATCATCGATGAAATCGCTCAAAACGGTTTGCCTCCTTACAATCCGTACTATTCCGAGGCCCAGGGTTCCAATATTCTTATTTACTACTACATCTGGTACTTCTTAGCCGCTTCTTCATCAATCATTACGGGCGCCGGTGGCTGGGAGGCCGACATTGCTCTTACTGCCGTGACGGCGTTGAGTTCGATCTTCGTCGTAACATGGCTTGCCGTCGCGCAAAGTAAACGCTCAGATGCCGCATGGTGGGTACTGCCGCTACTGCTTGTAGGCCCGCTTAGCCGAATCCTTCTATTTATCTCTGAAAAGTCCGACGATTGGATTGTGGCAATGGGTCATCCGAGAACGTGGTTTGCAGAGGCGGCATGGTCACCCCAGCACCTATTTTCCGCGACCATCGTCCTAATCGTTATTACCGCATACATGCGAGTTCTATTTTGCAATATTCGAAACAATATTGCTTTGTCAGTGCTGATGGGAGCAATGCTAGCGACCGCTTACGGCAGCTCCATGTGGGCGGGCGGCCTTTCACCCCTTTTGGTATTGCCTGTTATAGGACTGCTGTCGACTCCCCATATATTACGCGCTAAGCGGACGATGCAGGTGGTCACGTCAATTTTCGTCATTGCTGCTGTGACAGTACTCTGTGCGGGGGTGCTGGCGTACGAGCAAGCAGCCATCTTGGAGACAAGAACCCCCGTGGAATTTTGGATCTTTCCCGTATTCGCCGGTGGGAAATGGTTTATTGACCTGCCGGGGTTCTGGCTCATCCGAATCATTTTCGACTTCGGCATTCTGTTTCTATCCTTTGTTGTGTGGCGGGCAGAGTCGAGCTATCCCCTCCAGAAGGATAACGGCAACCTGGCTCCAGCAGTAATGTCCACCGTATTAGTTCCGTTCACGTGTGTTCAGTTCGTGCACAGCGTAGTCATGTATAACGACTTAGCACTCCATGTCGCAATGCCATCGACGCTCCTCATGATGGTGATTACTGCTACAGTCTTATCACGGCACATGGGCGAAAAAACAAAATTGGGACGGCTAGTGACGGTAGCTGTGGTGATATTGCTGACCCCATCGATTCTGGTTGGCGCTCGAGATCTATACGCATATGCGTTTCGGTTCCGGGTTGAGGGTCCGGAAACCGAAGAAACTAAGGCTTTCAGAGCGTCTTCTGAAATGTGGAAAGCCGTTCGACGAGTAACGCCACCCAATGATGCGGTCGCTAACAACCCGCTAGACCTTGCTGAGTTGACGTTTTCGCCGGCGAATATTTCATGGGCAATAATGTCGCAGAGGAGAAATTGTGCGACGTCTCTGCAACATCTGCGTGCTTTCGCTGGTCAACTCTCGCCGGAGCAAGCATCCGATATTGACGGGTTTTTTACAGATGTATTCCACGGCAACATCACTGAAGCTCGGCTGAAAGTTATGAAGGAAGAGTATCGTTGCAAAACGCTGGTTGTTACGGTTCGAGATGGGTTATGGGGTAAGCCGCTTCTGGACCATAATTCAGTTTTCCAGCTTGTTTCCGAGGAAAAGGGGAAGTGGCGCATTTACCGATAGTAGGTCCTAGGGTCCAACTCAGTGGGACTCAGGAAGACCTACTGATAGAGTCTTAGTAGTTGATCCGCGCTCCATCGCGGTCGAACAGATGGACAGCCGCCACCTGCGGCATCAGACGCACGGTCGATCCTGGCTGCGGCGCCAGACGTTCCGACGAGATCGCCATCATCAGGGTTTCTGCGACTTTCGCAATGATCTGCGTCGACGATCCCATAGGCGCGATCACGACGACTTCCGCTGGAAAGCCCCCGTCATTTTTAAGGTGCTCCGGCCGGATTCCATAAGTTGCCGCATCGCCATGCGCGTTCGCTGAGAGCGGCAACTGAGCGGTGCTATGCGCGACGAACACCCCGTCCTGCACTGTGCCGGGGATGAAGTTCATCGCAGGCGAGCCGATGAAATCGGCCACAAACACGGTGGTCGTAAAGATCAAGCGGCGACCGATTTGTTGGATGATATCGCCTCGCATGACCACAATCCTGTCGGCCATCGTCATGGCCTCGACCTGATCGTGGGTGACGTAGACGATGGTCGTTTTGAGCCGTTGGCTGCTTGATTTCTGTACGTATCTGCACCCGGAGCTTGGCATCCAAGTTGCTTAGCGGCTCATCGAAGAGGAACACTTGTGGATCGCGCACGATCGCTCGGCCCATGGCGACACGCTGCCGTTGACCGCCGGAAAGTTGCCTGGGTAGCGTTTGAGGAGGTCGGTAATGTTTAGGATCCTGGCTGCATAACCGACCTTCTCATCCGTGGTCAGACGGCGCCAGCGGGCGTTGGCACGAATTTACAAGGACTTCAAAAACCCCGTATAGGCCTCGTAAATGATATCCATGTCACTCCAAATTGGCGCCCAGCCCAGGCCTTTGGTCGTCGCCTCGATGTCGAGCAGGTAATCAATGTTCGCGATAGCAAACTGTTCCGGATAGAGTAATGTCAAGGCGACGTTATCCAACAGTGAAAGAATAGGCTTCAGAATGATCGCGGGTACAGGAAGAAGGACCGATCGTGAACCGGCTCGCCGAGTTAATTCTCGGAGAAGCTCTTTGACCGTAGGCGGTTCACGGGAGCCGAGGTGAAATGGACCAGACGGGCAATTTCGTTCTACAGCCGCCAACGCAGCAGTGACGCAATCCTCAACGGCAATCATTTGATAGCGATTTTCGCCGGTGCCTACTAGCGGGATAGGTAGCCCTGCCCTGATCAGCCGAAAGAGCTTCATCAATATTCCAAGGCGCCCAGCGCCAGCGATGAGTCTTGGCCGGAATATGGTCGCGTGGAGGCCGAACTCTCTACAGGCATGCATCAGAAGCCGCTCCGCTGCCACTTTGCTCCTGCCATAGGGTCCGATCGGACGTTGCATATCGGTTGGATTGACCGGCGTACGCTCTGGTTTTCCATAGGTCATGTCGGTGGAAAAGAAAACAAGTCGCTGCGTGTGGCCAGCCGAGATTGCTTCCAACAGGCAGCGGGTCCCATTGACGTTCACGTCAGAAAACCATTGATCTCGATTTCTGTAAGGTACATCACCGTGAAATTGACGCGCCGCAAGGTGGTAGACCACATCATCGCGTTGGAGCTGAAGCTTCCTCAGGTCTCGGTGCTGCCGTACGTCACCAAGTATGAAATCCAAAGAGCTCTTCATTCCCAGCGGCTCGTCGAGATCAAAAACGACAACGTTCTCTCCACGCTCAGCGAGAACGGATGCCATGTACGTTCCGACGAAACCGGAGCCTCCGGTGATGATATGTCGCATCGGCTACGCCGTCCGAGCAATCAGGACTACGCCTGCGCAAATCAGTGCGATGCCAGCCAGCCTTGGGAGTGGTATCGCCTCACCAAGCACAAAGAAGCTAAGTGCGACCGCAATTACGTATCCGATTGACAACATTGGATAAGCAAAACTAACCTCGTAGGTCGACAGTACAATGATCCAGGATAACACGCTTATCGCATAACAGCATAACCCGCCCCAAAAATAAACATTACCAGCGAGTGCAAGAGCCGCAACTAGTGGATCAGCAAAAGAAATGCTACCAAGAGACAGCATAGCTGCCCGGAGAGCGATTTGAGCTAGTGAGTTCATGCTCACGCTAAAAAGGATCATTCCAAATGAGGAAGCGGTCATGATATATTATCTGATTTCTGGAGAGTGAGACACGCAATGTCCGGAAGTGCCGTAGTTCCTTTGCGTAAGCGACTCAGAATAGAAATTTAATTTTTATGGCTTATCGAAATCAGATCAGCTCGTTTACTAGTATATTCGCAGGTGAATGCGTTACCCGTCGCTGACGTGAAACCTGAAATCTGTGCCCGGTGTGAATGTTGATATACGAGGCACGTGGCATGAATAAGGCAACAGTGTTAAAGTTTTTCGATGTATTGTTTCTAGTGTTTGCTATCCCATTAATAAACTTTGAACAGCTAAGCGTTTCGAACTGAGGAGCCGGCCGAAACGAAAAACGCTTACGATCAAAATTGAAGAGCACGGGATCGGACGCGAATAGTGCCAATCTGCCGCTCAGATAGATATCAGGCGCTGCGCAGACTGTGCGTGGACGGATTCCCTATCGCCGCTTACGTAGCAATCGCCTCGGCGCTGCCGCATTCTGCCAGTCAGCGTAGCGGCCTCGAGGATCGCTATCCGACGCGATCTGTCGCCCTTTGTCGGTTCCGCTACATGGGTCGTCCGACAATGGCTGTCGGATGGCGAGCCAAGCCGTTGAGGAGCAACGCTTGGTTTTTCCTCGGGCTGGCTCGGGCGAGTTGGCATGGATCTTGAGGTCCTTCGGCTGTGAGGCGGCGAGAGCTGCCGACGGCATTGATGTGGCGGGCGACCGCGATTGCAGGAACGAAGGAAGGAAAGCACTATGGCAGGTCTGCGTCAGATCGCCTTTTACGGCAAGGGCGGCATCGGCAAGTCCACCACCTCGCAAAACACGCTGGCCGCCCTTGTCGACCTCGGCCAGAAGATCCTCATCGTCGGCTGCGACCCCAAGGCCGATTCCACAAGGCTGATCCTGAACTCGAAGGCGCAGGACACCGTGCTGCACCTTGCGGCCGAGCAGGGTTCGGTGGAAGACCTCGAGCTGCAGGACGTGCTCAAGATCGGCTACAAGGGCATCAAATGCGTGGAGTCCGGCGGTCCGGAGCCGGGGGTCGGCTGCGCCGGGCGCGGCGTCATCACCTCGATCAACTTCCTCGAGGAGAACGGCGCCTATGACGATGTCGACTATGTCTCCTACGACGTGCTCGGCGACGTGGTCTGCGGCGGCTTCGCCATGCCGATCCGCGAGGGCAAGGCGCAGGAGATCTACATCGTCATGTCGGGCGAGATGATGGCGCTTTACGCGGCCAACAACATCGCCAAGGGCATCCTCAAATATGCCCATTCGGGCGGCGTGCGGCTGGGCGGGCTGATCTGCAACGAGCGCCAGACCGACCGCGAGCTCGACCTCGCCGAAGCGCTGGCCTCNNGGCTCAATTCCAAGCTCNTCCACTTCGTGCCGCGCGACAACATCGTCCAGCACGCCGAGCTCAGGAAGATGTCGGTGATCCAGTATGCGCCGGACTCCAAGCAGGCCGGCGAATACCGCGCGCTGGCCGAGAAGATCCATGCCAATTCGGGGCAGGGCACCGTGCCGACGCCGATCACCATGGAGG
>NZ_JAFG01000003.1 GCF_000519305.1 Mesorhizobium ciceri WSM4083 | reverse complement strand
CAACCCGTCCCTGCCACGGCAGATCAGCCACCCGGCGCATGTAGTGGCTGTGGACGCGTCCGGTTCGGCAGCCGCAGGAGGGACAGCACGATTCTGTCGCCTTCGGCCGGGCTACAAGCACCACCTTGTCGGCCTGTGGGAGAATTTGGACAATCGAAAGCTCGGGCGAGACCAGCGAGCGGAAGGCATGGAGCACGGGCGAATCACCGGCGTCGACTGCGATTCCGACTCTATGGACTCATTCGCACCGCCCGTGAATCCCGGCACCTGCACCAAATATGCGGAAGATCCCCAGATTGTCGCGCTACACGCGTGGTAGAGGCCTCCTCGGTGGCACGACCGCTCGCCGACATCCTGCCGAAGCCCTTCCGTATCATGCCGGATGTCGCCTTGCCCGCAGCCGTCCCCTTGCACTGGCTAGCCAATCGGGATGCCCAGCCGAGCAGCATCTCCGACCGCAGACAGCGCACAACGCTCCTCGAAGTCGCCGCCAGCTTCGCGGAGATGCTGGGAGACGATAAGATATTCGCCGCCCACGCTCCCAATATACGGCTGGCGCTGTCACCAATAGCGGACGCCCTCCGCGAGGCTCGCCGCGTAGATGGCGCCGAGAAGTCGCTCTCTCTCGCGCGCGATTTGCTCTTGAAACTCGGCAACGTCGAGCCGGCCCGTCTGATGGATCTGCGGGAGGCGATTGCGGACGGCAAGGAGGGCTACGCCAACGCGCTAGTGGAAGCCATTAATGACCAACTGGAGCGCTACCTTAACTTCAAAAAGTGGTGGGTCCAGGACCGCGAGTTCTCGCTGAAGGTTACACCGCGCGAGCACGAGTTGGTATTCACGATCAGGGACCGTACGGGGACCGAGTATACGTTTGACGAGCGCAGCAGCGGACTGAAATATTTCCTATCGTACCTCATCCAAGCCCAGTCACACCGTCCACAGACAGAGCGCGAAAGCCTCTTACTAATGGACGAACCAGACACCTACCTCTCCGCCGAGGCTCAGCAGGACCTCATGAAAGTCCTCCAGGATCTTGCCGAACCTCGGGACGGCCGCCCACCGGTGCAGGTGATCTACGTCACGCACTCGCCGTTCCTGCTGGACAAAAACTACGCCGAGCGTATCCGAGTGCTTGAGAAGGGGCGTGGCTATGATGGCACTCGGGTTGTTCGAAACGTTTCGCGAAACCACTATGAGCCCCTTCGCTCTGCCTTTGGTGCGTTCGTCGGCGAGACAGCCTTCGTGGGGTCAGTCAACTTGCTCGTCGAGGGGGTCACGGACCAGGTGCTTCTTGCGGGAGCCGCCCGAATCATGCGGCAGAAGCGCCCTAGCGTAACCGCCGGGACCCTCGACCTCAACAATTTAGTAATCGTGCCGTGCGGATCGGCGAGCGAGATCCCTTACATGCTTTACCTGATCAGAGGCCGGGATACCGATAAGCCTCCCGTTGTCGCCCTCCTCGACTCTGACACCGCAGGCAACGAGGCGGCCAACCATATGAGGACGGACAAGAAGGCGAAGCGCCTGATCGACAGCCAACACGTCTTGCAGCTGGGAGAACTGGAACTCGCAGACGGTATCGAGGTGAAGGAGATCGAGGACCTGATCCCCGTTGAACTTGCCACCGCCGCGATGAACGCATGCGTCGGCGAGATCACACGATTTCGCGATACGGAAGCTCCTACCATCTCGCGGCAAAGCATTCAGGCCCAGATTGAAACCGGCAAGTCGATGTTCGCCGCCATTCAGGCGGTCGCCAAAGCGGAGAGCGGACATATCGAGAAGCTCGGCTTCGCGCGCGCCGTCGTCGAGACAATCGAGCGAGACAACGGTGAGCTCCAAGGACCCATCGACATCTTTCTTGAGCGCATGTCCAGCCTCTTCAAGGCTGTAAACAAGGCGAGGCGGCAGGCACAGCGGGAAGCGAACCGCGAACGCCTCGGGGCAATGATCATGCGCTATTACAGGATATTCATCCGCGATCACAAGAGCAGCGGGACTTGCGAGCAGGGTGCCGAGATCCTCGAGGAGATCCAGAGCCAGCTCGATGACACGCCGCAGTCCGACGACGTCCGCATCCGCATCCAAGTCATCCGCCGCGAGTTCGCCCTGGACGAGGATCTTTCAGCGGCGATACCTCACTTCGAGGCGTTTGTGGAGAGTCTGGCGAATCTCAGATTGCCCATGCAGGAGGTTGTCGAGCCTGACACGAAGGGCAAGACCAAAGTGGCCGCATCCGTATCGAGCCCGGTCAAGGGCGAGGCCGCCTCAACTGAGGCAGTTGAACTCTCGGCCGAAACTAGCCCTTCGGAAGTGGTCCAGCCGCTGCCGGCGGCGACTACTACAACAAAGGCTGCTGTCGGGGAGGCTCCGCCCGCTTCGACGGCTGCCTGACTCGCCCGTCGGATCGAGAGGCGCTGCTGTTTCAGCATGGCTCGTGCGTCGGACTAAACTGAAAAAACGTCAGGTTTCGGTACCTGAATTTGGCGACTCCAACGTCCGCGCGTATCCGCATCGGCGTCGAGAATGCGCCGCGCCGCGGCCATCGAGGCCGCCGGATGCCCAGATTGCTGCCGAGGCTGAGATAGATGGTGTTACTCGGGTCAGACAACGGTCACCTCGACATAATCGAGCACGCCGGGCACCGAGATGCGGCGCAAAGCTCACTTTCATTCCTGCCATGCATGGGCCGAAAGCAGGAGCGATCACCCTTTCGCGGGTTTGATTCAGTACAGTCGGTACTGGCACTTCAATCACTCTAAGCCCTGGTCATTGGTCGCTAGACCATAGGTCGCCCAGGTTAGCGTTCTTCAATCGCCGGCAATTTTCACCGCGCGTTTGCTCTCGAGTTCATCCAGATAGTCGGCCCACCATTGCATCATCTTTACGCGCTCTTCCCAGTGCTCTGCCCGGGCGTAGGCGCGACGAACGTCGTTGTTTTCAATATGGGCCAGCTGCCGCTCTATGGCGTCCGGATGCCACTTTCCGCATTCGTTTAGCAGAGTTGATGCCGTTGCTCGAAAACCGTGCGCGGTAGCTTCTTCCTTACCGTAGCCCATGCGGCGCAGGGCGGCGTTAAGCGTGTTGTCGGAAATCGGACGCGAACCCGATCGAACACTAGGAAACAACAGCGATCCAGCACCAGAGATTTCTCTAAGTGAGGTCAGGACACCGACCGCCTGCCTGGAAAGAGGTACACGGTGCGGCCTTCGCATCTTCATGCGTCCTTCAGGGATGCTCCACACCGACCTTTCGAAATCGAACTCGTCCCATGTCGCGGCGCGCAGCTCGCCGGGGCGAGGAAACAGCAGCGCCATCAGCTTCAGGGCGGCTCTGGTTGTAGGCTGTCCGTCAAATGCATCGATCGCCCTCAGCAAACCGCCCAAGGCCGTAGGCTCGGCAACCGCGGCACGCGGCGTCACCGTCGGACTGACGAGTGCACCCCTCAGGGCGATCGTCGGATCTGCCTCGGCGCGTGCGGTCGCGATTGCGTATCGAAACACGCTGCCAATGGTGGAGCGCAGTCGCCTGGCCGACTCGTATCGGCCGCGAATCTCCACGCGACGGAGGGCGGTAAGGATGGTGGCCGTATCGATCTCCCGAATGCACTTGTCGCCGATTGTCGGATAGGCAAAGTCGAGCAGCCATTTGACCTTGCTGATCGTCCGGTCGGCACGGCCCTCCTTCTTCAGCTTGTCAACATATTCATCTGCGATTGAGCGAAAGGTGTCCTTTGCCGAGCCGGCCTTTCGCAAACTGCGTTCCTGTGCGGGGTCGATTCCAGCCAGCAAAAGACGTTTCGCGTCATCGCGCGCTTGGCGTGCCTCGACGAGAGAAATGAGAGGATAGCTGCCCAGTGCCAGAAGCTTTTGCTTGCCGTCAAACCGATAGGCGAGGCGCCATAGCCGGGTTCCGGTAGGCTGCACCCAAAGCTGCAATCCGCTACCGTCAGACAGTTTCAAGAGCTTGGAAGCTGGTCGGGCGCTTCGGCATTTCACATCGGAAAGGGCCATTTCTGGGACTTCCTTTTGGCTGCTTCGATACCAACAGGATGTCCGATACCAACGGAAATACCAACCGGCCGGCGCGTTGGACCAAATACGCTGAAACTCCTCGAAATGCGCCGAAGTGCGCCAAGCGAGCCGAAAACATCAACGATTTCAGGTGTTTGCACAAACATAAGCGTACAAGCTTCGGCGAAAGGGAGTGTCGGGAGAAGAGGCAATGGTGCCCAGAGGCGGATTCGAACCACCGACACGCGGATTTTCAGTCCGCTGCTCTACCAACTGAGCTATCTGGGCCTGTTCCGGCAACGAAAACTCGCAGACCGGAATTCATCGAGGCGCCGTGGGGCGCCCCTTGAAAGCGCGTGGGTTATAGCACGGGAATTCGGCCTGTCCAGCGCCTAGTGGGCGATTTCAGGCAGGAAAAGCGACGCCGTGCGGTGCCCCGGTTTCCATGCCGCTTGCGGGCGGGAATCGGGCACGGCATGGCACAATGCGGCCTCCGCCATTCCTGTCCGTGCCGCTATTGCCGGCTGACATGCCGTGGCACTGCCTTTAGCCGGCGATCGAGACGCACAATGCTTCGCGGCTCAGACCCGCATTGGTCGCCGCCACCTATCTTGCGCCGGTCACGCCTCTACGAAAATCGGAGGGCGACATGCCGGCGAGCTTGCGGAACGACTTGTTGAAGGCGCTGAGCGAGCCGAAGCCCGAATCCATGGCGACGCGCAGCACATTGGCGTCCTGATGCATCAAAAGCGCCGCGCTCGCGCTTGCCTTGGGCTCAGCCCCGGCCTTCGCGCAATCCGGCGAAATCACCATCTGGAGCTGGAATGTCGCGGCTTCATCGCTGAAGGCGACCATTGCCGGCTTCAACAAGCAATTTCCCGACATCAAGGTCACGGTCCAGGCTCTCGGCAACCAGCCGACTTACGACAAGTCGATCGCCGGCTGCGCCGCCGGCCCGCACACATCAGCCGAGCTCGATCACGACCAGATCTGGTCACTCGGCGCTCGGCTCATTTCGGAGCGTCCGGGTCCGTCTCTTCCTCGTCGTCGCGGGCCTTGATGACATAGGCGCCCTTCAGCCAGCGGTTGAGGTCGATGTCCTTGCAGCGCGTCGAGCAGAACGGAAAGGTGTCGCGCGCCGAGGGCTTGCCGCATTCAGGGCAGGGGCGCTTCGGGCGCAAGGGCGTGACTTTGGGATCGGAATTCACAGCCGGGGTCCCGCCAGCCAGCCACCATGCACCTTGAAGCCTTCGCCGCTCAACAGCGCGACGGTCTCATAGAGCGGCAGGCCGACGATGTTGGTGTAGGAGCCGACCAGCTTGACGACGAAGGCGCCGGCGAGGCCCTGGACGGCGTAGCCACCGGCCTTGCCGCGCCATTCACCCGAGGCGACATAGGCGTCGATCTCTTCGCGCGGCAGCCGCTTGAAGCGCACCCGCGTCTCGACCAGCCGCTGGCGCAGTTTGCCGCCCGGGGTGATCAGGCAGATGCCGGAATAGACCCGGTGCGAACGGCCCGACAACAGCCCGAGGCAGTTGGCGGCGTCGTCGAGGGTTTCAGCCTTGGGCAGGATACGCCGTCCGACGGCAACCACCGTGTCCGCGGCCAGCACGAAGCCCGGCGCATAGTCGGCCTCAGACTTCAGCGACGCGAACGCCTTCTCGGCCTTTTCCTTCGACAGCCGCTTGGCCAGCGAGCGCGGATGCTCGGCACGCAGCGGCGTTTCGTCGACATCGGCCGGCAGCACGCGGTCCGGCTCGATGCCGGCCTGCTGCAAGAGCTCGATCCGGCGCGGCGAACCCGAGGCAAGCACCAGCTTCTGCAAAATGCTCATCGCGGACCAGTCGGGCTTTGCTTACTTGAAACGATAGGTGATGCGGCCCTTGGTCAGGTCGTATGGCGTCATCTCGACCAGAACCTTGTCGCCGGTCAGCACGCGGATGCGGTTCTTGCGCATGCGGCCGGCCGTATGGGCGATGATTTCGTGTTCGTTTTCGAGCTTTACCCGGAACATCGCGTTCGGCAACAACTCCGTCACGACACCCGGAAACTCGAGGACTTCTTCCTTCGGCATTCGATACCTTTGCTTGGATGGTAGTTCCAGCACCCTGGCCGGAATTTCGGCGGAACCTATATGATAATCGTCCGCTTGTGAACACGCTTAATCCGTCGCGTTTTTTGCTCCTGGAAGCAGAAAACGTCGGCCTATGCGCACCTTCAGCCGCTCGCGCACGTCGCGATAACTGGCCATGATCTGTTCGCGGGTGCCGCTGGCGTCGGTCGGGTCCGGCGTCGGCCAGTATTCGACCTCGACAGCGAGCGAGCGGGTGAGTTCGAGTGCGGCGTGGTGTGCTTCCGGCGCCAACGTGACGATGAGGTCGAAATAGTCGTCCTCGAGATCGTCCATCGTCCTTGGGTGGCGCTCGCCCAGCGTGAGACCGTCTTCGGCCAGCACCGCATCGACGAATGGATCGCGCTCGCCAGCGCGAACGCCTGCCGAAGCGACAAAGACGGTGGCCGGCAGCATGCGGCGCGCCAGTTGCTCTGCCATTGGCGAGCGCACGGCATTCATGCCGCACAGGAACAGGATCGAACGGGGCAGGGCGCCGGGTGCCAGGGCTAGCCCCGCCAGTGCAGCACGCAGACCAGCGTGAACAGCCGGCGCGCCGTATCGAAGTCTATGTCGATCTTGCCGGATAGCCGGTCCATTAGCGTTTGCGAACCCTCATTGTGCAAACCGCGGCGGCCCATGTCTATCGCCTCGATATGGCTCGGTGTCGAGGAACGGATGGCGTCGTAATAGCTTTCGCAGATCAGGTAGTAGTCCTTGACGATGCGCCTGAGCGGCGTCAGCGACAGGATATGGGTGACGACGGCGGCGCCGTCCTCGCGCGCCACGGCAAACACCAGGCGCTGCTCGGCCAGCGACAGTTTCAGCCGATAAGGGCCGGCGCCGCTGTCATTGACGGGTTGAAAACTGTTTTCCTCGATCAGGTCGAAGATCGCCACCGCACGCTCATGCTCGACATCGGGTGTCGAACGGCCGATCGATTCGTCGAGTTCGACATCGATCAGCCTGGCGCGGGTTTGATCGGGGCCAGACATCGCCGCCTACATGTTCAACCGTATGGCGACGGAGCGTCCGTGCGCATCAAGGCCTTCCGCCTTGGCGAGCGCGATCGCCGCCGGCGCCAGGAACCGCAGCTGCTCCGGTCCAAGCTTGAGGATCGACGTGCGCTTGACGAAATCGAGCACCGACAGACCGGACGAGAAGCGCGCCGAGCGCGCCGTCGGCAGCACATGGTTGGAGCCGCCGACATAGTCGCCGATGGCTTCCGGCGTGTGGCGGCCGAGAAAGACCGCACCCGCGTTGCGCATCCGCGACAGGAAGCCCTCGGCGTCGTCGATGGCCAGTTCGACGTGTTCGGCGGCGATGCGGTCGACCAGCGGCAGCGCGGCGTCGATGGTCGACACTTGGATCACCGCACCAAAATCACGCCAGCTCGCCGCCGCCGTCTCGCCGCGTGGCAGGCTCTGCAACTGGCGCTCGACGGCTTGTTCGACAGCGATGCCGAAGGCTGAATCGTCTGTGACCAGGATCGATTGCGCCGATGCATCGTGCTCGGCCTGGGCCAGCAGGTCGGCCGCGATCCAGTCCGGATCGTTGCTGCCGTCGGCCACCACAAGCACTTCCGACGGCCCGGCGATCATGTCGATGCCGACGGTGCCGAACACCTGGCGCTTGGCAGCCGCGACATAGGCGTTGCCCGGGCCGACGATCTTGGCGACCGGCTCGATCGTTTCGGTGCCGTAGGCAAGGGCTGCGATCGCCTGTGCGCCGCCGACGCGGTAGATTTCCGACACACCCGCGATATCCGCGGCCACCAGCACCAGCGGATTGATGATGCCGCCCGGCGCCGGCACCACCATGACGATGCGCTCGACGCCGGCCACCCTGGCCGGCACGGCGTTCATCAGCACCGAGCTCGGATAGCTTGCCGTGCCGCCCGGCACATAGAGCCCGACGGCTTCGACCGCCGTCCAGCGCCAGCCGAGCTCGACGCCGGCGGCATCCGTATAGCGATCGTCCTTCGGCCGCTGCCGCTCGTGATGGGAGCGGATGCGGTCGCGCGCGAATTCCAGCGCCTCGATCGTTTTTGGGTCGGCCGCCTTGTAGGCCTGGGCGACATCGTCCTTCGAAATCGCAATACCAAGGCTTTTCAGGTCGGCATGGTCGAATTTCCTGGTGTAATCGATCAGCGCCGCGTCGCCCTCGGCGCGCACGCGCGCGATGATGTCGCGCACCGCGGCATCGACATCGGCGGACACTTCCCGCTTGGTCGTGAGGAAGGCGGCGAAACGTTGCTCGAAATCGGCATCGGACTGACGAAGCGTAATGGCCATCGGACGCTCAGGCCTTGTGGATGGGGCGCGAGGTGGCTTCCCAGGCGCCGCCGATGTCGGCAAGACGGGCCTCGATGCATTCGACGTCGAGCATGATCGCGCCGCCGCCCGCAAAGATCAGCTCGACGATGCCGGCCGGCTTGCTGATCTCGATGAAGCTGATCGCCAGCAGCGACAGGACTTCGGCAGGCTTGTCGCGGTCGATGCCGCTGGTCTTGGCGCCGAGCACGCGGTCGAAATGCAGCACGGCCTGCCGCCGCTCATTGTGCTGGCGAAACAGGCCGGATTTTGCCTCCCAGACGAAACGGTTCATGGTCAGCAGGAAACGCTTGGCCGCGGGCAGGAATTCGAGGTCGCTGACTTTCAGCACGGCATCCTGGACATGAGCCGATACGATGCTCAGATCCTGGTCGTCGAGCGCGATAAGCTTAAGGGCCATGCGGATTTCGCACCTGAAGGTTGATAACTGAACCTTCTGTTAGGCGGTCTTTCCCGTCCGCGCAACCGCACCGCAAGGCCTTGCGATTGGCCTACGCCGAAATACGTTCGATCACCGCGCCGCAGTTGGACAGCTTTTCTTCCAGCCGCTCGAAGCCGCGATCGAGGTGGTAGACGCGGTTGACCGTGGTCTCGCCTTCCGCCGCCAGGCCGGCGATGACCAGCGAGACAGAGGCGCGAAGATCGGTCGCCATGACCGGCGCGCCCTTCAATTTCGGCACGCCGTCGACGATCGCCGTCTGGCCCGAAAGCGTGATGTGAGCGCCGAGCCGCGCCAGTTCCTGCACATGCATGAAGCGGTTCTCGAAGATCGTCTCGGTGATGCGCGACTTGCCCTTGGCCATGGTCATCAGGCCCATGAACTGCGCCTGCAAATCGGTCGGGAAGGCCGGGAACGGCGCTGTCGTCACGTCGACCGGCGAAATGCCGGCGCCGTTGCGCTTCACCCGGATGCCGGAATTGGTCGGCGTGATCTCCGCACCTGTCTGGGCGATCACGTCCAGTGCTGTCTGCAGCAGGTCCGCACGCGCACCTTCGAGCACCACGTCGCCGCCTGTCATGGCGACGGCCATGGCATAGGTGCCGGTCTCGATGCGGTCGGGGATGACGCGCACGCGCGCTCCCGACAGCGATTCGACGCCGTCGATGGTGATGGTCGGGGTTCCGGCGCCATGAATCTTGGCGCCCATGGCATTGAGGCATTCGGCGAGGTTGACGATCTCGGGCTCGCAGGCGGCATTTTCCAGCACCGTCTCGCCCTTGGCGAGTGCCGCGGCCATCATCAGCACATGGGTGGCGCCGACCGAGACCTTCGGGAAGATGTAGCGGTTGCCGACAAGGCGGCCATTCCGGGTCTTGGCGATGACATAGCCGGTGTCGACGTCGATATCGGCACCCAGCGCCTGCAGGCCTTCGAGGAACAGGTCGACCGGCCGCGTGCCGATCGCGCAACCGCCCGGCAGCGACACCTTTGCTTCGCCCATGCGGGCCAGCAGCGGGCCGATCACCCAGAACGAGGCGCGCATCTTCGACACCAGTTCGTAGGGCGCTGTGGTGTCGACGATGTTGCGGGCGGAGAAATTGATGGTGCGCGAATAGCCCTCATTCTGCTTCTCGCGGCGGCCATTGACCGAATAATCGACGCCATGATTGCCCAGAATGCGGATCAGCTGCTCGACATCGGCCAGATGCGGCACGTTCTCCAGCGTCAGCGTGTCGTCGGTCAAAAGCGAGGCGATCATCAGGGGCAGCGCCGCGTTTTTCGCGCCCGAGATCGGAATGCTTCCGGAGAGCTTGTTGCCCCCGACAATTCTGATGCGATCCATGGAAGAACGTCCCTCTCGGCCAAAAAGGGCCGGTTCAATCGTTTGAGTAGCGGCCCGTCTAGACCATTGGCCGGCTTGGTTCAAGAAATAGGATTTCCTCGTATCCGGGCCAAGAGTGGCCGATTTGAGTTAATCTTTTTGTATTTCCTTCGAGGCAGCGAGTCCGTCCGGGCGCAGGTCGGCTTCGCCGGTGCGCCGCGAGCGCGACTGCGCCTTGCGCTTCTGCAGATTGGCGCGCAATTGCTCGGCAAGCCGGTCCTTGCGGATTGTTGCGCTGTTTTTCGGTGGACCATCCTTTTTCACTGGAATTGTCTTGTCGTCCATCGCCCCGTCCCCGCCGGCGACCCCACCAGCTTGCCGTTCAGGGATAGCCAACATTGTGGCACGGCCATGTCATTAAAAGCTATCCGGCAAAGCCTTTCACAGAAGCGTTGCACTTGGCCTTGCGCTTGCCGGTTCGATATGGCAGAAGCCCCGCCATCAGCGGCTGCGGTAGCTCAGTGGTAGAGCACTCCCTTGGTAAGGGAGAGGTCGAGAGTTCAATCCTCTCTCGCAGCACCAGGTTCCAACATCCCTGTTGCCGCACGATCGTCCTCTGCATTTGCGAGGGCGAGGCGGGTACATGGGAATGGCGCGGCCATCGTGCTGGCGGACCCCATCAGCGGTGCATTGCTCCAGAAAATGGCTGCCACAGGCAACTCCAGCCGAAGCGCGTTCCCGGCAAGACACGATTCATCAACCAAGATGCTGTTCATCGACATGACGTATTGTGGCATGGACGCCTGTCTGCGTCGGTCAAGTCCATGCTTGTCAGGAAGAGGGCTGAAAGGCTCTTCATCTGGGCGGGAACCTGAAGTCGCCGAAACAAAAGAACGTGCAAGGCATGAACGTGAGCGAAAACGTGCAAAACGCCCCCGGTGCTTCCCGTCTTTGGACACTGCCAGCCATCATGGCAGCGTTCTTATGTCTGTTCGTTACCGGCGCGTTCGCGGAGACGCGTGCTTTGAAGATTCAACATCTCCATACGGGCGAGAAGGCTGAAATCGTCTTCAAGCGCAATGGGCGGTATGATCCGGCGGGATTGAAGAAGATCAATTTGATGCTGCGCGACTGGCGTCGCAACGAACCGACGAAGATGGATCCGCGCCTGCTCGATCTTGTCTGGCAGGCCTATCGCGCCAGCGGCTCGAGAACCTATATCCACGTGGTCAGCGCCTATCGGTCGCCAGCGACGAACGCCATGCTGCGCAGCCGCTCGAAGGGTGTGGCTCGGGAGAGCCAACATATGGTTGGCCGCGCGATGGACTTCTTCCTGCCGGATGTGCCGTTGAAGAAGCTGCGCGACATCGGCCTCAAGATGCAGGGCGGCGGCGTAGGCTATTACCCGACCTCCGGCTCGCCTTTCATACATATGGATGTCGGCAATGTGCGGCATTGGCCTGGCATCAGCCGCCGGGAACTCGCAAGGGTATTCCCGAACGGCAATACGCTGCATGTGCCCAGCGACGGCAAACCGCTGCCCGGTTATGGGCAGGCGTTTGCCGCCTACAAATCGCGCAAGGGCGCCGGCACGCCCAACATCGAACTGGCAAGTGCCGACGACGGCCAACGCAGGCCGCGCGGCCTGCTGGCGACGCTTTTGGGTGGGCGCGGCGCGGACGAAACCGACGATGCCGCCGAAGCGGTGCCGGCGCCACGCAAGCCGGCCAAGTCCGTTGAACCCAGGCCTGCCGGCATCGCTATCGTGCCGCCGCAGGATGCCCAGCGCGCCGACATCCAGACGGCTTCCGTCGATCGGGCCGAAGAATCGCCGATTGGAGCGGAGGGAAAGACGCCTGAAGCGATAGTCATGGCGATGGCGCCGGGCTCAGTGCCGCTGCCAGCCTTCGCCCCGCGCACCGGGTCAACGGCCAGCATTCCGACCCCGCAAATCGCGCCACTTGCAACAGCCGACGCTTCCACGGCGCGGGCCGAACTGGCCAATCCAGCAGCAACCGATGCTGAAATTCCCTCGGGCAAGTCGGATGCCGGCCCCGCGAGCGGCG
This sequence comes from Mesorhizobium ciceri WSM4083, assembly GCF_000519305.1. Lineage (GTDB taxonomy): Bacteria > Pseudomonadota > Alphaproteobacteria > Rhizobiales > Rhizobiaceae > Mesorhizobium > Mesorhizobium ciceri_B. Next base: position 1,204,383 of record NZ_JAFG01000003.1, on the reverse strand, counting down.
GGCCGGACCTGGTGGCGCTCAACATCCCGTTGCCGACATGGCGGCCGGAAAGCCCGACAAGCCCGACGCGCCAGCCTGACGCAGACAAATCCGGCGATGCGCTCGCTGCCTTGCTGGCCTTGAACCACGCCGATGACGGCCTTGATGGGTTGGCCGGCCAGCGGGTCTCGGTTGCCCAACCGAAGCCCGAAGATCGCGTCAGGACCAGCCCGAAGGCCGACCGTGTCCAGCCAAATCTCGATCCCGAAGCCACCGCGGTCACCGTGCCGGCCGCGCTGTCCGGCCGGTTGATTGAGACAGGTCGCGGCATCGCCGGCGGAGCCAGCCCCGCGACGGCGCCCGTCATTGCCGCCAATCTCATCCGCACAGCGCCGAAGCACATCTACCTCGACGGATTCCAGCCGCGAGGACAGACGTCCGATCACCGGCACTTCACCGGTTCCGCGGTCAAGTTCCTGCCCATCGCCAGCTTCAAATAGACGCAAGCCTTCGTTCGACCCGACGTGGATGTGTTGCACGCGATGGCTCGGCCGTCACGGGATTGCAAGCCACGCCGAACGCTCTCGGATGGCTCTGTAAGAAAATTTCCAAATTTGACAAACATGTGCGAAATTGTAAGATAATCGTCTTTCTATCGACGATAGGCGATGACAATGTCGATCCGCGAAGAACTGGCCAACACGACCGTGGCGTTCACCTCCGCGGAAGACAAGATCGTCCAGGTCCTGCTCGCCGATTACCCGATGTCGGGGCTGGGCACGGCGACCCGGCTGGCACGGCGCGCTGGCGTCAGTGACCCGAGCGTGACGCGGCTGATGACCAAGCTTGGCTATGTCGGCTTTGCCGACTTCCAGGCACGCCTGCTCACCGAAGTCGAATCCAGGCTGCATTCGCCGCTGCTGATGATGGAAGCCAAGCGCCCGGGCGGCTCCAGCGAAGGCACCGCACTTGCCTATTTCCATTCGGTTTCCGACAGCCTGGAGCGCACGCGCACAGCGATGCCGGTGCAGGCCTACACGCGCGCCGTCAACATGCTGCTCGAAAGCAAGGGCCAGGTTGTGCTGCTGGGCGGCCGTTTCAGCCGTCACATCGCCTCCATGCTGGCCGGCTACCTCCTGCAGTTCCGCTCCGGCGTGCGCGACATCGGTTCGTTGAGCCCCGCCGATTTCGACCTGTTGATCGACCTTGGCAAGCGCGACCTCCTCGTCGTGTTCGACTACCGGCGCTACCAGTCGGACGTGGTGAGCTTTGCCCAGCAGGCCAAGGAGCGCGGCGTCTCCATCCTGCTGTTCACCGATGTCTGGCTGTCGCCGATATCTGACATAGCGGACCTGACCATGGTCGCGGCGATCGACGCCAATTCACCTTTCGACACGCTGGCGACCGCCGTCGCCCAGATGGAAACCGTGTTTGCCCATGCGCTGGAGGGTCATGGCGCCGGGGTCCGCAAGCGGATCGAGGACATCGAGAAGATCCGCAGCTCGATGCCGCCCTGTCGCCTGCGGCGGATGACGCCGCCAAACCCCCAAGGAAATAGCGTCGATGCGCTTGGCGCCGTGACGCAGAGAAGGAACGACAATGCCTGACAACCAGACCATCATCGACGCCGTGCAGGCTGAGATCGAGACCGATCGCGACTGGTTGATCGGCCTGACCCGCGACATGGTCCGCATCCCTTCGGTCAACCCCAAATTCGAGCCCAACCCGGCGATCAATCGCGAGGCGGATGTCCAGGCGCTGCTCGAGCCGATCCTCAAGCAGGACGGGTTCAGGACCGAGCAATGGGATGCCTTGCCCGGGCGGCCCAATCTGGTCGGCGAATGGGCGGGAGACGAGGACCGCAGCCTGATCCTGTGCGGCCACATCGACGTGGTGCCGGTCGGCGCGATGAAGGACTGGTCGGTCGATCCGTTCGGCGGCGAGATCACCAATGGCCGCCTCTATGGCCGAGGCGCTGTCGACATGAAGGGCGGCGTCGCCGCTTGCATCGCCGCCGCGCGCGCTATCCGCAAGGCGGGCATCACGCTGCAGGGCCGGCTCGCCATCCACTCCGTCGTCGACGAGGAAGCCGGCGGCTTCGGCGCCATGGATGCGGTCAAGAAGGGCAAGCTCGCCAAGGCGGTGCTGGTCGCCGAACCGACCTGGGGCGATGTCCTGCCGGTCGAAGGCGGGCTTGAATGGGCGCGGGTGACGATCCGCGGGCGCAACGCCCATTCGGCGCTGCGCTACAACGAGATCTATCCGCAGCGCCACGACAAGGACCGGCTGGAGCCGGGCGTCAACGCCATCGAGATCGCCGCCCGCTTCATTGCCGCCGTGCGTCAGTATGAGCTGGACCGGACGCGGGCGAAATCCCATCCGCTGCTGCCGCTCGGCATGAACACCATCAACATCGGCGTCATGCATGGCGGCACCGGCCTTGGCGAACACGGCCTACCGACCGTCATGACCAACCCGGCCATCATTCCCGACGTCGCGGTGCTCGATCTCGACATGAAATTCCTGCCCGATGAGAACTCGGCCGACTACCGCCGCGATTTCGAGACGTTCGTCCACCATTTCGCGCAAACCGATGCGTGGCTGCGCGACAACCCGCCTGCGATCCAATGGGAGCTCGGCGGGCTGTATTTCCCGCCGATGAACACGCCGGTCGATCATCCGCTGGTGACATCGCTGATGAAGCGCAAGGCGGTGGTCGGCAAGGCGCCGCAGGCGCGCGGCTTCGTCGCCGTGTGCGATGCCGCGCACTATGCCGGCGCCGGCGTTGACGGTGTGATCTTCGGCCCGTCGGGCGACGGTTTTCATGGTTCCGACGAATATGTCGAGGTCGAATCGGTGGTCGAGACGGCCAAGGTGATCGCCGCGTCCGTAATCGATTGGTGCGGCATCCGCTGAGGCGGAGCCGCTATTCCGAAACGATCAGCCCGGGCGTTTCAGGCGTCCGGCGATGGCGCCCCATGAAGCCTTGATCATGCCGACCAGTCCGCTCGGGTAGGCCAGCATCACGCCGATGATCAGCACCGCCGTGATCATCGGCCGCCACGCGCCGAAATCGGCCATCCATTCGGCGAAGATCGTCAGCACGAAAGAAGCGATGATGGCGCCATAAATGGTGCTGGTGCCGCCGAGCAGCACCATCGACAGGATGATGGTCGCCAAGCTCATGCCGAAGACGTCGATCGAGGCATTGCGCTGGTAAGCGGCGTAAAAGGCGCCGGCGATGCCGGTGAAGAAGGCGCTCGCGGCAAGCGTCAGCATGCGCTGGCGCACGATCGAGACGCCGCGGCTGACGGCGTATTCCTCATTGTCGCGCAAGGCGACGATGCTGGCCCCGGCGCGTGAGCGCACGAACACGCGCAGGAACAGCGTGCTCGCCACCAGCAGCGCCAGCGCGATGTAGAAATAGGCTGATTTGCCATCGCGGACCATGTTGTGGTCGAACACGTAAAGTCCGGGAATGCGCACCAGCCCTTGCGTGCCGCCGGTGATGGCGGACTGGCTGATGATCACCTGCATGACCAGCTGCGCGAAGCCGAAAGTGACCAGGATGATGTAGATGCCCTTCAGCCGCAGGATCGGGATGGTCACCAGGATCGCTGCCAGCGTGGCGATGACACCGCTGGCAAACAGCGCGATCCACGGGTCGAATTCGGCCAGCTTGGTCAGCAGGCTGTAGGCATAGACGCCGATGCCGAACAGCGCCAGATGGCCGAAGTTGAAGACGCCGCCATAGCCGAGGCTGAGGTCCCAGTTCGATGCGACGATCGCATAGATGAAGGCCATGATCAGGATGTGGCGGGCATAGGTGTCGCCGAAGATCAGTGGCAGCAATGCCAGCAAGGCGAAGCCGAGCACGAAGCCGATGGCCTCCTGCTTCCACGGCGTGCGGCCGGGAGCGATCGGGGTTGCCGCCTCCGCGTGGCCACGGGTGATCGGCGATGTCGTGTCGGTCATGCTAGGCCTCGGGAGCGGCTGGCAAAGATGCCCTCGGGGCGCACCATCAGGGTCAGGATCAGCACGCCGAACAGCAGTGCCGGCGTCCAGTACAAGCCGAAATAATAGCTGCAGGCGGCCTCGAAGAAGCCGATCAGATAGGCGGCGAAAATCGGGCCCGATATGCTCGATATGCCGCCGAAAACGACGACGATCAGCGCCTTGAGCAGCGGGTCGCTGCCCATCACCGGCGACATGAAGCGGTAGCCGCCCATGAAGATGCCGGCGAGACCGGCGAGCGACGCGGCAATGGCAAAGGCCAGCCCATAGAGCGCGGTGACGTTCAGCCCGACAAGGTGGCCGGCATCTTCGTTCTGCGCCACGGCGCGCAGCGCCAGCCCCAGCCGCGTGCGGTTGAGGAACATCCAAAGTGCGGCCAGGATCAGCGGCGTGATGACGATGATGGCGATCTGGTGCAGGGAGACGCCGACGCCGCCGATGGTGGTGTTGCCGGCGATCAGCGCCGGGATCTGTTTCGAGCGCGGTCCCCAGACGGTCAGCGCGCCGTTCTCGATCAGCGACCCGGCCGCCAGCGTGGTGATGACGACGACCAGCACGATGTTGGGCCGGCCGATCAGCGGCCGCACGACGCTCGCCTGCAGGATCCAGCCGACGCCGGCCATGACGACGACGGCGATGGGAAAGGCGACCGCCGCCGGCAGGCCGAGTTCGACCAGCTGCCAGGCGATGTAGGCGCCCAGCATCATGAACACGCCATGGCTGAAATTGAACACGCCGATCGTCGTCCACACCAGAGCCAGCCCGACCGCCATCATGGCGTAGAGCGAGCCCTGGAACAGGCCGCCGAACAGGATTTCCGCCAATGCGCTCATCTTCGGATTTTCCTAATGGCCAAAATACATCGACATGATCTCGCCGTGGTCGAGGCTTTCACCCGGCTTGATCTCGGTCGCCACCGCGCCATGGTTGACGAGGTAGAGTTGCTGCGTCAGCTCCAGCAGGAATTCGATGTCCTGCTCGACGACGATGAGCGGCACGCCGCCGCGCGAAATGTCCATGACGGAGGCGCAGAGCTCGTCCTTGATCTTGGGCGCCAGCCCCAGCGTCGGCTCGTCCAGGATCAGCAGGCGCGGATGGCTCATCAGTGCTGTGCCGATCGACACCATCTGGCGCTCGCCGCCCGACAGCGTGCGCACGCGCTGGCGCCAGCGTTCCGCCAGTTTCGGGAACAGCTTGATCACCTTCTCGCGGTTCTCCGCCTCATGCGGCCGGGCCCGCGGCGAATAGGCGCCGAGCGCCATGCAGTCGGCGATCGAGAGATCGGGAAACAGCCGGTTGCCTTGCGGCACATGGATCAGGCCGGCGCCGACGATGGCGCGTGCGCTGTGGCCGGCAATGTCTTGTCCGTCGAACAGGATGCGGCCGCTCTTCGGCTGCAGCAGCCCGGAGATCGCACGCAGCAGCGTCGTCTTGCCATGGCCGTTGGGGCCGAACAGGCCGACATTGCCGAAGCGGCCGGCCTCTAGCGAGATATCGTGCAGCACGGTGACGCGGCCATAGCCGGCGGTGACACCTTCGACGCTGAGAATGGGGTTCACGCCGCCGATCTCCTCGTGCCGAGATAGGCTTCGATGACGCGCGGGTCCGCGATCACGCCGGCCGGGTCGCCGGCGGCCAGGACGCGGCCATTGTTGAGCACCAGCAGATGTTGCGAAAGGCTCATCAGGAAGGTCAGCACGTGCTCGATCAGAAGGATGGTGATGCCGCGTTCGGCGGTGCGGCGGATCAGGCCGATAGACGTCTCAATCTCGGGCTTGGTCAGGCTCGATGCCGGCTCGTCGAGCAAGAGCATGCGTGGCTTCATGGCGATCGCGGTGGCCAGCATCAGGCATTTGCGCTCGAAGACGGACAACTCTCCGGCCAGCCGCCCGAAGGACGCGGACCCGAGCCCGACGAATTCCAGCGCCTCGGCGGCGGCATCGCGAGCTGCCACGGCCGTTTTTTCCTGCTTGCCGTAGCTGGCGCCGATCAGCGCATTCTCGAACACGGTCAGCCCGTCGAAGCTGGTCTCGCGCTGAAACGTGCGGGCAAGGCCGAGGCGCGCGATCGCGTGTCCCGATTTGCCGTTTATGGCAAGGCCGTCAAAGCGGATCTGGCCCCGGTCGGGGCCGAACGGGATGCCGGTGATGATGTTGAACAGCGTGCTCTTGCCGCTGCCGTTCGGGCCGGCGATGCCGAAGATCTCGCCGGCTTCGACCTTGAACGACACGCCGTCGACGGCCTTCAGCGAACCGAAGGCCTTCGACACGTCGTCCAGTTCAAGCAGGGCCATTCCCTACTTCATCCAGGGCTGGAGCTTGAAGGCGCCGGTGGCGTATTTTTCCGGCGAGATCAGCGTGCGCTGGCCATCCCAGATCTGGAAGAAGGTGATCGGAATATAGTCGTCGCCCTGTGTGGCAAGGTGGGTGGCGGGATCGAACTTCAGACGCCCTTCGGCGACCTGCTTGTCGGTCTCCGACAGCGCCTTCATGATCGCCGCATGGTCGGATGCACCGCCGACCTTCTTGACTGCGTCGAAATAGACATTGGTCATTTCGTAGAGGCCAACGCCATAGGTGCCGCTCTCGACGCCGTATTTTGCCTTGAACTTGGCCGCCACCTCATCGGCGCGCGGGTTCTTCGGCGTCGTCAGCGCGCCGCCGAGCAGATTGTAGATAACACCATCCGATTTCTTGCCGGTCAGCTCGACGAACTCCGGAACGCTCGGCGCATATTGCAGGAAGACGAGGCTCTTGGTCGGCTGCTCGAGGAACTGGTTGAGGAAGGACGCCGAATTGCCCGGCAGATAGTCGGTGTTGATGACGACATCGGGAACGTTCTCGCGCACCTTGGCGAGGATCGAACGCCAGTCGGTCACTTCGCCGAACGGCACGATCTCGTCGACGGTGATGGTCCAGCCCTTCTCCTTGAAGGTCTTCTTCATGCCTTCGGAGATGGTCTTCGAATAGGCGTTGTCGGACGAGATGATGGCGACCTTCTTGGTCGGCAGGGTGATCTTGCCGTCGGCTGCGAGCTTCTCGACGAACAGGGTGACGTCGGTGTTGTAGGCGTCGAAGGAAGGCGTCAGCGACCAGCAGCACATGTATTTGTCGGGGCTCGGCGCGATGATGTCCCTGGTCTGCTGCGAGGTCGCCGCGAGCATATAGGGCATTTCCGCTTCGGCCATGTTGTCGATCTCGAAATTGGTCAGGCTGGCATAGCCGGTCAGCATGAAATGCACGCCCGGATCCCCAAGCAGGCGCTCGACCGCGCTGGTGACGTTGCCGGCGGACTGATCCTTGACGTCGCCGACCACCAGTTCGAACGTATCCCCGGCAACGCCGCCGGCTGCGTTGGCCTCGTCGATGGCCATCTGCACGCCGCGCTGGAATTCCTGGCCGTCCGCCGCGGCAGGGCCGGTCAGCGGCGCAAGCAGGCCGATCTTGACGACGTCGGCAAAGGCGGGAGCGGCTGATGCGGCAAACATGCCGATCAGCGTGGTGCTCATCAGCATATGGCGGATTCGACTTGCGGCGGATTTGGGCTTCATCGTGCGGTTCCCTGTTTTCCTCCCGTTCATCGGGAGTTGGATAATTGACAATCTACGCATAATTGTTCTTATTTGAAAAGGATTTTTCAACGCAACCTGGCCGGGAAGATGGTTCCCGCAAAGGTATGGAAGCCGTGGCGCTTTGCTGCGCAACTGCACTAAAACAAGGCAATTATAACGGAGCGGACAATGACGATCGCGCAGAAGACCCTTGACACCAGCCACGGCAAGATCGCGGTGCGCCAGACCAGTGGCCAGGGCACCGCTGTCATGCTGATCCACGGCAATTCATCTTCCAGCGCCGTTTTCCGCAACCAGTTGGACGGCCCGTTGGGCGAGCGCTACCACCTGATCGCTCCCGACCTGCCCGGCCACGGAGCGTCCGCCGATGCGATCGATCCGGAGCGTTCCTACAGCATGGAAGGCTATGCCGATGCCATGACCGAAGTGCTTGGGCTGCTCGGCATCGACAAGGCCATCGTCTTCGGCTGGTCGCTCGGCGGCCATATCGGGCTTGAGATGATCGACCGCTTTCCCGGCCTGCTTGGCCTGATGATCACCGGCACGCCGCCCGTCTCGCCCGAGGAGGTCGGCAACGGATTCAAGCCGAGCCCGCATATGCACCTCGCGGGGCAGGAAACCTTCAGCGGCGCCGATGTCGAGGCCTATGCGCGCAGCACTTGCGGCGAGCCGTTCGAGCCGTTTCTCATCGACACGGTGGCGCGCACCGATGGGCGGGCGCGGCGCCTGATGTTCGAAAAGTTCGCGGCCGGCACCGGCCGGAACCAGCGCGAAATCGTGGCCGGCAAGACGCCGCCGATCGCCGTTCTGAACGGCATCGACGAGCCATTCGTCAACACCGATTTCGTCTCCGCTGTGAAATTCTCCAATCTATGGGAAGGCAAGGCCCATCTGCTCGACAAATCCGGCCACGCGCCGTTCTGGGATTCGCCGGATCGTTTTGATCCGATCTTCGCCCGCTTCCTGGCAAGCGTCGACAGAGCGTAGGTTCGTAGTAAACCGCGCCTCAGACCCCACCTTCGTGATGGGTGGGGTGACAATGGCGAGCATCTGTCGTATATTGACATAAAGATATCCTTATGTGACATGAAAAGGTCTGTCGCCAAAGGGATAAAAAATGTCGCAGAATTCTGCATCGCTGGACGCATTGTTCGGCCCCGTAGCGGCAAAACCCGACGGTTCGGAAGTGCTTGCGGCGCTCACTGCGGCAGCACGCGAGCGCATTCTCATCCTCGACGGCGCCATGGGCACACAGATCCAGGGCCTCGGCTTTGACGAGGACCAGTTTCGCGGCGAGGCCTTCGCCGGCTGCGCCTGCCATCAGCAAGGCAACAACGATCTTCTGATCCTGACGCAGCCCGGGGCGATCGAGGAGATCCACTATCAATACGCCATCGCGGGCGCCGACATCCTCGAAACCAACACTTTCTCCTCGACCTCGATCGCACAGGCCGACTACGGCATGGAAGATGCCGTCTACGCGCTGAACCGCGATGGCGCGCGGCTGGTACGCCGCGCTGCTGTTCGTGCCGAGCAGCAGGACGGTAAGCGCCGCTTTGTCGCCGGCGCACTCGGGCCGACCAACAGCACCGCCTCGATGTCGCCCGACGTCAACAATCCCGGCTACCGCGCCGTGACCTTCGACGACCTGCGCCTCGCCTATGGCGAGCAGCTGCGCGGGTTGATCGATGGCGGCGCCGACATCATCCTGATCGAGACCATCTTCGACACGCTGAACGCCAAGGCGGCGATCTTCGCAGCGGAAGAGATATTCATCGAGAAGGGCGTGCGCCTGCCGGTGATGATTTCGGGCACCATCACGGACCTCTCCGGCCGCACGCTGTCGGGCCAGACGCCGACGGCCTTCTGGCATTCGGTGCGCCACGCCAGCCCGTTCACCATCGGCCTCAACTGCGCGCTCGGCGCCAACGCGATGCGGGCGCATCTGGCCGAGATTTCAGGCGTCGCCAACACCTTCACCTGCGCCTATCCGAATGCCGGCCTGCCCAATGAATTCGGTCGGTATGACGAGAGCCCGGACTTCATGGCCGCGCAGATCGAGGAGTTTGCCCGCGAGGGACTGGTCAATGTCGTCGGCGGCTGCTGCGGTTCGACGCCCGAGCACATCCGCGCCATCGCAGAGGCGGTGAAGAAATATCCGCCGCGCGCCATTCCGGACATCGAGCCCAGGATGCGCCTGTCCGGGCTGGAGCCGTTCACGCTCACCGACGAGATCCCCTTCGTCAATGTCGGCGAGCGAACCAATGTCACGGGGTCGGCCAAGTTCCGAAAACTGATCACGGCGGGCGACTATGTAGCCGCGCTCGACGTCGCCCGCGACCAGGTCGCCAATGGCGCGCAGATCATCGACATCAACATGGACGAGGGTCTGATCGATTCGAAGAAGGCCATGGTCGAATACCTCAACCTGATCGCCGCCGAGCCGGACATCGCCCGCGTTCCTGTCATGGTCGACAGTTCGAAATGGGAGAACATCGAAGCCGGCTTGAAATGCGTGCAGGGCAAGCCGCTGGTCAACTCCATCTCGATGAAGGAGGGCGAAGAGGCCTTCCTGCATCATGCCAGGCTGGTGCGCGCCTATGGCGCCGCCGTCGTCGTCATGGCCTTCGACGAGGACGGCCAGGCCGACACCAAGGCGCGCAAGGTCGAGATCTGCACCCGCGCCTACAAGCTCCTGACCGAACAGGCCGGCTTCCCGCCCGAGGACATCGTCTTCGATCCCAATGTCTTCGCCATTGCCACCGGCATCGAGGAGCACGACAATTACGGTGTCGACTTCATCGAGGCAGCCGGCGAGATCACCGCGACGCTGCCGCATGTCCACATTTCTGGCGGCGTGTCGAACCTGTCCTTCTCGTTCCGCGGCAACGAGCCGGTGCGCGAGGCCATGCATGCCGTGTTCCTCTACCATGCCATCCAGCGCGGCATGGACATGGGCATCGTCAATGCCGGCCAGCTCGCCGTCTACGATACGATCGAGCCTGATCTGCGCGAGGCCTGCGAGGATGTCGTGCTCAACCGCGTGCCGAAGGCCGGCGGCACCGCCACCGAACGCATGCTGGAGATCGCCGAACGCTTCAAGGGCACGGCCGGCAAGGAAGCGCAGGAGCGCGATCTCGCCTGGCGCGAATGGACTGTCGAACAGCGGATCAGCCATGCACTGGTCAACGGCATCACCGAATTCATCGATGCCGACACCGAGGAAGCGCGGCTGGCCGCCGAGCGTCCGCTGCATGTCATCGAAGGCCCGCTGATGGCCGGCATGAACGTCGTCGGCGATCTGTTCGGCGCGGGAAAGATGTTCCTGCCGCAGGTGGTGAAGTCGGCGCGGGTGATGAAGCAGGCTGTCGCCGGACTGCTGCCGCATATGGAAGCCGAGAAGCTGGCCAACGCCGCCAACGGCATCGACAATGGCGAGCGCCAGACGGCGGGCAAAATCCTGATGGCGACGGTCAAGGGCGATGTCCACGACATCGGCAAGAACATCGTCGGCGTCGTGCTGGCCTGCAACAATTACGAGATCATCGATCTCGGCGTCATGGTGCCGGCGGCGAAAATCCTGCAGACGGCCCGTGAGCAAAATGTCGATATCATCGGCCTGTCCGGCCTGATCACCCCGTCGCTCGACGAGATGGCACACATGGCCGCCGAGATGGAGCGTGAAGGTTTCGACATTCCGCTGCTGATCGGCGGCGCGACGACCAGCCGCGTGCACACGGCGGTGAAAATCCACCCGCGCTACACCAAGGGCCAGACGGTCTATGTCACCGACGCCAGCAGGGCGGTGGGCGTTGTCTCGGCCTTGCTGTCGAACGAGACCAAGGGCGGCTATGTCGACGCGGTGCGCGCCGAATACAAGAAGGTCGCCGACGCGCATGCCCGCTCCGAAGCCGACAAGCAGCGGCTGCCGCTGGCCAAGGCGAGGGCCAATGCGCATCGGATCGATTGGTCTGCCTATGAGCCGCCGAAGCCGTCCTTCACAGGGGTGAAGGTTTTCGAGAGTTGGGACCTGACCGAGCTCGCGCGCTACATCGATTGGACGCCGTTCTTCCAGACCTGGGAGCTGAAGGGCCGCTATCCCAAGATATTGGAGGATGAGGCGCAAGGTGCCGCCGCACGCCAGCTGTTCGAGGATGCGCAGGCGATGCTGAAAAAAATCATCGCCGAGAAATGGTTCGCGCCGCGCGGCGTCATCGGCTTCTGGCCGGCCAATACCGTCGGTGACGACATCAGGCTGTTCGCGAATGAGGAACGTTCGCAGGAACTGGAGACGTTCTTCACGCTGCGCCAGCAACTGACCAAACGCGACGGCAAGGCCAATGTCGCACTGTCGGATTTCGTCGCGCCGGCGGACAGCGGCAAGCCGGACTACATCGGCGGCTTCATCGTCACCGCCGGCATCGAGGAGGTGGCGATCGCGGAGCGTTTCGAGCGGGCGAACGACGACTATTCGTCGATCATGGTCAAGGCACTGGCCGACCGCTTCGCCGAAGCCTTTGCCGAGCGCATGCATGAGAAGGTGCGCAAGGAATTCTGGGGTTATACTCCCGACGAAGCCTTGGCGCCGGACGAACTGATCGGCGAACCTTATCGCGGCATTCGTCCTGCGCCCGGCTATCCGGCGCAGCCCGACCACACCGAGAAGGCGACTTTGTTCCGGCTGCTCGACGGCGAAGGCAATGCCGGCGTGAGCTTGACCGAAAGCTATGCGATGTGGCCGGGCTCATCCGTCTCGGGGATCTATCTGGCGCATCCCGAAAGCTATTATTTCGGCGTCGCCAAGGTCGAACGCGACCAGGTCGAAGATTATGCACGCCGCAAGGCGATGCCGTTGGCCGAGGTCGAGCGCTGGCTCGGCCCCATCCTCAACTACGTGCCGGCACACTATGCCGAGGCGGCTGAATAGCGGCGCCATGCGTTCAACAGAATTTGCGCGGGTTCCCGGCTTGTGATCCGTGGCGCGGCGGTTACACCTTCGCGGGCAGCCGTCTTTGCAGTTGGAGCGCCGAATGACCGTACTCACACGCCGCAGGCTTTTGAAAACGGCAGCGATTGCCGGCGCGGGCGGGGTCGGGTTCTCGGCCATGGGCCGGCTTAGTGGCTGGGCCGCTGCCACGCCTGAGCCGGTGGTTTTGCAGACGGCAAAGATCCAGGCGAAGCTGATGGATGTCGGCCAGACCAGGGATGTGCTGACCTATGGCAACGCCGGAATGCCGCCCGTGCTCAGAATGAAAAAGGGCGAGCCCTTCGCTGCACGCCTTGTCAACGCGATCGACGATCCGACGACGATCCACTGGCACGGTATTCGCGTTCCAAACAAGATGGACGGCGTGCCGTTCCTGGTCCAGCCCTACGTCTACACCGGCGATCATTTCGACTACGCCTTCACGCCGCCCGATGCCGGCATCTTCTGGTACCACCCGCATTGCAACACGCTGGAGCAGATGGGCCATGGCCTGACCGGCGTGATCGTGGTCGAGAATCCCAACGATCCGAAATTCGATGCCGAAATCGTCCTCAATTTGCGCGACTGGCGCCTCGGCGACAACGGTCAGTTCATCGACCAGTTCCGGCCGCGCGATGCCGCGAGAACCGGCACTTACGGCACGGTGCGCACCGCCAATTGGCTCGATCAGCCGCAATATGATGCGCCGGCCGGCGGACTGGCGCGGCTGCGCGTCGCCATCACCGACGTGACGCGCATCTACGCTTTTCGCGTCGACGGTGCGCAGGCGAGTGTCATAGCGCTCGACGGCAATCCGGTGCCTGAGCGTTTTTCGCCCGATGCCTTGCTGCTTGGACCCGGCCAGCGCATGGAGCTGGCCATACGCATGCCCGACGAGGAAGGCGCGATCGTCAGCTTGAGGGACGTCAGGGGCACCAAGCCAAAAATCCTGGCAACCCTGCACGCAACAGGAAAATCCCTCAAACGGGACATTCGCGATGTCGCTCCACTGGAGCTCAATCCGGTGGCGGAAGTGGATCTCGCCAGCGCCAGGCATATTTCCCTGGCACTGAGTGCCACGGCGGAAAATGTCCCGAGCGATGGCATCTGCGGTTCGCTTGGCTACAGTTTCTGGGCCATCAACAAAGTGCCGTGGCCCGGCGACACCAAGGATCCGACCGCGCCTCTGGCCGAACTGAAGCTTGGCCAAAGCTACGTCATCGATATGGAGAACCTGACGCCGCAATCCCATCCGATGCATCTGCACGGCATGAGCTTCAAGGTGCTGTCATCCTCGACGCGCCAGGTTCAGCCTGTGATTTCCGACACCTATCTCATCCAGCCCAACGAAAAGGTTCAGCTCGGCTTCGTCGCCGACAATCCCGGCGACTGGCTGCTGCACTGCCACATCATCGAGCATCAGAAATCGGGCATGACGAGCTACGTCACGGTGGTGTGAAGCCGCGTCAGCCTGCGCGTGGCGTCTGGGCCGTCACTTGCGCAATTGCGCCTCGATCTCGTCGAGCACCTTGTCCTTGCCGATGCCGGTGAGGAAGGCGAGGCCCTTGATCACCGGCTTGGTCACCGAAGCGGAGATCGGGGTGGTTGAGACGATGAAGTCGACGTTGTCGGCCAGTCCGGGCACTTCGGTGGCCTTTGCCTGCTGGGCGTTGAAGGTGAGGCCGCGTTTCTTCATTTCCTCGGTGACGGCGACATTGACCGCGGTCGAGGTGGCGATGCCCGTGCCGCAGGCAAAGAGAATGGTTTTCTGTCTGGACATCTCTGCTTCTCCTTGGTTATCAGCCGAGTACGGCTCGCACGTCTTCGAGGGTTCTGGCCGACCTCAAATCATCCAAGGCTCGCGGGTTCTGGATGGTGGCCATGACGGCCTGCAGCGCCTCAATCTGCTTGTCCTTGTCGTTGATGGCAAGCAGGAAGACGAAGCCGACCGGCAGCATCTCGTCGGGATCCTCCATGTTGGCGAAGGTCACTGGTTGCGTCAATGTGCCCATCGCGATGCCAGGCTTCAGCACATGCTCCGGATCGGTGTGCGGCACCGCGACATTGTCGGAGCGTTCCAGCGGCAGTCCGGTCGGGATGGTCAATTCGCGGCGCACGACCGCGTCGGCATAGCTGCTTTTGACATAGCCAAGTCTCTCCAGCCGGCCCGCCAGGATGCGGATGATCTCCTCATTGGTCGAGGCATCGGATCCGAGCACGATCGCGTCGGGGTCCAGAAGCTGCATGAGGCCGTCGGACATTCTTTGCTCCGTCTATGAAATCGTGCGCCCCACGTGGGGCGCACGATCGGTTTGAAGGGTGGACGCTATCAGGTTCAGGCCGTCTCTTCGGCCGGCTCGTCCTCGGCGCCCGCGGCCCGCTCCCAGCCGAGCGGATTGCGGCGGTAGAGGACAAACAATGCCGCGATGACCACCGCGATCACGATGATGCCGACAAGCCCCATCCCCTGGATAGCCTCGATGACCACGTAAGGCACCCACAGGAAGCCATCGACCACCGAGGTGATCTGCAGCGCGTCCGCCGGCAGCTTGAAGCCCGACGAGACTGCTGCGCTGGTGAACAGCGGCGCCAGCGCGTTGGCGACGTAGAAGCCGATGGCCAGCGTCACCGTGCCGATCACCACCATGCGGAACACGTTGCCTTTGACCAGCGGCGCGGTCATGGCGACGATGAAGGGGATGACCGCGAGGTCGGCGAACAGGATGACGCGGTTGCCCGGCAGGATGATGGACAGAATGATCGCGATAGGCACCAGGATCAGCGACGACGAGATCGCGGCCGGATGGCCGATCAGGATCGCCGAATCGAGACCAACGAGAAGCTCTCGGTCACCGGTGCGCTTGCGCACGAACGCCTGTGCGGCGTCGGAGACGGGGATCAGCCCCTCCATCAGGATCTTGACCATGCGCGGCAGCAGCAGCATCACCGCGGCCAGCGTCATGCCGGTGCCCAGAACCTTGGCCAGCACCACGCTGAGATCACCCGCATTGTAGAAGGCGATCGCGCCGAGGACGAGGCCGATTATCAGGCCCATCACGACAGGTTCGCCGAACACCCCGAACCTGCGCTCGATGGTGTCGGTGTTGATGTTGATGCGATTGATCCCGGGAATGCGGTCCATGATCCAGTTGAGCACAATGGCGATCGGCAGGATCTGCGCCGAGGCGAGATGCGGCACGGAAATGCCGGGCACGCCGTAGAACTGCTGCACCGCGCGCGCCGACCAGTCGGCGAACAGCAGAGAGAGTGCTGCGACAAGCGCTGCGACCGCGATGCCATAGGCCAGATTGTCGGTTGCGGCGACGACCAGCGAGCCGACAAAGGCGAAGTGCCAGAAATTCCACACGTCGACATTGAGCGTGCGCGTCATGCGTGTCAGCAACAGCACGATGTTGACGAGGATGCCGACCGGAATGACCCAAAGGCCGACCGACGAGCCGAAGGCGATCGCGGCCGCGGAGGGCCAGCCGACATCGATGATGTCGCGATGAATGCCGGTGTTGGTGACGATGGCCTTGGCAACGTCGCCAATTGACGTGAACATGAGGCCAAGCACCAGATTGATGCCGATGAAGGCGACGCCGATGGTGACGGCGGCGCGAAAGGCCTTGCTGACCTTGGCGCCGAGAACCACGGCGATGATGAAAATGACAATTGGCAGCAGGATCGTCGGGCCAAGCGTATCGATGGCCCCTTTTAGGCCCGCGAGAACAGTATCCATTTTTCCTCCCCTGGAGCCGCGAGCCTTCGCTCGACGCCTCGCAATGATGCTCCATCCAGCCTTTGACGCCGTGGCGCAAAGACACTCCCCAAATTGCCCCAGAGGCGAATGCTTCCCGACTGTCGCGTCGGTGAACATTTGCCTTTGTTGACAAACGAATGTTTTATTGGGGTTGTCCGCTGCATTGTCAATTGGTTGCGCTTCGGCCAATCGAGCCTCGGCGGACGTCCTTTCCCAGACGATTTCGTTGGAAATTGCCGGTCGCGCCCGGGTTTCGTTGGCAAATAGAACCCGTTCCCTGCTATCCGATCCCAAATCACGAAGCTGTGGACATTTCCTGCATGACCAACGTCGCCCTGACCGGGCTTGCCCGTGATCTCGCCAAGCGTGCCGCCGAGGGCCGCCCGGTGCGCATTGGCGTCATCGGCTCGGGCGAAATGGGCACCGATCTGGTCACGCAGGGCATGCTGATGCCGGGCATTTCGGTTTGCGCCGTCTCGACGCGCCGCCCGCACACCGCGCGTGACGCCATCCGCATCGCCTATGGTGACGAAGCCATGGCGGTCGAGGCCGACACCGCGTCGAAAGTCACCGGCGCCATCGAGAGCGGCAAGATCGCCATCACATCCAACGAGATGCTGGTCACCAACCCGCTGATCGACGTCGTCATCGACGCCACCGGCAAGCCGGGCGTCGCCGCCGATTTCGACCTCATGGCGATGGAGCACGGCAAGCATCTGGTGATGATGAACGTCGAGGCCGACGTCACCATCGGCTGCTATCTCAAGCAGCAGGCCGACCGGCTTGGCGTCGTCTATTCGGTTGGTGCGGGCGACGAGCCGTCGAGCTGCATGGAACTGATCGAGTTTGCGTCGGCACTCGGGCTGACCATCGTCTCGGCCGGCAAGGGCAAGAACAACCCGCTCAACCACGATGCCGTGCCGGACGACTATCGCGCCGAAGCGATCCGCCGCAACATGAACCCGCGCATGCTGGTCGAGTTCGTCGACGGCTCTAAGACCATGGTCGAGATGTGCGCCATCGCCAACGCCACCGGGCTGGTGCCCGATGTGCCCGGCATGCACGGCCCGAAGGCCGACCGCGATGACCTCGCCAAGGTGCTGATCCCGCGCGAGGATGGCGGGCTTTTGCTAAAGAAGGGCGTCGTCGACTACACGGTCGGCAAGGGCGTCGCGCCTGGCGTCTTCGTCATCGTCGAGGCGACGCATCCGCGCATCATCGAGCGCATGGACGATCTGCATATCGGCCACGGCCCCTATTACAGCCTGTTCCGGCCGTATCATCTGACCTCACTGGAGGTGCCGCTGACCGCCGCCCGTATCATGCTTTTCGGCAAGCCCGACATGGTGCCGCTGCCGCGACCCGTTGCCGAAGTCTGCGCCGTTGCCAAGCGGGATCTCGCCGCCGACGAGACCTTCGATGCGATCGGCGAGACCTGCTACCGTTCCTGGACGATGACCGTCGGCGAGGCCCGTGCCCAGCGCGCGGTGCCGGTCGGCCTGCTCGAGGGCGGCAAGGTGCTGAAACCGGTCAGGAAAGGCGGGTTGTTGACGTCAGACAATGCGTCGCCCGACCAGACGACGAGGCTGTTCGCTTTGCGCCGGCTGCAGGACGAAATGCTGTACGGGGCCTGAGATGATCGCGGCCGGCTCAACTTCGTCATCCACGGGCGGAGCAGGAGCGAAGCTCCGTCGCGGAGACCCGAGGATCCATGCCATGACCTTGATCGGGGAATGCAGCGGAGCAGAATTCTGCACCGTGGCGGCGCTCTGAAGTCGCGGCATGGATCCTCGGGTCTGCGCTGCGTCGCTGCGCTCCTTGCTCCGCCCGTGGATGACGAAACGATAGGCGTTTCCGCTAATCCTCAAGGCTTGGCCATCCGTCGGCACAAGCACGGCCGACCCTTCGAGACCCTTGCACTGGGGTCAGCGACTCTACTTCCCCAGCTCCACCGACCTCACCCTTGCCGCCTCCACCGCCTGCGTCAGCAGATTGGTCAGCCGATCCTCGCCCATCAGCACGTCCAGCGCCGCGGCCGTCGTCCCCTTGGGGCTGGTGACCTGTTGGCGCAGCACGCCCGGTTCCTCGCCGCTTTCGGCGGCGAGCGAGGCGGCGCCATAGACGGTCTGCATGGCGAGCAGCTTGGCGGTCGCCGTCGGCAGACCGGCCTTCTCGGCTGCCACGGTCAGCGCTTCGATGAAATGGAAGATATAGGCCGGCCCCGATCCGGATACGGCGGTCACCGCGTCCATCAGGCCCTCGTCGTCGATCGTGGTCACTTCGCCGCTCGCCGACAAAAGGTCGGCGACGAAACGCTTGGTGTCTTCGGAAACCAGCCTGTTGGAGAACACCACCATCATGCCCTTGCCGATCGCCGCGGGTGTGTTGGGCATGCAGCGCACGATCGGCGCGCGGTTGCCCAAGATCTCCTCGAAGGTGGCGGCAGGCGTGCCGGCGGCGATGCTGACAAAGGTGGTGCGGCCGTCGCCGAAGCGCTTGTAGGCGGCCGTGACGTCGCGGATCACCTGCGGCTTCACCGCGATGACGACGAGATCGGGCACGGCATCGGCCGGAATGCTACCGGCATCGGCTGATGTCGCGCAGCCCAGCGTCGACGCGCGATTGCGCAGATCGGCATTGGGCTCGACCACGAAAACCGCCGACGGCGCTAGCTTGCCGGATTTCAGCCAGCCCGAGAGCATGGCGTAACCCATATTGCCGCAGCCGGCGAGAACAAGCCTAATCGTCATCAAAAGCCCTCCGAAGGAAGGCCTTCACATAGACGCTGGCGCTTCTCTGGGGAAGCCCCATCAGGATCGCGAGCCACGATCGGGATCGCGCAACGCGATTGGCCGCAGCGACACTTGCCTGAGGCCAAGCACACCGAGCACGAAGAACAGCCAGACCGGGTCGCCGCGATGGAAGAAGAAGCTTTCGAGGAAGGCGTTCAGCGCCGTGAACAGCACCACCATCATGAAGAAGTCGCCGAGAAAGATGTTTTCCCTGCGCAACGGAATGCGCATGTAGTCGCGCAGCGGCGCGATGAGGAAGGTGTAGACCGCCACACACAGTGCCGGGATGCCCATCAGCACGGCGATGTCGAGATAGCCGTCATGGCCATGCACGATGGTTCTGATATCCCACGGCCGGTCGAAGGGCTGGTCCTGGTTGAGCAGCAGCGGCGTGCCCCAGAAGCTCTCATAGCCGTAGCCGGTCCATGGCTTCTTCGCCAGCATGCTGCCGGCGAACTCCCACAGCGTCGTGCGTCCGGTATAGGTCATGCCGGGGAAATAGATCGCCGCCAGATGTTTTACCGGCGGCAGGAAGACGATGCCCAGCGTGCCGACCGCCGTGGCGATGATGGCCAGCGCAAACAGGATCGGCGTGCCGAGCCGCATGCCTATCAGGCTCGGAAACATGACGATCAGGATCGAGAACGGCACCAGGCCGGCTGTCGTCTTGGAGCCGGTGTGCAGCATGAAGATCATCGCAGCGAAGAAGATCCCGGCACCCCAGTAGCGCTGCCCGCGCCGGTAGAGATAAAGGCCTGCGAAGCTGAGGCAGGCCATGATCGGCCCGGCGATGTTCTTATGGGTGAACACGCCGCGCCATAGGCCGGCATGTTCGGGCTCCTGCGAGTCGGCGGTGTGCATCGCCTCGTGCGGAAAGACGATGATGCCGAGATAGGAAAGGCCCATGACCACGACGGCGGTGAAGATGATCACCTTCGAGAAGGCCTCGGCGTCGCGCGGCAGCACCAGGATCGTCGCCATCGTCAGGATGCCGATCAGGGTGAAGGAGGCGGCGCGCATCGCCGAAGGCGGATCGGTCGACAGGATCACCGAGAGGAAAAAGAAACCCAGCATCAGCACCCAGGACGGGCTGAGCAGCGAGCGCACCACGCGCGGATCGGCAAAGGCCATCAGCGAGAAGATCGACAAGGCGCCGAGCGAACCGAAGCCAAGCTGGTTGACGATGTCGCCGCCTTGACCGGTGAGTTCGGCGCCGCCCGGCTGGAACGGCCGGAACGACACCATGATGACGGTGAACAGCAGCGCGGCAATGGCGGTGGCCACGCCTTCGCGCGTGAACGCGTCGCTGAGCGGCGCGCGCTCAGTTTTTCTCAGGCTGGCGGTATTGCTCATTGGCATATCCGAATTCGGCCAGCACGCGGCCCAGCGCCACATGGATGGGGTAGATGGCGATATCAGGCGATCCGGTCCGCGCCAGCCGGATCAGGCCGCGAAACGGCGAGGCGGCAAGCAGTGCCAGGCTCTTCAGCAACACTTTGGCGCCGGCCATTGGCGTGCCGGCGCGCTTCTTCTTTTCGACCAGTGTCGAGATGACGCCGTTGCGCAGGCTGCGGGCACGGATCCAGTCGGCTTCGATACGCCGCGCCGGAACGGTTTCCAGCACCTTGGCCTCGGCGCACCATCCCAGAACAAAGCCCTTTTGCGCCGACCGGCTGAGAAAGTCGGAATCGCCGCCGCCCATGAAGTTGAATCTGAGATCGAGAAAGGGCGGACCCATGGCGATCAGCACGTTGCGCCCGACCAGAAGATTGCCGGACGAATAGAGCCCCGGCACGCGTCCTGTTTCCCGGTAAGGCGGCGCGAACACCGGATGCTCTGCCCATCGCGCATGGGTGGGGTCGGCAAACACGGGCACCTGCGGGCCGCCGACGATATCGGCGCCGAGCGTCTCGGCTGCGGTGCACATCCGTTCCAGCCACTGCGGATCGGCGATTTCGTCATCGTCGATGACCAGCAGGTGTCTGAAGTTCGGGAATTGCAGGATGGCCGTCTGCCAGCCGGCATTGTAGGCGCTGCAATTGCCGCGCTCATGCGCGATGATCACCAGGCCCGACATTTCGCCCCGCTCGAACAGCGGCAGCGCTGCCTTGGCACCGGCCCGCGCCTCGGCTTCGTTTTCCATGACGATGACGGCAAAGCGCCTGCCGGTTTGCTGCGCGCGCAGCGACGCCAGCGTTTCGAGCACCTGCTCGGGGCGCTTGAAGGTCGGCAAGGTGACGATGGCTTCGACGGCCTCGACGTCAAGCCGCGGCGTGCGTCCCGCGACCGATACCGAACCGTCCGATGGCAAAGGGATCATCCGTGTCCAGCCACATGGTGAGTTGGGCTCAGGTAGCACCACGGTTGATAAGCTTTCGTTAATCACCTTGCACGGAGAAGCCCGCCAGGCAGGGACTTTCGGCCGTCGAATGTGCTGGCTTAATCAAGGGTTCACCGCGCTTTGCTACCGGCTACACCACTGGATAGGTGAGATGCATCTGCTGTTCGCCACATCGATCGTGCCCGACGGCGCTCTCGCCTCGGGCTACGAGATCGCCAACGCTGCGATCATCGCTGCCTTGCGGCGCGCTGGCGCGCGCGTAACCGTCATTGGTTTCACCTGGCCGGGGAAACCCGCGGCCGACCCCGAAAACACCGTGGTGCTGGGTGCCATAGACGTGCGCACGGACAATGCCTCCGCGCGGCAAAAGCTGGCCTGGGTCGGCAAGGCGCTGCTTTCGGGTCTCACCTTCGCGTCGGTCAAGCTGCGCGCCGTGTCCGACAGCGATGTTCTCGCTGCCATCGAGCGCGCTGGACCGGTTGATGGCTATGTCTTGAATTCGGTGCAGTTCGCCGGCGCCTTCGAAAAGCTGTTCACTGGGCGGCCTTCGATCTTCGTTGCCCACAATGTCGAGCATCTTTCGGCGCGGGAGAATGCCGCTGCCGCCGGCAGCCTCTTCCAGCGCCTGCTGTTTCGCCGCGAGGCAAGGCTGCTCAAGGCCGTCGAAGAGCGTCTCTGCCGCCGGGCGCGCTTCGTCTTCACCCTGGCCGAGGAAGACCGCGCCGCTCTCGGTGTCGCCTCCGACAACCGCTCGGCGGTGCTGCCGCTGGTGACCGGTGCCCAGGCGCCAACCCTGAAAGACCCGCGCCGCACCGACTGCGACGCCGCCCTGATCGGCACCTGGACCTGGCAGCCGAACCGCATCGGCCTCGACTGGTTCCTGGGCAAGGTCGTGCCGCATCTGCGGCCCGATTTCCGCATCCGCATCGCCGGCCACATGCCTTCGGGCGTCGCGTCCAAGCATCCCGGTGTTGAATTTGTCGGCCGCGTGCCCGACGCGCAGGCTTTCGTGCGCGGTGCTGCCGTCATTCCGCTGATCAGCACCGCCGGCAGCGGCGTCCAGTTGAAGACAATCGAAACCTTCGAGCTCGGCCTGCCTTCCGTCGCCACCAGCCGTTCGCTGCGCGGCATCGACCACCGTCCCGCCAATTGCTTCGTCACCGACGATCCCGTTGCCTTCGCCAGGGCTCTCGAGGCTGCGGCGGCCGACATCCGCGACGTTGACGGCAGCGCGTTCCGGGGCTCGCAGGTCAAGGCGCTTGACGCTGCCATCCGGCTCGGCCTCGAAAAGCTCGCACCCGTCAGGCAGGAGGCGTTTGCATGAACATGCATTCCGCCCGCGCCGCGTTCGGGCTCGACAAGCTGAAGACGATCCTTGGCATCCCGGTGGTTGCGGTCCGCTGGAACGATGCCATCGCCCTGCTGAACCGGTTGATTGCCGAGCGGCGCTTCACCAAGGTCAGTTTCCTCAACGCCCACAACGCCAACATCGCCTATACTGATCCGGTCTTCGCCCAGGCACTCGATGATTTCCTCATCCTGCCCGACGGCATCGGTATCGATCTGGCGGCGAGACTCCTCTACGGGGCGCCGTTTCCCGACAATCTGAATGGTACCGATTTCGTTCCGGCCTTCCTGCAGGCCTCGACGACGCCGCTGACCGTCGGGCTGCTCGGCGCGACGCGCGTCAATGCCGAAGCGGCGTCGGTCAAGCTGGCCGCATTGGCGGTGCAGCACCGGTTCGTGGTGATCCATGACGGCTATTTCCCCGCTTCGCAGGAGCAGGAAATCGTCGACCGGATTGCCGCGCTTCGGCCCGACGTGCTGCTCGTCGCCATGGGCGTGCCGCGTCAGGAATTGTGGATCGAACGCCATATCGACGCGCGCCATTGCACGCTTCCGATCGCCGTCGGCGCATTGCTTGATTTCCTGAGCGGCGCGGTGCCCCGCGCGCCCTTGTGGATGCGCCGGCTGCGGCTCGAATGGCTGTTCCGGTTGGCTGTCGAGCCGGGCCGCCTGTGGCGCCGCTATGTGGTCGGCAACCCGCTGTTCCTGCAGCGCGTCGTCAGGCAGAAATTCTCGCGTACACCCGAAGCCGCGAGGGATATCAAGTGAACAGCAGGTTCGTTCCAGGTGCCGCTGTCGAGCCAAGCCCGCTGCGGCAGACGCCGACGGCGGCAATCGTGACGGCAAGCTACGCGCCCGACTTCGAGCGCTGCCGCCTGCTGTGCGAGACACTTGATCGCCACGTTGCCGGCGCGGCGCACCATTACATCCTGGTCGAGCATCGCGACGTCAGGCTGTTTCGCCAATTGGAAACCGGCCGCCGCACGGTCGTCGACGAGCGTGAATTGCTGCCGCGCTGGCTGCACGCCTTCGACGATCCGCTCAGCCTGTTTCGCCGGCGCGTCTGGCTCAGCCTGAAGACCCAGCCCCTGCGCGGCTGGCATGTGCAGCAATTGCGTCGCATCGCCATCTCGGCGCATGCCGGGGAAGACGTGCTCATCTTCTGCGATTCCGATGTTGCCTTCCTGAAACCTTTCGACTGCGGCGCCTTCTGGCGCGACGGCAAGGTGCGGCTGTTCCGCCGCGACGGCGTGCTGGCGGACGAAGGTCATGAGGAGCATCGCATCTGGTCGCGCAATGCGGGCTCGGCACTCGGCATCGACCCGTCCCGGACGTCGATCCATGACTATATCTCGACGCTGATCGCGTGGCGGCGCGACACCGTGCTGGCCATGTGCGGCGAGATCGAGAAGGTCCATGGCCGCGACTGGGTCGAGGTCGTCGGCTCGGCGCGCAAGTTCTCCGAATGCATGATCTACGGCCGCTATGTCGACGATCTGCTGGACGGTGCCGGCCACTTCCACGGTTCCGAAGAGTTCTGCCGCGTCCACTGGACCGGCGAAGCGCTTTCGGATGACGAGTTCCGCCGCTTCGTTGCCGCCATGGCGCCGGAGCAGGTGGCGATCGGCATGCAATCCTTCATCGGCACTGATATCGGCCGCATCCGTCGCCTGATTGGCTTAACTAGATAGCCTTCGCCGGCTTGCGCATCGCCGAATAGGTGAGCAGCGTCGAGGCGAGATACAGAAGCAGGAACACGACATTGAGCGACAGCACCAGGTTAGGCGTGTCGAGGATGGTCGTCAGCACATAGGTCAGCAACAGCGCCTTCAGCGCGGCGAGCAGGCCGAGATTGAGCGCCCGCACCAGCGTCTGGCCGCGTGCGAACAAAAGCTCGGCCTGGTATTCGACCAGATTGCGCAGTCCCGGCACGCAGATCGCAAGCACCACCAGCGGGGCAGCCTCGGCGACATTCTTGCCGAGCGCATTGGGGAAGAAATGCAGCACGATGCCGAGCGTCAGCAGCGCTGCCGTGGAGACCGCGAACACACCGCCTTCGATGCCGCTCTTGACCGCCAGCCGTGACAACAGTTCCGGCGTGCGCATCATGCGCTGCACCAGCATCATCGAGAAGGTGCGGATCGGAATCGCCGTCAGGTCTACCAGGCGCATGATGATGGCGTAGATGCCAGCCAGATGCGGGCCGCCGATCGCCAGCACCAGCAGCTTGTCGAACTCCATCTGCAGGTAGAACAGCACTTCGGCGCCGGCCACATAGATGGAATCGGCCAATCGCCGAAGATACAGCGGGACGCGCAGCCGCAGCCTCTGGCGCGGGTAGAAGAAGCCGAAGGCAATCAGCAGCGAGGCGGCATTGGCGCCGATATAGAACCAGGACCATATCCAGACGCTGTGTTGTGCTGAGAACATGAACAGCACTGCGCCGAGCGCCCGCAACGCGGTCGCCAGGATGGCCAGCAGCGCGGCGCGGCCGAATTTGCCCAGGCCGTTGTTGACGATCAGCGCCACTTCCACCGGCCGCCACAACAGCGCTTCGGCAAAGACGATTGCCGCAAACACCGACAGCGGCACGGTGTCGGCGAAGAAAAGCAGATAGACGCCGAACGAGGCCGCGGCCAGCAGCGGCAACGACAGCACGCCGAGCAGCAGGAAGCCGGCGGAAAAGGTGCCGATCAGATTGGGACGGATGGTGGCGGTGCGGTAGAGCGCCGAGATGAACCCGAAGGCGAGGATGCGCGACAGCATGACACCGGCCGCCGATGCGGTGGCGAACATGCCGAACTCGGAAATGGACAGCGTGTTGGCCAGCGCGATGAAATAGGCCAGCGAAAACACCAGTCGCCCGCCGGCGCCGCTGATCGCCGAAAAATAGTCGCGAAGCAGCCCCCGTCGTTCGGCCAAAAAGCTGCCGATCCGGGCGAGGGGCCGCCTTTGCGGTATGTCACTGGCCTGCGTCATGTCTCAAGGAGAGCCTAGGCCGGAAAACTTAACGTGCCGTTCTGGAGCCTGAGCCTGTGTCGAAAATAGATGCAACCGAAGCGAGAAACCGACGCTTCGGCGCGGGAAAATTAACCTTTTGTTTTCCATGCCTGTTTAGCGTGGCTTAACGAATGGCCAATCGCCGTTTGCAGGTCGCCAAGGGTAAAGTTCCAGACGATGGTCGACAGGGAAAACCGCGAAGACTGGAAGCGCGAGCGCTCATTGCTGGCGCTTGGCCAGGCTGTGCGTGGCGACGAACCCGACGCGTCCCTGGTCTCGATCGGCGACCGGGCAGACCCGTCATGGCGCGAGGATGCCGCCACGCGTCATCGCCTCGCCCGCTCGCAGCGCGAGGCGCGCAACCCGAAACTGTCGGATCCGGTCGCGGCCGAGGGGGATCGTGAGCAGGCTTCATCGCCGCACCGCGCGCAGACCACGCCACGGACACAAATTGGTGCCGACGAAACCGCTGGCGCCCGTCGCGCCGATCGTGCATCGGAACCTTACGCTGCAGGCGACGCGTCGTTATCCCGAAACGACGGCACGGACAGTCAGCAGTGGAAGCCGCTGATCGATCCGATGCAGGTCGTGCGTGGTGTCGGCAAGTCGAAGCTGCTGATCGTGACGACGACACTACTGGGCGCTGCGCTCGGCGTCACCATAGCGCTGTCGACGCCGAAGAAATATGAGGCCACCACCGAACTGATCGTCGACCCGCGCGACCTGAAGCTAACCGATCGCGACCTCACCCAGTCGGTCGTCGCTTCCGATGCCACGCTGGCCATCGTCGAGAACCAGGTTCGGGTGCTGACCTCAGGCACCGTTCTCAACAAGGTCGTCGACAAGCTCAATCTGGTCAACGATCCGGAATTCAATGGGCAAGGCGGCGGCGGCCTCAGCGTCATGTCGCTCATCCGCTCCGTCCTGTCGCGCAATGACGGGCCGGCGGGTGTCGACGACACCCGCCGCCGTGCACTTGCTGTCGGCAATCTGGCCGAGAGCCTTTCGGTCGAACGCGGCGGCAAGACCTTCGTCATCACCGTCAGCGCCACCACGCAGAATGGCGAGAAATCCGCCCTCATCGCCAACACGATGACGGATGTCTTCCTGCAGACTTTCGGCCAGATACAGTCGGACACCGCAGGCCGCGCCACCGACGAACTGACGGCCCGGCTTGACGAGCTGCGCAAGGGGGTCGAGGCGGCCGAGCGCAAGGTCGAGGATTTCAGGGCCACCCATGACCTCGTCGACGCGCAGGGCCACCTCATCAGCGACGACGAAATGCTGAAACTCAACGAGCAGCTGTCGGTCGCGCGCGCCCGGACCCTGGAACTCAATGCCCGGGCGGCCTCGGCGCGTTCGGTCGACGTCAACTCGGTCCTCACCGGTACCTTGCCGGAGGAGATCAACTCCAACACGATGAGCGATCTGCGTTCGCAATATGCGTCGCTCAAGCAGGAGGCTGACCGCGCTGCTATCCGGTTCGGCCCGCGTCACCCCGAACTCCAGGCGCTCAATGCCCAGATTGCCGGCGCACGCGACCGCATCGCCTCGGAGCTGCGTCGCATCGGCTCGTCGCTGCAGGTCGACCTCAAGCGCGCCGTCCAGCTCGAACAGGATCTCGCCTCTCGCCTGGCGCAGCTGAAGGTCCGCAGCGGCGACGTCAACAGCGACCTCGTGTCGATGCGCGAACTGGAGCGCGAGGCCACCGCCAAGCGTTCCGTCTACGAACAGTATCTGCTGCGCGCCAAGGAGACCGGCGAGCAGAAGGACATCAACACAGCCAACATCAATGTGATCTCGAAGGCCTTCGCGCCACTCGAGCCGAACGGGCCGTCGCGGGTCGTGGTCGCGCTCGCCGGCCTGTTGCTGGGTTTCGCCTCCGGCATTGGCCTCGGAGCCATGCGTGGCGCCTACGAGAGCCTGCGTGACACCGCCAATTCGCGATCGCGCCGCGACCATGGTACGGACGAACGCCGGACGCCTTACGAAGACAAGGCATATCGGGCAGCGCCGCCGCCGGCGCCGCCACAACTACCTGCGCCGCAACCGTCGGCACCCCCGCCTGCGCCGCCACCGCCGGCCGCGCCACCGCCTGTCCAGCAAGCCGAGGTCTCGCCGGCCGAAGGTCCCGGCCGGATCGGTGCCTTGCTGTCGAGGCTGCACAAGTCCATCTCCCGCAGGCCATCCCGGGAGGAGCCGTTCGATAACGTCGAATGGGCCTCTGCCGAAAACGGGAGGCCAATGCAGGATCCGGCATACTCTGCTTATCCCCAGTCGGCGCCGGCCTTCGAGCCTCGGCAGGCGGCCGCGACAGCATACCCGTCGCCGCCTTTCCAGCCCGGCGGCCATCCGCAGCAGGCGGCGCCGCCGCCACTGCCGCCTCCCATGGTGACGCAGCGGCCATATTCCGGGCCGCAGCTCTATCCCTACGCGCAGCCATTGGGCTACGCGCAGCAGCCGGGCTATCCCTATCCGCAATCAATGCCGGCCACCAATGCCGGGCAGCAGTCCGATCCGGCTCAGCCTGCTTCCGAGTCCTACCCACAGCCGCCCCTCCCGCAGCAGCAGGCGCCTCAGCCTCATCAGCGATCGGCGGAGCCGTCGCGGGCCGTGGAGGATGCCGAGCAGCAAGCGCCGATCGAGGAAATCCGCGCCAGCCTGCGCGAATTCCGCGAAGCGGTTCGCGAACTGACCGAGAGCCGCGCGCGCCGCCGCTACTTCTGAGCCACAAAAATCTGCGCGGTGCCGTACAAAAACATGCCGGTTTCGCGTAAACGGCATGGGACGGCGCTTTGGCGGGATTGCATGTTGGAATTTTCGTGAAAATGCCACGCTGTGAAAGATCGAAAAGCGCGTCGCTTTCGGAAGCGACGCGCTTGGGCATTCTGGTGTTGAGGGTAGTCCATGGCCGAAGTGATTGATGGCAAGAGCGTTGCCGGGGACGTTGTGGGGGCGGTCAAGACCCTGACGGCCGAGCTTGTCGCGAAAGGCAAGGCCAAGCCCGGTCTTGCCGTGGTTATCGTCGGCGAGGATCCGGCCAGCCAGGTCTATGTCGCGTCCAAGTCGCGCACCGCCAAGGAATGCGGCTTTCATTCCGTCCAGCACACGCTGCCGGCCGAAACCTCGGAACCGGCATTGCTGAAGATCATCGGCGACCTCAACGCCGATCCGGCCATCAACGGCATCCTGGTGCAGCTTCCGCTGCCGGGCCATATCGACGCCGGCAAGATCATCCAGACCATCGCGCCGGAAAAGGATGTCGACGGCTTCCATTTCATCAATGTAGGCAAGCTCGGCACCGGTGAACTCGAGACTGCCTTCGTGCCTTGCACGCCGGCCGGTTCGATGCTCCTGATCGAGCGGGTGCGCGGCAAGGATTTGTCCGGGCTCAATGCCGTCGTCGTCGGCCGCTCCAACATCGTCGGCAAGCCGATGGCCAACCTCCTGCTTGCCGCCAACTGCACCGTGACCATCGCGCACAGCCGTACCAGGGATTTGCCGGCACTTGCCCGCACCGCCGACATTCTTGTCGCGGCCGTCGGTCGGCCGGAGATGATCAGGGGTGATTGGGTGAAGCCCGGCGCGACCGTCATCGATGTCGGCATCAACCGCATTCCGGCGCCGGAAAAGGGCGAGGGCAAGTCGCGCCTCGTCGGCGATGTCGCCTATGCCGAAGCGGCCGAGGCCGCCGGCGCCATCACGCCGGTGCCCGGTGGTGTCGGGCCGATGACCATTGCCATGCTGATGGCCAATACGTTAGCCTCTGCCTACCTTGCGGCCGGATTGAAACGGCCGTCCTTCTGACCCGCCAGAAAGCCGCAGCTTTGCCGAACCCAACTATTCCCTTGGAACGGCCGGTCATGACTGACCCCGTTCAAGGCGGCCGGCAGTTCGCTTTCCTGCTGGTAGACAAGTTCTCCATGTTCTCGCTGGCCGCCGCGATCGATACGTTCCGGTCGGCGAACCGGTTGCTCGGCCGCGACTTCTACGGCTGGACCACGGTGTCGGCCGATGGCGATCCGGTGATGGCTTCCAATGGCCTGCCGCTCAAGATCGACTATGCCGTGGCCGACCTGCCGCCGGTCGATATCCTTTTCGTCTCGGTCGGGCTGACAACGGAATTCCCCGGCAAGAGCAAGGTGCTGGCGGCTTTGCGTAGCTGGGGCCGGCGCGGCAATGCGCTGGGTGCCCTGTCGGTCGGCTCCTACCTGCTGGCCGAGGCCGGCCAGCTCGAAGGCTATCGCTGCACGATCCATTGGGAAAACCGTGCCGGCTTCGTCGAACGCTTCCCCGACATCAACTGCACCGGCAACGTCTTCGAGATCGACCGCAAGCGCTACACCTGTGCCGGCGGCACCACTTCGATCGACCTGATGCTGGAGATCGTGCGCGGCGATTTCGGCTCGAACCTCGCCAATGGCGTCGCCAACCAGTTCCAGCACGAACGCATCCGCTCGGCCGGCGACCGCCAGCGCGTCGGGCCGGAACGCGACCTGACCGGCAAGTCGGAGAAGCTCAGGCGTATCGTCGAACTGATGGCCGACCACCTCGACGAGCCGCTGTCGGCGGTACAGCTGGCCAAATCCGCCGGCCTTTCGGTGCGCCAGGTCGAGCGCCTGTTCCTGCGCCATCTCAGCGTCACGCCCGGCCGTTACTATATGCGGCTGCGGCTGGAGCGGGCGCGCGAACTGCTGCGCCAGACCAACATGCCGATCCTCGACGTGGCGATCGCGACAGGCTTCACCTCGCATTCCTACTTCGCCCAGAGCTATCGGCTGCAATTCGGCAGGCCGCCCTCGGAAGAGCGCCGCACGACTTACTGAGCGGGTTTCGTTTTCGTTGAAAAGTGCGGCATTCGGCCCCGGCGCATCGGGCCAGGGCCATGAATTCGGGTTAATGGGTTCTTTCGGAGCCTTCGCCGCGCGTAGGCTGACGGGTGCATCAAACGAAAAAACCCGTCTATTGCGGCGGGCCACCGGCGCAAATCAGCACCATAGCCAAATATGTACCTTAGCTGAGGGCATGGTGTCAAGAAAAAATTCCTATTACCGGCGAAAAAGGCTGCCGACACCGCCGAACTGGCTGTCGCCAGTATTTTTGTTAAGCTGGGTCCGCAGCCCTACGCACCGGGCGCCCGGACTTGTGTCCCGGCGCCGCGTCAAATAGCTTGCCGCCCGGATCAGGGGCGGATTTAGGAGATTTCGATGGCGGGACTTGCACGGGGCGTCGCTGCGGCGATCCTCCTTTTGTCGATGACGACGTTCGGCTTCGCCGCAAACAAGGTCATCATCATTCTCGATGCGTCCGGCTCGATGTGGGCGCAGATCGACGGCAAGCCCAAGCTCGAAATCGCCCGAGAGTCGCTTCGAACCGTGCTTCAATCGGTCCCCACCGACGACGACATCGGCTTCATGGCCTACGGCCACCGTGAAAAGGGCAGCTGCGACGACATCCAGCTGATCGTGCCGCCGCAGGCAGGTTCGGGCAGCGCCATTTCGGCCGCCGCCGACAGCCTGAAATTCCTCGGCAAGACGCCGCTGACGGCGGCGGTCAAACAGGCGGCCGAGGCGCTGAAATACACCGAGGACAAGGCGACGGTCGTGCTCATCACCGACGGGCTCGAAACTTGCGGCGGCGACCCCTGCGCGCTTGGCAAGGAGCTCGAGGCATCCGGCGTCGACTTCACCGCCGATGTCGTCGGCTTCGGCCTCACTGCTGACGAGGGCAAGCAGATCGCCTGCCTCGCCGACAACACCGGCGGCAAATACATCCAAGCCTCCGACGAGAAGGCGCTGCAGGAGGCGCTTGCCGAGACCGTGGCGGCGCCGGTGCCGGAACCGGCACCCGCTCCGGCACCGGAGCCAGCGCCCGCACCGGAGCTGGCCAAACCGGACTTCAATTTCCAGCCGATAGCAGTGCTTGCCGAGGGCGGCGATCCCGTCACCGACGGCAACGCCTGGGAAATCTACAAGGCGAAACCCGACGGTACGCGCGGCGACTACGTCAGCACCGAATACGGCGCCTACAAGGCCAATCTGGAACCGGGCGACTATATCGTCGTGGCCAGTGACGGCCAGGCGAAGACCGAGCAGAAGGTCAAGATCGAGGCAGGCCAGGTCTACAAGCCTCTCTTCAACTTGAATGCCGGCACGCTCATCATCCATCCGCGACCGAGCGAGGGGGCGGATGTCGTCGATGGCGCGGCTGTCGTCATCGACTATCCTGGTGCCGACATGCCCGCCACCTTCTATGGAACCACGAAAGCCGTGTTGCCGGCCGGCGACGAGAAGGTGACTGTCACGATCGGGCAGGGCGTGGCTACCGAGACGATTCCGCTGGCTGCCGGCAAGACCGTGGAAAAGGACATGATTGCCGGTGTCGGCCATGTCGTTGCCAATGCTTATTATGCTGCCGGCGGCGACAAGGCGGACGGTTCGGGCATCGGCTTCAAGGTCACGAAGGCGAAAACGAAGATCGACGGAACCAGGGACGAGGTGACCTACGCCTTTGGGCCCGACAGCAAGTTCGATCTGCCGCCCGGAGACTATGTGTTGATTGCGACGGTTGATCTCGCCGTCGTCGAGCAGCCGTTCACTGTCAAGGTGGGCGAATCTCAGAATCTGAAGGTCGCAATGAATGCCGGCGTGCTGGCGATCACCGCGCCCGGAGCCTCGAAGATCGAGATTTTCGAGGCCAAGAAGGACATCAACGGCAACCGCAAGTCGCTTGGCTATGCATTCGACCAGAAGTACCAGGCAGCGATCCCGGCGGGCGACTATGCCGTCGTCTCGGAGAAATCCGACAGCAGTTCCAAAGAAGGCAACGTGACGGTCAAGGCCGGCGAGCGGGCCGAGCTAACCGTGCAATAGAATCGCAGGCACGACCGCAAGAGGGCGGCCATGTGCCGCCCTTTTTCATGAACTACGCAGAACTGCCGTCAAGCCGTGCCGAAGGCGCTGGCGCCATGATCGGCGCGGCCGACCAGTTGCCGAAAGCCGGCAAACAGCTCGCGGCCGAAACCGAACTCGTTGCCGATGAGATCGGCATCCGCCGTCCGGCGCAGCGCGAAGTCGCCGGCCGGCACCAGCACTTCGAGTGTGCCGGCGTCGGCGTCGAGCCGGATGATGTCGCCTTCGTGGATCCTGGCGATAGGGCCCTCCTCGACGGCCTCCGGCGTCACATGGATCGCCGCCGGCACCTTGCCGGAGGCGCCAGACATGCGCCCGTCGGTGACCAGCGCCACGCGCTGGCCGCGATCCTGCAGGATGCCGAGCACCGTGGTCAGCTTGTGCAGTTCCGGCATGCCATTGGCCTTCGGCCCCTGGAAGCGGATGACGGCGATGAAATCGCCGGTCAGCGTGCCCGCCTTGAACGCATCGTTCAGCCCTTGCTGGCTGTCGAAGACCCTGGCCGGTGCCTCGATGATACGGCGCTCCGGCTTCACCGCGGAAGTCTTGATGACGGCGTGGCCGAGATTGCCTGACAGCACCTTCAGGCCGCCGGTCGCCTGGAATGCCTTGTTGAACGGCGCCAGCACCTTTTCGTCGCCGCTTGCCTTCGGCGAGGCCTCGCGCACCACGCCTCCGTCGGCGCCGAGCTTTGCCTCGACCGCATAGGGCCTCAGGCCTTCGCCCCATATCGTCTGCACATCCTCATGCAGGATGCCTTCATCGAGCAACTCGCGGATCAGGAAGCCGAGCCCGCCGGCGGCGTGGAAATGATTCACGTCGGCAAGGCCGTTTGGATAGACACGCGCCAGCAGCGGCACGGCCTCCGAAAGATCGGAAATATCCTGCCAGGTGATGGCGATGCCGGCCGCCGCCGCCATGGCGATCAGGTGGATGGTGTGATTGGTCGAGCCGCCGGTGGCGTGCAGGCCGACGACGCCGTTGACGATCGAGCGCTCGTCGATCATCCGGCCGACCGGCGTATAGGCATTGCCGAGCGCGGTGATCGCCAGCGCCCGCTTCGTCGCCTCGCGGGTCAGCGCTTCGCGCAGCGGCGTGCCCGGATTGACGAAGGAAGCGCCCGGCGTGTGCAGGCCCATGATCTCCATCAGCATCTGGTTGGAATTCGCCGTGCCGTAGAAGGTGCAGGTGCCCGGGCCATGGTAGGATTTGGACTCGGCCTCCAGCAGTTCGGCGCGTCCTGCCTTGCCCTCGGCATAGAGCTGGCGGACCTTGGCCTTTTCATCGTTGGGCAGACCTGATGTCATCGGTCCGGCCGGAATGAACACCGCCGGCAGATGGCCGAAGGTCAATGCGGCGATCACCAACCCCGGCACGATCTTGTCGCAGACGCCGAGATAGACGGCGGCGTCGAACATGTTGTGCGACAGGCCGATCGCGGCGGCCATGGCGATGACATCGCGCGAAAACAGCGACAACTCCATGCCGGGCTGGCCCTGGGTGACGCCGTCGCACATCGCCGGCACGCCGCCTGCCACCTGGGCGATGCCGCCGGCTTCGCGGGCTGCATCCTTGATCAGCGCGGGGAAGGTCTCGAACGGCTGATGCGCCGACAGCATGTCGTTGTAGGAGGTGATGATGCCGAGGTTCGGCACCTTGTCGGCGCCAAGCGCGAGCTTTTCCGAGGGGCTGCACACCGCAAAGCCGTGGGCGAGATTGCCGCACGACAGCACGGCCCGGTTGGCGGTGCGGTTCGACGCCTCGGCGATGCGGCCGAGATAACGCTCGCGGCCCGGCTTTGAGCGCTGGCGGATGCGTTCGGTGATGGCTTCGATGTCGCGTCTGGCGGTCATGGCGGTCGGTCCTTTCAGGCGAGGTCCCGGAAACATCCTCCCGCCGTTTGCCGGGACCAGAGTGAATCGAGATTCAGGGGGCCCAGAAAACCTCTACGGGCTTATGTGCTGCGTCGAGCACGGCACGGATTGGTTTTCGCGGCCCGGGGGCGACCGCGCCGTCGAAGGCGACACGCTTGTCCTCACCCTCTATGTGCAGCGCGATGAAGCCGGCTTCGACGATGCGTGCCAGCGACAGGGTCAGCCGCGGCTCGCCCGCACTTGCCGCATGAACGGGCAGCACGATCCTGTCGGAGGACAGGTCGAGCAGCGTTGCCAGATCGTCGGCATCGGGAAAGAACGAGGCGGTGTGGCCGTCCGGCCCCATGCCGAGCACGACGACATCGAGCGGCCAGGGCAAGGACCGGAGCGCTGCATCGTCGGACGAGGCCGCGTCCTCGATGCTGGTGGCTTCGTGATAAAGCGGCACGAAACGAGCCGCCTTGGCCGCGTTCTGCAACAGATTGGCGGCCACCAGCCCGGCATTGGAGCGTGGCGAGGAGGCCGGCACGAAACGCTCGTCGACCAGCGTCACGATCACCTTGTCCCAGGCGATGGGTATCGCTGAAAGGGCGGCGAAGAATTTTGCCGGCGTGGTGCCGCCGGAGACGGCGAGCAACCCCGTGCCGCGCTCGGCGATCGCCTTGGTCAGTCTGCCTGCAACATGGCCTGCAAGGGCTGCCGCCAGTTCCTGGCGCGAAGTGAAGCCGTTCCAGCTATAGGCGGCGCTGTTCAATTGCTCTCGTGCCATGTCCGCCCGTCACGTTCGATCAGCGCTATCGAGGCCGATGGGCCCCAGGTGCCCGCCGTGTAGCCCTGCGCCTCCTGCCTGGCACTTTCCCAGGCATTCTGGATCGGGTCGATCCATTTCCACGCCGCCTCGACTTCGTCACGGCGCATGAACAGCGTCTGGTTGCCACGGATGACGTCCATGATCAGCCGTTCGTAGGCGTCCGGGGCGCGGCCGTCGAAGGACTGCGCGAAACTCATGTCGAGCGAGATCTGGCGCAGCCGCATGCCGCCCGGACCCGGATCCTTGATCATGATGAACTGCTTGACGCCTTCGTCAGGCTGCAGCCGGATGACCAACTGGTTGGCGAAGATCGGTCCGGCGCTGTCGCCGAAGATCGAATGCGGGATCGGCTTGAATTCGATGACGATTTCCGAAACCCGCGTCGCCAGCCGTTTGCCGGTGCGGAGATAGAACGGAACGCCCGCCCAGCGCCAATTGCCGATTTCGGCCTTGATGGCGACGAAGGTTTCGGTGTTGCTGTCCTTGCCGAGTTCCTCGACATAGCCTTTCACCGGTCCGCCGGCCGAAGCCCCGGCGCGATACTGCCCGCGCACCGTGTGCTTCGGCGCCTCGTTGCCGTTGATGCGCTTCAGTGCCCGCAGCACCTTCAGCTTTTCGTCGCGCACGGCGTCGGCATCCATCGACGACGGCGCTTCCATGGCGACGAGGCACAGCAGCTGCAGCATATGGTTCTGCACCATGTCGCGCAGCGCGCCGGCCTTGTCGTAATAGGTGACGCGGTCCTCCAGGCCGACGGTCTCGGCCACGGTGATCTGGACATGGTCGATATGGGCCGAATTCCACAACGGCTCGTAGAGCGCGTTGGCGAAGCGCAGCGCCATCAGGTTCTGCACCGTCTCCTTGCCGAGATAATGGTCGATGCGGAAGATCTGGCTTTCGTGGAAGTCGTCCCCGACCAGGTCGTTGAGCTTGCGTGCCGAATCGAGATCGCGGCCGATCGGCTTTTCCAGCACGATGCGCGAGTTCGGCGTGATCAGATTGTGCTCTTTCAGCTTGTGCGAGATGTCACCGAACAGCGCCGGCGCCACCGCCAGGTAGAAGGCCCGGATGCGGTCGCTGTCGCCGATTGCCTTCTTGAGCTTGTCGAAGCCGGCGCCGCTCGTCGCATCGGCGGAGACGTAGGACAGCCGCGCCAGGAAAGTCTTCAGTTCCTTGGCGTCGATGTCGGCCGGTTTGACGTGCTCGGAGATCGCCTGTTTGGCGAAGGCCTGGAATTCTTCGTCGCTCATTTTCGAGCGTGAGGTGCCGATGATGCGTGTCGGCTCCGAAAACTGATGGTCGCGCTGGCGATAATAGAGCGACGGCAGAAGCTTGCGCTCCGACAGATCGCCGGTGCCGCCGAAAATGATGAAGTCGAAAGGCTCGACGGGGATGATCTGGCTGGTCATGGTCTGTCCGCTTTGACGCCGGTCGCTGTGACGCGGCTGATATAATCTAATCGATTTAAATTTTCCAGTGCCATGGTGTCACATCTGGGTGTATCCGCCTGCCCCTTGACAGTCCGATGACCCGGAGGCTTGTCGACAGGCGCGGCTCCGGAAGCCTTCGCAGTTGCAGCATAGAGCGGGATCGACGCGAAAGCCAAAGGAGAAATCGGCGATGGCCCCACATCTTCGACCAATCCGGTCAGAAGCGGTGGCCTCGCGCGGATGTGCGCCGTTGGCATACCGGTCGATAGGCGCCAATCATGAGCGGGAAAAGCATGCGTCTGGAAAACAAGGTTGCCGTCATCACCGGTGCTGCGTCGGGTTTTGGCGAGGGCATCGCCAGGCGCTTTGCGCAGGAGGGCGCCAGGGTCGTTGTCGCCGATCTCAACGCCAGGGGTGCGGAGCGCGTCGCCGGCGAGATCGGTGAAGCGGCGATCTGGACCCAGACCGATGTCTCGCTGCGCTCCGAATTCGACGAGATGATCTATGCCGCCAAAAGCGCCTTCGGCCGCATCGACATCATGGTCAACAATGCCGGCTACACCCATCGCAACGGCGACATGCTCAATGTCGACGAGGAGACCTTCGACCTGATAACATCAGTCAACATGAAGGCGATCTATCACGCGGCACTGGCCGTGGTGCCGATCATGGAGCGGCAGGGCGGCGGCGTCATCCTGACCACGGCCTCCACCGCGGGTCTGCGGCCGCGCCCTGGCCTCACCTGGTACAATGCGTCGAAAGGCTGGGCGATCACCGCCACCAAATCGATGGCGGTGGAACTGGCGCCGAAGAACATCCGCGTCAACTGCCTCTGCCCGGTTGCCGGCGAGACCGGCATGCTGGAGAAATTCATGGGCGCTGACACGCCCGAGATCCGCGAGAAGTTCCGCGCATCGATCCCGCTCGGCCGGCTTTCGACGCCGCTCGACATCGCCAATGCCGCACTCTGGCTGGCCTCGGACGAAGCCGCCTTCATCACCGGCGTGGCGCTGGAGGTCGACGGCGGCCGCTGCATTTGAAAGTGCCAGGCGTCACGCGCCGGTCTTGATGTAACTCTTGTAGATCCAGCCGGTCTTGCCGTTGTAGGTGATCTGGCACCATTGCTTGCAGCTCATCACCTGCACCGAGGTTTTGGCTGGCACCGTACCGATTGCGGCGGCATTTTTCTTCGGGCCGCTTCGCATGGTCACGGCCCTCAGGATGCGCCCTGTTCCGGCGGCGGCTTTCCGTGGCTTCGCCTTGGCCTGGCTGTCATCGCCTTCCGCCGCCGGCACTTGCGGTTGCACTGCGGGAATGGCGGCAGTTTGTGCGCCGTCGGGATGGTTGCCCGCGGCTGCGCTGGGCGCGGCTACCTTGGCAAGTTCGGTGGCGGCATCGCTATCGGCTGCCGGCTGTGCGAATGCCGCCGCTTGCTTGTCCGCGGCCTTGGGAGCAGTCGAATCGGACGCGGATGCGTCCTTCGGCTGGGAACCGGTCCAGCGCGGGTCATTGGCGGCGAGTGCGGGTATGTTGGCCTGCGCGGCCGCCACGGTTGTTGGAACCGCGTCGGACTTGTGGGCCTGCGGCGCGGCTGCCGCGGCGACCGCGGCCCCAACCGGGGTTATTTTCGTTGTCTTCACCGGAACCGTTGGAATGGTCTGTTCGGGGCTCGCTGCCGCCTGCCTGTCGCTGGCCGGCAATGCCAGCCACAGCGCCACGGCGGCGACGCCAAGCAGCGCGGCTGTGCCGATCGCGGCGATCACCAGATGCGAGTTCGAACGGACTTCCTGCCAGAAGGACGGCCGCATGTCGTATCCGAACTGCATGGCAAAGCGCCGACGTTCCGGCGTACCGAAACTGAAGGGCTCTCTCACTCTTGCCACCTCCATAAGCGGGCCGACGTTCTATCGGTCGGTGCCGGAAGTCCGGCGTCTGATCCGCATAGGTCCCAAAAACAACGCGGGCAGGCCCGCAACAATCCCCGAACAATCGCCCAGAACCGGCAGCTTTCGCCTGCGATTGTGGCATCAGTACGCCATTATAGGGGATTCTGCGCCTTTGCGGGAAATTGCGCAATGCGTCGCACGGGCAACAAATGTTACAATGAATATTACAATATTACATCAGGACGGTCGGCTAGATCCTGTCGCGCAGCGCAAACCAGTTGAGCGCCAGGAACAGCAGCGGCGTGCGGAAACGCCGGCCGCCAGGGAAAGGCGGGATTTTCAGATCCTCGATCAGCTTCAGCCGGTCGCGGTTGCCGGCAACCATTTCGGCATAGAGCTTGCCGAAGAAGTTGGACAGCATGACGCCGTGGCCGGAATAGCCGCCGGCCGAGATGACATTGGGCATCACTTCGCGCACGAAAGGCTTTCTCGGCACGGTGATGCCGACATAGCCGCCCCAGCCATGCGTGATCTCGACATCCCCGAGCGCCGGATAGAGTTCCGCGATCTGGCGGCGGATGTGGATGTGGATATCCTTTGGATCGTTGACGCCGTAAACCTCGCGTCCGCCAAACAGCAGCCGCCCGTCCTTCGATCTGCGGAAATAGCGCACGACGAAGCGGGAATCGTCGACCGCCTCGCCGCCCGGCAAAACGTTCGAGTCCGCTCCTAGAGGCACCGTCGCGCCGATGAACGAACCGATCGGCATGATGTGCGCGGCACTCACCGGCTCGAGCGTGCCGCCATAGGCGTTGACCGCTATCAGGCATTTCTGCGCCGTCACCGTGCCTCTCGGTGTCGAAACCTTGACCTTGCCGCCAGTGGAAATGATGCCGGTCGACGACGTCCCCTCGAACAGCTGCGCGCCTGCAAGCGCTGCCACCCGCGCCGTACCGGTCAACAGCTTCATCGGATGGATGTGGCCGGTGCCGGTGTCGCGCGTGCCGCCGAAATAGGCGGTCGAGCCCAACCGCTCCGCCGTCTCCCTGGCATCCATGAACGAGATATGCGGGTAGGAAAAACGGCTCGCCATGATCTCGGCATGCGCCTTGTAGTCGTCGACATAGCGCGCCTTGTGCGCAACCGAGAGCTGGCCCGGCATGTAGTCGATATCGATCTGGTTGGCGGCAGTGAATTCGAGGAGATGCGCCTTGGCCTCTTCGGCAAGATCAAACAGCGCCTTGGCGCGGGCCAAGCCATACTCGGATTCCAGGTCCTCGGCCCAGGCGCGCTGGCCGGTGCCGAGCTGCCCGCCATTGCGCCCGGAGGCGCCATCGCCGAAGCGGTACGCGTCGATCAGCACGACATTGGTGCCCGCCTTGGCCAGATGCGCCGCCGCCGACAGGCCGGTAAAGCCGCCGCCGATGATGACGACGTCGCACGTGCGGTCGCCATCCAGCGCCGGGTATTCAGGTCTCGGACCGGCCGTGTCCTCGTACCAGGAACGGCCGGGGGAAATCGGGGATTGGTAAGGCATGATGCGGTGAAGACTCAGAGATTTTGGAGGGGGGAAAGCGAATAGCGAGTAGGGAGTAGCGAATAGGGAAAGCGGCCGATATTGCTTCTATTCGCTATTCGCTATTCGCTATTCGCTATTCGCTATTCCCCTACACATTCAGCAACAAATACTCCCGCTCCCACGGGCTGATCACTTCCATGAAGGTCTCGAATTCCGCCCGCTTGATCGCCGCATAGGTGGCGGCGAAGGACTTGCCCAGATGCGCGCAGAGTTCCTCGTCGCCCTCGAACAGGTCGACGGCTTCGAGCAGGCCGCGCGGCAGGTCGATTTCGTCGGCATTGGCTGTGGTCAGCACGGGAGGCTC
Source organism: Mesorhizobium ciceri WSM4083 (assembly GCF_000519305.1). GTDB lineage: Bacteria > Pseudomonadota > Alphaproteobacteria > Rhizobiales > Rhizobiaceae > Mesorhizobium > Mesorhizobium ciceri_B. The sequence continues at coordinate 1,163,815 of NZ_JAFG01000003.1, read as the reverse complement.
GGCTTTGATCTTGTTGGTGATGCCGATCAGCCCGCAGGCAAGCGATGCCGCCAGCGCCAGATAGGGGTTGGCATCGGAGGACGGGATGCGGTTTTCGACGCGCCGTGCCGCCGGATCCGAGCGTGGCACGCGAAACGCCGTGGTGCGGTTGTCATAGCCCCATTTGTTGTTGACCGGCGCCGACGCCGCCTGTGTCAGCCGGCGGTAGGAATTGACATAGGGCGCGAACATCACCAGCGCGTTCGGCACATGCTTCTGCATGCCGCCGATAAAGTGGAAAAAATCGTCGGTTTCCGATCCGTCGGCGGCCGAAAAGATGTTCTGTCCGGTCTTCTTGTCGATGATCGACTGATGGATGTGCATGGCGGAGCCAGGCTGTCCCTGGATCGGCTTGGCCATGAAGGTGGCGTAGATCTCGTGCTTGAGCGCCGCCTCGCGAATGGTGCGCTTGAACATGAACACCTGGTCGGCCAGTTCGATCGGGTCGCCATGGCGCAGATTGATCTCCAGCTGACCAGCGCCTTCCTCGTGGATCAGCGTGTCGATCTCCAGGCCCTGGCTTTCGGAGAAATGGTAGATGTCGTCGATCAGCTCGTCGAATTCGTTGACGCCGGCGATCGAATAGCCGGCGCCGCCGCCGATCGCGCGTCCCGACCGGCCAACAGGCGGGGTCAGCGGATAGTCCGGATCGGGATTCTTGCGCACCAGGTAGAACTCGATCTCGGGCGCCACCACGGGCTTCAGGCCGAGCTTGTCATAGGCGGCCACCACACGCTTCAACACATTGCGCGGCGTGAACTCGACCGAGCGTCCGTCCTGGTGGACGAGGTCGCAGATGACCGCTGCCGTCGGGTCTTCTTCCCAAGGCACCACCGTCAGCGTCGACAGGTCGGGCATCAGTTTTAGGTCGCCGTCGTCTTCCGGATAATGGAAGCCATTGCCATCCTCGGGGTAGCCGCCGGAAATCGTCGTCATGAACACAGCCGAAGGCAGCGCCAGCGAGGTGTTGGAGGTGAATTTCTTCGATGGCATCATCTTGCCACGGGCGACGCCTGCCTGATCGGGCGTGATGCACTCGATGTCCTCGATGCCGCGCCACTCCAGCCAGGCGCTAACTTCCTTCCAGTTCTTGACGCCCCGTTGGTTTTTCACGAAGGCAGGCGTGCGGGCGCGTCCTCCGCGGCTCGACGGACGGACTTCCTTTTTTGCAGGCGGCATCATTCACCAGATTGGGTTGCGGATTGTGGAGTATAGCCGTGCCCTCCTATGGAAGGGAAGGGGAGCCGCGTCGGGCATTGGCCGGCGCGGTTGAAAATCACGCCAATCGGCCTAGTTTCGGGCGTCCCACTTCCAATCTTAATCGAGAAATTGCATGCGGCGCGACGGCAAACTGACGACGATCGGCTTCGACGCCGACGACACGCTGTGGCAGAACGAGCAGTTCTTCCGCCTGACGGAAAAGCGCTTTGCCGCCATGCTCGTCGACCATGGCGAAGCCGAGCACATCTCGGCACGATTGCTGGAGGCCGAAAGGCGCAACCTCGCCGTCTATGGCTTCGGCATCAAGGGATTTACCCTGTCGATGATCGAGACGGCGATCGAGGTCACGCAAGGCCGCGTGCCGGCCTCGGTCATAGCGGAGATTCTCGATGCCGGCCGCGAGATGCTGAGCCATCCGATCGAGGCCTTGCCGCACGCCCGCGAGACGGTCGAAAAGCTTGCCGGCGCATTCCGCCTCGTGCTGATCACCAAGGGCGACCTCTTCGACCAGGAGCGCAAGCTGGCTGGCTCTGGCCTTGGCGATCTGTTCGACGCGGTCGAGATCGTCAGCGACAAGAATGCCGCCACCTATAGCAGGCTCTTCAACCGCCACGGCGATGGTCCGGCGAAAAGCATGATGGTCGGCAACTCGCTGAAGTCGGATGTGGTGCCGGCCATCGAGGCCGGCGGCTGGGGTGTCCATGTGCCGCACGAACTGACCTGGGTGCTGGAGCATGTCGAGGCGCCGGTAACCGAATCGAGGTTCCGTCAAATATCCGATCTCGGACAACTGCCCGGACTGATCGAAAGCATCATCGATCCGTGATCGCTGGGCGATCCGTAATCGCCGGGCCTTACTCTTAGTTCGCTCAATTCCGGACGGAAAACCGTTACACACTTTCCCGCAATTGCCTTAGCGGCCGATCAGGCGATCGATCACCGGTTGCAACCGTTCGGGCGTGATCGGCTTGGCGACCACCACATCGATGATACCAGACAGGCCCAGACTTTCCGTCGTGCCGTTCTTGGTTGACAGCAGGATTACCGGTGGCAGCGATTTGCCAGAGGCACGGCGCAACGCCTCGATACTGGACATCAGATTGTCGCAGTCCTTGTTGTCTGCGCCGCCGTCGAGGACAACCGCGCCGGGAATGAGCGACCGCAAGATCCTTGCCGCCGTGTCGGGAGATTCCGAAATCGGCTTGAGTCCGGATCGCTCGACGATCTTTGAAATCACCACGCGATTGATTGGCGATTTGCCGACGACAAGCACCTGCGACGGATCACGGACCGCCTCGGTGGTTGAGTCGCGGGTCACCAGATTCGGATGTCTTGGAGTCTCGCCTTCGCGATTCACCGGGCACACAAGTCGGCCAAGAAGCTCGCCCCTATTTCAATGCAGAGTTGAATCCGGAGCGCAATTGGCGTGAGATCGGAGCCTATGTCAAGTTGAAATAAAAGTGCCCGAAATCACCGCCAGGAGCAGTGAATTTCAAGCAACGCTACTGTACTCAACTGTCCACACGTGAATTTCATAAAAAGAAAATTCACCTGCGCAAGGGCTGCGCAGGTGAAGGGTCGGTTGCATGGATTTCAGTCAGCCGTGGCTCTGCTGTGTGACGATCACCGGGATCAGCAGATCGCCCCAGTTGCCGTCGCCGCCGTGATGTCGTGCCGAGCGCACGAGTTCCACCGAGACGCCCGCCTCGACCGCCTTCATCACCGACTGGTTGAGGCGGTGCAGGTCGTTGGCCAGCATGCGGATCGTCGCCTGCTGGTCGACGCTCATCGTCGTCGACTGTTCCTCGGCGCGTTCCTTGACACGGCTTATCGATGCCATTGGTCTTCTCCTGTGTCCAAGCCCTGTTGGGCGTTTCCTCTGTACTTTGCGGCTCGCTATTCGGCGGCCGGTTTGAACTGCGCGTGCTCGGTCGATTCATGCATGGCGGTGGTCGACGACTGGCCGCCGGTGATCGCCATCGACACGGCGTCGAAATAGCCGGTGCCGACTTCGCGCTGATGCTTGGTCGCGGTGTAGCCATTGGCCTCGGCCGCGAACTCGGCTTCCTGCAACTCGGAATAGGCCGCCATCTGCCGCGCCTTGTAGCCGCGCGCCAGTTCGAACATGCCGTAGTTGAGCTGGTGAAAGCCGGCGAGCGTGATGAACTGGAACTTGTAGCCCATCGCGCCGAGCTCCTTCTGGAACCTGGCGATCGTCGCGTCGTCGAGGTTCTTCTTCCAGTTGAACGACGGCGAGCAATTGTAGGCGAGCAGCTTGTTGGGATGATGCTTGCGCACGCCCTCGGCGAATTTCCTGGCCTGTGCCAGGTCGGGTTTCGAGGTCTCGCACCAGATCAGATCCGCGTAAGGCGCATAGGCGATGGCGCGGGCGATGCAGGGCTCGATGCCGTTCCTGACATGGTAGAAGCCTTCCACCGTGCGCCCGGCGTCGTAGTCGACGAAAGGCTGGTCGCGTTCGTCGATGTCGGAGGTGAGCAGCTTGGCGGCTTCCGCATCGGTGCGCGCGACGACCAGGGTCGGCGTGCCCATCACGTCCGCCGCCAGGCGCGCGGCATTGAGGTTGCGGATGTGCGCCGCGGTCGGGATCAGCACCTTGCCGCCGAGATGGCCGCATTTCTTTTCCGACGCCAGCTGATCCTCATAGTGGACGCCGGCGGCGCCCGCCTCGATGAAGGCCTTCATGATTTCGAAGGCGTTGAGCGGTCCGCCGAAGCCGGCTTCCGCGTCGGCAACGATCGGCGCGAACCAGGTCTCGACCGAAAGCCCGTTGCCTTCGGAGGTCTCGATCTGGTCGGCGCGCTGCAGCGTGCGGTTGATGCGCTTGACCAGTTCGGGCGCCGCATTGGCCGGGTAGAGCGACTGGTCCGGATACATCGCACCAGCCGTGTTGGCGTCGGCGGCAACCTGCCAGCCCGACAGGTAGATCGCCTTCAGCCCGGCGCGCACCTGCTGCATCGCCTGATTGCCGGACATGGCGCCGAGCGCGTTGATGAAGTCCTCCTCATGGATCAGCTTCCACAGCCGGTTGGCGCCCATTTCGGCGAGGCTCTGGCGGATCTGCACCGAACCGCGCAGGCGCTTCACATCCGCCGCGGAGTAGGGCCGTTCGATACCGTCAAAGCGACCTTCCGGGGCCGATGGGACGAGGTTGTAAAAATCAGTCATTGGTCACTCCGAGGGATTGCTGATCTGTGTCAAGGCGTAAAGAATTTGGGGTCATTGGGTATGACTGGATTTACATTTCTGCGCGAAATCAGCTACATAAATCCACAAAACCGGCACAATATAAGAGAAAACCTGTGTTGTGTTTGACAGAGGTGCGTTGTAAATTTGTCATCGTTGTAAAAGGCCAAAGCCCAGAAAATTCGTGTAAATGCTGTAAAGGACAGTCCGTGGCTGACCAGAAGATCTTCGCCGGGCCGCGCATCCGCCGCATCCGCAACGCCAAGGGCCTGACCCAGACGGCGATGGCCGAGGGTCTTGGCATTTCGCCATCCTATCTCAATCTGATCGAGCGCAACCAGCGGCCGCTGACGGTGCAGCTGATCCTCAGGCTGGCCTCCGTCTACAAGGTCGATCCACACGAGCTGCAGGGCGAGGCGAGGGGATCTGTCGCTGCCTTGAAAGAAGTGTTCACCGACCCTCTTCTGGTCGGCGAGCTGCCGGGTGATCAGGAACTGATCGAGCTTGCTGAGGCGGCGCCCAATGCGTCCGCGGCGGTGATAAAACTGTTCCGCGCCTATCGCGAGCAGGCCGAGCGCCTGTCCGACCTCAACGAGCTTTTGGCGCGCGAAGGTCGGGCGACGGCGCTTTCCGGCGCCCGCCTGCCGATCGACGAGGTGCACGAGATTTTCGAGCGCCGGCCGAACCATTTTGCTGCCCTCGAGGAGGAGGCCGCGGCGTTCACCTCGGTGCTCGATCCCGGCGACGATCTGTTCGGCGCGCTGAAGGCCTGGCTGAAGCGCGAATATGGCATCGTGGTCAAGGTGCTGCCGGTCGCCACCATGCCGAACTGGCGCCGCCGTTATGATCGTCATTCGCAGCGCCTGTTCCTGTCCGAACGCCTGTCGCCGTTCGACCAGCTGCGCGAGGTCGCGATGGAGGCCTGCCTGATCCGCATGACGGTCGCGGTCGCCGGCGAGATCCAGGCGCTCAAGCTGAGCACCGACGAGGCGCGCCGCCTGGCCCGCTTCGAACTTGGCCGTTATGCGGCGCATGCGCTGATGATGCCCTATCAGGCTTTTCACGCGGCTGCCGTGCGCGCCCGCTACGACATCGATGTCCTGCGCTCGCGCTTCGGCGTCTCCTTCGAACAGGCAGCCAACCGGCTGACCATGCTGCAGCGGCAGGGTGCCTCGGGCGTGCCGTTTTTCATGCTGGAGGTCGACAATGCCGGCAACCGCTTCCGCAAGGCCGGCAGCCAGGGCTTTCCTCAAAGCCGCTTTGGCGGCGGCTGTCCCAAGCTGCCCGTGCATGTCGCCTTCACCCAGCCCGGCCAGGTCTTCGTCGAGGCAGTGGAAATGCCCGACGGCGCCGAGTTCCTGTGCGTCGCCCGCACGCTGGAAGGGCCGCAAGGCGCATTCTCGGAACGCCCGCGCCGCACCGCACTGCTGCTCGGTTGCGACATCGGCTTTCGTGACGAAATCGTCTATGGCGCGGCATTACCCGGTGCGGCAATCACCGCAAAGGCCGGCAGCATCGCGGCGACGCCGGTCGGGCCTGCCTGCCGGCTTTGCGAACGAGTCGGCTGCCTGGCGCGGGCCGAACCGCCGGTGACGCGTCCGCTCGGCCTCGACGAGATGGTGACGGGCCTGAGTGCCTTCGATTTCCAGTAACGCCGTGTCCTCTGAATGGGGGCAAGGTGCCACAATTGTCGCCGGCCGCTGGCTCAGTTCCGGCCTGCGCCTTTGCGTTACGCGAACAGAGCATCTTTTTGTCGTCCCTTGCGCATCGTCCCGTCCACAAAAGCCCGACAGTGGCAGCCATGATCGATACCGCATCGCCGATCGTCGCATCGCCAGCCGTCTCGCCGCGCGAGGAACGCGTCGGCATGCTTTTGGTCTTCCTGTCGGCGCTGATGTGGAGCTTCGGCGGCACCATCGCCCGCTTCATCACCGTCGGTGACAGCTGGACGGTCATTTTCTGGCGCTCCGTCTGGGCAGCCGCCTTCCTGGTCTGCTTCATGGTCTGGCGTGACGGCTGGCGTGGCACGCTGAACCTGTTCCGCGACATGGGTCTGCCCGGCCTTGCCGTCGGGATCTGCTTTGCCACCGCGTCGACCGCCTTCGTCGTGGCACTGGCCTACACCACCGTCGCCAACATCCTTTTGATGCAGGCAGGCGTGCCGTTGCTGGCGGCGCTGTTTGCCTGGGCGTTGTTTCGCGAAAGGGTCGGTGTCGCCACCTGGGTGGCAATCGCGGCCGTCATCACCGGCGTCGCCATCATGGTGTCGGAATCGCTGGATGGCGCCGTCTCGCCGATAGGCGATGGGCTGGCGCTGTTGATCGCGGTCATGTTCTCGGTCGCCACCGTCATCACCCGACGGTTTTCCGGCGTGCGCATGACGCCGGCGACGTGCCTCGGCACCATGCTCGCGGCCGGCTTTGCCGTCTCGCAGGCATCGACCCTCACCGTGTCAGTCAGTGACATGGGCTTTCTGTTTGCCTTCGGCGTGGTCAATCTCGGCCTCGGCCTCGCCTTCTTCGCCACCGGCGCGCGACTGATCCCGGCGGCCATCGCGGCGCTGCTCGGCACGTTCGAGCCGATCCTCGGCTCGATATGGGTCTGGCTCATCCATTCCGAGGTGCCGTCGGGGCGCACCATCATCGGCGGCGCGGTTGTGGTCACGGCGCTGCTCGTCCATATCGGGCTCGAATTCAAGCGCCAGGCACGCCCCGAACGCGCAGGGGTCACCGGGGTGCCGTCGCCTAATTGAAGCGGCCTGCAGCTTTGCCATTGACAACGTCGCTGCAGCACGGGCAGGCTGGTATTACGGCAACAACAAGACAGGCGTATCTTGCCAAGTCTCCCAGCCGGTCCGATCGGGACCGGACCATATCGTCGTATCTCTGCCCGCGCCACGGCGAAAGCCTATGACGGTATTGGCACGCCTCCCAGGCCGCCTCAGGGGCGTCCAGCCATCTCATCGAACCGCCTGCATGGTCTCGGCAGTTCGCGCTTGTCGCCCCTTGGAAAGCTCAATAGTCTGAAGAAAATGCCGGTCGCGCTGATATCGCGACGAGCCGGTGAAGGAACACTCATCAAAGGAGAATAGCATGATCCGCAAAGCGCTCTGGCTTTCGGCAACCTCGGCATTCCTGACATTGTTCACCGTCGGCGGTCACGCCGCGGATCGTGTCGTCAACGTCTTCAACTGGTCGGACTACATCGACAGTTCGATCATCGACGATTTCACCAAGGAAACCGGCATCAAGGTCGTCTATGACACCTTCGATTCCAACGAAATCCTTGAGACCAAGCTGCTTGCCGGCGGCAGCGGCTATGACGTCGTCGTGCCCAGCGGCAATTTCCTTGCGCGCCAGATCCAGGCCGGCGTGTTCCAGAAGCTCGACAAGTCGAAACTGCCCAACATTTCCAACATGTGGGACACGGTTACCGAGCGCACCGCCAAGTACGACCCCGGCAACGAATACTCGGTCAACTACATGTGGGGCACGGTTGGCATCGGCTACAACATCAAGAAGGTGCAGGCGGCGCTTGGCACTGACAAGATCGACAGCTGGGACGTCTTCTTCAATCCCGATAGCCTGGCCAAATTGAAGGACTGCGGCGTCTACGTGCTGGACTCGCCGGCAGATATCATCCCGGCGGCGTTGAAATATCTCAACCTCGACCCGAACAGCACGTCACCCGATGATATCGCCAAGGCCGAGGAGACCTTGCTCAAGGTGCGGCCTTACATCAGGAAGTTCCATTCCTCCGAATACATCAACGCGCTCGCCAACGGCGATATCTGCCTGGCGGTCGGCTGGTCGGGTGACGTGTTCCAGGCCCGCAACCGCGCGGTCGAGGCCAAGCAGGGCGTCGAGATCGGCTATTCCGTGCCGAAGGAGGGTGCGCAGATGTGGTTCGACCAGATGGCGATCCCTGCCGATGCACCTCATGTCGCCGAGGCGCTCGAGTTCATCAATTACATGATGAAGCCGGAAGTTATCGCCAAGTCGTCGAACTACGTGCTCTACGCAAACGGCAACAAGGCTTCGCAGCAATTCGTCGACAAGGCGCTGTTGGATGATCCTTCGGTCTATCCCGATGCCGAGACCATAAAGAAGCTCTACACCGTCTCGCCCTACGATCCCAAGACCCAGCGCGTCATCACGCGCACCTGGACCAAGATCGTCACTGGCCAGTAAGCAATCCGACACGGTCCCGGCAGCCACCTGCCGGGACCGTTTCTATCTGGGGCAAGAAGCAAGAAAATCAGGACGGAGTGGGACATGAAATCGCTTGGCAGCATCCGCAGGGATTTTGCACCGTGGAACGACCCGAACGCCAAGCCGTACATCCAGTTCGACAACGTCACCAAGAAGTTCGGTGACTTCACCGCCGTCAACAATCTGTCTCTGACCATCTTCGAGCGCGAGTTCTTCGCGCTGCTCGGTGCTTCCGGCTGCGGGAAGTCGACGCTGCTCAGGATGCTCGCTGGCTTCGAGGAGCCGACAGCCGGCCGCATCCTGCTCGACGGCCAGGATCTGCGCGGTATCCCGCCCTACCGGCGGCCTGTCAACATGATGTTCCAGTCCTATGCGCTGTTCCCGCATATGACGGTGGAGAACAACATCGCCTTCGGCCTGAAGCAGGACGGCATGCCGAAGCCCGAAATCGCCTCGCGCGTTGCCGAGATGCTGAAGCTGGTCAAACTCGAGCAGTTCGCCAAGCGCAAGCCGCATCAACTGTCCGGCGGCCAGCGCCAGCGCGTCGCGCTCGCCCGTTCGGTCGCCAAACGGCCGAAGGTGCTGCTGCTCGACGAGCCGCTCGGCGCGTTGGACAAGAAGCTGCGCGAAGAGACGCAGTTCGAACTGATGGACCTGCAGCAGAACCTCGGCCTGACCTTCGTCGTCGTCACCCACGACCAGGAAGAGGCGATGACCATGGCCGATCGCATCGCCATCATCGACAAGGGCGAGGTGATGCAGGTGGCAACGCCGGCCGAAGTCTATGAGGCGCCGGGGTCGCGCTTCGTCGCTGGCTTCGTCGGCAATGTGAACATGTTCGAGGGCAAGATCGCGCGTGGCGAGGCCGGCAGCGCCAGCATCGATGCCGGCAACGGCATCACCATCCGCACCGACAATGCCGGCACCGCCGGCGCCGGGACGGCCGTCACCTTCGCCATCAGGCCCGAAAAGATCAAGGTGTCGTCGAAGAAGCCGGCCGAGGCGGTCAACGCCATCGAGGGCGAGGTCTACGACATCGCCTATCTCGGCGACATGACCGTCTATCATGTCAGGCTGGACGACGGCCAGGTGGTGCGCGCCAGCACCATGAACGCGGCCCGCATCACCGAGGATCCGTTGAGCTGGAACGACCGCGCCTGGGTTTCCTTCCGGCCCGACGCCGGCGTCGTGCTGACGCGGTAGGGGGCGACCATGTCAAGCGCCACCGCCACCACCGCCTCAGCCCCTCCGGCAACCAATGCCGGCAAATCCGCCCTCGCCAGGCTGGGTGCTGCCTTCTTTGGCCGCCTGGTCATCATCATCCCCTATGTCTGGCTGCTGTTCTTCTTCCTCATTCCGTTCGTCATCGTCTTCAAGATCTCGCTGTCGCAGACGGCTATCGCCATTCCGCCCTATACGCCGGCGCTCGATTTCAGCGGCGGTATTTCAGGGTTCCTTGCTCAGCTGAAACAACTCAGCCTCGACAATTACACCTGGCTGACGCAGGACGCGCTCTACTTCAACGCCTATGTGACCAGCGTCATCATTGCCGCGGTCTCGACGGTCCTGACATTGCTCGTCGGCTATCCGATCGCCTACGGCATGGCGCGCGCGCCGGCCACGATCCGCCCAACCTTGCTGATGCTGGTGATCCTGCCGTTCTGGACCTCGTTCCTGATCCGCGTCTACGCCTGGATCGGCATCCTCAAGCCCGAAGGGCTGCTCAATCAGCTGCTGCTCGCCACCGGCGTCATCCACCAGCCGCTGATCATCCTCAACACTTACACGGCTATCTTCATCGGTATCGTCTATTCCTACCTGCCGTTCATGGTGCTGCCGCTATATTCCGCTCTCGAGAAGATGGACTATTCGCTGATCGAGGCGGCCAAGGATCTTGGCTGTCCGCCGACCAGCGCGTTCTGGAAGATCACCTTCCCGCTGTCGCTGCCCGGCGTCATCGCCGGCTGTCTGCTGGTGTTCATTCCGGCTGTCGGCGAATTCGTCATTCCCGATCTGCTCGGCGGCTCGCAGACGCTGATGATCGGCAAGACGTTGTGGAACGAGTTCTTCGCCAATCGCGACTGGCCGGTATCGTCGGCCGTTGCCGTCATCCTGCTATTGCTGCTGATCGTGCCGATCATGCTCTTCCAGCGGGCTCAGGCGCGCGCTCAGGAAATGGACAGGTGACCTCATGAACGCCACCTGGAGCCGCTTCAACATTACCTCGATCGTGCTTGGCTTTGCCTTTCTCTATCTGCCGATCGTGCTGCTCATCGTCTTCTCGTTCAACGAATCGAAACTGGTCACGGTCTGGGGCGGTTTCTCGACCAAATGGTACGTCTCGCTGTTCCACAACCAGGGTCTCATGGACGCGACCTGGGTGACGGCGCGTGTTGGCCTGATCTCGGCCACGGTTGCGACGGTACTGGGCACCCTGGCGGCACTCACCTTGACCCGCTACACGCGCTTCAAGGGCAGGGTGCTGTTCTCCGGCATGGTCTTTGCGCCGCTGGTCATGCCGGAAGTCATCACCGGCCTGTCGCTGCTGCTGCTCTTCGTCGCCGTCGGGCTAGACCGCGGCTTCCTCACCGTGACGCTCGCCCACATCACGCTGACCATGTGCTTCGTCGCCGTGGTCGTGCAGTCGCGCCTCATGACCTTCGACCGCTCGCTGGAAGAAGCCGCGATGGATCTTGGCGCGACGCCGGTGAAGACCTTCTTCCAGATCACATTGCCGGTCATCATGCCGGCAATCGTTTCCGGCTGGATGCTGGCTTTCACGCTTTCGCTCGACGATCTGGTCATCGCCAGCTTCACCTCGGGGCCGGGCGCGACGACGCTGCCGATGAAGATCTACAGCCAGGTTCGCCTCGGCGTGACGCCGGAAATCAACGCTGCCTGCACCATCCTGATCGCCGTCGTGGCGATTGGCGTCATCATCGCCTCGCTTGCCAACAAACGGCGTGAGGTGCAGCGCCAGCTCGATGAGCAGGCGGCGCAGCGCGGGTGAAAAACAGAAGGCGCGGTGGCGGCCTATTCCCCCGAAACGCCGCGGCTGATCGGGGAAATGAACGGCGTGCTCCAGGTTCCGCCGACGAAGAACGATGACTGGTTGGGACCTTGCTGGCCGTTGGCCTGCGTTGCCGCCTGGTCAGGTTGAATGACGCCGCCGGACAAAGCCAGTCCGCGCCCGGCGTAGGACGCGATGCCGGACAGCCAGATCTTGTACTTCGCTGAATTGGCCTCGGCCTTGTCGATCCGCGCCACGCCCTTCGAAATGGTGGCCTTGATCTCGGCGCCGTCGATCGGCAATGTTCCGTCGGAGACATCGTCGAGCGCGAAGAAGCCGCCCTGTTCGGTATGTTTGAGGAAGGCCGGCAGGTTGAGCTTGCTCAACGCACCCGGTCCGAACGTCGCCGAGACCGAGCCGTCGGCATTGTCGAAGATGGAATCCCAGGTTCTGCCCGGCCCCTTGAGGATCACCGAGACGGTGCCCGTGCCGACCGGCACCAGCCGCGTCATCCCTGCCGCCGTACCGAAAGCACCGCCGTCGATGTCGGACGCCAGAAGGCGGATTTCGACCTGCGAGCCCTCCGGCTTGCGATCGAAGCGAAGGCTGGTCTGGATGTTGCCGCCGAAGGCCGAGGCATCGGAGATGTCGAAGACGGACAGACCATCCTTGACCTGGGCCGTGGCGGCGACATCGGCGAGCTGGATAGGCCCCGCCGTGGCGTGGGCTGCCGACAGCCTCAGATCGAGATTGATCTTGTCGGCGAAACTTGTGTCGATTTCGCCGGGTCCCGCCCCTCCGGTCGGCACCAGCGGGGTGAAGGCCGACAGAAACGATCTGAGGTCGAGCGTGTCGAAGGCGAGCGTGCCGGAGATCACAGGTTGTGCTTCACCAAGCGAGAGGTCCAGTGCACCCATCCCCGGATTGTTGTCGAGTGCAATTGCCGTGTTGTCGAACTTGACGCGCCCGCCCGTCGCGGTGATCTTGCTCGAAATGCTGACCGAGCCGATCGCCGCACCCGGAGCGATGCCGGCCTGCGACCATTCCAGGACGCGCCGCAGCGAGGGTGCCGAGAACTTCGCCTGACCGTCGAAATAGGTATTTTCAGACATGCTGGCCGTGCCGTCGAACGAGAAGGTGGCGGGTGCTGCCTTGAAGGACAGCGTCAGCGGCGCCGTGCCGCCGGCAAACAGCACAAGCGGTTTGGCCGAGGCGACGTCCAGCGCGACGCTTTCGCCCCGCCAGATCCCTGTTGCCGACAGCGTCGCATTGCTGTTCATCGCCGCCCAATTCGCTTGACCGTTCAAACTGCTCAGGATCTCGACGTCCTTGCCGCCGATGGAGGCTACCATGCGGCCGTCGCGAAACTCGACCGTGCCGAAGGTGTCGGTAGGCAGCTTGTCGAGGTCCGGCTTGGCGGGGTCGGCGTTGACCAGGCCGCGCGCCGTGTCGATGGAGCGCGTGATGCGCCCGCCGGTCGGGACAGCAGGCAGGAAAAGGCCGGCAGGCGTGCGCTGAACCCGGATCGTCGGCCGCACCAGCCGCGCCGTCGAAAACACCACGTCGCCGCGTAGCGCCGCCATGGCGGAAAGGTCGACCTCGACCCGTTCTGCCTCGACCACCGGCGGCGCCTCGGTGTCGGTCCATTGTGAAAGCGTCACATCGGTCAGGATCGCGCGGAATGTCGGCCAGACCTCGATGCGCGGCGAACCGTCGATGGCGACCCGGAAGCCGCTCCACGCACTCATTTCCCAGGCGATGCGGTCGCGCACGATACGGGTGGAGGCAATCAGCGGCAGGGCGGCAACGACCAGCGCGACGACGATCACGGCAGCGCCGATCGCCCATATTCCGCGCCGGATCATAGATGATGGCATATGGCCCCGTATGCTTCCATTCCGACAAATCGCCCGACGGGTGTAACCCCAGTCGTCGCCACGACTGCAGTCGTCACCACGACTTCCGGCCGCCACTACGACTTCAAGTTGTCACTACGACTTAGGGCTGAGGCATTTCAAGTCTTTATGGCCCGGCGATGGCATTTGCGCACATCTGGTCGCATCAGCCGAACAAAATCTTGCTCTGCTGCGCTGCGATATGCATAAGCGATGGCGACCGTGGAGGAACGATCATGGCTGCCGGACAACCGCTCTGGACCCCGACGCAAGACCAGATTGACGCAGCACCCTTGACCGCCTTCACCAAGGTCGCCGGAGTGAAAGCCGGCGCAGCGTTTTCCTCGTATTCGCAGCTTCATGCCTGGTCGGTCGAGGACCGTGAAGGGTTCTGGAGCCTGGTCTGGGATTTCTGCGGCATCGTCGGCGACAAGGGCGATAGGCTGCTCGTCGACGGCGGCAAGATGCCCGGCGCTTCTTTCTTTCCCGATGCGACACTCAATTTCGCCGAGAATCTGCTGAAGAAGACCGGCTCAGGCGACGCAATCGTGTTTCGCGGCGAAGACAAGGTCGAGCGCCGGCTGTCCTGGAACGAGTTGCACGCTCTGACTTCGCTGCTGCAGCAGCTTTTCCTGTCGCTCAAGGTGAAGAAGGGCGACCGCATTGCCGCCATGATGCCCAACATGCCGGAGACCGTCGCCGCCATGCTGGCCGCCGCCTCGATCGGCGCCGTCTGGTCGTCCTGCTCTCCCGATTTCGGCGAGCAGGGCGTGCTCGACAGGTTCGGCCAGATCGAGCCGGTCGTCTTCATCGCGCCGGACGGCTATTGGTACAACGGCAAGGCGATCGAAGTCGCCGACAAGATCGCCGCGGTCGCGGCCAAGCTCGGCACTGTCCGCAAGATCCTGCTAGTCGACTATCTCGGCACATCGAGCGATGTCGCCGGGACCATCGACAAGGCGGTAGCGCTGGAAGAGGCGCTGTCGCCCTTCGCCGGCAAGCCCGTTGCCTTCGAGCCGCTGCCGTTTTCGCATCCGCTCTACATCCTGTTCTCGTCGGGAACGACCGGCATTCCCAAATGCATCGTCCATTCGGCCGGCGGCACGCTGATCCAGCACGTCAAGGAACACCGGCTGCATGCCGGTCTCCTCGACGGCGACCGCTTTTTCTACTTCACCACCTGCGGCTGGATGATGTGGAACTGGCTGGTATCGGGTCTCGCTTCGGGTGCGACGCTGCTGCTCTATGACGGTTCGCCCTTCTACCCCGACGGCAATGTGCTGTTCGATTTCGCCGATGCCGAGAAGATGACTTTCTTCGGCACCTCGGCCAAGTTCATCGATTCCGTGCGCAAGGCCGGCCTCAAGCCGGTCCGCACGCATGATCTGGCCACTGTGCGGGCAATCTCCTCCACCGGCTCGCCGCTGTCGCCGGAAGATTTCCGCTTCGTCTATGACGGCATCAAGAAGGACGTGCATCTGGCCTCGGTCTCCGGCGGCACCGACATCGTCTCCTGCTTCGTGCTCGGCGTGCCGACGCAGCCGGTCTGGACCGGCGAGATCCAGGGACCTGGCCTCGGCCTGGCGGTCGATGTCTGGGACGACGACGGCAGGCCGGTCCGGCAGGAAAAGGGCGAGCTGGTCTGCGCAAAAGCCTTTCCGGCGATGCCGATCGGCTTCTGGAACGACCCCGAGGGCAAGAAGTACCGGGCGGCCTATTTCGAGCGTTTCGACAATGTCTGGTGCCACGGCGATTTCGCCGAATGGACCGAGCATGGCGGCCTCATCATCCATGGCCGCTCCGACGCCACGCTCAACCCGGGCGGGGTGAGGATCGGCACGGCGGAGATCTACAACCAGGTCGAGCAGATGCCTGAGATACTGGAAGCATTGTGCATCGGACAGGACTTCGACAACGACGTGCGCGTCATCCTGTTCGTGCGCCTGGCCGCCGGTGTTCAGCTCGACGAGGATCTGGAAAAACGCATACGGGCAAAAATCCGTAGCGGCGCGAGCCCGCGTCACGTGCCGGCAAGGATCGTCGCCGTCACCGACATCCCGCGCACCAAGTCGGGCAAGATCACCGAGCTTGCGGTACGCGACGTGGTGCATGGCCGCGCCATCAAGAACAAGGAGGCGCTCGCCAATCCAGAGGCGCTGGAGCTGTTCAAGAACCTGCCGCAGCTGGCCGAGTAACTGCTACGGCATGTCGCTCAAAAGTGGCTCCGGTTTGGAGACAACGACATGCATGAAAAAGGCTTTCCGGCATGGTTAACGAAATATCTCGCTAGAATTTACCTAGATTTCATGAGTGGTACACATTCGTAAATTTTCCGCCGCCCCGGTAAGGAGTTGTTAAGGTCCGGCGTCGATAGTCGCAGGTAACTTGAGGGAGAAATCCCGTTCCTCAGCCCCGAGGATCCGAATTCGCTCAAGCCCCCGTTGTGACAGCAATCCCATCTCTTAAGGCGTCCTTTGGGCGCCTTTTCTTTTTATCGGGACCGTACCGCGGAGAGGGCTGATCTATTCCGCGAGCACACGGGTCGACGGAAAAGCGACCTCGACCAAGGTACCTTCGCCCGGTGTCGAATTGATGGTGAAGCGTGCACGGTTGGCTTCCACCATCGCTTTGGTCAACGGCAGTCCAAGCCCGGTCCCGTCGCCGCGTCCGCGCTTCAGCGCGTTGATCTGCTTGAACGGCTTCAGCGCCTGCTCGATCTCGGCATGGCTCATGCCGATGCCGGTGTCGCGCACCCGCATGACGACGTCGCCCGAGGTCTCATAGGCGGTCGAGACGATCACCTGGCCGCCGGCCTGGGTGTAGCGGATGGCATTCGACAGGATGTTGAGCGCGATCTGGCGCACGCTGCGCAGGTCGGCCACCACTTCCGGCAGCCGCGAAGCGAAGCTGGAGCGGATGATGACCCGTTCGCGGTTGGCCTGCGGCTGCATCATCGCCACCGTCTCGGCCAGCGTGTCGTTGAGCGACACCGCCTCATAGGCCATCTCCTGCTGGCCAGCCTCGATCTTGGAGATGTCGAGCAGGTCGTTGACCAGGTCGAGCACATGATTGCCCGAGCGGTTGATGTCGCGCAGATAGTCGCGGTAGCGGTCGTTGGCGACAGGTCCGAATTTCTCGTCGACCATCAGTTCGGAAAAGCCGATGATGGCGTTGAGCGGGGTGCGGATCTCGTGGCTGATGCGGGCGAGGAAATCGGTCTTCTGCGAGGACGCGCGCTCGGCCACCGCACGTGCCTGCGTCAAGTCCTCTTCGGCCCGCTTCCACTGCGTGATATCGCGAACGACGGCGCAGAAGCCGCTGTCGTTGGGCAGCCGGCCGATGGTCATGAACAGCGGAATGAAGCGTCCTTGCGATTCGCGCCCGATCACCTCGCGGCCGTCGTTCATGACGCTCGCCACGCCGGGCTCGGACAGTCCATTGAGATAGTCGCGTGCCGCGCGCTGGCTTTCGATCGCAAACAGCGAGGCGAACGGCTTGCCGGTCACATCGTCGCTGTCGAAGCCGAACAGTGCTTCGGCCGGCCGGCTGATCGATCGGATGGTGCCGTCACGGCCGATCAGCACGACGCCGTCGGTGGCGGTGTCGATAATGGTGCGCATCTCGGCGATGCGCGCCTTGAGCTCGGAAATATCCGGCTGCGTCTGCTCGTCGCCAACCACATGCAGGCTCGCCGGCGCATCATCCTCGCCGGAGCGTCGCACGACCAGCATCAGCGCCTTGCCGTCGCGCCAGGGGACAGAGCGCAAAATGGCCTCGATCGGGAATTCCTGTCCATCACGCGTCTTCAGCCGCAGCGCGCGATCGGTGCCGTCGGAAACGCCGTCGTCGGCATAGGGGTCGGCAAACAACGCGCCGAGGCCGCCGGCATCCGCCAGATCGTCGAGCGCCTCGTAGCCGGTCAGGCTGAGGAATTCCTCGTTCGCATAGTGCAACTGGTCTCCTGAATGGATGAGCAGCGGCACGGGCAGCTTGCAGAGCAGCGACGTGTCCGGAGCCTTGTGTTCATCTCCGGCGGAAAACGCGGACGGCACGAAACCTTCGGCCTTGAGCGGCGGAACCTGCAGGCGAGGGCGCTCGACGCGTATTTCCGCGGCGTCGCCTGCATCGACGGTTTCCTCGGCAACCGCCTGCTTGTCGGGCGACGCGGCTTCCTCGTCAGGCTGCGCCCAATCCTCACTGTCTTCGGCATCGCGAAAATCTGCTGACGTCATGCTGTCATCATCGAGGACGTCATGTGGCGCGTCAGTGGCTTCAGGCCCTTCGCCAGTCGCGACGGGCCTGGTGCTTTCTGGTTCCGCCACCACAGGGCCGTGTTCGTCATCATGGCCGGCATAGTCGAGCAACGAGCCCGTCACACTCGGTTCGGAGGGTCCCTCATGAACCGCTTCGTCCGGGTGGCCGCCGTCAAGCCGCGCCAGATCCTGCTCGTCTTCGGCATCGACATTGGTCTCGGATGGCTCGACCGGTTCGTTCCTTGGTTCTGCCGCAGGGATTTCGCCGGTATGCGTCGGGCCTTCTTGCTGGACGGCATCGGGCGTCGACGCAACCTCGCCGGCCGCCTTGACCGGAGTCTCAGCCTCCGCTGTCGGCACATCCGGCTTCTCGGCCTCTGCCGGCTCGACCGGGGCGCTGTCCTTCTTCAGCCGCTCGCCGATCTCGCGAAACGCGCTGCGTTCCAGCGTCGACAGGCCCTTGTCGTTGGCTGGCTGGCGATGTTCGGCCAGTCGGATCACCTTGTCGGCAAAGCGCCGTTCCGGTTTCGGCACGATGGTCAGCGCCGGCACCTCACCTTTGAACGGATCCGATGCCTGAGCGTCCTCGGCCTTCGGCTCTTCAGCCTTCGGCTTTTCGAACGCGGGCTCGACGGGTTTCGATTCCGGCGCTGCCGGCGCTTCGCCATTGGGCACCAGCGCCATGCCGATGGCCTCCGGATCGACGACCGCGTCGCTGGCGCGGGCGACGCCGAAGCCGCGGAAACCCTCGAAGGCGCGGCTGCGCCCATAGACAGGCAGCGCCGCCAGGTCGACCGGTATCTTCAGATCGGTGCCGACGACCGGCCACAGCACGGAGCGCCCGGACCAGGTATCGCGCCGTTCGAGGAGCCCCGATATCTCGCCGGAGGGGTCGAGGCCGAATGTAGCGGCGACATCCCTGAAGCGTCGGCCGATCACGTCGGCCGCCGGCTTGCCGACGATGTCGGCGAATTCCGGCGACAGCGCGCTGAACTTGCCTTCGGCATCGGTGCGCCAGACGAAGCGTACCGGCGCCGCCGCGCGGTCTATCGACCGCGCCACCGGGCGTTCGAGAGGCCCGGCGGCCTTCGTGCCGTCCTGCGTCGGATTTTCCGCTGCAACCTCCGCGACGGTGCCGGGAGGCTCAACGGGATCGGTTGCGGCTGGCCGGTCGGTTCGTTGTGCATCATCCTGACCGGCATTAAAGTACCAGTGATCATGCTGCGCCGGCGTGTCGTCGGCACTCCCCAAGTCGTTGTCCGCCGCCTCCGCGGGTTGCTCGGCGGGATAGGCATTCTCAGGCTCGGCAGGCACCGATATGGTCTCGGCGGCTTCCGCAACGCTCGGTTCGTCCACTGCAGCCGGGTGTTCGCTGTCGACTGTCGGGCTGTTGTCCTGATCCGGTTCCGGCTGGGCGATCGTGCTTTCCGCAGCTGCAATCTCGGTTGGGGCTGGCTGCTGTGGTTCCACGACGCTCTCGTCGGCAGAGGCTTTGTCGTCGAGTTGGTCCTCGTCGATCACCACCAGCAGATGCCGTTCCTCGGTCAATCTTGCCAGCCCTGCCGGATAGGAGACCGTGCGGCCGGGGACGAGGCGCTTGACGATGCGGTCGCTCTCGGCCGCGACGTCGGCGACGAGCGCAGCCAGCGTCTCCGGCAGGATGCCCAGTGCCAAAAATCCTTCCGAGGCCGCCTCGACATGGCCGCCGGCGTCGACAAAGGCGATGAAGTGGCCATCCTCGGTGAAGCCGCTAATGGCGCGAGCGGCGATTTCGCTGGCACTGCGTGACCCGGTCTGAGCCGCCGGCACTGCCAGCATGATCGCCTTTTCGGCGTCCGGCATGGTCACCGCACTGGCCAGGAAGCCGACGGCGCGGCTGGTCATTCCGGTCGCCAGCCGCACCATGATGGCACGGTCACTGCCAATCTCTGGAAATCCGCTGGTCGCCATGATCTGGCGCCTGGCGATCACGGGCAACTGCGCCGAGGCGCCGATGATCGCCTCGATGTCGGGATAACCGAACATCGCGGCTCCTGGCCCATTGGCCCAGATAACCTGCTCCAGATCCGCCGACAGGATCGCGATCGCGTCGCCTGCGGCAAAGCGCTGGCGGACCGCGTCGAGCACGGCGACATCAAGGAAGGAATATTCGGACGGCATGCGCTTGGCGGACCTCACGGAGCGGCGATTTTGCAGTTAACGCTTTGTTAATAAAAGCCGGAGGCGCGAAGGTCCACAAGCCAGAACGTGCAAAGGCTGGAATCTGGGCTCTTGGTTAACGGCCCAAAAGAAATTTATGGTGCACTGCAACAAAGATATTGCAATGCACAAAATTTGCCTTTATATTGCCATCATACATGAACGAGACGGCTTTCTGTCAAAGCCGCTGCCGCTGAAAAGGATGGAAAATGTCCAGGACCAAGACCGCCGAGACGATCGAAAACGTTGAATTCCCGAGCTTTGACGCTTCCAAGGCCACTGACCAGATCCGCGCTTTCGCCGAAAAGGGCGTTGAGCAGTCGAAAGAGGCCTATGCCAAGCTGAAGACCGGCGCCGAGGAGACCCAGAAGGCTCTGGAGTCGACCTACGAGACCGCCAAGACCGTTTCCAACGACCTGTCGCTCAAGACCATCTCCGCTTTGCGTGCCAATGCCGAGGCAGGTTTTTCCCACCTCGAGGCCCTGATCGGCGCCAAGTCGCTGTCGGAAGTCGTCGAGTTGCAGACCGCCTTCCTGCGCAAGCGCGTCGAATCGACCGTCGAGCAGGCCAAGGACTTCCAGGCCGTTGCCTCCAAGGCGGCCGAGGACGTCTCCAAGCCGATCAAGACCGCCTTCGAGAAGGCGATGAAGGAAATCAAGGTTGCCTAACATTTGCGCATGATCTGAAGATGCAACAAAAGGTCGCATTTTCTTAAAAACGATCAGGTGTATAATGGCAGCCATCAAGGAATACCCGGTGAGTGGAACCTCCTCCCTCTGCTCCCCGGGGTGACCAGCCAGCACCTCCTCCCGCTGGCTCGTAACAGGAAAAGGCCGGCACCTCCTCCCGCCGGCCTTTTTCTTTGTCCGTCGCCCGGCCCTTGCCTGCGCCTTCTTGCTGGGCGAATGCCGCGCCGATGTGGGGAAGTGACCTTTGCTTTCCAAAAGCCTTGAATTAGAATCCATAAGCCCGTAAGGACGCATCGCCGAACGACAGAGCGGGCGGATGAGTTTCTGTTTCGATCCGCTCAGGCAACGTGCCGTTGTAGCTCAGATGGTTAGAGCGCCGGATTGTGGATCCGGAGGTCGCTGGTTCGATCCCAGCCAACGGTACCATCGGCTTTCCTATAGGCCATTGAATTCTTTATAGACTTTCCGGATTCCGGTGAGCGGTCTCGCGGCAATTTTCCATTTTTGTGTTACCCATTGTGGTACAAATGGGGCTGTCGCTCGCTAGGTCATCGCAAAGCTGGAGATGATTGTTGGCGCCGACAGGGATATTGGCGATCCGACCGATTTCCCATGGCCGCACATTGCGTCCGTGTTGCGCGACCTGAAGGCACTTTCGGGCTCTGCCGGCCTATCGACCTGACCGCACCATTACCCGTGCTGACGTGGCGCGACATTGGAACGAGGCCATCAAGCTTGTGACGGCGCTTTCCGACGAGGATTCCCAGCGGAATGCGCCTGTGGATGCGGCCAGCCTAGGCGAGCTCGACAAGCAGCTTGGTCGCCGCCTCGAGGTAACTGGTGTTTATTTGTTCGGCCATCGGCAGCGCGTACCAGGCGCTAAGTTCCGCGATCAGAACGTAGTTGCCATCATCGACTGGCACCGAAGCAAGTCCTCCATCGCTGGCCATAACGATCGCGACGACGCCGTCCGCCCCGTAGGCGATTGCCGCGATCCGTTGAATGCCAGGATTGTCGTAGACGCGAACATCGAACAGCACGGAGCCAGCCGTCTTCTGCGCAATGTCGGTCACGCGATCAGAGAACGGGCGATTAGAACCACCGGTATCGGCCAGCGATTGCTCGAGTAAAACGAGATCAACGTACTGCGCCCCCATCCCCGTCACTATGGACCCGCTCTTGCAATCGGCAATCCCTACCGTCAGTCTTCACACAGGAAAACATCCTGAGACCCGGTCACGCCAGTAAGCGCGTCTACACCGCCCCAAGGCCGGGACTGTTGGTCCGTTCGAAAAGAAAAGCAGTGTCGCCTCTGCGACCTTCGAGGACCGTTCGACGCGCTGCGGGCCACCCATTCCTTGTGATGCTACGATCAACGTAGCCTTTGCCAGCAACGTCCGCGAGCCAAACAAGGTGCCTTCGGCAGCACTCTTCGCGAGAAGGAGGCAGCGACTCGGAGCCCAGTGTTCTGTAGGACGACCGTCGATAGTGGCGGACCGTGGCGGCCAGATCAGCGAGCATCATCTTGCTTGCACATATGGCTCTCGTTCGGCGAAACCCGCCGAAGCGGGGTTTCCCTTCTTGGCTCAACCGGTTTTTTCTGAGCTGGCAGCCTTAGGTTGGCCTGACTTGCCCTTGCTCGCGGCATCTTTGGAATGGGCTGCCATCGCGGGTGCGGGGCCGCTGTTCTTGTTCGTTGTTGACTTAGCCGGAACAGCCTTTTTGCAGGGCTTTCTTAGGAGCAGCCTTTGCAGACGGCCTCTTGGCCTCTTGCTTCGAGGAGAAAATTCCAGTGATGCTGTCGATGACGGACATGGCAAACCCTCGAATCGACCATCAATGCAGCCCATGGCCAAATAGTCCCATCATGCAACCTACGCGTCTTGCTCGATGATCGGGGACGCCATGATCATCGACGGCGGCTGGGCCGCGGACTGCCCACACGGGCTTGGCACCGCTTGGGCCGCGGACTCGATAGAGCGGCGGGCCAGCATAACTGATATTCCATCGACGGGTCTGTCTCGGCTCCTCCAAAAAAGGGATGTTGTGCCAGCTTGATGCCGATCGCGCGGGTTCGCATCCGCGGATCGGCATCGGCCGGTCTGGGAGGTCCGGAATGGGGAAGGTGCAATTGTCGCAAGAGGGCGTGGTGTTCGCACTGGCCGTTGCGATGTTCGCCGTCTTCGCGGTCTCACTCAACAATTTCCTGACCGCCGGCAACCTCATAGCGCTGGTGCGCAGTGTTTCGATTCTGGGCATCCTCGGGCTCGGCATGGGGTTGGTGGTGATCGGTCGGGGAATAGACCTCGCAATGGTCGCCACGATGGTGGTCTCCCTGTCTTGGGTCCTGTCCCTGGCGCAGTCCGGCACGCCGTTCGATACCGCCCTTGCCTACGGCTTCCTGCTCACCATTGCCATCGGTCTGGCGAGCGGCATCCTGATTGCCTATGCGGACATCCCGGCGATCTTCACGACCCTGGCCATGGGGCTGGTGATCTACGGATCCGGGCGCGCCTTCCTGTTTGAGATCGACGTGCAGAACTCCCCGACCGGCGTCGAATGGTTCGACTTTCTCGGACGTGGTTTGTTGTTCGGCCTGCCGATGCCGATCGCCGCTTTCGCCGTACTTGCGGCCCTGATTGCCTTGCTGCTGCTGCGCACCCGTTTTGGCCGGTTCGTCTACGCGGCAGGGGACAATCCGCTGGCGGCCCGCATCACTGGTTTGCCGCTAAGGCCGCTGATCGTTGTGCAATATGTCGTGAGTTCGCTGATCGCCTTCCTTGCTGGCATCGTCATGGCGGCGGCTGTGTCCGGCATGAGCACGCGTGTCTACAACTCCACCATGATCTACGATGTACTGCTCGTCGTGGTGCTGGGCGGTATAAGCCTGAGCGGCGGCCGTGGCGGCGTGCGCAACGTGCTGGTGGGAACGCTGCTGGTCGGCGTGTTGCTCAACGGCATGACCATTCTCGACATCACCTACACCACACAAAACCTGATCAAGAGCTTGATCCTATTGCTGGCGATCATGGTGGACAGCTTCATCAACCCCAGGGACGAGCAGACCTCGCAACAAAGCCAAGGGGACATCTGAACGATATCTTGTTTGCGATTCAACGGGAGGAAACCATGAAAATTCGCACTATTCTGGCCGCAGGGCTGATGGCCCTCGGGCTGGTGGGCACCACGCATGCCGATGACGGCTTGGATAACCCGTCGCGCAATCCATTCTACGACGGGCTGAAGGGAAAGCGCGTTGTCTTCATCCCCCTGGCGATGGGTTTCGACCTTACGGAAGGGTGGGCCGCGATCATGCGCAAGCAGGCAGCCGATCTCGGCTACACGCTCGAAATCCGCGATCCGAACTGGAGCACGGATGCCGGTACGCGGGCCTTGACCGCGCTGATCGCGGAGAAGCCCGACCTCATCATCGCGCACAATCCCGATGTGCAATCCTACGCTCGCTTGCTGAAGCGTGCCATGGACGCCGGCATCAAGGTGGTCCAGCTCAATCTCGAATCCGTTGTTCCGACCGACGCCTATGTCGGCGCCGACTGGTCGCGGGTGGGCTACATCGAGGCAGATGCGCTGGTGAAACAGTGCGGGGCCGGTTCCGGCAAGTCGGGCAAGATCGCCATCATCCGTGGCCAGCCTACCGCTGCTTCCGACCTTTACGAGCTTTATGCCTACAAGCAAACCTTCGCCAAGGATCCGTCGATCAAGATCGTGTCGGAACAGGCGGCTCAGTATGATCCTGCCAAGGCGCGCGCGATCATGGAGACGGTGCTGCAGCAGCATCCCGACCTCTGCGGTGTCGTCGGAAACTGGGACAACCAGGACGTCGGCGCGGGCGCCGCGATCCAGGCGGCCGGAAAGGCCGACGACGTCTATGTCGTCACCTCCGGCGGCGGCAACCAGATCGGTTGCGACAACATCACGAAGGGCCTGCTCGACCTGATCATCAGCTACGATGTCCCGCTCCAGGGCAATGCTATCAACCAGCAGATCGTGCAATCGCTGCTGTCGCCAGCCAAGGCCGGAGAGAGCAAGACCTCTTACTACACGCCTCTCACGCTGCTGACGAAGGACAATATCGGTCCGCGTACCTGCTGGCAGCTCGACCAGTTGAAGTAGGCCAACGGAAGACATCAAAGATCATCATGGCCAGCAGCGACACAATTGCCTATCTGCGTTCGCGCTATCTCCCCGATCACCTGATCGGGGAGATCCTGTCGAAGCGCTGGGTCGACAATGCGATCCCGTTTTCCGCCCTAGTGCTCACGATCGTGATACTGGGCTCGATCATTCCCGACTTTCTATCCCTGTCGAGCCTTTCCGACCTCGCCCGGCAGTTCGCCGAATTCGGGCTCGTGGTGCTTGCCCTGACAGTCGTGATGATTTCAGGCGGCATCGACCTTTCGGTCGCTTCCGTTTTCTCGCTGGCGGTGCTCTTCTCGCTGATCGGGGTAAACGTCTACGAGTTGCCAATACCGGTCGTGCTGGCCGGCATCCTGGTCATGGGCATTTGCTGCGGCGCCATCAACGGGCTGCTTGTCGGCTATCTGCGGCTGCGCGCCTTCCTGACCACATTGGTCAGCCTGATCATCTTCCGCTCGATCTATGAGATCGTCTTCGTGAAGATGTCGACGTCCATGATGTCGGGCTTCTCCATGTCCGACCTCTGGCTGTTCATCGGCGAAGGCACGGTGTTCGGTGTCCCGACCTCGCTGGTGATCACGCTGGTTATTGCCCTTGCCTGGCATCTCGTTCTGTCGCGGATGCGTCCTGGCTGGCGGCTTACCGCCGTGGGTGGGGCGCGACGTTCTGCCTTCAACGCCGGCATCGACGTGCGCTTCATGGTGTTCCTCACCTATGTCGCCTCCGGCACCATGTGCGCGCTGGCCGGCTTCCTGTTCGCAGCCAGGCTGGGCAGCACCGGATCAGACACCGGCGTCGGGCTCGAAGTGCAGGCGCTCACCGCGGCCGTCCTCGGCGGCACGGCGATCGGCGGCGGCCGGGGTTCGGTGGCAAAGGCGATCATCGGCAGCCTGCTGGTGCTGATGCTCACCAACGGCCTGATCAACCTCGGCATCAGCGGCCCGATCACCTCGACCATCCTGGGGGTGATCCTGCTCACGGCCGTCTTCGTGGACATGCGCTGGCAGAAGCACCGCCACCGCATTCTCGCCAAGGTCTATGTCTCGCCCGCCTACCTTTCCCTGCCGCCGGCTCCGAAGGTCGACGCACCCGGGTCGCCCTATGTGCTGAACGATCGCTTGCGCTCCGTTGAGATCATCGGGCTCGGGCAGATCGAGGGCCCCGAAGACGTTATCCTCGACCGTGACGACAATCTCTATTGCGGCACCCGGCATGGCGATATTGTCCGTTTCTTCGGTCCCGACCACAAACGTTCCGAAGTGTTCGCGCATATCGGCGGCCATCCCCTCGGAATGGCTTTCGATCGCAGCGGAAACCTGCTCGTCTGCATCGGCGGCATGGGTCTGTTCCAGGTTGCCCCCGACAGGACCGTCACCAAACTCACCGACGAGACGAACAGGAGTTGGACGTCCGTGGTGGACGATTCACGTCTTCGCCTGGCCGATGACGTCGACGTCGCACCCGACGGGCGCATCTATTTCAGCGAGGCAACGATCCGTTACGAGCAGGAGGACTGGGCAACCGACGCACTGGAAAGCCGGGCGAGCGGGCGCATGATCTGCTACGATCCGAAGACGGGCAAGACCCACACCGAGATTCCAAAGCTGGTCTTCGCCAACGGCGTCACCATGTGTCCCGACGGACAGTCCTTCATGTTCGCGGAGAGCTGGACCTGTTCCATCAGCAGATATTGGTTCGACGGACCCAAGAAGGGCAAGACCGAGCGCGTCATCTCCAGCCTGCCCGGCTACCCCGACAACATCAACCGGTCCTCGGACGGCAATTATTGGCTGGCGCTGCTCGGCATGCGCGGGCCGGCGCTCGATCTTGCCATGCGCATGCCCGGCTTCCGCAAGCGCATGGCCCGCCGCGTCGCGCCTGATCAGTGGCTGTATCCGAACATCAACACCGGCTGCGTGGTGAAGTTCAACGAGAAGGGAGAGATCCTCGACAATCTGTGGGATCTCGGGGGCCGCAACCACCCGATGATCACCTCGATGCGCGAGCACAAGGGATGGCTGTATCTGGGCGGCGTTTCGAACAACCGGATCGGCCGCTACAAGCTGCCCGATGCCGACCCCAACTGGTGCGCGCAGGATGCCTATTGGGGCCCGCGTAAATGATCGGCGCCATCAAGCAGGCGTGGGCGAACTTCCGTGGCTTCGATCTGACTGGCAGTACGGTGCCGCCGATGGACGGCCCGCTGCGGCCGAATTCGAAGCTCGACGCGGCTCCGGTGCTGCTGGATCTTGCCGATGTCGACAACCTCGTGGTCTGCGGGCAACGGATCGTCTGTTCGGTCGGTCGGGAGATCCATACGCTGGCGCCGACGGCCGGCGATAGCGGGTACGGGCTTTCCATCAGCCGATCCAGAAGCATGGACAAACCGGTGACCAGCATGGCGGCGGGCGCGGACCTGCTGGCTGTCGCCGTCGAAGGCGAGGGTATCCGCATCGAGAGCCCCGACGGTGCATCCTCGGAGTTGATCGCAATCGGGACACTCAATGCGCATTGCGTCACCGCGATGGCTTTCGCCGATCGCTCCACCTTGCTCGTCGCGGTCGGGTCCGACCGCAGTCCGGCGCATGGCTGGAAGCGCGATCTGATGACCAAGACGGCGGCGGGATCGATCTGGCGTATCGACATCGGCACCCACACTGCCGTCTCGATCGCTTCGGGGCTCGCGTTTCCATCCGGGATCACCGTGTCGAACGACCGCGTCTTCGTCTCGGAGGCATGGCGCCACCGTGTCCTTTCGATGGGTGTCGACGGTTCACGCCAACAGACCGCGCTGGGCTCGCTGCCCGCTTATCCCGGGCGCATCGCGCCGGCATCGGAAGGCGGCTTCTGGCTGGCCATGTTCGCGCCGCGCAACCCGCTTGTCGAATTCGTCCTGAAGGAGGACGAGTATCGCGCGCGCATGATCGAAACAATCGACCCGGACTATTGGATCGCGCCCGCGCTTGCCACGGGAAGGAGCTTCCTCGAACCCATACAGGGCGGTGCGCGCAAGAAGCTCAACATGCTGAAGCCTTGGTCGCCGACCTGGTCGACGGGCCTCGTCGTGCGCTGTGACAAGGAGATGGCCATGGTGCGAAATTATCAAAGCCGCGCCGATGGCGATGTGCACGGCGTGACCTCACTGTGCGAAGTCGGTGACCAGCTCCTCGTTGGTGCAAGGGGATCGGGAAAGATCGTGGCGATCCAAGAACTGGCGGGGCACATGGCATGACACCGCTCGTCCAACTGCGCGGCGTTTCCAAGGATTTCCGTGGCGTCCAGGCGATCTCGAACGTCGATTTCGAAATCCGGCCGGGCGAGATACACGCCATTCTGGGCGAGAACGGTGCGGGAAAATCGACGCTGATGAAAGTGCTGGCCGGCGTCTATCAGCCGAGCTCCGGCGAGATGCTGCTGGACGGCCAGCCGGTGACGCTGAATTCGCCGTCCGACGCGCTGAACCGCGGAATAGCGATGGTCTTCCAGGAGACCAATCTGGTGCCATCGATGTCGGTGGCGCAGAATATCTACCTTGGCGACGAGAAGCTGTTCAACCGGCTGCGCGGGTTGAACATTCAGGCACAGCGCTATCTGCTGTCGCTCAACTTCTACGTCGATCCCACCGCCCAGGTGTCTTTCCTGGGAGCCGGCAAGAAGCAATTGGTCGAGATCGCACGCGCCGTTCACCACAATGCGCGGCTCATCATCTTCGACGAGCCGACCGCCACGCTGACCCCCGAGGAAAAGTTCCATTTCTTCAATCTTGCCCGCCGCCTGAAGGAAGAGGGCATCGCGATCATCTTCATCAGCCATGCGCTGGAGGAGGCATTGCACCTGGCGGACCGCATCACGGTGATGCGCGACGCCAAGGTGGTCGTGACCGATGAGACGAGCAAGTTCGATCGCGAGCGGATCGTGCAGGCAATGGTCGGCCGCAGCCTGTCCAGCGAACTCTATTCCGGTCAGGCACGCGTGGCGCGGCCGATGGGCAGAAAGATCCTCAGCGTCGAAAATCTGTCGATGGGCAATACGGTGCGCAACACGTCGTTTTCCGTGTTCGCCGGCCAGGTGACAGGCTTGTTCGGACTTGTCGGTGCTGGACGCACGGAAACGATGAAGATTGTCGCCGGGGTGCTGAAGCGCGACTATTTCCACGGCGGCACGGTGCGCTTCGAAGGCAGGCCCGTCCGCTACCGGACGCCACGGCCGGCGGTGCGTGACGGTATCGTCTATGTCACCGAGGACCGCAAGATCGAGGGTTTTTTCGAAACCATGACGATCGCCGGCAACATCCAGCTCGGACACCTTGCCAAAGGCAACAACCTTCTGACGCCGGTCGTTCCGCGGCAGGGCCGGGAACTGGCTGTCGAGTGGACGAAGCGGCTCGGCGTCAAGGCGATCGATGCCGATGCCCGCGTCATCGAACTCTCCGGCGGCAATCAGCAGAAGGTGGTTCTGGCCAAGGCGCTGATCCAGAAGCCCAAGCTGGTGATCCTCGATGAGCCGACACGCGGGGTCGACGTCGGAACCATCGTCGAGATTCACAACTTCATCAACGAGCTTGCCGACAGCGGCATGGCCGTGGTGGTGATTTCGTCCTACCTGCCCGAGATCAAGACGCTGTCAGACCGGATTCTTGTGGCGAGGCAGGGGCGGATCGTCGAGGAGATGGACATCGATGAGGCAACCGAAAGCCGGATCATGTATGCGGCCGTTCACTGAGCATGCCAAGCTGGCCGGCAGTGGCCGGCCGCGGTTCGTTTCGAGGGGATGGATCGGAAAACCCTTGGCGGGAACGGGTGCTGCGTGACGCCGATGCGCCGGTTCCTACCACCTGTTGGTGGGCACGACGAACATTTGCGCGATCTGGACATGGGGCGGCTGGTCAAGCGCGAATAAGACACACCGGGCGATGTCTTCAGGGTCGAGCGCCATGCCGAACCGCTCGAAATATTCCTGGGCCGCCTCCTCGTCGCCGCGAAGGCGGGACGCGACGATGTTGGTGCGGGTGAGCCCCGGCAAGATCTCGATCACGCGGATGGCGGTCTCTGCCAATTCGCCGCGAATGATGTCGCTCAGCATATGCACGCCGGCCTTGCTGGCGGAGTAGGGCGCTTGATCCGGCACCAACCGGATGGCGCTGATGGAGCTCATGTTGACGATGTCGCCGCGGCCGCGTTCGATCATTCCGGGCAGGATCGCCCGCGTCACGCGCATCAGGCCGATGAGGTTGGTCTCGATGATCGCCGCCCAATCGTCGGCCGAGCCGATGTCGAAGCGGGTACGCCCGCCGATGTCATGACCGGCATTGTTGACCAGTATGTGGATGTCGCGGAATTCCGGCGGCAAGCGCTCGAGGCAGGTGGCTACGGCATTGCCGTCGGTGATGTCGAGGTGGAGCGGGAAGACGCCGGCGCCAAGCTCGCCAGCCAACACGGCGAGGCTGTCTTCCTCGCGATCCGCCAGCACGATGCGGCAGCCCTTGCCATGAAGGCTCAGGCAAACCGCCCGTCCGATGCCGCTCGCGGCACCGGTGATGAAAGCGATCCTTTGCCGGTCGTCGTTCATGCTCGGACTTCAGCGCTGCGCAGACGCTTCTTCAGCATCGAACTCGGCGAAGGCGTCGCGCGCGATGCGGAACGAGTCCACGCCGGCGGGCACTCCGGCATAGATCGCCACCTGCAAGAGGACTTCGCGGATCTCTTCGCGGCTGACGCCATTCCGCAGGGCGCCTTTGGTGTGCATCTTGAGCTCGTGAGGCCTGTTGAGGCAACTGAGCATGGCAAGGTTCAGCATCGAGCGCGTCTTGCGTGGCAGTTCCTCGCGACCCCAGACTGCACCCCAGCAATACTCGGTCACGAGCTCCTGCATGGGACGGTTGAAGTCGTCCGCCGCGGCAAACGACTTCTCGACGAACTCCTTGCCCAGCACTTCCTTGCGGATCGCCAAACCGCGTTCGAGGACTTCCTTAGACATATGAACTGCTCCTGTTTTGGGGATGTCTATAAACTCTGCCTCGACGGCAGACGCTTACCTTCGCCAGGCCCTTGTGCCCGCGTTCGCGTTGCTTGTCTTCCGGCTACTCGCTTTGCCGCGCAAAGCGGCAGCAGCCGACCGGCATCTTTCTTGGTGTCCAGCCTGTCGACGAATTCCTCGATGGCATCGGCTTCGGCAGCGCCGAGGATGTTCGCCGCCGCCAGGCGGAAGCGCTCGCGCACCTGTGCCTCGGTAGCGGGCACGACGTCGGGCAGGCCCATCGACAGCTTGCGGCCGTCGCCGAGCACCACATCGATCGCCGCGCCCTGCTGGCCAGGGAAGAGCGCGGTCAGATCCGGGCTGGCAACCAGTTCGCTCACCCCGATCAGGCGTACCGTCTCGGGATCGGCGAGATCGCTGTAGATATCCTCCGACAGCCGGCCGTGTGCAAACACGGCTCCCACGCCGAATGGAATGCTCATCTTCGCTTGAAGCGCTCTGTCGAACGGTCCGGTCCGGTCGCACCCTGGATACGCGGCAGCGGCGGTGGGAACGCTGATGCGGATACGCGCAACCGGTGCGGCATCGGGGCCGATCATCTCGACGAGCTTCAATGCGGTCTGGCAGGCCGTCTGGGCAAAATTGCAGGCCGGCGCCGCCTTGTGATAGACGTTGAGGATATCCGCCTCCCCATCGGGAAAGAGTTCGATCCGGCCAGGCATTGGCCGCCTCGCGAGCGCGGCAAAGTATCCCGAACGTCCTTCAAATATGTCTGGACTTCCAAACGCCCCTGCTTCGGCCAGCCGAACCGCCATCCAGGCGTTTCGGGCCGCAAAGCCGGGATGGAAGAACATGTCCGAGCCGCCGCTGTGCGGCCACTGGTTCAGCCCGGACGCGGTGTTCGCAGCCAAGGCAATCGCTGCCGCCATCTGCTGTTGGTCGAGCTTCAGCATCCAGGCGCCACCGCATGCCGATCCGATTGGGCCGACCAGTCCAGTCGGGCGGAAAAGTGAGGACACCGTCGGATCGATCAGCATCCTTCCGAGACGTCCGCCGACCTCATAGGCGACCACCGCCGACCGGAGCAGTTCAATGCCGGAAACAGTATCCGTTTCAGCCAGCGCCAGAAGCAGCGGCCAGACAACCACGCCGTGATGGCAAACCGATGCTGCATGCATGTCTTCCCTGACCAGACCATGGCCTTTCACGGCATTCACGAATGCTGCGTCCGCCGGGGTCGCCGTCGCGCTTTCCCCGATCATGTGGCCGCCAGGCGCTGCCGGCATCGCCGCGACCGCCTGTCGGCTTGGCTCCAGTTCCGAAGCCTCGAACGCACAGCCAAGAAAATCCAGCAGGCACAGCTTGGCCTTGCCGATGGTTGCCGGACCAAAAACTGGCGCGGCAAGGTTGGCCAATGCAGTTGCCAGTTCCAGTGAGCGCGTCGTCATGTGCTGCTCTCCACAACGCGGGCCCTAGGCGCGGATCTCCACGCCGGCCCATTCCTCGATGATGCGCACCATCGACGTGAAATCCGATTCCGGCCCAAAGCGGGCGTTGGTGGCGGCGAGCATCTGGCGCACCAGAGAACCACCAACCATGGGAACCCCCAAGTTCTCGCTCTCATCGACACACATGCGCACGTCCTTGTAGGACAGGGCGGTCGAGAATCCGAAGTCGAAGGTTCCTGGCAACACGGCACGAGGAAATTTGTCCTGCGTCGCGCTGTTTCGCCCGCTCGAAGCATTGATGATGTCGCACATCACCGTGGGATCCAGGCCGGCCTTGACGCCCATTGCGAGAGCCTCCGCCGACAGAAGGATGACGCCGGCGGCGATCATGTTGTTTCCAAGCTTGGCAACCTGAGCGCTTCCCGGCGTTTCTCCGCAATAAAACCTGCGGCCAAAATTGGCCAGCACCGGGTCGACTTCCTCATAGGTCTGCTTGGGGCAAGAAACCATAACGGCGAGCGTGCCGTTGCTCGCGCCGGCGATCCCACCCGATATCGGTGCGTCCACCCATGCGATACTTTTGGCCGC
Source organism: Mesorhizobium ciceri WSM4083 (assembly GCF_000519305.1). Classification (GTDB taxonomy): domain Bacteria; phylum Pseudomonadota; class Alphaproteobacteria; order Rhizobiales; family Rhizobiaceae; genus Mesorhizobium; species Mesorhizobium ciceri_B. Next base: position 1,130,924 of record NZ_JAFG01000003.1, on the reverse strand, counting down.
CAAGGACTCCGAGATGATCTTTGCCATGGTCGGTCCTGTGGTGGACACATCGATAATGGTCTTGACCTTCGAGCCGGCCGCGATTCCGTTCGCAGCCAACACCACATCCTTGACGATGGCGGGCGTTGGCAGGCTGCAGAAAACGATGCCGGCCTCGTCACCGACGGCCTTGGGGGATGCGGCAAATGTCGTGTGTTCCGTAGGCAGCTCCTTCGCAGCGTCCGGCCGCGTGTCGTGGACGACCACGTGGTGACCGGCCTCGGTCAGTCGGCGCACCATCGGCGCACCCATGCGGCCGAGGCCGATGAACCCAAGCGTTTGACGCTGCACGACTTTTCCTCTCTAACTATATTGGATTTGGCCAGCCTTCGGATTGACTCAGAGTAGGCCAGTTCCTGCCCTTGCGATAATGCTCGCCACGCGCATAACAGCTTTGCCAAGGGTCCGCCGAACGCTTGTCAACGCTTTCGATGTATCCCAAACTCCTCAATTCGTTGCATGACAACGGAAATCCGATCTTCCGCATTTTGCAACGAGGCAAGCCCATGTTCGATCTAAGGCAGCTCCAGCTGTTCATAGCAGTTGCGGAATTCGGGAGCTTTTCGCGGGCCGCCGTCGCGCTGTCGGTCAGCCAGCCGGTTCTCAGCAGGCAAATCAAATCCCTGGAAGAGAGCGTCGGTATCGCGCTTCTTTACCGCAACGGTCGTGGCATTGTCCTGACCGAGGCGGGCAAGCTTCTGCAGAACTATGCGTCTGCAATCCTCGAGCAGGCCTCGCGTGCGACGAGCGAGCTCGGAGCAATGCGGTCGAACCCGCGCGGCGCGATCGTGCTTGGAATGCCGCCATCCGTAGGAGTTGTCCTGACCGCGCCGCTCGTCCAGCATTTTCACGAGCAGTTCCCGCAGGTGAGCATGCGGGTGGTCGAGGGGTTCAGTGGCCATCTCCTCGAATGGCTCGTCATGGGCAAGATCGACGTGGCGGTGCTCTACAATGCGCCACGCATGAACAACTTGCTCGCGGAGCCGATCCTGCGCGATGAGCTATTCCTCCTCGGCGCCAAGAACGATCCCTGCAATCTCGGTTCCTCGCCCGTCGACGCCGCGGTGGTTTCGAAGATACCGATGATCCTTCCCGCCCGTCCGCATGGACTGCGGGTGTTGCTCGACCACATCTTCGGCGCGGTCGGCATCGAGCCCAGGATCGAAGTCGAGGTCGAGGCGATGCCTTCGACACTGCGCCTCGTGGAGGCCGGAATGGGCTATACGATCTTGTCCTATTCGAGCTGCCACGACCTGGTTGCGCAAGGCAAGATCAGTTACTGGCGGATCCAGAATCCGTCGATAGAAAGGGAGCTGCTGCTCGCAACATCAAGTCAGCGGCCAACCACCACCGTTATCCGGGCATTGACGACCATGATACGCGACGAAGTGCGCGCTTTGCGCAAAATGGGAATCTGGGAGCCGAAGCCGTAAGCAACGGATCGGCCCTCTCCTGGTCATCAGCGCCATTCATGCCGGAAGCGATATATCTGTTATCGCAAAGCTGAGCATTGAGTTCACTTCACTTGGCCGTGCGTGAGCGTCACATTGCGACGACCCGCGAGGGACGACCTGCGTGCGTACGTCGTCTGGTGGAGGAGGCCAAAAATGACCGATGAGCCGCGAAAGCAGACCCCCGGCGTCTACAGACGCAAGGTCGGCGACGCCATGGTCACCGTGATCAATGACGGCTTTCTCGATATCCCTATGGCCATTCTGCGTGGGACGGAACGGGGCGACATGGAAGCATTGATGCGGGAGCATTTCCACGAGGGCGGTCCCCGCCTCACCGTCAATGCGTTTGTCATCGCGACCGACAGGAACACGATGCTCGTCGACGCCGGCGGCGGGTCGACAACGGTGTATTCGATGGGGCAACTACCGCACAACCTGTCCGCGGCGGGCTTCAAGCTCTCGGACTTCGACACTGTTCTTCTGACCCACATCCACCCCGATCACTCGAGCGGGCTGATGGACGAAGCCGGCAAGCCACTCTTCCCGCGCGCCGACATCATCGTCCACAAGGATGACTTCGACTTCTGGTCCGATACCGAGCGACGCGGTCGCTCGGCGGCTGCGGTACCTTACACAGGTTCCGCCGACGCCTTGCTTTCAAGCCATCGCGGGCGTTTTCGCCCGGTGGACGGAGGCGAAGTGATGCCGGGCATCACCCAGTTGCCGCTTCCCGGCCACACGCCGGGCCACAGTGGCTATCAACTCGATTCGGCCGGCGAGACGCTGGTGATGTGGGGCGACACGGTGCACGTGCCGGAACTCCAGATTCCCCTGCCTCAGATTACCAGCGAGTTCGATGTCGATGAGGCGCTGGCAGCTGAAAACCGCCGCAAGATTTTCAACCATGTCGCAAGCGAGCGCCTGCTCGTCACTGGCGGCCACCTGCATCTGCCGGGCTTTGCCCATCTGGTGAAGGCGGATGACGGCTTTCGGCTTGTACCCGAAGCCTGGCGGGTCCAGCTCTAGGCGGTTCATGAAAATGCCAAGGGCCGGCTCCAGGGGGAGCCGGCCCGTTTCTGTTCGCGCTTGGGAGGTGCGACAGTCCGATCAGTCGGTGACTTCAACCCAGGTCTTGCTCTTGGCGTCATGCTTGACGAGCGTGACCTGAGCCGCGGTGATGGTGATATGGCTTGTCTCCGAGAAGCCGATATTGCCTGTCATGCCCTTGAAGTCCTTCACGGCGTTGAAGCCTTTTTGCAGGTCCCCCGGCTTCGTCGACTTCACATCCTTGATCACCTGCGCCAGCATTTTGATGCTGTCGTAGGCGCCTGCCGAGAAGGGTGTGGCATCGACGCTGAATTTCTTCTTATAGGTGTCGCGGAACGCCAGGAGTTCCGGGCTCGGGTGCAGTTCCGTGGTCAGCATGGCGGTGATCATGCCGTCGGACAGGTCGCCAGCAAGGCTTGAGAAGGTGTCGTCGGCATTCGTCTCGTCATTGCCGTAGACGATCGCTTCGTAGCCTATCGAATGAAGGTCCTGCATGAAGGCGGCCTGGTCCTGCGGCGTCAGCCATACATCCACGCATTTGATCCCCGCCGCCTTGATGGCGTTGACTTCGGGCATCAGGCCGGCGGTGGCTCCTGTCGACCAGTTTTCTGTGATGGTGTGATCCATCGCAATTTTCTTGCCGGCCTTGTCATAGGCCAGCTGGATGCCGAAGAGTCCGCCCTGTCCGTAGGTCGAGGGATCGTGCAGCACGGCAAGCCCGTCGGGGCAATGCTTCAGAGCATGCTCGCCGATCTTCTCGCCCCAGGCGAAGGTGTTGAGACCGAAGTCGAACACCCACGGATTGGGCGGGCTCGTGGGCCCCTTCGGATTGACGGTCAGTCCGCCGTCGTCGACGACGCCGATGGTCGGAAATTTGTGACGCTCGGCAAGCTGCGCGGTCACCGGACCGGTATCGGGGGAGCCCGCGATGACGATGGCACCGGCCGACATCAGCTTTTGGTAGAGCTGGCCCGACAGTGTCGCCGACGCGTTGTCATTGTGCGCGTCAAGCTTGAACATATGGCCGTCGACGCCGCCGGCGGCGTTGACCTCATCGACCGCCATCTGCGACCCGTTGACCGTGGCAACGCCTGTCGAACCGTAGGCACCGGTGGTGCCCGCGATCAGGCCGACAAGATAGTCGTCGGCAGCATTCGTCTGGATGGCTGCACCGCATAAGACCGTTGCGGCCAGCAGCAAGGTAGACGTCGTCGCGAGCTTATTCATATTGTTCCCTCCCTGCGATCGGCGGGCTTGTCTCCGACAATCCGATCGCCCGTTTTGCCCTGCGCCTCATCGGGACGCGCGTGTCTTCGCCCGGAATTTTGCCACCCACGACCCCCATCTTGTCAACGCGGGGCAAGGCACTCGAGACGGGTTGGGACCTCGCTCAAAATCCAGCCTCCGGAAGGAATTCCATTGGCGCGATCTCGGCGGTCGAAGCTCATATCAGCGCGCTCCTTCATTAGATTATGTCATTGGTATTAAATGATTTATCGTCTCGCATGCGATTGATTCATAAATCAGTCATGCGTTTCCTGTCAGAGCTTACGGCTTACGCCATCGATCGGGTCGGGCGCACCGTTCGTCGCGTTCCTCATAGCTGTTATGTCACCGGCATAAGCTATTTCCGCGGGGGCTTTTTCGACTAGTTGTTCAGCATCGGCGCAACATGCCAAATCCGGACGTTGCGACAGGAAAGCTCGGCCCATGCGACTTCCGCGGAGCTGTTGAAGCGGGAAAAAGCCGGTGACGTCCGGATGATGGGGGAGCCAACGGTGCTGCAATTCTTGCTGAGTGGCATTGCCATAGGATCGATCTACGGTCTCATCGGCATGGCATTGGCGATTTCGTTCTATGTCACCCGCATCATCAATTTCGCCCAGGGCCAGCTGATGATGGTGACGGTGATGATCACTGCCGAGTTGGTATCGTCCGGCTATCCTGTCTGGCTGGCCGCGGCTGCCGGTCTGGTCTCATCGTGTATCATTGGCATTCTGTCCTATCTGATCGCGGTGCGGCCAATCCTGCTGTCGAACCGCTTCAGCTTCGGCTGGCTGGTATCTACGCTGGGCTTCGCGGTGATCGTCGAGAACGCGGCTGCCTACATCTGGAGTCCGACGTCGCAGGCCTTCCCGCCAATCCTCAACAACATCAGCGTACCGATCGGCAGTGCCGTGCTCACCGGCCAGCAGCTCCTCGCGATCGTCACGGCCGCCATTCTTGCCGCCGGCTTTGAAATCGTGCGGCGATACACGCTGTTCGGCAAGCTCGGCATGGCGACGGCGGCGGATCCGGAAATGGCATCCGCCATCGGCGCCAACACCACCGTAGTCGCCATCATCGCTTTCGCCGTCTCCGCCGCCTTTGCCGGCATTGCCGGGTTGCTCATCGGGCCGACGACCTTCGCCAATCCTTATCTGGGCGACACGTTCGGCACCTACGGCTTCATAGCCATGATGATCGGCGGCGGCACCGAGCGGCCGATCGCTGCCATGTTCGGCGGTCTGGTGCTGGGCATCTGCGCCGAAGGCGCCAACGGGCTCATCAACTCTCAGGCTTCGGACTGGTTTCCTTTCATCGTGCTTGTCGTCATCCTGATCGTCTCGCCCAAGGGGCTGTTCAGCGCCAGCAATCCGCTCTTCCGTCCGCGACGTCCGGCGGCGGCGAGCCGCTGAGGGTCGGGGTATGAATTTGACGAGCGATCGCCAGGCATCGGCGGCCATCCCGGGATCACAAGCCGGCAGCTGGCGCACCGTGGGGCTTCTTGCCGTCGGCCTCGCTTACCTGGCGGCGACGGCCTATGTGGCGCAATCCGATCTCGGCCTTCAGAACCTCGTGCTGGTGGCCGCCGTCTTCGGTATCCTCGCCATCAGCCTGGACCTCGTAGCGGGCATGCTGGGCCTCTATTCTCTTGGTCAGGGTGGGTTTTTCGGGATCGGTGCCTATGCGACGACAATTCTCGCCAACGACTATGGCTGGAATGTCTTCGCACTGCTTGTCCTCGTCCTTGCCGCGACCGGCCTCGTCGGTGTGGCGGTAGGCGCCATGTCGTTGCGTGTCAGCGGCCTCTACTTCGCCATCACCACCTTCATCTTCACGCTGGTGCTGACCGTCCTCGCGACCGATATGGTCAATGTCACGGGCGGCCTCCAGGGCCTGCTTGGCCCGGCCTTTCCGGATTTCCCAGGCGGCTTGCAATGGCTCGGCACGCCGCTGGTCTGGTGCACCATGGCAGGGCTCTTCCTCAGTCTCGCGCTGGTCTGGAACGTCAGGCATTCGCCGTTCTATCCGGTCCTGCTCTCGATCCGCGATGCCGAGCCGTTTGCCGAGGCCGCAGGCGCGCGGACAGCCGCGATCAAGGTCGGCGTCTTCGGCGTCTCGGCCGCGATGGCTGGAGGAGCGGGTTGGCTCTTTTCCTTTCTTGGTGTCGTATCCCCGGGCCAGTTCGACTGGTCGGTGTCGCTCAACGTGCTGGTGATGGTGCTTATCGGCGGCATCAACACCACGGTCGGCCCTGTGATCGGCGCGATGTTCGTCTCGATGTTCCCGAATGTCGTCAACATCAATCCATGGCTGCAGGAGATCGTCTACGGCGCACTCTCCATCCTTGCCATCACTCTCTTGCCGGATGGCGTCGTTGGAGTGGCCAAGCGCCTGTTGGCGCCTCGCGTTGGAGGTTCTGCACCGGCGACCGGGATTGTTGCCGTCGACGAACCGCCCCCCGCTGCGGCAATCCTTCCCGCCACCGCGCTCCCGACCACACCGCCCGAGATCATCGTCGAATGCCGCGGCATCGAATTCGGTTATGGACTTGGGCCGAAGGTGCTGCGCAATGTCGATCTCACGGTTCAGCGCGGCCACATTCACGGCCTCATAGGGCCGAACGGCTCCGGAAAGAGCACGCTCGCCAACGTCATTTCCGGCCGTCTCACGCCTCATGCCGGCCAGGTTCTGGTCAAGGGGACACGGGTCGACGGCATGCCCGCGAGCAGCCGCTCGAAACTCGGGCTCCGGCGAACTTTCCAGGCCGCGCAACTGGTCAAGGAACTGACACCGACGCAGAACGTCATGGTCGGCCTGTTCGATCGGGTGCCGCGCATCATGGGCCGTGCCGCGTTCTGGCCGATGCTTGCGTCCGGCGGCCGCGATTTGGCGGCAATGCATCGTCGCTCCGCCGAAACCCTTGCCCTTGTCGGGGCCGGCGAATGGACTTCCCGGCAGGTCGGAGATGTTCCGCACGGCATCGAACAGCTCACCCAACTCGCGTCGGTCTGCGTGGCGGGGCCCGATGTCATCGTTCTCGACGAGCCGGCGACCGGCCTCTCGGCGAAGGAGGTGAAACATCTGGCCACGATCCTCGCCAATCTCAAGAGCCAAGGCGTCACGATGATTATCATCGAGCATCAGACGCGCTTTCTGTTTCCGCTGTGCGATCGCGTCACCGTGCTCAACGCCGGCGAAGTGATCCTAACCGGGTCGGCCGACGAGGTGCGTGCCGACCCCATGGTCAGACAGGTTTATCTCGGCGAATGAACGAACAATCGTCCCCCGTACTGGAGATCAGCTCGCTGAGCGCTGGCTATGGTCGCTTCGACGTCGTGCGCGACATCGGGCTCTCGGTTGGCAAGGGTGAAGCGGTGGCACTGCTTGGCCCCAACGGCGCCGGCAAGACCACGGTGCTGCGCGCGATCATGGGCCTGGTCAAGCAGCGCCGCGGCCTGATCCGCATTGGCTCGACCGATGTCTCCGACCTGCCTACTCATCGCATAGCGCGAGGCCTCGCCGCCATCGCGCCGGAGGGACGGCGGCTGTTTTTCGACCAGTCGGTGGAAGACAATTTGCTGTTGGGCGCGCTGCATTTGCGGCACGACCGGCCCAGGGCCGAGAGGCTGCTGAGCTCGGTGTACGACCTTTTTCCGGTGCTGAGGAACTACCGCCATCGGCTTTCGTCGTTCCTAAGCGGTGGAGAACAACAGATGGTTGCCATCGGCCGCATGCTGATGAGCGATCCTCAGATCATGCTGCTCGACGAACCCTCCGTTGCGCTGTCGCCGGTCGCCGTCGACATCGTGGTCAAGGCGATGCTGGAACTGCGCAAGCGTGGTGCATCGCTGCTGCTCGTCGAACAACGCATCGATGTCGCAACCCGGGTCTGCGACCGGCTCTATGTCATGGCGCATGGCGAGATCGTCGAGGAAATGACTCCCGAAACGGTTCGCTCGGGCGGCATGTCGATACTCAGCAAATATCTTGGCTAGCGGCAGGCACGCATAGCCCTTCCAGCAATGACAAACGCGGTCGTGGCCGAGCCTTCCGATTGACGCTCGGCTCTGCCAGGGGGGCGCCTGTGCCATGGGCCAGGGGAATTCGCCTAGATGCGCGTTTGCTGTTACCGGTATCTCGATACTGCTTATTTCTCTTAAGTCGGCAGCTTCAACGGCTCTGCCGTAAGGGGCAAAGATTTCGCATAATAATCTGATATTTAACGATTATTTGAAAAAGTTGTGCGCGATAGCGATAATGGAAACGAGTCTGCTACCGCTAACATTATTCCTTGCAAAGGTTCCTGAACCGGCCTAGCTTGCCTTCGATTGGCGGCCAGCACGTCAAACGGATGGCAAAGAATTCCAAACGGCCTGGGGAGGTTTTTCATGCGCAATGATGTGGCGCTCGCGGAATTGCTTGCGAGCAAAATGGAGGGAGGCCGCTCGCGGCGGGAATTTTTCAAGTTGCTCGCCGCCGCCGGGTTGGCGGTTCCGTTGATGGGGAGGTCGGCTTATGCCGCAGACTCTGCAGGCATACTGAAGAAGCGCCTGAACTTCATGGATTCGTTCTACACGCTGAACAACGATTACTTCAATCAGATGGACAGTGGCGCCGGGCAGGCCGCCGCGGTGCTCAACATCGCGGAATCGCGTGAGTTGAACAATGGCGACGTCAACGTCCAGAAGAGCCATGTGGAGAACGCCCCGAACCTCGGCATAGACGGCATCACAATGGTGGCCGCGACCGAGGGGTCGGAGATCGATCTGCTGCGGCTGGTCAACCGGTTGCGCATCCCGACCGTCAACAATCACACAAAGGCGGTTTGGAATACGCCGGTCGACAGTGGCGATTATTATGTCGCGTTCCATGCTCCCGCGAATGTCACGGCCACCCGGGCACGGTCGGCACAGGTGTTCGAGAGGCTGGGCGGCAAGGGCAAGGTTGTCTATATCGAAGGTATCCTCGGAAATCCGGTCGAGACCGAGCGCGGTCATGGCTTCGACCTCGCGCTGAAGGACTATCCGGGCATCGAACTCGTGGCCCGTCGCCCCGGCGGTTGGAGCCGCACCACGACCGCGCCGGCAATCGCCGATATCCTGACTGCGCATCCCGACATCGACGCCGTGATCGTCTCCAACGACGACTCCGCGGTCGCCGTCGTCAACGCCCTGGAGCAGCGTGGCATCAAGGCGCTGGTCAGCGGCTGCGACGCAATTCCCGATATGATCGACATGATCGCCAACGGACGCGCCTTCAACACTTATGCCTATGGTCCGGCCTGGCTGGGCGCCTATTCGACGGTGGCCGTGTTCGACTATGTCAACGGATGGCGTCCCTCGCTACCCGAACGGATGATGATTTTCGGCGGCTACATACTGGATACGCCCGAGGCTGCGAAGAAGTACAAGGAACTGAATTCGGGATCGGCTTCACCCTATGACTTCCTGAAAATGTCGAAGGTCCTGCATCCGGACGATTGGAATCCGCAGAACCTGCTCATTCCGTTGGTGCCCGAGGATCATTGGACATGGCGGGGCGAGAAGCCTGCCAGCTATCAATTGCCGAAGGAATATGCGCAGGCCAAGGACAAGGGCGAGTTCGAACGCGTCGCCAAGCTCTATGCCGATCGCTTCTCGTCGGATCCGTTTTCACCGGTGCGCGAGCTGACTTCCAACAAGGGTCCGATCGTCATCGGGCCGAACTAGACGCGCTAGGCGGCCATGGCAGGTTCTTCGTCAGCGACTGAACGGCCCGGCACACTTGGTGCCGGCCGCACGGCTGCGAGCGAGCGCATTGGAAGCGCATCGCCGCCGCTCCTGGAAATACGGAACATCGGCAAAAGCTTCGGCGGCGTCCGAGCGCTTTCCGGCGTGAGCCTGACGCTGCGCAAGGGCGAGGTCATCGGCCTCGTCGGCGAGAACGGCGCGGGCAAATCGACGCTGCTGAAGACGATCAGCGGCAACCTCCGGCCCGACTCTGGCGCCTTGCTCGTGAACGGCCGCGATGTCTCGCTCCGCAACTATGCCGATGCCAACCGCGAAGGCATTTTCCACATCTATCAGGATCTCGCCCTGATCCCGACCCTGTCGGTCTACGAGAATATGCTGCTGGCACACGAGGGGGCGTTTTCCCGCTTCGGCGTGGTCGACAATCGCGCGATGCTGCGGCATGTCACCGACCTCCTTGCTGAGTTCGGTCATGAACGCATCGATGCGTCGCGGAAGGTCGAAACCTACGATCTTTCCACCCGGCAGGTCATTGAAATCATCAAGTCGTTTGCGCTGGCGAAACTGGCGGGAATTGAATCGCCGGTGATGCTGCTGGACGAGCCGACGGCGGCGCTAACCGGTGACGAGGTCGAATTCCTGATGCGGCTCATCCAGGCGACGCGAGAGCGCGCGGCGATCATCTATGTTTCGCATCGCCTGTCCGAAGTCATCGAGATCAGCGACCGCCTCTATGTGCTGAAGGATGGCGCCATGGTTGCCGAACTGCCGGCAACGGGCTTGGCCGAGAACCGGCTGCACGAATTGATGGTCGGACGTACGCGCGATGAATTCTTCTATTGCGAGCACAAGCAGCAGGAGCCGCAGGGCGAGGTGGTGCTTGAGGTGGGCGGCCTGTCCCGGACCGGGTCTTTCGCCGATGTGGCGTTCAATCTTCGTGGCGGGGAGATCCTGGGTGTGGCCGGTCTGCTCGGCTCGGGCAAATCCGATCTTGGTGGGGTGCTTGCGGGCGCTTTGTCCGGGGCCACTGGAACCATCAGGGTCGGCGGCACGATCGTTCCGAAGAACCTCTCAATCCGGGTGATGAGTGACTTAGGCATCGGCTATCTGCCGCCCGATCGCCGGGACGGCGTGATACCGCCGCTTTCCGTAGCCTCGAATATGAGCCTTGCCCGGCTGACCCGCCACGGCGAACGCTATTGGCTCAACCTGGCGGGCGAGAGGCGCGACGCGGTCGAATTCGTCGCAACACTGGGCATCAAGACGGCGGGGATCGACGCGCAGATATCGACCCTGAGCGGCGGCAACCAGCAGAAGGTCCTGCTCGCACGCTGGCTGCTCCGTCAGACCAAGGTTCTCATCCTCGACAACCCGACCAACGGTGTCGATGCCGGGGCGAAGGAAGAGATCTACGGCGTCCTCCGGCGCATCGCCGCCGAGGGCGTGGGCATCCTTCTGGTCAGTGATGACCTGCTCGAGTTGATCGGGCTCAGCAACCGCATTCTCGTCATGCGCGGCGGCACCCTGGTGCGCGAGGTGCCGGCGCCGCCGAACGGTAAGCCCGGCGAGGTCGAACTCGTCGCGGACATGGTCTAGGTCGCGGGCAATCAGGGAGCAGGACAATTCAACCTACAACGCAGGACCCATCCGCCGCGGCGCGGCCCACCGGCCATTCCAGCCTTCGGCAACAATCCTGGCGGCCGCAAATCTCCGTGGCAGCCATCAGTCCGTGGCTGGCGCTGATCGCGATGATCATCGTGTTTACGGCGTTGAACGGCCGCTTCCTTACCATTGGCAATGCCATCAACATCCTGCAGCAGGCGGCCGTTCTTATCGTGCTCAGCGTTGGCGGCACCTTCATCATCCTGATGGGCAGCATCGACCTCGCCGTGGGCTCGATGGTGTCACTGGCCGGAATGAGCGCAGCGATGCTGATCCGCGATCACGGCGAATGGGCCGTCATTCTGGTGCCCTTCATCACCATGCTCGTCAGCGCTATCGCCGGCGTGCTTTTCGCCTACGCCAGGCTTCCGTCGTTTCTGACCACTCTTGGCATGCTCTACGCGATCAACGGCATGACGCTCTATGTCACGCAGGGCGCGGCGATCAACCTTCCGACGGACCTGGTAATCGGATCGATCTTCAACGGCAGTCTGCTGGGCGTGCCCACGGTCGCGCTGTGGGCGATCGGTATCGCGCTTGCAGCCACTTTCGTCGCCAGACGGACCCGTTTCGGCCGGTTCATCTATGCGATCGGCGGCGGCGAGACCGTGGCCAAACTCTGCGGCGTGCCGGTGGCGCGCTACAAGCTCTACGCCTTTCTGGTCTCCGGCTTCCTGTCCGGTGTGGCCGGGATATTCCTTATGCTGCGGATCGGCGGCAGCGACCCGACGATGGGCGACCCGATGCTGCTGCCGGCGATCGCCGCTGTTGTCATGGGCGGTACGCCGCTCACCGGGGGTGTCGGCGGACCGCACCGGACGATTCTTGGCGTTCTCATCATAACGATCCTGCAGAACGGCATGAATCTCGCCAATGTGAACCCCTTCCTGCAGAACGTTGTTCTTGGCGCCGGCGTCATCGCGGCCGTTGCCGTCAACATGGACCGCAAGCGGCTCTTGTCGGTTAAATGACCGATAGACATGAGACGATCTTTCAGTTGCTCAGGAGGCAATAATGCGAGCGAAATATGACTTCTCCGGACGGTCGGTGCTTGTCATCGGCGGTACGACCGGAATAGGGCGTGCGACGGCCCTGGCCTTTGCGGAGGCCAGCGCCAATCTTTACGTGGCCGGCCTTGGCGCCGCTGAAGGCCGCAGCCTGATCGAAGAGGTCGGCAAGCGTCATCCCGGCATCGCCATCGAGTTCGCCGAGGTCGACGTCCGCAGCGAGGACGCGGTCCGCAAGTTTCACGAAACTGCCTACAAGCGCTTCGGGCGCATCGACGTCGCCTTCAACAATGCAGGGGTTCCCGGCAAGACGGCGCCGATCCATGAACTCGACCAGGCCGACTTCGACCTGATCACCGAGGTCAATCTGCGCGGCATCTTCTTCGGCATGAAGTACCAGATCCCGCATATGCTGGCGAATGGCGGCGGCGCGATCGTAAACACCTCGTCGCTATTCGGCGTGATGGGCTACGCCACCACGGCCGTCTACTGCGCCAGCAAATGGGGCGTGATCGGGTTGACGAATTCGGCCGCCCTCGAAGTCGCAAGATCGAATATCCGTATCAACGCGATTGCACCGGGCTCGACCATGACCCCGCTCCTCACCAATATGTTCGGCGGCGAGCAGAGTGCAAGGGACACGGTCGTGCCGTCCTTGCCGATGGGGCGGATCGCCGACCCGTCGGAGATAGCCCGCCTGGTGCTGTTTCTGGCATCGGACGAAGCCTCGTTCATCACCGGACAGGCTGTCATCATCGACGGTGGCGGCTTTGTCGCCGGCGCCGATAAGACCGTCGCCTAGCCTCTACCGATCTTCGAGCCGCGCAGGCATTGGACGAAAGTGGGGCCTCTCCAGCCAACTGGAACGGTCTCACCAACGTCTCCCGAGACATGTCGCCTGGAAGAGACTTCGGTTTTGGTAGAACGCGACGCGCTTTAGACAGGGCGGTTCATCGTCTCACGCGGAAACGCAAGACCGCTCCATCTCTTCGTCTTGACGCAATTCCCGACGGAGAACCGCTTTACACCGTTCCCGGAATTGCTCTGCTATGCCGAAGCGGCGTAGCGCCGGGCAAGCGCGGACATACCGACCGCGAGCACGAGAATTCCGCCCTTGAAGATCGGCTGAAAATGGGTGGGGGCGCCGAAGATGCTGAGCCCGTTGAATCCTACCGCGAGAATGAGCACGCCGACCAACGTTCCGGTTATGTGAAACTCACCCTCCTTGAGCGTGGCCGACCCCAGGAATACAGCGGCGAAGGCGTCGAGAAGATAGCCGTCGGCGGCCGCCAGCGTACCGCTGCCGAGCAGCGAGGACAGCAGCGTTCCGGTCAATGCGGCGCAGAAGCCGGCGGTGGCAAAGGCAAAGATCTTGATGCGGTCCACCCGGATGCCCGACAGCCTTGCTGCCTCCAGATTGCCGCCGACAGCCTGCATCTTCTGGCCGATGTCGGTCTTGTTCAAGATGACCCAAAGCGCAATCAGCACGATCACCATGATGATCACCGGGTTGGGCAGGCCGAAGACCAGCCGGCCGAGCGCAATATCGGTGAAGGCACGCGGGATGCCGGTCGCGATCGGGAAGGAGCTATAGGTGAAGCCTATACCCGTCAGCATCGTTCCGACACCCAGTGTCGAGATGACGGCATTGATCCTCACCTTGGTCACCAGTATCCCGTTGAAGGCGCCGATCGCCGCACCGAGCAGCAGTGCGCAGACAATGCTGAGCCAGATCGGAAAACCCTGGTAAGCCATCAGGCCGGTAACGATCAGGCCGACGAAGCTCGCGACATAGCCGATGCTCAGATCGAACTCACCAACAACAAGCGTATAGGTCAGCCCGGAGGCGATGATCGCGGTGAGGGAAGCCTGGCTGAGAATATTGAGGAAGTTGGCGCGCGACAGGAAGATTCCTGGTGCGTTCGCCGAGAAGAAGACCACCATCAGCAGGAGCCCGACAATCGTGCCGTAGCGAGAGAGCCATATCAGCGCGGTTCGCTTCCATGAGGATTTGCGCAGCGGCGCGTCCTTCGCCGCGGTTCCGGCCTGGGCCATCATGCGATTTCTCCTTCTGCGTCATTGGTGTCGTGGTAGCTGAGCTCGATGATCCGCGCCTCGGTGATATCGGAGCCGGTCAACTCGCCGGAAATGCGGCCTTCGCGCATGACAAGGACACGATCGGCGAGAAGCGCGAGTTCCTCGACATCAGATGATATCGCCAGGATGCCGACACCGGACCGGGCAAGCGCGCGGATCGCATCGTGTATTTCTTCACGAGCGCCAACATCGACACCTCGCGACGGCTCGTCGAGAATGAGGAGCTTGGTTCCGGCATTGAGCCAGCGGGCGATCAGCGCCTTTTGCTGGTTACCGCCTGAAAGGCCGCCGATTTTCGTCTCGATGCCGGGCGTCTTGATGCCTAGCTGAGCTACGAGGCCCTCCGCCTGACGGCGGGCCTTCCGGCCGGAGACGAACGGCAGACCTGGAATGGCGCGCAGCTTCTTCAAGGTGGATATGTTGATGTTGAAGCCCACCGACTGCTGCAGCATTACTCCCTGCGAGCGGCGCTCCTCCGGAACCAGAGCTATACCGGCGCGAACCGCTTGTGCCTCGTTGGCGATGTCTAGTCTTTTGCCGTCGAGTTCGAAATGACCTGCATCCGGCCGGGCAACGCCAGCCACGAGATGGGCAAGTTCGGTCCGTCCCGCACCGACGAGGCCGCCGAGCGCAAGGACCTCACCCTTGTGGAGATCGAAACTCACGCCTTTCACGGCGCTCTTCCAGGCGACGTCGCGGACCGAGAAGATCGGCTGCCGGCTGCGGTCGGCGGCGAAACGGGCGCGCTCGTCGGGTGGGCGTATGTCATGGCCGATGATGGCTCTGACCAGGCCCTTCTTGTCGAGCGTTCCGCGCTCCGCGGCATCGACGATTCGCCCATCGCGCAACACGGTGATCCTGTCGCAGAGCTGAAGCACTTCTTCCAGCCGGTGGGAGACATAGAGGATGGCGACGCCTTGGGCGGAGAGATCGCGGATGATGGCAAAGAGCTGCTCGCTCTCCGGCCCCGAGAGCGATGCGGTGGGCTCGTCCATGGCGATCATGCTGGCGTCGCGCACGAGAGCCTTGCTGATCATGACAAGCCAGCGCTGGGCCACAGAGAGCTCGGAGACCTTTGTCTCGAGTGGAAAACGGATGCCGACACGCTCGGCGGCGGCGCGGGCGGCGACACCGGAACGCTGCCAGTCGATCACGCCGAAACGCGTGACCTTGGGTGCGCCGAGCAATATGTTCTGCAGCGCGTTGAAATGCGGGATCAGGTTCAGCTCCTGATGGATGAAGGCAAGCCCGGCCTGTTCCGAGGCTCTCGGCGACCCCTTTGGCAGATCCTCGCCCGCCACCGTGACGCTGCCCTCGTCAGGCACCGTCACCCCGGCGAGGCAGCGGATCAGCGTGGACTTGCCGGCGCCGTTGGCGCCGACCAGGCCATGTACCTTGCCGCGCTCGATGTCGAGATCGGCGTGGTCGAGGGCAAGTTCTCCAGCGAAGGATTTGGTCAGGCCTCGGATGCGCATCCAGGGCCCGCCTGGCGCGACGGACGGCATCTAGCTGTGCCGCCCCGCCAGGCGCCGCGAACTGATCTCACAGTCCATTGGGATGTTCGGCCATGAACTTGTCGATATTGTCCTTGGTGACCACGATGCCGGGGATCTGGATATCCTTCGGCTGCCAGGAAGCGCCGGCCTTGATCGAGTCGAGAACCGCCTGGAACACTTCCTTGCCCTCTTGGAAGGCCGGCTGCCAGACGGTCGCCGTGAGGTCGCCTTCCTTGACCAGTTGCAGTGCTTGTGGGCTGCCGTTGATGGAGACCGTGGTGACGTCGGTGCGTCCGGCCTGGCGCATCGCGGCGACGGCCCCTTGCATCGGCTCGTCCCAGCAGGCCCAGATGGCCAGCGGCTTGTCCCCGCCGGCGGGATGCGCGGTGAGCCAGGCCGCGGCGGTCGCGTTGCCGAACTGGACCTGTCCCGGCGCCGTCACTTCGCTGTAATCCACCTTGACGTCGGACTTGGCCTTCACGCCCTCGTCGAAAGCGACGCCGCGGTCGATACAGAGCTTTCCCGGATGGAAGGTCATCGCCAGGACGTTGGCTTTGTCGCCAACCTTGTCGGTCAGGAACTTCACCGAGTCGTCGCCGACCTGACGGCCGCTTGTCGTCACCACGATGCCGGGAACGATTTCGCCGCCCCATGTGGCGACTGGAATGCCAGCGTCGCGCGCCGCGGCCAGACCGGAGCCGATGGAACTGCTGGCGAAGGCAAGCACGAAGATCGCGTCGACTTTTTGCGCGGCGAAAGAATTCATTGCAGCGTTCGCCTGGTCGGCGCTCGCCTGGGTGTCCGTCACCTTGACATCCCAGCCGGCAGCCTTGGCGGCCTCGGTGGCGCCGCCGATGACGGCTATATTGAGCGCATCGTTGGCCAGAAGTGCAACGACGCCAAGCGTTTTCGCCTCGGCGACGGTGGCCACCATCATGGCGCTGGCCGTCAAAGCGGCAAGCAGCAGTTTATACATTTGGAAACTCCTCCCTTTCGTTTCAGTCCGTCCCCACGACGAGGCCGGTTCCTTGCTTGCACGAGGGGTCGTGAATTGGTTTGCCCTCGTATCCTAAAGACCAGCGCGGCCGCCGAAGAGTGCCGAAGCGGTATGCTTGTCCAAAATCGAGCGGCGCCAGCAGATCGGATTCTACGGCTTTGCTCGGAGTTTAGCCCGTATTTGATAGCGGTATCACGTTCACATTTGAAAAGTCGGAAACCGGACAGTCTGAAATCACGCGAAAATCCGGCTTTGGCTCAAAAACGAACAGCCGTCATCGCCTTCTTGCGTCTTTGCTTATTTTCTCTTGTTAGCGGTATCACGTCAAGGCTATGGATGGCGAGGGCGTAGGTGAATTTTGCCGCAGATATCTTGCGGTCATGGCTACAGGAGGATCAACCATGCAAGTGAAGTACGATTTTTCCGGCAAGAACGTCATTTTGATCGGGGGAACGACCGGCATTGGCCGCGCCACGGCGCTGGCCTTCGCCCGGGCGGGTGCCAATCTCTATGTTTCGGGCATCGGCGCCAAATTCGGAGAGAGCCTCAAGGAAGAGGTGAGGCCGCTGGGTGTCGAGATAGAGTTCACGGAAACCGACGTGCGCGACAGCAAGGCGATGGCCATGCTGCACCAGAAGGCCTTCGAACGCTTCGGCAGGATCGATGTCGCCTTCAACAATGCGGGCGTGCCCGGCAAGACGGCGCCCGTGCACGAACTCGACGACGCGGACTACGATTTCCTGATGGACGTCAATTTGCGTGGGATTTTCAACGGGCTGAGACATCAGGTCCCGCATATGACAGCGAAGGGCGGCGGTGCGATCGTCAACACCTCCTCGCTGTTCGGCGTCATGGGTTTTGCCACCACCGCCGTCTATTGCGCCAGCAAATGGGGCGTGATCGGGCTGACCAACTCGGTGGCGCTGGAAGTGGCTCGCAAGAACATCCGGGTCAACGCCATCGCGCCCGGCTCTGTGATGACGCCGCTGTTGAGCGGCATGTTCGGTAGCGAGCAGAGCGCGAAAGATACCGTTTTGCCGATGATTCCCATGGGGCGCATCAGCGATCCGTCGGAGATCGCCCAGCTTGTGCTGTTCCTCGCCTCGGATGCGGCCTCGTTCATCACCGGCCAGGCCATCGTGATCGATGGCGGCGGCTTCGTCGCCGGCGCGGACCAGCTCTGAACACAGGTCCGGACACTATCCGCAGGTCGGGTTTCAAGACCCCAGCATTTGGTTGGCAGTGTCCCAGGCCGTTGGGTTCTTGTCGAGACTTGGTATCGTTTGGGCGGGTGCTTGCGCGCCCGCCCGTCTTGGCTCAGCCGACCCGGCTTTCCTCGCCCTTCGCAAGCGCGATCTCCACCACCTGCAAGCCCTTGTCGGTGAGGCGCGAAGGAAACGTGGTGCGCAGCCGATCCTCGTGGACCGGGATCACCCGCCGCACTTCCCCGCCCACCGACTTCAGCATTTGCGCACTGGAGAATATCAAATTGTGCTGGCTCCCGACGGCCAGGCCAATCGGCACGATCTGTGGCGCCTCGGGATCAAGGCCGGTCAGATTGTCGTACGTATAGATGAGGTCGCCGGCGAAGACCCACTTGTCCTCGCCGTCCCTGGCGCCGTCGTTGCGGACGGTGACGTACATGCTGCCATAGGTGTGGGTATCCGCCGCCAGATGGACATCGATACCCGGCAGGACATCCGCCTGGTCGCCGTCGATGCAGATCATCCGCCCCTCTTTCGCCGCCTCGACCGCGCGCACGATGTCAGCCGGATCGCCGCCACCGGTCAGGAAACGATATTCCGGGCTCAAGGTCAGAGCCCAGACCCATTTGTCCAGTTCGCTCTTCTGCACATAGAATTTTGCGTTTGGAAACAGATGGATGGCGCCCATGTGGTCGAAGTGGGCATGCGTGATGAACACGCTGGTCACGTCTTCCGGGGCAACGCCGCACTCGGCCAGGACCGCGCGCGGCCCGTGATAGTTTGACACGCCATAGGCGGTCGCCAATTGTTCGCCATAGGCAACGTGGTCGTAGCCGGTGTCGATCAGGATCGTCTCGCCTTTTCCCTTAAGCAACACATAGGCATAGGGCAGCTTGCGTGTGCCCTGGTGCTGTGGGCCGTACATCATGACGCTAAAGGGGAATTTTTCCACCGCCGCGTATTCGAGCACCCAAATCGAGTAGTCCGCCATCCTGTCCTCCCTGACAATTTTCCTAAGTGACGTTCTGCAGCAGGCGCTGCGGCGCGTGGGCCGCGCAGCACGCCTGGCCGAAATCGACAAGTTCGAATCCCGGTAACAGGCGGGCCGTCGTCCGAAGGTGATCGCTCGACGAGCGCAGCATGCGCACGAGTGCGTCGCTTTGCTCGGAGGCATCGACCCGAAGGCAATCCAATGTCGCGGCACAGGCCTGGAGGAGGGCGGCGGCGGCAGCGCGCAGGTGATGATGATGATGTTCGGCAATCTTGGGGACCGCAAGCGCGCGCACCGCTTCGGATGCTCGCATTGCCGCCTCGCGCGCGCCGGCGAGCGCGCCTTCGGCGAGCGGGGCACGGTTGCGCGAGGTCATCAGAAGCAGCGCAAAGCCAGCGACTTGTGTCAGCGTGTCGCTGATGAGCTGTTGAACTGGCCGGGCAGCCGCCACATAGCGCAGCACCGTCTCGTCCGCTCGGCTGTCTGCCGTTTTGTCCATTGCGATCTCCGCGGCACCTGCAGGTGCCCCCCTTTAGCCATAGCTGTTTTTGGTAGCGGTAACAACAAAATCTCAAAATTCTGCGGCAAAGGCTTGTTTGTGAGCGTGCGCAATGATTTGATTTCTGCCGCTACATCGGACTGTGACAGGAATGCCAAAAAAATCGTCTGGAGACGGAAACACGCAGGCCGGGAGCGCCAGGATGCGCGACGTGGCGGTGCGCGCCGGCGTCTCCACCATGACCGTTTCACGCGTGCTGAATGGACCCGGCAAAGTCTCCGAGGAGATGCGCGAAAAGGTGCTCCGGGTGGTTCGCGAGATCGGCTATCTGCCGAATCATTTGGCAGGCAGCCTCTCGTCGAGCCGCTCGACGACGATCGGCCTTATCGTGCCAAGCATCGACAACTCTATCTATACGCAAACGGTCAAGGGCCTGTCGGAAGTGCTCAAGCGCTCGGGCTTCCAGCTGATGATCGCGGAGTCAGGCTACGACCCCAACGAAGAGGAAGAACTGATAACGATCTTCCTCAGTCAGCGGGTGAGCGGCCTGGTCCTGCACAGCACCGAGCATACACCGCAAGCGGCGGAGAAGATCCGGAAATCAGGCATACCTGTGGTCGAGAACGGAAATATACCCGAAGAACCGCTGGATATGGTGGTCAGTTTTTCCAACCGCGAAGCGTCCTATGCGATGACGATGCATCTCGGCCGTCTTGGATACCGCAAGATTGCTTTCGCCAGTCTCTACTCGGTGCACAACGACCGCTCGCAGGATCGGCTGCAGGGCTATCATGCCGCGTTGAACCAGCTCGGGCTCGATCCCGACCCTCGCATCGTCCTGGAAACCGAGCGCGGCCTCGCCGCCGGGGCGGAAGTGATGGCACGCGTGGTGCAGAGCGTGCCGGAAGTCGACGCGCTGTTTTGCGCGGGCGACGTGCTGGCGGTTGGCGCTCTGTTTGAGTGCCAGAAACGGGGTTGGCCGGTCCCGGGCCGGATCGCCCTGGCAAGCTTCGACGACGTGGACCTTCTGCGTCACGTCAGTCCATCCGTCAGCACGCTGAGGCTGCCGCGCTATGACATCGGAGAACGGACGGCGCGAATCCTGCTGAGTCGAATCATCGACGGCGCCGAGCATCTGCGCGGCAGCGTGATCGATCTGAAATTTGAATTGATCCAGCGCGAAAGCACCTGACTTCAGATATCCGGTATCACCCGTTGCATCGCTGACATCGCTGCTCTAAACTCGAAATCTGTTACCGGTAACAGATTTAAATCGCCGCGCAGCCCTTTATTCGGCCAAGGACGAGGACGTTGATGATGCTCACAGAGCAGCGGAGCAGGGTATGAGCGTGGAGGAGACGGCACCGCTGGTGCTTCCTGCCCCGGCAAAAGTCCTGAGCGAGCGCCGCGCGCTGATCACCGGCTCCACCGCAGGGTTGGGACAAGCGATCGCCGCCCGGCTTGCCGAGGCCGGCTGCAGCGTCATGCTGCATGGGCTGGAAACGCCCGAAACGGTCGAGCCGCAGCGTCAAGCCCTGGCCCACCGGACGGGCGCGCAAATTGCCTACCACATGGCCGACCTGTCCACGTCGGCGGGCGTGGAGTCGCTTGTCGCGGCCGCCGGCGCCGAACTTGGCGGGGTGGACATTCTTATCAACAACGCGGTCGTGCGGCATTTCGCGTCGATCATGGATTTTCCGCCCGAGCAATGGGATCTGGCGCTGGCCGTGAACCTTTCGGCCATTTTCCATGCGGTCCGGCTGTTGCTGCCGCCGATGCGGGCGCAGAATTTCGGGCGCATCTTCAACATAACCTCCGTCTACGGCATGCGCGGCACACCAGGCCGTGTCGGCTATGTCACGACGAAATCGGCCATACTGGGCCTTACCCGGGCCGTGGCGTTGGAGAATTTGGACGTTGACGTCACCTGCCATAGTCTCTGTCCGGGTTCGGTCCTGACACCCGGTACCGAGAGCCGGGTGGAAGAATTGATGGCGGATCGAGGCATCGACCGCAGTGCGGCGGAGCGCCTCTTTCTCGAGGGTAAACAGCCTGGCGGCAGCTTCGTCTCACCGCAGAGCGTTTCCGATCTCCTGGTTTTTCTCTGTGGACCGATTGGCCGTGACATGACGGGAGCGATGCTTCCGGTCGAGGGAGGATGGCTTGCCAGCTGATCGGATCCGGATCTGCATGATCCGGCACCACGGCGGCCTGGCAGCGAAAGGAGCCACAGATGGATGATATCTACGAACTCTACGCCGTTCGCTACGGTCACCACGACCGCAATGCAGCCGCGAATTTCATCGGCGGCGATCCCCATGACGGTCCAATGCCTCTCGACTACTTTGTCTGGGCCATCGTCGGCAAGACGCGGACCTTCGTCTTCGATACCGGCTTTGACGCCAAGGTGGCGCAGAAGCGGCAACGGCATTTGCTGCGTCCGGTCGGCGAGGGGCTGAAGATGATCGGGATCGAGCCTGGCAAGGTCGAGGACGTCATCCTGTCGCATATGCATTTCGACCATGCGGGCAACCACGATCTGTTTCCCAATGCCCGCTACCACGTCCAGGACGTGGAGATGGCATATTGCACCGGGCGCTGCATGTGCCACGACTATCTGCGCCACCCTTTCGCCTACGAGGACGTGGCGAGCATGGTCGCCAAGCTCTTCGCCGGGCGGGTGGCGTTCCATGATGGGGTCAGCGAGGTCGCCCCGAACCTCACGGTGCATCGCGTCGGCGGCCACTCGAAGGGATTGCAGGTGGTCCGGGTGAAGACGGCGCGCGGCTGGGTGGTGCTCGGCTCCGATGCTTCGCACTTTTATGCCAATTTCGAGCAGAACCGACCCTTCCCGGTGCTGGAAAGCGCTACCGACATGCTGGAGGGCTACGACACGATGCGCAAGCTCGCGAGTTCGCCCAAACATATCATCCCCGGCCACGACCCGCTCGTCCTGACGCGCTATCCGGCCGCATTGCCAGGGGTCGACGATATCGTGCGCCTGGACCTCGATCCGATTGCGGCAGCGCCCTGAGCGCGCGGACACGAGCTGCACCCAACCTATAAAGCGGAGATCACGATGACCAACCTTAAACTGGGTTTTGCCGGTATTGGACGCATGGGAACGCCGATGGTGAAACGGCTCATGGCGGCCGGATACACCGTAAGCGTCTACGACACCAATGACGTCGCTGTCGCGGCGTTGACGAGAGAGGGCGCGGGAAGGGCCAAGACCCCGGCGGAACTGATGGGCCTGTCGGATGTGGTTCTCCTGTCGCTTCCGACGCCTGAGATAGTCCACGCGATCGCGCTCGGGCCGGATGGGCTCGTGTCGGGCAAGGGGGCGAAAATCGTCGTCGACCTGTCGACAACCGGCCCGCGCACCGAGCGGCAGGTGGCCGAAGGCTTGAAGGCCGCTGGCATTACTACGGTTGACTGTCCGGTGAGCGGCGGCGTCGGCGGCGCCGAGAAAGGCACGCTCGCCATCATGGTTGCCTGCGACGTGTCGACGATGGAGACGGTGCGACCGATCCTGGAAACACTCGGCAAGCCGATCCACGTCGGCGCCGAGCCCGGCATGGGGCAGATGATGAAGGTGATCAACAATCTGATGTCCGTCACGGCGCTGTCCATTGCATCCGAGGCTCTGGTGCTCGCCACCAAGGCCGGGCTCGATCCCGATATCCTGATCGAAGTGATCAATTCGGGCAGCGGAAGCTCAAATGCGACGATGACCAAGATACCGAAATTCGTCCTGACGCGCGGCTTCGATTTCGGCTTCTCGATTGGTCTGTCGGCAAAGGATATCCGCCTCTGCCTCGAGGAAAGCGATGCGCTCGGCGTTCCGATGATCGTGGGCGGCGCGGTGCGGCAACTTCTGACGGTGGCAAAGAGCGATCTTGGCGCCGATGCGGACCTTACCGAAATCATCAAGCCGATAGAGGGTTGGGCTGGCGTTACGGTCGCCGGTGCGAAGGCGAGGGCTTGATCCCTTGGCAATTGCAGATCGGAGACACGGCTCATGACCGGCGACGTTTCACAGCCTGCCGTCGCGGGCCTCTCGCGCCGGCTCGCGGCTTTTGTGCATCGCTCACGCTGGGAGGACATCCCGGAGCCGGTGCGCGCACACGCGATGAAGGCCGTCTTCAATGGCTTTGGAACGGCTCTTGGTGGCTCGTCCGATCAGGCAGTGCTGCGGCTGACCAAGAGCCTCGCGCCGTTTTCGTCCGGCGAGACGGCGACCGTCATCGGCCATGCCCAGCGGCAGGACCTATTGACAGCCGCGTTCCTGAACGCCGCAGCGATAAATGTCTTCGATTTCGACGACACCCATGCTGGCACGATCATCCATCCCACCGCGCCCATCCTGCCCGTCGTGCTGGCACTTGCGGAAACGCGAGCGGTCAGTGGTGCGCAACTCCTTCATGCTTTTGCTCTCGGAGTGGAGGTCGCTTGCCGCATCGGCAATGCAGTCTCGCCTGGCCATTACGACCGCGGCTGGCACATCACTTCCACATGCGGGATCTTCGGCGCCGCCGTGGCTGCGGCGAAGCTCCTCGACCTGACCGAGGACGAGATACTTTGGTCACTCGGCAATGCCTCGGCACAAGCTTCAGGTCTCGTCGAGACCCTCGGCTTCATGGCCAAGAGCACTGGCGTCGGCAATGCCGCCCGTGGTGGTCTCATCTCCGCCCTGATGGCGCAGTGCGGGGTCGAAGGGCCGCCGCAGCCGCTCGAAGGGCCGCGCGGCTTCCTCAAAGTCTGCTCGGACCAACCTAAGCCTGAGCGGATCGAGGACGGACTGGGCGCTGAGTGGGAAATCATGCGCAATATGTTCAAGCCTTACCCCTGCGGAGTGGTGCTGAACCCTGTGATCGACGCTTGCCTCGCCGCTCGTGCCACCCCCAATTTCTCAGCAGGCCAGATTGCCGGGGTTGTCGTGCGCGGCGCCCCCTTGCTCAAGGCCCGCGCCGATCGCCCCGAAGTCACCACGGGGCGCGAGGCGCAGGTGAGCGCCCAGCATGCGGTGGCCGTCAGTCTGTTGCGCGGCCATGCTGGTGCGGAAGACTTCAGCGATGCCGCGGTGAACGATCCGCAGGTCAAGGCCCTCCGTGCCAAGGTGCGCCCAGTCGAGGTCGACGCCAGCGCGTCGGTCGAATCCGCGCATGTCTCAATCCGGTACACGGATGGCTCTTCCGTAGCGGTATCCGAAGGCGTTGCTACCGGCAGCCTCTCTCGACCTATGTCGGACGCAGCGCTCCAGGAGAAATTTGCCGCCCTGGCCCGCTACGGTTGCCCGAAACTTGCCGTACGTTCGCTTGCCGATCGGCTTTGGACGCTTGCCGATCAGAAAAACGTCGGTGATCTCATGATGCTCGCTCGCCCCGAAGAGGCATATCCATAGGCACTTGCTCTAGAGCAATTCCAGGAAAAGTGTGAAACGGTTTTCCGTCCGGAATTGCGTAAAAACAAGGAGTTAGAGCGGGTCGCCGTTTCCGTGAAACGGTGAACTGCTCTAGGCGTCGTGAAAGGATGCCTTACTGGAGTGCGACGAAGGTCGGGAACGGCGCTATTTCGCCGGCCTCTCAACCCCCCATTCCCATACACGTCATGTGACCTCGATCGCCTCTTGCGGAGGAGGAAAATCTAACGTTCCGGCTGAGCCCGCTTATGAGAAATCAGAGCCATAAGCCGACGGTTGCGCCATGCCGAACGGGCCTCAAGCTCTGGCTTTGCCAGTACTTCCCGGCGCTCGGCCGTGGCGAATTCTATCAGATCAGGAGACCAAGGTTTCGGATCGCGGCGATCCTGCGCGATCGAGTGGTAAAGCGTTCCCAAACGTTGCGCGTAATCCTCTATGCCACCGGGCGCATTCAGATCGATCGTCTCGAACGGTCCCATGAACGACCAGCGCAGCCCGAGACCATGAGCAACTGTTCGATCGATGTCGGCCACACTTGCCAAGCCCGCATCCAACAGCGCCCAGGCCTCGTTCAGCAGCGCACCTTGGAGGCGGTTGAGAATAAAGCCTTCGATCTCACGGTTGACGACGATCGGTACCTGTCCGACTTGCTCCATCGCCTCGCGCAGCCATGGAACGATTTCCGGATCTGTCCATGGCGCGGGTACCAGTTCGACAAGCGGTACCAGATGCGGCGGATTGACCGGGTGGGCGATCAGAAAGCGCGATCGCCTTGGGGCCTGTTCAGTGAACATCGAAGCCGGTATGCCGGAGCTGGAACTGCCTACCACCGCATCGTCACGTATGGCTGCACCGATCTCGGCGCAAACGGCGGTTTTTACATCGGCGCGTTCGAAGACCGATTCCTGCACGTAGTCGGCCGCCGATACCGCATCGACCATGCTGTCGACCACTTCGATGCGTCGCGCGATTGCATCGACGTCATCGACCAAGCCGAATTCCAGCATGTCCAAAAGACTGGCGCGGATACGAGAGGGCGCGGTTTGCCGGATGAGTTCATTTGCGTCGAATAGGCGAACCGGGATGCCGGCACGCGCAAAGACCAGCGCCCAGCCGCTTCCGACGAGGCCGCCGCCAACAACGGCGACTTGCTTCAAGTTTGTTGACATCATCGTACCTTGGATGTCTCGCCGTCAGCCAGGCAGATTTCCGAAATGCGCAGTCCGTCCTTGGTGATCCGCGACGGAAAGCGGTCCTTGAGCCTTTCCTCGTGTACTGGAATGACACGTTGCGCTTCATAGCCGACCTGTTTCATCATCGCTTCGGTGGCCAGCAGCAGGTTCTGTTGGCTGCCAAGAGCAAGACCGACCGGCACATACATCGGCGTATCGACATCGACGACGCCCCCTGGGCCTTCGACATTCTCGAAGACATAGACCAGGTCGCCGGCGAGCACCCAGGCGTCGGAAGACCGCGCCTTGCCGTCGTTGCGGACATTGACCCACATGGACGCAAAGGTGTGGCTGTCGTAGGCGACATGAAGGTCGATCCCCGGAAGAGCGTTCTCTACGGTGCCATCGACGCAAATGAGCCGTTTCTGGCGCGCAAGATCGACGCCACGGATGATGTCACCGGGATCGACAGCCACCATCATCCAGCGGAGCCTGTCAGGCAGCGACATCGCCCAGGTCCACTTCGCGATCTCGCGCTCCTGAATGTAGAATTTCGCCTTCGGAAAATCCTCGACATTGCCGAAATGGTCGAAATGGGCGTGGGTGATGAAGACCGTATCGACCTCCTCGGGTGTCAGGCCGACCCCGGCGAGAACCTCCTTTGGGGAGCGCCAGTTCTCGACACCGAACTTGTCTCCAAGGTGCTTTCCATAGTCTTTGTCGTTGTAACCGACATCCACCATGGCAACGTGTCCGTTGCCTTTGATCAGGGCGTAGCAGTACGGAAGTTTGACGTAGCCCTGGTTGTGCGCGCCATAAAGAACGCCACTTTTATGGTATTTGGTGACGTAGGAATATTCGAGAATCCAGATCGAATACTGTGACATTATTTCCTCCCTAGACTGATGATAAGCGACCTTCGGCCCCGCAGTTGCAACAGGAATGCCTGAAGTCGACCATGGTCATTCCGAAGCGATCCTCGGATGCCGATTGCAGATGCCTGTAAGCCGCCGACAAATTGCCGAGCGGCTCGGCGAGGTCTGGGGTGCTCTTGGCAGCTTGCTGCTCGCGCAAAACAGCGAGGCAGGTGCCCACGAGCCTGTGTGCGCTGATCAACTGCTGCAGATGCACATCAAGGCGAGACGTTGTCCGCAACTTTGAAAGGCGTTCGCGGAGTTCGTCGAACAATTCCGCGGCACTGGCGATAGACGGAAGATCGAGCACTTCGCGGCGGCCGCTTGCCTGCAGCAGGATCATCAGGCCAGCGACCTGCCCGATTAAACGCTTAAGACCGTTGTAGACTTGGCGGGCCTCGAGACCATAGGCGACCACCTCATCCGCCACACCTTCAGGCAGAGACAAGGCCGCGACTTCGCGAGCGGGGCCAAAGCCAGCACAGTCCGGGCCATGAATTTGCGCCGCCCAGTCCAGCATCGACAGAGAAGACTCATTGCCTGCCATCGATTGCCCTCGTGGTGCTGCGTTCGACGAGTTTTCCCGGAATGCGCTGCAGGGCGGGCTGACTGGCATCGTTGCGCGACAGGGACAGCGTCAGGTCCACGGTGCGCTCCACCATCAGTTCCATTGGCTGACCAACAGTTGTGAGATCATGCGACGGCCAGGAGGCCATCGCGATGTCATCGAAACCAACGACGGACAGACGGTCCGGTATCGAAAGGCCGAAATCGCGTCTTGCCGCGTCCATGGCGCCGATCGCCAGGATGTCGTTCGCACAGAAAAGCGCGGTCGGTGGTTCGTCGGACGAGAGAAACCCATGCGCGGCGGCATGGCCGGCCGCGTAGCTGAATTCCTGCCCTACGCTGCTGAGAGGAGCCTGCACGCCTCTTTCCAGGCAGCGGGCATGAAAACCCTTCCAGCGATCGACGTTGGTCGAGGCATTCGGCAAGCCGGCGACATAGGCCAGGCGCCTGTGTCCGAGATCGATCAGGTGGTCGGCGACCGTCCTGCCGCCGAGTTCATTGTCGCAGGTCACCGCATAGGAGCGCTGGCTTGCATCGTAGCGGTTGAAGAACACGACGGGTGTACCGACCTTGCGGCAGGCATCGGACGATGCCGAAGAAAGCGTCGTGGCCAGGATGATCACCACGTCGGGGTGATAGGAGAGCAGGACGCGAAGCGTCTCATCCTCGCTGCGCTTTGGGTCGGTCACCACCAGCATCACATTCAGGTCCAGGGCTTGCAGCTTTCCTGTCAGCCGCGTCAGCACTTCGGGATAGAATGGATTGGTGATGTCGGACACGACGATGCCGACGATGCGGCTGCTCTTGGTGATGAGGCCGCGTGCGAGCGGATTGGGCTGGTAGCCGAGTTCCGCCGCGCGCGCGAGGATCCTCGCGCGCGTCTTTGGCGCGATCACGGCGTCCTCGTAAAAGGCTCGCGAAACCGTGGATACCGACATGCCCAACTGTCTTGCCAAATCTTTCACCGTTATGCGGGGCGTGTGAGGCTGCTTCAGGGCGACTTCGGTCATGGCTGCTAGGCTCCAGTTTTAGCGGCGAACCATGTTTCGACGTGCTTTGTTCAAGGTCGTCAAGCGGCGTTTCGGCCGCCGTAGCGCCGCACGCGGATATTGGCCTGCTCGGCGTGTCCGGCAAAACCTTCCAGCATGCACAACCTCGAGCAATATTCGCCGACCAGTCCACTGGCCTCGTCGGTGAGGATTCGCTGGTATGTGCAGGTCTTGAGAAATTTGCCGACCCACAGTCCGCCGGTATAGCGCGCTGCTTTCTTGGTCGGCAGCGTGTGGTTCGTGCCGATGACCTTGTCGCCAAATGCCACATTCGTGCGGGGCCCAAGGAACAAGGCGCCGTAGTTGGTCATGTTGTTCAAGAAGTAATCGGGGTCGCTCGTCATGACCTGCACATGCTCGGAAGCGATGCGGTCCGCCTCGCGCACCATCTCCTCATCGGACTCACACACGATCACTTCGCCGTAGTCTGCCCAGGCCTTGCCGGCGAGTTCCGCTGTCGGCAACCGCAGAAGCTGCCGTTCGACTTCGGCCATCGTTGCCCGGGCGAGCTTCTCGGAGGTGGTAAGCAAGACGGCGGGCGAGGTGGGCCCATGCTCGGCTTGGCCGAGGAGATCGGTTGCGCAGATCTCGCCGTCGACGCTTTCGTCGGCGATGATCAGTGTTTCGGTCGGGCCGGCGAAGAGGTCGATACCGACGCGGCCGAAGAGCTGGCGCTTGGCTTCGGCGACAAAGGCATTGCCGGGACCGACCAGCATGTCGACCGGGGCGATAGTACCGGTGCCGAGCGCCATGGCGGCTACTGCCTGCACACCGCCAAGCACGTAGATTTCGTCGGCACCGCCCAGATGCATGGCGGCGACGATCGCCGGATGCGGGCCGCCGTGGAAAGGCGGTGCGCAGGCAATCACGCGCTTCACGCCGGCTACGCGCGCCGTGACCACGCTCATATGCGCCGAAGCAACCATCGGATATTTGCCGCCGGGCACATAACAGCCAACGGCATTGACTGGAATGTTGCGGTGGCCGAGTACGACGCCGGGCAGGGTCTCGACTTCGATATCCCTGATGGAATCGCGCTGATGCTGGGCAAAATTGCGCACTTGCGCCTGGGCGAAGCGGATGTCTTCGAGATCGCGTGGAGCAACCGCGGACAGGGCTTTTTCAATGTCCTGCTCGGAAAGGCGAAAGCTTTCGGGCGACCAGTTGTCGAATTTTTCAGAGAGCTCGCGCACGGCCGCGTCACCTCTCGCCTCGACGTCGGCGAGAATATTTTCAACGGTCAATCGCGTTCTGGCGTCGACCGCCGCCACTGTGCTCGCGTCCTGGCCGCGCTTGAGATAACTGGGCATGTTCGTCCTCGTTCTTGAAAAAGGTGGAGCGGGCGGCGTGACGCCGCCCGCCTTGGCCATTACGGATTGACGGTTGGCTGAACCTTGGTGAGCTTGTACTGGTCTGCCGGCGGCTCGCATTTCTGGCAGTTGATGCCGGGCTCGTCGGCGGCTTTCGGAACATCGGCCGGCAAAGGCTGGATGGTCGCGCCTGGGGTTGGCTTGCCTTCAAGCGCCGACTGGATGGAAAGCTCCGGCAGCAGCGTCGGGCTGAACACCTCCGTCACGAAGGAACTGGGCACGACGCCTTCCGGGAAGGCGTTGCAACCATCTTCGAACGTCTGGCCTTTGCACAGCTTGACCTGGTCGGCGGGCACCCATGGCAGAGGATATTCGATGTTGCCCGGCTTGAGATCGCGCTTTCCAGTCAGGGCTTCCATCATCAGCTTGAAAGCATAGCCAGCACTGGCCGGCGGCGAGCCGGCGGAAACGCCTTTCAGGCCACGCTTCTGGAAATCTGGATTGGCCAGCGCAAGGCGGAAGCCATTCGAGTTTTCGCCCGTCATCGGCACCAGTTTGCTTCCCTTGTCCATGAGGGCCTGGATCGCACCGTATTCACCGGCCTGAGCCCAGATGCCGTCGACGTCGGGATGCGCTGCGAGCGCCTTGGCTGTTTCCTGCTGGGTCGTACGGTCGTCCCAGAAGGAATAGTATTCGTCCACGACCTGTATGCCGGGGTACTTCTTGAAGACCGACATGGCTCCATCGGTGTGGCGCTTGTCGACCGAGTTGCCGGGAACGCCGCGGCTGAGGAAGATCTTGCCTTTGCCGCCGAGCGCATTGACCAGGGCCTGAGCGCTGTTCTCGCCAAAGCCAGCGGTAATGTAACTGACGTTGTAGGCGCAGGGCTCGGTGACCGTCGCGTCGTACATGAAGAACTTCACGCCCTTCTCGCAGCCTTTGTGGATGACGCGATTGAGGGCGGTGGAAGAAATCGGAAAGCTGATAATGCCGTCGGCTTTGGCGGCAATCATGCTCTCATACGCAGCGATCTGAGCCTGGGGATCCGTGCCCGAGATCACCTGGGTCAGTTCCACGGTCTTGTCGTAGGGTGGGGTGGCGGCAAGCGCCTTGACGATGTTGGCTGCCTCCGACTGCCAAGAGTTGCCGCTGTAGCTCATGCTCAGGTAGATTTTGAACTTCTTGTCCTGCGCTGACGCCGACGGGGCGGTGAGCGAAAGGCTGACCGCGGCAGTACAAAGAGCGGCTGCGCATAGACTTAGTTTTCTCTTCCAGTTTGGCATCGAAGGTCTCCCAGATCGTTGACCGCTTGTTGATGGGAACGTTCTCACTGAACGTCCCGGATCGCCGGGCGCGGGCGGTCTTTACCGCGCCAGTCGGCGTCTTAGGAACGCGAAGGTGTTTTCCCTCAGCAGGAGCAGGGCAATGAGGATGATCGAGCCCTCGATGACCGTGCGCCAGCCCTGTGGAATGCCAAGCGCCGAGATCACCGTACTCAACGCGGTGAGCAGGATGGCACCGCCTATCGTGGCGACGAAAGAGCCGCTGCCACCAAGAATGGACGAGCCGCCGATGACGACGGCCGCAATCGAGGGAAGCAGATAGTCGTCGCCCATGCGTAGCGTTGCGCCGTTTGCGTAGCCCGCCAGCATCATGCCGGCAAACCCGGATGCGGCTGCGCTCAGCATATAGGCGATCAGAACCGAACTGCGCACCGCAATGCCCGCGACATGAGCCGCGACCGGATTCGCGCCGATGGCTGTCAGGCGGCGACCGTAGGATGTTCGACCCTGCAGCACTGAGCCGAGGATGGCGAAAGCCAGGATGAATAGGAGGATGACCGGGATGCCGATCCAACTCGCTTTCATCAGAGCGGTCAGGATTGGGGGAGCCGCGCCGCGCGGTGTGCCGCTCGTAAGCCCAAGTGCTGCGGAAGCGGTGATGATCCCCGTCGCCATGGTCATGATAAAGGGCGGGATACGCAGCAAGGTCACCCCAAGGCCGCTGATCCCGCCAATGCACGCGCAGATCAGCAAGATCGCTGGTATCAGCGGCAAGCTCATGCCGCTGGAGGCATCGATCCAACTGGTCGTCAGCACGCCGCCAAGCGTTATGAGCGCCGGGACTGAAAGGTCGAGACCTCCGATCATGATGACGATCCCCTGGCCGAAGGCCACGACGATCAGGAACGACGCCAGAAGGATTATGGTGTTGACGTGATCCCATGAACCGAGTGCCGGGCTGACGAAGCGTGAACCCAGCACCAGCAGGATACTGATACCGAACACGCAGACCGCCGTGATTGTCTCTGGCCGCAAGCGTGCGGTACGCCTATTGTCGGCGACACGTTCCGTCTGCCGTTGGGCCCGCGGGGCAGGGGCTACAGTCGCC
This sequence comes from Mesorhizobium ciceri WSM4083, assembly GCF_000519305.1. Lineage (GTDB taxonomy): Bacteria > Pseudomonadota > Alphaproteobacteria > Rhizobiales > Rhizobiaceae > Mesorhizobium > Mesorhizobium ciceri_B. The sequence continues at coordinate 1,098,610 of NZ_JAFG01000003.1, read as the reverse complement.
CCGGGAGGGTGCGCTTCGGTCACGTTGCACCTCTTCGTTCAACAAAATGCGTCACGACATTTCCAAACACCACCGCCAGCACGAGCACCACGCCCTGGAAAATGCCGGTGTAGAAGGACGACACGCCGCCGGCGAACAGCACCTTCTGCAGCAACATGAGCGTGGCGGCGCCGATGATGCTGGCGATGACACTGCCGCGCCCACCGCTCAGCGACGTGCCGCCGAGCGCCACGGCAGCGAAGGTCAGCATCAGGAAAGAGGCGCCTGCGTTGGGATTTCCTGTCGCAGTTTGAGCGCTGAGCATGAAACCCGCGAGGCCGTAGAGCATGCCACCGATAACAAAGCTTAGAATTCGGACGCGTTTGACATTGATGCCTGACAGATGCGCAGCTGTTTCATCAGCCCCCACGACATAAAGGCCTGTGCCGAACGCCGTGCGTCGGCAAATCATCCAGAGAACGACAACGGCCGCGACGAAGAGCCCCGAGATCGGGATCACGCCGAAAAGCACGTCGGTGAGATCATAGGAGATGAAATCCGCGACCGTGCCTCCCGGCGCGTCGAGGATCACCAATGAAAGGCCCTGGCAGATGATCATCGTCGCCAGCGTGGCGGCGATCGACTGGAGACGCAGCACAGCGACCAGGAAACCGTTTACCAGGCCGACCACGCCCCCGATCGCCAGGCAGATGGCAAGGCTTTCGACTGCCCCCAACGGGCCGTCCAGCGGATAAGCCGCCATGATGACATTGGTTAGCGAGATGACGCCGGCGACGGAAAGGTCGAAGCCTCTGGACAGCACGATCAACGTCTGACCCGCCGCCGCGATCGCAAGGGGAACGGCATTGTTCGTCAGGTTGAGCACTGTGTCGGCGGTCAGCGCGGTAGGATCCCATATGGAATACAGGCCATACAGGATGATGTAGAGAACGATGATGATGCCGGTGCCGCTGGCCAGTAAGGCTTTTGCCCTTGCCGGCATTGACGGGGCGAGGCGGTGAGAGGTGGCTGCCGCCTTGGTTGCAAGAATGCTCATGCCGCGGCCTCGCGCTTTGATTTTGCGGGGTCTCGGGAATGACCGGTAAGGGCTGCGACCAGCGCACGCTCTTCGATGGCTTCGCCCGTGAACTGCTCGAAAATTCGTGCGCCGTAGAGCACCAGACAGCGGTCGGCCAGACGCGTCAGTTCTGTAAGTTCCGATGAATAGAGAAGCACCGATCCACCCCTGTCGGCGAAGGCCTGAATGGCCGCGTAGATAGCCTGCTTGGTACCGACATCGACGCCTCGGGTCGGATCGTAGAGAAGCAATGTACGCGCGCCCGTAAACATCGCACGCGCAAGCAATGCCTTCTGCTGATTGCCTCCGGAGAGGTCGGCGATACGAAAATCGAGATAGCGAGGATTGAGTTCGACCCCTTCGGATGCCCGTGCGGCACTGTGCCGTTCCAGCGCGGGCCAGACAAAACCGGTCCGGCTGATGTTCTGGATGACGGGCAGCACGATGTTTGCTGCCGTCGACAGTGTCGAGAATATCCCCTCCACCTTGCGTTCTTCGGGAAGGAAGCTCAGTCCGGCCGCGATGGCATGACGTGGGCTCTTAGGTTGTACGGGCTTTCCCCCGACCAGGATTTGTCCCGACGTCGCTTTATCCAGGCCGACAAGGGTGCGGAAAAGTTCGCGCTGGCCTTGGCCTTCCAAAGCGGCGATGCCGACGATCTCGCCCTCTTTCACGTCGAGTGTGACGCCCTTGAGCTTTGCGCCGGTGACATTGTTCAGTTCGAGCGCGGAACGCGTCTCGCGAGCGAACGAGTGGGTGCGGCGCCCGTGCGCCATCTCCGTGCGGCCGACCATCAGCTCGAAAATATCGGCATCGCTGGCGTCCGATAGTCCGACGCTTGCCACGGATCGGCCGTTTCGCAGCACCGTTGCCTGCTTGCACAAGGTGCGCACCTCGGCCAGGCGGTGTGAAATATAGAGGACGGCGGTCCCGGCCGCAGTCGTGCTGCGAACCAGATCGAACAGCCATTCGACATCGGTCAATGCCGCCGTAGGCTCGTCAAGGATAAGAACCTTTTCGGCATAGTGCATGGCTCGGGCGATCTCGAGCCGCTGCCTGTGGGCGAGCGACAGGCTGGCGATGCCGGCGATCGGCGAGACGTCATCCAAACGATAGCGATGCAGGATTTCAGCTGCGGCTCGCGCTGTCTGGTAGGGAGAGACCAGGCCGAACGCCCCGCGCTTCATGGCGGGCAGCAGCAGCGCTTCGGCAACGGTCAAGTTGGGCGCGAGACTCAATTCCTGGAAAGCCGTGGCGACGCCTGCTTGTCGCGCATGCAGGATCGAATGCGGCGCATAGACCGCACCGTCGAGACGCATCTGACCGCTGTTTGGCGCAATCACACCGCTGAGGATCTTGACCAGCGTGGATTTGCCGGCGCCGTTTTCGCCGAGCACCGCATGGACTTCGCCCGCCGCCAGATCCAGCGACACATTTTCCAATGCTGTGGTCGCGCCGTAGGATTTGGTAACGGCAACGGCCTGCAATCGTGGCGGCGACACACTCAACAGATTTCCTCCAAAACGCCCTCTTCCATCCCAAAACACGCAGTGAGAACGTTCTCTTTTTACTATTTCATCGAAATGCGCTGTAATCAACAGATCATCGACCCTTTAATTGCGGAGCCGCATATCTTCCGATTTCATGCCGGGCTGCTGCTTTCAACGGCGGTTCAACGAGACCGCAATGATGATGATGGCTCCCTTGATGACCTCCTGGATGCTGGTCGATAGACCGAGCACGAGAAGACCAAATCCGAGAATGCCTATGAAGATTGCGCCGACGACGGAACCGACGATTGATCCATAACCGCCAAAGAGACTTGTCCCGCCTATGATCACGGCCGCGATCACATCCAGTTCAAGACCCGCTCCCAGGCTGGGATTGCCAGCTGTGGAGCGGGCCGCGAGCATCAGGCCCGCAAGGGATGCGGTCATGCCGGATATCGCAAAGGCGAAGATTTTGACGCCGTCCGTGCGCACACCGGAAAAGCGCGCGGCAACAGCATTTCCACCGGTCGCATAAACACGCCTGCCGTAGGGCATTTGATGCAGCAGGTAGTAGCCGACGGCCGTAAGGACGATCGTCCACCAGATTGGTGCCTGCATGCCCAGAAAACTGCCGTTCCAGAACAGATTCGAAAAGTCATCATCGACGATCGACACGGGCCGGGTGCCGGTGATGGTCAGTGCCAGTCCGGAAAAGATGGACAACATCCCAAGCGTTACGAGAAACGATGGAATGCGCAGTTTTGTAACAAGCACGCCCGACACCGCGCCGATCGAGGCCCCCGCGCCCAACACCAGAAGGGCGGCTACATAGGCCGGGACACTTTGATCGAGCAGCAACGCTCCGATCATACCTGAAAAGCTGGCAACCGAACCGACCGACAGGTCGATTTCACCGCAGATGATGACGAACGTCATGCCGATCGCCATCACGGAAACGATGGCTGTGATACGCAGAACGGCGCTTGCGGTTGAGACTGACGCGAAGTGGGGGGCAAACAAGACGAAATAGAGGGTGATCGCCAGGAAGATCACATAGGTGATGTGATCGCGGAAAAAATTCATCGCACTAGCGCGCATCGGCATCGAGGACGATTTCATGCTGCAACTCCCTGAGCGTGTACGCTGGTTTGTCTGGCGGCCTCGGCCTGCAGCAACGCGCGAAGCCCGGTCTCGTCGTGCGCGCTGCCCATGCTGCGCGTTATCCGCCCCTGCGCCATCACCAGAATGCGATCGGACAAATCCAGGAGTTCTTCGAGTTCCGAAGAGATGAGCAGCACGGCAACGCCATCGCCCGCCGTGCGGCGCACAAGCTCGCGCATATCGCGCTTGGCGTTGACGTCCACGCCGGAAGTTGGCTCATCGAGGATCAACAGCTTAGGCTTCATTGCCAGCCATTTTGCGAAGACGATCTTTTGCTGATTGCCGCCTGAAAGCTCCTGGGCTTTCTGTAAGGGGCCGCGGCACAGGATGTTGAGGTCGTCGCGGTATTGTCTGAACAGAGCCGCTATCCGCGCCTTCGCCATCGGCCCAAGGGGACCCGCGAGCGAGAAATCGGAAAGGCGGGGAAGCGCAAGATTCTCCTCGATTGAGCGCCCGCCAACAAGCCCTTCGAGCCGACGGTCTTCGGGAACAAGCGCGACACCAGCAGCGATCGCTCTGCTTACGCTGCCCGGCCGAACGGGTTCGCCTGCGACACTGATGTGGCCGGATACGTCTGGAAGGATGCCGAACAAAGCCTTGCCCAAGGTCGAGCGGCCGCTGCCGACAAGCCCGGCAAGTCCGACGATCTCGCCTGGATCGATCGAGAACGATATGTCGGACAGCTTGCGCGACGTGGCTAGATCGCGGACCTCAAGAGCCGACGCCCCGATCGACGTTGCCGGGTGGCGTTTCGCGGGCACTGTGGCGGTCGGCAAAGGCGCGTCGCCCCTCGGCCGCGACATCATCGCAGCGATATCCTCGATGGATGTCTTGCTCGGATCAAGTGGGCCAACCAGCCGGCCATCTTTGATGATCGAGATGCGATCCGAAAGCCGCAGCACATCGGCCATGCGGTGGCTGATGTAAACGATACCGATTCCGCCCTGCTTGAGCTGACCGATGGTCCGAAAAAGCGTTTCTTCCTCGTGGATGGTCAGTGATGAAGTCGGCTCGTCCATGACGAGCAGCTTGGCGCCCCGCGAGATCGCCTTGAGGATCTCGACCATCTGGCGTTGGGCGAAGGCCAGATCGCCCACACGCGCGGAAGCATCAAGCGAGAAGGCGTACCGCTCGATCAGAGCCTGGGCATCGCGAACCATTGTTCTGGTGTCGACGCGCATGCCGAAGGCGAGTGGCTCGCGAAGGATGAACAGATTTTCGGCAACCGAGCGGTTCGGCAAGACGCTCAGTTCCTGGAAGATCATTGCAATACCGCGGTCGATCCTCTCGCGAAGCGACAAGGCCGTGACGTCCTCTCCGGCGAACAGAATGCGGCCTTCATCCGTTCGATAGGCTCCCATGAGAATCTTCATGAGCGTCGATTTGCCCGCACCGTTCTCGCCGAGCAGCGCGTGCGTTTCACCGGCCATGACCTCGAACGAAATATCAGACAGCACGCGGTTTGCGCCAAACGACTTGCTGATGCGTTGCATCGCTACGATCGCGTTCTGGGACGGTGACGTTTTCGCTTCGGCCATGACGATTTTCTCGATCGCTAGGGGAGCGTCGGCGGCCTGTTGGAGCCCGCCGACGAAAAAGTGGGCTAGAAGCACTCGCCGTTGCAGATTTTTACCACCGAGGCTGGAGCATCTTCCTTGGTGACCTGCTTGAGGGCACTGAGAAGGTCGAGCTTCTTGACACGCAACGTCGGCACCGAAATGTATGGCGGGACGTCATGTCCAAGCAATGCAAGCGCGGCCGCCTTGGCCTCGGCGACGCCCTGGTCGTAGGGGCGCTGCGCGCCTACGGCCAGAAATTCGCCACGTGCAACGTTCAGCGCGCTGTCAGCGGCAATGTCATTCGTGGTGACGACGATATCGCGGCCGAGTGTCTTCGCCGCGGCCACGACTTGCTGGGCGGGCGTGTCCCAGGCAACGAAGATGCCCTTCATGTCGGGATGCGCCGTCAACATTGCGGTGGCAACCTCGTAAGCCTTCTCGGGCGCCGTGAAGGTGCCGACATCCGCGACCTTGATGTCGGGATGTTCGCCGAACGCCTTCAAGGCACCGATCTTGCGGGCTGCGACGGAGTAGTAATAGTCATAAACCAGCGTGATGATGCCGACCTCTCCCTTGCCGCCAATCGCCCCGACAAGTTCCTGCGCGGCGAAGTAGGCGTTCTTCTCATTGTCGGAGGCGACAACGGTCACATAGTCCTTGCCCGGCGCCATATCGACCGGGACGTTGTCCATGAAAACCAGCTTGATGCCGGCTGCCGCCGCCTTCTTGTAGGCTTCGGACTCAGACTTCGGATCAATCGGGATCGAGAAGATCACGTCGGGCTTACGGGCGATCATCTGCTCCAGATCGCTGATTTGCTGACCGGGCTGGAACTTGGCGTCGGTGGTTCCAACAATTTCGATACCAAGGTCCTTGAGTGTGTTGCTGATTCCGGCAACCTGCAACTGAGGCCAGCCCGCATCCATGGTGTGCATCACCAGTCCGGCGGTAAACTTGCCCGTCTTGAGCTTGGCAAGGTCCTCATCGGAGAATTTCAGCACGTCCGGCGACACCGCCGGCGGACCATCCGGGAAGCCTGGGACGGGTTGGCCCCTCGGCGACAGGGGCAGCGGCTCGAGCAGAGCTTTTGCTTCCGGTGGGATGGTGTCATCGGCGAGAGCCGACGATGCGGCCAGTCCCGATAGCGCCAAGGCCAAGGCGGCCGCCATAAATCCACGATAGTGCATTTCATTCCTCCCGATCATATGAAACGGCCGTAGCGGCCGGGTGGCGACCTGGCTGGTCGTACTGGTTGGGCGCTGTTCAGCGCCCGTAAGGCATCAATGCCGCCGTGGCGGCACCCGAATAGTTCACGTAGACCGTCTTCTTGCGCATGTAGCTCTCAAGCCCATGCACGCCGTCGTCGCCGCCCAGTCCGCTTTCGCGGAAGCCGACATGGAAACCCTGCAGCATTTCCGGTCCGATCCGGTTCACGTAGATCTCGCCGAACGAAACCTCGTTGACGGCGTTCATGACGCGGCCCAGATCATTGGTGAAAAGATAGGCCGACAGGCCATAGTTGCTGGCATTGGTGATGCTGACAGCCTCCTCGAAAGTGTCGAAGGGCATGATCGGCACGACCGGGCCGAAGATTTCGCGCGTCATGATCGGCATGTCAGCCGTCACGTCGGTCAGTACGGTCGGATTGAGCCAGTAGCCGCCATCGATGGGCGCCTTGGCCGGGCGCCCACCGGCGAGAGCAAGCCTCGCGCCGCCCGCTACGGCTTCCGCAAGCACCGCCTCGACCTTTTCCAACTCTTCACGACTGACTTTCGGGCCGATATCGGTATTTGCCTGCATCGGATCACCGACGACCAGCGACTTGGAGAATTCCACAAAGCGTGTGACGAACTGATCGTAAATCGAACGATGAACGAGCGTGCGTTCGTTGCATATGCAGACCTGTCCGCAGTTCATGTAGCGCGACGTGGCTGCCGAACGAACCGCCAGCTCGAGATCGGCATCAGCCAGGACGATGAATGGCGCCTTGCCGCCAAGCTCCAGCGAGACAGGCGTCAGATTACGCGAAGCATTCGCCATGATGCGCTTACCGGTCGGTACGCTTCCAGTCATGGTGATGAGGTCGACGCCGGGTTCCGTGCAGAGCACTTCGCCTATGGTTTCACCTCGTCCCGTTATGATGTTCACGACGCCGGCCGGCACGCCCGCTTCGACAAAGATGCGAGCCATTTCGAGCGCCGAAAGCGGCGTGTCTTCATGCGGTTTGAGGACGATGGTGTCGCCGGCGATCATGGCGGGCGCCACCTTTCGGCTGACCAGGGCGCTCGGGTAATTCCACGGAATGATGGCGGCGACAACGCCTACCGGCACACGCTGTATCCAGACCTGCTCTCCCGCGTAGTCGGACGGCAGGATCTCACCTTGAATGCGACGGGCAAATTCGGCGTAGTAGTCGAAGAACTCGGCTGCGCCGCCGACTTCACCTATTGCTTCGTTGATCGGTTTGCCTTGTTCCCTGACCACCACCTCGGCCAGATGCCGGGCGTTCTGCCGGATCAAGACCGCGATCCGCTTCATGATCGCCGCACGGGCAAGAGGCGATTTGAGCCCCCAAGCCTTCTGCGCCTTGCGGGCGGCTTCTATCGCCTGGCGAGCCTGGTCTGGGCTTGCCTCGGGAACGTCGACAAAGGCCTTGCCGTTGGCCGGGTTGATAACCGAGCGCGTGCCAGCTTCGCCGACGACGAACTTCCCGTCGATCAACATGAGATACGATGTCTTTTCTTCTGCTGACATGGTTCAATCCGGTTCTGCGTGCGTTGCAGGCGTGCCGACGCCTAAGGGTTGGATTTCGCCGCGGCCATCTGGACCGCGAACTCGATCGCTTCGACCAAGCTGTCCTCATTGGCGATGCCCTTGCCGGCGATGTCGAAGGCCGTGCCATGGTCGACGGAGGTGCGGATGATCGGAAGGCCGAGCGTGACATTGACACCGGAGAGCGCTTTCCACTCACCGGTCTCGGGATCGACATTGAAGCCGAGCAGTTTCACCGGGACATGGCCCTGATCGTGATACATCGCGACCACCGCGTCATACTGGCGGGCGCGCAACTTGACGAAAACCGTATCGCCGGGAACAGGCCCAAACACGGCAAAATCGGCGGAGTTGTAGGAGGCGACGACCGGGGTCGTGATGTCGATATCCTCCCGGCCGAAAATGCCGCCTTCGCCGGCGTGCGGGTTAAGCGCGGCAATCGCAATTCGGGGATGGGAAATGCCAAGGCCGCGCAATGCCTCAACCGTCAATTGGATAACCCGCCGCAACCGAGGTTCGGTCAGTTTCGATGGAACCTGGGCCAGCGCGACGTGGGTCGAGACGTGGCTGACGCGAAAATCGCCATGGGCAAGCATCATCACGGAATCGCGCGCGCCTGTCAGCTCAGCCAGCATGTCGGTGTGGCCGGCATAGTGGTAGCCGGCCAGGTTGAGCGCTTCCTTGTTGAGAGGAGCCGTGACGATACCGGCAATTGAACCGGCCTGTGCCAGGCGAACAGCTTTTTCGATCGCCAGATAGGCGAGGCGCCCGCCTTCAGCCGACATGATGCCTGTCTCAATGGGGGTTCGTTCGGGGCCGGCTTCGAGAATGGCTACAGCCGGAAAAATCCCCGCGGCCGAAGCTGACGGTTGTTCCTCCTCAATGCGTCCGGAAATCGACTCCATTGCACGCATCGCGGCGACGCTGCCGATGATGAGAAGGGACAACGATCCGTCGGCAAGACGCGGTTTCAGCCGTGCGCACGCCTTTGCGATGATCTCGGGGCCGATGCCCGCAGGATCACCCATTGTGATGCCGAGTCTTGGACCAGACATGAACGCCTCTAATCGGTCAATTGTGATCATATTCTAATCCTTATAACCAGGGATGCGCAATAGATTTCTTTTGCAGTCATTCGTAATCAGCCGCGCGGTGAAATCCGCCTGTTTTCCCACCTTTCTGTGGGAGCAGTCCCCGTGTAGCCGGCTGCTGAAAGATCGTTTGACGTCATTTGACCGGCGGGAATGAACCGCCCGGTGCTTTTGCGGGCGACCATCTTGATCAGCGACGCGCGAGAGCCGCCAGCCTGCAGAAGAGGGCGCTGTCGCCGAACGCGCCAGATTTGGAAATTGTGGCTAGCCCTTCGAAAACGCCGCCTTTGATTCTGGAGATCGGAAGCCCCGGTTCAATCTCGCTCTCGACCGTGAGTTCGACGACGCCGAGGCTGGAGCACACCGATCGCAATGTCTCGCCGCCAGTGACGAGCAGCGTTCCGGGCTTTGGCAAACCGTCGAGAAGCGACGCAAACACCTTGCCGATATGATCTGCAACTGCGTGGCGATCACCCGATGCAATGACGGTGACAACCGACGGCGCACCTCGCATGATCCGTTTTGCCAGATCCCTTTTCGCTTTGTCGATGTCGCGTTCCACAACGATATGCCCATCAGCATGCTTGGCGGCAAAAAAGGCCACCTGTCCCGCCGTGACTTCGTGATTTGTGCCGACAAGGCCCAGGAACGGGGCGGACAATGCCGGAGCAGGCTTGTGTGGTATGCTCAGGTGTCGCGCCAGCGCTGCAGCCAGGCCGCCCGTACCAACCCAGAGCGTGCTGGGCGCGCCCGCCGTTGCAACGATCTCGTCCAGGTCCTTGTCCGTTTCGGCGTCGTAGAGGGTGATGAAATGAAGTGGTCGCGCCCCCGGTACCGCCCGGCCGGACGAAAAGCGCTGGCCTAGTCCGGAGACGATGTCGGGACCTACCATTTCGGGCCGATCGAGCCGCCATTGACGCCCAAGGCGTGTAACTCGGCCCTGAAATGGGAACGCTGGTGCCAGAACAACCCGCTGGTACGCACCCTCGACGATGCAGGCTTCTATTTCGGCAATGACGTGACCGCGCAAAAGGCTGTCGACCTTCTTGAAGCTCAGCTGTCCGGCGGCCAGCCATGGCGCGAACTTCAAGTGTCTGGCGACGGCCGTTGTCTCGGCGCCCTCACGTGTGGCGATATCGACAGCCAAACGGCCCGAGAACGCGCGATCCAGTTGCCAACTCACCGCAACACCTTGGCCCGGCGAGGCGAAGCAAACCGCGCTATCCAGGGCGCCGGTCAGGTCGTCGGCGACGATCCGGATGTCCACAGCCTCAAGAGCGCTCAACGGAAGAACCCGAACGGCTGACGCGAACGACTCGGACGTTTACATCGAGCGTCCGAAGATTGGTGAGGTTGGCCTGATCGATGCCCTCGTCGGTAATGATCTGGTGGATATCGGCCAGCCGGCAGATGGTGCAGAAATTCGGAGTGGTGAATTTGGAATTGTCGGCAAGCACGACGACGCGGCGCGCCGCGGCGATCATCGCCTGCTTCATCGCCGCGACCTCAAGAGAGGTCTCCGTGAGCATGTCTCCGGTGATGGCATGAGTGCCAAGAATTGCCACATCGGCGTAGATGGTGCGCAGGAAATTCTCGCCAGGCTGGCCAACCAGAGTTAGAGAACCCGGCTTGCAGGTGCCTCCAAGCATGACGAGGCGTACTCCCGGCACGGTTGCGAGGATCTGGGCGATCGCCAGGCTGTTGGTGACGGCCGTAAGCGCGATGGGCGCAGCCGCGATGGCGCGGGCGACTTCCAGAACAGTCGTGCTTGCGTCGAAAATGACACTCTGCCCGGGGCGAAGTTCCGACATCATGGCCGCACCTATGGCCTCCTTCTCAGCCCTGGCGAAGTGTGCGGCAGTGGCGAGATCCGGCTCGAAGGTGGCGAGTTCCGTGCGGTGAAGCATTGCTCCGCCATGCGTTCGCTCCAATGCTCCTTGCCGTTCCAGTGTCTCGAGGTCGCGCCGGATGGTTGAAGGTGACGCCCCGATGAGATCGATGAGTTCCTGAATGCCGACGGTTCCTTCCCGTTTAAGGCATTCGAGAATGAAAGCATGACGCTTGGCCGGAATAAGATCGACCCGTCCACGCCCGCCATCGTCTTCCCATGACCCGCCGGAAGGTGAGGATCCCATTTCTTCCACCGTTGATTTTCGAACATTCCTAGCCACGTTCGTATCTCCGCACAGTGCAGCAACGCGCTCACCGGAATCACAGCGAGCCCAGCATCGCGAATATCACGAATTTATCCGGCGAGCCCACTGGTTTGTCATCCCCGATGAGCGAATTTCTATCGCTTTTGGTCTTATTGGAATTATTTTGACTGATTTTGACCGCATGTGGTAAGCGATAGGTCGTCAAACAGCGTCAGTTGACCCTCATAACCACGCAGTTCTTGTCAAAAAAGGAATCAAGTCAGCGATTTGGAGCGTTTGGGCTCTGTTGCGAACCGGGTTGGAGGAACCATGCTTTCCTTGTCAACGGCGGCTGTCGCCGCCGATCAACCTACGTCGGCGTTGTCGTGCCGACCCTGGATGCGCAATTCTGGAACAGCTATGTCGCTTTCATGAAGAAGGGAGCGGACGAGCTTGGGCTAAAGCTCGTCGTGCTCAATGCCGACAACAGCGGCTATTCGCATACCCGGCGAACTGATCATTCACGGCTCTACCAACATCGGTGCGGCAACCGCCTGAACTATCAACGCCAGAGTCTCATTTAGCAAATGCGTGCGCATACGTATTCCCAATTTCAAACAAATGGAGAGAGATTTATGGAGGAAAATCAAGTCGCGCCAAATTTCAGGCTGGACGGAAAACGAGCGCTCATTACGGGAGCTGGGCGGGGGCTGGGACTGGCCGCTGCCCATGCGCTCGCCCACTTTGGTGCCGAGGTTGTTCTGGCCGCCCGCACATTGAGCGAGGTGGAGGCTGCCGCGGCCAATATCACTCGCGCGGGCGGACGAGCCGAAGCCATCGCTCTCGATATCCGGGACGTTTCGGCAGTGAGTGAAGCTGTTTCACACAGGCCGGCATTTCATGTGCTGGTCAACAATGCCGGGATGAACCGCACCAACCCATTTCTTGATGTAACGCAGGCCGATTTCGATGATATCATGGGACTCAATCTGCGTGCTTCCTTCTTTGTTGCGCAGATCGTCGCGCGACGCATGGTCGAGCAAGGCGTGAGTGGCAGCATCATAAACATGTCGTCGCAGATGGGCCATGTGGGTGCCGCGACGCGCAGCGTCTACTGCGCCTCGAAGTGGGCCATGGAGGGCATGACCAAGGCGGTGGCAATCGACCTTGCGCCACACAAGATCCGTGTCAACACCGTCTGCCCTACGTTTGTCGAAACGCCGCTCGCTCAGAATTTCCTGAAGAATGAGGCCTTCAAGGCGGAGGTGCTGTCCAAGATAAAGCTTGGCCGCATAGGTCATGTCGGCGACATAACCGGGGCGGTTGTCTTCTTGGCGTCCGATGCATCCTCTCTCATGACGGGATCGTCCATGGTCATCGACGGCGGTTGGACTGCGGACTAGGAACCTGCTGGAGGGGCGCATGATCTCCCTGCGGCTGGCGAACAGCGCCCAGATTGATAGGATCGGAGCCGTAGCTTTCGGAAAGGAATGCACATGGATCTCGGCCTTGAAGGCAAGATTGCATTGGTGTCGGGAGGCTCCAAAGGCATAGGGTTCGCCTGCGCCAAGTTGCTCGCGGCGGAAGGAGCAAGGATCGTCATCTGCTCCCGGTCGCCGTCCAACATCGATGCCGCCCTTTCCGTGCTTCCGGGTGCGGTTGGTATCGCCGTGGATTTGAGATCGGGCGATGACGCGAAAGAGGCTGTGGACAGGGTGTGGCAAGACGTCGGTCCCTTCGACATCCTCGTCAACAGCGCCGGGGCCGCAAAGCGCACGCCGGTACAGGACCTCAGTCCGCAAGCCTGGCGCGCAGCGATGGATGACAAGTATTTTCCCTACATCAACGTCATTGATCCAGTGGTCAAGAAGATGGCTGACCGCGGCTCGGGCGTGATCGTCAACATCATCGGAAACGGCGGCAAAGTCGCCTCGCCGACCCATCTGGCTGGCGGCGCCGCCAACGCGGCGCTGATGCTGGCGACGGTCGGTCTCGCAAACGCCTATGCCGGTCGCGGTGTGCGCATCGTCGGGCTCAATCCCGGTCTCACGCAAACAGGCCGGGTGAGTGAAGGAATGAAAGCGGTTGCGGCAAGCCAGGGGATAAGTGAGCACGAAGCGCTGCGCCGGGCGACCGACTCCATCCCCATCGGCAGATTGGCCGATCCCGCCGAAATCGCATCGGTCGTCGCCTTCCTGTGTTCCGCGAAAGCGAGCTACGTGACCGGTGTTGTTATCAATATGGATGGCGCGTCGGTGCCGATTGTAGTGTGACGCGCGCCGTTTTCTGGCCGGTTGCCAACAGAAGTTCAACCGATGGACAATACGGCGGTGAGCAAGCCGCTCAACAACAAAGTACCGCGAGCAAGTGCCGTCCCATCAAAGTCGAAATGAGCCGTGTGGTGACCATCCGCGATATCGAAGTCGAGACCGAAAACTCCAGCAATTCCGGCCCGCCTCATCATGGAAGACTCGGCTGAACTGCCGGGGGCTGAGATGAGCGGCTGAAGGCCGGGTTTCGAACCAACCGTCTTTCGAAAAATACCGATCTTATGCTGCCTTGACGATGCGGAACCCTTCGATCTCCTTGATCACCGGAAGGCCTTTCCAGCGGTCGGAATCATGCAGGATAATCAGTCGGTCGAGGTTGCCTCCGATCTCGGTGTTGATGCGGTCGATGGTCTTGAGCTGATCCCAAACGCTGCCGACGGCATTGTTGAGCGGCTGGTAGACACCGTCGTGCTTGTGACCAGTGATCTGCCGGGATGAGTAGACACAATCGCCCGAAAGGACGATGCGGCCTCGCGAAGTCTCAACGATTACGAACTGCTGTCCCATCGTGTGGCCCTGTCCCAGCCGAACGTGGATGCCTGGCAGGAGATCGTCCCGGTCACCATCGACCAGTGTGAGGCGGTGTTCCACGGAGGCGTCGAAGGCGGCGCGCAGATCGTCCGGATCGATGATGGCGGTCAGGTAGCCGTATTGCGGTGGCAGCGCCATCGCCTCGTGCCAGGACAGCAGCTCCTGCTTCTGTAGATAGAGGCGGGCATTCGGAAACTGATCGATCGAGCCCATGTGGTCGAAATGCGCATGGCTGACGATGATGTCTGTGATGTCGCCAGGCGCCAGCCCCAGTTCGGCAAGCATCCGAACCGGGGAAATCCACCAGGGTATGCCGAATTTATCGGAGAAGTTCGGACCGGTTTCGTCCTTCATGAAGCCGGTGTCCACAAGCACGTTGCGGTCGCCGCGCCGCGCCAGAACAAAGGAAAAGGGCAAGTCCGTGGGGCCGTCATCGTACATCCCGTTGACCAGGTCGACCCATGGCTGGTTCTTAGATCGTGCGAACTCGATGACATAGATCTCCCAATGTACAGTCTGAGCCATGTGATCCTCCTCAGCTTTCCGCAAGTGAGCGGCCAAGGCTGGAAAGCCCGACCGCGATGATCAGGATGGCGCCTTGAAACACGTATTGGGAAAAGGTAGGCGCGCCAAAAATGTTGAGGCCGTTGAAGCCGAAAGCAATGATCAGGGCGCCCACCAAAGTCCCCAGGACATGGAACTCGCCGTCGCGCAAAGTCGCCGAGCCCAGAAATACTGCCGCGAACGCCGTCAGCAGATAGGAATCGGCCGCACTTGTCGTGCCGCTGCCCAGCCGCGACGCCAGCAGAATGCCGGTAAGGGCGGCACATATGCCGGAGATGACGAAGCCAAGCGTCTTGATGCGATCGACGTTGATGCCGGCCAGGCGCGACGCGGCAGGGTTGCCGCCGACTGCCTGGATCTCCTGGCCGATGGAGGTGCGCTCGACCAGCACCCACAGGATGCCCAGCACAAAGACCATGACGACGATGTTGTTGGGGATGCCGAAAAGCCAGCGGCCGAGCGAAAGCTGCAGGAAGGCCTCGGGTACGCCAGCAACGATGGGCACGCCGGCGGAGTAGGCGAAGGCGAGACCCGTGATGATGGTTCCGACGCCCAGCGTCGCGATCACCGAATTGACTTTCATCTTGGTGACGATGAAGCCGTTGACCAGGCCGATCAGCGCGCCAAGGACGAGTACAATCAAAATGGCCAGAGGGATCGGCAGCTTGTCATGGACGATGAAGCCGGTAACGAGAATGCCGTGCAGGCTGGCGGCAAAGCCAATCGACAGATCGAGCTCGCCGACGACGACCGCCAATGTCAGGCCGCCGGCGATGATCATCGCAAGCGAGGCCTGGTTGAGAACGTTGGTGAAGTTGCCCAGGGTCGAGAACGCCTTCGGCGACAGGATCGAAAAGGCAACGATCATCGCCAGCAGCCCGAGGATGGTCGCGTAGCGCGCGAAAATTCCGAGCCCAGCCTTGGCTCTTGGTGTGAGGCGCCTGTTGTAGGTCGAAGCATCGCTCATCTGGTCGTCCTCCCGGTCAATGGCTCCGCTCACCATAGCTTGCCTCGACAATAGCGGAGCGCGAGATCGATGCGCCGCTCATTTCGCGAACGATAAGGCCTTCCGCCATCACCAGCACGCGATCGCAAAGGTCCGGCAGTTCATCGGGTTCGGATGAGATGACGAGAACCGCCATGCCTGCCGCCGCGAGTTCGCGGATTTGGCGGTGGATCTCCGCACGCGCACCGATGTCGACCCCGCGGGTCGGTTCATCGAGAATGAGGATGTGCGGCGCGCGCTGCAGCCAGCGGCCGATGACCACCTTCTGCTGGTTGCCGCCGCTTAGCCGGCCAACAGGGCTGTCCACGCTTGCCGTCTTGATCGACAGAAGTTTCATCGTCTCGCGAGCGAGCGAGGACTGCGACTTTCGGCTGAGAAGCGGCACCCTGCGACCGAGCACAAGCTTGTCCAAATTGACCAGACCAAGATTGAAGGCAACGCTCTTCGTCAGGAAAAGCCCTTCCGTACGCCGCTCCTCTGGCACCAGGCCGAGCCCGGCGGCAACCGCGGCTTGAGGCGATTTCGGTGCGTAGGGCTTGCCTCTGAACGTCATGCTGCCCGAGTCGGCGCGATCGGCACCATAGATCAGCCGCACCAGTTCACTGCGTCCGGCACCGACCAGGCCGCCGATGCCCAGAACTTCGCCGTGGCGAAGTTCGAAACTTACGCCACGCACCTTGGGCAAGCGTGTCAGGTTCTGAACGCGCAGGACGATCTCATGGGTCTGCGGCGCATATTCAGGCCTACTGTCGTTACCGACATGGGCAGAGCCGACGATCGCCTCGACCAACGCCTTCCTGGTCAACCCAGCACGGGTGAATTCGGCGACGGAATTGCCGTCGCGCAATACCGACACCCGATCGCAGAGTTTCAGAATCTCATCCAGGCGGTGCGAGACGTAAAGTACGGCCACGCCGGATGCCGAGAGGTCCTTGATGATAGCGAAGAGCTTCTCGCTCTCGGCGGCGGAGAGAGAGGCGGTCGGCTCGTCCATCACGATAAGTCGCGATTTGCGGACCAGCGCGCGACAGATATTGATCAACCAGTTTTCGGCGGTCGACAACCCTTTCACATTCGCATTGAGCGAGGCGGTGATGCCGACGCGTCTTGCGATGGGCTCGACATCGCGGGCGATGGCCGCCCAGTCTGTCAAGCCGAAGCGCGATCGTTTTGGCACGCCGAGCATAATGTTCTGGAGGACAGTCATCCCCGGAACGAACGCCAGTTCCTGGTGAATAAAGCTCATGCCGAATGCGGTCGCGCAGTGCGCCGTCTCGATGCCGACTGTGTGCCCATCGATCTCGATCGACCCCTGATCCGGATGGTTGAGGCCGGCGAGAATCCTGATCATCGTCGACTTGCCCGCCCCATTGGCGCCGACCAGCCCGTGAACCTCCCCCGCGATAATGTCGAGGGAAGCATTTCGCAATGCTTTGGCGCCACCGAAGGCCTTGCTGATGTTGCGTACGACAAGAAATGGAGGCACCACGGGCGCCCCCATCGCCAATGCCGCATCTCCTGTTACACTATCGGTCAAAAGCTGGCTGCGCCTACTGGATCGCGTCAGGATGCTTGGTCAGAAAATCCGCCACTGTATCCTTGGTCACCAGCACCGCCGGCACTTCGGCGGCTTTCGGCGTCCAGCTCTTCCCGGCGGCCGTGATCTCTTCAACCATCTTTGCCATATTGTAGCCTTCGGTGTAGCTGTCTTGCCATGCCGTTGCGGTCATGAAGCCATTTTTGATATTTTCAAGAGCCTGGGCATTTCCGTTGATGCCATACACCATCACATCGGTGCGGTTCTGAGCACGCAGTGAGCCGATCGCGCCGATTGCAGGATCATCCCAGCAGCCCCAGATCGCCAGGTTTTCAGCGCCTGCCGGATGCGAGGCGAGCCATGCATTGGCGTACTGCGCGCCATCTTCAAAGTAGCCGGGAATGCGCACTTCGTTTTTGGTCACCTTGATGTCGGGATATTTGGCGGCCATTTCATCCATGACCTGCTCGCGGTTTCGGCAAACTTCACCCGTGTGATACGTGAGGGCAAGAATGGAGCCCTTGCCGTTCATGTTTTTGAGCATCAGGTCCACGACCGGGATGGCCATCGGGCCGCCCGAGCCGTTGGTGGCGGCAACGGTGCCGCCCAGCCCACCCCCCCACGTGACTACGGGAATGCTCGCGGAACCAGCTGCGGCTAGCCCGGCGCCGATCGAAGAGAACGGGAACACCATGTCAACGATGGCATGCGCGCCCAGCTGCGCAAAGTTCTGGATGGCGGCGTTGGCCTGGTCTGCATTGCCCGCCGCGTCGACCACGGTAACTTTCCAACCGAGTTCGTCGGCTGCTTTGGTCGCGCCCTGGATATAGCGGACATTGTTGGCTTCCGTGGCGCTGATCGACACGATGCCGAGCAGCGGCTTGTCGGCCGCGCTGGCGTGAGCGCCGGACAATGCTAGGGCCACGGCGAAAACGCCGAACGTCAGGTTTTTCATTGTTCTCTCTCCCTTGTGAGGTTGGACGCGCATCTTCAGATTCAAAGCTGATAACCGCCTAACCGTTTCGGTAGATTTTCCCATCTTAGGCGGCTTCGCAAGAAAATTCGTGCAATGGAGCACAAAATAGGCGAGAGATTGGCGCCAAGAGACAGCTAAACGATTAGCTAAGAGAGCAGATGGCCACCATAAAAGACGTCGCAAGAGCTGCCGGTGTGTCGACGGCGACGGTGTCCGCGGTCGTCAACGACACTGCCTATGTGAGTCCGGAATTGCGGGGCCGTGTGCTTGCCGCGGTTCGCGACCTTCGCTACGCGCCCTCGTTGGTCGCGCGGAATCTACGCAGCGGGCGCAGCCAGCTGATCGCGCTTGCCGTGGCGGATCTGGCAAACCCGTTTTACGCCCGCATCGTCACAGCAGCCGAGGCGGCGGTCGCCGCCTGGGGCTACTCTCTCGTGCTGTTCAACAGCGATGAGAAGCCCGATATTGAAAAACGCATTCTTTCGCGCATTCGAACACTAGGGTGCGATGGGTCGGTCCTCGTTCCGGTAGGTCCCGAAAGCCAATACCAACGAAGGGATTTCGAGGGCGGCGTGCCGGTGGTCCTGCTTGGCCGTTCGATCGGAGATGCCGGTGTTGATACCGTCACGATCGACAATGTGTCGGCCGGCAAGCAGGCAACCAACTACCTCCTGGACCTTGGCCACCGCGAAATCGGATCCATCACGGGGCCAACGCAATTAACGACTGGCAGCGGCAGGCTGCAAGGCATGCTTGAGGCAATGGCCGCGCGCGGCCTCGCTCCGAAAACCGGGCATGTCCGTTCCGGCGAGTTCCGTGAAGACACAGCCTATTCAGTCGCGCGAGACCTGCTTGGACAGTTGGCCCGGCCCACGGCGCTTTACGTCGCCAATGGCGTCATGGCAATTGGAGTCATGCGCGCTGTCGCCGATCTTGGCCTGCGCTGTCCCGAGGACATCTCGATCGCGTCGACCGACACAGTCGCTGGAGCAGGCGGGTTGAAGCCGCGGCTTACCCGTACAGAGCATCCCGTTGCCGACATGACAAACGAAGCGCTGCGCATGCTAGTCGATCGCATCGAAGATAAGGTCACCTTGCCGGCGCGCAATGTCGTCTTCCAGCCCGCGCTGGTGGTTGGTGAAAGTTGCGCCCCAGTTAGATAGAATGTTGAGTTGCGAGCCAGGGTACTTCGATGAGAGACCGTCCACCTTTCGTCGTCGAGGCTAAGCTAAGCTAAGCTAAGCTAAGCTAAGCTAAGCTGGCTTGGGGTCAGTGCATCCTATCGACGTGTACCATTCTGGTACCATAGGGAGGTCGTCCAGCTATGCCCCCTATGACGGTCAACAAAATTTGCGGCAAGCTGGGAGCGAACCCTGCCGACGACGTCGGCCGTCGTTTTGCTTGAGATCTTTGCGCAGCCAAGAATGCCGGCGTCCACTTGGCCAAGACGGATACTCCAGCGTTCAGCGGGCGTTGCGACTCCAGTGCGTACCGCCTCGTTTCAGCAGCCCTGCATGAGGCGATCTCGAATCATCTCTGCAATCGGGATCGCCGAGGTGGCGGCAGGTGAAGGGGCGTTGCAGACGTGCAGCATGCGGTCCGTTTGTGCGAACAGGAAATCATGGATGAGGGCACCGTCCTTGCGCACGGCTTGCGCGCGGATGCCTGCTTCATGCGGGAGCAGGTCGGCGAGGTCGAGACTCGGACAGTACTTCCGGCACTCCTCCAGATAGCCTGGCTTCCAGAGCGAGTTGCGGAGTTCCGTTGCCGCGGATCCGCGGTTGGCGAACACGGTCTTCCAGAAGCCGGGAAACAGCGCGTAGTCGGCCATGTCCGAAACATTGAACGAAAGCCGTGGATAGCCCTCGCGGGCAAAACCGATAACGGCATTCGGCCCGACCGTGACGCTGCCGTCGATCATCCGCGTCAGGTGCACGCCGAGGAAGGGCAGGGCCGGATCCGGGACGGGATAGATCAGATGGCGGACGATGTCGTTCTTCGATGCGGGAAGGCGATAGTATTCGCCGCGGAAGGGAACGATGCGATGCTCGATCGAAAGCCCGGCGAGCACGGCCAGCCGGTCCGATTGGAGACCGCCGCAGACCACCAGTTTCTTCGCCTGCCAGTTTTCGCCGGCCGACGCGATATCGACGGAATCGATGACTTCGCGAATGCCGGTGACGCGCGTCGACAGGCGGATCTCGCCGCCCAGCGCCTTGATGCGCCGCCCCATGGCCTGGCAGACATCGGCATAGCTGACGATGCCGGTCGAGGCCACGAAAAGCGCGCCGAGACCGCGGATGTTCGGTTCCCGCTCCTTCAATTCACCCTCGCTGACGCGCTGGACTTCGATCGTGTTCTGCTTCGAGCGTTCGTAGAGCGCCTCCATGCGCTGCACTTCGAGCGCGGAGGTGGCGACGAGCAGTTTGCCGCAGACATCGAAGCGGATGCCGTTCTCCTGGCAGAAGGCCTTGGTGGCATCCGCGCCTTTGCGGCAGAGCTCGGCCTTCAGGCTACCTGGCGGATAGTAGATGCCGGCATGGATGACACCACTGTTGTGGCCGGTCTGGTGCTTGCCGAGAGCCTCCTCCTTCTCCAGCAGGATCAGGCTGCAGCCGGGATATGTCTCAAGCAGCCGCATGGCCGTCGCCAGGCCGACGATGCCGCCGCCGACGACGCAATAGTCGAAAATCATGGTTGTAGTCCTTGCCTGCCTGATTATGCGTGCGCCGTCTGACGGTCACCATAGCCGAAATAGGCCTCTTCCAGCGCATGCCCGTCTGCAAGCTCGCTTGCCGAACCCTCCAGCGCGACATGGCCGTTGCGCAGCACGTAGACGCGGGAAGCGAGGTCGAGAATGCGGGCGGTGGACTGTTCGACGACGAGCAGGGTCAGCCCGCTGGCGTTAAGCTGGCGGAGGCTTTCGTAGACCTGGTCGATCACCAGCGGCGCAAGGCCAAGCGACGGTTCATCGATCATCATCAGCAACGGGCGCTGCAGGATAGCGCGGGCGATGGCAAGCTGCTGCTGCTCGCCGCCGGAAAGGTGGCCGGCAACGCCGCGGTAGCGGGTCTTGAGGATCGGAAAGATTTCCAGAACCCGTTCCAGATCGGCGGCCGCTTCAGCCTTGTCCTTGCGGATCATGCCGCCGAGCAGCAGGTTTTCCCGAACCGTCAGTGTCCGAAAGATGCTGCGGCCTTCCGGCACCAGTGCCAGGCCTTTCCGGCATAGCTTTTCCGGCGCCTGGCCGGCGATCGACTCGCCATTGAAGGCAAGCGTGCCGCCGGTCGGCGCCATGAGCCCGGAAATTGACTTCAGAAGCGTGGATTTGCCGGCGCCATTGGGGCCGACGACGAAAATGATCTCGCCTTTTCTGACCTCCAGATCGATCGATTTCAGGGCAGCAAGCCGGCCATAGCCGGCGGTGAGGCCGCGTATTTCAAGCATGTCGTTCCCCTTTGACGGTCTGTGGGCGCCGATCGAACTCGGAACGGCCCGCCGCATTTTTGCCGTTGACAAAAAAAATCTAACCCGCATTCTGTCTTCTGTCCACAGAGGACTATATGCAAAATAATTGAAGCGGTGCCTTGCTCACCGCCAAGGGGAACGACGATGAAATCTGTTGCTGTGGCCGCTTCGGCCGCAATCGCCCTTCTGTTGCCTATGACCGGCGTGCGTGCCGAAGAGCCGATCAAGATCGGCTTCGCCATCGCGGAATCCGGCTGGCTTTCGAACTACGACAGCGCGCCCTTCAAGGCGGCGGTCATGAAGATCGAGGAGATCAACAAGGCTGGCGGCCTGCTGGGACGCCAGATCGAGTATTCCGTCATGGACACCAAGACGGACCAGGCCCGCGCTGCAACCGTCGGCGCGCAACTCGTCGATGGCGGCGTCGACATGCTGGTCGTCTCCTGTGACTACGATTTTGGCGCCCCGTCGGCGCTTGCCGCCAAGCAGGCGGGCAAGATCGCCTTCAGCCTGTGCGCCGCCGATCCGAAAATGGGCGTGCAGGGCGTCGGCCCGCTCACCTTCACCGCCAACAGCGCGGCGCAGTCGGAAGGCATCGCGATTGCCGAATATGCGCAGAAGAAGATGAACCTGAAGTCGGTCTACGTGCTTGAAGACCTTACGATCGAATACAACAAATCGGCCTGCGCCGGATTCCGCGCGGCCTGGGCCGCGGGTGGCGGCGAGGAAACGATCCTCGGCAATGACACCTTCAAGAACGACGACCCGTCGATCGCCTCGCAGATCACCCGCCTCAAGGGGCTTGCAAAGCAGCCGGACGCGGTCTTCGTCTGCTCGTTCACGCCGGGTGGCGCCTCTGCCGTGCGCCAGCTGCGCGCCGCCGGCATCGACCAGCCGATCCTCGCCAACACGGCGATGGTCGACAATTATTGGCTCAACGCCGTACCGGGCCTGAAGGATTTCTACCTGCCCGCCTTCATGTCGCTTTACGGCGATGATCCGCGGCCGGAGATGAACAAATTCCTTGAAAGTCACAAGGCGCGTTACGGCGAGCTGCCGGTCTCCTCCTACTCGGTTCTGGGCTACAGCCTCATCGAGCAGTGGGCGTATGCGGTCGAGCAGGCGAAGACGACTGAATCCGAAGCGGTGGTCGGCGTCATGAACGCCTTCAAGGACCAGCCGTTCACGGCCGGCCCGACCTCGTTTACCGATCAGCTGCATATCCAGGTCGACCGCCCTTGGCTGATCATGAAGGTCGAGAACGGCTCCTTCCATGCCGTCGAGGTCTACCGGAACTCGTTCAAGCCGGACATGAAGCTCCTGTTCCGCGTCGGTCAGTAACCGGCTGCGATCCGCCGGCCGCATGGTGGTGCGGCTGGCGGAACCAAAACTCCTGGCAAATTCATAGTCGAGCTTACGGATAGGTCTCGCCCGGTATGTCACGTCCATCGAAAAGATCGGGATCGAAAGAACGGCTGGAGGCGCGCGGTGTTGCCGTCGCCTTTGGCGGCATCCGGGCGCTCAGCGGGGTCGACCTCGAACTCAGGCGCGGCGAAGTCCTCGGCCTCATCGGCCCGAACGGCGCCGGCAAGACGACCATGGTCAATGTGCTGAGCGGCTTCCAGCGGCCGACGAGCGGCAGCATCCGCCTTGACGGCATCGACGTCTCGCGGCTGACCGCCCGCAAGATCGCCCAGGCCGGTATCGGTCGCAGCTTTCAGGCGGCGCGGCTATTCCGCACGATGACGGTGGAGCAGAACCTCTCCGTTGCGGCGATCGGCAGTGGGCTGTCTCGTCGGGAGGCCCGGGAGCGGGCGCTCGACATTCTCGACTGGATGGGCCTCGCCATGAAGGCCGACCACCGTTGCGACAGCCTTTCCTATGGCGACGAGCGGCGCGTCGGCATTGCCCGGGCACTCGCCTTGCAACCGTCCTTCGCGCTGCTCGACGAGCCGGCCTCCGGCATGAATGACGCGGAGTGCGAGGCGCTGATGGAGGTCATCGCCGAACTGCCGGCCCGCTTCGGCTGCGGCGTGCTGCTGATCGAACACAATATGAAGGTGATCATGGGGGTGTGCCAGCGCATCCATGTGCTCGATGGCGGGCAGAGCCTCGCCGAAGGTTCGCCGCAGGACATCCAGATGAACCCCGCCGTGCGCCGCGCCTATCTGGGCGAAAAAGCGGCCGACAGCACCCTTGCGATCTAGGACGGGACGCCATGGCCAACATCGTTCAAGTTCTCGTCGACGCCATCGCGCTGGGCAGCCTCTATGCCCTTGTCGCGCTGGCGATCGGCCTCGTCTTCGGCGTCATGCGGCTCGTCAATTTCGCCCAGGCTGACTATATTACGATCGGCGCCTATGCGCTGGTCGTGCCGACGGCGAGCGTCACGCCGCCGCTGCTGCTCGGCGCGCTGCCCGCTGCCCTCATGATCGGCGGCGTGCTTTCCGTGGTGGTCGTGCTGGCGCTGCTGACGGAGCGCGTGGCCTTCCGGCCGCTGCGCAATTCCAACCCGTCGACGCTGCTCATCTCCTCCTTCGCCGTCAGCTATTTCCTGCAGAACCTCGTCATGCTCATCCATACCGGCCGGCCCAAATCGGTCGGCATCGGGCAGAGTCTCGCAAATGCGGTGGAAATCGGCGGCGTGCGCGTTCCGGGCGTGCAGCTCCTGACCATGGGCGTCACGGCCGGCCTGCTCGTCGCGCTGGTTCTCTTTCTCAAGAAGACACCGCTCGGCATCCAGATGCGGGCGGCGGCGGAAAACTTCCAGATGGCCCGTCTGCTCGGCATGCCGGCGAACCGGGTGATCGCACTCGCCTTTGCCATTTCGGGCCTGCTCAGCGGCGTGGTCTCCCTGCTGCTCACGATCCAGACCGGCACGCTCGATCTGCGCATGGGCCTGATGCCCGTCGTCTATGGCTTCTTCGCCACCGTCATCGGCGGCATGGGCTCGCTGCCTGGGGCCGCACTCGGCGGGTTCCTCGTGGGTGTCGCCAGCGTGCTCCTGCAAACCTACCTGCCGACCGATCTACGCCCCTTCCGCGATGCCGGTGTGTTCGCGCTCGTCATCCTGATCCTTCTCGTCCGCCCGCAAGGCCTCATCGTCACCAGCGCCGCGAAGGAACGTGTATAATGAAGATGCCATCCCTTGCCGTGATCGCCCGCTTCTGGTTTCCGGTGCTGGCGCTCGTCGTGCCGCTCGCGCTCATCGTCGTGGTCACCGGCCAATTCGGCGGTCTGTCCCTGCAGCGCACCGTCATCGAAATGCTGATCAGCATTGTCATCGTCGTCGGGCTTTACGTCTTCGTCGGCAATTCCGGCATCATTTCCTTCGGCCATGCCACGTTCATGGCGATCGCAGCCTATGCCTCGGCCTGGCAGACCTGCTGCGAGATGCTGAAGCCGATCACCATGTCCGGCCTGCCGCATTTCCTGCGCGACCAGAGCATTCCGCTGCTGCCGTCCGCCATCGTCTCGGTGCTGCTCGCCGGCGCCGCCGCTTTCCTCACCGGCCTCGTCATCATGCGGCTCACGGGCCTTGCGGCGTCGATCTCCACGCTTGCGGTGCTCTTTATCCTGAACGTGGTCTATTCCAACTGGGACAGCGTCACGATGGGCTCTGCCTCGATCGTCGGCCTGCCAACCTATGTGACGGCCTGGCTTGCGCTCATCTGCGCCGTTCTCGCGATCGTCGTCGCCTATCTCTACCAGATTTCCGCCTTCGGCCTTGCGATCCGGGCGACGCGGGAAGACGAGGTCGCGGCCGCCGCGTCGGGCATCTCGCTCTACTGGTCGCGGCTCATTGCCTTCACGCTCTCGGGTTTCCTGGTCGGCCTCGGCGGCGTGTTGCAGGCGCACTACCTCGGCACCGTGTCGATCAACAATTTCTTCCTGAGCTTCACCTTTCTCGCGCTCGCCATGCTCATCGTCGGCGGCATGGGCAGCCTTGCCGGCGCGGTCGTCGGCGTCGTCGTCATCACGGCGATGGTCGATATCTTCCGTCGCCTCGAAGGCGGAATTTCGATCGGCGGCCAACAGTGGTCGCTGCCGGCGGGCACGCAGGAACTTATCATCGCGGGCTTTATGCTGTTGATACTGGTCTTCCGCAAAGACGGGATCATGGCAGGGCGAGAAATTGGCCTGCCGCAGCGGCCACAGCGCGATAAGGGGCTCATCAATGGCTAACAATCTCTTCAATACGGACGAACCGATCGGCATCATCGACCACCGGATGCTGTCCGACCAGGTTTCGACGTTGCTCGTGCGCGAACTGATCTTCGGCCGGCTCCAGCCCGGCCAGCGCATCAACGAAGCGGAACTGGCCCGCCAGCTGGGGATCAGCCGCAACCCCATCCGCGAGGCGATCCGCCGGTTGGAGGAGCGCGGCCTGCTCGTCGCGGTTCCCCGCAAGGGCACCTTCGTTCGAACCTTCCTGCACAGCGATATCGATGAGATATTCTCCTTCCGCATCGTCGTCGAACGTTTTGCGATGGAACAGGCGCTGCCGCAGATGACGGATGCCGACATCGACCGCATTGCCGGTTTCGTTGATGCCATGGTCGCGGCCGCCAATGCCAATGACGAGATCGCGCTGGTCGAAAACGACCTCGCCTTCCACCTCGAGATCTGCCGGCTCTCGAAGAACCGCCAGACGCTGCACGCCTTCACCAACATCCAGGCGGAAGTGCAGATGCTGATCACCATGGCGGAACGCCAGTTCGAGAGCCAGATGGCGGCGGCCGTCGATCACTGGCCGATCGTCGAGGCTCTGCGCACCCGCAATCCCCAAAAGGCGATGGATGCCATTCGCGATCACATCCGCGATTCCTGGCGTCACCTGCTTGAAGCTTACGACCGGGAAAAACCCCGCTCGTCTTGATCCTATCCATGAGAAATGAGGACATAATGCCTGACAGGAAAATCATCGGCATCGACATCGGGGGAACGTTTACCGACTTCGTTTCCTACGACGCGGCGACCGGCACCATCGAAAACTGGAAGAACCTGACGACCCCCTCCGAACCGATCGAAGGCGTGCTCCAGGGGCTCGCACAGTTGGAGGATGTCGCAAGCGTGGACAAGATCCGTCTCGGCACGACGATCGCCACCAACGCGCTGCTGACGAGGCGCGGCGCAAAGGTCGCCTATGTCACGACCACCGGCTTTCGCGATGTCCCCTTCATCCAGCGCGGCGACCGCCGCAGTCACTACGACATCACCTGGATCAAGACCAAGCCGTTGATGAAGCGCGCTGACACCTATGAGATCGGCGGGCGTTTCAGCGCCAAGGGCGAGCTTGTCACGGCGCTCGATGAGGCGGCCGTGCGCGAGGTCGCCGCTACGATCAAGGCCGACGGCACGATCGAGGCGATCGCCGTCTGCACGCTGTTTTCCTATATCGACCCGAGCCACGAGCAGCGCATCCGCGACATCCTCGCGGAAGAACTGCCCGGCATGCCGATCTCGATTTCCTACGACGTGCTGCCGAAGTGGAAGGAATACGACCGCGCCTCCACCACGATTGCCGACGCGTATCTGAAGCCCATCGTCTCCGACAATTTTCACCGCATGCAGAAGCGCCTCGATAGCATCGGCATCGGCGACAGGATCGGCGTGATCAAGTCGAACGGCGGTGAATCGACGCTGAAGGGTGCCGCCGAAGCGCCGGTGCAGATGACGCTCTCCGGCCCGACCGGTGCGGTCGTCGCCACTCGCGTCCTCTCCGAACTCACCGGCATCAAGAACCTCGTTACCTTCGACATGGGTGGAACCTCGACCGATTGCTCGACCGTCGTGGACGGCATGGAGCATGTAACGACGAGCTTCGAGATCGAATGGGGCCTGCCGATCCAGATTCCGATGATCGACATCCACACGATCGGCGCCGGCGGCGGCTCCATCGCCTGGATCGACAAGGGCGGTATGCTGCGCATGGGCCCGCAATCGGCCGGTGCGGCGCCGGGGCCTGCCTGCTACGGCCGTGGCGGGGAGAATGCCACGGTGACGGACGCCAATGTCGTGCTCGGACGCATCAACCCCGACTATTTCCTCGGCGGCAAGATGAAGCTCGACGCCGAGGCGGCGCATCGCGCGGTCAAGACGATCGCCGACCAGCTCGGCCTCGAGGTCGACGCGGCTGCCTTCGCCATGGTGCAGATCGCCAACAACAACATGCTGGGCGCGCTGCGTGCCGTTCTCCTCCAGCGCGGCCTCGATCCGCGTGACTTCTCGCTCGTCGCCTCGGGCGGGGCGGGGCCGGTGCACATCTGCGACCTGATGGATATTTCCGGCATTCCGCAGGGCATCGTGCCCAACTATCCCGGCCAGTTTTCCGCCTTCGGCTTCATCATGACCGATGCGCGCGTCGACCGGCATCGAACGGTACAGCAGATCTCGAAATACTTCGACGGTGCCCGCGCCACGGCGGCAATGACGGAACTGGTGGATGGCGCCATTGCCGAGCTGGTCTCCCAGGGCTACCAGCAGAAGGTGGAGGTCTACCGCTCCATCGAGGCCCGCTACTTCGGCCAGAACCACGAGCTGGAGCTGAGCTTCCCTGCCAACCACTTCACCGAGGAAACCACAGCAAGCCTCTGGGAACGCTTCCACGAGGAGCACCAGAACCGCTTCGGCTTCTCCATCCCCGGAGAGACCATCGAGACGGTCAATCTCAAGGTCGTCGCCGTCGCCGTTTCCGAAAAGCCGAAGATGCGGGAACTCGAAAAGGGCGAAGGCACGCCGGCATCCTCCGGCAGCCGCAAGGTACGCTTCGAGGACGGCTGGCACGAGGTAAAGACCTACGACCGCGGCACGTTCAAGCAGGGGCAGACCGTCGCCGGTCCCGCCATTGTGGAGGAAAGCGCCTCCGTCACCATTTTGCAGCCGAAACAGACGCTCCGCGTCGACCGGCTCGGCAATCTGATCATTTCGGCCTGAGGAGTACCATCATGGACTTCGTTACGATGAACATTCTGGAATCCAGCATGGTCTCTCTCTGCAAGGAGATGGGGATCGTGTTGATGAAGACGTCCTATTCGACGATCTTCAACGAGGCGCTCGACTTCACCTGCGGGCTTGCCGACATGAACGGCGACATGATCGCCGTCGCCGACTATTGCCCGGCGCAGATCGGCGGCATGCCGCTGCTGGTCAAATCCTGCCTCAAGGAAATCCCGATCGACGAGATCGAGGAGGGCGACGTCATCCTGCACAACGACCCCTATCGCGGGGGCCTGCATACGCCGGAGCATACCTTCTTCAAGCCGATTTTCGTCGACGGCGAGATCATGGGCTTTGCCGTCGCCATCGGCCATATCGCCGAAGTCGGCGGCATGGCGCCCGGCGGCTTCTGTGGCGAGGCGACGGAGATCTTCCAGGAGGGCCTTCGCATTCCGCCGGTCAAGATCAAGAAGCGCGGCAAGGACAATATCGAGGTCTGGAAGCTGCTTCTCGCCAATGTGCGGACGCCGCGCGTCAACTATGGCGATCTGCGCGCCCTCATCGCCGCCGTCGACCTCGGCGAAAAGCAGATGGCGCAGATCTACCAGAAGTACGGCAAGGAGAAGATCAAGGAGACGGTCAACGACCTGTTGCTCTATTCGGAGCGCCGCATGCGCGCCGAACTGGAAGCGATCCCGGACGGCATCTATGCCTTCTCCGACACGATTGAGAGCGACGGTATCGACGCCGACCGCACCTACACAGTCGCCGTCGAGGTGCATAAGCGCGGCGGCGAGATCATCGTCGACTATCACGGTTCCTCGCCGCAGGCCTCCGGCCCGATCAACGCCACGCTCGGCGTTGCCACATCGGCGGCCTACAACGCCGTGCTGCACATGACCGATCCGACGATACCGCGCAATTCCGGCTGCTTCCGGCCGATCCGCGTCATGGCGCCGCCCGGCACCATCGTCAACGTGGACTTCCCCGCGCCGGAAGTCGGCGGCAACACCGAAACCCATCCACGCATCGTCGGCACGATCCTCGGCGCCATGGCTCCGGCGATCCCAAACCGGGTGATGGCGGCGGAGGGTGCCACCCATTGCAACTTCGTCTTCGGCGGCGTCGATGCCGACACAGGCGAGTATTTCGCCTGCTACGACCTCGAAGCGGTCGGCTGGGGCGGCCGCGCCTTTGCCGACGGCAATGACGGCGTCGACTCGATCAACGGCAATTGCCGCATCACGCCGGTCGAAGTCTACGAGACGCGCTTCCCCTGGCGCATCGAAAGCCTCGCCTTCAACGTCGATGCCGGCGGTGCGGGTGAATATCGCGGCGGGGTCGGCTACTCCAAGCAGATGCTGTGCCTCAACGACGAGATCATCTGTTCGCAGATGACCGACCGTCACCTTTTGGCCCCCTGGGGCCTGAACGGGGGCACGGAAGGCGGTCTCGGCGCGACGCTGGTCATGAAGTCCGGACGAAGCGACTGGCAGACGATGCGCGAGGCCTATGGCAAGGCCTCGACCAGCCGCTACTCCAACGTCTCCATTCGCCGCGGCGATCGCGTGCGGCTTGTCACCCCTGGCGGTGGCGGCTACGGCGAGCCTGCAAAGCGCGATCCGGCGGCTGTCGCGGAGGATGTCCGCGAAGGCTATGTCTCGAAGGCGGCCGCCCACAAACACTACGGCTATCAGGAGGCCTGAGACCATGAAGTTTTCGCTGAACGGACTTTACATCGAAAGCTACACGAAATGCGCCAATTGCGGCGTGCTGATCTACGAGGCCTCGGCCGAGGATTCCGCCCGCAGGAAGACGCATGACGGGAGCATCTATTGCTCTCAGGAATGCGTCGACTGGAAGATCGAGCGGGACGCCCGCCGCGCCAAGGCTGCAGTCTAGGCTTTGATGCGCCGGCCCCGTCCGTCAGGGACGGGGCCGGCCACTTCAAGCGCCGCGATAAGCGCCGCGCCATAACAAACTGTCCAAGGAGATACCCATGTCCACCAACGCTGCCTTCACGGCGCGGCGCGCTGCCGCCATTCCGGCTGGCCTGTCGAAACATCTCGATGTCTATATCGAGAAGGCGGAGAACGCCGAATTGTGGGACGTCGAAGGCAAGCGCTACATCGATTTTGCCGCCGGCATCGCCGTCAACAACACCGGCCATCGCCATCCGAAGGTGGTCGAGCGCGTGCGCAACCAGCTCGACAAGGTCACGCACACCTCGTTCCAGACCACGCCCTATATCGACTATGTCACGGTCTGCGAGAAGCTGAACGAGCTGGTGCCGGGTGACTTCCCGAAGAAGACTTTTCTCGTCTCCACCGGCGCCGAGGCCGTGGAGAACGCTGCCAAGATCGCCCGAGCCGCGACCGGTCGCTCGGCCTTCGTCGCCTTCTCCGGCGCTTTCCATGGCCGCACGCTGATGGCGATGACGCTGACCGGCAAGACCAATCCTTACAAGGCCGGCTTCGGTCCGCTGGTGCCGGATGTCTTCCACCTGCCGTTCCCGATCCCCTATCACGGCATTTCCGAGCAGGAATCCCTGACCGCGCTCGACCGCTTCTTCCGCTCCGAAGTGGACCCGACGCGCGTCGCCGGCATCTTCGTCGAACCGGTGCAGGGCGAGGGCGGTTTCTACCCGGCGCCCGTCACCTTCCTGCGCACGCTGCGCGAGATCTGCGACAGGCATGGCATCCTGCTGATCGCCGACGAGATCCAGACGGGCTTCGCCCGCACCGGAAAATTGTTCGCGATGGAACATGCCGGCGTCGCCGCCGATATCGTCGTCATGGCCAAGGGCCTTGGCGGCGGCTTCCCGATCGCCGCCGTCACCGGCCGCGCCGATGTCATGGACAAGATCCCGATGGGTGGCGTCGGCTCCACCTTTGCCGGCAATCCTCTGTCCTGCGCGGCATCGATCGCGGTGCTGGAGATCATCGAGGAAGAGAAGCTGATCGACCGCGCCAACGAGGTCGGGCGCCGGCTGAAGGCGGTCTTCGAGGGCTGGCAAGAGGGCAACGAGTTTTCCTGCATCGGCGAGGTGCGCGGCCTTGGCGCCATGGTGGCGATCGAATTCGTGCATGACCGCGAGACGCGCCAGCCTTGGCCGGAACTGGTAAAGGCCATCACGCACACCGCCGCCGAAAAGGGCCTGCTGCTGCTCTCCTGCGGCGTGCATGGCAATGTCGTGCGCGTGCTGACGCCGCTGACCATACCCTTCGATCATCTCGACGAAGGTATTGCCATCCTCAAGGACAGCCTGCGGGCGGCGCTGGAAAAGGTGGAGAGCGGACAATGACGCCCGCATTGCTTCACGACCAGGCCTTCATCGATGGCGCCTGGGCCGGCGCGGACTCGGGCGCGACCTTCGAGGTCCGCAATCCGGCGACGGGCACGGTTCTCGCCCGTGTCGCCGATCTTGCAGCCGCCGATGTCGAGCGGGCGATCCTTGCGGCCGAGCGCGCGCACGTGGACTGGCGCCAGCGCCCGGCCAAGGAACGGGCCAAGCTGCTGCGCGCCTGGTTCGACCTGATCACCGCCCACACGGAAGACCTTGCCCGGCTGATCACGGCCGAGCAGGGCAAGCCGCTTTACGAGGCCCGCGGCGAGGTCGCGTTCGGAGCGTCCTTCGTTGACTGGTTTTCCGAGGAGGCCAAGCGCGTCTACGGCGACGTTATCCCATCCGCTGGCCGCGACCGGCGCTTCCTGGTGCTGAAACAGCCGATCGGCGTCTGCGCCGCCATCACGCCCTGGAACTTTCCTCTGGCGATGATCACCCGCAAGGCAGCGGCAGCGCTCGCCGCCGGCTGCACCATGGTCGTCAAGCCCTCCGAGGAAACGCCGCTGACGGCGCTCGCCATAGGCGAGCTTGCCATGCAGGCCGGCATTCCGGCCGGCGTGCTCAACATCGTGCCCTCGAAGGATGCCGCCGGCATCGGGCGCCTGCTCTGCGAGCATCCGGTGATCCGAAAACTCTCCTTCACCGGCTCGACAGCCGTCGGCAAGCTCCTGATGCGGCAGTGCGCCGATACGCTCAAGAAACTGTCGCTGGAACTCGGCGGCAATGCGCCGTTCATCGTCTTCGACGACGCCGACCTCGATCTCGCCGTCGCCGGTGCCATCGCCTCGAAATTCCGCAATTCCGGCCAGACCTGCGTCTGCACCAACCGCATCTATGTGCAGGACGGCATCCATGACGCCTTCGTGGCAAAGCTGACCGAGCAGGTTGCCAGCCTGAAAGTCGGCGACGGCGCTGCGCCGGAGGTGGTGCAGGGTCCGCTCATCAACGCGAAAGCCGTGGCGAAGGTGGCAGAGCTTGTCGGCGACGCCGTGGATCGCGGCGCGCGCATCGAGACTGGCGGCAAGCCGCATGCGCTCGGCGGCACCTGGTTCGAGCCGACCGTGCTGAGCGGAATGCTGGCGCCGATGCGGCTGGCGCAGGAAGAAGCCTTCGGTCCAATCGCCCCGGTCTTTCGCTTCAAGGACGAAGCGGAAGTCATCCGCCTCGCCAACGACACGCGCTACGGCCTGATGGCCTATTTCTACGCCCGTGACGTCAACCGCATCTGGCACGTCCTGGAAGAATTGCAGTTCGGCATGGTCGGCATCAACGAAGGCCTGATCTCCACCGAGCTTGCCCCCTTTGGAGGCGTCAAGGAAAGCGGCTTCGGCCGCGAAGGCTCCAAGTACGGCATCGATGAATATGTGGAGCTGAAATATGCCTGCTTCGGCGGGCTGAAGGTGGGATGAGACATGACGACCATCTCGCGAGACAGGAGCAGGCCTTGAAAGGGACTGAGATGGGCCGGCCGCCGCGAATAAGCGTGCTCGGCATCGCCGGTGCTATCCGAGATCAGGGACGTCGTATTCGCCACGGTTTCTCGGGGCACGGCTTGCACAGTCGCCAGCCTTTGGCCGGCGATTTCAGAACTCATTGTCCAGAGGGGCTTCCGAACCGCGATCTGTCGCCGTCGTTCTCGGCAAGCAGTAGCTGACGATCAATCTCCTCGCGTGGTATCGACATTTCACGGCGGCCGGATATTGCTGCCCCGATATCGCTGCCCCGATATCGCTGCCAAGTGCGTAGACCGGACGCCGCCGCGGAATACCAGGAAGGATAGTGCTCTTTGACAATCTTCCCCTTCACCGAAGCCACCCCGATCCAGTTCCAGCAGCCCCTGCCGAAGGGCTCGGATGTGGTGATCATCGGCGGCGGGGTCATTGGCGTGACCACGGCACTTTTCCTGGCGCGACGGAACGTCTCGGTGACGCTGCTGGAAAAGGGCCGCATCGCCGCCGAGCAATCCTCGCGCAATTGGGGCTGGATCCGGCAGCAGGGCCGCGATGCCGACGAACTGCCGATCGTCATCGAAGCGCAGCGCCTCTGGCGGCAACTGGCGCAGGAGTGTGGCGAGGACATAGGGCTGAAGCAGACGGGCGTCACCTATCTTGCGCGGACGGACAAGGAGATGGCCGGTTTCGCGAAATTCCTGACGATCGCCCAGGCTCATGGCGTCGACACGCGTCTCCTCGGCCAAGGTGAGTTGGCAAGCCTGATCCCGGCCATGGCGCTACCGTTCAAAGGCGCAATGATCACTCCATCGGACATGCGCGCCGAACCTTGGGTCGCCGTGCCCGCGCTTGCGCGCCTGGCGGCCCGCGAAGGCGTGACGATCATCGAGAATTGCGCGGCACGTATGCTCGACATCTCCGGGGGTCGCATCAGTGGCGTCTGGACCGAGAAAGGGCTCATCGCGACCTCGAGCGTCCTCGTCGCCAGCGGCGCGTGGACGTCGCTCTTCCTGCGCGCCCACGGCATCTCGATTCCGCAGCTCAGCGTCAGGGCGACCGTCGCCGCGACAGCACCGATGGCGGAAATCCACGCCGGTGCCGCGGCGGACGAACGCATCGCTTTCCGGCGCAGGCAGGATGGCGGGTATACGCTCGCATCGGGAGGCAGTAGCCAACTCTACATAGGCCCGGACGCATTTCGCCATGCGGGCAAATATATCAGCGCCCTGATGGCCAATCCCTTCGGCACACGCTACCTGCCGGCGGCCCCGCGAGGATACCCGGACGGCTGGTCGACGCCGCGCAGATGGAACGCGGATCAAGAAAGCCCTTTCGAACGGATGCGCGTCCTCAATCCGGCTCCCGAGACGTCGGCCCTCCGCGCCATCGACCGCGGGTTCAGGGAGCTTTTCCCTCAGTTCACGACTGTACCGCTCAAGGCGAGCTGGGCGGGCATGATCGATGCGATGCCCGATGTCGTGCCCATCGTCGATCGCGCCGCTGCGATCCCGGGCCTCGTTGTCGCGACCGGGATGAGTGGCCACGGCTTCGGCATAGGACCCGGAATGGGCCGCATCCTGTCCGATTTGATCCAGGGCAACGAGACCGGGCACAATCTCCACAGGTTCCGTCAATCCCGTTTCAGCGACGGCAGCCCGATCCGATTGGGACCATCGCTGTAAGTATTTCTGCCGCCAGCCAGCCCATGCGCTCTGGCCTTGAAGAACCGGACGAGGGGTTCAGGTGCCGCATGCCTTGGCGTAGACCTCGATGCTTCGCTGGACGTGATGGATCGCGATCTCTTCGCCGTCGCAGGCTCGGTCGGCCCAGGTGGCTGCCGAAGGCAGGTGCTGGAGAAACAGCGTCACCGGCACCTTGCGGCCGTTCAGCGTATCGAAGAGCCGGTCGCAGGCGGCACGGGCTTGCGGGGTCGCCCAATAATATCGGATGCGATCGGAATAGGAGTAGTGGCGCAGCGTCCGTTTGTCGGCATCGCTGCCATGATAGTGGCTTGCCCAGTTCTTGGGCGCGGCTTGCATCAACTCTTCCATGGCGTGGTAAAGCGGCCGCTCGCCATAGCCAGGCACCAGGTCGGAAGCGATCAGGTCGAGCGCGTACAGCGCCTCGCGCAGTTTGAAGGTCAGCTCGGGGCCGACCTTGAGGATGGCGAAGCCGTCCTCGACGAGTTCACGCAGCGGCCTCTCGCCCTGATAGTCCGTCGAATGGGCTTCGAAAATGAGCGACGGCAATGTGCTCAGAGTTGCCGCCAGATCGCTGGCCTTTGCCCGATCGTAGAAAATCACATTCTGGTTGCCGAACTCCACGCCCGGCTGCACGACAAGCCCGATGACGCGGGAAAATGCGCTTTCAAGCCCGGCGGTTTGGAATGCCTGGGCGTGAATGGCATGTGTCCGGCGAGCGGCCTCCGGACTGGTCGGGGTGATCGCATCCAAAGCGTGATCGGCGCCGCCGGCCGGCGGCACTTCCGTCCCGATGATGTAGACCGGGCTTGCCCCGCCGCTCTGCGCTGCCGCCTGCTCCGCGACGCCTGCCAGCCTGGCCGCGCGCCCGGCCACCGTGTGGTCGTCTAGCGCCGCCGGTTCACCCGCGCAGCCCATCGACGCATCGAGGTGGATCTTGCGGAAGCCGGCGCGGACATAGGCATCGACCATCGTCCCGGCCTGCGCCATCGCCTCCTCGGCGGGCCGGTCTTTCCAGGGATTAGGGCCGAGATGATCCCCGCCAAGCACGATCAGCTCTTCCGGGCACTGCTCGGCTGCCGCGAGCGCTTCCACCATCGCCGCGAAATCGGCCGGCGTCATGCCCGTATAACCGCCCAGATGATTGACCTGATTGCACGTCGCCTCGATCAGGACGGTGGTGCCGGTTTCCCGGCCGCGGCGCAGTGCGGCTTTCAGCACCAGGGGGTGTGCCGAACACACCGAGGTCACCCCGATTTTCTTGCCTTCCCTGTGCAGGGCCGGCACATCTTCGATCGCCACACGCATCAGCTTCTTCTCGCCGTTCTTGCCATGAAATCTTCCAGCTCGGCCCGCGTGCCGGCTCCCTCCATGGGGCCGAGGCGTGTGACGTTGCGCGCGCCTGCCGCGTTGGCGAATTCGAGCGCCGTCTGCAGCGCCATGCCCAGCCGCCGGCATGCGACATAGGCTCCGCCGAAACAGTCGCCGGCCCCGGTGGGGTCCGTTTCCTCGACGATCAGGCCGGGGCAATCGGCGCGGGCTCCGGTGCTTTGACGGGCTGACGCGCCACGTTCGCCGCGCTTCACGGCGATCTCCTTGACCCCTCGTTTGAACAGCGCCTCGATTGCGCGTTCCTCGCCGTCCATGCCGGCGGCCAGGAACAATTCGTTGCCCGACGGCAGCAGCAAGTCCGCTTCGTCCACCAGGCCGGCGAATTTCTCCTCGGTCTGCCCGTGCGCCAGCAATTCCTTGCGCAGGTTCGGATCGAGCGACATCGTGCCGCCGCGCGCCTTGATCAAGGGGATCGCGCGTTCGGTGATCGCCCAGGCGGCGGGGCTTGCGAACACCGTTCCCATGACGTGGATATGCCCGCAACGCGCGATCAGCGCCTCGACCTGCGGGGTCCATTCCAGCCGGGCGGCGGCGGATTTGGCGATGTTGTAGACGAAATCTCGACTTCCGTCCGTGCGGTAGCGAACAAAGGCGCTGCCCGTCGGATAATCCGAGGAAACTGCGATGGCGGAGATGTCTACGCCGTCTCGCTTCAGGCGCTCCATGTTGACGAAGCCGAAATCGTCGTCGCCGACCACGCCCACCATTGCCGCCGCTCCGCCCATACGCGCGCATTGATCGATGAAGATGGCGGGCGCGCCGCTCGGAAAGGGGCCAATGAGGTCGATCGGTTCCCGGAAGCCGGTGCCCGTCTGCCTCGCGACGATCTCTACCAGGATTTCTCCCATCGTCACGGTTGGCCCGAGCGAGTCCGGTGCAAGTGTTTGGGGGAGGTCGTTCATCAAGCGTCCGATCCTGGGTATGGTGTCGTTTGCGGTTTCACGACGCCGAGGCGCAAGAGGATTCCTACCGGATCGATGTGAATCGATCAGCTGCCATCACGCTACAAACCTGCATGCATGGTCAAGCGCACACTTGGAACAGCGCGCAAACCCTCAGCCGGGAAACAGGTCCAGGATCGACGACAGACGGTTGGTACTGAGATCGACGTCGCCGAGCTGGCCGCCGCTGGGGAGATAGCCAACCACGAACAGACCGGCGGCTCGTGCGGCCTCAGTGCCGGTGCGGCTGTCTTCCACGGCCACGACGGACCCTGGAGCCATGGCGAGCTGCCGGCAGGCCTCGCGATAGGGCGTTGGGTCGGGTTTGCCGGCCGAAACGTCGTCGAGGCTGATTGTGAGGCTCATATGGTCGAGCACGCCGAGCGCAGCGAGATTGGCATTGACGACTTGCCGGCCGGAATTCGACACGCAGACCTGCGGGACGCCGCGGTCAGCCAGGGTCCGGATCGTCTCGACCGCCTCGGGGATCGGGACGGCGTCGGCCCGGTTCGCGACGTAGTGGGCATTGATGGCGGCGAGCCACTCCGCCTGGTCGAGCCCGGCTGGGAGACGGGGGCGCAGCATTGTCCAGACGTCGCCCATATGGATGCCGCGAAAGGCTTGGTCGGGCAGGTCGTCAAGATCGACGTTCCAGTTGCGGCAGCCGGCGAGGAGAGATTGATGATGCAACGGCTCGCTGTCGATCAGCGTTCCGTCGATGTCCCAGGCGACGGCGCGATACATCACGATGACGATCCCGCTTTGGTCGCGCCAGGAGCCGACAGGCGTGCATAGAGATCGCGATAGCGGCGATAGCCGTCGCGGTAGATGTCGGCCTTGCGCGGGTCGGGATCCAGCCGGTCGGCGAAGCTGACGAAACCGGAAACGCCCGACCAGTCGTCGGTCAGGCCGACGCCGATCGCCGCCGTCCAGGCAGCGCCGATGCAAGAGCCGGGGTGCCCGGTCAGGCGTTGGACCGGCTTTTGCAGGACATCCGCGACAATCTGCATCCAGACCTTGCTGCTTGAGCCGCCGTCGGAGGCGAGATAGCGCTCGGTCCGGTGGCCCATGTCGTTGAGCACCTCTACATGATGCGCGATGGCAAAGGCATAGGCCTCGAGCAAAGCGCGCCAGACATGGCCGATATCGTGCGACAGCGTCAGCCCATCGATCACGCCACGGGCCGCTGGATCATGGATCGGCGTCTTCTCGCCGAGGAAATAGGGCAGGATGATGAGGCCATCGGCACCGGCGGGACGCTCTGCCGCCAGCGCATCGAGCCGCTGGTGTACCGAAATACCCTCGGCCTGTGCCGCGACCATCTCGCCGCCGGCGAAATTGCGTACGAACCAGTTGAGGCCCGAGCCGCCGGTCGACATGCAGCCATTGGGCATGAACAGGCCCGGCACCAGGTGGTAATCGAGATACATGCGCGGATCGGGCTTGATCTGATCGGTGGCGATCAGGATA
This sequence comes from Mesorhizobium ciceri WSM4083, assembly GCF_000519305.1. Taxonomy (GTDB): domain Bacteria; phylum Pseudomonadota; class Alphaproteobacteria; order Rhizobiales; family Rhizobiaceae; genus Mesorhizobium; species Mesorhizobium ciceri_B. Next base: position 1,059,694 of record NZ_JAFG01000003.1, on the reverse strand, counting down.
TCGACCGAGCCGCCGAATTTCAGGAGGACATCGCCTGCTTTGGCAACTCCGGCACCGAGCGCGGAGGCGATCATGTCGGCCGCACCACCGACGACAGGTGTTCCCGCCATCAGGCCGGTCTCATCCGCGGCCTTCGCCGAGACGGAACCGAGGATCTCATGCGAGGCGATCTTTCGGGGCACGGCCGAGCGCGGTATGTGAGCGAGCGCCACCAGATCGTCGTCGATCCGGTGCGTCGAAACATCGACGAAGCCGGCCTCCAGCGCCCAGTTCTGCTCGACCGCACGTTCGCCGGTGAGGCGCCAGTTGATATAGTCATAGGAGCCGAAAACGGTGGCGATGCGGCTGAACACCTCCGGCTCGTGACGCTCTATCCAGCGCAGCTTTGCGGTGACGAGCTGTTGGTTGATGCCGTTGCCGGCCTTGGCGATGAAAGCCGCCTCATTGCATTCGGTCCGCAGTTCGGCCACTTCGGCGCCACAGCGGCCGTCGCTCTGCTGGATGCTCGGCCGCAGCACCTCGCCCTGGTCGTCCACAAGAACGACCGCCGGCAGCATGCCGGTGGTGCCGACCGCCACGATCTCTTCGGCCTTGATGCCGCTGGTCCTGAGCAACTCCTGCACGATGTCGCGGACATTGGCCCACCATTGCGCTGGATCTTCCTCGGCCCAGCCCGCATGCTCGGAATGCAGCGTGACGGGGCGCGAGGCGAGGCCCCTCACCTGATCGGGAAGCCGGATCAGGATGCCGATCGTCGAGGTGGTGCCGATATCGAGACCGAGAACGAACGCCATGTCGAATCCATTGAAATGCCGGGAAGGGCAGGCGGGCGAACCTGTCTGCCTCGTTGTGTTCCACTGCTCGATACCAGTCGATCATTCCGGACGCCGGCCCGCAACGATCGATATGATCACCGCGAGCCGGCGGTGGCCGGCATCGCCGTGGAAGCCGTCCTCAGCGCAAGGTGGCGACAACGTCCATGAAGCGCTTGACCCGATCGCCGTCGACGGCGTTCCAGGTGTTGCCATCGATCTTGAAATGGGTCCCGATCACGACGCCGCTCGCCAGCGAAAGGACATCGCGGACATTGTCGATGTTCACGCCGGTGTTGGCGAAGACCGGCACGTCCTTGATCGTCTCGCAGACGCTGCGCAGGTGGGACTGGTCGGCCGGCTGGCCGGTGATCGGACCGGAAACGAGGATCGCGTCTGCCATCGACGAGAACACCGCGCTCTTGGCGCGCAATTCAATCGGGCGCTGGTCGAGCGAGTGTGCGAACTCGGCATTGATGTTGAAGAGAAGCTTCATGTCGTCGCGACCAAGATTGTGCCGCAGGCGCGAGGCGGCGGCGCAATCGGGCTCCCACAAGCCCATGTCGGAAGCGAACAGGCCGGTGAAGATCTCGCGCACGAAACGGGCTCCGGTGGCCGCCCCGATCGCGACGCTGGCGGTCGGGTCCCAGAGATAATTGACGCCAAACGGCACTTTCAGCTCGGGCTTCACCGCCTGGACGATCGCGGTCATGGCGGCGATGCCTTCCGGCGGCGCCTTGAAGACATAGGGGCGATCGTTCTCGTTGCCGAACATGATGGCATCGACGCCGCCGCTCTGCAGCTTGCGGATGTCGGAGAGCACGCCATCGATCAGCTTGTCGAGGCCGCCATCGGCATCATAGAGGGGCGTTCCCGGCAGGGCACCGATATGTGCCATCGAGATGACAGCCTTCTTCTTGTCGCCGAAAAATTCAAAAACCATCGAGTCGTCTCCTTGGGGATAAAGTGAAAATGTTGCGCCTCAGTCGCGCGTCAGTGGCGGCGCGATGCGCAGGTCGACCTTGGCCGCGGCGAGCGCCGCGGCGATCTTGGCCGGCGGCTCGGCATCGGTGATGAGGATATCGATGTCCGACAGTGGCGCTATCCGCACCAGCGACATGCGCAGGAATTTGGCGGAATCGCACAGCACGATCTTGGTGCCCGACCGTCTCAGATAGGCGCGCTTCATATCGGTATCATCGAAGGAATAGTCGAAGAGGCCGTCCGCCGTGATGCCGGAGACGCCGATCACGGCGACGTCGAACCACAGCGCCTCGAACTGGGCGATGGCCGAAGGCCCGCCGGTCGACATCTCGTCGGCCCGTACGCGGCCGCCGGCAACATAGACCTCGGGCGCGCCGCCGTTCAGCAGCGCCGCGATCCTGAGGCTGTTGGTGAACACCTTGGCGTGCGGAAGGTCCCTGAGGTGCTCGGCCATCAGATAGGTGGTGGTGCCGACATCCATCGCGATGGTGCGGTATCCCGAAACCAAGGCGGCCGCGGCCGCGGCAATCGCGGCCTTCGGGTCACGGCGCTGGCGCAAGCGCGAATCGAAACTCGGCTCCTCACTGTCCATGGCGACCAGCGGCGGGTTCTCGGCCTCGATCGCGCCGCCATGGATTCGCACCAGCCTGCCCTCGCGTTCCAGTTCGACGAGATCGCGGCGGATCGTCATGTCGGAAACGGCGAGTTCGGCCGCTGCCGCAGCGACGGTGAGCGACCCCGTGCGGCGCAGGAAAGCCAGGATGCGTGCCTGTCGATCGTGCGCGAGAAGGCGCTGACGGTCGGCATCACGCGGTGCGCCATGCGTGGACGATAGGGGAGAGGTGGTGTCGTCGGCCATCGATGTATCCGGTGGGTAAGCCGCTGACGAAGCGGTCTGCAACTTCGACTCTACCGTATGATCGAACATTTTTAAACAAAAATATGTTTGCAGTGTTCGAATTTATTGGTATGCATCTCCATATCAACAGAACGCATTCCGCCACCAAGCAGAGAGAATACGACCATGCCGGCTGCCTCCGTCATTCCTCCAGTGCTTGCCGAACTCGCGGGCAAGCGTGCCTTTGTGACGGGTGGCGGCGCGGGGATCGGTCGCGCGATCGCGACCGCCCTGACGCGGCAGGGTGTCGCCGTGGCGATCGGCGATCTGGATCCCGACGCGGCGCGCAAGGCGGCCGAGGAGATTGGCGGCGGTGCCGCCGCCGTCACGGTCGATGTTCGCCGTCGCGATTCCGTCGAGGCGGCCTTTGCAACTGTGCTGGAAGCGCTAGGCGGCTGTGACATCCTGATCGCCAATGCCGGCGTGTCCACTATGCAGCATGCGCTGGATTTGACCGACGAGGAGTGGGACTTCAACTTCTCGGTCAATGCGCGCGGGGTGTTCCTGGCAAATCAGATCGCTGGACGGCATTTTGTCAAGCAGGGCAGGGGCTGCATCGTCAACACCGCCTCGCTTGCGGCGAAGGTCGGTGCGCCGCTCCTGGCGCACTATTCGGCATCCAAGTTCGCCGTGCTCGGCTGGACGCAAGCCTTTGCTCGCGAGCTCGCGCCCAAAGGGATACGCGTCAATGCCGTCTGCCCGGGGTTCGTCAAGACCGGCATGCAATCGCGAGAAGTCGAGTGGGAGGCGCATCTGCGGCAAGTCACGCCCGAACGGGTGGTCGCCGACTATATAGCGCAGACGCCGCTCGGCCGGCTCGAGCTGCCGGAGGATGTCGCCGACGTCGTCGTGTTCCTCTGTTCGGATCAAGCCCGCTTCATGACCGGCCAGGGGGTCAACGTGACCGGCGGCGTCTACATGACCTGACGGCTTTTGGCCGCTGCAGCCGGATCCTGATGCTGGCACGCGCCATCCAAAAAAGTGAACACATATGATCAGAAGGCAGGCTTTTAATGTTATATTTTGTTCTCTAAGATGACCGTTCGCTCGACTTCGGCCTTCGGCGTTCAGCCGGGCGAGACGGGTTCATGAGGAAAGTCTATGGCGTCTATCGAGCTCGATCGCGTTTCCAAGCTCTACGGCAATGGCAATTACGGGGTGCATGAGGTCGATCTCACCATTCCTGACGGTGAATTCGTGATCTTTCTCGGCCCGTCGGGATGCGGCAAGTCCACGACGCTGCGGATGATTGCCGGCCTGGAGAGTATCTCTTCCGGCGATCTCCGCATCGGTGGCAAGAGCGTCGCCAATGTCGCGCCGCGCGACCGCAACGTCGCCGTGGTGTTCCAGAGCTACGCGCTCTATCCGCATATGTCGGTGCGGCAGAACATGGCCTTCGGGCTGACGATGCGCGGCGTCGACGCAGCGGTCATCGATGCCAAGATTGCGGACGCCGCTAACCTGCTCGGGCTGCAGAACCTTCTCGGCCGCAAGCCGGCGGCGCTTTCGGGCGGCCAGCGGCAGCGCGTCGCGCTCGGTCGGGCGATCGTTCGCGAACCGGCGGCCTTCCTGCTTGACGAGCCGCTGTCCAACCTCGACGCGCAGCTGCGTGCCGAAATGCGGCTCGAACTCGTCAAGCTGCACCGGCGCCTCGGCCGCACCATCGTCCATGTCACGCACGACCAGGTCGAGGCCATGACCATGGGTGACCGCATATGCATCATGCGCGATGGTCGTCTGGTCCAGGCAGGCCGGCCGCTCGAAGTCTATGCCGACCCGGTCAACACCTTCGTCGCGCGCTTCCTGGCGACGCCGCCTATGAACCTCATTCCGGCCACGCTTCAGCCCGCACCTGGCGAAGGGCTCTCCGTCCTGACCGACAGTGGTGCCGTGCTTGCCGTCCCCGTCCGCCACCACAACGCCTATGGCGAATGTGTCGGGCGCCGCGTCATTCTGGGCGTGCGGGCCGAGGATTTCCACGAAAGCCCCGACAAGCCGGACTGGCAGAAGATTGCCGTACGGGTCGTGACCGTCGAGGCTCTCGGCGCCGAGAACGTCCTGATCGGCCAGATTGCCGGTCAGGCCACCGGCAGGGATGATGCCCACCCCGCCGGAGGCGACAAGCCGTTGGAGATCGCCGCCCGCCTCAGCCGTTATTTCACGGCGCCCGTCGGCTCGATCGTCGAACTCTACATCGACCCGCTGCCGATGCACCTCTTTGATCCCGAAACCGAACTGGTCATCGCGCGGCCGAGCCTCATGCGGGCCACGCGATGACCAGCATGGACAGAAACGAACGGCCGGCCTTTCGTCGCCGCTTCGGCTTGCATTTCGGGCTGATTGTCGTTTGCGCCATCGTGCTGCTGCCACCGCTCTGGGTGCTGCGGACAAGCTTCGTCCCCGAGCAGCTATCCTACAGCAACGAGCTGATGCCGGCCTTTACGACGGACAATTATTCGGCGCTGCTGTCGAGCCGCTTCGGTCAGTCCTACCTCAACAGCCTGATCGTCGCGCTCGGCTCGGTTCTGCTCGCATTGCCTTTTGCCGCCACCACCGGTTATGCCTTCGCCCGCTTCCGTACGGGCGGTCGGTGGGCGCGTTTTGCCGTTCTGGCGACGCAAATGCTGCCGCCCGTGGCGCTGGTGCTGCCGACCTTCACGCTGTTCAGAAGCCTGGAGCTCAGCAATTCGCTGACCGGGCTGATCATCGTCTATGCCGCGCTCAACCTGCCTTTCCTGACCTGGATCCTGATGGGCTTCTTCGAAGGCATTCCAGTCGATCTGGAGTGGGCGGCCATGACCGACGGCGCGACCGCCTGGGGCGCCTTCTGGCGCATTGTGCTGCCGGTGTCGATGCCCGGTATCGCGGCCGCCGGCGTCCTCGGCTTCATCCTGGCGTGGAACGAGTTTTTGTTTGCCCTGGTTTTGAGCGGGCCGAAGACGGCGACCATACCGGTTGCGCTCGCCGCGTTGCAGACCTCGAACGGCGTCCAGATCGCCAAGGTTTCTGCCGGCGTCGTCCTTGCCATCCTGCCGCTGGTCGTGGCTTCCCGCTTCATCCAGCGTTTCATCGTCCAGGGCTTGACGTTCGGCAGCGTGAAATAGGCCGGCCGCTCCGAGAGCCGACATGGCTCGCTAGCCGGTTATGAAATCGTGGCGGGATCACCGCCGCGTCCAGAGGGAAAGAGGAGTAGAGAGTTATGACTTGGAACAAGCAGACCTTGATCAAAATGCTGATGACGGCCGTGAGCGGGGCAGCTGTTGTCGGCGCATCGCTTCCGGCCAGGGCGGCTGAGCCCATCACCTTGCACGCCTTGATGGAGGACGTGCCGGAAACCAAGATCATTGAAGCGCTGTTGCCCGAATTCGAGAAGCAGACCGGCATCAAGGTCGAGTTCGAGAAGATCGGCTATCCCGACATGCACGACAAGCTGGTGTCGCAGCTGACCGCGTCGCAGAGCTACTACAATGTGCTCGAGGTCGACTTCCTGTGGGCCGGCGAATTTCCGGCGGCCGGCTGGCTGGCCGACCTGAAACCCTTCGTCGAGAAATCCAAATACGATCTGAGCCCCTTCATTCCCTCGACGCTTGACCTGCTCGGCCGAACCAAGGACCAGCTGTTTCTGGTGCCCATGTACAACTACTCGATGGGCCTCCTCTACCGCACGGACCTGATCGGCGACGAGAAGCTCAAGGCCGCCTACAAGACGGCAACCGGCAAGGAACTCGCTTTGCCGACGACGCTCGAAGACTATGTGGCGATTTCCAAATTCATGAAAGCCAATGCCGGCGTCGCCGGGGCCGCGATGCAGGGCCAGCGCGGCGATCCCAACAGCATGGAATTCTCCAATTACCTGTTCTCCGCCGGCGGCAGCTATCTCAATGCCGACGGCAAGGCGAGCCTCGACACGGCAGAGGCCAAGAAGGCGCTCGATCTCTATGTCGACAACATCCAGCATGGCGCCCAGCAGGGTGCCGTGTCGGCGACGCTCGACGACACCATGCGCCTGATGTGCAGCGGTTCGGCCTTCAGCATGGTCACCTATTGGTGGATGCTGCCGCAGATGGACGATGCCGTGAAGTGTCCGACGGTCGCCGGCAAGGTTGGCCTGTCGGTGATGCCGGGGGGCCATGGCGAAAGCGGCGGCTGGGGTTGGGGCATTCCCAAGAACACGTCGCCGGAAGAGCAGGAAGCCGCCTGGACCTTCATCCAGTGGGTGCAGAGCAAGGAGGTTTCGGTGAAGCGTGCGCTCGAGGGCCACGCGCCCGTGCGCAGCGATGTCTATGCCGATGCGGCGGTGCTGGCGAAATATCCCTTCTACAAGACCGCCGAGGATGTGGTGGCGACCGGCAAGTCGTTCCCGATCTTCACCTATTCGGCGCAATATGAGGATCTGCTCGGTACCCAGCTCTCGCTGGCGGCTGGCGGCCAGGCGACTTCGGAGGCGGCGCTGAAGGCGGCTTCCGACGGCCTGCAGGGGCTCCTCGACAAATAGCGGTCCGGCTCGGCAAGGAGATCCGGCGCGGCGGTGTCAGCCGCCGCGCCGGATCTTGACCAGACCCAGCAACGCCACCCCGACCAAGGCTCGGCTACGATGCACAATGCGATCAAAAAAGGATGGGCTGCCCGTGGCCGCGAGTGGCGGACCGGCTGGGCCTTTGCCTTGCCCGGCCTGCTGCTGCTGGCGATCGTGATGGGCTTTCCGCTGGCCTATGCCTGCATCCTCTCGATCTCCTCGATGACCTTGATCAAGCCGCAGCTTCTGCCGCTTGTCGGGTTCAAGAATTTCGCCTCGATGATCGGCGATGAGCTGTTCTGGAACGCACTCTGGCTCACCGTGCGCTATTCGGCGGTGACGGTGGTCGGCGAATTCGTGATTGGGCTCGGCATCGCCCTGATGCTCAACCGGACGGTCCGGATGAAGCCGGTCTATTTCGCGGTTCTGACCATTCCCATGGCGATGTCGCCGATCAGCGTCGCCCTGATCTGGCGCATGCTGCTCCAGCCCAATCTCGGCATCGCCAATCATCTTATGGAAACATTCGGCCTGCCGCGCCTCGACTGGCTAGGCACGCCAGGCATGGCGCTCTGGACGATGGCGGCGATCGACATCTGGCAGCAAATGTCCTTCGTTGTGCTGATCCTCGCCGCAGGGCTCGCCGCTTTGCCGCGCGATCCCTATGAGGCGGCTGAAGTGGACGGCGCGCGCGGCTGGCAGCAATTCGTCTACATCACCCTGCCGATGCTTCGGCCGGTCGCGGCGATCACCATCATCATCCAGCTGATCAACGAGTTCCGAACCTACGATCTGCCCTATGTCCTGACCAAGGGCGGGCCGGGCAATGCGACCGAAGTGCTGAGCTTCTTTGCCTACCGCCGCGCCTTTCTCGGCCTTTCGCTCAACGAAGGCGCGGCGGCCGCGTTCGTGCTGCTGCTGATCGTCCTTCTGCTCACCGTGATCTTCTTCGCCGTTCTCGAACGCTCGCAATCGGGTGAGGGCCGGAAGTAGGGTTGTTAAGCCTTGAGCAATCTATACGGCCTATCCTGGCTTGCAGATTGTCGAGGGAACATGAAACGCCAGCCGCTTCTGCTTTTCGCCTTTCCGTTTCTCATTCTGGCTGTCCTGGCAGGGGAGCGCATGGCGACCTTGTTGCTGGGCGCCTATCCAGCCAGCCCCACCGCATGGTGGCTATGGCTTGAACTGCGCCCTTTGTCGGCTATGTTCTGGCAGCAGGTGGATGTCTATCTGGGCAGCTCCATGGCTCTCGACGCCGCCATCCTCGCCGCCGCATCGATCGTCTGCTGGATAGCGTGCCACGCCAAGCGGTCAGCTTTCGTCTTTCTCGCCAACCATGTCGCCCTGATTTTCGCCGGGCTGATGATCGCCGTCGGCAGCCATTCGGAAACGGCGAGCACGATTGCCGCATTCACCTCGCCCCGCGGCCTTCAGTTTTCGCTTGCGGTCGATTTCACCTTGAAGAACAGCTTGGTGCTGCTTTTTGGCATCGTGGCCTGTGCCTACTGCCACATCGCCTTCCTCACCGAGGCGCGGGAGCGGTCCGTCCGGGCCATCCGCATCCTGGCGCTGCAGCGCGATCTCTAGAGCATATATCGCGTCTAGTTGATCCGGCGGTAATAGACCTTGCCGTCGGGCTGCTGGATGCGCTGGTAGTTGGAGCTTGGGGCAGGGGGCGACGCCGATGCGATTCTCCTCCTGGGTGCGGGCGCCTCGATGACGCTGGGCTCGCTCGCGCTCTCGCCGTCGAGGGCTTCGGGCGCTTGCGCCAGCGTGCTGGTGGCGATCTCGGACGGTTCTTGCGCACCCGGCATGGCCTCGCCGCCGGCGACCGGCATAGTCTGCCCCAGCCGGGCAATGCCGGCATCGATCTCGTTGAAGCTGCCTTGCAACTGGCTGTCCAGTTTCTCGAACCGGCTCTGAAAACCATTGTTGACCGTGTCGAGCCGTGCCGCGATCCGCTGCTCGAACGCGCCGAGCTGCTCCAGCCGCGCCTCGACGAAACGCAGGTCGCTCATGCCCCGATAGAGATAGACCGCGGCCGCCATGTTGATTGCGGTGATCAGAAGCGCGCCACCGGCGACGATGACGCCGATCGTCTTTGCCTTGCTGAATTTCTCGGTGGCAACCGGTTCGCGCTGTTCCTGGTTTCCGATATCGATCGCCGGCATGTCCGGTTCGCTGATCATCGTCATTGGACCACCACCTTTGCGCCGACCGCGACGCGTTTGAAAAGATCGATCACATCCGTGTTGGTGAGACGAAAACAGCCCGATGTCCCATCGAAGCCGACACCCGACGGGTCGTTGGTGCCGTGTATGCGGTAGAGCGTGTCGCGCCCGTCCCGCGACAGGTAGAGCGCCCTTGCGCCGAGCGGATTGTAGGGGCCGGCGGGCACCATTTTCGGCAGCTCCGGCTGGCGGGCGCGCATTTCCTGCGGCGGGCGCCACTCCGGCCATTCGGTCTTCGCCCCGACCTTGACGGTGCCGGTCCAGCCGAACCCGTCGCGCCCGACGCTGATCTGGTAGCGCAGCGCCTGGCCCTGGCGGGTCACCAGGTAAAGCGCCTTCTCGTCCTTGCGGATGATGATCGTTCCCGGCTGCTCGGCGGTTGCGAAGGCAACGGCCTTGCGCAGGCTGGGTCCCATCGCCGGCAGCGGCGGCCGCTCCGAAAGCGCTGATCGCGCCTCGGCGAAGTCGTGGACGGACAGCGCCAGCGCCACGCCGAGCACGCAGGCGCCGGCGAGCTTCGGGGCGATCCGATATCTATCGGGCAGCATCATCGAGCCGCTCTTTGAACATCCGCTTCAGATCCTTGTTGAAGCGCGCCCGCCCATCCACTTCGGAAGGCGGGATGGCCCTGTTCAGCGCATCGGTCAGGAGCGCGTTGTCCAGCGCCACCGACTTGATGTGCGGCGCCTTGAAGATCTTTTCGAGCTCGCTGCGCGAAAAATGGTTCCCGAACCATTTGCGCTTGTGCTTGTTGGCGACCAGCGTGATGCTGACCGCATTGCCACGCAGCTCGCGGATCTTCTTGTAGAGCCGCTTGCCTTGCCGCAGCGAAGCGACATTGAGTTCGAAGACGATGAAGATCTCGTCGCTCGTCGACAGCACGGAATTGTGCCAGGGCGTTTCCAGATTGGGCAGGTCGATGACGATGTCGTCGAAGCGGTAGGCGACGAGATCGAGCAGCCGGAAGACGAAATCGCTGCCATGTGGCTCGAACGGCAGTTGCGGCCGCTCGAACGCGTAAAGGGTGAGGCCGGACGGGCGCGACAGCTTGATGACGTCCATCAGCTCGACATCGAGCCGCTCCGGCTGGCCGATGATGCCGGCAAGGTCGAACTGGTTGAACAGATTGAGATAGGCGCCGCAATTGGCGCTCTGGAAATCCAGGTCGACGAGACAGGTGGATGCCGCGCGCTCGGCTGATTTCGACGCCAGGAATTCGGCCGCCGACAGCGCCAGCGTCGTGGCGCCGGCGCCGCCGCTGGCACTGATGAAGGTGATGATCCGGCTCTTCGTTCCCTGGTTGCCGGTGTCGTGGAAGGTCACCGCATTGAGCAGCTCCTTGCCGTCGAGCGGCTTGTGCAGCCAGTCCGAGGCGTTCATGCGCACCAAAACGCGCGTCTGCTCCGAGCTCAGCTCGTCGGAAACCGCGATCAGCGGCACGCTGGCCCAAAGCGCGCGCGCCTCGACGATGCCGGGCCTGCCGAGCAGCTCGCCATTGCCGAGATCGAGGATGACGATGCCCGGCCGCGTGTCGGCCGGCGGCCCCTTGAGAAAATCGCTCGTCTCGGAAACCCTGACGTCATAGATCGCCAGCGCATCGAGCCGCGTCGCCACATCGCGCTTGAAATTCGGATCCGACGAAAACAGCGCCACCTGCTTGCGCTTGGTCGGCGTAACCTTGGTGTTGATGGCATTCATGGGAAGGTGCTCTTTAAATCTTCGCCCGTGACCGTGCTCAGCATGGAGGGCATGGTGATGGTTCCGAAACCGAGAAACCCGGCCAGAAAGAAGAATTGGAAGGGATGATTGGCAATGCTGACGGTGATGGTCGGCACCGGCCCGCTGGGCCGCGTCCAGTAGCCGAGGCCGGAAGCGGCGTATTCAATCTGCACCTGCGATTTCTCAAGCATCGGCAGAAAGTCATGCATTCCGGCACGGTTGGCGGTGCCGTCATAGATCGCATCGAACGAGGCCTGGTTCGCGTTCTCGGGCTTGCACAGGCCTCCACCGATACTGCAGCAAGCAACGCCTGCTGCACTTGCCGTGCATACATAATCATACGTGCCGGCCGGCACCGCAGTCCCCACTTTAGTTAAATCGCTCTGCGTGAGTGCCTCAGAGGGAAGCCCGATGGCGACAGGAGTAGAAATCTGCGCAAGTCTTGCGCCGGCTTGCACCGCCTTGTTTCCAGCGTTCCACTGATAGAAGGCGTAGCCGAAATCGACGAACCCGAGCAGAAGCGTTAATAGCAGTGGCATTGCAATGGCCATTTCGACCATTGTTGTCCCAGACAGGTCCGAGCCGAATTTCCTTGCCATCACCATCCGACGACACGCTCCTGATGCGATGCGGTGATGTCGATCGTTCCAAAACCTAGGAAATCCCAAAAAACGACGCCGCTGTAAGGCAGCGCAGTGCTGACTTGAACGACATCAACCGTGCCGGTGCTGCTCAGGTAAAGCTGTGTCCCACTGCCGTCGACCGCCGCCGTAGAGGTCTTGCCCACAGTGATTTCTGCCGTGGTCCATCCGGTGACCCTGGCGCTGCCGCCGGTGACGGCGCCATTCACTGCGAGGTTCTTTCCCAACGCGACACAATTGTTCCAGGTGCTGTCGCTGCAGCGCGCCATATAGCGCGCCGCATCTTCCACACCCGCCGCCAGCAATAGCCGCGTATTCAAGATGTTTGAGAACTCAAAGACTCCCGCCGACAGCAGCAGCACCAAGGGAACTGTGATGGCGACTTCTACCAAGGCGGCGCCACCTTGGTCGCTCTGGAACCGCTGGATGATTCTGCCCAATCTCGTCATGTCGACTCTACCGATACAATTGGGCTTCGTTGCGGAATGCTTTGTCTACAAGGGTGTTATTTGCAAATCCGCCATCGACATCGACGATCTCAAGGCTGATCGCCTTCTCGGCGCCTGTACCGTCCGGATTGTCCTCGTCGTTGGGATTCACCTTCTGGATGGGGTTGTTTATGAAGACGCTTGCATAGCCATCCGGCCGGACTGCGGTGTGGCCGTTCAGCTTCGCCTGGTTTGCTTGGCAATCGATAATGGCCATGTTCATCAGCCGGCGGCTCGGATCCGCCTTGGTGAGGTCCCCCTTGTAGCAGGAAGGCGTTCCAACTTCGTTCGAAGGCCCTTTCGATTTGTCGCCCACGATTCCGGCCGCGATTTCATAGTTGTAGACGTCATACCTGGAGGCGGGGACGTTACGCTTGAGAGGGTCGGTCTTCGCCGGGAGGTTCGGATACGCTGCGTTCTTGTGATTGGCGGCCCAGTAGGCGGTCCAGAAGGAATTCGCGGCGATCGGCAGCGTCATGCCCTTAGCGGAGTCATAGCCGGTGCCATCCGGGAGAGGCAACGCGGAACCATCCGTCGCGACATCGAACTTGTTGCAATTGCTGTTCTTGCTGGCCCCCTTGCGGACATTGCTCGCCGGGCGGTAGCCGAGGTCTTTGTTGTTTTTCAGATTGCCCTGATAGAGATCGAACCGGACATTGAGACCAGTATTGACCTGACCCAAGGTGACACCCGTTTTCGTGGTCAGCGAAGTGCGGCTGTAGCAGGTGCCGGCGGTCCCCTTGGCCATTCCCTCCTGTATCGAGGTCAGACCGTTTTCCAGCAGGCCAAAGTTGCCGGGACCGGGGTTGCTGTCGACCTTTAGGATACGGAATTCTCGGCTATAGGTGTCGCCCGAAGCGAACGCTTGCTGGATCGTCTTGCTGGTCAACGGGTCGTTGGTCTCGAACGGATTGCACATGAAGATTGGCACCGTTTCGCAGATCGACTGGACAAAGCCGGCCACGGCCTGCGGCTGGATGTCGATAGTGTCGTTGCTGCCGATAAAGCTAGCCGGAAAGATTGTCGCAAAAGCACCGGCACCGTCCGCCAAGCCAGAAGCGTTCACTGTCACCAGGGAGAATGTCACCGCTTTGGGGTCGGTGCTTGCCCAGTTGACGCCATTGGCGTCGACACCAGCGGCACTCAAAGTGATGCTGTCGTCGGCAGGTATTCCGGTCAGATATGTGACCGTCACATCAGCCACGGCGAGCGTGTGGTCGTGAGAGGTAGGATCGTCAGATGTCGAAAACTTGGTTTTGTTGGTGAGTAGGGTGGCCTTCGCCAGATTGGCTCGCGTGATCGAATCTGCTCTACCATCCAGTTCCGCAGCGGTCGCAAGCGCAAGCGCATCGACACCTTTCTGCAGATCGTTATGCAGTCCGTTGGCCCGGCTCATATCGATTGCCAGCACGGCGAAGCCGATAAGCACGGGCAACATGATAGCCACGAGGATCATCGCTATGCCGCGTTGATCGTTCCAGAAGGCACGAATGGTCCCCAACATGACCTTACTCTCTGCTTTCCTGCGCCAGGGCCCCTCGCATGCCCGGCGCCCTCCGCATCCTTCCGTTCAGTTCACTGCGTTTTTGCACCGCCGACATTGACCGTGATCGCCGGTGGTGGTGGTGGTGGTGGTGGATATTTGTAGGCCTGGGCAACGGCAGCGGCGCGTGCGCCGTCGCCTTCGATATGTGTGTTTCGGGACGCCGGATTGAGCGGGTCGACCGTCTGCAGCATCGAATTGTATTTCTGCGTGTCGCCGGCGGCCAGGGTCACCGAATCGTAATGGTTCAGATAGTCCGCGGCGCAGCCCGATAGCGCGCTGGCGCACAGAAGGAGGATCAAGGCGCTATTTCTTGACATAGAGCATCTTGTCCTTCGATTTGAAGTCGAGCATGTGGCCATAGGGGCCGGTGACGCCTTCGCCCAGTTCATATTTGCGGACCATGTCCTTGGTCACTTCAAGCTGGCCGAGCACGAAGAATTCCGGATCGTTGGCGGGCCGCGTCTTGTCGAACGGCGTCGCCAGCTGCTCGCCGGGCTTCACCGGCCGCACGATGTGCGGCGTGACGATGACGACCAGCTCGGTCTCTTCCTTCTGGTTGCTCGAATTCCGGAACAGCGTGCCGATGACCGGCACCTGGCCGAGCCACGGGACCTGCTCCTGCAGCTTGGTGGTCTTGCTGGACAGAAGCCCGCCGACAGCGAAGCTCTGGCCGTCGCGCAACTCGACCACGGTGTCCAGTTTGCGGTTGGTGAAGATCGGGTCGCCCGCGGTGGTGAAGCCGGTCAGGTCGCTGACCTCCGGCGCCAGCTTCATATGGATCTTCCCGTCGTCGAGCACGACCGGCGTGAACAGCAGATTGACGCCGAATTGCTTGTACGTGACGGTTACCTGACCATCATTGCCGACGACACGGATGGGCACTTCGCCGCCGGCGTTGAAGCTGGCCGGCTCCCCGGACAAGGTCGTGAGATTTGGGTTCGCCAGGGTGCGCACAACGCCCTTGGCTTCCAGCGCTTCGATGATCAGGTCGACCTTGATGTTGCTGTCGATGACGCGAGTGATCAGCGCTGCGAAAGGATTGGTGTTCGACAGCAGGCCGCTAAGCAGCCCCCCCGGTCCGAGCACGACATTGTCCTCGTCAGCGGCAGCAACCCCGGTACCGGTACGGGTTGTGCCATTGCCGTTGGTGCTCCTGATCGACACGCCGAGATCGCGGCCGGCATTCCGCTTAGCTTCCAGCACGCGGACTTCCAGATTGACCTGCTGGCTGTCGTCGACGATGACGGAGTTGATGACGGCGTCGGGGCCATATTGCTGCGCAACCGCCATGATAGCCGCCAGTGTGGCGCCGTCCTTGACATGGCCTCCAAGCCTGACCTTGCCATTGACCGAGCCGATTTCGATGCGCGACTTCGGCGCCACCTGGCGGATCGCCTGCGCCATGTCGCTGACATCGACGCCGACCTCGATCTGGAGGGCGCCAAGCGAACGCTTGTCCGTGGAAAACAGATTGACAGTGGTGGTGCCGGCGCCCTTGCCGATGACATAGAGCGTACGGTCGGTCATTGGCTGTGCATCGGCGATCTTCTCGTCGCCGACGACGATATCGCCCAGATTTGCACTCACCTGGATTGTCACCGATTGCGACATCGGCAGGAAAACGCGATGGACGCTGGGGGTCGACACGTCGATGAAACGGTCGGCCGCGCCGGCCGCCAGGCTCGATAGCAACAGCGCTGCCAGACAAGGCAACGCGGCCGCCACCGCCATCCTCAACCAAGACCCCTGCATCCCCGTCTCCCCAGTTACTGCCGGTGGCAGCCCCGTTTTATTAGCCGCACCTTATCATGGTTGTCGCGGCACGTCATATGTCTCGAGCTTCACACCCCGAAAAACGCCGATCGTTGCCCGCGCCGGTGGCGTGGGGGGCACGTATTTGACTTCTTCCTTGACGACCGGCTGCGGTGCGGTCACCGCTGCGGGAGCGGGCTTTACCTTGCCCAGCTCGTCGAGGCGGCTTCCCACTTTTTCCACGGCCTGGGTCAGCCCGGCAATCTTGTCCTCGGCGCGCTTGCGCTCGGCGGCAGCCTCTGCTTCGGCCGCAGCCTTCTTGTCGAGCTCCGCCTGCCTGGCGGCGACATCGGCCGGCGTTTCGCTGGTCAGGTCGGAAAGTGTCACGCGTTCGGTCGTCTCGCCCTTGCTGGCGGCGGCCTGGCGCAGCGCCAGCGACAATTGCCCGGCGCCTGCCGCCAGTGTCAGCTTCTGCGCATCCTTGGTGCTGGCTTCGAGCGTCACTGATTTGACGACAGTGGGGCTGTCCTTGCTCACATCGGCCACCTGGTCGATGGCGAGCACCTTCATGCTCTGCAGCAGCACATCGACAAAACTCCTGTCCGCCCCATCGTCGCCGCGCGCGGTACGCGTTAGAAGTATGTCGACCCGGTCGCCGGGGAAGACGAAGCCGGCAACGCCGAGAACATCATTGACCCGGATGGAAACAGCTTTCATGCCGTCGCCGAGCACTGCCGAAAGCGTGGCGCGTTGGCCAGGGCCTGTGATCTTGGCGGTAAGGATCGGTTCATTTACACTGATCGCCTGAAGCGCCTGCCTTGTGCCTTCGCCGGCCAGGGCATCCTTTGTCGTCTTGAAAGCGCCTGCCGGTAACGCGCCCGCCGGCCAGGGAATTTCCCGCAGTTTGTCGGCGCTTAGCGTATCGCCGAACTTCAGCGGCATTGCCGCCACCACGACCGTGTCGCGCTGGGCGCCATTCGACTGCGCCATCGCACTGCGCTGGTCGGCGAGCCAGATGTTGGCAAGCACCACCGCCATCACCCCGAACACGCCGGCGAGGACAATCATGATGAGAGTATTGGCGCGCATCTTCCCACCCCAAATCGCCCCCAAGGGCGAATGCTAGTCACTTCATAATGCAAAGAGCTGGATCGAGATCGAACGACCCCGATCCAGGAGTTCAAGTTATGATCAGCAAGTTCCGGCGGCGAGCCCTGTTTCATCAACGCCCTTGCCGTTAAGATTTGCGCAGAGACCGGTGAACTGATCACCGACCCAGCCGCCGATCGCCAGCACCGCTACCAGCGATGCCGCAGCGATGATGCCGACCAGGATGGAATATTCGACCATGGCAGCGCCGTTTTCATCGTCGCGGAACTGCCGGGTCATCGTCATGAGCTTCTTCATGTCAATTTCTCCCTTTGGAGGTTTGAACCCGACGAGACAGAGCAAAGGATGAAATCCATACCCAAGCATCCCCCGTCATCTCGATCCTAGGTCGCGAGAAAACGCAGAGTCAAACGAGATTAAGGGTTCCTTAACTTTCATATACGTGATTCGGCAAGAAGATGGCAAAGTCAAATCTTATCAAGGGATTGATTCTTTTCATTTTTCGCTCCCCTTAACCATTCGTTCACAATTTGGCCGCGCATGTGGCAAAACCATGGAAGCATTAGCTATAGTGCATATTCCTTTATATCTATGGGCTTAGCGGCAGTTTTGCTCATTTTTGCGGCACGGCCGGATGAGTCCGAGATCCCCAGATAACTTTGGAGAATCCTGGATGCCCTCTGCATCAAATAAACAAGGGATTTGTGGGCTTTAATCTTAACTATGTCGAAAGTAATGGCTGTGCGCCGGGCATCCAGGCGCTTGTGCGCTCGTTGGTTAACGTTTAGTTTCCGCTAATGCGTGTCCAAGGGGAGTATAAGCAATTATGCTGGGGCGGTTCATCAAGGGGCCAAGCGAACATCAGGCAGTGACAAAGGTCGAGCCACTGGCGGTGCTGCCTGTTGCTCCAGCCCTGCCGCCGGCCGCTGATATTGAATCGCATGGCGACGATTTTCTGACGCTCAAGGTCGAACTTCATCGCCACCTCATAGATCGATTCAATCTGACCGCACTTGAAAGCGCCTCCAAGGATGAGATCCTGAATGAGATCCGTCCGATCGTTCGAGAGTTCGTTCGCAATCGAAACGTGCCGCTGAACGCACGCGAGCTGGATCAACTGACCAGCGACACTGCCGACGAGATGCTGGGTCTCGGGCCGATAGAGCCGCTGCTCAAGGACGATTCCATCGCTGATATCATGATCAACACGCACAAGCGCGTCTTCATCGAGCGCCGTGGTGTGATCGAGGAAACGGCAATCCGCTTTCGCGACGAGGCGCATCTGCTGCGCATCATCAACAAGATCGTCTCGGCCATCGGCCGGCGTGTCGATGAATCGGCGCCCATGGTCGATGCGCGGCTGGAAGATGGCTCGCGCGTCAACATAGCGGTGCGCCCGATTTCGGTGGATGGTCCCCTGGTGTCGATCCGCAAGTTCTCCAAGAACCCCTTTTCGCTCGAGCGTCTGATGGCGTTCAACTCGATCAAGCAGCCGATGATCGACATGCTGCGCATAGCCGTGCAGGCGCGCAAGTCGATCCTGGTTTCCGGCGGCACCGGCAGCGGCAAGACCACCTTGCTCAATGCGCTGTCGAGTTACATCCCGTCCAGGGAACGCCTGATTACCATCGAGGATGCGGCGGAACTGCAACTGCAGCAACCGCATGTCGGCCGGCTGGAGACGCGCCCGCCCAGTGTCGAAGGGAAAGGCGAGGTTCGCCAGCGCGAGTTGGTCAAGAACGCGCTGCGCATGCGGCCGGACCGCATCATCGTCGGCGAAGTGCGTGGCGAGGAAGCCTTCGACATGCTGCAGGCGATGAACACCGGCCATGAGGGCTCGATGACCACCATCCACGCCAACACGCCGCGCGATGCGATCTCGCGGCTGGAGCAGATGGTGGGCATGGCCGGCCTGCCGATGACGCACGAATCCATTCGGGCGCAAATCGCCTCGGCCATCGACATCATCGTGCAGACGCAAAGACTGTCCGACGGCGGCAGGCGCGTGACATCGATCTCGGAAATCACCGGCATGGAGGGCAATGTGGTGCAACTGCAGGAGATCTATCATTTCGTCCGGCGTGATGTCGCCGCCGACGGCAAGATCGTAGGCGAATTTCGCGCCACCGGTGTCAGGCCCAGATTCGCGGCGGAAGCGGCAACGCTTGGGCATCATTTCGCAAAAGATGCGTTCAATCCGCAGGTTGCGCTCTGATGCCGTCCGCCCAGGCATTGCTATATTTTATCTATGTACTCGCGGCAGCGTCGGTCGTCCTTGCCGGCGAGGCCCTCTATCTTTCCTTCGCCGGCCGCCGAGCGGCCACCGGCGCCATCAATCGTCGGTTGAAGCGACTGTCCGATGAAGTTCCGGCTGAACGGACTTTGCAAAACCTGCTGCGCGAGCGGGGTTTGACGGAATCCGGGGACTTTCTTTTTGGGCTGATCGGACTGAACAGGCTCTATACCCAATCCGGCATCACCGGAAACCCCCT
This sequence comes from Mesorhizobium ciceri WSM4083, assembly GCF_000519305.1. GTDB lineage: Bacteria > Pseudomonadota > Alphaproteobacteria > Rhizobiales > Rhizobiaceae > Mesorhizobium > Mesorhizobium ciceri_B. The sequence continues at coordinate 1,040,505 of NZ_JAFG01000003.1, read as the reverse complement.
GACATTCGCCGGTATCTTTGTCTGCGCCGGGCTGGCATTGGCGCTGCTGCTGTCATTCGTCCTGGGCTTCTCGGCTGTGCCGGCGCTCATTGTCTTTCTGGTTGTCGCGTTCGCGTTGCCCCTTCTCGTGCTTCGCCGCGCCCGCAACAAGCGAATCCAGAAATTCGCGAAGCAACTCCCGAATGCACTCGACATGATCGTGCGCTCGCTGCGCGCCGGACATCCAGCCTCGGTGGCGGTTGGCCTTGTAGCGCGCGAGATGCCCGATCCCCTGGGAACGGAATTCGGCATCGTCTCCGACGAGATCACCTTTGGCCTAAGCATTGAACAAGCCGTGCGAAAACTGTCTCAGCGAGTGGGATTCGAAGGCCTTCATCTGCTTTCGATATCGCTCTCCATTCAGTCCAAGACCGGCGGCAATCTTACCGAAATTCTGGCCAATCTTTCCTCGGTTCTGCGTGAGCGGCAGAAGTTGCGGCTGAAGATCAGAGCGCTTTCGTCCGAGGGGCGCATCTCAGCCTGGATTATCTCGCTGTTTCCCATAGTGATGTTCCTGATCCTTCAACTCGCTGCCCCGTCATACTATGGCAAGATATGGCACGATCCGCTGATTTTGCCCGTGTTTTTGGGCTTCGGCATATGGGCCCTGCTGGGTGACTTCATCATGTACCGAATGGTCACTTTCGATTTTTGAGGAGCGTGCCATCAACCTGCTCTCTATTACCAACGACCTAAGCTTCCTGGTTTCCACTGCCGTGTTCGTGGCAGCGGTGGCCCTTTTCCTGTTTGGCGCGCTTGTCTTCTTGCCGGCTTTTCAGACGCGAAAGCTGGTCGCGCAAAGCCTCATAGGCGAAGGCGCTGCCGACCCTCGCTCGCTCGCGGGTCAGGAACAGTTGGCCAAGACCGCGGCGCAGCGGCCGGTCGACGCGTACTTCAGAACTATGGAGAAGGAACGGCAGGAGCCGAGCGCGCTGGAAGCCAAGCTCTTTCGTGCCGGCTTCTATCAGGCGAGCGCTCCGTTGATCTATACGCTGTCGCGCCTCGGCGTGGTGTGTATCGGATTTCTGGCTGCCTACGCATTTCTGCCGCGCGTGTTGCCGCCGCATCTGCCCGGTTTTTTCGCCTTTGCCGGCTCAGCCCTGCTAGGGTTGGGATGCATAGTGATTCCCAGCATTCTGCTCGATCGCTTCGAGAATTCCCAGAAGGAAACCTATCGCCGTGGGTTTCCAGACTTCATGGACATGATGATCACCTGTGCTGACGCCGGCATGAGCCTGGAGGCGGCGGTCGAACGGGTCGGCTCCGAGTTGGCCGCCACGCACAAATGGCTTGGCATTCAGCTTGCCATCATGAACCTGCAACTGCGCGCGGGCAAGCCGTTGCGGGAGGGGCTGCGTGAACTTGCGGACCGCATTGGGCTTGAAGAGGCGCGCTCCCTGGCCGTACTGTTCCGCCAATCCGAAGAGTTGGGCACCAGCTTGACGGATGCGTTGCGCGTCTACAGCGAAGAAATGCGAGGACAGAGAATTCTGACAGCAGAAGAGAAAGCCAACGCACTGCCCGTGAAAATGATGATCCCGCTGGGCCTGTGCATCTTTCCGGTCGTGCTGATGGTCATCATGTTGCCGGTCATTATTCGCATGAAGGGCATTTTCTTCTAGTTTGGTATATCATTCGGTCCTAATGTGAGTCGGGGATCCCAAGGGGACACATTTATGAAGAGGGTTATCGCGGCCGCGGCCTGTCTGCTCATGGCGGTGCTTGCCGGCTGCCAGACGGACGCCACCGACGGTGTCGTTCGCACCAACGAGCCGTCGAAAGGCGACGTAACGTCTTTTGGCGATGCTTTCGACGGGCTGAAAACGGTCAGCGACGTCGAATACTATGCCTCGGACCAGGCCGTTGCCGAAGCCAAGAACCAGTTCCGCGCCGAGAATTACGGCAATGCCGGCGCGCTGTTCTTCAAGGCGACGCAACTGGCGCCCAATGATGGTAACGCCTGGATGGGGCTGGCCGCCTGCACCGACCGTATCCACCGCTTCGACCTCTCCGACAAAGCCTATGCCAAGGCCTTCAAGCTGGTCGGCGCGACGCCCGAATATTACAACAATGTCGGCTATTCCTACCTGCTGCGCGGCAAGCTGCAGGACGCACGCTCGAACTTCCTCAAGGCTTACGAACTGGCGCCCAACGACCCGACCGTCGCCAACAATCTGAAGCTTTTGTCGTCAAGCGTGCAGAACGTCGAGCGCTAGTATGCTGCTCGTCGAAGCCCTGCTGCTGAAGGTGCTCGCCATCCCTCTGCTGGCAAGGATTGCCTGGGTCGATTTCACCACCCAGAAGATTTCCAATCGCGACGTGCTGCTGCTGCTCTGCCTGGGCGCCGGGGGCTTGTTGCTGCTTTCGCTCCAGTCCGGATCGTGGTGGGACATGGGACTGAGCGCTCTGGCCGGACTTGTGTTATTCATCGCGCTGCTTCCGTTCTGGGTTCTGCGCAAGATCGGTGCCGGCGACGTCAAGCTGATGGCTGTCGTGCCCTTCCTGATCGGCGGCCGCGACCTCGCAATGTTTTCAGTGCTGCTCCTGGTTCTCGCCCTCGCAACCGCGGTGATCGTGAAAAGACCCTTCATGCTGCCCGCGGGCGCTTTTCGGCTCATCGTCCAGCATCTGGACCGCAAGGGCGTGGTGCCATTCGGCGTGCCGATCTCACTCGCCGCGATCTGTACGCTGGCGTTCCTGATCTACAGGAGTTTGACGGTCGCGAGCAGCTCTGGAATCCTCAACCAGCTCAACTGACCCTGACATCTCGCGCGGCTGAATTTGTTGTGGGGGAGATCTGACGCATCAAACGAAAAACCCGCCTGTGCGGCGGGTCACGGCGCAAATCTGCACCATAGGCAAAAATGTACCATAGCTGAGTGCAGCGAGTCAAGAAAAAATTCCTATCGTGAAGCGCTGCCAAGCGCAGCTTGCGTTCCGTTCAGTCCCGCAGCAGATCGAACATCAGCTTGAAGAAGCGGTCCGCGTCGACCTCATAAGCGATGCGGGCATTATCCTTCTCACCGCGCTCGCCCCAGTAATCGGCGATGGTCGCGCCGAAGGCGTAGGTGCCGGACAGGTCGACGCCGATATGGGCAGGGCGCGTGCGCACCAAGGTCGGGTCGATGGCCAGCGCCAGCGCCAGCGGATCGTGCATGGCGCCGCCGACGCCCATCGAGTTGCGGTGCAGCTTCTCGTAGAACAGCAGCCAGTCGTTGACGAGCCGTCCGAGCGGTGTGTCGATGGTGGCGAGTTCGGCATATTGCGGCGCCTCGATCAGCACCTGCATGGTGACGTCGAGGCCGACCATCAGGATCGGCACGCCGCTGTCCAGAACGATCTTCAGCGCTTCGGGGTCGCAGAACGCGTTGAACTCGGTCGGCGTGATGATCTCGCTCTTGCGGTAGAACACGCCGCCCATCCAGATCAGTTCCTTGATCTTGGGCAGCACGTCGCGATGCTTGAGGATCATCAGGCCGATATTGCTGAGCGGGCCGGTGGCCACGACCAGGATCGGTTCGGGCGCGGCGCGCAGTCTGTCGGCCAGGAAATCGACGGCATGCTGGTCGACCGGCTTGATCGTCGCCTGCGGCAGGTAGGGCGAGCCCTCGAGGCCGCTCGGGCCATCGGCGGTGCCGAGCACCAGCGGGCGCGCCAACGGACGGTGGCAGCCCTGCGCGACAGGCACGTCGCCGGCGCCGATATACTCCAGGATGCGCAAGGCATTGGCGGTCGTCTTCTCGACCTCCGCATTGCCGCAGGTCGTGGTGACGCCGATGAGTTCGATGGCCGGCGAGCGATGCGCCATGACCAGCGCAATGGCGTCGTCGTGGCCGGGGTCGCAGTCGAACAGGATAGGAGTTGGCTTGGTCATCATCTCGTCTTTCACGCCGCCCGCTCGTAGCGCGCTATGGTTTTCTTGAAGCCGTCGAGGAAACGCCGACCGTCCAGACCGGTGCAGATGCGGGTGGTCTTGGGCCCGCCGCCGGGCAGCAATTGCCGGCCGCGATAAGCGACGGTCTGGCCGCGCGCCAGCCTGCCGTCGAGCACGACGTCGGCGAACAGCGGCTCGGTCATCGTCGCCAGGCCGGGATCGAAAGCCAGCGCCACGGTGATCACGTCATCCATCGGGAACCCGACGAGGTCGAAGAATTCGCGCCAGATGTCGATGTAGATCGGGAAGCTGTCGGCGATCATCTCAAGGACGGGATTGTCCCTGGCGACGGCCTGCATGTCGGCGATGTCGTCGCGTGTCAGCATCGAATCGGCGACGCGGTTGTCTTCGCAGATGTCGAGCGGCACGAGGATCTTCTCGACATCGGCGTTGAGCACGATGCGCGAAGCCTCCGGATCGGCCCAGATGTTGTACTCCGACAAAGGCGTGATGTTGCCCGGCGTCTGGAAATTGCCGCCGAGCACGATCAGCCGCTTGAGTGCACCGGTCAATCCCGGCTCCTGCAACAGCGCCATCGCCGCGTTGGTCAGCGGGCCGGTCGTCACCAGCGTGATCTCGCCCGGATTGGCCATGACCGTGCCGATGATGAAATCGACCGCATGTCCTGATGTCGCTTGCCGCACCGGCGTCGGCGCCGGCGGGTTGAACTTCTTCAGGCGATCGCCGAAACGGGCAACGAGCCGTTTTTCGAAATGCACCGGCGCCTCCATGTCGGCCTTGGCGTTGCCGACGATCGGCCGCCACGCGCCGGCGTGAACCGGGATATCGTCACGCCCGGCGAGCGTCAGCGTGTTGAGGACGACGTTGGTGACCTGCTCGATCGGGCCGGCCGCACCGGTCACGGTGGTCACGCCCTCGAGCCGGAGCCTGGGATTGATCGCCGCAAACAGCACGGCGAGAATATCGTCGCCGGCCGAATCCACGTCGAGGATTATGCGTTCCATAAAGGCTTCCTTCACTGGGGATTTTTGCCGCCGGCTTCAGTGTTCTTGTCGACTGACAGCAGCTTGCGCATCGATTCCAGCGTCTCCGCGATGATCCTCGGGCGCGCCCGGTAGGACAGCGCGAACAATGCGATCAGCGCGACGACATAGGGGACGGTGAGAACCAGGTAGGACGGATAGCCGAACGTCTGCAGGCGCAACGAAAAAGCATCGGCGAAGCCGAACAGCAGGCAGCCGGCCAGCACCTTCAGCGGATCGCCGTTGGAAAAGATCAGGATCGCCACCGCCATGAAACCACGGCCCGACGACATGTTTTCGGTGAACATGGTGATGTAGCCGAGTGACAGATGCGCGCCGGCGAGGCCCGCCAGCAATCCGCACAGCAGCGATGCGATGTAGCGGACCCGGGTGATCGAGATGCCGAGCGCCTCGGCGGCTTCCGGCTTCTCGCCGACGACGCGGATATAGAGGCCGAGCCGCGTCCGGTTGTAGCAGACGACCAGCAGCGGCACGGCGATGAAGGCGGCATAGACGAGTGGCGTGAAGCCGGAGATCAGCGGCGCCCACGAGCCGAGAAGGTCGCGTGCGCCGGGCAGCTGGACTTTCGGCAGGCCGACGATGCCGTGACCGACGATCGAGCCACGCGTGCCGAAGATCGCTTTCATCAGCGAGATCGTCATGCCGCCGGCCAGGATGTTGAGCGCCAGCCCGACGACCACTTCATTGGCCTTGAAGCTCACCACCAGGACGGCAAAAACCAGGGCGAAGACGAGCGCCGCCGCGACGCCGCAGGCGACGCCCGCCAGCGCCGAACCGGTCCAGATCGAACCAAGGACGGCGAAGAAGGCGCCGACCAGCATCTGCCCCTCGAGGCCGATGTTGAAGATGCCGGCCTTGGTGGTGAACGAGCCGCCAAGCGCGACCAGAAGGATGGGCGCGGTGGTGCGAAGCGTCGCTGCGATCAGCGCGACGTTGATGAGCTTGTCTAGAATTTCCATCGCCGCTCCCCTGCCTGGCTGTCGCCACGCTTTCTCACCAGCACCTGGGCCGACACGCTGAGGATGATCAGCGCCTGGATCACGGTGATGATCTCGCGCGACGCGCTGGTATCGACCTCGAGCAGCAGCGATCCGTTGCGCAGCGCGCCGAAGAACAGTGCGGTGAAGATGGTGGCGACCGGCGAGCCATTGGCGAGCAGGGCGGCGATCAGCCCGTCGAAGCCGAAACCGGGAGCAAATCCTTCCATGAAGCGGTGATGGACGCCGAGCGTCTCGACGCCGCCGGCCAGCCCACCGACGGCCCCCGAAAGCAGCAGGACCAGGAAACCCTGCCGTTTCACGTTGACGCCGCCATATTCGGCGAATTTCGGCGCCGAACCGACCATCGTGACGCCGTAACCCCATTTGGTGTAGCGGAAGACAAGGGCTGCGCCGACCGCCAGCACCAGGCCAATGACCAGGCCCCAGTTCAACCGCGAGAAGGTGAAGATCTCCGGCAGATAGGATGTCGCCAGGATCGGCGGCGTCTCCGACCAGCCACCCGGTCGCTTGAACAGGAAGATGGTGAAATAGGACGTGAGCAGCACCGCCACGTAATTCGACAGGATCGTCGAGACGACTTCGTTGGTGTTGTAGCGGGCGCGGAAGTAGGCGGGGATGGCGACCCAGGCCGCGCCTGCCACGACCGCGAGCGCCAGTGCTGCCAGCGTGTGAATGCCCGCGGGCAGGGGCATGGCAAAGCCGACCCACGCGGCGGCGAAACCGCCGAGGAACAGCTGGCCCTCGATGCCGACGTTGAACATGCCGCCGCGCAAGCCGATGCAGGCGGCGACACCGCAGATCAGGATCGGCGTCGTCTGCAGCAAGGTCCCGGCGATCTTCTCCTGGTCACCGAAGGCGCCGCGCAACAGCGTCATGAACACATGCAGCGGGCTTTCGCCAACCATGAGGATGATGATCGCGCCCATCAGCAGCGCCACGCCGATGGCAATGACCTGGCCGGAAGCGGCACGCAAATGGTCTCTCATGATGCGGTCTCCGCGGCGAATTCCGGCGCGGCCACGCCTGCCATCATCATGCCGATGCGCTCCTCGTCGGCATCATCGCCGGCGACCTCACCCATGATCCGCCCGTTGAACATCACCAGGATGCGGTCGGCAAGGGCGGCCAGTTCGTCGAGCTGCACGGAAATCAGCAGGATCGCCCGGCCGGCGGCGCGTTGGCGCATGATCTCGTCATGAATGGCCTCCTGGGCGCCGATGTCGACGCCGCGCGTCGGCTGGTCGATCAGCAGGAAATTGGCGCCATTGGTGAATTCGCGTGCCAGGACGACCTTCTGGATGTTTCCGCCCGAAAGCCGCTTGACCGCATCGCCCGGTCCGCGCGCGCGAATATCGAAGCTCTTGATCAGCGTTTCGGCGTTTTGATTTATGGCATTCCAGTTGAGCATGCCGGCGCGGCTCCATGGTGCGCGATGCTGGCGACCCATCAGGGTGTTGGCAGCTATCGAAGCGTTGCGATCGACCCCACGCACCATGCGGTCGCCTGGAACATGGGCGAGGCCTGCCTGGCGGATCGCGGCGGGGGAGAGCGCGGTGAGATTCCGGCCCTTCAGCCACGCCCCGCCATGGCTTGCCGGTCGCAAGCCCGAAAGCACTTCCGCCAGCTCCGTCTGTCCATTGCCGGCCACCCCCGCGATCCCCACCACCTCGCCGGAGCGGACGGTGAAACTGGCATCGCGAAGAGCCGGCAGCAGGCGATCGTCGCGCGCCCACAGATCCTTGACTTCGAGCACCACGTCGCCGTGCAGCGAAGCGCGCGGCCGGCGGTCGAAGCTCACCTCGCGGCCGACCATCATATGCACCAACTCGTCCTTGCTGAGCTCGGCCGTCGGCCGGGTCGCCACCTTCCTGCCGTTGCGCAGCACCGTCACCGTGTCGGACACTTCCATCACCTCTTCCAGGTGGTGCGAAATGAAGATCACCGTCATGCCCTCGGCCACGAAGCTGCGCAGTGTCTGGAACAATTCACGGCTTTCCTGCGGCGTCAGCACGGCGGTCGGTTCATCGAGGATGATGGTGCGCGCGCCGCGCACCAGGACCTTCAGGATTTCGATGCGCTGTTCTATGCCGACCGAGAGCAGCCCGACGCGCTCGGTCGGATCGACCTGCAGGCCGAAGCGCTTCGACAGGTCGCGCGTGCGCGCAATTTGTGCGGCGTGGTCGATCAGCCCATGGCGACGGATTTCCATACCGAGAAAGACGTTGTCGGCGACCGAGAGCGAGGGAACCAGCTTGAAATGCTGGTGAACCATGCCGAGGCCGGCCTTTATCGCCACGGACGGATCGGCGATCACGATCGCTTCACCGTTCAGCCGGATCGAGCCTTCGTCCGGCTGCAAGAGGCCGAACAGGATGTTCATCAGCGTCGTCTTGCCGGCACCGTTCTCGCCGATGATGGCGTGGATCTCGCCGCGGCGGACCGCAAGGTCGATGCCGTCATTGGCGACGAATGCGCCAAAACGCTTGGTGATGCCAGTCAACTCGACGGCCATCGCGGCATTGCTGTGGAGGGTCGGCGACCCCGGCGTGTTCGACAACGTGGCTCTCGCAGATTGGACACTGATCCGCCGCGGCAAGCCGCGGCGGATCAGTGTAGCGCTTTCTTGGGAGGGAGGCGCTGTTGTTGGCTTACTTTGCCTTGGCGATCACGATCTTGCCGTCGATGATGCCCTTTTTGATCTCGTCCAGCTTGGCGGTCACGTCAGCGGGGATCTTTGGGGCAATATCATCGCAGACCTTGACCTCGACACCGCCCGAGGCGAGGTCGAAAGTGCGGGTGCCGGCGGTAATCTTGCGGCCCTCGACCTCGTCCTTGATCAGCGTGTAGACGGCGATGTCGCCGCGCTTCAGCATGCTGGCAAGCACATTTCCCGGCGCCGAGCCGCACATGTCGATGTCGACGCCGATCGAATATTTGTCGACCGCGGCACTTGCCTGCATCACGCCTTCACCCGTCGGGCCGGCGACGTTGTAGACAATGTCGGAGCCCTGGCCGTAAAGCGCCTGGGCAAGTTCGCTTCCCTTGGCCGGGTCGTCGAAGGTTCCGGCGAAGACGGAGTTTACCTTGACGTCGGGCGCGGCATATTTGGCGCCTTGCTCGTAGCCGCCCAGGAAGTTGCGGATCACCGGAATATCGCGGCCGCCGACAAAGCCGATCGCCTTGCCGTCGCCGATCTTGTCGAAGGCGGTGCCCTTGGCTTCGATCATGCCGGCAAGCGCGCCGGCCACGAAGGATCCCTGCTCCTCGGCGAAATTGGCGTAGATCATCTTGGGGTTGTCGAGGACGCCATCGATGAACACGAAGCGCTGGTCAGGATATTCGGCGCTGACCTTTTGCAGCGAGTCCACCAGCTCCCAGCCCATCACGAAGATGAGGTCGTACTGCTTGCCCTTGGCAAGATTCTCGAACTGCTGCTGGTAGTCGAGCGCGCGATTGCCGGTGTCGACCAGCTTGAGGTCGATGCCGAAATCGGTCTTGGCCTTGTTGAGGCCGTTGACGATCGAAACGCCAAAACCCTGTGCGAAATATCCCGAGATGGCGGCCACGGAAACCTTGGCCTGTGCTGCGGCCGGTCCGAACGAAATGGCAAGCATCGTGCCGGCCAGAAATAAACTCTTGATCGCCCTTTTCATGTCATTCCCCTTCAGCTTTTTTCAGCTTTTGAAGCCACGCTTTGACCATCCCCCACATATCGCCGGGACAACGGCGAGTTCGTTGATGGTCATATGAGTTTAGGAGCGGCTTAACAGGCTGTCAATCGTCATCCGATGCAGTTTTCTCGGCCCTTCGCCCACTTGCTCGACGTCTGCGCTTGACAAATGTCGATGGGCATAATTGTTGATACTCTAACGAGTTTTTATGAACGACGGGATGAAGGAAGCGAACAATGCCGGCTGTGGTGGTCAGGAAATTTCTGGTTCAGGTCGAAGAGATATTCCATGAGGGCGGACCCCACGCGGCACGCCCGCTCAAGCGGGGCGCGGTCGTCGCGGTCATCGCCAACCCTTTTGCCGGACGTTATGTCGAAGAGATCACCGGCTTCATGGAAGACCTGAAGCCGCTCGGTCTCGATATGGCCCAGCGCCTGATCGACGCCATTGGTGAAGGCGGCCAGGCCATCGAAGGCTATGGCAAGGGTGCCATAGTCGGCGCCGCCGGCGAGCTTGAACATGGCGCGCTCTGGCACAATCCGGGCGGCTATGCGATGCGCGAACTGCTCGGCAACGCCAAGGCGATCGTGCCTTCGACCAAGAAGGTCGGTGGCCCCGGAACGCGCATCGACATCCCGATCACGCACATAAACGCCTCCTATGTGCGCAGCCATTTTGATGCGATCGAGATCGGCATTGCCGATGCGCCGCGCGGCGACGAAATGGCCGTCATCTTGGCGATGACCACCGGCGCACGCGTTCATGCACGGGTCGGCGGCCTTGCCGCCGCCGACATCAAGGGCGAGGACGGCTTGCGATGAACCCGGAAATCCGCCGTATCATCACCATCGTCGAGGAAACCCGGATCGAAGGCGGGCGGCCCGTCGATCCGCCGACGCGGCGTGCCGCAGCCATCGCGGTGATCCGCAACCCCTATGCGGGTACCTACGTCGAGGACCTGTCGGCACTGAGCGCCATCGGTGAAGCCTTGGGCGATATCCTGCCCAAGCGCGCCGTCGCTGCTCTGGGCATTGCCGGCGACCGGGTCGAGAGCTTCGGCAAGGCCGCCGCCGTCGGCGCCGATGGCGAACTCGAACATGCCGCCGCCATCCTTCATCCAAAGCTCGGCGCCCCGTTCCGCGATGTGCTCGGCAAGGGCGCCGCGCTCATTCCTTCATCGAAGAAGCGCGGCGGCCTTGGCGTGCCGCTCGATATTCCGCTCGGTCACAAGGATGCGGCGCGGGTGCGCAGCCATTTCGATGGCATGGAAGTTCGCGTTCCCGACGCACCGCGTGCCGACGAGATCGTCGTCGCTATCGCCGTCACCGATTCCGGCAGGCCGCACCCGCGCGTCGGCGGGCTGACCAAGGACAAGATTGTCGGGATTGACGGCGTCGGCTGACGGTCAGGCCGCCAGGACTTCCGGCACCCGCATCGCCGGCGGGGTGTTGCGGCTCCGGCCGGTCCGCACCACGCCGTCGATGACGACCATTCCAATGCCTGGAAGATTGCCGAGCGCCACGCTGTCGAGCAGCCCGTCGCCGGCGCCGCCGATCGCCTGATCCATGAAGATCAGGTCGGCGGCGCGACCGACCTCGATGATGCCGCGATCGTCCAGTCCGCGCACGCGCGCCGTGTTGCCGCTGGCAAGACAGAACGCCACTTCCGGCGCGATACCCCCCAGCGAAGCCAGCATGGTCAGGATCCGCAGGATGCCGAGCGGCTGCACGCCGGATCCGGCCGGGCTGTCGGTGCCAAGGATGACGCGGGCAAGTTCGCCGCGCTGCCTTGCCAGGTCGAGCACGAACAGTCCGGTGCGCAAATTGCCGTTATGGACGATTTCAAGCGCCCTCGAGCCCTTCTCGCAGATCTGCCGTATTTCCGCGTCGGGCAGGGCGGTTGGCCCGCCATTGACGTGGGCGACGATGTCGGCGTCGACCTCAAGCACGACATCCGCGCCGATGCGGCCGGAGCCGGGCAGGGATGGACCGCCCGTGTGGGTCATCGAGGTCATGCCGTATTTGCGCGCCCAAGCGATCATCTGCCGGCCGGTCGGACCGTCCTTGACGCCGCCAAGCCCGACCTCGCCGACAAGCGTCACGCCGGCCTCGGCGAGACTGCGGAAGTCTTCCTCGGTGAGGCCGGGTTCCAGGATCGGTGCCCCGGCCAGGATCTTCATGCCGTTCGGACGGAAGTTGGAGAAGGTGCGTTGGGCAGCAATCGCCAGCGCCTTCAGCCCGACAAGGTCGCGCGGTCGGCCCGGCGTGTGGACTTCCCCCGCCGAGATCATGGTGGTGACGCCGCCATGCACGGTCGAATCCATCCAGCCGATCTGGTTCTGCCGGGGCGTCCAGTCGCCGGCCACCGGATGGGCGTGGTTGTCGATAAGACCCGGCGCGACCGCGCAGCCCATCGCATCAATGATCGTCGCCGCGCTGCCGCCATCAATGTCGCCTGCCTTGCCAATGCCTGATATGCGTCCGTCGCTCACGACGATGGTGTCGGCGTCGATGATCGGTTGTGCGAGATCGCCACTCAGCATGAGACCGATATTGCGGACGACGAGCGTGTTGGCAGACGACTGGAGGTCGGACGACATCGGTTCTCACTTTTGCTGTTATGGAAAAAAGGACTGGACGCGGCTTATTTGCCGCTGTCGCCATTCGTTGGGTCGTCGTCGTTGATGCGCTGGAGCAGGCGAAGCAGCGTCGCCTGCTCGGCCGGTGAGAGCGGCGACAGGAACCGCCGCCCGACCTCGACGCTGCGTTCGAGCCGCTCCAGCGTGTAGTCGGTCCCTTTGCCGGTCAGCGCGATCATCGTCAGGCGTTGGTCGGTTTCGGAGGCGCTGCGCGTGATCAGCCCGTGTTTGAGCAGTTTGCGCATGACGATGCTGATGGTCGACGGGTCCATCGCCGTCAGCCGGCCGAGATGGTTCTGCGAGACTTCGCCATGCTTGAGGATCGTGGCGAGCGCCGCGAATTGCGTTGGCGAAAGGTCTTCGCCGGCCATGACCTGCTGGAAGCGCAACGTCGCGCGCTGATGCGCCCGGCGGATAACGTGCGCCGGGTGGCGGTCCAGTTCATAGCCGGTCTCGGCGTATTGCTGCAGCACCTGCTCGCGGCTCGGGGGTGCATCGCCGCTCGGCGTTTTCGGCGTCGCGTCTTTTTCGGATTCAGTCGTCACACCGGACTCCTATCGCCGCTGTCTTGGATGTCGCCGGTTCGGAAAAAGCTCAAGCCGCGACCTCCGCTGGTTGAAGCGACGTCCCGTCGCGGAGGGCTGCGACGACATCAGCCGAATCGCTGACCACGCCGAAATGGGTCGCTATGTCGTAGAGCGAGCTTTCCTGCTCGCGTGGTCCCGTCGCCGCGCAGCAATCGCTTGGCACCACCACCTCATAGCCCTCGAAAAAGGCATCATGGACCGTCGAGCGCACACAGATATTGGTGACCACGCCGAAGATGATCAACTGATCGGTCTGCATGTCTTTCAGCGTCAGGTCGAGGTCGGTTTGAAAGAAGGCCGAGTAGCGCCGCTTGATCACATGGATCTCATCGTCGCGGGCGCCGAGATCCTCGATGATCTCCGGCCCCCAGCTTCCATCCAGGCAATGCGGTGTGCGCTTCAGCCATTCGCGCTCGCGTCGCATGCCCGGCCGGTGGCTGTCATGGACCCAGATCACCGGCACGCCGGCGGCGCGCGCGGCCTCGATCACGGCCAGCTGCGGCGCGACCAGCGTCTCGTACCCAGGCAGGACCATGGCCCCGCCGGGCTTGCAGAACTCATTGACCATATCGATGACGATAACGGCTGCACGGCGTGGATCGAGGCGCACCGCATCATCGTGCCGATGTGAGGAAAAACTGTCCACGGACATGGCGAGCTCCTTTGACCGATCGTTGATGCTCATACAAAAAACCCTAGCGGATGCCAAGTCAATCCCGTTCGACGCAAAGCGTGCTGGTCGGCCTTGCGCACCGCGCTCCGACAAGCGTATGCGCTATTTGTCCATCGCGAAATGGCCTTGACAACGCTTGTCAGGCATGTGCTCGATTTGTATGACCATCAACAATATTCAAGCCGCTAATTGCGGAGCCGAGGCCGAGATATGAAAACCATCGTCACCGGAGCCAGTGGCCTGCTTGGCCGCCATGTGGCCGAGGCTCTGGTTGCGGCCGGCCACGATGTGCTTGGTGTCGATACCGTGGTGCCGGGTGAGGTCGCATGGCGCCACGCAACCGCCGATTTGACCGATCTGGGATCGACGCTGCAGCTGGTGCGCGACTGCGAGGCCGTTGTGCATGTCGCGGCCATTCCGCGGCCGACCGGCCGGGCCGGCGGCGAGGTGTTCAAGACCAACATCGCGACCGCCTACAATGTGGTCGAGGCAGCTGCCATGGCCGGCGCCAGGCGCTTCGTCTATGCCTCGTCCTTCAGCGTTTTCGGCTATCCCTTTTTCGAGAAACCTGTTCGACCGCCCTATCTGCCGGTCGACCTGAACCACCCGATCTGCGCGCAGGACCCGTACGGCCTGTCGAAATGGCTGGGCGAGGAAGTCGTCGACGCTGCGGTGCGCCGCGGCGCCTTTTCGGCGGTCAGTATCCGCATGCCGTGGATCCAGACGCCGGGTTCTTTTTTCGAGGGCGTCGGGCCGCGCCGCGCCACTGCCGACAGTGCCCGCGACCTGTGGGCCTATCTGGATGCGCGCGACGCCGGGCAGGGCTTCCTGCGGGCGCTTGAATGGCAAGGCGACGGCCATCTGCGCGTCCTCCTGAGCGCCGCCGACACATTCATGGAAGAGGAGACCGAAGCGCTCGTGCGCCGGGTCTATCCTGATGTAGCTCTGTCCCGGCCGATCGCCGGCTTCGGCGCCGTGCTGGACACGATCCATGCGCGCGAAACGATCGGCTTCGAACCACAGTATTCATGGCGTTCCTATCCAAAGCCGGAGACCCAGGGATGAAACGGTTCGACCAGAAAAAGGTCCTCGTCACCGGCGGCGCCGGCGCGATCGGCAGCGCAGCGGTGCGGCGTTTCCTTGACGAAGGCGCGCGGGTCGCCATTGTCGACCGCAATGGCGCGGCGGCGCGGCAATTGGCCAGCTCCCTCGGCGACGACGCCCTGGCGATCGAGGCTGACGTCACCGATGAAGCGGATGTGCGGCGCGCCGTTGCAACGACCGTCGAGACGTTCGGCGGCCTCGACGTGGTGTTCAACAATGCCGGCATTTCCGGCGTCGTCGCTCCCGTTCACGACCTGCCGGTCGAGGACTGGGATACGATCATCCGCATCAATCTGCGCGGCATCTTCCTCGTGCTGCAGGCTTCGCTGAGGGCGATGATCGAGGCCGGGACCGGTGGCTCGATCGTCAACATGGGCTCGTCCATGGCCGGTTGGGACGTCCTTTCGGGTGGTGCTGGCTATGTCGCTTCCAAACACGGCGTGGTCGGCCTGACGCGGGTCGCGGCGCTCGATGCCGCGCCCTACGGCATACGCGTCAACGCCATCTGCCCCGGCGTGATCGAGACGACGCTTGGCGTGCCGGTTTCCGGCGACGGCGAATTCAAGAGCAGCGTCCAGCATTTCGCCGACCGCATTCCGTTGCGCCGCATCGGCCAGCCGGACGATGTCGCGGCCGCCGTGGCTTTCCTGGCCTCCGACGAGGCGAGGCACGTCACGGGCGTGGATTGGCTGATCGACGGCGGCCAGACCTTGCAGAGCTGGGCCAACGCCCCTGATGGCGGTGCGTTTCCGAAGTTTCGCTAAGGTCTCGATTGCGCTGGTCTAAAGTTTCTTGGGCGGCATTGCCTGGATGATCCGGACGGCAAGATCGAGATCGGCGAGACCGCCCGAAAGCGGCGTGCGCGGCTTCGCGCCGGCATGGATGCAATCGGCGAAATGCAGCCATTCGCGGCGGAACGACGTATCCGGAACGCCGGGTATGACACGTTCGGATGCGGTTTGACCTGCCGCTTCGCGCAGCCGGACGGTCGCCGAGGCATTGCGGAAATAGGGGTTCTGGAATTCGATCCGCACCTCGTCGCGCTCGCCATGCACGTGGATCCACTCGTCCCACCATTCATACTGGGCAAGCGCCATGTCGAAGAGGCAAGGGACGCCGCCATAGTCGAGCACGGCCAGCAACTGGTTTGGACCGGTCTGCTGTGCATGGACGACGCGGTCCGGCGTGCCGAAAGCGCCGCGCATGACGGCAAGATCGTGGCTGCTGAGGCCCAGCAGCAAAAGATAGAGGTCGCGATAGCCGGCATGATCGGCACCGAGGGCCGCTTCGACGCGCCGGGCGACGGCATCGCGTCCCGCAGCGAGCATATCTGCCGGCACGTCGGTGATGCGGGTCTGGGTGTAGAGCTGGCCATAGCGGTCGAAGCGGCCGGCGAAATCATGAATATGGATCGACTTCGGACGGCCGATCGCGGCGATGCGCTCCAGCCCGATCTCATAGCCGGGATCATAGAATTTCATGTAGCCGACAAGGGCGACAAGACCGCTCCGCTCTGCCTGCTCGACCAGCGGGCGCGCCTCCTCGGGCGTGAAGGCAAGCGGCTTCTCGACGATCAGGTGCTTGCCGGCTCGGATTGCATCGGTGACCATCTCGCCATGATCGTAGGTGCAGATCACGACCGCATCGACATTCGGGTCGGCAAGCAGCGCGCGATGGTCGGTATATCTGGCAGTGACGCCATAATGTTCCGCGACCTTGTCGACCGTGCCGGGAGAGATGTCGCACAAGGCGGCGATGCGAAACGCCGGCAATTCCATGAGATAAGGCAAGTGCATCAGCTGGGCGATCTCGCCGCAGCCGATGACGCCAACGCCAATAACGCGATCCTGCATGTCAACCCTTCACGGCGCCGGCTGTCAGGCCGGCGATGAACTGCCGTTGCATGGCGACAAAGACGACGATCACCGGCAGTGTCGTGATCGTCAACGCGGCGAAATAGAGCGTCCAGAGCGAGTCGTATTGCTGGAAGAAGCTGACCAGCCCAAGCGGGATGGTCTGCACCAAAGGGTCGCGCAACAGCAGGAAGGCCAGGAAGAAATCGTTCCAGATCTCGATGAAGCCGAAGATGAGGATCAGCGCCACGCCCGGCCGCACCAGGGGCAGCATGATGTGGATCAGGATCTCGAGCCGGCTGGCGCCATCGATGCGAGCGGCATCTTCGAGGTCGGCCGGCAATGTGATGAAGAAGCTGCGCAGGATGAAGACCGAAAGCGGCAGCGACGTCGCGGCATAGATGAAGGCAATGCCGAGCCGGCTGTTTATCAGGCCGAGATCGCGCGCCACCAGGAACAGCGGAATGGCCATCACCTGCGGCGGCACCAGCATGGCCGCAACCGCGACTGCGACCACAAGACCGCGTCCGGGGAACGAAGACGCGCCACCGCATAGGCGCACGGCGTCGCGACGGCCACCAGGATGATCAATGCCGAGCCGGTGACGAAGATGCTGTTGACGATGCGCGATCCCATGCCGGCGATCCGCCAGGCATCGGCATAGTTCTGCAGCACCAGGCTCGATGGCGGACCCCAGACATTGCTGAGCATTTCCTGTTTGGTCTTGAGCGAACCGAACAGCACCCAAAGCAGCGGATAAAGGGTCTCGAAGAGCACGAGGACGAGCGCGGCATAGATGCCGCCAAGTTCGAGGATGCCGCGCATGCCGAGGCGCTGCATGAGCCCGCGACGGCGAGAGCCGGCGGCGCCATCGTTCAGCGAAAGGTTGGCGACTGCTCTCATCAGACGTCGAGCCTTTGCCTGCGCATCAAGGCCAGCAGGCCGACGCTGGCCAGCCCGACGATCATGAACAGCACATAGCCGATCGCCGCGGCGTAGCTCATGGCGCCGTCCTGGAAGGCCTTGCTCATCATGTAGGTGAGCACCACTTCGGTGGCGTGGTTCGGACCACCCTTGGTCAAGACATAGACGATGTCGAAGTTGCGCACGAAGGCGCCGGAAAGGCCGAGGATGGTGTTGATGAAGATGATCGGCATCATCATCGGAACGGTGACGTGCCGGAAGCGCTGCAAGGGGCCGGCGCCGTCCATCTTCGCCGATTCATAAAGCTCCGAGGGGATCGTCTGCAGCCCGGCCAGATAGATGACGGCATGGAAGCCGAGCCATTTCCAGACATCGACGACGATGATCGAGTAGAGCGCGATGTCGGCGTCGCCGAGCCATGATCGTTTCAGCCCGGCGAGGCCAATGAGATCGAGCCCGCTGTTGAGCAGGCCGAAGACGGGATTGTAGATCCAGGACCAGAGCAGGCCGACGGCGACGAAGGACATCGTCACCGGGATGAAGGCGGCGGCGCGAAAGAAGGCGCGGCCGAGCAGCGCCCGGTTCAGAAGCAGCGCCAGCCCGAGGCCGAGCACGTTCTTCAGGACGACGACGGCAACGACGAAAATCAGATTGTTGCGCAGCGCGCCGAGGAAGATGCGATCGTGCGCCAGGCGCATGTAGTTGGAAAAGCCTGCCCAGGTCGGGTCGGAAAACCCGTCCCAATTGTGCAGGCTGAGCCAGAAGCCGTTGACGAACGGCCAGAGGTAGAAAAGACCGAAGAGGATCGCGGCGGGCAGGATCATGACGAAGGCCGTAGCCCCGTCCCCGGCATCGAAACGCCAGGTGCCGGATCGGCTCGAAACAGGAGCCGCCTCTTGCGGTCGCGTGCTCACGCGGCCTTCGCACTTTGCGGGGTCAGCACCAGCCCGAGTGTGTCCCTGACATAGGCGATGCTCTCGAGCGTGCTTTGCTCTGCCGTTTTCTTGGACGCATCCAGCTCGATGATGGCGAGCCCATCGTAGTTTGCATCCAGCAGGACGTCGACGATGCCGGCGAGATCGACGACCCCGGCGCCGAGCTCGCAAAAGGCGCCATAGCGGTCATAGCCCTTCAGCGCCGGATCGACCCTGGTGTCCTTGAAATGCATGTAGCGCACGGCCGAAATGTAGGTCTTTACCGCGTCGACCGGATCGGAATTGGTGTGGGCAAGGTGCGCCGGGTCGATGCACAGGCCGGCCAGGTTGGTATCCAGCTCATCCATCATGCGGTCGAGCTGGTCGCGACGCTCGATGAAGGTGTCGAGATGCGGGTGATAGACCGTCTCGATGCCGAGGTCCTTGGTCCGCCTGCCGATATCTTCGAGCGCCCGGCAGAAGGCGCGGTAGTCGTCGGCTGTGTGGGGACCGGCAGCGGCCTCCGAGGGACCGCCGCCGAGAACCAGCACAGGTGAGCCGAATCCCTTCAGCAGCCTGGTCAGCGCGACGAGCACGTCGCGTTCATAGGGCCAGGCGACAGGGTTGGTGAAGATCGCATTGACGTAGAAGGAGGAGAGCTTGATGCCATACTCGCTCTGGCCTTCCGACAGCAGCGCATAGCGCCGCAAGATGTCGGTGTCGGTGGTCACTCCCATCGGCGCCTGGTTGCCGAGCTGCATGTATTTGCGGGCGTACTGGTCCGACAGGCTGGTGAAGGCGAGGATCTCGAACCATCCGAAGCCCTGGTCGGCGAGAAACTTGATGGCCGGCCTGAGCGGAAGGCCGGTCAGGTCCCAGCTGTTGAGATGATAGCCGATCGAGAAGCGCTGCCGTTCGGCGCGATGTGTCGTCATGTGTTCTCTCCGATGGCGAGGCTGCCCGAAGCAGGCAGCCTCTGTTTTTCTTGGCTGGCGCAGCCCGGCTGGATGGGCGCTCGCTTGCAGTCGCTACTTCAGGGCCTCATTTGGGCGGCCAGCTGCCCTGGGCCTTGAGGTCGTCGAAGATGGTCTGGATCGATGCGGCGGCGTCTTCGGGCGTCGTCGTGCCGCCGACGATGCCGGCGATTGCCGAAGACGTGGCGCTCGCGACCTCCGAGGGCCAGATCCAGTCGAGGAACTTGATCGTGTTCGGGAAGGCTTGCTTGCGCAGTTCGACGGCATAGGCATCGTCGACCTGCGGCACGCCCTTGATCGAGGCCGCGATCGGCTGTTCCGGCGCGAGGTAGAGCGTCGCGACCTCGGGCCTTGTCAGATATTCGATGAACTTGATCGCGGCATCGAGCTTCTCGGGCGGGATCGAGGAGGCGACGCACATGCCGTTGTCGGCACCGCCGCCATGGCCAGGCGCGCCCGGCGTTCCGGCCATTTTCGGAAAGGCGAAAACGCCCCATTTGAAGTCCTTGACGCTCGACTGCAGCGACGGGATTTCCCAGGTGCCGCCATAATACATGGCGCTCTTGCCGGCGGCGAACGCCGCACGCATGCCGTCCTGGTCGACGGAAAGCGAATCCTTGGAAAGGATGCCATCATCGACCCATTGCTTGATCAGCTTGAACCCCTCGACATCGGGCGCGTCGGTGAACTTCGCCGTGCCCTCGAGGTTCTTCTGCGTCTTGCCGACCGGGTCGCCCGATGCCTGCGAAAAGGTCTCGAAGTACCACATCGGCCACATCACGGTGTTCGAGCCCTGATGCAGCAGAGGGATCACGCCCGCGGTCTTGAACTTCGGCACGGCTGCCTTCAGGTCGTCATAGGTTGGCGGGACAGGAATGGCGAGCTTCTGAAAGAGATCGACATTGTAGAAGATCGTCGATGTCGACAGCGTCGAGATCGGCACGCCGTAGACTTGGCCGTTGACCGTGAAGGCGCCAAGTGCAGCGGCGTCGATCCTGTCCTGGAACGGCTTGATCTTGTTGGTAATCGGCATCACCAGTTTTCGCCTGACATAGGCGCCATTGGTGTAGAAGGCCGGGCAGGCGATCAGATCCATTTCCTGGTTTGCAAGTTTTGCGGTCATCACGCGCTGGATGGAATCGGTTTGCGGCCCCTGGGCATCCCACTCGACCGCGGCGACGTCGGGGTTGGCCTTGAGGAAGCCGTCGATAACCTGCTGCTGGATTTTCTTCTGCTCGTCCGGCGGTTGGCGCGGCGCGAGTTCGTCGAGCGCCGAGCCGCCGAAGATCTTGAGCGTGATCCCTTCGGCGTGGCCGATGCCGGGCACTGTGATCAGGCCGAGGCCTAGCAGTGCGGTGGCAAGGATGGGAGCGGCGGAACGTTGTTTCGGACGATGGGTCACTCTCTGCTGAAGGGGCATCTGGCTCTCCTTTACGCCAATGCCGAGGGGCAACCTCGGGACCAATATCGTTGATGGTCATATGATCTTGGTCGCCTGTTGATGTTTTTGTCAATCGGCAAGAATGCCTATTATTTCATCGATCGCCCCGCCCCCCTTTCGTGTTCGGCGTGGCCCGTGCGGTGTTCGATTTGCCTGGGCATTGATCTGCAAGAAGATCGGCAAACCGATTGTCGGATGCCGGCTGGTCCCGGTAACGGACAAGCCCCAATCTTCGCGATCTACTTCACGCCGATGCCGGCGGTCAGGCCGCCATCGATCTTGTAGTCCGCGCCAGTGCAGAAGCCGGCCTTCGACGAACACAGGAAAGCGATGAGTTCAGCCACTTCCTCCGGCTCGCCGATGCGCCCGATGGGGTGCGCTTCGCCGAAGCGCTTGTAGGCGGCCTCGACATCGGCATCCGTGCCGTTCTCGCCGCGGGCGGCCTTCTCCAGGATCGGGGTGCGGATCGAGCCGGGGCTGACGGAATTGACGCGGATGCCGGAGCGCGCATGGTCGAGCGCCAGGGCACGCGTCAGCGTGTGGATGGCGCCCTTTGTGGTGGCATAGGCGGCGACGTTCTGCTGGCAGGAAAAGCCCTGCACCGATGCGACGTTGACGATGGCGCCGCCGCCCCTGCGGACCATTTCCGGAATACCGAAATGCGCTGTCAGATAGATCGACCCGACATTGACCGACATCGCCTTGTTCCAGGTCTCGAAATCGGTGTTGACAGCGGTTCCGTACGGATGCACCGCCGCCGAATTGACGATGATATCAAGGCCGCCGAACCGCTCCACGCCGGCCGCGACCGCGTCGCGAACCTGATCGGGCACGGAGACGTCGGCGCCTATGACCAGCGCCCCGGCTGCGGAGCTTCCCAGTTCCGCTTGCAGCGCAGCGTTGGCCGTGCGGTCGATGCCGCAGGCGACGATCGCAGCACCTCCCGCAGCGAGGCGTCTGGCGGTTGCGAGGCCAATCCCGGTCGTCCCCGTCACCAAAGCCACCTTGCCGTCGAAATCCTTCATTGGGAAAACTCCTTCATTCGCTGTCCGAAACCGGTTCCTAGTTTGACACCCATTGTGGTCCAACAATAGGTTGCCGTTCTCTCGCAGAAGGAAGCGGCAATGGAACAGTGCTGGCGCTGGTATGGACCGAACGACCCGGTAACGCTCGATCATGTCAGGCAGGCCGGTGCGACCGGCGTGGTGAGCGCCTTGCACGATATCTATGACGGTCGCGCCTGGCCGCTCGAGAGCATTCTGGAGCGCAAGCGTGTCATCGAGGCCGCCGGCCTGACATGGTCGGTGGTCGAGAGCATTCCGGTCCACAACTCCTTCAAGATCGGCGCGCCGGAACGCGAGCGCTATGCCGGCTACTATCGCGACTCAATTCGCGCGCTCGCCAAGGCCGGCATTGCGACGGTCTGCTACAATTTCATGCCGGTGGTCGACTGGACCCGTACGGATCTCGCCTATAGGCTTTCGACGACGGGCTATGCGCTGCGTTTCGACGCCATCGATTTCGCGGCCTACGATTTGTTTGTGCTGAAGCGCGTCAATGCCGAGGCCGGCTATACCCCCGCCCGCATTGCCGAGGCGGAAGCGCGGCTGAAGGAATTGAGCAGCGAAGCGATCGACAGGATCGAGCGCAACCTGATCGCCGGCCTGCCTGCGACCGAGCGCAGCTATGACAGGGACAGTTTTCGCGAGGCCCTGGCGGACTATGATGCGATCGGACCGAAGGAGCTGCGCGACAACCTTGCCTGGTTCCTGCGCGAGATCATTCCGGTGGCCGAAGAGGAGGGGGTGCGCATGTGCATCCATCCCGACGACCCGCCCTTCTCGCTCTATGGCCTGCCACGCATCGTTTCGACCGCCGAGGATGCGCGTTTCATCCTCGACGCCGTCGACAGCCCCGCCAACGGCCTGACGTTCTGCACTGGCTCCTATGGCACGCGCGCCGACAACGACATCGTCGCCATGGTCAAGGAGTTCGCGGACCGCATCCATTTCGCCCATCTGCGCAACATCACCATCGAGGATGACGGCTCCTTCTATGAGGCCGAGCATCTCGAGGGCGGCACGGACATGGCGCATGTCATCCTCGCTCTGATGCAGGAAGAGGCACGCCGCCGCCGGGAAGGCCGCGCCGATTGGCGTATTCCGATGCGGCCCGACCATGGCCATCTGCTCGCCGACGACATCGGCAAGACCAGGATCAATCCCGGCTATTCGCTGATCGGCCGGCTGAAAGGCCTCGCCGAGCTGCGTGGCATCATGCGCGCCATCGAGCGGTTCGAGCTGGCTTGAGCGGTACCGTCAGTTCGGCTGGCGGATTTACAGGCGATCACGCGCGGTTGCGCTTCCGCTGTGACTTATACGATGTCGCACTGGAAAGTGCGGCCCACGAGAGGCATGGCGGGTAAAGCACGTGTCGGGAAATTATTTGCCGGCAGTTCACAATATGCAGCGCTGACGTTCTTCCATTCGGGCCAGATTGGACTTCTTGTTGCTTTGATCGGCACGCCTTGCGTGTCACTTTGAGATGCATTCATTCTCGAAGCTCTTGCCGGTGGTCGCTTCTACTTCTCCTAAGCCAAGGCAGAGAAAAGAAGGAACCTGACCATGCCCAGAATTGTGCCGGTGCTCGATCTGAGCCGTCTCGAACAAGGTGCGTCCGAGCATCGTACCTTTCTCCTGGACCTGCGCACGGCGGCGCGGGACGTTGGCTTCCTCTACCTCAGCGGCCACGGAATTTCCGCCTCGGAGATCGACGACGTGCTCGATGCCTCGCGCCGGTTCTTCGCGCTGTCGGAGGCCGACAAGCTGGCGATCGAAATGGTCAAATCCCAGCAGTTCCGCGGCTACACCCGCGCCGGTGGCGAACTGACCAAGGGCGCGGCCGATTGGCGTGAGCAACTCGACATCGGCGTCGAGCGCCAGCCCATAGCGCAGGGACCTGGAATTGCACCGTGGACAAGGTTGCAAGGACCCAACCAATGGCCGTCGGCATTGCCGGAGCTCAAGCCGGCACTGCTTGCATGGCAGGCCAAGGCGACCGCGGTGGCGATTCGGCTGTTGAAAGCCTTCGCGCTATCGCTCGATCAGCCCGAGGACGCCTTCGACGCGATCTACCGGGCCTCGCCCAATCATCGCATGAAGATCGTCCGTTATCCCGGCCGTGACGCGGCCGAAGGCGACCAGGGCGTCGGCGCGCACAAGGATGGCGGCTTCCTGACCCTGCTGCTGCAGGACGACAACAAGGGGCTGCAGGTCGAATATGACGGAAGCTGGGTGAATGTGGATCCGCTGCCTGGAACGCTGGTCGTCAACATCGGCGAACTGCTCGAACTCGCATCGAATGGATATCTGCGGGCCACCGTGCACCGCGTCGTGACGCCGCCTGCCGGCGTCGAGCGGATTTCCGTTCCCTTCTTCTTCAGCGCGCGGCTCGATGCGACGATCCCGCTTCTCGGCCTTTCCGAGGAACTGGCGGCGCAGGCGCGCGGACCGGCAAGCGATCCCGACAACCCCTTGTTCCGCGATGTCGGCACCAATGTGCTCAAAAGCCGGCTGCGTTCCCATCCCGACGTGGCACGCCGCCACTATGCCGATCTTCTCGAGGCCGGAACGGCGGGTTCGTGAGGTTAGCGGCGCACGAATTTTTGCCGTTTCATTTATTTTTTGGAATGTCATTCGTCGCCAAGGCTTCAAGATAGGCCCAAAAAGGTAAAATCGTTTAGCGGTTTCCTCCCATTCCGCTGGACGGTGTTCCCCTCTGAAGGTTTTGACCTTCTTTTTGGCCGGGCCGTATTCGAGCCCGGCCATTTTTTTGTCCTGGGGTATCAGGCGCAAAACTGAAATACTGCAAAAGCCCGGCGCAGCGGAACAGAATACCTTCCCGAGTTGGGCTGACCGTCCGATCCTGAGCCAGGATTCGAGCACTGTGCTCGACTGTATCGATCGGCCGGAACATCTTTCATGACACGCAAACAATTGCGCCTCGGCGCCTTCATGCGCCCCGTCAGCCTGCACACCGGCGCCTGGCGCTATCCGGTCGCCTATGCCGACGCCAATTTCAATTTCGCGCATCTGAAACGCTTCGCCCAGACGCTGGAAGCGGCAAAGTTCGACGCCTTCTTCATGGCCGACCATCTGGCCGTTCTCAACATGCCGATCGAGGCGTTGCGGCGCAGCCACACGGTCACCTCGTTCGAGCCGTTCACGCTTTTGTCGGCGCTCGCCGCCGTCACTGACCATATCGGGCTGGTCGCCACCGCATCGACGACGTTCGACGCGCCCTATCATGTTGCCCGCCGCTTCGCCTCGCTGGACCATATCAGCGGTGGACGCGCCGGCTGGAACATTGTCACCACGTCCAACCCTGACGCGGCGCTGAACTTCGGCCTCGACGAGCATGTCGAGCATGATGAGCGTTACCGGCGGGCGCGGGAATTCTACGATGTCGTCACCGGCCTGTGGGACAGCTTTGCCGAGGATGCCTTCATCCGCGACGCTGAAAGCGGGTTCTATTTCGACCCGGCCAGGCTGCATGTGCTCGACCACAAGGGCGAACATCTCTCGGTGCGTGGGCCGCTCAACATCGCCCGGCCAATCCAGGGTTGGCCGGTCGTCGTCCAGGCCGGTGCGTCGGAGGCAGGACGCCAACTGGCTGCGGAGACAGCGGAGGTCATTTTCGCCGCCCATGCCGATCTCGCGGCGGGACAGCGTTTCTTTGCCGACGTCAAAGCCCGTGCGGAGAAACTCGGCCGCTCGCGTGACGACATCAAGATCCTGCCTGGCGCCTTTGTCGTTGTCGGCGACAGCGTCGAGGATGCGAAGGCCAAACGGGCGAAGCTTGACAGTCTCGTCTACTACGAGAGCGGCATCGCCTCGCTGTCGATCGCGATCGGACATGATGCGTCCGGTTTTGATCCCGACGCGCCCTTGCCCGAAATCCCCGAGACCAATGCCTCGAAGAGTGGCCGCGAGCGCGTCATCGAACTGGCGCGCGAGGAGAACCTGACGGTCAGACAACTCGCGCAAAGGCTGGGCGGCTATTCCGGCCTTGCTTTTGTCGGCACGCCTGAAACAATCGCCGACGAGATGGAGGAATGGCTGGTTGCCGAGGGCTCCGACGGGTTCAACATCATGTTTCCCTACCTGCCCGCCGGGCTCGATGATTTTGCCGAGAAAGTGGTGCCGGAATTGCAACGGCGAGGCATCTTCAGGCGGCAATATGAGGGGTCGACACTGCGCGAGAATCTCGGCTTGAAGCGGCCCTCCAACCAGTTTTTCGAATAGAACGCCCTTCGCGGAGAGGTCTCCATGTCAATCCAGTCGAACACCCGCATCGTGCTCGCGGCGCGACCGCAAGGCCGGCCGAAGCCGGATGATTTCCGCATCGAGACGGTTGACCTTGACCAGCCGGGAGAGGGCGAACTGCTGTTGCAGATCCTTTATCTGTCGCTCGATCCCTATATGCGCGGTCGTATGAACGCCACGAAATCCTATGCCAAGCCGGTCGATGTCGACGGCGTGATGGAAGGCGGCACCGTCGCGCGCGTGATGATGTCTCGCCATCCGGAATTTGCTGAAGGCGACATCGTCCTGTCCCACTCCGGATGGCAGAGTTTTGCATTGTCCGACGGTGTCGGGCTGCGCAAGCTCGATCCCGCGGCGGCGCCCATCACGACCGCACTGGGTGTGCTCGGCATGCCGGGCTTCACGGCCTATGCCGGTCTGCTCACCATCGGACAGCCGAAGCCTGGCGAAACGGTCGTCGTGGCGGCCGCCAGCGGCGCGGTCGGGTCGGCCGTCGGCCAGATCGCGCGCATCAAGGGAGCGCGTGCCGTTGGCATCGCCGGCGGCGCCGCTAAATGTGCTTTCGTGCGAGAAGAACTCGGCTTTGACGCGGTCGTCGATCACCGGGCCGACGATTTTGCCGAGCAGTTGAAGGCAGCTTGCCCCGGCGGCATCGACATCTATTTCGAGAATGTCGGCGGTCCTGTCTGGGACGCGGTGTTTCCGCTGCTGAACGAGTTTGCGCGTGTGCCGGTCTGCGGGCTGATCGCGCAGTACAACGTCATCGCGGATGCCGGCGCCGACCGGTTGCCGACATTGATGCAGCAAGTGCTGCACCGCAGCCTGACGATCAGGGGTTTCATCCAGCGCGAATTTGTCGACCAGCGCCCGGCCTTCTATCGTGAGATGGCCGACTGGATATCGTCCGGCCGCGTCCGCTACAGGGAAGATATCGTGGATAGCATCGAAAATGCGCCTCAGGCCTTTCTCGGCCTTCTCGAAGGCAGGAATTTCGGTAAGCTGATAGTGCGTATCGCGGAATAATTGTTGCGCAACGATCAGTCGGGGCTGCCGAGACAATCGCTGTCGCAGCCCGGCGCGACGCCTTTTTTGTTCACCACATCATGAAGGAGGCGACGTCCGCATCCGAGACCTTGCCGGCATTCACGTCAGCGATTGCCTGGTCGACGATCGCGACGCCCTCGGTCATCTCGTCTTCCGTCAGCGTCAGCGGTGGCATGAACTCCAGCACATTGGCCTTCAACCCGACATAGGTGAAGGCCGCACCCAGCTCATAGCCGCGATAGATGATCTTGGCCGTGGTCGCCGCCGCGACCGGCTCACGTGTCGTGCGGTCCTTGACCAGGTCGACGCCGATGGCAAGGCCGCGCCCGCGCACATCACCGATGATCTCATGCCTGGCGGCAAGGGCTCGCAGCGCATTGGAGAACAACGTGCCGATCCGCGCCGAGCGCTCGACTAGGCCCTCCATCTCGATCGTCTTCAGCACCGCGTTACCGGCCGATGTCGCCACCGGGTTGCCTGCGGTCGTCTGCAGAGCGAAGGCCGGCGCATGGTCCATGATCTCCTTGGGGCCGATCACGGCCGACAACGGCAAGCCGCCGCCGATGCCTTTGCCGAAGACGACGAGGTCCGGCGTCAGTCCTTCATGCTGGAAGCAGTGCATCATGCCGCTGCGGGCGAGCCCGACCTTGACCTCGTCGACGACAATCTTGATTCCGTGCTTGCGGCAACGCTCCTGCAATGCCTTGAGAAAGCCGGGCGGCGGCACGATCAGTCCGCCATCCGACATCAACGGCTCGATGAACACCGCCGCGACCTGATGCGGCGGGCAGGTGGTCTCGAACTGGTAGTCGAGCAGCGCAAGCACGTCCTCGCTGCTGAAATTCGGTCGGAACGGATCGGGATAGGGCAGCAGAAGCACGCCCGGCCGAGGCAGCGTGTGGGTCATGGCGGTATGGCCGCTGATGCCCATCGAGCCGGAGAGATTGCCGTGATAGGAACCGATGAACGAGATGAAGCGCGAACGGCCGGTGGCCGCCTGCAGCACGCGCACCGCGCAGTCGTTGGCGTCGGACCCGGAATGGCCGAACCAGACACGCCGTTCGCCTTCTCCGGGCGTGATTGCCAGCAGCCGCTCCGCCAGCGATACGGCGGGCTCGTTCGGGTAAAGCAGCAGGCTGGCGCCGGCCATGTCGCGGATCGACGTCTCGACCGCTTCGACGATGGCCGGATGGCCGTAGCCGAGCACCGCCGGACCGGCCGATCCCGACAGGTCGAGCAGGGAGCGGCCGCCTTCCTCGATCAGCCGGTTGCCCCGGCCGCCGACGACGCTGAGCGGCGAGAAACGCAGCTTGCCGATCTGGGCGATGACCGCGGCATCACGTTCGCGCAGGCTGAGATTGCTCACGACACGGTTTCCGTCTCGAGTGCCGGCAGTGCCGCTGCCAGCCGGTCCGCCCATTCCTCGATGCCGCGCCGTGTCGACAAAAGGTCCTGCCGGATCTCGACGAGGACGGCGGCGATGCCGCGATCGTCGCCATGGATGGGCACGGCGTAGTCGGCGTCGCGGCTGATCACATAGGGCACGTTGGCCGCGACATTGAGCGCCGCGTCGGTGCGCAAGCCGGAAAGGATTGCTTCGGCGAGACCGCTGGCATGGTCATGCAGCACGCCGGCATGCCAGGGCCTGCTGACACCGAGGAAGACCGGCGTGAAGGAATGGATCGTCACGATCCGTGTCTGCCGGCCTGCCTGTGCCCGGCCATCGAGATGGGCGGTCACCCGGTCATGGAACGGCGAAAAGATGATCTCGGCGCGCCGGCTCCGCTCCGTCGCATCGATGCCGACATTGCCGGGAATGTCGGTGTCTTCCGACAGCACCGGAATGCTGCCTGGCGTGCCCAGTGGCCGGTTGAGGTCGATCAGCAGCCGCGAATAGCCGCTGAGGAAGGCCGGAGCATCGAGCTTCGACGACAGCAGACGGGTCACTTCGGCGGCGCCGATATCCCAGGCGATGTGGCGCTGCAGATGGTGGGCATCGAGGCCGAGCTGCCGATACTCGGCCGGCATGTGGTTGGACGCATGCTCGCACAACAGCACGATATCGGAACGGCCGTGCTCGTTGAGGACCTCGACGGCCTCGGGCCAATCTTTTCCGGTCTGTGCGGTCATTAATAGAGCGTCCGGTAGAGATCGCAGATGGAGGCCGGATCGAGACCGGCAAGACGCTCGGCTTCATGTCGCTTGAGGCCGACGAAGGTTTCGATGAAGACAGGCGCGAACCATCCCGTCACGGTGCCGTCGGCCAGCAACGCGTCCAGTGCCGCGGGCAGGGTTTCGGGCAGGCGCACCAGACCGAGACTTGCCCGCTCCGCCTCGCTCATCAGTGTCGGGTCGCCGGTGACCAAAGGTGGCGACGGCAGGCCCGCCTTCAGCCCTTCCAGCCCGGCGCGGATGATCGCCGCCAGCGACAGATAGGGATTGCCGGTGGCGTCCGCCGCCCGGTATTCGATGTTGTATTGCCGCGCCGGATCGCGTCCGCCCATCGTCACAGTCGGGCAGATGCGCAGCGACGCCTCGCGGTCGCGGTCGGCAAGCCAGGTGTAGGACGAGCTCCAGCTGTGCGGCTTCAGCCGGTAGTAAGACGACACGCTCGACGCCGTCATGGCGGTGATGCCAGGCAGATGGCGCAGCACGCCGGCACAGAAGGCGCCGGCTTTTGCGGAAAGCCCTCCGGGCTGCGCCGAATCGTAAGTCACCGGCTTGCCGGCTTCATCGACGAAGCTGAAATGGATGTGGACGCCGTTGCCAACGGCGTTTGGCGCTGCCTTGGGCGCGAAGCTCGCACGCCAGCCGGCATTGCGCGCCAATTCGCGCGTGATTTCGCGGATGGCGACGGCGCGGTCCGCCGCCGTCAGCGCGTCCGCCGGCTCGTGCGTCACCTCGAACTGCTCGTCGCCGAATTCGGCGATGACCACTTCGGGCGCGACGCTGGCTTCCTCGAGCGCCGCCATCAGGTTGGGCGCGAAAGGGTCGGCGCGGCGCAGTGCGGCGAAAGACATCGAATGCGCCGGCGCGAAGCCGCCGTCGGCGACATTGAATTCATGCTCGAAGGCGGCGATGACCGACAGGCCGGTTGCGGCTTTCAAATCGGCCAACGCGTCTTTGAGCATCGTGCGGGTGCAGCCGAGCCATGGGCTGCCATCGAGCTCGACGATGTCGCCGGCGACCATGTCGAACGGAGTCGCCGATCCGGTGCGTGTCGTGCGAAAGCGCGCCTTGAGATCCGGGATCAGCCGCAGGTCACCCGACGAGCCCCAGGGGTTGGGGTCAACGATCGAGTTGAACGGCGTCAGCGACAGATTGGCCTGCAGCCAGCCGACGCCGGTCGTGGCGGTCTTCTGCAACTTGCTTTCTGCAACGAAGCGGCCCCGCGTAACGGCGGAGAGATCCGTGGTAACGACGGCAACCAGAGGCTCGACAGTCGATGTCATGCCGTTTTTCCCAAAGCGTTGAAGCGGCTGACGACCGTGTCGGTGTCGGCCACCCAGCAGTAGCCGCCGAAGGCCTTGAGCGCGATGTCGTGGCGTTCCTGGGTAATGGTGGCGCAGGCATCCGATACGCAAGTGACGAGATAGCCGCGGTCGGCGCCGTCGCGCACCGCCATGTCGACGCATTGATCGGTCAGCACGCCGACCACGACGAGGTAGCGGATGCCGAGGTTCTTGAGGAGATAGTCGACATTGGTCGAATTGAAGATGCCCGACGACGTCTTCGGCAGCATGATTTCGTCGCCAACCGGTGCCAGCGATGCCACCGGCAGTCCTTCGGGGAGGTTGGGCGCAACATGGATCGGTGTCAGCTTGTGGTCGAGCGAGCGGTCACGGCCGTCTTCGGTCAGGCTCTGGATGATGGTGTGCAGCACCTCGACGCCATTGGCCCGCGCAGCGGCCAGCAGGCGCTCCTGATTGGGGATCGTCTGCGAGGATGTCTGCCGGTAGAAATAATGATCGGGGCCACGCTCCGGATGCGACGGATCGGCGCCCGGCTCCAGCCAGATGCGCTGCATGTCGACGAGCAGCAGGGCCGTTTCGCCGGCACGGAAGGCTTCGTCTCGTTTGGGTAGGGCCTGGGTCATGCTTTGTCGTCCTGCTTTGCTGATTTGGGTCCCGGCGTCTTGCGAGGTCCGGGTATCTTGCGCGCGCCGTTCTCTTGCGGGTCGCTGTCGAGTGTCACGGCATTGGCATGCCGCACCTTTTCGAGTCGCTCGATGCGGGCGCGAGCGTCGTCGCCCAGCGTCGAAACGATATGGGCGACCAGCGCCTCCATCTGTGCGATCGCCGGCGCCAGAGTGTCGTAGGGCGAGGCGACTTCGAGCGGGCTGACGATGGTGACTTCGGCGAGATCTGATATCGGCGACAGCCATTGGTCGGTGAACAGGACGATGCGCACATCGAGCGCCGCCGCCTGTTTTGCATAGGCCATCACATCGAGCTGGTAGCGGCGGTAGTCGAAGACGACGAGCACGTCGCGCCGGTCGAGGTCGGCGAGCGTGTCGAAGGTCTGCGGAGAAAGCACGCCGAGATCGCGAACCCCGGAGCGAAACTGCACGAGATAGCCGGCCAGCATGCCGGCGATGTGACGGCTGAACCGGCCGCCGACCAGCACGACCTCGCCCTTGGCCTCCATCAGCAGGCGGGCCGCCCGCTCGTATGTCTGGACGGGTGTCGCGGCGGTGGCTTTCTGCAAGGCCGTGGTGACGCTGTCGAGATAGGCCAGCACGGCGCTGTCGTTGGAGCCGCTCTGCCGCTTGGCCTCCATCATCAGCAGCGGCGAATGCAGCCTTGCCTCGACCTCGGCCAGAAGCTTTGCCTGGAAATCCGGAAACCCCTCATAGCCGAGCTTCATCACCAGCCGCACCACGGTCGGGTCGCTGACACCGGCGCGCCGGGCGAGCGATGAAGCGGTGCCGAGGCCGGAGGTCGGATAGTCCGTCAACAGCAGCCGGACGATCTTCTCTTCCGACGGGGTCAGCGCAAGATCCCCGCGCATCAGAACATCGCGTATCGCCATGGGCCTCCCCGAAATCCGTGTTCTCTTGTTTTGTCGAGTTTATTACAGAGATTTAAATCTCGGTCAACAATGAAGAGATGTTGACATTGTGCAATCGCTGGCCCTACCTTGTCGGAAAGCAGCCAAGAGACTGTGGGGAACAGCCATGCGAAACGGAAGCGACGTCATTGTCGTAGGTGCGGGTATTGTCGGATCGAGCGCCGCCTATCATCTGGCCAAAGCCGGTGTGAAGGTCACGTTGGTCGAGCAGACCCACCCCGCCGGCGGCCCGTCGGGCAAATCGTCGGCGCTGCTGCACGCCTTCTACCTGATGCCGGAATTGTCGCAGCTTTCCATACGTGGCCGCGAGATCCTGGTGTCGCTGCCGGAAATCGCCGGCGAAGGCTCTTTCGTCACCGAAATCGGCATGATGTGGGTCTGCGGCAACGACAACAAGGCGAGTTGGACGTCGGCGGCCGAACGCATCCGCGGCGAGGGCGCACGCATCGAGACATTGTCGCCGCAGGCCTTCGCCGACGCGGCACCCGGCTTTGCCCTGGACAATGTCGCAATGGCGCTGTGGGAGCCGGAATATGGGTATGCCGATGCCTTCGGCGCCACCAACGCCATCGCCCGAGCCGCTCGTGCCAACGGTGCCAAGGTCATGCAGAACACGCTGGTCGAGAGCCTTCAGCGGCAGGGCGACCGCATCACGGGTGTCACACTGACCGATGGAACCGTGCTGGAAGCCGATACTGTCGTCCTGGCTGCCGGGCCGTGGACGCGCCGCCTGCTGGCGACGGTCGGCCTCGATCTGCCGCTGCATGTCGAGCGCCATCCGATGGCCGTCCTCGACGCTGCCGGCAAGGCAAGGCAGGTCATGCCTTTCGCCTGGTGCGACGACATTTCCTGCAACTATGCGCGGCCCGACAATGACGGCGTCATCCTGGCCGGCACCTGGGCCGGCGGCGGCACCGGTCTGCGGCACGAACATGCGGGCCGTCCGCGCTTCGTCGAAAATCCCGATGACTACATGGAAGGTGTCGAGGAGCAGGAATCGGTCGAGATCCTGGAGACCTTCGCTGACAGAGTCCCGGCCATGGCCGAACTCGGCATCCGGCCGGGCTATGCCGGCCTCTACGACATGAGCCCCGACGATCTGCCGGTCATCGGCGCCATGCCCGGTGTCGAAGGGCTGGTCGTTTCGGCGGGGTCCTCCGGCCACGGCTTCAAGACCGGTCCAGCTGTCGGCGAGGCCGTGGCCAGGCTGGTCACCGAGGGCGCGCAACCGATCCTGGCGCCATTTTCGCCCAGCCGCTTCAGGGCCACGTGATGGCGTCGGTGACGATGAGCGAGAGCAAGCCCAGCGGCTTCATGCCGGCCGCGTTCCGCAACGCCACCGCCGATGCCCTGTGCATGGTGGCGGTGTTGCTGCTGGTCGCGCTTGCCGCCTTCATCTTCGGCGGCGCCGCCATGCAACGCGTCGTCACCTATGCCGCGATCATGCTGACGGCGGTGCTTGGCCTGCAGATATTCTCCGGCAACAGCGGCATCGTCTCGTTCGGCCAGGCGGCCTTTGTCGGCCTCGGCGCCTACGCCACCGGCATTCTCACCATGCCGACTGCACTGCAGCGAACGGCGCTGCGCGACCTGCCGCAATTCCTCGCCGGCCATCAACTCTCCTTCTTCGCGGCGCTGGCCGTCGTCCTGGCTCTCGCGGTCATCGTCGGCCTGTTGACCGGCACGCCGCTGCTCAGGCTTTCCGGATCGAGCGCTTCGATCGCAACGCTTGCCATGCTGATCATCGTTTACACGCTGCTGGTGGCCGGGCGCGAGATCACGCGCGGCAGTCAGCCATTCTATGGCGTGCCGCGCGAGGTCGGGCTGTGGACCGCCGCCGCGATCGCTTCGGTGGCGCTGGTGGCGGCGAGGCTGTTTCGCGAAACCTCCTTCGGCCTTGCCAGCCGAGCCGCCGCCAATGACGAGCGCGGTGCCGCCGCGGTCGGGGTCGACCAGCGCACGGCGCGGCTGGCCGCTTGGGTGGCTGGTGTCGTCGCTGCCATGGCCGCCGGCGCCATGATGGCGCAGTTTCTGGGTGCGTTCTCGCCGCGCGATTTCTATTTCGACCTAGGCTTCACCATGCTTGCCATGCTGATCGTCGGCGGCATGACCTCGTCGCTCGGCGCTTTCGCCGGCGTCATCGTCACCATCGTTTTGGTCGAAGTAGTGCGCCGCTTCGAAGGCGGTGGCGAAGTGCTCGGCCTGCATCTGCCTGTCCTGTTCGGCTTGACCCAGGGCGTGCTGGCCATTGCCATGATCCTGGTCATCTGGCGGCGCCCGACCGGTCTGTTCGGCGAGCGTGAACTGAACCTGCTGCGCCGACCCGGACGCCAGGCCGTGACGGCTTCAACGGCGCCACCGCGGCATGTCGAGAGTGACCGGCTCTCCGCTGAGCATCTGTCGCGCCGCTATGCCGGCGTCGTTGCCGTCGACGACGTCAGCCTGAGTTTCGAAACGGACAGCATCACCGGCATCATCGGCCCCAATGGCGCTGGCAAGACGACGCTGCTCAACATGCTTGCCGGTGATGTTAAGCCAAGTGCCGGTACCGTGTCGGTGGGTGGCGCGGTGCGGCAGGCTTCTGCCTTCCGCTTCGCCCGCTCCGGCGTTGCCCGCACCTTCCAGAACATCCGCGTCTTCCCGCACATGACCGTGCTCGAAAATGTCGTCGTCGCTGCACGCCAGGTGGAGCCGGATCTTGGCCATGCCGAGGCGGCGGCCATGAGTGAGCTCGCGCGCATGGGGCTGGAGAAATTTGCCGATCAGCCGGCCGCCAGGCTCGCCTACGGCCAGCGCCGCCGGCTCGAAGTGGCGCGCGCCCTGGCGTTGAAGCCGCGCTTCCTGCTGCTCGACGAACCGGCCGCCGGCATGAACGCCGTCGAGACCGCTGAACTGGTCTCGATCCTGTCGACGGTTCGCGCCGAGCGCCGCATCGGCGTCGTCCTGATCGAGCATGACATGCGGCTGGTGATGAACCTGTGCGAGCGCATCGTCGTCATCGATCATGGCCGCGTCATCGCCGACGGCACGCCGGGCGACGTCCAGAAGAACCCTGCCGTTATCGCCGCCTATCTCGGCAGCCGTACGGCGCGGGCCAAGACCGCAAAGCCTGAAAACCAGACCGCATAGACCGCAACGACCAACGATAAAAATCCAGAAGGAGAACCGACATGCCAAGCCTCTATCGCCTCCATCGCGCCGCCCTGTGCGCGGCCGTGTTCGGCATCGCCGCCATTTCGACGGCCAGCGCCGAGGAAATCATCATCGGTGCCGCGACCGCGCAGACAGGTGGCCTCGCTCCCTACGACCAGCCGGCACTTGCCGGCCTGCGCATGTCGCTCGACGAGCTCAACGCCAAGGGTGGCCTCGCTGGCAAATACACCGTCAAGCTTTTGATCAAGGACACCCGCTCCGACACCGCGCAGACCGCCACCGTCGCCCAGGAACTGATCGACGCCGGCGCCAAGATCATGATCACTCCGTGCGATGCCGATCCCTCGATTTCCGCGGGCCAATTGACCCAGCCGCTCGGCATTCCGACCTTGACGCTGTGCGGCTCCGCCCCGGTGCTCACCGGCGCGGTAGGCGACGTCATGTTCGGCACCTATCCGGCCGACAATGTGCAGGCGACGGCGGTCGCCGACTTCGCCGTCTCCGAAGGCAAGAAGAAGGTGTTCCTGCTGACCTCGCCGGACTCCACCTACACCGCCAATCTGCCGGAATATTTCGGCAAGGTGTTCGAGAAGAAGGGCGGCGCCATTGTCGGCCGCGGCACCTTCAGCATGGGCCAGCCCGACTTTTCCGCCGAGATCACCAACATCAAGGGCCTGGCCGACAAACCCGACCTGATCATGACGGCGGCCTACGAGCCGGATTTCCCGGCCTTCATCCAGCAATTGCGTGGCGCCGGCATCACCATCCCGGTCTATGGCGCCGATGCCATCGGCACGCCGACCATCAAGGCGCTCGGCAAACTGGTCGATGGCGTCGTCTACACCGCGGCCGGCTATGCCGAGCCGGGCAGCAAGCTCGAGGCCTTCAATACCGCCTTCACCAAATATGCCGGCCACGCACCGGAATCCACCTATGAGGTCAATGGCTACGAGATAGGCCTGATCCTCGACCAGGCGGTCAAGACGGCGGGCTCCGACGACCCGAGGGCGATCCGCGACGCCATCGCCGGCCTCAAGGATTTCGAAGGCATTACCGGCAAGATCACCTATGCCGGCACCGACCGAATGCCGCTGCGGCCAGTGGCGCTGATGCGCTACGAGGGCGGCGAGGGCAAGCATGTCGAGACCCTGATCCCCGACGCCGCCGACGTTCCGGCGCCGTGATGTCATGCTGAGCGTCGAAGCCCTGAAAATCCGGTACGGCGAGGTCGAGGCGGTGCGCCGCGTCGACCTCACCGTCGGCAGCGGCGAGATCATCGCTCTGGTCGGCGCCAACGGCGCCGGCAAGAGCTCGACGCTCGGCGCCGTCGCCGGGCTGGTGCCGGCGGCGTCCGGCAAGGTCGTCTTCGACGGTGTCGACATCACCGGCCTGGCGCCGGAGGCGATAGCCCGCAAGGGCGTCGCGCTGGTGCCGGAAGGCCGCCGTATCTTCGCCAGCCTGACGGTGGCCGACAATCTGCGTCTCGGCGGCGCGGTGCATCAGCCGGCGGCCGAGGCGCGGTTGCGCGAAGAGGAGATGCTGGAGCTGTTCCCGATCCTGCGCCGCTACCACCGCGTCAAGGGCGGCAATCTGTCGGGCGGCGAGCAGCAGATGCTGGCCATCGCCCGCGCGCTGATGGGCAAGCCGCGCATGATCCTGCTCGACGAGCCCTCGCTCGGGCTTGCCCCGCAACTGATCGACACCGTCTTCGACCTGATCGCCGAACTGCGCCGCAAGGGCCTGACCATCCTTCTGGTCGAACAGAATGTGGCGCTGGCGCTCGAAATCGCCGACCGCGCCGTGGTGCTCGCCAATGGCGAGGTGGTGCTGTCGGGCACGGCAAAAGAACTCGCCTCCTCGGACCTCGTCCGCCAAGCCTATCTAGGAGCTTAAGAAGCATGATCGCGCAGCAGATCATCAATGCGGTGAGCCTCGGCGGCGTCTATGCGCTGCTAGCGCTCGGGCTGGCGATCGTCTTTTCCATCGTCGGCCTCATCAACTTCGCCCATGGCGAGCTGATGACCCTGTCGGGCTATGCGCTTCTGGCCTCGCTGGTGCTCGGCTTTCCCTTCCCGGTGGCGGTGCTTGTCGCCGTGTCCTGCGGCGCGCTCGCCGCTGTCGCCATGGAGCGTATCGCGTTCAGGCCGATGCGCGGCGCCAGCGTCACCAGTCTGCTGTTGACCAGCTTTGCCGTCTCCAGCCTGTTGAAAGTCGTCTTCCAGAACGGCATTTCGGCGCGGCCGCAGGCTGTCGCCATGCCCGGCTGGATGACCGGCGCCTTCTCCTTCGGCGACTTCACCATCGGCGTCGGTCCCAGCATCTCCATCGTCGTCTCCGCACTGGCGCTGATTGCGCTCGAAGTCTTCCTGCGCCGCTCGGTGACCGGCACGGCGATGCGCGCCGCGGCGGAAGATTTCGACGTCGTTCGCCTGATGGGCATTCCGGCCAGCCGCATCATCGCCACCGCCTTCCTGCTCTCCGGCCTGCTGGCCGGGCTGGCGGCCATGCTGTGGGTGGCGCAGCGTGCCTCGGTCGACCCCCTGATGGGCTTCACGCCGGTGCTGAAGGCGTTCATCGCAGCCGTCGTCGGCGGGCTGGGCAGCTTGCCCGGTGCGGTCGCTGGCGGCTTCCTGCTCGGCATCATCGAGGTGTTGCTGCAGGCGACATTGCCGGGAGCGATCGCGCCCTATCGCGACGCCATCGTGCTGTCGGGTGTCATCGCCGTGCTGCTGGTTCGCCCGCAAGGCCTGATCCCGGCGGTCCGCGCCCAGCGAAGCTGACCTGATGTACACCAAGCCCGAGTTCGCGCCACTGTCGCGCGACGAGGTGTTCGGCCTGATCGAGGCCGCGGCCTTCGCCACGGCGGTGACAGCGGGACCGCAGGGCCTTGCCGTCTCGCATCTTCCCTTCGTGCTCGATCGCGCGCGGGGTGAAAACGGAACTCTGGTCTCGCATCTCGCCAGGGCCAATCCGCACAGCACCTTGATCAGCGAAGGCAGGGAGACCGTCGCCATCTTCCACGGCCCGCACGGCTATATCTCGCCGTCCTGGTATCCGCGCAATCCGGTGCGCGACAGCGCGCCGACCTGGAACTTTGCCGTGGTGCATTGCCATGGGCATCCGGTTCCGCTCGACGATCACGCCACCGCCCGGCATCTCCTGCAGCTTGTCGACGTGCTGGAAAAAGATCGCGACGATCGCTGGCGCATGCGCGAGCTGGGACCAGGCGGCATGGAACGACGCATACCTGGTATCATCGGGTTCGACCTGCCGATCGGGCGGCTCGAAGCCAAGTTCAAGATGGGACAGGATGAGCGCCTCTATGACACAGGCGGGGCTATCGGGGCGCTGGAACAAAACGATCCGGCGCTGGCGGCGATGATGAAGGCGCACAACGCGCATCGCCAGGACTGACCGCCTGCATGCGGCAAGGATAAGAAAAAATGATCCCCAATCTCAACATCGTTCCCTTCGTCAGCGTCGATCATATGATGAAGCTGGTGCTGAAGATCGGCGTCGAGCGCTTCCTCGTCGAACTCGCTGGCTACATCGAGGATGATTTCCGCCGCTGGGAGCTGTTCGACAAGACGCCGCGCGTCGCCTCGCACAGCGCCGAGGGCGTCATCGAGTTGATGCCGACCAGCGACGGCGAGGTCTACGGCTTCAAATATGTCAACGGCCACCCCAAGAACATGCGCGAGGGCCGCCAGACGGTGACGGCTTTCGGCATGCTCGCCGATGTCCACAATGGCTATCCTGTCTTGCTATCCGAAATGAC
Source organism: Mesorhizobium ciceri WSM4083 (assembly GCF_000519305.1). Classification (GTDB taxonomy): domain Bacteria; phylum Pseudomonadota; class Alphaproteobacteria; order Rhizobiales; family Rhizobiaceae; genus Mesorhizobium; species Mesorhizobium ciceri_B. Next base: position 1,001,379 of record NZ_JAFG01000003.1, on the reverse strand, counting down.
GATCCTGACCGCACTGCGCACGGCGGCGATGTCGGCTCTGGCCGCCAAATACCTGGCGCCGGCCGGCTCCAGCTGCATGGCGCTGATCGGCAATGGCGCCCAGGCCGAATTCCAGGCGGTGGCCTTCAAGGCGCTGCTCGGCGTCGACAGGCTGAGGCTTTACGATATCGACCGCACTGCCACCGAAAAATGCATCCGTAATCTCGCCGGTCTCGGCTTCGACATGATCGCCTGCGGCACCGCGCAGGAGGCGGTCGAAGGGGCTGATATCATCACCACCGTCACCGCCGACAAGCAGTACGCCACCATCCTCACCGACAATATGGTCGGCTCCGGCGTGCACATCAACGCGGTCGGCGGCGACTGTCCGGGCAAGACCGAGCTGCACCGCGACATCCTGCTGCGCTCCGACATCTTCGTCGAATATCCGCCGCAGACGCGCATCGAGGGCGAGATCCAGCAGCTTGCACCGGATCATGAGGTGACCGAGCTGTGGCAGGTGATGTCAGGCGCCGTGCAAGGTCGGCGCGATGCCGGCCAGATCACGCTGTTCGATTCGGTCGGCTTCGCCATCGAGGATTTTTCGGCACTGCGCTATGTCAGGGATCAGCTGCGCTCGACCGGCCTCTACCAGGAACTCGACATGCTGGCCGACCCCGACGAGCCGCGCGACCTGTTCGGCATGTTGCTGAGAGCGGCCCAGCATGGTTGAGATGAGCGTTGTTCAGCCAGCCAGGCCCCACATGGCATCCGGCACCACCACCAGCTTGCCGACGAAATCCTTGGCGATGAAATCCGCCTGCGCATGGTGGAAATCGGAGAGCTTGTAGACGCCGCCGACCAGCGGTCGGATTTTTCTCGCCTCGATGTACCCAACGATGCGACGGAAATCCGCGCGGGTGCCCTGGCTTGAGCCATGCAGCTGCAATTGCTTCAGGTACATGGTCCTGAGATCGAGCTGCACCACCGGGCCGGCAATCGCGCCTGCGGTAGTGTAACGGCCCTCGGGTCGCAGGATGCGAAGCAAGTCGTTGAAGATGGCGCCGCCGACGAGGTCGGCGACCACATCGATCGGCTGGCCGCCGGTCGCCTCGTTCACGGCTTGCGGCAGGTCGGCGACGCCACGGGTGATGACGGCCTCGGCACCGATGTCGCGCACCGCCTGTTCCTTGCCCTTGCCGACGACCGCATAGGGAATGGCACCGCGCGCCCGCGCCAGCTGCACGATGCCGGAACCGACGCCGCCCGAGGCGCCGGTGACCAGAACGCGCTCGCCGGCCTTCAAGCCGGCGCGCTCCAGCATCTGCTCGCCCGTCAGATAGGCGCAGCAGAAGGTGGCGAGTTCGATATCGCTCATGTCGGTGTCGACCACATGCGCATTCTCGGCCGGCACGGCCTGGTACTCGGCGTAGCCGCCGTCGCGGCCATGGCCCATATAGTCGATGTCGGCGAGTGAATCGTCGTCGCGGTTGTAGATCGAGAAATCGACCATCACCCGTTCGCCGATACGGTCGGGCGACACACCTTCGCCGACGGCGGCGATGACACCGACAGTGTCGGTGCCCTGGATGCGCGGGAAGCTCAATGTGTTGCCCTGGCGCCGCCAGGTCGACACAGCCGCGGCATCCTCCTCCGTGCCATAGGCGCCCTGGCGCACCCAGACATCGGTGTTGTTCATGCCGCAAGCGCTGACCTTGACCAGCACTTCACCTGGCGCAGGCGCGGGCACTTTCACATCGCTGCGGTAGATGAGTTTTTCCGGTCCGCCGTGCCCGGTGAGCAGCACGGCGGCCATGGTGGCGGGGAGAGTTATGGTCACGGCATTCATAGTCGATCTCAGAGATTGGCAAACACGCTCTTGACCGCATCGGCGGTCTTCGAAACGACGATGTCGGCTTCCTCGCGGGTCAGGCACAGCGGCGGCGCAAATCCAAGAATGTCGCCCTGCGGCATGGCGCGGCCGATGACGCCGCTTGCGGCAAGTGCCGTCGCCACCTGCGGGCCGATCTTTTGCGAAGCGTCGAAGAACACCCGGTCGTCTCTGTCGGCAACGAACTCGACCGCCGCCAGCATGCCGTCGCCGCGCACGTCACCGACATTCCGGTGGCCGCCGACAGCCTTGGCCAGTTCGGCGCGGAAATAGGCGCCGGTCTCCTTGGCATTCGTCACCAAATCCATCTCGTCGATCAGTTCGAGATTGGCGACACCCGCGGCAACGCAGATCGGATGCGCCGCATAGGTCCAGCCATGACCGAGCGAACCGAGCTTGTCGGAACCCTCTACCAGCACCTGCCACATCTTGTCGGCGACGATGACGCCCGACAGCGGCGCATAGGCCGAGGTCAGGCCCTTGGCGATGGTGATCAGGTCCGGCTTGATGCCGTAATGGTCGGAGCCGAACATGGTGCCCAGCCGGCCGAAGCCCGTCACCACCTCGTCGGCGACCAGCAGCACGTCGTACTTCTTCAGCACCGCCTGGATTTTCTCCCAGTAGAAGGCCGGCGGCGGCACGATGCCGCCAGTGCCGAGAATAGGCTCGCCGATGAAGGCCGCGACGGTTTCCGGACCCTCAGCCAGGATCATCTCCTCGAGCTTGTCGGCGCAATGCTGTGAAAACTGCTCTTCGCTCATCGAGCGGTCGGCGCGACGGAAATAATAGGGCGCCTCGGTGTGCAGGATCGGCGCGCGCGGCAGGTCGAAGGCGTTGTGGAACAGGTCGAGCCCGGTCAGCGAACCGGTCATCACGCCCGAGCCGTGATAGCCGCGCCAGCGCGAGATGATCTTCTTTTTCTCCGGCCGGCCCAGCACGTTGTTGTAGTACCATATCAGCTTGATGTTGGTTTCGTTGGCATCCGAACCGGAGAGGCCGAAATAGACCCGCGACATGCCTTGCGGCGCGCGGTCGATGATCATCTTGGAAAGCGTGATCGAGGCCTCGGTGCCGTGGCCGACATAGGCGTGGTAGTAAGCGAGGTTCTTCGCCTGGTTGGCGATGGCGTCGGCGATCTTCTGACGGCCGTAGCCGACATTGACGCAGTAGAGGCCGGCGAAGGCATCGAGGCTCTTCCTGCCATTGTTGTCCCAGACGGTGACGCCTTCGCCGCCGGCCATGATGCGCGTCGGGCTCTCGCCCCGCGCATGCGTGCCCATATGCGTGGAGGGATGGAAGAAGTGGTCGCGATCCCAGGCGGCGAGTTCGTTGGACTGGTCGAGCATTCTTTGACTCCTTGAAAGGTCCGGGTGGGTCTAAGCCACGTCCAGGCAGAGATACTTGATGTCAGTAAAGACTTCGAGCCCGTGGCGCGAGCCTTCGCGCCCGATGCCCGATTGCTTGACGCCGCCGAACGGGATCGGCGCGCCGGTGATCTTGACGCGGTTGATGGCGACCATGCCGTAGTCGAGCGCGCGGCCCATGCGCTGCTGCCGGCCGCCATTCTCGGTCACGACATAGGCGACGAGGCCATATTCGGTGGCGTTGGCGCGGGTGATCACTTCGTCCTCGCTGTCGAAAGGCGTCACGGCGGCAACCGGGCCAAAGGTCTCCTCGCGCATGATCAGTGCTTCGTCGGTGACATCGGCCAGCAGTGTCGGCTGGTAGAACAGGGGGCCAGCCTGATGTCGCTTGCCGCCGGTGAGGCAGCGCGCGCCGTGAGCGACGGCATCGGCGACCTGTTCCTCGACCTTCTTGACGGCGCGCTCGTGCATCAGCGGGCCGATGTCGGTGTCATCTGCAAGGCCATTGCCGGTCCGCAGCGCCTCGATGCGAGCGGTGAAAGCTGCGCAGAAGCGATCGTAGATCGGACGCTGGACGTAGATGCGGTTGGCGGCGAGGCAGTCCTGGCCCGACGTGGCGAATTTGGCGTCGATGGCAATGCTCACCGCTTTGTCCAGATCGGCATCGGCAAAGACGATCAGTGGGGCATGGCCGCCAAGCTCCATCACCAGCCGCTTCATGGTCGCAGCACTCTGCGCGGCGATCAGCCGGCCGATCTCGGTCGAGCCGGTGAAACTCATGGCGCGGACGCGCGGGTCTTCGCACATCCGCCCGACGATGGTCGAAGCCTTGCCGGTGATGATGTTGAAGACGCCGGCGGGCAGGCCGGCTCGTTCGCCGAGCTCGGCCAGCGCCAGCGCCGACAGCGGCGTTTCCGAGGACGGATGCGCAACGATGGTGCAGCCGGCGGCAAGGGCTGCCGCAGCCTTGCGGGTCAGCATCGCCGACGGAAAATTCCACGGCGTGACGACGCCGACGACACCGAGCGGCTCGCGCCGAACCATCATTTCAGCGCCCGGCAGATGGCTGGTAACGCTCTCGGCGTTGAGGCGTTTTGCTTCTTCGGCATACCATTCGACGAAGGAAGCGGCATAGTCGATTTCGCCCAGCGACTCCTGCAGCGGCTTGCCCTGTTCCAGCGTCATCAGCAGAGCGAGGTCTTGCTTTGCAGCGATGATCAGCTCGAACCATTTTCGCAGAATTTTGGAACGCTCCTGCGGCAATAGCGCCCGCCAGGCCGGGAAGGCACGCGCGGCGGCATCAATCGCCTTTGTCGTCTGCCGGCCATCGAGCGCGGAGACGAAAGCGACTGTGGTGCCGGTGGCCGGATCGTTGACCTCGAAGCTTTCGGCGGCCTCGCTTGCGGTCCAGTGGCCATCGACATAGGCGAGTTCACGCAGCAGCCGGCGGTCGGCGAGGCGATCGAGCGCTTCATGGCGATGCGAGCGGGCGAAATGCGCGGACATGGTCAAAGCCTCCCGGTTCGGACTGATGTGGGAAGACTATCCGCCCGATGCAGATAGAGAGGCTGTTTGGAAGTCCTGACGTAGAGAGACTCTCTCTATCGGGTTGCCCGGCGAGAGGATCTCTCTGCTCCTATGAAGACGCCGGCAAAAGCTCTGCGAGGGGCAGCGCCACCTCGTCCTTTACGGTCTTGATGACGATGTAGGTGAAGTAGCGATCGATGCCGATCTCGCGTTCCAGCAAGCCATCGACCAGCCGCTGATAGGCGTCGATATCGCGCGCCATTACCTTCAACAGATAGTCGACGCCGCCGCCGACAGACCAGCAGGCGACGATCTCGGGAACATCGCGGATAACGCGCTCGAAACGGTCGAAATCGGCCTGGCGGTGGTTTGCCAGGGTCACCTCCATCAGCACGGTGGCAACGGGTGCCACGACGCGCATGGCGATCCTGGCGTGGTAGCCCGAGACGATGCCGGCCTTCTCCAGCTTGCGCAGCCGCATCCAGCACGGCGTCGGCGACAGTCCGACCTGTTCGGCCAGTGCCAGCTTGGTGATGCGTCCGTCGCGCTGGATGGCGTCGAGGATTTTCAGGTCGATCGGGTCGAGTTTCGCTGATGTCATCAGGGCTCACTTTTCGTCCGAGTACCATGACGGCGCATTATTTCGATTGTCAATTGCACTGATTTCGATCTCTAATAAGTCATGACATTGTGGCAACCCGATCCCGCGCTCATCCGGCGCCCGGCCTATCAATCGCTGGCCGACCAGTTCGCGCGCGCCATCCATGACGGGCGCCTTGCCAATGGCGCGCGTCTGCCGACCCATCGCCGGCTGGCCGACGATCTGAAACTTTCGGTGCAGACGGTCAGCCGCGCCTATGAGGAACTGATCCGGCGCGGCCTGATTTCGGGCGAGATCGGCCGCGGCAGCTTCGTCCAGACGCAGCGCCGCGAGCCGGAGCCGCCGTATCTGCCGGAGCGACTGGGCGAAGTCATCGATCTGTCTATTCTGAAGCCGGTCTGCGAGCCGATGCATCTGGAGCGGCTGAAGCAGGCGCTGGGCTGGCTGGCGGAAAACCTGCCATCGAGTTCAGCACTTTCGTTCCGGCCCAACATGGTGTTCCCCCGCCACCGCGGGGTGGCGGTCGAATGGTTGAGACTGTGCGGGCTCGACACCTCCGCGCAGAACATCAGCCTGACCAACGGCGCCACCGCCGGCATGACGGTGGCGCTGATGAGCGTTGCGCCGCCGGGCTCGACGGTCGCCACGGAGGCGATCGGCCATCACACGCTGGTGCCGCTGGCGCGCTATCTCGGCTTCAACCTGGAAGGGCTGCCGATCGACGACAACGGCTTGATCCCGGAGGCGCTGGACGAGGCCTGCCGGCTTTCCGACATCCGCGCGGTCTTCGTGCAGCCCTCGGTCATCAATCCGACGGCGACGCTGATGGATGCGCGGCGGCGCGAAGAAATCGCCGCGGTCGCGCGCAAGCACGACATCGCCATCATCGAGAACGATGTGCTGGGTCCGCTGGTCGAAGACCGGCCACCGCCGGTTGCCGCGTTCGCGCCGGAGCGCACGCTCTACGTCACCTCCTTCACCAAGATCACCGTGCCCGGCCTCCGCATCGGCTATCTCGCCGCGCCCGACCGCTACGTCGCCGCCGTCGCCAACCGGCATCTGGTTTCGAACTGGATGGCGACGCCGCTGGTGGCCGAGATCGCCACAAAGTGGGTAACCGACGGCACGGCGATGGAGCTTGTCCACTGGCAGCGCGGGGCTTTGCGGCGCCGGCAGGATATTGCAGCGCAAGTGCTGGCGGGGGTCGACTATCGCGCCCGGCGCGACGGGTTGCATGTCTGGCTGCAACTGCCGGCCGACCGGGCCGAGGAAAGCTTTGTCGCCCAGGCTCGCCTGCAGGGCGTAGCGATCGCACCCGGAACATCCTTCCGTATTTCGGGCGCGCCCTGGCATCCGGCGGTACGTATCTCGCTGGGTTCGACCACCGAGGGGGAACTGCGCGCCGGCCTCGGCGTTGTCACCAAGCTTTTGCTCGGCGATCCGGAGCATCTGCTGCTCGCCATCTAGGCCCGGTTTGCTCGGAAATTGTGCGGAATCAGAATAATTGTCATGATATTATTTTCCCAATTGACATGATTTGGCGCGTTCCGCATCGTTAAGGGGCACAGGCTTCTCCAGCACGGGGAATTTATTTGTCCGCATCAGCGCCCATCATCAAGATCGACGACATCTCGAAGAGCTTCGGCAGCTTCAAGGTGCTGGACGGCCTGTCGATGCAGGTCATGCCCGGCGAGAAGCTGGCGCTGATCGGCCCGTCGGGCTCGGGCAAGACGACGATCCTGCGCATCCTGATGACGCTTGAGCGCATCGATGGCGGTCATATCCAGATCGACGGCGAGCAGCTCTACCACATGGAGCGCAATGGCCAGCTGCTGGCTGCCGATGAGCGGCATCTGACAAGGATGCGCCAAAAGATCGGCATGGTCTTCCAGCTGTTCAACCTGTTTCCGCACAAATGCGTCATGGACAATGTCACGCTGGCGCCGATGCTGACCAAGGGCACGCCACGGGCCGCCGCCGAAAAGCGGGCGATGGAACTGCTCGAAATGGTCGGCATGGCCGACAAGGCCAAGTCCATGCCGGCGCAGCTGTCCGGTGGCCAGAAGCAACGCGTGGCAATCGCCCGGGCGCTCGCGCTGTCGCCGAAGATCATGCTTTTCGACGAGGTGACGTCGGCGCTCGATCCGGAGCTGGTCGAGGAGGTGATGAACGTCATGCGCAAACTCGCCGCCGAGACCGACATGACCATGCTGCTTGTCACCCACGAGATGGGTTTCGCCCACGATTTCGCCGACCGGGTACTGTTCTTCGATCGTGGCAGGATCGTCGAGGAGGGCAAGCCGGACGAGATTTTCCGCAATCCCAAGCAGGAGCGTACGCAAGGCTTCCTGAAGAAGATCATCGCGGCCGGACATCGCGTCTGACCGCAATGCCCAGGGCGACGAAGTCGTCCCGAGGTGACGAGAGCCGCCTCGTAACAAAGCAAGACAAGAAACAAGGAGTTGGGAACAATGAAGAAGAAACTTGGCATTCTGGCTGGCGTTGCCGGTCTTGCACTGACGGCGGTGCTGGCCGCCTCGATCCCCGGTTCGGCCGACGACAGCAAGCTCGAACAGCTCAAGGCGCAAGGTTTCGCCCGCCTCGCCATCGCCAACGAGCCGCCCTATACGGCGGTCGCCGCCGACGGTAAGGTTTCGGGTGCCGCGCCCGATGTGGCCCGCGAGATATTCAAGCGGCTCGGCGTCGCCGACGTCGCCGCTTCGATCTCCGAATATGGTGCCATGATCCCCGGCCTGCAGGCCGGTCGCTTCGATGTCGTCACCGCCGGCCTGTTCATGAAGCCGGAACGCTGCGCCGCCGTCGTCTATTCCGAGCCGGTGCTTTGCGATGCCGAGGCGATGTTGGTGAAGAAGGGCAATCCGAAGGGCTTCAAGAGCTATGAGGATGTCGCCAAGGATACGACTGCGACCATCGGTGCGCCGGGCGGCGGCACCGAGGAGAAGCTCGCGCTCAATGCCGGCGTGCCGCGCGATCGCGTCATCGTCGTGCCGGATGGCCAGAGCGGCGTGAAGATGCTTCAGGATGGCCGCATCGACGCTTATTCGCTGCCCGTCCTGTCGATCAATGATCTGGTCAAGAAGGCCAACGATACGAACCTCGAAGTCATCGCTCCGGTGCAGGGCGCACCGGTCTATTGCGACGGCGCCGCCTTCAAGAAGGGCGACGAGGCATTGCGCGATGCCTTCGACGTCGAACTGGCCAAGATGAAGAAATCGGGTGAGTTCGCCAAGATCATCGAGCCCTACGGCTTCTCGGCCGCAGCCGCGATGTCGACCAGCCGCGACAAGCTCTGCGCGGCCAAGTGAAGTAAGGAAGGAAGACCCCCTCATCCGGCCCTTCGGGCCACCTTCTCCCCGCTGGGGAGAAGAGGCTGGCGCCGACGCTGGTGGTCTCCTCTCCCCGCCGGGGAGAGGTCGGCCGAGCGTAGCGGAGGCCGGGTGAGGGGGCTTCGACCAAACGTCCAGGTGGAACAGTACATTAAATGACCCAGTGGTCCGGCTATTTCGGCCTGATATTGCAGGGAGCGCTTGTCACCATCGAGCTGACGCTGATGGGGTCGGTGCTCGCGCTGATCATGGCCTTCCTCGCCGGAATGGGGCGCGTGTCGCGCTTCTTTGCGCTGCGTTGGTTGGCCACCGCCTACATCGAATTCTTCCGCGGCACCTCGATCTTCGTGCAACTGTTCTGGGCCTATTTCGTGCTGCCCTTCATCGGCATTTCGCTGACCCCGTTGCAGGCCGGCGTGCTGGCGCTCGGCCTCAATGTCGGCGCCTACGCCGCCGAAGTCGTGCGCGGCGCCATCCAGTCGATCGGCCGCGAACAGTATGAGGCCTGCATCGCGCTCAATCTCGGCCGCTGGCAAGGCATGCGCCACATCATCCTGCCGCAGGCGCTGCTGGTGATGCTGCCGACTTTCGGCAACAACGCCATCGAATTGCTCAAGGCCACCGCCGTGGTGTCGCTGATCTCGCTCACCGACCTGACCTTCCAGGCGCAGGTGGTGCGCGCCCAGACCGGCAACACCCTGGTGCCGTTCACCACCATCCTGATCATCTATTTCATCCTCGCCCTGCTCATCTCGTGGGGCGTGCGCTCGCTGGAACGCCGCATGGCGCGCGGCCTTGATGGGGTGCGTGCCTGATGGAGTGGGATTGGAATTTCGTCTGGGAAATCATGCCGACGCTGATCCAGGGGGTGAAGATCACCATCCTGGCGACACTGCTCGGCTCGGTGCTGGCGGCGATCGTCGGGCTTGGCATTGCGCTTGCGCGCCGCTCGCCCAACAAGGGGTTGTCGCGCACGGTCGGCTGGGCGGCTGAATTCATCCGTGGCACGCCGCTGCTGGTGCAGCTCTATTTCATCTTCTACGTGCTGCCCGACATCGGCATCCTGCTGCCGCCGCTGGTCGCCGGTGTCATCGGGCTCGGGCTGCATTACGGCACCTACACGGCCGAGGTCTATCGTGCCGGCATCGACAATGTGCCGCGCGGCCAATGGGAGGCCGCCAAGGCCTGCAATCTCAGCGCCAGGCAGACCTGGACCCACATCATCATTCCGCAGGCCATCCCACCGATGATTCCGGCGCTCGCCAATTACTTTATCGCCATGTTCAAGGAAACGCCGCTGCTGTCGGCGATCACCGTTCTGGAACTGATGAATCAGGCCAAAAGCGTCGCCAACACCTACTATCGCTATATCGAGCCGATCACCCTGGTCGGTGCTTTCTTCCTGGTCATCAGTCTGTTTTCGGTCGTGCTGCTGCGCTGGCTGGAACGCCGCTACGGCAAGATCGAGAGGTAGCCGATGAAACCCTTGCCCGAGATCAAGGTCTACCCGAAACGGCCGGCGCTGGATGCACGCCCGCTCGACATGCGCATCGGCCTGATCATCCTGGCCACCGACCACACCAGCGAACCGGATTTCCGCCGCATGGTGGCGAGCGAGCGGGTCGGCGTCTATGTCGCGCGCATTCCCTACGCCAACCCGACGACGCCAGAAAATTTGCGCAAGATGCAGCCGGCGCTGACGGCGGGCGCGGCCCTGATCCTGCCGGACGAGAAGCTCGATGCCATCTGCTATTCCTGCACTTCGGCCTCGGTGGTGATCGGCGATGCCGAGATCGAGGCGGCGATCCAGGTCGCAAAGCCCGGCGTGCCGGTGGTCACACCGCCCATGGCGGGCGTGCGCGGGCTGCGTGCGCTGGGCGCGAGCAAGATCAGCATCCTCACTCCCTACACGGTCGAGACATCCAGGCCGATGGCCGCCTATTTCGCGGCGCGCGGCTTCGAGATCGTCAGCTTCACCTGCCTCGGCTTCGAGGACGATCGCGAGATGGCACGCATCGCACCGGCAACGCTTGTCGACCTGGCGCGGGAAGCGACCGACGCCAGCGCCGATGCGCTGTTCGTGTCCTGCACGGCGCTGCGTAGCGCCCTCGCGGTCACCGGCATGGAAAATTCTATTGGACGTCCCGTGGTGACCAGCAATCAGGCGACCGCCTGGAATTGTCTGCGGCTTTGCGGAGATGACACGCCGCATCCCGAATTCGGCCGTCTGATGACGCAGCCATTGGCCGTCTGATTGATGATCATGACACAGGTCACTCTTGAGCACATTCGCGCCGCGCGTGAGCGCATTGCCGGTAAAGTCGAGCGCACGCCGACCGTGCTATCCCAAAGTCTTTCCGAAGAGCTGGGCGTACAGGTTCACCTCAAGCTCGAACACCGGCAGACCACCGGCAGCTTCAAGCTGCGCGGCGCCTCGAATGCCGTCGCTTCGCTCAGCACCGCAGAGAAGACGCGTGGCGTGGTCGCGGCCTCGACCGGCAATCATGGCCGCGCGCTGGCGCATGCGGCGAAGCTTGAGGGCATGCGCGCGGTGATCTGCATGTCGCGGCTGGTGCCTGAAAACAAGCTCGACGAGATCCGCCGGCTGGGCGCGGAAGTCCGCATCGTCGGCGACAGCCAGGACGATGCCCAGCAGGAGGTAGATCGGCTGGTGGCGCAAGAGGGGCTGGTCATGCTGCCGCCCTTCGACCATCCCGACATTATCGCCGGGCAAGGCACGCTCGGGCTTGAGATGATCGAACAGGTCCCGGATGCTGCCCTCGTTCTGGTGCAGTTGTCGGGTGGCGGGCTCGCCTCAGGCGTTGCCGCGGCGATCAAAGGCGTCAGCCCCCGGATAAAAGTCATCGGTGTCTCGATGGCGCGTGGCGCGGCGATGAAGGCCAGCCTCGATGCAGGCCACCCGGTGCTGGTGGAAGAATTGCCGACGCTGGCGGATTCGCTCGGCGGCGGCGTCGGCCTCGACAATCGGTTGACCTTCGCCATGTGCCGCGACCTGCTCGACGATGTCATCCTGCTCAGTGAAGACGAGATCGCCGCCGGCATCCGCCACGCCTATGCGCAGGAGCGCGAAATCGTCGAGGGCGCCGGCGCGGTCGGCATCGCCGCGCTGCTGGCCGGCAAGGTCAGGGCGGACGGGCCGGCGGTCGTGCTTCTCTCCGGCCGCAACATCGATATGAACGCGCACCGCACAATCGTCTGCGGCGAGGCGCCGTCGCTTAAGGAGCGCGCCGCATGAGCCGGATGACGATCCTCACGGAAGCCGAATTGCGCACGATCGTGACGCTCGATCTCGATGCCGTCGCCTGCGTCGAGAACGCCTTCCGCGCGCTCGCCACCTTGCCGGTGGCGATGCCACCGATCCTGCGGCTCGACATTCCCGAGCATCGCGGCGAGGTCGACGTGAAGACCGCCTATGTGCCTGATATCGACGGTTTTGCCATCAAGATCAGCCCCGGCTTCTTCGACAACCCGAAGCTCGGCCTGCCCAGTGTCAACGGCATGATGGTGCTGCTGTCAGCCAAGACCGGTCTGGTCGAGGCGCTGCTGCTCGACAATGGCTATCTCACCGATGTCCGCACGGCTGCTGCCGGCGCCGTCGCCGCCAAACATCTGTCGCGGCAGGACTCGTCCGTTGCCGCGATCTTCGGCGCCGGTGTCCAGGCCGGGTTGCAATTGGAAGCCCTAATGCTGGTACGGCCGATCGCCGAGGCGCGCATCTGGGCGCGCGATGCGGCAAAGGCCGAGGCGACCGCCGCTGCCTTGCGCGAAAAGCTCGGCATTGCCGTGCGCGCCGAGCCTGACGCGGCAGAGGCGGTTGCCGGCGCCGACATCATCGTCACCACCACGCCCTCCACCGAGCCGCTGATCAAGGCGGGGTTCGTTTCCGCCGGCCAGCACATCACCGCGATGGGCTCCGACGCTGAGCACAAGAACGAGATCGCACCGGCAATCCTGCGCATGGCCGATCTCTACGTCGCCGACAGCGCCGGCCAGACAAGGCGGCTGGGCGAGCTGCATCATGCCATTGCGGCCGGTGTGATGGCTGGAGATGCAGAGGTGACCGAACTCGGCCAGATCATCGCCGGCGCAAAACATGGCCGGCGCTCGGCCAGCGACATCACCATCGCCGATCTCACCGGCACCGGCGTCCAGGACACGGCGATCGCCACGCTCGCCCGCGACCGGGCGCGGGCGGCCAATTCTGGGACCATTTTCGAAAGCTGATACCGGCCGAGAGGCCCAACAAACGAGGACCAAGAACAATGCAACCGAATCTGAAATTCTCGCGTGGCGAATTTGCGGATCGCCTCGCCAAGACGCGCAAAGCCATGGAGGTGAAGGGCGTCGATCTTCTTGTTATCAGCGATCCTTCCAACATGGCCTGGCTGACCGGCTACGACGGCTGGTCGTTCTATGTGCATCAGGCTGTCATCGTGCCGCCATCGGGCGAACCAGTCTGGTACGGGCGCGGCCAGGACGCCAACGGCGCCAAGCGCACTGCCTATCTCGCGCATGACAACATCGTCGGCTACGCCGATCACTATGTGCAGTCGACCGAGCGCCACCCGATGGATTTTTTGGCCAGCGTGCTTGCGGATCGCGGCTGGGGCAAGCTGACAGTCGGCGTCGAAATGGACAATTACTGGTTCTCGGCGGCCGCCTTCGCATCGCTGCAGAAACATCTGCCCAACGCCCGCTTTGTCGATGCTACCGCGCTCGTCAACTGGCAGCGCGCGATCAAGAGCCCGACCGAGATCGACTATATGCGCAAGGCGGCCCGCATCGTCGAGGCGATGCACCAGCGCATCGTCGACAAAATAGAGGTCGGTATGCGCAAATGCGATCTTGTCGCTGAAATCTATGATGCCGGCACGCGCGGCGTCGACGGCATTGGCGGCGACTATCCGGCGATTGTGCCGCTGCTGCCATCGGGCGCCGACGCCTCGGCGCCGCATCTGACCTGGGACGACAGGCCGATGAAGCGCGACGAGGGCACTTTCTTCGAGATCGCCGGCTGCTATGCCCGGTATCACTGCCCGCTGTCGCGCACCGTCTTTCTCGGCAAGCCGACGCAGGAATTCCTCGATGCCGAGAAGGCGACGCTGGAAGGGATGGAAGCGGGGCTGGCCGCGGCAAAACCGGGCAACGCCTGCGAGGACATCGCCAACGCCTTCTTCGGTGTCCTCAAGCGATACGGCATCGTCAAGGACAACCGCACCGGCTATTCGATCGGCCTGTCCTATCCGCCGGACTGGGGCGAACGCACGATGAGCCTGCGCCCCGGCGACCGCACCGAGCTCAGGCCCGGCATGACCTTCCATTTCATGACCGGCCTGTGGCTGGAGACGATGGGGCTGGAAATCACCGAGTCCATCCTGATCACCGAAACCGGTGTAGAGTGCCTGGCCAATGTGCCGCGCAAGCTGGTGGTGAAGGATTGAGCCCGATGTCGAATCTACGCCCATCGCCGATCGCGCCGACCGTCGATTTCGACCGCGATGGCGTGCAGCATGGTTTCCTGCGCTTGCCCTACAGCCGCGACGATTCGGCGTGGGGCTCGGTGATGATCCCGATCTGCGTCATCCGCAACGGCAACGGGCCGGCAGCTCTGCTTTCCGGCGGCAACCATGGCGACGAGTATGAGGGACCGCTGGCCCTCTACGATCTCGCCAGGACCCTCGATCCCAAGCACGTCAGCGGCACGGTGATCATCGTGCCGGCAATGAACTATCCGGCCTTCCGCGCTGGCACGCGCACCTCGCCGATCGACAAGGGCAACATGAACCGCAGCTTTCCCGGCCGGCCGGACGGAACGGTGACCGAGAAGATCGCCGACTATTTCCAGCGTGAGCTGCTTCCGCGCGCCGACATCGTGTTCGACTTCCATTCTGGCGGCAAGACGCTGGACTTCGTGCCGTTCTGCGCCGCGCATACTTTGCCCGACAAGGCGCTGGAACAGAAAGCCTTCGACGCGGTCGCGGCCTTTGCCGCTCCGTTCTCGATGCGCATGATCGAGATCGACGCCGTAGGCATGTACGACACGGCAGCCGAGGAGATGGGCAAGGTCTTCGTCAGCACCGAGCTTGGCGGCGGCGGCACGTCGCGGGCGCAAACGGTGCGGATCGCGCGGCGTGGTATCCTCAATGTGCTGCGTCATGCCGGCATCGTTGCCGGAGCGGTCGAAAAGAGCAAAACCCGGTGGTTGGACATGCCATCGGGCGATTGTTTCTTGTTCGCCGAAGATGACGGCATGATCGAAACCATGGTCGATCTCGGCGAGCCGGTCGAGAAGGACGCGGTGCTGGCGCGCATTCATTCCACCGGCGGCACCGGCATCGCCCCCCAGGAAATCCGGGCAAAAATGTCGGGCATGCTGGCGGCGCGGCATTTCCCCGGGCTGGTCAAGGCCGGTGACTGCGCGGCGGTGGTGGCTGTGCACGTCTGAGCGGTTCCGCCGAGGCTTGCTCCGCCCGGTTCGGGTCCATCGTCACTTGCTCTTGGTCCGTTGCGGAGCCTTCGGCGCGGCGGAAAGAAGCAGCATGGCGAGCGGAGTCGACATTGCAGGAGGATGTCACTATATAGCGGCGGCTTCGACCTGCGCGCCCGAGGGCAGCACCTCGAAGCAACTGTGAATGTGTAGTGTGTTGCGCCATCTATTGTGACGGAAATCGGCTCGGAAACCGGAAAAAAGCAAATAGAAACAGTCGCGCAGCGCTGGGTGTGACCCAGCCAACGGTACCGACCCCTCCAGAATCAGAAAATGCTCTTGACCCCTCGATTTCCTATGGCTCTGTGGACCTTGGACGGCATTGGCTTGCCGGCTGACCGCGACTCGGCTGGAATGGGGACATGCATCCTTTGCGGGATGTCGACGTTTATGATTACCAACCGGCTTTGCCGCCAGGGAACAGCAGTATGAGTGAACACGCCATCGAATTCTTGCGGGGATGGATCGGCGAAAAGGTCCATTGCCAATCCTCCCAGGCAAGGATCGACAAGCAGGCCGAAACTTTGGCCAAGGAGTGCGCCGCCGAGGCGGCCGAGGTCGGCATTCCGCTGGAGGATATCCAGGAAGAAGTCGGCGATATCCAGGAACTTATCGCATCCCGGCTTGAGGAAGCCGCCGAGGCCGAGGAAAGCCAGCAGGCCCCCAAAAAAGCCGCGGAATGATCAAAGCCGCGGAATGATCGCATAGCGGCGACGTTGTTTCAGCGCGGGCTTGTGGCCCGCCTTTTTGTCTTCAGCCAAACTTCTCCTTCAGCCACGCCTTCGGCAGCGCCGGCACGAAATTCCCGTCGCGTCCGGTCATATCGTCATTGGCAACCAGCGCGTTGAGGATTGCTTCCTCCACGCTCTGGATCACCGCATCGAAAAACGGATCGATGTCGGTGTCGGGAATAAAATCGGCACTGGCGATGCGGCCGGAGGGCGCCAGCGCCGCGCTCGCATTGGCGGTCGAGAAGGCGATAAAAATGTCGCCTGAACTGTGATAGCCGAAGCCGCCGGTCAAGGCGACGCCAAGCGGCACCCGTCGGGCCAGCCGCTTCATCTGGTGCGGCAGGAACGGTGCGTCGGTGGCGATGACGGCGATGATCGAGCCTTTTTCGGCACGCGGTGTGCCTTCGCGGACAGCCGGTTCGACGAGTTCCGGCCCGGCGCGCAGGCCGCGAATGGCAATATTGCGCCGTTTGCCAAAGTTGGACTGCACGAAGGCGCCGACCGTATAGGCACGGCCGTGCCATTCGACGATGCGCGACGCCGTGCAGGAGCCGGCCTTGAAGCCGAAGGTGATCATGCCGGTACCGCCGCCGACGCTGCCTTCCTCGATCGGTCCGCCGGCGGCACTGTCGAGGGCCCGCGCAACATGCTCCGACGTCAAATGGTGGCCGTTGATGTCGTTGAGGAAGCCGTCATAGGTCTCCGCCGCCACCGGCAACCCCCAGCCGCTGTCGAGTGCGGCCGGCAGCACGCTTTGCATCCAGCGCAGCGTGCCGTCGCGGGAAACACCGCAGGAATGCGTGTTGGTGACGGTGATCGGGAAGTTGAAAGCGCCTGTTTCCTCGACGATGTGCGAGCCGGTCAGTTCGCCGTTTCCGTTCTGGCTGAAAATGCCGGCGAAGACCGGGGTGGCGAGGTCGGCAAGCGGCCTGGGCAGGATCGCGGTCACGCCGGTGCGCACCGGTCCCTCGCCGACGACAAGCGCGCCATCGCCCGAGATCAGCGTCGCATAGCCGACCGCGACGCCGGGCACATCGGTGATCGCGTTAAACGGTCCGGGCCGCCCGTCGAAGCTGATGCCGAAATTTCGCGCGCGCGGTTTGCCTGAGGGCGTTGTCAGATGATGCGGATTGTCGGTCATGGCGTCAGAATAGGGATCCCTGATTGCCAGGCTCTTTGGCCTTGGCCGCCGGCTTGGCCACGGCTTTCGGTTTTGCAGTGCCGCTGATTGCCACCGCATCGGCGGTGCCATCGGCGAACTCGAGCGAAAGCGCCATTCCCGACGCCACCTCGGCAGCCTGCTTGATCACCACCCCGTCGGCGTCCTTCACCAAGGCAAAGCCGCGCGCCAGGACGGCCTTGTGCGACAGCGACGCCATCAACCTGTCGGCCTGGACGACGCGGCCACGCAGGCGCTCCAGCCTGAGCACCACCGCTTGCGTGCCGCGTCTTGTCAAAGCTGTCAGCAAATCCCTCTGCACGCGTTGCCGCCGGGCCGTCGGCTCGATCGTGATGCGGCCCTGCAGCATGGCCAGTTGCTGCTTGTGCCGCTGCAGCGATGCCCTGGCACATTTTGGCAATTGATCCGCCGCTCGGTTAAGCTCCGCACGCCGGGCTCTTGCCAGGGAGCGCAGTGCTCCTTGTGCTCGCAAAAGATTGCGTTCGTTGGTGCGCCGCGCCTCGGCAATGCGCTGCGACAGCATTGCCGGTGTCAGTTTTACGGCAAAAAACCTTGCACGCTTGCGTTCGGTGGAGACCAACAGGCCCCGGCCGAGCCTGGATGTCGCCTCGTCGAGGCGTCGCCGCGGCAGCGCCAGCAATTGATCGGGCGAGGGCAGAGCCCGGGCGGCGGCACGGGCGGCCTGCCGCTTGCGTTCGAAATTGCGCAGGACCGCCGCTTTCAGCCGCGCACCGAGGCTGGCAAGCGTCGCTTCGAGGTCGGCCTTCACCGGCACGGCGATTTCGGCCGCACCCGTCGGCGTCGGGGCCCGCACATCGGCAACGAGGTCGATCAGCGTCCAGTCGGTCTCGTGGCCAACGGCCGAGATCACCGGAATGCCGGAAGCGGCAACCGCGCGGGCGAGGGCCTCGTCGTTGAAGCCCCAGAGGTCTTCGAGGCTGCCGCCGCCACGCGCCACGATCAGCAGATCGGGACGCTGAATGGCGCCGTCCCAGGCCAGCGCATTGAAGCCGTTGACCGCGGCAGTCACTTCCGCGCCTGACGTCTCGCCTTGAACACGCACCGGCCAGACCAGGATGTGCAGCGGGAAGCGGTCCTTGATGCGGTGGATGATGTCGCGGATGACGGACCCTGTCGGCGAGGTGACGACGCCGATGACGCGCGGCATGAACGGCAGCAACCGCTTGCGACCGGTATCGAACAGCCCCTCGGCCTGAAGCCGCCGCTTGCGCTCTTCCAGCAGCGCCATCAGGGCGCCGGCGCCGGCAGGCTCCAGATTGTCGATGACGATCTGGTAGTTGGACTTGCCGGGATAGGTGGTGAGCTTGCCGGTGGCGATCACCTCCATCCCCTCCTCGGGGCGGAATTTCAGCCGGCTCATCGTGCCTTTCCACACCACGGCGTCGAGGCGGGCACGGTCGTCCTTCAGTGCGAAATAGGCATGACCGGACGAATGCGGCCCGCGATAGCCTGATATTTCGCCACGCACCCGCACATTGCCGAAAACGTCCTCGACCGTGCGCTTCAGCGCGCCGGAAATCTCGCTCACCGTATATTCGGCGGCGTTGGTGCGTGATTCGGATGCTGCGTCGCTCATCGGCCGATTGGGGAACGGTTGGGCGCCCGCGTCAAGGCGGTTGCGTCGGGCCAGCCGTTCATAACCCGCATACCTGAGCCTGCCTACCAGCCGGGCAGGATCTGGTTCGGCTTGGTTCGCCGCAGCTTGGTGAAGGCCAGTGCCGCGAAATCGAATGTCCCGGGGTCTTCGCCGACCGGCACGGAGATATTGTCCAGGCTTTCCGAAATATGGCGGGCGAGCGCATCGACGATCTCCGGCCGCGACGTCTGGCCGCGCATGATGCCGATGCGGCAATCGGGCAGGGCGCCGAAGCCGTCGGCTTCGCTCAGCACCCGCATGCCAGGCCTGAGCGCGCATTCCGGCAGCACCGAGATCGCCAGGCCCGAAAGCACCGCGGCGGTGATGACGGTGGCCGAGAAACTGGTGAACAGGATACGATAGTCGCGGTTCTGCTGGTCGAGCACATCGACGGCGGCGCGCCGCCAGATGCAGTTCGGCCGGCCAAAGGCCATCGGCAGCGTTTCCTGCTCATGCGTCGCATGGTTGGCCGAGGTGACCCATAGCAGCGGTTCGCGCCGCACCACCTCCGACTGGCCGCGTACGTCGTTGTGAGTCACCAGCGCGAGGTCGAGATTGCCGCGCTTGATATGCTCGACCAGCCCCGGCGTCGGCTCGCAGATGACGGTCAGTTCGACGCGCGGATTGGAGCGCGTGAACCGCGCCATGATCTCGGGCAGGAAACGGTCGGCATAGTCGTCGGGCGTGCCGATGCGGATCGTGCCTTCGAGCCGCCGGTCATCGAAGGCCGCCAGGGTCTCGCGGTTGAGGTAGAGCAGCCGCCGCGCATAGGAGAGCAGCTTGTCGCCCTCCTCGGTCAGCCTGTTGGTGCGCCCATCCTTTTCGAACAGCGGCTTGCCGAGCCGCTCCTCCAGTCGGCGCATCTGCATCGACACCGCCGACTGGGTCCGGTGCACCTCTTCGGCCGCCCTGGTGAAGCTGCCGGTGTCGGCAATCGAGATGAAGGTCTGCAATTGATCGAGATCGAGCGGCGATTTCATCGATATGATCCATCACTGGGGTTGATGGTAAAGATTAGAAACATTCGTTGGATTAATCAATCGGCCGATGGCAAATTGGCATTGTCCACATGAAGGCATGTGAATTGGGATCGGAACGGCCGCTGTCGCCAGCGCCGATTGCTTGGTCTCGCCCGCCCTACAGCGCCGCGCGTCCTTTGGACGCGCAAAGGACGCTGTAGCAACTTTGATTTGCGCATGATCCTTTTCCGAACCTCCGGTTCGGGGTCATGCGGCAGTCTGAAGGAGACCGACAATGACCACGTTTGATTTCGCCACCGAGACCTCGCGCATCACCTCGCGTCCGGCCGTTGCGACTCGCGTGTCCAACACCGTCTCCAATTTCTATCGCGCCTGGAAAAACCGCCGTGCCTTCTACCGTCTTGGCGAGATGTCGGACGCCGAACTCGCCGATATCGGCCTGACGCGCGGCGACCTGCACGTCGCCATCGACGTGCCGTTTGGCCGCGACCCGACGGCGATGCTGCGCGAAATCGCCAGCGATCGCGTCGAAACGATCGAGGACATCGCCCGCAAGGTGGCCTGATCTGTTGCTTGTTGTTCAGGTTGCCGTGAACCTTTTCGGGGTTCGATGCGACTGACGAGTATGCAGGCTCCCACTCCCTGCCGGATCCCCCCGGCCCGCCTGCACTCTGCCCGGTCCTCCCAGGACCGGGCTTTTCTCTTTCTACCTCAGCGAAGACCGCCTACCGTCGATCCATATCCCGCTTGAACTGGTCGAAGATCGTCTCCACGCCCTTCTGGTAGTCGTCACGCTGTTGGGCGCCGGTCTCGAACATCTTGCCGAACAGGTCGTCGAACGGGTTTTTCGGCCTGCCGCTCGGATTGGCCTGTGGCTGCGGTGCCTGACGCTGCTGTGGGGGCGCTTGAGGCTGTTGCGGCGCCGGCTGTCCGCCGGGGATGCCGCCTAAGCCACCGCCACCTTGCCGCAGCATCTCCTCGAAGATTTTCCCCAGCGGATTGTCTCCGTAGGGGCTCTGTGTCTGCTGAGGCTGCGGCTGCGCCCGCCCTTGCGGCTGCGGCGCGCCACCGCCGAACATGTCCTGCAGCACCTTGCCGAGCGGATTGTCGCCGTAGGGACTGGGCGCCGGCTGCGGTTGGCTTTGCGGCTGTGGCTGAGCCGCGCCGCCGCCGAACATGTCCTGCAACACCTTGCCCAGCGGGTTGTCCATCGGGTTCTGGGGTGGCGGCGCTTGGCGCGGTTGCGGTGCCGGGGCCTGCATGCCGCCGCCTTGCCGCATCATCTGCTCGATGATCTCGCCGAGCGGATTGTTGCCGACGCCGCCAAAACCGCCGGCGGCCTGCATCTGGTTTGTCGTCTGCTTGAACAGCCCGCCCATGACCATCGAGGCGATCGTCGGCAGCATCTGCTGCAGGATCTGTTGATTGACGCCGCTGGCTTGCGCCGCCTGGCTGGCCACGGCGCGAGACAGGTCCTTCGAACCGAACAGGTGCCCGAGAATGCCGTTGCCCTCATCCACGCCTTGCGGCGAGAAGGCCCGGGTTGCGTCCTCGAAATACTTGGCGTGCTGGCCGCTGGCCATCGCCGTCATGAAGGCGCCGAGCCCGTAAGGGTCGGCGGTGTTACGCTGCAGCCCCTGCGAAAAGGCGGGCAGCAATGCGGCGACCGCGGCTTGCGTCTGCTGCATCGAAAGCCCGTATTGCTGGGCAAGCGCCTGCATGCCGTTGCCGTTCTGGGCCTGTGTCAGCATGTCGAACAAGGAAGGCATTGGTCTCTCCTCCGGAAATCCTCGCCGAAGAAGCCTAGTTTGTTTCCACTTCCGATTGAAGCGGCTTTTGCCGGCCGGTCAGCTTTGCCAAATCCGAGGGTTAATAGGCGTATTCCATGAACACCGGCTCGATCGAACCGCCCCAGCGCGTGTGATAGGCAGACAGCATCTCCTCGGCGCTGGTTGTGCCGCGCGCAACGACTTCGTCGAGCGTGTTGAGGAACGAGGTCTCGTCGTAGCCGTCGCGGTTCTTCTTGCCACGGTTCTTCAGCCCCATGCGCGAAATGACCATCACGTCACGCGCGATCTCGCGCAGCGTGGTGTTGCGGAACGGCGCGGAAATGCCTTGTTCCGGCACGGCGTTGCGCATCGCCAGCGTTTCTTCATACGTCCAGCTCGCGGTCAGCGCCTCGGCGGCATCGAGCGCGGCTTCATCATAGAGCAGCCCGACCCAAAAGGCCGGCAGCGCGCAGATGCGCCGCCATGGCCCGCCATCGGCACCGCGCATCTCGAGGAAGCGCTTCAGCCGCACGTCCGGGAACAGCGTCGACAGATGGTTCGCCCAGTCGCCCATTGTCGGCAGCCCGTCCGGCACCTCATTGCGCGCGGCCCCGGCCATGAACTGGCGGAAGGTGATGTGCGTCATGTCGTGGTAGCGGCCGTCGCGGATGACGAAGTACATAGGCACGTCGAGCGCCCATTCGACATAGTCGGCGAAACCGAAATCGGGCGAGAAGCAGAATTCGAGCAGGCCCGAGCGCTGGTTGTCGGTGTCGCGCCAGATGTCGCCGCGCCAGCTCTGCAAGCCGTTCGGGTGGCTCTCGGTGAAAGGCGAATTGGCGAACAATGCCGTCGACAGCGGCTGCAGCTTCAGCGACACCTGCATCTTGCGGCGCATGTCGGCCTCGCTCTCGAAGTCGAGATTCACCTGGATCGTGCAGGTGCGGTACATCATGTCGAGGCCCTTGGTGCCGACCTTGGGCATGTAGCGCGTCATGATCTCGTAGCGCGATTTCGGCATTTTCGGCGTCTCGGCCAGCGACCATTTCGGGCTGCCGCCGAGGCCGAGGAAGCGGATGCCCATCGGCTCGGCGATCTCGCGCACCTGCGCCAGATGGGCGTTGCCCTCGCGGCAGGTCTGGTGGATCGTCTCCAGCGGTGCGCCGGAAAGCTCGAATTGGCCGCCGGGCTCCAGCGAAATCGCACCTTGGCCGGTCGGTTCGACCAGGCCGATGATGCGGCCGTCATCGACGATCGGATCCCAGCCGAGCTTTGACTGCATGCCTTCGAGAATGGCGCGGATGCCACGCTCGCCGCCATAGGGGACCGGTGCATTGCCGTCGACATAGAAGGGGAATTTCTCGTGCTCGGTGCCGATGCGCCATTTGTCGCGCGGCTTGTTGCCTTCGGCCAGGTGCTCGACGAGTTCGTCGACACCTTCGATCGGGCGGAAATCGGTCGTATCGCGCGCCATGATGGTACCCTCAGAGGCGGCCGGATGACCGCCGGCGGTAAATGGACGAAATGTCAGCAGACGATCAAGCGAAAAATCCTGAGCCACAGGTCAACAGGAATTGAACGTTGCTGGAACTCTGCGTCCCTTGCAAGGGATGACGTCTCACCAGTCTCCGACAGTTGCCTGCATCACCGCGAGCGCGGCCACCGCCGCCGTGTCGGCGCGCAGGATGCGCGGGCCGAGCGGAATGGCGGTGACGAAGGGCAGGGCGCGCAGCATCTTGCGCTCGTCGTCGGAAAAGCCGCCCTCCGGCCCGACCAGCAGCGCAAGCTTCTTTTCCTTGACCGCCTGCAGCGCGGCCAGCGGATTGTTGGTCGAAGCATCCTCATCGCAGAAGATCAGCCGTCGCTGAGTGTCCCAGCCGGTCAGCAAACGGTCGAATTTTTCGGCTTCGTGCACCTGAGGCACGGCCAGGATGCCGCATTGTTCGGCGGCTTCGACGACATTGGCGCGCAGGCGATCGATCGACGGCTTGGCCACTTGCGTGTGCTGGGTGATGACCGGTTGCAGGATGCCGGCGCCCATCTCGACCGCCTTCTGCACGAGATAGTCGAGCCTGCCCTGCTTCAGCGGCGCGAAGCAGTAGACGAGATCGGGCAGCGGCGGCTGCGGCCGCTGCAGCGCCGACACCTTCAGCCGCACCGCCCTTTTCGTCTTCGCTGATATGGCTGCCGACCACTCGCCGTCGCGGCCATTGAACACCAGGATTTCGGCGCCTTCGGCAAGCCGCAGCACATGCAGGAGATAGTGGCTCTGCTGTTGGCCGGCGTCGAACTCGACATCCGGCGCGAGATCGTCGGGCACGAACAGACGTTGCATCTTGTAATTGGCGCGCATCGCCGAGGAATGAGCGAGCCTGCCGCCGGCGTCAAGCCTCGGCGGTCGGATGCCACACCGGCCGAAAGCCATGCCGCAGCACGCAGAGCGTTGTGGCCGGCGTCGGCAGCGAGAGTGTCTTGCCTTTGAGCAGGCCGAAATCGCCGGGATGCCCATATCCGGCAAACGACCAGCGCAGTGTCTCGCCCCGGCGCAGAGCATAAAGGGTGGCGCCATCCGCGACCATGGCGCCGTCAGGCAGGCCGGCAAGGTCTTCAACCGCAACCCCTGGCGGCTTGCCGCCCGAGGCCTGCCGCTCCTTGTGCAGCCGCCTGTCGACCATCGGCGCGCGCGGCTCGGCAATGCCGAACGCTTCGCCGAAGCGGCCGACGAAATCCCTGGCCCGTTCGCGCTGGCAAAAGAAGCAGGGGCGATGCCCGGCCGCCAATGCGGTCACCTCGTCGAGGAAGAACAGCTCGGTCCAGCCCGCTTTGCCGCCCTTCCGGTTGCGGCCCATCGGTTCGCGCCGCACATTTCGGAATTGGCAGACGCAGATGATCCAGGCTTGAAGCGCCCAGCGCTTTTTCTTGAGCGTCTTCGTCTCGGGGTCGTGGATGATGCCGCGATTGCCGGTGAAGAGGCCGCGATCGGGCACGGCGTGGATGGTCCCGAACGGATCGACCCGGTTCTGCAGTGGCATAGTTTTCTCTCCAGACACGCATCTTGGCTGCAATGCGAGCGGCATGATATCGCTCGTCGCATCTTTTTCATGTCAGCAGGATTTTGTGATGCGGGTGCTGGTGGTCCAGAACTACGACAATACCGGCCTCGGCCAGGTAGGCGCAGCACTTGCGGAAGCGGGTGCCGATCTCGACCTGCGTCTCCCTTACAAAGGCGATCCCCTGCCGGATGACGCGGCCGGGCATGATGCCATGGTGGTGCTCGGCGGGGGCCAGAACGCGCTGGCCGACGATGAGTACCCCTATTTCCCGGCACTGCTCGAACTGACCCGCGACTTTGCCGACAAGGATCGCGCCGTGCTCGGCATTTGCCTCGGCAGCCAGCTCGTTGCCCGTGCCTTCGGCGGCGAAAACCGCATCGGTGGCGCCAATGAGTTCGGCTGGCACGGCGTGTCGCTGACGGCGGACGCCAAGGGCGATCCTGTGCTGGGCGCGCTGCCGGAGAAATTCCCGATCTTCCAGTGGCATGACGACACCTTCGTGCTGCCCGAGGCCGCCGTGCGGCTTGCCGGCAACGATGTCGCCGAGAACCAGGCATTTCGCGTCGGCCGCGCCGTCTACGGCTTCCAGTTCCATTTCGAGGCCGACCGGCCGATGGTCAAGGACTGGAGCACATCCTTTGCCCCGACCATCGCCGCTCGCCATCCCGACTGGGCCGGCAAGCTTGATGGCGAAATGGCCCGCAACGGGCCCGATGCGGATGCCGCTGGCCTGGCCATAGCTCGTGCCTGGGTAGCGACCATCTGAGAGCCTGTTTGGAAATTCTACTCTGGCGGCCATCTGATGGCGTTTTCTGCGCTTCCGTTGCTCACGGACCAAATGTCCGCTGCGCTACGGTTCTCGAAACCCCCACCATATGACTCGCCAGAGCAAATTTCGAAACAGTCTCTGAGCATCCGTCCCTCGGTTGCCCTCCAGCGTGACATAATTGGCACGCGGCGGTGAAACCGCCTGGGGAAAACCGTTTCATTCTTGGCTTGTGTCCGCCCGCCATCCTAGAAGGCGCGCGCTCTGCATCTTCTGTGCAACGGCTATGAACCTTTTGTGTGACCCGCGCGACACACCGTTGATACAGAACATGCCTAGAAGCGCAAAATCGTCGAAACTTTGAAGCGAATTCTCCGTTTCAACGCATTGGTAACCGCCTGGTGCACAGATGCAGAAAGCTCAACAAGAGATGACCTCCGTGAAAGCAGCGCTTCTGTCCTTTGCCATGTTGTCCGCCATCGTGCTGTGCGGTCTCGGCATCTATGCCGCCGACGCCGCCAACAACCACAACGCCGTCGACGGTTACGGCGTCACCGCCTCGCTGCGCTAAAGGCAGGATGCGTCTTTCGCGTTCTCCGACGCGCGACGCTCAAGCTTCCTTGATCGTCATTGTCAGGATGCGTTTGTCCGCGCCGTCGACGACGAGCGCGCTCAGCATGCCTGATTGCCAGGCAAGCGTGTCGACATTGACGCGGTTGGCCATCACTTCCGCCTCCGGCACCGGCGTGTGGCCGTGCACCACGATCTTCGGATAGAGGTCGGGGTGGTTGTGGAAGACGTCGCGGATCCAGATCAGGTCCTGCGGGTTTTGCTTCTCCAGAGGATTACCCGGCCTGATGCCGGCATGGCAGAAGAAGAAGTCCCCGAAAGTCACGGAGAACGGCAGCGATCGCAGGAAGTCGATGTGGCTTTGCGGCACGGCCTCGACCAGGGCCTGATGTCCTTTGCGCACAGCCGATTCGGCCTTGCCGAACCACACGCTTGTGCCTTCACTGATCGCCACGCCGTACGACTGTGCCGTCTGGATACCGCCGAACCGGATGAAAAGCCCTTCCGGGTCAGGGGTCTTGAGAAAATCGAGAAAACCGATGTCGTGGTTGCCGGCCAGCATCAAATTTCGCGGGTCGCGCCCTCGCGCTTCGATCAGGAAATCGATGACGCCCTTTGAGTCCGGCCCGCGGTCGACATAGTCGCCAAGATGGATGACGCGCCAGTCGGCAGGCGCCTCCTGCTCGATCTCGGCCCTGATGCGCCCATGCATGGCGGCCAACAGGTCGAGCCGGCCGTGGACGTCGCCGATCGCATAAAGACGCACACCTTCCGGCCCATGCGCGTCGAGAAAATGGATGCCGGGTTCTGCCAATTTTTCGGTGTCTCCGTGGTCACGCGGTCACGGGCTTAGCGCCGGAGCTGGTCCTTGCCCATGTCGGTGACAAGACGCTTTCCGCACAGCGCCAGCGTGATGTCCATCTCCTTGCGGATGATTTCCAACGCCTTGGTAACCCCTTCCTTGCCAAGCGCGCCCAGGCCGTAAAGAAATGGCCGGCCGATATAGGTTCCCTTGGCACCGAGGCAAAGCGCCTTCAGCACATCCTGGCCGGAGCGGATGCCGCCATCCATATGCACTTCGATCGTGTCGCCGACCGCGTCGGCAATCTCTTCCAGCACGCCGATCGACGACGACGCACCATCGAGCTGGCGCCCGCCATGGTTGGAAACGATGATAGCGTCGGCGCCGGTCTTGGCCGCCATCAGCGCGTCCTCCTTGTCGAGAATGCCCTTCAGGATCAGCTTGCCGCCCCAGCGCTCCTTGATCCAGGCGACGTCCTTCCACGACAGATGCAGGTCGAACTGCTCCGTCGTCCACGATGCCAGCGAGGCCATGTTGCCGACGCCCTTGGCGTGGCCGACAATGTTGCGGAAGGTCCGCCGCTTCGTGCCGGCCATGGCGGCGCACCAGCGCGGGCGGATGGCCATGTCGACGATGTTCGTCAGCGTCAGCTTGGGTGGCGCCGAAAGCCCGTTGCGGATGTCCTTGTGGCGCTGACCGAGAATCTGCAGGTCGAGCGTCAGCACGAGCGCCGAGCATTTCGCGGCCTTTGCCCTGTCGATCAGGTTGAGCACGAAATCCTTGTCACGCAGCACATAGAGCTGAAACCAGAACGGCTTCGTGGTTACCGAGGCGACATCCTCGATCGAGCAGATGCTCATCGTCGACAAGGTAAACGGCACGCCGAATTCCTCCGCCGCCTGCGCCGCCAGCATCTCGCCATTGGCGTGCTGCATGCCGGTCATGCCGGTTGGCGCCAATGCCACCGGCATCGACACTTTTTCGCCGATCATCGTCGATGCCAGCGAACGGTTGTCCATGTCGACGAGGACACGCTGGCGGAACTTGATCTTCTGGAAATCCTCTTCGTTGGCCCGATACGTGCTTTCGGTCCACGAACCGGAATCGGCATAGTCGAAGAACATCTTCGGCACGCGCCGGCGTGCGAGGTCCTTGAGGTCGGCGATGGTCAGGATCTGGCTCATGGGCTTCCCGTTTCGATAGCTAATAGCTAGGAGCGTTTGCGTGCAGGTTCGGTATCGGTGGCGTCAACGCGCTGTTTCAGCCTCAGTCGCGAGACGCGCTGCCAGTCGCCGCTGCGCTCGGCCTCCGCCATCGATCGTTCGACATAGGTGATGTGGTCCATCGCCGCTTGCCGGGCGGTGGCAGGGTCGCCGGCCTTCACCGCCGCATGGATCGCCCGGTGCTGCGCCAGCAGGGCGTCGCGCGCGCCGGGCACGGTGAACACCAGCAGCCGGTTCTGGAACACGCCCTCCGACAACAGCCGGTAGCAGGAGCGCAGCGTGTGCAAAAGGATGATGTTGTGCGCGCATTCGCAGATCGCGTGGTGGAACTCGACATCGATCTCGGCCTCGTCGTCGAAGTCGCCGGTCCGGTGCGCATCGTCCATGCGTGCCATGATCTTGTCGAGCAGCGCCATGTCTTCCGGAGTGGCGCGACGTGCGGCATATTCAGCCGCGACCCCTTCGATCTCGCGGCGGTATTCCAGATAATCGGTCACTGCCTTGCGGTGCATCGAGATCAGGTCCGTCACCGGCTTGGTGAAGAGCTGGCCGATGACATCGGCGACATGCGTGCCGCCGCCGGGTCTTGTCGTTAAAAGGCCGCGTCCTTCCAGTGATTTCAGCGCATCACGCAGGATCGGCCGGGATACGTCGAACTGGCGTGCAAGCTCGCGCTCGCCCGGCAGCCGGTCGCCGGTGCGCAGCACGCCTTCGAGGATGAGGCTCTCGATCTGCTGCACCACCTCGTCGGCGGTGCGCGAATGCTCGATCCTGGAAAAAATGTCGCTCAACAGAATGCCTGGAAGGTGAACCGGTGCCGCAGAATAGAGCCTGCCTCGCCAACTGGTCAAATTATTTATCCAATTGACAAAAGCGGGCCAATTTTCCGCCCGATGCCCATCATCTTCGGCTAACTTTGCTGTTTGCGTGATCAGGCCATTGGCACTAGAGGGACGCGAGTGCAAGAGGGCTCAAGAAACCCGGGGAACAAGCCGTGTCAGACGACCCGTCCGATCTCGAATTCCAGCCGCGCGCCAAGGGCAGCGTCATGGGCTTTCCCGCGCATGAGGGCCGGCCCGGCGCACTCGGCGAGGTTCATGCCCGGCCGCATCCGCTGATCGAAAAGCCACGCGTCCTGATGCAACTCGCCTTCATGACGGAGGGTGGCTCCGGCGTCGACCATGCGGTGCTTTCCGAACTGTCGCGGCGCCTCGGCATCGCCGCGCCCGACCGCCAGGCCCGCCATCATGCCATGAAATGGGGCAAGGGCTCGCTGCGCTGGGAGCGGCACACCGAATTCTCGACCTATTTGTGGGAAGGGCCGCTTTCCGAGAACGGCAGGGCGCAGGAGGACTCACCCTTCGGCAACGGGTTTTCGCCGCCGGGAACCTGCATCTCCGGCATCAGGCTCGAAATCCGCAAATGGACGCAAGCAAGCGAGCAACTGATAGCCGGTTTCGATCCGACCAGCCTGTGTTACTCGCTGGTCGAGCGCGGAAACGCCGCCATCGTCACCGATTTTCGCCAGGATGGCGATGGCCTGACGCGCATGCTGCTGCTCGATCGCGGCTTGACCCCGGCGCGTACCGGCGCGTTATCGCAGCGGCTTATCGACATCGAAACCTATCGGACGCTGGCCATGCTCGGCCTGCCGCTTGCGTTGACCTTGTCCGGCCGCGCCCGCCGCATCGAGGACCGGCTGGCGCAGACCACGCTGGAGATGAAGGTCGCCGAGACACGGGACAGCCAGACCTTGCTGGCCGATCTGACCGAACTTGCGGCGGAGCTGGAGGCGGACGCGGCGTCGAGCCTTTACCGTTTCGGCGCCAGCCGCGCCTATGACGGCATCGTCGGCGAACGGCTGGAGGCGCTCGAGGAAGAGGCTGTGCCCGGTTATGACACATGGCGCGGGTTCCTGCAGCGCCGGGTGGCACCCGCAATGCGCACCTGCCGCTCGGTCGAGGAGCGGCAGGAAAATCTATCGCGAAAACTGACCCGCGCCACGACGCTGCTGCGCACCTGGGTCGATGTCGAGGTCGAGAAGCAGAACCGCGACCTGCTTGCCTCGATGAACAACCGCGCCCGCCTGCAACTGCGCCTGCAGCAGACCGTCGAGGGGCTGTCGGTCGCCGCCGTCTCCTATTATGTGGTCGGCCTTGTCGGCTATATCGCCAAGGGCGCCTCGATCTTCGGCCATGCCTTCGCGCCGGAGATCATTACCGCTGCTTCGGTGCCTGTCGCCATCCTGCTGGTCTGGTGGGGCGTGCGCCGGGTGCGCCGGACGCACTCCGAACCCGGCAAGCTGCCCGGCGAATAGCAGCGGCAGATTGCCGCTGCGTAAGCCTGTCTCTGCTTTGAAGTGGATTCGCCGCTATCACAGGATTTGCACCCAGCGCGCTTCACTGGTAAAAGATTTTGACCAGTCAAGCGAAATGAGGCTGCTGATGTCCGGCTTGGCCATGCCGAAACCAGACGACGCCACGATGCGCCGGCGCGACGAGATCGTCGCCGACATGCGCATCATCGTGCCGGGTGAGGGCGTCGTCGACGCCGCCAATTCCATGCGCGCCTTCGAGAGCGACGGCCTGACCGCCTATCGGCAGCTGCCGCTGGTTGTCGTGCTGCCGCAAACGGTGGCGCAGGTTTCGCGCGTGCTGAAATACTGCAACGACCGCAACATCCGCGTCGTGCCGCGCGGCTCCGGCACCTCGCTGTCGGGTGGCGCGCTGCCGCTCGAGGACGCGGTGCTTTTGGTGATGAGCCGCTTCAACCGTATCCTCGGGATCGATTTTCCCAATCGCGTCGTCGTTGCCCAGCCGGGCGTCACCAATCTCGGCATCACCACCGCCGTCGAGCAGGAGGGCTTTTACTACGCCCCCGATCCATCCTCCCAGATCGCCTGCTCGATCGGCGGCAATGTCGCGGAGAATTCCGGCGGCGTGCACTGCCTGAAATACGGCCTCACCGCCAACAATGTGCTCGGCATCGAGATGGTGCTGATGAATGGCGAGGTGGTGCGGCTGGGCGGCAGTCACCTCGATGCGGAAGGCTACGACCTGCTCGGCGTCATGACCGGCTCCGAAGGGCTGCTCGGCGTCGTCACCGAGGTCACCGTGCGCATCCTGAAGAAGCCGGAGACGGCACGTGCACTGCTGATCGGCTTCCCGACCAGCGAGCAGGGCGGCCAGTGCGTTGCCGACATCATCGGCGCCGGCATCATCCCGGGCGGCATGGAGATGATGGACCGGCCGGCGATCCATGCGGCGGAAGATTTCGTCCATGCCGGCTATCCCCTCGATGTCGAGGCGCTGCTGATCGTCGAGCTCGACGGCCCCGGCGTCGAGGTCGATCATCTGATCGGTCTGGTCGAGGCCATCGCCTACAAGAACGGCTCGACCACCTGCCGCATTTCGCAGTCCGAACAGGAACGGCTGAGCTTCTGGGCCGGCCGCAAGGCGGCGTTTCCGGCCGTCGGCCGCATCTCGCCCGACTACTACTGCATGGACGGCACCATCCCGCGCAAGGAGCTGCCGCGCGTGCTCGCCGGCATGCGCGAGCTCTCGGAAAAATACGGTCTCGGCGTGGCCAATGTCTTTCATGCCGGCGACGGCAATCTGCATCCGCTGATCCTCTACGATGCCAATGTACCGGGCGAACTCGACAAGGCCGAAAGCTTCGGCGCCGACATCTTGCGGCTCTGCGTCAAGGTCGGCGGCGTCTTGACCGGCGAACACGGTGTGGGCGTGGAGAAACGTGATTTGATGCCGGAGATGTTCACCCAGATCGATCTCGACCAGCAGATGCGGGTCAAATGCGCCTTCGATCCCAACCATCTGCTCAACCCGGGAAAAGTGTTCCCGCAGCTGCGGCGATGCGCCGAACTCGGCCGCATGCACATTTCCGGCGGCAAGCTGCCGTTTCCGGACATTCCGAGGTTTTGAGTGGACATGTCGGTGCTTGAACACCCCCCTCTGTCCTGCCGGACATCTCCCCCGCAAGGGGGGAGATTGCCTATCATCGCGGCTTTCGCCAACTACCAGCGTAGGAAGACAGATGCGACGTTGAAGTTGCCGATCTCCCCCCTTGCGGGGGAGATGTCCGGCAGGACAGAGGGGGGTGTAAAGGATCGCGGCGTCTCTGCATTCGCGGGTGCATCGCGCCGATGACCACCTTCACCCCGACCACCCCATCCGAAGTCCTCTCCACCGTCGCCTGGGCAGCGGCGGAAGGCTCGCCGCTCGAAATCCTCGGCCACGGTTCCAAGCGCGGCATCGGCCGGCCGCTGCAAACCGAACACACGCTCGACCTGTCGAAACTCTCTGGCGTCACGCTCTATGAACCGGCTGAACTGGTGCTGTCGGCCAAGGCAGGCACGCCGCTGGCCGAGATCGAAAAGCTGCTGACGGAAAATGGCCAGCAGCTTGCCTTCGAACCGATGGATTACGGCCCGTTGCTCGGCGGCGAAGCTGGCAAAGGCACAATCGGCGGTGTGCTCGCCGCGAACCTTTCCGGTCCGCGCCGGCTGAAGGCGGGTGCGGCGCGCGATCATATTCTGGGCATCAATGTGGTGTCCGGCCGTGGCGAAGCCTTCAAGTCGGGCGGCCGCGTGGTCAAGAACGTCACCGGTTATGACATGTCCAAGCTGATGGCCAACAGCTGGGGCACGCTGGCCGTCTTCACCGACGTCACCTTCAAGGTGCTGCCGGCCGCCGAAACCGAAATCACGCTCGCCATCCGTGGTCTGCTCGACGATGCGGCAGCAACCGCCATGGCCCTGGCGCTTGGCTCGAGTGCTGAAGTGTCGAGTGCCGCACACCTGCCGGAGCGGATCGCCGCGCGTGTCGCCAGCGGCAGTCTCGGCAGTGAGGCCGCCACGCTGCTGCGTGTCGAAGGCTTCGGTCCTTCCGTTGCCTACCGCATTGCCGCGTTGAAAACGCTGCTCGGCAAGGCTGGGCCGCTGCAGGAGATTGCCGGCGAGGCTTCATCGCTGATCTGGCGCGATGTGCGCGATTGCAGGCCCTTCGCCGACGACAGCGAGAAACCGGTCTGGCGTGTCTCGATGACGCCGGGACAGTGCCACCAGATGGTCCTGACGCTGCGCATGCAGGCCGCCGTCAGCGCCTTCTATGACTGGCAGGGCGGGCTGGTGTGGCTGCGCATGGAACAAGGCGATCCGGAAGCCGCCCTGCTGCGCGGGCTGTTGAGGAAACATGGCGGCGGCCATGCGACGCTGGTGCGTGCCGCACCTTCGCATCGCGCCGCTCTGCCGGTGTTCGAGCCGCAGCCGCCCGCACTTGCCGCACTCAGCCAGCGCCTGAAGCAGGAATTCGACCCCAAAAACATCCTCAATCCCGGCCGAATGGCTTAGGATCCAACGCGATGCAGACCAATTTTTCGCTTGCCCAGCTTGCCGATCCGTATGTCGCGGAATCGGAAAAGATCCTGCGCAAATGCGTGCATTGCGGCTTCTGCACCGCGACGTGCCCGACCTATGTGACGCTCGGCAACGAGCTCGATTCACCGCGCGGGCGCATCTACCTGATCAAGGACATGCTGGAAAACGGCCGTCCCGCCGACAAGGAGATCGTCACCCATATCGATCGGTGCCTGTCGTGCCTCGCCTGCATGACCACCTGCCCGTCGGGCGTCAACTACATGCATCTGGTCGACCATGCCCGCGCCCATATCCAGGAGACCTACAAGCGGCCGCTGCTCGACCGCCTGACCCGCGCCATGCTGGCCTTCGTGCTACCCTATCCCCAGCGTTTTCGCGCCGCGCTCAAGCTGGCGAAGCTGGGCAAGCCGTTCATGGGCTTGTTCGACAAGGTTCCGGCGCTGAAGCCGCTCAGTGCGATGCTCAAGCTCGCGCCGGCATCGATCCCGACAGCTTCGCCGATGGCTTCGCCAGGCATCCATGCCGGGCAGGGGGCCAAAAGAGGTCGCGTCGCCATCCTCACCGGCTGCGCGCAATCGGTGCTCGATCCGGCCATCAACGAGACGACGATTTCGCTGCTGACTCGGCTCGGCGTCGAGGTCGTGGTGCCGCCGGGCGAAGGCTGTTGTGGTGCGCTGGTTCATCATATGGGGCGGGAGCAGGCCGCACTTGCCTCGGCGAGGCAGAATGTCGACGCCTGGACGCGCGCCCTCGACCAGGGCGGGCTCGATGCCATCGTCATCACTGCCTCCGGATGCGGCACGACGATCAAGGATTACGGCTTCATGCTGCGTCTCGAGCCGGCCTATGCCGACAAGGCCGCGCGCGTTTCGGCGCTGGCCAAGGACATCACCGAATATCTCTCGACCCTCGATCTGCCCGAGCCGGTTCGCAAGCCGGGCACGGTTGTCGCCTATCACTCGGCCTGCTCGATGCAGCACGGCCAGAAGATCACCCGCCAGCCGAAGGAACTGCTGGCCAAGGCCGGCTTCATCGTGCGAGAGCCGCGTGAAGGACATCTCTGCTGCGGTTCGGCCGGCACCTACAACATCCTGCAGTCCGAGATCTCGGCCAAACTGCGCGACCGCAAGGTGAAAAATATCGAGGCGACGGGGGCTTCGATCGTCGCCACCGGCAACATCGGCTGCATCACCCAGATCGCCTCCGCCGCGAAGCTGCCGGTGGTGCACACGATAAAACTGCTCGACTGGGCCTATGGTGGACCAAAGCCGGAAGGCGTTCGGGAAGAGAGCCTGATCGCCGCGGAGTAGGGCGCCAGCCCCAGCGCTACTCTGCCGCGAGCCTGTCCGCCGTACCGTAGGTCGCCTCATAAAGCGCACGCTGGCGGCTGAGCGCCACCATCGTGTTGCGCAGCAGGATGGCGACCGTGATCGGGCCGACGCCGCCCGGCACCGGGGTGATCCAGGAGGCGACCTCGCGCACGCTTTCGGTGTCGACGTCGCCGACGATGCGGCTGGAGCCGTCGGGGCCGATTTCGGAATTGATGCCGATGTCGATGACGGCAGCGCCCGGCTTGACCATGTCGGCCTTGATCAGCCGCGGCTTGCCGACGGCGACGAACAGCGCATCGGCACGTCGCGCATGGGCGGCGACCGACCGCGTCATGTGATGGCACACGGTCACCGTCGCGCCTTCGCTCATCAGCAGGAAGGCGATCGGCTTGCCGACGATTTCCGAATGGCCGACGATGACGACTTCCAGTCCCTTGAGGTCGAGGCCGGTTTCCTTGAGCAGTTCGACCGAGGCGGCCGCCGTGCAAGGCGCGAGATCGAGCTGGTTGTAGACGATGTTGCCGATCGAGGCCGGATGCATGCCTTCGACGTCCTTCAGCGGATGCACCGCCGCCTGCAGTGTCCTGATCGGGATGTGCGCGGGCACCGGCCGCTGGATGATAATGCCGGTGACGCGCGGATCGGCATTCAGGCCGTGGATCGCAGCTTCCAGTTCGCCTGCCGTGATGGTGGCGGGAAAGCGCCGCTCCTCGAAATCGATGCCGGCGAGCTCAGCCTTGGCGCGCTGGTTGCGCACATAAACATCCACCGCATCGGTGTCGCCGACGGTGATCGAGATCAGCTTGGGCGGAAAACCCTCAGCTTTGGCGATCGCTGCGTCCTCGGCAACGGCGGCGATGATGCGCTGGGCTACCGGGCCGCCCTTGAGATAACGGCTGTCTTCGGACAGGGGCATGGGTGAACTCTTTTGTGGAACTAGCCACCGGGATAGCAAAAGAATGCGGTAAAGGGCAGCACGAAAGCGAACCGCTATGCCCGTTGCGCGACGCGTCGGCGACCTTCTGCCCTCGATTTCTGCTCAAAAACGGAAAGGGCAGCGCGGTTTCCCGTGCTGCCCTTCCTGACCGGCCGCATCCCCATACGGCCCGTCCCCCGTTGTCCCTAAACCGGCCCGAAAAGCGGACTGCTTTGCTGGCCAGGTGATTCGCAAGGATTATTATATCACCTCGACCGTGGTTCCGACATTGACCCGCTCATAAAGGTCGACGACGTCCTCGTTGCGCATGCGGATGCAGCCTGACGACACCGCGCCGCCGATCGTCCACGGCTGATTGGTGCCGTGGATGCGGTATTCGGTCGTGCCGAGGTAGAGCGCGCGGGCGCCAAGCGGGTTCTCCGCGCCGCCGGCAAGATAGGTCGGCAAATAGCGGCCCTTGGCGGCTTCGCGCTTGATCATCTGCGCCGGCGGGCGCCAGTCCGGCCACTCGCGCTTGTTGGTGATCTTGTGCGTACCCGACCATTCGAAGCCCGGCTTGCCGGTGCCGACGCCATAGCGCCTTGCCTTGCCGTTCTTCTCGACGAGGTAGAGGAAGTTCTGGGTGGTGTCGATGACGATCGTGCCCGGCTTCTGGCCTCCGTCATAGTCAACTTCCTGCGGCAGGTAGATCGGATTGATCTGAGGACGCGCGAGCATGCGCTTGGCCGGCGGCTGCACCGCCGCAGTCTGCACCCGGTCGGGCTGCGCGGGGCGCAGGAGGCGCCTCTGTTGCTGCTGCTGCACCACCTGGCGGTTCTGGCGCACGATGCCGGGCGCCTGCCCAAGCTGCAGCACCCAGGGTGCTGAAAGGTCGGGGCTCACCATCACCGGCGGCCTGTCGGCATAGCGGTCGCCGGCGGTTGAGGGTGTGACGCCGGCGGCAAACACAGCCACGGCGCCGAGCACGGGAAACAACACTGTCTTCATCGTAACGCACCTTGATCGTCTGATACAAAACGGGTGGAAACGTCCTCCCGGTTCGGCGATCATTGGCGCGCAAGCAGCAACCGAAACATGAATCGGAATGCGTAAAATGCGGAACTGTCGGTAAACCTTTCGGTGTGGTTACCGCCGGGTTCAGGAATCTGGTAAAGCCGCAGTAAATGCCGCGCAAAAGCGCTTTAACGAACGGATTTTGGCTTATGGACAAGGAAAACACCGGCCTGCTCGCCGGTCCTGATGGTGTCGCGCGCTGCTTCTGGCACGGCAATCTGCCCGACTATCTGCACTACCACGATCATGAATGGGGCCGGCCTGTAGCCGACGACCGCAGGCTGTTCGAAAAGATCTGCCTCGAAGGCTTTCAGTCTGGCCTGTCGTGGCTGACCATTCTGCGCAAGCGGGAGAATTTTCGCGAAGCCTTCGCCAATTTCGAATTCGACAAGGTAGCAAGCTTCACTGACAAGGATGTCGAGCGCCTGCTCGGCAATGCCGGCATCATCCGCCATCGCGGCAAGATCGTCTCGACCATCAACAACGCCAAGCGCGCCCGCGAAATGGCCGACGAATTCGGCTCACTGGCCACCTGGTTCTGGAAGTTCGAACCCGGCAAGGACGAGCGGCCGCAAATCGTCGACCTCGCCCATCTGCGCGCCAACCCGACAACGGCCGTCTCGGTGCGGATTTCGAAGGAGCTGAAGAAGCGCGGCTGGAGCTTTGTCGGCCCGACCACGGTCTACGCCTTCATGCAGGCCATGGGCTTGGTCAACGACCATCTCGAGGGCTGCGTCTGCCGCAAAGAGGTCGAAAAGCAGCGGAAGGCTTTTAAGCGGCCGAAGTAGGCTCAGGTGCCGTTGGCGCTGGCCAGCACCAGGCCGGCGACGATCGCCACCACCGTGGCCACGGTCGGATAGATCACCAGCAGGCCGGTCATCAACGCGTCGCGCATGGATGGGCCCTTGCCGGTTTCGGCGGGCACTTCGAACGGGCCGGCAGCCTGGCTGACCATTTTCGGGGCGTCGATGTCGGCCGGGCGCAGGCGTGCGGGCAATTCGGCATCGCTGTCGATGGCGTGGTACCTTGCTGTGCTGGTCATGGCCGCGAACCCCTCATTTCGGAGCGCTTTATCGGTTGTGATTGTGTCGGCACGATGCCGCACTCGTGGCGGGATTGTTTCATTCTCGGCGCGTTTTTGTTTCAGAAGACGTTGGAACGAAGGTGGGCGCCGGCATCCATCTCGGGGCGAGGGCGGAGACGGCAGGCCTCGGCGGCCTTGCCGCACCAAGCCGCTTCGGTTAGGACACGCCCACTCGCGACATGTCATCGATTACTTAGCAAAAAGACCCAGCTCATGGCCGACAAATCGGAAAAGACGAAAGCGCGGCTGCCGCGCGGTTTTGCCGACCGCAGCGCCGAGGACATCCGCGCCGTCGAAAAGATGATGG
Source organism: Mesorhizobium ciceri WSM4083 (assembly GCF_000519305.1). GTDB lineage: Bacteria > Pseudomonadota > Alphaproteobacteria > Rhizobiales > Rhizobiaceae > Mesorhizobium > Mesorhizobium ciceri_B. Next base: position 963,324 of record NZ_JAFG01000003.1, on the reverse strand, counting down.
CGACGATCCGCTCGGTCTATGAGCTTTATGGTTTCGAACCGGCCGATCAGCCGCTGATCGAATACACCGATGCGCTTGGAAAATTCCTGCCCGACCAGGACCGGCCGAACGAAGGCGTGTTCTCCTTCCAGGATGACGACGACCAGTGGCTGTCGCTGCGCTACGATCTGACCGCGCCGACGGCCCGTTTCGTCGCCGAGAATTACGAGCGGCTGCCCAAACCCTACCGCAGCTACCGCTCCGGCTGGGTGTTCCGCAACGAGAAGCCTGGTCCGGGCCGCTTCCGCCAGTTCATGCAGTTCGACGCCGACACGATCGGCACGCCGGGCGTGGCCGCCGACGCCGAGATGGCGATGATGATGGCCGACGTCATGGAAGCGCTCGGCATCAAGCGCGGCGACTACGTCATCCGCGTCAACAACCGCAAGGTTCTGGACGGCGTGCTGGAGGCGATCGGCCTCGGCGGTGAGGAGAATGGCGGCCGCCGGCTGACGGTCCTGCGCGCGATCGACAAGCTGGACAAGCTCGGGCCGGAAGGCGTGAAGCTTCTGCTTGGCCCGGGCCGCTGGGACGGCGGCAAGGAGGGCGAGGGCGACTTCGCCAAGGGCGCCGGGTTGAACAACGGGCAAGCCGAGGCGGTTCTTCTCGCGACCGCGAGGACCATACAGGCCGGCCAGGATTCCATGGTCAGTTCGAACGCCATCTACCAGGAAGGCGTCGGCGAACTCGCCACGATTGAAGCGCTGGTCAGGGCGGCAGGATACGGCGAGGACCGTATTGCCATGGACCGCTCGGTCGTGCGCGGCCTCGAATACTACACCGGCCCTGTCTTCGAAGCCGAGCTTCTGGCCGAAATCCCCAATGAAGACGGCCAGATCGTGCGCTTCGGTTCGGTCGGTGGCGGCGGCCGCTATGATGGCCTGGTGTCGCGCTTTCGTGGCGAGCCTGTGCCGGCGACCGGCTTTTCCATCGGCGTCTCCAGGTTGATGACCGCGCTGAAGAACCTCGGCAAGCTCGACGCCTCGGACGTGATCGCGCCGGTCGTCGTGCTGGTGATGGACAAGGACACCGACAGCCTCGGCCGCTACCAGAAGATGGTGGCGGAGCTGCGCGCCGCCGGCATCCGTTCCGAAATGTATCTCGGCGGCGCCGGCATGAAGGCGCAGCTCAAATATGCCGACCGGCGCGGCTGCCCGGTCGCCATAATCCAGGGTGGTGACGAGCGCGCCAAGGGCGAGCTGCAGATCAAGGATTTGATCGAAGGCGCGCGCATGTCGGCCGAAATCACCGACAACGCCGAATGGCGCGCAGCGCGCCCGGCGCAGGTGACGGTGGCGGAGGGCGAACTGGTCTCCGAGGTGAAGAAGATTTTGGCGGCGCAGGCTGAGGAACGAGCGAAATGATGAGCGCCGCGCTGTTCTTCCCTTCTCCCCTTGTGGGAGAAGGTGGATCGGCGCGGAGCGCCGAGACGGATGAGGGGTGTTCCAGGGAACGCCAACGCCTCACTCCGCTGGAACACCCCTCATCCGTCGCCTTCGGCGACACCTTCTCCCACAAGGGGAGAAGGAAAGGTGGCGCTTCATGACCTCCCACACCCCCGCCATCTCCACCGACATCACCAACCTTTTCGCCACCCGCAACACGCACGCCGTCGAGGTCGCCATATTGCAGCCGGCGGACCCCTTCCTCGACATGGCCGGCGAGGATCTGCGCCGCCGCATCTTCCTCACCGAAAGCGAAACCGGGCAGACGCTCTGCCTGCGGCCGGAATTCACCATTCCGGTCTGCCTCGACCACATAAGCTCGCAGGCCGGCACGCCGCGCCGTTATTCCTATCTGGGCGAGGTGTTTCGCCAACGCCGCGAAGGCGGCAACGAGTTCTTCCAGGCCGGCATAGAGGACCTCGGTGACCGCGATACCGCTGGAGCCGATGCCCGCTCGGTGGCCGACGCGCACGCGCTGCTGTCGCTGGTGTTGCCCGGCCAGGCATTGGCGATCACGCTCGGCGACCAGACTATTTTCGAGGCGGTGCTGGCTGCCCTTGGCCTGCCGCGCGGCTGGCGCATGCGCCTTGCCCGTGCGTTCGGCTCGGCGCCGATGCTTGAGGCGGCACTCGCCGATCTCGCCAACCCGCCGCGCAACGGCCAGCTCTCCGGGCCGGTCGCCGCTCTCGTCCTCGACGGTGATCTGGACGGTCTTTCCGCCCATATCGCCAGCGGCATGGAGGAGGCGGGCCTGTCGGCGTCCGGCGGGCGCTCGCCCACAGACATTGCCCGGCGGCTGATCGAGAAAGCCGAATTGCGCAGCGTTCGGCTGTCGAGCGAGGCCTTTTCCGCTCTGAAGGATTTTCTGGCGATCGACGTGCCGCTTGATCGTGCGGCCCAGGCACTGGAGACCTTCGCCACCGGGGCCGGTCTGTCGCTCGATGTCGCGCTGGAAAAGTTCGCTGCCCGCGCCAAGGCGATCGAAGCGCATGGCTTGCCGGCCGATAAAATCCGCTATGACGCCGCCTTCGGCCGCCCGCTCGATTACTACACCGGCCTGGTTTTCGAAATCGCGGCCGACAATGGCGACCGGCCGCTGGTCGGCGGCGGCCGCTATGACCGGCTGCTGACCCTGCTTGGTGCGAAGACGCCTATCCCCGGCGTCGGCTTTTCCGTCTGGCTCGATCGCATCGAGGCATTGCGGGAGACGGCGCCATGATCACGCTGGCGATCCCGTCGAAAGGCCGCCTGAAAGAACAGGCGCTGGACGTGCTGGCCAAAGCCGGCCTCGCCGTCAGCCTGCCTGGTGACGAGCGCAAATACCACGCCCGTGTCGAGGGCCTGGACGATGTCGAAGTGGTGTTCCTATCGGCTTCCGAAATATCAGGCGAGATCGGCCAAGGTGCCGTCGATCTCGGCGTCACCGGCGAGGATCTGGTGCGTGAAAACCTCGCCGATTGGGAAAGCCGCGCCGAAATCGTCGCCCGTCTCGGCTTCGGCAATGCCGATGTCGTGGTTGCCGTGCCCGACATCTGGCTCGATGTCGACACCATGGCCGATCTCGACGACGTCGCGGCCGATTTTCGCCAACGCCATGGCCGGCGGCTGCGCATTGCCACCAAATACTGGCGGCTGACCCAGCAATTCTTCTCGCAGAAGCATGGCATCCAGGTCTATCGCATCGTCGAAAGCTTAGGAGCCACCGAAGGCGCACCGGCGGCCGGTTTGGCCGATGTCATCGTCGACATCACAACCACCGGTTCGACGCTGCGCGCCAATCATCTCAAGGTGCTGGGCGATGGCCTCGTCCTGCGCTCGCAGGCCTGTCTGGTGGCGTCGAAGAAGACACGGGCGGCGGCGGATGAGGCGCTCTTGCGCGACATTGTCGCGAAGATGGCGGCTGCGGCCGGATAGCGGCGGGGGCCACTGCCCTAGGGACCCGAGCCCAGCCTAAAAACCCTGACGGCGGCTCAGCGGTGTCGGTAGCATTTGCGCCGAGGTCTTTATGGTGATAGGAATTATTTCCTTGACTGGTGAGGGCAGCTATGCTACATTTTTGCCCATGGTGCTGATTTGCGCCAGTGACCCGCCGCCCAGGCGGGTTTTTTCGTTTTGACGCTTTGTCAGCCAACGCGAAGCTCCGAAGCATCGTTGACCGGATCGTCGCCCTGCCACGACTATCGGCGGGATTTTCACCACCTCTTCAGGCTGATAGGCTCGGCTAATACATGTCGCCCCGACCTTGGTTTGGAGAGACGACATGCACAAAAACAAGGACCTAAAGCGCGTCGCAAGATTCCGTTTCAGCGCGACGCGCTTTAGGTCCCGGGAGGAGAGAGCGATGCCGGTCAATCTCGACGAGCTGAAGAATGCCAGCAATCTGCGCGGACGCGGCGCGCGTGCTGGCGGTGTCTTCGTCGCACCCGTCGACAACAGGGCGCATGTCTCTGGCGAACGCAGCGTGCCGCTGCTCGACAAGACCATCCCCGCGCTGTTTTCCGACACCGTCAGCAAATATGGCACGCTCGACGCCGCCGTCTTCGTCGACCAGGACAAGCGTTTTACCTGGAGCGAACTTTCGGACACGGTGGATGCGCTGGCTGCCGGCTTCCTGGCGCTGGGCTTGGCGAAGGGCGATCGCGTCGGCATCTGGTCGCCCAACCGCTGGGAATGGCTGGTGACGCAGTTCGCCACCGCCCGCATCGGCCTGATCCTGGTCAACATCAACCCCGCCTATCGGTTGACCGAGCTCGACTATGCGCTGAACAAGGTCGGCTGCAAGGCGTTGGTCACCGCGGCCAAATTCAAGACCTCGGACTATCTCGGCATGATCGAGACGCTGGCACCCGAGATCGCCAAGGCCACGCCGGGCAAGCTCAAGGCACAGAAACTGCCGGCGCTGAAAATTGTCATCCGCATGGGCGAGGAGAATTCGCCCGGCATGTTCAATTTCGGTGATGTGCTGGCCATGGCCGGGCGTGACGAGCATGACAGCCTCGACCGCATTTCGGAGAAGCTGAAGCCGGGCGAGGCCATCAACATCCAGTTCACCTCAGGCACCACGGGAGCCCCCAAGGGCGCGACGCTGACCCACGGCAACATCGTCAACAACGGCAATTTCGTCACTTCGGCGATCAAGCTGACCGTCGACGACCGCCTGTGCATACCGGTGCCGCTCTACCACTGCTTCGGCATGTCGATGGGCACGATGGGTTGCGTCTCGAAAGGCGCCACCATGGTTTTCCCGGGAGAAGGGTTCGACGCCGGCGCCACGCTGAAGGCGGTGGCTCAGGAACGCTGCACCGGGCTCTACGGCGTGCCGACCATGTTTGTCGCACTGCTCGATCATCCGGATTTTTCCGCCTTCGATCTCTCCAGCCTGCGCACCGGCATCATGGCCGGCTCGCCATGTCCGATCGAGGTGATGAAGAAAGTGGTGTCGCTGATGCATATGGAACAGGTGACCATCGCCTACGGCATGACCGAGACCAGCCCGGTGTCGTTCCAGAGCGGCGTCGACGACCCCTTGGAAAAGCGCGTCTCGACCGTCGGGCGCATCCACCCCCATGTCGAGGTCAAGGCGGTCGATGCCGATGGCGCTACCGTTGCGGTCGGCGTACCGGGTGAGCTTTGCACGCGCGGCTATTCGGTGATGAAAGGTTACTGGGACGACGACGACAAGACCCGCGAGGCGATCGACAGCGACGGCTGGATGCACACCGGCGACCTCGCCACCATCGACGCCGAGGGCTATTGCAACATCGTCGGCCGGGTCAAGGACATGGTCATCCGCGGCGGCGAGAACGTCTATCCCAGGGAGGTGGAGGAATTCCTCTACCGCCATCCAAAGGTCAGGGAGGTGCAGGTGTTCGGCATTCCCGACGCCAAATATGGCGAGGAGCTGTGCGCCTGGATCGTGCTCAAGCCCGGCCAGATCGCCACCGAGCAGGAGGTCAGGAACTTCTGCGCCGGCCAGATCGCCCATTACAAGATCCCCCGCCATATACGCTTCCGCACCGAACTGCCGATGACGGTGACCGGCAAGCCGCAGAAGTTCCTGATGCGCGAGGCGATGGTGGAGGAGCTGGGGTTGGTGGCGCAGAAGACGGCGTGAACGGGTGAACGCTTCGATCTGTCGGCGCGCGAATGCAGCCACGGTTCGCAGCAGCGCGCAGGGGCTTGCATGAGCGGTTTCGGACGTTCGATGACTTCATATGCGATGCCGCTGGCCGCGTTGGTGATGGCTGTCGCCGTCAGGGCCGGCGGGCTGTCGGCGGACGAAGGTTCGCTGAGCGTCAGGATACTCGTCGGGGCGCTTTCGAGTGCTATCATGTTCGTCACCATTTTCGTGGTGCTCGACCACGCCGAGGCAGTGGCTCGGCGTGTAGGAGAGCCCTACGGCACATTGGTGCTGACTTTTGCCGTGACGGCAATCGAGGTGTCGATCATCGTTTCCATGATGCTGCATGGAGAGAACAACCCGACGCTTGCACGTGAGTCCGTCTTTTCAACGGTGATGATCACATCCACCGGCGTTGTCGGCATGTGTCTCGCGCTTGGCGGCTGGCGCCATCGCAAGCAGGCCATCGTGCGGCAGGGGACCAGCGCCTATCTGGCGGTTCTGATCGCGCTTACCGTCATGACGCTTATTTTGCCGACCTACACCCAGACCACGGATCCCGGCACGTTTTCGGCAGCCCAACTTGGTTTCGTCAGCGTCCTCTCGGTGCTGCTTTATGCAAGCTTCGTGTTCGCGCAGACTGTGCGCCACCGGGAAGACTTTATCGAAGGGAAGGCCCAGGGCGTTTCGCTGCGGACTGCCCCTCACGAGAACATCTCTGCCAGCGCTCTGTTGCTGATAGCCGGCCTGATCGGAATTGTCATGCTCGCCGAGCAGGTCGCGGCAAGCGTCGAAGATACGCTCGTTGCCTACCAGGTGACCCAGGCAGACAGCATTGTGGGGGCAATGATCGCCGGGCTGGTGTTGATGCCGGAGGCCATTTCGGCGGTGCGCGCTTCACTCAACAATGAGCTGCAACGCGGTTTGAATGTCGCGATGGGTTCGGCTTGCGCCACAATTGGTTTGACAATACCGGCGGTCGCAGCCGCCAGCCTGCTGACAGGCAGAGGGTTAACCCTCGGGCTTCCAGCGACGGACACAGTGCTTTTGGTTCTAGCGCTCTTCATATGCAATGTGAGCTTCAGCACTGAAAGAACGACGTTCTTGACCGGAATGGTCCATCTTGTAGTATTTTTTACGTATGTATTTCTGATATTTATACCATGAGAGCTTGGTGCAAGCGAAGCGCCAAAGGGCCTTCGTTACCTCAGACCGCGGATTTGAGGTGATCGATGAAGGCGCGCAGCTTCGGCAGGATTTGGCGTTTGCCGGGATGGTAGAGGAAGACGCCCGGCGTCGTGGCGGCGAGGCCCTCCAGCACCGGCTTGAGTTTTCCCTGGGCGATCGGACCTTCGGCGACGGGTCGAGGCGTCTGCGCCAGCCCGATGCCCTGCATCGCGGCCCCGAGCAACGTCGGATAGTCGTGCGCGATGAGCGGGCCGGAGACCATCGCTTCGATCGCCCCGTTGCCGTCGGCGAAGGACCAGGGCGCGATGGCGCCGTTCGAGCGGCGCAGGCGCAGGCAGGCGTGGTGGCGCAGATCCTCCACATGCTCGGGGCTGCCGTGGGCCTCGAGATAGTCCGGACTGCCGACGACCACGAACGGGAATGACGGCGTCAGCCGCACCGCGACCATGTGGGGCGCGATGAATTGGCCAAGGCGGATGCCGGCATCGAACCCGCCGGTGGCGAGATCGACCATCTCGTCGCTCGCGGCGATCTCCAGTTCGATCTCGGGATAGGTTCGGCAGAACGACGCGATCATCGGCTCCAGGATCAACGGCACGACGGCGCGGGGTACAGACAGGCGCAGCAGCCCGGTCGGCCGTTGGCCGACATCACGCGCGGCCTCGCCTGCCGCGACGAGTTCCTCGAAGGCAGGGCCGGCACGGTCGAGGAACCGCTGGCCAGCCTCGGTCAACCCGACGCTCCGCGTCGTGCGCACGAACAGCGCCGCGCCCATGCGGGCTTCCAGCGCGCGCACCGCCTGGCTCACAGCGGACGGCGTCACGCCGAGATCGGCGGCGGCACGGCGGAAGTTGCGGCGCCTGGCGACTGCCAGGAACGTCTCGATGCCTTCCAGCGCACCATGTCGAACTGTGTAGTTCTGCTTCATAGGTTGTTGTGATTACACCGCCTAGTCGAACTATGGAAGCTGGCTTAGAGGTAACCGACTGAAGCTGAGGCGGGTGAACCAGCTTCTGGCAGGAGGCCAAATGTCCACGGAAATGGTGTTCCAAACCCATCTCGTTCTAGGCTACGTCGCGTGGCTGCTTTGCTTCGGCGCATACGGTCTGCCGTGGCTGAGCTCAATGGACCGGGTCGCGGCGCAACGTGCCATCGCCACTCTGCACGGCTTCCGCTTCTTCGGGCTCGTCTTCATCCTGCCGGGCGTCGTAAGCCCCGATCTCCCAGCCGGTTTCGCTGTGTTCGCCGCCTATGGTGACTTTGCAACAGGGCTGCTGGCCATGCTGGCGCTGCTCACGGTGAGGCTACCTCGGCTGTTCTGGCCGTTCGTCGTCGCCTTCAATCTCGTCGGCACGGTCGAGCTCGTCGTCGACTATTACCACGCCATCCAGGTCGGCCTGCCCGAACATGCGGAGCAGATGGGTGCCGCCTACGCGATCCCGATCATCTACGTGCCGCTGCTGATGATCACGCACGTCGCCGCATTCTATTTTCTGCTGCGTCCTTTGAAGGTCCGGGTGTTGGCGACGGCCGGCCCGGCTGTGCTTTGACGGTAAGAAGATCCACCAAAGAAAAAGGCGCGGACCTGGCCCGCGCCTTTCTATGTTGCCTTCGAAGCTCAGTCCTTCTCGAAGATGCGCGCCTTGGCGACAACACCGGCAATGGCGCCGCCGATCAGCGGTGCCACGATGAACAGCCAGAGCTGGCCGATCGCGGCCGTTCCCGAAAACAGCGCCGGGCCGATCGAGCGGGCCGGGTTGAGCGACGTGCCGGTCACCGGGATGATGGCGAAGTGCAATCCTGCCAGCGTCAGGCCGATGACCAGTCCGGCGAACGCCGTCGAGTGCTTTTCAGCCGTGACGCCAAGAATCACGGTGACGAAGGTGAAGGTGCCGATCACTTCCCACAGGAATGCCGAGCTGACGCCCCATTTCGTCACATCCCAGCCATTGGCGCCGAAGCCGGTGGTGTGTCCGCCAACCTGGCCGGAAACGATGATCCACAACGCCAGCGAAGCAAGGACGCCGCCGATGATCTGCGCAATCCAGTAGGGGATGACGTCCTTGGCCGGCAGCCGGCCGGCAAGGAAGACGCCGAGCGTCACCGCCGGATTGAGATGCGCGCCCGAAATCGGGCCGATCGCATAGGCCGCCGCGATGAGGCCGATGCCGAACGCCAGACCGATGCCTTCCTGGCCGAGCGGCAGCGCGCCGCCGAAGCCGCCCGTCACCACAGAAGCCGTACCGATGAACACCAATAGAAATGTGCCTAGAACTTCCGCCAGATAAGTCTTCATTGCCCTCTCCTCGTGTCGATCCGCCGGTCCACCTTTTGCGCGCCGCGAATCACAACCGGAAGAGTATTCGCAACCAGAAAAGTTGGAAAGCAGAGCGGTTGTGCCAGCCGACCTGCTTGTGCGCGCCGGTTGCGCGCTCTAGAGCAGGGCCGGAATAATTTTCTGCGTGACGGAACAAGACCATGCGACTGGGCGGACGGCTGGCTGCGGCCATCGAAGTGCTGGAAGACATCGGCCGACGCCACCGGCCGGTGGCGGACGCGCTGAAGGATTGGGGCCTGTCGCATCGCTTCGCCGGCGGCGGCGACCGTGCGGCGATCGGCAACATCGTCTATGACGCCTTGCGCCACAAGCGTTCCGCCGGCTGGCTGCTGGGGCAGGACACACCGCGCGCCATCGGCTTCGGCGCGCTGCTGCTCGAATGGGGCCAGACGGCCCAGTCGCTCAACGACGCGCTTGATGGCGACAAGTTCGCACCGCCGCTGCTGACCGCCGCCGAGCTTCAGGCCATCGCCGACCATCGGCTCGCCGACGCGCCGGACGCGGTGCGGGCGGATGTTCCGGACTGGTGCGCGCCGCTTTTCGAGCGCGCCTTCGGCCCGACCTGGGCCGACGAGGGCGCGGCGCTGGCAACGCGCCCGCCGCTCGACCTCAGGGTCAACACCTTGCAGGCCAACCGCGACAAGGTGCTGGCCGAACTGACGGGAACCGGCGCGAAACCCTCGGCAATCGCGCCACACGGCATCCGCATCCCGCCGATCGACGGCGACGGCCGGCACCCGAACGTGCAGGCCGAGCCGGCTTTCCAGAAGGGCTGGTTCGAGGTCCAGGACGAAGGCTCGCAGATCGCGGCCGCCCTTGCCGGGGCGCAAGCCGGCATGCAGGTGCTGGATTTCTGCGCCGGCGCCGGCGGCAAGACGCTGGCACTGTCGGCCGCGATGGAAAATCGTGGCCAGATCTTTGCCCACGATGCCGAAAAAGCACGGCTGGCGCCGATCTTCGACCGCGTCCGTCGTTCGGAAAACCGCAATGTCCAGATCGTCACCAAGCCGGTCGAACTCGCGCCGCTCGGCAACCACATGGACATCGTGCTGGTCGATGCGCCTTGCACCGGCAGCGGCACCTGGCGCCGCCGTCCCGATGCCAAATGGCGGCTGACGCAGAGACAGCTCGATGCCCGCAAGGGCGAACAGTCGGCGATCCTCGATGCGGCCAAAGCCTATGTCAAACCGGGCGGCCTGCTGATCTACATCACCTGCTCGGTGTTCGATGAGGAGAATGGCGAGCAGATCGCGGCCTTCCGAGACCGTCACAGCGGGTTTGTTCCCATCGACCACCGCCAGCTCTGGGACAGCCGTTTTCCCGGCCATGAGGCAGCCGCCCGCATCGGCGCCAAAGGCGACATCTCGCTGTCGCCGGCGCTGAGCGGCACCGACGGGTTTTATTTCTGTGCATTGCGCCGGGCAAACTGACGCGGCCGTTGACGGGCGACGACAGCGCCCCAGTTGCAGATGCGCGGCGTCGGCCGCCCATCAATGGGGAAATCCTTGCAAAGATATCTGTCGCTTCTGCTCTTTCTCATCGTGGTGTTGGGGGGAGGCCTGCTGATCGGCTACACGACGCTGCCGGGTGAATGGTACGCGTCGCTGGCCAAGCCGCCCTTCAACCCGCCGAACTGGGTCTTCGGACCGGCCTGGACACTGCTCTATGTCCTGATCGCCGTGGCGGGCTGGCGGACATGGCAGCGGGAGCCCGCGGGGGCTGCGATGAAGATCTGGGGCACCCAACTTGTCCTGAATTTCCTGTGGTCGCCAACGTTCTTCGGCGCCAGGATGATGGGGCCGGCTCTGCTTGTCATCGTGCTTCTTCTCGCCAGCATCGTGCTGTTCGTCGCCAGGGTCTGGAACCGCGACCGGCTTTCCGGCTGGCTGTTTGTGCCATACGCGGCATGGGTGGCGTTCGCCACTTTGCTCAACGCTTCGCTTCTCTGGTTGAACTAGGGCGGCCTTGGATCGTTTTGTTGCAGTGCAGCAAAAGCATTTGCCTGCCGTCCATGCCTCTGCAATAAGCTTATCGGCATAAAGGAAGGCAGCGGCAATGGCAGCAAAGATCGTACCCGCCCCGGACTATGAGGATCGCGTCAGAACCTCCTTCGCGCGCCAGAAGGCGATGGCCACGATCGGCGCCGAACTGACGCTGGTGACGCCCGGCATCATCGAGATCGAGATGCCCTATTCGGCGGCACTCACCCAACAGCACGGCTTCCTCCATGCCGGCGTCATTTCGACAGCGCTGGACTCGGCCTGCGGCTATGCCGCCTTTTCGCTGATGCCGGAAAATTCCGGCGTGCTGACCATCGAGTTCAAGGTCAACCTCCTGGCGCCGGGCAGGGGCGAGCGCTTCCTGTTCCGCGGCTCGGTGACCAAGCCAGGCCGCACCATCATCGTCGCCGACGGCCAGGCCTACGCCTTCGCCGCCGACGGCGAGGCCAAGCTGATCGCCACCATGACCGGAACCATGATGACGGTGGTCGGGCGTGATGGCATAGAAGGTTGAGGAGCGGTCCGCGAAGCGGACGGAAAGCCCCCAAATGGGCTTTCCGAGCAACGAACGCCCGGAGCCATAGCGGAGGGCTGGGCGCCGGTGAGGGCACGGCGTCGTTCTTACTTCCGGTGTAGGTGATTGGGTAGAGAGGAATAGATCATGACCGGTAAAGTGTCGCGCCTGTCAGGCAAGGACGTCCTCTTCGTCATGGCGGCGCAGGCCGAATACGGCCCGCACCTCAAGCAGCTGTTCACGCCATTGATGACAGGGGTCGGTCCGGTCGAGGCCGGCGTCAGGCTGGGTGCCGAACTCTCCTGGCTGAAATCGCAAAAAGCACTGCCGGATCTCGTTGTTTCGCTCGGTTCAGCCGGCAGTCGGACGCTGGAGCAGACGGAAATCTACCAGGCGGTTTCGGTCAGCTACCGTGACATCGACGCTTCGCCGCTCGGCTTCGAGAAAGGCGCCACACCCTTCCTCGACCTGCCGATAACCGTCCCATTGCCCTTCAGGATACCTGATATCAAGCAGGCGACCCTGTCGACCGGCGGCGCGATCATCACTGGTGCGGCCTATGATGCTATTACCGCCGACATGGTCGACATGGAGACCTTCGCCTGCCTGCGCGCCTGCCAGTTGTTCGACATTCCGCTGATCGGTCTGCGCGGTATCTCCGATGGTGCTGCGGATCTGCGGCATGTCGGCGACTGGACCGAATATCTTGAAGTCATCGACGAGAAGCTGGCGGACGCCGTCATGCGGCTTGAACAGGCAATCGGCGACGGCGCCCTTCGGACGGAACCATCCCATGAAGATGCCAGACCAGCCTGAAAGTCGGGCTACGCAACCCATTGCGCCGACTCGTTTCTTTCTCTAAACGCTCGCCATGAAAACAGCCAATCATCCCGACACCGTCCTGATTGTCGATTTCGGCAGCCAGTTCACCCAGCTCATCGCCCGCCGCATCCGCGAGGCCGGCGTGTTTTCCGAGATCGTGCCGTTCCAGTCGGCCGAAGCGGCATTCAAGCGCATCAATCCGAAAGCCGTGATCCTGTCCGGCGGTCCGGCTTCGACCGGCGATATCGGCAGCCCGCGCGCGCCGCAGATCGTCTTCGACGCCGGCGTGCCGGTGCTTGGCATCTGCTATGGCCAGATGGCCATGTGCGTGCAGATGGGCGGCGTTGCCGAAAGCTCCGACCATCGCGAATTCGGCCGCGCCTTCGTCGAGATTCAAAAGGACAGCCCGCTGTTCGAGGGCCTGTGGGCGCCCGGCCAGCGCCATCAGGTGTGGATGAGCCATGGCGACCGCGTCATCTCCTTGCCCAAGGGGTTCGAAGTGTTCGGCAAGTCGGAGGGCTCGCCCTTCGCCATCTTCGGCAATATCGAGCGCAAGATGTACGGCATCATGTTCCATCCCGAGGTGGTGCATACGCCCGACGGCGCCCGGCTGCTCAGGAATTTCGTCCACAACATCGCCGGCATCGAGGGCGACTGGACCATGCGCGCCTACCGCGAGCACGCGGTCGAGACGATCCGCAAGCAGGTCGGCAAGGGCAAGGTCATCTGCGCGTTGTCGGGCGGCGTCGATTCCTCCGTTGCCGCGCTGTTGATCCACGAAGCGGTCGGCGACCAGCTGACCTGCATCCTCGTCGACCACGGCCTGATGCGCAAGGACGAGGCCGCGGGCGTGGTGGCAATGTTCCGCGAGCATTACAATTTGCCGCTCATCCTGGTGAACGCATCGGACCGTTTCATCGACGCCCTCGAGGGCGAGTCGGACCCGGAGAAAAAACGCAAGACCATCGGCCGGCTGTTTATCGAGGTGTTCGAGGAAGAGGCCAAGAAACTCGGCGGCGCCGAATTCCTGGCGCAGGGCACGCTCTATCCCGACGTCATTGAAAGCGTCTCCTTCACCGGCGGCCCGTCGGTGACGATCAAGTCGCACCACAATGTCGGCGGCCTGCCCGCGCGCATGAACATGCAGCTGGTCGAGCCGCTGCGCGAACTGTTCAAGGACGAGGTCAGGGCGCTGGGCAAGGAGCTTGGCCTGCCCGAAAGCTTCATCGGCCGGCACCCGTTCCCAGGTCCGGGTCTTGCCATCCGTTGCCCCGGCGGCATCACCCGCGAAAAGCTGGAGATCCTGCGCGAGGCCGATGCCATCTATCTCGACGAGATCCGCAAGGCCGGCCTCTACGACGCCATCTGGCAGGCCTTCGCCGTGCTGCTGCCGGTGCAGACGGTCGGCGTGATGGGCGATGGCCGCACCTACGAGTTCGTCTGCGCGCTGCGCGCCGTCACCTCGGTCGACGGCATGACGGCGGATTTCTACCACTACGACATGGCCTTCCTCGGCGCCGCCGCCACCCGCATCATCAACGAAGTCCGCGGCATCAACCGGGTCGTCTACGACGTGACGTCGAAGCCGCCTGGAACAATCGAGTGGGAATAAAGGTCGGTCGTTTGCTAGCATTCGGCGACTATCGAGGAAGCTTCATTAAGCGTCTGAATTTGATCTGCTTTCGTCTCTACGTCTATCGCTGACTATCGCCCCTAAGCGGAACCATTTGGCGGTAGATCTGACGGCATTCCTTTTCGCGTCATCTTCGCTGCAGACTGATGCCGTCACTGCGCCGGACTCAAGCCTGTTGGCATCTTTTGGGGTAAGGCATTGAATTCAATGGGCTCTCCCAGAGCCTTGACGGTAAAACGAATGACGGTAAAATAAGGCATTTCACAATCCTAGATGCGACCATCCGTCTCCTCCTATGCTCACAGACATCGCGCTTAAGAAGCTGAAATCGAAAGATAAAATTTACAAAGTCACTGATCGTGACGGTATGTACGCGACCGTGGCTCCCACAGGGCAGATATCGTTCCGATACGACTACCGAGTGAATGGTCGGCGAGAGACAGTGACGCTGGGCCGCTATGGTGAGGGAGGCATCTCGCTAGCAGAGGCGCGTGACCGCTGTCTTGCCGCACGAAAAATGGTGGCGGCCGGAAAATCACCAGCCCAGGAAAAGCAGCGGGAAAAGCGGCGCCTGTCTGAGACTGGCACGTTCGACGATGCCGGCAGAAGATGGTTTAAAGAGGCGAAGATGGCGGACAGCACGCGCTCCATGCGCAAAGCCGTCTTCGATCGAGACATCTTGCCGGTTTGGGATAAAAGGCTCCTCACAGAAATAACATCGGACGATTTGCGGGCGCTGTGCGCAAAGGTGAGGGACCGTGGCGCACCGGCAACGGCCATTCATGTCCGGGATATCGTTAAGCAGGTCTATGGTTATGCCATTCTGCACGGCGAGAAGATCGCCAATCCGGCGGACGAGGTAGGGCCAGCTTCCATAGCCACCTTCGAGGCGAAAGACCGGGCGTTGTCACCCGCAGAAATTCGACTCATGCTGAAAGAGTTGGAAAATGTGCCGACATTGCCGACCATTCGGCTGGGCGTAAAGCTGATCCTGCTCACGATGGTTCGGAAAAGTGAGCTTCTGGACGCGACGTGGGACGAGGTTGACTTCGAGAACACGGTATGGAGCATTCCCAAAGAGCGAATGAAGCGGAAGAAGCCACATAACGTCTACCTGTCCCGCCAGTCCCTCGACATCATGATTGCGCTCAAGACTTGCGCTGCGAACTCTCGATACGTGCTTCCATCTCGCTACGACGCCGACGAACCCATGTCGCGCGCGACCTTCAATCGGATTACGATGGCGATTGTGGACCGCGCAAAACAACAAAATCTGCCGCTTGCTCCCTTTACCGTGCACGATCTACGGCGGACCGGGTCGACGCTCCTAAACGAGATCGGATTCAATCGCGACTGGATCGAAAAATGCCTTGCCCACGAAGACAGTCGCTCCTCCCGGGGCGTCTATAACAAGGCTGAATACGAACCGCAGCGGCGCCACATGCTGCAGGAATGGGCCGACATGATTGAAGCGTGGGCGGCTGGCAATAAACACGCACCCACCCTGCAGCCGATTTCCGGGGCAGCCGTCATCCTCGATCCGATTTGACGGGTCGAGTCTTCCGCGACCGCACGTCTGGTCCCGGGGCCAGTTCGATTGAACCAGCAGAGGATGCGTTCCGCCGTTCCTGAATCCAGGCTTCGACTTCTCCCAGGTCCCAAACGACGCAGCGGGGGGTCAGATTGAACCGTCGGGGGAACTCGCCTCGTTGCTCCATTTCATAAATGGTCGTGTCCGATAGGGGGACGATTTCTCGTAGCTGCGACCGGCGAACAGTTCGCACGACCCGACGCGACCCGATGTGTGGCAGAACCGGAAGCGCGCCAGGCTGCTCAATTGTGAATTTATCCACCTGCGAGAACTGCTGCGGTTTGACCATTTCGTACCCGGGAGGGTTGCCTTCTTGGTGAATCATCGCGCAACTTTCCGAGATCGCGTACAGCCATCAATTGCGATCACCTCTCCTCGTTTACGAATGGGCAAACTCAAAGGCGCTGCGTCGAAGATTGTGCCGGTTGGAACCGCTTCTGCCTATCTCGAGATAAACGTGCATTAAGGACAGCTTTTTATCGGCATTTTTCTCGCATTACTGACCTGTGTATTGGCGGCCTCTATATGTTGACGTATCAGGCATGGGCAGTTAGCACTTGGATAACCAAACAAGGAATCAATGATGGCTAAGCCGCCAAATCCGGGTCCCGGACGGGACCATCCTCCGCATCCAGAGCATCCCAATGTTCCTCCTGGCCCGCCAAGCGAGACGCCTGGAAATGGCCCGCCGCGCCCAAGCACACCGCCCGATCACCGTCCGGTGGGATAGCGATTGGCAAAGCACAATGGACGTGCTGCGATAGACGATTGGTGGACGCGCTGGCCGAGACTTCTTGAGAACGAACTCGCAGCATACGCGCGTCTCGGAATCGCCCAGCGTACTATCTATGAGAGAAATGGTTTGCTGCTACTCGAAGCGGACTGGCCCGTGCAGGGCCGGCCCGCTTCGATGTTGTTGCGCATCGGCTATTCCCCGCTTCATCCGTTCTGCCGGCCTGCGGTGGCCGCTCCCGCCGAGGTTTTCGAGCGGCATCAGAATCCACTGTCACGCGAACTCTGTCTGCTAACGCAAGAGACGGGGCAATGGAACTCGAAGCAGCTTGTTGCAGATTTCATCCAAGAGCGTCTCGACCACCTATTGCGGGCTCTTGCAGCTAGAGCCGAGGGCAGGTGGGGTGATGCGGCCAAGCTCGAAGAGCAGGTCGCTGATCCGCTGATGCCCTATTTTGCGGGCACAGAGGAAGAGGAATCCATCATTCTGTTCGACGGACAGATGACGCTGCCAAGCGGCGGCCATGGCATTATGGAAATCGTCTATACACCACGCGCCACCCCACGTAACCCTAACGCTTTTGAGGGTGTCTTGCGGCAGCTGAAAACAAGCGCCGGCACGATTTGCGGAAAAAGGTTCGGGTTGCCGAACGAGTTGATGGACGCGCAGGTCGTTACGGGGCGATGGGTCAAATTCACACCCCCGCGGACCGCCGACGCTGAGGAAATACTCCGTTTAGCGGAGAGTGAACTTACGCGGCAGGCGGTGCTGCAGGCCGCCAGCGTGCAAAAAGTCATTGACGCGACGCGTGGCCCTATCTCCCTCACAGGGATCGTGTTTCCGGAGGAAACCGAGTATGGCTCAGCCAAGAAGGATGGGGCAGGTTGGCTGTTCCTTGTGACAAGACGTGCGTTCGCGAACGGCAAGGCCGGTGCGGCTACAACGAGGCTAGTCCTTGGAGAACGTGCAGGAAAGGACGATATTTTTGCCCGACTGCCGGTTGCAAATTCACTTCTCGGCAAGAAGGCACTGGTCGTCGGTTGCGGTGCGATTGGCAGCTTCACAGGCCTTGAGCTGGCGCGAGCTGGACTCGGCGAAATTGCCTTCCTCGATCACGACACCGTGCAACCTGGCAACAGCCTCCGCTGGCCGCTTGGCCGCCCGGTTTGGGGCAGCGCAAAGGCGATTGCCCTCGCGAATTTCGTAATGACAAACTACCCGTGGACAAAAGTGAGAGCCTTTGGTTGTCGCCTTGGGGCTGCTATCGCCGATATCAACGGTGTGCCTCAAGACCAACAAGAAAATGTCCTCACTCCGGTTTTCGATGCGTTACGTGATGCTGATGTCGTTGTCGACTGCTCGGCGTCGATTGAGGTGCAGCACGCACTTTCGTTCTACTGCCGTACATTCGGTGTTCCATATGTAATGGGCTACGCCACACTCGGTGTCGCAGGGGGCGTGGTTGCGCGGTTTCTTCCCGACTCAGAAAGTTGCCTTGTTTGCCTTCACGAACACTGGAACGACGACAAGCACATACCCAAGCCCCGCGTTGATGACGCCGGCATTGTGGTCCCGACCGGTTGCAACGGCCCGACGTTTACCGGTGGCGGCTTCGATCTTCAGGAGCTCTCTTTAGAAATCGTGCGAAGCGCCGTCGGGATTCTGTCAGAAGGGAAATATGACACTGGCACATGGCCGATTGCGATTCTTGCGCTGAAAGATAAAAGCGCAGGACGAATTCTTCCGCATTGGGAAGGCTATGCATGCCCTCCTCATCAAAAATGTTGCGGAGCCAAGTAATGACGGTTTGGATGTCCGCCCATGTCCTGCGGGTCATGTATGTGTCCGCCAACGAGTTATTTCCGCTTGAGACTGGAGGTATCCTTCTTGGTTGGCGCTCGGGGCAGGATCGCGTCGTTGTCGATTTGCGGGGCCCGGGATCCCGCGCGCTTCATGGTCGGCATTGTTTCATTCCAGACCACGCCTGGCAGGTGACCGAAATTCAGCGTGCGTTTCAGGCCAGCAGCGGCGATCTGGACTATCTCGGTGATTGGCACTCGCACCCAGACGGAATTGCGAAAATGAGCGACCTCGACGAGGCAACGCTTTCAAAAATAACGAAGCGAGTGAGAGGGCCGCTCATGCTGATCGTTGCAGGGCGTGGAACGGAGTGGACCGCGCGATGTTGGAAAGGACAATCGCATGGCTCGTACTTTTGGCGGCGCCAGATTGTCGAGCCGCAGGAACTGACCACGTTTGTCCCACCCTCCGACTGGCCCAAACCCGAGGCTTGCCAGGATAGGTCGCCCTCGGAGACAATGCAGTAGTGGCCCACGAAAAACGCAACAAAATCAATGATTTTGATACACTCTCCGGGCCCACCAATGCTTTAAGTAATTGATTTCGTTGAATTGGCGATATTCACATCGGCGTTTTGGACTCGACCCCCCTTTTTCCCAACGTCAAATAGCGACCCGGACCGCTCGACGTTGAGTTCCTCTGGTGCGTGGGTAGGGCCGGTGAGCATTGACTGCAATGCGTCCAGGAGACCTTGAGGGGAACAGCCGCCTTTCTCCAGTTGGTGGGAATCGGCAGCCACCTCGAAATTGTTGGCGAGCAGTGCGACCGTAAGCGCGTCGAGCCTTCTGGTGCACACCCAAGGGAAGACATAGACATCGCGGCCAACAGGCACTATCGCGACGCCTATAGAACTGTCACACACTTCATCAATACTTGCGCTTGGATGAAGACTGGGCCTTAATGTGGCGCAGCTGTAAGCGAGGAACAATGTCCATGGCGAGAAGGCCGGCGAGACGCGAAGCCCAGTCATTTGCCTGCCACCTTCTCAACATGGGCCGCACCAAATACGGCGACTGCATCGTCGTCGAGTGCGGCGGAATGTCGATCCTGATCGATGGCGGACACCCGGGCGACTGGAAGGGCAACGAATACCGGCCGTCGATTCCGACCCAGCTCGAACAGATTGTGGGCAGTCAGGCGCCCTACCATTTCGATCTGCTGGTGGTGACGCACTGTCATCAGGATCATATCGGCTGTCTGCCGAAGCTAATCGCCGAGGGCATCGTCACGTGCGATCGCGCACTGGTCGCGGACGAAAAGCTCGGCTTTGGGATCGACGACCAGGGCGGCAGCGACGCCCGCGTGACCGCTGCACCGGAACGGATCAGACGGCTCGTCGCCGCGCTAAGCGAAGAAGATCATTCGAATCTTCGCGGGCCTGCACTTGAGGAGTTCCTGTCAGATTCGGCGTTACTGCAGGACGGCTACGACGCCATGCTGGTCAAGCTTGCTCGGAATGCCGATATTACCCGCTATCGCGGCCTCAATGGCTTGGATCCACTCATCAACGCGATGAGCCCTTCCGGCATGCAGATCCTAGGGCCAACAACGGACCAGCTGGTGCATTGCGCCGAGACGATCCAGCGCGTATCCGGCGATGCAGTCGATCTGCTGGCCGATTTTGCCGACGCCAACGAGAGCGCGGCCGAGACCTATCTCCGCTTGATGGCGAGCGAGAGCGATGCCGCCGACGAGGTCTCGCACGAGATCGGCTGGGCCAAGAACTGCCAGAGTATCATCTTGACGTTTGGATCGGAGGATACGCGCATCCTGTTGCCTGGCGACATGCAGTTCGCCGAACCTGGAATTGCCGAGATCGACCGCTTCGTGCACGAGCTCCGCGACAGCGTGAAGCGCGCCGGACCTTTCGTTTTCGCGAAGCTACCGCATCACACCAGCCACAACGGCATCAACCAGGACATTCTCACGGAATGGCAGTGGCCGCCCCTGCTTGGGCATTCCGGCGGTTTCAACGATCCGAAGCATCCGGATGCGAGCACGCTTGACCTGTTGAAACGCCTCGCGCGGCAGCATGACTTCCAGTATGGGCGCACGGACCGCAATGGCCTGGTCACCATATATCCTGCACAGAACAAGATGGAGGGCCAGGGCCGCTTAAACGACTTCACGCCCAACGTCGCAAGTGATGAGGCCGGCGAGCTAGCCGTCGCCGAGCAGGCCTTGGCGGCCGGCCCAAGTGTTGCGATTACATCGTCATCCGAGCAGTTCATCGACATCACATTCGCCCGCATCCCCTATGCGGAGGGCCGCGTATCCATCGACGGCCGCGTGATCGAGATCTCACGGCCGCGGCATGATCAGCCAGCAAGACAAAAGGCACTCGGGCAGCCGGGGAGCGACACACCGAAGCCCGAGCCCGCGCGACCAAGTCACGACAACGCGCTCGCAGCGGGCCGACCGTTGCCGCAGTTATTGTTCGTGACCGATGCGGCGAAGTTGAGGCAGAACGTTGGTGAGGACGCGGATCGTGCAATCCAGATTGTGGAACGCGCCGGCCATCGTGTCGTCAGCGCCTCCGGCGCAGCGCTAATCACGAAAACGCGATTGGCAATGCTTGAAGGCAAGCCGAAAGGCGTGATTATTCTCGGCGGCTACGATGTGGTACCCTCGCAGCGGATCGACGTTCTCGGACCGGATTTGCGCGCGCGCATACCCGCCAATTTAATTGCACGCGACAAGGATGGCTTTATCGTCTGGTCCGACGATGTCTATGGCGATATCGAGCCGGACGGCGTGCCTGAACTGCCGGTAAGCCGCATTCCCGACGCGCGCTTGGGCTCGTTCTTCCTGTCACAGCTGACGCAAAGCGGCATCGGGCAGGCTGGGCGGTACGGGCTTCGTAACAGTGCGCGACCCTTTGCCGATGCCGTCTACGCAAACATCCCCGGCAACGAAGCCGTCCAAATCTCCTCCCCCCAACAACCGTCGGCCCAGCAGCGCCAGCTCGCGGCTCGCGAATACGCCTATTTCATGCTGCACGGCGACTATCGCAACAGCACGGTCTTCTGGGGCGAAGACGATGGCGGCAACCTCGCGGCGATCGATATACCCTCACTTCCGGCGTCGGGCATCGGCGTCGCCTTCGCCGGCTGTTGCTGGGGTGCGCTTACCGTGTCGGACCCCGCCCTCCTGTCCAACGGGCAACCAACCCCGCGCATGGTCGAACGGTCCATGGCGCTGTCGATCCTGAAAGCGGGCGCGCGTGCGTTCGTCGGCGCGACGGGAGTGCACTATTCACCTGGCGCACGTGGTGGCTTTTTTGGCGGTCCATTGCACGCCGCGTTCTGGGACGAGATTCGCAGGGGGATTTCACCCGCTGAGGCATTGTTTAATGCGCGGCATACCTATCTATTGGATATCCCGCACGGACGAACTGCGCTGTGGGATCTTGCGGTTGAACGCAAGCTTTACAAGCAGTTCACATGTCTTGGCTTGGGATGGTAATCTCAGGCCTGGCAAGGAGCCTCCCGATGACAAGTAAACTGAAATTGACCGCCGCCGAGATCGCCGAGAAGAAAATGCCGGGCTGGAAAGCCGTCGCGCCGGCCGGTCTGGCCAAACCATTCGGCGCCAAGCGTGGCCGTGCGATGGCGGACGAGGGACCCGCGGGAATGGCCGCTGCCAAGGTTGACGCCGTGATGCCGACGACCCGGCAGCTCCGTAGCAAGTTCCTCGGCGAAGACAACGCCGCAGACGAGACCGCAACGGCCGAGCCGCTGGAGCGGGACGTGGAGCTCGTTGACCTAAAGTCGGGCGATCTTGAGCGCACCGTAGCGGTCAATCGCAAGACCCAGGAGATTGATTGGTCGCAAGGCTAGGACGTTGCTTTTCAGCGCACAACAATGCCGGCAGTTGAGCTTCACGACGGCCGAAGGCCCGCGACTATGGGCGCGTGGATCGGACCTGCAATCCCCTCGGTGCAGCGGCGTGAACGGGTTTAAGCCGGCTACGCGATATCGGCTTTTGGGACCCAAACAGTCCGTTTGCCTGCCCTGCCGAATAGAGGATCGGCAAACCTGGCTGAAACTGTCCTAATTGTATATGCACCATGACGGACGGAGTTGATGCTTTAAACCGCGGCGGAAAGATACGGAACAATACGGGAAGGTTTCTGATTTTGGCCCACGAAAAAGCCAACAAAATCAACGATGTTAACACGCCCTCCGGGCCCACCATTATCGTTATTTATCAATGGCTTACCGACCTGTTCGCCACGAGGTTCGCCAACAGGTTCGCCAAGCAGTGGTTTGCGCGTTACCACCCGTACGACCCGGTCCATGCCCTGCACGGCCAAACGCACCTGCGACGCTTCCCGGGAATAGAGCTCGGCATGGTCGATGTCGTCATGGCCGAGAACGTCCATCATCTGCCTGGTGGATGCTTCCGCTTCGGCGAGATAGACCCCCAGTGACTTCCTCAAACCGTGCAGCGTAAGACCCATCGGCAATCCGGCGAGAGCGCACCAGTGTGCCATGGCACCGGTCAGCGATTTCGCCGAGAAGGGCTGGCCATATCCCGTGACCAGAACGGTTTCGCCGCGCCGGTCCGCGGCATCGAGGATCTCAGCGAGCATGGGAGTTACTGGAACGAAAAGCCGCTTTCCGCCGGTCCTTCCCTTGTTCTTGGACTGAACAATGTCAAACCCGTCGAATTGGCGCTCGACACCGTCGATCAGGACGCGGTGGGTTACGCGCTGGTCCCACCGCAACCCTGCGACATCGCCTCTACGATTGCCCAGCCAAAGAGCAAGCCCGTAGCATGTGCGCGCGGAAGTGCCGACCGGCCAGCGCCGTTCAAATTGTTCCATTGCTTCATGAGGCCACGCCTTCCAGCCGGTATAGGCAGGCCGCCATTCAACTGAGGCTGTAGGATCCGTCTCGATCCAATCTTGGCGTAGCCCGACATAGACCAGTTTGCGAATTGCGACCAACAGGTGCTTGGCCTTGTGAGGCGTGGCAATGAAGCGGCCCAGAAGTTCTTCGACGTGGGTGCGCCTGAGATTCTTGACCGGCACGTCGCGCCAGGTAAGCGGATGGTCAGGCACCACCCGCAATTCCAGGAACTCATCGATTAGACGAGTATTCTTTCGCCTTGTCGCTTCGTCGTGAGCCAGCCATTTGACCGAAACTTTTAGTCTCTGGGTGGCCGCGCCGAACGTATCGGGCAGGGCAGCGCCCGGCATCCTGACGACGGGTGCCTTAGGGGCTTTTCGGCCTTCGACGGCAGCGCAATAAGCCTCCTTGAACCCAGGCTGATTGGGTGCAGGCAGACTGACCACGCGCTCCTTGGTTCGATAGCGCCAGCGAACTTTGCCATGGCGATCGGTATAGGAGGAGAAGCCAGAATATTTATCCGTCATCGCAACCGAATCTATTCCTTCCTATGATTCCCCTGCAATAGGAAGTCGACGATATTCTCTTCATCGTCGCCAGGCAGGTCGGCAAACGCCGTCTCAAGTTTGATACGATCCCAAATCACTCGGCCGTCCACCCTCTTTGGCTTCGGCATGCGACGGTCCGCAACCATCTGGTCGAACTTGGTGATCCCGACGCCGACGTATCTCGCAGCTTCTTCGCGTGACAGTCCTCGTGGCGGATAAGAGAGCGGGTCGCTTCTCACGGCTCACCTCCGGTCCCGGTTGAGAAATCAGAATTTCCGTAAACCGGCGTCGTTTCGGAGGGAAGAGTTGTGATTGCGCTGTGCGGCAAACGGCGGTCGCGGCCTGTAGACAGGATGCACTGGCTGTTCAGATAGGTCTGGTTAATGATGGTAGCGCTAGAGGGATACCGCCAATACAGTCCGGCCACTGAATTCGTTTGCTAACGCGATTGACCGCTCAAATGCGGATGTTCGCAGGGATGTCCGCCAACCTCATTGTTCGCCGGGGTCCAGTTGGGCTGGGGTTTCTTGGAAGCTTTTGAACTTTTTGTCTGACTCCACCAGCCCAATCGCGCGCGCTCGCGAAGGAAGCTGGGTTCTCAGACTTCCCCATCGGCTACTCTTAATTGACATTCGACTGTGGGCTTCAAGCCGGAGGAGGGCGGGCGTGCCGTGATTAGATCCAACTCGTTTCAACCGTTAACGACTTCCCGTTAGGGGGCATGCGCTTTGGGCCTCCCAAGCGACAAGAATCGGGGTATGTCCGCGCACTCTTTCACCGCTGTCGCTGATGAACCACATAGCCTAGCTGCATGACCGAAATCTCGCATACCAGACTACTCACCCGAAAAATCTCGGATTTCTGCCGTCTCCGTCTTGACCCTGTGCTCACTCCTCAAGGAAGCGCGCGCACCAGAGAGTATCTGCTCAACCTCATCTCCCGAGCTCAAACTCCGCCGCGAAGACCCCGCGGCTATGATTGGCAAGAAATCGCCATTCAGTGCGGCCTCAACGAAAACGCGCTGCGAACTGCCAGGGATGAAATCGAGCGGGCACTGGATGCAATCGGTCGAAACGCGAACGCTTCGCCGAAGCGGGCGACCGTCGGCGATTCCTGTAACGCCAAACTGAAGCGTCCCAAGCGAGGGCGTCCGCAGCCGGTACCTGCGAAGGCGTCCTCAGCATGCCGCGACAGAAACGTCGACCGGCCGGCGCGCGAAGCGGCACTTGAACGGCAGAAGCCCGGCATCAAACCACGCGATATCGAGGAGTTCCCGCAGCCTCTTTTCGAGGAACGGTTTGATCTACCGACCTTTCAAACCGCGCTGGATTTCCAGATGCGCCGTCATGGCGACAGCTATTGGCATCTTCATCGTGCTGTTGTCCGAGACGATGAGAGTCTCGACCGCTCGACAATTCGTCACTGGCTCCAAGGATCAAATCGCCGCGCAGCGTAGCGAGCATGGAAGTCCTAGCTCGGATCGAGCGTCGTTATCGTCTGCCGGCAGGGTATTTTAAAGCGAAACTCCCGCTTCAGACGCGGTCCGCCTCCGGCCACATTCTCGATGATATCGGCTCGGCTGAACGCCGTCGGCTTGCGTGGCATTTGCCTGGCGACTTCAACATGCGTCGTCCCCAGGAGCAGGAAGAGATTTAGAATGGGTTCGGCGCGTGATTATCAGCGGGTCAACTGACTACAGGAAATTTCAGGCGGCCGCGTTGAAGCAGCGTTACGCGATCCGTTTCCCGGGTATCACCTATGGTCAGTCGGATGCCGCAAATGACGGCTGTCGAGTTCGGCGCGAGCAGCATGACGATGATGGTGCTCTTTTAACTGACCCGACTTGATGTCCGGCGTCATAGACGCCCCGCCGGCGCTTGCGATGGAAATGGCGGATCTGATCCGCTTCAAGACCGCGACACTCACTGCGTTCGGTCTACAGCGCAACGGTGTTTGGGGCGAGGAGACGGCATCGCAGAAAGTTGAGCATCTCGGTTTGATGTTCGGTGCGTTAGCCGCGCATCCGCGCGGACCCGTGCGTGGCTATGGCGTTCCGACGCAGCATGTGACTTTTGGCCTGCTCGTCTTCCCCTCTGTCTGGGACTGGTATGTGCAATGGCGCGAGAGACGGCGCGGGTTCTACACTGCTTGGGAGGTGGACATGTTGCGAATTTCGCTCGCGTTAACACGTAAAGACACGGGCTGGCTGAGGCAGCAACCCCATCTGGCGCCGAGAATCCGGCCTATTAATGGACTGGTTTCACAGACAGACATTGATCGCGCCTGTGGGGATTGGGACGACGCGTGCGATGTCTACTTCAAGCACGCCTCCTCCGCGTTAAGGAGATTCAGCGCGTCGCGCGTGTGCATCGTGATCCCTTTGAACCAATCATGCCTGTGCTGGAGGCCGATAGCCCGGTCGGCGAGTATCGAAAGATCACTGAAGAAATTCTTCGGCTCATGCCCGATGAACGCGTCCATGGCCGTCCTGCCGCCGAAGCAGTGCGGTCGTTCCTGATGCTTCGGTTCGGGCTGCATCTTGGGTTGCGGCAGAAGAACCTGCGCCAACTGATGGTCAGTGAACGTGGGACACTGCCGAGGTCTGAGCGTCAGCTAGCCGACATGAAGCGCGGTGAACTCCGCTGGAGCGACCGTGAAAAGGGCTGGGAGATTCTTATTCCTTCGATAGCATTCAAGAACGCGAACTCATCTTTTTTTGGGAGCAAACCATTTCGGCTCGTTTTGCCAAACCTGGGTGGTTTATACGAGCACATCGAAGCGTATATCGAACGGCACCGCCGAGTGCTGCTTGGAGGAACGGAAGACCCCGGCACCTTCTTTATCAAAACTGTGAAGGCGACCAGCAAAGACGCTGCATATGATCGAAACACATTTTATGAGGCGTGGCGCCTGACCATCCAGCGATATGGCATCTACAATCCATACACTCAGCGCGGCGCGATCCCCGGTCTTCTCCCTCATGGCCCGCACAATGTTCGTGACGTGCTGGCGACGCACATACTGAAACAGACCGGCTCATATGAGCAGGCAAGCTACGCGATCCAGGACACGCCCGATATGGTGGCGCACCACTACGGTCGCTTTTTGCCGCAAGACAAAGCTGCACTCGCCGCGCGGATATTGAACCAAGTCTGGCAGGCCGCGTAACCAGTACGTTTCCGCCAGCTCGCCACGAGCGACCTGATCATTGCCGACGTAAAGCCGATTGAGGACTGATTGTTGCTTGCTAAGGTTGGGGTTGAGCGTTCGAATCGCTTTACAAATAGCAATTGGGCGCGCTCGGAACGCGGCGCGAAGAGATTGATACCAAAAAGCTTTTTGCGATAACGCGATGTTCATTGTCGGAAACCGCCACGATTCTTGACGAAGAAAATCGAACCGGAAGGGCTTCGATGGCCCGCTTCCCGTCGACCTTGGGAGCCGATGGATGGGATCAGGCGCACCCGTCGCTGGATTGAGGCTTGGCGGGTGCGTCGGAACCAGACCGTCACGCCGGTGCAGTTTGACACTCATTGCGGATGGTTCAGCTCTGGGGTAATTTAGACCCTGATTGGATGAGGAAGTGCCCGCTGTCGCGACGGCTTTTCACTCTGTTCCTGTCTCGGCAGATTGTGAACTCTTTAACAGACCTTGATACCGCAAGCTGTGCTTGTGGTCGTCAGGTAGTGACGGTTAAGGTAGTTGCCATGCTCCGACTTTGTGGATTGATCGCAGTCTTCCTCGCAGCGGCTTTTGCGAGCTTCGATGCGCGCGCCGATCGAAGGGTCGCGCTGGTGATCGGCAATTCCGAATATCGCGAAATCCCCGCCCTCAAGAATCCTGACAAGGATGCCGAGGACGTATCCAAGATGTTTCGGTTGGCCGGTTTCGAAGTGTTCGTCGCCAAGGATCTCACAAAGCTGCAGTTCGAGGAGCAGTTCCGCAACTACCTCGCGGCAGCGGACGGCGCCGATGTGTCCGTCGTCTACTATTCAGGTCACGGCTTTCAGATCGGTGGCGAGAATTTCCTGATCCCCATCGATGCCTCGCTGAAGAATGCCGCCGACATAGAGGTCCAGGCGGTCAAGCTGGACGATGTCCTGCAGCAATTGCGCGCGAAATCGAAGATCCAGGTGATCATCCTCGATGCCTGCCGCAACAATCCGTTTCCGCGCAAGGATTATTGGCTAAGGGACCAGTTGATCACGGCGGGAAACACCGGCCTTGCGCAGGTCAAAAGCTCCTTGAACACGCTGATTGCCTTTGCCACCGAGCCAGGGGCGGTCGCCTATGACGGAGCGGGAGATCTCAGCCCGTTTTCATCCGCTTTCTCCAGGCGCGCGCTGGCCCCGAACCAGGAGATACGCACGGTCATGGCCGCGGTGCGGCGCGATGTGGTCGAGGCCACCGAGGGCAAGCAGGTTCCCTGGGAAAACTCCTCGCTCATCGACGAAGTTGTCCTGATGCGCCGCACCAGCCGGCCCTCTTTGCCGCCGGTTCTGGAGAAGGTCGTGCCGTCGGGTGTCGGGCCTGTTGCCCTGGACTTGCCGGAGCCGGTCGACGTCGATGGCGGGTCAATCACCGTCAGCATCGAAAGGCCGCCCGCGCTCGGACGCCTGCTACTGGACGGCAAGGCTGTCGCGGTGGGCGAACACATCCAGGGCAAGGACCTGCCGCGCCTGAAGCTGGATGTGCCCAAGGGGGCCAGTGCGACGGAAGAGGTGGACATGCTGGCCTACGCCACGCACGACAATTGGGGCGGTGAAGGCCAGGGCATCATGGTGTTCCGTGTCAAGAGCGGCCAGGGCGCCGAGGGCGCACAGATTGTGGCCTCGCTCGAGACCGAGCAGAAACAGCAGGTACTGGAGCGGGGCATCCATATCACCGGCGCCGCCGAGGCGATCGAAAACCGGCAGATCAGCGTCCCGGTCGGTATCGGCCCGGTTCCGCTGAAGCTGGACTTCCCGACCAAGGACCCCGCGGTCAGCCTGAAACTCGCGAGCTATCCGGCAACGGGAACGCTGTCCCTGCCGGATCGTGCCCTGGCGCCGGACTCGAGCCTGATGGCGGATGAAGTCGACCAGCTACGCTATGAACCCCAGATCGGCGCCGCTGAGCCGGTCGAGGTCGGCTTCGAAATCCGTGCGGACAGCAGTTCCTCCAAGCCCGCCACCATGAAGCTGTCGCCAACCGTCGATCCCTGCGACCAGGCTGCCGGCGAACCTCTTGATCTGCAAGGTGTTGTCCCCGGCCTGCTGCCGAATGAAATCGGCGCTGAGGCCGTGAAGGCATGCGAGGCGGCGGTGGAGGCCTATCCCGGTGTCGCCCGCTTCCGCTACGAACTGGGCCGCGCGCTGCTGGCGGCCGGCGAGGTCAAGGAAGCCAGGACGGCCATCGAGCAAGCTGCCAAGAAGGGTCATGTCCGTGCAGTGTTCGAACTCGGCTATATTGCGTCGTCTGGGATAGGAATGGCTGTCGATCCCAAGAAGGCAAACACATTTTATTCCGTGGCATCCGACAAAGGCGACCCCTACGGGATGACCGCATGGGGGCGCGCCTTGTTCAATGGTCTAGGCGTGCAACGCGACATCGGCAAGGGCCTGGACCTGCTGCTCAAGGGGGCGGCGATGGGGCATACCTATGCCATGAACGATCTCGCCGCGATCTTCACGGAAGGCCGCAACGGGGTCCCCGCCGATCCAGCCCGCGCCGTTGCTTTTTTGAAGGCAGGCGTAGAGCGGCAGGACATGTATTCGATGAACCTGCTCGGCCGTAACTACCTGACTGGTGTGGGTGTCGAGAAGGATCCAGCGCAGGCGCAAGGGCTTTTCCAGAAGGCTATCGATCTAGGCCAGCCCTACGCACCGGCCAGCCTTGCGCGCATGTACCGGGACGGCATTGGTGTGCGGCAAAACCTCGACGAAGCGCAAAGACTGTTCGAGCTGGCGACGGCACGCGGCGATCAGTCCGGCGCATATGATCGCGCGGCGTTCGAAATGCAGAAGGGCGATAAGGCCGACCAGGCTATAGCTGTGCGCTATCTGGCCCTCGCGGTCGCGCTCGATCTGCGCAACGAGATTCCGACCGCGAAGAACACGCTAGCGAAATTCGGGGCAAAGGCAAAAGGCGCGGCACTGAAGCAACTGCGTGGGGAACTCAAGTTGAAGACTCCGGCGAGTGGGTCTGTCGACACCCAACTGGTCAACGCCGCCAGAGCGGTCTGGGAGCAAGCCAATCCACGTCGAGATTTGTTCTGATTCACAAGGAGGTTATGGTGCGCAGGACATTGAAGCAGGCAGCCATCGCAACCACTCTCTTCAGCCTTCTTGCGGCGCTGATGGGGTGCACCTCCTTGGTACCCGAACCTGAGCCGACGCCGATGGCGGCGGCGCCTTCGCCTAAGGTTGTTCGAACTACGACCGGGTCAAAGGTCCACAAACCCAACAAAGTTGTCACCAAGAAAGTGACCGCTAAGAAAGTGATCAAGCCTGCCGAAGACGAACCGCCGCCACCTGTGATCGCTCCCTTGGGTGGCGGTAACGGCGGAAGCGGAGGCGGAGGCGGCTGGTGATGAGCAACGATAGCAGTGGACGGTGTGCCGGGGCGCAGATGAGCTAAGCTAGGCACCTTTCTGAAATACCGCTAGAGCGACATTCTCACGCTTTTCGCGAGCGACTGGCGCACCTGCTCGCCAACCAGTCGCAACTGCTCTATGCTCCCGCCAGGTGTCGTGTCGATACGGTGGTCCTGGGCAGGGGCGTTCCATGTTCGAAGTCGTCGCATTCTGGTGGATGGCAAGGCTGAAAGGCCCGGCCGCACGAGGTCTTGGCCTGATCGTCGCGCTTTCCGGCTTGATGCTGCTCGGATCGCAAGCCGCCGACGCCGCGCCGAACTGGACGCTCGATCCCGCAGCTTCGGTCATCACCTACCAGTCGGTGAAGAAGAACACGATCGTCGAGACAAACAAGATCAGGAACATCACCGGCACGCTCAGCTCGGCGGGTGATGCCAAGGTCGCCTTCGACCTCAATTCGGTCGATACCGGCGTCGACCTGCGCAATGTCCGCATGCGCTTCCTGTTTTTCGAGACATTCAAATACCCGACGGCCGAGCTGACGGCCAAGGTGGATCCCGCCGCATTCGCCGATCTCGCCACAAAGCGCAGGGTGAAGTCGACGTTGCCTTTCCGTCTCAATCTGCACGGCGTCGACAAGGAGCTCGAGGCCAGCATCGTCGTCACCATGATCAGCGACACCGTGGTGTCGGTTGCTTCCGAGGCTCCGGTCGCTGTCCATGTGGAGGATTTCGGCTTACTGCCGAACGTCGACAAACTCCAGCAGGCGGCCAATGTGACCAACATCGTGCCCACCGCTTCGGTGTCGTTCGATTTCGTCTTCACTGCCGACGGCAGCAAACCAGCCGCCACCCAAACCACCGCGGCGACTTCGGCCGAAGTGGGGCCCGTTGCCACCGATGCCGCAAAGGCGAATTTCAGCGATGAGGAATGCCTGAACAGGTTTGCCGTGCTCTCACGCACCGGCGCCATCTACTTCCGGCCGGCCAGCGCGCGGCTAGATGCGAAGAGCCGCCCGTTGCTGACGGAGGTCCAAGGTGTCGTCGGCAAATGCCCAAGCCTGAAGGTCGAGGTCTCCGGCTATACCGATTCCGATGGATCGCCGGACGCAAACAAGCAACTGTCGGAGCGGCGCGCCCAGGCGGTTGCCGACGCCCTGATTGCCGCGGGCATTCCACGTAACCAGATCAGCGCCGCCGGCTTTGGCGAGGAACGGCCGGTTGCCGCCAACGATACGCCCAAGAACAAGGCGCTCAACCGGCGGATCGAATTTTCCGCCACCAAGCTCTGAGGTTCCGGTGGAGTGCGATCTGATTGCTCGTTGCGGTGGCCTCTTTCGCGCCGCCGGTTTTGTGGCGCTCGCCTTGCTTTTGACGCTGACGGCCGCCAGTGCCGAGCGCCGCGTCGCGCTGGTCCTCGGCAACGCCCAGTACCAGCACGCGGCGCCGCTCGCCAATCCGGTGCGCGACGCCCGAGCCATGGCCGAACGCTTGAAGAAACTCGATTTCGATGTGGTTTCCGGCTTCGACCAGACCAAGCCGCAGACCCAGGCGACCATCGCCCAGTTCGCAAAACAGGTGCGCGGTGCCGACATCGCGCTGTTCTTCTACGCCGGCCACGGCTTGCAGGTTTCGGGCCAGAACTACCTGCTTCCGGTAGACGCCGCACTAGAGGAGGAAACCTCACTCGACGTCGGGGCCGTGTCGGTTGATTTCATTTTGCGCCAGATGTCGCGCGAGACCAGCATCAGGCTGGTGTTTCTCGACGCTTGCCGCGATAATCCCCTCGCCGAGGTGCTGGCCAAGACCGCTGGCGTCAACGGCGCAAGCAGCGGCCTTGCCGAAATCCCGGTAGGGAATGGTGGCGCCGGCACGCTCGTCGCTTTCGCCGCCAGTCCCAATCAACTCGCCGATGACGGATCGGGCGAACATTCGCCTTTCACCTCGGCGCTCCTCAAGTATATCGGCGCACCCAACGTTTCCATTACCGAGGCCATGAACAAGGTCACCAGCGACGTCTTCAAGGCGACCGCCGGCAAGCAGCGTCCCTGGGTCAACGTTTCGCTGACCACGGAGGTCGTTCTGCACAAGGTCGATCTCAACGCGCCATTGATCGTCGGCGAGGCGAGCGCACCTCAGACCGAAGGCGGTTCAGACGCGCGCAACACCGGGGTTGCAAGCGCATCGGGCCAAAGTGACGATCAGCTTGCACTCGATGTGCTGCGCCAGAAGATCCCCGGGCCGGCCTCGGACGGCCCGATCTTGTTCGACCATCCGATCGATTTCGGCGATCCGGCAATCGACGGGAAGAGCATCGCCCAACTGATCAAGGGCAAGCCCCTGTTCAGCCCGGTGGAGGGATTGGACAAGTCGGTATGGGAGGGCAAGCACTGCGACGGCTGCCATGAATGGGACGAGGCACGGCTGTGCGAACAGGCGAAAAATTTCGCGACAAACGATGTCTCCGTTTTGCGCCTGCAACATCCGCTGGGAACCCGCTTCAAGGTGGCGCTCGCCAAATGGGCTCAAGGCGGCTGCAAGTAAGGCAGGACGATCATGGCATCCGTCCAACTTCTGTTGGGATGGAGGCTTAGTAAGCATCCGCTGATTGGCGCAGCGCCTCGATCTCGGCCATCTGGATGCCCATTTCGACAAACGCGGAAAGAACGGCAAAGCGGTCCGCGAGGGCGACACGCGCCAGCCCGGCCAGAACACTGGCATTGACTGCATGGGCGACAGGAAACGGCTGCAAGGCTGATGGTGCTTCTGCGCCGACAACAGATCCGCCAACAATAGAGCCATTGTCATGCCATCCCGCCGCCAGGGCAATCCAGGCGCCCGGCGTTGTCGGCGCCGTTGCCTCCGCCTGGCTCACCGCGGCGCGATGGTGGCTGTCCGGTTCACCGACCCAGTCGCGAACATAGGCGAGCAACTCGTGATCCGTCCCATCGAGCAACTCGCTCAGATGGCTCAGGCATTCATGCGCCCACCAGACTGCGGCCCGATCGGGAAGCAGGTAGGCACAAAACGTGATCGCCTCCTCGGGAATGCGCCCGGCAAGGATGTCGCGGCAAAACTCGATCGGCGGCTGTTCGGTCGGATGCGTTCTCATATCCCCGGCAATAGCGGGACAAGCTATGAAGAGATCCCGTGCCGTCTTGAATCGAAGCCCATTGGCCATGACCGCCACGCTTTCATCGAGAAGCCCTACCACTCAAGCCCCAGGCGCGGCGCGGGTCAAGCCTCAACCGTTGATGCTGCAACAACTGCCGCCACCACTCTATCCCCTGGCGTTTATCGACAGACAATTGCCACGGAGTCTGGTATGATTGCATCCATCGAAATCGGATGCTCAAGCAGGAGTAACCGCTATGCAGTGGGGCAGTTCAGCCTTTGTGTTGGTGGTCGTGTTTTTCTCGACCCATGCTTCCGCCGACCCTGTTCAGAAATCAGAAGACATCGTGAAGTTTTTTGCCGGAGCGGCCGACCTCGGCAAGTCGCGAGGAATTTGTGTCGGCACCGAGGAAGAGTGCAAAAGCAAGAGCAAGGCGAAGGACGCGCCGGGAGAAAAATCCAGCCTCGATATGCTGATCAATTTCGGGTTGGATTCGGCCGAGCTCGACACCACCGCGCGCGCTGAACTCGGCGAGTTCGCCAAGGCGCTGAAGGACAGCCGGCTGAGCACGTTCAACTTCGTCGTCGAAGGTTTCACTGATGCCACCGGCACGGTGCACTACAACGAAGGCCTGTCGCAACGGCGGGCGCGATCGGTGGCAGCCTTCCTGACGGCCAGCGGTGTCGAGGCTGCCCGCATCAACGCGATCGGCATGGGCGAAAAGAATCCGCGCAGCCCCAACCCGTACGATCCCGTCAACCGCCGCGTCGAAATGCGGATAAAGACGCAATAGCGCGCTGCTGCGTGCTATTGCTCCAGGAATGCCGGCGGTCAGTTCTTGAGCACGCCGCCCACAGCCACACCGGTGCCGAAGATCAGCGCCTTGGTGAGGAAGTCGTTATTGTCCCGGGGCGGCGGAAGATCATCATCCTGCCGCACCACGGTCTCGCGGTTGCGCCGCTTCTGAACGACCTGCTTTTGTTTGCGGGGTTTCTGTGCCACCGGTTTCTGCGTGCGGACCTTCTGCACCACCTGCTTTTTCGGCTGCGTCGCACGGGCCTGATCGGCGGCATATCTGGCGCGCACGGTTTCCATCATCGGATCTGTCTGGATCACCAGGAACGCAAGTTGCTGGCGTGTCAGATAGGTGGTCCGCGGCAGGCCGTTCTCCACTTGCCAGATGCCGATCGCCTGACGTGTCTGAGGGCCTATGTTTCCGTCGATGCGGCCGAGCTCGTTGCCCAACGCTTCAATGCGCAATTGCAGGTCGATGCGACCCTGGCGGTCGAGGCCAATGGCACTTTCGGTCAACTCGGTGCCGGGTGTCTGCTTCACCTCGTCCGGGACGCCGACCGAGGTGCGCACCGCGGAGCCGGAACTGGCGTTAGCCTGGTCCGTATCGATTGCCGCGACCTGCCGGTTCTGGGTTTTCGGGTCGTTCAATTCGTCGATGTTCAGCCGGGCCACTGTAGCGAACCGACCGTTCGGAAACTGGTCGAGATAAGCCTCGTAGAACGGAATTGCATTGCGCTTCGAAGCTTCATCCCAAAGGCGTTGCTCGACTTCCCACGAAGGAGGGGCGCTGGCAACAGGAGCAGGAGCCGATGCCGCAGCCCCATTCGACGCGTCGGCCACTGGTGCGGCAGGCGCAGCTGCCGCGACGGGTTTTCCAATGAACACCTCGCGCCCCAGCGATGCGTTGTGCCACGGCCGCTGGCGACCCTGGGTGGTCTCGCTCACTTCGCCGCGCACCCGCGTCAGGGCGCTCTGGATCTCGACGCCGGGTTCGGTCAGGTGTCTGGCGAGTGCGGTGGAGTAGGGACTGTTGACGCCGTTGCCGTCGAAAGCGATCGCGCCCGGATCCGTGGCATACGCAATCAGGATGCCACCCGTTCCAACGCCCTCTGATTTTGCTTCGATCGGCGCCAGGCCGGATCCCAGCGAGCGCGACTTCGGCAGAGAGGCGGCCAGCGTCCTGGCGAGTGGATTGTCGCGGCAGGCATCGAGGATGATGACACCAACCGCCGGGTCTGACGGCAACGCCGCCATGAACTCGTCGATCTGGACGGTGCGTGTTTTGAGATAGGCTGGCGACGTCAACTCGGCGTCGACCGGAATGAGGAAATTCTTGCCGTCGACCTGCATGCCGTGACCGGCATAGAAAATTACCGCGAGGTCGGCGTCGTAGGATTGTTCGGTGAACCGGCTGATGAGGCTGTGCATGCCGGCATTGTCCTGGTCGACCCCTTCGATCACCTCGAAGCCGGCATTGCGCAGCGTCGATGCGATGAGGTGAGCATCGTTGGCGGGGTTGGGCAAGGTAACCGCATGGACATATTTGCTGTTGCCGATCACCAGCGCGACGCGTTTGGCGTCAGGCACGGCGCCCTCGACGCTGAACGCGGCAAGGACATAAAGGAGAAATCCGCTCAGAAAGACAGTGAACGCTTTCATGGACCAGCCCTCCGCCCATCAGGGCGCACTGTTGACGTCTGCGCATGCTAAATTTCGTCAGCGACAAGCTCGCTTATGCCAAAAATGGCTCCTGGGCGTATGTGATCCTGACCACGGTCTTGGTTCACAAAGGACCCGAAAAAACTCGCACATGATAGCACTTTGCAGCAGGAACACCAATGGTTCGATGGCAACCCACAAACCGCGAGGGTAGGTTCAGAGGGTCTTCTGAAGCGAGCTTATGACGGCCGTGACGGCCTGCTTGTATTTTTCGAACTCCGGCGATGTCTGGCGGATTTCCGTCGTGCTGGTTGTCTGCTGGCTGGCGTCAGTCGCGACCCGGGCAACCTTCTGGCCCATCTTCCTTTCTGCCCAATCCACGACATAGCCGGCGGTCTTGCCCGTGAGAAAGGGGTTGGCTTGAATGACGGCGGAACCGAGCACGGCGCTCAGTTGCGCCGAACCCGACGCCGACAGCACCTGATGCGCGCCTTCCATGCCCAGGAAATGGCAGAGATAGAGCCGGCCGGCCGTGATTTGATGGCCGCGTGCCCGAAGATAGGCTTCGCCTTCCCGCGCCAGATTTCGCACCATCTCGCGCGAGATCGTGGCGTCGTAGCGCAGAGCGAGCAGGTCGGCCGTCGACAGCGTTCGTGCCAGTTCAGGGCGGTAGGTGTTCATCATCCGGATCCAGGTCTTCGTTATGAACTGGCCAGCGCCGGTTGCTGAGGAATTTGGGTTCTTGGCGCGGGCGCTGCCGCCACTTTCGACATGAACGATACGGTCGGTCAGCGTTTCGACGGCAGGATCATTCGTTGCGACCGCGGCGGTTACCGTGCCCAGCGGATCGATCGCCTCGCCATTCTGATAGAGTTCGAAATGCAGATGCGGCCCGGTCGATAGGCCGGTGGTGCCGATATAGCCAATGATGTCACCTGCCTTCACCTTTGTGCCGACACCGCTTGCGATTGCGAATTTCTGCATATGCGCGTAGCGCGTCTCGCGTCCGTTGGGATGCGCAATCTTCACCAGGTTGCCGTAACCGCCGCCATCACCCTGGAAGGTGATCTCGCCGTCGAAGGCGGCTGTGATCGGCGTACCCACGGGGGCCGCCCAATCGACGCCCTTGTGGATGCGAACCACGCCCAGGATAGGGTGCTTGCGTGGACCGAAAGTGGACGTCATGACCCCGTTGACCGGCGTGGCCATGCCGTTGGTGACCGTCAGCGAGCGAACCTGATCGTCGCCGGTAACGCACGCAAACTGACCGTCGCTTTGCTGGAAGACGAAGCATTCGAGGCTCTTTTCAGTGCCCTGCACACCGACATACAGCACGCGTCCGTCGGTCTCGCTCTTGCCGCGCGGCGTTTGCGAATAGATCAGGACAAGGCGCTGGTCCTCGCTGGCGAAGGCGTCCAGATCCTGTCCTCTCGACAGGTACATGATCGCTTCGCCGATCACGCTGGTCGGAACTTTGTTGCGCGCCGCCGTCGAATAGATTGCGTCGAGCAGGCGATACTGCCGCTTGTGCGTGCCTTCCTCCGGTGCGCCAGAATAGTTGAACAGATCTTCGCGAACCCAGGGATCGACACCCGATACGAATGCGCCCGCGGCGTTGCGCGTCAGCGTGCCGACAAAGACGTTCTTGGCGTAGATCGACACTTGCATGAGCGACATTGTCGTCGTCTCGCGCGTCGGCCTGAAACCGCGCATGGCGACGACATGACCCGGTTCCAGCCCTTCCCGGTTGAAAAGCGCCTTGAGCGCTTCGCCTGCCAGCCTGGCGTCCTCGGCCGAGAAATGGGCATCGAGCGCAACACTGTCCAGACTGCGGTCGTTGAGGATTTTCACGAACGTGTCTTCGGTCGCCTCGAACCGCCGATACTCGTTCGTGACGGTGGCGACACTCGTGTTGTTTTCGATCTGCGTCTTCTGGAATGCGGGCAGGGCGGCCTCGCCCGCATCGATCGTTTCACCCCAGCCGGCTTCGGGATCGTCGGTGCCCATCTGCTGTCCCTCGGCCGCCGGAGCCTCGTTGGGAGCGGGCGAGGGCTGAAGATCGTTCCGCAGGTCCCCCGCCGGTGGCTGAAGATCGTCCTGCGGATCGTTGGACGGCGGCGGGGCGGTCTGCCGTTGCGCCTGGAAGAATGCGAAGTCCTCCTGCGTCGACGGTATCGTCGTCATGAATTTTTCGCTGGCGCTGAGCATCACATCCGACAGGATTTCGATCTGCGGCGAAACTCCGGCCTGATCGAGATCCGCAGGCCTCGCAATCGAATGGCCCTTCGAGGTGGTGTCGGCATCTGGGGCAAGGGTGATCCACATCGGGTCCCCGGCAAGGTCGATGATGGCAGGCACATAGACCGATGCATCGGCCGGCACGTCGTCCACTCCTTCGACCGCGTGGAGTTCTTCGTCTTCGTCGCCGAACGACCAATAGTCCGCGGTGAGGTAGAAGCCCACGGCGATCGACAGCACGACAATCGTGGCAAGACCGGCAAGCAGCCGGCGCCAGAGCTTGCGTCTGCGAAGCGCAAGGCGCGCCTGCTTCTTCTGCTTGAAGCTCGTGTCGATACTGTGCGTCACGGACTGTTTCCGGTCAGGAAGAACGTCCACCGCACCTGTTCAAGCGTATCGACTTCGAGAAATTGGGCCGCGATATGGCCGCGCTGCCAGCATTCGTCGATACCGCGGATCGAGAAACGTCGTCGCTCGATACACATTTCGGTCGATCCGGTGAGGATCGCATGGCCAAACACGTCCGTGGCATAGAGGTAGATGTAGCGGTTCGTCAGTTCCTCGCGGATGACGTTCACGCATTGATTTGCGCCGATCGTCCACCAGCCGTCGGTCTGGTCCGCATTGTCGATCTTCTGGCCGACCGCGAGATTGACGACGTCGAGCGTCTGATTGCAGACCGTGAACTCGGCGCGCGCTTCGCCCGATGACAGCACGGCCAGCAGTGCGGCGCCCGAGATGACCGCAAGCTTCATGCGGCCCGTCAGGGCAAGCAGGGCTCGAACCGGATCACGCTGCTTTATGGGCAGGTCGGCGGACGAGTGGGGCAAACACGAGCAGCTTTCCATCGGGCGCCCATGCTATCCGCCGAGCCGGAAATACTTGGCGGTGGCTGAGAACTGAGATCCGTCGGTCTCGATTTCCTCGAGAATCCTGGGAAGCACCACCGAGGC
The DNA here is from genome assembly GCF_000519305.1 of Mesorhizobium ciceri WSM4083. GTDB lineage: Bacteria > Pseudomonadota > Alphaproteobacteria > Rhizobiales > Rhizobiaceae > Mesorhizobium > Mesorhizobium ciceri_B. Next base: position 924,307 of record NZ_JAFG01000003.1, on the reverse strand, counting down.
GGGCGTCGGCGTTGAGAATGCAGCCGCCTGAACATCCTGCGGGCCGGTGATCACCATTATGATCTGCGGCACAGCCTTGCCAGTGGCCTTGTCGGCGGCGCCGAGGGCAATCGGGATGCTGAAGGTAGCTTTGTCCGATTGTGCGACGATGCGGTCGTCGAGATTGAACACCATGCCTTTGTGATCGATCAGCAGCACGCTGGAAATGAGCCCGCCACGCGTCACCAGCGTGCCGCTGATCGGCGTACCGTTCGGCACCGATGTCCGGTCGAGAACAAGCTGCGGCTTGTCGGCCGCGGTCTGCCCCAGAAAACGCAGAAAATTGGTGACTTCGCATTGGCTCGGCTCGATGAGCCGGACGCTGATGTCGGGCTCGACATGGAATTTCGCCTGGAAATCGCCCAGCATCCTTTCGAATGGCTGGACTGCCGTTCCAAATCCTTCGATAGCGGCGGCCGTGTCGGTTGACGAATTCATGGCCGCATAGAAACAGTCGCCGCCGCCGAAGTCGCGGACCCAGGAGACACGTTGCGCGATGTCGTCGACGGCCGGGGGAACCGCTGGTTTGGGCACGTTCAACGCGACAACAGGTTGGTCCGGCTGTTTGGCTGCCGGTGGCACGGTCTTTTGGCTCTCGGCGTTCGCGACATCCGTCTGGCTTGCAGTGGGTTTGGCCGCCGGCGCGGCCACCTTGGGCGTTGCCGGCTGGTTGATCTGTGGTTCGGGCTCGGGCCTTGGGCCCTCCACAACCACTGGCTGGGCCGGCTGTGTCTTTTCGGATGGCTGCTGCGCGTCCGTTGCCGATGATTTCGGGGGGGCCTCGGTTTGCGCGGGGACAGTGGGCTTCGCCGGCTCCGGCGTTTGCGCTGCCTTGGCATCTGCCTGGCTTCCAGCCGGCGGCGGGTTCGCCTCTGGTTGCGGCTGTGCTTCCATTGTCGGCGGCTTGGCGGGCTCCTCGGTCTGCGAAGGGAGTTCGGCGGGCTTGGCCGGATGCGGCTTTTGAGCCGCCGCGGCATCTGGCTGGTTTTCAGCCGGCGGTACGCTGGCCTCCGGCTGCGTGACCGGAACTGGCTTTGGCGGCTCGGGGGCGTTCGCGACTTTGTCCGTCGAGGTCGGCTTTGACGTTTCCGGTGCAGGCTTTGATGGTTCGGGTGCGGAAACCGATGTCTTGCCGGCAGTCGGCGTCGCAGGCGTCATGAAGCCGCTCAGATACAGGCCCGCGCCTGAGGCGACAGCCAGCGTCGCCAAGGCAGCGATCGCGATGGTTCGGGGCTTTGTGGATTTTCCATCCAGATCAGACGTGACCGCGCGTGGCGGGCCGGCGACCGGCGAAGGACGCGGTTCGGACAAATGCGCGGGCCGGATATGCGGGACGAAGCGCTGCTCGCCCGGGCCTGTTGCCGTCGGCGCGTTGTGTCCCGCGACATTGGATGGCTGGGGCTGGCCCTTGGGATCAGGAGCAAGGGTTTGCCCGACTGGCGGCAAAGCCGGCCGGTTGCGGGGTGTGATCGACGTCGGCGGCTTTGTTCCTTCGTCTTCGCCACGCGTCATCCTGGCGATATCAGCCATGCTGACCGGCCGGTCTCGCGGATCCGGTTGCAGCATGGCCTCGACAATATCACGAAAATCGTCGTCGATGTCGGAGAGATCAGGCACGGCCCGGCGCTTTTCGATGATCTCGAATTGTGATCCGCTCATGTCGATTGGTTTCCCGCGCAGAGCGGCAACCAGCACCAGCCCAAGGCTGTAGATGTCGGACTGTTCACTGACGTCGCCGCTGTACAGCCCGAGCTGTTCAGGCGAAACGTAGTTGTACTTTCCCGCGAACTTCCCGCCGATCAGCGTCTCCCCGCCTACGGTCGCTGATCGCGCTATACCGAAATCGATGATCTTTGCGCGGTCGACCCGGCCCCCTGGCAGGATGATATTGTCTGGCGAGAGGTCGCGATGGATTGCTCCCGCTTGATGAACGGCGCTCAGGCCGGATGCGAGGCGATGGCAGAGCTTGCGGACCTCTTCCGTCGGCATCGGGCCGCGTCGCATGATGTCGTACAGCGACTCGCCGTCGACGAATTCCATGGCAAGGTAGGGACGGCCGATCCCGGGATCGATGGTGAAAACGTGGTATCGCACGACCGCATCATGCGACAAATGGTTGAGGATCGAGGCCTCTTTGCGGAACAGGGACAAGATCGTCTGGTCACGGGCAAACTCGGGCAGGACGATCTTGATCGCGACGTGGTCTCCGGTCTGGATGTTGTGGCCACGATAGACCTCTCCCATGCCGCCGAATGCGATCCGCTCATCAAGTTCGTAAATGCCGCTGAGCTGCGTGCCTACGGCGGTATTGGCCACCTGCGGCGATATTCGCGTCTTGTCGTCGGCGCTCATCAGCCTCGGCCCTCCGCTCCGGACAAATCAGGATGGAGCGATTGTCCGTTGCGCCCTTTTTTGATCTTCACCAGCACAATGGTGACATTGTCTGTTCCACCCCGAGCCAGGACCGTTTCCAGCAGATTTTCGCATGCCGCCTGAGGTGTCGCCGATACGACGGCGGCCTCGATCTCCGCGTCGGTGACATGCGCCGTCAGCCCATCGGTGCTCAACACAAAAATGTCCCCCGGCATCAATTCGCCTTGCTGGAAATCGATGACGAATTCGTCGCTGACGCCGACCGCATGCGTGATGACATTGCGGCGTGGCCAGGTGAGTGCCTCGGCCGCACTGATCATGCCTCTATCGAGGAGTTCCTGCACTTCGGTGTGGTCTTTCGAAATCTGCGAGATCGAGGCGTTGCGGATCAGATAAATCCGGCTATCACCCGCCCACAGGCAGGCAAACCGTCCGTCCATCGCCAACAGGGCTGCCACCGTGGAACCGATGGTTATGCCGCGAGATTCCGATATGCCGCGGATCTCGGCATTTGCCCGGCTCAGCCGGTCCTCGAAGCGCGCTCGCAAATCCGGAGCGGAGCTTGCGATGCCGATCGTGGCCAGATGGTCGACGATGCTGGCCGAGGCGACCTCTCCGGCCTCATGCCCGCCCATTCCGTCCGCCACCGCCCAAAGGCCGGTTCGTGGCTCGAGCAGATAGCTGTCTTCATTGTGCTCGCGCACACAGCCTTTGTGGCTGACGCCGAAACTCTCGAAGGGAAGGGCGACATCGTTCAATTTGCCACCAAGCGCTTCTCAAGCGCCCTCAACGGCGCACCGCCGGGCGCCCGCTCGAGCCACTTTGCCACAGGCACGAACATTAGAGTATCGAAATTAAGCTCCGGGCGCCTGAGGCTCATGCAGGGTGTCGCCGCACTGAAAGCTTGAGGCTCATCTCAAAACGCCTTCGGACAGCTGAATCCGGAAAGTGCGGGAAGCAAGAAGGGGTTGGGGCCGGAACCAGCCTGAATCGTATAGGTGACGTCGCGCCCGCCGATCACGAAGCGCGCTTCAATATTGCTGTCCCCGCCGGTGACGGTCGCCTTATCCAGCAGCCGCTTCAGCGCCCACGGCCCCTCGAACTTGATGGTGGATTCGCGGCCTGGCATTTCCGGCGTCAAGCTCAGGCTGGCGGACCCCGAGGCCGTGCCGCTCGGCCAGCTCACGGTGCTTGGCGCGTTACCCGCTTGGTTGCTCTGGACAGTCTGGCCGTCTACATCGAGCACCGCCGCATCTGCATCGCCATGCAGTGAGAACGGCGTGAAGGTCACGCTGACCGAGGGCACCGAACCGCCCTGGGGAAAAAAGGCGCTCCGGATTTCGGCCGCCAGCTGGAAGTCTTTCAGCGTGGATTTCGACAGGTCGCGGCCGAAGCGCGCGTCCTGTTTCCAGTTCCAGTCCTGACCGCTCATATCGATCAGCGATGCGAGGTTCTGTGCGAAGAACCGGTCCATCAGCCCGCCCGGAGCGAACAATTTCGCGAAATCCGCCGGCGCGATGTCCTCGCTACCGTTGCCGGCGAAAGGATAACGGCCGTTGATCGCCTCCTCGCAGGACTGTGTGACCGTCTGGTCGAGCATCTGGTTCAAACTTGCCAGCGAGGTTTCGGTGACGTTGCCTTCAAACTCGTCCGCCGTCGCATTGACCATCCGGCCGAGTTGCTTGGGCAGTCGCGAGACATTGGCGCGAAGGGTGGCTATCTGGAGCTGCAGATTTGCGTTGACGCGTTCCGTCTGGGAGGGAACGTCGGTCGCCAGTTGCAGACTCTGGTAGATATCGCGGAAATTCTGGGTCAATGCATCGATCGGGCGGTGTCCGGCAGGACCGCTCACCAGGGCTTGGAACGACCTGAATTGCGCCTCGATATTGGTCCCGGGATTCTGGTTTTCCGCGTTTGCGAACCCCGTGCCGGCACGGCTTTGCGATTTTCCGGTGGTGATTTGAATGCCGATGCGAGCCAGGCCCCTGGCCATGCTTGCGGCGTCCTGCGACTGGCCTTGCACCGTGCCGCCTTCGACCCCGGTGCCTGGGTCCTTGCCCGAAGCAGCGTCCCGCGTCAGAGCTGTTTCGTCGGCGATCGCCGTAAACAGCTGTTCGATCGGCGAGGTTGGCGAGGCGACGGCGGAAAGCGCGATAAAATGCGGCTTGTCCTTCAGCATCGCTTTGAACTTCAAGCTGTCGAGAACACTGTTCCACGCCGTTGCGAACTCTTTCCCATAGCGATCGAGAAGTTCGGGGCCGAGCTTGGGCAACTCCAGATCGATGCCGCCTCGCTCGCCGCCGCCACCGAGGACCCACTGGTCGTCGACGAGCGTCTGGGCAATGCGAGAAAGTTGCCCGAGATAGAAGGTGTTGAAGCCGGCATAGGTATAGATGCCGGGAACACGAAGGCCTGACAGATCGCCGCCATCGACACGCTCGAACAGCAGCTGCGCTTCCGGGCCGCCTTTCAGCGAAACAGAAAAATCATCAAGCGCTGCCGCGTATACCGCGGATTTGACCAAAGCGGACGCACGGTCGGCAAGGCTCATGCGCCCGAGCGAGCGTTGAGCGGCTTCGATGAGCGGCTGGTTGAGTTCGAAAACCGGATCGTAGGTGTCGTCCAAGGCAAGCATGGCGCGCAGGTGCTTTTCGAGCTGCTCGCGTCCTTCGCGGTTGTTTTCGCCTGGATACCGGTTCTGCTCCCAATCCTGCTTCATCCAGGAGATGATCAACGCGTCGTCGACCTTCGGCGCCTTGCCGCCAAGCATCAGATAGATTTTCAACGGTTCGTAGAGCGCGGCCGGATCGGCCATCCTGGCCTGGATCGTCCGCTCGGCCTGGATCAGCAGGCGCGATCGCAACATTCGTTCCAGCGCTTGCCGGTAAGCCGTCTTGGAAGCCGAAAGAAGTCTCTCCCGCTGGCTGAGGCCGAACGTCTCTTCGATCGGTGCCGGCACGTCGCCGGTTTCGAATCCAGCCGGCAGATTGCGCAACTGGTCGAGCGGACCAATGACGTTTTCGAGGTCGACATCGGTCACCTCGGTGCTTTTGAGCAGCGCGTCCGCCGTCTGGCGATACTGGCTCATGGCTTGCGTGGTGGAAGCGATCAGCGACCTGTTGGCTGTGAAGCTCAGGGCCAGAGTGCCGAGGGCGGCCGCCGCGATCAACGCGATGGCGCCGAGGCCGGCGAATCTGGCGATCGCCGCACGTCTTACGGCTGTTTTGTCATACGAAACCCATCCGGATTCGGCAAAAATGACGTCCGTCAGCAGATCGTGCAAAAAGAAGCTCTTGCCGGTTCCGGAAAGATGGGCGCGGGGATTGCTGCCGAAATTGCGGCCGATCGCGCCCAACACCTGATCGATTGGCGTTCCCTCTTGCGTGCCTGAAGAGAAATAGAGTCCACGCAGGCTGACATTCACCTGGCTGCGGGTCGGATCGAACAGGCTGGCGATGAAACTCGTAATCCGCTCCTTCAGCGCGCCAAACTGCGCCGGAAAGCCAAAGACGGATATGCGCGCGACCGGATCGGCCTCTTCCTGAAGGCGGTCGGGCATCTCCTCCGCCAGGCGTCTTGCCAGTGCATCGAATTCGGCCGGAGCTTCGGCGGCCATATTCTTGTTGCGATCCCCCGTCTGGAATGTCGCACCCCAGACCTTGCGCCGGCGCGGCTCGTCGAAGCCGCCGAAGTAATCCATGAACCCGGAAACCAGGTCGGCCTTGGTGAACAGCAGATACACCGGAAACTGGACCTTCAGCGTCTCATGGATTTCCCGCAGACGACTGCGTATCTCGACGACGTGAGCGTCAAGCTGCGGATCGTCGAGGTTGATGAGATCGGCAAGGCTGATAGTCAGGATAACGCCGTTTATCGGTTGCCGTGTGCGGGCTCTCTTGAGCAGCGACAAGAAGGCGAGCCAGCTCCTCTTGTCGCTCTCGGCATTGGAATCCTGTGTTGTGTAGCGTCCGGCGGTGTCGATCAGCACGGCCTGGTCGGTAAACCACCAGTCGCAGGAGCGTGTTCCGCCAACGCCGGCAACTGGCTGGGCATCACCCGAACCGGCCAGCGGAAAATTCAGACCCGAATTGACCAGCGCCGTTGTCTTGCCTGCGCCGGGCGGGCCGATGACGACGTACCAGGGGATCTCATAGAGGAAATTGCGCTTGCCGCTCGACCGCTTGAGCGCCGCCACGGCCTCATTCATGCGGGCTTCGAGCACTCGCGAGTCGTCATCGCGGTCGTCATTGTGTGCGACCACGGTTTCGAGCTCTTTTTGCGCTTTTCTCGCTTGCCAGAAACGCAGGCCGTAGAAAAGCGCGAGCGCTGCCACGATCACACCAATGATGGTCGCGCGCAGCCAGGCAGGTCCAAGAGGACGGGTATCGGCAAAGCGGATCAAAGGTCCGGCAAACCACACCGCCGCCGCGAAACCGGCCAGCGCGACCATGCTGAATATCCGCAGCAGCCAACGCGTCATCGGCGCTTCCAACCGGCCGTGCTCACAATGTTTCCTCCTTGGCGATCATCACATCGACACGGCGGTTCTTGGTGCGGCCTTCCGGCGTGGCATTGTCGGCGATTGGCTCGTCCTCGCCCTTGCCGTCGACCGTGAGTCGCGAAGGATCGCTGAACTTCGGTGCCATCATTGTTTCGACAGCCTTCGCCCTGGCGACGGAAAGATCGAAGTTGGACTTGAATGGACTCGATTTTCGCGGCTTCACATTGTCCGTATGGCCGACAATCCTGATTGGTCCGCGCTCGGGTTCCAGGGCTGCGGCGATATCGGCGGCAATGGGCTGGAACTCCGGCTTCGCCTCGGCCCTGCCGGACTTGAACAGCAGGAGATTGTTGATTTCGACCACGATGAAATCGCCCTTCGTACCGATGGTCAGCCCGCCGCTTTCGACTTCCTTGGCCAGTGCCGAGCGGATGCGATCGATCTGCGTGGTTGTGGCAGCGGGTGGGACGACTTTCGCCGGCTCCGCCAACGGAGCCACGCTGGCCCGTTCGATGGCGATCGGCGTCGATGGGTTGAGCGCCAGCAATTCACCGGCGGTGGCATCGCCTTCGTTGGTGATGAAGACCCGCAGCGCGAAGAATGCGGCAGTCAGCAGCGCCGACGCGGCTGCCGCGACGACCCAGAGCGGCAGGCGTGTCGACGACTGCGTCATGGTCGACGCCAGGCCCTGCCAGTGGGGCGAGATGTCCGCGCCCGCGCGTGCCCTGAAATAGCGAAGCGTTTCGTAGACGTCGCGCCGAACGCGTTCGAGATTGGTGTCTTCGCGTGTCAGGCCTCGATATTGGCCCTCGAACCCCAGCGACAGGCAGGCATGCATCAGTTCGAGCAGATCATAGTGTGCCTCGGGACTGGCCAGGATATTGTTCAGCGCTTCGAAAAAGCCCGTGCCGCGGGGCTCGACGTGAAAGAACTGCGACAGCATGCTGTGCCGCGCCCAGGCGTCCTTCCGTGGCCAAGGCAGGTTGCCGATGAGATCGTCGGCGGTTTCGCAGAGGATGAATTTCGCAATCCGCGCATCCTCTTCGGCGACACCTGATTTCTCCAGTGTCCTGTCGAATCGATCAATCGCCTCAATGACATGTTCCGCCAACGGCTCGGCCTGTCTCTCGACGGCGATAAGCCTGAGTTGGCCCAACAGCATCAGCAACGGTGCGGCCGCGGCAAGGATCGGGTTTGTCGCGGAATATCTGACACTGTCCGTGGCATTGAGCAGGGTCTCCTGCCGCAGAGCTGGCTTCGGCGCCGCCGCGGAAGCGCCGCCTCCTGCCGCGCCAGAAGGAGCTCCTTGATAAATCACGGTCCCGGATGTCCAGCCCGGCGGTGTATGCCGGCCGACGCCGGGATCGAATGCGGTCGAATCCTTGGTCTGCGAGGCTTGCCCGCCATCCGCGACGGGCACTTGAGCGACTGGCACCGGTTTTCGCTCGCGCCGTGGAGGAGCGCGAATGACGGTCTTGCCCGCCGGGCCGAAAGGATCGTCTTTCGAACTCATGGCCGATCGTCCGTGCAGGCGGTGTGCCCGCGACTGAGCGAGACAGGCGCAAAACGGCTTCTCGTCAGGTGAAGGAAACGCAACCCCTGCCGACCCTGGCAGTGTCCGGGGGAAGGTCGGCTATATCTCGCTATCCCGCCGAAAGATGACATTTGCCGCAGACCCCCAGGTCGATCAGCCTTACCCGCTTAGCGAAGTGTCGTATGTGATCGTAATCTCAGAAATTCTCTATTGGAACCGGATGCCGCGCACCGAAGCGGTTTTCTTCGTCGATTTCAGTCACGCATCCCTTTTGGGCCGGTCTATTTTTGCTTGTCGGCCTTGGCATAGGCTTCGCTGAAATAGGCCAGGAATATGTCCAGCATGCCGTTCTCGTGGGCCTCCTCCATGGTTCGCCAGGTCGCCACAAAAGCGTCCCAGGCCTGGCTTTTCTTCGACGAGAACGACGTAGGGGGGAGTTTCTTTCCGATCGCCTCGGGCGACAGGTCATCAAGCAATCGGGATAGCGCAGCTTGCATGGCGGCATAGGTGGCGAATTCGTGCGTCTTGAGATCGCGGAATGCATCTTCGATGCTGCGCCTGGCATCCAGATAGCCGGCCCTGCGGCGGGCAAACATGATTTCGAGGATGTCGTCGGTTCCCGGGACGAACTTCAGGGGGTTGTTGTCGGCGGCGCTGATCATCGTCCGTTGTGTGCTCTTGGCCAGTATTTTCGCGGCCGCGCGCGCTTTCAAAAGCATGGTCAGTTCCTCGACCACAGTCCGCAGGACCGTGCCGATTTCGGCGGCAACTTCATGCGGATCGCGCGATTGAAGCAATTCCGGCGAGATGCCGGCCGCGATCGCGATTTCCCGCAGCACTTCGTCTCTGGTCGAGGGGAGAGGCGGTTGCGACGAGAACGCCGGAGCCGGAACCCGCTGCCCGGACTGTTGCTCCGAAGGAGTGAAGAACGGCTCGGCGGCGAATTCGAGCGGCCGGCCTGTCGCGGCCGGCATTTCTCGTTGTGTCGAACTGATATGGCCTGTCGTGGCGCGCTCGTCGTCGATCGATACGAAGATGACATAGCGGCCGATCAGCACCCGGTCGCCATGGCTCAGCCGATGCGGGCCGGTCATGCGCTGGCTCGATCCGTTGATGTAGGTTCCGTTGCGCGAGACATCGTGCAGCCAGAAAGCGCCTGCCTCGTAGCGAACCTCGCAATGCCGGCCGGAGATGAACTTGTCGGGGTCCGGCAAGGTCCAATCACAAGCCTCGCGTCCGATTTCGAAGCCGCGATCACGCGCTGCGTAACTGGTCGAGATGCCCGCAGGCAAGGCGTCGACATTGTTGATTTGCAGACTGATATACATCGAGGATCGCCGTCGAACGCTGATCGATACTCCACATTCTAGCAGTTTGCACATCCAACAGGACAGCGGCGTTTCGAGCCAATGCATCGGCAGGCTAAGGTTTTTCCGCTGTGCATCTCTTTGGTCGGCCGGACAACATGTGGTAGGCTCAACATAGCCTGGTGCGGCGGGCCAAAAAGTTCCTGGATGCGGGAACTTCAAACCCACTGCCGGCGGCCGCGTCCAGGAGGGGCACGACCCATGCCGAACGAACGTGCCACGGTTGTGCAAACACCGGTTGGCGCCGAGCTGTTGACCTTCACGCATCTTGTCGGTCGCGATGAGATCAGCCGTTGTTTGGCCTATACGGTAGGGTTCGTTAGCCCCAGCCCCGATATCGATCCGCTGAAGATGCTGGGGGGGGGCGTTTCGGTGGAAGGCGAATCCGATCCGAAACGTTGGTTCAGCGGCCTTGTGTCCGAGTTTCGCCTGACCCGCATAGAAGACCGGCTGGCCTACTACGAAGCGGTCGTCAGGCCGTGGCTCTGGTTCCTCGGCAACACCACCGATTGCCGTATTTTCCAGAACAAGAGCGTCGTCGACATCGTCAAGGACGTCTTTAAGAAATACAGCACGGCGGAGTTCGATCTGCGTCTGCAGGGTTCCTACCCTCCGCGCGAATACTGCGTGCAATATGACGAGACCGATCTGGATTTCGTCCAGCGGCTGCTCGAGCATGAAGGCATCCTGTATTTTTTCGAGCATGACGAGGGCAAACACACGCTTGTCCTGACCGATGTGATGAGCAAGCTGAAGCCGGCGCCGGGCTACGAGAAAGTACCTTATCATTTTGAAGGGCAGGGCTCCCGGCGCGATGTCGAATACATCACCGAATGGATACCGGGCAGTTCGGTGCGTCCGGGCGCCTATGCCCACACCGACTATGATTTCAAGAAGCCGGGCGCCGACCTTATGGCCAAGTCGGCCCAGCCGTTCAGCCACAAACTGGCCGCCGGCGAAAACTATCGCCAGCCCGGCGCGCATCTCGAAGTCGGCCGGGGCGACAACCTGGCCGCGATCCGACGCGAGGAAATCCAAGCCGTCCACCAGCGTATCGCCGCGGTCGGCACCGTGCGCGGCCTGTTTTCGGGCTGTACGTTCAAGCTCGATGGCTTTCCGCGCGAGGACCAGAACCAGGAGTATCTGGTGGTCAGCGCCGAATACAGGCTGTTCGATCCGGGATACAGAAGCCATGCCGACGTCGACAGCGAGAACTTCAAGGTGATCCTGGGCGTGGCGCCGACCGCATTGCCCTATCGTCCGCCACGGATCACGCCCCGACCGATCATGCGTGGGCCGCAGACGGCAACCGTGGTCGGTCCGTCAGGCCAGGAAATATTCACCGACAAATACGCCAGGGTGAAGGTGCAATTCCACTGGGATCGCCTGGGCAAGAAGGACGAGAACAGCTCCTGTTTCGTGCGGGTCTCACAGACCTGGGCCGGCAGCGGCTGGGGTTTCATCCAGATACCGCGCATCGGCCAGGAGGTGATCGTCGACTTTATCGAAGGCGACCCTGACCTGCCGATCATCACCGGCCGGGTCTATAATGCCTCGCAGATGCCGCCCTACGGGCTGCCGGCGAGTGCCACGCAATCCGGCTGGAAGTCGGACTCCTCGCTCGGCGGCGGCGGCTACAACGAACTGATGTTCGAGGACAAGGCCGGCTCCGAACTGGTCAATTTCCAGGCGCAGAAGGACCACAACCTTCTGGTCAAGCATGACCGCACCAAGCTGGTGCAGCACGATCAGTCGGACCGCATCGACCACGACGCCAAGCATTCCGTCGGCCACAACCTCGACGAGGACGTCGGCAACAACAAGACGGTCAAGGTCGGCGTCGACCAGACCACCGATATCGGCAACAACGACACCGAGACGGTGGGCGTCAATCGCTCGCTTACGGTGGGGTCGAACGAGACGATCAATATCGGGTCGAACTCGACGGAGACGATCGGGTCCAATCACACGCAGACCGTCGCGATCGTCCAGACCATTACGGTCGGCGCCGCCCGTGTCGACAGCGTCGGAGCATCCGAGACCAGGACCGTGGGTGGCCCGCAGGCCAATACAATCGGCGCGACACGGTCGGTTACGGTGGGTGCGGCGCAGAGCCATAGCATTGGTGCCGACGACAGCTGGTCGGTGGGCGCGAACCAGAGCGTGCAGGTGGCGGCGGATCAAAGTTTCAAGGTCGGCGGAGCCCATTCCTCGCAGATCGGCAAAGGGCGAAACGCCAAAATCGCCGAGGACGACACGACCAATGTCGGCGGCGCGCGCTCCCTGAAGATAGCCAAGGGAAGCCTTGTCGAGATTGGCGAGGACGGTGCCATCAAGATCGGCAAAGATTTGTTGATCGAGGCTGGCGACTCCATCGTGATCAAGTGTGGCTCGGCGGCGATTTCGATGAAGAAGGACGGCACCATCAATATTGAAGGCAAGGACATTTCCGTCAAAGGCTCGGGCAAGATCAACGTGAAGGCTTCAAGCGACATCACGATGAAAGGTTCGGAGATCAAGCAGAATTGAGGGCGGCTGGATGACCAAGACTCGGAAGCGGATCGAAGGGGTGATAATCGGAGTTTTTCTCGGCTTCGATGACGAAGCACCGCTCGTCGTATTCCCGGGCAATACAAGGGAGACCGCGGTAAGAGCCCGAAGCCTGGCCGAAATGAGTTCGGATATGATCGGCTCCGAGGTCGCGCTCCTGTTTGAAGACGGAGATGTTGGTCGACCACTGATTGTGGGGCGCATTGTAGAGCCAAGCCGCAAGCCGCGGGCGCAAGTCAAACGCGACGGCGAACAGGTAAGGATAGTGGGTGAAGAACGAATAGAATTGCGCTGTGGCAAGGCCACGATCATCCTGGAAAAAGACGGCCATATCATCATCCGCGGCACATACGTTACGAGCCACGCAAGCGCCACCAACCGTATCCGTGGCGGCTCGGTGAACCTGAACTGATGGCAGCGCCGATCTTGCGCGAGATCGTCCGCCAGCATGCCGAAATGGCGGCGTTTCTATGGACGATCTACGACCATCACCTGCTCCACCCCGAGGAAAATCCGGAGATGGACGAAGTGCGTCTTGCCCGCTTGATTGAAAGGTTGGAGGCTCATCTGGACGGTTTGCGGGTAGCCGGAGATCAGGGTCGAAAAATTGCGCAGGAGCGCTTTGAGGAGTTCTCGGAAGCGGGTGAACTCTTCGTGTTGCGGATGCTGGCCGCACCAAAACCGATCCAGGTTGTGGATCTGGACCTTCCCAAAGTCAGAGAGTATCTGGCGGTGACCCTGAAACAGAACCGATGACCCCCATCCTATCGGTAGTTGTTGATGTCGACCGTTCGAAGGAAGATATTGCCGTCATAGCCCATTTCGAAACCGGACCAGTCAGTGCCGTCGAACAGAAAGAACTCGTGCCAGCCTGCAACAACAAGAAATTCCTCGGTCGCGTTCATGGTAAAACCTTGTTCCGTTTCGAGCAGAGGCACGAGTTCGCGTCCCTTCTGCACCGAAACGCCGTAGCTCATGTCCGACCAGTAGCGTTTGCCGCGGAACTCGCAGATATCGTAATAGTCGACCTCGTCGGCCTTCAACGCAATCAGCTGGCTGTCACGCAATTCGTAGGCTGCCCCGTTCGCCCCGCCGAGATAGACCTCACCCTGAGGTCCGGCCAGGACGGCATTGAAATTCTCCTCGACGCCCACATCGATACGATTCCAGCGCCGTCCGTCGAGTCTCAGCAGAAGCCCGCGGTCGCCGGCGCAATAGACCGGACTTCCGTCACGACCGTGGATATCGTTGAGCACGGCTTCGTCGAAGGTCTCCAACTGCCCCCATTGGCCCCGCTCACGCAGATAGCTGACGCCAAGATCTCCGATCGCAAAGATCCGGTCGCGCGATGGGGCCCACAGGCGCGTCAGTGCGCCTTCGGGCAGTTCCGTGCGTGATGCCGAACCAGGCGGAAGGTCGTGGATGATCCCTCCAAGCTCAAGCGCAACATGGTCTTGCGGCCCAAAACTGACATGGGACCGGATCGCGTCCTCGATCTGAAGCCGTGCATTGAAACGAATGGTCGCCCCAAGCTCAATTTCCAGGAGATAGGACCGGCTGAATTCGTCATCGGGATCGCTCAGTTCGAAACTGGCGCTGAAGCGATTGCCGCCGTGATGATATCCGTCCACGGCCTGGACATCGATTTCCTCTGGGTCAAAGTCGGCGATCGTTTCGGGCTCACGCATCACTTCTTCCTTATCGGTTTTGCCAGTATCTGGGCGGGGGTCGGTTTCGGGGCTCTGGCGCAATCGATGAGGTAGTCGATGAGCACGAGCTTCAGGCATTCGAGCGCGTCGTCCTTCTCCTTTTTGGTGCAGCTCTGCAGCTTCTCGTGATGGTCGCCGACAGCCTGCTGCACCTCCTTGATCGCATCGCCTAAGGTCGGACTGCGCTTCTTCTTCAGGAAATCGCGGACTTTCTTTGTCTTTTTGTTGTGCGGCGAGCCGCGTTTTGACCCAGAACCGGATTTGCGGTATCCGGTCTTGGTTTTCTTGTAGGACTCCATGCAAATGCAGGGCGCGGTGTTGACGTCGTAATTTCCCCAGCCGGAATAGTTATCGCCGCCGCGACTCCTCTGGAACATCTGATTTTCAAAGCAGTGCTCGGATTCCGTCGGGTGCGCACAATCGGAATCCTTGTGTTGATGCACATATATACCCACGTTATTTAAAATCGTTGCACAGTCCTGCCCACTGACAGTTATGGCGGCCGTGTGCGGCCATGTAACCGTATTGCCAGTCGGCGATGCATGGTTGTTTGTGGCAAGATCTGTCATACGTATGACGGGTTCGCCATCAAACTTCACATCGTTAGACCATGAGTTGAAATACCCCTTTCCCGTATTTTTCGATGTGATGACACCTTTCTTTGCGGCACAGCCAGCCTCCGTCCCAGACGTTCTGGACAGGTCGGATTTGTTCTTGATGTTGACGGTCTTGCCGCCGATCTTGACGGTGCCGGTCCCTTGCTCTGTGTCGCTGCCCAATCCGAAACTAGGGTAGGGGATGGGCACGCCGGGCGGCGTTGCGGGGTTTTCCGGAGGTGTAAAGCAAACATCCGGGAATGCGGCGATGGTCTGGGCGTTCACGGCTTTGCCGGAAATTTCCAGGCCGTTGGCAAACACCCCGCCCATTACGCGGCCCTCGATGCCACGATAGCTGCGCCGCAGGCGCCGGCATCGTTCGATGCCTCGATCAAAACCGGATTTCCGGCAGCGTAGCCCTTGCGTGCCGCGGTGAAAGCCATGCCAAGCATGAGTGGAACCACGGCAGCTCCGACATTGCCGAGGGACTCGCCTGGCGACCAGATGTCTTGAAACTCATGCCTTCCTCGCAGCAAGCGCAGGCTGGCAAGAGCGCTTTGCTTGAACCAGTACTGTTCTCCTACGAGGTCAGCGATCCGGTACCCGAGCCGGTTCATTTCGATACCGGTTTCTTCGAATGCCGCGCGATAAGCAGCCGTCATGCCGTCACCGCGCAAAGGCAAATCTTTAGTGTTGTAGATCGATGCATTTTCGCGAGAGAGCCCAAGCCCAAATAGCCGAAGACCGCCCTGTCGACCCTGGGTGCAAATGATCGCCGCCGCCGCCTCCCCAGGTATGAACCCGTTCGGATTTTGCGGCGTAAGGAGACGATTGCAGGAGATATAGTGCGTGACTGTCTGGCTTTTCAGATAACTATCGACGCCGGCAATCATCACAAAGGGCACCTCGCCTGATGCCAGCAACCGGCGAGCATGTTCCAATGCGACAACGCCTGCAGGTCGTCCGTGCGCTATTATTCTGGAGCGTGCATGCGGTTCGACCTCAACAATTTCTTCAACGCTCCTAAGCAAAGCGGAATTGTCGCTGACAGGCCGGCCGGGCCGCTCTTCCTCGGGAAGGCATAAGATCAGTGCCGTTTGGCCGCGTGCTTCCGGCACGCTTTCGAACGCTTCGCAAATAGCACCAGCCGCCAGATGCGCCATGCGCCTGTCACCAATCCAATTGCGCGGTAACGCGATTGGCGCACCGGTTAGCCACTCGCCGGCGGAGCCCCGAAGTCGCGTTTGCTGGAAACCGTCGAGTCTTGCACGCATTGCCGCGCAAGCTGACGGCGCGTCGAGGCCGACAGCCGTAACCATGCCTATCGACACGATGTCGAGTTGCGCACTCATGCGTCTTCATTCTCTCGTGCGGGCGTGATGTGGCCAACACGAACATATTGTTTTCCCTTGAGCCTCGCTCTCAGCATGGCCGGTGTTGGCGGACCTACCCAGCACTCCGAGAAATCGAGGATCGTCTTGTGAATGCGCTGCGAGAGGCGCCAGACGAGCGAGAAGCGGCGTCTTTCTGGGTCGAGCAGAACGGTGTCTGGAAATATGTCGGCCTCATAGGCCTTTTGCCTGCCTTTGAACAACGTCATCGGCAATGCTACCGACGGTAGGCGAAAGCTCACTCGCCCTTCGGGAGCCAGGTTCACAAGCACCACCTCTTCGCCGCCTCGCGGATTGTCGATCTGCTGGTCAGGCGGCGCCATCTGGAAATAGCGCTCGTCGAAATCCGGCGGCAGGAACGGAAAGATGTTCTTGGCCCAATTGTCGTCGTAAGTGCCGCCATACTCGATCCGGCCCGGCCATCCGCGGCCCATCGGGCCAAAGCTCATCGGTTTGTAATCACCGAAGGGAGAGCGGATGTCTTCGTCGACAGCTTGCGTGTTCGGTAGCCGCAGGCCGGGGACGAGGCGCTGGTTCCTGGTTCGGGACCAGCCGGTTCCGACCGGGTTGTATTTGTAGCTGGCGGGAAGCTTGTCCTCCGGGTTCAACCTGTCGACGCCGCCCCAGGCAACGTCGTAGGAAATGGGCAGTTTCAGGAAGGGTTGCGGCGATGTGGCGGTAAAAACCGGCCCGATCGAGCGCCATTCGCGGTGGCCGACAACCTCGAACAGTTTTGACCAATTACCAACCTTGATGCCGACCGGCACGCGCTCTGCCGGGCGCCCGCCCGGCGCATAGGCGCAGCCATTGGCGATCACGTCGCAGCGTGGTTTGCGGAAGGCGAAGTCGGTCTCCCAGAGCGTGGCCGAGTAGCCGGCCACGCCGGTCTGTGTGTCGGCCATCACCAGGGGCACCTGTTCCGCTGATTTTCGCACCAGTCCGCCCGGCTCGGCGGGGAAGTCGAACGTGCCTTTGGCGACCACGACAATCCACTCATGGCCGGCCTTGTCCATGCCCATGGTGAATTGGTGCGGATACCCTATCTGGTTCAAGATCCGCATCAGTTGGTCTCCCAGCTGGCGGCGAGAATCTGCTCCAGCGTCGCTTGCGGCGATTGCGGATCGATGTCGAAAATGTCCGAACGGGCGGTCCACATCACCATACCGCTGATGACCTTGTCGTCGGCCTCGACAGGAGGCACCGGCAGTCCGCTCAATACTGTATCCAGTTCGTCCGGCGTCAGCTCGCCGTGCTGGGCGGCGATGGCCGCTTCTTCGATCTCGGCAAACCACGCCTCGGCGTTAGCCAGCCGAACCGGGGCTTCAGCAAGCTGCGCGACGACGCTCAAAGGGAATTGCCTGCCGACCCTGTCGGCGCTCTGCACAATGATGCCCGCCGATGCCCCCAAGCAAGCCGGGCCAGCCAGGAAGCGCAGCGCGGTTGTGCTCGGCCAAAATTCCGAGCCGAACAGCGGGACGAGATGCTGCGCCAGCCAACGGTCCCAGCCGCGAACAAAGTCGCCCGGCAGCCGCCGTGTCACGAAATCTCCGGTGGCGGGCATTTTGCCGTAAAAGCCAGGCAGCTTCATATCTGCGGCGGACATGAGAATTTCTTGAACATTTGCAGGTTGTAGGGATTTTCGACGCTGGCGGCCTTGAGCTCGAAATCGGCGTACATGCCTTTCGTCCCCAGGCGCAGGCTGTAGACATCCGGCAGCGAAGTGCCGGTGAATCGGCCGCTGCGCAACATCCTCAGCCACGCCCAGCTGCCGGTCTCGTTGAGCATGATTTCGGGCGAACCATCGATGGGCTGGAAGGCGAGCGAGATGACCCCGGTGCCGTCCTTGCCGGGCCAGGTCATCGGTTGCGGCCGCGTCGCGTTGTTGAAGTAGACGAGGGTCTGGCCATCGAGATTGAGCGTCACACGCGTAACGTTTGGAGACAGGTCTTTCGGTTCGAGCGTGAAGCTCATCACCGGTCCTGTACCGCCGGGAAAGAGATCGTCGCGTATCCGCCTGGCCTGCTCGAAAGCCGCCAGCGCCGAAGGGTCGAGGCCGAAATCGGCACGCCATTTCCACGGCTGGCTGGCGGTGTCGACATAGCTGATCAAATGGTCATTGGTGAACGCGTCGATCAGGCCCGCCGGCCCGAACAGGCGGGCGAAGTCGCGGACATTGACGTCCACCGCGCTTTCGGGACTGAACGGATAGCGGTCGTTGAGCGCCGCCTGGCAGAAGGGCAGGATGTCGGCGCGCCAGATGGCGTTGAGCTCCGAGGTGACCGCCTTTTGCGTCAACCCGCTGGTGTCGCCGGCGACACCGCCGAGCCAGTCGTCGACCGGGTCGGGCAGGATTTGCGCTTGCCTTGCGACCGCCCCCGTCAGTTCGGCGAGGCCGCCTTGCTTCTTGATGGCATCCTGGGGATCGGGATTGGCCGTGACCGTCTGCAAAACGTTGGACAGCGCCGTCAGAGCCACCACCGCGGCGTCGAGTGCTGGCGGCTGGCCGTCGACCTCGGCAATAGCACCTTTGAGCGGCTTGAAGTGTTCGGCCACCAGGTTGCCGGTAAGATCCACCTCGTCCGCTGAGCCCGCGCGTGGAAGCAGCTTTGCCCCCGTTTTGACTATCTTGCCGAGCTTGCCGAGTTTGCCGAGCAGTTTCGAGCCGCCCTTGGCCGCCGCCTTGTCGTCGGCCGGCACTTCATCGGAGCGGGTAAGCTCGGTCTCCTGAACGACCGCCGTGAGCAGGCGTTTCAGCGCTGAATCGGCGCTGGAAAGATCCTTCAGATTCTCACTGGCGACATTGAGGTCGCTCAACGGCGCCAGCCTCATATCGCGCAGGAAGCTGTCCCACTGTGCGATATAGTCGTCGTAGTAGAGCTTCAGGATGTCCTCGGACAGCGCCGACACGGACGTTTCGGAGTTCTCGGAGCAGCCCCCGGCGAAGACCGCCCGATCCAGCGCCGCTTGTGCTGCCACATCCTCGATCCGGTCGAGAACGGCGTCATGGAAGCCTGCATAGGTGAATGCTCCCGAAATGCCGACGCGAAGCGTCTTGTCGGAGCGACGCGCAAAAACCTTGGCGCCGTTGGGACCGGCGAAATTCGCCGGAATCCATTCTTTGAGCCCGGCCACTACCGGATCGGCCAGCAATTGCTTGTAGGCACGCGCCGGCAATGAAATCGTGCATACCGTTTTCAGCGCTTCGGCAACCAGCGCCTGGTCGGGCTCGATATAGCTTTCGTCGACCGTCATCCGGCGGATGGCCGCAAGCTGATGCTCTTCGGCATCGGCGGTTGGAAATGGTGCTGCGGCCGCGAATTCGGGAAGGCTGTTGACCCACCAGTTCTGGGTGTAGTCGGGATCCATCTGCGACAGACCCGTCATCATACGATAGGTCTTGAGAGCGCCGAGCATGAAATCCGGATCGCGGATCTGCCGCCACATGGTGGCCTCGAGAAGGGCCACCATGTGCGGCTCAAGCACGTTGCGCAAGGCGTGATCGTAGGTGTCGGTCTGAGCCCGCACCAGTTCCGCCGAGGCCGATGGCCCTAGCAGATCCTGGACAGCGGCCGGCGGTGCTGTCCGGGCATTTGAGACCGCGTCCATTGCCTCGAGCGCGCCGTCGATGGCAGGCTGCTGCACCGATGCCGGGTTTGCGGCAGCTGAGGTCAACGGCGTCTGCAGCGCTTCGAACTGGCTTGCCTGGGCCGAGATCGCACTGCGGTTGTCGTAGTAGGACCAGGCAAACACCGCACTGGCCAGCAAGCCCGCTGTGGCACAGGCAGCCGCCGCGCCCCGCCAGATCCAGGCGCGGCGGCGTTGCGCCAGCGGGTCGAACGTACCCAGGCCTGCTTCCTTGAAGATGACTTCGGTGAGCAGGTTCTTCAGGAAGAAGCTGCGTTTCTCGACCCTTGGTGCGGGCAGGACCCGCCGTGGCGGAAGACCGAAAGACGACGACAGCGCCGCGGTCAGTCGGTCGATAGGCGCCCCTTCCTGAGTTGCCGACGTCAGGTAGAGGCCGCGCAGCCATGCAGCCTCTTCATACCGGCTTTCGCCGAACATCGCCTCGACCAGCACCTGGATCGGTTCGGATAGGCTTGCGAGTTGGGCAGGAAACCGGAAGATCTCTGCACGGGCGGCGAGTTTTTCCTCATCCTCCAGGCGCGGCACCAGCCGCCGCTCCAGTTCCGTCGCCAGCGTCGAAATTTCGCGTTCGATGGTCTTGGCATCCACGCGCGCATCCAGCGCGAAGGTCGTTCCCCACACCTGCTCGCGCGAGGCGGTGGACAAGCCGCCGAAGAAAGGTTCGAAACCCTTGATCAGATCGGCCTTGGTCAGCATCAGATAGACCGGAAGGCGGATTTCGAGCCGGTCGTTGAGCTCGGCCAACCGGCGGCGGATCTTGCGGCCGTGCGCCTTGATGGCTTCGTCGCCCTCCGAAAGCACATCGATCGACAGCGCGACGATCACGCCGTTGAGGGCGCGGCGGCCGCGATGCTTTTTCAAAAGATCGAGGAAGCCAAGCCATTCCGCCGCGTCGACGTCGGGCTGGCTCTCCTGCTGGACATAGCGGCCGGCAGTGTCGATCAGAACCGCGTTCTCGGAAAAGAACCAGTCGCAGTTGCGCGTGCCGCCGACCCCTTGCAGGTCGTCGGTGAGATCGATCGGAAAATTCAGTCCGGACTGCCGCAGAGCCGTGGTCTTGCCGGTCGCCGGCGGCCCGACGATTACATACCATGGCATGTCGCGCAGAAACTTGCGGCCGCCCAGCTTGCGGCGCTTCAGTTCGGCCATCACCTCGGCGAACTTGGCACCCACGGCAGCGACGTTCTCTTCGCCGGGGCTCAGCGGCTTTTCCACCGCGGGCGCGGCAATCTCGGCGACGAACATGCGGTTGGCGCGGATCGCCTGGCGCTGGGCGACGATCAGCCAGATCAGCCAGAAGATGACCAGCAGCGCGATGATGACGATGCGCACATTTTCAGAGGCGAACGGTTCGTAGGGACCGACCCTGACGATCGGACCGAACACCCAGATGACCAGGGAAAGCAGCGTGATGCCGATCAGCGTCCACAGCCAGCGCGATGTCAGAACTGCCCAGAGGAAGCGCAGGATGAACATCTCACAGCCTCTTTTCGACAAGCACCTCGACGCGGCGGTTCAAGGCTCGCCCCTGGCGCGTGCTGTCGCTGGCCACTGGATCGGTGGCGGCGCGGCCCTCGGAATGGACGCGGTCCCGTGGCACTCCGTTCTGGACCAGCATGTCGGCGATCGTCTGGGCGCGACCCTCGGACAGCCGCTGGTTGGTCGACAGTGGATTGGTCTTCTGCAGAGGAACGCTGTCCGTATGACCGATCACCGTGATGTTTCCGATCAGCTCTTGATTGGCAAGGATCACCTTGGCGATCGAACCGATCAGAGGCTCGAAGCCTTCGGTCAGTTGTGGCCGCGACGACTGGAACAGTTCGGGGTTGGAGGCCTGGATGATCAGCTTGGCCAGCGAGACGCTCTCGGTGCCGCTGAAGGCGGATCTGAGGTCGGCCGGTGCACCGGCCTGAAATTCCGGCAACAGCGCAAAATCCACTTTCTCCGGCGGCGGGGCCTCGACCTTGGGCGACGTACGGCTGATGTCGCCGCGTGCAGGCGGCGGCAAGGTGCGCACAAGTGCGGAAAGCTCGACCGCCTGGCTGCTCAGTCCCATCGAGAGCCCGATATGGATCGCTGTGGCAACAACCGCCGCACCGAGCGCCATGACCCAGATCGGAACGATGAAGCGCTGCGGCTCGTCGGATGCGATCACGCCCTTCCAGTTTGGCGACAGTGGCGCGCCTTCAGCGTCGGCATCGCGCAGGAAGCGTGCCGCCGCCACGCGAACGGCATTGAGCGAACGGTCGCCTGACCGCCCAGGCACGCGATATTTGCCGCGAAAGCCGAGCGCCATGCAGTCATATTGCAGTTCCAGCAATTCGCGATCACGGTTGGGATGGCGTTCCAGTTCGTCGAGACGCGTGAAGAATTGCGTGCCGGCATCGACGTCGCCGCGCAGCATGACCACGATCGGCTGCCGCGGCCAGGCGCTGGCCCCGCCCCATGGCGTATTCAAAGCCAGATCGTCGAGCAACGCAGCCACGATCCAAGCTGCCTGGTCGGCCCTCTCCATTGAGGATCCCGTCGACATTGCCATGTCGCGTGCCCGAACCAGTTCTTCGAGCAGCCGGGTGCGCAGCGCTTCCGGATTCTCCGGCGGCAGCGCACTCTCCAACTCGGGAGCGAACTCGAGCAAGGGTGCGAATGCGTTGACAAGCGCGTTCGGGTGGGTGCGAGACCGCTTTACCACCGCCCCCGGCAACAGCGGCGCCATCGGTCGCGGCATCGGCGCGCCGGTCAGTCGTATGCGGGTGCGTTCGCGATCATCCGACAGTCCGAACGGATCATCGCGGCTCATGATCTCACCTGTTCACCGAATAGCAGTCCACCTGCGGCTCGCTGGGCAACACGCCCGAAACGCCGATGACAAAGCCGGGAGCATCGAGCAGCGAGGCCCAATGCTCGCTTTTCTGGTCCAGTTCGAGGCACAGCCGATCGCCATCGTAAGGGATCTCGCGCGGCTGGGAATGGAGCGGTTTCAGCGGAATGCCGGGCAAACGCGATTTCCACAGGCCCTCGAACTGATCGGCCGAGCCGACAGTCGCCTGATTGACGAAGATCTTGCGCAGCGCGTCCTCCGACAGCTCCGAACCGACCCGGATAACGATCCGGCTGGCCACCAGCAGCTTCGGGTTGTCGATGCGGATTTTCCAGACATTGGTCGAATGCCGCATGACAGGCAGCGCACGCGATTTAGGCTCGATGTAACGCAGGCTGAGGATGAGCGAGCGCAGCGCATCCGCCAGCGCCGAATAGGCGGGGCCTGGCGCCATGTGATCGTATGCGGGTAATTCGCCCAGCCGCCGCGCGCTCGATCCGTAGGTCGCCATCGACCCGGCGAGCCCGGCAAGTTCCAGGTAAAGCTCGGCCGGATGGAAGACATCCTGCGCCAGCATGTGGGCGAGCCGCGGACGCGCCGCATTGGCGAGATTGAGCATCAGCAGATCTTCGACGCTGCGCCCAGGCCCGCCCATGACCATCTTGCCATGCGCCTCGGCGATCTGGTCGAGGCCTGTGACAACTTCCAGAAGCAATTGCCGATACCAGGCCACCGCGCCGGTAATCAGTGTCGGCGGCAGGAAGGTCTCGTCCACAGAGACGCCACCATCGGCCCGAACCCCCTTAAGGTCGGCTATCGGCAAGGCCGTGTAGCCACCGATCGACTTGCCGGGTGCAAGCAGCAGCGCCTGCGGACGTGCAATCTCGATTTCTTCAGGGTCTGAACCGCCCTGGACGGCGTCACGCACCGAAACGATCCGCCCGTGATAGCGTGCTCCCGAGGCAGCTGCGTGTGCCGGATCGAAGCCGACACCTCCCAAAGGCTCCAGAGGCAAGGCCACCAGCACCGGCCCGGCGCCCGTGTCTGGGGTGACCAGCAGTGGTCGCGGCGCGTCCATCATGTCTGGAATGGAGAAAGGTGTCCCGTCCGGAAAGATGCCCCGTGCGGACAGGATCGAGATCTGGCCGGCCTCCAGCAATGCCTGATCCAGCGTCAGTTGCTGAAAGCCGAACGTATGCAACTGCCCGGCCTGCAACGCGCCGCGCACCGTCGCCTCGAAAAAGCGATCCTGCTGCTGGAAATGCTGGGTCCGGAGAAACAGACCTTCGGACCACAACACTCTGTTTGCATCGCTCATGCCGCTACTCTCTGCATCGAGCTCCCCTTGCCCTGGCCGCTAAGCGGAAATGCCGCCGCTGCCAAGCGAGACGTTGACCGTAAATTGTGACCCCGCCGACACTGATTTGGTTGTCCGCCAGTTTCGGCCGCCGGGCTCGCGGATCAGTGCAACAAAGCCCAGCGCCGTCGCGTCCGGCTCGACCGTGATGGTCTTGGACGTGGTCTTTCCCGGCCCGACGGCGATCTGGTCGGATCCGATGAGGTCGCCTGCGAGTGCCGAACCGGCATCCCCCTGCAAGGCAAAGTAGTCGGCGGAATTGAATTTGCCGGTGCTGCGCAGCCGCATGACGAGGACCGTCACCGGCCGGTCGCCGCCGCCCGGTCCCGGGTTCATACCGGCCCCGCCGGTCAGTTTGACGGTGATCACCGATGGTTTCGGCGGCCCGCTCTGGCAAGCCGTAAGCAGCCCGGTTGCGCCCAGGGCGACAATGAATTCGCGTCGATCGATCATGTCTCACTCCTCCTCATATGCATTCCGAAAATCAGCGCCGATTTCGCCCAGAAAGCTTTTTTCCGCGCTCTCGGCGATTTCACGGTGGCGTTTCTGGTAAAGCTCCCACAGCTTGGCGCTGCGCCCGCCCGAAAGCAGCGTGCCGATCGCGGAATTCGATTTCAGCTCTTCCTCGATCGCTGTCGGGTCAAAACGGTCAATCATCCGCCGCAAGGCGCCCTGTACGCCGCGCCAGGCGCGCACGTGATGTTGCGCGAGATCGCGAACCGCGTCGGCGATTGCCGCTTCGCCGGCGAGAAATCCGGGGCTGCGCTCGGCGAGAAGCGTGACGATGGCGTCGTCGACCGTCGGCAGAAACTTGAGCGGATTGACTTCGGAAGCCCCAACCATGGTCTGGGCGACGCGAGCGTTTCCTTTTTCCTCGGCCCGTTTGCGCAGAAGCTGCATCAGGCCTTCCATCATCAACCGATATTCGCGGCCAAACTTCTCCATTTCCGCAATGCTGTCGCGCTCGGGGAAATCGGCTTTCTCGACACCCATGCCATGCAGGAATGCGGAGCGGAGCGCCATGTCCGCCAGTTGCGGCGCTGCCGGCAGGCGGGCGGGTTTGGCAGCAGCACCTGCCCGCGCCGGAGGCGGGACGTCAGCCGCTTGCGCGGGCAAATCCCAGGGATTGGCGGATTGTGGTCGTTGGGCGATGCGCTCGCGCTGTCCGGCCGAGCCGGTGCCGTTTGCCGAACCGGGCGCCGCGGCCGATGCGAAACCAAAATCATCCTTGAAATCGGACGGCTTTCCCTGAGCGGGTTCGGCTCCCCGGCTGGGAGACGGCACGGGGTCGAGGCCGAAGGGGTCCGCCTGGTTCGCCGCGCCGCCCGGTTCGCGGTAAGAGGCGGCATTTTTCGACACAGGCGTTGAAACCGGATCGAGGCTGAACGGGTCATCGAAACCAGGCGAACTGCGCTGGCCGGAGGTGGCACGCTCAAACGCGCCTGGAACCGGCCGTTCGAACGGGTCCGGCAAATCCGCCGGACGTGGCCGTCGCGGCTCTTCTTCGACCGTGGCGGAAAAGAAGTCGTCGTGGCCGATGCTCACCGGCGCCCGGGATGCCGGCGGCAGGCGTTCCGGAGCCGGCTGGCCGGCTGTGGGTGCTTGGGCGGTTGGCGTCTGCAGATCGACATAGACGACGTAGTCGCCCAGTCTTAGCCGCATACCGCTTTGAAGACGCGTCGACTTGCCGGCGCCGAGCGGGCTGTCAGAATCGTTTATGAACAATCCGCTGCTTGACGTATCGGTGACGAAATATCCATCTCGCCCGCCCGAGATCCTGCAATGAGCTCGCGAAACGAACATGTCAGGATCGTCGATCTGCCAGCCTGCGTCCGCGCTGCGGCCGATCACCAGTTCGCCTTCGTCCAGCCGGGTGTGCCGTACGGCCTGGGTGCGTGGCCCTTGCTCCAGCGTCAGCAGCAGGCTCATGCCGCGACCCCCGCCATTTCCGGCTGCCATCCGACGATTGTGCGCAGCCGCAGATCGTCAGCATCGCCCCTTTCAACAGGCCGCGCAAGCCAGGCAGTTCGGCCGAGCTGTACCGCTCCGAGACGGGGCGGCGGCACGGCTTCCCGCGCAAGCACGATGCGCAGATCGACGTCGAGCGATTCCCCGACCATGTCGCGAACGGCTTGCTTGAACAGTTTGAACCGCTGGCCACCGGGCAGGAACGCCTTGAAGTCCTCGTACCCCAGCGGGCCGACACGGAGCTCGATTCGGCTTTGGCGGTTGAAAACGCGCGGGCCGATCGTCGCTCCTCGGCCAAGCCCTGCATAGGCTTTTGCAAGACGGGTCTGGAGCTCGGTTGGGATGATTATCCAGGCGGCGATGAACTCCTTAATCTGAACCGGCACCTTGAACGCTTCCGCCAGGAACAGCGTCAGCCGTTCCGGGCCGTCGACCTGGCTGGCGAGCGAAGCCGCCTGGCGAAGCTTCACCGTATCGAGATCGGTGTTCTGGGTGCCCGGAAGTCCTATTCCCGCCATGGCTTCGAGCATGGCGCGAACGCGCCCGCCGACCGCGCGTTCGACCTGTACGGCCGGATGCGCATCCGCCCATGCCCGATAATACAGGGCGATCATGCGGTGCTGAAGAATGTTGACGAAGTCCACGAATGTCGTGTCGCTGGTTTGCTGGGCATCGGCGCCGGTGAACCAGCGCTGCGACAGGCGATCGAGCACCCAGCGTGTCAGATGCAGCGGCAGCGGACCTTCGGGTCCCATCAGGCCGAGATTTGCGACGGTGACCCTGGCCGGAGCCTTGTCCTTCGCGTCGTGGAATTCAACCACGTCCCTGGCCGAAAAGCTAAGACGCACATGCTGTCCGAGCCTTGCAGGCTCGAGCTCTGGCGAGCCGGAATAGCCGAACAGCCCGCCCCTCCGTTCGAGTCGGCGCAACAGTTCGAAGAAGTCGAACGTCCCGGACAGCGCCTCGGCATGGTTCGGGTCGACTGTGTCTAGATCAGGTAGCGATTGCCGGGCGTCATCGGCCATGGCACATCCTCCTGCTTCTGCAGCAGCCGCGTACGGGTTCGCACGAAGCCGTTTATTCCGGCATGCCGGGCAAACAGCCGTGCCAGCAGGGCCGAAAGCAGCAATGTGCTTTGCCCTGCCAGGACCGACTGGTCGACATGCAATGTTACTTCCGTGCCACGTCCAAAGCACATCGGGCCGTCGATCTGCAGCCGTTCGATGACCGACCGCGAGTCGATGCGAACGATCGAATGCACGTTGCGGGCAAGGCTCGGATCTCCCCGGTCGGCGTAAAGATCAAGCAGCGCATGCAGCGGATCGACGCCGCGGCCTTCCTTGGCAAGGCTGAGAAAATTGAGCGCCAGTTGCGCCACCAGCCGCCAAGCGAGATTGTCGGCGCGCGATTCGCCCGCCGCGCCCGAAGGCAGCGCCGCGGGGATGGCCGGGCGGGGCGGACGCAACGCGCCGAGAAGCCGCACCATTTCGACCGGGTCGCCGGCCTCCAGCGTCAAAGTGGGATTGTCATCGAGGATCGGCAGATCGCGGTTGGTGCAAAGCGCCACGATGTCGACACGCTTCAGCGACCGGTTCGCCTGGCTTTCCACCGGGCGTGAAATTGCCAGGAAAACATCGTCCCCTGCGTAGGAGGTGCGGGTCAGCCCGTCGCGCCGCTCGTCTTCCGTCGCGCGACGAGGACGCCGCTCGGTCGAGTAGACCCAGCCACTGCCACGGTTCTGACCCAGGCTGAAGAGCTCCGGAATTTCGGCTTCGCTGCCCCCGGTGTCGGCGTCCTCCACGCGGATGACCCGATAGATTTCGAAGTCACGCGCCCGCGTTCGGTCGGCATGCAGCACCTGGCGCGTCCTGCGCGGATCAAGCTCGATGACGTTGCATTCACGCTCGAAGAGATTGATGATCGGCGTTGCGAAAAGTTCGAAATCGGCCGGGGTCAAGTCGGCAAGCTCGGGCACTGGACGCCTGAACATAAAGATGATCTCGAGCCCGGCGGCGCATCGGCGCACGACGGGCTGCAGTCCGGAAACCCGCGCATAGTGAAAGCGCTCGGGCATCATGAAATATTCGCGCAGCAGACGGTACCCCTCGAATGTCGGACGGGTCCGAGGCATCAGGGCTTCGTCGTCGCTGATGCCGATCATTTCGGGTTCCGGCAAGGGCGATACGGGGTTGGTCTTGCCTTCCGCGCGTGCGCCAACGGCCGAACAAGCGCCGAAAATCGCGTCGAAAATCAACGGTGCCTTGGTGCGCCCGGAAAAATAGAGATCAAGCTTGTCGAGCGACAATTCGTCGAGCCTGCCTTTTCCGGTTCGGGCCAGCACGATGCGGAGCGCCGCCTCGCCGGCCACACCGCCGATCGGCCCTATGCCGGCCGCCGCCAGCGCGCTGCGATCTTGAAAATAGCTTACCGAAGTCACCGCTATCGGCCACAGCGTGACGTCCTGGGCGGTGGTGAAGGTGCAGCGCGTCGAAAGGCCGGGCTGCAGGCCGGAGACCAGCCGGGTGTTGCGCTTGACGACATGGCCGGCAACCATCGTCTGGACCTGCTGGCCGGGTTTCAGCACCACCATAGCCGTTGCCGGCGCCGGCGTGACCAGATCGGGATAGAGGACATCCAGCACGCTGCGTGAAAACCGCGAGCGCTCGGCATCGACTTTAAGCCGGGTGCGCGCCGCGAGAAAAGCGACGCCGTCAAGCAACCGCTCGACATACGGATCCGGACACGGCACCGTGTCGAGCGAGAGATTGCGCGCCACCGCCGGATGCAGGTCGGCAAATTCCGCCGCCAGCGCACGGATATGGGTCAGTTCCTCCTCGTAATATTCTACGAAGACCCGATCCATCTCAGGCCTCCCTAAATTCGGTCCGCGCCAAGCCGTTGTCGAGATTGATCGTGGTGCGCAGGCGCATGCGTTCCGGCGTTGGCGTCATGATCAGCACCGCGTCAATCTCGATCTTCAAACCCACGCTCTTGTCGCCAAGCGTCACCGTGACCTTCGTCGTACTTTCCTTGAGGCGTGGCTCGAAGGTAGCAAGCACCGAGCGGATCTCGCGGGCGAGCGCCTCGCGATCAAAATCGCGGGAGGAACGGCCCGAAAAGGAGGGCACGCCGTAGTTGATCACGCTTCGGCGCACCTCCGGGAAATCAGCGAGCGACGGCGGGTCGTCCGCTGCCTGCTCGCTTTCGAGATCGGAAAGAAGCGGAACAGCCTCGAAACGCTCGGTGTTGAACAGGGCCTCGATATCGCGCCGCACCGCCTCCCGGAGCACGCGGGCCGACACGACCACGCCGCGGCTTTCCATCTCCACGCGATGCTGGATCTGAAAGGCCAGGCGGTGCAGGCGCCGCTTCTGATCGGCCGTCAGCTCCGCATCGGCATCGATGAGCCGCGCGCTGCCCGCAACCAGACCCTCCAGCCGGTCCGCGCCGAGTTCGTCCTGCAAGGCCTGGCGCAGCCCGTCTATCTCGGAGGTCATGCCCGGCAGGTCGTTTACGAGGCGGTCCCAGAGAGAGGGCTGGACCGCTTCGCGTTTTGCTCGCGAACCACCGATAACCTGCAGCTTGTCCGCGTCGGGCCGCCGGCCCTCACTTGCCGACATAGACATCCATTTCGATTTCGTCATTGCCGTCATAGACGAACTTGATCTTCTTGTAGGCGAAGCTGACCTCTTCCTCGATCAGGTCTTCCTCATCCTCCGCCTGCGACAGGTCGTATTCCATGATCGAGGCGTCGGTGAGGGTGACGACCAGGTAATCATTCGTCTCGCCATCGATGGTCCGGCGAGCCGAGAACACCACTTCGTCCAGCGCCTTGTTCTCGAACAGTGCCTTCTTCAGATAGGGCGAGGACTTGTCGTAGTGCTTGGTGAACTTGATCATTCCCAAGGACACACGGCCGCGGCGCGAGAGCGAATTCGGATCGTATGGCGCGACTATCTTGTAATCGACCCCATGGATTTCGATTTCGTCCTCGTGGCCGTCACGAACGCTTGGGCCTTTGATATCCGGAACTTTTAGAAAGCCATCAATCTTCGTACCTGTGGGCATTGTCTTTCTCCACCGCTTTCAAAACCAAGATGGTGTTGCTGCAAGTCAAGTCTTCACGGACGGTAGTTCCGAGACCAGTCGGAGCGAGGCATTGATGCCCTCGAGCTGGTAATGCGGACGCAAATAGAAGCGGGCGTTGTAATAGCCCGGCCGCCCCTCAACGCTGTCCACCTGAACCTCGGCCGCGGCAAGCGGGCGCTTGGCGCGCGCCTTGTCGTCGGCGAAGGCCGGGTTGGCCAGCACATATCGGTTGATCCATTCGGTCAGCCAGATCTGCATGTCGGAGCGCTCTTTGAACGAGCCGACCTTGTCGCGCGCAATGGCCTTGAGGTAATGCGCAAAGCGCGAGACCGGGAAGAGATAGGGCAGGTTGGCGCTCAGCCGCTCATTGGACTGCGCGTCGGGGTCGACCAGCCGCCCCGCCCGCGTCTCGTCGTCCTGCAGTGAGTGTGCGCCGATGAAGGCCGCGAGATCGGTGTTCTTTCGATGCAGGATCGGCATCAGGCCTAGCTTGGCCAGTTCCGCTTCGCGCCGGTCGTCGATGGCGACTTCGGTCGGACATTTCATCGCGATCGACCCGTCATCGGTCGGGAAGCTGTGCACCGGCAGGTTGAGCACCGTGCCGCCATTCTCGACGCCGCGGATCTGCGTGCCCCAGCCATAGAGCTTGTGGCTGCGGTTTATGTTCACGCCCATAGGGAAGGCGGCGTTCATCCAGACATATTTGTTGTGATCGCCCTGCACCTCTTCCTCGAAGGTGAAGCCCTTCACCGGAACGGTATCCGTACCGTATGGCAGCCGCGCCAGAACACGCGGCATGGTCAGGCCGATATAGCGAGCGTCCTCGCTCTCGCGCAGCGACTGCCACGAGGCATAGGCCGGGTTGGAGACGATCTGCTGGAGATCTTGCGGGTTCGGCAATTCCTGCCAGCTGTCCATGCGGAACAGGCGCGGCGAGGCGGCTGCGATAAACGGCGTGTGTGCTGAAGCACAGATGCCGGAGATGTTACGCAACAAACCGACGTCGCGCGGGTGGTTCGAGAATTCGTAGGCGCCAATCACACAGCCGATCGGCTCGCCGCCAAGCATCGAATATTCGTCCGTATAGACTTTCTTGAAGATCGGGCTCTGATCCCACATCTGGCCTTCATAGTCTTCGAGCGTGTCGGCAAGTTGCTCCTTGGAGATGTTCATTACCCGGATCTTCAGCTTCTGATCCGTCTCGGTGTTGTTGATGAGATACCAGAGGCCGCGCCATGTGCCTTCCATCTCACGCACTTCGGGCGCGTGCAGGATCTCGTTGACCTGTGTCGTCAGCATCTTGTCGATGCCCGCGATCAGCGACTTGATCGACTTGATCGCATTGGAGGAGATGGTGGTGGTATCGGAACGGGACTGCGCCGCGAGTGCGAGATTGCGCACGAGTTGCTGCAGTTTCTCGCTGTCGTCCTTCTTGACCTTGAAATCCTTCTCGAGGAGCCCGCTGAATTCTCCAAGATCTATGGCTTCCGCCTCGGCGGCGACGGCGGCGGTCTTTTGCTGTTCGGCCATGATTTACTCCCCAACCTTGTCGTCGTCGGCCAGCGCCTGGCTGGCGATCTTGCCAAGAAGTGGTTCGTTGTTCAGAAGTTGCGCGATGCGTTTTTCGGCGTCGACGCGGCCATCCATGAAGCCAAGCAGCTCCTCGAGCTGGCGCCGCATCTTGAGGATCTCGGCCAGTTGCGGAACTTGCTCGGCAATCTTGTCCGGGGCGAAATCGCCCATTCTGGAAAATGTAAGGTCGAGCGCCAGTTCCTCGTCCCGCTCGGCGCCCTCAGCCTGAGGCAGCGTATTCTTCACGCGGGCTTTCACTCGTGGTCCGAGCGCCTCCATGAATTTGGGGAAGCGGTTCGCGTCGGTCTCGACAAAGGAACGGTCCAGCACCGACTTTGACGCTTCCTTGGTCTGCGAAGCACCGGAAAGGTCGGCCATCACGCCCATGACAAACGGCAATTCGATCGTCGTCGGGCTACCGTAGGTTTCCACGTCGTAGGCGATCTGCACCCGCGGTGCGCGATTTCGTTCGATGACCTTCGCTTTGCTTTCGGCTGGCATGTGCTGTTACCTTTCATCCTTCTGAGCCGTCTTCTTGACATCGGGAACACCGGCAAGGAGCCGGAATTCCTTCAGCCCCGACGGCGCGAGATCTTCCATCAGTTCAACGAAATCCATATGCACCATCCGGCGCACGCGCCGCGCTAGGTGCGGAATCGGGCTCGACGGTTCAGTGCGGTCATAAAAGGCGACGACGAGGTCGAGGCATTTCACCACGTCGTCGCGCGAGGAAATCCGGTCGGGAAGCCCCGTGCTCGAGTCCGCGTAGCTTGCCGCACTTGCCATAGTATCGGCTCCATGACCGTTTCGAGCAGGCGTTGCCGGCTCTGCCGGCGTGGGCGGCTTGGCCGCGCCATTCGCCAAGGCGCCGGCTGCCGAATTCCGTTCGAGGGTCGTCAGCAGACGCTGCAGAAACCGCTTCAATTCCGGAACAGGAGCGCCGCCGCCCTCGAGACGGGCGTTGAGAGCGGTCTCGACCGCATCAAGGGCTGCGATCGCTGCCCGGGCGTCGGCGACGAGCAAGACCATTTCTGCGTTGGCTTGATCCATCTGTGCCGCACATCCAGCACGCACCCGGTTCAACAATTGTCCGTGCGCACTGACCAGTGCGGCCTTTTCTGCCGCGTTCAATCCCGAGGCGGCTTCCTGGAGCATGACACGGTCGTCGAGCGCACACCTTTCCAGATCCTTGCCCTGGATCGGGCCGATCGCACGTGGCGCAAAGAACGTCATTTGCCGCAGGTTCGCCAACAACCCCTCCTGACCATTCTGGAGGTCGAGCAGCGCGTTGATACGGCGCAAGGCGGCATCGCGTGGCAAAGCATTGGGCCGCAGTGCCGGATGCATTGTTTCCCAATGCTGATCGAAGGTCTGCGCAATAAGGGCCAGCCCCTGCGCGAGCCCGGCCAGTCCTTCTTCATTGGCCAGCGCGCGCGTGACGACGACGAGCAGGCGCAGGTCCCGGCCATGCGCACGCAATTCCTCCGCCTTGGCGAGTACCGCGGGCCAGTCGACCGGAATGGTGCTTTGCGAGGCGGGTTTGTTCTGGCCGTCGTGGACGACCTTGATCTCGGGTTCCGTCAGGCGCTCCAGCTCATGAAAAGCCGGGTCGTTGCGCAAATCCTCCCCTGACGGATTTTCACCGTCGAGCGGAGCAAGCCAGAGTGCGACATCAATCACACCAACCCCCAGCGATCGGCCCTCAAACCGTACGTGACCCTACGGTATCACACGGTTGCACTTTACCACAATTCAAGCACTGCTCAAAAAATTAACGAAAGCTGACCAAGCCGCATCTTGGGTGCTGGAACCCTTGGCCAGATTGCTGACCCTGTATGCGAAATTACAACGAGGTGGACAATTGCGTGGTTGTTTGCATCTGATGGTGCGGCACTCTCCACAAGCGGAAGGGGCGCTGTTCATCACGCTTTGTCAAGTGACGGCTTATGTGGCAGGTTATCGACTGGCAGATTGCAGGAGCACGTTCGATGGAACAGCGCCGGTCATCGCAGACCTTCAAACGCAAGGAACTGGTCGGCAAGCTCAATCCTGTCGGTGTGCGCGCCTTCAAGGCTGCGGCCGACACCGCCAAACTGCGCGGCAATCCTTATGTCGAGCTCGTCCACTTCATCGAGCAACTGGTACTTTCCGACCGTTCGGATGTGCAAATGATAATCGCCGATGCGGGCCTTGATGCGAGCCGGCTCACCGCCGATATGACCCGCGCCGTCGACAAGCTGCCTTACGGCGCAACGTCGATTGAGGAATTTTCGGACCATATCTTCCATGCCATTCAGGAAGCCTGGAACCTGGCCACGCTGGAGTTCAGCGTCGAGGAAGTCCGCAGCGCCCACATTCTCCTTGCATGCCTGAAGACGCCGGTCCTGGAAGGCCTGCTGTCGAAGATCAGCGGCGAGTTTGACAAAATCGAGGCCGCCGCGGTCATCGCACGGTTCGCCGAGGTCATGGAGGGCTCGCTCGAAGCCGGCGCCTCGACCACGGTCTCCACCGCAGAGGCGCCGCGGCGGCCTCCGGGTGGGGATTCGGCGCTGGCGAAATACGCCACCGACCTGACCCAGCGCGCCCGCGAGGGCAAGATAGATCCGGTTGTCGGCCGCGATCCAGAGATCAGGCAGATCGTCGACATCCTGATGCGACGCCGGCAGAACAACCCGATCCTGACCGGTGAGGCCGGGGTCGGCAAGACCGCGGTCGTCGAGGGCTTTGCCTTGCGTATCGCTGCGGACGACGTGCCGCCGACACTGCGAGGGGTCAGTGTGCGCATGCTCGATGTCGGATTGATGCAGGCGGGTGCAAGCGTAAAGGGGGAGTTCGAAAAGCGGCTGAAGGCAGTCATCGATGAGGTGCAGTCTTCCGAAACGCCGGTCATCCTGTTCATCGATGAGGCTCACACCTTGATTGGCGCTGGCGGCGCGGCTGGAACAGGCGACGCGGCCAATCTGCTGAAGCCGGCGCTGGCGCGCGGCGAACTGCGCACGATCGCGGCAACGACCTGGGCCGAGTACAAGCAGCACATCGAGAAGGATCCGGCGCTGACCCGCCGTTTCCAGGTAGTCAAGATCGACGAGCCTTCCGAGGCGGTGGCCGTTCTCATGTTGCGCGGTATCGCCGGCGTTCTTGAACAGCACCACAAGGTGCAGATATTGGATGAGGCGATCGAGGCGGCGGTTGGTCTCTCGCATCGCTATATCCCGGCGCGGCAACTGCCGGACAAGGCGGTGAGCCTTCTCGACACCGCTTGCGCCCGTGTCGCCATATCGCAGCACGCCACGCCGGCGGAGGTAGAGGACATCATGCGCCGATGCCAGGCGCTGGAGGTCGAGCGCGGCATCATCGGTCGCGAGGCCGCGATCGGTATCGAGGTGAGCGACCGGCAGGCACGGGTCGACACCGGGTTAGCCGAAACCGAAGTCATGCTCGCCGCCGCACAGGAGCGTTGGGACGGGGAA
This sequence comes from Mesorhizobium ciceri WSM4083, assembly GCF_000519305.1. Taxonomy (GTDB): domain Bacteria; phylum Pseudomonadota; class Alphaproteobacteria; order Rhizobiales; family Rhizobiaceae; genus Mesorhizobium; species Mesorhizobium ciceri_B. The sequence continues at coordinate 889,325 of NZ_JAFG01000003.1, read as the reverse complement.
AAGGCACTCGTTGCCGAAATACTCGAACTGCGCGCCAGGCTGCGCGGCGAAGGTGTGCCGCTCGATGCGGTGGAGACGCCGGATACCAATAGCGAAACAGCAGGCACGGAGTCGGTTGAGACTCCGCTGCCCAAGGTCGAAACGCCCAAGACCAAAACGACCAAAACCAATGTGGAGGCACCGGCGGCTGCCAATGCCCCTCCACCCGATCCGGCCGCCGATCTCACCCGGTTGCGCGAACTGATGGTCGAACTGGCCGAGGCGCAAGGCGAGACGCCGCTGATCCTGCCGTCGGTCGACCGCAACGCCGTGGCGGCGGTCGTTCAGGACTGGACCGGCATCCCGACGGGGCGGATGCTGTCGAGCCAGACCGAAAAAGCGCTGCGGCTGGCCAGCACTCTGTCCGAACGCGTGGTCGGCCAGGATCACGCCATGGAGATGATTGCCAAGCGTGTGCAGACCAGCCGCGCCGGGCTCGGCGCGCCGGAGAAGCCGGTGGGCGTGTTCCTGCTCTGCGGCCCCTCGGGCGTTGGCAAGACCGAAACCGCATTGGCCTTGGCGGAGACGCTCTACGGCGGCGAGCAGAACCTGATCTCGATCAACATGTCCGAGTTCCAGGAGGCGCACACGGTCTCTACCTTGAAGGGGGCGCCGCCCGGATATGTCGGCTACGGCAAGGGCGGCATCCTAACCGAGGCGGTCCGCCGCAAACCATATTCGGTGATCCTGCTCGACGAGGTCGAGAAGGCGCATCCTGACGTACACGAAATCTTCTTCCAGGTCTTCGACAAGGGGATGATGGACGATAGCGAGGGCCGGCGCATCGATTTCAAGAACACGCTGATCCTGCTCACCTCGAATGTCGGCTCCGAAGTCATCATGGATCGGACGAGGAATGGCACGCTGCGGGCAGGGCTCGACGATCTGGACACCGCGCTGCGCAGCCCGTTGCTGAAGGTCTTCCCTGCGGCCTTTCTTGGCCGGGTGGTGACCATTCCTTACTATCCGCTCTCGGATTCGATGATCGAAGCGATCACCCGTCACCAGTTTGCCAAGATCGCTCGCCGACTGCGTGCGACCAACGACGCAGAATTGGTGATCGGCGATGGCGTCATGGACCTAGTCAAGGCCCGCTGCACCGAGATCGAATCCGGCGGGCGGATGATCGATGCCATCCTGACAAACACGCTGCTCCCGGAATTGAGCCGCGGCGTGCTGAACCGCTCGCTCGAGGGCGAAAGCATGACAAGGGTAACCGTCGGCGCCTCCAAGGAGGGCTTCACCTATTCCTTCGAGTAGGGAAAGTTGATGACGGTTTGCTTCGGCTTCTTCGTGCATAGGCAAGCTGAGCCGACTAGCTGGGAGCGGCGGTGAATTCGTATGACGCAATCGATTAGAAGAATGACGGTATTCTTTTACCTGCCACGACACCGGATCTGCGAGTGGCTTTAGTCAGCAACGCCGGCGTCGCCAGACCGCCAGCGATCGGCCGCTCCGGCGCCGGTGCCTGCATCACCGTCTCGCAGACCCGGCAGGCATATTTTGGCCGCGTCGTCCTGATCACGCGAAGCTGCGCTGGAACCCAATCCAGCATCTCGCTGACGCTGTCGCCGATGGCATGCAGCGCGCCGCCGCAGCACGCACAGATCATGCTGTCGACATCGACCAGAACATCCTCACGCGGCAGATGATCGGGCAGCGGCTTGCGACGCGACGGCCGCTCGGTCGACGGCTTGCCGACGAACAGACGGCTCTCCTGGATGCGCGCTATGTCAGCGTCGAGTTCTTCCAACGCGAGTGCAAGCTGATCGGGATCGAGCCGCTCCCAGCTGCGGCCGAACTGCACCCGCTGGAGCTTTTCGATGATCGACTGAAGCCGCTCGATCTCTCCGTCGCGGCTCTCGACCGCAGCCGCCATGTCGCGCACGAGGCGTTGAAGAAGTGCTGGATCGGATGGCAGGTTTTGGAGATCGACCAACATGATCGATTCTATCACAAACAGCACAGGAACCCAAGGATTCTGAGCTTCTTCGCGACAATGAAGTGCCGGTTTCAGCCCGCCAGCATCGGTCGCCAGAAGCGTTCCGGCGCGCGCCAGTCGATGCCCTCGATGAGCATCGCGAGTTGTGCCGGCGACAGTGCCACCGAGCCGCCAGGCTCAGCCAGGCGCGGCCACATGAACTGTCCGTGATCCATGCGCTTGGTGAACAGACACAGTCCCGTTCCGTCCCAAAAAAGGATCTTCAGGAGCGAGGCATTCTTGCCGCGGAAGACGAACAGATGGCCCGAGAAGGGATCCTTCTTCAGATGCTCCTGGATCAGCGTGGCCAGCCCATCGAGACCTTTGCGCATGTCGGTGTGACCCAATGCCAGATGCACTTTCACACCCGCTGGAACGACCATCATGGTGCCTTCTCCTTGCCGGCCAGGTGCTGCTTGACCGCAGCCGCGGACGCGCCCGCCGGCGCAAACACGCGCCGCCCATCATCCAGTTCGATTGCCACAATGCCGTCCGGCGGCCGCACGAGATTGCGCAACGCGGCGAGCGCCGGCGGCTCGCTTTCTACTCCATCGGCGATCTCGACCAGCGCCAGTTCCGGCGCCTTGCGGGCGGTCAGGCCGAACTCCTCCCGCCAGCGGAACGCCATGCTGGTGGCAATGCCATGGCGGCGACAGACCTGCGCCACGACAACGCTGGGCCTCTCGGTCTCCGCAACGATCGCCCGCTTCTGCTCTTCGGTGAAGCTGCGCCGGTGCGATCGACCGTCCACCGCGTCCGGTGTCAAGCGGTATTGGCGCCGCGCACAATTAGCAGCGCTGCTTAATTGGGCCCGGGCACTCGGATGAAGCAGCGATCGCCAGTCCATTTCGTCGCCAGATTCTTCCAGGCGATCGCGCCAGATCCGCAACGTATGTCGCGAGAGTCCGAGCGCGGCGGCGTATTCGGCATGGCCCATGCCGCTCCAGTTCAGCGCCTCGACATGCATGCTCCAGAACGCCCTCAGAGCAATCGGGCCGCTGTCCGTGCGCTTGCCGTAACGATAGCGCGGCCGCCTCTGAGGACGCTTCGGCTGTTGCGTCTTGCGCCTACGTCCGGTCTTCTTGCGGCGCAAATTCTGCAGCTCTTCCGCACGCTTGCGCAGGTCTTCGGCGCTCACCAGATGCCGCGTCCACAGCTCGAATGTCCTGATCGAAAGATCACGCTGGCGGCAGAATTCCTGCGCACTGAGATTGCTGCTGAGCCAGCTCGCGACCTGCGACGACCAGTAGGGCTGTTGGCCTTGGCCCAGGAGCGGCGAGGTGCCATCCGAATATCCTCCACAAACCGAAGAACCTGACATGATGCGAGATTGCACTACTTCAAATATGTGCAGGGACCGGACGGTTACGCACAACCGAGTAAGCGTCCGGAGCTTGCACGTGAGGTCAGATCTTGACAGGAACTTGGGCTTTCCAGTTCCAGGGGATGAGTTCATCCAACCGATGGACCGGGTATCCATCGACCATTCGGCTGAGCACATCGCGCAGCCAGGCGTAGGGCTCGACGTCGTTAAGTTTGCAGGTTTCGATCAGCGAACACAGCACCGCCCATCGATGGCCGCCGCCGTCGTTGCCCGCGAAGAGGTGGTTCTTGCGACCGAGACTGACCGGACGGATCGCGCGCTCGACAGGGTTGGTGTCGAGCTCGATGCGACCGTCTTGCAGAAAGCGGGTCAGTCCGTCCCAGCGCGAAAGCGCGTAGCGAACCGCCACGGCGAGCGTGCTGCGTCCCGACAAAAGCGGAAGCTGTGTTTCGAGCCATACCCGCATGGCATCGACAACGGGTTTCGAGCGGCTGCGCCGAGACGCCAGCCGGTGCACCGGCGATTGACCGCGAACATCGGCTTCTACTGCATAGAGTTCGCCGATCCGTCGCAGGGCTTCCATCGCTATCGGCGCGTTGGTGGCCTGCGACACATCAAAGAATTTGCGCCTGGTATGGGCCCAACAGGCAGCAAGAACTATGTCTCCCTTGACGGTGAGCTGCTCGAAGCCGGCATAGCCGTCGACATGCAGCACGCCCTTGAAGCGCTCGAGATGCGAGACGGGACGCTCGGCTTTGCGGTCCGGCGCAAACAGATAGACTGCGGCCGGCGGCTCCGGTCCGCCCCATGGCCTCTGCTCGCGGGCATAGACCCAAAGCCTGCCGGTCTTGGTGCGGCCGCGGCCAGGATCAAGCACCGGAACCGGTGTGTCGTCGGCAAAGAGATAGTTGGAGGCGAACACGCTTTTGGCAAGCCGCTCGTGCAGCGCTTCGAGCCACCAGCAGGCGCCGCCAACCCATCCGGCGAGTGTCGAGCGCGGAAGATCGACACCGCTGCGGGCGAATATCTGCGACTGCCGGTAGAGCGGAGTGTGGTCCCAATATTTGGAGACCAGTACCTGCGCCAGCAGCGCCGGCGTTGCCAGGCCACCGGCGATCAGCCGCTCCGGGGCCGGCACTTGCACAACCGTCTCGCAGGTCCGGCAAGCATATTTGGGTCGCGTCGTCCTGATCACGCGAAGCTGCGCTGGTACCCAATCCAGCATCTCGCTCACGCTTTCGCCGATGCTATGCAGCGCGCCGCCGCAGTCCGTGCAGACTGTGCTGCCGACATCAAGCAGGACGTCCTCACGCGGCAGATGATCGGGCAGCGACTTGCGATGGGACTGCCGCTCGGCCGACAGCCTGCCAACGAACGGACGGCTCTCCTGGATGCGAGCAACATCGGCGTCGAGGTCTTCCAGCGCGAGCGCGAGCTGGTCAGGATCAAGCTGCTCGGAACTGCGGCCGAACTGCGCCCGCTGAAGCTTTTTGATGATCGACTGAAGCCGGTCGATCTCGCCGTCGCGGCTCTCGACCGCCGCCGCCATGTCGCGCACGAGACGCTGCAAAAGCTGCGGGTCGAAAGGCAGATTCGCTATATCGATCAACATGACCGAATCTATCACAAACAGCCCCAAAACCCAAGGATTCCGGGCCTGTTTGGGCCAGTCGACGAGCGGATTTCAGCCAGCCAGGGCTGGCCTCCAAACACGCTCGGGAGCGCGCCAGTCGATGCCTTCGATCAGCATCGCAAGCTGCGCCGGCGTCAGCGTGATCGAGCCATCGAAGCCTGCCATCACCGGCCACGCGAAGCTGCCCTGATCGAGCCGTTTTGTGAACAGGCACAGGCCGTTTCCATCCCAAAACAGGATTTTCAGCATCGACGCCTTCTTGCCCCGGAAGGCGAACAGATGGCCCGAGAACGGATCCTGCTTCAGCGTTTGCTGCACCAGCATGGCGAGCCCGTCGAGACCTTTGCGCATGTCGGTGTAACCCAGAGCCAGGTGCACTTTCACACCCGCCGGAACGATCATCATGGTGTCGCTCCTTCGATTGCGACGCGTTGTCGAACGGCGTCCGGATCGCTGCCGGCAGGTGCGAAGACGCGCCGGCCGTCAGCCAGATCGATCGCCGTCATTCCATCGGGCGGCTGCACGAGGTTACGCAGCAGAAGTGTCGCTGGCGTGCCCTCAGTCAGCGCGACGGGCGCAAGCTTCGCGCGCTTCTTCTGCGCCACGCCGAACTGCACGCGCCAGCGGAACAGCATGCCGGTGACGATCCCGTGCTTGCGCGCGATCTGCGAGACGCTGACACCAGGCTGGTCACTCTCCAGTGCGATGGCATGCTTTTCCGCGTCGCTGAAGAAGCGCCGCGCAGGCTGCCGGCGCGCGCCAGGTTCATCCTTCGGATCCGCCGTCAAGCTCGATTCCGGCGGCGTTCCGCTAGCACTAGTGCTAACGGCCGGACGGGCGGAGGGATGAAGATGGGCCCGCCAGTCGATTTCGACCTCGCCGTCGTCCAGCCGGTCACGCCATTTGCGCAGGCTCGTCGGCGAAAGATGCAGCGCCGCGGCATATTCGCGAACACCCATGCCGCTCCAGTTCATCGCCTCGACATGCATCGCCCAGTACGCCTGGACAGCACGGTTGCGCACATCCGTGCTCACCGCAAAGCGCAGTCGAGCACGCTTCTTTCGCCGTTTGGCTTGCGCTTCCAGGCGCTTGTGACGGCGCAATTCGGCCTGATATTCCGCATGCTTACGGGCAGCGTCCTTGCCAGCAAAGTACTTCAGCCAGCGGTCGAGTGTGTCCTTCGTCAGGCGATGCTGACGGCAATATGCCGTCCGCGTCAGACCGCTACGCTGCCACGCCTCGACGTGAACAACCCACCAGGATTGCCGCGCCTCGTTCTCGAAATGTCTCAAATTCACCGGAGGTCCTCCATGCTACGAAGGAGCCCGACATGTCGCACGAATGCACTACTCAATCTGGGTGCAGGGACCGGACGCTTACACAACCGATTAGGATGGCAAGATAAAAGGCCGCACATTGTGCTGCGGTCGGTTGGTTGTTTATGCTAGGATTTTTTGCGCCCTCGGCACATTGTGAGGTTTTGCCGCAATGTGCGATTTTATAATAAGCTCTTGATTTGGTGTGAGAGTCTACAAGGTGCGAAGCGTATCTGCTGGCTATACCGGCTTCGCCTCTTGTCTTTAAAACGTCTGCACCGGGGCCGGGAGCGGAACGTCCGGTTGTGGGAGCGACACGCCCGAAAGCTGCCGCTTGCGCCAACCTCACAATTCAGCGGACCACGCGGTGCTCCTCGTCGGCCTGCGTTAGCGGAATTCCATGCGGCAGCCTAACGGTGCAGTACCTAAGGGCAAGGTGATGCTGTTGTGGAAGTCGCATGACTGAACTGCGAAGCGCTCAAAACCTGTCGCCCGTTCAGCAACTACAGTACGGCTTAGCGGGGCTATACCGGCTCAGCGACTTCCGGCTTGCCTTACTGGAAGCCAAACACCCTGGTACCTCTCCGGATCAGGCCCAGGCATGAACAGACGGGCTGGCCGCCGCCAGTCCGCCTCGCTTTCCGTCAGTGATAGAAGTAGGGGTCGAGCACGCTGACCTCGGTTATCTTGTCCACTGGCAAGCTGCTCCTCTTGGCAGCGCTTCGGATCGCTTCCGGGGACGGCGCGTCGTAGATGCAGTAGGTCTGCTTCTTGTCGGGCGAAACATAGGAATGCACCCACGTGACGCCGCCTTCGGCGTTGCGGGAAACGACGCCCCCGCAAGCTTCAGCGCCGGCGGCGTTTGTCGGGATGGCGAGGCCGTCGGGAAAGGTTCGTTCGACGAGATACCGTGGCATTGCTGGCTCCTTGCGTTTGAGGCGACATGCCGAGACTGCGCTGCCCAAGCGGCGGGCGCATCGGCGGAATTCCCCATGCCAGGACGCTCTATTCCCTATTTTTGCCTCGCCTGATCGACTATGTCTTCCTGGTCATCGGAGTTCGCCTTTGCTTCTGGAACGCGAGGACCATATCGAACGTATGATGCAGCTGCTTGGCCGTGCCCATGCGGCGGAGGGATGCATTGTCGCGCTTGTGGGAGAGGCGGGCGTTGGCAAGACAAGTCTGGTCGATGCTTTCGTTCGCAGGATCGAAGATCGTGCGCGCGTCTTGCGCAGCGCCTGCGATGACCTCTCCATTCCCGAGCCGCTAGGGCCGCTGTACGACCTGGTTCGTGCGGCGAGGCTCGATTTGGCAGTTGCTCAATCTGGGGGGTCGCGCCTGCAGCTCTTTTCCGAATTTTTGCACCAATTGAGCCAGGGAGTCCTGCCGACCGTTCTCATCATTGAGGACGTGCATTGGGCCGACGGCGCAACGCTCGACCTGATCCGCTTTCTCGGGCGGCGGATCGCCGACACCAACATCCTTCTGGTGCTCAGCGCACGGAACGAGGCGACCGGGGAGCAGAGTCGGCTGCGGCAGGCCCTCGGAGAAATCCCCACGGGAGCCGTGCGTCGCATGGAGGTGCCGTTGCTGAGCGAGACGGCCGTGGCGCTCCTTGCAGCGGAAGCCGGCCTTGATCCGGCGGCCGTGTTCCGCGCGACCCAAGGAAATGCCTTCTTCACCAGCGAACTGATCGAAGCAGGCAACACCGACGCCCTGCCCGGCAGCGTCCGGGACGCCGTGCTCCGTCGCGCGGAACGGCTTTCGTCCGAAGCGAGGGAGGCTCTCGATACTACGGCAGTCTTTCCGAGCCGGGCAGAACGCACGATCCTCGTTTCCCTGCTTGGAGCGGAGGGAGGGCTCCACGTCCGCGAAGCGATTGCGGCCGGACTGCTGACCGACACGGGCGAACACTTGCAGTTCCGCCACGAGATCGCCCGCCGCGCCATCGAGGCCACGCTGCCGGAGGACGCGAGGCGTTCCATTAACGGCAAAGTGCTGGCCGCGTTGAGCGGTGTCGTGGACATCCCGGCGGTGCGGCTTGTGCACCATGCGCGGCAAGCCCGTGTGTGGGAGACGGTCCGGCGCCTTGCGCCGGCAGCGGCTGCAGATGCTTCGGCACTCGGATCGCATCGTGAGGCGGCCGAAATGCTCTCGGCGCTTGTTGACGGCCCGGAAGGTGAACCCCTCACCGATCGTGCCGAATTGTCGATGGCACTTGGCATTGAACTCTACCTGCTCGGCCGCATGGATGAAGCGTTGCTGCGGGTAGAGGATGCACGTCGCCGGTACGAACAGCACGGCGACCTGCTCAAGGTAGGGGACTGCCTGCGCTGGATTTCGCGTTTCAACTACCTCAACGGCGATCGTGTGGCTGCCGAAACTCATGCGACAGCGGCGGTGCGACTGCTTTCCGCCCAGCCGCCGGGGGGCGAGCTGGCAATGGCCTTGTCCAACCAGTCGCAACTCGCCGTTCTGGCGGATCGTGTCGACGAATGCCTGCGCTTCGGACAGGCGGCCATTACTCTCGCCGAGTCGATCGGGCGCCGGGACATAGTCTGCCATGCGCTCAACAATATGGGATATGTGCAACAGTGGTGGGATCTCGACACCGCCCGAACCGGGCTGACGGCAAGCCTCGAAATGGCGCTGGCGGACGATCTGCAGGAGCATGCCGCCCGCGCCTACTGCAATCTCGGCTGCCTGCTGGTCAATTGGTTTGTCTATGGCGAGGCCGAGCGGGTCCTGTCGCTGGGGGTTGCCTATTGTATCGAGCGCGATCTCGACACATGGCGGGACTATATGCAGGCGTGGCAGGGGGAACTGGCTCTCCGCCTTGGCCGCTGGGAAGAGGCGGCGACGACCGCTCTTTCTGTTCTCGACAAGCCCCAGGCGACGCCGCTGGCCCGGTTTCCTGCTGGCCTGACCTTGGCGCGCCTTCGCATCCGGCGGGGCGACAGTGCCGGTGCCTTGATTCAGCAACTAGACCGGTATCTGGTTCGCGGCCGAGAGTTCCAGCGGCTCGCCCCTTATGCCGTGCTGCGAGCGGAAGCCGCCTGGATCGACGGCCGCAGCCGGGACGAAGCGCTCGACCTTCTCGAGCAGTCCATGGAGCTGCTGCCCAACCGGAAGCTCTACCCGGACCTGATTTTCTGGCACGCCAAGCTGAACGGCCTCCCTCCCGACGCGCAAGCCAATGCCGCCCTGGCCTCGGCGGAGATGCCGTTCGAGCGAGCCATGGTGCAGCTCGACGGAAATCGGGCCGACCGGTCTGAAGCCGTTTCCATCTTAATAGAACTTGGCGCACGCGCTGCGCTTGAACGCGCTCGCATGCCTCGCACGACCGGCCGGGCGACCCGCGGGTCGAATCGATCGACCCTGGCCAACCCGGCTGGTCTGACAGCGCGCGAAATGCAGGTGCTGACTCTCATCGGCCAAGGCTTGAGCAACAAGTCGATTGCAAGAGGCCTCACCATCTCCGCCAAGACGGTCGATCATCACGTTTCGGCAGTGCTCGACAAGCTGGCTGTCAATTCCCGCCTTCAAGCTGCGGCTAGGGCCCGCGAGCTTGGACTCGTCTGAAGCATGTCGCGGGGAAAGTGGAACCGGTCCTGGTCTAGCTACCTCTGAACGACGAAGAGGTAGAAGCGGTCAGACAGGAATCCACCCCCACAATGGTCGAGCAACCCGGTACTCCGCGAGCCAAAATCGGCCATCCACGCTGCGTCGGATGGACGCTCACGTCAGATCTCAGTTCGCTCGGCCAAGAGGAGCGCGTCCTCCACGTCGACGCCAAGATAGCGCACCGTGTTCTCGATCTTGGAATGACCAAGCAGGATCTGGATGGCGCGGATGTTTCCTGTTGCCTTGTAGATCATCGACGCTTTCGTGCGTCGGAGCGAGTGGGTTCCATACTCCTCCGAACGCAGACCAATCGCGGTCACCCATTCGTCGACCAGGCGCGCGTACTGCCTTGTGCTCATGTGGCGTAAGTGGTCGACCCGGCTCGGGAATGCATAGTCCTCGACCGAGCCCCCACGTCATTCAAGCCAAACCAGAAGGCTGGCTCTCACGTCGCTGGTGATCTCGAATTGAACGGGACGACCGGTCTTCTGCTGAACGACGAACGCGCGAGTCCTTATCTCCGGTCCGGCGACCACATCGCGAATCCTGATCTTGACCAGGTCACAGCCGCGAAGCTTGCTGTCGATTGCCAGATCGAACAGCGCTCTGTCCCGAACGCGTCTCTCGCGATCGAGGAAAAAGCGAATTGCCCAGATCTGCTTTTGGGTGAACGGACGCTTGGTGCCGACATTCCATGCTGCGCGCTCGCGACTGGCAACATCAAATTGAGAATGGCCCATGTTAGTTCTCCTCGGCCTTGATTGGCCGAGAGAAAAACGTCGCTGGACACTACCGCTCAGGGGCCGAAAGCCGACTGGTAGCTTGTAGAAGGACATGCTTGAAAGCGGCCGTTCGTTGCAAGTACTAGTCTAAGCGGGCATCCGGGCAAAGTTGAAGCCTGCGAACGACGGCTCTCTAATCGCTGGCGTTAAACACCGAGGAGGGGGAGAGCGAAAACCGACACACCCCAGATTCCGCCAAGGGTGCGCCGGATTCGACTTTGGAAGATCAGCTTGAGGCGAAGGTCGGATATGTCAATGTCTGTGTGCTGTCGCCCAATCCGCTGACAAATCAAACACCGCTAGAAGCGCGCCTGCAGTCAAGAGAAGGTTGGTCACTGCTCCTCTTCTTGTTCCTGCGCGCCGCTGTTCCAGTCAAAAGTTGCCCATTTGGTGCAGGTCGATCGTGCTCCAAAGCCGCCACGGTCGCAGGCTTGCGCACTGTATGTGCCGCTGTCGCCGGGCTCCCTGTCGAACGAATAGCCATTGCCGACTTCGATCTGGTCGCCAGGATTGGTCTTGAAATTGAAATGGGTGGTTCTCGAAAGCTTGCTGGATAGCGAGATGCGTACCTTGCCACCATAGTATTTCACCGAACCACAAACGCCGTTTATGCATTTGCGTGGAACCGTGGTGCTGCTCGCATAGGCGGCATTGGGTGCCATCAGCGGTGCCATAAGAACGGCGATTGTCGAGATGGCGGTGAATGTTTTCGTCAAGTTGCTTAGCATGATTGAATTCCTTCCTTGGGTTCAATTGAAGTTTAGATCGACCGCTCGGCCCTTTGCAGATGTCTGTCCGGCGTTGCGGCTGTGATGTCTTCAGCAACTCAGCGTGAATTGAGCGTGAAATAACAGAGGCGGCCCCCTGGTGTCTTCGGATGACCGGTCGAGAGACGATTTCCGGTCGTCGCGGCTCGTAGATCGGCACGGCTGTCAATTGGGCGACTTGGCAAGCAACTCGCTTCGACAGTGCCGCCAGCCGGGCCACGTGAACCCGCCAACATAGAAGCCCGCCCGGGCGGGTCAGGCTGTCCGAGGCAGTTGAGAGAAGCGGATCAACCGTCACCCGGCAGGGACGTCCATGCGATCTGCTTTGGCCTGTTGGATGCATTCCGGCGCAATTCACGTTGGGATCACGCGGAGCACTGCAAAGCATACGTCACTAGGGAGGAACCCGAGATGACGCTCAACATCAACAAGCCGCTGCGTGTAGCCCCAATCGAAATTCCAGGTCGCGAAACAACCTCATCCTTCATGGTCCGGTCTCCGCGCCTTCGTGCTTTGCGCATCGCATTGACGGCACGAATGTCTGGCCCTGGCGGCGCCTACAACATCGGAAACCTCATCGGTCTCTGTCAGGGGGTTACGGCGCAAATTTTCGTATCCGGCGATCTGAACCAACTTCCCTGGGCAGGCGCGCCGGCCGCCATAAGCCATTATCTGACGGGCAATTTCGCGGCGATCGCAATGACCTCGGCGACGGTGATCTTCTTCGCCAGCGGTGAGGTCTACCATCGCGCCTGGAATGGACGTCTCAAGCCCAAGGAAAATCTCAACCGCCTTGGTGATTTCCTGTCCGGCCTTGGTGCCGTTTGCCTTGGCCTGGCCCTGTTTGAACTTGGCCATCCGTTGCTGGCGCTAACATCGGGCCTGCTTCATTCCGTCGGCAAATTCGGCAGTGCTTGCCACCGACCCGGCGTCCAGATCCTCAACTTGCCCGCCTACAGGCTGGACCCGTTTCGCACCATGGTCCTTCTCAGCCGGCTGCCGGCCATCCTCGCAGCCGGGACAGGACTATGTGCCTCGCTGTTCAAGTTCGAGATCGGACATTGGTCGACGCCCGCCAGCCTTCTCGTTTGTTACCTGCTCTGGTCTTGGGCTGACCTGCTTCTGTTTCGATCGAGCCATCCTCGGGCAGCCCGCGATCACACCGCCGGCTGATCCAACTTCGCAATTCCCACCTTATTTGGAGAGACACCGTGTTTGGATCATCATTTGAGAATACCGCCGAACAGATCGGCCGCTCCTATCCCTCGCAGCGACGCATCGGCACGATCTGCGTTTTCGGCGGCGCCATGCTTGGCAACGATCCCGATCAAGCCCGCTTCGCCACCATCCTTGGCGAGGCGATTGCCGCAGCCGGTATTCGCCTGGTCTATGGCGGAGGCTGTGATGGCCTGATGGGCCAAGTGGCCATTGCCACAGCAGAAGGGGGCGGAACCGTGGTCGCCATCACCCCGCAGTTCCTGATCGAGCGGATGAGGATGCTGGCTTCGGGATGCCAGACGATTTCAGTTCCTGACATGGGTATCCGCAAGCAACTCATGTTTGACTACGCGGATGCTTTTGTGGCCCTGCCTGGCGGCATCGGTACCGTTGAGGAACTGACAGAGGTTATGACGCTTCGAAAACTGGAAAGGCACTGCAAACCGCTGGTCCTGGCGAACTTCAAAGGCTTCTGGTCGCCACTTCTCGGCGTCTTCGACAGTATGTCCGAGGCTGGCTTCATGAACTCGTCAACTCGATGCACGCAAATGGTTTCGGCAACTCCGGAGGACATCCTTCCCCTTCTCCAACGCAGCGTCAGTTTCGAGCAGAACGAAACGCCAAAGTCCGTCCTGCTGCCGACCATCCCCGTCTTGCGCAGATCACATGTATCGAGTGCTGGCCCCGGATAGTTCGCAAGCCAGATAGCAAAAGACGCACTCTTCGGGAAAACACCATCGACGATGGCGGGGTCGGTCGGTCCCGGTCATCGCCTTCAAACCCCATCACAAAACTGTTGGAGCCATTGCCCGCCGTGGCGATGCGATCAATCATGTCCAGATTCAAGGCAAATTCCCTGCTAATGCTTGCTGCGGTGATTTGGGGAGTGGGCAATGTGTTCCACAAGACCATATTGGCCCACCTCGATCCCATGGCGGTTGTATTCCTGACCAGCGTCATCGCCGGACTGGTGACGTTGCCATTTGCGATGCGCGAGCGCGACCCTATTACCAACACCGGCTGGTTTCCAAGTGTGACGAGAGTGGTTCTGCTCTTTGCCCTCGGCTGTGTGGTTCAGCAATTGTCTTATGTCAGCACGACGGTGACGAACTCGAGCCTCCTTATCAGCGCTTCCACTGTTATCACGCCGATCGCCGCGTGGCTGATCATGAGGGAGCGTCCAAGTGCACTGATCCTGTTCGTCGCAATTCTGACGGTCGTGGGATCGGCCCTCCTGGCGGGTGGCTTCAATGGTTCGGCAACCGCTGGCGACGCTTTCGCAATCATGACCGCAATCTGTTTTGCGGTGTGGACGGTCGAACTCGGGCGCCATGTGCAGGCGCATGGGCATCCTTTCGCGACAGCGGCCGCGCAGTTTATCGGCACCGCCGTTGCCACGCTACCTTTCGCCCTGCAGGGCACAATGACAATTCAGGCGATTATCGCAGCGTGGCCCGAACTCATCATGCTTGGTGTGTTCTCGACCGCGGTCGGCTTTTGCCTGCAGACTTCTGCACAGCGCTACACCACTTCGTCCCATGCGGCGGTGATTTGCAGCGGCGAGGGTGTGTTCGCTGCTATTTCCGCCGCAGCCTTACTCGGTGAGCGACTTTCGCCCGACGGATTTCTGGGGGCGGGCGTCATTCTATCCTGTGTGCTGTTCGCCGCCGTCTCGGCGGGCCCAAAGCTCGATCCGGCAGTGCCATGATCGCTTCGGCAATGTCGCGCTGCTCTAGCGGCGCGCCATTCAGACCACGACGGGCAAGTCTGTTTCTACTCCGGGATTCATGCCAAGCTGCTGGCTTGGCCGCATTCATCCTTCTGGAAAACGAGGTCCACTTCGATGCTCCACGGCGAAACGTCCTCCCTCGAAGCGGCTAACGTACCGAACCGGTCGAACCAGAATTCAGACGACAGCTTCAATGACAAGCCGACCTTGCAAGGCATCAGACTCTTCCCTTCCCTGTCGGATATGCCGATAGCCTTGTTTGAGGCGACTGAAGACGCCAATGCCATCGAGCGCACCAAGGCGGCCTTGATGGACATCACGACGGAAATGGTTGGCCCGAGCGATGGCCTTGAGGACAGTGATCTCAGCCCGACACCAGCTGGCTTTACCTATTTCGGCCAATTCGTGTTCCACGACATTGTCTTCAGTCAAATATTCGGGTTATCCAAGCCGACGGGCAAAACCCATCATTTGAAGAACGCGTCCTCGCAAGGTCTTGACCTTTCCGGGCTTTATGGCAGGGGCCCCATCGTGGACGCCCATCTCTACGATGTTCAAGATGGGCCGGATCTGTCGGCCTGCCGGTTTCCGATCGGGTTGCCTTGCATGAAGGACAGTAGCCTTCCAGTCGATCGCAAAACCGTGCAAGGCCGGGATTTGCCCCGCATCGACATGTCGGGCAAGTTCATCATTGTCGAGGGCCGGCGATCGCCCTACCGGCCGTTGGTGGCGGACCCTCGAAACGATGACAATCTTGTCCTGTCGCAACTGCTCTGCACACTCATGTGCATCCACAACAGGATCGTGGATCTGTTGCTTGGCAGCAGCACCCCCGACCCAGCCGAAGCTTACAAGCGCGCCAGGGTCTATCTGACCTCGGTTTACCGCACCGTGATCATCAACGACTATCTGAGAAAGGTTCTGGCTCCGGAAATATGGGACCATTTTTTTGCCAGCGATGATTTTCTAGGCGCGGGAGTCTCGGCGCTTGAGACTTTCAATGCGCTGCCTTTGGAATTCACCTTCGGTGCGTCGCGCTTTGCACACGCCATGGTGCGGCAATTCTATGTCGTGAACGACAGGTCGGTCGAAGAACCAGCCAATTTGCGAAAAATGCTGTCCTTCTCCAGCCTGCGCCCGGGTGGAGAGATTCCAATACCCGAGAACTGGATCGTCGACTGGAGCCGCTTTGCCTCAACCGACACCCCGTCGAAAGCTCAAAGTGCCCGGCGCATAGGACCATTCCTGTCGAAAGAACTGACGATCGCCGGCCTGAGTTCGGAATTGAACGGCACAGTCCGGCCGGTTGCCTTCATGGATTGCTGGCGCTGTTATGACCTTGGTTTGCCATCCGGTCAGGACGTGGCCGGTGCGGTGAAGACCGCGTTGGATGACAACAGTATCGATGTGCCGGTCCTGACGGGCAATGACATGCTTCCCACGACCGCCTGCGCCAAACGCTACGTCTACAACGCCGCCCGCCTTCGGGCCGCTCTGCAACGCTACCCGGAGTTCCTGAGCCAAACACCTCTCTCCTACTATATCATCCAGGAGGCCTCTGTGCTTGGTAGTGACGGCAGCCATCTTGGACCAGTTGGCTCCTACGTGGTGGCCGCCACGATCGCATCCGCACTGTTCAAGGCTGCCGATACAAACATCGCCTCTGGCAGGCTTATTCCGGACGTGGAGCCAAAAACGCTGGCAGGACTGCTCGATCTCAATGATACTGCGAAGGTGTCGGATGAAGCGCTTGGCGGCATGCTCAACAGTCAGGATTTTCAATAGCGTTTACAGCGGCAGCGCTACAATATTCAATTTAGCTTCAGGGGGATGGACATGGTGAAGTTCAAAGACGTGCAGTTCGAGGCGCTTGGCGAATTCATCCGGGACCTGATCAAGGATCCGGCCAAACAGGCTATCTTTAGAAACGGAGATCAGCAGGCGATGAAGGATCTGCTGCGTGGGTTCATGACGCCCAGGGACAAGACCTGGGAGGAGATCACCATCTGCCCATACTTCGACCAAGATCTGATCGTGAATATCGCGTTTCCCTTCACCGACGACGTAGAGCAAACGATCGCCACCATTGCGCCCGCGGATGGACCCGGCGAGGACTATACATTTCCCGATCATTATAAGATCGATCCGAACGCCGGGCCGCCCGACCAGATAAAGCCAAACCGTTTGCGCGCTTATCATAAGCGCCTCGGCGACTATGTGATGTCACGCTGCAAGTGAAAACTGGAGCGATTGGGTAACTCTGGACGTACAACGGGTCGACCGCTTCAGCCCGACTGCGCTGCCAATTCGATACCGCGCGCCAGCTTCTCCTGATCCGCCGGTAACCGGATCGGAAAGGCTGTCTTGAACCAATCGACCGCGACAGGGCGGTCGGGCCTGCCCGGCCCTTGCCATGCCGAAGCCAGGTTGCGCAGAAAACGTCTAAACTCATCCCCGGCCTCGCGGTTGCGTTTCAGCAGCGCAAGCGCCGCCGCCGACCAGCCGTGGATGTCAGCGAACAGTTGATCGCTCTTGACCGCGGCGGCCACGCAGCCCTCCAGATCATCGGCGAGAAAGGCAATGGTTGCCTGGTAGCCATGATAGTGAGCGTCGGGCATCGCATTGAGCTCGAAGCTGCGCTTTGAAAGCTCCAGAGCCCGTTGATGATTGCCCATGAACGAGCTGGCGAGGGCGTAGGCGATCAGCGTCGCCGGATTGCCTGCATTTTGCTCATGCGCAAGGCTGAAGTGAAAATCGGCCAGATCCCAGCGTCGCGCCAGAAGGTGGCTCCAAGCCAGGTTTACCTGGTTGCGGTGGTCGAATGGATCGAGCAGGACCGAACGCTTGGCCAGCTCGAATGCGCGCCTTAGATCCTGCTCGATCGACGATGCACCCGGAACGACGATCCAACGCGAGTTGAGCACCGCAGCGAGGCTGGAATAGGCGCAGGATAGATCGGGATCAAGCCGAATGGCTTCCTCATAGCGGGCAATTGCAGCTTCTTCGGTGTCCTTTCGCCACATGATCGAAAGCCGCTGTCCGTCCAGCCAGCAATCATAGGCCGAGAAGTGGTTCGAGGAAGCTTGCGATATGCGATGCAGCCTGGCACTGGACAACGCGATCTGCAGGCGCGCTGAAAAGCGCGCGCAAACTTCATTGAAGGCCGAACGCCAGGAAGACGGATCCGACGGAACGGTGAGAACGAAGGCTTCCCCGTTTTGCAGGAAGTCATAGCAGGTAATTTGGAAAACAGCCGATCCATCCGTGTCGATCAGGCGGATGAGGACACCGATGTCCACGTGTTCGCCTGCCGCCTGACGTACCTGATTCAACGAGATGTCACCGGCTTGCAACTCCGTTGACACGGCTGTCCAATGTCTGAATCTGGAAATCGAAGCCAGAAGCTCTGTCGCCAAGGCAAATTGCAGGTGCTCGTTTTCTGCTTCGCGCCTGGCAATGATGATGGCGATTGTCGGCTTCCCAGGGATGCGGCTATCGTGGTCCCTTTGACCAAGTTTGGGGTCAGCTGCCCGCTGTTCACCGTCTTTGCCCGGCTTGAGCGCCTCTAGAAGGTGGAGGATTTCCGCCGGTGGCCGCAGATCCATGTCCGCTTTGAGTTCGGCCGCATAGCGGTCGAAGAACGCTAGGGCGCGGGCGTAGCCGCTTTCCTCACAGACCCTCCGGATAGTCTCAAGAACGGCATCATCGAAAAACGGATCAAGTTGCAGGATACACGCAGCGATGGATTTGCGCTGTCTTGGATCTGTCTCGGCCGCCAGCCAGGCAGCAAGCCGTGTCACCAGCCTGTCGGTTATCATGGTCGACTGCATTCTTAGCCAGTTGTCGAAGACAGGATCGCAATCGTCCAACCCCGCGCAAAGTCCATCCCTGGCTTTGGCCAGCAGGAGCAGTGCACCGTCATAATTGCGATCATCGAGCGCACGCTCAAGCTCATCGATGTCGGAACGGATCGCAGTCGGATCAATTCCAAGAACGAGTTTGTCGACCGCGAGGTAGTTAAGCCTGGTCTCGCTTGCCAAGCGTCGAAGATCCTTTATGCACTGGCGCAGTGATCCACGCGCATGCTCCTCGTCCTGCTCGCTCCAAAGCAATGCCGCCAGTCGCCCGCGCGTCTCGCGTGACCTGCCGCTCAGCAACAGATAGGCGAGAATCGCGCAGGCCTTCCGCTTGCCCAACGAGAATGTCTCCGAGCCCTTGCGAAGCTCGAAACCGCCGATTAGCCTAATCGCCAGACCGTCTGTGGAAATTGTCAACCCCGTCAGCTATCGTCTCGGCCGCCGATAGGCGCCCACCGCTGACCCTACGTAAACAGCAGAAGCTAAAATATTGAAAGAGCCAACATGCTGTTGCGCGGGTCGCATTGGATAACGCTTGCTCTGTTGTTCGATCGCGACCGGCAAATGACGTTAAACCACGACGACACGACTGGGGGCTGCCAGTCGTCTGCCGATGATTTGGATATCTTGGATTGTCTGACTGCGACCCTTGTCGCCGCGCCTGAGAATAGCCTGCCCCTTTTGCACTTCGCGACACGCTACAACATTGGCGTTGAAGTGTTCGATGTTCCGGGTGGATTCCTGGCAATGTCCAACATTGCTCCATTCGAAGGGAGTGAGAAACGAATCACAGCAAGTGGCAAAGGCCTTGACGCCGCCCGGGCCGTGTTGGCTTGTCTCGGAGAGGCTGCGGAGATCTACAGCTGGGCCTGTAGGGCCGACGACGTTGCAAAGTCCGTGGAGACTGAGGCCTTGGGCGATGGAATCATGATCGACGCGATCAACGTCCTGGGCTTCTCGCTAGAACAGATCCGACACCGCGATCGGCTCAACAAAGCGTGGCGCGGTTGGGATAGTATCCCTTCAACGGACCATCTGAATAATCCCCGTCTATGGGCGTCCGTTGAGAGCTTCCACGACGAGAGGGTCGCGCTTTGTCCGGCATTTCTTTGCTATGGCCGCTTTGGGGACGTCGCATATGGCGATTCCAGCTTGAATGTCGACTCCAACGGTTGCGCCGCTGGCACAACGCGCGCCGATGCCAGAACGCGCGCCTTGCTTGAACTTGTGGAACGAGACGCCACGGGAATCTGGTGGCACCGAGGCTCCCTGAGAAAGCGGTTGGAGATCGCGCAGCTTGATGATCAAGGCTTGGCGTCTCACATCCAGCAGCATCGCTACGAAACGGGACGCAGGCTCTGGCTTCTTGATATCTCGTCCTTCCGCACAGCCATCGTGACGGCGGCGATCAGTTGCAAAGACAGTGGCGAGCACATGGCGGTGGGTTTCGGGTGTAGCTTCGATATGGTTGCTGCCGCCCGATCCGCATTTTTGGAATTGATACAATCCGAGGCTGCCATGCAGGCTCACGCCGAAAGGAGTGAACGGCCCCATAGTAAAACAGTGAGCGATGACGATTGTCGGATGACCCGCTGGAAGCGTTTCGCCGACGTGCGCAACTTCCGTTTCGCCATCGGCAAGCCTGCCGACAGCCTAGGAAGCGCTGGCCAAAGCAACGTCGACGAGTTGCTGAGTGAAATCAACGAAGTTTGTGGTTCGCACGTACGGTTCGCCGACCTTTCTCGATCCGAGATCGGCGTCCCCGTCGCAAAGGCGATCTGCGAGGGATTATCCCACTTCAAAGCGCGCTGGGGCTGCTACCGAAACGCCGTACCTTCCATCGCAAGTGTTTCGAGCAGAACAATAGGCGGCCTCTCGCAGGCCAGAAAACTCTTGATCTAATTGTTATTGGGGGCAGCTATCGGATTTCGTACAGCGGCACGCGCGCCATGCGCACGCATTGCAACGTAAATGCCAGAAAAACGTGACTGCTCCCGAGCGTCCGCTTTTGGAAAGACTGCCATAGGTCTGAACGACTGCCATCAGGCGCAAAGCTGCTGGACCCAACACGAAACGATGACGACCCCGCCCGACCCAGGCGAGGTCGTCGACTTTCAGATTTCAGTTCCCTCGGCCAGCGTCAGTGCATCCTCGACGTCGACGCCGAGATACCGGACTGTGTTCTCAATCTTGGTATGGCTGAGCAGAATTTGAATTGCTCGGAGACTCCCGGTGGCCTTGTAGATGATGGAGGCCTTGGTACGACGTAGCGAGTGGGTGCCATAATCCTCACGGCGAAGGCCAACCGCCGAAACCCATTCATCGACTAGGCCCTTCTATTAACGATTGCTCAGATGTATGGACTCAGTCGCAGATTGGAAGCATTCTCCCGACGGGGAGATAGGGGCGTGGGCAAAGTCCAGCGTCATCATCAGGGTGCCAATCAGGCTGACCGCTGGCGAAAGAACGCCACGAGGCGTCGAGCGCGGTTGTGGCGATGGCAATATCTGCTTCCGCTGGTACGGTTCCCGTGGCTGTGTTTCTCACGGTGCGACCGCAAACCCTCGAACCGTTGTCGGCTTCGTCCCCGCTGGCCGGCTCACAGTAGCCGCCAGCAACGGCACGGGTAGTTGTAACATCAAAGGCAACACCTCGATCAACACCGGCGAGCGGATTTATCATGTTCCGGCCAGATGTTTTACGATGACACTGTCATCCGTCCTGAGTTCGGAGAGCAATGGTTTTGCTCGGAGGCTGAGGCACGTGCGGCGGGCTGGAGGAAGGCACGGAGATGAAAACTGCTGCAGAACCTGTAGTTTTCAAGACACCCGCCATCCCGCCGTGGGTGCACAAACTCTCGCATCCACTCTACAGAAACATTTCTTCCTTCCGCCTGGGTAATAGGCACCTATGGGGAACGGAGACGCTGCTAGGCGATTGGGATGGCGAGTACCTTTTGATCGCAAAGGACTTCTACCCGGCGCAATACATAGATGAGCGCCTAGAGGCTGGCGATCCAAATCCCTACAGCCACAACCCGAAGGCACCGACCGACAAGAACCTGCTCAAAACGCTTTGCCACTTTGGCCAGCTAGAGGATGGCTTTCGCAACACATCGTGCAATTTCCTGTACATCTCGGCCTGCTTCCTCCTCCGCAACGACGGCTTGAAGCGCGGCGAGCTGCCGGACGGGCTACTAGCGCTTTCGATTTCGGCGCCAGTTGTTCGGTTCACGCTTGACCAAATGCCGAAGCTGCGAAAGGTCATCGCGATGGGAACCGATGCCGCGCGCGCTCTCGGAGCCTCTGGACTCTACAGCGAGATCAAATCGCGGAAGCTATCGTACTTCAAAGTCAGCCACCCTTCGCGAGCGTTGTCGAATGTGGATCGATACGCTGAGTGGTCTGCTATTTTTGGAAAGCGTTAGTAGGGTGAGTGGGGATTCTGCTCTGACCGAGGGTGAGAGTGGCACGGCCGGCCAAAATCCGATCGAAGAGTTCCTGCAATACCAATACAAGGAAATCAAAGATATGTGCGCGCAATTCATCGCGCTGCTCAGCGGTATTTTATTATTCTCTGTGAACTTTTCAGACAAGCTGGTGAACGCGAAAAGTGCACCGATTTATTACAAGCACATTCTTGTCGCATCATGGTCGTGCTTCATAATCTCGATTATCGGGTGTGCCTGGCGATGGCGCTAGCGTGGACTGCCGCGCGCCGTATGCTGTGGGGCGAGGCAAACGATGCGACAAAATCGAAAGCGCTTTCTTTGAGCAGGCGGGCAGCGAATGTCATTGTGGTGGCGGGATTTATCTTCGTCTTCGGCCTCGTCTTGACCATCTTGGCCGGATTCATAACGATGCTCGATGGCGCGGCAACTCCCCGATAGATGGCCACGCCACTCGAAGGTGGATCGGGCCAGATCCTGACGATGCCCACGCCGCCCATTAATGTCCGCTCACGAGGATTTGGAGCCTGAAGCTGCCGGTCTGCAAGCGGCCCATTGCTGACATTCAGTCTGATCAAGATTCAGCGAATGGCTGCTTTGCGCCTGATCTCAGTCGTAAAGTTGCATTTTTCAATTGCTCGGAAGCAGACACTTTCTTCAAGGCGCTTCGAAGGGTTGGATAGGCTGGACTCACGGGGATCTAGACTAGGCGAAGTTTATCTCGAGCGATCTGCCAAGCCGATTCGACATGTCGCCGTGCCGCCGCTTCCGCCTCATCGGGCTTGCGCGTCCTTATCGCGTCCATGATCTCGTTCATCTCGCTGATCGCAGGCTCGCGGCGGTTCTCCGAAAGAATGGTCATCGAACGAAGCTGATTGATTCGGACATTCAGCCCGCTGACGATTTCCCAGGCGACACGCTTGTCGGCGGCCTCGAACAGCGCCTCATAGAATTTCGTCGTCGCCCGCATCACTGCCGGCGGCGTCGCCGACACCCATGCCTCGAACAGGTCCGCCAGCGCGCGTTCGAGCGTTGCCAGTTGCTCGCCGGTGGCCGACAAGGCGCAGGCGCGCGCTGCAATACCCTCAAGCAGAGCCCTGAGCTCATAGATCTCGTCGGTGCGGCCAAGGTCGGGCCTGGCCACCGCGGGCCCATGTCCGGGGATCATCTGCACGAGCCCTTCGGCCTCCAACTGCCGCAAAACCTCGCGCACGACGGAACGGCTGACGCCGAGCTGGTCGCAAAGCGGCCGCTCGACCAGCCTTTCGCCAGGCTGGAAGTGGAAATCCATGATCGCCTCGCGCATGCGTTCCAGCGCCAGTGTCCTCAAGGTCTTGGCGCTGCGGTCGATGCGAAGCGTGTCGTCTGGCATGTCTTGTCTCCTGCGCTGTCACGAAAACAGATTCCATGCCCGGTTGACAAGGTACTTGGCGCTCCATAGCATGGTATACCATAAGATTATACAGAGGTCGGACGATCCCTTGCCATCGCCAACCCGAGGATTCCATGCAGCCTGCCATCCGCAAGATTGTGACCTATACCGAGAACACGCTGATCGAAGGCGGCAAGGCTGCCCCCCGACCGCTGCGCCTGATCGGCGTCGCCGCAGTGCTGGCGAACCCTTGGGCCGGACGCGGCTTCACCGACGATCTGTCGCCCGAAATCCGCGCCTGCGCGCCGGTGCTCGGAGAGATCCTAACCCGCGAGATCATTGCCATCGCCGGTTCCGGCGACGCGATCGAGGGTTATGGCAAGGCGGCCATTTGCGGCACGTCAGGCGAGATCGAGCATGCCTCGGCGCTGATCCACACGCTGCATTTCGGCAATCACTATCGCCGCGCCGTCGGCGCCAAGACCTATCTTGCCTTCACCAACCTGCGCGGCGGGCCGAACACGCCGATCATGATCCCACTGATGGACAAGAATGACGAAGGACGGCGCTCGCATTACCTAACCGTGCATTTCCAGATCGGCGATGCGCCGGCGCCGGACGAACTGGTGGTGGCGCTTGGTGCGTCGATCGGCGGTCGCCCGCATCATCGTATCGGCGATCGCTATCAGGACCTCAAGGAGCTTGGGGACGTGCATGGCTGACGCTTTCGCATGGGCTCGACAGGACACGGCGCCCGACGGCACCGGCTTCATCCGAGCCGGCGCGGGCACGCCGGTGCTGTTCATCCACGGTGTCGGCGTGAACGCGGCGATCTGGCAGCCGCAGATCGAGCGCATGGCAGACCGCTTTGACGTGATTGCCATCGACATGCTCGGCCATGGCCTTTCGCCGCTGCCGCCGCAGCACCCGGAACTGGCCGACTACGCCGACCAGGCCGTTCGCCTGCTCGACCATCTCGGCCTCGACAAGGTGTCCGTCGTTGGCCATTCAATGGGTGCACTTGTTGCCCAGGAGTTGGCCCTGCGCGCACCGGAGCGCGTCCGCCGCATCGTTTCGCTTAACGCGGTGTTCCGGCGTCCACCTGAACTGGCCGAAGCAGTTCGCCAGCGCGCCGTGGCGCTCAACGGCCGCAGCGATACGGCCGGCACGGCACAAACCATTGCCCGCTGGTTCGGAGATCCGGTGCCGGCCGAACTGGAGGCGGCAGCGCAGAAGACGGCATCCGCACTGAGCGCGGTCGACCCGGAAGGCTATGCCCGCACTTATCGCCTGTTCGCTCGTGCCGACGGCGATCATGCTGACCGCCTGCCGACGCTGGCCGTGCCGGCCCTGTTCATGACCGGCTCCGAGGACAGGAACTCTTCGCCGGCAATGTCGGCCGCGATGGGACGCCTGGCACCGCATGGCCGCTGCACGGTGCTGCCGGGCGAAAAGCACATGATGGCGGTCGCCGCGCCCGATCTGACAACGTGCCATATCGTTGACTTCCTCGCAGAGGACGAAGCGATCGAACAAAACAACACTGCGGAGGCGAATACCGGGTTCGACAACGGCGAGTTCCGCCGTGCGCTTGGCTCCTTCCTCACCGGCGTCACCATCGTCACGACGATCGGCCCCGAAGGCGAGCCGCGCGGCTTCACCGCCAACTCCTTCACCTCGGTGTCGCTCGATCCGCCGCTGGTGCTGGTCTGCATCGCCCACAAAGCATTAGGCCATCCCGTCTTCGCGACATCGAAGAGCTTCGCCATCAACATCCTCAACGAGGGTCAGAAGGCGGCATCCGGCGTCTTTGCCTCGAAAGCGGCCGACAAGTTCGCCTCGGTGGCATGGCGGCCGGGACGGACCGGCAGCCCCGTGCTGGACGGCTCCGTCGCGTCTTTCGACTGCGACATGGAGCGGCTGGTCGAGGCCGGCGATCATTCGATCCTCATCGGCCGCGTCCGCGATTTCGAGCACAATTCGGCGCAGCCGCTCGGCTATTGCCGCGGCGCCTATGTCGCCCCCGGCCTCAGCCAGGACGCGCTCGCCGCCACCCAGCCCGGCACCGATGTCGGCGCCATTCTCGAAAATGGCGGCCGCATCCTGTTCCTGGAAACGGCGGACGGCTTTGAACTGCCGCGCGGCCGGGGATTGGGCTCGGCTGGCGATGACAAAAGCCTCCGAGGGCTGCTTGCGGCGAAGGCCATCGAAGCTCAGCTCGGCTTCCTTTTCGCCGTCTGGGACGACGCCGGAAATACTTCACGCACACATGTCTACTATCGCGGCACGTTCGACGTGCCCGCTTCCAGCGATCGCGGCATCCGGCTGATCGAGATCGACGCCATCGAAGGATTGAAGATGCCCGACCCGGCGATCCGCTCGATGCTCGCGCGCTATATCAGGGAATGCTCGGTGGATGCCTTCGGCGTCTATGTCGGCAACGATGTCGAAGGCGAGGTCCGGCCGCTCGCCAGACCCAGCGCTTCCATCGTCAATACAGGTGACCACGGATGAAATTCTCGCTCTTCGTGCACATGGAACGGTCGGACTTGGCCAAGCCGCATTCCGAGCTTGTGACCGAGCTCGAGGAGCTGGTCCTGATGGCCGAACAGGCAGGGTTCGAGACCGCCTGGATCGGCGAGCATCACGGCATGGAATTCACCATCTCGCCCAATCCCTTCATCAACATCGCCTATCTCGCGGCCAAAACCAGCCACATCCGCCTTGGCACTGGAACCGTGATCGCGCCCTTCTGGCATCCGATCAAGCTTGCCGGCGAAGCCGCGATGGCCGACGTCATCAGTGGCGGCCGGCTCGACATCGGCATTGCGCGCGGCGCCTACAGCTATGAATATCAGCGTATCTTCCCGGGGCTCGACGCCTGGGGCGCCGGCCAGCGCATGCGCGAGATCATACCGGCGATCCGCGGCCTCTGGGACGGCGACTTCGAACTCTCCGGCGAGTTCTGGCAATTCCCGCCGACCACCTCCTCGCCCAAGCCGCTGCAGAAACCCTACCCGCCGATCTGGGTGGCGGCCCGCGACCCGAATTCGCACGATTTCGCCGTCGCCAATGGCTGCAAGGTCCAGGTGACGCCGCTGGCTTCCGGCGACGAGGAGGTGACGAGCCTGATGCAGCGCTTCAACGCCGCATGCGCCGCGCATCCCGAGATCGAACGACCGGAAATCATGCTTTTGATGCACACCTTCGTTGCCGACGACGCGGCTGATGCCGATCGCCTGACGCAGGACCTGTCGACTTTCTATTGCCAGTTCGGCGCCTGGTTCCAGAACAAGAAACCGGTGCATCAAGGCATATTGGAACCGCTGACGCCGGACGAGATCGCGGCCATGCCACAATACGCGCCCGACAAGATCAGGCAGAACCTGGTGATTGGCGAGGCCGATGAGGTCATCGCCCGGCTGAAGGCCTATGAGGCGCTCGGCTACGACCAGTATTCGATCTGGATCGACAGCGGCCTTTCGCACGAGCGCAAGATGAAATCGCTGCAACTGTTCATTGACCGGGTGATGCCGGCCTTCCTCTGATCGCGAGCCCATGACCGACGCCCTCTTCAGGAACTTCATCGACGGCCGCTTCGACGAACCGTCCGCCACTTTCGACAGCGTCGACCCGTCGACCGGGGCGGCCTGGGCGAAGATGCCGGCGGCGAGCGAAGCCGATGTCGACCGTGCCGTCGAGGCGGCGCACCGCGCACTGCGCTCAGACCTTTGGCGAAGGATGACGGCGACGGCGCGTGGCAAGCTGCTGGTCAAGCTCGGCGACCTCGTCGCCGCCAATGCCGGGCGCCTTGCCGAGCTCGAGACACGAGACACCGGCAAGATCATCCGCGAGACCCGCGCCCAGATCGCCTATGTCGGCGACTACTACCGCTATTATGGCGGACTGGCCGACAAGCACGAAGGCGCGCATGTGCCGATCGACAAGCCCGATCTCGACGTCACCATCCGTCGCGAGCCGATTGGCGTTGTTGCCGCGATGGTGCCGTGGAACTCACAGCTCTTCCTCTCGGCCGTCAAGCTCGGCCCGGCGCTCGCCGCCGGCTGCACCATCGTGCTCAAGGCTTCCGAGGACGGCCCGGCGCCGCTGCTCGCCTTTGCCGAACTGGTCCAGCAGGCCGGCTTCCCCTCAGGCGTCGTCAACATCCTCACCGGCTTTGGCCAGGAGTGCGGCCGGCGCCTGACCAGCCATCCGCTGGTTTCGCGCGTCGCCTTCACCGGCGGTCCGTCGACGGCGCGCGCCATCGTCAGGAACACGGCGGAGAACCTTGCCTACACCACTCTGGAACTCGGCGGCAAAAGCCCGGTCGTCGTCTTCGCCGACGCCGACCTCGACAGCGCCGCCAACGCGGTGGTCGCCGGCATTTTCGCCGCGACCGGCCAGAGCTGCGTCGCCGGCTCGCGGCTGCTGGTCGAGCGTTCGGTGAAGGATGAATTCCTCGCCCGGCTGACGCGCAAGGCCGAGGCGATCCGCATCGGTGATCCGCAGGATCCGGCGACTGAAATGGGTCCGCTCGCCACCCTGCGTCAGCGCGACTGGATCGAGAAGGTGGTCGCGGAGAGCCTTGCCGCGGGCGGCACCCTCATTACTGGCGGCACACGGCCAGCAGGCAGCGGCTTCTATTACGCACCGACCATCATCGATGCCGGCGGCAGCGACCTGCCCTGCGTGCGCGAGGAGCTGTTCGGACCGGTGCTCAGCGTACTTGCTTTCGACAGCGAGGCGCAGGCGCTGGCACTCGCCAACGACACGCCCTTCGGCCTGGCTTCCGGCGTGTTCACCAGCAATCTCGCTAGGGCGCACCGCATGGCGCGCGACATCCATGCTGGCGTCGTCTGGGTCAACACCTATCGCGTCGTATCGCCGCTCGTTCCCTTCGGCGGCTACGGCCTGTCTGGCCTCGGCCGCGAAGGCGGGCTCGATGCCATCACAGATTACACACGCTCGAAATCCGTATGGATCAACACCTCGGACGAGCCGATCCCCGATCCCTTCGTCATGCGCTGAGGCGCGCGACGCAGGTGCACTGAGAAAAACAAGAACAGACCAACAGAGGAGAATGACATGAAACTGATTTTGACCGGCCTGCTGGCCGGGTTGCTCGCAGCGACCGCCGCCAAGGCCGATGAAATGGCGTTCACCAGCTGGGGCGGCACCACGCAAGAGGCGCAGACCAAATCCTGGGCGGCCCCCTTCGAGGCCAGCTCCGGCATCAAGGTGCTGCAGGACGGACCGACCGACTACGGCAAGCTCAAGGCCATGGTCGACGCCGGCAACGTCACCTGGGATGTCGTCGACGTGGAAATGGATTTCGCCATCAAGGCTGCCAAGGACGGGCTGCTGGAGCCGATCGACTATGCGGTCGTACCCAAGGCCGATCTCGACCCGCGCTTCAGCAATGAGCATGCCGTCGGCAGCTTCTACTATTCCTTCGTGCTTGCTTGG
Organism: Mesorhizobium ciceri WSM4083; assembly: GCF_000519305.1. Classification (GTDB taxonomy): domain Bacteria; phylum Pseudomonadota; class Alphaproteobacteria; order Rhizobiales; family Rhizobiaceae; genus Mesorhizobium; species Mesorhizobium ciceri_B. The sequence goes on along the minus strand of NZ_JAFG01000003.1, from coordinate 860,769 downwards.
AACAAGGGCGCCGTTCCGGGCGAACCGACCGGCTGGGCCGACATGTTCGACACCAAGAAATTTCCCGGCAAGCGGACCTTCTACAAATGGTCGGCCCCCGGCGTCATCGAGATCGCGCTGCTGGCCGACGGCGTGCCGGCGGACAAGCTCTATCCGCTCGACCTCGACCGGGCCTTCAAGAAACTCGACACCATCAAGTCCGATATCGTCTGGTGGAGCGGCGGTGCTGAATCGCAGCAGCTGATTGCCTCCGGCGAGGCCGCTTTCGGCCAGTTGTGGAACGGTCGCGTCTTCGCCCTGCAGCAGGATGGCACCGATGTCGGTGTTGCCTGGAACCAGAACCTCACCGCCGCCGACGTGCTCGTCGTGCCGAAGGGCGCCAAGAACAAGGGCAGCGCGATGAAGTTCCTCGCTGCCGCCACCAGCCCGACCGGCCAGGCGAAATTCGCCGAGGCGAGCGGCTATGCGCCGATCAGTACCAAGGCCAAGGCTGAGATGCCGGCCGATGCCGTCAAGGCCCTGCCAGATGCCCATGTCGAGGGCCAGATCAACCTCGACATGAACTACTGGGCCGAGCATCGCGACGAGATCGCCACGCGCTGGTATGCCTGGCAGACCAACTAGCACCTAACACCGTTGCAGACCGGCGGGGCGCGGCTTGCGCTCCCCGTTCGAGACAGGACCGCTCGATGCAGGGAAATTCTTCCAGACGCGGCTCGGTCGCCGGCCTGCCGGCCGGCAGCGGCAGCGCATTGCCGGCTCTTCTCCTGGTCGGCCTGTTCTTCATCGTGCCGGTGGTGGCCCTGCTGCTGCGCAGCGTCACCGATCCTGAGCCAGGCTTGCAGAACTACGCCGCGCTGTTCGGCAGCGGCACCTATGTGCGGGTGTTCCTCAACACCTTCCTCGTTGCATCGGTCGTCACCGCCGTCACCATCCTGGTGGCGTTCCCGGTCGCCTGGATGCTGGCGATCATGCCGCCGGCCCTGGGCTCGATCGTCTTCGGCATCATCATCCTGTCGATGTGGACGAACCTTCTCACCCGCACCTATGCCTGGATGGTGCTGCTGCAGCGGACTGGGGTGATCAACCGGGCGCTGATGGGGCTGGGCATCATCCACGAGCCGCTGCCGCTCATCAACAATCTGGCCGGCGTAACCATCGGCATGGTCTACATCATGCTGCCCTTCATGATCCTGCCGCTGGTCGGCACACTGAGGGCGATAGACCCGATGACGCTGCGCGCCGCCGCCCTTTGCGGCGCAAGCCCGTTCGCGGCTTTCCGCCGCATCCTCTTGCCGCTGTCGCTGCCCGGCGTCGCCGCCGGAGGGCTGATGGTCTTCGTCATGTCGCTTGGCTACTTCGTCACGCCGGCCCTGCTCGGCGGCACATCGAACATGATGCTGGCCGAGATGATCGCACAGACGGTGCAGTCGCTGCTCAACTGGGGGCTCGGCAGTGCGGCCGCCTTCGTCCTGCTCGTCGTCACCATGGCGCTCTACGCGATCCAGCTTCGCCTGGTCGGCGCCAGGCGCACCGGCGGAGGGATCTGAGGATGCTGCTCGACTACGACAGGCTCGGATGGCTGCGTGTGGCGCTTGTCGGCTTCACGGCGGCAGTCGCGGCTTTCCTGTTGCTGCCGGTGGTCTTCATCGTGCTCCTGTCGTTCGGCTCGTCGCGCTGGCTCGCCTTCCCGCCGCCCGGCTGGACGCTGAAATGGTACCAGCAGTTGCTGGCTGATCCGACCTGGATCGATGCCGCGCTGACCAGTGCCCGGATTGCCGCCATGGCCGCCATCCTCGCCGTCGTCATCGGCCTGTTCGCCTCCTTCAGCTTGGTCAGGGGTGAGTTTCGCGGACGCCAGGTCCTGCGCGGCTTGCTGTTGATGCCGATGGTGCTGCCGGTCGTCGTGTTCGCCATCGCCATCTACGCCTTCTTCCTGCGCATCGGCCTTGCCGGCACCACGGTCGGCTTCGTCATCGCCCACACCATCCTGGCACTGCCTTTCGCCATTATCCCGATCACTGCAGCGCTAGAGGGTTTCGACAAATCCATCGAGGACGCGGCCATAGTCTGCGGCGCCAGCCCGCTGCAGGCACGGTTGAGGATCACCTTGCCGTCGATCAGGATCGGCATCTTCTCCGCGGCGATCTTCTCTTTCCTGGCCTCATGGGACGAGGTCGTGGTGGCGATCTTCATGGCAAGCCCGACCTTGCAGACCTTGCCGGTCAAGATCTGGGGCAGCCTGCGCGCCGACCTCAGCCCGGTCGTCGCCGCCGCCTCCAGCCTGCTTGTCGGCCTGACCTTGTGCCTGATGATCGTGACCGCACTCCTTCGCAGGAAATTGTCAACATGACCCGGCCATTCCTGTCCATACGCGCGGTGAGAAAGACGTTCGGCGCCTTCGTCGCCGTCCATGACGTCACCATCGATGTGCCCAAGGGGGAGTTCCTGACGTTCCTTGGCCCGTCGGGTTCCGGTAAGTCGACGACACTCTACGCCATCGCCGGTTTCCAGGATCCGAGCTCGGGCGATGTGCTCCTGGAGGACAGGTCGCTGCTTTCGGTGCCGCCGCACAAGCGCAACATCGGCATGGTCTTCCAGCGCTACACGCTATTTCCGCATCTGAGTGTCGCCGAGAATGTCGCCTTTCCGCTGCGCGTGCGCCGCCGACCGGATGGCGAGATCAAGCGCAAGGTCGCCGACATGCTGGCGCTGGTGCGCCTCGAAAACTTCGCCGACCGCCATCCGGGCGCGCTGTCGGGCGGCCAGCAGCAGCGCGTGGCGCTTGCCCGCGCGCTCGCCTACGACCCGCCGATCCTGCTGATGGACGAGCCGCTGTCGGCGCTCGACAAGAAGCTGCGCCAGGAGATCCAGGCCGAGATCCGCCGCATCCACCGCGAGACCGGCGTCACCATCCTCTATGTCACGCACGACCAGGAGGAGGCGCTGCATCTTTCGGATCGCATCGCTCTGTTCAGGGAAGGCCGCATCGAACAGATCGGTACTGGCGAGGATCTTTACCTCCGGCCGGCGAGCGAGTTCGTCGCCGGCTTCATCGGCAACTCGAATTTCCTGCCGGCTGAGCATTTGCAAACCGCAGATGGCGCATCGACGATCCGCCTGGCCGGCGGCTCGATCGTGACCGGCGTCAAGGCGACAACGTCGTTCGGCCAAGGCCAGAACGTCCGGCTGATGGTGCGCCCGGAAGCCTTCCGCTTGACGCCTACGCCGACAAGCGTGGCACTCGCCGTCGAGATCGTCGATACCGCCTTCTTCGGCGACCGACGGCGGGTCGTGGCACGCACGGCCGGCGGAGATGAGATCGACGTCAGGCCAACCTCTGACGCAGAGGTGGGCGATAGCACCGCCACATCAGGTCAGCGCATCTTTTTCGATCCCGCTTCGGCGTTCCTGTTCCCGGCCTGATGGCCGGGATTGCGCATGTCAAAGCGATTCCGTTGCGGAAAAAAAGTCCGCTTGCGAAAATGCGTGCTTAGAAGCTGTCAGTCCGCTTCTGGCCCCAATGCGGCCGCGCTGATAGCGCCATGGTCAAAATGATTGATTGATCTTTTTGGGATAAAGCTGAGGCATAGCTCGCATGGAAACTAGTCCTCTTCTTGGTCCTTAGGTTCGCCAGACCATACGAGAACATACGAAGGATATGGATTGGCGAACCACCCGCTAACTGATTGATTTTGTTGGAAAGATGGCGTCCCTCTGCGACTAACATCATCGTTATTTAACAATGGGTTACCAAGCGGTTCGCCCAAATTGATTCAAAGAGGCTGATCCGGCCATTCGACCAGGCCATTGTGCGACGCTATCACATAACAACTGCTCAGAGTCTTGGATCACCGCTCCAGGCAGATCGCCACGCCCTGGCCGCCGCCGATGCAGAGTGAGGCCAGGCCTCTGCGGGCGTTGCGCCTTGTCATCTCATGGAGCAGCGTCACCACGATGCGGCAGCCGGATCCCGCCAGTGAATGGCCGAGCGCGATGGCGCCGCCGCTGATGTTGATGATCTCCTCGTTCCAGCCCATCTCGCGATTGACCGCGATGGCCTGTGCGGCGAAGGCTTCGTTGATCTCCATGGCGTCGAGGTCGGCCGCCTGCCAGCCGGCCTTCTGCAGCGTAAGGCGTGAGGCAGCGACTGGTCCCAGCCCCATATCCATCGGCTCGACCGCCGCTGAAGCATAGGACGCAACTCGGGCGAGGGGCGTTAGCCCGAGTTCGTTCATCCGTGTCTCCGACATAACCAACACGGCGGCAGCACCATCGTTGAGGCCGGATGAGTTGCCTGCGGTGATTGTCCCCGCCGGGTTAAAGACCGGCTTCAGCTTGGCAAGTCCTTCGAGGGTGGTCGCGGGATTGGGATGCTCGTCACAGTCGACAATGACATCGCCTTGCCTGGTCTTTATCGAGACCGGGACGATCTCATCATCGAACCTCCCGGAACGGGTGGCATCATCGGCCTTCTGCTGCGAGCGCAGTGCGAATCGGTCCTGCTCATCGCGCGTGATCTGGTAGCGCTTCGCCAGCGACTCGACCGTGACGCCCATATGGACCTGATGGAAGGCGTCCCACAGCCCGTCGGTGATCATCGAATCCTTGACCACCCGGTCACCTATGCGCACGCCGCCGCGAACGCCTGGAATGAAGTGCGGCGCCGATGTCATCGAATCCTGTCCGCCGGCGATGACGCATTCGGCGTCGCCGCAGCGAATGGCCTGTGCGGCTAGATGGATCGATTTCTGCCCGGCGCCGCATACCTTGTTGATCGTCATGGCGGGTACGCTGACCGGCAGGCCAGCCCTGAGCGAAGCCTGTCTTGCCGGGTTCTGCCCGGCGCCGCCGGTCAGCACCTGGCCCATGATCACCTCGCTGACGGCATCAGGCGCGAGCCCGGATTCGGCCAGCATCGCCTGAATGAGTTGCCCACCCAGTTCCGCGGCGGAGAGGCCGGCGAGCGCGCCGTTGAGCTTGCCGATTGGCGTGCGTTTGGCGGCGACGATGTACACTGCATCCTGCAATTTCCTGTCCTCCATTGGTGCGGCATAGAGGGCGTGTTCGCCGCTTGACATTCTGGTTATAACCAATAATCTGAAAGTGACCTGCAGACAAGATGACGGCTTCGCGCCGGCCTGCATTCCGGGAGGAAATTCATGTCATCCGTGCTTTGGACGCCGGCGCCGGCCGCGTTCCAATTCTCGAATCTTGCGCGCTTCGCGACAGCGAACGGCTTCAGCCCGCACGACTACGAGACGATGCATCGCTGGTCGGTCAGTGACCTCAGCGCGTTCTGGCGGGCGGTGTGGGACTTTGCCGGCGTGACCGGCGATCCGGGCACGCGATCTTTCCTGCGCGACGACCACGCGCCGATGACGCGGAGCCAATTCTTTCCCGACGCATCGCTCAATCTCGCGGAAAACCTGCTGCGTGGCGACGATCACCGGGTCGCGGTCATCGAGGCCGACGAAAGCGGCCATTTCCGCATCGTCACCCTTGGCGACCTTCGCCGGCGCGTCGCGAGGATAGCGCAAGGCCTGTGCGCGGCCGGCGTGGCGAGGGGCGACAGCGTCGGCGGTATCCTGCCCAACCGGGTCGAAGGCCTCGTGGCGCTTTTGGCGACGCTTTCGATCGGCGCCGTCTGGTCGTCCTGCTCGCCCGATTTCGGCGCCGCGGCGATCGTCGACCGCCTCGGCCAGATCGGCGCCAAGGTGCTGTTCGCAGCACCGCGCTACCGCTATGCGGGCAGGGAGCACGACATTTCGGAGAGGCTCGCCGAGATCGTCGCGGCACTGCCGACGGTGACCACGCTGGTGCTGACCGGCGACGATAAACCCACCATGCCGGCGGCTGTCGCCTTCGAGGATTTCGGCGGCGACGGCGCGCTGACCTTCGAACGTGTGCCCTTCGATCATCCGGCCTATGTGCTCTACACCTCCGGCACCACGGGTGCGCCGAAGGCGATCGTCCACCGTACCGGCGGCGTCCTGCTCCAGCACCTGAAGGAGCATCTGCTGCATGGCGATGTCCGTCCCGGCGACGTGATGAGCTGGTACACCAACACGGCCTGGATGATGTATCACTGGCTGATCTCGGGCCTCGCCTGCGGCGCGGCTGTTGTGCTCTATGACGGCGCGCCGATCCTGAAGACCGCTGATGGCCTCGACCCCAGTCCGCTGTGGACAATGGCGGAGCGCGCACGCGTCACCCATTTCGGCACCAGCCCGAAATATCTGGCCACGCTGGCCGCCGAAGGCTACGCGCCCGGACGTCTGCACGACCTGTCCTCGCTGCGCTCCCTGCTCTCTGCCGGTGCGCCGGTTTCCCCCAGCCAGTTCGACTGGGTCTACGCGCATGTGAAGCAGGATATGATCTTTGCCTCGATCTCGGGCGGCACCGAGATCATCGGTTGTTTCCTTCTCGGTTCACCGATCCATCCGGTTCGCTGTGGCGAACTGACAGTGAAGGGGCTAGGCCTCGCGGTGGTTGTCATGGACGAGCGCAATGCGCCGGTCATAGGCAGGCAGGGTGACCTCGTGTGCACCGAACCGTTCCCGTCCATGCCGCTGACATTCTGGGGAAAGGACGGCGACGCGCGCTACCACGCCACCTATTTCGCGGCACGCCGGGAAATCTGGACGCATGGCGATGTCGCGGAGATGACCGCGCATGGCTCGGGGATCATCCATGGTCGATCGGACACGACGTTGAAGCCCGGCGGCGTGCGCATCGGCACTGCCGAAATCTACGCCGCCTGCGAAAACTTTGCCGAGATCGAGGATTGCCTGGTGTTCGGCGCGCCGGTCGAAGGCGACGAGGAGATCGTGCTTTGCGTCAAGCTCAACGACGGTTTTGAGCTAACGCCTGAGTTCGCTGCGCAGATCCGCCGCGCCATTCGTGAAGGCGCATCGCCGCGCCACGTGCCGCATCGCATCCATGCGGTGCGGGCCGTGCCCTACACGCTCAACGGCAAGAGGGTGGAAGGGGCGGCGCGAACGACACTTGAGGGCAAGCCGGTGAAAAACATCGCTTCGCTCGCCAATCCCGCATGCCTTGAGGAATACCGCGCGCTCGACCGGAGCAGAGCGGCATGAGCCAGGCCAAGGGAGCGATCGTCGGCATCGGCGAATTGAAACCGCAGCGCTTGACCAGCGGCGTGACGACGTTGGAGATGATCGCCGAGGTCGCGCGTCTGGCGGTGTTCGATGCCGGGCTGGAGCCGGCTGCGATCGACGGGTTGCTGGTCGGGCCGCAGGTCGGCGAGACGCCGCAACATGTCCCGGCGACCATCGCCGAGTATCTCGGGCTGGCACCGACCATGGCCAATGTCGTCGACCTCGGCGGCGCTTCGGGTGCAGGCATGGTCTGGCGCGCGGCGGCGGCAATCGAGGCCGGCATGTGCGAGACAGTGCTGTGCGTGCTCGCCAACAACCGCGAAGAGGCTCCATCGCGCTCGCCCAACCGCAATCCGATCCGCGAGTTCGACGTGCCGTTCGGCGCCTCGGGCGCCAACATCTCCTACGCGCTGCTGATGCAGGCGCATATGGCCGAGCATGGCTCGACAGCCAGGGATTTCGCGCTGATCGCCGCGGCGGCACGGGCCAACGCACAGCTCAACCCCGACGCGATCTTCTACGGCAAACCGGCCGATGTGGAGGCGGTGCTGGCCTCGCCCATCATAGCATCACCGCTGCATCTCTATGAAATCGTCATGCCGGTCGCCGGCGGCGAGGCTGTTGTCGTCACATCGGCCGAACGCGCGCGTTCGCTGCGCAAGCCTACCGTGCATCTGCTGGGGGCCGGCGAGAAGGTCACTCATCGCGCGGTCAGCCAGGCGCCCAGCCTCACCTCCGGTCCGCTGAAGAGCGCCATGGCGCGGGCTTTCGCGCAGTCCGGCACCAGGGCAGATGAGATGGATCTCCTGTCGCTCTACGACTGCTACACGATCATGGTCGCCACGACGATCGAGGATGCCGGCCTCTGCGCGCCCGGCCAGTTCGGCGCGTGGCTGCGCGACCACGACCTTACTCACAATGGCGACAAGCCGCTCAACACGCATGGCGGCCAGCTCGGCTTCGGCCAGCCCGACCTTGCCGGCGGCATGACGCATGTCGTCGAGGCGGTGCGTCAGCTGCGCGGTGAGGCGGACGAACGCCAGATCGGCAAGGCCGAGCTCGCGCTGGTCACCGGCAATGGCGCGACGATGAGCGAGGCGACCGCGCTCGTGCTGGGAGCCGCCTGATGTCCGTCGATCTCAACGCCTTGAAAACCCCCGGTCCGACGATCACCGCGTTGACCCAGCCATTTTGGGATGCGGCGGCACAAGGCCAACTGAAAATCCAGCACTGCGAGGACTGCGGCAGGCCCGTATTCTACCCGCGGCCGATCTGCCCGCATTGCTGGAGCAAGCGCCTGGTCTGGAAAGAGGCGTCGGGCAAGGGGCGGCTGAAATCCTTTTCGCAAATACGCAAGCCCGGCCATCCCAGCTGGTTGCCGGCAGCACCCTATGTGGTCGGGCTGGTCGCACTGGCGGAAGGCCCGACCATGCTGAGCTTCATCCTGCCTGGCGCGCGGCCGCCGCACGTAGGAGACGCGCTGCTGCTTGCGCCGACGGCCATCGGCGGCCGCGTCCTGCCAGCCTTCAAACCAGTTGAAACCGCAACAGAGGAGAAGTGACAATGAGCGCAGAGACGAAAGACGGCTGGGCGGGTGTGGTCAAGGGCCGCCCGCAAGTGGGCGCCTTTGCAGAGCGCACGCGCCGCACGCGCGCCAGCGACATCGAAGCCTTCACCGACATGACAGGCGACCGCAATCCGCTGCATTATGACCGCGCGCTAGCCGAGAAATCGGTGTTCGGCAAGCTGATCGTCCAGGGCGGAGTCACGTCAGGCATCCTCAATGCGCTGGTCGCCGAGGATCTGCCAGGACCGGGCACCGTGTTCCTCGAAGTCGCGTGGAAGTTCGTCAAGGCGGTCGGCGTCGACGAGGAGATCACCGGACGCGTCGAGGTCAAGGAGGTGCGCCCCGACAAGCCGATCTGCAAGATCGAGACATCGGTGCGCAACGGCCAGGGCGAGCTTTGTCTTACCGGCACCGCCACGGTGTTCACAGTGCCGCTGCAAGGCGCATGAGCGCTGCGGGCGACAGCCCAACTGGCGTGGCCACCGACGCCGAACGCTGGCGTGTGCTGTCGCTGCTGTGCCTGGCTGTCGTTCTGTCGCTGACCACCTGGTTTTCGGCAACCGCCATCCTGCCCGAGCTGAAGCAGGAACTGACGCTTGGCTCCGGCGCCGAGGCCTGGCTGACCAACGGCGTGCAGGTCGGCTTCGTGATAGGCGCGCTGGCGGCGAGCCTCGTCAACCTTCCCGACCTCGTGCGGCTCAGCCGTCTGATGGCGGCCGCCGCACTGGTTGCTGCGCTCGCCAATGCCAGCCTGCTGTTTCATCTCGACCCGGGCGGCGCCATTGCCGCGCGCATCGTCACCGGCGCGGCCCTTGCCGGCGTCTATCCGCCGGCTCTGAAGCTGGTCGCAACCTGGTTCGCGCGCGACAGGGGGCTGGCGCTTGGTGCGGTCATTGGAGCGCTGACCATTGGCTCGGCACTGCCGCATCTCTTTCGCGCCGCATCGAGCGCGCTCGACTGGCGGCCGGTGGTTGCGGCCGCCAGTCTGGCGACGGCGATCGGCGCGCTGCTGTTCGCGCTGTTTGCCCGGGAAGGGCCTTATCCGTTCGGCAAGGCGGTGTTCGAGCCGTCGCGTATTGGCCAGGTGTTTCGTGAAAAGCCGCTGCTGCTGGCCAATCTCGGCTACCTCGGACACATGTGGGAACTCTATGCCATGTGGGCCTGGCTGCTTGTCTACACGCGCGCGGCCTTCGCGGCGCAGGCCATCGGCACCGCCGCGGTCGCCTCGCTGGCGACCTTCTTCGTTGTCGCCTCGGGCATAATCGGCTGCCTGCTAGGAGGCTATCTGTCGGATCGCATCGGCCGAACGGCGACCACGGCCGGTATGATGATCGTCTCGGGGAGCTGCGCCCTGCTGATGGGCTTCGTGTTCACCGGACCGTTCTGGCTGTTCATGCTGGTGGCCGTCGTCTGGGGCATTTCGGTGATCGGCGATTCCGCGCAATTCTCCGCCGCCATCACCGAGCTTGCCGACCGCCGCTTTGTCGGCACGGCGCTGTCGGTGCAATTGGGCGCCGGCTTCGCGCTGACGGTGCTCGCCATCTGGCTAACGCCACACTTCGCCGACCTCATCGGCGGGTGGCGCTGGGCCTTCCTGTTGCTGGTTCCCGGGCCGCTTCTCGGGGCCGTGGCCATGCTGTGGTTGCGAAACTTGCCGGAGAGCGTGAATATGGCCGGCGGCCTCCGCTAGGGAGGACGCTGCCGCCTTGAGTCGCGGCATTGATTTGCGGCGGGCTGAATGGAACAAACAACCAGAATGCGGGGGCGTCCTCGCTACGACCAGGAAGATGCCGGGGCTGCCGAGGCGTTCCGCTCGATCGGCTCCAAGGTCGAGCTCAACCGCGACGAGGCTGCACCGCTGTGGGTGCAATTGCGCAACCAGGTCGAGGAAGCCATCAACACCGGTCTGCTGGCGGCCAATTCGCGCATCCCTTCCGAGCAGGCGCTGTGCGATTTCTTCGGTGTCTCGCGTCCGGTCGTGCGTGCCGCGATCGGCTCACTGTCCAGCGAAGGCCGCATCATCAAGATGCCGCGCAAGGGCATGTTCGTCGCCGCACCGCGCGAGCATGTCGACTTCATGACCGCCAATCTCGGCGTGTTCGACGACCTGACGGCGAAGGGCCACAAGGTTTCGACGCGCACGCTCGAAATCTACCGTTGCCCGCCGAGCGAGAAAGAGTCCAAAGTCTTCGGCATTCCCGCCAATGGCAGCGTGGTCCGCATCAGCCGCGTCTACATGACCGACGGCGCGCCGATCACCATGACACGCATCAGCCTGCCGGGGCACAGGGTGCCGGGGCTCGAAAACATCCTTTCGGAAAACCAGTCGATTTTCGGCACCATCCGCGCGGTGTTCGGCCTGACCGTGAAGCGCGCAGACCGTTGGCTGCGCGCGGCTTTGCCCACCAAGGAAGAGGCCGAGCAGATGGGCGTTGCCGCCAACACGCCGCTGATCGAAATCGAGTCGATTGCCTATGATGCGGACGGTGCGGCGCTCGAATATTACGAGGCCTTCTACAACTCCTCCGTTGCCCGCATCCACATGGCGGTCGAGCAGCCGTCGGCGATGGTGAACGGTGTCGATCGCACCTGAATCTTATCACTTAAAAAAGTTTCTGTTTTCTGGTTATAACCAGATTGACTGGCCTGGAAAGCTTCTGTAACGTCCTTGTCATGGGTCGGGAGGAGCCTGACCCCTACGGCATTATCAGGATCGGCTTGCGACGCCGCCTTGGCGGCGAGGGGAAGATTTTGCCCGCGCCCAAGTCTGATCCTGATGGAGGATTTGCATGGACTACCGGTCGCAATTCGACCTGACGGGCGAGGTTGCCGTCGTCACCGGCGGCGCCAGCGGCATCGGTCTGGAGGCCGCCAAGGCGCTCGGCACCTGCGGCGCGCGCATCGTCCTGCTCGACATGAATATGCAAGGCTTGGATGCAGCCGCCGGCGCGCTTGAGGAGGCTGGTGTCGCAAGCGTCGATGGCCGTGCGCTCGACGTCACCGATCCACGTGCCGTCGAGGCGATGGCGGCCAAGATCGTCAGCGACCTCGGCCAGGTCGACATACTGGTCAACAGCGCTGGCATCGCCCGCCTCAACACCGCGCTCGACACATCAGACGAGGAATGGCGCCAGGTGATGGATGTCAACGTCAACGGCGTCTACTGGGCCTCGCGCGCTTTCGGCCGGTCCATGGTCGCCCGCAAGAAGGGCTCGATCGTCAATCTCGGCTCGATGTCGGGCCTGGTCATCAACCGTCCGCAGACGGCGCCCTCCTACATGGTGAGCAAGGGCGCCGTGCACATGATGACCAAGGCGCTTGCCGTCGAGTGGGCGAAATCGGGCGTACGCGTCAACGCGCTGGCGCCGGGCTATGTCGGCACCGAGATGACGCTGAAAATGCGCGAGCAGCCCGAACTCTTCAACACCTGGATCGATATGACGCCGATGGGCCGGCTCGGCGAACCGCACGAGATCGCCTCGGCGATCCTGTTTCTCGCTTCGCCCGCGTCGAGCTACGTCACCGGCGCGATCCTGTCGATCGATGGCGGCTACACGGCCTGGTGAGGCCGAGCAAGGACTGGAATATCGCATGACCGTTTCGGACCTAGAGGCACGCCAGGCAATCATCGACGCCTGCCTGGAGATGAACGCGCTGGGCATCAACCAGGGCACGTCAGGCAATGTCAGCCGGCGCCACGGCGAAGGCATGCTGATCTCGCCGACCAGCACGCCTTACGAGACGCTGGTGCCGGAGGACATCGTCTTCATGGCCTGGAATGGCGAGGTCGACGGGCGCCTGCCGCCGTCGAGCGAATGGCGCTTCCATCTCGACATCATGAAGGCGCGGCCCGAGGTCAACGCGGTCGTTCACGCGCATCCGACCTACAGCACGACCATCGCCATCATGGGCCGGAAGATACCTGCGATCCACTACATGGTCGCGGTCGCCGGCGGCAGCGACATTCGCTGTGCGCCCTACGCCACCTTCGGCACGGCGGAGCTCTCGGCGCATGCGGTGGAGGCGCTGCGCGACCGCAAGGCCTGCCTGCTTGCACAGCACGGCATGATTTCGGTCGGCTCCAGCCTCAGCCAGGCGATGTGGCTGGCGGTCGAGGTGGAAACGCTGGCGCGCCAGTATCACGGCGCCCTTCAGATCGGCGAGCCGCCGATCCTGTCCGAGGAAGAGATCGAAAACGTCATCAGCCGCATGGCCAGCTACGGCCTGCGCGACAAGGAGGCTGCTGCCTGAGCGGCGGTCATCTGACAGAATCCTCCGGGAAGGTCCGGAGCGATCAACAAGGGAGGAAATGAAATGACCGGATCAATGAAAGGCCTCGTCAAAGCGCTCGCTTTGGGGTTGGCGGCGGCTTGCAGCCTGGCTGCCATCTCGAGCGTGAGTGCCGAGGAACTGTCGCTGAAGGGCAAGCGCATCGGCGTTTCCGCCATCGGCACGGACCATTACTGGGACCTGATGGCGTTTCGCGGCATCCAGGACCGCGTGAAGGAGCTCGGCGGCGAAGTCATCGCGCTCGATGCCGGCCGCAAGGACCAGCAGCAAATCGCGCAGCTGCAGACGCTGATCGCGCAGAAGCCCGACGCCATCATCGAGCAGCTCGGCAACCTCGAAGTGCTGAACCCGTGGCTGCAGAAGATCCGCGACGCCGGCATCCCGCTGTTCACCGTCGACACCGCGACGCCGCACGCGATCAACAACACCACGTCCAACAACTACAATATCGGCGCCGAGATCGCTCTGCAGATGGTCGCCGACATGGGCGGCAAGGGCAATGTGCTGGTCTTCAACGGCTTCTACAGCGTGCCGGTCTGCAAGATCCGCTACGACCAGCTGAAATATGTGCTGACCTCATTCCCCGATGTGAAGATCGTCGAGCCGGAACTGCGCGACGTCATCCCGAACACCGTGCAGAGCGCCTATTCCAACGTCACCGACATGCTGACCAAGTCGCCCGAGAAGGGCTCGATCGGCGCGGTCTGGGCCTGCTGGGACGTGCCGCAGATCGGCGCCACGCAGGCGGTCGAAGCCGCCGGCCGCAACGAGGTCAAGACCTACGGCATCGACGGCAGCCCGGAAGTCATCAAGATGGTGATGGATCCGAAGTCGTCCGCCGGTGCCGTGGCAGCGCAGCAGCCCTATGAAATCGGCAAGACATCGGTCGACAATGCCGCCAGATATCTTGCCGGCCAGAAGGTCGCGCCCTTCACCTTCGTGCCCGCGGTGCTGATCAACAAGGAAAATGCCGCCGAAAAGGGAAAACCGTTCCTCGACGCGGCCGAGAAGGCTGGCGTTAAATAGGCTGAGCGAAACGGCGGGCGGGCATCCAGCGAAATGGCTGCCCGCCACCATCAACCAGGATTGACGGCCATGCAGACAGCAAAGCGTGAAATTGCTGTATCGATGAGCAATATATCGAAGCGGTTCGGTCCGGTGCGTGCGCTGGAGAACGCGAACCTCGAGATCGTGCGCGGTTCGATCCTCGGCCTTGTCGGTCAGAACGGCGCCGGCAAGTCGACGATCATCAAGGTGCTGGCCGGTATCATTAAACCGGACAGCGGCACTATTGTCATCAATGGCGAGACCGTTACCGCGCTTTCGCCGGCATCGGTCGAAAAGCTCGGCGTGCATTTCATCCACCAGGACAGGCTGCTGGTGCCGACAGCGACGGTGGGCGAGGCGGTGTTCCTCGGCCATGAAATCGGGTTCGGGCCCTTCGTCAGCCGCCGCGCCATGGAGCGAAGGGCCGCCGATCTGTTGCAGCGGTTCTTCGGCTTGGAATTGCCGGTGGGAACCCTGGTCAAGGACCTGACCACGGCACAGCAGAAAGTGGTGCAGATCACCCGGGCGCTGGCGCAGAAAGCTTCGGTGCTGGTGCTCGACGAGCCGACGGCAGCGCTGGTCAAGCGCGAGGTCGACAGCCTGTTCGACGTGCTGCGCCGGCTGCGTGACGACGGCATCGCCGTGGTCTTCATTTCCCACTACATGCAGGAGATCGAGAAGCTCTGCGACCGCGTCACTGTGATGCGCAACGGCACCGATGTCGGCACGGTCGACCCGCGCGAGACATCGGTCGAGGAGATCATCTCGATGATGATCGCCCGCGATGTCGGCGAGATGTTTCCCAAGCGTTCGGTCACGTTGGGCGCACCGGTGCTCGAAGTCGCCAATCTGCGCCTCGGCGGCGGCTTCGAAAACATCGGCTTCAACGTTCGCGCCGGCGAGATCGTCGGCCTCACCGGCCTGCTCGGATCCGGGGCCAAGGAGATCGTGCAGTGCCTGTTCGGCCTCAAGACGGCCGATGGCGGCTTGATCAAGGTCGAGGGCAGGGAGCTGTCGCTGTCGACGCCGGTCAAGGCCGTGCGTGACGGCATCGCCATGCTGCCCGAAGACCGCCGCGCGCATGGCGTGGCGCTTGGCCTGTCAGTACGCGAGAATATTTCGCTGGCCAGCCTGCGCCGCTACTCGAAGAGCGGCCTGGTCAGCCGCGGCAGCGAGAACCAGGCGGTCGATGGGCTGATCAAGGAGCTGTCGATCAAGACGCCGCATCGCGACGCGCTGGTGCGCGAACTCTCCGGCGGCAACCAGCAAAAGGTCGCGATCGCCAAATGGCTGAGCTGCCAGTCGCGCGTCTATGTGCTGGACGAGCCGACGGTGGCCGTCGATGTCGGCGCCAAGGTCGAGATCTACAATCTGTTGAACCGGCTGGCGGGCGAGGGCGCGGCGATCCTGCTTCTATCGTCCGACCTGCTCGAACTGGTCGGCGTCTGCGACAGGGTGCTGGTCGTTTATCGCGGCCGGCTTGCAGGTACCTTCTCCGGCCCGTCGATGAACAGCGACGCGCTGCTCGCGGCCTCTTCCGGCGCCCGCCCGGACGCTGATGGGGTGGCGGCATGAGCGCGACAACTCTCCACACCGAGGCCGGCGCGTCCGACGAGACCCGCGCCACTGGCAAAAGTGCCGGCCGGCGCTTCGCCACTCTCGTCGTGAGGCTCGGCGCGATCGCAGCCTTCGCCGCGATCATGGCCTATTTCGTCGTCTTCGCGCCGGGCTTCACCTCGACCTTCAACCTGATCAACGTCGTCGAGCAGTCGGCGATTCTGGGCGTGCTCGCCTATGGCATGACGTCTGTCATCATCGGCGGCGGCTCCGATGTCACCGAAGGCGGTATCGACCTGTCGATCGCCGCCAATATGGGGCTGTGTGCGGCTGTCTACGCGACGCTGCTGTCGATGGGCTGTGGCGACTTCCTCTCCGTGCTCGCGGCCATCGCCGTCGGCATGGCGGTCGGTGCGCTGAACGCCCTTGCGGTGGTCGGCCTCGGCATCCTGCCGCTGCTGGCGACGCTTGCCGTGCTCAACGTTGCGGCCGGCATGGAACTCACGCTCACCCAGAACACGGTTGTCGGCGCATCCTCCCCGCTGCTCGCCTTCCTGGTCTCAGGGAGCTTCCTTGGCATCTCGGCGCTCGCCTGGGCGTTGATCGTGTTCTCCGCGATCATCATCGCCATCATCCATGGCACGGCGTTCGGGCTGCGGCTCTACGCGGTCGGTGGGCACCCCGAGGCTGCCCGAGCGGCCGGTCTCAGCGTGCCGTTCTACGTGTCCTTCACCTATGTGCTGAGCGGTTTCTGCGCGGCGGTGGCGAGCGTTCTCACCGTTTCGCGGCTCTCGGCCAGCACGCCTGGCTCCGGCGAGCTGCTTCTGTCGGTGCTGGCCGCTGCCTTGCTCGGCACGGTCTTTTCCCGTCGCTTCGTGCCGACCATGGGCGGCACGCTGCTCAGCGTGCTGTTCATCGGCCTGCTCGCCAACGGCTTCCAACTGCTCAACGTTTCAAGCTACTGGGTCAACGGCGTGCAGGGCGCGCTGATCCTGCTGGTGGTGGCCATCACATCCTTTGCCCGCGGTTCGGAGGGTTCACGATGAGCGTCTCGGCCAACAGCCCCAAGCCTAGCCTGCGCGCTTTCCTCGCCAAATACAGCGTGCTCATCGCCTTTGCGGCGATCGTCATCTTCTTCGCGCTGACGAGTCCGACCTTCCTGACGCCGGCCAATCTCTTCAACGTGCTGGTCAACAACGTCGTCATGCTGGCGATCGTGGCGCTCGGCCTCACCATCGTCATCTCGTCCGGCGGCATAGATCTTTCCGTCGGCGTGTCCGTCGACATGGCCAGCATGGTCTTCGTCATGCTGCTCGCCGCCGGCTATAGCGGCGTGGTCGGCGTCGGTGGCGGGCTGGGTGCAGCGCTCGTCGTCGGTATCCTCAACGCGATCCTCATCACCAGGCTCAACATCAGTCCGTTCCTGGCGACGCTTGGCGTGCTGTTCATCGGCCAGAGCACGCAGCAGCTCGCCACCAGCGGCGGCCAGCCGATCTACCTCACCAGCGGCTATGCCAGCGACCAGTTCAACGCCATTGCCCGCACCGCTTTGTTCGGCGTGCCGACACCGGTGATCGTGTTGATTGTCCTGTCCATCGCGGTCCACGTGCTGCTGCACCGCTCCGTCTTCGGCCGCTATGTGCAGGCGATGGGCGCGCAGCCGGGCGTCGCTTGGTATTCCGGCATCCGCGTGCCGCGCGAATTGTCGATGGTGCATGTGCTGTGCGCGCTGCTTGCCGGCGTCACCGGCATCCTGCTGTCGGCGACGGTGAAGTCCTACGTGCCGCTGTCCGGCAATGCCTTCCTGCTCGATGCGATCGGCGCCACCTTCATCGGCACGACGCTCAGCCGCGAGCGCAAGCCCTCGGTGGTCGGCACGCTGCTCGGCGTGCTGTTGCTTGCCATCGTCAAGAACGGGCTGCTGCTCGTCGGCTGGAATTTTTACTGGCAGCAGGTCGGCATCGGCCTGCTGGTCTTCCTGGTACTGGCCGTGAGCTTCGGCCTGCGCCGCGCCACCCATTGAGTCGACCACCCATTGAGTTCGAAAGGTCAGCCAACCATGCCACAATTCGACGTCAGCTCGATCGGTTTCTACGTCCTAGACATTCTGGGACGGCCGGTCTCGCGCATCCCCGAGGGCGGCCGCGCCGACTATATCGAGGAGATCCGCATGACGGTCGCCGGCACGGCCGGCGCGACCGGCATGGACTGCGCCATTCTCGGGCTGAAGACGCGGGCCGTGACCACGCTTGGGACTGACGATATGGGCGACTGGTTCCTCGCCAAGCTCGGAAAATATGGCCTGGAGTGCGGTCTGGTGCGCCGCGACGGCAGCGTCCAGACCTCCTCCACCATCCTGCCGGTGCGGCCAAACGGCGAGCGTCCGGCATTGCATGTGCCGGGAACAGCCACTTTGTTCGAGGTCGCCGATGCCGATCTCGACGCCGCGCTCGATGCGACCGTCGTTCATGTCGGCGGCACCGGCCTGTTGAAGCGTTTTGATGGCGAGCCGACGGTCAAGCTGTTGAAGCGCGCCAAGGAGCTTGGCCGCATCACCACTTTCGATCTCATCCAGGCAACGCCGGAGACGTGGAAGCTGGTCGAGCCGTGCCTGCCCTATATCGACTATTTCGTGCCGAGCATCGACGAGGCCGGCGAGATGGCGCATGACCGCGATCCGGCCCGCGTCGCCGCCTTTTTCAAGGCCAGGGGCGTGAAGAACTGCATCCTCACGCTTGGCGCCGACGGCGTCCATGTCTCGCCGCGGCATGGCGAGGATTTCCATCTGCCGGCCTTCGACGTCGAGGTCTTCGACACCACGGGCTGCGGCGATTCCTTCACCGCCGGTATCATTGTCGGCATCGTCAAAGGCTGGGATCTCAAGCAGTCGGCGCGCTTTGCCACAGCCGTTGCCGCCAAGGTGGCGATGGGGCTTGGCTCCGACGGCAAACTCGTTTCATTCGACGACACGATCGCGGCGATGAATTCGCTCCCGGTCAGGACATCAAAGGTGCAAGCAGCATGACCATTCTTCCTGAGGCCAAGGGCAAGACGGCTCTCGTCACCGGCGCCAGCCGGGGCATCGGCAGGGCGCTGGCCAAGGGGCTCGCTGACGCGGGCTTCGACGTCGCCGTCACCGACCTGCCGTCGCAGGCGGCGGAGCTTGCCGTCACCAAGGCCGAGATCGAGGCGGCCGGCCGCAAGGCCTATGTCTACACGATGGATGTCAGCAAGAAGCGCGAGATCGAGGCGACGGCGCAGGCGCTGCTTTCCGCGGCGGGCAGCATCGACGTGCTGGTCAACAATGCCGGCATCCTGAAGCCCAGCCTGCTCCAGGATCTCGACGAGGCCAATTGGGACGCGCATTTCGATGTCAACGCCAAGGGCGTGCTGATGATGTGCCAGGCCGTGCTGCCGCACATGCGCGCCAGGAGATCGGGCAGGGTGATCAACATCGCCTCGATCGCCGGCCGCCAGGGCGTGCCGACGCAGGGTCATTACGCGGCGACTAAATCGGTGGTGATCACGCTGACCCGCGTGCTGGCGCAGGAAGTCGGCATGGATGGCGTCACCGTCAACGCCATCTGCCCCGGCATCATCCTGACCAAGATGGGCAAGAACAATCTCGGCAGCGAGGCGGCGATCCGCCATTGGGAAGATGTCGCGGCGCTGAAGCGTCTCGGCGCGCCGGAGGATGTCGTCGGGCCGGTGCTGTTCTTCGCTTCGGACCTGTCGGCGTTCGTCACCGGACAATCGCTCAACGTCGACGGCGGTATCTACTACCACTGACGATCCGCCGCGTGGCTTGCGCAATCGCCATGGCTTGAAGATGCTGATGGAATGCTGGAGGCATCCGTCCGCTTCCAGTCCCCGCCACTCCATCGGTATCCAGCTGCCTGCGGGCTGGTTACCCACGGTCTCATGCGTTATTTGCCAATGGGTTACGAAGCGGTTCGCCCAAGTTGACTCAAGAATCTCTTCCATCTCCGTTCTTGCGATGGGGCGGCCGAAAGGCCTCCAAGACCTGCGACCGTCCGGCACAACGCTAAGAAGATCGTCATAGCAGCGAAATCGAACCTGACCTCGCTGCTGTGACGGCGCCGCCGGAGCGATCAGAAGAAGCCGAGTTTCTTCGGGCTGTAGCTGACCAGCATGTTCTTGGTCTGCTGATAATGGTCGAGCATCATCTTATGGGTCTCGCGGCCAATGCCGGACTGCTTGTAACCGCCGAACGCGGCGTGCGCTGGATAGGCGTGGTAGCAGTTGGTCCAGACGCGACCCGCCTGGATGGCGCGACCGAAGCGGTAGCAGCGACTTGCATCGCGGCTCCAGATACCGGCGCCGAGGCCGTAGAGGGTGTCGTTGGCGATCGACAGCGCCTCTTCGTCATCCTTGAAGGTGGTGACCGAGACCACTGGTCCAAAGATTTCCTCCTGGAAAACGCGCATCTTGTTGTGACCTTTGAACACGGTCGGCTGGACGTAATAGCCGCCGGCAAGGTCGCCTGGCAGTTCGGCGCGCTGGCCGCCGGTCAGCACCTCGGCGCCTTCCTGGCGGCCGATGTCGAAGTAGCTCAAGATCTTTTCGAGCTGCTCCGAGGACGCCTGCGCGCCGAGCATGGTCGCCGGATCGAGCGGATCGCCCTGCACGATCGCCTGCACGCGCTTCAGCGCCGTCTCCATGAAGCGGTCGTAGATCGACTCGTGGATCAGAGCACGGCTCGGGCAGGTGCAGACTTCACCCTGGTTGAACGCGAACATGACGAAGCCCTCGATCGCCTTGTCGAAAAAGTCGTCGTCTTCCGCGAGCACATCCTGGAAGAAGATGTTGGGTGACTTGCCGCCGAGTTCGAGCGTTACCGGGATGAGGTTCTGGCCGGCATATTGCATGATCAGCCGGCCGGTGCTCGTCTCACCGGTGAAGGCAATCTTGGCGATGCGCAGCGAGGAGGCCAGCGGCTTGCCGGCTTCAAGGCCGAAGCCGTTGACGATGTTCAGGACCCCTGGCGGCAGAAGATCGCCGACCAGATCGGCCCAGAGCAGGATCGAGGCCGGCGTCTGCTCGGCAGGCTTCAGCACGACGCAGTTGCCGGCGGCAATCGCGGGCGCCAGCTTCCAGCACGCCATCAGCAGCGGGAAGTTCCAGGGAATGATCTGGCCAACCACGCCAAGAGGCTCGTGAAAGTGGTAGGCAACGGTGTCGTCGTCGATCTGGGAGAGGCTGCCCTCCTGGCTGCGCAGTGCGCCAGCGAAATAGCGGAAATGATCAACGGCCAGCGGCACGTCGGCGGCGGTCGTTTCGCGGATCGGCTTGCCATTGTCCCAAGTCTCGGCGAGGGCGAGGAGGTCCAGATTGTCCTCCATGCGATCGGCGATGCGGTTGAGGATCAGCGCACGCTCGGCTACGCTGGTACGGCCCCAGGCGTCCTTGGCGGCATGCGCGGCATCGAGCGCGGCTTCGATATCGGCCGCGTCGGAACGAGCGACTTCGCACAACAGCTGGCCGTTCACCGGCGAATGATTGTCAAAGTACCGGCCGGCGCGAGGCTCGGCCCATTTGCCGCCGATGAAGTTGCCATAGCGCTTGGCAAAGGGGACCTTGACCGCGCGCGAAAATTCTACCTTGTTCATGTCTTCCTCCCGAAAGCGACGCCGCGGGATGCGGACGTTCCGGTTGAAAGCGTTGCAGGATGGATACCGCAATGTCAGCCCCGTCCGGGCGCCGGACCAGGCCGACCTGTCGCAAAACTGCGACAGGTCGGGGTGCGAACATCAATGTGGGCGGCGGATACCGAACCGGGCGAGCTTGCGATGCAGCGTGGCGCGAGAGATGCCGAGGTTCTGCGCGGCAGCGGAAACGTTGCCTTCTGACCGGGCAAGTGCGCGCTGGACGGCGGAACGCTCGGCTTCCGTCAAGTCTTCCGATGCCGCCGGCGCGCCGCCCAGGAGGTCGGCGGCGGGCAATGGCTTGGCCAGGCAATCCTGCGTGATGCCAAGCGCCAGCCGCGCGGCACGGGTCGCCCCGACCACAAGGTCGTCGGCATCGACCGCCACCAGCGCGCCTGTACTCCTATCGGCGACGGGTGCCAGCAGGATGCGCGCTTTCGGAAACGCCATACGAAAATTGTCGGCTTCGATACGTCGGGCGGCCTCATTGACAGCCATGGCGATGAGATTGACGAAGCCATCCGTCAGGTCGGCCCGGCAGGACGACACGTCGAGCGCGGCGACAAGGTTGCCCAAATGATCGTAGACTGGTGCCGTGGTGCAACTGAGCAGCGTGTTGCGGGTGAAGAAATGCTGA
The DNA here is from genome assembly GCF_000519305.1 of Mesorhizobium ciceri WSM4083. GTDB lineage: Bacteria > Pseudomonadota > Alphaproteobacteria > Rhizobiales > Rhizobiaceae > Mesorhizobium > Mesorhizobium ciceri_B. Next base: position 838,884 of record NZ_JAFG01000003.1, on the reverse strand, counting down.
TCACGGTGGATGGTGAGTGCGCGCTGCTCAACCAGGCACGTTCCGATGCCGTTGGTGCCCTCGCTGTGTTCGCTCCAGACCGAGCCGGTCCACAGGCCCCAGGAATGAAAGGTCTCGTCGTCGACCGGCGCGCCACGGCGATCTACGGGGACACCATCGCGATCAGCCAGCAACACGCAGCAGCCGACACCGCCGACGGCAAGATAGAGCCTGTCGAGACTGGACTGGGCGGCAGCGAGCAGAGGCTCGACCTTCTGCCGGGCGACGCTCAATTCGATGTCCGTCAACCGCCGGGGTGATTTCTGGCCTGCAGGATCAAGCCTGTGCAACGAGGCCGAGCGCCGCCACGAAGCGACCAGCGCCGATTTTGCAGCGGCATCCGATGCGATCGATGCGTGAACACGGTCCGCATGCAATGTGGCCATATGCCGGTCCATGCCTTCCTCCCGAAGCCTGAACGCCGATAGACTTGCCCGCTGTTTCCTCAGTCTTCCAGCGGCAAGAATAGATGTCCTCCGCGCTGCTATCTTGCTCTTGGTGCCCCGCTGTCAATTGGTCTGAAGTGCTAGAACCATCCAGGAGTCGGAGCGCAGCTCATTCGCTCATCGCATGAAGCGCATCATGCCTGACGATTTCGATGCTGCGCAGGCTGAGCAGGCGGATGACGCCCTTGTCCTTCAGCCGGGTGAATATCCGCGATACCGTCTCGATGGTGAGGCCGAGATAATCGCCGATGTCCATGCGCGACATCGAAAGTTCGACCTGCCGCAATCCGCCCTGGCGCTCCGCCAGATCGACCAGGAACGCGGCGACGCGTTCGATGGCGCTCTGGCGACCGAGGACCAGCAGGTGTTCCTGCGCTCTGGTCAACCCCTTGAGCGCCAGGGGCAGCAACTGATGGGACATATCCGCTCCAGCTGTGAGGCGGAACGCGGACACCGGTGGAATTGATCGCTTCAGCAAAGAAATGGTGCGCCGTGTCGGCTTCGAAGCCGAATGTCTCTCCGGCGAGGTGAAAGGCACTGATCTGCCGGCGGCCGTCAGCAAGCAGGCGGTAGACGCGGACGGCGCCGAACTCCACTTGGTAGAAGGCTCGGGCCTTCTCGCCCTGGGCGTAGATTTCCGCGCCTGCGGGATAGAAGCTGAGGGGTTGCAGCAGTGCGGGCTCTAAAGTCTCCGGCAGGTTGGGCTGGGCAGACCGTGACGGCAGCGAAATTCTGGAGGCGGTGTAGGCGTGCATGGCTGTTTTCCCGGTTGATCCCTGACACAGCAATCGCGCGAATCCGCGGGTCGCGAAATTCGGTTATGTCCCTACGGGAAACTACCTAGATGCCCGCCCCAGGTGGCACTGGAGCGTTGATCGCGAAGGTGCACGCCCGGTTACGCCCATGCTTTCCACTTGTCTGCGTCGATTCGGCGGTCGCCGGTGGAGCGGGCGCGTCATAGCCCTCTTTGCGGTTACCTTCCGGGTGGTCTATCTCGCGAGCAAGCACAGCCGGACATTGCGGAATTTCGGGGTAATATCCTTCAGATCTGCCATGGCGAACTCCTTTGATGGAGTGTCATAAAGCGCCGGCAGGACTTGGCCTTGGATTGGCATCGAAGAAGGCACGAGGGTCTGGCTTGTCTCAGAGGCTCGGCAGCAGCAGCATCGCGCAAGCACCGGCGGTCGCGGCGATCAGGGTTGCGCCGGCCAGCGGCAACCAGAACCTGACCGGGCCGGCAAATACTGCCAGCGACAGGCGGCCGACCGCGTTTGCTGCCAGCGCCGCGAGCACCGCCTGGCCCACTGTCTCGACAGGGACCGAATGCTTGACCAGGCGCAAAGCACTGAGCACCGAGACATCGACATCGAATGCGCCTGCGAGCGCCGAGCTCGCGAGCAAGCCGCGTTCGCCGAATTGAGCAGCCAACGCGGCGCTCGCGGTCGCGACAATCGCAAAGAGCACGGCGAAGAGCAGCAATGGACCTAGTTCGAATGGATTGCGCGCGATCGCCCCGCCCTCGCGGTCTCCGCTATCCCGGGCCATGAGCAATGCTCCGAAAACAGCAAAGGAGAGTGCTGCGGCGATTGCCGGAATGCCGACCGAAACGGACACGCTCGGCTCGATGATCAGAACCACGGCGCAGACGCGTAGCAACGAAACCATCGCCGCCAGCGAAGCTGCGCCTGCAAGCGGCGATGGATTGCTTGCCGGCGCGGCGTTGCGGGCGAGCGCCACGGTTACGGCGGTTGAAGAGACGATGGCGCCGGTGAGCGAGCTGACGAGCAGCCCACGCGTGGTCCCAAGTACGCGAATGGCGACATAGCCAGCGAACGATATCGACGCCATCAGCACCGTGAGGAACCAGACCTCCCACGGGTTGAAGCCACCCCACGGGTCCAGCGTCCGGTTTGGCAGCAGGGGCAAAACGATCGCGGTCATCACCGCCAGGATCAGCGCCGAACGAAGCTCGATCCAGGTCAGGCTCTTCAAGAGGCCGTGCAGGATTTCGCGACTGGCAAGGACCGCGGCCAATGCCGCTCCTCCGGCAGAAGCGGCCCGGAAGTCACCAGCGACCGCAAGCGCGCCGAGTGCGAACACGCCAAGGGCCGCTATGACTCCCGTAACGCTGAAATCCTTGTCATGGGCAGCCTCACGCGCCTTGTACCAGGCAAAGATTGCGGCGAAGGCGACGAATCCACCTACCAGCACGGAAACCGCGCCGAGCGCCTCGGCCAGTGCCGCGAGAATACCACCGAGCAGGCCGGATATGCCGAAAGTTCGAATTCCGGCCGTCCGGCTGCGATCTGGCGCATCGCGCTCCCGCCAGCCGCGCTCCAATCCGACGAGCAGGCCTATTGCCAGTGCAAGTCCGAGCCGTGCGATCAGCGAATCCATGGTTTGCTACTTTCAGGCGGTGGCCATCGGCAGGTGGTCGCGAACCCATCTGACGATCTGCCCCGCTGTCATGGCGCCGGATGTGCGCGCGACCTCACGTCCGCCATGGAAGAGGATCATGGTCGGGATGCTGCGGATACCGAGCCTGGCTGAAACGGCCTGCTCATTGTCGGAATTGAGCTTGATCAGGCGAACATCCGGCTCCAGTTCGTTCGCTGCCGCCTCATATGCCGGCGCCATCATCTTGCACGGGCCGCACCATGGTGCCCAGATGTCGACGAGAACGGGGATGCTGCTACGCGTGATCTGGTGATCGAAAACCCGACCGTTGACGCCTTCAGGGTGACCTGAGAACAGCCGTTTCCCGCACTTTCCGCATTTCGCGCCTCCGGCATTGCGCCCCGGCGGCAGTCGGTTAATCCCGCCGCACGTGCTGCAAACCACCAGGTTTTCCTGCGCCATGGCCATTGATAACATCTTATCTGCGCGGGGATCTCCCTTGCCAAGTGCCTCGCACCTCCAAATCTTGGCGCGACAGGCAACACGGTTAGGACAGCTCAGCCTGCTGGAGGTCCGTGCTTTGCGAAACCGAGCGAATGGAAGAGTTCACTCGCTTGCCTTCCGACCTGACACTTGCGCGATCAGGATCCGGAAGAACACGTGCGGCGTGCTTTCCGCAACTGGAGGCACCACCGGCTTGAGGGCACCCGGCTCCCACCAATCAGAATGCTTGCTCAACACCGACCATGCATGGTCGCGCTCGAGCTTGTGGCCGATCCGGTCCGGCAGTTCCTCAAACCGCCCGTCGACAACCACACTTCTCCATCCCCGTCCTTCACCGTGTTCGTCGACCTGGACGGACACCAGCGGATTGGCGCGCATCCAGTCGATCTTCTTGCCGGGCATGGAAAACGCGTAGAGATGATTGTCGGCGTGCGCATAGTGCACCGGCACCACGTAGGGCTGCCCATCCATCGCGCATGCCAGATGACCGACACGGTTGGCGGTCAGCAATTTCGTGCATTCCAGGGCGGATAATGTGCGGATCAGCATGTGTGATCTCCTGAGTTTATTGATCGTTCCACAGACTATTGGCCCAGCCGCCGGGGCTGTCATTGATCGCGATCAAGGCAGGCTTGCCGCTCGCCCGCAGCGGCATAAGCGGCAATTTCGGAAAATGATTTAAATCAAGGCGCTGCTTGCCGCTTACCCCGATCATGGGGAGATGTGGAAGCCAATCCTGAGCGCTCCGTTTGGTCGCGAACTCGAACTCGCCGTTTTCGACGAGGACGGCGAACATGCGCTCGTATTTCCCTGCATAAAGGAGCCGCAGGGTTGGAAGAGCGCCGCGACCGGCGTTCGCGTCGATATCCGCCCGACCCATTGGCGCTACTGGAAGTCGAAGACAGTGCCGACAGACGACGGCAAGTCTCTCGAGGAGGCCTGCTAGGGTCTGGATTCCACGATCAACGCCATGCGCACAAGATGTGACAGGCTGCCCGCGCCCATCTTGCTCATAACGTTGGCACGATGGATCTCGACCGTGCGCGGGCTGATTCCAAGGTCATAGGCGATCGTCTTGTTCGGCAGACCCGACACGAGCCCGTCAAGCACCTGCCGCTCGCGCTCCGACAAGGTTGCCAGGCGCCCGCGGATTTCTGCAGACCGCGGATGCGCAGCATTGACCTGGTTGCGATTGGCAAGCGCCGAGCGGATCGCTTCGATCAGCATCTCGTCGTCGAATGGCTTTTCGATGAAATCGGAAGCGCCTTCCTTCATGGCCTGAACGGCGAGCGCCACATCGGCATGGCCCGTCATGACGATGACCGGAATTGTATGACCGCCCGCTCTGAGCTGGCGGAGGAACTCTATGCCATCTATGCCCGGCATGCGGACGTCGGTGACTATGCAGCCGTCGAGACTGCTCGTCGCCGTCAACAGAAAAGCTGTGGCCGATTCGTGCAGGCGTACAGCGAAGTCTGCTGTGGCCAGAAGAAAACCGAGCGACTTGCGAACGTCGACGTCGTCGTCAACCACGTGCACCAGATCACTGTCGGCCATTTGTGACCTCATCTTTCCCGACGATGCGCAAGGTGAACCGGAACGCGGTTCCACCGGCCGGCACCGCCTCGGCCCATATGTGACCGCCATGCGATTCAACAATGGTGCGGCAAATGGAAAGGCCGACACCCATGCCTTGCTTCTTGGTGGTCACAAATGGCTGGAAAAGTTGCGCCGAGACCTCCGGCGCGAGACCTGGGCCTGTATCGATCACGCTTACCTCGGCCATGCCATCGTCCCGGGCAACAGTGGTGACTTTTAGTTCACGGCGCGGCATGTCCTGCATGGCTTCCACCGCGTTGCGAAGCAGATTGAGCAGAACCTGCTGAATCTGGATACGGTCGGTCAAGACCAGTTCGGCGGCAGGGTCAAGCTTGTAGCTGACGAGGACATTTATCTCCCTTGCACCAACCAGGGCGAGCGACGACGCTTCCTCGATCAGTGCCGGCAGTCGTTCGACCTGGCGCTCGCTTTCGCCTCTTGCAACGAAATCCCTCAGGTGACGGATGACGTCGCCTGCCCGCAAGGCCTGCTCAGCTGCCTTTTCCACGGCATCCCGAAGCATGGGCGCATTCTCGTCCCGACTCATCTCAAGCAGCCGACGACTGCCTTTGAGGTAGTTCGTGATGGCGGTGAGCGGCTGGTTGATCTCATGAGCAAGCGTCGAGGCCATCTCGCCGAGTGCGGTGAACCGCGCCATGTGCAGCAGCTCCTGCTGCTGCTCCTGGATTCTTGCTTCTGCCCGGTGGCGTTCAGTCAAGTCGCGGCAGAAGCCGGTAAAGAAACGTCCGGTCCCCGGATGCATCTCGCCAACGGAAAGCTCCATCGGGAAAGTCGTGCCATCCTTGCGTGCCCCGGTCACGGTGCGGCCGAGCCCGATGATCCGGCGCTCTCCCGTCGTGAGGTAGCGAAGCAGATAGGCGTCATGCTCGTCGCGGTAGGGCGAGGGCATCAGCATTTTCACGTTTTGACCGATGACTTCGCCTGACTGGTAGCCGAACAGCGTTTCGGCAGCGGTGCTGAAGGATTGAATCCCACCCTGTTCGTCGATGACGACCATCGCGTCCGGCACTGTTGCGAGGATCGACCGCAAATGGTCCTCACGCAGCCGAAGTGCTGCGTTTGCAAAGGAGAGTTCGCTGACATCAGTACCTTCAATGAAGATCGCCGTGATCCGGCCATCGTCAGCCTTGACTGGCTGATAGACAAAATCAAGGATGCGCTCTTCGACCGGGCCGTCGGCTATGTTGCGAAGGCCAACCTTCACCCCGTGGCCAATGTAGGGCTCGCCGGTCGTGTACACATGGTCCAGATGTTCGAAAAACTCATTCCCTTCGAGCTCGGGAAAGGCTTCCCGCACCGACTTTCCAATCACTTGCCTGTGGCCAGTCAATCGCTGGTAGGCGGCATTGGTCAGCTCGAAAATGTGACCTGGCTCGCGCAGCAGCGCTATAAAGCCTGGAGCCTGATCGAACATTTGAGACAACAGTGATTTCAGTGTCGTCCCGCCGGGTGATAAACTGAGCGCTTCGTCTTTGATCACCTGAAGTTCCTAGGTTCGAGACGGTGCTACCGGGGCTAACTATCACTTCTCGCCGAACACGCAAAACGGATCGAGCCGAGGTTTTCGAACGCAAATGCAGTTGTCGGGCCTTTGATGCGCATCAAGGCATTGGACGCTGTCGAATGCAATTCATCACGCATTCCATCGTTCAGCGAAAGGCGCCCGCAATGTCTTACAAGTCAATCATCGTCAACCTCGCAATCGATGCGCCTCCCGCACCTATTGTAAAGGTGGGGATCGAGCTCGCGGAACGGTTTGGCGCCCGTCTCATCGGTCTGGCGGCTGCAGATGTCCCGCCACTGGTCGCGACCGGCGACGGTATGGTCTACGAAGGCGAGATCATGCAGATCCAGCGCACGGAAATCGAAAAGCGGCTTGCCGAACTGCAAACCGAATTCGAGAGGCTGGTTCCTGCTTCGATCTTCAGCGAATGGGGGCAAGCCGTTTGCAGCCCGACCCGCTTCCTGAGCATTTCGGCTCGATCTTCCGATCTTATTGTCACCGGCAGCGAGAAAGGGGGAAATGTCTTCCGTGCAGTGGACGTCGGGAGCCTGGTACTTGGGATTGGCCGGCCAGTCCTGGTTGCCGCGAGCAATGTCGAGCATGTCATGGCAAAAACCGTTCTTGTTGCCTGGAAGGACACCAGGGAAGCGCGGCGCGCGATCGTAGATGCGTTGCCCCTTCTGGCCTCGGCCAACGAAGTCGTCGTTGCCACAATGGATGCCGACCGCGACAAGAGCATCCGCGACAGCCTTGCCGATGTCGCGGTTTTTCTCGAACATCACGGCATCATGGCAGGAACCGAACTGATCGCCGGCGACGCAGACGGCGACCGGTTGCTGACATTTGCGCGGTCGATCCATGCGGACCTGATCGTCTCGGGTGCCTATGGGCACAGCCGTCTGCGGGAATGGGCGTTCGGCGGGATAACCCGCTCGCTGATTGAGGAAAGCGGCATCAACCGCTTCATGTCGTATTGATCGTCGGTCGCATCGGGAATTTCAAATCCGACGCTTGCAGTTCCAGGCTGGAATGATCGCTCTTCGCGAGTCGACTGTTGATCGAGATCAACGCCACCAGCCGCCAACATGGCAATCATGGCCAGCAGGCAGGAGTGATCAACATGACCTTTCTCGATTACCTGATTTCAGTGGACGCCAGAACCGCTTTAATGGGTCGCATGATGCAGAAGCTCGGCGTCGATAGACAATTGAAAGTCGTAGCCGACCATGCCGCCGTCACCAGCCGGGCCGTGGACCGCTGCCGTTCCTGCGGGCATCAGGACGAATGCTCGGTCTGGCTCGATGAACACCAGCAAGCCGATAACCCGCCAGACTATTGCCGCAATGGCGACCTGATCGCTCGACTGCAGCATGCGGCCGGACAACAGTAGTCTTCCGAGTACTCAGCCTGGACGATATCGTGCTGTCCGTGTTTTGACGAGAGTCAACGCGAACCAAGTTTTGCAGTTGATAGGTTTACATTCCACGGGACCAGGGCAGTTTGGACAATCTATTTTTCCTAGAAGCTTTCCTGCTCTTTGTCGCACCAGGGCCAACCAACGCTCTTTTGATGGCGGGATCGGTCAAGCGAGAGAATGCACTCAAGCTTTTGGCCGCTCAGGCATGCGGATATGGGATCGCATCCGCATGTTGGTTTTCGCTGCGTCCCTTTGTGTCACCCGATGCCATCCAAATCCTTAGGCTGGTTGCAGCCGGATGGCTCGTAGTTCTTGGCCTGCGTCTGACAGCGAGCGCCCGGATCAACGCTTCCAAAAGCGGCGACGCCATTTCTGTTGCGGCGACCAGTGCTCTCAATCCGAAGGCCTTTATTTATTGCTTGGCTATCGTGCCGATGAACACCGAGCCGCGCGCGCTGGGGGTCTTCTGGATTGCGCTCCTGGTGATGACAGCTGCCACAGGATCGTTGTGGCTTTTGCTGGGTCGGCGCTTTAGCGGAGGCAAAAGGATGGCAGAAAGGGTTGTGGGCACAGCGCTTATTGCATTCGCCCTGCTGCTCCTTGGACCATTGATACCTCTGGTCGCGATCTGAGCGCGGCGAGGCCTGGGGGAGAACGGGCAGCTCACCGTGGCAATGGTGCCTCGCTGTAGATCAGTGTCATGCGCGGCGACGAGTGCCTTAGCGCAGGCGAGGTGCTTTTGCGTTGCCACTGGCGACCCTAATTCGGGGGTGGTCGGCCAGCACTAAGAAACCAGGAGGACGGACACGGGATCCGCGCAGAAGAGACCATCCTCGACCGCTTTGACGCCGGCGACGTTTTCGGCCGCAACAATGACCGCCTGGCGCTCACGTTCGTCAAAGATGGCGCCGCGAAGTTTCACCACGCCATTTTTCACCGTCACGTTGATCAAGTCCTTGCCTGCCCATTTCTTTGTTGCCAGCTCGGTCATGATGTTCTGACGAATCTGTTCGTCATCGATGGCTGCAGGGACTGCATCAGGAAGCACGCTGAGCAATGTTCGCAGAAGGTCAGAGCGGGTGATGATGCCGACGACTTTGCCTGCGTCGACGACCGGAATGCGTTTGACATGGTGACGGGTCATGAGCTCGACGACCATGGCGAGCGATGCGGCAGGGGATGCCGTGATGACATCTTGCGACATCACCTCCTCGATTCGTCGCCCATTGGCGTGGACATATTCATCGGCGACCTTTCCGGGGCTGACGAGAAACTCCAGCCAGCGTGGGCGCTTGCGCTGAGTGCCCAACTCGCCGCGGCGCAGGAAATCACCCTCGCTGATAATGCCCACCAAGGCGCCGTCGCTGCGAATGACGGGAAGCCCGCTGATCTTGCTGGAGAGCATCAATCCGGCCGCTTCGGCGATCGACGCAGACGGATCTATCGCGACGACCGGCGCGGTCATTATGGCTTTGGCTTGCATGCCAACCTCCTCAGACACTTTATCCCTTTGCTTACCGAGGTCACGCGCGCCGTGTCTTGATCTGAATCATTTCAGATTGCGAAAGCGCAACGAGAGCGGTCCGAACGCGATTTATGAAGAGGCGTCGCAAATCGCGGAGACTTCATCGTGAAGCAACCCAGTCCGATCGACCCCGACATGGTCGTTGACGAAATCATGAGGAAATGGCCGGCAACGGTGGCTGTGGTGCTGAGATACAAGATGCTGTGCGTCGGCTGCCCGATCGGCACATTCCATACAGTGGCTGAAGCGTGCCTTGAACACCACGTCGATGAAAGCCGTCTCATCGCCGACTTGGAAGCGACTGTCCGCAGCAGAGAATGAGATCAGCGCTTGTCCCGGTTCTCGGCCAGAACCACAAGGCGATGCGCATCCTTCACGGTGACCTTCTGGCGTCCGCTGACGATTATCCCATTGTCTTCCCACTTGCTGAGCAAGCGGCTGACGGTGTGCAGCGTCGTCCCCGTCATCTCGGCAATGTCCTGCCTGGAAATCGGGAAATCGATTTCGATGCCGCTGTCGGTCTTTCGGCCGGTCTGGTTTGCCAGTCGCAGCAGCGCATGCGCAACCCGCTGCTCCACCTGCTCGGTGGACATCTCCACAACCCGCGTCTGCGTCTCCTGCAGCCTGGTTCCAACCGTCCTGTATGTGGCCGCCCCAAACACGGGAAAGCGTCCCGCCAGGTCCGGCCACAGAGCATTTGGCCAGGCGAGCACCACGCAGTCCACCGCCGCAATTGCGCTGGCTGGGTAGGTCGTTCGGCCAAGTGCCGCGGCGACGCCAAAAATCTCGCCTTCGCTGATGTATCTGGCGATGACCTGTTGTCCGTCCGGTGTGGTGCGAACGACACGGATATGCCCGGCGATCAGCACGAAGAAGGAATGAGCCTCGGCTTCCTGCTCGAAGATCGCAGTCTCCTTGGCATAGCGAGACGACCGCGCATCCCGCAGGATCTCGCTCTGCTCGTCGGGCGTCAGACCCTGGAAGAGGAGGAGTCGCGAAATCAGCGATCGGTCCAGCGCAGCCAAGCGGATTCCTCACGGCCCTACGGCTCCGCATCAGTCGTGCGGAAGACCTTTCTTATCTTGAGTTTGCGCCAGCGCAAATTGTTCCCGGCCGCGTCAGGCTAAATGGCATGGAACGGCGCAATGCCGCGAAGACGAAACAAAGGACAAATTGATGAAACTCTCCATCCTCGCTGCCGCAATCTCCCTCCTCGCGCTCGCCGGCGGCGCAAGCGCCGAAGAGCATGTGGTGCAGATGCTCAACAAGGGCGAAAAAGGCGCCATGGTTTTCCAGCCCGCCTTCGTCAAGGCAGCACCCGGCGACACCGTCAAGTTCGTGCCGACCGACAAGAGCCATGACGCGGAGTCGATCAAGGGCATGCTTCCGGACGGCGCCGAAGCCTTCAAGGGAAAGCCCAACGAGGAGATCACCGTCACACTGACCCAGGAAGGTGTGTACGGCGTCAAATGCGCGCCTCACTACGGCATGGGCATGGTCGCCCTGATCGTTGTCGGAAAGCCGGTCAACCTCGACGCAGCCAAGACGGTCAAACATGCAGGCAAGGCAAAGACGGTGTTCGCCGACCTGTTCAGCCAGGTCCCGGCCAACTGACCGGCAATCGATACAGCCATGCCTGCCGCATGAAGGGCAGGCGAGGGCCGGACGGACCGAGGGCGGCGGTTCATCCGGCCCTGTTCATTTGGAGACGCAAATCATGGGAATTCCACGCCTGCGGGCCTACACCGGACCCGCATTTCTTTCCTACGGATTCAGGCCCTTCTTCTTGCTCGGGTCGTTGTATGCCGCGCTCTCCATTCTGCTTTGGCTGCCGATGTATGCCGGCGAACTCGATGCCCACAGTGCGTTCGTTGCCGTCGACTGGCACATTCACGAGATGCTGTTCGGCTATCTGCCGGCGATCGTTACCGGGTTCCTCTTGACCGCCATCCCGAACTGGACCGGCCGGCTGCCCGTGCAAGGCCTGCCGCTGCTGACGCTGGTAGTCCTGTGGCTTGCCGGCCGTGTCGCGGTCTTCTTCTCGGCGGATATCGGCTGGGAAGCGGCAGCCGTGATCGATGGCTCCTTTCTGCTTGCTGTCGCTGCCGCGGCGGCCCGCGAGATCGTCGCGGGACGCAACTGGCGCAATCTCAAGGTGCTGCTGCCGCTTGCCGTCCTGGCTGGTGCCAACGGCGCGTTCCACCTCGAGGCGCATCTTCAGGGCACATCCGACCTCAGCCGCAGGCTCGGTATGGCTGCGGCGATCATGCTCATCTCGCTGATCGGTGGGCGCATCATTCCGAGCTTCACCCGCAACTGGCTCGTCCGCGAAAATCCTGGCAGGCTGCCTGCGCCGTTCGACCGTTTTGACATCGCATCAATAGCCATCTCAGCCATCGCGCTGGGAGCATGGACGTTCGCTCCCGTCAACAGCTCCTCGGGAATGCTTATGGCCGTCGCCGCAATCTGCCAGGCGTGGCGTCTGTCGCGCTGGGCTGGCGAGCGCACATTGCGGGATCGGCTGGTGCTCATCCTCCATCTTGCATATGCCTTTGTGCCTCTCGGTCTTGCCTTCGTTTCGGCGTCGATCTTCTTTCCTGCCACGGTGCCGGCCGCTGCAGGGTTCCACGCACTCGGAACTGGTGCGGTCGGCGCCATGACGCTTGCTGTGATGACCCGCGCAACGCTCGGGCACACCGGGCGAGAGCTCAAGGCTGGAAGAAGCGCCTCGTTCATCTTCGCAGCCGTCCTGCTCGCGGGATCATTGAGAATCCTGGCCGCCTTCGTCCCCTCGGGGGCGATGATCGACATGGCGGGTGCTGCCTGGGCGGCGGCATTTAGCGGCTTCATCCTGGTCTACGGAACTGCATTGATGACGCCAAAGGCGCGGTGAGGCGGCCGGAGAGCAGGCGATCGTCAAAAACGCGAATGGAGCAGCCGCTTCTGATTTGTCAGGCAATGCCGAGGTAGCCCAGGATACGGTTCGCCCATCCCCGATGATCCCGGACCAGCCTGAATCCAAGATTGTCGGGAGGCGTGCCAACGGCACAGCCTCCGCTTTTCCCGTCACTGACGAAGTTCGACATATAGGCTCTGTGAAGCCCTTCAAGGACGTGGACGCCGCAATTGTCGACCGAACTTACCACACCGTTTCCATCCGCAGCCAATGTGGTGCGGATGTAGCAGGTCGAAGTCCACTCCCAGACGTTGCCGGAAAAGTCGGCGAGGCCCAGGGAATTGAAACCAAACGAGCCACGACCCTTGGGCAAAGGATCCGGTTTGCGATTGAGGTCCACCTCGGCCTTGTAACTGCTGAGCCAACGTCTGGCGGGGTTGTTGGCGTCGTTTTCGACACCCTCGAATTCGCCTGCGAACCGCTCCGCCGCGGCAAATGCCCATTCCTCGTCGGATGGCAGCCGCCAGTCGTCGCCGGTCGCCTTCGAATACCATTGCGCGTAGGCATTGGCATCGAGATAGCTCACTCCGGTCACGGGAGCATTGCTCGGGATCGCGCGCGTCTCCTGTGCCGGCTGACAGGCGCCAGCCGCTACACAATTCGCATAATCGGACACGCTGACCTGATAGGCCATGATTTCGATGGATTTGTTGAACTGTCGCCTGAGCCGGGGATTGGCTTGCGGGCGTCCATCGCTCAGGAACTCCCCCGGCAGGGGATAGGTGATCGAACCGGGGACCAAGGTGACCGTCATGGCGGCAGGGTGGGATTGCCGATGTCCGCTCCAGCCGATGGCGGCCAAGCCCATCGGAACCGTTGCGGCCGCCATGGCGACCGAGGCAACCTTGAGGATGAAAGGAGACATGGCTCTTGTCCATGCCCGGACAGCGACGCCGTCCGGGCAAATTGGAGTGCCGTCAGTTGGTGGCGATGGGTTTAGGCGCCTCGACCTGCGTCATCAGGTCGTCGTTCCACTCGCCCTCGACCATGAAGTGAGCGGTCGCTCCGAGTTCCACAGCCTCGATCAGATTATGATTGACGTAGGCGTAGACACCCGGCTGCAGGAACGTATAGAGCGCCGAGCCAGCCGAGCCGCCGCGGATGAACCAGGTTTCCAGGTCCTTGGCCGGCGGGTTGGCGAATTTGCCTTGTTCCCAGACATAATCGCCATGACCGCCGATCAGATGCGGCCGCGTATCGCGGTTGGCTTGTGAATGGACGATCAACACGGTCTCGCCGACCTTGGCTTTCATCGCGTTGTCGCCGGTCAGGGAACCGACCTTGCCGTTGAACACGACATGCGTCGGGATCAGTCCGCGCATGACCTTGACGATGTCGTCGTACCCGTCACCGGCCGATTCGTAGTTCTTGAAATTGCCCTTCTCGTCGCGCGGAACATAGAAGTCGTTCTCGCCGATGTAGAAGATCTTGTCGTACTTTACCGGTTCGCCCTTGTCGTTCCTGAGCCCATCGCGCGGCAAGACCATGATTGCGCCGCTCATGCCGGAGACGACATGCCAAGGGATCATCGCGCCACCGGGCGCGCAGTGATAGACAAACGTCCCCGAGCGGGTCGCCTTGAAGCGTAAGGTCACCTGTTCGCCGGGATTGATCAGCGTGAGCTCGCCGCCGCCCAGAGCGCCGGTCGCGGCGTGGAAGTCGATGTTGTGAGCGAGTGAGTTGGTGTCGGGATTGATGAGCGTCAGCTCGAGATAATCGTCCTGATGCACGACCATCAGCGGGCCGGGGATCGAACCATTGTAGGTCATCGCATTGAGCGTCGTGCCGTCGGAGTCGATGACGACAGGCTTCTCCTCGATCGTCATGGTGAACTCGACGATTTTCGGTCCGCCCTTCGCGACTTGATCGTGCGGATGCACGAAGGGCGGTGCCACGAGCTTGATCTTTTCCCGGGGGAGCGCGCTGATGTCTGCTTGAGGGGCCGTTGCGGAAAATGCCGGCATCGCCGCCACGGCGGCAGCGCCGATGGCTACTCCGAAGAGGGCTTCGCGTCGCGTGAACATGTCAGTCTCCTGTCTATCAACCGTTGCGGATGAATAGAATTTACCTGACCTGACGCGGCGTTTCTTTGCGCTGGCGCAAATTGAAAGAGTTAAACCCGGCAAGCTGCGACTTCGGACACGGCAATGTTGCGCTTTATTCCAGCTTTGGGTCTATTCTAGACAGGGACATGCGGCGGTGTAGTTTTCTGCCTCACCGCCATTATCGGGGCTACTTGGCTTTCGATCAGCAGTCCAGCTTGTCTTCCCGATCGATAAGGACCCGCTCGGCGGCGCCGTCAAGATCTTCGTACTGGCCACTCTTTAAAGCCCACAGGAAGCCCCCCAGTCCAAGCGCACCAAGGAAGAGGGCCACAGGTATGAGGTAGGCAAGGGTTGTCATGAGGACTGTGCCAATTTGGTGATGTCGGAACGCCTGTCGCGCCGAACATTCTTCGCCGGCGAACTTTGCCTGGAATTCTGCAGACGCAGCGCGTTTCCGATCACGAGGAGCGAGGAAGCAGACATGGCGATCGCTGCGATAAGAGGGGTGACGTGGCCCAGGATGGCGATCGGCACGGCGACGGCATTGTAGACGATCGCAATCGCAATGTTCTGGCGGATCAGGTGACCCGCCTTGCGCGAGACGTCCAGCGCGAGAGGCACAGCCAGCAGGCTTTCGCGCAGGAATACGAAGTCGGCCGCGTTGCGGCCAATGTCGGCTGCGGTGGCCGGTGCGATCGAGACATGCGCCGCGCTCAGTGCAGGCGTGTCGTTGAGGCCGTCGCCAACCATCAGAACCTTGTGACCGTCTCTCGCCAGGGTCTCGATGCGTTCGACCTTGCCGGACGGCAGCAGGCACGGAACGAAGTCGTCGACACCCAGAACGTCCGCAACCTCCGAGCAGGCTTTGGCGGTGTCGCCCGACAGCATTTCCACGCACAGACCGGCATTGTGCAGCTGGTCGATGGCTGTTCTGGCGCCGACGCGCAGCGCATCCTCGAAAACAAAGGATGCAACAATCATCCCGTTTTCCGTCAGGACTGTTCCACCGTAGCCATGTCTGCCTTCACCGCCAGTTCGAGCCTTCCAGCCCGCCCATCCGCGTCGGCCCAGCCGCCAGATGCTTCCAGCGGCGGTAGCTTCGATCCCGAATCCTGGGTGCTCGGTGACTTTATCGAATTTGTTCTGGCTGCTGCTAGCGGCAAGGCCCGCAATAGCCTTTGAATATGGATGGCGCGAATGCGCGGCCAGGCCGGCTGCGATTTCCAGCATGGCGGGATCGATCGAGGCCGCGTTGACGAGCCGGGGCTGTCCAAGTGTGAGCGTGCCGGTCTTGTCGAACACCGCCGTGTCGATTGTAGCCAAGCGTTCCATGGCCGAGCCGTCCTTGACCATGATGCCGTTCTCGAACAGGCGCCGCGCGGCGACCACCTGAACGATCGGCACGGCGAGGCCAAGTGCGCAGGGGCACGTGATGATGAGAACAGCGATGGCGATCGTCATCGCCCGGTGCCAGTCGCCTGTCGCCGCCATCCAGCCAACGAATGTCACGAAGGCGGTGAGATGAACCACAGGAGCATAGAGCGCTGAAACGCGGTCGGCGATCCGGCGGTAATGTGCGCGACCGCCCTCGGCGGCCTCCATCAGCCGAACCATTTCCGCCAGGAACGAATCCTTCGCGGCGGCAGTCGCCTCTATCGTCAGCGGACCCGTAAGGTTGAGCACGCCGGCCTGAACGGTATCTTCTGGCGACACGCTTCTGGGCGTGCTCTCGCCGGAGACCAGGGAGCAGTCGACGTCCGATGTTCCACACGCAATCTTGCCGTCGACGGGGATTCTTTCGCCGGCTGCAATAAGCAGTTGCATCCCTGGTTCGATCTCTCCAACCGGCAAATAGTCCCTTGCGCCGTCGCCGCGTAGCACCATGGCGCCACGCGCGGCCAACTGTGACAGCCCCTTCACCGCGGTCCGAGCGCGCTCGCGCATCACGTGATCGAGCGTGCGGCCGATCAGGAGGAAGAACAGTAGCGACACCGACGCGTCGAAATAGGCATGGTCGCCATGGGTGACCGTCTCATAGAGGCTCATGGCGTAGGCTAGTGACACGCCAACAGCGATCGGCACGTCCATATTCATGCGGCCGTGGCGCAGCGCATTCCACGCCGATTTGAAGAAGATGCCGCCGGCGAAGGCGAGGGCGGGAATGGCGATCAGTGCCGAGACCCAGTGGAACAAATCGCGCGTCGCGCCGTCGGCGCCGGACCAGACTGACACCGAGAGCAGCATGATGTTGCCCGCCGCAAAGCCGGCAACGGCGACGGCGCGGATAAGCTCCGATAGCACCTTGTCCTTCGCATCGGTGTCGGCTTCGAACAGATGTGCCTGGTAGCCCAGCCGGCCCAGCGCGGCGACGAATGGTGGTACTTCGTTCCCACGCCAGCGCACCGCGACCCGTTTCGTCGACAGGTTGACACGCGCGTCTTCGACATTCTCGAGCTTTCCCAGCGCTGTCTCAATCGCCTGGATGCAGGCCGCGCAATGAACTGTGGGGACCGAAAGGTCGGTCTGGCGGAGATCATCGCCAAGCGATCGGCTCGCCAGCCTGATCTCCTGGGTGGACGGCAGGACCGATCCGGTGTTGACCAGATCCAGCGCCATTTCGGCGCCCGGTGCACAACAACTCATTTCAGCGCTCCATGGGAAATCATGACCCTGCGGACGTCGCGGTAGGGCTCGGCCGAACCGGCGTCGGCGTCGACTTCGACGATCCAGACGCCGTCCTTCGGCACGTGCTGCGCAGCAAATTCCTGGCCCGAGGCGAGAGCAAGCGTGACGGCTTCGTCCTCCTTTTCGTAGGCGGGATGGCGAAACAGCACCCTGACGCCATGCAACGCAACTGGCTTGCCGGCGCCGTCTGCAAGGCTATAGCGGACCTCGCCCCATGCGATGGTCAGTTTCCCGGTCCAGCCGAGCGCTGCCTGCGCCCGCCCTTCCTCAGCCTTCTTGTTGAACTGCTGGCTCGCTACATAGGTGTTTTCTACAACAAGGCCGGTCCAGCTTGTGTTGGCGAGCGTCGCCATCGTCAGGTTGACCGCGATGACCACCCCGAAAAAGGCAAGGATGATGGCCAACATGTGCCTGCCGGTGAATTCCCGGGGCTTTTGAGCTTTGGCGGTCATCTGGCGATCTCCGGCGCGTTGAAAGTGGCGGTGTATTCGTCCGCCTCGAAGCTCGCTCTGTCCTCGACCCGGAACGTGAAGATCTGCGCGGTGCCCCGGATCTGCTCCGCCGGCTGGCGCACGAAGACCTTCAGCATCTTCAGACGGTCGGGCTCGACTGGAATGGCGAAGGAGCGGCCTGCCGGGATGTCGTCGCCGACGACGCTCATGTCAGCCCCTTGCAGCCCCTGCATCGTGACGACGATCGTCCTTGGCTCGGGGATCATGTTGAGCAGCTTGACGGTGTAGCCATTGCGGATCGAACCGTCGGACAGCGTCACGAACTGCGGATTGCGGTCATGCAGCACGTTCACTTCGAGCCGGTCGCGGGTCAGCAACGAATAGAGCAGGCCGAGGCCAATCAGCGACCACATACCCATGTAAACGTAGGTGCGCGGCCGAAAGATCTTGCGGATATGGAAATGCGAAACCTTATCGGAGAACAGGCCATCAGCCGTCCTGACCAGCGACGGATTGACCGAATTGGCGCCGCCCGCGGTCGCCAGCATCATGTTGGCGTTGTAATCGGAGAGCGTTGCGTAGGAGATCAGCCCACGCTCCTTGCCGAGCTTGTCCATGACGCCGTCGCAGGCGTCGATGCAAAGCGCGCAGGTGATGCATTCGAGCTGCTGACCATCGCGGATGTCGATCCCCATCGGACAGACCGCGACGCAGGCATTGCAGTCGACGCAGTCGCCGACGGACTGTCCTGTGGCTTGCACCTTCTTCGCATGACGCGAACGCGGTTCGCCGCGCCAGTCGTTGTAGGTGACGGTGAGCGAACTTTCGTCCAGCATCGCTGCCTGGATGCGGGGCCATGGGCACATATAGGTGCAGACCTGCTCGCGCATCAGCCCGCCGAACGTGTAGGTGGTCGCCGTCAGGACGGCGACGGTGATGTAGGCGACGGGCGCCGCAGTGCCGGTGAAGAGCTCGCCGAGCAGTGTCGGTGCATCGGCAAAGTAGAAGATCCAGGCGCCGCCAGTCGCCGCGCCTATGACCAGCCAGATGGTGTGCTTGAACACGCGCAGCATGAGCTTGCGCGCGGTCCAGGGACCTGCATCGAGCTTCATGCGGGCGTTGCGGTCGCCCTCTATCGCACGCTCGACGACAAGGAACAGATCGACCCACACCGTCTGAGGGCATGCATAGCCGCACCAGGCACGGCCGACAGTCGAGGTGATCAGGAAAAGTCCAACGCCGGCCATGACCAGGAGACCAGCCACGTAAAAGAATTCCTGCGGCCATATCTCTATGAAGAAGAAGTAGAAGCGCCGATTGGCGACATCGAGCAGCACGGCCTGGTCGGGCGCAAACGGACCACGGTCCCATCGCAGCCATGGCGTCAGATAGTAGATGCCAAGCGTGATCGCCATCACCAGCCATTTGAAGCGTCGAAAATTGCCCGAGGCGCGTTTTGGAAAGATCTTCTTGCGCGGAGCATAAAGGCGCTGACGGATCCTGGCGGAATTGACCGCCTCGGCTTCCAGCCGTTCTACCTGCGTCTTGTCCAGCAACGACTTTTCTCCGCTCTACACGCAGACGGTGATTTGACTGCGTCAGGCAACAATGCCGCCGGATGGACCTGCCCGCGTTGATGCAGGTCAATCTGCGCGCTCCGGAAAAGAGTCGAGGCCCGGCAGGGCCGGGCCTCGTCGCCTGGAAGGTGAAGGGTTGAGAATAGGTCCCCGCTTCCTATTCTCCACCGCCAAGCGAATGGATGTAGACCGCCAGTTCCTTGACCTTGGTTTCGCCAAGACGCGCTCCCCAGGCTGGCATGACGCCCTGCTTGGGTGCTCGAACCTGGTCGGCGATCGCCGTCTCGCCTGAGCCGTAAAGCCAGATCGCGTCGGTCAGGTCGGGTCCGCCCAGCTCCTTGTTGCCTTTTGCGTTGTCGCCATGACAGGCAACGCAGTTGTCGGCGAAGACCTTGGCGCCCGGCTGGATCAGACTTGCATCGTGGACCTTGCCTGACAGGCTGGCGACGTAGGCGCTGACCTGCGCAATCTGGTCGGCGGTGATGATGTCGCCGAAAGCCGGCATTTCCGACAGCCGCGTTTCCGCATCAGTCGCAAAGCGGATGCCATGCGTGATCGTCTGCTGGATCTGCTCGGCCGTGCCGCCCCATAGCCAGTCGTCGTCGTTGAGGTTGGGAAAGCCGGCTGACCCCTGGGCGCCAGAGCCGTGGCACTGCGTGCAGTTGACCTTGAACGCGGCGCCACCGGCGGCGGCGGCGAATTCGCGCAAGGCGTCGTCCGCGGCAATCTCAGAGACGCTCTTTGACTCTACCGCCGCGACATATTTGCCCTTCGCGACTTCGGCCGCGGCCAGTTCGTTCTTGACCTCGTTGCGGCTGGAATAGCCCAGCACACCCTTGGTTGCCGAATGCAGCAGCGGCCATGCCGGATAGGCGATGGTATAGCCGATGGCCCAAACCACGGTGATGTAGAACGTCCAGACCCACCAGCGCGGAAGCGGGTTATTCAACTCCCGAATGCCGTCCCACTCATGGCCAGTGGTTGAGACGCCGGAGATTTCGTCGATGTGCTCGTCGCTCATGATCACTCGTCCTCAAGGGGAATCCGGGCAGCTTCGTCGGCCAACTTGCGGCTGCCAGGGCGCAGCGCGAAGGCAACCGCGCCGACAAAGAAGAGCGCCATGGCGACCAGACCCCAGCTGTCAGCAAACTCCCGCATCAAATTGTATTCCATGAATAAAGCTCCTCAGCGGTAACCGGCGGCCTCGTCGTAGTTCTTGAAATCCACCAAGGTCCCGAGCATCTGCAGATACGCAACGAGGGCATCCATTTCAGTCACCTGTTGCGGATTGCCGTCGAAGTCTCCGACCTTGGCTTTGGGATAGCGTTTCTCAAGGCCGGAGGTGTCGGCATTGGGGTCGGCCTGCGCCTTCAAGTCGGCATTCGCATTGGCGATCATGTCATCCGAATAGGGGACACCGACGCGCGCGTTCGCAAGCAGATGCGTCGAGAAGTCCTTCACCTCGATGGGCGCATCGTTCAGGAAGGCATAGCTCGGCATGACCGATTCCGGCACTACCGAGCGGGGGTCGGCAAGGTGCGCGACGTGCCAGGCATTCGAATAGCGGTCACCGACGCGGGCGAGATCCGGCCCGGTGCGTTTGGATCCCCACTGGAAGGGGTGGTCGTACATCGACTCCGCAGCCAGGCTGTAGTGGCCGTAGCGCTCCACTTCGTCGCGAAACGGCCTGATCATCTGGCTGTGGCAGAGGTAGCAGCCTTCGCGCACATAGATGTTGCGCCCGACAAGTTCGAGCGGCGAGTAGGGGCGCATGCCTTCCACCTTCTCGATCGTGTTGTCGAGATAGAAGAGCGGTGCGATCTCGACGATGCCGCCGACAGTCACCACAAGAAGAGAGCCAATGAGAAGAAGCGTGGCGTTCTTCTCGATGATTGCGTGTCTATCCATCAAGCCCATTTTCTGGCTCCCTATTCGGCAGGCTGAAGGGCGGGAACAGAGCCGGGCATCGGCTGCTCCTCGCGCTGGTATCCAAGGATCGTCATGGCGATGTTCCAGGCCATGATAAGGGCGCCGGAAAGGTACATGGCCCCGCCGATGGCGCGCATGACATAGTAGGGGTGCATGGCGGCCACGGTTTCAGCGAAGGAGTAGACGAGGAAGCCCTGCTCGTCGTATTCGCGCCACATCAGGCCCTGCATGATGCCGGACACCCACATCACCGCGGCGTAGACAACGATGCCGAGCGTCGCCAGCCAGAAGTGCCAGGTGACGAGCCTCAGCGAGTAGAGACGTTCACGGTTCCACAGCTTCGGTACCATGAAGTAGATTGCGCCGAACGAGATCATGCCGACCCAGCCGAGCGCACCGGAGTGCACGTGGCCAATGGTCCAGTCGGTATAGTGGGACAGCGAATTGACCGCCTTGATCGACATCATCGGACCCTCGAACGTCGACATGCCGTAGAAGGCGATGGCCATCACCATCATGCGGATGATCGGATCGGTGCGGAGCTTGTCCCAGGCGCCTGACAGCGTCATCAGGCCGTTGATCATGCCACCCCATGACGGCATCCACAGCATGATCGAAAACACCATGCCGAGCGTCTGCGCCCAATCGGGCAGGGCGGTGTAGTGCAGGTGATGCGGCCCGGCCCAAATGTAGAGAAAGATGATCGCCCAGAAGTGGATGATCGACAGCCGGTAGGAATAGACCGGCCGGTTCGCCTGCTTGGGCACGAAGTAATACATCATGCCGAGGAAGCCGGCGGTGAGGAAGAAGCCGACGGCATTGTGGCCGTACCACCATTGCGTCAGGGCGTCCTGGACGCCGGAAAAGGCGGAGTAACTCTTGGAGCCGAGGAAGGAGGCCGGCATCGACAGGTTGTTGATCACATGCAGCATCGCGATCGTCACGATGAAGGAGAGGTAGAACCAGTTGGCGACGTAGATATGCGGCTCCTTGCGCCTCAGGATCGTGCCGAGGAACAGAACGAGGTAGGCAACCCAGACGATGGTCAGCCAGATGTCGACATACCATTCGGGTTCGGCGTATTCGCGGCTTTCGGTGATGCCGAGCAGGTAGCCGGTCGCCGCCATGACGATGAAGAGCTGGTAGCCCCAGAACACGAACCAGGCGAGATCGCCACCGAAGAGCCGGGCGCGACAGGTGCGCTGTACGACATACAATGATGTGCACAAGAGCGCGTTGCCGCCGAAGGCGAAGACGACGCCCGACGTGTGCAGGGGCCGCAGGCGGCCGAAATTGAACCAGGGCTGGATGTTGAGATCGGGATAGGCAAGCTGCAGCGCGATGACGACGCCGACCAGCATGCCGACGACACCCCAGAACATCGTGGCGATGGCGCCGTAGCGGATCGGACCATCCATGTAAGCGGAAGGATCGACTGCGACTGCCGGGGCGAAATTCGTGTTGCGAAGGAGAATGGCGACAAAGCCGAGCAACACCAAGAACAGCACCCACATATGCTGTCGGAATGGCGCGTCCACGCCGAAGCCGGCAGCCACAAAAGCCGCGAATGTGAAAAGGCTCAAGGCGAAGATGTGCGTGCCGAACTTCATGACATGTCCCCGACGTCGACTCCGATGCGCGGATGTCAATCCGCAGGGACAGCAATTCAGCAGTCACGTCGCCGCCGCCTTGATCCATGTCAAAGCCCGGCGCTTTCGGATTGGGCAGCCTTGGGTGCGCAAACGATCAGGAGGTTGCCGTTGAACTCGGAACAGGGACGAGGATCGTTGCCGTTTCAAACGGGCAGCAACAGCGGCATGAAGGCGGCGTCATCCGCGGTGATGAGACGCGCGCATCTGGAAAAGCTGCAGCTCTGCGCCGCGCTGGAAAAAATCGCAGACACGCTGCCCCGAGTCGATCCTTTGGCATGCCTGACTTTGGCGAACGCAATCGTTCCGCTTCTGCGCGACAGCCACGAATACGAAGAATCGGTTATCTTCCCTGCCTACGAGACCGCCCTGGCCAACAATCGTGATTCAGCCCGGCGATTGCGCGCCGAGCATGTCGAGGACGAATGCTTTGCCGCCGAGGTGACCGAGATTCTGCTGGCCATCGGCCATGGCAAGACCATTGACAATGCCGAAGCGGTTGGCTTCATGCTGCGCGGCTTCTTCGAAAGCCTGCGCCGGCATATCGCCTTCGAGCGCGAGCACGTCTTGCCGATGATTGGATCCGACTATTGATCCTAAGCGCCGGAGCGGCGCTGTAGCCGGTTCAGGTTATCGACTGTTACATGCCGATTGTTCTCGATCCGGATCACGCCATCTGATCGCAACCTGGTCAACTGGCGGCTAACTGTCTCGATCGTCAGACCGAGAAAATCGGCGATGTCGGCGCGGGTCAATGGCAAGTCGAAACTTGTCGACTGGGCGGAGGGGTCGAGCGCGGGGTCGATGTTCCTGGCGATCATGAGAAGAAAGCTCGCCACCTTTTCCGAAGCACTCTTGCGCCCCAGCGTCACCATCCAGTTGCGGGCTTCGTCGAGTTCGTTCAGTGTCTGCTTGAGAAGTCGATGCTCGAGTTCCGGTGATTCCTTCATCATCCGTTCGATAGCGGCCTTTGGAAACGAACACAGGGAAACGGCGGTTGCAGCTTCGGCGTTGATTGCGCTTTCCACCTTGAACGGCCGCCCCAGAAAATCGGGGGCGAATTGAAGGCCGACAATCTGCTGGCGTCCGTCCGACAGGCTCTTTGTGAGCTTCACCACGCCTGAAAGCACGTTCGAATAGCTGTCGACAGCCTCGGTGTCGCCTATCAGTTCTGCGCCCGGTTCAACGGTATGCTTCGATGAGGTCTTGGCCAGGCCCATCAGTTGATCGGGATCGAGCGCGCCGCAAACGCCATGATGGCGCGCTTCGCACGATTGGCAAAGCACGGGAGTGCCGGAACTGTGAACGTCTTGGCGCACCGTCATCTTGATCGTCCAAAGGGTTCCATGTGCCCGCAACGTAACCATCTGCGGACAAAAAAACCTTGTGGCAGTTTGTCCGGGGGCGGCTTTGACCGAAATCAAGGCTGCCGGCGTCCAATTTGACCAATGTCGCGCCATGCAAAGTGGAGCGGATAGGGACATGCGGCCAGAATTAGTTGCCAGACTTGGCGAAAACGTGCCGCGCTATACGAGCTACCCGACAGCGCCGCATTTTAATGCAAGCGTTGACGCTGCCGTTTGTCGTGACTGGCTGCAGGCGCTCGACGAGGGCGACGAGATCTCGCTCTATCTGCACATCCCCTACTGCGACAAGCTTTGCTGGTTCTGTGCCTGCCATACCAAGCAGACACGCCATTACGAGCCGGTGACCACCTATCTTCGTTCCCTGCATGCCGAAATCGCCACCGTCGCCGGTCTTGTTGCAGGCAGGGGCCGCGTGCGTGCTGTCCATTTCGGCGGCGGTTCGCCGACCATGCTCAAACCCGAAGATTTGGTGACGCTGGGAGCTGTCTTGCGCAACAGCTTCGCCATTCTTCCCGACGCCAAGATCAGCGTCGAAATCGAACCCAATGATATGGACGGTGCCCGCCTCGACGCGCTTGCCGAAATCGGCATGACAAGGGCGAGCCTCGGCGTCCAGGATTTCGATCCGAAGGTGCAGAAGGCAATCAACCGCGAGCAGAGCTTCCTGCAAACCAAGACGGTCGTTGACGGCGTTCGTTCGCGCGGCGTCGAATCCGTTAATCTGGATCTGCTCTACGGCCTGCCGCACCAGACCAGGGAGAGCGTCGCGTCTACAGTCGCGCAGGCACTGACCCTGGAACCGGACCGGATCGCGCTTTTTGGCTACGCCCATGTTCCGTGGTTCAAGAAACATCAGACGATGATCGACGAGGCCTGGTTGCCCGGTCCGGCGGAACGGTTTGCCCAATCGCAACAGGCCGCGCAGGCGATCGTGGACCAGGGCTACGAAGCAATCGGGCTCGACCATTTCGCCAAGCCGGGCGATGCGCTGGCGCTTGCGGCCCGCGCCGGGACCTTGCACCGGAATTTTCAGGGCTACACCGAGGATCGTTGCGAAACCTTGATCGGCCTCGGCCCATCGTCCATCAGCCAGTTTCGGCAAGGCTATGCACAGAACATGCCTTCAACCGCCGAGTACGGGCGTATGGTCGCAGACGGCGGGTTGGCCGCTGTCCGGGGGATTGCGTTTTCCCAAGACGACCGCGTTCGCGGTTGGATCATCGAGCGCCTGATGTGCGATTTCGGCTTCTCCGCAATCGACCTAGTGGAGCGCTTTGGCGAGGCCGGCCAAAGACTTCTCGTCAAGGCGAGTTCCACAGCCCTCCACGATCCCGCGCGGTTGCTTGAGCTCGATGGTGACCGCTTCGTCGTGCCGGCGGAAAGCCGTCCCTTTGTCAGGGGCATCGCGGCAAAGTTCGACAAGTATTTTGAAATCGGGAAAGCCAGGCATTCGGTGGCGGTGTGAGCATCGCCGTCAGAAATGCTCGCCGGCCTTGAATGGACCGATGCGGGTGCCCGCCGCGATCAGATAGGCGGTCGACCAGCCGATGAGCAGGAACCCGTTTACGCCCTCGAGCGCCGCCAGGACACGCCACGCATGAGCGGGCACGATGTCGCCGTAGCCGACCGTCGAAAAGGTGATGGTCGAAAAATAGAGTGCAGTCTCGAAGTCGGCGAAGATATCGAGCAACCGGTATAGCCCTGCCCACAGCCACACCTCCGCTGTCATGACGGCGAAGAGCCCCATCACCACACTGATCATCGCGACGATCCGGCTGCGGCGCCCATGCATGCGAAACCGGGCGACGAGGTATCCCATCGCATGCGTGACGGCGATCAGACCAAACGTATGGACCAGGACCGTCAGACTTATGACGATGGTACCGATGAGCAGATTGAGGACCATGCGCGGAACCTAGCCATCCAGGGGCCTTGGTCCTTGTGCGAGATCAAATCCTTCATGGCATGCTGCAAACCGCGACCGTTGAATGTGCGTGTCATATGCGTAGAAAAGCTGAGGATTGCACCCACACGAACGCATTAGTTGCTGTTTCTGATGCTAAAGACCCGTTTCTGCCAATTCGAGCCTCGAAGCGGCCCCGTTCGCTCTCGGCCCCAAAGCAGCCGCGTTCGTCACGGGGTCATCAACGCTTCTGTGGGATGAAGAGAAACCGCGTGCAGGAAAAACTAGTCCTCCTTCTGGTCGTTAGGTTCGCCCGACCATACGAGAGAATACGAAGGAAATGGATTGGCGAACCATCCCGTAACGTATTGATTTCCTATAGGAAACGGCGTCCCTCCGGACCCACCATAGACTAAGTATTTGATTCTGTTGTGTAATTATCGCCCTTTATCCAGAAGCGCACACCTAAACGTGCACCTGGAGCGGGCGATGTATCTATGGCGCAAAGACTCGGGATTCTTCTTCCAGATGCGAATCCCTGCCGGGCAGGTCGCAACCTTGGATCAACCCCTCTCCGGGTATGGCTCGGGGCACTGACAAAGCGCGAGACGAAGCGGCGGGCGACGACGCTCGCGGTCGTGGCAATCGGGGCTGAACGCTGGCATGGACAGGGAGACGCTGACACGCAGCCTGAAAGCCTTGGTGGCGGAGCTTGAAGGACTCCGGCGCGACGAGTTTTCGGCGGGGCTTGGGGGCTCGGTGCTCACAGTGCCGCGCGCATTGGTTCAAATCCTGGAGAGGGACTGCCGCCGCCCCATGACATGAAGTGCCAAGACAACACCTTGGCTGGACCATCAAGCCGCCGGCACAAAAATCAGCATCGTCGGCCTATAATGTCATCAAGAGCTTCGATCCTTGAAGCGGTTCCAGAGATGCATGCGGTTCGCGACCTGCACGGCGACCGGATGGAACGGAACCGGTTTCATGTTGGTGACCGGCAAAGGCATCTGCTCGTCCCGGCGCCGGCCTGCCGCCCAGCGGCCGATTTCCTGGCCAAGTGACATTGCCAATGCCACGCCGCGGCCGGAATAGACGCCGCCAAACACGAGGCCGGGTGCCAGGCGATAGAGGCGAGGTCTGCGATCAGGCACCACGGCAAAGGTGCCATGCCAGTATTCCACGATCGGGGGTTCGCCGCCGAATGCGCGAAAAGCCTTGCCCAGCATGCTCGAGACCTTGGCGCGACCGCGGTCGGCCTCGTCAAACCAGAATGTATGCGTGCCGCCGCTCACCAGCCGGCCGTCGACGTCGTAGTGGAAATAGCGGATGTCGTTGCGCATGTCGGACACCGCGGGGTTGCCGACAAGGATCTGGGTGCGCAGGCCTTCCGGCAGCGGGTTTGTCGCGGCCTGGAAAACCTTGAACGGCATCAGTGTCTTCTTCAGCCCAGGCCAGAGGTCGCCGGTAAGCGCATTCGTGGCAAGCACCACTTCTGGCGCCGTGACGCTTCCCGTTGCGGTGAAGACGCGCCAGCCGCCTTCCACCTTCTCGATGCGAGACGCCGGGGCGTTCTCGAAGATGGTCACGCCTTCGCGCTCAAGGGCGCCGGCAAGGCCAATAATCATGGCGAACGGATTGATGTGGCCGGAATTGTGCACCATCCAGCCGCCGAGATAGGGGCTGCCGATGCGCGCGCTGGCCTCGGGCCGGTCAAGCCAGGAGACATTGGCGCCGAAGGCTTTCCACTCTTCGTAGAACTGGCGCGCGCGGGCAAGCGTGGTGTCGGTGTGAGCGGGCTGGATCCAGCCTTCCTGAACCTGGTGGGCGTCTATGTTGAAGCGCTGCATCAGGCCGAAGGCGACGCCGGCCGCATCCGCAACCATGCGATTGTAGCGCTCACCGATCGTCTTGCCGTAGACTGCCTCGAGCTCCGCCGGCGAGGCCTTGGAATGGTGGGAGATGACAAGGCCGTTGTTGCGGCCCGACGCTGCCGATCCGATTTCGTTGCTCTCAAGCAGGATGACATTGACGCCGCTGTCGCGCGCGCCGAGTGCCGCGGCCATGCCGGTGAAGCCGCCGCCGACCACCAGCACGTCCGTCTTCAGGTCGCCTTGCAACGCCGGTGCGGCCGGGCGTCTGTTCGCGGTCTTGCGCCACAGATGCGGCGTCTTCCAGTCGACCTCAAACATGAAGGACGTCCTCGCTGGCGCCGCCGAGATAGTGTTCCCTCAGGGCCGAATGCGCGGCCATTTCCTGCGCCGGGCCATGCAGCTTCACCTTGCCGGTGTTGAGCAGGTAGGCGTAGTCGCCGCATTCGAGCGCCAGCTGAACGTTCTGCTCGACGAGCAGGATCGAAATGCCGTTGCGCGACAGGTCGAGAATGATGCGGAAGATCTGGTGGACGATCTTCGGGGCAAGGCCGAGAGACGGCTCGTCGAGCATCAGAAGCTTCGGCTCGGCCATAAGCGAGCGCCCGATCGCCAGCATCTGCTGCTGGCCGCCGGACATGCGGCTTGCCATGCCGTTGCGCCGTTCCTTGAGAACAGGAAACAGCTCGAACACCTCGGCGCGCAACGCCTCGAAACTCTTCCCGCCGCGACCGATATGGGCCGCGACCAAGTTTTCCTCCACAGTCAGGCGCTGGAAGATCTGGCGGCCTTCCGGGCAGTGGGTGATGCCGAGACGCACGACCTGTTCGGGGCGCATCCCGGTGATGTCGCGGCCTTCGAAGGCGATGCTGCCGGCGGTGGGCCGCGCCACGCCGGAGATGGAATTGAGCAGCGTCGTCTTGCCGGCGCCGTTCGGACCCAGGATGACGACGATCTCGTGCGGATCGACGTCAATGCTGATGGCCTCAAGAACGCCGACGCGCCCGTATCCCGAGCTGAGCCCGGCGATCCTGAGCAGCGGCCCGGATGTCGTCGATGTCATTGGCGGTTCCCAGATAGGCGAGTTGGACGTCGGTGCTTGCCTGCACTTCGGAGGGCGTGCCCCGGAAGAGCAGCTTTCCGTGATGCATGACGATGATGCTGTCGCAGAGCGTCATGACGAGATCCATGTCGTGCTCGACGACGATCATGATCCGGTCGGGCGAACGCAACGCGGTGAGTTTTGCCGTCAGTTCCGCCGTCTCGTGGTGGTTCAATCCGGCGGCGGGCTCGTCGAGCAGCAGGACGCGCGGATTGGCGACCAAGGCGCGGGCGATCTCCAGCATGCGTTGTCGGCCATAGGGCAGGCCCCCGGCATCGACGTCGGCGTAGCCCTGAAGGTCAAAAAACCGCAGGATTTCCATGCATTTCTCACGCCGGCGCCGGCGCTGGGCGTTGGCATAGGGTGGCCAGATCACTTCCCTCCAGGCGGCCGCAACCTCGGCGGGATAGAAACAGACTTCGAGGTTCTCGATCGCCGACATCTGGTCGAAGAGGCGGATGTTCTGATAGGTGCGGGCAATGCCCGAATTGGCGATCTGGTATTTCTTGAGTTTGTCGAGACGCTTGCCGTCGAGCGTGATCGAGCCCGACGACACTGTGTAGGAACCAGCCGTCATGTTGATCAGCGTCGACTTGCCGGCGCCATTCGGTCCGATCACGCCGTGGATCATGCCGGGAGCGAAGTCGGTCGACACGCCGTCGATGGCGACGACCTCGCCATACACCTTGCGAAGGCTCTGAAAGACCAGCGTCATTTTCCGAAAAGCCCTCGGATCAGTTTCTCCGGCCCGAAGCTGCGCGGCACGATGCCGGCCGGGCGCGCGATGATCAGCGAGATCATCAAAAGACCGAGGAAGAGGATGCGCCATTCGGCGAATTCGCGCAGCAGCTCCGGCAGCAGGATCAGGATTGCCGCGCCGGCCACGATGCCGAAGATGTTGCCGATGCCGCCGACCACGATCATCAGCACGATCAGCACCGATTCCTGCAGCGTGAAGCTTTCCGGGCTGACGAAACGCTGCGATGCGGCGAAGATCGCGCCGGCTATGGAACCGATCGTGGCCGAGGTGGCGAAAGCGGCAAGCTTGGCATTGGTGGTGTTGATGCCGATGCCGCGCGCGGCGTCCTGGTCCTCGCGGATCGCCGCCCACGCCTTGCCGAGGATGGAGCGCTCGAGCCGCCAGACCACGGTGCCTACGATGAGCACGGTGATCAGCAGCAGCCAGAAGAAGTCGATCGGCCGGGCAATCTGGATGCCGAGGATCGACGCCTTGTCCAGCCGGGCAATGCCTTGCGGCCCTCCGGTCAGCCAGTCGAGATTGTTGATGATGATGCGGATGATCTCGCCGAAGCCAAGTGTGACGATGGCCAGATAGTCGCCGCGCAATCGCAACACCGGAATGCCGAGCAATATGCCGGTGACCGCACCCAGGCAGGCGGCGACGAGCAGGATGAGCAGGAACGGCATATGCAGGCCGAGCTGCGGGCTTGCCAGCAGTCCATAGCTGTAGGCGCCGACCGCGTAGAAGGCGACGAAGCCGAGATCCAGCAACCCGGTATAGCCGATCACGATGTTCAGGCCGATGCCGAGCAGGATGTAGATCAGCAGGCTGTTGAGGACACGGACATGGTAGTTGGGCAGGAAGGGCGTGGCCACGATCAGCGCGATCGCGATGGCGAAGACGAGCCAGGAGATGGTCCGGTTCGCAGGCGGCCGGGCCGCGGCGAGAGTGTCGGCGGCGGCCATCAGAATTCCCTCTTGTACACGATGCTTTCCTCGGAGACGGCCTCGCCGAGTATACCGGCAGGACGGACCAGAAGCACGAGTATGAGGATCGCAAAGGCGAGAACGTCGCGATACTCGGTGCCGAGCACGCCGTTTGTGACAATGGGCAGCAGCGCGGTTCCCCACACTTCGATGAAAGCCAGGATGAAGGCGCCGAGCATGGCGCCGGGGATCGAGCCGATGCCGCCGAGGATGGCCGCGGTGAAGGCCTTCAGCCCGATGACCGCGCCCATGCTGGGCGACATGATGCCATAGTAACTGGAATAGAGGATGCCGCCGGCAGCGCCGAGAAGCGGCCCGACGAAGAACACCATCGAGATGGCGCCGTTGACGTTGATGCCCAGCAGCTGCGCGGTCGGACGGCTTTCCGACACGGCGCGCACGATAATGCCGATACGGCTCCGGTTGACCAGGACATGCAGGCCGAACATCAGCACGAAGGCGGCGATCAGGATGCCGATCTGCATCAAGGTGATGGTGCCGCCCATCACCTGATAGCGGACGACGGGGAAGAAGCTGGGAAAGGCAACCGGCTGTGGGCCGGCCAGGATCTGCACCCCGGTGACGAGCGACAATGAGACGCCGAGCGAGGACAGCATCGGCGCGAGCCGGGTGGAGCTTCTCAGCGGTTTGTAGGCGACCCTTTCGATGCCGACGCCAATGAGGCCGACGAGGAAGATCGCCACGAGAAAGGCCACGGTCAGCGCCAGCGCGCCCGACATCCCGACATCGCCGACCAGCAGGCTGAGCGCCAGAAACGCTACATAGGCGCCGAGCATGAACATCTCGCCATGGGCGAAGTTGATCATGCGCAACACGCCGTAGACCATGGTGTAGCCGAGCGCGATCAGGGCGTAGATCGAGCCGATGGTCAGCGCATTTACCGTTTGTTGGATAAGATTTCCCAGCATGGGCCGGCGTCCTGTGCCTGCAACCCCATGGACCGGTCGAACCGGGAAGGGGAATGGTCGACGTGGCCGCCCGTACTTGCGGCAGGCACGCCCGTCAACAGGTGAAGGAGCCGCTTCGCGCGTAGCGATGCGGCTCCGGCGGTCTGGCTGCTATTTCGAACCGACGAGATGGAAGCCCGTTCCCTCCACCTTGTAGAGGTAGGATGGGGCGACTTTGAGTTCGCCGGTTTCGTCGAATTCCAGCTCGCCGACGACGGTCTTCGCCTTGACTGCATGCAATGCCGCGTTGAGGTCCTCACGCGTGAGGCCTTTCGTCGTCTTCAGCACCTGTTCCAAAATCTGGCCCTGTACATAGCCGTAGATCGAATACGGGCCGGCTTCCTCACCATACTTCGCCTTGTAGAGTTTGGCGAAATCGGCGATCTCGGGGGAGGCATCCATCGGCGGCACCTGGATCGCGACAAGCGTGCCCTGGACATTGGCTTCGCCGGCCTGTTTGATGAGGTCCGGCGTGTAGCCGCCGTCCGGCACCATTAGCACGGCGGCGATACCTTGCTCGTGCATCTGCTTGGCAAAGAGCGCCAGCTGCGGCATGACGGCGCCGAGATAGATCGCATCGGGCTTCTTGGACTTGATCTGGGCCAGCACAGCGGTGAAGTCCACGTCGGACGGCGCCACGGCAATGGTATCGAGGACCTTGCCGCCGCCGGTTTCGAAGTTCTTGGCGAAGATTTCGGAAATGCCCTGGCCGAAGACCTGCTTGTCGTTGACGATCACGGCAGTCTTGGCGCCGAGCTTGCCCAGCGCATATTCGGCTGGCAACAATGCGCCGGCCAGATCGTTGGCCACCGGGCGCACCATGAACTTGTAGCCCTGCTTGGTGAGAGACGGATTGGAGCCGAAGGTCATGGTCGGCAGCGTGCAGTCTTCATAGATCGGCAGCGTCGACTGGGCGACGCCGGAATTGAAGTTCACCAGGCCAAGCACGACCTTGTCATTGTCGCAGAATTTCTGGGCGACGAGCGTTCCCTCGCGCGGGTCGGCCTTGTCGTCCTGCTGGTCATAGGCAATGGTGACGCCATTGACGCCGCCATCGGCGTTCAGCCTGTCGACGTAGAGCTTGAAGCCATTGTGCCAGGTGCTGCCGAAATAGGCCTGCGCGCCCGAGAGCGGCGCGGACATTCCGACGGTAATCTGCTCGGCCATGGCCGGCGCTGCAAAAAGCGAGGCGCCGAGAAGAAGTGTGGCGATAGTTTTTTTCATCATGGTTCCCCTTAGCTGCTGACTACGACAGGGGAGGCCGTTGCGGTCTTCTTCCCCGTGTAAGCCCATCGAAGCAGACAAAGGGATCGTCGTCAAGAAAGTGTCGACACTATTGCGTTCAATTTTGTGCTCAGATATCGATTATGCGTCGCGAGCCCTTCGGCGACGCTTCAGCTCGGCGCCATTGTCGGGCGCGAAAACCTTGAGCAAGGCGTCCTTGAGCGCTTGCTGCGTGGCGGAGACGGTCATTTCGATATGTTCGCGCAACAGTTTCGTGCCGTTCTCGGCATCGCGCTTGACGGCGGCCTCGACGATGGCCGAATGGGAGGTGATCTGTGCCTTGTCATGCGAAGGATGTTCGATCTGGATGCGGCGGATGAAGCGGATGCGCGCATTGATGGAGCTGAGCTGGCCGACAAGTTCGGGATTTCCGGAGAGTTCGGCGATGAGCAGATGGAAGCCTTCGTCCTCGGCCAGGATGACATCCGGCGGCTGGTCCGGGTAGGCGTCGACGATCGCTTCCCAGTAGCTCCGCAGCCGGTCGATTTCGCTGTCGTCGGCGCGCTCGCACATCAGTTTGAAAGCAGCGCACTCGATGATCGAGCGGAACTCGTAGAGATCGAGCAGGCCCTCGGTGCTGAGGCTTCTGACGAAAAAGCCTCGATTGGGGGTGAGCGAAACGAAACCCTCGGAGGCGAGCCGGTTCAGCGCCTCGCGGATCGGTGTGCGCGAAACGCCGAGGCTGCGCGAAAGCTGGACCTCGTTGATGCGCTCTCCGGGCTTCAGCTTGAATTCGACCAGGAGCTTGCGGATGGTGTTGTAGGCGCGTTCGCTGCTATCGGCAGCGCGGCGCGTCTCCGCTTCAGCGGCAAGGGACGGGTCGCTATCGGCACTGGTCTCGGCTCGTTCGGTCACGACGGTTCTCATCTGATTTGTATGCAGGTTGTGTCGACACTTTGTAGAGCGCCTTTCTTTCCCAACTTCGTGTGAATGGCAAGCAGCAGGTTCAAATCCGGGGGACAACAATGATTGTAGGCATTCTTGGGGTCGGGCATCTGGCGACGTCCATGCTGGCTGGGTTCTTGCGTTCCGGGCTTGATCCCGCGGCGATCGTGCTGTCGCCGCGGGGCAAGGCGGCGGCACTCTCCGCCCGGCACGGTTTTCGGCTGGCGATCGACAATCGCGACCTCGTCGAACGGTCCGATGTCGTCATTGTTGCGGTGCGGCCCGTGCATGCGCCGGACGCGGTCGCTGGCCTGCCGTGGCGCACGGACCAAACAATGGTTTCGGTTTGCGCCGGCGTAGCGCTATCGCGGTTTGCTGTCGCGCCTGCGCGCGCGGTGCGCGCCATGCCGTTCACGGCTTCCGAAATCTGTGCCAGTCCGACGATCTATTTCCCCGACCTCGAGCAGGCGCGGGCGGTCCTCGACCGGCTTGGCCCCTCGATCGCTCTGGCCAGCGAAACGGACTTCGAGTTGGCGACGGTCAATGCTGCCATCTATGGCTGGGTGCAGGATCTGATCCGCAGGACGACTGAATGGTCGAGCGCGCGAGGTCTCGATCCGGCAATTGGCCGCCGGCTGACGGCGATGACGTTCGTGGCCGCCGGGCGGCTGATTGAGGAGAAAGACCAGCCGATGCATCAGATGCTCGAGGAGCTGGTGACACCGGGCGGCATCACCGAGCGGGGTCTGCAGGTGCTTTCGGCGCGCGGAGTGCCTGCGGCCTGGCAGGAGGCCTGCACGGCCGTGCTCGACAAATTGACCGAGCCGGACTGAGGCGCCGCGTCGCTGACGCCACGCATGCTCATCGTTGCGGCGCGGGCGGATAGGTATGGCCGCCGGGCGCCTGTTCGCTCGGCGCGACGGTCAGTTCGGCGATGTCGACATGATCCGGCATCCGCAGCGCGGTAGCAAGCACGGCGGCAATGTCGGCCGGGCCGAGCGGCCGCTGTTGCGAGTACATGCGTTTGTGCAGGCCCTCGCGGTCGCCGTCGAAGGCCTTCAGATAGAAATCCGTTTCCACACGGCCCGGGGCGATCTCGGTCAGCCGCACGCCGGTGCCCGCGAGATCATAGCGCAGGATGCGGCCGGCCTGGGAAAGGCCGGCCTTTGCCGCACCATAGGTCGCCGTGCCTGGAAAGACGCCACTGGCCGCCGTGCTGGTCAGGTTGAAGATATGGCCACGCTTGCGGGCGATCATGTCCGGCAGCAACATGCGGATGAGCTGCAAGGGTGCGGTGAGGTTCAGCGCCACCACCTCGGCTGTTTCCTCCGCGCTCTGTTCGTGCAGGGGGCGCACGGTCGCCAGACCGCCGGCATTGTTGACCAGGACATCGATTTCCGCCGCACCGAGCGCAGAAGCGATCGCCTCGTTGTCGCGCACATCGGCGACAAGCGGTTTCACGCGTGGCCCGAGCCTCTCCTGAAGGGCCTGCAGCGCGTCATGGTTGCGCGCCAGCGCATGGACGGTCAATCCTTCCGCGATCAGGCTCTCGACGATTGCAGCGCCGATGCCTTTCGAGGCGCCGGTGACGAGGGCGGTGCGATAGGTCATGGCCATTCTCCGTGACGGTTAGAGTGCACCGTGTGCGGCCACTGTTTTCAAAATGCCGACCAAGCCAGCTTCGCGCGCGGCCTTCAGTTCCTCGTGGCTGCGTCCGCCCACCGCCGCATTTGTCGAAGCCGTGATCGAGCGGATGGTCTCGCTGTCAAGCTTTGCGTCGAGCAGCGTGTCCCAGATCGCCTGATAGGTCGGGCCATATTTGCGCAGGAAGTCCTCGATGCTATCGGCGTTGAGGCTGTTGGAAATGAACGAACCTTGCAGGGTCCATTTCGCGCCCGGCCCATACATGAAGGCACGATCCACGTCCTCGACCGAGGCGACGCCGTCGCGCACCAGAGCGATTGCCTCGCGCCACATGGCGCCCATCAGGCGCAAGGCGATATGGCCGGTGACTTCCCGGTTGAGCGTCACCGGTTTCTTGCCGATGGCCTCATAGATGGCGTGCGCCCGGGCGATCGCCTGTGGATCGCACGTCTTGCCGCCGACGATCTCGACCAGCGGCATCAGATGCGCCGGGTTGAAGGGATGGCCGAGCACGACGCGGCCGGGCAGGCGGCACTCGCCCTGCATGTCGGACACCAGCAGGGCCGAGGAGGAGGAGGCGATGACGACCTCGTCACCGATATGATCTTCGATCTCGGCGAGCAGCCGGCGCTTGAGGGCCAGGTCTTCCGGACCGTTCTCCTGCACGAAATCGACGCCTTCGAGCGTCTCGGCGAGCGTCGGAAAAAGATGGATCTCGCCGGGCGCGTGCGAGGTTCCTTTCAACGCATCGAGGTCGGCCATGAGTGCAGGCAGCACCTCATTGAAAGCCTGTTCGCGCCGCTCAGTCGGATCAAACACGCGCACCGTGTGGCCGGCATGGGCAAAGCAAGCCGTCCAGCGCTGCCCGATGACGCCGAAACCCACAATGCCGATGGTCAGTTTTTGCATCACCCGGCCTTCCTGCCGTCAAGCGCTGCGCGGAAGGCCTCGTTGAGGTCGTTCCACGGGATGAGAAGATCGAGCCAGGCGCCGATCCGCCCGGTAGCCAGGATCGCCTCGTCGATCAGCGCACCGAACGGATAGTTGCCGTCCATCGCCGCCTCGAGCCGGAAAAGCAGGGCAGGCGTTTCCTCCATGTGGCAGAAATCGCGCAGCCGGGTCGCGGTCTTGTCGAGCGCGATTGCTGCCGCCTGGCGCAGCACCAATTCGTCCTTCCGGCCGCGCTCGGCGCGGATCCACCAGAGGAATTCGTGCAGCACCCGCGCTTCTGATTCCGCGGTGAAGACAGGCCCTGCCGGGTGCATGATGGCGCGTGATGCGGTGACCCGGCTGATGTCGGCGGGACAGGACACCCACAGCGCCTTGCGAGCGGCAATGATATCCTGTGGCAGCGACGATGGC
Organism: Mesorhizobium ciceri WSM4083; assembly: GCF_000519305.1. Lineage (GTDB taxonomy): Bacteria > Pseudomonadota > Alphaproteobacteria > Rhizobiales > Rhizobiaceae > Mesorhizobium > Mesorhizobium ciceri_B. The sequence continues at coordinate 802,028 of NZ_JAFG01000003.1, read as the reverse complement.
GGCGAAGGCTCGGACACGCCGCCATCCGACCGGACAAGCGTGCCTTCCAGAATGCGGCGGCCCTGGTCCTGTTTCAGTGTCGCGGCAAGTTCGGCAATGCCTTCCACCGGCGCGTCGAGATGGCCGAGAACGGTGATCTCGGCATTCTCCGCCTGGAGCGGCGCGAAGGTGATTTCGAGGAACTGCCGCACCGGCCAGTAGATGAAGGCGCCGGCGGTCGCGGAAAGCACATGCGTAGCACCCTCGATATCCTCGACGAAGGGAGCATGCCAATAGATATGGCTGCCGGCGATCTTCGGCGTGTGCAGCTGCAGACGCATCGGCAAGGCCGAAAGCAGCGCGCGGCGCGTGCGCTCGGCATCGCCAGTCAGGCGCAGCGGCCAGCTGCGCCCCTCGGCAGAGAAAATCAGGTCCATCTTACTTTCCGGGATTGAAGAAGGAGACGGGTTTGAGGATCTGGTTGCGCATGTCGAGAAGATAATCGGTCTCGATCACCTTGCGCCGGTAGGCCTGCCATTCCGGGTCTGCCTCCATGCGGTCGCGCCGCTCCTCCCGGTCGGCTAGGCTCTCGAATTGCCACAGATGCACGGTACGGGAGAGGTCGCCAATATGCGTCTGGAAGAAGCCGAAAGGCTCGCCCAGATAATGCCGCTGCATCGGCAGGCCGACGTCCTCATAGAGTTTGAGGAAATGCGACAGCTTGTTGGGGCGGGCGGTATAGGTGCGATGGTCGAAGATCATATCGGGCACTCCTTCTGACATTCTGTCGTGGCGCCCTTGACGCGGGCGCGATGGTCTTGCCGGCTCAGCCGGCGCTTCGCACCGTCTCGGTGATCAGCCGGGCGGTGAGCACCGGCGCTTCAATCTGCGGTACATGGCCGACGCCATCGAGAAGATGAACAGCGGTGAAGCCCGGCGCGCGGGCTGCATGAGCGGCCGGGATGACGCGGTCGAGCCTGCCCCAGATGAGCCGCGTCGGGACGGCGAGTTCGCCAAGCGCGCCCGCGAGATCGAAACCCTGCGTGCCGTCCGGGAACAGGCTTTCGGCCATCGCCGCGATTGCGTCGCGATTGCCGGCCTTTTCCATCTGTCTGAGGGCTGCCTGCGCATAGCCGCTCGGCAAGGCCGCGGGGTCGCCGACCATGACAGTCAGCCACGGCTGCAGAGCCTGCACCGTGGTCGCGCGGGCAAGACCCGCAATGAAGCTGGCATTGATCTCGGGGCCAAGTCCGCCTGGAGCAAGAAGTGTGACAGACCGCACCGCGAGACGGCCAAGCCGGGCGAGTGCGAGAGCCGCTGCGCCACCGAGGGAGTGGCCAACGAGATGGGCATTGCCCACGCCCATTTCCTCCAGCCGGTCGGAGAGGAGGAAGGCAATCTCCTCGATGCTGCTTGCGGGTCTTGCCGATTCCGTACCATGGCCGGGCAAGTCGAGGCTGATCGTGTCGATCCCCGACTGGAGCAAGGGGACGACCTGCCGCCACACGGAACGATCCGACCCGAAGCCATGGATGAGGACCACGGGCGCCGTCTGTCGGGCCAGCGCCGGCGCGGCAACAGGGGATGTCTGGACTGCCGTCGGCGTCCGCTGGCCTGCATCGTCATGTTCGTTCGTGCGGGCGGCGAGGGCGGCATCGATGTCGCGCTTCTTGATGCGCCCGTGCGGGCCGCTTCCCGAAATGGTGGCTAGGTCGAGCCCGGCCGAAGCGGCAAGCCGCCGGGCCAGCGGGCTTGCGACTGCACGGCTGCCGGGCGGCCGGATGGAGGAAGAGGCTTCGTCAGCCACAAGCTCGCGCGGATTGGCTGCCGCGGCGGCTGCTGTCGCCGGCCCGACCGAGGCTGGCTGGCCAGCCATCGGCTTCGCGTCCGCGATCGTGCCGAGCACGGCGCCCACTGGCGCTTCCTGTCCCTCGGCGAAGAAGATTTCGGCCAGCCAGCCGTCGCGGTCGGCTTCGATCTCGGTTGCTGCCTTGGCTGTCTCTACGGTGACGAGAAGATCACCGGTCTTGACCGGATCGCCCGATTTCATCGCCCAGGCGATCACCAGTACGGTTTCCATATATTCGCCGCCGGCGCTGTCGATGCTGATCGGATGGGTCGCCATCGCCGCCGCCTCCGTCACTTCAGCGTCTTCAGCGCGGCGGTGCGGATCTTCTCGGCACTTGGCAGCATCGCCGTTTCCAGCGGCTCGGAATAGGGGATCGGCATGTCCGGCAGCGTGACGCGCGCGACCGGCGCGTCGAGCTCGTCGAAGGCGTGATCCATGATCGTTGCCGAAAGCTCGGCGGCGTAGCCGCAAAAGCGCCAGCCCTCGTTGACCACCACGGCATGGTGCGTTTTCGCGATCGAGGCGACGATGGCGTTGACATCCAGCGGGCGCAGCGACCGGAGATCGACGATTTCGGCCGAAACACCGTCGGCTGCGAGAAGATCCGCGGCTTTCAGGGCCTCGACCACCATCTTGGAGGTGGCGAATATCGAGATATCGCTGCCTTCGCGCAGGGTTGCCGCCTTGCCGAGCGGCACGGTCACATCGCCTTCCGGCACCTCGCCGCGGGTGTTGTAGAGCAGCTTGTGTTCGAGGAAGACCACCGGCTGGTCGTCGCGGATCGCGGCCTTCAGCATGCCCTTGGCGTCGGCGGGCGTCGAAGGAGCAACGACCTTGATGCCGGGTATGTGGGCAAGCATGGAATCGAGCGACTTGGAGTGCTGCGCGCCGGCGCCGGCGCCGCCGCCGCCCTGCGTACGCAGCACGAACGGCATCTTCACCTGGCCGTTCCAGATGTAATTGTAGATCGAGGCCTGGTTGACCAGCGCATCGAGTGTCAGCGGCACGAAATCCGCATACATGATTTCAAGCACCGGCCGCGTGCCGGTCATGGCGGCGGTCACCGCCATGGCGGTCAGCGCCTGTTCGGAGATCGGCGTGTCGCGCACCCGCGTTTCGCCGAATTCCTCCATCAGCCCTTTCGTCACCTTGAAGACGCCGCCATAGCGGCCGATGTCCTCGCCGAAGACGAAAACGGAAGGGTCGGCCTGCATCTCTTCGCGCAGAGCCGCATTGAGCGCTTCGGCATACCGCATCATGGCCATGTCAGTGTGCCTCGCTGTAGGGGTTGCAGGCTTCGTCCAGCGAGAATTCGGGCATCGGGTCGGAGAGAGCGGTCTCGAAAGCCTCGGCCACCTCGGCCTTGGCTGCCGCCTCTATCTCGGCGAGTTTCGCCTCGCCGACGTCGCCCAAAAGCGCCTTGCGCGAGACGAGCAGCGGGTCACGCTCTTTCCAGGCCGCAATGTCCTCCGGCTTCTGGTAGCCGCCCATGTCGGAGGTGGAAAAACCCTCGATGCGGTAGGTCTTGCATTCGACCATGCCGGGACCCTCGCCACGCCGGGCACGCTCGACCATGGCCGACACGGCGCGATAGACGGCCACCGCGTCATTGCCGTCGACGATCTCGGCCGGCATCGCATAGCCGGCGGCGCGGATCGACAGATCCTCGACCGGTGACTGGACCTCGGAGGGAACGGTCAGGCCGAACTGGTTGTGTTCGAGCACGAAGACGACCGGCAATTTCCAGAGCCCGGCCATGTTCATGGCCTCGTGGCAGATGCCGGTTTGCGCGGCGCCGTCGCCGAAAATGCACATGGCGACATTGCCGGTGCCGAGGATCTGCATCGACAGCGCCATGCCGGTGGCGGCTGGAATGCCGGCGCCGACAATGGCATTGCCGCCGATCACGCCCTTTTCGGCATCGGCCACCAGCATGTGGCCGGCGCGTCCGCCGCAGGCACCGGTGGCCCGCCCGAAGATCTCGGCCACAACCGGGTGCACAGCCATGCCCTTGCCGATATAGACCGCGTGGCCACGATGGGTGGTGGCGACCTTGTCGCCGGCCTCCAGCACGGCGGTCGCGGCGACGCCGACGGCTTCCTGGCCATCGCAGCGATGGATCGGACCGCGCGTGCGTCCTTCCTTGTGAAGCGTCCCAAGGCCCTCTTCGAGATGCCGCACCAGCAGCATCCGGCGATAGATTTCCAGATGTTGTTCGACGGAAGGAGTGTTTTTCACCGATATCCCCGAGTTGGTGCCGAAATTAAATACAAAAGTGTCGACACTTTGCAAGCGCTTCTGCAAGATAGGGCAAAACAAGTTTGTGAAAAGGGGATCGATCATGCGTTTGGAGGGTAAGGCGGCCATCGTCACCGGAGCCGGCGCCGGTATCGGCGCGGCCGTCACGGAACTGTTTGTGAAGGAGGGCGCGCGCGTTCTGGTCGTCGATCGCGACGGCGCGCGGTCCAGCGAGGTGGCCGGCAGGACCGGAGCGCTGGCTTGGGAGGCGGACGTCTCGGACGAGGCCTCTGTGGCAACGATGGTGCGCCAAGCGCAAGAGGCCTTCGGCCGGGTGGACATTCTGGTCAACAATGCCGGTTACGGCATACGCGGTTCGGTTGTCACCACCGCAGCGGAGGATTGGGACGCGCTCATGGCAGTGAACCTCAAGGGCGTCTTTCTCTGCTCCAAATATGTCATTCCCGTCATGGCCGCGGGTGGTGGCGGGGTGATCGTGAACACCGCTTCCAACGTGGCCCATGTCGGACTTGCCGATCGGGCGGCCTATGTCGCCTCCAAGGGCGGCGTCGCGGCGCTGACGCGTGCCATGGCGCTTGACCATGTTGCAGACAAGATCCGGGTCAACGCCGTGGCGCCGGGTGTGACCTGGTCGAGCTATTTCGAAACCATGCTGGAAACCCATCCCGATCCTCAGGGGTTCGTCGCGGCATTGAACGCGCGCTCACCGATGAATCGCGTCGCGCAGCCGGTTGAAATCGCGAATGCAATCCTGTGGCTCGCCAGTGACGAATCCTCTTTCGCCACCGGCTCGATCCTGACGGTCGACGGCGGCATGACCGCCTGGTGAGGCGCGTGCCTGCCGTTGCGTAAGACGAAGCCTGCCCGTTTCAGGCAACGGGCCGGATGGAACGCAGGGCACTCAGCATCTCGTCGAGGTCGGCGCAGGGCAGGCAGCCTAGGTCTGCTATATCCTTGGTCACGTCGACCGGCAGGCCCGAATTGGACTCCTTGGGCACTTCGTTCAATCGTCCGCCGACGAGCACCGGCAAGGCAAGTCCGCGTGCCGCCATCGCTGCTTTCACCGCCTGTGCATAACGCAGCGCCACGCCATTGTAAGTGCTGACCGCGATCGCATCGGCCCCGGTTTCGGCGGCGCGGGCGACGAGTGTTTCCGGGTCGACGGCCACACCGGCATCGGCGATGACGATGCCCAGGCCTTCGAGCGCCTGTTCGACGAGATATTTTCCGTGCTCATGCACGTCGGTCGTGCCGATGCAGACGGTCAGGGGTCTAGGGCTTTCCAGCGGCTTTTGCGTCGCGACCCAGGCGACGGCCTTGTGGTTGAGTTCGCGGGCCCATTCGGCATGGATCAGCGGCGTGCGTCCGCGGATGCCGTCCGCGCCCGGGCCGAACAGCGCCTCCATGCGCTTCGGCCCCATGCGGCGGATGGCGAACATCAGCGCGGCCGGGTCTTCGGTATCCACCCCGCGCTCGGCCAGCCCTTTCATGACGGCACCGGCAAAGCGACGCCCGCCTTCGACCAGCACATCGGCCATCGCCTCCACCCTGGCCCAGTCGAAGACGGGGTCGTAGAAGGGGGCGTGCAGCGTGAGCCGGTGCGCGAAGGTTTGTGCGTCGATGATCTCGTCGACATCGGGAATGCGCTGGTTCTCGGTTACCGGTACCGGATTGATCGCATGGCCGGAGGGCCATCGCCCGACAGCCAGTATGTCGGCCAGGAGATAACTCGCCAGGCTTGCGTAATTGCCTGCCGGGGTTGACTGGTAGGAAACGGTGTTGCCGAAGATCATGGTGCCCGGCGTATCGCTGACCCGCACCAGCGCGGCATGGAAGGCAGCGCGCGACAGTGGATCGCTGAAGTGGTGGCCGTAGCAATGGCCGAGCCGCGCGCCGATCAGATCCTCGACGATGTGCTTTTCGACCAGCACCATGCCGAGCGCGCAGGCCATGTCGATGAACAGCCCGGCGAAGCCGTCGTCGAGATTGGAATGGACAAGGATTTCGGCATCCTGGGCCGCGATCAGGCCGAGGGCGGTGACGGTCGCTTCGGTGGTCGCCACATCATCGTCCCAGTAGGGCAGCCGGAAGGTGAAATACTGCCCCAGATTGCCGATGGCCGTTGCACCGGCGGCGATCGCGGCGCGGGTGTTTTCCACAGCACCCGGCAGGCCGAGCATGAAGTCGCCGAAATGCGCGGCAGCGGGCGCGGCGTTGGTGATGCGGGCGAAATCCTCTGGGCCGGTGAGCACGATGCCGGTGCCGCGCGCAGCCTTTGCACGCATTGCTTGGGGATAACCCATCGACCAGTCGAGGGTGATGCCGAAACGGTCGACCGTTACCCCTGCCTTGCGGCATTGCTCATGCACCTCGCCGATCGCGGCCACGGTGCGGTCGACGCTTCTGAAGCCGATATGGGCGTGCTGCATGACTCGCTTTTCGGCCGCTGCCTTGCGCTTCCATGCGGCTTCGGACGGCATTCCGGTTTCGGTGAGGAAGCGGCAGCTGCCGAGGCGCCAGTCGCGCGCCATGGCGCGTCCTTCGGCGAGGAGGTCGGCGCCAGGCTTGAGGCGCGGGTCGAGGAGGGCGGGGCTGAGGTCAGCGATCATGATGCTTTGCGATCAAGGTGAGCTTCGACAATGAAACGGCGAATGATGGCGGCAAGACCATCGGGGTCGGCGAGGGGGTGAAAATGCGCACCGGGAACTGAAACAAACCGGGCATCCGGTATTGCCGCAGCGATCGCCTCCGAAAGGGCTGGCGGTGTCAGGATATCGCCGGTGGCCGCAATCACTTGAACCGGGGCGTCGATGCGCGGCAGATCGGCAAGGCGATCGTGGTCGAGCAGCATGCGCACGCGCGCAGCACTGACTGTCAGCGGCGCCAGGGTGCCAGGGGCGGCGGCGACGGCTGCGTCGAGTTCCCCGGCATGCGTTTCGAGGTAGGACGGTTCGTGGCAGAGCACATGGCCGAGGCGCTGATAGGTCTCGGCCAGGCCGGCCTCCAGCAGTTCGGCGCGAGCGCTGAAGAGCGTGCGGAAACGGCCGTCGGCTCGCGCCCAGGAACTGCTGATCGTATAGCTCAGGCCAAGTTCCGAATGATCGAGCGCCAGCACCTGCGCGATGGCGCCACCAGTGGAATGCCCGACAATATGGGCGGGACCGCCCGTCTGCGCCAGCAGGCCGGCAATGTCGCTGGCGATCAGGGGAATGGAATAGGGGCGTTCGGGGCGATCGCTGCGACCGGCGCCGCGATGGTCGGTGACGATGACGCGATGGTCGGCCTCGATCAGGCGTACGACGCCGGTCCAGAACCTCCCATCACCGCCGAGCCCGGGGATGAGGATGAGGCGTGGGCCAGCGCTGCCTGATGTCTGGTAGTGGATGCGGCAGCCATCGGCGGCGGTGAAGAAGGGCATCAGCTGAGGCCCTCCCTGTCGAGCAACTCGCCGAGCGCCGCGATGAGACTGAGCGCCGTGAGCATTGAGGTCTTCGGATTGTTGGGCGAGGGCGCGTTGACGAGGCGGAAGGAAGCGGTGCCGGCGGTGCTCTCGACCTCGATTTCATGCGTGTTGCCGGTGGCTTTCGGATCGGCAACCACGCTTACGGTGACCTTGTCGATGCCTGCCGCGAGCGCAACGGCGAAGGCGGCGTTGAGGTTTTTCGGATAGAGTTTTGCCGCTTGCGCCGGCGTGCCTTCGAAGAGGGTTATGGCGTCAGTGTCCGCTGAAAGGCCGGCGGAGGCCAACTCCGTCGTCCAGGCTGTCGGCTGCTTGCGCGAGGTGTAGCGGACCCGCGCCTCAGGAAGTGCCGCTATCGCCCTGAGGTAGTCGAGGCCGCCCAACGCGCCTGACGGCAGGACCAAGCGTGCGCCGCCGTTGCGTGAAGCATTGGTCAGCCTCGCGGCAAGGATCGGATCGGCGAATGCACCGATCGAAGCGATGATGGTCGGGATGCCGGCGTCGAGAAGCGCGGGCACATAAGCGGCCACCGCCTCCTGGCTTGCCGCCTCCACCACCGCCAGGGGGCGCGGACCGATCAGCGCGTCAAGCTGCGTGACAGTGCTGACATTCGCCGGCAAGTCGCGGCGGGTACCTTCGCGCATCAGCGCCACCCAGCGAACCGAGTCCACTGGGAAAGCGGAGACGATCTCGCGCGCGATCGTGCCGAAGCCGATGAGGCCGAGCGTCACCATCCGAGACTTCTTCAGGGATTCTGTTTCAGGGGATCGAACTTGTCGGCGAGGTCTGCCCCGAACACCGTCTTGCGCTCGATCTCCAGGACGTTTTCCGGGCGCGGGAAATTGGACGGCACGCGGTCGCCCGGCTTGCGCGGCTTGCCGATCAGGCGAAAGAAGTCCTCAAGCCCGTTCGGCACGATCAACCAGATCCAGCGCAGGCGCGTGTCGCCATCGTTGATGAACATGTGCCGGACATTCTTCGGCAGGAACACCACGCTGTCCGGTTCCAGCGGATATTCCTTGCCGTCGATGACGGCGCGGCCATGGCCTTCGATGACATAGACCGTCTCTTCGTTGCGGTCATGCGTGTGTTCGCGCACATAGCCGCCGGGCGCTACCGACTGCGTGCCCAGCGCGAAGGGGTGCTCCATGCCGACGATGTGCGGCGCGAGCGCCACGTCGATATGGCCGTTTGCGGGAACCGGCTGCCAGTAGCTTTCGCGCGTTTCGGTTCCGGAAACATGGATGCCAGAGGGCGCGGGTGGAAGGTTGGTGTTGTCCATGGCTCTGCCTGTCGAATGGAGCTGCGAAGGTCGTTCGGGGCGCGTTGCTGACCTGGAGAGCGTACAGCGCAAAAAGTGTCGACACAATAGTAGACAGATTAAATTTCGTGCCTCTATAGTGCTGTGTCGATGATGGCAGGGGAATGCCGATGGGCGAGTACGATGTTCTGGTGATCGGTTCGGGATCGGCGGCCTGCTCGGCAGCGCTGCGGGCCGCCAAGGGTGGCCTCAACGTGCTCGTCATCGAAAAGAGCGAATGGCTGGGTGGTACCTCGGCCATGTCCGGGGCCGGGGTCTGGATACCCGCCAACCATGTCGCGGCCGAAGCCGGCATCGCCGACAGCCGCGAGGATGCGCTCGCCTATCTGCGTGCGGTCGCGCCCGAAGGATGGGAGCAGAAGGAAGATGCGCTCTGGGGCGCTTTCGCCAAGGCCGCGCCGGACATGCTGCACTTCCTGTCCGTCAACACGCCGCTCGACTTCCGCCTGATCAATGAGCCGGACCCCTTTGCCGAAGCGCCTGGCGGCAAGCTCTACGGCCGCATGCTATCGCCGAGGCCGCTCAGCCGCCGTCTCCTCGGCAAGTTTGCGCGGAGCCTGCGCCGCTCCACCTTGCCGCACAGCTTTACCTACCAGGAGATCGTCGACCTCGATCTCTATCACCATCCCATCCGCGCCGGGTTCAAGGTCTGGCCGAAGCTTCTATGGCGATGGCTGACGAATTCCGGCGGCCAGGGCACGGCACTGATGACCGGGCTGATCAAGGGCTGCCTCGATGCCGGCGTCACCTTTCAGCCGGAAACGCGCGCCGTCACCCTGCTTCAGGATCCGGACTCGCGCATCGCCGGCGCGGAGGTGGAGAGCAAGGGCCGACGCACGAAGATCGTCGCGCGCCGCGGCGTCGTCATCGCAACCGGCGGCTTCGAATGGGACGCCGAGATGCGCGCACGCCACTTCCCCGGCGCCTTCGACCGGATCGGCAGCCCGCGCGGCAATGAGGGCGACGGCCAGAAGCTTGCGGCTTCCGTCGGCGCGCAATTGGACCGCATGGATCAGGCCAACGTCTATCCCTGCCTGCCGACGCGCTACCAGGGACAGTCGCACGGCTTGCCGATGACCTTCCAGGCCGAGCCGCATTCGATCGTGGTCGATCGCGAGGGAAAGCGCTTTGTCAGCGAAAACGCCTTCAACATCGGCGAGGCGATCGATGCGCGCGGGCCGGATGGCGCGCCGATCCATCTGCCCTGCTATCTCGTCGGCGATCATCGCTTCCTGAAAACGTCGCTGCCTTTCCGCTGGTATGCCTCCTACGAGCGCGACTGGATCAAGAAGGCCGATACGATCGCTGGCCTTGCCGCCAAGCTCGGGCTGCCGGCAGCGGCGCTCGAGGAGACGATCGCCCGCTGGAACAGCTTTTGCGCGAAGGGACACGATGCAGACTTCCAACGCGGCGACAATGGCTGGGAGGCATACAAGGCGCATGGACCCGAGAACCGGCTGAAGCCGATCGACAAGGCGCCCTATATCGGCATGACGATCAATCGCTCGATCCTCGGCACCAAGGGCGGCGCCCGGACCAACGAGCGAGCGCAAGTGTTGAGACCGGACGGCTCGATCGTCCCCGGCCTCTACGCGGCAGGGCTTGCCATGGCCAATCCCATCGGCACGCGCGCCGTAGGGGCCGGCACCACGCTCGGCCCCAACCTGACTTGGGGCTTCATAGCGGCCGAGACGATCCTGCATCAGAACAGGTGACTGCGTAGAAGATCTCCGACCGTCCTTTAAAACAACAAAATCAGTGTTTGCCGCACGTCCCACGGGATCGCCGTGACCATCGATTAGCAACGAAAAGGCCGCTCCACTTGGAGCAGCGACGGCCCTTTGATCGATCAGCTCTCGCTCGATCAGGACGTGGCGCTAAAGCTCTCGGAGTTCAATCAACGCGTGACGCCGGAACTGAACGGCGTCGTCAACTAGGTCTCCGCAGATATCAGCGTCGATGAGCGAAGCGGTGCGGGTTCTATACGATAGCAGCAAGAGACGAAATCATTGAATTCTTCCAGATGCGCCTGGCAAAGGTCCGAGAAGCCGAATGCGATAGCTTCAGTCGCGGATCACAGCGGACGTACAATATAGGAGGGACGAACGGCGGCCACGGGCCGAACACTAAGGTGAGGTTGCTCTAATAGCTGTCCGCTTCAACGACTTTGCGGATGAAACCTGACGGTCAGCAGACGGCTCCATTTCGGTCATTCACTGCCAGGCGTTCCTGGCGACCTGCGCCTACATTGGCGGCATCTCGAAGCCCGTAACTAGTCGCGTTCGTCGTCCTTAGGTTCGCCAGACCATACGAGAGAATACGAAGGAAACGGCTTGGCGAACCGTCCTCTAACATATTGATTTTGTGTAGAAAACGTTGACCCTCTGGGATCACCATTGTCGTTATCCAATGCCACCGATGGCGATAGGCGTTACTTCGGCCTAGGCTAGAGTCGCTGCGGGACGGTTGCTGCAAAGAAGTCGGTCGCGCGGCGCACGCGTGCCGGCACGAACCGACGCTTCGGCCAGACGAGGCTGATGTCTCTGACGTCGTCAAGAAAGTCGTCGAGTATCGTGATCACGTCAGGATGATTGAGCTCATCAGCGAGCGAGACTTTGGCGAAGAGGCCGATTCCGACGCCGGCTAGAACCCCAGCCCGGATCGTTTCGACGCTGTTGGACGATAAGTTGCCGCGAACGGTCACGCTGAACCGTCCATGTGGGCCTGCAAACGGCCATTTCGCCAATTCCGTCAGGCCACCGTATAGAAGGCAATTGTGCTTACTCAGGTCTGCGGGGGATCTCGGCATCCCATGCTTCTCGAAATAGCGACGGGATCCGACGCAAACGAGGGGCGTGACCGCCACCCGGCGGACAACCGCGTCTGAGTCTTCGACAGGCCCCACCCTGATCGCCAAGTCGATCCGATCTTCCACCATGTCTCGCACGAAATCCGAAAGAACGAGATCCACCTGAAGGCCGGGATAAAGCAACAACAACTCGGGTATCAGCGGCAGGATATGCAGGCGGCCAAATGTGGAGGCCGCGCTGATCCTGATCAGGCCCGAAACAGTCTGCGTGCTGCTCGTGAGTTCGCTATCGGCATCGTCGATTTCATCAACGAGCGGCTTCGTCCGGTCATAGTATCGCTGCCCCTGATCCGTGAGGGTCACGCTGCGGGTGCTCCGATTGAACAGCGCCACGCCGAGGCGTTTCTCGAGCGCGGCGATTGCCTTGCTGACAGCAGGCTGTGACTCGCCGGTCCGACGCGCAGCGGCCGAAAAGCCGCCCGATTCGACCACCGCGACAAAGGCACTCAACTCGTGAAATCGGTCCATTATATTCTCCTCAGGCATCAATCTTATGGGTATTTGTATTATTATCAATGTTTTCCACATGACCTAAATGAGGCGTTTACCAACGCTTGAAAGGAAATGTGCCATGAATATCGATAGTACTGGACGCAAGGCGGTTGTTACTGGGTCTACGGGGGGCATTGGGCGAGCCATTGCCGAAGGGTTGGCGCGTGCGGGCGCCTCGGTCGTCATCAACGGTCGCCGCGAGGACAGGGTCGCCGCAACGCTTCGCGAGTTGCGCGCGCTTTTCCCAAAGAGTGAGTTCATCGGTGTCGTCGCCGATCTTGCCACCCCGGAAGGCGCGGCCGAGTTGTTCGCGCAGGCGCCGGATGCGGATATTCTCGTCAACAATGTGGGCACGGGGCGACCGAAGCCGTTCTTCGATATTGCCGACAAGGAGTGGATCGATCTCTTCGAGCTCAACGTCATGAGCGGCGTCCGCGCTTCCCGCCACTATGTACCGAACATGGCGAAGCGCGGCTGGGGGCGTGTCGTCTTCATCAGCAGCGAGTCCGCGCTCGCAATCCCCAAGGACATGATCGATTACGCCATGACCAAGACCGCTCAGCTCGCCATCGCGAGGGGACTGGCCGAGGCGGTCGGCGGAACGGGGGTCACCGTCAATTCGGTCCTCCCTGGTCCGACGAATTCGGAGATCATGAGCGGTTGGATGAGGGCGGCCGCAGAAGAGCAAGGCATTACGCAACAGGCAGCCGAGCAGCAGTTCTTGAAGACGATGCGCCCGACATCGCTCCTCAATCGCTTTGCGACAACCGAAGAAGTCGCAAACCTGGTCGTCTATGTCTGTTCAGAGCAGGCGTCGGCGACAACAGGCGCTTCCCTGCGTGTCGACGGTGGTGTCGTCCGGACAATAGCCTAGAGCGCACGCTGACAAAACCTCGAGGACACGTGGCCACGAGCGGATTGCCGCAACCCGCGACGGCAATCCCATAGTGGCTCAGGAGCGATTGTTCATCCGCTCGAACAAAGCTTCGCCCATCCGGCGCGTATCGGCCGAAATACCGACAAGCACCTCGTCCTTGTCCGCTTCGAGCCGCGCAAGCGCCTCAGTGGCGAATTCGTCCGGACTAACCATCATACGGTTGGCTGTTCCTCCGCTGCGCGTGCTGCCGCCGAGACCGGTATCGACAATTGGTGGAGCCATCTCCACCACCCGAATTCCGGTCGACCTCAGTTGATGGCGCAGACTGAGCGTAAAGGAATGGATCGCGGCCTTGGTAGCGCAATAGACGGGAACATCCGCCATTGGCGAAAACGCCAAGCCCGAGCTGACGTTGATGATGTAGGCCTGCTCGTGCCGCCTCAGGGTTGGGAGCAGTTCGACGGTCAGATGGATCGGCGCCGTGAGGTTGATTGCCACCTCCTGGTCGAGAGTGTCGGCCTCCGGATCATTGTTGAAGTCGCGCCGATGCTGAACCCCGGCATTGTTGATGACCACATTGAGCGCCGGATGGTTCGCTTTCAGCCAATCGACCATAGACCGGCGACTTTCGGTATCGGCCACATCGCAGATGCGGGTGACTAGCGCCGGCGCCTGTTCCCGCGCCTGGCTAAGAGCGGCTTCGTTCCTGCCGCAGATGATAACCTGATTGTCTTTTTCGGAAAGGCGTCGTGCAAGCGCAAAACCGATGCCGGTCGCGCCGCCTGTGATGAGAATTGTGTTTTCCGTGAGCTTCAAGACCGTGCGTCCTTCTATGAATTGAAAGGGTGCGCCGACCCGGGCTTTTTGATGTGCGCACGCCATGGCCGGCAAGCTTGGCTATGCGCCCGACGGAATTGCGTCAGGTTGCGAGCCCGAATTCCTGGTCAAGCGCTCCCAGTTTTCATGAGCAAACTTGGCCTTGGAGGCACTGCCGAGCGTCAGATCCTCTATGAAACGCCGCGCGTCGCCTCCTGGGCGATACTGATAGGGATAATCCGTCGAAAACAGGATGCGGTCGGGACCCACGGCGCCGATCGCCTGCTGCAGATAGGCCGGGCTGAACATGCCGCTGGCGGTCAGATAGAGATTGTTGCGGACGTAATCGACAAAGGGCCGCTGCAACCCCGACACCCGATCCAGCATCGCGAGCCGCTCAAGATAGAAGATCACCATTTCGCCCCAGTGGCCGAGAATCATCTGGAGGTTGGGGTACCGGTCGAATACCCCGGCCAGGACGACGCGGACGAACTGGATGCCGGCCTCGTAGTGCCATCCAAGACCAAAGGTCGACAAGGCAAGGTCGATCGGTGTGCTGAAGCCCGCATAATAGGCGTTGCGAACGCTCGCCTGCGGAATCTGGGGATGGATCAGCAGCGGGACGCCCAGCTCCGCCGCGCAGGCGAATGTCGGCTCGAAGATCGCATGGTCCAGATTCTTCTCACCGACGCGTCCATAGAGAATGGCGCCCTTGCAGCCGAGCTGGTCGACACAGCGCTTGAGCTCCTGCGCGGCTGCGTCGGGGCTCATGGATGGCAGCACGGCCAGTGCCTGGAAGCGGGATGGCTTCGAGGCCACGGTTTCAGCCAGGAGATCGTTAACGCGGCGGGCCAGATCGACAGCGTGATGCCCGAGGTTGTTGAGGCCGGGCGTCGTCAGGGAGAGGACCTGCACGTCGACGCCTGTTTCGTCCATCAGCCCCAGCCGCTGTTCGCCGAGATCGGCAAGGCGACTGCCGAGGATCCCTGGATTGAGCCCGAGTGTTCCGTCATCGGCGCCAGGAATGGTGTTCCACGCATGTTGCACCTCATCGGGAAGGGCATGCTCTTCGATCGCGGTGATCTTCATCTCTGCTCCTTCATAACCGTACAGCCATACTCGTTGGCTTGACAGCGGCCCTGCCGAACACGCCGCCTTAAGATCAACCGCCGGATATCGTCACTCAGGACTTTGCGGTCAGCTTGTCGACGACTGCCTGGCCGACCCCGTGCGCCGACGCCGGATTCTGGCCCGTGATCAGGCGACCATCGACCACAACCTTTTCCGTCCAGTTCGGCGCGGGCTGGTGCAGCGCGCCTCGCTCCTTGAGCGTGGTCGCCAGCAGATAAGGCACGACTTTCGTGTACTTGACCTCCGCTTCCTCCTCGTCGGTAAAGGCGGCCAGCTTCTTGCCGGCGACGAGGTAGCTGGCGTCGGAGAGCGTCGCGTTCACCAGAGCGGCCGGGCCATGGCAGACGGCGGACACGATGCCGCCTGCTTCGTAGATCTCGCGGATCGTGCGCTGGACAGCCGCGTTGTCGGCGAAGTCCCACATCGTGCCGTGGCCGCCGGCGAATAAGACTGCCGAATAGCGTGACGGGTCGAGCTCGCCCAGGATCAGCGAGTGGGCGAGCGCATCGCGAAATTCCTGGTCGTGCCAGAAGCGGTCGTTGACCGGATCCTTGAGGTCGAAGAAGTCGATCGGCGGATGTCCACCGCGGATCGAGGCGATCTCGACCGGAATGCCGGCCTCGTGGAAAACCGCAAGAGGATGCGTAAGCTCGACCATGGCGAAGCCTGTCGGCTCACCGCTGTCGCCGCGGATCGGATGACTGGTGACGACGCAAAGAATCGGCTTGATAGTGTCTGGCATTGTCTTGGTCCTCATGATTTCAGCGAGGCCATGTCGATGACGAAGCGATACTTCACATCGCTCTTCGACATGCGCTCATAGGCTTCGTTGATCTGCTGGATTGGAATGATCTCGACATCGGAGACGATGCCGTGCCGGCCGCAGAAATCGAGCATCTGCTGGGTCTCGGCGACGCCGCCGATAAACGATCCCGAGATTGCCCTGCGGCCGCGCACGACCGCGCCGGCGTTTACTGAAGTGCCCAGCGGTCCCATATAGCCAATCAGGACAAGCACGCCTTCCAGCGCAAGCGTCGGCAAATACGGGTTGACGTCGTGATCGTAGGGAACGGTGTCGATGATCACGTCGAAGCGGCCGGCGACAGCCGTCATCTGGGCCGGATCGCTCGACAGCACCACATGATCGGCACCAAGCCGGAAGGCGTCTTCATCCTTGCCGGTTGACCGGGTGAACAGCGTGACGTCGGCGCCGAGCGCCTTTGCCAATTTCAGCCCCATATGGCCAAGGCCGCCGAGGCCGACTACGGCGACCTTGCTGCCTTCGCGGACATTCCAGCGGTGGAGTGGCGACCATGTGGTAATGCCGGCGCACAAGAGCGGCGCGGCCCCGGCCGGATCGAGTCCATCGGGGAGAGCGAGAACGAACTTATCACAGACGACGATGGAATCGGAGTAGCCGCCATGGGTGACGGTGCCATCGTGCCTGTCGCGGCTGGCGTAGGTAAAGGTCGCGCCTTCAGCGCAGTCCTGCTCCCATCCCTTGAGGCAGGGTTTGCAATGCTGGCATGAGTCGACAAGGCATCCGACGCCGACCATGTCACCGGCCTTGAAGCGACTGACCTTCTCACCGACCTGTCGAACCTTTCCGATGATCTCGTGGCCGGGAACGATAGGATAGCTCGTGAAGCCAAAGTGATTACGCGCCAGGTGCAGGTCCGTATGGCAGACCCCGCAATAGAGGATGTCGATCACGACATCGTCGGGCCGCGCAGCGCGCCGCTCGAACACGAAAGGATCGAGAGCGCCAGTGGCCGATGGAGCGGAATAGCCCAGCACTTTCATTGTCTGTATTCCTTATCGATCCTGGCGCCATCGAGCGCGTGACGAAAGCTGCTGTGCCGGCCCAATGCGGCAGGCGCAGCTCCGTGATTTCGCGAAGTCTCAGGCATTGCCGGGCGCGAACAGCGTTTCCCAATTGAGGAAAGGGCCAAGCGGAATGACGTCCCAGTCAATGAGGCCGGCCTTGGCCAGCGGAAATTCGCGCAGAGCCTGCCTGGCGGCTTCGATAGAGTCGCATTCGGCTATGATGGCCACGCCCGGACGGTCCTGGCGGAAATAGATGTCGCGCACGATGCCGCTCTTGTAGGCCTGCCAAGTGTGACGGACTTCATCCGCCATATGCGGCTGGTACCGTTCCATGGTGGCGCCGGGTTGGGGAATGTCGAGGCAAAGCAGTTTCATGGTAGGGCTCCTGGGTTGGGAAGACGGACCAAACGAACTGAAGTCGCCGCACGATCCGGGCAACGGGCGCGACTATCCAAAAATCGTTTGCGTGGGTTTGTTCCTAGCGTAGAATGATTGTCAGCAGTGGCGACAGTTCTTCCCGTTTTTGGTTCCCACCGTTCTACAATCGTTGGACGACCCTTGAGGCGGCTTGCTCAATGCGCGACAGATTTGACGGGGTGCAAGTCTTCGTCGAAGCCGTCGAAGCCGGCGGTTTCGCGAAGGCTGCTGAACGGCTTTCGCTCACTCGCTCTGCCGTCGGGAAATCCATCGCACGACTGGAAGATCGTCTTGGTGTCCGCCTCTTCAATCGAACGACACGCACACAAAATCTGACGGAGGACGGCCAGCAGTACTATGAGCGGTGCCTGCGTGCGATCGGTGAGCTTCGGGCTGGCGAGTCACTTCTCGAATCGGGAAGGCGCGACGTCATCGGCAGGTTGCGCGTGTCGATGCCGGTGCTGTTCGGCCGCTACTGCATAGCCCCCATCCTCCTTGCTTTTGCTCGCGAACACCCCCGGCTCGAACTCGATCTGAGTTTTAGCGACAGGCGGGTAGATCTGATCGCGGAGGGTATCGATCTCGGGGTTCGAAACGGGGCTCTGGGCAATGGCGCTGGATTGCAAGCGCGCCGCCTCACCAGCCAGCCAAAGGTCCTCTGCGCCGCTCCCGCCTACCTTGCCGCTAACGGCACGCCTGAGGTCATTGCGAATTTGGCAGATCATGACACGTTGCTCTATTGGCGCGCCGATCACGGACAGGACTGGCAACTCCCTGACACAAGCGGCGCACTCGTCGAGGTCTCGGTCGCGTCGCGGCTTCGGTTCGATGATCTCGAGGCGATCGCGAACGCCGCGGTCGCGGGCATGGGTTTGGCTTGGCTCCCTTGTTGGCTTGTCCGTGATAAGTTGCTTGCCGGCTCCCTCGTTTCACTGTGGGCTGATCGGCCAAGTGCGTCGATGGAATGCTATGCTGTCTGGCCGGCGACCCAATATTTGCCGCTACGGACACGGCTGGCAATAGATGCGCTCGTCTCCGAGTTGCCGAAACGACTCGACGGCTGATGCGTGCGCAACGGACAAGTAGCGTGATTGCGGACGTCCTGTCGGAAGGCAAGACAAGCGCCTTGCTGTCGCCTTCCGGGAACGGCCTTCTTAATTTGCGTTTGCACTCCGAGGTTGGCATCCATCGCAGGTTTTGTCTGACCAGGATCCTTCACAAAATATTACGTAAGGGAACGTTCGCGTCTGACTCTTCTTAGGCAGGGGAGGCGGTTGTCGCCTCGTGGATTGTGAAGGAGAAGAAGAATGCCCAATCAAGGTGGTAGCCACGAACAGCACGTGAAGGCAGGCCAGCAGAGCCACAAGAACGCCGACAATAAAAACCGTCAGCAACAGCAGGCCGCCGGTGGTGGTCAACGGCAGCAGGGCGATGGATCCGGCATGCGTGGTGGAACCCACGAACAGCACGTGAAAGCTGGCGAACAAAGCCACAAGAACCGCTGATCGCGGTTGATTTCAGCAGACCCACCCCGAAGTATCGGGGTGGGTCTGATTGCATCTGCGAGAGTCGCCCCGGCGCCGGGGCAGCGCCCGGTCAGGACGCCAGTCAGGCAGCTTGATCCAGGGCGCGCTCATTGACACCGCCTTCACCCAGCCCGGAAAGCGCTTCGTCCGTCGCGACCTCCTCTTTCAATGTCTCGTTGAGGAGCTTGACCACGTCGCTCTTGCCAAGCTGTTCAGCCCACGCGACCAACGTGCCATAGCGCGCGATTTCATAGTGCTCGACGGCCTGTGCCGCGCCGACCAGCCCTGCATCCAGCGCTGGGTCACCCTTGTATTCGTCGAGAATTTCCGACCCTTCCTCAAGAATGCCGTCGATCGCCGGACAGGTCTTGCCGCGGGCCGGTTTGTCCATAAGTTCGAACACTTGCTCGAGCCGATCGACCTGGCCTTCGGTTTCCATGCGGTGTTTCTCAAAGGCTGCGGCCACCTCCTCGGATTCGGCGCCCTTTGCCATCTTCGGCAAGGCTTTGAGTATCTTCTTTTCAGCGTAGTAGATGTCCTTCAGCCCATCGAGGAACAAAGCCTCCAGTCCTTTTGTCGTCGCTTTTTTTGCAGTCGCCATGATTTGTCTCCCTTGGATTGTCGTGAAAGCTCACCGGCGGTGTAGCCATGGACTAACTTTCCATGGAAGCAGTTGTTCCCTGGGGATGACTCGAAGGGCAGCACGTCAAACACCGCTTTTGTCTAGAGCCGATCGCTATCAAAAGGCCATGGACGATGACGGTGTGACAACCGCCGGCAGGGGACGGAGAGCACCGGGGTTCGTCGCGCCATATGGAGTAGATGGTGAAAAGAAACACTTCCGATAGGTTCATATACGAAATCGTATTTACATATAAAACAAATCATGATGATCTTGCAGTCGTGCAACGGCGGCTAAGGTGGTCGGTTCCCGGCGCCCGGCGCCGAGCCTGCCAGCAGATGATCGTGCACAATGAAATCAACATGATGTCGCGGTCGAGTAAGCCGTGCATTGGTCGGATCCAGGGAGTGCGGCATGCCCTTTGATGTCATCGTTGTCGGAGCCGGCGCAGCCGGGGCTGTTCTTGCCGCCCGGCTAACCGAAGATGCTGCCACGAACGTGCTTTTGCTGGAAGCGGGGCCAGACTACCGGAGCGGCGAGCAACCTGCCGAGATGGCGAGCCCAAATCCCTTCAACCTGCTGCTTCCCGATCATTTCCAGCAACAATACATGTATCCCGACCTGATGGCTCGTCGCACGAAGCGGCAGGAACACCGGGTCTACTGGCGCGGCAAGGGGCTTGGCGGTTCGACGGCCGTGAATGGGCAGATTGCCATTCGCGGTGTGCTCCATGCCTTCGATCGCTGGGAGGAAATCGGATGCAAGGGCTGGTCGGGAGCCGACGTGCTGCCCTTCTTCTGCCGGCTGGAAGATGACCCGATTGCGGCCAATTTTCACGGCAGCGATGGCCCGATTCCGATCTACCGCGCGCCTGTCGAAAGCTGGGGAAGCGTCGACAAGGCCATGCGCCAAAGCGCGATGGCTCTCGGCCATCCCTGGCATGACGATCTCAATGCTCCGGATGCCGAAGGGGCTTGCACCTATCCCATCAACAGTCGAGCCGGCAAGCGCGTGTCGGTCAATGACGGCTATCTGGAAGGGGCCCGCGACCGGCCGAACCTCACCATCATCGGGCAGGCGACAGTGGACAAGGTGCTTTTCGATGGCAAGAAAGCGATCGGCGTTTTGGCCATCGTGGCTGGTCAGGTTCGCAAACTCGAGGCGCCGCTGGTCATCCTTTCGGCCGGCGCCATCCACTCTCCGGCCATCCTGCAGCGCTCGGGCATCGGTCCGGCGGCTCTCTTGAACCGAAAGGACATCGAGGTGCTGGCCGACCTGCCGGTCGGCGAAGGTTTCTTCGACCATCCTTATTGCCGCATCGAACTGAAGCTGAAGCCGGAATTCAAGGCGACCGATGTCGACGCGCGGCATACCAACTGCTGTGTGCGAATGAGTTCCGGCGTGCCGGGTGCCGAGCGCGACGACATTCTCTACGTCGCCATGAACCATGGCGGTATCGGCGTGGAGTCCGACAGCGCCCAGTTCGGCGAGGCCATGGTCAATCTGATCCTGATGGAAGCCAAGAGCCGCGGCACCGTGCAACTGCGTTCCGCCAACCCTTTCGACCAGCCGATCGTAGAAGAAAACATGCTGGACGATCCAATGGATCTTCAGCGCATGCGTATCGCCTATCGCCACCTTGGCGAGATTGCCCGGCAGGCGCCGATCCAGGCGATCGCCGAGCGCGTTCTGCTGGGGGATTCCGATCTGCCTTTGTCATGGCTCGAAACGGCAAGCGACGAGGAGGTCGACAATTTCCTGCTGGCGCAGTCTTCCGATGCGCAGCATGGGATCGGAGGCTGTTGCATGGGACGGCTCGGCGAGGCCGTGGTCGATCCGGAATGCCGGGTCTACGGTTTGGAAGGATTGCGGGTTATCGATGCGTCGATCATGCCGCTCGATTGCCAGGCAAACACCAATCTCACCTCGATCATGATTGGTGAGAAAATGGCCGACAGCCTGCGCCGGTCCATCTGACAGAGCGAGGCAAGCCCGCGCACAAGGCGCGGGCTTGGATGTCAGCGGGTGATATCCAAGGTAATCGTCTTCAAATCGCACATTTCCATCAGCGTGTGCCGACCCCCGGTGCGGCCGAGGCCGCTCTGCGTCCCGGCGGCGCCGCCGGCAGGGATATGCGGCTCCCAATAGCAGCTCATCTCGTTGATGTTGACGATGCCGACCTTCAGGCTTTCAGCAAAGGCAAAGGCGTTCTTGATGGTGCTGGTGAAGACCGCGGCCGACAGGCCGTAGGGGCTGGACGCCGCAAGTTCCATCGCCTCCTCGTCGGTCTCGAAGGTCAGCACGGGTGCGATCGGCCCGAAGGATTCCTCGACATTGAGCAGGCTTTCCCGGGTCAGTCCTGTGACGATCGACGGCTCGAAATAGAGATTGGTGGCAAAACCCGCTGCCACATTGCCGCCGGTGACGATCTCGGCGCCACGCGCGCGGGCGTCCGCGATGTGGCTGAGCACCTTGTCGACGGCCACCGCATTGTTGATCGGACCCATCGTCGTCGCGGGATCGAAAGGGTCGCCCATTTTCACCTTCGCGGCCGCTTTCACGAGACCTTCGATGAAACGGTCGTGGACGGATTTATGCACCAGCACGCGTTCGGTGGCCGTGCAGATCTGCCCGGCATTGGCAAAGCAGCCGGCTCCCACCTGGGCGGCGGCCATGTCGATATCGGCGTCGGCCAGGACGATGGTCGGACCGTTGCCGCCCATTTCGAGCAGAAGCGGCTTGCCCGCGCCACGCCGGGCGATCGTCGCGCCGGTGGCGGAACTGCCGGTGAAGCTGATGGCATGGGTGCCTGGATGAACGACCGCCTCGTCGCCCACCTCCGCACCGTCACCCAGAACGAGATTGATAGCGCCGTCCGGCAGGCCCGCCTCGATGAAGCATTCGACAAGTGCCGTGGCAATCAGCGACGTCGTCGGCGCGGGCACCCAGACGACGGTGTTGCCCGTTGCGACGGCCGGTCCGAGATAATAGAGGCAGGGCAGGGCGAGCGGGAAATTCCAGGGCGTGATGATGGCAAAGACGCCCTTCGGTTGCAGAAAACTGAAGGCGCGCTTGTTGGCATCGGCCAGCGGAAACGCCGCCGTCTCCAGCCATTTCATCTGCTCTGCCGCATTGCGGAAACCGAGAGCTGCTGCCGACGCTTCGGCCTTTGCCTCGCTGTGGAAGGGCTTGCCCTGTTCCAGGCAGAGCAGGCGCGCCAGCTCCTCGGCGCGCCTGTCGATCGCGTCGGCAATGCGCATGCATAGTTGAGCGCGCGCGAAGGTTCCCATCTTGCGCATGGCCTCGCGTGCGCCTTCGGCGGCTTTCACCGCGCGACCGACATCGGCGCGGGTGGAAAGGGAGAGATAGCCGAGATGCTCGCCCGTCGAAGGGCTATCGATTTTCAGGAATTTGCCGGAGCTGCCGGCAATCCACTCGCCGCCAATGCGGTTGATGCCGATGCGGCCGGCTGCTTCCGGCTCCGAGACGATCGCCATGCCGCGCAGGTTGGGACCGTCGAGAGAAGATTTGAAATGAACTGTCATCATGCGTTCCTTTGGCCGAATTCGGATTGGATGTTCAAAATGGCGGCGCGGCTGCGCTCCACGGCTGCGATGAAAAGTCTGCTGCCGGCCTCCGCGCTCGCCTGCGACGGCGTACCGATGACGCCGTTGTCGCGGATGGCTTCGAAACGGCGCCAGACGGTGACGGCCGGCGCGGCGTAGAGGTGAGGATCCGGCCAGGATGGCGGAGTGCCGCCTGGCGGGATGAGATCGCGGCGAACGCTGTCGCCAAGCACATGCATCATCAACGATGTTTCAAGCGCGCAAGCGTGACCGGTGCCCGTGGCGATGTCGGGCAGAGCCTGCGCCGCCACGTCGGCGATGAGATCGAAATACGAGAAACCCGCGGTGACGATGCCACGCTGGCCAAGGGTGGTGATCGCCACCTGGATCGCGGCGCGGTTTCCGCCATGCCCGTTAAGCATGACCGGCAAATAGCCGTCTTCGGCAAGGCAGGTGCAGAGATCGACGAGAACGGCGATGAAGGTCTGCGGGCTGAGGCTCATGGTGCCGGAGAAGGAGCGATGATGCTCGGACGAGCCATAGGCGAAAGGTTCGGCGACACGGATGGAGGCCTGTCCTTCCGCCGCGGCGAGCGCAACCGCTTCCGCAAGCCAGCAATCGACGCCGAGCGGCAGATGCGGGCCATGTTGCTCGACAGCGCCGAGCGGTAGAATGACGACGGGTTTATGCACGCCGGCTGTCGCGTGTCTTTCCGCATCCGGCGAGGTCATCGCCGCAAAGCTGGATCCATGCGGGATCGGCAAGGCCGGAGCTGGCTCGTTCATCGTGCTGCCTCGACAAGCCGGGCCTTGGCGTAGGTCATGCCGGAATCGGCCAGGAGAGCGACCATGATGATTGCCCCCTTGTAGAGCTCGAGGCTGGACGGGTCCGTGCCGAACACCCGAAGCGCCGTCGTCAGCAGGCTGACGATCAGGGCGCCGACGACCGCGCCCCACACCGTTCCCCTGCCGCCGAAAATACTGGTGCCGCCGAGCACGGCAGCGGCGATCGCGTCCAGAAGCAGCGAGGTACCGCCGATATTGGGCGTCACGACAGGCACCCGGCTGATCATGATCACAGCCGTCAGGAAGACGAAGATACTGGAGGCGCAATAGACGAGGATCGTGTGTTTCGTCACCGGGATGCCGGCAAGTTCCGCGGCCCCGGCATCCGACCCGAGCGCATAGGTACGCAGCCCGAAACGGCTGTGCCGCATCAAGATTGCTGCTACGGCGACGATCAGCAGTGTTGCGAAGATGACATTGGGAATGCCGAAGCTGCGTTCGATGCCGATTGTGCGAAGCGTCGGATCCTTCAGCATCAGGACGCCTTTGGAGGCAACGGCAAGCGTTGCGCCCTGCAGCGCGACCATTGTGGCCAGTGTCGTCACGAAGGGCGGTATCTTCAACAGTGCGATAACGGCGCCGTTCGCGAGGCCGATCACCACCATCACGGCAAAGCCGACGAGCAGGGCAAGCGGCAGGCCGGCGCCGCCGTCGATCAGGCTGGCGATGAAGACGGCACAGAAGGCGACGCCGACGCCGGCGGACAGGTCGATGCCTGCCGTCAGCAGAACGATCAGGGCGCCAAGCGCCAGTATGGCGATCGGGGTCGCCTGGGCGACGATGTTGATGAGGCTGGCGGTTGAAACGATGCGGGCGTCGATGAGGGCGAAGATCGTCAGCAGGAAGACCAGCAGGATCAACGGCGAGAGGTCGAGAAAGCGCCTGCACCAAATGTTCTGTTGGCGGGTCATGAGGGTTCTCTCATCGGATGTGCCAATCTTCGACCGGTTCGCGCAGGCCTGATTTGACGCTGCGCAGGATTGCATCGTTGACGGCGACGGCGCGAAGGGCGTCGCCGAGCGGCATCACGAAAGGGGTGTCGTCGCGAACCGCCGAAATGAAATGGTGGACCTCCTCGAAGAGATCCCCGGTGATACGGCCATTGACGGTCGGCCAGTGCAGGGCGTCGGGTTGCGACCACTGTCCCCGCGACAGGATGCGCAGACCATGGTCGCGCACATCGAGGTCGATCATGCCTTCGGTACCGATGATTTCCGTGCGTGCCCAGATGCCGGTCGGAACGGTCGGTGGCAGCGTCCAGCCGAAGTAGAGCTGTCCGCTCATTCCGTTCGACAGCTCGACGGTGGAGAAGATCGCGTCTTCGGAGCGAACCCCGAGCGAAGGCATGAGCTTGGCGACCGGGCGGGAGTAGACGGCGATGATGTCCGAACCCGAGATCCATTGCAGCGCATCCACGTCATGCACGCCGAGGTAGAAGCAGACGCTCGAATTTCCGTTCATGCGAAGACCGACTTCGCGATTGGTGAAACGGCCGCTGCTGCCGTGGATCGGCTCGCCGATCCGCCCGGATTTCACCGCTGTCGCGGCTTCGCAATAGCGCGGGTCGAACCGCAGGATGTGGCCGACCAACAGACGCGCGCCGTTTCTCTGCGCCGCTTTCGCAATCGCCTTGGCAGCGGAAAGATCATGAGCCATCGGTTTTTCGAGCAGCACCGGCTTGCCGGCATCGAGCAGCGTGCGGCAGACGTCTTCATGCAGCGTGTCGGGTGCCGCCACTATGTAGGCGTCGGCGGCATTGGCGGCCAGCGCGGTGGCGGCATCGCGGAAATGGCGGGCACCGAAATCGGACGCGGCCTTGCTTCCCGAGGCAGGATTCGGATCAACGAATGCCGACAGTTCCGCGACAGGGCTAGCGGCAACCACCTGCGCATGCAGGAGGCCCATGTAGCCGGCACCGACGATGGCGATCTTCAACTTGCTCAAAGGGTTTCTCCTCACAGGCATGGTGCAAGGTTGGATGCTGGCCGGGGTGCGCAGGCTGGTGGTGTGATCGTGCGATCACCGAAAGCCAGCGTCATCACGTCTTCTTCCGTCGCCCCACGCGCCAGCGTGCCGACAGAGTGGCCTTCGCGCATGACGACGATGCGGTCGGCCACGCCGAGAACCTCGGGCAACTCGCTCGACACCATGAGGATCGCCGCGCCTTCGGCCTTCAATCTAGCGATCAGGTGATGGAGTTCGGACTTAGCGCCGACGTCGACGCCGCGTGTCGGCTCGTCGAGCAGGATGATCTTCGGTTTGGTGGCAAGCCATTTGCCGATGACGACCTTCTGCTGATTGCCGCCCGAAAGCTCGATGGTCATTTTGTCGGGCTGGGCCGGCCGCACGCCGAGTGAGCCGATCAGATCGCGCGCGAGAGCCAGGATGCGGCGAGGTCTCAGCAGGCCGAATTGACTGTTGTCGCGAATCCAGGCGAGGGACAGGTTATCCCTGATCGACATCGTGCCGACGAAGCCTTCCAGATGCCGGTCTTCCGGTATGTAGACGATGCCGGCGCGATTGGCGGCCTTGGTGTCGCCGCCGGTCTGCTGCCCGCCGAAAATTCTGAGCGTGCCGCCATGCATGGGTTCGAGGCCGGCAATCAGCCTGAGCACTTCGGAGCGGCCGCTGCCCATCAGGCCGGCGAGCGCGACGATTTCGCCCCTGCACACGCTGAGCGTGGCCGACTTCAAGAGCTTGCCATCGGAAATGTTGCTGATCTCGACCGCGGTTACGCCGACTTGCGTTTCGAGATAGGGGAAGATGTCGCCGACGTCGCGCCCGACCATCATGGAGACGATCTCGGCCTCGCTGGTCTGGTGGGTCTGGCGCTCACCGATGAAGCGTCCGTCACGCAGAACGACCACGCGGTCGGACTGGCTGAAGATCTCTTCCATCTTGTGCGAGATGTAGAGGATGCCGGCGCCGCGAGCTCTCAGCCTGTCGATCAGGTCGTAGAGCTGGTCGCGCTCGCGGTTGGAGAGCGCGCTGGTCGGCTCGTCCATGATGAAGAACCAGGCATCGGACAGAACGGCACGGGCAATTTCCACCATCTGCCGGTGCCCGACGGAAAGCGTTCGCAGCTCCGCGCCAATGTCGATATCGAGCGACAGCTCGTCCATGATGGCCTTCGCATCGCGCCGCATCCGGGCCCGGTCGAGAAATCCCAGGCGGGTGTGCGGTTCGCGGCCGATGAAGAGATTCTCCGCCACCGTCAGGTCCGGCGAAAGGCTGAAATGCTGATGGATGACGCTGATGCCCTTGGCGTCGCTGGGGGAGTGGAACTGGACGGCGTTGCCGTCAATGACGATCTCACCCTCGTCCGGGCGATGCAGACCGGAAATGCACTTCACCAGTGTCGATTTCCCGGCCCCGTTCTCGCCGGCAAGTCCCACCACCTCGCCAGCCGAGACGGCAAAGCTGACACCGTCGAGTGCCTTGACGCCCGGAAAAGACTTGCCAAGCCCGCGCAAGGCGATGCTGTGTTTGCCGACCGGTGTTGCGGCAGTGTTGCGGGGCGACGGGGTGGACTTGCGGCCACCGGCCTTGAACAGGGCGGCGACACTCTCCGGCTGGCTGGTGAGAACAGCCACCAGAATGAGGCTCGCGGTGACGAAATAGATCAGGATCTGCGGCACCTGCAGGAAGGACAGGCCGGTGTTGATGACGCCCAGCAGCAGCGCCCCGATCGCCGTTCCCCAGATCGAGCCCTGGCCGCCGGACAGTTTCGTGCCGCCGATGATCGCGGCTGTAATGGCTGTAAATTCAAGGCCGGTGCCGGCAAGCGGCTGTGCCGAACCAAGGCGGCCGATGGTGAGAATCGCGCCGAGCCCGGCTGTCGCACCGGCAATCAGGTAGACGGAGATGCGCACCAGGTCGACGGGGACCAGAGAGGCTCGCGCTGCTCCCGCATTGCCGCCGATCGCATAGATCCAGCGCCCATACACCGTGCGATTGAGCACGAACCACCAGAGCCCCAGGCAGATGGCGGCGATGATGACGGAGACCGGCAGCAGGCCGATCGTCTCGCGCCCCGCGAAAAGCAGGATCGGATCGGCGACCGCGATGCTGGATGCGCCGGAGAGACTGAGCGCCAGCCCGCGCGCAAACGCCATGGTGGCGAGCGTTGCGATGAAGGGGGAGATGCCGGCAAAGCCGATCAGCGCTCCATTGAGCAGACCGATTGCGGCACCGCCACCGATCGCGGCGAGAAGGCTCAAGCTCGCCGAGCCGGTTGCCGTGTAGGCAAGGCCCGCGGCGATGCCGGAACAGGCGAGGTTGCTGCCGACGGAAATATCGATGCCGCGCGCGATGATCACGGCCGTCATGGCAAAAGAGATGAGGGCGATGACCGCACTCTGCTGCGCGATGCTGACAAGATTGCCGGTCGACAGAAAGCGCGGATCGATCCAGCCGAAGACGGCGATGGCGAGCAGCAGCACCGCGATGAGAACCGGTTCGTTGCGCCGCAGTAATGGAGAGGTCCAGGACTGGAACATGGGTCGGTCCTCTTATCGAGCATCATGCGCGGTCACCACGGAGCGGCGACGGCGATCGTCAGGAAAAGGGGACGCCGGATGATATGTCATCCGGCGCTTGAGCCGCCTTCAGGCTGTTACTTTGCCAGGGTCATGGCGGTCGCCGGAACCTTGGGACCGAGTTGCTCGGTATAGTTCTTGGCTTCCACCGCCTCCTTGTCGGTGTTGATGTATTCGAAGGTGAGGCCATCGGCCTTGAGCTTCGCGGCCGTCGCATCCGAGGTCACGAAATAGGTCGGCATGTAGAGATCCTGCGGCAGCTTTTCGCCGTTGGCCAGGCGAGCGGCAACGGCGATGTTCCAGTAGCCGACACGATAGGCGCCGGTCAGCACGTCCATCACCATCTTGCCGTCGTCGATCAGCGGCTTCATCTCGGCGTCGCCGTCATAGCCACCGTAGAGCAACTGGGTTCCCATCGAGCTGGCAACGGAATCGGCGGCCAGGCAAAGGCTGTCGGAGATGCAGCCGATGGCCTTCAGATCCGGATAGGTGGTGAGCCAGGTCTGGGCGGCATTGGTTGCCTTGGCTGCGTCCCAGCCGGTCGGCTCGATGCCGACGACCTTGATGTCCGGAAACTCCTTTTTCAGGGTTTCGACAAAGCCCTTTTCGCGCGTGTCGGACACGAAGTTGCCACGCGAACCGACGAGCAGGGCGACTTCGCCCTTGCCGCCAAGCGACTTGCCGAGCGCGCGGGCAACCATCGACATGTTGTCGTAGTCCGGATAGAGCGTCGAATAGTTCGAGCCGGCCTCGACCTTGTTGCCCATGGTGATCACCGGAATGCCGGCGGCGGTGGCTTTCTGGATGACCGGAATGACCGCATTCTTGTCGATCGGATCGATCAGGATCGCGCTGACGCCCTGATTGATGAAATTCTCGATGATGCTGACCTGTTTTTCCAGACTGCCCTCGGCGCTCTGCCAGGTGGATTTCACCCCATAGTCGGCGGCAGCCACGTCGCCCGCTTCCTTCATGCGGACGAAGAAGGAGTTCTGCAGGTCGATTGCCGCAAGCCCCAAAACCTTTTCCGCGGCAAGCGAGGGCGTTGCGATGGCGAGTGCAAGCAGGGCAATGGATGCTTTCAGGGAAACGCGCATGTTTCAGTTCTCCTCTTGTTGCGACAGGACGATTCTTCGCCTCTTTTTCATGTCCCGCACGACGACCGTCCCAGCGACAGGCATTCCGGCGGTATTCCGCGGCACTCGTGCCGTATCCATGTCAGGGCCGCGTCCTGCGTGGACCGGCCTTTCTCAACCTCAGCCGTTCAGGCCTTCGATACCGGCGCCGCAGACAAGCCCGGCGATGCGGGCGCCGCACGGTGGCTTGAAAGCTCCGCTCATCAACGCGGCCAGCGATGCCGCGCCGCTGAGGTCGGCGGCGATGCCGAATTCGAACCAGAGCAATTCAGCGGCCTTCTGCATGTCCGCATCCTCGACAAGGACGATGTCGTCGACGTGCTTGGCGACGATCTCGTAGATGCTTTCGTCCGTGCGGCCGCAGGCCATGGTCGCCACCTTCGTCGTTATCTCGGGCAAGCGAACGACACGGCCGGCAGCCAGGGAGGCGTGAAGGGTCGGTGAACCGGTCGGCTCGACACCAATGATCCTGGCTTCAGGTTTGACGTGCTT
The DNA here is from genome assembly GCF_000519305.1 of Mesorhizobium ciceri WSM4083. Lineage (GTDB taxonomy): Bacteria > Pseudomonadota > Alphaproteobacteria > Rhizobiales > Rhizobiaceae > Mesorhizobium > Mesorhizobium ciceri_B. The sequence continues at coordinate 772,006 of NZ_JAFG01000003.1, read as the reverse complement.
CAGGACTTCGGACATGCCGCTGATAAGGCCGCCACCGCCGATCGCGACGATGTAGATGTCTGCATCGGGAATCTGGTCGGCCATCTCCAGCGCCACGGTTCCCTGACCGGACACGATCTGCGCATCGGCGAAGGGATGCATGTAGAAGGCGCCGCTCGCCTTTGCCTCGGCCAATGCCGCCTCATGCGCTTCATCCCAGACATTGCCTGCGAAGCGAACGTCAGCGCCCCATTTGCGCAACTTTTCCGCCTTCAGCGGGCTTGCATTGTTCGGCAGGTAGATGGTGGCGGGAACGCCGGCCTGGGCAGCCACATAGGCGGTGGCCAGGCCATGATTGCCGCCGGATGCGGCGACCAGTCCGTTTTCGATCCGGCTCGGCTCGAGCGTTTTCACCCGGTTCGTGGCGCCCCGGATCTTGAAGGAGCCGCTCACCTGGAGGCATTCGAGTTTCAGATAGACATCATTTTGGAGGTTTGCGCCCGTGGCATGGTCGAGCTTGACGACAGGGGTGCGCCGTATGAAGGGGGCAATGCGCCGGGCAGCCGCCATGATGTCCTCATGGCTCATCGGTCAGTGCCTCCGGATATTCGTTGGCAAGCACGAAGCAGCAATTCCCCGGACGCACGCGGCCGGGCTGACGCTTGGCGAAAACGATGCCGTCGATGGGGTGAAGGAGATCGATGGGCGCGCGTGACGGCGTGTGGAGGAAGTGAATGCGTCCGGCAAGGTCGCCTTTGCTGACGGCACTGCCGAGCGGGCTCAAGGGTTCGAAGACACCGTCCTCCTCGGAAAGGAGATAGCCTTCGCTTCCGGGCACCTTGAGCACGCGTGCGTTGGCGCCAGGGGCAATGTCAGGCGCGCCTTTCAGGACGCCTGCATGTTTCAGCACATTGCGGATGCCCCTGCGGCAGATGGCCAGCGCGTCTTGACTGACAAGGCCGCCGCCGGCCATCTCACTGCCGATGACGATCAGCCCCTGGTGGTTGGCGGACGCGGTCGAAGTCCGGGTTTCACCGAGATTGTCGACCATGACAACGGTCGGTGCCCCGAAGGCGAGTGTCGCCTTGATGTTCTTGCGATGCCCTTGCGCGGTCGGGGAGGGCTCGATGATCGCGCTCGGCAGGATCATCAGGGACGAACCGCCGGAGTGGAGATCCAGGAAGTAGTCGGCCTTCGGAAACAGGATGTCATGCACATAGGCCGCGATCTGGCTTGTCAGCGTGCCGTTGAAATCGCCCGGAAAACTGCGGTTGAAATTCAACCCGTCGACCGGGGAGGTGCGGGTGCCGGCCTCGACAGCCCGAATGTTGATGGCCGGAATCGCAATGATGCGACCGGCAATATCCCGTGGATCGATCTCGCGCAGAAGCTCGCCGAGCGCGATCGGTCCCTCATATTCGTCGCCGTGGTTGCCACCCTCGATCAGGACCGTCGGGCCGTCGCCGTTCTTGATGACGGCGAGCGGAACGCGGACCGTGCCCCAGGCATCATCGTGCGGCGATTGGGGCACATGGAAGAAGCCCATCTGCTTGCCTTCGCGATCGAAATCGACCGACGTGTAAACACTGTTGTTCCGGGGAATGATGGTCGCGCGGACAGTGTTTGCAGGTCTCTGGACGGTCATCGGGTCGGCCTCGAAATTCATTGTCCCCGTCATCATGTCAGTTTTATATATGGTGTCAAGTTTGGATATAAAACCAATGGCAATTCCGATTTCTTGTCTCTATCGTGCGGGACCACCGGGGATTCTTCGAATGGCAGATGACGCAAAAGAGAGTGGCAAACCGACCTATTCGGCCCCGGCGCTGACCAAGGGCCTGGATGTCCTGGAGCTGCTGGCGGAGGCGCGGGCGCCCTTGACGATGAAGGAGATCGCGGAAGGCCTCGGCCGTTCGAAGAATGAGATATTCCGGATGCTGATCGCGCTGCAGGAGCGACAATATATCGAGCGCAACGCCGAGACCGACGCCTATTCGTTGACCGACAAGCTTTTCAAGCTGGGGCTGCACACGCCGAGCGCTCAGGATCTCATGTCCGCCGCCATGCCCGAACTGACGCGGATTGCCGGGGACTCAAATCAGTCGCCGCACCTGGTGGTCTTCAACCATGGCTTGACCGTCGTGACCGCGGCCGTTCCCGGCGGCGAGGACATGGCGTTCACGCTGCGCCTCGGCTACGGCCGCCTGGCTACCGACGCGACCTCCGGCCATGTGATACTTGCCTTCCAGCCGCCAAAGGTCGCGGCGCGGATGATCGATGAATGTGCGGCGCATTCGCCGGCGCCGCTGGATCGAGACGCGCTGGAAAAGCAGCTTCGTATCATCCGCGCGGACGGCTACTGGATGCGCGAGAGCCGCGACTTCGTCGGCATCACCGATATCTGCTGTCCGGTCATCGGGCCGGACGGCAGCGCCGTCGCCTCCATTATCGTCGCCTATATCAATCGCCATACGCGTGAAAGCCGCCATGCCTTTACTCTGGAGGTCCTGCGTGCTGCCTGCGATCGCATCTCCATGAAGCTGTCACCGCGGGTTCGCTAAGGGATCGTGGTGCGCTGAGGCCGCGGACGAAGCATCGTCCCACGGGCCGTTTGCACCGGCTTGATAATACCAGTATAGGTCCAGTCAGGAATGTTTTGATCCTGGGTGCTTCTCGCGCGGGAGGAAAGCCAATGACAACCGTGAACCTGATCGGGCTTGTCAGTCGGGAAATGGAAGCGACGGCGTCCGATGTGCCGCTTTACAGACGGTTGAAATCGGCGATCGAGGCAGCGATCCGCTCCAATGCATTGAAAGCCGGCGCGGTTCTGCCGGGCGAGCGGGTTTTGGCGGAAGCCCTGTCGATCTCGCGTGTCACCGTGAGAAAAGCTCTGGCGTTGCTCGAAGAGGAAGGGCAGCTCAATCGCCGGCATGGTTCCAAAACCGAGATCGGGTCGCGGGTCGAAAAATCGCTTTCGACGCTGACGAGCTTTTCGGAGGATATTCTGGCGCGCGGCCTGAAGCCTGGATGTCTATGGCTTTCCAGGCAGATAAGCCGTCCATCCCCAGCCGAAATGATGGCCCTGGGTATTGCGGGCAATGCCAATGTGGTTCGCATGCGTCGTGTGCGGACAGCCGATGGTGCGCCAATCGCCGTCGAGGTTTCGGCCGTGCCGGTTCGCTTCCTTCCTTCGCCCGAGATGGTTCAGAATTCCCTTTATGAAGCGCTCGATGCACGCGGCTTCCTGCCTCAGAGGGCAATCCAGCGCATGCGCTCGCGCGGCGCATCGCTGGAGGATGCAAAGCACCTTCATTGCGAGATGGGCGCACCACTGCTGATGACCGAGCGCCGCTGCTTTCTCGCCGACGGACAGATCGTGGAATACTGCGAGACACGATACAAGGGCGACGTCTACGATTTCGTCTTCGAGCTGCAAAGGTAATACCAGTTATGAACTGGTTGTAATCTGGTATTTTCCATTTATCGTGATGGCGACAGGGGAGTGCCGACGTGCAGCGACAAGACATCGCCAACAGTCTCATCGTGTCCTGCCAGCCGGTTCCCGGCGGCCCGATGGACAGTGCACAATTCGTGACAGGCTTTGCCAGGGCCGCTGTTGAAGCCGGAGCCAAGGCCCTGCGCATCGAATCCGTGCCCTATGTCGCGGCCGCCCGCCTGGCCGTCCGCGTGCCGGTCATCGGTATCGTCAAGCGCGATCTCACCGACAGCCCCGTGCGCATCACACCCTATCTGGCCGATGTCGAGGCCCTGGCCGAGGCGGGCGCCGATATCATCGCTTTCGATGCGACGGACCGTGTCCGTCCCGTTCCTGTCGAAGCGCTTGTGAAAGCCGTCAAGGCCAGGAACAAGCTGACCATGGCCGATTGCTCTTGCCTTGACGATGCGCGCCGGGCCCTTGCCGCGGGTGTCGATTTCGTCGGCACGACGCTTTCCGGCTATGTCGGCGGGCCGGAGCCGGAGGATCCGGACATCGCCCTCGTCGCTCAAATGCGAACCCTGAGCCCCTACGTCATCGCCGAAGGGCGTATCCGGTCGCCTGAGCAGGCGGCTGCCGCCGCGCGCGCCGGCGCCTGTGCCGTGGTTGTCGGCTCGGCGATCACCCGTACCGAGCACGTCACCTCATGGTTCCACCAGGCGCTTTCCGACGCCTATGCGGCGAGGGGCGCGCAAACCGTGCTTGGCCCAAGTGTCCTGGGCCCAACCGTTCTGGGCCCATCCGTCTTGGGCATCGACATCGGGGGAACCAAGACCATGGCCGCGCTGGTCAGCGGCGGCAAGGTGATCGAGGACATGATCGTGCCGACCGCGCGAGAGGCTGGACCCGACGCCTGGCTGGCATCCCTTGCGCAAAGTACGTCGGCCTGGTCGAGCCGCTTCAGCCGTATCGGCATTGCGGTGACCGGATTGGTAGAGGATGGACGCTGGTCGGCGTTGAATCCGGCGACGCTTGGCATTCCCGATGACTACCCGCTGGTCGAAAGGGCATCCGCGGTTTTCGGCAAGCCGGTCTGTGCGTTCAACGATGCCCAGGCAGCTGCCTGGGGCGAATACAAATTCGGCGCCGGGCAAGGTCGCGACATCGTCTTTCTGACCATCTCGACCGGAATTGGCGGCGGCATCGTCTGCAACGGCCGATTGCTGTCCGGTCTAGCCGGTCACTTCGGTCTGATCCGTGGCCTGTCTGAAGACCGGGCTCCGTTCGAAGACAGCACCTCCGGCCGCTGGATCGCTTCGCAAGCCCTCAAGGCCGGCTTCAAGGCCGACGCCGTCGATGTGTTCGGGCGTGCGCTGAAGGGCGAGGCCTGGGCCGGCGCCATCGTCTCGCAGAGCGCCTCGCGGGTCGCGACGCTGTGCCGGGACATTCAGATGATGTTCGATCCGAAATCGATCGTCGTCGGCGGCAGTATCGGTCTTGCCGAAGGTTATCTCGACCGGGTGCGCGCGCATCTGAGCGACGTTCCACCGCGCCTTTCCTCCGATCTCATAGCGGCGAAGCTCGCAGGCCACGCCGGCGTCATCGGTGTTGCCGATCTTGCCGAATGGGCAAGGTAACGGCGCGCCCGGTCATGCCATGCAAAAATCATCAAAAAAGAAGGGAACGATCATGAAATTGAGCAAGACGTCTTTTGCGCTTATGGCCACCCTCCTTGCGGGGACGGCTTTGCCGACCTTTGCCAACGCAACCGTGACCGTGCTCGGCTGGCCTGGCGGCTCCGAGGAAACCGCACTGCGGGCAACCGTGGAAACCTACAACAAGCAGGCAAGTGATGCCGACAAGGTGGAGTTGCTGTTCTTCAACCGCGAAGGCTTTTACGACAAGCTGCAGGCCGACATGGCGGCCGGATCCAGTGCCTTCGACGTGAACCTCGTCGCCACCTACTCACTCGGTCGCTATGCGCCCTATATGGAGCCGGTCGATCTTGGCGCGGACGCGGCCAAGGTTTTCGGCGAATCCGTTCTCAAGACGATGCAGTTCGACGGCAAGCAATACGGCGTGCCGACAGACCTTTCGTTGCACTTCATGTACTACCGCAAGGATCTCGTCGACGCCTTGATCGGGGATGACGCCGCCAGGAAGACCTATGGTGAAATCGCCCGGAAATATCTCGGCAAGCCGCTGCAGCCGAAAGACCCGGACAGCTGGACCTGGGACGACTGGGCGGCCACCGCCCTCTATTTCACCAAGCAGGTGAACCCCGACAGCCCGGTGCGTTATGGCACGGTCCTGCAGATGAAGAACCTGCTGTTCAACATGATGGTCTTCCAGTCCCTGCCGCGCTCCTACGGCGGCGACTGGATGGACAAGAACGGCAATGTCACGGTGGATTCCGATGCCTACAAGACCGGCCTCGAACTCTACAAGAAACTCTATGATGCCGGGTCTTCGCCCAAGGATTCGCTGAGCTACGAATATGCGGAAACCAACGCGGCCTTCGCATCCGGCCAGGCCGCGACGGCGCTGCAGTGGAATGCCGCGGCGGCGGATCTGACCAGCACCGAAAAATCCCCGGCCGTCGCCGAGGTGACCGGGATCGTCGCACCACCGGCAGGTCCCGACGGACGCGCCGATCATATCCACGGCCTTGGTTTGGGCCTTAACAAGAACGCCAAGAACAAGGAAGGCGCCGTCAAGTTCCTGAAGTGGCTCGCCACCGAGGATGCGGCCTTGCTCTATGCGCGCAGCGGCGGTTCGCCGGCATTGTCTCCCGATGTCGTGGCCAAGGTTGCGAAGGAACGTCCCGACCTCGTCAAGCTCGGCGAATTCGCCAGCAAGTACGGCTATGTCATGACCGGAGCGACGTCCGCGAGTGCGCTCCCGGTCTATGAGCTGCAGGCAAAGGAGTTCACCGGCTACTGGTCCGGCCAGCAGAGCCTCGAGGATGCGCTCGCCCACACCAAGGCGGGCATGCAGGACCTTCTCAAGAAATGAACCATTTGCCGGACGCCGGGTCGAGGCTCGGTGTCCGGCGCGTTTGGCGGATCGACATGGCCCTTGTGACACGTGCCGAAGGCAGGATGTATCTGACGCCGCTGGTCGGCTTCCTGCTGCTGTTCCTCGGCTTTCCGGCGATCGTCAATCTGATCTATTCCGTTTCGACCGTCACATTCGAGACGCTGCGCAGTCCGGTTTTGAGCGGTTTCAGCAACTATGTCGCGGTGTTGAACGACCGCGAATTCTGGAGCTCGGCCTGGTTCTCTCTGCGCTTCGGTGTTCTTACCGCATCAGCGGAATGTCTGATCGGTCTTTTCCTTGCCATCTTCCTGGCGCCGCTTCTGGGCAAGCGACCAGTCCTGATGGCGCCGTTGATGCTGCCGCTGATGGTCGCGCCGGCCATGGTCGGTCTCATGTACCGGCTGGTGCTGCATGAATTCGCGGGCCCCGTCCCCTACTATCTCTTCGAATGGTTCGGCGACAGCCCGGCTTTCCTCGACATCAACAATGCCTTCCGCACCCTTGTCGTCGTGGAGACGCTGCAATGGACGCCTTTCGCCTTCCTGCTCTTCTACATGGCCTATTCGGCCATACCCCTCGACGTGCGCGAAGCCTCCTCGCTCGATGGCGCATCACCGTTTGAGATCGTTCGGTGGATCGACCTGCCGTTGATGAAGCCGACGCTGGTCATCGCGTTTTTCATCCGTTTCATCGACGGTTTCCGGGTGTTCGACAATGTCTACGCGCTGACCGGCAGTGGCGCTGGCGGCTCGACAACCTCATTGTCGATCTACATCTACCAGGCCTTCTTCAAGGAAGGGGCTATCGGCAAGGCGGTCGCCGCCTCTGTTGTCCTGTTTGTGGCGTCGTTCATCGTTCTCCACGGCCTTAACCGGCTTGCCGGCCGCAGGAAGCTTTGACGATGGTCAGGGCACTGCGCTGGATCGTTTTTGCCATCGCCGTGCTGGCGATGAACTTCCCCATTGTCGTGACGCTGATCACATCACTCAAAAGCCAGCGCGAGCTTTCGACCAACCCCGGTTTGTGGATCAGCCAGCCGACGCTCGACAACTACCTGGAGGTCCTGACGCACACCAGCCGCTTCAACATCTATGCCTATCTGCTGAACAGCACCGTGGCGGCGCTGATTGGAACCGGCCTTGCGATCGTGCTCGCGTTCCCGGCTGCCTATGCGATCGCGCGCAGCGAGGCGGGAAAGCGCTTGGTCCTGCCGATCGTCATCAATCTTCGCGCCGTGCCGCTGATCATCTTCGCGATCCCGCTTTACATGATGTACCAGTGGCTGGGCCTGCTCGATACGCGGATCGGGCTCGGGCTAATCCTGACCATCGTCAACGCGCCGCTTGCGCTCGTCATCCTGGTGAACGCGATTTCAGATGTACCGGTCGAACTCGACGAGGCGGCGAAAGTCGATGGCGCAAGTTCCTTGCAGGTGATGATGATGATCGTCCGACCCGTCATCCGACCGGCGCTGGTCACAACCTTCATCTTCGGCTTCATCACCGCCTGGAACGAATTCCTCTTCGGCCTCATGCTGACAACCAGCCGTGCCGTGCCGATGACGGTCGGCGCGTCGTTCTTCTTCGCCGCGAGCGGCGGTGGCGTAAAATGGGGAACCGCTTCCGCCGTCATGATGCTGGGCGCCTTGCCGCCGGCCTTGCTGGGGCTTGTGATGTATCGGCAGATATCAGGATCCATGACCGCTGGAGCGGTCAAAGGCTAAAGCAAGAAGAAGTTCGTCTTTCTCACAAGTTGGACAACCCTATCCGACAGCGCGTCGGGCCAGGTGACTCGATCCCGAAAAGACTGATCAGCCGTCCGGACGGATCTGCCGGAAATTCGCCGGCGCCGATATCCAGATCGATGTTCCGGGGGACGAGCGGGATCGCGCAGGAACGCGGTGCGCTGCTCGCGCCAGCCGAGCAGGGCACAGCCGGCGCTGACATGGTCATCGCATTCGTCAGTGTCGAGAGCGGTTATGACGGCGAAAGCTCCGACCGACCGACGCTCGATCTGGCGCCCGGCCAACCGACGGAAGGCCGCCATACGCTTTCCCGGAGTTGCTCAGCAGATATCGGGTCCATGATCGCTAGCGCGGCCTAAGGCTGGAGTCTGGGAATAGATCGAGGTGCTCCCAAGCTGAGCGAGGAAGAAATGGCGCAGCTTGCTGATGGCGAGATCGCGATGGCGCAGACGCAGCGCGGTCTGGTTAGGTCCAGCCTAAGCCGAACTACTGAAAATCATAATTTGTGCAGCGCACCCAACGTGCTTTGCTCCGCCATCGGCTGAAAGAAAACAAGAAAAAACGTCAGGCGACAGGCTTCGGCGATGCATCCGGAGCGGGTTTCGTTCGGGCCGGGATAACGCCCGACTTCAGAAAAACAGGGGAACGTGATGACGACAATAATCTCGAAGTTTCGCCGGGCCGCGCTTATGGCCGGCATTGCGCTCAGCGCCATATCGGTGAACCTCCACGCCGAAGCTGGCAGCTTGAAACTGGGCATGACCACCTGGGTGGGATACGGGCCGCTCTTCCTTGCCCGTGACATGGGCTACTTCAAGGAAGGTGGGCTCGATGTCTCGCTCGAAATCATCGAGGAAGCATCGCTGTATATGGCGGCTGTTGCCGCCGGCGAGCTCGACGGCAGCGCCTCGACCATCGACGAGATCATGAAGTATCGTTCGAAGGATGTCTGCTTCAAGTCGGTCTATGCGCTCGATGACAGCCATGGCGGCGATGGCGTGCTCGCGCCCAGCGGGGTCAAGAGCGTCGCCGACCTCAAGGGCATGGACGTTGCGCTGAACGAGGGGTCAGTGTCGCAGTTCTGGTTCAATATCCTGCTCAAGCAGGCGGGTCTCACCCAGGCCGATGTGAAGATCACCAACATGACGGCGGACGATGCCGCCGCCGCCTTCATGGCCGACCGCATTCCCGTTGCCGTCACCTGGGAACCGCATCTGACGCTGGCCAAGAAGGAAAACAAGGGACAGGTGCTGATCGACTCCTCCAAGACGCCCGGCTTGATCGTCGATGTGGTGGCGCTCAACTGCGACTACATCACGAAGAATCCGGGAGATGTCGAGGCGCTGGTGAAGGGCCTCTACAAGGCCAACGAGTTCATCAAGGAGAATCCTGAGAAGGCGTATGAGGTCATGGCCAAAGGCGTCGGCGGCTGGCTGAAGGATCCGAAGGACTTCGCCTCCTCGGCCGCTGGTGTGAACTTCTACGGCAAGCAGCGCAATGCCGAATTCTTCGGCGGTGGCGAGAGTGGCGAAGCCGGCAAGCTGATCAAGCTAGGCGGCGATATCTGGGGCGGCTTCGGCAAGCTCAAGATGGACGTCAAGTACGACGACCTCGTCGATACGTCCTTCCTTGGGAAGTAGCTTGGCCTTGGGAAGTAGCTTGGCCTTGTAAAGTAGCTTGGCCTGCGAAGTAATTTGACCTTGCAAAGTGATTTGGCTGAACCGGAGGCGGACCTCGCCTCCGGTCCAAGCGGCCCAAAAGGGTATCCCGTGACACTAGCACCGAACACGAGCTCTCTGGTCAGCAATGGCGTGACCGCGAGAGTGGAAGAAGGTCAGGCCGGTCGATCGGTCCTGAAAGTCATCGCCACACCGTTTCGGGCTGTGCCGCGCTCTCTCTCCATCACGCTCGGCTTCATGGTCTGGATCGCCGTCATCGGCGGCTGGTTCGCGCTGACCTATTCCGGAGCGGTCAAGGAAATGTTCCTGCCTCGCCCCGAATCCGTGTTGTCCACCACCATCAGCATGGCGCTTGACGGGTCGTTGTGGGAGCATGTTTTCGCCAGCGTCCAGGTGGTGTTGATCGGCTTCGTCCTTTCGAGCATCGTTGCGGTGCCGCTTGGATTGACGATGGGCACCTATCGCATCGTCCAGGCCGTTCTCGAGCCGTTGGTCAATTTCATACGCTATCTGCCGGTGACGTCCTTCGTGCCGCTTTTCATCCTGTGGATCGGCATCGGCATCGAGCAGCGCGTTGCCGTCATCGTCTTCGGCGTCTTCTTCCAGCAGCTCGTCATGATCGCCGACAGCGCCCGCAGCGTCCAGCGCGACCTCGTCAACGCAGCCTATACGCTCGGCACGAAACGAGGCGACACGGTCTTCCACATCGTCTTTCCGGCCACGCTTCCGAGCGTGCTGGATGTGCTGCGCGTCACCATGGGCTGGGCCTGGACCTATCTCGTTGTGGCCGAACTCGTCGCCGCCCGCAGCGGACTTGGCTACATCTCGCTCAAAGCCATGCGCGGCTTTCAGGTCGACGTGATCTTCATGGCCATCGCCATGATCGGCATCCTTGGTCTTTGTACCGACCAATTGTTCCGGGGCATCCGCCGCCTCGTCGCTCCCTGGGCCAATTGAGGAACGCGCACACATGGACGCCCTGAATCTTACGACGAAACCAAAGAGTTCCGACATAGGCATCGACAATGTGGTCCTGCGCTACGGCAAGGGTGACAATGCGGTGCTCGCGCTGGACGGCATTTCCTTTCACGTCGTGCCCAACGAGTTCTGTGTGATCGTCGGCCCATCCGGCTGCGGCAAGTCGAGCCTGCTTTATCTCGTCGCCGGTCTCGAGGAGCGCACCGGCGGCATGATCGTTGTCGGCGGCAAGCCAGTTACCGAGCCGGGCCCGGATCGCGGCATGGTGTTTCAGGCTTATACGCTGTTTCCCTGGCTTACAGTGGCGCAGAACGTCGAATATGGCCCGAAGCGGAAGGGCATTGCGCCGGCCGAGCGCAGGGCCATTGTCGAGCATTTTCTCCACGAGGTCGGTCTGGCAAAGTTCGCCAACCATTACCCGTCTCAGCTGTCGGGCGGCATGAAGCAGCGCGTTGCGATAGCCCGCGCGCTCGCCAATGATCCGGACGTGCTGCTGATGGATGAACCTTTTGGAGCGCTCGACAGCCAAACCCGTCACAGCATGCAGAAGCTTCTGCTGAGGATCTGGGATCATTCCAAGAAGACGGTCCTGTTCGTTACCCATGACATCGACGAGGCGATCCTGCTGGCGGACAGGGTGCTCGTCATGTCCGGCCGGCCCGGTCAGATCAAGAAGGAAATCCGCGTCGGCCTCCCGCGTCCGCGCAGCATGGATCTGGTCATGGAGCCGAACTTCATCGCCATGAAGCGTGAAATCCTCGAGCTCTTGAAGAACGACGAAGACGACGAGCACTGATGCATGTCGCCCAAAGTGACCTCGGTTTCGGGAAGATGTCGGCGGTCTTCGGGGTGGATCACGAAACAGGAATGGCATGAGCATCGAGACCGCGGAATTCGACTATATCATCATTGGAGCGGGCTCGGCTGGTTGTGTCCTGGCCAACCGGCTGAGCGCCAATCCTGCCAACCGTGTCTGCCTGATCGAGGCGGGCGGTAGCGACGACCGCACCAGGGTGCGCGTGCCGGCCGGCATTCTCTCGCTCTACGGCAATCCGAACTTCGACTACGGCTACAAGGGCGTGCCGCAGCCGCTGCTCAACAACCGCCGCATACCGGTCAATCGGGGCAAGCTTCTTGGCGGGTCGAGTTCGATCAACTCGATGGTCTATATTCGTGGCGCCGCGCAGGACTACGATGAATGGGCAGCGCTTGGCTGCGCCGGATGGTCCTATGCCGATGTCCTGCCGGTGTTCAAGAAATTGGAGCGGAACTGCCTGTTGCAGAACCCCGCCTACCATGGATTCGACGGCGAATTGCTGGTCGACAATCCGCGCGATCCCAATGTCGTATCCAGGTTGTGGGTAGAGGCGGGCAGAGGCGTAGGCCTGCCCGAGAACCGCGACTTCAATGCCGGTGGCCAACTGGGCCTCGGCATCTATAACGTCACCCAGAACAGAGGCGAGCGCTTCTCGGCCTACAGTGCCTTTGTCAGGCCGGTTCTCGGCCGCTCGAATCTGCGGATATTGTCGGGCGTCGAGGTTCTTGATCTGACGATTGAACGCGGGCGCGTCACCGGCGTCAACGTGATCAACGACGGCGCAACCCAACGGTTAGGCTGTCGAGCCGAGGTGGTCCTCAGCGCGGGTGCGATCGGATCGCCACGCATTCTGCTTGCTTCCGGCGTCGGCCCGGCCGGGGAGCTGAAAGCAGCGGGGATTGAACCGGTCGCGAACCTGCCGGGCGTCGGCAAGAACTTGCGCGACCATGTCGATGGCATGATCACGGTGCGATCGAACAGCCGCAAGACGCTCGGCCTTTCGCTCGCCAATCTTCCGGCGATGCTGGCGGCGCCGTTCCAGTATTTCACCCGGCGCAAAGGCATGCTGACGACCAACTATGTCGAAGCCGGCGGCTTTGCCAGGACGAAGTATGCCGGGAGCATACCCGACATTCAGTTCCACTTCGTGCCGGGCTATCGCAGCCATCGCGGTCGGCTCGTCGAATATGGCCACGGCTATGCCGTGCACACCTGTGTGTTGAGACCAGGCAGCGTCGGCGAAATCACGCTTCAGCGCGACGGCACTCGCCGCAACATGCTCATAGACCATCGCTTCTTCAGCGACGAACGGGATGCCCTGACCCTCGTCGAAGGCATAAAGGTCGCGCGTTCGATCCTTGCTTCGCCGGTTTTCGGCGGCATCCGCGGACCGGAAATCCTGCCTGGGCCCGACGTGAACACCGATGGCGAGATTCTCGCCTATCTGCGTGCCGAGGCTCTTACCGTCTATCATCCGGTTGGCACGGCCAGGATGGGCAACGACGCCATGGCGGTGGTTGATCCCGCCGGCCTCAAGGTGCGCGGTTTCGACAATCTGCGCGTCGCTGATGCCTCCGTTATGCCGACATTGATCGGTGGCAACACCAATGCGCCCTCCATGATGATTGGCGAAAAGGCGGCCATGGCAATACTGGCGTAACCGTCTGCGCGCAGCCAATTCGGCATTTAGGGACAAGCTAACCACTGCCACATGAAATCGTAATTTTCGCTGTCCGGTCCCTCCAGTAAACCAATGATCAGACCTCCGCCGCATCCGCAGAAACTCTCGGGAGAGCCAGAAAGGGCCGCTGAAATGCCAGTCGAAACAGTAGACACGCTTGTTGTTGGCGGCGGCCAGGCGGGGTTGGCGATGAGCGAGCATCTGAGCAAGTGCGGCGTGCCTCATCTCGTCCTCGAGCGGGACCGTATCGCCGAACGCTGGCGCACCGAAAGATGGGACTCGCTGGTCGCCAATGGTCCCGCCTGGCATGACCGTTTTCCCGGCATGGAATTTCCCAATGCCGGTCCGGATGCCTTTATCGGCAAGGAGAAGGTCGCCGACTATTTTGTCGCTTACGCCGACATGATCGCTGCCCCCATCCGCTGCGGCGTGGAGGTCAGGAGCGTGGAAAGGCTTGTCGGCCGTCCCGGCTTCCGTGTCGAAACCTCGGATGGCGTGATCGAGGCCAGGAGCGTGGTTGCCGCCACCGGCGCTTTCCAGCATCCGGTTATCCCGGCCGTCGTTCCCGGGGATGCCGGGCCTATGCAGATCCATTCCAGCGCCTATCGCAATCCCGGCCAGCTGCCCGCAGGGGCGGTGCTGGTGGTCGGCTCCGGGTCTTCGGGGGTGCAGATCGCCGACGAACTCCAGCGTGCGGGACGCCGCGTCTACCTCTCGGTCGGGCCGCATGATCGCCCGCCGCGGGCCTATCGCGAGCGTGACTTCTGCTGGTGGCTGGGCGTTTTGGGCAAATGGGACGCGCAGGCGCCGGCTCCGGGCACCGAACATGTCACCATTGCGGTAAGCGGCGCGCGGGGCGGCCAGACGATCGACTTCCGGCGCCTTGCCGCGCAAGGGATGACGCTGGTTGGCCGGACCGAATCCTGCAGGCACGGTGTCATGACCTTCGCGCCCGATCTGGCCAAGAATATCGCGCGCGGCGATGCGAATTACATGTCGGTTCTGGACGAGGCAGATGCCTATGTCGCCCGCAACGGCCTCGACCTTCCCCCGGAGCCCGAGGCCCGCAAAATCGGGCCGGACCCGCAATGCATGACCGATCCCATTCTCGCTCTGAACCTGGCTGAAGCCGGGATAGGTTCGATCATCTGGGCGACGGGATTCACCGTTGATTACAACTGGCTGAAGGTCGATGTGTTCGACGAAAAGGGCAAGCCGAAGCATCAGCGCGGTGTGTCGACCGAGCCCGGGATCTATTTTCTTGGCCTGCCTTGGCAATCGCGCAGGGGGTCGAGCTTCATCTGGGGCGTCTGGCACGACGCCCAGCATGTGGCCGACCATATTTCCACGCAGCGCAAGTACCTGGCCTACCATGCGTCCGCAAAGCGCGAGACCAAGGTGGCATAGACACGGCACCTCAAACGGAGGTCCCGACCTCGAGCCTGATCCGACGGAGACCAAGATGGCGCATACAAGAATTCGCAAGTTCAACACCAAGGACACCTATCCCGAGCAGAAGCTCGACAATGACCTGTGCCAGGCGGTCGTTACGCGGGGCGGCAGGACCGTCTATCTGCGTGGCCAGTGCCCGCAGGATCTGGACACGGCCAAGAACATCGACAGCCATGATCCCGTCGAGCAGACGCACAAGGTGATGCAGAACATCCGCCAGCTGATTGAGGAGTGCGGCGGCACCATGGAGCACCTGGTCAAGGTGGTGGTCTACATCACCGACGTGCGCCATCGCGAGGCGGTCTACCGCACCATGGGCGAGTACATCAAAGGCGTACATCCCGTTTCGACCGGCCTTGTCGTGCAGGCCCTGGCGCGGCCGGACTGGCTGGTCGAGATCGACGGCACCGCCGTTATCCCGGATTAATAGCGATGACCTTTTCCATAGTAGCGCGGTGCAGCCGGACCGGCATGTTCGGGGTCGCGGTGTCCTCCTCATCGCCTGCTGTCGCGGCGCGCTGCGCCTATGCACAGGCAGGCGCCGGCGCCATCGCAAGCCAGAACGTCACCGATCCGACGCTGGGGCTGCGAGGCCTCGAATTGCTGGCGCACGGCGCTTCGGCCGTCGAGGCGGTTGCCATCCTGAAGCGCACCGGCGCTTATCCCGAATACCGGCAGGTGCTGGCTGTCGATGCCGCTGGAACGACCGCGATCCATTCAGGACCCAGGGCGCTTGGCATCTGGGCGGAGGCACGTGCGGACAATGTCGCCTGCGGCGGCAACATGCTGGCCCATGACGGCGTGCCGCAAGCCATGGTCGAGGCCTTCCTGGCGTCGGAAGGGCATCTCGGCGACCGCCTTATCGCAACCATGCGCGCCGCGCTGAAGGCTGGCGGCGAGGCCGGCCCGGTCCATTCCGCCGGCATGAAGTTGGTGCGCGAGGTTGCGTGGCCGGTCGCCGATTTGCGCTGCGACTGGACCGACGACTGCCCGATCGAGAAACTGGCGAGCTTATGGGAACTCTACAAGCCACAGCTCGATGCGTATGTGACCCGCGCCATCAACCCATCCGATGCGCCGAGCTACGGCGTGCCGGGCGACGAATAGTCAAGACAGGGGCCACCTGCGATGAGCGAGCTCAGCCACAAGGACTGGATCGGCAAGGCGTCCGCGATCCGCTTTCGCGACAAGGCGTTCATCGACGGCAAGACGGTTCCGGCGCGTTCGGGCCGGACCTTCGCCAGCGTCAATCCGGCTACCGGCGAGGTGCTGGCCGAAGTGGCGTCCTGCGGCGAGGAAGATATCGATCTGGCGGTTGCCGCAGCTCGGCGCAGCTTCAATGCGAGTGTCTGGTCGCGCACCAGTCCGGCGCACCGCAAGGAGGTCTTGCTGCGGCTGGCGCAGTTGCTGCGCGAAAACCTGCATGAACTGGCCCTGCTCGAATCGCTTGACATGGGCAAACTCGTCAGGGACGCAGCCTCGGTCGACGTCCCCGGCTCGGCGGCGATCTTCCAATGGTATGGCGAGGCCATCGACAAGATCTATGGTGAGGTGGCGCCGACCGGCGAAGGCGATCTGGTGCTGGTGCGGCGCGAGCCGCTTGGCGTGGTCGGCGCAGTGGTGCCGTGGAATTTCCCGCTCGACATGGCGACCTGGAAATGCGCGCCGGCGCTGGCGGCGGGCAATTCGGTGGTGCTGAAACCCGCCGAGCAGTCGCCTCTGTCGGCCCTGCTTCTGGCGGAACTGGCAATGGAAGCGGGCCTGCCTGCCGGCGTGCTCAATGTCGTGCCAGGCCTTGGCGAAACCGCCGGTCAGGCGCTTGGCCGCCACATGGATGTGGATTGCCTTGCCTTCACCGGATCGACCGCCGTGGGCAAGATGTTCCTGCAGTATTCCGGTCAGTCGAACATGAAGCAGGTCTGGCTGGAGACCGGCGGCAAGAGCCCCAACCTCGTCTTTGCCGACTGCAGGGATCTCGATGTGGTGGCCGACATGGCGGCCCTCGGCATCTTCTTCAACCAGGGCGAGGTCTGTTCCGCCAATTCACGCCTTCTCGTCCAGCGCGGCATCAAGGATGCTCTGGTGGAGAAACTTGTGCAACGTGCGGCGGTCACGCAGCCCGGCGATCCGCTCGATCCGGCTTCGAAAATGGGCGCCATGGTCGACAGTCGCCACGCGGCCAATGTCATGCGCTTCGTCGAGGCCGGCAAGAAAACCGCGCGCCTGGTTGCGGGTGGCGATCTGGTGACGGTCAACGGGCGTGGCAGCTTTGTCCAGCCAACCATCTTCGACGATGTCGCGCCCGCCGATCCGATCGCGCGCGACGAGATCTTCGGGCCGGTGCTTTCGGTCATCGCCTTCGACGACGAGGCCGACGCGATCCGCATCGCCAATGACAGCCCGTACGGGCTGGCCGCATCGCTGTGGACCGACAGCCTGTCGCGCGCGCATCGCATCGCCGGCCGGCTCCATGCCGGCACGGTTTCCGTCAACACGGTCGACGCGCTGAGCCCGATGACGCCGTTTGGTGGTTTCAAGCAATCCGGCTTCGGCCGCGACCTGTCACTGCATGCGCTCGACAAGTACACCGCGCTCAAAACGACATGGATCAAATACTGATGGGCGCCTAAAGCGCATCGCGATTGAACGGATTCAAGCGATGCGCTTTAGGCCTTTGCTCTTTGCATGTCGTATGCGCAAAACCGGGGCCACTTTTGCGCGACATGCATTAGGCTTGATAGAAGCCCTCAAACCGGCAACATAGCCAGCCATGCCGCTACGCTTCACGCTCAGACAGTTGGAATATTTCGTCGCCGTGGGCGAAGCCGGCTCCATCGCCAAGGCGGCCGAACAGGTCAATGTCTCGCCGCCCTCGATTTCGGCCTCGATCGCGCAGTTGGAAACCGAGTTCGGCGTCCAGCTTTTTGTCCGCAAGCATTCGCACGGCCTCTCGCTCACGGCCGGCGGCCGCATCTTCCTGAAGGAAGCCGCGCGGCTGCTCAACGATGCCGACGCCTTGCATGACGTCGCCGGCGATTTTGCGGAGAAGGTGCGCGGCCCGCTGGCCGTGGGATGCCTGCTGACCTTTGCGCAGATCGTGCTGCCGGCGCTACGCATGCGGTTCGAGCGTGCCTATCCCGATGTGCGCGTGCGCCAGTTCGAGCGCAACCAAGGGCAATTGCTGGAGATGCTGCAGCGCGGTGAAATCGACCTTGCCCTGACCTACGATCTCGAACTGTCGCAGGACATGACCTTCGAGCCGCTGATGCTGGTGCCGGCCTATGTCATGCTGCCGGCGGGGCATCGTTTCGCGGCAAAGGCGTCGATCACGACGGAAGAACTGGCCGACGAGCCGATGGTGCTGCTCGACCTGCCGTTCAGCCGCGAATATTTCCTGTCGGCATTCCACCAGCGGGGGATCCGCCCCAACATTGCCGAGCGCACAGGCGACATTGCCGTCATGCGCTCAATGGTGGCGAACGGCTTCGGCTACGGCATCGCCAATATGCGGCCGCTCAACACGCTGGCGCCGGACGGCAAGCCGCTGGTGTTCGTGCCGCTGGATGGTGATCTGCGGCCGCTGACCATGGGCGTCGCCTTGCCCAATTCCGAACACCGCACGCAAACCGCCCAGGCGTTCATCGACCACTGCCGGCATTTCGTCGTCGAGCAAGGTGTGTTCGGCGCCGAGCGGGCCGTCGGCCAGGCAGCGCTTCCACAGAAGTAGCGCCCGGTTAAGCCAGCTGCTGGTCGGCAAGCCGTTGCAGCAATTTTTCCAGCATGGCGTCGCAGCGGCGCATCTGCTCGACGCTGACGAATTCGTCCGGCTTGTGTCCCTGCGCCATCGATCCCGGTCCGCACACGACCGTCGGCGTGCCGACGTCGCGGCTGAACAGGCCGCCCTCCGTGCCGAAGGCCACCTTGATGGTGTTGTTGGCGCCGGTCAGCGATTTGACGAAGGCGACGGCCTGCGAACTGGCCGGCGTGTCCAGGCCGGGATAGGTGTTGGTGATGTCGATGTCGATCGCCGCCTCGGGCGCGATAGCCGAGGCTTCGGTGGCAATGCGCGCGGCCTCCACGCGCAGGCGCTCGAGAATCTCATGCGGGTCGTCGGCGGCGACATTGCGGATCTCGAAGTCGACCTGGCAGAGGTTCGGCACGATGTTCAGCGCCACGCCGGCGTTGATCTTGCCGACATGGACGGTTGTGTAGGCAATGTCGTAGTCGCCGTCGCGGGCGCCATCGCGCACCAGCCGGTCCTGCTCGCGGCGCAAGGCGGCGACGAAATCGCAGCCGAGATGGATGGCGTTGAGCGCCAGCGGGGCCAGCGCCGAATGGCCCTCGCGCCCCTTGCAAAGCGCGCGTGCGGCAAGCTTGCCCTTGTGGCCCGTCGCCACCTGCATGTCGGTGGGCTCGCCCACGATGCACAGCAAGGGCCGATGGGGGGCCGCTTGCAGCATGTCGATCAGACTGCGCACACCGATGCAGCCGATCTCCTCGTCGTAGGAGAGGGCCAGGTGCAGCGGTGTCCGCAGCGTCATTGTCGAGGCCTTGAGGCACGCCGCGAGCGCGCAGGCCACAAAACCCTTCATGTCGGCCGCGCCGCGTCCGTAAAGCTTGCCGTCGCGGTTGGTCATCTCGAAGGGCGGCAGCGTCCAGGCCTGGCCGTCGACGGGAACGACGTCGGTGTGACCGGACAGCATGATGCCGGAAGCACCGGCCGGTCCGATGGTGGCAAACAAATTGGCCTTGTGGCCGTCCTCGCTGCGGATGATCTGGCAAGCAATGCCATGCGCCTCCAGCAGCTCCGCCACATAACCGATGAGGACGAGGTTCGAGTCGCGGCTCACCGTCGGGAAGGCGATCAGCTTTTCAAGGATCTGGATGCTGTCCATGCGTTTATGCCTCGTTGGCCGTGGGCGCTATCTAACATCGCGCAGCGGTGGCCTTGAAGTCGCATTTGGCTCAGCCGAAATTCAGCGGATGCTAATCCGGGTGAACGCGATTAGGCGCGGCCTAACCGGCACGGAAGAAATCTGTTGTTTTCTGACGCTTGCCGAAACTTATGAATGGTCTCACGGCATCAACCCACTGGGCTGGCCGGCTTGCGTCACGCCTCGAAACCATGATCGGGCATGCTGCAGGGCGACGCTGGCAGGAAGGCACGTTCCATGCGCGATCCGCGCTATGACATTCTGTTCGAGCCTGTGAAGATCGGTCCGGTGACCGCCAAGAACCGCTTCTATCAGGTGCCGCATTGCAATGGCGGCGGCTATCGCGACCCTTCGGCCGCGGCCGAGATGCGCCGCATCAAGTCGGAAGGCGGCTGGGGTGTCATCTTCACCGAGCAGACCGAGATGCACCATACATCGGAGATCACGCCCTTCATCGAGCTCAGGCTGTGGGACGATGCCGATATCCCGGCACTGGCGAAGATGGCCAAGGCTATGCATCAGCATGGCGCGCTGGCCGGCATCCAGCTGGCCTATTCGGGCATCAACGGACCTAACCTCTACACCAAGGAAGTGCCGCGCGGACCGTCGGCCCTGCCCATTCGCACCTTCACCAACGATCCGGTGCAGGCGCGCGCCATGGACAAGCAGGATATACGCGACCTGCGCCGCTGGCACCGCAATGCCTTCAAACGGGCGAGGCTCGCGGGCTTCGATCTGGTGTGCCTCTACGGCGCGCATGGCTTCGGCATCATCCAGCACTTCCTGTCCACGGCCACCAACCAGCGAAGCGACGAATATGGCGGCTCCCTGGAAAATCGTTCGCGGCTGATGCGCGAGCTGATCGAGGAGGGCAGGGATGCCATCGGCGACACTTGCGGCCTGACGCTGCGGCTGTCGCTGGACGAGATGATCGGCGAACTCGGCTTCGCCAATTCCGAAGTGCGCGACATGATCGAGATGCATGCGGACCTGCCTGATCTCTGGGATTTGGCGCATGGCGCCTGGGAGGATTGTTCGGGGCCGTCGCGGTTCAAGGAGGAGGGCGCGCAGGAGAGCCTGGTGTCCGGCATCAAGAAGCTGACCTCGAAGCCGGTGGTCGGCGTCGGTCGTTTCACCTCGCCGGACGTGATGGTGAAGATGATCAAGTCCGGTACGCTCGATTTCATCGGTTGCGCGCGGCCGTCGATTGCCGATCCCTTCCTGCCGAAGAAAGTGGAGGAGGGGCGTATCGAGGACATCAGAGAATGCATCGGCTGTAACATCTGCATCACCGGCGACATGACCATGTCGATCTCGCGCTGCACGCAGAACCCGACCTTCATGGAGGAGTGGCGCAAGGGCTGGCATCCCGAACGCATGCAGGCCAAGGGCGACAGCGACAGCGTGCTGATCGTCGGCGCCGGCCCGGCCGGGCTGGAGGCGGCGCGTGCGCTCGGCCTGCGCGGCTATCAGGTGGCCATCGCCGAAGCCGGCACCGAACTCGGCGGCCGCGTGGCGCGCGAATGCCGCTTGCCCGGTCTCTCGGCATGGGGACGCGTGCGCGACTACCGCCAGTACCAGATCAGCCAGATGTCCAATGTCGACGTCTATTTCGAAAGCCGATTGTCGGCGCAGGAGATACTGGACTTCGGCTTCCAGAACATCGCCGTCGCCACCGGCTCGACATGGCGCCGAGACGGCGTGGCGCGCGCGCATGTCGTGCCGATGCCGGTCGACCCGGCGATGCCGGTCTACACGCCGGACGATCTGATGGGCGGCAATGTGCCGACCGGCAGCGTCGTGCTGTTCGACGACGACCACTATTACATGGGTGGCGTTCTGGCCGAGCTGATGGCGCGCCAGGGCGCAAAGGTGACGCTGGTGACGCCGTCGGCCTATGTGTCCGACTGGACCCGCAACACGCTGGAGCAGGGCGCCATCCATCGCCGGCTGGCCGAACTCGGCGTCGAGATCGTGCTGAACCGCACCGTGACGCGCATCGTGCCGGGCGGCGTTGCCACGGCCTGCGCCTATACGGGTAGCCAATTTGACATCGCCGCCGACGCCGTGGTGCTGGTGACATCGCGCCAGCAGGACGATGGCGTCTGGCAAGGCCTGAAGGCGCGGCGGGCCGAGTGGGCCGACAGCGGAATCCGCTCGATCAAGGTCATCGGTGACGCCGAAGCGCCGGGTCCGATCGCCTGGGCAACCTATGCCGGCCACCGCTTCGCGCGCGAGCTGGACGAAGCCGATATCGGCGACGCACTGCCCTTCCGCCGCGAGGTCACGGCACTGGCGGCGGATTAGGCGCCTGCGGAGCGGTCAGCGAATATCGGGTTGTTCAACCATACCGCATTGCACAATTCCTTCGCTTGGTCACAATGCAGGCATGGTTCGAACCGCACTCGCCGTCCTGGTGATCGATGAAAACCGCATCCGCGCCGCGATCATCGAGGCGGGGTTGCGCGAGGCCGGCCATGAGCGGGTCACCGTCATCCATGACGTGACCGGCATTGCGCGGCGGATCGCCGAGATCGAGCCCGATGTCATCGTCATCGATCTCGAAAACCCGAACCGCGACATGCTGGAAAACATGTTCCAGCTGTCGCGCGCCGTAAAACGGCCGATCGCCATGTTCGTCGACCGCTCCGACCAGGCCTCGATCGAGGCGGCGGTCGATGCCGGCGTTTCTGCCTATGTCGTCGACGGTCTGCGGCAAGAGCGCGTCAAGCCGATCCTCGACATGGCGGTCAGCCGCTTCAACGCCTTTTCGCGCATGGCGCGCGAGCTGGAAGAAGTCCGCAGCGAACTCGAAAGCCGCAAGGTGATCGACCGCGCCAAGGGCATCCTGATGAAGTCACGTGGCCTCTCCGAAGAGGCCGCCTACACGCTGCTGCGCAAGACGGCGATGAACCAGAATCGCAAGATCGGCGACATCGCCCAGAGCCTGGTGACCGCCGCCGGGCTGCTGGGACCGGCGGAGGACGAATGAGCATGACTGCCGAGCACCAGATCACCGCCGGCTTCATGCCGCTTTTCGACAGCGCCGTGCTGGTTGCGGCCGGTGAGCTTGGCTTCGCCGCGCGCGAAGGCATCGATCTAACGCTGCACCGCGAGACGTCGTGGGCCAACATCCGCGACCGCATCGCCATCGGCCACTTCCATCTCGCGCATATGCTGGGGCCGATGCCGCTCGCCTGCAATCTCGGGCTGACGCCGCTCGCCTCGGAAACCATCGTGCCGTTCTCGCTCGGCCTCGGCGGCAATTGCGTCACCATCTCGAACGCCGTTTGGGCCGGCATGGCGGCACATGGCGCCGTGGCCGACCTCGATCCGGCGCGCGCCGGTGCCGCACTTGGCGCGCTCATTCGCGAGCGCGCTGCTGCCGGCCGCGATCCGCTGCGCTTCGCCGTGGTGCACCCGCATTCCGGGCACAATTACGAGCTGCGCTACTGGCTCGCCGCCTGCGGCATCGATCCGAGCCAAGAGATCGAGATCGTCATCGTGCCGCCGCCCTTCATGGCCGATGCGCTGGCCGCCGGGCGTATCGACGGCTACTGCGTTGGCGAACCCTGGAACAGCGCTTCGGTGGCAGCGGGCACCGGCCATATCGCCACCGTCAAGGCGCAGATATGGCGCAACAGCCCGGAGAAGGTGATCGGCGTGCGCAAGGCGTGGGCTGACGAAAACCCGGAGGCGCTGGCAGCATTGCTGCGCGCGCTGCATCATTCGGCGCGCTGGTGCCAGGACCCGGCCAACCATGGCGAATTGGCCGCTGTCATGGCGCAGGCCGGCTACCTCGGTCTGCCGCCGGCGGTGCAGATGCCGATCCTGACCGGACATCTCCAATTGGGCGGCGGGGCGGAGCTGGATATCGACGACTTCTTCCTGCCTTTCGACAAGGCGGCGAATTTTCCGTGGAAGAGCCATGCGCTGTGGTTCTACACGCAGATGGTGCGCTGGGGGCATGTGGCGCACACGCCGGAACACCTTGCCATCGCCCGCGACTGCTATCGCCCCGACCTCTATCGTTCGGCATTGAAGCCGCTTGGCGTCGCACTTCCCGGCGCCAATTCGAAAGTCGAGGGCGCTCTCCGCGTGGCCACAGCGGTCGGTGCGACCGGTGCCGGTCTGGTGCTCGGTCCCGACGGTTTCTTCGACGGCCAGATCTTCGATCCCGACGAGATCGACGCTTACATTGCCGGCCAGAAATCCGCCGAGATTCAGACCTGATCATTTCCGCGCCATTCTTGTGCATTGCACAAAAATTGTGCGTGCGATTGCTCCAATGACCAATCTTTGGCCTGCCGGCCATAGGGCCCGACGTGTCGGTGATCGGCGTGAACTGCTGATTTCATTGATCTTTTTCGCCTCTCTCGAAACTGGCACGGTTCCTGCTTTGAAATAGACAGGCCCTTCACGGGTCACGGAACAGGCGTCCAATGGCGGGCGCCACAGGCAAAGCTGCCGCTCAGGTTAATGCGCGCTCCCGGTCACCCGGACGCGAAGACCTGGCTGGCGGCTTTTTTTGTTTTGATCAACACGCAATCGACGACGCGGATCCCAAGCCGCGCCCCAACCGGAGACGACGATGACGAAACGGATCAGGACTGGAACGACCCTCAAGGACATGACGCGCCGCGATTTTCTGGTCAGCAGCGCGATGACGGCGGCACTGTTCGTGGCCGCCCGCAAGCTCTTCCCCTCCGGCGCCTATGCCGCCACCGCCGCGCCGGAGGTCACCGGCGCCAAGCTCGGCTTCATTGCGCTGACCGATGCGGCACCGCTGATGATCGCCAAGGAGAAGGGGCTGTTCCCCAAGTTCGGCATGCCCGATGTCGAGGTGCTCAAGCAGGCCTCCTGGGGCGCGACACGCGACAATCTGATGCTCGGCGGCGCGGCCAACGGCATCGACGGCGCCCATATCCTGACGCCGCTGCCTTACCTCATGCACACCGGCAAGGTGACGCAGAACAACCAGCCAATGCCGATGGCGATCGTGGCGCGGCTCAACTACGACTGCCAGGGCATTTCGGTCGCCCAGGAATATGCCGGCACCGGTGTCGGCCTCGACGCCTCGAAGCTGAAGGACGCCTTTGCCGCCAAGAAGGCGGCCGGCAAGGAAATCAAGGCCGCCATGACCTTCCCGGGTGGCACGCATGATCTGTGGCTGCGCTACTGGCTGGCCGCCGGCGGCATCGATCCCGACAAGGACGTTTCAACCATCGTCGTGCCGCCGCCGCAGATGGTGGCCAACATGAAGGTCGGCAACATGGACGTGTTCTGCGTCGGCGAGCCGTGGAACGAGCAGCTCGTCCATCAGGGCGTCGGCTTCACCGCCGCCACGACGGGCGAATTGTGGAAGGGCCATCCGGAAAAGGCGCTCGGCCTGCGTGCCGAATTCATCGAGAAATACCCGAACGCCACCAAGGCGATCCTGATGGCCGTCATGGAAGCCCAGCAATGGTGCGAGGCCAGCGACAACAAGGACGAGATGGCCGCCATCATCGGCAAGCGGCAATGGATGAACGTGCCCGTCGCCGACATCATCGGCCGCCTCAAGGGCGACATCAACTACGGCAATGGCCGCGTCGCCAACGGCACCGATTTCTCCATGAAGTTTTGGAAGGGCGGCGTCTCCTATCCGTTCAAGAGCCACGATACGTGGTTCCTCGCCGAGAACATCCGTTGGGGTAAGTTCGCGCTGACCACCGACATCAAGGCGCTGGTCGATCAGGTCAACCGCGAGGATTTGTGGCGCGAAGCGGCCAAGGATCTCGGCGTTGCGGCTGCCGACGTTCCGGCGTCGCCGTCGCGCGGCGTCGAGACCTTCTTCGACGGCAAGATCTTCGATCCGGCCAACCCGTCCGCCTATCTCGATAGCCTGAAGATCAAGGCATCGGCCTGAACCCCTGCGCAAACGGCGCATTGCGCCGTTTGTCGCTCGAATTATCTGCCCCACGGAGTTTTCCCCAGACATGTCGATCCAGACTATCGAGGACACCAAGGTGAAGGCCTTTCCTGCCAAGCCGGCGGAGGTCATCGCCTTCACTGCCAAAGCAAGGCGTCGCTTCGATCCGCTCGCCATCGCCGGCAAACTGGCGAGCGCGCTGGTGCCGCCCATCATCGTGATCGCGCTGATGCTGGTCGTCTGGCAGATCGCCTGTTCGTCGCCGACATCAAGCCTGCCGCCGCCGACCCAGGTGTGGAACGAGGCCTACGATTTGATCGCGCATCCGTTCTTCGACAATGGCCCGCAGGATATCGGTCTGGCATGGCGCGTGCTGATCTCGCTGCAGCGTGTTGCCATCGGCTTCGGCCTGGCGGCGGTGGTCGGCGTCGCGCTCGGCGCGCTGGTCGGCCAGTCGATCTGGGCGATGCGCGGCCTCGACCCGGTGTTCCAGATCCTGCGCACGGTGCCGCCGCTGGCCTGGCTGCCTCTGTCGCTGGCGGCGTTCCGCGATTCCAGCCCGTCGGCGATCTTCGTCATCTTCATCACGTCGATCTGGCCAATCATCATCAACACCGCGGTCGGCGTGCGTAACATCCCAGAGGATTATCGCAACGTCTCGCGCATCCTGCGGCTCAACCAGTTCGAGTTCTTCGTGAAGATCATGGTGCCGGCCGCCGCGCCTTACATCTTTACCGGCCTGAGGATCGGCATCGGCCTGTCCTGGCTCGCCATCGTCGCCGCCGAAATGCTGACCGGCGGCGTCGGCATCGGCTTCTTCATCTGGGACGCGTGGAACTCGTCGCGGCTGCCCGACATCATCGTCGCGCTCGCCTATATCGGCGTCACCGGCTTCTGCCTCGACCGTCTGGTCGCAGCGGTCGGCGCCTTTGTCACCCGCGGCACAACGGCAAAGTGAGGAGAGGGGCGATGACGGCCTATCTGAAACTCGACCATATCGACAAATCCTTCACGCGTGGTGCCCAGGTCAGCGAGGTATTGAAGGACATCAGGCTGACCATCGACAAGGGCGAATTCGTCTCCATCATCGGCCATTCCGGCTGTGGCAAGTCGACCTTGCTCAATCTGATCGCCGGGCTGACCAAGGTGTCCGCCGGCGCCGTGCTGCTCGAGGACAAGGAGGTCGACAGCCCCGGACCGGAACGCGCCGTGGTGTTCCAGAACCACAGCCTTTTGCCGTGGCTGACCGTCTACGAAAACATCAATCTGGCGGTGTCGAAGGTCTTCGGTCGTTCGAAGAGCAAGGCCGAGCGGCATGACTGGATCATGCGCAATCTTGACCTCGTGCAGATGGCGCATGCCAAGGACAAACGCCCGGCAGAAATATCGGGCGGCATGAAGCAGCGCGTCGGCATCGCCCGGGCGCTGGCCATGGAGCCGAAGATCCTGCTGCTCGACGAGCCGTTCGGCGCGCTCGATGCGCTGACGCGCGCCCATCTGCAGGACGCGGTGATGGACATCCACTCCAGGCTCGGCTCGACGACGATCATGATCACCCACGATGTCGACGAGGCGGTGCTGCTTTCCGACCGCATCGTCATGATGACCAATGGCCCGGCGGCAACCATCGGCGAAGTGCTTCCCGTGCCGCTGGCGCGGCCGCGCCGGCGCGTCGAACTCTCTTCCGACCGGACCTTCCTGCGCTGCCGCGAGGCGGTGCTGAAGTTCCTCTACGAACGCCACCGCTTCGTCGAAGCCGCGGAGTAGCACCATGAGCGAAAGACTTGTCATCATCGGCAATGGCATGGCCCCCGGGCGCATGCTCGAGCACCTGCTGGAACAGGCGCCGGGCCGCTACACCGTCACCATCTTCAACGCCGAACCGCGCGTCAATTACGACCGCATCATGCTGTCGCCGGTGCTGTCGGGCGAGAAAGCCTATGAGGAGATCATCATCCACGGCGACGGCTGGTACATCGCCAACAACATCACCCTCTACAAGGGCCACAAGATCGTCACCATCGACCGGTCAGCGAAGACCGTCACGTCAGATCATGGCGTCACCGAACCCTACGACAAGCTCGTCATCGCCACCGGCTCGGTACCGTTCATCATCCCGGTGCCCGGCCATGACCTGCCGGGCGTGCTGACCTATCGCGACCTCGACGATGTGCAGGCGATGATGCTCGCCGCGCAGTCGCGGGCCAAGGCGGTGGTCATCGGCGGCGGCCTGCTGGGTCTGGAGGCGGCGGCGGGCCTCAACGCGCAAGGCATGGACGTCACCGTGCTGCATGTCATGCCGACGCTGATGGAGCGCCAGCTCGATCCCGCGGCCGGCTATCTGCTGCAGCGTGCCGTGGAGCAGCGCGGCATCAAGGTGATCACCAAGGCTAACACACAGGCGATCACAGGCAACGGCAAGGTCGGGCAGGTGGAGCTTGCTGACGGCACCATTATCCCAGCAACGCTTGTGGTGATGGCCGTCGGCATCAGGCCGAATTCGGCGCTGGCGAAACAGGCCGGCATCGCAGTCAACAGGGGCATCGTCGTCGACGCCGGAATGCGCAGCAACGATCCCGACATTTACGCGCTCGGCGAATGTGCCGAGGTCAACGGCCAGGTCTATGGCCTCGTCGCACCGCTCTACGAGATGGCGCGCGTCACAGCCAGCCAGCTGGCCGGCAACGAGGCGGCGGCCTTCGTCCATATGGACACGCCGACCAAGCTCAAGGTCACCGGCATCGACCTGTTCTCGCTCGGCGACTTCGCCGAGGGCGAGGACCGCCAGGAGATCGTGCTGCGCGATGCGGCCGCCGGCGTCTACAAGCGCCTTGTCCTGAAGGACGACCGCATCATCGGTACCGTGCTCTATGGCGAGACGGCTGATGGAGCCTGGTTCAACGACCTCAAGAAGAAGCAGACCGATATTTCCGAAATGCGCGACACGCTCATCTTCGGCCAGTCCTACCAGGGGAGTGCCCCGCTGGACCCTATGGCGGCCGTTGCAGCCTTGCCGGATGATGCGGAAATCTGCGGCTGCAACGGCGTTTGCAAGGGAAAGATCACTGGCGCGATTACGGGGAAGGGCCTGACCTCGCTCGACGACGTGCGCGCCCACACCAAGGCGTCAGCCTCCTGCGGCTCCTGCACCGGGCTGGTCGAGAAGCTGATGGTGCTGACCATCGGCGACAAATACAATCCGGCGGCGGTGCAGCCGATGTGCGGCTGCACGACGCTCGGCCATGACGAGGTGCGCCGGCTGATCATCGCCAAGGGCCTGAAGACCATTCCCGCCGTCATGCAGGAACTGGAGTGGACGACCTCCTGCGGCTGCGCCAAATGCCGGCCGGCGCTCAACTATTATCTCGTCTGCGACTGGCCGGACGAGTACGCCGACGACTACCAGTCGCGCTTCATCAACGAGCGCGTCCACGCCAACATCCAGAAGGACGGCACCTATTCGGTGGTGCCGCGCATGTGGGGCGGCGTCACCAACGCGGCGGAGCTGCGCGCCATCGCCGACGTCGTCGACAAGTTCGAAATCCCGATGGTCAAGGTCACCGGCGGCCAGCGCATCGACATGCTCGGCATCCGCAAGGAAGACCTGCCGGCGGTATGGGCCGATCTCGGTCAGGCCGGCTTCGTCTCCGGCCACGCCTATGCCAAGGGGTTGCGCACGGTGAAGACCTGCGTCGGCTCGGACTGGTGCCGCTTCGGCACGCAGGATTCGACAGGGTTTGGCGTCCGCATCGAAAAATTCATGTGGGGCTCGTGGACCCCGGCCAAGGTCAAGATGGCGGTGTCGGGCTGTCCTCGCAACTGCGCCGAGGCGACCTGCAAGGATGTCGGCGTGATCTGCGTCGACAGTGGTTACGAGATCCATTTTGCCGGCGCGGCCGGCCTCGACATCAAGGGCACCGAGGTGCTCGGCCTGGTCAAGACCGAGGATGAGGCGCTGGCGCATATCGTGGCGCTGACGCAGATGTATCGCGAGCAGGGCCGCTATCTCGAGCGCATCTACAAATGGGCCAAGCGCATCGGCATTCCCGAGATCAAGCGCCAGATCATGGACGATGGCGACAAGCGCAAGGCCTATTACGAGCGCTTCGTTTTCAGCCAGAAGTTCGCCCAGGTCGACCCGTGGTCAGAGCGCGTTTCCGGCAAGGACAAGCACGAATTCCGGCCGATGGCCTCGGTCGGCTTTGCGCAGGCGGCGGAGTGACCATCATGAACTGGATCGCCATCGGCTCCATCTCCGACATCCCCCGCCGTGGCGCGCGCTGTGTCGCCACGCCAGAGGGAAAGATCGCCGTATTCCGCACCCAGGACGATCAGGTCTACGCCATCGACGACCATTGCCCGCACAGAGGCGGACCGCTCAGCCAGGGCATCGTGCACGGCACGGCGGTGACCTGTCCCTTGCACAATTGGGTGATTTCGCTGGAGACGGGCAAGGCGCTCGGCGCCGACGAGGGCGCGGTGCGCACCATTCCGGTGCGGGTCGAAGGCGAGCGTCTGTTCATTGCGCTGGAAGCGCTGGCCAGCCGCGCGGCCTGACCCATGGAGATCGACGAAGCGCGCGAGGTGAGGACCACCTGCCCCTATTGCGGGGTGGGCTGCGGCGTGCTGGCGAAGGTCGCCGCGGACGGGCAGGTGTCCGTCCGCGGCGACCCCGACCACCCGGCCAATTTCGGCCGGCTCTGCTCCAAGGGCTCGGCACTGGCCGAGACCATCGACCTCGACGGCAGGCTGCTCCATCCGGAGATCCACGGCCGCAGCGCCGGCTGGGACGAGGCGCTCGACCTCGTCGCCTCGACCTTCTCGCAAACCATCGCCGAGCATGGGCCCGATGCGGTCGCCTTCTATGTCTCCGGCCAGTTGCTGACCGAGGACTATTATGTCGCAAACAAACTGATGAAGGGCTTTGTCGGCTCGGCCAACATCGACACCAATTCGCGCCTGTGCATGGCCTCCTCGGTCGCCGGCCACCGCCGCGCCTTCGGCTCCGACACCGTGCCGGGAACCTATGACGATCTGGAGCTTGCCGACCTGATCGTGCTGGTTGGCTCCAATCTCGCCTGGTGCCATCCCGTGCTTTACCAGCGCATTGCGGCTGCCCGGGAAAAGCGGCCGGAGATGAAGATCGTCCTGGTCGACCCGCGTCGCACCATGACCGCTGACATCGCCGACATGCATCTGGCGATCGCGCCGGATGGCGACGTCGCTTTGTTCACGGGCCTGCTCGCTTATCTCGGCCAGCACAATGCGCTCGACCGCGCCTACATCACGACGCACACGACCGGCTTCGGGCAAGCGCTTTTCGCGGCCTCCGCGCTCGACCTGGCCGGCGTCGCCGCCGCCACCGGCCTGAGCGAGGACGAGCTTGGCCGTTTCTACAGCCTGTTTGCGGCGACGGCGAAAACGGTGACGGTTTACAGCCAGGGTGTGAACCAGTCGTCATCCGGCACCGACAAGGTCAACGCCATCATCAACTGCCATTTGGCCACAGGCCGCATCGGCAAGCCAGGAGCAGGGCCGTTCTCAGTCACCGGCCAGCCCAATGCGATGGGCGGCCGCGAGGTCGGCGGCATGGCCAATATGCTCGCCGCCCATATGGAGATCGAAAACCCCGACCATCGCGACCGTGTGCAGCGCTTCTGGAACGCGCCGGCCATTGCCGGAAAGCCCGGCCTGAAGGCAGTCGAGATGTTCCAGGCGCTGGCCGACGGGCGCATCAAGGCGCTGTGGATCATGGCCACCAACCCGGTCGATTCGATGCCGGACGCCGATGCCGTCGAAGCGGCGATCAAGGCGTGCCCTTTCGTGGTGGTGTCGGACGTGCTGGCCCGGACCGACACCGTCCGCCATGCCCATGTCCGGCTGCCCGCCGCCGCCTGGGGCGAGAAGGACGGCACCGTCACCAATTCCGAACGCCGCATTTCGCGCCAGCGCGCGTTTTTGGAGCTGCCCGGCGAGGTGCTGCCCGACTGGTGGATTGTCGCCGAGGTGGGCAAGCGGATGGGGTTTGGCGAGGCGTTTTCCTATGCGACGCCAGGGGAGGTGTTTGCCGAGCATGCCGCGCTGTCGGGGTTCGAGAATGATGGTGCGCGGGATTTCGATATCGGGGCTTGTGCCGGGGTTGATGCGGAGGGGTATGAGGCGCTTGAGCCATTCCAATGGCCGGCGCCGAGCCAAGGCACCCCCCTCTGGCCTGCCGGCCATCTCCCCCTCAAGGGGGGAGATCGGCTATTGCTACAGCTTTCGCCAATTACCAACGTTGCAGAACGAGCGCCATCGGCGAAGCTGCCAATCTCCCCCCTTGAGGGGGAGATGGCCGGCAGGCCAGAGGGGGGCGCTCAAGCTCGACATCAGTCGGAGTTGGCTGCAAATGGCCCTTCCACCACCCGCTTCTTCGCCGACGGCAATTTCTACACACCCGATCGCAAGGCGCGCTTCATCGCCATCCGCCCGACCACGGTAGTCCGCACCAGTCCCGACTATCCGCTGATCCTCAACACCGGCCGTATCCGCGATCATTGGCACACCATGACGCGGACGGGGAAAAGCCCGCGGCTTTCGCAGCACATCGCCGAGCCCTTCGTCGAAATCCACCCCGTGGATGCGCAGCGCTTCGGCATCGGTGACGCCGACATCGTGCGCGTTTCCAGCCCGCGCGGCGACGTGCTGGTGCGCGCGCTGGTGACGGCGCGCCAGCGCCAGGGCAGCCTGTTTGCGCCGATGCACTGGACCGATCAGTTCTCGGCAAGGGGCCGGCTCGACACGCTGACCGCGCCGCTGACCGATCCCATTTCCGGCCAGCCGGCGCTGAAACATGTCGCCGCCCGCATCGAGAAATTCGCGGCAAGAGCCTTTGGCTTTGCGGTGACGCGGCAGAGGCCGGCGCCCGATGCCGCGGCCTATTGGGCCGTGGCCAAATGCAAGGGCGGTTGGCGGGTCGAGCTTGCCTTTGCCGATGACGACATCGACTGGGCGGGCGTTGCCGGGTCGCTGTTCGGCGCGTCATTGGGTGCCGAAATATCAGCCTATCATGACCGCGACGCCGGCCAGCATCGCATCGCCGCCTTCGATGGCGATCAACTGTGCGGGGCGCTGTTCGTCGCGCCCGGACCGGTCGCCGTGTCGCGCGGCTGGGCGGCGGAACAGTTGAGTGCCGATCATGTCGACCGACGCGGCAGGCTGGCTATCGTGGCCGGACGGCCGGGCGGGATCGACGTCGACCGCGGCGCCATCGTCTGCTCCTGTTTCGGCGTCGGTGCCAACCAGATCGCCGAAGCGGTGCGCCGCGGCTGCGGCAGCGTCGCGGCAATCGGCGCGGCGCTGAATGCCGGCACGAATTGCGGTTCCTGCCGCGCCGAGATCAGGGTCATCATCAACGCACAGGTTCTCCAAGCAGCCGAGTGATCGTCCTGACCAAAGGGGCCTGCGCGACGGCGCTGGTTGGGCTATGGTGGCGCAAGCGTGCAGCGTCGTGCACGAATCGTCTTCAGTCAGGGTCATCCAATGGCAAATCCTCCGCGCCGACCAACAAATCCGATGACGGCCGCCGAAGCGGCTTTCAAGCCGGTGAAGAAGCCGGCTGCTCCAATGCGTGAGCCCTCGGCCGCTCCAGGCGTCAGGGAGCTTGTTTCGATCCGGATCGACCGCGCCGTGCTGGACCACTTTCAGGAGGATGGACCGGGCTGGCAGGACCGCATCAACGACGCCTTGCGGCAGGCGATTGAAGGCAAGCCGACGGCCAGCGGTTCGGACGACGAGTAGCGGCTGTTCCAGCCAGATCACGCTTCGAAGTGCAGGATGTAAAGCTTCCGCGTCTTCTCGTGGATCGTCCATTCGCCTTTCCAGCCTTTCGGCAGCACCAGCATTTCGCCGGGACCAACCTCTTCGCTGCGGCCATCCGGCCCATGCAGCGAGACCCGGCCCGACACGATGTGGCAGGTTTCGGAATTGGTCTCGCGCGAGGCGGTGAAGCGGCCTGATGTGCACTCCCAGACGCCAACTTCCAGCATGCCGTCCGGCGAGGTCCACAGCATCTTCGAGGCTTCGAACTGATCGCCGCTGATTGAGGTCGGCTTGGGCTCGGGCTCGCCGAGATCGATGGAGGCGAGGTGGGCGAAGGTCTGGAAGTCGGTCATGGCAGTCTCCGGGCAGGCACTGAAAATGCAGAAAGTTTTGGGATCGCTCCGAGCTCAATGCCCGGTGATGCGGTCGGCGATCGCGGCCAGTTTCGACGTGTGCTGGAGGCCGGCTTCCTCGCGCTCGTCGGCGACGCGATAGAGCTGATACATCGAGTGGACGCCGAGCCAGCGCATCGGCTCGGGCTCCCATTTGCTCACCTGGCGGTTGACCCAGGGCAGGCGGGTCAGTTCGGTGTCGCGGCGCAGGATGAGGTCGCGCAGCGTGCGGCCCGACAGGTTGGAGCTCGACACGCCGAGCCCGACATAGCCGCCGGCCCAGCCGATGCCGGTTTGCGGATCGAGTCCTGCTGTCGTGCACCAGTCGCGCGGCACGCCGAGCACGCCGCACCAGGCGTGGTCGATGCGAAGCCTGGCTGTCTGCGGCAGCAGCCGGGTGAGGATGGCGTGCAGGCTTTCGATCGTCGCCTGCTGCGTCTGGCCGCGTACATCCGTTTGCGAGCCGTAGCGATAGGGTACGCCGCGTCCGCCCATGGTGATGCGGCCTTCCCTTGTGCGCTGCGCATAGCAATAGGCGTGCGCGGCGTCGCCCAGAAGCTCATGGCCCTCCCAGCCGATCTCGTCCCACAGCGACCGCGGCAGCGGCTCGGTGATGATCTGCGCGCTGTTGAGCGGCAGCCAGAGCCGTTCATTGCCTGGTATGCCGGCCGTGAACCCTTCCGTGGCACGGATGATGATGGGCACGCGCACAGTGCCGCGGTTCGTCGTGACCTTGCCCTTCTCGATGCCGGTCACGGTGGTCTGTTCATAGATCGGCACGCCAAGCCGCTCGACGGCTTCGGACAGGCCGCGCACCAGCTTGGCCGGCTGCACACGCGCGGTGCCGTGGTGGATATAACCGCCAAGCACATTTTTGATGTTGATACGGGCCTTGGCCTCTGCCTGGCCGATCAGGCTGACACGCTCACTCGGGACGCTCCAGCCGATCGCATCGGCATAGGCGGCCTTGATCCGTTCAAGCTGCGGCGGGTTGGTGGCAACCGTCAGATTGTCGACGCGGCGGATGTCGGCATCGATGCCTTCGGCCTCGGCCACCGCGATCACTTCGTCGACCGTGCCATGCATGGCGGTTTCCATGTCGATGACGGCGCCGCGCGTCGAGGTCTGCAGATATTTCTCGCGCGACCAGCTGAAGCCGCCGGATAGCCAGCCGCCATTGCGGCCCGACGCGCCGAAGCCGGCGAACTCCCGCTCGACGATGGCGATGCGGATCGAAGGATCGGCCTTCTTCAGGTAATAGGCCGTCCACAGGCCGGTGTAGCCGGCACCGACGATGCAGACATCGGCTTCGAGCTCACCCGGGAGCGGCGCGCGATAGGCCGGCAGGCCGATGTCGGCATACCAGAACGAGACGTTGCCGTTGACTTTGGCGTCCATGTCTAAAAATCCTGCGGGGGAAAGGAGCGGTCAGGTCATCGTCATGTCGGCGCGGTCGTCGTCGGCAAGAAGTTTTGCATCGACGACGGACCAGCGCAGATCGACCGTGTCACCAATCGAGAACGGTGTGGCTTCCAGCGAGGCGCGCACGATGGCGACCGAGCCGTCGCGAAGCGTCACCTGGTATTTCGAACCCGACCCCAGATAGATCGCCTCGCTGACCTCACCGGTGAGGCTGTTCTGCCCGGCGGCGGGAGGCGTGTTGGCGCCGGCAAGCGAGAGCTTTTCCGGCCGCAGCAGGACCACCGGTTTGCCTCCGCTGGCCAGCTTGCCCTTGGCCACGATCTTCTGGCCGGCGATCGTCAGGCTGGTTTCGTTTCCGGACGTCTGGGCGGTGCCACGCAAACTGGTCGATTCGCCGATGAACTTGGCCACGAACAAGGTCGTCGGCTCGTCATAGAGCTGGCGGCCAGTTCCGACCTGTTCAATGCGCCCCTGGTTGAAGACGGCGATGCGGTCGGAGAGCACCAGCGCTTCTTCCTGGTCGTGCGTCACATAGACGAAAGTGGTGCCGAGTTCGCGGTGGATGCGCTTGATCTCCAGTTGCAGCCATTCGCGCAGTTTCTTGTCGAGCGCGCCGAGCGGTTCGTCCATCAACAACAGCGGCGGATCGAACACGATGGCGCGCGCCAGCGCCACACGCTGCTGCTGGCCGCCGGACAGCTCTGAGGGATAGCGATGCGCGAAGTCGGCCATCTTGACCATGTCCAGCGCACGTACGACGAGACGGTCGCGTGCCTGTTTGTCCATGCCGCGCAAGGTAAGGGGATAGGCGACGTTCTTGCCGACCGTCAGGTGCGGAAACAGCGCGTAGTGCTGGAAGACGACGCCGATGTTGCGCTTGTGCGCCGGCAGGGCGACGATGCTCTTGCCGCCGACGGCGAGGTCGCCAGAGGTGAGGTCGGTGAAGCCCGCCACGACGTTGAGCGTGGTGGTCTTGCCCGAGCCGCTGGGGCCGAGCAGCGTCATGAACTCGCCCGGCTCGATATGCAGGCTGACATCGTCGAGTGCGGTGAAATTGCCGTAGCGCTTGGTTGCGCCCTTGATGTCGATGGCCGCGCCACGTTCCCTCGCAGTCATCTCAACTCCTCGTCGATTTCGAGCTGATGATCAGCCCGGCGCTGATGATCACCGTCGTGGCAATGAAGATGATGGTTCCGACGGCCGTCACCGTCGGATCGGCGTCGCGGGTGATGCTGGTGAAGATCTGCACCGGCAAGGTCTTGAGGTAGGGACTGGTGATGAACAGCGCGACGATGATTTCATCGAAGGAGGTGACGAAGGCAAACAAAAGCCCCGACAGGATGCCGGGCGCGATCAGCGGCAAGGTCACGGTGCGGAACGTGGTGAAGCGGTCGGCGCCGAGGCTGGCCGCTGCCGTTTCCAGCCGCACGTCGAAGACTTCCAGGCTTGCCGATACGGCGATGATGACGAAGGGGATCGCCAGCATCGTGTGCGCGATGACGAAGCCGGTGGTGGTGCCGACGAGCTGGTAGTCGAGATAAACGGCATAGATGCCGATCGCCAGTACCACGCCGGGCACGATCATCGGCGTGATCAGGATGGCGCGCAGCAGGCCGGCGCCGGAATGTTTCATGCGGCTAAGGCCAAGCGACGCCAGCGTGCCGATCAGCGTGGCGGCAACGGCGACGAGGCCCGCGACCCTGAGCGAATTGAAGAAGCTCGACAGCCAATCGGGATTGGTGAAGAAGTTCGCGTACCACTGCCACGAGAAGCCGGACGGCGGGAAAGCGAGCGACTTCTTCTCGTTGAACGACATCGGGATGATGACCAGCGTCGGCATCACCAGCCAGACGGCGACCAGCAGGCAGAACAGGCCGAGCAGAATGCGGAAGGGGGCCAGCCTCATGATCTGGACGCCTGCTTGTGGCGCTGGCGCATCAGCGGTGCAGCGAGCGCCAGAAGCACGAAGGTCGCGACCAGCAGCACGACGCCCATGGCGCC
This sequence comes from Mesorhizobium ciceri WSM4083, assembly GCF_000519305.1. Taxonomy (GTDB): domain Bacteria; phylum Pseudomonadota; class Alphaproteobacteria; order Rhizobiales; family Rhizobiaceae; genus Mesorhizobium; species Mesorhizobium ciceri_B. The sequence continues at coordinate 734,741 of NZ_JAFG01000003.1, read as the reverse complement.
GCCACGGCCCCAGTTGAGCAGGCTGAGCACCTGGCTCTGCACCAGCGTCGACAGCATGGTGCTGCGCGGGCCGCCGAGCAGGGCAGGTGTGATGTAGAAGCCCAGCGACAGGATGAAGACGATGATGGCGCCGGCGAAGACGCCTGGCAGCGACAGCGGCAGATAGATCTGCAGGAAGGCACGTGCGGGCCGCGCGCCGAGGCTGCGCGCCGCCTGCACGAGGCGCAAATCGATGCCGCGCATGACCGAATAGAGCGGCAGGATCATGAACGGCAGCAACACCTGCGCCATGCCGATGACGACTCCGGTCTGCGTGCGGATCAGCTTCACGCCGTCAAAGCCGAGCAGCCTGATGACCGAATTGATGATGCCGGAATCCTGCAGCAGGATGACCCAGGCCAGGGTGCGCACCACGCCGCTGACCCAGAACGGCACCAGCACGCACAGGATGAGGACCAGCCGCAGACGCGGCCCGACCGCAGTCATGAGATAGGCATAGGGGTAGGCGGCAATGACGCAGACGATGGTGACCCATGCTGCGATGGAAAAGGTGCGCCACAGGACGGTGACGTTCACCGGTGTGGAAAAGAACCAGACATAGTTCTGCAGGCCCCAGGCCGGGTCCGAAAAACTGCGCAGCGTGACGGTCAGCAAGGGATAGCCCATAGCCGCGATGAGCAGGAGCAGGGCCGGCATCGCCAGCAGCGACGGATAGGCGGCAAGGCGCAGGCGCCGCTGCGGCCCCCGCATGGCACCTGACGGCCGGGGATTTTCATCCCCGGCCGTCGGCGTATGCGATGTCTGGCTCACGCCGTCACCTCAGTGTTAGCCGGCTCAGTTGCCGGCCATCAGTGCTGTCCACTTGTCGGACGCTGTGGCGAAGTTGGCGACCCAGAACTTGATGTTCTGCTGGTAGCCGAGCTTGGCGTGGTCCGGCGTGTTGGTCAGGAAGGCGGCGACGGATGCGTCCACCTTGGGCTGTGCCTCGTTGTTGATCGGCGAGTAGGATGTCTGCTCGGTCAGGATCTCCTGCGACTTCTTGCCGAGATAGGCGTTGATCAGCGCGTAGGAGGCATCGGGGTCCTTGGCGCCGACCGGGATGGTCAGCTGATCCATAACGACCAGCCAGTCCTTCCACACCGGCGTATAGGCGGCTCCGTTCTTGACCGCCGTCATGGCGCGGCCGGTCCACATGATGATCATGTCGGCCTCGCCGGATTCGGCGAGCTGCTGGGATTCGGCGCCGGTCTTCCAGAAGATCGTGTCGGGACCGATCGCCTTGATCTTGGCGATGCCCTTGTCGATATCGGCTGGCGTCATGGCGTCGACCTTGCCGCCGTCGGCCAGGATGGCCTGTTCGATCAGGCCGCCGAGCGGGCTGCCGCTGCCGTCGATGGCGCGGGTGCCGGGGAATTTCGCGGTGTCGAAGAAATCCTTCCAGTCCTTTGGCGGATTGTCCTTGTACGTGTCGTTCTTGTACATCAGGACCATGCCGTAGTTCATCGCCGGCACGCTGCACTCGCCGACCTGTCCCGCCGGGATGTGCGAGATATCGAGCTTGGTCAGATCGAGCTTCTGGAACAGCTTGCCGCAATGCACGAAGGGCGGAAAATCGTCCGTGTCGACGACATCCCAGGTCACATTGCCGGATTCGACCTGCGCCTGAAGCTTGGCGATTTCGGTGGGCCCGTCGTTCAAAAGCTTGACGCCGCTCTTGTCGACGAATTCCTTGAGCGCCGCGACCTGGCCGTCCTGGTAGATGCCGCCATAGGAAACGAAGGTCAGCGTCTTGCCCTTCAACGAGCCGTCGACGACGGTTCCGGCCGGCGGCGCGTTCTGCGCGTGAGCGGCGGCTGCCAGCAAGGCCAGCGCGGCGGCGCCGACAAATCCGGCCAATCTTGATCTGCTTCCCATTTTCTAACCCTCCGATGGCTCGCTGTTTGATTTTGGCAGGCCGGGCGCGAGCGTTTTCCGGGCTACATATTGGTCGAGGTCGACGGCGCCGCTGGTCGGCGGCGCAACGATCCACAGCACTTCGGCCACCGTATCGCCGACATTGATCGTCCTGTGCGGCGTCGAGGTCGAATATTCGATGCTATCGCCCTCTTCGAGGGTGAAGCTCTCGTCGCCGAGCGTCAGTTGCACGCGTCCGCGCAGCACGAGGAACATCTCGCTCGCGTTGCCGTGCGTGTAGGGCACGTCGCCGGTCGAGCCGCCGACGGCGAACTCGCCGCAATAGACTTCCATCTCGCGGATCGGCCGGCGCGACAGCAACGTCTTGCGATAGCCCTCGCTGGTCGGCAGCGCCGGCCGCTCGGCGCGTGTCAGCACCGCGTGCGGCGAGACTTCGCATTCGTCGAAAAGATCGGCCACGCTGATGCCGAGCGCATTGGCGATCAGCATCAGCGTGCTGGTGTTGGCTCCCGAAAGGCCGCGCTCGAGCTGGCTCAGGAAGCTGGCGGTGGTGCCGATCATGTCGCCGAGCTGGCGCAGCGTCAGGCGCCGCGTGGTGCGATAGGCCTTGATGCGATCGCCCAACACCGTCGAGCGGCGCGCCTCGGCGCTGGTCGCGGCATTGTCGTTGAGTGCGTGATCCGCAGCGATTTTCATGGGCGGTCTCAGGGTTCACTTAACATGCTATTAAGTGGGGCGTCCTGGCAAGCAGATTCGCTTGGTCACCTGAAAATCATCGACGGACCTGCAGAGGGGCATGATCGGCCGACCGGCAACGCCGGTTCGGCTCGATCACTGGATCATGAAGCGCGAACTGAATGGCAGGCTTGCCGCGCCGACGGCCTTCGGGCTGATGGTGACGCGTGCCGGCAGTGCCTCGATGCCGGGGAACTCCCGGCCGATGTCGTCGCACAAGGCCTCGGCGATCTTTCGCGGCGCATAGCTGGACAGGACGACCGTCCTGAACTCGACAAACTGGGTCAGCGCGGAGATCGACGCTTTCAGGCGGTCGGAACACTCGCCCAGCCATGCGCTGTAGGCCTCGCCCAGGTCGGGCCATTCAGGGCTGCTGCTCCAGATGATTTCGGACGGGCGCCGGCGCATGGCCAGTTCGCTCTCCAGGCGCATCAGGCCGTGATCGAAGCTGGCGCTGGAGTTTCCCTTGTAGATCTGGTGGTTGAGGATGAGCCTGCTCTGCAGCCGTGCCCCCAGATAGAAGAACAGATAGTCGTTGAGCGGCTTTGCGACGCCGAACATGCTCTCGCCGCCGGCTGCCGCGGTGATGTCGTTCTGCACGAAAACCGGCAGCTTGTTCTGTTCCTCGATCTCACCCTGCAAGGCTTTCAGCGAGGTGCTCGATCCGTTGCGGGTTGCAGCCATCGTGTCGACATCGTCGGGAACGGCCAGGCCGATGCCGGCAACCCGGCTGCGCACCTCGACCGGCAGGCTGGTCATGGCTTGCCTGATCGCGCCGAACAGTTCGCTGCTTTGCGGAAAGGGATTGGCTTCATCCGCCGGCAACTGCGTGTGGAAGCGCACTGTGCCGATGAAGTCGATGAGCGCTATGTCGATCCTGCGCCGGCTGAAGCCGACGCCAACCGCATAGGCGCCCTCCGGGTTCAGCGAAAGCGGGATGGTGGGCGGACCGACGCGGCCGCGCTGCGCCTCGCCTTGCGAGACCAGGCCTTCCTGCTCGAGCGAGCGGACGATGACCGAGGCCGTCTGCGCCGACAGGCCGGTCTTCTCGCCGATTTCCATCCGCGAAATGCCTTCGTTCTGAAGCAGCAGCGACAGCACCAGCCGCTCATTGTAGCTGCGCACGCTTAATGCATTCAGCCCGCTCGCACGATCGGCGATGCGCAAGGGATTGGGTGGTGCGAATCTCATGTCAGGCAAGGGTCGCCCCGTCGGTAAGAGCGCGTTGCCTGGCGGCGCTATGGTTGCTCATGTCGAGCGGCTCCAGCCGATGGCATCGACCGCGCGGGCGAGTGCGGTGCCCAGCAATCTGTGCGCCTCGGCATCGATGTGAAAGCCGTCCGCTTCGCTGCACGACACCACCGAGCCGGCATCGAAAAAGTGTAGTTCGAGCGAGTCCGCCAGAACCTCGAACTCGAGCGCGAGCAGGCGCGATTTCTCCGGCGCGCCGGCGAAGATGGACTTCCATTCCTTGACGTCGTCCTGCATCGGCGGCGGCGCCACGATCATGATTTCGGGCGTCGAGCCGCCCGGACCGGGCGCCAGCTCCTTGATGTCGTAGACGAGGCAGCCGATCCCCATCGCCACTTCCGACGGCGGCTTGTTGAAGCGGATCTTCAAATCGTTGGTGCCGAGCATGATGATGACGAGGTCGAGCGTCGCATGGCTCTGCAGGCAAGGACGAAGATAGGTTCGGCCGTTCTTGTGGGCGCCCTCGATCGGGTCGTCGTGGACGGTGGTGCGGCCGCTCAACCCCTCCTCGATAACATACCAGTCGGAGCCTAGCTGAGAACGCAATATCCCCGGCCAGCGTTCACCCGGACCATAGCGCTCGAGCGGCCCCCTGCCGGGAATCTGGCCGTGCGTGTTGGAGTCGCCGTAGCACAAGACTGATCGCATGTTTTTCCCGCCGGGACTGACAGCGCGCCGAAGCCGGCGAGCGCCATTCATGATGGATAGTGGAGCGGTGAAAGGCAAGCAAGGGAATAGTCATTCAACATGACTAACTATTGACAGGGCGAATCCGCTGTGCTTCTAAAGTGCCCGGAGGAGTTCTCGACCGTCATCATCGTCCAGCAGGAATTGGGCTTCGGCACGTATGTGTTCGGGGGCGGGAGAATTGCGTGCATCGGTCGGTTTGCGACAACGAGCATGCATTGGGAGAGCGTCTCATGGCCGTACGCATTCGTACGGCCGGCCATACGAATTCGTAGGCCGGGGCAACCACAAGGAGGAGAGTTTAATGTTAGGATTGCTGAAAACCGTCGGCCTGGGGATGCTCGTTGCGTCCACGCTTGCCGTGACGTCCCTGGCGCATGCGGAAGACATCAAGCTGATGGACGGCGTCGCGCCGCGCCCCGACGACACGCGCATGACCGCAGCCGGTGCGTTCAAGAAGGACCCGCCCTGGGTCATCGGCATGAGCGACTTCGGCGTCAACGCCAACACCTGGACAGTACAGGTGGCACATGAGGCGGAGAACGCCGCGGCCAAGGACAAGCGCATCTCGAAATTCATCCTGCTCGATGCCGGCTTCGACCAGAAAAAGCAGGTGGCCGACATCGAGGACCTGATCGCGCAGCATGTCGACGCGATCATCGTTCAGCCGGTGACCAGCACATCGGCCAATGCCAGCATCGCCAAGGCGGTCGCCGCCGGCATCCCCGTCATCCTTCATACCGGCCGTATCGATTCCGATGCCTACACCACCGAAATCCAGGGCGGTGCCGAGCACTTTGGCAAGGTCATGGGCGACTGGCTGGTGAAGACCGTCGGCGACAACGGCAAGATCTGGGTCCTGCGTGGCCTGGCCGGCCATCCGGAAGACACCAACCGCTACAACGGCCTCCTGGAATCGCTCAAGGGCACGCATGTGCAGATCATTGCCGAGGAGCATGGCGACTGGCAGTACGACAAGGCCAAGAAGCTGTGCGAGACGCTCTATCTGAACAATCCGCAGGTCGACGGCATCTGGTCGTCCGGCGCCGACATGACGCGCGCCTGCGTCGATGTCTTCAAGCAGTTCGGCACACCCATTCCGCCGATTTCGGGCGAGGGCAACAATGGCTATTTCGGCCAGTGGATCACTGACGGATTCAAGTCGATCTCGCCCGAATACAGCCCCGCCCAGGGCGCTGCCGGCGTGCGCGCCGCCGTTGCCCTTCTGGAAGGCAAGCAACTCTACAAGCGCTACGTCTACAATCCCGACGGATGGGACCAGGACAAGGCCAAAAAATACTATCGCGACGACCTGACCGCCAACGTCTGGTGGCCAAGCGAACTGCCAGAAGACAAGCTCAAGGAATACTACGGCAAGAAGTGACGGTGCCGTGGCTGGCGGGGAGTGGGCGACCATTCCCCGCTGGCATTCCCCGCACGCCGTTCCATGTGCTGAATCCGTTTCGTTCGAGGGTTTCGTGACCAATCTTATCGAGATGTCCCACATTTCGAAGGCATTCGGAGGGAGCAAGGCGCTCCATTCCGTTTCCCTCGATCTCAAGGCGGGCAGCGTCCACGCCTTGATGGGCGAGAACGGTGCCGGCAAATCGACGTTGATGAAGATCCTGGCGGGCGTGCATCAGCCCGATTCCGGCGAGATCTTCATGAACGGCGAGAAACTCGATTTGAAGTCGCCGCGCGCCGCGCTCGATGCCGGCATTTCGACCGTTTTCCAGGAGCATTCGCTGCTGCCCAATCTGTCGATCGCCGAGAACATGTTTCTCGGCCGGGAGCCGACGACCCGATTCGGCTCGATCGACTATCCCGCGATGAAAAGCCAGACCGCCAGGGCGCTTGGCGAACTCGGCCTCACGCTCGACCCGTCGCAACTCGTTTCCAACCTGACGATCGCCGAGCGGCAATTCGTCGAGATCGCGCATTGCATCCAGGCGGACGCCAGCGTGCTCATCCTCGATGAGCCGACGGCGGCGCTCAACGCAGCCGACGTCGATGTGCTCAACCGCAACATCCGCCGGCTGCGCGATAAGGGAAAAGCCATCGTCTACATCTCTCATCGCATGGAGGAGATCTTCGAGTTGTGCGACACGGTGACGGTGCTGAAGGACGGCGCACTGGTCGGCACAAGAATGGTGTCCGAGATCACCACCGACGAACTCATCGCCATGATGGTCGGACGCGAACTCCAGGACCTTTTTCCCGATCGTACGGATGACAAAGGCGACGAGATCCTGCGCGTCGAGAACCTGAGGATCACCGAGACATCGCGGCCGCTGTCGCTGACATTGCACAAGGGCGAGATCGTCGCCCTGGCCGGCCTGGAGGGACAGGGCCAGCAGCGCTTCCTGAGATCGCTGATCGGCCGCTATCATCCCTTCGCCGGGACGATTTCCATCAACGGCAAGGCGCTGAAAATGCCGCTCCCGACATCATCGGGCGTTCGCCATTTGCAGCAGCTGAAGGTCGGCTTCGTTCCCGAGGACCGCAAGGAAGAGGGGCTTTTTCTCGCTTTGCCGATCGCCCACAACATCGCCATCGGATTGCATTCGAGGCGATCCGAACTCGCGCTGGCGCGGCCGTATCGAAACATCGTCGCCCGCATGATGGAGGTCATGAACATAAAGGCGGCGGGGCCATCGGCTGCGGTCGGTTCACTGTCGGGCGGCAACCAGCAAAAGGTCCTGCTCGGCCGTTACCTTGCCGCCGATCTCGATCTTCTGCTGGTCGAGGAGCCGACGCGCGGCGTCGACATCGGCGCCAAGTCCGAGATCTACCATCTGCTGCGGGACTTTACCGCCAAGGGCGGCGCCGTGCTGGTGCTGTCGCGCGAGACGATCGAACTGATCGGGCTCTGCGACCGCATCTACGTCGTCCATGACGACACCATCGTTGCCGAAATGCCGGCAGCGCAGGCGACCGAGCACAAAATCCTCGACGCGGCCCTGACGGGCGGCTCCACGCGCCAGCATTAGGGGCCTCCATGCATCGTTCGCTTTTCAACATCCTGAGTGGCCGGAACACGCGGCAAGGCCTGTGGGGCCTGCCACTGCTGGTCGCCTTGCTCATTTCGCTGTGGCTGACCGTCGAGACGACGCAGTTCGCGACGGCTGAAAACCTCTTCAACCTGGTGGCCCAGGCGATGCCGCTGATCATCGCGGCAATCGGACAACTCGTCGTCGTGCTCATCGGCGGGCTCGACCTGTCGGTCGGCTCGGTCATCAGCTTCACCACCGCGGTGCTGGCGCTCGACCAGCCGGCGATCGTGCTGATCCCGGCGGTCTTCGTGCTGGCGGCACTCATCGGGCTGATCAACGGCCTGGCGATCACCCGCTTCAACGTCCATCCGATTATCGCGACGCTGTCGACGCAGTACATCGTGCTCGGCATCACGCGCATCCTGCGTCCCGTCTCTGGCGGCACCGTGCCGGAGATCGTCATCGCTGCCGTCTCGGGCAGTTTCCTCGGCATTCCCTATCCGGTTTTCTGGGGCATCATGGTGATCCTGGCAGCGTGGAAACTGCTCTACGGATCCCGGTACGGGCTGCATCTGTTTGCGATCGGAGGCGGCATCGCTTCCGGCGCCGAGAGTGCTGCCCGCAATTTCGGCGTCTCCGACCGCCGCAACATCATCCTCGCCTATGTGATCTGTTCCTGTTTCGCGGCCGTTGCCGGTGTCTTCCTGGCCGGGCGCATCGTATCGGGCGATCCGAATGTCGGGCTGCTTTTCGAACTCGATACCGTCACCGCCGTGGCGCTTGGAGGCACCCAGCTCTCCGGCGGCATCGGCAGCCTGCACGGCACGGTGATCGGCGCGCTGGTGATGGCGCTGCTGGCCAATGGCATGAACCTCGCCAACGTCTCGCCCTTCGTCCAGACGGCGATCAAGGGCGGCATCCTGCTGGCGGTGGTCGGGCTGCAATCCCGCAAGAAGATGGGGCTCTGAAAGATGGCTGCCGTTCTCGCAAATCCGATCGCCCGGCGTCTGCTGCGCATACCGCCGTCCTATTTTGTCTTTCTCGTGCTGCTGGCGACGCTGTGGATCGCGCGGCCGAACATGCTCAACCTCAACATCATGGGAATCTTCGTCAGGCAGATCGTCCCGCTCGGCATCCTGGTGCTGGGGCAGCTCGTCGCCATGCGGGTGAAGTCGATCGACCTCTCCGGCGGCGGCATCATCCTGCTCATCAACTATTTCATCTCGTCGGGCACTTTTCCCGGCGCGTCTATGCCTTTCTTCGTCGTGCTGGCGCTCGCCACCGGCCTCGTCATCGGCCTGTTCAACGGCTTCATGATAGGCAGCCGGCGGGTGTCGGCGGTCATTGTCACGCTGGCGGTCAGCATCATCCTGGTCGGGCTGGTGCAGTTCCTGTCGAGCGGCAATCCGCCCGGCGATGTGCCGAAGCTGTTCAACGACCTCTACAACACGAAATTCCTGTCGGTTCCGACGCCGGTGCTGTTCTGGGTCCTGCTGACCGCTTTGGTGTGGCTGCTTCTGTCGCGGACCGTCTTTGGCCGCTACGTCGCCTCGGTCGGGGAGAATGCCGAAGCCGCGCATTTTTCCGGCGTGCCGGTCCAGCGAACGGTCATCCTGGCGCATACGCTCGCCGGCCTGATCGCGGCGATCGCGGCCCTGGTGCAGACCGGCTCGATCGCCGTCGGCAGCGTCCGTGTCGGCCTCGACCTGCCGATCCTGGCGGTCGCGGCAACGATCCTCGGCGGCGTCGTCTTCGGCCGTGGCGACGGGGGCGTCTGGGGGCCTTTCTTCGGGGCGCTGTGCTTTGCGCTGCTGTTCGTGGTGATGACGGTGCTCGGCATCGACGAGCCCGGCAAGCTCATCGCGCAGGGCGTCATCATTCTCGGCGCGGCGATCTTCTACGGAGTGCGCGTGCGAAACCCCTGACTTGGGACGGCGAGAAGCAAGTGCGCCGGCGTTCAGACAATTGCAAACAGATGGAGAAACATGGATGTCACCGCCAAAAAACATCATGTGCTACGGCGACTCGCTGACCTGGGGCTGGGTTCCTGTCAAGGAGGGGTCGCCGACCTACCGCTACCCCTATGACCAGCGCTGGACCGGTGTGATGGCGGCGGCGCTGGGGGAGGGCTACCATATCATCGAGGAAGGCCTGAGCGCGCGCACGACATGTCTCGACGACCCCAACGATCCGCGCCTGAACGGCGCCAATTACCTGCCCTCGGCCATCGCCAGCCATCTGCCGCTGGACCTGGTCATCGTCATGCTCGGCACCAACGACACCAAGTCCTATTTCCGCCGGACGCCTTATGAGATCGCCAATGGAATGGCGAAACTGGTCGGGCAGATCCTGACCAGTGCCGGCGGCATCGGCACGCCTTATCCGGCCCCCAAGGCGCTGGTCATTGCGCCGCCGCCGCTGACCCCGATGCCCGATCCATGGTTCGAGGGCATGTTCGGCGGCGGGCACGAAAAATCCAGGGAACTGGCCAGGCAGTACAAGGCGATGGCGGATTTCATGAAGATCGACTTCCTCAACGCCGGCGATTACCTCACCACGGACGGTGTCGACGGAATTCATTTCACCGCCGCAAACAATGCCGATCTGGGACGCGCGGTGGCCGGCAAGGTCAAGTCGATCCTCGAGCCGGGCCAGGTCAGCACCGCCGCTTGAAGCCGCCACGCCCGTCGGCTTGCGGCACACAGGCCCACGGCGCAGGTGTATCGCAGGTTCCTCCGGCGATGCACATCGATGCGGGGCCGAACGATGCGTTTGGCCCCGTATTGATATGGCGCCCTGCAGATGTGCGTCAATCTAGGGGCTTGGCCTCGGAGCTCCGTCATCGGCGGACGCTTTGGTTTGGCGGTCGAAAACGACCGCCAGCCCGTTCTTGACGGCAAGTGTGGCGACCATGTCGTCGAGTTCGCGATCGGGAATGGCGGGTTTGAGGACGTGCCGGATGGCCCGATAGGCCTGCTCGGTCGACACATAGCCGTATCGTTTTTTGCGCGCTTCCACATATTGCTCGATGAGAATGCCCAATCGGCGGGCGGCGATGTCATCTGGTTGCTGCAAGGGAGCCTCCTCAAGCGTCGATCGTTTGCAGACCCCAGAGATGTAAAAACCCACGCCGCGAAAGTTAAGGCCTGCTGTCGGCCTGAAGCTCAAAAAAATCTGCTGCCTCATTCGACGAATTGCGCCGCAGCGTGACATCGTGCCCGAACTGGTACCTCGCTGCAGCAAGGAGCAGGTCAATTTGGCTGGTCCGTTCCGAATCCCGATCAAAGCGTGTATTCACAACAGCTCCGACAGAACGGCCATGAAGTGGTCGTTCTCCGCAGCCGAGCCGATGCTGACGCGCATATAGGTGTCAAAACCCTGCTGCTTCCACGGCTTGACGATGACGCCTTGCCGCAACAGGCCTTCGACGAAGACGGAAGCATCTTGCCGGCAGTTGAAGAACAGGAAATTGCCCCTGGAGGCGGCGACGTCGAGGCCCTTGCTCGCCAGGAAAGTCTCGACGCGTTTTCTCTCCGCCCTGGCCAGCGCGACGACCCTGGCAAGATGATCCTCATCGGCGAGCGCCGCCAGCGCGGCGGCCTGGGCCACCGCGTTGGCGTTGAAAGGCGTGCGGACGCGATCGAGCAGCGCGCGCAGCTCCGGGTCACCGACGATGCCGAAGCCGATCCGCAATCCGGCCAGGCCGAACGCCTTGGAAAAGGTCCGCAGCACGATCCAGGGCCGGTCCAGCTTTCCGAGATAGGGCAGGGATGACGCATAGTCGTCGCCCTCGGCATATTCGGCATAGGCTTCGTCGATGACGATCAGCGTCTCGTCGCTCGTCGCATCCAGAACCCTCGACAGATCGCCGCCGGAGAGCCAGCTGCCGACCGGGTTCATCGGGTTCGAGAACAGCAGCATGCGGGGCCGTTCGCGCACCGCCTCGACCAGCGCATCGACATTGATGGTCAGATCGTCGTTGACGACAACGCGCTTGACGGTAGCGCCCATCAGCGTCGCGTAGTCCTCATGCAGCGGGAACGACGGATAGAGCGTGACGACGGCGTCGCCCGGCCGCAACACGGCACGGCTGATGACGGAGAGAAGGTCTTCGGAACCGTTGCCGAGGATAATCTGGTCCTCGGTGACGGCATATTTGTCGCCGATCGCCTGGCGCAGCTTGCGCCCGGCAGGGTCCGGATAGAGGCGGAACATCTCGGAGCCGGCATGCATCGTCGTGGCGAGGGTCGGGCTGGGCCCGAGCGGGTTTTCGTTCGAGCCCAGTTTGGCGATTCTGACCGGTGCGTATCGCTCCATGACCTCGTCAACGGTCAGCCCGGAATTGTAAGGCGACAGGCGGTTGACTTCGGCGCGGACCATATCCGAGGCTTTCGACACGGGCGGGCTCCTCTGCGGTGGATTTCGTCATCCGTACCGTAGCCGAAATAGTTTGTATATGCTTGTATATGTAACTTAACCTGATAGTCTCGACTCTGAAGCGGAAACCGACACCGGCAAGGAGGATCACATGCGCAACGCTTCTCTCTTCGATCTCTCCGGCAGGAAGGCGCTTGTCACCGGCGCAAGCCGAGGCATCGGGCGCAGCATCGCCGAAGCGCTGAGTGCTGCCGGCGCCGACGTCGCGGTCTCTGCGCGCAGCCTGGCCTCATTGCAGGACACAACGACAGCCATCCGCGCCGCCGGCGGGGTGGCGCATGCCGTTGCCCTCGACGTCACCGATGTCGGTCACTGCAGCGCAGCCACCGCAGAGGCTGCCAGCCTGCTTGGCGGTCTCGACATTCTCGTCAACAATGCCGGCGTGGAGGAGGTGCGGCCCTCGCTCGATGTCGACGAGGCGCTGTGGGACAGGATCGTCGACACGAATCTCAAGGGAGCGTTCTTCTGCGCCCAGGCCGCCGCGCGGCAGATGCGCGACGCCGGCCGTCCTGGTGTCATCATCAATCTGTGCTCGCTGACATCCGAAGTCGGAATCCCCACCGCGGTGCCGTATGGCTCGTCGAAGTCGGGCCTGCTCGGCATGACCCGCGCCCTTGCGGCGGAGTGGGCGGAGCTTGGCATAAGGGTCAACGCCATTGCGCCGGGCTATTTCAGGACGGCGATGACCGACGTTTTTTACAGCAACGAGGCATGGCAGCACTCCATGCTGGCCAAGATCCCGCAGCGGCGCTTCGGTGATCTCTCCGATTTGCATGGCATCGCGGTGTTCCTCGCTTCGGATGCGGCGGCCTACATAACTGGCCAGTCCATTCCGGTCGATGGCGGCTTTCTCGCCTCGATCTGACGAAGCAGGTTTGTCTCGCAGTTTCGACGGGAAGGATGATGGAAAAATTGCTGGCGACCATCATACATACATGTATATACTTTTGCCCAAGTGAAGCCTCTCGTCGGCTTTGATCCTTGTCCCGGGTCGGCCTGTCGGCCCGCAGCATGTGGCCGGCCTGCGCCAACCGTCATTGCGTTCCAAGAGTTCCAGGAGAACGAGCAGTCATGTCCGACATCAGCTTCCACGATTTGTCATCCATCGATGCCGACCAGCGCGCCAGTCTGCTGAAGCGTGCCGAGGCCGATCTGACGGTCTTCGTCGAGAAGGTCCGGCCGATCATCCAGGCCGTCAAGGACGAAGGCGACGCCGCCTTGATCCGCTTCGCCAGGGAACTCGACAAGGCCAATGTCGCCGAGGGCGAACTGCAGGTGTCGGAAGCCGAGTTCGACGCGGCGTTCGACAAGGTGGAAAAGGACGTCGTCGAGAGCATCCAGTTCGGCATCGACAACATCAGGCATTTCCATGAGGAGCAGAAGCCGGAAACGATGTGGCTCAAGGAAGTCCGGCCGGGCGCCTATGCCGGCGACCGGTACACGCCGATCGCGTCCGTTGCGCTCTACGTTCCGCGCGGCAAGGGCGCCTTTCCGTCGGTGACGATGATGACGTCGGTGCCGGCGGTGATTGCCGGCGTGCCGCAGATCGCCATCGTGACGCCGCCGACATCGGATGGCTCGGTGGATGCGGCAACGCTGGTCGCCGCGCGCCTCGCCGGCGTCGGAACCGTCTACAAATGCGGCGGCGCGCAAGGGGTTGCCGCGGTCGCATACGGCACGGAGACGGTGAAGCCCGCGCTCAAGATCGTCGGTCCCGGCAGCCCGTGGGTGGTCGCGGCCAAGAGCGTGCTGTCGTCGGTCATCAACACAGGCCTTCCGGCCGGCCCGTCGGAGGCGATCATCTTTGCCGACGATAGCGTCGACGGCGGCCTTGCCGCGCTTGATCTTCTCATCGAAGCCGAGCACGGGCCGGATTCCTCGGCCTATCTGGTGACGCACAGCCGCAAGGTCGCCGAAGCTGCACTCGCTGCACTTCCTGAGCACTGGTCGCGGATGACCGAGCAGCGTGTCGAGTTTTCACGTGCAGTGCTGACCGGCAAGCGCGGCGGCATCGTGCTGACCGCGTCGCTGGAAGACAGCTACCGCTTCATCAACGACTACGCGCCCGAGCACCTCGAAATCCTGTCGAAAGAGCCCTTTGCGCATCTCGGGCGCATTACCGAGGCCGCCGAAATCCTGATGGGTCCGCACACGCCGGTGACGCTGGCCAATTTCGTGCTTGGACCCAATGCGGTGCTGCCGACCAGCCGCTGGGCGCGGACCTATGGGCCGCTTTCGGTGACGGATTTCGTCAAGCGCTCGTCGGTCGGCTATGTCACCTCGACGGCCTACCCCGAACTTGCCCTGCACGCCCGCAGGCTCGCCCGCTACGAGGGCTTCAGCTCGCATGAGAACGCGGTCTCGGAGATCCGCGACCGCTATCTCGCCGGCTGAGCGGAAACGATCGCGATGAAGGCTGCTCGACTTTATGGACCCGGCGATCTGCGCGTTGAGGACATCGCGACCCCGGGCGTGCCGGATGCAGGCTGGGTGAAGCTCAGGGTCGACGCCGCCGGCATTTGCGGTTCGGACCTGCACAATTTCCGCACGGGCCAGTGGATAAGCCGGTCGCCTTCGACGGTCGGCCATGAGCTGACCGGCACGGTGACTGCCATCGGCGCTGGCGTTGTTAGCGTCGCCGTCGGCGACAGGGTGGTCGCCGATTCCCGTTTCTGGTGCGGAGACTGCGCGCAATGTCATGGCGGCAGGCGGCATCTCTGTGTGTCGCTGGGCTTTGTGGGAGAAATCTGCGACGGCGGGTTTGCCGAACAGGCGGTGGTGCCCGCGCGGCTTTTGCATATCATCGATGCCGGGCTCGACGAGCGGGTCGCGGCGATGGCCGAGCCGCTGGCGGTGGCGCTGCACGCGGTGCGGCGCCTGCCGAAAACGGCCGGCTCCGTGCTGGTCGTCGGCTGTGGGCCTATCGGCGGTCTTGCCGCGCTGCTGCTGTCTCGAACTTTTGCGGGCACCGTGCTCGTAACCGACCGCAACCAGGCCCGTTGCGCCCGGGTGGCGCAGGTCACGGGGGCAACGATTGTCGATCTGAACCGGGATGCCATTGCCGCCGCAACCGCCAATGCCCCCTTGGTGGCGGCCGTCGAGGCGACCGGCAGCATCGCGGCACTCAATCAGTTGCTCGGCGTTGTCGATCCAGGCGGCACGATCGCCATGGTCGGCATCTTCCACGGCCGCCTCGACATCGATCCCAACACGCTGGTCGAACGCGAAATCGGGTTGCTGGGATGCCACGCCTTTGCCGACGAATTGCCCGAGGCGGTGCGGATGCTGGGTGAACTCAGCGAACCGCTGTTGGCGCTGATCGACCAGGAGATCGGCCTGGATGACATTCCGGCTGCCTATGAGCGGCTGTTGGCGGGGCGCAGCGACGGCTTGAAAACAATCATCCGCATGCGGCAACCTGTCGAGCAGTCGTGATTTCCGATGAATCGCCGGAAAGGACTTTTGAAATGATCACTTTGCCCGACACGGCCAGCCCGCTTTACGAGAAGGTGAAGGACTACATCCTGGCGAACATCGGAACGGGCCGGTGGGGCAAGGATCGCAAGCTGCCGTCCGAGAATGAGTTGGTGGCTTCACTCGGCGTGTCGCGGATGACGGTTCACCGGGCCCTCAGAGAGTTGACCTCGGCCGGGTTCCTGATCCGCCTGCAAGGTGTGGGAACCTTCATCGCGCCACCGCGGCCGCAATCGACGCTGATCGAGATCAACAACATCGCAGCCGAGATCGTCGAGCGCGGCAACAGGCATCGCTCCGAAGTCCTCGTCCTCGAAACCATCATGCCGACAAAGGAGCTGGCGCTGTCGTTCGAGTTTCCAAAGCGTGTCTCGATCTATCATTCCGTCGTCGTCAATTTCGAGAACGATTTGCCGGTGCAACTGGAAGAGCGTTTCGTCAATCCGAGCCTCATCCCCGACTATGACAAGCAGGATTTTTCGAAGACGGCGACCTATGACTATCTCATGCAGAAAACTCCGGTGACCGAGGTCGAGCATATTATTTCCGCAATTCCGGCCGACGCCGAGACGGCACGGCATCTGGGCATCGATGTCGGGGCCTGCTGCCTTTTCCTGCACCGCCGGACATGGACAGGCGCGGTGGTGGCCACCATCAGCAAGCTGACTTATGCCGGCAGCCGCTACTCGCTCGGCAGCCGCTATTCCCCTTCAAAAAGCAGCTAACGGAAGCAGGACGAATGCAAGCCGGAGCGGTTTCGTTGTCAATGCATATACATGTGCTGACGAGGACGCTTTCGCTCTCGAATGGACGGGCCAAGAAGGACAACAGATGACGCAGACACCGAGTCGCACGGCGCAGATCCGGGCACTCGCGCAGCATGATGTTGCCGAAGCACAAAGCGCGCTGGCGGCGTTGCTGGGCGACCTGTTCGCGATGAGCCCCCGCAATGTGCGCGTCAACTTCGACAAATACAGCCTCAATTCGCTGAACGGCTTCTTCGAGGACGACGGCAACGCCTACTTCTTCAAGTTCCATCAGGAGGAGCGGGAAGAGGCGATGACGGGCGAGTATTACCGCGCCGAGATCCTGTCGCGCGCCGGCCTGCCGGTCGACCAGCCCGTGCATATGTCGGCCCAGCCCGGCGAGCAGATCCTTGTCTATCGCCGCCGCACGGATCCGAGATTTTCGGATGTGCTGTTCGCGCTGGATGCGCAGGACGATGCCGGCAAGCGGCGAGAAGCCGTTCTTGCCGAGCGCGACCTGTCGGCCAGGCTGCTCAAGGTCTATCTCGAGACACTGCATCCGGTGACTGTCGCGGAGGTCTCGGCGGAGCCGATCCACAGGCTGTTTCATGAGCGGCTGATCGATGCCGACACACGCTTGTCGCCAGGCGGCCGGCTGGCCGATTTCTATGTCGGCAAGCCGTTCGTCTTTCCCGGTGCCGAGCTGGATTGGGATCGGTTTTCCCGGCTGAAATTCGTCATCAACGGCCAGCAGTACACCGACAGCGTCGGTGAGCTTTTCGATGCCGCCGCAGAGCTCTTGCGGCCGGAGCGGCTTGCCGATGCAGGCGGCGTGGTGGCGCATGGCGACGCCCACAACGCCAATGTCTGGTACACGGCGAAAGCGGGGAGGGCGGAGCTGTCCTTCTTCGATCCCGCCTTTGCCGGCTCGCATATCCCGACGCTGCTGGCGGAGGTGAAGGCGACGTTCCACAACATCTTCGCCCATCCGTTCTGGCTCTATGATCCGGCGACCGCGACAGAGGCTTTTCGCGCCCAGACGCGGCTGGACGGAAACCTACTCCATGTCGATACGGACTGGGACCTGAGCCCCGTCCGCCGCGACCTGCTGGAGGTCAAGGCGACAGCGCTGTGGCGGCCATTGCTGCTGGAGCTCAAACGGCGCGGCATGCTGCCGGTCGATTGGCGGGCGGTGCTGCGGGCCGGTCTTTTCCTGTCACCGACGCTGGTCATGAACCTGCGCGCCGGTGCGCGCAGCCACACGCCGGTCTCCTCGCTCATTGCCTTTTCAGTCGCGGTCATGGTCGGCAGCGAACCCGTTGCCGGAGCCGATCGGGTGACCGATTTCCTAGACCGGATCGATCCGGAAAAGCCTGAGTGATGGCTGCGGAGAGGGCAGGCGATGCACCGGACCAAGGTGGAAAATTGAGTCTTCCCAACTTGTATATGCATGTATGTATTTTAGCCTTGACATCCGCTGCCGCTGACGCTGAAATATCCTCGCACTTCACCATGAAGTGGCAGGTAAGACGCCGAGGCACAGTGCCGCAAGAGCAGAAACCCGCAGTCTCACCAGACCGGCTGCCTGGGTTGGAAAAAGCGGTCTGATCATCAAGGGGAACAAAGATGATGCGTAACCTAACAGGACAATTTCGCGCGCTCGTGATGGCCGCCGCCATCGGGCTGGCCGCCGCCCCGGCAGCCTACGCAGCCGATGCGGCCATTCCCACCACGCCCGAGGCAGGAGCGTTCAAGATCGGCATCGAGCCCTGGCTCGGCTATGGCCAGTGGCATGTCGCCGAGGCCAAGGGCCTGTTCAAGACAAACGGGCTGAGCGACGTCCAGATCGTCAACTTCGCCGAGGACAAGGACATCAACGCAGCCCTTGCAAGCGGCCAGCTCGACGCCGCCAACATCGCCACCCACACGGCGATGGGCATGGTTGCGGCCGGCCTGCCGGTGAAGATCGTGCTGCTGCTCGACGTCTCCATGACCGCCGACGCCATCATCGCCGGCAAGGACGTCACCTCCATCGCGGACCTCAAGGGCAAGCAGGTCGCCTTCGAGGAGGGCACGACGAGCGACATCCTGCTCAAATACGCGCTCGCCAGGAACGGCATGTCGATCGACGACGTGAAGCCGGTTCCGATGCCGGCGTCCGATGCCGGCAGCGCCTTGATCGCCGGCCAGGTGCCGGTCGCGGTGACCTATGAACCGTACCTCACCGTCGCCATGGCGCAGAACAAGGACCTTAAGCTGCTGTTCACCGCCGGCGAGGATCCCGGCCTGATCAGCGACGTGCTGGTGGTGCGTGACGAGGTGATCAAGTCGCGGCCCGGCCAGGTGCTGGCCATGATCAAGAGCTGGGACGCGGCGCTCAAGGACTACAACGCCGACACGCCCGGTGGCCGCGCCATCATCGCCAAGGCTGTCGGTTCGGACGTCAAGGACCTCAACACTGCCTTTGATGGCGTGCGCTACTACTCGCTCGCCGAAAACAAGACGGCGCTTACAGGCGACTTCACCACCAAGACCTTCGCCGATGTCGAAGCCGCCGCCAAGAACGCCAAGCTGCTGCAGGCCGATGTGACGCCGGAGCAGATGATCGACCCGTTCTTCGTCAAGGCGGCGGAATGACCAAGGCCGGATCGCGGTGGTGACGCAGATGCCCGGGGAGCGTCCCGCTCAAACCGATCCGGCTCGTCCCACGAAACAGGCGAGGCGTCGCCGATTCTCCGGGATCGGCGTGCCCATCGCCAGGTCGCGCTTCCTGGTGATCGCGGTGGCCGTGTTCGTGGGACTCGGCCTTGCCTGGTGGGCGGCGACCGGACTGGGGTTGGTAAAGCCGATCTTCCTGCCATCGCCGGGCAGCGTCGCTATGCAGATCGCCAAGCTCGCGACCGACGGCACGTTGTGGCTGGACCTCAAAGCCTCGATGTACCGTATCTCCATCGGCTTCCTTATCGCCTCGGCACTGTCGATACCGATCGGCGTGCTGATCGGCAGTTTCCGTCCCTGGGAAGCGGCCATCGAGCCGCTGGTGGATTTCATTCGCTACATGCCGGTCGTGGCTTTCGTGCCGCTCTCCATCCTGTGGGCGGGCACCGGCGATTCGCAGAAGTTCCTGATCATCTTCATCGGCACCTTCTTCCAGCAGGTGCTGATGATCATGGACAATGTGAAACGGGTTCCAGCCGATTTCATCGGCCTTGGGCGCACGCTAGGCCTGCCGGATCGCAAGATCCTGACGCGCATCGTCGTGCCCAGCGCCTTGCCGGGTATCTGGGATACGCTGCGCATCAGCCTGGGCTGGGCATGGACCTGGCTGGTGCTGGCCGAACTTGTCGCGGCGACTTCGGGGCTCGGTTATCGCATCACCGTGTCGCAGCGCTATTTCCAGACCAACACCATCATCGGCTACATCCTGCTGCTTGGCCTGCTTGGCCTCATCACCGACCAGGTGATGAAGGCGCTGGAAAAGGTGCTGTTCAAGCAAGAGGGCCGCTCGCAATGAGGTCCAGCCGATGAACCCCAAATTGCGGATCGCCGGTCTGCACAAGAGCTTCGGCACCGGCGAGCGGCGCACGGAAGTGCTGCGCGACATCAATCTCGATCTTGCCGACAACGAGTTTGTCTCCCTGGTCGGCACGTCGGGCTGCGGCAAGAGCACGCTGCTGTCGATCGTGGCCGGGCTGCAGGACTTCGACGCCGGCGATCTCAGCATCGATGGCGCGCCGATCCTGCAGCCGGGTCTCGACCGTGGCGTCGTCTTCCAGTCCTACACGCTGCTTCCCTGGCTGACGGCGCGGCAGAACATCGAGTTTGCGCTCAAGGCCGCCGGTTACGATCGCCCGACCTGCCGCAGGATCGCGCTGGAGCATCTCGAACTCGTCAAGCTGTCCGACAGCGCCGACCGCTATCCGGCCGAACTCTCGGGCGGCATGAAACAGCGCGTCGCCATTGCGCGCGCGCTTTCCTACCGGCCCAAGATGCTGTTGATGGACGAGCCCTTCGGAGCGCTCGATGCCTTGACCCGGCATCAGATGCAGGAACTGCTGACCCAGATCTGGGAGGAACACAGGTTGACCGTCCTGTTTGTCACCCATGATGTGGAGGAGGCCGTCTATCTGTCGGACCGCATCGTCGTCATGGGCATCGGCCCGGGGCGTATCACGCAGACATTCAACGTGGACATCGAGCGCCCGCGCCGCGAAGAGGTGATGGAAAGCCCTGCATTCATGGACCTGCAGCGCGGCGTGCACAAGGCGATCCGCGAGGGTTCAAAACGCCCCGAAATGGCGTAGGCGCCTGTGGTCATTAGTAGGCCCAATCACGTCGCCTTGCCGACCGCCGCTTCCAGTTCCAGCTCGCCTTCGGAAATGTCGTCGAAGGAGGCGTAATTCATGTTGTAGAGGCGGGCGTAGAGGCCTTTTCTTGCCATTAGCTGTTCGTGGTTGCCGCTTTCGACGATCTCGCCGTTCTGCAGCACGATGATCCGGTCGGCGCCGCGGATGGTGGCCAGACGGTGGGCGATGACTAGGCCGGTGCGGCCTTCAAGCAGGGTGATCAGCGCCTTCTGGATCAGCATCTCGGTGTAGGAATCGATGCTGGCCGTGGCTTCGTCGAGCACGAGGATCTTTGCATCCGCCACCAGTGCGCGCGCAAAACTGATCAACTGGCGCTGGCCGAGCGAGAGATTGCCGCCGCGCTGCTCGAGTTCGGTGTCGTAGCCATCTGGCAGGTTCTCGATGAAGTCGTGAGCGCCAACGGCCTGTGCGGCGCGCACCACCTCCTCGCGGCTGGCTGATGTCTTGTGGTAGCGGATGTTTTCCAGCACCGAGCCGGAGAACAGGAACGGCTCTTGCAGCACCATGGCGACCTGATCGCCGAGCGAATCCTGGGTCAGGTCACGCACATCGTGGCCGCCGACCAGGACTTCACCCGACCACACATCGTAGAAGCGGTGCACCAGGGCCATCGAGCTCGACTTGCCCGATCCGGTTGGGCCGACAAGGGCTACGGTCTCGCCCGGGTTGACGCGGAACGAGATGTTCTTCAGCACCGGCTGGTTGTGCCTATAGCCGAAGGTGACGTTCCTGAACTCGACCGAACCGTCCATGTTGCGCGACAGCGCCACGGCACCGTGCCTGTCGCTGACATCGACCGGCACGTCGAGCACTTCGGAAATGCGCTGGCCCGAAGCCATGGCGCGCTGCATGACGCTGTACTGCATGGTCAGCGAGCGGATCGGGTCGAAGAAGCGCTGGATGTAGAACAGGAACGCCACCATGACGCCGATGTCGAGGCTGTGCGACAGCACCATCGAACCACCCACGACGATGACGGTCGCCATGGCGATGCCGGTCAGCGTGTCGACGATCGGCACCATCACCTGCGCGTATTTCGCCGACGTCAGATGGGCATTGAGATTGGCCAGCACCTTCTCGTCATAGAGGTCGAAATTGACGTGCTGGCGCTCCAGGCTCTGCACCGTGCGCACGCCGTGGATGCCTTCCGCCAGCGCGCCATTGGCGATCGAGTTGGTTTCGTGCGCGGCCATGAAGGCGACTTTGGCGCGCGGCAGCCAGAACAGGCGCACGATGAACAGCACCGGCATGGTCGACAGCGTCAGCAGGCCGAGCCGGAAATCCAGCCACAAAAGCACGCTGACGATGCCGAACAGCAGCACGATGTCGCCGACCGACATGACCGAGGTCTCGAGGAACTCCTGCATCGAATTGACGTCGCCCTGCAGACGCGACATCAGCCGCCCGACCTCGGTCTTGTCCATGAAGCTCAGCGAGACACGCTGCAGGTGGCTGAACATGGCGCGGCGCAGATCGGAGAGCACGTTTTCGGCCACTTTGCCGACGACGCTTTCCTGCACATAGCTTGCGGCATAGTTGATCAGGATGATGACGGCGAAAGTGATGATCGCGGCGATCATCACCGACTGGTCGAGCTTGCCTGCCGTCATGCCGTGGTCGATGGCGTAGCGGATGACCAGCGGGATCGCCAACTGCGTCAGCGTGAATACCAGCACTGCGGCGACCGAGATGAAGATCCGGCTCTGATATGGTTTCACGAAGCTCCAGATGCGCCTGACGATGCGCGGGTCGTAGGCTTTGCCGAAAACCTCTTCGTCGTCGCGGTGCGAGCCGACGACCGCCTTCGTCGGCCGGCCGCTGGTGTCTTCCTTGTCGTCGTCGCTCTGTGTCGACATCACGCGGCTCCCATGGCCGCCGGCCGGTCGTCTTCCGGCCGCAGCTGCAGGTCGTACAGCGCGCGATAGCGTCCACCCAGCGCCAGCAATTCCTCATGCGTGCCGCGCTCGACGATCCGGCCGCCTTCGACGAACAGGATCTGGTCGGCATGCATCAGCGAGCTCAGCCGGTGCGAGATGATGAGTGTGACGCGGTCCCTGGCGAAGCGTTTCATCGCCGCCCGGATGCGCTGTTCGGTGCCGGCGTCTATGGCCGCGGTCGAATCGTCGAAGACCAGCACCGATGGCCGCAGCATCAGGCTGCGCGCAATGGTCAGGCGCTGCCGCTGGCCGCCGGAAAGCGATGCGCCGCGTTCGCCGACGACCGTGGTGTAACCGGCCGGCAGGCCCATGATGTAATTGTGCAGCTGGGCGTACTCGGCGGCCTGCCCGATGCGGGTCTCGCGCGCCCAGGGATTGCCGTAGGCGATGTTGTTCTCGATCGAGGTGGTGAACAGGAACGCATCCTGCTGCACGACGCCGACCGCCTTGCGCAGCGATTGCAGCGTCACCGCGCGGATGTCCTGGCCGTCGATGGTGATCGAGCCCGACGTGACGTCGTAGAAGCGCGGGATCAGATGCGCGATGGTCGACTTGCCGCTGCCCGGCGGGCCGACAATGCCGATGGTCTCGCCGGACCGGGCCTCGAACGAGATGCCCGACAGCGTCGGGCGGCCGCCCGCGCCCTCATAGCGGAAGCCGACATCGTCGAAGCGCAGCACGCCGTCGGTGATGACGAGATCCTTGGCGCCGGGTGCGTCCTCGATGTCTAGCTCGGCGTCGAGCAGTTCGAACAGCCGGGTGCCGCAGGTCGAGGCGCGCGCGAAGGAGTTGACCATCAGGCCGAGCTGGCGCACCGGCATCTGCAGGATGGTCATGAAGGTGAGGAACTGCGCCAGCGTGCCGACGCTGATCTGGCCTGCGATCACCTTCTGGCCGCCGAACCACAGCACCAGCCCCATGGCGGCCAGGAACGAGAAGTTCATGGCGCTGGTGTTGGCGACGCGGATGTCGACGCGCTGATTGGCAAGTTCCAGCGCCGACAGCTTGGCGCGGTCGAATTTTTCCAGCTCATGCCGCTGCGCTGCGAAGGCCCGCACGACACGGATACCGCCGAGGTTCTCATCCATCACCCGGCTCAGCACCGAGAGGCGCTCCTGCAAAGTCAGCCAGGTGCTGCGCAGTTTGAGCTGGGTGACCGAGGACCGCCAGGCGACGAACGGCACGAAGCTCAGACTGAGCAACCCGAGCACGAGATCGGTGTTGATCAGGAGATAGGCGCCGACGCCGATCAGCACGCCGAGCAGGACGACGCGCAGGATGCCGGTGGAAAAGAACATGCGCACGCCGTCGAGATCGAGCAGGCCGAGCGTGATGAGATCGCCGGTGTGGACCCTGTCGTGGTAGGCGAAGCTCAGGCGCTGGATCTTCTCGTAGAAAGCCAGCCGCAGTTCATAGCCGGTGCGATGGCCGACGGCCTCGCCATAGTAGTTCTGCGCCATGGTGAAGAGGCCGCGCAGGATCGAGACGACAAGCAGCGTCAGCGCCGTGTTCCACAGCGCCTGTTCCGCCGCGGCCCCGGCACCCGCGGCCATGACGCCCTGCGCCTGGTCGATGGCGCGTCCCAGCAGGCGTGGAATGAAAAGCTGCAAAGTCGCGGCAATGAAGGTCGAGGCGATGGTGATGGCGACCTGCCAGGGATGGCGCAGCGTCATGCGCACGATGCGGAGCAAGGTGCTGAGGCCCTTGCCCCAGGAGGCTTCCGCCACATGGGCAAACGATTTGCCGCGCTCCGGCGCGCCGCCGATTGCTTGCGTGTTCAAGGAAATATCCAAACCAATCCGGCGGTTAGCCCGGACTAATAAAGCAGACTCAATTCAGATGACGCGATGTTACGCGCGTCCGAGTTGACGGTTCAAGAGCCAACTCTGACATCGCACTGTGCCTGTAAGCAACATGTGGTGGACGTGTTCATAGTGCGGAGACTCCGTTCGCAAGCCTCGCCTTGCCGCCAGGCATGTCGTGGTCTTCAATTCCGCGGCAATCGTCTCGCTGGTCATGGCGACGAACCTCATCGCAAAAGGCGTCGGCGCCTTCAGCGATGCATGAGCCTCGATCGGCGCGTCGAAAAATCTCTTTTGCATTGAAGCCTGGCGCGCATCCTTATATCGCATGGCTATGAAGAAAATCGGTTTCCTGTCGTTCGGGCACTGGACGCCCTCGTCGCAATCGCAAGTGCGCTCGGCTTCGGACGCGCTTTTGCAGTCCATCGAGCTGGCCGTCGCCGCCGAGCAGCTTGGCGCGGACGGGGCGTATTTCCGCGTGCATCACTTCGCCCGCCAACTCGCGTCGCCGTTCCCGCTGCTGGCGGCCGTCGGCGCCAGGACCAGCCGCATCGAGATCGGCACCGCCGTCATCGACATGCGCTACGAAAACCCGCTCTACATGGCCGAGGACGCGGGCGCTGCCGACATCATCGCCGGCGGCCGCCTGCAGCTTGGCATCAGCCGTGGCTCGCCCGAGCAGGTGATCGATGGCTGGCGCCATTTCGGCTACGCGCCGCCGGAAGGCCAGAGCGACGCCGACATGGCGCGGCATCATGCCGAGGTCTTCCTCGAGACGCTGCGGGGCGAGGGGTTCGCCCAGCCCAATCCACGGCCAATGTTCCCCAATCCGCCCGGCCTCTTGCGCCTCGAGCCGCATTCGGAGGGTTTGCGCGAGCGGATCTGGTGGGGTGCGGCCACCAATGCCACGTCGGAATGGGCGGCCAAGCTCGGCATGAACCTGCAGAGTTCGACGCTCAAATTCGACGAGAGCGGCAAGCCGTTCCACATCCAGCAGGCCGAGCAGATCCGCATCTATCGCGAGGCCTGGAAGGCGGCCGGCCACAGCCACGAGCCGCGCGTCTCGGTCAGCCGCAGCATCTTTGCACTGGTCGACGATCGCGACCGCGCCTATTTCGGACGCGGCAATGAGAGCCGCGACCAGATCGGCTTCATCGAGGAGAACACTAGGGCGATCTTCGGGCGCAGCTATGCCGCCGAGCCCGATGTGCTGATCAAGGAATTGGCGCAGGACGAGGCGATCGCCGAGGCCGACACACTGCTGCTCACCGTTCCGAACCAGCTCGGCGTCGACTACAATGCGCATGTCATCGAGGCGATCCTGACCCATGTGGCGCCGGCGCTGGGCTGGCGCTGACGTTTCGGATCAAGGCGGATAACTCCAGGGAGGTACACCATGGCGAAGAAGGCGTTGATCGCCTGGGGCGGCTGGGAAGGCCATACGCCGGAACAGAGCGCGAAGATCGTTCGCAACCTGCTTGAGCGGAACGGGTTCGACGTCACGCTGGGCCAGGGCACGGCGATGTTCGCCGATCCGCAGCTTGCTTCCTTCGATCTCATCGTGCCCGTGATCACGATGTCGACGATTGAGAAGGCCGAACTGCAGAACCTGACGCTTGCCGTTCGCGGGGGAAGCGGCCTCGGCGGCTTCCATGGCACGATGGGCGACAGTTTTCGCAACGAGCCCGACTATCAGTTCATGACCGGCGGCCAATGGGTCGCGCATCCCGGCGACATCATCGACTACACAGTGGCCGTCACCAGGCCGGACGACCCGATCACAAAGGGCGTCAGTGATTTCGCCTACCGGTCGGAGCAGTATTACATGCATGTCGACCCGAGCAACGAGGTGCTGGCCACGACCATTTTCACCGACGCGCATTTCCCGGGAATAGGCGGCGTTGTCATGCCGGTCGTCTGGAAGCGTCGCTATGGCGCGGGCAAGGTCTTCTACAGCGCTCTCGGACACAATGCCGACGAGTTCGCGGTCCCGGAAATGGCCTTGATTGTCGAGCGCGGTTTGCTTTGGGCGGCGCGCGACTAATCTCCGTCGCTCGCCAATTGCAAAAGAGAGCCGCGAACGGTGGCGGCAGCGGTATCTGCGTTCCCGTAATGGCTAGAAAACCGGTTGCTATCGAATTACCATCCGGCGAATGGCGAGGGGGATGGAATGGATCATCAGCGAACTGTATTTTTGGTCGGAGGGGGCACAGGCGGAGACGAGGAAGCCGTGTTTACACTGCACGTTGACGGTGCCGTTTGCAGCTTAACATGCGGCTACCGGGACAAGGTTATCAAGGCCGAAGAAGAAGACTTTTTCGAAGCTCTATTTCAGATACGTCAGAGGCTGGAAGTCGATGGCTTATTGCCCTTTTGTTATGGCGCGAGCGCGAATGTATATCCCGAGAATACCGTGATGGAGAAGAGTCGCGGATTGATAGCCTGCAAGGTGAAGATGGGACAATTTCCCCAAGAGACGGATCTGGTTGACATATTCGATGATGGCGTCGACGTGGTTCCGGTTTTCGTCCAAATGCAGCAGGAATTTTGGGAAGAATGGCTGGCTTCGTTACCGTCTTAGCGGCCGGACGACCCGATCACACCGGTCGCTAGTGATTTCCGCCTATCGGACGGAGCAGTATTACATGCATGTCGATCCGGGGAACGAGGTGCTGGCCACGACTACCTTCACCGACGCGCATTTCCCAGGGAAAGGCGGCGGCGTCATGCCGGTCGTCTGGAAGCGTCGCTATGGCGTGGGCAAGGTTTCAAGAGTTCCCTTGGGCACACTGCGGATGAGTTTGCGGTGCCGCAGATTGCGCTGATTGTCGAGCGCGGCCTTGTTTGGGCCGCTCGCCAGGTTTTGAGGACACGAGCATGACCGTACCGGTAAGAGATTTGCCGCTGCACACGCCCATCGATGGCCGGCACCGCAAGATGCTGATCGATGGCGCCTGGTGCGATGCGCTCAGCGGCCGGACCTTCGAGACGCGCAACCCCGCAACCGGCGCTGTGATCGGCACCGTGCCGCTCTCCGACTCCAGCGATATCGACCTTGCCGTGGCGGCGGCCAGGCGCGCCTTCGATGGACCGTGGAGCCGGTTCAAGCCGTATGAGCGCCAGGTGCTGCTGCTCAAGATCGCCGACCTGATGGAGCGCCACTGGGAAGAGATCGCGCTGTCCGACACCACGGATATGGGCATGCCCATCGTGCGCACGCTGGCCAACAAGAACCGCGTGCTCGGCATGCTGCGCTTCTATGCCGGCATGGCGACGTCGATCCATGGCCACACGATCGGCAATTCGCTGCCGGGCGAGATCATCTCCTACACGCGCAAGGAACCGGTTGGTGTCGTCGGCGCCATCATTCCCTGGAACGCGCCGACCGCCGCCTCGATCTGGAAGATCGGTCCGGCGCTGGCGACCGGCTGCACCATCGTGCTGAAACCTTCCGAGGAAGCGCCGCTGACGCCGCTGCTGATCGGTGCGCTGATGATGGAGGCCGGCGTGCCGCCCGGCGTCGTCAACGTCGTCACCGGCGCGGGTGCGGAAGCCGGCGCGCCGCTTGCCGCCCATATGGACGTCGACAAGATCGTCTTCACCGGCTCGACAGCGACCGGCCAGAACATCCTGCGAGCCTCGGCCGGCAACATGAAACGCGTTTCGCTGGAGCTCGGCGGCAAGTCGCCGGTCATTGTCTGCGCCGACGCCGATCTCGAGCGCGCCGTGCCGATCGCGGCGATGTCGGTGTTCGCCAACTCCGGCCAGATCTGCATCGCCGGCTCGCGGCTGTTCGTGGAACGGCCGATCCATGACGAATTCGTCGAGCGGGTCTCGGCCTTTGCGGCAAAACTCAGGATCGGCGACGGCGCCGACCCCGAGACCGAGATCGGACCGCTGATTTCGCCCCGCCAGCTCGAACGCGTCACAGGCTTCATCCAGGACGGTACCAGGCAAGGCGCAAGGCTGGTCACCGGCGGCAACCGCATTGCCGAGGGCGCGCTCGGCGCCGGCAACTTCATCGCGCCGAGCGTGTTTTCCGGCGTCACCGACGACATGCGCATCGCCCGGGAGGAAATCTTCGGCCCGGTGATTTCGGCGCTGCCGTTCGACACGCTGGACGAGGTGGTGCGGCGCGGCAACGACACGCCCTACGGGCTGGGCGCCGGCGTGTTCACCCGCGACCTTGGCAAGGCGCATCAACTGGCCAACCGCCTGCGCGCCGGCTCGGTCTGGGTCAACACCTACCACGCCATCGACCCGGCGGTGCCGTTCGGCGGCTACAAGATGAGCGGCTACGGACGCGAGGGCGGCGCCGAGCATCTCGACGAATATCTGAACACGAAAGGCGTGTGGATCAGGACGGATTGAGAGACCACTTGGAAACGCTGCTCCTGCTGTGTCTGGGGCTTATGCGCTTGTCGGCGCGTAAGAGCTGCGCCTGTTCACCCAAAAATGGAGTGAAGGGTGATGTACATTCCCCAAATACCCAAACCGACGCCCGCTCCAAAAAGTGAAACGACAAGGCGCGTCTCGCCTCTCGACGTGGACGGTTTCAGCCTATCCTGAAGCAGTACCCATCCGGAGAAGATAGCAAGGACGACGGACATAGCGAACATCGCGATAAGATGCTTTTGGGGTAGAAAGGTCGTAGCAGAATGCCCGCAACGCCAACCGCCACGAAGGCTGCAACCAATGCTTTGTTGCGACGGGGTAGACGATCGTTCATGCGGACTGATTTCCTTATCCAATGCCGCAGGTGATAGCATAAGCGCCGGCAGTTCGCCCGTCATCCAAGCGCACCACCGCCGTCACGATCGACCCGTACGGACCTCGCCAGACGCTGTGCAGCCGCTGATGCTCGACGGCCGGGACGAGCGCTCGTCCGCTGAAGCGCGGACCGTTCCGTTGCAGCGCAACGGCCTCTCCGTTGACATCCACTTGGACGCTGGCCGCCTCAGTTACTTCGCAAAGCAGGTCAAGCTCGATGATGATCTCGTCCTGACCGCCGGAAGCTCGCGTCTCGGCGGCAAGCGTGATGGCGAACGCTGGCGCCTTGCTGTCGCCGGCTCGGGCGGGGCGGCCTGAAAACACATCGTCGGCAAGTTCCGGCGTGCGGGGCGGGCTGGTGCGGCGCTGACTGGCACGTTCGAAATCGCCGGCCATGCGCAGCAGCCTTTCGTCGTCGTAGGCCTTGCCAGCAAAAGTGAGGCCGACCGGCATGCCGATATCGGCCATGGTTCCCATCGGCACGGTGACGGTGGGGATGCCGAAATGGCGCCAGACCAGATTGCCGTTGGCGACCCAGGTGCCATTGCGCCAGGCAAGGGCGGCGGACGCCTCGTCGATGTCTGCATCGGCCGGTCCGACATCGGCGGCGGCGGGCAGCACCACGGCGTCGATGCCATGGGCGTCCAGCCAGTCCTCGAAATCGATCCGCCTTGTCGCTTCGAGGCCCTTCAGGCCTTCTTCAATCGTCGGGATTTCCGTGACGGGCGTGACGCCGGACCGCGCCCGCTCGACATATTCCCTCAGGTCGAAGCCGCCCTCATAGCGGTCGGGCAGCGTGCCCGGCGGCTGCGGGAAGATCTTTGGGCCGTCGACCGAGACGAGATCGGGAAGCGCCGGGTCGGCGTTGGCGCGCAAAAAGTCGTCCCAGCCCCAGATGCAGAGATCCCAGAGTTCGCGATCGGCGAACTCTGGGGGCATCAGCCCGCGCTCGACCATGGTGTGCGCACCGGGGCGGTCGCGCTCATAGTTGGAAACGACGGGAAAATCGACCTCGACCACCTCGGCGCCAAGCCGCGTGAGATCGGCCGCTGCCTGTTCCCACAGGACAAGTACCGAGGCGCGGGTTTCGATCGGCGCATCGGTCTCGCTGTCTCTGCCGATATACATTCTGGGCACGCCTAGGCGCTTGCCTTTCAGCGATCCCGCCAGTGCGAGATCGGTATAGCGGGGCGGCCGTACATCGGAGCTTTTCGGCAGCTTGACCCAGGGCTGCGCGCGCCAGAAATCGCCTCGCGTCTCGGGATCGTCGGCGACGATGATGTCAAGCAATTCGAGCATGTCGGGCATTGTCCGCGCGTGCGGCACCACGACATCCATGGTCGGCACCAGGGGCCAGTTGCCGCGCACCGAAATGACGCCGCGCGACGGCGTGTAGGCGACCAGCGCATTGTTGGTGGCCGGCGCGCGGCCGGACGACCAGGTTTCCTCGCCAAGCCCGAAGGCGCAGAAGCTGGCCGCTGTCGCCGTGCCGGAGCCATTGGACGAGCCCGACGCGAAGGCGGCGGTCAGATAGTCGCCATTGTAAGGGCTCTCGGCGCGGCCATAGACGCCGCGCTGCATGCCGCCATTGGCCATTGGCGGCATGTTGGTCAGCCCGATCAGAACAGCGCCGCCGGCGCGCAGCCGGGCGATGGTGAAGGCATCCTCATTGGCAATGAGATGCTCGAAGGCGGGCGAACCGGCGGCGACCGTCAGGCCTGACACCTTGTAGCTGTCCTTGGCGGTGTAGGGGATGCCGTCGAGTGGCCCGAGCACGGCGCCGTTGCGGCGGCGCCGGTCGGAAGCGGCGGCCTCCTCGAACATCGCGGGATTGAGCACGGGAACGGCATTGAGGGCGATGCCGTGCCGGTCAAAATGCGCGATGCGCCTCAGATACGCCCCGACCAGTTCGACGCTGGTGACGGTGCCGTCATCGAGCGCCCGGCGCAGTTGCTCGATCGTCGCTTCGACGAGATGAAGGCTGGCATCGGTCATCACTGGTTCCAGGCTTTCGTTACAATCCTATGGATGAGCGAGGCAGCTGGCTTCGGCAAGAGCCTATCGCGGTCTTCTCGGAACTTTTGTCCGGCTGGCGGTTTTGGATGTATAGTGTGATTCCGGAATGGCCAGAAGGGTGTGCCGATGACCACGAAATGCGTTGCGATCCTAGCTCTCGCTGTCGCCATGGGCTCAAGCGTTTGTGCCCCGGCGTTCGCTGGCGACCGGCATCACGACCGCCGGGTGCAATCCGAACGCTATGTTCCCGCCGAAGGCGATCTCATCGACATCCTGTTCGGCGGCCCGCGCTACTACGATCAGCAGTTGGTGACGACGGCCGCCGGCGCGTGCTCCTACCATCGCGTCGGACCCGACGCGAATGCGGTGAACAAGATCAACGACCATCACTGTGGGAAGTAGGCGGCAGGCGGCGCCTCAGCGCCCGCCACTTTCCTTCATCCGCTCGATGATCTCGGCCATCAGCGCCAGGTCGCGGCGTGAATCGGCGAGGTCGGTTAGCGGCTTTGTGCCTTCGATGATGTGGCGGTGGAAAATCTCGAGTTCATTCGAGAAAGCATCGCCGTAGAGCGGGCCGAAGGTTTTCGTCACCGGGCCAAGCGGGCCGGCATCGGTGACTTCCAGCCGCGTCGGCAGGCTGCGGATGTAGGGCGTGTCGTAGATGATGCGCACGCGCCTGGTGTTGGAGCGGACCTCGATCATGGCGTCGAACAGGCCGAGATCGTCGACCACCGCGTCGTAGAGGCAAGCGAAATGGCCGTAGTCGAAGGTGACCGATGTGTTGGCGCCGCCATTGGTGCGGTGCGCGGCCAGCACGCGCGCCGGCTCGCCGATCAGCCCGCGCATCGCCGAAATGTGGTGCGAGGAAAGCGCCGTCAGCCCGCGATAGGCGCGCACCAGATCGGCCGGCGCATCGGCGCCGACCACTTCGCGGATCAGCGCGTCGCGCTCCTTGGCACCACGCGCCAGCAGGGCGGGGTCTATGTCGTTGGGATAGAGGACGTTCTGGCTCTTCTTGAGGAAATGCCGGCCTTCAGAGATCAGGTCGAAGATGCGGACATGGGTGATGTCGGCGAAGGCCGGCAGCTCGTCCCTGGCGGCCAGATAGGCCGGCGCGTAGCGGCGCATATAGCCGACGAACAGGGTCTTGTCGTAGCCCGGCATCAGCGCCAGCAGATCGTCGATCTCGCGCACCGTCAGACAGGCGGGCTTTTCCAGCAGGATGTGCTTGTTGGCGGCAATCGCCGCGTGCACGAAGCGGCTGTGGGTGTCGTCGGATGACAGCACGAACACCGCGTCGATGTCGGGTGACGCTATCAGGGCCTCGGCCGTCTCGAAGGCCTTTGCCGTCGGATGTTGCGAGGTGCACAGTGCCACCAGACTCGGCGACACATCGTACACGCCCGCGATCACCCAGCGCCCGCGCTGATCGCTTAGCACCGGCAGATGGATCGACTGCGCGACCTCTCCAAGACCTACAAGTCCGACACGAATTGGTGCCACCGGCAAACTCCCTTTTGATTTCAAATCTGATGCTGCAGGACTATGCCGCGCCGGTGACCAGCGCGACGAGCTCGTTGCCTGATGTTTCGGAAGCGCGCACCGTCGCTGCCATCTTTCCCGCCCGCATCACCCAGATCTGGTCGGACAGGCGGCGGACCTGATCGAAATTGTGGCTGACCAGGATGACTGAGACCGACTGCTCGCGCAGACGCCGGATCAGAGCCTCGACATTGGCCGTCTCCTGCACGCCGAGTGCTGCCGTCGGTTCGTCCATCACCACCAGCTTGGCGCCGGAGCCGACGGCGCGGCAGATCGAGATCGCCTGCCGCTGGCCGCCCGACAGGCGTCGCACACGCTGGTTGACCGACGGCATGTTGATCGACAGCCGCGACAGCATGGAGCGGGCCTCGCGTTTCATCGCCTTGCGGTCGAGGAAAGCGAAGGGACCGATGCGGCGCACGATCTCGCGGTTCAGGAACAAGTTCTGGGCGACCGTCAGTTCGTCGATCAGCGCCAGGTTCTGGTGCACGGTCTCGATGCCGGCCTTGCGCGCCTCGTCCGGGTTGGCGAAGGGCCGCGCGCGGCCGTCGAAGAACAGATTGCCGGCGTCGGGCTGATGCACGCCGACCAGGCTGCGGATCAGCGTCGACTTGCCGGCGCCATTGTCGCCGATGACGGCGGTGACCTCGCCGCGACGGGCCTGGAAGGCGACGTCGGTGAAGGCGCGGATGCCGCCGAAATGCTTGCTCAGCCCTTCGCAGGCGATGATCGCCTCAGCGGCGGGGATGTGATGGGGCGCGCTCATTTCTGATACCGCATGATCAGCGCCGCCAGCACCACGATAGCGCCCACGGCAAGCGGTTGGTAGAAAGCCGAGACGTTGAGCAAGGTCAGGCCGTTGACGAGTGCGGTGAGCATCAGCGCGCCGATCGCCGGTCCCAGAATGCTGGCGCGGCCGCCGAACAGGCTGACGCCGCCCAGCACCACCGCCGCCACCGAATTCAAGAGCAGGCTGGTGTTGATCTGCGGTTCGGCCGAGCCGATGCGGGCGACCAGGAGAATGGCCGCGATGCCGGCGCAGAGACCGGAAATCGTATAGGCGGCGATCTTGACCCGGTCGGTGCGGATGCCGAGCGCGCCGGCGCTTTCCGCCTGGCCGCCGGTCGCCAGCAAATGCACGCCGAAGCGCGTGTGGTAGAGCGCGATATGGGCGACGATGACGGCTGCGATCGCTACCCAGACCGGATAACCGAACGGTCCGAGCGAGCCGGAGGCGAGCCTGAGCAGGAAGGTCGAGCCGACCATGGTCGGTTCACCGCCTGACAGGATGAGGCCAAGGCCGGTGATGCCCGACAGCGTGCCGAGCGTCACCACGAAGTCGGGGATCTTGCCTGCCGTGATGATCAGCCCGTTGAGGAAGCCGACCACGCTGGTGGCGAGAACCGCGAGCACGCAGGCGATGAAGATGCCGTAGCCGGCGGCATTGACGAGGCCGAGGATGATGGCGCCGAGCATGACGGCTGCCGCCAGCGACAGGTCGATGCCCGAGGTGGCGATGACGAAGGTCTGGCCGATCGACAGCACGACCAGGATCGCCGCCGCCAGCAGCAGCGCCTGCAGATTGGCGACGCTGAGAAAGACCGGCTGCGCGATGCCGAAGACGATGACGAGGCCGACCAGGCCGACGACGGATGCCCAGTCGGCCCAGAAGGAGGGATCGAGGAGGAGAGCCGCCAGGGAGGGACGGCTCTCCTCCGCACCCGCCGAATGGGCGGCGGGCGCGTTGTCTGCAGGTGTGCTCACTTCAGCATCTCGCGGAAGGGATCGGGATAGTCGCCGCCCGGACGCGGGAAATTCTTCAGCGAAGCTTCGGCATTGTCCTTGTTGATCAACAGCACAGGCGCCGGCACGTTGGCCGGCAGTTCCTTGCCCTTGGCCGCGATAGCACAGGCTTCGACGCCCATGGCGCCGACGACATAGGGGTATTGCGCGACGGTGGCGGTGAGTTCGCCTGATGCGATCGACTTCAGCGCATCGACGATGCCGTCGAGGCCGATCACCTTGACGTCCTTGCCCGAGGTCCGCACGGCGCGCTCGACGCCGAGCGCCATGATGTCGTTGGCGGCGAAGAAGCCGGCGAGATCGGGATGGGCGGCGAGGATATCGGTGGCGGCGGTCAACGCTTTCTCGCGATCCCAGTCAGCGCTGACCATCACCACGATTTCGAGTTTTCCTTCCACTGCCTGCCTGAAACCCTTGATGCGGGCGTTGGAGCCGACATCGCCGACGATACCAGCGACCAGCGCGACCTTGGAACCTTTCGGCACCAGCTTCAGCATCTCTTCGCCGGCCAGCGCGCCTGCGGCGACATTGTCGGTGCCGATATAAGTCGAGACGGCAAAGCCGGCGGCCTTGGCCTGCTCGGGGTCGATGGTCGAGTCGATGTTGACGATCGGTTTCTTCTTCTGGGCGACCGGCACCAGCGCCTGGACGAGGTTGGAGACGCTGATCGGGTTGACCAGGTAGCAATCGAAATCCTGCATGGCCATGGCGGTCAGGCGGTCGGCCTGGCCGGTGGCGTCACCCATGTTGGCGGCGGCCTGGACGCTGACATTGACGCCGTTGGCCTTGGCCTGCTCCTCGATGCCCTTCTGCATGGTCTGGAAGAACGGGTTGTCGAGGCCTTTGACGATGGCCGCGACTTTCGCCGCATCCTCGGCGTGGGCGGGCGCTGAGACGATGGTGGCAAGCATGCCGGAGCCAAGCAGGCTGGTGCCGAGTTTCAGGCAATTGAACACGCGCATGGTTTTTCCTCCTCCTGATTGTTTTATGGGCTGCATCAATGTCGCTGTCCGGCGACTGCAATGTCCGACCGCGCGCAAGCAACCCCAGTGCCTGGCGCGACGATCCGCCAACAGGCTGCTGCCCGCTTTGTGGTGTGCGGGTCGCAGCCCCGGTTCGGGCGCTTTTCGATGTCAGGCATTGCTCCTCCCAGAGCGCCGGCCGATGCCATGCCGGCGTTTGCGCATGTTTTATAAAAAATTGACACGCGTCAAGATTTAAAATGTGCGTAGCGATTTTGACTATGCGCCCTGCGGGCATGACTGTGCTGCCGGCATGCGCTACAACCAAGGCGCGAAAAAAAGTGCCGGCCTCAGGGAACCACTTGGGGGATGTCCGCGTTGGTCGCGACTTTTGTGCAGAGGAGGTTTCGGGTGGGGCGTTTCGAAATCGTGGAAGAGCCGACGGGTACGTTTTCGATTTTCGACACAATCACGGAATTGCCGGCAACGGTCGAAGGGGGCGTGTGCATTGGGCTTTATCGGCACGAAGTGCCGCTGGCGCTGCTTGCAGCGGTAGAAACGGTCCAGCCCGGCCCTTTTTCGCCGCTGCCCTCATTGTCGGTGTTGAACGACTGGCGGGCTCATCGAGACGGTCTGTTGGCATGAGCAAAGCTGCCCGATGTCGCATCGAAAATCATACCCTATGGGAAATCACGCCCTGTTGTCGAAAGCGGCGGTGAGGCATGGAAAGCAAGGGGAGGTTGCAGTGCGTCGGGAGGTGAAGCGATGTCTGATCAGGACGAGCTGATCCGGGCTGCCATCGGACGGCTGCTCGCCGAGAAGACAGGCGCCGCCGTCATATCGATGAGAGAGAGCATCACCGAGCTTCTGGCGCTGACCGGTGCCGCGCTGGACGAAAGACTGCAAGACCTGCTGCTGGAAATGGCCGAAGTCCGCGGCATGATGGTCGCTCTCGACTTCTGAGCAAAATTGGCTGGGATGCCGCCGCATGCACCGGCAGCGCTTTCATCGCATTTTAGGCCGAAAGCGGACAGGCAGTTTTGGGCTTCCGATGAAGATAGCAGACCAAAGCCGAAAGTAGCGGTCGAACAATTTCGCGGTCGACCGGCAGTGTGCTCGCCGGCCGCTGTCCAACGCACTATGCCATGGCGGCCAATGCGGCCGCTTTGACCGACAGTGTCGGGTGGGACGGCGAACTCGCAAGGGCTATCGCCCGCAATGTCGAGACAAATGCTCATAAAGATTCGGGTTGGTGCGGGTTGAACTATTGAACCCATGACTGATATTCGATTTGCGGGGGGTCTGACATAGGCGGCAAGATTGCGTGCAAAGTACTGCGGATGAGATCGGTTCCATTGGCTCGACAACCACGCCGGTGCGGGAACTGACGCCTGACGAGCGCGACCGGATGTTTGCCCTGTATGAGACCTACTACGAGGCAGTCGATCGCAATGTTTTCGAACGCGATCTCACCGAAAAGGATGCTGTCGTGATCATCCGGTGCAACCGGGAGATTATCGGCTTTTCGACTTACCTTGTCAGGCCGCAGACCGTCGGCGGGGAGACTGTTCACTATCTCTTCTCCGGCGATACCGTTCTCCATTCCGCGCGTTGGGGCGACCCCGTGTTGCTGCGCGGTTTCTTTCGCGCGGCCGGCGCTGCCAAGGCCGCGGTGGCGGGCCGGTTGTTCTGGTTCTCCATCATCGGAGGGCATAGGACGTTCCGCATTCTCCCCAATTTTTTCTGCGACTTCGTTCCAGCCGTCGATGGCCCGGTTTCGGCCCGCCTGCAGACGATCCGCGATGCAATCGCAACTGCCCGGTACGGGCGTCAATTCGAGCCGTCGACCGGACTGATCGACTTCGGCCTGTCGCAGGGCCACTTGCGGGAAAAGTGGGCAGATGTCGAGGAAACAGCATTCCGCAACCGTTTTGCCGCTTTCTTTCTCCGGGCCAATCCCTTCTACTTCCGAGGTGTCGAACTTGCCTGCCTCGCGGAATTCGAACTCGGCAATCTGAAGCGCTATGCCGCCGCGAGTTTTGCCGAAGGGCTGCAAGATGGGCGCTGAAGCCTGGGCCCGGATTGCCGGCGCGACCGCGGCCGGGGATGCCGGTTTTCGGGCGCGGCTCGGTCAGCTCGAGGCCACGCAGCGCTGCCTCTTGCGGCGGCTTGTAGAAGCCAATCCCGCGACTGTGTTTGGTGGTGACCACAACTTTGCCACCATCGCTTCGGCCGAGTCCTTTCGCGATCTCGTGCCGATCCGCGGCTACGAGGCCTTGTCGCCATACATCGATCGTGTCGTCGCCGGAGAGGAGAATGTGCTGACTGCCGAGCCGGTCCGGTTTATCGAGCAAACCGGCGGCAGTTCCGGTGGCGCGAAATACATCCCGTATACCGACACGGGCCTGCAGGCCTACACCGATTGTCTCTATCCTTGGATGTCGGAACTGATACGGCGTCGGCCGGGCGTTGCGCAAGGGCACAGCTATTTCGCGCTAAGCCCGGTAGGCCGCGGCGCAAGCGAGCGCGTCGGTGCGCGCAGGTTGGGCAGTCCCGTTCCTTTTGCTTATTTCGGCGCCTTGCGCGATAGCCTGATCCAAGTTTCGGCGGTACCGATGGATTTGAGGCTGCTCTCCGATTTCGCCGAGTGGCAAAGGCAGACCTGCCTGCACCTGCTGGCGTCCGAGGATCTGAGCCTGATCTGGGTCTGGAGCCCGACCTATCTCACCGAAATCCTGCGCGCGATGCAGCGCGACGCCGAGAGCCTGTTGCCCGAGCTTGCGGACAGGCTGGGCGCCGTGCGGCCGCCGGACGTGGTGCGCCGCCGCATTGCTGCGCTGGAAGGCGCGCTTGGAAGTTCACAGCTGTCGGCGATCTGGCCTCGCCTCGACACGATCAGCTGCTGGACAGACGCCTCCAGCAGTGGCTTTGCCGCCGCATTGCAGGCGCAATTTCCGCATGTCTTCATCCAGTCCAAAGGGCTGATGTCTACCGAAGCTGCCGTTTCATTTCCCTATGGCGACGGGTCCGGGTGCATCCTGGCATCGCAAAGCGGGTTTTTTGAATTTGTCGATGACAGCGGTGCCAGCTATTTCGCGTGGCAGTTGGAGGCAGGCCTGACCTACCGGCTTATCGTGACCACAGGCTCCGGCCTCTATCGCTACGATACGCAAGACATGGTCGAAGTCACCGGGTTCACCGGCGACACGCCGCGCCTGCGCTTCAGCGGGCGTATCGGCATGGTGTCCGATCTCTGTGGGGAAAAGCTCACGGAAGCCTTTGTCGTGCGCTCGCTGGCCGAGGCCGGTCTCGACCATCGTACCTATTCGCTGCTGGTGGCGGTCGCGACGCCGCACCCGCACTACCGGCTTTTCGTCGACACTGGTCCAGGGCGGGCCGTTGAGGTGCTTGGCGACGGCCTCGACCATGCGCTCAAGGCCAATCCGCAATATGAGTATGCCCGCCGCATCGGCCAGTTGGGGCCGCTGCGGACGACCGGCGTGGACGACCTCTATGGCAGGCTGAAGCGCCACCGCATGAAGGGCGGCACGGGCATTGCCGGAATGAAGGCGCCGGTTCTGCTCACCCGGTCGGACTCAGCGCTTCTCGCGGCACTCGGGGCGGACAAGGAGGACGCCTAGGATGATGCGGCATCCCATGTCGCGGAAAATCCCGGGCCGCGCAAAGGCATGAAAACCGGACAAGCGACCATCCGGTCAGGCCGTCAGCCGCAACGTCAGCGCATCCAGGCCG
Source organism: Mesorhizobium ciceri WSM4083 (assembly GCF_000519305.1). Taxonomy (GTDB): domain Bacteria; phylum Pseudomonadota; class Alphaproteobacteria; order Rhizobiales; family Rhizobiaceae; genus Mesorhizobium; species Mesorhizobium ciceri_B. The sequence continues at coordinate 695,552 of NZ_JAFG01000003.1, read as the reverse complement.
CGGATCGAGGAATTGTCCATCCAACGTGCAGCAACAGGCTCGACGGTTTTCCAGTGGGTGAGTGCGGCTTCCAGCACCGCGATACCTTCCATTTCGGCCAGCGCCCTGCCGATGCAGACATGCGCGCCCCGGCCGAAGGCCAGGTTCTGCCTGCCGGCCCGGCCGAGGTCGAAACGCGATGCGTCGGCAAACTGGGCCGGGTCGCGGTTGGCAGCGCCGACAAGCAGCACCATGAGCCGGTTCTTTTCGATTTCCTGGCCGCCGATGATTACAGGCTCGAGTGGCCAGCGGCAGATCTTCTGCACCGGGCTTTCCAGCCGCAGCGTTTCGGCAACGGCCCTGGCAGCAAGCCGGCGGTCGGCCCGCAGGGCCGCCCACTGGGCCGGCTGGTGAGCAAGATGGAACAGCATGTTGCCGATGAGGTGCACCGTGGTCTCGTGACCGGCGAAGGCCAGGAAGGCGATGTTGCGACCGGCAGCCGTCAGCCCCAACGCATCGACCACGCCGGCCAGCCCGGTCAGCAGCGGCGGCATTCGCCCAGCGGCAAGCAGATGACGCAGATGCTCGACGAAGTAGCAGGACATCTCGTCGGCGGAGTTGGCGCCGCCGAAGGCATCATCGAAACCAGTATCGAGAAGGGCGCGGATCGAACCCGACCATGCCCGGATCATCGGCATGTCCTGGTCCGGTACCCCAAGCAGGCGGCAGATGACACGTTCGGGCACGGCGCGCGTGAAGGCGGCCACGACTTCGGTGGTCCCGGACAAGCCGGAATCGCCCATGAGGCCTTCGATCGTTTCAGCTACAATGGGACGCAAAGCCGGCATGCCCTTGCCGACAAAGGGCTGCTGCAGGGCCTGGCGCAGGGCGGCGTGAGCGCTGCCCTCCTGATAGATCAGCCAGTCGCGGATCGCGGAATCCGAATCCGCCATTACATCGGCCGGCGGTACGTGCGAAAGCTTGCGATTGGCGAGGCTGCTCGAAACGAGATCGTAGCCGGTGAGATAGACATCGCCCCACGGCGCCTGCCAGACCGGAGCGCGCCGTCGCATTTCATCGTGGATAGCATAGGTGTCCGCGGCACCTGCGAAAGCACCGGCGCGAATCCCTTGCCAGGGATGCCGGCCGGATTTGAACAGAGCATTGGAGGGGGATTCGGTATGCATTGCCTTGCGGGAAGTCCAATCTTGTCGGCCAAGACAGTCGTGTGCCGTGCACGCCCGGATATCGACACCCGGCCATGACCAACAATCAGGGACCGATCTATTATTTCTGCACGCGCCAACACGCTTACACGATGGGCGTACTGCTTGGCTATTACCAGCATGGGCTTGGCGATCTTGTCCGGATCATTCCCTACGAGCTGGCCGCGAGGCTCGACCCCCTCGCTCCCGGCACCTTCATCTTTACGGATTTTGAAAGGCTGGCGCCGGCTCAATTGCAGGCGGCGGTCTCCCTCCATGAGCGCATCGCCTCGCTCAATCCAGGCCTGTTGCTGCTCAACGATCCGGCAATCGTGCCACGCCGCTTTGACTTGCTGAAACGTCTGAAGGCCGCGGGCCTCAACCATTTCGATGTGCATCGGCTGGGTGAGCGCAAGTCGGTGCGCCGGTTTCCAGTTTTCGTGCGTTGGGAAAGCCAGCATGAGCCGCCGCTGACCGGGCTGATCGACGGCGCGGATGCGCTGGAAGCAGCGATTGCCCGTCTGCCGGGCCATGTCCGTCAAGACCCGGACCTGATGATCGTCGAATATGGCGCGGCTCCCTCTGCCGATGGGCGGTTCCGCAAATACTCGGCTTACAAGGTCGGCCCAACCGTCTATCCGCAGCACTGCTTCATCAATGAGAACTGGTACATCAAGTTTCCGAGCACCCGCTTCACCGAGGCCGACAGGGCCGAAAGCCGCGCTTACGTGGACGACAATCCGCATGCCGAGCAGATCGGGCGTGTCTTCGCACTGGCCGGCATCGACTATGGGCGCATTGACTACGGCATCGTCGACGGCCAGGTCCAGACCTTCGAAATCAATAATAACCCGTCCGTTCTGACGCGGCCGCCTGGCTGGGAGGCGGGGGTGGATTACAGCCGCTACGCCGAGATGCATGAGCGGGCTCTGCGTGGCATCATGCGCCCGGCCTCGGGCCCTGACCTTTTGCTCGGGAACGGCACCATGAGCGTCGATGCCATCCACGCCGATGCCATGCATGCGGTGCGGCAGAGGATTGCGGGATTCTCCCGGCGTCGGCGCCTGTCCCTGCGGCCGCTCAAGAAGCGTTTGGCGCGGCTGTTTGGCTGGGGGTGACATGAGCGCAATTGATGGGCTTCACACTTAATGCAATGCAGCCCCTAATCGCTCCACTGCCCACGCGGCGCGGCATCATGCTTCTTCCGCCCTATCGCCAGCATTGCCGGCACGTCGCGGATCGTCGCCGCGACAGCGCGCCTCGCCAAACCTTGGCTCTTTTTCCGACCCTCAAACGTCTTAGCTACAGTGAAGCTAAGGAGCAGGGTCAAATGAGCCTCAAGGACAGGAAGATCGTGGTCACGGGTGGCAGCCGCGGGCTTGGCCTCGGATTGGTCGAAGCGCTGGTCGAACAGGGCGCCAGCGTGACCGTGGTCGCGCGTGGTGCCAAGACGCTGGACGCGGTTGGAGCCGGGCTTGGGGTCGCCACCATCCGCGCCGACGTTGCGGAGGAGGGCGCGGCCTATCGCATTCTTGGCGAGGTTCGTCCTGACGTCGTGGTCCTGAATGCTGGTGTCACGCCCCGGATGGGCCGGTTGGACCAACTGAGCTGGGAAGATTTTTCAATCGCCTGGGAAACCGACGTCAAGGCCGGGCTCTATTGGCTGCAGGCGGCGCTCAACCTGCCGCTCAAGCCGGGCAGCCGTGTTCTGGTGGGATCGAGCGGTGCCGCCGTCACCGGATCGCAGATGTCGGGCGGCTATGGCGGCGCCAAGCGCATGCTGTGGTTCATGGCGAAGTACGCCAACGGCGTCTCGCTGGAGAGGAATCTCGGCATCCGCTTTCAGGTGATCGTGCCGCGGCAGATGATCCTGGGCACCGGAACAGGCGATGCGGCGGCCGGCGCCTATGCCGGGTCCATGGGCATCACGCCCGAACAATTCGTCACCCGCTTCGGTGCGCCGATGCCGCCCCGGACCTTCGGCGACAGGGTGGTTTCCGTGCTGGAGGACCCGCAATATGCCGAGGGCGTCGTCTTTGGCCTCAATGGCGACGCGGGCGTAACCGTGATGGAGGGTGCTGCGGCTTGAGCGAACGAGATCCTGCCGCGGACCGCGACCGACGGGAAGGGCTGCTTGCCCTTGCCGCCGCGATGCGGCCGGAGCTGCACCGCTATTGCGCGCGCCTGATGGGCTCGGTCATCGATGGCGAGGATGTCGTGCAGGACACGTTTGCGCGCGCCTTCGTTGCGCTGGACGAGCTGTGCGAGGTGCCGCAGCTCAGGCCCTGGCTGTTCCGCATCGCCCACAACCGTGCGCTGGACCTGCTGCGCAGCCGCGCAATCCGCGCGGCGGAGCCTATCGAGGCGGCGCTTGAAATTGCCGATGACACTAAAGCCGACCCGGTGGAGACGCTGATGCGCAGGCAAGCTGTACAGACCGCGGTGTCGCGCTTTGCGGGGCTTCCTGTGCTCCAGCGCAGTGTCGTCATCCTCAGAGATATGCTCGACGAGCCGCTGGCCGAGATCGCCGCCCTGCTTGGCATCACTGTCGATGCGGTGAAGGGGCATCTGGCGCGTGGTCGTGCGCGGTTGAGGGAGATCAACGCCACTGCGCCCGCACTTCCCGGTGCGCGCATCGCGTCGGCCGCCGTGATCCGTTATGCGACCCTGTTCAACCAGCGCGACTGGGATGGCTTGCGCGCCTTGCTTGCCGACGATGTCAGGCTTCATCAGTCCTTGCACCAGCCGCGCTCGGGTGCGGCGGATGTCGGCATGTTCTTCACGATCTACGCCAAAAGCGACCGCGTGTGGCTGACGCCGGCCTGGCTCGACGGCCGCGAGGTGATCGCTGTGTTCGAAAGCCATGCCGACCAGAAACCGCATCATTTCATGTGGCTGGAGTGGCGGGAAGGTCAGATCAGTTTCATCCGCGACTATCGCTATGTCAGCTATATCACCGACGACGCTGAGCTGGTTCTGGCCAGGGATGCCGGATCTTTCGGACGCGGCCCCTGACCATCCCACAGCGAGTCGTCGTTTGACCGCAGCGGAACCGCTTTGCACACTGCCGCGCTAACGCTGCTCGATCAGCGTCTTCGCCGCGTCTTTCCCCGCCGAGAGGATGCGATTGGATAATTCCGTTCCGCCCACGGCGCGGGCCATTTGCAGCGTGCCGAGGAGCGTTGCAAAGACAGCCAGCGCCACGCCCTCCGGATCCTTGGCCTGCGGCAGCGCTTGCGCCAACTGGCGCACCAAGGCCAGCAAATGATCGGTATAAGCGCCGCGCGTTTCAGGCGGCTGACGGGCGAGCTCCGGCAGCAGCGCAGCTGACGCGCAGCCCTTTCCGGGATTGTCCCGGTGCTCGGCCGACAGATACGTGTCGATGGCCATCTCCACGCCCGAAGCCAGTGCTTCCCCCAGTTGCTCAGCCTGAAGCTCCATCGCCGCCGCCACGCTTTCGCGGACAAGCTGCGCCTTGGATTGAAAGTGCGGATAGAAGGCGCCGTTGGTCAGCCCGGCGTCGCTCATGATGGTCGCCAATCCGGACGCGGCGATGCCGTCGCCGCGAAAACGGTCGGCGGCGACCTCCAAGATCCGGCCGCGCGAGGCGTCCTTCCGGCCCTTTTCGTAGCGCATGGCTGCTATTCCTTTCTGCTATTGCATTATGATCATAATCTGATATTACGACTGTAATTTAACGGACGTAAAAAAGCTAGCCCCCATGAGTTTGGAGCACGAAATGAAAACGAATGCCGGAAAAACCGCTGTTGTGACCGGAGCCTCTTCGGGCATCGGCCGCGCCAGCGCCGAGGCCCTGGCGCGGGCAGGATTCACCGTCTTCGGAACCAGCCGGCGCAAGGCCGGCAACGACCCGGACGGGGTGATCATGCTGATCTGCGACGTGACCGACGGTGAGGCCGTTGCCGCACTCGTTTCGACGGTGCTCTCGCAGACCGGCCGGATCGACCTCTTGGTCAACAATGCCGGCGTCGGCCAGCTCGGAGGCGCCGAGGAATTCTCGATTGCACAGGTGCAGGCCCTGTTCGACGTCAATCTGTTCGGCGTCATCCGCATGACCAATGCGGTGCTGCCGTCGATGCGGCGGCGTGGCGAGGGGCGCATCGTCAATATCGGCTCTGTGCTGGGACTGGTCCCGGCGCCGTATTCAGCGCATTATTCGGCGGTCAAGCACGCGCTCGAGGGCTATTCGGAATCGCTCGACCACGAGGTTCGTGCCTTCAATATCCACGTCTCGGTCATCGAGCCGGCATTCGTTCGCACTGTCTTCGACCAGAACGGGATCCAACCGGATTCGCCGTTACAGGAATACGATCAGGCCCGAGCTACGCTGGAAGCGCTGCTTCGCGATGTGATGCCCGTAGCCGATCGGCCGGAAGTGGTGGCGCAAGTGGTCGTCAAGGCAGCGACCGATGCCCGTCCGCAACGGCGCTACACCGCCGGCAAGGCTGCGCGCCAGGTCAGCCTGCTGCGCCGCTTTGCTCCCGCGGGGATATTCGACAAGAGCCTGCGCAAACAGTTCCGCCTGCCGGTTTGAACGACAGCGAGCACAGGATTTCACGCACATGCGACGCACCAAAATCACTTTCAGAAAGTTACTGCCATGAAGGCATTCGTCGTCGACAAATACAGCAAGAACGGCACTCTGCGGCTGGCCGAAATGCCGGAGCCAAAACTCGGGGACAGCGATGTCCTGGTCGAGGTCCACGCCGCGGCGGTGAACCTGCTTGATTCCAAGGTCAAAACCGGAGAGTTCAAGCTGATCCTGCCCTATCGCCGGCCCTTTATCCTGGGTCACGACGTGGCCGGGAGGGTGGTGCGCGTGGGATCGAAAGTCCGCAAGTTCAAACTCGGCGACGACGTCTATGCGCGGCCGCGCGATGGCCGGATCGGGACGTTCGCCGAGTTCATAGCCATGGATGAAGCCGACGTGGCCCTGAAGCCCGGGAACCTCAGCATGGAGGAGGCGGCCTCGATCCCGCTGGTCGGCCTGACCGCCTGGCAGGCGCTCGTCGAAAGGGCCAAGGTGAAGAAGGGACAGAAGGTCTTCATTCAAGCCGGCTCCGGCGGCGTGGGGACATTCGCCATCCAACTGGCAAAGCATCTCGGCGCGACCATTGCGACCACCGCCAGCGCGGCGAGTGCCGGTCTGGTCAAGGGGCTCGGCGCCGATGTCGTCGTCGATTACAGGAAAGACGATTTCGAGAAAGTCCTTTCGGGCTACGACGTCGTCTTGAACAGCCAGGACGCAAAGACACTTGAAAAATCACTGAATGTGCTGAAACCGGGCGGCAAGCTCATCTCCATCTCGGGCCCACCGGATCCGGAGTTTGCCAGGGAAAAGGGACTGAACGTGGTGCTGAGGCTGGTGCTTCGCCTGCTGAGCCGCGGTATTCGAGCGAGAGCCAAGCGCCGAGGCGTGACGTTCTCGTTCCTTTTCATGTGGGCGCAGGGCGAGCAGCTGAGCAAGATCGCATCGCTCATCGAAGCCGGCGCGATCCGCCCGGTCGTCGACCGGATATTTCCCTTCGAGGCGACCAATGAGGCGCTGGCCTATGTCGAAAGAGGACGCGCCAAGGGCAAGGTCGTCATCAAGGTCAGATAGCAACTCAGCTGCGATCGAGGTCAGCCGCGCCGGGCTGCGTCGATCGCCGCGACGTCGATCTTCGTCATCTCCATCATCGCATCAAAGGCGCGTTTGGCTTCTTCGCCGCCGGTCGCCATGGCCTCGGTCAGCGTGCGCGGCGTGATTTGCCAGGACACGCCCCATTTGTCCTTGCACCAGCCGCACACGCTCTCCTGGCCGCCATTGCCGACGATGGCGTTCCAGTAGCGGTCGGTTTCCTGCTGATCGTCGGTTGCGATCTGGAACGAGAAGGCTTCGCTCTGCTTGAATGTGGAGCCGCCGTTCAATCCGATGCAGGGAATGCCGGCAACGGTAAATTCGACCGTCAACACGTCGCCTTTCTTGCCGGACGGAAAGTCGCTCGGCGCACGGTGAACGGCGCCCACCATGGTGTCGGGAAAGGTCTCCGCGTAGAAGCGCGCCGCAGCCTCGGCGTCCTTGTCGAACCAGAGGCAAATCGTGTTCTTTGGTATCTTTGGCATTGCGGGTTCCTTTCGGCGTTGGAGTTGGCGGGGTCAGCCCAGGAGATTGCGTGCCGTGCGCATGAAGATCCTTGACCCGATCGGGATCAGGTCGTCGGGAAAGTCATAGTCGGGATTGTGCAAGGCAGGGTGCCGCTCGCCTGCACCGAGGAAGAACATCGCCGACTTGGCACTATGGCCGAACAGGCCGAAATCTTCAGAGGCGCGCATCGGCAGGGCCTCTTCGCCGTGCGATACGCCCTCTTCATCGAGCGCGCGCCGCAGATGCTCCACCGCGTCCGGCGCGTTGACGCTGGCGACGAAGATCTCGTGATAGTCCCAGCGGGCGGAAAGGCGATGCTCGCCCGCGACCCTGGCGACGAGTGCTTCGGCGGCAGCGCACAGGTTCGCCATGCGCTCGTCACGCCGGGTGCGCAGCGTTGCCCACACCTCGGCGTGAGCCGGGGCGATGCCGAACACGGCTTCGCCCATCGCGGCATGGGTGACCGTCAGCATGGAGAAGTCGTCATCGGCGAAGGTCCCGCGCCCGAGCGCCGGCAGCGCCGGCATCAGCTCACTGATCGCCAGCATCGGCGAGATGCCGGTCTCCGGCATGGACGAATGGGCGGTCTTGCCCTCCAGTATGATGCGCATGCCGCGTGACGCACAGTTGACCACGCCGGGCTTGAGCCGCACCTCGCCGAACGGCACGCCAGGCAGGTTGTGCAGCGAGAAAGCGAAATCCGGCGCGATCTCGCCGAAGCGGGGATCGGCGACGACGCCGGCCGCGCCATTGCCGGTTTCCTCCGCCGGCTGGAACATCAGCACGACGCGGCCGCTTGCAGGCCGCTCGCGCCCCAACTGACGGCCGAGGGATGCCAGGATCGCGGTGTGCCCGTCATGGCCGCACATATGCGACTTGCCCGGCACGCGCGACGCATGCGGCACGCCGGAAAGTTCTTCGATAGGCAAGGCATCGAGTTCCGAACGGAACAGCACCGTCGGCCCCGCTTTGCCGCTGTCATATATGGCCGCGACGCCGTGCCCGCCGAGCTGTGTCAGCACCTTGTCCGGCCCCGTATCGGCGAGGAAGGCGACGACCTCCCTTGCCGTCTTCTCCTCTTCATTCGAGATTTCCGGGGCCTGGTGCAGCTGGCGCCGCCACGCCGTCAACTCGACGATGTCTCGGTTGGTCAGAGTCATGCTTTTTCAGCCTCCGCTGCATTCTTCATCGACGATGAATTGCTAGCGATAAAGGGCAGTTCCCGCCACAGTCCAAGTTTCAGGCTTCGGCAGGCCAGAAACGACGGTTCTCCCGGCCATCCGCAGCCTATTGATTGATCTCGGGCTCGACGAGCTTTGCCAGATTTCTGAGCGACTCCTGCCAGCCGAGATAGCAGGCCTCGACCGGAATGACGTCCGGAATGCCGGCCTGGGTGATGTCGATTTCAGTGCCGACCGACACTTTTTTCAAGACTACGGTCACCCGTATCTCGCCGGGCAGGTTGGGATCGTCGAACCTGTCGGTGTAGAGGAGGCGCTCGCCCGGAACGAGTTCGAGATACTCGCCGCCGAAGGAGTGGCTGTCGCCCGTGGTGAAATTGCGGAACGACATCTTGAATGTGCCGCCGACCTTTGCTTCGAAATTATGGACCGTGCAGGTGAAGCCGTTTGGCGGAAGCCACTTGGCCAGCGCGTCCGCTTCAACGAAGGCGCGATAGACCTTTTCAGGGCTGGTCGTCAGAACGTGGTGCAAACGTACGGTGCCGGGCATTGCTGGATCCTTTCATGAATGCCTGTTCGATACCCCAAGGACGAACGAGGTGTAGCCAGTCCGACATAGCGTCTCAGATTTTTAAATCCGCGTCTGGACGAACTGCACCGACGGACAGGAGTCGGCGTTCATTCTTTGAATCGAGGTCCGGCTCTATCTTTCTGGTCGTCAACGATCTTTCGGGTACTCCTAGTTCTCGCCTGTCCGGATGTTGTTGCAACTGCCGTCCTAGGCGAGCAGTCCGTGAATGGTCGCGGCGACCGTCTCCGGGGCGTACGGCTTGGGCAGGAAGACGCCGCCACTCGGCATCGCATCCTGCGCCGGCCGGCGCTTGCCGGAGGTGACGATGATCTTGATTGGCGGCCAGCGGTCCCGCACGGCGGCCGACAGGCGCAAGCCGTCCATCGACCCCGGCATGTCGATGTCGGTGAACAGGATGGCGATATCCTGCCGTGTCTCCAAAAGCCTGATCGCCTGGTCGGCGTTGGTGGCTTCCAGCACGTCGAACCCGGCCTCACGCAATTCGTCGGCGATGGCAAACAGCAGGAAAGCCTCGTCTTCGACGATAAGGATTGTGGCAGGAGACTGAATTGTCATGGCACGCTCTATCTGGGTCAGTAGGGCGCTGTCGGCAACTGGGGTGCCGGCGCGTTCAACACACATTCGACGCCGTCGGGATGGTAATCGATTTTCACGGACCCGCCGAAGTCGGTGCCAAAGACGCGCTCGATGAGGAAACGGCCGAAGCCGCGCCGGCTGGGCGGCGTCACCGGCGGACCGTCGCTTTCACGCCAGCGCCAGATCAGTCGCGTTTCGCCTGAATTGCCGGCTGCGGCCTGCAGCAACCATTCGATCGACACCTTGCCGTCCGACGTCGACAGTGCGCCATATTTCAGCGCATTGGTGGCGAGTTCGTTGACGGCGAGAGCGAGCGTCAGCGCCATTTTCGGATTGATCGGCAGCGCCGGTCCTGAAACCGACATCTGGTCGATCGGGAAGGCGGCAATGGTGTTGTCGACCACCTCGCGGATGGAGGCGCTGGTCCAGCGGGTCTTGTTCAGAATGTCGTGGGCGTTTGCCAGGGCTCGCAGCCTCTCGTTGAAGGTGGCGCTGGCGGTCGCGATGTCGGTGTTGCGCAAGGTCTGCGAGGCAATGGCCGCGACCATTGCCAGGATATTCTTGATGCGGTGCTCGAGTTCGTGGGTCAGAAGCTCCTGTCTCGCCTGGGCCTCGCGCCGGTCGGTGACGTCCTGAATGACGCCGAACATCTTGACCGGCTTCCCGGTCTCGTCATGGACGAAGTCGATGTGGCGTGACAGCCAGCGCAATTCGCCATTGTCGGGCCGCCGAATGCGGTATTCCACGGCGGGCGCCGCAGTGCCCTGCTTGCGCGTCTCCGGGTTGGAACGGACGTCCTTGTCCTCGGGAATGACGATGTTTTCCAGAACGCTGATATGCACGCTCTCGCGCGCGGAAAGCCCCCAGAGACCCCAGAAGCCCTCGGAGCCGACCACGGTCCCGCTGGCGATATCGAGCTCCAGTGCAGCGATGCCTGCCGCATTTTGCGAAAGCTGCAAGCGGCGCTCGCTTTGCTGCAGGGCTTGCGTCGTCTGCTTCTGGTCATCGATATCGGTGTTGGTGCCGATCCAGCGCAGGATAGCACCGTCGGTGTCGCGGATCGGAACGGCGCGCGCTATGAACCAGCGGTAGGCGCCGTCGTGCCGCCGCAGCCGGAACTCGGTTTCGTAGGACATGCTCGACCCCAGCGCCTGCCCCCATTTTTCGGCGGCTGGGCCGATATCGTCGGGATGCACGATGGCGCCCCAGGCCTGGCCATCGAGTTCTCCCGGCCTGCTGCCTGAATAGTCGTAGACGCGCGGGTTGAACCAGTCGAGCAAGCCGTCGGGCGTGGCGGTCCAGACATGATTGGGCATCGCTTCGGCGAAGGTGCGAAACTGCATCTCGCTCTGGCGCAGCGCCTGTTCGGCAATCAGTCGGTCGGTGACGTCAACACCTTGCACGAAGATGCCGAAGACCTCGCCCGAGGGGTTGCGCACCGGCTGGTAGACGAGGTCGATGAAGCGTTCTTCGGTCGCAGCACTAGGCGTGCGTTGCAATTCGGCCTTCAGCGCGTAGCCGATGAAGGCTTCGCCGGAGGTGAAAACCTGGTCGAGCAGCTCGAAAAACCCTTGCCCCTCGACCTCGGGCAAGGCTTGGCGGATCGGCATGCCGACGATGTCACGGTGGCCGACAAGTTGCATGTAGGCGGCGTTTGTCAGTTCGACGACATGCTGCGGGCCAGACAGCATGGCCATGAAACCGGGTGCCTGTTCGAACATCTGCCGCTGGCGGTCGCGCTCGCCCGACCGCCAGCGTTCGGCCGCGACCTTCTCGGTCGTTTCGATGACGATGGCGATGACGCCTGCCGGTTGGCCGCTTTCGTCGAGCACGGGTGAATAATCGAGATCGAGCCATACCTGCTCGGGTTTTCCCGTGCGATTGAGCGTCAACACCTGCTCGCGATAGGCAAGCGTGCCGCCGGCCAGGCAGACCTTCATGATGTTGTCGTTGAAGTCGGCCACTTCGGGCCAACCTTCGCGCACCTTGGAGCCGAGAAGCCGGGGGTGGCGGCCGCCGGCAAATTCCGAATAGCCGTCATTGTAGATCATCACACCGTCCTCGCCCCACAGCATGACGATCGGCACGTTCGAGCGCAGGATAAGCGACACCGCCGTCTTCAGGCTTTGCGGCCAGCCTTCGATTGGCCCGATCGAGGTCGATGCCCAATCGAAGGCCGCGATCAGGCAACCAAGCTGGCCGCCGCCCGCCAGGAAAGCATGCCTACGATCGACTACGACAGTGCTGGAGTCTGGCATGGCGTCTCATGGTTCGGTCGGCGTTTTGTCGAGGTTGAATTGGGTTTCGCTGACATGTCACAGTCTCCGGACAATCGAAAATTCTGTCGACCGGTCCGGTTTCGCGGCGGGGCGCGGCCTGTTCGGCCACAAGTGGGCCGAACTGTTGTTGGTGTTTGATGAAATCTCGAACATCATGCCCCCGAACGCCACAACACGGGACGAGCCATTCGGTTCCCGCGAGCGCTGATTTTCCTTTGGTTGACGGGAATTAGGTCGAGGGACAGACGGGCAATGGTCGGCTATTCAATCTAATTTGTTTGCAAGCCGTTAATACGGTCATGATGTCATTCAGTATTCGCTAATGAAGAGATCGACCGCGGGGTAGGCCATGACCAAGAATCTCGGCAACGCACGTTACATGCCGCCAAAAGACACCAAAGTTTCCTTGTTCGGCAAGGCGGCACCGGCGCTGTTCCCGCTGGTCGTGGCGGCGCTGGGCTACGTGATTGGCAAGCAGTTCTTCGGCATCTAGGCGCCGAAGCCCCACCGAAGGGCGATCAAGCGCCGATCTCGGCCGCCGGCTTCACCTTGGCCTCCGTGGGGCGGATACGTTCGCTGGCCAGAAGCACGACCGGGCAAGAGACGGCGGCAAGCACTGCCGTCGCGGTATCGCCGAAGAACAGCTCTTCGCCCGGCCTTTGCGTGACACCCATCACCACCATAGCAGCGCCCTTGGCGACCTCCCTGGCGATCGCCAAGTCCGGCGTGGCGCGGGTGCGGATGGCGGTGTCGACCTGCACGCCATAACGAACCGCCAGATCGGCAATGTCCTTCAGCATGGCTTCCTCGCGCCGATGCGAGACGGAGGTGGTCTTGCGGCCTTGCCGTGCCGCCTGCGACACGTAGAGGACCTTGACCCGCGCCCGGTGCGGGCGCGCCAGCGCCAGGGCCAGATCGGCGGCGCGGCGTGACACTTCGGTGCCGTTGACTGGGACCAATATGGTGGTTCCCGTCCGCAGCACCGGCATCTTGCCGGTGGATATGGCGCCGTTCAACACCAGGCACAGTGGACCGTCGAACCCCTCGGTGATGTCGTTCAGCGCCGGTGTGAACGACCCCTTCGCCGTGAACGCGTTCTCCAGGCCAAGCAGCAGCAGGCCGTAGCCCTTGCGGGCTTCCTCGGCGATCGTGGCAGCGGTGGCCTCGGATTCGGTGCGGGTGGTCAGATGGACTTTCTCGACCAACGTGTCCTCGGCCTTGCTGACGGCTTTGGCGCTTTTCTGCGCACCTTTCTTGACCTCCCTCACTGACCGCTCCGGGCCCTTGTCGCGGGTCGGGTCGGCGAGCTTGCCGTCCTTGAGATGGAGCAAAGTGGTCGGCATGCCGCCGCCACCGCCGATCAGCCCGCCGAGATAGGCGGTGAACTTGCCGACCGGGCTGTCGTCGACCAGCAGCAACAAGCGCTCCAGCTTCGAGACGAAACCGCGCTCGTCGAGCAGCTCGCGGTCGACGCGCTGCTTCTCGTCATCGTTGACAGGCAGGCGGCCGAGCGCCCAGCGCAGCATTGGCGGCATGGCGAGCGTGGTGATGACGGCCATGGTGACGATCATTGTGAAGAGGTTGTGGGAGAGGATGTTCATCGACAGGCCGATGCTGGCGACGATGACCTCGGTCGAGCCGCGCGCGTTCATGGCGCTGCCGACGGCGGTCGCTTCCTTCAGCGACATGCCGGCAATCCTGCCGCCGATGAAGGCGCCGCCGAACTTGCCGATGCTGGCAATGACCACCAGCGCTAGCGTCAGCAGCGCCAGGGTCGGATCCGTAAGCACTGTCAGGTCGGCCGAAAGGCCGGCCATGCCGAAGAACACCGGCATGAACAGCGCTGTGATGACGCCGCGCAACTGGCCCTCGATGTGGTTGGACAGGATCGGCGATTCGCCGACCAGGATGCCGGCGACGAAGGCGCCGAGCACGGTGTGGACGCCGATCAGATTGGTGATCAGGGCCATCACGCCCATGATGATCAGGATGACTGATATGACGGCGTACTCGCTGCGGAAAGAGTCGTTGCTCCAGCGGATCAGCGTGAACACCAGACGGCGGCCGATGGTGAAGGAAAACACCATGAACAGCGCCACCTCGGCGACCGTGGTGACCAGCGGAAAGAGCTGCAGGCTGCCATTGGTGGCGATGCCGAAGGTGACGGCGATGATGAGCCAGCCGATCGTGTCTTCAATGATCGCCGAGGAGATGATGACCTGGCCGAGATTGCGGCGCATGAAGTTCATTTCGCGCACCACCATGGCAACGATCTTGACCGAGGAGATCGACAGCGCGGTGCCGAGAAACAGCCCGGCGACGATGCGCTGCGCCGGATCGGGCAGCAGCGCGTCGGGCAGGAACTGCGCCATTGCGAAGCCGCAGACGAAAGGCACGACGACGCCGGTGATCGAGATCGAAAAGCAGGCAGCACCGACCCGGCGTACGAGGCGCAGGTCGGTCTCCATGCCGGTCAAGAGCAGAAGCAGCAGAATGCCCAGCTGCGAGACCGCGTCGATCATGCTTTTTTGCGCCGGGTCGGTCGAGAAGATCAGGTGCTGCGCCTCGGGCCACAGCCAGCCGAACAGAGAAGGCCCGAGCAGGATGCCGCCGATCAGCTGGCCCATGATCGCCGGCTGGCCGTAGCGCTGGAAGATCTCGCCCAGGCCGCGGCCGACCAGGAGCAAGAGAACGATCTCGGCGACAAACAGCCCCTCCGCCGAGCCGCCCATGCCAGAGGCGTGGCCGGTCGGCTGCGCGGCCAAGGCCTGGCCTGTCGGCGCCATGCCGAACACGGCCAGCATAAGGGCCAGCGCAATGTTGCGTGACGTCGTTGCCGATCGACAGGTCATGGGTTCCCTCAAACGCCGCGGCGACTGACCATCACAACGCACGGGCGTCCATTTGCGTTGCAGCCGCCTGTCGCCAGACATTGCTGTCAGACATGGACGTCGCCGAAGGAGAGTTCGCCGTCGTCGTCTGCCGCGAAAAAAGCGAAGGCGAGCAGCCCGATATAGAATGCCGCAACAATTGCCACGATCGCCAGGCCGGGAATAGGGCCGAGGGCGGCACTGTCGACGGCCTCGCGAAGCGAGCCGACAAAGCCGATCCTGACGCTTCCGGCCTGAAGGCTCGGGGTCGATATCTTGAGGACCCAGGCCAGCAGCAGGATCAGGAAGAGATAGAGGTAATTTCGCCGCAGGCGGCGCGCCAGCGCGACACGCTGTGACAGCAGGAACTTTGGCGCGCGCAGGCCTTCGCCGACGATGAGCAGCCAGTCCGAGGCGAAGTCGGGCTGCGGGGAAAAGATCTGCGCGAAATAGTGGCGTTCGAACTGGCGTACGCGCGCCCGATAGAAATCGAAGAACCGATAGCGGCGCGCCTCGATCCACAGCAGCAACAGGATCAGCAGCATGGCGAACAGCAGCACGCCGTGATGTGCACTCGCCGTCGACAGTGATACCGAAAGCAGCGCCGCCGCCACCGTGATTGCCCAGTTGGTCGTCAGGTCGAGCCGGTCGCGCCATCCCGCCATGCGAGCGATCTCGGCGCGGTGGAAATGCGACAGCGTGTTGACGCGCTCCGCCGATGAAAGGACGGGGCCAACGGGCTTTGCCGACGCGTCGTTCATGGCATCCTCCGGCAAGGAACAGAACAGTTTGCCGGCAACATTGTTCCAAGACGCTCACGCAAGAGCGGTATCGGCCACTCGTGATCTATCTCGGCTGCACGCTTTGAGAATCTTCCAGCCTTCGGCAACATGGCGGTGAGGCTGGGAGCGCGAAGATGAGCAAGGCCATTTCCACCGCATCGGCGGGGGCCCCGCGCAAGTTGGTGATGGCGCTGACCGAGGCGTTGGTCGCCCACACCATGCGTGCTGTCGAGGATGCCGGACCGACGCCGGGCATGGTTCACATGACCGATGCCGACTATGCGCGCATCCGCGACGAGTTGCTGGCCGGCGCTCCGGCCGGGCCGCTGAAACTATTTGCCTATGGCTCGCTGCTGTGGAAGCCCGCCGGGGAGGTGAGGGGCGGAGAACGCGCGGTGGCCAGCGGCTGGCATCGTTCGTTCTGCTTCACGGTGCAGCGTTTTCGCGGCACGGTCGAAAAGCCCGGCTTGATGATGGCGCTCGATCGCGGCGGCCAGTGCCAGGGCATGGTGTTCGAGATCGCGGAGCCGGTGGCGGCTAATCTCGAAGCGCTGCTGCGCCGCGAGATGACCATCCTGCCCGCCGTCAACGTGCCGCGCTGGCTGCAGGTCAGGACCGAAGGCGGCCCATGCCGCGCGCTCGGCTTCGTCGTCGATCCCGCCAATCCGCGTTATGCCGGCAAGCTCGACAAGCAGACGATCGCGGCGACGCTGGTCACAGCCGTCGGTCATTGGGGCTCGGGCGCGCAATATCTTTTCGAGACGATCCGCCACCTCGAAGCCTGCGGCATCCGCGACCGCAATCTGTGGCGGTTGCAGGAACTGGTGGCCGAGGAGATCGGACGCCGGTCGTTCAGCCGTCCCTGAGCCATACCAGCATCTCACCGGGCTCGCGGTTGTCCCAGGCGAAATAGGGAATGGCGGTCAAGCGCGTCTGCGCGGTGGCCGGCGCCTCGGGCCTGTACAGCCCGCTTTGCCAGTCGTCCACGGCATCGGCCTGCGCGGTAGCTGACAGCGTCACCACGCCGCCGAGAAGTTCCGGCCGGTGCTGCGCTTCGATGGTGGCCGTCCGCGGCAGCGTCAGGCGATGCGGCTGGCTGTCGTTGTCGGTTGCCTCGACACAGTAGATCAGCGGACCGCGCGACAGCGCGACGCGGCCGGCATCCTGGCGCACCTGCGGGTTGGCATAGAGCCGCTCGATCGGCATTTCGAGATCGAGCCGGACATTGTCGCCCTTTTTCCATGTCCGCTTGATCGCGGCGTAGCCGTCGCTGGTGATTTCAGCCAGCTTGATGGCTTCGCCGTTTACCTTCAACTGGGCATTGGCGCTCCATGCGGGAATGCGCAGGTGCAAGGTGAATTCGACGGGCGCCTGCGGTTCAAGCGTGATCTCGACGGCGCCGTCCCAGGGATAGCGGCTCGTCTGCGTCAGGCTGACCGGGACGCCCGACATGTCGAAACGGGCGGTCGAGTCGCCATAGAGGTGGACGGCCAGCGCATCGTCGGCCAGGCTGTAGAAATAACTGCCGATCGAGGCGACCATGCGTCCGATATTGGGTGGGCAGCAGGGGCAGCGGTGCCATTTCCATCTGTTGTGCTTGCCCCGGCTTTCCAGCGGATTCTCGTAGAAGAACAGCGAGCCGTCGAGCGACAGGCCGGAGATCGAGCCATTGTAGAGCGCGCGTTCCATCATGTCCGCGTAGCGGGCGTTCGGTCCCATGCCGAGCATGCGGCTGGCCCAGAACACCAAGCCGACGGCGGCGCAAGTCTCGGCATAGGCGCTCTCGTTGGGCAGGTCGTAGTCGCTGGTGAAGCCCTCATTGTGCGCCGACGGGCCGAGCCCGCCGGTAATGTAGAGGCTCTTGGTGGCGAGGTCGTCCCACAACCGGTCAAGCGCCACCCGCAGCGTTTCGTCGCCATATTCGGTGGCGATGTCGGCCATGCCCGAATAAAGGTACATCGCCCTGACCGCATGGCCGACGACCTTGTCCTGCTCGCGCACCGGGATGTGCGACTGGCTGTATTCATAGGTCTTGAAATGGTAGGCCTTGGGGTCTGCGTTGCGGGCATGCGCCTCCTCGTCGAAATAATGCGGTTGTTGGCCGCGCTGGTCGATGAAGTATTTCGCCAGCTCCATGTATTTCCGCTCGCCGGTCACCCGCGCCAGCTTGACCAGCGCCAGCTCGATCTCCTCATGGCCGCAATAGCCTTTCTTCTTGCCGGGCTCCGGCCCCAGCACCGAGGCGATGTGGTCGGCATAGCGGCTCATAATGTCGAGCAGCTTGCGCTTGCCGGTCGCCTGGTAGTAGGCGACCGCGCCCTCGATCAGATGGCCGGCGCAGTAGAGCTCGTGGCAGTCGCGCAGGTTGGTCCAGCGCTTGCCGGGCTGGATGCGCTGGTACCAGCTGGAGAGATAGCCGTCCTCTTGCTGCAGTCTGCCATACATGTCGATGACGGCGTCGATCTTCTTCTCCAGTTGCGGGTTCTTGCGCCGGTAGAGCGAATAGGCCGCGGTCTCTATGGTCTTGCCGAGATCGGAATCCCAGAACATCTGCGTGGTCACCGTCGATCCCGTGAATTCCGCGCCCTGGCGGTCGGCTTCGTCGGGCGAGGGCGAGTGGAAGGGGATGACGACGCCGGGTGAGGGCCGGTCCGGATCGATCTGCTCCAGCATGCGTGCCTCGACGCAGCGTTCGTAGAGGATGTCGGCGGTGCGGGTGGCCACCGCGTCGGCGCGGTCGCCCCAGAAGCCGTGCACGTCGACCTGCGGCACCGGCAGCGGGCGGAAGGCGAGCTTTGGGTCTCCGGTTTTTGCGGATGGCGATGCGGTCATGAACTCACTCCATTCTATTTGACGGCCCCGGCCATCAGGCCGCGGATGTAGAAGCGCTGCAGCGCCAGGAACAGGATGAGGCAAGGCACCATCATCACGGTGACGCCCGCCTGCACCGCGCCCCAGTCGATGGCGCCGAAGCGGCCCGACTGCAGTGCGGTCATCATCACCGGCAGCGTGAACTTGGATTGGTCGGTCATCAGCACGAGGGCGGCGAGGAATTCGTTCCAGGCGCCGAGGAAGGCAAACAGGGCGATGGTGACTACGCCCGGCCAGACCAGCGGCAGCATCACCTTCAAAAGCATTGTGAGATTGCTGGCGCCGTCCATGCGGGCGGCCTCCTCGATTTCGCGCGGCACCGCGTCGAAGGCGTTGCGCATCATGAAGATCGAGAACGGCAGTTGCAGCGTCACATAGACGCCGACCAGGCCGGTCAGCGTGTTGTGCAGGCCAAGCTTGGTCAGCACCAGGAAGATCGGCGTCAGGATCGACTGGAACGGGATCATGATCGTCGACAGGATGAGGATGAAGAACAGGTCCTTGAACGGAAACCGGAACCGCGAAAAGCCGTAGCCGGCCAGCACGCTGACGGCCACCGACAGCACCACCGTCATCACCGAGACATAGATGCTGTTTTGCGCCGAGACCCACAGCCCGTCGCCGAAGCTGTTGAGCGTGGCGTAGTTCTCCAGCGAGAAGCCTGTCGTCGGCCAGGGCGGCAGCGGCGGCAGGCGTGCTTCGGCCGCCGGCTTGAACGCCGACAGCACCGCCCAGACGATCGGCGCGGCAAACAGCACCGAGGCGACGATGCCGGTCGAATGCTCGCCGATACGGGCCAGGAGCTTGCGGTTGCGGGAGGCGGCCTGCGCCATCAGTCGAGCCCCTCGGGTTTGCGCAACAGCCAAAGCTGGACGAGGCTGAGCGCCACCAGGACGACGAGCAGCACCATGGAAAGTGCCGCGCCATAGCCGAGCTTGAACGACACGAAGGACTGGTTGAAGATCCAATAGACCGCCGTCAGCGTCTGGTTGCGCGGGCCGCCGCGCAGGATGATGTAGAACTGGTCGAAGGCGAGGATCGAGCCGGCGACCGACAGGATCAGCGCCAGCGCCAGCGTACGACGCATCAGCGGCAAGGTGATCGCCCGGAACCTGGCGAACGGACCGGCACCGTCGATGACGGCCGCCTCCTGCAGGTCCTGCGGGATCGATTGCAGGCCGGCCATCAGGATGATCATGGTGAAGCCGGCGACCTTCCAGACGACCATGGCGATGATCGACCAGAAGGCCGGCTGGAAGGTGGCCAGAAGGTTGAACTTCCTGTCGATCAGGCCAAGGTCATAGGCGGCCGGGCTGAACAGGCCGGAATCGACGTTCAACAGCCATGACCAGAGCAGGCTGGCCGAGGCGAAACCGACCACCGCTGGCATGAAGAACATGGTCCGGTAGAGATTGGTCAGCGGACGCGGCCTTTCGACGAACAGCGCCAGCGGAAACGCCACCACGAAGATCGCGATGGTGACGATCACGGTGTAGTAGGCGGTGAAGCGCAGCGCGTTCCAGAACCTGGTGTCGCGCAGGATGGCGACGTAGTTGCCGAGGCCGATATAACTGTGCTCGCCCATCAGCGGCCAATTGTGCAGCGACATCCACGCCGTCATGCCGAGCGGGATCAGGAAGAAGACGACGACCAGCGCGACAGCCGGCGCGACATAGAGCAGGCCGATCCATTGTTGGCGGCTGGCGACCTTGCGGGCGCGGGGCGGGGCAGGGGTTGCTGCGGTGATGACGGTCATGGCTGTTCCCTTGGCGCTGCGTCCCCCTCCCCCTTGAGGGGAGGGTCCGGCCGAAGGCCGGGGGTGGGGTCCTCTGCGCAGCGCACTGACGAAAAAGGAACGTCGAGCACTGCCGAGGCGACCCCACCCGGACCTGCGGTCCGACCTCCCCTCGAGGGGGAGGTGGGGTTGGCGCTTATTTCTGCGGCGCCTGGTCGATGATCGACTGCATCGTCTCCTGCGCATTGGCGATGGCGCCGTCGACATCGTCGCCGAAGAAGACCTCGTTGATCATCTGCGTCCACGGCCCGTTGGCGGAGTTGATCAGGTCGTTGAACACCACCGAATAGGGTGTCTTGCCCTTGGCCATGGCCTCGGCGGCGACCTGGTAGCGCGGATCGAGATCCTTCAGCGCCTCCTTGGCGATGTCGCCGCGCACCGGCAGGCTGCCGTATTTGGCGAGGATGGTCTGGCCCTCGAGCGAATAGGCGAAGTCGAGGAACTCCTTCACCACGGGCAGTTTCGTGGTGCCCTTGGTGACGACGAAATTGTCGCCGCCGGCAAAGGACGACCAGCCGCTGTCCTTGCCCGGCAGGAAGGTGACGCCGTAGTCGATATCGGGATACTGGGTGTTGAGCGCACCGATGGCGAAGGCGCCGGACGGCGAGATGCCGATATTGCCGGCGGCGAAGGCGGCAAAGAAGTTGGCGCCGGTGTCGGTCTGCGCACCTGCCGGGACCAGGTCTTTCTTGACCATCGAGCGGTAGAGATCGATGGCGCCGCGCAGCTGTGGGCTGTCCAGCGTCGCCTTCGAGCCGTCTTCGCTCAGGATGTCGCCGCCAGACGCCCAGATCAGCGGCGTGAAGGTGAAGATGTTGCAGCCGCCGCAATTGCCGGAGAAGTAGAAGCCCTTGATGTTGCCGCCGAGCGCATTGACCTTCTCGGCATCGGCCGCGATCTCGGCCCAGTTGGCCGGACCTTTTTCGGGGTCGAGGCCGGCCTGCTTGAACAGCTTCTTGTTCCAGATCAGCACCGAGGCGTCGGCGGAGAAGGGCAGGCCGTAAATGTGGTCCTTGTAGGTGCCGGTCTTCACATGCGCCGGCGACAGGCTGGCAAAATACGGCAGGGACTTTGCCCAGTCGGTGATGTCCTCCAATTGGCCGGCTGCGGCGAAGGAGGGCGTGTAGATCAGGTCGAGCGACAGCGCGTCGGGCGCTGTGCCGCCGGCGGCCGCGGCACCGTATTTCGGGATGATCTCGGCATTGGGAATGATGTCGAGCTTGACTTGGTTGGTGTGCGCCTTGTTGTACGCATCGACGATCCTCGGCATGAAATTCGAGCCGTCGGCGCGCACCCAGATGTTGGCCGTCTCGGCGGCGGCAGTACCGAGACCGCCGCCCAGAACGGCAGCGGCCAGGGCCAGTTCGGCAATCAGGTTCCTCATGTTCTCCTCCTCCAAGGTTGGCCGCGGTCCGCGGCTTGGCGCCGATTGCGCGGCGCTTCGTTTTCAGCCACCCGGCGGATGGCCGCATGACTGCCGCACCACCAGCCGGCACGGCAGTTTTCGAATGCCCGGCGCGGCGGGCTTGCCGCCGACCAGCGAAAGCAGGGTCAACCCGGCCTCGCGCCCGAGCGCGACCAGGTTCATGTCGACAGAGGTCAGCGGCGGGCGCGTCGCCTCGGCCACGATCTCCCAATTGTCGAAACCGATGACGCCGACATCACTGGGGACGTCGAGGCCGCGTTCGCGCAGAGCATCGATGACGCCGCGCGCGATCTGATCGTTGCCGCAGAAGACCGCGTCCGGCCTTTCGCTTTTGCCGTCGAACAGTTGCGCAACCGCCTGGTGACCCCAGGCTTCCGACCAGGAGCCGAGCAGCGGCTCGCTGACCGGGAGACCGTTTTCGACGAGCACGTCGCGGTAAGCCTGGACTCGCGCGTGCACCACGGCAAAGCTCGCCGGCCCGGTGACGTGGGCGATGCGCTTGCGGCCAAGCCGGCAGAAATGCTCGACGGCCAGCCGGGCGCCGCCAACATCGTCCGAGACGAAGGCGACGGCGTCGGGGTCGGGCTGCGTGAAGGCATAGATCACCGGGACGCGCAGATTGGAGAGGTCGACGGGCAGATGGCGATCGATGCGCTTGCCGGTGGCGATGATGCCGTCAACGCGCTTGTCGAGCATGGCGTCGACATGCATCTGGCCCAGCCGCGGATCTTCCTCGACATTGCACAGGAACACCGAGACGCCATTGTCGACCAGCGCGTCCGAAATGCCCGACATCAGCGGCAGCGAGAAGCGGCCATAGGTATCGTTGGTGAGCAGGCCGACGGTGAAGCTGCGCCGCCTGAGCAGGCTCTGCGCCAGGCTGTTGGGCCGGAAGCCAAGCCGCCGGGCGGTCTCGCGAATGCGTTCGCGCGTCTCGGCTGTCATCCGGCCCTGGCTGTTGAGCGCCTTGGATGCGGTGGCGACGCTGACGCCGGCCTGCGCCGCCACGTCACGCAAGGTGACTGGCTTGGAAAAGACCGGAACAGGCAGATCGTCCGATGGCATCGCGCCGAAAGTCCTTGGTTGGGAAAAGGTTTTCTCTTACCGACCTGAATGAGGCCCGGCAGGTAGCCGAGCCCGATCGAAATTGTTTGAGAAAACCTTTTCTCAGATGAAGCTAGGCCAGATCGGATCGCCGTTCAAGGGAAAAAACTGGTTGGGCCTTCGGCTCTCTTCCTCCGAATGCAACGCGGGGGTAAAGCAGCGCCGGCAGCACGTAGCTCAGGGGAAGAGCGCCAGTCGCAGTGCTGGAGGCCCTCGGTCGAGACGGGGCGGGCTGCCGCTCGAGGCGTGAAAGATCGCAGCGTGCGCGGGAAGCGAGGTCCGGCAAAGGGTTGGCGCTGCGGGGCAGCAAGCCTGGCCGCCATATGTGCTGGCGGACGCTCTGAAGATCGCGCCGAAATTCTGAACAATCCCTCGGGGATTAACCTTTCCGTAAATATTTGGCCGCTACTTCAACAGCCATGGCCTCGTGGCGGAGCGGCTACGCTGGAGACGGCAAATCTCTGAAGCCTCGGTTCGATCCCGAGGCGAGGCCTCCAAAATTTCGCGTCGACAGCAGTCCCAATCTGCCCCACGGGCAGTCAGCCCCCACGAATAGATTTGTGCGTTACCAAGGCGGTGCGGACCGGCCGTTAAAGCAGTCCTGTCTTGCATTTGGCATGCCGGCACCCGCGAAAAGAGTGCTATGGAAGGGAGCCGAGCGTTCTTGCTTCGCTTTTCCCTG
Organism: Mesorhizobium ciceri WSM4083; assembly: GCF_000519305.1. Taxonomy (GTDB): domain Bacteria; phylum Pseudomonadota; class Alphaproteobacteria; order Rhizobiales; family Rhizobiaceae; genus Mesorhizobium; species Mesorhizobium ciceri_B. The sequence goes on along the minus strand of NZ_JAFG01000003.1, from coordinate 672,062 downwards.
ACATTCGAGGCCTTTCGTGCGTGAACCGTCGCTGCTGCCCGTCTTTGGAAAACTTGGCCTCAAGGCCCCTGTCGCCCTGGCGGCGGCACCGGTCTCGTCGGCAGGTGTGTCGCACCTGCGGAAGCTCGTGGCGGTGCATGGCGGCATGGTGCTGAAATTGTCGGTCGTCGCCTGGACGGTGCTGATCCTGGGCGCCGTGTTTTTCACGATGCAAGGCTGACCGGGATGGCCAACCGCTACACGCTGCGCATGGAGCTTCCCCAGAGCTGGAGCATCATCGATGTCTTCACCGGCCAGCCTGCGGTTGTCCGGCAAAAGGTGATGGTCGGGATGGGGCCGCGCGAGGCCGAGGACATGGTCGTGCAGATGAATGTCCGCGACGTCAAACGCCGCGAAAGGGCCGAGCGCAAGACCTGACCGCGGTGAGCGCCAACTCGCCGCCGTTTCAGCCGAAATCGGCCGCCGTCAGCACATACATGCTCTTGTGGGTGCGGTCGTAAGCCTTAGACGCCACCTCGCGGATGGCGCTGCTCTCGGTGTCGAATGTCTGGAGATAACCGGCTTCGTCGGCAGCAGTGCCCGGCCGCATCTTGGCCATGGCGTCGGCAGCGACGGAAAAGGAGATTTGGAACATGCCGTCATGGCCAACAAAACGGATGCGCTGGCCCGCTTCGTCATAGCTGCGGCTGCGGTTGGGGAAGGTGAGGCTCATGTCTTGGCCTCCGCGACTTTCTTGGTCACCCGCTTCTTCTTCGGCGTCGGATTGAGGGCCTCGGCGACACGATCGGCCTCTTCCTTGGCCAGCCGAAGCTCTCTCAGCCTTGCCGTCTTGATCTCCCTGGCTCTTGCCTCGGACATATATTCGGCGGTTGCCTTGTTTTTCTCCGCTGTCTTCTTCTGCTTGTCGACAAAGCGGGCTTCAGCTTTTTCCATGATCGTCTGATTGCCTTCGGCCATCGAAGAAATCTCCCTTGTGCCTGAAACCGTGAAAGTGAACTTGTCCGATAAATAGGCACTCGATCGGCAAAATTCAATCTTTTGAATTATTTGACATTCTGCGGATATCACGAAACGGCCAGCCGAAATAATACTTTTGAATATTTAATGCGGTCCGCGAATAATTTTTGGCACTCCTATCTATCGAGTGCCAACGCGTCTATAGAGGGGGGCGTGGCCGCCTGTGCCGGCCCCAGAAAGAAAGTTCCCATGAAATTTCGGCCACTCCACGACCGCGTCGTCATTCGTCGCGCCGAAGGCGATATCAAATCCAAGGGCGGGATCATCATCCCCGACACTGCCAAGGAAAAGCCGCAGGAGGGTGAAGTCATCGCTGTCGGCCCTGGCGCACGCGACGAAACCGGCGCGCTTGTTCCGCTCGACGTCAAGGCCGGCGACTTCATCCTGTTCGGCAAATGGTCGGGCACCGAGGTCAAGATCGACGGCGAGGACCTTCTGATTATGAAGGAAGCCGACATCATGGGCGTCATCGACAAGAGCGAGACGGCTGCAACCGACAAGATCGTGGCCGCCAAGAAAGCTGCCTGACCTCATTTTCTCCGAACGAACTGGATAAAAATCATGTCTGCCAAGGAAATAAAATTCTCCACCGACGCGCGCGACCGCATGCTGCGCGGCGTCGAGATCCTCACCAATGCGGTGAAGGTCACGCTCGGCCCCAAGGGCCGCAACGTCATCATCGACAAGGCCTATGGCGCGCCGCGCATCACCAAGGACGGCGTCACCGTCGCGAAGGAAATCGAGCTTGCCGACAAGTTCGAGAACATGGGCGCCCAGATGGTGCGCGAAGTGGCCTCGAAGACCAACGACCTCGCCGGTGACGGCACCACCACCGCCACGGTGCTGGCCGCCTCGATCCTACGCGAAGGCGCCAAGCTGGTCGCGGCCGGCATGAACCCGATGGATCTCAAGCGCGGCATCGACCAGGCTGTCGCGGCTGTCGTCGTGGAAATCAAGGCGAAGGCCAAGAAGGTCAAGTCGTCGGCCGAGATCGCACAGGTCGGCACCATCGCCGCCAATGGCGATGCCAGCGTCGGCGAGATGATCGCCAAGGCGATGGACAAGGTCGGCAATGACGGGGTCATCACCGTCGAGGAAGCCAAGACCGCAGAGACCGAACTCGACGTCGTCGAAGGCATGCAGTTCGACCGCGGCTATCTCTCGCCCTATTTCGTCACCAATGCCGACAAGATGCGCGTCGAGCTGGAAGAGCCCTACATCCTCATCCACGAGAAGAAGCTCGGCAATCTGCAGGCGATGCTGCCGATCCTCGAAGCGGTGGTGCAGAGCGGCAGGCCGCTGCTGATCATCTCCGAGGACGTCGAGGGCGAGGCTCTGGCGACGCTGGTCGTCAACAAGCTGCGCGGCGGCCTCAAGGTTGCGGCCGTCAAGGCGCCGGGCTTCGGCGATCGCCGCAAGGCGATGCTGGAAGACATCGCCGTGCTGACATCAGGCCAGATGATCTCGGAAGACCTCGGCATCAAGCTTGAAAACGTCACCATCGAGATGCTCGGCCGCGCCAAGCGCGTGCTGATCGAGAAGGACACCACCACGATCATCGACGGCGCCGGCACCAAGGCGACCATCCAGGCGCGCGTCGCCCAGATCAAGGGCCAGATCGAGGAGACGACCTCCGACTACGACAAGGAAAAGCTGCAGGAGCGGCTGGCCAAGCTCTCCGGCGGCGTAGCCGTCATCCGCGTCGGCGGCGTCACCGAGTCGGAAGTCAAGGAAAAGAAGGACCGCATCGACGATGCGCTGAACGCCACCCGCGCGGCGGTCGAAGAAGGCATCGTACCCGGTGGCGGCGTGGCTCTGCTGCGTGCCCGCTCGGTGCTTGGCGGCCTGACCGGCGCCAATGCCGATGTCACGGCCGGCATCACGATCGTGCTGCGGGCGCTCGAAGCGCCGATCCGCCAGATCGCCGAGAATTCCGGCGTCGAAGGCTCTGTTGTCGTCGGCAAGCTCACCGACAGCAAGGATCACAATCAGGGTTTTGACGCCCAGAACGAGGTCTATGTCGACATGATCAAGGCAGGCATCGTCGATCCGGCGAAAGTGGTGCGCACCGCACTGCAGGATGCCGGCTCGATCGCGGCCCTTCTGATCACCGCCGAAGCGATGATCACCGACATCCCGGCCAAGGATGCCGCGCCTGCGGGTGGCGGCGGTGGCGGCATGGGCGGCTACTAAAACCCAGGACTTGTCCGATCTGTTTGAGATGTGAATGGCGGCCCCCGATCGGGGCCGTCATGATTCTTAAGACGATCCATCGCAAAGTTTACGCATAGCTGCCTTGCCGCCCGGCTCAGCGCCGGGAGGCAATCCTGATCTTGCGGCTTTCGGAGGCGACGCAATCCACGCTAGACTGTCCAGGCGGCCGTCTGGTTGCGAAGCTCGCCGGACTTTGGCAAGCGATCGGACGAACAGCTATCCTCGATACGGAGACACGTTCATGTTTGCGGCCAAGGCCATCGACACCTCAGACAAGGCCGCGTTCTACCGCGACCTCGCCACCCAATTGAAGGCGCTGCTCGAGGGTGAGCGCGATTCGATCGCCAACGCCGCCAACACCGCCGCACTGATCTTCCAGATGGTGCCGGACCTCAATTGGGCCGGTTTCTATTTCCTGCAGTCGGACGAGGAAATGGTGCTCGGGCCGTTCCAGGGCAAGCCGGCCTGCGTGCGCATCGCCGTCGGCAAGGGCGTGTGCGGAACGGCGGTCGAACTCGGCACCTCGATGCTGATCAAGGACGTGCATGATTTTCCCGGCCACATCGCCTGCGATGCCGACTCGCGCTCGGAACTGGTGGTGCTGCTCGAGGACGATGAAGGCGTCTTCGGCGTGCTCGATCTCGACAGCCCGCTGCCCGGCCGCTTCGACAAGGCCGACCAGGCCGGCATCGAGACGCTGGCGGCGATCTATGCCGCGGCGAGTTCGTTCGAGGACTAATCAGCCTACGAACTTCACCAGCATCAGGCTGAAGCCGCCGATGAACAGGAAGGCGCAGAAGGCGAGCGCCAGCGGGCGCAGGCCGCGCGAGCGCAGCTGCGAGATGTCTGCCTGCAAGCCCATGGCGGCCAGGCCCATGGTCAGCATGATGGTGGTGGCGAGCGCCATTGCCGACTTCACCTCGGCTGGCACCGTGACGAGGCTGTTCAGCGCCACGACGGCGACGAAGGCGGCGACGAACCACGGCATGGGCGGCCGCGCCGCCACCTCACTGCTGTTCTTGCGGCGTGCCATCAGGCCGAGCGCGACGACCATCGGCGCCAGCATGGCGACGCGGGTCAGCTTGGCGACGGTGGCGATCTCGCCGGACTGGGTGCCGTTCTGAAAGCCGGCGCCGATCACCTGCGCCACTTCATGGATCGAAGCGCCGGCCCACAGGCCGAAAGCGTGCTGGTCGAGGCCGAGCATGGGCGCCATGAGCGGGAAGCCGAGCATGGCGACGGTGCCGAACAAGGTGATCGAGGCGACGGCGTAGGTGACGTCTTCGTCGCGCGCATCGGTGACGATATTGGTGGCAACGATGGCCGAGGCGCCGCAGATCGAGGTGCCGGCGGCGATCAACTGCGCCAGCTTGGCGTCGACGCCGATCAGCCGGCCGAGCGTGATGGTGAAAACGAAAGTGGCGCCAAGCGTCGCCGCGACAATGCCGACGCCGCCGGCGCCGATCGAGACGACCTGGCCCAGCGTCAGCTGGAAGCCGAGCAGCACGATGGCGAAGCGCAGCAGGGGCTTTTGCGAGAATGCGATGCCGGCCTTGGCGTGCACCGGCGTGCCGAGCACGTTGGAGTAGATCATGCCGGCGACGACGGCGAGGATCATCGGGCTGAACAGCGCGAAGCCGGAAACATTGCGGGCCGAGAAGGCGACGGCAGTGATCATCGTGACAAGGACGATGCCGGGGACGATGCCATTCCAATTGAGGGATTTTCGCCCCTGGGTCAGATCGACAGGAAACGCGCTTTTCGGAATATCGTTCGTGAAGTGGGAAACGGAAGACAATGCAATGCTCCAGGCAGGTACGCTGGGAGAATGTCATTCCTATACCGATCTTTCCAACGAATTATTCTCGTCAGAATGATCTATTTTTACGAACGATTGTTGGTTGCGCAGACGGCGCCTTCTGGCCGACCTGGATTAAAGCTGCGCTTCGATCGCCGCCTTGTCGATCACCGACCAAACGTTCCTGATCCTGTCGTCGAGGAATTCATAGAAGACGTTCTCGCTGAAGGAGACCTTCCGGCCGTTGATGGGCAGGCCGAAGAAGGTTCCCTTCGGCGTGCAGTTGAACTGGAGCCGGCTGGCTATGAATGGCGGTTCGGCGATCAGCAACTGGATGTCGAAATAGAGATCCGGGATTTCCCGAAAATCGCGCTCCAGCATTGCCTGGTAACCCGACAGCCCGACGCGGTCGCCATTGTAGTGCACCTCGTCATGAACGAAGCGATGCAGCTTCTGCCAGTCCTGATTGTTGAGGCAGGCGATGTAGCCTCGATAGAGGTCGGTCACGGTCACGGCGATAGCTCCGGATTTTGTCAGATCTGCTCGATCCGGAAGATAGAACGACTGCGGGCGCAGTCCAGATGGAGAGCCTGTTCCGAATCCGGACGGGGGCTCTATCTGCTCGTTTTGAGCATGATCTTTTCCGGAAACCCGGTTCCTGTTCTAGCCGCGGTAGCGCAGCGCGTCGACCAGCAGCGAGAAGGCCGGCGTCGCTTGCCGGCGGCTGGGGTAATAGAGGTGGTAGCCGGGAAAGGGCGCGCACCAGTCGGCGAGCACCCGCACCAGCCGGCCATCGGCCAGATGAGCCGTCACCTGCTCCTCCGGCAGATAGGCAAGGCCGAGGCCGGCGAGCACCGCGTTCATGCGCAGCGCGGCCGTGTTGAACACCAGCTGGCCTTCGACCCGCACCTTCAGCTCGCGCCCGGCCTTCTCGAACTCCCAGGCGTAGAGCCCACCATAGGTGGGCAGCCGCAGATTGATGCAATTGTGGGTGGTCAGGTCCTGCGGCGTGCGCGGCTTTGGCCGGGTGGCGAAATAGGCTGGCGAGCCGACAACCGCCATGCGCATGTCGGGAGCGATGCGTACCGCGATCATGTCGCGCGCCACCTGCTCGCCCAGCCGCACGCCGGCGTCGTAGCGCTCGGCGACGATGTCGATCAGCCCATAGTCGACGATGATCTCGACCCTGATGTCGGGATAGTCGGGCAGGAATTTCGCCAGGGCGGGCCACAGGACCGCATCGGCTGCATGCTCGCCGGCGGTGATGCGGACGGTGCCGGCGGGTTTTTCGCGCAAGGCGCTGAGTGCGGCGATCTCGGCCTCGATCTCGTCGAGCCTCGGACCGACGGAGCGCAGCAGGCGCTCGCCCGCTTCGGTCGGCGAAACGCTGCGCGTGGTGCGGGTCAGAAGCCTGACGCCAAGCCGTTCCTCCAGCGCCCGCACCGTGTGGCTGAGCGCCGATTGGGAAACGCCGAGCTTGGCCGCCGCCCTGGTGAAGCTTTCCTCGCGCGCGACAGCGAGGAAGGCGGTCAGCTCATTCAGATTGTCACGCGGCATTCATGAGCCCTTTTCATAAGATCATGCTGGATATAGCACCTAATCGGCACCAATCGCAGACCCTAGATAGGCATCATCACACCGGGCTCCTCTATTGGCGGCCTCTGAAGACCGGGGTCGTGTCATGCCTGTTGCCAGGAAGGGACAAAACCATGGACATCACGCGAAACGGCTCTCAAGCTTCGGCCAAGGGATCGGCTGACTATTTCACCGGCGCGGTGCGCATCGACGCGCCCTTCAAGGGCAGCGAGCCCGCCCGGGTCGGCGGCGCCACCGTGACTTTCGAGCCCGGCGCGCGCACCGCCTGGCACACGCATCCGCTTGGCCAGACGCTGATCGTCCTATCGGGCGCCGGCCTGGTGCAGCGCGAGGGCGGCCCGATAGAACCGATCCTTCCCGGCGACATCGTCTGGTTCGCACCCGGAGAGAAGCATTGGCATGGCGCCGCGCCGACCACGGCGATGAGCCACATCGCTATCGCCGAAGCGCTCGATGGCAAGGTCGTCGACTGGTTGGAGCATGTCAGCGACGAACAATACGGGATTTGACAGGTATCGGCGCGTGGCGCCGAGTTCAACGCCCGAACTCTACGAAGGAGACCACCATGACCGATGTTCCAAGGCTGAAAAGCCCATTCTCCGATATCGCTCCCGCGCTTGGCAGATACACCGACGAGGTGCTGTTCGGCGACGTTTGGGAGCGCCCCGGCCTGTCGCCGCGGGACCGCAGCCTCATCACCGTCACCAGCCTGATTTCGGGCTACCGGATCAATGAAATGCCTTTCCACATGAAGCGCGCGCTCGACAATGGCGTCACCCGTGACGAACTCATCGAAACCATCACGCATCTCGCCTTCTACGCCGGTTGGCCAACGGCAGCCACGGCTCTGGGCATTGCCCGCAAGGTCTTCGAACAAGCCGACGCCGAGAAGAAGGGATAACGACAATGCAGAAGCGCACACTTGGAAACAGCGGTCTCGACGTTTCGGCCATCGGACTGGGCTGCATGGGAATGAGCCAGTCATACGGGCAGCCGATGGAGACGGCGGATGCGGTCCACCTGATCAGGGCGGCGTTCGAACGTGGCATCACCTTCTTCGACACCGCGGAGGTCTATGGACCGTTCACGAACGAGGAGGTCGTCGGCGAGGCGCTGCAGCCGATCCGCGACCAGGTGGTGATCGCCACCAAGTTCGGCATCGACATCGCCGGTACGGCCGGACACGATGGCATGGACAGCCGGCCGGAGCATATTCGCGACGTCGTCGAGGCCTCGCTCAAGCGGCTGAGGACCGATCGCATCGACCTTCTCTACCAGCACCGCGTCGATCCCGTCGTGCCCATCGAAGAGGTGGCGGGCGCTGTGAAGGACTTGATCAGCCAAGGCAAGGTAAAGCATTTCGGCCTCTCCGAGGCGGGCGTGCGCACGATCCGTCGCGCGCATGCGGTGCAGCCGGTCGCCGCGGTCCAGAGCGAATATTCGCTCTGGTGGCGTGAACCGGAAGAGGCGATCCTGCCGGTGCTTGAAGAGCTGGGGATCGGCTTCGTGCCCTTCAGCCCGCTGGGCAAGGGGTTCCTCACCGGCGCCATCGATGCCAGCACGACATTCGACAGCAGCGACTTCCGCAACACCGTGCCGCGTTTTGCGGAAGACGCCCGCAAGGCCAACCAGGCGCTGGTCGACGCGATCGGCGTGATCGCGGCCCAGAAGAAGGCGACACCAGCACAGGTCGCGCTCGCCTGGTTGCTGGCGCAGAAGCCCTGGATCGTTCCGATCCCCGGCACCACCAAGCTCAATCGCCTCGAGGAGAACATCGCATCGTCCACCGTTGCGCTCACGGCGGACGATCTTGCCGACATCGAGAACGCGGTCTCGGCGATTGCCGTGCAGGGCGAGCGCTATTCTCCGCAACAGGAAGCAAGGATCGATCGCTAAAGCCAAGCGTAGGAGAGCGCGATGAGCCAACCGGTCTCAAGACGGGGTGCACTTATGACCATGCTTGCATTGCCACTGGGTGCCGGTGCCGGCTCAAGCCTGCCCGCCGGCGCGTCGTACGCGCGGCAGCAGGCGGGCGGCGCCAAGGTGCTGGTGGCTTACTACACCCGCACCGGCAACACGCGTGTCATCGCGCGCCAGATCAGCAGGGCTCTGGGAGCGGATATTTTCGAGATCGCGACCGTCGATCCCTACCCGGAAGACTACAAGCTGCAGGTTGCGGTGGCGGAGCAGCAGCGGGAGTCCGGGTTCGAACCACCGCTCGCTGGTACCGTGCCCGACATCAAGGCCTACGAGACGGTGTTCCTCGGATTTCCGATCTGGGGCATGACCGCGCCTTCGGTGATCCGCTCCTTCCTGGCGAAACACGATCTGTCCGGCAAGACAGTGGTGCCGTTCATCACCCATGGCGGCTATGGCCTTGGGCAAAGCCTGAAGGTTCTCGCCGACCATGCACCAGCGGCGCGGCTCCTCGAAGGTTTTTCCAAGCAGTGCGACCAGGAGCGCGAGACGCTTGAAGAGGTCACAGGCTGGCTGGGCAAGATCAAAATGCCCGGCTGAGCCGCCAATTCGAACGCCCAGGCCATGGGCAGCGAAGCCTAAAATCAGAAAGGACATCATCATGACCGAGAACATCAAGGGCAAGGTCGTCGTCATCACCGGCGCCAGCAGCGGGTTGGGCGAGGCCGCGGCGCGGCTTCTGGCGAAGGAGGGCGCAAAGCTGGTGCTGGGCGCGCGACGCCTCGACCGGCTGCAGGCGCTCGCCGGCGAGTTGTCGCTTGGCAAGGACTCCATCCTGGGCACCGACGTGACCGATGTCGGCCAGGTCCGGCGTCTGGTCGACCATGCGGTCAAGACGCACGGCCGCGTCGACGTCGTCATCAACAATGCCGGCCTGATGCCGCACTCGCCGCTGGAGCGGGGCAAGGTCGAGGACTGGGACCGGATGATCGACGTCAACATCAAGGGCGTGCTCTACGGCATTGCCGCGGCACTGCCGCACATGAAGACGCAGAAAAGCGGCCACATCATCAACGTGTCGTCGGTCGCCGGCCACAAGGTCGGGCCGGGCGGAGCGGTCTATGCCGCCACCAAGCACGCGGTGCGTGTCATCTCGGAAGGACTGCGCCAGGAAGTAAAACCCTACAACATCCGGACCACCATCATCTCGCCCGGCGCGTTGGCGACCGAGCTGCCGGACAGCGTCACCGAAGCCGATGTCGCCGAAGGCGTGCGGGCGCTCTACGACCGAGTGGCCATTCCCGCCGATTCCTTTGCCAGGACGGTGGTGTTCGCCATGAGCCAGCCCGACGAGGTCGACATCAACGAGATACTGTTCAGGCCGACGGCGCAGGAATACTAGAAGCCGTTATAGGTGCCTTGACGCGCCGTACTTCCTGCTCCAGCTTGGCGCCATGTTTGCCTTTGCGCCAGCCATCACCAAGCGACGCCGCCCCTGCACCATGCGGAGCGGCAAGCTGATTGCGCGACGACAAAGACCGGCAGGATAGACCCGGTTCTTTCGTTTCCAGCCCCGCCCGCGAAACCGCCGGCGGGGTTTTTCATGCCTGGAGCACTTTGATGACCAACAATTCTTCCATCCGGCTTCGGCCGGCCGAGCCCGCTGACGCCGCCGCCATCCGGGATATCGTTCGCGCCGCCTATGCCAAATGGGTGCCGGTGATCGGCCGCGAGCCGCTGCCTATGCGCGCCGACTATGACAAGGCTGTTGCCGAGCATCCGTTCGATCTCGCCGTCGAGGATGGCGGCATTGTCGGGATGATCGAAACCATGCTGGCCGACGATCATCTCTGGATCGAGAATGTCTGCGTCGCACCGCAGGCGCAGGGCAGGGGGATCGGCCGGCTGCTGCTGGAGCTGGCCGAGCGCAAGGCGATCGAAGCAGGACGTGCCGAGCTTCGCCTGCTGACCAATGGCGCCTTCGAGGCGAATGTGTCGCTCTACAAGAGGCAGGGCTATATCGTGGACCGGGAAGAGCCGTTCATGAACGGTATGACGGTCTATATGACCAAGAAGCTCGCGGGATCACCGGCGATCTGAGGAAGGAGTTCGATAATGGCTGCCAGGGTCAGGCTTAAGCAACTCTCAGGGTTTTACGCGGTTTCCCGGCTGGCGGCGGGCGAGACCATTCCCGGTTGGGCGGACGGGCCAGGCTTCGTTAGCATCACAAGGACCGACGACGAGCTTTCGATCGTTTGCCTGCAGGATCGTGTGCCGGATAGTGTCAGGCACGACGGCGCCTGGGTTGCCCTCAAGCTCCAGGGGCCGTTTGCCTTCGACGAAACCGGTATCGTGCTGTCGGTCATCAGGCCGTTGTCGGAGAACGGGTTGGGCATCTTCGTGGTGTCCACTTTCGATGGCGACCATCTGTTGGTGAAAGCGACGGATCAGGCCGCGGCGAGGCGGTTTCTGGTCGAGGCCGGGCATATCTTGCTGTAGACCATCCTCACCAAGCACTCGCTGGCCCACTGCTCTGGCTCAATCACTGTCGCACTGGCTCAACCACTTCGGGGGTTGCGTTTGACAGCGGCGTTTGTGCATCGTTATCTCCAGCCAGATATGACGGCCCGGCGCGACCATGCGGCCAAGGAGAAAACCATGTCACACAATCTGCAGTTCTATATCGATGGCGCGTGGGTCGATCCTGTTGTGCCCAACACATTGGACGTTATCGATCCCTCGAATGAGGACGCCTTTGCGCAGATTTCGCTCGGCTCCAAAGCCGATGTCGACAAGGCGGTGGCTGCCGCCAAGCGCGCCTTCAACAGCTTTGGTTTCACCGAGGTTGGTGAGCGGCTCGACCTGTTGAACCGCATCATTGCGGTCTACAAGAAGCGCAGCGCCGATCTTGCCGTCGCTGTGTCGCGCGAAATGGGTGCGCCGCGCCAGATGGCGTTGGACAGCCAGGTCGGCATCGGTCTTGCGCATCTGCAGAAGATGGCCGACGTGCTGAAGAGTTTCGAATTCCGCCACGTCAAGGGCAACCATCTCGTGGTCAAGGAGCCGATCGGCGTCGTCGGGCTGATCACGCCGTGGAACTGGCCGCTCAACCAAATCACCTGCAAGGTCGGTCCGGCGCTTGCTGCTGGCTGCACCATGGTGCTGAAGCCCTCCGAGATCGCGCCGCTCGACGCCATCATCTTCGCCGAAATCCTCGTCGAGGCCGGCGTGCCGAAGGGCGTCTTCAACCTCGTCAATGGCGACGGACCGGGCGTTGGCCAGGCGCTGTCCAGCCATCCCGACATCGACATGATGTCGTTCACCGGTTCAACCCGTGCCGGCATCCTGGTGGCCAAGGCCGCCGCCGACACCGTCAAGCGCGTGCACCAGGAGCTTGGCGGCAAGTCTGCCAACATCCTGTTCGGGGATGTCGACCTCGCAAGCGCCGTCAGCAAGGGCGTCGCCGGCTGCTTCAGCAACAGTGGCCAGTCCTGCAACGCACCGACGCGCATGTTCGTGCCGCGCGACCGCCATGACGAGGCGGCCGGCTATGCCAAGGCGGCCGCGGAAAAGTTCACCGTCGGCCCCGCCGACGCAGCCGGCACCAAGCTCGGCCCGGTCGTCAGCCAGGTCCAGTTCGACAAGATCCAGGACCTGATCCAGGCAGGCATCGACGAGGGTGCGACGCTGGTTGCCGGCGGCCCCGGCCGTCCGGCCGAACTCAACCGCGGCTATTATGTCAGGCCGACGGTGTTCGCCGACGTCACCCACGACATGCGCATCGCGCGCGAGGAGATCTTTGGGCCGGTGCTGGCGATCATGCCCTACGACAGCGTCGACGAGGTGGTCGAGACCGCCAACGACACCGTCTATGGTCTCGCTTCCTATATCCAGGCCAAGGACATGAAGAAGGCGCGCGAAGTCGCGGCGCGCATGCGCACCGGCAATGTCTACATCAACTATCCCCAGTGGGACGCCGGCCTGCCGTTCGGTGGCTACAAGCAGTCGGGCAATGGCCGCGAATATGCCGAATACGGGCTCGAGGATTTCCTCGAGATCAAAGGCATCGCGGGCTATGAGGCGGCGGAATAGGCACATCACAGTGATGCAATGAAGGGCGCGCCCTGCGGTGTGGGTCGCGCCCTTTTCATTTGCAGCCAAGCTTTGCCACTTCCCGCACTCTTGCCAATTGGCAAACTCATGCTATATATCTGCCAATCAGCAAGGCGAGCGTAATGCAGCTTCAGTCCATAATCACCACGCCGGCCACGTTCGGAGCCGCTATCTCGGATGAAGAAGCGGGCGCTCTGGCGCGCACCACGGTCAATCTGTTCAAGGCCTGGAACCTCACTGACCTGGAGGCCTGCATCCTGCTCGGCGGCATATCGGCCCGGACCTGGGCGCGCTGGAAGGAAGGTGGCGTCGGCAGGATCGACCGTGACCTGCGCACCCGCATGGCGCATCTGATGGGCATCCACAAGGGCCTGCGCTATCTGTTCACGGAGCCGGCGCGCGGCTACGCCTGGATCCGCAAGCCCAATGCCACCTTCGGCGGCCAGTCGGCGCTCGACCTGATGTTGCGCGGCGAAATCTCCGATCTCTCGGCGATGCGCGAATGGCTCGATGCGGAGCGTGGTGCATGGTGAGTGGGCTTGCGGTCCGGCGCCGCGTCCATTGGCACCAGACCTTCCGCATCATCCGCTCTATCCACCCGCCGATCGACCTGTTCGAGGACATTGCCGATCCGCGCGACTGGGAGGCGCTGGCCTCGGTCGAGGCGAAGACCAACCCGCGCATAAGGTTCGAGATCGGCGACCTCGGCAAGGTGGCTGCCGCAAGGCGGATTTCCGGCCCCGGCGCCAGCTTCGTGATGGCGCCTTTCGTGCACTGTTCGACGCTGCGGCCAGGCCGCTTCTCGGATGGCAGCTACGGCATCTACTATGCCGGCGACAGCGAGGACGTCGCGCTCGCCGAGACCATCCACCACCATCAGAAATTCATGCGTGCCACCAACGAGGGGCCGGGCTGGACGGCTGACTTTCGTGTGCTGATCGGCGGCGTCGACCGCGACCTCGATGATGTCAACGCCGTGCCCGGCGTGCTCGACCCGGACGACTATTCCGCCTCGCAGGCGGAAGGGCGGGCGCTGCGGGCAGCAGGCAGCGACGGGCTGGTGTGGAACAGCGTGCGCATGCCGGGCGGCGGCTGCATCGGCATCTTCTGGCCCGATGTCATTACCATTCCAGTGCAGGGTCGCCACTACAGCTACCACTGGGACGGCGCCCGTGTGGACTTCGTGCGCCAGCACGATACGGGAAAGGTGCTGGCCGTCACATCATAGCGGCGGAAAGGCTTTACAGATGGCGGGGAAGTCGATACGCAGGTATCCATAAATCCAAGGATTCAGATATATGGATAAGAAGGACACTTTGAACGCGCTGGCCGCACTTGGCCAGGAGACGCGGCTGGATGTCTTCCGGCTGCTCGTGCGTGCCGGCCCGGAAGGCATTCCGGCGGGCGAGATCGCAACGAGGCTCGACACGGTCCAGAACACCATGTCGGCGCATCTGAAGGTGCTCGCCCATGCCGGGCTGGTTCGCCCCGAACGCGAGGGAAGGATCGTGCGCTACGTCGCCGACATGACCGGCTTGCGCGACCTGCTGGCGTATCTGATGGAAGATTGCTGCAACGGCGCGCCGGAGCTCTGCCGTCCGGTCATCAATGCCGTGACCTGTGACTGCTGAGGCAGCGATGACTGGAAAACCATCATGACCGATCACGCTCTGAACGCGGGCGAGGCGACGCGGCCCGGCATCGGCTTCGTCGAGAAATATCTGACGGTGTGGGTGGCACTGTGCATCGTCACGGGCATCGCGCTTGGCCATCTGCTGCCAGGCGTGTTCGGCGCCATCGCGTCGGCCGAGATCGCCAGGGTCAATATTCCCGTCGCCGTGCTGATCTGGCTGATGATCGTGCCGATGCTCTTGCGCGTCGATTTCGCCTCGCTGGCCAGGGTCGGCACTTATTGGCGCGGCATCGGCGTGACGCTGTTCATCAACTGGGCGGTGAAGCCGTTCTCGATGGCGCTGCTGGGCTGGCTCTTCGTCGGCTGGCTGTTCCGGCCGTGGCTGCCGGCCGCGCAGATCGATTCCTACATTGCCGGGCTGATCATCCTTGCCGCGGCACCGTGCACGGCGATGGTTTTCGTCTGGTCGAACCTGACGCGTGGCGAGCCGAATTTCACGCTGTCGCAGGTGGCGCTCAACGACGCGATCATGATCGTCGCTTTCGCGCCCATCGTCGGCCTGCTGCTCGGCCTGTCGGCGATCACCGTGCCATGGGGCACGCTGATGCTGTCGGTCGCACTCTACATCGTCGCGCCGGTGATCGTCGCGCAGCTGGTTCGTGGCCGGCTGCTGGCAGCGAGGGGGCAGGCCGGGCTCGATGCCCTGCTTGCCACGCTGCAGCCCTTGTCGCTGATTGCCTTGCTGGCGACGCTGGTGTTGCTGTTCGGCTTCCAGGGCGAGCAGATCATCGCACAGCCGCTGGTGATCGTGCTGCTGGCGTTGCCGATCCTGATCCAGGTCTATTTCAACTCCGGTCTTGCCTATCTGCTCAACCGTCTCAGCGGCGAGCGGCACTGTGTGGCAGGCCCATCGGCGCTGATCGGCGCGTCGAACTTCTTCGAGCTGGCGGTGGCCGCCGCGATCGCGCTGTTCGGGCTGAATTCGGGCGCGGCCCTTGCCACCGTGGTCGGGGTGCTCATCGAGGTTCCGGTCATGCTGTCGGTGGTGTGGATCGTGAACCGCAGCAAGGGCTGGTACGAAGAGGGCGGTGCCGTCCGCAACACCATGTCCAGCGAAAGGGCCGCGCAATGACCGTCACCATCTACCACAACCCCGATTGCGGCACCTCGCGCAACACGCTGGCCATCATCCGACAGTCCGGCGAAGAGCCGGAGGTGATCAAATATCTGAAGACGCCGCCGTCGCGCCAAAGGTTGGTCGAACTGATCGCGGCGATGGGGATGATGCCGCGCGACCTGCTGCGTGAAAAGGGCACGCCCTATGCCGAACTCGGCCTTGCCGATCCGAAATGGACCGGCGAGCAGATCCTCGATTTCATGCTGGCGCATCCGATCCTGATCAACCGGCCGATCGTGGTCAGCCCGCTCGGCGTCGTCCTTGCGCGGCCATCGGAAAAGGTGCTGGACATCCTGCCCAACCCGGAGATCGGCGCGTTCACCAAGGAGGATGGTGAGGTGGTCATTTACACCCCAGACAGACGCGCCGGCTGATGCTATTTCCATAATTTTCGAAATTGAATTGACGGCGCGAAAAGTGTCGCGTAGCTTATTTCCATGAAACTCGAAAAAGCAGCCGCCCAGCTTGAAGCGCTTGGCAATCCGACGCGGCTTCAGCTTTATCGCGTCCTGGTGCGCGCCGGTGACGACGGGCTTGCCGTCGGCAGCGTCCAGGGCAAGCTCGACATTCCGTCATCGACGCTGTCGCATCACCTCAAACGCCTGGTCGACACCGGGCTTGTCACGCAGGAGCGGCAGGCAACGACACTGATCTGCCGCGCCAACTATCCCGGCATGAATGCGCTGATCGGTTATCTCGCCGACGAGTGCTGCGCCGACGCCATTTGTGCGCCCGCCGTCGGCAAAGCGCTGGCCTGATTTTTTTGCGCTTGTAATTCGAACATACCGGAAGGATCGAACCTATGGACATGATGGCAAACCTTCCCGTCGCGGTGATCGGCGCCGGCCCGGTCGGGCTGGCAGCCGCGGCGCATCTGGTCGAACGCGGCATCGCTCCGCTCGTCCTGGAACGCGGCGAAAGCGTAGGCGCCGCGCTGCTCGAATGGGGCCATGTGCGGGTGTTCTCGCCGTGGGAATACAACATCGACGCAGCGGCGCGGGCGCTGCTCGACCGTTCCGGCTGGACGGCGCCGGACAGCCAGGGCCTGCCGACCGGCGCAGAGATCGTGAGCGATTATCTGGCGCCGCTTGGCCGGCTTCCCGCTATCGCCGCCAATTTGAAGCTTGGCGCCGAGGTCACCGCGATCACCCGTCAGGGACACGACAAGGTCGCCAATGATGGCCGCAAGGGCGCGCCCTTCGTCATCCGCTATCGCGATGCCGGCGGCGAACACCGCGTTCTCGCGCGCGCCGTCATCGACGCGTCCGGAACATGGTGGCGGCCAAATCCGATCGGCGTCGACGGGCTGCCGGTTGCCGGCGAAGGCGCGGCGTCGACACGCATCGCCTATGGCATTCCCGACGTGGTCGGCAAGGCAAGAGAAGACTATGCGGGCAAGCGCGTCCTGGTCATCGGCGGCGGGCACTCGGCCATCAACGTCGCGCTGGCGCTGATGGAGTTGCAGGACGCGGCGCCGGGCACCGAGATCTTCTGGGCGCTGCGCCACGCCAGCATCGAGAGATTGCTCGGCGGCGGGCTGAACGACCAGTTGCCGGAACGCGGCGCGCTTGGGTTGGCCGCCAGGCAGGCGATGACGGATGGCAGGCTGAACATGCTGGCGCCTTTCGCCGTTAACGGCGTCGAGAGACAAGGCGAGGGCCTCGTTGTTGATGCCAGCCTGGCCGGCAAACCGTTCAACCTGGCCGTCGACCGCATCGTCGTCACCACCGGCTTCAGGCCAGACCTGTCGTTCCTGCGCGAAATCCGCATCGCGCTCGATCCCGCCGTCGAAGCGCCGCCGGCACTGGCGCCACTGATCGATCCAAACTTCCACTCATGCGGCACGGTTCCCGCGCATGGCATTGCGGAACTCGCGCATCCCGAACCCGGTTTCACCATCGTCGGCTCGAAATCCTACGGCCGTGCCCCGACCTTCCTGATGGCGACCGGCTACGAGCAAGTCCGCTCGGTGGTGGCCGATATTGCCGGAGACCATGCCGCGGCCCGCGAGGTGCGGCTGGTGCTGCCGGAGACCGGCGTGTGCAGCGCCGTCGGTGTCGTGACGGTATCGGCAAGCGCCGGCTGCTGTGGCGGGCCCGCGCCCGCCGCTGTCGATGCCTGCTGCGTCAGGGATGCGGACGCCAAGGCAACCGGCGCATCGGGTTGCGGCTGCGCAACCGCGCCGGCCACCGAGACGCGAGAGAATATGGCGGCCGGCGTCGATGCCTGACCGATCCGTCCTGCGCAAGGCGATCTGGGCGCTTGGGCTGACCCAGATCATCGGCTACGGCACGCTCTATTACAGCTTCTCGATCCTCGCGCCGGCAATGGCCGGGGAGTTCGGGCTCACGGAAGGCTGGGTATTCGGCGCGCTGTCGGCCTCGCTGTTTGCCGGCAGCCTGTTCGCACCGACTGCCGGGCGGTGGGCCGACCGTTTCGGCGCCGGCCGCATCATGACGGTCGGCTCGGTGGCCGCAGCCATGGCGCTGGCGCTGTGCGCCGTCGCGCCCGGCCGCGTGACCTTCGTCCTGGCCTTGCTGGCAATGGAGCTGGCCTCCAGCTTCGTCCTCTACAGCGCCGCCTTCGTGGCGATCGTGCAGATCGGAGTTCCCCGACCGCAACGCAGCATCACCCATCTGACGCTGATCGCGGGGTTCGCCTCGACCCTGTTCTGGCCGCTGACCTCGGCGCTGCATGCGCAGCTGACATGGCGCGAGGTCTACCTTTTGTTCGCCGCTCTCAATCTCGGGCTCTGCCTGCCGATCCACGCGTGGCTGATGCGCCTGTCGCGCCGCCACGCCACGGCCGCGAGCCAACAGCGCGGGCCGGCCCCGGAAGCGGGCGCGCCGCTCGATCCGCGGCGCGGCCGGGCCGCATTCCTGCTCATGCTGGCGGGGTTCGCCACCGAGGGCTTCGTGCTGTCGGCGATCCTCATCCACATGGTGCCGCTGACGGCGGCCCTTGGGCTGGGCACCGCCGGCCTCTTCGTCTCGACCCTGTTCGGGCCGGCGCAGGTCGCCAGCCGGTTGATCAACATGCTGTTTGGCGGCCGCCTGCAGCAGACGCACCTCGCCGTCATTGCAGCTTTGCTGGTCACAGCCGGGCTGTGCGCACTGCTCCTGACGACGCCATGGCTGCCCGGCGCTTTCCTGTTCGTATTGCTATTTGGCCTCGGTTCAGGCCTCACCAGCATCGTCGGCGGCACCTTGCCGCTCGAACTCTTCGGTCGCGAAGGCTATGGTGCGCGGCTCGGATGGGCAAGTGCTGCCCGTCAGTTCACCTCGGCCTTCGCGCCATTCGCGCTCGCCTTCATGATGGCGCGGACATCCGTCGCCAGTTCCCTGTGGGTGCTGGTCGTCGTCGCCGCGAGCGGCGTGATCGCCTTTCTTGCCATCGTGCTGCTGAGGGGGCGTGGCCGGGTGGCAGCGTTTGTGACCCATCCCGCATGACTTGGCACCTGGCCTTCTCCGGCCAGAATTGTGGACGTATACCAATTTTTGGTATACCGTGTATCATCACGTTGGGACGAAGCTCATGCCCCGAAACACCTCTATTTCCCTTGGCGACCATTTCGCCGGTTTCATCGATACGCAGGTTCAGACAGGCCGTTACGGTTCGGCAAGTGATGTCGTGCGTGCGGGCCTGCGGTTGCTCGAAGAGCATGAGGCCAAGGTCCGTGCCTTGCAAAACGCCCTCATCGCCGGCGAGGAATCTGGCGCGCCCCTAGCCTTCGACAACACCGCATTCCTGAGCAAGATGCGGGCCAAGCATGCCAGATGAGAGCCGCCAGTATCGGCTCTCGCCGCTGGCTGAAGCTGACCTGGAAGATATCTGGCTCTACACGTTCAAACACTGGTCGCTGGAACAAGCGGATCGGTACCACCACGGTTTGATCGATGTGATCGAAGCCCTGGCTCGCGGCGTTAAAACCGGCCGCCGCACCGATGTGCGGGAAGGGTACTTCAAATACCCAGTCGGTCAGCACTTCGTTTTCTTCCGTCTATCCGAAACGACCTGGATGTTATCCGCATCCTGCATCAACGAATGGACATCGAACGACATCTGTGACGGGAGACGTGTGCTCGCTACTTAAGACGCGCGTAGATTTGATCGGAGTGTCAGTGCGCCGTCAGTGCCTGAGAATCTTGCTCAGAAAAGCGCGGCTGCGGTCGGTCTTGGGGTGCGAGAAGAATTCTTCCGGCGTGCCGCTTTCGACGATGGCGCCGGCGTCCATGAACACCACGCGCTGGGCGACCTTGCGGGCGAAGCCCATCTCGTGCGTCACCACCATCATGGTCATGCCTTCCTCGGCGACCGCCACCATGACGTCGAGCACTTCGGAGATCATCTCGGGGTCGAGCGCCGAGGTCGGCTCGTCGAACAGCATGATCTTGGGACGCATGCCGAGGCAACGCGCAATCGCCACGCGCTGCTGCTGGCCGCCGGAGAGCTGTGCGGGATAGGCATTGACCTTGTCGGCGAGGCCAACCTTGGCCAACAATTCGCGGCCTGCTTTTTCAGCCTCGGCGCGCGGGATCTTGCGGACATGGATGGGGGCGAGCGTGACGTTTTCGAGTGCCGTCTTGTGCGGGTAGAGGTTGAACGACTGGAAGACGAAGCCGATCTCGGTGCGCAGTTGCGTCATGTTGGTGGCGGGGTCGCCCAGGCGTTGGCCGTCGACAACGAGGTCGCCGTCCTTGATCGCCTCAAGGCCATTGACGCAGCGGATCAGCGTGCTCTTGCCGGAACCGCTCGGGCCGCAGACGACGACCACCTCGCGGGGTTCGACGCTCAACGTGATGTCCTTAAGCACATTGAGCGTGCCGAACCATTTGTTGACGCCGCGAAAGTCGATCATGCCGGTTTTGGCGAGGCCCGTTTTGGTCATGTTTTCTGGACCTTTGGGGTTGGAAGTCACAACTGCACCTCGCCATGCGCCGCGCCCATGCGCTGCTCCAGCCGGCGGGCCAGCATGATCAGCGGATAGCAGACGATGAAATAGCCGACGCCGACGAGGAAGAAGACGAGCAGGCCGTTGGGCACACGCTGCACCACCAGCCAGCCGACGCGGGTGAGGTCGGTCAGCCCGATGGCGGAGACGACGGAAGAATCCTTGATCAGCAGCACATATTGCCCGACCAGCGGCGGCAGCACGATGCGCATCGCCTGCGGCAACACCACCTGGCGCATGCGCTGCCAGCGCGACAGGCCGGACGCCAGTGCCGCCTCGACCTGGCCGGTCGGCACCGAGCGGATGCCGGCGACGACGATTTCGCAGATGAAGCAGGCAGCCAGATTGGTCAGTGCGATGATGCCGGCGGTGAAGGCGTCGAGCTCGATGCCGAACTCCGGCAGGATGAAGAAGATCAGGAAGATCTGCACCAGGAACGGCGTGCCGCGGATCAGGTCGACCCAGGCCCCGATCAAGCCCGAGATCAGCCGGTTGCCGCCGGTCCGCAAGATGCCGAGGCCGAAGCCAAGCAGGGTGCCGAGCACCAGGCTGATCAGTGACAGCATCACGGTCATGCCGAGGCCGCGCAGGGCCAGCGGATAGGAGCCGGCGAGGCTTTGCAGTTGTTGCCAGATCATGTCCGCGCCCCCGCCGTGCCGAGCCAGCGGCTGGAGACGCCAGCCAGTCCTTTCAGTCCGTAATAGAGCAGCAGATAGAAGGCGGCGATGGTGAGGAAACCTTCCGCCGGCATGAAGCGGTCGGAGGCGAGCAACTGACCGGCGCGCGTCAGTTCGGAAACCGAGATCAGCGACAGAAGGGCGGAATCCTTGACCAGCACGATCCCCTGGCCGAGCAGCGGCGGGATCGTCACCTTGAAGGCCTGCGGCAGGACGACGAGGCGCATGCGCTGGACATAGGTCATGCCCGACGCGACGCTGGCTTCGACCTGGCCACGTGGGATCGACAGGATGCCGGCGCGAATGATTTCAGCGATATAGGCGCCGCTGTTCAGCGACAGCGCGAGGATGCCGACGACGAGTTCCGGCAGCACGAAGCCGAGCCGGGGCAGGCCGAAATAGAGAAAATAGAGCTGCGCCAGCAAGGGCGTGGCACGCACCGCATCGATATAGGCCTTGGCCGGCACACGAAACAGCCAGCCGCGCTGCAGATTCATGGCGCACAGCACGATGCCGACGATGAGCGCCCCTACAAAGGACAGCGCCGACAGCCAAACGGTCGTGATCAGGCCCTGTCCGAACAGCGGCAGGTATTCGACGATGGTGCGGAAACTGAAATTTTCGAGCATCGTTGGGTGCAATCCCCAGAGTGCAGGAAGGGCGAGTAGCGAATAGCGAGTGGAGAATTGGGAGCAGCAAAAGCATGGCCGGAACGGCCATTCCCTATTCGCTACTCCCTATTCGCTACTCGCTACTCGCTATTTCATTCCTCAGTGATCCTTCTTCCAGGCGTCGGAATTGACCCAGTAGTCGAGGTTCTTCTGCAGGCGGCCATCGATAGTGACCTGGTTGAGGAACAGGTTCATCCAGATCAACAGGTCCGGCTCGTCATAGCGGGTGGCGAAGGCAAGCGGCTCCTTCGACAGAAGGTCCGGCATGATGGTGAAGCTGCCGGCCGGATAGGCGGTCGACTGGCCCTTGACCGCCGAGACATCGTTGACGCCGCAATCGGCCTGACCGTTGTTGACGGCATCGAGCAGCAGCGGACCGCCGCCCTTGTAGCTTTTGATGTCGGCGTCGGGGAAGGCTTTTTTGGCTTCCTTCTCGCCGGTGGCGCCGAGCAGCACGGCGATCTTGGTGCCCTTGGCCTTGCAGTCCTCGGTGGTCTTGAACTTGCTGTCGGCCTTGGTGAAGACGGTGCTGCCGGTGTACATGTAAGGCGTGGTGAAGGCGACCTTCATGCCGCGCGCCAGCGTCGGTGTCATGTCGGCGACCAGAAGGTCGGCCTTGCCCGACAAGAGCGCCGGGATCAGGCCGTCCCAGTCGAAGTCGAGGAAGGTGATCTTGACGCCCATTTCCTTGGCCATCAGTTCGGCCAGTTCCACCGAACTGCCGGTGCGTTCGCCATTGGCGCCGACCAGCGAGAAGGGCGGTCCCTGGGTCTGCACGGCGACGCGCAATTCGCCGCGCTTGGTGATGTCGTCGAGCGTTCCGGCACTGGCCGCAGCGGTGAGGCCGGCAAGCGCAAGCCCGGCGATGAAAAGTCTGGCAATCTTCATTTCGGTATTCCTCCCTGTTGTCGTTAATGTGTGCCCGCGGTTCTCCTTGGGCTCTTTTTGAGCGGCAGCGCCGTTGCCGGCGGCAGCCACCGTTCGAAAATCTTTCGCCTCAGTCCCGTGCCACCGTCTCGGAAACCGTGATGCCACGCTTGGCCAATTCATCGAAGAACCTGATGTCGGGCACATCCAGCAACGGGTTGAGCAGGCCAGGTCTGTTGATCTCGCCGCGCGCCAGCATCTGCGCCACGATGCTTGCGGGATAGCCGACGCCGAGGCTCATGCCGAACAGGCCGGAAACGAGGTCGCGCTCGATGATCAGGTCCGACGTCACGGTCTTGGCGCGGCCGCCTTCGAGGCCGGAAAAGACATTGCGCATCACGCAAAGATCCTTTTCGCCGGGGCCGTATTGCAGTTGCGGGCCGAGCAGCCGGCCGAGGAATTCGCGGGGGCTGTTGGAGGTGCCGGGCACCTTGTCTTCGGAGAGGAAACCGAGCTCCTTCAACGGCGCCCAGAAGGCCGACCATCCCGGCCAGCGCAGCGTGTAGCGACCGGAGCGGCGCAGCCCCTTGGCTGCCTCCAGCATCTCGACATAGTGCAGTGCGTCGCCATTGGGGAAGGCTTCGAGCTTGCCGAGGCCCGCAACCTCGATTTCATGGATGAACGGATTGTCGTGCTGCTGACCGGCCGGCACCGCGACGCGTTTTCCGTCCTCGATCATCACGCTGTCGCGGTTCTGGCTGACCAGGACCATATCGAAATTCCAGCTCACCTTGTAGCAAAGGGGCTTGGCCATCGCCTTCGGCTCGGGGATGCCGCCGCAATAGGAATCGATCGAAGAAATCGAAGAGAACTGCCTGGCCGCGCGCGCGTAGAGCACGAGGTCGATACCAGGGTCGAGCCCGCATTCGGTCATGATCGAAACGCCGGCCTGTTCGGCGGCTGGCGCCAGGTCGGCGATCGACTTGGCGTAATTGGTGGTGACCAGCGGCGTGCGCGTGGCGATCGCGGCCTGCACCGCCTCGCGCATCAGCGGCTGCGGCAACAGGTCGATGGCGGCGTCGACATCGTCAAGCACAGTGGCCAGTGCCGGGCCGATCGCGCCTTCAGGCACGACGAAGCGCACTCGCGCAAGATCGGTCAGGCCGGCAAGCCGGGCCGGACCATCCGCCGCGGTGTCGACGCAGACGATTTCCTCGACGCCGTCGCTGGCGACGAGGTCGGCGATTGCCGCCCGGCCTTGCAGGCCGAGGCCGCCGAGAACCGCTATTCTCATGCCGGCTCCTTGCGGTCATCCGACCAGCAGCCTTCCGGCAGGCTGACCCATTTGTTGCAGGACGCCATGACGACGAAGGTTTCGCTGCGCACGACTTCACCGGGCTCGCCGGCGCCGGGGATCAGTTCGCTGGTGACGCGGTAGAGATCGGCGACGTCACCGGCCACCGTCACGTCGACGATGATGTCGAAGCGCCCGGTGACCACCGAAGCCGAGTTGACGAAGGGCAGTTCGGAAATACGCTGCGCCAGTTCGCGGGCCCGGCCGCGCCCCTGGGCATTGATGCCGACAATGGCCGAGATCAGCTCGGGGCGCTCGGTCAGGTTCAGCAGGCCGACGATCTTGAGCAGATTGCGGTCGAGCAGGTTGCGCAGCCGCGTGCGCACCGTCGGCACCGAAATCGCCAATATCTCGGCGATGCGGTTGATGCCCGGCTGTGCATCCTGCGACAGCTGTTTGACCAGCCGCCGATCGGTCAGATCGAGATGTTCCCGCAAAGTCCCCGTCTTTCACAAAAAGAAAAAACTTCGGCGATTTTTTTGCCATTGTGCAAACAAGCTACGTCACTGATTTTTGAAATGCAAGGCAATGATTCAGCGCTGCTGGGGATAGGTGGTCGCTGTCCGGCTTAGGCCAGCGCCGCCGCCAGCAGTTTTGCCTGCGGCGTCAAATCGTCGAAGCGGCGGGCGCAGAGGTTGAGCAGGCGCGTTGCCCAGTCATCGGTCAGCCGCAGTGTGCGCAGTGTCCGCGCCGAATGGCGGGCGGCACTTTCCGGCACGATGGCGATGCCGGCACCTTGCGCGACAAGCCGGCAGACATTGTCGAGGCCGGGCACGCGGATGCGGACATGCAGATGGCCGCCAAGGCGGGCGGCCTGGCGGGCGATGTGCTCCTGCAGCGCATGGCCGGTGCTGAGGCCGACGAAGGATTCGCCGAGAATTTCGGTGAGGCTGATGGTTCGGCCTTCGAGGCCGGGCCAATTCCGCGCGGCGATCACCACCAGCCGGTCGATGAAAAAACGGTTTCTGCTCGAGATGCGACAGGCCGGCCCAGGTCGCGGCGATGCCGAGATCGGCCGCACCGCTGGCCACGGCCTGCGCGATCTCATGGCTGGGGCGCTCGTCGAGATCGATGTCGATCAGGGGGTGCGCGACAAGGAAAGCCGGCAGGATATCGCGCAGCAGCTCGGCTGTGGCGGCGGTGTTGGCGAGCAGCCGCACGCGGGCGCGCAGACCCGTGGCATAGGCAGCGAGGTCGCCGGCCATCGCCTCGATCTGGTTTTGCACCGCCCTTGCATGGTGCAGCAGCGCCTGTCCGGCCGCAGTCGGCACCACGCCACGGCGGCGGCGCTCCAAGAGCGGTGCGCCGAGCCGCTCCTCCATGCCTTTGATACGGGCGCTGGCCGAGGCCAAGGCCAGTCCGGCAAGCTCGGCGCCTTGGGTGATGCTGCCGCGCTCGGCCACCAGCAGGAACAGGCGGAGATCGACCAGATCGAAGCGCATTTTTTTGCTCCTGCGAACATTCGGCGCCTGGGAAGGCAGTCGACCCTCCAGCCTTCGTCCTGGCCGAAGGCTGGCGGCGTAACTTCCACATTGTGATCGGCCGGGATCTTCGTCAAACAGTTTCGAAGGAGATTGTGATGAACGAACAAACATCAGGCCGGCTCGGCATTCTTGAAAGCACGGCGATCGTGCTGGCCATTGCCATGGCTGGCCTTGCCATGGCGCGAACGGGATCAGGCTTGCGCGGATGCGCGGCGACGGTCGTATCCACCAGCCGCGATGCGGCGCCGGCAAAGGCCGCCAGCCCGGATGCCGACGCAACCGATATGCTGCTGCATGACTGATCCGGCCCTGAAGATACGATCATGCTGAGCGCCGGCGTCCTCGCCTGGATCTGCGCCGTCTTCCTCGCCGCCGGTTTCGTCAAGGGCGTCGTCGGCATGGGGCTGCCGACCGTTGCGATGGGCCTGCTGGCGGTGACGATGCCGCCGGCGCAGGCCGCGGCACTGCTGCTGATCCCGTCGCTGGTCACCAACCTCTGGCAATTGCTGACCGGCCCGTCCTTCGGCCGCCTGTGCAAGCGGCTGTGGACGATGATGGCCGGCGTGATGCTCGGCACCGTTGCCGGCGCCGGCCTGCTGACCGGCACGCATACGGGCGCGGCTTCGGCCGGGTTGGGCGCCGCTCTGGTGCTCTATGCGATCCTCGGCCTCGCCAAAGCCGGCTTCACCACGCCGGCGCGCCACGAGGCGCTGATATCACCGCTGGTCGGGGTGGCGACCGGGCTGGTCACCGGCGCCACAGGCGTCTTCGTCATCCCGGCGGTGCCCTATCTGCAATCGCTGCGGCTGGAGAAAGAAGACCTGATCCAGGCGCTCGGCCTGTCCTTCACCGTGTCTACGGCGGCGCTCGCCATCGGGCTGTTCAGGACCGGTGCCCTGGCGTCGCCGAGCGCGCAACTGGTCGGGTCGGTCGCAGCCCTTGCGCCGGCGCTGGCCGGCATGTTCGCCGGCCAGGCGCTGCGCCAGACGATGAGCGTCGAGACCTTCCGCACAGTATTCTTCGTGGGGTTGCTGGCGCTGGGGGGCTATCTTGTGGGGGAGGTGGTGCTCTAGGCGCCGGATTTCCCGAGAGCACTGGCAGGAAGTCGTCAACCGAGACTTGCGCTGAGATCGGCGAGCGTGACCATGAGTGTCAACGGCTCGACTGGCGAAGGCTCGAACCCGACAGCGATGTAGAAGGCTCGGGCATCGTCGGATATCGCATGCACCAGCATTCCTCTGATTCCCAGTATTTCAGCTGCCTGCAGTATCCGTAGACCGGCATCCCTCACCAGCGCACGACCGATGCCCCGGCCATGATAGGCCTGGTCGACGGCCAACCTGCCCAGCACCGCAACCGGGATCGGATCGGGCATGTTGCGCCGGAAGCGACCGGGAGCTTCGACCATCTTCACGGCGCCGCTGGCGATGGCGTAAAAGCCTATGACGCGGTTGCCGGTGCAGGTCACATAGGTGCGGGATGCACCGCCCGTCTGGTTGGCACGAGCGCGTTTTTTCAACCAATCGTCGAGCGCTGATATGCCCGATGAAAATTCGCCAAGTTCATGATGATGGGCAAGAGGGACCGGGGCCGACAGGTTCACGCAGCGTCCCACGGAGCCTTTGTCGTCATCGTGCGGCGCAATCGATCGTTCGGTTGCGGCGGCGCGTCGAGACGGGCCAGAAACGCAGCGTAGGCATCCGGCTCGGTGGTAAACACGAGACGGTTGATCAATGCTTCCTCAGCGGCGCGTTGCGAGGCTTCAAGCATGAAGTCGGTGCGATTCTTGCCGAGCAGTTCCGCTGCCCGGTCGATCAGATTGCGAACTTCCGGCTTGACGCGGATGTTGAGCGGGACGCTCTTCGGCAACGGATGATGTGACGTTGGCATGGATAGCTCCTTCTTTGTGCATATCTAGCACAGCGTAACGACATTGTCATTACGCCGTGCTGCGCGACGGCTCGATGGAGCATGCGAATCCGCGGCTGACCCTACCGCACCACCAAAACCGGGATCTCGGTGTAGGACAGCACTTCCGCCGTCTGGCTGCCGAGAAGCAGCTTGCCCAGTCCGCGGCGGCCATGCGAAGCCATGACGATCAGGTCGCAGCCCAGGGCCTGCGACAGTTCCAGGATGGCTTCGGCGGGCCGCTTGTCCTCGACATGCACGACCTCCGCGGAGACGCCGGCGGCGTCCGCCGACGCCTTGCATTTGGCGAGCACTTCCTTGGCATAGCGGCCGGCCTCATCCTTATAGGCGACCAGCTCATCGCCGGCGGCATAGCCGGCCATGGCGCCGCCCCAGGCGAAGATCGGGAATGGTTCCGAGACGGTAACGAAGGTGACGGAGGCGCCGAGGCCCTTGGCCAACGTCAGGCCGTGGGCAACGCCCTTGTCGGCCAGTTCCGATCCGTCCGTGGCGATGAGCAGATGTTTGTACATGATGATCTCGACTTGTTGGGCAAGGGTCCATGCCCTTGTGGTGGCGGGAGCCTTGTGGAGGCTGGCCTTGATATAGTTGCGGCATCAGGATGATCACAGGGCCGGCCCGCCGGGGATCAAGGCCAGGCGACCACGCAGTTTTGTGCCAAGCGGATTCCCCTTTTCCGCATCGTCGCTTAAGGTGCCGGCGGCAGCGAAAGGCATTCCATGAGCAACGCGTATCCCCAAATCCATCTGGTCCGGCATGGTGAGACGGCATGGAGCCTTTCGGGGCAACATACCGGCCGCACCGACATGCCGTTGACGCCTGTTGGCGAGGCCGCCGCGCGGGGTGTCGCGGACAGGCTCGAGGGCCTGTCTTTTTCGGCCGTATGGTC
The DNA here is from genome assembly GCF_000519305.1 of Mesorhizobium ciceri WSM4083. Classification (GTDB taxonomy): domain Bacteria; phylum Pseudomonadota; class Alphaproteobacteria; order Rhizobiales; family Rhizobiaceae; genus Mesorhizobium; species Mesorhizobium ciceri_B. The sequence continues at coordinate 643,775 of NZ_JAFG01000003.1, read as the reverse complement.
GAGCCCGTCGCAGCGCGCCTACAACACCAGCGTACTGGCCGGCTTCGGCGCGCAGAGCGTCAAGAAGGACGATCTGCAGGAGTGGGACTATGGCGCCTATGAGGGGCTGACGACAAAACAGATCCTGGCCGAGCGCCCCGGCTGGAATGTGTTTCGCGATGGTTGTCCAAAGGGCGAGATGGCGGCCGATGTCGGCGCGCGGGCCGACAGGATCATCGCTGGGCTGCGCGAGGCCAATGCCGGCATATTGGTGTTTTCCAGCGCACATTTCTTGCGCGTGCTGGCGGCGCGCTGGATCGGGCTGCCGCCCGAAGGCGGTGCGCTGCTCGTGCTCGATACGGCCAGCACCAGCGTGCTCGGCTACGAGCATGATCTGAGCGAGCCGGTCATCCGGAAATGGAACCAGAAATAGTGCGGCATCGGCCAGCTCGGCGCGGAAACGCCGTCGCTTCGTCATCCACGGGCGGAGCAAGGAGCGCAGCGACGCAGCGCAGACCCGAGGATCCATGCCGCGACATAGAAGCGCCGCAACGGTGCAGAATTCTGTTCCGCTGCATTTCACGGCCAAGGTCATGGCATGGATCCTCGGGTCTTCGCGACGGAGCTTCGCTCCTGCTCCGCCCGTGGATGACGAAGTTGGGGAGGCTTCGGCCAATTCCAAATGCCTCTACCTGTCGAATTTCCTGATCGCTTCGGCGGTCACCGGCGTGAAGAAATTCACCAGATTGCCATCGGGGTCGCGAAACAGCAGCGAGCGGTTGCCCCAGGGCATTGTGGTCGGCTTCTGCACGGTAACATTCCTGAGGAGGCCTGAGAGCCTGGCGAATTCGGCATCGACGTCGCCGACGCGGAACTCGATGATGACGGTGTGGTTGTCGGCGGGGCGGGCGATGTCGCCGCCAAACAGCATCAAGGTGCGCGTGCTGCCGATCGCCAGCGTGCAGGCCGGTGTCGCCAGTTCCGCGAAGTCTTCAGTGTAGACCGTCACGGGCATACCGGTGATCTCACCGTAGAAGCGCACGAGACGCTGGACGTCCGACGTGATGATGCGGACAGAGACGAAATTCATCGCATGGCTCCTTGATCGTTGAAGCCGTGGCCGGCTCCATCCGACCTATAGGCCATGCCTCCTGACAGCTTTCCGTCAGGAGACGGCGTGCGACTTTTACTCAACGGAAGAGCCGGCATGGGGCGTGGACGCGCCGATGGCGCCGGCGGGAAAACAGATGGCGAAGGCAGTTCTTCCAGGGGAGCAGCGTTTGTCGCTGCCTCTGACGAAAATTTGATCGTGGGTGTCAGTACAAAGGCAATCGGAAAGATCATACAGTGCTAAAATACACGTGTCTGCTTCAAGACCCTGGAGTAGAGCGGGTCATCGCACCGCCAATACAGGTCTTGTTGTTTGCGATTGATACAGAAAAACTGCTGGTAACGCCCAATCATCTGAAGGATAGGTAAAATGACGCACCGGATGGCTTGTATCATAACAATGAGTGCAATGGTTGGGTTTACTGGGCATGCGATGGCCGGGAGCAATCGGCCGCAGACCTATGAGAAGACGGCACTTTCCGGGCAGGAGATCTATATTTTTCAGGACGCCAACCTGAATCCGGACTGTACAAGTGCGGGCATGGACGACGTGCATGCGACATCGGGGCCGAGCCATGGATCGATCCGGATCGTGGATGGCAAGGTCTATCCGAACTTTGCCAAGAACAGCGACCGATACAAATGCAATCTGCAAAGTGACGACGGGGTCCAGGCGTTCTACAAATCCACTCCCGGATTCAAGGGCCAGGACCAGGTGAACCTTTCGATCCATACGTTCACGGGAAATGCCCACAGCGTGGTCGTGAACATCAACGTCGAATAGGAATCACCTCTCAAGTGCTGGAGCGACGGTCCAGCACTCACCCACCAATCTGCGCCAATTCTTCTGCTGTCAAATGCCGTGCCGCACCCTTGGCGAGGTCGCCGAGCGGCAGGCGGCCGATGGCGATGCGGATGAGGCGCAGGACCTCGACGCCGTGCGCGGCAAGCAGGCGACGGATGTGGCGGTTGCGGCCTTCGTCGAGCACGATCTCCAGCCAGGCGGTGCGGCCGCCGCTACGCAGAAGTTCGATCGAACTGACGCTCAGGATCTCGCCGTCGACGGTCACGCCGGCGCGGAATTTGTCCAGCATCGCTGCGTCCGGCACCGTGCCGATCTGCACATGATAGGTCTTGGGCAAATGCGAGGCCGGGTCCATCAGCCGGTTGGCAAATCGGGTGTCGTTGGTCATCAGCAGCAGGCCTTCGCTGGCCTTGTCGAGGCGGCCGACCGGGGAGACGAAGGGCAGGTCGAGCCCTTCGAGGCAGGCATAGACGGTGTCGCGCTGCTGCGGGTCGTCGCGGGTGGTGACCAGCCCGCGCGGCTTGTTGAGCATGAGATAGACCTTGCGCTCGGCAACCACCGGCCTGTCGTCGACGACGATACGGTCGCGGTCGAGGTCGACGCGCAGGGCTGCATTGCGCACCACCTTGCCGCCGACGCGCACGCGGCCTTCGGCGATCAGCACCTCGGCCTGCGTGCGCGAGCACAGGCCGAGCTTCGACAGCGCCCGGTTGAGGCTGACGCCGGGCGCCGCCTGCCTGCCGCTCTGCCGTGTCTGCCGTGGTGTCATGCTTGCCCGTCTGCGCTGGTGGAGCCGACAGATGCCACGGGCCGCGATCGCTTCGCAAGCCGCGCTGCTGCAATCGTGGGCAGGGCAAGGGGCAGTGACGGCATCTGCGGTTCTTGGACCGGCGATATTGTCGCCGCCGCATTCGCGATAAACTTGCTTCGCATGAGTGAGTCTCCCGCGCCGATAACCAAGACCGTCGTCATCGGTGCCGAGCCGGCCAAGGTCTGGCGGATACTGACGACGCCAGAAATGATCCCGCAATGGATGTCCGACGAGGAGTTGACCGTCAGCCTGCAAGGACAGGCCGGCGGCGCGATCGTGATGCGCGGACTGCTGCACGGAGCGCCGTTCGAGAATCACGGCACCATCCGCGCTTTTGAGCCGGGAAGGAGCTTCGCCTACGACTACTGGAGCACGCTGTCGGCCTCGCGGCTGGCGGAGGTGCCCGAAAACCACACGGTGGTCAGCTTCGATCTGGCGCCGGCGGATGGGGCAACGCTGCTGACGCTGACGCTCAGCGACTTCGCCGAACCGGCGATCCGTCCGCATGCCAATCTCTACTGGGGGCCGACCTTGCAGATCCTGAAGGCGGTTTGCGAGCGCGCTTGAGGGCGGGCGTCTCCCCGCGGACGGTCGTCCCGCCCTTACTCTTTGGGGTGTCGGGCGAGAGCCAGCGCGCGGATGCGGTCGGCGACGGCGCTGTCGACCGGGTTGTAGACGGTCAGGCTCAGATCCGGCCGGCCGTCGACCGCGAAGCCCGAATATTCCAGCTCGATATCGCCGAGTTCCGGGTGCTTCAGGCGCTTTGTCCCGTCGCCGTGGCTGAGCACGTCGTTTGCCCGCCACAGGGCGGCAAACTCGGGGCTGGCGCTGCAAAGCTCGTCGACGAGTTCGCGCACCTCGGAGACAGCGCCGGCGCGTGCCGCATCGGCACGGAACGAGCCGACCACGAAACGAGCGAGGTTTTGCCAGTCGTGCTGCCTGGCGCGGATATGGGGACTGAGGAACATGAAGCGCAGGATGTTGCGCTCGCCCTCGGGCAGGGCGCTGTAGTCGGTCAGCACGACCCGCGCGGCGCGGTTCCAGGCAACGACATCCCATGTGGCGGTCCTGACTATGGCGGGGCTGGCATCGAGCGTGTCGATAAGGCGCTGCAGCCGCGGGCTGACACCCTCGGCACCGGCGTAGCGGACCTCGGGCGGGCGCCCCAGCCCGAGCATGAAAAGATGTTCACGCTCCGCCTCGGTCAGCAGCAGCCCCTTGGCGATGCGATTGAGGACATCGGCCGAGGGCGCACCGCCGCGGCCCTGTTCCAGCCATGTGTACCAGGTCGGGCTGATGTTGGCGCGCTGGGCGACCTCTTCCCGGCGCAGTCCCGGCGTGCGTCGGCGGCCCGAAAAGCCGAAGGACGCCGGATCGAGCCGCGTGCGCCGGTCTTTGAGGAACGCTGCCAGTGAGCCAGCGGGACTGGAGGGCATCCTGTTAGCCATTATACCATGATAAGGTCACTACTTTAATAGAATAATAGACCAGCAATATTACGCAGGCAACTGTGCAGGAGATTTTGCATGCGTATCTTTCTCACCGGCGCGACCGGTTTCATCGGTTCGGCGATCGTTCCCGAACTCATCAAGGCGGGCCACCAGGTGGTCGGCGTGACCCGCTCCGACGCCGGCGCCGAGGCGCTCGTCGCGGCAGGCGCCGAGGTGCATCGGGGCACCCTCGAAGATCCCGAGGGGCTGCGCGACGGCGCGGCGAAGGCGGAGGCTGTGATCCATACGGCGTTCGACCATGATTTCTCGCGGTTTGCCGAGAATTGCGAAAAGGACAAGCGCGTCATCGCCGCTCTTGGCTCGGCACTGGCCGGCTCCGACCGGCCGCTGGTGATCACCTCCGGCGTCGGCATGGGCAGCCCGGGACATGGCGAACTGGCGATCGAAGGCGTCTTCAACCCCAGCCATCCCAATCCGCGCATTGCCTCCGAACTGGCCGGCAATGCCTTGCTGGAGGCCGGCGTCAACGTGTCGGTGGTGCGGCTGCCGCAGGTCCACAACCCGGTCAAGCAGGGCCTCATCACGCCGCTCATCGAAATCGCGCGTGAAAAAGGCGTTTCGGCCTATGTCGGCGAAGGCCGCAACCGTTTCTCCGCGGGCCATCTTCTCGACGCCGCGCGCCTTTACCGGCTCGCCGTGGAAAAGCGGCGGCCGGGCGCGCGCTATCACGCGGTCGGCGAGGAAGGCGTCGAGGTGCGCGCTATCGCCGAGGCGCTTGGCCGGGGCCTGAAATTGCCCGTCGTTTCCATCGCGCCGGAAAAGGCGGCGGAGCATTTCGGCTGGATGGCGATGTTCGCGCCGATGGATCTGCCGGCCTCCAGCGCGCTGACACAGGCACGATTGGGCTGGCACCCGACCGGCCCGACGCTGATCGCCGATCTCGACGCCATGCGGTATTGATGCGCCTAGCAACGTTTGAGGGGAGCCGAAGTCTCTGAACTTCGTCATCCCTGGGCGAAGCAGGAGCGCAGCTCCGTCGCGGAGACCCTGGGATCCATGCCGCGACCTTAATCATAGGGTGCAGCGGAGCAGAATTCTGCACTGCTGCGGGGCTTCCGAGTCCCGGCATGGATCCCGGGGTCTGCGCTGCGTCGCTTCGCTCCTTGCTCCGCCCCAGGATGACGACTTTTCGGGATCATGCTCCAGGGCTGACCGCGTAGCGCAGATGGACGAGCCCATGCGCCAAGGCCTCGCAGCTCTTCAGGGACAACTGCATCTTGCCTGCCAGGCCGCTCTCGCCGAGCTCGGCGAAGCCCTGGTTCGCGGCGCGTCCGTCGATCGCGGGCGCCACGAGAAGGCTCAATTCATCGACGAGCCCGGCGGCGAGGAAAGAACCGTTGATGCCGGCGCCGCCCTCGAGCAGCAACCGGCTTATGCTGAGTTCGCGGCCGAGCACCTCCAGCATCGCCGCGAGATCGATGTCCGCCGCTTCCGACACGATATAGGACACGCCGTCGGCGGCAAGCTCGGCCAGATGGCTGTCGGCGACGTCGCGCCCAAGCAGCACCACGACGTGGTCGCCACCGATGTCGGGTTTGGAAAAGTGAAGCTTGCCCGAGGCATCGAGCGCCACGGCATAGCTGCCGGCACCACGTTGAGCGAAATGATGGGGTCGGTCGACCCTGCCGACATTTGCCGGTGGGTGCGCGGCGGCCTTGCTCATTTCGGCCATGGTGACGCGGCCGACGATCCAGGCGTCGCCCGCCATGTCGTTGTGGATGTGCTCATAGAGGCTCGACCACTCAGCCCGTGTCCCGTCCGGACTTGTCGTGTAGCGGCTGGGGTGGAGGCTGCCGTCGAGGGATGCCAGCATATGGCAGATGATTTGCGGCTTCATGCGCGTTTCTCATGTCGGGGGTTTCGAAAGCTCAGGCTCAAGTCCTAACTAGCGCTGGGCCGAAAGAATGGAAGCAGCGAACAGGCTATCGGTCCGGCCACACACCGCTTGCGCGCATATCGCGACAATGCAAACTCGCGCCGTAACCCTTTGTTTTCTTACGCGGCGTATCCACAAGGGCCGTATCGCATATGGCGATGCACAATGGACGCGTGAAGAATGGGTTCACCCTGGTCCGAATTGCTGGCCAATCTCGCCGTCGTGGCGATGTTCGTTTCCGTCTGGATCCACACCCATGTGTGGCTGGACCGCAAGGCGGCTTTGACCCGGGCGACGGCTTTCGGCATGCTGATGGGCGCCGGCGCCGTGATCCTGATGCTGACGCCGATGCAGTTACAGCCTGGCCTCTTCGTCGATCTGCGCGGCACGATGATCGCACTGGCGGGCTTCTTCGGCGGCCCCGTGGCCTGTGTCATCGCCGGGCTGGCCGCTGTCGCGTTCCGTTTCCATGAAGGCGGTGTCGGCGTGTTCGCCGGCGCCATGGGGATCTCGATCGCCACTGCGATCGGCATTGCCGGCCATGTCGCCCTGCGCGGTCGCGCGCCCGGTCGCGTCGACATCCTGATCCTGGCCGCAACGGCCGCCGCCAGCTCGCTGCTCGGCCTGCTCGCCCTGCCACAGGAGATCATGCAGGCGGTGCTGCCGCAAGTGGCGCTGCCGACGTCGCTGCTGATCTTTCTTTCGATCATGCTGTCGGGTCTTGCGCTCTACCAGGAACGCCGCCGCATCGAGGCACTGCAATCGCGGCGCATCTACAAGGCGGTCGTCGAGGCGCTGCCCGATTGCCTCAATGTCAAGGATCTGGAGGGTCGGTTCATCGCCGCAAATCCGGCTACCGCAACGCTGATGCGCGCCGCGGATGCCAAGGCGCTGATCGGCAAGACCGATTTCGATTTCTTCCCACAGGAAACCGCCCGAAAATTCCACGAGGATGAGTCCGCCATTCTCGCGGCCGGCGTGCCCTCCACCATTGAGCAGCGCCTTCATCACGAAGACGGACCCGACGGATGGCTGTCGACACTGAAAGCGCCGTTCCGGGATCAGAGCGGAACCATTGTCGGGCTGATCACGCACAATCGCGACATCACCACGCGCAGGCGACTGGAGGACGAACTGGCTGAAAGCCGTGTCCGGCTGGCGGACGCCCTGACGCATATGGCCGACGGCCTGGTGATGTTCGACGGGGATGGCAAGCTGGTGCTCAGTAACACCCAGTACATTGCCATGTTTCCGCAGACGGCCGACATCCGGCTGCCCGGCGCCGATTATCGCGATATCCTGCGCATCTCGGCCACGCGCGGCGAACAGGCCGTGCCGCCCGACAGGATCGAGGATTGGATCGGCGGCATTGCGGCGTCACGGAAGCTTCCCAGCAACCGCCAGGAGATCAGGCTTTCCGACGGGCGCTGGCTCGATGTCAGGACGAGGCCGACTAGCAATGGCGGCAGCCTCAGCGTCTATTCCGACATCACCGAGGCCAAGCTTGTCGAGGCTGAGTTGCTGGCAGCCAACGAGAAGCTGAACCTGCTGGCCAACCGTGACGGCCTGACCGAACTGCTGACGCGCCGGGCCTTCGATGAAGCGCTGGCGCGCGAATACGCACGCGGCAAGCGGAGCATGGCGCCGCTGAGCCTGCTCATCATCGACGTCGACTGGTTCAAGCGGTTCAACGATCATTACGGCCATCCGGCCGGCGACGAGTGCCTGCGTGCCGTCAGCGGCTGCATCAAGGCCACGGCTCGGCGGCCGGCCGATGCGGCCGCCCGCTACGGGGGCGAGGAGTTCGCGCTCATCCTGCCTGAAACCGATGCGCGCGGCGCATTCGTGATCGCCGAGAACCTCAGAGGCAAGGTTCGCGATCTAAGGCTCGCACATGCCGGCAGCGAAAAAGGCATCGTCACGGTCAGCATTGGAGTGGGGACTTTTGGTCCCGGAGCCCCGATCGAGATTGCCGATCTGCTCAGGCGTGCCGATGAGGCGCTCTACGGCGCCAAGGCTGCCGGACGGGACCGGGTCCACGGCTGGCGCCCGCATGTCAGCGAGCCGCTCGCGACAGGCGCACGACGTCGGCCGTGAGCAGGGGCGGGGCCAGTCTCCGGTGGTGGCGCCCATGCCCGCAATTCAAAAATCCGACAATTCCGATAAATTGCTCCGCACCTCTGTTATATCGATGTTGCACAAATGGTTGACCCTGGGTTAGCATCCCCAGGCAGGCGTCGTGGGAGGCTCTTTTTACAGCGGCGGCCGGCTGGAGCGGCATGCGTTTTCGGGCGCAGGGAGGATGCTCCAACACTTTGAACCGACGCATGATCCTTCCTGAAACCGGCCCGGTTTCCGGGGCCGTGCGTTCTTGTGGAGGAGGATCCCATGAACAGACGTGAATTCCTGCTGTCGTCCGCGGCTTTCGGCGCCATGATGGTTGCCGCGCCTTCGGTGTTTGCGCAGGACAAGCTCACCATCCTTGGCTCGGTGCCCAGTCTCGGCTTTCCGTTCTTCGTGCACATGCTGAACGAGATCAAGGCGGAAGCCGCCACGCAAGGCGTCAATTTGACCGAGAGCGACGGCCAGAACTCGGCCACCAAGCAGACCGCCGACATCGAGGCCGCCCTGGTGCAGAAAGTCAACGCCATCGTCATCTCGCCGCTCGACGTCAACGCACTGGCGCCGGCCATCGAGGAAGCGGTCAAGGCCGGCGTTCCCGTGGTGACGATCGACCGCCGCGTTGACGGCGTCGAGGGCATCCTGGCCCATGTCGGCGCCGACAACGTCAAGGGCGGCGAGGCGGAAGCCAACGCCGTGGTGGCGGCGTTCCCCAACGGCGCCAAGCTGTTCCATCTGCAGGGCCAGCCCGGGGCCGGCCCGGCGATCGACCGCAACAAGGGCGTGCACAATGTGCTCGATCCCTTGAAGGACAAGTATCAGATCGTCTTCGAGCAGACCGCCAACTTCGCCCGCGCCGAGGCGCTGTCGGTGACCGAGGCCGGCCTTGCCGCCAATGGCAAGCCCGACGCCATCGTTTGCGCCAATGACGACATGGCGCTGGGCGCGATGGAGGCTTGTGCCGCGCGCAACTTCACCGACGTCAAGATCTACGGCTTCGATGCGTTGCCGGAAGCGCTGGTCGCTATCCGCGACGGCAAGCTTGCCGGCACCGTCGAGCAGTTCCCCGGCGAGCAGTCGCGCACCGCAGTGCGCATCGCGGTGGCCTTTGCCAAGGACAAGACCGAGCCGAAGGAGAAGCTGGTGCTTTTGACGCCGATCGTCATCGGCAAGGACAATCTCGACAAGGCGGAGCGGATTGGCGAGACGAAGTAGGCTGTGAAAGCTGGGCGCATGACGGGTGGAGGTCGCGTTCTGTCGCGCCCCTCTCCGTCCTGCCGGACATCTCCCCCACATGGGGGGAGATCGGCCGTTGCCTCGGCTTTCGCCAATCGCCAGCCTTCAAGAAGAGGCGCTGCCGGCAAAACTGCCAATCTCCCCCTTCGTGGGGGAGATGTCCGGCAGGACAGAGGGGGGCGCTGTCCCGCGGCCTGCCGCAATCCGGGAGCAACCCTTGCCAGCTGAAGCCGCATCGCCCGAACCCGTCCTGCTTGCCGTCGAGGGCATCACCAAGCATTTCTCGGGCGTGACCGCGCTCAGCGATGTCTCGCTCGATATCCGCCCCGGCGAAATCCTCGGCCTGCTGGGCGAAAACGGCGCCGGCAAATCGACGCTGCTGAAAATCCTCTCGGGCGTCATGCCGCCATCCAGCGGGCATATCATCTTCGACGGTGCCGATTACCATCCATCGAGCCCGCAGGATGCCAAGCGGCTCGGCATTGTCACCATCTACCAGGAACTGAGCCTGATCCCGACGCTGACTGTGGCGGAAAACATCTTTATCGGCCGCGCGCCGATCGGTCCGCTCGGGCTGGTCAGTTGGAGGCGGATGGAGCAGGACTCCCGCACGATCATCGCCCGCGTCGGTCTCTCCATAGATCCGATGACGCCGGTGTCGGCGCTGTCGGTGGCCGAACAGCAACTGGTCGAGATCGCCCGCGCCCTGTCGCTGAAAAGCCGGCTGATCATCATGGACGAGCCGACCTCGGCACTGACCGAGACCGAGGTGCAGCGGCTGCTGTCGATCATGGACCGGCTGCGCAAGGACAAGGTCGCCATCATGTTCGTCACCCACCGGCTGGAGGAGGCCTCCGCCATCTGCGACCGCATGACGGTGCTGCGCGACGGGCGGCTGGCCGGACATCTCGACCGCGAGGGCGGACCGATCGCATTGCCCAAAATCATCGAGAAGATGGTCGGCCGCGCGGCGTCCGAGCTCTACGCCCGGCCGGCGCAGCGCTCGGTTGCCGGCGATGTCGTGCTGTCGGTGCGCGGCCTGCGCACCGTGCGCGACCCCGAGGCGCCCCACGCCATCGTGCTCGACGGCGTCGACATCGACCTCAAGGCCGGTGAAATCCTCGGCGTTGCCGGGCTTGTGGGGTCCGGCCGCACGGAACTGGCGCGCGCCATCTTCGGCGCCGACCGCATCGCGGCCGGCACCATCACGCTCGACGGCAAGCCGATCGCCCCGGCATCACCCGCGGACGCCATTGCGCTCGGCATCGGCCTGGTGCCGGAGGACCGCAAGCACCAGGCGATCTTTGCCGCGCTGGGCATCCTGCCGAATTTCTCCATCGCTTCGCTGGGCAGCTTCAGCAACGGTTTCGGCTTCATGGCCGAGCGGCGCGAGCGCGATGCGCTGTCCGGGTTTCGCAAGATGCTGTCGATCCGCATGGCTTCGGCCGAGCAGGCGATCGAAGGCCTGTCGGGCGGCAACCAGCAAAAGGTGATCCTGGCGCGCTGGCTGGCGCGCGATCCGAAAGTGCTGATCGTCGACGAGCCGACGCGCGGCGTCGATGTCGGCGCCAAGACCGAGGTGCACCAGATCCTGGTGCAGCTTGCGGCGCGCGGCATTGCGGTGATGATGATCTCGTCGGAACTGCCCGAGGTGCTTGCGGTGTCGGACCGCATCGTCACCATGCGCCGGGGACGCATCACCGGTGAGATGCCGGGCGTCGAGGCAAACGAGGAAAGACTGATGGAACTGATGGCACTCGACCGCAAGGAGACACTATGAGCGTGGCGGGGGAACAGGATCAGCGCGGCGGCATCAACTTCGCGCGGCTTTTGATGAGCTTCGGGCCGCTGCTGTTCCTGGTGGCGCTGATCATCGTCTTCACCGTGCTGAAGCCGAGCTTCATGGACCCGATCAACCTGTTCAACATCACAAGGCAGATATCGATCACCGGGCTGATCGCGCTCGGCATGACCTTCGTCATCCTTACCGCTGGCATCGACCTGTCGGTCGGCTCGCTGCTCGCCTTCTGCGGCATGGTCGCCGCCGTGGTCGCCAAGGGTGGCTCCGCCAACACGCTGTCGCTGTCGACGAGCGGCACGCAAGGGTTTGGCTGGTTCGCGGCGCTGCTGGCCGCCGTCGTGGTGGGCGCTGCCGCAGGCGGCGTGCAGGGGCTTGTCATCACCCGGCTGAAAGTGCCGCCTTTCGTCGTCACGCTGGGCGGGCTGACGGTGTTTCGCGGGCTGACGCTGACCATCTCAAACGGCGGCCCGATCTCGGGCTTCGACGCCTCGATGCGCTGGTTCGGCACCGGGCTGATCGGCCCCGTGCCGGTGCCGGCGCTGATCTTCGCCGCGGCCGCCATCCTGTGCCACATCGTGCTGCGCTACACCCGCTACGGCCGCGCCGTCTATGCCGTCGGCGGCAATGCCGAGGCGGCAAGGCTGTCGGGCCTGCGCGTCGACCGCATCCTGGTCTCGGTCTATGTCATCGTCGGCTTCTTCGCCGGGCTCGCGGCCTTCGTGCTGTCGGCGCGGCTGAATTCATCGGAAGCGGTCGCCGGCATCGGCTACGAGCTGACGGTCATTTCGGCCGTCGTCATCGGCGGCACCTCGCTGTTCGGCGGCATCGGCTCTGTCGGCGGTACGGTGGTCGGTGCGGCCCTGATCGGCGTGCTGCAGAACGGGCTGCAGTTCAACAACGTCTCTTCCTACACGCAAAGCATCGTCATCGGGCTCATCCTGATCCTGGCGGTGGCGTTTGACCGGTGGCTGAAGTCGCGGGTGCGAAGGTAGGGACGGAAGGTCTGCGCTTACCCCCCCTCTGTCCTGCCGGACATCTCCCCCTCAAGTGGGGAGATCGGATGTCATGACTGCTTTCGCTAATTTTCAACGTTGGAGAGAAAGCGGCGAGGACGAAGCTGCTGATCTCCCCCCTTGAGGGGGAGATGTCCGGCAGGACAGAGGGGGGCGCCTCGCTCTGCCCCCTGGCAGGAGACCCCACCCCCTTCCTTGCAAAACAATCATGCTTTGCTAGAAAGGTTTTGGCGGGTGGCATCGTGAGAGAACCTCATGTTTGCCGATATCATCAGACCGATCACCCTAGGTTTTTCGCTGCTGCGGCGGTTCTGGCCGCAACTCATGGCACTCGTGCTGGCCGGCGTGCTGGTCGGCGATCTCCTCATGCAGCTCGCGGCGAAGGTGGCGCTGGCCAATCACTTCGCCGGGCTGGCGATGCTGACGCTGGTGGCACTGGCGCAGCTGGTGGTGACGGTGGCGATGTTCCATGTGCTGCGCCCCGGCCTGCCGTATGTGCTGGCCGCGCAGCGCGGCGCCGACAAGGCCGCAACCGCCGAGGCGCGAACGGAGCCGGGCGCGGGAGTGGACCGGCGCGGCTCGCGGCTGGTGCGGATGATCACCATCGCGCTGCTGCCGTTCTTCGCCTACTATGCCGCCTGGGGATTTTTGGGCGATATCGTGCGGCAATATTCGCGCGCGACGCTCGACCAGGCCGATTTCGGCCAGAGCGCTGATGTGCTCGACGTACTCGATTCACGCTGGCTGCTCGTCTCGGTGGCGGTGTCGTGGCTGATCCGCCGGCTGGCCAAGTTCATGCAGGCTAAAACAAGTGCCGCGTCGTTCTGGCAGATCGTGGTAGTGATCTGCGAGACCAACTGGATCTTCGTTGGCCTCTATGTGATCAGCCGCTGGAAGGACTCGGCGCTGCAATGGCTGATGAGCCGCAATTTCTGGTCGGCCCTGCAGGCCTCAGTGGACGGGCTGGCGAACCCGGTGCCGATGGCTTCGGCCGCACCCATGGTGCCGGTCGAAATCACCTCGATCGCGCCGTCGACGGTTGCCGTCAACCTGTTCTTCTTCATGCTGCTGCCGCTGATCTGGCTGGTGATGGCTGCGCTGATCTATGGCTATGACGTGCGCGACGATGCTGCCCTGATGCGCGTGCACGGCCGGCTGGAGCGCGCCGGCCAGCGCTATGCCGGCCTGCCGAAATTCCTGCGCGATTTCGTCGAGCATTTCATCGCCGGCTACCGTTCGCGCTATCTGCCGATCGCCAACGGCGTGCGGCTGACGGTCAGCTCCAGCCTGGTGCTGTTGTGCACGCTGGTCGTCGGCTACCGCTTGCTCGACTGGGGCGCTGCCTGGCTATGGCTGGGTGCGACGCGGCTGATCGGTCCCCATGAACTCGATATCTGGCAGATTTTTTCGCACGGCGTGACGCTGCTGTTCGGCAGCCCGTTCCAGGATTCCTCCACCGGCATCCTGATCGAGCCGCTGCGCATATGCTTTCTCGCCGCCGTGCTGGAGACGGCGTTTTCGATGGCGAAGCGGGCGGGGGCGAGGAACCAAGCCCTGGGAGGACGGCTCACTTCGGCGGCCTCTGAAAGCGCAGGAACCACGGCCGCTCGCTGCCCAGGCCAACGGCCGGGCGGATGGTCTTGACGGCATCTTCGGGCACGATGAAGGTTTCGCCAACGGTGATCACGTCGCCTTTCTTGGCGCCGGAGAAGATCGCCGAGGTGCAGTTCATCACGCCGTCCGGCAGGCTGACACCGCTGATGAAGTCCGGTAGCCAGCGGCGGCCCGCGGCATCGGTCAGCATTACCTTGCAGCCCAGCCACTGCTTTTGCAGATCGGGGTCACCGACCGTCACGGAGAAGGTGGCGATGACGGCGAAAGTATGCTCGGGCAAGCGGCCGGCCTTACCGCCGCGCAAATCGGCCAGCCGCCACTCGCTGCCGCCGAACGGCACGGACTGGCCAAACTCGACGTCCCTGGCGATGAGGTCCTCGCCACGCAGCCATTCACGGACGCTGTCATAGCTGGTCTCGGCCAGCGTCAGCGGCAGCAGGATAGCGAGTGCGACGAGGCTGCGCCGGCGCCCTTTTTTCTCAGCCTGCCGGTCATCGCCGGCTGGTTCGAGGTCAGTCGAAACAGCGCTCATGACTTGCCTTGAACTGATGGCACGGCAGCGTCCATATCGTATTCCGGCAAGACATCCGCAGGCTGGCCATCGGCGCCGATCGGCAATGCGTCGAGGCTGATGCGGGCCTGGGCGTCGAGCGGGGCGAACTGGCGCGCGGCGATAAGCACGCTGGCGCCGCGGATCTGGTCCGGCGGCACCTCGAAGACGAACAGGCCGCTTCTGTCCAAGCCCGGATCGACGGCATGCGGCGGCATGTCCTGGCGATAGCTCAGCCGCTCGGTCTGGTGGTAGCGCAGGCCGGTCGGGCCCTGCCAGGTGCCGTCGGCGACCGTGGTGGAGGTGCCGGTGGCGGCGAGATTGGTCGTCGCCACCGCCCACAGGCCGCTGGTGGTCAAGAGCCTTTCCTGTCCGAACTGTTCGGTCTTCAGCGTGCGGGCAAAGACCACCTTGTCGAGGCGGACATCGAAGCTGCGCGCCCGCACCGTGTCGTGCATGGCGCCATCGATGGGGATCGGTGCGGTGAGCTCGGCATAATGCGGCTTCGACACCTGCATGCCGTAGCTGAGCGCCACGGTGGCGGCGAGGATCGCGAGATTGCCGATGGCCCGGATTTTCATGAGCCGCTCTCGGGCAGGTCGGCGACCGGCATGGTGACGGTGCCGAGCCGATAGGGATTGAACCAGCCGGGCGTGCCGTAGAGATTGTCGCGCGGCTTGAAGATTTCGGCGGTGATGCCGAAGCTTAGGGTGGCCGGCACGATGGCGTCGCCGGCAAGCGGCCAGACGTAGGCCATGCGCTCGGTCATGCCGGGATGCAGTTCCGGCGTCAGCGTCTGATCGCGGGCAAGCGCGATCATCGGCATGGGATCGGGCAGGTCGATCCCGTCCGGCTTGAAGACGTTGAAATAGGCCTTGTCGGATTGCGCCGTGCGATTGGTCAGATCGGTCTCCAGTACCAGCGCCTTCTGGCCTGGTTTCAGCGCCACGCCATAGACCTTGGCGCGGCTGACATAGGCGCGCGCCGGCTGGACCCACCAGCGGCCGGCATCGATGGCGGCATCGGGCGGCAATTGTGGCGGGGCGTGGGCGGGCAGGGCGCCGAAGGCCCCCATCAGGCCGGCCACAAGCAGGGCGGCGATGGTTCCCGCGCCGGCCGTTACCCAGGTCTGAAATCTTGAACGGGCAGTCTTGAACATTCCAAACTATGCACGTCGAACGATCAGCCACCCCTGTGCAGTCTAGAAAGAAAAAATTGCTGATGGAACCCGCAAATGGCTGGTCCAGCCCTCACGCTGCTTCGCGCGCCCACAGAAAATGGCCGTACCGTCGAAAGAAGCGCGCCACGAGCCGCTGATGCTTGGCCCTGACCAGGTCGGGCAAGCGCCGCTCCTGGCGCCAGCGCGGTATGTTGCGCCAGCAGGCTATGAAGCGGGCGGCGTCCTCGATGGCCTCTTCCGCCGAGAGCGCCGGGCCGATCGCGGCCAGGAACAGCGCTTCCGACGGTTTCAACTCGTCGATCACCGCCTTGCGCCTGACGTGATCCTGACGGGCGTGGGCGATGCCGTTGCGGCGGATGGCTTCGAAGGCTTCAAGCAGGGCCAGGCTGTCGCCGGCGTAACCGCAGGAGCGGGCAAAATCGGCGGCGTCCATCGGCACTCCCGGATTTGATGTGGCGGTGGGGGCACGCCCGACTCACATTTACGAGTTTATAGAAGCATAACTCAAACATATATAGAAGAAAAACTTTTGGGACTGTTTGAAAACTGCGACTCGACTCCCAGCGCAAAACACAGGAATATACGAACAAATCAGGAACAAAGACTAGGCAGGGGCGATGGCATTACCGGGCAGGGAACCAACAATCGCACATGTCGCCTCGATCTCGGTCGAGTGCGCGGATTGCGGCCGCAACAGGTGGTGGCGACCCGATCAGATGAAGCGGTTCGGGGTGACGGGGAATACGCCGCTGTCCGCTCTGTCGGGCCGCATCGTCTGTTCGGCTTGCCGCGCCGACGGACTGCCGGGGGCGACCGTTACAATCCAGGCGGCATTCATCGACGAGCGCCAGCGCGTGCGCAGTGAGGCGCGAATGCTGAGCGACCGCGAGGCGCCGCTGGAGGGATCGCGGCGGGCGTAAGGGGATGGGTTGGCGCTGGTTCCCTTCTCCCACCAGGGGAAAGAAAAAGGCGCTAATACCCCAGCAATTCCTTCAGCGGAATCACGCGCCAGACATGTTTGATGGCGTAGCGGTTGAAGGTCAGCGTCTTCGGCGGGTTGTACTGCTCGACCACCAGTTCGCCCGCCGTGCGCTTGACCAGCTTCTTGATGAAGGCCTTGCCGTTGCGCTCGTTTTCCTCCGGGAAGGTCTCGATCACCACATGGTCGCCTGGTACGGCGTCGCGACCGCCGCAATAGATCAGGTCGCCTGGCTCGTAACGCGGCACCATGGAATCCGAGAGCACGTGCAGGGCGAACACCTTCGGCAGGTTGCGCACGCCCGGCGGGCGCTGGACGTAACCCGCCGGCTCGCCGTTGAAGGTGAAATCGCCATCGTCGCCGCCGACGGCCGCGCCCAGCACCTCGATATCCATCGATCCCGCGGGTAGCGGACCAGCATCGGTGACGATCTCCGCATCGGCGACCGGTCCGGCATCGTCGAGAAACACGACCTGCCCTTGGCCCAGTGCCACCGGGTCAACGCGCAGGAAGGCGGCGGTCTTCAGGAGGTTCTCGGTCTTGGGCAGATTGCGGCCGGTTTCCCAGTTGCCGACGGCGGCGACATCGGTGTCGTTGTGCTCGGCGATGTGGCGCATGACCAGGCCGCGCTGCTTGCGCGCCTTGCGGATCGCCGCCCCGACCTTGATCGACAGTTCCGTTCTTGCCATGGCGCCCATGTGAGCGATGAAAGCGGCTCTCGTCTATGAAAGAATGGCTTGCATCTATTTTTGAGTTATGCTTATATCTGGTCATGCAAAACCTGTCCAGCTTTGATGGCGCCGAGTCGCCGGCCTCACGCGAGGCATCCGGCGGTCATAACCGCCGCCCATTCCCTTCCGCCCCGGCCGTTCTCCTCCCCGGCCGGGATGAAGCCCGAGGCTCGGTGCTTGATCGCACCGGCCTCGGGTCCGGTCCGCCTGTCTCTGGCGACCGAAACGGCCGGAGCCGCCGCTCCCAGCGGCTTCGGCCCCCAATTCGACCGACATGGCGCCGACGCTATTTTTTCGGCTGGCCGATCCTGCATCCGCACCGAGGACGGCACCGTCATCCTGTTCGACAGGCCGACGGGCAGGGCGGTTTCCGCCCTGGACAGAAACACGGCCGAGGCGCGGCTTCTGCACCTTGCCGGCGGGAAATCGGCCCAAGCCGGCTGAGGCTGGCCGGCTGACAGCCGGCTCTTGAAAAACAACCTGACTGCGGCCCGGCCACCGGGTCGAACCCTTGACGCTGCCCGACGGCGCGCGGCCGAACTTTGGATGGAACTGGATATGGCAAGCTATAGCGACGCGGAATTGCACGAGATCGCCCGCTGGCTGAAGGACGGGCTTTCAGCCTCCAGGATTGCAGTCGCGTTCAGCGCGTTGCGCGGCAGCCCGGTGTCGCGCGACGCCATCATCGGCATCGTGCACCGCAACGCCATGCTGGGCGCGATCGGCTTTGCCAATGGCAAGGGGGCCCCGCCGCGAGCCAGGCAGGCAGTGGGCAAGCGCGCTGGAAGCAAGCGGGCGAGTGGCGCGCCGGCGAATGCGACGCCTGTCGTAGGCAAGACGGATGGCGTGCTTGCCGCCAAGGACATCCATGCGCGTGAAGTGGCCCGGCCCAGGCGCCATTCGTTCGTGCGCGAGGCGGGCGTGCTGATCGCCGACGGCGTAGCCTATCGCCTGGAGCCGGCACCACCGCGCGCGGCCATCGGCCGGCAGCCGCATGGCGTGGCCATGCGTTTCATCGATTGCCTGTTTTCACGCTGCCGCGCGCCGCTGGATCTGACGGTGGAAGTGGATCCGGACATTTCTATTGTCGAAGAGGGCGCGCCAGGCAGCCGCCCGGACGCCGACATGCTGTGCTGCGGCATGCGCACCAAAGGGCTGAAAAGCTATTGCGCCTATCACGAGGCGCGCTTCCAGCGCCGCGGTTTTGTGGCGATGGGGTGAGGCTTGGTCTCTTCTCCCCGTTCGCGGCAGGGCTATCGCATATGGATTTTTGCGAAGAAGAACCCCCACCCTAACCCTCCCCACAAGGGGAGGGAACGCTGCCGCGTGCCTTTAATTCTTCTTTGGCGCTGAAAAGACAGGCGATTTGCGCAGGCTGGCGCCAACGGAAGTCTCCCTCCCCCTTGTGGGGAGGGGTTAGGGGTGGGGGTCCGTGCCGGGCAGACATTTCAGGAACTCCATATGCGATAGCCCTGCCGTTCACGGGGAGAAGGTGCCGGCAGGCGGATGAGGGGCAGCGCTGACGAGGCAGGATTGAAAGCTGACATGAAATTCAAGCATCCGATTCAGATGCCAGTTACCGAAGCGCTGGCGCCGCCCCTCATTGCCCTGCTGGGCGTTCGTTGTTCGAAAAGCCAAGCAATTGGCTTTTCGTCCGCTGCGCGGACCACACCTCACCCCCGTAAACGGGGAGAGAGAAGCAAAGCCCTATTTCGGCATCTGCCGTCCCTGCTTGGGCGTGCGGCTCTGCACGCTCCGTGCGTCCATCACCATGGCCGGGTTGCCTTCGTCGACCAATATGCCGGTCACCCGGGCGAAGCCGGTAAACACCTTCATGGCGTCGGCTTCGGAAATCTGCGCGGCGATCGCCGCGCTACAGGCGTTCAGCGCGCTGCGGTATACATGGCCGCGCCGCTCCAGCGGCCAGCGCTGCAGAAAATCGGCGGCTTCGCTGACGCTGTCGATCTCTTCGATCTCATCTTCCACCCGCACTTTGAGCGGCAATCCGGTTTTCATCGTACCCACGGCGTTCACCTTCGCTTTGCGCGCGGCTCCAGCTACCGCACCCATAAACGCGCCCCGCTGGCGGGCGGTTGCATCAATTTTTCGGCCGGCGCCCGCTCCTCACGGGCTAGCCACCGCATCCAGCCAGTCATGGGCGCGGCTTTTGGGCTTGGCCACCAGTATGTTCTGCTGCTTGGCCGCCCTGGTGAAGGCGTCGAACGCAATGCGCTGGCAGCAAATGCCGTCGACGGCGAGCGCAACCAGCCGGGAAGCCTCGACATAGCCAGGTGCTGTCTTGTCGGGCCATTGGTGGCGCAGGGCCTCGGCGGCCCCGGCCACCGAACTGACCAGCATGGTTTTGTTATCGCAAAAGCGCACGGTAACCGGCATGAAGGCTGTCATCGGCGAACCTCCCCTTGGCATGGACGCGACATAACGTCGAAAACTCGCGCCGGTTCCATCAGCCTGGATGCCGGGGGCAAGGATGCTGGCGCAGCGGCGTAGAGGCGACGACCTCCGGTGCATTGAAGGCCAACCGAACGGCGGCCCGCTCCGCCCACTTTGCCATCCTCCATCATCCCAACCCAACCAGGAGCCTCCCATGAGCAAAAAGACCAGGTCCGCAAAACCGCCGGCGCCGAAATTGCCGAAGGGCGAGGCCGAGCAGGTGCGCATACGCCGCGAGATCGGCCATGATTTCGCGCTCAGGGATGACGCCTTCGGCCGCAAGCGGCTGGCGGCGGGCACGCTGGAGGCTGCCCGTGTTTACGAAGTGTCGAATGACGGCTACGCCGCCACCGGCGGCATCGTGCGGGTGCGCGCCATCGATGCGCTTGTCGGCATCACCTCGCTGTCGCGCCAGCAGCGCGAGGCAGGCCTGCGCTACCGCGAGGATTTCCGCTGCAGCCAGCAGGCTGATGTCAAGCCGATGCGCTGGACCGAGCGCGTCGACGGCAGCAGCGATGGCGGCGGCATCGCCGACAGTGTGCTCGACGCTGGCAGGGCCTATGCCGCCGCCACAAGAGCGCTAGGCCATTGGGAGGTGGCCGCCGTGGTGCGACAAGTCTGCTGCGCGGACGGTTCCCTCAAGCGCCTGTCCGAGCAGACCGGCGAGGGCCGGAATGTGGTGACAAAGCTGCTGAAGGTGGGGCTGGATCTGCTGGCGGTGCATTACGGGATGATGACGAGGCGGTGAGGGGGTGAAATGGATCCGACCGGCGATGCCGCCGGATCCGTGATCAAGCCCGTTCCACAGATTCGCAAGATGTGATGAGCAATGCGGACCGGGCGCAGAGGCGCCTAAAACAGCGCCCTCTCCAATGGCCCCGCCAGCGTCTCGGCAAAGCCCGTCGCCAGATGGTGCCTGTCCCGAAACGCCAGCTGGCCTGATATGACGACGTGGCAGGTGGTCGGGCCGCAGAATTGGTTGGTGAGGTCGATGTAGCGGGTGTCGGGCACGCTGGTCACCACGGCGCGCTCGGCGGCGGCGGTGCTGTCGTTGGCGGCTTCGGCCCTTGGCGTGTCGCAGTGCGGCGAGGGGGCTTCGCGCCACCACAGGGTGCGCGCCACGCAGGAGCCGGCGAAGCTGGCGTTGATCGGCGTGTCGCGGATAACAGCGGTCTCGACACCGGCCCGGCTGAAGGCCTGCAAGGTCGAGCGCAGGCCGGCCTGCCAGCGCGCTACTTCGGCGGTGCGTTCGGCGGCGGGCAGGTCGCGGGTCAGATTGCCGATGGAAAATTCGGAGATCACCACCAGGCGCGGCTTGCGGCGGATAATCTCCGATATGGCCTGCTCGCGCCAGGCGTCGCATTCGGTGTAGTCGCGCTTCAGCACCGTGTTGAAGGTGGAGAGCCGCGAGGCGCGGCACGATGACTTGAGATAGGTGACCACTTTTGTGTCGTTGCGGCTGGCTGCTTCGATCAGCGGTGTCGACCAGTGGTCGGCATGCGAATCGCCGAACAGCACGATGGTGCGGGTGGCGTCGGCCGGGCCGAACATGCAGGGTTTCGGCGTCACCGTTTGGAAGTCGGCCAGGCAGTTCTTGTCGACGGCCCGCGCGATGGAAGGTCTTTCGACCGCCTGCTCGATGCCGCGCTGCTCGGGGCCGATGTTGCGCGTGGCCAGATGCGCGTTGGCATAGGCGACCGCCACGCCGGCACCGGTCAGGGCGAGCGCGGGAACCAGCACAAGGCCGGGAAAAGCGCGAAGCGGTTTTGCGCCTGGAATGACCTTGGGAAAGGCGCGGGCGCCCACCGTCGGCCAGGCGCCGCGCCGCGCGGGGTCTTCGATCAAATGATAGGTGAGCACCGACAGCGCCAGCGCCAGCACGCCGCAGCCCAGCCGCTGCGGCACGGAAAGATCGGGCGCCAGCATCCCGGCATAGACGATGACCGGCCAGTGCCAGAGATAGAGCGAATAGGAGAGCGTACCGATCCATTGCAAAGGCGGCATCGACAAAGCGGCGGCCGGTCCAAGGGCGTGCCAGCCGGTCCGCCCGTTGGTCTGCTCCCCACCTGCGCCGCCCAGCAGCACCAGCACGGTGCCGGCAACCGGCATCAACGCGTACCAGCCGGGGAAGGGCAGGTCCTCGCTCAACAGGAGATAGGCGGTCGCGATCAGCGCCAGGCCGACCCAGCCAAGTGCGGCCCGCAGCCAGATGCGATGCTGCAGCAAAGTCATGGGGACCAGCGTCGCCAGGCCGCCGGCGGCGAACTCCCAGGCGCGCAGCGGCGAGAAATAGAAGGCCCAGGCTGGTGCTGCGCTGGTCAGCCACAGGCAGGCGGCGAAGGAGGCAAGGCCGACCACGCCGATCACGGCTGCGGCCGTTCGCCTGCCCGGCCGCAGCCAGGCCGCCAGCAGAAGCAGCGCCGGCCAGGCCAGATAGAACTGCTCCTCCACCGACAACGACCAGAAGTGGATGAAGGGATTGGCGGTGGCGTCGGCGGCGAAATAGTCGAAAGACCAGCGCAGCAGCCACAGATTGATGGCATAGGCGGAGGCAAACATGGCGCCGCGCGAATAGAGCGCCTGCTCCTGCGGCGCCAGGATGAAGTAGCCGGCGGCCAGCGTAACCAGGATGACGAACAAAGCTGCCGGCAGAAGCCGCCGCGCGCGCCTGGCATAGAAGCGCCAGAGGTCGAGCCGGCCGGTCTCGCCGATCTCCTGCATGAGGTGGGTCGATATCAGCCAGCCCGAGATGACGAAGAAGATGTCGACGCCGGCAAAGCCGCCGGGGAGCGCGGTGAGGCCGAAATGATAGGCGACGACGCCGCCGACGGCGAGCGCGCGCAATCCTTGTATGTCCGGCCGGAACGATGCTGCCACGACGGCTCCCTCGTGCAAGCCCAGCCCCTGTGCAATGTCGGCAGGGCACGCCGATATCGCAATGCAACAAATTTATCGCAGTGCAACATAGTACAATTCCGTCGCAGTGCAACATAGCAGGAATGGAAATGGCCGCCGCGCCGGCCGGGCTCGGTCCCTTGCGTGGCTGGCTTGTCCGCGCGCCCTGTGGCGGACGCGAAACAGCCCCGCGAAGGGGCTGTTTCTCATCGGTTCGCTGGATTGCTACTTGCTGCCGCCGTTCGCTTTCACGCTGCTGCAGAATTCGGGATGGCTGTTGGCCGCTGTGGCGTCCTTCGACTCGTCCTCGCAGGCCTTCATCATCGCGGTCTGGTCGTCCGGCGCAAGGGCCTTCCAAGCCTTCACGAAGTCGTCGTTGCCGACCATCGTCTTCATGCCGCTATCGGTGTAGAAGGGCTGCATCTTGGCCGGATCGTCGAGAGCCGACGTGCCGTTGTTGCCTGCGGCAAGCGCCGAGCCGGCAACCATCGAAAGCGTCATCGCGCCGAAGCAGATCATCTTGATGTTCATGGCGTACTCCTCCTGTTGCTTTGGGATCGTCGAAGCAACGATCAGTTGGAGAACGACAGGTTTGGGCGAAAGTTCCGGCATTTTTTGCGTAAAAATCCCGAAACGAAGAAAAATATAGTCGAAAAACTTGAAACTTTCCCCGATTTTTCCCGAAGAAAGCGAGTTTAGCGGGTCTCTCGTGCCAGACTGACCACCAGCCGATCGACGCTGGGGTCGTCGAGACTGACGATATGGGCCATCAGCATCGCTCGCCTCATGCTGATCCTGGTGACGTCCTGCCGCATGATGACCGACACAAAGGCCGGCCCCGATCCGGTGAGGACGATCGCCCTGCCGACCAGAACCGGTTCGGAGATGGGAGCCCACTGTACGGTCATGATCGAGGGCTCGCTTGTCTGGCGGCGGTTAATGCCTGTGAAATAGATCCAGTTCAGGCGCGAGATCGCCACGCCGTAATGGTTGCCGGGTATTCTCGAGCCACCCTGGCCATCGCCCGGAGCCCAGCGCGTCACCCGCCTGAAGGTGACGAGATCGGCCTCGCGCCGCACGAAGGTGACCGAGCGCATCAAGAAGTCGGGTCGGCCGGGGATCGAAAAATAGGTGAAATAGGTTCCTCCGGCGATGGCGGGCGACGGCGGCCGCACCATGTTCTCGTACAGTGCCTGGCGTAGCGTTGCGTTGCTGTCACCGTTGGCTGCCGCGGCGGCCGGCTCGCGATACAGCTCATCCTCGTCGATCTTGAAATAGTCGCAGATCAGCCTGGCGGTGGCTTTGTTGGGGACCGCTTTGCCTTGCAGATAGCGCTCGAACTGGGTGCGGTTGATGCCAAGCTCACGGCACACCGCGCTGACGGAAGCGTGGCGTTGGACCAGCCGCCTGAGATTGGCGGCGAGATTCTCGCGAATTGGCACGACATCTCCCCGACAGACGTACGGACCAGTATTCAAGCGATGGCTTATATACACTTGCATGCCGTGGCGGCGGCGCGAAGATGGACCTTTGGCCAATAGGCAACGACCCGGTGCCGCGTAGACTGTACGATTCTGACAGTCCGGCTATGCAAGCCGTGTAAATGGGCGTATTTCGATGGCAAGAGCGCCTCAGATCGGCCTCTCGACATCCTGCAATGGAGGGCGGTTTGGATCATACCGGCCTGGTCGAGCTTCTGGACTATACGCAAGCCCAATTGACGAAGATCCGCCAGGCGGTCGCGGCCAGCGATCACGCCGGTGCCATGTTCACCATCGACTGCCTTGTCGGAGCGGCGGCCGAACAGACGAAGTGCAAGCTTGCAAGTCTGGAGCATGCCGGGTTGCCGATAGCCAAGGATGGACCGATAGGCAAGAATGGGCCGATGGACAGGGATGGGCCGATTGGCCGGGGCGCAATTGAAGGAGGGGTGGCACCGCCTGGCAAAGCGACATCGGGCAAACCGGATGCCGGCGGCAACCGCTCCTGATCAGGCCGCGCCGATCTCGCCGATCAGCCTTGCATATTCGGCCTCGGCTTCGCCGTAACTGCCATTGGCGAGTTCCAGCAGCCCGGCGCGGTCACGAATGACGATCTCGCCCCGCCGCGAGCGGATCAACGCGCGGCCTTCGAGCAATTGAAGGGCGACGGTGACGCCTGGCCGCCTGACACCTAGCATGATGGCCAGGAATTCGTGGGTGATGGCGAGATGTTCGCCGGGCACGCGGTCGTCGCACATGAGCAGCCAGCGCGCCAGACGCTCCTCGAGCTTCAGCCGCGCGTTGACGAGCGCGGTGCAGCCGGCCTGGGTTTGTAGCGCGTTGACGAAGCGCAGCAGGAACATGCGCAAGGTCGCACTTGCCGCCAATGCTGCCTTGAAAGCGCCGGCTTCAATGCGGATCGCCTCGCCTTCGAGTTGGACATAACAGGCATGCGGCGCACGGTCGTCGCCCATCACCAGGGAGTATCCCGTCATGCCTTCGAAGCCGATGAAGCCCACTTCGGCCTCTTGGCCGCTCGTCGTGCTGGCGACCACCGAACCGATGCCCTGTTCGATGAAGTAGACGGCCTCGATCGGAACATTGGGGGTCACAAGCATCATGCGTAGCGGCAAGTCGCAGCGCTGTATGTGCGGCTCGAGCGATGCCAGATCATCCGCGGGCATGCGCCGCAGCAGTTGGTTTCGGTATTGATGGTTTTTGGTGAGATCAGACATGGCGTGGCCCAATGCAGGGCAAGAGCCATCCAATCTCCCAGCCGTCCGTGCCCGTAAAAACGTACGGACGATCGGCTATGTATAGGGGCTCTGAACGCAGAAAGATATCAATGCGATATGAAATTCGAAGCACGGCGCCCCCCAACGCCCGTTCGCATATGAAAAGATCGGCCTGAATGTTAGTGTCGGAAACGTACCAAGCGCCACTTGGTACAAAACCGACATATTTCTTGAGAGCGCCGGATCACGGCGACGGTCGATAAAATCCCGCCGGCTGGTGACAAAGTCGCCATGTCGCGCTGGGCCTGCGAACCGTCGAAAAAGAGGGGGCGGACCGGCGGGAGGATTGTACGATACTTACTGTGATGAAGGCCGATGTTGACTCTTGCTCAGCCCGATTTCATTTTTGACCCACAGCGTCTAAAGCGCATCGCGTTTGATCGGATTCATGCGATGCGCTTTGGGTCTTTGTCCATGCATGTCGTTCTCCCAAAACCGAGGTCACTTTTGGGCGACATGGACTAGGAAGTGGTCGCTGCTCCGAAAGGGGCTTCTTATGTCGAGCTTTCATAAACGCATTCCCGGTTTCTATCCTTCCGATCTGCAGCTGTGCCAGCGCGTCTTCAATCGGGTCTGCCTGGAGCGCAACCTTGACCGCATGTCGGAGGAGTCGGACGTGCAGCTTCTGGCAGCCACGGTGTTTTCGCTGTTCCAGAATGGCTGCCGCAACGAAGGCGAGTTGCTTGAGAGTTTCAGGCGGACCCGCCAATGACCAAGGCCAGGATCACGTCGGCGGCACCGGCAGCCGAAAACGAACCTTACGACGCTGCGGTCTTCGCCCGGAAATACGGCATGTCGCGGAAGGCCGCGGAGGTCGTGCTGTCCGCGAACGGACCGTCCAGAACGGCTTGTGACGCTGCCGCCCGCTCCTTCATGGAAGCGGTCGCGCGCAGGGCGAAGAGTAGCCATGGACACTGAAGCTGCGCCTGGAGCGACTGCCGTCTCGCCGCCGACCCGCGGGCGCGTCCAATGCTACCTTCATCGAACACCGTGAGGCGTCAGCCTGTCGGGCCTGTCGGCCCTGTCACGCCTGAAGTGGCCTGCTGCGCCGTCACGGCGGAGAGCTTCTGCCGTTTGTGCAGCATCGGCTTTTCATAGATTTTCTTCATGTTCATGGCCTCCCTCCGCAAAGTTCGATTGCGGCAGCGTCATCGCCGGCCGCGCTCTCTTGTCAAGCCGACCTCCCGACCTCGTCGAGGGTCGGCCAACCCGAACGAAAACCCACACCTCAATTCCGGTCGGCCGGCTTGGAACGCATTCGCGAAACCGTCTCGCGCTCGGCGCGCTTGGAGCGCAGCGGCGGCAGGCCGCGGTCGATCAGGTCCATGTCCTCCAGCACCATATCGCCCATGCGCTTGAAGGCGATGTCGAGCGCGCCGGCGCGGTGAGCCGAGCGCAGGAAGCCGGGCAGGGCGCGCACCGGATGGTCCCGCGCCAGCGGTTCTTCGGGGAAAACGTCGCTGGCGGCGACGATGTGGCCGCTCTTCACCGCCGCCATCAGCGCTGGGAAGTCCACCACGCCGGCGCGGCTGAGCAGGATGAAGGCGGCGCCCTTGCGCATTGTCGCGAAGGCTTCGGCACCCAAAAAACCCTGGTTCTCAGAGGTCACCGAGGCGACGACGAAAACGAAGTCGCTGGTCGACAGCACTTCGTCCAGCGAGGCCGGCTCGACGCCATTGTCGATGAGGATCGATGGCGGCAGCCAGGGGTCGAAGACTTTGGTGCGGGTGCGGAAACCCGACAACAGCCGGTTGAGCGCCCGGCCGAGATCGCCGAAACCGATGATCCCGACATCCGCGCCGGACAGGAGCCGCGCCGTCTGGTTGCCGTCGCCGCCCCACAGTTCCTGTCCCTGGCGGAAGGCGAGGTCGGCATCGACGATGTCGCGGGCGAGGTTGAGCGCCATGGCAAGGCCAAGCTCTGCGACCGGCTCGGCGAACACCAGGCCGGTGGTGACGACATGGATGCCGCGCGCGAACAAGGTCTCGTAGGGCATGTTGTTGATGAGGTTGGTCTCGACATTGAAGACGCAGCGCAGCGCCTTCATCCGGTCGAGCGTTTCGGACGATATGGGCGGCTGGCCGATGATATAGCGCGCCTCGGCCAGCACGTCGGCCGGCAGTTTCGCGACGCCGTCAGCGGTCGTCTCGACAATGCGATAATGGGCCTTGAGCCGCGCCAACTGCCGGGCTGTGAAGATCAGGTCGAGCGTGCGTGGTTCCGGCGCACTGATGACCAGCGGCAAGGCGCTGTTGGACATGACTATTCCCTCTGTTCCGATGGCCAAAATACCTTGGATGAAACGATTTACAACATCGCGCGGAGAGCCGAGTAGAGCGGGATTGGCGCTGGGATGAGGTGTCCTGTCGGAGCCGATATGTGCCGGCAATGCAACAGTGTAGAATCGTTTGGGCACGATGGCGCGGAAACGACGTAAGGACCAGTGACACAATTGACACGGGGCAGGGAATTGGTTCTGCTGGCGCCGTACCAATTTGGAGGGCATTTTACAGTGAAGAAATACGAGAAACCAACCTTGCAGAAGCGCGACAGGCTTTCGGGCGTCACGGCCCAGACTACCCCATCGACACCTCCGCCGACGGCAACCTGAGCGATTGGCGTCTGACGCATTCGCCCGACAAGGGCAATCAATATCGGCAATCGATAGGGCGCGACTGGTCGCGCCCTATCGCATATTGGCCATGGGCGCCTGCCTCTGTCCCAGATGCCGGACCTTGCGGCCGATGATCATCAGCCGGCGCGCGGTGTTGTTGCGCAGGCGCCTTACGCGCCATTCCAGCCCGGTGTCGGCGGTAATCGACTTGGCATAGTAGCTCACCCGCATGCCGTCCTCATCGGCAGCCACCTTGACCGGATCGTCATAGAAGGCGTTGATCTTTTCAGCCGCCATGCCTGGTGTTTCGAGCCAGCGTGGAATGTGAACCGAGTGGAGCTGGTCGACATCGGTCATCACGCGCCCGATGCCGACGCCCGGCGTTGGACACGTCGTGCAGAAAGCATCGCCGATGAAGATGACCCCGTCGCGGCGATGGCCTTGCGTGGTGCTCAGACTGATCTGCCTGACCTCGACAGGGGCCGCGACTTCGAAGTTGCCGCATCGCGCTGCTATTTCGGGCATCAGTTCGCAGAGCATCTTTTGCGGCTCCTGGCGAAACGCCCGCGTCCACGCTTCGGCCACATTGCGATAGAGGAACATGTTCGCCCGCACCTTGTCGCCGAGCGGAAAGATGCTGATGTAGGCGATACGGTCGGCAGCCCGCCTGCTGTAGCAGGTGACGGACTGATGACCGAAATCGCTGGGCGAGATGGCGAGGTCGAATCCCATCGACAGTGAATGCGCCTTCGATTGCTCGACACGCTCGACCCCGACGGCGCGCCGCACCGCTTCGCCGTGGCCGGTTGCCACCACCAGCAGGCGGGCATCGATGACGGTGCCGTCGGCCAGCACAAGCCGCTGCCGGTCCGGTCCAGTCGAGACCCCGGTTACCTTGCCGACCGTCAGCGGCACTTGCGCAGGCAAGGCATCGCGCAGGCCATTGATCAGTGCGCCATAGGAGAATGTGAATTCGGCCTTCTTCTCATGCGCGAAAAACTGGCCGAGGCGAAAGACATGCGTGTCGGTCGTCGAGGTGACGAGACGCTTGAGTGTCGCATCGAGGCCGAGCTTTTCGAACAGCAGCATCTGATCCATGCCGATCTTCTCGGCCCGGAATTCCTCGTGGTGGACGCGATGCGGATCAATCAGCGCCACCTTGCGCCCGGCTTGTCCCAACAGCATTGCCAAGGTGGTGCCGGCCATTCCGGCGCCGACGATCGCCACATCGACTTCGGCCGGGCCGGCCTCTGAGATACTCATTTTGCTGCCCTTTCTGGTGGCAACTGCACGTTTCACAATCTCCGGTAGAAAATATCTTCCGGAGCTAAATCAACCGCAAGCAACCGGGGCGCGTGCGTGGTAGTAACCAATGTTTAGGTTAATCGCGGGTCCGCTGCTTCCAGCGCGGTGCGATCGCCGAGCCATCGATGAACTCAAAGCCGCCAGCCTCGTTGAGCGTGTGAAGTTTACGCCCACTCCATAGCGCACCTGGATTTAAGATGGTTTCAACGACCTGCTCCATGCCGATCAAATCAAGGTGAGAAATGCGTGCGATGCCAAGCGCCGCGCCATAGCTCCTGCGGCAGTCCTGGACCGGGCGCAGCAGGTCGTTGCCGCGCCTGACCATGCGGCCGGCCGGCCGCGCCGAAGCGATGTCGATCAGCACGGGATTTTTGGGGTGCGGTGTCCAGGGGCCGCGAAAATCCGGCGCCGACCACAGATGCAGCGCGTCGGAGAAGGCGCCGCCGCCGTCGCGGACGGTGGCGAACAGCCACCAGGCGCCGCCATGCTCGACAAGCGTGGCGTCGCTGACGACGACACCGGACAGAAGCGTCGCTTCCTTGACCCATCCACCGGGGAAGGCGGTAGCGCGGTAGAGATCGACGGTGCCGTTGGCGCAGCTTTCCGGCACCATCCAGACCTCGCCGTCGCGCTCGAAGACGAAGGGGTAGGAGAGATGGTAGGGCAGCTCCAGCACCGGTTCAGGCCTTCCGAGCGGGCCTGCCGGGCCGAAGGGAACGGCGGATATGATGGCTTTGCCGAGCCGATGGATATAGTCCTCCACGAACAGGGTCAGTTGGCCTTGGTAGAGGATGGGGAACGGATCGGCGTAGAAGCGGCTGCCGTCGTCCGGCAGCTCTTGCCAACCCGACGCCGGATGCGCACGCAGGTTGAACAGATCGTGGCCCCCGGTTTGCCGCCAGCCGACTTTCCAGTGCGGCGCGTTGTAGCAAAGGTGATAGATCTTCTGAACGATCCGCCGCGCCAGCGCCTTGCCGGCTCTGATTCCAAGCTTGCCGGCCGAGGGCATTGGCGGGCTGCCTGCCTGCGCCGGCTCGGGCAGATCAGGCACCGATCTTGCAGCGCCTGACATGGCAGCTATGATCAGGCTTGCCGTGCGCGCCAGCATATCCTGGAAGGATGCCAGCGCGATGCCGCCATATTCGGTGCCCAGGCGCCCGGCGGCAATCGCAACGCCGTTCTCCTCGATGCGGGCAAGCGGTGTGCGGCCGGCGAGGATCAAGGCCAGCAAGGCCGCTTCGCCGCTGGTACCATTATAGGTGACGCGCCAGGTCCGCGTACCTTCCAGCCTGACATCGCCGCAGAGGTCGACGACCAGGTCAGGTGCAGCGGGGGACTGTGTCTTGTAGGGCGCGAGCGTCGAAAGCGGCACACGCTTCGCCAGCCCATCATGGGACAGTCCGTGGATCGTCGTTTCGAGTTGAAACAGGGCTGCGGCGCTGCGCGGAATGCCGCCGACCGCCGGCCTGACATCGACGGACAGTTCGACGTCGTCGAGCGCGGCGAGGCGCTCCAGCAGCGTGACGTGAAAGGCGCGGACGCAGTCGCCGTCCAGGCGCAGGCTTATCTGCATGGTGGAGGTCCGAAAAGGCGGTGCCCGGCCTTGTCGGTCCGGTCAAATTGTAGCCCCATCCGCATACATCTCCGCTCGCTGCGCACTAAGCACCTCGGTATGTATATTTTTAAGCAAACCGCGTGCCAAAATTCACATGACTTCTCAACATAATTAACAATCTTTTAACAGTTGGAGGAATAGCTAGGTTAGCGCCGCAAACTGATCTTGCCGGCATATGGAGTATTGTCGGAGGCAGCCATGCAATCATCCCTGCCCATGGTTCCTCAGCAACACTCCCCGGATGCGGCACGCGCGGGATCATACGCAGCCTCGACTGTTGAACTGGGTGATCTGAAGCGCATCCTGGTGCGCCGCCGGTTCTGGATCTTCGGTACCGTCGCACTGCTGACCCTGGCCGCCCTGCTCTACGGCCTTTTCACGCCCGCGCTCTACAGCTCGGCGGCGGAAATCCTCATCGACCCGCAGGACCTGCAGGTGGTCACCAACGATGTCAATCCCAGCCGTATCTCACCCGATGGCGGCATCACGCAGGTCGAGAGCCAGGTCAGCGTGGTCCAGTCGACAGGCGTGCTGATGCGGGCGATCGCGGCGACAAACCTGACGCAGGATCCGGAATTCAACGGGCAGGGCTTGCTGTCGCGCCTGCTCGGTTCGGCCTCAGCCGAAGGCGACAGGTCGGTGCAGACACTCGACGCGCTGCGCCGTCGCCTGGCGGTGAAGCGGGCCGACAAGGTCCTGGTCCTCGACGTCATCGTCACCGCCAAGAGCGCCGACAAAGCCGCCCTCCTGGCCAACGCCATTGCGCAGGCCTACCTGGTCGATCAGGCGAGCGCGCGCGCGAAAATGGCCAGGGACGCCTCCGAGTCGATCACCGCCCGGCTGGACGAGCAGCGCAAACGCGTCCAGCAGGCCGAGAATGCCGTCGAGGCCTACAAGTCCGCCAACAACATGGTGATGGCGGCAGGCAACCTGGTCAGCGACCAGGAACTGACCGAGATCAACACGCAGCTTGCGGCGGCGCAGAGCCGCACCGCGGCGCTGAAGGCGCAAGTCGACCAGATGCGCCGCCAGAGCGGCACGGCGGACGCGACCTCGGAAGCGATGCGCTCGGCGGTGATCTCGAGTCTGCGGGCACAGGAGGCGACGCTGGTCGACCAGGTCTCGCAGCTCGGCACGGAGCTGGGGCCGCGTCATCCTTCGCTGATCGCAGCCCAGCAGCAGCTGCGCGACACGCGCCAGCTGATCGCGCGCGAACTCGGCCGCATCGCCACCGCCACCGAGACCGACTACGAACGGGCGCTGGCCAACCAGCAGGCGCTGGAAGCCAAGGTCGCCGGCATGAAGAGCAAGTCGCTCGACACCGACCAGGCCTCGGTGCGGCTGCGCGAATTGCAGCGCGATCTCGAGGCGCTGCGTTCCGTCTACTCGAACTATCTCCAGCGCGCCCAGGAGACGCGCGAGCAGATCAATGTCGACAGCACCAATGCGCGCATCATCTCCAACGCCATGCCCGCCTTGAAGAAGAGCTGGCCGCCTTTGCCGCTGCTGTTGCTGGGCGCGATATTCGGCGGCCTCGGGCTCGGCACCGGTCTGGCGCTGATCGCCGAATATTCCTCGCCGACGGTGCTTTCCAGCGCCCAGATGCAGTCGGCCATCGACGCGCCGGTGCTGGGCGTGGTGCCGGCAAAGTCAGACACTGGCCGGCGCTGGTGGCCTTTCGGCGGGGCCCGCGCCGCCGCCTCCAGCCAGAAGACCGACGCCGTCGTCGGCCTTGCGCTGAGGCGCATGTTCAGTTCGGGCCAGCGTCCGGCGGACTGGCCGCTGGTGCCTTCCATTCTGGTGACATCGTCGCCGGGCGAAGGCGCGCAGCGCAGCCGGGTGGCGCGGCTGCTGGCCAATGCCGCGGCGTCCAGGGGCAGCCGTGTGCTGTTCATCGATGCCAATGCCGGCGGCGGTGACCAGAAAGATCCGCAGCCGGGAATTCTCGATGTGCTGCGCGGCGAGTACGCCTTCGAGGCCGTCAGCCATTACGCCGCCGGCAGCAACGTTGCCGTGCTGGGCAGAGGCCGCTCAAAGGCGGTCTTCCAGGAAGCGCATGGCATCTATTTCGCGCAGCAGATGCTGGCCCGGGCCAGCCGGAGCTTCGAGCTCGTCGTCATCGACGGTGGCGCGCTGGCCGACAATCTCAATGCCTCGCCGCTGGTCGCCATGGCCGACGAGATCGTGCTCGTCGCCACGCTGAACGCCACCCCGATGCGCGACGTCACGACGACTTCGCAGGCGGTCTCCGTCATGGGGCGCCTGCCGACAGCCGCCTTGCTGGTCGACGAGGCCGCCTGACATGGCTGCCAGTTGGAGCGCAAGCGCTTCGAACCATGGTGCGGCCGCACCCCGCGCCGGCACGCCCATCTCCGGCACATCGGTCGATGCGCTGACGCGCTTCGGACTGATCGCGGCGGTAGCGGTGCTGTTCAGCATCTCGGGCGGCATGCTGTGGCTGGTCGGCTACAATTATGATGGCCTGTTCGGCAACCCGGCGACAAAGATCCACCCGTCCACCTATCTCATCGTCCTCCTGTTTGCCTGGCGCTCCTGCGCATCAGGCAATCCGGTGGGCCATATCGTCCATCTGGCCGACCGGCGGCCGGCCAGCGCGCTGATGGCCGCCATATCGATCGTGCTTCTGTTCGTCGTCATCGCCAGGCAGCGGCCCGGCATGGCCGGCATGATCGATACGTTCGTGGCCGCGGCACTTCTGGTGCTGATGCTCAGCGAGGACGATGAACGGACATTCGCCGGGCTGCAGACCGTCGTTCACGTGGTCATGACGGCGAATGCGCTGCTTGCCCTTTTCGAGTTCGCCACCAAGACGCTTATCTTCCCCTATCGCCTCGACGGCGTGGCGTTTACCACCGATCTGCGCTCGAGCGCGCTGCAGGGGCATCCGCTTGCCAATGCCATGGTGACAGCGATCTACGTGCTTGCGCTGCTCTCCGGTGCCAGATCCCTGTCGATGCCTGTGCGGATAGGGTTGATCGGCCTGCAATCCGCGGCACTCGTCGCCTTCGGCGGCCGCACCGCGATGGTGACGACGGTGGTGCTCGGCGGCTGCTACCTGCTTTTTCAGGGCATCACCAAATTGCGCCAGGGCCGCGTCAATCTCCTGGGTGCGGCACTCGGCTTCATGCTTGCCGCGCTGCTGCCGGTCGTCATCGTCGTGGCAGCATACTATGGCTTCTTCGACGCGCTGCTGGAGCGCTTCGTGTCGGACAGCGGCAGCGCCAATGCCCGCGTCGAGATGTTCGAACTCTTCAAGCACCTGGAATTGCGCGATCTGATCGTGGGGCCGGATGTCGACCTGATCGACAGCCTGCGCCGTATCAACGGTCTCGAACAGGGCATCGAGAACCCGATCATCCGCACGGTCCTCTACCAGGGCGCCTTCTTCACCCTTTTGCTGACGTTCGGCTTCGTGCTGTTCCTGTTCGAGGTGGCGCGCCGCTGCCATCCCGGCATCTGGCTGCCGATGCTGGGCTGGGTCATCCTGATCAACACCTCGGAAAGCGTGGCGTCGAAGACGACGCTGCTGACCAAGTTCGTGGTGCTGGCATTGGTGCTCTACCGGCCGGCGCGGGCAGCGTTCAGGCCGGTCAGTCCGCCGGCGTGGTCAGGCCAAGCGCCGCGATGATATCGGGGTCCAGCGCCCGGGTGATGTCGTCCATCATGCCCATGCCATCGAAGAGATCCCACAGTGCCCAGCCGAAGCCGAGCTCCTCGGCGCTCCGCCTGACATCGGCGATGTAGCGCCCGCGATCCGGGTTGGGTGCGGCGACATAGCGGGCGTCGGTGCGCAGCGCGCCGAACTCGCCCATGATGATGCGTTCCGGCGCAAGGCTATGGCCGTCGGCCCAGTCGCGAACCTGGCGAAGATATTTGTCGACGAACCAGCGGTCGGGCTGGGCGTCGAAATAGACTTTCAGCACACGCTCGGTCTCGGCATAGGCGGCTTTCTTGGCATCTTCAGAGGTTTCGGTGTCCTGCGCCATACGCGCCCTGACCGAGGCCAGCGTCTGTTCCAGCGAGCCGGCGGATGCCGGCCACGGCACATTGTTGAGCGACCGGTAGACGGGCTCTCGCATCCAGGGCGCGCCCTGATGGCTGAACAGATAGGGCTCATAGAAGTGAAAGGTGAACAGGATCGGGTCGAAGGGCGACAGCGGTGCCGGATCGAGCGCGGTCAGTCCGCTCACCATCGAGCCGCAGCCTCCGGTGACGACCAGCGGCAGGGTCGCTGCCGATGCCCTTGCCGCGGTCAGAAGCGCGAGCTGAATTTGCAACCAGACGTTCGATGCGCAGGCCTGCGCCGGTTCGTTGACCGGCTCGAGCGCCACCCAGCCGGGCTGGAACCGCGCCAGCCTGCCGGCAAGCTCGCCGACCAGCCCGCGATAGAGATCGAAGGCGGGTGCCGCGGTGCTGGAGACCATGCGGTCGGGGTTCCAGTAATGGGTGGCGGCATTGGCCTGGATGTTGACGATGATGCCGAGACCGGCGTCGAGCGTGGCGGCGACGGCAGCGTCCAGCGTGTCCAGCAGCCGACTGCGCGTCTTGGCGTCGGCGGCCAGGAAAGGGCCGGGATCGACGGGCAGACGGATGAAATCGAGCCCGGTCCCGCGCAGCCGACGCAGGTCGTCCGGTGTCGGCACCGGCCGTTGCGACTGGAACGGCGGCCAGCCATAGTCGGTGCGGGGGGCGGGAAATTCGCGCGTCAGCGAGAACCAGGGCCAGGCGTTGACACCGCGCCGAAGCCGTGGCCCGGCGGCGGCGCGAGCGATTGGCGCGACCGGGAGCGAGCCGAGAGCGGCTGCAGTGGAAAGCGCCGTCCGCAGCACCCGCCGGCGCGACCAGCCTGTCATACGGTTCCTGGCGATGCGTGGTCCATCGCGGCGGTCTTGGCGGTGGTCACGCCGAGCAAATAATAGGCCTCATTTTCATAGGCGAGCAGGACATCGTCCCAGCGAAAGGCTTCGTGAGCGCGCGCCCTGGCGGCAACGCCGCAGGCCTTGACCAAAGCATCATCGTCCAGCGCCTGCTGCATCCGCTCGGCGCAACTGTCCTTGTCGGTGAAGTAGATCGCCGCCGCCCCCGCGGTCCACCTGTTGTAGGGATTGTCGTGTGCGATCACCATGTTGCCGGCCGCCAGCGCCTCGACCAGCGACGGGTTGGTGCCGCCGACCGTGTGGCCGTGCAGATAGGCGCGGGCGTGGAAGCGCAGTGCCTTCACCGTTGCCTGGTCGTAAATGGCGCCCGGCAGGACCACCGAGCCGTTCGCCGCCTTGCGGATGGCGGCATGGTAGGGGATGTCGTCGGACAGCGTTCCCAGCACCACCAGCTTCATGTCGCGCTTGGCGGAGCAAAAAGCTTCGACGATCGGCAGGATGTTGTTGTCGGGTTCGATGCGCGCGATCGAGATGAGATAGCGCCCGGGCTCGAGGCCGAGCGCCCGCACCGGCGCCTCGGGCGCCGATGCCACCGGATCGGCGCCATAGGCGATGGTGGCGATGGCGCTGCGCGGCCGGCGCGTCGCCAGGTGATCGGCGATGGCGGGATGATCGGCGACCAGCCGATGCGAGGCCCAGGCGCCGATCCATTCGTTGAGCCAGAACCAGGTTCGCGCCGCCATCCCCCATTTGGGGCGACGCCACTCGATGCCGTCCATGTTGGTGAAGATCTTGCGCCGCTTCAGCCTGAGCCAGGTCAGGAAGACCGCGCCATTGTAGCCGAGCACCAGGCAAACGCCCGGTCGCCTGGCGGCGTCGCGGGCGCATTGCCAGTCGAATTCCAGCGTCGCGCGCGGCCCCTTGGAGGCGACCTGGATGTGAATGAGCTCGATGCCGCGCCAGGTTTCGCTGCGCACCCGCTGGTCGATCCGCTCGACCTCATCCTGGCAATAGACGCCGACCTTCCAACCGCGCCCGACAAGAAACAGCGCCAGTTTTTCGGCAAAGGTTTCAAAGCCGCCATGGGCCGCGGGTATGCCGCGGGTCCCCAGGATCAGAATGGCGGGCGTTTCTGGTTTCATGGCGGGCGGCACTTTCACATGTCTCTATATATTAGATATGGCTTAATTTATAGAAGGAGATGGCAACTTCCGTGCCATCTCGCGATTTCGGTATCCTGGGAGGGGATCATCGCGCTGGGTTGTAAAAAAACGGTGTTGAACCCGGTGGTTGTTTCATTCTCGGTCAACCCTTCTGTGCGTAGCTGTATCGAAACGAAGCAATGCCAGGGGCGTACGGCCGGGAGTCGGGCGTATCGAACCGATAGTCGGACATATCAACCGATAGTCGGACGTATCGAACCAGGCATGATTCTTGCGGACGGGCTTCTGCCACAATCGCCCAGCGCGATGGTGGTAGCACCCGGCGGGATATAAAGATGCGGATTGCCTGCGTTCATCAGGGTTATGAACTCTATGGTTCTGACCGCAGCTTCGCGGAGAGCGTTGCCGCGCTGCGCGCCGCGTTTCCGTCGGCCGACATCGAAGTGGTCTTGCCGCGCAGCGGGCCGATCGTGCAGATTCTGGAAGCGCATGCCAGCCGGATCGTCTTCGAACCGCTCTGGGTGCTGAGGCGCCAGGCCATTGCGCGTCTTGCGACAGTCGAGATGGCGCGACTGCCGGTTGCCGTGTTCAGGGCGTGGCGGCGCCTCAAATCTTGCGATCTCGTCTATGTCAACACCTCGATCGTGGCCGACTATGCGCTGGCCGCGCGCTTCCTGCCTCACAAGGCCGTCCTGCACATCCACGAAATCCCCGAAGGCGCCATGCGCAGGGTACTTGTCGGCCTGATGCGCTGGA
The DNA here is from genome assembly GCF_000519305.1 of Mesorhizobium ciceri WSM4083. GTDB lineage: Bacteria > Pseudomonadota > Alphaproteobacteria > Rhizobiales > Rhizobiaceae > Mesorhizobium > Mesorhizobium ciceri_B. The sequence goes on along the minus strand of NZ_JAFG01000003.1, from coordinate 605,985 downwards.
GCCATGCGGATCTGATCTTCAATTCACGCGCGACACGCGCCGCGTTTGGCGATCCCAAGGCGGCGCGCGCGTATGTCGTCTACAACGGCGTTGCCGGGCCGGCGGCGGTCGAACCAATGACGTATGACGGCAAGCGCCCATTGCGGGTGCTGCTGCTCGGCCGTATCAACCGAATCAAGGGGCAGGAGGTCCTGCTGGAGGCGATCGCCTCGATGCCGGCAGCACTCCAGGCGAGGGTCGAGGTGCGGCTGGTCGGCGGCGCCTTCGAAAGCACCGAGCGCGAGCGTGCGCTTGCCGAACTGGTCGAAACCATGGGGCTTACCGGGCGCGTCGGAGTCCTGCCTTTCATTCCCGACCCCTCGGAGCATTATCGCTGGGCCGACATCGTCACCGTGCCGTCGCGGCGTCCGGAATCGCTTGGCCGCGTCGCCATCGAGGCGATGGCCTATGGCCGGCCGCCGCTTGTGTCGGCGATCGGCGGGCTGGTGGAAGTGGTCAGCGACGGGGAGACCGGCTGGCATGTTCCCCCCGGCGACGCAGCAGCTCTTGGCGCGAAATTGCAGGAGATCATCCTTGCCCCTGAGGCCTGGCGCGGGTTTGTCGCTGCCGGGCGCGCGCGCTACGAGGCGATCTTCAGCGAGCCGGTCGCGGCCGCGGCGATCACCGCGATCGCCGCCGACAAGCTGAGGACGGCCATCGCGCGGCCGGGCAGGGCAGCTGCTGCCCGCGAAGCGGAGACACGGCCGTGAAGTTAGCGTTTCCGAGCCATCTGGTTCGACGCCTCGTGCTGATGATCGGCGGCGAGGCGATGCAGAGCGGCTTTCATTTTGCCCTCAACATCATGCTGTTGCACATGCTGTCGGCGCAGGGCTACGGTCTCTTCGCCATCGGCATGGTGATGGGCGGTGTCGGCCTGTCCTATATCAGGTCGCTCACCGCCGTTCCCGCCAGCATCTGGATGAGCAAGAGCACCAACAGCGCCGGCGTTGATACCTATGACGTGGCGTTCGGAACGGCGGCATTGATCGTGGCGTTGCTGATGGCCGTCGGCACGGCTGTTCTGATGCATGTCCTTGGCGATCCAAGCGGAATTGCCGCCGGCTGCTTCGTCGGTGCCTGGTCGTTGCGCAGCCATATGCGCACGGCTTTCTTCGCACGGCGCCAGCAGGTTGTCGTCTCAATCAGCGATGGCGCTTTTACAGTCGCCGGCTGTGTCCTGACCGGGCTGTCGATCTGGCTGGTCCAAGACCCGCTGCAGACCGTGTTCTATGCACTCGCCGCGGCAAATGTGTTCGGCATTTTCGTCCTGGTCCGGCTGGCCCGGCGCTCGCTTCGCATCAGCTTCCGCATGCCGACGCGGCGACGCTATGTCAGACTCTGGCCACAGCTGCGCTGGTCGGCATTCAGCGCGACCACCACCAACATCCAGGGTCAATGTCTGGCGCTGCTGGTCGCCGGGATTGCCGGGCCAGCCGCCTACGCACCGCTGGCGGCGGTCCTGGTGCTGTTTGCTCCGCTGCGCATCATCAGCCTTGCTTTCGTCAACATGACGCAGCCGGATCTTGCCAGGCTGATGCGGAACAATGAAACAGGCCGTGTCTGGACGCAGGCCAAGATCTGGGCGCTCATCATGGGGCTCGGCGGCCTTGCCTATGGATGTGCGATCATGTTCGTCCTGCCGATGATAAAATCCCAGGCCCTGCAGGACGCTTCGACCTGGTTCATCGGACTTTTCGTGATCGCGAATTTTGTCCCGATCATGCTCTATATCATGCCCCGCATCGTGCTTGAGATACTCGGCGATTTTCGGATCGTCGCGTTCATCACCACGGGTGGCGCGGTCGTCGGGCTGGCGCTGATCGCCGCCCTGCTGGCAATCGCGTCTCCGCCGTGGGCGTTGTTGGGTTCCGCCGTCTCCGAGATGTTCGTGCTCGTGGCATCATGGTATTTTGCGCATCACCGCATGTGGAATATCGAGCATCCCGATGAGGCGCGAGACAGCCGGTTGGGCGCGTGGCGGCGGACGCTGCCGTTCGCTACGGCAAAGCGATAGGAAAAAACATGGCAGTCCAGGCGGTGCAAATTGCTGCGGTGACCGGCTCGCCCGATGGCCAGTCCTCCCATCCGGCCACCGTCGTCGCCATCGATGCCTACACGGCGCGGCTCCACACCAGCCTGGAAGCGGCCAGGCCGCTCTGGCTGCGCCTCCAGGCGGACGGCGTGTGCACCGCCCACCAGAATTATGCCTGGGCCGAGGGGATCGTCGCGCGGCTGCTGCCGGAAGGTGCGGAACTGCTCATCGTGGAGGTAAACGACGCCGTGACGGGCGCGCCGCGAATGCTGGTGCCGCTGATACGGCGGCCGGCCTTCCGCCATCGGGTGATCGAATGGCTGAGTTGTGGCGTTTGCGACTATTCGGCACCGCTGCTGGCCGATGCCAGCCCGTGGACGACGCAGTCGGCGCAGGCCGCGTGGGCCGCGGTGCGTTCCGTGCTGCCGCCGGCGGACCGCATCCAGATCACGGGAATTCCGCAATCGATCAGCGGCGTCGCCAACCCGCTGGCCATGCTCGCGGCCACGCGCGATTCCCTGCATACCAGCTTCGGCCTCGCCATCGACGGCGACCCGGAAACCGTCCTCAAGCGCCTATGCCGGCCATCCTTCGTCAAGGCCTTCAACAAGGACTGGCGCCGCCTCGAACGGCTTGGCGACGTGGAACTGGTCGAAGCCAACACGCCGGCCCTGGTGGAGGTCATCTTCGGCGGCCTGGTCCGGATGCGGCTCAGCCGCTTTCGCGAACTGGGCCGCTTCGACCTGCTGACGCAGGCGACGGTTGTCGACTTCTATCGAAACGCCGCTCTCGAGGGCCTGTCGGATGGGTCGGTGCGGCTCTTCGGGTTGCGTGTTGGTGAAGCTCTGATCGCGGTGCAATACCTGCTGATCCATCAAGTCACCGTTCATGCTCTTCTGATCTCAATCGATCAGGGCGCGGTGCCCAATGTCTCGCCGGGACTTCTGATCATGGGCAAGTTGATGAGCTGGGCGCGCGGCCGCGGTTTCGATTATTTCGACCTGTCGGTAGGCAACCAGAGTTATAAGGAACATATGGGTGCCGTGGGTTCGGGCCTGCGCGAGCTTTGCCACGGGATTACGGTGCGAGGCAGCGTCGTGAGCGCAGCCATCGAGGTCCGCAACCGGACCGAGGTGTTCGTGCGCTCCAAACCTCGGCTGCTGAAGAGGCTCCAGGGACTGATGCGGGATTTGCGGCGCCTGCGTGGGGGATCAGAATGACGGGAGAAGCATGTGGCAAGCTACGCGACGCGAACGACGCCGACCACGGATTTGCCCGGTGGGCTGTTTTCCCCGACTGTCGTCAATGCTGATGCAACCGAGCACTTCACGGCTCGGCTGCACACCAGTTTCGACACCGTAAGGCTGCTATGGCTGCTTCTTGAGGCGCACGGCGTCTGCACTGCCCATCAGCACTATGCCTGGGTCGAAGGAATCGCCGCACGGCTGATGCCCAAAGACGCGGACCTGGTCTTGGTCGAGGTGAGTGACGCTGTGACCGGCGCGCCGGCCATGCTGCTGCCGCTGATGCGGCGCCGGGCCTTCGGCCACCACGTGATCGAATGGCTGAGCTGCCGCGTGTGCGACTACTCGGTGCCGCTGCTGGCGGATGGGAGAGCGTGGACAAGGCAGAGCGCCGATGCCATGTGGGCGGCAGTCCGTGCCGTGCTGCCACCGGCGGATCGCATCCATATCGCGGGAATCCCGCGGCAGATCCACGGCGTGGTCAATCCGCTGGCATTGCTTTCGGTGGCGCGCGACTCCATCCAGGTCACCTCCGGCCTCGTGCTGCATGGCGACCCGGAGACGCTCATCAAGCGGATCTGCAAGCCGTCCTTCGCCAAGGCCTTCCGCAAGCATTGCCGCGGCTTCGAACAGCTTGGCGGCCTCGCTCTGGTCGAGGCCGACACGCCTGATCTGACCGAGCAGCTCCTGGATGTGCTGCTGGAACTGCGGCTGAAGCGTTTTCGTGAGCTCGGGCGTTTCGACCTCCTGACGCAGGCCCCGGTCGTCGATTTCTACCGCGCCGCGGCGCTGCAAGGCCTGTACAATGGATCGGTGCGGCTCTTCGGGCTACGCGTCGGTGAAGCCTGGCTCGCCTCCATCTATGTGCTGGTCAGAAAAGGCACACTTCACGCCCTCCTGCTTGGCATCGACCAGAATGCGGTCGCCAATGTCTCACCCGGCCTGACGACGATGGGCAAGCTGATGATGTGGGGATGCGAGCGGGGCTTCGACTATTTCGACCTGTCGGTCGGCGGCCAGGGCTACAAGCAACATATCGGCGCCTCGAGCTCGGTTCTGGCCGAGATATGCGAACCGGTGACGATACGGGGCAGGGCCGCGAACGCAGCCATTTTGCTGCGCAGCCGGGTCGAAGGCATGACGCGGTCGCGTCCCCGGCTGCTCAAGGCCGTCCAGGGCTTGACGCGCCGCTTGCGGCGATTGAAGGATTGAGGACGAGCGTTTGCCGGTCGCCAACGACCTATGCAAAGAGGCACCAAGGCACGGCAAGGTTGTTGACAGGATTGGTTAGCTCTATATTTGAAAGCGCCGCTTGACGCTCAGAAATGAGTGTCCCCGGTGGATTTTTTGAATTTGGCGTTTGCGGCAGATCATCTCGATGAATGCAAGTCTAGGAGATGGGATTCGTTCCATCCTCATTATTCAAACGAAGTACATTGGAGATGTCACTCTGACATCTGCTTTGACTCGCAATCTGCGTCTTGCTTATCCACAAGCATCGATAACCATGCTTTGTGCGCCTGGTCTCAAGCAGTTCATTGTCGCGCAGGGGATCGCCGATGCTGCTGTTGGCTTTGAATCCCGTGGCAGAGGAAGGACTCTGCTCAAGCGTTTGACGGACTATCGTAGCGTCATCTCTGATCTGCGGCGTCGAAAATTCGATCTCAGCATCGACCTTACCGATTCAAAAACCTCGCGGATCATGCATCGTTTGATCGGGGCTCCACTTCGCGTCGGCTTCGATCCTTCCGAGCATCCGATGAAGTTCTGGGAAATCCAGCTTGCAAACGTGCTCGCCGCGACCTTCGGACAGGGCGGGCCCCATTATCTCTACAGGAACCTGTCTCCACTCCACGCGCTTGGGTTGGATTGTCAGGACCCGACGCCTCGGCTGCAGCCGACCAGGACTGCCCAGGAAGAGTGTGCCAGGATTCTTGCGGAAAATGCCTTGGCGAAGAAGTCATATGTGGCCGTGCATGCCGGCGCGAGGTTCGAAGGACGTTGCTGGCCGCCGCAACATTTTGCTGCGGTCATCGACGAGGTATACGCCAAAACCGGGCTGCGATCCCTGCTCGTTGGTGGGCCGGATGAAGGGCTTGCCGCGCAAGGAATCCTTGAAGTGGCAACGTCGCCGGTCGCAAGTGTCGTCGGAAAAGCCTCGCTTGAGGTGCTGACGGCATTGTTGGCCGAAGCGTCGATCTTTCTTGGCAATGAGAGCGGCCCGATGCACATCGCGGCCTCTGTCGGAACTCCAGCGGTGGGGCTGTACGGTCTGACGTCGCCAGAGCAATGGGGCCCGTTCGGTGTTCCCAACCGGACGCTCCAGCCGCCCATGCCTTGTCCATGCATCGCTCCAGGTTTGTGTAAGGAAAACAACTCCGGTGGGGTCTACTGCGTCCAGCGGCTTCAGGTTGCCGACGTCGCGGCGGCGACACTCGATCTCATCGGCACGGAAGTTCAAAAATCGGCTCATTCCGGCATATCAGCCGCTTAGCAGAGCGGCAGCGACAGCGACAGACGATAGTTTGGCGGTGCAGTCGTGCACGGTTCATCTTCGTGTGCTTCACGTCTTGATTCAGGCCAAGGCCCAAGCATGTTCAAAAGATTGGTAAATTGACCGGACTGCATCCTGCGCTGTCCGCGAAATTGACAGGACGGCGCGTCTCCGCCATCCTTGACCACAGTCGTCAGGCTGCCGACAGCGGCCGCGTTGCGTGTCAGGGCGACCGAGGGCAGTGTCATGTTCAGTCCCGTCACAGGTCAGAATTCCAAGCGCTCCGCGGTGCGCAAGGCGCTCGATCGTCACAAGGTCTACATCACCGCGCAGCGTTTTTCGGCGGGCACCTACCAGGCCCGGGTTCTGGTCGACGGCGAGGCCTATTGGGTCGACGAATTCCGGCTGAGCCAGTTGCAGCAAGGGCTGTCGCCGGCGGAGCTTGAGTTGACGCCGGCCGCTGACGATTGAGAGCGTGACTGGCTTGTTCCTGGCCGCCGTGCTTCGATCTTTGCGATGACCACTCCACCAAAGCTCAAAGCCTATCGCGCCAAACGCGAATTCGCCAAGACGCCGGAGCCGGCTGGCGGGCTCGTCAGCAGCGACGGCAACCGCTTCGTCGTGCACAAGCACCACGCCACCGCAGACCATTATGATCTGCGCCTGCAGGTCGGCGATGTCTTGAAAAGCTGGGCGGTGCCGCGCGGGCCTTCGCTCAATCCGACCGACAAAAGGCTGGCGGTCGAGACCGAGGATCATCCGCTCGAATATATCGACTTCGAGGGCGTCATTCCCGAGGGCGAGTATGGCGGCGGGCCGATGATCGTCTGGGATACCGGCAGTTGGGCGCCGATGGACGATGTCGAAAAGAGTTTGCGCACCGGCGCCTTCAAGTTCCGGCTGGCCGGCGACAAGCTCAATGGCGGCTGGATGCTGACCCGGCTGAAGCCGAAACTCGGCGAAGATGAGAACACGAAGAACTGGCTGCTGTTCAAGGAGCGCGACCTCGCCGCCGACACCGCGCTTGACATCCTCACGGCCCGGCCGGAAAGCGTCAAATCCGGATTGCGCATCGAGGAACTGGCGGCGCCGGCGAAGCCAGCCGCCAAACCCGCGCCCAGACAGGGATCGCTGAAGCCCGGCACGCTGCCGGGCGCATTCAAGGCCCCCATGCTTGCCCGTATCGAGCCGCAACTGGCGACGCAGGTGCCAAAACCACCGGATGGCGAGGACACAAGGGAAGTCTGGCTGCACGAGATCAAATTCGACGGCTACCGCACCATGGCGCATCTCACTGACGGCGCGGTCAAGCTGGTCACCCGTGGCGGCATCGACTGGACGAAGCGTTATGGCGACCTGCCGCATGCGTTCGCCAAACTGCCGTGCCGCGACGCCATCATCGATGGCGAGATCGTCGTGCTCGATGCCAAGGGCATCAGCCGCTTCGCGCTGCTGCAGGATGCGCTGGCCGAGGGCGCCGGCAGCAAGCTCCATTTTTACGCCTTCGATCTTCTCCACCTCGACGGCTGGGACCTGACCAAGGCGCCGCTGGTCCGGCGCAAGGCGCTGCTGGCGCAGATGCTGTCGGGCCTCGGCGCCAATTCCGCCATCCAGTTCTCCGACCATGTCGAGGGTTCGGGGCAGGGGCTCTACGACCAGGCGTCGGAACTTGGGCTGGAGGGTGTCGTCTCAAAGCGCGCCAAGGCCATCTATCAGAGCGGCCGAAGCAAAAGCTGGACCAAGACCAAGGCGCTGCAGTCGGGCGACTTCGTCATCGCCGGCTTCACCATCTCCGATGCGGCCGAAGGGTTGGCGGCGCTCGGCATGGCAGAGTTCGAGGGTGGTGAATTGCATTATCGCGGCAAGGTCGGCACCGGTTTCGATGCCGCCACCGCCGGTGAATTGCTCGCCAGGCTGGGGCCGTTGCGGGAAGGCGCCACCGCGCCCGAGGGCGTCCCGCGCGAAATCATGCGCGAGATGAACTGGGTGCGGCCGCTGCTGTCGGCGCGCATCCATTACGCCAACCGCACATCGGACAATGCGCTGCGCCACGGCGTCTTCCGCGGTTTGAGGGATGTCGGCCTGTCGACGCCGGTCTCGTCCAAACGCAAGCGGCTGATCGCCGAGGCCGACCTTGCCACCATCTGGGTGACCAACCCGACGCGGCGGCTGTTCGGCAAGACCGGCCCGACCAAGCTCGACATCGCGGTCTATTACGCGCTGGTCGGCGACTTCATGCTGCCGCACATCCTCGGCCGGCCGGTGTCGCTGGTGCGCTGCCCGACCGGCCTGCCGAAGGACTGCTTCTTCCAGCGCCACGCCTTCACCGGCATGCCGCCCTCGGTGGTGACATTCGAGGCGACAAATTCGGAGGGCGAGACCAAATCCTATCTCTCGGTCGAAGGCGCGAAAGGGTATCTGGCGCTGGCACAGTTCGGCGTCGTCGAGTTCCACACCTGGGGCACCCACCGCACCAGCCTCGACAGACCCGACCAGATAGTCCTCGACCTCGATCCGGGAGAAGGGATCACCTGGCGCGAGGTGGTCGAGGCCGCGGTGCACATCAAGGACGAATTGGGGCGCCTGGGGCTGGTGCCGTTCGCCAAGACCTCCGGCGGCAGCGGCATCCACATCACCGTGCCGGTGACGGGCAAGCAGAACTGGAAGAAGCTGCACCAGGCGACCAGCGCCATCGCCACGCATCTGGCGACAACGGCGCCGGACACATTCACCACCACCATGGGCAAGGACAACCGCAAGAAGCGCATCTTCATCGATTATCATCGCAATGCGCGCGGCCACACCTCCGCAGCCCCTTATTCCTTGCGCGCCCGCACCAATCTGCCGGCCTCGACCCCGGTGAGCTGGAGCGACCTTGAATCCATCGATGCGCCGCAGGATCTGAACTATTCCTCCCTGCCGGGGCTATTGGCGACGTCGGGCGATCCGTGGGCGGAGATCGACGAGTTCGCGCGGGATTTGCCGACCTTGAAGAACTAGGTTCCTCGCCCCCACGTTGCTGGGACGAGGAATCCAACGCCATCGACGCTTCCGACAATTTGAATTATTCTCCATCCACGACCTCAAAGACGTACCGGAAGATTTCGTCAGGGATTTGCCTGTATCGTCTGGGGTCGGTGTAGGATTTCCTCGGCGTCAATCGTCCTTCGGACGAAAAGCGCTGCAGAGAGCATGATCCCGAAAAGTGGAAACCGGTTTTCGGATAAGATCATGCTCAAGCTAAAATGTCAGTGCGTGGCCGCGTAGGAGTGTTTCATGGCGCCCAGGGCAAGTTGGAAAGGTTACCTCAAACTCAGCCTCGTGAGCTGTCCGGTGCGGCTATATCCCGCCACCAGCGCCAGCGAGCGCATCAGCTTCAACCAGCTGCACAAGAAGACCCATAACCGCATCAACATGAAGCCGGTCGACCCCGAACTAGGGCTCGTCGAGCGTGCTGATCTGGTCAAGGGCTACGAATACGAGGACAAGCAGTACATCATCATCGATGATGCCGACCTCGACGCGGTGCGCATCGAATCCAACCATACGATGAACATCGAGGCCTTCGTCGACGAGGACGAGGTCGATGTCATCTATCAGGATGCGCCCTACTACATGGCGCCTGACGGCGCGATGGCGGAGGAGACCTTCGCCGTGCTGCGCGAAGCGATGCGCAAATCCGGCAAGCTGGCGATCGCACGCCTGGTGCTGTCCAGTCGTGAGCGCGTGGTGACGATCGGCGCGCGCGAGAACGGCATGTTCGTGTGCACGTTGAGGAACCCGAACGAAGTGCGCGGGACGGCTGAATATTTCGGCAACATCCCGGCCGGCAAGCCCGACGCGGAAATGCTGCAGCTCGCCGAAGCGCTGATCAAGCAGAAGGAAACCACCTTCGATCCGAAGAACTATGAGGACCGCTACGAGGCGGCACTCATGACGATGATCCGCGAGAAGCTGAAAGGCCACAAGCCGATCATCGCGGCGGCACCGGAGCGCGGCAATGTCATCAACCTGATGGATGCGCTGAAGGCCAGCCTGTCGCAATCGAAGCCGCCGGCCAAATCGAAAAGCAAGGCCGACGAGGTTGCCAAGCCCGCCGCGAAGAAGGCGGCAACGGGTGGTGCTGCTGAAAATCCGTTGAAGGCCAATCTGCTGAAGGCGGTCGGCAAGAGCAAGAAATGACGGCACCGACCGGCGCTGTTTTCGGCACGATAGGCGCGCTGGCGGCCTTTCCGCTCAGGCTGGCTGCGCGGGAAGTGGAACGCCGGCACGGCCAGCTGCGGCGCGGCATCACCAGGCGCACCACGCATGTCGTGTTCGGCCGGACACTGTTGGCCAGGGCAGGCCTCGTCAAAAACGGCGATGCCGGGATCGAGCGCCGTGTCGCCGCCGAGCGCGCGGCCGGGCGAACGCTGATCAGCGAGAACGGATTCCTGCGCCTTCTCGGACTGATGAAGGCGCCGGAGGCGCCTTCGCTGTCGCGGCAATCGCTGATCGAGCAATCGCGGCTATCTGGCGCCGACCTCGATCTTTTGTCGCTATTCGATGCGTTCGAGCATGACGTTGAACCCTATTCCTTCCGCGACATGATCCTGGCGCGCAAATATGCAGGGCTCATCGCCGGTGGTGCGACCTGGGGGGCGATCGCGCGCTCCGTCCACCGTTCCGGCCCGGTGGCGTCGCTGACCGCCAAGTCGCTCAACGTCGGCTCGCAGCATGGACGCGCCGATGCGATCTATCTCGAGGGCGGCCAGAGCGAACTCGACGGGCAGTTGCTGTTCGATCTCGGAACAGCCGGGGCAGAGGGTGACGACACGCTGGAGGAGCTGTTTGCCGAGGCGGAAGCGGCGGAGGAGCAGGGCGACCATGATGGGGCCGCCGCGCTCTACCAGCGCTGTCTCGCCATCGATCCGAGTGATGCGATCGCCGCCTTCAACCGCGCCAACTGCCTGCGCGCCGGCGGCCATGCGGCGGACGCCGCGCACGACTATATCAATGCGATAAAGCTGGACCCGGCCTTCGTCGAGGCGTGGTTCAACCTCGCCGGGCTGATGAGCGAGCAAGGTCGCGAAGCCTCGGCGCGCCGGCACCTGCAGAAAGCGATCGCGCTCGACAAGAGCTATGCCGATCCGGTGTTCAACCTCGCCAGACTGGAATTCGACACTGGCAATCTGCCGGAGGCGCGGCGCCTGTGGGTGCGCTATCTCGAACTCGACGCGGATTCGGAATGGTCGCGGGTGGCGGCCAAGGGCGTGCAATTCGTGGATTTGCAACTGGCGCGGACGGCGGGGTGAGGGATGCTGGCGCATGAACACCCCCCTCTGGCCTGCCGGCCATCTCCCCCGCAAGGGGGGAGATCGGCAGCTTGGGCGTCCCGCTCCTTCTTGCAAAGTGGGAGATTGGCGAAAGCGGCTGAGCGCGCAATCTCCCCCCTTGCGGGGGAGATGGCCGGCAGGCCAGAGGGGGGTGTGACGGAACTCGACCTCTCCAGCGAGACCGCCCCATGACCACCTTCCTCTTCGACGGCGACGACACCGCCCCCATCACCATCCTGCTCGCCCACGGCGCCGGCGCGTCGATGGATTCCCCCTCGATGAACGCCACCGCCAAGGCGCTGGCCGAAGCCGGTTTCCAGGTCGCCCGCTTCGAGTTCCACTATATGGCTGCCCGCCGCTATGGCCACCGCAAGCCGCCGCCGCGGGCCGAGACGGTCAACCCGGAATATATCAAGGCGATAGCCGACCTCAGGGCGAAGGGCGTGACCGGCCCGCTCGTCATCGGCGGCAAATCGATGGGCGGGCGCGTCGCCTCGATGGTCGCCGACGAGATGTTTGCCAAGGGCGAGATTTCAGGCCTGCTGTGCCTCGGCTATCCCTTTCATCCACCAGCCAAGCCTGAGCAACTACGCACCAAACACCTCGCCGATCTGAAGACGCCAACGCTGATCTTCCAGGGCACGCGCGACGAGTTCGGCACCAGGGACGAGGTGGCTGGGTATGGGCTGTCGGACAGTATCGAAATTGTCTGGCTTGAGGATGGCGATCATGATCTCAAGCCGCGCAAGAGCATCTCGGGCTTCTCCGCCGCCGACCATCTGAAGACGCTGGCCGAGGCGGTGAAGGCCTGGTCGGGTCGGATCGCTTCCTGAAGCGATGAAGATCGCCTCCTTCAACATCAACAATATCAACAGCCGGCTTGAAAACCTGCTGGCATGGCTGGCTGTGGCAAAGCCCGATGTCGTGTGCGTGCAGGAGCTGAAGGCACGCGATATGCAGTTTCCGCGCTCGGCATTGGCGGCGGCCGGCTATGGCGCGGTGTGGAAGGGCGAGCCGACGTGGAACGGTGTTGCCATCCTGGCGCGGGGTTCGGAACCGGTGCTAACCCGCGATGCCTTGCCCGGCGACGATGCCGACAGGCAGAGCCGCTATATCGAGGCGGCGGTGAATGGCATTGTCATCGCTTGCCTCTATGCGCCGAACGGCAATCCTCAGCCCGGCCCGAAATTCGCCTACAAGCTCGCCTGGCACGCGCGGCTGGAGGCACATGCCGAACAGTTGCTCGACACCGGCCTGCCGGTGGTGCTGGCCGGCGACTACAACATCGTGCCCGAGCCGCGCGATATCTACGCCACCCGCTCCTATGACGACAACGCGCTGGTGCAGCCGGAAAGCCGGGCGTCGTTCCAGCGCCTGCTCGACCAGGGTTGGGTTGATGCCCTGCGCAAGAAGCATCCGAAGGAAACGCTTTACACATTCTGGGACTATCGCCGCAACCGCTGGCCGCGCGATGCGGGCCTCCGGCTCGATCACATCCTGCTGTCGAAGAAACCGGCACGTCGCCTGACCGCCGCCGGCATCGACCGCGACATGCGCGGCGAGGACGGCGCCAGCGACCATGCGCCGGTGTGGGTGGAATTGAAGTAAGGCGACTGCCTTCATACGTCGCACTTGAACGGATCCATGCAACGCGCTTTAAGTCTTTCGTCTTGATACATATCGCTGTCCCAAATCCGGGTTCGCTTTTAGCCGACATGCAATAACCTGTCGGCAAAGTATTCCAACGCAGCCGGATCGCCCATGAACGCAATCCCCACGACATTTGTGAATCGAGGCTCCATGCCTGACTTGGGCGCTGTCGAGATACTGTCCGCCGCCATTGTGGTGCTTGCGGCTGCTGTCGTGTCCTGGCTGCTGTGGCGGAAGCGCAGCCGTCGCAAGGGACGGCGGCAGACCAATCCGGCTGCCGACTATGCCGTCCGTACCGATTGGAACGCCCGCGGGGGCATGCTCAATTACTCGTCCTTCGTCTATTTCGATGTCGATCGCGACGGCAAATACGGCGCCGGAGACCGGCCGATGGCCGGGATCATGGTGCGGCTGTATGACGAGGCCGGCAAGCTCGCCGCGTCCGCGCGCACCAACAATGCCGGCTTTGCCAATTTTCCCATGTCGGTGAAAAGCAGAAAGGCCGTGATCCGCAAGCCGGGCAACTGGCGCTTTGTGGTTTCGGTACCGCCCGGCTGGCAGGCGAAAAGCGAAAATGACATTCAGTCCCGACACTTCCTGCCGTTGCCGGGTTCGCCGGCCGGGATGGTATCGCAGGAGATGCTGCTGCCGGTCGGCCTGGCACCGCCGCGCCGCGTCAGCGGGCGCGTTGCCGGCGATGGCCCCGCGACCCTCTCCGTGTCGGGGAATGGGCATGTCCTGGAGACGCGGGCACTGGCGCCGGGTGCCGTCTTCAGCTTCGACCTGGCTGAAGAAGCCGACACGGTCAGCGTCAGTGTTGGCGGCTTGGAGCGACGGCTGGCGCTATCGCCCTACTCGGCGGATCTCGGCCTGCTGTCGCCGCAACGCGCCGGCATCGCCACTGATGCCGCTCTTGAAACGATCGGTTTCGACGATGTGACGTCGCGCCCCTTCAGGAAAATTCCGGCCGGTCATGCCGGATTGGCGTGGCGCAACCTGAATGCGATGGCGCGCGACTACACCAAGGACAGCCAGGGCTATGTCAATGGCAATGTCTCCGGTGACTATGTGCTCTACACCAGCAGCGGGCTGCCGGCCGAATTCAGCCGCGAACGGCCGTTCGGCTTTCACTCGGTCATGCTGAGTGCCGCCTGGCTGGCGTCGGAAGGGGAGGTGGCGCTGATCGAAAGCTGGCTTGGCGAGCAACTGATCTCAAGCGATCAGATCACGCTGTCGGCGCTGACGCCGCTGCACTACGCCCCGATGCTCAAAGCTGTAACGCGTGTTCGCCTGTCGACAAAACACTATTGGCAAATGGTGCTGGACGATTTGGTCCTGACGCGCTGAGATTTGGTCATGCCAAAGCGAAGCGAAATTTCGCCCCGCTTCAATCAGGTTGCGTTTACGGTCAGGCCGGCGCGGCGCCGTTTGAAATAATAATAGAGGCGCCGTTTGACGCTGTGACCGCCGACAGACGGCCCTTTTTCAAGAACGATGGCTTAACATAAATCTTCTTCATTTTCAGACTCTCCTAAAATCCCCGCTTGATGATGCCATACTGCGGCCATCTGTCAACCATGCGAGCTGAAAGCAACAAACCTGCAATAAATCCAGCAATGAGCGACAGGGGACCAGGGCCCCTATTCTTTGTTTCGGGCTATTTGGAAAACCATTGCACCTGGAGGTTGCTCTCCAGCGGCGGCGCGATCCGCCAGAGATGCGCCGGATTAAAGCGTGACGCTGCTCGGGCCGTTTGCCGTGACGGCTGAAAGCTTGCCCTTCTTGACGAAGGTCGGCTTCGCGTAGGTCTTTGCGTAGGTCTTTTTCATCGTATTCTCTCCTGAATCCCTACGGCGATGATGGCAGATGCGCGACATGTGTCAACCAAGCCGGGCGCCGATAGCGGGCTTCTGGCGATACGGCGCCGTGTCACCGCCAAGGGACCGCCTGGCCTGCGGCTCGCTCGACGGCACTGCGCGGCTGTGGGGCATGGACACCGGCAATCAGATCGCGCTGTTCGACAGCCAGACCGGCTCGATCTATGCGGTGGCCTTCGCCGCCGTCGGCACGGTGCTGACCGGCGGCAACGACCGCACCATCCGCGACAGCCCGCCCATGGGCGGCGACGCCGTGGTGCTGTTTGCCGGCGCGCCGGAATGAGCGAAATCTTGATCACCTTGTCCGCCCTGCTATGTAAAGCCCATGCCAGCACCCAGCCTCCCAGATAACGCGCCGCTCATCGTCGTCGATCTCCAGACCGGTATGTTCGACGGCGTGCACGAACCGCCGATCCATGATGCGCCTGATATTGTCGAGCGCACCAAGGCGGTGATCGACTGGGCGCGGCGCGGCGGGCGCAAGGTCGCCTTTATCAGGCATGACGGACCCGAAGGCGATCCGCTGGCGCCGGGTGAGCCGGGCTGGCCGGTGTGGCCCGCCCTTGGCCAGGCGGCGGACGAGCCGACCTTTGCCAAATCCGTGCGCGATGCTTTCAGCAATCCTGCCTTCGGCGACTGGGTTGCCGGGCAGGGTGCGGGTGCTGTCGTGCTCTTGGGTGCACAGACCGACTTTTGCGTGGCCGCGACGGTCAAGGGCGCGATCGCCAGAGGGTTCGGCGTGACCGTGGTGTCCGATGCGCACAGCACGCTGGACAATGCCAGCGAGAGTGCCGAGCAGGTCATCATCAGGCACAATGGCGAATTCGCCGAGGCCGGAGTCAATCTGGTGACCACAAAGGCGCTTGTCGGCGGCTGAAGCCCGAACGTCGCCGCGGGCCGCATTATCAGGCAGGCCAGGGATGACAGCGCCAGGCGGCTGCCGTGGTCGACGCGGACGGGGGGGCGCATTGTTGGGATGGCTCGGGCGCCCGCGTCAACCAGGGCGGCTCGTACCGCCGCATTAGCAACATTGCACATTGCAGGCCGCTCGAAACTTCCGCGAAAGCGGAATAGGCCGGAGCAAAAGTGCGGATTCGGCTGAGACTTTCGGCGCGCTTTCCCGATCCGGGAATCAAAAAGTCTGCTGGTTGTCGGCATGCCCCTCAAGGCGTCCGCCGCTCCTGCACCGGATCGGCGAGGAACGACGCCGCGATCAGGTCGTCGGCATCAATCCGACCATGACGATCTTCCATGATGGCCGCGACCTTTTGAAAGGTTTTCATTTCGGCATCCGTCACCCGCGCATTGCGCAGCCTGGCTTGGAGATCGACCAGGCGAACGCCCAAAGCAGGGGACGTCACAGCTTTGCTTGTCATCGTCACTCGTCCTGATTGGAAACCGACATGTGCAACCCGCCGCCTTGGCTGGCGGCGGGTTTGGGACAATTCGAAATTCAGTCGTAGACCTTGATGATCTTGCGGGTGCCCGGATCCACCAGGACGGTGCGGTTGTCGACCACCACGTAGCGGTATTTGACATCGGGGATTTCATGAAGCTCGACCGTGTCCGGCAACGCGCTACCAATATTCAGTTCCACACCGGGAACCTTGACCGAAGCGAGGGGCTGCTTCTTCACATACTCGCGGATGACCGTGTCCTGTTCAGGCTGAATGATAACGTCCTGAGCGGCAACGGCGCCGACTCCGGCCAACAGCAATAGCGCCGCTGCGGCGCCCGTTAGGTGCATTTTCATACCGTTTCTCCTTGCGAGTCAGCATGACAAGATCGTCCGCCGCTGACGGCAACTGAACTTGAGCCAAATGAAATTGTTCCTCGGCTGGGGCTTCGGTCGGATGAGACGTGCGACTTAAGTCTGGTCCGCGAGCGCATTGGTCTTACCGACGGGAACGGCTCTCTGTGCACGGCTGTTTGTCTCCCGGAATTCGGAGAGACAGATGGGACAAAAGTGTTGGCCAAGCGCGCTGGTTGCTCGCACCGATTTTCGCGACAGCCGTCACCTTTCTGGTGATGGGGATAGTCCTCGGCTGACATCTCGTCGATCGGCGCAGCAACGTCCCTTCCTGCGCTGATAGGATTCGCAAGCCGCTTCGGCGGCTGGCGAATCCTCTATCTTCACCATGCGCCGACCTGCTCCTTCGGCAGGCAAGCGCGATGTTCAGCTTATGCAACGTTGGGAGGTTACTATGGATCGGCGATCCTTCTTGACAGCGATGTTTGGTATTGCCGGGGCAGCGGCCCTTGCAGGGGCAATTCGCCCGATCGAGGCAGCGGCCGGTGTTCCAGGCGCCGGAAACGGCATTCTCGATGAAATTGAGGCAGAGGCCTTCGACGACGAAGGTGCACATGCGGAGGTGCAGCCGGTCGACCATCGACGCTGGGACCGGGATCGGGACTGGGATCGGGATCGGGGCTGGCGCCGGCGCCGGCACGGGCGGCGTTGGAGACGGGTCTGCCGCAGTTACTGGCGGCATGGTCGCCGTCGCGTCCGGTGCTATCGCAGACGTGGCCCTTCGGTCGTCCTTCGATTTTAGCAGCTAGCCTGCACGTCCTAGCGATTTGATCAGTGGGATCGGCTCGGCGTCAGCATTTCATGCTGCTGCCGAGCCGAAGGCTGTTGCGAAGGCTCAAGCTGTACATGGCAAGGCGGCGCGAAAATGAATCCGCGCCGGACAGAGGCGAAGACGGCAAGATAGGGTTCCGCCCGCCGACGCCCGAGGCAAGGACATAAAATGGCCCGGCAGCCAGGTGCAAAGGGAGGCACGCCGGGCCAGCCGACTTCTGGCGGTCGCCGGCCATCTTTATATTAGATATATCTAATGTTAATGCAAGCGAACCAAAACTTCTCCGATGGACAAAACACCGTCCGAAGCCGTCCGCTCCGCTGCTGCTATCACCAGCACGCCGCCGCTACGCAGGCACGGCATCGCGGTTCTTCCTAGACGAAGCCTGGAGGACCCGCGCGGCCGCAATATCGCTATCGCCCAGCAGTCGCTCGTTCAGTCTGCCGTCTTGCTATCGGCCGCGTGTATCGACCGCGCGGGGGGCGAAGACAGGGCACGTTGATCCGCGGGCTGTTCACTGAAATAGAGCGAACTGCCGAGAATGAGGAACACGATGCCCACCGCCGTCAATCCAACCATGAGCACGGCGATCGCCGTGCCTGGGCCATAGCCTGTCTTGATTATGGTGGATCGGTGGGGCATCGCGCTGTTCTCCAGGCATGGCACCCGGCGATGCCGAGTCTTCGCGACAACGACAAGCGAGGCCCGATGTTCCCTCGTTGGAAGCTTCAATCGGTCACGTCGGGCTTTTGCTTTTTCCTGTAGGACCAAGGTCTTATCCGTCGTGCGCAAAAGTCCAAGGGGCCTTGTTCAGTTCCGATAATGTCCCTTGGATGTTCCGCTATTTTAGGTAAATCTGATATAATGCCTGGGCGGAAAACTTAGCCGGCCAAGCACATTTGCCCGCGAACCGGGCATGGAAAATGTGGCTTTGGCAAGCTCAACAACAGGCAGTCATGTCTCGGGCGACGAATGGCTCACGTCTCGTCGAAGCGGCCCTCGCGGGTCTGATCGCGCGTGATTGCGGCTTCTTCCTCATCATCGGGTAGGGCGTCGTCACTGTCCTGGTACGCGTTATCGTCGTCCTCGTCGGGCAGATCGCCGTCTTTTTCGATGCCGTAACGCATGTCGCCGTTTTCCGGCACGGACTCTGGCAGGATCTGGCCGCCCTTAATCGCATCCCAATCCTGCTGCTCGATGGTCGGCCCATCCGCCTGCGGTGCGTCATCTTCGATGTCGGCGCCTGGTTTGTTGCGCGGTGCCATGGTGGCCTCCTTTCTTGAAAAAACTGGAGGCGAAACTCGGCGTGTCGGCGTTTGTTCCCGTGCACGAAGTGCAACGAGCGGGCGTGCTTCTGGATTGTCGACGGCTGGCGCGTCCGCCCAGCCCCGCCGGCGCGCCTCGGATCGCCATTGTTGCCAATGGAGAGCGCGCAATGGAGAGCGCGTAGGGGCGACCGGCCGATTACTTGCGAAGTTGCTAAAATAATGAAATGTTATTCGCGGGAAATGGGAATGAAGCAGGGACTGGTTGGAGCCGGCACGGCTTCGAAGGTTTGGGAACCATGTATTTTGGACAGTTTCTCGTAGGAATGTCAGCCACGGCCATCATCGTCGCGGCCTGGACCTATATGGCCACCGGCTCCTTCTGGGAGGCATTTGCCTGGACGATAGCGACGCTGCTTGTCCTGCAGGTCGGCTACTTCGTGCTGATCGTGAGGCTGATCTTCAGGCGCGCACACGATTTCGTGCCGAGCCAGGATCCGGTAGACGCCTTCCCGCCGTTAAATCGCGACGGCGTCCAGTTTTGAAACCGGGTAACCGGGACCGACCAGGAATGTAGTTTCCATGCCAGACCGTCCACTCGCGCGCGTGCGCCATGGCAAACTCGGCGAACGTCGCCACCAGAACGATCACGACCGACGGCGAGGTGTTAGGTCACTGAGGCACGGCGCCGGCCGAGCATATCCCTGCTGGAGATTCGGCACAGCCATCATGGGAACATGATCCATGCGCGACCGGCCTCGCATCGTGCTCAGGCCACCAGGCTTGGAACAAGTGCTGATGCTTCGCGTTCTCTGGCAGTACCGATGAGGTTGCCACCTCCATCGATACTGTCATGGCTCGCTCTGCGCCCGGCGGGGCGAGCCTTTTTCGTGCTCCCATCGTCCAGATAGAGGGACGCGAGGCTGATTTGACGCGGCGACAACAGGTGCTTCGCCAATCCGGCTGCAGAAGGAATTTTTCGTCTTCTAATGTCCGTACATATTTGCGCAAGTTTTCAAGCATTTCCGCGCTGTCTGCCGCATGTTTGATCAGCAAAAAATTAGTATCCGGGCCGCAACCGTAACATCTTCAATTCTGAAGTTCGATGGAACCGCATGGCAGCGGCGGAGTTTTTATGAAGGGCGGAATCAATTGTCACTAGGAGACGGTCATGAAACTTTATCTTACAAGCGCGGCGGCCGCAGTCGTCCTGATGGGCGGCATTGGGGCGGCGCTGGCGGAGAGCGTCGTCGTCGTCCAGCCGGAGCAGGAGACGGTCGTTCGCGAATACATCAAGAGGGAACCGCTTGCCTCGGTCAACCTCCTGGGGGTCGAACTCAAGCTCGGCTCCTCGGTGCCGGACACTGTCGAACTGCGTGAGGTGCCCGACGTCAAATACCGCGTCGCCGTGATCAACGACCAGACGGTCCTCGTCGATCCGGAGACCCGCCAGATCGTCGAAGTGCTGCACTAAGGGGTTCCCGCAGCACTGGATTTTGGGAAAAACCCGCCCCGACGTCGCGTCGGTGGCGGGTTTCCTTTGCCGCGATCCGCGATGGCCTATTCGGCCGCCAGCCGGTCCTGCGTCTTGGTCTCGAAATCGCCGGCGTCGTGGCGTTCATGCAGCTGCATGGCAGGCTCGCCGAAAGCGCGGTTAACCATGCGGCCGCGCTTGACCGCCGGGCGGGCGTCGATCGCATTCGCCCAACGCTGCACATGCTTGTACTCCTGCACCGACAGGAACTCGGCGGAATCATTGTACATGCGGCCGAGTGCCAGCCCGCCATACCAGGGCCACACGGCCATGTCGGCGATGGAATAGTCCTTGCCGCCGAGATATTCAGTCTCGGCCAGCCGGCGGTCGAGCACATCCATCTGGCGTTTCACCTCCATCGAGAAGCGATCGATGGCGTATTCGAATTTTTCCGGCGCATAGGCGTAGAAATGACCGAAGCCGCCGCCCAGATACGGCGCCGAGCCCATCTGCCAGAACAGCCAGGACAGCACCTCGGCGCGGGCCGGCTGTTCGGTCGGAAGGAATTCGCCGAATTTTTCGGCGAGATAGACCAGGATCGAACCGGATTCGAAGATGCGCACCGGCGTCTTGCCGCTGCGGTCCATCAGGGCCGGGATCTTGGAGTTGGGATTGACCTCGACGAAGCCGCTGCCGAACTGGTCGCCATCGTTGATCCGGATCAGCCAGGCATCGTATTCGGCGCCCTTGTGGCCGCGCGCCAGAAGCTCTTCCAGCATGACTGTGACCTTGACGCCGTTCGGCGTCGCCAGCGAATAGAGCTGCAACGGATGCTTGCCGACGGGCAGTTCCTTGTCATGCGTCGGCCCGGCGATTGGCCGGTTGATGCTGGCAAAGGCTCCGCCGCTCGGCTTGTTCCAGGTCCATACTTTCGGCGGTGTGTAGTCGGTCATTTCGTGGCCTCGTGTCGGGGAAGGATGGCAGGTCGCCATAAACTAGGGCTGCGGATGTGTAAGTTCAACTTGCGTTGAACTATTATCGATGCCCGCAGCGCCAACATCGGCAATTGGGCTCTTCCTCACCCTTGCGCCTTCTCCTGCGTGGCATACCTATAGAAGATGTCACCAAAGCCCATCCAGGACAAAAGCATGACCATCAACCCCAATCCTCGCTCGGTCGTTGCCGTGCGGGCCACTGTCCCTGAAGATGCCTTTACGGCGAGCGCGCTTGGCACACTCAGGGAAGGCAGCGGCGTCGTCATTCGCAACGATGGGCTGGTGCTGACCATCGGCTATCTCATCACGGAGGCGGAAGAAGTCTGGCTGACCAGCCATGACGGCCGCGTCATCCCCGCGCATGCGCTGGCCTATGACCAGGAATCGGGCTTCGGCTTGGTGCAGGCGCTGGCGCCGCTCGGCCTGCCGGCGGTGGCGCTGGGCGATGCCGGAAAGGCGAGGATCGGCGATGCCGTGGTGCTGGCCGACGGCATCGGCCAGTCGGTGCAGGCCAGGATCGTGACCAAGCAGGAATTCGCCGGCTATTGGGAGTATCTGCTCGACGAGGCGATCTTCATTGCGCCCGCGCACCCGTCCTGGGGCGGCGCCGGGCTGTTCGGCGCCGACGGCTCGCTGCTCGGCATCGGTTCGCTGCGCCTGCAGATGAGCCGCAACGGCGAGGTTGCCGACATCAACATGGTGGTGCCGATCGATCTGTTGCCGCCCATTCTCGACGATCTCCTGACGCGCGGCCAGGTGGCCAAGCCACCGCGCCCGTGGCTCGGCGCCCTGTCGGCCGAAAGCGACGGCAGAGTGGTGGTGATGAGCGTGACCGAAGGCGGTCCGGCGGCCAAGGCCGGCCTGCGCCAGGGCGACATCATCTCGGACATCCGCGACGGCGCGGTCGATGGGTTGGCCGATTTCTATCGCAAGCTGTGGGAGAGCGGCTCGGCGGGGGCCGAGATTCCGATGCGGGTACTGCGCGACGGCCGCGAAACCTGGCTGCGCGTCAAATCGGCCGACCGCGGCAGTTTTCTGAAAAAGCCGCAGCTGCAGTAGGCGCGTCAACCACGCGATGCATCCAAGGCTGCTCAAAACCTTCCTGGCGGTGGCGCGGAGCCGCAACATCACGCGCGCCGCGGGAGTGGTCCACCTCGCGCAATCGAGCGTCAGCGACCAGATCCAGGCACTCGAAACGGAGCTTGGCGCGGCCCTGTTCACACGCGCGAAGTCAGGCCTTGAGCTGACGCCGGCCGGGCTGGCGCTGAAGCCGATCGCCGAGGAGCTGTTGCGGCTCGATGGCGAGGCGCGCGCGGCCGTGCAGGCGGCGGCAAGTCAGACAAGCGGGCAGGTGACGATCGGCGCACTGGAGACGATTGCCTCGGCACGGCTGGCGCCCTGGCTACCTGGATTCCAGGCCGGTCATTCCGACATCATTGTGCGGATGAAGGTGGCGGGCAGCGGCGCGCTGCTGCGCCAGCTGGAGGAAGGCGACATCGATGTCGCCTTCTGTTTCGACCGCCGTGACTTCGCGAAGGACGCGTCCGATGAACGCTTCGCCAGGCGCACGATAGCAGCCGAACCGCTGGTGCTGATCGCGGCTCCGGGGCGGGGCAGCACCGGGCATGACCTGGCCGCCCTTGCCACGCTCTCCTTCGTGGCAACGGAGCCCGGATGCATCTACCGGCATATGTTCGACACGGCCTTTGCCGAGGCGGGCGTTGCCGCACCCATGCTTGCCGCCGAGGTCGGTAGCATCGGCGCCATTGCGCGGCTGGTGGCGGCCGGCGCGGGGCCCGCCCTCGTTCCACGCCTTGCCGTCACCGATGCGCTGGCGCGTGGTGAAATCGTCGAACTGCCGTGGCCCGGTCCGATGCGAACCGCGCCGCTGACGATGATCTGGCGGCGCCGGCGCGTCCAGCCGCCGGTGCTTAAGCAATTGCTCACTGCCGCGCGCGACACGCTGGTGCCGGTTCCTTCCGCCAGGGCTGGTTCAGGACTTGAATCGGCGAACCGTTCCAAGGTCTTGTTTGCCAACAGCTTCTGACGCAGGCAGCGGCGGTTTAGATCAGGCGGTGGCCGCCTTCGACATGCAGCGTCGATCCCGTGGTAAAGCCATTGCCGATCAGGAAGGCGATGGCGTCGGCGATGTCATCGGGCTGGCCGATCCGCCCGACCGGCAGCCGCTCGGCCATCGCGGCCAGGGTCGCGTCCTTCCGGTCGCCGGCAACCTGCGCCCAGATCGTGGTGTCGACCCAGCCGGGTGACACGGCATTGACGCGGAGCGGCGCGAGCTCCACGGCCAGCGCACGCACCAGCCCTTCGAGCGCCGCATTGACTGACGCAACGACCGAGCCGCGCGCGGCTGGCCGGTAGGCGGCGATGCCGGAAACGAAGGTCAACGAACCGGTCGCCGGCAGCCGTGGAGCACCGTGCTTGGCGAGCAGCAGCGGGCCATAGAGCTTGCTCTCGACCACCTTTTGCGCCGCCTTCAAGTCAAGCGCCGGCAGCAGCTGGTAGGCGCCTTCGATGTCGGCGGCGGTGCTGACGATGTGATTGACGTCGCCGATCCCCGCGAACAGAGCCGCGACCTGGTCTTCGCGCGTGACGTCGACGACGGCCGTTTCCAGCCCGGCGGGATTGCCAAGCGCCTCGCGTGCCTGCCGCAACCGGTTCTCGCCGCGCCCGGCGATGATCACCTCGGCCCCAGCCTCACTGCAGCGCCGGGCCAGCGCCAGACCCATGCCGGAGCCGCCACCGACGATCAGGATTTTCTGATTTGAAATGCTCATTTCGCTCTGCCTTTGCTTGGATGGACAAGGGCAGGGAAATGGCAGTTCGGTGCGGCAAGTGAAAACGGAAGAACCCGATAGCACTATCGGAAATGCCGATGATGCAGGGCGATCAGTTGCCGCAAGCGGTGAAGGCAGCGCCCGGGTTCCAGTCCTTGAAGGCGATGATCTGGCCTTCGACCAAGACGGTCTTGTGCTTGGTGCTGCCGTCCGGCTGCTTTTCGCTGCTGGTGCCTTTGCCGGTCAGCACATTGTACTCGCAGGCGCTTTCGGCATTCTCCTTCAAATAGTCATCATGGTTATAGGCGAAGCCGGCGACGATGAAGGCACCGTTGCGCCAGGCGATGGTTAGCGTCATGTCGGTCCGTTCGCTGCCGACCGGCATCGCTGGCAGGTAGAATTTGATCGAACCGTTGGGCAGCATCGTCAGTTCCGGCTCGGTGTCGGAATTCTCGTAGCCCGGCCGGTCGTAGCCGTTCCATTCCCCGTGGATCTGCTCGTGCACGATCTCGACGGGCTTGAGGTAATTGTGCTCCTTGTCCCTGAGGAAGAAGTGGACGTCCATCGGCTGGCCGGGCTCGGTCTCCACCACCATGGCGAGATCGACGGCGCCGTCGCCGTTGAAGTCGCCGGTCACAGCCGTGACGATTTTCCGGGTTTCGATCGGCTCCGCAAGGGCGAGGCTCGGCAACAGCAAAGATAGAAAAGCGAGCAGCAGAGATTTCATGGTGGCATATTCCCCCAGACTGACACCTTGCGGTCCTATAGCATGGCGGTGGAATATCGCGCGCCCTCTCTTCTCCCCGACGAAGTCGCGCGGCGATGCAACGACGATGGGCACAATGCGGGAGCAAGACGACAGTGGGAGCAGGAACTATGGTGGCGCGAGCGGCACTGAACAAGCAGGCCGGCTAATGGCGCCGGTCAAGGTTGATCCCGACAAGGTGCACGAGTTTCCGGATGCGGGCAGCTTCTACGCGTGGCTCGGCAAGCACCACGCTACGGAAACCGAAGTGTGGATCAAGATTCACAAGGTGGGGTCGGGACTGAAGTCGATCACGCCGAAGCAAGCCATCGACGTGGTGCTGTGCTTCGGCTGGATCGACGCGGTGCGCAAGGGGTTGGACGACAAGAGTTTCCTGCAGCGCTACACGCCGCGCGGCAGGAAGAGCATCTGGAGCCTGATCAACATCGACAATGTGGCGAGGCTGGTCGCGGAGGGCCGCATGACCGAGCATGGGCTGAAACAGGTCGAGGCGGCGAAGGCGGACGGGCGCTGGGCGCGCGCCTATGGCAGCGGCAAGGAGATGAAGATCCCCGACGACCTGCAGGCTGCCATAGACGCCGAACCCGCTGCGAAGGCGATGCTGGCAAAGCTCAGTGCCCAGAACCGTTTCGCGCTCGCCTTCCGCACCCACAACATGAAGACCGAGGCCGGGCGCAAGAAGAAGATCGAGACGTTCGTGGCAATGCTGAAGCGCGGCGAGACGATCCATCCGCAAGGCAGGAAGTAAGCCGCTCAGACTCTTTCTGCGGCGAGGGGCATGCGTTTCGCATGCGGCCCGCCACCCGATTCCTGGGGCAGATTGCGATCGGCACTCAGCGTCGCATGAAGTGCTTCAGTATCTGAATCGCCGAATTGTTATAAGCATCTGTTTTTATGCGGATTTGGCAGGTGTCTGTCGCGCATTTCCTCCGGCATTGCGTAGCCAAGAAAAGCCGCCCTCGCTTTTGCGAGTGGCGGCCTTTTCCCGGGAGGAAGTCAGGAAGGAGGGGCGATCAAGCAGCCTTGGCGTGCTTGATGGTTCAAAGGCAGATACTATTGGTTCAGGTCGACCGGCGTCACTCCAAGGAGTTTCAGGGCATTGGCATAGGTCCGGATGCCTTGCGCCTGCTTGCGCTCGGCACAAAACCGGTTCGCCTTGTCCTGGAGCGCGGTTGCCTCGGCGATCTCGCCTGCACTGGCACCGGGTTTGGCTTTGGTCTGGATGGCTCCGTCGAGTTGAAGACCGAGCCGGCTGCAATATTCGCTCCGGGTGACCGCTGCTTCCGCCCCCGACTGTGCGACCGCCAGCATGGCGAGCGAAATGCCTGTCAGGGCACCGATCCATCCGGTCGAAAGTCGTTGCATGTTTGGACCATTTCTTCGCGTTGTGCAGCAGCCCGCTTGACCGCCGCGAGGGTGGTTATGACAGGCGATGTTTTCGCGAGTTTTTCCCGGATGTTGATTCTTGTTTCTGGAGTGTTTCTGGCGGGGTTTTCCCTTCTCCCCCTGTGGGAGAAGGTGGCCTCGCGAAGCGAGGTCGGATGAGGGGTGTTCCAGGGAACACCAACGTCTCATTCCGCTGGAACACCCCTCATCCGTCTCGGCGCTGACGCGCCGATCCACCTTCCCCCACAAGGGGGGAAGGAGAGCGTTCCGCCGCTGCGGCGCTTGCGCCTCTTCCTTTGCGGCCATCCTTCGCGTAAGGCGCCGGGCAAATCCTTTCACGCAAGCATATTCCCCGGACACCGCATGATCAGACTTGAAAGCATCAGCAAGCAGAACGGCCGTCAGCTTGTCTTCATCGAGGCGTCGGCGTCGCTGCAGAAGGGCGAGAAGGTCGGCCTCGTCGGGCCGAACGGCGCCGGCAAGACGACGCTGTTTCGCATGATCACCGGCCAGGAGCAGCCCGACGAAGGCCAGGTGCAGGTCGATCGCGGCATCACCATCGGCTATTTCAGCCAGGATGTCGGCGACATGGAAGGCCACAGCGCTGTCGCCGAAGTGATGAACGGCGCCGGGCCTGTCAGCGAAGTCGCGGCCGAAATGGCAGCGCTCGAGGCGGCCATGGCCGATCCCGAGCAGGCCGACCGGATGGACGCGATCATTGAAAAATATGGCGAGGCGCAGCACCGCTTCGAGGAACTCGACGGTTATGCGCTGGATGGCCGCGCCCGCGAAGTGCTGGACGGTCTCGGCTTTTCGCAGGAGATGATGGACGGCGATGTCGGAAAGCTGTCCGGCGGCTGGAAGATGCGCGTGGCGCTGGCCCGCATCCTGCTGATGCGGCCCGACGCCATGTTGCTCGATGAGCCATCGAACCATCTCGACCTGGAGAGCCTGATCTGGCTGGAGTCCTTCCTGAAAAACTATGACGGCGCGCTGCTGATGACCTCGCACGACCGCGAGTTCATGAACCGCATCGTCAACAAGGTGGTCGAGATCGACGCCGGTTCGCTGACCGCTTATTCCGGAAACTACGAATTCTACCAGCAGCAACGGGCGATCGCCGACAAGCAGCAGCAGGCACAGTTCGAGCGCCAGCAGGCGATGCTGGCCAAGGAGATCGCCTTCATCGAGCGCTTCAAGGCGCGCGCCTCACACGCCGCCCAGGTGCAGAGCCGGGTGAAGAAGCTGGACAAGATCGACCGCGTCGAGCCGCCGAAGCGCCGCCAGACCGTGTCCTTCGATTTCCTGCCGGCGCCGCGCTGCGGCGAGGATGTCGTGACGCTGAAGAACGTCCACAAGGGCTATGGCAGCCGCTCCATCTATGAAGGGCTCGACTTCCAGGTGCGCCGCCGCGAGCGCTGGTGCATCATGGGCGTCAACGGCGCCGGCAAGTCGACGCTGTTGAAGCTGGTCGCCGGCGCTTCCGAGCCCGACACCGGCACGGTCGCGCGGGGCCCAAGCGTCAAGATGGGTTATTTCGCCCAGCACGCCATGGAAGTGCTGGAAGGCGAGCGCACCGTGTTTCAGACACTGGAGGACGCGTTCCCCCAGGCCGGCCAGGCGCCGCTCAGGGCACTTGCCGGCTGCTTCGGCTTTTCCGGCGACGAGATCGAGAAGAAGTGCCGCGTGCTGTCAGGCGGGGAGAAGGCGCGGCTGGTGATGGCGCTGATGCTGTTCGACCCGCCCAACCTTCTGGTGCTGGACGAGCCGACCAACCATCTCGACATCGCCACCAAGGAGATGCTGATCACCGCACTGTCGCAGTACGAGGGCACAATGCTGTTCGTCTCGCACGACCGGCATTTCCTGGCAGCACTTTCCAACCGCGTGCTGGAACTGACGCCCGAGGGCATCCACACCTATGGCGGCGGCTATACGGAATATGTCGAGCGGACGGGGCAGGAAGCGCCGGGGCTACGGAGCTAGGTAAATGATAAGGGCGGCGTCGGCTCGAAGCCGGCACCGCCCTATGAATATGGTCCGGCTGGAATGACGGCCTTACTCGAACGAGATGGCCATGCCGCTGAGGTCGGCGTTGACCTGCAGGCCGACTTGCTTGCCCGTGAGTTCGAGTTGGGCGCCCTTGTCATTGGTCATGACGATCACCTGGGCTCCCTTGCCGATCGTGCCGCCGCCGCCGGCTGCTCCGTAGACCCCGGTCACGTCGCGGGCGCGGCGGATATGGCGAACCGTGCCGCGAAAATATGTCTTGGACACGCCGAAAGCCAGGCCTCCGGACACGGCGCCGATCGAGATCGGGTAGCTCTTGCCACGGAAGGTGAAGGTGCCCTTGCCGCCGGAGCCGCCGACGAAAAACGCCGCCTTGTAGACGGCGAAGCGGATCGTGCCGCTGTCGGCATGCGCGGCGCTGGCAAAGCCGATGCTCGCGGTGGCGATGGCGGCAACCGCGATGGAACGAAATCCGGATGAAATCTTCATGGTGAGAACTCCTCAATGGCGCCGCTTTGCCGGCCGGGATGTCTGGGTGGGATCAAAGTTACAACTGAACAGTCTCGCCCGTGATTTGGTTCCAGGCCCCGTGACTTGGTTTCAGGTATGGGTTCGAATCCGGCTGCGGGAAGGCCCGGGGAGAGGGCGAGGGGTTGCGGAGGGTGGGGAAGGCGCCTGGCCGCAGCTATCGCCTTGTGGGAAGAACAGGTCTATGCAGACTCCTCACAAAGCTTAGGAGAGGCTTCGGATGAGAATCGCAATCTGCCTCGCATTGACCGCGGCAGTGGCTGGGTGCGCGACCTCCCCGGTCGACTATGAGGCGTCGCTTTCGCAGCAGGACCAGAAATGGGCTTCGCCGGCATGCCAGCAGGCACGCAGGGCGGCTTCCGATTACCAGGCTCGCGAGAAGGAGCATCCGGGATGGGGTTTCGGCGTCTTGCTTGGTCCATACTCGATGGGGCTCGTCGCAGCCATCAAGGAGAATGAGCAGAAGCAACGAAAGCTGTTCGCCCGCGAGGTGCACCTGCAATGCTCAAGCCTGCCGCTGCCGAAGGAACTGCAGGGCGATTTGAACCCCGGGGTGCCGCCGACGAAGTATCCATAGGCTTGCGGCGCCTTTCGGCAGAAGGCGCCGGGGCTGCGAGGCGAGTGATGGAAAGCCGCCGTTGGCGCGCACCAGCCCCGAGGCCGTTGAAGCGCGGCTGCAAAGTATCGGCGACGACCCGAAGCTCTAACGTATCGCGCAGCAGCTGGCCAAGAACGATAGTCTCTCGGTCAAGAGCAACCTGCGCTACGTCGACAGGATCGTCAAAGGCATCGAGAGTTGCTTCAACAAGGTTGATGGCGACCTTCTGGTCAAGAATGACCAAGGCCGGTACCAGCTTGGCGATTTCTCGATCTCGTTCAAGGGCCAGGCGATGCTGACCTCCAAGGGATATATTTGGAGCGTTCATGGGCTGAGGCGCCTCGGGGCGAGCGTCAACTCGGCGGGGAGTCTCCGGTGCTGACGCACCCTGCAAGTGCCCGGGGGCAAGGTGGCTTGTTCGGGCTGATCGTGCTGGAGGAAAGGTAGGGGGGGACTGGCTGCTTGAAGGCCCGGCCAAAGCCGAGCCCAATTCGCAGACAAGTAGCCACTCGTCAGCCCTCGATCGTAATGCGAATGGCATCCTTGCTCACGCCAAATTGCGCGGCCAATCCGGCCTTGGCTTGGTCAAGTGTCAATTTGAAAGGCGCAGTCGCGTCAGCGCCACCAGCGCCGCCATCTTTCCAAACGACGTCTACCGTGGAAATAACTTCACCGTGTTTTCCGAGACTTCCTCCTGCCATGCTGTGAACGCCCTCGTCCTTTGCATCGTCCAACGGAATCCATTGCTGCCCTGTTTTCCCCGAGGCGGCGAACACCTTCTTTGCAGCGTCCGCGATCACGGAAGCCTTGAACCGATAGACTTCGATAGCGTCGCGCACTTTCGGGTCTTTGAAGGCGACAACGAAAATTTCGTCGACCTCGGTCAATTCCCCGCCTGCAGCCAGTGCTGACGATGTAGCGGCGATCCAACGATCAGCGCTAGCGCGGAACCCGATCTTCACCGCCTTGCCATCGCGCTTGGCATGGTAGGCTCTGCCGCGGTCGAGACCTAGAGCCGCGCCAACCATATAGCCGTTGGCCTCTATGACTGTCTTTCCAAGTTCACGCATTCGGTTGCGCAACTCGCGCCGATTAGCCTGCCTGTTAGCTTTTGTTTCTCCCGCTGCGGGCTTAAGAGTTGAAGGAAAGCTTGCAGTCATGGCTAGTCTCCGTCGAGGTCATTGCGCACATATATATGCTCACTTTAACTTGCAATGTCAACTTATAAGTGAACATAAACTTATATAAGCACCAGCCGACTCGAGTGCGTGCAACCGCATCGCAAGACCTGCCTTGACCGGTGCAGAGATCACGTATCGCGAGGGGCCGCCACGGACGCGACCGCATGCTCGCACCGATCAGCAGCCTGCCTTGGACCTTGGGTCTCGGTATCGAATCCAATATGGTCCTACTATGCACGGCTCACGCGCTTGTCCGGCGTGCAATACTGGCAAATCATAGCAGCGCTCTACGTCTCCAGCATGCTCGCTGGCATCACCAGCCTGCTCCATATCGGCCTGATCAAGGCCTATCATGACTAGAACTCTGTCCGTCAAACGCGCGCCAAGCGCGGATTGATCTTGCCCTTCGTCCGAACGCTCGTTATTCATCAGAGCCTTGATATTGCTGGTTTTCGGGAGTTTGTTATGGCCGAGTATGACGGAATAACTGAAGAGCCCGAACCGCTTGCCGTCGGCAAAAGCGTTGTTCCAGCGGGAACCTCCGATAAGCAGATTGAGAAGCACTTCGAGACCGGACGGCTTCGGGTCGTTCAGGAGAAGAACGACATCTTCCTCTCTCACGTGATGACATTCATCAGTGGGACGGGCAATCTATGGAGCAATCTGCAGCCCGAATACCAACGCCGCCTGCGGTGGGACAACAAGAAGAAATCTCGCCTTATCGAGAGCTTCATTATGAACGTCCCGGTCCCACCGGTTTTTCTCTATGAGAAAGAGCTAGGACGATTCGAAGTGATGGACGGCCAGCAGCGCCTCAATGCAATTGCTGATTTTTTGAACGGCGGCTACGCGCTCGAAGGTCTCAACATTTGGCCGGCGTTGAATGGTCGCAACTACGGCGCCTTGCCGCCGTTGGTTCGCCGAGGGCTGGATCGAGCGAAGATTTCAGCCATCACGCTCATGTCCGACAATGTCTCGGCTACCGAGGACAGCTTGGACCTTCGAGCTCAAGTGTTCGAGCGGCTGAATACCGGTGGCGAGAGACTTAACCAGCAGGAACTCCGCAATTCGCTTTACTCCGGCGACTTCAATGCCCTCCTTATCGAGCTGTCCCGGACCCGGGTATTCACTGATGCTTGGGAAATCCCGAACCACGAGGATAACACCCGGGCCGACGGTACCCCAAGCGCCGCTCTCGCCGCGAATACCCTCTTCAAGCGTATGACCGACGTGGAAATCGTGCTGCGCTTCTTTGCTTTCAGGGAGGCAGACAAATTGTCCGGCTCGGTGCGGTCGATGCTGGACGGCACGATGAAGCGCCTTCGCCGCCCGGATGAGGTCACGCTTCAGGCTTTAAGGCAGGACTTCATGGACGCGATTGGCCTATGCACGGAGGTCTTTGGGCCTCACACCTTCCGGCTTCCCCCGGCTGACAACAAGCCAGGCAAGATTTCGCGCCCGCTTTATGACGCCGAGATGGTGGCAACATTTGACCTTCGCGCTCGTCGGAATGATTTGCTCATCAATCGCCAAATCATCAGGGATCGGATACTTGATATGACGGCACCGGATGCCGACACCTACGACCTGATGGTAGGTCGTGGCAACACGGCGGCCGCCATCGCTGGGCGTATCGCCGCGGTTCAAGAATTGCTCCAAGAGATCATCAATGCCTAAGCTGGGCGCCGCAAAATCACTTGCGGATTCCTACCTTGATGAAATTTCTGCCACGATTGAAATCCGCCAGTCGTATACGAATATAGTTGTTGGGATGGCCGGTCGCCTTATGGGAGCGCTCGGGCAAGATGGTGCCGCCAAGGCGACAGTGCAACAGGCACTGAAGCACAAGGCGGTTGATCCGAGCGCCCTTTACAAGCCGCTCATGGTCCAAGTGAACGGTGTGTTTGAGAACTATATCCGCTCCTTGACCAAAGCGATTGTGGAAGAGCGGTTCGAGACGGTCGAACTCTATACCAATCTGGAACAGGGCTTTCGCAATGACCACATCACCCACGCAGCACGCGTCTTGATCCATCTCAAAGCTGGGGCGGTAATGGGCGTCGCCTACAATTTCGATGATCTCATCACAAATCTGGGAAAAGGTCTGTCAGGACAAAAGGGATACAAGCTCAACCCCGAGATTTATACGAAGCTCATGGGCAATTGCACAGCGGAGCGGCTGGAGAAGCTGTTCTCCGCCCTCATGCTACCCGAGCCGTTCTCAGAAAAACTAGGGCAGAATGCTCAGCTCAAGTCCTATTTCGCTGACAAGGCCAAAGGGCGTGTTGCGGACAGGGCGCGCGAACAGTTGGACGAGCAGCTTAATCTGCGAAATGACATCGTGCATGGCGATCTCACGCGCACGGTCGACCTGACGGAGCTGCAAGATACGCTGGGCTTCATCCGCGCCCTGATTTCCGGCTTGGACCAACTCGTGCGGACTTAACCATGCAGCGCGCATTCGATCTGACATCAGCTGCCCTCTTCCTTGCCGCGAACCCGAAGGGCGAGCCGTTTATCAAGGCCGTCCGAAAATTCCAATCAGCTATTTCGGTCAGCACCGACCTTGCCGAGGTGAAGAAGTCGGTCGAAGAGCTTCAGACTATGCGCGAGGATCTCGGTGACAAGTCGCATATCGCCCGTGCGCTCCTAACCCATGCAGTCGTTGTATATTGCCGCGCGAGCCATACCAAGGCCATCGAACGATATGACGTTGGGGTTATAGGCGCATACTCACCCGAACAGCGAGAGGCCCATAAGCTCATCGTCAATCTGCGGGACAAGGTGCTTGCCCACTTCGGCCCAGGTGAGGGATGGCATGAGGAACGGGTACTCTATCTGGAACAAGATGACGGAGACGCTATTACGGCAATACACCACCGCGTCAACAGCGACAGCATGGTTTTCGATATCCTTGAGAACCTACTTGAGACGGCCATTCCCTACGTCAAGGCAAAGGAAGTTGACCGCGCCAACGAGATTGACGCCGAGCTGACCAAGGCTCCCGAGCTGTTCGAGGCAATAGACCTGAGGCCATTCAACGTTGACGAATTCTACAAGGGCGTGCCGGGTGGCATCGAGAATTTTTGGGGGACGACGGGCTTCACGGCCGAACGGACGGTCAAGAAAACCACCAGAAACCAAAGCCCTATGCAACGACCTTCGAAGATGTGAGGTTACGTGAGGTCTATACTTTCATGTCCGCTTCTGGCGCAAACGTGCCGCCTCGCTTAATCGCTCGACCGTCCGCCTCTAGAATGTACCTTAGTCCGACCAACGGCCAATATACAGCGCAAGGCAGACCTCCGCCCGATCGGATCAACAGCGCCTTAATAGAATTACGGTGACAGTGCCCCGCCAGCCGTCCGCCTACCCCCCCGCCAGCCGCGGCAGCAGAAAAATCTCCGCCCCCTCCGGCAGCTTCTTCGACCAGGTATCCCGATAGATCGTCCCGTCGATGGCCACCGCGATGCCTTTGTCGATCCAGGGCTCGAGGCCGGGATACTGTTCAGCCAGCTTCCTGAACAGCTCCCTTATGTCCTTGGCCTCGATCTCGACCTTGCTGTTGCCTCCGGCGGTCGCGGCGAGCGAGCCCCAGAGCGTTACTTCGACCATTCCCGTTCCGCCTCGATCGCCGCCAGGATGCGCGGCGGCGACATCGGGATGTGCGTCAT
This sequence comes from Mesorhizobium ciceri WSM4083, assembly GCF_000519305.1. Lineage (GTDB taxonomy): Bacteria > Pseudomonadota > Alphaproteobacteria > Rhizobiales > Rhizobiaceae > Mesorhizobium > Mesorhizobium ciceri_B. The sequence goes on along the minus strand of NZ_JAFG01000003.1, from coordinate 572,083 downwards.
GCGCACGCCCGCTGCGTTCGACACCGCATTGGCGATCGCCGCCAGCGGCGGCACGATCGACGTCTCGCCGACACCGCGCACCCCGTAGGGATGATTGGGGTTGGGAATCTCCAGGATCTGCGTGTCGATCATCGGCAGGTCCGAGCAGACCGGGATGCGGTAGTCGAGGAAGCCGGCGTTCTGCAGCCGGCCGTCCTTGCCGTAGATATACTCCTCGTTGAGCGCCCAGCCGATGCCTTGCGCGGCACCACCCTGGTACTGTCCCTCGACATAGGTCGGGTGCACCGCCTTGCCGGCATCCTGCACCACCGTGTAGCGGATGACCCTGGTGGCGCCGGTCTCGGGATCGACCTCGATATCGCAGATATGGGTGGCGAAGGAGACGCCGGCGCCATCGGCGACGAGCTCGCTGTGGCCGGCGATCGGTCCGCCGGTCTTGCCCGACTCGACCGCGATCTCCTTCAGCGACAGCTTGCCGAGATTGCCATGCTTCTCGCCCTTGGCGATCGCGTGGCCCTTTTCCCAGACCACGTCGTCGACGGCGATGTCCCACATCTGCGCGGCGCGCTCGCGCAGGATCAGAATCGCGTTGCGGGCGGCCGAGATCGTGGCCATGGACGAGGAGAAGGTGCCGCGGCTGCCGTCCGTCATGTCGTTGTAGCCGAGGCTGGACGTGTCGGCGACGATCGCCTTGACCTGGGCATAGTCGATGCCGAGTTCCTCCGCCGCCACCAGCGACAGCGAGGCGCGCGAGCCACCGACATCGACCGTGCCGACGGCCAGCGAGACCGAGCCGTCCATGCCGATGTTGAGGTCGGTGCAGGTCTGGCCGCCGAAATTGAACCAGAAACCGCAAGCCATGCCACGCCCCTGGTTCTTGCCCAGCGGCGCCTTCATGTGCGGATGGCTCTTCACGGCCTCCAGCGTCGGGCCGATGCCGATCGGTCCGTAGACCGGGCCGTAGGAGGACCGTGTGCCTTCCTGCGCGGCGTTCCTGATGCGGAAGTCGACCGGGTCCATGCCGATCTTCTTGGCCAGCTCGTCGACCGCACTTTCCACCGCGAACGCCGCCATCGGCGCCGAGGGCGCGCGATAGGCCGCGGTCTTCGGCCGGTTGACCAGCACTTCGTAGCCGACCGTCTTGACGTTATCGAGCTTGTAGCAGGCGAACGCGGTCATGGCGCCGATCTCGGCCCAGGAGCCGGCATACGGGCCGCAGCTGTAGCGCAGCGTCGCTTCGGCGGCGGTGATCGTGCCGTCCTTGCGGGCGCCGATCTTGACGTCGATCGAGGTGGCGCTGGTCGGGCCCGAGGCACGGAACACTTCGTCGCGGGTCATCACCAGCTTGACCGGCCGTCCAGCCTTGCGCGACAGCGCCAGCGCCACCGGCTCGGCCCAGACATGGGTCTTGCCGCCGAAACCGCCGCCGATCTCCGAGGAGGTGACGCGCAGTTTCGAGGCTTCCATGCCAAGCAGCTGAGCGCAGTGCTGGCGGTAAACGAAATGGCCCTGCGTGCACACCCACAGGTCGGCGGTGCCGTCGGAGCTGAAATTCGCCACGCAGGCATGCGGCTCGATATAGCCCTGATGCGTCTGCTCGGTCTTGAAGGAACGCTCGACGATGAAGTCGGCCTGCCCAAAGCCCTGATGGACATCGCCATGGCCAAACTGGCTGCGCTTGGTGACGTTGGAGGGTTTTACCGGCTTTTCCTCAAGGCCCTCGGTGAAGATGGCATCATTGATCAAGGGCGCCGTGTGCTTCGCCGCCTCGTCGACATCGGTGACATGCGGCAAAAGCTCGTATTCAATCTCGATGAGCTTCAGCGCCTGCCTGGCGGTGCGGGCATCGATCGCGGCGACCGCGGCCACCGCGTGGCCGTCATAGAGCGCTTTCGTGCGCGCCATGCAATTGTCGAGGACGTCGTACATGGCGGCATCGCCATCGGTGAGATCGGGCAGGTCGGCGGCGGTGATCACCGCCTTGACGCCGGCGAGCTTCTCCGCCTTGGACGTGTCGATCTTGACGATCCTGGCATGAGCGTGCGGGCTTCTCAGAACACGCCCGACCAGCTGGCCGGCCATGTTGAAGTCGGCGCCGTAGCGCGCGCGGCCCGTCACCTTGTCGATGCCGTCTGGACGGATCGGACGCGTGCCGACGGAGGCGAATTTACGTCCGGAAAAACGTGGATCGAAATTCATCTCAGGCTCCCTTCATCACGATGGCCGCGTCCTGGACGGCGCGCACGATCTTGTCGTAGCCGGTGCAGCGGCAGAGGTTCCCGGCAAGGCCGAAGCGGATTTCCTCCTCGGTCGGGTCGGGGTTCTTGGCCAGGAGGTCCTTGGCCGCGATCAGGAAGCCAGGCGTGCAGATGCCGCATTGCAGCGCCGCATGCTCGAGGAACTTCTGCTGCAGCGGGTGCAGCGTATCGCCATGGGCCATGCCCTCGATGGTCTCGACGCGCCGGCCTTCAGCCTCGGCGCCGAGCACCAGGCACGAGCACACCAGCCGATCGTCGAGGATGATCGAGCAGGCGCCGCAGTCGCCGGTCCCGCAGCCTTCCTTGGCGCCCGTAAGCCCCAGCCGATCGCGCAGGACGTCCAGCAGCGTCTCGTCGGGCTGGCAAAGATACTCGACAGCGTCGCCGTTGATTGTCGTTGAAACTGCTATACCAGCCATCATTTGCCTCCTGCACGTGCATAGGCTGATGTGGCGGCCCGCTGGGCCAGCACACCCGCAACTTTTCGTCTGAATTCGATGGTGCCGCGCTTGTCGTCGATGGGACGGCAAGCCCCCGCGCAGACCTTGGCGAGCCGCTCCAGCGTCGCTTCGTCCAGCCTGGAGCCTATGAGCACCTCCGCCGCCTCTTCGACCAGAAGCACCGTCGCCGCCACGGCGCCCAGCGCCACGCGGGCCGATTTGATCACACCGTGTTCGTCGAGCGTCAGGTTCACGCCAGCGCTGACCACCGCGATGTCCATCTCGGTGCGTGGAATGAAACGCAGATAGGCATCGCCAGAGCGCGGCTCGCGCTTGTCGAGCAGGATCGCCTCGATGATCTCGCCTTTGGCCAGCGACGTCTTGCCCGGCGCGGTCGGCACGCTCTGCACGGGGATCGTGCGCCGGCCCGCCGGCCCGACGACCACTGCCTTGGCGCCGGCGGCAACCAGCGCCGGCACGCTGTCGGCGGCCGGCGAGGCGTTGCAGAGATTGCCAACGATGGTGCAGCGTCCCTGCACCTGCTTCGAGCCGATCAGCTTGGCAGCCTCGACGACACCAGGCCATGCCTTCCTGAGGGCGGTGTTCTCCCCCAGGACGGCGCAGGGAACCGCGGCGCCGATGCTGAAGCCTTCAGCCGTTTCCCGGATCTCGCTCAAGCCATCGATCGCCTTGATGTCGACGATCAGCTCTGGTTCGGCAAAGCCGCCCTTCATTCTGACCAGGAGGTCGCTGCCTCCCGCAAGGATGGCGGCCGTACCAGCCGACCCGGCCAACTGGCCAACGGCATCTTCTATTGAAAGCGGACGTATGTAGCGCATCGTCTCCCCTTGATCATCGCGATTTCAGCGACCGTTATAAACAGTCTCCTCATAATGGCTATCCGGTTCCGCATCTGCGGCGATTGGGCCAGGCGCCGCAATATCCGGTCCAACAGGCCGAAAGTGGCGCACTGAATGGCGGCAACCGGCTTGGGACGATTTTCGTGACACTTCGGTTGCGGATCAAGTGCGCTCATTCGCTTTGTCCGCTTTTGGACCGGAACGGCGTTTAAGCCGGCAGAGCCGCTGCTTGGCTGCCCCGCTGAAGCTCCCTGTGTTCGGCGGCCGCCCGAAACGCCTGCGGCGGCTGGCCAAGGGTACGCAGGAAGGCGCGCCGCATGCGTCCGGGATCGCCAAAACCGGCGGTTTCGGCGATGCGCTCAAGCGGGAGATGGCTGGTCTCGATCGCCGTGCGGGCCGTCTCAAGGCGCATGCGCTCTACGGCCTTCGCCGGCGTGACGCCGGTCTCGGCCGTGAAGGCGCGGGCGAAGTTGCGGGGACTCATGGCCGCGTGATCGGCCAGGCATTCGACGGTCAGCGGTTCGGCCAGGTTTGCCCGCACCCATTCGATCAGCGCGGCGAAGCGGCCGGTTCGCCCGCCCAGCTCGACGATGGCCGAGAATTGCGACTGGCCACCCGGCCGGCGCTGGTGCACGACGATCTGCTGCGCGGTGCGGCGCGCCACCTCAGCGCCAAGGTCATCTTCGACGAGTGCGAGCGCCAGGTCTATTCCGGCCGAGATGCCGGCCGACGTCCAGATGTCGCCATCCCTGATGAAAATACGCTCGGCGTCGAGGCTGACCTTCGGATAGCGGCGGTGGAAGTCGTCGCTGCTGGCCCAGTGGGTGGTTGCGCGGCGGCCGTCGAGCAATCCCGCCTTTGCCAGCAGGTACGCGCCGGTGCAGACGCTGCTGATGCGCCGCGCCGAGGCGCGCCTCAACCAGGCGACGATCTCGTCCATCGCCTCCATGGAGCGGATGATTTCGCCGCCCGATACGATGACGGTGTCGAAAGGACCGTCGCGCAAAGGCCTGGTGAGGAGCTTCAGACCCGAAGAGCTTTCAACGTCGCCGCCGCCGGGCGCCAGCAGCGTCAGCTCGTAGGTGTGCGGGCGGCAGCGCTCCGCAATCTCGAAGACGGTTGTCGGCCCGGCCGCATCCAGAAGCTGGAAACCGGGGTGAACGACGACGGCAACTTGCCTGCGCATGGCAGTATTCGCCTGATTTATGTCATTTCGGACGAAACCTAACGCCGGTACCCTCGTCGTCAAGCCATCTGGAGACCGGACTCCATGAGCTGGCGACTTGCGTATGGAGCAGTGTCGGTGCCGCCGGCCTTGTCTTGCCGGAGCATGGATTGCTACGCCAACTGGCCCACAGGGCGCTTGCTAGCGCCAGCTGGCGGCAGCCAGCCGGCAAAAGTCCTGGACGAAACGCTGCGCGCCATCGCCGCCCGCCACGGAGCACGCACGGCCGACTTCGTCGCCATGCAACTCGAATATCCCGGGTCGGGCGCATCGCGGTGACGATGCCGTGCTGAAGCGACAGCGGGTGTGTGGCCGTCCTCCGAGCACCGATTTTTCACAGCAAGGGAGTGACTGATGAAAGCTTTGATCGCCGGGGCCGGCATTGGCGGCCTCACCACCGCTCTGTTCCTGCATCAGGCAGGCATCGAGGTTGAACTGTTCGAGCGGGCCGACGACATCCGCGAACTTGGCGTCGGCATCAACATGCTGCCGCACGCGGTCAAGGCGCTGGCTGGGCTTGGCTTGATGCCGGCGCTCGACGCGGAGGGAGTGAGGACACGCGAGCTTGTCTACACCAACCGCTTCGGCCAGGTCATATGGCAGGAATTGCGTGGCATCGATGCCGGCTATGAGGTTCCGCAAATCAGCATCCATCGCGGCAGGCTGCTGGGGCTGATCCACCGGGCCGCGGTGAACAGGCTTGGCGGCGACGCCATCAGCACGGCAAGCCTTGTCGATGCCTTCGAGCAGAGTGAGGGCGAGGTCGTGGCGCATTTCCGCCGGCATGACGGCTCGCGAGGCGAGGCGCATGGTGACCTGCTCATAGGCGCCGACGGGATCCATTCCGCCGTCAGGGCCGTGCTCTATCCCGAAGAAGGGCCGCCGATCTGGAACGGCACGATGCTGTGGCGCGGCGCCACGCCATGGCCGGTCTGGCGCGACGGGCGCACCATGGCGGTTGCCGGCGGCAATTTCGCCAAGTTCGTCTATTATCCGATCGAGCCGGATCGCGAAGAGACCAGGCTGACGAACTGGGCGGTGATGGCCAATACCGGTGACAGCGGCACATCACCGCTGCGTCCCGGCGACTGGAGCCGCCCGGGGGTGATCGACGATGTGCTGCCCTTCGTGCGCGACCGGTTTCAACTGGACTTTGTGGATCCGGCATCCATCATCCAGGCAACGGATGGCTTCTACGAATATCCGAACTGCGACCGCGACCCGCTGCCGCGATGGTCGTTCGGGCGGGTGACGCTGCTCGGCGATGCGGCGCATCCCATGTATCCGGTCGGGTCGAACGGAGCCAGCCAGGCAATACTCGACGCCGGTTGCCTCGCGATGCATCTGGCTGCGGAGCCTACCGTCGAAGCCGCGCTAACGCGCTATGATGGGGAGCGGCGGCCGGCCACATCCGCCATCGTGCTGGCCAACCGGCAAGGCGGCCCGGAAGCGGTCATAGACATGGTCGAGGCCCGGGCGCCGCATGGCTTTGATGACATCGACGCTGTCGCTTCGCGCGAAGAACGCAAGAGCGTGGTACGCGGCTATGCGTCCCTGGCCGGATTTTCAAAACCGAATTGACCGGGAGCGGCGCGTTTTGCGCCCTAGAGATCCGCCTCGGCGAAGATGCGCGAGGCCCAGTCGAGGAAGACGCGAAGGCGTGGCGAGAGCTGACGGTTCTGCGGGTAGAGCGCCGACAGCGGAGTCGGTGATGGCGGATAGTCGGCCAGCACCTCGACGAGCGTCCCATCCGCCAGATCCTTTTCGAAGCGATAGCGCGGCGCCTGGATGAGGCCGAGGCCAAGCCGCGCCAGGTCGGCGGCGGTGTCGGAATTGTTGGCAGCGACACGGCCGGGCAGCCGCACCTCACGGATATTGCCGGCGACGGTGAATTCGAACGGAAGGGTCTCGCCGGTGCGCGACGAAACAAAGCCCACCGCCTGGTGACCGTCGAGCGCATCGGGGGAGACGGGCGTGCCGTGGCGCTCGAGATAGGCAGGGCTGGCGCAGGTGATCTCGCGGATGACAGCCAGCCGCCGCATGATCATACCGCTGTCGGGCGGTTCGCCGACGCGGATCACACAGTCGACGCCTTCACGCACGAGATCGACCAGCCGGTCGCTTTGGCCGATCTGCAGGTCGATCCTGACATAGCGGGCGAGGAACTCCGGCAGGCGCGGCAACAGGAAGGTGCGGGTGAGCAGCGTGCTGGCGTCGATGCGCAACAGGCCGAAAGGCTCGGCATTGCGGAAGGCGGCTTCGGCATCCTCGATTTCGGCCAGGATCGACAGGCAGCGCCGATAGTAGGCTTCGCCATCCTGGGTGGCGTTCACCTGCCGCGTCGTTCGTTCCAGCAGCCGCGCGCCGAGATGCTCTTCCAGCCGCCGGATGGCTTCCGTCGCGGTTGAGCGCGGCAGGCCGAGATCGGCCGCGGCAGCGGTGAAGCTGCGCCGCTCCAGAACGCGAACGAAGAGCCGCATCGTGTCCAGTCGATCCATGGCTTTTGTTCGCAGTTTCCGAATAGTGATGTCAATAGGCGGCTGATTATCCGGAAAGCCGCCCGAGCTATATCCGTGTCACCAACACACGGAAAGACTTCCATGACATCCAATCAAACAACGGGTGGCCAAACCAGAACCGCGATCGTGACCGGCGCCTCCAAAGGCATCGGCGCCGCCATCGCACAGCGGCTCGCCCGCGACGGCGTCGCCGTCGTCGTCAACTATGCACGGGGCCGCGCCGAGGCCGAAGAGCTTGTGCGCAGCATCCATGCCGGCGGCGGCAAGGCGATCGCCGTTCAGGCCGATATCGGCGATCCAAACGGCATCGCATCGCTGTTCGACGCCGGCGAAAAGGCGTTCGGCGGCATCGACATCCTCGTCAACAATGCCGGCATCATGAAGATTTCGCCGATCGCGCAAACCGACGACGCTTCGTTCGACACCCAGATCGCGATCAATCTCGGCGGCGTGTTCCGCGGCATGCGGGAAGGCGCGCGCCGGCTTCGCGACGGCGGCCGCATCGTCAATTTTTCCAGCAGTGTCGTCGGCCTCTACCAGCCGGGCTACGGCGTCTACGCCGCCACCAAGGCGGGTGTCGAGGCGATGACCCACATCCTGGCCAAGGAGCTCGGCGCGCGCCTTATCACTGTCAACGCGGTGGCGCCCGGACCGATCGAGACCGCGCTGTTCACCGACGGCAAGAGCGAGGCGCAGATCGAGGCCATCGGCAAGATGATCCCGCTTGGCCGGCTTGGCCAGCCCGACGACATTGCCGGCCTGGTCTCGTTCCTGGCCGGTCCGGACAGCTTCTGGGTCAACGGGCAAATCATCCGCGCCAATGGCGGCGTCGTCTGAGCCGTCGCCGACCGCTCCACGCCGAACCCGAAATTCCACAGAAAGGAAAAGATCATGCCATTCGCCAATATCAAGTTACCGCAAGCGGCGCTCTCCAGGGCGCAGAAGGAAGACCTCATCCATCGAACGACAGCCATGTTCGTCGAGTTTTTCGGCGAGGGCGTACGCCCCTACACGATGGTGCTGGTCGAGGAGGTCGCCGACGGTGGCTATGGCCGGGCCGACGAAGTGTTCGTCATACCCGAGGCCTACCGCGCCAAGGAGTAGTGCAGGGGCGAGCGACGGCTCTGACAAAACGGGGACGTGAATCCAGATTCTTTAAGATTTGCGCCAGCACCCCCACCCGGACCTTCGGTCCGACCTCCCCACAAGGGGGAGGTAGGGCGCCCAGCTTTTCCACATTCCAAAAAAGGCGCTGTTCGGCAGGCGGGCAGGGCGCCTTCCTCACCCTCCCCCTTGTGGGGGTCCGAAGGACGGGCGAGACCCGTGGCTCGCCCCGGCAAGTCGATGCGAAGCAGCGGGGTGGGTCTGCGCGGCGCTGCAGCGCTTGGGTTTGCAAGCGCAGACCTCCGCCTCAATCGCCCTTGGTCGCACCAATCCAGTCGGCCGCCACTTCGGCAAACAGCCAGTCACGGAACGCCCGGATCTTCTTCTGGCGCAGCGCGCCTTCGGGATAGACGACATAGTAGCTGGCCGCTGATTTCAACGCGAGATCGAAGGGCCTCACCAGCCGCCCCGCGGCGAGGTCGGCCGAGACCAGCGCGCTTCGGCCCAGCAGCACGCCTTCGCCATGCACCGCGGCTTCGACGGCGAAGGTGGCGGAATCGAAGCGCACGCCACGCTTGGGGTCGACATCGCCAACGCCTGCGTGTTGCAGCCATGTCGCCCAGTCGATGCGAAAGGCGTCATGGATCAGTTTGTGATGCCTGAGATCCGTGGGCAGGCGCAACGGATGTTCGCCTTGCAGCAGTTCCGGGCTGCAGACGGGGAAGACCTCTTCATCGGCTAGAAATTCCGCGGTCACCCCGGCATAGCCGCCCTTGCCGTAGCGGATGGCGATGTCGATGCCGTCGCTGACGAAATCGGAAAGCACGCCCGAGGTCGACAGCCGCACGTCGATGTCGGTGTTGGCGCGGTGGAAGCGATGCAGCCTCGGCACCAGCCAGCGGCCGGCAAAACCGTCCGATGTGCTGACATTCAGGATGCCTGCCGTGCGGTCGGGCGTGGCGGCGATGGTGGCGGCGGCGATCTGGTCCAGCGCCGTCCGGACTTCCGATGCGTAGGCCGCGCCCACCGGGGTCAAGCGCACGGACCGCGTTCCCCGATCGAAAAGCTGGATGCCCAGCCTGTCCTCGATGTTGCGGATGGCGCGGCTGACCGCGCCATGGGTGACGTTGAGTTCAGCCGCCGCCTTGGAGAAACTCAGATGCCTGGCGGCGGCCTCGAAGGCGGGCAAGGCAGTGAGGGGCGGCAATCTGCGCGGCATGGTCCACCTGTGAGTGTTGCTCACAAATCCTGCACAAAGAGTCGTTTGTCGTCCAGCCCGGAAATGTCCAATCTATGGGTGTTCCGGCGCATCACCACGGCGCTGAACGACCAGCAATAGTGTGAGCGATCGTCATGCTTGTCCCCAGCGGACGGCGCCGACACGCTTGAGCCCAGCAACACAGGAGACGGACTATGAACCCGACCTTCCAATCCATCACCGCTGTGATGAGCGGTCTTGCAATGATAACCTCGGAAGCCGTCGGGCGCCGGCGTGCGTTGCGCCGGGTTGCGCGCTTCACTAACCATCGTTTGCACGACATCGGGTTCGAGCGCGATTGGGACGGTTCCATCCGGCGCAATGGGAGGGCGATATGACCAGCACCCTGATCATCGGGGCGACGGGGCTGATCGGCAGCGAGATGGCGAAGGCCAGCGTCCGCAATGGCGATCGCCTGCACGTTCTGGTTCGTCCGGCAACAGCCGGCAATGAAGAACGGCTGCGTTCGCTGAAGGAGCTCGGCGCCAAAATCCATGTCGGCGATCTTGACGACTATGACAGCCTTGTCCGCGCCGCCGGTGCAGTGGACCGCGTCATCAGTTCGGTGCATGTGGATTCAGCCAGCGAGATGACGCTGGTGCGGGCGCTGAGCGATGCCGGCGTTTCCCGCTATGTGCCTTCCGCCGGCTTCGGCCTCGACTTCGCCGCCGCCGCCCCGGGCTCGATCCCGCCGCTCGACCTCAAGCGAGCCGTGTTCGACGCGATCAGGCAAGCCGATCTGCCCTATACGGTGATCTACACCAACGGCTTCTTCTCGACCTGGGTGGCGACGCTGGGCGATCTGATGCGCTTTGGCTCGTCGCCCTTGCCGCCCGATGAGGTGACGCTTTATGGCGGTGGCGATGTGCCGGCGACGTTCGTCAGCGAGAAGGACATCGCCGCCGTCACCTTGCGCGCGTTGAACGACCCTAGTGCCGTCCGCAGCGAGATCCGCATCGCCCGAAACAAGATCACCCAGAACGAAATGATCGCTCTGTGGCGCCGGGTGAGCGGCCGCTCGCCGCATATCGTGCCCCAGAGTGCGGCGGAGCTTGAGGCGATGATCGCGTCAGCACCCTGGCTCGGACTGCTGCGGGCGTTCTGGATACGCGGCGAGACGGCGCTCGAGACGGCCACGCCGGAAGCCGGCGCGCTCTATCCGGAGCTGACGTTCGAGACCATCGAGAGCGCCTTTTTGGCGATGGCGGGCGCCGCTGGGCGTTAGGAGCAGAAACGCGGCGCTGAAGCTGACGTCGCCGGCGCGGCCGAGAAGGAGACCGAACAGTCCGGCCCGCGGCGCGAGTGGCCCGAGAAGGGCTGGCCTCACCGGTGCGGGCCTGTATCATGGTCATGTGAATTCCTGGAAGGAGGCTTGTGCATGCGGCTGAACCGGAATCTCTGTCATTGCAGGGTTTGGATCTTCATCGCCGCAATGGTGCTTTGGCCGCACGCGACGCCGGCCGATACCCTCACGCCCGAGCGCATCACTGCTGCCCTGTCGAAGCTCGAAACGCTTGCCGAAGCCGCCGTAGCGGACGGTGCCGTACCCGGTCTCGCCATCGGCGTCGTGCGCGATGACGAGGTGATCTTCCTCAAGGGTTTTGGGCATCGCGAGGCCGGCAAGCCTGAGACCGTCGACGCCGACACGGTGTTCCAGATCGCCTCCCTTTCCAAGCCGGTTTCCGCCACCGTCGTAGCGGCGTTGGTTAGCGACAGGATCGTGTCCTGGGATTCGAAGATCGCCGATCTCGATCCGGCCTTCCGGTTGGCCGATCCTTATCCGGCGAGCCAACTTACCGTTCGTGACCTGTTTTCGCATCGCAGCGGGCTTCCGGGCACCGCCGGAGACGACCTCGAAGGTATTGGCTACGACCGCGTCGAGATACTGCATCGCCTGCGGTTCGTGCCACCATCGTCGAGCTTTCGCGCCGGGTATTCCTACAGCAATTTCGGATTGACAGAGGGTGCCGTGGCAGCCGCGAGGCCGACAGGAAAGCCCTGGGAGGAGGTCGCCGAGGAGAAGCTCTACCGTCCGCTTGGCATGGCCTCGACCAGTTCCCGTCATTCGGACTTCGTCAAGCAAAGCAACCGCGCCGCGCTTCACGTCAAGGTCGATGGCGCCTGGGCCGCGAAGATAGAGCGCGATCCGGATGCGCAGGCGCCCGCCGGCGGCGTCAGCTCCACGGCACGTGACCTCTCGCAATGGCTGCGCCTCATCCTCGGCAACGGTGTTTATGCCGGCAAGACACTGATTGCCGCCGATGCGCTAAGCCAGACGCATGTTCCGCTGATAGCGCGCGGCAACAACCCCGTCTCCGGCGGCGCATCGTTCTATGGCCTCGGCTGGAACGTCGAATTCGGCCGACACGGCCTGAGCTGGGGCCACGCCGGCGCCTTCAGCGTCGGCGCGCGTACGCTGGTGACGGTCTTCCCAAAGGAGAAGCTGGGCATCGTCATCGTCGCCAACGCCTTTCCGACTGGCCTGCCGGAGGGATTGTCCGACAGCTTTGCCGATCTCATCTTCGACGGTAAGGTCGAGAAGGACTGGGTCAAGGCGTGGGATGATATCTATGCGGGCCTGTTCGGTCCGGCGGTCGCGGCGGCCAAGGCCGCCTATGCCGCGCCGCCGTCTCCGCCACGGCCAGCCGCGCCGGGCAGTGTCTATGCCGGCCGGTACGCCAACGACTTCATCGGCGACGCGATTGTGTCGGAAGCGGGAGACCACCTTGTGCTCAGGGTAGGCCCGGCCGCCGGCCGGTCCTACTCATTGAGGCATTTCGACGGTGACCTTTTCCTGACCTTCCCCGACGCGGAGACGCCGGATAGCCCCTCGGGTGTAAGTTTTGTGGTCGGCGCTGACGGCAAGGCGTCGGCCATGACCGTAGGTTTTCTCGACGACAATCATCTCGGCACGCTGCAACGTGTGGGGGACTGACTTCCAAATCGAACGGTGCCGCCGGGAGTCAGGATGCCGGGCCGTACCGGAGCAGTTTGAAGCAATCGCCGTTGCCCGATTTCGTCTGCGCCAGCAAGGGCTTCGACCTGTCGATCCATTCCTGATGTGATCTCGCATCGGCTTCGATCGCCTCGACCGGTGCAAGACTGACGAAGCTGCGTCCGTGGCTGAGGAGCCAGCACGCACGGCCGAGAAATCGCCTGCTGCGCTGGCGCAAGAGGTCGGCATCGTAGAAGATGTCGAGCACTTCGTGCTTGATCTTGCGCTCGGTTTCAGGATTGGCGATCGCAACCTCGATTGGCTCGCCGCCGATCGCATCCTGCAGGTCCTTGTAGTCGAGGGTGAGTTGGGTGACGGCATATTTGATCTCGCTCTCGTCGCGCACGATGTCGAACCATAGCGTCGGATCGAGCTCATTGACGACGAACGACGACTCGAAATCGCGCGACAGGTTGAGGATGTCGAAGTCCCGGATGTCGACGTCGCGCTCAACCAGCAGGATCTCGCTGATCTGCTTGCCAAGCTCCGCTCCCTGGGCACCGATGGCGGCGTTGGTTCCACCAAGTTCGGGACTAATATAGGCCCCGCCGTCATCCAGCAGCGCATCAAATTCGCCAAGTGACTCGACGAGGGGAGCGCCGCGAGCGATGCGCGCCGCCAGCTTGGCCAGAACCTGCTGGAGATCCGTTTCGCGTCTGCGCTGGTCTTGGTAATTCTGCTGGAAAAAGAAGATGAACAGCGAGACGCCGATGCCGATCAGGATCACGCCCAGCTGCGAGAAGATGTTGCGGTAGTATTCCAGCAGCTTTTCGCGATGGCGCACGTCGTCGCGCACACTGTGGGCGACGCGCAGATTGACAATCAGCGACAGGATGAGCAGCCCAGTACCGACGAGAATGAGGCCGCCGATGAGCAGGTAACCATGGCCTGTGCTGAAATCCATTCGTTTTCCCTGAAGCCCAGACTGCGCAGAATAGTGCCATTTTGGCTAAATACCTACGGATTTGCAGGCGGTGGATTTGATGGCGGCGACCACCCCGGAAGGTTGACCCGCCTGGCCATCCGGCCGATAGCTCCGCCAGAAACTGCCCCCCGAGAACCCTGATGACTTCAGACACCAACCTCCACAATGCACGCGCCGCCGATCCCGACACCGCCTGGCAGGCGGACGTCCGCGCCGGTGTGCGCCACGTGCGCGACCTCGACCGCCTCCCACTGTCGCCAGCCGAGCGCGCGGCGGCTAAAAGCGCGGCGGCGAACCACAAGGTGCGCGCGCCCAAAGCCTATCTCGACCTGATCGACTGGAACGACCCGGCCGATCCGATCCGGGCGCAGGTCATCCCCTCTCCGCAAGAACTGGAGGAGGTGGAAGGCGAACTCGACGATCCGATCGCCGACCATGACTTCAGCCCGGTGCCGCGATTGACGCATCGCCATGCCGACCGTGTGCTGTTGTTCCCGACCTATCAATGCGCGGTCTATTGCCGGTTCTGCTTCCGCAAGGAATCGCTGACGTCGATCGGCCGTGGTTATACGGGCGAGGCGCTGGAGCCGGCGCTCGCCTATATCGCCGATCATCCCGAGATCCGCGAGGTGATCCTGACCGGCGGCGATCCGCTCTCGCTGCCCGACAAGGCACTGGCCGAAATCTTCGCGCGCATCGAAGCGATCTCCCATGTACGGCTGCTGCGCATCCATACGCGCGTGCCGGTGGTGCTGCCGTCGCGCATTACATCAGGGCTCGTCGCGGCGCTGCAGGGCCGGCTGATGGTTACTGTCGTCACCCATTTCAATCACCCGCGGGAAATCACTCAGGCCACGGAAGCGGCCTGTCGCACGCTTCGGCAGGCCGGGTTCGTGCTGCTCAACCAGAGCGTTCTGCTCAAAGGCGTCAACGACAGCATCGAGGTGCTGGAAGAACTCTGCCGCGAGCTGATGTACCGCCTCGGCGTCAAACCCTACTACCTGCACCATGGCGACCTCGCGCGCGGCATGGCGCACCGGCGCACGACGATTGCGCAGGGACAGGCGCTGACTGAAGCGCTGCGGGCGCGGCTGTCGGGCATCTGCAACCCCGTCTATGTGCTCGACCTGCCGGAAGGCGGCGGCAAGGTGCCGATCGGGCCTTGCCATGTCGAGGAACGGGACGGCGAGAACTGGCGGCTGCGCGGGCTGGATGGCGAGGTGAGGGCGTATACGGAGATCGTTGGCGAATAGGGCTGCGCGCTAACCCGCATCTCCATCGACAAACGCCAGCACCACCACGCGCGGGGCAAGGCAGTAGGCGAGGCTGAGCTTGCGGCCTGTCTTCGTCGTCGCGCGGCCTGTGTTCAGGTCGACGGTGATGTCCTCATAGCCCAGCACCTCGCGATCGAGCGGATACACGGCCTTGTAGACGGCTTCCTTGGCGGCAAAGAGGATGCGGCCGGCAAGATGCCGGTCGGCTGCGTCCGTGCGGTCCGCAAATGTTGTCACGAGCGCCAAAATGTCATCCGGGAGAGGCTGCGCGGGCTCGACGTCGATGCCGAGCGAGGCGATATCGCCAATCGGGGCAACCGCCGCCACGGCCATGTCGTCGTCGTGGGCGAGCGAACCGGTTATCCCGTCGGGCCAGACCGGCGCGCCCGTTGGCGTGCGCAGGATGGCGAAATCGTTGACGCCGATATCCGCCAGCAGTCCGTGCGCGATCCACCGGGCCGCGCCGCTGGCGCGCCGCATGGCCGGTTGACGCGCGGCGATGGAGTTCGCTTCCCCGGGCAGCAGATGGGCGTCGTCGCCATCGCGTATAAGCCGGCATCCGACCCGGACACACTTGGGTGCGATGGCGGCCATCGCTTCAGCCAAGGCGATTTCCTCGGGCAGCCGCGTCACGGCTCGTGCGTCCGTGCCGGCAAAGCGAGATCGGCGATCATTTCTCCGTCCTCGTCGAGCCCTTCTTCGACGAAACCGGCGCTGCGATAGAGGTTGCGCGCCGCATCGTTCTCCGGTTCGTAGCAGATCGAGACGTGGCTGATGTGGCCGAGCCCCCGGATTTCGCCCAGCACCTCACGCAGCGCGGCCTTGCCGTAACCTTTGCCTTGAGAGGCGCGGTCGATCATGAAGCGGTAGATGCGCGCCTCGTCATCATCCTCGGGCGCCTCGTACATGAGGAAACCGACGACACGGGTCCCGGCCATGACGACGCGCGGCCGCGCGTCTTCGTCGGTTTCGGCTTCTTCCAGCGACTCCGCATTGCTGGCGACGAAATCCATCTGCTCGGGAGCCAATTCCAGGGCCGCGACCAAGGCGCGGTTGGCCCTGGTCACGGCAACGAGACGGATGTCTCCGGAGTTCAAGCCGATGCCCTTCTTCAAGCCGATGCCGTGGCCGATGCCTTGGAGCCATTGTCGGTGATCGGCTCGACGAAGCGATGCAGCTTGGCCGGATTGCCCCGCCATATGGAGTTGGGCTCCAGCTCTTCGCCCTTCATGACGAAGGAGTCGACATCGACCACCGAGCCTTCGCCCATCACGACGCCGTAATGGACAAAGGCGGAGGGGCCGAGCGTGCAGCCCTTGCCGATGCGGATGAAGTCGGACTTGAAGGCGCCTTCCTCCAGCGAATGGGCCTGGATGACGCAGCCCTCGTTGAGGGTGGCGTCGTCGCCGATCTCCACCAGCGAGCGTTCGGTGAGGTTGCTGCCGCCGTCATAGACACGGCTGCCGATCTTGACGCCCAGCATGCGCAGGATCATCGGCCGGAACGGCGTGCCGGCGAACAGCCGCACGATCGGCGAATCCGCCAGCTTCCAGTGGCGTTCATGGCGCCAGAACGCCACATCGTAGATCGTCGTCATCTGCGGCTTCAGCCTGCCGAAACCAAGACTTGCCCGTTCCACGAAGATGTAGAACGGAATGGTGATCGCCGAGGTCAGGAGCACGGCGACGAAAAGCGCGACTTCAGCCCATTCGGTGTAGTAGTTCAGCGCCCGATCCCAGATCGCCAGCGTGGCGAACAGCATGACCCATTGCGTTGCCACGAACAGCAGGATCGTCACCAGATTGTGGCGGTTCTTCAACGGGATGCGCCGGCGCCGGTCGTCCTCGTCGATGCCGGCGATGAGCTCCTTGTCGCGGTTCACCATGCGCGGGATTTCAAAGGCAGGCGAACCCAGAAGCCCGACATTCTCGCGCAGCGGCCCGTCGATGGGGATCATCACCTTGGTGCCGAGCAGGACGTTGTCGCCGGTGCGCCCGTCCGGCGGATAGTAGATATTGTTGCCGAGATAGTTGCGCTCGCCGATCCTTGTCGGCTCGAGCCTGAAGGCGGCGGCGGATTTGTGCATGTTGATCATGAACAGCCCGTCCGACACCATGGTCTCGGTGCCGATCTCGCACAGAAGCGGGTTTTCGTGCTGCTGGTTGGAGCCGAAATTGGAGCCGGTCTGTACCACCTTGTTGAGGTTCCAGCCGATCGCTCGCATGTAGTGCACGATCGCCGAGCTGTCGCCGGCCAGCAGGCCGAGCACGCGCGAGTTGCTGGAGAATTCAGCGACGGTCTGCAGCCAGTAGCGGAAGCCGTACAGCGTGTAGGTGCGGCCGGGCTTCAACAGCAGGCTGACCAGGCGCGGCACCAGCGTTGCCGCCAGGAAGGATGCGGCCATGTAGCCGAACAGCGTGACCGTGGTGCCGATCGCGACGACGCCGATGGTTTCCTGGTAGTCGTCGCCGACATTTTCCCAATAGCTATGGAATAGCAGCGGCAAGGGGGTGACGATGGCAAACAGCCCGATCAGCTGAACCGCTTCGAACAGGAAGCGCCGGATGTTGGACGGATCGACGTTGCGCACCTTGCAATAGTCGGCCGTGGTCGGCACGGCCGGCGAGCCATGCCAGCGTTCGCCGTCGGGGATGCTTTGGCCGCGATGCAGCGAGGACGAATGGCCGAGCTGGGCGCCGTCGCCGATCCGGGTGTCGATGTCGAGCGTCGAGCCGACGCCGACAAAGGCATCGCAGCCGATGGTCAGCG
This sequence comes from Mesorhizobium ciceri WSM4083, assembly GCF_000519305.1. GTDB lineage: Bacteria > Pseudomonadota > Alphaproteobacteria > Rhizobiales > Rhizobiaceae > Mesorhizobium > Mesorhizobium ciceri_B. The sequence continues at coordinate 554,456 of NZ_JAFG01000003.1, read as the reverse complement.
GCCCGGTGTGGATATAGCCGGACTGCGCCCGGAAGCCGAGAATCATCGATTCCTTGCGCAGGATGGTGTTGGCGCCGATCGAGATGAGATCCGTGCAGACGGGCACGGATTTGGATTCGATGACGGCGTTCTTGCCGAGCTTGGTGCCCAGAAGCTGCAGGTAGATGCTGTAGAGCGGGCTGCCGCGAAACAGCACGACGGGGGCGGTGCGGATCAATGTCTTGACCACCCAGAAGCGGAAGTAACGCACGCCCCAGATGGGAAACGCCTCCGCCTTCCAGCGGCCGACCAGCACCCATTTGGCGATGACCGCAAAGCCCGACATGCCGAAGAACACGGCGGCCGAAAGCGCCACGCACCTGATGTAAAGCTGCAGCGGATCGTCGAGCGCGTCATACATCCAGTTGAGGCCGTCATTGACCGCCCACAGGGCGCCATAGCTGTAGAGCGCGTAGAACATCAGCTGTGCGGCGCCGCAGGTCCAGTAGGCGAAGTTCGAGGCCCGGCGGGTGAGGACGGGCTCGTTGGTGGCCGTCGTCATCTCGTCCGCCACGCCCAGATGCAGCGCGAGCCGCGCCACGGTCGGATGGAGATAGATGTCGCGCATCGACGCCGTCGCCCATTCCTTCCTGGTGCGCAGGCGCGCGCAGAAATGCGCCATCAGCAGCGAGTTGGCGCCGAGATCGTCGAAGAAATTGTCCTCGACGGACACTTCTTCGAATTTCAATACGGCGGCCAGCGCGTCGGCCAGGAAACGCTCGTCGTCATTGCCGGGCGCGACCATGGCGCGATCGCCCGAAAGCCGCACGCTTGTCGGCTTCGGCAGCTGGCGCAAATCCACCTTGTTGGAAACCGTCATCGGGATAACAGGTAGTTCCTCGAGATAGGAGGGCACCATGTAATCCGGCAGCCGCCGCTTCATCGTCCTGGCGAGGTCCGCGCGCGAGATCGCCGGGTGGCCGGCCTTCGCTGCGAAATAGGCGACGAGTTCGACGCGGCCGGGCTCGATCTCCCAGGTGGTGACGGCGGCCTGGGCGATTTCGGGCTGGTCGAGCAGCACCGCCTCGATCTCGCCGAGCTCGATGCGGTAGCCGCGGATCTTCACCTGGGTGTCGATGCGGCCGGCATACTCGATCTCGCTTTGGTCGTTGATGCGGCCAAGGTCGCCGGTGCGGTAGATGCGCTTCGACGGGTTGTTCGGCAGGCCGACGAAATCGGCGATGAATTTCTGTTCGGTCAGGTCGGGCCTGTTGAGATAGCCGACCGCGAGCCCGATGCCGGCAATGCCGATCTCGCCCAGTTCGCCGGGCTCGGCGAGTTGCGGCAGCGATGCGTCGAGAATGACGATCGAATAGGTCGGCAGCGGCGCGCCGATGGTGACGGGACTGTCCGGTGTCAGCGCGCCCATGGTGGCGGTGACGGTCGCCTCGGTCGGGCCATAGGTGTTGAGGATCTGCCGCCCCGGCTTCGACCAGCGCACCACCAGATTGTGCGGGCAGGCCTCGCCGCCGACCAGCAGCGTGCGCAGGCTGGGCACATCCGATGTCATCGACGACAGCAGCGTCGGGCTGCAGGCGATGCAGGTGATGTCGTGGAGGCGCAGGAAATCGGCGAGTTCCTCGCCCACCAGCGGCATCTGGCCCGGTGCCGGCACCACCGTCGCGCCGGCGACGAACGGCACCCAGATCTCTTCGGAGGAAAAGTCGAAGGCGATGGTCATGCCCTGGTAGACGCGGTCGCCCGGCCGGTAGCCGTAGGAGGCGGCGGCAACGCGGATGAAGTTGACGAAACTCTGGTGCTTGATGACCACGCCCTTGGGCTTGCCTGTGGTGCCCGAGGTGTAGAGGATGTAGCAGGTGTCGTCCGATAAAGCGGCCTTCGCATGCGGCTTCAGCGGCGCGTCGGACTGTTTGGAGATTTCGGCAGCCGCGCTGTCGATCAGCAGATGCGGGACCGGCAGCTGACCGGCGCGCGACGCATAGGCGGCGATGGTGACGATCAGGCTGACGCCGGCGTCCTCGATGATGAGCGCCATCCGCTCCTCGGGAAAAGCGGTGGCCAGCGGCACGAAGGCAGCGCCCGCCTTCATCACGGCGAGCAGCGCGACATAGGTCTCCGCCGAGCGGTCGAGAATGAGCCCGACACGGTCGCCCGGCCGCACGCCGCGCTTGACCAGCAGGCGGGCGAACTGGTTGGCACGGCTGTCCAGTTCCCGATAGGTCCAGACACGCCCGTCGGAGATCACCGCCGGCAGCGCTGCAAACATGTCGGCAAGCTGTTCGAAGACGGTGTCGAGCCGCTCGCCGGGCAGGCCTTGCCGGGCAAAGTCGGCGCCCGTCAGGATTTGCCCGCGCCTGGCTGTCGCGGGGGCCGTTTTTACCAGCGCATCGACACCTGCCAGGCCGCTCTCCAGCCCCGATCGGTCCGCGTCCAGTTCGGCGATATCGACACCGTGATCCATTTCCATGCTTTCCCGTCCAGGCCGGGCATCGCCCGGCACGGCCATTTTTCCAGTTGTTTTGGGATGCTTATGCCATCCGATCTTTTCGGCAGTTTTTCCGAACTGTTGAATATTGTTTCTGAACTGTGTCTGGGCGCTCCTTTGACCCTCCCTTGGCGGCGCTTGCCGGGCCCGCCCGGCGGAAGCGCCGGCGCGTACGCTTGGGCCTTTTTCTGGAACCAGCCTTGAGGCCCCGCATTCTATGAGCAGGGACTTAAGGAGCGTGTCGTGAAAGCGGTTTTGGGACTGGTCTGCGGCTTCGTGCTGACCCTTGCGGTCTTCGGCAGCGGACTGGGTTTTGCGGCCTGGCTGCTTGCCGCAAAGCCGCCGCGCCAGGCAACGGCCACCGTCAGCGTGGCGGAGCTGTGGACCAGGAAGGCGCGGCCGGTGAACAAAGCCGGGCAGGGGCTCGAACGCCTGCCGGCCAAACAGTCCGCGCCGACGGACATCCCCGCCAAACCGCAGGAAACACCGCCCGACCCGACGGTCACCGGCGCCATCGCGCCCACGGCGACCGAATTGCCGCCTTCGCATCTCGCCTGGTGCGCCAGCCGCTATCGCTCCTACCATCCGGACGACAACAGCTATCGCTCCTACAGCGGGCAGCTGCGCCCCTGCATCTCGCCCTATCTCCAAGCCGCCGGCCAGCCTGTCCCGCCGGTTGCCGGCGATGGCGACGAAAACGGCGCCGGCCTGGGCGTCTACGTTGCCGACGGTGGCGGCGAAGCCCTTTCGGCCGACCATGTCGATTCCTGCTTCAGCCGCTACCGCTCCTACCGCCCGGAAGACAACTCCTACCAGCCTTATTCCGGCGGCCCGAGACGGCAATGCCAGTAGCCCCGCGCGCCGCCCGGCATGGCGATCCGATCGCGCGGATTTTCCGGAGCGTCCGCATTGGCGCGGCGTTCAACCCTGACCCAAGGAGGACTGACCATGAGCGACGACCGGGACGACAGAATTCGTGAGCGCGCCTACCAGATCTGGGAACGGGAAGGCCGCATGCACGGCGACCCCGAACGGCACTGGCACCAGGCCGAGGCCGAGATCGACCGCGAGTCGGCGCTGCCGCTGACGGCGGACGACGCGCTGCCTGAAACCGGTGAGATCGCCAGCTCCGACGTGCTGGAGGTCGAGGCGCTGGCGGTGCGCACCGGGATATCGGGCGATGAGGCGCAGGAACTGCTCGACCGCCTGGGCAATGACCGCGCGGCAATCGAGCAGGCCGCCCGCAGCCTCAAGGCCAAAAGGCGGCGAAACCCCGATGAGGGACTGGCGAAATGATCGAAAGCTGAAGAACGGAAAATACCGGCTGGATTGCGCGGCGGCCCCGAAAGCCCGCGCCTCTGGCGGAGGACGCGGGCCGATCGGACGGCCGATCTTCGGCAGGCGATGGAGGGCACCACCTGCCGCACAGATCAACAATTAGCTATGGCTAATGTTCCGTCAAGCTGGATCTGAATTTACTTTCGTTGAAATGTCGGCCTCCACCGCAATTGCGCCGGTGGCTTTTGGCCGGGAATGCACGGGTCCGGCGGGCAGCTGGAGCTGACGTCGATAGGAATTTTTTCCTTGACGGGTGAGGGCAGCTATGCTACATTTTTGCCTATGGTGCTGATTTGCGCCAGTGACCCGCCGCCCAAGCGGGTTTTTGTTGACCCGTCGCAAAGGCGTCACCCGCAAGATTTCTACGCCACGCGTGGTTGAGCTGGCTTGACCATTGTGGCGAGTACGATGCCGGCGACGATGAAGGCCGCACCGACCAGATCGTAATCGTGCAAGCCCTCGCCGAGCAGCAGATAGGCGAGGATGGCCACGAACACCGTCTGCAGGTAGAGCAGCATGCTTGCCCGGCTCGCGCCCAGCGTTTGCACGCTTTTGTTGTAGAGATAGTACATCAAGGCGCCGCCGGGGCCTGCCAGATAGGCGAGCGCGAGAAGGCTGTCGACGTCCATGGCGGAGCGTTCGTCGTTGAACAATTCCCACAGATGGAAAGGCAAGGCGACCAGCGCACCGGCGCCGAGCAGCAGCACGACCATCGGCAGGAGTTCGATGCCGAATTTGGCACGGCGCAAAAGCACGGTGTAGAGGCCCCAGCAGAACGCGCTGCCGACGATCCACAGCTCGCCGGCGTTGACCTTGAGTTGCAGCAGCGCCTCCAGGTTGCCGTGGGCGACGATGAAAATCATCCCGGCAAGCGCAACCAGCGCGCCAAGCGACTTCCACAGGCCGAGCGGCTCGCCAAGTACGAAACGGGCAAGCACCATCGTCATGACAGGCGACAGCGCCATGATGATGCCGGCCGTGGTGGCGTCGGTGTGGTTGAGGCCGTGGTAGATCATACCCTGGCAGAGCGTCAGGCCGATCGCCCCCACGGCGACGACCTCCAGGGCGCGGGTTCGCAAAAGCCCGATCATCGCCTCGTGATGACGGTGCACGATCGGCAGCAGGATGGCGCAAGCAAGCGTCAGCCGCCAGAAGCAGAGGCCCCAGGGCGGCATTTCAGGCGCCACCCATTTGGCCGCGATGTAGACACCAGCCGAAAGCAGCCAGCACAGGACGGCGGCCGGATAGCCGGCCAGGGAGGGGCCGGCCACGGGTTGCGCGGCTTCATGCGCTATCGGCATTGCCTGCATGTCATGCCTCCCCTTCGATGACCTCGGCCAGACGGGACAACATAACCTGTGTCGTTGGGTCGTGCATCCGTTTTGAAAGGTGAGAAGGAATCTGGGCTCGGCCGATCGTGAAAACGATGTCAGTCCGCCTTGTCGGCAGAAGGCATTGCGGAAACGTCCATCCACATCGCGCCCACGGCATGGCCATCGGGATCAGCGAGGTCGCGGGTATACATGAACCCATGATCTTCGATCGGATTGATGTCGGCGGTGCCACCGTTCGCGGCAGCAGCCGTGGCCATCGCATCGACCGCCTTGCGGCTGTCGAGCGACAGCGCCAGCATGACCTCGCTGGACGTTGATGGCGGGATGGGGCGCGTGGTCATGGTCTGCCATTTTTCACGGCTGAGCAGCATGAAATTGATGTGGTCGCTCCACACCATCCCGGCGGCCGCCTCGCTGGTGAAGCTGGGATTGTTCTTGAACCCGAGAGCTTCATAGAACGCCATGGATGCCTTCACGTCGCTCACCGGCAGGCTCACGAAAATCTTCTTGGTCATCGATCATTCCTTTGGTTGTCGAGATGGCAGCGAGTGGCGCCTGCTTTAAGACGGTTGACCGCCTGCGGATCCGACACCGCATCTCAACTTTTTTAAGTCACCAGCGCAGAGACACAGACGCCGAGGCGCAGGCGTTGATTGACCGCCTGGGCAATAACCGCGCGGAGGTCGAGCAAGCCCCTCGCAGCCTCAAAGCCAAGCGGAAATCCTGATCGGCCAGGGAGAGCGAGATGATCCGGAAACTGAAAGGGGGAAAATACCGGCTGTATTCACGCAAAAAGGGCGAAAAGACCGGCAAGGGACGCAATCTGGGGACGTTCGATATCCGCGAGGCGGCGGAGATGCATGAGCGGGAGGTGCAGTATTTCAAGCGGCATTGAGGGGGCTGGGTATTTGCCTATTAAGCGGCTGCAATTGAGACACTGCGGTAAGTTCATTGGAGGCCGGCATTTGCGATATTTACAAATGGCAGCAAGCCGGACGCTGGGACCAGCCTTGCCCCCACTTAAAACAGGCACCGCCAGTGAGCACGCGCCAGGTGTTAGGCCCGTTCGGACTTACGGGCGAACAAACATGGTCTACAGAGAATCCAGGTTACGTCAGCACCCATTCACGCTGCAAGGACTGCCTTTCGGTTCAACTGCTTGGTCCGTGCTCTAGACTGCTGCCCGGCGCCGGCGCGGCCGCCGCGCAAAATAGGCGGTAATGCCGCCGTCGCAGAAAGCATTGCAGTCGGCAAGACCCCGCATCAGTGCGGCGCGCCAGTCGTGCTTCTCAAAATCGCGATCGAGGTCGGCTGCCGCAGCGACGAGGAAGGCGCGAAGGGCCGTTCCGCCGCCAGCCGCATAGACCTGCAGCATGCCCGTGCGCTGGCCGAACAGGAAGATATTGATCTGCTTTGGATAGCGCTGGTTGAGCTGCATCCTTTCCAACTGGAACTGCAGCCGCGCTGCCAGTACAGGATCGATGCCGACGGGGTTGATGATGAAGGTCGCCACCAGCGCCGTCCCGGTCATCGTGATATCGGCCACGAGGAAGTCCTCGTCAGGCAGCTCGTCGAAATAGGCGTGAACGAGCTCATCGTCGCCCGCGCCGACATGAGTCCGTTTGACATTATTGCAGGAACCGCAGGCGGGCACGAGGTTGCGAGGATAGATCGAAAGCCCCCGATACTGATCGCGCGGCAGAAAGTGATCGAGCTGGGTCGGCTCGGCAAAACCGCAAAGCGGGCAGGTCTCTGCGCTATCAAGCAAGCTGCGCCGCAGTCCCTTCAACCTGCCGCCTTTTTGGACTTCATTGTAAGCTCGGTAGAGGGCGGTAAGACAAGGCGTGGTCAGGCCACAGGTTAGTAGGTCGGCGTGCGCGCGTCCCTGCTCGCGATCATAGAGCGTATAGGCGGCGGCGATTGCGGTGCGTTCGGCTGCGGAGAGAGCATAGACCGCATCGCCATTGACGAGGGTTAACGCGGTATCGAGTTGCTTCCGCACCGACCGAACGCTTGGCTTGTCTAGCAGCCACATCAGTTGTCGTCGTCCGTCGCTATCAGGCTCATGACATAGGCGCGCGCCTGCATACTGAGGCCGTGATCGAACTGCGCGTCAACCGCCTCTAAGGTCTTCAGCCGCTTTGTCAGCCGTTTTAGGATCTCGTGGAAATCGGTCGCGTCGGAATTGAGCCCGAAAATCTCATCGCTGACCTCACCGATGCTCTCTCCGAATGTCTCGATCCGCGGCGCGGTGATCGTCGCACTTGCGCTCGACCGGCGCAGGATATGGACATGGCGCGCTAGGCTCTCCTGCGCGACCACCGGCGAATGTGTCGCGACGATCGCGAAAGCATCGAGTTTCTCCAGCACGAACCGAACCCCGTGCATCAGCGCCGCCAGCAAGGGCGGATGGAGGTGAGTCTCGGGTTCGTCGAGCAGCACGATCGCCTTGGGCTGGGTATAGGCGACGAGCGCGGTCACAATCTGTATCACGATCTTGTGGCCAGTGCTCCAGCGCAGAAAGGTTTCGCGTGGCTCGCTGCCGAGTATGGTGTTGAAAGGTACAGTGTCGTCACCCCCAAACGATGGATCGTTAAGCAGCGGCGCGGCCGCATCCTCGAGGAGATCCCAGCGATCCGCCTGGCGAATCCGCTCCAGCGTGCGCACGAATTCGTCGGCCAGCTTCTCGATCGGCTTAAGCAGTGTCTTCTGCGCTAGGTCGTCGGCCTCGACGATCTTTTCGAGGTCCTCGTCCGACTCTTCGCTTACCGTCGAGTGGAGTTCGGCGGCGATGTCGCGCAGCCCGCAAAAGATATACCGCCCAGTGCCGTCGTCGACATCCCGCGCTATTTGGCGCCGCTCCTCGACAGTCACGCCGGGAATCTGGAACGAGTCGAACGCGCTGTACGAGATCGCGATGATTCGTGTGAACCCTACGCCCCGCGGCATGAGCGTGCCGAGACTCCGGATCGGCTCGCGCCGTCTAGCCATACGCGGAGCGTGCGCGACCCGCGCGAATCGCGCAAGCAGCGTGCTCTTGCCCGAGCCGTTGCGCCCCACCAGCACCGCGATCCTTTTTGGCAGGCGGTATCTCGGCTGTGCCTGTCTTTGCGTGACCAGCGTATCGAAATTGAGCTCAAGCGCCTTTTTCCATCCGCTCGGCTTGAACGTCAGGTCGAGCGATACGTCTACCAAGGACGAATAGTCCTTGCTTAGCAGCACTGCCGCGACGCTGGTGAACTCATTCAGATCGTCGATGTCGCGCAGGATCGAGGTGGTCCAACCGGGTTCCTTTCGATAGCTCGGGATCAGCGCCGGCCGCTGAACTACGTCGCGCAGAGCCTTGATCAACTGAGTCCGCAGTGCCAGCGGTAGGGCTGCCACCCGCTCATAATAGTCGAGCGTCTGTCCCAGCGAGCAGAAATCCGTGTCGAGCTTAGTGTGCGGGCCATCCTCTAGCAGGCCTTGGCGCGTCTCGCGCTGGCCCTTCTGCAGAATCTTCACGTTGCCTATATAGGTCTCTTCGTCGGCCTCATGATGCATCAGCTGGTACTGCGTCTTGTATCCGAAATCGTCCCAGCGGTCGCGATGCAGTGCAAACGGCGTGGGAACCTTGGCATTGCGGGCGTTGGGCGGCACCACGGTGAACAGCGGTTTTGTGGGTGGCACTTCAATCAGTCTCCGGGGCGTCGGTAATGGCAAGGGGGACAGTCTAGCGCATTAGGAATTAAGAGCGTGAAGGAACCACAACTATATCCGCTCTCCAGTACCGCAACTGACCGAACCGCATCTCGGCAGTGTTGAATGTCATCTGTCTGGCCACGAGTACGGCACCAAGGCGTTCTCACCGCGCCATTCTTGTATAATCGCACTCTCGAACCAATCATCCTTCAGGTGAGCGTGATCAAGAACGATCAGTTGAAAATCAGGTGTGATCTCTGAGCAAGCGAAACTCATCAGCTTAAAGAGAGCCTGAACAGCGGTGCGATCGTCGTCCTTTTCAATTTGGTCGAGACCGCCCTCAGTGCTGTCAGGAGGGTAGTACGCTTGCGTCGGCTGATCGAAAATCAGGAAGCCTGGAACAGGACGCGCTCTTTTCCGTAACCACCAATGCAAGGCGAGGTGGCTCAGAACGTGGTAGCCAACCCAATTCTCTCCGCTCCCCATTCGATTCAAAGGGATCGGGCCATCCACCGTGTTAGCTACGACGGTAAGCTTCTTAAGGTCGAGGCGTAGCGAGCTTCCGCTATGCTCAAGGTCGAGCATTTTTGAGTACTCGGTCATTTTATCGCTTATGAAACTGAGGATGGTCTCTAGCCGAGATTCGGTTTCATCATTGTTCAATCGGGACCGAATTCCAGCTATGAGATCCCGCAACTCTGCGATCTGAACGGAACCAGAGTCATCGGCGGATTGCGGCGCAATGGATTCAAGGAACTCCGAAAGTCTTCCCGCAAATCGACCTCTTGCAATCATTTGATCCTGACGTGCCTGCGCCGACTTATCTTCCATGGTCGCCTTAGCAAGCTCGATCTGCACTAACTTGAGGGCGTCGGTTGCACGGGCGATCTCGCCCTCCAATCCGGTGATGTGACGCTGAATATGAGGGCTGTCTCGGTAAATGCCCTCAAGTTGATCGCTGACCTTTCTCAGGGATTGGCTGACTTCTTCGACTTTCGGTAAGGGCGTCGCCAGTACGGAGTCACAGAAGGGGCATTGAGACGTAGTCAGGGCTCCTTTGAAAATTTCTATGCTCTTCAGTCTCGCTCTTTGCTCGGTAGCCTCTCTGGAATAGTCCGTTTGGTCTGAGAGAAAAGCGCGCGCCGCCCGGATGTCCTGATTGAGCTCCATCAAACGGCCTTGGATAGTGATCTGCTCACCACGCAACTGCTCAATAGTTTCGCCAAAATCCGAAACCAGCTCTGGAGCCTCGACGGAGGTTTGTGCAACCACGCTCAAAAATGCGAAAACAGTGTCGTCAACTGCCTGATAGTCTTGGCTTATTAGCCCGACCTTCTTCCCCTCGTTAATAACGCGAGTGACTCGGTTTCGGCTGATTTCGATTACCTGGATTTGCTTCGCGTCAGCAGCTTCTAGCAGTCGTAGCTTCTTCTGAAGTTCATCCAATTCTCCCATGAGGAGAAAATGGCTCTCATCCACCGCGCCGAGGAAAAAGGGCAGAGTGTCCCTTAATGCCTGCGGGAGGAATTGCTCGTTCATCCGATGAAAGAGCTGATCTTGGCTGGCGATGGTGTTCTGCTTTTGAAAGCAAAGCCACAATGCGTGTGCAATGTCGGCTTCAAGCGGGGGTCTCGTACCGCTTTGCGGGCGATGCTCGTTTTCAGAGATACCTGCGAAACGAGTTATAAATTCCTTCAAACTGCTCTCGGTCGTGTTCTTCGCTATCACGTCCAATGAGGGGTAATTTTCGATATCGCCCCGCTGAAAGTAGACCTTGGAACCCGTCGAGGCACCAGGCCCAGGATTGTCCCTAGCGATGAAAACTTCGTCAGACCCTTTTCCCAGATGGAGGCCAAACCACGCGACCTTCTTGCGAATCGCACCTTCCGCAACATTGTAGCTTCCACGACCGAGGCAATAATCGACTATATCGATGATCGCCGATTTACCTGTCTTTGATTTTCCGGTGATTATATTGAGACCGTGCCGGCGAAAGGGAACGACGCGTTGCTCGCCCGTGTGACTATAGATGACTATAGCAAGAATCGAGAAACTCACGGTTTAATCCCCCACGCGGCAGCGATTGAAACTTCCGAGCCCGATTTGGTAAGCCACCGTCCCATGAACTTTGTTCTATCAATGATGGCTTTGGTCTCTGATGTTGTTTGATCTAAAAACCCTTGGGAGAAACCGGATTTCATTGTTCCTGGCAAAAGAGCGTGCGCGTCTCCGACAATAATTGCATCGCAGGTCATCCCAAAGAGTATCGCCTCCTTGATATAAGGAGAAAGGTTCTTTGCCCGTGTGGCAAAACCAATCAGCAGGCGCTCGTTTTCTTGCAGCCATTCGTAAAGAGACCGGACGGTTGAATGCGGCAATGTTTCTCGGCTTGCGCGGTGTAGGCTGGTGGTCAGAGCCACAATGACGGTAGTGAGTGGTGCGCCGTCGGGATGCCCCTTCGTGAAGTCCTTGAGGAATTCATGGATGAGCCCGCACATGAAAGCCGGATTGAACAGATTGGCTTCCTCAGGGGGGCGCCGGCTCCAAGGTTCAAGCCTTGCCATTTGAGTCTCCGTTCCCGAGATGGTGCTGAAAATCCGGATGCCAGCCCACATCTAGGCGATCTGCGAGAGCGTGATATGACCCGGCAGTTATCCAAGTCTCAACGACATTCCTAAACCCGATCTGGTGCTGGTTCGCCCAGAAATATACGCTTCGTCCGGCCTGCGCGCGAAGTTCACCATCTTGGGTGCACCCTGCGCAATCCGCCTCAAAGCGCCTTTCCCATTGATCGATCAGCTTGGCGTCGTAACGTGAAGCCTCTCCATCGATGAGAAGGCTCTCGCGCGCCCATTTGGAACGCTGGGCATGTGATCGATAATAATCTCGAACACCGCGGCGGATAGCGGTCTCGGGAAGTTTGATAAGACGCATCTGCCTGACGTAAATCTCGTCTTCATCGTCAGGATGATAAGGCTTATCACCGAGCGTTTCGGGATCGCTTACTGGAAGTCCATCCGGCCCGAACCACTTGCCAATCTCATTCGCTTTTTTGATGACATCCTGAAGTGAGATTGAAGAGTCATCCTCGCCAACGAGCCTCTTTGCAACCGCTCCGAGCCACCATCCTTCGAGTGATTCAGCCACTTTTCCAGCGTGACTCGGCGCTAGGAGTACTAGCTCCCCAGCTATCTCATCCATCACGTCTGGTAGATTGGGGTAGTCATCGAGCAAGTCGATCGAGCCGAGAAGGAGGTCTATTTCTTGGTCGGACAGGCTGAGAAACTCGCTCCGACCAATTTTTGAGTCTTTGTTATTTGAAGTTTTTGCTGCCGATTTGAGAGATTCTCGCGCCTCAATCCTTTTGTCCTTCGAAGTTAATGGTCTCAACTTTGATAGACCGGAGTTGTCGGGAGCAATGGAATTTGTTATTATTATGCGTTTAGTTTCTGAGTTCGATTTTGGGCTCTCTTTGAAATTCTTGATCCATATGCGAAAAGTTTTCCATACATCCACACTGGTATCGGTCAGCTCTTTCTTGGTAATATGATGCTTTGCCTGGATCAGGCAATCTACAAAGTCTTCAGTCTCGAAGGCAATATCGTCGAACTTCTCGATCGAGATATGCCCATTGGCCTTTTTCTTGACCATCTGGAGGCCAAGGAGAAGCGCCAGTCGGCATTGAAACAGGTAGCCTGCCAGCGATCCTGATGCATTGAATTTGTCTTTAGAAGTCAATCGCGTCTCCCCCTCAGTTTTTCTACCATCTTTTCTTAGCAGTGCAAGTTTCATGCGCTTAGCGACGACTATCGTATGTGGAAATTGTGAGGAGGTGCTCAGCTGAGATTATTGCATCATTGGATGCCTCATCCGAGCTCAAGGTTTTCCGGCGCCTGCGTCAGGCGGTTGACGTCGACGTGGCGCAGGCTGCCAAGTAGTCTCCCGCCCCTCCCATTAACCATTCGTTAACCATTCCCTCGCTAGCGTTTACCTCTCAGTAAGGATTCGCCAGCCGTGACCTTTGCCGCTCCCCTCGAGGCCAAATCCATCCGCTTCCGCGCCCGCTCTTTCGTCGCTTTCACGCTGACGCCGGAGGCCCCTTTGGACGTGTGGCTCGAGGGGCTGGATCACTGGATCGGCAACTCGCCGGGCTATTTTTCCGGGCGGCCGGTGGTGCTTGATCTCAACACCTTGAAGCCCGATGTCGCCGCGATCGAATCGCTGGTCGGCGTGCTTGGCCATCGCGGCATCCGCATCTACGCCATCGAGCTCGACGGCCACACCGCACTCGAGCCCAACCTGCCGCCGGTGCTGGTCGGCGCCAAGGAGGCGACGACGGATGGGTTGCTGCCTCGCAAGGCGAGAGAGGATGTTTCCGGAGAGGACAAGGCAGAGGGCAGGGCGCCTGAAGCCGGCCCCGACAAGGTCGGCAAGGCTGACGCAAGCAAGGCGGGCGATAGCGAGCCGCAGGTTGAAGCTTCGGGCACGCTGATGATCAAGGCGCCGATCCGTTCCGGCCAGGCGATCGTGCATCCGCACGGCGATGTCATCGTGCTCGGTTCGGTCGCTTCCGGCTCGGAGATCATCGCGGCGGGTTCGATCCATGTCTACGGCACGCTGCGCGGGCGCGCTTCGGCGGGTGCGCTGGGCAACAGGGGCGCGCGCATCTTCTGCCGCAAGAACGAGGCCGAGCTTCTGGCGGTCGACGGCTGGTACGTCACCGCCGAGGAGATGGAAGGCGTTTCGCGTGGCAAGCCGGTGCAGGCGTTTCTCGACGGCGACGCCTTGCGGGTTTCGACGCTGAGCTGACATTCGTTTCGATATTGGGGTGGCCGAGGGCTGCCCGACCAAGAAAACAACAACGGAGGCTTTTCAATGGGCAAGGTAGTGGTGGTCACCTCGGGCAAGGGGGGCGTCGGCAAGACGACCTCGACGGCGGCCCTCGGGGCGGCCGTGGCCAAGACCGGCAAGAAGGTGGCCTTGGTCGACTTCGACGTCGGCCTGCGCAATCTCGACCTGATCATGGGCGCCGAGCGGCGCGTGGTGTTCGACCTCGTCAATGTCATCCAGGGCCAGGCGAAACTCTCGCAGGCGCTGATCCGCGACAAGCGGGTCGAGACGCTGTTCCTGCTGCCGGCCTCGCAGACGCGCGACAAGGATGCGCTGACCGAGGAAGGCGTCGGCGAAGTCATCGACAAGCTGCGCTCGGTGTTCGACTACGTGTTCTGCGACAGCCCGGCCGGCATCGAGCGCGGCGCGCAGCTCGCCATGCGCTTTGCCGACGAGGCGGTCATCGTCACCAATCCGGAAGTGTCGTCGGTGCGCGATTCCGATCGCATCATAGGCCTGCTCGACGCGCGCACCTTGCGGGCGGAGCAGGGCGAGCAGATCGCCAAGCATGTGCTGGTGACGCGCTACGATGCGGCGCGTGCGTCGCGCGGCGAAATGCTGTCCATCGACGACGTGCTGGAAATCCTGTCGGTGCCGCTGCTTGGCATCATTCCGGAAAGCCAGGACGTGTTGCGCGCCTCCAACCTCGGTTCGCCGGTGACGCTGTCGGAGCCGCTCAATTCCGCTGCCAAGGCCTATATCGACGCCGCCAGGCGGCTGGAGGGCGAGGAATTGCCCGTCATCGTGCCCTTCGAGCGCAAGGGCTTCCTCGATCGTCTTTTGGGAAGGAGGGCGGCATGAACCTGCTCGACATCTTCAAGCGGCGCTCCAGCGCGCCGGTGGCGCGCGAGCGGCTGCAAGTGCTGCTCGCCTATGAGCGCCGCAACCGCAGCCAGCCCGACCTCGTCTCCATCCTGCGCGAGGAGATCATGGCCGTCATCGCCAAGCATGTGCAGATCGACCAGGATTATTTGCAGGTCTCTATGGACCGCGGCGAGACCATGTCGACGCTGGAGATCGACATCCAGATCCCCAACAAGAGCGCCGTGCCGCTGGCCATGGCGGGGTGACTTTTTACCCTCCCCCTTGTGGGGAGGGTCGATCCGCAAAGCGGATCGGGGTGGGGGTCAGCGCGGCGCTGCAATGCCTGGGTTCCTCGCCCCATGAAATGGGGAGAGGTGGCCGCGAAGCGGTCGGAGAGGGGCAGCGCGACGCTGGCAGGTTCCCTCAGAATTCATTGAGGCCGAGCCATTCCCCCGCTCCGTCTCGGGCTTCGCCCGAGCCACCTCTCCCCCACTCCGTGGGGGCGAGGAACCAGGCCGCGCACATCGCTCGCGCCATCCAAACCCCCAAATGTCCCAAATTTACCTTTGTGCCGACGGGGCTTCCCCTGCGCAAGCAGCGGATGTAAAGCTATATTAGCAATTTGTTAAGTTCTAAGCGAGGTATGCGTAAGGGGAGTTTGGTGATGAACTTCAGAGGCCTGATCAAGCGTGCTGAAGACGTGGATAAAGCGATCCAGGACCTGCAGATCGATTTGGCGGACGCGCTGGATGCAAGTCTCGATGCCGACGACCTGGCGCCGCCGGAGAGCGACGATGTGCCGGATGCCCATGCGGCAGCCGATGACGGGCCACCCCAGGCCGATGCAGCAAATGACGACAATGCAGGGAATGCCGAGGGTGCGGACAGTTCCGAAACCGCGCCACGGCTGACCGCCCATACACAGACCCGGCTGGCCGCATTGAGCGCCTTCGAGGGTCTCTTCCATGATGCCAGGGACTATCTGGAGGAGATCAACGACAAGCTGTCGGAGATCGGCACCTCACACCATTTGACGCGCGAATTCCTCAACATCCTGCACAGCGACATTCTGCGCGCCAACGAGCTGGAGGTTGCCAATGCCGCCCTGGCCGCCGAACAGAGGGCGCTGTCGGAAAAGCTGCACGATGCGGTGAAAAAACTGCGCGAGCGCGAAGGCGCTTTCGAAGCGCTGCAGCAGCGCGAGACAAGCCTGGTCCAGGACCGGGAGACGCTTCGTGCGGCACTTGCCGCGGTCAGGCTGGAACTCGTGGAGACAGCCAATGCGAGCGCCAAACGCGAAGCGGAGTTCGGCGACATCGCCAAGCGGCTGACCGCCAGGACGGTGGAGGCCAACAGGCGCTTGCGCGAAAGCAAGATGCTGCGCGAAAAGCACGTCAACCTCTCGATCGAACTCGACAAGGCGCTGAAGCGGGAATCGCAGGCGCGCCACAGGCTCGACGAGTTGTCGACGATCCATGCCAGCGAAGCAGCGCGGCTGGCGGAGTTGCTGGCCGCACTCGGCAAGAGCGAGAAAGAGGAGATGCGGCTGCAGAAGTCGCTCGAGGCCGCACAGGCGAAACTGTCGGAAACGACCGAAGCGGCCCGCATGATGGAAGGCGACAAGGAAGCCGAACTGGCTCGCAGCCAGGCAGAAATGCGCGGGCTGGGTTCGGAGATCCAGAGCCTGCAATCGCGGCTGGAGCAGGTGTCGAGCGAAAACAGCGAAGCCGCAGGCGAGATCGCCAGGCTCAAGAGCGAACTGAACGACGCCCTGGCCGAAAAGAAGATCGCCGATGAAAGATTGTCCGCGCTGAGCCAGGAGAGCGAAAGCGACAAGATGAGTCTTTCCAAGGTGAACGCCAACCTTTCTCAACTTGCGCTGCAACAGGCGTCCGAACAGATACAGTTCGACGTGCAGAGGCAGGAGTGCGAGGACCTCAAGGCGGAAATCGCCTCGCTCAATGCCCGGATCAAGGAATTGCTGCCCTACGAGCGGCTCCACAAGGCCACCAATGGCAGGCCGCCCGAGAACGGCGTGGTCGAGATAGCCGGGGCGATGGCGAAGAAAGCACGGACGACGGGCAGGCGGCGCATGCGCAGGAATGTCGGCGCCGCTACCTGAGGCGTGTCGCGCCTGAAGGGGATCAGGCGACCCGCTTCAGGTCTTTTGTTTTTGTGCTTGGGAGGCCGGCACCTCACCCGGAGAGTAAGCCCAATGGGGCACCGGCCAGGCGGATCGACAGGTCCGCCGCACGGACAAGGTAGCGCGCTCGGTTGCGCACGGCATTGGTGCGATCACGGAAGGTGCCAGCGGCACTTGCCTGGACTCCTGATTCGAACGCTTGCGACGACCCGCCAGCCGGAGGCTGCAGACACGCCCGGGAAGCGGTCGCGGGCCGGCCCGGTGCCTTCTCAGTCGAGCGGTTCGTGCTGGTAGAGTTCGTCCATGCTGAGCGAGGCCAGGGCGCCGAAAGGGGCCTGCTTTTTCACCCGGCCGCCGCTCAGGATGACCACGTCGTCGCAGAACGAGATGGTGCTGTGGTGGTGGCTGATGACGATGGTCGTGCGGCGGCCGGCTCTCGACTTCAGCGTCTCGACGATGGCCGCTTCCGACAGCCCGTCCACCGCATTGGTGGCTTCGTCCAGGATGAGGAGATCGGGATCGCGGACAAGAGCTCTGGCCAAGGCGATCCGCTGCCTCTGTCCCGCCGACAGATTGATGCCCCTGTAGCCGACCAACGTGTCGTAGCCCTGAGGCAGCCTTTCGATGAATTCATGTGCTTCGGCCAGTCTTGCGGCGGCCTCGGCATCGCCGGCAGTCGCGGCATCCTGGCCGTAGGTTATGTTGTCGAAAATGCTGCCGTCGACCAGTTCCAGCTCCTGGCTGGCCAGGGCAATGTGGCGGCGCCACTGGCCGGCGTCGATCCCGTCGAGCGGAGATCCATCGACGAGGATGCTGCCGGCGTCCGGTTCGACGAAGCGGCACAGGAGATTGACGATCGTCGTCTTGCCGGCGCCCGAGCGGCCGATCAGCGCCGTCGAGCGGCCACCGCGGATTTCGAATGTCGCCGCATGCAGCACCACCTCGCGCCGGTCCGTGCCGGAATAGGTGAACGTCACATCGTCGAACTTGATGCCCTGGCGCAGGCCGTGGAACGGCCCGTCGCCTTGCGGCGGTTGCGGCTTGCCGGTGGGATCCAGCAGCCATGTCACCTCTTCGAGCGATCCGCTCAGGCCTTGCAGCTGGCTCCACGACCCCTGGAGGGCTCGCATGTGCGGCTGCAGCCTGTAGAGCAGGATGACGAAGGCGATGATCAGCGGGAAACTCACTTGCGCCAGCCAGGCGCCGATCACCACCGCCAGAAACAGCATGGCGTGGAGAACCTCCGTCAGCGGCGGCAGCGCTCCCTGGCGCACGAGCAGCGCGAAGGAAGCGCGGCGAACCGCATCTGACGCCGTGTCGAATATCGCCTTTTCCCGGTTCTCCTGTCCGAAGATGCGGATCAGCCGTCCGGCATGCACAAGGTGGAGCATCTGTGAGGCGAGGTGGCCGTTGCGCGAAGCGACGCTGCGGCTGGGCTCCTTCAGATTGGCCGAAAGGATGGCGTGCGCGATCTGGACGAGCGCCAGTCCGAGCGTGACCAGAAGCGTCATGCGCCACGAAAGCAGCAACAGGAAAGCCAGGAGGATGATGGCGGCCGATGCGCTGACGATGGCCGACAGCATGATCTGGATCGCATCGGAGGCCCGCCAGGATTCGTTGGAGATGATGTTGAGCAGGCGTCCGGGGCTCTGCCGCAGGAAGAACGGGTAGCCGACCCGCAACAGCTGCTCCGACAAGGCGCTGCGGATCGAATGACTTGCCTTGCCGGAGATGAAGGTCGTCAGCAGCGTGTTGGCGAAGGCGAAAACGTTCTTCAGGATGATCGAGCCGAGGATGGCGACCGAAATGACGACCAGCCGGTTGCGCTCGCTCAAGTCCGATCCGACGTGCTGGAGGACGGCGGAGAAGCCTGCCATTCCGGCCGCATCCCCGTGTCCCATGATGATGCCCAGCAACGGGATGATCAGGCCGATGCCGAACCCTTCGAGGACGGCGCTGACCAGGCCGAGAACCACTACCGCCGGCAGCAGGCGCAGTTGCCGCTTTCCGAACGCCCGGAACAGCATCGGCAGGCTTGGCGGCAGCATCGGCATTATAGCGTTTCACCTCGCCTGGGCATTGGCTTGCTGATCTTGCCGCACCGGCTCGGCCCGCGGCCGTCTGGCCAGCAGGAGAACCGCGAACCTGGCCGCGCCGAGCAAATTCATGGCGACGATCGGCCAGTGCGGCAGGTTGAGTTCACGATCGAACGCAGGCCCCCCCGCCAATTCCCGGAAAGCTCCTCTTGCGGCCCAGTAGAAATGGCGAAGCAGCCAGGGTGCGTGGCGAACATGTTTCAGGCAGAGCCCGCCATTGCCCAGGCTGTAGTCGCGGTGCAGCTTTTCGATGGCTTTGCGATCCCGCCGGCCGTGATGATGGAATATCGTCATGTCAGGCACATACTCGACCGCGATGCCGAGCAGCATCGCGCGCACGAGGTAATCGGTATCCTCGGCCGACCGCAATGGTCCGCCGGCGCCGAAGCGTTCGTCGAAATAGCCGATGCGGGCCGCAACGTCGCGGTGCATCGTCATGTTGCAGCCCAGCACGAAACCGCCTGGATGAACATCCGGCGTCAGCCGTTCGCGCACCCACGACCGCTTGATGGTGAACGGCAGATCCCTGGCATCGCCAAGCTCGACACGTCCGCCCCTGATGAGCCATCGTTCCCCGGACGCATAGTGTCGCTCCAGATCGCGCAAATAGTCGCGATGGACCGCGCAGTCATCGTCGACGAAGACCAGCACACGGCCGCGCGCGCGCCTCAACCCGGCGTTGCGCGCAGCAGCCAGCCCGGGGCGCGGCTCGCAAACGGGCGTGAACGGAATGTCCGACGCAGCGGCGATGCTGGCCAGGCGTTCGGCCGTGCGGTCGCTCGAACCGTTGTCGACGACCACGAGTTCGGCGGCGAATCCGGCATGGGCGCGGCACGCGGCCTGCACCGACTTGATGCAGGCATCGAGCACGGCGACGCGGTTGCGCGTGCAGATGATGAAGGAGACTTCCGGCGCCGACCGTTCCGGGCGGGGACCGGCCGGGGCGGGGCCAAGCGCCGTCGAACGATCGCGCTGCAGAGGTTGGTTGGCTTTTACGATCATGCCTCAGCCCGCCTGATAGGGTGCCAGAACCGCTGCGGCGGGCGCGGATTTGAAGAAGTATGCCATGGCATCGGCTTGCTTGGCGGCCGACAGCGAGGCGAGGCTGAGCCAGGGCGCCCAGGCGCCGGGCCGCAGCGCATATTGCTCGCGGCGCCGGATGGCGTTCCATTTCGCGGTTCGCGTCAGCAATTCATGCGTCAGCGCGGGCTGCTTTTCGTCGGCCACGAGCTGGTAGAGGAAATAGAACAGGTTCAGCGCGCCCGCTTCGAAGCTCGGCCGCGTCGCCGCCGGCAGCGAGCGGATCTCCTCCTCCAGCGCGACGATGAAGTCGGCCGCACGGGCGACGGTGTCGTAGCTGACCGCATCGCCAATGTCGCGCAGGTCCCGCGTGGCTTGCGCCAGGCCCTCGCGCTCGAGGTTCTCGGCCACGATCCGCAAATGCGTCCTGCGCATCGCCTTGACGTGCCGGCTGGTCACGCTTGTCTGATGGACGCGGTAGACGACCAGGTTTTCGGGCATCATGGCTGCCGGGTAACGGCCGGCCAGCCGCCTGAAAAGATCGAAATCCTCGGCGTGCCTGTAGGTCTGGTCGTAGTGGAGAACGCCGTCGTCGATGACCTTCCTGTTGTAGACGACCGTCGGGTGCATGAAGATCGTGAAGAACATCGCCAATACAGGGATGCGGCCGAACTGGAACACCGGATCGGGCCTGCCCCTGGCGATGCGGCCGCGGATCAACATGTCGACGCCGGCGCCGCAGAAGCCCAGTTCGGGCCGCCGCTCGAACAGCGCCACCTGGCGCGACAAGCGCCAGGGATAGGCGACGTCGTCGGCGTCCATGCGCGCGACCAGTTCGCCCCGGGTGACCGCCAGCCCTTCGTTGAGCGTCGCGACAAGGCCGCGGTTTTCGCGCGAGATGATCGAAATGCGGCTATCGGCCTTCTGGTATCGCTCGAGGATCTCGAGCGAATTGTCGGTCGAGCCGTCATCGATCGCGATGATCTCCAGGCGGCCGTAATCCTGCCGCAGGATGCTTCCAAGTGCTGCGGCGAGGTAAGGCCCGGCATTGTAGACCGGCAACAGGACGGAGACGAGCGGTGCGGCGGTCATCGTCTTGCGTCCGTGCGCTGGAGTTCGAGCGCCGGTGTGCGGCCATCGGGCGATCCGCTTGGCACCCTCGCGAGCCAGCCGGCATGGCCGGTCGGCGTGGCATGGGCGCGCGAGACATAGGGGAAGTGACGCTTCAGGCTGTTGAGCGGCCTTTCGAAAACCACCCAGGAAATCGAGGCCGCGACAATCGTGGCGGCACTCGCAACCAGGAATCGCCCCGGCCCTTGCTCCGAGACGTTGAGCGGAATCCAGGGCTGCGCCTTGACCGCGAGCGACAGCAATATCGGATGATAGAGATAGACGCCGTAGCTGATGCGGCCGAGGCCAAGCAGCGGCGGCAGTTCGGCAAGCTTGCCGAGGGGGCCGCCAAGGCCGCGCGAACAGGCGGCGACGATGGCCATCAGCGGCACCAGCGGCAGGACTTGCCGCACCAGCCAATGGGCCCATTCGAGCATCGGATCGGCAGGCGCCGGCACAAACCATTCGATGACAAGGAATGCGGCCGCGAAGGCAGGCCAGCTGAATTGCATCCAGTGCGGCAGGGCCGCCCCCCTGGCCCGCCAGCAGGCAAGCAGCGCGCCTGTCGCCAGCGCATCCATGGATGCCGGCGGCAGCAGGTCGCGCGCCAGCGCCGGCGTGGCGGTAATCGGCCAGTAGAAGCGATAGGCCAGCGACAGCGCGATGACGCCGATGCAGATCTGTTCGAAGCGGCGGCGCGGGGCCAAAAGGACGACCAGCGGCCAGGCAAGATAGAACTGTTCCTCGATGCTCAGGCTCCAGAAATGGCACAGCACCCAAGGGTTCCAGTCATTGCGCAGCGCATACCAGAAATTCGACAGGTAAAGCGCATGCCAGACCAGCGATCCCCTGGATTGGTCCAGGTCGACCAGCCAGACGAAACCCAGGACGGCGAAATAGGGCGGGAATATCCGCAAGCCTCGCCTGATATAGAAGGATCGCAGCGCCGGGCCGGCCTCGAATTCGGCGGCCGAACGCGCCTCCAAGAGCAGGCGCGTGATGAGGAAGCCGCTCAGCACGAAGAACAGCCGCACGCCGATATGGCCCCAGAATGAAGATCCTCCAGCGGCGAAGAAATGGGAATACAACACCATCGTCACGGCGATGGCTCTCAACGCATCAAGTTGGATGTCGCGGGCGCTTCCCATCAGCGGCTTCCGCGGCATTGATGTCCGCGACGTATCCGCCTGCCGGTCGTTTCGGGCAGCAGGCCAAGGCGGACGAGATCCGCCAGAGCGCCGGCACCGTCATACCCGCGCTTTGCGCGTCCAATCGCGGCGAGTCCGATCGGGCCGGGCTCGAAATCGACGGACGGACAGCACAGGTTGGTCAACGTGCCGGAATCCTCCACAGCCTATGTCCAGTCGCAAACGAACCCCCAAAGGAATGGTTCGGCCACCGCATTGTGCGGCGCAACACAAAAAATCTACCGGGCTGAAATACTTATGTGAGCAAGCGCTAAAGAGTCCCGCTTGGACCGGTTGGGGAGACGTCGTGGGCCGGGGCAATAAGATAGGGCTAATTATTTGTTAAATCACACGAAATCTCGGAGTGAGTATTTTGGATGGGTTGCCCCTGGTTGCAGAAAATGGGTTGGAATCATTGGTCTTGCGCGGTGCAGCATCGTCGCCGTCTTTTTCTTGGTTTGCCGTAAGGCTCGCTGTTCCCGAGGCAGGCGTTCCGTTTAACGGGAGCTCGCACGTAGCGGTCCTCACACCGCCTCGAACACCACTGTCTGCTCCAGCCCGCCGCCCCGGCGGTTTTCCAGCGTTACCGTCCCCCCGTAGCGCTCGATGATTTCCTTGGCGATGGCGAGGCCAAGACCCGCTCCGGGGATGGACTGCAGGCGGCCGGGGTCGACGCGGAAGAAGGGCTCGAACGCCTTGTTCAGGAGTTCCGGGGGGATGCCCGGGCCATGGTCCGATATGGTCAGCACGGCGCGATTGTCGGCCGCGGCCAGGTCGATGCGGCACGCCCTGCCATGGGTGGCGGCGTTGACGATCAGGTTGCGCAAGGCGCGGCGCAGGCCGAGCGCGCCGGCCCGCACGCAAACCTTGTCCAGGTGCCCGATCGAGACGGCATGGCCGAGCGATACCATCTCGGCTTCGATATCGCGCACCGTCTTTGCCAGGTCGACCGGTTCGACGGCGTCCTGGTTCACTTCTTCGCGCACCAGGCGGATGGCGCTATCGGCGATGCGGTCGAGTTCGTCGAGGTCGTGAAGCCATTTGTCGCGTTCGTCGTCGAGGAATTCGGCGCGCAGCCGCATGCGCGTCATCGGCGTGCGCAGATCATGGCCGGCGGCGGCGACCAGCCGCATGCGGCTTTCCATGGCGGTCCGCAGCCGCGACGAGAGTTGGTTCAGCGCATGCGCGGTGGCCTTGACCTCGGCCGAGCCCACTTCCGGCACCGCCGCCAGCACGCCGTCCGATCCGATCTTGGAGACGGCGGCCTCCAGCATCTCGAGCGGGCGGATCAGCACCGAGGTGAAATAGACCGACACCGCCGTGGCGCCGGCGACGATCAGCGAGATCCAGCCGGCCAGAACCAGCCATTCGCGACGCGGCGGCTTGAGGTGCGGCACCTCCATGATCGCCCAGCGGCTGTCGGGCAGGTGCATCGATGCGATCTGGCCGGGTTCGTCCGGCTTCTCGTTGACGACCGCCGGAAAGTCGAGGCCACGGCGGTGCAGGATGTCGTTGAGCATCGCCGTTTCCGCACGAGCCACCTTGCCGCCCGCCGGATGGTCGGCGAATTGCACCCGCAAGACGTCGGGGATCGGCCCCGGCAACAGCCGCACCACCAGTTCCATCTGTTGGGCAATCCAGGGCACGGTCAGTTCCGGTGGCGGTCCGCCGCCGCGCACGCTGATGACGGCGGCGGTCGCCAGGCCGACGACGCCGACGATCGAGGCGACCAGCAGCAGGATGAGACGGCGGCGCAGCGAATTCACGGGTGGCTCTCCACGGTCTCGACGCGCGCGGTGAGCTGGTAGCCGCCATTGCGCACGGTCTTGAACAGCGGCCCGTCGCCGGTGTCGGAAAATTTGCGGCGCAGCCGGCTCACCAGCACATCGACCGAACGCTCGAGCGGGTCACGCTCGCGGCCTTGCGTCAGGTCGAGAAGCTGGTCACGCGACAAAAGCCGGCCGGGGCGGTCGAGAAACACTTGTAAAAGGTCGAACTCTGCGCCGGTGAGGTCGACGGCCGCGCCTTGCGCGTCCGTGACCTTGCGGGTGTCCGGCTCCAGCCTGTAGCTGGCGAAGCGGTAGATGCGCGCGCGCGGCGGCGCGGGCGCATCCTCGGGCGTCGAGCGCCTGAGCACGGCGCGGATGCGGGCAATGAGCTCACGCGGGTTGAACGGCTTGCCGAGATAGTCGTCGGCGCCGAGTTCCAGGCCGATGATGCGGTCGACATCTTCTTTCAGCGCGGTCAGCAGGATGACCGGGGTGTGCGGCTTGCGGTCGCGCAAGCTCCGGCAGATATCGAGGCCGGAGCCGTCCGGCAGCATGACGTCGAGCACGATCAGGTCGAATTGGCCGGAGCCAAGCCGTTGCTCGCATTCGCGCCGGTCCGCCGCCGCCGTGACGCGAAAGCCCTGGCTGTCGAGGTAACGCTGGAGAAGCGTCCGGATCTCGCGGTCGTCGTCGACGACGAGGATATGGGGTTGTGACTGCATGACCGTGCCGTTGCCGATGACTATGGAGGCCTATGATTATAAAGGCCCGTGATTGCAGGGGCCCGTGATTGCAGGGGCTTGCCGCGATTATAGGGAGAGCCGCGCCCAAGCGGCATGGAAAATTGCAACCGAACGTTTCCGGGGGCCCGAGGGAAACATTCGGAAACAAATTGCCCTTTTGCGGAAACCTTCGGCAACACGCCGACGCGAAGCGGACAAAGACGCTTCCTATCCTCTGAACTGTCCGAAGCATGAGAGAAAGGAACATCTTTATGCGAAGCAGACTTCTTGCGCTCGGCCTGTTTTCCGTCGCCGCAATTCACCCCGCGCTGGCAGCGCAGCCCGATCCCGGTGCTGGACCCGGCGAGCCACCACCTGTCATGGCCATGCAGGACGGCCTGGATCACGGCCCGATGGCTGGACCCGGCCCGCATGGACCGATGCGGCCTGGTTCGCAGGGTTTCGGCCCACAGAGCTTTGGCCCTCGCCGCATGGGTCCGCCGCCGGAATTCATGCTGGCCGCCCGGCTCGCCGCGCTGGAGACCCGCGTCGGCATCCGCACCGAACAACTCGACGCCTGGCGCGACTACACCAGCGCGCTGCAGTCGGTGCTTTCGCCGCCTCGACCCGACCACGGGCGGCCCGGTAGTGCTGAAGCGAAGGGTCCCGACGCGGCGGGTCCCGGCGGCAAGCTCGATCCCTTCGCCTTCCAGGAAAAGCTGGCAGACGACGTCACCGCCCGCGCGGTTTCGGCCGGCAGACTGAAGGACGCGATCGCTGAACTGCGTGCCAAGCTGACGCCCGAACAACTCGAACTCCTCGCTTCGGCGGAACGCCCCCATGGATCACCCCCCGGTCCCTGGGGTGGGCCGCCGAACGATGCAGCCGGCCCCAGAGGCCTGCCCAACGATGGCAGGCAGCTCTCGCCCCAGCCCGGGAACGACTGATAACTCTGACCGACTGCTCCGGCCGGCCCGGTACCCAACCCGTTCTCGGGCCGGCCGGTCTCCTCAGGGATGGCGGGCGTATCTTCGCCATCCCTGGTTTCAATCACGTCCAGTTCGAATGACGCCAATTCGAACCATGCAATGGAAGCACGACAATGTGGGAAGCCATGATCATGCTGCGGCTGCTCGCGTCCGCCGGCCCGAGGCTCTCGTTCGGTCCTGCCGGGCGCGACATGCCGCCGGCCCTGCCGGTCGACACGCTGAAGGGCGCGATCCGCCTGCGCTTCGCCGCCTGGCGGCTGTCGCTTCCGCTCTCGCAGCCGCTCGACAACCATGGACATCATGACCGCAAGATCGCGTGAACTCCGGCAAGGCGCTTGGCATGTCCTCGCTGATCGGCATAATGATGTTGGTGGGCATCGCGGCCAGCTACTCGACCTTCGAGCAGCTCCGGCCGACGAGAAGGAGCGCGACATGAGCCGCTTCGAAGCATTGCTCGACGCCGCCCGCAGACCGGCGCGGCCCACCACCAAGATATCGGCCGGCATGCCCCTCGACCAAGCGGTCGATTGCCCGCGCCCGCAACTCCAGCGAAAGATCATTCAGTCCATGTCTATCCAGTCTAGCCCGTCTCCGCAGCCGGCACTCCGTCTGGCACCCTGGGCCGCGATGTTCGCAGCCACCTTTCTGCTGGCGGCCTGCTCGCAGGAGGGCAGCGCCCCCGCCGGCATGGGCGCGCCCGGCAAACCGGAAGTCGGCGTCGTCACCTTGCATCCGCAATCGGTGGCGATAACAGCCGAACTGTCGGGACGCACGGCGGCGTCGCTGGTTGCCGAGGTGCGCCCGCAAGTGAACGGCATCATCCAGCAGCGCCTGTTCAAGGAGGGCAGCGAGGTGGCGGCTGGACAGCCGCTCTACCTCATCGATCCGGCGAGCTACAAGGCGTCCTATGACAGCGCGGTCGCCGCCCAGCAGAAGGCCCAAGCGGCGGTGCCCACCGCACAGGCCAAGTTCGACCGTTATGCCGGCCTGTTGAAGCAGAACGTTGTTTCCAAACAGGATTATGACGATGCCGCCGCCACGCTGGCACAGGCGCAAGCCGATGTCGCCTCGGCCAAGGCCAGTGCCGAGACGGCGCGCATCAGCCTCGACCGGACCTCGATCACGGCGCCGATCGCCGGCCGCATCGACAAGTCCACGCTGACGCCGGGTGCGCTGGTGACCGCCAACCAGGACACTGTGCTGACCACCATCCGTGCCCTCGATCCGATCAATGTCGATGTCACGCAGTCGAGCACCAACCTGCTCAATCTGCGCCAGGCGATCTCGGAAGGGCGGCTGAAGTTCAGCGGTCCCAATGTCAGCGTCAAGCTGAAGCTCGAGAACGGCACCATCTACACGCAGACCGGCAAGCTGGAATTCGCCGGCGCCAATGTCGACCAGACCACCGGCACCTTCGCGCTTAGGGCCGAGTTCCCCAATCCCGATCGCTTGCTGCTGCCCGGCATGTATGTGCGGGCGCTGGTCGAGGAGGGCGTTGCCCAGAACAGTTTCCTGGTGCCGCAGCGCGCCGTCAGCCGCAACACCAAGGGTGAGGCGACGGCGATGGTCATCAATGCGCAGGGCAAGGTCGAGACGCGCGTGCTCGCAGTGCGCAACAGTGTAGGCAACAACTGGCTGGTGGATTCGGGTGTCGGCGACGGCGACCGCGTCATCGTCGAGGGCATGCAACTGGTGCGCCCCGGCGGCGATGCGACGGGCGTCGAAGTGACGATCGACGAGACGACCGGCGAGGTCAAGGACCGCGGACAGGGCGCGTCCGCCGCACCGGCGGCGTCCAGCGCTGCCAAACCGGCGCCTGCCGCCGCCACCGGGAACTGAGCGATGTCCGTATTCTTCATCAACCGGCCGATCTTCGCCTGGGTGATCGCCATCGTGATCATGCTGGGCGGACTTCTGGCGCTCACCTCGCTGCCGATCTCGCAATATCCGCAGATCGCGCCGACCACGGTCAACATCAGCGCCACCTATCCGGGCGCCGACGCGCAGACGGTCGAGAACTCGGTGACCAAGGTCATCGAGCAAGGCATGACTGGCATCGACAATCTCGACTACATGACGGCGACGTCGACCTCGACCGGTTCGGCCTCGATCACGCTGACCTTCACCACCGCGGCCGATCCCGACACCGCCCAGGTGCAGACGCAAAACAAGCTGCAGCTGGTGCAGTCGCAGCTGCCGCAGGTGGTGCAGAGCAACGGCATCACCGTCTCCAAATCCTCGACCGGCTTCCTGATGGTCATCGGCTTCGTCTCGACCGACGGCAAGATGAACTCGACCGATCTCGCCGACTATGTCGATGCCACCGTCAACGACACGCTGAAGCGCGTCGAGGGTGTCGGCTCGACGCAGCTGTTCGGCTCCGGCTATGCCATGCGCATCTGGCTCGACCCCGACAAGCTCGCCAAATATGCCCTGATGCCGAGCGACGTGGCCTCCGCCATCGAGGCACAGAACACGCAGGTTTCGGCCGGCCAGCTCGGCGGCCTGCCGGCGCGCAAGGGCCAGCAGCTCAACGCCACGGTGACGGCCAAGAGCCGGCTGCAGACCGCCGAACAGTTCCGCAACATCATCCTGAAGAGCCAGACGGACGGCTCGCTGGTTCGCCTCAACGACGTTGCTACCGTCGAGCTCGGCGCCGAAAGCTACACGACGCAGGCCAACTATAACGGCAAGCCGGCGGCCGGCGTCGCCGTCAATTTGGCGACCGGCGCCAACGCCATCAATACCGCCGAGGCGGTGCGCACGACGATCGCCCGGCTGAGCTCGACTTTCCCGCAAGGCGTCGAGGTCGTCTATCCCTACGACACCTCGCCCTTCGTGCGGCTGTCGATCGAGGAGGTGGTCAAGACGCTGGCCGAGGCGATCGTGCTGGTGTTCCTGGTGATGTTCATCTTCCTGCAGAATTTGCGCGCCACCATCATCCCGACGATTGCCGTGCCGGTGGTGCTGCTCGGCACGTTCGGTGTGCTGTCTCTGTTCGGCTATTCCGTCAACACGCTGACCATGTTCGCCATGGTGCTGGCCATCGGCCTGCTCGTCGACGACGCCATCGTCGTCGTCGAGAATGTCGAACGCGTGATGCAGGAAGAAGGCCTGTCGCCGAAGGAGGCGACGCGCAAGTCGATGCACGAAATCACCGGTGCGCTGATCGGCATCGCCACCGTGCTTTCGGCCGTGTTCGTGCCGATGGCCTTCTTCGGCGGTTCGACCGGCATCATCTACCGGCAATTCTCGGTGACCATCGTCTCGGCGATGGTGCTTTCCGTGCTGGTCGCGTTGGTGCTGACGCCGGCACTGTGCGCCACCATCCTGCGGCCGCCCAAGGATCATGCGACGCAGACCGGTCCGTTCGGCTGGTTCAACCGGGTCTTCGATCGCGGCACGCTTGCCTATCGCGATGGCTCGCACGGCATCATCAACCGATCCTGGCGCTTCCTCGTCGTGTTCCTAGCCATCGTCGTTGCCGTGGGCTGGATGTTTGCCCGGCTGCCGAGTTCGTTCCTGCCGGAAGAGGACCAGGGCATCCTGATCACCAGCGTGCAGCTGCCGGTCGGCGCGACGCAGGACCGCACCGAGCGCGTGCTGGCGCAAGTCACTGACCATTATCTCGGCCAAGAGAAGGATGCCGTCGACGGGGTGTTCACCGCCTCCGGCTTCGGCTTCGGCGGCGCCGGACAGAATGTCGGCATCGCTTTCGTGCGGCTGAAGGATTTCGACCTGCGCAAATCACCGGCTTCCGCCGCACAGGCGATCGCCGGCCGCGCCATGGGCGCCTTCTCCAAGATCAGGGATGCGCAGATCTTTGCGCTTGCACCTCCCGCCATCCAGGGCTTCGGCAACACCAACGGCTTCGACTTCTACCTGCAGGACGTCAACGGCGCCGGCCATGACGCGCTGATCCAGACGCGCAACCAGCTTCTGGCCCTGGCCGGGCAGAGCAAGCTGCTCGCCAACACAAGGCCCAACGGGCAGGAAGACCAGCCGCAATTCTCGGTCGACATCGACCAAGAAAAAGCCAGCGCGCTGGGCGTCAGCCTGGCCGACATCAACAACACACTGTCGACCGCCTGGGGCAGCGACTACGTCAACGACTTCATCGATCGCGGGCGAGTGAAGCCGGTCTACCTGCAGTCGGACCCGAACTTCCGCATGCAGCCGGAAGATTTGGACAAATGGCAGGTCCGCAACGCCAGCGGCGCCATGGTGCCGTTCTCGGCCTTTGCTTCCAGCCATTGGACATTCGGTTCGCCCAGGCTCGAACGCTACAATGGATCGGCGGCGGTCGAGATCCAGGGCGCGGCGGCCACGGGCATCAGCTCGGGTGCCGCCATGGACGAGATCGACAAGCTGGTGGCGCAGCTGCCCGCCGGCTATTCCCACGAATGGACAGGGCTGTCGCACCAGGAGAAGCTTTCCGGCAACCAGGCGCTGTCGCTCTATGCGATCTCGGCCCTTGTGGTGTTCCTTTGCCTGGCAGCACTTTATGAGAGCTGGTCGATCCCGTTCGCGGTCATGCTGTCGGTGCCGATCGGCATCTTCGGCGCGCTGCTGGCGGCAAGCCTGTTCGGCCAGTCCAACGACGTCTATTTCAAGGTCGGCTTGCTGACCACGATCGGTCTCGCGGCCAAGAATGCCATCCTCATCGTCGAGTTCGCCATCGAGCGGCAGACCGCCGGGATGGGGCTCGTCGAGGCGACACTTGAGGCAGCACGACAGCGGCTGCGGCCGATCCTGATGACGTCGCTGGCCTTCATCCTCGGCGTGTTGCCGCTGGCGATTGCCAGCGGTGCGGGCTCGGGTGCGCAGAACTCCGTCGGCATCGGCGTGATGGGCGGGATGATCGCAGCGACGGTGATCGGTGTCTTCCTGGTGCCGCTGCTGTTCGTCACCGTGCGGCGCATCTTCAAGGGCAGGGCGGCCAAACCAGATACGGGCGAAACGCCGGTGACGGCCAACCAGCAATAGGAAAACTTCACATGACAGGTTTGGAACGTGGCTCGGTGGCCGCGAGGCGGCTTCTTGCGCCTATGATTACCGCTGTCCTGCTCGCGGGATGCGTCGTCGGTCCGGATTATCAGACGCCCATATTGGCGATGCCTGCAAGCTGGAGCGGCCACAAGCCGACAAAGCCTGCCCAGCCGGCGCAACTGTCGAGATGGTGGCAGCGGCTGCGCGATCCTGAGCTGAACACGCTTGTCGAGGATGCGGTTGCCGGCAATCTCGATGTCGCCACCGCCAAGGCAAAAATCCGCGAGGCGCGTGCCAGCTATCGCCAGAGTGCCGGCACATTGCTGCCGTCGGTTGACGGCTCCGGCTCGGCCACCCGCAACAAGTCGGCCGAGACCACATCAGGCTCTGACGCCACCTACAGCGAGTACCAGGCCGGCTTCGATGCAAGCTGGGAGCTCGACCTGTTCGGCGCCAACCGCAGGGGCGTCGAGGCAGCGCGCTACGGGCTGGACGCCTCGCAGGAGGAACTGCGCTCGACGCTTCTCACCCTGGTCGGCGATGTCGCTTCCTACTATACCCAGGCGCGCGGCTACCAGGCCCGCATCGCGCTCGCCCGGCGCTCGGCCGCGTCGCAAAGGCAGACCGCCGAACTTACCCGCACCATGGCGCAGGCGGGCACGGCGACCGCCGCCGATGTCGCCAAGGCGATGGGGCAGGCAGCGAGCACCGAAGCCGCGGTGCCGACGCTGGAGGCAAGCTATGCCCAGGCCGTGCACCGTCTCGCGGTGCTGGCCGGCCGGCCGCCTGCCTCGCTCAACGAGCGGCTGAAGCGGGTCGCGCCAATCCCTGCACCGCGCCTGCCAATGCCTACCGGAATTCCCGCCGACCTGCTGCTGTCGCGCCCCGATCTGCGCATGGCGGAGCGCCAATACGCGCAATACACCGCCAAGATCGGCCAGGCAG
Source organism: Mesorhizobium ciceri WSM4083 (assembly GCF_000519305.1). Lineage (GTDB taxonomy): Bacteria > Pseudomonadota > Alphaproteobacteria > Rhizobiales > Rhizobiaceae > Mesorhizobium > Mesorhizobium ciceri_B. Next base: position 522,954 of record NZ_JAFG01000003.1, on the reverse strand, counting down.
AGGCCGCCCGCTATCCCTCGGTCAGCCTGACGGGAGACATCAGCACGGCGGCGCTGAAGCTTGGCGATCTCGGCAAGAATTCGTCGATCGGCTGGTCGTTCGGGCCGACGCTCAGCGTGCCCCTGTTCAATGCCGGCCAATTGCAGGCGGCCGTCGAGGTTGCCAAGGCGCAGCGCGATCAATATTTCATCGCCTACCGGTCTTCGGTGCTGACGGCGCTCGAGGATGTCGAAAACGCGCTGGTGCTGTTGTCGCAGGAGCGCATCCGGATCGGCAAGCTGGCCTCCTCGGCGAAGTCCTATGGCGAGGCGGCAAGTCTCGAAGGCATGCTCTACAAGGCCGGCGAGACAGGCCTTCTCGATGTGCTCGACGCCCAGCGCTCGCTCTATTCGGCCGAGGACTCGCTGCTGCAAAGCCGCGTCTTGCTGGCGACCAACTACATCGCCCTCAACAAGGCGCTCGGTGGCGGCTGGGATGGCACGGTGGACAGCGGCAAGCCGGAGATCGTCGACGTCAAGACCGGTCCACGGCTGGCGTCGAAGCCGGCCGCGTGAGGCGCTCCCAAGGCGTCGACTGCTTGCTTCGAGGCGGCTGCGCGACACCGCCCATCGCCGATGCGGGGCGTGAAAATGCCGCCTCGTGCTTTGGCGATGGCGGGGTGATCGCATCGCTGGTACTGATGGTGATCAAGCACAGCACAGGCGCCGCAGATGACATCCGATACACAGAAGGCCGAAGCGGTCGGGCAGTTGCTCGAAACGCCGGACCTTGCCAGCGCGCTCGAAAGCGAACAGTTCAAGAAATTCCTCGACCAGGTACCGATCGCCATTGCCGTCTCGGGCCTGGATTCGAAGGAGCGTGTCGTCTACGCCAATCCGGAATTCGAGAAACTGTCCGGCCTCAAGGCGGCGACGCTCGCCCGGCAACACTGGGCGGCGCTTTCCGGCACCGGCCTGCACAAGCTGAAGGACCGTCCGCTGTTCGAGGCCGTGGTCGAGGACACCGATTTCATCGGCACGTTCCGGCTGGAGCGGACAGAAGACCAACCGGCGATCGTCGACGTCTATTCCAACGTCATCGAGGACGACAATGGCAAGGCCTGCTTCCGGCTGGTGGCGCTGGTCGACGTCTCGGCCCATGGCGAAACGGAGGATCCGCGATCGATCGATGAGCGCATCCGCGAGAAGGACACGCTGCTGCGCGAACTGCAGCACCGGGTGAAGAACAATCTGCAGATGATCACCGCACTGATCCGGATGGAGACGCGCAACGCGGCCGAACCGGACCAGAAGCGTTTCGAGAGGCTGGCAGGTCGCGTCGATGCGCTGGCGATCCTCTACCAGACGCTGTCGGGGGATGATGACAAGGATGAGGTCGATCTTGGCGTCTATCTCAGCCAGATCGCGTCGGCGGTGATGAACTCGCATGCGGTCGAGGGCATCCGCCTCGATATGAAGGTGGACACCTATCCGGTGTCGATCAATGTCGCCATGCCGACCGGGCTGGTGGTGAACGAGCTTTTGACCAATGCGCTCAAACATGCCTTCCAGGGGCGCGAAGGCGGCACGATCACGCTGCACAGCATGGTTGACGGCGATGGCTGCCGCATCCTCATTGCCGATGACGGCATCGGCCTGCCGGAGGGCGAGACCTGGCCCAAGCGCGGCAAGCTCGGCGCGCTGATCGCCCGCTCGCTGACCGAAAACGCCAAGGCGGAATTCGACGTGAATTCGAGCGCCGGCGAGGGCACGCGGGTCACCATCGTCTTCAAGCGCTCGGCCGCCACTGCCTAAAGCTTATCGTTGTCGTTGCGCTCTCGCATCTACAGGATCATCTCCGGCTATTCCTTGTGCACTGCGGCAATGAACGCTTCGCGGGCTGGGAGGCTCATGGCGTGCCTACAGTCCGTGCCCCAGCAGCCAGTTGCCGCTGCCTCACGACAGGCCGGCCGGTTCGCCCTATCTCCATGCCGCCGATCGGGTTTGGACCCGGCGATATGGAGGATGGGATCACGTGACATCGACGCCGATTGCCCGTCGCGAAGCCGCGCCCTTGCCGGTCGCAGCACTGATGGGCGCCATGGTGTCGATCCAGATCGGCGCCACCTTTGCCAAGGGCCTGTTCCCGCAGATCGGCGCGCAAGGCACGACGACGCTCAGGCTGGTCATCGGTGCGCTGATGCTGATCGCGGTGCTGCGGCCCTGGCAGATGCGGCCCTCGCGTGCCACCATGCCGTGGCTGGTCGCCTATGGGGTGACGCTCGCCGCGCTCAACCTCCTGTTCTACGCAGCGCTGGCCAGGATTCCGCTCGGCATCGCGGTGGCGCTGGAGTTTACCGGCCCGCTTCTGGTGGCGACCTTGAGTTCGCGGCGCGCCAGCGACTTTGCCTGGATCGCGCTGGCGGTGGCCGGCATCCTGCTGTTGTCGCCCTTCGTTCATTCACTCACGCCGCTCGATCCGATCGGGGTGATGCTGGCGCTGGCGGCCGGCGGCTTCTGGGCGCTCTACATCGTGCTCGCCCAGAAGGCGGGCGCGGAGCTTGGCACCCGCACCACCGCCTATGGCATGGCCATCGCCGCCGTGCTGGTGCTGCCCTTCGGCGTGGCGCAGGCGGGAACCGCGCTGCTGGCGCCATCGATCCTGGTCAGCGCCTTGCTCGTCGGCCTGTTCTCCAGCGCGTTGCCGTTTTTTCTGGAGATGGTGGCGCTGACCCGGATGCCGGCGCGCATCTACGGCACGCTGACCTGCCTGGAGCCGGGACTGGGCGCGCTGGCCGGCTTCCTGTTCCTGCATGAGAGCCTGACCGCCACGCAATTGGCCGGCATTGCAGCCGTTGTTGTCGCCGCCTTCGGCACGGCGCTGACATCACGGCCGCCGGTCCCATCGCCGGAGTAGGGTGGAGCGATTCTTCGGTACTGGGTATTTTCAGGTATTCCGGAATTCAGCCGGACAACCGACGGAATTTAAGCCAATCCTTGTCCAGGACGGCACTGAAATTGTCACCTGGCGCACAAGTATATCCGGCTCTGGACAGACCGTGATCTGGTCCAATACGGTGCGTGTCGAAATGAAGACGCGATTGTAGAAAAGGCCAGTCGTCCCTTGCAAAAGAACGTCTTCTCGTCGGCGGATTTGCCGCCGCATCTGGATCATCGCGCACGCTTCGCGCTCTGGCAGGACATCCACGTCGCCGAGATATGGTCGGTCGAATATACGATTTCCGAGAAGCTGTCGTTCGAAGCCGCGATCGAAGCGACGGCTGTCGGGTCGCTGGTGCTTGGCCAGATGGCCGGGACGATACGTCATGCCAGCCGCAAGGCCGGCAATATCGCCGCCGACGGTCGCGACGGCTATCTGCTGCTGGTCAACAATGGCGATACGGTGCTCAGCGGTACGCAGATTGGCCGCGATTATCACGTCGGCAAAGGCGAGGCCGCATTGGTCTCGGCTTCTGAAGCGTTGCAGATGACCGGCGGCGACAGCAATGTCTGGGCCAATGTGGTGCTCCCTCGTGCCGTGCTGGAAAATGCCTTCGCTCATATCGAGGATCGGCTGGCGTTGACCGTTGGAGCCGACAATGAGGCGCTCGGCATGCTCAAGCGCTATTGCAGCTTCCTGGAAGCAGGCCCGGCGCTGGTCTCGCCCGACCTCATTGGCCACGCCACCGAAACGATCGTCGACCTGATCGGCCTGGCGACCGGCGCCAAGGGCGAAGCGGCCGAACTGGCGGGCCTGCGCGGCCTGCGCGCGGCAAGGCTGCAGGCGATACTGCAGAAGATGCGGGATAATTTCGCCGATCCCGCCATTTCGGCGCAGGGCGTTGCCGGGCAATTGCGGCTCTCCGTTCGCTATGTCCATGACCTGCTGCAGGAAACCGGGGTGAGCTTTGCCGAGCGCATTCTCGAGCTGCGCTTGCAAAGGGCGCATCGCATGCTCCGCGACAGGCACAACGACCGCATGCGGATCAGCGAGATCGCGCTGCTCAGCGGCTTCTCCGACGTGTCCTATTTCAACCGCTGCTTCCGCCGCCGCTTCGGCTCGACACCGGGCAGTGCCAGGTAGTTTCGTCGCCGCCAACTCCGCCGGATACACGACACGGCAATCGACTGAGGCCGAATGGCCACACCAGCGGGGAAAGCGCTGCGATGCTTTCCCCGACAATTCGGGTGCGGCCCAGCCCAAGACGCAGCCGGCGGACAATGCAACACCGGATTTCTCGACAACAGCTGGATCTCCGCAGGTCATTTGTGCGGCGGGGAAGCAACATGGGGCAGCAGACAACAATGAAAACTCTTCTTCTCGCAACGGCCTTCATTCTCGCGCCGCTCGGTATGGCGTGTGCGGCTGATATCAATGAGGTTTCGCCTGTTGCATCCGGCTACGACTGGTCCGGACTCTATGCCGGCGTCGACATCGGCTACGCGGCCGGAAAATCCAATCTGTTCATCGCCGGCGGCGGACTGGGTGGGGCCACCGATCTCAATGTCTCCACCGATCCGAACGGATTTATCGGCGGTGTTCATATCGGCGCCAATTACCAGATGGAGAACAGCTTCGTGATCGGAGCCGAGGCCGACATTGTGTACAGCAATATAGATGGGCTGACGGCCCTCGACGCCGGCGGCGGCGGTGTCACCACCTTGCTCAAGAGCGAACTCAAATGGTCGGGGTCGGCGCGGCTGCGCGCCGGCTATGCTTTCGATCGGACCTTGCCCTACATCACTGCCGGCGTCGCCGCGGCCAAGTATGAACTGATTGCGGTCAGCGCCGGCGGCCCTGCCGCCGAAGTAACGCTCCACAGCGACAGCCATGTCGGCTGGACCGTTGGCGCCGGCATCGAGCACGCCTTCACCGACAAGTGGATCGCTCGAGCCGAATATCGCTACTCGGATTTCGGCAGCCAGGATCTCTCGGTGGCCGCCGGTCTGCCCACGGAAACGCATGTCGATCTGCAGACGCAGGATATCCGGGTCGGGCTCAGCTATAAGTTCTGATTGCTGGTGCTACAAATCTCCCTCGGGAGATGGCCGGCAGGCCAGGGGGCGGCGGGGCTCGGCCTGTTGCCGCAGACGGGGGTCGGCGCTCTATACGCGACGACCCCCTCTGTTGCCTTTGGCGACATCTCCCCTCGAGTGGGAGATCAGCCACCGCCCTCAGATTAGCTTCTCCAGTGTGATCGGCAAATCCCGCACGCGTTTTCCCGTCGCATGGAACACCGCGTTGGCAATCGCCGGGGCCACGCCGACGATCGCCAATTCGCCGACACCCTTGCCGCCGAGCACGGAGGAATGCAGGTCGGGGATGCCGACCGAGATCACCTCGATGTCCGGGATGTCGGCATTGGTCGGCACGAGGTAATCGGCGAGGTTGTTGTTGACGATGCGGCCATGGCGGCGGTCGACGATGCCCTCTTCGAGCAGCGCCTGGCCGATGCCCATGATGATGCCGCCCTTCCACTGGCTTTCGGCGAGCTTCGGGTTGTAGAGGCGGCCGGAATCCAGCGCCGACACCACGCGCGATACACGCACCGTGCCGAAATCCTCGTCGACGCGCACCTCGATGAAATGCGCGCACCAGGAGTGGCGGGAATAGTCGCCCTCGGTGTGCGGCAGCGCCATGGCGATGGTGGTGTAGTTCTTATAGCGCTCCTCTGGCGTCGAGTTTTCCGGCATGGTGTCGCCGGTGGCTTCGATGTGGTCGCGGCCGACGCTTTTGAGCAGTTCGGCGATCGAGACATCGGGGCCGTCGCCACGCGGCGAGGCTATGCGGCCATTGGCGACGACCAGCGTGTTGGCCTGCAGCGTGTGGAAAGGCGAGCGCGGATCGCTGATGGCGAGACCCACCAACTGGTCGAGCGCCGATGTCGCCGCCTTGTAGACGGCGCCAGTCATGACGCCGGCCAGCCGCGAGCCGCCGGTGACGCCGGCGCGGGGAAAGCGGGAGTCGCCGAGTTTCACCACCACGTCGTCAGCTGGCACGCCGAGCGTTTCGGCGGCGGTCTGCGCCAGGATGGTGTAGGTGCCCTGGCCCATGTCGATCGAGGAACTCTCGACCTCGACCGAGCCGTCCGCCAGGATGCGCACGATCGCTTCGCCATAGGCGCGCCGCACCGGATAGGTGCCGGCGGCGACGCCCCAGCCGATCAGCTGGTTGCCGTCGCGCATCGAGCGCGGTTCAGGCGAGCGCCTGGACCAGCCGAAGCGCTCCGCGCCCGCGGCAAAAGCCTCGCGCAACTGTCTGGTCGACCAGGCTTTCTTGGCATGCGGATCCTGCTCGGCATAGTTCCGGAGTCGAATTTCCAGCGGGTCGATGCCGACCTCGTAGGCGAGTTCGTCGATGGCGCTTTCGATGCCGAAGGCCGAAGGGTTTTCGCCCGGCGCGCGCATGGCGCCCGGGACCACGGAATTGACCCGCACGACATTCTGCTTCGAGGAGAAATTCGGCGTCGCATACATGATCGAGGTGACCGATCCCAGCGGCTCGACCCACATGCCGTCGATGGATGTCTCATTGACGCCGCGATGCACGATCGATTGGATGTTTCCTTGCGCATCGGCGCCGATCGTCACCGTCTGGCGCGTCGCGGCGCGGCCACCATAGCCGGTAAAGGTCTGCGGCCGCGTCATCACCAGGCGCACCGGCCGGCCGAGCATTTTGGCGGCACATGCGGCCACCGCGCCATGGCTCAGCGCCAGCGCCTTAGAGCCGAAGCCGCCGCCAATATAGGGCGAGACCAGCCGCACATTCTCGAACGGCACGTCGAACCATTCGGCATAGGTGCGGGCCATCCCGTCCAGCCACTGGCTCGGCTCCCATACGGTGAGCCGGTCGCCCTCCCAGCGGGCGATCAGGCCATGCGGCTCCATCGGCGCCTGGTATTCGCGCGGCGTGTTGTAGGCGGCGCAGATCCGGACCGGTGCCGACGCGAAGGCACCTTGCGCATCGCCCCATTCCTTGGTCATGGCGTCGATCGGGATGCCGTCGCCGGCCTTGCCGTCGCTGAGGTCGACGATGGAAGGCGTCTCGTCATAGCTGACCTTGACCAGGGCCGCCGCCGCGACCGCCTGTTCGAAGGTCTCGGCGACGACAGCGGCGACATGTTGACCCGAGAACGTGATGTCGCGCGCGAGCGGGCAATAGGGTTTGTCGGGCGGCGGCGTACCGAACCAGTCCGCTGCGGTTTTCAGGCTGATGATGGTGTCCGGCGTCAGCACCTGCAGCACGCCTGGCGCCGCCTTGGCCGCCTTGGTGTCGATCGCGCGCACCTTGCCGGATGCAATCGTGCTCTCGACCAGCACGGCGTAGGCGAGGCCTTCGAGCTGCTGCTCGACGGCGTATTTCGCCGCGCCGGTGATCTTGGCCGGGCCGTCGACGCGCGACAGCCGGCCGCCGACGGCTTCGGCAAAAGCGCCGTCGGACGCATCACCATGCCTGATGTTGTGAACGGTCATGCCGTCTCTCCCAATCTGAGGATGGCGCGGGCGACGACGCGCGGCGCCAGTTCGATCTTGTAGTGGTTGGCGCCATGGTCGACGGCGCCTTGGATAGCGAGCAGGCTCGCGGCGCGCACAGCGTCCGGCTCCAGCCCCTTGCCCTTCAGCGCGTCTTCCACGGCCCGCGCACGCCACGGCTTGGTCGCGACGCCGCCAAGCGCCACGCGCAAATCGCGGATCGTTCGGCCGTCGGCTTCGAATTCGATGCCGACCGCCGCACTGGCCGCGGCGAACTCATAGGACTGCCGGTCACGGATCTTGAGATAGGTCGAACGCCGGGCAGCGGCCGTGCCCGGAATCTCGATCGCGGTGATCATCTCGCCCGGTTCGATCGCATGTTCCTTGTCCGGCGTGGTGCCGGGCAGCAGGAAAAAGTCGTCGACCGGGATCTGGCGCTCGCCCAGATGCACGATCGCATCGAAGGCGACCAGCGCCACGGCGAGGTCGCCCGGATACATGGCGATGCAGGCGTCGCTGGTGCCAAGCACCGCGTGGCCCCTGGTGACGCCGCCCATGGCCGAACAGCCGCTGCCGGGCTCGCGCTTGTTGCAGGCAGGGAAATTCATGGGATCGCGGAAATAGGGGCAGCGCGTGCGCTGCATCAGATTGCCGCCGATGGTCGCCATGTTGCGGATCTGCGCGGAAGCCGCCTGCCACAGGGCTTCCGAGATGGCGGGGAAGCGGCTCTTGATGTCGGCATGGTCGGCGACATGGCCCATCCTGGCCAGCGCGCCGATGGTGGCGCCGCGTTCGTTCACGTCGATGCTGTTCAGCCCCGTAAGATGGGTGATGTCGACCAGCGAGTCTGGCTCGGCGACGCCGCATTTGGCGAGGTCGATCAGCGTGGTGCCGCCGGCGAGCAGCATGGCGCCGGGCAGGGCAGCCGCCTGGCGCGCGGCATCAAGCGAATTGGCGCGCAGATAGGAAAAATCCCTCATGACTGGACCTCCAATGCTGCCTGGCGAATGGCGGCGACGATGTGCGGATAGGCGCCGCAGCGGCAGAGATTGCCGGCCATGTATTCGCGGATCTCGTCGTCGGAGCCGGCATGGCCCTCGCGGATGCAAGCGACCGCCGACATGATCTGGCCGGGCGTGCAATAGCCGCACTGGAAGGCGTCCTGTTCGAGGAAGGCAGCCTGCACGGGATGCATTTCGCCCTCCCGTGCAAGCCCCTCTATGGTGGTGATGGTGCGGCCCTCGACTTGTGCGGCCAGCGTCAGGCAGGCCAGCACGCGCTCGCCGTCGACATGCACGGTGCAGGCGCCGCACTGGCCGTGGTCGCAGCCCTTCTTGGTTCCGGTCAGGCCGAGCCGGTCGCGCAAGGCATCGAGCAGCGTGACGCGCGGCTCGAGTTGCAGATCGTGATGACGGCCGTTGATATCGAGATGAACTGGGATCGTTGTTTTGGTCATGGGCGCCTGGCTCCAGTTGCTTGACGCGAAGTCGGTTGATCTCATGTTGGGCCGGCGGGGGACCTGGCGCCCGCTGTCCGGCCCTTCGCTGTCGCTTCGGACCCTTCGGGCGTTCGGCCCTTTAAAAAGGTCCACTGGACCTTTTGATCCGCCCGAAGGCGGACCGGGCCTTCACCGTTCGTCGGACGGGAGCCAAGCAATTGGCTTCCCGTCCGCCAGGTGGACCACTCCTCACCCCAGCAGATCCTCGATGCGGATCGGAAAGCGCCGGGGCCGCACGCCGGTCGCATGCCAGACCGCATTGGCGACGGCGCCAGCGGTACCAGTGATGCCGATTTCGCCGACGCCCTTGATGCCGAGTGCGTTGACGTGAGGGTCGTCTTCGTGGACCAGCAGCGCCTCGACCGACGGAACGTCGGCATTCACCGGGACGTGATATTCGGCGAGGTTGGCATTCTGGATCCGGCCAGAGCGCCGGTCGGTGATGGCTTCCTCATGCAGTGCGAACGAGACGCCCCAGATCATGCCGCCATAGTACTGGCTGCGCACCAGCCTGGGATTGATGACCCGCCCGGCGGCGAACGCGCCGACCAGCCTTGTGACGCGGATCTGGCCGAAATCCGGATCGACCTTCACCTCGGCGAACACGGCGCCGTGCGCGTGCTTGGCATAGTTTTCCTGGGATGCCGGGTCGGGAGCGCCCTTGCCATGGCCCTCGATCTCGGTGAGGCCCGCGCGTGTGAGGATTTCGGCATAGCTTTCACCGCGGCTTTCATCGTCGCGCCGATAGAGGCGACCGCCGCGCGCCAGCACGCCTTCATTTCCGGCGCCGTAGAGCGGTGATGCCTCGTCACCGGTGGCGAGATCGGCGAGCCTGGCGATGACGGCGGCGCCCGCATTGTGGATCGCCATGCCGGCCGTCGCCGTGTGGCCGGAGCCGCCGGCAATGCCTGCATTGGGCAGGTCGGAACTGCCGGCTCTGAAATCGACCTGGTCGATATCCAGTCCCAGTCCGTCGGCTGCGATCTGGGCGAAGGCGGTCCAGGCGCCTTGCCCCATGTCCTGCGCGCCGGTCTCCATCACGCCGCTGCCATCGGCTTTCAGCACCGCCCGCGCTTCGGCCTGGAACATGATCGCCGGGAAGGTCGCCGTGCCCATGCCCCAGCCGGTCAGGAAACCGTCGGCGTCGCGCATCAGCCGTGGCTGAAGCGGGCGGCTCGCCCAGCCGAACGTCTCGGCCGCTTGCCTGTAGCATTCGCGCAGTGCCTTGGAGGAAAACGGCTTGCCGGTCATCGGCTCGACCTCGGCATAGTTCCGCAGCCGGAATTCCAGCGGGTCCATGCCGCAGGCGTAGGCTGCCTCGTCAATAGCGCTCTCCAGCGCGATCGAGCCGGTCGCTTCGCCGGGTGCCCGCATGAACAGCGGCGTACCGGTATCGAGCCGCACCGCATCGTGCGAGGTGGCGATGGCCGGGCTGGCGTAGAGTGTGTGCGAGGCATCCGCCGCCGGTTCGAAGAAATCGTCGAACGTGCTGGACGTAGTCTTGGCGTGATGGTCGAGTGCCGTCAGCCGCCCTTCGCCATCCATGCCCATGCGCAGCGTCTGGCGCGTCGGCGCACGGTGGCCGACCGGCCCGTACATCTGCTCACGCCGCAGCACCAGCTTGACCGGACGGCCGACGAGACGCGCCGCCAGGATGCCGAGTATCTGCGGCCCGGAGATCATGCCTTTCGAACCGAAGCCGCCACCCAGGAACGGGCTGCGGATGTGGACGTTTTCCGGCGCGATGCCGAACAGGCCGGCGATGCGGCCCTGCGCCATGGCAAGGCCCTGGCTCGGCGTGTCGATCGACAGTGTGTCGCCATCCCAGGCGACGACGATCGCATGCGGCTCCATGGCGTTGTGGTACTGGGCCGGCGTCTCGTAGGTGGCTTCGATCCGCGTCTTTGCCGATTTGAGGCCGGCCTCGACATCGCCCTTGTGCTGCACGGCCGGACCGCCGACGCCGACACCACGCGGCACGAAGCTTTCAGCGCCGTCGAGGCCAACGCGCGCCGGCAGCACTTCATAGCGCGGCGACAGCAGTGCTGCCCCCTCGGTCGCCGCCTCCAGCGTCTCGGCGATCACCACGGCGATGCTCTGGTTGGGGTAGCGGACCTGGTCATTTTGCAGCAGGTCGAGCCGGAACATGAAGGGATGGTCCTTGGCGTCCGGATCGGCGGCGAGCGCCGGCCGGTTCTGCGGCGTCATCACCTCGACCACGCCCTTGTGCGCCTTGGCCGCCTCGACATCCAGCGATGCGACGCGGCCGCGTGCGATGCTGCTGACCGCCAGCACGGCATAGAGCATGCCGGGCGGATGGTTGTCGGCGGCGTAGCGCGCGGCTCCGGTGACTTTCAGAAAGCCGTCGCGGCGGGTCAGCGGCTGGCCTATGCTGGAGCCCTGCCGGGCATGGGCGGGTTGCTGGTTGAGGCTGAGTTCAAGCGTCATGGCGCGCTCCGGGAATGTTCGAGAACGGGGAGGCAGGAAGGGCTGGCAGACGCTCGGGCGTTCCCGAAAGCGCGGACATCAGCGCCCTGACCACGATGCGGCGGGCCAGCTCGATCTTGAAGGCATTGTCGCCGGAGGGGCTGGCATCGGCCAAGGCAGCGTCCGCGGCGCTGGCGAAGGTCGCCTCGCTGGCGTCCGCGCCAAGCAGGACGGCTTCCGCCGTTCGTGCCCGCCACGGCTTGGCCGCGACGCCGCCCAGCGCCAGCCTTGCGGCGCGGATCTTACCGCCGTCGACGACGAGCGCTGCCGCGGCCGATACGACGGCAAAGGCATAGGAGGTGCGTTCGCGGACTTTCAGGTAACGGGCATTGGCGGAGAAGGAGGCTGCCTCCGCCGGCAGGCGCACTGCCACGATCAGGTCGCCGGGCTCCAGCGCATTCTCCCGCTGCGGCGTTTCGCCGGGAAGCCGGTGGAATTCCTCCAGCGTCACATGGCGCCGGCCCTTCTTGCCTTCGATCTCGACCACGGCGTCGAGCGCCACCAGCGGCACGCAGAAATCCGACGGATGGGTGGCGATGCAGGCGTCGCTCCAGCCGAGCACGGCGTGCAGGCGGTTTTCTCCACCCAGCGCGTCGCAGCCGGCGCCAGGCTGGCGCCTGTTGCAGGCGCTGGCGGTGTCGTAGAAATAGCTGCAGCGCGTGCGCTGCAACAGATTGCCGCCGACTGTGGCGGCGTTGCGAAGCTGCGCCGAAGCGCCCGAGAGCAGCGCCTCGGCCACCGCCGGATAGGATTTCGCGAACGCTGGATCATGGGCAAGGTCGGCATTGCGCACCAGCGCGCCGATGCGCAGGCCACCACCGTCCAACCGTTCGATGCGGTTGAGCTCCGGCAACCGGGAGATGTCGACGATACGCTCGGGACTGGTGATGCCGCCTTTCATCAGGTCGAGCAGATTGGTGCCGCCGGCGAGATAGGCCGAGCCCGGCTCGGCTGCCGCGGCGATGGCGTCGGGAATGGTGGCGGGCCTGATGTAGTCGAAGTCTCTCATGCCGCGGTCCTCCGGTCGGCTTTGACAAGCTGTTGCTGGGCTTCCAGGACGGCCTCGACGATGCCGCCATAGGCCGCGCAGCGGCATATGTTGCCGCTCAGCCCCTCACGGATGCGTTCGGGATCGTCGCCGGCCTGGCCCTCGGCGATCAGGCCGAGCGTGCTCATGATCTGGCCGGGTGTGCAGAAGCCGCACTGGAAGCCGTCATGGGCGATGAAGGCGGCCTGCACCGGATGCAGCTCCTCGCCGTGGGCGACGCCTTCGATGGTCAAGACTTGGGCGCCGTCATGGCTGACCGCCAGCGCCAGGCATGAGTTGATGCGCTTGCCGTCGACCAGCACCGTGCAGGCGCCGCACTGGCCGCGGTCGCAGCCCTTCTTGGTGCCGGTGAGATCGAGCCGCTCGCGCAGCAGGTCGAGCAGGGTTACGCGCGGATCGACCTCCAGTTCGTGTTTATGTCCGTTGATGGTGAGGGTGATGGGAAGGCTGGTCATGGGCGTCTGGCTCCGTTGCTTGACGCGGATGGGATTGAACTGGTGCCTTGCCGCAGAAGGGCAAGGTAACTGTTCGGTCAGGTCTTGACGGCGAAAGCGGAGATGGCAGCGGATCTCCCGCGAGACAGGCGGGCAGGGGAGATGTCGGCTTGCGTGTTCGAAAGACGTGACATACCGGTTCCCCTGATTATATGATAAAGGTGCTCCACTAAAACGGAGGCGCCTCCGTTTATTACGTGGTGGCTGACCCGGCCGGGTTCAAGCCCCCTGACACGATGTGGAGAAAAAATTGGCCAGCGAGCCGTCCGCCATTGCTGAACAGAAGGCCGAGGCCGTAGACGCAAAGCCGCTGCGCGCCGATGCGCGGCGCAACCGCGACCGGCTGGTCGAGGTGGCGGTGTCCGTCTTTGCCGAGCGCGGCATCGATGGCTCGCTGGAGGAGATCGCGCGCCGCGCCGGCGTCGGCATCGGCACGCTCTACCGGCATTTCCCCACGCGCGAGCATCTGGTCGAGGTGGTCTATCGTCGTGAGGTGGAGGCGCTGTGCGCGGCCGCCGGCAAGCTTGCCCAAAAACATCCGTCCGATGTCGCGTTGGAACAGTGGATGCAGCGCTTCGTCGACTATATCGCCACCAAGCGCGGCCTGGCGACCAGCCTGCGCATTGTGCTCACCACCAATTCGACGCTGTTTTCCGACACGTTCGGCCGGGTGTCGCAAGCCTTGCGGCAGCTGGTCGAGGCGGCGGTGGCCGACGGCACCATCCGCGGCGACGTCGACGCTTCCGACGTGCTGCACGCCTTGGGCGGCATCTATTCAGCGCCCGACACCCCCGAATGGCGCGACCGCTCGCGCCGGCTGGTCAAGCTGTTGATGGACGGGTTGCGGTTCGGGGCTGCAAAGGCACAATGAGGCGACGAGATTCCGCCCGTGCAAAACCACACCTGCCGATTTGAGGGGACCCGATGTATGTAGGCCGTTCCTACAAAATAGTGGATTTCGCGCTGTGGTCGCGGCGCAGCGTCATCTACATGGTGGTGGTGAGCGGACTGGCCGTGGCCGCCTACCGTCTTCCAGGCATCGCCGGGTTTTCGGTGCCATGGTCGGTGGTGCTGGTGCTTGGCACCACCGTGTCACTCGTTGCCGGGTTCAAGAATTCGCAGGTGTTCACCCGCAGCAGCGACGCGCTGCAGGCTTTTACGCAAATTACGGCCAGCAGCCGGTTGTGGTCCAATTTCTGCAGGGATTTCCTCGACGCGCCGACGGCCAGACAGCTCATCTATCGCCATATCGCCTGGATGACGGCATTGCGGTTTTCCCTGCGCCGGCCGATGCCATGGGAATCCATGGCGCGGGCCGCCAATATCGAATACCGGCGGCGCTACCGTATCCATGAGGATGCGAGCTCGATCGCTGATGAGCTGCATCCGCTGCTCGCCGAACAGGCCGAGGACGTCCTGAAATCGCCCCAGCCGGCGATAGCCCTGCTCGAACTGCAATCTGTCCAGGTCAATGCGCTGTTCAAGGATGCAAAAATCCCTTCGCAGATCTATGGCGAGCTGACCAAGCTGATCCGCGACTTCCATGACCAGCAGGCGCGCTGCGATCGCATCAAGAACAATCCCTATCCCCGGCAATACGCCATCGTCAGTTCGATGTTCGTGATGATCTTCTGCACGCTGTTGCCGTTCGGGGTCGTTCCCGTCTTTGCCGATATGGGCAAACTGGGCGGCGCGCTCGGGTCGATCGCAATCTGGCTGACGATCCCGTTCAGCACGCTGCTCGGCTGGGCCTACATGTCCCTCGACCAGGTCGGCGAAAGCAGCGCCAACCCGTTCGAGGGCAACGCCAACGACGTCCCGATCTCGCAGATTTGCCGCGACATCGAGATCGAGTTGCGCAGCGGGCTCGGCGAGGCCGATCTTCCCAAGCCCCTGATGCCGGTCAACGACATCGCGACCTAGGCAGGATCACGACGAAGGCGCGGGCCCGACGGTCCCCTTCATCGTGCTGCTGGCGGAGGCCGCTCAAACGTCGAGGCAGACCTTGCCGAAATGCTTTTGGGTTTCGTAATGCGCGAAGGCGGTGGCGATGTCCTGCAGCGGAAAGTGGCGGTCAATGACGGGCTTCAGCCTGATAGCCTCTATCGCGCGGATCATATCCTCCTGGTCGGCCCGGCTGCCGATGGAAATGCCGCTGATGCGGATCTGGTTGGAAAACAGGGCGGGGATAGAGACTTCCGCCGCAAAGCCGGTCAGCACACCGACCAGGGCGATGTGACCGCCCGTGCGGCAGGCCGCAATGGACTGCGCCAGCGTGGCGGGTCCGCCGACCTCGATCACGTGATCGACGCCGCGCCCGCCCGTCAGGTCCCTGGCCTTGCGACCCCAGTCCGGGACGGACCTGTAGTTGATGACGGCGTCGGCTCCGAGGCGCGTGAGCCTTTCCAGCTTCTGCTCGTCGGATGAGGTGGCGATGACCCGGGCGCCGGCGGCTTTGGCGAATTGCAGCGCGAACAGCGATACACTGCCCGAACCGAGGACCAGCACCGCGTCGCCCGGCTTCACCTTGCCGCACACAACCAGGCCGCGCCAGGCGGTAACGCCGGTGCAGGTGAGCGACGCCGCCTCGACATGCGTATAGCCTGCCGGTGCCCTGGTGAAAGCGTGCGCCGGCATGCAGACATACTCGCTGGCGAAGCCGTCGAAACTTTCTCCCGGAATATCGCGCCGGGTGCAGGGCGTCATGTCGCCGCCCAGCCACCAGGGGTAGAAGACGCTGACGACGCTGTCTCCGGGCTTGAGTGCATCGACACCGTCGCCGACGGCGATCACCTCACCAGCGCCGTCGGAGAGCGGAACGCGGCCGTCAGCGAGCGGCATCTTGCCTTGCACGGCGAAATCGTCGCGCATGTTCAACGCGCAGGCCCGGATCCTGACCAGCACCTCGCCCGGCCCTGGCTGGGGCGGATCTTCCTCGACCAGGCCGAGATTGCCCAAGCCGCCCGGCGCCCTCAGCCTGACCAGTCTCATTGTCTTCTCCGATGTGTGGGGTGTCTGGAATTGGAACGGCGCGCTGCGCCTAGCGGACCTGCCTGCCGGAAATCACCCGCAGCCAGGGCGCCAGATGGAATGCGCTCATCAGCAGATACATCGCGGCCATGCCCGTGAGGGGCGAGGCGTCGGTGCCCATGCACTGTATGGCCGCATCGCCGCTGAAGATGCAGGTGAGCAGCGCCATCACGGCAAAGGTCGGTGCCGCGGCAAGGCAAAGCCAGTCGGCCAGCCCGAGGGTGGCGGCTTCCGGGATCGTGCTGCCGGCACCTGTGTGGATGTCGCTCATCGCCTTGATCCTTGATGATCATGCCCGCCACGACAGGTTCCTCTCTCCACGGAGTGGGGAGAGGAACCCAGACTGGGCAACCGTTACTGCTCGCCCTTGTCGCGGAATGCAGCCTCGCCGGCAGCAGACACTTCTTCCCATTTCTTGTCGGCCCCGGCGTCGTAATTGTCGTGCCAGTTCCACCAGGAGTAGAGTGGGGTCTGCGGATAGCCTTCGGGCGAATCCTCCCAGATTTCCTGGCGGCCGAGCGGGGTCGCGTCGAGATAGCTCCAGACGGTGCCCATCGCCTCGTCGCCGCGGCTGTTGATCAAGTAGGTGCGGAAGATGCGGTCGCCGTCACGGATGAAGACGTTGTGGCCGTGCCATTCGTCGACGCCGAAGTCCTTGTCGAAACTGTCAGTGATTGTGTACCAGGGCATCTCCCAGCCCATCTTCTGCTTCAGCCGCGCAATATCGGCCTGCGGGGCACGTGAAGCGTAGGCAAGCGTGGTGTTGCGGGCGTTGAGATGGGCGAGGTGGCCGACCTGGTCGGCGCCCAGCGAACAGCCGCGGCAGGCGTGTTCGGGCCAGCCATGCACGCCGGGCTCGAAGAAGGCGCGATAGACGATCAGCTGGCGGCGGCCTTCGAACAGATCGAGCAGGCTCGCTTTGCCGTTCGGCCCCTCGAACAGATAGGCCTTGTCGACTTCCATCCACGGCATGCGCCGGCGCTCGGCGGCCAATGCGTCCTTGGCGCGCAGCGTTGCCTTTTCCTTCGCCAGCATTTGTTCGCGGGCGGCTTCCCAGTCCTGCCTCGAAACGATCGGCGGGGTCTTCATTGCGATGTGCTTGGTCATTGGTCGTCTCCTTTGCCAGTCTGTTGTCGCTTGCTGTCAGCCAGAATAGGGCGGTGAAGCGCAGGGGTGGGAGTTACAAGTGTGACGGGATTTGCAGGAACCGGCCCGCCGCAGCAGGGGTGGCGCATCCTCACGGTGCCTTCGGCCGGGTGGAGAGGAGTGTCGGTTGGCATTGTCGGTTCTCCCTTGGCGTGCCGCGCGTTGCCGATAGAGTTGGCCGATGCGGCTTGCCGGTTGACGGTACGGATTTAAGTTAGGGCGGGCAGCGTCGAGGTGGGAGTTACAAGTGTGACGGGATTTGAATGGACTCGCTGATCACCGCGGCCGCGCTGGCGCTGGCCGGAGGCGATCCGCTCGGCGCGCTGGATCGCGTCGCCCTGCGCGAGGACCCGCCGGCGCTGGCGCTGCGCGGCATTGCCATGGCGCAGCTCGGTGATCTCGATCGCGCCAAGGCGCTACTGCGGCGTGCCGCGCGTGGCTTCGGCCCGAAAGAGGCGGCGGCGCGCGCCAGATGCATCGTTGCCGAGGCCGAGATAGCGCTGGTCTCACGGGATCTCGGCTGGCCGGCCAAGGCTTTGGATGCGGCGCGGGCGACGCTGGAAAAGCATGGCGACCGGCTGAACGCAGCGCATGCCGGCCACCTCAAGGTGCGCCGCCTGCTATTGATCGGCCGTCTCGACGAGGCCGAAGACGTGCTGGCCGGGCTCGATCCGATGCCGCTTCCGCCAGCCTCGCGCGCCGCGCATGAGCTCGCCGTCGCCGGCATCGCGATGCGGCGCCTCAAGACGAAGCCGGCGCGCAGGGCGTTGGAGTGGGCACGCCACGCCGCCCGCCAGGCCGGCATTGCGGGGCTCATCGCTGAAGTCGACCGCGCATTCCTGGCGCTGGACACGCCGGCGGCGCGGCTGATCGCGGCTGGCGAGCAGCGCCCGTTGCTGCTTGAGGACGTCGAGGCGTTGCAGGCGTCGCCGGCATTGCTGGTCGATAGCTTTCGCTATGTCGTGCGCCAACAGGAGAAAACGGTCTCCCTGGCAACGCGCCCGGTGCTGTTTGCGCTGGCCCGTACGCTCGCCGAAGCGTGGCCAGGCGATGTGTCCAGGGCGAGGCTCATCGCTGAAGCCTTCGGCGGCAGGCACGCCGATGAATCGCACCGGGCGCGGCTGCGGGTCGAGGTCGGCCGGTTGCGCGCCGAATTGCGCGGGCTGGCCGACATCGGCGCGACCAGCCAGGGCTTCGCGCTGGCGCCGCGCCAGGCACGCGAGGTGCTGGTGCTGGCGCGGCCGATCGAGGAGCGGCACGCGGCGGTGCTGGCCTTCCTCGCCGATGGTGAATCCTGGGCGAGTTCGGCGTTGGCGCTGGCGCTCGGCACCGGGCAGCGCAGCGTACAGCGGGCGCTGGAACAGCTTGGCGAGGCCGGCAAGGTGCAGTTTTTCGGTCACGGCCGGGCGCGCCGCTGGATGACGCCTCCAGTGGTTGGATTCACGACCACCTTGTTACTCCCGGCCCCGCTGCCGAACGGTTAGGAAGTGACGTCGGATCATCTCAATGAGGACAAGGACATGAAACAGTCAGCAGCCGAAATCCTGCGCGAATACGGACCCTTTGCCGATGTGGAGAGGGTGCATGGGGTGAGCTTTGACGGCAGCAATGTCTGGTTCGCCTCGGGCGAGAAGCTGAACGCTTTCAATCCGGAAAACGGGCAGGCGCTGCGCTCGATCGATGTCGCGGCGCATGCCGGTACCGCCTGGGACGGCCAGCATTTCTTCCAGCTTGCCAACGACCTGATACAGAAGATCGACCCTGATACCGGCCAGGTGCTGGCGACCATTCCGGCGCCCGGCGGCGGCGGCGATTCCGGGCTGACCTGGGCCGAAGGGACGCTCTGGGTGGGACAGTACCGCGAGCGCAAGATCCACCAGATCGACCCGGAAACCGGGGCGATCCTGCGCACCATCGAATCCAACCGCTTCGTCACCGGTGTGACGTGGGTCGAGGGCGAGCTGTGGCACGCCACCTGGGAGGGCGACCAGAGCGATCTGCGCCGCGTCGACCTGCAATCAGGCAAGGTTCTGGAGAAGCTCGACATGCCGGCCGGTATGGGCGTGTCGGGACTGGAATCCGATGGCGGCGACCGCCTCTATTGCGGCAGCACATCCGCCGGGGTGGTGCGGGCGGTGCGCCGGCCGCGGTGAGAATGCGGCTGACGCCGAAGTCACACTTGCAGGCGCACTTCACACGGCAATTTGTCCGCTGTCGGCTGGTCGTCGCACCCTGTCGGACCTAGATAGGCTGTGCACCGGGCAGACGCCCGGCCAGCTTTGCAAAGGATCCCCCCATGCCTGAACAGCCAACCATGCCCGAACAGATTGCATTGAACGACGGCTCCGCCATTCCCCAACTCGGCCTCGGTGTGTGGCAGGTCGACCAGGGCATCACAGCCGACGTGGTGGGTTGGGGCATCGAGGCCGGCTATCGCCTGATCGACACCGCCGAAGGCTATCAGAACGAGGAAGGGGTCGGAGAGGCGATCCGCAGCGCCGGCGTGCCGCGGGCTGAGCTGTTCATCACCTCGAAACTGCGCAACGGCGCGCACCAGCGCGATGCGGCTTTGCGCGCCTTCGACGAGACGATGGAGAAACTCGGCGTCGAACAGATCGACCTGTTCCTGATCCACTGGCCTGTGCCCAGCCAGGACAAATATGTCGAGGCCTGGAAGACGCTGGTCGAACTCCGGCAGGCCGGCCGCATCAAGTCGATCGGCGTTTCGAACTTCAACCAGGACCATCTGGAGCGGATCATCGCGGAAACCGGCGTGACGCCCGTCGTCAACCAGATCGAGCTGCATCCCCAGTTCCAGCAGCGCGGTGTCAGGGATTTTCATGCCAAGCACGGCATCCGTATCGAAAGCTGGAGCCCGTTGGGCAGCGGCCGGCTGCTCGGCGATCCGACCATTGCAGGCATCGCCAAGAAACATGGCAAGTCCGTCGCCCAGGCGATCATCCGCTGGCATCTCCAGGAGGGACTGATTGTCATTCCAAAGTCGATCCGCAGGGATCGCATCGCCGCCAATTTCGATGTCTTCGATTTCGAACTGGATGCGCAGGACCTGCAGACGATCCGCGGCATGGATTCGCCCGAAGGCCGCAACGGACCCAACCCCGCCACTGCCGCGTTCCTGTTCTGAGGGGCAAGTTAACGAGCTGGCGGCGAAGCTGCCAATCTCCCCCAACGAAGGGGAGATTGGCCAATCTCCGGCCTCTCCGTGCGCTTAAATCCCGGACCCATCCAGCTGCTGGGCGTCTTCGCCTTCCCACGGTGCCGGCATCGACGCGCGGCTGAGGTTGGCGGTCGGCAGCGGCATCCAGCATTTCAGTTCCGGATCGGCGTATTCGATGACGCGCCCCGGTGAAGAGTCCGACGCGCGCCAGCCTTCCGAGGCGAACTGGTCGGCACGCGACCAATAGGCTAGGTCGACTTCCGCCGGTCCCTGTTCGGACGGACGCACAGTGACCAGGATGCGGCTGCCGTCCTTCGGCGCCGTCGACATGTGGCGCCACCGTTCGGGCTCGTCCATCGCATTCCTCCTCGCACTCGTAGCGTTGGGTGGAGTGTCGCCTTGTGGTCCGAAGGGGTCAACCCAAAGTTTGTGCCAGGGAGCGGGTCCGTACGATGTCAGAACAGGTGGGATCAGGCGAAGTTGGCGACCGACATATACTGGAGAGGGGAACTTGAAGACGTCGGTCGCCAGGGGCGGGGTTGGGACGCATCACGTTGGGGACGCGATGCAAGGTCAGGCTAGGCGCCTGCCGGGCGTCTGCAATCGGAACACCGGCTCATGGTGAACAGGCGGTTACTATCCACAGGGCTCACCCGACAGACCGCGTCAGGACAGCTGTGTGCAACACGCCACGATCGGCCATCGGCGCTCGACTGGCTATGCTTCGATTGATAAGCCCGTCTGCGAAAGGAGCGCCTGAGTCGAGATGACCGTTGCGATCGAGATGGGACAGACGACCGCAGGCGCCCCGGCGAAGCTGGATCTCGAGGAACTGCTCGCGACCCGGCTTTTGGTGCAGGGCAATTCGGGCTCCGGCAAGTCGCATCTGCTGCGGCGCCTGCTGGAACAGAGCGCACCCTGGGTGCAGCAGACCATCATCGATCCCGAGGGCGACTTCGTCTCGCTGGGCGACCGTTACGGCCATCTGGTGATCGATGCCGAGCAGCATACCGAGCGCGGCCTGCAGGCGGCCGGCGAGCGGGCGCGCATGCATCGCGTCTCCACCGTGCTCAATCTCGAAGGGCTCGACGCCGAGAACCAGATGCGGCGTGCCGCCGCCTTCCTCGGCGGGCTGTTCGAGGTCGCCCGTGACCACTGGTATCCGATGCTGGTGGTAGTGGACGAGGCGCAGCTGTTCGCGCCGGCGGTGGCCGGCGAGGTGTCCGACGAGGCGCGCAAGCTTTCGCTCGGCGCCATGACCAATTTGATGTGCCGTGGCCGCAAGCGCGGGCTGGCCGGCATCATCGCCACCCAGCGGCTGGCCAAGCTCGCCAAGAACGTGGCAGCCGAGGCGTCCAATTTTCTCATGGGCCGCACCTTCCTCGATATCGACATGGCGCGCGCCGCCGATCTTCTGGGCATGGAGCGACGCCAGGCGGAAGCGTTCCGCGATCTGGAACGCGGGCAGTTCATGGCGCTCGGTCCGGCCCTGTCGCGCCGTCCGCTGGGGCTGCGCATCGGCCCAACCGACACGAGCCCGCGCAACGGCACGCCGCGGCTGATGGCGATGCCGGAAGCAGCACTCGAGGATGCACGCGCGATCATACTGGCGGCGCCGCCGCCCGAGACGGTGCGTACGCCGCGCCGCCCGGCGTCGCCGGACCTGCTTGACCAGCTGATGGCGGCGAAGTCGGCGGCCTTGGAAATCCGCCCCGAACCTGCGGAGCCGCAAGTCAGCGCCGAGGATCTGGCCGAGCGCCGCGAGCGCGTCGATCGTGTGCTGCGCGCCATCCTGGCGCAGCCCGATGCGGGTTTTCGCGTGATCGGGGTGCTCTATCAGGAATTCGTGGTCCGCTGCCGCATAGAAGGCCTCGCGTCGGTCGTGCCCGACCTGCCGGAGTTCCGCCGCATGCTGACGCGCGCCCGGGCCGGCCTCGGCTCCGACGTGGCCGAAAGTGATGACGCATGGCGGGACGTTTCCGTCCGCGCGTCGCTGCTGCCCGACGACATGCAGGGCGTGTTCATGATGATCGCCCGCGCGGCGAAGGAGGGCTGGCCGTGCCCGAGCGACGCCGCGATCGCCCGCGCCTACGGCTCGCACTCGCTGCGCCGCGCCCGGCGCCTCTTGACCTATATCGAGGAGCAGGGCCTCATCGTCTGCCAGCTGGACGGGACAGGCCGGCGCACCGTGACGCTGGTTGAATTGGCCTGGGCCACCGCACCGGGAGATCCGAATGCCGTGGAGGTGGAGCAGGGGAGCCTGGCGCTGTGAGGCGGCGCGGGTGCTTTGAGCGAATGCGGCGATAGGCTTTTTCAGCTTACCGTCATTCGCGATCAACTTCTGATGGCAACGGTGAAAGCGCCGACGCCGAAATGCGCCATGCAGGGCGCTTGCGTTTCGCTGGCGCTCACCGGTTCGCCCCGATCACCCACTGTTCCTGGTCGACGAGCGTGCCGGTTATCGGCCCGGCAGCATCCGAAAGCAGGAAGACGGCGAGGTTGGCGATATCGCCTGTCGAGAACAGGCGGCCGAAGGGTTGCGAGGCGTTGGCGGCATCGAGCCAGCCCGGCCCATTGCCCAGCGTGTCGGCCTGCATGACGCGTTCGGCCGGCGTGTCGGTCCAGCCGACATTGATGCCGTTGACGCGGATGCGATCGAAGCGATGGGCGTTGGCGGCGTTCTTGGTCAGCGTGGCCAGCGCGCCCTTGCTGGCGGAATAGACGGCGAGCTCCGGCGAGCCGCAATGGGCGTTGATCGACAGGATGTTGACGATGGCGCCGCCCTGACCGCGCTTCTTCATGTCGGCGATGGCCGCCTGCATGAGGAAGAACGGCGCCCGCGCGTTGACGGCGAACAGCGAGGCCCAGCCGTCGAGATCGGCATCGAGGAACGAGGCGCGGTCGGTCAGCCCTGCGGCGTTGACCAGCGCATCGATGCGGCCGAAGCGCTCGATGCAGGCTTGCGCCAAAAGGGCAGGGGCGGCCGGGTCGGCGAGGTCGGCGGCGACGAAAACCGTCGGCGTGCCGAGCCGCGAAAGCTCTTCCGCCACGGCATCGCCGCGCGTCTTCTCGCGCCCGGTGACGAGCAGGCCGCCGGCGCCGCAGCGCGCCAGCGTCTCTGCGATGGCGCGGCCAATGCCTTGCGTGGAGCCGGTGACCAGCGCCACCTTGCCGTTGAGTTGAAGCTCCATCCGTCCTCCCCGCATGAGTTCAGGCTAGCGCGGCCCGATCGTTTTACAAATATGGAAATTGGTAATCTTGTTCGAAAGTGCTGGCGGCGTCATGTGGGCCCATAGATCGGATCCGCCATGAAGATCGTGCTTGCCTGATCCGCCAATCACCGGGGATGTCGTGAAGCGTAGGCCAGGCGACCACCGGAGACGTCGGAATTCCTTTCCGGGCGGCGGTATTGTCCTGGGTTAGTTGAGCGAACGCGTCAGCAAGACTGACCTGTTCTGCCCGAATAACGCCTCTGAGCGCCTCCTCACGGTTAAAAAAGTATCATCCATTGCCTTGAATCGTGGTGGCGCCTGTTGTCATGAGCCGGTACCGTGGCTCTTGAAATGCAGAGCCGAAACCAATTCGGCCGGTTTAGGGAATTGGGCCGAACGCGGCAAACATCCGTGCCGGCCCGGGAGGAAACGGACATGGAACCGGACCTGGAAGTAGTCCAGATACGACGCGGGGAGTCCTTCAAGGCGTGGTCGCATGGCTACCCCTTCCATACGGTGCGCTGGCACTTCCATCCCGAATATGAACTGCATCAGGTGATCTTCACCAATGGCCGCTATTTCGTCGGCGACTTCATCGGCGAGTTCGAGCCGGGCAATCTGGTGCTGACGGGCCCAAACCTGCCGCACAATTGGGTCAGCGATATACCCAAGGACAGCTCGATCCCGCTGCGCGGCCGCATCATCCAGTTTTCCGAGAGTTTTATCGGTGATGCCATGCATGTGCTGCCGGAGTTGGCGGGGCTTACGGCTCTGCTCGAGGCGTCACGTCGCGGCGTGCTGTTTTCCAGCCGCACCAGCAAGGCGCTGGCACCATTGATGGAAGAGATGATGCAGGCGCAAGGCGTGCGCCGCATCGAGCTGTTCATGATGATCGCCGGCCTGCTCAGCCGCGCCCAGGAATTCCAGCTTTTGGCCAGCGCCAGCTACCGGCCTGACCCCTCCGGCTACATGACCGCCGGCATGAACAAGGCACTCGCCTATATTAGGGAGAACCTGACGCAGTTGTTCGACGAGGCGGATCTCGCCGCCATCGCCGGTCAGTCGACCGGCGCCTTCTCGCGCTCGTTTCGCCGCCACACCGGCATGTCGCTGGTGCAGTATGTCAAACGGCTGCGCATCAATCTCGCCTGCCAGATCCTGATGAGCGACGAGCAGGCCTCGATCACCGACATCTGCTACGAGGTCGGCTTCAACAACCTGTCCAATTTCAACCGGCAGTTCCTGGCGGAGAAGGGCATGCCGCCCTCGCGCTTCAGGCGCCTGCTGGCCGACAACATCAACGCGGGAAAAGCCGCTTAACGGAGGAGCCAGGGAGGAACCAAGGGAGGATTTTTTCTTTTGCATGACGACGTGAGCCGTGGAGCGGTTCGCGATGGAGAGTGCTTGTCTCAAATTTCCTCCGTCGGCGGAGGTTGTCGGCGCGGCTCAAAAGGCCGGCGCCGGGTCCCGGTTCCCAATGCAGTTTGGGCGAGGGCGGATGGGTGTCTTCAGACCAAAGCAGTCAACGACCTTCTTACAACCATATCCAGAAACGGAGAAGACCGAATGACCAAACTTTCATCTTCATTGAAGTCCGCTGGCAAGTCCGCCGGCGTGGCAGCCCTTGCGCTGTCGCTGCTGGCCGGCACCGCCGCTATCGCCAGGGCCACCGAAGTCACCGACGCGACCGTCGCCTTCCTGATGCCCGACCAGGCCTCGACCCGCTACGAGCAGCATGATTATCCCGGCTTCGCCGCCGAGATGAAGAAGCTGTGCCCGGGCTGCAAGGTGCTCTACCAGAACGCCGATGCCGACGCCTCGCGCCAGCAGCAGCAGTTCAACTCGGTGATCTCGCAGGGCGCCAAGGCGATCGTGCTCGATCCGGTCGACTCGACCGCCGCCGCCTCGCTGGTCAAGCTGGCGCAGAGCCAGGGCATCAAGGTCATCGCCTATGACCGGCCGATCCCGACAGCGCCGGCCGATTTCTATGTGTCGTTCAACAATGAAGGCATCGGCAAGGCCATCGCCGACTCGCTGGTCGAGCATCTGAAGGCGCTGAAGGTCGATCCGGCCAGCGGCGGTGTGCTGCAGATCAACGGCTCGCCGACCGACGCGGCGGCCGGCCTGATCAAGAAGGGCATCCATGCCGGCCTCGACAATAGCGGCTACAAGATCCTGGCCGAATACGACACGCCGGAATGGGCGCCGCCGAAGGCACAGCAATGGGCCGGCGGCCAGATCACCCGCTTTGGACCAAAAATCCTCGGCGTGGTCGCCGCCAATGACGGCACCGGTGGCGGCGCCATCGCAGCCTTCAAGGCGGCCGGCGTCGATCCAGTGCCGCCGGTGACCGGCAATGACGCGACGATCGCCGCCTTGCAGCTGATCATCGCCGGCGACCAGTACAACACCATCTCCAAGCCGAGCGAGATCGTGGCGGCGGCCGCCGCCAACATCGCCATCAAGCTGCTTTCAGGCGAGACGCCGAAGGCCGAGATGACGCTGTACGACACGCCCTCGCAGCTGTTCACGCCAGCCGTGGTGACGCAGGAAAACCTGAAGGCCGAGATCATCGACAAGAAGATCAACACCGCGGCCGAACTCTGCGTCGATCGTTACGCGGAAGGCTGCAAGAAGCTGGGCATCGGGAACTGACCGCGACCCTTGCCCGCTCCGCTGCCTGGCCACCGCGCGGTGGCCAGGCAGCGCTCATCCGACACTTTTGAACCGGTTTTGAAAGGCTTCCAGGCATGATCGATACCCCGGACGAACCGGTTCCGGCAGGCGAGCTGGTGCTCAGCCTGCGCGGCGTTTCGAAGAATTTCGGCGCCGTTTCGGCGCTCACCGACATCGATCTCGATGTCCATGCCGGCGAAGTGGTGGCGCTGGTCGGCGACAATGGCGCCGGCAAGTCGACGCTGGTCAAGATCCTGGCCGGCGTGCACCAGCCGAGTTCGGGCATCATCAGTTTTCGCGGCAAGCAGGTGACGCTTGCCGATCCGAGCGCGGCGCTGACGCTTGGCATCGCCACTGTGTTCCAGGATCTGGCGCTGTGCGAGAACCTCGACATCGTCGCCAACATCTTCCTCGGCCGCGAGCTCAGCCCGCTGCGGCTGGACGAGGTGGCGATGGAAGTGCGCGCCTGGACGCTGCTCAACGAGCTTTCGGCGCGTATCCCAAGCGTGCGCGAAGTGGTCGCGTCGCTGTCGGGCGGCCAGCGCCAGACCGTGGCGATCGCCCGCTCGCTGCTGCTCGAACCCAAGCTCATCCTGCTCGACGAGCCGACGGCAGCGCTCGGCGTGGCGCAGACCGCGGAAGTGCTCAACCTGATCGAGCGCGTGCGCGACCGCGGCCTCGGCGTCGTCATCATCAGCCACAATATGGAAGACGTGCGCGCCGTCGCCGACCGCATCGTCGTGCTGCGGCTTGGCCGCAACAACGGCATCTTCTCACCCGATGCCTCGAACCAGGAACTGGTCAGCGCCATCACCGGCGCGTCGAACAATTCGGTGTCGCGGCGTGCCGAGCGACGCCAGGCTCAAACTGCCAGGCAAGACCAAACCCAGGAGCCACGCCCATGAGCCGCGAAGCCGAACAGGCCGCCCCCGTGCCGCCGCAGCTCGACCGCGCCGATGTGCGCGTCAAGCATGAGGCCGGGATCGGCGGCGCCATCCGCAGGTTCTTCGACCGGGTCCGTTCCGGCGATCTCGGTTCGCTGCCGGTCATCGTCGGGCTGGTTATCATCTGGACGGTGTTCGCCAGCATCAACCCGATCTTCCTGTCATCAAGCAATCTGGTCAATCTGCTGTTCGATTGCTCCACCGTCGGCGTCATCGCGCTCGGCATCGTCTGCGTCTTGATGGTCGGCGAAATCGACCTGTCGGTCGGCTCGATCAGCGGCTTCGCCTCGGCGATGGTCGGCACACTGTGGGTCAACCAGGGCTGGCCGGTGGCGCTCGCCATTCTGGCCGCCGTGGCCGTCGGCGGCTTCATCGGCGCACTCTATGCGCTGCTGTTCAACCGGCTCGGCATGCCGAGCTTCGTCTCGACGCTTGCCGGCCTGCTGGCGGTGCTCGGCCTGCAGCTCTACATCCTGGGTTCCACCGGCTCGATCAACCTGCCCTACGGCTCGAACCTGGTGAACTTCGGTCAGTTGCTGATGATGCCGAAGTTCGTATCGTTCGGACTGGCAGCCGTGCCCGGCATCGTCATGCTGGTCACCGGCCTGCGCACCGTTACGCGCCGCCGCGCCGCCAATCTGTCGGCGCCGTCGACCGGCGGCCTGGTTACACGGGCGGTGGTGATCACGGTCATTCTCGAACTCATTGTCTTCTATCTCAACCAGGCGCGCGGCATTCCGTGGATGTTCGGCCTGTTCGTCGGCCTGGTCATATCGATGCATTACGCGCTGACGCGGACCAAATGGGGCCGCTCGATGTCGGCGGTCGGCGGCAACCGCGAGGCGGCACGGCGCGCCGGCATCAATGTGCGGCTGATCTATTCCAGCGCCTTCGTGCTGTGCTCGATGCTGGCCGCTTTCGGTGGCGTGCTGTCGGCTGCCCGCCTTGCCTCGGCCAGCCAGCAGGCCGGCACCGGCGACGTCAACCTCAACGCCATCGCGGCGGCCGTCATCGGCGGCACCAGCCTGTTCGGCGGCCGCGGCAGCGCCTATTCGGCACTGCTCGGCATCATCGTCATTCAGTCGATCGCCAGTGGCCTGACGCTGCTCGATCTGTCCTCGTCGCTTCGGTACATGATCACCGGCGCCGTGCTTGCCATCGCGGTCATCGTCGACTCGCTGGCACGCCGCTCGCGTGTCTCGCATGGCCGGGCCTGAACCCATCAACAGGAAGCAAGACATGAGCGAAGAACTGTCCGGAAAAGTTGCCGCCGTCACCGGCGCGGCATCAGGCATCGGCCTCGAATGCGCCAGGCACATGCTGGCGGCGGGCGCCAGCGTGGTGCTGGTCGACCGCGCCGAGGCGACGCTGAACAAACTGTGCGCCGAACTCGGCCCCAAGGCGATCCCGCTGGTCATCGACCTGATGCAGCCGGCCAGCGTCGCCACCATGATGCCGCAGATTCTGGAGAAGGCCGGCCAGCTCGATATCTTCCATGCCAATGCCGGCGCCTATGTCGGCGGCGAGGTGGCGACCGGCGATCCCGACGCCTGGGACCGCATGCTCAACCTCAACATCAATGCCTGCTTCCGCTCGATCCAGGCGGTGCTGCCGCACATGATCGAGCGCAAGACCGGCGACATCATCGTCACCAGTTCGATCGCCGGACTGGTTCCGGTGGTGTGGGAGCCGATCTACACGGCCTCCAAGCACGCCGTGCAGGCCTTCGTCCACACGGTGCGCCGGCAGGTAGCCAAGCACGGCCTGCGCGTCGGTGCGGTGGCGCCCGGCCCGGTGGTGACGGCACTGGTCGACGACTGGCCGAAGGCGAAGCTCGAGGAAGAACTCGCCGCCGGCGGCCTGATGCAGCCGCGCGAGGTGGCCGAGGCGGTGATGTTCATGCTGTCCCGGCCGCGCAACGTGACGATCCGGGATCTGGTGATTTTGCCGCAGAGCAATGATCTCTAAGCGAATAGGGAATAGGGAGTAGCGAATAGGGAAGAATCCAACGACTTACCTACTCGCTACTCGCTACTCGCTACTCGCTAAACCGAAGGTTTCCCCCATGCCCCATTATCTCGGCATCGACGTCGGCACCGGCAGCGCGCGGGCCGGGGTGTTCGACCACACCGGCACCTTGCTCGCCTCGGCCAAGCGGGACATCGAGGTCTGGCGCGAGGCCGGCGACATTGTCGAGCAGTCGAGCAACGACATCTGGCGGGCGGTGTGCGCGGCCACGCGTGAAGCTGTCGCGCAATCGGGCGTGGCACCCGAGGCGATCAGCGGCATCGGTTTCGACGCCACCTGTTCGCTGGTGGTACTGGGCAAGGGCGGCGTGCCGCTGCCGGTAAGCAAGTCCGGCAATTCGGAACGCAACATCATCGTCTGGATGGATCACCGCGCGGTCGAGCAGACGCGCCGCATCAACCGCAGCGGCGAGGCGGTACTGAACTACGTCGGCGGCGTCATCTCGCCGGAAATGGAAACGCCGAAACTCCTGTGGCTGGCGGAAAACCTGCCTGCCACTTTCAACGCTGCCTGGCAGTTCATGGACCTCGCCGATTTCCTCACCTGGCGGGCGACCGGCAGCCTTTCCCGTTCGGTCTGCACGGTGACCTGCAAATGGACCTATCTGGCGCATGAAAACCGCTGGGACGAGGCCTATTTCCGCAAGATCGGCCTCGGCGCGCTGGCCGACGAGGCATTCGAGCGCATCGGCACGCAGATCGTGCCGGCGGGTGCCGCACTTGGCGGCGGGTTGACCGCGCAGGCGGCTGCGGACCTTGGCCTCGTCCCCGGCACGGCGGTAGCGGCCGGGCTGATCGATGCGCATGCCGGTGGCGTCGGTACGGTCGGCGCGCGCGGCGAGTTCGGCAGCGTTCTTTCGCGCATGGCTTATGTTTTCGGCACCTCGGCCTGCACCATGTCGTCGACCGCCGAGCCGGCTTTCGTCGCCGGCGTCTGGGGTCCGTATTTCTCGGCCATGGTGCCGGGCTTGTGGCTGAACGAGGGCGGCCAGTCGGCAGCCGGTGCCGCTATCGACCATCTGGTGTGCATGCATCCCGCGGCTGGCGAAGCGACCGCCAACGCGCAAGCCGAGGGGCTCAGCCTCAGCGCCTGGCTGTCGTTGCAGGCGCAAAGCCGCAACGGGGCCGCAGCAACGCCGGCGCTGGTCGGCGGTATCCATGTCGTGCCGGAATTCCTCGGCAACCGCGCACCTTTCGGCGACCCGGACGCGCGAGCGCTGATCGCCGGGCTCGATCTCGACACCAGCCTCGACAGCCTGGTCGGGCTCTATGTCGCCGGGGTCTGCGGGCTGGGCTACGGCGCACGCCAGATCGTGCGGGCCGAGCATGACAAGGGCATTGCCGTCGACACCATCGTGGTCAGCGGCGGCGCCGGCCAAAGCCCGCTGGTGCGCCAGCTGCTTGCCGATACCACAGGCATGGTGGTGGTGGCGTCGACCTCGCCGGAACCGGTGTTGCTCGGCTCGGCGATGCTAGGTGCGGTCGCCGCCGGGACCTACAACGATCTGGTTACGGCGATGGCCGGCATGTCGGAACTCGGCGAGGTCTACCGTCCCGATGCTACGCTGGCCGGCTGGCACGCCAAGCGCTTCGCGGCGTTCGAGCTGCTGCAGCAGGCGGGCAAGGCGATCAGGGGCTGAGAGCCTGTTTCGAAAGGCCAGCGACTCCTGCCCGGCTCTGTCAGGAGTGTGGCGAACACCGCTTGGCGATGATGCCGGAAGCTGGCAGCTTTGTTCCGTCGCGACGAGGTAGGCGGCAGGAGCAGGAGGCCTGATGGCAGACGACAAATCGCCAGTGCCATTCGCATCGGACAGCGTGCCATGGACGGAATGGTCCGATGTGCCGCGCTTTGCCGTGCGCTACCGGCATCTGTCGCTGGCCGCCCTAGGCGAGAATTACCATGTCGGCGTGGCGATCGAGGAACTGCCGCCGGGCAAGCAGACCTCACCGGCGCACTACCACATTTTCGAGGAAGAGCATGTCTTCATCCTCGAAGGGGCGCTGACCGCTTATGTCGGCGACGCCGCCTACGCCATGAAGGCCGGCGACTACATCTGCTTTCCGGCTGGTGCTGCGGCGGGACACTGCCTGATCAACACCGGCGATGCGCCGTGCCGCTATGTCATCGTAGGCGAGCGCAACCCGAACGACGTTGTCGTCTACACCGCCTCCAACAAGGTGCTGGTGCGCGCGCTGGGCAGCCGCGCGATCTTCGACCTATCGGCAACCCGAACCTACTGGGACGGCGAGAACACCGGCCTCGCCGCCGGCGACCCGCTGCCATCGGATGTGATGGCCGGTGTCACCAAGGCAGCAGCCACTCCGATCTCGCCGGTCGCCAGCGATGCTGTCGAGTGGAAACAGGAAGGCGAGGGCGCGCGGTTCGGTGGTCAGTCCAAACACCTCACCTATGCCGCCTTGGGACGGTCCGACTATCATGTCGGTATGCTGATCGAGGCGCCGAGCCCCGGCATGCGCCTGGCGCCCAGGCACTACCATATGCTGGAAGAAGAGCATGCGCTGATCCTGGAAGGGCAGGTGACGCTGCTGCTTGGCGAGGAGCGCTATGAGATGAAAGCCGGCGACTATGTCTGCTTTCCGGCCGGCCGGGCGGTCGGACATTCCTTCCTCAACAGCGGTACGGGACCGTGCCGCTATCTGATGATCGGCGAGAAAAACCCCAACGAGGTCTGTGTCTATCCCGATTCCAACAAGATGGCGGTCGACGCCTTGCGCCCGCGCGACGGCATTTTCGACATGGGAGCGGTAAGGCGGTACTGGGACGGCGAAGAGACGCAATAAAGCCCGGCTGTCTCCGGCTCACAACTCCTTCTGCGCCAATTCCCTGAATTCGTCGGGAACCGAGCGTGCCGCCTCCAGCGCCACCGTGCCGTAGCCGACGGCCTGTTTGCCGAAGCGCTCGCGGATCTTGTCGATGGCGCGGTCCGCGTCGAAGCGTGCCAGGCCCTTCTTCGTGCCGGGCCGGTGTTTCTCGTCAGCGAGGCCAAGCGGCAGGTCGAGCTGCAACTCGAAGCTTTCCTCGAGATGCGAGACCGAGATCGCCAGCAGCGAGATCGTTTTCTCCTGTGGATTATCGGCGAGCACGCCGCGCACCAGATCGCCGGCGATCTCGGCCAGCATCGCGGTCGCCGAGATCGGCTGGTCAAGCGTGATCGAACGGGTGACGGCGCGGAGATCGGCAAAGCGCACGCGCACCGTCACCGTGCGGCCGGGCCGCGCCTTGGCGCGCAGCCGGCTGGCGACGCGGTCGGCCAGATGCAGCAGAGTGGGCACGATGACATCAGCCACGGCGGGCTTCTGGCCAAGCGCCGATTGGGCGCCGGCCGAATGCGCGCGGCGCTTCGTCTCCAGCTTTCGCGAGTCGCGGTTCCATGACAGCGCGGCGAGCTTTTCGCCGGCGGCGGGACCGAGCAGGCGCGTCAGCGCGCCGCTGTGCGTCCTGGCCAGTTGACCGATGGTCTCGACGCCGATTTCGGCCAGCCGCGCCCTGGTCGCCGGGCCAACGCCCCACATCAGACCTACCGGCAGATCATGCAGGAAGGCGAGCTCGGTGCCGGGTTCGACGACCACCAGCCCGTCGGGCTTGGCGACTTGCGAGGCGATCTTGGCCAGATGCTTGGTGCGCGCCACGCCGATCGAGATCGGCAGGCCGAGTTCGGCCCGCACGCGGCGGCGGATGGTTGTCGCGATCTCCTGCGGGGAGCCGAACAGATGCGTGCAGCCGGCGACGTCGGCAAACGCCTCGTCGATGGAAATGCGCTCGACCAATGGCGTGAAATCGTCGAGCACCTTGATCGCCGCGTCGCCCAGCCGCTGGTAGTGGCTGAAATTGCCACCGACGAAGATCAATTGCGGGCAGAGTTCGCGCGCCTTGCGCCCCGGCATGCCGCCGCGCACACCGAAGGCGCGCGCTTCGTAGGAGGCGGCGAGCACGACGCCGCCGCCCACGGCGATCGGTTTGCCGCGCAGCGACGGATCGAGCAACTGCTCGACCGAGGCGTAGAAAGCGTCGAGATCGGCATGCAGGATGGTGGCTGTCGTTTCCATCGACCGCACATCCGCAGTTGCTGATAGATTGGAACAAATAAAGAACAAAGGTGGATCGTTGTCAAGCGAAGGGCGATTTGTGCGGCAACAGCCGTGCCGGTTTGGCCTGAACGCAACCGCCTAGACAATATGCTCCGATCGCAGCGCCGCTTTCATCTTTTCCAGCGCCGCTTCGCCGCCTGCCGCCAATTCGTCGGCAATCCTGGCCAGCTTGTCGTCGGCCTTGCGGTGCTTGCTGCCCCAGGCGCCGAGCGTCGCCAGCACCGGCAAGAGGTCGATGCCTGCTTCGGTCAGCCGGTAGACCGTTCTCAAGCCATGCGTCGGGTCGTCGCTTCGGGTGAGGATGCCTTCCTCCTGAAGCGTTTGCAGTCGCTCGGCCAGCGTGCGCGAGGAGATGCCTTCGTCGGATTGCAGGAATTCGCGAAAGTGCTTTTTCCCGGCGAAGACCATGTCGCGGATGATGAGCAGCGTCCAGCGGTCGCCGATCAGTTCGATCGACAGGTTGATCGGGCAGCCGGACTTTTCGCGCGTCGACATCTATGCTTCCATTTTTAAATCACTTTACTATTGACATCGTTTTGGCCTTGCGTCAACGGTTCCAAATGTAAACTGTTTTGCGATGGCCCTGAGGAGAACGACAATGAAAAAGCTGATCCTTCAGATGCAGATGTCGGTCGACGGCTTTGTCGGCGCCAATGAGGACCATCCCTGGCAGCTCTGGGAATGGGGCGACGAGAGCGCCTGGGACGACGCGCTGAAGCAGGACTTCAACGCCGTTTTCGCCGGCATCGACACCATCCTGCTCAGCCGCAAGATGGCGCAGGAGGGCTATCTCACCCATTGGAGCAATGCGGCGAGGAAGTTTCCGCGCGATCCGTTCTACGCCTTTGCGCAGCGCGTCGTCGACGCCCGCAAGGTGGTGCTCAGCAAAAAGCTCAAGCAATCGGACTGGGAGCCGGCTTGGGAGCGCACCAGCGTGGTCAGCGGCGACATGCCGCGCGAAGTGAATGCGCTGAAGGCAGGCGAGGGTGGCGACATGGCGGTGTTCGGCGGCGCTGGCTTCGCCGCGGCGCTGATCGCCGCCGGGCTGGTCGACGAGTTCCAGCTGTTCATCAACCCGGCGGTGCTGGGTGCCGGACGCCGCATCTTCGACCAGGGCGGTTTCCAAAACCTGGCGCTGCTCGGCTCGAAGGCCTATGCCTGCGGTATGGTGGTCAACCGCTACGCGCCGGTGGGGTGAGGGGGTCTTCTCCCTGCTCACTTCGCATCGTGAAAAATGATGCCTACGGTGTGGCGCATGCCTGAGCGCAGCCGGCTGACGCCGTGGCGCAGGTTGACCCGGTAATTGCCCTTGGTACCCTGCACCGGCCGGTTGTGGACGGCAAAGACAACGGCGTCGCCCTGTCGCAGCGGCACCACTTCGACCCGGCTCTGCATGCGCGGCCGCTGCTCGGTCAGCGCGAACTCGCCGCCGCTGAAATCCTGGCCCGGTTCGGAGAGCAGGATCGCCACCTGCAGCGGAAAGGCGAGGTCGCCATAGAGATCCTGGTGCAGGCAGTTGAAGTCGCCAGGCACATATTGCAGCAGCAGCGGCGTCGGCCGCGTCTGGCCGGCGGCATGGCACTGTTCGAGAAACGCGGCATGCGTCGCGGGATAACGCATGGCCTGCCCCATGCGCTCGTTCCACCGATTGGCGACCTCGGCCAGCCTGGGATAGAGCGCGCTGCGCAGGCCACCCAGGAGGTCGGGCAAGGGATAGCGGAAATAGCGGTACTCACCCTTGCCGAAGCCGTGCCTGGCCATATGGATGTGGCTGCGGAAATGCTTCTCCTCGGGATAGAGGCCGGCGATCTGCCGGCACTCTTCGGGCGACAGCAGCTTTTCAATCACCGCGCAGCCGAAGCCGTCGAGTTCGGCGGCAAGGGCGGGCCAGTCGTAAACGGCAACACGTGTCTGAGCAGCTTCAACCGCCGATGCGGCAACCTTGGCATGGGCATTCATATCGTAGCCTCCTTGTCGATCAGAGCGCGCTTGCGCTCGACGCCCCAGCGGTAGCCCGACAGCGTGCCGTCGGCGCGGACAACACGGTGGCAGGGTATGCCCAGCGCAATCGCGTTGGCCGCACAGGCGGTCGCCACGGCGCGGGCGCCGTTCGGCTGGCCGAGACGCCGGGCGAGCGCGGTGTAGGTGATGGTGGCGCCGCACGGGATGCCTCGGAGCGCCTCCCACACGCGCTGCTGGAATGGCGTGCCTTGGCGCAGGTCGAGTGGCAGGTCGAGGCCGACGCCAGGCATTTCGATGAAGCGCGCGATTGCCGCGAGATCGTCGCGCAGTGCGGCCTCGTCTTCGACCAGTACCTTGCCGGGGAAGCGATCGCCAAGGTCCCGCTCCAGCGCGTCGGCGTCGGAGCCGATCATGATGGCGCAGACGCCGATCTGGCTGCGCGCTGCCAGGATTTTGCCGATCGGGGATTCGCCGATGGCGTAGGCGATGGTGTCGAGGGCATTGTGGACGGTCGCGGTGGGTGCGGTCGTTTGAGTTTGCATGAGGCTCATCGCCTTTACTCCTTTGTCTGTGCCTGAACCCTAGCCGTGCGCCGGTCGGTGCTCACTCCGATGCTTGCTTTCAAATTCGAATCTCCAAGGCAGGCGCTCTACGGCGCCCCCCTCTGTCCTGCCGGACATCTCCCCCACGAGTGGGGAGATTGGCTGTCATTACGGCCTTCGCCAATCTCCAACGTTGCAGGACGAGAGCCGGCGCCGGAACGGCCAATCTCCCTCCTTGTGGGGGAGATGTCCGGCAGGACAGAGGGGGGCGCCATAGAGTGCTGATTTTGAACCGTCCGCACTTCAGCCAAGCATGCTCATGCCACACGCGTGACCGACACTTCGCCGAGCATGAACACCTCACCGCTCAGCAGGCGCAGCTCGATGTCGCCGGTTGCGGTGTGGTTCCACTCAGCCTTACCCTCGTCGACAAGCCCGCCGATGGCGGCCATGACCTGGGACTTCGCCTCTTGGGCGCGGTTGCCGGCGGCGGTGGTGCGGGCTGTCCCATCGGTGACGCTGTCATGAGATATTGCCATCGCGCGCATGCTTGGCCGTCATCTCCGCGCGGATCGGTAAGCGCTGCCGGGTGCGTTCGACCCGTCCGCCTCGCGGTCGAGCAGTGCGCGTTTGCGCTCAGCGCCCCAGGCGTAGCCGGACAGGGCGCCATCCCTGCGGATCACGCGGTGGCAGGGAATGGCGACGGCAAGATTGTTGGCGGCGCAGGCGGCGGCGATGGCGCGGGTCGCCTTCGGCGCGCCGATGCGCTGCGCGATCTCGGCATAGGAAACCGTGCGGCCGGCGGGGATGTCGCGCAAGGCCTGCCAGACGCGCTGCTGGAAGGCGGTGCCGCGCACGTCGAGCGGCAAATCGAGGCCCAGCGCCGGAGCCTCGACGAAACCGACGACGCGGGCGACCAGCGCCTCATAGTCGCGGTCGCCGCCGATCAGCCGTGCCTGGGGGAAACGGTCCTGCAGGTCGCGCACCAGGGCGTCGGGATCGTCGCCGAGCAGGATTGAGACGACGCCCTTTTGGCTGGAGGCGACCAGGATGGTGCCGAGTGAGGATTCGCCGACGGCAAAGCGGATCTCTTCATGGGCGCCGCCGGCGCGATAGCGCGTTGGCGTCATGCCGAGCATGCCAGTGGATTTCTCGTAAAATCGCCCGCTCGAATTGAAGCCGGCATCGTAGATCGCCGTCGTCACGCTGGCGCCGTCTTCCAGACCCTGGCGGACCCTGGCGGCGCGATGCGCGGCGGCATAGTCCTTCGGCGTCAGCCCGGTGACGGCTTTGAAGATGCGGTGGAAATGCCCGGCGCTGCGGCCGGCGGCATCAGCCAGTTCAGCGAGCGACGGTTCTTCCTCGCTCTGCTCGATCCTGCGGCAGGCATCGGCGACCATCGCCGCGTTGCCGGCCTCGAGCGACGGGCCATTCGGGTTGCAGCGCCGGCAGGGGCGAAAGCCGGTTGCCCTGGCCTGATCCAGCGTGCCGTGCAGTTGCACATTCCTGGGGTTGGCGCGCCGCGACGGGCAGGAAGGCCGGCAATAGACGCCGGTCGTCGCCACCGAATACCAGAATTCGCCGTCGGCCGACTTGTCGCGCGCAACGATGCGCGCCCAGCGCGGATCATCGGCAACCGGCAGCGGCGTGGATTTCAGATTCTTGGCCAGGGTGATGAACATGACCGCATTGAAGCCGCTGGAGGCCGGCTTCGCCACCCGTTTCCTGACAAGCGTCAGGAAACGTGCATGCCTGTTCGTCGGCACGCACAAAGAGTATGACAAGATTGATCTGGAGAAGTGTGGAAACATTCGACCCATTGGGACCGAAGCCGATTACCATTGGGCGATCGCCGAAATCACAGCTGTTTTGAGAGCGAGCCGGAGCTTGGCACTCCCGATGGTGACCGCTTCGACGTTCTCGCAACTCCTATGAGGAAAAGCGCTGCCCGATCGGTCTTTGTGCCGCCTGATCCGGGATCGCCAATCCCACCTCGATGGCATCCCGGCTCGCTTGCGGCAAGACGAAGCGTCCCGTCACGTACCAGAGCAGGGACACGACAAGGATCGAGAGATAGCCATCCACGGCATAGTGCCAGCCGGTGTAAACCGAGCCGAATAGGATGAAGGCCGTAAAGGACCAGCCGGCGATTGCCCACCGACGACCGAAGCCGGCCAGGAAGAGTGCGTTGAGCGTGGCGATGGCGACATGCATGCTTGGCATGGCGGAGATGCCGCCGCCCAGTTCCGGGCGGCCACTCTGGTAGGCCACAAGCAGATAGTCGGCATAGACATGTACCGACGCGGCGTAGCGGTTCTGCGCCAGGGCGGTTTGCAGTGCGGCAAACCGGTCACCGCCGTAGAACTGGTCGTGGAATATCGGGCCGGTGGACGACAGCAGGGTCGCGAGAACGGTACCGCACAGGATCGTGGTCAGCGCGAACGCCCATAGATAGCGCAAGCGGCTGGCCGGATTGTTCCAGAAGGCAACGAAGAGCACCGTGCCGAACCATTGCACGAGCCAGACATATCCATAGCCGGCGAAAATGGCGACCGAGACCGATTCGGGAACCACGCTGTGCGCCCATGTCCAGGGGTCGACGCCATGCAGCCGAAGATCAAGCTCCGCCAGGGCACGGTCGGCGTAGAACGGCACCGTGTCCGGGATGGCGACCTTCAAGGTGGTGAAGGCGGTGATGCCGAGAAAGAACAGAAGGATAACGGGCGCGGCTGTCAGCCAACGCTGCCTGAGTATGTCGAGGATAAACCTCGTTGGGGTATGCCGGGCAAATGCCAGCCCCGCCACGCCAAGGCCAGCCGCCAGAAGCGCGGGCAGGAAGAAGGCGAACGGCTCGGCATAGGATTGCGCCAGATGCAGGTAGCGATCCGGCTGCAGGCAAAGAGCGGTCACGGCATAGGTCAGACACAAGGCAAGCAGCAGCCAGCCGCTCCTGGTCGTTGCGATGTCCAGGTCCAGGGTTGCAGCTGGGCGGCGATTGTCGCCGCGCTGACCGGTGTGCTCATTCATCGAGGGACATCCCGCCAGTTGCCCAAAAGACTGTTGTGGAGTATTTTGCGGATAAAGTATTACCATCATGTTACACTGTATTTCAAGTAGAGTTTTCCAAATTAGATAGTTATAATTCGTAATTTGTTGGCAAGGATTTATTGACGGAGATGTTGCGCCGCAACGGCCCGGCGTCACGTTTGCGCGCTGGTTTCACCTGTTGCAGGCTTCCGTGTCATCAGGCTTCGGTCACGATTGAAACAGGGCCATCGCCTGCGTGGCGATGGCCCTTTCAATCATACGGCTCGATCATGCGGCCTTGATCAGGCCGAGCTGGGTGAGGGCGGCGACGCCGTCATCGAGCCCGATCTCCTCGACGATCCTGCCGTCGACCACCTTCAGCACGGTGGTGCCGGTGAAGCGCATGGTGCGGCCGGTGGCGGCGGGCAGCGAGCCGGCGAGGAAATCGCCGAAGGCCGGGCCGGTGTGCGTGCCGCCGCCCTCCCACTGGCCGACGACATAGTCGCCCTCGGCGATCAGGTCGGCCGTGGCCCAGAAGTTGAGATCCGGGAAGGCGGCGCGGAAGTCGGTCATGAAGGCCTTGATGTCGTCGCGGCCGCGGCGCGGCTCGTGCAGCGAGTATCTCAGCAGCATGTCGGGTGCCGCGATGTCGTCGACCACGGACAGGTCGCAGGTTTCACCCCAGAAGTCGGTGAACCATCTGACGACGACGGCCTTGTTATCCTCTTGCTTGGTCATTGGAAGGTCCTCTTGTCTCTGCAACGGATCATCGGCGCCGCCGATGATCCGGGATCATCGGATTGGCCGATGACCTGGAGCCATGACTAGGACGATCCGCCGGAGGCAAAACTCCGGTTCTTGCCGACCAATCGAAAGGCGGGTGAGGACCCCAAGGAAACAGCCCGCCTCAGCCAAGTAACGCTTTCTTCTCTGGTTTTGCCGCAGATTGCCCGCAGTGGGGCAGGCGAAGCAGACGATGGCGCGTCAGAGCAAGAAAAATCGCAATGGAGAGTTCTGGGCGCTGGCGCTCGAGCGCGCCCATCTTGGAGTCTGGGATTGGGATATTGCAAACGGCAGCTGCTTCTATTCGCCGACATGGTGGCGCATGCTCGGCTATGAGGAGGGCGAGCTTGCCGACACGGCCGATCTCTGGCTGCAGCTGACCCATCCCGACGACCGCGAGCGGGCGCTGACCAGCGGCGACCGCCACATTGCCGGACAGACCGACGCCATCGAGACCGAACTCAGGCTGAAGCACAAGCAGGGCCACTGGGTGTGGGTGCTCGATCGCGGCGGCATTGTCGAGCGCGACGCGATGGGAAAGCCGCTCAGGCTGATGGGCGTGCAGACCGACATCACCAAGCAGAAGGCCGCCGAAGCCGAACTCGAGCAGGTCAATGTGCGCTTCCGGCTGGCACTCGCTGCCAGCGGCACCGGCATCTGGCACCACGACATCGCCACCAACAAGAGCTATTGGGACGCCCGCACCAGAGACATATTCGGCCTCGTCGCCGATACCGACGAGGTGACCGCCGACCTCTGGCATACGTTCCTGCACCCCGACGACAGGGAAGCCACCGAGCAGGCGCATTTGCCGACACCCGGTTCGGACCGAGTTACCGCCTCGCAGTACCGGATCATCAAGCGCGACGGCGTCATTCGCCATGTCGAATCGCTAGTGCGCTTCATCGCCATCGCCGGTGCGGCTGGCCAGGTGCTTGGCACGGTGCGCGACATCACCGAGGAAAAACTGCGCGAGCAGGAGCTCGCCTATGCCGCCCGTCACGATGCGTTGACCGGCCTGTACAACCGCTCCGCCTTCGACCGGCTGCTCGCCGATCATATCGCGGCGGGTGCGCCTCTGGCGGTGTTTTACGTCGATCTCGACTACTTCAAGGCGCTCAACGATTTTGCCGGCCACGCCGCCGGCGACCTGGCGCTGAAGAGCGTTGCCGCCGGCATCCGCGCCTGCCTGCCGCCGACAGCACACGCGGCGCGGCTGGGTGGCGACGAATTCGCGCTGCTGGTGCCGCATTGCGATGCCGCGCAGGCCGAGCGGATCGCCGCGGCCGTGCTTGGCGCGGTGCGCGAGGCCGATCTCGGCGTGGCCGCGTCGACCCGCAAGCTGGCGGCCTCGATCGGCATCGCTTTCGTCGATGATGCCAGCACCACGGTCGCCGACGCGCTGGCCTGTGCCGATGACGCCTGCTACGCGGCCAAGGCCGCCGGCCGCAACCGCTTCGCGGTCTTCTCCGCGGCAGCAGAGGCGGGATTGGGCGGGCTGAATGCCGCGCGTGTCGCCGCCGACACCGTCGATGCCATGGAAGACGGACGGCTGAAACTGTTCGGTCAGGAAATCCACCTGCTCGGCAAGCCGTGGCAGGAAAGCCGCCATGTCGAAGTGCTGGCCAGGCTTGCCGCACGCAATGGCCGGCTGGTGCCGCCCGGCGAGTTCATTCCGGTGGCCGAGCGCTTCGGCATCGCGTCGCGGCTCGACCGCTGGATCATCCGCACCGCGCTGTCGCGGCATGGTGCTGCCTTGCGCTCGGGCGCACTGACGCTCGGCTTCAACCTGTCGGCACAGACGCTGAGCGATCCGCAATTATGGGCATTTGTCGACAGCGTCATCGAAGAGACCGGGGCGCTTCATTCGGGCATCGGCTTCGAGATCACCGAAACCGCCGCCGTCACCAATTTCGATGCCGCCGAACAGTTCGTGCGCAAGGCGCGCGAACGGCACTGCCGGGTCAGCCTCGACGATTTCGGCGCCGGCATGAGCTCGTTCGAATATCTCAGGCGCTTCCCCGTCGACACGATCAAGATCGACGGTTCCTTTATCGAGCACATCACGCAAAGCCGTTTCGACCGCGAGATCGTGCTGGCCATCACCAGCATCGCGCGCAGCCTCGGCTGCGACGTGGTCGGCGAGAAGATCGAACGGCAGGACACGCTGGCGA
Source organism: Mesorhizobium ciceri WSM4083 (assembly GCF_000519305.1). Taxonomy (GTDB): domain Bacteria; phylum Pseudomonadota; class Alphaproteobacteria; order Rhizobiales; family Rhizobiaceae; genus Mesorhizobium; species Mesorhizobium ciceri_B. Next base: position 481,165 of record NZ_JAFG01000003.1, on the reverse strand, counting down.
TGCTGAGCGACATGGGCGTCGCCTTCGGCCAGGGATTTCTGCTGCATCGGCCGGAGCCGCTGGAGCGGATTGTCGTGCGTGCGACCAAGGGAGCGGCGGCCCGCAAGGCATCGTGATCCGGGTGCGGCGAATTTCAGGCCAGGCCGGACTGACCTGAAACTCGCCACAGTCTATCCGGTTCGCCGCGCCGTCGATTGCGGAAACTCCAGCACTCCAGCCTCGGGTCGCCTGTGCTGCGCCTCCGTCACCGCTTCGATCAACAGATCGAGCGCGTCGCAGGCCGCGCGACTCGTCTCGTCGTTGCCTTGCAGATAATGATAGGCGCGTTCGAGGTGGATGCGGGCGGCTGAAAAATCGCTGGTCAATGGTCCCTCCATGATCCCGCCCTAAAAGACCTTGCCGGAGACGAGGGAACGCCGGGTAAATATCCACAAGCGGCTTTTATTCAAATGCCGCCGAATGTTGCGGGGAGGCGCGCGTCGTTGAAGCTGCCGAGCTCCCCCCTACGTGGGCATGGCTATCGCATATGGAGTTCCTGAGATGTCTGCCCGGCACGGACCCCCACCCCTAACCCCTCCCCACAGGGGGGGAAACTTCCGTAGGCGCTGACCTGCGCAAATCGCCTGTCTTTTCGGCACCAAAGAAGAATTAGAGGCACGCGGCAGCGTTCCCTCCCCCTTGTGGGGAGGGTGAGGGTGGGGGTTCTTCGCAAAAATCCATATGCGATAGCCCTGCCCCCAAGGGGGAGATTGGCGGTTTCACCGCCGCGTGATTAGACTGTCAATTTCCTGCGCAAGGTGAGACCGATGATCGTCCAGGCCTGCATCAACGGCGCGCGCGTGCGCGATTTTCATCCAAGGCTGCCGCTCGACGCGCAGGCAATGGCCAGCGATGCCGCAGCCTGCGTCGCCGCTGGAGCGGCCGAACTGCATATCCATCCGCGCGGCACTGACGGGCGCGAAAGCCTGGCAGCCGTCGACGCCACGGTGCTGGCGGTGCGCCGGACCTGCCCGGGAACACTGGTTGGCGTGTCGACCGGCGCCTGGATCGAGAATGACGTCGAGCGGACCCGCACGGCGATCGCAGGCTGGCGAGACCTGCCCGACTATGCCTCGGTCAACTTGTCCGAACCGGATGCGCCCGCCGTGATGGAGCTGCTGCGCCAGCGTGGTGTCGGCATCGAGACGGGGCTTGCCGTCGTCGCCGATGCCGAGCGCTTCGTAGCGCTTCCCGGCCACGACCAGGTGCTGCGCATTCTGATCGAGATCGACATCCCGGACCTGTCCGCTGCACTCGACGAAGCGCATGGCATCGCCGCCGTGCTCGAGCGCGCCGGGCTACGGCGGCCGATCCTGCTGCATGGCGTCGATGCAACTGTCTGGCCCTTCGTCAAGCTTGCGCATCTCCAGCGCTGGTCGACACGGGTCGGTCTGGAAGACGGCAAGACGCTCTCCGACGGAACTGTGGCGAAGGACAACGCGGCGATCGTCGCTGCCGCCGTGGCGATCTTTCGCGGCTAGTTTTCCAGAATGATCTGGATCGCCTTATCGACCACCGGATGCAAGCCGCTGGCCTGGAAGGACAGCCGGTTACCGGAACCGACATTGCTGGTCATGGCGATGGTCAGTTCTGAGATCGGGTCATGCAACATGACGGCGACGTAGCCGGGAATGCTGCCCTGGTGGCCGTAAAAGGCGCGGTTGGCGTAGGTGCTCTGGAACATGCCGGCGCCGGTTTCGCGCATGCGGGTGCCCGGAAAACTCGCTGGCACGCGGTGTTCGAACATCTCGGCGAAGAACGGCGGCGACAGCAGCTTTCCGGAAAAGAGGCCGCGCATGAAGGCCACCATATCCGACGGCGTCGACACCATGTCGCCGCAGCCATAGGCGGCGCCGAACGGGAAGGAATCGGAAGAATCCTGCAATTCGTCGGAATAGGGGAGCACGCCGTCCATGCGCCACATTTCGCCACCCGAAGCGATATCGGCGGGCGCATTCGCCGCCGGCGGCGGCCGGTGGTAATAGCCGCGCACCATCGGTTTTTCCGGAAAGGCTTCGGTGGCCGGCGACCAGGTATTCTTGAGGCCAAGCGGCTGCAGCACTGCACTTCTGACATAGCCGCCGAGCGGCTGGCCGGAGACCGCCTCGATTACCATGCCGGCCAGCACATAGCCGGTGTTGTTGTAGACGGCGGCTCCGCCCGGCGCCTTCTGCTTGTCGGAGGCGAAGGCGATGTCGACCAGCTGCTGCGGCGTCCATTGCCGGCTCGGGTCCATCGGAATGTAATATTCGAACTCCGGCAGGCCACTGCGGTGGTTGATCAGCTGGCGCACCGAAATGTCTTTTGCTCCTGGCAGGTCGGGAAACCAGGAGGCGATCGGCGCGCCGAGATCGAGCTTGCCGTCCTGGGCGAGCTTGGCCAGCGCCGCGGCAACGAAGGTCTTGGTGCAACTGCCGATCTTGAACAGGCGGTCGGGCGAGACGGCAACGCCATGTTCCCGATCGGCGAGGCCGGCGGTGAGGGCGGTTGGTGCGGCGCCTGTCGAGTAGGCGAGTGATGCGCCCACCGCGCCATCGGTGAGATAGGTCTTGAGGAGGGCGTTCAGGTCTTCACGCATGGATTCTGCTTTCGCCGCTAAATTACTGGTTTTATTCATATCGGTGCGCCCTCGGGTCGAGCCCGAGGGCAGGGCGCCAAACTTCATTCCGCCATATCGACCGCGGCAAAATTCTGCCGGCCGAATGGGTCGAGAACATAGTTGAGCACGCTCTTGCGGATCGGGATCGCCACCACCGAATGGGCTATCGGCGCCACCGGCACCTCGACCTTCAGGATCGCCTGCGCCCTGGCGTAGATGTCGGCGCGCTGTTTCGGATCGGCGGCGACGCGGCCGTCCTGCAGCAGCTTCTCGAAGGCTGGATCGCACCAGCGCGAGCGGTTGGAGCCGCCCTTCACGCCGTCGCAGGACAGCAGGTAGCTCAGCATGTTGTCGGGGTCGCCATTGTCGCTGCTGCCGCCGAGCAGGTAGGCGTCCTGTTCGCCCGAGGCGGTGCGCTTGAGATATTCGCCCCATTCGAAGCTGACGATCTCGGCCTTGACGCCGACTTTCGCCCAGTCGGCCTGGATCATCTCGGCCATGCGCTTGGCGTTGGGGTTGTAGGGCCGCGACACCGGCATCGCCCACAGGCTGATTTTCAGGTCGCTTTCGTGGCCGGCTTCCTTCAGCAGTGTCTTCGCGCCATCCGGATCATAGTCGATGCCGGCGTCGGTGACGGCCCCGATCTGCGCCGGCGGCACGACGCTGCCGGCGACCGTGCCGGCGCCGGCATAGACGGCGTCGACGATCGCCTTGCGGTCGACGGCCTTGGCCAGTGCCATGCGCACGCGCACATCGCCGAGCGGCTGGTGTTCGACATTGAAGCCGAGAATGCCGATGTTCTGGCCCTTGAGGTCGAGCACGGTGATGTCGGGATCGGTGCGCAAATCGGCGACGGCGCTTGGCGGGGGCGCGGCGGCGACCTGGCATTCATTGGCCTTGAGGCGCTCGACGCGCGTGGTCGGTTCGGGCGTGACGGCGAAGACCAGAGTGTCGATCTTCGGCGCGCCGCGCCAGTAATCCTTGTTGGCGGCGTAGCGGATCTGGCTGTCGGGGACATAGGCCTGCAGCACGAACGGGCCGGTGCCGACGGGCTCGCTGTCGATCAGTTCCGGCGTGCCGGCGGCGACCATCTTTTCGGTCTGCTCCAGCGACAGGATGGAGAGATAGTCGAGCGCAATGCCGGGCAGGAAGGTGACGTTGGCAGCCGTCAGCGTGAAGCGCACGGTGTGGTCGTCGACCTTGTCGATCTTGTCGATCAGCGTGCCCATACCCAGTGCGTTGAAGTACTCGTAAGCGCCGCCGCCGAGCTTGTGGTAGGGATTGCTGGCATCGCGCTGGCGGTTGAAGGTGTACAGCACGTCGTCGGCATTGAACTCGCGCGACGGTGTAAAGTGGTCGTTCGACTGGAATTTCACGCCGTGCCTGAGATGGAAGGTGTAGATCTTGCCGTCGGCTGAGACCTCCCAGCTTTCGGCCAGCGCCGGCCCGACCTCGGTCGTGCCAGGCTTGAACTCGACCAGCCGGTTGAAAATCGTCTTGGCGGCGGCATCCATGGTGGAGTCCGCCGTGCCGATCGCAGGGTTGAAGGTCTCGGGATTGGCTTCCGAGCAATAGACCAGGGTTTTGGCGTAGGCCTGTCCGCCAAGAAGGACGGACGAGGCCAGCAGCGACGAGGTAAGCACTGCGCGCAGAACGGTGGATTTCATCGCAAACGCTCCTGATGACACTTTACGGGTTGAGGGAAGGGCAGGCCGGTGAAGTTCATGGCGTCGCCGCCGGGGTGATGAAACGGTCGGGCGCAAGCGCGGCGGAGGTGATACCGCGTGCCGTGAGATCGTCCGGCAGCGGCTGGCCGCGCAGCAGCACTGAGCCCAGCCGCGCCAGCGTCAGCGACACCTGGAAACCGTAGCCGCCCTGGCCGCCGAGCCAGAAGAAGCCGGGCAGGCGAGGGTCGAAACCGATGACCGGCGTGCGGTCGGGCGAAAAGGTGCGCAGGCCAGCCCACGGCGTCGACGGACGGCCGATGCGCAGCGACGTCGCCTGTTCGATGCGGTCGACGGCGATGGCGACGTCGATGTCTTCCGGAAAGGCGTCGCAGGGTTCGGAATCGGTCTCGTCGGCCAGCGAGCCGATCAACCTGCCGGCATCGGGCTTGAAGTAGAATTGTTCATGCAAATCGACCACCAGCGGCCAAGCGCTGATGTCCGTGCCGGCGGGTGGATCGAACAGGAAGGCGGTGCGGCGCTTCGGCCGGAAGCCGAGACCGGAGAGACCGGCCAGCCCGGCGACGACATCGACCCAGGCGCCAGCGGCGTCGACGACGATGTCGGCCTGGTAGGCGCCGGCATTGGTCGCGACGCTGAAGCCGTTTGCGACGCGGGAAATCTCCAGCACTTCCTCGCCGGTGCGGATGACGCCGCCGCCCGCCTTGAGCGCCGAGGCTGAAGCCGCAAGCATCTTTCCCGTGTCGACATCGAGCGCGCCGGGTTCATGGACGCCGCCGCAAGTGGTTGCCGTGGCGATGACCGGCACCAGCACGTTGACTTCGGCAGCCGACAGGCGCCGCACGCTGGGCACCAGCGCCTGCATCTCGGCCGCCATGCGGTCGACGGCTGCATTGTCTTCGACACCGCCGACGTGCAACGCGCCGCGCCGGTGAGCGGCGAAGCCGCCATCGATGATCGCCTGTCGGCTGGCCAGCGACAGCGCCCGCACCAGCGCATTGCCATAGGTTTCGGAAAACAGCGCCGCCGAGCGGCCGCTGGCGTGATAGCCGAGATGCGGCTCGCGCTCGAGCACGGTGACCTCGGCCCAGGGCTGCACGGCAGCCGCCAGCGAGAGGCCGGCAATGCCGCCGCCGATGACGACGATTTTTTGAGGAGATTTCGACTGCATCTCCTATGGGTAGAAATAATTTCGTATCCAGTCAATATTTAGCGTATAAGAAAATTGTTAGCGTTGTTGATAGCGGCAGGGAGTTGGACTACCTAGGGTAGACTGGCGGCTCGATGGGCCGCGCAACGGAGCTGACGATGTCGGAGCAACCGAACCTCGGTGATTGCCTGCGCGGCTTGAGGAAGACGCATGGCTGGACCTTGCAGGAGGTCAGCACGCTGACCGGCGTCGCCGTGTCGACGCTGTCCAAGGTCGAGAACGACCAGATGTCGCTGAGCTACGACAAGCTGCTGCAGATCTGCGAGGGGCTGGGCATCCATGTCACCGAACTGCTCAGCGGCGACCGCAAGCAGCCGTCCGCGCGCACCCGTCGTTCGGTGACCTCGCCGTCCAACACGCTGCGCCAGCTGACCCGCAACTACGACTACCGCTATCTGGCGACCGATCTGGTGCGCAAGCGCATGGTGCCGATCCACGCCTATGCACGCGCCCGCACGCCGCAGGAATTCGGTCCGCTGACCAGGCATGCCGGCGAGGAATTTTTGATCGTGCTCAAGGGTGAGATCGAACTGCACACCGACCAGTACGCGCCGGTGCGGCTGAAACAGGGCGAAAGCGTCTACATCGATTCCACCATGGGCCACGCCTATTTGTCGGTCGGCGAAGGCGACGCCGAGATGCTGTGCGTCTGCTCCGGCGACGAGCCTGACATGGAAGGCACGCTGCTGAGCGTGCTGGAGACGGTGGAGGGGTAGGGTACTGGCGGTGCCGATTGCCGCTCTATTTCAGCGTCGGCGCTGCCCCTCACCTGCCTGCCGGCATCCTCTCCCCATAAACGGGGCGAGGGACGGACGCAGCGCGTGAAGCGGCCGTTCGCCGAAGGCTTCATCCGCGCCATGCTCGACCCTGCTCGGATCGGGCAGGCGCAACTCGTCTTCATCGAGGTGCGACTCGACCACATGGCGCCGCATGTCTTCGACCGCTTCGCCGACATGGTGATGTTCCAGGACTTTCTGCAGCGGGTCATCCTGCCGCTGCCCGGGGTGCGGGAAACGCACACCTACGCTTCGATCGCCAATGTGAAGCCCGACGCCTTGCTGCCGATCTAGGCCGATCTAGATTGGCCTTTCTCCCGCATCCAGCAACCATTGCCGCACGGCTTGCGTCGGCTCGGGATGGCGCTGCTTTCTCGGCATCACGACATAAAAATCCTGCGTGCCGCGCATTTCGCCGCTGACGGGCTGAACCAGACGGCCGGCGGCGAGGTCGGCGGCGACGAGAAAGCGGCTGGCCAGCGCAATGCCCTGGCCGGCGACGGCCGCGTCGATGGCGAGGCCCGTCTGGTTGAAGCGCATCCGTTTCAATTCGGTCGTCATCTTCAGGCCGACCGCTTTCTCCATGAATTCCGGCCACAGATTGTGGGCATCGTGCAGCAGCACGTGGTGCTGGATTTCGGAGGCTGCGATCTCGATCGCGCCGGCCGGCAGCAGGGCCGGGCTGCACACGGCGACGATTTGCTGGGGAAACAGCAGGTCGACGACCAGTCCGGCGCCGAAGGGCGGCCGGCCTTGCCGTACAGCAATGTCGACGCCGTCGGCCTGGAAGCTCGACAGGCTTTCGCTGGCCAGCACGCGCAGGTCGACCAGCGGGTTGTGCGCGACGAAGTCGTGCAATCTCGGGATCAGCCATTTGGTAGCGAAGCTCGGCGTCACGCTGATCGTCAGCCGCGCCGGCTCGGGACGAAGCAGCAGCGTCGCCTCCGAGATCAGGTCGAAGGCGCGACGGATATTGGGGACATAGGCGCGGCCCTCATCGGTCAGCGCCAGGCCGCGCGGCAGCCGCTCGAACAGCTTTGTGCCGAGATCGGCTTCCAGCCCGCGAATGTGCTGGGCGACCGCCCCTTGCGTGACGTTGAGCTCTTCGGCGGCGATGCGGAAGTTGAGATGACGCGCCGAGGCTTCGAAGGCGCGCAGCGCATTCAACGGCGGCAGGCTGAGGAAGGCTTCGGGCATGCAGGAGTTTTTCTACAGGTTGATTTCAAGCATTCTGGTTCGAACCAGCGGGGAAAACCAGCTATATCAACGCTCAACTCCCGAAAACACCGCTTGCGGTGCCCGCAAACCCTGAGAGGAAAATCCGATGAGTGTAGAAAAAGTAGCTGTTGTGGTGGCCGGCGGCAGCGGCATGGGTGCGGCGGCGGCGAAGCGGCTGGCGGCGGACGGCTTCAAGGTCGCCATTCTTTCCTCGTCCGGCAAGGGCGAGGCGCTGGCCAAAGAGCTTGGCGGGCTCGGTGTCACCGGCTCCAACCAATCCAATGAAGATCTGCAGCGCCTCGTCGACCTGACGCTGGAGCGCTATGGCCGCATCGACGTGCTGGTCAACAGCGGCGGCCACGGGCCGCGCGCGCCGATCCTCGAAATCACCGACGAGCAATGGCACACCGGCATGGATGTCTATCTCTTGAACGTCATCCGGCCGGTGCGCATCGTGGCGCCGCAGATGGTCAAGCAGAAGGGCGGCGCCATCATCAACATCTCGACGGCCTGGGTGGTCGAGCCGAGCCCGATGTTCCCGACTTCCGCCGTGTTCCGCGCCGGCGTCGCCGCCTACACCAAGATCTTCGCCAACACCTATGCCGCTGACAATGTGCGCATGAACAACGTGCTGCCTGGCTGGATCGACAGCCTGCCAGCCACCGAAGAGCGCCGCGACAGCGTGCCGATGCAGCGCTATGGCACCTCGGAAGAGATCGCCGCGACCATCTCCTTCCTGGCCTCGGAAGGCGCCGGCTACATCACCGGCCAGAACATTCGGGTCGACGGCGGCATCATTCGCGCTATTTGATGGCTCCGACCGGGAGGGGATTGCGGCATCTCACCCCAAGGAGCAAAGAATGCGGCTTTTGATACTCGGCACCGGCTGGATGGCGCAGGAACATGCGCGGCGCTTCACCGCCATCGACGGCGTCGACATAGTCGGCGCGGTCGATGTCGATCCGGCACGGATCGGCGAGTTCGCCGACAGCTTTGACATTCCCAACCGCTTTACCGCGCTGGAGGAGGCGCTGGCATGGGGTGAGTTCGACGCGGTGGCCAATGTCACGCCCGACCGCATCCACCACCCGACCACCATGGCGCTGATCGCCGCCGGCAAGCCGGTGCTGTGCGAGAAGCCGCTGGCCGAAAACTATGGCAAGGCGACCGAGATGGCCGACGCCGCCGAGGCCGCGGGCATCGTCAACATGGTGAACCTGACCTATCGCAATGTGGCGGCGCTGCAGAAGGCCCGCCAGATGGTGCAGGCGGGCGAAATCGGCACGGTCAGGCATGTCGAGGCGTCCTATCTGCAAAGCTGGCTGGTGTCGAAATTCTGGGGCGACTGGCGCACCGATCCGAAATGGCTCTGGCGCCTGTCGCGCGGCCACGGCTCCAATGGCGTGCTTGGCGATGTCGGCATCCACATCCTCGATTTCGCCAGCTATGGCGCAGCCGTCGACATCGACCATGTCTTCTGCCGGCTGCGCGCCTTCGACAAGGCGCCCGGCAACCGCATCGGCGACTACGGGCTCGACGCCAATGACAGCTTCGCCATGACACTGGATTTCTCCAACGGCGCCTTCGGCGTGGTGCATGCCAGCCGCTGGGCAACAGGCCATCTCAACGAGCTGCGTCTGCGCATCTATGGCGAGAAAGGCGGCATCGAAGTGGTGCATAATCTCGACGGCTCGACGCTCAAGGCCTGCATCGGCGAAAATGTCGAGAACGCCATATGGGAAGAGCTCGACGCCGGCACGGTGCCGACCAACTACCAGCGTTTCACTGACGCGGTGCGATCCGGCGTGCAGACCGAACCGTCCTTCCGCCATGCCGCCGAATTGCAGAAGGTGCTGGATCTGGCAGTGGTATCGGACGAGAAGCGCGCGGAGCTGCGGGCGAGTGCGGAAACGCGGTGAGGCTTGTTTTTCCCTTCTCCCCTTGTGGGAGAAGGTGGATCGGCGCGCAGCGCCGAGACGGTTGAGGGGTGGGTGACGGAGCGCCGTCGGCGCCAAGCTGGAACACCCCTCATCCGACCGAAGGGCGGGTCCCGGTTGAGATTGGCCCAGTAGCTTTTGGTGGCTTCAGGGGCCGGTCACGAGCGAAAAAACCAGTTTCTGCAAATTGCCGCCATTGCCGAATTCGACGCGGTCGAAATCGCGGCTTGCCTGTACCCGCGCCTTCGATATCGCGTCCAGCCGACGGACCACCTCGGCCCTGGTCTTGCTGCATTTGGGATCATCGGTAAGGGTCAGGCCGTCCGTCACCGCTTCTATGTCGTGGACCATCTGGACCATGCTGGCGCCATGCACCTTCTCATGGGCACTGACGCCGGCTATGAACACGTCCCAGTTCTTCTGGACGGTCGGCGGCAACGAACCCGCAGGCTTCGGCAAGGTGTAGGTGATGATCAGTTTCGGCCGCCCCGCCGTCAGCACGCAGTCCTTGCCGCTGGGCTTGTAGTTCCTGACCCCCCAGGTCAGTTTGAAATTGGTGTAGGCGATGGCGCGGGCAACGCCGAGCTTTGGCCCGTTCTCGCCGATCGAGCGGTAGAGTTCGGCGCCGGATTGGCCCGAGACGGCGTAAGGCTCGATCTTTTCGACCGGCTTCCACTCGGCATGGGCGGCCAGCGGCAAGGCCAGCAAAGCGGCCAACAGAAGACACAGACGAACACAAGCTCTCAACACCGCTCTCCGCAAAATCAGACCGGGCGACATCGCCGCAACAGGCAATGCCACAGGACTGCTTTTCCTATAGAATGCCTGCTGGTGCTGCAAATGCCCTAGATGGAGTCAATTGGGGGGAAGTCATGAGAGCTGGATATCTCGTCGTTGCCGGTGCGGTTGCGGTCCTGCAGGCCGCGCAACCGGCGTTTGCCGCGTCCTGCGGTGGCTGGAGTGCGAAGATGGAGGAAGACGAGGGCGGCAGTGTGCTGACGGCCTCGGTCTGCGGTGGGCCAAAAGGCGATGCGCATCTGATGCTCATCTGTTTCGACACGGCGGTGCTGAGCTACGATCTCGGCGCCACCGGCCAGCAGCTGGAGCCTGGCATCAGCGGTTCGTTCGCGTTCAAGGCCGACGGCAAGACGGTAACGAAGACACTGCAGCTGGAGGCCATGTACAACTACTTCGTGGTCAATCTGGCGAAAGCTGATCCGCTGCTGGACCTGTTGCGTGGGAAGGGCGATGTGTCGGTCAGTTCAGCCAAATATGGCGAGATCAGCTTTCCGCTGAAGGGGTCGAGCGCGGCCATCGGCAAGGTGCTGGCGCAGTGCGGCAAGGCCGGGCCTGCAGGTGATGCGGATTGAACCTCAGAGGGTTGCGCCGCCCCTCATTGTCCTGCCGGACATTTCTCCCCGTATAGTGACGGGGAGAAAGACGCTGGCATCGGCGCTTTCGCCAATCCCCACAGGCAAAGGCACCAGGATCGCGGCAGCTCCCTTCTCCCCGTCACTAACGGGGAGAAGGTGCCGGTAGGCGGATGAGGGGCAGCGCTGTGCTTGCCCATTGTCACTCAATATCCCATCACCCCGCCCAGTCGCACCGTCGCGGCCATCAATTCCTCATCCGAAAAGCCGGAAAAACCCAGCACCAGACCTTGCCGGGGCGCCCCGCCGATGAACATGGAGGACAAGGCCCTGGCGCCGACACCTGCCGCCTTCGCCGCCTCGACGATCGCTGTGTCCGGCCCGGCATCCTTCAGCGTCGCCATCAAGTGCAGCCCCTGTTCGGGGACGGTCACATCGAGGGCATCGCCGCAATGCATATCGAGGCCGGCGACCAGCATGTCGCGCGCGGCTTGCACCCGGCGGCGCACGCGCCTGAGATGCGCGGCGAAATGGCCCTCGTTCAACAGGTCGGTCAGCGCGCCTTCGGCCAGCGTCGAGGGGAAGCGGTCGGAGCGCGCCCTGACCGCCATCACGGCATCGAGCAGCGCTTCGGGCACCACGACATAGCCGATGCGCAGGCCGGGGAAGAGGATTTTCGAGAAGGTGCCGAGATAGGCGACACGGCCTGAACCGTCCATGCCTTGCAGCGAGGTCAGCGGTGGGCCGGCATAGCGGAACTCGCTGTCGTAATCATCCTCGATGATCCAGGCATCGTTGCGCCGCGCCCAGTCGAGCAAAGCGAGACGGCGGCGCATCGTCATCGTCACGCCGAGCGGATATTGGTGCGAAGGCGTGACATAGGCCGCGCGCGCCTTGGAACACAGGCTTTCGCCGATCTCGGGATCGAGCCCTTCCGCGTCGACCGGCACCCCAAAAACCTTGGCGCCGCTGCCGGCAAGCACGGCGTGCGCCATGGGATAGCAGGGGTTTTCGATCCAGACGGCATCGCCGGGACGAAGTGCTGCACGCACCAGGAGATCGAGCCCCTGCTGCGTGCCCGAGGTCAGCACGATCTGGCCGGCGTCGCAGCGCACGCCGCGTGCGGTTCGGAGATAGGTTGCGATCGCGGTGCGCAGGCCAAGCCCGCCGCGCGGATCGCCATAGCGGAAATGCTCCGGCCCGGGGCGGGCGAGGTGGCGCGACAAAAGGATGCGAAACAAATCAAGCGTGCGCGGATCGGACACCGCCACGCCAAGGCCGCAAGGCAACGATGTGGCGGCATCGATCTCGGGTGGCCGTGGCTTGACCAGTGTTGTCGGCAGATGCGGCACGTCAGGCGCGACGAAGGTTCCGGCGCCGACTTTGGCAACCGCAAACCCCTCCGAGATCAGGATTTCGAAACAGGCAACCGCCGCCGAACGCGACAGGCCGAAGCGCTGTGCGAGATCCCGGGTGGTCGGCAGTTTCGCCCCGGCGGCCAGCGCGCCGGTCTCGATCAGCCGCCTGAGCGCCGCATAAAGCTCGCGGCTGCGCGGTCCGTCGCCCGGGAGGACCGGGATCAGCGCCGACCAATCCGGCAAATTGGTCTGTTTTTTCTTCATCGGATTGGTTCTTTTATCGACCAATGTCATGGCGCATGGTTGGCAGACAACAACCAAGGATGCAAGCCGTGAACGACACGCCAGCCAGCTTTCCGACCACCAGCCGCAACCGCGTCAAGCGCCTGCACGAGCGCGGCAGCTACGACCATGCGGCGGTCTTCGCGGTACTGGATGCCGGGCTGCTATGCCATGTCGCCTATACGTTCGACGGCCAGCCCTATTGCACGCCGACTATCCACTGGCGCGAGGGGGACATGCTCTACTGGCACGGCTCGTCGGCCAGCCGCATGCTGCGCAATCTGCGCGGCGGCACGCCGGCGTGTCTCACGGTATCGCATCTCGACGGGCTGGTGCTGGCGCGCTCGGGCTTCAACCACTCGGCCAACTACCGCTCGGCGATGTGTTTCGGCACGGCGCGGATCGTCGACGATCCGGAAGATGAAGGCGCTGGCCGGCGTCGTCGACCGCTTCTATCCTGGCCGGAGCGAGACCTTGCGGCCCATTTCGGCGCAGGAGGCCAAGGCGACGACGGTGATCGGCATGCGCATCGAAGAGGCATCGGCCAAAGTGCGCGCCAAGGGCGTCGGCGACGACGAGGAGGATTACGGGCATCCGGTTTGGGCCGGGGTCATCCCGGTGCGGATGGTGGTCGGCGCCGCCGAGCCGTGTCCGAGGCTGCTGCCCGGCATCGAGCGGCCGCAGAACCTGGCTGGATATGCCGAGGGTGCGAGGCTCGATGAGGCGCTGACGCAGGCGCAGTTGGCGTATGAAGGCGAGGTGTAGCCAGCAAAGTTAGCGCTGCCCCTCATTGTCCTGCCGGACATTTCTCCCCGTATAGTGACGGGGAGAAAGGGGCCGGCCGCCACGTTGGCGCTTTTTCTGCGACGCTGGCGATTTGGCGAAATCATCTGACACAGCGTCCTTCTCCCCGTCACTATACGGGGAGAAGATGCCAGCAGGCAGATGAGGGGCGGCACCAGCGCCCGGTGGAGAGCGTATTCAAATCTTGCGGCCACCAGTGCCTCGCGATATCTCCGCACCATGATCACCTTCCGCCGTGCGCAAGCCTCCGACCTGCCTGATATCGTCGCCATGCTGGCCGACGATCCGCTTGGCGCCGGCCGCGAGGACGCCTCGGTGCCGCTGGCGCAAGGCTATGCCGATGCGTTCAAGGCCATCGATGCCGATCCCAATCAGCTGTTGGCGGTGGCCGTCGACGGGGCCGAAGTGATCGGTACCTTGCAGATTTCTTTCCTTGCCGGGCTCTCGCGCAAGGGCGCCTGGCGCGGGCAGATCGAGGCGGTTCGGGTTGCCGGCCACAGGCGTTCGGACGGCATCGGCAGGCAGATGATCGAATGGGCGATCGACGCGTGCCGGGCGCGGGGCTGCAACCTCGTCCAGCTGACCACCGACAAGGGGCGGGCGGACGCGCACCGTTTCTACGAAAGCCTCGGCTTCACCGGCAGCCATCTCGGCTACAAGAAGAGCCTTTAGGCGGACGGAAACCGCTGCACATTTTTGGTGGAACTGCTCGCGGCGTTCGAGCATTGCGCCAGCGCTGGCGCATTCGGGAAATCGTTCAGGCACACTTCAATTCGCGGCCAAGAGGGGATATAGGTCAGCCAAGTTGACCTATATTGCAGCGTCCGGGGAGGCGTGCCGTGACCCTTATGAACCTGTTGGCTTCGCGCTCGTCGCGCATGAAAGCGTCCGAAATCCGCGAGCTGCTGAAGCTGCTCGACCAGCCGGACATCATCTCGTTTGCCGGCGGCATTCCCGATCCGGCGCTGTTCCCGGCTGATGCCATCCGCGACGCCTATGCCGATGTCCTGGGCGGCTCGGAGGCGGGTGCGGCGCTGCAGTACCAGGTCTCGGAAGGCTATCTGCCGCTGCGGCGCTGGCTGGCCGGACAGATGGGCAAGCTCGGCGTTACCTGCGACGAGGCCAACATCTTCATCACTTCCGGCTCGCAGCAGGCGCTGGATTATCTGGGAAAGCTGTTCCTGTCGCCGGGTGATAGCGCGCTGGTGACATGGCCGACCTATCTCGGCGCCCTGCAGGCCTTCAACGCCTATGAGCCGCGCTATGAGCGGCTGACGGTGGACGGCGGCAACATGACGCCCGATGCCTATCGCGCGGCGGCGGCCGCGAGTGGCGGCAAGGTCAAGTTCGCCTATCTGGTGCCGGATTTCGCCAACCCGACCGGCGAGACTTTGAACCGCCAGCAGCGCGAGGCGGTGCTCGACCTTGCCGGCGAACTCGACATCGCCGTGATCGAGGATGCCGCCTATCGCGCGCTGCGCTATGACGGCGAAGGCGTGCCGCCGATCCTTGCGCTCGACTGCGCGCGCTCCGGCTCCATCGACAAGGCGCGTACGCTCTATTGCGGCTCGTTCTCGAAGATCCTGTCGCCGGGCATGCGCGTCGGCTGGGTCTGTGCGCCGCGCCATGTGGTCGAGAAGCTGGTGCTGATGAAGCAGGCCTCCGATTTGCACAGCCCGTCGATCAACCAGGTGGTGATGCATCGCGTCGCCGAGGCTGTGTTCGACGGCCAGGTGGACAAACTCATCGGCGCCTATCGCGAGCGTCGCGACGGGCTGCTGGCAGCACTGGAAGCCAACATGCCGGAAGGCGTGACCTGGAGCCGTCCGGAAGGCGGCATGTTCGTCTGGATGACGCTGCCCGAGGGGTCCGATGCCACGGCGCTTCTGGCGCGGTCGGTGAAGGAGGCGCGGGTCGCCTTCGTGCCGGGCAGCGCCTTTTTTGCCGACGGCACCGGGCGCAACACGCTGCGGCTGTCCTTCACGCTCGCCGACCGGCGCGCGGTGAGCGAAGGCATTCCAAGGCTAGCCGCCATCCTGAAGGGATAGGCCGGCGCTGGAAGCCGGCTTTTCCTCCGCCGTTACAGTCACCAGCCGCTCAAGCTTTGAAAGCCTGGTGCGAGCGAGCTCGCGGACCGGCCTTTCGAAACCTTCTTCGCCGTTTTCGACGACGAAGACCAAGGTCATGAAATCGAGCATGAATTCGTCGATGGCTGCCGCGACCTCGCGCGACCTGCCCTTGAACCGGCGCAGCAGAGCGGTTGCTTCCTCGATATCGTCGACACCGGCGCTGTCGACCAGCGCTTCGAGCCTCTGAAAACTATCCAATCGCAATTCCTCCCACCGCGCCACCAAACCCGGTTGCGAGCGGAAAGTTCCAAACTGTGAGTGGTCTCGCTAAGAAATCGCCTCCGCCGCTTGAATTCCGCGGTTTCGACCGGCCATCGGCAATTTTTTTGTTCGGGTGGAACCTCCGCGGCCAACAAAGGTTCTTACCAGGTCTGATCCCCCCTCAGACCTCTGAAGGCTAGACATGCTTTCAAAAGGCCCGCCGGATCCCCTCCCGGCGGGCTTTTTGTTTGCTGGGAAGTATCCGCATTGACGACGCCCTGTCCGAACCTAAATTCGAACCCACAGGAGGAGGCGTTTTCATGGGAACCCAGGAATTACATCGCGGCCGCCTCATCGACCACATCCAACTGGTGGTCAGGGACCTCGCGGCCAGCCGGCGTTTCTACGAGGCGGTCCTGCAGGCGCTCGATGTCCCGATCGGCGGTAGCGGCGCCGACTTTTTCTGGGCCGACGAGCTGTTTGTCTCCACTGCCGACAGCCGGGCCGCACAGGGAAAACTCACCGGCCGCCATCACCTGGCTTTCCAGGCAAGGGACCACGCCATGGTCGATGGCTTCTATAAAGCCGGGCTGGCGGCTGGCGGCACGGACAATGGGGCGCCGGGCGAACGTCCCTATCACCCCGGCTATTACGCCGCCTTCCTGCTCGATCCCGACGGCAACAACATCGAGGCGGTCCATCACGGTCCGCATACGCGCAGCGCCGCTTCGGTGAAGATCACCTTCTAAGCTGCCGATATTCAGCCGGCCGGGATCGCGGGCGCATGGGCTATGCCGGAGAGAAGTTGCCTTGCGTTGCCAGATCGATGGCCCCGATGCTAACCGTGCGAATGGCGGGCGGGAATCGGTATCGAAGCAACGCACGCTGCAAAATCCTCAATAAAACTCCCCTTACCCCGTGGAGACACATTTTTTATGCAAAACCCAACAAGGGCGGTCCGTGCCGCCACGCTTCTATTTGCGATCGGGGCCGCGGACCTCACAAGTATATCATCTTTTGCTTATATTTCATCGGCGCAGGCTCAGGAAGAATATCTTCCGACCGAGAAGGATTTTGTCGGCAAATGGAAACTCAACGGTGGAGCCATCCGGCCGCCGCGCGATATGAAGGATGCGCCGACACCGGAACAGGAAGCGGCCGCCAGTGAGTTCCAGCAGACGGTGACCGCGTTTTACGGCGCGTTCGACTATCTGGAGATCACGGCGGACGGCCGCTACAATTTTCATCAGCCGGGCGATCCGACGTCGGGGCCTTGCGTCTGGTGCGGAACCTGGTCCTTCAGCAACAGTTCGGCGTGGCTCAAGCTGGATACGGCGCCCCGGCTGGATATCTACGCCAAGGACGGCGACATGCAGATGACCTACACTGTCGAACCCGACGAAAAATCGAAATATGCATGGCTGGTTTTCGCCTGGGCGAAGGCCGAGTAGGGCGCAGCATACGGCTCGCCACACCTGAACGGGCCTAAGCGGCTTTTCATTCATCTCGTATCCTCGTATACGAGATGAAGCCAGCCGCCCGAGGAGTCCGCATGAGCCCATTGCCTGAAACCGTGCCGTTTTTCAGCCAGTGGGAGACGCCCGACCTGACGCTGGACGTGCTCGCCGACGGCGCGGATGTTGCGCTCAGGCGCGATCCGCTGTGGAGGCGATCCGGGGCGGAAACCCTCGATGAGTATGCGGCCTGGGCGGCCAATATCTGCGGCATGGCGTGCCTGAAGATGATCCTGGCCAGCCGCGGCGAGATCGTGCCGACGATCGAGCTTGCCAGGCGCTGCACCTTATATGGCGGCTATGTCGTCAACGAAGGATCGATCAAGGGGCTGATCTACGCGCCCTTCGTCAGCTTCGTGAAAGAGGTTTTTGGACTCCGGGCCGAGGTGGTGACCAATGTCGCGACGGCGGAGATTCCGGCGATCATACAGCGGACGCGCTTCTTCATCGCGTCGGTCAGCAGTTCGATCCGCTGGCCCGAGCGCGAGCCGCCCTCGAAGGGCGGCCATCTGGTGCTGGTCACCGCGGCGTCCGACGAGGGTTTCCGCTTCCACAACCCGTCCGGCCATGACCCCGCCACACAGGCAGACGCAGTGTTGGCGCCGGCCGATTTCGACTGCTTCTTCGCCAATCGCGGCATTGCCGTCGCCATTTGATTTTTTGACAATCGAGGGATTTCGATGACGGACAAGACAAGAGTGGCCATCCTTTACGGCGGGCGTTCGGCCGAGCATGACGTGTCGCGCCTTTCGGCCGCCAATGTGCTGAAGGCGATCGACCGGACACGCTACGACATCGTGCCGATCGCCATCTCGCGAGACGGCAGGTGGCTGCTGCAACAATCCTCCGTGGCCGACGGGGCAGGGGCGCCGGTATCCGGGGATGGTGCAGAGGTCGCGCTGCTGCCCGGCGGTAAGGGCCGGCTGGTCGCTGTGGCTCGGGATGGTACGCAGCCTGACCTGCCCCCCATCGACGTCGTGTTCCCTGTACTGCACGGGCCGTTCGGCGAGGACGGCTCGGTGCAGGGCTATGCCGAGGTCGCCGATGTCGCCTATGTCGGCTGCGGCATCCTCGCCTCGGCCGCCGCCATGGACAAGGATGTCGCCAAGCGGCTGATGCGCGAGGCGGGATTGGCGGTTGCCCGCTCCGTCACCGTGCATCGAAACGGCAAGCATTCCTTCCAGGAGATTGCCGGCACGCTCGGCCTGCCGTTCTTCGCCAAACCGGCGCGCCAGGGCTCGTCCTTCGGGGTCAGCAAGGTGAATGACAGGGACGGCTTCGAGCAGGCCATCGACACGGCTTTCCGCTACGACGGCAAAGTGTTGATCGAGGAATTCGTCGAGGGCCGCGAGATCGAGTTCTCGGTGCTGGAGCGCGCCGACGGGTCGCTGACGGTGTCGCTGCCCGGCGAGATCATTCCGGCCGGCAAGCACGGCTTCTACACCTATGAAGCCAAATATCTCGATGCCGACGGCGCGCTGGTCAAGGTGCCCGCCGATGTCCCGGCCGATGTGGCCGAGAAGGCCAGGGATATGGCGCGGCAGGCGTTCCAGGCGCTTGGCTGCGAAGCCATGGCGCGCGTCGATTTCTTCCTGCGCGCCAATGGCAGCCTGCTCGTCAACGAGGTCAACACCATTCCTGGCTTCACCGACATCTCGATGTATGCCAAGGCGCTTGCCGCCTCAGGCATCGGCTACAGCCAGACCATCGACGTGCTGATCGAGCACGCGCTGGCCAGGCACGCGGCACGCTGATCCGATCGGGCGAGCCTGACGTCCGCCCTTCGAGAGCGGCCGGTGCGGGCCGGATCATTGCCTGTCGAGTGCGGCGTATTTCATCGTTGGCTAAAGTTGCACGTCCGCTCTATATGCCCGATCATGGCATTTGGCAGGGGAGGCATCACGTGGCCAATCGTCGAAACGGCACGGCGTCTCCGGCTGATGGGCTGGGGGACGCCCTTTCAGCGGCCGCGCCCCATCCGCGAACCTCTTTGCCCAACGTGGCGGCCATCGTCACGACGGTGGCGGCCCTGTATTTCGGGCGCGAGGTTTTCCTGCCGATCGCGATCGCGCTGCTGCTGACCTTCGCACTGGCGCCGCTTGTCTCGGCACTTAAAAAGATCGGCATACCCCGGATTGCCGCCGTCATTGCCAGCGTGCTCGGCGCTTTCGCCGCACTTGGCCTGTTCTCCTTCATCGTCGCCACGCAGGTCAGCGAACTGGCGCAGAACATCCCGGTCTACCAGACCAACATCCTGACCAAGATCCGCTCGCTCAAGGAAACCGGGGTCGGGGGCGGGATCCTTGCCAGACTGAGCCAGGTGGTCGAGCGGGTCGGCCAGGAGATCGACAGGCAGGACCCCTCGCTGCCGGCTGCCACCCCGGAAAAGCCGCCGCGCGAGCCGGTGCCGGTCGAGATCGTCGCGCGCGAAAGGCCGCTTCAGGTCCTGCAGAACATCGTCGGGCCGCTGATCAGCCCGCTCGGATCGGCCGGGCTGATCATCGTCGTCGTCATCTTCATGCTGCTCGAGCGGGAGGATTTGCGTGACCGCTTCATCCGGCTTGTCGGTTACGGCGACCTCCACCGAACCACCGAGGCGCTTCAGGAGGCCGCCAAGCGGGTGGGCCGTTATCTCCTGATGCAATTGGTCGTCAACATCGTCTACGCCGTGCCGATCGCGATCGGGCTCTGGGCCCTCGGCATTCCCAATGCGCTGCTGTGGGGGCTGCTGGCACTGGCGCTGCGTTTCGTGCCCTATATCGGCCCGATCATAGGCATGCTTTTGCCGCTGTTCCTGGCGCTGGCCGTGGCACCGGGCTGGTCGCTCGTGCTGTGGACGGCCGCCCTGTTCGTGGTGATGGAGCTGATCACCGGCAATGTCATCGAACCCTGGCTCTATGGTTCGCGGACCGGACTGTCGCCGCTGGCGATCATCGTCGCGGCGATTTTCTGGACGTGGCTCTGGGGACCGCTCGGGCTGATCCTGTCGACACCGCTCACCGTCTGCTTGGTGGTGCTGGGCAGGCACGTGCCGCAGTTTGAATTCCTCGACGTGCTGTTCGGCAACGAGCCCGTGCTCGAACCCCATGCACGCCTGTACCAGCGGCTGCTGGCCGGCGATCCGGAAGAAGCCACCGATCATGCCGAGGAGATGCTGGAGGAGAAATATCTGGTCGAATTCTATGACAAGGTTGCCATTCCGGCGCTTCTGCTGGGCGAACAGGACCGTGTGCGCGGCGTCATGGGCGATTTGCAGAGGCGGCAGGTGGCGGCCAGTGCCCTGATGCTGGTGGCCAATCTCGACGACAGCGCGCAGGAGGAGGCAGGCGAGGCGGAAGAGCCGCACGTGGCCGCAGAGGCGAGCGACGATGGCGATCCCGGCGGGGAGGACGAGACCGAACTGCCCGACGGCACGGATATGTCCGTGCTTTGCGCCGGCGGGCGTGGCGAGCTCGACGACGCCGCCGCCGCTATGCTGGCGCAGGTGCTGGAGGTCCAGGGCGCGACGGTATCGAAAGCCGGCTTCGCCGATATGGAGCCCGCCAGCATTCGCCGCCTTGAGCTCGAAACCGTCGACACCGTCGTGGTCGGATTCCTGAACCGGGATTCCGTCAAGCACGCCCGTTTCCTGGTTCGCCGGCTGAAGCGCGCCAAGGCCGCACTTCGGGTGGGAATCGTGTTCTGGTCGGAGGCCGCTGCTGAGGACAAGGAGACGGCCGACAAACTGGCCCGTGACTTGAACGCGGATTTCGTGGCGCATGGCATGGTCGACGCCGTGCTGGGCGCGCTGTCAAACGAGCCCCCGGTCGCGCTCAAGCTTGTCGCCAAACGGCGCATGCGGCGACCGCGGGCCGCGTCCAAGAAGGTCACGGCGGCAGCGGCGGGTTAGGCTCTGCCTTGGCCTTCTTCGGCAATGTCGGGATCGACAAGGCAGGCATGAATTGCGAGGCTGTGAACCCATAAATCTGGGTTGACCGAAATCGGCGGAAGGCCCATGCAACAAGGCCGCCCTCCACGCGGCCTTACGGAATTGGCCACCCGTCGGCGGTGAGAAATGCTCGAAATTCGTCCAGCCCAAGAAGCCGACCGGTCGGCGATCGTGCAACTGTGGCATCAGGGCTGGCATGATGCCCATGCGCATCTGGTTCCAGCCGAAATCCTGGCGTACCGAACGCCGGCGCATTTTGCGCTGTGGCTGGAGCAATCCACCGATGCCTTCCATGTGGCGGCAGCCGATGGATTGCTTGGCTTCGTCTCCATCAACGGAGCGGAACTGGTCAAACTCTATGTAAGCCCGCAAGCACGGGGAAGCGGGACCGCCCGCGATCTGCTGTCACGCGCCGAGCATCTCTTGTCCGAACAAGGCGTGGCGGAGGCAGAGCTTTTCTGCACGGCGGGAAATCTCCGCGCGCAGAGATTTTATGCCCGCGAAGGGTGGCGCTTGAGCCGCACCTTCGAAGACGCACTTTGGCTGCCGGACAATGCCGCCGGCAGGTTCACCGTGGAAACCCATTGTTATCGGAAGCATCTCGGCTTTCGATAGCTTGTCTATCGAACGAAGCTTGGCGAGACCGTCGCGGACGCTGGGGCAGGAGCCCCTACCGGTCGACCATCGCCATGCCCCGCTCGGTGTAGCGCGGGCCGGAGATTTTTCCCGGCGCGAGCGCTTCGTCGAGCGCGGCCATCTCGGCGGCATCGAGTTTGATGGCGGCGGCGGCGACGTTCTCTTCGAGGTATTTTCTGCGCTTGGTGCCGGGGATCGGCACGATGTCGATGCCAAAACCGTCGCCCTTCGCCAGCAGCCAGGCCAGCGCGACCTGGCCGGGCTTGACGCCGCGCGCAGCGGCGATGTCGCTCACCTTGGCGGCCGCCTCGACATTGGCGTCGTAGTTTTCGCCCTGGTAGCGCGGGTCGTTGCGGCGATAATCGCCGTCGGGATAGTCCTCCGCGCGCTTGACCTGGCCGGTAAGAAAACCTCGGCCGAGCGGCGAGAACGGCACCAGGCCGATGCCGAGTTCGCCAAGCAGCGGGATGATCTCCGGCTCCAGATTGCGCTCCCACAGCGAATACTCGCTTTGCACCGCCGACACCGGATGCACGGCATGCGCCCGGCGGATGTTGGCCGCGCCCGCCTCCGACAGGCCGAAGAAGCGCACCTTGCCTTGCGCGACGAGTTCGCCGACGGCCCCGGCGACATCCTCCATCGGCACCGCCGGGTCGACGCGGTGCTGGTAGAGCAGGTCGATGCGGTCGGTTCCGAGGCGGCCAAGCGAGGCTTCCACGACCTCGCGAATGTGTTCGGGCCGGCTGTCGGTTCCGGCTTGCTTGCCGTTTTCGATGCGGAAGCCGAATTTGGTGGCTATCGTCACCTGGTCGCGTTTGCCCTTCAACGCCCGACCGAGCAGGGCTTCGTTGTCGTAAGGGCCATAGACCTCGGCGGTGTCGAGGAAGGTGCAGCCGAGTTCGATGGCATGATGCAGCGTGGCAATCGATTCGGCCTCGTCGGCCGGGCCGTAGGACTGGCTCATGCCCATGCAGCCGAGGCCGATGGCCGAGACCTGCAGCCCCTGGCTGCCGAGCTTGCGTGTTTTCAGGGTCATGGCAGGCGTTCTCCTGGAAAGGTCCAGGAATTATAGCAGCCGATCGCTCAATTCCCACAGGGTGTTCGGCCGCATGTCGGTGGCTTGAAGATGACGCGGCCGCCGAATGGCTTGTTCACCATGCGGCAGCGCTATTCTTCGACGGCCAGTATCACTCCGGCAATCGCGGCGCCGACAAAAGCGCCCACGGAAGCGCCGACAAGGGGATCGGCCATAATATGGTTGCCGACCACTTCGCCGACACCGCCTCCAGCCAATGTGCCGGCAACTATACCGAGGAAAAGGCGGAGAAGCGGATCCGTAATCAGGCGATTCAGCATCATCATGGCCTTTGCAACTCACTCACATGTTGGAAGCGACATCGCGGGTGGACGGAGGCTTGGGCCTATGAGCGGCACGCTGGTTTGACGCCTGCGGCGCAACGCTGGGCGTGGCTTTGGCATTCACAGCGGTATTGGACGCTTGCGCCTTGCGGCGCCTGAGCCAGTTGGATGACAGTTCGGCAAGGAGACTGCGCAGAGCCTTCACCACGTCCTCCTGAGTGCGGCGAGGCCAAACCTCCATGCACCCAGTTTGTTCCATACCAAAAACAATCGTTCGCGAAACGGCGTCCTGCCGGCGCGATCGGCCTGTTTGCCGGGTTCTGTCGAATGAGTGAATCGGAAACAGGCCAAGGCATATTCTGCCAAGCAGGCTGGCAGGTGACGTGAAGCCTACGCTCTGCCAAGGTTCCCGGGGCGCCCGAAAGCGGCCGGGCATCACCTGCCGATATAGGCGGCCAGTTCGTCCGGCGTCCCGTTCGGGAAGGCCTGTTTCAGAAAGTCCAGGAACGCCGACACGCGCGGGCTGAGCAGCCGCCGGGAGGGGTAGAGCGTCCACAGAGCGATCTCAGGGCCGTCAATGTCTCCCCAATTCACCAGTGTGCCGTCAGCCAAATCGTGGGCCACCAACGAAATGGGAAGACGTGCCGCACCGACCCCCGCTCGCACCGCATCGCGCACCATAATGAGCGTTCCCAAAGTGAGGACCGGCTCGATTTTAATCGACGACCGGCCACCCTCAGTCTTCACGTGCCATGTTTGCCGTTCGCCTGTCCCGCGCGCAACGCCAGGGGCCGGACCACCGGTGCGAGGAAGGTCAGGGCTCGCCACGACGACCAGCCGGTCACGGAGAAACGCCCGTCCGACCAGGCTTTCGTCGGGATCCGGGTTGACCCGGATTACCAGGTCGTAGCCTTCCTCGATCATGTCCACAGCCCGGTCCTCGGTCGTGACCTCCAGCCTCACCTCCGGAAATTTGAGGGCAAATCCCGCGGCGATCCTCCCCATCGCGGTCTGAGAAAAAAGCAGGGGCGCGCTGATACGCAATCTGCCCTTGGGTCTTTGACCGCCCGAGGCGATCGCCGCGGCCGTCTCGTCCAGTTCGGCAAGCAACGCCCCCGTCCGCTCGAAAAGCGCTCGTCCTTCCTCGGTCAGCTTCAGGTTACGCGCACCCCGTTCAAACAGGCGCAGGTCAAGGCTGCTCTCCAGGTCTCCAACCCGCCGGGACAGCGTTGCCTTGGGCCGGCCGGTGGCCCTTGCCGCTTTGCCGAAACCGCCATGGCGGGCAACGAGGTTGAAATCGGTCAGGGCCAGAAGATCCATGAGTGTTCCACCAGTGAGACGGTACGTCTAAAATTTCCGCCTATTTGAATGTTTGTGAGCCACACATATTGGGCCTGTCAAGCAACCCAACAGGAGAAATTCCATGACCATCCTCGTTACCGGCGCCACAGGCAATGTCGGCCGCCAAGTCGTCGAGCACCTCGTCAAGCGCGGCGCCGATGTCCGTGCTCTCGTCCGCGACCCGTCGAAAGCCAGCTTCCCGGCGGGCGTATCGGTCGCGAAAGGCGACTTTCTCGATGTCGATTCGCTGCGCAAAGCCATGTCCGGTGTTTCCACCCTGTTCCTCTTGAACGCGGTGGTGGCGGACGAATTCACCCAGGCTTTGGTCGCGCTCAACGTCGCCCGATCGGCGGGCATCGAGCGGATTGTCTATCTCTCGGTGATCCACGCCGACGTCTATGTGAACGTGCCGCATTTCGCCGGCAAGTTCGGCGTCGAGCGAATGATCGAGCAGATGGGCTTCCAGGCTACGATCCTGCGCCCGGCCTATTTCATCCAGAACGACCTGATGATCGAAGACGTGATCACCGGCTACGGCACCTACACGATGCCGATCGGCGCCAAGGGTCTCGCCATGATCGACGTGCGTGACATCGCGGAGATCGCCGCTCTCGAGTTGCTGCGTCGCGAACGGTCCGCGGAGCCGCTTGCGCTGGAGCGGATCAACCTCGTCGGTCCGCAGACACTGACGGGAACGGATATCGCGGGCATCTGGTCTGACGTGCTCGCCCGCCCGATCAGCTACGGCGGCGACAACACTGAAGGTTTCGAGCAGAATCTCAAGCAGTTCCTGCCTGCCTGGATGGCGTACGACATGCGCTTGATGGGCGAACGGTTCCTGACCGACGGCATGCTGCCCGAGGCCGGCGACGTCGAGCGGCTGACCGCGCTTCTGGGCCGCCCGCTGCGTTCCTACCGCGACTTCGCCTCACAAGTCGCCGGTTCCGCCTGACGGAACGGCTCCGGTCATCACCAGGGTACAGAAACAGCAGGGCGGCCTTTTGAGGAGGCCCCCTGACCGGCACGGAACAAATGCGGGTTCAACCGGAACTGCCCTACTGCAGGGTGGCCGGACCAGGCCTGTCGCGTTGGGTGATGACGTGCTCGCCATCATCACCACCGAGGCCATCCACGAACAGACCAGCCACGCCATCGAAATTGGTGAGCCCGTCGAATTCAATTGCGGCGCCAATCAGCTGGGCTGCCTGGAAGACAAGGTATTCGACGTCCTCGAGGGCGACGTTTTCGGCCAGATTCCTGACCCTTACATGCTCCGCCACCGCCGTGATACTGACGATGCCGGTCTTCCTGAAGGCGATCTGGACCGCTGAACGGATGTCTTCGCGCAGTCGCGCCGAGTAATCATACCGCATCGAAACCTCCCAAAGGGAACGGTTTTCTGTTCAGGTTGCACAATGCGGCAGGGGGATCGCCCTGGCAAGTCACTAATTAAATAATATTCAAACAAATCAAATAGTTAGAATAGTTATGCAAGTGTGTTCCTTACGCCGAATACGCATAAGGCTCATCCTGAGCATGACAAGCAGTTCACCCATCGCGAGGTCTTGACGCGCTAGGAGCGGTTTCCTAATTATGAGTTGAGTAAGTTGAATACTCATTCTACGTATTCGTGGTGCTGAGCGAGGGAAGCGCGATGACTGAACTGGAACGCCCGGAACGGTTGCAGATCATGCTGACGTCAGAAGAACTGGCGGCGCTGGAAAACTGGCGCTTCGACAAGCGCATGCCGAGCCGTTCGGCCGCCGTGAGGGAATTGCTGCGGCGCGGTCTTGCCTCGGATGGCTTCCTGACGGCGGAGCAAGGGACGAAGTCGCAAGACTTCGGCATCCTGCCAACCGCCGGCGGCAACGGCATTTCCGACGGCGACAAGGAGTAGGGCGGTTCACTGAGCCGCCCTGGCCCGTAGGCCGTTCGGCAGTTGCCGCGACGCGGCGCCGGCTGGCGTACCGGGACGAGACTCTCGGTTCAGAGGATGTTGGTCGTCACTTCGACGACGATCGCGGCACCTTCCAGGCTGCCATTGGTGACGTGCACGACGCGCGATACCCGCAGATCCTGCGTGGTTCCGTCGATCGACAGCGCAACGCTTTCGCCGATCCGGGGAACCGCCTGGAAAACGGCGTCGGTGGCCTCCGGCCGGTTGTCGATCGATATGCGGCAGTTGACGGTCATGGAATGTCTCCTGTGTCGGCCCGGTGGTCAACGCAGGGTCCGCGAAATGGTTTCAGGAGCCGGATGCAACTTAACGGCGCCCGGATCCGTAAAGCAGTAATTGCTCCATTGTTCATCGTAACGGAGCAACAGCTCGCTGGGGAGGGCGTTGGGGCCGCCCCGGCGAGCTTGATCCGCTTTGCCCAGGGGCGCTGCGTCACCGAGATATGGAGACGAGTTTCGGCGCCCGCAATTCCCCGGCCATCCTTGCCGCCTGGAAAATTGTCATCAAAACCAGGATGGGCTCACCCTCGGTCGGGTTGATGGTCAGGACGACGCGGCCAAGCTCGTCGCTCATGCCGCAAGACCAATCCTTGACGGCGACCACTTTTCTCGCGGCCATATGCCTTCTCCTACGGGAGTTCCCTGCGGGCTACGCCGTCTGGAGTTGGTCGACAGAACCTTCGCCTGACATTGCAACCAGCCGAAATGCGGCAAATGCGGCCAATATTATGAAAACCGCCGTGACGTTCAGGGACATCGTCGACGCAAGGACGCCCCCGTCAAAGCAACTCAGTTCCATGGCGCTGTACCCCTTCAAGCCACTCACGGTCCGGATGATGATCCTGCTTGGGGCGAAATACAAGCGTTCGCTAATACGCTGATGCCGGCTGGCCAGCCCTGCGCGCAGCTTTTGACAGCCGAACGCTTGGTTGCTGGTTCCCGCTCAAGGGCTCGAACCTCGATTCACGCCTTCAAAGGGCGCTGTCCTACCATTAGACGAAGCGGGAAAATGCACGTTGCGTCCCACCCCTAGCCGGTTCGCGCGCCGGGATCAACGCACTGCGGCGGCAAAGCCGATTGGAGGCGCGGTGTCAGTCCGGAAAGTTGGTGACAGGTTCCTCGCAGCGGTAGACCGGGCAACTGCCGTCACGGGTCGGGACATAGGCCGACATCGGCACCTCCGGCCAGTCGCATTCGTTGCCGAACTGCCTGACATAGCGGTCATAGGTGTTGGGGCCTGTGGTCAGCACCACGGCATGGCGGCTTTGGAGCAGTTGCCGGAGTTGATCGCAACTCATCTTGCGGGTGTCGGGCCTGGCTTCGGCGAGGCCGGTCGCGGCCAGCAGGATCGCTGCCGTCATCAAGGCAATTCGGCGCATTGGCATGGCTGTTCCTCGAATGGATGTATCGGGCGAAACTCGCATCCCGACGGGTGGTTCCGCAACCGCCGGCTGGCCGTCTGTGGCGGCGCAACCAAATGGTCCGTCGCGCATTGCTGGGGATGGATGGCAGGAAGCCCTACGAAACCCCGCAATGGCGGCCCGGAAACGGGGATCGCGAGGCCATGTGCTGTTCTTTCTGCGGCGGGCGCGACCACAGCTATGAGGACTGTCCGCAAAGGGAGGCTTCGGCCGAGCCAGTGCCGAATGCCCCTGACCCTCCCAAGCCAGACTGATCCGCGCCGGTATGCCGCCGGCAATATGCGAAAATGCGACCCGCCGGCATTCGCACATCTGACTGATGTCGGGATTTTCAACGCCGTCCGGCTACATCCTGACCTTACCGGTGTCACCGATTTCCGGGCGGCTGTCGCTGACCGCTGCGGCCAGCATCTTCACGTAGCTGACCACGGTGCCGGGGCTGTCCCAATACTGGGCGTCTTTCGGCGTCACCTTAAGCACGCGGATCGAAGGATCATCGGCGCTGTCCCACCAGGCCTTGGCCGGGGTCGACCACAACTCCCTGATCTTGGCGCGGTCGTTCGAAACCGCCGCCAGACCGCTGACGGAAACATATTTCTGGCCGCCTGAATCGGCGAAGGCGAGACCGACATTGGGCTCGGCTTCGATCTCGTCATCCTTGTGACTGTCGACATCGGTGAGGAAGTAGATGGCGTTTTCGTCGCGCACTACATGCGCCGCCATCGGTCGCGAGCGGATGTCATCGCCTTCGCGAGTGGCGAGCATACAGAAACCGATCCTGTCCATCAGTTTCCAGACCCGGTCGAGATCGCTGTTGCCGTCGCTCATTGTGTGCCTCCTTATTGAGCCGTCCATGGGGGTGTCGGGTGCAACTCGCGCAGGCGCGCAAGGTTCCGGACATGAACTGCCCGGACTGTTCCCGGGAGGAATGTTGGAGGCGATTGCAACCAAAACGCACCGCGGCGCATTGGTGGCCATGCGCGCAATCCGCGCATGAGGGAGAAGGGGACGACAGTGACAGATTTGGCGGGCCGTGATGCCTTGATCGCCATCACCGCCGATGCGCGGTTGGCGGCGATTGTCGATTCATCCTTCGACGCCATCGTCAGCAAGGATCTGAACAGCATCATCACCAGTTGGAACGCGGCGGCGCAACGCATGTTCGGCTACACCGCCGAAGAGGCCGTCGGCCGGTCCGTGCTCATGCTCATCCCCGATCATCTCAAGGATGAAGAGACCGACATCATCAGCCGGATTCGCAAGGGCGAACTCCTGGCCAGCTATGAGACGATCCGCCGGCACAAGGATGGCGGCCTCATCGCCGTGTCGCTGACCATTTCGCCGATCAGGAACGCGTCCGGCGAGATCATCGGCGCCTCGAAGATCGCCCGCGACATCACCGCCAGCAAGGAGAGCGAGCGCCGGATCAGGCTTTTGCTCCGCGAGGTGAACCATCGCGTCAAGAACCAGTTCGCGGTGATCCTCTCGATGATCCGGGAGACCAGCAAACGCTCGACCGATCCGCGTGAATTCGAGGAGTTGATCCGTTCCCGCATCATGGCGCTGTCGCGGTCGCACGATCTGCTGGTGAACTCGGAATGGGCCGGCGCCAGCCTCTTCGACCTCGCCCAGGAGCAGCTCAAGCCGTTCGGTCACGAGGCGCGGGTATCGCTGTCGGGACCGCTTTTGACCTTGCAGCCGAATGCCGTGCAAAATCTCGGCATGGCGTTTCATGAGCTCGGCACCAACTCTTCCAAATATGGCGCGCTGGCGAGCGAGGCCGGGCGGCTGGAGATCACCTGGCGGATCGTCGAAGGCGCTTCGGACAAGCTGGAAATCCATCTGCTCTGGGACGAGACGATGCCGGTGCGTGAGGGAGAGCGTCGGGACGAAAGCACGCGCAAGGGTTTCGGCACCGTCGTCCTGCAACGGGTCGCGCCGCAATCGCTGAACGGCCTGGCGGTGCTGGATCGCAGCCCGGGCCATCTCAGCTGGTCGCTGACGGCGCCGCTGGATTCGATCATCGTTCCGCAGTTGGGCGCCGACCTGCCTGAAACCGAAACGTCCTGAGCCCTTGAGGGTCGTTCCATCAACACCCCGACAGATGCGATTTCAAAAACGGCCGCATCCTTGCCGCATCCGGCGACGGATTCAGGAACCGTGACCCGGCGGCCGCGTTGTGGCGTCAAGCTTTCGGAGGGGACATCATGGAACAGCTCGTCGAGGAATTCGGCCATCCCACCTACACCTCGTTTCCGGTCATCGCGGCAAGGCTGTTGCTGGCGACGCTCTACGGCGCGGTCATCGGTTTCGAACGCGAATGGCGCAATCGCCCGGCCGGACTTCGCACGCATATCCTCGTCTGCGTCGCCGCCGCCACCTTCGGCATCCTGACGGTCGAGATCGTGCACGCGCCGATGTTCGCGGGGGAATCGGTCAAGGTCGATCCGATCCGGGTGGTCGAGGCGGTGACCGCCGGCGTCGCTTTCCTCGCCGCCGGCTCGATCATGTTTTCGCGCGGCGAGGTGCATGGGCTGACGACCGGCGCCGGCATGTGGCTGGCGGGCGCGATCGGCGTCGCCTGCGGACTGGGTCTTTGGCAAGTGGCCGGGTTCGGCACGCTGATCGTGCTGATCGTTGCCGGCTTTCTGCGCCGGTTCGAAAGCGGACCCGGCCTTGCCGCCGGTGATGAAGGCAGTCAGGCAAAGGCGGAGAAGGAGGGGGCCTCGGCCCGATCAAAGGGAGGGCGAAGGTAATCCCGTTCGCCGAGAGATGCCGTGACTGGTTTCACCGAAGAAGCCGGCCAGCAGATCGGCCGTCCGCGCCGGATTCTCCTCGGGAAAGAAGTGTCCGCCTGGCATCGCCTGGCCCCACACATCGTCGGCCCAGCCGCGCCACAGCGCCTGCGGCCCGCCTTCGCCGGCATACCATTGCGCCAACGCGCCCTGACCGCTCCATAGCGCCAGCAGCGGGCAGCGAATGCGCCGGCCGGCTGCCTTGTCGGCATGGTCGTGCTCGCGATCGAGCGTGGCTGCCGCCCGATATTCCTCGCAGATGGCATGGGCGTGGGCAGGCGCGCGCAAGGCCTCGACATAGGCCTGACGCACTTCGGCTGGAAACGCCGATGACGACGAGCCCCAGCCGTCGAGCGCATTGTCGACGATCGCCTCGGCGGCGCCGGACAGGATCTTTTCCGGCAACGGCTCGGGCTGCGCCAGCAGCGACCATGGCCAATAACCCAGCGCCAGCCTGGCGTCGGCCCGGTCCCAGGCATCGGCGGTCGGCACGATGTCGAGAACGGCGAGCTTGTCGATGCTGCCCCGATGATCGAGCGCCATGCGGTAGGCGACACGCCCTCCGCGATCATGGCCGGCGACCATGAAGCTGCTGAACCCCAGCTTCTCCATCAGCCTCGTCATATCGGCGGCCATGGCACGCTTGGCATAAGGTGCGTGGTCCGGAATGGATGCCGGACAGGAACTGCGGCCATAGCCGCGCAGGTCAGCACAGACGACGCTGAACCGGCTGGCCAGGGCGGGCGCGATGTCGCGCCACATCAGGTGCGTCTGCGGAAAGCCGTGCAGCAACAGCAATGGCGGCCCGCCGCCGGCACGCAGGCAGAATATGTTGGCATCGCCGGTGTCGATTTCAGCGTCTTGAAAACCGTCGAACATCACCGCCTCCGGCACGCGCAACGGCCGGCAAACGGATTTGGTTGCAATGCCGCCCGGCGAGGCGGCCAACCTTTTTCGCCGACAGGCGTTGTCCTGTGAAGGGAAGGTCGCCGCGGGCGACCGTGAAAGAAAGAAGGAGGCAGTGATGAGAATTCTCGCCATCATGCCAATCGGCCTTATGCTGGCGCTAGCAGTGCCGGCCGCGGCCCAGCAGCAGAACGAGGCGCCGCAGGCCGACAAATGCAGGGCCCAGACCGAGCAAGGGGCAAAACAGCAGCCTGGACAGCAGGCCGATGGCGGCAATTTGACCGCGAAGCTCAACGACTGCGGCGGCGTGCTGAAACCGCCCCCGACGGGCGACCAGGGCATGGCGGCGCCGGCCCCCGACGAAGGCAAGACGCCGGTGATCAAGCCGGGTGAAGTGCCGCCCCAGCCGCCGAAGCAATAAACGCCGCTGGCTGGTATTATCGCGCAAGCTAATGGAACCTCGTTATCTCAGGAGCGTTTCTCTCACAACTTGGAATTCGGAGAGATTATCGTGAGAGATATTGCGACCACGGCCACGTTGCTTGCCTCGATAGCCATCGTGATTGCCTTGATTCTTCTGGCGCCGAAGAGTTTTGGCTTCGAAACCTCTCAGCCGATTGTCCAGGGCGAGCTTCCAACGAAATGACAAAGCAGGCGAGGCACGATGCCCCGCCTGCTTCTTTTTATGGAAACCGCTATCGCACCAAGACGCCGGCGTGGCTGCAGAGCGCTGCGAAGGCTTCCTGCGCCTCGGCGGCGCCTGTCTTGGTTTCCAATGCGGCTTCGACTTTCTCGCGCGCCGCCTGGTAGAACGGGCCGCGCTTGGCCTGCGGCCAGTCGATCAGGATTTCGCTGGCATCCTTGAGCGTGGCGACGTCGCGGATCGTGTCCGACCCGTGCGGCTTGATCCGCATCGGCGTGGGCAGGATGAGCTCGGACATGTCCTGTTTTCCAATTACTGCAGGAGTTTTGCTTCGCGCGCGGCGTCGATCACCGCCCGCATCGCTTTTTCCGGCGGCGTCCAGCCATCCAGCGCATCGCGGCAGCTGCGCAACGCTGCCCGGTAGCGCCGTCCCTGGCCAGCCGGCCAGTCGCCGAGGCATTCCAGACCTTCCCAGGCGCTGCGGATGATGCGCTCGCGCTCAGGCGCGAATTTCAGCCTGATGGGGCGGGGAAACATCTTGTCGTTCAACGGTCGTCTCCATGATTGCCGCAAGTCGCCGGGCGACATGCGTGAGAGGCATCCGGTAACGTCGGCAACAGGGCAGGGTTCCCTTCCGCAGAGATCAAATCTCGGCGTCGATGTCCGACAGCGATCTCGGTGTCGGCGCTTCGGCGTTGTGCGCCGTTGGGCGGTCGTGCTCGAACTGTTCGGCGCCGGGCAAAGCGTGCAGCCAGGTCTCGCGCCTGGAGGTCCACAATTCATATTCGGGCACGAGATCGGTCGGCGCGATGTCGAGGCTGCCGATCGCCACCTCGGCTTCGTTGTCGTCGACCCAGGCGACGCGGCCGCCGCATGTCGGGCAAAAGCTGCGCGTGCCATAGGAGCTGACGAGGCCGGTGGTCTCGAAAGCCTCGCGCGGCCAGATGGCAAAGGCCGAATAGACCGAACCGCCGGCCTTGCGGCAATCTTTGCAATGACACAGGCCGACGCGCAACGGCGCGCCGTGAACCTCGAACTGCACGCCGCCGCACAGGCAACTGCCGGTCCTGCGTATGGTGTCGGACATGACGCCCTCCCTCAATACGTGGCGCTGCGGGCCGGGTGGGACAGATGCTCGTCTGCCGTTTCGTTGGCCAGGATGAGAAACCGGGAAAAAGACATCCTGTTCACCGTACCACCAGGCCCGGTTGACACGGCCCGCAGCATCTTCAACGCCGCCCAGGCGAAATGGTTTCGGCTAGCCGCGGGCCGCCATATGGGCGTCGAGCTTCTTGCGCGAGGGTCCGTAGCGCTTGATGATGGTCTGTGCCTCGCTTGGCGGAATGCCGTATTTGCGGGCAAAGGCTGCAACCTCGTAGGGCTCTTCGCTCGAAACCAGCTTGCGGTCCTGTTTCGTCTTCGACTTGTCGTCAGCCATCTCAGGCCTCGCTTTCTGTTGTCGGGGAAACGCGCAACCTTCGGCGCCCGCGATCAACACGACATAACACAGATCGGCGCCGCCGGTTCCACCCGGCGACATGTCCAGGCCGCAACCGGCCTGTATCAGGCCGATGGCCGCATCGGGTCGGCGTCGGCAGCGTGGTCGCCGTCACATTCGGAGCATGCCGCGCTGAGGCCGGGGCAGCCGCGCCGGTGGGTGCCGGCAGGGCAGCAATGGCCGTTGGAACTCGTCCAGCGCGGGCATTGGAAGACCTGGCCAGCGCCGCCGCAGCCGCTGCATTCCAGCGTCGCCGACCCCACGCCACGCGATATCGCCCCAAACCTGACGCTTGTTCGCAAATTTCAGCCCACCCAAAATCGCTGCACCGGCACACCGCTGCATTAGCCCCGGCTAACAATATCACGTCCGTGATTACCAACAAGTTTCAATCGCGCGAGGCGCGGGAAAGCCGTTCGGGCCGGCGCGTCGTCAGGCCGGCTTCAGCCGCATCGCGGCGAGATACATGAGCCCCGAGGCGGCCTGCCCGCGGTCCCAGCCGGCGGCCTCGACCTTGCGGAGCAGGGCGTCGAGATGCGGAGCCAGCATATCCCTGCATTGCTGTTCGTAGGCGGTGCTCATCGCTGGATGCCGCGGTGCGCCGATGGTCAATGCCTTGGCCATGTCCGTTTCCCCCTTTGAGCGAGCAACACTATACCGTCAGCCGGCAAGCCGAAAATCGTTCGGTGGGTGCGAGGCTTCGAGGCCTGCTTCGACCCGCGGCAAGCGCCCTGTCGATAAAAATTGGCCTGGCGTGTCGGAGCTGGCGCCCGTCGCGCGTCCTAGGAGCGAGCAACCTGCGAAGCTGGAGAACGAGCATGTCGTCGCAAATCATTCAATCGCCGTGGCAGACCGCGGCCCTTCTCATCGCCCGGCTGATCTTCGCCGGCGTCTTCCTGATGGCCGTGACCTTCAAATTCATGGGCATGGCGGCCACCGCCGGCTATATCGCCGCTGCCGGCTTTCCGTTTCCGCTGTTCCTGGCCTGGTGCGCGGCGATCCTGGAAGTCGCGCTGGTGCTGTGCTTCCTGACCGGCGCCTTCTTCTCGCAGGCAGCCCTGGTCGCCGCCGCCTATGTGCTGTTCCTCGCTTTTGCCTTTCACGGACCCAGCCACTGGGCCGGCAACCAGGCCGAATTCGGCTTCTTCGTCGACCATTTTTCGTTCCTGGCCGGACTGCTGTTTGCGGCCGTACATGGACCGGGCAAGGTGCTTTCGCTCAATTCGGGATGGCCGGGCAGGGCTTGAGGCGAGGACAGCGGGCCACCGCGGACGCACGCCGGCCCGCCGGCACCGCTCACAGCTGGTCGTTGTAGGGTTCCTTTATCTTGCCGACCATGCGGGCCAGCTTCGAAAAGGACGGCATCTCCGCCTCCGGCTGGCACTGGTTGGCGAGTTCCAGCAGCCGGATCGGGAAGTTGACGGCGTCGCGGCTGGACGCGGACATGCCTTCGGACCGCTCCTGGTTGGTTTCGCCGGCCTCGGTCTTGCGCAAGGCCAGGTCGATCTCCTCCGCCGTCAGCACCCCCTTTTGAACCAGGAGGCGGTTGATCGAGGCGACGGCCATCAACAGGCCTTCGAGTTGCAGGTTGGCGACATTCATGGCGATTGCTCCCGTGGCTGGGGTTGAAACGCGCGAGCGGCATTTCCGCTCCAGAAAGGCTGCGGGCGAACGCCTATTCCTGCGTCAGCCGTTCGCCATATTCGCGCCACAGCGCCTTGACCTCCAGGTTGCCGAGGCTGCCGATCGAAACATCCCCACAGCTGATGGCGACGGCGCCGATGTCGTATTGGGGGTAGGCGTTGGCGACGAAACGGATGGCTTCGCCCAGCGAACGCACGCGGATGACCGGATCGGCCTGACCTTGGCCGGTGCTGCGCACCCCGGAAACCGTGGCCGGTGCATGCCGCATCCTGTACACGGATGCCATGGCTGGTCTGTCCATCGTCCTCTCCCACAAGGCCGTGCGACGGGAATCATTCCATGAGCTTCGACGAATGATTTCACACCTGCCGGCTTATGACCAGCGGCCGGCAAAAGCAGGGTTTTACGCAGCTGCCAGCGTCGCTCCGAGTGGGAGTTCCGACCGGTCTAGGAATTTTTTCTCAAAAAACGGTTGACGGGGTGAGTGCAGCTATGCTACATTTTTGTCCATGGTGCTGAGTTGCGCCAATGACCCGCCGCCGAGGCGGGTTTTTTTGTTTCTGGCTTTTGTGCTGCCGTATTTTGCGAGACGTTTCTCGTCGTCAGTCGAAGGTTGAAATTGGCATTCGCTTGACGACCCGAAAGGTCGGCTCCTTGGACGACAAAACGTCTAGGCATGTCCAGCCGGTCACGAAGCGATAATGTGTTGCCGGGTGCTGCGTGAACTTCCACGTCTCGGACTGCATTGTCTCAAAGGTGGCGCCTTCGACCCGATAGGCGAAGTGATGGGGAATGTTACCTTCCCTGGGCGTGTTCTCGTGCTCGGTGCTCAGCGGCATTTCGTCGAGGATGCGGATGATCACCTGATTGGTGAACAGAACACGCAAGACATGGTGTTCGTCGCCGGGGATTATGAAGTCAGCCACGACCGCGTCATTTGTCCAGCGCAATTCGCGCAGGTCGCTTTGGACGCAATCTATCTCGGGGGTCACTCTGATCGGATGGTATCGAGGCAATCGGACTCGCCCTCTATCTTGGCCATCAGCCACCGCGACGCCGCCGCCTTTGATTGAACCAAATTACACCAGTCTTCAAGAGGCTCACGATGTACCGCTACGCCACGATCATCACCGACGATGACGGCCAGGAAATCGTCAGCGCCATCGGCGAATTCGAAGGCGCCGCACCGCAGCCACGCCTGGGGCGTGTCGAGCAGGTGGCACCCGGCGTAAAGATCGGCATGGTGCGGGCGGGTTCTACCGATTTAGGAATTTTTTCTCAGAAAACGGTTGACGGGTTGAGTGCAGCTATGCTACATTTTTGCCCATGGTGCTGAGTTGCGCCAACGACCCGCCGCCAGGCGGGTTTTTTGTTTCTGCCCTTCGTTACGCTCACGGCTCCGGTCAGGCAAGCTTCGAAACGATGACGGCCAGTGACGCCAATCTGCCTTCGCTCAGGCTGCGGATGTAGTTCTTGCGTCGCTGCACGAATTCGGTGCCGAGCACGATTTCATTGGCCTGCTGTTGCGCAGGCGAAGGAATGATGCCGGAACTGGCCCTTTGCATCGCCAGTTCGACATGTTCGCCGGTCTCGTCGATGATTTCGTCAATATGGAAGCCCGCGTCGGCGAACAGGGTCTTCAGGGTATCCCGGTCAACAAGGTGGCTGGCTTCCGGTGCAACCGCCCAGGGCAAGGGGTAATTCGGCTCGCCGGCTGCCAGCACGGCTTCGGTCCAGATCAGTTTGCCGCCCGGCTTCAGAACGCGAAAAGCCTGCCCGATGACGGCGGCCTTGTCGGCGATGTTCATGCCGACATAGAAGCAGATTGCGGCGTCGAATGTGTTGTCGGCAAAGGGCAGTTTCGCCGCGTCGGCTTCGTGGAAGCGAATCCTGTCGCCAAGGCCGATGAGCGTGGTCAGTCGGCCGGATGCCTCGACAAAGGCTGGTGTGAGGTCGACGCCGTCGACCTGGCAGCCATAGGTGGCGGCCAGGAAGCGCGCCGGGCCGCCAATGCCGCTGCCGATATCGAGGATCCGGTCGGTGGGCGAGGGGGCAAGACGAGCTCCATGGTCTCGCGTGGCGATGAGCTCGCGGCCGTGAAGCTGGTCGAACGGATAAAGCTGCGCGGCACTGATTTTATCGGATTTCGCATCGGGAATCGCGGCCAATATACGCTCGACGATGCCGTCGCTACCGTAATGCGTGGTGACGTTGCTCATGGCTGTCCTCCCTCGAACAGCCAGCTTCCCATCAATGGGTTGTCCCCGCAACACGCGCTGATTCAGGAGTGTGATTCATGACCCGCTACGCCACCATCATCACCGATGCTGACGGCCAGG
Organism: Mesorhizobium ciceri WSM4083; assembly: GCF_000519305.1. Lineage (GTDB taxonomy): Bacteria > Pseudomonadota > Alphaproteobacteria > Rhizobiales > Rhizobiaceae > Mesorhizobium > Mesorhizobium ciceri_B. The sequence goes on along the minus strand of NZ_JAFG01000003.1, from coordinate 443,577 downwards.
AAATCGTCAGCGCCATTGGCCAGTTCGAGGGCGCCGCGCCGCAGCCACGCCTGGGGCGTGTCGAGCAGGTCGCACCCGGCGTAAAGATCGGCATGGTGCGGGACGAGGCCGGCGGGTTCGGGTTCCCGCAGGCCGGCATCGCCGGGCACCTTGTCGGTCTGGTCATGGCGCGTCTCAGGGCGCGGGCCGGTGTGGCAAGGCCTGCCCCGGCGGCAAAGCCTGCCCCGGCGGCGAAGCCTGCCGACGCGGCAAAGCCAAAGCGCATCCAGGGAGCCAAGAAGCGGACCAGGAAGAAATCCGCTCGTTCAAAGAAACCGGCCAGCCGGGCCGGATCGATGCCGAAGCCCGGCATTCCCGCTGCCAACGCCGTGGGTGGTGACGTCCATGACTGAAAAGACAGCCGCCAGGCCACGCCGCAAGCCGGCGAGACGCGGGCCCGCCGCCAAACCGGCCGCGACACAGAAGCCGCGCCGCAAGCGCGCCAGGAAAACACTGGGCGACGATTTCCTGGCCGCCGTGCGCGCCGATTTCCGCACACATGGCGCCGGCGTCATCGCCGAGGTGCGGGCCGACAAGCCGGATCAGTATCTCAAGATCGTGCTGTCGGTGCTGCCCAAGGATTTCGATGCCACGATCAACCAAATGGACGGCCTGAGCGATGACGAAATCCGCAGCCGCATCCGCGCCCTCGAGACGATCATCAAGCCGTTCCTCGAAGAGCCCGGCGATGTCCGTGAAGACGGAATATCTGGCGCTGATGGCCGAACTGGACAGACGGCGCCGGACCAATCAATTGGCGGCCTATAGACCGTATCAACGCCAAGCCGAGTTTCACGCAGCGGGCGCCCAGAACCGCGAGCGCCTGTTCATGGCCGGCAACCAGCTCGGCAAGACCAGGGCAGGGGGCGCCGAATGGGCCATGCACCTGACCGGTCGATATCCCCAGTGGTGGCAAGGCAAGGTGTTTGACTCTGCTGTCAGGCTGTGGGCGGCTGGCGTCACCGGCGAAGGCACGCGTGACAATCCGCAGCGCGTGCTGGTCGGTCCGCCGCAGCAGCAGGCGGCCTGGGGCACCGGAATGATCCCGGCCGACGCCATTGTGCAGACCTTCATGGGCCGCGGCGCACCGGGCGCGCTCGACAGCGTCGTGGTGCGCTGGGGTGGCGGTGGCGACGTGCAGGCCGATGAATCGGTGCTGTCGTTCAAGAGTTTCGAGAAGGGCCGCGAGAGATGGCAGGGCGAGACTTTACACGGCGTCTGGTTCGACGAGGAACCGCCGCTCGATATCTATTCCGAAGGCCTGACCCGCACCAACGCGACAGGCGGCATCACCATCGTGACGTTCACGCCGCTGCTGGGGATGTCGGATGTGGTGCTGTTGTTTCTGTCGGCGGAACAGGTGGAAGAGATCGGGAAGGATTGACGCGTCAGAACTTGGGTTCCTCGCCCCCGCCAGCGGCGGGGGAGAGGTGGGCGCGAAGCGACCGGAGAGGGGGCTTCGTAGGGCGCTGGCTCAACAAGATTGGATGCGCTTCACCTGGTTATGTCCGCGCCATCCCCCTCTCCGTCACGGCTTCGCCGCGACACCTCTCCCCCGTTTCACGGGGGCGAGGAACCTAGGCTTTCCAATGGCCTCGCGGTGGTTCCTGGTGCCAAGATTCTCTTCGAACAATGTCAGGCGGCAAAAGAATGTCCCGACACGTCACCTTCATGACCATCGACGATGCCGCGCACTACACGCCGCAGGAGCGCGCGGCGATCGTTGCCGCCTATCCGGCGCATGAGCGCGAGGCCCGCGCCCGCGGCATTCCGGTGCTGGGTTCGGGCCGCATCTTCCCGGTGGCCGAGGCGCTGATCGCCTGCGAGCCGTTCCGGCTGCCGCGCTACTGGCCAAGGCTCGGCGCGCTCGATTTCGGCTGGGACCATCCTTCGGCCGCGGTCGAGCTTGCCTGGGATACGGAGGCTGATGTCGTCTATGTCACCAAGGCTGCGCGGGCCTCGCAGCAGACGCCGGCGATGCAGACGCTGACGCTCAAACCCTGGGGCGAATGGCTGCCCTTCGCCTGGCCGCGCGACGGCCGCCGCGAGACGCTGGAAGGGGCGGGCGTGGCGCTTGCCCGGCAATATTCAGCGCACGGGCTGAACATGCTGACCCGCCACGCGCAATTCCCGGACGGTTCGGTCTCGGTCGAGGCCGGGCTGATGGAGATGCTCGACCGCATGCAATCCGGCCGCTTCAAGGTGTTTTCCACGCTGGCCGATTGGTTCGAGGAGTTTCGGCTTTTTCGCCGCTTCTACTGGGACGCTGTGCTCGGCGCCGAATTGCCCGATGGCGTCGACCATGCGGTGTTCGATTTCGCCGTCAACAGCGGGCCTGGCCGGGCAGCCAAATATTTGCAGGCGGCCGTCGGCGTTGCGCAGGACGGGCGGATCGGACCGGTCACCGTCGCGGCGGCCAAGGCAAAGCCGGCCGGTGTGACCATCGATGCGCTTTGCGATGCGCGGCTGGCGTTCCTCAAGCGGTTGCCGACATGGGCGACATTCGGGCGCGGCTGGTCGGATCGGGTCAGGTCGGTGCGGGTTCAGGCCCTGCTGATGTCGGCGCAGCGCCCGGCGGCACCGGTGACCGCGGCGCCGCCGCCCAGGGTCGAAACATTGCCCAATGGGGCGTCGTCGATCCAGCCCGTGCCGCCGGCGCCTGGCGGCAAGGCGGCTGCCGCGGCCGGCATCCTCGTTCTCCTGGCCGGAGCGCTCGCGGCTTTCCGGCATCAGGTCGTCGATTTTTTGGGGAGCCTGTTTCGATGAGATGGTTCAACACCAATGCGCTGCACAATCTTCTCAACACGCTGATCGCCATCATCTGCGGCGGCGCGCTCGCCGGCTTCGACTGGACGCTGCTCGGCGTGAGCGACCGCACCGCGCTTCAGATCAGCGGCGCCATTGCCCTTGCCAAGATCATCATCAACGCGGTGCGTGACGGGCCGCGCGGCATGGTCGCGCCGCCGGCCAAGGAGACATGAGATGGGAACAATCACCCTCGCGCTGCTTGGCCAGGCTTGGCCGTATCTTCTGGCAATGGGCGCCGCGCTTGCCGGTGTCTGGACAGCTTATGCCAAGGGCAAGGCCAGCCAGAAGGCCAGGCAGGATGCCGCCGACGCCGCGGCGCGCACCGAAGCCCAAAAGATCGACGATGCCGTCGCCGGCCGGGCGCCGGACGACAACAGAGGGAGGCTGGCCAGATGGTCAAAATCATAGCGCTCTCGCTCCTGCTGGCCAGCTGCACCACATCAGGCGGGTCGTTCTGCGCGGCCGGGCATCCCATCCGGCCGACAAGGGCAGAGGCGGTGGCCCTTTCCGACGCGTCGGTGGCGGCGATCCTGGCTCACAACGAAAAGGGCCAGAAACTTTGCGGCTGGAGGCCATGATGAACGATCTTTTCGACCTGCTCGGCATCAAGGGACCGGTCGTGGCGGCGGGTCTCGCCGGCGGCGTTCTGCGCGCGCTGTCGCGGCATCGCTACAAGCTGCGCGAAATGGTGGCCTCGCCAATCTGCGGCGCGCTTGCCGCGGCCTATCTGACGCTGCCGGCTGTTTCCTACGCCAGGATCGCCGGCCTGCCGATGCCCGACCCAGCCGACGACACCACCACGCTGGCGGCCGCCTTCCTGATCGGCGTCTGCGCCATGTGGATTTCGGACGTGCTGTTCGAGTTTGTGGTGCGGAGATTCAAGCCGGGGGTGGAGGAGTAGCTGTTGGCACCGCGTCGTCTGTTGGCCACTGCCTGACGGAATTACCGAGGCGGGCGACCTGGCGCGGCGTGGCTTTCATTTCCAGGACCGACCGCTGCCCGCTTCGGCCCACGCCGGGGCGGGCTTTTTTGTATTTCCGATCGGCCATTGCTGAGCGGCATTCGAGCTGACCGGTCTCGTCATCGCCCGTTGTCACAAGCATGTTAATCATATCGGTTATGCATAATGATTATTGTTAATTTTTGATTGAAGTACCGAAAATACATAGACCACAGAAGACGGAAGCCATCTCCATCATCAAACGGGAGTAGCTTTCATGAACAAGTTCACTGTCATTTTCGCCGCTGTTGCAGTTGCATCGTCCGTTGGAGCCGCCGAGGCGGGTTGTGGGTGCGGAGGTTCGGGCGGCTTGGGAGGCAATTCGGGCAGCCTGATCAATGTTTCGCCGTCCATCGACCTTGGCAAGATCACCGCACTGAACGACGTGCTCAGCGGCAACAACATCCTGAGCGGCAATGTCGTCTCAGGCATTCTGAACGGCAACAAGACCAATATCGTCGGTGGCGTCCTGAGCGGGCTCGGCGTCAACCTGCTGGGCGGCAACAGCTACAGGCTGGGCAAGCGCCACTAAGTTCGGCGCTGCATCGAACCATCGAAGACAACCCAAAATAGCCCGTTCCGGTGCGCCGGGCGGGCTATTTTTGCGTGTCGGGCCGATCAAGCGAGGATGTTGACCGCGCGTGCCGCGACCAGCGCGATGGTCAGCAGCGAGATCATGGCCTCGGCCATCATCAGCAGCTTGGCGCGCTGGGAAAGTGGCAAGGTATCGGTGGGCGAAAACGCTGTCGCATTGGTGAAGGCGAGGAAGAAATAATCGACGAAGCCGGGCAGCCAATCTCGGAGTTCACGGTCGTTCAACGTCATCTGTGCAAACAGGAAATCGGCCTGCGCGAGCTTGACCAGACCGCAGGTCGGTGGCCCGCCGCGATCGGTGCTCCAGAACCACAAGGCAAAGACGATGACGTTGGTGACCCAGATGTTGAGTGCGTCGATCAGCAGGGTCGTGCCGCTGTTGCCGGCATGGCCCTCCAGCAAGGCATGCACCAGCAGGACCAGCGAACCGCAATTCATGATGCTGATGATGGCGGTCATGGTCAGGGCTGTTCTGCGGATCATGACCCGAAACTGGCCGATCGTATGCCACTCGTGGTCCTCGACCGCCTTCCGGGTGGCGGCCTGTGTCCAGGCGGTGGCCACCGACAAGGGCAGCAGCAGGGCGGCTTCCAGCGCGGGCGCCAGCCAGCGCGGCCCGAATGAGAGATTGTTGATGACCAGAAGCTGCAGGCAGATGATGACGAGAACGGCCGCACGGGCCATCCAGAAATCGAGCGCACGGTAGTGAATGACGGCATGGTGGTGGCGCATTTTTCAAATCCTGGATGCTTTTCTGAGGACGGGAGCCGGTCAGGCTTAGGCGACGCCTGCCGCGATCACGCCCAATGCGCCATGCCCGGCATGTTCAGGGTGCTGTGGGATGGCGTGTTCCATTGTTGTCTTGCTGGCATGTGATGATGGGAGCGGCGGCATGGTGGCGCGAAACTCTGCCTCAATCTTGGTTTTGCCATGGTCGCCCAAGTATACATTTTCGTAAGCTTCGAGTTCTGGGCTGTTCGTAAAACCGTCCGGTGTGATTTATCCACCGCATGACGCGAATCGACGAGCCCATCAACGGTTGGCTGCCTGTCGGCAGTTCTGTTCCAGGCGACTGGCGGCAGTCGTCGATCTGGCCAGGGCTGACGCGCTATCCAGAAGCCGGCTTGGCGCTTTTATGCCTGACCCAGATCCTGTGCTGGACCGTGGTGCCGGCGCTTGTCGATGCCGCCCCGCCCGGAGATGTCGTCGAGAGTTTCATGTGGGGCCGCGAATGGGTGCTTTTGACCTACAAGCATCCGCAGCTTCCCGGCTGGCTGCTCGAGATCAGCCATCTTCTGACCGGATCGTTCCGCTGGCCGGAATATCTGCTCGCCCAGCTTGTCGTCTCGGCGACCTTCGTCTTCGTCTACCTGCTGGGCCGCGACATGCTCGGGAGAACCCGCGCGCTGGCCGCCGTGCTTTTGATGCCGTCATTGTATTTCTTCGGCTGGCCGACACCGCAATTCAATCATGACTATGCGCAGATGCCCTTCTGGGCCGCAATCTGCTGGCTGCTGTGGCGTGCGGGCCGTGGCGGTGGGCCGGGCTGCTGGCTGGCGCTCGGACTGGTGTCGGGCGTCGGGCTCTACGCGAAGTTTTCCACCGGGCTGCTGTTGCTCTTCGGGGCGGTCTGGCTGCTGTCGGACGCACGGGCACGCAATCGGCTCGCCACGCCCTGGCCCTGGCTTGGGCTCGCGGTTTTCCTCGCCGTCGCCGCGCCGCTGGCCGTCCAGCTCTACCGCATCGATTTCCTGCCGCTGACCTATGTCGCCGGGCGCGATGAATGGGTGTTGGTCCACCGCGCTCGCCTTTACTATATCGGCGTCCAGATGGCGGGGCTCTGCGGCTTATTGCTGGTGTTGGCGATATCGGGGCTGTTGCGGCGTTCGCCCGCGCCGCAACAGCCCGTCGAGCGCGGCACGCTGGCCTATCTCGTGTGGATGGGGCTTGGTCCGGCGGTGCTTGTCATGGTGGCCTCGCTGTTTACCGGCGCAGGCGAGGCCTGGGGCGCGCCGATGTACAATCTGGTGGGCGTTGTGGCGCTCGCCTTGCTGGGTCATCGGCTCGNCNCCGGCGAGATGCGACGGCTGGCGATCTGCGCGTTTGCCTGCATCATCGGCATGTCCGGTGCCTATGCGGGCATCCGCTGGACGAGCTGCAATTTGCGCGGGCGCATGGATGCCGTCTGCTGGCCGGCGCGGCAGATCTCGGACGAAGCCGAGGCCGTCTGGCACGCGGCTGTGCCCGGTCGGCTCGACATCGTCGGCGGCGATACCCGCATCGCGTTGCTGGCGGGCCTCAACGCCTATGACAAGCCGTCGATCTTCACCGACCTCGACATGCGGCTCGCCCCCTGGATCACCAGCCAACGGCTGCGCGATCACGGCATGCTCCTAGTCTGGCCCGGGAGCGGCGTGCCGCCTCGGCTGCTGACGTGGCTGGGCAACATCCCGGTCAAGACCGTACTTTTCGACTGGTCGCTCAGGGCACCACCGGTGGCGATCAGCTTTGCCGCCATTCCGCCCGGCGTGAAGCAGCCGGGTTTGGTCGACAGCCTCGCCCAAACAAGCAATTGAGGTAGATCCACCGCGTCCGCTGGACGAAGCAGGTGACAATGCCCATTTATGGCGAGACCACTTGCTTTCACGCAATTCCAGGCGGAAAACCGCTACACACTTTTCCTGGAATTGCTTTTGAGGAGACGTGACATGGCGACTTCGACCGAACGTGCAGTCCTTGCCGGCGGCTGTTTCTGGGGCATGCAGGATTTGATACGGCGCTATCCCGGCGTCATCTCCACCCGCGTCGGCTACAGCGGCGGCGACGTGCCCAACGCCACCTACCGCAACCACGGCACCCATGCCGAAGCCATCGAGATCAATTTCGATCCGGCTATCATAAGCTATCGCACGCTGCTGGAGCGCTTTTTCCAGATACATGATCCGACGACCCGCAACCGCCAAGGCAACGATGTCGGGATGAGCTATCGCTCGGCGATCTATTACACCAGCGATGAACAGAAGCGCGTCGCCGAGGACACCATATCAGATGTCGATGCCTCGGGTCTGTGGCCGGGCAAGGTCGTCACCGAAGTCGCGCCGGCCGATCCCTTCTGGGAAGCCGAGCCTGAGCATCAGGACTATCTGGAGAAATACCCCAACGGCTACACCTGCCACTTCGTCAGGCCAGGCTGGAAGCTGCCGGTTCGTGAGAAGGCTGTTTCGTAGAGTTCAGGGTTGTGCCAAAAACCCCGATCCCCGGGTGGTGGTGGAACAAAGCCGCGGAGGTAGTGCTCCGCGGCTTTTGGTTCGATTGAGTGCAGATTACTTGCCGCAGTTGTTGTCGTTGACTGTCGGCGAGGTGGTGCCTGGGGAGGTGCCGTTGGCATCTGCCTGCGCACCCTGCGGACCTGCCGGGCAATTCTGATCCGCGTTTGAATTCATGTCTCCTGCCGTGCCGGTCGTGCTGTTGGTCGTGCCGGGGTCGACAGTGCCCGGGTCGATCGGGTTCGGCGAAGCAGGGGTTTTTGGGTCGACCGTCACCGACTGGCCGCTACCACCGCCATTGGCGCCGTTATCGCCAGCACTTTGCGCCATGGCTGATGTCGCCAGGCCAATGGTGAGAGCCGAAGCTGCGAGGATTTTCATGAACATGGTTTGTCTCCATTTCTGTGAACTCGTCGCTCATTCTTACGAAGGTGATCGCATCGCGACTATGGGGACAACCGGTCGCGGCAGTGAAGGTTCCCGACAAAATTCCGCTCAGGCGCACCACGACTGGCGCAATCCTTTTGGCGCAGTGTGCTGAAAAAACGGCTTTCCCTTCAACTCGAATGATGCTTTAAGGCGCACATCCACAGGGGTGCTCCGTACGGTCGGGGCTGAGACGGGGGCGGCAAGCCCACAGACCCTAGAAGCTGATCTGGGTAATACCAGCGGAGCGAGGCGGGCGATGTTTTCAGGCGCACAGATTTCCCTATATCCCATGACCGACGATTTCGTCGGTGTCATCCTTGGCGCGCTCGGCGCGCTCGATCCCTGGCGCGACAAGCTCAGGATCGAGACCGACGACATCTCGACCTTGCTGGTCGGGCCGCCCGAAGTGCTGTTTCCTGCCATGCGCGACCTCTTCGTGGCGGCGGCACGCAGCGGCAAACATTGCGTGTTGTCGGCCACCATCTCGCGCGGCTGCCCTGGCGAGCCGGACGATCCGATCTGCCGCTCCGATGCACTTGGCGGGCCCGTCGGGCCACTCGGCCCGCGCAAGGATGCGGCCATCGCGGCGGTGCGCAATGCCGCGGCAACCGGCCAGCCGGCGGCGGCGCAGTTCTCGCTCTATGTGATGGGCACCGACGACCACATGGACGAGATCTACGGCTGCATAGATTTTCTCAAGCAGTCCGGCGTCTATGAGCGCTCGAAGCATTTCTGCACGAAACTGCGCGGTGATGCCGGTGCGATCTTTTCGGCGCTGGACGAGGCTTTCTGCCGCTTCGGACCAGGCGCCGGCCACGTAACCCTCGACGTCACGATCTCGGCTAACAGCCCGTCGGCTGTCTGAAGCCGCTGCCGCTCTCGCGGCCGTCAAAGGTTATCTCCCGTGGTCTCATCATCAGTCGCTTCGCGCCCGATCGCGAGCTTTCTTGTCAAGGCAGGACCGGCCATGATCTCGGTCGGGCTGCTCCTGCTGGCGTGGGAGCTTTATGCCACCTATTCCGGCATCAGGCCGACGATCCTGCCGGCGCCGTCGCGCGTCTTCGAGCAAGCGACGCTCAATCGCGAGGCGCTGGCCGACAACGCCGTTCCGACCATCCGCGCCACGCTGCTTGGCTTTGCCTGTTCGCTCAGTGCCGCCTTTGCTCTGTCGATGCTGGTCGACTTCTTCCAGCCGCTGCGGCGTGCGCTGTTTCCCGTCTTCATCATCAGCCAGACCTTGCCGCTGGTGGCGATCGCGCCGCTGGTGGTGCTGTGGTTCGGCTTCGGGCTGGCGCCCAAGATCATGCTGGTGGCGCTGGTTACCTTCTTTCCGATGCTGGTTGCATTGGTCGAGGGTTATGAGTCGACCGAGGCCGAGATCGGGCAAATGCTGCGCGCCATGGGGGCAGGGCGCTGGCGCATCTTCCTGCTGGCGCGGCTGCCTTCGGCGCTGCCTTACTTCTTTGCTGGATTGAGGATCTCCATCACCTATGCCGTGGTCGGCGCCATCTTCGCCGAATATGCCGGCGCCGCGAAGGGGCTGGGCATTTACATGCTCAACGCCAAGAACAATTTCCGCCCCGATCTGGTGCTGGCCGCCGTCGGTGTCAGCGCGGCGCTGACTCTTATTCTGTTTGGGTTGACTGTACTGGTGCAACGCCTTGCCATGCCCTGGGAGCGGGCCGGCAAGAAAACCGGGGGGACGGGGCCGCGGCGATGAGCCGGCTCGAGCTGCGACATGTGCGCAAGGCGTTCGGTGGGCTCGACGTGCTGGCCGATATTTCGCTCAGCGTTGGCGCCGGTGAGTTCGTCTCGATCCTTGGGCCCTCGGGCGCCGGCAAGTCGACGCTCTTCCAGCTTCTGACCGGCGCCGAGCATGGCGAGGGCGAGATGTCGTTCGACGGCGCGCCGCTCGACGACCACGGCAGGCATTTCGCCTTCATGCCGCAGCGTGACGCGCTGATGCCGTGGCGGCGCATTCTCGACAACACGACGCTCGGGCTCGAAGTGCAAGGCATGAGGAGACAGGCGGCGCGGGCGCGCGTTGCGCCGTTGTTTGCCGAATTCGGGCTTGCCGGCTTCGAGCGGCATTTTCCCGCGCAGCTGTCCGGCGGAATGCGCCAGCGCGCGGCCTTGCTGCGCACGGTGGTGCAGCAGCGCGACATGCTTTTGCTCGACGAGCCGTTCGGCGCGCTCGATGCACTGACCCGCACCGCCATGCAGCGCTGGCTCGAACAGATGTGGCGGCATCACCGCTGGACGGCGCTCTTGATCACCCATGACGTGCGCGAAGCCGTGTTCCTGTCCGACCGCATCTATGTGCTGTCGGCGCGCCCGGCCCGCATCGTGCGTGAAATCAAGGTGCCGTTGCCGCGCCCGCGCAGCCTTGGCGGCGATGCCGCGCGGCAGGCAAGCGCGCTCGAGGCCGAAATCCTCGACATCATCCTCAACCCCCAATCCATCCAAAGGACACGACCATGACTGACTTGACGCGCCGACAGGCCTTGTTGCTGACCCTTGCCACCGGCCTTCCGCTCGTTGCCGGAGCAAGGCGAGCCAAAGCACAATCGGCGGCACAAAAGGTCACCGTCGCCCTCGACTGGACGGTCAACACCAACCACATCGGACTGTTCGTCGCCCGCGACCAAGGGTTTTATCGCGAGGCCGGGCTCGAGGTCGACATCCTGCCTTACAGCGATACCGGTGCGGGCACACTGGTTGCAAATCGCGTCGCCGATTTCGGCATCAATGGCACCATCAGCCTGTTCACCCAGAGAACCGCCGGAGCGGACCTGAAGGGCGTCTATGCGGTGGTGCAGTCCGAAACCGGCCGCGTGGTCTTCAATGCGGCACGCAACGAGATCGTAAGCCCGAGAAACCTCGACGGCCTGACCTATGGCGGATTCGGCAGCGCCTGGGAAAACGCCCTGATATCGACCATCATCCGCCATGATGGCGGCAAGGGCAATTTCGAGACGGTGACGCTCGGCACCTCAGCCTATGAGGCGCTGGCCAATGGTTCGGTCGATTTCACGCTCGAAGTCTCGACCTGGGAGGGTGTCGAAGCCGAGCTCAAGGGCGTCAAACAACGCAGCTTCGTCTATGCCGATTACGGCGTGCCTGACGAGCACACGACACTGATCTCTTCGAGCGAAGCCTATCTCCAGGCAAACCCCAAGCCTGCGGCCGCCTTTGTCCAGGCGACGCGGCGCGGCTACCAGTTCGCGGTCGATCACCCCAAAGATGCGGCAGCTTTGCTGATCGCGGCCAACAAGGATGCGCTGACCAATCCGGCGCTGATCGAAGCCTCGCTGAAGGCGCTGATCAATGGTCACTATCTGCGCAGCCAAAGCGGCGCCATCGGCACGATGGATCCGGCCAAGATGGAAGCGATCGGCGGCTATCTCTTCGCGTCCGGCATTTTGCGTGATGCCGACGGCAAAGTTCTGACGCAACGGCCTGATTTCGCGAGTTATTTCAATAACGAATTTCTAGCCTAGGGCGTCCTCTGTGTGCACCATGGCCGGCTCCGCAAGGAAGCAGGCGTGCGCCACCAATATGAAAATCAGATTCTTCCTGATCGATTTGTTCGTGCCCCCTCCCACTGTAACTATTGTGACGCAATTGATCTTGCAAAGTAGTCGGCCAGGGGTCAGTAGGCCGCGCCCTCATTTCGCGCCGAGGCTGCGCGCCTTCTTACGGTCGGCCGCGGCCCGTTTGTGGTTGCCCTTGGCGTCCCAGGCCCGACTCCGTGCCTCGTAGAGACCGACAAAATTGGGATCGAGCTTGATGGCCTTGCTGAGGTCGGCAACGGCCCCGTCATAGTCTGACCTGGTTGTCCGGATCACCCCTCTGCCGTAGTAACCATAAACGTTGTTGCGATCGAGGCTGAGCGCCTTTTCGAAATCGCTGTAGGCGTCGGCGTCATCATGATTCCCCATCCGCACGAGCCCGCGATCGGCGTAGACCTTGGCTTCGGCAGGGGCGAGGTCGATGGCCCTGTCGTAGTCGGCAAGTGCCCGCTCGTAGTCTTCTTTCAAGGTATAATTCTGAGCGCGTCCGCAATAGGTCGGGGCATAATTCGGATCGAGCGCGATCGCCTTGCTGTAATCGGCGATGGAGCGATCGTAGTCCTGTCTGGCATTCCAGGCCAAGGCGCGGGCGAAATAGGCGTCATGGAACGCGGGATCGAGTGCAACCGCTTTGTCGAACTGTACAATGGCGCCGTCATAGTCGCCCTTGTCATGCAACGCTCGACCCTTGGTGAAAAACGCCTGGGCGGCTCCCGGAGCAGAGTTGCTCGATGCGACCGGACCGGCAGTTGAACTGGCTGCTGCCGCAGCATCGCGCTCCTCGCGGGCATTGGTAAAGTTCGGATCGAGGCGCAGGACTTCATCGAGATCGGCGATGGCGCGGTCGTATTTCCCCTTCTTGTTCCAGCAGAAACCACGATTGTACCAAGCTTCCGCGTCGGTCGGCCGAAGGGCGATTGCCTTTGTGGAATCGGTAATGATGCGATCGCAATCATGTTTGGCGGCCCAGGCGCGGCTGCGCAGGATGTAGGCGTCCGCATTCTTCGGCTGCAACGAGATGATCGTGCTCAGATCCGCGATGGCACGGTCGATGTCGCCCCTCTGCCGCCAGAGCAAGGCACGATAGAAATAGCTGTCGATGAAATTGGGGTCGAGTTCCAGTGCCTTGTCGTGGTCCACCATTGCCCGGTCGGGATCGCCCTTCAGCGCGAAGGTGAAGCCGCGTAAACTGTAGGCGCGGGCGTTGGATGGGTCGGCGGCAACCGCGATGTTGTATTGTTCGATGGCACGGTCGAACTGATTTTGAGAGCGCCAGATCGTGCCCGACTCGATGGCCTCTTCAGCAACCTTGTTTCGAAGCCGACCAGTTGGTGCGGGGGCGGGCGCTTTCGCCTTCGCCGCTACCGCCACCTTGCGGCCTTTGCGGGCGATGGCCAGCTTTGGATCAAGCTCGAGCGCCTGATCGTAGTCGGCAATGGCTCGATAGTCGCCCTTGGCGAACCAGGTGCTGCCACGCCCGAAATAAACGGGCGCGTAGGTGCCATCGAGTTCGATCGCGCGATTGTAGTCGGCGATGGCGCGATCGAATTGATCCTTCTTGCCCCAGGCAACGGCACGGCCGAAATAGGCGTCGAAATAGGTCGGATAGAGCTCGATCACCTTGCCGTAGTCGTCGATGGCACTATCATAATCACCCTTTTCGACGCGCGACAGTCCTCGCCCGACATAGGCGGCAGCCTTCCTTGGATCGAGCGCGATCGCGCGGCTATATTCGGCAATGGCGAGATCGTATTTCCGCTTGCTGTAGAGTGCGTCGCCACGATCCATGAAAGCCTTGAGGGCCATGGGATCCGAGCCGACGGCATCTGGCGCGGTGCCGCCCTTCTTCAAGGCGGCCGCGGCCGCCATGCGGGCGACCGCGTAGTCCGGATTGCCCGGATAGAGCCTTATCGCCTGGTCGAAGTCGGCAATGGCGCCGCTATAATCCTTGCCGTCGGCCCGTTCTATGCCGCGTGCGTAATAGCTGGGGGCATCCTTCGCATCGACCCCGATCGCCGCCGAATAGGCTGTAATCGCTCGCTCGGTATCGCCTTTGACGTGCCAGGCCATGCCCATACAGAAATATGCATCCACCACTTTCGGATCGAGCGCAGCGGCTCGGCCGCAGTCGGCAAGAGCACCTTCGGCGTCCTCGGAGGTGGCCTTGGCCATACCCCGGCGCACATAGGCGGAGACCATATTCGGGAGGAGCTTGATCACCCGGTCATAGTCGGTGGTCGCCCGATCATAGAAGCGCTTGGCGTCCCAAGCTTTGCCGCGGCCGAAGTAGGCGAGGGGGCTGTCCGGGTCTAGCGCGATCGCCTTGCCATACGCGCCGATTGCCTGGTCATACTTGCCGGCATCCAGCAGGCTGTCGCCGTGTCGCACCGCGGCCAGAATGCGCGGGTCGGTCGCCTGAATGAGTTCCGCCATATCGGCGATCGAGAGCTTGGCATCGGGCTGAGTATCATTGTCGGCCTGCGGGACCGCAGATTCGGCGCCGAGTTGCAGTTCGGCTCTTGCTGCTACCGCCGCCTTGCGGCTGACGAGATAATCCGCATTGCCCGGATCGAGCTTGATCGCCTCGTCGAAATCGGCAATGGCGCCGTCATAGTCTCTGCTGCCGGCCCGCGCCATGCCGCGCCCGTAATAGCTGGCATCGTCCTTCGGATCGATCTTGATCGCCATGGAATAAGCGGCGAGCGCGCGGCCAGGGTCGCCCTTCGCTTGCCACACAATGCCCTTGCAGAAGTGTGCGTCGCGGGCCTTCGGATCGAGCGTGGCTGCTCGGTCGCAATCGGCGAGAGCACCATCGATATCGTCAAGTGTGATCTTGGCGAGGCCCCGGCGAAAATAGGCCGCAGCGAAATTAGGGGCTAGTTCGATGACCTTGTCGTAGTCGTCGATCGCCTGCTCGTAAGCCCGTTTGGCAGCCCAAGCCTTTCCTCGGCCGAAATAGGCAAACCGGTTGTTCGGATCAAGCGCGATCGCCTGGGCATAGGCGCCGATCGCCTGGTCGTATTTGCCCATATCCAGGAAGGCGTCACCGCCCAGGATCGCTTCAAGGGCGTTAGGGTCAGTAGACTCCAAGGCCTTTGCTGCCAGCGTGTCTTCAGTGGCCGCCCTATTCGAAACGGCAGTCTGGGGCTTTGTCGTATCCGCAAACGCTGCGGTGTTCAGGGCGAGAATGCCAGCAAGCCCAGCCAGCCGGGCCGAGAGCAAAACCCTCATCAGCAAGCACGACCCAACCGCAGCGGCAACCCGCCGCGCACCTTTGCTCGTCATCTCGCTGGTCCTCCCCCGAAAACCTTGATCCGCTCAGCGGGTAATCACCTATTGTTCCTTATTTGTTCTAACAATGCAAGCATAAATTGCAATCGAGGAACCGATGTGCATCCCAGTGGCCAAGGCTCTCACACGTTTCGTACGTTTAATGCCGATCTGATCTTGTTGCTTAACTGCCCGGCAATGGTTGCGTGCAAAGGTCGCCCTGAGGGATCATTGGGGTGTCTGCATTGCTCACATCAAAAAGCGAGGCGCTTTCGCACGTCAGTGACGGCAGGATTCTGTCCGCAGCCCGAAAGCGCGAGATCCTGGTGGACTTGCGGGAAGGTTTCTTTCGGATATGCGCGCTGGCCTTCGCGGGCATGTTCGTCTACCGCGGCGTGTATCACCTGATGCTCGACCCGACGCGCATCAATGTGGCGCTGGTGGCGATTTCCGAGATCCTGACCTTTACCTGGCTGCTTCTGTCGCGGCGACCGCAGGTTCGCGACTGGAATCCGCTCACGGTGGTGGTTTCCGTGATCGCCAGCTTCGGTGTCGGCTTCATCGACCTTGAACCAGGCATGGCCATCATCCCGGTCTATCTCGCGGCGCCGCTGCAGTTCCTGGCGTTGTGGTTCGTGATCTGGGGAAAGATGTCGCTGGGGCGTTCGTTCGCCATTCTACCGGGCAATCGCGGTGTGATGACCGGCGGTGCCTACCGCCTGGTGCGGCACCCGATCTATGCCGGCTACCTTGTTGGCCATGTCCTCTTCCTACTGTCGGCCTTTTCCTTCCATAATCTCGCCGTCTACGCGGTGATCACCTTCTTCCAGGTGCATCGCATCCTGCGCGAGGAGGCGCTGCTGGCCGCCACGCCGGAGTACCGGGACTATATGAAGCGCGTCCGCTACAGGCTGTTCTACGGCGTCGTCTGACAAGCGGGCCGGGGCGCAGAATCGTTCGTTTGCAATCACGCTGTCGCCTTTTCGCGTGATCTGCGCGCTTCCTCCCCAGTGTAGATCGATATTCGCCGGTCAAACCAAAGGCGAAATGCCTTGCGTTCTCGAGAAGCGATGGAGATCGCCTGGGTCGCACCGCTAGACATTGGCGGCTATCACGGGTTCTCCCAGGCAGGTCATTGCCTTGATGCCGCAGCCTTGCTGCCCGCATCCGCCCGTTGACAGGCTCTGGTCGGCTCGTGGCGGCCTTGTTGTCCTTCCAGGGGTTCATGCGGTATCTGGCGCCGTCCGCGGCATCGCTGCAAGACGATCGGGGCAGAACGTCCGGCCGTCGGGCAAATGATGGGACTTGTTTTCAAGGTCGATTTTTTATTACAATGTATAATTATATCGATGATGGCAATTTTGTGTATTTAAATATGAATAAATTTTTATTATTGTTATAATTTTTGAGTTTTTTAAATAGATACCAATGTTTATGTTCAGTAGTCGCATTATGAAACTGAAACTCCCTGCCTCGCGTAGTTGATTCTGCAATCGGCCTTTTGCCGGCTGTTTTAGCGCAACGACAACAGGAGAGTGTTATGACTTTTACTATCAAAACAGTCACCAGTGTGTTAGCGGGTAGTGCAGTAATCTTGGCCCTTTCCCTGCCGGCGGGTGCCGCAGGAATCGGCGTTGGTGTTGGTGCCTCGGTGGGTGGCAGCGGCGGCGTCAAGGCTGGTGTCGGCGCCTCCATTGGCGGCAGCGGCGGCATCAATGCTGGTGTGGGCGCTTCCGTTGGCGGTAGTGGCGGCGTCAAGGCCGGTGCCGGCGCCAACGTCGGCGGCTCGAGCGGCGTCAGTGCTGGTCTCGGCGCTTCGGTCGGCGGCAGCAACGGCATCAATGCCGGGGCGGGCGCCAACGTCGGAGGGTCTGGCGGCATTACGGCCGGCCTTGGCGCCAATGTCGGCGGGACGAGCGGCATCGGCGTTGGCGTCGGTGTCGGCATAGGAACCAATCCAGGCAATCCCGGTACACCGGGCAACCCGGGTACTCCCGGAACACCGGGCACTCCGAGCCTGCCCGGTGTTGTCGCCGACATGTCGGACGGCCAGGCGGCGCGGATGAAGAAGCGCTGCGTCGATGTTCTCGGCAGTTCCGGGGTCTATGACCGCGACCTGCGTCAGCTTTGCCTGCTTATTGCACGTCGCTGACACCAGGAGTGCCGGGATCGGAAGTGCCGAACCAGCCGCGAGGCTCGACCGCACTCTCCTGGCCTCCGGCCGGTCGGAAAGCCCGCCATGGCCTGGCGGGCTTTCTGCGGCGTTGAGCTCTCAGGTTCCAAGTTCTGTGGTTTCGTCACCATCTGGCAGGCCGTTTCTGTTGCCGGCGAGGCTTCTTCCGCGCGATGCCCGCCACAATCGCGCGGAACGGTGGGGCCTTTGGAACGCTCGTCTTTGAACATCGCATGCAGCGATGTTCAACCCGGTGCCACAGCGCTTATGGGAGTTGGAAGCCATGAGCCCTGGAACCATGCTGATCATCATTCTTATCATTGCGCTGCTTGGCGGCCTCAGTGGGCACCGGCTCCTATGGTGGCGGCCCTGGGCTCTTGCTGCTCATCTCGTGCCCGGGCGTATCTATCCGGGTTATCGCCAACTGATCGCAATCTCGTGAGCGCCCCCAATGTCGGCGTGCACCGGATTGTGATGCAGGCTAGCCGGCTTGTGATCCCGCACTCTGCAAAACTCTCGTATGGTCATTGCGGTCCACACCCCCCGTGGAAACAAGAGGAGAGGGTCCCACCCCTTGTCCTCCTCCAAGGCCCGCTCCGGTTCACCGTAGCGGGCTTTTGCTTGCTGGCGAGCGGAACCGGCTTGCGTCGACACCGTTGAGTTGCGGAAGGCTGCCAATGCCCCTGACGCTCCGGACAATCCTCTGTGGAATTCGCGATGATCTTCACGTCTTGCGGCGGATGGTGGCGGCTCACGGTCATGTTGAGGCCATCCAGGGAATCGATGCGCTGATTGGGTTGCGGAAGCGGAGGCCATCAAGGTCATCGGCCGCGCTGGCTGAACAGAAAGAAGGACCGGGATGAATGTCAAGGAGATGACGCGGCTGGACTGCGTAGCCCTGTTGAAGACGCAACGCCTTGGCCGCCTGGCCTGCGTGCGCGAGCACAGGCCCTACGTGGTGCCGATCCATTTCGCCTTCGGCGACGACTCCATCTTCGGTTTTTCGCTTCCTGGCAAGAAGGTCGAGTGGATGCAAGCCAATCCCCACGTCTGTCTTCAGGTGGATGACGTTGGTGGCATGAATGGCTGGAGGAGCGTCGTCGTTGACGGCCATTTCGAGGAGTTGCCCAAAGGACCGGACCTGGACGGCAGCATCGCCGGCGTCGAAAGAATGACTGCTCCCGTCGACAGTGATCGCAAATTTGCTTGGTCGCTTCTGGCAACGCACGCGAACTGGTGGGAGCCGGGCGCCCTGAAACCAGGCGATGCCGCGACAATTTCGGGCAGCCATCTCTTCTATCGGATCAGGATCGAAGCGATATCCGGAAGGCAGGCATCGTGGTAATCGTGGTAGTGGTTTTACGCCGCTCGCGGCACGCGTGAGGTGAACGTCGCCCGGGTTACCGACACGCTGGTGCCGTCAGTGTCGCTGATAACTTCCACCTTGGCCTCCAGCTGTTTCACCAATGCTTCCACGATGGCTGTTCCAAGTCCGGTAGCCGGTACGTCGTTGGCGATCTTGCCGACGCCATTGTCCGAAACCGTCAGTTTCCAGTCGCTGCCCGCGGTCTCGTAGCTCACCTGGATGCGAGCGCCGGCTCTCTCCTTGGGGAAGGCATATTTGATGGCGTTGAGCACGAGTTCGGTGACGATCAGGCCGAGACTGACGGCCCTTTGCGAATCCATCCTGCCGCCTTCGGCCACTACGGTGACCGCGATCGGCTGGGCTTCGCCGACCATCGACGAGGCGAGGCTGCTGCACAATTTCGGTAGGTAAGAGCCGACATCGATTTCGTCGACGCCGGCGGAGGTGTGGAGATGGCGTTGCACCTCGGCCACGGACAGAACGCGCTGATGGGCGTCCTTGAGATGCTGGCGCGTCTCTTCCGACGTCACCGAGCGTGCCTTCAGCAACAGGATCGAGGCAATGATCTGCAGGCTGTTGGCAACCCGATGCTCCATCTCGCGCAGCAGGACGTCTTTCTGTCGAAGCAGGTCTTCGGTGCGACCGAGCAGTTCTTCCTTCTCCCGCTCGATGATACGACGGGCCGTTATGTCATTGAAGGCGAGAAGGATGGTGATGGCCGAACTGTGGTCGTAAAGCACCTTGCGGGCATTGAGCAGCATGGTGCGGCGGCCGATCTGCGGGAAATCATGCTCGACCTCGAAATCGTCCATGGCGGTCTTCTCGGGAATGATCGTCTCCAGCAGCAGGCGAAGGGCCGGAATATCCCACTGGCCGTCGCCGAGCGCGTAAAGCAGCGAGCCCTGGGTCTGCTGCGGGTCGACTTCAAATGTGTTGTAGAAGGAGCGGCTGGCCGCCAGCACCCGAAACTGCTCGTCGAGGACTAGAAACGGCTCGGTGATCGTATTGACGATCGCCTGCGCCAGTGTCTGCGCGTCTTCGATATTCACGATGGGTTGAAACATGGGCACAAGCCAGACGAGCGGCGTTTTGCCTCTCCGGCCATCAACACTATACCCTTGTCCAGGTGTTGTCGCGATTTGAATTCGCTGGCTCGGCGATGTGATGTCTCACGTCGCGCTAAAAAAGGCGGGTGCCTGGCCCGCCTTCATCCGGCTGTTCTATTCGGGCATGCGCTCAAATCGTGCTGCGTCAGTTCGCGCCGCCGAGCTGCTTGGTCATCTTGCAGAAATTATCATGTGACCCGGCGCCAACCGATCATTCCATGTCAGGTACGTCGCCGCTGACGAAGAGCGTGTTCGGCGGGCCATATTCGCCCAGTGTCGGATCGGCCTCGCGGCTCCAGGCGATGACGCCGGCATGCTTTGCCGCCAGAGCCCTGGCGGTGCGTATGGCGCGGTCTTCGCTCTGCTGGTCGGCGGGTCCAAAGGCTGGGAACAGCTCGCCATCCTCACCGCGATCGAACGCGACCACGACGATCAGCCTGGGATTTTTCTGGCCACTGGAATCGGACATCTTGCACCTTTGGCGCGGAACCTATCACATTGCTCGGGGTTGAAGGCCGCGAATCGATGAATGCCGACTTTGGGGAGTGGCATCGTGCAGGATCAGCGTTTCGATGAGCCGGTCAGGATTGCGCTCGGCCGATCGCGAAACTCGATCTTCAACGTGGAGCGGGTCGCTCAGGCTGCCGACATCCTGCTGAACCGCTGGCCGGTTGCGACCGGGCAAAAGCATATGGTTGCCCGCAAGGTCTGTCTGGCCGTGCTCGAGGGAAAGAAAGAAGTCTCGGCTGCAAGGGCGGCGTTCATCAACGCGGCGATCGAGGCGGACATCCTCGTCGAACCGCGTGAGGTGTCGATCCCGTAGCCTGCCCCGGTGAAATTGAATCAGGATCTGGCTCCATCCCCTTGATGTGTGCCTCTTTTGGCGACGGCCGACCGGCTTTTCGGGGCTATTGACCTGCCTCTCGGCACGCCCTGCACGGTTATTCCGCCCATTCCGCTGCCTTTTGGTCAGTCTTCAGCATCCGTTGACAAGGCATCCGGGCCTCTGTATTGAACAGGACTATACAGGTTCATTGAACAGGTACCCATATGAAGCGGCGCGCGGTTCAACTGTCTCCCGGTACGGGCAAACCCGAGCAGATCGCCACCGTCCTCGAACATGAAATCCGCTCCGGTGTTCTCGGCTTCGGCGACCGCCTGCAAAGCGAGAATGAACTTGTCCAGCGCTTCTCCGTCAGTCGCAATACGGTCCGCAAGGGCCTTGAGGAATTGTCCAGCCGGGGGCTGATCACGACCAAGGTCGGTATCGGCTCGTTCGTCACCTTCGACGGCAAGCCGGTCGATGACTCCATCGGCTGGTCGCGCGCGCTGGCCGATGCCGGCGCCAATGCCGAGACGCGGACGCTGCGGCTGGAGGTCATCGAAGACCCCGATCTGGCTGCGCTGCTTGGTATCGAAAGCCCGTTCTTCATTGCGGTTGACCGGGTGCGCACCAACGCCAATGACGGCCATGCGATCTCCATCGAGCGCAGCCGGCTGCCATTGTCCTCCGAGCTTGAGGACGTACCGTTGCGCGGACTGCGCGAGGGCTCGCTGCACCAGACGCTGCGCGCCGCCGGCCTCATTCCCGACCATGGCGAGGAATGGGTCGAGATCGAGATGCTCAATGCCGAGGATGCGGCCATCCTCGGCTGCCCGCAAGGCACGCCGTTCCTGCGCGGCCGCCGCCTGACGCGTGCGGCCGACGACCGGCCGATCGAGTATGTCACCAGCCTGCTCAACCCGGCGCATTTCGCGCTGCATATGAGGTTCTGAGCGATGTCGGATGCGACCAGCAAAGCCATTGATCATGCCATGGGCGCGCTTGTCGGTGGAGCGCTGGGAGACGCGCTCGGCATGCCGACGCAGCTTCTGTCGCCGGCCCGCATTGCCGAACTCTACGGCCATGTCGAGGATTTCATCGCACCTTTCGCCGATCATCCGGTATCGAAGGGATTGGCTGCCGGCACCATCACCGACGATACCGAACAGGCGCTGCTGCTCGGCCGCATCCTGGTCGAATCCGGCGACCGTTTCGACCACGCGCGCTGGGTCAATGCGCTGCTCGACTGGGAGCGCGAGGTCAAGGCGCGCGGCAGCTATGATCTTTTGGGGCCGTCGACCAAGCGTGCCATCGATGCCATCAACAATGGCGTGCCGGCCGAGGAAGCGGGACGCAGCGGCGACACCAATGGCGCGGCCATGCGCATCGCGCCTGTCGGCATCATGATGCCGCTTGAACCGTTGGAGACGTTCGTCGGCAAGGTGGCGGAGACTTGCCGGGCGACGCACAACACCTCGATCGCCATAGCCTCGGCCGCAGCCGTCGCAGCCGCCGTCAGCCGCGGCGTCGCCGGCGGCGGTTGGCGCGATGCTTCGGCCAGCGCGGTCGCGGCGGCGAGGCGAGGGGCGACGCTCGGACATTGGGTCACCGGCGGCGACATCGCCGCGCGCATCGTCTGGGCGCAAGACATCGTGCGCGGCAAGGCGATGAGGGATGCGATCCGGCTGATCACCGATCTGGTCGGCACCGGCGTTGCCAGCCAGGAATCCGTTCCGGCGGCCTTCGCCGTGCTGGAGGTCGTGCGTGGCGACCCTTGGCAAGCAGCCGTCATCAGCGCTAATCTCGGCGGCGACACCGATACGATCGGCGCCATCGCCGCCAGCATGGCCGGCGCCTGCAGCGGTTTTTCCCGATTGCCGCAACAGCACATCGCCCGGCTTGTCGGCCTCGACATGTCAGAGGTTCGCGCGCTCGCCGCCGATCTTGTCGCGGCAAGGGTGGCGAGAATCGGTTCCGGCAAGGACGCGGCAGAATGAGCGGCCGTCTCGTCCATGTCGGCAGTGCCGTGGTCGACTATGTCTACCGCATCGACGCCTTGCCGGCGCCCGGCATGGAAAAGACGGCTTCGAGCTTCGCCCAGGTCGCCGGCGGCGGCTTCAACATGATGGTCGCGGCCAGCCGCACCGGCATGCAGGTGGTGTTCGGCGGCCAGCTCGGCAGCGGACCGAATGGCGACTTCCTGCGCGCTGCTTTCATGGCCGAGGGGATCGCGACGCTGACGCCGCCATCGCCACTGATGGACAGCGGCAACTGCGTCGCCATGATCTCGAGCGACGCCGAACGCACCTTCGTCTCGTGGCCAGGCGCGGAGAGCGTCCTCAGCCTCGACCTGATGGCGCCGGTCGCGGTGGCGCCGGGAGATTGGGTGTTCACCTCCGGCTATACGCTGAGCTACCCCAAGAGCCGCGATGCGCTCACCGACTGGATCGAGGCGCTGCCGGCGAATATTCCCTTCGTCTTCGACCCGACCCCGGTCATCTCGGATATTCCACCCTCCATCCTGTCGCGGGTGCTTGCCCGCACCACATGGCTGAGCTGCAACACGACGGAAGCCGCCGAGATTGCCGGCTCGGGCGATGTCGAGGCCGTCGCGGCACGGCTGCTGGGCGACCATTGCCCGACGGCTGCTGGCGTGATCATTCGCGCCGGGGCAAAGGGTTGCCATGTCAGGCTGGTCGACGGCACGGCGCAGATCATTGCCGGCTTCAACGTCACCGCCATCGACACCAATGGCGCCGGCGACACCCATATCGGCGCTTTCGTCAGCGCGCTGGCGCGCGGCATCACGCCCTTCGAGGCAGCGCGCTATGCCAATGCTGCTGCTGCTGTTTCGGTCNCCCGCCATGGCGGCTCGTCGGCGCCGACGAACCGCGAAATCCAGACATTCCTGAGCCATGCCGCCGACCCATCGGGAGCAGGCCGGACACAGAAGGCCAATGCATAACAGCTGGAAAGCCTGACAAGCCCGGGAACCGGGCAAACCCACAGAGAGGAACCAACCATGCGCATGCCTGACTTGACTGCTCTGCTGACGGCAACCGCCGTCTTTACCTCCGCACTCGCATTCGCCGCCAAGGCTGACGAAGTGCATGTGCTCAACTGGAAGGGCTACGGCGCCGACGAGCCGTGGGCTGTCGAGGCTTTCGAAAAAGCGACCGGCAACAAGGTCGTCAACGATTTCTTCAATTCCGAACAGGAAATGCTGACCAAGATCCGGACCAATCCCGGCCTCTATGACGTGGTCATGATCAACGCCGCCTTCAACGACCAGGCGATGGCCGGGAAACTGATCCAGCCGATCGACGTTTCCAAGCTGCCGAACTATGCCGACATCAGCAAGGACAAGGCGGGATCGCCGATGCTCGTCCATGACGGCAAGGTCTATGGCGTGCCGTGGGTATGGGGTCTCACCGCACTCGCCATCAACGACAAATCCTTCGACAAGCCACCGACGAGCATCGCCGAAATGTGGGATGCCGCCCACAAGGGCCGCGTCGTCATTCGCGACGATGCCGTCGAAGCGGTGCAGTTCGGCGCCATCGCCACTGGCCAGAACATCAACGACATCAAGGATATGGATGCTGTCAAGACGAAGCTGACTTCGCTGATGCCGCAGATCAAGACCTTCTGGAGCTCTGAAAACGACTGGAACCAGATGGTCGCCTCCAACCAGATCGACATCGGCACCTACTGGAGCGGCTCGGCCGATCGCGCCAAGACGCATTTCAAGCTGCCGGTCTCGCTGGTCGTGCCGCAGGAGGGTGCCGTCGCCTGGCTCGACGCGTTTTCCATTCCGGTCGGCGCCAAGAACGTCGCCGGTGCCGAGGCCTTCATCAACTACATGATCGACCCGAAATTCTACGTCGAATGGGTCACCAAGGTCGGTGCTCCCGTCTCCGCCAACACCAAGGCGGTGGAAGCGCTGCCGGAGGATGCCTTCAACCGCAAGGTCATGGGCGACCCCGAGGTGGCCAAGCGCATCCAGTTCCAGGCGCCGATCACCGATGCCCAGCGCGAAGCCTATCTGGCGCTGTGGCAGCAGCTCAAGGTCGACGTGAAATAGAGCCGACATCCGGACCAGCCGGCGGTTCGCGTCGGCTGGTTCTTCCAATACTGGGAGGAGGGTACCATGGCAGCTGCGACAGCGTCGCGAAGCGGGCTGAGATCGGCATTGCCGCTGCTGGCGCCAGCCTATCTCTGGCTGACGGTGGCGATCTTCCTGCCGCTGTCGGCCATGGTCTTTTTCTCGTTCATGACCGAGCTGCCGCTGTCGGGAAAGCCGTGGGCGTTCACGCTTGGCAACTATGCCGCCTTCTTCTCGCAGAGCCTCTATCTGACGCTGCTGCTGGCCTCGCTGCGCCTTGGCCTCGAAGTGACGCTGTGGTGCGTCGTCATCGGATATCCCGCCGCTTACGTGCTGGCCAAGGTGCTGAAGGGGCGCAGCCGTGAGGCGATCTTCCTGCTCGTCATCCTGCCGTTCTGGTCGAATGGGTTGGTGCGCATCTTCTCCTGGGCGATGGTTTTGCGCGAAGGCGGCATTCTCGACACCGCGCTCAACGCGGTGCTGCCGTTCAAGATCAACATCGACCTGATGTACTCTTATCCGGCCGTCATCATCGGACTGGTGCATTCCTATGTGCCCTACATGGTGCTGACCTGTTATCTCACGCTGCAGGCCATCGATGACTCGCTGATCGAGGCAGGGCGCTCGCTCGGGGCGTCGCGGTTGCAGGTGCTGAAGCGGGTGATCATCCCGCTGTCAATGCCGGGGTTGGTGGCGGGTGCGGCGCTGATCTTCGTGCCGGTCGTCGGCTCGTTCATGGAACCGCGCATCCTCGGCGGCCGCACCGGCACCTTCTACGGCACGATCATCGAGGACCAGTTCGTCGCCGTGTTCAACTGGCCGCTCGGTGCCGCGCTCTCCTTCATCCTGCTGGCCGTAGTGCTGGTCATCCTGGCGGTTGCCTCGCCGGTGCTGCGGAGGGCTGCATGATGGCGACCACCCGCATCCTCGAAGGGCTGGGCCGCTTCTACATCGGCCTGCTGCTCGCCTTCCTCTATCTGCCGATCATCATCATGGCGCTGATGTCGTTCAACGTTTCGCCCTTCTACCAGCTGCCGTTTGAATGGACGACGGAATGGTACGCCTCGCTGTGGCAGAACGACCAGCTTATTGCCGCGACCTGGAACAGCGTCGAGATCGCCGTCATCACCACGATCATCTGCGTCGTGCTCGGCTCAGCGGCGTCGTTGGCGCTCTATCGCTACGAATTTCGCGGCAAGAAATTCCTGCAGGCGCTTTTGTTTCCGCCGATCGCCATTCCGTGGCTGATCACCGGCACGGCGATGCTGATCTTCTTTTTCGGCGTTGGCATCGGCCGCGGCCTGCATGCGATCCTGCTCGGCCATGTCGCGCTGGCGCTGCCCTATGTCATCGTCGTCGTCTCGGCCCGGCTGCAGACCTTCGCGCCGGAGCTGGAAGAGGCGGCGCGCTCGCTCGGCGCCAACCAGTGGCAGGTGACAAGACGCGTCACGCTGCCGTGGATCATGCCTGGCGTCATCGCCGGCGGGCTGTTTGCGTTTGCCGTGTCATTCGACCAGTTCGTGGTGTCCTATTTCCTGGCGACGCCGGGCCAGACGACGCTGCCGGTCGAAATCTACGCCGCGATCCGCAAGGGTTTCACGCCCGAGATCAACGCGGTCTCGACAATCATCATTGTCGTGTCGATGGCGCTGATGCTGCTCACGGCGCGGTTCTTCAAATTCGGCGGAGAGAAATAATGGCCGGCGTGCAAGTTTCGAACGTCTCGCGCAGCTTTGGCGCGCACAAGGCGCTGGACAACGTCTCCATCGATTTCGCCGATGGCGGCTTCTATGCGCTGCTCGGGCCGTCGGGCAGCGGCAAGACCACGCTGCTCAGGCAGATCGCCGGTTTCGATTTTCCCGACTCAGGCCGCATTGCCATCGGCGGCGAGAGCGTCGAGCGGGTGCCGGTCGAAAAGCGGCGCATCGGCATGGTGTTCCAGAACTACGCGCTGTTTCCCAACATGAGCGTCGCCGACAATGTCGCCTTCGGTCTGTCGGTGCGCGGCGAGGCCAAGGCGGTTATCGCCACCGAGGTGCAGCGCGCGCTCGATCTGGTGCAGCTTGGCAAGCTCGGTGGCCGCCGGCCGCATCAGCTCTCCGGCGGCCAGCGGCAGCGTGTGGCGCTGGCGCGCGCCATCGTCACCAAGCCGCGCGTGCTGCTGCTCGACGAGCCATTGGGCGCGCTCGACAAGGCGCTGCGTGTCGATATGCAGATCGAGTTGAAGCGCATCCAGCGCGAGATTGGCATCACCACCATCTTCGTCACCCACGACCAGGAAGAAGCGCTGACGATGAGCGACCGCATCGGCATATTGCGCGACGGCAGGCTGGTGCAGGAGGGGCCACCGGAGGAGATCTATGACCGGCCAAAGAGCGAGTTCGCCGCCACCTTCCTCGGCGACGCCAACATTTTTCGCGGCGATACGACGGGCGATGGCATCCGGCTGGCGGACGGCACGGCGATTGCCGCGGGCGCCGGTGCCAAGCTTGCCGCCGGCGCCAAGGCGAGCTGCGCCGTGCGACCCGAACGCATCCGCATTGCCAGGGATGCCGGGACTTCGGATGGCTCCGCAAACATGCTCAAGGGGCAGGTCTCAAAGCGCATCTTCGCCGGCAACAACAGCACCTATTTCGTCGAGCGTGGCGGCCAGACGTTGAAGGTGATCGTGCAGAATACCGGCAAGGAACGGCTGGCGGAAGGTCAGGATGTTGTGCTGCGCTGGTCGCCTGAGAGCACGGTGTTGATCGTGGCGGGTTAAGTAGCGCTGTGGAGGGATGGGATGGTTAGCGTTCCTTCGCGCCCCCCTCTGTCCTGCCGGACATCTCCCCCACAAGTGGGGAGATTGGCTTTGATAGCCGGTTTTCGCAAATCGCCGACGTTGCAAAAAAATTGCGATAAAGCTCAAGCTGCCGATC
The DNA here is from genome assembly GCF_000519305.1 of Mesorhizobium ciceri WSM4083. Lineage (GTDB taxonomy): Bacteria > Pseudomonadota > Alphaproteobacteria > Rhizobiales > Rhizobiaceae > Mesorhizobium > Mesorhizobium ciceri_B. Next base: position 416,108 of record NZ_JAFG01000003.1, on the reverse strand, counting down.
TCCCCACTTGTGGGGGAGATGCCCGGCAGGGCAGAGGGGGCGCTGCCCCGCCATACGATCGCGTAAGTGGCTGGAGTACCGATGACGCTTGAATTGACCGCGCGCGACCGATCCATGCTCGACGGCGAGCAGGGTCCATCCGCAGCTGCCGCCATGAAGATCCTGGTCGCATTTTCCAATGCGGTTGGGGCGCGCGGTCTGCTCGACATCACTGGCGCCCATATCGATGGTTGTCTCTACCACGGCAAGGCAGGGCTCGATTTCGTCGAGCGGCTGGTCGAAGGCGGTGGCCGCGTCCAGGTGCTGACGACATTGAATGTCGGTTCGTTCGATCTCATCCATCCCGGCATGGTGAAAATGCCGGCGGCGGAAGAGGTGCCGGCGCGGCGGTTGATGAAGGCGCATCTGGAGCTCGGCTGCCAGGCGACCTTCACTTGCGCGCCTTACCAGACGCGGTTCCGGCCAGGCTTTGGCGAGCAGATCGCCTGGGGCGAATCCAACGCCATCGTCTTTGCCAATTCAGTGATCGGCGCGCGCACCAACCGCTATGGCGATTTCATCGATCTGTGCTGCGCCATGACCGGCCGCGCGCCAGCCTGGGGCCTGCATCTGAGCGAGAACCGGCGCGGCCGGATTTTGTTCGAGTTGGATGTCGCGGACCCCGAACCGAGCGACTGCCTGTTCGTCGGCATTGGGCTGATCATCGGGCAAGCGAGTGGCGACCGCGTTCCGGTGATTGCCGGTCTGCCGCAGCCGCGCGACGAGGACCAGCTGAAGGCGCTGGGCGCGGCGGCCGCAACGACGGGTGCTGTGGCGCTGTTCCATGCCGTCGGCATCACGCCGGAAGCGATGACGCTCGATGAGGCGTTCCAGGGTCATGCCCCTGACGAGACGATCCGCATCACCCGCGCCGATATCGACCACGCGCTGGCCAGGCTGTCGAGCGTGCCGGATGGCGCGCCGGTTGCGGCCGTGTCGCTCGGCACGCCGCATTTTTCGCATGAGGAATGGATGCGTCTTTTGCCGCTGCTGCGCGAGGTCGCGCCGGGCAGGCGCATCCCGATCTATGTCAACACGGGCCGTGCGACGTTGACGCGGCTACAGGAGGAGGGCGCGCTTGATGGCATGGAGGCGTTCGGCCTGATTCCGGTCGCCGACACCTGCACCTATGTCACATCGATTCTGGAACGCCTCGACGGCGTTGTGATGACCAATTCCGGCAAATGGGCACATTACGCGCCGGGCAATATCGGCGTGTCCGTCGCCTTCGCCGAGATGCGGGATTGCATCCGCTCTGCTGCGGCCGGGCATGTCGTGCGGAGCGCCTCATGACGCGACCAGTGGAACGAACCGGCACCTTCCAGCTGGCCGGCGAGGCCAAGGGCCAGGCGCTGGTATTTTCGCAAGCGCTCAGCTTCTGGGGCGGCATCGATGCCGAGACCGGCGAGATAACAGACCATTCGCATCCCGGTCTCGGCCAGAATGTCGCCGGCAGGATTTTGGTCATGCCGAGCGGGCGCGGCTCATCGTCTTCATCCTCGGTCCTGGCCGAGGCGATCCGCAGAGGCACGGCGCCGGCCGGTATTCTTCTGGAGCGGCCGGACCCGATCCTGGCGGTGGGCGCCATCGTTGCCGAATTTCTTTATGATATCCGCATGCCGCTGGTGGTGTGCGCTATTTCGAAGCTTGTCTCCGGTGATCAAATTGATATCGGCATCGGCAAAGACGGCGGGCCGATCATCAGAGTTCACCCCGCCATCAATCCGGCAGCACCACGCCGCCAATAGGCAGCCGCCAGCGTTTGATCGCGACCAAGTCCCATAGTGTCGCGCCAATATTCGCGCACGATCTTGGCGGCAGCGGCTTCCGCCGCGAACCAACCGAAGGCCGAACCGTCCTGCGGCCACGCCACCGAGCGGACAGCCTCGGCCAGCAGTCTGTCCTCGCCCGCCGCCACGCCATCCCGTGTCAGCCAATGCAATTCGATGCCGGTGGCATTGGCGATCTCCTGCCGTTCACCGTCATTGGCGATCTCGACGAAGGCAACGCCTTTTGTCTCGGCCGGCAGCGTCTCCAGCAGCCGCGCCAGCGCCGGCAAGCCGGTTTCGTCAGCGCCCAAGACATACCATTCTGCCTGCCGCACCGGACGGCCGACCGGCCCCATGATGCCGACCTTCATGCCGAGATCTGCCTGCATCGCCCAACTCGAGCCGACGCTGTCACCGGGATGGACGAGGAAGTCGACGTCGATGAGGCCCTTTTCCACGTCGAGCGCGCGGATGGTGTAGACGCGCGCCACCGGGCGCCGGTCGTCGGCGGGCCAGACCGGCAAGCCATTGCCGCCCAGCACTGGCCAGAGCGGATCGGGCACCTCCTTGGTCGGAAACAGCATGCGGATGTGCATGCCGCCGAACTTGGCGAAACGCGAGAGATTCTCGCCGGCCAGGCGAATCCGGCGCATATGCGGAGTGAGGTCGCGAACATCCGTCACCACCATCTCGCGGAACTGGGCGAGGCTGGTTTCGCCTGAGAGATCGCCGGTCCAGACGATTTCGGGGTTTTCGTCCCTGGCATAGACTTGCACCGCCGTGGCGAGCAGATCCTTGATGCGGGCGAGCCCGTCTCGGTCGGCAGCATTGGCCCGCATCACCAGCCGCTTCATATCGATGGAGGCTTCGCCAAAGGCGAAGCGGAAATCGATGCGCTGTCCATGATGCGAGGCATCGGCCTCGAAGCTCTGCAGTCTGTCGCTGATGCTGTCCATGTAATCAGGCAGACGCCGCAGGTTGAGTCGCGCCTCGCAGGCCAGTTCACGCACCGATGCTTCGTTCATTGTCAGCCTCCGATCCTGCCGGTGAGGGCCACCTTGAAGGTGCGGCCCTTGCCCTGTTCGGTTGCCGCCGAGGTCGACCATGCGCTTTGCGGGTCGGTGTAGGCGGTGTTGAAGATGTTATCGACGCCGAAATCGAGCTTGAGGTTGTCGTTGACGCGCCAGTTGGCGAAGACATTGACCAGGTCGAAGGCATCATCGACGACCGGCACGGCGTTGGGATTGGTGCGGCTGGTGCGGGTGATCTTGCCGACGCTGAGATATTGCGCGCCGACGGTGAGCTGGTCTTCCAGCATGCGGAAGCCGATCGTGGCCGAGAAGCGGTCGAGCGGTGTGTTGTTCAGCGCCTGGCCGGAATAGACGCCGCTGACGACCTTGGCGTCGATCAGCGCCCCGGCGAGGTTCACGAAGCCCCAGACGTAGTCGTAGACCATCTCGGCCTCGACGCCCTTCAGGCGCGCGTCGCCGATGTTGATCGCCGTGCGCGGAAGGACGGTCAGGTCGACGTCGATATAGTCCTCGACGTCGGTGTGGAAGACGTTGAGCTTGGCGCGCAACCGGTCGCCCGCCGTCAGCAACTCGTCGTATTTGACATTGATGCCGGCCTCCCAGCTCTTCGCCGTTTCGGGCTGCAGCAGGAGATTGGGCCGATAGGTGTCGCCGCCGCCATGCGCGCCGCCGCCACGGAAGACATCCTGCAGGCCAGGCGCCCGGTAGCCTTCGGAGTAGGTGCCATAGAGCTGAAAGCCGTCAAACGGCGTGACGCCGACGGTGAGGCGTGGCGACCAGCGGTCGCCAGAGATCGAGGCTTCCTGTGGCGACGGGATGCGCGTTTCGCCATCGAGCTGGTAGCCATCATAGCGCATGGCCGCGATCACCTGCAGCCACTCCTTGTAGTCACCTTGCCATTGCAGGAAGCTGCCATAACCCTGCTGCTCGCCGGCGCCGAAATGTGCTGCTTCCGAGGAGGCCTCGAGATAATAGTAGTCGAGACCGTAGGTCAGCGTGTGGGCCAGCCCCCAGGCGTCGAAGCGCGAGGAGTTCTTCGCGTTGAAGCCCGAGGTGGCGACATCGTAAAAACGGAAATTGCCGATCGCCGAGGTGGGCCAGACCTGCGTCTGCTCGGCGCGGGTGCGGTTGTGGTAGGCATTGGCGCTGAAGTCGATCAGCTCATTGTCGTCGGGCTTCCAGGTATAGGCGGCGGTGTAGGTCTGGTTGGTGGTGTTGGTGTCGTAGCGGCTCAGCGTCGGCGAGGTCGAGCCGCTCGATCCGGTGATCTGGTCGTTGTAGCGCTGCAGGATGGCGCCGAGCTTCAGCTCATGGCCATCGGCCGGCCGCAGCGTGGCCTTCAGATAGCCGCTGGTCACCCGCTCGCCGGTCCATGGCACGGTCTCGCCATTGCCGTCGGTGTAGCTGTCGCGGTCGCGGTAGATGAGGTTGCCGATGATGTCGGCATCGTCGCTGAAGCGGTAGGCGCCGGTGGTGCTGGTGGTGAAGCCGTCGCCATTGTCCTCATAGCCGAGCTTCTCGCTTAGCGCCCAGCGTTCGTCCTTCTTGAGGAAGTCGCTGGCATCCTTGGTCTCGAAGGAGACGACGCCGCCGATGCCGCCGGAACCATAGGCATTCGACACCGGACCGCGGATGACGGTGGCTTCCTTGATCAGGTCGGGTTCGACATAGAACGAGCCAGAGCCATGACCGACGCGCCAGTAGTCCTGGCGGGCGCCATCGAGGGTGACGACGACGCGGCCATATTGCTCCAGGCCGCGGATGTTGATGGCGGTTGCGGGATCGTCGCCATTCATCGAGGCAGCGACGCCGGGCGTGGTGCGAAAGATGTCGGCGGCGGTGTCGGGCTGGATGCGGTCGAGTTCGTCCTGATCGACGGCGCTGATGGCGGCCATCGATTCGATCACCGCTGTTTTGATCATCGTTGCCGAGATGGTGATCACGTCGAGCATCGTCGCCGGCTGGTTCTGCGCGGGATTGGCCGGCGCCAGGCGGCCGGCCTTGGCGGCGGCCTTTTTCTCGCGGTCCTGTTCCTGCGCGCTGGCAAGAGGCACGGCGCAGAGGCCGAGCACGAAGGCGAGCGCGGTGCTCGCCATCAATGTCGTGTTTGTTGTCGTTGTCATGCAGCCCCCAAGCAAAAGCAAAACTGCTGGCGGTGGCTGAACGGCCTTGGCTGGCATGATGGAAAATCCCTCGACCAGGCAGGTCAGGGCATGGGTCACATATTAAAACATGATGACACAAGTCAACTTTAAATTTATAGCCGACCATCATCGAGAAGCAATCTGGCACAGGAACAGCGGCATGGTCGGCAGTTTAGGCGAAGGCAAGACGACCCACTGGTCGCAACCGGGCAGGATCGCGGCGGTGCTGCTTCTGGCACTGGCGGTGCTGGCGCCTTCCTGCGGCTTCAAGGCGCTGGCCGCCGAGACCGTTGTCGATGCGCTGGGGCGAAGCGTCGTGCCGGGCGCGGCGACCCGGATCATGACGCTCGGTTCCGACGTCACCGAGATCGTCCACGCGCTGGGCGCCGGCGAGCGGATCATCGCCGTCGATCGCGGCAGCAAATATCCGCCATCCGTGACTGGGAAGCCTAATGTCGGCTACCGCCGTCAGCTCTCGGTCGAGGGGCTGGCCAGCCTGCGCCCCGACCTGATCCTGGCCGCCGAAGACAGCGGGCCTCCTGAAGCGGTCGAGGTGCTGAAGTCGCTGGCGATCCCGATCGTCTTCGTCCCGCAGGACAACAGCCCGCAAGGCATCGAGCGCAAGATCACGCTGATCGCCGCCAGCCTTGGGCTCGAGGACAAGGGCAAGGCGGTTTCGGCCGAGGTGCTCACCGCCTTTCAGACGGCAGCCGATCTGGCAGCAAAAATCCCGCCGGAGCGGCGCAAGAAGGTGGTGTTCTTCCATGGCCTTGTGAAGCTGAGCGCAGCCGGCGCCGGCACCTCGGCCGACGCCATCATCCGCTACGCCGGCGGCCTCAACCCGATGGACATCGTGCAGGGCTACAAGGCGGCGTCGGAGGAAAAGCTGGTCGAGATGGCGCCCGATGTCATCCTGATGATGAGTGACGGCAAGGGCGGGCCAACGGCCGAGCAGGTGTTCGGCAACCGCGCGCTGGCGGCAACGCCTGCGGCGGCCAACAAGGCGCTGGTCGTGCTCGACGGCGCCTACATGATCGGCTTCGGCCCGCGCACATCAGATGCGATCCGCGACTTGGCGAAGGCGCTCTATCCGGAAGGGTAGGCGTTGACTAGGTTTGCTGCTCAAATCTCCGGGATGTTTTCCTTGAAGATCACCTGCAGCCTCGGCTGGTGCAATTCATAGGGCAATCCCCGAACCGCATGGGTCAAGGTGTTGAGCGCTTCGCGGGCCTCGACGCGCGGGTTCTGGTCGATGACCGCGTCGAGCGTGCCGTCGAGCAGAAGGTCCTTGGTGCCGTCCGTCACTTCGTGACCGAGGAAGACCATGGATTGGGCGCGGCCGCGCTCCTTGAGCGCGCGGGCGATACCGGTGTTGCCGGCGCCGACATTGTAGATCGCGGCAAGGTCGGGGTGCCGCTCCAGCAGCGCCGATGCCTCCGAATAGGCCTTCTCGCGGTCGTCGAGCATTTCGCGCATCTCGACGATCTGCAGATTGGGCGATTCCTCGGTCAGTACGTGACGGAACCCCATCTCGCGTTCTTCGTGGCCGCGATAGGACAGCGAGCCGGCGAACAGCGCCACCTTGCCCGGACGCCCCGATCCCATGAAGCGGTTGAGCAGATAGCCGGCCAGCCGCCCGGCGGCGCGGTTGTCGATGCCGATATAGGCGACCCTGGGCACATGCAGGATGTCGGAGGCGATGGTCACCACCTTGATGTCGTTGGCCGACAGCGAGCGGATCGCTTCGCGCACCGTCGGATGGTCGAGGGCGATGACGCCGACGCCTTGCGTCTGTCCGCGCAGATCCTGCAGCAGGCGGGCGAGCCGGTCAGGATTGAAGCCCTCGATGGTGGCGATATGGACATCGAGGTCGGGCCGCGCCAGAGCCTGTGCCTCGATGTGGCGGTGCAGCATCTTGATGAAGGAATTGGTGCCGGCCGGCAGCGCGAAATCAAGCCGGATGATTTCGCCGGGCGAGGGCCGTGGCGGCGTGCCGTTCGGGCCTTCGGCGATGTAGCCGAGGCGCTGCGCCATTTCGAGCACGATTTCCCGCGTGCGCGCCCGCACGCCGGGCCGGTTGTTGAGCACGCGGTCGACGGTGGCGGCCGAGACGCCGGCTTCCCGGGCTATGTCAGTCAGGGTGGAACGCACCGTCTTTCATCTCCTGCATGCGTCAGATCGGCTGGTGACGGCTTCCGCGTCATCGGCGATTCTGATGGGAAATGATGTATCCGCCCTTGGCCGATGTGCAAGCCGCCGCGCTAAATCAAATGGCCCGGCAGGGCTGCGCGGGGCCGGGAAGGGTCGGGTGCCCTCAAATTGAGGCATCCGGCTTGACGTAGGGATCCCGTTTTTGTGCATTTCCTTGCCCCATTGCAATGTTATGATGTGTTCTGATTATTTATGATGTTGACAGCCTTGCCCTGCTGCCGTCAATATCCCTCATAAGGGTCGTGGAGGAAACGTGGCCCTGAGGGAGGAGTTTCAATGTCTGACTTGATCCGCATCTCGCGGCGCCGGCTGCTGGCGTCCGGAGGAAAGGCGGCTGTGATCATGGCCGCCGCTGGTATCGCACCCCAATTCATTCGTCCCGGCCGTGCCTATGCGGCCGACGCGCTGGCGCCAGGCATGATCGGCGGCCCGACGGGCTTCGATGGCGCCGAGCGCTACCAGTATGGCGCCGACACGCCGGAAGGCCGCGCCATCGAGGCGGCCAAAGCGCTGAAGGGCGCCGGCAAGGCGCCGGCCAAGATCGTGCTCGGCCTGTCGGACGGCTCGATCGGCCAGCTCACACAGCCGTTCCCGGCCGGCGCGCCGTCGATCAAGGAGCTGTGGGAAAAGGAAACCGGCATCGCGATCGAAATCGTCGGTCTGCCGAACGGCCAGGAATTCACCAAGACGATGCAGGACATCTCCACCAAGGGTGGGGCCTACGACATCTATTCGACCGAATGGAACCGCCTCGGCGACCTCGCCGAAACCGGCGGCATCGCCAAGCTCGACGACTTTGTCGCGCAGCACAAGCCCGAGTGGGACGATCCCGTCAGTGGCTATGTCAACGGCGCCAAGGGCGTGTCGCTGCTCAACAAATATCGCGGCTCGAACTACGGCGTGTCGCTGGACGGCGACTTCCAGACCTGGGTCTACCGCACCGATCTGTTCGGCGACGAAGCCGAGAAGAAGGCGTTCAAGGACAAGTATGGCTACGATCTGGCGCCGCCGAAGACCTGGAAGCAGCATGGCGACATCGCCGCCTTTTTCCAGCGCCCGGACAAGGGTCTGTTCGGCTCGACCGACCTGCGCAACCAGGGCTGGGGCTATACCAACTGGTATCAGCGCTATGTCTCGATGGCCTCGCCCAACCAGTTTCTGTTTGGCGATGACGGCAAGCCGATGATCAATTCCGAGCAAGGCATTGCCGCGACCAACGAATATGTCGCGTCGCTCGCGCATCATTCGCCGGATGCGATCTCCTGGGGCTGGCCTGAACAGTATGGCAATTTCGCCAAGGGCGGTGCGGCGATGACCTGCGCCTTCTCCAACCTGCCGAAATTCCTCGACAATGCCGGCAACAAGGACTCGGCTGTCACCGGCAAGATCGGCTCGATGCTGCCGCCCGGCCGCGAGATCGGCGGCAAGCTGATCAGCCGTTCCGTGCTGTGGTTCTCGCTGACCGGCATGGTCTCGTCGCAGTCGAAGAACCAGGAGGTCGCCTATCTCCTGCTGCAATGGCTGGGCTCGGCCCGTATCTACGCATGGATGAGCGCCAACCCCGGCGGTTATCTGGACCCGTTCCGGCTTTCGGACTTCTCCGATCCGCTAGTGCGCCAGACCTATCATGCCTACCACATGGACGTCGTGCGCGAGACGGTCGCCCGCACCGTGCCGACCATCAACTATCCCGGCGCGACAGCCTTCCACAATGCGCTCGACGAGAACCTGATGGCGGCGCTGACCAAGGCCAAGACATCGGAGCAGGCGATGGCCGATACCGAGGCAGAGTGGAAGAAGATCGCCCGGCGCACCGGCGAGGACAAACTGCTCGAAGCCATCAAGACCAACAAGGAGGCCTGGCCGACAGTTCTCGATCCAATCGTCTGATCCTTCTCCCTGGATCATATCGAAGGAGGGGAGGAGCTTGCTTCTCCCCTCCGCCCACAACGCCACCAGCAAAGCCGCCAGATGAAGCGTTCCGTTCCTTTCCTGATATTCCGCTATGCCGCGATCTTCGCGGCCATGGCGGTGACGCTGGTGCCGATCCTGTGGATGGTGTCGATGGCCTTCAAGCCGATCGCCGAATGGTCGGCGACCGGCGCCGACCTGACCTGGTGGCCGAAGAACCCGACGCTCAGCAATTTTCGTTTCGTCTTCGGCGAGTCGACCAACAATCTGATCGTCGCGCTCGACCGTAACGCATTGAAGCCGATCCTCGCATCGCTGCTGTCGGCGGTTTTCGGCACGGTGATCGCCATGTCGGCGGGCACTGCCGCGGCTTATGGGTTGTCGCGTTTCGGCTCCGGCCAGAACCTGCCGCTGGCGCTGATCCAGCTCAGGATCTTTCCGCCGATGGCGGTCATGATCCCGGTGATGATCATGTGGGCTTTCCTCAACTTCACCGATAGCTGGTGGGGCCTGGCGCTGATCTACGGCATCGTCACCTTGCCGTTCGCCTTCTGGCTGATGAAGACCTTCTTCGACGACATGCCGCGCGAGATCGAGGAGGCAGCGCTTGTCGAAGGCTGTTCGCGGCTGCGCGTCTTCACCCGCATCACGCTGCCGATGATGCGCGCGCCGCTGGCCAGTGCCGCGCTCTTCGTCTTCATCCTCAATTGGTCCGATTATCTGATCGCGCTGCTTCTGACGACGCGCGAATGGGTGACCATCCCGGTCTACATGGCCTCGCTGTCCTCCTCGATGACCGGGCAGCTCTATGGCGCCAAGGCGGCGCTTGGGCTGATCGCCGCGGTGCCGCCGGTCATCATGGGCATCGCCATCCAACGCCATCTGGTGCGCGGGCTGACGTTCGGGGCGCTCAAGCAATGAGCGCGGTGACTGTCATGACTTCCAAGGATGAGATGAAAGCCGCCGGAGCAAAGCCGGTTTCGCGCGATGAGAGCGCAAGGCTGGGTTTCCGGCTCACGCTGCCTGCGCAGATCCTGGTGCTGTTCATCTCGGCCTTCCCGCTGTTGATGCAGCTCTACATCAGCGTCACCGACTGGTCGCCCCTGTCGGGCACCGGCTGGTGGAACGCCTGGTCGATGTGGAACAGCTTTGCCAACTACACCGATCTCGCCGTCGACACGCGCTTCTGGAGCGCGCTGAAGCGTACGGCCATCGTCATGATCGTCTGCGTGCCGGCGGAATTCCTGCTCGGGCTGGCGCTGGCGACGCTGTTTGCCGACGATTTCCCGGGCAAGCGCGTCTTCTATTCGATCCTGCTGATGCCGATGATGGTGGTGCCGGCGGTGGCCGGCTACATGTTCTTCATGCTGTTCCAGTCGGGGGGGCCGGTGAACGACATCTTGTCGGCGCTCACCGGATCTCCCGTCACCATCGCCTGGCTGTCGGATCCGACTCTGGCGCTGATCGCGGTGATGGTCGCCGACATCTGGCAATGGACGCCGCTGATGTTCCTTATCCTGCTTGCCGGCCTGGTCGGCGTGCCGGAGGACCAGATCAAGGCGGCGACGCTGCTCGGCGCCAATCCGTGGCAGCGCTTCGTCACCATCGTGCTGCCGAAGATGAAGACGATCATCATCATCGCGCTGGCGATCCGGGTGATCGAGAACTTCAAGATCTTCGATACGCTCTACATCATGACCGGCGGTGGCCCCGGCGTCGCTACCGAGACCATCTCGGTCTACATCTACAAGCTCACCACGCAGGACCTGATCTGGGGTTATGTGGCGGCGATCGCGCTGGCCATATTGATCGTGCTCTCGATCGTCGCGGTGTTCGCCATGAAGCGCATGGCGCGGGCACGCGAGGTGGCGGCATGAGTGCGATCCACTTGCAGAACCTGGTCAAGAAATTCGGCGACTTCACCGCGTTGAAAACCATGGATTTGGCAATTGCCGATGGCGAGTTCATGGCGCTGCTCGGCCCGTCGGGCTGCGGCAAGTCGACGACGATGAACATGATCGCCGGCATGGAAGAGCCGACCGGCGGCAAGATCCTGTTTGGCGAACGCGACATGGCCGGCGTGCCGATGGGCCGGCGCGGCGTCGGCTTCGTCTTCCAGAACTACGCCATCTTCACGCATATGACGGTGCGCCAGAACCTTGCCTATGGACCAAAAATGCGAGGGGCTGCCAAAGCCGAGATCGATCGCCGTGTCGGCGCCATCGCCGAGACGCTGCAGCTTTCGCCGCTGCTCGACCGCAAGGCCGACAGGCTGTCGGTCAACATATTGCAGCGGGTGGCGATCGGCCGCTCGGCGATCATGGAGCCGGCGATCTTCCTGCTCGACGAGCCGCTGTCCAATGTCGACGCCGCTTTCCGGGCCGTCATGCGCACCGAACTGAAGCAGTTGCAGCGCCAGTTCCGCCAGACCATGGTCTATGTCACCCACGACCAGCTCGAGGCGATGACCATGGCCGACCGCATCGCGGTCATGGATCATGGGGTTTTGCAGCAGGTCGGCACGCCGCTCGAGGTCTACAACGATCCGGCCAATGTCTTCGTCGCCCGCTTTATCGGTGCGCCGGGCATGAACCTGCTCAAGGGCAGGCCGGCGGAAAGCGACCGCGGACTGGTCGTCGATCTCGGACCGCTGGGCTTCACGCCGCCGCTGCCGGGCGAACTCGCGACGGCCATGCGTGGTGCACGCGGCGAGGTGCTTTACGGATTCCGGCCTGAACAGGCGACGTTGGTGCAGAATGGGCAGGGCCTCGCAATGCCGGTGACCTTTGTCGAACGGATCGGTGCGCGCACCATCGTTCATCTCGGCCAGGGCGAGGCGGCTGTGAAAACGGTGTTCGACAATGATGTCGGACTGGCTATCGGCGACACCGCCGTCATCGCCCCCACTGCGTCGTCGGTGCGCGTCTTCGACGCCGCTACCGGCCTTGCGATGAAGGCAGGTTGAGATGGCCGATATCGTCTTCCGTAATGTGACCAAACGCTACGGCAATACACTCGCCGTCGACGACGCCTCGTTCACCGTCAACGACAATGAGTTCTTCTGCTTCTTCGGTCCGCCGCTGTCGGGCAAGTCGACCATCCTGCGCCTGGTGCTCGGGCTGGAGACACCTGACACCGGCGAAATCCTGATCGGAGGCAGGCCGGTCAACGCGATGTCGCCGGCCGAGCGCAACGTGGCTATGGTGTTCCAGAACCTGGCGCTGTTTCCGCATATGAGCGCGCTCGAAAATGTCCGCTTTCCCCTGGTCGAACGCCGGGTCGCCGAGGCCGAGATCAAGCGGCGGGTCACGGATGTCGCGGCGAAGCTGCATATCGGGCAGATCCTGCACAAGCCGCCGGGACAGCTTTCGGGCGGGGAGCGGCAGCGCGTGGCGATCGCGCGGGCTCTGGTGCGCGATCCCAATGCCTATCTGATGGACGATCCGATCTCGGCGCTAGACGCCAGGCTGCGCGAGGAAACGCGCGTCGAGCTGAAGCGCATCCAGCGCGAACTCGGCAAGACGCTGATCTACGTCACGCATGACCAGGAAGAGGCGATGTCGGTCGCCGATCGCATGGCTATCCTGGAAGACGGCAAGATCAGGCAGATCGGTACGCCGGCGGAGATTTACGACCGCCCGGCCAGCACCTATGTGGCAAGGCTGCTTGGCTCGCCGATGATGAACATCCTCAGATCGGCGCGCGGCGAGGGCGGTGTCGAAGCGGCTGAAGGCACGATCCGCATCGAAGACAAGACAGCGCCCGCCGACGCCGTGGAGATCGGCCTGAGGCCGGAAGACATCAAAGTCAGACCGTGGGCGGACGGGGGCCCGGGCCGCCCGGCGCGAGTGTTCGAGGTCGAGCCGCTTGGCGGCTACACCGTGGTGACGCTCGCTGCCGGGCAGGCGCGCCTGAAGGCATTGCTGCGCGGTCAGCCCGACATCCGGCCGGATGCCATGGTGGCGATATCCTGCGAGCCGGCCAGAGTGCATTATTTCGAACAGAGCGGCGGGGCGTTGGCACGATGACAGCCGCAAGGAATGAGTTTCGGGAGGAAGAGATGGCAAGCAAAGGCTTCGAGCCGGACGTGAAGGTCCGCACGAAGGAATACAAGATCGGCTGCGTCGGCGCCGGCATGATCATGGCCGAGTGCCATCTCGCCGCCTACAAGGAAGCTGGATTCCCGGTGGTGGCGATCGCCTCGCGCACCAGGGCCGTCGCCGAGAAGGTGGCGACGCGCTGGAGCATCCCCACGGTCCACGACACGCCTGAAAAACTGATCGAGGACGAGAATGTCGAGATCATCGATCTTGCTTTCCCGCCCGACCTGCAGCCGGCGCTGATCCGTCACGCGCTGAAGCAGAAGCACATCAAGGCGATCCTGGCGCAGAAGCCGTTGGCCTTGTCGGTTGACGAAGCGGTCAAGCTGCGTGACGAGGCGGCCAAGGCCGGCAAGATCCTCTCGGTCAACCAGAACATGCGCTACGACCAGTCGATGCGCGTGCTGAAGCAGATCATCGACAGCGGCGCGCTGGGCGACATCGTCTTCGCGCAGATCGACATGCATGCCATCCCGCACTGGCAGAGCTTCCTCGAAGACTACGACCGGCTGACGCTGGCCAATATGAGCGTGCATCATCTCGACGTGCTGCGGTTCCTGTTCGGCGACCCGGATGAAATCACCACGCTGACGCGCAAGGATCCGCGCACGACATTCGACCATTCCGACGGCATCACCGTGTCGACGCTGCGCTTCCCGTCCGGTGTGCTCGCCGTGTCGCTGGAGGATGTCTGGTCCGGTCCGCGCCAGGATGGCTACAAGGACGACCAGCACATCAACTGGCGCGTCGACGGCACCAAGGGCGTCGCGAAGGGCACCATTGGCTGGCCGACGGGCGCTGCCTCGACGCTGACTTACGCCTCGGCCGAGACGACCGGCGGCGAATGGGTCAGCCCGAGCTGGGACACGATGTGGTTCCCGCATGCCTTTATCGGCGTGATGGAGCAGCTCCAGCATGCCGTGAAGTCCGGCACACCGCCGGCGCTGTCGGTCGCCGACAACGTCAAGACCATGGCGCTGGTCGAGGCGGGTTATCGCTCGATCGACGAGGGCCGCACGGTCAAGCTTTCCGAAATCGCTACCTGATCACCGCAACTGAAACACCAGACAACTGAATCGCTTACAGGGAGGAATTCACACCATGATGCAGGCAGGTATTTTCACGGGCTATTTCCCGTACGGCCTCGAAGAGACGGCGAAGAAGATCCGCGGGCTCGATTTCAACACGGTGCAACTCGACCTCCACTTCAAGGATGTCGACCTGTCGGCCGGGCAGATCACCAAGGACAAGGCCAAGAAGGTGCGCGACGTCTTCCGCGATCATCACCTGCCGGTGTGCTGCATTTCCGGCTACACAAACATCATCCATCCGGACAAGGCCGAGCGCGACAAGCGCGTCGGTTACCTCAAGGAGATCATCCGCAACGCCCGCCATTTCGGCAGCCCGTATGTGATCTCGGAAACCGGCACCTACAACACCGAATCCGACTGGGTGCATCACCCCAAGAACAAGACCGAGGAAGGGTTCGAGGAATGCCGCAAGGTGGTCGCCGACCTCGCCCAGACGGCCTATGACCACGGCGCGGTCTTCCTGCTCGAAACCTATGTCAACAACGTCGTCGGCTCGGTCGAGGAGACGGTCAAGATGTTCGCACAGGTCGATCACCCCGGCCTCGGTCTGCTGATGGACCCGACCAATTATTTCGAGACGCATAACATCGACAGGATGGACCAGATCCTGAACCAGGTGTTCGACACGCTGACCGACAAGATCAAGATCGCTCACGCCAAGGACGTCAAGCGTTCGGGCGGCGACAAGTCCGAGAAGCACGCCGACATCGGCGACGAGGACGCGCTGGAGAGCCACACCTTCCGTGGCGTCGGCGAGATCGAGCTGCCGGCACCGGGCCTCGGCTCGCTCAACTACGACCTCTATTTGCAGCGGCTGGCGCAAAAGCATCCGAACATTCCGGTCATCATCGAGCATCTCTCGGAAGACGACGTGCCGCGCGCCAAGAAATTCCTCGACGGGAAGTTCCGCGCGAACGGTCTGTGACGGTCACTGCGCGCCGTCGATTTGCGGCGGCGCGGCCCAAAAGCAAGGGAGGAAAGAATGTTGAAATTCGCATTGAAACTGGCGGCTGCCGCAACGCTGCTCGCCGGCGTCTCGTTGAGCGCGCAGGCATTGGCGCAGGATGGGCAGAAAACCTTCTACCTGCTGTCGCATGGCGGTCCGTCGGATGCGTTCTGGCTGGACTGGAATGCCGGCGCGACCAAAGCCTGTGATCAGCTCAAGGTGACCTGCAAGATTTCCTTCAGCGGCGGCGACATGGCGGCGCAGAAGGAGGCCTTCAATTCCGCGCTTGCGGCCAAGCCCGACGGCATCGCCACCACCTCGGCCCAGCCGGGCTTGTGGACCGAGGAGGTGAAGGCGGCCAAGGCGGCCGGCATCCCGATCGTGTTCTTCAACACAGACGATCCGGCGACCGGACGGCAGGCCTATGTCGGCGCCGATCTCAAGGAGGCGGGCGTCATCTGGGCCAAGTATCTTGTCGACCACAAGATGGTGAAGCAGGGCGACAAGGTGTTCCTGCCGGTGGAAGTGCCTGGCGCCAGCTATCAGCAGCTCGAGACCGAAGGCATCGCCAGCGTCTTTGATCCGTTGGGGATCAAATATGATGTGGTCGATTGCGGCACCGATCCGGCCGGCATCATCGCCAAGATGACCGACTATATGGTGGCCAACAATCCGCCGGCGATCATCGCGCTCGGCGATTCCGTCGCGGCCAGCGTCAAGCGGGTGTTCGACGGCGCAGGTGTGCCGGCCGGCAAGATCCCGGTGGTCGGCTGGGGCAATTCGAAGGAAACCGCGGAAGCCGTGAAGTCCGGCTTCGTCAACGCGGCCGCCTGGCAGTTCCCGTCTGCGCAAGGCTTCATGCCGGTGGCGCTGCTCGGGCTCGCCGCGTCGGGCGAACCGATCGGCTACGACATCCATACTTTCAGCCTCTACGACGCCTCGAGCGTCGAACCGATCCTGAAACTCTACGACACGAAGTGAAAACCGGTGCCCGCGGCGCAGGCCGCGGGCGTCTCTTCAAAGCATGGTTCAAGCAGTCATGATGATCGCCGCAGAAGACGAAATGCCTGTCGGGAAACGCAGATCGAGCCTTATACGCTCGCCGCAATTCTCCTCGCTCATCATCCTCATTGTCCTGCTCGCGGTGTTCGCCATCGCCGATGCCAATTTCCTGTCGCCGCTCAACATCTCCAACATGATGGCGTTCCTGCCCGAGCTCGGCATCATCGCGCTCGGTATGACGCTGCTGTTGACGGCGGGTGAGTTCGACCTGTCGGTCGGCGCCGTGTTCGGGTTGGCGCCGGTCGTCGTCATGCTTCTGGTGCAGAACGGCGGTGTCGATATCGGCATCGCGCTTCTGGCCGGCCTTCTGTTGTGCGTCGCCATCGGCGCGATCAACGGGCTGATCGTCACCAAGATCGGCATTTCGTCCTTCCTGGTCACGCTGTCGATGCTGCTCGTGGTGCGCGGGGCGGCACTCTACATCACGCAGGGCTTTCCGCTGAAATCCTGGGACCAGCCAGGCTTCTTCGTGACCCTGCTGGCCGGCAGCTTCAATGTCGGGTCGTTCCGGTTCTACACCTCGCTGTGGTGGTTCATCGGTCTCTCGCTGCTGGCGATCTACGTGCTGCGCTATGCCAAGCTCGGCAACTGGATCAGCGCCATCGGCTCGAACCGGAACGCGGCGGTGGCGCGTGGCGTGCCGGCGGACGCCGTCAAGGTGTGGCTGTTCATCCTGACGTCGGTGCTGGCGGGGCTGGCCGGCATGATCAGCGCCTTCCGCATCTCGGCCGCTTCACCGGTGGCCGGTACCGGCTACGAGCTCGAAGTGATCGCCATGGTGGTGGTCGGCGGCACGGCGCTGACCGGCGGGCGCGGCACGATCCTCGGCACCATTGTCGGCGCGCTGATGCTGCGCGCGATCCGCAACGGCATCGTGCTGATCGGCGTGCCGGGCCTCGCCTACAACATCTTCGTGGGCCTCATCATCCTCGCCATGCTCATCCTGCACGCTTTGCTGCAGAAGAACGCCGCAAGGGGCTGACGATGGAAGTGCTTCGGCTGCAGAATCTGCAAAAGTCCTTCGGCAGCGTGCGCGCGCTGAAGAATGCGTCCTTTGCCCTCAACGAGGGCGAGGTGGTGGCCTTGCTCGGGGACAATGGCGCCGGCAAATCGACATTGATCAAGGCAATTTCCGGCGTGTTTCCGATCGACCGTGGCGACATCTATGTGCGCGGCGAAAAGGTTTCGATCCGCTCGACACGCGATGCGATGGACCTCGGCATCGAGACCATCCACCAGGACACGTCGCTGGCGCCGGATCTCAGCATCGCGCGCAATCTTTTCCTTGGCCGCGAGCCGGTCAAGCTGAAATGGCTGGGCGTGTTCGCGCCGCTCGATTTCGCCAAATTGCGCGACGCGGCGTCGGCGCTGTTGAAGCGCGTCGGCATCTCGAAAAAACTCGACGCCGATGCGCTGGTCTCGACGCTGTCGGGCGGCGAGCGTCAGTCGATCGCGATTTCGCGCGCCATGCAGTTTGCCGCCAAGGTCATCATCCTCGACGAACCGACCAACAATCTCGGTGTCGAGGAAACCCATGGCGTGCTGCGCTTCGTCAAGGAGGTGCGTGACGCCGGTCATTCGGTGCTCTTGATCACCCACAACATCCATCACGTGTTCCAGGTCGCCGACCGTATCATCGTTATGCGCCGCGGCGAGATCGTCGCCGAGCAGACGGTTGCCGATACCGATCTTCTGACCGTGGAAAGCATCATCACCGGGGCCGACATGTCGGCCCTGCTGAAAGAGACGAGAGCGAAGTGAAGAAGTTGGCCGTCACATGGTAGAACTTTACGGCAAGACGCTTTCGCGCCGGGAGGTATCGGAACGTTCGGGCATGCTGTCGCAATTTGCAGGCGTGCGGCTGATGACGCTTGGCGACGGGGTGGAGCGTGGCATCCGCATGCTCGAGTTCCGCACCGGCTCGGGCCTGCGTTTCACGGCGCTGGTCGACCGGGCGCTCGACATCGCCGATTGCGACTTCAAGGGCCAGGCGATCGGCTGGCATTCGCCGAGCGGCTTTCGCAACCCCGGCCTGCACGATTATGAGGGGGAAGGGGGCCTCGCTTGGGCGCGCTCGTTTTCGGGCCTGCTTGTCACCTGCGGCCTCGACCACATATTGGGCCAGGAAGAGGTGCCGGCCGAGAGTTACAACTACCCGGGCAAGAAGACCGTGATCCATTCGCTGCATGGCCGCGTCGGCACCATTCCGGCACGGCTGACCGGTTATGGCGAGGCCTGGGACGGCGACCGCTGCGTGCTGTGGGCCGAAGGCATCGTTCAGCAATCGGCGGTGTTCGGCGAGGATTTGCATCTGATCCGGCGCATCGAGGCCGATGTCGGCGGCAACGAGATCCGGCTGTCGGACCGCGTCGTCAACCACGGCTTCAACCGCACGCCGCACATGTATTTCTACCACGTCAATGTCAGCCACCCTTTGCTCGACGAGGGTTCGCGCTATCTGGCGCCGATCCGCGACGTCGTCTGGGCTGGCCATGCCGGCGAGCGCTACGAGGCGCAGAAGGTCGGCTACCGCACCGTGCCGGCGCCGCAATCGGGGTTCAGCGAGCAGGTCTGGCAGCACGAGATGGCGGCGGACGCCAATGGCGAGGTGCCGGTGGCGGTGGTCAACGATCAGCTCGGGCTCGGCTTCGAAGTGATCACGCGCAAGGATCAGCTGCCTTGCGCCTACCAATGGCAGAATTTCCAGGCAGGGCAGTATGCGCTGGGCATAGAGCCCTCGACACACCATGTCTTGGGCAATCTCGCGGCGCGCGAGCGAGGCGAGATGATCTGGCTGGAGCATGGCGAAAGCCGTTCTTACGACGCGGTGTTCCGAGTGCTCGACGGCGCCGGCGCGATCGCGGCGGCCGAAGCAAAGATCGCGTCGATCGCCAGGCAGCCGCAACAGGATTATCCTGTGCCGTCGGGCAATTTCCCGGGATTGGCGGACAGGGCATGATGCGAAACGAATGCTCCGGCTGGCGGGCCGGAAATCGGAGGTCGATGTGATGGAGAAAAAGCGCGACTACAGCCTGGTCGGGGAAAGCACGCGCATCGCGATCGAGACCGGGCTGGCCTCGGCCGATTGGTATCACACCGATGTGCCGCGCAAGGCGATGAAAGAGCTGATGCAGCGCTCGGACGGCCCGGCGATCCGCGATACGATCATCTGGATCGTTGCCATATTGGGCTCGGCCGCCGGGATCGCCTGGTTCTGGGGGACGTGGTGGGTGGTGCCGTTCCTGCTCGTCTATGGCGTGCTCTACGGCTCGTCCAGCGACTCGCGCTGGCACGAGTGCGGCCACGGCACCGCCTTCCGTACGCGCTGGATGAACGATGCCGTCTACCAGATCGCCAGTTTCATGCTGATGCGCAACCCGGTGACCTGGCGCTGGAGCCATGCCCGCCATCACACCGACACCATCATCGTCGGCCGCGACGCCGAGATCGCGGTGATGCGTCCGCCGGACCTGCTGCGCGCCGCACTCGCCTTCACCGGCATTCTCGATTTCCGCTATTCGCTGCCGACGCTGGTGCGCAATGCGTTCGGCAGCATCTCGCCCGACGAGAAAAGCTTTATTCCCGAGATGGAGCTTCACAAGGTGGTCACAGCCGCGCGCTGGCATGTCGCCATCTATGTCGCGGCGATCGCGCTGGCGCTTTATCTGTGGTCGTTCTTGCCGCTGGTGCTTATCGGCCTGCCGCGCCTCTACGGCAGCTGGCACATGGTGCTGACCGGCCTGCTGCAGCATATCGGCCTGGCCGATAATGTCACCGACCACCGGCTGAACACGCGCACCGTCTACATGAACCCGATCAGCCGCTTCATCTACTGGAACATGAACTACCATGTCGAACATCACATGTTCCCGATGGTGCCGTATCACGCGCTGCCGAGGCTGCACGAATTGATCAAGCACGATCTGCCCGAGCCGAACCCTTCGATGTGGCATGCCTATCGCGAGGTCTGGCCGGTACTCATCAAGCAGCTTCAGTACGAGGACTATTTTCTCAAGCGTGAATTGCCGCCGACGGCCAAGCCATACCGGGACGAGTTCCATGCGCTGACCGTTCCGGCGGCGGCGGAATAGAGTTGCAGGAGACGAGAGATGGCCGACTGGGTTGAAGCGTGCGGCGTCGACGATGTCGAGGAAGAGGATGTCATCCGCTTCGATCATGGCGGCCGTACCTTCGCCATCTATCGCAGTCCCGATGACGAGTACTTCGCCACCGACGGATACTGCACGCATGAGAAGGCGCATCTGGCCGATGGGCTGGTGATGGACGACATCATCGAATGCCCCAAGCACAATGGCCGCTTCAACTACAAGACGGGTGTGGCCCGAGGCGCACCGGTATGCGTCAATCTCGCCACCTATCCGGTGAAGGTCGAGGCTGGCAAAGTGATGATCCAGATCGGCTGACCTGCCGCCGAATGCAACTGAGGGAACCCATTTGATGAGCCGAAAAAGACCGACGGTGGCGGATTTGCGCGCCATGAAGGGCAAGCGACAGCTGACCATGCTGCGCGTGCTGACGATGGACGAGGCCGAGGCCGCGGAGCGCGCGGGGGTCGACATCGTCTCGGTGCCGCCCGAACTGGTGCTCAACCCGCAATACCGGGACGCCGCCCCCAGCCTGTTCACCATGCCGGGCGACAATTTCTACGAGATCGGCACATCGGACGATTTCGTGCGCTGGGCCTTCCGGCTCTACAAGGCTGGCGCCGACGCGGTCTATTGCAGCGCCGGCTACGCCACGATCAAGCGCATGGCGGACGACAATATCCCGGTGATCGGCCATGTCGGCCTCATTCCTTCCCGCGCAACCTGGACCGGCGGCTTCAAAGCCGTCGGCAAGACCGCCGACACCGCCATGGATATCTTCGCGGCGGTCAAGCAGCTGGAGGCCGCCGGCGCCATCGGCGCCGAGATCGAAGTGGTGCCGGTCGAGGTGGCCAAGGCGATCTCGGAACGCACATCGCTGATCATGCTGTCGATGGGAGCGGGCACCGGTTGCGATGCGCAATATCTGTTCGCCGACGACATCCTCGGCCAGAACCGGGGCCACATGCCTCGCCATTCCAAGGTCTACCGCAACTTCGCCGCCGAATATGATCGTTTGCAGGCCGAGCGCATCGCCGCGTTCTCGGAGTATGTTGCCGATGTCAACAGTCTCGCCTATCCCGAAGACAAGCATGTGGTGCATATGGATCCGGCTGAGCTCAGCCTGTTCATGAAAAGGGTCGGCAGGGCGTGAAATCTCAAGGCAATGATGCGACGGACGAGGCCGCGCCGGTTCATATTCTCACGCTTTCCTGCGAGGATCGGCCGGGAATCGTCGCCGCCGTCACGGCGGAGCTTGCCGCGAACGGCGCCAACATCGCCGAAAGCAGCCAGTTCTGGGACCGGCAGACCAATCGCTTTTTCATGCGGATCGCCTTCATAAGCCCGCCAGGCTCGACCAGGGACAGCTTGGAGCGGGCCTTGAAATCAAGCGTCGACCGCTTCGGCATGAAGACCACGCTCGTCGATCAGGGGCGCCGCCCGAAGATCATCGTCATGGTCTCCAAGTTCGACCACGCGCTTCTGCATCTGCTGTACCAGATCAGGGTCGGCTGGCTGAACGCGGAGGTTGCCGCCGTCGTCTCCAACCACGAGGATGCCCGCCGCTTCGCCGAGCTGGAGGGCATTCCCTACCACCATTGGCCGACCACCAAGGAGAATAAGGCCGAACAGGAACAGAAGCTGCTGGACCTGGTGCAGCGGACGGGGGCCGAACTGGTCATTCTGGCGCGCTACATGCAGGTCTTTTCGAAAGGCCTGTCGGACCGGCTGTTCGGACGGGCGATCAACATCCACCATTCGTTCCTGCCGAGCTTCAAGGGTGCCAAGCCGTATCACCAGGCCTTCGACCGCGGCGTCAAGCTGATCGGTGCGACGGCGCATTACGTCACCTCCGACCTCGACGAGGGCCCGATCATCGACCAGGAGACCGAACGCGTCACCCATGCGATGAGCGCCGAGGATTTCGTCGCCGTCGGGCGCGACATCGAAAGCCGGGTTCTGGCGCGCGCGGTCAAGTTGCATCTCGAAGCCCGCGTCATGCTCAACGGCCACAAGACCGTCGTTTTCTGAGCGAAGCCGCATCAGGCCGGCCAGCTTCCGCCGGCGAGCGCGGCGTAAAGCGCCTCAGCGTCGATGCCGAGCGGCCGGTCCTCTTTCAACGTCGGGACAAGTGCGCGGATTGCCGTGTGAATTGCGGCGGTGCGTGGCGCCAGCGTGAAGCCGTCGCGTAGGTCGACGGCCTGTGCCGCCGCCATCAATTCGAAGGCGATCAGCCGCCGCCACAGCGCGATCATCCCTGCGCATTTCGCAACCGCCAGAGGTGTCTGCGTGGCGTGATCCTCGACGCCCTCCGAAACCGGAAGAAAGTCGAGCATCACCGGATTGGCCTTGTGGCGGATGGCGGCCAGGATCGACGTCACCGTCTTCTGCAACGGTACGAAGCCGGCCGAGGCGCCGCCGACCGGCGACAGATATTTCGGCAGGCCATTGCGGCCCGAACCGGTGAGCTGGATGAAGCGCGCGGCACTGGCCGCGGCACATTGGGCGATCGCCAGGCCGAGCGCCTCGAAGGCGAGCGCCAGTGCGGCGGTGTGGAAATTGCCGGTCGACAGCACCAACTCATCATCGCCCAGCACCAGCGGATTGTCGGCGGCGGCGTTGAGCTCGATCTCGACAGCCTGTCTCGCCTGACCGATCGCCTCGATCAGCGCGCCGTGGATCGACGGCATGCAGCGGATCGACAGCGGGTCCTGCAAGGTGGTCGGCGCCGGCGCCTCGTCGCGGACGAGCAGATCGTGCAGCACCTTGGCTGCTTGCTGCTGGCCGGCCGCCGGGCGCGCCCTATGCAGGCGCGGATCGAGGATGGTGCGGTTGGCACCGATGCCTTCCATGGTCAGCGCACCGGCCTGCTGTTGCTGGGCAAGGGCGGACAATGCATCCGTCACCGCAAGTGCGCCGCTGCCGGCGGACACCGCCGAGGCATTGATCAGCGACAGCCCATCCTTAGGCGCCAGGCTGATGGGGGCGAGGCGCGCCATCATCAGCGCCTTGGCTGCCGGCATGCGACGGCCCTGATAGTCTGCTTCGCCTTCGCCGGTGAGCATGCGGGCGAGCGCTGTCATCAGCACCAGGTCGCCAGCGCCGATCGAGCCGAGTGACGGCATGACGGGATGGACGCCGGCGTTGAGCGCGTCGACCAAAGCGACGAAGACGGAAGGCGAAAGGCCGGAGCCTGCGGCTGACAGCATTGCTGCACGCGCGACCATGGTTGCGCGAACGGCCTCGACCGGCAGCGCTTCGCCGACGGCGCCGCTGCGGCCCTCCAGCAACTGGCGCTGGAAGGCGCCGGCGTCGCCCTGCACAGCAGTGCCGAGATTGGCGCCGAGTCCGGTGTTCAGGCCATAGATCTGCTGGCCGGACGCGGCGGCCTGGTCGAGCACTTTTCGTGCCTTCTCCAGCCTGCCGATGATTTCGGGTCCGATCTCCACCTTGCGCCCATCGCGGGCGACCGCAGCGACATCGCCAACGCTGACGCCGGTTCCGGTGAGGACGAGCGCGGTCATGCGAAGCGCAGCCTCTGGCCGATGCCTTGCACTTGCGCCTTGGCCAGCATCGCCTTGCCCAGCGCGATGTCGGACAGCGACAGGCCGCGATGCCAGAACAGGATCGTTTCGTCGTCGCTTTCGCGCCCGGCTTTCAGACCGGCGGCAATCTGGCCGAGTTCGGCATGCAGCGTCTTCTCGCTCAGCCGCCCGGTCTCGACATGGGCGCGCAGCGAGCCGAACTTGCCGCCCTTGCACTGGCCCCAATCGTCGACGACCATTTTCTGCATGATGTCGGTCAGCGACAGTTCGACCGCGCTCATCGTGCCGTAGGGCACGACCAGTGCGCCCGGCTTGATCCATTCGGTCTTCAGCAGCGGTTGCGGCTCCGGCAGGCGCGAGGCTTCGACGACGATGTCGGCGCCCTCGATGCAGCTTTTCCAGTCGGCCACCGCCGTCACTGTCTTGCCGAGATCGGCGGAGAGTTTGGCGGCAAAACCGTCGCGGCTTTCCGGGCGGCGCGAATGGACGCGGATCTCTTCGAAATCGAAGAGATGGTCGAGCAGGCGCACATTCCAGTAGGCGGTGCCGCGCGCGCCGATATGGGCCAGCACCTTCGAATTCTTGCGTGCCAGATGCTTGGCGCCGATGGCGGTGACGGCGCCGGTGCGCATGTCGGTGATGACGGTGGCGTCGAGGATGGCGCGCGGCGCGCCGGTGCGCGGGTCGAACAAATTGAGGATGCCGAATTCGGAAGGCAGGCCGTGCAGGTAGTTGTCGACATAGTCGCCGACGATCTTGACGCCGGCGGTGTCGAGCGGCGCGACGTAGCCGCGCAGCACATTGAAATGGCCGTGGAAGGACGGATCCGGCTCGAGATGGACGCGCGGTTCGATCACCGTCTGGCCATTGCCTTGCGCCACCAGGCCAGCCTCGACGGCGGCAATGATTTCGCCATCGGTCATGGCAAGGGCGTCGATGTCGAGGGCATTGAGGTAGTCGATATAGATGGGCTTCATGTTACGCGGACACTTTCCTCGGCCACCCCGTTCATCCCATAGCAGGCCATGGCGGCACACGAAAGTTTGTTGCGACGTCTCTGGACGCGGCCGGTGAGATGCTGTTCAAACCGGTTCCGTCATGACTGCCATTCCCGAGACCGCAACCTTATCCGAAACGGCCACCAATGCGCGGCGCGTGGCGCTGATCGTCGCCATCGCCTTCTTCATGCAGTTTCTGGATTCGACGATCATCTCGACCTCGCTGCCGCAGATGGGGGCTTCCTTCGGCGTGTCGGCTGTGGCGATCAGCATCGGCATCACCGTCTACATGCTGACCATGGCCGTATTCGTGCCGCTGTCGGGCTGGCTCGCCGACCGGTTCGGCGCACGCAACATCTTCCTGCTGGCGATCGTCCTGTTCACCCTGGCCTCGCTTGCCTGCGGCGTCTCGCAAAACCTGACCCAGTTCGTCGCCGCACGTGTCGTGCAAGGGCTCGGCAGCGCGCTGATGACGCCGGTCGGGCGCATTCTCGTCCTGCGTAATGCGTCGAAGTCGGAGCTGCTGAACGCCACGGCACTGATTACCTGGCCGGCGCTGTTTGCGCCGGTGATCGGGCCGGTGCTTGGCGGCTTCATCACCACCTATCTGTCCTGGCACTGGAATTTCTTCATCAACATCCCCCTTGGCGTAGTCGGGTTGGTGCTGGTCGCCCGCTTCATTCCGGACGATCGCGAAGCCGACCCCAAGCCGCTCGACTGGCCGGGTTTTTTCCTGACATCGGCCGGACTCGCTTTGCTGCTCTATGGTCTCGAACGCATCGCTCATCCCGAAGACGGCGTGCTGCCGACGGTGCTGCTGGTCGTCGCCGGCATCGTCATCGGCTGGCTGGCGGTGCGGCATCTCAGGCGCGCGCCGCATCCGCTGCTCGATCTCTCCTCGTTCAAGGTACTGACCTTCGCCATCTCGACGCTCGCCGCCGGCACCATTTTCCGGGTGGCGATCAACGCCACGCCATTCCTGTTGCCGCTCCTGTTCCAGGTCGGCTTTGGCCTCTCGCCCGTCGATGCCGGCTTGATGATACTGGCCTATTTCCTCGGCAATCTCGGCATGAAGACGGTGACGACGCCAACGCTGCGGCGTTTCGGGTTCCGCTCGGTGATGGTCGTCAACGGCATCATCGCCTCGGCCTCGATCATGGCTTGCGGAGCGATCTCGCCGCAGACGCCGCAGGCGCTGGTGGTGGCACTGATGTTGATCGCCGGCCTGTCGCGCTCGATGCAGTTCACCGCGCTCAACACGCTGGCATTCGCCGACATCGATGCGGCGCAACGAAGCTCGGCGGCGACGCTGTCCTCGATGCTGCAGCAGGTGGCGATGCTGTTCGGCGTCGCGGTGGCGGCGGCGATCCTCAATTTGTCGCAGATCGTCAGGGACCGGCCCGCTCTCGATCTTGTGGATTTTCGAGTAGCCTTCCTCGCGATCGGCGCCATCGGGCTGGTGGCGGCGTTGCGTTTTCTCGTGCTGCCGCCAGGTGCGGGCGCGGAGGTTTCCGGCCACTCGCCGGGAAATTAGGATCGATTTTTCCGCCTGATGCGGAGATAAATTCCGTCTTGTCCTTTCGCCTTGGTGCAGCGCTTTCGCGAGCGGCGGCAATGACGCAACCGATTGCCAAAAGTGCAGAGTTTTCCGAGCATTGCGCCAGCTTCGGCAATCGATGCGTCCACTCGGAAAATATCGCTGCCGGCCTGGGTTCCGAGCGCGGATTCATTTGACGAACCGGCGTTGGGCCGATTAGCGTTCTTTCCCAGGGATGGCAGCGCTGCCATCGGGGCAAACGCAGACATGAACACGATCGGCTGGCCGAATTTCAGGAGCCTGAATCAGGAAGGCATTGTCTTTGCCATAGCTGTGGTGCTGTTCGTTGCAGCGGCCATAGGCCTGCCGGGTTTCATCGACCCCAACAATCTCGTCGCCATCGTCCGCTCGGTGTCGGTGCTGGGCATCCTTGCGCTCGGCATGGCCGTGGTCGTCATCGGCCGCGGCATCGACCTCTCCGCCGTCGCGATCATGGCGATGTCTGTCGCCTGGTATCTGCAACTGCTGAATTCGGGAACACCGGACGGGCTGGCCTTCGCCTATGTGCTGGCCGGTGTGCTGGCCATCGGCCTGCTCAATGGCTTTCTCGTCGCCTATGCCGACGTGCCGGCGATCTTCGTGACGCTGGCGACAGGCTCCTTCGTCTTCGGCTATGTGCGCTCGCAACTGATCACGCAGGATGCCGTGCCGGTGCCGCAGGGCCATTGGGTCGAGTTGCTCGGCGGCCTGCGCTTCCTCGACGTTCCCATCGAGGTGTTCGTGTTCGCGGGGCTGGCCTTCCTGTTCTTCCTGTTCCTACGCTACACCAAATGGGGCCGCTACATCTATTTCGCCGGCGACAATCCGGTCGCCGCCCGCAACATCGGCATTCCGGTGCGGCCGATGCTGGTGCTGCGCTATGTGCTCTCGGCCCTGGTCGCACTGGTCGCCGGCCTGCTGACGGCGGCGAGCCTGCATTCGATCAACACCCGGGTCGTCAACTCAACGCTGCTCTACGATATCGTGCTGGTGGCGGTGATCGGCGGCATCGGCCTGTCCGGCGGGCGCGGCGGGGTGCGCAACGTGCTGGTCGGTGCGGCACTGATCGGCATCCTGCTCAACGCCATGACCATCATCGACATTCCGCTGCTCTACCAGAACCTGATCAAGGCCGCGATCCTGCTCGGCGCCATCATCGTCGACGGCATCATCAATCCACGTGACGAGCAGACGGCCCAGCAGGGTGACATTTAGTACCTGAACTGCAGCGGACGGTTGGGGCCGGCCGCTGATAACAAAACCAAACCAGAGGATGTGACATGAAACTGATCAGAACACTCATGGCAGCTGCCACGGCGCTTGCCGTCACCGCCTTCGTGGCGCCCACCTTCGCCGCCGACGATCCCGGCCCGGCGGCTTACGCACAGGCGCTCAAAGGCAAGCGCGTCATGCTGGTGCCGCTGGCGATGGGCTTCGACCTGGCGCAGGGCTGGGCGCACTATCTGAAGACCGAGGTCGAGGCCTGGGGCGGCGTGTTCGAGACGCGCGACCCGAACTGGGTCGTCGACGCCGGCGCGCAGGCGATCACCGACGCCATCTCCTCGGACACCAGGCCGGATGTGCTGATCATCCATGCGCCGGACCTCAACTCCTATTCCAAGCTGATGAAGAAGGCGCAGGCCGCCGGCACCTACGTCATCCTGGTCGACAATCCCGCCAACTTCCCGGCCGACGCCTTTATCGGCAGTGACTGGGACCGGCTTGGCCAGCTCGAGGCCGAAGCGGCGATCAAGGGCTGCGGCCCGAACTCCTCGAAGAAGATCGGCCTTGTGCAGGGCGACCAGGCCAATTCGTCGAGCCTCTATCAGTATGCCGGCATCATGAAGGTGCTGGAAAAGAACCCCGACTTCAAGGTGGTGGCCAAGCCCGACTCCAACTGGGATGCGACGACGTCGCGCAATGTGACGACGACGATGCTGCAGCAGAACCCGGACATCTGCTCGATCATCGATTTCTGGGATGGTGACGCCACCGGCGCGGCCGCCGCGATCCGCGACGCCAAGCTCGACGGCAAGGTGTTCCTGGTCACCACCGGCGGCGGCGAAAAGGCGGCCGATTGCGACAAGCTGCAGGACGGCACCTATGGCGCGGTGGTGATGACCGATCTTGCCCGCCAGTCGGGTGACATGAACGCCATCATCAAGTTCCTGCTGCAGAGCGGCCAGCCGGCCGGCACCTCGCACACCTACATCTACACGCTGGAGAAGGCGACGACCAAGGCCGACCTGAAGCCCGACAGCTGCTGGGACCTGAAGGCGCTGCAGGCACAAGCGGCGGCTGCAAAGTAAGCCGCACCTTTTCGACTGAAGTACAAGCGAGGTGACCGGAAGCATCCGGTCACCTCGTCCTCTCATGGAATAGCAGCAGCCGATGTCCTTTCGCGAACGCCTCCAGTCCTGGCGCTACAATCTCGTGCCCGACCATGTCGTCGGCGAGATCCTGACCAAACGCTGGACCGACAACGCCATTCCGTTCCTGGCGCTGGTGGCGACATTGGCGACCTTCGGCTCGATCATTCCCGGCTTCTTCAAGCTGACCGCTTTGCAGGAATCGACCCGCCAGCTTGGCGAGTTCTCGATGGTCGTCACCGGCATGACAGTGGTGATGCTGGGCGGCGGCATCGATCTGTCGGTCGGCTCGATCTTCGCGCTGTCCTGCTTTTCCGCCGTCTATGTCTTCTTCATCCTCGAACAGTCGATCTGGCTGGCGCTGGCCGCGTCGCTGGCCACCGGCCTCATCTTCGGCGCCATCAACGGCTATCTCGTCGGATATCTGCGCCTGCGCGCCTTCCTCACCACGCTGGTGACCTTCATCTTCGGACGGGCGCTGTTCGACATCCTGGTCACCACCTATGCCGCCGATGTGCAGCTTTCGACCGCGACATCGGATGTGCTCGACTTCATCGGCGACAGCACCTTCTGGGGCCTCTCCGTCTCGGTGTGGCTGGCGATCATCCTGGCCATCGTCACCCATATCGCGCTGACGCGTTCGCGGCCGGGTTGGCACGTGCTGGCGGTCGGCGGTTCCAGGCGCTCGGCCCACAATGCCGGCATCCGCGTGCGTCGCACCGTGTTCATGACCTACGTCTTCTCCGGCTTCTGCGCCTCGATCGGCGGCTTCCTCATTGCTTGCCGGCTGAGCGGGGCAGGGCCGGGAACCGGCCTCAACCTCGAGATCATGGCGCTGACGGCGGCGGTGGTCGGCGGCGTCAGCCTTGGCGGCGGCCGCGGTTCGGTGATCAAGGGGCTGATGGGCGCCATCATTGTGCTGACCATGACCAACGGGCTGATCCGGCTGGGCTATGGCACCGGCACCAACCAGATGGTGCTGGGCATCATGCTGGCGGTGGCGGTGACCATCGACATCCGCTGGCTGAAGAACCGCCACAAGGTGCTGAACGAGGTCTATGTTGCGCCGGTCTATCTCAAGATGGGCGAGACGCAGTCGGCCGCACCAGGCTCCGGAACGCCCTACGAACTCGACAACCGGTTGTCGGTCGCAGAGCATATCGGGCTTGGCGAGCTGGAAGGGCCGGAAGACGTCATCCTCGACCGCGACGACAATCTCTATTGCGGCACGCGCCATGGCGAGATCGTCCGCTTCTTCGCGCCGGACTACGTCAAATCCGAGGTGTTTGCTCACATCGGCGGTTTCCCCCTGGGGCTGGCCTTCGACAAATCAGGCAATCTGATCAGCTGCGTCGGCGCCATGGGGCTCTACTCCGTCTCGCCGGAGCGGGAGGTCAAACGCCTGTCGGCCGAGACGTCGCGCTCCTGGACCTCGATCGTCGACGATGCGCGGCTGCGTGACCCCAATGACTGCGACATCGCACCCGATGGCCGCATCTATTTCACCGACTCCACCAAGCGCTACGACGCCCACGACTGGGCACTGGATTCGATCGAGAACCGCGCCACCGGCCGGCTGCTGGTCTATGATCCGAAGGACGGTTCGACGAAGACGCTGCTCGATGGTTACCGCTACACCAATGGCGTGTGCATGGCGCATGACGGCAAGTCGCTGTTCTTCGCCGAAAGCTGGGCCTGCCGCGTGCATCGCTACTGGCTGGAAGGGCTGAAGGCCGGCACCGCCGAGTGCGTCATCCGCGACATGCCGGGCTATCCCGACAACATCAACCGTGCCTCGGACGGCAATTACTGGATGGCGTGGCTCGGCATGCGCACACCGAGTTTTGATCTCTCGCTGCGCCACCCCGACATGCGCAAGCGCATGACGCGGCGGCTGCCGCAGGACGAGTGGCTGTTCCCCAACATCAACACCGGCGGCGTGGTCAAATTCAACGAGAAGGGCGGCATCGTCGAGGCGATGGGCGACCTCACCGGCGGCGCGCACCCGATGGTCACCTCGATGCGCGAACACAAGGGATATCTGTTCGTCGGCGGCATCCTCAACAACCGCATCGGCCGCTACAAGATCGCAGGCGCCGACCCGAACTGGACCAGTCCCGCTTCCTATTGGGGGGCGAAGCCATGATCCTCGATCCGGTGCTGGACCTGTTTCGCGGCAAGGCGGTCACCATCCCGCCGCTCGACGGCGCTTTTCGCCCCAACACGCGGCTGGACGATGCGCCGGCTTTTGCCGAGCTGACCGAGCCTGACAATCTACTGGTTGCGGATGGCCGACTGCTGGCCTCCAGCGGCAACGCCATCCATTCGGTTGCTGCTGGAGCGGAACCTGTCGTGGTCGAGACCTTTCCGTCTGCCGTCACCGCGCTGGCGCTGTCGCCATCGGGCGAACTGACGGTTGGGTTGGAAAGCGGCAAGTTGCTGATTGGCGGCAGCGAGGTTTCACTGCCGGCCGGGATCAGCTGCATCACCGCACTTGCCTATGCGGATGACGGCACGCTGTGGCTGGCCAACGGCTCGGCCGAGCACGCGCCGTCGCAATGGGCCGCCGATCTGATGAAGAAGGGTGCCTCCGGTTCGCTGTGGAAGCGAGACGCCGCGGGCGGTGATTTCCGCAAAGTCGCCGGCGAGATTGCCTTCCCCTATGGGCTGCATCCTGTCGGCAAGGATGTGCTGGTCAGCGAAAGCTGGCGCCATCAGTTGGTGCGTTTCGACGGCGCGACGGGCAGCCGCTCGACGGTTCTGACGCATCTGCCCGGCTATCCCGCGCGGCTGTCGCCTTCCGCCGATGGTGGGGCGTGGCTGACCTTGTTTGCGCCGCGCAACCGGCTGATCGAATTCGTGCTGCAGGAAACGCATTACCGTCAGGACATGCTGAGCCAGGTGCCGCCGGCCTACTGGATCGCGCCTGCATTGGCGTCCAGCCGCAGCTTCCTCGAGCCGCTGCAATGCGGCGGCATCCGCACCATGGGCATCCACAAGCCGTGGTCGCCGAGCCGCTCCTACGGGCTGGTGGTCAGGCTCGACCAGAAGATGCAGCCGCAATTCAGCCTGCACAGCCGCGCCAACGGCACGCGCCACGGCATCTGCAGTGTCGCCGAGAAGGGTGGCCTTCTGTTCATCGCCTCCAGGGGCGGTGACTGCATCCTTTCCGTCGCCACGGGAGGTTTCTGATGGAACCGATCGTCCGTCTGGAGAACGTCACCAAGAACTATCGCGGCGTTCCCGCTGTGAAGAATGTCAGCTTCGACCTCAGGAAGGGCGAAATCCACGCGCTGCTCGGCGAAAATGGCGCGGGCAAATCGACACTGACGAAGATCATCGCCGGCGTCGTCGACGCCACCTCGGGCAAGATGTTCCACAAGGGTCAGGAGATCGCCTACGCTTCGCCGCATGCGGCGCTTGAGGCCGGCATCGCCATGGTGTTCCAGGAGACCAGCCTGGTGCCGTCGATGACGGTGGCGCAGAACCTCTATCTCGGTACTGAAAAATTCCTCAACCGACTGCGCGGCACGTATATTTCGGCACAGCAGTTCCTGCAGTCGCTGAATTTCCCGGTCGATCCGAACGCCATGGTGGCGACGCTGGGTGCGGCCAAGCGGCAAATGGTCGAGATCGCGCGCGCCGTCCACCACAATGCCGAGATCATCATCTTCGATGAGCCGACGGCGACGCTGACGCCGGAGGAGAAGCGACACTTTTTCGCGCTGATCCGCCGGCTTAAGGCGAGCGGCGTTTCGATCGTCTTCATCAGCCATGCGCTGGAAGAAGCGCTCGATATTGCCGACCGCATCACCATTTTGCGCGACGGTGAACTGGTCATCACCGACGACACATCGGCCTTCGACCGCGACAGGATCGTTTCCGCCATGGTCGGGCGTATGCTGTCGGGACAGATCTACCGCCAGCGCGACGAGGCAGAGCTGCGCAAGGCGGGCAAGAAGGTGCTGTCGGTGCAGGACATCTCGATGAGCAATGTCGTGCGCAACACATCCTTCTCGATCTTCGAGGGCCAGATCACCGGCGTGTTCGGACTGATCGGCTCCGGCCGCACCGAAACCTTCAAGATCGTCTCCGGCATCTACAAGCGCGACTTTCTGCGCGGCGGCGCCATCGAGCTCGACGACAGGCCGGTGCGCTATCTCGTGCCGAGCGAAGCGGTGGCCGACGGCATCGTCTATGTCACCGAGGACCGCAAGAGCGAGGGTATCTTCGAGACGATGGGCATTGCCGAAAACCTGTTCGGCGGACTGCTGGCGGCGGGCCGCGAAAAGGCCTGGGTGATCAATGCGCAGGAAATGCGTGCGCTGTCGGCCGAATGGACGAAGACGCTGAACATCAAGGCGATCAACGACAATGCGCGCGTGGTCGAACTGTCCGGCGGCAACCAGCAGAAGGTGGTGATCGGCAAGGGATTGGTGCAGCAGCCGCGCATCGTCATCTTCGACGAGCCGACGCGCGGCGTCGATGTCGGCGCGATTGCCGAGATCCACCAGATCATCAACCGGCTGGCCGATGAGGGCCTAGCCGTCGTCGTCATCTCGTCCTACCTGCCGGAGATCATGAATCTGTCCGACCGCATCCTGGTCTGCCGCCAGGGCCGCATCGTCGAGGAGTTTTCGCCGGCGGAGGCGACGGAGGAGAAGATCATGTACGCGGCCGTGCATTAGGTTTTTGGCTGGTGCCTACGATGATAATTGGCCAGGACATCCATCCCTTCGTCATCCACGGGCGGAGCAAGGAGCGCAGCGACGCGGCGCAGACCCGAGGATCCATGCCGCGACTCGGAAGCGCCGCGACCGTGCAGAATTCTGCTCCGTTGCACTCCACGGCTGACGTCACGGAATGGATCCTCGGGTCTCCGCGACGGCGCTTCGCGCCTGCTTCGCCCGTGGATGACGAAGTTTAGGTGCCTCGGCTAATCTTTAACGCTATTGCGCGCCAAAAACTGAGTCAAAGAAGCTGGTTAGCCGCCTTTGCTCGAAACTTGATTCAACGAGCCAGTTCATCGATCGAAACGAAAGGATCACGCCATGGCCACCACAAAACTCCTCAGCGACGCCGAGGTCGAAAAGATCCCGGCCGTGAAAGCCGTGTTCGGCGACATCCGCGCGACGCGCAAATCGGACTTTGTCAACAATTTCTGGCGCGGGCTGGCCAATGATCCTCCGGCGCTGAAGCGGATCTGGGAACAGTTGAAGGTGGTGATGGTCGCCGACAGCGCCATCGATCCGCTGACCAAGGAGATGATCTACATTGCTGTCTCGACCGCCAATGGCTGCTCCTACTGCGTCCACTCGCACACGGCGGCAGCGCGGGCGAAAGGCATGACCGATGCGCAGCATGGCGAACTGGTGTCGATCATCGGGCTGGCCGGCCAGACCAACCATCTGGTCACGGCGATGCAGATTCCGGTCGATCCGCAGTTCGAGGTGAAGTGAGGAGGCGGCGCGCGCGTCTTCCCTTCTCCCCCTGTGGGAGAAGGTGTCGCCGAAGGCGACGGATGAGGGGTGTTCCAGGGAACGCCAACGCCTCACTTCGCTGGAACACCCCTCATCCGTCTCGGCGCTACGCGCCGATCCACCTTCTCCCACAAGGGGAGAAGGGAAGCTTGTGTTACACCGGCCTATAGACTCGCTCCGCCGTGTTCCAGAAAATATCCGCCTCTGCTGCCGCGCCATGTCTGGCCACAGCATCGCGGTGCGCTTTGATCAGCTCGGCGTGGCTGGTCCACAGTTTCTCGATCGGGAAGTTCGAGCCGAACATCAGATGGTCGGCGCCGAGGATGTCGATCGCGTTGTCGACGATGTAGGCGATCAGCAGGGGATCGTTGCGGTGGACGAAGGTGCCGAGGCCGGACAGCTTGGCGTAAAAATTGGGCGCCGCCGAGAGCGTGCGCAGGCCGGCCTTCCAGGCTTCGGTGGTCTCCGGCTCCATGCCGGTCAGCATGCCGGCATGGGTGAGGATGAAATTCGTTTCGGGGTTTTCGCCGACCAGCGTCAGGCCGTCCTTCATCTGGGCGGGGAAGAGCTGCAGGTCGAAGGACAGGTCATAATCCTTGAGCCGCGCCACATTGGCGCGGACCTTCGGGTCGATCACCTGGTCGGCCGAGGCGGCGAAACGGAAGGCCGGCGTCTCGTGCCAGTGTAGCTGCATGCGCACGCCGCGCAGCAGCTTGTATTTCATCAAGCGATCGATCTGAGGCCTGATATCGTCGACGGTCATGTCGGTGTAGCCGACGATGGCATGCGGCCAGCCGGTCTCATCAGCGGTCTTCTGCAGGAAGGCGACTTCCTTCTCGAAATCCTCCTTGGCCCAATTGGTCTGGACATAGACGGCTTTCTCGACACCGGCGCCTTGCTGGTCAGCCAGAAATTCCTCGATCGGGTAGTCGCGCCGGATCGGCTCGTAGGGGCCGAAGATGCGTGGCACCATCGGTCCGACCAGCCAGGGCTGGTCCTTCTGGCGCCAGATGTGGAAATGCGCGTCGATTGTTTTCTGCATCACGAAACCCTCTTCCAGATTGTCGCTGCCGCCGGGGCGGGGCGGGCGAGCGACAGAATGAAATCGGTTAGACCGGCGAGCGATGAGCCGTCGACCAGATCGTCGAGCGCGGGCAGGATGGCGCGTAGTGCCGCCGTTGCCGGCCGGAAGCGCGGGTCGCCGGCTAGCGGTGTAGCCAGCGACAGCCGGAAAGCGCGGACGCTCAGCCGCCGCATCGCCGTCTCCAGTTCACTATGGTCGCCCCGCTCCAGCGCGTCGGACAGGATGACGATTGCGGCACCGCGTGCAAACGACGAGAAGCGCGGCACCGAGAGGAAGGCGAGCAGGGTCGGCCCCATGCGGGTGCCGCCGTCCCAGTCGTCGACCTGGGCGGCGGCGCGCGCCAGCGCCTGGTCGCGGTCGCGAATGCGCAGCGCCGACGTGATGCGGGTCAGTCGGGTGCCGAAGGTGAAGATCTCGGCACGGTCGGCGCCCTGTACGGCGGCATGCGCCAGCTTGAGATAGTCCGCCGTGTGCAGCTTCATCGAACCGGACACGTCGATCAGGATCAGCAGCTTGCGCGGCACGGTCTGACGGCGGCGCAGCAGCGGCGAGGGCACATCGCCATCGGCGCTGACGATTTCGCGCAGTGAGCGGCGCAGGTCGAGCTTGCCGCGCGAATGTGTGCGCACGGTGCGGAAGGAGCGGCGGGCGGGCAGGGCGGAAGCGAGCCTGCGGCGGAAAGCGGCAAGGCCGTCATCGTCGCGCTGGAAGTCGCGGCTGCTCAATTGCTCGAGCGCCGAGGACAGCTCGCCGCCGTCTTGCTGCTGTTCCGCCTCGATGCGTTTGTCGTCGGCGCCGCCATCATCCTTGATGCGAGTTTCCTCGTCGGCGTCGCCTTCGACCAGGGCGGATGTGTTGCCATAAAAGTGGCTCTGGAAATGCGCCTCGAATTCGTCGCGGCGATCGGGCGGCGGCGCCAGCGTCGCGAGCGCCGCCTCGCGGATGTCTGCCATCGAGCGCGGCCCGAGCAACGTCACCGCCTGCATGAAACAGGAGACTTGTTCGGGGGCGATGGCGAAACCATAGCGGCGCAGCAAGCGGCCGAAGCTGAGGAAGGGCGCAGCGGCACGAGGCAAGCTTGTTTCCCGCATCATTGCGTGGCGCCCCCCTCTGTCCTGCCGGACATCTCCCCCTCAAGGGGGGAGATTGGCAGGTTCGACGCTTCGCTCTGTTCGGCGACGTCAGCGATTAGCGAAAGCGGGGATGACATCTGATCTCCCCCCTTGAGGGGGAGATGCCCGGCAGGGCAGAGGGGGGCGCTCTCCCGCCAGCATTGCAAAATGACCTCCCGCGTCACGCCAGCGCCTCCTTGACAATCCGTCCAAGCTCCGGCGCGATGTAGGACAGATCCTCCTCGTCCTTGATCAGCACGCCGATGGCGCGGCGGAAGGCTTCCGGCCACGGGCTGCCGCCTTTTTCCAGGATGGTCGCGGCATTGGCCCATTCGACCGCCTCGGCAATGCCGGGTGGCTTGGCCAGCGGCCGGGCGCGGATGGTCTGCACGGCTGCCGCCACGGCGAGCGCCGTTTCTTCAGCCACATTGCCGGCGCGCAGCATGATGATGGCGGCCTCGCGCTCGGCGTCCGGATAGCCGATCCAGTGGTAGACGCAGCGGCGGCGCAGCGCTTCGGCGAGCTCGCGGGTGCGGTTCGAGGTCAGTATGACGATCGGCTGTGCGGTGGCGCGGATGGTGCCGCGCTCGGGAATGCTGATCTGGAAGTCGGAGAGGAATTCCAAAAGCAGCGCTTCGAATTCGTGGTCCGAGCGGTCGATCTCGTCGACCAGCAGCACGCGCTGCTCGGGCGCCTTCAGCACCTGCAGCAGCGGCCGGGCGATCAGGAAACGGTCTTCGTAGATGTCGATCTCATGCTCGCCGGC
This sequence comes from Mesorhizobium ciceri WSM4083, assembly GCF_000519305.1. GTDB lineage: Bacteria > Pseudomonadota > Alphaproteobacteria > Rhizobiales > Rhizobiaceae > Mesorhizobium > Mesorhizobium ciceri_B. The sequence goes on along the minus strand of NZ_JAFG01000003.1, from coordinate 378,768 downwards.
ATGGCGGATGGCGAGCAACTGGCGCTGATAATTCCATTCGTAGAGCGCATGCGCGGCGTCGATGCCTTCGTAGCATTGCAGCCGCACCAGATCGCGGCCGAGCAGCGCGGCGATCGCCTTGGCGGCTTCCGTCTTGCCGACGCCCGGCGCGCCTTCGAGCAGCAGCGGCTTGCCCAGTCGGATCGCCAGGAAGATCGCGGTCGAAAGGCTTTCATCCGCCAGATAGCGCGAGGCGGCCAGATGCTGCGCCACCGCCTCCGGCGAGGTCGCGACAGTCTCGGCGCTTGTTCCAGTCATTTCGGCCCTCAGTTCGCCGCTTGCGCCTTCAGCGCGCGCAGGATGCGCTCCGGCGTGATCGGCAGCGTGTCGATGCGCACGCCGACGGCGTCGAAGACGGCATTGGCGACGGCGGGGATCTGCGGGTTGGCGCACATTTCGCCCGGCCCCTTGGCGCCGTATGGCCCGTCCGCCGAGGGACGCTCCAGCACGATGATTTCGGTCTCGGCGAGATCGCCGGGGCCGGGCATCAGATACTGGTTGAAGTCCGTGCCGCCATGGTCGCGGTTGGGATAATAGGGCTCGGTCGTCTCGTAGAGCGCATGGCTGATGCCCATCCACGAACCGCCGACCAGCTGCTGTTCGACCATTTTCGGGTTCAGCGCGCGGCCGATCTCGAAGACGTTCTTCACCGTCAGCACGGTGACCTCGCCGGTTTCGTCGTCGACCTCGACCTCGGCCACGGTACAGGCATGCGCGTAGCAGGTCGACGGCTTCATCGCGCCGGTTTCTTTCTCGGGATAGGAGCGCGGGATCAGGAACATGCCGCGGCCCGAGATCGAGCGGCCGCGCTTGAAATGCGCCGACAGCGCGACATCGAACATCGAGATCGATTTCTGCGGGGCGCCCTTGACCAGGATGTTGCCCTGGCCGTCGGTCTCGAGGTCGGAGGCGTTGACCTCCAGCTCCTCGGCTGCCACTTCCAGCATCACCTGGCGTGCTTCCCTGGCCGCCTGGATGACGGCGTTGCCGGCGCGGTGCGTGCCGCGCGAGGCAAAGGTGCCCATGCAGTGCGGGCCGGTGTCGGTGTCGGCGGTGTCGACGACGACACGGTCGGTTGGTACGCCGATCGTCTCGGCGCAGATCTGCGCCATGATCTGCTTCATGCCCTGGCCGAGATCGACCGATGACAGCGTCACCATGAAATTGCCTGTCGGCGTCGAGTGCACCAGCGCCTGGGTCGGGTCGCCGCCGAGGTTCATGCCGGTGGGATAGTTGATCGCGGCAACGCCGCGTCCACGCCTGATCGCCATCTCAAGCTCCCTTCACGTAGGACGACATCGCCATGTATTTCTCCGCCACTGGCCAGTTGGCGGCGCGCGATGCTTCCTGCATGCATTCGATCAGCGCGGCGCCCTCGGTCGGCTGGCGATGCGCCTTCATGTCGCCGTCGCGATAGGCGTTGATGAAGCGGAATTCGAGCGGGTCCATGCCGATCAGCCGCGCCAGCTTGTCCATCTGCACCTCCAGCGCAAAATCGCCGATGGTGACGCCGAAGCCGCGCATGGCGGATGAGGGCGTGCGGTTGGTGTAGACGCAGTAGGTGTCGATCCAGACGTTCGGGATCGTGTAGGGGCCGGGATAGTGCCCCGCGCCCTTCTGTGCGCCATAGGGCGAGTGGCGCGAATAGGCGCCGGCATCGGTGTATCCGGTGACCTTGCGCGCGACGATGCGGCCGTCTTTCATGACACCGTCCTTGATGACGACCTTTTCAGCGGCGCGTGGCGACGAGATCTGCATCTCCTCCTCGCGGCTGTAGATAAAACAGACTGGTCGTCCTGTTAATTTTGCGCCGAGGATTGCGATCGGCTCGACGATGACGTCGACCTTGCCGCCAAAACCGCCGCCGACGGTGCCGCCGACGAAATGCAGTTTGCTGCCCGGCATCTGCAGGATGATCGAGGTGTTGTCGAGCGTGAAGAACATCGCCTGCGTGTTGGTGTAGCAGGTGAAGCGGTCATTGCCCTCGGGCGCCACCACGCAACCGGTGGTCTCGGTCGGCGCGTGTTCTATCGGTGACGACTGGTAGCTTTGCTCCAGCACATGGTCGGCCCCAGTGAAGCCCGCCTCGACGTCGCCGAAGCGCACCTTGCGGCACTCGCCGCTGTCATAGAGGTAGTAATTCTGGCCGTGATATTCGTTGACCAGCGGCGCGCCGGGCTTCAGCGCCTCCTCCATGTCGAAGACAGCCGGCAGCACCTCGTAGTCGACCTTGACCTTGGCGGCGGCCTCTTGTGCCGCGCGCTCGGTCTCGGCCAGCACCGCCACCACGGCCTCGCCCTTCCAGCGCACCTTGCCGTCGGCCAGCACCGTCTCGTCCTCTGGCCCGACCTGGATCAGGATCAGGATGGTGTAGACATTGTGCGGCACGTCCTTGGCGGTCAGAATTTTCACCACGCCCGGATGCTTTTCCGCCTCCGAGGTGTCGATCGAGCGGATGCGGGCATGGTGGTGCGGACTGCGCACCATCTTCAGATGCAGCATGCCGGGGAAATTGCGGTCGGCGAAAAAGGCGGTCTTGCCGGTGACATGGCCCGGCGAATCCGAGCGCGGCCGCGGCTGGCCGATCTCGTGCAGATCATCCTTGCGGACATCGGCGAAGTAGCTCTTGCGCAGTTCCATTCTTTTGGACCCCTCAGGCCGCGTTCTGCGAATTGGCGCGGGCGGCGGTCAGCACCGCCTGGATGATCGGCTCGTAACCGGTGCAGCGGCAGATGTTGCCCGATAGCGCCTCGACCACCTCGTCGCGGCTGGGGTTGGGCGTGTGGTCGAGCAGCACCTTGGCCGCCATGATCATGCCCGGCGTGCAGAAGCCGCATTGCGTGGCGAACGTGTCGAGGAAGGCGCGCTGCAGCGGATGCAGCACACCATTTTCTGAAAGCCCCGACGTGGTGCTGATGACGGCGCCATCGCAGGTCTCGGCCAGCGTCAGGCAGGAGAGCCTGAGTTCGCCGTCGATGATGACCGAACAGGCGCCGCAAGTGCCTTGGTGGCAGCCGCCTTTCGGCGAAGTGTCGCCGACCTTGTCGCGCAAGGCGTTAAGCAGCGTCGTGCCGCTGTCGACGAATTCGGCCTTTTCCGAGCCGTTGAGTGTGAATTGAACCGGAACCTTTGCCATATTTTCCTCCCAGCGCGCCTGCCCGAAGCATCGGACAGACGCGCGCCCCCCGAACGAGATATTATGCGAGCAGCAGCCGGCCGAGATGGACCGGCAGGACTTCGTTGCGATACCAGGCGCTGGCAATCGGATCGGTGATGGGCCAGGTGCCATCACTGGCTGCGGCCAAAGCCGGTGCGATGCCGTCCTTGGTCAAGCTACGACCGATCAGCGCTTTTTCGGCTGCTCTGGCGCGCATTGGCCGATCGGCCATGCAGCCCAGTGCAATCCGTGCCGCAGACACGGTGCCGTCTGGCGCCTGTTGGAGCACGGCGGCGATGCTGAGCACCGAGACGCCCTTGGGCTTGACCCTCGACACTTTCAGGAAGCGGAAACTGTCGGCCTTCGGAAGCGTGAAGTTCACGGAAGTGACGACGGCGCGGCTGCCGTCCCGATTGGCCAGGAAAGTCTCGATCGGCGTTTCGCCGCTATCGGTGCTGACCGTGGCATCGAGCGCCAGCAGGGCAACGGCGAAATCGCCATAGGGAGCCGGGGCAAACAGATTGCCGCCGACGGTCGCCATGTTGCGGATCGCCGGGCCACCGACGGCGCGGGCGGCCTTGGCGAGCGTGCCGAGTTCCGGATGGCCGGCGATCGTCGCCATGGTCACCGAAGCGCCGATGCGGACTTTATCGCCGGCGACGGCGATGGTGGACAAAGACGGCTCGGTCGACGTGACAAGGCCGGAAACCGAAACGTCGCCTTCATTGGCCGCGCGGACGACCAGCGTGCCGCCACCGAGATAGCGTGTGCCCTGGGCTTTCAGTGCCGCGTTCGCGTCTTTCACCGTTGCAAAAGTCTGCAGTGCCAGCGCCATGGTTTGGCTCCTGTCAGCTCTGGCCGGCGAAATGGCTTTTCAGGGCGTTGAAGCCGCCCTGAAAGACATTGGCGCCCATGCCCTCGGCCAGCTTGTCTGCCTCCTCGGGCGCGGCGTCGAAGCTGGCGGTCCATTCGGCGTAGGTGCGGTCGCCATCGGTGACGCGCCGCAGCTGCAGGGTCGCCTTGTGGTTGGTCAGCGGCTGCGGTGTCTCGAGGATGGAGTAGCTGACCAGGAAATTCTGATCGGAGAAGTCGAGCAGCTTTTCGCGCAGGCGGGCGCCGCTGGCGAGCTGGAAATTGCGCACGCAGCCGATCGTGTTGGCGTCCTTGCCGTCTTCAATATGGCTTTCCACCATGCGCGGATGCCAGTCCGGCAGCCCGTTGAAGTCGCGTATGCGCGCCCAGACCTTTTCGACCGGCGCGTCGATGACGCTGGAGATGGTGACTTTGGCCATTCAAATGTTCCCTTGCAAAAGCGATCCGGTGCAAGGGTAGGGCGGCCATTTCAGCGACGCTTATCAATGCGTCTTGAGCGTGTATCAAGGAGTCTGAAAAACAGTCGACCTTGACTAAACGAGGACAGGCTCAGGCAATCGCCCGCGCGGCCTCGCGGTAGAGCGTCGGCGGCACGCCGACATGGTCGCGGAAGAAGCGCGAGAAATTGCCCTGCGTGGTGAAGCCGAGATTGCAGGCGACCGAGATCAGCGGTTCCTGCGACCATTGCAGCTGCCGCACCGCTTCCTCCATGCGCAGCGTGTTCCAGTAGACATTGGGCGTCAGATTGGTCTGTTCCTTGAACAAAGCGAAGAAATGCGGTCGCGACAGGCCGACGCTGCGCGCCACGTCGTCGAAGCAGATGCGCTCGCAGACATTGGCCTTCATCAGCTGGATTGCCTTGCGGACACGAAAATCCTGCATGGTGTTGATGCGGACACGGGCCTCCTGCGGCGCCGAGGCGTCGGCGGCGTCGAGCACGCTATCGATGAAACGCTCGATCTCGTAGTTGGCGATGTCGTCGATGCTCTCATTGTCGCTGAGGTGGTCGAGCAGATTGGCGGCGGCCTGATGCAGCCACGGTTCCAGCGTGATCGCGGCTTGTGAAAACAGCGGCGCCGACGAAGGCAGGTCGCGGCGGCGCCGCGCCCAGTCGGCATCGATGTAGAAGGCGAGAAACAGACCGGGCGTCCCGTTTTGCGACAGAACATGGCTGTGCGGCTGGAAGGAGTTGATGCCGGCGGCCATTCCGGGTCCAAGCCGGACGGTCTCGCGGCCGATGGTCATTTCGCCGGCCGTACCTTCCAGCCAGATGATCAGATGGGCCTCGACATGGGCATGGGTGACGAAGTCGCTTGCGACATTCAGGATAGAAACATGTCCGAACCGGCCCCAGTAGAGCCTGATCGCTTCCGTCATGGGTATATCCTCCCGCAGACGACTGGCCTCCCTTCGCCTGCAACAGGGATTGTGCGGCCGAGTTCGGGGCCGCGTCAAGACGCGCCGGGGCGGCGAGGGCGAATGACGGCCAGTGAGGCCGGATTTTCAGACTGAGCGATAGGCACTGGAACGAATAGCGGTCGGGAGAATTGCCAACGTCAAACCGAAGCCGTCATGCCGCCATCGACATACAGCGTATGGCCGTTGACGAAAGACGAGGCGTCGGAGGCAAGGAACACTGCGGCGCCGATCAACTCGTCGACATTGCCCCAGCGCCCGGCCGGCGTGCGCTTTTCCAGCCAGGCGGAAAATTCGGGATTGTCGACCAGCGCCTGGTTCATCTCGGTGCGGAAATAGCCGGGTGCGATCGCATTGATCTGCAGGCCGTGTTTGGCCCAATCGGCGCACATGCCCCTTGTCAGGTTGCGGATCGCGCCCTTGGTGGCGGTGTAGGGCGCGATGTTCGGCCTTGCCAGTTCGCTCTGCACCGAACCGATGTTGATGATCTTGCCCTTGCCGCGCGGGATCATGTGGCGGGCGACCGCCTTGGCGGCATGGAAGGCGCCTGACACATTGGTCTTGAACAGGCGCTCCCATTGTTCCTCGGGAAAGTCCTCGAGTGGCGCGCGGAATTGTATGCCGGCATTGTTGATGAGGATGTCGATGGCGCCGATCTCGGCCTCGATGCGGGCAATATCCTCGTTGACCGCCTGAAAATCAGTGACGTCGAAGGTCGAGGCGTGCGCCTTGAAGCCGGCATTGCGCAGCTTTTCGACGGCGCCGCCGATCCTGGCGGAGTCGCGGCCGTTCAGCACCACGTTTGCACCATGTTCGGCCAGGCCCCGAGCCAGCGCGAAGCCGATGCCCTGGCCGGAGCCAGTCACCAGTGCCAGCCGCCCCTCGAGGCTGAACAGGGAGTTGGCCATCAACTGTCGGCTTAGTCGCTGCGGCGGAAATTGCGGATGCGGTCGAACAGCACCGCCAGCAGGATGGCGCCGCCGATGAACACACCTTGCCAGAAGGCATTGATGCCGAGCAGGCCGAGGCTGTTGCGGATCACCTCGATCAGGGCCGCGCCGACGATGGCGCCGAAGGCGGTGCCGACACCGCCGGCCAGATTGGCGCCGCCGATGACAGTTGCGGCGATCACCTGCAGCTCCATGCCGGTGCCGAGATTGGTGGTGACGGCACCCAGCCAGCCGGTCTGGATGATGCCGGCAATGCCCGCCGACAGCGCTGAGATCATGTAGACGGCAACCTTGATCTGGCGCACCGGAACGCCGGTCAGCGTTGCCGCGTGCTCGTTGCCGCCAATGGCGAAGATGTGGCGGCCGAACTTGGTCCAGCGAAGGATGAAGCCGGTGATCAGCGCCAGAAGGATCATGTAAAGCACCGGATTGGCGATGCCGAACACCCAGGCGCCGCCGCCCAATGACAGAAGTTTGGCGTGGTCCGGCCCGAACTGGAAGACGACCGTGTTGTTGGAGGCGACCATGGCGAGGCTGCGGGCGATCGACAGCATGCCGAGCGTCACTACAAAGGGTGGAAAGCCGAGATAGGCGATCAGCACGCCGTTGAAGGCGCCAATGGCGAGCGCGGTGGCGATCGAGGCCAGGATGCCGACCTCGATCGAGTAGCCGGCATGCATGGTGACAGCCAAAATCATCGACGACAGGCACAGCACCGAGCCGACCGAGAGGTCGATGCCGCCGGTGATGATGACGAAGGTCATGCCGAGCGCGATAATGGCGACGAAGGTGATGTTGCGGGTGATGTTGTAGAGGTTCTTCGACGTGGCGAAGGCATCGGTGGCAAACGACAGGAACACGCAGGCGAGGATGACGGCGATCACCACCCAGAAGGTCTGGCTGGCAAACAGCCTCGCGGCCAAGGATTGCTGCTTGTGTTCGATCGGCTGGTCAATTGTCAGTGCCATCGTCGACCTTCATCTGCTGTGCGTGGTGAAATTCGCTGAAATCAAACCTGTTCGATGGCGCCGGTGATCAGCCCGGTGACTTCCTCGGGCGAACTCGACGCAATCGTCTTGTCGGCGACCTTGCGACCGCGCCGCATGACGATGACGCGGTCGGCGACGGTGAAGACGTCGGGCATGCGGTGGCTGATCAGCACGACGGCGATACCCTGATCGCGCAAATGGCGGATCAGGTTCAGCACTTCGGCGACCTGGCGCACCGAGATCGCGGCCGTCGGTTCGTCCATCAGCACGATCTTGGCCTGCGACAGCATGGTTCGGGCGATCGCCACCGCCTGGCGCTGGCCGCCCGACATCTGCTTGACGAGGTCGCGCGGACGGGTTTCGGACTTCAATTCGGCGAAGAGCTGGCCGGCCCGCTTGTACATCGAGGCATAGTCGAGGATGCGAAACGGTCCGACGCCGCGCCGCAGCTCGCGGCCGAGATAGACATTGGCGGCGGCGGTCAGATTGTTGCAGAGCGCAAGGTCCTGGTGGACGATCTCGATGCCATGCTGGCGGGCTTCCGCCGGCTTGTGCAGGATCAATTCCTTGCCGTCCATGTGCATGGTGCCATGGCTCGGGCGGAAATTGCCGGCGATCATCTTGACCAGTGTCGACTTGCCGGCGCCGTTGTCGCCCATGAGGCCGACCACCTGTCCGGGCTCGATCGACAGCGACACGTCGTTGACCGCCTGGATGGCGCCGAAATGCCTTGAGATGTTGGTGAGTTCGAGAACCGCCACCAGCCTTTGCCTCCCCGTGATTTGCGACCTGCCGCTGTTCCCGGCGTGGATGCCGACGCTGCTTTGGCCTCGCTCTCCCCGGCTCCTCCCGAAGACGGCGTTAGCGTTCTTTTACGCAAAAGCCGGCGCACGTCAATCAATTGTCGGACGAATTGGGCCAGGACTATTTTAAAAATCCGTTTTGTAGGACAAATAGCATTGACGTTGGCGCCAAGCCGATATTAGCTAAGCGTCGGAGGAGATTATGCCGATCCCCGCTGGCGGTTCGCCGGCCGGAATCGGCGGAGGTTTGACGGCCCAGCATCCGGCGGCACCTGTGTGTGAGCCGATCTGAAGCCGAATCTGGAAATGCTTATCGATCTGTCCTGGCGATACGAGCGCTCGCGAAACGACCCTCGGTCATCACGCATCCGGTCGATCTGTATGGCGGGCACGCCGTGTCCGTTTGTTTCAAGGGAGGACTGACATGAGGAAGACACTTTTGCTCGCCGCCGTCGCCGCCATGGCGTTGGGTGCCGGGCCGGCTTTGGCCAAGAAACAGCTCGTCATTGTCGTGAAAGGTCTCGACAATCCGTTTTTCGAAGCCATCCACCAGGGCTGCGAGAAATGGAACAAGGAAAACGCCAGCTCGGAATATGAATGCTTCTACACCGGTCCGGCGTCGACTTCGGACGAGGCCGGCGAGGCGCAGATCGTCCAGGACATGCTGAGCAAGGCCGACACGGTGGCGATGGCCATCTCGCCGTCCAACGCGCCGCTGATCGCGCAGACGATCAAGAGCGCCAATCCGACGATCCCGATCATGACGGTCGATGCCGATCTCAGCAAAGAAGACGCAGGTCTTCGCAAGACCTATCTCGGTACCGACAATTACCTGATGGGCAAGAAGATCGGCGAGTACATCAAGAAGGGCAAGCCGAATGGTGGCACGATCTGCACCATCGAAGGCAACCCGGCAGCCGACAACATCCTGCGCCGTGCGCAAGGCATGCGTGACGCACTGTCGGGCAAGGAAGGCCTTGCCGCACTTGCCGGTGAAGGTGGCTGGACCGAAGTTCCCGGCTGCCCGGTGTTCACCAATGACGATGGCGCCAAGGGCGTGCAGGCGATGACCGACATCCTCGCCGCCAACCCCAAGCTGGACGCCTTCGGCATCATGGGCGGCTGGCCGCTGTTCGGCGCGCCGCAGCCCTATCGCGATCTGTTCGGACCGCTCAAGGACCGGATCGCCAGCAACGACTTCGTCATCGGCGCCGCCGACACGATCGGCGACGAGATTGCGATCGCTCGTGACGGCCTTGTAACGGCTCTGGTCGGCCAGCGGCCGTTCGAAATGGGCTACAAGGCACCGTCGGTGATGATCGACCTGATCGAAGGCAAGGCAGTCGCCGATCCGGTGTTCACCGGCCTCGACGAGTGCACCAAGGATACGGTCGATACCTGCATCCAGAAGTAGGTTCTCGATTTCGGGGCGCCCGGTTGCGGGCGCCCCGTCATTCCTGAACGGAAGCGATCATTCCCGAACGGACGCAATGGTTGGGGCAACCGGCTCCGGCTTTGCCGCGCCCGTGCTCTGGATTTTTCGGCAACGAGATCGGCGCCCGTGCGGTTCGGACCAGTCCGGACGACAGACGGTCGACGCATTGGAACGTGGATGCCGGACGAGAAATCAAGCAAGCGAACCGACCGGGCCAAGGCACAAGCCAGCCACGGCCCGGCTGTCATGCGCAAGGCTGGTGCCGCGCATTTTGCGGGAGCGAGCGTCCATGTCTCGCTGGCCGGCGAGATTGGCCTGCGGATCGTGCGTGGCGACTATCCGCCTGGCACCATCCTGCCCAACGAGTCCAGATGGGCCGAGATCTTCAATGTCAGCCGTTCGGCGGTGCGCGAAGCCATCAAGATGCTGATGGCGAAAAGCCTGCTGGCCTCACGCCCCAAGATCGGCAGCTGGGTCGAGCCGAAGGAGCGCTGGAACTTGCTCGACCGCGACGTGCTGGCCTGGTACGCGACGGCGCCCGACCGCGAGGCGTTCCTGCGAACCGTGCAGGAGTTTCGTCATATCATCGAGCCGGAGGCGTCGGCCTTTGCCGCCATACGGCGCAGTGACGAGCAGATGGCGGAAATCAGCCAGGCCTGCCGCGAGATGGGCGAGGCCTTGAGCCTGCAGGAGCGTATCCGTGCCGATACGCGCTTTCATCTGGCCATCCTGCGCGCCTCCGGCAACGACCTCCTGGTGCCGCTCGGCGTGCTGATCGAGTCGGCGCTCGACCATCTCTTCGCATTCACGACACAGCAGGTCGCCGATCAGCGCCAGGCGCAGAAGCTGCATGAGGCGATCGAAAAGAACATCCGCCTGCAGCGCCCCGCCGCCGCGCGCAACGCCGTGCACAAGCTGCTTGCGGATACCGATGAAGGGATCGGGCGCTGGAGGCGGTGATCCACGGTTGCGTTTGGCAATCTCAAATCGTCTGTTTCTTCCCATCCTTCATCGGCATCAGGTCGACACCGTTCACCCCAGCGATATGCGTCGCCAGCATCGGCACGAATTGCTCGGCCGGGCCGGTCGCATGGGCACCGGCGAAGGAGTTCTTGGTGGCGTTGCCGAGCGGGTTGGCGATGCCGGCCGCACCCGCCATCGATTCCAGATAGGTCAGGTCCTTGAAAGCGTTGGCGATGGTGAATTTGTGGGCGTCGCGGTCGCCCTCCAGCGTCCAGCGCATGAAAGTCTGGTAGAAGCCGCAGTCCATGCGGCCATTGCGGATGACGCTGTCGAAGCGCGGCGGCGAGATGCCGACCTTCTCAGCCAGCGCCAGCGCCTCGGAATAGATCGCGGCGTAGCCGAGCGAGATGAAATTGTTGAGCAGCTTCATGCGGTGGCCGTCGCCGGTGTCGCCGATATGGACGATGCGGCCGGCCCAGGTTTCGATCACCGGTTTGACCCTGGCAAAGAGGGCGTCCGGTGCGCCGACCATGGCGTCGAGCGTGCCTTCCCAAGCTTCCTTCGGCGTGCGGCTCAGCGGCGCGTCGACAAAATCGATGCCGAGCGCCTTGAGCTCAGCGGCAAGCGCAATGGTCGAGACCGGGTCGGAGGTCGAGCAGTCGACGACGACCGAACCTTTCTTCAAACCCTCCTTGAGGCCGCCCGGGCCGCGAATGATGGCTTCGACCTCGCGTGAGCCGGTGACGCAGATGAAGACGATATCAGATGCCGCCGCCACATCGCGCGAGGTCGAAGCTTCCTTGGCACCGCGGCCAAGCAGGTCTTCCGCCGGTTTGCGGTTCTTGCGGCCAAGGAAGGTCAGGCTGTAGCCCTTGTCGACGATGTTCTTGGCGATGCCGTGGCCCATCAAGCCAAGGCCGATGAAGCCGATCTTTTCGCTCGCGGCAGTCGTGTTCATGTCTTCAAGTCCTGTTGCAATGATTGATGTCAGGCGCTGCCGTTTTGCAGGCGGGGGTGGTTGCGGATGGCGATATTGTCTGACAATACACATAAATTCCTGAGGATGTGGAGAGCAAAATGACGAAGCGGATCATGTTCACCGGCGGCAGCGGCAAGGCCGGACGCCATGTCGTCCAGTATCTGGTGGAGCAAGGCTGCCAGGTGCTTAACATCGACACCAAGCCGCTCGACAATCCCAAGGTGCGCACGCTGATCACCGACATCACCGACAGCGGGCAGGTGTTCAACGCACTGTCGAGCTATATGGGCCTGCATGAATTCGACCCCTCGCTGCGCCCGCAGCCGGTCGATGCCGTGGTGCATTTCGCTGCCATCCCGCGCATCATGATCACCACCGACAACGAGGTGTTCCGCATCAATGCGCTCGGCACCTACAATGTCATCGAGGCTGCGGTGAAGCTCGGTATCCGAAAGGTAATCATCGCCTCCAGCGAGACCACCTATGGGCTGGTCTTCGCCAACGAGCCGCGCGATCCCAAATATTTCCCGCTCGACGAGGAGTATGACGTCGATCCGATGGACAGCTACGCTTTGTCCAAGGTCGTCAACGAGAAGACGGCGCGGGCCTTCGCGCAGCGCAACGGCACCGACATCTACGCCTTGCGCATCGGCAACGTCATCGAGCCGCATGAATATTCGCTGTTTCCGAAATGGTTCGCCGATCCGGGTTTCCGCAAGCGCATCGCCTGGAGCTATGTCGACGCGCGCGACCTTGGCCAGATCACGCTGCGCGCCATAGAGAAGGATGGGCTCGGCTATCATGTGTTCAACGCGGCCAATGACGACACCTCGTCCGACCTGCCGACTGCCGAACTCTTGAAGCGGTTCTACCCCGGCGTGCCGGTCAAGGCTGAACTCGGCGAATACGAGACGCTGCTCTCGAACCGCAAGGCGCGTGACGTGCTGGGCTTCCGCCCGGAGCATGGCTGGCGCAAATACGTCAAGCAGGACTGATCCGCGAAGCAATCGGGGCTGATCTGTGCACAGCGGGCGGCTTTGCGGTGCAAGCCGCTTGCCGCGCTTGACAGCCTGCTTAATCCGGACTTTCTGGAACCCATGCGGGACGCGAAGCCGAACAAGGAAAAATCGTTGGGGAAAGCGGCCTCCGGGGACCGTCCGGGCGGCGTTCGCCGGGCGGACGCCGCGCGTATTCCAGGCTCCAGCGTGCACGCCTCGCTGGCCAGCGAAATCGGCCTCAGGATCGTGCGCGGCGACTATCCGCCCGGTACCATCCTGCCCAATGAAGCGAAATGGTCGGAGACCTTCAGCGTCAGCCGCTCGGCGGTGCGCGAAGCGATCAAGATGCTGATGGCCAAGAGCCTGCTCGCCTCCCGTCCCAAGATCGGCAGCTGGGTCGAGCCCAGGGAACGCTGGAACCTGCTCGATCGCGATGTGCTGGCCTGGTACGCGACGTCGCCGGATCGCGAAGTGTTCCTCAAGACGGTGCAGGAATTCCGCCACATCATCGAGCCGGAAGCGACCGCGTTTGCCGCCATGCGAAGAACCGACGAGCAGATGGCCGAGATCAGCCTGGCCTGCCGTGAGATGGGAGAGGCGACGAGCCTGCAGGAGCGCACCCGCGCCGACACGCGCTTCCATCTCGCCATCCTGCGGGCTTCGGGCAACGACCTGCTGGTGCCGCTCGGCGTGCTGATCGAGTCCGCCTTCGATCACCTCTTTGCCTATACGACGCGGGAGATCGACGATCTCAACCACGCGCAGAAGCTGCACGAGGCGATCGAGAAGAACATCCGCCTGCAGCGCCCTGACGCGGCGCGCAATGCTGTGCGCAAACTGCTCGCCAACACAGACGGCGTCATCCGCGCCCGGTAGGGCCGGACCGGCCGCCGCTAATCATCCTTGTCGCGTCCGAAGGCGCTGCGCAGTTCGTCCTTGGCGTCCTCAAGCACTTTCTTGCGCGCGGCAGGCAAGTTCTTGCCGGCGCGGTTGATGTAGAAATTCAGCATCGACATGGCGGATTGAAAAGGCTCGGCCTTGCGCCGGTGGCTGTGTTCGGCGGATCGTTTCAGCGAAGCGGCGATCTTCCTGGCGTCGTCGAATTCGAAGACGTGATCCTCAAGATCCATCGCGTCGCTGTGCTCGGTCACCTCGGCCGACCATTTTTTCCTGGTGGCGGTCATCGCAGGACTCCTCTGCAGGGTGGGTTGCCGGGAAACTCCGCACATCGGCATCGGTTCCGCCCTGGCTCTGGTGCCACGGATTTGCCCGCTGTGGCGCTGCTGCGGCCTGAGAATGCGCCGATAGTGGCGCAAACGGCAGCCGATTTCCAAGACCGCCGACAGGAAACGCCTTGACCCGAACCGACGTGAACCGGCCGAGCCCCGGCATCGACAGCTCCTATGCCTGGATGCGGCTCGCCATCTCGATGCTGCTGGCGACGATCGGTGCCGTCGGCATGTGGGCCGTTGTCGTCGTGCTGCCCGCCGTGCAGGCCGAGTTCGGCGTCGATCGCGCCGCGGCGTCCATGCCTTACACCGCGACCATGGTCGGTTTCGCCGCCGGCAACGTGCTGGTCGGCCGTGCCGTCGACCGCATGGGCTACTGGATCCCGGCGCTCATCTCTTCGATTGCACTGTCAGCCGGCCTCCTGCTGGCCGCGCTGTCGACCTCGATCCTGCAATTCACCCTTGCCCAGGGGGTGTTGATCGGTGTCGGTACGTCGGTGATCTTCGGACCGCTGATCGCCGATATCTCGCACTGGTTCAACCGCCGGCGCGGTGTCGCGGTGACGGCAGCGGCCGCCGGCAATTACCTTGCCGGAGCGATCTGGCCGACCATCATGCCGACACTGATGAAGGCGGAAGGCTGGCGCTTCACCTATGCCGCAATCGGCATCTTCTGCCTGGTGACCATGGTGCCGCTGGTGCTGATGCTGCGGCGCGGCGCCCCGGCGGCAATCGCCGCGGGTTCGCCCGGAAGCAGGCCGGTGCAGCCGATCTCGCTGTCGCCGGCGGCCTTGCAGGTGCTGCTGGTCTTCGCGGGCCTCGGTTGCTGCGTGGCGATGTCAATGCCGCAAGTGCATATCGTCGCCTATTGCATGGATCTCGGCTACGGCGTGGCGCATGGCGCCGACATGCTGTCGATCATGATGGCGGCTGGCGTCGTCAGCCGGCTGGCGTCGGGTTTTCTCGCCGACCGCTTCGGCGCCATGAAAACGCTGCTGATCGGCTCGGTGCTGCAGTGCCTGTCGCTGCTGTTTTATATCCCGTTCGACGGGCTTGCCTCGCTCTATGTGGTGTCGCTTGTGTTCGGCCTGTCGCAGGGCGGCATCGTGCCTTGCTATGCGATCATCGTGCGCGACTACATGCCGGCTAAGGAGGCCGGCCAGCGTATCGGCATCGTCATGATGGCGACCATCTTCGGCATGGCGATCGGCGGCTGGATGTCGGGTTGGATCTACGATTTGACCGGTTCCTACGCTGCCGCCTTCCTCAACGGCATCGCCTGGAATCTGCTGAACATACTGGCGATCGGGTTGTTGTTCTGGAAGGCACGGCGCGGCGCCGCCGTCATGGCCTGAGCAAGGCGGGCGCCTGCGCATGCATGTCGCCGGCAAGTGCCTCGGCTTGACAACGGACAGACGCTGCGCGACGCCAGCAGGCGAGTGGGGGCGGCAGGACGGGCCGGTGAGATGACGACAGCAAGGAGGATCGTACCGGAGCCGCGCTTTGGCGAACGCCTTGCCGAGCGCGTGCGACCTTGACCAGGCCGCGTTCACGCCGTGGCGGCGGCCGGC
The DNA here is from genome assembly GCF_000519305.1 of Mesorhizobium ciceri WSM4083. Classification (GTDB taxonomy): domain Bacteria; phylum Pseudomonadota; class Alphaproteobacteria; order Rhizobiales; family Rhizobiaceae; genus Mesorhizobium; species Mesorhizobium ciceri_B. The sequence goes on along the minus strand of NZ_JAFG01000003.1, from coordinate 363,366 downwards.
CGACCATATCAGATGTGGCGCGCAAGGCCGGTGTCGGCGCCATCACCGTGTCGCGTGCGCTGCGCGAGCCGGAGCGTGTGTCCGAAGAGCTGCGCCGCCAGATCCAGGCCGCCGTCGACGAACTGGGCTACGTGCCGGATCCGAATGCGCGGGCGTTGGCCTCGGCGCGCGCCGAGGTGTTCGGCGTGCTGGTGCCGTCGCTGACCAACAACGTCTTCGCCGAGGTGGTGCGCGGCATCTATGACAGCCTGTCGGCCAGCCCGTTCCGCATCCAGCTTGGCAACACCCACTATTCCGGCCTTGAGGAAGAACGGCTGCTGCAGCTGTTCGGTTCGCAACGGCCAGCGGCGCTGATCGTCGCCGGCATCGACCAGACACCGGCTTCGCGAAAGCTGCTGGAAAGTGCCGGCTGCCCCGTGGTGCAGGTCATGGAAACCGGTCCAGATCCGGTCGATATGATGGTCGGCTTCTCGCATCTCGATGGCGGCAGGGCGGCGACCGAGCATCTCATCGAGGCCGGTTATCGCCGCATCGGCTTCATCGGCGCACGCATGGATCCGCGTTCGCAGCGGCGCCTGGCCGGCTATCGCGCGGCGATGGAGGCCGCGGGCCTGTTCGACCCGCGCCTCGTCACCACCACGCCGGTGCTATCCAGCGTGTCGCTCGGCCGCGAGATGTTCCGCGACGCGCTGGCCAAGGTGCCGACACTCGACGGTGTCTTCTGCAACAATGACGACATCGCGCTCGGCGTCTTGTTCGAATGCCATCGCGCCTCGATCGCGGTGCCGAAGACGATCGGCATCGTCGGTTTCAACGATCTCGACATGATGCAGGTGGCGTTTCCTTCGGTCACCAGCATCCGCACCCATCGTTATGAGATCGGCCGGCGTGCCGTCGCCATGGCGCTGGCGGCGATCGCCGGCAACAGACCGGAGCAACGGATCGTCGACCTCGGTTTCGAGCTCAAGCGCCGCGAGAGCACGGCGCGTTGAAACGCACAGAAGCGACTGTGCGAATGCCGGTTTACACGTCAATTTGGTAGCGCTACCATCTTCTCCAGGCAGGTGCATGAACGACACGTCGCACCTGTTTATTATACATAAGCGACAACTAATACTTGTTTATTATGGATAATATGATAGTTTTCGCCCCGCTGGCGGCGACAAGGGAGGAACCGGGTCGGCCACCACCGGCGACCAAGGAAGCGCATGGCGAGGCGGGAGGTGCCGGTCCATCGCGCGAAAAATTCGCATTGCGAAACGAACAATCAGAACTGCAATCGGGAGGATTATCGATGATCAAGTCACTTGTTGGTGGCGTCGTTGCCGCCACTGCATTCGTCATGCTCAATTCGGCCGCCATGGCCGCCGGGCCCGAAATCGTGTCGGGTCCTGCCGCTCAGGCGGACTGTTTCGCGCCGTGGGACGCGGAGACCAAATTCTTCAAATATCCCAAGAAGGAAGGGCCGTTCCGCATCGCCTTCGCCAATGGCTACATCGCCAACACCTGGCGCATCCAGATGGTGCAGACGGCCAAGGCTTACGCCGCACAACCCGAAGTCAAAGCCAAGATCAAGGAATTCAAGGTCGTCTCGACGGGCGAGGACGTGCCGGCACAGATCTCGGCGATCAACAATTTCATCGATTCCGGCTATGACGCCATCGTCACCGACGCCCAGAACCCGACGGCCTTCGGTCCGGTCATCAAGCGCGCCAAGGAAGCCGGCATCGTGCTGGTCGCCTTCGACAACATTCTCGACACCAAGGACGCCATCAACGTCAATGTCGATCAGAAGGGCCTTGGCGAATTGTGGGCCAAGTGGCTGGTCGCCAAGATACCGAACGGCGGCAAGATCCTGGAAGTGCGCGGCGTCGCTGGCACCTCCGTCGACACCGATCGTCACAACGGCATCCACGAGGTCTTCGATGCGTCCGGCAAGAAGTGGGACGTCACCGAAGTCGCCGGCAAATGGGATGACGGCGTCGCGCAGAAGGTGACCGCCGATGCGATCGCCACCAACGGTCCGTTCGACGGCATCACCGGCCAGGGCGGCGATACCGGCATCGTGCAGGCGATGATCGACGCCAAGCATCCGTTCGTGCCGTTTGGCGGCGAGACCGAGAACGGCTTCCGCAAGTTCTGCGCCGCGCATTCGGCCGACGGGCTGAAGTGCTCGTCCGCGGGCTCGGGTCCGGCTCAGGTCGCCGTCGCCATCAAGACCGCGATCGCCGCACTCGAAGGCGAGGTGGTGCCACAAGAGGTGAAGCTGCCGCTGGCGATCGCCGAAGACCCGAACATGAAGGAAGGCACGGATTACTTCCCCAAGGAATCCGACAATTTCTTCGTCGGCAATTCCTTCCCGACCTGCGGCATCAATTTCAGCGCCCAGGAAATCATGGGTCAGACCAAGGAAAACCAGTAAATCATCGCTGGCTGTCACCTTGCGCCGCGGCTTGAGCCGCGGCGCTTGTCTCAATCCCACAATCGCCCTGGGAGGGCCGATGGACGGTGCGGCTCCGCTCTTTCGTATGGAAGGCATATCCAAGCGCTATGGCGGTGTACGCGCGCTGGAGAAGGCCGAGCTTGTCGTTGAAGCCGGTAGCATCCACGCCATTCTCGGCGAAAACGGCGCCGGCAAGTCGACGCTGATCAAGGTCATGGCGGGTGTCGTGGCGCCCGATGAGGGCCGCATGACGCTGGACGGGCGCGAGGCGACCTTCGCTTCTCCGGGTGCCGCCAACAAGGCCGGCATCGTCTGCATCTTCCAGGAACTGTCGCTGGTCCCCGAGCTCAGCGTGGCCGACAACATCGTCATTTCCGACCCGCCCAAACGCTTCGGCATGATCGACCGCAAGGCGCAGCGCCGCATCGCCGAAGAAGCACTTGCTCGTGCCGGCGCCGCCGACATACACCCGCTGGCGCTGGTCAAGGATCTTCCATTGTCGCGCCGGCAGATGGTCGAGATCGCCAAGGCATTGGCACGCAAGCCACGCATCCTCATCCTCGACGAAGCGACCTCCGCGCTGACGGCGGCGGATGTCTCGAAGATCTTCGCGGTGCTCAAGCGGCTGCGCTCGGAAGGGCTGGCGCTGCTCTACATCTCGCACCGCATGAACGAGATCGCCGAACTGGCGGATCAGTGCACGGTGTTTCGCAACGGCCGCAATGTCGCCAGCTATCCAGCCGGCTCGAAGAGTGACAATGAGGTGGTCGAACTGATGATCGGCCGCGAATACAGCCATATCTTTCCGCCCAAGCCGGCGGCCGTGCCTGCCACCGCGGCCCCCAGGCTCGAGGCCCGCAAGCTCTCATGGGCCGACCGGCTGCACGACATCTCGCTGACCGTCAGGGCGGGTGAGGTGGTCGGCCTTGGCGGCCTCGATGGCCAGGGCCAGCGCGAATTGCTGCTCGCCTTCTTCGGCGTGCTGCGGGGCCTCAGCGGCCAGATCCTGATCGACGGCAAGCCTGTCTCGATCACCAGTCCATCCGTTGCGCGCGACGAAGGCATCGGCATGGCGCTCATCCCCGAGGACCGCAAGACCGAAGGGCTGATGCTGCCGATGACGGTGCGCGAGAACCTGTCCTTCGCGGCGCTCGACCGGCTGTCGAAAGCCGGCATCATCGATCGCGCCGCCGAGCAGCGGCTGATCGACGACATGGTCGGCCTCTTGGCGATCAAGACGGCGGGCCTCGACATTCCGGTCGGCGCGCTTTCGGGCGGCAACCAGCAGAAGGTGGTCATCGCCAAATGGCTGATGCGCCAGCCGCGCATCATCCTGCTCAACGATCCGACGCGCGGCATCGACGTCGGCACCAAGCAGGAACTGTACCAGCTGATGCGCAAACTGGCCGACGCGGGTGCGGCGATCCTGTTCTACTCGACCGACTATGACGAGCTGATCGGCTGCTGCGACCGTGTGCTGGTGCTCTATGACGGGGCGGTCAAGCGCGAGCTGGTCGGCGCCGAGATCACCGAGCGGGCGCTGATATCAAGTGCGCTCAACATCCATGGCGAGGACAGCCCGGTGGGCTTGGGAGTGGACGCATGAAGGATTGGCGCTACTGGCTGGCCGAACAGCGCGGAACGCTGCTGGCGTTCGGCATCTTCATCGTCATGTTCGTCATCTACACCTCCAACCATCCGGCCGGCTTCACCGCCAACGTCGTGCAGACAGCCTCGAACAAAGGCGTGCTGCTCGCCTTTGTCGCCATGGCGCAGACGCTGGTGGTGATCACCGCCGGCATCGACTTGTCCGTCGGTATGATCTTCCTGCTCACCAACTGCCTCGCCTCCTGGCTGGTGGTCGGCACGCCGATGCAGACGACGCTTGGCGTCATCGCCGTGCTGGCGGTGGGGCTGCTGTGCGGCGCCATCAATGGCGCCATCGTCATCTATGGCCGGTTGCAGCCGATCGTCGCCACCATTGCCACAGGCGCCGTCTATTACGGCATCGGCCTGTTGCTGCGGCCATTCCCGGGCGGTTCCGTCAATGAGGACCTGGCCGATGTGCTGACCGGCCGCGTGTTCGGCGTGGTGCCGGCAAGTCTCGTCGTGCTGCTGGCCATCGTGCTGGTGATCTGGGTGCCGTTCAGCCGCTCGGTGCTCGGCCGCGCCGCCTACGCGGCCGGCTCATCGGAGACGGCGGCCTACATGTCGGGTGTGCCGATCCGGCGCGGCAAGTTCGCTGCCTACACGCTGGCCGGCCTGCTGGCGTCGATCGGCGGACTGTTCCTGACCTTCTTCACCTATACGGGTGAGGCGGCCTATGCCAGCGGCAACTCCTACACGCTGTTTTCCATCGCAGCCGTGGTGCTCGGCGGCGTTTCGCTGTTCGGCGGCAAGGGCAGCGCCATCGGCGCCATCTTCGGCGCACTGGCTTTCCGTACGATCGGCGACCTGTTGTTCGTCTTCGATTTCGATCCGCTCTGGCAGCCGCTGTTTCAGGGCGTTATCCTGTTGGTCGCCGTCAGCCTCGGCGCCTTCGCCCTGTTTCGGGTCCGCAACCGGCTGGAGTGGTTCCTGTGAGCGAAACGACGCTTGGTGGCATTGCCGGCCGCATGCCCAGATTCATCCGCCGCGCCGATCCGGCGGTGCTGACGGCCTTTGCCTGCATCGTTCTTTTGCTGTTCCTGGGCAGCCTCTATTCCAGAAGCTTCCTGTCGCCTGAATATCTTCTGCAGCAGCTCAAGGTGGCTTCATTCCTTGGCGTCATCGCGACCGGCATGATGTTGGTCATCCTGCTCGGCCAGATCGACCTGTCGGTGCCTTGGGCGGTGGCGGCGGGCGCCATGATGGCCTGCGCCGCGGCGGCGTACGGCCCGGTCGGCGTGGCGTTAGCCATCCCGTTCGGCATCGTCTGCGGCATGCTGATCGGCGTCGTCAACGGCATCGGCGTGGCCTATCTGCGTATCCCCTCGATGATCATCACATTGGCCACCAACGCTGTCGCACAAGGGCTTATGGTGGTCTATACCGGCGGCTTCTCGCCGCAGGATTCGGCAACGGGCGCGATGCGCTACCTGGCGACCGGTTTTGCCATTCCGGGCGTGCCCAACGCGGTCATCATCTGGGCGCTGATCGGGGCCGCGATGGTATTCGTGCTGACGCGGACCAGCTTCGGCCGCACCGTCTACGGCATCGGCAACCGCGAGCGCGCGGCCTATCTCTCCGGCATCGACACAAGGCGCGTGGTGATGATCGCCTTCGCCGTGTCCGGCGGGCTCTCGGCTTTCGGCGGCGTGCTTCTGGCCGGCTATGCCTCCAAGGCGGCGCAGTCGATGGGTGACGCTTATCTGCTGCCGTCGATTGCCGCGGTGGTGCTTGGCGGCACCTCGATCCTGGGCGGGCGCGGCTCCTATCTCGGCACCGTCGCCGGTGTCATCCTCATCACGCTGCTGCAATCCATCCTGTCGGTCATGCAGATGCCGGAAGCGGGGCGGCAGATCATCTATGGCGTCGTCATTGTCGCCATGCTGCTGCTCTACGGCCGCGCGCCGGCAAGCCGCTGACAGTGGACGAAAAGGCAGCACAGGCGCCAGCGGGCGCTCCCGGCTCGGTGCCTCCGGCCATCGTGGTGATGGGCGTCGCCGGCTGCGGCAAGTCGGCGGTGGGCATTGGGCTTGCCGCCGCTCTGGGCGTTGCCTTTATCGAGGGCGACAAGCTGCATCCGCCGGAAAACGTCGCACGTATGGCAAGCGGCGAGCCGCTTACCGATCAACTGCGCGAAGGCTGGCTCGACGCGATCGGCGAGCGCATCGCGGAGTCGGTGGGCAGCGGACAGGGCGTGGTTGCCGCCTGCTCGGCACTGAAGCGCAGCTACCGCGACCGGTTGAGCGGCTTCTGCCCGGAAATCATCTTCCTCTATCTGGAGATCGACCCTGCCACGGCCAGACAGCGTGTCGGTAACCGCAAGGGCCATTTCATGCCGGCAAGCCTGGTCGACAGCCAGTTCGCCATCCTCGAGCCGCCGGCTGCGGATGAGCGCGCCTCGACACTCGATGCCACACGCCCGGTCGGTGAGCTCGTCGCTGGCGCGGTCCGCCTGATACGCCGGTCATGAGCCTTCATCCATTCCGATGCCGGTGCTGTCCGGCGCCTCGGTCAGCCGCTGCCGGCGGGACCACGTCAGCATCTGCTCGGGGTAGAGCCTCAGCGCCTCCAGCAGGCGGTCGCGCTTGAGCAGGATGTAGTGCGCCTGCACGGTCATGTTCTTGGCGCCATCCCTGGCCATGTCCGTCGCCGGGGTGACCGATGCTTCCGGCGTCAGCTCGGGGCTGAGCACAGCCCGGTACTCGATGAAGGGAACCACTTCGAAGGTCGACATGGCAAACAGGGCGGTTCTGCCCCTGGCGGCGAAATTCGCCGGCGCCGAGGCGAGATGCGTCCAGCCGCTTTCGCCCATGGCTGCCTCGGCAAAAGTCGTGCCGGCATGGACGGTGTTGGTCATCGTCACCACGCCATTCTGCTTCAGGAGCTTCTGGATGCGGATGGTGACCTGATAGGTGTCGTCGCGGTCAAAGGCGACCCGGCTTTTCAGGAACCGGTTCTCGACATTGACCAGCGGCGGGTTGAGGAAACGCAGGCCGAACGCCGATTCGGAAATACCGTGGGTGTTGACGCTAACCTGATGCGCCTCGACACCGGCCTCGTATAGCGCGCGCTTGCCGATGATGGTCTGGGCGATGAACTGATCGCACCAGAGGATGGCGCCGTGGCCGCGCTGCAAGGCCGACCGCAGCCCCTCCAGCCCCTCCAGCCGGATCGTCGGCGACCAGCGGCCGGCCACCAGATGTGCGGCGAGCTGCAAGCGGCGGCGGTGGCGCGCCGCCAGCAATCCCTCGAACAGCTTGCGTGCATCGATACCATCGCCAAGCACCGCGCGTGTGGCGGCCGCGTAGGCCGGGAATTCCTTGCGCATATGGCGCTTGAGGCGAAACCTCGATATGCGGCCGCAGATCGGCGCCCACCAGCGCACCGGCAGTGCCGCTGCCACCACGAGATAGAAGACGGACAGCAGGCCTTCGCGAAGGTCCTTGTTGGAGAAGCGGCGAAGCCGGCCGGGGTGAACCAGCTTCCGGCTGAAGAAGCGCACGTCCTGCGCCCGTTCCGGGACGAAGACGTCGGCGATGATTTCAGTGCGGAAACTGGCTGCCGATGGCAGCTTGCGGGCGGCCTTGCGGGATTTTGCTAACCACCACAGCCTCATCGGTCCAGCCCGTTCTTCGAACCCCGCTTTACTGCGTCGGCTTGGGCCGTGCAAGGTCGTGTCCGCGCTCAAGACTTCTGCAGATTTCGGTTGCTCTAGACCCAAGACAGGCGCGCCGCTTGCAAATTTTGATTTCGAGGGGCGGACGAAGATATTCGCGTCGCTATTCCATATACGGCGTCAGCACATCTTCGGTCCATTTCATGAATGCGCGGACTCGGCGCGACAGATTGCTCCGATGTGCGACGACGAGGGACACGGCGAGCGGCCGGCGACGAAAATCGGGTATGATTTCGACAAGCGCTCCACTCTCCAAGTATCGGCCAATGCCCAGGAGTGGCGCCTGGATCAGGCCAATGCCGGCGAGGGCAGCGGCTTCGTAGGTCTGCGCGCTGTTGACGTGCAGCGCACCTGGCAACTGAAGTGTCGCGTAGCTGTCGCCGTCCGGATATTCCCATCCATAAGGTTTCGCGCCCAGCATCGTCGAAAAGTGAATTGTCCTATGTTCCTGACGCTGGAGATCTTCCAGCGACCGAGGCACGCCATAGCGCGCCAGATAGGCGGGGCTGGCAGCGTTGGCCATGCGCAAAAGGCCGAGTGGACGGGCAATCAGCGTTTCGTCGCGAATGGGTCCAAGCCGCAATACACAATCGAACCCCTCTTGAACGAGATCGACTTGCCGGTCCGTACTCGACACCTCCAGCTCCAATTCGGGGTGCGCCGCCATGAAATCCGGCAAAGCCGGCACGATCGTTGTACGCGCCACTTCGGTCGGAAGGTCGACCCGCAAACGGCCGCGAAGTGCCACGCGGTCGCCTGCGAACATGGAGTGCAGATCATCGACTTCAGCAAGCAGATCGCGGGCACGGGCATGAAATGCGCGTCCGTCCTCCGTCAACCGCACGCTGCGCGTCGTCCGGTGCAGAAGCCTGACACCCACATCTTCTTCCAGCTTCCGGACCGCCGTTGAGGCTCTCCCCTTTTGGATGCCCAGGCTATCGGCCGCGCGGGTGAAGCTCCCCATTTCCGCGACCGTTGTGAAAATGAGGATGGGTTCGAGATTCTGCATTTTCGTGCCTCGGTATTGTTTCCCGAAAAGAGAACAGTCGGTTCATTTCCTCGGTGTTTATCACATCTGAGAGGCACAGTAAGCTTCGAATATGGGATCTCCCCATCGGAGAATGACAAGTGTCCGAAACTGTGAACCTGCATCAGACACCGGAAACTATGACCTTGCATCGCGCCCTGTGGGCCGGCCGGATAATGAGCGCGTTTGTCGTCATCGCTCTGGTGGCAGATGGCACTGTTCAGCTTTTCGCGCCGGCACAGATCGCAAGCATGTTGCAGGAAACCGGGTTTGCGATGGGCCTGACCCGTGTCGTGGGCCCGATCATCCTCGCCTGCGCCATCCTTTACGCCATCCCGGTCACCGCCGTCCTCGGCGCGATCCTGGTGACGGGATTTCTGGGGGGCGCGATCTGCGCCCATGTCCGCATCGGCGAGTTGGGGTCGCCGCCGGAAATCATTTCCCTGCTTCTGGGCGCGATGACCTGGGGCGGCCTCTATCTGCGCGATCCCCGTATCCGGGCCATTCTGCCGCTCATCCATTGAATCAACAGGGGCAGTTCTGTCCCTCAACATCAGGAGAAAACACATGTTCCTAGTAATGGGAATCACCGGAAAAGTTGGCGGCGCAACGGCAGAACATCTGCTGGCGCACGGCAAGCAGGTACGCGCGCTCGTCCGCGATCGCGAAAAGGCGGCCAATTGGGCGAACCAGGGCGTGGAACTGGTAGACGGCGATTGGAATGATTCGGCGGCCATCGAGCGAGCGCTCAAAGGCGTCGAAGGCGCGTTCGTCATGTTGCCCCCTGTCTGGGCGCCGTCGCCCGATTACAAAGAAGCAAAGGGCGTGATTGCAAGCTATGTCGAGGCGCTCACCAAGGCAGCGCCGCCGCGGGTGGTTGCGCTTTCGTCGATGGGTGCGAACAGAACCAGCGGGCACGGGGTGATCGCGGCCTTGTCGCTTCTGGAGCAAGGTTTTCGCGACCTGACATCGCCAATTGCATTTGTGCGCGCAGGGGGATTCTTCGAGAACTTTCTTTACGGCTTGCAGGTCGCGCAGGGCGGAACGCTACCGGTCTACTACAATCCGACAAACCGGAAATCGACCATGGTCGCAACGAACGACATCGGCGCGGAGGTGGCAACCCTTTTGACCGGGCCAGCGTGGTCAGGGCAGCGCATCGTCGAGATCGGTTCGATGGTCACCGCGGATGAAGTCGCGGAGCAGTTGGGTGAAGTCCTGAATCTCGACGTGAAAGCCTTTGCAATCCCGCGTGCGGGGTGGGCGGAAGCGTTCGAGCAATTCGGCATCCCGAAGGGTCACTCCGGACCCGCTGAAGAAATGTTTGAGGCCGTGAATGCGGGATGGATGGACCTCGGTGTGGCGGGTACGGAGCACGTAGCGGGTACGACGTCCGCACGCGACGTATTCGAGGCTGCGTCTAGTGTGAACGGGTAGGCCAAAACTGTATGGGGTTCTCCGTGATTTCGAGCTTCGTAACCCGAGATTTGGAGAACCCTTCTTCAATCGAAGAATCTCACGCCTGTCTGAGCGCGGTCAGCTTGCAGTCGGTGGTTTAGATCTGCGACGTCAGCTCGACCGGGAAATCGTCATTGTCGGCGTCGCGCATGGCGGCAAGGCTGCGATTGTCCAGCACCTCGGCGATAGCCTGCCGCACCTCCAGCATCATGTGGCGGACCTGGCAGGTCGCCTCGTCGCAATCCTCGCAGCGTTGATACTGCGTGCGGCTGGCGCAAGGGATCGGCGCCAGCGGCCCGTCAAGCACGCGCACGACATGGCCGATCTTGATTTCGGAGGCCAGCCGGGCAAGGCGGTAGCCGCCTTCCTTGCCTTTGCGGCTCTGGACGAAGCCGGCATTGCGCAACTCGCCCAGGATGGCATCGAGGAATTTCTTCGGGATGTTGTTGGCCACAGCGATGTCATTGACGAAGGCCAATTGGCCGGCCGGCAGGCCAGACAGATGCACGAGGGCCTTGAGGCCGTATTTGCCTTTTTTTGTCAGCATGCCCAGATCAACCCATAAAAGCCCCAACCACTCGCATCTGGCGACTGTTTGTGTGCAAATAATGACGTCTTCGCCCCGCGATGATGTTTCGCGAAACAGCCACCAAATCGCACTTTAGGCATAAACGCGTTGATTCTTTGTAACGTTTTGCACTGAGAACGCGGATATGCCGCTGATAACCAGGTTTTCGGCGTTCAAAAACGAAAAAAGCCGGCAGGACGCCGGCTTTCCGTCTGTTGCGCAGATATCGCTGCCTTCAGCGGCTGCCGTAGGTCTGGTCGAGAAGGCCGCCGGCGGCGAAATGCTCTTTCTGCACTTTGTCCCAGCCGCCGAAAACGTCTTCCACCGTCAGCAGCCGGATATCGGGGAAATCGGCCTTGTATTTCGCCGCGACAGCGGCGTCGCGGGCTCTGAGGCCGTTGCGGGCGGCGATGTCCTGGCCCTCGGGTGTGTAGAGGAAGTCGAGATAGGTCTTGGCCAGATCGCGCGTACCGTGCTCGTCGGCAACCTTGTCGACGATCGCGACCGGGAATTCGGCGAGCAGGCTGACCGAAGGCGTGACCTGCTCGAACTTGTCGTCGCCATACTCCTTGCGGATGCCGCGCGTCTCAGATTCGAAGGTGATCAGCACATCACCGATCTCGCGCTGCACGAAGGTGGTGGTCGCGGCGCGGCCGCCGGTGTCGAAGATCGGCACGTTGTTGAACAGCTTGGTGATGAACTCTTTCACCTTGGCGTCGTCGCCCTTGAAGGCCTCCTTGGCGTAGGCGGCGGCCGCCAGATAGGTGTAGCGCGCATTGCCTGATGTTTTCGGATTGGGGAAGATCACCTGCACGTCGTCGCGCACGAGATCGTTCCAGTCCTTGATGTGCTTGGGGTTGCCCGCGCGGACAAGGAACGAAGGCAGAGAATAGAACGGCGAGGCGTTGTCGGGGAAATCCTTCTGCCAGTCGGCCGAGACGAGGCCCTTCTTGACCAGGAAGTCGATGTCGATGACCTGGTTGAAGGTAACAACGTCGGCGCCAAGGCCCTCGGCGATGGCGCGCGCCTGCGCCGAAGTGCCGGCATGCGACTGGTCGACGGTGACGCCCGGATGCTGGGCGATGAAAGCCTTGTTGACCTGCACGAACAGCTCGCGGCCGACATCATAGGATGCGTTGAGCAGTTTGTCGGCCGACCAGGCTTGGGAGGATGCAAGGAACAGGCCGGCGACGGTGGCAAGCCCGAGGAAAAATCGTTTCATGAAAACAGGCTCCGATGCAATGCGTTTATGGTCGGACCATAGCCGGGGTGCGTGGTGTGCGACGAGGCATGGGTCCGAGGATCAATGCATCGCTTCTAGAAAACCTATCCCCGGAATAGAGGGTTCGTAGTTTTTTCTTTCAAGTGCGACTTCGCCTCGGTCGACTGATCGTTGCAATTCGTTTGACTGTTCCCAAAAAAGATACACGTTGTGTATGCAGGTGTGCTATGGGAGCGACAAGGAGCGCTGCCATGACAAAGACCACACCCGAGACCCACGCCAAGCCTGTCAATCTGCGCATTCGGGAAGATGTGCGCACGCTGATCGACCGTGCCGCGAAAATACGCGGGAAGACCCGTTCCGACTTTATGATCGATGCTGCATATCGTGCGGCCGAGGACACGCTGCTCGACCAGGCACTGATCAAGGTGGATTCCGAGAGCTACCGGCACTATCTCGACATCCTCGATGAGCCGCCAAGCGGTGAAGGTTTTGCACGCCTTATGAACGTGCCCAGGCCGTGGCAGGGATGATACTATCGGCGCCCGCGCCTCTGGCCGAAAACCACGATCTCGACCTTTTTCAAAGCGGGACGGAAAGTCTCGACCAATGGCTTCGCCTGAGGGCGCGAGCCAACCAGGTCAGCGGCGCGTCGCGTACCTATGTGGTGGCGGAAGACGCGCGCGTTGTCGGTTATTACTGCCTCTCTTCGGGCGGGCTTGATCTCGCGCAGGCACCCGGCGCCATTCGTCGCAACATGCCTGATCCCATTCCGATGGTCGTGCTCGGGCGTCTCGCCGTGGATGCGGGCTGGCAAGGCAAGGGGCTGGGCGCTGCGCTGCTGCAAGATGCCGTTTTACGGGCAGGTCACGCCGCATCGATCCTCGGGATTCGCGGCATTTTCGTTCATGCCATATCGGATGAAGCGAAAGCCTTTTATGAGCACTATGGCTTCGCGGCCTCGCCGAAAAATCCAATGACCTTGGTGCTGTCACTGAAAGCGCTGAAAGGGTAGTTGACGTCGCTCAGCCTGAAAGAGGTGACTGCCAGCAGACCGAAATTCCCCTTATAGCTAGGCAGCCGGAAACAGCTTCCAGCGCCCCGGGCGGAACGCCACCCGGCTTTTTTGCGCCGCGGGATGATCGACCGGCAATTCGATTTCGACCCGCTGACGCTCACCACCGATCTCGAGCTCGACCCGGCGCGTGCCGGCGACGCGGCGGCTGGCGGCGACCGTGCCGGCGATGCAGCCGCTGCAGCCGTCCAGCAATTCGACATCGTGCGGGCGGAAGTAGAGCGTCCCATCGCCCGAGGGCTCATTGGGCGCGGCAAGCCCGATCGGACGATCGGCGAGCCAGATCTCGCCATTCTCGACCTTGACGGGAAGCGAGCTCGATTCACCGATGAAGCCGTAGACGAAGGGCGAGTTCGGCGTGTCGTAGATGTCGTCGGCGGTGCCGACCTGCTCGATGCGACCCTGGCTCATCACCACGACGCGGTCGGCAAGCTCCAGCGCCTCTTCCTGGTCGTGGGTGACGAAGACGGTGGTGTGGCCGGTGGCGTCATGGATTTCGCGCAGCCAGCGGCGCAATTCCCGGCGCACCTGTGCGTCAAGCGCGCCGAACGGCTCGTCGAGCAGCAGCACCTTCGGTTCGATCGCCATGGCGCGCGCCAGCGCCACGCGCTGCCTCTGGCCACCGGAGAGCTGCGCCGGATAACGCTTTTCCAGCCCTGACAACTGGACGAGATCGAGAAGCTCGGAGGCGCGGCGGCGGATCTCCTGCGCCGGCGGGCGCGACGGCCCGTGCCGGACCTTCAGGCCGAAGCCGATATTGTCCGCCACCGTCATATGCCGGAACAGCGCATAGTGCTGGAAGACAAAGCCGACATTGCGATCCTGGATCGACTTGTGCGAGGCGTCCTCGTCGCCGAAGAAGATATTTCCGCGTGTCGGCCGCTCCAGTCCGGCGATGAGCCTGAGCAGCGTCGTCTTGCCGGAGCCGGACGGCCCCAGCAACGCGATCAGTTCGCCCGACTTGATATCGAGCGACACGTCGTGAAGGGCCGGAAACCGGTCAAACTCCTTGCGCACGTTGGCAACGCGAACTTCCATGCAAATCCCTCTGTCAGTGTCCGCGCGTCGCGGCGATCTCGGCGCCGTAGCGCATCTCGAGAAGTGTTTTCAAGACCAGCGTGACGAGCGCCAGGCCCGCAAGCAATGAAGCGACGGCGAAGGCGCCGACGGCGTTGTACTCGTTATAGAGGATTTCGACATGCAGCGGCATGGTGTTGGTCAGGCCGCGTATGTGGCCCGACACCACCGAGACCGCGCCGAACTCGCCCATGGCACGCGCATTGCACAGGAGCACGCCGTAGAGCAGCCCCCATTTGACGTTTGGCAAGGTCACGTACCAAAAGGTCTGCCAGCCATTGGCGCCAAGCGAAAGTGCTGCCTCCTCGTCGCCGTTGCCTTGCTCCTGCATCAACGGGATCAACTCGCGGGCGACGAAGGGGAAGGTGACGAAGACGGTGGCCAGCACGATGCCCGGCACGGCAAACAGGATAACGATGCCATGCGCTTTCAACCAGCCGCCGAGCAGCCCCTGGGCGCCGAACAAAAGCACATAGACGAGGCCCGATATGACCGGCGAGACCGAAAAAGGCAGGTCGATCAGCGTGGTCAGGAAGGCCTTTCCCTTGAACTCGAACTTGGCGATCGCCCAGGCGGCGGAGATGCCGAAGACGATGTTGAGCGGCACCGAGATCGCCGCCACCAGCAGCGTCAGCCGGATCGCCGAGCGCGTATCGGCGTCATTCAGCGATTGCGTATAGGCACCGACACCTTTTGCCAGCGCTTCATGGAAGACGATGATCAGCGGCAGGAGCAGGAATATGCCAAGGAAAGCGAAGACGATTGCCATCAGGACGGCCTGCGCCGGCCGGCTTTCGGTGACCGCCGCCGAGCGGCTCTCGTGATGCGGTGCGTAGGATTTGATCTCGGGATCAGCCATAGCGCTTGCGGCTCCATGATTGTGCGAGATTGACGATCAAAAGCATCAGGAACGACAAAAACAGCATGATCGCCGCGATCGCGGTCGCCGCCGGATAATTGTACTCCTCAAGCCGGATGACGATCAGAAGCGGCGCGATCTCGGATTTGTAGGGCAAATTGCCGGCGATGAAGATGACCGAGCCGTATTCGCCGACGCCGCGCGCGAAGGCCAGCGAAAAGCCGGTGATGATGGCCGGCGCCAGGCCCGGAAACAGGATGCGGGTAATGATCTGGAAGCGGCTGGCGCCAAGCGTGGCGGCGGCCTCCTCGACCTCCTTGTCGATCTCCTCCATGATCGGCTGCACGGTGCGCACGACAAAGGGCAGGCCGATGAAGATCAGCGCGATGACGATGCCGAGCGGCGTATAGGCGACCTTGATGCCGAGCGGCATCAGCAATTTGCCGATCCAGCCGTTCGGCGCATAGAGCGTGGTCAGCGCGATGCCGGCCACCGCCGTCGGCAGCGCGAAGGGCAGGTCGACCATGGCATCGACGATGCGGCGGCCGGGGAAGCGGTAGCGCACCAGCACCCAGGCGACGAGCGTGCCGAAGACGACGTTGACGCCAGCCGCGATGAAGGCGGTGCCGAAGCTGATTTCAAGCGCATTGATGGTGCGGCGGTCGGTTGCGATCGCCCAGAACTCGGGCCAGCCAAGGGCGGCCGAGCGCCAGATCAGTCCGGACAACGGGATGAGGATGATGAGGGTGAGGTAGGCAAGCGAGAAGCCGAGCGTCAATCCGAAACCCGGAATGACACTCGGCTGTCTGAACCGCCACCCCGCCTGCGCGGGTGCTATGGTCATATCGTCCTGATCTAGATTTAGCTCACTGGGCCGGCTTGTAGATCTGGTCGAATATACCACCGTCGCCGAAATGATAAGGCTGTGCCTTCTTCCAGCCGCCAAAAAGCGGATCGTCGATGGAGATCAGCTTGATTTCCGGTGTTTTGGGCAGATCCGCGGGAGCCACGAGTTCGGGCTTGGCCGGACGATAGTGGTTCTTGGCGATGATCGTCTGCGCTTCCTTGGAATAGAGCCAGCCCAGGTAGGCTTCGGCGACCTTGCGCGTGCCCTTGGCGTCGACATTGGCGTCGACAATCGCCACCGGCGGCTCGGCCAGGATCGATGTCGGCGGGTAGACAATGTCGAAATTGTCGGCGCCGAATTCGTCGAGCGCCAGATAGGCATCGTTTTCCCAACCGATAAGCACATCGCCGATGCCCTTTTGCGCGAAGGTCACGGTCGAGCCGCGCGCACCGGTGTCGAGCACGGGGGCATTGGCGTAGAGCTTGCCGACGAATCCCTTGTTCTTGGCCTCGTCGCCGCCGTCATTGGCGTTGGCGTAAGCCCATGCGGCGAGATAGTTCCAGCGTGCGCCGCCGGAGGTCTTGGGGTTGGGCGTGATCACCTGGACGCCGTCCTTGACGAGGTCGCTCCAGTCGTGGATGCCCTTGGGATTGCCCTTGCGCACGAGGAAGATGATGGTCGAGGTGTAAGGCGCTGAATTGTTTTCGAATTTGGTGCGCCAGTCCGGATTGATCTTCTTCGACTTCGAGACGATGGCGTTGATGTCGCCTTCGAGTGCCAGCGTCACCACGTCGGCGTCAAGGCCGTCGATCACGGCGCGGGCCTGGGCGCCCGATCCGCCATGCGATTGCTGGATGGTAACCGTCTCGCCGGTCTCGGCCTTCCAGTGGGCGACGAAAGCTTCGTCATAGGCCTTGTAGAGCTCGCGTGTCGGATCATAGGACACGTTGAGAATGGTTGTATCGGCAAACGCGAAACCGAGCGTGCCGAACTGGACAGATGTGGCGACCAGTGCGCCGAGCAGTTTCCTGAAATGAGGTTTGGTCATTTCTGCCTCCGTTGAACCCGCGCCAAATCTACCGAATTGGTAGAAATTAGATGCATTCAATGTTGCCTTTTTTGCCCCTCTGGAGAAAATGTTCGACGCTATTTCGCCGGTGGGAGAAATATTTTCCTCTTGCGGCCAAAGGAAGAATCCATGGCCCGGCCACTCAGCCTATCTAGCAAGGGGCGGTGCCGAGGCAAGGTGTGGAATTTGTCCGATGCATCAATCGGCGGTGATGGGAAAGTCGAAACGCTGTCTGGCGAACGGTTCACTTGTCAGCGTGAAGTGCCACCATTCCCGTGCATAGTTCTTGAAGCCGGCTACACGCATGACATCGACAAGCACTTTGCGGTTTGCCGCCGCTTCGCTGGAAAGGCCGCGGTGGGCGGTTTCGCTCATCGGATCGAAGCAGTCGAAGCCGGTGCCGAAATCGGGCGTGTCGGCATCGCCCGCGCCGCAGGCCGGGTTCGGGCTGGACCTGCGGTCAGTCCGGGCGACGGCGACATCGACGGTCGAGCCACGTGAATGGGTCGATAGTTCTCCGACATAGCCCTTGGCGATCAGCTCACTGCGCCTGACCTTCGGATACCATTGCGGATCGGGCGGCCCGCCCTCACGCGTCCATTCGCCCATGTCGGCGACGGCGCGGGCAGGGCGGTAGCAATCGAACACCACCAAGGTCAGGCTTTTGGCTGCGATCGCTTTCTGGACGGCGGACAGTGCCGTTGCCGCCTGCTGGGTGAGAATGCAGGCGGGTGCGTCGTAGCCATTCACCTTGCGGTGCAGAAAATTATCCGATCCGGCGTAGCGGATGTCCTGGCGGATCGAGGGGTCGACATCGGCGAGCCGGACAAAGCCTGTGGGGAGTGGGTCGGCGAAAGCGGGGAGGGTGACTGCCATGACAAGAATCGTTGCTGCCAGCGCTGAGGCTGCCGACAAGAGAGGATTGCGCGAGGGGTGCCTCGGAACAGGCATGGGTGAGTATCCTGCTATCTGCCGAGCCTCCGGAAAGCCAATTCCATGAATCTCTTGGCGCGATCTATTCGACAAACACCTTCACACTCGCCGCACGTCCCGCCGCGTCGATGACGGTCAGCGTCGAATAGCCGGCGCCGTCGGGCTGCCAGGTCGCGGTGCGGCGACGGTCGATGCCGATGAGTGGTTTGCCGTTGGCCAGCCAGCGGAACGGTGCACGGCCGCCTTGCAGCTTCAGCACCAGCGGCGAGGCGTCGACTGAATTGGTGCCGAGATCGACGCGGGCGCCGTCGGGCGGGAAGATGATGGTCGGTGCGGGTTCGCTCACCGTCGCCTGCACCAAGCCGTCAGACCCGGCGCCGAAGCGGGCGAGAGTCACCGGCAGGTCCTCGCGCCTGGGGCTGAACAGACCGGGCGGCTTGCCCGGCAAGGGGACGGTGGCCAGACCCGAGCGGACAAAACCCTCGAACAGGATGGGGGCCGCCGAGACATAGCCGGAAAGGCCGGGCACCGCGCCGGCGTCGGGGCGGCCGACCCAGACACCCAGCACGTAGCGGCCGTCGAAGCCGACCGACCAGGCGTCGCGGTATCCGTAGGACGTGCCGGTCTTGTAGGCGATGCCGCGCTGCAAGGCGCCCTCGGGCGGCTTGACGCCCGACAGTATGTCGATGATCTGCCAGTTGGCCTGACCGTCGAGGATGGTGGCGCTGGTGCGCTCGGCATTGGCAGGCTCGGTGCCGTCATGCAGCGTGTGCGTCTTGCCGCCATTGGCGAGCCCTGTGTAGAGCTGGACTAGGTCGCGTAGTGTGACGCCTACGCCGCCAAGGCCGATGGCCAGGCCCGGCGCCTCGTTGACCGGCAGTATCGGGCTGACGCCGGCCTGGCGGAAGCGGGCCATCAGCCGCGTTGGCCCGACCGCGTCGAGCACGCGGATCGCCGGCACGTTGAGCGACAGTTGCAGCGCTTGCCGGATGCTGACATCGCCCTGGTAGCCCATGTCGAAATTCTTCGGTCGGTAGCCGGAGAAATCGACAGGGCTGTCGTCGATCAGCGTCTCCTGCGCCACCAGGCCCTGTTCGAAGGCAAGACCGTAGATGAACGGCTTCAGCGTCGAGCCGGGCGAGCGGACGATCTTTGTCATGTCGATCCAGCCGGAGCGGCTGGCGTCGAAGAAATTGGCCGAGCCGACTTCACCAAGAATGTCGCCGGTGCGGGAGTCGGCCAGCACCATGGCGACCGACAGGCGAGGCCCAAGCTTGGTGGCCGCGTCCCTCGCCACCTGCTCCAGCCCTTCCTGGACGCTCTTGCGGATCGTCAGTTGCAAGGGCTGGCCGGGGATGGCCTTGGGCAACACCGCATAGGCGGCGTGTGCGGCGAGCGCCGGCAGGGTGCGGCGCAGGCCCGACACATCGTCGAGGGCGGCACGCGCGGCCTCGCGCTCGCCGAGCAGGCCCGAGGAGACCATGCGGGTCAGCACCCGGTCACGGGCGGCGTGGGCGATCTTCAAATTGCGGTCGGGGCGGCGTTTTTCCGGCAGTTGCGGCAGGGCGACGAGCAGGGCGGATTCGGAAACGGTAAGCCGCTTCGGCTCCTTGCCGAAATAGGCCAGCGAGGCGGCGCGCACGCCTTCCAGATTGCCGCCATAGGGCGCCAGCGTCAGGTAGCGTTCGAGGATCTCGCGTTTGGACAGCCGCCGTTCGATCTGGATGGCGCGCAGCATCTGCTTGATCTTGGAGCCGAGGCTGCGGCTCTCGCGCGGTTCGATCAGCCGGGCGAGCTGCATCGAAAGCGTCGAACCGCCGGAGACGATGTGGCCACTGGTGGCAAACTGGCCGGCGGCACGCGCCAGCGCCAGCACGTCGACACCCTCATGGTCCCAGAAACGCTTGTCTTCGTAGGTGACCAGCATATCGACGAATTGCTTGTCGACCTGGTCGAGCCGGGTCTCCAGCCGCCAGTATCCGTCCGGCGTGGCGAAGGCGCGCAACAATTCGCCGTCGCGATCCTGGACTTCGGTGGAGACCGTGAGTTCGGCCGGCAGCGGAGGGGGGTAGGCACGGTCGAGTTCCCAGAGGGTGGCTGCGGAGAGGGCGAGAATGCCAGTGCAGGAAGCTGCGGCGATGGCGGCGCGGCGGCGGAGTTTTCTTGAAAGCATGGCGCTGCCCCTCATTGCCCTGCCGGGCATTTCTCCCCGTGTAGTGACGGGGAGAAAGAGGCCTGCACCGAGGCTCTCGCCAATTTCCAACGTTTCAGAACAGATGCCGACGATCGCGACAGTCCCCTTCTCCCCGTCACTATACGGGGAGAAGGTGCCGGCAGGCGGATGAGGGGCAGCGCCGTCGTCCTGATCATGATCGCCACCACCGGCGCCTTACGGCGCCTTGACCTCCATCATGCCGGTGGCGGTGCGGGCCGAGTATTGCGGCCGGTACATGTCTTCCACTGTTGCCGCCGGGTGCGCATAGGTACCCGGCGTCACCGCGCGCACGACATAGGCGAACGTCAGATTGTGGTCGTGGTCGCCGTCGGCCGGGTTGAACGCCGCGACGAAACGGTCGTCGCGGAATTCGAGATGGGCCGCATCGGTCTGCGCCAGCCACGAGAAGTTCGTCAACTGGGCGCTGGACACCAGGCCGGGATTGTCGATCTCGAAGCCGGCCGGCAACAGGTCGGTGACCAGCAGGCGCGACGGCCATTTGTTCTGCTCGTTGACCTTGAGCACGACGACATAGCGTTCGTTCTGCGTCGCCTCGGTGACATTGGCCTCGGTGCCATCGAGCTTGTAGTAGGTGCGGCTGATGGTGAAGCCTTCGCCGCCTGCCGGCAAGGGCTGGACCGGCGACGCCACCGTGGTGACGACGGCCTGCAGCGGGGTCTTGCCGGTGTTGGCGATGGTCAGCGGGCTGTCGACCAGGTCAGAGCCTTCAACCTGGTTGGAATAGCCGCCGGAATGCGCCGCGCCATTGACGGTCAGCGTGATCGTATCATTGCCTTCCTTGAGTGCGCGGGCCGCCAGCAGCATCCAGGATTCGTCCTGGGTGCTGGTCCAACGGGCTTCGGCGCGTTCCCTGGTCACCAGCTTGATCAACTCCGGCACGATCGTCGGCACCGGCTTGGATTCCGCCGCAAGCGCCAGCATCGCCGCACCATCACGCAGCCGCGAACCGTAGTCGGAGCGGTAGTAGTCGTAGTCGGTGGTCGACTTGGCCAACTGCAGGGCAGTCTTGAACGTCGATTCCGCACGCGGTGTATCGCCGTAAAGCGCCAGGCTCGCAGCCAGTTGGGCAACGGCCATCGGGCTCGAGAAAGCTTCGAGTTGGGTATCCGCATAGTAGCGCAGGTCGCCGATCGAGGCCTTCTTGTTGCGGGCCAGCACGTAAAGGGCGTAGGCAATCTCGCTGCCACGGTCCTGCACGCTCTGGTCGTAGCCGAGCGAGTTCTGCAAATTGCTCAGCGCCTGGTTCATGGCCAGGCTCGGCACGTCGTATTTCTGCTCGCGCGCCCTGGTCAGGAAGTCGGTGACATAGGAATCAAGCCACAGATCGCCGGAGCCCGGACCCCACAGGCCGAAGCTGCCGCCCGAGGCCTGATAGCTCAGAACCTTGTAGATGGCGTCCTGGATGCGGCCATGGATATCGGGATCGCTGGCCATGCCGACGCCGGAAGCCAATTCATTGACGTAGAGAAGCGGCATGGCGCGGCTGGTGGTCTGCTCGGCGCAACCATAGGGGTAGCGGTCGAGCGTCATCAACAGCGACGGCACGTCGAAGGCTGCCGCCTGCGAAACGCCGACGCTGACGGAGGCGCCGTCAAGCAGGCTTGCCGCCAGCAGTTCCTTGTCGACGCGCAGTGCGCCGCCATTGCCTTTGAGGTCGACCACCAGGCGGGTGGTGACCGGCAATTGCGCCGGCCGCACCGGCACATAGAGCGTCTGCTCGACCTTGGTGCCGTCGGCATGGGCGAGCTTGATGGTGAGCGAGGCATTGCCGGCCGTCCGAGCGATCAGCGGCACGGTCAGCGTCTGGCGCTTGCCCTGGGCGAGCGTCAGCTTCTGGGGCAGGGGCTTGTCGCCGGTCGACAGGTCGCCCGTCGTTTCGATCGAGAACGCATAGTCGCCGGCCGGACCATCGGTGTCGGCGACGTCGAGGCGCATGACGGCGGCGTCGCCAGGCGCCAGGAAGCGCGGCAGGCCGGCGGTGATCACCACGGGATCGCGCACGATGACGTCGGACTGGGCATGGCCGACCGCATCCTTGGTCCAGGCGACGGCCATGACGCGCACGGTGCCGTTGAACTGCGGAATGTCGAAGTCGACCCGCGCCTTGCCGTCGGCATCGAGTTCGACGATACCGGAGAAGAAGGCGACCAGCTTTTCGGTCGGCGGGCTGCCTTGCGCCTGCATGTTGGCGCCGTCGCCGCCGGTCCTGAGCTTGCCGGTGTTGCCAAGCGAGCCGTCGATCAGGCGACCGTAGATGTCGCGGATTTCCATGCCCAGCATGCGCTGGCCGAAGAACCAGTTCTCCGGATCCGGCGCCTTGTAGTTGGTCAGATTGAGGATGCCGACATCGACGGCGGCAACCATGACATAGGCATTGCTGCCCGGCTGCACGCCGGCGACCGAAACCGGGATCGACAGCTGCTGGCGTGGCATGGTCTTGTCCGGCGGCGTCAGGGTGACCGCGAGCTTCTTCGAGCCCGGATCGACCTTCAGCCATTTCACGCCGATGGCGCGCGCCGGCATGCGCGTTTCCTGCGCCTCGCCCGGCCGGAACAGGGTTGCGGTGACATAGGCGCCGGCGCCCCAGTCGTCGCCGACCGGGATGTCGACGGTGCTGCCGCCGGCCGGCACGGATGCCGTGACGGTCTTCAACAGCTTGTCGGAGCCGATGTTGATCAGCAGTTCGCCGGCAAAGTGCGGCGAGACTTTCAGCTTGGCCACTTCGCCGGCGGCATAATTGTCCTTGTCGAGGGCGATTTCGAGGCCGTCGGGCGTTTCGGTGGTGGTCGAGGAGACATACCAGCCGGCATCGAACTCGTAGCTGGTCGCCGGTCCCTCCGGGTCGGCGGTTTCAACCTCAAGCCGATACTGGCCCCAGTCGACCGGCACGGAGACCGTTGCGTCGCCGTCGGCGCTGAGGTCGACCTGGCCGTTGGCGATCGACTTGGTGAAGTTGACCGGCTCGTAGTTCCAGGAATTGTTGGAGCGGTACCACTGGTAATTGCGTTCGACCTTGACCAGCGTCCACTGCGCGCCTTTCAGCGCCTCGCGATCGCCGTCGGGATCGACGGCGATCAGGCTGAACTTGGCGGTGCCACCCTGCGGCACTTCATTGTCGGCGAAATCCGGACGGATGCCGATCATATGGCCTTGCGGGCGGATGCCGATGTTGAGCGAGCGCTCTATGGCGCGGCCGCCGGTTTCGCGCATCCTGACCGTCACCTTGGCGTCGACCAGCTTGGTGGTCGAGGGCAGTTGGTCGACGGAGACCGGGAAGGTCACCTTGCCGTCATCGCCGACCACCGGCAGATCGGCGAGGGGGGTGACGGTGGGTTCGGCCGACTGCTCGTCGGCGAGACCGAAGGAAAAGCCCTGGAAGCGGTCCCAGTCGCGAGACGTCGACAGCGTCAGCTCGCCTTCCAGCGCCAGGCCCGCCGCCGGCGCGCCATAGAGGAAGCGGCCGTCAATGTCGATGTTGGCGGTTTCGCCCTGGGCGATTTCCTGCTTGTCGGCCTTCATGTCGAATTCAATGCGATCCGGCACGAAATCCTCGACCAGGAACATGTGGCTGGCCACCGCCGGCTGCTTGGGATCGGTGTAGATCGACACCGACCATGTGCCGCGCATGGCGTTGGGTGCGAGCGGCAGGTCGACGGCATGGCCGCCGGCAGAGGCGCCGTCGCTGACGATGCGGCGATCCTCGACGCCGTCGGGGCGCGAGAAGATGAAGGTCAACGGCAGGTTTTCGACCGCCTTGGCGGCGCCGTCGCGAGCAAGTGCTGCGACATGAACATCCTCGCCGGCGCGGTAGATACCGCGTTCGGTCCAGGCATAGACGTCCAGCGCGCCTGGCGCCGCGCGCCCGGTGACGCCGCGGTCGGACAGGTCGAAGCCGGCCCGGCCCATGTCGAGGAAGACGAAGTCATTGTCGCCCTGCTTGGCCATCAGCACGGCCGGCACCATGCCGCCGTCGCCGCGCGTCAGGCCGGGGTTGAAGACGGCATGGCCGTCGGCATCCGACGTCGCCGTGCCGAGAACCTCGTTGTTCCTGGCAACCAGCGTCAGTTCGGCGCCGGCGATCGGCTTGGCGCTGCCCAGCGAACGGGCAAAGACATTCAACCCGTCCTGGCCGGTATAGGTCGACAGGCCGATGTCGGAGACGACGAACCATTGCGTGGCCATCGAATTGTAGTCGTCGCTCTTGTCGTTGACGGCCTGGGCGGTCAGCACATAGACGCCGGGCTTGCGCTGCGGCACCGCCTCGTCGACCGGGAAGGAGGTGGTGACCTCCTTGTTGAGATCATTGGCGATGTCGAGCTGGCCTTGCCAGACCGGCGCGCCCATCTGCTCGGAAATGTTGGAGATGTCATAGCCGTCGAGCTGGTGCAGGAACTGGTAGCCGGACAGAAGCTGGGCGAGCGAACGATCGCCGATGCGATAGAGCTTCATCTCGGCGGCGTTCATGTTGACGGTGACGATCGGAATGCCACGGCGCGCGCCAGCCGGCAGCACGAAGCTGTCACCGGTGAAGCGGGCGGACGGTGCGCGGTCCTGGACATAGATCGACAGCACCACGGGAGCCGCGGTCACTTCGCCGATTGCCGCCGGCAGGCCGGCGCGGAAAGTGACGTCGTAGTGCTGGCCATGCTCCAGCCCTTCGACGCAGATCTGCTTGTCCTTGGCCTCGACGCCCTTGGGCGGTGCATTGTCGACGGTGACGAATTGCGCGTAGTCGACGCCGGTCTTGACCAGATCCTCGGAGAATTGCGCGCAGATGCGCGGCGCGCTGGTGTCGGCGTCGATGGTGTGGTCGATAACGCGGAAACCCTTGCGCGCCTTGAGATCCGCATAGTCGGCCTGGACCGCCGGCGAAGGGTTCAGGGCAAGGCTGGCCTCATAGGCCTGCAGCGCCGGCCGGTAGAGATCGCGCTTGTCGAGGCCGTTGCCGAGCAGCGCAAGCACTTCGGCGCGCGTCTTGGTGGTGCGCAGTAATTTATAGGCGTTGAATGCGGCTGAAGTGCCGTTCGTCGGCAAAGTGGAAGCTTCGGATGTGCTGGCGGCGGGCTGCACGGCCAGCGTTTCACGCGCCAGGTTGAGCCAGAGCTGGCCATCATCGGGCAGCACCGAGACCGCGGCCTCGTATTTCAGCATGGCGGAGCGGTGGTCGCCGGTCAGTACGGCCTGTTCGGCGGCGCTCAGCAAGGCAGCCATGCCTTCTGTCGGTCTGTCATAGGCCGGGCCGAGCAGCTTGTTGCGGTATTGCTGGGCCTGATCGGACATCCAGTTGGGGAAGAAGGCGAGTTCCGGCGGCGCGCCGATATCAGGGTCGCCATCGATGTTGACGATCTTGCCCGCGACCGCGCCGTTGAAGGTTTTCAACTGGTTGTAGTCGGATTTGAGGAAGCACCATTTGGCTTTTTTGTTGTAAGTGAAGGCGCGGCAGGCCGGGTCTCCCAGGCATGTCGTCTTGCACTGGTCAATTGTCACATTCTGGTCGGACCTGAGATCAAAGCCGAAATAATCGGAATTGTCAGTTGTCGCTATTCGCCGGGCCTCGGCCGCTTGCGCGGCGCTGCTCCAGGCCAGGACATTGGCCCAGGCAAAAAACAGGAGAATCAGAATCGAAAGACCACGAGCCGCGCGCATTGCCATAACACCCCTCCAGACACAGCTGACGTCCGGGCATGATCAAGCTTCAGTCAGGCTTGTCAACACGAGGACGCGGCAGGGTTCCGCCTGCCAACGGTTTCCTTTCCGGCCGATGACCGGTAGTACCTCCATAGGACAGGGGATCACGCTTTCTTGCGGCGACGCAAAAGGTGTGAATTCCAAGCCCGCCCTATTTCAGACAATTGGATTGTGGCCCCTTTACGAGCGCTTCAGAACTTCATTCCAATTTTAGTTTTGTAATCTAGGTTGTCTTAATGCCGGCGCATGAAGAGCAGATGTCAGGAGGTCGCGCGCCAGGGCGTGCGCTTCCGCGCGCCCTGCTGCTGGCCATGATGTGCTCGACCGTGCTCGTCGCCGAATCGCGCCCGGCGGCCGCTTTCGAGCTTTTCGGCATCAAGCTGTGGGGGTCGTCCAGCGACGAGGATGCCGATATCGTCGATCCCCTGCGCTACGCCGTGACCATTTCCGCCCCCGACGCCGACAAGGATCTGGTCAAGAAGCTCGAAAATGCCTCTGCGCTGAAGAGTGACGAGGAGCGTCCGGTTTCAGGCTCGCTCGGGCTGATGGCCAAGGCGCGCAGCGACCGCGAACAGCTTGTCGCCGCGCTCTATGCCGATGCCCGTTACGAAGGCGTCGTCACCGTCACCATCGACGGCAAGCCGCTCGACGATTTGCCGCCGGATGCCGAATTCAAGGGGCCGCAGCCGGTTCCCGTGGTCATCGACATTGCCACCGGGCCGAAATTCACCTTGGGCAATATCCACCTTGAGGGCGATGCGGCAGGGCTGATGAGCGCCGATTACGGCCTGATTTCAGGCGGCGATGCCGGATCCGGCGCTGTGCTCAAGGCTGAGGCCCTGATCGTGCGGGCGCTGAAGGAGGAGGGCAGACCGCTGGCCAAGGTGACCGACCGCCAGATCGTCGCCGACCATGCCACCTCGACGCTCGACGTGACGCTGACGGTCGCCGCCGGGCCGGTCGCCGGCTATGGTGACACCACGGTGGAAGGCACCGAAAAGGTCGACCGCGACTTCACCGAATACATGACCGGCCTCAAGCGCGGCCGGCAATACTCGCCGCAAGAGATCGACGACGCGCGCGACCGGCTGCTGGCGCTCGAGGTCTTCAACAGCGTGACGTTCAAGGAAGCCGACGCGCTCGATGCCGCCGGCAACATTCCCATCGGCGTCCAGGTCAGCGAGCGCAAGCCACGCTATTTCGGCGTCGGCGGTACTTTTTCCAACACCGAGGGGCTGGGCCTTGAGGGCTATTGGGGCCACCGCAATTTGTTCGGCCGGGCCGAGAAGCTGCGCATCGAGGGCAAGATCAGCGGCATTGGCAGCAACGATCTCGGCGAACTCAACTACAATGCCGGCATCATGTTCGAAAAGCCGGGCGTGATCGGACCGGCATCGAAGTTCTTCGCCGGCGTCAAGACGGTGCTCGAACATCCTGATGCCTATGACCATTTCTCGGTCAAGGGCAGCACCGGGCTGTCCTACGAACTCACCAAGAAGCAGACGGTTTCCGCCGAGGTAGCACTCGACTATTCACGCATCCACGACGCCTTCGGCAAGCACAAATACCTGATCGCCAGCATTCCGCTGCAATATGTCTACGACAACCGGGATAACCGGCTGAACTCGACCAGCGGCTTCCGGGTGCTGGCCTATGCCGAGCCGAGCTACGACATTTTGAGCGGTGCGGCGTTCCTGAAGCTGAAGGGCGAAGGGTCGGCCTATCAGTCGCTGGATTCGGCTTCGAAGTTCGTGCTGGCCGAACGTGTCGCCATCGGTTCGATCGTCGGCACCAGCCTCGAACATGTGCCGGCCGACCGGCGCTTCTATTCCGGTGGCGGCGGTTCGGTGCGCGGCTACGCCTATCAGGGCATCGGTCCGAAGGATTTCACCGGCCAGCCGATCGGCGGCCTGTCCTTCTTCGAAACCTCGGTCGAGATGCGCATCGCCATCACCGACACGATCGGCATCGTGCCGTTCGTCGACGCCGGCACCGTGTCGACCAAATCGGTTCCCGATTTCTCCGATGTCAAGGTCGGCGCCGGCGTCGGCCTGCGCTATGTCACGCCGTTCGGGCCGCTGCGCATCGATGCCGCGGTGCCGCTCAATCGCGATCCGGGTGAC
The DNA here is from genome assembly GCF_000519305.1 of Mesorhizobium ciceri WSM4083. GTDB lineage: Bacteria > Pseudomonadota > Alphaproteobacteria > Rhizobiales > Rhizobiaceae > Mesorhizobium > Mesorhizobium ciceri_B. The sequence continues at coordinate 335,418 of NZ_JAFG01000003.1, read as the reverse complement.
CCGCATTTCGGCATCTATGCCGGCATCGGACAGGCATTCTGAGCGATGAAAACAGTCTGGCGCATCCTCCGCATTGTTCTCTACACCCTGCTGATCGTGGTTGCGGGAGCGATCGGCGCGCTGGTGGTGCTGACCAAGACCGAGCGCGGCCGCGACAATCTCGCCGGCATCATTTCGCGGCTGGCTTCGAACGACGACCGCAAGATCACGGTCAGTGGCATAGACGGCATCTGGTCCGGAGCGCTCAGCGTCGACCATGTCGTGCTGGAGGACCGCGAGGGCGCCTGGCTGGTGGCGCGCAAGGTCGCCTTGGACTGGTCGCCACTGGCCCTGCTGTCGAAAAACTTCAGCGCCGACCGTATCGCTGCCGAGCGTATTGAACTGGCGCGATTGCCGGTGGCCAGCACGCAGCCCGCGCCGAGCGGCGGCACGACGACGCTGCCGGTTTCCATCGACATCAAGCAGATCGACCTGCCCGAGATCGCGCTTGGCCAAGACCTTGCCGGCAGCGGCATCGCCGAGCTTGCGGCAAAGGGATCGGTCAAGGCCGATGCCGCACCACTGGCGGTCGAGACGGCGCTCAACATCACCCGCCATGACGGCAAGCAAGGCAATGTCGACGCCAAGATCCACTTTGCGCCGGCGGACAACAGGCTCGATCTCGACCTGAAGGCCTCGGAGCCGGCAGGCGGCATCATCGCCAATCTGCTCAAGCTGCCCGATACGCCACCGGTCGACATAAATGTTTCGGGCACGGGTCCGCTCGCCAATTGGAACGGCATCGGCACGTTCTCGGTCGACGGCAAGATCGTCACCCAGCTGACGGGTCGCCACCAACTGACCGACAAGGGCAATCATATCGAGGCCAAGGGCGACGGCGATTTCGCTCGCTTCCTGCCTGAGAATTTGAAGCCGCTGTTTGCCGGCAAGACCAGTTTCGACATTGCCGGCACCGCCACATCGGCCGGTGGCGTCAGTGTCGACCGCGCCAACATCGACAGCGATGCGGTCCACGGCACCGCGACCGGCATTGTCGATCCTGCCGGCGCCAGCGACCTCTCGGTCGAACTCGCCGCCAAGGGGCCGCCCGTGGTGATCAGCGTCGGCAGCAAGGCGCAGCCCATCACGCTGGCGATCAGCAATGCCACCGCCCGCGCCTTCGGCGACGGCAAGGCGCCGATCATCGACATCGGTGCCTCCTTCGTTTCCATCGTCGCCGGCGGCACGCGGCTGGACGATCTGACGGCCCAGATCCATTCCGATGGTTTTGACATCCAGAACCGCGCCGGGCCGGTCACCGTCAAGCTGCAGGCGGGCGGCCTCAAGACCGACGTGGCGACGCTGGCGCCGCTGATCACCGGCAAGATCGATGTCGATCTGGCCGGGTCGGTCAGCAAGGATGCCATTGCCATCGACCAGGGCACGCTGCGTTCCGACGCGCTCAACGCCTCGCTGACGGCGACGGTGGCGCTTGCCGACCTGTCGATGCAGTTGAAAATGAACGCGGATGCCGTGGCGACGGCCTTTCCGCCGCAGATCGCCTCGGTACTCGGCGCCCGGGTGAAATTCTCGGCCAGCGCGGCCCGCGATCCACAAGGGTCCTTCGCCGCCAATTCGATCGAGTTCACGTCCGGCACGCTCAGCGCCGCCGGCACGGCCAGCATGCAGGGCACCGACATCCAGGCCGACATCAAGGGCAAATTGGGCGACGTTTCCGTGCTGTCGCCGACGGTCGGCGTGCCGGTTGCCGGTGGCATCGATTTCGCGCTGTCGGCAAGTGGCGCCATGACGGCGCCGGATTTCACGGTTACCGCCGATAGCGACAGCCTGACGGCATCGGGCCGCACGGTGAAGAGCATCAAGCTGACGGCGGGCGGCAAGGCCGATATCACCAGTCCCGCCGCCAATGTCTCGCTGACCGGCTCCGTCGACGACCAGCCGCTCGACATCAAGGCAGCACTGGTGACGAGCGAAGGCAAGCGTTCGATCAACGGATTCCTGGTCTCGCTGGGCGACAACAAGGTCTCGGGCGATCTTGCGCTGGACGACAAGTATATGCCGCTGGGCACGCTGACGCTCGACGCGCCCGCCATCGACCAGTTGGCCGCACTGGCCGGCCAGGCGGTGACGGGCGACATCGACGGCATTATCCGCTTTGCCAAGGAGGGCGACGTGCCCTCCGTCGCGATCGATGCCAAGAGCACGTCGATCGCGCGTGGCGACGTGACGGCCAAGGCCATCACCGTCAATGCACTGATCGCCAATTATCTCAAGGCGCCGGCGATCGCGGGTTCAATCAAGGCCGACAGTGTCACCTCCGGAACCACCGAAATCGGCGGCATCGCCGTCGACCTGAAGCGCGACGGCGACTGGACCAATTTTACCGGTGGCGCCACCATAGCGGGCATTCCGGCGACCGCTGCCGGCCGGGTGAAGATCGCCGACGGCACGACGAGTGTCGAGATTGCCTCGGGCGAGGCGACGGTTCGCGGCATCAAGGCGGCAATCGCCCAGGCGTCGACACTGAGCATCGCCAACGGCACGGCCAGCATCGAGAAACTGGCGCTCGATGTCGGCGGCGGTTCGGTGACGCTGTCGGGCACTGCCGGTCAGACGCTCGACCTCGCGGCGGAATTTTCGGCACTGCCGGCGGCGCTCGCCAATGAATTTTCGCCCGGCCTCGATGCCGTGGGCACGCTCAGCGGCACGGCTGGTGTGACCGGACCGCCGGCCGCGCCCGATGTCCGCTTCAATGCGCAACTGGCCGGTATCGAAACCAGCCAGACCCGGCAGGCCGGGCTCGGGCCGCTCGCCGTCGATGCGGCCGGCAGCTACACCTTGGCCGGCGGCGTGATGCTCGATCAGGCGACGCTGACCGGCGACAAGATTTCCGGCAAGGCGACCGGCACCCTCAATCCGAACGGCGCCAGCGATTTTGCGCTCGATCTCATATCATCCGGCCCCAGCCTGCCCCTGACTGTCGGCAGCGCCGAGAGCCCGGTTAAAATCGAGATCCAGTCCTTGTCGGCAAAGGTGGCGGGCGAGAGCACGCGGGCCCGCCTGGATATCTCCGCGATCCTGCCCTCGATCGTCACCAGTCCGGCGAGGGTGGAGGGGCTTGCCCTGGCGTTGCACTCGGATGCGTTCGACCTCAAGAACCGTGCAGGGCCGGTTTCCGGCACAGTGTCGGTGGACAAGGTCGGTCTCGACAATCCGGTGATTGCGCCGCTGATCGCCGGCAAGGTCACGGCAGCGCTCAGCGGTCGGCTGACAGCCGATGCGGTTGCCATAGACAGCGGCTCGCTCAAGAGCGATGCCCTGAACAGCCAGGTCGCCGGCCAGGTATCGCTGCGTGACGGTGCCATCGACCTCAATCTGAAGGCGGACGCCCCATCATCGGCCTTGCCGGCGGCGGCGCGCGGCATGCTTGGCGAGCGCGCTGAGATCAGCGCCACGCTGAAGCGCGACCCCAATGGCAGTATCAACATAGGCGGATTGAAGCTGACCTCGGGCGCGCTGACCGCCGACGGGCAAGCCAGCCTTGCCGACAACAAGGTCGCCGCCGACATCAAGGGCGCGCTGAGCGACATTTCGCTGCTGTCGAAAGACGCCAAGGGCGCCATCGCCTTTGCGTTGAACGCACAGGGGCCGGCCACCGCGCCGAATCTGTCACTGACGGTCGACAGCGACCGCCTTCTCGTGGCGGCGCGAGAGATCACCGGGCTGAAGCTGACCGCCACCGGCAAGGCCGATGCCGCCAATCCGGCGGCGAATGTGCAGCTGACCGGCAATGTCGCCGGCCAGGCGCTGCAAGGCAGCGCGGTGCTGGCGACGGCTGACGGCAAGAGCGCCATCAACGGCCTGCTGCTGTCGCTCGGCAAGAACAGGATTTCCGGCGATCTGGCGCTGGACGAGAAGTTCGTGCCGGTCGGCACCATCGCGCTCGACCTGCCCGATATCGGCCCGCTGGCGGCACTTGCCCTGGAGAAGGCCGAAGGCGACGTACGTGGCACGATCGCCTTTTCGAAGAATGGCGCAGCACCCCAGGTCGCCATCAAGGCGGCGACCGCGTCGATTACGCGGGGCGACCTGCAGGCGAAAGCCGTCTCGATCGATGCGCTTGTCGCCAACTATCTGGCGGCGCCCGTGATCTCCGGAAAGATCCGCGCCGACACCGTCATTTCGGGCGGCACCGTGATCAGCGGCATCGATGTCGATTTGAAGCGCGACGGCGACTGGACCGGCTTTTCCGGCGGCGCAACCGTCAAGGGCATTCCCGCACAGGCCGCGGGCCGGGTGAAAGTGGCAAACGGCACGACGACCATCGAGCTTGCCTCCGGCCAGGCGACCGTCCAGGGCATCAAGGCGGCCATTGCCCAGGCCTCGACCGTCAGCATCGCCAATGGCACGACGACGCTGGACAGGCTGGTGCTCAACCTTGGCGGTGGCACGGCGACGGTGACCGGCAAGGTCGGCACGGCGCTCGACATCAATGCGACGCTGGCGCGGGTGCCGATGTCGCTGGCCAACAGTTTCTCGCCGGGGCTCGACGCCGCCGGCTCGATTTCGGGCACGGTCAAGGTGACGGGCGCGCCGGCAAATCCCGCCATTGCCTTCAATCTCGACGCCGCCGGCGTGCAGACCTCACAGACCCGCGGTGCCGGTGTCGGTGCGGTCAGTATCTCCTCGTCGGGCACCTTCGGCGCCAACAAGCTGACGTTCAATGCCAATGTCGGCGATGGCGCCGGCCTTGGCCTCAAGGGTGGCGGCAGCGTGACGACGGCCGGCACGCCGGCACTGGCGCTCGACTTCAATGGCGTCGTGCCGTTCGGCCTGCTCAGCCAGAAGCTTGCCGCGCAGGGCCTGTCGCTGTCTGGAACCGCCAATGTCAACGTGCAGGTGCGTGGTCCCGCTTCGTCGCCTGTCATCGGCGGCAGCGTTACCACCTCCGGTGCGCGCCTGGTCGATGCGCGTTCGGGCCTCGCCGTCAACGATCTCGCCGCCGATATCTCGATTGCCGGCGGCGTCGCCAGGATAAACCGGGTGACCGGAACGCTGTCGACGCGCGGCAGCCTGTCGGCCAGCGGCACGGTCGGCATCAACCCGGCGCAGGGTTTCCCGGCCGATTTGTCGATCAAGCTGGTCGACGGCCGCTATACGGACGGCAGGGTGGTGACCGCCAATCTCGGCGGCGACCTGACGATCAAGGGACCGCTGACCTCCGCACCGGTGATTGCCGGCACCGTCAATCTTGCCAAGACGGTGATCACCGTTCCGGACAAGTTGCCGGGCTCGCTGGCAGCGCTCGACGTCAAGCACAAGAACGCGCCGGGTGCGGTCAAGGCACAGGACAAGGCGCTGCGGCCGCCGACGACCAGCGGCAAGGGCGGCGGTAGCGGCCTTGCGCTCGATGTCACGGTCAACGCGCCGAACCAGATCTTCATCCAGGGCAGGGGCGTCGATGCCGAACTTGGCGGCTCGCTGAAGTTGACTGGCCCGGCCTCGTCGCCGCAAGCGGTCGGCACCTTCACCCTGCAGCGCGGACGGCTGTCGATCCTCGGCAAGCGGCTGACCTTCACCGAAGGCACGGTCGGATTTTCCGGCTCGCTGGTGCCCTATCTCAATTTGACGGCGACCACGACGACGACCGGCGCCACCGTCACCATCGTGGTGTCGGGCGAGGCGACCAATCCGAAGTTCACCTTCTCCTCGGTGCCGGCGCTGCCCGAGGACGAGGTGCTGGCGCAATTGATCTTCGGGCGCTCGATGTCGAACCTGTCGCCGCTCCAGATCGCCCAGTTGGCCGAGGCCGCCGGGCAACTGGCCGGCGTCGGCGGCTCGACGTCGCTGCTGGAAAACCTGCGCAGCGCCATTGGCGTCGACGATCTCGACGTCACCACCGACGACCAGGGCGGCACGGCGGTTTCGGCCGGCAAATACCTCAACGACCGCACCTATGTCACGATCCAGAAGGGTGACAAGCCGGGCTCGGGGAAGGCGACGATCGACCTCAATGTCGGGCGCGGCGTCAAGCTGCGCGGCGAGGCCAACGATGCCGGCGAAGCCAAGGGCGGCATCTTCTACGAGAAGGAATACTGATAGTTCGGCGGGACTTTTGGCCTCATGATGGATCGATTCTGGCGCTGTCCGGGCTGGAGTAAATGTCTCAGTTTAATCGACTATCGAGATTCCAGAAGAATCCGTCGGACAGTAGCAAATTTGCGCCAAGACTGTCGTTATCACGCGAACCGCTCCCCTTTCAAAGTTGCACATTCCCTAACATGTTCTCAATCCACGCCGTCTTTGACATCATGGCCTGGATGCGGAATGTTAAAAGGCGGAAAGCCAACAATGGGAGTTAAGTCATGACAATTTATAAGAGTAATGGCGATCGCGTTCCGGATCACATCCTGGCAATGGCCGAAGAAGCCAAGGCAGGCAAGGTGGACCGTCGCGAATTCCTGGCCATGGCCAGCGTCTTCGGCGCATCGACGGCAATGGCTTACGGCTTGCTCGGCCTCGCCGATCCGACGCCGGCGAAGGCCGAAGAGGTAAAGGGCAAGAAGGGCGGCACGCTGAAGATCGCCCAGTGGATCAAGGATCCCAAGGACCCACGCAAGGCCGACTGGTCGGAAATCGCCAATGCCGAGCGCCAGGCGCTCGAGCCGCTGGTCAAGTACACCTCCGAATACACGTTCCGCCCCTATCTGCTGGAAAGCTGGGACGTCAACGACGATGCCACGCAGTACACGCTGCATGTGCGCAAGGGTGTCACCTGGTCGAATGGCGATGCCTTCACCGCCGATGACGTCATCTTCAACCTGAAGCGCTGGGCCGACAAGAAAGCCGAAGGCAATTCCATGCCCGGCCGTCTCGGCTCGCTGGTCAAGGACGACAAGCTCGACGAAAGCGCCGTGACCAAGCCGGACGACCACACGGTCGTGCTGAAGCTCACCAAGCCGGACATCGCCCTGATTCCGAACATGTGCGACTATCCCGGCCTCATCGTCCACAAGACCTTCGATGAGAAGGGCGGCGACTTCAAGGCCTGCCCGATCGGCACCGGCCCGTTCGAACTCGTCTCCTACGATGTCGGTCAGAAGGTGGTCTACAAGCGCCGCACCGACAACAAGTGGTGGGACGGCGAAGTGTTCCTCGACGGCCTGGAATTCATCGACTACGGCACCGATCCGGCAGCCATGGTCAGCGCTTTCGAAGCCGGCGAAGTGCACACCAATTTCGAGACTTCGGCCGACTACGTGTCGATCCTCGACGGCATGGACCTGGTGAAGTCGGAAATCGTCACCGCGTCGACCATCGTCTGCCGCACCAACGTCAACAACAAGCCCTATGGCGACCAGAAGGTGCGCAACGCGCTGCAGCTTGCGGTCGACAACAACGTCGTCTTGCAGCTCGGCTACGGCAACGCCGGCTCGGTCGCCGAAAACCACCATGTCTGCTCGATCCATCCGGAATATTACGAGCTGCCCAAGGTTGCCCGTGATCCGGCCAAGGCGAAGGCGCTGATGGCGGAAGCCGGCCAGGCCGACTTCGAACACGAGCTGATCACGGTCGACGAAGACTGGCACAAGAACACCGGCGATGCGATCGCCGCCCAGCTGCGCGACGCCGGCATCAAGGTCAAGCGCACCGTTCTGCCGGGTTCGACGTTCTGGAACGACTGGACGAAGTATCCGCTGTCGATGACCAACTGGAACATGCGCCCGCTCGGCGTCCAAGTTCTGGCCATCGCCTATCGCACCGGCGAGGCCTGGAACGAGGCCGGCTGGTCGAATCCGGAATGGGATGCCAAGCTCAATGCGGCGCTCGCCGTTGCCGACGCCGCCAAGCGCAAGGAAATGATGAAGGACATCGAGCAGATCCTGCAGGATTCCGGCATCATGATTCAGCCGTACTGGCGCAAGCTCTACAGCCACTCGGTCAAGGCGGTGCAGAACTACAAGATGCATCCGACCTTCGAGCGCGACTACGGCAAGGTCTGGCTCGAACAGGCTTGATCGCATCGACATGGGGGAAGGGGCTCGCTCCCTTCTCCCGCTCTTTGCATCGTCCGTCCCTGTTGGTCCGCGCTTTCTCAAAAAACTTACGGACTCGCGGGCAAGGCCGTGCAACAAAAACAGGGTTGATCGCATCCGAAGGCCTGTTTGACAGCCAGCCCCGCCGGTCACGGCAGGGGTTGGCTTTCATAGCCGGCTCAAACCCCAACCCATCGGCAGGGGGCCGCCATGCTTTCCTTCGTTATCAGGCGTCTTGGCACCATGGCATTGACGATGCTGTGCCTGACCATGGTCGTCTTCTTCCTGATCAACCTCGAACCCAATCTGAAGAAGCTGGCGATCAGCCAGACCGAAATGCATACGTCGGCCGAGCAGCTCGAGAGCTGGCTGGTCAACCATGGCTATCGGCAGAACTTCTTCGTCCGTTATGGACAGTGGCTGGGCGTGGTGCCCAAGCAACCTGTGACAGACCCGGCGACCGGCAAGCCGGCGCAGCGTTTCTCGTTCTGCAACGATCCGCTCGTGCCGACCTTCGCCGGCGTTTTCCAGGGCGATTTCGGCTGCTCGACCAAGTTCAAGGCGACCGTCGCCTCAAAACTGTTTCCGGCACTCGGCGCTACGGGGATCCTGATGTTCTGGGTGCTGGTGGTGATGGTGCCGATCTCGCTGCTGATCGGCATTCTGGCCGGCATGCGCGAGGGGTCGCGAACCGACCGGGTGCTGTCCGTGGCGTCGATCGCCTCGACGGCGACGCCTGAATATGTGTCGGGCGTCATCTTCACCGTCATCTTCGCCTCATGGCTAGGCTGGCTGAACGGCTCGGCGGCTTCGGCCAGCCAGGGCATCACCTTCTACAATTTCACTTTGCCGGTGATGACGCTGGCGATCTACGGCATCGGCTATATTGCGAGGATGACCCGCGCGTCGATGGTCGAAGTGATGACGCAGCAATATATCCGCACTGCCAGGTTGAAGGGTCTTTCCTTCGGCAGCGTCGTGGTCAAACATGCCTTGCGCAACGCGCTGATCGCACCGTTCACCGTCATCATGCTGCAGTTCCCCTGGCTGCTCACCGGCGTCGTCATCGTCGAGGTGATGTTCCGTTACCAGGGCTTCGGCTACACGCTGGTCGAGGCGGCCGGCAACAACGACATCGACCTTTTGCTCGGCTGCTCGCTGGTCTCGGTGTTCATCGTCTTGATCACGCAGCTCATTTCCGATGTCGGCTACGCATTTCTCAATCCGCGTATCAGAGTTCAGTAGGGAGCGAAGCGGATGCCGGTTCAATATATCAGTGGCTTCACCATCGTTCTCGAAGTGCTGTCGCGCTTCTGGCCGGTCTGGATCGCGCTCGTCATCGTCATGGGCGCGAGCTTCGCCTACAAGAAGAAGCTGGCGCTCTACGGCCAGCTGTTCGACAGCGGTGTCGGCATCGTCGGCGTCGGCATCTGCCTGTTCTGGCTGTTCACGGCGATCTTCGCCGCGACCATTTCGCCCTTCGACCCGCTGGCCCAGATTCCCATCATGAAGGATGTGCTGCCGGGCGCCGTCGAACCGAAATCGGGGCTGACCTATCTGTTCGGCGGCGACAAGCTGGCGCGCGACGTGTTTTCGCGCATGGTCTATGGCAGCCAGATCGTGTTGATCATCGCGCCTGCGGCAACCGGCTTCGCGCTGATGGTCGGCATCACGCTCGGCCTGCCCGCCGGCTATTACGGCGGCAAGATCGACACCGTGCTGTCGTTCCTGGCCAATCTCGTGCTGGCCTTCCCGGTCATCCTGCTGTTCTATCTTTTGGTGACGCCGGGCATCATGGATACGCCGATCCCCTATGGCATGGCCGGCGTGTTCTTCCTGTTCCCGATCATCTTCTTCAGCGTGCTGTTCTGGACCCGCTACAAGAACCGGCCCGACCGGCTATACATCCTGCTCGGCATCACCCTGATCCTCGGCGGCTGGATCTATGCCGGCCTGGTCTTCGACGCCGATCCGCTGAAGATCGTGCATATCGACCCCAACCAGCTCAACATCTTCGTGGCGGTGGTGTTCGCCTCCAGCCCCGGCGTGTTCCGCATCGTGCGTGGCCTGGTGATGGACATCAAGACGCGCGATTATGTGGCGGCGGCGCAGACACGCGGTGAATCGCCCTGGTACATCATGCTGTGGGAGATCCTGCCCAATGCGCGCGGGCCGCTAATCGTCGACGCCTGCCTGCGCATCGGCTACACCACCATCCTGCTCGGCACGCTCGGTTATTTCGGCCTTGGCCTGGCGCCGGAAAGTCCGGACTGGGGCACCGCGATCAAGGACGCCAGCCGCCTGCTGCGCTCCTTCATCCACCCGGCGCTGCCGCCGACCATCGCACTGATGTCGTTCGTGCTGGGCTTGAACCTGCTCGCCGACTCGCTGCGCGAACAATCGATGAAAGACTGATATCGCGGGTTTCGACCCGATGCGCCTGAGAGAAACAGGCCTAGAAGAACCAGGATTGGAGCGACCCATGAACGAGGCAGTTCGAAATCCCGCCAAGCCGACCAATGGGCCGACCAATGGGCCGATCATCGAGATCGAGAACCTGTCGATCTCCTTCTTCACCCGCAAGGGCGAGATCCCGGCCGTCATGGATTTTTCCTGCACCGTCATGCCGGGGGAGGCGATGGGCATCGTCGGCGAATCCGGCTGCGGCAAGTCGACCGTGTCGCTCGGCATCATGCGCGACCTCTCCAACATCGGAAAAATCGTCGGCGGCAAGATCAAGTTCCAGGGCAAGGATATGGGCGAGCTCTCCGACGAGGAGTTGCGCTCCATTCGCGGCAACAAGATCGCGATGATCTACCAGGAGCCGATGGCGAGCCTGAACCCGGCAATGAAGGTCGGCCAGCAGCTGATGGAAGTGCCGCTGATCCACGACAAGGTGTCGAAGGAAGAGGCCTACAAACGCGCACTCGACATGGTGCGCTCGGTCAAGCTGCCCGATCCCGAGCGCATGATGCGCTCCTATCCGCACCAACTCTCCGGCGGCCAGCAACAGCGCATTGTCATTGCCATGGCGCTGCTGTCGAAGCCGGCGCTGCTTTTGCTGGACGAACCGACGACGGCGCTCGACGTGACGGTGGAAGCGGGCATCGTCGATCTGGTCAAGGGGCTGGGCGAGAAGTTCGGCACATCGATGATCTTCGTGTCGCACAATCTCGGCTTGATCCTGGAAACCTGCGACCGCATCACGGTGATGTATTCGGGCGAGGCGGTCGAGACCGGCAAGATCAAGGACGTGTTCGACCGGATGCGCCATCCCTATACGCAAGGGCTGTTCCGCTCGATCCCGCTGCCCGGCGCCGACAAGAATTCACGGCCGCTGATCTCCATCCCCGGGCAGCTGCCGCTGCCGCACGAGCGGCCCAAGGGCTGCAATTTCGGCCCTCGCTGCCACCATTTCGTCGAGGGCGTCTGCAACGCCGCCGAAATCCCGATGATCGAGGTCGCGGGTCACGAAGGCCATTACTCGCGCTGCGTGCGCTTCAACGAGATCGACTGGGAGGCGCTGCCGCCCGGCGCCAAGAAGGTCAATGAGCGCGTCGTGCCCGGCGCGCCGGTGCTCAAGATCGAGGATCTGAGAAAATACTACAGGGTCGGCGGCAGCGAGGTGTTCGGCTCGGGCGAGGGCCGCGTCGTCAAGGCCAATGAGACGATCTCGTTCATGGCGCGCGAATCCGAGACGGTCGCCATCGTTGGCGAATCCGGCTGCGGAAAGTCGACGCTGGCCAAGGTGCTGCTCGGGCTGGAGACGGCAAGTGCCGGCACGGTGACGCTGGGCAACACGGAAATCCAGTCGACGGGCATCGAGAAACGGAGCGTCGACACGGTGTCGTCGATCCAGATGGTGTTCCAGAATCCGTTCGATACGCTCAATCCCAGCCATTCGGTCGGTTCGCAGATCATCCGCACGCTGGAGAAGTTCAACGTCGGCAAGACGGTTGCCGATCGCCGCAAGCGCATGCTGGAGCTGCTCGACCTGGTGAAGCTGCCCAGGGCCTTCGAGACCCGCAAGCCGCGCCAGCTTTCGGGCGGCCAGAAGCAGCGCATCGGCGTGGCGCGCGCCTTTGCCGGCGACGCCAAGGTGGTGGTCGCCGACGAGCCGGTCTCGGCATTGGATGTGTCCGTGCAGGCGGCGGTGACCGAACTGCTGATGGACATCCAGCGCAAGAACAAGACGACAATGCTGTTCATCAGCCATGATCTGTCCGTCGTGCGCTACATCGCCGACCGCGTCGTCGTCATGTATCTCGGCTATATCGTCGAGCAAGGCACGACCGACCAGATCTTCGCGCCGCCCTACCATCCCTATACCGAGGCACTGCTGTCGGCGATCCCGATCGCCGACACCAGCGTGGTCAAGCGGCACATCGTGCTGGAAGGCGACATCCCGTCGGCGATGAATCCGCCGTCCGGCTGCCCGTTCCAGACCCGCTGCGGCTACAAGAAGCTGGTGCCGGACAATCTCTGCGAGACCAAGGTGCCCCCGGTCAAGCATCTCGGCGGCGGCCATATGAGCCTGTGCTGGCTCTCCGACGACGTGCTGGCCAAGATGGAGCCGGTGATCAAGTTCGACAAGGAACACGCTGCGCATGAGGGCGTGCCGGAAGACGCGCCGCATGGCGACGGCCCTGGTTTTGCCGGCACGCCACCGAAGCGTCCGCGCGGCAAGAAGCCGAGCTGACGGACGGAAAGTCGAGATCAATAATGCAGAGCGTTCAGTTGCCGCACTCGCTCAGTTGCTGCGCATAGTCCCGCGCCATCTTGTCGGTGGCCCGGGCATAGCCTTGGACACCGGCATCGCCGCGGTTGCCGCGGCCATAGGCGGTCCAGCCGAGATAGTAGGCGAGGTAGAGATTGTAGGTGTCGTTGCGGGCGACGCCATACGTGTCTGCGGTCTTGGAATGATACCAGCCGACGAAATCGACCGCATCGGCGAATTTCGTCCGCCGCGCCGCCCAGTTGCCGGTCTCGCGCTGATATTGCGACCAGGTGCCGTCCAGTGCCTGCGAGAAGCCGGTGGCCGACGAGACATGCTTCCACGGAATGAAGCCGAGCAGCTTGGTGCGTGGCGGCCGTGCATTGCTCTTGAAACCGGATTCCTTGCGCACCGTCGCCATCAGCACGGGAACGGGGATACCGTATTTCTGCTGGGCGCGCTCGGCGGCTGACTGCCAGTTGTCGAACCAGCCGTCATTCTGGTCGAAGACGGCGCAGACATTGTTGATGTGATTGGGCGGCGTGGCGCAGGCCGAAAGCGCCAGCAGCACGCAAACCGCACCAATTTTACTAAAACTCGAGCTACGCATTGGCGCAGCAATAGGCCGAATTCATAAAGGGAATCTTGCGGCATCCGTTAACGGTTCGCCGGCGCAGTCTCTCAAGGAAATCCAGTATTGATAATCCGACGCACTTCGTCGGTTTTTCTAAACAGACATAGGGGAAATGCCGCCGTGGCTAAAATCACGCCCGCAAACGGCGTATTTCTGACAGCTTGCCTGGTTTGCCAAGGCTTTGATGCCAGGCATGAACGAACCGAGACGCAAACGCGGGGCCGAGCGCACCAGCAACAGGGGGCCGTCGGCCATTCCGCAACTGCCGCTCAGGCGGGTGACAAATCCCTATCCGCCGATGGCCATGCTGTCGCCCGACCAGATCGAGCAGATCCATCTGGCCTCGATGCACATATTGGAGAATTTCGGCATCGAGGTGATGAGCCCGCGGGCGCTGTCGCTGTTCGAGAAGGCTGGCGCCAGGGTCGATCATGCATCGGCGAATGTCCGCGTCGATCGCGGTCTGATCGAAGACGTGCTGAAGACCACGCAGTCCAGCTATGTGTTGACGCCGCGCAACCCGGCCAACGCGGTTCATCTGGGCGGCAACACCATCAATTTCACGCTCGTTGCCGGGCCGCCGAATGTGCACGATATGGAGCGCGGCCGCCGTGCCGGCAATTTGCGCGATTATTCGGATCTGACTCGGTTGGCGCAGCATTTCAACTGCATCCACATGCTCGGCAACCAGGTCTGCGCACCGGTGGAGCTGCCGGCAAACTCCCGCCATCTCGACACCTACTTCACCAATCTGACGCTGACCGACAAGAGTTTCCACGTCTCGGCGATCGGCCGGGGCAGGGCGCTTGACGGCATCGAGATGATGGCGATTTCGCGCGGGCTGACGCTCGACCAGATGCGCGACGATCCCGGCATCACCACGATCATCTCGGTCAACTCGCCGCGCCGCTTCGACGAGATGATGGCCGAAGGGCTGATGACCATGGCCGAGTTCGGCCAGTCGGTGGCGGTGACGCCGTTCACGCTGATGGGGGCGATGAGCCCGGTGACGCTGGCCGGGGCGCTGGCGCAGCAGAACGCCGAGGCGCTGTTCGGCGTCGTGCTGACGCAGCTTGTCCGTCCGGGCGCGCCGGTCATGTATGGCGCCTTCACCTCCAATGTCGACATGAAGTCCGGCGCGCCGGCCTTCGGCACGCCTGAGAACACCAAGGCCAATATTGCGTCGGGGCAACTGGCGCGGCGATACGGGCTGCCCTACCGCACGACACCGGGCTCGGCTTCCAACGCCGCCGACGCGCAAGGCGCCTATGAGACGCTGATGGCGCTGTGGGGCGCGGTGCTCGGCCACGGCAACCTCGTCTATCACGCCGCCGGCTGGCAGGAGGGCGGGCTGACGGCGTCGTTCGAAAAACTCATCATCGATGTCGAGATGATCCAGCACATGATGGAGTTCCTGCGCCCGATTGAGGTCAATGAGGCCGAGCTCGCCGTTGAGGCTTTGGGCGCGGTGCCGACCGGCGGCCATTTCTTCGGCGAACCGCACACGCTGGAGCGCTATGCCACCGCTTTCTACCAGCCGATGCTGTCCAACTGGCAGAATTACGAAGCCTGGCAGGAAGCCGGCGGCCTCGACGCCACGGCGCGCGCGACGCGGCTTTGGAAGAAGGCGCTGGAAGACTATGTCGAGCCGGTGATGGATATCGCCGTGCGCGAGGCGCTGGAGGCTTACATGGCCAGGCGCAAGGAAGCGATCGGGCAGGGCGAGCCGTGATGCCTCCCAGCTTGAATCCATTCACCCATCCAACTCACTGATATCAGAGAAAAATCCATGAAATCGCATGCAAAGGTCGTGGTCGTTGGCGGCGGTGTCGTCGGGTGCTCCGTGCTGTTCCATCTCGCCCGCCACGGCTGGACCGATGTTGTCCTGCTGGAGCGCGACGAATTGACATCGGGCTCGACCTGGCACGCGGCCGGCGGCATGCACACCATCAATGGCGACCCCAACGTCGCCAAGCTGCAGAAATACACGATCAATCTCTACAAGGAGATCGAGGAGCTGTCCGGCCAGGCGACCGGCGTGCACCTGACCGGCGGCGTGCTACTGGCGGCGACCGAAGCGCGGCTCGACTGGCTGCGTGGCGTCGTAGCCAAGGGGCGTTATCTCGGTATCGAGCTTGAGGAAATCTCGCCCAGCGAAGCGGCCGAGCTGATGCCGCTGCTCGATCCCAAGCAGTTCGTCGGCGCCGTCAGAAACAAGGAGGACGGCCATCTCGATCCCTCCGGCGTCACCCATGCCTATGCCAAGGCCGCGCGGAAACTTGGGGCGGAAGTGGAGCGCTTCACAAAGGTCGAGGACATCGTGCGGCGTCCCGACGGGCTGTGGCGGGTCATCACCAACAAGGGGGAGGTGGTGGCCGAGCATGTCGTCAATGCCGGCGGGCTGTGGGCGCGCGAGGTCGGCCGCATGGTTGGTCTCGAACTGCCTGTGCTGGCCATGGAGCACATGTACCTGATCACCGAGGACATGCCGGAGGTCGCCGCCTGGAACGCCAAGACCGGCACCGAGATCATCCACGCGGTCGATTTCGACGGCGAGCTTTACCTGCGCCAGGAGCGCGGCGGCATGCTGATGGGCACCTATGAGAAGGCCAACAAGCCGTGGTCCGAATACCAGACGCCATGGAATTTCGGTCATGAATTGCTGGAGCCGGACATCGACCGCATCGCGCCGTCGCTGGAGGTCGGCTTCCGCCATTTCCCCGCCTTCCAGAACACCGGCATCAAGCAAATCATCAACGGCCCCTTCACTTTCGCCCCTGACGGCAACCCGCTGGTCGGGCCGGTGCGCGGCCTGCCGGGCTTCTGGGTCGCCTGCGGTGTCATGGCCGGTTTTTCGCAAGGCGGCGGCGTCGGCCTCGCTTTGTCGAACTGGATGATCGAGGGCGATCCCGGCGCCGATATCTGGGCGATGGATGTCGCGCGCTACGGCGACTGGGCGACGATGGCCTATACCAACGCCAAAGTGCGCGAGAATTATTCCAGGCGCTTTTCGATCCGCTTCCCCAATGAGGAGCTGCCCGCCGGGCGGCCGCTGAAGACGACACCGGTCTATGACCTGCTGTCGGCCAAGGGTGCGCAATGGGGCGTTGCCTATGGGCTGGAAGTGCCGCTGTGGTATGCGCCGGAAGGCGTCAAGGACGAATTCTCGTGGCGCCGTTCGAGCGACTTCACGCAGGTCGCCAAGGAGGTCGCGACGGTTCGGGACAGTGTCGGCCTGTCCGAGATTTCGAGCTTCGCCAAATACAAGGTGACGGGCGAGGAGGCGGCCGCCTGGCTCGACCGGATGCTGGCCTGCAAACTGCCGAAACCCGGCCGCATGACGCTGGCGCCGATGCTGAAGCAGGACGGCAGGCTGATCGGCGACTTCACGCTGGCCAATCTGGGGGAGGACGGCTGGTTCCTCGCCGGCTCCGGCATCGCCGAGCAATACCATATGCGCTGGTTCGAGAAGCACCTGCCCGACGATGGATCGGTCCGCATCGAGGCGCTGGGCGCGAAGCTCACCGGTCTGTCGGTCGCCGGCCCGAAGGCGCGGGATGTGCTGGCAAAGGCTACGCGCTCGGATGTCTCCAATGCGGCATTTTCCTTCATGGCCATTGGCCGGATGGATGTCGGCATGGCGCCGTGCCTGGTCGGCCGCGTGAGCTATACCGGCGATCTCGGCTACGAGATCTGGGTGGCGCCGGAATATCAGCGCGCCGCCTATCAAGCGCTGATGGCGGCGGGCGAGGAATTCGGCATCGGCCTGTTCGGCTCGCGCGCGCTCAATGCGCTGCGGCTGGACAAGAATTACGGCTCATGGGGGCGCGAGTACCGACCGATCTACGGGCCGCTGGAAGCGGGGCTCGACCGCTTCGTTGCCTACGGCAAGGACGCCGATTTCATTGGCAAGGCCGGGGCTCTGGCCGAGCGCAGGCAGGGCGGCAAATTGCGCCTGCGCGCCTTTATCGTCGATGCCGACGATGCCGATGTCATTGGCGATGAGCCGATCTGGTTCGATGGCGCGGTGCGCGGCTGGGTGACGTCGGGCGGCTATGCGCATCATTCGAAGAAATCCGTCGCCGTCGGCTATGTGCCGAAGGAGATCGCCGATGAGAGCGACGGCTTCGAAATCGAGCTGCTGGGCAAGCGCCATGCGGCGCGCATTCAGGCGGCGCCGCTTTTCGACGCCAATTTCGAACGGATGCGTGCTTGAAGCGCTTCGGCTTCGCCGATGCGCTTCAGATTCCTGTTGTGCATGTCGTTGTCCCAAGCCGCTGGGCACTTTTGGGCGACATGCACTAGAGCATTTCACCGTTTCACGGAAACGGCGATCTGCTCTAACTCTTTGTTTTAACGCAACTCTAGACGGAAAACCGCTTCACGCTTTTCCTAGAATTGCTCTAGGCCCGCATCCTCTTTCCGGCGTCAGACGCTGCGACGGTTGTCCAGCGCGAAGGCACCGGCGCCGGCAAACACCAGATAGAGGAAGATGAAGCAGAACGAGATCGCCGAATCGCCGCCGTTGTTGACGGGGAAGAAGTCGCGCGGCATGTGCGCCATGAAATAGGCGATCGCCATTTCGCCGGCCAGAAGGAAGGCTACGGGCCGCGTGAACAGGCCGAGCGCCAGCAGGATGCCGCCAGCGAATTCGAGGATGGCGGCGGTCATGGTCAGCCCGGAAAGGGCATGGGGATCGGCGCTGACGGGGAAGTTGAACAGTTTCTGGCTGCCATGCTCGATGAACTGCAGCGCGGTCATGATGCGCAACACGCCGAGCGCCTGCGGCTGGTATCTGGAGAGGCTTTCGAAAAGCTTCATAATGACTCCATTTTTCAATCCGCCCGGCCATAGATTATCACCCAGGAATGGACCATTCACTTCCCACGGCCTGCCGTCAACAATCGGTGATTGGAATGTTCCCCAATTGACCTTTCATATTTTTCCCGCAAGGGTTGCATTCCTATCGTTATGGTTGTATGGTGCGGACACTCTAGAAATGTGGGTTCCCTTTGCCATGAAAAAAGCCGCCATCAGCCTCTTCGCAATCCTTGCAGGCACCAGCTTCGCCATGGCCGAGGACGCCGGCTGTGAGGCGTTCAAGTGGCCGGTGACGCGGGAGCAGACCCTGTTTGCCGCAGCACCGGCAACGCCGTCCGGAACGGCGCTGGCGGTCGGTGCGGCTGCGGACCTGGAGCTGGTGCCGGTAGAGAAAGCCGGTTTTGCGGTAGCGCCCGAACGTGCGCCGGCATCAGACACGTTTGGGGCCGTCGCCAGCGTGGAGGTGCCGTCCGAGGGAGCCATCCAGATAAGTCTCTCGGGCGAGGCCTGGATCGATGTCATCCAGGATGGCCAGGCCATCAAGTCGGCGGGCTATAGTGGCGTGAAAACATGCCCTGGCATCCGCAAGAGCGTGCGCTTCAAGCTTGCGCCCGGCCCGGCCACCGTCCAGTTCAGCGGCGCGAAAAAAGCTGAGCTGAAGGTCGCCGTGCTGGCGCCGGAATGAGACGGCGCCAGGCAGAGGGGTGGAGGCCTTCATCGGTGATCCGATGAAGGCCCGCGCTTTGTGTCAGCGGCGCCTTATCGCGGTCAGCGGACCGGCGCCATCAAGGCAAAGTGTGCGCCTTGCGGGTCTTGGCACTGCACGACCCAGCTGCCGCCGGGGACCTCCATCGGCCCCATCAGGATCTTGCCGCCACTATCGGTGACCCGTTTGGCCGCCGCGTCGATGGCCGCAACGTTGAAGTAGAATTGCCAGACCGGCACCGGGATCTGCTCCGGCTTGTTCATGATGCCGCCGCCGGATTCGGGGCCGGCCGTAAAGGTCTGGTAAGTGCCCATCGGGCCCATGTCGAAATCGCCGGCGTCGACCCAGGCGAACTGCTCGGAATAGAAATCGAACGCAGCTTTCCAGTCGCTCGTATAAAGCTCGTGCCAGCCGATGTGACCCGGCGTGCCGGCCGGCACAGGGGGTTGGTCAGGGCCGTTCGGCTGCAGGAGCATGAACGTCGCGCCTTGCGGATCGGCGACGACGGCAAAGCGGCCGACGCCTGGAATGTCGTCGGGCCGGCGATGAACGGTGCCGCCGGCTTTCTCCAGCGATGCCGTGGCAGCGTCGACATCCCTGGTGTGGATATAGCCAAGCCAGGCAGGCGGCATGCCCATCTTGGCGGCATCCTCGGGCAAGGTCATCAGGCCGCCGACGCCACGTTCGCCGACATTCATCACGACATAGCGCGGCATACCCGGCGCCACGTCGAAAGGCTGCGCCTTCCAGCCGACCACTTTGGGGTAGAACGCCTCGGCGGCGTCGAGATCTGATGTCATCAATTCGTACCAGAAGAAGGGCATCGGGGCTTTTGGCATTTTCGGTCTCCTCACCTTTCATGCGTGATCGTTGTCCATCATAGGACGATCCTCACGACGGAAATCCGACACCGCCCGGACAACAATGGGTGTGTGTGCCAAGCGTTCCCTGGTTGCGCCCCCAGCGGTTTTCGATTTCTCTGCGGTGATGAGGGGTTGTCGTCCATGCGCTTGATGTCGCTCACGCCCGAGCTTGTCGCACTGTGCCATCGGGAAGAGGCCGATCCCGGCCCGGACCCGAGCTGGACAGACATGAACGACGAGGACTTTCAAAGCCTTGCCTTGCGGCTGTCCAATGAAGCCGATGAGGGACCGTTATGGGTGTTCGCCTATGGGTCGCTGATCTGGAAGCCGGAATTCGAGTCGGTCGAGCAACAGCTCGCCACGGCCTTTGGCTGGCACCGGTCCTTCTGCCTCGACATGGTGCGGTGGCGCGGCAGCGCCGAGCAGCCTGGATTGATGATGGCGCTCGAGCGGGGCGGACGCTGCAACGGCGTGATCTATCGCTTGCCGGAGGGCGAGAAGCCGGCGCAGATCGAAAGGCTGCTGCGGCGCGAGATCAGCGACCACGAAAGCATCGAGACGGTCCGCTGGCTGCCGGTGCATACGCCGCAAGGTAAGCTGCGCGCGCTCGGTTTCTGGGTCGGCGTGAAGGGCAGGGGAACGTCGCTGAACCAGCCGCTGGACAGAGTGGCGAGCGTTCTGGCCAGAGCCTGCGGGCATATCGGATCCGGGGCCGAGTATCTCTACAACACGGTCAGCCACCTGGAAGCGTTCGGCATCCACGACCGCAATCTGTGGCGGCTGCAGGAATTGGTGGCGGAAGAGGTCAGGGATATCCATAGCCGTAAGCTTGAGACCGGCCATTCGCTCGCGCTGCAAACGCAACCGCCGCTGACAATAACATGAGTAAAAAAATCATGTTATTGTCGAGCCTTTTCAGTGACTTGCGCCGAAAATTGACCAATTGATAAAAAAATAAAACGTGCTAGCCTTCCTCAAAAGAAAACATGGGGAACTGACGATGCCAGAAGGCCAATTCAGGGAAGGCATTGCGGGCGGCAGGCTCTCGGCCGACCAGTATGCGGACAATTTTTCCGACCTGCACCCGCCGCTCGATCATCACGAAGCGTTGGTCGAATCCGATCGCTGCTATTTCTGCTACGACGCGCCGTGCATGAATGCATGCCCGACCTCGATCGACATTCCGCTGTTCATCCGCCAGATCTCGACCGGCAATCCGATCGGTTCGGCCAAGACCATCTTCGACCAGAACATATTGGGCGGCATGTGCGCCCGCGTCTGTCCGACCGAAACGCTGTGCGAAGAAGTCTGCGTGCGCGAGGTGGCGGAAGGCAAGCCGGTGCAGATCGGCCGCCTCCAGCGCTACGCCACCGATGTCGCCATGGGCGAGAACAAGCAGTTTTATCCGCGCGCCGAGCCGACCGGCAAGACGGTTGCCGTGGTCGGCGCCGGGCCGGCCGGCCTTGCCGCTGCGCACCGGCTCGCCCGCCACGGCCATGACGTGACCATCCTGGAGGCGCGCGCGAAGGCCGGCGGCCTCAACGAATACGGCATCGCCGCCTACAAGAGCGTCGACGATTTCGCCCAGGCCGAAGTCGACTACGTGACCGCGATCGGCGGTATCGACATCCAGAACGGCAAGGCGCTCGGCCGCGACTATCAGCTGTCGGATCTGATCCGCAATTACGACGCGGTGTTTCTTGGCATGGGCCTTGGCGGCGTCAATGCGCTGCGTGCCGATGGCGAGGACGCCGACGGCGTCATCAACGCCGTCGAGTTCATTGCCGAGCTGCGCCAGGCCAGCGACCTTTCCGGCTTGCCGGTTGGCCGTCGTGTCGTCGTCATCGGTGGCGGCATGACCGCCATCGACGCGGCCGTGCAGTCGAAGCTGCTCGGCGCCGAGGAGGTGACGATCTGCTACCGGCGCGGCCAGGAGCACATGAACGCTTCCGAATTCGAGCAGGATCTGGCGGCCGCCAACGGCGTCACCATCCGCCACTGGCTGCAGCCGAAGCGGGTGATCGCGGAAGGCGGCAAGGTTACCGCCGTCGAACTCGAATACACCGCCCTCAACGGCGACAGGCTTGCCGGCACCGGCGAGACACTGACGCTCGTTGCCGACCAGGTGTTCAAGGCGATTGGACAGAGTTTCGTGCCGGCAGCCCTCAACGGCAGCGGTGCGTCGATCGATCTCGAAGCTGGCCGCATCAAGGTCGACGCGGAAGGGCGTACGTCGCTCGACAGGGTCTGGGCCGGCGGTGACTGCATCTTCGGTGGCGACGATCTCACCGTCTCGGCGGTCGCGCAAGGCCGTGACGCGGCGGAGAGCATCAATCGGGCACTGACCTCGAACGGGAGGGCATGAGCATGGCAGACATCAGAAACAATTTCGTCGGCATCAAGTCGCCCAATCCGTTCTGGCTGGCCTCGGCGCCGCCGACCGACAAGGCCTACAACGTCATCCGCGCCTTCAAGGCCGGCTGGGGCGGCGTGGTGTGGAAGACGCTGGGCGAGGAAGGCCCACCGGTGGTCAACGTCAACGGCCCGCGCTATGGCGCGATCTGGGGCGCCGACCGCCGACTGCTCGGCCTCAACAACATCGAGTTGATCACCGACCGCGACCTGCAGGTCAATTTGCGCGAGATCAAGCAGGTCAAGAAGGACTGGCCCGACCGCGCCATCGTCGTCTCGCTGATGGTGCCTTGCGTCGAGGAAGCCTGGAAGGCGATCCTGCCGGTGGTCGAGGAGACCGAAGCCGACGGCATCGAGCTGAATTTCGGCTGTCCGCACGGCATGTCGGAACGCGGCATGGGTGCCGCTGTCGGCCAGGTGCCGGAATATATCGAAATGGTGGTGCGCTGGTGCAAGCAGAACACCCGCATGCCCGTCATCACCAAGCTGACGCCCAACATCACCGATGTGCGCAAGCCCGCGCGGGCGGCACATGCCGGCGGCACCGATGCGGTGTCGCTGATCAACACCATCAATTCAATCACCGGTGTCGACCTCGACAGTTTCGCGCCGCAGCCGACCATCGACGGCAAGGGCTCGCATGGCGGCTATTGCGGCCCGGCGGTGAAGCCGATCGCCATGAACATGGTGGCCGAGATCGCGCGCGATCCCGAAACCCGCGGCCTGCCGATTTCCGGCATCGGCGGCATCACCACCTGGCGTGACGCTGCCGAATTCATGGCGCTCGGCGCCGGCAATGTGCAGGTCTGCACGGCGGCGATGACGTACGGTTTCAAGATCGTGCAGGAGATGATCGCCGGCCTCGAAAACTGGATGGACGAGAAGGGCCACGCCTCGCTCAACGACATCGTCGGCCGCGCCACGCCCAATGTGACCGATTGGCAGTATCTCAACCTGAACTACGTCGCCAAGGCGCGTATCGACCAGGATGCCTGCATCAAATGCGGCCGCTGCCACATCGCCTGCGAGGACACTTCGCACCAGGCGATCACAAGTATGGTCGATGGCGTCAGGCACTTCGAGGTGATCGAGGCCGAATGCGTCGGCTGCAATCTCTGCGTCAATGTCTGCCCAGTCGAGAACTGCATCACCATGGAGCCGCTCGCAGCCGGCGTGATGGACCAGCGCACCGGCAGGCCGGTATCGCCCGTCTATGCCAACTGGACGACACACCCGAACAATCCGATGGCCAAGGTGGCTGCGGAGTAGGGGCACGCTCCGGTCCAAGTGCCGTGCTTGGCAGAACTTAGGTTCCTCGCCCCACGAAGTGGGGAGAGGTGGCCCGGCGAAGCCGGGACGGAGAGGGGCCTTCGGGGCGACTGGGAGCTAGCCGAGGCCCCTGATCGCGCTTTAACTTACTCGCGCCTTCTCCCTCACCGGTTTTGTCTTCACAAAGGTCGTCCCCCTCTCCGTCCCGGCTTCGCCGGGCCACCTCTCCCCCGCTTCGCGGGGTGCGAGGAACCCACGTCTTGTGAAGCTATCGCCAACATGTGGAATTCGCATTTTCCTATTGCAGATAATAATTATCCACGATAGTATGTATCCATGATAAAGGAGCCGATCCAATGAAGCTGGGCGAGGGCGTCGAAGCGGCCATCCATTGCGCTGCCACGCTGGCGAGTGTGGAGGGGAACAGCACCATGCCGGGCGCTGCTCTGGCTGAGGCGTTTGGCCTGTCGCCTAGCTATCTGTTGAAGCATCTCAACATGCTGAGCGCCGCGCGTATCCTCGAATCGGTGCCCGGGCCTGCCGGTGGCTATCGGCTGGCGCGGCCGGCCGAGCGCATCACGCTGCTCGACATCGTGCTGGCCGTCGAGGGTCGCGAGCCGGCCTTCCGATGCGGCGAGATCCGCCAGCGCGGTCCGGTGAAACTCGATGCGTCGGCCTATGTGAAACCCTGCGGCATCAACGCCGCGATGCTGAAGGCCGAGCGCGCCTATCGCGCCGCGCTCGCCGAGACCAAACTGTCCGATATCGTGGCCACCTATGCGGCAGAAGGCGATCCCAGGTCGCTTGCTGCGAGCTGCGCCTTCGTCGAGCGCCACCAGCGGCCGCAGAAATCCAGTTAACCCCGCAGACCCAAACCCAAAGCAGACATGAAAGGACATCAAGATGAAACAGAGGCTGCAATTTTTCGCCAAGGCGCCGGAGATCATGAAGGCTGTGTCGGCGCTCAACAAGGCGGTGGACGAATGCGGACTCGAGGTGAGCCTGCTGCACCTGATCAAGCTCAGGGCGTCGCAGATCAACGGCTGCTCCTATTGCGTCGAAATGCATAGCCGCGAGGCGAGGCGCGACGGCGAGACCGAGCAGCGGCTCTATCTGGTTTCGGCCTGGAAGGAATCGCCGCTGTTTTCCCTGCGCGAACGCGCCGCCCTTGCCTGGACCGAGGCCGTCACCCTGATCGCCAACAATGGCGTGCCGGACGAACTTTATGCAAAGACGCTCGAGCATTTCTCGGAAGAGGAACTGGTCAAGCTGTCCGTTGCGCTCGGCATGATAAACACCTGGAACCGGCTGTGCATCCCGTTCCAGGCCATTCACCCGATGCCGGCGGCCAAGGCCGCCTGATTGTCCGGTTATGTTGGGAGCGCCGTCGAAAGGCGGCGCTCCACTTTCCAAGGGAGCGTTTGATGCCTGCCGATTTGCCTTCGACCTTGTTGTTTCTCGCTCGCCTGTTGCTCGGCGGCGCCTTCGTCTTCGCCGGCCTGCGCAACATCCAGAACGCGGCCTTCCTGACCCAGATGATGGCTGCGCGCGGCGTGCCGCAGGCAAGATTGGCGCTGCGGCTCGGCATCGTGCTTCAGATCGCCGCCGGCGTGCTGGTCATCGCAGGATTGTGGACGGCACTCGCGGCCGCGGTGCTGCTGGTGTTCCTCATCGTCGCCACGCCGATGTTCCACAATTTCTGGGACCATCAGGGTCCGGACCGTGCGTCCCGCATCAATGGCTTCGTCGGCAATGTCGCCCTGAGCGGTGGCTTTCTGACCCTGATCGCGCAATCCGTTTGACGCACAGTTGCATGCCGACTGCGGCCTCTGGTGCCGACGGCTCGACCATAAAATCGGAACCAATCGAGGCGTTGACGCATTTCACACCTGCATGCCCAGCATCCAGGATGGAATATGAAAATCGCCCATGTCGCGCCGCTTTATGAATCGGTGCCGCCAAGGCTCTATGGCGGCACCGAGCGTATTGTCTCGTATCTAACCGAAGCGCTGGTCGATCTTGGCCACGAGGTGACGCTGTTCGCCAGTGGCGACAGCCAGACTTCCGCGACGCTGGTACCCAGCCGGGAACGCGCGCTGCGCCTCGATCCGCGTCCGCTCAAATCCGAGATCGCGGCGCATCTTTCGATGCTTTCGCAGGTGAGGGACCGGGCGCCGGAGTTCGATGTCATCCACTTCCACCTCAGCCACTTCCTGCACTTTTCCTTCTTCGAGGATCTCGCCGACCGCACGGTGACGACGCCGCATGGCAGGCTGGACTATGTCGACCTGGCGCCGGCCTATGAACGGTTCCCGCGCTTTCCCCTGATTTCCATTTCGCATAGCCAGAAGGCGGGCCTTGCCAAGGCCAACTGGCTGGCGACGATCCATCACGGACTGCCGACCGCTCTCTACGAACCGACGTTCGAGACGACGGTGGAAGAACCCTACCTTGCCTTCCTCGGCCGGTTCTCACGCGACAAGCGCCCGGATCGCGCCATTGAGATCGCCTTGCGGTCGGGGCTGAGGCTGAAGCTTGCGGCAAAGATCGGCGACGACGATCGCGCCTATTTCCACGAGGTGGTCGAACCGTTGATCGACGGCGATCGCGTCGTCTATGTCGGTGAGATCGAGGAGGACCAGAAGGCGGAATTTCTCGGCAAGGCGGCTGGCCTGCTGTTCCCGATCGATTGGCCGGAGCCGTTCGGGCTCGCTGCCATCGAGGCCATGGCCTGCGGCACGCCGGTGATCGCCTGGAATTGCGGTGCGCTGCCCGAGATCATCGATCAAGGCGTGACCGGTTTTATCGCTGACACAATGGACGGAGCAGTCGCCGCGGTGCCTGATTTGCTGCAGCTCGATAGGCGCAAGGTGAGGGCCGTTTTCGAAAAGCGCTTTTCCGCCCGAAGAATGGCCGGTGACTATCTGGCCGCCTATGCGCACCTCATCGGCATCCCGAGCGCCGCGAAGGCGTCTTGAGCGGCGACGTGCTCGAGCCACGACAACGAAACAACAGGGATCTTTGACGAATGGCCCAACTCGATGAGCGCCAGCTCGATCCTGCGGTTGCGCTTGCATCGCTCGACGCCACCGCCCCTCGCGAGCCGCATCGGTTGTTTGCGCTCAAGCAGGGCGATTGCTTTGCGGTTGCCGACGCCTATGGCGACATACGCGGAGCCGGCGACGGTTTCTTTCGCGACGACACACGGGTTCTTTCCGAGTTCCGGCTGACCGTCGGCGGCAGGCAGACATCGCTGCTCGGCGCCTCGCTCAGCCAGGACAATGTGCTGTTCACCACCAATTTGACCAATCTGCCGATACAGAGCGCTGGTGGACGCGACATCCCGCAGGGAGCCATTCACATCGAACGCGTCAGGCTGCTTTGGCAGGACAGGCTGTTTGAACGCATCACCCTTTCCAATTACAGCCGGGAACACTCGACGATCAGCGTTTCCCTGCACTATTCCGCCGATTTCCGCGACATGTTCGAAGTGCGTGGCTCGACACGGCTGAAGCGCGGGCTGGCCCATGCCGCCGAAACAGACGCGACGTCGGTCCTGCTGCGCTATGACGGGCTCGATGGCCTGGCCCGTCTCTCGGCGATATCGTTCTCGCAGGCGCCGGACCAACTGAGTGCCAATCGTGCCGATTTCCTGATCGCCGTGACCAAGCGCAGCAGGAAGGTGCTCTATGTCGAGGTCGGTCCCGAGGTGGCCGACAAGCCCGACCGCGACCGGTTCCGCGCCGCTGCCGCACGCGCCCGCTTTGGCATGCGGGCCAAACGTCGTCATGGCGCGACGGTGCGCAGCTCGGGCCGTGTCTTCAACGACTGGGTCGAGCGCGCCCGCGCCGATGTCGCGCTGCTGACCACCGAACTGGCGACCGGCCCCTATCCCTATGCCGGCATCCCCTGGTTCTCGACGGCGTTCGGTCGTGACGGCGTCATCTCGGCACTGCAGATGCTGTGGCTCAATCCGGGCCTGGCGCGGGGCGTGTTGGCCTTTCTGGCCCAGCACCAGGCGACCGAGACATCGCCGTTCAGCGATTCGCAGCCGGGCAAGATCATGCACGAGACCCGCAAGGGCGAAATGGTGGCGCTGCGTGAGCTTCCCTTCGGCCGCTACTACGGTGGCGTCGATACGACACCGCTCTACATCTACCTTGCTTGCGCCTACGCCGATCGGACCGGTGACATGGCGTTCATCGATGGACTTTGGCCGTCGCTGTGCGCGGCGGCCGAATGGACGGAGGAGGCGGGCCGGGAGACCGGATTCGTGACTTACCAGCGAGCGGCCGAGTCCGGCCTCGCAAACCAGGGATGGAAGGACAGTTTCGATTCGGTCTTCCATGCCGATGGCCGCATTCCCAAGGGCCCGATCGCCCTGGTCGAAGTGCAGGGCTATGTCTTTGCCGCCTTCCGCGGGCTGGCCAAGCTTGCCCGCCGCCGTGGCGAGGACGACAAAGCCGATCACTGGGAGGACCGCGCCGAGGCGATGCGGGTGGCGGTGGAACGCGATTTCTGGCTTGATGATCTCGGCTTCTATGCGCTGGCGATCGACGGTGCCGGCGAGCCCTGCAAGGTGCGGACCTCGAATGCCGGGCATCTGCTCTTTGTCGGATTGCCTGAGCCGGCGCGGGCCCAGATGGTCGCCGACCAGCTGCTTTCCGCCTCCTTCCATTCCGGCTGGGGACTGCGGACGCTTGCCGACGATGCCGTGTTCTTCAATCCGATGTCGTACCACAATGGTTCGATCTGGCCGCACGACACCGCCCTGTGCGGTGCCGGCCTAGCGCGTTATGGCGAGCGTGAAAGCGTGGTTCGCCTGATGAGCGGAACATTCGAATCCGCGGTCCATTTCAACATGCGGCTGCCCGAACTGTTCTGCGGTTTTACCCGCGCGCCGGGCGAAGCACCCATCGCCTATCCCGTCGCCTGCCTGCCGCAAGCGTGGTCGGCCGGCTCCGCTTTCATGCTGATGCAGGCCTGCCTTGGCCTGGAGATCGACGGCTGGGAGGGTGAGATTCGCGTTGGCCGTCCCAGGCTGCCAATCGGCATCGACACGCTGACACTGCGGCACCTGGGAGTCGGCGACCGGGTCGTCGATCTCACCTTCCAGCGCGTCGGCGACCGGGTCGTCGCTTTCCTTGCCGATCGCCATGAGGGGCTGGTGCCGCTCATCGTAAGGACATGATCTGGACAAAATTGGCGGAACCGATCCGAGCTTTGTGCGTTGCAAAAACAAAGGTCCGAACGCCGACCACGTGGTCGGCGGACCATTTCAAATAGGAAACACGAACAAACGGTCGCCGACGGCCGGGGTGAGTTGACGTTCAATGACAAACTACGGTGCGGACCTGCTCTGGGTTCTGATCTTCGCGAGCCTCGGTTTTTCCGCTCTTGCCGTTTTCCTTTCCATATCGCGGCACCGTCGCCGCCATCCTCCCGCGGTCGCACATACGGCAGGGGAAGATGTGGCCGCGGAAGCCGCGCGCAAGGTCATACGGGAGTTCGAAAAGAATGGCCAATCGGCTGATGCCGCGCTGGTGACGTGGTCGCCCGAAACATTGCGCAAGATCCTGGCCGACGATCTGCCCGATGCGCAGGTCATCGTGGTGTCCAATCGCGAGCCGTACATCCACAATGTAAAAGACGACGGTGTCGAACTGCTCGTCCCGGCAAGCGGGCTGGTGTCGGCGCTCGAGCCGATCACCCGCGCCTGTGCCGGAACCTGGATCGCCTATGGCGGCGGGACGGCGGACCGCCTCACCGTCGACGACCATGACCGTGTGCAGGTGCCGCCTGGCAATCCGTCCTATACGTTGCGCCGGGTCTGGCTGACGGAGGAAGAGCACCAGGGCTATTATCTCGGTTTCGCCAATGAGGGCCTTTGGCCGCTTTGCCATATCGCCTTCACCCGGCCGATTTTTCGCGCCTCCGACTGGGCTGCCTATGAAGCCGTCAACCGGAAGTTTGCCGATACGGTGGTTGCCGAGGCCCGCAACGAGCGGCCGATCGTGCTGGTCCAGGATTACCATTTCGCGCTGCTGCCGCGCATGATCCGCGAGCGCCTGCCGGAGGCGATCGTCATCACTTTCTGGCACATCCCGTGGCCGAATTCGGAAGTGTACAGCATCTGTCCCTGGCGTGAACGCATCCTCGAGGGGCTGCTCGGCAGTTCGATCATCGGCTTCCACACCCAGTTCCATGCCAACAATTTCACCGAAAGCGTCGATCGCTTCCTGGAAAGCCGTATCGAGCGGGCCGATGCGGCCATCTCCTACGGCGGACGGACCACATTGGTGCACGCCTATCCGATCTCGATCGAATGGCCGGCGGACTTGCTGGCGAAACTTCCTGCTGTCGACGATTGCCGCGCTCGCATGCGCGAGAGGTTCGGCCTTAAAGCGGATGTGAAGCTGGCCGTTGGGGTCGAGCGCCTCGATTACACCAAGGGCATTCTTGATCGGTTTCACGCTTTGAACGAATTGTTCAAGCGACAGCCTGAATGGATCGGAAAACTGGTCTTCCTGCAGGTCGCGGCACCCAGCCGCGGCACGCTGCCGGCCTACAAATTGCTCCATGACGAGTGCCACCGTTATGCCGAAGAGCTCAACCGGCGTTATGGCAGCGAGGGTTACAGGCCGGTGATCATGGTGGCCGAACATCATTCGCAGGACCAGGTGTACGAGATCTATCGGGCCGCCGACATATGCATGGTCACCAGCCTGCATGACGGCATGAACCTCGTCGCAAAGGAATTCGTCGCCGCGCGCGACGACGAGCAGGGCGTTTTGATGCTCAGCACATTCGCCGGCGCCTCGCGCGAATTGCTGGAGGCGCTGATCGTCAACCCTTACGATGCCGCCATGATGAGCGGAGCGCTGTTGCAGGCACTGACCATGTCGCCCGAAGAACAGCGCGAGCGCATGCGCCCCATGCGCGAGACGATCCGCAACAACAACGTCTATCGCTGGGCCGGCAGCATGCTTCTGGATGCGGCGCGTTTGCGCAAGCGCGGAGACCTCGATCGGGTAACCGGTGCCATCGGCGACCCGCCGCCCAGAGTCGACAATGTCGTCTCCATCTTTGAGCGCAGACGGATGGCGATGTCATGAGCGATGCGCTGCAGAAGATGGTTGGCGAGACCCTGCAAAAGCCGCCGGCCGTCATGGAGAAACCGCAGCCTGTGCTGGCCGGCGAATGGGCATTGTTTCTCGACATTGATGGCACGCTGCTGGAACATGCCGAGCACCCGGACGCCGTCTCGGTCAGCGACGAGCTTCGCTCCTTGCTGCAAGGCCTGGACCGCAAGCTGAACGGGGCGGTGGCGTTCATCACGGGCCGGTCCGTTGCGGCCGTCGACCATCTGTTTCAGCCTTTGAAACTGCGCGCCGCCGGGCTCTATGGATTGGAGCACCGGCTTCTGCCGGGCGACGACGTCGAAGTCGCGGACGAGCCGGCGGATATCGCGGCCCTTGCCGACGAGATCGAGGCCGAGCTCGGTCGTGGGGCCTATATCGAGCGCAAAGGGCGGGTGCTGGCCATCCACACGCGCGCCGCCCCGCATCTGCTTCCCCGCGCGACGCAGCTTGTCGAGCAGGCGCTGGCCAGCCTGCCAAAGGGCTACCGGGTGGTTCCCGGCAATGCCGGCGTGGAATTGCTGCCGCTGGAGGCCGCCAAGGGCGCCGCGATCCGGCGTTTCATGGAGATTGCGCCATTCGCAGGTCGCCGCCCGGTCTTCCTGGGCGACGACACGTCGGATGAAAACGGCTTCGAAACCGTCAATGACGCCGGCGGCATATCGATCCGGGTCAAGCCCCCGGCGCAAACCACCGCGCGGTACGGGCTGGCCGGCGTCGCCGAGACGCTGGCCTGGCTGAGAGGTCAACTTTAGGTCCAACTGACGCAACCGCGATCGCGCGTCCTGGAAAGGACAAGGAAAGGAACGGTTTCGATGGGACGCTTTGCACAATTGGTTCGAGAGATCACTCCGAACTGGCTGCACTCTCGCTCCTCCCGCCATGAGATTGCCGACGTTTCACCGTCCGACGCGGATTTCAGCTGGCAAGAAGCGATCGACAACAAGATGTATGGGGCGGATACATCCGACTACTCCCATGTTCCGGCAAAGCCTCTTTCGGCAAAACCGGCAGGCGACAGGCCGGCGGACGAGAACGACCACGTTCCAAAGAAGGCCAATTGACGCTCCTGTCCTACGCCGCAAATCGCAGGCCGCCGTCGCAGGTCAGCACCTGGCCGGTCATGAAGCCGTTGGAGACGAGGAAGGCGATTGCGTCGGCCACGTCTTCGGCCCGGCCGACGCGGCCGACCGGGGTCTTGCCGGCATAGTCGGCAAAGATCGTTTGCTTCTGATCCTCGGCCAGAAAATCCCACCAGGGCGTGTCGATGACGCCGGGCGCCACGACATTGACGCGGAGCGGTTTCAGTTCCAGGGCCAGGATCGGCACCACGGTCAACAGCATGCCGTTGATGGCAGCGATACCGGCGACGCCGGGCGTCGCGAGCTGCGCCGAGACCGCGGAGATGAAGGTCACCGATCCGGCCTTGTTCAGCGTCGGCAGGGCCGCCTGCAGGCAGGACAGCTGTGGGCGAACCTTTTCCTCGACGCCACTGCCGATGTCGCTGAGGTCAAGTGTCGGGAAGGGGCCAAGGCCCCTGCCGCCGCTGGCCGCCAGCACCAGATGGTCGAAAGGACCGAGGCTCTCGA
Organism: Mesorhizobium ciceri WSM4083; assembly: GCF_000519305.1. GTDB lineage: Bacteria > Pseudomonadota > Alphaproteobacteria > Rhizobiales > Rhizobiaceae > Mesorhizobium > Mesorhizobium ciceri_B. The sequence continues at coordinate 303,235 of NZ_JAFG01000003.1, read as the reverse complement.
AGAACTGGCGGACCTCATCCGGCTTCGCGGCGTCGAAAGCAGCCTTCCCGGCAGCCCCGCCAAGGCTTTTCCAAGCGCTCTTCAGTTTCTCCTCGTTGCGCCCGGTGATGGTCACCTTCATGCCCGAGCCAAGCAGCTTGCGCGCTGTCGCCAGGCCGATGCCGGACGAGCCGCCGATGATGACGGTGTGTTCGATTGTCTTGGTCATGAATGGTCTTCCTTCGATGTGGGTGAGGCCGTACCGATGAGATCAAGGCTCAAGGCTCGCAGCTGTTGCCTTGCCTTGGCGTCATAGGCCTGAGCGTCGGCACGGGATTCCTGCAGGCCATCGAAATAGAGGCCGCCTTTTCCGTCGAGCGCGGTCGAAGTGGCGAGGTTGAGGATAGCGTCGGCGCCGGTCTCGACCGAGCTCCACGGCGTTACGCCTGCCTGCCGGACCATGGTGGTGTTCATGTAGCTCGCCGGGTGGCAGCGCGTTGACGGTGACGCCGGTGCCTTTCAACTGCTCGGCCAAATCGACGGTGAACAGGATTTGCGCCAGCTTGCTCTGGCAATAGGCACGCACGCCGTCATAGGAGCGGGTCAGCATGACATCGCTGAAATCGATCGCCTGCTGCCCCGCAGAGGCGACATTGACGATGCGGGCCGGCATGCTCGCCTTCAGCAATGGCAAAAGCTCGCTGGTGAGCAGGAAACCGGCGAGATAATTGACGGCGAAGCGCAGCTCATAGCCGTCGGCGCTGACCTGCCTTTTGGCGCCCTGGCCTGCCGTGCCGATGCCGGCATTGTTGATGAGGATGTCGAGCCGGTCCGTCCTGGCGCGCACCGCCTCGGCTAGGCGGCGCACTTCGGCCAGCGAAGAGAGGTCGGCGACCAGAAGCTCCGCCTTGCCGCCGGCGGCTTCGATCTCGGTGACAACAGCCTTGCCGCGCGTTGCATCGCGGCCATGCACCAGCACACGGGCGCCCGCGGCGCCGAGCCGTTGCGCGACGACGCGGCCGACTCTATCGGTCGAGCCGGTGATGAGGATTGTCTTGTCTTTGAGTTCCATGTTCAGAGCCTCCGTTCTGTTGCTCTGAACGGAAGATGGGGCAGTTGGCGCGGGCCAAACAGTTCAAACTTTATCCTGGTATCAATACTGCTATAATACGTGCATGGAGTCCCAACCCCACGCGGCCCCCACACATTCGGCTGAAGACAGCCGCCGGCGCGAACTCGGCGCCTTCCTGCGCTCGCGCCGCGAAAGGCTGACGCCCTCGGCCACCGGCATCGCCGCTGGTCTCAGGCGGCGTACGCCCGGCTTGCGGCGCGAGGAGGTGGCGATGATCGCCGGTGTCGGCACGACCTGGTACACATGGCTGGAGCAGGGGCGGGAGGTCAGGCCCTCGGTCGAGGTGCTGACGGCACTTGCCGAAGCACTGCGCCTCGACGCGGCCGAAAAACAGCATCTGTTCATCCTCGCTAACCGCCAGCAGCCTGAGCGCCGTGCCGTGGCGCCGGAAAAGGTCGATGGCCCCTTGCTGCACATGCTGCAGAGCCTGGTGCTGCAGCCGGCCTATGTGGTCGGGCGGCGCTGGGACGTGCTGGCCTGGAACCCGGCGGCGGTGGCGGTGTTCGGCGACTATGGCCTGCTGGAAGGGGATGCCCGCAACATCGTCCACATGGTGTTCACGAGCCCGCACCACCGGCGCCTGCTGGTCGACTGGGAGCAACTGGCGCGCACCGTGCTGGCCTCGTTTCGGGCGGCGAGCGCCCGCTATGTCGGCGATCCGGATTTCGAGCGGCTGATCGAGTTGATGACGCGTTCGAGCCCCGAATTTCGTGCCTGGTGGCCGCAGCGCGACGTCGCGCACCGATTGTCGGGGGTGAAGCATGTCCGGCACCCGAGCGCGGGCGCCATGACCTTCGAGCATATGAGCCTGTCGATCGGCGACGGCTCGGACATGAAGCTGATCGTCTACACGCCGCTCGCCGAGCAGAATTCGATCGCCAAGCTGCAGGCATTGCTGGACGCCTTGCCGGCCGAGCGGCGCAGAGCCTGAGGCGTCAGGTCTTCGGCTTGAGCCCATCAAGAAACAGTTGTTCCAGGAAGCGGGCCGCATCCTCGAAGCGGCCGTCGCCGCCGCGGTTCGGTCCGAGCACGGCGCGGACCTGGACGTCGAAATCGGCATAATGCTGCGTCGTCGCCCAGATCGAGAAGATCAGGTGCCACGGATCGGTCTTGGCGATCTTGCCGGCGCGCATCCAGCCCTTGATGACGGTCGCCTTCTCGTCGACCAGCGTCTTCAACTCTCCGGCCAGCAGCGGCATAATGCGCGGCGCGCCTTGCAGGATCTCGTTGGCGAACAGCCGGCTCTCGCGCGGAAAATCGCGCGCCATCTCCAGCTTGCGCCTGATGTAGCTGCGCAATTCGGTGAGGGGATCGCCAATGTCATCGAGTTCGCGCAGCGGCGCCAGCCAGGTGTCGAGCAGGCGCTGCATCAGCGTTTCGTGGATGTCCTCCTTGCGGCGGAAATAATAGAGCAGGTTCGGCTTCGACATGCCGGCGGCTTCGGCGATCTGGTCGATGGTCGAGCCGCGAAAGCCGTTGGTCGAGAAGACCTCAAGCGCCGCCTCCAGGATGAGTTCGCGCTTTTCCTGCTGGATGCGGGTGCGGCGAGGGGCGTCCGTGCCGATGGTCACCGTTGCAAGCCCTCGTGTTGCCAAACCTGGGATTCAAGGTCATCTGGACCAATTCTCTGGACCAGTTTTTCCCTAGCCTGTGGAACGCACTTCAGGTGCCGCATTTCCGCTAGTAATCCTTGACCGCCGACAGGGCGGTGCTAACGTTTGTCCAATCGGTCAAAAATTTGCGTAGCATGAAAACGCGGCAAAGACCAAGCGTTGGGCGCAGCGAAACAGTTTACAAGGGGAAGTCCTGGTCATGTCCAACCGGCTGAAAGTCACGCCGAACGATCTCAGCGCATTCTGGATGCCGTTCACGGCAAACCGGCAGTTCAAGCAGGCGCCGCGCATGATGGTGTCGGCCAAGGACATGCATTACACGACCAGCGACGGCCGCAAGGTTCTCGACGGCACCGCCGGCCTGTGGTGCGTCAATGCCGGCCACTGCCGGCCGAAGATCACCGAGGCGATCCAGCACCAGGCCGCCGAGCTCGACTATGCGCCCGCCTTCCAGATGGGCCATCCGATCGTCTTCGAACTGGCCAACCGCCTGGTCGACCTGGCGCCCAAGGGCATGGACCATGTCTTCTTCACCAATTCCGGCTCGGAATCGGTCGAGACGGCGCTCAAGATGGCGATCGCCTACCATCGTGTGAAGGGCGAGGGCTCGCGCACCCGGCTGATCGGCCGCGAGCGCGGCTATCACGGCGTCAATTTCGGCGGCATCTCGGTCGGCGGCATCGTCACCAACCGCAAGATGTTCGGCACGCTGCTCGGCGGCGTCGACCATATGCCGCACACGCATCTGCCGGAAAAGAACGCCTTCACCAAGGGCGTCCCGGAGTATGGCGCGGAACTTGCCAACGAACTGGAGCGCATCGTCGCCCTGCATGACGCTTCGACCATCGCCGCCGTCATCGTCGAACCGGTCGCAGGCTCCACCGGCGTCATCCTGCCGCCGAAGGGCTATCTCGAGAAGCTGCGTGAAATCTGCACCAAGCACGGCATCCTGTTGATCTTCGACGAGGTCATCACCGGTTTCGGCCGTCTCGGCAAGCCTTTCGCCGCCGATTATTTCGGTGTGACGCCCGACATCATGACCACCGCCAAGGGCGTCTCCAACGGCGTCGTCCCCATGGGCGCGGTGTTTGTGAAGAAGGAGATCCACGACGCCTTCATGACCGGCCCCGAGCACATGATCGAGTTCTTCCACGGCTACACCTATTCGGGCAACCCGATCGCCTGCGCGGCCGCACTCGGCACGCTCGACACCTACAAGGAAGAGGGCCTGCTGACCCGTGGCGAGGAACTGGCGCCGTACTGGGAAGACGCGCTGCATTCGCTGAAGGGGGAGCCGAACGTCATCGATATCAGGAACATCGGCCTGATCGGTGCGATCGAGCTGGCGCCGATCGCCGGTCAGCCGACCAAACGGGCCTTCTCGGCCTTCGTCAAGGCGTTCGAGCGCGGCGCGCTGATCCGCACCACCGGCGACATCATCGCGCTGTCGCCGCCGCTGATCATCACCAAGGGCCAGATCAACGAATTGATCGACCATGTGCGCGAAGTGCTGAGGTCCATCGATTGACGGACTGACACGGATATCCCTCGCCCTGGAGGAGAGGGTCGCCGCGAAGCGGTCGGGTGGGGTCGGTGCGGCAGCGCGCCGACCTGATCTTTGCTGCAACGAACGGTTACAGTCAGGCGGGCAACGCGCCGATCCCGGTCAGGATCACCCGCTTGATATTTTCCTTGGCTTCCCGCCATTGCCGGTCGGACAGCGGCTTGCCGCCATTGAGCGTCTCGATCTGGTGACCGAAATCGGCGTAGTGCTGGGTCGTGGCCCAAAGCATATAGAGCAGATGGCGCGGATCCACCGGATCCATCTTGGCTTCCTCGATCCAGCGCCTGATGATCTCGACGCGGCCGTCGGTCCATTCGCGCAGCGTCGATTCCATATAGTCCTGAAGCACCGGCGCCCCGTGCATCACTTCAGAGGCCCAGACCTTCGAGCCGTCAGGATGGCGGCGTGATATTTCCATCTTGGCGTCGATATAGGCACTGATGCCGTCTATGGGGCCGCGCGCCGCGTCGAAGCAATTGGCCGCCTGTAGCCAGATTTCAAAGATGTTTTGAACGACCGACCGGTAAAGCTCTTCCTTGGTGGCGAAATAGTAGTGGAGATTTGCCTTTGGCAGTCCCGCCAGATCCGCGATCAACTGCATCGTGGCGCCGCCGAACCCCGCCTCCGCAAACACCTTCTCGGCAGCGACGAGAATGGTTTTTTCATTCTCTCGTCGGATCTCCTGTCGCCGCATGGGGCGGGTGGGTTCTGCCATGTCTACCCCAAGATTCTAGTTGACCGCTTGGTCAGGTTGTGTAGTTTAAAAGCTGACCATACGGTCAAGCTGTAAATCACTCAAGGGGCGACAAGACCCCTGGTGTAGATGGGAACTCGAGATGGCCGCACCCGGCGAAAATCTGCGAATCAATTCAGACCGTTTGTGGGATTCCATCATGGAGATGGCGAAGATCGGCCCCGGCGTCGCCGGCGGCAACAATCGCCAGACCGTGACCGACGAGGACGGCGAAGGGCGGCATCTTTTCAAGCGCTGGTGCGATGCGGCCGGGCTCGAAATGGGCGTCGATGAAATGGGCACCATGTTTGCCCGCCGCGAAGGCACAGACCCCAGCCTGCCGCCGGTCTATGTCGGCAGCCATCTCGATACGCAGCCGACCGGCGGCAAGTATGACGGCGTGCTCGGCGTGCTGGGCGGGCTTGAAGTGGTGCGCTCGCTCAATGATCTCGGCATCAAGACCAAACATCCGATCGTCGTCACCAACTGGACGAACGAGGAGGGCTCGCGCTTTGCGCCGGCGATGATGGCGTCCGGCGTGTTTGCCGGCGTGCTTGACCAAGCCGATGTGTACGGGCATGTCGACAAGCAGGGCAAGAAATTCGGTGAGGAGCTCGAGCGTATCGGTTGGAAAGGCAGCGAGAAGGTAGGCGATCGCAAGATCCACGCCTTCTTCGAACTGCACATCGAACAGGGTCCGATCCTCGAGGACGAAGATATCGACATCGGTGTCGTCACCCATGGCCAGGGCCTTAAATGGCTGCAGGTGACGCTGACCGGCAAGGAAGCCCATACCGGCTCGACGCCGATGCCCAAGCGCCGCAATGCCGGGCTCGGCATGGCGCGGGTGATCGAACTGGTGCACGAGATCGCCATGGACTACCAGCCCGATGCCGTCGGCGCGGTCGGCCACATGGAGGTCTATCCCAATTCGCGCAACATCATCGCCGGGCGCACCGTCTTCACCGTCGACATCCGCTCGCCGGAAAAGGAAGTGCTGGACGCGATGGATGGCCGCATCCGCGAAGGCATCGACACGATCTGCGATGCACTCGACATCCGCTACGAGATCGAACAGGTCGGCGCTTTCGATCCGGTGACCTTCGATGCCGGCTGCGTCAAGGCGATCCGTGATGCCGCCGAACGTCTTGGCTATTCGCATCGCAACATCGTCTCCGGCGCCGGCCACGACGCCTGCTGGATCAACCGCGTCGCGCCCACCGCCATGGTGATGTGCCCCTGCGTCGATGGCCTCAGCCACAACGAGGCCGAGGAGATCACCAAGGAATGGGCTTCGGCGGGTGCCGATGTCTTGTTCCACGCGGTGGTGGAGACGGCTGTCATCGTGGAGTGAGTTATGGAGGATAAAAACGATCTGGATTTTGATGCTCTAGTCGCATTCATTCGCAAAGAAATCGACGAATACGACTATCCAGCGCTCATGAAGGATCGGACTGATTTGGTGGGTGTGCCGTTAGCCGAAGACGTCGTCATAGCTGACCTTGCTCGATTCCGCGCAGCATTGGTGAAGCCCTACTGGATCGACGTTGATCGCCGCGACACCCTCGCGGATATGGAAAGCGAGACACCGGTTGTCGAGAGATGCACAGTGGTGACAGACGATCGCGACGGTTACCTTTTGGCCTACGAACCTCAGAAGCAAGAATTTCTTCTGGTTTATCGAACGGGAGAGAGCTGTGTGTCGATTGGCGTCCGAGGTGATGCGGTCGGTTGTTATCTGGCGATGTGAAGATTGATACGGCAGCGATCAGAAGAAGTCGCGCCGGTTAGAACAAGGGAACAAGAAAATGACCAAAGTCATCAAGAACGGCACCATCGTCACCGCTGACCGCACGTGGAAGGCCGATGTGCTGATGCAGCACGGCAAGATCGTCGCCATCGGTTCGGACCTGCATGGCGACCATGAGTTCGATGCCACCGGCTGCTACATCATGCCGGGCGGCATCGACCCGCACACCCATCTCGAAATGCCGTTCATGGGCACCTATTCGGCCGATGATTTCGAATCCGGCACCCGCGCCGCGCTCTCCGGCGGCACCACCATGGTGGTCGATTTCTGCCTGCCGGCGCCACAGCAGTCGCTGCTCGAAGCCTTGCAGATGTGGGACAACAAGACCTCGAAAGCGTCCTGCGACTACTCCTTCCACATGGCGATCACCTGGTGGGGCAAGCAGGTGTTCGACGAGATGGCCACTGTCGTCGACAAGGGCATCACCTCGTTCAAGCATTTCATGGCCTACAAGGGCGCGCTGATGGTCGATGACGACGAGATGTATGCGTCGTTCCAGCGTTGCGCCGATCTCGGCGCGCTGCCGCTGGTGCATGCCGAGAATGGCGATGTCGTTGCCGCCTTGTCGCAGAAGCTGCTGGCTGCCGGCAACAACGGCCCCGAGGGCCACGCCTATTCGCGGCCACCCGAAGTGGAAGGCGAGGCGACCAACCGCGCCATCATGATCGCCGACATAGCGGGCGTGCCGCTCTATGTCGTGCATGTCTCCTGCGAGCAGAGCCACGAGGCGATCCGCCGGGCGCGGCAGAAGGGCATGCGGGTGTTCGGCGAACCGCTGATCCAGCACCTGACGCTGGACGAGAGCGAGTATTTCGACAAGGACTGGGATCATGCGGCGCGCCGCGTGATGAGCCCGCCCTTCCGCAACAAACTGCACCAGGACTCGCTGTGGGCCGGCCTGCAGGCGGGCTCGCTTCAGGTGGTGGCGACCGATCATTGCGCTTTCACGACCAAGCAGAAGCGCAACGGCGTCGGCGATTTCACCAAGATCCCGAACGGCACCGGCGGGCTTGAAGACCGCATGCCGGTGCTGTGGACCACCGGCGTCAACACCGGCCGGCTGACGATGAACGAGTTCGTCGCGGTGACCTCGACCAACATCGCCAAGATCCTCAACATGTATCCGAAGAAGGGCGCCATCGTAGAGGGCGCCGACGCCGACATCGTCGTCTGGGATCCGAAGCGGAAGAAGAAGATCACCTCGAAGAAGCAGCAGTCGGTGATCGACTACAACGTCTTCGAAGGCTTCGAGGTGACCGGTCTGCCGCGGTTCGTGTTCTCGCGCGGCGAACTGTCGATCCAGGAGGCCGAAATCAAGGCCGAGCCCGGGCATGGAGAATTCGTCGGCCGCGAGCCGAATGCGGCGGTCAACCGGGCGCTGTCGACGTGGAAGGAAATCTCCGCACCGCGCAAGGTGGAACGCACCGGCATCCCGGCGACCGGGGTTTGAGCTTGCGAGGCTCGAAGAACTCCAAGAAACGGATGATTGCCGACAAACACGGCGCCGCCTTTGGGGATGTGTCGCAGTGCCGATAATTGCCGAACTCGGCGCCGCCCCTCATCCGCCTGCCGGCACCTTCTCCCCGTATAGTGACGGGGAGAAGGGAGATGAACGCAACCTCGCCGCCCTTTTTGGTAACGTCGGAGATTGGCGAAATCCTCCGCGAAATCGTCCTTCTCCCCGTCACTATACGGGGAGAAGTGCCCGGCAGGGCGATGAGGGGCAGCGCAAACCTCGGGCAATTGACCGGTGGGATCCTAGCCCGTCGATGCTGGCCTCACCCGACCAGCGCATCCAGTTCCGGCAGCAGGACGACGCTTTCCTGTTCGTTGGGATCGGTGCGCGCAATGACGGCCGAAGACGGGGCGCCGCTCAGATTGGCCGGCAGATGCGGCACGCCGGCGGGAATGTAGAAGAGGTCGCCGGCCTTGACGACGATATGGTGCTCGAGCCGGTCGCCATACCAGGTGTGGACTTCGCCGGAGAGCACATAGATCGCCGTCTCGTGGCTCTCATGCATATGCGCTTTGGCGCGCGCGCCGGGCGGCATGGTGAGCATGTGCATGCAGATGCCGGAAGCGCCGACGGTCTCGGCGGCGATGCCGGCGAAATAGGTCAATCCCTGTTTGCCTTCATAAGTGCTTTCAGGGCGGATAAGATGACAAGTCGGTTTGGGCGACATCGGGGAAACTCCGGGCGTCGATCGAGTGGGACAAGGTCAGTGGGACAGGGCCAAATGGGACAGGGTAAGTGGAAAACAACATCGCGATAAAAGCAATCGGATTCCAGCCGCCGCAGGGACGGAAACAGGCAGGCGGCGGCCGATGACGGGGAATTCGCCAGCCGTCGTCGCGGCAAGCAAACTCGGACTGACCTTCCAGACCAATGACGGGCCGGTGCAGGCGTTGTCCAATGTCGATCTCACCATCGGCAAGGGCGAGTTCGTCTCCTTCATCGGGCCTTCGGGCTGCGGCAAGACCACGCTGCTGCGCGTCATCGCCGATCTGGAGAAGCCGACCTCGGGGACGATTTCCGTCAACGGCATGACAGCAGAGCAGGCGCGCGAGAAACGCGCCTATGGCTATGTCTTTCAGGCCGCCGCCCTGTTTCCGTGGCGCACCATCGAGCGCAATGTCGGGTTGCCGCTCGAGATCATGGGCCTGTCCAGGGCGGAGCAAGGCGAGCGGATCAAGCGCACGCTCGACCTCGTCAACCTCTCTGGTTTCGAGAAGAAATATCCCTGGCAGCTTTCGGGCGGCATGCAGCAGCGGGCCTCGATTGCCCGTGCGCTGGCCTTCGATGCCGACCTGCTGCTGATGGACGAGCCGTTCGGTGCGCTGGACGAGATCGTGCGCGACCATCTCAATGAGCAGTTGCTGGAATTGTGGGGACGCACCAACAAGACCATCTGCTTCGTCACCCACTCCATTCCGGAGGCCGTCTATCTGTCGACGCGCATCGTCGTCATGTCACCGCGGCCGGGCCGCGTCAGCGACATCATCGAATCGACGCTGCCGAGAGAGCGGCCACTCGACATCCGCGAGACGCCGGAGTTTCTGGCGATCGCAGCGCGCGTGCGGGACGGGCTGCGGGCAGGGCATAGTTATGATGATTGAGCGCCTTGGCATGCGAGCGGCCACCCACGCCTTCGTCATCCTAGGGCGGAGCAGGCGCGAAGCGGCCTGCGTAGACCCTAGGATCCATGCCGTGACATCAGTCGAAGGGCGCAAGCGGTTGAGAATACGCACCCAACACAGCGAGGCGAAGGGAGCCGTGTTCCGCAACGTTGCGAACCACAGAGGGAACGGCATGGATCCTAGGGTCTGCGCCGCGTCGCTTCGCTCCTTGCTTCGCCCTAGGATGACGAAGAGAAAGGACCTCCGCTTCGCTCCGGCCACCCTCTCCCCGTTGGGGAGAGGAGGGCGCCTGTCCTGCGAGGGCCGCTAGATGGACACCTTCCGCGACAAGCTCGTTCCCGTGACCTCGATCCTCGCCGGCGTGGTCGTGCTCTGGTATGTCTTCGCCGTCGTCCTCAACGCGCCGTTCCAGCGCGATCTCGACCGCCGTGCCGGTGAAACCTCCACGTTCAGCGAACTCATCGGCAAGACGCTGTCGCAGCCGAAGCCGACATTGCCGGCGCCGCACCAGGTGGCGGTGAATTTCTTCGAGAACACCTTCCTGCGGCCCATCACCTCGAACCGCAGCCTCGTCTACAATGCCTGGGTGACGCTGTCGTCGACGCTGCTCGGCTTCGCTTTCGGCACCGCGCTCGGCATCATCATCGCGGTCGGTATTGTCCATGTGGCAACGCTCGACCGCAGCCTGATGCCGTGGATCATCGCCTCGCAGACCATTCCCATCCTGGCGGTGGCGCCGATGATCATCGTTGTGCTTGGGGCGATCGGCATCAGCGGCCTGATCCCGAAGGCGATGATCTCGACCTATCTGTCGTTCTTCCCGGTGACTGTCGGCATGGTGAAGGGGCTGCGCTCGCCCGAGATCATGCATCTCGACCTGATGCACACCTACAATGCCAGTCGTGCGCAAACCTTCTGGAGATTGCGCGTGCCGGCCTCGGTGCCGTTCCTGTTCACCTCGATGAAGGTGGCGGTGGCGGCAAGCCTGGTCGGCGCCATCGTCGGCGAACTGCCGACCGGTGCGGTCGCCGGCATCGGCGCCAAGCTGCTCGCCGGCGCCTATTACAGCCAGTCCATCGACATCTGGTCGGCGCTGGTCGCCGGGTCGGTGGTGGCCGCACTTCTGGTCATGGTTGTCGGCATTGCCGGGCGCCTCGTCGACCGCGCCATGGGCGGGAGGCCGGCATGAACTGGCTGAAACCCTCCTGGCAAGCGGTGCTGGCGATCGTGCTGTGCCTGATCGCAGTGGCGCTCGGCCCGATCGCCGCGCCGAAAGTCGATGCACTGGCGCAGCCTGCAGGGACGTTGATATACCCCTATGTGGCGACGACCTGGCTGATCTTCGGCGTGCTGCTTCTTGTTGCCTTGATCTCGATGGCCAGAATACCGTCCATCGTCGAAGCTGTTGTGCTTTTCATCGGCGCGCATCTGGTCGCCTGGCTGCTGATTGGAGGCATCGCCGGTTTCGAAGGTCTGGCGCGGGCGCCGTTTTTCCTGCTGCTCACCGCCGCCTGGCTGCTCGGCTGGCGTTGCGTGGCGGTGCTGTCATCGTTGCGTCCCTTCGCCAAATGGGCTCGCACCGCGCTTCGCCTGATCATCCCGGCCATCTTCGGCGCCTGGATACTGATCATCTGGGAAGCCGTGACACGGGGCGCCGGCATTCCCTTCATCCTGTTGCCGCCGCCAAGCGCGATCGGCGCACGCATCGCCGGTTCGCTGCCGGTGCTCGGCGCCGATGTCCGGCAGACCATCTTCAAGGCGGTGATCTTTGGGTATGTCGTGGGCAGCGGCGCCGGCTTCATCACCGCGATCCTCGCCGACCGTGTGCCGTTCCTGCGGCGCGGGCTGCTGCCGATCGGCAACATGGTCTCGGCGCTGCCGATCATCGGCGTCGCCCCGATCATGGTGATGTGGTTCGGCTTCGACTGGCAGTCCAAGGCGGCTGTTGTCATCATCATGACCTTCTTCCCGATGCTGGTGAACACGGTGGCCGGCCTTGCCGCCTCCGGCCATATGGAGCGCGACCTGATGCGCACCTATGCGTCGGGCTACTGGCCGACGCTGCTGAAGCTTAGGCTGCCGGCCGCCGCTCCCTTCATCTTCAACGCGCTGAAGATCAACTCGACGCTGGCGCTGATCGGCGCCATCGTTGCCGAGTTCTTCGGCACGCCCGTCGTCGGCATGGGTTTCCGCATCTCGACCGAGGTCGGGCGGATGAACATCGACATGGTCTGGGCCGAAATCGCAGTTGCAGCACTTGCGGGTTCGGTCTTTTATGGCGTGGTCGCTCTTGTCGAAAGAGCCGTCACGTTTTGGCATCCCTCTGTCCGTGGTGGATAGGGGCGGTGGGTTTAGGGCACTAACTTCAGAGGGTAATAAAATGAAAAGACTGATTATTCCCGTTCTGGCCGGCGCGATGTCGTTGGCCGCTTTCCAGGCAATGGCCGCCGACAAGGTGACGTTGCAGCTGAAATGGGTCACGCAGGCCCAGTTTGCCGGCTACTATGTCGCCAAGGCCAAGGGTTTCTATGAGGCCGAGGGTCTCGACGTCGACATCAAGCCGGGCGGTCCCGATATCGCGCCCGAGCAGGTGATCGCGGGTGGCGGCGCCGACGTCATCGTCGACTGGATGGGCGGTGCGCTGGCTGCCCGCGAAAAGGGCGTGCCGCTGGTCAACATCGCCCAGCCGTTCAAGAAGGCCGGCATGGAGCTGGTCTGCCCGAAGGACGGCCCGATCAAGACCGAAGCCGACTTCAAGGGTCACACGCTGGGCGTCTGGTTCTTCGGCAACGAGTACCCGTTCTATGCCTGGATGAACAAGCTCGGCCTGAAGACCGAAGGCGGCCCGGACGGCGTCACCGTGTTGAAGCAGAGCTTCGACGTGCAGCCGCTGATCCAGAAGCAGGCGGACTGCATCTCGGTCATGACCTACAACGAGTACTGGCAGCTGATCGACGCCGGCTACAAGCCGGAACAGCTGACCGTGTTCAACTACTCGGCGATGGGCAACGACCTGCTCGAGGACGGGCTCTATGCGTCGGAAGACAAGCTCAAGGATCCGGCCTTCGAAGACAAGATGGTGCGTTTCGTGCGTGCCTCGATGAAGGGCTGGAAATACGCAATCGACAACAATGACGAAGCCGCAGGCATCGTCATGGACGGCGGCGGCCAGGACGAGAACCACCAGAAGCGCATGATGAGCGAAGTCGCCAAGCTGATCGACAATGCCGACGGCAAGCTCGATCCGGCGACCTACGAGCGCACCGCCAAGGCGCTGCTCGACCAGAAGATCATCACCAAGGAGCCGACCGGCGCCTACACCACCGCCATCACCGACAAGGCGGTCAAGTAAGCCTAGCCGGTAACAATCGATCTCGAAACGGCGCCTCCGGCAGAAATGCTAGAGGCGCCGTTCCTTTATGGTGTTCATAACGAAGCTGGTTTCGATCGAGGCGACGCATTTCAGCCGCGCGATCTTTTCCTTGATGAAGCGCTCGTATTGTTCGAGGCTTCCCGTCACCACCTTCAGCACATAGTCGCGCGAGCCGGTGACGAGGTGGCATTCCAGCACCTCTTCCCAGCCGCGTATCGCGTCCTCGAACATGACGATCTCGTCTTCGTTCTGGCGGCTGAGCCGGATGGTGGCGATGGCGACCATGCTCCAGCCGAAGGCTGAGGGATCAACCAGCGTGGTGTAGCCTCTAATGACGCCGGTCTCCTCCAGCCGCCGCACCCGCCGCAGGCAGGGCGACGGCGACAGGCCGATGCGCTCGGCAAGCTCGTTGTTGGTGATGCGGGCGTCGGCCTGCAGCTCACGCAGGATTTTCAGGTCGAAATCGTCGGCTATCTTCTGCTGCACTTTCGGTCTCTCCAGGCAATTAGTTGCGGGAATGCAGCCATGCGAGGCCAAAAATAGCAAGGACTGGTGGAACGGGATCGCATAAATTGCCGTTCACTATTTCACTCGAACAGGCAGGAAAAGCCATGACCGCGCCACGCCCGTCGAAAACCCATATTGGCAACCACAAGCTCCACCCGGAGACGCTGATGCTGAGCTATGGCTTCGATCCGCAGCTGTCGGAGGGCGCGGTCAAGCCACCGGTGTTCCTGACCTCGACCTTCGTGTTCAAGTCGGCGGAGGAGGGACGCGACTTCTTCGATTACACCTCCGGCCGTAAGGAGCCGCCGAGCGGCACGGCGTCCGGCCTGGTCTATTCGCGCTTCAACCATCCCAACAGCGAGATCGTCGAGGACCGTCTGGCAATCTACGAAGGGACGGATGCCTGCATCCTGTTTTCATCAGGCATGTCGGCGATCGCCACGACACTGCTCGCCTATATCAGGCCGGGCGACGTGATCCTGCATTCGCAGCCGCTTTACGGCGGCACGGAGACGCTTTTGACGCGCACGCTTTCCGGTTTCGGCATCGGCGCCGTCGGCTTCGCGGACGGCGTCGACGAGACGGCGGTGCGCGCAGCCGCCGACGCGGCAACGCGCAAGGGCCGCGTGTCGGTCATCCTGATCGAGACGCCGTCAAATCCGACCAACAGCCTGGTCGATATCGCGCTGATGCGGACGATCGCTGACGAGATCGGTGCGAGCCAAGGGTCGACACCGATCGTTGTCTGCGACAACACATTGCTCGGCCCGGTGTTCCAGCGGCCGATCGAACATGGCGCCGATGTCTCCGTTTATTCGCTGACCAAATATGTCGGCGGCCATTCCGACCTGATCGCGGGCGCCGCCATGGGCAGCAAGGGGGTCACCAAGCCGATCAAGGCGCTGCGCGGCGCGATCGGCACGCAACTCGACCCGCATTCCTGCTGGATGCTTGGCCGCTCGCTGGAGACGCTGTCGATCCGCATGGAACGGGCCAACGACAATGCGCGGCTGGTCGCCGAATTCCTGCGCGACCATGCCAAGGTCGAGAAGGTGCATTACCTGCCGTTCCTGGGCGAGGACACGCCGGCGGGCCGCACCTACAGAGCGCAATGCACTGGTGCCGGCTCGACCTTCTCCTTCGATATCAAGGGCGGGGAGAAGGCGGCTTTCGCCTTTCTCAACAACCTGCAGATCTTCAAGCTGGCGGTGAGCCTGGGCGGAACGGAATCCTTGGCCAGCCACCCGGCGGCCATGACGCATTCGGGCATACCCTTCGAGGTGCGCCAGCGCATCGGCGTGCTGGAGACCACGGTCAGGCTGTCCATCGGCGTCGAGCACCCGGATGATCTCATCGCCGACCTGACCCAGGCGCTGGCAGCCGTCTGACGCCGCCGGTATCGCGCGGTCCATTAGGTTGCACGTAAGTGTTACTCGCGCGCAGCCATTCGCTCTTATAAGCCTTGTGCCGATGCATTCGCGCGCCGGGGAGCCGTGGCTGGATGTGATCAGCAAACGGAGATTCTCATGCGTATCCAATCCTTGGCGCCGATGCTTTCGGCACTGGCCATCTCGGCGTCCTTCCTTACGGCAGCGCCGGCCCTGGCCGAGACGGTGAAGCTGAAAGCGACGCTCGACGGCGCCCAGCAGAACCCGCCGGTGACCACGAAAGGCAAGGGCACCGCAGCTCTTACCTTCGACACGGCCACGAAGAAACTCAGCTGGAACGTCAAATATTCCGGCCTCAGCGGGCCGGCGACCGCCGGGCATATTCACGGCCCAGCCGCGATGGGTGAAAACGCCGGGGTGGCGATCCCGTTCAAGGGCAAGCTCAAGAGCCCGATCAAGGGATCGGCTGTGCTGACCGACGCGCAGGCCGCCGACCTGATGGCCGGCAAGGACTATGTCAACGTGCACACTGCGGCCAACAAGGACGGCGAAATCCGTGGCCAGGTCGAGGCCGCGAAATAGCGCAAGCCGCATGACAAAAAGGGGCGGGCGACCGCCTCTTTTTTGTTTGGACTACGCCTTGTCGCGTATCTGCGTCATCGTCTTGGTCGGCGTGATCGCTTCGGGGTCGAGGCGGATTTCCACGATCGCCGGCTTGCCGCTGGCGCGGGCACGTTCGAAGGCGGGAGCGAAATCGGCGGTCTTCTCGACCGTCTCGCCATGGCCGCCATAAGCACGGGCCAAGGCCGCGAAGTCGGGGTTCTTGAGATCGGTGGCGACGACGCGGCCGGGATATTCGCGCTCCTGATGCATGCGGATGGTGCCGTAGATGCCGTTGTTGACGACGACGACGACGATCGGCAGGTCATACTGCACGGCGGTGGCGAATTCCTGCCCGTTCATCAGGAAGCAGCCGTCGCCGGCAAAAGCGACCACAGTGCGCTCCGGAAACAGCTCCTTGGCGGCGACGGCCGCAGGCGTGCCATAGCCCATCGAGCCCGATGTCGGCGCACCTTGAGTGGCGAAGCGGCGGAAGCGGTGGAAGCGATGCACCCAGGTGGCGTAATTGCCGGCGCCGTTGGTCAGGATGGCATCGTCGGGCAGCATCTTTTCGAGGTAGTTCATGATCGGCCCCATCTGGACCGAGCCGGGGCCGCCTTCCGGTGGCGTCGACCAGTCGAGATAGGCGGCATGCAGCTTTGGCGTTTCGGCTGCCCAGACGGGTGCGGAGGCCGGCTTGCGCCTGGCGAAAGCGTCGATGAAGGCGGACGGCGAGGCGTTGATCGCCAGTGTCGGCCGGTAGACGCGGCCGAGTTCGCCGGCATCGGCATGGATATGCACCAGCGTCTGGTCGGGGTAGGGGCTTTTCAGCAGCGTGTAGTCCGAAGAGGGCATTTCGCCCATGCGGCCGCCGATCAGCAGCACGAGATCGGCCTGCTTGATCGCTGTCGCCAGCTTCGGGTTGATGCCGATGCCGACATCGCCGGCATAGTTCGGATGCAGATGATCGAACAGCATCTGGCGGCGGAAGGAGCAGCCGACCGGCAGTGACCAGGCCTCGGCGATCGTGCGCATCTGTGCCACGGCATCGGCGTCCCAGCGCGTGCCGCCGAGGATGACGAACGGCCGCTTGGCCTTAGCCAGCAGCTTTTCCAGCGCATGGAGCTCCGCTTCGCCCGGCCGTGTCTCAACCGGCGTGTGCGGCAAGGCGATAGGTGCTTCGACGATGCTGGTGAGCATGTCTTCGGGCAGCGAGATCACCACCGGGCCGGGACGGCCCGATGTCGCCACCGCGAAGGCGCGGGTGACGAATTCGGGGATGCGCGAGGCGTCGGCGATCTCGACCACCCATTTGGCGATATCGCCGAAGAACCTCTTGTAGTCCACTTCCTGAAAAGCCTCGCGCTCCTTGGCGTGGCTGGCGACCTGGCCGATGAACAGGATGACGGGTATCGAATCCTGCATGGCGATGTGGATGCCGGCCGAGGCGTTGGTGGCGCCGGGGCCGCGGGTGACGAAGCAGATGCCAGGCTTGCCGGTCAGGCGGCCGTGGCAATCGGCCATCATGGCGGCACCGCCTTCCTGGCGGCAGACGATGGTGCGGATCGCTGAATCGTGCAGCGCGTCCAGCACCGCCAGATAGGATTCACCCGGCACGCAATAGATGCGGTCGGTGCCATTGGCTTCGAGCGCGTCGACGATAAGTTGTCCGCCGGTCTTCATTGTCCAGACTTCTCCAGTTCGGCAAGGATTTCTTGCGTGTGCTCGCCCAGGCGTGGCGAGGGGCGCTCATAGACCAGCGGCGTGCCCGACATCACCATCGGCGCACGCACCGAAGGAAGAAGATTGCCATGGCCGTCGTCGAGGTCGAGCCGCATGCCGCGCGCGATGGTCTGCGGGTCGGCAAACATCTGGCCGATCGTGTTGATCGGGCTCGCCGGCACGCTGGCCGCTTCCAGCTTGGCCAGCAGCGGATCGCGGTCAAAAACCTTCAGCGCCTCGATCATGCGCTCACGCAGCCTGACCCGGTTGGCGACCCGGGCGGGGTTGGTGGCAAAGTCGGGATTGGCAGGCAGGTCGTCCAGTCCGACAGCGGCGCAGAATTTGGCGAACTGGCCGTCATTGCCGACCGCCAGGATGATATGCCCATCCCGGACCGGCACCACCTCATACGGGGCGATGTTCATATGCGCATTGCCCATCTGCACCGGCGACTTGCCGGAGACGAGATAGTTCAAATTCTGGTTGCCGAGCGCCGAGATCTGGGTGTCGAAGAGCGCCATGTCGACGTGCTGGCCTTCGCCGGTCTGTTCGGCGTGGCGCAGTGCCGCCTGGATGGCGATGACCGAATAGAGGCCGGTGAAGATGTCGGAGATGGCGACGCCCGCCTTTTGCGGCTCGCGGCCGACCTCGCCGGTGATCGACATCATGCCGGCCATGGCCTGGATGATGAAGTCGTAACCGGCGCGTGGTGCATACGGGCCGTCCTGGCCGAAGCCGGTGATCGAGCAATAGACGAGGCGCGGATTGATCTTGCGCAGGCTGTCATAGTCGAGGCCGTATTTCTTCAGGCCGCCGAGCTTGAAGTTCTCGATCAGCACGTCCGAGGTGGCGACCAGCCGGCGCACGGTCTCCGCGCCTTCCGGCGTCGAGAAATCGATGGCGATGGAGCGCTTGCCGCGATTGCAGGAATGATAATAGGCGGCCGACAGGTTCTCGCCGTCCTTGCCCATGACGAAGGGCGGGCCCCATTTGCGGGTGTCGTCGCCGCCATCGGGGCTTTCGACCTTGATGACATCGGCGCCGAGATCGGCAAGCAACTGCCCGGCCCATGGCCCGGCAAGGATGCGGGCGAGTTCGACGACGCGGACGCCTTTCAGCGGGGGCTCAGCCATGGATCACCGTGGTTGCCGCAATCACCGTGATTGCTGCGAAAGCAGAGCCTCTATCAAGCCCTGCAACGGCTGTCACGGCTCTTGCAATGGGCCAATCCGTCACGCTTTGAGGACTTCGTCGGCCCAAATGGCGAAATCATCCATGATGATGTCGCGATTCACCTCGTTCAGGCTTTCATGGCGGGTGTCGGCGTAAACCTTTGAAACCAGATTCGAAAAGCCCATCGCGCGCATGCGGCTGGCAAGATGCGTGATCCCTTTGCCATAGTCGGAAGCCGGATCCCTTTCGCCGCCGACGATGCTGATGGGCAGGTCGCGCCGGATGTTGGCAAAGCCGGCATCCTTGCCGCCGTTCAGCGCCGTGCCGACGACGTCTCGCCACATCGACACCGAAGCGTCCCAGCCGCACAAGGGATCGGCAATGTATTTCGCCACTTCCGCTTCGTCGCGCGACAGCCAGTCGAACAATGTGCGGTGATTGGGCACCGCCTTGCCCCAGGCCTGGAAGGTGAGCTTTGGCAGCAGGCGCGACGGCACGTCCGAGCCGAGCCGGAACCGCTCCCAGGCAAGGATACCGAGCGCCAGCTGTCCGAGCAGGCCTTGGGAGAAATTGCCGTTCCAGATAGCGGCGGCATGGACGCGTGGCGAATGACTTAAAAGGAAATTCAACGCCACGGATGCGCCCATCGAATGACCAAACAGGATGACCGGTCTGTTTGGCTGTTCGCTGGCGATAAGTTCATGGATGGCGCCGACGTCGGCGATCACCTTGGCCGAGCCGTCCTTGTCGGCGAACCTGCCCAGCGGCGCGTCGGGGGCCTTGGTCGCGCCATGGCCGCGATGATCGTGGACATAGACATGGAAGCCGCGGGAGCCAAGAAAATCGGCAAAGCGGGCATAGCGCGCTGCGTGCTCGGCCAGTCCATGATTGATCTGGACGACGGCGCGTGCCCGGCCATCGGCCTGCCTGACGAAAAGATTGAGCTCGGCACCGGTTGGGGAGCGAACCACGCGCTGCTGGCTGAATGACATGCCGCCTGGTCCCGCCCTTGCATTATCGTCGTTGGCTTTGTTTGCGCCGGCCCACATTATGCGTCAATCCGGCAACCCCGCTTTTCGCGACGATGTTTCTTGCGTTCGGTCAGCAAAATATCGCAATTCTGACATGGAGACAGCTTCAGTCTGTCGCCCACTTGTCCAGCCGGGGATTTTCCATGCGTATTGCTGTCGTTTTCGGATTGGCCATGCTGGCCGCGTCGCTGGCCGGCGCCGCGCGTGCCGACGTCAAGCTGAGCGGCAGCTTCGTCGCCGACGCTGCCTGTCCGGCAACGCAAGCCATCAAGAACGGCAAGAACCCCGGCAATGTCTCGACCGATGCCGGGCAGAGCTATCAGCTGCTTGCCGGCAACAAGGACACGCCGACGCATTATCTCATCCTGGTGCCGGGCGCCGATCCGGAGCGCCGTTGGGTGAAGGTCAGCTGCGGCCACGTTTCCGGCAGCAGCGCGGCGACCGTGCCGGCCGCGCCTGACGGGCAAGGCAAGCCGGCGACGTCGGGAAAACCCGAATATGTCTTCGCGCTGAGCTGGCAGCCGGCGTTTTGCGAGACAAAGTCGAACAAGACCGAATGCAGGGCGCAAAGTGCCGGTGATTTCGACGCCACGCATTTCACCTTGCACGGGCTGTGGCCGCAGCCGAACGGCAATTTCTATTGCCAGGCGACGGCTAGCGACAAGGCCAATGACAATCCGGCCCACTGGAAAGACCTGCCGCCGGTCAATCTTGACGCCAACACCCGCACGGAGCTCGATCAGGTGATGCCTGGAACGGCCTCCCACCTCGAGCGGCATGAATGGATCAAGCACGGCACCTGCTACGGCAAGAGCCAGCAGGACTATTTCTCCGACGCGCTCAATTTGATGCGCGCGGTGAACAGCTCGCCGGTGCGCGATCTCTTCGCCAAGAATATCGGCGGCAAGCTGACGGCCGACCAGATCCGCGGCGCCTTCGACACTGCCTTCGGGGCGGGGGCAGGCGACCGGGTGCGCGTGTCTTGCGTTATCGATCCGTCGAGCGGCAGGCGGCTGATCGGCGAACTGACGCTCGGCCTTGCCGGCCCGATCGGCCCGAACAGCTCGCTCAAGGACCTGCTGCTGGCTTCGGTGCCGACCAACAAGGCCGGTTGCCCGACAGGCAATGTCGACGCGATCGGGTTCCAGTAACTCTCAACAGAGGTACCGGACTGTCGCCCTGCCGTGCCCTGGTGCTATGCTGCGAGTGCATCATTCTAGCGGGGGCGGCAATGAATGGCATGACGAGCAGCGCGCTGGCACGGCTGGCTTTCTGGGCCAG
Organism: Mesorhizobium ciceri WSM4083; assembly: GCF_000519305.1. Lineage (GTDB taxonomy): Bacteria > Pseudomonadota > Alphaproteobacteria > Rhizobiales > Rhizobiaceae > Mesorhizobium > Mesorhizobium ciceri_B. Next base: position 282,191 of record NZ_JAFG01000003.1, on the reverse strand, counting down.
GGGCATGGTCTCGATAAACGATGCCCGCATGGAATGGCCGGGCTTTTCGTATACCGACGCCGAGTGGGCACGCATGCGAACGCTCTCCGAACCGATCGGCGTCGGCACGTACCAGCTGTTCACCATCGTCAATGCGGCGATCTTCATCATCATCGCGGCGATCGGCATTTTCGGTGTCTTCCTGCCGCTGGCGACGTTGCTGTTTCCCGTGCCGGCGGAGACCAGCGCGTTGAAATTCTCCTCGCTGCTGGCCGCTTGCGCTTTCCTGATCATCGGGCTCGGCCTGCCGATCTCGATGCGCCTTTCGGCCATGCTGGTGGGCGGCAAGACGATGCGTGCGGCGCTGGTTCCAGCACTCGGCGACGAGGCGTTGGCGTCAAAGGTGTCCTGGCAGATCAACCGCATCATGCTGATCCTATGCGGCCTGCTGGTGCCGGGCATCCTGGTGTTCATTGCCTACGATATCGAGGCCGGGCCGATCCTCACGGCGCTGAAATGGCTGGCGATCGCGCTGATGGCGGTTTCGACCGTGACGGGCTTTCGACGGCAGAGGAAGTCGTAACGACCTAAATCTGTGCGGATTTGGTCCACGCAGCGGCCGTGTCGGCTTCGTGGTCGCCTGGCTCGCCGACGACGCGATCGCGGCCGGTCGACTTCGCCTTGTAGAGACGCTGGTCGGCAAGCGCGAACAGGTCGGCAAGGCAGCGCGTGGTTTCGCCGACGCTGGAAACGCCGGCGCTGACGGTGAGCTCGAAGCGGCTGGTGGCGGCTGAAGCCTTGATCGCATGGCGAATGCTTTCGCCGAACAGCCTGGCGACCGGGTGCGGACGAGAACTGAGGATGGCGAATTCCTCGCCGCCGATGCGGAACACCTGGTCCTCAGCGCTTGCCGCCTCGCCAAGCAGGGCAGCGACCGCCTTCAGCACCTTGTCGCCTTCGGCATGGCCGAAACGGTCGTTGATCGACTTGAAATGGTCGACATCGATGATCAGCAGGCTGAGCGGCCTGGCGGTACGCAGGCTGGTCTGGACGGCGGCTTCACCGTCGGCGTCGAAGCGCCCGCGGTGCAGCAGGCCGGTCAGCCCGTCGCGGCCGACATGTTCGACCAGCGCTTCGTAGCGTTCGCGATAGGTCAGCGTATCGAAGATATCAGTCAGTCCGCGCGGTGCCGTGACCTGGCGCTCCTCGAACCATTTGAGATAGGCAACAAGCATGGTGCTGAAAGTCAGCGCCGCCGCCATCTTGGCGAACCAGCCGCCGAAAAAGACGGCTATCGGCGCGCCGGCAACGAAATGCAGGGCGGTGAAAAAACCGGCCTGGTCGAAGGTCAGCACGCAGGCGACCGAAATCAGGATGCGCGCGAACGGCGCCTTGCGCAGATACCGACCAAGCTTTTCGTAGAGCAGGATGATCAGGATGGCATCGACGAACAGCAGCGTCGTGCCCCACACCATCAGCCAGCCCATCTGGTCGATGAAGCCGATGTCTGGAAGCCTGCCGTCGGGAAGTGCCGCGATGACGTGCAGGCGCAGCAGCAGCACCAGCCCGATCATCAGCGCATTGCCGAGCAGCAGGCCGTAGATCGGCTGACGCACGGTGGCGGCGTCCTCCTTCATGTAGAGCAGCAAAAGCATGACCAGCTTGCCGGAAAACAGCACCGCCGAGCCCGGAGAGACCATGCCGAACGGCAGAGCGACGTAAAAAACGCTGGCGAGATAGGTCTCGAGGAAGTGCATGACGCCGAGCGCGCAGACGAAGACGCCAAGGCCGATACGCCGTCTGAAGCGGAAAAGCGTCACCATGACGCTGAAGTAGACGACCGCTTCGGCAAGGAGCAGGAAACTGTTCAGCAATGCCGTCGACCCGATCTCTTTCTCGAAATCGCGGATAGCGAGCGATTCCACTCCGATCCTGTTTTGACGCCGAAGAGTTAACCGGAGATTTCAGCACGCTTCGTGCTGGTGGAAAACTTCGGCGATTGGCGGACACTTCCGCGTGTGACCGGGCAGATATGGCAAAAGCGATTGCCGTTCGCCGCCGCATCGCCTACATAGCGGCCAACCTCCACTCAATTCGACAGATCCAGTCAGTTTACTGGGCCAGTCAGTTTTTTCAGGGAAAGCGCGCGTGGCACGCCAGTTCATCTATCACATGGCCGGCCTCAACAAGGCCTATGGCACCAAGAAGGTGCTCGAGAATGTCCATCTCTCCTTCTATCCCGACGCCAAGATCGGCATCCTCGGCCCCAATGGCTCGGGCAAGTCGACGATCCTCAAGATCATGGCCGGGCTCGACAAGGAGTGGAACGGCGAGGCGTGGCTGGCCGAAGGCGCCACAGTCGGCTACCTGGCGCAGGAGCCGGCGCTCGATCCGGACAAGACCGTGTTCGAAAACATCATGGAAGGCGTCGCCGCCAAGACCGCCGTCATCGAACGCTACAACGAATTGATGATGAACTACTCCGACGAGACGGCCGATGAGTCGGCCAAGCTCCAGGACGAAATGGACCGGCTCAACCTCTGGGATCTCGAACAGCAGGTCGAGATGGCGATGGAAGCGCTGGGCTGCCCGCCCAAGGATTCGGAAGTCACCAAGCTTTCAGGCGGCGAGCGCCGCCGCGTCGCGCTTTGCCAGCTCCTGCTGCGCCAGCCCGACCTTCTGCTGCTCGACGAACCGACCAACCATCTCGACGCCGAAACCACGGCGTGGCTGGAAAAGCATCTGCGTGCCTATCCGGGCGCCGTGATGATCATCACCCACGATCGCTACTTCCTCGACAATGTCACCGGCTGGATCCTCGAACTCGATCGCGGCCGCGGCATTCCCTATGAGGGCAACTACACCAAATACCTCGAAGCCAAGGCCAAGCGGCTCAAACAGGAAGGCCGCGAGGACGATGCCCGCCAGCGCGCCATTGGCCGCGAGCGCGAATGGATCCAGTCGAGCCCGAAGGCTCGCCAGACCAAGTCCAAGGCGCGTATCCAGGCGTTCCAGGATCTTTTGGATGCAGCCGACAAGCGGCGTCCGAGCGATACGCAGATCGTCATCCCGCATGGCGAGCGGCTCGGCAATGTGGTGATCGAGGCGGAAGGCCTGTCGAAGGGCTTTGGCGACACGCTGCTCATCGACGGCCTGGAATTCAAGCTGCCGCCCGGCGGCATCGTCGGCGTCATCGGTCCGAACGGCGCCGGCAAGACGACGCTGTTTCGCATGATCACCGGCCAGGAAAAGCCGGATGCGGGTTCTGTCCGCGTCGGCGAAACAGTGAAACTCGGCTATGTCGACCAGAGCCGCGATGCGCTCGATCCGTCAAAGACGGTGTGGGAAGAGATTTCCGGCGGCGCCGAAGTGGTCAAGCTCGGCAAGTTCGAAGCCAATACGCGCGCCTATTGCGCGTCGTTCAACTTCCGTGGCGGCGACCAGCAGCAGAAGGTCGGCAACCTCTCCGGCGGCCAGCGCAACCGCGTGCATCTGGCAAAGATGCTGAAGACCGGCGGCAATGTGCTGCTGCTCGACGAACCGACCAACGATCTCGATACGGAAACGCTGGCCGCACTCGAAGACGCGCTGGAAAACTTCGGCGGCTGCGCCGTCATCATCTCGCACGATCGCATGTTCCTCGACCGCCTGGCGACGCACATCCTCGCCTTCGAGGGCGACAGCCATGTCGAATGGTTCGAGGGCAATTTCGAGGACTATGAGCAGGACAAGATCCGCCGCCTCGGACCTGATGCCGTCAACCCGCACCGCATGACCTACAAGAGGCTGACGCGGTAAGGGGTTTTCCGGGCGGCGAATTCTCAAGAAGGCATGAGGAGTTCACATGGCTGATTGGTCCGCCGCCCAATATCTGAAATTCGAGGATGAGCGCACGCGGCCCGCGCGGGATCTGGTGGCGCAGGTCCCCGTCGACTTCCCGCGCCGGGTCGTCGACATCGGCTGCGGGCCGGGCAATTCGACCGCGCTGCTCGTCGAGCGCTGGCCGGATGCGCAAGTGAGCGGCTTCGACACCTCTCCCGACATGATCGAGAAGGCGAGGGCACGTTTGCCCGAGGTCACCTTTGATCTCGCCGATGCCTCCAAATGGCAGCCGGCGGAGCCGGTCGACGTGATCTTCGCCAATGCGGTGTTCCAGTGGCTGCCCGAGCATCCCGCTGTGTTCCAGCGGCTGATGGGTTTTCTCGCGCCAGGCGGCGCTCTGGCCGTCCAGATGCCCGACAATATGGGCGAGGATTCGCACCGCCTGATGCGTGAAACCGCCGCCGAAATGCCGTTTGCCGAAAAGCTGAAGGGCGTGGCACGCGGGCCGTTGCCGCCGGTGTCGTTCTATTATGACCTGCTGTCGCCGCTCAGCGACCGGCTTGATATCTGGCACACAATCTACAACCATCCGCTTGCCGACGCGCAGGCGATCGTCGAGTGGGTGAAATCGACGGGCCTGAAACCGTTCCTCGATCCGCTGGGCGCCGACGAGCGGACGATGTTCCTCGACAGCTACACGGCCAGGATCGCCAAGGCCTATCCGAAGACGACAAGCGGCAAGGTGCTTTTGCGCTTTCCGCGCATCTTCATCGTCGCCAAACGGGCCTGATTGTCCACGCAACCCGTGGACCAGCAGCAAGCCGTGCGCCTGGTGAAATCTGGTTCAAGGTGGCTAAACCTTCGGTTTAAGCCGGCGTAAACCGCCGCAGTGAGAAAACTGTTGCGCCGGAGCGTTCCGGCGCCCACATGAAGCCCGCAACGCCTGCGGATGGGACGGACTGGATATATGCATCGCGTCATCATCAGCGGTATCGGCGTTGAAATCCCTGAAGCCACAATCACCAATGAAGAACTGGTCGCCAGCTTCAATGCCTGGGTCGACATGGAGAATGCGCGTCGCCTGGCCACCGACGAGCCGCCGCTGCCGAAATCGGACAGCGACTTCATCGTCCACGCCTCGGGCGTGCGCACCCGTCATGTCATCGAGCGCGAAGGCATTCTCGACCCGACCCGCATGGCACCGCGCATTCCGGCACGGCCCGACGATGCGCTGTCGCTGCAGGCCGAGTTCGGCATCGCCTCGGCCAAAAAGGCTCTCGACCATGCCGGGCTGAAACCGTCCGATATCGATTTGGTGATCTGTTCGGCCTCGCATCACCAGCGGCCCTATCCGGCGATCGCCATCGAAATGCAGGAGGCGCTGGGCACCAAGGGTGCCGGCTTCGACATGGGGCTTGGCTGCTCTTCGGCGGCGGCAGCCTTGCACATCGCCGTCAACCTGGTGCGGTCGGGCGCGCACAAACGAATTCTGGTGACGACGCCGGAGATCATCACCGGCCATCTCAATTTCCGCGACCGGCAGACGCATTTCATCTTCGGCGACGCTTCGGTGTCGATGGTGGTCGAAGGCCTGGCCAAGGGCGACAAGCGGCCGGGGCGCTTCGAGGTGCTCGACACGCGCGTCTGGACGCAGATGTCGAACAACATCCGCACCAATCTGGGCTACCACACCCGCACCGCCCAGGATGATCCTTACATGATCAATCTGGAAGGCAATCTGATCAAGCAGGTCGGTAACAAGGTGTTCAAGGAAGTCACCGTCGCCGGACAGAAATTCATCGTCGAATTCCTGGCCGAGCACGGGTTGACGCCGCAGGCGATCAGGCGCTTCTGGCTGCATCAGGCCAATGCGCGCATGAATGCGATGATCCTGAAGCTGTCGTTCGGCCACGAGGTCGACCACGATCGCGCGCCGATGGTGCTGGAGCGGCTTGGCAACACGGCGGGCGCCGGCGCCATCGTCGCGCTGTCGGAAAACCATGCCGACATGAAACCCGGCGATTTCGGCCTGATCTGCGCCTTTGGCGCGGGGTATTCGATAGGCGGCGCGCTATTGCGGATGCTCTAGGTATGTCGATATTCAGGTGAGGCCGGCCTGCGAATGGCAGCTTCCTGCGCTTCCGGTACTCACGTACCCAAAAGTACGCTCCGTTCCGGTTCTCGGAATCCACCACTCTCGACTCGGCCTGACCTGAATCTCAACACACCTTGGCGCTCAACACATCTTGTTGCGTCAGGCTGGTGCGAACGGCACCAGCATCGGCACGCGCCTGGCATAGTCGTCATAGGCGCTGCCCAGTTCGCCGCGCAGGAAGCTTTCTTCCAGTCTTGCCTTGGTCACGATGCCGATGATGAGCAGGGCGGTTCCGGCTATGCCCCAGACGGTGCCCTTGGCCGCCATGGTGGCGAGGATCGCCAGCAGCAATCCAGTGTAGATCGGATGCCGGACAAGGCCATACGGGCCGGTGTTGACGACACGGTGCCCGGCCTTGGCGGTGATGGTGCCCGACCACAGCCTGCCGAGATGCAGGCGCGCCCACCAGGCAAAGGCGATGCCGATGGCGATCAGGGCGACACAGATCCAGGCTTCGGGGAGATCAGGCATCCACAGCCTGAGCCGGCCTTCATAGCCGTGCGCCGGAATGAACAGCAGCACCGCCCCGGCCAGCCAGAGACCCCGATAGCGGGCCTCCGCCTTCAATCCGGCGCGCTTCTGGGCAGGGTCGGACCACAAAGCGGCGACCGCCCAGCTTCCTGCCCAGATCAACCAAAGCAACGTGATTGCCGTCACAGGTCGCATGATCAGCCTCCGCAAGCTGTCCTGATATCACCATGAAACCGGCACAGCGCGGCGGCAATGCGGCGCGACGCCGGACGGGCTCCATTCCTGGTAAGAAGATCGTGATCCGCGGGCCTATTCCCTGGAACAGCTGAACATCCACTGCACGCCGAAGGCGTCGACGAGCATGCCGAAGCTGGTTCCCCAAACCTGCCGCGCCAGGGGTACGGTGATGCGGCCGCCTGAACTCATCTTGCCGAAAAGCTCCCGCATGGCGGCCAGGTCGTCGAACTCCAGCATCATGGCGGAGCCTTTCATCGGCTCCGCATCGTCATTGTCGGAGGCATGAAACAGCACGCCGGAGCCTTCGAACCGCGCATGCAGGATCTTTCCGCGCATGGCTTCGGTCCGCACCGGCATGTCATTGTCGCCCCAGCGCAGCAGGATCGTTGCCCGGCCAAGGCCGCACTGTTCGTAGAAGGCCAGTGCGGGCTCGCAATTGGTGGTGAAGAACAGCGAAGGGGAGAGCCGCATCGGTTCGCTTCCTGTCATTGAGCGGCCAAGTCAGTGCGCGGCGGCGGTCGCGGCGGCGATGAGCGCTTCGCCTGAATATTGCCTGTCACCGATGCCCCAGCCACCGTCGGGCGTGTTGACGATGTTGATCCAGGTGTTCTCAGGCCGGTGCCCCGGCACGCAGAGTTCTGCAACAATCCCTGCGGCTGCGGTGATGAAGGTCTTGCGGGCTTCGACCGAGCCAAGTCCGATGTTGGGCAATTTCAATTCCACCATGACGACAGGCCGATTGGCGCCGCCCGCATAGACGTGGTGAGGCGGCAAGATGTGGACCGTGCCGCCGACGATTGCGGTGAAGAACGAATTGCCGGTGGCGCCGGAGGCTTCTATGAGGGCGGCGCTGAGACGCGGCAGGATCTCGCGCTCACCCGTCGGGGTCAGTACGCCTTCCGGTGCTGTCACTGTAATTGGCATTTGGCTCTCCATCTTGCTGGTTCTCCATGGGCTTTCCGCCGGACATATCTTCCGGCTTGCCATGTTTCGTATCAATTGTTACGCTACATAGAGAAGGTGAGTCAATAGGTTTCGTATCGATCGCTATGGATAATTTGGAAAAGCCTCGCGGCGGCCGGCCGCGCGCTTTCGACCCCGACCGGGCGCTGGATGCGGCGATGCATCTGTTCTGGGAGCATGGTTATGAGGCGACGTCGCTGGCCATGCTGCGCGAGGCGATGGGGCTGACGCCGCCGCAGATCTACAACGCCTTCACCGACAAGGAGACTTTGTTCCGCAAGGCGCTGAAGCGCTACCACGAGACCGAGATTGGCTTTGCGCTGGAAGCGCTGAGCGCACCGGTTTCGACGCGGGAGGCGATCCGGCGATTGCTGCTCGGTGCGGCGGAAGCATATTCCCGACCCGGCAAGCCTGGCGGCTGTCTGTTCGTCAGCGGCGCGCTGGCAGCCTCGCCACAGGCGCAAGCCATTGCCGATGAACTCAGAACCTATCGCAAGGCGAGTGAAGCGGCGATCGCAGACCGGTTGGCCAGGGGCAGGGTGGTGGGCGACCTGCCGGCGGACCTCTCGGTCGACGGCTTCGCTAAATACCTTGCTGGCGTCATGAACGGCATGTCGATCCAGGCGCGGGACGGTGCTTCGGTCGAAGAGTTGCGCGTTTTGGCCCAAACGACTCTTGCGGCCTTGCCTGCCGAAGGGCAAAACCAAGCGGCATCCAAGGAATGACGCTATGCTTGACCTCTTCCCCGAGGCTGAAAAGCCGGTTGAAATCATCCCCGCGCGAAAGCTTGCCGCCAAGGCGGCAGCGCTTTACGTGGCGCCGGCGGATCATTTTCAGACGCGCCCGGTGGACGAATTGCTGCTGGATTTCGATGGCATAGCAGGCGATTTTCATGCCGGACAGACACGCCGCTCGGGCGGGCGCGAGCCCTGGTATCCGCGCGGCACCGAAATGCGCAACGAACGGCAATTGTCCATAGTGGCAGCGGACGAACTGGCGGTTGTTGCCCAACGCATGGGCCTGGCCGAGATCAGGCCGGAGTGGATCGGCGCCAATCTTGTGATCGAAGGGGTGCCGAACCTCTCCATGCTGCCGGCCGGCACGCTGCTGTTCTTCAAGGGCGGCGTCACCATCAAGGTCGACGCACAGAACGGACCTTGCCGCATCGCCGGCCGGTCGATCGCCGAAAACGCTGGAATGGCCGACGTCGAAGCCGGCGCGCTGTTGTTCCCAAAAGCGGCGAAGCGGCTGCGCGGCGTCGTCGCCTGGGTCGAGAAGCCGGGAACGGTCAGGGACGGCGAAGAAATCTCGGTGCGCGTGCCGGAGCAGTGGATCTATTCGGCATAGCTGTGCGGCAACCAGAGGGCAGGGGCTAAGCCGCCGTGGCGGCGTAGCCAAGCTCACTAGGCGTTAGCTTTGCGGTTCTTCTTGGCGCCTTGCGCCATAACGGAAACGTGGTCCCACTTGTCCCATGTGGCGAGTCGGTTGGCGTATTCCTGGCGTATCATCGGCAGGCCGCCGTCGCCGAAGAACACCCTGAGCGGTGGCTCGGCCGCATCGACAATGGCCAGCATCGCCGGACCGGTGGCCTCTGGATCGCCGGCAACGGAATTGGCGCGGCGCTCTGCCATCTTCGCACGGGCGGGCGCATAGGCCTCGATCGGCTGAGAGATCTTGGCCGACGGGCCGGCCCAGTCGGTGGAGAAGCCACCCGGTTCGACCAGCGTCACATGGATGCCGAATTCCGCGACCTCGATGCTCAGCGACTGGCTGAAGGCCTCCAGCGCCCATTTCGAGGCGTGGTAGAGGCCGAGCGAGGCAAAGGCATTGACGCCGCCGATCGACGAAATCTGGATGATGTGGCCGGAACGCTGCGCCCGCATGATCGGCAGTGCGGCCTGAGTGACCCACAGCGCGCCGAAGACATTGGTTTCGATCTGGTCGCGAGCTTCTTGTTCGCTGACCTCCTCGATGGCGCCGAAATGGCCGTAGCCGGCATTGTTGATGACGACGTCGAGTCGGCCAAAACGCTTGTGCGCCTCGGCGACAGCGGCATCGACGGCTTTCTTGTCGGTGACGTCGAGCTTTATCGCGGCAATCCTGTCGCCGTATTTCTCGACGAGATCGGCGAGCGTGCCGGCATCGCGGGCGGTCGCCGCGACGCTGTCGCCGCGTGCGAGTGCGGCCTCGGCCCAGACGCGGCCAAAGCCCTTCGACGATCCGGTGATGAACCAAACCTTTGATGTCATGATCTTGGAGTCCTTGCCCCTGCGGGCGTGATTTTCTAGTGAAAGCGGAGGCTTCTCCGCTTTCAGGCATATACGGTCCATCCTCTGATTTTCCAGAGGTGACGGGAATCTTTTGAAAAAGACGCCTGAATTATCGGGGATAATTCACCTGAGACGACCAGGCCGGGTCATCATGCTTTTGCCAGTAGCGCGCCATCAGCCGGCTGGTGATCGGTCCGACCTTGCCGTTGGCGATCGCCGCGCCGTCGATCTCCGTCACCGGCATGATGCCGCCCGCCGTCGAGGTGATGAACACCTCGTCGGCCTCGCGCAATGCGGTGACGCTGACATCGGTCGCGGTGGCGGCAAGACCTTCTTCTGCGCACAGGTCAAAGACAGTGCGGCGGGTGATGCCGGGCAGCACACCGATGGAAGGCGTCGACAGTTTGCCATCCCTGACGCAGAAGACGTTGAAGCCCGGGCCTTCGGCGACATTGCCGTTGAAGTCGAGAATGAGCGCGGTCTCGGCGCCGCGGTCATAGGCGTCGTAGAGACCGCGCACCAGATCGAGCCAGTGGTAGTTCTTGATCGCCGGGTCGATCGAGGCCGGCGGAATGCGCACCTTGTCGCTGATGGCGACCCGCAGGCCGCGCTGCAATTGCTCGGCATTGGCGACCGAGCCGAACGGCACGGCGAACGCCATGAAGCGGTTGACCGCCTGGCGCGGGTCGCGGCTGAAGGTCGGCGAGGCGCCGCGCGTGCACAGCATTTCGACATAGGCGGCGCGATGACCCGACAGCGCCACGCAATTGTGCAGGATTTCGGCCACGCCGTCGCGGTCGAAGGGGATGGTCATGCGCAGCTTTTCCAGCCCGTCGAAGAAGCGGTCGAGATGCAAATCGAGGCGGAAGAAGCGGCCGTTCCAGACATGCACGGTGTCGTAGGTTGCGTCGGAATGCAGAAAACCCCAGTCCAGCACCGAGATCTTGGCCTGCGACATCGGCAGGTATTGGCCGTCGAGGAAAGCGACCCCCTCGGGATAGGAGTGCGGGTCGACATGGCGGTCGCCAACCACGGGCAGTTGCTTCTCGTCCTGTGTTGCCATTGTCCGGCTCATCGGGGCCTCCTGTCACGCAGGCGAGAGGCTAGCGGCGCTGGGCAGAAGGCATAGAGCCACCCGCCCGGTGCCGGTTCGGCCTCGATGACGATCTCGCCGATACATTGGATCGGAATTGCCTTAGATTGCGCGCTCTGAACGGGAGGGGAAGATGGGCAGGCTTGGGGCCGTCACAGCGGCAATGATGATGTTCGCCGCTGCGGGCGAAGCCAGCGCCCAGTGCGCGCGCGAAGGCGAGGAATTGTGCCAGGGCGGCCAGACCTATCGTTGCGAGAAAACCGGCAGCGAATTGACACCGATCTTCCAGAACCTGCCTTGTGCGGTGAACGTGCCGTCGCTGAGCGGCACCTGGCTCGGCAACGGCCACCAGAGTCCGGCTGGCGATACCGGCGCCGACTGGGCGATCGCCATGACCATCAACGATGGCAGCGCGTCGATCGACTATCCGTCGCTCGGCTGCGGCGGATCCCTATCGCAAATGTCCAGGGACGACATTTCGGCGCAATCCACGAGAGCATCACCTACGGTCAGGACAAGTGCATCGATGGCGGCAACATCACCGTCAGATTTTACAAGGGAAATCTGTCCTGGACCTGGGTCGGCCACGCCGACGGCCAGCCCTACAATGCGGTCGCAGTGCTAAAGCGGAAGTAGCCGTGGTCATTCCTCCTCGTCATCCGCGTCGAGCAGGCGGGTTGCGCGCCAGCGGGTGAGCACGATGTTGGTCTGCTCGATGACGAAGAAACGTGCCGAGTCGCGGTCATAGCCCTCGCTCAGCAGTTTCTCGTAATCGGTGTGCATGTGGCGGATATGGGCAATGGTCGCCAGCCATACGGCGATGCCCGGCGGCAAGGTCTTCATGTGGACCGCGCCGGCGTCGCTGCGGATCTTCTCAATGTCGGCGTAGGGCGCCAGCGGCAGAAGTGCCGTCAGCGCCTTGGCGATGGCGCGGCGGCGGCCGGTCGGCGCTGTCATCGCCGAATCCGATCGGGCTCGTCGCGCCCTTCGATGGTCGCCTCAACAATAGCGTCGGTCGAGGCGAAATAAGGCTTGATGTCGATGACCGGCGTGCCATCGAGCACATCGATGGCGTCGAGGTCGATGCGGCCGGTGTGTTGGTCAAGCCCGATGAGCCTGGCCACATGCAGCCCGATGGGGTTGGGGCGGGCAGGGGAGCGCAGCGAAAATACGCCTTTCGCTTCAGCCGCATGGCGCGGTTTCTGCACAATCAGGTCCCGCGGCGCATGATGCAGCCAGGACAGGATGATGACGTGGCTGGCGCGCTCCAGCCCCTGCAGGCCACTTCGGTAAGCTGCGTCGACGGTCAGCACCGCCTTCTGCCCGGTCTCGCGCGCTGCGCGCATGTTCTTCGGGCAGGTTTCGCGCGTCGTCCATGGCGAGGCAATGCGGCCGATGAAGACGATCCCGCCATCAGGCGGCATCAAGGTCGGATCGTTCTCCAGCCTCTGCTCGCCGTCGCGCGCCTCGAACATCTCACACGTTTCAGTCATGGTCCACGTCTCTTAAAGCGCCACACAAACGGCATTTTCTTGTCCGCAAGCGACATTGCGCTTGCAAGGTCTCGAAAATCGACATAAACATATGTTTATATCTTTTCAAAGAGAATACGCTGATGCATGTCTCGCTCGACACTATGGTGGATACGTTAAAGGCGGCGGCCGAATCCAGCCGATTGCGCATACTGGCACTTCTGTCGCGCGGTGACCTCACCGTTTCCGATCTTACCGAAATTCTCGGCCAGTCGCAGCCGCGCGTTTCGCGACACCTGAAGCTGCTTCTGGAGGCCGGACTGATCGGCCGCTACCAGGAGGGGTCGTGGGCCTTCTTCCGCCTGTCGGATGCGGATTCCGCGCGGGACTTCGTCATGGGGCTGGTTTCCGGCATTCGCGGCGCCGATCCGCAGGTCGAGCGCGACCTTGAGCGTCTGGCATCGGTCAAGCGCAAGCGGCAGGACCGGGCGGTCGCGTATTTTTCCGTGAATGCGGCAAGCTGGGACCATATCCGCTCGCTGCATGTGCCGGACCGCGCCGTCGAAGCCGCAATGCTGAAACTGGTCGGCAAGCGGCCGTTCCAGTCGATGCTCGATCTTGGCACCGGCACCGGGCGGCTGCTCGAAATCTTCTCGCCGCTCTATCGGCGCGGTGTCGGCATCGACATGTCGCGCGAGATGCTGACTGTGGCGCGGGCCAATCTCGACAAGGCCGGCGTTTCAAACGCGCAGGTTCGGCAGGGCGACATCTTCGCGCCGCCGGTCGAGCGCGATGCCTTCGATCTCGTCACCATCCATCAGGTGCTGCACTATCTCGACGATCCCGCCCGCGCCATCCACGAGGCGGCGCGGCTTTTGCGTCCGGCAGGGCGCCTGATCATCGTCGATTTCGCGCCGCATGCGCTGGAATTCCTGCGCGAGGAGCACGCGCATATGCGGCTTGGCTTTTCCGACCGGCAGATCGCCGACTGGTTTTCGGAAGCCGGCCTCGATCTTGAAGACAGCCAGGAATTCGAGCCACGCGGCGGCAACGAGGCCAGGCTCACCGTCAAACTCTGGCTTGGCCGCGACCGGCGCCTCTTGATCGCCGATCCTTCCAACGACACAAGGCAGATAAGGGAAACCGCCTGATGAACCAGTTCCGCTTTTCCCGCCGCCCCGACATCGGCGACAAGGTCCGGGTTTCCTTCGAATTCTTCCCGCCGAAGACGGACGAGATGGAAGCGAGGCTGTGGGAGACGGTGACAAGGCTGGAGCCGCTGAAGCCGAAATTCGTCTCGGTGACCTACGGCGCCGGCGGCTCGACGCGAGAGCGCACCGCGCGCACTGTAAAGCGCATCCTGACGGAAACCGGTATTCCTGCAGCGGCGCATCTGACCTGTGTCGGGGCCACGCGCGACGAGGTCGACGCGGTCATCCAGGATTACAAATCGATCGGCATCAACCGGTTCGTGGCGCTGCGCGGCGATCCGGCTTCCGGCGTCGGCGAGGCCTACCGGCCGCATCCCGGTGGCTACGAGAATGGCGCGGAACTGGTCGCCGGGCTCAAGGCAATCGCGGATTTCGACATCTCCGTTGCGGCTTATCCGGAAAAGCATCCGCAAAGCCCCGATTTCGCCACCGACATCGAGATGCTGAAACGCAAGGTCGACAATGGCGCGACGCGGGCGATTACCCAGTTCTTCTTCGACAACGATCTCTACGAGCGCTATGTCGAACGCGTCCGCCGCGCCGGCATCTACATCCCGATCGTGCCGGGTATCCAGCCGGTTCACAGTTTCAGGCAGGTCGCGAACTTTTCCGCGAGGGCGGGCGCGCATGTGCCCGGCTGGCTGGCGGAGCGTTTCGAAGGCCTCGACCGGGACCCGCAGACGCATGCGCTGGTGGCGTCGGCGGTGGCGGCCGAACAGGTCATGGACCTTGTGGAGCGCGGTGTCGGCGATTTCCACTTCTACACCATGAACCGCGCCGATCTGGTCTTTGCCATCTGTCATATGATCGGCATCCGCTCGCACGAAGCGGCCGCCGCCGGATCAGCCGCGGCATGAGAGTGGGTTGAACGACAAAAGGCCGGGAAAAACCCGGCCTTTTGAATTGGTTGGACTATTTGGGTGCTGGTCTTCCCCGCTTTGGCGGTCAGGGAAGGAAGCCCATAATAAGGGCTCCGATAAAGGCGAACGCAGCACAGATCATCAATGCGTTGATAGGCCTCGTAAGTCCCATGACATAGCCTCCTCTTAAAGAGCTATGTGATGGAGTCTAGGTTCATTTGTGCCACAGGCAAGCGGAAAATGTGCTGCATTGCGACGTGATTGTGGATTTTGCGACCTGGCTTTTGCCGTTAGGTATTGAAACTCCTAAGCAAAAACCGGCTTTAGACCTGTGAATAAATTATGGCGGCGGTGTGTCGTTACCATGTCATGGCAGCGCTACCGTCTTCCAAGGACACGTCCGTCGATGGTGACGAGGCCGAGTCCGATCAGCAACACGCCGCCAATCTCGAACAACTCCAGCCGTTCGCCAAGGAAGAGAAAACCGAGCAGCATGGCACTGGCCGGCACGACAAGCGTGACCAGCGAGGCGTTGGTGGCGCCGGCCGAGGCGACGAGGTTGAAATAGAGGATGTAGGCGAAAGCGGTCGACAGCAGCGCCAGCGCCAGCACCGCTGCCCAGACCGGCGGCGAGGCCGAGAACAGGCCGGATGGACCGTAGGTGAAGAGCACGATCGGGATCATGATGATGGTCGAAGCCGTCAATTGTCCGGTGGCGATGACCGGCGAGGGCACGCCCTTGAAGCGGCGGGCGACCATCAGCGCAACGCCATAGGACAGTGAAGCGCCGATCAGCGCGAATTTGGCCCAAACCGGGCCGCCGAGCCCGGCAAGCAGGCCGGGGCCGATCATCACCGCCGTGCCGGCGATGCCGAGCGCAATGCCGGCCAGCTTGTTCCAGGAGAGCTTTTCGTCTGATGTCAGCGCGTTGGCGAGAATCAATGTCCAGAACGGTGTCGTTGCGTTGAGTACCGAGGCGACACCGGCGCCAAGCTCTGTCTGGCCGGCGAAGATCAGCGAGAAGGGGACGACGTTGTTGGTGAGCGCCAGCAGGAAGAACAGGCCGGCATGCGGAAGCGCGAGGCGGAAGGACGGACCGCGCAGGCCGAGATAGATCTGCAGGGCGATCGCCGCGATGGCGACGCGAAATAGCACCAGCACCAACGGATGAAGTTCCGCTACCGCGATGCGCGCAAAGAAGAACGAGCCGCCCCAGATCGCACCGAGCAGCAGGAGCTGCCCCCAGTCCTTGAGCACCATCGGCCCACGTGGTGCTGATGTCGCGGCTATTGCCATGTGAGTCGCCCTCCCCGACGGACTGTATGCCAGTTAGGCAGAAGCCATATCGCACTCAGTGACAAGGGCCACCCGAAACCTGATCGCTGGCAAACGTTGCTGGCAAGGACCTAGCGCCGCTGCGTCAGCGCCGCGAGACACAGAATTGTTTTCATTAGCCGCTAGCTTGGATTAATTGTGCGCAGCCGAAGTGAGGATTCGTCCATGCAGCGATTCGAGAATGCCCGCGAGGCGGCACTGGCGCTTCGCCCGGACGATCCGGTCTATTGCTTCCGCCCGCAAGTGCTGATGGTGGATGCCAGGCAGTTTATGGGCATGTTCCCCGGCAAGACCGCCTATGCGGTCAAGACCAATGGCGAGCAGATCGTGCTGAAGACCCTGGTCGAGGCCGGCGTCACCGCTTTCGATGTCGCTTCGCCGGGTGAATTCGCCGCCGTGCGTGCCGTCTCCCCCGATGCCGAGATGCTCTACATGCACCCCGTCAAGGCGCAGTCGGACATCAAGCTGGCGCTGGAGAAATATGCCATCCGCGTCATTTCCCTCGACCATGAAGACGAGATCACCAAGCTGACGCGAGTGGTGCGAGCACTCGACATCGATCCGGGCTCGATCAGCGTGTTCGTGCGCATCCAGACGAAAGGATCGGCCGCCTACGAACTGTCGAAGAAGTTCGGCGCCGGGCCGGCCTATGCCGTCGAACTCGCCGAGCGGCTGAACCGCACTGGCTACAAGGTTGGCCTGTGTTTCCATGTCGGCAGTCAGATCGAGGATCCCGACACCTATGAGCGGGCGCTGGCCTCCGCCGACTGGGTGCGCAACCGGCTGACCTTCGATATTGCCGGGCTCGATGTCGGCGGCGGTTTCCCCGCCGAATACGGCCACGATCCCAATCGCAAGCAGATCGAGATGCCGTCGCTCGGCCAGATCATGTCGCGGCTGTCGGGCGATCTGAAGGAGTATCAGTTCGACAAGATGCCGCTGGTGGCCGAGCCGGGCAGGGTGATCGTGGCGCGCTGCCTGTCGCTGATCGTGCGGGTGCTGCTGCGCAAGGGCAAGCGGCTCTACATCAATGACGGCATCTGGGCGTCGCTGTCGGATTCATGGACCGGCAAGATCACGTTGCCGGCGCGGTTCATCCCCGACCCGGCGATCCGCTCGCGCAATGGCGAGGAGAAGAACATCGTGCCGTTCAAGGTCTGCGGCGCGACCTGCGATTCCGTCGACATCCTGTCGCGTCCGTTCTGGCTGCCGGAAACGGTCGATACCGGCGACTGGATCGAAATCGGCCATATCGGCGCCTATTCGCTGTCGCTGAGGACCCGCTTCAACGGCTTTTACCCTGACACCTTCGTCGAGGTGACGACGCCGTTCGACGAGGGCGATGCGCCGCAGGGGTTTGCGAGTTTGGAGACGATGGCGGACTAAGTTTCTTCCTTCTCCCCTTGCGGGAGAAGGTGGCCTCGCGAGGTCGGATGAGGGTGGTCCAGGGAGCGCCAACGCCTCACTCCGCTGGAACACCCCTCAACCGTCTCGGCGCTAACGCGCCGATCCACCTTCTCCCACAAGGGGGAGAAGGAAGAGGCGCTAAAGTTTCCCCAAAAGCTCCGGTGTCGGCCAGCCGTCCACGGCCATGCCGAGGCGCATCTGTTCCTTGCGGATGGCTTCGCGGGTGTTGGTGCCCAGAATGCCGTCGACGGTGCCGACGTCGTAGCCCCTGGCTTCGAGCTTGGTCTGCAGAGCCTTCATCTGATCGTTGTTGAGACCGGTCTCGGGATTGCGCGGGTCGAACTGTTTTGCGCCCGCCAACCGGGCGGCGAGGTTGGCTGCGGTCAGCGCATAGGTAAAGGACTGGTTCCACTCGAGGTAGACGTCGAAATTGTCATAGGCGAGGAAGGCGGGGCCCTTGCGGCCCATGGGCAGCGCAAGGCCGGCCTTGAGGCCATTGTCGATCAGCGGCGTGCCGTCGGGGTTGGTGACGCCCCATTGCGCCCATTGCGTCAACGGCAGCTTGTTGGTGCGGCCGGTCTGGTCCCACGGCATGTCTTCGGGCACACGGACTTCCTCGATCCAGGGCTGGTCGCGTTTCCAGCCGCGCGACAGCACCTTGTTGGCGGTGGTCATGATCACGTCCGGCACGCTGCCGCGCAGGTCGACCTTGCCGTCGCCATCGCCATCGACGCCGCGCGCCAGATAGTCGGAAGGCAGGATCTGCGTCTGGCCGATCTCGCCGGCCCAGGCACCCGTGACGTTGGCCGGCAGCACGCCGCGATCGATCAATTGCAGAAGCGGTATCAACTGAGGCCGGAACAGTTGCGGGCGGCGGCAATCGTGGGAAAGCGTCACCAGCGCGCTCAGCGTGTGGAAATCGCCCTGCACGGCACCGAAATCGGTCTCCAGCGCCCAGAAGGCAGCGATGATCGGCGCCTGGACACCGAACTGCTGATCGGCACGGGCGAAGACATCGGCGTATTTCTTCAGGTTTGCCGCGCCTTGCTTCAGCCGGTAGGCCGAGATCATGCGGTTGGAGAATTCGACGAAGGTCTGGGTGAAAACGCCCTGGGCGCGGTCGCGTGCCAACACCTTGTCGTCGAAGGTTGCCGCTTCAAGGGCGTCGAGACCCGCTGTACCTACGCCAGCCGCCTTGGCTTCCGCAGCGACGCCCTGCTTCCAGGATTCGAAGTCGCCCCCGCATTCCTGCGCCATCGCCGGCAAGGCCGTGGCGCACAGGGTCAGCGCAGCCGCGAGGACTTTGGAACGCAGTCGCATCAGCTTCCTCTCGAAACGAATAGCGGGCAGTTGTTGTGCTCCCCCGGAAGCCCAACGCCCTGAATTGCCGGCGGTTGCACTTTTCACCGCTGGCTGTGTCGAAAAGCAGGCGGCAGGTCCGGTGTCAACGGTTCTTCTGCCGCAGCCCTTTATTCCGCCGGCTTCTCTGCCGTTGCACCGGTTCAACGGAAGCTCTGCTGGAGTGATTTGGTGCAGGGCGGTGCTGCCGTTGCGCCGGTTCAACGGGTGTTCTGCCGCAGCCACTTGTTCCAGGTGGCTTCACTGCCGTTGAAGACGTTGATGTCGGCCTTGCCGGTCATGCCCGGAATGATGCCGGTTCCGGTGTACTGCCAGAAGGTGAAGGGGTGGCTGCCGTATTTCTGACGCGGATGGCCGGCGACTGAGCGCAGCCAGTAGTGGTAGCCGCGGAAACTCGACAGCTCGTTGTCGTCGAAGAAGTCGACCGAAGTGTAGATGATCGGCTTCTTACCGTAGTGCCGTTCGACGATTTCAAGGAAGGTGGTCATCTCCGCGCGCACCGTGGCAGCGTCTGGACGCAACCTGCAGGTCGGCGATTGCGGGTTCCATTCCATGTCGAGAACCGGCGGCATCGCCGAGCGATCGATAGGAACGTTGCGGATGAACCAGCGCGCCTGCACCGCAGCCGGGGTGCAGAAATAGTAGAAATGGTATGCGGCTCGCGGAATCCCGTTGGCCTTCGTGCGCGCCCAATGCTCGTTGAAATACTCGTCGAAGCGATCGCCGCCCTCGGTCGCCTTGATGAAGGCGAAGGAGATGCCGCTGGCCCTGGCCGCCGGCCAGTCGACCGAGGTCTGGTATTTGGAGACGTCGGTGCCGTGAATGGCGTAGTTCCAGGGCGCTCCGCTTTCCCACTCATGCGGCTTGGAATCGGCGAAGCGCGGCGCGCGCACGGCAACCGTCGGGCTGCTCGAAGCGGACGGCGACAGCGGCGAGAGATCGTCCACCGTCGAGCAACCGCCAAGCAGCGCTAGCAGAATGAGGCCCGCAAGACGGCGCATCGCAATTCCCGAGCCGGATTCAGCCGGTCGCTGATGGGTCTATACCTGATGGCCGGCTTGTGATTGGGCCCCTCCGAGCGATCGCCCCACAGCATCGCTCAGCATATCCTGTGATCGCCGATCATGATTGATAATCCGTTGATGGCGCTCGACAAGCTTTGTGATTTGCGGAAGCAATGGCGGCAAATCGATGACATAAGGGTCGCGCAGGGCCCGGAGGGAAATAAATGCGGATCGTGGTCAAGATCGTCAAATGGCTGCTTGGCCTGATCGTTCTGGCGGTCGCCGCGCTTTTTGCCTGGCTTTATATCGCGCCGCCGGAGTTGATCAGGGTCGGCTCGGGCTACTCGGCCAAGATCGTCTGTTCGAACGTCTTCATTGCCGGCCGCGATCCCAATGAGGTGCTCGCCGTCGACGTGCAGGCGCCCGGGCATCCCCTGCTGCGGTTGATGCGGGTTTCGGTGGACAAGAACAGGGGAACGGTGTCTGCCGGCCTGTTCGGTTTCCTCGGCAAGAGCGTCGCTGTCGCCCGCGACGGGCTTGGCTGCGCTTCGGTTCCGGACGGCGATGTCGGCAAGGCGCGGCGGACCGCGATCCAGGCGGAGCCGTCGGCAGCCACCATGGGCGACCTGTGGCCGGAAGGCGAGCGGGTCGAGGCATCACAGGATCCGGTTGTTGCCAAGCTGCTGGACGATGCGGCGCTGACCGGCACCGGCATGCGCGCGGTGGTGGTGGTCAAGAACGGCCGGGTCGTCGCCGAGCGCTATGGCGCCGGCTTTTCCGCCAAGACGCCGCTACTCGGCTGGTCGATGACCAAGACGGTGAATGCCGCCATCCTCGGCACGCTGGTCAAGGACGGCAAGATGGCGGTCGACAACAAAGGCCTGTTCGCACCGTGGAAGGCGGATGGCCGCGCGGCGATCAGCCTTGCCAACATGATGGCGATGTCGAGCGGGCTGGAGTTCAACGAGGATTATGGCGACGTCGCCGACGTCACGCGCATGCTCTATCTCGAGCCAGACATGGCGGACTTTGCCGAATCCAAGCCGCTGGCGGCCGAGGTGGGCAAAGTGTTTTCCTATTCGAGCGGCACGGCGGTGATGCTGTCGCGCCTCTGGCAGGACGCGGTCGGCGACAAGGCCAAGGCGCTGATGTGGCCGCGCACGGCCCTGTTCGAGCCGCTCGGCATGCACAGCGCGGTGCTTGAAACGGATGAGCAGGGCACCTTCGTCGGCTCGTCCTATCTCTATGCAACCGCGCATGACTGGGCGCGCTTCGGCCAATTCCTGCTGCAAGGCGGGGTGTGGAACGGCAACCAGATCCTGCCGGCAGGCTTCGTCGACTGGATGCGGGAGCCGGCATCGGCCTCGAAGGTCTACGGCAAGGGCCAGTTGTGGATCGAGGCTCCTGGCGACGAGGAAAACCCCGGCGCCGGCGTGGCGGCAGGCCTGCCAAAGGACACCTACTGGATGGAAGGCCATGACGGGCAGACGGTCGCCATCATTCCCTCGGAGCAGCTGGTGGTGGTGCGGCTGGGACTAACGCCGGCCAAGCTCGGCTACCGGCCGCAGACGATGGTGGGCGCGCTTGTCAAGGCGCTGCATTAACTTCTTTACCCTCCCCTTGATGGGGAGGGTCGGCGCGTAGCGCCGGGGTGGGGTGCCTAGCGCTTCACCCCCACCCGCGCCTTCGGCGCGACCTCCCCCATCAAGGGGGAGGTGAGGGTGCGCGGCCCGATGACGGCCAGCCAGGCATAGCCGCGATAAAGCGTGCGGAAACGGAAGCTTGCGCCGGTTCGCCGAGATTCCGATTCCAGCACTTCGCGCAGCGATTCACGCGGCGCGACGTGGAATTTTTTGAGCCAGCCGCGCAGCAGCGCGCGGAACCAGCGCGGCAAGCCTTCCTGCTGGCCGAAATCGACGATGTGCAGCGAACCATTCGGGGACAGCGCGGCAAGCGCTGCCGACACCGTCTTTTCCCAGCCGGGGATCATCGACAGCGAATAGGATACGAAGACGCGATCGAAGTCATTGCGTCCGAACAGCGCCTTGGCATCGAATGCCGTGGCGTCGCCCTGGGCGAGCGTGACACGATCGAACAGGCCCTCGCGGGCAATCGCAGCGCTGGCCGTCTCCAGCATTTCGGCCGAAATATCGAGGCCGTAGAAGCGGGCGTCGGGATAGCGGCGGGCAGCCAGGATGATGTTGCGGCCGGTGCCGCAGCCGAGTTCAAGCACGGCGCCACCGACAGGCACGTCGAGCCCTGATATCAGCCGGTCGCGGCCGAGAAGGTAGTATTTGCGGGTCAGGTCGTAGATGTGGCGCTGCCAGCGGTAGACGCCGTCCATCAGTTCGGCATGGTTAGCCTTGAATTCGGGGCTGGCCGGCAGCTCGGTGGTGCTCATCAGGCGCGCTTCACATAGAGGTGGAAGCCGCCATAGATGGCCGAGCGGTCGCGGGCCGAAAATTCCCGCGATGCCTCGTCCTGATAGTCCCACTGGTCGAGCAACGAGCTGGAGACGCGGCCCGGCAGCAGGCTGGGCTCGGCGGCGGTGCGGAAGATGACGCGGGCGCCGGCCGATGCGGTGCGGGTGATTTCTGCCCACAGGGCGTTGAGCTGATCGTCGGTCATCCAGTCCTGCGCATCGAGCAGGACGAAGCGGTCGACCGAGCCGGCGTCCTTGCCGGCGAGGAATTCGATCAGATTGGCGTGGTGGATGGCGACGCGGTCGACATTGCCGCGGATGGTCTGGTAATTCTGTTTTTCGAGATAGGCGGGCAGGGCGGCCTCACCGGGGTTCGGATAGCGCCGGGCGAAGGCCTGCCAGGCGAAGTAATTATTCTGCAGCGGAAAATCGCAAGCGAGCTTTTCCAGCCGGGCTTTCAGCACACTGGCCATGGTGCCGTCACCGGAAGTGATCAGCGAATCGTACTGCGCTGGCGGAATGCCGAGGCCGAACAGCGAGGCCTTGCGCGATGTCGCCCATTTCAAAAGCTTCTTGTCGAAAACCGGCGCCAGCTCATCTTGGAAGAAACGGCGCTGCTCGCCGACGCTTTTGGCCTGCATGATGCCGGCAGGGTCGACGCCGAAGAATTTTGCCGCGCGATGGCCCATGGCGATGAACAGGCCAAGCAGGCCGGTCTGGTAGAAATTGCGGTCGAAAACACCGATACGCCGGCGACCGCGCCAACTGCGACGCTCCCAATAGTGACGGCTGACCGGATCGAGATGCGGTGCGATGAAACGGTCATAGGCTGCCGAATTGTGACTGGTGTCGGCGGCGCCGAAGAAGCGGAACAGGTCGCCCTGCGAAGGCAAATGACGCACCGCCTCCAGCTTCATGCGGTTCAGCGCGATGTGCGCGGCGTTGAGGTCGACGGCGTCGACCCGTGCCGGCGAACGGGTGAGGTAGGCCAGGATGTTGCAGCCGCCCGAGGCGATGGTGACGACGCGGTGACCCTGGCCAAGCTGCATCGCCTCCATGTCGACATCGGGGTCTTCCCAGATCTGCGGATAAACGAGGCCGGAAAACAGGAAGGCGAACAGCCGCTCCGAAATGCCGGCCTTCGACAGCGGGCGGTTCTGGTAGACGGCCTTTCCAACTTCCTTGCCGCGGCGAAAAACCAGATCTGCGGAAACGTCCGTCATGGCAAAGTGATTCCCCATTTGCTTTGCCGCAAGCGGGTAGCGCTCAGCGATGACAGATGGATGACAGCAGCCGGCTAGCGGCTCATCGAAGCTGTGGCGTGCAAGATCGTTTGACACCTCCGCGCAACTTCATTTGATAACAATTTGCATGCTTTCAAATCACGTTTTGGTTTGGAAGTGGCCCTTAAGCAACCAGCGCACTCAAGAGCGGTGGGTGCAGCAGATCGAGGTGGCGAACGAGTCTTGCAGACACTCCTGAAGTCGCCTTACATCTGGTGGATGGAGAACGAACCAATTTATGAATGGGAAACGGTTTACACCGTTCACGACTACTACGATGGGCCGCGCAAAGGCGTCGCTGAATATCGTGGTAAGGCACATGCATACAAATGTGAGTGGGACGATGAGGCCGACGATTGGAGTGCAAGCTTCTTGCTTTCTCCGATCACCGATGAACAGTTGGATGCCGTGAAAGAAGACTGGCTGATTTGGCGACGATACGAAGCGAGTTTTCACGCGAGAAACCTCCAATCAAACGATAAGCATCCAGCGCTTGCCATTGACTCGCCACGACATACGGAGCTTCGCCCAATAGTGGAAGACGCTCTGCGTGTGGAGGATGCACTCGCATTTCGTGCAATTCCCGAGTTTCAGAGAACTCTTGAGCCGACGACCGAGTTTCAAGTGCGCTGGCGACTGTGTAGAGAATAGCTATAGAGCATTCTCTCGAAGCGTCGTTGCTTCGAGCCCGATTGGTGATGCACACGCCTTCCAGCCTAGCGCCGTTGGCCGTTGAAGGGCGTCTAGCAAGCCTCCATCATTGCCGGCCAAATCCCCCCGGCGTCGGCGTCGTCAGGATGATGGCGTCTCCGGCCTGCAGCACAGTTTGGTCGCAGGCTTTCAGCAGGTCGATCGTGCCGTCCTTGCGGCGGATTTTGGTCGAGCCGACCTCGCCATCGCTGCCTCCGTCCAGCCCCTTGGGAGGCCGGTTGCGGTGCGAGGACAGGATCGCGCATTCCATTTTTTCGAGGAAGCGGATGGTGCGTTTGGTGCCGTCGCCGGCGCTCCATTTGCCCTTGCCGCCGGAATCTTCCCGAATGTGGAAATCCTCGAGCAGCACGGGAAAGCGCAGCTCCAGCACTTCCGGGTCGGTGAGGCGCGAATTGGTCATGTGGGTGTGGACGCCGGAAGTGCCGGCAAAGCCGCGGCCGGAGTTCATCCGGCCGGCCGGCGAGCCGGAGCAGATCGTCTCGTAATATTGATACGTCTTGTTGCCGAAGGTCAGGTTGTTCATCGTGCCTTGCGCGTTGGCCATGGCGCCCATGGCGCCGAACAGTGCGTTGGTGACATGCTGCGAGGTCTCGACATTGCCGGCAACGACGGCGGCGGGGTAGGCGGGTTTCAGCATGCAGCCATCGGGAATGATGATGTTGATTGGCCGCAGGCACCCGGCATTCATCGGGATCATGTCCTCGACCATGACGCGGAAGGCATAGAGCACGGCGGCTCGGGCGACCGGCTCGGGCGCGTTGAAATTGTTCTTCATCACCGGCGAGGTGCCGGTGAAGTCGACGGTCGCCTCGCGCTTTTGCCGGTCGACCGTGATCTTCACCTTGATGATCTGGCCGGTGTCGGTCGGGTATTCGTACTGCGAACTATCGGGCAGCCGCTCCAGCACGCGGCGCACGCTTTCGGCGGCATTGTCCTGAACATGGCCCATATAGGCCTCGACGACATCGAGGCCGAAATGCGTGACCATCTTGCGCAGTTCGGCTACGCCCTTCTCGTTGGCGGCGATCTGCGCCTTGAGGTCGGCGATGTTCTGGTGCGGATTGCGGGCCGGATAGCGGTGGTCGGTGAGCAGCGTTTCCAGCTCCTTCTCGCGGAATTTTCCGCGGTCGACGATGCGGAAATTGTCGAACAGCACGCCTTCCTCGTCGACCGTGGTGGCGAGCGGTGTCATCGAGCCGGGTGCCGTGCCGCCGATATCGGCATGATGGCCGCGCGAGGCGGCCCAGAACAGGATTTTATCCTGGGCATCGTCGAAGACCGGCGTCACGACAGTGATGTCGGGCAGATGCGTGCCGCCATTGTAGGGCGCGTTGAGGGCAAAGACGTCGCCGGGGTGGATGTCGCCGGAATTCAGCCGGATGATGGTTTCGACCGACCGGTCCATCGAGCCCAGATGCACCGGCATGTGCGGCGCATTGGCGACCAGCGCGCCATGGCGGTCGAAGACGGCGCAGGAGAAATCCAGCCGTTCCTTGATGTTGACGGAATAGGCGGTGTTCTGCAGCGTCACGCCCATCTGCTCTGCGATCGACATGAAGAGGTTGTTGAAGACCTCCAGCATGACCGGATCGGCCTCGGTGCCGAGCGCTGCCTGCCGGCGCTTTTTCTCGACACGGCGCAGGAGCACATGGTTCCTGGCGGTGATTTCGGCCTGCCAGCCCGGCTCGATGACGATTGTCTGGTTCGGCTCGATAATCAAGGCAGGTCCGGCAACCCTGTTTCCCGGCTTCAGCGCCTCGCGGCGGAAGATGGGTGACGTACGCCACTCTCCCTCGGTGAAGATTTCGCGGGTTTGCGAAGGGCTTACGGCAAGGTCTTCGGTTTGCGATTCAGTTTCGTCGCGGCCGGTGCCGCCGGTATCGGTGCCCTCGACGCCGACGGTCTCGACGATCATCGGCTTGTCGTCATAGACGAAACCGAACTGTGCCTTGTGGGCGATTTCAAAATCGCGCCTGGCCTGGAAAATCGAATCCGCCTCGAAATTCACCGGCAGGGTCGTGTCGGTGCCGTCATAGCGAATGTGCAGCACCGGCTTCGTGGCGACCGTATCCTCGCCGATGCCTTGCGCCGCGAGTTCGGCGATGACGGCTTCTCTCAAGATGGCAATGAGGCTGCCGATCTCTGTTCTGGACTCTTCGGCAAGCGGCTTCAGCAGCGCCTGCTGGCGCGAGGCAAAGACCGAGGACAGGCCGATACCATAGGCCGACAGCAGACCTGAGAAGGGATGGATCAGCACCGCTTCCATGCCGAGCGCATCGGCGACCAGGCAAGCGTGCTGGCCGCCGGCGCCGCCAAAACAGTTCAAGAGATATTCGGTGACGTCGTAGCCGCGCTGGACGGAGATCTTCTTGACGGCATTGGCCATGTTCTCCACGGCGATGGTGACGAACCCTTCGGCGACAGTCTCGGGCGACCGGCCATCGCCGATTTCAGCGGCGAGCGCGGAGAATTTTTCGCGCACCGTCTCGACATCGAGCGGCTGGTCCTGGCCGGGCCCAAAAATCGCCGGGAAGAAATCGGGCTGCAGCTTGCCCAGCATGACGTTGGCGTCGGTGACGGCGAGCGGGCCGCCGCGCCGGTAGGCGGCCGGGCCGGGATTGGCGCCAGCGGAATCCGGCCCGGCCCGGAAGCGGCCGGCCTCGTAATGCAGGATCGAGCCGCCGCCGGCGGCGACGGTGTGGATGCGCATCATCGGCGCGCGGATGCGCACGCCGGCCACCTCGGTGTCGAAGGCGCGTTCGTATTCGCCGTCATAGTGGGCGACGTCGGTGGAGGTGCCGCCCATGTCGAAGCCGATGACCTTGTCGAAGCCGGCGAGCCTGGCTGTCTCGACCATGCCGACGACGCCACCGGCGGGCCCCGACAGCAGTGCGTCCTTGCCCTGGAACATGTCGGCGGCGGTGAGACCGCCCGACGACATCATGAACATGAGGCGGGGCGATTGGCCGATCTCCCCCACGAGGGGGGAGATCGGCGCCGCGCCCAACTCTCCCGCCACCCTTTGCACGTAGCGCGACAGGATTGGCGACAGATAGGCATCGACCACCGCGGTGTCGCCGCGGCCGACCAGCTTGATCAATGGCGAGACCTCATGGCTGACCGAGACTTGGGCGAAACCAAGTTTGCGGCAGACTTTCGCCACAGCCTTCTCGTGGTCAGGGTATTTCCAGGCGTGCATGAAGACGATGGCGACCGCATCGATGCCATCGGCCCTGGCCTGTTCGATCGCCGGCCGGCAGGCGGCGATGTCGAGCAATTGTTCGACGCCGCCATCGGCGCGCACACGCTCGTTGATTTCGATGACCCGCTCGTACAGCTGTTCGGGAAGGATGATCTCCTTGGCGAAGATGTCCGGACGCGCCTGATAGGCGATCTTCAGCGCATCACGAAAGCCCTTGGTGATGAGCAAAAGCACGCGGTCGCCCTTGCGCTCCAGCAGCGCATTGGTGGCGACCGTGGTGCCCATCTTGATGTCGCCGATCAGGCCGCTTGGGATCGTGTCTCCGGACGACAAGCCAAGAAGATCGCGAATGCCCTGGATGGCAGCATCGTTATAGGCTTCGGGGTTTTCGGAGAGAAGCTTGCGCGGGTGCAGCCCGCCTTCCGGATCTCGGCCGATGACATCGGTGAATGTGCCGCCGCGGTCGATCCAGAAATCCCATTTTTCGGTCATGACAGCCCCTGGCGCTTTTCCGTTCGATCGGTGGTTCGGCACATTCTGTTAGTGCGCCACGGCCTGAGCGGCAATCGCAAATGGACCAGACGATGTTACATCTCGAAACGCAACGTTACGAAACTCATGGTCGTCTGGCGCATTTGTCCTTCGACCGCTCACGGCAACGTGAGCGTGTGTTGAAGGAGAGACAAAATGAAAAAGCTCATTCTCGCGTCCGTTTCCGGTTTGGCCTTGCTTGGCGTCGCCGCCTGCAGTGACAGCGGTACGGATAATACCACCACCCAGAGCACCAATCCGCCGGCCGCCGAGGAACCGATGAAGCCGGCCACCCCGGAAGCCACGCCGCCGGCCGCGACGCCTCCGGCAACGGATAATTCGACCACGAAGAGCATCACACCCGAGAAGCCTGCCGAGCCGGCTCCGGCAACACCAGCGCCCGCGCAGTAGCGAGCAAGCAGTACTTCGTGTGATGAATGAGAAAGGCCGGCTCGCGCCGGCCTTCCTCACATTGTCCGAGCGCCGTGGCTAATCCCCTCTTGCGCGTCGGATCGATTTGTCGCGCAAGGCCTGCGGCACTGTCCCGGCTTGATAGGAGGGGGCGGTGGCTCTAAGAAGCAGGCATGTCGATTTGGGATCGCCTCGGCGAATTCATCACCCGCGTTTCATCCTCAGCCTCGTCGGGTGTCGCCGACGTGGTCGAGGCGGTGCGCACGGTTTTCGCCGGCGATGCGGATTTGCGCCGGCGTGTCGCCTTTTCGGTGGCGATGATCGCGCTGTCGGCCAAGATGGCCAAGGCCGACGGCATCGTCACCCAGGACGAGGTGCGCGCCTTCCAGGAAATATTCGAAGTGCCGCCGAAGGAGACGCGCAATGTGGCGCGGCTGTTCGATCTCGCCCAGCGCGACGTGGCCGGTTTCGAGACCTATGCCGAGCGGATGGCGCAGATGTGCGGTTCCGGGCATTCCAATTGCGTGATGCTGGAAGACATACTCGACGGTCTGTTCCACATCGCCAAGGCCGACGGGCTGGTGCACGAGCACGAAGGGCTCTTCCTGCACCGCATCGCCGAGATTTTCCGCATCGACGAAGCGCATTACGAGGCCATCATGGCGCGGCACGTCAATCTCGGCGCCGGGGATCCCTATGTCGTGCTCGGCATCGAGCGCGGCAAGCCGTTCGAAGAGGTCAGGAAACGCTATCGCAAGCTGGTTTCCGACAATCATCCCGACCGGCTGATCGCGCGCGGCCTGCCTCAGGAATTCATCAAGATCGCGACCTCCAGGGTGGCCGCGATCAATGCCGCCTATGAGATGATCGAGCGGGGCCTGCGCCACGCATGAGCGGCTTTCTGCCCGACGAGCCACGTGCCGAAGTCAGGGTATCGCCGAATTTCGGCCCGCGGCGCGAGACGCCCAGGCCTGACATGATCGTGCTGCACTACACCGGTATGGCGACCGGCGCCGGGGCCGAGGCCTGGCTTTGCGACCCGGCCAGCGAGGTCTCGTCACATTATCTCGTCCACGAGAATGGCCATATCGTGCAGATGGTCAGGGAAAGCGACCGCGCCTGGCATGCCGGCAAGAGTTCGTGGTTCGGACGGGCCGACATCAATTCCTGTTCGGTCGGCATAGAGATCGTCAATCCGGGGCATTCGCTGGGCTATCCCGGTTTTCCCCGGCGGCAGATCGATGCGGTGATCGGGCTGTGCCGGGGGATCGCCGGTCGGCATTCGATCGCCGCCGAGCGGGTACTCGCGCATTCCGATGTTGCGCCGGGGCGCAAAATCGATCCCGGCGAGAAGTTTCCGTGGCGGACGCTGTTCGAGGTCGGTGTCGGCCATCTCGTTGCGGCCGCACCCGTCAGGCGAGGCGCCACTCTGACAACCGGCGATACCGGCGGCGATGTCGAGGCGTTGCAGTCGATGCTGGCCCTCTACGGCTATGGCGTTGAAATATCCGGCGTTTTCGACCGGCAGACGGAGGCGGTGGTCGAAGCCTTCCAACGGCATTTCCGGCCGCGCAAGGTGGACGGCGTTGCCGACGGCTCGACGCTGCGGACGCTGCAAAGGCTGCTTGCTTCCGTGAGGCGCTGACCCCTTGGGAGGCCTCTCTCAAGCAATTCTTTCCCATCCTTAAGTTACAAGCTGTCACTCAAAGTGACTTGCCTGGCCTTGTTTGACACCAATTCGGGCGTCAAACGGCTGACGTGTAGATGTCGGACCCCAAGCCCCCCGGGTTGTTCCGACGTTGGTTAGGCGTTGCTGCGCGAACATCTTCGCGCGGTTCAGACAGAACAGGATCACATGCAGAAATTTACCGTTTTAACGGCAGCTCTTGCTGCCGGTGTAATGACTTTTGCCTTCAGTGCGGCGCATGCAGCATCATTCAGCCCGCGGGCCGATCAAGGGTTTCCCGTGGTATCCGCGAAAAGCGGCAAGGCAGGCCACGACGCCAAGGCAACAAAGCGGGCTTCCGCCAAAGCGGAGACGAAGCGGGCTTCCGCGAAAATGGAAAAAGCAAGCTGGTCCAAGCCGAAGAAGTCCGCCAGAAAGCAGACGAAGCGTGGCCGAAAGACCATCGACATGACGAGAACAGCGTCGATCGGAGTCCAGAACGCGGCGGCATCGACGGCGGCGGTGGCCAGCAGTGGGCAGTATTCCGCTATCGTTGCCCGCTATGCGGCGATCGAAGGCGTGCCGGTGTCGCTCGCCACGGCGGTCATCAAGATCGAAAGCAACTACCGGCCCAACATCGTCGGCAGCGCCGGCGAGATCGGCCTGATGCAGATCAAGCCGGCCACAGCTCGGATGATGGGCTATAGCGGCTCCGCCAAGGGCCTGTTCGATCCCGACACCAACATCAAATACGGCATGAAATACCTTGCCATGGCGCGCAGCCTCGGCGGCGGCACGACCTGCGGCACGATCCTCAAATACAATGCCGGCCACGCCGCAACGCGGATGAACCCGGTGTCGGCAGCCTATTGCGGCAAGGTCAAGGTGCAGATGGCTGCGCTTGGATCGCCCGCATAAATCTGCTTTTTCGTTTGCGTTTTCGGGCGTGAACCCCTTTATACGCTCTGCCAGCTGGCTGGGCGGCCGCACCCGCAAACGCCGAAAGGCCGCGGGTGAGGAAAGTCCGGGCTCCATGGAAACACGGTGCCGGTTAATGGCCGGCGGGGGCGACCCCAGGGAAAGTGCCACAGAAAGCAAACCGCCACGATCCGGCTTGCCGGATTCGGGGCAAGGGTGAAAGGGTGGGGTAAGAGCCCACCGCGCGACTGGCAACAGGAGCGGCACGGTAAACCCCACCGGGAGCAAGACCGAATAGGGGCGGTGCGAGGGGAAACCCTCGAGGGCTGTTTCCGGCTCACCGTCCGGGTAGGTTGCGCGAGGCGCATGGCAACATGCGCCCAAGATGAATGGCCGCCACGTTCTCGTCCCGCAAGGGGCGGGGGCCATACAGAACCCGGCTTACAGGCCAGCTGGCAATTCTCTCCCGATATCAAGAGAAGGCTCTTGAGATCAGCAGGTTGCGCCCTCGGGCGCGCCTGTTGATTCAAGCTTGTTCGGCCATTCATCCATACGAGTGAGGACGGCCATTGCTTGAAACTGGTGCGATTAAATCGTACCATGATCGAGAAATGGTATCGGGAGTCTCTCATGGGACAGGTTGACAAACGCAGCATCACGCTGTCGCCGGAACTGGCGCAGGCGGTGGACGATGTCGTCGCCGCTGGCGAATATGCGTCGGCCAGCGAAGTGATCCGCGATGCGCTGCGGCAATGGAAGGACCGCCGCGACCTCTTCGGCTATACGCTCGATGAGTTGCGCAAGCTGGTGCAGGAGGGGATAGACAGCGGGCCTGGACGATTTGCGTCGATGGATGAAATCAAGGCCGAGGCGCGGAGACGCTTGCGATCTGACGACGCAGCATGAATTCGCTGCCCATCGTCCGGAACGCGCGCGCAGAAGACGATTTGATCGCGATCTGGCTTCATGTTGCACGCGATAGCGAGGTCGCAGCGGATAGGTTGCTCGATCGCATCGAGGCACGGTGGCAGCAACTGGAGACCTATCCCTTCTCCGGCGCGCCGCGCGATGACATCGCGCCCGGCATCCGTCATCTGCTCGTTGGCGACTATCTCACCTTGTATCGTGTAGGTGACGACGCGATCGAGATCATTCGTGTACTGCACGGCCATCGCAACATAGAAGCCGACGATCTCGGCCCGGGATCGGTCCGGTCAGCCGCTGATCTTGTCCAGTGACGCCTCGATCGCCTTCCAAAGCTCTTCCACCGGCTCGCAGCCGACCGAGAGGCGAACGAAGCCGGCAGGGACAGCATCGCCTCGCTTCAAGCGCCGCTCGGCGGAGGTGTGGACGCCGCCGAAGGATGTCGCGGCCTGCATCAGGTCGCAATTGTTGATGAAATCCTCGGCCTTGTTCTCCGAGGCGAGCTCGAAAGAAATGAGAAAGCCGAAGCGCTCCATCTGGGCGCGGGCAAGGTTGTGCGACGGATCGCCTTCCAGTCCGGGATAACGCAGGCCGCTGATTGCCCGGTGGCCCTGCAGCCGCCGCGCGATGACTTCCGCCGAGGAACACATGCGATCGAAGCGCACATCCAGTGTCTCCAGGCCGCGATGCACCAGCCAGGCTTCGAACGGTCCGGGAATGCTGCCGGAAACTTCGCGCCAGCCGGTCACGGCGGCTATGATATCGGCATTGCGGCTGGCCACATGGCCGAACAGCACGTCGGAGTGGCCATTGGGTGCCTTGGTGTCGGCGGCAACGACGATATCGGCGCCATGGTCGAGCGGCCGTTGGCCGAAGGGTGTCATGGTCGTGTTGTCGACGACAAGGATCGCGCCGGCTTTGTGAACAGCATCGGCAACGGCGGCGATATCGCAGATATCCAGCCCCGGATTGGCAGGGGTTTCGACAAACGCCAGCCGACAGCCATCGAAGCCGCCATCGAGGAAAGTCGAGGTCGGCCTGACGTCGTAGGTGATGCCGAGCGGCTTGAGGAAACGATCGGCCAAAGCCCGCGTCGTGTGATAACCGTCGGAAGGCAGCAGGATACGGTCGCCAGTTTTGAGCACGGCAAAGAACGCCGCCGAGATTGCCGCCATTCCTGAAGGGAACCCGACGCAAGGCGCGTCCTCCAGATGAGCCAGCATATGTTCGACCGCGTCCCAGGTCGGGTTGCTGAAACGCCCGTACTGGTTGAAACCGGTGGCGTCGCCGGGCGCATGAAAAATGGCGGCCATGGTCAGGGGCAGGGGAATGGAATCGCCCATGGCAAACCCGCTGCGACGCAGATGGGGAAGCGCTGCAGCGCGTGACTTTGCTGTTTCAGACATCGAATTTCCAACCCTGTTTGCGACCGACGAGATGCGGCGAGACGCTATGCCCGGCAGCGGTTCGCGGCAAGGCGCGTCCGGTTGGGCCAGACGGCTCTAAACGCTTCGTTAGGCTTAATAGACCATAAAGACGAGACGTGTCGTCGAGGCTGCTCTCATTGGTCGCGGCGCGCGTGTTTGTGAAGTCCATTCCCGTTGACGCCCATAGTGCCCCATGATATCCCATCTAGACATCAAAGCCTTCGTTCCGTGTCAGGGTAAAGCGTACGCCAATCGGGCAGCCGCGGCGGCTGTGCGTTTGCCGGTTTTTGCCCGTGCGGACGAGGCTGATACGGGGCAGGGAGCGCGCTGCGGCGGCGCGTTCGACAAGATGGAGAGGGGTGCGGCGGCGCAAGCGGCTGTAGCGTTTAATGGACCGGTTTCTGTCAAACTCGGTGAGCAGGATCGATGCGAAGGGGCGGGTGTCCGTTCCCGCGCATTTCCGTGCCGTCGTGCAGAAGCGCGGCTATTCGGAACTCTATGCGCTGCGCTGCCTGGACCTGCCGGCGATGGATGTCGGCGGGCTCGACCTGCTCGACCGCTACGAGCAGCGCATAGCGCTCGAGGATCCCTTCCTGCAGACGGCGGACGATATGTCGTTCTTCTGCCATGGCGACGGAGCCTTCTTGAAACTCGACCAGGACGGCCGCATCACGATGAGCGATTTCCTTCGCGAACACACCGGCATTTCGGCGGAAGTGGCCTTTGTCGGGCGCGGCAACTTCTTTCAGATCTGGGAGCCGGGACGGCTTGCCGCCTATGGGGCGCAGGCGCGGGTACGGCTTTTGCAGCTTCGGCAGGGGACGAAGCCTGGGGAGCGACCGGAATGACGGCAGGCCACGGCGATGACCTTCCTCACGCCGTAGGTGGGCACGCCGTTGGCGGATCGGCCCGCCACATTCCGGTCCTCCTTGCCGAAGTGCTCGAAGCGCTGGCGCCGGCTGAAGGCGACATCATCATCGACGGCACGTTCGGCGCTGGCGGCTACACCAGGGCCATTCTGGCGCCGGGCGCCTCCGTGGTGGCGATCGACCGCGATCCGGATGCGATCGCGGCCGGGCGCGATCTGGAAGCGCAGTCGGGCGGCCGGCTGCGGCTGGTGCAGGCGCCGTTCTCGACGCTGGACGAGCATGTCGAGAGCGCCGACGGGATCGTGCTCGACATCGGTGTGTCCTCGATGCAGCTCGACCAGGCCGAGCGCGGGTTTTCGTTCCGCGCCGACGGGCCGCTCGACATGCGCATGGCGCAATCGGGCCTCAGCGCCGCCGACGTCGTCAATTCCTTCAAGCCAGGCGACCTTGCCCGTATCTTCGGATTCCTCGGCGAGGAGCGTCATGCCGGGCGCATCGCCCGCATGATCGAGGCTCGCCGCGAAAAGCGCCCGTTCGAGCGCACGCTGGAACTCGCCGATGCTATCGAGACGCATATCGGCCGGGCGCCGAAGGACAAGATCCATCCGGCGACGCGCGTCTTCCAGGCGCTGCGCATTTTCGTCAACGACGAGCTTGGCGAACTGGCCAAGGCCCTGTTCGCGGCCGAACGCGCGCTGAAGCCGGGCGGTCGGCTCGCCGTGGTGACGTTCCATTCGCTGGAAGACCGCATCGTCAAGCGCTTCATCGCCGACCGGGCCGATGTTGCGACCGGCTCGCGTCACCTGCCCGAGGCGCATGCGCGCATCGCGACGTTCCGCAAGGCGGGCGGCGGCGTGACGGCCGGCGACGCCGAGGTGGCGGCCAATCCGCGCGCCCGTTCGGCCAGGCTGCGCGCGGCGATCCGCACCGAGGCCTCGGTGCGCGGCAGTGATTTTTCGATTTTCGGCCTTCCAAAGCTTCCCGGTATCGACCGGCCGGGGGAGAGGTAACACGTGTTTCGTACCAGCGACATTGTCCTGATCGCCGTCATGGTTGCGGTCGCGGCCCTTACCTACAAGGCCAAGCGCGAGGCCGAGGAACAATTGGCTTCGGTGCAGAAGATCCATGCGCAGATACGCTATGAGGAGGACACGATCGACCTGCTGAAGGCCGACTGGAGCCTGCTTACCCAGCCGTCGCGGCTGCAGAAGCTCGCCGAACTCTACAAGTCGCAGCTCGAACTCGAGCCGGTCAGCGCCCGCCAGATAGGCGGCATCGGCGACCTGCCGGCCAAATCCCTGGACATCCAGGACATCCTGAACGGACGCCAGGGTGGTATGGCCGACAATTCCGGTCAAGCGCCTTCGGACAGTAAGGATCCCGTCGTGACCGGAGGCATCGCCCGATGATCGGCAAACTGCTGAAGCGTCGCGCCAGGACGAGTGAAGATGGATCGATCGTGGTCGAGGGCGCCCGCAAGGCGACCGGCGGCAAGGGCAGGACGCGCATCGTCATGACGATGGCGGTGTTCTTCGGTATCTTCTCGACCATATCAGGGCGGCTGGTCTATCTCGGCTTCCAGACCCCCGACATGTCGGGCGGTCCGCAGAGCCGGGTGACGGCATCGCGGCCCGACATCGTCGACCGCAACGGCGAAGTGCTGGCCACGGACATCAAGACGGCGTCGCTGTTTGCAGAGCCGCGCCGCATTGTCGACGCCGACGAGGCGATCGAGAAGCTGTCGACGGTGCTTCCGGACATCGACTATGAGCAGACCTACCACAAGCTGAAGAGCGGCGCCGGTTTCGTCTGGCTGCAGCGGCAGCTGACGCCCAAGCAACAGTCCGACATCATGCAGCTCGGCATTCCCGGTTTCGGCTTCCGTACCGAAAAGCGCCGCTTCTATCCGAGCGGCGAGACCTCGTCCTACATTGTCGGCCTCACCAACATCGACAACCAGGGCATCTCCGGCATGGAGAAATATGTCGACGAGCAAGGCTTGAGCGATCTGCAGGCATCGGGCCTTGCCATTGCCAAGGATCTCAAGCCGGTAAAGCTTTCGATCGATCTGCGCGTGCAGCATGTCGTGCGCGACGAGATCGCCGCCGGCCTGGAGCGCTATCGTGCCATGGGCGCCGGCGCCGTCGTGCTCAACGTCAAGACCGGCGAAGTGGTGGCGATGGCCTCGGTGCCGGATTTCGATCCGAACAATCCCTACAATGCACAGGACAAGGACCGGCTGAATCGCATGTCGGCGGGCCTCTACGAGATGGGCTCGACCTTCAAGAGCTTCACCTCAGCCATGGCGCTCGATTCCGGCAAGGCGACGATGGCGAGCCGCTTCGATGCTTCGCATCCAATCCGGGTCGGCCATCAGGCCATTCACGATTTCCACGGCAAGAACCGTGTGCTGTCCTTGCCGGAGGTGTTCCTCTATTCGTCCAACATCGGATCGGCCAGGGAAGCCGAGATGGTCGGCATCGAAGGGCATCGCGAATTCCTGCATCGCCTTGGCCTTCTGGACAGGATGCAGACCGAATTGCCGGAGACTGCCCGTCCGACTGAACCGAAGGTCTGGAAACAGGTCAATTCATTCACCATCGCCTTCGGCCACGGTGTGTCGACGACGCCGCTGCAAGCGGCTGTGGGCTGCGCGGCGTTGATGAATGGCGGCTTCCTGATGAACCCTACCTTTTTGGTGCGTACGCAGGCGGAAGCGATGGCCACAGCCAAGAAAGTGGTGAGCGAAAAGACCGTCGAAGGCATGCGCTACCTCTATTCGCTCAATGCTGAGAAGGGCTCTGCCCGAAACGCCAGAGTCCCCGGCTACCGCGTTGGCGGCAAGACCGGAACGGCGGAGAAGGTCGTCAATGGCCGCTACTCGAAGGACTTGAATTTCAACACCTTCGTTGCCGCCTTCCCGATGGACGATCCACAGTATCTGGTGTTTACCATTGCCGATGCCCCGCACCCGGAAAAGCCCGGCATGACGGATGTCGCGGCCGCGAATGCCGGGGTTATGGCCGGCAATATCATCAGGCGTTCAGCTGCCATGCTTGGCGTGAAGCCAGATTTCAGCCATGAAAATGGTGCAACGCTGGTTTCCTATCAGTGATTCTTAGGGCGCGCCGGCAACAGCGCGCTATTTTGTTGCGGTGAACGGGACTCGATGAAGCTCAGAGATCTAGCCGGTATCCTGCCCGTCGAGGGAATAGCTTCCGTCGATCTGGAGGTTACAGGGATTTCTTCGGATTCCCGCCAGGTAAAAGCGGGTGTTGTCTTCTTTGCGCTCGCGGGAACCAAGGCCGACGGTGCCGTTTATGCCGCCGATGCCGCCGCGCGCGGTGCGGCCGCGATCGTGGCGGGCAAGGGCAGCACCATCGCCGGGCTTCCTGTGCCGGTGCTGGCGGTCGACGATCCGCGCCTGGCGCTGGCGCTGAGTGCGGCACGCTATTTCGGCAATCAGCCTGAGATCATGGTCGCGGTGACCGGCACCAGCGGCAAGACCTCGGTCGCCGCCTTCACCAGGCAGATCTGGGAGCAGGCCGGTTATGCCGCCGCTTCTATCGGCACCACCGGCGTGGTGGCGCCTGGGCGCAACGACTATGGCTCGCTGACGACGCCCGATCCGGTCGCCTTGCATCAATTGCTGCGGGAATTGGCGGATGCCGGCGTCACCCACGCCTCGATGGAAGCCTCCAGCCATGGGCTCGACCAGCGCCGTCTCGACGGCGTGAGGCTGGCGGCCGGCGGCTTCACCAATCTCGGCCGCGACCATATGGACTATCATCCGACCATCGAGGACTATCACCGCGCCAAATTGCGCCTGTTCGACGCCCTGCTGCCGAAGGGTGCGCCGGCCGTCATCTTCGCCGACGATCCGTGGTCGGCACCGACGATTCAGGCAGCACAGGCTGCCGGGCTCAATGTGCTGACGGTTGGCCGCCATGGCGATTTCCTCAGGCTGAAGCGGGTCGAGCACGAGCGCCATCGCCAGCGGGCCGAGGTCGAGGCCGATGGCGTGCTCTACGAGATCGACCTGCCGCTGGCCGGTGATTTCCAGATTTCGAACGCGCTGGTTTCGGCGGGTCTTGCCATTTCCACGGGAACACCTGTCGCCAAGGCCTTGATGGCGTTGGAGAAACTGAAGGGCGCGCCGGGCCGGCTCGACCTCGTCGGCACCACCGCCAATGGCGCGCCCGTCTATGTCGATTATGCCCACAAGCCCGATGCGCTCGAAAACGTGCTGTCCTCGGTGCGCCCATTCACCACCGGCCGCGTCATCGTCGTCTTCGGCTGTGGCGGCGACCGCGACCGCGGCAAGCGACCGATCATGGGCGAGATTGCGACGCGGCTTGCAGATGTCGTCATCGTCACCGACGACAATCCGCGCTCGGAAGTGCCGGAAACGATCCGCGCCGCTATTTTGGCCGCTGCCCCCGGTGCCATCGAGATCGGCGACCGGCGCCAGGCGATCCACGACGCGGTCGCCATGCTGCATGCCGGCGACACGCTGATCGTGGCCGGCAAGGGCCATGAGGAGGGCCAGACGATCGGCTCCGAGACCTTGCATTTCTCCGATCACGAGGAAGTCCGCGCGGCACTCACGGAGCGTGCCGCATGAGCTTGCTGTGGACCTCCGAGGCGCTGGTTGCCGCCATGGACGGGCGGCCGCTCGGGCCGATGCCGGAAGGCATTTCAGGCATTTCGATCGACAGCCGCAGCCTGCAGCCGGGTGACGCCTTCTTCGCCATCAAGGGCGAGGCGATGGACGGCCATGACTTCGCAACATCAGCCATCAAGGCTGGCGCCGGCGTGCTGGTGGTGGCCGAAGGCAAGCTGCCGTCGCTCGGCCGGCTGACAGCGCCGATCATCGTCGTCGAGGATGTGCTGGTCGCACTGGAAAAGCTTGGCGTTGCGTCGCGCGCCCGCTCGAGCGCGAAAATCATCGCTGTGACCGGTTCGGCCGGCAAGACCACGACCAAGGAAGCGCTGCG
The DNA here is from genome assembly GCF_000519305.1 of Mesorhizobium ciceri WSM4083. GTDB lineage: Bacteria > Pseudomonadota > Alphaproteobacteria > Rhizobiales > Rhizobiaceae > Mesorhizobium > Mesorhizobium ciceri_B. The sequence goes on along the minus strand of NZ_JAFG01000003.1, from coordinate 243,192 downwards.
CCATGTGCTGCAAGCCGTCGGCAAGGTGCATGCCTCGGCGCAGTCCTTCAACAATCACTGGGGCGTGCCGCTGACCTTGGCGCGCATGCCTGATGATTGCGACTACGCCGTATTCGAGATCGGCATGAACCATCCCGACGAGATCCGTCCGCTGGTCAAGATGGTGAGGCCGCATGTCGCCATCGTCACCATGATCGCGGCCGCCCACCTTGGCTTCTTCCGCAATCTGGACGAGATCGCCAAGGCCAAGGCCGAGATTTTCGAGGGGCTGGAGCCTGAGGGGGCCGCCGTCCTCAACCGCGACGATGCGCGCTTCAAGCTGCTTGACAAGATGGCGCATGCCGCCGGTGTCGAGCACGTCTACGGCTTCGGCGAGAATGCACGCTCTACCTTCAAGCTCACCAAATGCGAACTGCATGCGGATCATTCCGACATCGCCGCCCGGATCGGCGGTCACGAAGTGCTGGCGCGGATCGGCGCGCCCGGCCGCCATATGGTGCAGAACGTGCTGGCGGTGCTGGGTGCGGCGCATCTGGTCGGCGCCGATCTCGACAAGGTGGCTTCAGCACTGGCCGATCTCTCCGCCGAACGCGGACGCGGCAAGCGCCATGTGCTGCGCCACCCCGGTGGCTCGATTTCGAGTCACCCCGGTGGCTCGACTTCGAACCACCCAGGCGGACTGATCACGCTGATCGACGAAAGCTACAACGCCAATCCGGCGTCGATGGCTGCTGCCATGGCATTGCTCAACGCGACGCCGGTGACGGGCGAGGGCCGCCGCATCGCCGTGCTCGGCGATATGCTCGAACTTGGCGACCACTCGGCCAAGCTGCATGCAGCCCTTGCCGATCTCATCGTAGGCACGGGCACGCAGACCGTCTTTCTCGGCGGCCCGGAAATGCGGGTGCTGGCCGAAGCGCTGCCGGCTGAGATCAAGACGGAATACCGCGCCGGTGTCGAGGAACTGAAGCCGGTGCTGCTTGCCGCGCTGAAGCCGGGCGACGTGGTGATGATCAAATCGTCGAAGGGCATCGGTTTTGCAAAACTGGTCGATGCGCTGCTGGGCAAATTCCCGGCTGAATCGACAGCCAGAAAACAGACCTAGGTCGGGGGACGAAAAGCGCATGTTCACACTGCTCGTCGATTTTGCGGACAAGGTCTCGGTCTTCAACGTCTTCCGCTACATCACCTTCCGCACCGGCGGGGCGCTGATCACGTCGGCGCTGATCGTCTTCATCTTCGGGCCGACCATCATCAATTCGCTGCGGCTGCGGCAAGGCAAGGGCCAGCCGATCCGAGCCGACGGACCGCAGACGCATTTCAAGAAGGCCGGCACGCCGACCATGGGCGGACTGATGATCCTGTCGGGCATCATCGGCTCGTCGCTTCTGTGGGCCAACCTGTCGAGCATCTATGTCTGGGTGGTGCTGCTGGTGACGCTGGGCTTCGGCTCGATCGGCTTCTACGACGACTATCTGAAGGTGACCAAACAGTCGCATCTCGGCTTTTCCGGCAAGGCACGCCTTGCGCTTGAATTTGTCATTGCCGGCATCGCCGCCTGGGTGATCATGCACAATGGCCAGGCGCCGTTCTCTTCTTCGCTGACATTTCCCTTCGCCAAGGAATTCATCGTCAATCTCGGCTGGTTCTTCATCCCGTTCTCCTGCTTCGTCATCGTCGGAGCAGGCAATGCTGTGAACCTCACCGACGGCCTGGACGGACTGGCGATCGTGCCGATCATGATCGCGGCGGCCTCCTTCGGCGTCATCGCCTATCTCTCGGGCAATGCGGTGTTCGCTGAATATCTGCAGATCCATTTCGTGCCCGGCACCGGTGAACTGGCGGTCGTGCTCGGCGCGGTCATCGGCGCCGGCCTCGGCTTCCTCTGGTTCAACGCGCCGCCTGCGGCGATCTTCATGGGCGACACCGGCTCGCTGGCCATGGGCGGCCTGATCGGCACGGTCGCCGTCGCCACCAAGCACGAGATCGTGCTGGTCATCGTCGGCGGATTGTTTGTCGTCGAAATCCTGTCGGTCATCATCCAGGTCGGCTACTTCAAGATGACCGGCAAGCGGGTGTTCCTGATGGCGCCGATCCACCATCATTTCGAAAAGCTCGGCTGGACCGAAAGCCAGGTGGTGATCCGCTTCTGGATCATCGCCGTCATCCTGGCGCTGGTCGGCCTGTCGACCCTCAAGCTGAGATAGGAAGCCCTTTGATCCCCGCCGCATCCTTTTCAGGCAAGCGCGTTTCGCTCTTCGGGCTCGGTGGCTCGGGGATTGCGACGGCGCGCGCGCTGATCGAGGGCGGCGCGGACGTGCTGGCCTGGGACGACAATCCCGACAGCGTGGCCAAGGCCGCCGTTGCCGGTATCGCGACCGCTGATTTGCGCGGCGCCGACTGGACGAAATTCTCGGCTTTCGTGCTGTCGCCAGGCGTGCCGCTGACGCATCCCAAGCCGCATTGGACGGTGGAGCTGGCGCGCGGTTCAGGCGTCGAGATCATCGGCGACGTCGAGCTTTTCTGCCGCGAGCGGATGCTGAGCGCGCCGACATCGCCTTTCATCGCCATCACCGGCACCAACGGCAAGTCGACGACCACCGCGCTGACCGCGCATATCCTGAAGGCCGCGGGACGCGACACCCAGATGGGCGGCAATATCGGCCGCGCGGTGATGACGCTCGATCCGCCCGAGCCCGATCGGCACTATGTGGTCGAATGCTCGTCTTACCAGATCGACCTCGCGCCCTCGATCAATCCGACGGCGGGCATCCTGCTCAACCTGACGCCCGATCATCTCGACCGCCACGGCACCATGCAGCACTACGCCGCGATCAAGGAGCGGCTGGTGGCCGGCAGCGAGACGGCGATCGTCGGCATCGACGATTCCTGGTGCGCGCAGATCGCCGAGCGGCTGGAGCGGGCGGGCCGGCCTGTCATCCGCATTTCCAAGCGGCTGCCGCTGACCGATGGCTATTTCGCCGATGGCGGCAATTTGATGGAAGCGGTGCACGGCCGTTACAGCCGTGTCGCCTTCCTCGAAGGCATCGGCTCGTTGCGTGGCCAGCACAATGCCCAGAACGCTCTGGCGGCGGTCGCCGCTTGCCTCAAGGTCGGGCTTGAGCTTGGCGAAATCCAGTCCGGGCTGGAAAGCTTTCCCGGCCTCGCGCATCGCATGGAGCAAGTCGGCCGCAAGGACCATGTGCTGTTCATCAACGATTCCAAGGCGACCAACGCCGATGCGGCAGCACCCGCGCTATCCAGCTTTACGCGCATCTACTGGATCGCCGGCGGCCTGCCCAAGGAAGGCGGCATCGAGCCGTTGCGCGGCTTCTTTCCGCGCATCGCCAAGGCCTATCTTATCGGCGAGGCCGCGCCGGCCTTTTCGGCGACGCTGGGGGAGGCGGTGCCTTACGAGATTTCCGGCACGCTGGCCGCGGCGGTCGAGCACGCCGCGCATGATGCGGCCAAGGACGACAGCGGCGAGGCGGTAGTGCTGCTGTCGCCGGCCTGCGCCAGCTTCGACCAGTTCAAGAATTTCGAAGTCCGCGGCGAAGCCTTCAGGCAAGCTGCGAATGCTATCGAGGGTGTGAAACCCATCGGAGGGGCACGATAATGCAGAGCCGTCTCGACAAAAGTCCGGTTGCGACCTGGTGGTGGACGATCGATCGCTGGTTCCTGGCGGCGTTCCTGTCGCTGATGGGGCTTGGCATCGTCTTGTCCTTCGCCGCCAGCCCGGCGGTGGCCGAACGCATCGGCCTCGACAGTTTCCACTTCGCCACCAGGCAGATCATCTTCACCGTGCCGGCGCTCGGCGTGATGCTGGCCGTCTCCTTCCTCGATTCCAGGCAGATCCGGCGCATGGCGCTGATCATGCTGTGCCTGATGCTGGTGCTGATGGTGGCGGTGCTCTACATCGGCGTCGAGGTGAAGGGCGCGCGCCGCTGGGTGTCGCTTGCCGGCCTGTCGATCCAGCCGTCGGAATTCCTGAAGCCGGCCTTCGTCATCATGTGCGCCTGGCTTTTCGCCGAACACAAGCGCCAGCCCGACATTCCGGGCAATCTTTTCGCCATGCTGCTGCTGGTGCTGGTCGTGTCGCTGCTGGTGGCGCAACCGGACCTCGGCCAGACCATGCTGACGACCGGCACCTGGGGCATCATGTTCTTCATGGCCGGGCTGCCCTGGCTGTGGATCGTTGCGCTCGGCGCGGCCGGCGTCGGCGGCGTCTTTGCCGCCTATACGGTGTTCCCGCACGTTGCCTTGCGCATCGACAAGTTCCTCACCGGCGAGGGCGACACGTTCCAGGTCGACATGGGGCGCGAAGCGCTGATCAATGGCGGCTGGTTCGGTGTCGGACCGGGCGAGGGCACCGTCAAGCGGGTCATTCCCGATAGCCATGCCGACTTCGTCTTCTCGGTCGCGGGCGAAGAGTTCGGGCTGATCATGTGCTTCTTCATCATGTCAATCTTCGCCTTCATTGTGCTGCGCGGCCTCAACACGGCGCTGAAGGAGCATGACGATTTCACCCGCTATGCGGTCGGCGGCCTCGTCACCGTGTTCGGCCTGCAGGCGGTCATCAACATGTGCGTCAACCTCCAGCTTGTGCCGGCCAAGGGTATGACGTTGCCGTTCATCTCTTATGGCGGCTCCTCGCAGATCGCCATCGCCATCTCGATGGGCATGGTGCTGGCGTTGACACGCAAGCGGCCGGAAAAACGCAAGCAGATGGGCTTTGGCTTGTCGCAGCGCGCCGTGCCGGCGGAGTGATATGGCCAGAGGCGTCATCCTTCTCGCGGCGGGCGGCACCGGTGGGCATCTTTTCCCGGCCGAGGCGCTGGCGCATGAGCTGAACGAGCGTGGCTGGTCGGTGCATCTGGCGACCGACGACCGTGCCGAGCGTTTCGCCGGCCATTTCCCGGCCGCCGCCATCCATCCGATCCAGTCGGCGACGATGGGTTCGAAAAATCCTTTTGCCCTGCTTGGCGCCTTCTGGAAAATCTGGCGCGGCGTGCGCCAGGCTTCCGCCGTCATTGCCAGGATCAAGCCGGATGCGGTCGTCGGCTTCGGTGGCTATCCGACCTTGCCGCCGCTCTACGCGGCGACACGGCGCAAGGTGCCGACACTGATCCATGAGCAGAACGCGGTGATGGGGCGCGCCAACCGGGCGCTGGCCGGCCGTGTCGACGCCATCGCCGGCGGCTTCCTGCCGCAGGACAGCAGTGCTGCCGGGGTCAAGACGGTGCCGACAGGCAATCCGGTCAGGCCGGCCGTGCTGGAAGCGGCCAGGACGGCTTATGCGGCGTCGACCGGGGAGCAGCCGTTCCGCCTGCTGGTGTTCGGCGGCAGCCAGGGCGCCCAGTTCTTTTCCGATGCCGTGCCCGGGGCTATCGCGCTGCTTTCCGATGCCCAGCGCAAGCGGCTGGTGATTACCCAACAAGCGCGCGCGGATGACGTGGCACGGGTCAAGGCGGCCTATGCCGCGCTTGGCGTCACCGTCGAGGTCTCGCCCTTCTTCACCGACATGGCGCAGCGCATGGCGGCTGCGCACCTGGTGATCTCGCGTTCCGGCGCCTCGACCGTCTCGGAGATCGCCGTCATCGGCCGGCCGGCGTTGCTGGTGCCTTACCCCTATGCGCTCGATCACGACCAGGCGGCGAACGCCGCGGCCCTTGCCGCTGCCGGCGGCGGCGAAGTGCATCCGCAATCGTCGCTCTCGCCCGAACGCATCGCAGCGCTCATTGGCGAGCTGATGGACGACCCCGATCGGCTGACGGCGATGGCGGCGGGTGCGAAATCGGCCGGCAGGCCGGACGCGGCACGGTTGCTCGCTGATCTTACAGAGGCTATTGCGTCCAAAAAAACCGTTTCGGATTTCAGGAAGGGGACGCAAGCATGAAGATGCCGCAGACCATCGGCCTTGTGCATTTCATCGGCATTGGCGGCATCGGCATGAGCGGCATTGCCGAAGTGCTGCACAATCTCGGCTACAAGGTGCAAGGGTCCGACCAGGCCGAAAGCGCCAATGTGCAGCGGCTGCGCGACAAGGGCATCGAATGCTTCGTCGGCCATAAGGCCGAGAATCTCGGCGATGCCGAGGTTGTCGTCGTCTCGACGGCGATCAAGAAATCCAACCCGGAACTCAAGGCCGCGCGCGAAAAGCTGCTGCCGATCGTGCGCCGGGCCGAAATGCTGGCCGAGCTGATGCGCTTTCGCCAGGCGGTGGCGATCGGCGGCACGCATGGCAAGACGACGACGACCTCGATGGTGGCGACCTTGCTCGATGCCGGTGGGCTCGATCCGACCGTCATCAATGGCGGCATCATCAATGCCTATGGCACCAACGCGCGCATGGGCGACGGCGAGTGGATGGTGGTCGAGGCCGACGAAAGCGACGGCACTTTCCTGAAACTGCCGGCCGAGATCGCGGTCGTCACCAACATCGATCCCGAGCATCTCGATCACTATGGCAGCTTCGACAAGGTGCGCGAGGCGTTCCGCCAGTTCGTCGAGAACGTGCCGTTCTATGGTTTTGGCGTGATGTGCACCGATCACCCCGAAGTGCAGGCCCTGGTCAGCCGCATCGAGGACCGCCGGGTCATCACCTATGGCGAGAATGCGCAGGCCGACGTGCGCTTCACCAATCACCGCATGGCAGGTGCCATTTCGGAATTCGACGTGATGATCCGCGACCGCAAGACAGGCGGCCAGACTGTCATAGCAGGCCTGCGCCTGCCGATGCCCGGCCGCCACAACGTCTCCAACGCGACGGCAGCGATCGCTGTCGCGCATGAGCTCGGCCTGTCGGCCGAGGCGATCAAGAAGGGCCTGTCGTCCTTCGCCGGCGTCAAGCGCCGCTTCACCCATACCGGTTCGTGGGACGGCGTCGAAATATTCGACGATTACGGCCACCATCCGGTCGAGATCTCGGCGGTACTGAAGGCGGCGCGCAGCGCCACCCAGGGTCGCGTCATCGCCATTGCCCAGCCGCATCGCTTCACCCGGCTGCATGATCTGTTCAACGAGTTTTCCACCTGCTTCAACGACGCCGACACGGTGATGGTGGCGCCGGTCTACGCGGCCGGCGAAGAGCCGATCGATGGCGTCAGCTCGGACGCGCTGGTGTCGCGCATCCGCGCCGGCGGTCATCGCGACGCGCGCTACATCGAGGGCCCGGCGGCGATTGCGCCCATCATCCGCGATCTGGCCAAATCAGGCGATTTCGTCGTCTTCCTTGGCGCCGGCAACATCACCCAATGGGCCTATGCGTTGCCCAAGGAGCTTGGCGGGACCGTGTCATGATGCACGGCCAGGCCCTGATCGACAGACTGGGGGACCGGCTTGCCGGCTTGCGCGGCCGCCTGACGCCGAACGCCGAGATGGACAAGATCACCTGGTTCCGTGCCGGGGGTCTGGCTGAGGTGCTGTTCCAGCCGGCCGACGAGGAAGATCTTGCGGCGTTCCTCAAAGCCGTTCCCGAGGAGATACCACTGACCGTCGTCGGCGTCGGCTCGAACCTTCTGGTTCGGGATGGTGGCATTGAGGGCTTTGTCATCCGCCTTTCGGCCAAGGGCTTCGGCGAGGCCGAGGTGATTTCGCCAATCAGGATCAAGGCGGGAGCCGCGACCCCCGACAAGCGCGTCGCAGCGGTGGCACTCGAGGCCGGCATTGGCGGCTTTCATTTCTACCACGGCATTCCGGGTGCAATCGGCGGTGCGCTGCGGATGAATGCCGGCGCCAATGGTGTCGAGACGCGCGAGCGCGTCGTCGAAGTGCGCGCGCTCGACCGCAAGGGCAATGTGCAGACGCTGAGCAATGCCGATATGGGTTACGCCTATCGCCATTCGGCGGCGCCTGCCGGGCTGATCTTCACCTCGGCCGTGTTCGAGGGCTTTGCCGAGGACCGAGCGGCGATCAAGGCGGCGATGGAGGCCGTGCAGAACCACCGCGAGACCGTGCAGCCGATCCGCGAGAAGACCGGCGGCTCGACCTTCAAGAATCCGGAAGGCACGTCAGCCTGGAAGGAGATCGACAGAGCGGGCTGCCGCGGCCTGATGATCGGCGGCGCGCAGATGTCTCCGATGCATTGCAATTTCATGATCAACACCGGAACCGCGACCGGCTACGACCTTGAATATCTCGGCGAGACGGTGCGCACGCGGGTGCTGGAGAATTCCGGTATCCGGCTGCAATGGGAAATCAAGCGCATCGGCAATTTCCGGCCGGGGCATGCGGTTCAGGAGTTTCTGGGACAGCTTCTTTAAAGCGCAGCGTGGCGCGTGTTGAAGTTCATGTGATGCATGAACTTCAACGAGGCCGAAACGGTCCGCGACCGTTGCCGCAAAGACTCAACGGCACGCTTTTCGCATCCATTTTCTCAGAAAGTGAATCTCTCGGAATCGTAAGCACTTGCCAGTGAATCAACTCTCTGATTCTCTGCTCGAAAGCGTTTCCTGATTTGAGTCGTTCGACGCGTTTTCAGCGTTTTCCGTCTGGGGGGCAACCTGCCGGGAGACTCTGACTCAATGTTGCGGAAAATCTGGTTTTGGTCCGCCGTGAGAGAGGGGATGCCGGGGAATGAAAAACAAGCATGTGGCCGTCCTGCTGGGTGGTTTTTCGTCCGAGCGGCCCGTGTCCCTGTCCTCCGGAAAGGCTTGCGCCGATGAGCTTGAGAGGGAAGGCTACCAGGTCACCCGCGTGGATGTTGGCCGCGATGTCGGCTCCGTGCTTGCCGAGCTCAAACCTGATGTCGCCTTCAATGCGCTGCACGGCCCTTTTGGTGAGGATGGCACCATTCAGGGCATCCTGGAATATCTCGGCATTCCCTATACCCATTCCGGCGTGCTCGCCTCGGCTCTGGCCATGAACAAGGAGCAAGCCAAGCGGGTTGCCAAGTCGGTCGGCATCGTGGTCGCCGAATCGAAGGTCGCCAGCCGCTTCGCCATCCAGAACAAGCATCCGATGAAGCCGCCCTATGTGGTCAAGCCGGTCAATGAGGGCTCGAGCTTTGGTGTCGTCATCGTGCATGAAGGCCAGTCGCATCCGCCGCAGGTTCTTGGCTCGTCGGAGTGGAAATATGGCGATACCGTCATGGTTGAGCGCTACATCCACGGCAGGGAGCTGACCTGCGCGGTGATGGGCGATGTGGCGCTGGGGGTCTGCGAGATCATCCCGACCGGCCATTCTTTCTACGACTATGATTCAAAATATGTCGCCGGGGGATCAAAGCACGAATGCCCCGCAAAAGTTTCACCGAATATTTACCAAAAAATACAAACACTGGCGCTCAAGGCTCACCAAGCGATCGGCTGTCGCGGCGTTTCCCGTTCGGACTTCCGTTATGACGATCGGCATTCCGAAAACGGCGAGATTGTCTGGCTCGAGGTTAACACCCAGCCGGGTATGACGCCGACGTCCTTGGTGCCTGAAATCGCCGCCCAGGCCGGGCACTCGTTTGGCGATTTGTTGAGTTGGATGGTGGAGGACGCTTCGTGTCTGCGTTGAAATGGGGACAAGGTAGGGAGAGGGGCGCGGCCGGGCCGGCGCTGTTCGGCCTGTCGTTGTCGTTGGACCATTTCGTTCTGCCGCGCATGCTGCGCCGTCCGGTGCGCATTCTGGCGCGCCTCGGTGTCGGGGAATTCCAGGCGCCGCGCTTTTCCGCGGCCATGATGTCGGCCGTGCTGATTTTATCGAGCAGTGCCTATGGCGCCTATCTCGGCGGTCATGTCGACGGTATCGTGCAGAGCATCACCGCCCGCACCGGATTTGCCGTCGATCAGGTCAAGGTGGTCGGCAATCGCCAGACCTCGGAAATCGATATACTCGACAGGCTTGAACTTGACGGCTGGACGTCGCTGATCGGCTTTAATGCCGAGGCGGCGCGCGAGCGTATCTCCGGTCTGCCGTGGATCGAGGTCGCGGCGGTGCGCAAGGTCTATCCGCACACGCTGGAAGTGCGCGTCGAGGAGCGCCAAGCCTTCGCGCTCTGGCAGCAGGGAGACGAGCTGTCCGTCATCGAGAAGGATGGCGCCGTGATCGCGCCGTTCTCGGGCGGCAAGCAGGTGCTGCTGCCGCTGCTGATCGGCACCGGCGCGCCGGCGAGTGCGCCCGATTTCCTGGCCAAGGTCGAAAAATATCCTGAGCTCGCGAGCCGGATCAAAGGCTATATCCGTGTCGGCGAACGGCGCTGGGACCTGAAGCTGGACAATGGCATCACCATCAAGCTTCCCGAGGACGACGAGGATCAGGCGCTCGCCGAACTCGTGAAGATGGATCATGACACCGGCTTGCTGTCGCGCGACATCGCCGCCGTCGACATGCGCCTGACGGACCGGCTGGTCGTGCAGTTGACGGCGGAAGCGGCGACGCAGCGCGAAGCCGCCCTCAACGAGAAACCCAAGAGCCTGAAGCGCAAGCCGGAGACGAAGATATGAGCTGGCTTGGCGGTCCTGGCGATGCCGCATCGCGCCGGTCTGGCACCCTGACGGTGCTGGATGTCGGTTCGAGCAAGGTCTGCTGCATGGTGGCCAAGCTCAAGCCGTGTGATGACGGCAAGCTGCTGCGCGGCCGCTCGCACCGGATCCAGGTGATCGGCATCGGCCATCAGAAGTCGCAAGGCGTGAAGTCGGGCGTCGTGGTCGATCTCGACCGCGCCGAGCATGCCATCCGCCTTTCCGTCGACGCGGCCGAGCGCATGGCCGGGCTGACGGTCGATTCGCTGATCGTCAACATGACCGCCGGCCGGCTGAAGAGCGAAGCCTTCTCCGCCACCATCAATCTTGGCGGCCACGAGGCCGACGAGGCCGACATCAAGCGCGTTCTCGGTGCCGGCGCCAAGCAGGCGCTGAAGGCCGAGCGCGAGGTGATCCATTCGCTTCCCGTCGGCTTCTCGCTGGATGCCGAACGCGGCGTGCGCGATCCGCGCGGCATGGTTGGCGACGCACTCGGCGTCGACATGCATGTGCTGACCGGCGACGCCGCGCCGATGCGCAATCTGGAGCTGTCCATCAACCGTTCGCATCTGTCGGTCGAGCGCATGGTGGCGACGCCCTATGCCAGCGGTCTGGCGGCCCTGGTCGACGACGAGCTGGAAATGGGTGCGGCCTGCATCGACATGGGCGGCGGCACGACGACGATCTCGGTGTTTTCGGAAGGCAAGTTCGTCCATGGCGACGCCATCGCCATCGGCGGCAACCACGTCACGATGGACATGGCCAAGGGGCTGTCGACCTCGCTCGATGCCGCCGAACGGCTGAAGGTGATGCATGGCTCGGCGCTGCCGGGAAGCGCCGACGACCGCGACCTGGTCTCGATCCAGCCGATCGGCGACGATGGCGACGTGCCCTTGCAGATCCCGCGCTCGGTGATGACGCGCATCGTGCGCGCCCGCATCGACGAGACGCTCGAACTGCTGCGCGACCGGCTGAACAAGTCCGGCTATGGCAATGCAGTGGGCAAGCGTGTGGTTCTTACCGGCGGTGCCAGCCAGCTTGCCGGCCTGCCGGAGGCGGCGCGCCGCATCCTGGGACGCAATGTGCGCATCGGCCGCCCGCTCGGCGTGGCCGGCCTGCCGGAAGCGGCGAAGGGGCCGGCCTTCTCGGCCGCGGTGGGGCTTCTGATCTATCCGCAGATGGCGAGCTTCGAGAGCCATCCGGCGAAAGGAATTTCCGGTCTCAAAATGACCGGAACGGGCGGAAAACTGCATCGCATGAGTCAGTGGTTGAGAGACAGTTTCTAAAATTGACGGGGACAGCCCCATAGGCGGCCGCGGCGGCGAAGCGGCGTGAAAGGCAAAGGACGGAGACAATGACCATCAATCTGCAAAAGCCGGACATCACCGAGCTTAAGCCGCGCATCACCGTGTTCGGTGTCGGCGGCGGCGGCGGCAATGCCGTCAACAACATGATCACCGCCGGTCTGCGCGGTGTCGAGTTCGTGGTGGCCAACACCGACGCGCAGGCGCTGACCATGTCGAAGGCAGGCCGCCTGATCCAGCTCGGCGCGCATGTCACCGAAGGCCTTGGCGCCGGCTCGCAGCCGGAAGTCGGCCGTGCGGCGGCGGAAGAGTGCATCGATGAAATCCTCGATCACCTGACCAACACCCATATGTGCTTCGTCACCGCCGGCATGGGCGGCGGCACCGGTACGGGTGCTGCTCCCGTCGTTGCCCGCGCAGCGCGCGAAAAGGGCATCCTCACCGTCGGCGTCGTCACCAAACCGTTCCACTTCGAAGGCCAGCGCCGCATGAAGACCGCGGATTTCGGCATCGAGGAATTGCAGAAATGCGTCGATACGCTGATCGTCATCCCCAACCAGAACCTGTTCCGGCTGGCCAATGACAAGACCACCTTCGCCGACGCCTTCGCCATGGCCGACCAGGTGCTCTATTCCGGTGTCGCCTGCATCACCGACCTGATGGTCAAGGAAGGCCTGATCAATCTCGACTTCGCCGACGTCCGTTCCGTCATGCGCGAGATGGGCAAGGCGATGATGGGCACCGGCGAGGCTTCGGGCGAGGGCCGTGCGATGGCCGCCGCCGAAGCCGCGATCGCCAATCCGCTGCTCGACGAGACCTCCATGAAGGGCGCCAAGGGCCTGCTGATCTCGATCACCGGCGGCCGCGACCTGACGCTGTTCGAAGTCGACGAAGCCGCGACCCGTATCCGCGAGGAAGTCGACCAGGACGCCAACATCATCCTGGGCGCCACCTTCGACGAGGAACTCGAAGGCGTCATCCGCGTCTCGGTGGTTGCCACCGGCATCGACAAGTCGGCGGCTGAAATCGCCGCCGCGCCGATCTCGATCCGCACGGCGCCGCCGAAGCCGGTCAGCCGCCCGGCGGCTCAGATCGCGGAGGTTCGTCCGGCGCCTGTTCAGCAGGCGGCATACGAGCCACGCACTGTCGACCCGGTCGCGGAAGCCATTCAATTGGCCGAAGCAAATGCCGCGGCAATGGCGCAGGCGCGCCCGGCTCCGGTCGCCCACGCTGAAGATTTCCGCCCGCAGAGCAAGATCTTCCAGGCGCCGCCAGCACAGCCTATGCCGCATCCCGTGGTCCAGCAGATGCAGCCGGCCCCGCAGCCGCGCGAGATGCTGCGCGAAGCCCCGCAGCCGGTTGCGATGGCGCCTCAGCGTATGCCGCGCGTCGAGGACTTTCCGCCGGTCGTCAAGGCCGAGGTGGATGCCAAGAGCCGCCCGGTCGATCACGAGAACAACAGCGGACCGATGGGCCTGCTGAAGCGCCTGACCAATGGTCTGACCCGCCGCGAGGAGGAGCCTGCACGACTGCAGCCGGCGCAGCCGCGCGAGCCCAAGCTGCGCCAGGCAGCGCCCGAAGTGCGCCGTCTCGCCAGCCAGGATGCGCAGCTCTATGCGCCGCGCCGTGGCCAGCTCGACGACCAGGGCCGCCTGACGCCGCAGGTGAGGACGACTCAGGAAGACGATCAGCTGGAGATTCCGGCGTTCCTGCGCCGCCAGGCCAACTGATTGGTAAACGGACTGTAACATTTGTTAACAGGCAAGCGAGGAATCGCTTGCCTGTTAATGTTTTAAATGATGTGATTTCAACGACTTACCAAGTCGCACTCATTCCATTTTGCGGTTACACAGAGTAAGAAACCGTGATTTGGAGTCTCCCTGACGGGACATTATCTTCGCTGCCTACCATCATCGGTTTGCCGGGATTTCGGGGGAAGTCGCCCTGCCAGCCGATTCACACAAGAGCCGCGCCCTCGGGCTGGAGAAGCGGACCTAGGCATTACGGGCTTATGGGGATTGTCTTGCACGACTATCAGACGACATTGAAGACGCGCGCGTCGCTTACCGGCACCGGCGTCCACAGCGGCAAGGAAGTGTCCATCAGCTTCGTGCCGACGGATGCCGACAGCGGCATCGTTTTCCAGCTTTTCAACGGTGCGGAGCAGGGCCGCGAGTTTCGTGCCCTGGTCTCGGAAGTCGGCGCCACCGACCTGTGCACCATGCTTGGTGATCCCGCCGGCGAGCATATCGCCACGGTCGAGCACATCATGGCAGCGCTGTTTGGGCTCGGCATCGACAATGTCGCTGTCGAGATCGACGGTTCCGAGGTTCCGATCTTCGATGGCAGCGCCATGGCGTTCGTCGAAGCCATCGACCAGGCGGGCATCGAGACGCTTTCGGTCAAGCGCCGCTATATCAGGGTCATCAAGCCGGTCCGCATCGAGAACGGCGCCTCGTGGGCGGAATTTCGGCCCTATGACGGGACCCGTTTCGAGATCGAGATCGACTTCGAAAGTCCGGCGATCGGCCGCCAGCTGTTTGCCTCCGACCTCAATGCCGATATTTTCCGTCGCGACATCGCGCGCGCCCGCACCTTCGGCTTCATGAAGGATGTCGAGCGGCTGTGGGCTGCAGGCTACGCACTCGGCTCCTCGCTGGAGAACTCGCTGGTCATCGGCGACGACAACCGCGTCATCAATATGGGCGGCCTGCGCTATCCCAACGAATTCGTGCGCCATAAAACGCTGGACGCCATGGGCGACCTGGCGCTGGCCGGTGCCCGCTTCATCGGCTGCTTCCGCTCCTATCGCGGCGGCCACAGGATGAATGCCGCGGCCCTGCGCCGCCTGCTGTCGGACCGCACGGCGTTCGAGATCGTCGAGACGACGCGCCGTGAGCGTGGCCGCAGCGCCGAGATGAACGCCGTCAACGCGCCACTCTACGCGCCTTGGATGATCTGATTTCCCAGGTTTTTCAGGTTCCATGGGCGATAGCGCATGTTGCAGGAATGCACCACCCGCCAGTGAAATTGCATTGATGTCCAAGCAGCGTCCGGCCGCCACAAAAATGTGCGATTGGCCGGAGATAGCGTTGCCGGGCAAGGCGGTTATGGTTTATGGCTGCTGCCGTCGATTAGTGCATGTCGTTCAAAAGTGGGGATCAGTTTTGAAACAATGGCATGCAACTGGCATTGAAATAGCGCCGAAAGGGCGAGACCCCATCATGTTCTTCAAGCGAGTTGGTCAATTGAAAGCACCGCAGAGGGCCGTTTTCCTGGCGCTTTCAGTAGTTGTTCCATCGCTCTTCCTGTCGGCCTGCATGTCGTCGGAGAAAGATATCGACCTGTCGACCTATGTCGACCAGACCGAGCCGGCCGATGTTCTCTACAATCAGGGCCTTGCCAATCTCAATGCCGGGCGCCTGCAGGAGGCGAGCAAGAAGTTCGACGCCGTCGACCGCCAGCATCCCTATTCGGAGTGGGCCCGCAAATCGATGGTGATGGGCGCGTTCGCCGACTATCGCCAGGGCAATTACGACGAGGCTATCGGCTCGGCCAAGCGCTATCTCACGCTTTACCCGTCGACCGATGATGCCGCCTATGCGCAGTACATCATCGGCTTGAGCTACTACCGCCAGATCAAGGACGTGACGCAGGACCAGAAGGAAGCGCGTCAGACCGTTCAGACGATGCAGGACCTGGTCACGCGCTGGCCGACATCGGAATATGTCGACGATGCCAAGGAAAAGATCCGCTTCGCCACCGATCAGTTGGCCGGCAAGGAAATGCAGATCGGCCGCTACTATCTCGAGCGCCGCGAATACATCGCCGCCGTCAAGCGCTTCCGCACCGTGGTCGAGAACTATTCCAACACGCGCCATGTCGAGGAGGCGCTCGCCCGCCTGACCGAAAGCTATTACGCGATGGGCCTGACCTCGGAGGCGCAGACCGCCGCCGCCGTGCTCGGCACCAATTACCCTGACAGCCCGTGGTACAAGGATTCCTACAAGCTCTTGCAGAGCAATGGGCTTGCACCGCGCGAAAATGCCGGGTCGTGGATATCCAAGGCCGGGAAGATGATCACCGGCGCCTGACCCCCCAAGCAGACGTTGCGGGCTTCACCAACGCGCCGTCTGCCTGGTTTCGTTGCTTGTCGCGGGTTCCAGTCGCAAAACCGCACGACACTTTTGCGGAACCTGCCTGGAGCATTCGGACCGAAGCGTGCGCTTTTTCGGATTGATCCGGTGCTCAAACAAAAAGATAGTGCGGCGCTGCGACTCCAAATGGTCGCGTGCCGTTCTAGATTTGGGTTCTGATGCTTTCCAGACTGTCGATCCGCGATATCGTCCTGATCGAGAAGCTGGATATCGACTTCCAGCCGGGTCTTTCGGTGCTGACCGGCGAAACCGGTGCCGGCAAGTCCATCCTGCTCGATGCCTTGTCGCTGGCGCTCGGAGCGCGCGGCGACGCGTCGCTGGTGCGCCATGGCGCGGCACAGGGCCAGGTCATCGCCGTCTTCGACGTGCCGCGCAATCATCCGGCCCGTACGCTGCTTGCCGACAATGCGATCGAGGATGATGGCGACATCATCCTGCGCCGGCTGCAGACGGCGGACGGCCGCACCCGTGTTTTCGTCAACGATCAGCCTTCGAGCGTCACCCTGATGCGCGACGTCGGGCGCGCGCTGGTCGAGATCCACGGCCAGCATGACGAGCGCGCGCTGGTCGATCCCGGAGCGCACCGCGAGGTTCTCGACGCTTTCGGCGGTCATCTCGGCGCCGTCCGCTCGACGGGCGAGGCATGGCGGCACTGGCGCGCCTGCGAGCAGGAGCTGTCGCGCCACCGCGCCAAGGTGGCGGCGGCTGCGCGCGAAGCCGACTATTTGCGTGCTGCGGTGGCGGAGCTGACGAAGCTCGATCCGCAGCCCGGCGAAGAGACCGACCTCGCCGAACTGAGGGCGTCGATGATGCGAGCGGAGAAGATCGCTTCCGAAATCCATGATGCGCAGGATGTGCTGTCCGGCCCGTCCTCGCCCTTGCCGCAACTGGCCAGCCTGCTGCGGCGGCTGCAGCGCAAGGTGACGGAGGCGCCCGGCCTGCTCGACGATGTCGTCAAATCGCTCGACGAGGCGATGCTGTCGCTCGACGCGGCGCAATCGGGCGTCGAGGCCGCACTGCGCGCCACCGAATATGATCCGCAGAAGCTGGAAAAGGCGGAGGAGCGGCTGTTTTCGCTGCGTGCGGCCTCGCGCAAGCACAGCGTCGCCGTCGACGATTTGGCGCAGCTGCGCGACACGATGTCGGCCGACCTCGCCGATCTCGATGCCGGCGAGGAACGCCTGCATGGGCTGGAAAAGCAGGCCACTGCCGCATGCGAGACTTACGACATTGCCGCCGCGCAGCTGTCTTCGCTTCGCCATGCGGCGGCGGTCGGCCTGGCCAAGGCGGTCATGGCGGAATTGCCGGCGCTGAAGCTCGAACGCGCCGCCTTTATAGTCGAAATGAAAAGCGAGGCCGAGAGCCGCATGGAAGAGGGCATCGACCAGATCGAGTTCTGGGTGCGCACCAATCCCGGCACGCGGCCCGGACCGATGATGAAGGTGGCGTCCGGCGGCGAGCTTTCGCGCTTCCTTCTGGCGCTGAAGGTTGCGCTGGCCGACCGCGGCTCGGCGCCGACGCTGGTGTTCGACGAAATCGATACCGGCGTGGGGGGCGCTGTCGCCGACGCCATCGGCCAGCGGCTGGCGCGGCTGTCGAAGCGCGTCCAGGTGCTGTCGGTGACGCATGCGCCACAGGTGGCAGCACGCGCGGCGACGCATTTCCTGATCTCCAAATCCGGCACCACCGACCGTGTCGCCACCGGCATTGCCGAGATGGACCGGCCGGCGCGGCAGGAAGAGATCGCACGCATGCTGGCCGGCGCCACCATCACCGACGAGGCGCGCGCCGCCGCGGAACGGCTGCTGCGTGAAAATACCACGGCGGCATAAGAACAACGGATGTCAGGGATCGAGTCAGGATATGGCTGCATCCCGCTGTTCAGGAATGCTTTTCCCAAAATCCTGATCTATTGTGGCGGACCACCGTTCGGGGAAGGAAAGCATGGCTGAAAAACCTGTCGATTCGCTCAGCGAAAGCGAGGCCGAAGCCGAGCTGAAACGGCTGGCGGAAGAGATCGCCGAGCACGACCGGCGTTACCATACCGAAGATGCGCCTGTTATCACCGATGCGGAGTATGATGCGCTGGCACGGCGCAACCTTGCCATCGAGGAGCGCTTTCCAGCGCTGGTGCGCGAGGATTCGCCATCGCTCAGGGTCGGA
The DNA here is from genome assembly GCF_000519305.1 of Mesorhizobium ciceri WSM4083. Taxonomy (GTDB): domain Bacteria; phylum Pseudomonadota; class Alphaproteobacteria; order Rhizobiales; family Rhizobiaceae; genus Mesorhizobium; species Mesorhizobium ciceri_B. Next base: position 225,120 of record NZ_JAFG01000003.1, on the reverse strand, counting down.
GCGGCGCCCGCGGAAGGCTTTACCAAGGTGCGCCATGCCGTGCCGATGCTCAGCCTTGCCAAGGCCTATACCGACGATGACGTCACGGATTTCATCGAACGCGGGCGGCGGTTCTTCGATCGCGACAAAGAACTCGATATCGCCTTCACGGCCGAGCCGAAGATCGACGGGCTGTCGGCGTCGCTGCGCTACGAAAACGGTGTGTTCGTGCAGGGCGCAACGCGTGGCAACGGCGCCGTCGGCGAAGACATCACCGCCAATCTGAAGACGATTGCGGATATTCCAGCGAAGCTCAAAGGCTCGGGCTGGCCCGAAATCATCGAGATCCGCGGCGAGGTCTATATGACCTATGCGGAATTCGAGGCTTTGAAGCAGCGCTCGGCGGCGGCCGGCGGCCAGGACTACGTCAATCCGCGCAACACGGCGGCCGGGTCGCTGCGCCAGAAGGACGCCTCTGTCACCGCCAGCCGCAACCTCAAATTCTTTGCCTATGCCTGGGGTTACACGACGGCGGATCCCGCTCCGACCCAATATGATTCGGTGCAGAAATTCGCCGAGTGGGGGTTCAAGATCAGTCCGCTGATGGTGCGGGCGAAATCGGCCGAGGAGTTGATCGCGCATTATCATCGGATCGAGGAGCAGCGCTCGGCGCTCGGCTACGATATTGACGGTGTCGTCTACAAGGTCGACCAGCTGGAATTGCAGCGCCGCTGGGGCTTCGTCACCGGCGAGCCGCGCTGGGCGGTCGCGCATAAATTTCCGGCCGAACAGGCGATGACGACCGTGCAGAAGATCGACATTCAGGTCGGCCGCACCGGCACGCTGGCGCCGGTTGCGCGGCTGGCGCCGGTCACGGTCGGCGGCGTCGTGGTCGAGAACGTCACGCTGCACAATGAGGACTACATCAAGGGCCTGGACTCGACCGGCCAGCCGATCCGCGACGGCATCGACGTGCGCATCGGCGATACGGTCGTCATCCAGCGAGCGGGCGATGTCATTCCGCAGATCGTCAGCGTCGTCATCGACAAGCGACCTGCTGATGCGGTGCCCTACGAGTTCCCGCATACTTGCCCAATCTGCGGCTCGCCGGCGACGCGCGAGATCAACGAGAAGACCGGCAAGGAAGATTCGCGCCGCCGCTGCACCGGCGAACTGATCTGCCCGGCGCAAGCGGTGGAGGGATTGCGCCATTTCGTGTCACGCGGGGCCCTGGACATCGAAGGCCTCGGCGCGGAGAACATAGACACGTTCTTCAATGCGGGATTGATCAAGACCGCCGCCGATATCTTCACGCTCAGGGACCGCCGTCCGGCTGTCACCAGGGCCCTGGCCGAGCGCCGCGAGGAGCAGGCAAGGCAGCGCGAGGCCGCATCGGGCAAGACGCGCAAGAATGTGCGCAGCGTCGAGGATCGCAACTATGAGGGCCTCGACAAGCTGTTCGCCGCCATCGATTCGCGCCGCGAGCCGGAGCTCGACCGCTTCATTTTCGCGCTCGGCATCCGCCATATCGGCGAAACGACGGCCGCCGTGCTTGCCCGCACCTTCTCGACCATCGAGGAACTGATCCGCGTCGGCAAGGAGACAGCGGCAGCGGAGGACCCACACACGGTTTTCCCCTCGGTCAACGGCATCGGCGATACCGTGATCGACGCGTTGCGCGACTTCTTCGGCAATGAGCGCAACGACGACGTGCTTGACGCGCTGCTCGATCAGGTCAAGCCGAAGCCGTATGTCGTCAACGTCTCGGCCGATAGCGTGGTCGCCGGCAAAACGGTCGTGTTCACGGGCTCGCTGGAGAAGATGACACGCTCCGAAGCCAAGGCGATGGCGGAGCGCCTCGGCGCCAAGGTCGCGGGTTCGGTTTCGGCGAAGACGGATCTGGTGGTCGCCGGGCCAGGTGCTGGCTCCAAGCTCAAGCTCGCCAGCGAACTCGGCATCGAGGTGATCGACGAGGATGCCTGGCTGGCGCGGATCGGCAAGGCCTGATGGACGGTGCGTTCAAAGGGTTCGGGCCAAAAGCCATTCCGTTCCTCAAGGCGCTGGATTTCCACCAGAGCCGCGAATGGTTCCTGGAAAACCGCGACCTGTTCGAACAGGAATTGCGCAATCCGCTCAGTGATCTCGTGGACACGCTGACCGAGCGCTTCGCAAAGGCCGGGCTCGGCCTGCGCGGCGACCGCAAGAAGTCGCTGTTCCGGATCAATCGTGATGTGCGCTTCGCCAAGGACAAGCGGCCTTACAACCGGCATTTGTCGGCCATCCTGTCGCCCGACGGCACCAAGATGGAGCAGGGCGTGTTCTACGTGCATATCGGGCTTGAGCGTTGCTTTGCCGACATCGCCTGGTGGCAGCCGGAGCCGGCTCTGTTGCTGGCGATGCGCAAAGCCATCGCGGCGAAGCCGGACAATTTTCGCGCCCTGGTGGCGGCGTTGAAGAAGAACCGGCTTGAACTCGAGACCGAAGGCCGTATGAAGCGTACGCCACGCGGCTTTGAGGAAATCAGAGATCCCGATCTGGTCGCCGCCATCCGGCACCGGCATTTCTATGTCCAGCATGTCATCGATCCGGCCGGAATCCATGCGGCTGATCTGGTCGACGAACTCGTCGATTTCACCTTGCGCGCCAAGCCGCTGCTCGACTGGGGCAGGGCGATCGAGGGCAAGATCCCGAAGGAATAAGCGCGTAACTCAGTCGATCCAGCGATCATTTCCGCTGATCGTTTGGCTCAAGCGAATTCGTGTGACACGGCGAGGCGCGCCACCTACATACCGCGCTTCCCTTGTTGTTGTGCATGTCGTTGTCCCCGCTACGCACTTTTGGGCGACATGCATCAGGAGTGGTTGATGGCGACGGACGCAATTTCCGAGAGCGGCGACAGAAGCGATTTCTGGCAGGGCGTGCGGTTGTCGATGCCTGTCGTGGTGGCGTCGGCGCCGTTTGCGGTGCTGTTCGGCGCGCTCGCCGTCGACAATGGTTTCTCGGTCCTGGAAGCCTTCCTGATGAGCGCGCTGGTCTATGGCGGCGCCAGCCAGATGGTCGGCATCCAACTGTTCGGCCAGCATGTGGCGCCGTGGCTGATCGTGCTGTCGATCTTCGCCGTCAATTTCCGCCACGTGCTCTATTCCGCCGGCATCGGCCGGCGCATCGCGCACTGGCCCGTCATCAGCCAAGCACTCGGTTATTTCATTCTCACCGACCCGCAATTCGCGGTGGCCGAGGCGAGGGCGCAATCCGGCCAGACGGTCGGCTTTGCCTGGTATCTGGGGCTCGGTCTGCCGGTCTATCTGTTCTGGATCGTCGAAAGCGCGCTTGGCGCGCTGTTCGGCAAGCTGATCCCCGACACGCATGCGCTGGGCATCGATTTCCTGCTGCCGATCTATTTCCTCGGTCTCGTGCTGGGCTTCCGCAAGCGGCCGCTGTGGCTGCCGGTGGTCATTGCCAGCGCTGCCGCATCGATCATCGCCTATAAGACCGTGGGCTCGCCCTGGCATGTCTCGATTGGCGCTGTCGCTGGTGTGCTGCTGGCGGTCATCCTGCCTCCCCATCACAGCGGCGTAAAGGCACGGCCATGAGCACGACCTTCTGGATCATCATCGCCGGCGCGATCGCCACCTATCTCACCCGCATCGGCGGGCATCTGGTCATCTCCCGCTTCGACACCATCCATCCGCGCGTCGAGGCCGGTCTCAACGCCGTGCCGGCGGCAGTGCTGACGACGCTGGTGGCGCCCGAGCTGTTGAACGCCGGCGCGGCGGAATGGGCCGCACTGGTGGTCACTGCGGTGGTTTCGCTTCGCGGCGGGCTGATGGCGATGTTTCTGGCGGGGGCTGCGGTTCTGATTTTGGCGCGGCAGTTCGTCGGATAAGGCTCTGCCGCAGCAATTACCTCGAACGGAGGCGCTGCCCCTCATTGCCCTGCCGGGCATTTCTCCCCGTGAACGGGGAGAAAGAAAGCTCACCTCAAATCTTGGCGTCGTGCGGCAGCGGCGCGGTGGCCTTTTCCAGCCAGGCCAGCGTTTCGCCGTCGAGCATCGGGCCGATCTCGGCCAGCACGCGCGCGTGGTATGCGTCGAGCCAATGCAACTCGTCGCGCGTCAGAAGGTCCGACTGCACCAGTCTTGTGTCGATCGGCGCCAGCGTCAGCGTCTCGAAGCCGTGCATGGCGATGTCGCCGCCCTCGATCTCTTGCGCCGGCGTCACCAGGATCAGGTTCTCGATGCGGATGCCGTAGGCGCCTTCCTTGTAGTAGCCCGGCTCGTTGGACAGCATCATGCCCTCGAGCAGCTTTTCGGTGCCGGTGCGGGCGATACGCTGCGGCCCTTCATGCACGGCCAGATACGAGCCGACGCCATGGCCTGTGCCATGGGCGAAGTCGCAACCGTGCTTCCACAGCGCCATGCGCGCGACGGCATCGATCTCGGAGCCGCGGGTGCCGGGGGGGAAGCGCAAGGTGGAAATGCCGATCATGCCTTTCAGCACCAGGGTGAAGCGTTCGCGCATCTCCTGCGTCGGCTGGCCGATCGGCACGGTGCGCGTGATGTCGGTGGTGCCGTCCTGATACTGCGCGCCGGAATCGAGCAGGAACAGTTCGCCGGCCTGCAGCTTGCGGCTGGTGGCGCGCGACACGCGATAATGCATGATGGCGCCGTTCGGGCCGGCGCCCGAAATGGTGTCGAAGGAGACGTCGCGCAGCGGCATCTGGGTTTCCTCGCCGGTCCGCCGGCGCTGTTCCTCCAGCCTGGTGACGACAGCGATCTCGTCGAGCGAGCCGGGTTTTTGCCGCTCCAGCCAGCACAGAAGCTTCGCCACGGCCGCACCGTCACGCCGATGCGCGGCACGCGAGCCATTGATCTCGGCCTGGTTCTTGGTGGCGCGCGGGATGCGGGCGGGGTCTGCCGCTGCAATGACGGCGCCGCCATTGGCCTCGACCAGCATGCGCAGCCTGTCGGCCGCCAGCACCGGGTCGAGCGCGATTTTAGCGCCGCCTTTGGCGAGGGCCATGGTCGCTGCCTCGAATTCGCCGGGCTCATGCGGCTCGGCGAGCTGGGTGAGGTAGGCGGCGACCTGGCGCGAGAATTTGCGCTTATCCATGAAAAGCTGGTGCGACCCATCGGCGGCGAGGATGGCGAAGCCGAGCGCCAGCGGCGTGTGCGGCACGTCGCCGCCACGGATGTTGAAGGCCCAGGCGATGGAGGAGGGGTCGGTCAGCACCGCATGAGTGGCGCCGTCCTTGGCGATCGCCGCCGCCAGCCGCGCCAGCTTGTCCTTGGCAAGTTCGCCGGCAAAGCCGATCGGGTGGAGCTCGACTGATGCCACCGGCGCGTCGGGCTGATCCTTCCAGATGATGTCGATCGGGTTCTTGCCGAGCGGCACCAGCACCGCACCTGATTTGTCGGCCGAGGCCTGCAGCGCCTTGACCTCGCTGATCGTGTGCAGCCATGGATCGAAGCCGAGCCGTGCGCCCTTGCCAAGATTGTCTTTCAGCCAGACAGCCGGCGGATTGTCGACCAGGCTTTCGATCGAAAAGACGTCCAGGTCGACCTCGCTGCGCACCTGCAGGGTGTAGCGACCGTCGACAAAGACGAAGGCGCGGTCGCGCAGGACGATGGCGACGCCGGCCGAGCCGCTGAAACCGGTAAGCCATTTCAACCGCGCCGAACGGTCGGCGACATATTCCCCCTGATGCTCGTCGGCACGCGGCACGATGAAGCCGTCCAGCCCGTTGGCTTCAAGCCATTGGCGCAGCAGCGCCACGCGCGGTTTGCCGACGGCCGGGTCGCCGGCGGAATCGAAGGTCTGGAACATTGTGGGCCTCCTGCAGTCAGCGCAACCGTAGCGTACGGTCGCCGAAATCGGAATCGATTTCCGGCTGGGCGCAACCTGCTACAGCATCGCTTGACTGACAACCAAATGGGGCTGGTCCAGCCGCAGTACGAAGGCTGGGTTGTCGTTGTTCATCCCCGACACGACGCGGCTTTGCTGCGCTGCCCGCCAGCACACGGGAATTGTAACCAGAAAAAGTCAGCAACGCCTGCTTTTTGAGCGTGCGTCACTTCGTACGGCAAGTTATCTCGGGTTTCTTGTCTTGACCATAGGGGGGCCTGCGGTCAGGGGTGCCCGGGGGAACCAATTTCGGCACGCTGTTGAAAGCCATGATGCTGGCCATGCGCCGCTTGCAGGGTCGATGTTGAAAATGAGGACTATATCCTGAGCCAGTCAGTCGGCAAAAACCGCGCTTGTTCGCAGTCCGGCCTGGTGCGGCCAACTATTGATTGATGCAAATTCGCAACGGATCTGCTCTGATTTCTTGTCTGGGCTGCGTGTTGCTTGGTTCGTAATCTTTACGGCTTACATTCGCTTGTCTCTCGGCAGCGGGTTTCGTAGCGTCGCCACGGGCTTAATGGGTCGATTCAGCCACTGGATGGTTGGTCGGGGGGATTTTGGATGAGACATTCTGTTTCCGCAGCGCGTGCCAAAGGCGATGGCGAGATGAATGCGCGGCTTGCGGGCTCGCTTCTGTTGTCCACGTCGCTTCCGGCTGTGCTGATAGCCGGGCTGATTGCGACCGCTGTAACGCCGATCATCTCCGGTGTCGCCTCGGCCGAGGATTTCGCTCACAACAGCGGCGGTTGGGGTACGGCTGCGAACTGGACTCCCGCAACAGTTCCCAACGGCGTCGATGCGGTCGCGAACTTCAACCATGATGCGCCGGACCAGGGGCTCGGCTATACCGTTTTCCTGACTGGCGGACCCTATACGGTCGGCACGCTGAACTTGAGTGCCACGAGCACCTCCGGCGGTTACCGGTTTTCAAGCGGCGTTTTGGATTTCCAGGCCTCCGGGCAGGCCTCGATCAACGTGCAGACGAACAATTTCATTCCCGACCTGGACGCCAGCGCCAGTTTCAATCTCGTCTCCGACACCGTCGTCACGGTCGATTCCGGTGCTCATTTTACGGCCGATGGAGTGATCTCAGGCGCAAGCCTCACCAAGAGCGGTGACGGCTTGCTTACCTTGAATGGCGCAAACGCCTACACCGGCGGTACCAATCTCTATGGCGGCACGCTCAGCCTGGGCAACAATGCGGCTCTTGGGACGGGGGCTGTATACACCAACGGCGGCACGACCATTGACATCCAGAACGGCATCACGATCAACAACGACCTGACCATGTATGCCGGCATGAATCTGAATGTCGGCTCGGGGGCAACCGGAACCTATGCCGGTCAGATTTCAGAATTCAGCGATCCAACCGCGATCGTCAAGACTGGCGCCGGCACGCTTGTTTTGACCAACAGCAACAGTTTCAGCTCCGGGGCTATGATCGAGGAGGGAACGATCCGGGTCACTGACGATCATGCGCTGGGCTCGGGTCCGATCACACTGGATGGCGGCACGTTGCAGGCGGGCGCAAACCTCAATCTTCCGAACGTCTCGATCCTTTTTGGCGCTGCGGGCGGCATCATCGACACTAACGGTTTCGACGTCAGCACAACCGCCAGCATGGGTGACAACGATACGCCGAGCGGGACGTTCACCAAGACAGGAGCCGGTACGCTGACGGTGGACGGTTTCGCTGGCAACAACAACTACACTACGGCCACCGACGTCGCCCAGGGCACGCTGAAGGCGGGCCTTACCGCCAACATCTTCAGCGCGAACAGCGCCTATACGATCGAAAGCGGTGCGACTCTTGATCTCAACAATCTCGACCAGGCGATCGGCTCGCTTGCCGGCGCGGGGGCGGTTAACACCGGGACAGGCAAGCTGACGACCGGCGGCAACAACGGCTCGACGGTATTTTCAGGCGTCATCACCGGCAGTAACGGCCTGATCAAGGACGGGACAGGAATTTTCGAGGTGTCGGGTTCGAATTCCTTGTCGGGCGGGACCGAGGTGAAGGCCGGCACCTTGCTGGTCTCCGGTTCTCTCATCGGTTCGGCCGTTACAGTCAACAGCGGCGCCACGCTCGCCGGCGCCGGCGCGGTTGGCCCGCTCGCTGTTTCCGGCACTGTCGCGCCGGGCAAGGGCGGGATCGGCATGCTCTCGGTCTATGGCGACGCCAGCTTCGCATCCGGTTCGACCTATGCAGTGGAACTGAACGCCGCTGGCGCTACCGATCGGATCATTGCCGTGGGCACGGCAAGCATAAATTCAGGCGCCGGGCTGACGGTGACCAATATTGGGCTGGGCAGCCTGGTGGCGGGAACCAGCTACGTCGTGCTTCAAGCCGCCAGTGTCAGCGGAACGTTCACCCTGGTGGGTGATCCGCAGGTCTCCGCCTTCGCCAGCCTGAGCACCAGATCCGATACGACACATGCCTATGTCGACGTCACCCAGACGAAGACCTTCGGCTCGGCCGGCCTGACGCCGAACCAGATCGCCACCGGCGAGGGGCTGGACAGCGCGGCCAGCAGCGCCTTGGTCAGCGCTGTGCTTGCCTTACCGAGCGATGTCGCCGCGCAGGCTGCTTTCGACCAGCTTTCGGGCGAAATCCATGCCTCGGCCAAGGGCATGCTGGTGCAGGACAGCCACTTCCTGCAGGACGCGGTGACGGCGCGCCTGCGTGCCGCCTTCGGCGACAGCGGCAAGACCGCCTCGCTGCCGGTCATGGCCTATGGCGAGGACGGTGTTCAGCCCGTCGCCGCCGACACGGATCGCTTCGCCGTCTGGGCGCAGGGTTTTGGCTCCTGGGGCGGTGCCGACAGCGACGGCAATGCCGCGGCCCTCGATCGTTCCACTGCCGGCCTGTTGATGGCCGCCGACGGTATGGCGGGTGACTGGCGGATCGGCGTGGTAGGCGGCTACAGCCGCACCAGCTTTGATGCCGACGATCGCCATTCCTCGGGCGACAGCGACAATTATCATCTCGGCCTCTATGGCGGAACCAACTGGGGGGCGATCGCCTTGCGTACAGGTGCCGCCTACACATGGCACAGCATCTCGACCTCGCGCTTCGTCGCCTTCGACGGCTTCGCCGACAGTCTGTCAGCCGACTACGACGCCGCCACCGCGCAGGCTTTCGGCGAACTGGCCTACAAGACCGATGCCGGGACGTTTGCCTTCGAGCCCTTCGCCAATCTCGCTTACGTCAATTTGCATACCGATGGTTTTGCCGAGACGGGGGGTGATGCGGCGTTGACAGGCAGCAGTTCAACGACCGACGCGACCTTCACCACGCTCGGCATCAGGGCTTCCACCGACTTCACCGTTGGCGGCTTGGCAGCCACCGCGCGCGGCTTGTTCGGCTGGCGCCATGCCTTCGGCGACGTGACGCCGCTGTCGACCTTCGCCTTCGCGGGTGGCGACAGTTTCACCGTCGCCGGTGTGCCGATCGCCAGAGATGCGATGCTGGTCGAAGCCGGGTTCGATGTTCAACTGGCGCAGAACGCAACACTTGGTCTGTCCTATGCCGGAAAGTTCGGACCGGATGCCTTCGACAACGGCTTCAAGGCTAGCCTCGGCGTGAAGTTCTAGAGTGCTGAAGGACGATTCGCGAGTGACCGACAGACTTGCCGGTCTAATGCTTCAGATGGATCGTCACCCAGCCTTCGCGGTGCAAGGTGCGCACATGGCGGAAATTCTGGCCGGCATAGGCCGAGATGACCGCGTCGCGCTGGCGCTCGAGAATGCCTGACAGCACGATCGAGCCGCCGAGCGCGATGTGGCCAGCCATTTGCGGCGCCAGCCGCATCAGCGGCCGCGCCAATATGTTGGCGACGATGAGATCGAAGGGCGCGCGCTTGCCGAAGATCGGGTGGTGAAAGCCCGGCGCCGTTGCCGTTTCCACCAGTGCCTTGACGTGGTTGAGCCGCGCATTGGCGGCAGCCACCCGCACCGCCACCGGATCGATGTCGGTGGCCAGCACCGGAATATGCGCCAGCTTGGCGACGGCAATCGCCAGCACCGCACTGCCGGTGCCGAGATCGAGCGCATTGCGCGGATGTTCGCGCCGCACCACTCTTTCCAGCATCTCCAGGCAGCCGGCGGTGGTGCCGTGATGGCCGGTGCCGAAGGCAAGGCCGGCCTCGATCTCGATGGCGAGTTCGCCGCTGTGGCGTTTCCTGCGGTCATGGGCGCCGTGGACGAAGAAACGTCCGGCACGCACCGGCTTCAGCTCTTCCAGCGAATGCGCTACCCAGTCGATGTCGGGCAGGGCCTCGCGCTCGATCGGCTTCGACAGGGAAAGGCCGGCAAGGATGTCCTTCAGCCGAGTCTCGACCGCATCGACGTCGCCATCGGCATAGAGCGACACTTCGTGGATGTCTTTGTCCTCGTCGACCTCCAGGACGGCGATAGGCAGCCCCTCTTCCTCGAAGGCCGCCTCGAGTGCCGCGAAAATGCTGACGGACTCGATCTTTCCGGTGGTGAAGTAAAGGCGCGTCTGGGTCATGAAATGGTAATCAGCCTTTCGCCGCCAGCCGCTTCAGCTTGGCGATGGCCGTATCGGCGCTTTCGCCGTAGGCGATTGTGCCGGCGAAGTCGCCCTTGGCGTTGAGCAGCAGCACCGAGGCGGTGTGGTCCATTGTGTAGTCGCCGTCGCCGGTGTCGACCTTCTTCCAGTAGATGCCGAACGACTTGGCCATGGCATGGACCTTGTCGGGAGCGCCCGTGATGCCGACGATGCGGTCGGAGAAATTGCTGACATAGGCGTTCATCACTTCCGGCGTGTCGCGCTCGGGATCGACCGAGACGAAATAGGCATGCAGGTTCTTGCCGTCGTCGCCGAGCGTCTTCAGCCAGCCGGCCAGCTCGAACAGCGTGGTCGGGCAGACCTCGGGACAATGGGTGAAGCCGAAGAAGACGACGCTGGGCTGCCCCCTGAAGGCAGCTTCGGTGATCGGCGCGCCTTTCTGGTCGACCAGGCTAAAGGCGGCGCCAAAAGGCTCGCCGCCATAGTGGCCGCGGTACCAGTCGAAGGTCAGCCAGCCAATGCCGGCCGCCATCAGGACGAGAATGCCGACCAGGATAGAACGCATCATCAGAAAAGTCCGTCTGCAGAAATCGCCGCGCCGGCTCAATGCCGCGCCTGTGCGACTGTCTTAGCGGTTCGGCCCCGCGCAGGCAAAGTGCCGCGTTGCCGCAACCGCGGCGGTGTTGATGTATCTGCTTGCAAAGCCGGGCTGCTCGCCCCACCTGTGACCGGCAACTCGAACCGCAGGAGGCTCTTTTGCCACGACTGATTGGGCACGGATTGATTGGGCGAAAACTGATCGGCGGCGCCTTGGCCGCCTGCCTTGTCCTTGGCGCTGGGGCGGCCGTGGCCGAGGAAGTCGGCAAGGTCGGCGTCGATTGGCTCGGCAACGACATCATCGTCGAGGCGATCAAGGATCCGAAAGTGGAAGGCGTGACCTGCCACGTCTCCTATTTCGATCGCGGTATCATCGATCGCCTGCACAAGGGCAACTGGTTCGAGGATCCGTCCGATTCGTCGATCTCCTGCCGCCAGACCGGCCCGATCACGATCGGCGACATCGACATGAGCGAGGGCGGCGAGGAAGTGTTCAAGCAAGGCATCAGCCTGATCTGGAAAAAGCAGGTGGTGAACCGCATCTACGACAAGGCCAACGAGACGCTGATCTATCTGTCGCATTCGCGCCAGGTGCAGAACGGCTCGGCCAAAATGTCGGTCACCACCGTGCCGCTCTACGGCCAGAACGTGGTGTGGAGCAAAGGCAAGCCGCAATAGGCTGGACGATTGCTCCCCGATAGGCTCCACTGAATTAAAGACAGAAGCTTGCTCTTTACGACATGCTTGAGGAGACCTGATGATGTCCCCGCCACCCTGGAGCCGACCTCGGGCAATTTCATGTGACTTCTGCGGCGCGAAATATGACCACGCCAGGAAATTCGTTGCTGGTCTTCCTAGATACACGTGCGAGCAATGCATTGCCCCTGCATTCAAGGGCGGACTTCACCTGATTGGGATATCAGAAGCAAGTTCAATGACCTGCGTGTGCTCGGTATGTGATTTCCAGAATGATGGAAAGAGGCGGTTTATGGCTGAAAAGATCTCATTGATTTGCGACCAGTGCGTCAGCCTCGCAACCGAGCGGCTGGGTGCTATAAACTGAGCTTCTGTAACGGGAGCAACTACTCGTCGGGAACCCGGCTTGCGGGACCAATCGCCTGGAGGTAAAGCCGCCGGCATGGACCGTTCCGAAAATCTCGTCCCGAAAGACTCCGAGCCGCGCATCCATCCGACCGCGGAATTAAAGGCGTGCAAGCTCGGCCGCTATGCCTCGATCGGCGAGCGGGTGGTGTTGCGCGAGGTCACGGTCGGCGACTTCTCCTATTTCGAACGCCATTCGGAAGCCATCTACACGACGATCGGGAAATTCTGCTCGATCGCAGCCAACAGCCGCATCAATGCGCTGGAGCACCCCATAGAGCGGCTGACCCAGCACAAGCTCAGCTACCGGCCGAACGAGTATTTTCGCTGGCTGGGCGTCGATGCCGCCTTCCGCGAGCGGCGGCAGGCGAAAGCCGTGACCATCGGCCATGATGTCTGGATCGGCCACGGCGCGGTGATCATGCCCGGGGTCACCATCGGCAATGGCGCGGTGGTTGGCGCCAACGCAGTGGTGACGCGTGATGTGCCGCCTTACGCGATCGTCGCCGGCGTGCCGGCGAAGGCTCTCCGGCCACGCTTCGCTCCGGATATCGCGGCGCGGATCGAAGCTCTCGCCTGGTGGGACTGGCCGGTCGAAAAGCTCGCCAGAGCGGTTCCCGACATGCAGGCAATGCCGATCGAAGCGTTCCTCGATCGCTGGGAAAACGACGCCGTCTGAGCTTGCGCAAACATGTCGGATTGAAACCCCTTCCGCCATGCGGGGGTGGCGCGGCGGAAGGGGCTGGAGGCAAACCGCTGTGAAGCGGAAGGAACAGGCACTCTTGCCTGCACGGTTACTGTGACATTCAACCCATAAAGTGTGTTTTTCGCCCTATGCACTTTATGGGTGTATTCAATTGCGCGCGAGGTATTTGTCTGCGCCGGGAACCTGAAACGGTCGTCGGTTGTTTCTCATCGCGCCGCAGCGTTGAGGGATTTCGACAAGATGGAAAAGCTTTTCACCAAGATCGCCAACTGGGTCGCTCATGTCACCGGCCTGCCGCTGACATTTGCCGTCTGCTGCCTGATTGTCGTCGTCTGGGCGGTAAGCGGTCCGTTCTTCGGCTTTTCGGACACCTGGCAGCTCGTCATCAACACGGGCACGACCATCATCACCTTCCTGATGGTGTTCCTCATCCAGAACACCCAGAATCGCGACGGTGCGGCGATTCAGGCCAAGCTCGACGAACTGATCCGGGTCAGCGAGGGTCACAACCACTTCATCGGCATCGAGCACCTGACGGAATCCGAAGTCGAGGAGATTCGTGACAAATGCGAGCGTGCGGCAAAGCGGCATGACGAACAGATCGCCGACATGGCGGCGAAGAAGGTTGTGGCGAGGAAGCGCGGGTCGAAAAAGCAAGCGGCTTGAAGATCAGCCTTTCATAAAGGTCGCGAAAGGCGCTTTGTAGTCCGGATGCCAGCGCGACAAAGCGGGGCGGTTTTCGATGATGTCGCCGATTGCCCAGGCCATGCGCTTTTCATCCAGCGGCCGCGCCGCCTCATTGTCCGGGCACAGGATGTAGAAATCGCCTCTGGTCAGGGATTCCAGCATGAAATCAACGACCTGTTCGCCGGTCCAGGCGCCGGCAGGTTTTTCCGTCGCGCCCTCGGTCAGGCCGGTAAAGGTGAAGCCGGGGATCAGCAGATGGGCCGCGACATGGGCGCCGGGTTCGTTGCGCAACGCATGCGCCAGACCCTCGGTGAAGGTTTTCACCCCTGCCTTGGAGACATTGTAGGCAAGATTGCCGGGAGGCGTGGTGATGCCTTGCTTGGAGCCGGTGTTGACGATCAGACCCGGCCTGGCCGAGGCCAGCATGCGCGGCGCGAAGGCCTCCACGCCATGCACGACGCCCCAGAAATTGATGTCCAGCAGCCGTTTCCAGGCATCGCGGTTTTCCCATGGTTTTCCGGGGTTGTCGCCGACGCCGGCATTGTTCATCAGAAGCGACACGCCGCCGAAGGCGCCGAACGCCCTCTCGGCGAGGCGGTTCACCTCATCCGCCTTCGAAACGTCGGCGGCGACGGCAAGCACGGCATCGTCGCCGGCAATCGCAGAAACGGCGCGCGAGGCGTCGTCCAGTCGCGCGCCGCCAACGTCGGCCAGCACGATCTTCATGCCCATCAGTGCAAGCCGCCTGGCGGCCGCCAGACCGATGCCGCTGGCGGCGCCGGTGATCACGGCGGCATTGCCTGGGGCAAGCGCGGGCAGGGCGGTCTGGATCTCAGCGTCGGTGATCATGGGCGATGGGTTCCTTGTTCGATGGCGCCGAACTTAGCGTCGGAACCGGCCGGTGCAAGCCTCTGCTCGCCTTGTCGGGTTGACCAGTTCGGTCGAGGCTGCGCATGTTGCCCTCTGCCTCCGCGAAAGAGATTTTGCCCTGGGGACAAAACAAACTTTGGCCCTGGGGACAAACGGAGATTTCCTGATTGACGGACTGGGTTGCAATTCTGAAGGAACAGACCGCCATTGGCGACCAGATGGGCCGCGAGGTGCCGCAGATGCTGGCCAACCCCGACATCAGCGAAACGCAGGTGAAGACGCTCTTTTCCGCCCTGGAGAAACAGGCCGAGTTCGTCGAGAAACTGCGCATGGCGCTGGAAAAATTCGGCCATGATTTCTCGATCATCAAGGCGGCGGAACGGCTGGAGGAGCGCTATGCCGACCTTGCCGCATCGGTGGCGGAAAAACTGAAAGCGATGCGCAAGTAGAGCTGCTCCGGGAAGCAGCTACTTTTCGATCACTCGCGCAAAGCGCGTATCCGGTACGAGCCATATCATCGCGACCAGCACATAGAGCGCGACGCCGATCCACTGGCTGACGAAGGTCAGCACGACGGCCACGATGTAGACAGCCAGCGAGAGCTTCCCCTTTCGGTCAGTTCCCAGCGCCTTGGCAAAGGCGGTATCATTGCCGTGCAGGCGATGCAGCGCGGCGGCGAGTATGGTGTAGGCGATGGCGCATAGCGCGAGGTCGGTGCCATAGACCGCAACCGGCACCGGCGCAAAGTGGTTTTCGCCCATAAAGGCCGTCGTCACCGGCATCAGCGACAGCCAGAACAGCAGATTGAGGTTTGCCCACAGCACGCGGCCGTCGACCCGCTGCACGGTGTGGAACATGTTGTGCAAATTGTTCCAGTAGATGCCGACATTGATGAAGGACAGCACGTAGCAGAAGAAGATCGGCCACAACGGCACCAAGGCGGAGAAATCCTCGCCATGCGGCACTTTCAACTCAAGCACCATGATGGTGATGATGATAGCCACGACGCCATCGGTGAATGCCTCGACCCTGCCTTTGCCCATAAATCCTCCTGGCCTCAGCATAGGTTACGGGAGGAAGTCCCAATATGCCATCGCCTGGGTTGAGCGCTCACAACGAACGTGGCGCCTGGTCAATGCCCTCCATGCTGTCAGGAGCCTGCCGGCCGGCCGGAACGTCGGAGATGAAAGCGCGTTAAGGTCGCTATCCCTGAAACCGGTGACGAGGTTGGCCATGACCATTCGCGGTTTGGCGCATACGCACAACGAGGCCCGCGGCGATGCTCTGGCAATCCCCACCGTCGCCGCGATGATTGCGGTGCTGTTTGCCGGCAGCACGGTGCTGACGCCGCTCTATATCGTGTACAAGCAGCAATTCGGCTTTTCACAAATCACCCTGACGCTGATCTACGCCGTGTATGTCGTCGGCAATCTGGCGGCATTGCTGATGTTCGGCGGGGTGTCCGATGTCGTCGGGCGCCGGCCCGCGAGCCTGGCAGCGATGCTTGTCGCCATCGTCAGTGCGCTTGTCTTCCTGTTTGCCGGAAACGTCGCCTCGCTCGACGTCGCCCGCATCCTGAGCGGACTTGGCATCGGCGTCGGCGCGGGGACCGGAACCGCGTGGATTGCAGAACTTCTTCCCGGCGCGGACAAGTCGCGCGCCAGTGTGATTGCCACCAGCACCAATTTCCTCGGCCTCGGCTTCGGCGCACTGATTTCGGGACTTCTGGCGGAATATGAACCATGGCCGTTGCGGCTGATCTTCATCGTCTATCTGGCAGCACTTGTGGTGGTAACGATCCTGGTCTGGCGCACTCGTGAAACGGTGGCGAAGCCGGGCGGCCTCGGGCGGATCTCCTTACGGCCGCGACTTTCCGTCCCGGAGGAAATCCGTGCGCGCTTCGTCGCGCCGGCGGTGACCGGCTTCGGCGCGATGGCGCTGGTCGGGTTCTACGCCGCCTTGGCGCCGAGCATCCTGGCGCAGCAACTGCATGTGACCAACCACGCCGTCGCCGGCGCGCTGTTCTTCGAACTGGCGATCGTCACCGCGATCAGCATCGTCGTTCTGATGCACATGAAGAGCAACAAGGCGATGCTGGCCGCGCTGGCATTGATGATCCCAAGCGTCTTGTTGGTGGTGGCGGCGCAGATACTGGCCTCGATCGCACTGATGGTTGCTGCGACGGCCTGTTGCGGCGTTGCGGCGGCGCTTGGTTACCGTGGCGGGCTGCAAGTGGTGAACGAGATCGCGCCGCCGCAACGCCGCGCCGAAGTGGTGTCCAGCTTCTTCATCTGCTGCTTTGTCGGCAACGCCTTGCCCGTCATCGGCATCGGTATCGTTTCGACCTATGCCAGTCCGATCACTGCCAGCCTGGCGTTCGCCGGCATGATCGTGGCGTTTGCGTTGGTGGCACTGGCTTTTGGGCTGAAACAACACGGGCGTTGAGCCCTGGAGCGGTCCAGCGGAACCGGGCTGGCTTCAGCCGTTCGGGGTTTCAGGCGAAAGATGCGCGCGTCCGCGCGGCACGCCAAGACCGGTGTCCGGCGGCTCGCCGGCCGCCGGCCTGTTCTCGATCATGTGCGTGGTGCGCCAGCGGCCGAAACGGTAGTAGGCAGCGGCGAGTACAAGCGAGCTGATCGAACCCGCCGGGAAACTCCACCACAGCGCTTCCTCGCCGATCACGCCGCGCATGAAATAGGCAAAGCCGGTGCGCACGACCAGCACCGAGATGACCAGGATGATCAGCGGCGGCATCACGGCACCCGTGGCTCGTACGGTGGCAAACAGCACGATGGTTATGCCGAACAGGATGAACGACCACGAGGCGACATTGTTGATGTGGACGGCGATGTCGATCGCCGCGCTGTCGCTGCTCAGGAACAGGCTCAGCACCGAACGGTCGAAAACCGACAGCACGGCAACCAGCGCGCCGGTCAGGACCAGGTTGAAGCCCACGCCGGAGGCGGCGATGCGGCCGATCCGGTCCCAGCGCCCGGCGCCGACATTTTGTGCCGCCATCGAGGACACCGCGGCGCCGATGGCGAGCGCCGGCATCTGGATGTAGGTCCACAGCTGGGCGGCGATGCCGTAGGCGGCGGCGACCTGTGAGCCGTAGGAATTGACGATGCCCATCACCGTCAGTGCCGCCGCCGAAATGACGATCATCTGCAGGCCCATCGGCACGCCCTTGAAGACGACGATGCGCAGCAAGGCGGGGTCGGGCCGGAGCAGAGCGAGGTTGGCGCCGGCCAGACGCAGCGGATGCTTGCGCACGTAGAGCACGATCAGGATGGCGATCACGCTTACCGTCTGGCCGATCAGCGTGGACGTTGCGGAGCCCGCGATGCCGAGTTCGGGAAACGGTCCGATGCCGCGGATGAGCAATGGGTTGAGCACGATGTCGAGGACGACGGCCAGCGCCATGAAGAAGAAGGGCGTGCGTGAATCGCCGGCACCGCGCAGCACGGTCATGACGAAGGACAGAAGGTTCATCATCGGCACGGCGACGAAGATGATGCGCAGATAGGAGCGCGCCAGCGGCAAGGCATCGGCCGGTGTGCCGAGCGTGTTGAGAATGGCGTCGACCCAGATCCAGCCGCAGACCGCGAAGATAACCGAGACGAGGAAGAAGAACGTCGCGCTGGTGCCGACGATGCGGCGCGCCTCGGGCAGGTCGCGGGCGCCGACCGACTGGGCCACCAGGATGGTGGCCGCCATGCCGATGCCGAACACAGTGCCGAGGATCAGGAACAGGACGAGGTTGGCGTTGGAGGTGGCGGTCAGTGCGGATTCGCCGAGGAAACGGCCGACCCAGACGGCGTTGATCGAACCGTTGAGCGACTGCAGCACGTTGGAGCCGAGCACCGGCAGGGCAAACAGCAGAAGCGTGCGCGGGATCGGGCCGCTGGTCAGGTCGCCGGTGCGCCGGCGCGGGGGATTTTTTTCGTCCATGGCGGGCAGCTCGGCGAAGGTTCGTTTCAAGTCGCGTGCGCGATGATTGCCGATTCAACGGGACAGGTCATGCCGTGATCTAATCATGTTCTCAAAGCTTCCGGAATGGGATATTGATCTTCGATGCGTGGGGCCGCATTCCTACAGTTCTTGGATAAGCCGGGGGGGGTCATGTCCGATATTCCGCTATTTTTTGAGCGCATGAACAGGCGCGCGTTCCTCGGTGCATCCGCCTTGGGTGCCCTGGCTCTTTCGGCGTGCACCACAACAGACGTGGCGCCGCCGCCGCCGGTTGCAGCACCGCCGAGCGATCCGGCTTTCGGCGATGCCGCGAGCATGTATGCGGCGCGTGTCGACGAGGGCTATCAACTGCCGGCAATCCCGGTCGCCAAGGTCGATCCGAAGTTCGTGCGCCAGATCGTGGCTGACCCGACCGGAGAGAAACCCGGCACGATTGTCGTCGATACGTCTGAGCACTTCCTCTATCTGGTGCGCGACGGCGGCACAGCTATCCGCTATGGCGTCAGCCTTGGCAAAGCCGGTTTCGGATGGACCGGCAGCGCCGTTGTCCAGGCGAGGAAGAAGTGGCCGGTCTGGACGCCGCCACCGGAAATGATCCAGCGCCGGCCGGAACTGGCGAAATACAAGGACGGAATGCCGCCCGGCCCGCAGAGCCCGCTGGGCGCCCGCGCGCTGTATCTGTTCCGCGATGGCAAGGACACGATGTACCGACTGCACGGCACGCCGGAATGGGATTCCATCGGCAAGAACGCATCGTCGGGCTGTGTGCGCTTCATGAACCAGGACATCATCGACCTCTACAGCCGCGTCAACGGCCCCGCCCAGGTCTTCGTGCGCCCCAACCTGTCGGCTGCAGGCAAGATCATGGCCGTGTCGAGCAGAACCGCCGAGCCGATCGATGCGGGCGTGCCGAGGGACGCGGAGTTCTTGAAGTAAGCCTTCTCTGCCTGGAGCAACACCAGCAATAGTGCTTCGGGCGGACGCGCCAAGCTCGCCCGCCCGGGCAGTGGTGGTCACTTCTTGGCCAGACCCGGCAGCGTGACCTGATAGACCAGGAACATGGTGTCGACATTGGCGCCGTCTTCCGCCTTGTAGGGTGCGCCGACCTGAAAACCGTCCTGGGCGAGGAAGTCGTTGTCGTTGGCGACGAACAGGAAGTAGTCGTCGGGCAGCTTCGGATCGAGAACGCTGACCACCGACATCGCCTCCCACTTCTCCGACAAGTTGTTCTTGTCGTTCGGCGCGCCATTGTGCAGGCCGAAGCGGCCGAGTTCGCCCTTGTCGTTGATGTCGATGAACGGCGTCAGCTTGGCCGGCGTCACAGACGGGTCGAGCACGCCCTTGGGTGCCAGCGGCTTGTCGGCGGCATCGAAGGCGCCGCCGGCGATGTCGGTCGCGGCCGAGACGTCGACGACGAATATCTGGCGCACCAGCGAGGTGTCGCCCTTCAGCCCCTGGCCGTTGCCGCTGTCGCGCGCCAGCATCAGGAAGGTCTTGTCGGAGAGCGCCACGATCTCGCTCTGCGCGGCGATCTTGGTCTTGCCCTTGGCATCCTTGAACATCGGCAGCGGCACGACATACTCATGCGCAAGCTTGAGATGAGCGGGGTCGGAGGCGTCATAGACCAGCGCGCGGGTGTTCTGGCGCGTCGCGGGCGAATCGCCGCCATCCTGGCGGGGCGCCGACTGCAGCACCGCAATCAGGAACTTGCCGTCCGGCGTCATCGCCATGCCTTCGAGGCCCTGATTGTTCTGGCGGCCGGTGTCGGGATCCTTCGGATCGGGTTCGGCAGCACCTGGGCCCGGATTGTCCGAGGCGAAGTTCGGCGCACCGTGGCGCATCGGTACCAGCGCCGCCGGTGGCTGGGTCGCCGACAACAGATGTCCGTCGGCGGAAAACCTATAGATGTTCGGGCCGTATTCGTCGGAGATGAACATCGAACCGTCGGGCAGGCGCACGATGGCCTCGTTGTCGAGCGCCAGCTTGCCGTTGGCTTCGGGCAGGATCGGCATGTCGCCGCTCGCCGCGCGCTCGCCGTTGAGCGGATCGAGGCCAGTGGCATCAGCGCCCTTGTCGTCGGTGAGAAGCATGGTGTCGGCGAGCGTCGCCTTGACGCCCGCCTGCTCCTGGCCGCTAGCGGGCGCGGCACCTGGTGCGACTGGGGCAAACTCGATGCCGATCGTGTTGAGGCGCGGCCGGTAGTCGGTGGTGCCGACGACATTGTAGCCGCGGTCCGGCAGCAGCCAGAGCGAACCCTTGTAGCCGGCCGCATCATGCGTCCAGCCTGCTGTATCGATGGACATGCCGGAGCCCGAGCCGAACGTCTCGCCGAACTTGTCGCGCTGGGCGGCCGGGATGCGGCCGACGCCGACCAGCCCCTTGTTGACGAGGCCGCCGACGGTCGCGGTGCTCTCGGCGAGCGCCGGCGTCAAGGCGGTGAACAAGGCCAGCGCGACGCCGAGCGACGCGGTTCGGTACAGGTGTTTCATGGACAATCCTCTTTGTGACAAATGTGCCGGAGCGGCCGCGGGACGAAAAACTGAAAGAGGTGCGACATCGATAATGCCGCGCGCGCCTCCCCGAAACGCGGTCTACGGCGCGAACATGATGCTTGCGTGACAGCGCGCGGTGCATGCCCGCCGTCTTCTTCACGTGCCGATAGAAACGTGCGCCTGGCGGAAAGAATTGATCACTCAGTCAGTCTCAGACCGGTAAAAAGAGCCGCGCCCGCCGGCGCTAGACACTTATGTCTAGTGCGTATATGGTCCAGCCTTCGGACTAACCGTGGAGGGGAAGCCTTGAAGTCGCACTACCGCGCAGTCGTCATCGGGGGTGGCGTGGTCGGAGCCTCGGTGCTCTACCATTTGACGCGGTTCGGCTGGAGCGATGTGGCGCTGATCGAGCGTGCCGAACTGACGGCCGGTTCGACCTGGCACGCGGCGGCAGGCTTCCATGCGCTCAACGCCGATCCCAACGTGGCGGCGCTGCAGGACTACACCATCAATCTCTACCGGGAAATCGAGGCCGAATCCGGCTGGGATATCGGCCTGCACATGACGGGCGGCGTCAACATCGCCAGCGATCCCGCGCGCTGGGAGTGGCTGAAATCGGCCTGGGCGGTGTTCCAGTCGGTCGGTATCGAGACCGCGCGCCTGGTCACGCCCGACGAGATCAAGGCGATCTGCCCGATCGTTGATGTCGGCGGCGTGCTAGGCGGCCTGCATGATTCCAACGAGGGTCACCTCGACCCGTACGGCACGACGCACGCCTATGCCGGCGCTGCAAAAAAGCGCGGCGCCGACATCATCCTGCGCAACCGAGTGGTCGAGCTGAAGGCGCGTGCCGACGGGCGCTGGGATGTCATCACCGAGCAGGGCACCATCATCGCCGAGCATGTCGTCAATGCCGGCGGGCTGTGGGCAAAGCAGCTCGGCCGCATGGCCGGCGTCGACCTGCCGGTAACGCCGATGGAGCACCACTATTTCATCACCGAGGACATTCCCGAGATCGCAGCACTTGACCGGGAAATCGGCATCGCCGTCGATCTCGACGGCTTCTCGTATCTGCGGCAAGAGCGCAAGGGCGTGCTGCTTGGCGTCTACGAGCAGAATCCAAAGCACTGGAACATGGATGGCGCGCCGTGGGACTACGGCATCGAGCTGATCCCGGAAGACATCGACCGCATCAGCCCGGAACTCGCCAAGGCGCATGAGCGCTTCCCTTGCCTGGCGACGGCCGGCATCCGCAAATGGGTCAACGGCGCCTTCACCTTCACACCGGACGGCAATCCGATCGTCGGGCCGGTGCGCGGCCTAAAGAACTACTGGGTCGCCTGCGGCGTCATGGCCGGTTTCAGCCAGGGCGGGGGCGTCGGCAAGTCGCTGGCCGAATGGATGATTTACGGCGAACCGCAGGCCGACATCTTTGGCATGGACATCGCCCGCTACGGCGCCTTCGCCGCCAACCGGGAATATCTCAGGCAGACGACGCGCCAGTTCTATTCGCGCCGCTTCGTCATGACCTTTCCCAATGAACGGCTGCCGGCCGGCCGGCCGCTGAAACGCCCCGGCGCCTATGACGGCATGACGGATGCGGGATGCGAATGGATGGCTTCCTGGGGGCTGGAAATCCCGGCCTATTTCGCGCCGATGGGGTTTGCCGAGAACACGACGCTGCGCCGATCCAACGCCTTCGACATCGTCGGCGACGAGGCGCTGCAGGTGCGGCGCGCCGCAGGTCTCGTCGATATCTCGGCCTATTCGCGCTATGCGGTGTCCGGGCCCGGCGCTGAAGCGTGGCTCGACCGGCTGCTCGCCTGCCGGCTGCCGAAGCCGGGGCGGGCCGGTCTGGCGCCGATGCTCGGCCATGACGGACGGCTGAAGGGCGACCTCACCGTCTTCAATTGGGGCGGCGGCAGCTATTGGCTTATGGGCTCCTACTATCTCCGGGAATTCCACATGCGCTGGTTCGAGAGCCATGCGGCTGAAGGCGTCACCGTCGCCGACCTCTCCGACACGATGAGCGGCTTCCTGCTGACCGGGCCGAACGCGCGCAAAATACTGGAGCGAACGACGCATCAGGATGTTTCCGGCATAGCATTGCCGTTCATGGCCTGTGGCGCATTCGACATCGGTATGGTGCAGGCACGTGTGGCGCGGCTGTCGATCGCGGGCGAACTCGGCTTCGAAATCAATTGCCCCGTGACCATGCATGCCACTCTGCGCGACACGCTGCTGGCTGCCGGCGAGGATCTCGGCTTGGCCGAAATCGGATACTATGCCCTCAATGCGCTGCGGCTGGAGAAGAGCTTTGGCATCTGGTCGCGTGAATTCACGCAAGGCTATACGCCGGGCCAGACCGGTCTCGACCGCTTCATCGCTTTCGGCAAGAGCGACTTCATCGGCCGCGAAGCAGCGTCGAAACAGCGGGAGGCCGGCAGCGGCCAATGCCTGGTGACGCTGGAAATCGATGCGCTCGACGCCGATGCCAGCGGTTTTGAGCCGGTCTGGCATCAGGGCCGACGCATCGGCTTCGTCACCTCGGGCGGCTATGGCTATACGGTCGGCAAAAGCCTGGCGCTGGCTCTCGTCGACCGCGATTTTGCGGGCGAGGGTACCGCGCTCTCCGTGCATGTCGTGGGTGAGGAGCGGCCGGCGCATGTCGTCGCGGCCTCGCCCTACGATCCCCTGGGCAAGGCAATGCGGCAATGAGGAGGATTTCCGATGGTCGATGACGCGGCACGGGACGGCAGGCGCGAACGCCGGCGTGGACGCACGGGCGAGGCCGGCAGCGAAAGCAGCCGCCGTCCCAATTACCATTCGCTGAAGAACCCGTTCCTGCCGCAGCCGATCTTTTCGGATGATCAGGTGGCCGCGATTCACGATACGGCGCTGCGGGTGCTGGAAGAGCTCGGCATCAAGGTGCTGCTGCCGCAGGCGCGTGAGCTTTTCGCCAGCGCCGGCGCGCTGGTCGACCCTGACACCGACATGGTGCGCATAGGTCGCGGCATGGTGGCGGCGGCACTCGCCTCGGCGCCGAGATCGATCCACGCCCATGCCGGTTCGCGCGCCCGCGATCTGACGCTGGAGCTCGGCTCGATGACCTTCCTGGCCGGATGCGGGGCACCGAACGTCACCGATCTCGAGCGCGGCCGGCGGCCGGGAACGCTGGCGGATTTCGAGGATCTCATGCGACTGGTGCAGCATTTCGACGTGCTGCATATGCTCGGACCCTGCATCGAGCCGCAGGATGTCGACAACCGCTTTCGCCACTATGCCGTCAACCGCGCGCAGCTGACGCTGTCCGACAAGCTCCCGTTCGTCTTCGCCCGCGGCACGCTGCAAGTCGAGGACGGGTTCGAGATGCTGCGGCTGGCGCGCGGCCTGTCGCAGGACGAGTTTCTGGCAAGCGCGCATTGCTACACCGTCATCAACACCAACTCGCCGCGCCAGCTCGACATTCCGATGGCGCAAGGCATCATCGATTTCGCCCGCGCGGGCCAGATCTCCGTCATCACGCCGTTCTGCCTGGCGGGCGCCATGGCGCCGATCACGGTCGCCGGTGCGTTGACACTGCAGCACGCCGAAGCGCTGGCCGGGCTGACACTGGCGCAGATCGTGCGGCCGGGTGCGCCGGTCGTCTACGGCTCGTTCTCCTCCAATGTCGACATGAAATCCGGCGCGCCCGCCTTCGGCACGCCCGAGCATGTCAAGGCGACGCTGGGCGCCGGCCAGCTGGCGCGCTTCACCGGGCTGCCCTGGCGGTCCGGCGGCGGCAGTGCGGCCAACATCTCCGACGCGCAGGCCGCGCACGAGACGCAGTTCGCGCTGTGGGGCTCGGTGCTGGCCGGGGCGACGATGTGCATCCATGCCGCCGGCTGGCTGGAGGGGGGCTTAAGCGTTTCCTTCGAAAAGCTGGTCACCGACATCGAGGCTTTGCAGACGGTGGCTGAACTTTGTGCCGCGACGCCTGGCGACAGCGATTCCATCGGTTTCGAAGCGATCGCCGAGGTGCAGCCGGGCGGCCATTTCTTCTCGGCCGGCCACACCATGGCGCGCTACCGTACCGCCTTCTACGAACCGCTGGTGGCCGACTGGTCGAATTTCGGCAACTGGACGCAAAGCGGCTCGAAGACGGCGAGTGAGCGCGCCACCGGTGTCTGGAGGCGGGTGCTTGCCGATTTCGCGCCACCGGCCTCGGCCGTCGCCACATCAGGCGTGCTGGACGAATTCATCGCGCGGCGCACGGCAGAGGGCGGAGCAGCGCCGGTGTCTTAAGGCTGGCTCTCGCTGATCGCCCTGGTTGTGGCGTTATCCGGAACCTACAGCGCCTCCCGCGCATTCAAGTTTGCGGCCGGTGCACTGCGCGCCGGTGTGCTGTTTGAGGGGAGGACGACATGGGTTTCGACCAGTATCACGAACCGCCCGAGGAACTGACGCAGGAGGTGCGGACCTTTGCCCGCATGATCACCTCGCTGATCGAGGAGGCGGAAGCGATCAGCTGGTACGAACAGCGCATGTCGGTGGAGAAAGACCCGCAGGCGCGCGCCATCATGAAGAATGCGCAGAGCGAAGAGTTCAAGCATTTCGGCATGGATCTCGAATTCCTGCTGCGCCAGAAGAAGGACTGGCGCGCGGAACTGAAGGAAATCCTGTTCACCACGGGCGACATCGTCAAGGCCGGGGAGCGAGGCGAGAAGAAAGTGGATTAAACGCCTTTGCCGGCTTCCGACTGTCAATCGCTGTCACGCGCGACCAGTTCCAGCGGCCAGACTTCGCGGATGATCCGTGGACCCTCGGGGCCGGCGAAGGCCGGGATCGAGGCCAGCAGCATTTCGGCGAGCCGCTGTCCCATCGGCTCCAGCGCCGGGCGGAAGGCGGTCAGAGCCGGGGAAAAATAGCGGCAGAGCGGCGTGTCGACGATGACTGTCACCGCGATGTCTTGGCCCGGCCTGATGCCCATCTCGGCCAGCGCCTTGCAGCCTCCGAGCGCCATCACGTCATTGTTAAAGATGATGGCGGTCGGCGGGTTCTTGGAACGCATGACCCTCGGTGTCACGGCGTAGCCGCCGGCCTCGTTGATGAAACCGTCCGCGATCAGTTCCGGGTCGACTTCGATGCCGTGTCTCAACAAGCCCTTGCTATAGCCGTCGAGGAACAGATAGCTGAAATTGAGATCGAGGGACGGGCGGATGGCGGCGATGCGGCGATGGCCTCGCGCCACAAGCCGGTCGACCGCATCGGCGCCAGCCTTTTCGAAATCGAGGTCGAGGCTGGGATAGGGCCTGGCCCCGGAGCGGCTGCGACCGACCGTGGCGAAGGGGAAACCAGCCTGGGTCAGGTAATCGATGCGTTCGTCCTCGCGCCGGGTCCAGGCGAGCACCACGGCATCGGCGCGGCGCGTCTCGACGACGCGGCGCAGGCGCTCCTGCTGGTAGTCGCCGGGCGCACCCATGACCACAATCAGGTCGAGCCCGCTTTCGGCGAGCTTGGCCTGCAGCCCGATCAGGAACGGCATGAAGAATGGTTCGCCATATTGCTGGTCACCCGGATGCGGCTGCAGCATGAAGGCGATCGAATGGGTGGCGCCTTGCCTGAGACTGCGGCCGGACTGGTTCGGCGAATAGTTGAGCGTCCTGGCCGCCTCGAGTACGCGCTGGCGCGTGTCGGCATTGACGTCGGCGCGGCCGTTCAGCGCCCGCGACACCGTGCCGATCGAAATGTTCAGGTGACGGGCAAGGTCGTGAATGCTGGATGCCAAGTGACTGTACTCCCCCTTGCTTGGCTAGCACCGGTAGCCGCTCAGGCCAAGCCGACAGGACGATTTTCGCCAAGGGCCGATTGACATTCTACGCCTTCGGGTGTGTTCTCGTAAACGTTTACGGAAAAACGTTTACGGTCCTGCCGTGGATGCCGTGACGATCGGTCTGGAGGGACCGAGCGGAGGAGGAGCGCTGGATGATCGATGTCGTCCTGGTCGGCTGCGGAGCGATGAGCAAGGCCTGGCTCGATGCCATCAGGCAGATCCACGGGCTCACCCTTGTCGGCCTCGTGGATCTCGATGCCGACAGGGCACGGGCGAGGGCGCGCGAATACGATCTCACCAATGTCGTCATCGGCAACAATCTCGACGCCGTGCTCGAGCAGACCCAACCGCTAGCGGTGTTCGACGTGGTGGTTCCCGCCGCCCGGCGCGCGGTCGCGCTTTCCGCCTTTGCCCACAATTGCCATCTGCTGACGGAAAAGCCGCTCGCCGACTGCCCGGAGAATGCGCGTGCCATCGTCGAGGCTGCGCGCCGGGCCAGACGCATTCATGCGGTTGTGCAGAACCGTCGCTACGTTGCCAATGTCAGGCGCATCCGGAGGTTTCTGGATTCTGGCGCCATCGGCGCGCCGACCAGCATCCATGCCGACTTCTTCGTCGCACCGCATTTCGGCGGCTTTCGCGAGGAGATGGCACATGTGCTGCTGCTCGATATGGCGATCCACACCTTCGACGCCGCCCGCTACATGATCGCCGGCGAGCCGGCCGGTGTCTATTGCCAGGAATGGGAGCCGGCCAATTCCTGGTACCGGCAGGGATCGTCGGCCAGCGCCGTCTTCGATCTCGGCGGCGGCAAGGTCTTCACCTATGCCGGGAGCTGGTGCGCCGCCGGCTTCCGCACCAGTTGGGAAAGTACGTGGCGCATCGTCGCCGAGCGTGGCAGCCTCATCTGGGACGGCAATGACGGGCTGCAGGCAGAAGTGGTGGTTCCCGGCCGCGACGGGCTGATCGACAAAACCCAGCCGATCGACGTGCCGCCACTCGACCCGTCCGACCGCATCGGCGGCCATCTCGGCATCATCCGGGATTTCATGCACGCCATCGAGACCGGCACCGACCCGGAAACGCGCGGCGCCGACAACATCAAGAGCCTGGCCATGGTTTTTGGCGCCATCGAAAGCGCCGAGACCGGCCGCCGCGTGACGATCGCAGAGGAAGTACAATGACGCCGAACCCGCTTCTCGACATCCGGATCGGCACCATGGTGCGGGCCAATCTCGACGACCCGGCGGCCTACATCAAGGCGATCCTGCCGCACGGCTTCGAGAGCATCCAGCCTTTCTTCTGGCAAACGCTTGGCGGCAAGGACCTGTCGCTTCTCGCCGGCCAGATCCGCGAGGCGATCGGCGATGCCGACGTCACCGTGTCCTCGCTCGGCGTGTTCGGCAATCCGCTGGAAGACGGCGAGGTGGATCGCGGCGTGCTCAAGGCCTGGGAGACGGTGATCGACAACGCGCATCTGTTCGGCACCTCGATGGTCAGCGGCTTCACCGGCCGCCTGCGCGGCAAGAAGCTGACCGACAGCCTGCCGCGCTTCAGGGAGGTCTGGGGGCCGCTGGCCAGGCGCGCCGCCGACAAGGGGGTCCGCATAGCCTTCGAAAACTGCGCCATGGACGGCAACTGGGCCGCCGGCGACTGGAACATCGCCCACAATCCGGACGCCTGGGAGATGATGTTCAACGAAGTGCCGGACGACAATCTCGGACTGGAATGGGAGCCCTGCCATCAGCTCGTCTATCTGATCGACCCGATGCCGCAGATCCGCAAATGGGCGCCGCGGATCTTCCACGTCCACGGCAAGGACGCGACGGTGCGCTGGGACGTTATCCGCGAGCATGGCGTGTTCGGCCGGCTGCCCTTCGTGCAGATGCGCACGCCCGGTTTCGGCGACAGCGACTGGACGCGGGTGATCAGCGAATTGCGGCTGGCCGGCTACAAGGGGGCCATCGATATCGAAGGCTGGCACGACCCGGTCTATCGCGGCGACCTCGAGATCACTGGCCAGGTGCGGGCGCTGGAATATCTCAAGCAATGCCGGGGAGGGGCCAGCTACCTGCCGAACCCGATGTGAGGATCGGCCGGCGGGAGGAGCCGGCCGGGATGTCTGCAACGCACATTGCCGAAGCGAATGTCGAACCCTCGCTTGCGAGGACAAAAAGGGAGGATAAGTGCATGAGCATGACGATGAGAAGGACAGTTCTGCGCTCGACCGTCGTGGCCGCCGCCACGATGCTTGCCGCTGCGATCTCCACCTTGCCCGCGCAGGCGCTCGACGCCAAATGGTGCAAGGACGTCCACATCCGCTTTTTTGTCGGCGGCGCCGAGGGCGACGCTTTCGGCACCATCGTCTACAATGGCGCCAAGCAGGCAGAGGCCGATCTCGGACCGAAGGTCGACTACATCTTCTCCCAGTGGGACATCGAAAAGATGGTGCAGCAACTGCGCGAGGCCGTCGCGGTCAAGCCTAACGGCATCGCCATGATGGGTCATCCGGGCGATGCGTCGATCATGC
Organism: Mesorhizobium ciceri WSM4083; assembly: GCF_000519305.1. Lineage (GTDB taxonomy): Bacteria > Pseudomonadota > Alphaproteobacteria > Rhizobiales > Rhizobiaceae > Mesorhizobium > Mesorhizobium ciceri_B. The sequence goes on along the minus strand of NZ_JAFG01000003.1, from coordinate 195,940 downwards.
CGCTGGCCGAACAGGCGCATAAGGACGGCATCAAGATGATGTACCAGAACGTGCCGGTGCCGAAGGTGGTGGAAGCGTTCGGCGGCGGCTATGTCGGCGCCCAGCAGGAACAGCAGGGCCGCGCGCTCGGCGCCGAGGCGTTCAAGCTCGGCAAGCTCAAGGCCGGCGACAAGGCGATCATGATCGGTCCGTTCGAAAACGAAAGCCGCGGCGCGCGCGAGCGCGGCACGGTGGCGGCGCTCAAGGAGGCCGGCGTCGAGGTCATCCAGCTGTCCTCGCCGCCGAGCGGCGAATGGGCGTCCGATCCCAATCTGGCCATTCCGGTCATCACCGCGGCGCTGCTCAACAATCCCGACGTCAAGGCGGTCGGCTATCCCGGCGGGCAGATGCTCGGCAATGTTTCGACCTATATGCAGGCGGCCGGACGCAAGGCGGGCGAGATCTTCAATTTCGGCTTCGACACCAGCCCGCAGATCGTCGAGGGCTTCAAGGGCGGCTGGGTGCAATTGACCGCCGACCAGCAGCCGTTCCTGCAGGGCTATCTGCCGATCCTCAGCCTCTGCCAGCAGGTTGTGCTGGGGCTGGCGCCGATGAATGTCGACACCGGCGCCGGTTTCGTCACGCCCGAAAATTACGAGATCGTCGCTGAGCTCGCCAAGCAGGCGCTGCGCTGACCTCCCAAGCCGCCGGCCGGGATCTCAGGCCCCGGCCGGCGGGACCGCTGGCGACGCAGCAACAGACAATCAAAGCGAGGATCCGATGGCAGAACGCCTCATCGAACTGCGCGACATCAGCAAATCCTATGGCCAGGTCTATGCGCTGGGCGGGGTCAATCTCAGCGTCGACCGCGGCGAGGTCGTCGGCCTGCTTGGCGACAATGGCGCCGGCAAGTCGACGCTGATCAAGATCCTCTCCGGCGTGGTCAAGCCGACCAGCGGTGAGATCCTCGTGCGCGGCAAGCCGGTGACCGGGTGGAGTGCGGCGCGTTCGCGCGAGGCCGGCATCGAGACGGTGTTCCAGGACCGGGCGCTGGCCGTGCAGCAGACCATCGTTCGCAACATCTTCATGGGCCGCGAGCTGACCGGCTTCATGGGCTTTCTCAGGGTCAACAAGGAGATCGAGGAAGCGAGCCGGCTGATGCGCGAGATCGGCTTCACCTCGAAAGTGTTCACGCCGCAGTCGATCGTCGGCCAGCTTTCGGGCGGCGAACGCCAGGGCGTGGCGATCGCCCGCGCCATCTACAAGCAGGCCGAGCTGATCGTCCTCGACGAGCCGACGACGGCGCTGTCGCTGACCGAAACCGCCAAGGTGTTCCATTTCGTGCGCCAGGTGCGGGCGAGCGGCCGCTCGATCCTGTTCATCGGCCACAACATCCATCATGTCTTCGACATCGCCGATCGCTTCGTCGTGCTCGATCGCGGCAAGGTCGCGCTGACGACAGACCGCAGCGAGGTCAAGTCGGCCGAAGATCTCATCAACTTCATGGAAGAGGTCGCGCATCCCGGCGGATTGGCCGGACTGCACGATGCCGGCGACGCGGAGCAGAGAGCACGATGAGCAAGACCATGGAGCCCGACCTGCACGAGCCGTCCGCCGGCATCCCCAGTTCCCCGAAGGAGTGGAGACACCCATCCGATCACTGGATGCGCGGCTTCATCCTCGACAACCGTGCCGCGCTCGGCACGCTCGCCGTGTTCATCGTCATGATGACGGTGTTCATGATAGCCAACCCCACCGTCTTCACCACCTGGTATCTCTACCGCTCGGTGCTGACGACGCTCCCCGTGGCGCTGTTCGTGGTGGTGCCGCTGGTCTTCGTCGTCACCTGCGGCGAGATCGACCTGTCGTTTCCGGCAACGATGGGGTTTGCCTCATGGGTCTTCGCGCTGGTCGTGCAGGCCGGCTACGATCCGTTCCTCGGCATCGCCGCCGCACTCGTCACCGGCATGCTGCTCGGCTTCCTGGTAGGCTCGCTGGTCGTCTATGGCGGGCTGTCGTCGCTGATCGCCACGCTCGGCATGAATTTCCTGCTGCGCGGCCTGATCCAGATCATCAACGAAGGCAAGTCGATGGCGCTGACCAGCCTCAGCGACAGCTGGGCCTACATGATCTTCTCAAGCCAGCTCCTCGGCATTCCGGTGCAGATCTTCTGGGCCATCGGTTTTGTCGTGCTGTCGGCGATGCTCTACAACCGCCATCGCTTCGGCGCGCAGGTGAGGGTGGTCGGCGACAACCCCGACAGCGCCCAGCAGATGGGCATCGACGTCAAGCGCGTGCGGGTGAAAGTGTTCGTCTTCGTCGGCATCGGGGCGGCGATCGCCGGCACCTTCTCGGTGATGATCAACTTCACCTGGTGGCCGACCGCCGGCGACGGCTATCTCCTGCCGGTGCTGGCCTCGGTGTTCGTCGGCGGCACGCCGACCTGGGGCGGCATCGGCACCGTGGTCGGCGGCGCCATCGGCGCGGTCACCGTGTCGTTCATCCAGACCGGCGTCGTGGCGGCGGGCCTGAGCGGCTTCTACGTCCAGTTCTTCAACGGGCTGATCATCATCCTGTCGCTGCTCGGGCATAAGTGGAACCAGGCGCGGTATCGGTGAGGGGCTGCCACATGGTTGTGTCACGCGATCAAGTGACGACTGTTCGGGTGCTAAGGGTTACGGTCTTAATCGCACATTTGTTTGTGTTGAAAGAAACTTTGGCTATGGACTACCCCTACGACTTGGATGCTACATTGTCCTAAGTACACAAGGTAGGCAAAACAAGAATCCGCGATGGGATAGTCTCCCGTGCGGCCTATTTCGACGTATTGGAATCGGCTTGGGGGAGGGCGATTTGGCCAAGACAATTAGGCAAATTATTGATTCTGTTTACAATGGGCAGATACGCATACCCGCTTTTCAACGCGGTTTTGTCTGGGAGCCCGATCGTGTCGCATATCTGATGGATAGCATCTACAAGAGATATCCATTTGGACAACTGCTATTTTGGCGAACAGACGAAAAACTAAAAGTTGAGCGGGATTTAGGCCCATTCAAAATGCCGGCCCTGGCCGAAGATTATCCTGTTGATTATGTTCTTGATGGACAGCAAAGAATAACGTCAATTTTTGGAGTTTTTCAGACGGAACTTAAGCCGGAGATCGATATAGACTGGCTAGATGTTTACTTTGATCTTCTTGCAGAGGAAAACGCTCAGGATACACAGTTTGTAGCCCTGCCAGATGAGGAGATTGACCCGAATCGCCATTTTCCTCTCAAGGCATTGTTCGACACTGTGGCGTATCGCGCTGCGACAAAAGACCTAAATGAAGACGTTGCAAAGAAAATAGACGACATGCAGTCGGTCTTTAAAGAGACCCAGATTCCGATTCAGACTACAGATACCAAGGACAAAGTAACTGTAGCGATCATATTCGAAAGGGTTAATAGGCAAGGCGTAGAACTTGACACGCTTCAGCTTCTCTCAGCTTGGACGTGGAGTGAAGATTTTCAACTACAGGAGCAGTTTTCGGATTTATCTGAGGAGCTTCAGCCGTTTGGTTTTTCAGAATTAAGTGAGAATACGAATCTTTTGCTGAGGTGCTGCTTCGCAGTGCTTAAGGGAGATGCATCCCCCCAAGCACTGATGGAAATGAATGGAGCAGAGGTGAGAGAAGGATTTGAACGGGTCGTTAATGGGGTGCGATATGCTGTTGACTACCTGAAGAATAATTTTGGGGTTGAGACTCTGTCCAACCTGCCGTTCTCAACGCAATTGGTCCCCCTGTCTGTTTTCTTTGCGGTGCCGAATGGCAAAGAAATTGTCGCGTCAAACGCTCAACGTGAGGCGATCAATAAGTGGTTTTGGCGCTCTAGCTTTTCCAAAAGATATAGTTCTGGTGTTCTACGGAATCTGAATTCTGACATCGAAGGAATGAAGAAACTAAGAGAGGGCGGGGATATTGGCATTGCGGACATAACGTTTAATTTTGATGACGGGTTCTTTATTCAAAATAGATTTGGAATAAATAATGTTAATACGAAGAGCTTCGTTCTTCTTCTCGCCACGAAGAATTCTCGGTCATTTATTTCTGGTGAACCGATAAATATCAAAGAGAAGATTAAGATGGCCAATAGGAATGAATTTCATCATATGATGCCTCGAGCTTTCTTGAAAGATACGGGTCAGGCCGCTTATAACGAAAGTGTTCTTGCTAATTTTTGCTTCATGTCTCGTGCGGACAATCGTAATCTTGGGGGTGATGCCCCCTCAGTCTATCGTGCTAAAATGCAAGGAAACGTAGATCTAATTATGGATTCGTGTTTCTCTAACGATACTCTGTTTGATGATGATTTTGAGGGGTTTGTCATTGAAAGATCTGTGGCGCTAGCGACAAAGGTAAAGGAACTCTGCGGAATTTAAAACTCGCTCACACCGCCGCAACGAACCCGTCCAGCACACGCTTCTGGCCGGCCTTGTCGAAGTCGATGGTCAGCTTGTTGCCTTCGATGGCGGAAATATTGCCGTTGCCGAATTTCTGGTGGAAGACGCGGTCGCCAACATTGAAGGGCGATGGCTTGTCGGCGACGGATTTGGCGACCAGTTCGCCGTCGATGGTGCGGCCTTTGACGGAGGTGCGGCCGGCGCCGTAGCCGCTGTCCGTCTCGCCATAGCCGATGCGCTCGACCTGATGGCCGGAGCGCGAGCCCCAGTTGCGGTCGGTCGCCTCGGTGCGGTTGGCCTGCGCGCGCTGCCAGCCCGGCGTCGCATAGGTGTTGGAGAAGGCGCCGGATTTTTCGCTGTCGGCGCCGACATTGTCGAAGCGCGAGGCGCCATAGGGGTTTTGTCTTCCTGCGCCCTGGCCCCCGCGGCCGGAGGCAAAAGAGCCACCACCGTAGGAATTGCCGTAGCCGCCATAGCTGTTGCCGCTTTCGGCGACTTCGACATGGGCTTCCGGCAGTTCGTCGAGGAAGCGTGACGGGATGGTCGACTGCCACAGGCCGTGGATGCGGCGGTTGGAGACGAACCACAGATGCAGGTTCTTCTTGGCCCGGGTCAGGCCGACATAGGCGAGGCGGCGCTCTTCCTCCAGCCCGGAACGGCCGCCTTCATCCAGCGCACGCTGGTGCGGGAACAGGCCTTCCTCCCAGCCGGGCAGGAAGACGGTCTCGAATTCGAGGCCCTTGGCCGAATGCAGCGTCATGATGCTGACGGCGTCGAGCCCGGCATTCTGCTCGGCGTCCATCACGAGTGCGACATGTTCAAGGAAGGAGCGCAGCGATTCGTACTCCTCCATCGAGCGGATCAGTTCTTTCAGGTTCTCCAGCCGGCCGGGGGCTTCGACCGAGCGGTCATTCTTCCACATGTCGGTGTAGCCGCTCTCTTCCAAGATGGTCTCGGCGAGTTCGGTGTGCGGCGTGGTTTCCAGCGCCTTCTGCCAGCGCTCGAAATTGGCGGCCACTTCACGCAAGGCGGCGCGCGGCTTCGGCTTCAGCTCGTCGCTTTCGGCGAGCTTGGCGGCGGCCTCCAGCATCGGGATGCGCAGCGCACGCGCGGTATCGTGGATCTGGCGGATGGTGGCTTCGCCCAGGCCGCGCTTGGGCACATTGACGATGCGCTCGAAGGCGAGGTCGTCGGCGCCTTGGGCGACGACGCGGAAGAAGGCCAGCGCATCGCGGATTTCCATGCGTTCGTAGAAACGCGGGCCGCCGATGACGCGGTAGTTGAGGCCGAGCGTGACGAAACGGTCCTCGAATTCGCGCATCTGGAAGGACGCGCGGACCAGGATCGCCATGTCGTTGAGATTGTGCTTTTGCCGCTGGTAGGTCTCGATGGTCTCGCCGACGGCGCGCGCTTCTTCTTCGGAATCCCAGGCGGCGTGAACATGCACCTTGCCGTCTTCGGGATCGTTGCGGTCCGTGAACAGCGTCTTGCCGAAGCGGCCCTCATTGTGGGCGATGAGGTGGGAGGCAGCACCAAGGATGTGCGCGGTCGAGCGATAGTTGCGCTCCAGCCGGATGATGGTGGCGCCGGGAAAATCCTTGTCGAAGCGCAGGATGTTGTCGATCTCGGCACCGCGCCAGCCATAGATCGACTGATCGTCGTCGCCGACGCAGCAGATGTTTACGGTGGCGCGGGTGTCAGTCGAAGAGCGCCCAATCTCCCCCCTAGAGGGGGAGATGTCGCCGGAGGCGACAGAGGGGGGCGCTGTCCCTCCAGCCTGTCGGCGCGAGGCGCCCCCCTCTGTCCTGCCGGACATCTCCCCCTCAAGGGGGGAGATCGGCTTGCCTTGAGGCCGCTGCGCCAGGAGGCGCAGCCACATGTACTGGGCGGTGTTGGTGTCCTGGTATTCGTCGACGAGGATGTATTTGAAGCGCTTGTGGTATTCCTTCAGCACATCCGGATTGGCGCGGAAGATGCGGATCGGGTGGCACAGGAGATCGCCGAAGTCGCAGGCGTTCAGCGTCTTCAGCCGCTCCTGATAGGCCTTGTAGAGTTCGCGGCCCTTGCCGTTGGCGAAGGCGCGCGCATCGCCCTCGGCGATGTCGGCCGGGCCTTGCCCCTTGTTCTTCCAGCCGTCGATCATCTGGGCGAATTGCTTGGCCGGCCAGCGCTTGTCGTCCAGACCTTCGGCCTGGATCAGCTGCTTGATCAGCCGCACGACGTCGTCGGTGTCGAGGATGGTGAAGTCGGAGCGCAAACCGGCAAGTTCGGCATGGCGGCGAAGCAGCTTGACGCCAATCGAGTGGAAGGTGCCGAGCCAGGGCATGCCCTCGACATTGCCTTCGCCGATCAGGACGCCAATGCGGATCTTCATCTCTCGCGCGGCCTTGTTGGTGAAGGTCACCGCGAGGATCTGCGACGGGAACGCCTTGCCGGTGGCGAGGATGTGGGCGATGCGCGTGGTCAGCACTCGGGTCTTGCCGGTGCCGGCTCCGGCCAGCACCAGAACCGGACCCTCCGTTGTTTCAACAGCTAGCCGCTGCTCCGGGTTGAGGCCCTTCAGATAGTCGGGCGCGTTGTTGTGTCCGCTGCGGGCAGCCATGGCGCGCGCGGCGATGCCCGACGGGGCCGTGGGCCGCGCATTGGGTTCGTCGAAAAAGGGCATGTCTTCGGAAAAGCCGGACATCGCCCCGAATGTAGTGATTCGGTGGGGAAAGACCAGAACTGTCTACGTTTTGTTCCGCTAAAGTGCCCGATTGCTGCCCCGCGCTCTCAGTGCGGTCGATGTTATCCCAATTGCGATGGACCATTCCGGCTTGCGCTTCAGGCCCGTGCTTGACAGGCGGGACCGTCAGGAGAAAGTTGTGCTTCGGGCAGCGACGCAATGCCGGGTTGCCATGGCCGCGCCGCGAAGCGCAACAATCGAAGCCGCGAAGCGCAACAGTCGAAGGAGTATCATCTTGGCTGTCACCATCACTTCCCTCATTCTTTTCCTCATCGGCCTGGCACTCGGCGGCGGCGGCATCCGCCTGGCGATGCTGGGCGGCAGCTGGTACTATGTCGTTGCCGGCCTTGCCTTCCTGATCGCCGCCTGGCTGCTCTACCGGCGCCGGTCCACCGCACTGTGGCTCTACGCGGTGATCGTGCTCGGCACGCTGGCCTGGGCGGTCTGGGAAATCGGCTTCGACTGGTGGGAACTCGGGCCTCGCGGCGGCATTATCGTGCTTCTCGCCTTGTGGCTGCTGACGCCGTGGGCGAGGCGGGGTCTTGTCGGCCCTGACGCACGCGCGCCGCTGATCCTTGCCGTGCTGGCATCATTGGCCGTCGCCGGTTATTCGATGACTTCGGATCCGAAGGACATTGCCGGCGAACTCGGCACCGACAAGGTGGTTGCCAACGCCAATCTCGGCAATGATGTGCCGGCCGGCGAATGGCACTATTACGGCCGCACGCAGTTCGGCCAGCGCTATTCGCCGCTCGACCAGATCACACCGGACAATGTCGCCAAGCTGCAGCCCGCCTGGACCTACCAGACCGGCGACGTGAAGGGACCGGACGATGTCGGCGAGACCACCTATCAGGTGACGCCGCTGAAGATCGGCGACACGCTCTACATCTGCACGCCGCATAATTTCGCCATCGCCATCGATGCCGCGAGCGGCAAGGAGAAATGGCGCTTCGATCCCAAGGTCAAGCTCGACAAGGATCGCCAGCACCAGACCTGCCGCGGCGTGGCCTATTACGCCGATGCCGCCGGCGCCGCCGGGCAGCCCTGTGCGACCCGCGTCTATCTGCCGACCTCGGATGCGCGGCTGATCGCGCTCGACGCCGCCAACGGGCAGATCTGTCCGGCTTTCGCCGAGGGCGGTACGCTGAACCTTCTGACCAACATGCCCTATCCGAAGTCGGGCTATTATTACTCGACCTCGGCCCCGCTGATCTCAGGCGGCAAGATCATTGTCGGCGGCGCGGTCAACGACAATTATTCGACGCAGGAGCCGTCCGGCGTCATCCGCGCCTACGACGCTGCCACCGGCGCGCTGGTGTGGAACTGGGATTCCGGCAATCCGGACCAGACGACGCCGCTGGCGGCCGGCCAGACCTATGCCGCCAACTCGCCCAACATGTGGTCGACGCCGAGCGCCGACGAGAAGCTCGGCCTGCTCTACGTGCCGCTCGGCAACCAGACGCCGGACCAGCTCGGCGCCGGGCGCAGCGCCAATGTCGAGAAGTTCTCGTCGTCGATCACCGCGCTCGACCTCAACACCGGTCAGGTGCGATGGGTGCGGCAGACCGTGCACCACGATCTCTGGGATATGGACGTACCGGCGCAGCCGAGCCTGATCGACATCACCAAACCCGACGGCACGGTGGTGCCGGCGCTGGTCGGGCCGACCAAGCAGGGCGATCTTTATGTGCTCGACCGCCGCACCGGCGAGCCGGTCATTGCGGTCAACGAAGTGCCGGCGCCCGGCGGCGCGATCGAAGGCGACCACACATCGCCGACGCAGCCGGTCTCCGATCTCACCTTCATGCCGAAGCCGCTGACCGGCGCCGACATGTGGGGCCTAACCATGTTCGACCAGTTGGCCTGCCGGATCGAATTCCAGGGCCTGCGCTATGAGGGCCGCTATACGCCGCCTTCCGTACAGGGCTCGCTGATCTACCCCGGCAATTTCGGCACCTTCAACTGGGGCGGCGTCGCCGTCGACCCGGTCCGGCAGGTGCTGTTCGGCATGCCGACCTACCTGGCGTTCAAATCGCAGTTGATCCCGCGCGATCAAGTGCCGCCGCCGGACGAAGGGCGGGGCAGCGAGCAGGGGCTGAACCGCAACGAGGGCGCGCCCTATGCGGTGGTGATGGGGCCGTTCCTGTCGCCGCTCGGCATTCCTTGCCAGGCGCCGCCCTGGGGCTATGTCGCCGGCGCCGATCTCAGGACCGGCAAGATCGCCTACAAGCACCGCAACGGCACCGTCTATGACATGACGCCACTGCCGCTGCCACTGAAGGTCGGCGTGCCCGGCATCGGCGGGCCGATGATCACCGCTGGCGGCGTCGCCTTCCTGGGGGCCGCGGTCGACGACTATCTGCGCGCCTATGACCTGACGTCGGGCAAGCAGCTGTGGCAGGCGCGGCTGCCGGCCGGCGGGCAATCGACGCCGATGACCTATACGGTGGCCGACGGCCGCCAGTTCGTGGTCATCGTCGCCGGCGGCCACGGTTCGGTCGGCACCAAGCCTGGGGACTATGTGATGGCCTACGCGCTGCCGAAGTAGGCGACAGGGGGACGCGATCTTTCAGAGGTCGCGCAGCCCCCTCATCTGTGCCGGTATCTTTTCCCCGTATGGTGACGGGGAAAAGTGCCCGACTGGGCGATGAGGCGGCAAATCTTCCAATGGGCCCGTTGTCGATCAGCCAATCCCCAGATGGCCCTTCAGGCTGGGCACCGAGCCGAGCACCTTGTTGGTCAGGTCGGGACCGGCGGCGGCTTCGGCCTGCTGGATCAGCGTCGCGCCGGCCTTCTGGATCTGCGCCATGTCGAGACCGGATGCCTTGAGCGCGGCGATGCCATTGATCAGCGCGCCGGCCTTCTCGCCGAGAACGCCGCCAAGCGCGCCCTGCAACGACGACAGAAAACCGCCACCGCCGGCCGGATCGGCGGCCATCACGTCATATTGATGGGCAAGGCCGTCGGCGCCGGGAATCTTTGCGAAGAACGCCGAGGCGCTTGTGCCTTCCGCCTCGCGTTCGAGCACCGAGAAAATGGTGCCGACGACTTTCTCCGTCGTCGCCTGGTCGAGGCCCGCCTTCTGCGAGACGGTGTTGACGATGTCCTGGACGTTCATGGCGTCACCTCAACCCTGGGTTTTCGTGTTGCGGTTCCGCTCAGTGCGGACCCTGATCAACGATCGTCTGCCTGCACTCGCAACCATCGCGCGCAGGGCCAAAGCGGCGGCCGCCGCAAGGACGAGCGCGCTGGCGAGGATCGGGGAAGGCATGGTCATGGTCATCGCTTCCTTCTGGGTCTGACGTGTAGGCACGCGGTCAAGATACCGTCGATCGCCACCTTCCCTCACGATTGTGGCAGCGCCAGCAGGATTTATCGCCAATGACCAAAAAGTGATGACACGGCCGCGCATGGCACCGGCCTTACTGCCCGGGCGCGACCGGTGGCATACGCCCTGAGGCAATCGGCGGCCGCGATGAGTGCTCGACTGGACCATGCCGGCTTGGTTCCTATGTAGCTGGGAATTAAAGCCCGAAGCAGAGGACCGATCCATGACGAAACCCGACGCCAAGCCCGCCATCACCCAGGCGATGATCGACGCCTATGACGAATATACGCATCTGACGCTCGATCGCCGCCGGTTCATGGAGCAATTGACGCGGCTTGCCGGATCAGGTGCGGCGGCGGCCGCGATTGCGCCGCTTCTGGCGGCAAATTCGGCGCAAGCGGCTGTTGTCGCCGACAACGATCCGCGGGTGAAGGGCGAGGAGATCAGCTATCCCGGCAGCAGCGGCGAGATGAAGGGCTATCTGGTCAAGCCGGCGGACAAGACGGGCAAGCTCGGTACTGTCATCGTCGTGCACGAGAACAGGGGGCTCAACCCGCATATCCGCGACGTCGCGCGACGCGTGGCGCTGGAGGGGTTCGTGGCGCTGGCGCCGGATTTCCTGTCGCCGCTCGGCGGCACGCCAACCGACGAAGACAAGGCGCGCGACATGTTCGCCAAGCTCGACCCGGCGCAGACCATCGCCGATGGTGTTGCGACCGTCGCTTTCCTCAAGAGCGACAAGGACGGCAACGGCAAGGTCGGCGCTATCGGCTTCTGCTGGGGTGGCGGCACGGTCAACATGCTGGCCGTCAACGCGCCCGATCTCAGTGCCGGCGTTGCCTATTACGGCATGCAGCCGAAGGCCGCCGATGTATCCAGGATCAAGGCGGCCTTGCTGCTGCACTATGGCGGACTGGACGAGCGCATCAATGCCGGCATCGACGCCTTCAAGAAGGAGCTGGACGCGGCGCATGTCGAATACACGGTCTATGTCTATGAAGGCGCCAACCATGCCTTCAACAACGACACCTCGGCAGCGCGCTACGACAAGAAGGCGGCGGACCTCGCCTGGGGACGCACGATCGCCTTCCTTCGGGAAAAACTGAAATGACTTCAGCCGTCATGCCGCCGGCGCCCAGGCGGTCTCGAAGGCCGGCGACAGGGTGAAGCCGGCCGGCCGCGCCGAAACGGGGGGCGGGCGGCGCACGCCTTCCTGCAGGTACCGCAACGCCGAGGTCAGCCCGTTCATCGTGTAGGGCTTGGCTATGACGCCGATCGCGCCGGCGAAATGATCGGGGATACGCTTCGGATTGGCGGTCATGAACACCACCGTCGAACTCTTCCTTTCGCCTATGTACTTGGCCACGTCGATGCCGGATGGCCCGTCACTCAGGTGGATGTCGACGAAGGCGATGTCGGCTTCGGTCGCATCCGCCATGGCCATGGCTTCCGCCGAGGAGGTCGCCCAGCCGACGACGCTGTGGCCGGCATCCTCGACAAGGCTCTCCAGCTCCATTGCCAGCAGCGCTTCATCCTCGATGATCAGGACCTTGAGCGGCTCAATCATGACACATTCCCTTTTTCCTGGGGTTCGTTCGGGATCGAGATAACGACCTTCGTGCCGGGGCCGGTGTCGCGCCATTCGATCTCGGCACGCAACTGGCGGGCGAGCGACTTGATCAGCCGCATGCCGAACGAGGCATCGCCGTTGGCGTCGGCCATGCCGATGCCGTCGTCCGACACCTCGATATTCAAGTGGCCGTCGGGCTGGCTCATCTTGATGCCCAGGCGGCCGGCCGACATTCCGTCGGGCTTGGACTTGAAGGCATGCTTGAGAGCATTGGTGACGAGTTCGTTGACCATCAGAGCGATGGGCGTTGCCTTCTCCGCGGAAATGATGATCGGTTGCAGGTCGAGAGCCGGGCTGATCTCAGCGCGCCCCGACGCCGTCAGCAGGTCTGTCACCAGATCCTTGGCGAAATCCGCCACATCGAACTTGCTGACGTCCTTCGACTGATAAAGCCGCCGATGCACGGTGCTCAGGGCTTCGATGCGCTCCAGCATGGTGGTCAACGAACGCCTGGTTCCTTCGTCCCGTATGGTCCGCCGCTGCATAATAATCAGGGAAGAGATCATCTGCAGGTTGTTCTTCACCCGGTGGTCGACCTCGTGCAGCAAGGTGGTCTGCGCATCGAGGGCAGCTTCCAGTTCCGCGGTGCGTTCCTTCACCGCCTTTTCGAAGCGGTCCTTGTCCGCGTTGATGCGACTCTCAGAGTGTTTGCGGTCCGAGACGTCAAGCTGGGATGCGAAAAAGAACTGCAAATCGCCTTTGTCGTTCGAAACGGGGCTGATGTAGAGCGCGTTCCAGAAGGTCGAGCCGTCCTTGCGGTAGTTCAGGATATCGACGCTGACATCGGTTTCTTCCTCGATCGCCGCGCGTATCTGTTCAACAGCGGCCTTGTCGGTCTTCGGTCCCTGCAGGAAGCGGCAGTTCTTGCCCAGAACCTCATGACGTTCATATCCGGTCAGTCGCAGGAAAGCGTCATTGGCGAAAACGACCGGGTTATCCGGTTGCCGGGGATCGGTGATGATCATCGACATGCGGGTGGCGCGGATAGCCGCCGCGAACGGATCGCCCTTGCCGTGCTCGACATGCAGATCGTCCGTCATGTGCCATGCGTCGGCAGGCTCCCTGGTCCGTTTCCATTCCATTGTGTCACTCCAAGCCATTTTCGTGGGTGACAACGGATCAGACGCCGATTTGGTTCAATCTTGAGCTTCTTGTCGCAGTTCGCAGAAACCTGGAACCGAGGCCTCGGGAACTAGCCGGGTGATGCCGGCTTGTGGAAGGCGACGCCGGCGACCTCCAGCGCGATGCCGAGGCAATCGGTAAAACTTGGAATCTGGCGCAGCACGACGACGCCAATCAGCGTTGCGGTGACGGGCAGCAGCGACAGCAACAGCGCGAAGCTCGCACGTGGCAGCCGCGACATGGCGAGCTGGTCGCAGATGTAAGGAATGACAGAGGAGCAGATGCCGACGCCGATGGCGGCGAGCAGCAGCGGCAGTGAGAAAAAGGCCGGCAGCGCATCGGTGAAGCCGATCGGCAGCACGACGATGAAGGCGATCGCCATGGCGGCACCAAGGCCGGCAATGCCGCTGCCTGCGCCTGACGCGGCAACGCGGTGGCCGAGCACGATATAGCCGACAAACAGCGCGCCGTTGAGGAAGGCCCAGAACAGCCCGATGGGGTCATCGGACCATCTGACGTCGATGAGGAGCAAGGTGCCGGCGACGGCGACGGCAAGGGCGGCAAGATTGCGCGGGCTCCTGAGGCCGATCGCCGCGACGCCGATGGTGCCGACGAATTCGATCGCCGCCACCAGTGAGATCGGCAGGCGGTCGAGTGCCAGGTAGAACGAACAGTTCATCACCGCCAGGCAGGCGCCGAAGGCCAGCAACAGCAGCCGCGTCGAGCGATCGGCGCGGGCGAAGCTTCGCCATGGGCGGGTCAGCGGTGCGAAGATGAGTGCTGCCGTGGCGATGCGCAGCCACGCCATGCCGAGCACGCCGACATGCGGGAAAAGCAGCACGGCGAATGCCGGCCCGAGATAGTGGAAGACCGCGCTGACGCCGAACCAGACATGCGGCGGCATTTTTTCCGTCAGCCTGCCCAGGGTGGAGTTGCCGAGGGCAGGGCTCGCCGCGAGAGCTTGCGTTTGATCATCCATTCGGATCAGTATCGCAGGCGGATATATCTGTTTATATGGATGATGAGCAGCTTTTCGGCGGTCTTTCTCCCTGAAGCAAGGAATTTTTCATGAAACGCCTTCGAACTGAAAAAGCCGATCTCGATGCCGCTGACGTGAAGATCCTGCGTCTGCTGGAAAAGGACGCGCGCACCAGCACGGCGGAACTGGCACGCTCGGTCGGCCTGTCGGCGCCGAGCGTGGCAGAGCGCATCAAGCGGCTGCAGGAAAGCGGCGTCATCGAGGCCTATTCGGTCAGGATCAACCCGGCGGCACTCGGCCTGCCGCTGTCGGCATGGCTGCGCATCCGGCCGGTGCCGGGGCAGTTGACTGTGGTGGCCGAGATCATCCGCGAACTGCCGGAGATCGTGCAATGCGACCGGGTGACCGGAGAGGATTGTTTCATCGCGCTGGCGCATGTCGGCTCGGTGGCCGACCTCGAGCGGGTGATCGACCGCATCATTCCTTATGCGATGACCAATACGGCGATCATCCAGTCGTCGCCGGTGGTGGCGCGCTCGGCCCTGGCAGCGTTGAGGCGCCAGGCTTGACGTACAGGGAGAGGACCTATGCGTGGCCGCGTTTCATGCGCGCCTGCTTCAGGATGGCACGCCAGCGGATCATGTCGAACGGGATCGGCTCGTTGTTGTTGGCGATGTGGAAGATCTCGTTGTTGACGTTCTTGAGCGAGCGCCAGAAATCGTAGTCGGTGATGCGCGGATCGGCAGCCAGCCTGTCCACCTCGACCTTGATGTCGGTTTTCATGCACTTTCCTCGAACCGGCGCCGCGCCGCCCGTGTCGCTACCTCGATGCGGATCGTTTTCGACCGACCCGCTGAGTCGCGCAACGGCTCAAATGGCTTGTTCCCGTTAAAACATTGGTAAGGTTAACGAGGGCGCCGCGCCGCTTCAAGCACTGCTGCCGGCCGATGGGAGGGTTCTGCGATTTTAGATTGCCGGTGTGGCTTTGAAGCCGGAAACGAGAAGTATCGGCTTCGCCCTATTTGCGTTTGATGCCGATCGAGCGGCCGGCCCGTTCCGGCATCGGCAGTGCCGAATGGGCGGCGCGCATGGCTTCGACCCTGGCCAGCACATCGGCGGGGAAGGGCGCCACCTTCGGCCCGGACATGTCGACATGCAGCGACAGCGATTCGGACGTCGCGGCCAGCCAGCCGTCGACATGGCGGATTTCCTGATAGGCCCGCAGCCGCTTGTCGTCGTGGTCGATAAGCTGGAAGGAGACCGTGACCTTGTGCTCGAGATGCAGCTCCTGCACGTAGCAGACATGGACTTCGGCCGTGTAGATGGTGAGGCGGCGATCCCTGGCATAGTTCGGTCCCATGCCCATTGCCTCGAAAGCGTCGTCCGAGCAGCGGTCGAACAGCACGTTGTAATAGGCCATGTTGAGATGGCCGTTGTAATCGATCCAGTCCTTCTCGATGTCCATGGGTTTCGAGACGAAGGGAGTGGGGATGGGCATCGAAACTTCCTTGTTCTGGCGCTGGACAGAGCGTGGCGGGTAAGACTACGCATCCATAGACGCATAACAAGCGTGGACGCTGGTCCATTCGCGGAGGAATTCATGGCTCTGAGCGACCTCAACCCGGTCGAACGCAACGAGGAAGGCATCGCGGCGGTGCTCGGCATCCTCAAGCAGCAGCTCGGCGAGCGATTCCAGACCGGCCAGGCCATCCGCTCGCAGCATGCGCACACCACCACCTATATTCCGACGCAGGCGCCTGACGGCGTCGCCTTTCCCGAGACGACTGCCGAGGTGCAGGAGATCGTCCGCGCCTGCGCTGCGCACCGCGTGCCGGTGATCGCCTTCGGCGTCGGTTCCTCGCTGGAGGGTCACACCAACGCGCCGGGCGGCGGCATATCCGTCGACACATCGCGCTTGAACCGTATCCTGGCGGTCAATCCGCAAGATCTCGACTGCACGGTGGAACCCGGTGTCACCCGCGAGGATTTGAACCGGCACCTGCGCGACACCGGACTGTTCTTTCCGATCGACCCCGGCGCCAATGCCTCGCTGGGCGGCATGGCGGCGACGCGGGCCTCCGGCACCAATGCGGTGCGCTACGGCACGATGCGCGAGAACGTGCTGTCGCTGACCGCCGTCATGGCCGACGGCGAGACGGTGATGACCGGCAAGCGGGCGAAAAAGAGCTCGGCCGGTTATGATCTGACGCGGCTGCTGGTCGGCTCGGAAGGCACGCTCGGCATCATCACTTCGCTGACCTTGAAGCTGCAAGGCATCCCGCAGGCGATTTCGGGCGGCGTCTGCCCGTTTCCGAGCGTCGAGGCGGCCTGCAACGCGGTTATCGCGACGATCCAGATGGGCATCCCGGTGGCGCGTATCGAACTGGTCAACGCGCTGCAGATGCGGGCGATGAAGAACTATTCGAAGCTCGACTATCCCGAAAGCCCGTGCCTGTTCGTCGAGTTTCACGGCAGCGATGCCGGGGTTGCCGAACAGGCCCAGACTTTTGGCATGATCGCCGAGGAGAATGGCGGCGGGCCGTTCCTGTGGACCAGCGTCGCCGAGGAGCGCACCAAACTGTGGAAGGCCAGGCATGACGCCTACTGGTCGTCGCTGACGCTGCGGCCAGGCGCCAAGGGGCTGTCGACCGATGTCTGCGTGCCGATCTCGCGCTTTGCCGAATGCGTCATGGAAACCGAAGCCGACATAGAAGAGATGGGTCTGATCGCGCCGAT
This sequence comes from Mesorhizobium ciceri WSM4083, assembly GCF_000519305.1. GTDB lineage: Bacteria > Pseudomonadota > Alphaproteobacteria > Rhizobiales > Rhizobiaceae > Mesorhizobium > Mesorhizobium ciceri_B. The sequence continues at coordinate 178,995 of NZ_JAFG01000003.1, read as the reverse complement.
CGTCGGCCACGCCGGCGACGGCAATTTTCACGTGCTGGTGCTGATGGATGTCAACGATCCCAGGGAGATCGCGCTGTCGGAAAAGTTCGTCGCGCGGCTCAACATGCGGGCGATCGCCATGGACGGCACCTCCACCGGCGAGCACGGCATAGGCCAGGGCAAGATCGGCTTCCTGCGTCATGAACTCGGCCATGGCGTCGACATCATGCGCACGATCAAGCAGGCGCTGGACCCGCTCGATATCATGAACCCGGGCAAGATTTTGCCGGGCGAAGCCCATTAGATGTCGACTGACGAGAGGTTGCTGCCGATCGAGGTGCCACCGTCGTCCGCTGGCGCGCCACTTCCGCACGTGTTTGCGGATGGAGGCAAGTTGCTTATTGCCTATATCGTCAACACTCCGGATCCATCATTTGATGGCACGAATCCGCGCTCGATTTCGCCTACAACGGGCAATCAGTCAGTCGCGATCCTGACAGTAGACCCATATCTAGCACTTCAATTCGGCCCACCGAATGACGAAGCCATCAGCGGGCATCGGCTATATGGACTGGGTTTACAGCCCTATTCCTCATTCGAAGTTCTCAACTCGTTGTGGACCGCTTCCCTGGAACGAGCAAATCGGGTTCATTCGTCTCACACGCCGGACCTGTTTTCAGGCTATAGGCATTTCATCCTGACGTTCCACGATTCGACGCTGGAATTCATTGCCGAGAGTTTCTCGGCCAGCCTCCATGAGGGGGCGGTTTTAACCGTGTTGATGGAGACTGCCGGACACCGGGCGCTTGTGCGCGACGTCAAACCGGTTCGTTTTCTCGATAGGCTTTGGCGACGTTGATCATTCAGGGATTTCCCGTGCCTTGATCGCACCACCATTTGGTTCGAAGCTTCGGCAGCGAGGCCTGGAACATTCAGGCGTGCCAGCGGAGGAGGAATGCCATGGCGATTTCACGCAAGGAAGCGGCACGTGCGCTGAGCGCTGACGAACAGGAATTGGTGGAGAAGTCGCACCATCCGGCGGTGCAGGAGCTTTCCGACGGCGATCTTGCCGGTCTGGTCAAGCTGTTGCGGGAGCGGCGCGACAAGGCGCAGACCCAAGCACACCGCCGCCGGCGTGAAATACGCGGCAAGGGCGCGTCGAAAGGCGCTGCACCCTCAAAGTCCGATGGCGGTTCGCAGACAAAGCTTGCGGTGCTGGCCATGGCCATGCGGCGGCTGAATGGCGAGGCCGAGCGGCGCCGGCAACTGGCGGCCAGCGTTTCGCTGATCGAAAACGCGCGCAAGGCATTTGTCATGAAGCAAGGGGCGACGCCGGAAGGCCCTGCTTTCAATTCGCGCACCGCGCGCAAGGGGATGCGGTCGGTGGCAAACCAGAGGGCGCAAGACCTCGTTCGACCGATGGAGCTTGGCCGGCAGCGCAAGGCGGCCAAGGTGGCGCAAGCAAAGCGCGACGCACGCTGAGGGTTCTGACAATCGCCGGGTGAAATCGTGGGGGCGCCGGCCTGCCGTGCGGTCGCAGGCGTCTTCTATGCGCCCTCAACAAGGGTTTGCAGCATGGGGCGGGTTGGCGCGAAGAATGTCGTGCCGGTGTGCGGCGTGGAGAAATCGAGCAGCCGGTCGTAAGCACCCGGCGGCTCGCCGATATACATGCGCTGCAGCATCTTCTCGATCACCCAGAGATACCTGCTATAGCCGATGAAGTAGGTGCCGAATTCGTTCTGTCCGGGCCTGCCGAACGGCATGTTGTCGCGCAAAATGTCGTACTCGTTGCCATCGGCATCCTCGATGGTGGCCAGCGACTTGTGCGATTTGCGCGGCGCGTCGTCATCATCGATTTCGATGTTGTCGATCTTGGTGCGGCCGATGATTTCTTCCTGGAGAGGCGTCGGCGTCCGCCCCCATGCCTGGAGATCGTGCAGGTACTTCTGGACGACGACATAGCTGCCTCCGGCGAAGTCGGCGTCTTCATCGCCGATGAGCGCAGAGGCCGGCAGATCGAGGCCGGTCGGATTGGCGGTGCCGTCGACGAAGCCGAGCAGGTCGCGCGCGTCGAAGTACCGAAAGCCGGAAACCTCGTCGACGACGTTCACGGCATCACCGAGATTGTCGAGCAGGATGCGCTCGAACTCGAAGCACATGTCGGGGCGTTCGGAGCGGATGTGGAAGAGAAGATCGCCGACGGTCGAAGGCGCCGAATGAACGGCACCCTTGATCGGCGCGAACGGTTTCAGTTCCAGCGGCCGCCGATCTGGAGAAAGACGATCCCAGAGATCGCGGCCGATGCCGGCAATGCACGAAAGCCGCCCGGAAAGATCGCGGAACCCGACGGTTTTGACGAGATCGTCGAGCCCGCCGAGCACGGAGGCAACCCTGGCGAGCGCGCTCTGCCCGCCGGCGACGGTGACGACAAGAAAGACCGCCGAAAGCGACAGCGGGGCGTCGACACTTTGCGCATCGATCGGCACGCGATCCCAGTTCTTGCCCGACATCCGAATTCTCCGCTTTTGCGAGGATTTGTTTCAGATCATCCGGGATCGCGCAACACTGGATGAATTGCCTCTTTATCGACACGCGGATGCGGGTAGAGTGCGGCAGAATTTCAATCAACCCATTCGGAGCTGATGCTCGCTCGCCTGTTCGTGATCTTCGGTGGCCTTTTTGTGCTGGTGCTGTGTGCGGCGCTGGTGGTGCCGTATTTTATCGATTGGACCGGCTACCGCGCCCAATTCGAGCGCGAGGCCAGCGCCATTCTCGGCCGCAAGGTGACCGTGCAGGGCGACGCCACGGCAAGGCTGTTGCCGTTCCCCTCGGTGACCTTCTCGAATGTCGCCGTCGCCGGCGGCCCCAATGGCCAGCCGGCCATGACCGTCGAGACGTTTTCGATGGACGCGGAATTGGCGCCCTTCCTGCGCGGCGAAGTGCTGATCTTCGACATGCGGCTGGTGCGGCCGAAAGCGACCATCGATATCGCCAATGACGGCACGGTCGACTGGGCGATGCGGCCGTCCTCGCCCTTCGACCTCGACCAGATCTCGATCGAGAAGCTGACGGTGACGGAAGGGCAGATCGAACTGCGCCATGCCGCCGGCGGCCGCAGCCATCTGTTTTCCGAGATCAATTCGACCATCTCGGCCAAGTCGCTGGCCGGGCCGTGGCGCATGGACGGCACGCTGCGGCTGGACGGGTTGCGCACCGCGGTCACTGCCTCCACCGGCAAGGCCGAAGGCAACGGGCAGATGCGGCTGCGGCTGAAGGCCGATCCCGATGCCTATCCGCTGGTCATCGAAACCGACGGCAATGCCGGCATCGTCAATGGCGCTGCCGTCTATTCCGGCCAGTTCAAAATCTCCGGTGCGGACAAGAACAGCGCCGAGCTGCGCGGCACCGATGGCGATACGGTGAAGGTCTCAGCCGGCAAGCCCGATCCGGGCTTTCGGCTGAATGGCAAGTTTTCGCTCGACCACCAGAAGCTCGGCGTCGACGAATTCCGCTTCGAGACCGGGCCGCTCGACAACCCCTACACCGCCGATGGCAAGGCTTCTGTCGATCTCGGGCTGAAACCGAGTTTCGCCATCGAGGCCAATGGCGCGCAGGTGCAGTTCGACGAGGCGGTGGGCGCCGAAGCCGGCGCCGGCCTGACGCTGGATCAGCGGATCGCGGCGTTTGAGCAGGCGCTGCTCGACATGCCGAAGCCGACCATCCCCGGCACCGTCGAGGTCAAGCTGCCGGCGGTGGTGGTCGGCGACACCACGGTGCGCGACGTACATCTTTCCGCCGAGCCGGTCGATGGTGGCTGGTCGGTGAAATCGCTTGCTGCGACCTTGCCCGGCCGCACCACGCTGGAAGCCGATGGCATGCTGGTGCTCAATTTGGAGGGTCACTTCGGCTTCAACGGTTCGCTGCTGGTGGCCGTGGCGCAACCTTCCGGCTTTGCCGCCTGGCTGTCGAAGGATGTCGACGAGGCGATCCGCCGTTTGCCCGCCGCCGGCTTCAAGGCCAAGGTCGACCTCTCGCAGAAGCGCCAGGCCTTCAGCGATCTTGAACTGATCCTGGGCAAGGCGAAGTTTTCCGGCCGCATCGATTCCAGCCAGCCCGACGATGCCAAGCCCTCGGTGCTGATGCGGCTCGAAGGCGGCGACCTCGATGTCGACGGGCTGGCCGCCTTCGCCTCGATCTTCGTCAGCGACAAGGGCGCCAATCGCTTTGCCGACCGCGACCTCGATTTCCAGATCAAGGCCGGGCCGGTCAATGCCGGAGGGTTGACCGCCGACACGGTCGACACGGCGCTCAGGCTGCGCGACGGGCTGCTCGAAATCGACCGGCTGTCGGTGGGCGGGCTGGCCGGCGCCTCGATCAGCGCCACCGGCAGGATCAAGGATTTCCCGGCGAGCCCGACCGGCAAGCTCGATGCGTCGGTGGTTGCCGTCGACCTGAAACCACTGATCGACGTCGCCGCCCGGCATTATCCCGACAGCGCCGTGCTCAAGGGACTGGCGAGCCGTGCCGCTGCCTATCCCGAGCTGTTCCAGGATGCGCGTGTCGACCTCGTGGCGAGTGCGGCCGACAATGGCGACGGCACGACAGGCCTGGCGGTGAGCGGGCAAGGCAAGGCCGGCGGCTCGGCCTTTTCCGCATCGCTGTCGGGGAAGGGGGCGGTGGACAAGCTTCTCGAAGCGCCGGTGGCGCTGACCTTCAATGCCAAAAACCCTGACGCCACCACGCTGCTGGCGCTCTACGGCCTGCCGGCGCTGCCGCTCGGCATGCTGGGCGAGGCAAGCACCGACATTCAGGCCAAGGGAACGCTGGGTGGCGGCCTGGCGACGAGTTTCAGCCTTGCCGGCAACGACTTCAAGGCGGGTTTCGAAGGCACGATCGCCGATACGCCGCAAGGCTTCGCCGCCAAGGGCAAGCTCAGCCTCGATGCCGCCGACATCGAGCCATGGCTGATGACGACAGGTATCGGCCTGCCGGGCATGGGGGCGGGCATGTCGACGTCGTTCTCGGCACAGGGCGACTACGGCAACGGCCTGCTGGTGCTGGACGAACTCAACGGCGCCATCAACGAAGCGGCGGTGTCCGGCGACGTCAATATCGATGTAAAGGAGGGGGTCGACGGCAAGGCCGGCGTGCCGCATCTGGCCGGGGCGCTGATGCTCGACGAACTCGACCTCGATCCGATGGCGGTGGCGCTGTTCGGCGATTCCGCCTTTCTTGCCGACAAGGAAGAAACCAACAAGGGTGGCGTGTGGCCGGCGACACCGTTCAGCCAGAAATCCAACCTGCCGTTCACCGCCGACCTGGACCTAACGACGGCAGCGCTCGCCGCCGGTCGGTTCGCCACCGCCTATGATGCCGCCTTTTCGCTCAAGCTCGACCAGGAAGGCATCCGCGTTTCGGATTTGAAGGCGAAATTGCTGGGCGGGGCGCTGACCGGCCTGTTCGAACTGAAGAACAATGACGGCACCGGGCTGTTCACTGGCCAGATGAAACTGGCCGGCGCCGATCTGGCGACCGTGCTGCCGGATGCCGGCATCAGCGGCATCGGCGATTTCTCGACGGCGCTGTCAAGCAGCGGCAAATCGGTCGAAGGGATGGTGGCTGCCTTGTCAGGCTCCGGAACTGCGGCGTTGAAGGGCGTGAAAGTTGCTGGCATCAATCCAGATGCGTTCCCCGCGTTCCTTGCCAAGGCGGATGCGATCGGGCGCGACATCGATGCGGCCAAGACCGCCGGCTTCGCGCCTGACATCGCCGCCGATGGCAGCTTTGCCGCCGGCGATACCGACGTCGCCTTCACGGTTGCCGGCGGCACGCTGCGGGCGCCGCCTGTCAGCCTGGAAAACCTGGCGGCGACCTTGTCCGCCGACGTCACGGCGGATCTCAACGCGGCCATGGTGTCGGCCAAGGGCGCGATCACCTATCGGCCTGGCGACGAGGCATTGGTCGGCTCGGAGCCGGTTGTGAATTTCACCGCCGAGGGGCCGTTCGGCGCGGTCAAACGAGCATTCGACAGCGAGCCGCTGGCGCAGTTCCTGACGCAGCGCGCGCTGGAAAAGGAACAGCAACGCGTCGAGGCGATGCAGGCCGCGCTGCTCGAAAAGCAGCGGCTGCGGCGCGAGGTGCGCTACTACGCGGCGCTGCAGACCGAACGGGATAAGGCCGCCGAGGAATTGCGCAGGCAAGAGGAGGCGGCGCGGCTGAAAGCCGAGGCTGATGCCAAAGCCAAGGCCGAAGCGGATGCCCAGGCGAAAGCCGATGCCGACGCCAAAGCTCAGGCGGAAGCGGACGCGAAAGCCAAGGCGGACGCCGACGCCAAGGCCGCTGCCGAAAAGCAGGCTGCCGACGAGGCGGCCAAAGCGCAGGCCGAGCAGGAGCGGCAGAAGGCGGAAGAGGCGGTGCGCATCGCGGCGCAGGAAAAGGCAAGGCTCGAGGCCGAACGCAAGGCCGCGCAGCAGGCTCCGAAGGTGGAACGGGCACCGCTGCCGCAGGCCAACGACAATCCGCCGCCGGCCAAGCCGAAGTCCAATCCGTTCACGATCGACAATCTGCTGAAGTCGCTGCAGTAGGCTGAGCTTTCTGGGCGATACGACTACCCTCCATCGCGATCGAGCAGACGCCGCAGCATCGGTTCGATACGCGACAGTTCGTCGAGATGCACCGCCGACAGTTCGGCCAGGCAATCGTCGGCGCGCTCGGTCAGTTGCAGCAGCACGCGGCGGTGGTCGTCCTTGTCCTGATCCCTTGTAACCAGCCCCGCCTCGCCGAGGCGGTTGACCAGCTCGACGGCGCTGTGGTGGCGGATGCGCAGGCGCTCGGCGAGGTCGCCAACCGTCACCGGTCCACCACCAGGGAAACCCTTGATCGCCAGCAACGCCTGATGCTGGCGCGGGGTCAGGCCGGCGTCTTCCGCCTGGACCTGGCTGAATTCGAGGAACCGGCGGATCAGGTAGCGAAACTCCGATAGCCGCTGGTAATCGGCCTGGCTGATGGCGGGACGTTGTTCTCGTGGCTGCGACATATCAGACATGTGTTCGTTTTCCGGCGAAAGCTCAAACGGATTTCGGGCGAAACCGCCTTGAATATTTATATCGTGTTACGATACATAGCCACCGACAAACCCGGCTGGCCGCTTCGACCGTGCCGCATCTCAGACATACGGCCGCCGCCAGGAAGCAAAGCCCGCCATGAAGACCCCTCACTCGAACCCGGAGCATCTGCGTGATTTCACCACGGACGCCAGGGTGCTGCTCGTCGCGGCCATTGCCGTGGTGGTGGCGACAGCCGGACTGGTTGCCGGCATCGCGCTTTTGAAGCTGATCCGGCTGGCCACCAACATCGCTTATTTCGGCCAGTTCTCGCTCGCCGACCTGAAGCTCGAGGACACGCCGCTTGGGCTTGCCGCCGTCATCGTGCCGGTGATCGGCGCGCTGATCATCGGCCTGATGGCGCGCTTCGGCAGCGAGAAGATCCGCGGCCACGGCATTCCCGAGGCCATCGAGGCGATCCTGCTGGGACGCTCAAAACTCGACGCCAAGGTGGCGATCCTGAAGCCGCTGTCGTCAGCGATCTCGATCGGCTCCGGCGGGCCGTTCGGCGCCGAAGGCCCGATCATCATGACCGGCGGCGCGATCGGCTCGCTGATCGCGCAGATGCTGCCGGTCAGCGACAACGAGCGCAAGACACTGCTGGTGGCGGGTGCGGCAGCGGGCATGACCACGGTGTTCGGAACACCGATCGCCGCCATCATGCTGGCGGTCGAACTGCTGCTTTTCGAATGGACGCCGCGCTCTTTCATTCCGGTGGCGGTCGCGGCTGTTATCGCCGAGGTCGAGCGTACCATGCTGCATCTGCCGGGACCGATCTTTCCGTTTCAGGGCGGCATGGCGGTGTCCTTTGTCGGCCTTGCCGGCTGGGTGGCGATCGGCGTTTGTGCAGGACTTTTGTCGGGACTGCTGACGCAGATGGTCTATGCCTGCGAGGACGGTTTTCAGAAGCTGCCGATACACTGGATGTGGTGGCCGATGCTTGGCGGCCTGGTGGTCGGCATCGGCGGGCTGATCGAGCCGCACGCGCTCGGCGTCGGCTATGACAACATCACCGACATGCTGGATGGCCGCACCGTCGCGACAGCGGCCCTTCTGCTGCTGGTGGTCAAGGCGATCATCTGGTCGGTTGCGCTCGGTTCGGGAACGTCGGGAGGTGTGCTGGCGCCGCTGTTGATCATGGGCGGGGCCATGGGCGCTGTGCTCGCCGGCGTTCTGCCTGCCGCGGATCCGGGTTTCTGGGCGCTGCTGGCGATGGCCGCCACGATGGGCGGCACGATGCGTGCGCCGCTGACCGCCACGTTCTTCGCCGTCGAACTGACCGGCAACACACATATGCTGGTGCCGCTGATTGCTGCCTGCGCCGCGGCGCACGCCGTCACCGTGCTTCTGATGAAGCGGTCGATCCTGACCGAGAAGATTGCCAGAAGGGGACACCATCTGGTTCGCGAATACCGCGTCGACCCTTTCGCCCTGACCAGGGTACGCGAGGTGATGACCTCACAGGTTGAAAGCGTGCCGGCGACGATGACACTGCATGGCGCGGCAGCGTTCCTGACCGCGCCGGAAACACGGCATCCGAGTTTCCCGGTGCTCGATGAGCACGGCCATGTGCTGGGCCTCATCGATCCGCCGGCGATATTGCGCTGGAGACGTGCCGGCACGCACCGCACGACGACGCTTGGCGAACTGCTGGCCGGCAGCAAGGTGACGCTGGCCTATCCGGATGAATATCTCGAAGGCCTCTCCGACAAGCTGCTGACGGCCAACGTCTCCCATTTGCCCGTCGTCACTCGCGAAGGCTCGTTGCTGGTCGGCTATGTCGGCTGGAAGGATTTGATGCGCGTGCGGTCCAGGAAACAGGCCGAGGAGCGCGAGCGTTCGACCTTGCTTGGCTTCGGCACCAGGCGCGGGAAAAAGGACGACGCGGTCGAAAGCCTTTAGATACTCTCTCCTCGCTTCGCCCATTCCAGCACATAGAGCCTCAACGCCGAGGACAGGTTGGTGTCGCGGGGCCGTGTCTCGTCGACTTCGGCGACAAGAGCAGCGAGCGTCAGCTCTCTGGTCGCCGCGATCGCGACGAGGTCGTCATAGAAGGGCTTTTCGAGCGAGTAGCTGGTGCGGTGGCCGCGAATGGTCACCGAACGCTTTTCGACCGGGCTCATTGACGGTCGGGGTCGCCGGGCTTTTCACGACGATGCCCGGCAACGAATTTTTCGCTCTTGTCGGCGGCGATGCGGTCGCGTTCTTTTTCGGCCTTGGAGCGGCCGTGCAGCGCGCGATTCTGTTCGGCGGTGCGCAGCTTTTCGTCCCGCGCCTTTTGCTTGCGGGCCTGGCGAAGGTTGACGATGTCGGCCATGGCGTAAGCCGCCGGCTTACTTCTTGCGGAAGGCGTCGAGCGAAACCACTTCGGCGCCTTTGGTGGCGGCGTCCGCCGCAGCGGGCTTCTTCTCCGCCTCGGCGGTGGCCTTCTTCTCGGCCTTCGGCTTTTTCTCGGAGACGATGGTCAACGGCTCCGGAGTTGGCGCAGCCGGTTCCTCGGCTGCCGCGCCATCCGTCTTGACGTCGAATTCGAGTTCGAAATTGACCGAGGGATCATAGAAGCCGCGCACGGCCGAGAACGGGATTTCGAGTTTTTCCGGAACATCGGAGAAGGACAGGCCAACCTCGAAGCCGGTATCGGTCACCTTCAGGTCCCAATACTGGAACTGAATGACAATAGTCATCTGCTCGGGATAGCGCTCGCGCAGCCGCGACGACACGCGCACGCCTGGCGCACCGGTCAGGAAGGTGATGAAGAAGTGGTGGTTGCCGGGGAGGCCGGTGCGCGCGACCTCGGCCAGGACCTTGCGCATGACGCCGCGCAACGCCTCCTGGGCCAGAATGTCGTAGCGGATGTGGTCGTCGGCCATGTGGCGGTCGGGTTCCGTTGAATCGTCCGCATAGCTGTAATCAAGCTTGAGGGCGGCGTAAACCGCATATAGATCACCCTCGCGCGGAAGCGAAGACTATTGCCAGCGATTTGATCGCTCAGGCGCTGGCGAGCGCGCTTTGCTTTTCGGACGATGCGGAGCGGCGCTTGCCGAAGGCGCGGAGGAAGGTGCGCACGCCATTGGTCGCGGATTGCAGCACCTCGTCCTCGCGCGGCGAGCCGCCGAGCATGAAGGTGGTCTGCAGTTCGGCATTGACGAGGCCAAGGAACTGACGTGCCGCCACGTCGGGATCCTCGATCGTGAGGTAGCCGCCATAGGCGAGGCGGGCGAAGCGGGCGGCGATTGCCGGCCATGTCCTGCCCGGTCCCTGTTCGCGCCATTCGGCAAACAGTTCGGGATAGCGCTCGCCTTCGGTCTGGATCAGCTTGCGCAGGAATTTTCCGTCGCGGTTGCAGATGCAGTTCTGGTTCAGGCGCACGGCAAAGCCGATCAGATCGGCTTCGAGATCCCCCGGCCGGTCGGGGAAGGTGGCAATGGTGGCGAAGATGCCGGCATTGCAGCGTTCGGTGAGGTCGCGGACCACAGTGACGAACAGTTTCTCCTTGTCGCCGTGATGGTTGTAGATCGTCTGGCGCGAGACGCCGGCTTCGGCGGCGATCAGGTCGATGTTGGCGCCGGCGAAACCTTCGCGGCAAAACACGGTGGCGGCGGCGTCGACGATCGACAGGCGCTTGGCCTCATGACCGCGTGGCGGGAAAATGTCAGGAGAAACGTGCAGCTTCATAAAAAACTATATAGAGGTGATTGACGATTTAGACAAGAGTGTCTAAATTTGTGGACACAAGATAAAGAGATTTCGCGTGAGAGGGACGAATGGAATTCGCTCTCGAGGTGTCGGAATCTCACGGGATGGAACGTCCTAGGTTAGACGTCGCCTGGCGGCGGCAACCAGATTTGAAAGAAGCCTTTATCATGAGTCCCAAATTCCTCCGCATCGCGGTCGTGCTCGGCTTGTTGTCCGCCATTGGCCCGTTCGCCATCGACATGTATCTGCCCGCGCTGCCGTCGATCGGCGCGGATCTGCATGCCGGCACCGCTGCCGTGCAGATGAGCCTGTTGATCTTCTTCCTGTCGATGGGGTTTGGCCAGATCGTCGTCGGGCCGATCTCCGACATGGTCGGCCGCAAACTGCCGCTTTATGGCGGCCTTGCGCTGTTCATGGTCGGCGGCATCGGTTCGGCAATGGCGCCGACCATCGAATGGCTGATCGCTTTCCGTTTCCTGCAAGGGCTTGGCGCCAGTGCCGGCATGGCCGTCCCGCGCGCCATCGTGCGCGACCTGCACACCGGCAATGAAGCCGCCAAGCTGATGTCCTTGCTGATGCTGGTGTTCTCGGTGTCGCCGATCCTGGCGCCGCTGACCGGCAGCGTGATCATCGAGAGTTTCGGCTGGCGCGCCGTGTTCTGGACGGTGACGGGCGCGGCTCTGCTGGCCACCATCCTTCTGGCGACATCGCTCAAGGAGACGCGGCCGGTGGAAGACCGCGCCGGCTCCTCCTTCGGCACCGCGCTGTCGGCCTACCGCTTCCTGATGGGTGACCGCAACTTCCTTGGCCTGACGGCGATCGCCGGCTTCGGCATTGCCAGCTTCTTCGTCTATCTGTCGAGTTCGTCGTTCATCCTGATCGACCATTACGGCCTGTCGCCTTCGGTCTACAGCGTGTTCTTCTCGATCAATGCGGTCGCCTTCATCGGCATGTCGCAGATGACGGGACTGCTGGCCGAGCGCTTCGGCCTGAGGCGCGTGGTGCGTGTCGCGGTGACCGGCTATGCGACGACGATGGTGGTGCTGTTCGCGGTGATGGCGACGGGTATCGATCGGCTCGACGTGATGGCGGCGCTGCTGTTCGTCGGCTACGGCTTTCTTGGCCTGGTCATCCCGACCACCTCGGTGCTGGCCATGGAAGAACATGGCGAGATCGCCGGCACGGCGTCGGCACTGATGGGCACGCTGCATTTCGCCATCGGCGCACTCGCCATGGGTGTCGCCGGCGTGTTCTTCGACGGTACGCCGCTGCCGATGGTGGCCGGTATCACGCTGTGCGCGGTGATTTCCTTCACGCTGGCCAAAGTCACACTCGGCCGCTCGCGCGAAGCTGCCGAGGCGCCGGCGGAATAACAGACTTTCGATGAGAGCAAAAAGGCCGGGTTCGCCCGGCCTTTTTCATGCCAATCCCGTCTCGGCCAACACGAAGCGCAACCTCGCCTCGACCGGAACCAAAGGCAGCGGGACCAGTTCATAACCCAGCTGCGTGTAGACGCCAGCCAGCGCATGATAGGTGCGCTCGGCCTCGTCGAGCGTCTGCTTGCGCTCTTCATCCTGCGCAAAGATCTCCGGCCACGGTGGGGCGACGAAGACGCGCGGGTTGTAGCGGAAACGGTCTGCCGCGACCCTGATATGCTCCGGCACCGGCAGGCCGCTCAGCCTGAGATAGCCGAGCGTGTCCGGAACGCCACGATCGAAAAAAACAGGACGCCCGGTCTGTTCTTGCGCGATTTGATACGAGCGCATCTCCCATGACAGCATCAACTCGGCGAACAGGGCGCGATCATGCCAGGGCAAAGCGGGTCCGCCAATGGCGGACTGGTCGCGGATGATGCCGCGCCCGGCTTCCACCGAGGTGGCAAAGCCTGCGTGGCGCAGGGCTTCGATCAAGGTGGTCTTGCCGGAACCGGGACCGCCGGTCAGCACGAAGAAGCGATCGGAATCGTTTTGCATGTTTTGTCCATGGAGAGGGGGCGCGCGGCGGTGCGCCTTCGTGGCCCATAACCGTTGGAAGGACCAGCCAGCGTGAGCTGCCGTTGTGCGTAGCGCATGTTGTGGGGGGAGAAGTGGAGGTTTCTGTTGCCAGGTACCTCCGAACCCCGCCTAGAAGTGCGAACCTCTAGGGCTTGATTTGAAGCTATCGCACCGCTTACGCGGCGAGACGTGCTTCCGCATAGTTGTCATTTGCAACTACAGGTTTAGCCCGATGACGGTGGTACCATGCCGGGCAAAAGTACGATCTTTACACCTTCGTCGATCCTATTTCGCCCCCAGCAAAAACCGCTCTGTCATCAGCAGCGGCTTTTGGTGGAGGCGCCGGGTACCGCCCCCGGGTCCGAACGGCTTATTTCATCGCCCATTTATCGCCATAGTCGGTCGAGCCGACAAACTGAATATAGGGGCCCATCGCAGGAAATGGAAGGCCGCAATGGCACTTTGTCCGCGTGTCAAAACCGCATCTCCAAAGGGTTGACTTGGACGCGGTCTCAACCGAAGCTTTGCCACGGTGAGGAGTAACCGACCTAGCGCACAAGTTGCAGCAGCGCGCCACAGCCCTCATCGATCGGATCCGTGGCGCCGACGAGGGGAATTTTGATGGCCGACTATCTTGCAGACGTGAAGAAATACGATGCCGGCGCCAGTGCCGATGCGGTTGAAAAGATCGTCAAACACCTGGGCATCGCGCTCAGGAACCGCGATTCCTCGCTGGTGTCCTGCACCGACCCAAAGGAACTCGGGCGTGTCAGGGACAACTGGGTCGCCAAGAAGCTCGGCATCAGCGATGCAGCGAAGGCCGATGCATCCATCGAGAAGACTTGCAAGGCAATGGCTGCCGACAACACCAAGAGCCGTGTGACTTTTTACTACCTCGTCGCCAAAGACCTGGGCAAGCTCGGCTCCCTCTGATCCGTCATAACTCAGGTTGTGAAGATCGGTGCTGCGAGCAACCGCTTCAGGCTTGAATCGGCAGTTCACCTAGCGTCAGCGCTGCCCCTCACCTGCCTGCCGGCATCCTCTCCCCGTATAGTGACGGGGAGAGGGGCGCTGTCGTCACCGATTTCGCCAATCACCAACGTTGCAAGAGGGTGCCTGCGTTGCGGCCAGCACCTTTCTCCCCGTCACTATACGGGGAGAAATGCCCGGCAGGGCAATGAGGGGCGGCGCAAACGGCCGGAAAGCGTGGTGGAGAGCAAAGCTTTTTGCCATTTTGCTGTGTTCGGCCGCCTGTCCGGCAGCTATAATGCCTGCACTCTCGAATCGAGCCGGAACCGATGCGCCAGTATCTCGACCTCCTGCAGCACGTGCTGGATAACGGCGCCGATCGCGGCGACCGCACCGGCACCGGAACGCGCTCCGTCTTCGGCTATCAGATGCGTTTCGACCTGGCGCGCGGCTTTCCGGTCACCACCACCAAGAAGCTGCATCTCAAGTCGATCATCCATGAGCTTTTGTGGTTCCTGGCCGGCGACACCAACATCAAATACCTCACCGATAACGGCGTTTCGATCTGGGACGAATGGGCCGACGAGAATGGCGATCTCGGCCCGGTCTACGGCAAGCAGTGGCGCTCCTGGCCGGACGGCCATGGAGGCTCGATCGACCAGATCGCGAATCTTCTCAAGGAGATACGCAAAAATCCTCAATCGCGGCGGCTGATCGTTTCGGCATGGAACCCAGCCGAGGTGGAAGCGATGGCGCTGCCGCCCTGCCACTGCCTTTTCCAGTTCTATGTTTCGGAAGGGCGGCTTTCCTGCCAGCTCTACCAGCGTTCCGCCGATATCTTTCTTGGCGTGCCGTTCAACATCGCATCCTATGCCCTGCTGACCTTGATGGTGGCGCAGGTGACAGGGCTGAAGCCCGGCGATTTCGTCCACACGCTTGGCGATGCGCATCTCTACTCGAACCATTTCGAGCAGGCGCGCGAGCAGCTGCGGCGCACGCCGAGGACGCTGCCGACAATGTGGATCAACCCGGAGGTGAAGGACCTGTTCGCCTTCCGCTTCGAGGATTTCCGGCTGGAAAACTACGTCGCCGATGCATCGATCAAGGCGCCGATCGCGGTCTGAACCGCGGCTTCAATCTACTCCGACCATCACGTCCGAGGCCTTGACCACGGCGTAGGCCTGCTTGCCTTTTTCGAGCTTCAGGTCGGCGACGGCCTCGTTGGTGATCGAGGCGGTGACGATGGCGCCGCCGCCGATGTCGATCCTGACGTGCGAGGTGGTGGCGCCTTTGGCGATCTCGGTGATCGTTCCCTTGAGGATATTGCGGGCGCTGATCTTCATCGAAGGGTCCTTTCCAAGTCTTTTCTTTGCCCGTTTTACCAGAACAATCGATGTCGAGAAGGGTGTCGGCCCTTCCCTTGTTATATTCATGCGGATATATCGGTTGTCAGGCCTTGGGCCGCACGGATTTCAAACCAGGGAGAGTTTCGATGAAGCGCAAAGGTCTCGGGTTGAGGGTGATCGCTATTGGCGGTTTTGCGGCAGCGTTGATGGCCGCGGTGCCAATGGCGCACGCGGAAGACAAGGTCGTGGTGTTTGCGGCGGCCAGCCTCAAGGACGCGCTCGACGCGGTGAACAAAGCCTGCGAGGCCGATGTCGGCGAGGCCGCGACCGTCTCTTATGCCGCGAGTTCGGCGCTGGCCAAGCAGATCGAGGGCGGGGCGCCTGCCGACGTCTTCATCTCGGCGGACCTCGACTGGATGAAATATCTCTCCGACAAGAAGCTGACCAAGCCGGACACCGAAGTGAAGCTGCTCGGCAATCAGATCGTGCTGGTGGCGCCGAAGGACTCGGCGGTAGACACCAGGATCGAGAAGGGTTTTGACCTCGCCAAGCTGATCGGCGACGGCAAGCTCGCCATGGGCGACTTCAAGGCGGTGCCGGCCGGCAAATACGGCAAGGCCGCACTTGAATCGCTCGGCGTCTGGTCCTCGGTTGAGGGCAAGGTGGCGCAGGCCGAAAACGTGCGCGCGGCGCTGAAGCTGGTTTCGACGGGCGAAGCAGCGCTTGGCATCGTCTATGCCACCGACGCGCATGCCGAAAAGGGCGTCAAGGTGGTCGGCACCTTCCCGGAGGATTCGCATCCGCCGATCATCTATCCGGTTGCCCAGACCGCCGATTCGAAGGACAAGGACACGCCGGCTTTCCTGAAATGCCTGCAGTCGGCCAAGGCGGCCGCGCTGTTCAAGGATCAGGGATTTACCGTGCTCGCGCCGAGCAACTGAGTTCCAAGGGGCTTCATCTCGCATATGAACTGGCTGCTGGACCTCACTCCCGACGAATGGAATGCGGTCCGGCTGTCCATCAAGGTGGCGACGGTGGCGATGCTCGCCAGCCTGCCACCGGGCATATTGATCGCGCTGCTGCTTGCCCGAGGCCAATTCTGGGGCAAGACGCTGCTCAACGGCCTGGTGCATCTGCCACTGATCCTGCCGCCCGTGGTGACCGGCTATTTGCTGCTGCTTACGTTTGGCCGGCGTGGCCCGGCCGGCGCCTTCCTGGCCGAGCATTTCGGCATTGTCTTCTCCTTCCGCTGGACGGGTGCGGCGCTGGCCTGCGGCGTCATGGGCTTTCCCCTGATGGTGCGGGCGATCCGGCTGTCGATCGAGGCGGTGGACCGCAAGATGGAAGCGGCGGCGGGAACCCTCGGCGCCAATTCGCTCTGGGTGTTTGCAACCATCACGCTGCCGTTGATCCTGCCCGGGCTGATCGCCGGCGCCATCCTGGCCTTCGCCAAGGCGATGGGCGAGTTCGGCGCGACCATCACCTTCGTCTCCAACATTCCCAACGAGACGCAGACATTGCCGTCGGCGATCTACACCTTCACGCAGGTGCCGGGTGGCGATGAAGGGGCGCTCCGCCTGACGCTGATCTCCATCGTCATCTCCATGGCAGCACTTGTGGCGTCGGAGGTGCTGGCGCGGCGTGTCGGCCGGCGACTGGACATCGAATGAGCGTTCTCGTCGACATCAATCATCGGCTGGGTGGTTTCGCCATCGACGCCCGCTTCGAAAGTGCCGGGCGGCTGACGGCGCTGTTCGGAGCGTCTGGGTCGGGCAAGACGACGCTGATCGACATGATTGCCGGGCTGATCCGGCCCGACAAGGGACGCATCGAGGTCGACGGCCGTGTGCTGGTCGATACCGGTGCCGGCATTTTCGTGCCGAAGCACAAGCGCCGCATCGGCATGGTGTTCCAGGACGCACGGCTGTTTCCGCATTTGAGCGTTGCCGGCAATCTTCGCTACGGCCGCTGGTTCACGCCGCCGGCGGAGCGCTACGCCGATATCGATGCCGTCGTCGACCTGCTCGGCATCGGGCCGCTCATGAACAGGCGGCCGGCAAAGCTCTCGGGCGGCGAGAAACAGCGCGTGGCGATCGGCCGGGCATTGCTTGCCAGCCCCAGACTGCTGCTCATGGACGAACCGCTGGCCTCGCTCGACGAAGCGCGCAAGGCCGAAATCCTGCCCTATGTCGAAAGGCTGCGCGACGAGACGAAAATCCCGATCGTCTATGTCAGTCATTCGGTCGCCGAAGTGGCGAGGCTGGCCAGCGACGTGGTGATGCTGGCGCAGGGCAATGTCATTGCCAGCGGGCCGACCGGGGCGGTGATGCAAAGGCTCGACCTGTTGCCGGCGGAGGAGCGCGGCGAGGGGGGCGCCGTGCTGGACACCAAGGTGCTGCATCACGACGAGACCTTCGGCATGACCGTGCTCGGCTCGGCCGCAGGCGAGCTTCGGGTGCCGCGGCTGGCGATGAAAACAGGAACGCCGGTGCGCATCCGTATCCGCGCCCGCGATGTGATGATCGCCACCGAAAAGCCGAGGGGTCTCAGCGCGCTCAACATCCTGCCGGGAACCATAACGACGATGAGCCCCGGCGAGGGACCCGCGGTTGAGGTCGGTATCGACTGCAATGGCGCAACCGTGCTTGCCCGCATCACCGAACAGTCGCGGCAGGCGCTGAAGCTTCATCTTGGCGGCAAGGTCTTCGCGGTCATCAAGACGGTGAGCTTCGATCGGGCGAACACCGGCGCCGGCCTGCCCGCCGAGGCGGATGGATGATCCCGCTATGTCTTTTTGGAATAGCGGTTTCGCCAGGGAGCTTCTAGTATGAGGTTGGGGTGTGACCGCGGAGAGTAATGATGCCGTCGCTGAGCTTGCGGATAAATCTCGATCCCGACGGGCGCGTCGGGCCGGGCAAGATCGAACTCCTGGAACAGATCGCCGCCTTCGGCTCGATCTCGGCCGCCGCGCGCGGCATGGAGATGTCCTACAAGCACGCCTGGGACCTGGTCGAGGACATGAACCGGGTGTTCGGCAAGCCGCTGGTGGCGGCGCAAACCGGTGGCCGCAAGGGCGGTGGTGCGCAACTGACGGCCGTGGGGCTTGCAGTGGTCAGCCGCTTTCGCGCCATCGAGCGTGCGGCTTCTGCCGCGGCGGCGACCCATATGGAGGCATTGCAGGCGGAGATTGATGCTGGGTGAAGGGGGTGGGGGAGTAGGGGAGTAGGACTTATTGCTCTTCACCGGGCTTGCGCAGCAAATAGCTGTCCATGATCCAGCCCTTCCGCCGACGGGCTTCCTCTCGAACCTCTTCGATCTTTGCGCCGATGTCACCGATCCTGCCGGAGAGAGTGATCTCGTCTTCGGTTCCGAGATAGGCGCCCCAGTGGATGACGACATCCTTGTCGTCCAGCGTGTTGAAGGCGCATTTGCCGTCCAGCAGGACGACCGCGCTGCCGGCATTGTCCGGCATGCCTTCCTCGGTCAGACGGCGGCCGGTGGTGATGAGGACGGAATCGCCGATGCGGTTCAGCGCCATCTTGTGGCTGGCGGCAAGCGCCTGGACAGCGGTGATGCCGGGTATCACTTCAAGCTCGAACGCGACATTGCCTCGCAGGCGCACGCGCTCGAGGATGCGCAACGCGCTGTCGTAAAGCGAAGGATCGCCCCAGATCAGGAAGGCGCCGCAGCCATCCCCTGATATCTCTTCGCGGATCAGGCCTTCGTAAATGGCGGCGATGGCTTCGTGCCAGTCATCGACGGTCGAGCGATAGGAGGGCGCCGGCCCATCTTCTACCGGCAGGTCGCGCACCGGCACGTCGAATTCGACGCGGCGCGACTTCGGATTGGTGACGAAGCGGTCGCATATCCGGCGGCGCAGTTCGGCCAGCTCATTTTTCTTCGCGCCCTTGTCGGGAATGAACAGCACATCCGCCTGGTTCAGGCCTGATATGGCCTGAACGGTCATGTGGTCAGGATTGCCGGCGCCGATGCCGATGACGAGAAGCTTGCGCATGGGGCGAACTCCTGCCCGATCGGAACCTGTTAGTCCAGACCGCGCTGGCGCGTGTCCAGACCGCGCTGGCGCGTGTCCAGACCGCGCTGGCGCGTGTCCAGACCGCGCTGGCGCGTGTCCAGACCGCAGTCCAGCTATCTTTGGTGCGTCCGCGGATGCGGAAGGGCTTTGAAACGCCGCACTGAAACGGCTAGGGTCCTGCAAGCATTCTAGCCGAGGGGGCTTCCATGTTGCGATATGTTCTGACCGCCGTGCTGGCCCTGTCGCCCGCGCCCGCCTTCGCCAATGATTCGGTTGCCGAACTTGGCACCGGCGGCCTGATCCTGTCGCGCAGCGATGCCGTGGCGATGCAAAGCGAGGACCTTTTCATCTCGCCGGAAAAGGTCACGGTCGACTATGTCTTCCATAACAACACCGATCGGGATGTCGAGGCCATCGTCGCTTTCCCGATGCCCGACATATCGGGCAATCCCGAAGAAATCCCGGCGATCCCAGAAAATCAGAGCGACAATTTCCTCGGCTTCGAGGTGACTATCGACGGTGTCGCCGTCAAGCCGCAGCTCGAGCAGAAGGTGTTGGCGCTCGGCATCGACATCAGCGCAGAGCTGAAGGCGCAAAACGTGCCGTTCTATCCATTCGGCGATGCGGCGAAGACGGCCCTGGCCAAGCTGCCGCAGGCAGTTGTCGATGACTGGGTCAACCGCGGCATCATCATCGAGGACACCGGCAGCGACGGCACCGAGACGACCAAGGTCTACACGCCGTTCTGGCAATTGCGTTCGACCTACTGGTGGCGCTCGACCTTTCCGGCCAACAAGGACGTCCATGTTTCCCACCACTACAGACCGAGCGTCGGCGGCACGTCTTCAGTCAGCTTCTTCTACGACGGCAAATTCCAGGGTCAGTATGCGGCCTACAAGGCCCGGTATTGCATGGACGGCACATTCGAAAATGCGGTGCGCAAGGCGGCCAAGAGCGACCCCGACGGCTATCCCAAATATTTTGAGAGCCGCATCGCCTATATCCTGACCACCGGCGGCAACTGGGCGGCAGGCACGATCGGCAAGTTCAAGCTGACGATAGACAAGGGCAATCCGAAAGCCCTGGTCTCGTTCTGCGGCGACAATGTCAAAAAGACCGGACCGACGACATTCGAGATGACGGCGGATGATTTCTACCCCGAGCGCGACATCGACATCCTGATCCTCGAGCCAACGGACGGCAATTGATGCATGTCGCAATCTACGTTGCCATTGCCGAGAACGGCGTGATCGGGCGGGACGGCGGGCTCCCGTGGCGGCTCTCCACCGATCTCAAGCGCTTCAGGGCCGATACGATGGGCAAGCCCATCATCATGGGCCGCAAGACCTATGAGGGCATCGGCCGGCCGCTGCCGGGCAGGTTGAACATCGTCGTCACCCGCGACAAGACCTGGCGTGCCGAGGGCGTCGGGGTGGCACATTCGCTCGAGGCCGCGATCCAACTGGCGACGGAGCGCGGGCGCCGCATGGTCGGTGTGGACGAGATGTGCGTCATCGGCGGCGGCGAAATCTATGCGCAGGCCATGCTGCTGGCCGATCGCCTGCATGTCACCCATGTGCTGGCAGCCGTCGACGGCGACGCGCATTTCCCGCCGATCGATCCTGATTCCTGGCGCATTGTCAGTTCGCAGGACGTCCCAGCCGGGGAAAAGGACAGCCATCCGACGCGCTATTCGCTTTACGAGCGGCGTCGAGAGAGACATTGACTGAAAAAAGGGGCATTGAAGGAAGACAAAGGGTCGCGACCGGACAAATCGGACGAAGTCGGCAGCGCATCGCGTTGAAAGCGCCTCGTGGCGTCCCTATAGAAGAACAATACTGGATTTTGCGCCGTAATACCGGCGCTTGAGGGAATTCCAAGCGAAAGGACATTCATGCCCTGGAACGATAAAAGCGGCGGTGGCGGCGGCCCATGGGGCGGCGGCGGCGGCAACAATCAAGGTCCCTGGGGGCAGGGACCAAAGGGACCGAGCGGGCCACAGGGCTCGCCTCCCGATCTCGAAGACATCATCCGCCGCGGCCAGGACCGGCTGCGGCGCGCTCTGCCGGGCGGCGGCGGCGCGAGCCCTGCTATTTTTGCGCTGATCGCAGCGGCACTAGTGGTGTTGTGGGCGTTCAAGGCGGTTTATACCGTGCAGCCCGACGAGGTCGCGGTCGAACTGCGCTTCGGCAAGCCGAAGGCCGAGCTGTCGCAGCCCGGCCTGCATTTCCATTGGTGGCCGCTCGAAACCGTCGAGACCGCCAAGATTTCCGAGCAGCTCGTTGATATCGGCGGCGGCGGCGCGACGAGTGGCAACACCTCCGGGCTGATGCTTACCGGCGACCAGAACATCGTCAACGTCCAGTTCTCGGTGGCCTACCAGGTCTCCGACCCGAGCGCGTATCTGTTCGATGTGTCCGATCCCGACGGTATGCTGCGGCAGGTTGCCGAAAGCGCCATGCGTGAAGCCGTCGGCCGCCGGCCGGCGCAGGACATCTTCCGCGACGACCGCCAGGGCATTGCCGCCTCGGTGCGTGAAATCATCCAGACGACGCTGGACGGCTACAAGGCCGGTCTCAACGTCAACGCCGTCTCGATCGAGGATGCGGCACCGCCACGCGAGGTGGCCGATGCGTTCGATGAGGTGCAGCGCGCCGAGCAGGACGAGGACAAGTTCGTTGAGCAGGCCAACCAGTACTCCAACCAGAAGCTCGGGCAGGCGCGCGGCGAGGCCGCACAGATCCGCGAAGACGCGGCCGCCTACAAGAACCGGGTCGTGCAGGAAGCCGAGGGTGAGGCACAGCGCTTCATCTCGGTCTATGACGAATATGCCAAGGCGCCCGATGTAACGCGCAAGCGCCTCTACCTGGAAACCATGGAGAAGGTTCTGAAGGATTCGAGCAAGGTCATCGTCGAGCAGGGCAACGGGCAAGGGGTCGTTCCCTATCTGCCGCTGCCGGCATTGCAGCCGAAAGCGCCGGCACCCGCTGCGTCCAGTGGCGTTACGGGAGGTAACCAGTGATGGCCAACCGTCTTCCCATCATCGTCGTCGCAGCAGCGGTTATCCTGTTCCTGCTCTATTCGTCGGTCTTCGTGGTCAATGCGCGCCAGCAGGCGCTGGTGCTCAGGTTCGGCGAGATCGTCGACGTCAAGAGCGAACCCGGCATCTACTTCAAGGCGCCGTTCTCGTTCTTCGACGCCGACACCGTGCAGCTGATCGAGAACCGGGTGCTGCGCTTCGACCTCGACAACATTCGCGTCCAGGTCTCGGGCGGCAAGTTCTACGAGGTCGATGCCTTCATCGCCTACCGCATCTCGGATCCGCGGGTCTTCCGCTCCGCCGTGTCAGGTCAGATCGAACTGGCAGAAGCCCGGCTCAGGACGCGTCTCGACGCTGCCTTGCGCCGTGTCTACGGTCTGCGTGATTTCGAGGCAGCGCTCTCCGAAGAGCGCGGGGTGATGATGCGCGAAGTCCGCGACCAACTCAGGCCCGATGCCACATCGCTCGGCCTGCAGATCGAGGATGTCCGCATTCGCCGCACCGATCTCACGGCCGAAGTCTCGCAGCAGACCTTCGACCGCATGAAGGCGGAACGCCTGGCGGAAGCTGCCCGGCTGAGGGCACGCGGCAACGAGGCGGCACAGCGCATCACCGCCCGCGCCGATCGCGAAGTGGTCGAGATCGTCGCCGAAGCGCAAAAAGAGTCGGAAATCCTTCGCGGCGAGGGCGAGGCCCAGCGCAGCGCCACCTTCGCGGGAGCCTATCAGCGCGATCCGGCCTTCTTCGACTTCTACCGGTCGATGAATGCCTATGGCACGGCGCTGGACAACACCGGAACGACGATGGTGCTGTCGCCGAACTCGGAGTTCTTCCGCTTCTTCCGCAATCCCGACGGCAGCGAGGGGCCGGCAAAGCCTGCGCCAAACGCTCCGGCGACGGCACCCGCCGCGCCGGCGGCACAGCCTAGCACCGGCCAGTAGCGGCCGGTGCAGGATTTTCTTGCCGCCATGGGCCTCGTCCTCGTCATAGAGGGTCTGGTCTATGGCGGCTTTCCCGGCTTGGCCAGGAAGCTCGCCACCGAAGTGCTGTCGCTGCCCGAGAATGCGCTGCGGATTGCCGGGCTGGCGGCGATCGCGATCGGCGTCGGCATCGTCTGGCTGGTACGAGGCGCATGACGGCGGCGATGATTTATCCTTTGCCGATAGTCATAGCCGCAAACGTGCCGTATTTTTTGCCAACATGGCGTGACGCGGCGTTTTCGTCGAAGCGCTTTTCTTTTCAAGAATACCGGGAGGCTTCTCGATGACATCCAATACAATTCTGCGCGCGGCGCGGCGGACATTCATCGCCGGCGCGGCGGCACTTCTTGTCAGCGCCGTCGCTGTCCCGTCCTTCGTGACGCCGACATTTGCCGCCGATGGGCCCGCTTCGGTTGCCGATCTGGCGCAAGGCCTGCTCGGCGCGGTGGTCAACATATCGACCTCGCAGACGGTCAAGGGTACCGAAGGCCCGGGCGCGGTGCCGATGCCGCAATTGCCCGAGGGTTCGCCCTTCCAGGACTTCTTCGACGATTTCTTCAAGAACCGCGGCGGCGACAAGGACAACGGCGCGCAGAAGGTGCAGTCGCTGGGCTCCGGCTTCGTCATCGATGCCGAGCAGGGCATCGTCGTCACCAACAACCATGTCATTGCCGATGCCGACGATATCGAGGTCAATTTCTCCGATGGCGTCACCTTGAAGGCGACGCTGGTCGGCACCGACACCAAGACCGATGTCGCCGTGCTCAAGGTCGATCCGAAAGGCCACAAGCTGACGGCGGTGAAGTTCGGCGATTCCACCAAGATGCGCGTCGGCGACTGGGTGATGGCGATCGGCAATCCGTTCGGCCTCGGCGGCACGGTGACGGTCGGCATCGTCTCTGCCCGCAACCGTGACATCAATTCCGGCCCCTATGACGACTTCATCCAGACCGATGCCGCGATCAACCGCGGCAATTCCGGCGGACCGCTGTTCAACAGCGCGGGCGAAGTCATCGGCATCAACACGGCGATCATTTCGCCTTCCGGCGGCTCGATCGGCATCGGCTTCTCCATACCGTCGCAACTCGCGTCCGGCGTCGTCGACCAGTTGCGCCAGTTCGGCGAGACGCGGCGCGGCTGGCTCGGCGTGCGCATCCAGCCGGTAACCGATGACATCGCCGAAAGCCTCGGCATGGCGACCGCCAAGGGCGCGCTGGTTGCCGGCGTGATCAAGGGCGGCCCGGTCGACAACGGCACCATCCAGGCGGGCGACGTCGTCATCAAGTTCGACGGCAAGGATATCCATGAGATGCGCGATCTGCCGCGCGTCGTCGCCGAAAGCCCGGTTGGCAAGGCGGTCGATGTGCTCATCGTGCGCAAGGGTGTCGAGCAGACCGTGAAAGTGACGCTCGGCCGGCTCGAGGATGGCGAGAAACTCGCCAGCAGCGAGGAGGGCGGCAAAACCGACCAGGACAAGGGTGACAAGGCTCCAGCCGTTTCCACTGCTTCGGTGCTCGGCATGACGGTCGGCGAGCTGAACGACGAGACGCGCAAGAAGTTCAGCATTGCCGCCGATGTTTCGGGCGTCGTCATCACCGACGTCGCCAAGGACTCTGCCGCAGCCGAACGCGGCATCCAGCCCGGCGAGGTGATCACCGAGATCGCACAGGAATCGGTCGCCACGCCCAAGGATGTCATGGACCGGATCGGCGCCTTGAAGGAACAAGGGCGCAAGAACGCGCTCTTGATGCTGGCATCGAAGACCGGCGAGCTCAGGTTCGTGACGATCCGGATGGACTGATATCCGGAAGACCCGGCGAAAAAATCCTCATCTTGAATGGAAAGGGCGGCTAGCGGGCCGCCCTTTTTCTTGCCTGCCAGTCTTGGCGCGACAGTCTGTACAGGACATGGCGCTTGAGCGCGGGATGGCTGTCGGGAATGCCGGGGTGGTCGAAATCGCCGGACGGATCCGCGCTCATGCCGAGGCGTTGCATGACGGCGGTGGAGCGGCGTTTGGCCGCGACGGCGAATGATACGATTTCATCGAGGCCAAGCGTCTCGAAGCCGTAGGCCAGCCACGCCTCGGCTGCCTCGGTGACATAGCCCTTGCCCCAGAACTCAGGTGCCAGCCGCCAGCCGATCTCGATGGTGCCGGCTGGCAGGGATGGCACATGATCGGTGTCGAGGAGACCGATGAAGCCGATGCATTCACCGGTGGCGGTGATCTCGGCGGCCGCAAAACCGTATCCGTCCTTCGTGGTCCAGGCCTGGAGCTCGTCCATCTTGGCATCCGCCTGGGCGCGGTCGCGGCGGAATGGAAAGAACTCCATGACCCGGTCATCGGAGTTGATGCGGTGGAACAGGTCGCGGTCGCGATCTTCCCAGTTGCGCAGGATCAGGCGCTCGGTACGCATTGGTTTCATTGCATAAACTCCTCCTGCCTGTAGCCCTGCACATAGAGCAGCGCGGTCAGGTCGCCATGATCGATGCGGACCTTGGCCCGTGCCGCCACCGTCGGCTTGGCGTGGAGCGCGACACCGGTACCGGCAAGGCGGATCATGTCGAGATCATTGGCGCCGTCACCGACCGCGATGGCGTCGGCGGGCGTCAGACCAAGGCGCGCTGAAATTTCGATCAGCGCGTCGGCCTTGGCGGCGCGGCCGAGGATCGGCTCGCCGACCAGCCCGGTGAAGCGGCCGTCCTGTTCTAGCAGGCGATTGGCGCGGTTCTCCTGGAAGCCGAGCATGGCGGCGATGCGCGTCGTGAAGACCTCGAACCCGCCAGACACGAGTGCCGTCCAGGCGCCGTTGGCGCGCATGGTCCGGACCAGAACACGGCCGCCCGCGGCCAACGTCAGGCGATTGGCGACGATGCGATCGACCACGGCGGCGTCGAGGCCCTTGAGCAACGCCACCCGCTCGCGCAAAGCCGGTTCGAAGGCGATCTCACCATTCATGGATCGCGCGGTGATGGCCGCAACATGATCCTTGACGCCGATCTCGTCGGCCAACTCGTCGATACATTCCTGGTCGATCATGGTTGAATCCATGTCGGCGATCAGGATTTTCTTGCGGCGGGTTTCTGCCTCTTGGACGATCACGTCGACCGCCTCGCTGGCGAGTGCCGTGCGCAAGACGGCACTCGTAACGGCGGCGTCTTCTGCCTCAGGCAGGATCAGATCGCAGGCAATACCTTCGGCCAGCCAGACAACAGCGCTTGCGCCGACCGACCGTGAGGCCATATTCGCAAGCGACAGCGACAAAGCGCGCTCAGTGGGACGGGAAACAAGCGTGGCGATGAGCGGCATGGAACATTCCGGCGGGCAGGCGGGCAAGGGCCGCGTGAAGAACGCGATCCTGATAGCCGGGCCGACCGCCAGCGGCAAGTCGGCGCTTGCGCTCGATCTGGCCGAGCGCAGGGGTGGCGTGATCGTCAATACCGATTCCATGCAGGGCTATTCGGTGCTCGACGTGCTGACTGCCCGGCCGGAGGCGGCCGACCTCGCCCGCGCACCGCATTTCCTCTACGGCCATGTCCACCCGGCGACACCCTATTCCACCGGCGCCTGGCTGCGCGACGTGAGGAAGCTGATCGACGACGGCACGTTCTCCGAACGGCCTGACGGCACGTTCTCCGAACGGCCAGTGATTTTTGTCGGCGGCACCGGGCTCTATTTTCGCGCGCTGGCCGAGGGCATTTCGGAAATGCCCGACATTCCGCAGCGGGTCCGCGACCGCTGGCGCTACGAATTGAAGGAGCAGGGTGCCGTCAAGCTGCACAGCCTGCTGCTGCGCGAGGATTCGGCGGCCGCCACGATGCTCAAGCCAACCGACAGCCAGCGCATCGTGCGGGCATTGGAGGTTCTCGATGCGTCTGGCCGTTCGATCCTGGAATGGCAGGCAGAGCGCGGCCAGCCGCTCATCGACAGGGAAAGCGCGCGTTTCCAGGTGATCGAGCCGGATCGGGCGGCGTTGGTCGGACGCATCGACAAACGCTTCGACCAGATGCTGGACAAGGGCGCGCTGGACGAGGTCAAGCGGCTTGCGGCACTTGGCCTCGATCCCGAATTGCCGGCGATGAAAGCGATCGGCGTTCGCGAACTGCAGGCGGCGATGGCCGGAGAGATTGGCTTTCCCGAGGCAATCGAACGCGCCAAGATCGCGACCAGGCAATATTCCAAGCGGCAAACCACCTGGTTCAGGCATCAATTGGGGCCGGAATGGCTGAGGTTGCGCCCCGGTGATGATCTGGAAACCACGATCGGATTGCGTGCCTCTAATGCAACCTGAAAAGTTTACCTGCAAGGAAAGGTTCTCGTTGTGGTTGTCCAAATTAACCCTCCGTAAGCCCGCCCGTGCCATAAGGTCAGCGGGCACTTTTCCAACGGGGAGCAGATGCGTTTCCACAAGGCGGAATCAGCGTTTTTCGTCTTTATCTTCGTGATCCTGGCCGCTGGCCTGGTGACGCTGCATGCTTATGGACTTCTGCAATCCTTCGCCGACGAGTTGCATACGGCTTCGGGTCTGGACAAGGTCATCTATCTCAACAAGCTCTTGTTCGCGACCGGCGTGCTCCTGGCCACCGCGCTGTTCTTCGGCATTTTCTTCATCTATCCGCTGATCCGCAAACAGGCGACGGAGGAAGGCAAGCTACGCGCCATGACGGTCTCGCTCAGCGCGCGCTCGGAAACATTCGAGCATGCGGCCCTGACCGACGGCCTGACCGGCATGCAGAACCGGCGCTATTTCGACGATGCGCTGAAAGAGTATCTCGAGGAGTTCCGGCGCATCGAAAAGCCCGTCGGGCTGATGATCCTCGATCTCGACCATTTCAAGCAGGTCAACGACACACACGGCCATGACGTCGGCGACGAGGTGCTCAAGGCCGTCGCGAACTGTCTCAAGGATATGACGCGCTACCACGATGTGGTGGCGCGACTGGGCGGCGAGGAGTTCGCCGTGGTCACGCCCAACATGGACGCCGAGCTTCTGGGCAAGTTTGCCGAGCGCATCCGCAAGGCGATCGCCAACATGTCGGTGCTGTCGGGCAATGTCCGCCTCAAGATCACCACCAGCGTCGGGCTTGCCGTCTGGGACCGCA
This sequence comes from Mesorhizobium ciceri WSM4083, assembly GCF_000519305.1. Classification (GTDB taxonomy): domain Bacteria; phylum Pseudomonadota; class Alphaproteobacteria; order Rhizobiales; family Rhizobiaceae; genus Mesorhizobium; species Mesorhizobium ciceri_B. The sequence goes on along the minus strand of NZ_JAFG01000003.1, from coordinate 150,752 downwards.
AGGAAACAGCCGAAGAGTTCTATCGCCGCGCCGACCGCCAGCTTTACGAGGCGAAGAGGCAAGGCCGCAACCGCGTCTGCGCCTGAAATCCCATCACTGAATTCGTGAGGCTGGCCGTCTGGCGCCGTTTTCTGCGCTTCCGGCCTTCGCCGGCCGAAGCACTCATGGGTGGGGCGGCAGTCAAGGCTACGGCCGGCGTAGGCCGGTGCTCACTGACTCAAACGTCCGCTCCGCTTCGGTTCTCGAAAACAGCACCACCCGACTCTGCCTGACGAATTCCCTGACGGGATTTACCCGAGCTTTTCGAACGAAGCAGAACCAACCGAAGTTTGGAGCAGACTTTCGGGATTGTCGGCAGACGGCAAACTCAATCGTTTTGCGGGCGCAGGCCGAAGGTTGCGGGCTTGAGGCCGTAGCGCATGTCGAAATCGTCGTCCGATGGCGCGCGCGCGGCGGGTGGCTTGCGGTAGTCGGGATCGCCGGCCTGGCGGCCTGAATCGACGACCTCGGCGAAGGCCATCGCCTGCTGCGTTGATTTCGGCACGTTGCGCAGTCGTTCCACGATCGCCACCAGATCGACATCGTCGCCCGGCTTCGACGTGGCCTCTTCGCGCTTGGCGGTGCCAGGAAGCAGGTGGCTCGGCAGTTTTTCGAACTTCAGCCGCATGGTCGTCGCCACGCCTTCGCCGAAGGCGATGGCTTCGCGCTGGCCCATGGAGGACAGGAAGGCAAGCGAGGAGGCGGAAGAGTCGGCAATCGCCGAGCGGATGATCGCCTGGTCCTGCTCATTGGCAAGCCGCATGGCGAAGAAGGTCGAGCATTGCGACAGGATGGTCGGGTCGAGCTCGCCAGGGCGCTGGGTGACGACGCCGAGATAGCAGCCATATTTACGGCCTTCCTTGGCAATGCGCGACAGCGCATGCCTGGTCGGCGCGAAGCCGAGACGCGGGTCGGCCGGCATATAGCGGTGCGCTTCTTCGCACAAAAACAGCAGCTGCAGCTTGCCCTCGCTCCACAGAGCGAGGTCGAAGGCCAGGCGCGCCAGCACCGAGCAGACGGAATTGACCACTTCCGACGGCATGCCGGCCATCTCGAAGCAGGTTACCGGTCGGCCATGATGCGGCACGCGGAAGATGTTGCCGATCGTCTCGTGGATGGTGTCCTCGATCAGGCGCGAGTTGAACATGAAGCGGTAGCGTGGATCGGCCGCCGCCGATTCGATGCGCGTCTTCAGCGATTTGAGCGTCGGGCGATCGGTCTTGCTTTCGAGCATGCCCATGCGCTCATCGATCTGCTTGAGCAGGTCGGCGATGCGGTAAGGCACCGGCGTATCGGCGGTCAGCGCATCGCTGCCGCGCCTGATATAGGAGCCCGAATTCGGATTGCGGTAGAGGTTCTTGGCGGCCGGAATGAGGTCGCGCAAGGCATCGATTTCTTCGGGCTCGGTCTCGCGGCCCCGGAACAGCACCTCGGCGAATTCCTCCAGCGTGAACATCCAGAACGGAAGATCCAGGGACTTGGAATCGACCCTGACGCAGTATTCGGGCAGCGACGCCGCGAACTCGTTGTGCGGGTCGAGAATCAGGATGCGCAGGTCCGGCCGTGCCGCGATCGACTTGCGCAGCAGCAGCGAGACGGCGGTGGATTTGCCGACGCCGGTGGTGCCGACAATGGCGAAGTGACGCGCCAGCGTATCGTCGATGGCGATGTTGGCGGCGATCGTCTCGTCCTGCGCGAGCGTGCCGATGGTGATCGAATGACGCCCGGCGAGGTCATAGACCGCCTGCAGGTCGCGGGTGCGGATGCGGTGCGCAACGGCGCCGATATGCGGATAGGTGGTGATGCCGCGGTCGAAGACCGGTCTGGCGCCTGGCTCTGCTCCGTCACGGACTTCGCCGATCAGCTCGATGCTGACCTCGATGGCGTTCTGGCCCTCATTGCTCCAGGCGCGGTCCGACTTGCCAATTGCGTAGACAAGGCCGACGGTTCGCGTCGATCCAAGATTGATGGAAATCATCTTGCCAACCGTCCACAGGCCGGTCACCGCGCCGTCGGCATCGTCCGCGTAGGCGCTGATGGTGGCGCGCGCGCCATCGCATTGCACGACATTGCCGAGGATGCGCTTGTCGTTCTGCTCGGCCTGGCGGCGCTCCTGCGAGGTCGGTTCCCCGACGGAGGCTTCGCGTTCGACATACATGGACAGGCCAATCCCCATTTCCCTGGAGCATCGATCCTACCCGAATGGGGTTAAGGCCCGATGAGGTCGGATGGTGTAGAGAGCATTAAGGGGCCTCTGAAAATTGTCGCGACGCGGCTCTTCTCCGGCGTCTATATTTCGCTATAATAGACATATGGATGATATAGCGAACGACATTTCCTCGACGATCGGCCGCAGGATACACGCCGAAAGGATCGTGCGCGACTGGTCCCTGGCCGAACTCGCGGAGCGTTCCGGGGTCTCGAAGGCGATGCTCAGCACGATCGAGCGGGGCAAGACCAGCCCGACGGCGGCGCTTCTGGTGCGCATCGCGTCGGCCTTCGGCATGACGCTGTCGACCTTGATCGCACGCGCGGAGTTGCAGGGCGGCGGGCTGTTGCGCGACGCCGACCAGCCGGTGTGGCGCGATCCCGATACCGGCTATGTCAGGCGGCATCTTTCGCCGGCTTCCGACATGCCGCTGGAACTGATCAAGGTGCATCTGCCGGCGGGCGCCAAAGTCAGCTTCCCGGCCGCCTCCTACGCCTTTATCAAGCAGCAGATATGGCTGATTTCCGGGGGGCTCGAATTCATCGAAGGTGAGACAGTGCACAGGCTTGTATCAGGCGATTGCCTGGCGCTTGGGGCGCCGTCGGACTGCACCTTCCATGCCCTGGAGCCTGGCGCCGACTATCTCGTCGCGCTGGTCAGGGGCTGACTTCATGGCGAGAAAACCAAAGCGCTCCCACAATGGGGGGCCGCCTCTCGATGAGTACAAAGGCCCGCCATGGGGCACGGGCGATCCCTACATCTTCTTGGCCTGGCAGGCAGCGCACGCCAAGGCGTGGAAGGCGCCGAGCCACGAGGTGATGCTGTTGCGCATGGACAGAGCCGAGCGGCTGGGCCTGACCTATGAGGAGTACACGCTCGAGATTCTCGAGCGCGGGCGGCATCTCGGGCACGAAGACACCGAACGCATCAGCGCCATCAAGGCGGCGCGAAAGCGACGCCGCGTGCGCCATCTGGAATGACAGCAATGCGCCCGCTTCTATCGCAATCACAGGATATCCTGCACATGAACTCGATCGAGATCGCAACCCTTGACCCGGCTGCCGAGACGCAGGACATGCTGGCCAATCTGCTGGTGGGAACGGTGGCGGCCGGCGGATCGGTCAGCTTCATGCACCCGTTGGCGCCGCAGGCGGCAAGGGCGTTCTGGGAGAAATCACTGGCCGCGGCGGCAAGGGGCGAACGAGCGGTGCTTGGCGCCTGGGACGGCAAAAACCTGGTCGGTACCGTGACCTTGCTGCTCGACTGTCCGCCCAACCAGCCGCACCGGGCCGAGATCGCCAAGCTGATGACATCAGTCGATTGCCGGGGCAGGGGCGTGGGAACGCGCCTGATGCGGGCCGCCGAGAGCCTTGCGGTGGAGAAGGGCCGCACGCTGCTGGTTCTGGACACGGCGACCGACGAGGGCGCCTCAGGCCTCTATAAGCGGTTGGGCTTCACGCTGGCCGGTGAGATACCGGACTATGCCCTGAAGCCGCATGGCGGGCTGACCGGCACGTTGATCTACTGGAAGCGGATTGGGCCAATCTCGTAACCAGTCATGCCGGCGCGGAGAGGCGCGACAGCAACCACTGGCGAAAATCCTGCTCGGCACCGGTCAGGCGCGCGGTCGACGCCTTGGTCAGAAAATGGCCCGATGTGCTGGAGAGTTCGAAGTCGGAAAGCCTGACCAGGGTTTTGCTGCCGAGCGCCGTATCGACCAGTGGCCGCGAGCCCAGCAACACGCCGGCGCCGGCGCTCGCCGCTTCCATGGCGGCAACGAAGCTGTCGAAACGGTGCGATCGCCTGGGGTGGCCGGCCAACCCGGCGGCAGCGAACCATTCCGCCCACATCTCGCGTGCGCCGGCAACCAGAAGCAGTGGCAAGGATGTCCAGTCCGCGTCGCCGACCATGCCCGGCGCCGCCACCGGCACGAGCCGCTCGGCCGTCAGCCTGTCGGCTTCGCGGCCGGGGAACGATCCGTTGCCGAAACGGATGTCGAGCACCGAGCCCGGCAGGTCGTAGTCAGCAGGGCGATGGATCGTCACAAGGTCTAGCTGGATGCGTGGCAGTGCCTTTGCCAGATCGGGCATTGCTGGAACCAGCATCAGCAAGGCAAAGGAGATCGGCGCCCGGATGGTCACGGTCTGGACAGCGCGCGGCTCGAACAGTTCCGCGGTGCTGTTGCCGATGGTGGCGAAGGCCGACTGGATGTGCGGCAGGTAGGCCGCACCCTCTGGTGACAGGGCGACGCCGCGCGCCAGCCGCGAAAACAAGCGTGTCTTCAGCCGCTCCTCGAGAAACCGGATGTGCTGGCTGACGGCTGCCTGGGTGAGGCCAAGCTCGCCTGCCGCCGCGGTGAAATTCGACAGCCGCGCCGCCGCCTCGAAACTGCGCAACCAGTCGAGCGGCGGTAAGGGTGTGTTTGTCCGAGGCATTAGGTATTTATGGTCATTGGCCAAAAAATGATAATTTGAGTTATGCCTGTTGCGGGATCAACATGCAATCGAGACCCTGCGGATCGGTACGTGGGGACGCAACGGACAGGAACGGATCTCCATGCTTACCCACGCGCTGATCGGCGACGAAGGCAGAACAATCGAACTTGGCTGGCAGGATGGGACACGCAGCGGCTTTCACGCCATGTGGCTGCGCGACAATGCGCTGGACGACAAGACGCGCAGCGCCGGCAATGGTCAACGGCTCATCACCATTCTCGACATTCCCGCTGAGACGCTCATCGGCGCGGCGTCGATCAAGGGCGATGCCCTGGAGGTCAGCTTCGTGCCCGAGCAGAAGACGGTCAGCTTTCCCGCGTCATGGCTGCGCGCCAACACCTATGATCGCGGTGAGGCGCGCCAGCCCGGCTGGACAGGCGAGGATATCGTGCGATGGACCAAGGCCACCATGCAGAATTCGGTGCCGCGCGCCGGTTATTCTGCTGCCAGCGGCGACCAAGCCGTCTTGCGGCAATGGCTGTTGGCGGTGAAAACCTATGGCTTCGCGGTGATGGACGATCTGCCGACCGAATCCGGGGCGCTGTGCAAAGTGTCCGATCTTTTCGGCTATATCAGGGAGACCAATTACGGCCGCTGGTTCGAAGTGCGCGCCGAGGTCAATCCAAACAATCTCGCCTACACCAATCTTGGCCTGCAGGCGCACACCGACAATCCCTATCGCGACCCTGTGCCGACGCTGCAGATCCTGTCTTGCATCGAGAATACGGTTGAGGGCGGCGAATCCAGCGTCGTCGACGGGTTTGCCGTCGCGGCTGCGCTGCAGGCTGAGAACCCCGAAGGCTTCCGCCTGTTGAGTTCATGCCCGGCGCGCTTCGAATATGCCGGCTCTTCCGGCGTGCGGCTGCAGGCGAAGCGGCCGATGATCGAGCTCGGGCCCGATGGCGAGCTGATTTGCATCCGCTTCAACAACCGCTCGCTGGCGCCGACGGTCGACGTGCCGTTCGCCGACATGGAGGCTTACTACGCCGCCTATCGCCGGTTCGCCGAACTGATCGAGGATCCGTCCTTCGAGGTGACGTTCAAACTCGAAGCGGGGCAGGCTTTCATCGTCGACAACACCCGCGTCATGCATGCGCGCAAGGCGTTTTCCGGCACCGGCAAGCGCTGGCTGCAGGGTTGCTACGCAGACAAGGACGGCCTGCTGTCGACGCTGGCCGCAATCGAGCATGGGTTCAAGGAGGCGGCGGAATGAGTGGCCAGGATTTGAACGCGGACACCATCGTCGAGTTCATCGCCGACATCTTCGAGCGCCGGGGCGCCGAATCCTATCTCGGAGAACCCGTCACCATGTCGGAGCACATGCTGCAGGGCGCCTGGTTCGCCGAAAAGGACGGCGCGCCGGACGAGCTGGTGGCGGCGGCGCTGCTGCACGACATCGGCCACTACACCAGCGAGTTCGGCACCTATTCGCCCGAGGATGTCGAGGACAAGCATCATGACGAGGCCGGCGGCGAGGTGCTGGCGCCGTTCTTTCCGCCGGTCATCGTCGAATGCGTCAGGCTGCATGTCGCGGCCAAGCGCTATCTCTGCGCCACCGACCCGACCTATTTCGGCAGGCTTTCGCAAGCCTCGGTGCACACTCTGTCGCTGCAAGGCGGGCCGATGAGCGCCGAGGAGGTGGCCGAGTTCCGCAAGAACCCCTTCCATGAGGAAGCGGTCCGGGTCCGCATCTGGGACGAGAGCGGCAAGATCGCCAACATGAAGACACGGGCGTTTCGCGATTACGTGCCGCTGCTGCAGCGGGTGGTGACGCAGTTCGCCGCGGGTAAGCCGGCGTAATTCCCTCGAAGGAAGGAGGCAGGGTGCAAGCCATGCCTCCTTCCTTTTTTACTCCGCAGGAATGGCGCTCGCCTATCCCTTGTGGTGCACCTGCTGCAGCCCGTAGACCGGCGTCGCCAAGCCGGCCTGCCTGGCCTTCAGCTGCAGCGCCAGGAATTGTGAATAGTGGCGTGACTGGTGCAGATTGCCGCCGTGGAACCACAGCGCCTCCTGTTGCGTCGGCTTCCACATGTTGCGCAACTCGCCTTCCCAGGGGCCGGGATCCTTGGTGGTGTTCGAGCCGAGGCCCCAGCATTTGCCGACCTTGTCGGCGGTTTCGCGCGATATCAGATCGGCGGCCCAGCCGTTCATCGAACCGTAGCCCGTGGCGTAGACGATGAGGTCCGCAGGCAGTTCCGACCCGTCGCTGAGCAGGACCGAGTGCTGTTTGATCTCTTCGACGTCGACGCCGCTCTTCAGCTTGATCGAACCATCGATAACCAGCTGCGAGGCGCCAACATCGATGTAATAGCCAGAGCCGCGCCTGAGGTACTTCATGAACAGGCCGGACTCGTCGTCGCCCCAGTCGAGCATGAAGCCGGCCTTTTCCAATCCCTTGTAGAACGCCGCATCGCGTTTCTTCATCTCGGCATAGGCCGGGATCTGGAACTCGTGCAGGATCTTGTAGGGCAGCGAAGCGAAGATGAGATCGGCCTTGGCGGTGGTGATGCCATTCTGCAGCGCCTGCTCCGAATAGAGCGAACCCAGTCCGATTTCCATCAACGTGTCGGACCTGGAGATATGGGTACTCGAGCGCTGCACCATGGTCACGTCGGCGCCGGCTTCCCAAAGTGCGGCAGCGATGTCATGGGCGGAATTGTTGGATCCGATGACAACGGCCTTTTTGCCGGCATAGGCGTCGGGACCCGGATGTTTCGACGAGTGGTGCTGGTCGCCCTTGAAGGTCTCCATGCCCTTGAATTTCGGCAGATTGGCCTTGCCGGACTGTCCGGTTGCCAGCACCAACTGCTTGGGCTTCAGCGTGATGTCCTTGCCGTCGCGGTGGACGACGACGGTCCATTCCTTGGTCTTGTCGTCATAGGACGCGCTTTTGGCCTCGGTCGAGGACCAATAGTTCAGCTCCATCACCTTGGTGTACATTTCCAGCCAGTCGCCGATCTTGTCCTTGGGCGAGAAGACCGGCCAGTTCTTGGGGAAATCGATATAGGGCAGATGGTCGTACCAGACCGGGTCATGCAGGCAGAGCGACTTGTAGCGCTTGCGCCAGCTGTCGCCGGCCCGCTCGTTCTTCTCGATGATGATCGTCGGCACGCCAAGCTGCCGCAGCCGCGCGCCGAGCGCGATACCGCCCTGGCCGCCACCGATGATCACCGTATAGGGCTGCGTCTTGAAGCCGAGTTCGGCGGCTTCCTTCTCGCGCTCTTCCTTCCATGTCGGACGGTTCTTGCCCGAGCCGTGCCTGGCGCCCATCGGTCGCGCAAAGCCTGCCGGCTCCTCGTGGCCTTTCAATTCGGCCATGGTGGTCAGCAGCGTCCAGATCTTGCCGTCCTTCAGCCTGATATGGCCGAAGCCGCGTGCCACTTCCGTCTCGAAGCTGATCCAGCCCTCGATCAGTTCGCCGCTCTCGGTCGCGTCCTCGCCCTTGGCGATGGCGAAGTGCGAGGGCCTGGTGTTCGACAATTGGCTTTTCAGCATGTCGCGGACCTGGTCGCGGCCTTCCATGGTCTTGATGTTCCAGGTGAAGGTAACGAGGTCGCGCCAGTAGCAATCCTCCTGAAAGCAATCGACCGCCTTCTCGATGTCATTGGCAGCAAGCGCGGCGCCGAATTGATCGAGCAGGTCGGACAGTTTCTTGCTAGGGGCCGTGTTCTTGCTAGAGGGCTTGTCGAGCATCAGGTTTCCTCCCGTGAAATCCAGATCGTCATGGTGGTGGCTCCGCCGGGCTTGCCGCCGGACGATCAAGTATCGTCAGAGATGGCGGCCCTCGTCACGCCCCACCATAGTTTCCAGCAATTTCAATGGTCTATCCTCGAAATGGGATCGCCAGGCGGTTTCGGAATCGCCCGGGCGCCGGAAACGAACGTCCCATTTGTGAATGCCGCGCCGGTCGCGCAAAATTGATGGGCAAATGCCGCAATGCGGTCACCGGGGCCGATGACAACCGATCGGTGAGAAGCCGGGAAGCGGTGGCGGGCAACAGAGCGGTTCCCGGGATTTTCTGGATGCGGAACTCTGGAGCCCGTTATGATCATCATATCCTTTATCCAAGCGTCTTCATGTCGCTCTCTCGGCCGGCGTGGACGCGCAGCAGCAATGGCCGCGGTCATGGCCTTGAGCGCGACCCTGACCGGCCCGCTGGTGCTGCCCGGAACGCAGGCGCATGCGGCGGAAATTTCCGTCACCGTCCGCGAAAGGCTTTCGAACTATGGCGGATGGCGGACCTCCAGCCGCTTCGGCGATGTCTGGGTTCCCTCGGTCCGTACCGAATGGCGGCCCTACACCGAAGGCAGGTGGGTCTGGACCGACGATGGCTGGTACTGGCAGTCCACCGAGCCGTTCGGCGATGTCGTCTATCACTATGGCCGCTGGGCCTACGATCCCGATTTCGGCTGGGTGTGGATCGCCGGCGATCAATGGGCGCCAGCCTGGGTGGTGTGGCGCCAGGGCGGCAACGATGTCGGCTGGGCTCCGGCACCCCCCGATGTCGACGTCGCCTTCGACGACGCCTGGTGGTGTTTCGTGCCGGTGGCGGCGATCGGCGCGGTTGATCTGGTCAGGGTGGTGCGGCCTGCCACTGAGAACGTCGTCATCGTGCGCGACACGACATTCATCAACCAGACCGTCGTGGTCAACAACGCGCCGCATGTGCGGCTTGGCAATCAAGTGATTGCCATCAATGCCGGACCCAGGCTGCAGCAACTCCCGAAGCCCGTCATCGAATCGATCAAGGCGGCAAAACTGGTTCCTCCGCCCAAAGGCGTGTTTGCCGGTGCACGGCTCGATGCTTCCAGGGGCGCCGAAATCAAGAAGCTTGCCGGCAATGCAACGGGGAACGGGCAAATCCTGGCGGGTCCGAAGACTGCGATCGGCGGCAAGGCCATTTCCCCGGGCGCGGTGGCTGCCAGCAATCCGGCCGTCGTGAAGCCTGGCGACGCCGTTCGCAAGCGGATGGCCGCCGGCAGCGGCGCGAAGGCCGATGCGCTCAAGCTGCATGCCGACAGGACCGCGGGCGATGGACGTATCGTTGTCAAATCGTCGGCCAAGCCGGTTTCGCCCAAGCCGGTTTCGGGGCAGCGTCCAGCACGCGGTGCCGGACAACAAAAGCCGCATCAGCAGGCGCTGGCAATGCGCATGCCCCAGCACCATGCCCCGGCAAGGGTGGCACCCCACCATCCGCCAGCGAAGATGCAGGCTAGGAAGGCGTCCAAATGCGATCCGCGCGTTTCCCGCTGCAAGGCGCCGGGCTGATCACCGCAATCGCGCCGGCACGCTGTGCGCGCCGGCGCGATTTTTCCCGTTGACAGGCCGCCTTTCCCGCCCTTAGTGTCCGCCACCATGAAAACGGCACTCATTCTCGTAGGAAAGCGCGTGGGCAAGGCGGTGTAACCGCCGGGCGAAAACCCCCCATGCGCAAGACACAGGCTCCCTCGGGGGCCTTTTTTATTGCCTGAAACACGACTAAACGACCAGCAACGCCCAAATGGCGACAGTACGGGACCAGACCGATGAGCAACGGACAGAACGAGCGGCGCGAAATGACGGGCGCCGAAATGGTGGTGCAGGCGCTGAAGGACAATGGCGTCAAGCATGTCTTCGGCTATCCCGGCGGCGCTGTCCTTCCGATCTATGACGAGATCTTCCAGCAGGACGATGTCGAGCACATACTGGTGCGCCACGAGCAGGGCGCCGGCCATGCGGCCGAAGGCTATGCACGCTCCACCGGCAAGGCCGGCGTGATGCTGGTGACCTCCGGCCCCGGCGCCACCAATGCGGTGACGCCGCTGCAGGACGCCTTGATGGATTCGATCCCGCTGGTCTGCCTGACGGGGCAGGTGCCGACCTCGCTGATCGGCTCGGACGCTTTTCAGGAATGCGACACGGTTGGCATTACCCGCCCCTGCACTAAGCACAACTGGCTGGTGAAGGACGTCAACGAACTCGCCGCCACCATCCACGAGGCTTTCCATGTCGCGACCACCGGCCGTCCGGGTCCGGTCGTCGTCGACATCCCGAAGGATGTGCAGTTCGCCAGGGGATTCTATGTCCCGCCGCAGATCGCGCCGCGCACCAGCTACCAGCCCAAGGTCCAGGGCGACCTGGAGAAGATCAAGGCGGCGGTCGAGCTGATGGCGGGAGCCAAGAAGCCGATCATCTACAGCGGCGGCGGCGTCATCAATTCCGGCCCGGAAGCGAGCCATCTGTTGCGCGAACTGGTCGATCTCACCGGTTTCCCGATCACCTCGACGCTGATGGGCCTCGGTGCCTATCCGGCATCGGGCAAGAACTGGATGGGCATGCTCGGCATGCACGGCACCTATGAAGCCAACATGGCCATGCATGATTGCGACGTGATGATCTGCATCGGCGCGCGTTTCGACGACCGCATCACCGGCCGGCTGACCGCCTTCTCGCCGAACTCGAAGAAGATCCACATCGACATCGATCCGTCGTCGATCAACAAGAACGTCCACACCGAGGTGCCGATCATCGGCGATGTCGGCCGGGTGCTGGAGGATATGGTGCGGCTGTGGCGCGCGAGCGCCAAGGCCGACAAGAAGGCGCTCTACCCCTGGTGGGAGCAGATCGCCAAATGGCGTGCACGCGACTCGCTCGCCTACAAGATGAACAACGACGTGATCATGCCGCAATACGCCATCGAGCGGCTCTACGAACTGACCAAGGGCATGGACACCTACATCACCACCGAGGTCGGCCAGCACCAGATGTGGGCGGCGCAGCACTATCATTTCGAGAAGCCGAACCGCTGGATGACGTCGGGCGGGCTGGGCACGATGGGCTATGGCCTGCCGGCAGCACTCGGCGTGCAGATCGCGCATCCCGATGCGCTGGTCATCGACATCGCCGGCGACGCTTCGGTGCAGATGACGATGCAGGAGATGAGCGCGGCCGTGCAGCACGACGCGCCGATCAAGATCTTCATCCTCAACAACCAGTATATGGGCATGGTGCGGCAGTGGCAGCAGTTGCTGCACGGCAACCGGCTGTCTCATTCCTACACCGAGGCGATGCCGGACTTCGTCAAGCTGGCGGAGGCCTATGGCGGCCACGGCATTCGCTGCGAGAAGCCGGACGAACTGGACGACGCGATCAAGGAGATGATCTCGGTCAGGAAGCCGGTGCTGTTCGATTGCCGCGTGGCGACGCTCGCCAACTGCTTCCCGATGATCCCGTCAGGCAAGGCGCACAACGAGATGCTGTTGCCCGACGAGGCGACCGACGAGGCGGTGGCCAACGCCATCGACGCCAAGGGCAGGGAACTGGTGTAGCCGGCAGAACCAAGGCAGGGCTATCGCTAAGAAAGCCCTGCGCAAACAGAGAATTAGCTCAAGAGCTTGAAATCGAGATTCATGTCATGAACGCACAGCTACAACCGACCGGCTCCGCCTATTTCATCGCCAAGGAAACGGAAAAGCCGGAAAACCACACGCTTTCCGTGCTGGTCGACAATGAGCCGGGCGTGCTTGCCAGGGTCATCGGCCTGTTTTCCGGGCGTGGCTACAACATCGAGAGCCTGACCGTCTCCGAGACCGAGCATGAGAAGCATTTGTCGCGCATAACCATCGTGACGCGCGGCACGCCGCATGTGCTGGAGCAGATCAAGCACCAGCTCGAGCGCATCGTGCCGGTGCACCGCGTCGTCGATCTGACCGTGCGTTCGCATGAATCCGGCCAGGAGCGGCCGCTGGAGCGCGAACTGGCGCTGGTCAAAGTCGCCGGCACCGGCGAGGCCCGGGTCGAGGCGTTGCGGCTGGCCGATGCGTTCCGCGCCAGCGTCATCGACGCCAACACCGAGCATTTCATCTTCGAGATCACCGGCAAGGGCTCCAAGATCGACCAGTTCATCGCCATCATGAAACCGCTCGGCCTGGTTGAAATCTGCCGCACCGGCGTGGCGGCGTTGAACCGCGGCCCGCAGGCGATGTAGGACTTCGGCGGGGCTGGCGCCGAACGCGCCAGCCAGCTTCCATAGTGAGGCTTCCGGTGCTGACTTGTCAGGGAGGATATCCATGTCGCTCGACGCATTCCTTGCCCTGCTTGTCTACGCCTTCGTGACCTCGATCACGCCGGGGCCGAACAATCTCATGCTTCTGGCATCGGGCGTGAATTTCGGCATCGTCAGAACCGTTCCGCACATGCTGGGCATCAGCATGGGTTTCCTCGTGCTGCTGCTTGCCGTCGGTCTTGGCCTCGGCGCTGTGTTGACGGCGTTTCCGGCGCTGCATACCGCGCTCAAGATCGCCGGCGGCGCCTATCTTCTGTACCTCGCCTGGAAGATCGCCATGTCGCGCACGCTGACCGGCAAGGGCGAGACGAACGCGCGGCCGATGCGCTTCATCGAGGCAGCCGCATTCCAGTGGGTCAATCCCAAGGCGTGGGTGATGGCGATCACCGCCATGGCCGTCTATGCCAATGCCGAGCACCCGTTCCTGTCGGTGGTGTTGATCGCCGTGGCCTTCACCATCGTCAATTTGCCGAGCGTCTCGGTGTGGGCTGGGTTCGGCACCGCGCTGCGTGGCTTCCTGTCGGACCCGGTGCGGCTGAAATGGTTCAACATCGCCATGGGCGTGCTGCTGGCGGCGACGCTTTGGCCGATGCTTAAATAGGCCGTGGGGCGCGCCATCCGATCGTAGGGGGACGGGACCGGACTCTCGGCGGACCACCCCCGTACCGGGAGCCGCCCCGTGTTGCACATCCATTGTGCAGTGCACATTAAATCTTCGTAATGCCGTGTTTTGGCCCTTTTCCGACAAAGGCGTGTCCTATCTATTCGGCGAAATCGCGGCAACGGGCCGTGATTTGCGCTAGAGTAGAACCATCGGACCACGACGTGTCGGGTGGAGAGGGCCTTTGACCATGCGTGGAAAAGTCGTTCTTTCGTTGCTGGCCGTCGCCTGCCTGGGTGCGGCCGGGTGGCTCTATCTTTCGCCTGGCGCGCTTGGCAGGGTCCAGCAGGTCATCGGCGCAAAGCAGGTTGCCGCGCCGGACAAACAGGCCGCGGCTTCGGACAAAAAGACCGACAATGCGGGGCGCTCGGCTTCCATCCTCTCGGCCGTCGCCTCGACAGCCGATTTCCCGATCCGGCGCTACGCCATCGGCTTCGTCTCCTCTCCCGCCGTCGTCAACATCAACGCGCGGGTGTCCAGCCAGATCGTCTCCATCGACGTCAAGGACGGGCAGATGGTCAGGGTCGGCGACGTTCTGTTTTCGCTCGATGACCGGGCGCTGAAGGCGCAGCTTGCCAAGGATCAGGCGGCGCTCGCCAAGGATCAGGCCATGCTCGCCAGCTCGCAGTCCGATCTCCAGCGCGCCAAGGATCTGGTCGCCAAGCAGGCCGGCACGCAGCAGACCTACGACCAGGCCGTCGCCGCGCAGAAGGCTGCCGCTGCGACCGTCGATGCCGACAAGGCGACAATCGACGCCGACAATGTCCAGCTTGGCTTCGCCACGATCACGGCGCCGATTTCCGGCAGGCTGGGTGCGGTCAGCGTCGCCGTCGGCGATCTCGTCACTGTCAGCAATGGCAACAGCAGCACGGCGACCCCGCTGGTGACCATCACCCAGATGGACCCGCTGCAGGTCAACTTCAATCTTCCCGAGAGCAACCTGGCCCTGCTGCACAAGGCGCTTGCCAATCCGCAGCAGGGCGCGGTGACGCTGACCAAGGACGGCGACCCGACGCCGATCGGCAAGGGTACGCTCGATTTCGTCGACTCCAGCGTTGACACCGCGTCGGGCACCATCGCCACGCGGGCAAGCATTCCCAATGCCGACCTTTCGCTATGGCCCGGCCAATATGTGAATGTCGTGCTCGACGCCGGCATCATGCCGCAGATGACATCGGTTCCCACGGTCGCGGTGCAGCCAAGCCAGAAGGGGCCGTTCGTCTATGTCGTCAAGCCGGACAACACGGTCGAGATGCGGCCGGTGCAGGTGGCGCTGACCGAAGGCGACAACAGCGCCATCAGCCAGGGGCTGAAAAGCGGCGAGAAAGTTGTCACCGAAGGCCAGACGAGGCTGAAGGACGGCGCGGCGGTGCATGAGGGCAAGGCCACGGCGAATGCTGCTCCCAAGGTGGCCGAGGCGACCAACGCCGGCGAGGCGGCCCAATGATCTCCGAATTCTGCATACGCCGACCCGTCGCCACCCTGCTGATGTCGTTCGCCCTCGTGCTGGGCGGACTGTTCGCCTACAAGTTCCTGCCGGTGGCCGCACTGCCCAGCGCCGAATTCCCGGTGGTCAACGTCTCGGCTTCGCTGCCCGGCGCCTCGCCGGAAACCATGGCGACATCGGTGGCGACGCCGCTGATCAAGCAGTTCGCCACCATCGCCGGCATCGATTCCATTTCGACGACGAACTCGCTTGGCCAGACCTCGATCGCCATCCAGTTCGTGCTCAACCGCGACATCGACGCGGCGGCGGCCGATGTGCAGGCGGCGATCGCGCGCACGCAGAAATCATTGCCGCCGCAGATGACGGCGCCGCCGAGCTATCGCAAGGTCAATCCGGCCGACGCGCCGATCCTTTTGATGTCGCTGGTCAGCGACACGGTTCCGCTGACGGATCTCGATGCTTTCGCGGAAAATGTCATCTCGCCGTCGCTGTCGACCATCGACGGCGTGGCGCAGGTCTCGATCTTCGGCCAGCAGAAATACGCGGTGCGCATCCAGATCGACCCGACCGCGCTTGCCGCACGCGGCATCTCGATCGATCAGCTGCAGGCGGCGGTCGCCTCGGCCAACAGCAACACGCCGCTCGGCGTGCTGCAGAACGACAAGCAGCAGCTCACCATCACCGCCAACACGCAGCTGACCGACGCCGCGGGTTTCTCCAACATCATCATCGCCACCAAAAACGGTCACCCGGTGCGGCTGGGCGAGGTGACCCGCGTGGTCGATTCGGTGCAGACCACGACGACGGCGAGCTGGTATGACGGTACGCGCGCGATCATCATGGCGGTGCAGCGCCAGCCCGATGCCAACACTGTCGACGTCGTCGACAAGGTCAAGGCGATGCTGCCGTCCTTCAAGGACCAGATGCCGGCCGCCGCCGACATCAAGCTGCTTAACGACCGCTCCAGTTCGATCCGGCAGGCGGTCAGCGACGTGCAGTTCACGCTGCTGCTCACCATTGCCCTGGTGATCATGGTGATCTTCGTGTTCCTGCGCCGGGTGACGGCGACGATCATTCCGGCCGTGGCGGTGCCGATCTCGCTGATCGCCACGCTCGGCGCGATGTTCCTGTTCGGCTTTTCCATCGACAACATATCGCTGATGGGCCTGACGCTGGCGGTGGGCCTCGTCGTCGACGATGCCATCGTGATGCTGGAAAACATCTTCCGCCATATGGAGGAGGACGGGCTGTCGGCCTTCGATGCCTCGCTGAAGGGCGCGCGCGAAATCGGCTTCACCATCATCTCGATCTCGATCTCGCTGGTCGCGGTGTTCATCCCCGTGCTTTTGATGGGCGGCGTCATCGGGCGCATCTTCAACGAGTTCGCCGTCGTGGTGACGGTCGCTATCCTGGCGTCGATGTTCGTGTCGCTGACGCTGACGCCGATGCTGTGCTCGCGGCTGCTGTCGGTGACCAAAGCCGATCGCGACAAGCATGGGCCCGGTCACAAGCAGGACCTCGTCACGCGCGGCTACGACAGGGTCTTGAGCTTCTGCCTGCGGCACACCTTCCTGGTGTTCCTGGTCTTCGTCGGCACCGCGGCAGCGTCGGTGTGGCTGATACAGACTTCGCCGAAGGGTTTCTTCCCGCAGGAGGACATCGGCCAGATATCGGTGACCACCATCGCACGTCAGGACATCTCTTTCGACGCCATGTCCAGGCTGCAAGGACAGGTCGCCAGCGTCTTCTCGCATTCGCCCTATGTCGACCATGTGGCGTGGTCGGCGGGCAGCGGCAACAATGCGCTCAACCAGGGGCAGCTTTTCGTTCAGCTCAAGGGCAAGGACCAGCGCCCCGATATCGAGAAGGTGCTTTCGGATCTGCGCAAGCAACTGGCCGGCGTGGCGGGCATCGAGACCTATATGCAGCCGGTGCAGAATTTGAGGCTGGGCTCGCGGTCGTCGGCCAGCGCCTACCAGCTCGTGGTTCAGGGCCTTGATACCGGCCTGACCGATATCTGGGCGCAGAAACTGAACGACGCGATGGCTGCCGACCATGCGAACTTCACCGACGTCACCAGCGACCTGCAGAACAATGCGCTGCAGGCGACGCTGGTGGTGGATCGCGACAAGGCCGCCCAGCTCGGTATCGACACCGACACGTTGCGCTCCGCCCTCTATGGCGGGTTCGGCACCGACCAGGTTTCGACAATCTTCGGTTCGGCCGACAGCTACGAAGTCATCACCGAGCTCGATCCCAAGATCGAGTGGTCGCCCGAGCGGATGCTGGCCATCCAGATGAGGACGGCGAGCGGCAGTCTTGTTCCGCTCGGCGCCTTCGCCCGCGTCGATCGCACGGCCGGTGCCCTGACGGTCAACCAGCTCGGCCAGCTTCCAGCCGTGACCATCTCCTACAATCTGCCGCAGGGCGTGGCGCTGGGCGACAGCGTGACGCGCATCAATGCGCTGAAGGAGCAGATCGGCATGCCGACGGTGATCTCGACGACCTTTGCCGGCACGGCCAAGACCTTCCAGGATTCTCTTGCCAACCAGGGTTTTCTGGTCGGCGGCGCAATCCTGACGATCTACATCGTGCTCGGTATCCTCTACGAGAGCTTCATCCACCCGCTCACCATCCTCACCGGCCTGCCGTCGGCCGTGCTCGGAGCGGTCGTTGCGCTGCGCTTCGCCGGCATGGATCTGTCGGTCATCGCGGTGATCGGCATCCTGATGCTGATCGGCATCGTCAAGAAGAACGGCATCATGATGGTCGACGTCGCGCTTGAACTGCGACGAGAAGGCATGTCGGCGACCGAGTCGATCCACAAGGCCTGCCTGATGCGGTTCAGGCCGATCATGATGACGACGCTGGCGGCACTGATGGGCACATTCCCGATCGCGCTCGGCACCGGCGCCAGCGCCGAACTGCGCCAGCCGCTGGGCGTTGCCGTTGTCGGCGGCCTGCTGGCTTCGCAGGCGCTGACGCTGTTCGTGACGCCGGTGATCTATGTCTACATGGAGAATTTCTCGGGCTGGCTGGTCGGGCTCTGGTCGAAGCGCAAGGGCGAGCCGAGCCCGGTCGAAAATGTCGACCAGCTCTCGTTGTTCAAGCCCAGGGAAGACATGCTGCCAGAACCGCAGCAGGCGGCGGCCGAATGATGTAACAGGCCAGCGCCATATGCCGTTGGCCCAAGCCGTCGCGCTTGCGGCGGCATCACTGGAAACGTAGTTTGCGGCCATGTCACACGATCATGACCACGACAACGAACTCGATCCGTTTGCCGCCCGCGTCCGCGCGCTGGAAACCATCCTCACCCAGAAGGGGCTGATCGATCCGGCGGCGATCGACGTCATCGTCGATACTTACGAGACGAAGATCGGGCCGCGCAACGGCGCCAGGGTGGTGGCGAAAGCCTGGAGCGATCCCGCCTATGCCGAATGGCTGAAGCGCGATGCGACGGCGGCGATCGCATCGCTGAGCTATACCGGCCGGCAAGGCGAGCACATGCAGGCGGTGTTCAACACCAAGGACACCCACAACCTCGTCGTCTGCACGCTGTGCTCCTGCTATCCGTGGTCGGTGCTCGGCCTGCCGCCGGTCTGGTACAAGGCGCCGCCCTATCGTTCGCGGGCTGTCATCGATCCGCGCGGCGTGCTGGAGGAGTTCGGGCTGACGCTGCCGGCGGACAAGAAAATCCGCGTCTGGGATTCGACCGCGGAACTGCGCTATCTCGTCGTGCCGATGCGGCCTGAGGGCACCGAGGGCTGGAGCGAGGAGCGGCTGGCGGAGCTGGTCAGCCGTGACGCGATGATCGGCACCGGCCTTGCCCAAAGACCTGAAATAGAGGGGCAGCCGGCATGAACGGGCCGCACGATCTTGGCGGGCAGATGGGGTTCGGCCCGGTCGCACCCGAACAGGACGAACCGTACTTCCATGCCGCTTGGGAAAGGCGGGCGCTTGGCGTGACGCTGACTGCCGGCGCCATGGGCGCGTGGAACATCGACGAGAGCCGGCACGCACGGGAATCGCTGCACCCGGCTGTCTACTATTCATCGAGCTACTACCAGATATGGATCAAGGCGCTGGAGGTGCTGTTGAGGCGCCATGGCTTCGTCAGCGAGCGCGATCTCGAAGCGGGCAAGGCGGTCGATCCGGCAGCCACGCCCAAGAGGGTGCTGAAGGCGGAGAACGTGCCCGCAGTGCTGGCCAAGGGCAGCCCTTGCGACCGGCCGGTGGCGCAGCCGGCGCGGTTCAAGGCCGGCGACCCCGTGCGGACCAAGAACTTCAACCCGACCGGCCACACGCGGCTGCCGCGTTACGCACGCGGCAAGCAGGGTACAATCGAGGCCGTGCGCGACGGCTTCGTGTTCCCCGACAGCAACGCGCATGGCCACGGCGAAAACCCGCAATGGGTCTACACCGTGGTTTTCGAAGGATCGGAAATCTGGGGCGAGGGCGCCGATCCGACGCTGAGCGTCTCGATAGACGCCTGGGAGAGCTATCTTGAGCCGGCGTGACTCGGACATGGCCGATTTGCCGCCGGATACCCCTGTTTTCGCCGAGCCATGGCAGGCCGAAGCCTTCGCCATGACGGTGGCGCTGCACGACAAGGGTGTGTTTTCGTGGAGCGAGTGGGCGGATGCGCTGTCGGCGCAGGTGAAGAAGCCAGGCGCCGCCACTGACGGCCATGACTATTACGAACACTGGCTGGCGGCGCTGGAAAGCCTGCTTGCTTCAAAAGGGCTGGCAGCCAGAGCCGATGTCGACGCCATGGCTGAAGCCTGGGAGCGCGCCGCGCATGCCACCCCGCACGGCAAGCCGATCCTGCTGGAAAACGATCCCGGACCCTGACAGCAGGCTGCGAGCAGCCATGTCAAAAAGATCAGTTTAGTCTTCCGTTATCTCAGTCCGGATTTCGCTCCGGCACTCAGTTGCAAATATTGGGGCCACCAGCGACCATATCCCATTATGGAAAAGCCTGCCGCGCCCTGCCTTTGCTGCAAATCGCGATCGAGCCGAAATCGAGGGCCGATCAGGAGCGGCTGCGTATCGCCTTGGCGAAGCTGGCGGACGAGGATGCTTTCTTCGTGTCAGGCACGACGAGGAATCAGGCCAGACCATTATCGCCTTCATGGACGAACTCCACCTCGACATCATCATCGACCACCTGCGCCGCGAGTCCCAGGTCGATGTGAATATTGGTTCTCCACAAGTGGCCTGTCGCGAGACGATCACCCGTAGGCACAAGCAGGACTTCACGCACAAGAGACAGTCCGGCGGCACCTGTCAGTTCGCCCGCGTCAAGATCATGTTCGAGCCGATCGCGGACAGCGCGGACTTCGTGTTCGAGTCCAGGATCGCCGGTGGTGCGCTTCATGGCGAGTACATTGCAGGCGTCGAAAAGGGTCTGCGCAGCATATTATCCTCAGGTCCATTGGCGGGCTTCCCGATGATCGGCGTTAAGGCGGTGCTGATGGATGGCGCTTTTCACGATGCCGATTCCTCAGCTCTGGCTTTCGAGATCGCCGGCCGCGCCTGCTTCCGCGAAGCCGCGCCACGCCTTGGCGTGCAGTTGCTCGAGCCGATCATGAAGGTCGAGGTGATGACTTCCGCAACCCATGTAGGCAATGTCGTCGCCGAACTGCACAGCCGCCGCGGCCAGATACTGAGTCGGGAAATCCGCGGCGTGGTCGTCGTCGTCAACGCGACAGTGCCGCTTAGAAATATGTCCAAGCTGGAGGATGTACTCCGGTCCTGTTCGAACGGGCAGGCACGATTGAACGCCAGCTATGCCGGATACATTCCCGTTCCGCTACCACCCGGCGACGGCGACCCGCCGGCCGCCATGGCCATTGCCTGAATTCCGGCTCCACTTGATGCGGCCCTTTGTTCCCTTTACGTTCTTGTCTGTGCCTGATAGCCTGACCCGTCGGCGGCATTGAAGCGTCCCGACGCATCGATGATGATGGCGGCTGTCTTGTCTTTCCCTTGCGAATCCGGTCTCTCGCGCTGATGGAATTCTCTCCCCAACAGGACGACGCGCTGAAGGCGGTCGCCCAATGGCTGAAGACCGGCCAGCCGCAGCTGTTCCGGCTGTTCGGCTATGCCGGCACCGGCAAGACGACCTTGGCGCGGTATTTCGCCGAACATGTCGACGGCCAGGTGCAGTTCGCCGCCTTCACCGGCAAGGCGGCGCAAGTGCTGCGCTCCAAGGGGGCGGTCAATGCCCGCACTATCCATTCGCTGATCTACCGGCCGAAGGGCGAGGAATCGGTGTCGGACGAGGTCACCGGCAAGACGTCCATGTCGCCGACCTTCTCGCTCAACCGGCAGAGCCCGATTACGCGAGCGAAACTGGTCGTCATCGACGAGTGCTCGATGGTCGACGAGCAACTCGGCCGCGACCTGATGAGCTTCGGCACGCCGATCCTGGTGCTTGGCGACCCCGGCCAGTTGCCGCCGATCTCGGGCGGCGGCTTCTTCACCGACCACGAGCCGGATTTTCTGCTGACCGAAATCCACCGGCAGGCGCGCGACAACCCGATCCTGCGGCTGGCGCTCGATGTGCGCGAGGGCCGTGAGTTCATGCGTGGCGACTATGGCACGGCGCAGGTGATCGGCAAGGAAGACGTTACCCAGGAGCTGGTGCTGAAGGCGGACCAGGTGCTGGTCGGCACCAACCGCACGCGGCGCCGCTACAATCAGCGGCTGCGCGAGCTCAAGGGCTTCAACGCCGATTATCCGCAAGCCGGCGACAAGCTGGTCTGCCTGCGCAACGACCCGGCAAAGGGCCTGCTCAACGGCTCGCTGTGGAAGGTGATGACCTCGTCGCGCGAGACGGTGAAGCCCGGCATCAACCTTCTGGTGTCGCCGGAAGAGGACGATCCGGATCGTGGCGTCGCCAAGATCAAGCTGCTCAAGGCGGCGTTCGAGGATCCCGATGCCGACATCCCGTGGCAGCAGAAGAAGCGCTTCGACGATTTCGACTATGGCTACGCGTTGACCGTGCACAAGGCGCAGGGCTCGCAGTGGAACGAGATCGTGCTGTTCGATGAAAGCTGGGCCTTCAAGGAAACTCGCCAGCGCTGGCTCTACACCGCCATCACGCGGGCGGCCGAGCGGCTGACGATCGTGAGGTAGGGGCGCCGGATGCTGTTGCCCCGATAGGCTGTGCGGCAAGCCACTGCCAAGCGGCAGCCTCGTCCTCCGCCTTGAAATGCCTGATTTCGATGGGCGGTGAGGACGGCAGAAAGCGTTGCGCGTCCGCTATCCAGTCCGGTTCGCCGATGGTTGCGCAACGGCCGACATGTTCCAATGCATGGATGGCGCCCTGCTTGAGGGTCTCGTCCGCGATGTCGGCCCAGTCGACGCCATCGTGGTCGACGAGGCGCACCAGCACATCGATGCGCGGATGCAGGGCATAGGCTGCCTCCAGCAGCCCGAAAAGATTTTCACCGTCGGCCGCGGAAACGTGCCCGACGACATCGATGGCGAAAAGGTCGTCACGGCTGGTCTCGATCCGGCGGATGGCCGGAACCTCATCGAGAAAATTCATCGGCGCGTCCTTTCTCTGGTTCGCTCATCAGGCTTGGAACACGCGAAACCCCCAGTCTGTTCCCACCAAAGGCATTACTGTTCCCGTCAAAGGCATTATAGGTGGGCGCGTTGAATGATTTCCGAGGCCACCCGCATGCCTGCAAAGCTCTCCGTCAACCTCAATGCCATCGCCATGCTGCGCAACCGGCGCGACCTGCCGTGGCCAAGCGTCACCGGCCTCGGCCGCATTGCGCTGGCGGCCGGAGCGCATGGGCTGACGGTGCATCCACGCCCCGACGAGCGGCACACAAGACACTCCGATCTGCCCGAGATCCGGTCGCTGATCGACGACGAGTTTCCGCGCGCGGAATTCAACATCGAAGGCTATCCGACCGAGGATTTCCTGTTGCTTGTGGAAAAGCATCAGCCTGAGCAGGTGACTTTGGTGCCGGACGATCCGGCCCAGGCGACATCGGATCATGGCTGGAACTTCGCCACCCAGGCCGCGTTCCTTACACCGATCGTCAAGCGCTTGAAAAAAGGGGGCTTTCGCGTGTCGCTGTTTTCCGACCCTAATCCCGATTGGGTGGCCGCCGCACGCGACACCGGCGCCGATCGCATCGAGCTCTATACGGGTCCGTATGGCAGCTATCACACAGATTCCGCCAAGGCGGCCAAAGAGCTGGAAAGATTGGGAAAAACCGCTGACGCCGCGCTTGCCGCCGGGCTGCAGGTCAATGCCGGGCACGATCTGGTGGTCGGCAATCTGCCGGCACTTGCCAGGCGCATTCCGGCATTGGCCGAAGTGTCGATCGGACATGGGTTGACAGCCGACGCGTTGGAGTATGGCATGGCCGGCACGGTGGGTCGGTTCCTCAAGGCCTGCGGGTGGTAGCGATGGCAGCCCTCGCGTGGCAGGCATGGCAGCCATTACGCGACGGCACTTGATATTGCATCGCAGCAAGCGTAGAGCACCGCGCGCTTATCGGAGTGTCGTCCATGGCCCTTACCAATACTGGTAGTGAGGCAGAACCCGTCGAACAATCGAGCCATTCGGAAGTCGAGCAGCACAGCACCAAGGTTCTGATGCTGGGCGCGCTCGGTGTCGTCTATGGGGATATCGGCACCAGCCCGATCTACGCCTTTCGCGAGGCGCTGGTGGCATCGTCGGGCGGAGAAGTGGCCGACCGCGGTGATATCCTCGGCGTTTTGTCGCTGATCATCTGGTCGCTGACCATCATCGTCACCATCAAATACATCATGTTCGTGCTGCGGGCGAACAACCGCGGCGAGGGCGGCGTGCTGTCGCTGATGGCCCTGGCGCGCGGCAGTTTCCCCAAGCGCTCGGCGCTGATGCTCGGCATCGGCATCGTCGGAGCATCGCTTTTCTTCGGCGATGCCGTCATCACGCCGGCGATTTCGGTGCTGTCGGCGGTAGAAGGTATGAACGTCGTCACGCCGACCTTCCAGCCTTATGTCGTGCCGCTGACACTGGTCATCCTTGCCATGGTGTTCGCGGTGCAGCGTTTTGGCACGGGCGGGGTGGGATTGGTGTTCGGTCCCGTGACCGCGGTATGGTTCCTGGCGATCGGCCTTTCCGGTCTCAATCACATAGTCGCCGATCCGGAAATCCTGTGGGCGATCAGCCCGCACTACATCGTCGCCTTCCTGATCAATTCGCCCGACGTCGCCTTCGTCACCATCGGCGCCATCTTCCTCGCCGTCACCGGCGCGGAAGCGCTCTATGCCGATCTCGGCCATTTCGGCCGCAAGCCGATCGTGCTGGCCTGGCTGTGGGTCGTGTTTCCCTGCCTGCTGCTCAACTATGCCGGGCAGGGCGCTTTCGTCTTGGCCAAGAACGGCGTCGTCGGCCATCCTTTCTTCGAGATGAACGAAGGCTGGACGCTGATTCCGATGGTCGTGCTGGCGACCGCCGCCACCGTCATCGCCAGCCAGGCCGTGATCTCGGGCGCCTTTTCGCTGACCAGGCAGGCGGTGCAGCTCAACATGCTGCCACGCCTGGAAATCCTGCACACGTCGGAGAAACAGTCCGGCCAGATCTACATGCCGCGCGTCAATCTCCTGCTTGCGCTGGTGGTGATGATGCTGGTGGTCGGCTTCGGCGAGTCCAGCAGGCTGGCATCGGCCTACGGCATCTCGGTAACCGGCAACATGCTGGTGACTACGGTGCTGTTGTTTGTGGTGATGACACGCATCTGGAAATGGAAGCTGTGGCTGGCGGTATCGCTGACGGCGCTGTTCGGCTTCATCGATATCGGCTTCTTTGCCTCCAACATCGTCAAGGTGTTCGAGGGCGGCTGGGCCTCGCTAGCCGTGGCCTTCACCGTCGTGCTGGCCATGTGGACCTGGGTGCGCGGCAGCCGCTATCTGTTCGACAAGACCCGCCGCAACGAGATCCCGCTCGATTTCCTTGCCGGCAATTTGTTGAAGAAGAAGCCGCAGCTGGTCTCCGGCACCGCCGTCTTCCTCACCAGCGATCCGCTAAGCGCGCCGACCGCGCTGATGCACAGCCTGAAGCACTACAAGGTGCTGCATGAGCAGAACGTCATCCTTTCGGTGGTGACGGCACCGCAGCCGGTGGTGCCCGACAGCGACAGGGTCAAGATGGAGAACGTCAACGAGCTGTTCATGCGGGTGACGCTGACCTTCGGCTACATGGAGCAGCCCAACATCCCGCGCGCGCTGGCGATCTGCCGCAAGCAGGGCTGGAAGTTCGACATCATGACGACCTCGTTCTTCCTGTCGCGGCGTTCGCTCAAGGCCTCGCCAAATTCCGGCATGCCGGTGTGGCAGGACCGGCTGTTCATCGGCCTGGCGCGCACGGCGGCCGACGCGACGGAGTATTTTCAGATCCCGACCGGGCGCGTGGTGGAGATCGGCACGCAGGTGGCGATCTAGGCATGCCGATATTCAGGTGAGGCCGGCCTGCGAACGGCAGGTTCCTGCGCTTCCCCGTTCTACCGCATCGCGGTAGAACTGTACTCACGGACCAAATGTCCGCTCCGTTCCGGTTCTCGGAACCCACCATTCTCGGCTCAGCCTGACCTGAATCTCGACACGCCCTCACGAAGACGCCGATCTTAACTGGCCAGCGCGGCCTTGTTCGCCTCGAGGAACTGCTTCAGCGTCTTCGACTTGCGGCCGGAGAGCGTCTCGACCGCGTCCGTCACCATGGCGATACGGCCGGCGCGCGTGTTGGCGTCGAAGGACACGATGACCTCAGCGAAATCCTCGGGAACGCCTGATGCCTTCACGCCTTCGGTCAAGGCTTCATCCGAAACCTGGACGACATCGAGCGGCTTGCCGGTGACCTCGCTTACCAGGGCGGCGATCTCGGCCGTGGTGTAGGCCTGCGGGCCGGTCAAGGTGTAGGTCTTGCTTTCGTTGGAAACGGCAGCGAGACCGGCGGCGATCGCTGCTGCCATGTCGTCGCGCGCACCAGGCGCAACGCGGCCGTCGCCGGCGGACGTATACCAGTGTCCCGAGGCGATGGCGTGTGGCAGCCCCAGGAACAGGTTCTCCTGGTACCAGCCGTTGCGGAAGATCGTGTAGGGAATGCCGCTCGCCTTGATGGCCTGCTCGGTACTGTAGTGGTCATCGGCAAACAGGACCGGCGACACCGGCTCCGGATTGGGCATCGAGGTGTAAAGCAGATGCGAAATGCCGGCGTTTTTGGCTGCGGCAACGGCATTTTCGTGCTGCTTCAGGCGCCTGCCGCTTTTGAGATCGAGATCCCCTGTCGAAATGATCAGCACCTTGTCGGCGCCCTCGAATGCGGTTTCCAGCGAGGCCGCGTCGTTGAAGTCGGCGGCCCTGACAACGACGCCGCGCAGCGCAAGATCGGCCACGTTTTCCGGATTGCGTGTGGTGGCGATGATCTTTGCTGGCGGAACTTTGTGCGTGTCCAGGAGATAGTGGATGACGCCGCGGCCGAGCTGGCCGGAGGCGCCGGTGACGAGAAGGGTTTGGGTCATGGAAGATCCTGACGTTGCGCCGCTAAGGCGGTTCGAGTGGCGGTCTCAAAAAGAGACCAGCACTAAAATAGGAATTGACCCGGAGCCGTAAAGAAGGCAGTTTTTCGGGAGGTAGGCACGCGCAGGGAACCAGCGGTGGACAGCAAGATCGTCAATCTGAGATCGAAGTTGGAGGTCTACAAGGCGGTCTCCGGCGGCGGCAACTTCTCCAATTGTCCGGTCCGTGAGGTCATCCAGGGCGTGAGCGGCAAATGGAGCTCGCTGCTGATGATGGCTTTGGCCGAGCAGCCCTATCGCTTCGGCGAGTTGCGGCGGCTGGTGCCGGACATTTCACAGCGCATGCTGACGCAGACGCTCTACGATTTGCAGCGCGACGGCTATGTGCATCGCGAGGTGTTCCCGACCAAGCCGCCGAGCGTCGAATACAGCCTGACCGATCTCGGACAATCGATGTTCGGCGCCTTGCATCAGCTGATCCTGTGGGCCGAGCTCAATCATGATGCGGTGCGCGGCGCACGCGCCGATTTTGATGCCGCCCAAGCGTAAGCCTCTGGACGGCGCCGCGACTTGATTTCGTCCTTCCGCTGAAGGATTGTCCCGGCCATTCGGCTTTGGGGGCATTGGCATTTCCTACGACATCGCAATTGCAGGCGCCGGGCCGGCGGGACTGGCCATGGCGCTCTATCTCAAGCGCGCCGGGCATCGGGTCACGGTCTTCGAGCGCTTCGATGAGCCGAAGCCTGTCGGCTCCGGGCTGATCCTGCAGCCGACAGGGCTGACGGTCTTAGCCGATCTTGGCCTGCTTGACGACATACTGGCGCTGGGCAGCCGCATCGACCGCCTTCATGGCGCCGATGCCACGACAGGCCGTACCGTGCTCGATGTCCGCTATGATGCGCAACGCGGTGGCCGCTTCGGGCTGGCGGTGCACCGGGCGGCCTTGTTCGGCGTGCTCTTCCGCGCTGCGCAGCGCGAAGCGATCGCCATCGAGACCGGCGTCGAGATCGAGGCCCTGGAGACTGGCGAACGGGCGACGCTGATATGCGGCAACGGACGAAGGGCAGGGCCGTTCGACCTCGTCGTCGACGCCAGCGGTTCGCGCTCGAAACTGCGCCGCGAAAGCGCTCCAGGCGAGCCGCTGCCACTCACCTATGGCGCGTTCTGGGCCTCGCTCGGCTGGCGCGGCGATGGTTTCGACGAGCACGCGCTGCTGCAACGCTACGACAGAGCGAGCGTGATGATCGGCGTGCTGCCGATCGGCCGGCCGCAGCCGGGCGCTGAAAAGATGGCGGCCTTCTTCTGGAGCCTGAAGCCGTCGGATGCCGATGAGGTGCGCGTCCGCGGTCTGAACGCCTGGAAGGAAAGGGTGGTCGGGCTGTGGCCGCAGAGCGAGGCGTTCACCAGCCAGATCGACAGTTTCGACCAGCTCTCGCTGGCGCGCTATGGCCACCACACGATGAAGCGGCCCGTAGGGCGGCGGCTGGCCATCATCGGTGACGCGGCGCACTCGACCAGCCCCCAACTCGGGCAAGGCGCCAACATGGCGCTGCTCGACGCCGCGGCGCTCAGCCATGCGCTGGCGCGGGCGTCAAACGTCGAGGCAGCACTGGAAGCCTATGCGAGGGCGCGGCGCTGGCATGTCCGCATCTTCCAGGCGCTGTCGCTGGCATTCACGCCGTTCTACCAGTCGGATTCGGTGGCGCTGCCCTTCATCCGCGACAGGCTGGTGGCGACGGTGGCAAAAATCCCGCCGGCGCCGCAATTCCTTGCCTCGATGGTGGCGGGCACGGTGGTCGATCCGTTCAAGCGGATCGGACTCAAGGAAACACGGTGGAATTTCGGACAAAGTCCGGGTCATGATACGACCGCATCCTAGAGTTTTTCGCCTCGGACCGATCCGTATGAACGTTGTCATCTCCAGGGTCCGAAAATCGCTAGACCTGATACGGGTCGTTGCGTCTGTCCTGGCCACGTCGGTCGTGATGCTGCCCTTGCCGCAGGCGCAAGCCCAGACGCCAGGTCAGGCCAGCCAGCAGGCTCCGGCAGACAGTGAAGCGGCGCTGAAGGCTCGGATCGATGCGGCCTACAAGCTGATGATGGAGGTGGTGCGTTTCGACCACGGTTACGTGCAGTTGCGGGCAGCGCTGCTCGATGCGGCTAGGAGCGACCTCTATGAATTTACGGTCGAGAGTTACTCGAACGCCGGCGCGACATTTCTCAACAACCAGATCCTCGACAACGCCGAGGAGATTTTTGCCGAAGGCCTGAAAACCAGGGCGATGCAGCAGGATGTCGCGAAGCGTGCCGATTTCTATCTCAATTACGCAATGCTGAAACAGGCCGAGAAAGACTACCAGGGCTTCGTTTCCATGTGCGCTACAGCAACCAATCTTTACGCCCGCTATCATGGCACGGAATCCCCGGAACTCATGTATGCCAACGATGTGCTGGCGACAGGGATCGCTGCATTCGGTCAAATCGCTGCGGCGATCAACGTTGACCAGCGCAATCTGGAGATTGCGGAGCGGGTGCTTGGCCAGGATGATCGCTTCACCTGGAAGCTGCAGAACAATCTTGCCGACATGTTGCGTCAGATCGGGGCACCGACACGCGCCTTACAGTACGACCTGAATGTGCTCGAGAAACGTATCGGCTACTACGGGCCAAATCACTTCAACGTTCTGGTTAGCGCCAACAACACGGCTCAGGATTATCTCGACCTCGCCAAGTACGACGAGGCCTTGCGCTATTTCCAGCAGGACCGGGATATCGCTGTCGTCCTCAAGCAGGAAGGCAATTTGATTGAGCAGGCCGATGCCTGGCTGCTCTACACCAGGGCTCTTTCCGGTGCACAGCCGCTCGACGCGCCGACGCTCGCACGCTTGTTGCCGCTGACCAACGACGCGAGTTATCCCGAGATATTGGCAATCAAGATCGCCAACCTGCTCGCCGCGCATTTCGCCGCCATGGGCGATACCGAAAACAGCATGAACCAACTCGATCGGGCCTATAGCATCGCCGGATCGACATACGGCTCGGTACACCCGCTGACCTTTGCCGCGCGGCACGCCATGGCCAACCTCAAGGCGAAGTCGAATCCCGAGGCTGCAGCCACCGATTTCGCGGCCCTCAACGATGACATGTTGCGTTGGAATTGGTTCCAGGTAAGCACGGCCGCCAACCCGGTCGTCGCTGAAGCCAGCCGCGCCTTGGCCGATGACATGCTCTACGACTATGCGCGGCTGGCAAAAAACAACGCATCGGCAGTGCCGGCATTCGCTGAAGCGGTGCGTCGCTGGCCGACACTCGAAAACGACAAACGGGATCAGTTGCGCAGACTGTCGCGTTTGATCGATCCGAACGATATGGAGACACGCCATTTGATCCAGGCCGGGATACGGCTGTCCCTGGCCTACCAGGAGGCTGCTTCCAGTGGCGACAGTGCCGACGATCCAGGTGCGGTGCGGCCCGACCAGGCTCAGGCGGCGTACGAAAAGGCGATCACGAGAGTCACGACGAAGTACAGATTCGACCAAAGCGTGGTGGACAAGCCACTGCCATCCGCCAACACGCTGCTGCAGCCCAACGAGGCGCTGATCGATTATTTCATCACTCGCAAGTGGCGGGCGGATCGCGAGAGCGCCGATCCGCTGGAAGACGAACGGCTCTACGCGATCGTCACGCGCAAGGACCAGCAGCCGTCGCTCTATGACCTCGGCGATCCGCGCCGGCTCATCCCCGCCGCCCGGGAAACCCGCATGGCAAACCTCAGGTCGACCCGCTTCGCGCAGGAGCGTGGCGCTGTGACCCTGGTCGATCTGAACGCGACATTCACAGGGCTTTACGCCGGTCTGATCGCACCTCTGGAGCCGTCGCTTGGCGGCGCCGACACGCTTTTCGTGGTGCCGGACGGCAAGCTGTTTTCGGTGCCATTCCCCTTGCTGCAGGACAGCAAGGGCGCGTCGCTCGACGATCGCTTCCTGGTGCGCATGCTGACCCGGCCGGAATCGCTGTTGAACGCAGGCATCGATCAGAGTTTTCCCAAGTCCGGCAAGGCCCTGCTGGCCGGCGGCCTGGATTACGCACGGGGTGCGGAGAAGGGTGCCGAGCCGCTACCGGGTACCCGCAAGGAGGTCGACGCGATCGCCTCGATCCTGCACGGCGATCACTATTCGGTCGAGACCCTTACCGGAACCGCTGCCGGCGAACGGGCGCTGCGCAAGGACATGGAGCAGGCCACGGTTGCGCATCTGGCCACACACGGTGCCTACCGCGACGAGAAAGAGGGCGGCGTCGGCGCCGTGAATGCGCTATGGCAGAGTGAGGTCGTGCTGTCCCGGTCTGGGAACCGGCAATCGATGAAGCGCGATGATGATGACGGCCGGCTCTATGGCATGGAGCTGATGATGTGGGACCTGTCGAACCTCGACCTGCTTGTGCTCTCCGCCTGCGAGACGGCCCGTGGCCAGGAGACATTCGTCGGCGGTTTGCGCGGCCTGCCGACGGCAATCAACATTGCCGGTGCGAAGCGCTCGTTGCTCGCCCTTTGGCCTGTGGACGATGCGGGAACTGCTGCCTTCATGGTGAGCTTCTACGGCCATCTCGCCGCCGGGCGGACTTATCCGGAAGCGCTGCGCCAGGCCCGTCGCGATGCCCGCGACGGCAAGATATCAGGCGCGCAGGACCCGCGGGTATGGGCCGCCTTCGTCATGTTCGAAAACTGACGGCTGCAAACCAACGCTTGCTCGCGATCGATCCGTTCAAGCGGATCGGGCTGACCGAGGCGCGGTGGCCGGATCGTTTTGCCGGATGAGGCCTGAAAGGTGCGATCCCTTCGCTTGCAGGAAAGCATGCAGGCGCTGCGGATAGTCCGGCGCCACAGCTTGCCTGATCGACGGGCGCTCACTCAACGCTTTGCGCCAGGCTCGGACGAGCGGTTTGCCGTCCAGAATGCCGAAATCACCGATGCGGTCAAAGGCATCGAGATAGCGGAAGACCGGACCGTAAACGGCATCGACCAGCGAAAAGTGCCTGCTGGCGAACCAGGGGCCGCCAGGCTCGTCGGCCAATTCGGCTTCGAGACGGTCGAACATGGCGGACAGCGCGCTGGATTCGGCAAGGAAGCCAGCTTCGGTCGAGGCTGAATAGAACCGGCCGATGGCGTTGAGGGTTGCCGAACCGAACTCGATCCAGGCGCGATGACGGGCGCGGGCATAGGGGTCGGCAGGGTGGAGGGGATTGGCTTGCGTCTCTTCGAGGAATTCGAGGATGACGGCCGATTCGAAGATCGCCGTTTCCTCGCCATTCCGCTGCACGCGCAGCAGCGGCACCTTGCCGAGCGGCGAGATCGCTTTGAACCAGTCCGGCTTGTTGGCGAGGTCGATATCGATGCGCTCGAACGGCACGCCCTTTTCGGCCAGCGAAATCGCGGCGCGCTGCACATAGGGACAAAGGTGATGGCTGACGAGAATGAGCTTGTGTTTCATGAGATTTTCCAAAGTTAATGCATTTGCATCTATATGGATACATATGCATCGATCGTCAAGCTTGATGCAGATGCATCTACTGCCTATGCTTGGCCATGACCGAGAAAGCCACGCCTTCGCCAGAAGCCATCAAGGCCTGGGCTCGCCTGATGCGCGTTTCGCGCCAACTGATGGAAAGCGCTGAAGAAGCGTTGAAGGCCGCCGGCCTGCCGCCGCTTGCCTGGTACGACGTGCTGCATGAGCTCGCCGAGGCGGGCGAGGGCGGGCTGCGGCCGTTCCAGCTCATCGAGCGCACGCTGTTTGCGCAATACAACATTTCGCGCCTGCTGGCCCGGCTCGAGGCCGATGGGCTCGTCGAGAAACTGCCGGTGGCCGATGACGGCCGTGGCCAGACCATCCGCGTCACCGCCAGCGGGCGAGAGACACGCCGCCAGATGTGGGCTGTCTACGGACGCTCGATTGCGGAACTGGTAGGCGCCAAATTGTCGGCGGATGAGCTGACCATGGTCTCGGCATTGCTTGGACGGTTGCGTCTACCGCCAGCCGGCGACTAGGCGAGGCTTGTCGCGCGCGGCAACGCTCATCCACTTGCAGATATTTTGCTCTCGTCCTCTTGCGTACGGCCTTGGAATGAGCAATATGCCGAACCGTAACGTACGGTACGGCTTGCCGAGTGATGGATGGCCCGACCTTTCGAGAGAAGAGCGTGTTGCATAGCGTGCCCGACATCGACACCAGCGAAGCGCTGACGGAGCGGCAGAAGGCCGTGCTCGACGCGGCGTTGCGGCTGCTGGTCGAGGAGGGCGACCAACTCACCATGACCGCCGTGGCGCGCCGCGCCAGCTGTTCCAAGGAAACGCTCTACAAATGGTTCGGCGACCGCGACGGGCTGCTGACGGCGACGGTACAGTGGCAGGCCTCGAAAGTGCGGGTGGCGCCGGTCGACGGCAAGGGGCTGGATCTTGCCTCGCTGACCGCGAGCCTCGAGCGCTTCGCCTCGGATTGGCTCAAGGTGATTTCCAGCGACACGTCGATCGCGCTCAATCGGGTGGCGGTCAGCCATGCCGGTTCCGGCAAGGACAATCTCGGCGCCGTGGTGCTGGAGAACGGCCGCTTCGCATTGGCCAAACGGCTGAAGCCGGTGCTTGAGGCCGGCCGACGGACCGGGCTTTTGGACTTCGCGGATGCCGAGACGGCGTTCCGCACCTTTTTCGGGCTGGTCGCCCGCGACGTGCAGATCCGTCTGCTGCTCGGCGACCGGCTGGAATTGACTGAGGCGGCGATCGGCGGCGATGCCGCGCGCGCGACGCAGCAGTTTCTCGCTCTTCATGGAGCAAAACCGGGCCGCAAGGCCTCTGATTCATAAACGGGAAGGAAGACAAAATGCGCGTCTATTACGATCGTGATGCCGATCTCAATCTGATCAAGGGCAAGAAGGTCGCCATCATCGGCTATGGCAGCCAGGGCAGGGCGCATGCGCTCAACCTCAAGGATTCCGGTGCCAAGGAGATCGCCATCGGCCTCAAGGCCGGCTCGGCGACCGCCAAGAAGGTCGAGGCCGACGGGCTCAAGGTGATGAGCGTGGCGGACGCGGCCAAATGGGCCGACCTGATGATGATGGCAACGCCGGACGAACTGCAGGCCGACATCTACAAAAACGAGATCGCGCCGAACATCCGCGATGGTGCGGCGATCGCTTTCGCACACGGCCTCAACGTGCATTTCGGCCTGATCGAGCCGAAGTCGACGGTCGACGTCGTCATGATCGCGCCGAAGGGCCCCGGCCACACGGTGCGCGGCGAATACCAGAAGGGCGGCGGCGTGCCGTGCCTGGTCGCCGTCAATCAGGATGCCTCGGGCAATGCGCTCGATCTGGCCCTGTCCTACGCCTGCGGCGTCGGCGGCGGCCGTTCTGGCATCATCGAGACCAATTTCCGCGAGGAATGCGAGACCGACCTGTTCGGCGAGCAGGTCGTGCTGTGCGGCGGTCTGGTCGAGCTGATCCGTGCCGGCTTCGAGACGCTGGTGGAAGCCGGCTACGCGCCTGAAATGGCCTATTTCGAGTGCCTGCACGAGGTCAAGCTGATCGTCGACCTGATCTATGAAGGCGGCATCGCCAACATGAACTACTCGATCTCGAACACCGCCGAATGGGGCGAATATGTCTCGGGCCCGCGCATCATCACCGCCGAGACCAAGGCCGAGATGAAGCGCGTGCTGAAGGACATCCAGACGGGAAAATTCACCTCGGAGTGGATGCAGGAATACCGCGCCGGCATGTCCCGCTTCAAGGGCATCCGCCGCAACAATGACAGCCACCAGATCGAGGAAGTCGGCGCCAAGCTGCGCGCGATGATGCCGTGGATTTCCAAGAACAAGCTGGTCGACAAGGCGAAGAATTGAGCGAAATCCACAAGCGCTGGAAAACAGCAGCTTCCATAAACAAGAAACGGCGCCACGCGGCGCCGTTTTTCATTCTGTCGGTCAGCTCAGCTACAGGGCCAGCGCATCAATAGGGTGAGTAGCACTGCTGGCGCGGGCCGTTGTAGGGCTGGAACGTGTTGTCGTAGGCCCGGTACGACCGGTAGCGGTTGTAGCACCATTGGACATGGGCGCTCGAAAGCCGTCCCGCGCGGTAGTAGCGGCGCGGCGCCGGCCGGTCGTAGTAGTCGTTATTGTTGTACATGCTGCCGAGGCCTAGCCCCAGGCCAAGGCCCAGGATCGCGGCACTCGCGCCATCATCATAGTAACGGCCGCCGCGGTAGTGATGGCGACCATGGCGCCACCGCCAGTTGTCTCCACCATTCCAGTTACCGCCGCCGCCATTCCAGTGTCGACGGCTGCCGTTCCAATTGCCCGACCGGCGCCATCTCCAATTGTCATTGTACTGCTGGTTGTTGTTGCCGCCCGCCCAGCTATCGCGGACCGGCGTGACATTCGGCGCTGCGGTGCTGGTGGGAAGCGACATGTTCGGCTGCATGATCGGCCCAGCGGCGGACGGTGCCGTGATGCCGGAGAGGATACCGAGGGCTATCAGCCCCGATTTGACCGTGGAAGAAAAGAGCGAATTCATTGCACTCTCCAAGAGTTACAGGCCCCACGCCCACCCGAGGATGGGGCAACAATGGATGTTTGCATCTGAACGGCGGATGAACGGAAAGGTTCCGTCAACCATGACGCGAACGCGCCCAGGACCAATCGATCTCAGCTGGTGGTTCTGCGCGCTTGTTTTCCGAAGCACTTGCGGGCAAAGGTCATGGCATGTCGCTGCGCCTTGCCACCTTCAATGTCGAGAACCTGATGAACAGGTTCGATTATTCCGGCTATCGCAACCAGCTCAACGAGGATCGGACGCTGGCGCTGTTCGATATCCAGAGCGAGGCGGAATACAGGATTCTGGAGCAGGCCCGCGCCATCGCCCAGTCCGACGACACGCGTCAGCTGACGGCGCTGGCAATCGCTGCCACCCGGGCCGACATCATCTGCATGCAGGAGGTCGACAACATCGAGGCGCTGAAGGCCTTCGAATACGGCTATCTGTTCAAGATGGTGGGGCAGGGCTACCGGCAGAAATACACTACATCGGGCAATGATTCGCGCGGCATCGACGTTGCCGTGATGATGCGCAACGAGACCGCGCAGGGCCAGCCGATCGAATTCGTGCGCATGACCAGCCACGCCTACGTCACCTACGAGCAGTTCGGGCTGCACACGCCGGAGCTGGCGACACTCGGCAACCTGGCCAATGAGCGCATCTTCCGGCGCGACTGCCTGGAGATCGACCTCACCGTGGGCGGCGTGCCGTTGACGCTCTACCTCGTGCACTTCAAGTCGATGGGCTCGCCGCGCAATGGGCTCGACGGTCGCGAGGCGACGATGCCGGTGCGCATCGCCGAGGCGCGGGCCGTGCGACGGATCATCGAGGAGCGCTTCGGCAAGGACTATGCCGCCGACAAACACTGGGCGATATGCGGCGACATGAATGATTATCGGCAGCGCGTGAAGGTGGCCGGCGATGCGATCGACGGCTACCGCTTCGAGGTGGTCGATGAAGCCCTGTCCTGCATCAACGTGCTGACGGCAGGGGGCTTCTGCGAAAACGTCGTCGAGCGGCGGCCGGAGATGAACCGCTGGAGTTTTTACCACACGCGAGGACCCGAAGAGCGGCATCTGTGCCAGCTCGACTACATCCTGCTGTCGAAGGGGCTCGCCGCCAGCAACGCGACGGCCGTTCCCGACATCATCCGCAACGGCCAGCCCTGGCGCACCATCTTTCCGCCGGGGCAGGAAGTGGAGCGGTTTCCGCGCGCCGGCTGGGACCGGCCGAAGGCATCGGATCATTGTCCGGTGGCGATCACGCTGGACATGACCTGACGCATGAGTTTCGACCTTCCGCGCAATGTCATCCTGCCGGTCGATGCCGTCGACGTCCGGCTCGATCCCGGTCCGCATCCCTTCGCCTTGAACAATGCGGGGGCGATCGCCGAGAACTGGCAGCGCGAAATCGCCGCCAATCCGGCGCTGTTCGACGGCACGGTGGTGCTGCTATCGCAACTTGCCTACCGCGACAACCGTCTGGTCGGCCGTTGCCATGCGGTCAACTACTCGACCTTCATGCTGTGGCGTAAGCGGCGCGAGAATTCGGGCGCCGAGCATGCCTATGCGCATGCCATGCTGGTGGCCGGCGACAATGCGCTGGTGGCGATCCGCATGGGACCGCACACGGTCAATGCCGGGCGCGTCTATTTCGCCGCCGGCTCGTTCGAGCCTGTCGATTTTCGCGACGGGCTGGTCGATGTCGACTTCAACATGATCCGCGAAGTGCGCGAGGAAACCGGGCTCGACCTGTCAGGTGCGGAACGCGGCAAGCGCTACCATGCCATGTCGACCAGCGGCGGCACGGTGATCTTTCGCCGCTACCATGCGGCGGCGCCTGCCGACGAGATCGCCAGGCGCATCTCAGCCTTCGTTGCCGCCGAGACCGAGCCGGAGATCGAGGGACCGGTGATCATCCGCCATGCCGCCGACCTGCCGGATGGACTCTCGCCGCACATGAAGCCGCTGATCGAGTGGCATTTCGCAAACGGGAATTAAGGGCGCGTCTTGTTCTGTGCCGCGTTGCGATCGTTGCGGGCGGCGACGAGGAACAGGATAAAGCCGATGCCCAGCAAGCCGCCCATCGCCATTCCCATGGTCTGGCCGACGACTGCCTGGAAGTCGGCGGTGACGCGATCGGGATTGGCCATACCGTAGCGGGCGAGATACCACCAGATGCCTGCAAGACCTGCCTCGATGATCACCATCGCCAGGACCAGTCGCGCCTTCTTGCTCATTGGCTATTCCTCCACCCAGGGTGAATTGCCCTAGCATCGCGAACGGTGCGGCGACAGTGGCGGGCAGGGTGGAAACACCGAAGACTGTGCAAAACCGGTTGGAGCGCTGGCCGCATTTCCGACCGGGTTGCCCTATTCGTGCCTTAGCGCGTCGATCGGGTCGAGCCTGGCGCCGCGCAGCGCCGGGAAGAAGCCGAACACCATGCCGATCAGCGCGGAAAAGCCGACGGCGAGCAGGATCACCGCCGGGCTCGGCGCGAAGGGGATGGTCAGCGTCACCGCGGCGAGGCCGGCCAGCGCCAGCCCGATCAGGATGCCGATGATGCCGCCAAGCAGCGACAGCACCGTCGCCTCGACCAGGAACTGGATCAGGATGTGCTTTTCATGCGCGCCGATGGCGAGCCTGATGCCAATCTCGCGGGTGCGCTCGGTGACCGACACCAGCATGATGTTCATGATGCCGATGCCGCCGACCAGCAGGCTGACGCCGGCGACGGCGCCCAGCATGCCGGTCATGGTGGTTGTGGCGCTGGCCATGGCGTCGGCGATCTGCGTCATGTCGCGGATGGCGAAATCGCTCTCGCGGTCGGGCGTGATGCGGCGCGCATCGCGCAAAATGTCCTCGACGCGGGGCTGCAACTCGCTGGTCGGTGTGCGGTCGTCGGCGGCGATGTAGATGTTGTCGATGTCGCGGTTGCCGGCGATGCGGCGCTGATAGGCATGCAGCGGCATCAGCACGACATTGTCCTGGTCCTGGCCGAAGCCGGTATAGCCCTTGGGCTCGAGCAGGCCGATGATCTTGCAGGAGGTGCGGTTGACGCGGATGATCTCGCTCTCCGGATCGCCGGCGCCGAAGAATTGCTGGCGCACCGTCTCGCCGATCAGGCATACGCCGGTGCCCGAGCGGGTCTCGGAATCGCTGAACGGGCGGCCCGATACCAGCTTCCAGTCGCGCGCATCGAGATAGGCGCTGTCGGTGCCGGTGACGCCCGAGGTCAGGCTCTCGGTGCCGAAGATGACGCGGACCTGCTTTTGCGAGGCCGGCGAAATCGCGCGGGCACCGCTGAGATGCGCAACCAGTGCCGCCAGGTCCTTTTCGGCCAGCGGACGCACCACCTGGTCGAGCCCGCCCGGACCGCCGGGGCCGGCCGGGCGGCCGGAGCGGACGACCAGCAGATTGCTGCCGAGCTTGGAGATGTCGGCCTTGACCTTTGCTGTGGTGCCCGAGCCGATGGTGAGCATGGCGATGACGGCGGCAACGCCGATGACGATGCCAAGCAAGGTCAGGAACGAGCGCAGCACGTTGCGGCGGATCGAGCGCAGCGAGAGGCGGACGGTTTCCCAGATCATGGTTGTGCGATCTCCAGCTTCCTGGAATCAGAGGCGACGTGGCCGTCGAGGAAGCGGATGGTGCGTTCGGCATAGTCGGCGACGTCGGCCTCATGCGTGACCATGGCGATGGTCAGGCCAAGCTCGGTGTTGAGCCTAGTCAGCAGCTCCATGATCTCGTGCGTGCGGGCGGTGTCGAGATTGCCGGTCGGCTCGTCTGCGACCAGGAGTGTCGGGCGGGTGACGATGGCGCGCGCGATCGCCACGCGCTGCTGCTGGCCGCCGGACAGTTCGGCCGGCGTGTGGTGCTCGCGGCCGACAAGGCCGACCTCCGCCAAGGCCTGCATGGCGAGGTCGCGGCGCTCTCGCGCGGCAACACCGCGATAGATCAGCGGCAGTTCGACATTTTCGGCTGCCGTGGTGCGGGCCAGCAGATTGTAGCCCTGGAAGACGAAGCCGACATAGAGGTTGCGCAGCATGGCGCGGCGGTTGCGGTCGAGGCGGCCGGCGTCGATGCCCATGAAGGAGTAGGTTCCGGCCGTCGGCGTGTCGAGGCAGCCGATGATGTTCATCGCCGTCGACTTGCCCGAGCCGGACGGCCCCATGATGGCGACGAATTCGCCACGCCGGATGGCAAGATCGACGCCGGCCAGCGCATGCACCTTGGCCTCGCCCTGGCCATAGCTCTTCCAGACCTTGTCGAAGGTGATGAGGGTCGCGCCCGCAGCCACGGTATCAGCTCCGCTGCTGCGACGCGGTGATAATTTGTGCGCCTTCGTCCAGACCCGAAATGATCTCGGTCAGTTCGCCGTCGGTGGAGCCGATCTTGACATTGACCGGGTGCGGACGCCCGTTCTCCAGCACGTAGAGCGTGCGAGAGCCGTCGGTGGGCGCTGTCGCGGCCTGGCGTTGGCGGTTGCCGCCGGGGCGCCCCATGCGGCCGGTGAACAGGTCGCTCAGGCTCCAGCCGCGGGCGGCCTGCTGCGCCGGACGATATCGGAAGGCGGTGGCCGGCACGGTGAGCACGCCCTTGGCCTGCTTTGTGACGACCGAAACGGTGGCGGTCATGCCGGGCCGCAGCAACAGCTCGTTGTTGTCGACCTCGAGCCGCGCATTGTAGGTGACGACGCCGTCGGTGGTCACCGAGGCATAGGAGATGTCGCGGATCTCGGCATCGAACGGCCGCTCGGGGAAGGCATCCACGGTGAAGCGGGCATGCTGGCCGGACTTGACCGCGCCGATATCGGCTTCGTCGACCGCCGCCACCAGTTCCATGTTCCTGAGATCGGCGGCGATGATGAACAGCACCGGCGCCTGCAGTGAGGAGGCAACCGTCTGGCCGGGATCGACCGATCGCGTCAGCACGATGCCGTCGATCGGCGCATAGATGGTGCTCTTGGCAAGGTCGGTCTGCTGCGCCTTGAGGTCGGCCTGGGCGATGGCGAGGTTGGCCTGCGCACTGTCGAGCGCTGCCTTGGAACGGTCGCGCGTGGCGGTTGCTGCTTCAAGCGACTGGTCGGTCGCCATGCCGCGCTTGGTCAGCGCTGCTGCGCGGACAAGCGCCTTCTCGTTTTCGGCCAGCGTGACCGTGGCGTCCTCGACATTGGCGGCGGCGCCCTTGGCCGAAGCTTCGGCGCGCTCGATCTGGACTTCGAGTTTCACCGTGTCGAGTGTCGCCAGCACGTCACCCTTCTTGACCTGCTGGTTCTCCTCGGCCGAGACGGAGCGGATGATACCGGACAGTTCGCTTGAAATGTCAACCTGGGTGAGTGGCTGCAGCGTGCCGGTCGCCGATACCGCGACGGTGAGGTCGGCCTTGGCGGCAGGCACGGTGGTGTAGTCGATCCTGGCCGGCGAGCCGGCATACCACTGATAGACGCCGAGCCCGGCGACGAGCACGATCAGCGCCAGCAGCGCATAGAGCCAGCCGCGCCGGCGCGACTTGCGCTGACCCGTTCTGTCGAGCCCGAGCGCCGTCTCGATGGCGGAATCCGATTCCGTCCTTGGCAGATTGACAATCTGGTCCACGCTGGACCCCTATAATGCGCAATGTCCCTATCTGTGCACAGATCAGGCTTACTGGTTCAAATATCAAATTAAATTTCGCCCATGTTGGGATTGAGGCAGGAATGAAAACCCGGAATTACTTACTTTACGATGTGTTTACGACCGAGCGACTGGCCGGCAATCCTTTGGCCGTCGTGCTGGACAGCAAGGGATTGGACACGGCCGCGATGCAGGCCATCGCGCGCGAATTCAACCTTTCCGAATCGGTTTTCGTGCTGCCGCCGGACAATCCCAAGCACAAAAACCGCATCCGCATCTTCACCCCCGACTATGAAATGCCGTTCGCCGGCCATCCAACGGTCGGCGCCGCGATCGCGCTGGCCGAACTGGCGCAAGAGGGCGGCGCCGGCATTTTCGTGCTGGAGGAAAATATCGGCCCGGTGCGGTGCGCCGTCAGCGAGCACGACGGCAACACTTTTGCCGAGTTCGACTTGGCCAAGCTGCCGGAGCCGCTGAAGCTCGAAGCCGATCCGGAGGCGATCGGTGCCGCGCTTGGGCTGACGCCGCATGAGATCGGCTTCGAGAATCACCGCGTCGCGTTCTGGTCGGCGGGCGTGCCCTACGTCACCATCCCGGTTGCCAATCTGGAGGCGGCGGGCCGCATCAGGCTGGACAACCAGGCCTGGTCGGAACTGGCGCCGCGCAAGAGCGAGTGGGCCTTTGCCAGCCCCTATGTCTACTGCCGCGAGACGGTGAACCACGAAAGCGCCTTCCATGTGCGCATGATCGTGCCCGGCACGCCTTCCTACGAGGATCCGGCGACCGGCTCGGCGGCTGCGGCCTTTGCCGGCGCCATCATGCATTTCGACGCACCGACCGACGGCATTTCGCAGCTGTGGATCGAGCAGGGGCTGGAGATGGGCCGACCATCGCGCATCCGCCTCGAACTGACCGTGCAAGGCGGAAAACTGGCCTCGGCGCGCATTGGCGGCAACGCGATCAAGGTGGCGGAGGGCAAGCTGTTCGTGTGATCGAACGCATGCTCGGTCGATTTGTCGGGAAATGATTCCGGCAGGGCTGGACAGGACCGATGGTGGCGGCTATATGCCCGCCAACGCCGGTTTTTGCCGGCCGAGTGGGTGCGTAGCTCAGTTGGTAGAGCAGCTGACTCTTAATCAGCGGGTCCACAGTTCAATCCTGTGCGCACCCACCATTTTCCGCTGATATTTCAATGTGTTGCAAGCGAAGCGGGGTCACGAGCCCCGCGTCAAATCCGCAAAAAGGCAGCTCCCTAGGCAACAGGCTGCTGGTCATATGTGTATCTCTTGATATTGAGGGCGACGATGTACTCTTCCCGCATTAATTTGACGACCAAGGGGTACGGGATTGAAACGTGGGGCGTGCCCGCCGCATAATAGGCGACTTGATAGGACGAGAAGTGGATATCAAGGCTGTTTTCGCTGAAAACGAACGATCGAAAATCCGACCATTTTTCCGTTCCTTCGTTTACCCACTCCTCTTCTAAGCCGATCACGGTGCCGGGGTCTGGCTCCTCGTCTCCCCACGGATTGTATTTTACCAACCGCTGACGAACTTCCTTTTGTAAAATTGAAAACGCAACATCGGGCGTCACGAAAACACTTTCAAGCGATTCGATTCTGATAAGTGGTTCAAGCAGAAATGCAAAAGTCTTATGGCCGTGCGTAGGGTGCGCTGCCCCGGCACCATACCAATTCATATTGTATAGAAGTGTAACAATTTTATTGCAAAATATAGGGTCTCCGCAATGGGCGTCGAATGTGCTGGTTCGAGACCATTTGTCCTGGGCATAGTTATAAGTTTCCGATCTTTGTTCAAATTTGCTTCGACGGTAAGAAAATAAATTTTCGATCAGAGCACCTCTAACGTGCTGGCCGATCTGAGCTACGTTCGGAATTATTGTGGAAGAAAAATCCAATATCTGAAGTTCAACCGCATAACCCGGTGTCCCCTCCCACTCTTCCTTGATTAAAGAGGAGTGCCAGGTGATTTTCTGATCCAACTGCACGCGCTCACGCTCGCCGCCCAGCCGCTCGATCTGATGAGATATTGCATCGGATAACGCTTCTCTAAAATCAGATTGGCTGGTGAATAAAGCTTGAATGCTTTTAAATTGTTCAGGAATGGGGCTGTCATCAATAAGGACTGGTATTATAAAAATATCATCAATCAATTTTTCTTGATATTTTTCCAAAGACAGCTTCAGCTGTCTTTGGATATAGCCTCGACGGTCGCGCGAATTTTTCGACCAAAGAATGACAATGATAGATGACCTATCCAGAGCGCGTTTAATTTCAAAATCCCAATTTTGCCCGCCTTTAATTTTCTTGAAGTCAACCCAGCTTTCAAAGCCGTTTTGCTTAAGCCAATCGTATAATTCCCCCGCCGCCTCACGGTCCGGCCTAGCGTAGCTTATGAAAACTTGAAAGTCGCTTTCCAAGGGATACCTCTCCGACTCTGTGCCCCACTATAGATTTCTCCGTCATCCGAATCTAGGAGACGACGTGAGAGTTGCGGCCCGGCAAGGCGTTCGTGGAGAGCCTTCATCGGCTCACCCGTCGGTGCAGTAGAGTCTCGTATTTACTTCTCCGACACACCAGCCTCGGCAAAGCTTGCCATGCGGGCATGGCACTCCAGCGCCGAACGGACGATGTTGACGGCCAGGCAGGCGCCGGAGCCTTCGCCGAGCCGCATGCCGAGATCGAGCAGCGGCGGCAGGCCGAGGGCTTCGAGCAGGCCGCGATGGCCCGATTCGGCCGAAACGTGAGCGGCGATTGTGTGGGCGAGGCCGGTTGGGTGCATCTTTGCCAGTGGGGCTGCGGCGGCGGTGCAGACGAAGCCGTCGAGCAGCACAGGGATGCCCAGATGGCGGGCCGCCAGCGTGGCGCCGAAGATGGCGGCGAGCTCGCGGCCACCGAGTGCGGCAGCAATGCCCAGCGGGTCGGCAAGGGCGGCGGCGTGGCGCTTCAGGCCGGCTTCGATGGCGACCACCTTGCGCTTGAGGCCGACGTCGTCGACACCGGTGCCACGCCCGGTCCACTTTTCCGCGCCACCGCCGAACAGCGCCGCTGAAATGGCGGCTGCCGGCGTGGTGTTGCCGATGCCCATCTCGCCGAAGCAGATCAGGTCGAGATCCTTCGTCATCGCATCATAGCCGGCCGAGACCGCCGCCAGAAAGGCCGCTTCGTCCATCGCCGGCCCTTGCGTGAAGTCGCCGGTCGGATGGTCGAGATCGAGCGGGATGACGTCGAGTTCGGCGCCGGCCATGCGGGCAAGCTGGTTGATGGCGGCGCCGCCGCCGGCGAAGTTCGCCACCATCTGCACGGTGACTTCCGAGGGATAGGCCGACACGCCTTGCGCGGTGACGCCGTGGTTGCCGGCGAAGACGAAGACTTTTACGCGGTCGAGTTTCGGCATGTCGCGGCCCTGCCAGCGCGCCAGCCAGGCGGCGATGGTCTCCAGCCGGCCGAGACTGCCTTGCGGCTTGGTCAGCGTGTCCTGGCGGCGGGCGACCGCATTGGCCGCTCCGTCGCTGCCGGCCGGCAAGTCGAGGCAGGCGGCGCGCAATTCACTAAGCGATTTGAAGGGCATGGGGGCAAAGTCTCCGAAAGGGAATCAGGCCAAGGGGGTCAGGAAAGCGCTACGGATGCGACAAGCAGCACCGCGATCTCGCTTGCCTGCTGCAAGGCGCCGATCGTGTCGCCGGTCTGGCCATCGATTTGGTTGAGGCAAAGGGCGCGGAACGCGGCAAACAGCAGGCCAAGCAGGATCAGCGCGAAAACGGCGCCGCCGAGCCCAAGCAAGAGCAGCGGGATCGCGCCGAGCACGGCGCCGGCGATGGCTGTTTCCTGCGAGACGGTGCCGGCATCGGCCGACAGGCCATCGATCCGCGCTGGGGGCAAGAGATGCATAAAGGCGCCGAGCAGGCCGCGCGAGGCCGCGTGTGCGGCCAGGAGGGCGAACAGTGCCTGTGTGGGGTCGACGAGCTGCGACAGCGCGCTCCAGCGGATGAGCAGCGACAGGCCCAGCGCCATGGCACCGTAGGCGCCGATGCGGCTGTCGCGCATGATCTCGAGTTTGCGGCCGCGCGACTTGCCGCCGCCAAAGCCGTCGGCGACGTCGGACAGGCCGTCCTCATGCAGGCAGCCGGTGGTGAGCACGGTTGCGACGAGGGCGAGGGCGGCCGCAGGCCCCATGGCAAGGCCAAACCGCTCCGCCGTGGCAAAGACGATGGCGCCGATAAGGCCGACGACGAGGCCGGCAACAGGGGCGGCCCAGATCGCGGCGGCAAGG
The DNA here is from genome assembly GCF_000519305.1 of Mesorhizobium ciceri WSM4083. Taxonomy (GTDB): domain Bacteria; phylum Pseudomonadota; class Alphaproteobacteria; order Rhizobiales; family Rhizobiaceae; genus Mesorhizobium; species Mesorhizobium ciceri_B. The sequence continues at coordinate 105,839 of NZ_JAFG01000003.1, read as the reverse complement.
CTGCGGCCGCGAAAGTCGAGGACAGGGAGCGGCAGTCTGGTGAAGAAGACCAGGCAGAGCGCGATGTCGCTGGGGATTTGTCGTGGCGAAACGATGATGTTCCGGACCATGAGCCTGATCTTTTCCGAAAACCGGTCGCCATTTTTCGGCATCTTATTCTAGCCCCTCGCAATGGCGTGGAAAAAGGTACCGCTGACATGGCCACGCCGATAGCCGGAGGCGCCGATCGGATTGCCCTGGCCGTCGGCGAGGTCGGCCAGCGGCTCGTCATTGCCGGTAGAGGTCATCTGGGCATAGTGGAATTCGTGGCCACGGATCAGCGCGCCAGCTGAGCCCAGCGGGCAATCGGCACGCAACCGCGCCTCGCGATAGCCGAGGTTCATCTTGCGTTTGGCGAAGCTAGTGGAATGGCCGAGCAGGCCCAGCATGCGATGCGTTTCGCCGGAGGCATCCTCCAGCGCTTCGCCAAGCACCATGAAGCCACCGCACTCGCCATGGATGGGCTTCGTCGCGGCGAAACGCGCCATGCCGGCGCGGAAAGTCGCGGCGGCGGCGAGGCGGCCGGCGTGAAGCTCGGGATAGCCGCCGGGCAGCCAGCAGACATCGCAGTCCTCGCCGGGCACCTCGTCGGCGAGCGGCGAGAACGGGATAATTTCCGCGCCAGCCTTGCGCCAGTAGGCGGCGACATGCGGATAGAGGAAGGTGAAGGCGGCATCCTCGGCCAGCGCGATGCGCTGGCCGGGCGGCTGCAGCGCGCCGGCGAAACCGCCAGACGCCGGGGTGAGGGGCGTTGCCAGGGCCATGATCGCATCGAGGTCGAGCGACTTTTCCGCCATGTCGGCCAGCCGGTCGAGATGCGCCATCAGGTCGTCGTATTCGCCCGCCTGGACAAGACCGAGATGGCGCTCGGGCAGGTTGAGCGTGGGGTCGCGCAGGATGGCGCCGACGACCGGCAGGCCGATCGCCTCGATGGCCTCGCTGCACAGCTTGCGGTGCCGCTCACTGCCCAACCGGTTGAGTACGACACCGGCCATGCGCACATCCAGGTCATAGGTGGCAAAACCCTTCGCAACGGCTGCCGCGGTGGTCGACTGGCCGGAAACGTCGAGCACCAGCAGCACCGGCAGGCCATAGAGGCGCGCTAGGTCGGCCGCCGAGCCGGTGCGGCCCGTTGCGGCCGGAATGCCGTCGAACAGTCCCATGGCGCTTTCGAGGATGACGAAATCGGTGTCGTCGGCGGCCTGCGCGGCGAGCGCATTGAGCAGCGAGGGCGGCATCGCCCAGCTGTCCAGATTGACGCCGGACAGCCCCGTGGCGGCGGTGTGGAAGCCGGGGTCGATATAGTCGGGGCCGGATTTGGCGCCGCGCACCTTCAGCCCGCGCCGGGTCAGCGCGCGCAGGATGCCGATGGTGACACTGGTCTTGCCGGAGCCGGAGCGCGGCGCGCCGATGATGATGGCGCGGGCCGTCATGCTTGCCCCGCCAGTGCCGCGCGCATGGCAACGATGCCGCCAACGACGATCAGTGCCGGCGAGGCAAGACCGGCGGCGGCCGCTTCCTCGGCAATAGTGGCGAGCGTGGCGACGACGGTTCGTTCCTGCGGCGTCGTTGCGGCGACGATCACAGCCGCTGGTGTCGACGGCGCCAGACCGCCATCGAGCAGTGCCGCGGCGATCAGGGGCAGATTGGCCATGCCCATATAGACGACGACAGGCTGGCCGGTGCGGGCGATCGCCGCCCAGTCGAGATCGTCATCGGTGCCGGCAGCGTGACCGGTGGCCAGGATCACAGCCTTGTTGATGCCGCGCATGGTGGCCGGGATGCCGGTCGCGGCCAGCGCGCTGAGGCCGGACGTCAGGCCGGGCAGGACGCGGAAGGGAATACCTTCCCGCGCGAGCGCCAGAGCTTCTTCGCCGCCACGGCCGAAAATATAGGGGTCGCCGCCCTTCAACCTGATGACGCGACGGCCATCGCGCGCCAGCCGCACCAAAAGGGCGGTGATGTCGTCCTGTTTCATCGACGGTTTTCCGCCACGCTTGCCGGCAAAGAAAAGCTCGGCTTTTTCGGCAACGGCGACGACATCGGATGAAACCAGCGCGTCGTAGACCAATGCATCCGCTTCGGCCAACGCCGCCAACACTTCGAGCGTCAGGCAGCCGGGGTCGCCGGGGCCGGCGCCGGCCAGCCAGACATGGCCGGGTTCGAGCCGGCGCGGCTTGAAATTCAGCCGTGACAAGGCTTTTTCGAGCGTGGCGTTTTCGCCGATGTCTTTGGTGCTGCCGCTCACAATCCGTCCCGTCCGCGAAAACGCCGCTGGTAATGGGCGTCGTATAGTGAACTCTCGCCAAAACCTTCCGCGGCCAGCGAGCGGCCGACGAAGATGATCGCCGTGCGTTCCATAGGATCGGCGGTCAGCAGCGCCTCGATCGTCGCCAGCGTGCCGGTCAGCACACGCTCGTCCGGCCAGGACGCGCGGAAGACGATCGCCACCGGGCAATCGCCGCCATAGTGCGGTGTGAGTTCGGCGACGACGCGGTCGATGGCGTGGATGGCCAGATGAATGGCCAGCGTGGCGCCGGTGCGGCCGAAGCCGGCCAGCGTTTCGCCCAGCGGCATCTTTGACGCACGTCCGGAAATGCGGGTCAGCACCAGGCTTTGCGCGACTTCGGGAATGGTCAGCTCGCGGCGCAATGCGGCGGCGGCGGCGGCGAAGGAGGGCACGCCCGGCGTCAGCGTGTAGGCAATGCCGTGCTTTTCCAGCCGGCGGATCTGCTCGGCCACGGCGCTCCACACCGACAGGTCGCCGGAATGCAGCCGCGCGACATCATGGCCTGATTTGTGCGCCTCGAGATAGGCGGCCTCGATTTCGTCGAGCGACATCGGTGCGGTGTCGATCAGTTTTGTCCCCGGCGCGCAGTGCTGAAGCAATTCGGGTGCGACGATCGAGCCGGCATGGAGGCAGACCGGGCAACTCGCCAGCAGCCTTGCGCCGCGCAGCGTGATGAGATCGGCGGCACCGGGACCGGCGCCGATGAAATGAACGGTCATGGCGCATCTCCGCTGATGGCGATGGCACAAGTGACCGGGCCGAGCACCGTGCGGGGGCCGAGCAGTTTTGCCCCGGTGCCAGCAACGGCGAGGGCTGACGCCTCGGAAACCGAGGGCGTGCCGGCAACATCCTGCGAGAGATTGCGCGTGGCCCCCTCATCCGGCCCTTCGGGCCACCTTCTCCCCGCTGGGGAGAAGAGATTGGCACCGCCGCTGGCAATCTCCTCTCCCCTCGGGGAGAGGTCAGCCGAGCGAAGCGGAGGCTGGGTGAGGGGGAGCGCCGGTTCGGATCCGGCAACGTCCACCACTATGACAGGGAGGTCGAGTTTACGGCCGGCAGCGAAAATGGCCTCTTCGTTGCGCTTGAATTCAGTCGTGGCCAGCGCCGAAAGCGCTGTCATCACCAGCCCATGCGCCTCGAGCGCGGTTTCGATCGCCGCAAGCACGTCTTCGACTCTCACGCCCTTTCGGCAGCCTATGCCTGCGACCATCATGGCTTCACCCAGCACCATTGGGTGACCGGCATGGCCGGCCGCCAGGCCTGCATCGAGCCAACTGGCGCCGCGCGGGAGATGGCGATCCGGGCAAGGTCACCGCCAAGCGAGATGTGTCGGGCAAGGAGCAGGGTTTCCATCTCCAGCGTCACCGCGTTTGCCACGAGACGGCCGCCAGTGTGCAGCGCCTTGATGGCGGCGTTCAAGACACCGGCATCGCTGCCGCCGCCGCCAATGAAAATCGCATCAGGCGTGTCCAGCCTGGCAAGCGCCTTGGGGGCGCTGCCTTCGACCACGACAAGGCCGGGAACGCCACAGGCGGCGGCGTTGCGGCCAATGCGGGCGGCGCGGGCCGGATCGGCCTCGATGGCAATAGTGCGCATGGAAGGGTGGGCCAGCATCCATTCGATGCCGATGGAACCGGAGCCGGCGCCGATGTCCCACAGCAATTCGCCGCGCCTCGGCGCCAGCGCCGACAAGGTGATCGCACGGATTTCGCGTTTGGTGATCTGGCCGTCATGGTCGAACAGATGATCGGCAAGGCCTGATGTGAGCGGCAGGACGCGCGCATCCGGGCCGGATTCAATCTCGATCGCCAGGACGTTGAGCGGATTGATGTTTTCGAGATCGAAGGCGTCGGCACGCGCGGTGTGCAGGTTTTCGTTCGGACCACCCAACGCTTCCAGCACCGTCAGCTGCGAGGCGCCGAAGTCGAGTTCCGTCAGCAGGCGCGCGATCGCCGCCGGTGCGTTGGCGTCCGAGGTCAGGGCAAGGATACGGGCGCAGGGCTGCAGCAGCGGCCGGATCAGGTCGAGCGGCCGGCCATGCAATGAGACGGTCTCGATATCCTGCAGCGCCCAGCCAAGCCGGGCGGCCGCCAGGGAAACGGCCGACGGCGCGGGGATGACATGCATCTCCTGTGGCTTGACCTTGCGGGCGAGGGTGGCGCCGACACCGTGGAAGAATGGATCGCCGGAGGCAAGCACGCAGACGTTTCGGCCGGCAAGCGCCAGCACGTCGGCCATCTCGGTATCGAAAGGCACTGGCCAGGGTCGCGGCTCGCCCTTGGCGAAGGACGCGACCAGCGCCAGGTGCCGCTTGCCGCCGAAGATGATTTCTGCTTCGGCAATCCGCTGCTTGGCCTCGTCGCCGAGACCCGCTAAACCGTCCTCGCCGATACCGACGACCGTCAGCCAGGCGGCTCGCGATTGACGCTCAGCAGGCATGATGACCCACCGTATTCTGATCCTCGGCGGCACCACGGAAGCGCGGCAACTGGCCGGAAAACTGGCAGCGCGCGCGGATATCTCGGTTACGCTGTCCCTGGCCGGGCGCACCGAAAGCCCGGTCGCGCAAGGCGTGCCGGTGCGAACGGGGGGCTTTGGCGGTGCCGATGGATTGGCCGATTATTTGCGGAAAGAACATACCGACCTGCTGATTGACGCCACGCACCCCTATGCGGCGCAAATCTCCACCAATGCCGCGCAAGCCGCGCGCATGGCCGGCGTGCCGATCCTTGCCCTGCGGCGCCCCGGCTGGGAGCCTGTCGAGGACGACCGCTGGACGCAGGTCGATACGTCTGGCGAGGCCGCGCAAGCGCTTGGACCTGCGCCGCGTCGCGTTTTTCTGGCGCTCGGCCGGCAGGAGGTCGCCTCTTTCGAGGCAGCACCGCAGCACCATTATCTCATCCGCAGCGTCGATCCCGTCGAGCCTAAACTGGCCGTGCCCGATGCCGTCTATCTCTTGGCCCGTGGCCCGTTTCGCGAGGCGGAGGAACGCGCGCTGCTTGAAAAGCATCGCATCGATGTCGTCGTGTCCAAGAATAGCGGCGGCAAGGCTACCTACGGCAAGATCGCCGCCGCAAGGGCGCTTGGCCTCGACGTTGTGATGGTCCAACGGCCAGCCTTGCCGGACGTGCCGTCGGCTGAAACCGTGGAGGCGCTGGCCGTGATGGTCGATCATTTTGTCGAGCCTGCTGCCGAACGCGGCGTGTAGACCAGCGCCCGTTTGTCGCCGCGCTTGATGATCCGGGTTTCCGGCGAGCCGATGATGATGCAAGTCGCCATGTCGGCCTTTTGCGCGTCAACATCGGCCAGCAGATAGACCTCGATGTGCTCGTCCGGGCGGCCGGCAGCGCGGCCAAAAATCACCGGCGTGGTGCCCGGCAGGATCGCAGTGAGGCATTCGAAGGCACGGCCGAGCTGCCAGGGGCGCGCCTTGCTGATCGGGTTGTAGAGCGCGATGACGAAGCCGGCGCCGGCCGCCGCCAGCAGGCGCAATTCGATCAGCTCCCACGGCTTCAGATTGTCGGACAGCGAGATGGCGCAGAAATCATGGCCGAGCGGCGCGCCGATGCGGGCGGCGACGGCGAGCATGGCGGTGATGCCGGGCACCACGGTGACATCGACCGCGCGCCATTCGGCCGGACCGGCCTCGATCGCCTCGCAGACGGCCGCCGCCATCGCGAACACGCCGGGATCGCCGCCGGAGACGACCGCGACGTCGTGGCCCTCGGCGGCTTTGACCAGTGCGTCCTTGGAGCGGGCAAGTTCCTCGCGATTCTCGGAAGCGACGCGCGTCTGGTCCGGGCGGAGCTCGAGCCGGTCGATATAGGGTTTGTAGCCATAGAAGAATTTCGCCTCGGCGACAGCGCGGCTGGCTTCCGGCGTGACCTGTTCGGGATTGCCAGGGCCAAGGCCAATGACTGTGAGACGGCCGCTCATGCTTCGCCTCCCAAAACGCCGGGGCGGCCGGACCAGCCGGCGACCAGCACGATGGCGAAATAGGGCGCCTTGTCATCCTGCTTGTCGGCAAGCTTCATGGAGACGCTGCCGGCCATGGTGCCGCGCTCGACATAGACGGCGCGCGACAGCTTGGCCGTAGCTTCAAGCGCCCGCCTGATCTTGGGCAGGTTGCGGCCGACCTTCATGATGACGGCGGCATCGGTGTCGGCCAGCCGGCGTGTCAGCTCGAACTCGCTCATCGTGCCGGGCAGAACGGTCAGCACATCGTCGCCCTGGACGATCGGAATACCAGTCTGCGACCAGCAGCCCGACATGGCGGTAACGCCGGGAATGACTTCGGTCGGGAAGCGATGGGCGAGCCGCACATGCAGATGCATGTAGGAGCCATAGAACAGAGGATCGCCCTCCGACAGCACCGCAACCATCCTGCCGGCTTCGAGGTGCTCGGCGACCCGCTCGGCCGACTCCTCATAGAAAGCCGTGATCTGCGAGCGGTAGTCGTCGTGATCCCTAGCGATCTCGGTGGTGACGGGATAGAGCAGCGGCAACTCCAGCATATCCGGCCGGAAACGTGTTTCGACGATGGCGCGCGCGTTGCTGTTGTTGCCGCGCTTGGCGAAATAGGCCACGACATCGGCTTCGGCCAAGGCGCGCGCGGCTTTCAGCGTCAGCAGTTCGGGGTCGCCGGGACCGGTGCCGACGCCAACGAGACGACCTTTGGCAAGCGTGTTCACAGGCCGGGCCTCGCCAATGAATTGAGCGCGGCGGCGGTCATGGCGCTACCGCCAAGCCGGCCGCGCACGATGGCGTAGGGCACGCCGTAGGAATTCTCGGCCAGCGCGTCCTTGGATTCGGCAGCGCCGACGAAGCCGACCGGCATGCCGATGATGGCCGCAGGCTTCGGCGCGCCGTCGCGCAGTTTTTCCAATAGATAGAACAGCGCGGTCGGTGCATTGCCGATGGCAATCACCGAGCCCGCCATGCGCTCGCCCCACAAATCGATCGCGGCGGCCGAACGGGTGTTGCCGATCTCCCTGGCGATGTCGTGCGTGCGCGGATCGCGCAAGGTGCAGATCACCTCGTTGCCCGCCGGCAGCCTGGCGCGGGTGACGCCATGCGAGACCATTTCCGCATCGCAGAAAATCGGCGCGCCGGCCGCCAAAGCGGCGCGGGCGGCGGCAACGAAATCCTTGGAGAACACAAAATGACTTGAAGCTTCGACCTGCCCGCAGGCATGGATCATGCGGATGGCGACATCGGCCTCGGCTTCTGAGAAGCGCGAAAGGTCAGCCTCGGCGCGGATGATAGCGAAGGAGCGCTCGTAGATCGCCGTACCGTCATGGATATAGTCGTAGGCGGCCATGCTCATTTCCGTTTTTCAGTTTGGGCCTGTCGGTAAGCCTCGGCGATTGCCACCGGCCCGAGCCTTGTCAGGCAAGCAGCGGCGGTTTCGCCTTGATATCGTGTGCTGCGGATCATTGCCGCGACGCGGCCGATGCCGCGCGCGGCGTCATAGCCCGGCCTGTAGCCCGCAGGAAGAGCCTTTGCCATCGCGTTCACGACAAGTCCGGCTCCGTTTTCGCCGCCGACGATCGTCAGCGTCGCCGGACCGGGGTGGGCGCAGCCCTTGGCGCATCCGGAAATGTGCAAGGTGAATTCGAGGATGTCGGCGTTTTCAGCCGCGATCGTCTCGGCGATGTCGCGCGTGGCGATGCGGCCGGAGGCGCAGGCCGGCGTGCCGGGGCAAGCGGCGATGCGCGTGCGCGGGTCGGTGGGGGAGATGACGAAGCCGAGGGTGGCGGCGGTGTGTTGGAGTGGTTGGTTAGCGGCCGGTGGCTGTCCGAGGAGGAGCAGGGCGCGGCCGGGGGCTAGGCGGATTTCGGTTGTGCCGAGGGTGTGGGCGGCTTGCGCGAGGGCGATGAGCTTGTCGGCGGGCATGCTGCCGTAGGGGAGGGCGACGCCGAGGGCGAAAGTGTTGCCGGCTAAGGGGAAAAGGCCGATAGGTTTGCGCGAGGCGCCCCCCTCTGCCCTGCCAGACATCTCCCCCTCTAGGGGGGAGATTGGCAGCTTCGACGCCGGCTTTTCCTTAACAACATCGGAGACTGGCGAAACCATCGGTGACAGCGCAATCTCCCCCCTAGAGGGGGAGATGTCCGGCAGGACAGAGGGGGGCGCCATAGAATGCCAACCTGCGAGAGAGGCTAGTTGTCTCTCAGACAGATCCCTTGCATGGGCCTCACGGCCTTTTTCGGCCACCATTCTTAGGGCCGCGACGGTGATGTCGCATGCCGAGCCTTCATCGGCAGTGACAAGCCGCCTCGCATTCCACCCGTCACCCGCGACAGACACTCGCCAACGAACTCCGGCATCGGTGCGCGTTGCAGCAAGCCGCACATCGGCCGTCACCGCATCCATTGTCAGTTGCCCGCCGCCGTCGACAACCACCGAAACCTTGGGCCCTAACCGTTGCGTCAGCCCAGCATCCTCGACCGCCGCCCTGATCCGTTCCGCCAGCGGTCGGGGATCGGCAATCTCCTGCGGATCAATGCCGGCCAGCGGCCCGGTCTCGACCGGCACGTCTGTGTGAACCGCAATGGCCAGTGCATCGACCTCCGCTGCCAGCAACGCCGCGCTTTCCGCCGTCAGGCCGCGTATCTGCAGGCTGCCGCGCGCGGTGACCTCCATGATGCCGTTGCCGTGACGCAAAGCGGATTCCGCGAGTCCGATCAAAAGCTTGGGAGACAATCCTCCAGCGACCGGGTTGAGCCGCACCAGCAGGCCGTCGCCGGTCTGCATCGGCGCGGACAAAGCCGGGCAGGCGCCGCGACGCGAGAAGGCGTTCATGCCGCCACCCCAAGTGCTTCTGCCTCGGCAATCAGGGCGGTCAAATCGTCGTCGATGGAATTGCGCAGGGGATGCCAGAGGCCGCGCCGGCGCGCCGAGAGGAAGCGCTCGGCGATGACTTTGGCCGCGGCTGGGTTCTCGCGCAGGATGAAGGCGCGGACCATGGGATCGCCGAGATAGGCATCATGAACCGCCTCGATCAGCGTGCCCGAAATGGCGTGCGTGGTTTCGGCGAAGCCGACCAGCCGGTCGACGGTTTCTGCGAATTCCGAGGCGCCGCGTGGGCCGTGCCGCATCTGGCCTGATATGAAGCGTGGATTGACGGCGCGAGCACGCACGACGCGCGATACGGCCTCGCCGACCGAGCGCGGCTTCGGCCTTTGCGGGTCCGTGGTGTCGAGCACGATGACGTCGGCATTCCTGCCAAGGGCTGCAAGGGCAGCCGAAAAGCCGCCGATGAAGGCGACGTCGGCGGAGCCTTCGAGGATGTCGCGGCCGGGGTCGTCGCCGGTGTGGACGAGAAGATCGGCCTCGGCGATGCGGGTTTCGAAGGCGCCGGGCACCGATACGCCTTCGCCCTCGGCACCGCCATAGGCGTGCGATGTGGCGTCGAGATAGGCGCGGCCGATTTCTTCGCGCGCCGCCCAGTTGCCGGAGGACATGAGATCCTCGACGCCGGCGCCATACGTGCCGGGCGAGGTGCCGAAGATGCGCGGGCTGATCTTGCCGTCGGCGCGGGTTTTGGCCGCGAGCGGGTTTTCCGCATCGTCCTCGTCACGGGAGGCGACCGCGTTGGCGGCGGCATCGATCAGTGCGATCTGGGTCGGGAACATGTCGCGGAACAGGCCCGATATGCGCCAGGTGACGTCGACGCGCGGCCGGCCGAGCGTGGCCGGCGGCAGCACTTCGATGCCGGTGATGCGGCCGGTCGCCGAATCCCATTGCGGCCGGCAGCCCATCAGCGCCAGGCCTTGGGCGATTTCCTCGCCGCCGGTGCGCAGCGAAGCCGAGCCCCAGAGATCGATGACCAGCGAGCGCGGCCAGTCGCCATGCGACTGCATGTAGCCGCGCACGACTTCCTCCGCCGCGGCCTTGCCCAGATCATAGGCGGTCGGTGTCGGCATGGTGCGCGGGTCCGACGTGAACAGATTGCGGCCGGTGGGCAGAACGTCCGAGCGACCCCGCGCGGGCGCGCCGGCCGGGCCGGCCTTGACGTGGCGGCCATCGAGCGCGGCGAGCAGTGCCGCTTTCTCGGCTTCAGCACTTTGGCGGCGCATGGCGTCGGGTTCGTCCTCAGGGGCGCGGCCATAGATATGCAGCCCATCCTTGATGGCAAAATCCTTGAGGTCGCAGAGCCAGGCGTCGATGCGGCGCAGCGCTTCGTCCGGAGCGTCGGTCCCGGCGACGCCGGCTTCGGAGGCGAGGCCGGTTTTTTGCGCGGTGTCGACGATCAGTTTCGCCAGACGGTCGCGGCGGCGGCGGTCGAGCCCGTCGGCCTGGGCATATTCATCGACCAGCCGCTCGAGCTTGTGTTGGTTTTCGTCGAGCCCGGCGCCGGTCAGCGGCGGTGGCAGATGGCCAAGGGTGACGGCGGCGATGCGGCGCTTGGCTTGCGCCGCTTCGCCTGGGTTGGAGACGATGAAGGGATAGATGACGGGCAGGGGACCCGTGAGGATCTCTGGAAAGCAGTTTTCCGACAGCGCAACGGTCTTGCCCGGCAGCCACTCCAGCGTGCCATGGGCGCCGACATGGACCAGCGCGTGGACACCGAGCGATTTGCGCAGCCACAGGCCGAAGGCGATCAGCGCATGGCGTGGCGGGAGCGTCGGGTCGTGGTAGTCGGCGCGGCGGTCGGCGGAGCGGCCGCGATCCGGGGCGAGGGCGACGGTGACGTTGCCGAAGGTGGCGGCGCGGAAGGGGAAGCTTCCGCGCGAGGCGCCCCTCTCTGTCCTGCCGGACATCTCCCCCTCAAGGGGGGAGATTGGCAGTTTTGACGCTTCGCCCCCTCCCGCAACGTTGGAGATTGGCGAAAGCCGCAATGACAGCGCAATCTCCCCCCTTGAGGGGGAGATGTCCGGCAGGACAGAGGGGGGTGCCTCGCACAGCCCTGTGTCATCTTCTGCCGTACCCCAAGCGGCTTCTACCGCTGTAATCGCACCCGTCGGCAACTCCGTCGAAAGAGCGAGATAATCGTCCAGCCCCAGCCCATCGCCGCTCAACCCCAGCAGCCCCAGCAACTCACGCGGCGTCTCCGGAATCCCCTCAACCGCATAGCCCTGATCCCGCAGGTCCTGCAGCATGGCCAGCACGCTGGACGGCACATCAAGGCCGACGGCATAGCCGGTGCGGCCGGGGGCGCTGGGATAATCGGGTATCAGGATCGCCAGTTTGCGATCGGCGCGGGGCGTCTCCTGCAACCGGATGAAGGCCGCGACGCGGTCAGCCACTTGCGCCACACGATCCGGTTCCGGCCGGTTGGCGAAGGCGCGGTGGCCAAGTGCGGGATCGATCTCGCTCTCGCCCTTGAAGGAAATGGCGCCAGCCAGGATGCGGCCGTCGAGCTCGGGCAGCACGACATGCATGGCAAGGTCGGCGGGCGCCAGGCCGCGCTGGTTGGTTTCCCAGACGTCACGGCGGGTGGTGGCGACGATGACCTGGAAGACAGGCACGCCGGCGCGGTCGAACAGGGTCTCGACGCCCGGTTCGGCACCGGACGCGAAAGCGGTCGCGGTGATGATCGCCGAGGGTTTCAGCCAGGCCAGCGCGGTTTCCACGAACGCCAGGGATGCGGGGTCCTTGAGGCTGGAGACGAAGATGGGGACTGGGTTGATGCCGCGCTGTCGCAGAGCTTCAAAAAGTGCGTCGATCGGCGCGACATCGGCGGCCAGCAGCATCGAGCGGTAGAACAGGATAGGCACGACCTTTCCCTCCCCCTCGAGGGGAGGGTGGCCCGCAGGGCCGGGTGGGGTCGATACGACCGGACTCGACGTTTCTTTAGGTCGGCGCGTTTCGGAGAGGACCCCACCCCCGGCCTGCGGCCGGACCCTCCCCTCGAGGGGGAGGGGGACGACGCCGCGGCCGGGTTCGTAGTAGCCAACTTTCGGCACAGCGACCGGCTCTGCTACCTCCGCATCCTGTCCCGCCAGCCGCGCCAGCCTCCGCACCAGCGCGCTCATATTCGCCGGGCCGCCCTCGCGGAAATAGTCGAGCAGGTCGTCGAGTTCCTGTCGCGGCAGCGTAGAGGCTTCGATCAGGCGCAGATCCTCGTCGCGGCATTCGCCGGGCAGCAGCGCCAGCTTTATGCCGTGCGCGCGGGCGGTCGAGGCAAGCTGGTCGCAGCCGTAGCGCCACCAGTCGTAGCCGCCGAGGATGCGCACGAGGATGATCTTGGCGTGGCGGGCGACGCTGTCCACCCAGAGGTCGACGGACATGGGATGGCGCAGGTCGCGCAGTGCGGCCAGTCGCATCGAGGGCAGGCGGTCGGCATCGGCCTTCCACGCCGCCGACAGTCCGGCGAGGTCGCTGTCGGTGAAGGACAGGGCCACGATATCCGCCGGCATCTGCCGCAGATCGACCGGCTCGGCGAGGTCGTCGAGCGAGGCGGATGTCGTGGTTAGGATGTGCATCGCAATCCGTGTCCGAAATCAGCCGGCGAGTATACGCTCGATCGCCGGGCGGTTCAGCCCTTTCAGGCCGATGACGACGAGGCGGGAGCGGCGGTCGTCCGTGGCGGTCCAGGCGCGGTCATAGTAGTGGTTGACGCGCGGCCCGACGGCCTGCAGCAAGAGCCGCATCGGCTTGCCGCCGACTTCGACGAAGCCTTTCACGCGCAGCACGTTCTCTTCTTCGGCGACCGTGGCGACACGCTTTGCCAGTTCATCGGGATTGGCGACCGAGGCAATGTCGACAATGAACGTGTCGAAGTCGTCATGCTCATGGTCGAAGGCGCCGTCATGATGGGATTTGCGGTTTTCGATGTCGTCCTCGACGGCGAGACCGAGCCCGAGCAGCACCGAGGGATCGACCTTGCCATGCGACGTCGGCACGATCTTCACCGCGCGGGCGGAGTGTTCGCCAATGATGGCATTGGCGCGGGCGGTGCCGGCGGCGTCCATCAGGTCGCTCTTCGACAGGATGATCAGGTCGGCGCAGGCTATCTGATCCTCGAACACTTCTTCCACCGGATCGTCGTGGTCGAGCGTCTCGTCCCCGGCGCGCTGCGCCTGCAGGGCATCCATGTCGTTGGCGACGCGACCCTCGGCCAAGGCCGGGCCGTCGACCACGGCGATGACGCCGTCGACTGTGACGCGGCTTTTCACGCTCGGCCACTGAAAGGCCTGGACCAGCGGCTTGGGCAGCGCCAGGCCCGAGGTTTCGATCAGGATATGGTCGACCCTCGGCGTCAGCGACAGGATCTTGTCAAGCGCCGGCACGAAATCGTCGGCGACGGTGCAGCAGATGCAGCCATTGGCCAGTTCGACGATGTTTTCCTCCGGGCAGGTGTCGATGCCGCAGCCCTTCAAAATCTCGCCGTCGATGCCGATGTCGCCAAACTCGTTGACGATGATGGCAATGCGCTTGCCGCCGGCGTTTTCCAGGAGATGGCGGACCAGCGTCGTCTTGCCGGCGCCGAGGAAGCCGGTGACGACGGTGCAGGGAACGCGCGAGACGGAAGCAGTCATGATCAGTCCTTCAACAGGTCGAGGGGAGGGATGCGGGCAACGAGGCCACGCTTCAGGCTATCAGGGCGGCCGCGCCAGGGAATGAGGCCGTCCTTCGAGGTGGAGAAGAGCTTGGCGCCCGTGACGAGATCGGCGCCGCTGGTCGTGGTCAGGTCGCCGAAGACGTAGCTCCAGCAGCCGTCGCGCAGGATCGCGGCGCTGAGGCGCCGCTTGCAATTGCCGAGGCATTCGACGCTGCGGATGCGGATGTCTTCGCCGGATGCGGCGCGGCGCGTGTCGTCCGCCAGCAATTCGCCGGCGCGGGGATGAGCGTCGGAGCCGGTCTCATTGCGGCAGGAGGCGCAGACGATGATGGTGACGCCGGCCAAGGCATCATCATGGCCGGACGAAATATCCGCTGTGCCAGCCGAAAAACTGCTGTCGTGGTCCAAAGATCGGGCTCCTTGCCCGGAAACCCGCCGGGCGATCGGATTCTAAAGTCGCAGACGGCAGGTCTCCTGGCTCGCGGGTCATCGCCTTGGGTAGCCGCCTTCCCGGGAACTCCCAGTGGCTTTCGGCCTTGGCTCTTCGCTTACAGTTGCGGGGACAGCCGCGGATTTGGGATTTTTGCCCGCACCGCATTCCCTCTTAGCCCTTGCCGTTGCGGGCAAGGGACCATCTGGAACCGGATTTAGGCTTTTGCGGGCGGCGGTGTCAACGCGAGCTTACGACACGGCGATGTCGGCCAGCGCCGGGCCCAAATCGCCGGCCGGGGTCACTTCCATGCGCTCAAGGCCAAGCCAGCCCTGCATCTGCTTCAATTCCTCGAACAGTTCTGCAGCGGTTTCAGGCGGCGCGCCAGCCTCCGCATAGGCCGCATGGACGCGCAGTATGCTGGCCGGGCGATCGGCCTTGAGGTCGACGCGCGCCACGATCCGGTCGCCGAGCAGGAAGGGCAGGACATAATAACCGTATTGCCGCTTGTCGGCCGGCGTGTAGATCTCGATGCGGTAGTGGAAATCGAACAGCCGCTCCGTGCGCGACCGTTCGAAGACTACCGGATCGAACGGCGCCAGCAAGGCGCGGGCCTCGACTTTGCGCGGCAGGCGGGCATCCCGGTGAAGATAGGCCGGCTTGTCCCAGCCTTCGACACGCACCGGCAGCAATTCGCCTGTTTCAACCAGTTCCTCCAGCCGGCCTTTCATGTCGGCCGGCGACAGGCGGAAATAGTCGCGCAAATCGCCTGATGTCGCCACGCCGTGGGCGCGGGCGGAAATGCGCAGCAATTCGCGGTGCGCGTCCTCAGGCGTCGGCACCGGCAAATCGAGGACCGCCTGCGGCAGCACGCGCTCGGGCAGATCATAGAAGCGCTCGAACCCGCGACGGTGCGCCGTGGTGATGCGGCCGGCCCAGAACAGCCATTCGAAGGCATGCTTGGCGTGGCTCCAGCCCCACCAGCCGCCCGAACCTTTCTGGCCTTCCAGCGCGGAAGCGGCGATCGGGCCCCGCTCGGCGACCTGGCGGTAGATCTCCTCGATGTAGGCGGCATGTTCGCGGCCCCATTTGGCGAGCCCCAGATACATTTCATCGCCGCGCTCGGCGCGCTGCATGCGCCAGCGCATCAGCGGGTATGTCTCGACCGGCAGGAAGGAGGCCTCATGCGCCCAGTATTCGAAAACCGTGCGCTTGCGCGTCACGGCCGCGTTGTCGAGCAGCGAGAACGGGTAGGGGCCAAGGCGCGAATAAAGCGGCATGTAATGAGCGCGCACCACCGCACTGACGGAATCGATCTGCAACAGGCCGGTGCGGGAGAGGGTGCGGGCAAAATGCCGGCGGTCGGGCGTGCCGGCCGGGCGGGGATCGAGGAACCCCTGGGCGGCAAGTGCGATGCGCCTGGCCGTGGGGAGCGAGATCTTTTCCTTCATGCAGGCATCACTTTGAAGTGTTTTGACCGAGGGTCGAATGGCTGATTCCAACCCATGCTAGCAGGGTTTTGGCGGCATCCATGTCAGGAGAGAAAAGTGGAGTAAAAAGCGAAGGAAATCAAACAAGAGCGGATCGGACCAGTTTGCCGCGATATGCCGTCCAGGTCGATGTTTTGAACAAGGTTTGACTTGCTTCGCTGGAAGTGCTGCGCTAACCCTCGCCGCGTTGCAGCATAGGCCCTTAAAACGGTTCAGCGGTTAAACTGTCACGCTTCCGCATTAGGGTCCGGTGCTGTAATCAAAGTGGATTGCGCCAACGGAAAGCCGAGCATGAACGCACTCTTGAGCTCATACCTGCCCATCGTCCTGTTCATAGGCGTGGCGCTGGTTGTCGGCCTGGCGCTGCTGGCCGCGCCCTTCCTGGTGGCTTACCGCAATCCCGATCCCGAAAAGCTTTCCGCCTACGAGTGCGGTTTCAACTCGTTCGACGACGCGCGCATGAAGTTCGACATCCGTTTCTACCTGGTGTCGATCCTGTTCATCATCTTCGACCTGGAAGTGGCCTTCCTGTTTCCGTGGGCGGTTTCGTTTTCGAAGATTGGCATGCTCGGTTTCTGGTCGATGATGGTGTTTTTGGCGGTGCTGACCATCGGCTTTGCCTATGAATGGAAAAAAGGAGCGCTGGAATGGGATTGAACGACAGTTCAGGCACCCTCGTCGCGCCGAAGCCCAAGGGTATTATCGATCCCAACACCGGCAGGCCGGTGGGGGAGGACGATCCCTTCTTCCTCGAGATCAACAATGAGTTGGCCGACAAGGGCTTTCTGGTCACTTCGACCGAGGCGCTGATCACCTGGGCGCGCAGCGGGTCGCTGATGTTCATGACCTTCGGCCTCGCCTGCTGCGCGGTCGAAATGATCCACACCTCGATGCCGCGCTATGATTCGGAGCGGTTCGGTGTCGCGCCGCGCGCGTCTCCGCGCCAGTCCGACATCATGATCGTCGCCGGCACGCTGACCAACAAGATGGCGCCGGCGCTGCGCAAGGTCTACGACCAGATGCCGGAGCCGCGCTACGTCATCTCGATGGGCTCCTGCGCCAATGGCGGCGGCTATTACCACTATTCCTATTCGGTGGTGCGCGGCTGCGACCGCATCGTGCCGGTCGACATCTATGTGCCCGGCTGCCCGCCGAGCGCCGAGGCGCTGCTCTACGGCATTCTTCTCCTGCAGAAGAAGATCCGCCGCACCGGCACGATCGAACGGTAAATCCATGACCGCATCCCTGAGCGAACTGTCGACCTATCTCGGCGAGAAGCTGATCGGCCGCGTGAACGAGGCTGATATCGCCTATGGCGAACTCACCATCCATGTCGAGCCGCGCGATCTGGTCGAGGTGATGACCTTCCTGCGCGACGATGCGCGCTGCCAGTTCATCTCGATCATCGATGTCTGCGGCGCCGACTATCCGTCGCGGCCCAAGCGTTTCGACGTCGTCTATCACCTGTTGTCGCCGAAGCAGAATGTGCGCGTCCGCGTCAAGGTGCAGGCCGACGAGGAAACCATGGTGCCGTCGATCACCGGCGTGTTTCCCGGCGCAGACTGGTTCGAGCGCGAGACCTACGATCTCTACGGCGTTTTGTTCTCGGGCCATCCCGACCTGCGCCGCCTGTTGACCGATTATGGTTTCGAAGGCCATCCGCTGCGCAAGGATTTCCCGCTGACCGGCTTCGTCGAGGTGCGCTACGACGACGAAGCCAAGCGCGTTATCTACGAGCCGGTCGAGCTCAAGCAGGAATTCCGCAATTTCGATTTTTTGTCCCCGTGGGAAGGTACGGATTACGTGCTGCCGGGTGACGAGAAGGCAAAGCAGTAAATGGCTGAAACCTCGGTCCGCAACTTCAACATCAATTTCGGCCCGCAACACCCTGCGGCGCACGGCGTTTTGCGCCTTGTGCTGGAGCTGGACGGCGAAGTCGTCGACCGCGTCGATCCGCATATCGGGCTCTTGCATCGCGGCACCGAAAAGCTGATCGAGGCCAAAACCTATTTGCAGGCGATCCCTTATCTCGACCGGCTCGACTATTGCGCGCCGATGAACCAGGAGCACGCCTTCGCACTCGCCGCCGAGCGCCTGCTCGGCATCGACGTGCCGAAGCGCGGCCAGCTGATCCGCGTTCTCTACTGCGAAATCGGCCGCATCATGTCGCACATCCTCAATGTGACGACGCAGGCGATGGACGTCGGCGCGCTGACGCCGCCGCTGTGGGGCTTCGTCGAGCGCGAAAAGCTGATGGTGTTCTATGAGCGCGCCTCGGGTTCGCGCATGCATGCCGCCTATTTCCGTCCCGGCGGCGTCCACCAGGACCTGCCGCAGAAACTGGTCGAGGACATCGGCAAGTGGATCGACCCGTTCCTGAAGTCGATCGACGACCTCGATCAGCTGCTGACCGGCAACCGCATCTTCAAGCAGCGCAATGTCGACATCGGCATCGTCTCGCTGGAGGATGCCTGGGCCTGGGGCTTTTCGGGCGTGATGGTGCGCGGTTCGGGCGCTGCCTGGGACTTGCGCAAGTCGCAGCCCTACGAATGCTATTCGGAAATGGATTTCGACATCCCGATCGGCAAGAACGGCGACTGTTTCGACCGCTACCTCGTGCGCATGGAAGAAATGCGCCAGTCGGCGAAGATCATGCGCCAGTGCGTCGATCTCCTGCTCGGCAAGGAAAGCACCGGGCCGGTGTCGAATCTCGACGGCAAGGTGGTGCCGCCCAAGCGCCAGGCGATGAAGCGCTCGATGGAAGCGCTGATCCATCACTTCAAGCTCTACACCGAGGGTTATCGCGTGCCGGCCGGCGAGGTTTACGCCGCGGTCGAGGCGCCGAAGGGCGAATTCGGCGTCTATCTCGTTTCCGACGGCTCCAACAAGCCCTACCGCTGCAAGCTGCGCGCGCCGGGTTTCGCGCATCTCCAGGCCATGGACTTTTTGTGTCGTGGCCACATGTTGGCCGACGTCACAGCCGTTCTGGGGTCGCTCGACATCGTGTTCGGTGAGGTGGATCGGTGATGATGGGAGCCCTCCGGCCATCCAAAGTGTTTCTAGCGGCGGCTTGCCTTGCCGCTTCCGCTGAAGCGTCCCTTGCTGGATCCGGTGATGGTCTGTCGTCGACGGATCTTCTCAAGGAGGGGTTCGAACTGGTAGCGGAAGGCGATCTGCTCACAGTGCGTGAATTCGGTGGCGATGTGCTTCTGGATTCTGGAATTTTTGTACTCGCTCCGCCGGAGCAATCCAGTTGCAAGGGTGAGAGGACCTTGGTCGCAGAGGTGCCGAGCTTGGCTCGGCCCCGCGATTGCGGACACGTAACATGGTGGAATGATCGTTACGACGAATACGTCCGCTTGAAGCGTGGAAATGAAGAGTTCGTATGCGTGTCAGGGCGATCTGAGGATTGCTACCGCGCCTATAGCTCCGCCCAGTAGAAACATAAGAAGCGAATCGCAATGTCAGTCCGCCGTCTCGCAGAAGCCAGCGTCCAGCCAGCATCCTTCGCCTTCAACCGGGCGAACGCGGCTGCGGCGAAGCAATGGATCAAGAAGTACCCGAAGGGCCGTGAGCAGTCGGCGATCATTCCCTTGCTGATGATAGCGCAGGAGCAGGAAGGCTGGGTGACGAAGGCGGCGATCGAGACGATCTCCGACATGCTCGGCATGCCGCGCATCCGCGGGCTCGAAGTCGCGACCTTCTACACGCAGTACCAATTGAATCCGGTCGGTACGCGTGCGCACATCCAGGTCTGCGGCACAACGCCCTGCATGCTGCGCGGCTCGGAAGCGCTGATGGATGTCTGCCGGTCAAAGATCCATCACGACCAGTTCCACACCAACGACAAGGGCACCTTGTCGTGGGAAGAGGTTGAATGCCTCGGCGCCTGCGTCAACGCGCCGATGGTGATGGTCTTCAAGGACACGTTCGAGGATCTGACGCCGGAACGCCTGGCTGAAATCATCGATCTCTATGACGCCGGCAAGGGTGCTTCGGTGGAACCGGGGCCGCAGAACGGCCGCACCGGCTCGGAGCCGGCCTCCGGCCTCACCACGCTGAAGAGCGAAAAGGCGATCCTCAAATCGACCCGCGAAAGGGAAGCCAGGGAGGCGGCCAAGGCCGCCAGGGCGGCGCCCGACGCGATCATCGCGGCGCCCGTGCCGGGGCCGGCCGCGGCCCCTGTCGCACCGTCCAACACCAGCAAGCCGAAGACCGACGCCCCTGAAACCAGCCCGGCGTTGAAGACACCTTCAAAAACCAAGGTCGCGCCGGCGGTTGAAAAGGCGGCGAGCGTTGCCGCCCCGCTGCATTCGGCCGCCAATGCCAACAAGGCGGACTCCAAGGTCGAGCAGATTTCCAAGCAGCGCAACGGTCCAATAACCAAGGCCGAGCCGGCATCCGCCTTCAAGGCGCCGGAGGTCAAGGTACCGGCAGCCAAGCCGGCCAAACCGTCGCTCGAGGACAAGAACCGTCCGGCCGGCATCGCTAGACCGGCACAGGTCGACGACCTCAAGCTGATCTCCGGCGTTGGCCCCAAGATCGAGGGCATCCTGCATACGCTGGGCATTTTCACCTTCGCGCAGGTCGCGTCGTGGAAGAAGGCCGAACGCGAGTGGGTGGATGGCTACCTCTCCTTCCAAGGCCGCATCGATCGCGACGACTGGGTCAAGCAGGCCAAGGCGCTCGCCAAGGGTGGCGTCGCCGAATACATCCGCGTCTTCGGCAAGAAGCCGGTCTGAGGGACGAAAAATGCTCGGGGATAAAGACCGCATCTTCACCAATATCTACGGCCTGTTCGACAAGTCCTTGGCCGGCGCGATGGCGCGCGGCGCCTGGGACAACACGCCCGGCATCGTCGCCAAGGGGCGCGAGTGGATCGTCAACGAGATGAAGGCGTCGGGCCTGCGCGGCCGCGGCGGCGCCGGCTTCCCGACGGGCCTCAAATGGTCGTTCATGCCCAAGCAGAGCGATGGCCGGCCGAGCTATCTCGTCATCAATGCCGACGAATCCGAGCCCGGCACCTGCAAGGACCGCGACATCCTGCGCAACGACCCGCACACGCTGGTCGAGGGCGCGCTGCTTGCCGGTTTCGCCATGGGCGCGATTGCCGCCTACATCTATGTACGCGGCGAGTTCATCCGCG
Source organism: Mesorhizobium ciceri WSM4083 (assembly GCF_000519305.1). Lineage (GTDB taxonomy): Bacteria > Pseudomonadota > Alphaproteobacteria > Rhizobiales > Rhizobiaceae > Mesorhizobium > Mesorhizobium ciceri_B. Next base: position 84,938 of record NZ_JAFG01000003.1, on the reverse strand, counting down.
AGCGCGAGGCGCTGCAGCGCGCGATCGAGGAGGCCTATGAGGCCAAGCTGATCGGCAAGAACAACACCTCCGGCTACGATTTCGACATCTACATGCACCACGGCGCCGGCGCCTATATCTGCGGCGAGGAGACAGCCCTCCTCGAAAGCCTCGAAGGCAAGAAGGGCCAGCCCCGGCTGAAGCCGCCATTTCCGGCCAATGTCGGCCTCTATGGCTGCCCGACCACGGTCAACAATGTCGAATCGATCGCGGTCGCGCCGACCATCCTGCGCCGCGGTGCGGCCTGGTTCTCGTCCTTCGGCCGGCCCAACAATGTCGGCACCAAGCTGTTTTGCATCTCCGGCCACGTCAACAATCCGTGCACGGTCGAAGAGGCGATGTCGATTCCGTTCCGCGAGCTCATCGAGACGCATTGCGGCGGCATTCGCGGCGGCTGGGATAATCTTTTGGCGGTCATACCAGGCGGCGCCTCGGTGCCGCTGGTGCCGGCCGAGCAGATCATCGACGCGCCGATGGATTTCGACGCGCTGCGCGACCTCAAATCCGGCCTTGGAACCGCGGCTGTCATCGTCATGGACAAGTCGACCGATGTCGTGAAGGCGATCGCGCGGCTTTCCTATTTCTACAAGCACGAGAGCTGCGGCCAGTGCACGCCATGCCGCGAAGGCACCGGCTGGATGTGGCGGGTGATGGAACGGCTGGTGCGCGGCGAGGCGCAGAAGCGCGAGATCGATATGCTGCTCGACGTCACCAAGCAGATCGAGGGCCACACGATCTGCGCGCTGGGCGACGCGGCGGCATGGCCGATCCAGGGCCTGATGCGGCATTTCCGCGGCGAAGTGGAGCGGCGCATCGACGAGTTTTCGCGCAATGCGCACCGGGCCGAGCCTGTGATGGTGGCGGCGGAATAGAAAGAACGTTTTACGCGGACGAAAGTCCGCAGCGAAGGGCGGGGCGAACGAAGAAACGACCAGGAGAACTCTATGGCGCCGTATTCGAACCCGCTGATGCCCAATTTGGACCAGATCGAGCAAATGAACCAGGACTTGACCAGGATGATGCCGAAGGAGATGGCCAGCGCCGTCAACCTTTTCGTGCATCCTGTGGCGGGTGCGGCGGCGATGTCGGCGCTTGGCCTCGGGCTCGCCAATCATGCTTTCGGCGTCTGGCTGGGCGCGTTTTCAGGCGCGGCGGAAGCCTCGCAGCGGCTGCTGCAGCCGATCGTCGATGATTTCGAGGCGCGCGTCGCGCAGTTCGACGATCCGAACTCTTCCTCCACCAAGGCGCGGGCGACGGCGAAAAGCATGATCGCCGAGGCGCAGTCCTTCGCCCGGGAGGTCACTGATATTGCCGCCAAGGAAGCCGCCACTGCCGTGCCGGCCGCCAACGCCGCTCCGGCGACAAGCGGCGCCGGCGATGCGCTGATGCCCGAGGATTTCAGGCAGCCCAACGCCATGGAGAAGCCGGCCAAACCGGCGGATCTCAAGGCCATCTCGGGCATCGGGCCGAAGCTGGAAAAGGTCCTCAACGGCCTCGGCATCTGGACGTATGCCCAGATCGCGGCATGGACGCCGCAAGAGGTTGCCTGGGTCGAGGACTATCTGTCGCTCGGCGGCCGCATCGGCCGCGACGATTGGACAGCCCAAGCGGCGGCGCTCGCCGTCAAGAAGTGAATGAAGTGCCCGACGTGGTCTCGACCGCGTCCGGAAAAAGAGATTGCGGGAACTCCGCAGGGGTTTGAGGCGAATGGCAAAGCTCAAGGTCGACGGGAAAGAGATCACTGTGCCCGACCACTACACGCTGCTGCAGGCGGCGGAAGACGCTGGCGCGGAAGTGCCGCGCTTCTGCTTCCATGAGCGGCTGTCGATCGCCGGCAATTGCCGCATGTGCCTGATCGAGGTGAAGGGCGGGCCGCCCAAGCCGCAGGCATCCTGCGCCATGAACGTGCGCGACCTGCGTCCCGGCCCGAATGGCGAGGCGCCGGAAATCTTCACCAACACGCCGATGGTCAAGAAGGCCCGGGAAGGCGTGATGGAGTTCCTGCTGATCAACCATCCGCTGGATTGCCCGATCTGCGACCAGGGCGGCGAATGCGACCTGCAGGACCAGGCGATGGCCTTCGGCGTCGATTCCTCGCGCTATCACGAGAACAAGCGCGCGGTCGAAGACAAATACATCGGACCGCTGGTGAAGACGGTGATGAACCGCTGCATCCACTGCACGCGCTGCGTCCGCTTCACCACCGAAGTTGCCGGCATTTCCGAACTGGGCCTGATCGGCCGTGGCGAGGATGCAGAGATCACCACCTATCTCGAACAGGCGATGACCTCGGAGCTGCAGGGCAATGTCATCGACCTTTGCCCGGTCGGCGCGCTGACCTCGAAGCCATTCGCCTTCCAGGCGCGGCCGTGGGAGCTGACCAAGACCGAATCCATCGACGTGATGGATGCGGTCGGCTCGGCGATCCGCGTCGATAGCCGGGGCCGCGAAGTGATGCGCATCCTGCCGCGCGTCAACGAGGCGGTGAACGAGGAGTGGATCTCCGACAAGACCCGCTTTATCTGGGACGGCCTGCGCACGCAGCGCCTCGACCGCCCCTATGTGCGCAAGGACGGCAGACTGGTTGCCGCCACCTGGGCCGAGGCCTTCGCCGCGATCAAGGACGCGGTGTCGAGGACGGCGCCCGAGAAGATCGGCGCTATCGCGGGCGATCTCGCTGCCGTCGAGGAAACCTATGCGCTCAAGCTGCTGATGGCTTCGCTCGGCTCGAAGAATACCGATTGCCGCCAGGATGGCGCCGCACTCGACCCGGCGCTCGGCCGTGCGAGCTACATCTTCAACCCGACCATCGAAGGCATCGAGCAGGCCGATGCGGTGCTGATCATCGGCGCCAACCCGCGCTATGAAGCCTCGGTGCTCAACGCCCGTATCCGCAAGCGCTGGCGGATCGGCAATCTGCCGGTCGGCGTCATCGGCGATGTCGGCGACACACGCTACGACTACGAACAGCTGGGCGCCGGACCGGATTCGCTGAAGGATTTGGCCGACGGCAACGGCAAGTTCTTCCAGACGCTGAAGAAGGCGACACACCCTCTGATCATCGTTGGCCAGGGCGCGCTGGCGCGTGCCGATGGCGCGGCCGTGCTCGGTCAGGCGGCCAAGCTCGCCGCCGCCGTCAACGCTGCCCGCGTGGATTGGAACGGCTTTGCCGTGCTGCACAATGCGGCCGGCCGCGTCGGCGGTCTCGATCTCGGCTTCGTGCCGGGCGAGGGCGGCAGAAACGTTGCCGGCATGCTGGGCGAAATGGAGCTCTTGTTCCTGCTCGGCGCCGACGAGATCGACATGGCCAAGACCGGCGGCGCCTTCGTCGTCTATATCGGCACGCATGGCGACCAGGGCGCGCACCGCGCCAATGTCATCCTGCCGGCGGCCGCCTACACGGAAAAGTCGGCCACCTATGTCAACACCGAAGGGCGTGTGCAGCAGACCAACCGCGCCGGCTTCGCGCCGGGCGAGGCGCGCGAGGACTGGGCGATCCTGCGGGCGCTGTCGGATGTGCTGGGCAAGAAACTGCCGTTCGATTCGCTGCCGCAGCTGCGCGCCAAGCTCTATGGCGAATACCCGCATCTGGCCCGTATCGACCAGGTCGCGGCCGGCAATGCCGAGGACATCGCTGGGGTGGCGAAGCTCGGCGGACGGCTGAACAAGGGCACCTTCACCTCGCCGGTGACGGATTTCTACCTGACCAACCCGATCGCGCGGGCATCGGCCGTGATGGCGGAATGCTCGGCACTGGCCAAAAGCGGCTTCAAGCAGGCGGCGGAATAAGCATGGACACTTTCTTCTCCTTCTACGTGCTGCCGGCGCTGATCATTCTGCTGAAATCGGTCGTGCTGATCGTTATCCTGCTGATTTTCGTCGCCTATATCCTCTATGCCGACCGCAAGATCTGGGCGGCGGTGCAACTGCGCCGTGGCCCGAACGTCGTCGGCCCCTGGGGCACGCTGCAGGCCTTCGCCGATCTGCTGAAATTCGTCTTCAAGGAGCCGGTCATCCCGTCCGGCGCCAACAAGGGCGTGTTCCTTTTGGCGCCGCTGGTCTCGGCCGTGCTGGCGATCTCGGCCTGGGCGGTCATCCCGGTCAATCAGGGCTGGGCGATCGCCAACGTCAATGTCGGCATCCTCTATGTCTTCGCTATCTCCTCGCTCGAGGTCTACGGCGTGATCATGGGCGGCTGGGCGTCGAACTCGAAATATCCGTTCCTCGGCGCGCTGCGCTCGGCCGCGCAGATGGTGTCCTACGAAGTCTCGATCGGCTTCGTCATCGTCACCGTGCTGCTCACCGCCGGCTCGCTCAACCTCACCGATATCGTTTTGTCGCAGCATGATGGTATTGGTACGCGGCTTGGCCTGCCCAACACCTTCCTCGACTGGAACTGGCTGGCGCTGTTCCCGATGTTCATCATCTTCTTCATCTCGGCACTGGCCGAGACCAACCGGCCGCCTTTCGATCTGGTGGAAGCCGAATCGGAACTGGTCGCCGGCCACATGGTCGAATATTCGTCGACGCCGTTCCTTTTGTTCTTCCTCGGCGAGTATGTCGCCATCGTGCTGATGTGCGCGCTGGCCACCATCCTGTTCCTCGGCGGCTGGCTGCCTCCGTTCGACTTCGCGCCGTTCACCTGGGTGCCGGGCGTCATCTGGTTCGTGCTGAAAGTCTGCTTCGTGTTCTTCGGCATCTCCATGGTGAAGGCCTTCGTGCCGCGCTATCGCTACGACCAATTGATGCGGCTTGGCTGGAAAGTGTTCCTGCCGATCTCGCTGTTCATGGTGGTCGCCACCGCGGCCTTCCTCAAGATCACGGGGTTTGCGTGATGTCCGCTCTTTCCCAAGCTGCAAAATCGCTGCTGCTGCAGGATTTCGTCAGCGCCTTCTTCCTGTCGATGCGCCAGTTCTTCGCGCCGAAGGAGACGATCAACTATCCGCACGAGAAGGGGCCGACCAGCCCGCGCTTCCGGGGCGAGCATGCGCTGCGCCGCTATCCGAACGGCGAGGAACGCTGCATCGCCTGCAAATTGTGTGAGGCGATCTGCCCGGCGCAAGCCATCACCATCGAGGCCGGCCCGCGCCGCAACGACGGCACGCGCCGTACGGTTCGCTACGACATCGACATGGTGAAGTGCATCTATTGCGGCTTCTGCCAGGAAGCCTGCCCGGTCGACGCCATCGTCGAGGGGCCGAATTTCGAATTCGCGACGGAGACGCGCGAGGAACTCTACTACGACAAGGACAAGCTGTTGGCGAATGGCGACCGGTGGGAGCGCGAACTGGCGCGCAACATCTCGCTGGACTCGCCCTACCGCTGATATTTGACGCATGGACGGGGCGAGGGGCCTCGTCTAAGGACACAACTTGCCGACCGGAGGCGGTCGCAAAAATCGAACAGGACGAGCGTCCTGTTTCGGACAGGAACCCGGGGGATCCCCAATGTTGAGTGGACTAGAGGCGGCCTTTTTCTACCTCTTCGCCTTTGTCGCGGTGGCATCGGCGTTCATGGTCATTTCGTCGCGCAACCCCGTGCATTCGGTGCTGTTCCTGATCCTGACCTTCTTCAATGCCGCCGGCCTGTTCATGCTGACCGGGGCCGAGTTCCTGGCGATGATCCTGCTCGTCGTCTATGTCGGCGCGGTGATGGTTCTGTTCCTGTTCGTCGTCATGATGCTCGACGTCGATTTCGCCGAACTCAAGAGCGGCGCCCTGCAATATGCGCCGATCGGCGCGCTGGTCGGGCTGATCCTGGCGGCGGAGCTGATCGTCGTTCTCGGCGGCTACACCTTCGCACCGCAGCTCGCTTCGACGGTCTCCAAGCCCATTCCGGATCTCGCCACGCGGACCAACACCGCCGCGCTCGGCGACATCCTCTATACCGACTACCTCTACTATTTCCAGATTTCGGGCCTCGTGCTGCTGGTCGCCATGATCGGCGCCATCGTGCTGACCCTGCGCCACAAGCCAGGCGTCAAGCGGCAGTCGATCGCGGCCCAGGTCGGCCGCACGCCGGCGACCGGCATGGAAATCCGCAAGGTCAAGACAGGCGAAGGAATATGAGTTCAGGTCCACTGCTATACGGCGGCTTGGCGCTTTGGTCTGCTTGGACGGCGCTCTTCTCGTTCGAAGACGGAGTCTTGATGACGCTGCTTTTGCGGTTTGCTGCTGCGTTTGTAATCGCCGTTGGAGTTTTCGGGATGTTGTTCGGGTTGAAGGAGCAGTCCCTGTCCATGCTCAGTGGGCTCTATTTGCTATTCTTCGCCCTTCCGGTCGTTGGAGTGTCATTCATTTTCGGGGCTTTGAAAGACGCGATTGGAACCTTGCCTTACGTTGCCGCCCTGATGACGGCTACCGCAGTGTTCGTAGTCACTTTCATGGTTCAGGCAGGAGTCGTAAAAGCATGATCGTCGGCATCGCACATTATCTGACCGTATCGGCTGTTCTGTTCACGCTCGGCGTGTTCGGCATCTTTCTGAACCGCAAGAACGTCATCGTCATCCTGATGTCGGTCGAGCTGATCCTGCTGGCGGTCAACATCAACTTCGTCGCCTTTTCGGCGGCACTCGGCGATCTGGTCGGCCAGGTGTTCGCGCTGTTCGTGCTGACGGTCGCGGCGGCCGAAGCCGCAATCGGACTTGCCATTCTCGTCGTCTTCTTCCGCAACCGCGGCTCGATCGCGGTCGAAGACGTGAACATGATGAAGGGTTGACGGAACCACCATGTATCAGGCCATCGTCTTCCTTCCCCTGCTCGGCTTCCTGATTGTCGGCCTGTTCGGCACGTCGCTCGGCGCCAAGGCGTCCGAATACATCACCTCGGGTTTCCTGGTGATCGCGGCCGTGCTGTCGTGGGTCGCTTTCTTCACCGTCGGTTTCGGCCATGGCGAGGTGTTCACCGTGCCGGTGCTGCGCTGGATACAGTCGGGCGGACTGGAAGCGTCCTGGGCGCTGCGGATCGACACGCTGACGGTGGTCATGCTGGTGGTGGTCAACACCGTGTCGGCGCTGGTCCACATCTATTCGATCGGCTACATGCACCACGATCCGAACCGGCCGCGCTTCTTCGCCTATCTGTCGCTGTTCACCTTCGCCATGCTGATGCTGGTGACGGCGGATAACCTCGTGCAGATGTTCTTCGGCTGGGAAGGCGTGGGGCTGGCGTCCTACCTGCTGATCGGCTTCTGGTACAAGAAGCCGTCGGCCAATGCCGCGGCAATAAAGGCCTTTGTCGTCAACCGCGTCGGCGATTTCGGCTTCGCGCTCGGCATCTTCGGCGTGTTCGTGCTGTTCGGCTCGGTCAATCTGGGCACCATCTTCGCCAATGCGGCGACGTTCATCCCCGCCGAAGGCGCCCCGCACGGCGCCGCGGTGCTGACCTTCCTCGGCTATGCGCTGGACAAGCAGGCGGCCATGACGATCGTCTGCCTGCTGCTGTTCATGGGCGCCATGGGCAAGTCGGCGCAGGTGCCGCTACACACCTGGCTGCCGGATGCCATGGAAGGCCCGACGCCGGTTTCCGCGCTGATCCATGCCGCCACCATGGTGACGGCCGGCGTGTTCATGCTGGCCCGGCTGTCGCCGCTGTTCGAACTGTCGCATTCGGCGCTGACGGTCGTGACCTTCATCGGCGCCTTCACCGCCTTTTTCGCTGCGACCGTCGGTCTGGTCCAGAACGACATCAAGCGTGTCATCGCCTACTCGACCTGCTCGCAGCTCGGCTACATGTTCGTGGCACTCGGCGTCGGCGCTTATGGCGCGGCGATCTTCCATCTTTTCACGCACGCCTTCTTCAAGGCCCTGCTGTTCCTCGGCTCGGGCTCGGTCATCCATGCCGTGTCCGACGAGCAGGACATGCGCAAGATGGGCGGGCTGCGCAAGCTGATCCCGACCACCTACTGGATGATGGTGATCGGCACGCTGGCGCTGACCGGCGTCGGCATCCCGGTAACGGTCATCGGTACCGCCGGCTTCTTCTCCAAGGACGCCATCATCGAAAGCGCCTTTGCCGGCCACAATGCGGTTGCCGGCATGGCCTTCGTGGCTCTGGTCGTCGCCGCCTGCTTCACCTCCTTCTACTCCTGGCGGCTGATCTTCATGACCTTCCACGGCAAGCCGCGGGCGAGCCATGAGGTGATGCACCATGTCCATGAATCGCCGCCGGTGATGCTGGTGCCGCTGTTCATCCTGGCTGCCGGCGCGCTGTTTGCCGGCGTCATCTTCCACAACGCCTTCATCGGCGAGGGCTATGCCGAATTCTGGAAGGCATCGCTGTTCACACTGCCTGACAATCACATCTTGCACGACATCCACGAATTGCCGCTGTGGGTCGAACTGTCGCCCTTCATCGCCATGCTGATCGGCTTCGCGCTGGCCTGGAAATTCTACATCCGCTCGCCGGAAATGCCGGTCAACCTGGCCGCGCAGCATCGCGGGCTCTACGCCTTCCTGCTCAACAAGTGGTATTTCGACGAGCTCTACGACTTCCTGTTCGTGCGTCCCGCCAAGCGCCTCGGCCATTTCCTGTGGAAGACCGGCGACGGCACCATCATCGACGGCCTCGGCCCGGATGGCATTTCGGCGCGCGTCGTCGATGTCACCGACCGCGTCGTCAAGCTGCAGACCGGCTATCTCTACCACTACGCCTTCGCCATGCTGATCGGCGTTGCCGCACTCGTCACCTGGATGATGCTCTGATGACCGCTTGGCCAATCCTCTCGCTGGTCACCTTCCTGCCGCTGGTTGGTGTGCTGCTTATCCTGTTCATCAATGACGACAGCGAAAATGCACGCCGCAACATCCGCGCCATCGCGCTGTTGACGACGACGTTCACCTTCATCATCTCGCTGTTCATCTGGACCGGATTCGACAATTCGCAGTCCGGCTTCCAGTTCGTCGAGAAGGTCGCCTGGCTCGACTCCGGCATTTCCTACCATATGGGCGTTGACGGCATCTCGATGCTGTTCGTCATCCTGACGACGTTCCTGATGCCGCTTTGCATCCTGGCGTCGTGGGAATCGATCGAGAAGCGCGTGAAGGCCTACATGATCGCCTTCCTGCTGCTCGAAACGCTGATGATCGGCGTTTTCTGCGCGCTGGACATCGTGCTGTTCTACGTCTTCTTCGAAGCCGGCCTGATCCCGATGTTCATCATCATCGGCGTCTGGGGCGGCAAGCGGCGCGTCTACGCCTCGTTCAAGTTCTTCCTCTACACGCTCGCCGGCTCGGTGCTGATGCTGCTCGCCATCATGGCGATGTTCTTCCAGTCTGGAACAACCGACATCCCGACGCTGCTGACCCACAACTTCCCGGCCAACATGCAGACCTGGCTATGGCTTGCCTTCTTCGCCTCCTTCGCGGTGAAGATGCCAATGTGGCCGGTGCACACATGGCTGCCCGACGCGCATGTCGAGGCGCCGACGGCGGGCTCCGTCATCCTGGCCGGCATCCTGTTGAAGATGGGCGGGTACGGCTTCCTGCGCTTCTCCTTGCCGATGTTCCCGCTGGCGTCGGAAATGTTCGCGCCGCTGGTCTTCGCGCTCTCCGTCGTCGCCATCATCTACACCTCGCTGGTGGCGCTGATGCAGGAGGACATGAAGAAGCTGATCGCCTATTCGTCGGTTGCTCATATGGGCTTCGTCACCATGGGCATCTTCGCCATGAACCAGGAAGGCGTGCAGGGCGCGATCTTCCAGATGCTCAGCCACGGCCTCGTCTCCGGCGCGCTGTTCCTGTGCGTCGGCGTCATCTACGACCGCATGCACACACGTGAGATCGCGGCCTATGGCGGCCTGGTCAACAACATGCCGAAATACGCCACGGTGTTCCTGATCTTCACCATGGCCAATGTCGGCCTGCCCGGCACCAGCGGCTTCGTCGGCGAATTCCTGACCATGCTGGGCGTGTTCCGGGTCAACACCTGGGTGGCGTTCTTCGCCGCCACCGGCGTCATCCTGTCGGCCGCCTACGCGCTCTGGCTCTACCGCCGGGTGATCTTCGGCGCACTGACCAAGGAGAGCCTCAAGGGCCTGCTCGACCTGTCGCCGCGCGAGAAGGTGATCATCTACCCGCTGGTCGTTCTGGTCATCTTCTTCGGCGTCTATCCCGCCCCGGTCTTCGACGCGACGGCCGAATCGGTCAAGTCGCTCGTCACCAATGTCACTGCATCCATCGGCGCCGCGCAGACCGCGGCGGCGAACTGACCAGAGGTTTTGCGAACCATGACGCCGGACCTTCTCTCCAGCCTGTCGCTCTCGACGCCAGAGCTGATCCTTGCCGTCGGCGCGCTGGCGCTGCTGATGGTCGGAGCCTATTCGCGCGCCAACACGGCCAACACGGTAACCGGCCTTGCGGTTGCCGTGCTGGCAATCGCAGGCGCCTGGCTGATCTTCCGGACCGGGCAGGGCAGCGCTTACGGCAATGCCTTCATCCAGGATTCCTTCGCCCGCTTCATGAAGGTGCTGGCGCTGGTCGGCTCGGCGGTGACGCTGGTGATGTCGATGCGTTTCGCCAAGGCGGAGCGTTTCGACAAGTTCGAATATCCGGTGCTGGTGCTGCTCTGCACGCTCGGCATGATGCTGATGATCTCGGCCAACAGCATGATCGGCCTCTATCTCGGCCTCGAGCTGCAGTCGCTGGCGATCTATGTGCTGTGCGCGATCAATCGCGACAATCTGCGGTCGACCGAAGCAGGCCTCAAATATTTCGTTCTCGGCGCGCTGTCGTCGGGCATGCTGCTCTATGGCATCAGCCTGGTCTATGGCTACACCGGCAACACCGGCTTCCAGGAGATCGCGTCCGCGCTCGGCAGCGGCGAGCGCCAGCTCGGTCTCGTCTTCGGTCTCGTCTTCGTGCTGGCCGGCCTTGCCTTCAAGATCTCGGCGGTGCCGTTCCACATGTGGACGCCTGACGTCTATGAAGGTGCGCCGACGCCGGTGACGGCCTTTTTGGCGGCGGCCCCGAAGATGGCGGCGATGGCGCTGATGGTGCGCGTCACCATGGGCGCGTTCAAGCCGATCGCCGCGGACTGGCAGCAGATCATCGTCTTCATCTCGATCGCCTCGATGGCGCTTGGTGCTTTCGCCGCCATCGGCCAGACCAACATCAAGCGGCTGATGGCCTATTCCTCGATCGGCCATATGGGCTATGCGCTGGTCGGCCTTGCCGCCAACAGCCAGGCCGGCGTGCGCGGCGTTGCCATCTACATGCTGATCTATCTGGTGATGACGCTCGGCACTTTCGCCTTCATCCTCGCCATGCGGCGCAAGGAAGGCAATGTCGAGCAGATCAGCGAGCTGGCCGGCCTGTCGTCGACCAATCCGATCATGGCGACGATCCTGACCATCCTGATGTTCTCATTGGCCGGCATTCCGCCGCTCGCCGGCTTCTGGGGGAAATGGTACGTCTTCCTCGCCGCCATCAACGCCAATCTCTATGCGCTGGCGATCATCGGCGTGCTGGCCTCGGTGGTGGGCGCCTATTACTACCTGCGCATCATCAAGATCATGTGGTTCGACGAACCGGTCGGCGGCTTCGTGCCGATGGCGACGGAATTGCGTGTCGTACTCGGCGTTTCCGGCGCCTTCGTGCTGTTCTACGTGCTGATCGGTGGGCCGATCGGTACCTATGCCGAAGCCGCCGCCAAGACGTTTTTCTAGTCGGCATGGCATTTCGGCTGGCTCCAACCTCGGCGTCGGATGGGTTCCGGCTCGAGGCGCATGAGAGCGTCGGCTCCACCAATGCGTTGGCGCTGGACCACGCAAGGGCAGGCGACCCCGGCAAATTGTGGGTCGTTTCCAAGAAGCAGGAAAGCGGGCGTGGCCGGCGCGGCCGCGTCTGGGCGACCCCCGAAGGCAACCTCGCGGCGACGCTGCTCGTCATCACCAAGGCAGAGCTTCGCCTTGCCGCGACGCTGGGCTTCGTCGCCGGACTGGCGCTGGCCGATGCGCTCGACGCCGTGGTGCCGAAGGGCCGGATCGCCATCGGCCTCGACGGTGGCAGCGAAGGAAAGAATCGTTTCGAACTCAAATGGCCGAACGACGTGCTTGCCTCCGGCGCCAAGCTGGCCGGCATCCTGCTGGAATCGGCAATCCTGGAGGGCGGCCGTTTCGCGGTGGCGGTCGGCATAGGCGTCAATGTGGTGGCATACCCCGAGGATTTGCCCTATCCCGCAACATCACTCAGCGCGCTGGGCGCGGCATGCGATGCGGAAACACTGTTCCTGGCGCTGTCGGATGCCTGGAGCGAGAATGCCCGGTTGTGGGACGAGGGGCGCGGACTTGCGGCCGTCAGGCGACGGTGGCTCGATCGTGCCGCGGGGCTCGGCGGCGAAGTTGCTGTCAGAATTGACGGTAATGTGGTGCGTGGGGTGTTTGAGACCATTGACGAGGACTGCCGTTTCGTGATCCGCGACGATGAAGGTTCGGTTCGGACGATCGCCGCCGGCGATGTGCATTTCGGCGCGGTCGCTTCGGCCAGGGCATAGGGCCGTTCATGAACGGTTCTAGCTGTTTGTTTTTGCGCAACTCCGGTGGGAAAACCGTTACAAACTTTTCCCGGAATTGCTTTTTGGGCTTGGCCTGAGGGCCAGGAAGGGAAAAATCATGGCGAAAGCGGAAACCGCCGAACTCGTCTTCGTGCCGCTCGGCGGCGTCGGCGAGATCGGCATGAACTTCGCTCTTTACGGCTACGGGCCGCCCAATGCGCGCGAATGGATCGTCATCGATGTCGGGGTGACCTTCCCCGATGCCAGCCTGCCGGGCGTCGACCTTGTGCTGCCCGACACGCGCTTCATCGAGGAGAACCTCGCCAATCTGCGCGGCATCATCATCACGCATGCGCATGAAGACCATTATGGCGCGCTGCTCGACACATGGCCGAAGCTGAAGGCGCCGGTCTGGATGACGCCGTTCAGCGCCGGCCTGCTGGAGGCCAAGCGGCAAGGCGAGCAGGGCGCGCCGAAAATACCGGTCACGATCTACCGGGCGGGCGAAAAATTCACCGTCGGCCCGTTCGAGATCGAAGCCATTCCGGTCGCGCACTCGATTCCCGAGCCGATGTCGCTGGCGATCACCTCGCCGGCAGGCACCGTCATCCATACCGGTGACTGGAAGATCGATCCGGAGCCGACCATCGGGCCGAAGACCGACGAGGCGCGTTTCCGCGCCTATGGCGACAAGGGCGTTCTGGCGCTGATCTGCGATTCGACCAATGCGCTGCGCGAAGGCGAGTCGCCTTCGGAAGTGGCTGTGGGCGAGGGCCTCAAGGGCGTCATCCAGGCTGCCAAGGGCCGTATCGCCGTCACCACGTTCTCCTCCAATGTCGGACGCATTGTCTCGATCGCCAAAGCGGCGCGCGATGCCGGCCGCCAGTGCCTGGTGCTCGGCCGCTCGCTGAAGCGGGTCATCGATGTGGCCGGCGAACTCGGCTACATGGACGGTCTGCCGGAATTCATCGCCGAGGAGGATTTTGGCTTCATCCCGCGCGAAAACCTGGTCATCATCTGCACCGGCAGCCAGGGCGAGCCGCTGGCCGCACTGGCCAAGCTGTCGCGCGAAGAGATGAAGTCGGTGTCGCTGACGGCGGGCGACACGGTGGTGTTTTCCTCGCGCACCATTCCCGGCAACGAGAAGGCGATCCTCGAGATCAAGAACCGCCTCATCGATCTTGGCGTCAAGATCATCGAGGACGGCGATGCACTGGTGCATGTCTCCGGCCATCCGCGGCGCAGCGAATTGCGCAAGATGTATGAATGGGTGCGCCCGCAGATCGGCGTTCCCGTGCATGGCGAGGCGGCACATCTGGTGGCGCAGGGCTCGCTGATGTCGACATCGGGCATCGGCCAGGTGGCGCAGGTGCGCGACGGTGACATGCTGAGGCTTGCTCCCGGCCCAGCCACCATCATGGATCAGGTGCCGTTCGGCCGAATCTACAAGGATGGCAGACTGATCGGCACCGATCAGGCGATGGGCATCCGCGACCGGCGCAAGCTGTCCTTTGCCGGCCACGTGGCGGTCAATGTCGTGCTGGACGACAAATATGAGCTTGCCGGCGACCCCGACCTGGTCGCCATCGGCGTCGCCGAGGCCGATGGCCGTGGCGAGTCGCTGGAAGATCTCATGATCGATGCGGCAATCGGCGCGGTGGACTCGATTCCCCGTCAGCGCCGAAAAGATCTCGACCTGGTGCAGGAAGCAGTGCGGCGCGCCGTGCGCGGCGCCGCCAACGAAGCCTGGGGCAAGAAGCCGCTGGTGACGGTGTTCGTCACGAGGTGACGAACAAGGGAGTAGGGGAGTAAGGGAGTAGGGGAGTAGGGGAGTAGGGGAGTAGGGGAGTAGGGGAGTAGGGAGAGCAAACAGTTGATATATCTGTCTTTTCCCCTACTCCCTTACTCCCCTATTCCCCTACTCCCTTAGTTTGGGAGTGCCAATGCTCGGACGTCTGAACCATGTCGCGCTTGCCGTGCCGGACCTTACGGCCGCCGTCGCTGCCTATCGCAACACGCTCGGCGCGGAAGTGACGGCGCCGCAGGCGCTACCGGAGCACGGGGTGACGGTGGTGTTCGTCAATGTCGGCAACACCAAGGTCGAACTTCTGGAGCCTTTGGGCGAGGGATCGCCGATCGCCGCCTTCCTGGAGAAGAACCCTTCCGGCGGCATGCATCACCTTTGCTATGAGGTCGACGACATCCTGGCCGCGCGCGATCAGCTCAAGGCCGCCGGCGCCCGCGTGCTGGGCGACGGCAACCCGAAGATCGGCGCGCACGGCAAGCCGGTGCTGTTCCTGCATCCGAAGGATTTCTTCGGCACGCTGATCGAACTGGAGCAATCATGAGCTGGGTTTCGTTCACCGCCCTGTTTTTCGCGACCTGGTGGGTGGTGCTGTTCGCCGTGCTGCCGTTCAGCGTGAGGACGCAGGACGACGATCACGACGTGACGCTCGGCACGGTTCCGAGCGCGCCGCGTGGGCCTCACATGCTGCGCGCCGTGATCCGCACGACCATCGCCACCGCGATCCTGATGGGCATTTTCTATGGCCTGACGCATGGGCTGGGATACAGCCTCAACGACATCCCGCACATCGTGCCGGAATTCAGCCAAACTCCAACCAAATAAACGCCCGACAGCGGCGGTTTTGCTCGTCGAAAGCGTGCATGGTTTCGAACAGGGCTTCCGTCCTGTTTTGCTGCCGGAGGAGCGCTGACGCTGGGTAAGGTGGTTTGGCAACGCGTTGCGCTAAGCAGATGATTGCACAAAAAAAATGCAAGGCACAAGGCCTTGCAATTTAAACGCGTCCGATCTGTTTCCGGTTTCCGGCGGCAGCGAGTAACCGCGCCTAGATCGCATCCTCCCAAGACTTTGACCGCGTAGGAGAGCAGATTTTTTTCTACCCTCTCGGTTATCGAGGTACATTAGCCTAAGGCGAATGAAAATGTCACGAAGAATTTTGCCTTGAAACGGGCATTCTCGTGCTGCACTGCACAATAGTGTGGCAGGCGTTGCTTGGCGAACGATCATCAAGACGCGCAGAGTGACCGGGATGCCTTGCAGCGCCGTAGGCTTCTGGGCGGGCGAAGGACGGTGCGACGCTTCTGATCCCGGCTACCCCATGCTTTTTGAAAATCGATTGCCGCTTTTCGGGCTGAAGCGTCCGGGTTCCCATTCCGCCTTGAAATGGCTATGAAGCCGGGTCAAGCAAGCCAAAGTCGCGCCGATTCTGACGCGGCCCTTCTCACTCACGGACCTGTCCATGCGTTTGTCGCGCTATTTCCTGCCGATCCTCAAAGAAAATCCGCGCGAGGCCGAGATCGTCTCGCACCGGCTGATGCTGCGCGCCGGCATGATCCGCCAGCAGGGGCAGGGCAGTTTCTCGTGGCTGCCACTCGGCAAGCGGGTGCTGGACAAGGTCTGCCGCATCATCCGCGAGGAGCAGAATCGCGCCGGCGCGCTGGAAATCCTGATGCCGACCATCCAGTCGGCCGATCTGTGGCGCGAAAGCGGCCGCTATGACGACTATGGCAAGGAGATGCTGCGCATCAAGGACCGGCAGGACCGCGACATGCTCTACGGCCCGACCAATGAGGAAGTGGTCACCGAGATCGTCCGCGCCTATGTGAAGTCCTACAAGGACCTGCCGCTCAATCTCTACCACATCCAGTGGAAGTTCCGCGACGAAGTGCGGCCGCGCTTCGGCGTTATGCGTTCGCGCGAGTTCCTGATGAAGGACGCCTATTCCTTCGACCTCGATTTCGAGGGCGCCAGGGCGGCCTACAACAGGATGTTCGTATCCTATCTCCGGACTTTTACGCGCATGGGGCTGCAGGCGATACCGATGCGGGCCGACACCGGGCCGATCGGCGGCGATCTCAGCCACGAGTTCATCATCCTGGCCGACACCGGCGAGAGCCAGGTCTACTGCCACCGCGACTATCTCTCGCTCGATGTGCCCGGCGCCAACACCGATTTTGCCAATGACGGCGAGATCGCCGACATCGTCAAGACATGGACGACACCATACGCGGCCACCGACGAGATGCATGACGAGGCGGCGTGGGGGAAGATCGGCGAGAGCGACAAGGTTTCGGCGCGCGGCATCGAGGTCGGCCACATCTTCCATTTCGGCGACAAATATTCCAAGCCCATGGGCGCCAAGGTGACCGGGCCCGACGGCAAGGATCATTTCGTCTCCGGCGGCTCCTACGGCATCGGTCCGTCGCGGCTGGTCGCTGCGATCATCGAAGCCAGCCATGACGATAACGGCATCATCTGGCCGGAGGCGGTGGCGCCGTTCGACATCGGGCTGATCAACATGAAGGCGGGCGACGCCGAGTGCGACCGCGTCTGCGACGAACTGCATGCCGCTTTCGTCGCCGCCGGCAAGGACGTGCTCTACGACGACACCGATCAGAGGCCGGGCGGCAAGTTCGCCACCGCCGATCTGATCGGCCTGCCCTGGCAAGTGATCGTCGGGCCGCGTGGTGTCGCCGCCGGCGAGATCGAGATCAAGAATCGCAAGACCGGCGAGCGCGAGACGCTGCCGATCGCGGACGCGAAGAAGCGTTTCGGTGTCGCCGCATGAGCGAGGCGGTGGCGGCAAGACCGGCGGGTGCGGGACCCTTTTCCATCTTCGAGCGCATGGTCGCGTGGCGCTATCTGCGCTCGCGGCGGAAGGAGACGGTGATCTCGGTGATCGCCTCGATCTCGTTCCTCGGCATCATGCTGGGCGTTGCCACGCTGATCGTGGTCATGGCGGTGATGAACGGTTTCAGGGCCGAGCTTTTGACGCGCATCCTCGGCGTCAACGGCCACCTGATCGTGCAGCCGCTCGATTCGCCGCTGGAGGACTATGCTCAGGTCGCCAGCCGCATCAATGGCGTGCCGGGCGTCAAATACGCCATCCCGCTCATCGATGGCCAGGTGCTTGCGCAAGGCAATGTCGGCGGCGGAACCGGAGCGCTGGTGCGCGGCATACGCGGTGAGGACCTGAGCAAGATCGCCATCATTGCCAGCAACATCAAGCAGGGTTCGATCGCCGATTTCGACTCCGGCGACGGCGTTGCCATCGGCAAGCGCATGGCCGAGAATCTCGGCCTGACGCTTGGCGATACCATCACCTTGATTTCGCCCGACGGCGACGTGACGCCGATCGGCACCACGCCGCGCATGAAGGGCTACAAGATCGCGGCGATCTTCGAAGTCGGCATGTCCGAATATGACACCTCCATCGTCTACATGCCGTTTTCCGAAGCGCAGCTCTATTTCAACATGGACGGGCGGGCGCAAACGATCGAGATCTATGTCGACAATCCAGACGATGTCGATGCGCTGAAACCGAAGGTGGAGGCGGCGGCGCAGCGGCCGATCGACATGGTCGATTGGCGTCAGCGCAACGAGACCTTCTTCTCCGCGCTGCAGGTCGAGCGCAACGTCATGTTCATGATCCTGACGCTGATCGTGCTGGTGGCGGCGCTGAACATCATCTCCGGCCTGATCATGCTGGTGAAGGATAAGGGCCACGACATCGCCATCCTGCGCACCATGGGGGCGTCGCGGGGCGCCATCCTGCGCATCTTCCTGATGACGGGGGCGGCGATCGGCGTGACCGGCACGCTCGCCGGTGTGCTGCTCGGCGTGCTGATCTGCACCAACATCGAATCCATCCGCCAGTTCTTCTCATGGATGACCGGCAAGGTGCTGTTCAATCCTGAACTCTATTTCCTCAGCCAGTTGCCGGCGAAGATGGATCCGCGCGAGACGACCTATGTCGTCCTGATGGCGCTCGGCCTGTCCTTCCTGGCAACGGTGTTCCCGGCATGGCGCGCCGCGCGTCTCGATCCGGTCGAAGCCTTGAGGTACGAGTAGTGGCCGAGGTCATTATCGAGCTGAAGAGTGTCGAGCGGCACTATGTCCAGGGGCCGCGCAAGCTCACCATTCTCAATGGCGCCGACTTCGCGCTGAAGCGTGGCGAGATGGTGGCGCTGGTGGCGCCGTCGGGCACCGGCAAGTCGACGCTGCTGCACACCGCCGGCTTGCTGGAGCGTCCCGACGCCGGCGACGTCATCCTGGCCGGCCGTGCCTGCGGTCGGCTGTCCGACGACGAGCGCACGGCGATACGCCGCAACGATGTCGGCTTCGTCTACCAGTTCCATCACCTGCTGCCGGAATTCTCGGCGCTGGAAAACATCATGATGCCGCAGCTCATCAAGGGGCTCAGCCGCAAGGACGCGGCCGAGCGCGCGGCACAACTGCTCGACTACATGCAGATCGGCAAGCGCGCGTCGCACCGGCCGTCCGAACTCTCCGGCGGCGAGCAGCAGCGCGTCGCCATCGCGCGTGCGGTGGCCAATGCGCCGCTGGTGCTGCTGGCGGACGAGCCGACCGGCAATCTCGACCCGGTCACCGCGTCTTATGTGTTCGAGGCGCTGGCCGCACTGGTCAAGCAATCGGGCCTTGCGGCACTGATTGCCACACACAATCACGAACTGGCATCGCGCATGGACCGGCGTGTTACGCTGGCCGACGGCAAAGTGGTGCCGCTTTAGGGCACGGCGATACTGGGGTGAGGCCGGCCTGCGAAAGGCGGCTTCCTGCGCTTCCCGTTCTACCCGTCGCGGTAGAACTGTGCTCACGTACCCAAAAGTACGCTCCGCTCCGGTTCTCGAAATCCACCATTCTCGGCTCGGCCTGACCCCAGTCTCGCCGTGCCCTGGTCGGCGCTGGCCAACCGCCGCCCTCATCAACCTTTCCTTAACCCTGCCGATTTGATCGCCCGGAAATTCCGGAGGCGGGCGGATCGTGCCCGTTGACTTTGAAACAAAATTAGAACAAAATGCGAACATATCAACAACAGGAGAGAGTTATGACCGATCTGGTTCAGGATGTCATCTCACTGGTTTGCATGAGCACGTTCCTTGTTTCCATGGCGATCTGGATCGGAGCCATGTGATTTGGCGGCGTTCGCCGCCGTGGGTCCTATGCGGTCGAAGACCGCTCCGCCGTTAAGCTTTTCTTGCCGCCGCGACGTTAGGGTGCCTGAAAGACAGGGAGCAGCGTCGCGTGTCGCCCATAGTCACGGCCATTCTGGTGGCCAGCAATCTCGGGCTGATCTTTCTCTTGATGACCGTGCCGCTTGGTCTGTGCACGGTCCGGCTCAGCCGCGTGATAGCAGCGGACCGCCAGCGCCTCTGGCAGGCGCTTTGGCCGCTCGGCAGCGATGCCGGCTGGTCCGGTGAGATCCTTTCCGCCGAGGCGCTGGACGGCGAGGGCGTGGCCCGCATCACGCTGTCGTGGGAAGGTCGCGACGGCAAGCCGATCGAACGCAGGTCGCGGTTTGAAGACGTCGTCGAAGGTATCAGCTTCTCGATGCGTGTCATCGAGGACACGGCGCTCGACGCTTCGTTCTGGAAGGACTTTTCCGAAACCGCCGAACTCGTTTCCGAGGGCAACGGCACGCGGGTGACGCTCAGCCAGACCGATCGCTATCGCGGCGTCGCCTTCCTGGTGTTCCGCTATTTCGCCCTGCGCCGCGAACTCTCCAAGCTGCAGCGCTGGGCGCGGACCGGAAAGTATCGCAAGGGCGGCTGGTTCGAGCATCCGCTCAGCCAGGTCGGCTTTGCCGGGCTTTCGGCGCTGATCCTGTGGCCATTCTTCGGACTTCACTTCGGCGGCCTGGCACTGGCCGGGATCCTCACATCGGTGGTCGCCCTGCATGAGCTTGGCCATATGGCGGCGTTCCGGCTTATGGGCCACAACCGGGCACGGATGATCTTCATTCCGCTGCTCGGCGGCATCGCCATTGGCGGGCGGCCCTATGACAGCCGTTTCGAGGTTGCTTTCGTGGCGCTGATGGGGGCCGGCTTCTCCGCATTCCTGGTGCCGGTTGTGATCGCTGCCAGCACCTTTGCCGGCGCGGAAGGTCACCGGCTGGCGGCGGCCCTGCTGGCGACCCTGGCGGGCTTCGCCGCACTGTTCAACATCGCCAATCTGGTGCCGGTGTGGAAGTTCGACGGTGGCCAGGTGCTGCGCCAGATCTGTCCGGGGCCGATCGGGCTGGCGCTGGCCTCGTTCTTCCTGCTCTCGGCTTTCTTGGCTATCGGCTGGCAGGCCGGCTTTTCCTCCAACTTCCTGCTCGCGACGGGAGCGGTGTTTTCGACCCTCAGCCTGTTGACGATGAGCAGCGGGGTCAAGCCGCGTTACGAGCTGAAGCCGATCCGCACCATCGACCGGCTCGCCATGGCGGCGGCGTTGCTGGCGGTGTTCGCCATCCATGGCTATGGCGTGTTGTGGGCCTCCGCCCAACTGATTTGAGCCGTACCGGATCAGCCGGCCTTGCGCTCGGCTTCGACAGGCAAGGCCGTGGCGGGACCGAACACATCCTCGAAGGCGGATTTCAGCGCCAGGTCAAGGTCGGCCATTCCCAGGGGAAGGCCGAGGTCGACGAGGCTGGTGACGCCGTGGTCCTGCACGCCGCAAGGCACGATGCCGCTGAAATGGTCGAGATCGGGCTCGACATTGATGGCGATGCCGTGAAAACTCACCCAGCGCCGCAGCCGGATGCCTATTGCCGCGATCTTGTCCTCGGCCGGCGAGCCGTCCGGCAGGGCAGGGCGATCCGGCCGCACGACCCAGACGCCGACCCGGTCCTCGCGGCGCTCGCCCCGCACATTGAAGGCGGCGAGCGTGCCGATGATCCACTGTTCGAGCGCCGCGACGAAGGCGCGGACGTCCTCGCGCCGCCGCTTCAGGTCAAGCATGACGTAAGCGACCCGCTGGCCAGGCCCATGATAGGTGTACTCGCCGCCGCGGCCGGCCGAAAACACCGGGAAGCGGCTGGCGTCGATCAGATCCTCGCCGCGGGCGCTGGTGCCGGCCGTGTAGAGCGGCGGGTGTTCGACCAGCCAGACCATTTCGCCGGCAGCCCCGCTGCGGATCGCCTCGGCGCGCGCCTCCATGAAGGCAAGTGCTTCGGGATAGGCGGTGAGGCCGGGTTCGATCAGCCATTCGACCGGTGCTGAACCGGGAAGCGGCAGGAACGACGTGGCGATCTGGCTGCGTTCGGGCATGGCGTATCGTCTTTTCGCTTATGCATGTCGCGTCCCAAAACCGCGCCGCACCTTTGGGTGACATCAACTTGCCTTCCATATGGCGATATCAGGCGCAAACGTCCAGTTCCGGCGCTGCTTTCGGGCCCTGTGGAGCATTATGCCAATCGCCTGACATTATTGCTTGCCGTGCACTTGTTTCACCGGAAACGATTTGCTACACGCCGCGAGCCGGTCGGTTCCGGCTCTACCACGTGCGGTCGTGGCGGAATTGGTAGACGCGCAGCGTTGAGGTCGCTGTGGGGCAACCCGTGGAAGTTCGAGTCTTCTCGACCGCACCATTCTCTTCCCAGAATCCGATTTGTGCCGGTCTCGCCCGCTGCGGGCCGGACGCATTTCGTTGATATTCCCGCACTTTACGCCACTTTCTTTTTGAGCGTCGGATTCTCCCAAAACCGGTTTCCCCTTTTGGGTCCGATGCTCTAGACCTGATTTGCACCTTTTCCGGGATTCTTGTGGCGGGAGGCGCTGGTGGAAGGCGAGCACGAACGGACGACCGGCGCCAGGGCCGCCGAGGACAACCACGCCGATATCTATGGCGAGGACGGCGCCGTGCTTTCGTCCTTCCTGGCGCGGATTGGCGCGGCGATCGCCGACCGTGACACGCTGACCCTCAAGCATGAAGTCGACGACCTGCACCAGTCGGAGCTCGGCGACCTGCTCGAGGCGCTGCATCCCGAACAGCGCCGCGCGCTGGTCGAACTCCTGGGCGCCGATTTCGACTTCTCCTCGCTGACGGAGGTCGACGAGGCGATCCGTATGGAGATCGTCGACAATCTGCCCAATGCGCAGATCGCACAGGCGGTGCAGGAGCTCGATTCCGACGACGCCGTCTACATTCTCGAGGATCTCGACCAGGAAGACCAGGACGAGATCCTGTCGCAACTGCCGTTCACCGAGCGGATCAGGCTGCGCCGCTCGCTTGATTATCCCGAAGAGACGGCCGGCCGCCGCATGCAGACCGAGTTCGTCGCGGTTCCGCCGTTCTGGAC
This sequence comes from Mesorhizobium ciceri WSM4083, assembly GCF_000519305.1. Classification (GTDB taxonomy): domain Bacteria; phylum Pseudomonadota; class Alphaproteobacteria; order Rhizobiales; family Rhizobiaceae; genus Mesorhizobium; species Mesorhizobium ciceri_B. The sequence continues at coordinate 62,305 of NZ_JAFG01000003.1, read as the reverse complement.
GATCGGCCAGACCATCGACTACATGCGCGAGGACAACAACCTTCCCGAGCGCTTCAGCCAGATTTTCGTCATCGATCCGAGCTTCAAGCTGCTCGGCGCCATCGACCTCGACCAGATCCTGCGCACCAAGCGTTCGGTCAAGGTCGAGGAGGTGATGCACGAGACGCGGCACGCCATTCCCGCCACCATGGACCAGGAAGAGGCGGCGCGGGAATTCGAGCAGTACGATCTTTTGTCGGCCGCCGTCGTCGACGAGAACGAACGGCTGGTTGGCGTGCTGACCATCGACGATGTCGTCGACGTCATCCAGCAGGAGGCCGAGGAAGATCTGATGCGCATGGGCGGCGTCGGCGACGAAGAGCTTTCCGACAGCATCCTTTCGACCTCGCGCTCCCGCGTTCCGTGGCTGCTGATCAACCTTCTGACCGCGTTCCTGGCCGCGTCGGTGATCAGCCTGTTCGACCGCACGATCGAACATATCGTGGCACTGGCGGTGCTGATGCCGATCGTCGCCGGCATGGGCGGCAATGCCGGCTCGCAAACCATGACCGTCACCGTGCGGGCATTGGCGACCAGGGATCTCGACATCTACAATGCCGGCCGCATCATCCGCCGCGAGATGGGTGTCGGCTTCATCAACGGCATCGTCTTCGCCATCCTGATCGGCATCGTTGCGGCAGCTTGGTTCCGTGACCCCAATCTGGGCGGCATCATCGCGGCGGCGATGATCATCAACATGTTCGTGGCCGCCCTGGCCGGCATCCTGATCCCGCTGCTGCTCGACCGTTACAAGATCGATCCGGCGGTCGCTTCGGCGGTTTTCGTCACCACGGTCACCGATGTCGTCGGCTTCTTTGCCTTTCTCGGCATCGCCACATGGTGGTTCGGTGTGCCCTGAAGGCAGGCCTCTTGGTTCAATTGACTTTTACGTAAATGCCGTGCGAGGCTCGCGCGGGGCGCCATGTCGATTCCGGCATGGCATGGGTTTTGGTTCGGGACAGAAGGGTGACGCCGGCATGGCGGTCGCCCGGAGTTTCGGCGTGCGGGAGTGGCAATGCGAGAATATTATTCGATCACCGAGCTGACCCGCGAGTTCGACGTGTCGACGCGGACGCTGCGCTTTTACGAGGACGAAGGGCTGGTGCAGCCGGTGCGGCGTGGCCGCACGCGGCTGTTTCGCCCCTCCGACCGGCACCTCATCCGCCAGATCATGCGCGGCAAAAGGCTTGGCTTCTCGATCAACGAGATCCGCGAAATCATCCAGATGTACAGGGAGCCGCCCGGCGAAGTCGGCCAGCTCAACCTGATGATCAAGCGCATCGAGGAAAAGCGCGAGGATCTCCGGCAGAAGCGCCGCGACCTCGAGGAGACGCTGGCTGAACTCGACCAGGCCGAGGAGTCTTGTGTGGAGCGGCTGGTCGAGCTTGGCGTGAATACCTGAGCGGACTGGATTCTGTCGGGCGTTAGCGTTCGGAATTAGCGGAAACGTCCATTCCTTCGTCATCCTAGGGCGGAGCAAGGAGCGTAGCGACGCGGCGCAGACCCTAGGATCCATGCCATGACTTCAATGCGCCGCGACGGCGCAGAACTTTGCTCCGCTGCACTCCTCGACCGAGGTCACGGCATGGATCCTAGGGTCTCCGCGACGGAGCTGCGCTCCTGCTTCGCCCTAGGATGACGAAGTTCGCAAGACTTAGGCTAATCGCCGAAGTGTGCACCTGTCAAAACCTCTACGCGATGGAAACCAGAACGCCAGCTCAAATCCAGCGGCGCACGCGTTTCGCGTAGTCGCGGTATTTCTTGCCGAACTTTGCCGCCAGCACCTTTTCCTCGCCTTCGATCGCCACCTTCTGCGTGGCATAGGCGGCGATGAACGCCAGTGGCAGGAACCACACGATGCCCGAGACAAGGGCGACGCCGATCAACAGCAGCGTGTTGGCCAGGTACATCGGGTTGCGGGTGATGCCGAAGGGACCCGTGGTGACGAGGTGATCGGGCACTGCGTTGGGGTTGAGCGTGGTCTTGGCCCGGATCATGGTGCGGATCGCGGTGAACCAGAGCGCGGCGACGGCAAACAGCGCCACCCAGCCGGCGGCGAACAGGATATCGCCCAGCAGGTCGCCGATCCAGGGCAGGGGGTAGAGCAAGCCCAGCGCGATGCTGATGGCGATCGCGGCGATGTAGATCAGCGGCGGCCACGGTATGAGCCCCGGCTTCGGCTGGTTTTCGGTCATTTGACCCCTTCCTCCGTCAATCTGCTGTCGGTTTTGGCGGTGCACATGCCGGCAAGATCGGACAAATGTGCCTTCCATTCCGCAGTCTGGTCGTTGTTGTAGAGCCGATCAAGCGTGGCCTCGCCCTCGAGCGTATCGAGCATGCAGACACAGTAGCTCGTACAGAACTCGGTGTCGCGCGACTGCTCACAGGACAGCTGGCAGGTTTTGAGGAAATTCACCTGCGGGGTTTCGACCTGTGCCGGCATGATCTGCGAGAACAGCCAGACGCAGCCGATGAGCAATGGCTGGTGAATCAAATAGAAGGCCAGGCTGTGCCGGCCGATGAAGACCAGCGGGTTGGCCAAGCGACCGGGCGCCAGATTGGCAAGCCGGGCAAGCAGGCCGGAACCGGCGGCGAGTTTCGTCACCGCGATGCCCGCAAGCACGGCGCCGAACCACGGAAACAGCGGAACGTAGTCGTTGGAGCGCGGATTGGTCGCCGACAGGCCGACCCACCACAGCCATGGGTGATCGAAGGCCTCGAAACGCAGATAGACGGGGGCGGCGATGACGAGCGCGGCGACGACAAGCGTCAGCAGCGCCGGCAGGCGCAGGAAGGCAAGGCCGAGCAGGCTGGCCAGCGCGATCTCGTGCAAGATGCCGAAGAAAATAAAGCCGTCCGGGGTGGCGATGCGGGTGACGACCGAAATCGCGATAGCGGCTCCGGCGACCATGGCAAATCGCTTCCAGAAGCCGTTCCAGCGGATTTTTTGGCCATGGGCGAGGTACAGGCTGACGCCGACCAGGAACAGGAAGGCCGAGGCGATGCAGCGCGCGTAGATCTTCCACCAGCCGAAGGCGGTCAGGCCGGGATCGGTGTAGCCGAAGAACTCCAGATCCCAGGTGAAATGGTAGCTCGCCATGGCGATCAGCGCGATACCGCGCGCGATGTCGATGGCGACGATGCGCTTTGGTCGATCCTGAACGGGTGCGGTCGGCGTTTGGATGCTCATGGTCTCGCATTCTGATTCAGCCCCGCTGGAGGACTATCACGGTTGCCCCGGACAAAAGAAGACCGGGAGCTCTGATCAGCCGCGGCATTGGGCCAGCGCCGGGAAGCCAGGAAATTTGCCAATCACCGCGCCGGCGATCCTGCATCGGCACGACGCATTCGCGATGGTTGCCGGCGGAATTTGGTTTGCCGGAGGCGAGGATTCTGCCTATAGTCGCCGGTGTCGCCGGTTCCATTTTGGAGCCAAGAGGGAATGCGGTGAGGGCGAGTTTTCGCCCAATGCCGTGGCTGCCCCCGCAACTGTGTGCGGTAGTCCTCTCCATATGCCACTGAAGATTTTTCTTCGGGAAGGTGGGGAAGGACGCTGATCCGTGAGCCAGGAGACCTGCCGGCGACAGGAAACTGACTTCGATGCCCTCGGGTGGAGGGCGAAAGGACAAGACATGACTACCGCTTCCGTCTCCCTCGGCGCCTCCGTCTCCTCGCAGTCGCGCTTCATGCAGCTCGCGCTCGCCGGGCTGCTCGGCATTTTCGTGATGGGCTTTGTCGGCTTCTCGCATATCGATGCGGTCCACAATGCGGCTCACGACTATCGCCATTCGATGGCGTTTCCCTGCCACTGACGAGGGGCTGACATCATGAACCTGTTTCGCAACGTCGTGTTCATCGCGGCGATCGCAGGGCTCGTGGCCGGCGTCGTCCTCGCCTGCCTGCAGGCCTACGCCACCGTGCCGCTGATCCTGAAGGCGGAAGTCTACGAACAGGCCGGAGGCGGGCATCACCATGACCATGCCGCTCCGGCCGCAACGGATAGCAACGCCATGAGCACAACTGCACCGGCGGCGGAAGCCGCTCCGGCAGACGAAGGCTGGGCGCCGGCAGACGGTTTCGAGCGTTTCGCCTTCAGCGTGCTTGCCAACATCGTCACCGGCATCGGCTTCGCCTTGATCCTGGTCGCGGTCTCCGAATTCGCCGGCGGCATCGGTGGCTGGCGCCAGGGCGTGTTCTGGGGCCTGGCCGGCTTTGCCGTGTTCACGCTGGCACCGGGCCTCGGCCTGCCGCCGGAACTGCCGGCCATGCCGGCCGCCGATCTCACCCAGCGCCAGATCTGGTGGTGGGCGACGGTGGCGGCAACGGCTGCCGGTCTCGGCCTGATCGCGTTTCGCAAGTCGCTGCCGCTGGCGATCCTTGCCGTCCTTTTGATCGTCGCACCGCATGTTGTCGGTGCACCGCAGCCCGACAGTTACGAGACGGCGATTCCAGAAGGGCTGCATCACCAGTTCGTGGTGGCGGTGACCGTGACCAATCTGGTGTTCTGGCTGGTGCTCGGCGCGGTCGTCGGCGTGGTGCGCGGCCGCTTCACCGGCACCGCGACCAGCCTGCGCGACAGCTTTGCCTGATCGCAAGACACTGACCTTCCTCATCGGCGGTGCGCGCTCCGGCAAGAGCGCGCACGCCGAAATTCTGGCGACCGCCTTGCCGCCACCCTGGACCTATGTCGCCACGGCGCAAGCCTGGGATGACGAGATGCATGAGCGCATCGCGTTGCACCGATCCCGGCGCGGCGAGGGCTGGACGACCATCGACGCACCGCTCGATCTCGCCGGCGTGCTTGCCGCCTTGCCGGACGATCGGCCGGTGCTTGTCGACTGCCTGACGCTGTGGCTGACCAACCACATGCTGGCCGAACACGATTTCGAGCTGGAATGCCGGCGATTGGCGGAGGTGCTGTCGCGGCCGCGCGGGCCATGGTTCGTGGTGTCCAATGAAGTCGGCCAGGGTATCGTGCCGGACAATGCACTGGCGCGCCGGTTTCGCGATGCCGCCGGCCGGCTCAACCAGCAGGTCGCGGCGATTGCCGATACGGTGCTGCTGATGGTGGCGGGGCTGCCGCTCAAGGTGAAATGACATGACCGACATCGACGATAAGGACGAAGAACGCCACCGCGCCAAGATGGCCAAGCGCAAGGCGGTGCAGGATGCCGAGGTGGCGAGCAAGACGGTCGAGAAGGGGTTGCTGATCGTCAACACCGGCCCCGGCAAGGGCAAGACCACGGCCGCCTTCGGCCTGGCGCTGCGGATGCTCGGCTACGGCAAGCGCGTCGGTGTCGTCCAGTTCATCAAGGGCAAATGGCACACCGGCGAGAAGGATGCGTTCGCCGCCTTCGGCGACCGCGTCGTCTGGCACGCGATGGGCGAGGGATTCACCTGGGAAACGCAGGATTTGAAGCGTGATATCGCAGCCGCCGAAGCCGCCTGGGCCAAGGTGCTCGAACTGATGGCCGATCCGTCGATCAGCCTGCTGGTGCTCGACGAACTGAACATTGCGCTGCGCTACGACTATCTCGATCTCGACAGAGTGGTTGCGGCGCTGAAAGCGCGGCGCGAGAGCCTGCATGTCGTCGTCACCGGCCGCAACGCCAAGCCGGCGCTGATCGAGGCCGCCGACCTCGTCACCGAGATGGGCGTGACCAAGCACCATTTTTCCGCCGGCGTGAAAGCGCAGCAGGGGATAGAGTTCTGAGATCTGTTGTCCCTTTCTGTGGGTAGGCCGTTCAAGTCTGGTCGCCAACGCTCCCAGCGGGGCTCCCTTCCTTTCCCTCCGGAGGGGGGAAAGGTGGCGCTGCGAAGCAGCGACGGATTGGGGGACGGCGATTTGTCGAACGCGCGGCCGCAGACTGGCAGGCGCGACCCGGCAGATGCGAAAACGCGACTGCCGAGCTGGTCGACCCCCACTCCCTCCCGGCTTCGCCGAGCTACCTCTCCCCCGATCGACGGGGAGAGGAAAGGCGCGAGCCTGTTGCGGCACGGCTCTCTTCCTCCCCTTCGGGAGAGAACTCATGAGGCGGTGAGGTCACGCCAGAATGACGACAATCGAAACCAACCCGAACAGCGCGATCAGCAGATAGTCGGCGACGCGATAGAGTTTCAGCGCCTGCCTGATGTCGAGGCTGTCGGCTTCGCGCCGCCCGCCTTCGCCCATGAAGACGTCGTCAACCAGTACGCCGCCGTAGCTGCGCGGCCCGGCGAGCGCCAGGCCGAGCGCGCCAGCCATCGCAGCTTCCGGCCAGCCGGCATTGGGTGAGCGATGTTTTTTCGCGTCGCGCCATACCGCATGCCAGGCATTTTTCGCATCAGCGCCTTTGACGAGGAACGCCGCCAGCACGATCAGCAGCGCCGTCAGCCGCGACGCCGGCAGGTTGATCCAGTCGTCGAAGCGTGCCGCAGCCCAGCCAAACGCCTCGTGGCGCGGGGTGCGGTGGCCGATCATCGAATCGGCGGTGTTGGCGGCCTTGTAGGCGGCGCCGCCGGCCAGGCCGCCGATGCCGGTCCAGAAGGCGGGGGCGACGATGCCGTCGGAGAAATTCTCGGCCAGGCTCTCGATCGCCGCGCGGCAGACGCCGGCCCTGTCGAGCGTTTCAGGGTCGCGGCCGACGATCCGCGACACGGCAAGGCGGGCCAAGGCGAGGCCGCCGGTGTCGAGGGCGTCAGCCACCGCCTCGACATGCTCATAAAGGCTCTTCTGCGACAGAAGCGACGTTGCCAGGAGGACCGTGATGACCAGGCCCATGGGAACGAACCAGAACAGGATCTGTACGCTGAGGGCGATCACCGCCGGCACCAGCACGATGACCAGCAGCGCCTGGACACCGCGCTTGCGACGCAGCGCGTCGGGATCAGTGGCGCGGTTGAGCCTGCGGTCGAGAAAAGATATCAGCCTGCCGAACCACGTCACCGGATGGCCGATGGCGCGAAACAGCCAATCGGGGTAACCGAGGGCGAATTCGACGGCCAATGACAGGAAAGCGATCAGGACTGACATGAAGCTTCTTAATGGGGCGGTTGTGGACCATGGTGGAAGTCTTGGCCGCGCGAGGGCGCTTTTCCCCAACGCCCTGCTGCCATTCGTCGACCTCTCGACCGGTATCAATCCGCACTCCTACCTGCTTTTCGACCTGCCCGCCACCTCGCTGTCGCGGTTGCCGGAAGCCGCGCGCACGCGTGAGCTGACAGAAATCGCGGCCAGTACTTACGGCGCGCCTTCACCAGCCAACGTCGTGGCGGCACCGGGCACGCAGATCCTGTTGCCGCGCGTCGCATCGCTGATTGGCCCCGGCAAGGCGCTGGTGCTGGGTCCGACCTACGCCGAACATGCCCGCGCCGCCGCGATCGCCGGGCACCAGGTGGCGGAGGTCGACAATTTCGAAGCGTTGGCGGACGCCGACCTCGCCATCATCGTCAATCCGAACAATCCGGATGGACGTGTCATCGAGCGCGACCGGTTGCTGGCTCTGGCTGCCGGATTGCGCGCCAAGGGCGGGCTGCTGGTTGTCGACGAGGCGTTCATGGATGTCGGGCCGCGCGAGCATAGCCTCTGCGGCGATGTCGGCCAGGGCGGCATCGTCGTGCTGCGCTCGTTCGGCAAGTTCTTTGGTCTGGCCGGCCTGCGGCTCGGTTTTGCACTTTCCGATGCTGCGACGGTCGAAAGGCTGGAAATGCAATTCGGACCATGGGCCGTCGCCGGCCCGGCGCTGGAATATGGCATCCGCGCGCTAGCCGACATCGGCTGGCAGGACGCGATGCGATCGTCCCTTGCGGGTGCTTCGGCGCGGCTCGATGCGCTGTTCGGCCGCTTCGGCATTCCTGTTGCTGGTGGCACCACACTGTTTCGCTATCTCCGCTTGGCCGATGCCGCCGATCTGTTTTCAGCACTTGGCGCGTGTGGCATCGTGCTTCGTCATTTCGCCGAACGGCCTGACGTTCTGCGCGCCGGCCTGCCGGGGAATGACGAGGAGTGGCAGCGGCTTGAAACCGCTCTTGCCGAATGGGCGTCGCGGCGCGAGGATCAATCGAAGGGTTCAAAACAATGATCCACGTCTGCTCGCTGGCAAAGATCGAGGAAACCGTGGCCAGGACCGGCGCCGACCGCATGCTTTCGCTGCTCGCCGCCGGAACGGAGGTGGTGCGGCCGGCCTCGATCGCCCGAGAGAATCATCTGCATCTGGTCATGCACGACATCGCGATGGCGCAGGACGGCATGACCATGCCGGGCGAGGAGCATGTCCGCAATTTGCTCGATTTCGCGCGCCGCTGGGACCGGGCAAGGCCGATGCTCGTGCATTGCTATGCCGGCATCAGCCGCTCGACGGCTTCGGCCTATATCATCGCGGCCGCATTGGCGCCGAAGCGCGACGAGGCCGAGTTGGCGCGGACGTTGCGGGTGCTGTCGCCTTCGGCAACGCCCAATCCGCGACTGATCGCGGTGGCCGATGCGTTGCTTGATCGCAACGGCCGCATGATCGAGGCGATCCAGGCGATCGGGCGCGGCGCCGACGCTTTCGAAGGGACGCCATTCGCGCTGAAGATCGACAGCTAGCTGCCTCTGTTGGGTTATCGAGTGCCTTCATTCGCCCAATCTTCATGCCCGTGGCGTACCCGGACAATGAACACGTCATCGTCGGCTTCGATCCGGTAGACGACAAGATGGGCTTTGAAAGGATGGATACGCATCGGTGGCGCCAATTCAAGCCGCTCCCGCGCTATTCGGGGACTGGCAGCGATCAGGTCGAAGATTGCGAACAACTCGTCATGATACTGTCTGGCCTGCACAGCGCCGAACAGGCGCACTCCTTGCTCGGCAATACCGACAATGTCCTCTTCCGCAGCTAAAGAAAGGCGAAATCCCACTACCTATTGCCGGATGGCTTTCCAGCGCGTTTAACCGCCTCCGTGAAAAGCGCATCCCTGGATCGATTGCCGATGCCACTCTTCAAGCCATCATCGACAAAGCGCTGCATGGCGGCAATCTTGTCGTTGCGCTCCTGATCCCGACGGATCAAATCGCGCACATAGTCGCTCGCGTTGGCGTAGCGGCCCGTTTCGGTTTGCGCCTCAACCCAATCCTTCATCGTGTTGGGCAATGATACGTTCATTGTTGCCATACTGGCCTCCATATCCCGTCCAGTATGGTCCATTTTGGCAAAGTTTGTCAAAATCTCTTGTGCGGAAATCTCCGGTGCGAAAGCGCGATTGTCTGATCCGCTCCTCCGTCGCCTCGTTTGTTCAAGAGGATCTGGAATAGCGATGACAGCGCTTGCCTTTCGATGCCAGGCCACTGGTTTGGAGGCTACGTCAACCACTCCGCGAGCTTCGCCTTGCGCACATCCCTGAGCAGGCTGATGAAGCCGTCGGCCTGATATTCTGCCGTCAGCCGGCCCTTCTCAGCCGTCGCAATGCTGGCATCGCCGACCACGCCGTTCGGGTTGAGATCGCCAGCGATCCAGGCAAAGGCGTGGGTGCCGGTGTGGCGCAGCAGCGAGAATTCCTTCTCGGCCTTGGCGACGTTGGATACGAAATTGTCGGCCTTGCCCATGTCGACAAGGTCGGGTCGGAAATGCAGCATCAGCGAGGTCTCGACATCGCCGCCATGGATGCCGTGGCGGTCCTCGAGCTCGGTATACATGCCGGCCGGGCGGCCAAAGCGTTGCCAGCTTGTCTTCACCGCCAGCATTTTTTCGCGCACGCGCAATTCGCGCGTGACGATGCCCATGATCTCCTCGTTGCCGCCATGCGAATTGACGACGACCAGCTTGCGCACCCCGGCGCGCGCGATCGACAGCCCGAGTTCGGTCCAGGCTTCGACCAGCGTGGTCGCCGGCAAAGTGAGGGTGCCCGGTGCGTGAAGATGCTCGTTCGACTTGCCCACTGCCTGGACCGGCAGGATGCGGATGTCGAGATCGTCGGGCAGGCGGGAAATCACCGTGTCGAGCATGCCGTTCATGATCGAGGTGTCGGTCGAGACAGGCAGATGCGGGCCATGCTGCTCGATCGCCGCCACCGGCAGCACGGCGATGGTCGCCTCCGGGTCGATCGAGGCGTATTCGGTGGTCCGGTAGTCACCCCACCACACGCGTCTTTTGGGTACGGTCATGTCACGCCTCATCAATGGTCAGGCAGACCTAGCGCGGCAAGCGCGACCTGTCGATCACCCAGCCGCGATGGCTTCGACCTCGACCTTGAATTCGGGCCGGGCAAATCCCGAGACGATCATCAGCGTCGAGGCCGGCGCCGGGCTGGAAAACAGCCGGTCGCGAACGTCCATGTAGGGCCGCAGATGCGCGCGATCGGTGACATAGGCGTTGATGCGCACGATATCCCTGAGACCCAGGCCGGCTTCGCCGAGGATCGCCGCGATGTTTTGAAAGCAGAGCTCGGCCTGCGCACCGGCGTCTTCGGGAATCTGGTCGTCAGCGGTGATGGCGACCTGGCCCGAGCACAGCACCAGCCGTTTGCCGGGCGGCACCTCGACGCCGTGGCTGTAGCGGGCAAAGGGCGGCTTGATCGACTTCGGGGTGAGGAATCTGAACATGGCAATCTCCGGTTTGGCCGTAGCCTAAGGCTTGACCCATTGCACCTTCAAGATGGCGGTGCATGTTGCCCGGGCGATTGTGGACAGCCGTTCAAAAAATAGGCACGATGCCTTTCGTACAGCATGACCCGTCCGCGCTTGGCATGGCAACGTCTTTCAAGCGGGCGGTCCCGGCGCCAGACGCCGGTGGCATGTGTCTTGCTTCTTGAATCTTTGGTGTCGAGCCTGGCGCGTGGCGCGCCGGAGCAAACAAAGGGTGGTGTCGATGTACGGAAGACAGAAGATTTCGGTGGCGGCGGTGGCCCTGCTTGCAGCCAGCACGCTGGGTGCGGCTGCGAATGAGAAAGTCACCTTCGGCACCAACTGGTTGGCCCAGCCGGAGCATGGTGGATATTACCAGTCCGTGGCGGACGGCACCTACGCCGCCTGCGGCCTCGACGTCACCATCATGCAGGGCGGTCCGCAGGTCAGCGGCCGACCGCTGCTGCTGGCCGGCAAGATCGATTTCTACATGGGCGGCAATCTGCTGTCGGCCTTCGATGCCGTCCAGCAAGGCATTCCGATGCGCGTGGTGGCGGCGGACTTCCAGAAGGACCCGCAGGTCATCATGTCCCACCCCGGCGAAGGGCTCGACAAATGGGAGGACCTGAAGAACGCCGACCAGTACATATTGGGCGACGAGGGCGTGCAGACCTTCTTCCAGTGGATGGTCATCGAACTCGGCTTCGACGCTTCCAAGCGCGCGCCCTACACCTACAACACCGCTCCCTTCATCGCCAACAAGAAGTCGATCCAGCAGGGCTACGTCACCTCAGAGCCGTTCGCGGTCAAGAAGGAAGGCGGCTTCGTGCCGAACCAATTCCTGCTCGCCGACTATGGCTGGGACACCTATTCGACGACGATCGAGGTGATGCAGGATACGATCGACAAGAAGCCGGAGGTGGTCCAGTGCTTCGTCGATGGCTCGGCCAAGGGCTGGTACAAATATCTCTACGGCGACAACAAGGCCGCCAACGACATGATCAAGAAAGACAATCCCGACATGAGCGACGAGCAGATCGCGTTCTCGATCGAGCAGATGAAGAAGTTCGGCCTGGCCGATTCCGGTGACACGGAAAAGCTCGGCATCGGCGCCATGACCGACGAGCGGATCAAGAGTTTCTACGACAAGATGGTCAAGGCCAAGGTCACACCCGACGGCATCGACATCAAGAAGGCCTACACGCTGACCTTCATCAACAAGGGCGTCGGGCTCGAGCTGAAGAAATAGGCCGGTCCCGGCATGATAAGGGAAAAGGTGGCGCAAGCGCCGGCCTCGGACGTTGCATCGACATTGCTGGCGCTGAGGGGTGTCGGCAAGGTCTTCTCCAACGGCGTGACGGCGCTGAGCGACGTCGACCTGACGATCCGGGAAGGCGATTTCCTCAGCCTGCTCGGGCCGTCGGGGTGCGGCAAGTCGACGGCGCTGAGGCTGATCGCCGGCCTGTCGACGCCGACCTCCGGCGTGCTCGACTGGCGCGGCGGCGGCTCAGCTGACCGCTCGAACATCGGCTTCGTCTTCCAGGAGCCGACGCTGCTGCCCTGGGCCAACGTTTTCGACAATGTCTGGTTGCCGCTTCGGCTGAAAGGCATTTCGCGTGCCAAGGCGACACCGGCGATCACGGAAATGCTGGCGCGGGTGCATCTGACCGGTTTCGAAGACGCGGTGCCGCGCGAACTGTCCGGCGGCATGAAGATGCGCGTCTCGATCGCACGCGCCATGGTGACCAAACCGCGCGTGCTGTTGATGGACGAACCGTTCGCCGCACTCGACGAGATCACCCGCTTCAAGCTCAACAACGATCTCCTGGAACTGTGGCAGGACGAGCGCTTCACCGTCGTCTTCGTCACCCACAGCGTCTTTGAAAGCGTGTTCCTGTCCAACCGCGTCGTCGTCATGGCGGCGCGGCCGGGCCGGGTGTTCGACGAACTCGCCATCGAGGCCTCCTATCCGCGCGACGAGGCGTTTCGCACCTCGCCCGACTATGCGGCGCTGTGCCGTCAGGCTTCCGACGTGCTGGTCAAGGCCATCAATTCAACAGCAGGCGCGCATCATGACGGCCATTGACGAGCGCGTGCTCGAACTCGACCCCGAGGAAGCGCGCCGCGTGCGCCAGGAGCGATTCGAACGGATCGGCCGCTGGGTGCTGCCGCTGGCGATCATGATCCTGGCGATCTGGGTTTGGGATCGTATCTGTGTGTGGAACGAGATCCCGCAATACATCCTGCCGCGCCCGGGTGTGGTGCTGTGGACGCTCTACAACGATGCCGGCCTGCTGTTCTCCTCGCTGCTGGTGACCTTGCGCATCACCTTCCTCAGCCTGGCTCTGGCCGTCATCGGCGGGGTCGGGCTGGCGGTGCTGTTCGCGCAGTCGAAATGGGTCGAGATGTCGTTCTTCCCGTTCGCCATCGTGCTGCAGGTGACGCCGATCGTGGCGATCTTTCCGCTGATCAACATCTATGTGAACGACCAGACGACCAAGCTTCTGCTGTGCGCCTGGATCGTCGCCTTCTTTCCGATCCTGTCCAACACCACGCTTGGCCTCAACTCCGTCGACCGCAATCTGCGCGACATGTTCAAGCTCAATGGCGCAACGCGCTGGCAGCAATTGCGCTATCTCAGGCTGCCGGCGGCGATGCCCTATTTCCTCGGCGGGTTGAAGATCGCCGGCGGCCTGTCGCTGATCGGCGCGGTGGTGGCCGAGTTCGTCGCCGGTACCACCGGCCAGTCGTCCGGCCTTGCCTCGCGCATCATCGAGGCCGGCTACCGGCTCAACGCGCCGCGGCTGTTCGCGGCGCTGTTCCTGATCTCGCTGACCGGCATCCTGATCTTCCTCGTGCTGTCGCTGATTTCGCATCTCATTTTGCGGCGCTGGCACGAAAGCGCGCTGAAGCAGGAGCGCTAGGCCCTTGATTCCCAACACAGGTTCATACCGGCTTACCAACGTCAGGCTTCACGCGTCCCTGACACCGGGGCTCGCTGCTGTCCCCGACAGCGATGGCTTCGCGCTTGCCGACGTCACTGTCGCTGACGGCAAGATTTCAGCCATCACCGCGCATGCGCGTGCAGCAGTCCCGGCGGACGCCGTCAACTTTGGCGCCCGCGTCTTGCTGCCATGCTTCGTCGACTGCCACACGCATATCGACAAGGGCCATATCTGGCCGCGAAAACCCAATCCCGACGGCACGTTCATGGGCGCGCTGAATGCCGCCGGTGCCGATCGTGTGGCACGCTGGAGCGCCGAGGATTTGGCGCGGCGGATGGATTTCTCGCTGCGCTGCGCCTACGCCCATGGCACAAGGGCGCTGCGCACCCACATCGACAGCGTCGCGCCGCAGGAGGAAATCTCCTGGCCGGTGTTCGAGGCGATGCGCGAGGCATGGCGCGGCCGTATCGAGTTGCAGGGCGCCTGTTTGCTCGGCATCGAAGGCGTGCGTGACAAAAAGTGGTTCGACAGGCTGGCCAAAAGGGTTGCCGCGGCAAAGGGCGTGCTCGGTGTCGTCACCTATATGGTGCCGGACCTCGAAGAACTGCTCGACCATGTCTTCGCGCAAGCCATCAAGCATGGCCTCGATCTCGATTTCCATGCCGACGAGACCGATGATATCTCCGCCATTTCGCTGAAGAAGATCGCCGAGGCCGCTCTCTGGAACGGTTTCGAAGGCAACATCCTCGTCGGTCATTGCTGCTCGCTGGCGCGCCAGCCGGACCTCGATGTGCTCGACACGCTGGACAAGGTGGCGAAGGCCGGGCTCGCCGTCGTCTCGCTGCCGATGTGCAATCTCTATCTGCAGGACCGGCGCGCTGACCAAACCACGCCGCGCTGGCGCGGCGTGACGCTGCTGCACGAGATGAGGGCGAGGGGCATTCCGGTGGCGGTCGCTTCCGACAACACGCGTGATCCCTTCTACGCCTATGGCGATCTCGACATGCTGGAGGTCTACCGCATGGCGACGCGCATCCTGCATTTCGATCATCCGGTTGCCGACTGGCCGCAAACGGTCACCGCGACGCCCGCCAAGGTGATGCGGCTCGACGGCTTCGGCACGCTGGCTGCCGGCGGCGATGCCGATTTCATCCTGTTCAAAGGCCGAAGCTGGACGGAATTGCTGTCGCGGCCCGAATCGGATCGCATCGTCGTGCGCGGCGGCAAGGCGATCGACCGGCAATTGCCGGACTACGCCGAACTCGACGAATTGATGGTGGAATGATGGATTTTTCGGCGCTCAAACGCGATCTCGAAGGCCTGAAGGTCGACGACAATCCGGCCATCGTCCAGCAGAAGAGCCGCGACTTCTACTGGTACAGCCCGGTGCTGAAGCAGCAGTTGGACCATGTCACCGGCGACCTGATCGTGACGCCGAAGAACGAGGCCGAACTGATCAGCGTGCTTGCCGCCTGTCACCGCCGTGGCGTGCCGGTGACGCCGCGCGGCAGCGGCACCGGCAATTACGGCCAGGCGATGCCGCTCTCCGGCGGCGTCGTGCTCAACCTTGCCGAGATGAACGAGATCAAGTCGATCGCGCCAGGTCGCGTGGTGACCGGGCCGGGGGCCATCCTGGCCGATATCGACAAGGCAACGCGGGCGCATTCCGGGCAGGAACTCCGGCTGTCGCCTTCCACCTACAACACCGCTTCGATCGGCGGCTTCATCGCCGGCGGTTCGGGCGGCGTCGGCTCGATCAATTTCGGCGGGTTGCGCGATTTCGGCAATGTGCTGCGCCTGCGTGTGGTGACCATGGAGGCCGAACCGAAAGCGCTCGAACTCACCGGCGAGGATCTGCACAAGGTCACCCACGCCTATGGCACCAACGGCATCATATCGGAGGTCGAGATGCCGCTGACCGCGGCCTATGAATGGATCGACGTCATCGTCGGCTTCGACGCTTTCATGGATGTCGCCCGGTATGGCAATGCGCTGGCCTGCCAGGACGGTATTT
This sequence comes from Mesorhizobium ciceri WSM4083, assembly GCF_000519305.1. GTDB lineage: Bacteria > Pseudomonadota > Alphaproteobacteria > Rhizobiales > Rhizobiaceae > Mesorhizobium > Mesorhizobium ciceri_B. The sequence goes on along the minus strand of NZ_JAFG01000003.1, from coordinate 46,728 downwards.
TGACCAAGCTGATCACGCCGATAGCCGCACCCGTGCCGCAGCTCTATTTCAAGCGGCACCAGAAATTCCTGACGGAGGGGCAGAGCATCTGCGTCGTCATGGTGGCGCAACATGGGCTCGATGCTTTCCTGGCCTTCACCCGCCGTGCCGGCGGCGAGGTGATCTACAATGCGGTAACCGCGACGCCGGACGAGAAAAAGGGCCTGCCGCCGGCCTATGAATTGGCCTGGAACCATACGACGCTGAGGGCGCTGCGCGTTGATCCTTCGATTACCTATCTGCAGTCGCTCTATCCCTTTCCCAACCAACTGGCGCTGGTCGAGAGGATGGACGCGATGTTTCCGGGCGAGGTTTTTTCGCATCTGGAATTCGTGCGGCTGGACGGCAACATCACCTGCTTCGGCCTGCCGCTGGTCAAGTTCACCACCGAAGCGCGGCTCGACGAGATCGTGCGCCTGCATGAGGAGAATGGCTGCCCGATCTTCAACCCGCATCGCTACACGCTGGAAGAGGGCGGCATGAAGCAGACCGACGCGGTGCAGCTCGCTTTCAAGCGCGAGACCGATCCGCAGGGCCTGCTCAACCCCGGCAAGATGATTGCCTGGGAAAATCCGGACTATGATTATCGTTCGGGCCGGACTTTTTTGTTCAAGGGGTTGCAGAAGGTGGGATGATGAACATCCTCGTCCTCTACGCCCATCCGGTCGAGACCAGCTTCAATGCCGGCCTGCACCGGATGATCGTCGAGCGGTTGAGGGCAGCGGGCCATGCGGTCGATGATTGCGATCTCCATGCCGAGGATTTCGATCCGCGGCTGACGCGCCAGGAACGACTGGACTATCACAACCAGCGCGGCCCCGCCGATGCTGTCGCGCCTTATGTCGAACGCCTGCTGCGAGCCGATGCGCTGGTGCTTTCCTATCCGGTCTGGAACTATGGCTTTCCAGCGATACTGAAAGGCTTTTTCGATCGCGTCTTCCTGCCCGGCGTGTCGTTCAAATTGGTCGACGGCAAGGCGCAGCCGTCGCTGCACAACATTCGTAAGGTTGCGGCGGTGACCACCTATGGCGGCAGCCGATTCCGCGCCATGCTGATGGGCGATCCGCCACGCAAACTGATCAAGCGCATGCTGCGCGCCACCGTAAAGCCGGGCGCGCCGGTGAGCTACCTTGCGCACTACGCGATGAACCTGTCGACCGACCACAGCCGCAAGACCTTCATGGCCAAGGTCGCGGCCAGCATGGATGCCTTCTGATGCGCGCGCTGGTGGTCTACTGCCATCCGGTGCCGGACAGCTTCTGTGCGGCAATTCGCGACACCGCCATCGACGTGCTGATGCGGCGAGGCTGGGAGGTGCGGCTGCTCGACCTCTATGCCGAGAAATTCGACCCGGTGATGGGCTGCGACGAGCGGCGCTCCTACAATGACCAGGCGCCGCAGGACCCGGCACTGAAGCCGCATTTCGAACTGCTCAACTGGGCCGAAGCGATCTTGTTCGTCTATCCGACCTGGTGGTACGGGCTGCCGGCGATGCTGAAGGGCTGGCTCGACCGGGTGTGGGCGACGGACGTCGCCTTCAAGCTGCCGGCGGGCAAGGGCCGGATCAAGTCGCTGATGACGCATGTGACCAAGGTCGGCGTCATCACAACCTGCGGCGCGCCGACCTGGTGGAGCGTCGTCGTCGGCCAGCCGGGACGCAAGACCCTGCTGCGCGGCATGCGGGCGCTGTGCGCGACACGCTGCCGGACGTTTTTCCTGGCGCACTATTTGATGGATGCCTCGACGCCGGCAACGCGGGCGGCGTTTCTGGCGAAGGTGCGGGGGAAGTTGGAGCGGTTTTAGGGAATTAGCCTCCTTCTCTCCGTGAAACGGGGAGAAGATGCCGGCAGGCAGATGAGGGGCAGCACGAACATTGCAGAGGTTGGCGCCGCCCCTCATCCGGCCCTTCGGGCCCACCTTCTCCCCGTAAACGGGGCGAAGGAAGAGGCACTACATCCTCGTCCGCTCCGATTTCGGATCGTACATCGGCTTCAGCGACGCTTCCGCCGCAAAGCGCTCGCCGGCGATCTCGATTTCGTAGGTTGAGGCCAGCACGTCGGCCTCGCTCTCGCCCTCGCATGGCACATAGCCTAGCCCGACCGCGCCGCCGAGATGATGGCCGTAATTGCCTGAAGTGATCGGGCCGACGATCTTGCCGTCGCGCAGGATCGCTTCGTTGTGGAAGAGCAGGGGCTCTGGATCCTTCAGCCGGAACTGGACCAGTCGGCGGTTCAATCCAGCTTCCTTCTTGCGCAGCACGGCATCGCGGCCGATGAAGTCGCCCTTGGCGGTCTTCACCGCGAAGCCGAGGCCGGCTTCCAGCACATTGTCCTCGTCGGTGATGTCGTGGCCGAAATGGCGGAAGGCTTTTTCGATGCGGCAGGAATCCAGCGTATGGAGGCCGCAAAGCTTCAGGCCGACATCAGCGCCGGCTTTGTCGATTGCCTCGAAGACATGGGCCGCCTGATCGGTCGAGACATAGAGTTCCCAGCCGAGTTCGCCGACATAGGTGACGCGGTGGGCGCGGGCCAGGCCCATGCCGATCTCGATCTCCTGGAACGTGCCGAACGGATTTTTCTCATTGGAGAAATCGTTGGGGCTGACCTTCTGGATCAGCTTTCTGGCGTCCGGGCCCATCAGGCAGAGCACGCTTTCGGCCGCCGTCACGTCGGTGATGACGACGAACTCGTCGGTCAGATGCCGGCGCAGCCAAGCCAGATCGCGCTGCAGCGTGGCGCCGGGGACGACGAGGAAGTAGGCGGTTTCCGACAGGCGCGAGACGGTCAGGTCGCTCTCGATGCCGCCGCGATTGTTGAGCATCTGGGTGTAGACGATCTTGCCCGGCGCCACGTCCATGTCGTTGGCGCACAGTCTTTGCAGGAAAGCACAGGCGTCGCGGCCCTCGACACGGATCTTGCCGAACGAGGTCATGTCGAACAGACCGACGCCGTTCCTGACCGCCAGATGCTCCTCGCGCTGGTTGTCGAACCAGTTCTGGCGCTTCCAGGAATAGCGGTATTCGCGCTCCTGGCCCTCGCGTGCGAACCAATTGGCGCGCTCCCAACCGGCGACTTCGCCGAAAACGGCGCCGCGCGCCTTCAGATGCTCGTGCAGCGGCGAACGCCTGACATTCCTCGAGGTCGCCATCTGGCGGTAGGGGAAATGGTCGGCATAGAGCAGGCCGAGCGTTTCGGAGACGCGCTCCTTGAGGTAGCGGCGGTTCTTCTGGAACGGCTGTGCGCGGCGGATGTCGACTTCCCACAGGTCGAAGGGGGCTTCGCCGTCATTGATCCACTGCGCCAGCGCCATGCCGGCGCCGCCGGAGGAGACGATGCCGATCGAATTGTAGCCGGTCGCCATCCAGTAGCCGGCCAGCTCCGGCGCCTCGCCGAGATAGTAGCGGTCGTCGGGCGTAAAACTTTCCGGACCGTTGAAGAAGGTGTGGATGCCGGCGGTCGCCAGCATCGGCATGCGGTTGACGCCCATTTCGAGGATCGGCTCGAAATGCTCCATGTCCTCCGGCAGTTGGTCGAAGCAGAAATCCTCGCTTATGCCGTCCATGCCCCACGGCTTGGCCACCGGCTCGAAGGCGCCCAGCATCATCTTGCCGGCGTCTTCCTTGTAGTAGGCGCACTCATCGGGCACGCGCAGCACCGGCAGACGGGTGAGGCCGGGGATCGGTTCGGTGACGAGGTAAAAATGCTCGCAGGCATGCAGCGGTATGGTGACGCCGTTCTGCGCGCCCAGTTCGCGTGCCCACATGCCGGCGCAGTTGACGACGACGTCGGCTTCGATCGTGCCTTGCTCTTCGCCTTGTGCCCAGGACACGCCGGTGACGCGGCCGGCCTTGCTGTGGACCTTGGTGACCTTTACGTTCTCGACGATGGTGGCGCCGCGCTGGCGCGCGCCCTTGGCGAGCGCCATGGCGATGTTGGCGGGGTCGCACTGGCCGTCGAGCGGCAGATGCACGGCGCCGACGACATCGGAAACATTGAGATGCGGGTACATCTCGCTGACTTCCCTGGGCGAAATCTCGCGGACATCGACATCGAAGGCACGCGCCAGCGACGCTTGCCTGTAGATCTCGTGCTTGCGCTCCTCGGTCAGTGCCACGGTGATCGAACCGACCTGGCGCATGCCGGTGCCGACCTCCGTCTCGGCTTCCAGCTTGACGTAGAGGTCGGCGGAATATTTGGCCAGCCGTGTCATGTTCTGCGAACCGCGCAACTGGCCGATCAGGCCGGCGGCGTGCCATGTCGTGCCCGACGTCAGCTGTTTGCGTTCGAGAAGCACGATATCGGTCCAGCCAAGCTTGGCCAGGTGATAGGCGACCGAACAGCCGGAAACGCCGCCGCCGATGATGACCGCCCTTGCTTTGACGGGAACTGCCTTGGCGGTCATGCTGCCTCGCGACGGTAGCTGGAAGCAAAGCGGCGCAGACGAAGTGCAGCTTCCTGCAGCACGGGTTCGGGCTGGCAGAGACTGATGCGAATGTGGCCGGCGGCCGCCTCGCCGAAGCTGGAGCCGGGCATGACGCCGACCTTTTCCTTGTCGAGCAGGGCCCAGGCGAATTTCTCGTCGTCGGGTTCGACGGCCGAGATATCGAGCATGACATACATGCCGCCCTCCGAACCGCGCACGGTGACGTCGTTCATGCCCCGCACGGCGTCGAGCAGGACGGTGCGGCGTGCCGCGTAACGTTCGGCGATCTCCTTGACGCCGTAACGGTTCTCCAGCGCCTCGGAACAGGCGATCGAGATGAAGGCCGGCAGGCCATAGGTCGTCACCAGATTGAGATTGATCATGAGCGTGATCATCTCCTCCGGTCCCGTCAGCCAGCCCATGCGCCAGCCGGTCATGCCGTGGCTTTTGGACATCGAATTGATGACCAGCGTGCGCTCGGCCATCCCTGGCAGCGAGCGCGGCGAGACGTGCTCGCCGCCGCCGAGCGTCCAGTAGACTTCGTCCGACAGCAGCCAGAGGTCGTGCTCCCGGCAGACTTCTGCCAACTGCTCCAGCCGCTCGCGCGAATAGACCGCACCGGTCGGATTGTTCGGCGTGTTGATCAGGATGGCGCGCGTGTTCGGTCGGATTGCCGCGCGGATCATGTCGGCACGTGGCTGGAAGCCATCCTCGGCCGGTGTCTCGACGACGGTGAAATCAGCGCCTGCGGCGCTGAACGTGTTGGGATAGGTGGCATAATAGGGCGCCACGACGATGGCGTGGTCGCCCTGGTCGAGCACGCCCTGCACGGCCGCGTAGAGTGCGGCCTGGCCGCCCGGCGTGGCGATCACCTGATCCGGCGACGTCTCGACGCCGGTGCAGGCGCTCGAAGCTGCCGCCATCGCCTTGCGCAGGCGCGGCAGGCCGGGAAGCGGGGTGTAGTGATGATTGCTGCCGCGAACCGCGGTCACACAGGCTTCGATCGTCTGCGAAGGCGTATCGAAATCATGATCGCCGACCGACAGCATGATGATGTCTTCGCCGGCCTCCTTGCGCGTCCAGGCGGCGAAATGGACTTCCCAGCCGTCCTTGCCCGAAGGCACGATGCCGGAAATGCGCGATGATGGTCTAGGCATGCAAAACTCCCGAAATTTCGTAGCCGGCCTGTTCGAGCCGGTCGCGCAGAGCGGCGATGTGCGGAGGTCCGACTTCGCAGCAGCCGCCAACGATGCTTGCCCCAGCCTCCACCCAGCCGATCGCCTGGTCGGCATAGGCATCCGGGCCAAGGTCGTGACGAGCATGCAGCACATCGACGGTGCCGCCGTGCTTGAGTGCTTCGGTTGAGGTGAAGCCATTGGCGTAGGCGCCGACCGGGCCGCCGAGGTCGATCAGTTCAGGCAAAGCCGCCGCGATTGCTTCCGGTCGGCAGCAATTGACCAGCCGCGCGGCGACTGCCAGGCCGTCGAGCGCGCTTGCCGCGGTGGCTATTGCTTCGCCGCTGCGCAGCCGCGGCTTGCCGTGGTCGGCCAGCGTCCACGACACCCATACCGGCTTGCCGCTTTCCGATGCCGCGGTGACCGCCGCGCGGGCTTCGTCCGCCGACGCCATGGTTTCACACAGGAACAGGTCGACGCCATCGGCCTGCTCGGCAACGATGCGGCGGTAGATATCGAGCGTCTCTTCGAAGGAAATGGTCAGCGCAGGTGCATAGCTGCCGAAAAGCGGCGACAGGCAGCCGGCGATGGCTGCATCGCCGGCCTCGTCGCGGGCCTGCCTGGCCAATTCGATGCCGCGCTTCTGCAACGGCTTGAAGAGGTCTTCCGCACCCTCGCGCGCCAGGCGTTCGGGTGTCGCAGAATAGGTGTTGATGGTGATGATTCGTGCGCCGGCACGGATGAATTCCGCGTGCAGGTCGCGCACCAGATCCGGTTCGTCGATCAGCACCCTGGCCGACCATAGCGGCGTCGGCTCTGATTGGCTGCGGCGGACCAGTTCCTGGCCCATGCCGCCATCGGTGAGGATGATTTTCTTCATGCGCGCAGTCTTTCGTTCTTCGGATCCCACAGCGGTTCATCCTTCTGCACGATCGCCTGAAAGCGGTCACCGAAAATTTCGACCTCGACTGATGTACCTGGCTCGGCCAGATCGGCGCGCAGCATGCCGAGCGCGATCGATTTGTCGACCCGATGACCCCAGCCGCCTGAGGTCGTCTCGCCGACGATCTTGCCGTCATGCCACAGCGTCGACACCGAAGGGGCGTCGCAGTCGCCCGGGTTCTCTATAACCAGCGTGACGAAGCGCTTCTTCACGCCTTGCTGCTTTTCGTTCTGGAGTGCAGCCTTGCCACGGAAATCGGGCTTGTCCCATTTGACGAAGCGCTCCAGCCCGCCCTGCAGGATCGAATAGTCGGTCGACAGGTCGCCCTTCCAGGTGCGGTAGCCTTTTTCAAGCCTGAGTGAATCCAACGCATACATGCCGAACGGCTTCAGCCCATGTTGCTGGCCTGCCGCGCAGACGGCGTCGAAGATGGCTGATGTGTCGTCCACCCTGGTGTGGATTTCCCAGCCGAGTTCGCCGGCGAAGGAGACGCGCACGAGTTTGGCCCAGCGACCGGCGATCTTTGTCTCCTGATGCGTCAGCCATGGCAGAGTGAGGTCGGCCTCGCAGACATCGGCGAGGATTTTTCGCGAGTTGGGGCCGGCCAGGATCTGGGTCGAGAATTCCTCGGTCCGGTCGATCAGCTTGAACGGTGCGTCCTTGGGCATGCGCGATTTCAGCCATTCGAAATCATGCCACTGCGCGACCGCCGCGGTGATAAGCGTCATCAGGTTCTCGTCGTGACGCACGACGGACATTTCGGTGACGATGCGGCCCTTGTCGTCGGCGAAATAGACGAGACCGATGCGGCCTGGCTTCGGCACCAGCCCGGTGACCTGCAGGCTCAGCCATTCGGCGGCACCGGGACCGTCGAGGTTGAAGCGCGAGAAGCCCGGCAGGTCCAAAATGCCGGCGGCATCGCGCACGGCCAGGCATTCTTCGCGCACACGGTGCTGCCACGGTCCCTCGCGGCGGAATGTCAGCGTCGCTTCCTCGGAGATGTCATCGCCGTCCTGCGCATACCAGGTGGCACGCTCCCAGCCATTATAGGCGTCGAAGCGGCCGCCGAGCGCTTTGATGCGATCGTGGATCGGCGACAGCTTGCGGTCGCGGCCTTCCGGCCAGGCATGGCGCGGGAACTGGATGGCATATTCGTTGCCGTAGATCTCCATGCCCTTGGCGACGCAATAATCCGGCGCCGAGGCATAGGAAGTGAAGCGTCGCGGGTCGCACGACCACATGTCCCATTCGGTCCGGCCCTCGGTCACCCATTCGGCCAGCACCTTGCCGGCGCCGCCACCCTGGGCAATGCCGAAGGTGAAGACGCAGGCCTCGAAGGCATTGGGAACGCCGGGCATCGGGCCGATCAGCGGATTGCCGTCCGGCGTGTAAGGGATCGGCCCGTTGATAACCTTGGACAGGCCGGCGGTGCCAAGGATCGGCACGCGGGCGACGGCGTCGGCCAGATAATGTTCCAGCCGGTCGAGGTCGTCGGGGAACAGCTGGAAGGAAAAATCCTCCGGCATCGGATCGTTGTGGGTGGCCCAATGCGCGCGGCAATTGCGCTCATAGGGGCCGAGATTCATGCCGTTCTTCTCCTGGCGCAGATAGTAGGAGGTGTCGACGTCGCGCAGCAGCGGCAGTTTCTTGCCCTGTTCCTTCGACCATGCCGCCAGTTCGGGAATCTCCTCGAACAATATGTACTGATGGCTCATCACCATCATCGGCACGTCGCGGCCGAACATCCGGCCGACTTCGGCGGCACGGTAGCCGGCGGCATTGACGACGATCTCGCAGCGGATTTCGCCCTGTGCCGTCTCGACCACCCACTCGTCGTTCTCGCGGCGCACGCCTGTGACCGGGCAGAAGCGGATGATCTTCGCGCCCATGTCGCGCGCACCCTTGGCCAGCGCCTGGGTGAGCTGCGCCGGATCGATGTCGCCGTCGCTTGGGTCGTAGAGTGCGCCTTTCAAATCATGCGTCTCGATGAAGGGATAGCGACGCTGGATCTCGTCGACACCGACAATGTCTATGTCCATGCCCTGGTAGAGGCCCATGCCCTTGGCGCGCTGAAATTCCTGCATGCGCTCGACCGAGTGGGCAAGGCGCAGCGAGCCGGTGACATGATAGTTCATGGGATAGTCGACCGCGTCGGCCAGCCCGCGATAAAGCTCGGTCGAATAGCGCTGCATGTTCATCAGCGACCAGGACGAGGAGAAGGTCGGCACGTTGCCGGCGGCATGCCAGGTCGAGCCGGAGGTCAGCTCATTCTTTTCGAGCAGCACGCAGTCGGTCCAGCCCGCCTTGGCAAGATGATAGAGCGCGGAGGTGCCGACGGCGCCGCCTCCGATTATCACCACGCGCGCCGTGCTCGGCAAACCCGCCATGTTCTTCTCCAAACTTGAACTCAATAGACGGGTGGTGAAACCACCCAGATGACAATTGCCGGCTCGGCACCCGGATTGCGCCAGCGGTAGGACTTGCCTTCGAAGCGAAAGGAGTCGCCCTCGCCAAGCCGATGCCAGACACCTCCGATCTCGATGTCGAACAGCCCGGAGGCGACGTATCCAGCTTCCTCGGTCGGCCGCTGCGCCTCGGCCTTCAGTTCCGCGCCCGGCGCGAAGACCGAACGCACCATCTCGAAGCTACCGCCGAGATCGGGCGACAGAAGCTCCTCCACCAGGCCGGATTCGCTTGTGCCAAGCGTGCGGCGCCTGCCGGCGCGCACGACCACGCCGCGCTCGCTTTCGACAGGCACGTCATGGCTGAAGAACAGGCTGATCGGCACGCCGAACAGTTCGGCGAAGGCTCTGAGGTCACCGAGCGAGGGCGTCGACAGGCCGCGCTCGACCTGGCTGACCCAGCCGACCGAACGGCCAAGCTTCAGGCCAATCTCGGCGAGTGTCAGCCCGCGCGCCTTGCGCAGGGCCCTGATATCGCCGGCCAGCACGCGTTCGTCAGGTCCCTGCAATGTTCTTGCGGTAGTCGAAGGCAAAGCGCTCACTTTGTGAAAAAATACAGTCAAATTTCATGAGAGATCAAGCTCATGAAAAAATCAAGTAGATTTTCACGGACACATAAGATTTGCTTGCGCGATTTTGACGGTTCATGCAAAGGCTCCGCCGAGAGCGGCGAGTGGGGACGTCCGATCGAGACAAAGGGTAAGGACGGCCCATGCTGGAAAATAACCCCCGAATTGCGGGCGAGGCCGAGATTGTCGACGAGGCGATCCTGTCGCGCCGTTCGGTGCGCGCATTCCTGCCCGACATGGTCGACGACGACACCATCCGCGCCATTCTGGCGGTTGCGGCGCGCGCCCCATCCGGCACCAACATGCAGCCATGGAAGGTCTATGTCACCAAGGGCGAGAGCAAGCAGCGGATATCAGACGCCATTCTCAATTCCGGCATTCGCGCCGAAAAAGCCGATTGGGACGAGTACCGGTATTATCCCACCCAGTTCTTCGAGCCGTATCTGACCCGCCGCCGCGCCAACGGTTTCGGCCTCTATGGCGCGCTCGGCATTGGTCGCCGCGAGGTCGACAAGATGCGCGCCCAGCACGACCGCAACTTCGTCTTCTTCGACGCTCCGGTCGGCATGATCTTCACCATCGACCGCCGCCTCAACCAGGGCTCGTGGATCGACTACGGCATGTTCCTGCAGAACATCATGGTCGCAGCTAGAGGCAGGGGTCTGCACACCTGTCCGCAGGCGGCCTTCGCGCCCTATCACCGGCAGATCAGGCCGGTGCTCGACATTCCGGACGAAGAGATCGTCGTCTGCGGCATGGCGGTTGGTTATGAAGATACGTCAAAACCTGAAAACGCCTTCCGCACCGACCGCGTGCCGCTGGAAGAGTGGGTGACGTTCAGCGAGTAGGCCTGCCAGCCTCATTCCGTGTTCATCTGTGCGCCGTGGCCGCTGACATGGGCGCCGTCTTGCGGCGTCAGCTTGAGATAGGCAAGCAACGCGCAGAGCGTGATGATGCCCTCGATCACGAACAGGATGCGGAAATCGTCTGCGACGGCAGGGCCGCTGCCCGCCAGAAATGACAATGCCGCCGCAGCCAGGCCGACGCTGATCGCCACCGCCAGCTGCCATAATATGTAATAGAGCGCGCTGAAACGGGCGAGCTGCTCGGGCGCGATGTCGGAATAGGCGAGGTTGCCGGTCGAGGCCCATTGCGCGGAGCGGAAGACGCCGAAGACGAAGATGTAAGTGAGCACGATCCACACCGGCGTCGTCGCCTGCATCAAGGCGAAGCCGGCAACCATGGCGGCAACGATGGGCGTGTTGTAGACCAGCACGCGGCGGAAGCCGAAGCGGTTGAGGACGCGCGGCATGAAGAAGCGCATGGCCACGGAGCCGACCGCGGCGACGAAGGTCAGCGACCCCGCCTGCACCGCGCTCATGCCGAAGCCGAGCTGGAACATCAGCGGCAGCAGGAAGACGACCGAGCTGAGGCCGATCGTGTCCAGCCCGCCACCGGTGAGGAACGAAATGCGGAAGGTGCGGATGCGCAATAGCTTGAGATCGAGCAGCGGATTGCGCACGCGCAGGCAGTAGAACGAGGCGATGGTCAGGATGACGAGCGCCAGCGCCAGTTCGGCGGCGATGATGCCGCCCGCGGCATCCTTGGCGGCAAGCGAATCCATGCCGAAGACGAGCAGCACCATGCCGCTGCCGACCAGCAGGAAGCCTGGAAAATCGAACGGCGTGCGCACTGGTTTGGTCATCGTCGGAAACAAAGAGGCGGCAAGAATTGCCGCCGCCAGCGCGAACGGCACGTTGATGAAGAAGATCCAGCGCCAGGAAATGTAGGTGGTCAGCGCGCCCCCGACGAGCGGGCCGACCAGCGGTCCGGACTGGCCGGCCAGCGATATGTACATGTTGATCTTCAGCGTGCGGCTGCGCGGAAAGGTCGACAGGATGACGACTTGGCCGAGCGTGCCCATCAAGGCGCCGCCAAAGCCTTGCAGCGCACGCGCACCGACCAGCGTCCAGATGTTGTCGGACAGCCCGCAGAGCGCCGACGAGGCGGCGAACACCAGCAAGGCAAAACAGTAGACATTGCGCAGTCCGAAGCGGTCGGCGGCCCAGCCGCCAAGCGGCATCGAGATGATCAGGCTGGCGACATAGACGGTAATCAAGAGGCCGAGCTGGCTGGGCGGACGGCCGAGGCTTTCGCTGATGCCCGGCAGCGCGGTCACCACGACATTCTGGTCGAGGCTGGTCATGAACACGCCGCAGGCAACCGTCAGCGGCAGCAGGAGCAGGGCTCTGGCCGGCACATCGGCGCGATCCGTGGCGCCGGCGGATAGTTCTGCGGTCATGGAGATGTTCGAACCAAACGAATGTGCCGACTCTTGAAGAAGGGATTTCATATCCCTGGGCCGGTTGGGCGGCCACGTTTTCGCACCATGGGCGCCGGCAGCCTGATTCTCTAGCGGCAGAAGCGGCTGGCGTTGATGCCAGATGTGGGCAACGCGGCCATCCGGCCGACCCGCCTACTGCACCTCGTAGCCGACTTCCTCGCTGGCGTGACAGAGCGCCTTCCAGAACGAGCGTGCGAACGAACGGAAGACATAGATGTCGAACTGGTCGGCGCCGGTGCGCTGGATCTGGGCGAAGACATCGTGATGGGTGGTCGAACGGCCGGCGCCGGTGGGAAAGGCCGGCAGCGCGAAATCGATGGCGAAGAATTTCGCCAGCACCCATTCGGCCTTCGGCCCGGCAATGCGGATGGCGGTGCGGCCGTGCGAGAGGTCGGTCACGGTGCCAATGGCGGGGGTCACCACTTTGGCAAAGGCCGCAGCCAGGCCTTCGGCTTCATCGGCAACGGTGAACTTTCCCGGCGCGAAGCCGAACACCGATTTCACGCCGTCGCTCAAGCCGCCGCCGGCGCCATCGGGCAGGGCAAGCCCGGTGACGGTGCGAATGGCTGCTATCAGCTTCTTCTCCTCGCCGGGCCACGCGGCGAGCTGCACGATCGAGCCCGGCCTGGTCTCGGTCAGGATGATCTCGACGCCGTGCTCGAAATTGCCGTGCGAGCCGACATGGAATTCAGGCTCAAGCGGCGACAAGGGTTCGGGTGACTGGCGCTCAACCATGCATGCGGCTCCCGTCCGGATCGAAGAAGTGGTTGGAGACGATCTCGACCGGTCCGAACCGGTTGCGCAGGGGATCGGAGACATGAGCGCGCGTGCCCTGCCGTGCCTTGCCGCCCTTGACCAGCGCCAGCGCGATATGCCTGCCGAGCGCCGGTGAATAGCAGCAGGCGGTGATGTGACCGATCGAGCCGTGCGGATTGGCCTCGTCAACCTCCTCGACGATGTGCGCGCCGCCATTGAACGGTCGGTTGTCGAGGGCGATCAGGCCGACCAGTTCCAGGCGATCAGACGCGATCAGGCCTTCGCGGTCCATCATCGCCGAGCCGATGAACGGCTTCTTCTTCGATAGCATCCAGTCGAGATGCAGGTCGCGCGCCGTGGTGCGGCCATCGATCTCGGCGCCGGTGACATGGCCCTTTTCGATGCGCATCGTGCCCAGCGCTTCAAGCCCGTAGGTGACCAGCCCGAACGGCTTGCCTGCTTCAACAAGCGCTTCCCAGACATGGGTGCCGTGGCCGGCGCCGGAATAGACCTCGAAGGCCATTTCACCGGAGAAGGACAGCCGGCAAATCATCACCGGCACGCCTGATATTTCGCCACGTACGATGCCCATGAAGGGCAAGGCGGCGTTGTCGACCGATGTGCCGGTGACACAGGCGGCGAGGATCTGCCTGGCCTTCGGCCCGCCGATCGCGGCCCCCGCCCATTCGTCGGTCACCGAAGTGACGTGGACTTTCAGCTCCGGCCAGATCACGTCGAGGAAATATTCCAGATGCTGCATCACCTTGCCGGCATTGGCCGTGGTGGTGGTCATCAGGAAATCCTGCTCGCCAAGCCGCCAGGTGGTGCCGTCGTCGAAGGCCAGGCCGTCCTCGCGCAGCATCAGCCCGTAGCGTGCCTTGCCGACGGCGAGCGTCGAAAACATGTTGGTGTAGACACGGTCGAGGAATGCGGCGGCGTCGGGGCCCTGCACGGCAATCTTGCCCAATGTCGAGACATCGACGATCCCTGCGCTTTCGCGTGTCGCCTTGGCTTCGCGCACATAGGCCTGCTCGACCGTTTCGCCTGCATGGCCGTAGATCATCGGGCGATACCAGAGGCCGGCTGAATACATGGTCGCGCCGTTGGCCAGATGCCAATCATGCATCGGGGTCAATCGTTCGGGCTTGAGATCGCCAAAACGTTCCGCCGCCAGCGAGCCGATCGACACCGGCGCAAAGGGTGGCCGGAAGCGTGTCGTGCCGACCTCGGGGATCGGCTTGCCCAGAGCTTCGGCCATGATGGCAAGGCCAGGCACGTTGGAGCTTTTGCCCTGGTCGGTCGCCATGCCGAGCGTGGTATAGCGCTTGAGATGCTCGACCGAGACGAAGCCCTCGCGGTGCGCCAGCCGCACGTCCTCAGCCGTGACGTCGTGCTGGAAATCGACGAAGCTCTTGCCCTTGGCCCTGATCTCGAACACCGGCGCGGGATCGGGATCGCCGGGCACGGCTTCTACCACCGGCAATACAGAAGGCGTGCTCTGTCCACCGGCCGCGGCAATGCCGGCGGTGCGGCCTTCGGCGATGGCTTCTGCCGTCGAGAAGCTTCCGGTGAAGGCGCCGGCGCCGATCCAGCTCTGTGCTGGTTTCGGCGGCAGGAAGGCCTGCCGCGCGGCATTCCATTCCGCCTTGGCGCCGGCTTGGCTGGCCAGATGGATGGTCGGCGACCAGCCGCCCGACATCAGCAGGCAATCGGCGTGGATACTGCGGGCATCACCGATGAGTGCGCCATTGGTCATGTCGAAGCGTTGCAGTTTGAGGCCGGACAGCGCCTTTCCGCCTTCGGTGGCGACGACGGCATGGCCGGCGAAGATCTCGGCCTCGGCTTCCGAGGCCAGCTTGCGCATCTCCGGCGAAAGTTCCGGCCTGACATCGGCGATGGCGACGACCGCGGCACCGGCCTTCTTCAAGGCGACGGCGGCGCGGTAAGCGCTGTCATTGTTGGTGAACAGCGCGATCCGCTCGCCCGGCAGCACGCCGAATTCGTTGGCATAGCGCTCGGCGGCATGCGCCAGCATCACACCTGGCCGGTCATTGCCGGGGAACACGAGCGGCCGCTCGAACGCACCAGTGGCCAGGACGACGGATTTGGCGCGGATCGCCCAATAGCGATGGCGCGGCTCGCCCTTGACTGGCTGATCCTTGTGGTCGCTGACCCGTTCGAGCGCGGCAAGCGTGTTGTTGTCGTAATAACCCCACACCGTGGTGCGCGGCAGAAGCCGGACATTGTCGCGGCCTGCGAGTTGGGCGACGGTGCGGCGCGCCCAATCGGCGGCAGGCGCGCCATCGATCGTTTCCTCGGACCAGTTGGCCGAACCGCCGAAAAGCGGCTCGAGATCTGCCAGCATGACGCGGGCACCCTGATCGGCGGCGGCCTTGGCGGCCATCAGGCCGGCCGGCCCCGAGCCGACCACCAGCACGTCGCAGAAGGCGTTCATGCGCCCGTAGCGGGCCGGGTCCTTTGCCGATCCGGCACTGCCAAGACCGGCTGCGCGGCGGATGAAATGTTCGCAGAACATCCAGAAGCGCGTGCCTTTGAGCGGACCGAACACCGGTCCCATGAAGGTCTTGTAGTAGAAGCCGGCCGACAGGATCTTGCCGCCCAGCTGGTTGACGGCGTTGATGTCCCAGGCCAGCGAGGGAAAGCGGTTCTGGCTGATGGCAACCAGCCCGTCATGGATTTCGACCATGGTCGCCGGAATGTTGGGCTCGCGGACCTCGCCCTTCAGCACCGTCACCAGGGCGTTGGGCTCCTCGACGCCGGCTGTCAGCAGGCCGCGCGGGCGGTGGTATTTGAACGAACGGCCGTAAAGCGTGACGCCCTTCGCCAGCAGGGCTGACGCCAGGGTGTCGCCGGCATGGCCGGTATAGGCGGTGCCATCGAAGGTGAAGCGGATGGTTTTCAGCCGGTCGATGCGGCCGCCAGTGTCGGCGCGGCGCGGGCTCATGCCTTGTCCTCCGCCTTGCGGCGTGCGGCCGAGCCATGATCGCCGCGTCCATGATCACCGCGCCCATGATCGCTGCGCATGAAGGCGACGCTGGAAATCTCATGCGTCAGCGTGTTGCGCACGACCTTGAGATGCGCGCGGCAACCGCCGGAATGCTGCCAGATCTCGTTGTGATCTCCGGCCGGGTTCAGCCTGTCATAGACATAGGCATTCCACGCCTCGAAATTCTGAGAGGCAGGATCGGGGCGCTCGCGGTTGCCGTCACCCTGATAGGTGAACTCGATGACGTCGCGCGGACCGCAATAGGGGCAAGTGATCAACATTGAACTCTACCTAATGCCTAATGCAGCCGCGGGTTTGCACCCTGGCCCTTGTCGTCGATCACCAGGCCGCGGTGGAAGCGGTCGAGGGTGAAGGGGGCGTTGAGATCGTGCGGCTGGTCCTTGGCGATGGTCCAGGCAAAGCACCATCCGGAAGCCGGCGTCGCCTTGAAGCCGCCATAACACCAGCCGCAGTTGAGATACATGCCGGGCAGGGGGCCGGCGGTGATGATCGGCGAGCCGTCCATCGACATGTCGCAGACGCCGCCCCAGGAGCGCAGCATGCGCACGCGGGCAAGGCCGGGGAACAGCGCCAGCATCTCGCTCATCACCTCGTCGACGACCGGCAAATTGCCGCGCTGGGCGTAGCTGTTGTAGCCGTCGATGTCGCCGCCATAGATGAGGCCGCCCTTGTCCGACTGCGACATGTAGAAATGGCCCATGCCGAAGGTGACGACCGTGTCGATGAAGGGTTTCAGCGATTCCGTGACGAAGGCCTGCAGCACATGGCTCTCGATCGGCATCGTCTCGATACCGGCCAGCTGCATGACGCGTCCGGTGCTGCCGGCGACCGCCACGGCCACCTTCCTGGCGCGGATGTCGCCGCGCGAGGTGGACACGCCTGATATGCGGTCGCCGTCGCGCAGGAAGCCGGTGACCTCGCAATTCTCGATGATGTCGACGCCGCGACGGTCGGCGCCACGCGCATAGCCCCAGGCCACCGCATCGTGGCGGGCGGTGCCGGCGCGGCGCTGCATCAGGCCGCCGACGACCGGGAAGCGCGCGCTGTCGGAGATATCGAGCGCCGGAATCAGACGTTTGATCTCAGCCTTCGTCATCAGTTCGGCATCGACGCCGAGATGGCGCATGGCGTTGCCGCGCCTTGCATAGTCGTCGAACTGGGCCGGCGTGTGCGCCAGGTTCAGGCAGCCGCGCTGCGAGAACATGACGTTGTAGTTGAGCTCGTGCGAAAGGTTTTCCCACAGCTTCATCGAGTGTTCGTAGAAGCGGGTGTTGGCCGGCAGCAGATAATTCGAGCGCACCGCCGTCGTGTTGCGGCCGACATTGCCGGAGCCGAGCCAGCCCTTTTCCACAACGGCGACATTGGTGATGCCGTGTTCCTTGGCAAGATAGTAGGCGGTCGCCAGCCCATGACCGCCGCCACCGATGATGACGACGTCATAGGACGCCTTCGGGTCAGGCTTGCGCCATGCCGGCTTCCAATCCTTGTTTCCCTTGAGCGCGTTCGCGAGCAGCGAAAAGGCCGAGTACTCTGCCATTGATGTCATCCGGTTCGGGCGATGCGGCAGACTATAGAGCAGGCCGCATCCGCAAAGCCAGTATTGCGCCATCGCCTTTCGACTGGCCGACGCATTGGTCAGGGATCAGTTGGGGGCAGGGATCAATAGGGTCAATGATCGGATGGGCTCGCGATACGACGGCTTGCCCCATGATAGGGCCGTCTTTATCAAGGACAGGCTTTTCAAATTGCCTTTGCCGCCGATGAGTCGCCAACAAATCATGCTTTTCCGATTGCTTCGTCTCATTTTGATCCTCACGCTTGTCGTCTCGGCGCCGCTGTCGTTCGATGCGATGGCACAGGGGCTTGGCCAGGCGCCTGCCGGACTGGTCGCCGACCAGCAGAAGATCATCCAGGCACTGACGACCAAGACGGACAATTTCGAGAAGCAGATACAGCAGGACGCCGAGGAGGATAGCAGCCTTGTCGATATCCGCCTGCAGCTCGAGGAGTTGTCGCGGCAATCGCTGAACAGCGCGCTGGCCTTCCGCACGCGTCTTGGCGAGATCAACAGCCGTCTTGAGCAGCTTGGCGCGGCACCCGCGGCCGGCCAGCCGCCGGAGCCAGACATCGTCGCTGGCGAGCGTGAGGGGCTGGTGGCGGAAAAGGCGGAGATCAACGCGGTCATTGCGCAGGCCCAGGCCCTGTCGATCCGCATCAGCGGGCTGATCGACAAGATCGGCAATATGCGCAGCGAGTTGTTCCGCAATCTTTTGACCAAACGCTACGTGCTGTCGGATGCGCTGAGCCCGCAGGTTTTCTCCGACGCCCAGGACGAATACACCAATCTGTACAAGGCGGTGTCTTCCTGGCTGAGCTTCGCTTTCAAGTTCAAGTTCCAGGCCATCCTCGCAGCGACCTTCGTGGCGCTTGGGCTGGCGCTGGTGCTGCTGGTCGGCGGCAGGCGGCTGTTCGGGAGGGTGTTCGAAGCCGATCCCTCCAATGAAGACCCGTCCTATCTCAGCCGCTTGTCGGTGGCTTTCTGGTCGACCTTGCTGCCGACGCTGGCGGTTGCCGCTTTTCTGGGATCGACGATTTTCTTCTTCAATTATTACAATGTGTTGCGTGGTGATATTGGCCTGTTCCTCAATGCATTGGCGACCGCCATCGGCGTGGTGTTCTGCGTCAACCGGCTGACCAATGCGGCGCTGGAGCCGCGGCTGCCGAACTGGCGGCTGATCCCGGTCGAAACGGGGCCGGCGCGCTGGCTGGTGCGCCTTACCACCGCCATGGCCGTGGTCATCAGCGTCAACACCTTCCTGTCGGTGATCAACGACAAAATGGGCTCGCCGCTGTCATTGACCATTGCCCGCAGTTTCGGCGCAACCATCATCGTCGGCGTCATCCTGATCCTGATGGCGATGCTGAGGCCATTCAAGGCGCGTGATGGAAGTTGGCGGCCGTGGCCGGCATGGCTGCGCTATACGGCGCTTGCACTTGGTCTTTTCACCATCGTCGCGGCGCTGCTCGGCTATATCGGCCTTGCTCTGTTCGTTTCGCTGCAGGTCGTCGTCACCGGCACCGCGCTGATCACTGCCTACATCGGTTTCCTGTCGGCACAGGCGATCGGCGAGGAGGGTGCTTTCGCCAACACGACCGTCGGGCGCTGGCTGTCGGCCAAATCCAGCTACGAGGATACGGCCCTCGACCAACTCGGCCTTGTCGTCAGCGTCGCCATCAATGTGATGATCGTGCTGGTGTTCCTGCCGCTGATCCTGCTGATGTGGGGTTTCCAGCCCGGCGATATCCAGGCTTGGGCCTACAAACTCGCAACCGGGATCAACATCGGGTCGGTGACGATCTCGGTCACCGGCATCCTCTCCGGCATCGTCGTCTTCGTCATAGGTTATTTCCTGACGCGCTGGTTCCAGGGCTGGCTCGACGGTTCGGTGATGGCGCGTGGCAAGGTCGATACGGGCGTGCGCAACTCGATCAGGCTGGCGGTTGGCTATGCCGGCGTCGCGCTCGCGGCACTGGTCGGCATCTCGGCGGCGGGCATAGACCTGTCCAGCCTGGCCCTGGTCGCCGGCGCTCTTTCCCTCGGTATCGGTTTTGGCCTGCAGAATGTGGTGTCCAATTTCGTCTCCGGCCTGATCCTTCTGGCCGAGCGGCCGTTCAAGGTCGGCGACTGGATCGTCGCCGGCGATGTCAGCGGAACGGTCAAGAAGATCAGCGTGCGCGCCACCGAGATCGAGACTTTCCAGCGGCAGTCGGTGATCCTGCCCAATTCGAACCTGATCAACAACGCCGTCGGCAACTGGACGCACCGCAACAAGCTCGGCCGCATCGACATCAAGGTCGGCGTCGCCTATGGCAGCGACGTCAAGCAGGTTCATGCCGTCCTGCTGGAGATCGCCCGCAGCCACCCGATGGTGCTGAAGAACCCCGAACCCTTCGTGCTGTTTTCCAATTTCGGCCCTGCCGCCTTGGAATTCGAGATCCGCGTGTTCCTGGCCGATGTGATGAACGGCAACATCGCGCAGAACGACATCCGTTTTGCCGTCCTCGAAAAATTCAGCAGCGAACACATCGAGATCCCCTCGACGCCGCGCGCCGTGGTCGAGACCCACAAGCCCAAGGCGTGGCCGACAGACGACGACAAGATCGAGGCCGACTTCGCCGAACAGGAGCAGATAAAGGCCGAAGCCGAGGCGGAGAAGAAGCGACTGGTCAAGTCCCGCAAAACCAAGAAGCCAGATCCGGACTAAGCTGAAACTCCGTCGACCTTGATCCTGCCGGAACCGATTGCGGCATGAATGCGGCATTCAGTTGCGGTTCAGCTTCCATCTCATATAAGCTCCATGCAAAGGCGAAAATGCCTTGCGAAATGCAACAGAGGCGGTGGGAACACCGATATTGCACCATGTGGAAGTCTCTCGTCGCTGCCGTCGCCCTGGTCGCCGCCATCGGCTCGGTCCATGCCGCGAGCGCGGTCAACAAGGATGCCGAGACCCGCACGCTGGTCGTGACGGAGGGCGGCAGCAAGACCGACCTTGCGTTGGCCGGTGGCGAAACGGTTGAGTTCTGCCCGAATGGCTGCTTCGTCACCTTGCCCAATGGCGACCTCGAAGCCCTGACCGGTTCGGAAACCGTCGAGATCTCGGGCGGTGTCGCCCGCATCAAGTAATCCAGGCGTCACGATTGTAGAGGCCGGGCATTTGCCCGGCCTTTTATCGTTTCCGGTATCAGTTGTTTAACAATGACGCCGGAAATACCGCCGTGGCAGCCGTCTGCAACCGTGCGTTTTAACGTTCGCTACGCCATCGCCCGCTATACCAGCCTCAAGACGCCGAAAAGCGGCGCGCCACTCTACGCGGGCAGGGCAGGACGGACATGGATGCGCGGTCGGACAGGAACGCAATACCGCTTGCGGTCGATCTCGACGGCACGCTGATCGCGACCGACCTGTTGTGGGAAGGGTTGTTCATCCTTCTCAAGAAGAACCCGCTCTATATCTTCCTCGTGCCTTTCTGGGCCGCCGGCGGGCCGGCGCGGCTGAAGCAGGCGATCGCGCAGCGCATCGACATCGATCCGGCATCGCTGCCCTATCGCGAGGTGCTGCTTTGCCGCCTCCGGACCGAGCACGCCGAAGGCCGCAAGATCGTGCTGGCGACCGGTACGCCGCGCAAGTTCGCCGACGCCATCGCGTCCCATCTCGGCATTTTCGACCAGGTGCTGGCTACCGATGGTCTCGCCAATCTCACCTCGGGCAGGAAGCGCGCCTCGCTGATCGCAGCCTATGGTGATGGCGGTTTCGACTATGCCGGCAACAGCCGCCATGACCTCCAGGTCTTCGATGCCGCGCGCAACGCGATCGTCGTCGCGCCCGACCGCCATGCCGCGCGCTGGCAGGCGGCCCATGGCGCCGAGACGGTGCCGGTGCCGAAGCCGACTTTGCGGACCATCGTCAAGATGCTGCGCGTGCATCAGTGGCTGAAGAATTCGCTGATCGCCGTGCCGATGGTGCTCTCGCATGAATATTTCAACACCGACATGATCTGGGAATGCCTGCTGGCATTCGTCTCGTTCAGCGCGGTGGCATCGGCCATCTACATCCTCAACGATTTCTTCGACCTCGCGCTCGACCGCAAACACCTCACCAAGCGCAACAGGCCGTTCGCCAGCGGTGCGCTGTCGATCCCGTTCGGACTTGGCGCGATCGCGGTGCTTCTGGCGATCGGCATCGGCGCCGGGCTGTTCCTGTCGCCCGAATTCATGGCTGTGCTCGGCGGTTACATGGTCGTCACCACTGCCTATTCGCTGTCGTTCAAGCGCATGCTGCTGGTCGATGTGCTGACGCTCGCCGGCCTCTACACGATCCGCGTCCTGGCCGGTGCGGCGGCGACCGGCGTCGACGTCTCGTTCTGGCTGCTGGCTTTCTCTATCTTCTTCTTCCTGTCGCTGGCGCTGGTGAAGCGCTTTGTCGAATTGCGCACCACCGCCATTCCCCCCGGCGAGCGCATTGCCGGTCGCGGCTATCGCACCGAAGACCAGGAGATCGTCGCCCAGGCCGGCATGGCCTCTGCCTTCTCCTCGGCGCTGGTGCTGGCGCTCTACATGGACAGTGTCGCGGTGCGGGAACTCTATCCGCACCCATGGCTGATCTGGCCGCTGGCGCCGATCGTGCTTTATCTCACCATGCGCGTCTGGATCCTGGCGCGCCGCAACGAGATGCATGACGATCCGGTCGTCTTCATCATCCGCGACTGGCGCAGCCAGATCGTGGTGCTGATCGGCGCGGTGATGCTGGTCATCGGGGGCTGGTAGGCATGGCCGCCGGACGCTTCCCAAGCTTTGGCCTTGCCACACCACCGGCGCCGCGCGCCATCGGTGCCGATGAGGCGATCGCGCTGCTGAAGGGCGGTCAGGCCAAGCCGGCGTCGCTGCTTGCCTATGGCAATGGCCGCTCCTACGGCGATTCCTGCCAGAACGAGGCCGGAGCGGTCGTCGATATGCGGTCGCTGAACCGGATCCACGCCTTCAACGCCGAAACCGGTGTTCTCGAGGCGGATGCCGGCGTGCTCTTGTCCGACATCATCGCCCACGCCGCCCCTTACGGTTTCTTTCCGGCGGTGGTTCCAGGCACGCAATTCGTCACGCTCGGCGGGGCCATCGCCAATGACGTGCATGGCAAGAACCATCATCGGCGCGGCACCTTCGGCTGCCATGTCGAGAGCTTCACGCTGCTCAGGTCCGACGGCAAGACCCACCGCTGCTCGGCGACAGACAATACGCGGCTGTTTGCGGCAACGATCGGCGGCATGGGGCTGACCGGCCTCATCCTGTCGGCCTCGATCCGGTTGATGCGGGTGCATTCCCTCGACATCGTCGAAAAGGCGACGCCGTTTCGTGATCTCTGCGAATTCTTCGACCTGGCCGAGGCGGCCGATCAGGCCAACGAATATGCGGTCGCCTGGATCGACCAGCTCGCCGGCGGCCGCAACAGCGGTCGCGGCCTGCTGCTGTCGGGCAATCACGCCGAGCACGGCTCGCATGCCGCCTCGTGCGTCGGCGGCAATTTTTCGGTACCGGTGCAGCCGCCGTTCAATGTGCTCAACCGGCCGTTCCTGACCGCCTTCAACGCTGCCTACAGGTGGAGGAAGAGCCGAGCAACGGTGCCGCGCCAGGCCGGATATCAGGGCTTCTTCTTTCCACTTGACGGCGTGCGCGACTGGAACCGGCTTTATGGGCCGAAAGGGCTCTTCCAGCACCAGAGCGTGGTGCCGGAAGAGACGGCGCGCGAGGCCGTGCCGGCATTGCTGGCGGCTGCAAGGCAAGCCGGGCAGGGCTCGTTCCTCACGGTGCTGAAACGCTTTGGCTCCATCCGCTCGCCGGCGCTGCTGTCGTTTCCGCGTCCCGGCTACACGCTGACACTGGATTTCCCCAACAGGGGCGCCGCGACGCTGACACTGCTGCGGGAACTCGACCGCATCACGGTCGAGGCCGGCGGCGCGGTCAATCCGTACAAGGACGCTCGCATGGGGGCCGAAATCTTCGCTTCGTCCTTTCCCGAATGGCAGCGGCTGGAAGCGCTCCGAGACCACGCCTTCATGTCTGACTTCTGGGCGCGCACTGCGAAGAGATTGGATGCGAGACGAGGCTCGGTCGAGGCGGCCGAATAGATAAAATTCGAATAATTCTTGGTCAATTGATGATTAATAACGCAATTCACTCAAAATATTGTTGGGACTTCACCAAATGTTTGCGGGTTTGTAATAGGAAGCGCGAAGGGGCGGCTTGGAACACATGAAATACATCGTCTTCATTCTCTTTACCGTCATGACCAATGCCGCCGCGCAGCTGATGCTGAAGCAAGGCATGATGTCGCTCGGACCGATCTCGTTCGAGGGCGTCAATCCGCTCGTCAAGCTGCTGCAGATCGTCTTTAGCCCCTGGGTGTTCCTTGGCCTGTGTACCTTCGTCATCTCGATGGCGTCGCATCTCTATGTGCTGTCCAAGGTCGAGCTCTCCTTCGCTTATCCGTTCCTCAGCCTCGCCTATGTTGCCGTCGCCATCTTCGCTTATTTCGTCTTCCGCGAGGACCTCAATGGCTGGCGGATCGCCGGCATCGCCTTCATCTGCGTCGGCACGGTGCTGATCGCGCAAAGTGGGCGAGGGCATGAGGACCAGACCGCTTCCATCGCGCCCGACAAGATCCAAGCAAACGAGATCGTTCGATGAGACATGTGATTTTCGGCGGCGACGGTTTCGTCGGCCGCCATCTTGCCCCGAAGCTTGTCGCCGATGGTGAAGAGGTTGTCGTCGCCGACATCGTCAAGAGCGACCTGCCGCACTACCGCACCGTCCGCTTTATCCAGTGCGACGTCACCGATCCGACCTCGGTCGCGGCGGTTGGGCTGAAGGCCGATGATATGGTCTACAATTTGTCGGCCAAGATGCTGTCGCCGATCCAGGTGCGGGCCAAGCGGCACGATTTCTTCTTCCCTGTGAATTTCCATGGCACCGAGCACATCATGCAGGCCATGGACGGAGCCGGTGCGTCAAAACTCGTCCACTACACGACCGACATGATCTACGGCCACACGGTCATGCAGCCGATGACCGAGGAGCACCCGGTGGCGCCGCTGGGCGAATATGGCTGGTCGAAGCAGAAGACAGAGGAGCTCGCCGCCGAATGGCGCAAGCGCGGCATGTCGATCTCGCTGTTTCGCCCGCGCCTGATCATCGGCCCAGGCCGGCTCGGCATTCTGGAAAAACTGTTCAAGCTGATCGACTGGAACCTTCCCGTGCCGATGATCGGTTCGGGCAGGAATCCTTATCAGTTCATCTCGGTGTTCGACTGCGCCGAGGCCGCGCGCGCGGCCTGGAAGGCCGGTGTGCCAAACGAGGCCTACAACCTCGGCTCGCTCAACCCGCCACCGGTGAAGAAATTGCTCGGCGACCTGATCAGGCACGCCGGCTCGAAGTCGATCCTGATCCCGACACCGGGCTGGGCGGTCAAGCGCACGCTGGACCTGCTCGACCTCTTGAACATGCCGATCATGGACCCGGAGCAGTATCTGATCGCCGACGAGGACTGCGTGCTCGACGTGTCCAAGGCCGGGCGCCAGCTCGGCTGGGTGCCGCAATATCGCGACGAGGACATGCTGATCGCCGCCTACAGCGAGTACCGCGCAAAGAAAGCCGGTCACGCAGTCGCCACCAAACATGTGCCCGCCGAATAGCGGCTCGCAAAACAGCTTTCGTTGCGCTCGACCCTGGTCGTGCGTGCAGACAGGAGATTGAAATGACCGTCATGGCCAAGCCAGAGCAGACCAATTTGCGCACCATGGTCAGCGCGCCGTCGCTGTCGCCCGCCACCATCGCCAAGCCCGATTTGATCAGCGTCGAGCAGGCCAAGGCGATGGACGTGGCCCGCATGACCGACCTGTTCAAGGCGCATCTCAACCCCGGCCAGTTGCACTTCATGAAGCTGCTCGGCTTCCACAAGATCAAGATCGAGCGTGCCGAAGGCATGTTCTACATCGACCAGAACGGCCGCAAGATCCTCGACTTCTTCGGCGGCTTCGGTTCGCTGGCCTTTGGCCACAATCATCCGCGCATCCTGGAAGCACGCAAGAAATTCCAGGAGGAGAAGCGCCAGGAAATCGCCATCGCCTTCATGTCGCAATATGCGGCGGCACTTGCGCACAACATCGCCAAATGCTCGCCCGGCGATCTCGACATGGTATTTTTGGGCTCGTCCGGCTCGGAAGCGATGGAAGCGGCGGTGAAGCTCGCCGAGCGCGCCGCCGGTCCGAAGCGGCCGAAGATCGTCTATGCCGAGAATTCCTTCCACGGCAAGACCAAGGGCGTGCTGGGCATCACAGACGGCCAGCTTTACCGCGCCGACTTCAAGGTGGCCGAAAACACGGTCCGCATCCCGTTCGCCGACATCGAGGCGGTCGAGCGCCTGTTCCGCTCCGACCCGGAGGTCGGGGTCATCGTGCTTGAAACCATCCAGGGCGGTGGCGGCATCATTCAGGCGCCGGCCGAATATTGGCAGAAGCTGCGCGCACTGTGCGACCAGTATGGCGTGCTGTGGGTCGCCGACGAAGTGCAGTGCGGCTATGGCCGTTCGGGCCGCTTCTACGCCTTCGAGCATTACGGCGTCATTCCCGATGTGACCGCGCTGGCCAAGTCGCTTGGCGCCGGCAAGGCGGCGGTGGGAGCCATGATCGCGCGGCGCGAGGTTTACATGAAGGCCTATGGCACGCCGAAAACGGCGATGATCCATGCCATGGCGACCTTCGGCGGCATGGGCGAGGCCTGCGTCACCTCGATCGAGGGGCTCAACGTGCTCTATGACGAGGGGCTGATCGACAATGCCGCCGTCACCGGCGACTATTTGCTGCAGCGCCTGCAGGCGCTCAGGGAAAAGTACCCGAAGATCATCAAGGATGTGCGCGGCAAGGGTTTTATGGTCGGCCTGGAGTTCCACGACTTCTCGCAGACCTTGCCGATGGTGCTGCGGCCGATCGTCAGCGTGCTCGACGACAAGCTGAAGGGCTCGCTGTCGGGCTTCGTTGGCGCGCTGCTGCTGCGCGATTACGACGTGCTGGTCGCCTTCACCGAGTACAACCGCAACGTCATCCGGCTGGAGCCGCCGTTGATCTGCCAGCGCGAGCATGTCGACCGCTTCGTCGATGCCTTCGACAGCCTGCTGTCGCGCGGCATCGTGTCGATCGTGAAGGATTTCGTCAAAAGCCAGGTTCGTTAAGCGAGTTCGCTGGGTACAACGATGCTGACCAAGTCGCCCGCTCCACAAAACCCACTCGACCGGCTCACCGAGGCCGGTCTGGCGTGGGGCGAGGGGGCTTATGCGCGGCTGGCGGCACCCATCGGCGCGGCGGCCTTCGCGCTCTACATCCTTTTGACGGCGTTCACCGCATGGGTGATGCCCGACGCCAACTGGGACATGCTGCCCTATCTTGCTATAGCGGAGGAAGGCACCTATCCCGATGCGCAGGCGCTGCATGACTATGCCTACAACACTGTCAAATCGGGCGTGTCCGCAGGCGACTACAAGACGCTGACCGACGATGGCGGCGGCTTCCGCAGCCACATGGCGGAGAATGCCGCCGACTTCCATTCATTACTCGGCATGTACCGGATCAAGTTCCTCTATGCCGAGATCCTGTCGACGATGAGCGCGGTGATGTCGCCGGTCGAGGCGATG
The DNA here is from genome assembly GCF_000519305.1 of Mesorhizobium ciceri WSM4083. Classification (GTDB taxonomy): domain Bacteria; phylum Pseudomonadota; class Alphaproteobacteria; order Rhizobiales; family Rhizobiaceae; genus Mesorhizobium; species Mesorhizobium ciceri_B. The sequence goes on along the minus strand of NZ_JAFG01000003.1, from coordinate 19,754 downwards.
CGCCTGGTCTCACTGTTCTCGGTTCTGCTGTTCGGCGCGATCGCGCTGCTGTGGCTGCGCTCCGAGGGGGCACTGGCCTTGGCGCCGGTGGTCGGCGCGGTGCTGATCATGGCCGATTTCGGCGATGCGGCGCGCGCCTCAACGCCGGATCTGCTCACATCGGCGCTGTTGCTGGGCGGGCTTTATGCCTATGTCCGCGGCCGCGAGGTGGCGACGGCGATCCTGCTCTTCCTCGCCTTCATGGTGCGCCCGGACAATATTGTTTTCCTTGCGATTTTCGCGATCCTGCTGGTCGTGTTCCGGCAGAAAGCATGGGGTGCGCTGGTTGGCTTTGCCGCGTCCTTCATCGCCTACTTTGCCATCTCGCACTGGGCGCATCATCCCGGCTGGTGGCCGCATCTGTGGTTCTCCAGCATCGAGCAGCACTACAATATGGACGGGTTCGAACCGCCATTCTCGGTGGGTGCCTATCTCAGGGCTTTCGCCACCTCGCTGTTGCGCGCCGTCAGCCTGAACAGCTGGGTCGGCGTGTCGGTGCTGGCACTGGCCGGCTGGTTTGCTGTCGCCCGTGCCGGCTTCCGCCTCGATCGCCGCGCCAGCATCCTTTTTGCGGCACTGGTGCTCGGCGCGCTGGCGAAGTTCACCGTCTTCCCGATCCACGACACGCGCATCTATTTCCCGCATCTGATCCCGCCATTCCTGCTGCTGGCGACGCCGTTCATGGCGTTGTGGGCAGCCGTGGCCCGCAGCCAGAATCGCGCTGCCTTGCAAATCATTCCCGGAGACAAGTCATGAGTTCGCTATCCAGCCTGGCGCGCGTTGCCCTGTCGCTTGGTCTTCCCAAGGGAGTTCTCGATCGCGGGCCGTCGCTGCGCGGCACGAAATTCCTGGCCAAGGCAGCGCTGAAGGCGCGGTTTGGTGGGGCGGGGCGGCCGTTCCAGATGGTCAATGTCGGCGCCTGCGACGGCGCGCTGTTCGACGATGTGACGCCGTGGCTGCACCGGATTGCCGGCGCACGCGCGATGCTGGTCGAGCCGATCCCGTACAATCAGAAACGACTGCGCGCCAACTACCCGGACACTGGCCGGTTCATCATCGAGCCGGTGGCGGTCACGAAGACAAAGGGCACGATCACCGTCCACACCTTCGATGCCGCCGCGCTCGAGGCCGGCACGCTGCCCATCGAGTTCATCGGCTGCTCGTCGGTCACCGACACCAATCTGATGTCGGGCAAGAATGCCTGGGGCGAGGCCGACGCCAACTTCAACAAGTTCGCGCCGCATCTCAGGGACATCGAGGTGCCATCCGAGACCTTGCAGACGCTGCTCGACCGCAACGGCATCACCCATATCGACGCCTTTCTCGTCGATTGCGAGGGCGCCGATTGGATCGTCTTCGAACAGCTCGACCTCAAGCGCTACCGTCCCGGCATGATCAAGGTCGAGGTCGGCGCGCTGCCGGCTGCCGAGATCGGCCAGGTCGTGGTCAAGCTGAAGACATCAGGCTATCAGGTCGGTTTCCAGGCCGAGGACATCTGGGCCTTCGCCTGAGTTAGCCCACCGAAAAGCGAACCGCCCCAGGCGCCGGTGTGAAGCATTCTGCCGTCTGGTCGCTCGGCTTTTTGCCAATGTCGCAAACAGGCTTCAATCGTGCTGCCGCTCCGCCCTATAGTCCGCCCGCTTTATCACTTTGGAGTCGCGGGCAATGGCAGAGTTTCCGAAAAAGGCGAAGGTCGTCATCGTCGGCCTGGGCGGTATTGTCGGCGCATCGATCGCCCATCATCTGATCGAACGCGGCTGGGACGACATTGTCGGCATCGACAAATCAGGCATCCCGACCGATATCGGCTCGACCGCGCATGCCTCCGATTTCTGCTACACGACCAGCCACGATTTCCTGTCGTGCTGGACGACGCTCTACTCCATCGATTTCTACGAGAAGATGGGTCATTACGCGCGTATCGGCGGCCTCGAGGTCGCGCGCGTCGGCGATGACAGCCGCATGGAAGAGATCAAGCGCAAGATCGCCTCGGCCAAGGCGTTTGGCACGCGCGCCCGCCTGATCGAGCCGGCCGAGATCAAGGAAAAATTTCCGCTCATCGAAGAAGCGATTGTGCAGGGTGGCCTTTGGGATCCCGATGCCGGTCTGGTCATCCCGCGCTCGCAGACTGTCGCCGGCAAGCTGGTCGACCAGGCGGAAGCCTCGGGCAAGCTCAAATCCTTCGCCAACACATCGGCCAGGTCGCTTGTCGTCAAGGACGGCCGCATATCAGGCGTTGTGACGGACCGCGGCACCATCGAGGCCGACTATGTCGTCGTCTGCGCCGGCATATGGGGCCGGCTGATCGCGGAGATGGTGGGCGAGGACCTGCCGGTCATGCCGATCGACCATCCGCTGACCTTTTTCGGCCCCTACAACGAGTTCGCCGGCACCGGCAAGGAGATCGGCTGGCCGCTGCTGCGCGACCAGGGCAATTCGGCCTATATGCGCGACACCGGTGATCCCAAGACCGCCGAGGGCGGGCAGATCGAATGGGGTTACTACGAAGAGACCAATCCGCGCCTTTGCCATCCGCGCGACCTCCTGGAGAAGGATCAGGCGCGGCTTTCACCCTCGCAGCGCGACCTCGAGATGGAACAAATCCTGGCGCCGCTCGAACGCGCCATGGAACTGACGCCGATCCTGGGCGAACTCGGCTATAACGAGAGCCATTCCTTCAATGGGCTTCTTCAGGTGACGGCCGATGGCGGCCCGTCCATGGGCGAAAGCCAGAAGGTGCGGGGCCTGTGGTATGCGGTCGCCATCTGGGTCAAGGATGGTCCCGGCATGGGCAAGCTCATCGCCGACTGGATGACCGACGGCCGCACGGAAATCGACCATCACGCTATCGACTATGCGCGCTTCTATCCGCACCAGACCAAGGAGCAGTTCATCTGGGATCGCTGCACCGAGACGGCGATGAAGGTCTACAATCCGGCGGTGCATCCGCGCGAGCCGTTCTCCAAGGCCCGCAACATCAGGCGCTCGCCGTTCTGGGAACGCGAGAAGGAACTCGGCGGTTATTTCATGGAACTCGGCGGCTGGGAGCGCGCCCACGGCTATGCCGCCAACGAGCATCTCTTGGAAAAATACGGCAACCGCGTGCCGGTGCGTGAGAACGAATGGGACAACCGCCATTTCTGGCGCGTCTCCAATGCCGAGCACCTCGCCATGAGCGAGGATTGCGGCATCGTCAACCTGTCGCACTTCGCCATGTACGACATCGAAGGTCCCGACCATGTCGCGCTGCTGGAATGGCTGTGCGCGGCCAAGATCGGCGGCGACAACAACATCGGCAAGGGCATCTACACCCACTTCCTCGACGAGGAAGGCATGGTGCGCGCCGACTTTACCGTCATCCGCATGGCCGACCGCTGTCGTTTGATCGACGGCGCGGATGCTGGCCCGCGCGACTTCCAGTACATGCGCCGCACGGCGCAGGACAAAGGTTTCGACGTCACCATCACCGACGTGACCGAGAAGTATGTGACCATCGGCATCTGGGGGCCGAACGCCCGGGCGACCTTGCAGAAGGTGGTCGAAAATCCGGACGGGCTCTCTGTTGAGAACTTCCCGTTCGCGGCGATCAAGCCTGTCAGGATCGGTGGCAAGGACGTCACCGCTTTCCGCATCTCCTATGTCGGTGAGCAGGGCTGGGAGCTGCACATGCGCTACGAGGACGGCCTGGCCGTCTGGGACGCCTTGCGCTCGACCGGCGTGATGCCTTTCGGTGTCGAGACCTACGCCAACACCCGCCGCATGGAAAAGAGCCTGCGCCTGCAGAACGCCGACCTTCTGACCGAGTACAATCTGCTCGAAGCGGATCTCGCTCGCCCCAAGGTCAAGGAGAACGATTTCTGCGGCAAGGCCAGGCATGTCGAATACCGCGCCCGCGAGCACCAACCGGCCATACTGTGCACGCTGGTGATGACCGAGAATGTCGATGCGAAGGGCGTGGCCCGTTATCCGGTCGGCACGATGCCGGTGATGGATCCGAAGACTGGCGAGACGCTGGTCGACGATCTCGGCAGGCGGTCCTTTACCACCTCGATGGCCTATGGCCCGACCATCGGTAAGAATATCGGTCTTGCCTATCTGCCATGGGCGTACGCCCAGGAAGGCCGCAAGCTCACGATCGAGTACTTCGGCGAGACCTATCCCGTCGAAGTGGCTGCGGTCGGCTACAAGCCGCTCTACGACCCGGAGAATTTAAAGCCGCGCAGCTGATCACTGGCCGGCGCAAAGGGCATGAAGGCAAAAGCCTGGCCGTCGGCCGGGCTTTTCTCTTTTTAAGCCCGCGGTTTTCGCTTACCCTTGCGGAATGTCTGCTTTTGCCCGCGCAAGACATTTCCTCTCAGGCTGCGCCGCGTTCGCGCTGACGCTTTGGTTGGCGCCGGCGTCCCTTGCTGACGAGCCCGTCGATGTCGAGTTGGTGCTGGCCGTCGATGTCTCGCTGTCGATGTCTCCGGACGAACTCGAGATCCAGCGTCACGGCTACGCAGCGGCACTGACACACGACAATGTGCTGCAGGCCATTGCCGATGGCGCTTATGGCAAGATCGCCGTCACCTATGTCGAATGGGCCGGCACCAGCTGGCAGCGCGTCATCGTGCCGTGGACGGTGATCGCCAGCCGCACCGACGCCGAGCGCGTGGTTGCGCAATTGTCGGCGCAGCCGCCCAACAGCGCGCGGCGTACCTCGATCTCCGGAGCGCTGGAGTTCGGCAACGACCTGTTTGCCGAAAGCGGCTACCGGGGCACGAAGCGGGTCATCGACATTTCGGGCGACGGCCCCAACAACCAGGGCGCGCCGGTCAACCTGACCCGCGACGGGCTGATCAAGCAAGGCATCGTCATCAACGGCCTGCCGCTGATGACGCGAGGCGGCTTCACCGGTGCCTACGACGTCAGCAATCTCGATCGCTACTACAGCGACTGCGTCATTGGCGGTCCCGGAGCCTTCATGATCCCGGTCAATGACTGGACGCAGTTTCCCGAAGCCATCCGTCGCAAACTGGTGCTGGAACTCGCCGGTCCGGCCTCGCCGCAATGGGCGGCGGAAGAAGCCGCGCATCCGCCGGTGATATTGGCGCAGGAGAGGTCCACCACCGACTGTCTGGTCGGCGAGAAAATGTGGCGAAACCGCAGCTGGATGTTCGACAGCCGCTAAAGCTCTTCCCATTGAGCGTGATCTTTGGCCAAACCGCCTCCCATTCTTGCCCCGCTGCCTACCTGTTCGGGCTTACGCTCCAGGCTTGCCTCCGCTACCGAAGCAGTGGCAAACTGGGCAGGCCGCGTGACCCAGCCAGGAGCGCGGCCGAACCGAGGAAAAACCGATGAGACGTCTTGCCATTCTGACCGCAGTCGCGTCCGTGCTGTATGCCGACGTCGCCAGCGCCCAATACAACCAGGCTGCCTGCATCATGTTCGAGAACGGGAATTTTCGCGGGCGGTCCATCGGCATGGGTGCCGAGGACTCCGTGAATTTTCGTGGCGGCCAGTTCTGGAATGACCGTGTGTCGTCGGTGATCGTTCGCCGCGGCTGCACGCTCGTGGCCTATGAGGATTCTCGGATGGGCGGCCGCTCGATCGAGATCACGCGCAGGATCCGCAATTTGGGCGGCAGTGACTGGAACGACCGTATCTCCTCGGCGGAATGCACCTGCGACGGCTACTGAGGTTCAGGTGCGGCGCAGACCGGTTACGTGTGCCTCAAAGGTTCCGTAAATCCTTTACAAGCACATAGAGGTGTAGCGGGTCGGTTGGGGATTGAATGAAACCATAACGCTCGTAAAAGGCGCGGGCGTTGTGATCCTTGGCATGTACGGTCACCGCGCGGATGCCTGCAATGTCAGCCGCCTGCAGGCTGCGCAGGATGGCATCGCGCAGCATTCCGCCGCCAACGCCTTTGCCCTGCCAGTTCAGGCTGACCGCGAGACGCGCCAGCAGCATTATCGGAACCGGATGGCGCGCAAGGCCTTTCGTCAACCGCTCGGGCGCACCATCATAGGCGACTTCACCAACCACGAGCGTATAGAAGCCGATCACATCTTCGCCGGAGAGACCAATATAGGTTTGCGAGCCATTTGCTTGCTGGTTTTGAAGCGCGTACCTGGCGAGAAACCTATTGAGCGGCTGCTCGCCGCAATCGAACACATCCACCAGATGCGTGCGAGCCAGTTTCTCGATACGAAACCGGCTCACGCTGGATCGCGGCCGGAAAAGATGCTCGGTTCACTCAGCAGGCGCTTCAGGCGCGGAAGATCTCGCGTGGGGGCATCCAGCGCCGCCATGAACGCAGCCCATTTTTCTGCGTCGAGGGAGAAGCTGTGTCGGTCCGCCAATGTTTCCTCGGCGCGCCCAAGTGCACTTTCAAGGACAAAATCACTCAGCGAACGGCGCTCAACGGCGGCTGCGGTCGCGAGCGTCCGCTTTGCCTCGACGGTAAGACGCAAGTCCAGTTTTTCGGATCGAGTCGTTCTCGTGGTCATGTGACACCTTTCGACATAAGGATATCACATTTTGCCAGACAATGTCATGACAATTCTCTAAGGCGTATCGGATCACGCCGCCAGCAGCTGCTTGCGGTCGACGCGCTCCTGCTGCGGCGAGCGGGCGTAGAGTTCTCGGTAGCATTTGGAGAAATGCGAGGCCGAGACGAAGCCGCAGGCGACCGCCACCTCGACCACCGGCATCGATGACTGGATCAGCAGATGACGGGCGCGGTCGAGCCGGATTTCGAGATAGTAGCGGGCGGGGGAGCGCCCCATCTCGGTGCGGAACAGCCGCTCGATCTGACGACGCGACAGGTCGACATGGTCGGCGATCTCGATCAGCGACAGCGGCTCTGACAGATTGCCCTCCATCAGTTCGATGATGGTCAGCACTTTCGAGTTCTGGACGCCGAGGCGGGCGCGCAGCGGCAGGCGCTGGCGGTCGGTGGGGCTGCGCACGCGGTCGGTCAGCACCTGCTCGCAGACGCGGTTGACGAGGTTCTCGTCAAAGTCGTCGCCGATCAGCTTCAGCATCATGTCGAGTGCGGCGGTGCCGCCGGCGCAGGTGTAGATGTTCTGGTCGATCTCGAAGAGGTCGGCAAAGACATTGGCCTTCGGGAACGCCTCGGAAAAGCCCGGCAGGTTCTCCCAGTGGATGGCGCAACGCTTGTTGGACAACAGGCCGGCGGCGGCGAGGATATGCGCGCCGGTGCACAGGCCGCCGACGGCGACGCCGCGATTGTATTCCTCGCGTAGCCAGGCGAAGGCGGACTTGTTCTGATAACGCTCGACATTGATGCCGCTGCAGACGATGGCCATGTTCGGTCGGTCGGGGCCTGCCATCTTCTTGCGCTCATCCTCGAGCGACGTGTTGACCGCGCATTCGACCCCGTTCGAGGCGCGCACCGGCTTGCCGTCGATGCTGGCGAGGCGCCAGCGATAGGCCTCATAGCCGAGCATGCGATTGGCCGAGCGCAGCGGGTCGAGCGCGGTCGCAAAAGCGATCATGGTGAAATCGGGAATAAGAAAGAATACAAACGATCGCTTGATCGGATGCTTTACGGCGTTCAAGGGAACCTCACACAGCCATGACGCGAACAGGATGTCGCGAATAGCATAGCGACATCAGGAAAAACCATGTCTGTCAATCGGCTACGCCGCTACGACAAGATTAAATTTGCGACATGGGTCGCAAATGGGCAATCGGCGTGCAGCGCGCCCTGGAAGTGGCACCAACTGTTCAAGGGACGAGTAACGTACGGCTGCGCGCAGAACAAAAACGCCGCCTTGGCTGGAGCCCGGCGGCGTTACAGTTTTAAAGCAGCGGCAGGGATGCGCTGCCGCCTAAAATCTTCAGGCGACGAAGCCGAGGCGCGCCGCATTCATGGCGCCGGTCTGGCCGGGCATGGTGTTGGCAAGACGCTGACGCTCAAGAGCGGTGGTCAGGTTCATTTCGCGGCGGGCAAAGAGGCGTGCAAAAAGCTTCATAATCATCTCCATTTGTTGCTCAGACGGGTCGCCTTCGCTTGATGGAGTGGGGCAGCTCGTTTGCTGACGCTGATATAGGCTTGTGTAAGCAGAAACTAAATCGCAAAAGCGAAGCGCTTGATATGAAATGCGACATCGAGTGCGACAGATTTGGGCAAGGTGCCCAAAATTTACGATTATTTACAAGGCATTAATTGGAATCAGGAGCTGCTATGCGGCTTTCTCATATGCGTCATGCGCCGGCGACATGGCTCCAAAAACTCATTTGAATACAAATGAAACAGAGAAGGCCTGCCGAGCGGGCTGCGCGGCAGGCCTTCAGCACATGGTACACACGATCTACTTTGCTCCAGCCCAGGATCCGATGCCATTGCGGGTACCGGTCTTGGTGTCGGAAGCCTCTGGCCAGCCGATATCCTTCTGCAGTTCGATCGGCAGGGAGCGGATGGCGCGTTCGGTCTGGTAGCGGGCGCGGGCCGCGCTGAATTCGGTCGCGATGCGACCAAGGGACGACAGGATAGACATTTCATTCTCCTTTGGTGGCTGGCTGGTGCCAGACCGCGAGTTGGTTACGTCGGGTTTGTTTCAACTTCATTTCGTGTCGAATGCAGGTCTGTGCCGAGGTCGTTTCATGGCTGCTTGTGGCAGCAGCCTGCTTCGATGGAGTTGACTATCCTCCCAATCTGATGTTCAATCAAACGAAATGGAATGATGATTTGTATCAGAAAAATTGAAGGTCGGTTGCCATGAACGCCCCGCTCAATCATCCGCTGCCGCTGCTCGATCTCGATGTTTTGCGCACTTTCGTGGCGATTGCCGAGACTGGCAGCTTCACCACCGCCGCCAATGCCGTGTTCCGCACGCCGTCAGCCGTTTCCATGCAGATCAAGAAGCTCGAGGACATTCTCGGCCGCTCGGTGTTCGCGCGCGACGCTCGCTCAGTGTCGCTGACGACGGATGGCGAGATGCTGCTCGGCTATGCCCGCCGGCTGCTGTCCATCAACCGCGAGGTGGTGTCGAAGTTCATCATTCCCGAGATTGTCGGTGTGGTGCGGCTTGGCTCGCCGGACGATTACGGTGAGCGCGTGCTGCCGCATGTGCTGAAGCGTTTCGCGCAGTCGCATCCGTCGATCGCCGTCGACGTCACCATAGACCAGAGCAGCAATCTGCGCCGGCGCATGGACGACCGGGCGCTCGACATCACGCTGTTGACCAATTCCTACAAGACCAGCGCGCTCGGCGCCGAGGTGCTGCTGACCGAGCCGATCGTCTGGGCCGGTGCCAAGGGCGGCTGCGCGCATCTGCGCGAGCCCTTGCCGGTATCGCTATGGGAAGAGGGTTGCGCCTGGCGGGCCGGAGCGCTCGATGCGCTTGGCCGCGAGGGCCGGAACTACCGCATCGCCTATATGAGCGCGCACACGGCCGGCCAGCGCGCCGCGATCATGTCCGATCTCGCCGTGGCGCCGCTGCCGAAGTCGTTCCTCGGCAACGACATGGTCGAGCTCTGCCCGAAGGACGGCATGCCCGATATCGGCACCTACAATCTGGCGATGGTGGTGGCGCCGGATGCCAGCGCGCCGGTCAAGGCGGTCGCCGACCACATCCGCGCGACCTTCGAAGTGTTCCGGGAAACCGGCAAGTTCTGAGCGGCTGGTAAGGACGATAGTATAGAGCTACTCCGCCGCTTCGGCGGGGCGCTCTTCAGGCCTTATTCTCGTATCTTGCACGATCCGGCTCTCTCCCAGAAACGCGACGATGCGCTCGCGGGCGCGTCGGGCTTCCGGCATGTCGATCAGCGGCCAGACGTGGAACATGCCTTCCTCATAGACAAGATCGATTTCAACGCCGGCTGCGCGGGCTTTTTCGGCGAAGATCAGATTGTCGGGAGTCAACAGATCACGCGAGCCGGTCAAAAGCAGTGTTCTTGGCAGCACTGACAGATCTCCATAGACCGGGCTGATATGCCAGTCGCTGGGATCGATGCCGGCACTGTACAGACGAATTGCCTCTCGTCCGCCAGCTATGCCCAGCCAAGGGTCGTTGCGTTCCGCCTCGAACACTGCGGGATTGGTGAGCGACACGTCGAGGCCCGGCGAAATGAGCACATGCCGCGACGGCAGGGGCAGTCCTTCTTCGGCGGCCATCATGGTCAGCACCACGGCCATGTTGCCGCCGGCGGAATCACCCATGAACACAATGTCCTCAGCCTCTGTCTCGTCGAGCATCTGCCGGTACACGTCGCCAACCATGCCGAACATGGCGTGGAAATCGTGTTCGGGGGCGATTGGATAGATCGGGACAGTGATGCCGTAGCCCAGCCGATCCGCCATCTCGGCGATCAAGTGCCAATGATAGGGCGTGATCTCAAAGACATAGGCGCCGCCGTGCAAGTAGAGAATCCGCTTCTGCTCGCCGGTCCTTGGGGCGATTTCGTAGACCGGAAAGCCATCTACGGTGTGTGTCTGGATGTCGAGACGCTGGTGCAGCGAGGCAGGGGGTTGGTGGTTCTCCGTCCTGCGCGCGGCCGCGATCCAGCGCTGCAGATTTTCCGGACTGGCAAATGCCTGCTTACGGCTGTGCCGCAGAACAAAAGACACGACATGGCTTTTCAAACTTGGCATGCGGATACACGAACTTCGGCCAAAGCCGACTAAGAGAACCCCCTAAATCGAAAGATCGTGCCGTGGCTGAAAATGTCAAGATTCACGCCCGCGTCTACACGGCGGTGTGATCCGCGCCGCAGTGCTCAGCGACGCGGTAAAAGTGCGGCACGCAGCCGGTTGCTGGTCGTCGCTGGGTACATGCGATATCCCCGGCGCAGGCCGAGCAATTTGCATTTGTCGGCGAAGGTCATCAGCGCGCGGCGCTCCAGATGGTATTGATGAGTGCTGCCTTTTCGCTGGATCGCGGCGATACCGGCCAGCCGATGTCCTTCTGGATTTCGGGCGGCAGGCTGTTCAACAGGCGCCGCGCCTTGCTGCGGTCGTGAGCATTCTTGATGGCCGCGCCATAGCGGCCGAGGCTTTCGAGCATCGACATCGTCGTCTCCTCTGGAGCGTTGCGGCGGCTGAAAGATATTTCCTGCCTGCCGTTCGATGCCGGTTGAATGCGCCTGCCATGTATCTGGCGAATTTCACGAAAACAGCGCTTTGGTTTCCGGATCAAGCGATCCGGAAACATTTGCATGCAAATGAGTTTGGAAAGGCGGTGGCCTGGGCGCGGCCCGCTTACTCCCGTCCGCGCCTGGCGGCGTGGCCTTCGCGCGAACGCCGGCGCGGGGTGGCGTCGCCGGCAAGGCCGTCCTCGCTGACCGTCTTGCGCGGCGGCAGTTTCACCGCCGCCGACAGTTTCGGGAACGGATCGACCTTGTTGGGCAGCGCCATGGCGTAGACGAAATGCTCCTGGAATTTCGGTTCCAGCGCCGTCTCGATCTTCTCGATCTTGCTGACCGTGTCCTCGATCTCGCGGCGGTAGCCGCGATTGAGCAGCGCCATGCGCGCGCCGGCACCGGCAGCGTTGCCGACTGCCGAAACCTTGTCGAGATCGCAATCCGGGATCAGACCCAGCACCATGGCGTATTTCGGATCAATGAAGGAGCCGAAGGCGCCGGCGAAATGGATGCGGTCGACATGCTCGGTGTTCTGCTTTTCCATCAACAGCTTGGTGCCGGCATAAAGCGCTGCCTTGGCAAGCTGGATGGCGCGCACGTCGGTCTGGGTGATGGTGATCTTCGGCCCATCTTCCGTCAATGCGGCGGAGCCTTCCTTCAGCACATAGGAGAAGGTGCGGCCGTTGGCGGTGACGCGCGGGGAGCGGGCCGAAAGTCCGCCGTCGATGACGCCGTCCTCGGAAATGATGCCGGCGAGATACATCTCCGCCACCACTTCGATGATGCCGGAGCCGCATATGCCGGTGACGCCGGTCGCCTGCACGCTCTCCAGGAAGCCCGGCTCGTCGGACCACAGCTCAGAGCCGATGACGCGGTATTTTGGTTCAAGCGTATCGGGATCGATGCGCACGCGCTCGATGGCGCCCGGTGCTGCGCGCTGGCCGCCTGAGATTTCGGCACCCTCGAAGGCAGGGCCGGTGGGCGAAGAAGCGGCCACGACCCGCGCACGATTGCCGAGCACGATCTCGGCATTGGTGCCGACATCGACGATGAGCATCATCTCGTCCTGGCGATGCGGGCCTTCCGACAGCGTGACGGCCGCCGCGTCCGCTCCGACATGGCCGGCGATGCAAGGCAGCATGTAGAGCCTGGCGCCCTGGTTGAGCTTCAGGCCGATGTCGGATGCCTTGATATGCACCGCACCTGAGACAGCCAGCGCAAAGGGCGCGCCGCCAAGCTCGGTCGGATCGATGCCGAGGAACAGATGATGCATGATCGGATTGCCGACGAAGACGCTGTCCAGGATGTCGTTGCGCTGGACGTTGCCTTCGGCGCAGACCTTGTCGACGAGACCCGAGATCGCCTCGCGCACGGCGACCGTCATGCCTTCGCGGCCATCGGGGTTCATCATCACATAGGAGACGCGGCTCATCAGGTCCTCGCCGAAGCGGATCTGCGGGTTCGAGGTGCCCGACGAGGCGGCGACGCGGCCCGACAGCAGCGACACCAGATGCATGGCAATGGTGGTCGAGCCGATGTCGCAAGCCAGCCCATAGGCTTCGTTCTTAAGGCCGGGCCACAGCGCCACGACGCGCGCGGTCTCTGAGTCGGCATCCTTGTAGATGGCGGCGGTCGCGGTCCAGTTGCCCTTGCGCAGGATGCCTTGCACCTGCGGCAGCAGATGAAAATCGAAATCGAGGCTTTTCAGGCCCCAATCGTGCATCAGCGCGATCTTCAGCCGGTCGAGGTCGCCAAGCGGCTTGTGCATGTCGGGTTCTTCGATCTCGACATAGCACATGCGGATCGCTGAATCGCGGGCGATGACCCTGGTGTCGGCATCCTTGCGGATTGTCTGCGCGTTGATGACCGTGTCCTGCGGCACGTCGATGACGAGGTCGCCGAGGATCTGCGCCGAGCAGGAGAGGCGGCGCCGTTCGGGCAGGCCGCGGACGCGCTCATAGCGCTCTTCCTTGGCGCCCTTGGGCGTGATGTGGTCGTTGGAGGAGGTGATCTTGTGCTTGGCGAAATTGCCTTCCTGCACTTCGATCTGGCAGCGTCCGCAGGTGGCGCGTCCGCCGCATACGCTTTCGACATAGACGCCAAGCTGGCGCGCGGCATCGAGCACCGGCGTTCCGACAGGAAACCGCCCGCGCTTGCCCGACGGCATGAACAGCACGAGCGGGTCGGTGATGTTTGCAGGTGAATTCACGATTGCGCGCTTATCCTCGGCCCATCCGGGCTTCACGGCCGCCACGGCGGCGACCTCCATTGCTAGCACCATCACCCGGCGCGTTGACCTGCGTCGGGGCGGCGATCGCCTGGCCGCCTTCGGCCGGCTTGTAGTCCTTGTAGGTGCGGATCCAGTTGGTGCAGTTCTCGTCGGTGCCGTTCAGCACATTGGCGCCGCGCACGGCTTCCATCTCCTGCGGACGCACCGGGTTCATGATGGCCGAGGTCATGCCGGCGCCGATCACCATCGGGATGAAGGCGGCGTTGATGCCGTGGCGGTGCGGCAGGCCGAAGGAGATGTTGGACAAGCCGCATGTGGTGTTGACCTTGAGCTCTTCGCGCAGGCGGCGCAGCAGCGCGAACACCTGGCGGCCGGCATCGCCCAGCGCGCCGATCGGCATCACCAGCGGATCGACGACGACGTCATGCGCCGGAATGCCGAAATCGGCGCAGCGCTGCACGATCTTCTTGGCGACGGCGAAGCGCACGTCCGGATCCATGGAAATGCCGGTCTCGTCGTTGGAGATGGCGACGACAGGCACGTTGTACTTCTTGACCAGCGGCAGGATGGCTTCGAGCTTTTCTTCCTCGCCGGTGACGGAGTTGACCAGCGGGCGGCCCTTGGCAACCTTGAGTGCGGCTTCGATCGCGGCGGTGACGGAACTGTCGATCGACAGCGGCAGGTCGACCAGCCCTTGCACGATCTCCAGCGTCTGCACCAGAAGGCCCGGTTCTGTCTCGTTCGGATTGACCGAGGTGACGCCGGCGTTGACGTCGAGCATGGTGGCGCCGCAGGCTGCCTGCTCCAATGCGTCCCTGATGACGGTCTCGAAATTGCCCGCGATCATCTCGGCGGCCAGCTTCTTGCGGCCGGTCGGGTTGATGCGTTCACCGATCACGCAGAACGGCTGGTCGAAGCCGATGATGATTTCTCGTGTCGCCGAGGCGACGATGGTACGGGTCATGAATTCTCTCCGCCGTGATATAAAGATTTCTTTATATCGTTGTCTGGTTTCGTTCAAGCGAATGGGTGGCCGTCCGCGCTGTCAATGCGCGGTCTTCACCATGTCCACCTGCGTTTCGGTAATGTCGTCGTGCAAGATGCTGTCGAGCCGGTCGGCGACAAGCTGATCGTCGCGGCGGATCTCACGTTTCCATGGCTGGCGGCCCTTCAGCACGCCCGATTCATCGACGATCTCGGCGACATATTCCTCCTGCCGGTAGGCCATCACATGGACGCCGGAAACGCCTGATACTTCCTTCACCTCGTTGATGATGTCGATGCAGAGCTGCTTGCCTTCCTTTTTCTGGTCCTGGGCGCCTTCCAGCCGCTTGATGACAGAATCGGGAATATGGATGCCCGGCACGTTGGAGCGGATCCACTTGGCCGTCTTGGCCGAGGCGAGCGGGCCGACGCCAACCAAGATGAAGCATTTTTCGGTGTAGCCGAGGTCGCGCACCTTCTGCATGTAGGTGCGGAACATCGGCACGTCGAAGCAATACTGGCTCTGTACGAATTGCGCGCCGGAGGCGATCTTCTTGCCCAGCCGGTGCGGACGGAAGTCGATCGGCGGCGCGAACGGATTGATCGCAGCTCCGAGGAAAAGCTGCGGCGGCGTCGTCAGCTTGCGGCCGGACAGGAACTTGCCATTGTCGCGCATGATGCGGCAGGTTTCCAGGAGCGACATGCAGTCGAGGTCGAACACCGGCTTGGCCCCGGGCTGGTCGCCGGCCTGCACGCCGTCGCCGGTGAGGCACAGCATGTTGGCGACGCCCATCGCGGCACCACCCAGCACGTCGCCCTGGATGGCGATGCGGTTCTTGTCGCGGCAGGCGATCTGCATGATCGGCGCATAGCCCATGCGGGTCAAAAGCGCACAAATCCCGACCGAGGACATGTGGCAATTGGCGCCCGAAGCGTCGACGGCGTTGATGGCGTCGACCCAGCCGTCGAAAATCTTCGCGCGGTTGTAGACGTCCTCGGGATCGGCGCTGTCGGGTGGGTTGAGCTCCGTCGTCACCGCGAACTCGCCGCGCCGAAGCACGCGCTCCAGCCGGCCGCGCGAGGTGTGGCCGGGCAGGGGTTCGAGCGGCAGATCGATGCCGGCGGGGTTCTCGTCGCGCTGACGTCCGATCATGCCGACGCCCCGGTGTTTGCCGCCCCATTCTTGGCGGCAGCGGCGGCTTCGCGCGCGGTGGCCGCCTGCGCGGTCACCCGCAGCCAGGCCGAGGTTTCGCGCAGCGACTGGTCGACCGGCTTCTGCACGGTCAGGATCCTGTCGCTGTGCACCATGTTCTGCGAGCCTTCCCAGGCCTTGACCCAGACGCAAGGCATATCGGGCTCGACCTCGCAATTGCCGTTGGCGCGCACGCCGCCGCAGGGGCCGTTGCGCAGCTGCTTGGGGCAGTTCATCGGGCACGACATGCCGGTCGAGGACAAGATGCACTGGCCGCACATGCGGCAGTCGAACATGAAACCCTTGACGCGCTTCTCGACGAATTTGATCGGCCCTTCGACGCGGCCGTAGCCTATGCCCTTCCACAAGGGATGGAGGAGCAGGAACATGTCGGCGAATTTGGCGTAGAACCATTCGAGTAATCGCGAGTGCCGCACAGACCATAATCTGACCGCGAAGGAACGCTGTACGCGCCGCTGCGGCGACACGTCGGCCGGCTTGTAGTCGGATTTCGGCGCCGCCTTCTTGACCAGAGTTGCCTGGGTAACAGCCGGCCCCTCCTTGGCAGGAATGGTTTCAGACATTTTCTTTGCCGCCCGCCTTGACCAGCGCGACCAGCCGCTCACGGTCGTATTTTGTATCGATGTCGTTGAATGCCTTCTCGACTTCGGCTTCGAGGTCGTCGCCGACCGGAATGGGATCGGCTTTGCGCCATTCGGCCAGATAGTCGTCTGTGCCGCCGGCGCCGGTGCGCATGGCGCACATGTCGATCGCCTCGGTGAAGCGCAGCGGCAGTTCGCGCTTGGCGTTCTGCCGGCCCTTCTTGACGATGATCTGGGCGGGGATATCGCGCCAGTAGACGACGATCAGATCGGCCATGAATTCTCACTCCTCGAACTATCGAGCATTGCCGCAAGCGCAGTGGGGCCGCTTGTTATGGGACGACGCGCGCGCATTCAAAAGCGACGCATTTCGATGTCGTAAAATGAAAGGTGGGTTTATTCGTTTGCGGCGTGTGCCAGCGCCCGGTTCGACGCGTCGGAAACGCCGGCGCGCAGCATGCCGCCCGGGACGAAAAACGCGCTACCAGATGCCGGTTCTGAGGCCCGTCCAGAGGTAGAACCAGATCGTCGGGTGATACCACAGTTTCGAAGGCAGGCCGGGATCGATCGTCGTGAGTTTTCCAGCCAGAGCATCGCTGACCGCCTCGACGCAGATGTCGCGCGAGAACGCCGTCTGGCGTAGCGCGTGACTTGAGATGGTGTCGCCTTTTTTCGATCTGCCGCGCGCCTGCTTCAGCACGCCACCAGTGTCGACGCCAGCGTCGACGAGGTGGACAGTCGTGCCGAAATTCTGCGCATCGCCCGATACCAGGGCCCAATAGCCGCCATTCATGCCCCGATATTTGGGCGTGATGCCCGCATGGTAGTTGAGCACCGGGCAGGGCATTTTGCTCAGCATCTCAGCCGAGATTAGTCGGCAACCGTTGAGCAGTACAACGCCTGGCCGGATCTTCTGGATCGCCTGCAGGCACTCAAGCCCATTGGCGGAGGCTACTTGTATGATCTCCTGGCCTGGTCGCGGCTCAACCTCCAGCTTCTCCTCGGCAATCAAGCGCGCGCTGTGGCCGGCCAGGAATCGCTTGCCCAACCTGCTCAGCACCATCGTGCCAAGCTGGCCCATGGCGGAGATCCAGCCCTGGCGGCGAGCCCGGCCACGCAGCAATTGCTTTTTGGATTCAGGGGTTTCGAGGATGACGCTGACAGGACCAACGCGATCGGCGATTGCATTGATCATAGCCCAGACATGCTGGCCGCCGCCGGTGACGACCACGATCGGACGCGTACTGGATTCTGATGCTGCCATGGATCTTGCCCCCTCCAAGCAACCCGTTCTCGACAATGGCTGGGATGCTAGGGCGTCCGGGTTAATCCTTGGTGATCAGCATCTTCGATGCCCGGTCAGCGCTTGAATTCGATGATATCGAGCTTCGATTCGTAGTAGGGCGCCGGAAATTCGATGCGCCATTCCTTGGCGCTGTTGCGGAAGGCATAGCCGACCTGGTCGGTTTGCGGGCCGCTGCCATAGGGCTTTGCCGGATCATCGTTGACATAGAAGGAGCCGAGATAGATCGCGCGTTTCTCGCCGTCGTCGAAGAAGCGGCCCTTGGTGCGCTGCGAGCCGCTGATCTTTTCCAGCCGCCAGCCGGAACCGTCGTCGGTCACCGTGCACTTGAACCAGCCATAGATGACGAGCGGCAAAGACCCGCCGGCCTTGATGGTGCGGCACCGCCAACTGCCGGTCAGGTCCTTGTCGGAAAAGGCCACCAGCGGTCTTGCCAGCAAGGCGTCGAGTTGCTTGACCTCGGCCGCATCTCCAGCTTTCGCCTCGGCAAGCGCCGCCTTGCGCGTCTCGCCATAATTGTCGAGCCGCTTCTTGTCGGCCGGGGTGATGAGTTTCTGTATCTCGCCATCGGCATGAGCGGGCAGGGCGAAACAGAGGAGACCGAGTGCGGCTATCAAGAGGCGAGGGGTCATCGGTGCGTTTCCACGTTCGAATGGCCTGGAGGGCCTGTTGCCTTGTGGCGCACAACTTACCCGTTCTCGGTGGCCTGTCACCCAGGGTTAGAGCATAGCGGGGTCAAGAATTGCTTCAGGCGTGTGCAGCCGCCTGCGCCATTCCGGCCGTCAGGTCGCCATAGCCGGTTGCGCGGCGTTCATAGACGAGACCAAGCATTTTGGCGGCCTTTTCGGCGACCTTGTCGAGTTCCGGATCGTTGGTCTGGGCCAGATAGATCAGCTTCTCGTAGTTGCCGAAATAGTCCTTGATCAACTCCGGGTGCTTGTCGAGGCCCAGCGGTTTCATGAAGAAAGCGTCGAACTGCCGGCAGAGGAAGTCGGTCATATAGAACGACATCATGTCGTCGTCGGCGATTTTTGCGTAGGCATCCATGCCTTGATAGAAGGCAAAGCAGTGCGGGCCGACCATGCGCTCGACGCCATGCTTCTCGCAGACCCTGTCGAGCAGGCCGCCGGTGCCGCAATCGGCATAGCCGACGAAGATGTTGCTGTAGCCTTCGGCCTTGGCCTTTTCGATTGCCCTGTCCATGGCCGGGGCGATGCGGTCCGGATAGAAATGGAATTCCGCCGGCAGGCAGGTCAGGTCGAGGTGGTCCAGTCCGAGCTGTTCCTTGACGGCCAGAATTTCGCGCGCAATCATCCCACAGGCGATAACGAGCAGCCTGTCGTCTTGATTCGGTTTCGTTTTTTGCGTCTTGGCCATGGAACCCGTCGAGCCGGCCTTCGTTGCTGTAGCGCTAATTTATCTATTGAGGGAGACACCGTCCATGAAACTGCTACGCATCACGCCAATAGCCATCTTGACCTGCGCCCTGGCCCTCACAGCTTGTGCGAACACCGTCCGCGGCGTCGGCAAGGACGTCAAATCAACCGCCAATGCGGTCGAGGACACCGTCAACAACCCCTGATCCGCGCCCGTACTTCTTCATCTGGGAACAAAAAAGCCGCGCTGCAAGGCGCGGCTTCCTATTGTCCATTCTGAATTGGCCACTCAGGCCGAAGCGCGCACATTGTGCTTGCGCTTCATGTAGTCCTTGGCGGTCTCGACCGCCACTGCCGCGTCGCGGCAATAGGCATCGGCGCCGACGGCCTTGCCGAATTCCTCGTTCAGCGGCGCGCCGCCGACCAGCACGACGTAATCGTCGCGGATGCCCTTTTCCTTCATCGTATCGATGACGACCTTCATATAGGGCATGGTCGTGGTCAGCAGGGCCGACATGCCGATGATGTCGGGCTGGTGCTGTTCGATCGCATCGAGATATTTCTCGACCGCATTGTTGATGCCGAGGTCGATGACGTCGAAGCCGGCGCCCTCCATCATCATGCCGACGAGGTTCTTGCCGATGTCGTGGATGTCGCCCTTGACGGTGCCGATGACCATCTTGCCCTGCTTGGGCGCGCCGGTGGCGGCGAGCAGCGGGCGCAGGATGAACATGCCGGCCTTCATCGCGTTGGCCGANAGCAGCACTTCGGGAACGAACAGGATGCCGTCGCGGAAATCCTCGCCGACGATGCGCATGCCTTCGACCAGCGCTTCCGTCAGCACTTTATAGGGCACCCAGCCGCGCTCGAGCAGGATGTTGGTGCCTTCCTCGATCTCTTCCTTCAGCCCGTCATAGAGATCGTCGTGCATCTGCTG
>NZ_KI912610.1:342854-1586967 GCF_000519305.1 Mesorhizobium ciceri WSM4083 | reverse complement strand
CGGTTCCCCGCGCGGCGCCGACCGTGCCGCCGTCATGCTTACCCTCATCACCACGGCACGCCTCAACGACGTCGACCCGAAAGCCTGGCTCGCCGACGTCCTGGCCCGCATTGCCGATCTTCCCGCCTCGCGTCTGCACGAACTACTGCCCTGGCAATGGAAGCGCCTGCGCGAAGCCGACAAGCCCGCCGATCAGCAGGCCGCCTGACCTCACGAAACGTCATCATAGAGCCCGCCGCGCACACGCGCGCGTGCCAATCATGCGGCCTTCGTCGTATGCGTACAAGGTTCCAGAGCAAGGAACTGTTGGAATGGCAGCTTTTATCGTCACGTATGATCTCAACAAAGAGACTGGTCGACCCAAGATTGTTGATGAGGTCAAAAACACCTCATGGGCGAGGCTGTCGGAATCGTCCTATGCTATCTCTACGAATGAAACCGCCGACCAAGTGTATGCGCGCTTTAGGCCATACATAGATGACAACGACAATCTGTACATTGTCTCTCTTCGCCGACCGTATATGGGATGGGGGAAGAAAGACGTGAACGATTGGCTTGGGCAGAACCTTCCGCAGTGATGCCATTCACCTCGTAAGTTTTTAGCAGGCTCTCGACGGCGCCTACCTCCCGGTCTATTTCCGGTTCAATGTGGTAGGCGCCGTTTTCTTTTGTCCACCTCATGCCCCAATGTGTTTGACAGCCCAGAAGGATTATATTCCTATATTTGGCGCGGTCCGTCAAGGGGTCCGGAAAGCCGCGTAATTTGGCTATCCGCCCGCTCAAGCGGACCGCCTCACCTATTGAAAACGCCCCACCCTGGCGTATCCTCTCTCCCGGGCTTGGGGAGACATCACATGCGCACCACCTCAGACACCGTCGCCTCTCTCGGCCTCGCCATCGGTGGCGCCTTCGGCCTCGCCGGCACCTTCGTCGCCAGCGCTGCGCTCCGCGAAACACTCTGGACGATCGACGGCGCGGCGCTCGTGGTCGCCACCGCGCTGCTGACGATGAAGTATCAGCGGCTCGGCAATGACTGCGTAGCCGCGGGCTTCCTGACCTTCCTGGCCGGAGAGACCCTGCTGATGGCGGGCAATGCGGCGGGGCTGGAGGCCAGCGTGCCCTCCTATGTCGGCGGCATCTCGCTTTGGGCGGCGGCACTGGTCATGAGCAGCGCGCCGAAGACATTTGCCCTGTGGATGCGGCTCACCGCGCTCGTGGCGGCCGTGCTGTTTGTCGTCTCGGCTTGCATGATTATCTGGGGCGCGCCCTTGCTGCCGACCTCGGCGCCGCTGCCCGCCGCAGGCTATCCGTTCCTGGTGCTGACCTTTGTTGGCTGGATCTGGACTTTGGTGAGGGCGGTGCGGTGAGCCTTTGTCCGCTTCCGTACCAAACGTCCGGCCTGGTTGATCGGGCATCGGCGGGGCGGTAAAAACTCCGGGCGGCGGACCCTTATCAGGTCGCCAAATGGCCGGCGCGGGCTCAGGCAACTGCCTCACCGGCATTCGCGCCGGCCATTTTCCAGCTGCATCCGGCCAACGTTGGCGCCGCCCCGGCTGCCGCCATCTTCTCCCCGTAAACGGGGCGAAGGACGCTGTGGTCGATGGCATCGCTAGTCGCCAACCTTGCAGTGGAGTCGCCGGGGACGGCGCGGCTTGGTTCCTCGCCCCACGAAGTGGGGAGAGGTGGCCCGGCGAAGCCGGGACGGAGAGGGGCCAGCGCGGCGTTGGGAGGTTTTGGCTTCTGATAGGTGCTATTGCCAGCTCTTATCCTTCATGCGGTTTTGGTTTCGCGAAGGGCGTCCCCCGCTCCGTCCCGGCTTCGCCGGGCCACCTCTCCCCCACTCCCGTGGGGGCGAGGAACCCAAGGACGGCAGGCTCACCCCTCAATCCACACCTTCTCAAAATGCTGCTCCAGCGCCTGGTGCTGTTCGCAGCCTTCGACGCCCTTCCGATAGGTCCGGTAGACCGAGCGCCAGTAGGGTTGGATGATGATGCCTGAGTCGCGCAAATTCTGCTCGATCTTGCCCATGATCTCCTTGCGCGCCTTGGCGTCCGGTGTCGCCAGCGCCTTGTCGAGCAGGGTGTCGAATTCGGGGTTGGCGTAGGCGCTCTCGTTCCAGGCCGCACCCGATTTATACGCCAGCGCCAGCACCTGGACGCCGAGCGGGCGGCCCAGCCATTCGGTGCAGGAGAAGGGGTATTTGCTCCAGTCGTTCCAGAAGGTGGCGGCCGGCAGCACGGTGCGCTTGATCTTCAGGCCGGCCTCGCGCATCTGCGCGCCGATGGCGTCGCCGGTGCTCTTTTGCCATTCGACATCGACGGAGATGAGCTCGAATTCGTGGTCGGCCTTGCCGGCTTCGGCCAGCAGCTTCTTCGACTGGTCGACGTCGCGCTTGGCCGGCCCGATATCGGCATATTCGGGGTGCATGGGGCCGACATGGTGGTTGTCGGCGGGCTTGCCGCGGCCGCCGAGGCCGAGCGCCAGCACGGCGGAATTGTCGACGGCGAGCTGGGCGGCGCGGCGCACCCTAGCGTCGTCATAGGGCGCGTTGCCGACATTGAAGCGGGCGACGATGGTCGAGCCGGTGGCGATCTCGGAGTTCATCAGCCCCATCTGCTCGGTCTGCGAGACGGCGTCGGAAGCGGTTTCGTGGTCGGTGTCGATCTCGCCGGATTCAAAGGCCGACAGCATGGCGTTGGGATCGGAGCCGTAGTCGATCCATTTGATGCCGTCGAGATGGAATTCGCCCTTCCACCAGGGTTTTTCCTTGCGCTTCACCTCCGCACCCGTCTCGGCATCCCAGCTGACCAGCTCGCAGGGACCGGTGGTGATGGCAAGCGCTTTCAGGGGATCGCCGTCGCCCTCATAGGAGCGGTGCATGATCAGTGCCGGATAGTCGGCCATGCCGGCGATCAGCGAGATGTCGGGTTTCGGCAGATTGAGTTTTATCGTGAAGTCGTCGACCTTGGCGATGCCGCCATCGACGACCTTCTTGGTGTCGGCATTGACCAGCGCGCCCATGCGCGCGGCGACCGAATTGCCCGGCACGGAAGCGTCGCACCAGCGGGTGAGGTTGTGAATGATATCGTCGGCGTTGAAGGCATCGCCGTTCGACCAGGAGATGCCCTTGCGCACATGCAGGGTCAGCGTCCTGGCGTCGTCGCTCGCCTCCCAGCTTTCGAGCAGCCAGGGCTCGAAGGAGAAGTCGGTGTTCCAGCGCACCAGATATTCGTTGCAGTGGCGGGCGACATTCGACATTTCCACGCCGTCGAAGGTGCGCGGGTCCTTGAAGCCCTTGACGTTCATGGCAACGCGCAGGACGCCGCCTTTCTTCGGTTCTGCCGCGCGGGCAGGGGTGGGGGCGATCCCGCCCAGCGCAAACGCGCCGGCGGCACTGACGCCGAGCCCGGCCATCAGCGCCAGATATTCGCGGCGGTTGATGCCGCCGGTCCTGAAATCATCGGCGACGGGTTTGGCTTGCGGGTGGAGTTTGCGGTCGGTCAGCATGAAGTTCATCGTCGTTCCCCTGTTGTTGATGCATGCCGCCCAAAAGCGCCCAGCGGTTTTGGGACAACGGCATGCACAGAAAAATCGCCCCGGCCGATCGACAGACGCGGGGGCGGACGCGGCCGCCGGGACGCCGTTGCCTGAGCAGGCGAATGATAGAGCGGGGTGACGCGGGGGAGTGTTCGGGAATCCGCAGTGATTGTGCGGCGCTCCGCAGGGGGAGATACAGCCGATCTCCCCCCTTGAGGGGGAGATGCCCGGCAGGGCAGAGGGGGGCGCCGTAGAGCGCAACCTTCGGTGTCCTGATTATTCAATATCCATTCGAGAGCACTGCCGAACTTGGCTGAGAAGTCGGCGGGACAGCGCCCCCCTCTGCCCTGCCGGGCATCTCCCCCTCAAGGGGGGAGATTGGCGCGCCGCCGTCAGCTACTCAATACGGCCACTCACCCCTACCCAGCGCGCCAACCGCACCAACAATCCGCGCAAACGCTTCCGCCGCCGCCGGCACCGTCCTGCGTGCGCGCAGGAAGCTGTGCACCAGCCTCGGCTCCTCGTGCCACCATGCCTTGCCGCTGGCAGAAACAATGCGGTCGCGATAGGTTTCGCCGTCCGACGACAGCGGGTCGCACTCGGCTGACACGATCACCGTTGGCGGCAGGCCGGAAAAATCGCGGTCGCGCAGCGGCGCAAAAGTCGGATCGTCAGGTGATTGCCGCCTGGCCGAGCGGACGTCGCGGTAGAAGGCGATGTCGGCCACCGACAGCAGCGGTGCCTCGGCATGCTCGATATAGGAGCCGGCGCGCTCGTCGCCGCCGAGCTCGGGGTAGATCAGCACCTGGCCAATGGCAGCGCTGGCGTGGCGGCGCGTCGCCTGCGCCACGGCGGCGGCGAGGTTGCCGCCCGCACTTTCGCCGCACAGCACCAGCGGCAGATCGGTAATTGCCGCTGCCCATTCGAAGGCGGCCACCGCATCGTCGAAGGCGGCGGGATGAAGATGCTCGGGCGCCAGCCGGTAGTCCACCGACAGCACGTCGAAACCGGTGCCGGCGCAGAGCTCGGCGCAGATGTCGTCATGGCTTTCGAGCCCGCCGAGGATGAAGCCGCCGCCGTGGTAGTAGATCACCATCGCCTTCGCGGCCGTGCCGGCAAGCCGGTAGCGGCGGACCGGGATGTCGCGGCCGGCCGCAGTGACCAGGCCGTCGCTGGCCTTGACGCCTGCCGGGCGGCCCTGGTGGAAAGCGCGGCTCATCCTGTCATAGACGGTGCGCTGCTTGTCGATCGGCAGGCCGATGATTTCGGGCGGATACCAGGCGTTGACCGCGTCGATATAGGCCCAAAGGGCCGGGTCGAGCCGGGTTTCGTAGGGGCCGCGCGTCATAGATCGGCGTAGAGCGCGGCCGCGTTGTCGAAGGAGAAGCGCAGCGGCACCGAACCTTCGACCTGCCAGGCGGTGACGGTCTCGCCGGCCAGCAGCCGGCAGGCGCCGTCGGTGTCGGTGACGGCGCCGCCATAGAGCCGGTTGGCGAGGTTGAGGATACCGGTCTGGTGCATGGCCGCGCTGCCGCTGCCGCAGGCATCCTTGACCAAAAGCACGCGAAAGCCTTTGGCCACCGCATCCTTGACCGACGCGTCGATGCAGGCCTCGGTCCAGACGCCGGATACCACCAACCATTCGATGCCTGAAGACTTGATGTCACGCGCCGCCGGCCCGGTGCGGAAGGCGCTGGCCTCGGCCTTGATCAGCAGCGCCTCGCCATTGGCCGGCGCCACCTCATGGCAGATCTCGGTCAGCGGGTCGCTCTTGTCGGAAAAGGCCGACTTGCCGTCCTCACCGACCGGATGAAACGGCCGGTCCTGGCTGTCGAGATCGACGATGTAGGCCCAGTGGTAAATCGGCACATGGTTTTGCCGCGCCGCTGCTTGCAGGCGCTGGACGTTGGCGAGGATGCTGCTGAAGCCCTCGACCAGGTAGCGCGGGTCCTGCCGGTGCTCTTCCTGCAGGTCGATGAAGATCGCGGCCACGGTGCCGGGTTTGATGGCGATGGGGGTTCTCATGCGGCGCCTTGGTGATGCATGGTCGAGGCAGTCAAAGACTTTTCCGTATGCCGGCGGGACAGCGCCCCCCTCTGCCCTGCCGGGCATCTCCCCCTCAAGGGGGGAGATCGGCCGTCGCGAATGCCTTCGCCAATCACCAGAGCTGCAGGAAAAAGCGCCGCAGGCGACGCTGCCAATCTCCCCCCTTGAGGGGGAGATGTCCGGCACGACAGAGGGGGGCGCCAGGGAACGAGGCGCTCATTGGTAGCCCGCATCAAACCTGCGTCTCCAGAAACTCATCCTCATAGGGAAAGCGCGACAGCAGTTCGGTACCAGTCTCGGTGATCAGGATTTCGTCCTCCAGCTTGACGCCCTCGCGGCCGCCCTTTTCGCCGATATAGCTTTCGACGCTCACCACCATGCCTGGCACGATATGGCCGTCGCGGCCATAGGTCTCGTAGTCCATGGAATGCGCGATAAAGGGCGTTTCGCCATGCATGCCGACGCCGTGCATGACCGAGGTGTAGCGCTGGTCGACGAAACGGTCGGGGATCTTCCACGCCTTTTCGGCAATCTCGCGGAAGGCCATGCCGGGTTTGACGATCGAAATGTTGTGCTGAACCTGGTCGTGCGCCATGCGGTAGAGCGATTTCTGGTAGGGCGTTGGCTTGCCTGGTCCACAGCGGAAGGTGCGCGAGAAATCGGAATAATAGCCGTAGCAGCCGATCGTGTCGGTATCGAGCGCCAGAAGTTCGCCGGGCCGGATCTTGCGGCCGCTGGCCTCGTTGAACCATGGGTTGGTGCGCTGGCCTGATGTCAGCAGCCGCGTCTCGATGAACTCGCCGCCCTGGCGGATGACCTCGCCATACATGATGGCGAACAGGTCGTTTTCGGAGACGCCGGGCTTGATCGCCTCGCGCACCGCATAGACGGCGGCCTCGGCGCCGGCCATCGACACCTGCAGGCATTTCACTTCCTCTGGCGTCTTCACCGCGCGCACCGCCAGGATTTCGCCCTGGCAATCCCTGACCTCACAGCCGCGCTTTTCCAGCGCCAGCGCCTGCAGATGGCTGCAGCGGTCGAGCCCGAGCTTCATCGAACCGCCGCCATGCTGCTTCAAAAGCTCGGCGATCTCGTCGGCGAAGGGGCCGGCGGTCTCGTCGTCGCGGCCCGACACCGACGACCAGACCAACTTCGAAGGACGCGCCTCGTCGATCGTGTCGAGCACCATCGAGACATGGTAGCTCTGCGGATATTCGAACAGCACGATCGGCCCGTCGGTCGGGATGAAGAAATAGCGGGTCGAGTTGCGCAGGAAATAGCCGAACATGTTGCGCGAGCCGGTGGCGTAGCGCTGGTTGTAGGGATCGAACAACACGACGCCGCCATAGCCCGCCTCGCGCATCCAGCCGCGCAGTTTCGCCAGCCGGCCTTTGCGCAGCGCGTCGGCATCGATGAAGGACGGCTCGGTGTCCGACAGCCACATGCCGCCGGCCGGATCGGCGGCGGCGGGATGGCGCATGCGGTCCTTGAAGTCCACGTCCTCGGTGCTGTCGGGGTCGAATACGACGATGCTCATGGGGGTACGGCCTTGGCTGGGTTGCAAGGTCGGAGCATGGCGCAGGCGGGGCGGATGGATTGTGCGGAAAACCGCATGTGTTGTGCGGGATGCCGCTGGCTAATCGGTTACGTCGCGATCTTTGGCGCCCCTCTCTGCCCTGCCGGGCATCTCCCCCTCAAGGGGGGAGATTGGCAGTTTCGATGCCGCCGTTCTTCTCTGCAACATCTGAGATTAGCGAAAGCAGAGATGCAGTCCGATCTCCCCCCTTGAGGGGGAGATGTCCGGCAGGACAGAGGGGGGCGCTGTCCCGCCAACGTCACACCCGTCAGGGAGCGACACCTAATGCCGTCTCGCCAGTTTCGGCGGATGCCCGTGCTCTTCCCGAAACGCCCGGGCAAAACTCGACATCGATGCAAACCCACACGCCAGCGCGACGTCGCGCACGGCGAGCGTCGAGTGCGCCAGCAGATCGGCGGCGCGCTTCAGCCTCAGGCGCCGGTAGTAGCCATTGGGCGAGATGGCGAGTTCGGAACGGAAGCTGCGCTCGAGCTTGTCGGAGGAGACGCCGAGCTTCGCGGTCAGCTCGGCCATGCCAAGCCGCTCTTCCACCGCGTCCTCCATGATGGCGATGGCCGACAGCACCAGCTCGTTCTGGACGCCGGTGCGCAGCCGCAGCGGCATCATCTTGCGGTCGATGCTGGAGCGTAGCTGGCTGTGCACGAACCATTCGGCGACGCCGGCGGCAAGCTCGGCGCCGTAGTCGCGGGTGATGATCTCCAGCATCATGTCGAGGCTGCCGACACCGCCCGCCGAGGTGAAGCGCTTGCGGTCGATGACGTAGAGGTCGCGCCGAAGCTCGATGTTGGGGAAAGCCTCGGTGAAGGCGGCCTGGCTGGTCCAGTGCAAGGTACAGGCGTGGCCATCGAGCAGGCCGGCGCGCGCCAGGAAGAACGCCGCATCCGCCACCGCGCCGATATGGGCGCCATTGCGCAGGCTCTTGCGGATCCAGTGTGCCGCGTCCTCGGCGACGAGGTGGTCGGCATCGCCGCCGGAACAGACGACGATGCGGTCGACCTTCGGTGCATCCTCGGCGTAAAAACCCGGCTGGATGACGACGCCGTTCGAAGCCTCGACCGAGCCTTGGGTGGCCCCGACGATGATCCAGCGATAGCATTGCCGCTTCGCCAGGACATTGGCGGCACGCAGCGGCTCGATGACCGAACTGAACGCCATCATCGGAAAGCCGGGGAAGACCAGCACCGCGAAGGTGAGCGGGGTGTCGGTGGGTTTGGGTGGGGCGTGTGTAGCCATGGGGCGCTACATTTCGGGCAGATGGGGCGCGGGGTCAACGGGGCTGATGCTTGAACCTGGAACGTCAGCGCCGCCCCTCACCTGCCTGCCGGCATCCTCTCCCCGTAAACGGGGCGAGGGACGCTGTTATCGGCGCTTACGCCAATCACCGGCGGCCGCGGTTAGCGTCTTTCTCCCCGTCGCTATACGGGGAGAAATGCCCGGCAGGGCAATGAGGGGCGGCGCCGACTTTGGCGATTTGAGGGTCTAACCCCCCAGCGCCTGCTCCAAATCCGCGATCAGATCATCACCATCCTCGATCCCCGCCGACAACCTTACCAGCGAATCCGATATGCCGATCTCGGCCCGTTTCTCGGCCGGAATGGACCCATGCGTCATCAGCGCCGGATGCTCGATCAGGCTTTCCACACCGCCGAGGCTTTCGGCCAGCGTGAACAGCTGCGTGCGTTCGAGGAACTTTTTGGTGCCGGCAAGGTCGCGGTCGAGCACGGCTGTGATCATGCCGCCGAAGGCGTGCATCTGCTGGACGGCGACGGCGTGTTGCGGGTGGCTGGCGAGGCCGGGATAGATGACGCGGCGCACATCGCGGCGCGCTTCCAGCCACTGCGCGATTTTCAGGCCGTTGGCGGAATGACGCTCCATGCGCAGCGCCAAAGTCTTCAGCCCGCGCAGCGCCAGAAAGCTGTCGAACGGACCCGATATGGCGCCGATGGCGTTCTGCAGGAATTTCAGCTGGGCGGCGAGGTCCTTGTTGTCGCCGACAACAGCCACGCCGCCGACCATGTCGGAATGGCCATTGAGATATTTGGTCGTCGAATGCACGACGATATCGATGCCGAGCTCCAGCGGCCGCTGGATATAGGGGCTGCAAAAGGTGTTGTCGGCGACCGACAAAATGCCTTTGCGCTTGGCAAGTGCGGCGACGCCTTCGAGGTCGACGATGCGCAGCAGCGGGTTGGTCGGCGTCTCGACCCAGAGCATTTTCGTCTCCGGGCGTATCGCGGCCTCGACGGCGGCGAGATCGGTGAAATCGACGAACGAGACCTGCAGATTGGCAGAGCGCTTTCGCACCCGCTCCATCAGCCGGAAGGAGCCGCCATAGATGTCGTCGGTGGCAACGATATGCGCGCCGGAGTCGAGTAGTTCCAGTACTGTGGCGATCGACGCCAGGCCGGAGGCGAAGGCAAAGGCGGCCGAGCCGCTTTCGAGATCGGCCACCGCGCGCTCGAAGGCAAAGCGCGTCGGGTTCTGGCTGCGGGCATATTCAAAACCCTTGTGCACGCCGGGCGACTGCTGGGCAAAGGTCGAGGTGGCGTAGATCGGCACCATCACCGCGCCGGTCAGCGGGTCGTGGCTCTGGCCGCCATGGATGGTGCGCGTCGAAAAGGCCAGGCGGTTCTTGCCGGCTGAAGATGGGCCGGCTGGCGGAGTATTGCTGGTCATCGTGCGCGCCTCAGATGGTTGATCAGGTCGATGCGGGTTATCAGGCCGACGAACTCGTCGCCGTCGAAGATGATGGCTACTTCGTTGCGGTCGAACACAGGCAGCAGCGCATCCAGCGTCTGGCTGGCCTGCAGCGTGTGCAGGTTGGAGGTCATGGCCGTGCGCACCGGGCCGTTGAAGCGCTCCCAGCGGCCATCATAGGGGCCGTCGACATGGGCAAGAATATCGCTTTCGTCGACGATGCCGACGAGCTTGCCATTGTCGAGCACCGGCAGCTGCGAGACATCGGAGCGGCGCATGCGGCCATAGGCGTTGAGCAGGCTTTCGTCCGGGCCGACATAGACGGTGTCGCCGGTGCGGTGCGAGCGCATCACCAGATCGCGCAGATCGCCATGCTGTTCGTGCTCGGCCAGCCCCTGCTCGGCCAGCCAGAAATCATCGAACACCTTCGACAGATACTTGTTGCCGCTGTCGCAGACGAAGGTGACGACGCGTTTCGGCACCGTCTGCTCGCGGCAATAGCGCAGCGCGGCGGACAAAAGCGTGCCCGAGGATGAGCCGGCGAGGATACCTTCCTTCGACAAGAGGTCGCGCACCGCCAGCATGCTCTGCTTGTCGGGGATGGAATACGCCTTCTTGACCAGCGACAGATCGGCATTGGGCGGCACGAAATCCTCGCCGATGCCTTCCACCGTCCAGCTGCCGGCCTCTTCCATCTTGCCGGTCTTGATCAGTGGCGCCAGCACCGAGCCGACCGGATCGGCCAGCACCATTTCGGTCTTCGGCGACACTTTGGCGAAGTAGCGGCCAAGCCCGGTCAGCGTGCCGCCGGAGCCGACGCCGACGACCACGGCATCGACGTCACCGTCGAGCTGCGAAAAGATCTCCGGACCGGTGGTGGTTTCATGCGCCAGCGGGTTGGCCGGGTTGGCGAACTGGTTGGCGTAGAAAGCGCCGGGCGTTTCCGCCGCGATCTTCTCGGCCATGTCCTGGTAATATTCGGCATGGCCCTTGCCGACATCGGAGCGCGTCATGCGCACCTCGGCGCCGAGCGCGCGCAGATGCTGGATCTTTTCGCGCGACATCTTGTCTGGCACGACCAGCACGATGCGGTAGCCCTTGGGGATGCCGACCTGGGCGAGGCCGAGGCCGGTATTGCCGGCCGTCGCCTCGACAATGGTGCCGCCGCGCCTGAGCTTGCCCTGCTTTTCAGCCGCGGCGATCATCGACAGCGCGATGCGGTCCTTGATCGAGCCGCCGGGGTTCTGGCTTTCGAGCTTGATGAACAGCCGGCACTTGCCGGTGTCGAATTTGGTCAGCTCGACCACCGGCGTCTGGCCGATCAGGTCGAGGACGGATTTGTAGGGCGGACGCAGGCGGGACAATTCGTCGGCTGCGGCGATCTCGTGCTCGCTCATATCGATGCTCCATGACCAAGCGACCGCCTCGAGGCAGAGCGGCAGCGTATCCTCTTTTCCAGCCCTTTGCAGTCGGAAAGAAGATAGATCGTGCCAATCAACCGGCCAGATGCGGAATGAAATTCCGGGTTTACACCTCAAGGGCTCGCAGGGTGTGTTGAGATTCAGGTCAGGCCGAGTCGAAAATGGTGGGTTCCGAGAACCGGAGCGGAGCGTACTTTTGGGTACGTGAGCACCGGAAGCGCAGGAAGCCGCCATCTGCAGGCCGGCATCACCTGAATATCGACACAGCCTAACCCAACAGCTGCTTGCTCAGCCTGGCACACTGCACGCGGATATCGGGAATGGCGTCGATCTCGAAGAAGGTGCCGCGCGTCAGCGGGCCGACGGCGAGGATCTTGGCCGAAACGGTGCCGTCGCCGGCGATGATCTCGCATTTGGCCGATACGTCGAGGCCGATGCGCAGCGGATCCGGCCGTGCCAGGCCGCGATCGACCAGCGAGCGCACGACGCTGTTCGACGAGGTCGAGATGTCCCTGACGATACCAGAGCAATCGTAGATGCGGGCGACCTCGAAGGTCTCGAGGCGCTGCGTGTGGCGCGACTGGACCTGGACGGTGAATTCGCCGTTGCGCGCAATGTCGACGACGCGGCCGGCGACCAGGCGGATGCGGCCGGACCGCACTGCCTCGGTGACGCGGGCATAGACCTCGGGCGCCATGCGATGGCGGTGGATGTCCCACCAGGCCTTGGTGTGCTCGACGAAGCGGCGCTTGGCGGAAGCCGGCCAGTTCTGCCAGATCTTCTGGTTGAACGGCCGCAGGCCGTCGACGACGTCGCGCCAGTCGATGCCGGCCTTCTGGTTTTCCTTGATCAGGTCGCGGAACCAGCCGACGAAGTAGGAGAGCTGGGTGCCGAGCGGAATGTCGGCGACGTCGAGCTTGATCGGATTGCCCTTGCGATGCGGCGAGGGCAGCAGGCCGCGCCGCGAGACAGCTATGATGTCGCCGCGATGGCCGCGCTGTTCCAGCGCCAGGAAGGCGTCGACCATGCTCAGGCCGGTGCCCAGCACCATGACGCCGGCGTCGGGCGGAAGTGCTGTATCGGCTTCCGATCCCATCCTGATGGCATGGCCTTGCGCCGGCTCCTCGTCGTGGCCGGTGGCCAGCACGGCGAGATGCGCAACGACGCTGGTGCCGTTGGCCAGCGCCACTTCGACACCGGATGCGGTGGGCGTGATCGAGAGGCTTTCCTCGCGGATCAACCGAAGCCGCCCGCTCTGCTTTTCGCGCGCCTGCAGCTCGTCGAGCAACTCGCCGAGGTAACGGGCATAGATGCTGCGCGGCGCATAGAAAGGCGCCTGCTCGGCCGTTGCCAGGCCGCGCTCCTGCAGCCAGCGCCAGAAATTACCGGGATCGTCGGCATAGGCGCTCATGCCGGCGGCGCTGACATTCAAGACATGCGCCGACAGCAGCGTCGAATAGGCGATGCCCTGGCCGAAATGCGGGCGCCTTTCGATCAGCGTGACGCGCAGGTCGGGATTGGGCGACTTCAGGAGATGCGCGGCCAGCACGACGCCGCTGGCGCCGCCGCCGACAATGATGATGGAGTTGGCGCGCCCGGTCATAGGCATGCCTTCGCTCTGCGCAGCGCCAGTGTCAGGCCTGGACCTTCACCGCGACCGGCAGATCGCCGATGTCCCCTGCAACCGGCAGGTCGTCGATGGCCCTCGCGACCGACAGGTCGTCGAGAGAGATATCGCGCATTTCCGCGAGGCTGCGCTGATCGAGGACCTCGGCGATCGCCTGCCGGACCTCGAGCATCAGATGTCGGACTTGGCATGTCGCCTCATTGCAATCTTCACAGCGCTGGTACTGGGTGCGGCTGGCGCAGGGGATCGGCGCCAGCGGCCCGTCGAGGACGCGCACGACATGGCCGACCTTGATCTCGTCGGCGGGGCGCGCCAGGCGATAGCCGCCATCCTTGCCCTTGCGGCTCTGGACGAAGCCGGCATTGCGCAACTCGCCCAGGATGGCGTCGAGAAATTTCTTCGGGATGTTGTTGCCGGTGGCGACGTCGTTGACGAAGGCGAGCTGCCCGACCGGCAATCGCGCGAGGTGGACGAGCGCCTTGAGGCCGTACTTGCCCTTTTTCGTGAGCATGAGATCAAAATTTCTCTGTCATGCGACGGCGTGGAACCATCGGTTGCAAAACGCCTGGCGCGCGTTGCCGCCGCGTCCAAGCCCGCATGACACATAAGTTCTAGTGACATGATATACAAGCCGAGAACTGTTGATTTTGCTTCGTTTTCAAGCCGCGCCGGCCATTTTGACCAGTCTTTGTGCCCTAGAGAGCACAAAAATGCGCTTTGACGGCAGCGAGATGGCAAATGGTCCTTCAGGGCCGGAGGCGACCGGCATCGACTGACGCGACGGCGAAAGCCGATCCATGCCGCTGGCGATTTTGGTGATGTGGTGGTCGCTCATCGTCGACTCCAACTCTCTAATGTCGATAAGAGTACTATACTTACCCCCGAACACGCGGAACGCGTTTTCGAATCCAGAGTTGTTTGGGGTATGGATTTGCCGAATGAGAGCTGGAGGGGGAATTTTGGTTCGCGGTGGGCATGGAGCCATCACGGCGGTTCAGAAGGTTAAGGCCGGCGGGACAGCACCCCCCTCTGTCCTGCCGGACATCTCCCCCGCAAGGGGGGAGATTGAGCGCTCAACCGCTTTAGCCAATCTCCCCCTCGCAGCATTGGGCGCAGCTTCGGAACTGCCAATCTCCCTCCTTGCGGGGGAGATGGCCGGCAGGCCAGAGGGGGGTGTGCGGGGGTGCTGTCCCGCCGACATCAGAAGACTTCAGACCGTGGCCGAGCCGACCACAATCGCCTCATCCGCCCTGGCACCCAACCACCGACAGCTTTTTTCTAACAACCCCACCTTCGTTGGAAGGATTTAACTCTACAAACCCAATAGAATTAGCGGACTATCATGGGGCATTCCGGTTTTCTCTTTTCAGGAGCCCTTCATGTCCACCATTTCGCGACGCATTGTTCTCCTCTCATCAGCGGCACTTGCCGGTGCGGCCTTTCTCGGCCCGGCCCATGCCGACGACCTCAAGATCACCATCGGCTATCAAACGGTGGTCGAGCCTTCGAAAGTGCCGCAGGCCGACGGCGCCTATGAAAAGGCGACGAAGGCCACCATCGACTGGCGCAAATTCGATTCCGGCGCCGATGTCATCGCCGCGGTCGCTTCCGGCTCGGTCGATATCGGCTATGTCGGTTCGAGCCCGCTGGCGGCGGCGGCGAGCCGCGAGCTGCCGATCCAGACCATCTTCATCGTCGGCCTGATCGGGCAATCCGAGGCGCTGGTGGCGCGCAACGGCGCCGGCATCGAGAAAATCGCCGACCTCGCCGGCAAGAAAGTCGCCGTGCCGTTCGTGTCGACGACGCATTACAGCCTGCTCGCCGCGCTGAAGCACGAGGGCGTCGATCCGAAGTCGGTCGAGGTCCTCAATCTCAGGCCACCGGAAATCGCAGCAGCCTTTTCGCGCGGTGACATCGATGCGGCTTACGTCTGGGATCCGGCGCTCGGCCAGATCAAGACGACGGGCAAGGTGGTGCTGGATTCCTCGCAGGTCGCCGCCTGGGGCGCGCCGACCTTCGACGCCTGGATCGTGCGCACCGACTTTGCCGAAAAAAACCCGGAAGCGGTCCGCGACTTCGTCAAGGTGACGGGCGCTGCCTATGCCGAGTTCCTCGCCAAGCCGGAGGCATGGTCGGTGTCGTCGCCGCAGGCGGCCGCGATCGCCAAGCTCACCGGCGCCAAGCTGGAAGAAGTGCCGCAGCTGCTCAAGGGCTATGTCTTCCCCACGCTGGAAGAGCAGGCCTCCGACAAATTCCTCGGCGGCGGCACGGTCAAGGCGGTGGAAGCGACATCCGCCTTCCTCAAGGAGCAAGGCAAGATCGACGCCGTGCTTCCCGACTATTCGAAATACGTGTCGTCGAAATACGTCACCCAGGCGCTGGCCTCGAACTGAGCGCCTGACCCCAACTGAACGCGCGCGGATCTTCCCTGACGCCGCGTGC
This sequence comes from Mesorhizobium ciceri WSM4083, assembly GCF_000519305.1. Lineage (GTDB taxonomy): Bacteria > Pseudomonadota > Alphaproteobacteria > Rhizobiales > Rhizobiaceae > Mesorhizobium > Mesorhizobium ciceri_B. The sequence continues at coordinate 1,571,600 of NZ_KI912610.1, read as the reverse complement.
TGACTGCCCCGGAACCGCTGACGAGGAGCGGCTCCGGGGCAGTCGGATTTCAACCAACTGCGAGGCATCCATGCCGCATCTCGTGCTCGACCCCCATCTCGTACTGGACAAGGTCTCGATCCACTATGACGGCCAGGCGGAGCCTGCCGTCGAGCTTGTGTCGATCGATGTCGCCAAGGGCGACTTCGTCGTGCTGGTCGGCCGTTCCGGCTGCGGCAAGACCTCGCTGCTCAACGTCGCCGCCGGTCTTGTCGCGCCGGCGCGTGGGCGTGCCTCCATCAACGGCCAACCGATCGCCGGGCCGGGCTCGGACCGGGCGGTGGTGTTCCAGAACGACGCTTTGTTTCCGTGGCTGACCGCGCGCGAAAACGTCGCCTTCGCGCTCAGGCTGCGCGGCATCAGGCCGGCCGAGCGGGCGCGCCGTGCCGATGAATTGCTTGAGCTGGTGAAGCTCACCGACGCCGGCGACAAGCGCATCTGGGAGCTTTCCGGCGGCATGCGCCAGCGCGTCGGCCTGGCCAGGGCACTCGCCGCCGAACCCGAATTCCTGCTGCTCGACGAGCCGCTCGGTGCGCTCGATGCGCTGACGCGCGAGCGCATGCAGACGACGCTGCTCGATTTGTGGACGGCAAGCGATGTCGGCGTGCTGATGGTGACGCACGGCATTGAGGAGGCGCTGGTGCTCGCCACCCGCATCGTCGTGCTGGCACCCGGCCCGGGCCGCGTGGTGCGCAGCTTCGAGCCCGGTTTCTCCAGGCGCTACGCGGCCGGCGAGGCCATTCGCACCATCAAGGCCGATCCGGCTTTTGCCGCGGCGCGCGGCGAGTTGACCGATGCGATCTTCGAAGGAGAGGCGGCATGACCGTTACCTCTTACACCGAGCGGCCGGGACACAAGATCGACGAGGCCGATGGCCTGTCGGTTCCATGGTCGCGACCCAGCCCGAAGCGCAAAGGCGTTTCCGCCCGCGCGGTCAGCGTGGTGACCATCCTAGTGGTGCTGGCGCTGTGGGCGCTGTCGGCCCGCCTGCAACTGGTGTCGCCAGTGTTCCTGCCTTCGCCGGTGGCGGTGTGGAACAAGTTCGTCCTCGTCGCCCGTGACGGCTTCGTCGATGCGACGCTGCTGCAGCATGCCGTCGCCAGCCTGGGCCGGGTTTTCGCCGCGCTGGTCGCCGCCATCGTCGTCGGCGTTCCCGTCGGTCTCGCCATCGGCATCAGCACGATCGGACGCGGCATCTTCGATCCGCTGCTGGAATTCCTGCGGCCTATCCCGCCGCTCGCCTACCTGCCGCTGGTCATCATCTGGTTCGGCATCGGCGAACCGTCGAAGATCCTGGTGATCACTATTTCCATGCTGGCCCCGGTGGCCTTGTCGACCGCGTCCGGCGTTCGCGGCGTCTCGCAGGAACGCATCAATGCGGCGCGCTCACTGGGTGCAACTCAGCGCCAAGTGGTCCGCCACGTCATCCTGCCCAGCGCGCTGCCTTCGATCCTGACCGGACTGCGCATCGCGCTCGGCGCCGGCTGGTCGACGCTGGTCGCCGCCGAACTGGTGGCGGCGACGCGCGGGCTTGGTTTCATGATCCAGTCGGCCGCCCAGTTCCTCGTCACCGACGTGGTGGTGATGGGCATATTGGTGATCGCGGCCATTGCCTTCGTGCTCGAATTCACCCTCCGCAGGATCGAGTGCGTGCTCGTCCCGTGGGCGGGACGCGAATGATTGGAAACCGGAAGAGCAGGAGAGAATGACGATGACCCATTCCACCGCCGTGCTGTTCGCCCAAGCCGGTAACTGGCTTCTCGCCTGGACCAGGGAAAGCCAGCCGCTAGAACAGCAACCGAAATCGCCAACGCCGGTCCGCTGGGACGCCGAGCGCGACCGCCTGCCGCCACGCGACGAGAGTTTTTACTGGGCATGGCAGTATTGGTCGCAGTGAGGGATGGCGAATTGATCGCCGCTTGGCCCAATCGGACGCCTCGATATGGGCCGAAACAACCCTACGCTTCGTCATCCTAGGGCGGAGCGAGGAGCGAAGCGACGTGGCGCAGACCCTAGGATCCATGCCGTGACGGTATGCTATGCTCCGGCGGTGCAAGAAACCGAACGACTACCACCCAGTTCCGCGAAAGAGCTCGAACCACTCGGGATTGGCTTTCTCAATCAACTCGATCTTCCATTGGCGTGGCCTTGCTCCGCCCTAGGATGACGAATTCTGGGTTGCCGTAGAAGACAATTCCTCACCTCCACGCCAACTCGCAAAATCATTCCTCTACTAAATTTATAGAACTACCTAGCCTGATCCATCTTCCAACCGGCGAGGCCATTTCCGGCGCCGATCCGCAGCGAAGGAGAGGGATCAATGTTCAATCTGACCAAGCCTTTCAATCTGACGAGACGTGTTTTCGGCATCGGCCTGCTGGCGGCGACGGTTGCCGTGTCAGCCGGCGCCACAGCGCAGGAGCTGAAGCAGCTCAGCATCGGCTATCAGAAGACCGGCCTGCCGGTGATCGCGAGGCAGCAGCAGGTGATTGAAAAGGCCCTTGGATACAAGAGCGTCACCGTCAAGTGGGTCGAGTTCACCGCCGGGCCGCCGCTGGTGGAGGCGCTGAATGTCGGCGCCATCGATGTCGGCTGGACCGGCGACGCACCGCCGATCTTCGGCCAGTCGGCCGGCGCCAACATCGTCTATGCGGCGGCGCTGCCGTCGAATGGCGAGGGCGAGGCGATCTTCGTCAAGCCGGCGTCGCCGATCCAGTCGGTTGCCGATCTCAAGGGAAAGCGCGTCGGTGTCGGCAAGGGCACCAGCGCGCATAATCTGCTTGTCGCGGCGCTGGAAAAGGCCGGCATTCCGTTCGACCAGATCACGCCGGTCTATCTCAGCCCCGCGGATGCGGCCGCTGCCTTCGCCAGCGACCAGATCGATGCCTGGAGCGTTTGGGATCCGTTCTTCGCCATCGCCGAAACCCGCTACCAGCCGCGTGTGCTGGCCCGCTCCAGCGAGGTGCTTAGGGTCAACACCTACTTCCTCGCCAACAAGGATTTCGCCAAGGCGCACCCCGAAACCATCACCACGACGATATCTGCCCTTGGCGAGGCGGCGAAGTGGGCCGACCAGAACCGCGACAAGGTGGCCGCGGCGCTGCATGAGGTGACCGGCGTGCCGCTCGACGCGCAGATCATCGCCGCCAACCGCACCAAGTTCGGCATCTTTCCGATCACCGACGAGATCATCGCCGGCCAGCAGGCGACCGCCGACCGCTTCTACAAGCTCGGGCTGATCCCGAAAGCGGTCCGCATCTCCGACGCGGTGTGGACAGCACCCGGCAACTAACTTGTCCCCTGACGGCGCCGGGTGGGAACGCCCGGCGCCATTTGCGTTTGCACCCATATCTCCAGGAGATCCGCCCGTGACTGTGCCAGACATGACCGCGCCTGCCAGCACCGCACCGCTCGATTTCTTCTGGTTCATCCCGACGCATGGCGACGGTTCCTATCTCGGTTCCGAGGAGCAGCAGCGACCGCCCGAATTCGGCTACTTCAAGGAGATCGCGCAAGCGGTCGACCGGCTCGGCTTTCCCGGCGTGCTGCTGCCCACGGGTCAGAACTGCGAGGATTCCTGGATCACCGCGACAGGTCTCGCGACGCTGACCGAAAAGCTGAAATTCCTTGTCGCGCTGCGGCCGGGCGTCACGCTGCCGACTTTCGCCGCGCGCCAGACCGCCGCACTCGACCGCTTGAGCAATGGCCGCCTGCTGCTCAATGTCGTGGTCGGCGGCAACCCGACCGAGCTCGCCGGCGACGGCGTCTTCCTGCCGCATGACGAGCGCTATGCCCAGGCGCATGAATTCCTGACCATCTGGCGCGCCCTGGCGTCCGGCGAACGAGTCAATTTCGACGGCAAATATTACCGCGTCGAGAATGGCCGGCTCGACCTTCTGCCCGCGCAGGCGCGGCCGCCGCTCTATTTCGGCGGCTCGTCGGACGCCGGCCAGGACCTCGCCGCCGACCTCGTCGACATGTATCTGACCTGGGGCGAGCCGCCGGCGCAAGTTGCCGAGAAGCTGGCCGCGGCGCGCGCAAAAGCGGCACTGCGCGGCAGAAAACTGCGTTTCGGCATCAGGCTGCATTTCATCGTGCGCGAGACCGAGGAGGAAGCTTGGCGCGCCGCCGACCGGCTGATCAGCCACGTCACCGACGCCCAGATCGAAAACGCGCAGGCGCGCTTCCTCACCCAGATGGACTCGGTCGGCCAGCGCCGCATGGCCGAGCTGCATGGCGGCCGCCGTGACAGGCTGGTCGTCTCACCCAATCTGTGGGCCGGTGTCGGGCTGGTGCGCGGCGGCGCCGGCACGGCGCTGGTCGGCACGCCGGAACAGATCACCGAGCGCATCCGCGAATACCAGGCGATCGGCATCGATACCATCATCGGCTCAGGCTATCCGCATCTCGAGGAAGCCTACCGCGTCGCCGAGCTTCTGTTCCCGAAACTCGGGCTCGGCACCAGGCGGCAGCGGGCGCATGAGAACATCGCCAACGAATTCTCGGTCGGCTTCCATGGCGCCAACCGCCTGCAGGCTTCGTCATGAGCTCTGCCACGCGCCTGCATAACAATGCCATCGGCTGGCTGCTCCCGGCGCTGGTTATTGCCGGCTGGGAGATTGCCAGCCGGGCGGGCGTCATGCCGGCCAACGTGCTGCCGGCGCCAAGTGCGGTCGCCGAGGCCTTCTGGCGGCTGACGCTGTCAGGCGAGTTGATCCGCAACATCGGCGTCTCGACCGCGCGCGCCCTTGCCGGCTTCGCCGTCGGCGGTTCGATCGGTTTTGCGCTCGGCCTTGCCAACGGGCTGTCGACGCTCAGCCGCGGCCTGACCGACACGACGCTGCAGATGATCCGCAACATTCCGCATCTGGCGCTGATCCCGCTGGTCATCCTGTGGTTCGGCATCGACGAGGAAGCCAAGCTGTTCCTGGTGGCGCTCGGCGTGTTCTTTCCGATCTACGTCAACACGCTGCTCGGCATCCAGAGCGTCGACCCGCAGCTGGTCGAGATGGGCCGCGTCTACGGCATGGACCGGCGCGCCCTGTTCTTCCGCGTCATCCTGCCCGGCGCGCTGCCGGCGATCTTCGTCGGCCTGCGCTATGCACTCGGCATCATGTGGCTGACGCTGATCGTCGCCGAAACCATCTCGGCCAGCTCCGGTCTCGGCTACATGGCCATGCAGGCGCGCGAATTCCTGCTGATCGACGTCGTTGTGCTGTCGATCCTGATCTACGCGCTGCTCGGCAAGCTCGCCGACAGCCTCGCCCGCCTGCTCGAGCGGCTGTCGCTCGGCTGGCATCCAGCCTTCCAGAACGGATGAGAGATTGCCCATGACCGCCGCCAGCCTGACCGCAGCCCGTTCCTTCGTCGCCACGCCGGTGCGGCCGATCGGCTCCGTCGAAGGACAGCGGGCCTTTGCCTTCAGGCATGCCGGCAAGCGCTTCGGCGACAAGACCGTGCTCGACGGCATCGACCTGGACGTGCCGGCCGGGCAGTTCCTTGCCGTCATCGGCAAGAGCGGCTGCGGCAAGAGCACGCTTTTGCGACTTCTGGCCGGGCTCGACCGGCCGACATCGGGATCGCTGACATTCGGCGTGGCAGAGGAAGGACACAGCCGCACGCGCTTCATGTTCCAGGAGCCACGGCTCCTGCCCTGGGCCAGCGTGGTGAAAAACGTCGAGGTCGGGCTGACCGGGATTGCTTCCGGCGCGGAGGCAAGGCAACGCGCGCTCGACATCCTCGGCGAGGTCGGGCTTGCCGACCGGGCCGACGAATGGCCTTCGGTGCTATCGGGAGGTCAGAAGCAGCGCGTGGCGCTGGCCCGCGCGCTGGTCGGCCACCCGCAGATACTGGCGCTCGACGAGCCGCTGGGCGCGCTCGACGCGCTGACCCGCATCGAGATGCAGCAGCTTCTGGAACGCATCTGGATCGCGCAGAAGTTCACCGCCGTGCTGGTCACGCATGATGTCGCTGAAGCGGTTGCGCTGGCCGATCGGGTCGTGGTGATCAGCGAAGGCCGGATCGCGCTTGATCTGGATGTCCCGGTCGAACGGCCGCGCCGGCGCGGTTCGGTGGAGCTTGCGCGGTTGGAAGGCAAGATTCTGGATCGGCTGTTCGGGTAGGTTTGTTGGGGGCGGCGGCATTCTTTCTGAACCGGATAGATAGGTAACAGAATCGACCGAGAGCGTGGGCTTGCTCGCCGCGGTATGGCCGTCTTGTGGCGGCAGCGCGCTCGACGAGCGCCTTCCCCCACTCCGTCTCGGCTTCGCCGAGCCACCTCTCCCCCCTCCGGAGGGAGAGGAAGGGAGCCAACCTTGCTCAAGCTCGCGCCCTTCCTCTCCCCCGTCGATCGGGGGAGAGGTGTCGAGCGCAGCTCGACGGAGTGGGGGTCGACCTTTCTTCGAAGCTCATCCCCCTACCGGTTCGCCCACACCAATCCCACCAGTCCGACCAGCATGGTGACGAGGCCGATATAGAGCCATTGCGATTGGCCGGTCATGAAGCTGCCGCCGACCACGCCGATGCCTTGCAGCGACCACAGCGCGCCGATGGCAAGGGCAATCAACGCCAGAAGATTTTTGCTCAGCCTCATTTCCGAGTCTCCCTTTTGAAGTCGATTGGTTGCAGCATCGGGGCCACGATAAAAGAGCCGAAGGAAGGGGACCGGCCGTGCCGAGCTCTACTTGGATATTAATGTTCAATCTTGTCAAACGGGTGCCTGGCAGCAGGTCAAAGATCATCCTTGATTGATCGTCGCGTGCCGGAAAATCCCTGACAGACTGTTACCCAGCGACTCCAAACGTGTGCCATTGCCACGGAACCGCCAGATCACTGCCGCATTTCCCGCCTTATTCGGCACCTAACGGCTGGGGTCTGTCAAAAACGGAGCCATCCCCCAAATATGAAGAACTCAAAACAGACCGCGATTGTCGCGGTAACGATCGCTGCTGGCCTGATGGTCGGTGCTTCTTCGGCGACCGCCGCCGCCCAGTGCGGCCGCGCCTCGTGGTATGCCCTGCACTCCAAGACCGCATCGGGCGAGCGCATGAACCCGTCGGCGCTGACCGCCGCGCATCGCACCTTGCCTTTCGGCACCAAGCTCAGGGTGACCAACAAGAACAACGGCCGCAGCGTCGTCGTGCGTATCAACGATCGCGGTCCGTTCATCAAGGGACGCGTGCTCGACCTGTCGAAGGGTGCGGCCGGCCAGCTCGGCTTCATCGGCTCCGGCCACACTTCCGTGTGCATGGCGCGCGTCTAGAGCTTCCTGTGTCCGGCAAAAGGGCCGGACACACTCCCTACACATTTCGCAGCCGCACACTGAGCCGGCTGGCGCCGTTCGGCCCCGATTCCATGGCCTTGAACCAAAGAAGCATTGGTCACGCAGCGTGACGTATTGCATCGCAGCAATTAGTTGTTAACTTCCCCGCGAGACATCTAGGGCTCGGCGCGGCTCGTCGTCCCTTCGGTCGCAGGCAGCAGCGGGGTTCTCGATGTTCTACCAGCTCTATGAAATGAACCACGCGGCGCTGCAGCCGGCGCGCCTCTATGCCGACGCCGTGCGGATGTTCTACTCCAATCCGCTCAATCCGTTTTCCCACACGCAATGGGGCCGTTCGATCGCGGCGACGGCCGAACTGTTCGAGCGCACCACGCGCCGCTACGGCAAACCGGCCTTCGGCCTGACCAAGACCGTGGTCGACTGGAAGAGCGTCGAGGTCGCCGAGAAGACCGTGTGGTCGAAGCCGTTCTGCAATCTCGTCCGCTTTGAACGCGCCATTCCCGCCGGGCGTAAGCCCGACCCAAAGCTTCTCATCGTGGCGCCGATGTCGGGCCACTATGCGACGCTGCTGCGCGGCACGGTCGAAGCCATGCTGCCCCATGCCGACGTGCACATCACCGATTGGGTCGATGCCCGCATGGTGCCGCTGGCCGACGGCCAATTCGATCTCGACGACTACATCGACTACATCGTCGACATGCTGCATGCGCTGGGGCCGGACACGCATGTGATGGCGGTGTGCCAGCCTTCCGTGCCGGTGCTGGCCGCCGTGGCGCTGATGGAAACCAAGGGCGACCCCTTCGTGCCCTCGACCATGACCTTGATGGGCGGCCCGATCGACACCCGCAGCAACCCGACCGCGGTCAATCTGCTGGCGCAGGAAAAGGGCATCGACTGGTTCCGCGACAATGTCGTGATGCATGCGCCCTGGCCGGTGCCGGGCTTCGGCCGCGAGGTCTATCCAGGCTTCCTGCAGCTGTCCGGCTTCATGAGCATGAACCTCGACCGCCACATCATCGCCCACAAGGACTTCTTCATGCATCTGGTGAAGCATGATGGCGATAATGCCGAGAAGCACCGCGATTTCTACGACGAGTACCTTGCTGTCATGGACCTGACGGCGGAGTTTTATCTGCAGACCGTCGACACGGTTTTCGTGCGCCAGGCCTTGCCCAAGGGCGAGATGACGCATCGCGGCACCAGGATCGATCCGTCAGCGATCCGCAACGTCGCGATGTTCACGGTCGAAGGCGAGAACGACGACATATCGGGCCTTGGCCAGACCAAGGCGGCGCATGATCTGTGCCCCAACATCCCGGCTGAGCGGCATGCCCACTACATGCAGCCGGCGGTTGGCCACTACGGCGTGTTCAACGGTTCGCGCTTCCGTTCCGAAATCGTGCCGCGCATCGTCGACTTCATCACCAGCTATGGCCGCCAGGAGCGTGTCGCGGTGAAGCCTAAGCTGGTCCGCGCCGCCAAGAGATAATGCACGTCGACCAGAATTGCGGTTTTGGGACGATGATCTGCATAAACCAAGCTTAACGGCGACAAACCGGTGCAATTGACCGGTAAAAGCCGGTTGGCTGGCCGATTCTGTTGCACAAGTGCCGCTGTCCAGCCCCTCGGGTAACCATGCCGACAATCCGACCGTCGTCGTAATTGACACGGACTGTAAATCCCCCTTAACCTTTCGTTAATAACAAAGGGTGAGCGGGGACAATGATTTCCTCATCGATGGCGCAACGGCTGCGCGTGTATGTGGCGGCCGGGCTGGCAGTGACGGCGGGCTGGGTGGCACCGGCCTTGGCGGGTGGAGCGATGGCGACCGGGGGGCTTACCTCGCAGCCGATCGGCCACTATGATTTCTGCAAGCTGCATCCGGGCGAGTGCTCGATCCGCCCGACCAATCTGGCGCCGGCTCCGATGAGCGACGGCCTGATGCGCAAGCTTCTCAATGTCACCGCCAGGGTCAACGCCGCCGTCAAGCCGATGAGCGACATGGACATCTACGGCAAGGACGAGGTCTGGGCCTATCCCGACAAGGGCGTCGGCGATTGCGAGGACTATGTGCTGGAAAAGCGGCGCCAGCTTTCGCGCATGAGCATCTCGCTTGCCGATCTTCTGATCACCGTCGTGCGCAAGCCCGACGGCGAGGGTCACGCCGTGCTGACGGTGCGCACCGACGAGGGCGACTATGTGCTCGACAATCTGACCGACAAGGTCAAGCCATGGGACGCGACCGGTTACCGCTTCCTCAAGCGGCAGGCGATCGACAACACCGGCCGCTGGGTCTCGATCCGCGGTGGCCAGCAGGTTCTGGTCGGCGCGGTTCAGTAGCTTCTGCACGACCAGGGCGGCATCGGCGAAGGATCGGCGATCCTTGGCGCCCCCCTCTGTCCTGCCGGACATCTCCCCCTCAAGGGGGGAGATCGGATGTTACCTCCGCTTTCGCCAATTTCCTGCGTTGAATAGTGTTGAAGAGGCGATCCGGCGCCGAAGCCGCCAATCTCCCCCCTTGAGGGGGAGATGCCCGGCAGGGCAGAGGGGGGCGCTGTCCCGCCGGCGTCTCGCTCGTGGCCCGGCTCCACGCGCATCCTCCAACAATCTCGCATTTCTCCGTGAACCATTTCGCTCCGGCCAGCGACACACAGCCGTGAACCGAAACCAACCATGGAGACTTCAGATGACTGCTTTTCTGCGAAACACCCTTCTTGCCGCTATCGCGGTGTCGAGCATGGCCGGATCCGCCATGGCCGATCAGACCACCAGCTGTTCCAAAACCAACCTCAACGACCTCTGGGCCGGCCGCTGTTGCGGTGAAGCCGGGGCGTCGGACTGCCTGGGCGGTGGAAACAATGGCCATGGCGACAATGGCCGGGGCGGTAATGGCGGCACGGCCGGCAAGAAGTGATCTCACCACTGTGCCCGCCGGCGGACCGCCGGCGGGCAGTTTCCTCGTGAAGCAGGCGAAGTTGCACCGGCGCGGACCCTCAAACTACGGCCGCTGGTTTAACGCCGCGCGGATCGATGCGGTGATGCGGCGAAGCTCGGCTTCGTCGAGTTTCTCGATGTTTTCGGCCAGCAGATTGGCTAGCTCGGTGGCGGCGGGGGAAAGACCCGACGTGTCGAGTTTGACACGCGGGTGCGAGGCCTCGGCCAGCCGCGCCAATTCCTCGGCGTCGTCCCAGATGATGTTGAAATAGCCGATGATCTTCTGGATCAGCGTCCAGGTCGGGGCACCGCGCCTGCCATGTTCGAGCGCCGACAGATAGGCGGCGCTGACGCCGATCGCCGCCGCCATGTCCTTTTGGCGGACACCGCGTTCGCCTCGTAGCGTCCGCAGCTTCTCTCCGAACGGGGTCATGCCCCCACCCTCATGATAGAGCTCCTCACAGGCGCGCCCGCCGCAGGCGGATGTAGAGCGCACCCGAACCGCCATGATTGCGGGCGGCATGGTCGTGGCTGGAGACGAGCGGCCGGAAGGCGGGCGTCGACAGCCAGGCCGGCACGGCGCGCCGCAACACGCCATCGCCGCCGGAGGACGAGCCCTTGCCGGTAATGACCAGGACATAGCGGACGCCGCCGGCATGCGCCCGGTGCAGGAACGAAAACAGCAGCGAATAGGCCTCGTCCTGCGTCATGCCGTGCAGATCGACGCGGCCCTCGATCGGCAGCCGGCCTTTCGACAATTTGTCCAACGTCGGCTCGTCGAGCGCGTGGGCGACATGCTGCGTCTTCGGTTTGGCTGCGCCGCCCGGATTGCCCATGAACTGAACCGGTTGCGACTGACTCGGCCTGACCTCTGCAGGGATTTCAGGGATGTCGATGGCAAATTTGCCCTTCAGCGGCTTGGCCGTTCGCGCCACCAGGTTCCACAGAACCCGGTCGTCCTCGCTGAGCTTGTCCGGGCGCCGGGTCATCGGACCGCGCCTGCAACGAGCGCGCGTGGGATCAGCGCATAAAAATCCGCGGCATTGCGGACCACGCCGGCGATCTCGCCCGCGGCATCGCCCGAACCGGCGAACAGGTCGCCCCGCGCCGGTCCGGTGATGGCCGAGCCGGTGTCCTGCGCGATCATCAGGCGGCGGAACGGTTTTGCGTCGAAGGCAGTCAGCGTCGGCGCGTCGATGTAAAAGGGCGTGCCGAATGTATGCAGCAGACGGTCGACGGCAATCGAGCGGCCGGGCGTCAGTGGCACCTTGGCGGCGGCGATCGGGCCAAGGGCCGCGTCCTCGACATCGGCCTGGCGGAAGAAAATGTAAGAGCGGTTCTGCCACAGTATCTCGTCGATGCGGTCCGGATGCGCCTTGAACCAGGCGCGGATCGACTGCATCGTCACCTCCGCCAGCGGGATCTCGCCAATCTCGCTCAGGATCTTGCCGGGTCCGGTGAAGCGCTGGCCGGATTTGGCGGCATAGGTGACGCGGACAAGCCGGCCGTCGGTCATGGTGAGGCGTGCGGCACCTTGCACGTGAATGAAGAAGGCATCGACCTTGTCGGCCAGCCAGGCGATTTCCAGGCCCCTGCCATCCAGCGCGCCACGCTCGATCTCGCCACGGTCGGGATACTCGACCGGCCCGTTCGGCGTCTGGCGCGCGAAAGCGAGGTAAGGATCCAGGCCGGCAGGCCGGTTGCTTTCGTCGATATCGACGAGATCGGCCGGACGCGACAGCAATGGCAGCGAAAATCGGTCCGTGCGCACCGGTGACGCCTCGACTTGCGGTTCGTAAAACCCGGTGACGAGCCCGGCGCCGCCATGTTCGGCAGGGATAAGCGCCGGGGAAAAATGGCGCTCGAAGAAGGCGCGGGCTTCCCCGCGGGTCAAAACCGGCGACCGATTCGCCGGCGAAACGATCCGGGCCTCGGCGTAGGCATCGGCAAAAGCGTGGAAGTCGACGCCGAGCGCACCGCTACGATAGGGTTTGGTCAGGACATGGAAGGCCGAGCGGCGAAAGGCGGCGAAGGCCGCCTGATGGTCGTCATCGTCCCAGCCGGGCAGATCGCCGAAGGCTTTCTCGACAAAAAGAGGCGATAGCGACACCGGAGCCTCGCCGCGTGTTTCCGAACTAGTCTTCTTCCTCGGTGGCGACGAGCTTCCAGTTCGGATCGCGCGAGCGCGTGTCGCGGGCGAAGGTCCAGACATCCTTGACCTCGGCGACGGTTTCCGGATCGCCGTCGATGACGGCACCGGCCTTGTCGCGGGTCGCCGAAATCAGCTCGCTGATGATGCGCAGCGTGACATGCGCCTCGCCGCCCTTCATCTCGGCCGAGACGATGTCGGCCTTGTCTATGCCGACGAAGGAGGACTGGATCTTTTCCGCCTTGGCCTCGCGCTCGCCGATGGCGGCGACAAAACCGTCATAGACCTCGCGCGACAAAAGGTTCTTCAGCGTTTTGCGATCGCCGTCGGCATAGGCCATGACGATCATCTCGTAAGCCATCTTGGCGCCGTCGACGAAACCCTTCGGCTCGAAGGACGGATCATTGTCCTTGATCGTGCGCAGGCCCTTGTTGAGGTCGGTATCGGGCTTGGCGAAAGCGTCGATCGCGGCATAGGTGTCGGGAGCCGGCTCGCCTGGCGGGCGCTTGCGCGGCAGCGAGACGACGTTTTCGGATTTCTGGGCGGCATCCTTGTCGCCGGTGCGAGCCGCCGAATAGGGATCGAAGGGCGGCCGTTCGCTGCCGGTGCGGCGGCCCAGCACATTGCGCAGCTGGAAAAAGATGACCACCGCCGCAATCAGGAAGAAAATCGTGCCGAAGTCGAAGAATCCCATATCTTCCGCCAATCAATCCCTGCCCTGTGGCCGGACCGTCAGGCCCAATGGCCACGGTCGCATAGCGTTCAACATTCAAAGCATATAGAACGCAAGGCGCAATCATTCAAATCAAAGGCAGGCATACCTATCTAACAGCCTCAGTGCCAGCGGCGATTGCTCGCTGGCGGCCAAAACAATCGAAACGATCATAACAATCGAAAAAGGTTGGCAAGACTTGCGCATTTCGCTGCTTCCCTTCTTTCTCCTCGCGCTTCCGCTGCTGGAAATCGCCGGTTTCGTCATCGTCGGCCGCGAGGTCGGCGCGCTGGCGACGGTCGGCCTCGTGCTGGCCTCGAGCATCGCCGGCGTGCTTTTGCTCCGATACCAGGGCTTTGGTGTGATGGCCCGCATCCGCGCCGAGATGGCCGCCGGCCAGAACCCCAGCCGCCACCTTGCGCACGGCGCCATGATCGTGGTCGCGGCGATCCTCCTGATCATCCCCGGCTTCATATCAGACATCATCGGCCTGCTGCTGTTCCTGCCGCCGTTGCGCGACTTTGCCTGGAGCCGGTTCAAGGGCCGCATTGTCGTCGCCACCGATTTCTCGACCGGCGGTTTTCGCGGCCGCCAGCGCGACAGGGTCATCGACCTCGAAGACGGCGACTATTCGCGCGAGGACGATCTGAAGCGCGGCCCGGATCACAACTCGCCGTGGCGCCGCCTGAAGGACGATTAGCGCCCCGTCCCATCTCCATCCCGCAGCCGGGAAGCAAGGCGGCAAACCTTGTCTTGTCATCCCCGCCATGGTAGCGAACGCCCGATTTCAATTCGGTCAGCGACGCTGCCCAGGCAAGAGGACAAGGCTTATGGCCAGCAAAGATGACGCGCCGGTCGGCGCAGCCAACGGAAACGGCAATGCGGCGCAGCCGTCGCTCAACGTTCTGGCGCAATATGTGAAGGACCTGTCCTTCGAAAGCCCCGGCGCCCCGAATTCGCTGCGCGGCCGCGACAAGGCGCCGGGCATCGCCATCAACGTCAACGTCAACGCCAACCCGCTCTCCGACAAGCAGTTCGACGTCAATCTGACGCTGAACGCCAAGGCGTCCTTCGACCAGGAAGTGCTGTTCAATGTCGAGCTGGTCTATGGCGGCGTGTTCGCCGTCGCAGGCTTCCCGCAGGAACACATGCTGCCGATCCTGTTCATCGAATGCCCGCGCCTTTTGTTCCCGTTCGCCCGTCAGATCATCGCCGAGGCAACCCGCAATGGCGGCTTCCCGCCGCTGATGCTCGACCCGATCGACTTCGCCCAGATGTTCCAGCAGAAGCTGGCCGAGGACCAGGCGGCGTCCAATATCAAGGTGAGCTGAGCTCGGCTGTCTCGGAAGCGTTTGAAAAGCCCGGCCTTGCGCCGGGTTTTTTTGGTGCTGGCGGGACAGCGAATCCTGACGAAGGCACGGTAGCTGCTGCCACCTTCACCCCGCCAACCTCAATCATATGTCAAATCCGTCGCCTTGCCGCCGAACACCCGGTAGGCATAGAACGAATAGAAGATGATGACCGGCAGCACGACCACGGTGCCGGCCAGGATGATGGCCAGGCTTTCCGGCGCCGAGGCTGCCTGCCAGATGGTCAGGCGATCCGGCACCACGAACGGGTAGAACGACCAGGCGAGGCCGGCAAAGCCGAGCGTGAAGATGGCGGCCAGCGTCAGGAACGGCGTCAGCGAATGGCGATCGTCGGGCTTCGGCAGATGGAAGGTCTGCCGCCACAGCCACAGGAACAAAAGCGCCGACAGGATCGGCAGTGGCGACAGATAAAGCATCTCCGGCCAGACGAACCATTTGTCGAAGATGCGCGGGCTGGCGAAGGGCGTCGCCAGCGACACCGCCGCCATGCCGAGCGCGGTCAGCACCAGCGCGGTGCGAAGCCAGCGCACCGCTTTCCTCTGCAACTCGCCTTCGGTCTTGTAGATCACCCAGGCCGCACCCATCGCCGCGTAGGCGGCGGCAAGGCAGAACGCCACCAGCACGCCGAACGCCATGCCGCCGAGGCCGACATCGAGGCCGAGTACATAGACGCCCAGCATATAGCCCTGCGCCAGCGAGGCGATGAGCGAACCGAGGAAGAAAATACGGTTCCAGCGGTGCTTGCGCTCGGTCGGCACCTTGGCGCGGAAATCGAAGGCAACGCCGCGCAGGATCAGCCCGAGCAAAAGCACGAAGACCGGAATGTAGAGCGCCGTCAGGATGACGCCATGCGCCAGCGGGAAGGCGACCAGCAGCAGGCCGACGGCCAGCACCAGCCAGGTCTCGTTGGCGTCCCAGAACGGGCCTATTGCCGCGATCATCGTGTCCTGTTCGGCATCCTCGGCTGCCGCGAACAGGATGCCGATGCCGAGATCGAAACCGTCGAGAATGACGTAGATCAGGATGGCGAGGCCCATCAGGCCGGCGAAGATGAGGGGAAGCGCGGCTGGCCAGTCGAAGCTCATTTTCTTCTCCTACTCGCCAGCCGCCGGCTGCGACATGGCGGCGTTCATGACGCCCGGCAGCGGCGATGAATCGCCGTCCTTGGCCGCCTTCAGCGCCAGGTGCACCAGCACGCCGAGATAGGCGATCAGCAACAGCACATAGAGGATGAGGTAGATCGTCAGCGTAAGCGCGACATGGCTGCCGGCCACCGGACCGACCGCGTCGGCGGTTTTCAGCACGCCCGTCACCAGCCAGGGCTGGCGGCCGATCTCGGTGGTGTACCAGCCGGCTAGCGTCGCCAGCCAGCCCGACAGCGCCATCGGCACCATCAGCAGCGCGAGCGGCTTCGGCAGGCTGTGCCGGCGCTTGAGGAAGAAGGCGGCGGACCACGAGACGAGCAGCATCAATATGCCGGTGCCGACCATGATGCGGAAACCCCAGAACACCGGAAACACCGGCGGATGGTTGCCGGGATAGTCGTTCAGCCCCGGCACGACACCGCTGGTCGAGTGCCGCAGCACCAGGCTGGCGCCGTCAGGAATGGCGATCTCGAATTTGTTTTCGCGGGCCGTCTCGTCGGGGAGCGCAAAAAGCACTAGCGGCACGTTGGGGCCGGTATTCCAGTTGGCCTCCATGGCGGCGATCTTCTGCGGCTGATGCTCCAGCGTGTTGAGACCATGCTGGTCGCCGGCAAAGATCTGGATCGGAATCAGGATCGCCGCGGTGAAGACACCGGTGCGCAGCGCCTTCCACATCGATTCCGAACGGTCGCCCTTGAGATAACGCAGTGCGGACAGGCCTGATATCAGGAACGACACCGTCAGCCCGGACGCCAGCAGCATATGGGTCAGCCTGTAGGGCATCGACGGGTTGAAGATGATTGCCCACCAGTCGACCGCATGCGCCACGCCATCGCGGATCTCGAAGCCGGCCGGCGTCTGCATCCAGGAATTGAGCGCGATGATCCAGAAGGCCGAGACGGTGGTGCCGCCGGCGACCAGCACCGTCGCCAGCGTGTGAATGCGGTTGGAGACGCGGCGGAAACCGAACAGCATGATGCCGAGGAAGGCCGCTTCGAGGAAGAAGGCGGTGAGGATTTCGTAGGCCAGCAGCGGCCCGGCTATGTTGCCGACCTTTTCCATGTAGCCCGGCCAGTTGGTACCGAACTGGAAGCTCATGGTGACGCCCGAAACCACGCCCATGGCAAAGGACAGCGCGAACACCTTCACCCAGGTGAAATAGGCACGCATCCAGGCGGAATCGTTGGTCGCGTTGTAGCGCAGCTTGAAGAACAGCAGCACCCAACCCAGCGCAATGGTGATCGTCGGAAACAATATATGGAACGAAATATTCGCGCCGAATTGCATGCGCGACAGGATGAGCGGGTCCATGGTGGGCTCCGGCTGCTTCTAATGAGGTAAGAATAGGCCTGTAGCGCCGTTGGGTCAAAGTGGCGTCCTGCCGCGAGGCTGAACGCCACAGGACAATTTTGCCGGTTGCATGCCGCGCATCCCGGGCCTACGGGCTGGTCTCCGGCACGTCGCCAAGTGCGTCCGCGAACTTGCGCATCAGGCGCACGAGTTCCTCGATCTCCTGCGCGTCCCATGTCTCGAAGATGGCGCGTCCGATTTTTTCACGCGCTGCATCGACGAGATCGGTCATCGTCTTGCCCTTCGGACTTATGACGGCCTCGCGCACGCGCCGGTCGGCGGCACTGGCCCGGCGCTGCACAAGGCCCAGGCTCTCCAGCTTGGCAACTTGCCGGCTGACGGTGGTGTAGTCGCGCCCGACGCGGTCGGCCATTTCAACGACGCCGATCGGCCCGAAACGCTCGATGCCGACCAGCAGCGGAAACAGCGCCCGGTCGAGCGGAATGCCGGCCGCCTCGATCAGCAGCTCGTCGCGCTGCGGCCGGTTCATCAGGCCAACGATATCGAGCACAGACCCGTGCAGCTGCCGGAGCTGGGTGGAGATATGTGTATTTTGCACTTTATTTGTTGACGGCACGCGGCGACTCCATATATATGCATTATACACGCAATTCAGGATTCAGAAAGAAAAACATCATGAAGGCCGCGATTGTTTCAAGCGCCGGGCAAACGCCAATCTATGGCGATTTCCCCGAACCGGTGCCGGCAGCAGGCGAGAGCCGCATCGAGGTCAGCACCGCCGCCATCAGCCACGTGGTCAAGAGCCGCGCCTCGGGTTCGCACTACAGCTCTTCGGGTCATTTCCCCTTCGTCGTCGGCATCGACGGTGTCGGCCGGCTCGATGATGGCTCAAGGGTCTATTTCGCTTTGCCCAGGGCGCCCAATGGTAGCATGGCGGAACGAACGCTCGTTCCGGCGGCGCACTGTGTTGCGCTGCCCGATGATCTGGACGACATCACCGCCGCGGCAATCGCCAATCCCGGCATGTCGTCATGGGCGGCCTATACCGAACGGGCGAAGCTCAATTCAGGCGAAACCGTGCTGATCAATGGCGCCACCGGCACGGCGGGCCGTCTCGCCGTCCAGATCGCCAGGCATCTCGGGGCAAGGAAAATCATTGCCACCGGTCGCAACGCCGCTGCACTCGATGCGGTCTCTGCACTCGGGGCGGATGTGATCATCCCGCTGGTCGAGGACGAGGAGGCTCTGGAGGAAAGCTTCAAGCGACACTTCGCCGAGGGGGTGGACGTCGTCATCGATTACCTCTGGGGCAACAGCGCCGAGCGCCTGCTGATCGCCGCCGCCAAGGCAGGTGCCGACGGGGTACCGATCCGCTTCGTCCAGATAGGCTCCGTCAGCGGCTCGGACATAAATCTGCCGAGCGCCGTGCTTCGGTCGTCGGCGATTGCCTTGATGGGCAGCGGCATTGGCAGCATCCCGCTCGACCGCTTCATCGCCTGCGCCGGCGACTTGCTGCGCGTCGCCATGCCGGCCGGCCTCCAAATCGCCACCACACCGGTGCCGTTGGCCGATGTCGAACAGGCATGGACCAAGGACGACAGCACAAGGCGTACCGTGTTCATGCTGGAGAGGCGGCAAGCCTGATCCCGCCCCGTCTTCCCACTCGTGCTCAGCTTTGGGGTCCATCGTAGCGGCTCCGAACCTGCAATGGCCGGCCTGCAACGATTGTCGATAACTGTCAGCAGCGCATCGACTTGCGGTTGCATGCACCGACATTCGGCCTATATCAGGGGACCTCTTTCAAGCAGCCGTTTTCATCCATGCCTTCAATCCTGTCCATTTCCGGGGTCTCCAAGACCTACGCCACCGGTTTTACCGCGCTCAAGGAAGTCAATCTCGACATTCAGCGCGGCGAGATCTTCGCGCTGCTTGGGCCCAATGGCGCCGGCAAGACGACGCTGATCTCGATCGTCTGCGGCATAGTCAACCGCTCGTCGGGCACCGTCACCGTCGATGGCCACGACATCAACAAGGATTATCGCGCCGCGCGCAGCCTTATCGGGCTGGTGCCGCAGGAACTGACCATCGACGCCTTCGAGAGCGTCTGGGCGACGGTCAATTACAGCCGTGGCCTGTTCGGCAAACCAGCCAACCCGGCCTTCGTCGAGAAGGTGCTGCGCGATCTCTCGCTGTGGGACAAGAAGGACGCCAAGGCGATCACGCTCTCCGGCGGCATGAAGCGCCGGCTGATGATCGCCAAGGCGCTGTCGCATGAGCCGCGCATCCTGTTCCTCGACGAGCCGACCGCCGGCGTCGACGTCGAACTGCGCCAGGACATGTGGGCGATGGTGCGCCGGCTGCGCGAGGACGGCGTCACCATCATCCTCACCACGCACTATATCGAAGAAGCCGAGGCGATGGCCGACCGCGTCGGCGTCATCAATCGCGGCGAGATCATCCTGGTCGAGAACAAGGCCGAACTGATGCGCAAGCTCGGCCGCAAGCGGCTGGTGCTGGAACTGCGCAATCCGCTGACGGCCATTCCCGAGGCGCTCTCGCGCTATGCGCTGGACCTGTCGCCCGATGGCGGGCAGCTGACCTACACCTATGACAACCAGGCCGAGCGGCCCGGCGTCGCCTCGTTAATGCGCGATCTCGAGGCCGGCGGCGTCCAGTTCCGCGATATCGACACGCAAAACTCTTCGCTCGAGGAGATCTTCGTCAATCTGGTGAGGAGGGAGCCATGAACCTTCGCGCAGTATGGGCGATCTACCGGATGGAAATGGCGCGTGCTTTCCGCACCGTGCTGCAGAGCATCGTCTCGCCGGTCATCTCGACGTCGCTGTATTTCGTCGTCTTCGGCTCGGCCATCGGCTCGCGCATCACCGAGATCGACGGCATCAGCTACGGTGCCTTCATCGTGCCGGGTCTGATCATGCTGTCGCTGTTGACCCAGTCGATCTCCAACGCCTCCTTTGCCATCTATTTCCCGAAATTCGTCGGCTCGATCTACGAGCTTCTGTCGGCGCCGGTCTCCTATCTGGAGATCGTCATCGCCTATGTCGGCGGCGCCGCGACCAAGTCGATCATCCTCGGCCTGATCATCCTGGCCACCGCCTCGCTGTTCGTGCCGCTCACCATCCTGCATCCGTTCTGGATGCTCGCCTTCCTGGTGCTGACGGCGGTGACCTTCAGCCTGTTCGGCTTCATCATCGGCATCTGGGCGAAGAGTTTCGAGCAGCTGCAACTGGTGCCGCTGTTGATCATCACGCCGCTGACCTTCCTCGGCGGCAGCTTCTATTCGATCAACATGCTGCCCGAGGTCTGGCGCACGATCACGCTATTCAATCCGGTCGTCTATCTGATCAGCGGTTTCCGCTGGAGCTTTTACGGCAAGTCCGACGTCTCGGTCGGCGTCAGCCTCGGCATGACGGTTGTTTTTCTGCTGATCTGTATCGCGATCGTCGCCTGGATATTCAGGACAGGATATCGGTTGAGGAACTGACCGCAGTAAGCATCTTGAAGCGCCGCCAGACCTAGATCGCCTTGACCAGCCGCAGCAACCCCAGCATCTCGACATACGTCCCCTTTCGGAAGGCGATGTAGACCGGCTCCTCGACACCGTGGAAGCGGCGCTTGAAGGCCGCCTGGCCCTGCAGGTTGAACCTGCGGCGGTTAACCCAGGGCGAAGAGTAGGCGCGCTGGAAGGCATTGCGCCAGAAATCGCTCTCGGCAAAGCCGCTTGGCCCGATATCGAGCATGGGCGACAGGCCGAGCGTGACCACCGAGATGCCCTCTTCTCGAAAACGGTCGACGGCGAATTTGGTCAGGCCGATCTCGGCATGCGGCGAGGCATCGATATGCTTGCGCTTGAAGGCGGTCGTGTAGCCGATGACCTTGCCGTCGCGACACAGCGGGTCGAAGTCGAGCAAAGCGACCAGTTCGCCGTCGGGCCCGTGCAGGACGAAGCGGCGCATGTCGGTGCCAAGATGGTCGGCAAAGTTGCGGTTGAGAAAGCCCATCTCCCAGCGCTTGACGATGCGGTCGCCGCGCCAGTTTTCCGAAAGCCGGGCGATCTCGTCGAGATAGATCGTGCGCTTGTCCTCTTCGAACGAAAAGCCCTTCCTCAGCAGCCAGCGCTCGGAGTAGCGCACGGTCTCGTTGCGCTTCCCGGAAAAATCATGCTCAGGCAGGGCGAGGCGGGTGTCGATACCGAGGCGATTGACCTTGTAGCCAAGCCCGGCCAGCACGCGTGCGGTGTCCTCGCCGACCTGCACGAACCACGGGCTGCCGGCGGTCTCGACGAAGCGCTTGATGTAATCGGCCCGACGCGCCGCAGCCGCCACCGGGTCGCCGAGCGCGAAATGGTGCTTCATCTTGGTGCCGAAGGCGATGTAGCCATCGGCGTCGCCGAAATAGGAAAGCTTGCCTTGCACGGCGGTGGAATAGGCGAGCGAGAAGTCGCCATAGCGGCGCACCAGTGCCAGCCGTTCGACATGGGTCAGTGCCAGCCGCTCGACCTCGGGCGCGGCGGCCTCAAGGATCTTGTCGAAATAGAACCGCAAGGAGGGCATGGTCGAGATTCCGCGTGCCGCCTACAGCGCCGGCCGTCCAGGACGCGCCAAGGTGCTGTAACACTTTGATTCTGCGCATGACTCGAAAATCGGACTCGATTTCGGGCATGCGCGTGGGGGATAATCGAGACCCGCCAGCCACCCAAGGCCTCGAATCAATCACATTGCCGCGACCTGATTACCGTTGATATCGCGCATATGCCATATAGAGCGCAACCGTGGCCCGGCGTGTGGCGCTAAATCGCATCGCTCGAAATTTGGCCGCGGTTTGCTGCAGGGATCCTGCGCGGGATCAAACGGTTACAGCGTCCTGCGAGCCTTGCGGCGGGACGTCGAACGGGATTCGAGTGAATGACTGATACGACAATCAGATCGGTTGCGGATCTGCCGACCACGGTCGAGCCGGCAATCGTCATCGGCGCCGGTGCTGCCGGACTGGCCGTCGCGCACGCCTTGATGAACGCCGGCGTGCCGACGGCGATCCTGGAAAAGGAAAGCCGGTTGGCTGAGCCATGGCACCGGCGGCACCAGCAATTGCATCTCAACACCCACCGCGATCTTTCTTCGCTGCCTGGTCTCCCCTATCCCCCCGGCACCCCCGCCTTTCCGCACCGGACGGTCGTCATCCGCCACATGAATGATTTCAGGGAGGAAAACCGGCTGCCGGTGCAGTTCGGCGTCGCTGTCGAAGAGATTGCCTTCAAGGGCGATCACTGGGCGGTACGGACCAGCGCTGGCCTGCGGCTGGCCCGCAATGTCGTCGTCGCCACCGGCCGCGACAGCCAGCCGTTCACTCCCGAATGGAAAGGCATGAAGGATTTCGCCGGGCGCATCATCCATTCGGCGGATTTCGGCGACGCGCGATCCTATGCGGGCCAAAGAGTGCTGGTCGTCGGCGCCGGCAATTCGGGCTTCGATGCGCTCAATCATCTGGCCGGCATAGACACGGCCGCCATCTGGTTGTCGGCCCGCAGCGGTCCCGCCCTGCTGCCCAAGCGCATCGGCAAGATCGCCGTGCACCGGCTTTCGCCGTTCATGGCGCGCTTGCCCTTGCGGGTTGCCGATGCGGTGATGGCGGCAACCCAGCGCCTGGTTTTCGGAGACCTGACCAAATTCGGCCTGCCGCCAGCGCGCGGCGGCGGCGCCAGCCGCCTGACCTCGGATTACACCGCGATCGCTGCCGACGACGGCGCCGTCAGCGCCATCAAGGCCGGCAAGATCACCGTCGTGCCCGGCATAAGGGAATTCACCCGCGACGGCGTGGTCCTGGCCAATGGCAGCCTGATCCATCCCGACATCGTCATTGCCGCGACAGGCTACCGCACCGGGCTGGAGCCCATGGTCGGCACGCTCGGCGTGCTCGACGCCAAGGGCGTTCCGCTCTTCAACGGCGGCCAAGCCGATCCGAAATTGCCCGGTCTGTGGTTCACCGGCATGCGGCCGAGCATTCGCGGCTGTTTCGCCAATGCCGGTATCCTGGCCAAGGCGATCGCGAGACGGATTGCAGGGTCGGCCTCGCACCAACCCGGCGCATCACGCTGATTTCGGTTCCAGCCGCCGGAAACCCACGGCTTCCATCAGCATGTCCTCTTCCACCATGCCGGCATTGTGCAGGGCGAGCAGGTTAAGCGCGATTTCCCGCGCTTCGGCGGAATCGGGATGTGCCTCGCGCCGCCGGCAAGCCTCGTCGAACACGCGCTGCAGCTTGGCGATATCGGCTGGCTTGAGCAAGCCACGGTCATAGACGGACTTCGACATGGCGATCTCCTGATAAAGACCTAGGGCGCCACGTTTAAATTGCCAATCTTTCCCGAGGCTTGACCGGCTTCACCCCCGTCGCCCCGTCATCCTAGGGCGGAGCAAGGATCTATGCCGCGGCTTCAAGGCGCAGCAGCGGTGCAAATTCTGCTCCGCTGCACCCCATGCTGGTAGGCAATCAGACCGCGATCTTGCCGCCGCCCTGTCTGGTGATGGCGACCACCGACGGCCGCACCGGCATGTCGGGCTTGAAGTCGGGCCAGCGCGTCGACAGATCCTCATAGTAGGACGGGCGGCCGAACGCTTCCCAGTCCTCGCCGCCATCGCCCGGATGCTGGACGGCAACGAAAGCGGTCTGGTCGTCGGGCGCAAACAGCGGACCGCACATTTCGGCGCCGATCGGCACGCGGAAGAACAGTTT
Source organism: Mesorhizobium ciceri WSM4083 (assembly GCF_000519305.1). Taxonomy (GTDB): domain Bacteria; phylum Pseudomonadota; class Alphaproteobacteria; order Rhizobiales; family Rhizobiaceae; genus Mesorhizobium; species Mesorhizobium ciceri_B. Next base: position 1,547,905 of record NZ_KI912610.1, on the reverse strand, counting down.
CGAGGTCGCCCGAGCCGCCCCCTCCGTATCCACCGCCCACAGACCATCCGTGCGGCCGGTGGCTTTCGGGCCTTGGCCGTCGGTCGCGACCCAGAGACGCCCGGCCGAATCGACCGCGCAATTGTCGGGCATGCCGAACCAGCCATTGGCCGTCGTTGCCGTCGAGAAGGTGGCGCCGACATCGGCAACCGCCGGATCACCGCATTTCAGCAGCACTTCCCACTTGCCCTTGGCGGCAGTGAAATCGCCGCCGTCCTCGGCGATCTCGATGATGTGGCCGAAGGCGTTTTCGGCGCGCGGGTTGGCGGCGTCGACCTGGTCGGCCTTGCGCTTCGAATTGTTGGTCAGCATGACATATACCTTGCCGTTGACGGCATTGGGCTGGATGTCTTCCGGGCGGTCCATCTTGGTGGCACCGAGCAGGTCGGCGGCGCGGCGCGTCTCGATCAGCACGTCGGCCTGGCCAGTGAAACCGTTTTCAGCCGTCAGCGGTCCCTGGCCGAAGACGATCGGCAGCCATTCGACCGTGCCGTCTTCGGCGAACCTGGCGACATGCAGCGTGCCGTCGTCGAGCAGGTCCTTGTTGGCGGCGTGGTCGTTCGGATCGAACGCTGCCTTGGTCACGAACTTGTAGACATAGTCGAAGCGCTCGTCGTCACCGAGATAGAAGACGACGCGGCCGTCCCTGGCGACGATCGATTCGGCGCCTTCATGCTTGAAGCGGCCCATGGCGGTGCGCTTCCTCGGCGTCGAGCTCGGGTCGTTGACATCGACCTCGACGATCCAGCCGAAGCGGTTGGCCTCGTTGGGTTCCTTGGCGAGGTCGAAACGCTCGTAATGCGCCGCCCATTCATAGGCGCCTTCGGGAATGCCGAGACGCTTGTAGTTCGCGGCTTCCTTGTGGCCTTCCGGCAGCTCGCCGGAAAAATAGCCATGGATGTTCTCCTCGGCCATCACATAAGTGCCCCAGGGCGTGACGCCGCCGGCGCAATTGTTGAACGTGCCGAACACCTTCGTGCCGGACGGATCGGCATTGGTCTTGACGCGGTCATGGCCGGCAACCGGACCGGACAGCGCCATTTCGGTGTTGGAGGTGATGCGGCGGTTGAGCTTGCCGTCGCGCACCACCTGCCATTTACCTGATGCCTTGCGGATCTCGACGATGGTGCCGCCATGGGCGGCCATCTCGACATCGACCTGCTCCTTCGAGAGGGGTGCGACTTCTGCCGACTTCTTGCCGTCCTTTTCGACGATCTTGACGATGCCCGGGAACATCAGATGCGGATTGGTGTATTCGTGGTTGACCACCAGCAGGCCGTGTTCGGCCGAGCCGCCGATCGGGATGTAGCCGACATAGTCATTGTTGTAGCCGAACTGTTTCGCCTGGGCTTCGGCCGACTGTTTCGTCGGGTCGAAGTCGGGCGAATCGGCAAACAGCGGATCGCCCCAGCGCAGCAAGACATCGGCGTCGTAACCCGGCGCGACATGGTGCTTGTCGTCGATGCCGGCCTCGAGTTCGTCGAACGTGAAGGCCGAGCCTTCCGCTGCCCGGGCCTCGTCGGCGCTGATCAGCGCCAGCGGGCTGACGGTGGCGGCGATGGCGGAGACAGCCAGCGAACCCTTGAGGAACCCGCGGCGCGAGAACCGCGCGGCGATGATCTCGCCCATGGTGCGGTTGTCGGAAGCGTTGATGGCCGGGCCGTCGTTTTCCTCAAGCAGGCTGGTGCGGAATCGGGTGTCGGGGAAGCGAAGGTCGGTCATCGTGGCTTGCCTCTGGCTGTTGGGTTGGCTGGAGCGTGGGGTACCTGTTTGACCCCTTATAATCGCCGGGTCACATTTTCGTGACATCGGGAGACCTTTCATCCGCGACAGGCATTGCGCGCAGGGCTCAGCATTCCCGAAGACCGCGAACTGCTCCGGGTATCGTCGTTTCGAGATGGAGGAGACCTTCGGCGGCATGTTTCGCCGCGCATCCTGCAACGGCGCATGACATCAGTCGCTGCAAACGGACCAACGGACAAAATCGGCTCGACAAGTCACCTCCGCCGCCCCCGGCGGAGGTGACTTGATGTTCGGCGTCTGCCGTCGTCAGGCGTCGGGAAAGCCAGTCTCCCGTTTAGCGATGGCGGTCGCGGCGCCGTTCATGCGAAGCTAATGTAGCATATGCTTGGGACTTTAGTCCAACCTTGCGCTTGCAATGGTCCTGGTTGACAAGGGCAACGGTCGGAGGTCGCTTCCGGGCGCCGCGTCTTTCGGCAATGTTGGTTGCACTGCAACGTTGGGGTGGGGCGCGCCGGGCTCAGTCGTCGGAGATTAGGATGCACAGATCGGTCACGATCCGTTGTTGCCGGCTGGCGCTCAAATCGGCAGCGGCGCTGGCGTTGACGATTGCGCCCTATCAAATTGTCCTGGACGGCTCCGTTTCCGGCATCCACACCGCCAGCGCATACGCCGGCAAGGGTGGCGGCGGCAACGGTGGCGGTGGGGGCGGAGGCAACAGTGGGGGCGGCAACGGCGGCAATTCCGGCGGAAGCAATAGCGGGAACAGCGGCAACGGCAACGGGAACAGCGGCAACAACGGCAAATCAGGATCCAGTCAGGGTAAGAGCGGGAGCCATGTCAATGCAAAGACCGGTGACAAGGTCGACGTGACCGGCAACAAGATCACGGTCCGGCATCCCGACGGCATAACGGAAAAGCTCGAGAACGGTCGTTTCAGCATGAAGGACGCTCTCGGTCGCACGATCATCGACCGCCAGGCCACGCCGGCCGATGCCAATCGTCTCAAGGCCTTGTGAAGCTGGCCAACAGGCAACGGTCAGCTTTGCACGTCACCTCCGCCGCCCCCCGGCGGAGGTGACCTCGTTTTCGGCCGGCGTCGTCCCGGTTTTCGGCACCGCAATGGCTGCAGTCCCGAGACGCGACGCACTTTTGCGCAATCCGGCTTTGGCAGAGGCCGCGCAACCGTTCAGCCATTTGTTTGCGCACTGCGGGACGGGAAACCGCAGCCCTGGACTTGGTCTAGGAAGGCCTGTCGCGGTCGCGCAGCTCACGCATCATCAAGGCCGCTTCGGTGCGGTTTCGCACATTGAGCTTCGACAGCACCCCGGTCATGTGATGCTTGACGGTCTTCTCCTGCAGCTCAAGCCGCAAGGCGACTTCCTTGTTGCTCAGCCCCTCCGCCACCAGCCGCAGGATTTCCGTTTGCCGCTCGGTGAGCTGCCGCAGCCTTTCCGCCACGCCGTCGGTCGGCTGCTGGGACTGGAGATCCGAAAGCAGCCGGGCCGACAGCGTCGGCGACAGATAGCTTTCGCCGGCTGCAACATTGCGCAGGATGTCGGCGAGCCCGCGTGACCCGACGCCTTTGAGGACATAGCCATTCACCCCTGCGTTCAGCGCCTTGGTTACGTCGGCATTGGCCTCCGAAACGGTCAGCATGACGATCTTCTGGGCGGGATGGCTGGCGAGGATGCTTGCGACCGCGCTCAGCCCGCCACCCGGCATGGAGATATCGAGCAGCAAGATGTCGGGCCGCACCGTTGCGGCGAGGCGTTCGGCATCCTGTGCCGTGGCCCCCTCGCCGACCATCTCGAAGCCTCCGATCTCCGACAGGCTGCGCGTCACACCTTCGCGAAAAAGGGGATGATCGTCGACAATGGCGATGCGAATGGTCCCAGTCATGCTTGCTCCTCGACCGACAGACGGATCACCAAACGCGTACCTTGCGGCCCGGTCAAGGTTTCGAACTGTCCGCCAATGCTTTCAACCCGCTCCCTGAGGCCGGCGAGCCCGAGGCCCTCGACCCGTGCCGCCGGATCGAAACCCGGCCCACCATCCGACACCTCGACAAAAAGCCTGCCATTTTTCATCCCGGCACTCACCGCCTGATCCTTGCCCAACCCGTGGCGATAGGCGTTGTTCAGCCCTTCCTGAACAAAACGATATATGCTGATCTTCTCGGAAGCGCCGGGTTCCGGCAACTGTCCGGCCAGCGTCAGCGTCACCGACGTTCCCGTCCTCTGCTCGTGCTCCTTGACGGCCAGCCGCAGAATGTCGGTTGCGGCAGCCGTCTCGATCTGCGGCAGCACAAGGCCGGTGCAGATGCCGCGTATTTCGCGCATCGCATCCTCCAGCGTCTTGCGGATCATCGCGACCTCGGTCGAACGGCTTTCGCTCGAATGGCCATCGCTGGAAAATATAGGGCTGTCCATGCGCAGCGACGCCAGGGCCACGAGTTGGGCCGGGCCGTCATGGAGGTCGGCGCCGATGCGGCGCAGATATCTTTCGTTGAGCGCGGTGGCGCGGCGAGAGGCCCGTTGCACGCGCAGTCGCAAGGCACTGTTTTGCGCCACCAGACCCTGCAGCTCCGACACCTGGCGGCGCAGCGCTCCACGCTGATCATCGATGGTGCGGCTGCCGCGCAGGACGATGCCCGACAGGAGCAGGAATGCCGCCAGGGTCGCGCCGGCCACGATCAGCCAGCTCGACCACAGAGCGGACGCCAGGGTGGCCTGGAAATCGTCGGCGATCTCATAGAACTCGGTGACCGCCACCACCTCGCCCGACCAGGGCTCGCGCACGGGATTGTAGATCTCCAGCAACGGCAAGCCGCTAGCCTTCTCCTCGCGTTCATCATCATCGAATGTATTGAATTCAGCGACGACGTTGCCTTCGAAGGCGGAACGCAGATTGTCGCTTGGACCGAAGCGGCGGCCGATCAGGGACGCCTCCTTGGCGTAGAGAACCGTGCCGTCGCGGCGCCAGAGCACGAACGATTCGAGGCGCTTGCCGAGCGCGCCCTGGCCAAGCGTCTCGTCCAGCGCCTGCTTGACGGATTCGCTGAGCTCCTGATCCTTGCGCAAGTCAGGAAGCAGCGGCGCAATCACGCTGTCGACATAGAGCGCCGTCGTGGCGGCCGAATTGCGGATGACGCCGTCCCGGATCTGCGCCGTCACCCAGGTGCCCACCACCAACATGACGGCCAGCAGGCCAAAGCCGCCGGCAACGACGAATTGCAGGGCAAGGGAAAGCTCGCTCCAGCGCCGCATCAGGTTTTGAAAACTGCGAATCATGAGCCCCTGACCGCCCCTCGAACCGACAGATTGGGCGATGTTCGTACTTTGAGCTTCCGGCTTGCCATTGCCAAGGGCTTCGTTTGGTCGCGGTCGCTTGACGTCCCGGCGCGCTTGGGAAACAACGTCCGCGACGCATGCGGCGGGAGCCGCTTCGAGAGGGGGCGAAACGTTGAGTTTTTCGGGATTGCTGCAGCTCGGCTTTTCGACGGTCATTTTCCTGCTGGCGGCGACAGCCGCCAAACAATGGGGCCTGGCGCCGAGCCTTGGCAAGATCGCGCTGACGCTGGCGCTCTATTCGCTGGGCAATCTGATCATGCTGCGGCTGATCCGCGAATTCGGCATGTCGGTGTCGTTCAGCCTGTCCGCCGTCATCCAACTGGTCTCGGTGAACGTCGTGGCGCTGGTCTTCTTCGGCGAGCGCGTCAATGCGCTGCAGGCGACCGGCATCATGCTGGCGATCGCAGCGGTGGCGCTGATCACGCTCGGACCCTATCTGCAAGGCCGGCTGTAACGGGCGAATTGCCGATGAAGAATGCCGCGAACGCTTTGCTCAACCGGGTTGAATTCCCGGTGCTGCTGGCCGGCCTGGTCATCGCCGCCGGCCTGTGGGGTTTCGAGGAGCTGATGGAGATGGCGCGCGCCACCACGCCGCACGCCTTCGACACCGAGATCCTGCTCGCCTTCCGCCAGGCGGGGCACCCTGACAGCCCGATCGGCCCGCTGTGGCTGCAAGGGGCGATGCGCGACATCACAAGCCTTGGCAGCGGCAGCGTGCTGGTGCTGATCGTGACGGCGGTAATCGTCTATCTCCTGCTTATCCGCAGGCCGGCGACCGCCCTTTTCATCTTCGTGGCGGTGGCCGGCGGTCAGGTGCTGTCGAGCTTGCTGAAAGCCGGCATCGACCGGCCGCGCCCCGAACTCGTCTCGCATCTCGTCAACGAAACGACGCTGTCTTTTCCGAGCGGCCACGCCATGCTGTCGGCGGTGACCTATCTGACGCTCGGCGCGCTGGCGGCACGCTTCCTGCCCGGTCGAACGACGAAGATCTATGTGCTGTCGCTGGCGGTGCTGACGACGCTGCTGGTTGGTATCAGCCGCATCTATCTCGGCGTCCACTGGCCATCGGATGTGCTGGCCGGCTGGTGCGCCGGCTTCGTCTGGGCGATGCTGTGCTGGCTCGCTGCCCGGGCGTGGCAGCGATGGCGTGGGCAGCACCCGGACGGCGAGACCGGAGACTAGATCAGCCGGTTGATCAGCCCGTGCCCGCAGCCGGCCAACAAGAAAACCGCCGACAGCAAGGCTGCCGATGTCATGAAAGTCTTGAAGATATTCAACCGCGTTTTCTCCCACCCCAGATGGAACACCCTAGCTCGCAATCCTCAGGAAATATCTGAAAATGGTCGATCAAGCGGCGCCGGTTATGTATCAGACGTTCATACTAATGCTTGAAACATCACAATGACGGTATTATACCTTATTCCTGCAGACTCAGACGGGGATTCCGGCCGATGATCACTGCCGCGCAGATGCGCGCCGCAAGGGCGCTGGCCGGCATCGATCAAAAGACGCTCGCCGAGCGCGCCGGGGTTTCGCTTCCGACCATCCAACGCATGGAAGCGAGCGACGGTGTGGTCAGGGGCGTGGTCGATACGCTGATGAAGGTCATCCAGGCACTCGACGAGGCCGGGGTGGAGCTGATCGGCGAGAACCAGGCCAGCGAGCGCGGTGGCAGGGGCGTGCGCCTCAAGCAGACCGTGCCGCGCTAAGCCTCTCCCGCAACCCGAGTCGGCACACATAAGTCGCGACGCGACCGCCGACGTTTCTGCCGACGATCCCGCCGCCTTCACGGAGCGGAAGGCACATTCATGGACCAGAGCCATCCGGCAAGCCACCATCCGGCAAGGCCGACATTTTACGAACTGTTCACGCCGAAACTGGTGACGGTCTGGCGCGAAGGTTACCGCCTGCCGCAGTTCAAGGCCGACTTCATGGCCGGCCTGACCGTCGCCATCGTCGCACTGCCGCTGTCGATGGCGATCGCCATCGCGTCGGGGGTGACGCCGGAGCGCGGCCTGTTCACCGCCATCGTCGGCGGCTTCATCGTCTCGGCGCTTGGCGGCAGCCGTTTCCAGATCGGCGGACCCGCTGGCGCCTTCATCGTGCTGGTGGCGGCAACGGTTCAGCGCGAAGGTGTCGACGGGCTGCTGCTGGCAACGATGATGTCGGGCGTCTTCCTGCTCGCGATCGGCTATCTCCGGCTCGGCACCTACATCAAATTCATCCCCTATCCGGTGACTGTCGGCTTCACCGCCGGCATCTCGATCATCATTTTCTCCGGCCAGATCGTCGAACTGTTCGGGTTGAAGCTTGCAGGCACCGAACCCGGACCGCTTCTGCCGAAGCTGATGGCGATCGGTGAGGCGGCCGGCACGCTCAACATCTCGGCGACGCTGGTGGCGGTGCTGACCATCGTCACCATTGTCGCGGTGAAACGCTGGCGGCCGGGCTGGCCGGGCATGCTGATCGCCGTCGGCCTGGCCTCGCTGGTGGTGGCGCTGCTGGCGCTGCCGGCGGAAACGATCGGCACGCGTTACGGCGGCATTCCGCGCAGCCTGCCATTTCCGGCACTGCCGGCGCTCAGCCTCGACAAGGCGATCGCCGTGCTGCCGGACGCCGTCGCCTTTGCGTTGCTCGGTGCGATCGAATCGCTGCTGTCGGCAGTTGTCGCCGATGGCATGACGGGCCGGCGGCACCGTTCAAATTGCGAACTGGTGGCGCAAGGCTTCGCCAACATCGCCTCGGCCCTGTTCGGCGGCATCTGCACCACCGGCACCATCGCCCGCACCGCCACCAATGTGCGGGCCGGCGCGCATGGGCCGATCTCGGGCATGCTGCATTCGCTGTTCCTGCTCGTCTTCATGCTGGTGGCGGCACCGCTGGCCAGCTACATCCCGCTCGCCGCCCTTGCCGGCGTGCTGGCGGTCGTCTGCTGGAACATGTTCGAAAAACAGGCCTTCGCCACCCTGTTGCGCGCTTCGCGCGGCGATGCGCTGGTGCTGATGGCCACCTTCCTGATCGTCGTCTTCCGCGACCTCACCGAAGGGATCGTCGTCGGCTTCGTGCTGGGGTCGATCCTGTTCATCGACCGCATGTCCAAGAGCATTGCGGTCGAGGTCGATCAGCCGCTGGTGCAGGAGGATGTCGCCGACAGCGTCAACGGCAGCAACGCCTACGATTCCAGCGAGGCTGTTGACGCCGACACTGTCGTCTACCGCATCTCGGGCGCCTTCTTCTTCGGCGCCGCGTCGACCGTTGGCACCGTACTCGACCGCATCGCCGACCAGCGCAAAAACTTCATCCTCGACTGTTCGGCCGTACCGTTCTTCGATTCGACCGCCGCCAATGTCATCGAGGGCGCCGCCCACAAGGCGCAGCGCGCCGGCGTCCGCTTCATCATTTCAGGTGCCGCGCCGCAGATCCGGCGCATGCTGATCAACCACGGCGTCAAGCGCCCGCTGGTGACCTATGCGGCCTCGATCAAGGATGCGAGGGCGCAGCTGAAGGGAAAGATCGAGGCAGAGCAGTAACCGGATTTACCGGCCGGCGGGACAAGACAGGCTTTCGCGATCGCGCCCGTCTTACTTCCGAACGACGTGTGGCTCCGGCCCTTTGCCGTAGCGTGTGAACTGCGTGACCTTCGGGGGGTTCGGATGGAAGCGCGCGCCTTTCAGCCACAGTTTCAGCGCCTCCCAGTGAATGCCAGCGATGATCTTCAAGGTCATCAAGGGGAACTTGACCAGGCATGCGCCAAGTTCCGGCGTGTCGAGTGGACGTGCGCTCCCGGTAAAGGTCGCCGCCAGCAGCGGTTCGCCATGTTCTGTTTCGTGGATGCGAAGCCTGACCGTCCTGCCCGGCGGCAGGATACGAAAATGGTAGCATGCGTCCATGCCGATGAAGGGGGAGACGTGAAAGATCTTGGCGCGCGTCTGGCGTATTCCGGCGGGGTTGAGCTCGCCTGGCTTGATCGGCGCAGCGTAGATATGCCGGCCGCCGAACGTGTTGCGCACGGCATAGATCAAGGCAATCAGCGCGCCGGCGTCGTCATAGCAGAAATAGACGGAGATCGGATTGAAGACATAGCCGAGGATACGGGGATAGGCGAGCAGCAGTACGCGTGCCGCCTGCTTGCCAAGGCCGGCATCGGCAAGCAGCCTGTCGACAAAGGCCCGCAGCGTTTCGCCTTTCCGCTCGACGTGGTCGCTTTCGCGGAAGGAGGTCAGGCCGGGCCGATTGACCTTCAGCAGCCATGTCATGCGACCGAGTTCGGCAAGCCTGTCTATATCGACCAGCAAGGAGAACACCCGGTAGACAAAGCGGTGGCCGAACGGCTTCAGCCGTGCATGCATGACTTCGCCCGGATAGAGCACACCTGCCGCCTGTGGTGGCTGGCCATTTTGCTCGAGCGTGGTGACGCGTTGCTCCATGATCGAAAATGCCTATTCCGCCGCCAGCAACGCCTCGGGCAAAGTTCTCTCGGCCGTCCGCCACGGTACCTTGGCGTCGAGCGAAATCGCCGCGTTCAGGCCTGAGCGCAACCCGTCCTCATGAAAGCCATGTCCGGTCCACGCTCCGGCGAAATAGGTGCCGCGCACCCCCTGGATATCATCGAGACGGGCTTGTGCGGACAGCGCGCGAGAATCGTACTGGGGATGGTCGAACGTCCATTCTCCAAAGACCAGTTCCGGGCGCGGTTCGACAACGGGATTGAGCGAGACAAAGAGCGGCTTTGCCGCATCGATCCCCTGCAGGCGGTTCATCCAGTAGGTGACCGACACGTCCGGCTCGTCGCGATCACAGGAGCAGCGCAGATAATTCCACGCAGCCCAGGCGGCGCGCCGCTTCGGCATCAGGCGGGGATCCCTGTGCAGGACGACGCGGTTGGGGCGATAGGGTATATCGGACAGGATCGCCTGCTCGACGCTCGATGCATCGCCGAGCATCGCCAGCGCCTGGTCGCTATGGCCGGCGATGATGACATTGTCGAAGCGCTCCGGCGCGTCATCACCAGCCCAGACGGTAATGCCGAATGCATCGCGAACCAGCGTCTTGACCGGCGACGACAGGCGCAGCGCCGATCCGAGCGGCGCCAGCAGTTTTTGCAGATAGTTGCGGGAGCCTCCGCTCACCGTCCGCCAAATAGGGCGCGTATCATTGTCGATCAGGCGATGGTTCTCGAAGAAGCTTATGAAGCTCGCAGCCGGATAGTCCAGCATCTTGGCGCGCGGCGTCGACCAGATCGCGGCAGCCACCGGTATGAGATAATTGTCGCGAAAGCCCGCGGAGAAGCCGCGAGTGCGAAGATAGTCTCCGATCGTGACGTTACCCAGCGTGCCGCTGTCGCGCTCGGCAATGCACTGCTTGTTGAAGCGCAGGATTTCACGCAGCATCCACAGGAAGCCGGGCGAAAAGAAATTGCGCTTCTGGGCGAAAATGGTGCGCAGCGTCGAGCCGCACCATTCGAGTTTGCCGCCGTCGAGCGAAAGCGAAAAGCCCATGTCGCTCTCATGCGTGGCGACACCAAGATGCGAAAACAGCGCGGTAAGATCCGGATAGGCCAGTTCGTTGTAGACGATGAAGCCCGTATCCACCGAAATAGGCGTCCCATCATAGTCGATGTCGACCGTGGCGGTGTGGCCGCCGGCGCGCTGCGAAGCCTCGTAGAGGGTAATGTCGGCGGTCGGATGCAATGCCCATGCGGCGGCGGCGCCGGAAATACCGGAGCCGATGACGGCGATCTTTTTTCTGCCGCCGGCGCCGCCACGGTGGATGGGCACAATGTTCATGGAGAATCCTTCTTGGAAGTCGGTCCTGAAAGGCACCGCGACGTCTATCACCTTGCAGATACGGGATAATCCGGCGCGAGTTTCACAGGCTCGTCAGGGAAAAGTCGGCTCCAGACGCAAGGTTGGCGCCTGCGAACTTTAGCCGGGCGATCAGCGAGCCCGAGACCAGTTGACCGACTTGCAAACCAGCCCACCGACGACGCATCCGCGTGTCACAAGGCTCTGTTTCGCCACCTTGAGCTGGATCGAATAGGTCAGCTTCCGCTTTGCATCCAAGGCCTTGCCGGCCAGCGTATCTGCCGACTTCGGCTGCAGCGTCAGGACAAGCTTGTCGCCGACGGCCTCACCGCCGCTGGTATCCCTGATCCAGACGTTGGTGGCGCAGATCTGCGAGCCGCATGGGCCTATCCGAACCCGTGCGTTGCCGTCGCCGCGCATCCACACGCCGCTGGGGTCGGGCGCCGCCACCGCCGGTCCGCAGAGTGATGTAACAAGTAGAAAGCCCGCCGCGATCGCCAGTCGGCTCATCAGTCGCCTCATCGTTGATTTTAGGGAGCTACGAACGGTGTTCCGAGAGAGTTTCGGCCACGCGAAACTATCCTCGGTCGATACCGTTCCTGGAGCATCGCAACGTTGAGGAAAGCTGGACGCAGCATGATCAAGACCTACGGCATCGCCTATCTGACGACCGCGGTGGTGTTCCTGTGCATCGACGCTGTCTGGCTGACAGTGATGAGCAGCAGGCTCTACAAGCCGCTGCTGGGGCCGATGCTGCTAGACAGTTTCAATGTCCAGGCAGCAGCGCTTTTCTACATCATCTATATCGCAGGCGCCGTCTATTTCGCGGTCCAGCCTGCCTTGCAGACCGGATCGTGGACGACCGCCGCGGTGCACGGCGCCGCGTTCGGCTTCTGTGCCTATGCCACCTACGACTTGACCAACCAGGCGACGCTGAAGAATTGGCCCGTCACCATCACGATCGCCGATATCTCATGGGGCACAGTGCTTACCGCAATCGCGGCGACATCAGGCTTTCTCGTCTCCAGCAGCCTGTCGCGCAGTCCATGATCGCCGTCAGCTTTTGCTCCGGGAAGCAATTAGGTTCATCACAACAAGGCCGATAAAGGCTGTCAGCGTTCCGGCGCTCAAGGCATTCATCTTCAGAAAGCCGGCATACTCCTCGGCCAAATAGAGGTGAACCGGTGCGCCGTAGCGCCCGTGCAGCAACACGAAGGCCAGGAAGCCCACGATCGCTATGGCGATTGCAATGGCGCGCTCGGTTGGCCGGAACAGCACGAAGCCCAGCAGCACGCAGGGCAACAGGAAAATCTCCACACCGGAAGCGACGCCGAACACCTTGGCGCTCAGCACCGTGTTGCCGATTCCGGCCAAGGGCAGCAGGGCGCGCCCGGCAATGCTGTGGACACGTGCGAGTGCCGGGACGCCGAGGAAAAACGGCGTCGAGACGAATGTGTAGAAGGAAGGTGCGATGTCGGGGCCTACCGACCAGTAGACATAGAGCGGATAGAAGGGCTGGTTCCACAGGACCACAAGGGCGACCAGGTTGGCCGTGGCGACGAGCGGATCGTCATGCGCGAAGTAGGCTTTCGCCGCGTTCCAGCAGGCCCTCATTGGTCCCGGCCGGGATGGCGTTTCCAATCCTAGGCGACCGCACGCAGGCGATAGTGGCTGACGCCCCATTCCTCGCCGCCCGCATGTCCGAACAGGCCGGCGGTAGCGAGGAAAAACAGCCGCCAGCGCCGGCGCCAGATCAACGCGTCCTTGCCGTAGACCTCGGCGAGGATACGGTCGATCTCGGGCAGGTTGGCATCGAGATTGGCAAGCCACTGGTTGGCCGTGCGCTGGTAGTTGCGGCCGTCCCACCGCCATTCCCGCTCGACGTCGAACAGGCCGGGGAAATGCCGGATCAGGTCGCGGCTCGGCATGATGCCGCCGGTGAAGAAGTGCTGCGCAATCCAGTCGGACTTGTCGCGATGGTCGAAACGGTAAGACCGACTCTTGTGCGTGAAAACATGGATGAAAAGCAGTCCCTCCCGCGTCAGCCAGGACCGCACGCGTTCGAGAAGCTTTTGCCAGTTCGACATATGCTCGAACATCTCGACGGAAACGATGCGGTCGAACATGCCGTTTGGATGGAAGATGTTCATGTCGGCTGTCATGACACGGATGTTTGTGAGCGCTTTGGCCCGGGCTTCCGACTCGATAAACGCCTTTTGCGGTGCCGAGTTGGAGACCGCGGTGATCCTGGCGGTGGGAAAACGCTCCGCCATGAACAGTGTCAGCGACCCCCAGCCACAGCCGAGTTCGAGGATGTCCTGGCCATCGGCCAGCCCGGCATGCGCGACAGTCTCCTCCAGCGCCAGCATCTCCGCCTGGGCCAGGCTTTCATCGCTGCGCCGGTAAAGGCATGAGGAGTATTTGCGCCGCGGCCCGAGCACTAGGCCAAAGAAGGCCGGCGGCAATTCGTAGTGCTGTTCGTTGGCCTCTTGCGTGTGCTCGGCAATCGGATGATCGGCCATGGCGTGAACGAAAGCCTGCTCCTTCGCAGCCGGAGTTTCCAGCAGGTTTCTGCGGGTGCGTCCGACCAGGAAATCGATACCGGTGCGGGTCACCGGATCGGGAAGCGGGCTGCGTTCCAAGGTGCGTATGGCGGATGCGATGAGGTTCACGAGGCGCGGCCTTTCGATGCCTGTGTAGGAGTATGGCGGGGCGGCCCCGGCCAGAATGCATTAACGCGCGCCTGGTAGGCACGGAACTTTTCGCCGCGCGATTTCAGCATGTGCGCTTCGAGCGGCGGAATGCCGGATACATGAACCAGCAGCCAGTACATGAAGAGCGGGCCGGAGGCGGCCAACCAGCCCCATGGGTAAGCGCCGGCAAAATCCAAGGCGATCGCGACATAGGCCAGCCACCCGAACCATTCGAAGAAATAGTTGGGATGGCGCGAAAGCCCCCAGAGGCCGACGTCGCAGATCTTCCCCCGGTTGGCCGGGTCCGCGCGAAACCGCGCAAGCTGACGGTCGGCCAGGCCTTCCCCAAGGATGGCAATCACCAGAATGGCGATGCCAAGCCAGTCACCAATTTGCAGTTGCGGGGCCGGATTGCGGGCAGCCGCGAAGATGGAAAGAGCAAGCAGCAACGCTGCGCCGGCCTGCACCTGGAGGAACAGGAAAAGCCGGCGTGGAAAATCCTCGCCCCATTCGCCCCGCAACTGCGCATAACGCGGGTCGTCGCCGCCGCTCAGTGTTCTGGCCGATATATGCAGCCCAAGCCTGATCGACCAGATTGCCGCGAGTAGCGCCACGATCACCGGCCGTGTCGCCGATTGCTGCCAGCCAGGCAATGGAACAAGCGCCATCGCGATGCCGGCAGCGCCCACAGCGAACGACCAGATCGCATCCACCCAACCGGACTTGCCGCTTCGAATGGCGATTGCCCAGGCCGCCGACATGGCAAGGGACAGGCAAATGCCGACACAGACAAACAACGTTGCAAACGTCACATCATAGCCCTTGCACGATCATGGCGATCCGTTGCGTGAGTTACGAATCGCGACCGGGGCAAGTTTCTCGCGCTCTTGCGATTTTGGACCATTCCTTTGGCGCGACGCCATTTCCGGCGAGCATGCCGCATCCACGCGATGCCGGTTCGAAGGCAAAAGACCGGGCTGCCAGGACAGGAGGCCAGTCCCGGCGAAGCTCGCCTGCTACTCGGCGGCCTTCGTCTCAGGATCGGCAAGCTTGTCGTCCCAGGTCACCGCCCGGTAGTCGAAACCATATTCCAGCGTCGGTTTGACGATGCGGAAATAGGGCGACAGGTCGAAATCGCGCGGCGTGTAGAGCGAGTGGTGGCGGATGTGCAGGATTTCCTTGCGCGAGTAATTCGACTGCGCCGAGGCGCGGCCGGGCGCACGGGTGATCTCGGGCAGGATCGGATAGCGGATCTGGCCATAGGCCTCGGCGATCAGCGTCGAGCAGATCGCCCGTGTCGGGTCGCCGGAGCCGAAGGCCAGCATGCGGCGCCGCCAGCGCACCGGCACCGGCGGCGTCGGGAAGAAAAACCGAAGCATGTCGAAAATGTTCTTGAGGTCGTATTTCAGGCCGAGCCTGCCGATCATGAACGCGACGACCCTGTCGCGGTCTTCAGGCGCCAGCCCGCTCGCCCGGCAGATGCGGGTGTTGTAGGTGCGATAGCGCGACAATGGCACGGCGACGCAGCCTTCGCCGATCGTGACCTCGATCAGGCGCTGCCGCTCCGAGCCGTCTGCCGGTGCGGGCAAGGCATCGCCGATATAGAAGGCCGCATGCGACCAGGTCGACTGGGTCAGGTATTTGATCGCCGCCGAGATCTTCTGGTTACCCTCGATCAGCAGGATGTCGCCGGGCTCAAGCGTGCGGCGCAGCGTTTCGGCATCGGACGGGGTGTAGGGCTCGTAGCCGGACGATTCTTCCTGCAGCCGGCCGGCAAGCCAGCGGCCAAGTCGATCCAGAAGCGTGTCGCCGGGCTCGGTCATGCTCCATGGCGATTAGCATGGGCGGGTAATGAGGGCTAGCGCACGCCTTCCTTCCCCCGTCCGGAGCGCGAGGAAGAGCGCCCTACGATGCCGCGGCCTCTTCCGGCGGCGCAGCCAGATCGTCGCGCCTTGCGGGCCAGTTTGCGTGTCGAGCGTTTGGGACTGTCGCCGAACAGTTCGGCCGCCTCGGCAAGGCAGCTCTTCTTCAGCTGCTTCTCCGACCGTTTCAGCAGCTTGGCCAGAAGTTTCGTGTCCCCGGGCGGCCCGAGCGGCTGGTCGTCGGCCTCGAGCAGCGCGCGCATCACCAGCACATCGTGCAGGTCGCCCAGCCGCTCGCCCAGTTCGTCGACCGCCTTGCGCCGGGCCTTGATCGGTGTCGGCCACAGCCTGCCGAGCAGCGACAGATGCATGCCGTGGGTCTTGGCCGCCTTGCGCAGATCGTGGAAATCATCGGCCGCTCCCCGCGATCCGGCCTTGTCGAGCGCCTTCCTGGCGCGGCGCAGCGTGACGCGGGCGCCTTCGGCAAGCACGTCGGCCGCCTGTTCCGGCTGGTCGGGCAAGGCCAGCCTGTCGATGCGGTGCAGGCCCTCCTCGCAGGCGGCGGTCGCAGCACCGATCGCCGCTTCGAGCCCGCTGCCCTCGTGCAATTCATGCTGGTGGGCGATCAGCCTGTCGCGAACCGCGCCCAGCCCATCGTCGGCGCTCTCCTTGGGAAAGCTTGCCGCCAGCCGGTCGATGGTTTCGATCAGCGCCGTCGCCTCGCGCGGGCCGGCAAGCAGGGCTGCCACGTTGCGGTAGCACTGGTTTTCGGTCTCACAGAATGTTTCGTCACCGGAACGAACCAGGCGCAACAAGGCGCGAGCGCTCTTCAGCCGCTTGCGGCATTTGTGCAGCGCCTGTTCCGGCCGGCTCCGTGCGGCGTCAAGATGATGCAACGCCTTGCCGATCTCCTCGGCAAGGATTCTCCTGACCTCGCCGGTCAGCGGCAGGCGCGGATCGATGCGAAAGCTCATGCGGCGATCTCCGGAATCCCACCAAGGGCGAGCGACGCGTTGTAGAATTTCTGCTCGCCGGTGACTTCACGGCCGAGCCAGTCGGGCAGCATTTCGTCCGGCACGTCCTCCGGCGTCTCAAGTTCAGCGACCACAAGTCCCGCAAGCGGACCGCCAAAAACATCGACTTCGTAGAGATAGCCACGGTGCCTAACATGGTGACGTGTCTTCTCGATGACACGTCCGATGGCGAAGTCCAGCATCTCCACCGCCTCCGACAGCGGGATCGGGTATTCGAATTCGTCGCGCTCGCGCGCCTTGCTGCCGAATTTGAGCGTCAGCTTGGCGGAAGTGCCGTCGCTGATGCGGATGCGCACCGTGCGCCCGGGGCCGGCCGCGAGGTAGAACTGCAGGATGCGGATATCCGCCTCGGCCAGCTCCCGCCATGCGGTGCTGGTGACCAGGAATTTTCGTTCGACTTCCTTGCCCATGGCCGCGCACTAAAGCGGTTGCCGCTGCCCATGGCAAGACGGTGACATACACGGACTGGCGTTCGTGAATTGACTTTAATCAATCGATTGATTAAAGTAACGGGATGATCAAGCAGCCCGATGCCAAAAATCTTCGCCGCGAAGCATCTCCCGCCGAGATGACGCGTGCGGCGCTTGTCCGCGCGGCGCTGAAACTGTTCGGGAGTCAGGGGTTTGACGGCACCTCGACGCGCGAGATCGCCGCCGAGGCGCGGGCCAATATCGGCTCGATCGCCTATCATTTCGGTGGCAAGGAGGGTCTTCGCGCCGCTGCCGCCGACTTTATCGTGGAGACCATCCAGGGTGTAGCCGGCCAGGCGCTCGGCAATGTACAGGCGCCTGCGCCGGGACCAGCCAATCCGGAGGCGGCGCAAGCGCTGCTCTTCGCGGCGCTGGAGCGGATGGTCGGCTTTGTCGTGGCCAGCCCGCAGGCCGGCGAGATCGTGCAGTTCGTGTTGCGTGAGCTTTCGCATCCGACGGCAGCCCTCGACCGCATCTATGACGGCGTCTTCGAGCCGACGCATCGTCGGCTGTGCCAGCTCTGGGAACAGGCGACCGGCGAGCCCGCCGAAAGCGAGGCCACAAGGCTCACCGTGTTCACGCTGATTGGCCAGGTCATCTATTTCCGCATCGGCCGCGAGGCGGTGATGCGCCGCATGGGCTGGAAAGACATCGGCGCCGCCGAGGCGGCCAAGGTGGTGGCGGTCACATCGGGTAATATCAAGGCCATATTGGCTTCCAAAAAGAGCAAAGCATGAAGGGGCAAAGACCATGAGCTTTCTGTGTTCGCTGCCGCTCGCCGCGCAGCTCTTCTCGGCCTGTGCCCCGGCTGCCCCGCTGGCCGTCGGCTATGTCGAAGGCGACTATGTGCTGCTAGCGCCGATCGAGGTGGCGCAGGTCGAGACCGTCACTGTCAAGCGCGGCGACCGTGTGGTGCCTGGCACGACCGTGGTGACGCTGGAAAGTGCCGATGCCAAGATCGCGGTTGCGCAGGCGCAGGCCGGCCTTGCCCAGGCGCAAGCGCAGTTGGCCGACCTGCAGATCGGCAAGCGGCCGGAAGAGATCGCCGTGCTGAAGGCCGAGGTCGACATGGCCAGCGCCCAAGCCGCCGACGCCAAGCGCAAATACGACCGCGCCGCCGATCTGTTCAAGCGCGGCGCCGGCACGCAGGCGGATTTCGACACCGCGTCGGCCACGCTCGAAACGGCCAATGCCCAGGTCGGCCAGGCCAATGCCAATCTCGCGGTCGGCGGCCTGCCGGCACGGCCCGAAACGATCAAGGCCGCCGACAATCAGGTCAAGCAGGCGCAGGCGGCCCTGGAGCAGGCGCAGTGGCGGCTGTCGAAGCGGGTGCTGGCGGCGCCTTCGCCGGGCCGCGTCAACGATGTCATCCGCAATCCGGGCGACACATCAGGTCCGACCGCGCCTGTGATTTCGATCCTGCCCGACGGTGCGGTCAAGCTCAGCGTCTACATACCGGAGAGCGCCTTCTCCTCGGTCAAGGTCGGCACCTTGCTCGGCGTCCATTGCGACGGGTGCGGCCCGGATGTGAAGGCGCGCGTCAGCTATGTTTCGCCAGATCCCGAGTTCACCCCGCCGGTGATCTACTCCCTGGAGAACCGGCAAAAGCTGGTCTACCTCGTCGAGGCGCGGCCGGAGGGCGATGCCGGCCCGCTGCAACCGGGCCAGATCGTCGATGTCGATCTGGCGGACAGCGCAAGATGAACGCCATCGACGTCCATGGCCTGGTCAAGCGTTTTGGCGACAAGACCGTCGTCGACCATGTGACGATGTCGGTCGCCGAGGGCGAGATCGTCGGCTTTCTCGGCCCCAACGGTTCGGGCAAGACCACCACCATCCGCATCATGTGCGGCCTGCTGACGCCGGACGAAGGCGAAGGCACGGTACTCGGCTTCAACATCCGCACCGACAGCCTGCGCATCAAGCGCGAAGTCGGCTACATGACGCAGAAATTCTCGTTTTACGAGGATCTGACGATCGGCGAGAATCTCGAATTCGTGGCGCGCCTCTACCGGCTGAAGCCGGTCGAAGAGCATGTCGCGAGCACGTTGGAGGACCTCGGCCTGACGTCGCGCCGCAACCAGCTGGCGGGCACCTTGTCCGGCGGCTGGAAGCAGCGGCTGGCGCTGGCCGCCTGCATCATGCACAAGCCGAAATTGCTGCTGCTCGACGAGCCTACGGCAGGTGTCGATCCGAAGGCGCGGCGCGAGTTCTGGGACGAGATCCATCGCCTGGCCAGCGGCGGGCTGACCGTGCTGGTCTCCACCCACTACATGGACGAAGCCGAGCGCTGCCACCGCATCAGCTATATCTCCTACGGCAAGATGCTGGCCACCGGCACGGTCGCCGAGGTGGTCAGGAATGCCGGGCTGACCACCTTCGTCCTGCAGGGTCCGCGGCTCGATCAGGTCGCCGAAGCGCTCCAAGGCCGCCCAGGCGTCGACCAGGTGGCGCCTTTCGGCGCGACGCTGCATGTCGTCGGCTCCGACAAGAAGAAGCTCGAAGCCGCGCTCGCCGATGTCGAGAAAGAGCACAAGGGCGTGAAAGTTTCGCCCGGCGAAACCAGCCTTGAGGACGTCTTCATCCAGTTCATGTCCGGCTCGAAGGACAACATGGCATGAACAGCGTCTTTTCCTTCGCCCGGCTTGGCGCCCTGCTGATCAAGGAGTTCATCCAGATGCGGCGCGACCGCATCACCTTCGCCATGATGCTGGGTGTGCCGCTGATACAATTGGTGCTGTTCGGCTACGCCATCAACAACGACCCGAAAAGCCTGCCGGCAGCACTCGTGGCGACGAGCAACGATCCCTACACGCGTGCCATTGTCGCGGCGCTGCAGACCACCGGCTACTATCGTTTCGACCATGTCGCGCAAAGTGCCGCCGAGGCCGAGTTCCTGATATCGCGCGGCGACGTCGCCTTCGTCGTCACCATCCCGGCCGATTTCGCCAGGCGGGTGGAGAGCGGCAACAACCCGCAGATACTCATCGAGGCCGACGCCACCGACCCGGCGGTGGCCAGCGGCGCCATCTCGACGCTCGGCACCGTCGCCAGCCAGGCGCTGCTGAGGGCGCAAGGCACGCAGGAAGCCGCCGCCGAGGCCGCCAAGGGCCAGCTCGATGTCGTCGTACACCGGCGCTACAATCCCGAAGGCATCTCGCAATACAACATCGTACCCGGCCTGCTCGGCGTCATCCTGCAGATGACCATGGTGATGATGACCTCGATCGCGCTGACCCGCGAGACCGAGCGCGGCACGATGGAGAACCTGCTGGCCATGCCGTCCAGCCCGCTCGAGATCATGATGGGCAAGGTGCTGCCCTATCTGGCGGTCGGCGGCGTGCAGGTGGTGGTGGTGCTGGCGGCGGCGAAGCTTCTGTTCGCCATCCCCTTCACCGGATCGATGTCGCTGCTCCTAACCGCCGTGCTGATCTTCGTGCTGGCGCTGGTGCTGCTCGGCTATACGATCTCGACCATCGCCCGCACGCAAATGCAGGCGCTCCAGCTCACCTTCTTCTTCTTCCTGCCGTCGATCATGCTGTCAGGCTTCATGTTCCCCTACCGCGGCATGCCGGACTGGGCGCAGGCCTTCGGCGAGATCTTCCCGCTGACGCATTTCCTGCGCATCACCCGCGCGGTGATGCTGAAGGGAGCGGAACTGCCGGCCGTGGCAGGCGAGATCGGCTGGCTGGTGGTGTTCGTGGCATTGTTTGCCGGCGTCGCGTTGGTGCGGTTCAGGCGGACGCTGGATTAGACTCGAAACTTAGCCAGCAACAGGCTCAGATCTCGTGGACTTTGGGGCGGCACGTTCAGTCGCCTCAGATTGTCCGCCGAAGGGTTAAGCGCTTACCATTTCCGTTTTGGAATATCATACGCTTGGATCCGACCGATTAGCGCAGATCCATATCGCTCCCGTAGCTTCTCGATGAATTGTGGCTCCACGCTGTTCACGAAACCCAACATTCCCTTAAGAACCCCCAACTCAGTCGAGTTTAGTTTGTCCTGAGATGCGCGATGCACCGTGGCATGCAAGAGTCGCTTTCGGGCGTGGCCAACGGAGACCTTCCCGTCGTTGGTGAGCGTTAATCCTGTGACCTTGCGGCCATATTTACGAGTAACCCGCGTTGTCTTTTCATTGTTCACGGTGAGTTTCGGATAACCCAATCCCCTGAGGGTCGATCGTACCATCTTCTCTACGTTGACGAGATGACCTGTTCGCGGAGCGGAAAATGTGAGGTCGTCGGCGTAGCGGGTGTAAATCACGTGGTCCTTGGCTACGGCCTCCGAAATGCGTTTGTCGAATTCGAAGAGAAGCGCATTCGAGACAAACGGCGAAGAAGGCGCTCCAATCGCCAAGCGTAATGTCGAGCTTCTCTTTGGGCGCTGAAACATCAGCAAGCTCGTCAGCTGGATATCCACGAGATCACTGATCGCACCAGTTTCCTTGCAAAATTCTACCCAATCGTGAGGTCTGATTGAAGGAAAGAAGTCCTTGAAATCCATCTTTAAGATAGGCCCGCCACCCACATGACGAAGCGCATTGTCCCTTATTGACATCCCCTCGCGGTACGCAGTCGCAGCTTCGTGCACTGGGAGCCTGCGCAGCAATACTTCGATGAGGGCGCGTTGGAGGAGTTTCACCTCACGAGCAGGTTGGGAAATTGTTCTATGCCCGCCGGAGCGCTTGGGAATTTGATAAGTCTTGTACCTCACCGGCGCCGTTCGGATAATACGCTCAACAAGGCTCATTTCCATACCGGTTTCGATGGCGAGGATTCGCACTATGTCGCTCATTTGAGCGCGCCTTTGAAGGCTGCCTGAATCACGCTGAAGCGCGCGTCGTCATTTGCCTTCCAAAATTCGCTGATTTGGGCGCGCCACCTCTCTCGCGGCTCGACCTCCTTTGCCTTTCGAAGCCTATATTCGATCGCGTCAGCCTTGTTAGGTATGGCACAGTAGTAATCAACAAAACCGCGCCTGTCCTTCAGTATCCACTCCGCATTGATGGCGCAGAGCAGGTAATCAGCCAATTTGCCATGCTTAAGCTTCACGTCAAAGCCGGCGACTAAAGCTTCGATCTCCTCGATTGTCAGTGCTCCGTAGTGCTGGATCAGTCCGACAATGAGCTTGATGATGTGGCCGGGCCGCTCTGGATTAAAGGTCGTAGGCTCCTTCACTTCACGGCGACGCGCGTTGATCGCAGCCACGATCCGGCTTTCAAAGACACCGATGTCGAGATCGCCTACATCCTTGATGCTTTTAATATTGAGGTCATTCCTATTGACGACACAGACTGATGATTGCCCAATGTTGTTTTGAAGGAAGAGAAGTGGGCCGAGCTTGATAAAGGAATCGGCATTGTAATTCTGGTCATCAATCACGACTAGCAACCGGTCGGCGATCTCCTTGATCATCGAAAAGGCGCCGAGTTCGGTGAAGCTGCCATTGCTCTCGGAAAACAGGACGACGAGATCCACTATCTCAGCGAATTCCGTCTCGAAGCTGAGAATGTCTTTGTACTGGCCATGGGGAGGGAAGATCCTGAAATCTTCCGGCATGATGGTGTGATACGAGCGGAGACTTGGGTTGGCGTAAATCCGAGTGAACGCTTCACGCAGCGAAATTGGCTTTGGGTTCTTAACGTCGGTCTGACCGCCACACAGAAAAATCAGCGGGCTCGGAGCACGCACATGTATCGTGCCCGCGTCAATTCGATCAATGAGATCGACTATGTCACCCCCGGCTATCACTTACCCTTGGAGGTGTGGAAGAACGTGGAGTTTTACCGAGCGGAGCGGCCACTTGTGGCGGTAAGACACCACGTTGTTCCACACCGGATAAAACCTATCAATCAATTGAGGTCTGACGAAACGTCGGACCAAGCACAAAAAGTGCTTTTCGCGTAAGCTATACACTGTCTCTCACCCCCCAAAGATTCTGTCAAGCAGAGTGCCTCTGGCAATTGTGAAGAGCAATACCCGGACGGTAGTAGCAGGCCAATAGTGGCGTTCTTATTCGTTTAGCGATTTCGGGCCGCTGACGAAGGCGCTCCCCTTGACGTAAAACCGTAGCGGGCGATCCGCGTCCTTCGTAATGCCGATCCGGATGCCCTGCCCGATGTCCCCGGCCTGATGATCATCAACTGCCAGCCATAGCGGGCCTTCCCGGCACAGATCGAGCCCGTCGAGAGAACGATCGATCCGCAGTGCCTGGGCCAGCCTTCCCGGTCCCCGCGCCAGGTCGCGCAAGCGCTCGATGCCGCGATTGAGCCGCATGATCGCAATGCCTTCGAGCGGCTCGAGCGCCCTGATCAGCACGCCGGTTCCGATCCCCGGCGTCTCGCTCGAGACATTGAGCATGTAGGAGATGCCGTAGGCAAGATAGACATAGGCGTGCCCAGCCTCGAGAAACAGCGAACGGTTGCGCGGGGTCATACCCCGGTAGCCGTGCCCGGCGGCATCACCGGTCACATAGGCTTCTGTCTCGACGATGCGGCCGCTGGCGATGCCTTCAGGCAGCTCGCGCACCACGAGTTTGCCAACGAGGTAGCGGGCAAGGGATGCCGTATCACCAGGCAGTTCCGAGCGCGCGAGCGGGCGATGGATGGCCATGCTCAGCGCGGCCAGGTTTCACGGCATCCGCTCGACCCATTGCGCGCGCGAAGATCCCGGCTCGAACGGATCGGCAAAATACTGGGTCTCGTGGGCGACCTTGCCATCGACGAACTCCATGATGCTCACGGTGTAGGACGGCCGCCCGTCATAGGCGAGAACAAATTCAGTGACCCAGAGATCGCCCGCGCCGACTATCCGCCGAACCGTGAAGCGCTTGCGGTTCGGCTGCGCGGCGCGGGACGACTGGATGTTTCGCCGCCCGCTGATGCGCTCGCCCGACTGCGGATAGTCGAGCACCGCGTCCTCCCGGTAGATCTGGTGTTCCGCCTCGAAGTCGCTGGCATCGGAGGCGGCCCAGTGGCGATCCAGAGCCGCTCTTGTCTCCAGGTCTCCCATGTCGGATCTCCCTTAGACATCGCCGTCGTGGACTGGACCGGGGTTTACCCTACGCCGCCGCCATGATCCCGGCATACGTTCCAAAATCCACATTGCCGCCGGACAGCACCACGGCAACGCATTTGCCGGACATCTCGATCTCGCCCGATGACAGTGCCGCCAGCGCCACGCAGCCGCCGGGCTCGACCACCAGCTTGAGATAGGCCATGGCGTCGCGCATCGCCTGCGCCGCCGCCTGGTCGGAGACGGCGATGCCACCGGTGAGGTTCCTGCGGTTGATCTCGAAGGTGATCACGCCAGGCTCGGCGGTCAGCAGCGCGTCGCAGATGGAGCTATGGCCGGGCTCGTTCGAAACCCTGGCGCCGGCGGCGAGCGAACGGCGGGTGTCGTCGAAATGCTCGGGCTCGACCGCCCAGACCGCCGTGTTCGGCGAGGCGTCCTTGACGGCAACGGAGATGCCACTCGACAAGCCGCCGCCTCCACAGGGGACGATCACCGCGTCGAGGTCAACGCCAAGCGCTTTTGCCTGGCGCATCAATTCGAGACCGATCGTGCCCTGGCCGGCAATGATGGCCGGATCGTCGAAAGGCGGCACCAGCACCATGCCTCTTTCCATGTAAGGACGGATCACGGTCATGCGGTCGTCGCGAAAGCGGTCGAACGGGACCACCTCCGCGCCCATCTTGCGCACGTTGGCGATCTTCATAGCTGGGGCATCTGATGGCATGGCGATGACCGCCTTGACGCCGAACATCGCGGCCGAAGCGGCGACACCCTGCGCATGATTGCCCGACGAGAAGGCGACGACGCCTCGGCTGCGCTCCTCCTCGCTCAGCGACGACAGCTTGTTGTAGGCGCCGCGGAACTTGAACGAACCGGTGCGCTGCAGCGTCTCAGGCTTGAACAGGATGCGGCCGCCGAAGCGCTTGTTCAGCTCCTGCGATTCGATCAACGGGGTTTCGACGATCAGGCCGGAGAGACGCGCGGCGGCGGCGTGGATGTCGGCAATGCCGGGAGGGGTGGTGGTGGTCATGTGAAGTCCAGTGGACAGGGTCTTTCCATGATGCCCGCAAACAGATGTGGCGCACCAATGAAAAAATGTGAGCGTTACAAAGTTTGGCGGGGCAACTGGCAACGCCACGGCGGCACGCCCCCCTCTGGCCTGCCGGCCATCTCCCCCTCGAGGGGGGAGATTACGCACTCAGTCGACTTCGCCACCTATTAACGCTGCAAAGTGAGCGGGACGCCGAAGCTGCCAATCTCCCCCCTTGAGGGGGAGATGTCCGGTAGGACAGAGGGGGGCGCTGGCCCGCAGACATCCCCCATGTTCAGCCGAGCAAAGTCCTCTGCCTCTTGCCCCCACCCAGCTTGCGCCAGTTGTTGAACCGGTGGCTGGCGGCGGCAAACGAGATCTTCATCTGCTGGGCGACCGAATAGCGCGACTTGCCCTCGTCGAACATGCGGTAGCAGCACTCGACGCCCTCCTCGGTCAGTTTGCCGTCCGGCGCCTTGTTGTGCGGGTTGGCGGGATCGAATTTCTCGACCTGCTGCTCGACCAGCCCCTTCAGGCGTTGCAGGTCGGCCTCGATGCTGGCGATGAGATCGAGAACGGGCTTGGGATCATAGGGGTGCGGAGGCTGTTTTGCCGTCATCTGCCGGTTCCTTGTTCTTAGCTTGAGTCCAGCGATATAGGTGAACATTTACTGATAATGAAGGGTCACCGCGGGCGCGGGGCTTCAACAATTCTTGACCGCGACCCAAGCGCGCAATTGACCGAAGGCGTTCAAAACCCTAGTTTAGAACTATTCTAAACTAGGGTGAATTCCTCATGCTTTCCCGTGTTTTCGGCTTCGGCCGCCGCGCCTTCGAATCGCTCTCCGAACAGGAGATCCTGGCGCTGGCCATTTCCTCCGAGGAGGATGACGGTCGCATTTACCGGGCCTATGCCGACGGGCTGACGGAAAACTTCCCGCAATCGGCAAAAGTGTTCGAGGAAATGGCCGAGGAAGAGGATGGCCATCGCGATGCGCTGATCGAGCTTTTCCGCAAGCGTTTCGGCGAGCGCATTCCGCTGATCCGGCGCGAACATGTGAAGGGCTATTACGAGCGCAAGCCCGACTGGCTGGTCCGGCCGCTCGGCATCGAGCACGTGCGCAGCCAGGCCGAGGCGATGGAGCGGCAAGCCTACCTTTTCTATGTCGAGGCGGCCAAGCGCACGGCAGATGCTTCGACGCGAAAACTGCTTGATGATCTGGCGGTGGCCGAACTGGGCCATGAGACCTTGGCGCAGCGGCTGGAGCAGAAACATGTGCCGGGCGAAGTGAAGGATGAAGAGACCGCCGCCGAGCAGCGCCAGTTCATCCTCACCTATGTGCAACCAGGGCTGGCCGGGCTGATGGACGGATCGGTGTCCACCCTGGCGCCGATCTTTGCCGCCGCCTTTGCCACGCATGACACCTGGCAGACGCTTTTGGTCGGGCTTGCCGCCTCGATCGGCGCCGGCATTTCGATGGGCTTCACCGAAGTCGCTTCAGACGACGGCAAGCTGTCGGGCCGCGGCTCGCCGATCAAGCGCGGTCTGACCGTCGGCATCATGACGACGCTGGGCGGTCTCGGACACGCGCTCCCCTATGTCATTCCGCATTTCTGGACGGCCACCGGGGTTGCCGCGGTGGTGGTGTTCTTCGAATTGTGGGCGATCGCCTTTGTCCAGAACCGCTACATGCAGACGCCCTTCCTGCGCGCCGCCTTCCAGGTGGTGCTGGGCGGCGCCCTGGTGTTCGCGGCCGGCGTGCTGATCGGGAATGCGTAGCTTTTTCCCTTCCCCCCTTGTGGGGGAAGGTGGATCGGCGCGCAGCGCCGAGACGGATGAGGGGTGTTCCAGCGGAGTGAGACGGTGATTGCCTACCTTTGCGTATCCGTTTTAGACGAAGGTTTCCGCCAAGCTGGAACACCCCTCATCCGTCGCCTGCGGCGACACCTTCTCCCACAGGGGGAGAAGGAAGAAACTTGCCACTCACCCATTCACCGCCCGGCTATCCCCAGGTGCCTCGTCCCTTTCCGTCAGCCCATAGTCCCTCACGACATGGGCGATGCGCAATCGGTAGCCGGCAAAGATGCCGCCACGGCCGGCCTTCTGCGCCTGCCGGTGTTCCTCGGTGTTGCGCCAGGCCTTCACGGCTTCCTCATCTCGCCAGAACGACAGCGACAGGATGCGGTTCGGATCGGCCAGGCTCTGGAAACGCTCGATGGAGAGAAAGCCGTCGATGCCGTCGAGCAGCGGGCGCAAGTCGGCGGCGATGCTCAGATAGGCATCGCGCCGGTCCTCCGCCGGCTCGACCTCGAAGATGACGGCAATCACGGCAGCACCAGTTTCGCGTGCGGGCCGGAGGCCAGTTTCAGGAACATGCGATCCTCCTTCAGGATGAATCTCTCGCGCTTGGCGAATTCGTAGTTTGCCTTGCCGGCGGGATCGGCGGCAAGCCGGGCGCGATAGGCTTCGTAGGCGGCCAGGCTGTCGATGTTGTAGGCGGCATAGGCGGTCGTCGCCGAGCCCTCATGCGGCGCGTAGTAACCGATTAGATCGGCACCGCAGCGTGGAATGGCCTGGCCCCAGTTGCGCGCATACTCCTCGAAAGCCGCCTTGCCGAACGGGTCGATCTCGTAGCGGATGAAGCAGGTGATGGTCATTGTGGTCTCCTCGGGTTTGCGTCGATAGTTCGAGCGGCGTCGAAAAATTGTGTCGTCTGGTCTGCTAGGGCTGCCAGAAAGACTTCGCGCATTCGCGGCGCACGTCTCGCCGCGTCAGGCCAAGATCGCTCAGCAGGTGATCGTCGATCTCGACCAGGTCGAGACGCTGCAAATGGCGGTCATACCAGCGGGCCAGCAGCCGCGAGCGAAGCCAGGTGACGAACGGGAACGATCGGCGGTGGGGAAGTGGGGCTGCGGGGAAAGCGGATCGTGCGGGCATCGTCGTCTCCTTGATCTCACCGGAGAATAGTGGTTACCTGACAAGAACGCTTCGATGAGGAACGAACTATGCGTGAAGGACCCGACATCGCCCGCATCGCCAGCCTGGTCGGCGACCCGGCACGGGCAAACATGCTGAACGCCCTGATGGGCGGCACGGCGCTGACGGCGAGCGAACTGGCGCTCGAGGCCGGCGTTTCGCTGCCGACTGCCAGCTCGCACCTGGGCAAACTGATGGAAGGTGGGCTGCTCACGGTGGCAAGCCAGGGCCGGCATCGCTATTACGGCCTCGCCGGACCGCAGGTGGCCGGCATGATCGAAGCCATCACCGGTGTCGCGGCGTCTGTTGGGCCGCAGCGCGTGCGGCCGGGTCCACGCGATGGCGCGATGCGTGTGGCGCGCGTCTGCTACGATCACCTCGCCGGCGAGCAGGCGGTGGCGATGCTCGATAGGCTCGTCGCCAAGAACGTACTGGTCCGCGACGAACAAGAGATCAGGCTCGGGCCATCGGCGGCATCGCATTTCGCAGCGATCGGCATCGACGTTTATACCAAGCCGCGCCGGCCGGTGTGCCGCGCCTGCCTCGACTGGAGCGTGCGCCGCTCGCATCTCGCCGGCACGCTGGGCGCAGCCATCCTCGACAAGACCCTTGCCGAGAAATGGGCGCGCCGCGAAAAGGACAGCCGGGCGGTGATCTTCTCGCCGCCGGGTAGGCAGGCGTTTGAGAGGGCGTTTCTGTCCTGAACGGGCGAAGCGTTAACCCCGCCTCAGAGCCTTGCCCTGCTTAAAGAAATCCGACCACGGATCGGCTTTCGCCAGCTGTTTCAGCGTCGTCTTGTCGCCGATCGGGAAAGCGTTCGGCGCCAAGCCGGCCTCGATCTCTGGCCAGGTCACCGGCATCGACACGGTGGCGCCCTTCTTGGCGCGTGACGAATAGGGCGCGACCGTCGTCGAGCCCCTGCCATTGCGCAGATAGTCGACGAAGATCTTTCCCGTGCGCGCTTTTTTCGACAGCGTCGCCGTGTAGCGGTCGGGGGCACCCTGCTCCAGCGCACGGGCAAAATCATGGGCGAAGGTTTTGACCTCCTCCCAATCCGCCGCTGGTCTAAGCGGCACCATGACGTGAAAACCCTTGCCGCCCGAGGTCTTGACGAAATTCGGCAGCGACAGCTCGTCGAGCTTGCCCCTGATATCGAGTGCCGCCTCGCGGACCGCCTTCACGTCGACGCCTTCATCGGGATCGAGATCGAAGATGATCTGGTCGGGCTTTTCGATCTCATCGATCGTGCAGCCCCAGATGTGGATCTCGACCACGCCATATTGGACCAATGCGGCGACACCATCGAAATCCCGGATGTAAAGGATCTCCTCGCCGTCGGTCGGATCCTTCATGCGCGCGATCTTGTCGCTCATGCCGGCCGAGGCATGTTTCTGGAAGAAACGCTGGCCGCCGACGCCGTCCGGCGCCCGCACCAGGCTGAGCGGCCGGTTGACGACAAACTGTTCCATGCGCGGCCACACCTGCGCGTAATGGTCGAGCAGGCCTTGCTTGGAGATGTTTTCGTCCGGCCACAGCAGCTTGTCGGGATGCGAGAGTTTTACCGTGGTCGTCATCGATCCGGCGGCTTTGCCACCCGATGCCGGCTTGGCCGTGCTCTTGCCTGTCGATGGCTTGCCTGTCGACGCTTTGGGCTTTTCCTGCACGACTTCCTCCGCCGGCTTGTCCTCGCGCAATCCCTGGAACGAGGCGTGGCGTATTATACGGTCCGAGGTCCAGCTGCGAAACTCCACTTCGCCGACAAGTTCGGGCTTGACCCAGACCAGGCCCTTGCCCTTCGGCACGGCCGCATCGAACGGCGATGATTTTGCCGTCAGCGCGTCCAGCTTTGTCTTCAGCTCATTGGCGCCCTTGCCGGAGAAACCAGTGCCGACGCGGCCGGCATAATGCAGCTTGCCGCCCTCGTGGAAGCCGACGAGGATCGAGCGCAGTCCGCGCCCGGTCTTGTCCGACGGCAGGTAGCCGCCAATGACGAATTCCTGCCGCGCCGTGCATTTCGACTTCACCCAGGTTGGGCCGCGGCCGCTGCGATAGGGGGCATCGGCACGCTTGGAGACGACGCCTTCCAGGCCCATACGGCAGGCATGCTCCAGCATGATCTTGCCGGGTTCGGAAAAGTGGTCGCTGAAGCGGACCGCCGGATTGTCGGACTGCTTGCCGAGTAAATCCTGCAAGGCCTGCTTACGCTCGACCAGCGGCTCGCGGCGCAAATCCCGTCCATCGAGGCGCATCAGATCGAATACGTAATAGATGAAGCGATTTGTCCGTTTCGCCGACAGATCCTGCTGCAACAGCGCGAAAGACGAGACGCCGCTGTCGGCCAGCACGACCACCTCGCCATCGATGATGGCGTCGCTGCACTTCAGCCCGGCCAGCTCCGCGACGATCTCGCCGCCGAATTTCTTCGTCCAGTCGAGGCCGGTGCGGGTCAGCAGCCGCACGTCGGTGCCGGCTATCTGTGCCTGCATGCGATAGCCGTCGAACTTCACCTCATGCAGCCAGTCCTTGCCCGGCGGCGCATCGCGCTCCAGCGTGGCCAGCTGCGGCTCGATGAAGTCGAGTTTCTTGCCCGCGGCCTTCGTCTTGCCGGCGGCCGGCTTGTTGGAATGCCAGACCTTCGGCTTCTCACCCTTCGCGGTCTTGCCCTCGCCGACCTCCTCGATGGTCAGGCCTGACTTCACCGATTCCGGCGCCTCCTTGAGGATGTCCTCGCCCGGACGCGCAGCGGCATCGTCCGACTTGATCAGCAGCCAGTTGTCGCGCTTTTCACCCGCGCGGGGTTTCAGCCGCACCAGGTGCCAGAGACCATGCAGCTTGTGTCCCTTGAGCTCGAAGCTGATATGGCCCTTCTTCATCGCCTTCGCCGGGTCGATCTCGGGGGTCCAGGTGCCCTCGTCCCAGACGATGACCGAACCGCCGCCATATTCGCCTTTGGGAATGGTGCCCTCGAACGGCGCATAGTCGATCGGGTGATCCTCGACATGCACGGCCAGTCGCTTCTCATGCGGATCAAGGCTCGGGCCGCGCGTCACCGCCCAGCTCCACAGCACGCCGTCATGCTCGAGCCGCAGATCGTAATGCAGCCGCGTCGCGGCATGCTTGTGGATGACGAAGATGCCGCCCGCCTCGCTCTTCTTGGTCCGGGCGACCTTGCCGGCCGGTTCGGCGGTTTTCTTGAAATCGCGCTTGGAGTGATATTGTTCTAGGCTGGCCATTCGTTGGTGTCCTCAGGCCGATTTGCGTTTTGGCGCGCCGGCTTTCGGCTTGGCGCGTTTGGCCGCCGGCTTGGCTTTCGCCGACGAAGACGTTTTCGATGATCCGGAATCCGACAGGCTCTTCTTCAGCGCGTCGAACAGATTGACGACATTGGAAGGCTTGGGCGCCGCCTTGGCCTTAGGCGCCTTGTGGCCAGCCTTCTTGGCGCGGATCAGTTCCAGCAGCGCGTCCTCGTATTTGTCGTCAAATTTCGAGGGATCGAACTTCGTCTTCTTCTTGTCGATGATCAACTCGGCGAGGTCGGTCATCTCCTGATCGGTCTTCACCGACTCGATGTCGCCGAAGACGGTGTCCGGTTGGCGCACCGTGTTGTCGTAGCGCAGCGTCGTCAGCACCATGCCTTTGCCGAGCGGCTCGATAACCACCGGCCGTTCGCGTCGATAGAGCACGATACGCGCCAACCCGGCCATCTTCTTGCCCGCCATCGCGTCCCGAATGACGGCGAACGCTTCTTCCGACACCTTGTCGGCCGGGGCGACATAATAGGGCGTATCGAGATAGATCTGCTGGATCGAAGCTTTGTCGACGAAACCGTCGAGCGCCATCGTGTGCGAGGATTCGATCTGCACCGCCTCGATCTCGTCTTCCTCGATATGGATGAAATCGCCGTCGTCGAGTTCATAGCCCTTGATCTCGTCATCCTCCTCCAGAGGCTTGCCTGTTTCGGCGTCGACATAGAGCCGCTTCACCGTGTTGCCGGTCTTGCGGTTGAGAATGCGAAACGACACCCGCTCCGTGTGGGTGACGACATTGGTCAGTTCGACGGCACAGGTGACCAGCGAAAGCTTCAAATAGCCTTTCCAGGCCGGACGCGGCGCCATGATATCTTCCCTTCCAGAACCAGATGCAGGTGAGAACGGACAGACCGCGCTCCAGTTCCGCGCTCCGGCGCCGGTCTGGATTCCAAGGGCCGCCTGAGTGGTTCTGGCCCCCAGCATGGAAATTTCGCGGACGCCACAAAAGTTGAAACAGAACCGCGCGCAGGCGACATTCAAACGAAACATATGTGATGCAAAAGTCACATTGGCCGGAATGCCGGCCAACTGCACCGAAAGACCCCGAATCAGCCGCAATCCAGCCACGAAGCAAGGCATTTTCGACCAGATATTAACATCACGTTCACCGACTATTCACGCCTCGACGCTATGATGACCGCAATTCGGAAGGGACATCCGAAAATCGGGACAGGGACAAGGGTAATGAACTTCCTCGCGCACCTCATCGGCTATGCCGCCGCCATTCGCGAATTCGTCGCGCCGACCTATCGGCCCGAGCGCTATTACATGCGCGGCCCCGGCCCTGCTTGCGCCCGTCGCGGCAACTCGCTGGGCGCGCACTGATCATGGCTTTCGAAAATCGCCACAACAGCAGGATCTGCAGGCCGGCCGCCTCTACCCGCGCCACCACCTATCGCGCCGAGCGTCCCGTTCTCGCCGACAGGCGCCGTGCGATAACGCCACGGCTTTGATGCGATCGCTGGCTGGCTTAGTGTCATAGGACACGAGCAGCCGAGGCCAGCGTGACCGAGCATTCCCAACCCAGTCGACCCCAGTCAGATCCTCCCCCTGAAACAGTTCTCGGCTCACGCCATTCATTGATCGTTTTCGATGGCGTCTGTGTGCTCTGCTCCGGCTTCGTGCGCATGGTGGTCAGGCTCGACCGCCAAGGCCGTTTCCGCTTCGCCACCGCGCAGTCGCCCTTCGGTGAAACGCTGTTCCGGAAGCATGGACTGCGCACGGACTCTTACGAAACCAACCTCGTCCTGATCGACGGCGTCGCCTTCACGCGGCTCGACAGCTTCGTCGCCGTCATGTCGGAACTCGGCTGGCCGTGGCGGGCGATGAAGGCTTTGCTGCTGCTGCCGCGCCCGTTACGCGACTGGCTCTATGATCGCGTTGCAAAGAACCGCTACGCGCTGTTCGGCAAGAAGGACAGCTGCGAAATCCCCGCACCCGAGCTGCGGGAACGGTTCCTTGGCTGAGGATGTGGCTGCTGGAGAACGAGCCGCCGCTCAGCGCATTGATCGTACGCTATCGCGGCTGGCTCGAACCGGTGGATCCGCACGGCTCCAGCGCGATCGTATCGCCGGCCGTCTTGCCCAGTTCAAGGCAGCCCTGAACCGTGCACAGCGTCCAGCCGTCACCGGTTGCGCCGGAGGCGGCGAGCACGACGCGCCGCTGTGGACCGACATCAGGCGCGTAGATCCACCAGCCATTCTTCAGCACCGCGCCTTCCGGTGGCTCCATGCCCGCACCCGAGCCCTTGATCCGCGCCTCGACCAGCTGCAGGCCGGAAGGCGTGACCTTCCAGTCCTCCTGCCAGCGCGTCCCTTCCACCGAATGCGTCCAGGACAGCGTGAAGGCGGCGACGGAGAGCGTTACCGTCTTGCCAGCGGCCAGGATGCACAGGCTCATGTTCTGCCTGAAGCCCGCCGCGCGCGAAAACAGTGCCAGCCGATCCAGGCCAGCGCCAGCACCCAGCCGGCCTCGTCGGTCAGCGGCACCGCGGCGACCAGAAGCACGCCGGCCGCGAAGGCAAGCAGGCGTTCCCACCCCGCCATGCGGCGGGCGAGAAAGCCGACGGCGGCGGCACCCCACATCACGATGCCCATGCATGCTTTGGCGACGATGTAGGCGACCTCGATGGGATAACCGAACTGGGCAGCGATCGGCCCGGCGTCCTGCAGCATCAGCGCTGGCGTGTAGACCGCCATGAACGGCACGACGAAGCCGGCAATGGCGAGTTTGGTCGCCTGGATGCCGATCTTGAGGCCGCTTTCCTTGGCCATGGGTGCCGCGGCAAACGCGGCCAGCGCCACTGGCGGCGTCAGGTCGGCCATGATGCCGAAATAGAACACGAACATGTGGCTGACCAGTAGCGGCACGCCGAGTTCCAGCAGCGCCGGCCCGGCCAGCGACGAGGT
Source organism: Mesorhizobium ciceri WSM4083 (assembly GCF_000519305.1). Lineage (GTDB taxonomy): Bacteria > Pseudomonadota > Alphaproteobacteria > Rhizobiales > Rhizobiaceae > Mesorhizobium > Mesorhizobium ciceri_B. The sequence continues at coordinate 1,513,674 of NZ_KI912610.1, read as the reverse complement.
GATGATGTAGTTGGGAATGGTCGGGATGCCCATGCCCAGCACCAGGCAGGTGAGCATGGTCAGCACCAGCGACAGGAACAGATTGTCCTCGCCGATCGAGATGATCCAGCCGATGAATGTCGAAGCGATGCCGGTCAGCGTCAGCGTGCCGATGACGATACCGACGATGGCGCAGGCAATGCCGACCGGCAGCGCATTCTTGGCGCCCTCGGCGAGCGAATCAACACAGATTTGCAGGGTCTCGCGCCCGCCCTTGAAGGTGAAGCAGGCGACGACCAGCGCGGCGATAACCAGGCCGAGGAGGTTGACGCCGAACTTCATGAACGAGGCGGCGGCAAGCCCGAGCGCGATCCAGAAGACGATGCGGAAGGCAAGCGGTCCGATCGCCGCCGCCAGTGGTGTGCCGAGGATGAGCACGATGGTCAGCGCCAGGCCCATCGTGCCGGCGAAGATCGGCGTATAGCCGGCAAACAGCAGGTAGATCAGGGCTGCCAGCGGCAGCACCAGCGGCCAATGTTGCCGCACTGCGTCCCACGGGTTGGGCAGCTCGGCCTTGGCCATGCCGTGCAGGCCGGCCTTGCCGGCTTCCAGATGCACCTGCCAGAAGCAGGCGCCGAAATAGAGCAGCGCCGGGATGATCGCCGCCTTGACCACCTCGGCATAAGGCACGTTCAGCGTCTCGGCCATGATGAAGGCGACCGCGCCCATCACCGGGGGCATGATCTGGCCGCCCATCGAGGAGGTCGCCTCGACGGCGCCGGCAAAAGCCGAGCGGAAGCCGAAGCGCTTCATCAGCGGAATGGTGAACTGGCCGCTGGCCACCACATTGGCGACGCCCGAGCCGGAAATGGTGCCCATCAGCGCCGACGACAGCACGCAGACCTGCGCCGGGCCGCCGCGCCATGTGCCGACAAGGCCCAGCGCGAAATCGTTGAACAGCGCGATCATGCCTGCGCGTTCGAGAAAGGCGGCAAAGACGACGAAGATGAAGATGTAGGCGGCCGAAACATAGATCGGGGTGCCGTATATGCCTTCGGTGCCGTAGGCGAAGGTGTCGACGAGCTGGGCGAAATCATAGCCGCGATGGACGAGCGGCGGCGGCAAATGGTTGCCGACGAAGCAATAGGCAAGGAAGATGAAGGCGATGACCGCCAGCGGCAGGCCCATCAGCCGCCGCGCTGCCTCGAAGACCAGCACCACCAGCACCGCGCCGACGATCAGGTCCGGCGTGGTCAGGAAGCCGGAGCGGCGGATGAGGTCGGTGTAGAACACCCAATTGTAGAGACCGGTGCCGAAGCCGAGCGCCCCGAGCGTCCAGAACGCTGCTTTGGCCGGCATGCTCTTGGCGCGCAGATTGGCGATCAGGCCGAAGCCGAGCAGCAGCAGGAAGCCGACATGCATGGCCCGCACCACCTGGCTCGGAATGCTGCCATAGGCGGCGACATAGATCTGGAACACGGAAAAGGCGACGGCGATGAGAAAAGCGGCCTTGCCGGCAAGGCCGTCGCCGAAGCCCGGCGGCAGCCCTTCGACCTGTTCTTCGACGGCAGGCAGATGGAAGGTGGCGGATTTGCCGTCGGGTGTTGTTCCAGACGTTGCTTCGCTCATCCGACGGACCCGCCCTACTTCAACAACCCCTTCTCCTTGTAATAACGCTCGGCACCGGGATGCAGCAGCACCGGCATGCCGGCGAGCGCCTTGGCCGGGTCGATTGCCTTGGCAGCGGCATGCGCCGCGGCCAGCTGGTCGAGATGGTCGAACATCAGCTTGGTCATCTGATAGGCGGTTTCGTCGGGGACATCGGCGCGTGTGATGAGGAAATTGCCGACGGCGGCGGTGGCGACATCCTCGCTCTGGCCCTCATAGGTACCCTTGGGGATGACCACCGAAAGATAGGGCGAGCCGATCTTCGCAACATCCTCGGCCGGCACCGCCACGACATTGATCGGCACCGAGGTGGCGAGGTCGCGGATCGAGGCGACGCCGAGCCCGGCCGATTGCAGCGTGGCGTCGAGCTGGCGGTTTTTGATCAGCTCGACCGATTCCGCGAAGGGCAGATATTCGACCCGGCCGAGATCTTCGTATTTCAGTCCGGCGGCGGCGAAGATGGCGCGTGCGTTGAGTTCGGTGCCCGACGCCGGTGCGCCGACCGACAGGCTCTTGCCCTTGAGGTCGGCCAGCGTCTTGATGCCGGACTCCTGGCTGGCGACGATCTGGATGTAATTGGGATAGATGGCGGCGATGCCGCGCAATTTGTCGAGCTTGCCTGGGAAACCGGCCTCGGCATTGCCTTCGGCGGCCATCTTGACGGAATCGCCGAGCGCAAAGGCGATCTCGCCCTTGCCCTGCTGCAGCAGATTGAGGTTTTCGACCGACGCCTTGGTCGCCTGCACCTGGGTGCGCGCGCCTTCGATGCCCTTGCCGTAGATTTCCGACAACGCCACGCCGAGCGGATAATAGACGCCGGATGTGCCGCCGGTCAGCACATTGATGAATTCCTGCGCCTTGGCTGAAACAGCGCTTAGGCCAAGCGACAGCGCCACGGCGCCGGCCGCAACAAATTTCGTTCTGAAATGGAACATCTGATTTCCTCCCTGGAATAGCGGCCGCATCACCTCCCTGACGCGAACAAGGGCGAGTTTAGACAGCGAGATGGAAATGCCAACCCGCAATCCCATGCGTTAGACGAATGGTTGAGTGCGGCATGCGCACATGACCGCTTGCGTGAAAAGTCTTCGGAGCCGAAAGATTTTTCCAGCGCCTGTCGAAATCGGCCAGGGCCGCGCGACATACGTCCGGCTCGCAAACGAAGCGGCCTTCGAGAAAACGGGAGAAGACCATGCGATATATGCTTTTGATCTACGTCAACGAAGCCGCGATGGCGGCCGCGCCGACCGATAAGACCTACGAGATCAGCGCGGCCTACGGCGCCTATACCGAGGCGTTGAAGAAATCCGGCGCCTGGCTGGCCGGCGACCGGCTGAAGCCGACCCAGGCCGCCACTTCGGTGCGGATGGCCAATGGCAAGACCAACGTCCTCGACGGCCCCTATGCCGACACCAAGGAGCAGCTCGCCGGTTTCTACATGATCGAGGCTGAGGACGCCGATGCCGCCATCGCCTGGGCGTCGCGCTGTCCCGCCGCCAGCGCCGGCACGGTCGAGCTGCGGCCGATCTGGGAACAGACCATGTGATGGAGACTGGCCCGGAGATCGCGCGGGCGGCGGCGGAAACCGCCGCCCGGCAAAGCTACGGCAAGCTTGTCGCCTGGCTCGCGGCGCGCACGCGCGACGTGGCCGGCGCCGAGGATGCGCTGGCCGATGCCTTCGCCGCCGCCCTCGAGCGATGGCCTCGAACCGGCGTACCCGAGAAACCGGAAACCTGGCTGCTGGCGGTGGCAAGGCGGCGCCGCGTCGATGCGGTGCGGCGGCGGCTGACCAGCGAGGCCGGCCGCGAGCATCTCAAGCTGATTGCCGAGGAGGCGGAGGCGCGCATGACCGAGGAAGACCTGCCCGACGATCGGCTGCGGCTGATGTTCGCTTGCGCCCATCCGGCGATCGAATCGAGCGTACGTTCGCCGCTCATCCTGCAGACGGTGCTGGGGTTCGACGCCGCGACGATCGCCTCCGCCTTCCTGGTCTCGCCCGCAACGATGGGCCAGCGCCTGGTGCGCGCCAAGAGCCGCATCCGTGAAACCGGCATTCCGTTCCGCGTGCCGGAGCGGGCCGAACTCGGCGAAAGGCTGGACGCGGTGCTGGAGGCGATCTATGCCGCCTTCGCCGAAGGCTGGTCCGATCCGGCCGGCACCGAAACGCGGCGCCGCAACCTGGCGACCGAAGGCATCTGGCTCGGCCGGCTGGTGGCCTCGCTGATGCCGGAGGAACCGGAGGCACTGGGCCTGTTGTCGCTGATGCTGTTTGCCGAGTCCCGCCGCGCCGCACGGCGCAGCGCCGAAGGCGACTTCGTGCCGTTGGCGGAGCAGGATTGCCTTCTATGGGACCGTGCCCTCATCGACGAGGCGGAAGCGCTGCTTTCCCACGCCGCGGCCAAGGGCGTCATCGGCCGCTACCAGCTTGAGGCGGCCGTGCAGTCCGCGCATGCGGCACGAAGGCTCACCGGCCGCACCGATCGGGCGGCGATCCAGGAACTCTACGACGCGCTGCTTTCGATCGCAGGATCGCCGGTGGTGGCGATCAACCGCGCGGTGGCGATCGCCGAAGCAGAGGGCGCGGTGGCGGGATTGGCGGCCCTTTACGTGCTGGGCGACGACAAGCGGCTTGACGAGTACCAGCCCTATTGGGCCGCACGCGCCGGTCTTCTGGCCAGGCTTGGTCAGGTGCCACAGGCAACCGAGGCCTATGACCGGGCGATCGGCCTCGAACGCGACCCGGCGGTGCGCCGGTTCCTGCAGGGAAAACGGGCAGTGCTCAGAAATTGAGCTTCAGCCCGGCCACATCTCATGCGATGTGTTGAGCGTCCTCATCAGCGGATGGTCGCGCAGCCTCGACCACAGACGCTCAATGTTCGGCCATGCCGTCCGCGCGCTGTCGATGTCGGGATGCCAGGCCACCAGCATGACCAGATAAATGTCGGCCAGCGACATCCGGTCGCCGACCAGCCAGTCACGGCCTTCGAGCGCGGCATCGAGAACGGCAAAGCCACGGTCCATCTCGGCCACGGCCGCCTGCTTGACCGCCTTGGTGCCTTCGGGATCGGCCGTGTAGCGGTATGCGTAGTAGAAACGCAGCACCGCCGAATAGAGAACAGACGACATGAATGCCATCCAGCGCAGGAAATCCGCGCGGGCAGGCGCATCGGCCGCCGGCGCCAAATTGGCATCGGGATGACGCTCGGCAAGCAGGATGCAGATCGCCGCCGATTCGGTCATCGAGCTTCCGTCCGGCAGGGTCAGCACCGGCACCTGGTTCAACGGACTGATGTCGAGGAAGGCGGGATCGGGCCGGTCGGTCTTCGGCACATCGATCTGCTCGAACGGCGCATTCGCCAGCACCAGCGCAGCCTCGACGACGAAGCCGCCGCTGCCGGGACGGGTATAAAGCTTGTACATAAATTCTCCCCCGGCCGCGCAAAGCAGGCCGGGGGCGATATGAACCGGAAGCGGTGTCGCGCTCAAGCCGCCGATGGCGGCCACGGGCGTTTTTTCAGCGGGCCAGCTTGGTCACGAGAAGCGTCGGACTACGATCCCAGCCCCTCGAACAGGATGGTCGACAGATAACGCTCGGCGAAGGACGGGATGATCACCACAAGGTTCTTGCCCTTGTTCTCCGGCCGCGAACCGACGACGATGGCCGCCTGCAGGGCGGCGCCCGAAGAGATACCGACCGGCACGCCTTCGAGGCGGGCGACGAGGCGGGCATTGGCCACGGAATCCTCGTTCGACACCTTGACGATCTCGTCATAGATCGTCGTGTCGAGGATTTTGGGCGCAAAGCCGGCGCCGATGCCCTGGATCTTGTGCGGGCCGGGCTGGCCGCCCGACAGAACCGGCGAGGAGTCCGGCTCGACGGCGACGACATGCACCGAGGGCTTGCGCTTCTTCAGCACCTGGCCGACGCCGGTGATGGTGCCGCCGGTGCCGATGCCGGCGACGAAGATATCGACCTCGCCATGCGTATCGTTCCAGATTTCCTCGGCCGTCGTCGTGCGATGGATCTCCGGATTGGCCGGGTTCTCGAACTGCTGCGGGATGATCGCATTGGGGATCGTCGCTGCCAGTTCGTCGGCCTTGGCGATGGCGCCCTTCATGCCTTTCGGGCCTTCTGTCAGCACCAGCTCCGCGCCGAGCAGCGCCAGCATTTTCCGGCGCTCGATCGACATCGTTTCGGGCATCGTCAGGATCAGCTTGTAGCCCTTGGCGGCAGCGGCGAAGGCAAGCGCGATGCCGGTGTTGCCCGACGTCGGTTCGATCAGCGTGGTCTTGCCGGGAGAAATCTTGCCTGACGCCTCCAGCGCCTCGATCATCGCCACGCCGATGCGGTCCTTGACCGAGGCGATCGGATTGAAGAATTCGAGCTTGGCGATGAGATTGGCGACGATGCCCTTTTCCCGAGCGAATTTGTCGAGCCGCACCAGCGGCGTGTCGCCGATCGTGTCGGTGATGGACTCATAGACGCGGCCGCGGCCGGGCACGCGGGCTGATGTGACGGGCTTGTTCATTGGTTTCGCTCCCAGAATTTCAGGCAAGTGGAGAATTTCAGGCAAATGCAGCCGGCAGGATAGGACCTTCGACCGCGCAACATAAGCTGTCGGCCGAAAATATCCGAGTGGGGCCTGTGTCGAAAACATCCCTGTCTCGGAAAAGCATTTCCCGCAAAGGCCGATTTGCGAAATGCTTTGGCTGAAAGCCTCTATTGGCGGGCGGCAATCGCCGCAGCGGCGCCGACCATGAAGCCGGCGGCCGTGCGGTTCAGCGCCTTGAGCGCACGCGGCGACTTCAGGAACCAGCGCGCCTTGGCGGCCAGCGCCAGATACGGCACCAGCACCACCAACAGCACGACGACCGTCAACGCGACGAGGATGCCGTAATCGGCCAGCGTGATGGTCTTCAGGTCGACAATGGTCGGCGTGATGGCGAGGTAGAAGATCATCGTCTTCGGATTGCCGAGCGTGACGGTCAGGCCGGCGGCAAAGCTCGACAGCAACCCGCTTTTGTCTTTCCGGGCCTCGACGGTCTCGGGCGTGATGCCGCTGTTCCAGAAGCGCCAGCCGAGGAAGGCGAGATAGGCGACGCCGAGCCATTTGATGGCGAGAAAGACCATGCCGAAACTCTGCGCGACGAAAGCGAGGCCCAGCACCACGGCGGTCAGATAGGTGATGTCGCCAACCATCAGGCCAAACGACATCGCCAGCGACGAACGGAAGCCGGAGCCGAGCGCACGCGCGACCAGCGCGGTGATGCCGGGGCCAGGAATTGCGGCGGCGATGCCGAGAGCGGCACTGTAGGCGAGGAATCCGGTGAGGGTCATGGCACTGGTCTCGGATCAGAGCGTTTTATTGCATGGGACAGGCCAAGATTGAATTCCCTCGGGCCGGATTCTATTGCACCAGATATCGGGGGCCTCGCCTTGCGAAGCCCCAATCCGGGTGAGGGGGCCTGCGCAACCCAAGCGGATCAGGAACGACCGTCGCCATGGGTGACGCGCCAGATGGTGCCGTTGCCGTCCTCGGTCACGATCAGCGCGCCATCGTTAGCCACTGCCACGCCGGCCGGACGCCCCCACACCTCGCCATTGGAGACGACGAAGCCGGTGATGAAATCCTCATATTCGCCGGTCGGCTTGCCGTCCTCGAACAGCAATCGCACCACCTTGTAGCCGGTCCGGTTGCCGCGGTTCCAAGAACCGTGCAGAGCGACGAAAGCATCGCCCTTGTATTCAGCCGGAAAGCTCTTCCCCTCGTAGAAGGCGATGTTGAGCGGCGCCGAATGCGCCTGCATCAGCACATCGGGAACGGTCGTTTTGCCGGCAAGATCGGGGCGCTCACCCTTGTGGCGCGGATCCTCATTGTCGCCGGTATAGTACCAGGGCCAGCCATAGAAGGCGCCCTCCTTGACCACGGTCGCGTATTCGGGCGGCACATCGTCGCCAAGCGCATCGCGTTCGTTCACGACGCACCACAGCGCGCCGGTCGCCGGCTGCACGGTCATACCCGAGCAGTTGCGCAGGCCGGTGGCAAAGATGCGGCCGTTCTTGCCATCGGGATCGAAGGCCAGCACGTCGGCGCGGCCATCTTCGGGTCCCCAGGCTGCACCCAGCGGCTGCGATTTCGCCCAGGCATCGAGTCCGCCTTTCGGCTCCTGGCCCATGTCCTCGGCGACATTCGATCCCGAGCCGACCGACAGATAAAGCGTCTTGCCGTCCGGCGAGAAGGCGATGTCGCGGGTCCAGTGATGATTGGCCGGGATGTTGTCGACGATGGTTTCCGGATCGCCGGAGGCCTTCAGGTCGCCATTGCGGTAGGCAAAGCGCACGATGCTGTCGCTGTTGGCGACATAGACCCATTGCGGGTCACCGCCCGGCGGATAGAAGGCAATGCCATAGGGCCGGTTGAGATTGCCGGCAAAGATGCCGTCCTGTGCCGGCTTCGCCCTGCCTTCGGCGAGGCGATAGATGCGGACCTGATTGGCTTTGCTGTCGGCGACGAACAGGTCGCCATTCGGCGCGACGCGCACGACGCGTGGATTGTCGATGCCCGATGCAACCAGCTCGGCCGAGAACCCCGGCGGCAGTTGCAGCTTCGCATCTGCCGGCATGTCCGCAACGCCGGCGCTGTTCGAGGTCGACCGGCTGGCATCGGGCTTGGGCAGATCATCCGGTCTGATCAGGCGGCGTGTGCCCGGCTTGTCCGCTCGCCAGTCGCCGAAGGCGGCCGCGCCTTTGAGCACCGGCTCGGCCGCCTGCTGGGCGAATGAAGCGGTCGAGAGAAACAGTGCGGCGGAAAGTACGGGGCCGGCAAAACGCATCATTCGGTCCTCCAATGTTCGGGCGTGAGAACAGGAACGAGCGGTTTCGTCGATCGTTCCATGGCACGCGATGAGGTGAAGGAAGCTCCCGGGTTCCCGGTTCAGGTCCCGGCGGCGTAGAAATCGTCGTCGAGGCGTTTTTCCAACTCGACGAGGTCGGCCGGCAGCGGCAAGCCCATGGCGCGCATTTCCCGCAGTTTTTCGCGCAACTGCTCCTGGATCTCGTGCTGGTCTTCCGGCTGGTTGACCATCTCCTCGAGCAGCAGGCTGATCCGGGCCTTGAATTCTTCGAGCGCCATCATCGTCTCCTCGGTTGGATCAGCTCAGCGCAGCATGCGTGAAATCAGCTGCGCCGTATAGTCGACCATTGGGACGATGCGCGCGTAGTTCAGCCGGGTCGGGCCGATGACGCCGAGCGCGCCGACGACGCGGGCATCCTTGTCGCGATAAGGCGCCACCACCAGCGACGAGCCCGACAGCGAAAACAGCTTGTTTTCCGAGCCGATGAAGATGCGCACGCCCGAGCCTTCCTCGGCGAGGTCGAGCAACTGGATAAGCCCGTCCTGCGTCTCCATGTCCTCGAACAGATGGCGCAGCAGTTCGATGTCGGCCTGGGCGGTGACGTTTTCGAGCAGATTGGCGCGCCCGCGCACGATGAGCCGTGCCGGCAGGCCGCTGTCGGCGCCTGCCCATACCGCCAGCCCCTTCTCGACCAGGTCCTGCGACAGCGTGTCGAGCGCGGCCCTGGTTTCTTCCTTGATGCGGGCGATCTCGATCCGCGCCTCGGCCAGCGTGCGGCCGCGTATATGGGCGTTGAGGAAATTCGAGGCCTCGTGCAGTTGCGAGACGGTGATGCCGGCGGGCAGCTCGACGACGCGGTTTTCGACGTCGCCATTCTGCGACACCAGCACCGCCAGCGCCTTGGTCGGTTCGAGCTGGATGAATTCGATGTGCTTCAGCGCCACCTCGTTCTTGGCGGCCAGCACCAGGCCAGCGCCGCGCGACATGCCCGACAGCATCTGGCTGGCCTCGGTCAGCATGTGTTCCAGCGTCGCGCCCGAGCCGGACGCCCGAACCTGTGCCTCGATGGCGCGGCGCTCCTCGTCGGAAAGGTCGCCAAGCTCCATGAAGGCATCGACGAAGAAACGCAGGCCGGCCTGCGTCGGCAGCCGGCCGGCCGAAATGTGCGGCGCGTAGATCAGGCCGAGATGCTCGAGGTCGCTCATCACGTTGCGGATGGTCGCCGGCGACAGCGAGGACGGCAGGATGCGCGACAGGCTGCGCGAGCCCACGGGTTCGCCGTCCCTGAGATAGGAGTCGACGATACGCCGGAAGATGTCGCGCGAACGCATGTCGAGCGACTGGAGCGCGGGCGACTGCGAAGCGGGATCGACTGCCTTGGTCATACGGCCAAAAACCTCCGGCCCAAGGATATAGACTTACACTGCACCCGCGCAACCCGGTGTCTGTGCCAGATCACCCGGTGTCTTTGTGAGATCACCTGGTGTCTGAGTCAGATCGTCAGGCCATTTTCCTTTGCGCCACGGGGCCCATGCGGTTACAAGCCGGCCAAGATTCCGAAAAATGACAAGAAAGCAGCCTGAATGCGCCCTTCCAAACGCCAATTCGACGAAATGCGTGCCATCTCCTTCGAGCGCGGCGTCTCCAAGCATGCCGAAGGCTCATGCCTGGTGAAGTTCGGCGACACGCATGTCCTGTGCACGGCCAGCCTCGAGGAAAAAGTGCCGGGCTGGATGCGCAATTCGGGCAAAGGCTGGGTGACGGCGGAATACGGCATGCTGCCGCGCTCGACCGGCGAACGCATGCGCCGCGAGGCTTCGGCCGGCAAGCAGGGCGGCCGCACGCTGGAGATCCAGCGGCTGATCGGCCGCTCCCTGCGCGCCGTGGTCGATCTGCAGGCGCTGGGCGAGCAGCAGATCACCGTCGACTGCGACGTCATCCAGGCCGATGGCGGCACCCGCACCGCATCGATCACCGGCGGCTGGGTGGCGCTGTATGACTGCCTGCGCTGGATGGAAGCGCGCCAGATGGCCAGCGTCGCCAAGGTGCTGAAGGACCATGTCGCGGCGATCTCCTGCGGCATCCATGACCGCCAGCCGGTCATCGACCTCGACTATATCGAGGATTCTTCGGCCGGCACCGACGCCAATTTCGTCATGACCGGCAAGGGCGGCATCGTCGAGATCCAGGGCACCGCCGAGGGCGAGCCTTTTTCGGAAGAGCAGTTCGCGGACCTGATGGGCCTGGCCAAGAAAGGCATCCAGCGGTTGGTGAGTTTGCAGCAGATGGCAGTGGCTTGACGGTTTTCTGGTGACCCCCTCCGCCATCCTGGAATCGGCCCTCTACGTCACCAATCTGGCGGCGGCGGAAGAATTCTATGTCGGCGTCCTCGGCCTCAATCTCCTCGGCAAGGTCGACGGCCGTCATCTCTTTTTCCGCTGCGGACCGGGCGTGCTGCTCGTCTTCAACGCCGAGGCGACCAAAATCCCGCCGGCGCCTGACGCAAGGCTGCCGGTGCCGCCGCATGGCACGGTCGGCGAGGGCCATCTGTGCTTTGCTGCGACCGCCGATGAAATCGCCGGCTGGAAAGCCCATCTGGAGGCAAAGAAGATCGCCATCGAGAGCGAATTCGAGTGGCCGCAGGGCGGCCGTTCGATCTATATACGCGACCCCTCGGGCAATTCGATCGAATTCGCCGAGCCACGAATCTGGGGCATTTGATGGATTCTCTTGACGGAAAGAAGATCGTCGTCGCCAGCCATAATGACGGCAAGCTGCGCGAATTCGCCGACCTGATGGGGCCGTTCGGCTTCGAAGCGAAGTCGGCCAAGGAGTATGGCCTGCCGGAGCCGGATGAGACCGGCACCACCTTCGAGGAGAACGCCTACATCAAGGCGCTCGCCGCCGCCAAGGCGACCGGCCTGCCGGCGCTGTCTGACGATTCCGGCCTGTGCGTCGACGCGCTTGATGGCGCGCCCGGCGTCTACACCGCCAATTGGGCCGAAACCCCGGATGGCAGCAGAGATTTCGGCATGGCCATGCAACGCACCGAAGTGGCGCTGCAGGAAGTCGGAGCGGCCTTGCCGCAACAGCGCAAGGGACGTTTCGTTGCCGTCATCTGCCTGGCGTTTCCCGACGGCGAGGCGGAATATTATCGCGGCGAGGCCGAAGGCACGCTGGTCTGGCCCCCGCGCGGCGAGCTCGGCTTCGGCTACGATCCTGTGTTCCTGCCCGATGGCTTCGAAAAAACCTTCGGTGAGATGAGCGCTGAGGAAAAGCATGGCTGGAAGCCCGGCCAGGCCACGGCGCTGTCGCACCGCGCCCGTGCCTTCCAGAAATTCGCCAAGGCGAGATTGGGCTCGGCATGAGCATGCTGCTCGACCGGGCGCCCGGCTTCGGCGTCTATGTCCACTGGCCGTTCTGCGCGGCCAAATGCCCCTATTGCGACTTCAACAGCCATGTCCGCCACCAGCCGGTCGACCAGGAGCGCTTTGCCGCCGCCTTCGAGACCGAACTGGCGACAATGCGCGAACGCACCGGGCCGCGCGAGGTGACCAGCGTTTTTCTCGGCGGCGGCACGCCCTCGCTGATGAAGCCGGAAACCGTGGCCAGGGTTCTGGACGCCGTGGCGAAGAACTGGACTGTGCCTGACGGCATCGAGGTGACGCTGGAGGCCAATCCGTCCTCGGTCGAGGCCGAACGCTTTCGCGGCTATCGGGCGGCCGGTGTCAATCGGGTGTCGCTCGGCGTTCAGGCGTTGAACGACAAGGATTTGCGCTTCCTCGGCCGGCTGCACAATGTCGAAGAGGCGCTGCATGCCATCGGCCTGGCGCGAGAAATTTTTCCGCGGCTATCCTTCGACCTGATCTACGCCCGCCCCGGCCAGACGCCGGAGGCTTGGGCATCGGAGCTGGAACAGGCGATCGGCCATGCCGCCGATCATCTGTCGCTCTATCAGCTGACCATCGAGGAAGGCACGCCCTTCCACGCCCTGCACGCGGCAAAGAAATTCATCATTCCCGACAATGACCACGCCGCCGACCTCTATGCGCTGACGCAGGAGATCACCACGGCGCATGGCTTGCCGGCTTACGAGATTTCCAACCACGCAAGGCCGGGCGCCGAGAGCCGGCACAACCTCACCTATTGGCGCTATGGCGAATATGTCGGCGTTGGACCCGGCGCGCATGGCCGCTTCGTCGAGAACGGCCGCCGCACGGTGACGATCGCCGAACGGATGCCGGAAACCTGGGCCAATTTGGTCGAGGCCAAGGGCCATGGCGTCACCGGCGGCGAAATCCTGACCCGCTCGGAAGAGGCCGACGAGTTCCTGCTGATGGGCCTGCGGCTGGCCGAAGGCATCGACCTCTCCCGCTACGAGGCGTTCTCCGGACGCGGCCTGTCGAGCGCGCGGCTTTCGATGCTGCAAGGCGAAGGGCTGGTGGCGCCGATCGGCAATGCGCGCCTGCGCGCCACGCCGGCCGGCATGATCGTGCTCGACGCGGTGGTGGCGGACCTGGCGCGGTAGCCAGGTAGCTTTGCCTGCGCCAAGCTCCTCCCGCCTTCGTCATCCACGGGCGGAGCGACGCGAAGCGGCGCGCAGACCCGAGGATCCATGCCGCGACGGCTGCCGAGGGGCGTCACGGTCCAGAATGGGCATGCCTGCTCTGCCACTTGTCCCGTTCAAACAATAGATTTCGTTGCCGGCGCATCTTCTCCACCCCAGCTTTCCAAATTCTGCACCGTAGCGAAATTCAGAAGTCACGGAATGGATCCTCGGGTCTTCGCGACGTCGCTTCGTTCCTGCTCCGCCCGTGGATGACGAAGGTGGGGATGCCTCGCCCAATCTCCGAAGCTTAGGATTGCGCTTCTGAAGGCACGCGTTTCACGCTATCTCGGTTGAGACGCCATCCGCGAAGGCCACCTCAATGAACCTGACCGTATCCTCCTGGCAATTCTGGGCCCTGCTCTCGGCTGCGTTCGCTGCCCTGACGGCGATCTTCGCCAAGGTTGGCATCGAGAACATCAATTCCGATTTCGCCACCTTCATCCGCACGGTCATCATCGTGATCGTGCTCGGTGCGATCCTGCTTGCCAGCGGCCAGTTCCAGTCGCCGGCCACGATCTCGGGAAAGACCTGGGCTTTCCTCGGCCTCTCCGGTCTGGCGACCGGCGCCTCATGGCTCTGCTATTTCCGGGCGCTCAAGATCGGCAATGCGGCGCAGGTGGCGCCGATCGACAAGCTAAGCGTTGTGCTTGTGGCGGTGTTTGGCGCGGCCTTTCTCGGCGAGCGGTTGTCCGGAGCGAATTGGCTTGGCGTCGCCCTTATCGCGGCGGGCGCGGTGCTGGTCGCCTATCGAGGCTAGTTGCGCGCCGTTGCGGGCACTCTTTGTTTCAAGACGGGTGATGAAGATATCGAAGCGATTGGGCATCGTCCGGTCAGTGCTCCGTCGTGCTGTCGGGTTTGTTGTCGGAATGCCCGACAGTCGTCGGCAAGGTGCTCATCGGCTTGGTGCTCATCGGCAAGCCGCGTGCGGGCCGCTTCGTCAGGCTGGCGTCGGCAGGCGGACGCTTGTCATTGGGGGTGGCAACGCGGTTGCGGCCGGCATAGTAGGGCTCGAAAGCGTCTTGTATCTTGAGGCTGTCCATCCTGTCCTCCCGGGGGATCAGGGATTAAATCTGCCAAAGCCGGTTTCGTTCCCTACTGTGGCAAAGGAATGGCAAGGACTTTCCACCAGGGCCATCGACACGATCGGGCAGAGTTCCGCGTGGAGGCATTCACGCACGGGCGATGGGCTTCTGGCCAGACCTGAATTGGTTCTCAAAGCCGCCGATTGGTGCTGTGAGGGAACAGACGTTTAGAACGGCGGCTACGGTATCGATGTTCCGCTCAATAAACGAAAAGCCCGCATGATAGGATCAAGCGGGCTTCCGGTATCTCGTTGGTGTCAGGCCGGCGTCTTGGTCGGAGGCGACCCGGTAACGGCGACGACAGCCGATAGCCGCTCTCTCTTAACCAGCGCAGGCTTCTTGTAGATTTTCTTCATGGGACATTTCCCGCAGTTTTCCTGGATGACACAGATGCCGTGCGCCGTCTCCTGTTGTCAAGCCGGCACGACAGAACCGTCGGGCTGCCACCCGGTGGCGGATCTCCCCTGGGAATCCGGCAGCTTTTCGATTGCCAGCCAAAGCCAACCGCTGCACTGGTATTTCCTTGCGCCGCGCAACGACAGGGGGAGGGGCAGATATGATTAAGCAGCCTCTCTCGGCGCAGACTGTAATCGGTGCCTTCGCGGATGACGGCCGCCGCCGCCCGATCACGGCGATTTTCCTGCTGAATATCGATAGACACACCGGTCCGCTGCTTGCCGGATGGGTGAAGTCCGGCAACCGTATCGGCGCCATCGTCCTGCCTGGTCTCCAACGCCGGCCAAAGGGCTCTGGTATTGGCGACTTCCGAAGAAGCCTGCAGCGCAAGCTTCGGCTCAAACGTTATCTGGGCGATGTCCCCGTCAAGCTGATCGAATTCGGCAGGCCGCATGATTGGGACGCGCTTGAGCGCCAATTGTCGGGCATCAACGCCGATGTGCTGATCTCCTACGCTTTCCCGAACTTAATCCCACAGCGGGTGCTTGCCGGCTTTCGCAAGGGCGGGCTCAATCTTCATCCCTCGCTGCTCCCCAATTATCGTGGTCCCCACCCCGTTCATCGAATGGTCGTTGACGGCCAGCATCTGGCTTGTGGCGGCGTGACGCTGCACAAGATGTCGGCAGGTTACGATGAGGGTGACATTCTCGCGCAGGTAGCGTTTTCGGAAGCGGACTGGGCGTCGAAACAGACCCTGGCGCACGCTACCGCGGCTGCTTTCCGATTGCTTGTGAGCGATGCGGTGCCGGCCTATTGCCGAGGCGCCTTATCCGGAATGCCGCAGCCGGCCGGTGACTTCACATGGGCACGGCTGGAGCCCGCCCATATGATGATCTCATCTTCCATGCCCATGGAACACGTCGCACGGCTATGGAACGTATTGGGGATAGCGCCGGGCATTTATCTGCCAACAGCCGGCGGCAATGCGAGGCTTGGGTTCCAGATACGAAGGTTGGGCGCCCCGACAGGAAGGGCTCCAACCAAGCGATGGGCAAGCATTGAGTTTGACCTGGCCGACGGCAGGGTGGTTCACCTCACCTACAACCGCCTGCTCAAAAGGCTGGTCAAGATGCACGCTGTGATGGCATCCGCCAGGCTCGAAGAATCGCGTCTTGAAATACGGTTTTTTCGACCAAGCGACGTGAGCTTTTTGCAAGCCTGCGCCAGCCATGCCAAATAAGATTTTGGCAGGCCAAACAGGGTCGAACGGAGACTTGATCAGTGACCGCAGAGACGGGCAAGCGCAGCTATGTGGTCGGGCAGACCGAGATCGCGGCCCGGCCGCTGGAGCCGGCGCTCTATCTGGTGGCGACACCGATCGGCAATCTCGCCGACATCACGCTGCGCGCGCTGGAGACGCTGGCCGCCGCCGACATCGTCGCTTGCGAAGACACGCGGGTGTCGCGCGTGCTGCTAGACCGTTATGGCATCCGCCGCCGCACCACGGCCTATCATGAGCATAATGCCGGAGAGGCCGGGCCGAAGCTGATCGCGGCGCTCCAGGCCGGACAGAGCGTGGCGCTGATCTCCGATGCCGGTACGCCGCTGGTGTCCGATCCCGGCTACCGGCTGGTCGGCGAGGCGCTCGACCACGGCATTCGCGTCGTGCCTATCCCGGGCCCGTCGGCGCCGCTCGCGGCGCTCACGGCATCCGGCCTGCCGTCGGACGCCTTCCTGTTTGCCGGCTTCCTGCCAGTCAAATCAGGGCAGCGGCTGACGCGGCTGGAGGCGTTGAAAGCCGTGCCGGCGACATTGATCTTCTTCGAATCGCCGCGCCGGCTGGCTGACTCGCTTGTCGCCATGGTCGAAGCGCTCGGCGGCGAGCGCAAGGCCGCGATCGGCCGTGAACTGACCAAGACCTTCGAGGAGATGCGCACGGGCACGCTGCAGGCGCTGGCCGACCACTATGCCGCGGCCGATACGCCGAAGGGCGAGATCGTCGTCTGCGTCGGTCCGGCCGAGGCCAGGGTCGACGAACCCGCCGACATCGACCGTCTGCTTCTGTCGCTTGCCGCCGAAATGCCGGCCTCCAAGGCGGCGGCGGAAGCCGCGAAGATGACCGGCGGCCAGAAACAGGCGCTCTATCGGCGATTGCTGGAGCTCAAGGATGCTTCTGGAGAAAGCGGCGGTGGCTGAACGCCCGAGCGCCAGCCGCCAAAAAGCCTATCGGCGCGGCCATCGCGGCGAATGGCTGGCGTCGGTAGCGCTGATGCTGAAAGGCTATCGCATTCTCGCCCGCCGCCACCGCACGCGCTTCGGCGAGATCGACCTGATCGCACGGCGCGGCGATCTGGTGCTGTTCGTCGAGGTCAAGGCGCGGCGCACGCTGATGGAAGCCATGGAGGCGATCGGCCACGAATCGGAACGTCGAATAGAAGGCGCGGCCGACATCTGGCTGTCGCGCCAAGCGGACTACGGCAGATTGTCGATGCGCTTCGACATGGTCGCGGTGCTGCCCTGGCGCTGGCCGGTGCATGTCGAGAACGCATTTTACGGGAGGAGTTGAGGGAGCGGCCCTCCTTCATTCGTCATCCACGGGCGGAGCAGGAGCGAAGCTCCGTCGCGGAGACCCGAGGATCCATGCCGCGACCTCTAAGCGCCTCTACGGTGCAGGAATTGGGAGACTTTTCGCCGGATTTGGCGAGCTTGGCGATGGCTATTCTCGATCGCCGAACCCTCCGATCCACGTCACGGCATGGATCCTCGGGTCTGCGCTGCGTCGCTACGCTCCTTGCTCCGCCCGTGGATGACGAAGCGTGAGGGCCGCTACGCGGATCACTCCTCACCCCCAGATCATCAACGCCACCAAGCCGACACCGCCCACCACCAGCCGCCACCAGCCGAACAGCGAGTAGCCGTTGCGCGAGACGTAATCGAGCAGGAAGCGCACGACGATGAGCGCCGTGACGAAGGCGGCGACGAAGCCGACGGCGATGATCGGCAGGTCGGCACTGCTCAGCACGTTGCGGTTCTTGAACAGGTCGAAGGCGAAGGCGCCGACCATGGTCGGAATTGCAAGGAAAAAGGAAAATTCAGCGGCCGCGCGCTTGTCGACGCCCAAAAGCAGGGCGCCGACGATGGTCGAGCCCGAACGCGATGTGCCGGGAATGAGCGACAGGCACTGGAAAAGCCCGATCTGCAGGTAAAGCCGGGTCGGGAAGCGCTCGACATCGCGGTAGACCGGCTTGAGGTTCATGCGGTCCACCGCCAGCAGCACGACGCCGCCGATGATCAGCATGATGCAGATCAGTCTTGGCGATTCGAACAGCACCGTCTTGATGAAATCATGCGCCAGCGCGCCGATGATCGCCGCCGGCAGGAAGGCGATCAGGATGCCGATGGCGAAATGCCGCGTCAGCCGGTCATGCGGCAGGTCGAGCAGCATCTTCCACAGGCGGCGGAAATAGACGCTGAGGATCGCCAGGATGGCGCCGAGCTGGATCAGGATCTCGAAGGCCTTGCCGGTCGAATGGAAGCCGAGGAAATGACCTGCAAGCAGAATATGGCCGGTCGACGACACCGGGATGAACTCGGTCAACCCCTCCAGCAGGCCAAGCAGCAGGGCTTCGACGATGGTCTGGCTTTCCATGGCTACCTCGGCATTGGCATGACGGCTGACAGAAGGGCTTGCTTGTCATGGCGTTGAAGTCCCCCTATAGGTCGCAACACCCTGACGGCCCGCTAGCCGGGCGGCCAAGACTTACCGGTGCGCCCTGCGATTCGCCAGTGCGCTTTATCATCGCGGAACCATGCTGACGCTTTTCCACCATCCCATGTTCGCCACCTGTCGCTTCGTCCGCCTCGCATTCGGCGAGTATGGCGAGGAGCTGGCTTTGATCGAGGAAAAGCCGTGGACCCGGCGCAAAGAGTTCCTGGCGCTGAACCCGGCCGGAACGCTGCCGATCCTGCTGGCCGAAGGCGACGTGCCGATCGTCGGGGCGACGGTCATCGCCGAGTATCTCGATGAAACGCGCGGTGTGCTGAAGCGCGACAAGCGGTTGTTCGCCGAAGACCCGATGCAGCGCGCCGAAATCCGCCGGCTGATCGACTGGTACCTCAACAAGGCTGAAAGCGAAGTCACCCGCCATCTGGTGCGCGAGCGCGTGCTGAAGCCGGTCATGCCGGAAACGGCTGGCGGCGGCTCGCCCGATTCGGGCGCGATCCGTGCCGCGCGCGCCAACATCCGCCAGCACATGAAATACACCAACTGGCTGGCTGGCACCCGCCATTGGCTGGCTGGCTCGAGGGTCACCTATGCCGATCTCGCGGCCGCGGCGACGCTGTCGGTGCTCGATTATCTCGGCGAGATCGACTGGCGCGAGCACAGCGCTGCACGCGAATGGTACACGCGGGTCAAGTCGCGGCCATCCTTCCGGCCGCTCTTGACCGACCGGGTGCGCGGCCTGTCACCGGTGTCGCATTATGCGGACCTCGACTTCTGACCCCGCAAAACTGCGCGCGCTGATCGACGCGGAGGCGCAGCGCGCCGGCTTCGATGCCGTCGCCGTCACCTCCCCCGATGCGATCCCGCTGGCGCCGGCGCGCCTGGCCGAATTCGTCGCCGACGGCTTTCACGGCTCGATGGACTGGATCGCCGAGACGCTTCAACGCCGCAGTGAACCAACGGCCCTCTGGCCGCAGGTGCGCTCGATCGTCGTGCTGGCGATGAACTACGGCCCCGGTCATGATCCGCGCGGCGTGCTGGCCAGCCGCGACCGCGCCGCCATCTCGGTCTATGCTCAAAACCGCGACTATCACGATGTGATGAAGGGACGGCTGAAGGAGATCGCCGGCAAGCTCGTGGCGCGCGCCGGCGGCGATGTGAAGGTGTTCGTCGACACTGCGCCGGTGATGGAAAAGCCGCTGGCCGAGGCCGCCGGGCTCGGCTGGCAAGGCAAGCACACCAATCTGATCAGCCGCGAACACGGCTCCTGGCTGTTCCTCGGCACCATCTTCACCACCGCCGAACTCGTGCCCGACCGCGCCGAGATCGACCATTGCGGCTCCTGCCGCGCCTGCCTCGACGCGTGCCCGACCGATGCTTTTCCGCAGCCCTACCGGCTCGATGCGCGGCGCTGCATTTCCTATCTCACCATCGAGAACAAGGGGCCGATTCCGCACGAATTCCGCGAAAAGATCGGCAACCGCATCTATGGCTGCGACGATTGTCTTGCCGCATGCCCGTGGAACAAATTCGCCAGTGCGGCTTCCGAAGCAAAACTCGCCGCTCGCGATGATTTGCGCGAGCCGCCGCTCGCCGACCTTTTGGGTCTCGATGACGCGGCCTTCCGCGCTTTCTTCTCCGGTTCGCCGATAAAACGCATCGGCCGCGATCGTTTTGTCCGCAACGTATTGATCGCCGCCGGCAATTCCGGCGAAGCGTCGCTGTCTGGCGCGGTGCGTACGCTGCTCGGCGATCCGTCGCCGCTGGTGCGGGGCGCGGCAATATGGGCGCTGGCGCGGCTGGTGTCCGATGCCGAATATTCAGAAAAGGCAGCCATCGGCCTGAAAACCGAGAGCGACGAAGCCGTGCGCGACGAATGGCGTCTGGCGCGACCAACCAGGGCGAATGCATGAGCGAAAAGCAGATCTTCATCTTCGGCGCCGGCTATTCCGGCAAGGCTTTTGCTCGGGCTAACATAGGCGCCGCGACGATCTTCGGCACGACACGCTCGCCGGAAAAATTCGAGACGCTACGGCAGGCCGGCATCGCGCCGCTGCTGTTCGACGGCGCGATGACCGACGAAATCGATGATATATTGGGAAAAACAACGCATCTGCTGATTTCGGTCGCCCCGGAAGAGGCCGGCGATCCCGTTCTGAATGCCGCGCGAAAAACGATCGCTCAAATGCCAGCGCTGGAATGGATCGGCTATCTCTCCACCGTCGGCGTCTACGGCAATTATGACGGCGCCTGGGTCGATGAAACCGCCGAATGCCGCCCTGTGTCGAAGCGCTCGGTGATGCGGGTGGCGGCCGAACAGGATTGGCTGCAATTGGGCACGGACATCGGCCGGCCAGTGGCGATCCTGCGCCTCTCCGGCATTTACGGGCCGGGCCGCAACGCCCTGGTCAATCTGGAAAATGGCACTGCAAGGCGGCTGGTAAAGCCGGACCAGGTGTTCAACCGCATCCATTGCGACGACATTGCAGGCGCCCTGTGGCAGCTTATC
Organism: Mesorhizobium ciceri WSM4083; assembly: GCF_000519305.1. GTDB lineage: Bacteria > Pseudomonadota > Alphaproteobacteria > Rhizobiales > Rhizobiaceae > Mesorhizobium > Mesorhizobium ciceri_B. The sequence goes on along the minus strand of NZ_KI912610.1, from coordinate 1,492,852 downwards.
AATGGCAATACAGGTGGCATCTTCAACGTCACCGATGACCTGCCGGCGCCGCCGCAGGATGTCGTCGCCTATGCCGCTTCATTGATGGGTATCGAACCGCCGCCCGAAATTCCCTTCGACGCCGCCCAACTTTCGCCCATGGCGCGGTCCTTCTATGGCGAGAACAAGCGTGTCGGCAATGCAGCGATCAAGGCGACGGGCTATCGTTTTCGCTTTCCGGACTACCGCGCCGCCTTCGACCACATGTGGGCAAGCGGCGGCTGGCGCGACGGCGAGGCGCGCAGCCCGATGAAGCGCTAAAAGCAATTCCAGGAAAAGTGTGACACGGTTTTCCGTCCGGGATTGCGTCAAAACAGAGATAGAGCAGTTCACCGTTTCGGTGAACCGCTCTAGCGATCGAAGCGTCGTGCTTTGCGTGCTATGATTCGGCCTTGGATTGCGGTGGGGATCCGGTTTCATGAAAACACCGATACGGCCGTCTCTCGGCAAAATGCCCCTGCTGGCAGCCGCGCTTGGCCTGCTTGCCCTGGTCGGTTTCGCCGTTCAGCCGGTGAGCGCCGAAGAACGCGCAAAAGACCTGTTCGGCGCCAAGAAACTGCCGGCCGCGACCGCGGCGCAGTCGATCGGATTCTATTCCAAGGGCTGTTTTGCCGGCGGCGTCGCCATTCCCATGGACGGTCCGACCTGGCAGGTGATGCGGCCTTCGCGCAACCGTCGCTGGGGCCATCCGGCGATGATCGCGGTAGTCGAAAAATTGTCGCGCGATGCCGCAGCCGATGGTTGGCCAGGCCTGCTGATCGGCGACATTTCGCAGCCGCGTGGCGGCCCGATGCTGACCGGACATGCCTCGCACCAGATCGGGCTCGACGCCGACATCTGGCTGACGCCGATGCCCAGCCGCTCGCTGTCGATGGCGCAGCGCGAATCGATGAGCGCCACCTTGATGGTCGATGAGAAGACTCATCTGGTGAAGGACGCGCTGTGGACGCCGGCGCACACAAGGCTTCTGAAGCGGGCGGCGAGCTACAGCCAGGTCGAGCGCATCCTGGTCAATCCGGGCATCAAGAAGAAGCTCTGCGACACCGTCAGGGGCGACCGCTTCTGGCTGCGCAAGGTCAGGCCATTCTGGGGCCACGACTATCATTTCCACATGCGCATCGGCTGCCAGCCGGGATCGCCCGGCTGCAAGGCACAGGAAGCGACGCCGGACGATGACGGTTGCGGCAAGCCGCTGGCCTGGTGGTTTACGCAGGAGCCGTGGCGGCCCAACAAGAACCCGGATGCGCCCAAGGCGCGCGACCTGATGACGATGGCGAACCTGCCGAGCGAGTGCCGCGCCGTGCTCGACGCACCGGGGCCGTCGTCGGCCGAGGCGGCGACCTACCATGGCGGCGGCGTGCCGGTCGCGGCTGCCGCGCCCGAACCCGAAGCGCCGTCATTGCCCGCTACCCCGGCCACCGCCGGCTTGCCAAGCACGGTGAACGCCTTCACGGCGACCCCCGAGATCGGCGTGCCGCTGCCGCGACCGCGGCCGCCAGGAAACTGACGGTCACGGCTCAAGGCGGGCTCAATCGGTTCAGGCCTCATTTTGCGAAACCGTGGCGGTTTGGCCGCAGAGCCGGCCTCAGCGTGCCGCCGGGGTCGAAAACCGTTTCCCTTTTCAAACCCATGCGCTAGTCAACGGAAGAACGGCTAGATGCCGTCGGGGCGCCGGAGACGGACGAGAGCATGCCAGGCACAGGCGACGACGATACTTTGTTGCGGTTTCCGATCCTTATCGGCGACATCGGCGGCACCAATGCGCGCTTTTCGATCGTGCTCGACGCCAATTCCGAGGCCGGCGAGCCGACCATCGTCCAGACGGCGAACTACAACACCATCGACGAGGCGATCCAGGCGGCCGTGCTCGACCGCTCGTCGGTGCGTCCCAATTCAGCGGTGCTGGCGGTGGCCGGTCCGGTCGACGGCGACGAGATCGAGCTGACCAACTGCCCCTGGATCGTCAAGCCGAGAAAAATGTTCGCCAGCCTCGGCCTGAGCGACATCGTCGTGCTCAACGATTTCGAGGCGCAGGCGCTGGCCGTCGTCGCGCTCGGCGAGGAGCACATGGAAAAGATCGGCGGCGGCACGCCGGAGCCCAGTGCCGGGCGCGTCGTGCTCGGCCCCGGAACCGGGCTCGGCGTTGCCGGGCTGGTCCATGCGCTGCACCACTGGATACCGGTGCCCGGCGAGGGCGGTCATATGGACATCGGCCCGCGCACGCCGCGAGATTTCGAGGTTTTTCCGCATATCGAGAAGCTGGAGGGCCGCATTTCGGGCGAGCAGATCCTGTGCGGGCGCGGTCTGGTCAATGTCTATCGGGCGGTCGCCAAGGCAGACGGAAAGCCGTCGCCCTTCACCACGCCGGCCGAGATCACTGCCGCGGCACTTGCGAAAACCGATCCGGTTGCCGAGGAAGCGCTGGAGATCTTCGTCACCTGCCTTGGCCGCACCGCAGGCGACCTTGCTCTGGTTTTCATGAGCCGCGGCGGCGTGTTCCTCACCGGTGGCATCGCGCAGAAGATCGTGCCGGCGCTGAAAGCCGGCAATTTCCGCGCCGCTTTCGAGGACAAGGCGCCGCACAGCGCGATGATGCGCACCATGCCCGTGTACGTCATCACCCACCCGCTGGCCGCACTTCTGGGCCTTGCCGCCTATGCCAGGAACCCCTCGCTGTTCGGTGTCCAGACCGAGGGCCGGCGCTGGCAGGCCTAGTTTTCTGCGGCAGAGCCCCATGGGAGACCGCAGACGCGCTAAAGCCCCGCGACGAAGTTAATCAGGTGCGGGCATAGGCAATCAGGCCGCAGGGCGTTAAGAGGGGTGCCGAATTTGCAGCCCCGGTCCCACGAGGCGGAAAACCACAAAGCGCTCCCGATTTGACACTTCAAGCTCCAAACAAACAAAAAGCCCTGCCCGGCGAGGTCACAGCGGTGCTCCGCCGCATCCTCGCTGAAAACGGCAACGAGTATCGCTGGACCTATGTAGTCGCCGTCACCTGCCTGCTGATCGTTTCCGGCACCACTGCCTTCACGGCGTGGATCATGGCCCCGATGATCAACCAGATCTTCTACGAACGACGCGGCGATATGCTCTGGTTGATCTGCGCCGGTTTCATGGGAGCCTCCTTGCTGCGCGGCTTCGCCGGTTACGGCCAAGCAGTCGCATTGGCCAGTATCGGCAACAATCTGGTCGCGCGCTACCAGAAGCGCAGCTTCGACCATCTGATGAAGCTCGGCGTCAACTTCTTCAATGATACGCGTTCCGGTCGGCTGGCGGCACAGGTCAGCGAGAATGTCGGCGGCGTTCGCGATCTGCTGTCGCTGACACTGACCTCCATCAGCCGCGACGCGGTCACGCTGATCGCTCTCGTCGGCGTGATGATCTACCAGGATCCGGTGTTGTCGCTCAGCTCGCTGCTGATCGGCCCTCCACTGATCTGGGCCGTCGTCTACATCACCCGCCGACTGCGGCGTATCAACCGGGAATCCGTCCTGATCAATTCGCAGCTGAACGGGTCCGTGCAGGAGGCCACGCAAGGCATCGCCATCGTCAAGGCCTTCACCTTGGAGGCCGAGCTGGCGCGCCGCATCGGCATCATGGCGGACACTGCCGAGCAGCGTAACAACAAGATCGCCCGCGTCTCGGAGCGGCTGTCGCCGATTTCCGAGATTCTGGGCGGTCTCGCCATCACCTCCGTGCTTGCCTATTCCGGCTACCGGGCGCTGTATCTTGGGCAGCCGCCGGGCGCGGTTTTCTCCTTCATCACCGCGCTGATCATGGCCTACGATCCGGCAAGACGCTTGGCGCGCACACAGGTGGGCATGGAACGCGCCCTGGTCAACGCGCGCATGATCTACGAGTTGCTCGACCTAGAGCCGAAACAGGGCGACGCGCCCGATGCCGTCGAGGCCAGGATCACCACCGGCGAGGTGCGTTTCGACAATGTGACGTTCGGCTACAGCGCCGACATGCCGGTGCTGAGGGATCTGAGCTTTACCGCCGCCGCCGGCAAGGTGACGGCGATAGTCGGTGCGTCGGGCGCCGGCAAATCGACGCTGGTGGCGCTCTTGCAGCGCTTCTACGACGTCGACCGGGGCAGCATCGAGGTCGATGGCCAGGACATCTCGAAGGTAACCAAGCATTCGCTGCGGCAGTCGATCGCCTATGTGGCGCAGGCGCCCTATCTGTTCGAGGGCACGATCCGCGACAACATCCGCTACGGCCGTCTCTCGGCCACGGACGCCGAGATCGAGCAGGCGGCGAAACAGGCGGCAGCCGACGAGTTCATCCGCCAGCAGCCGCAAGGTTACGACACGCCGGTCGGCGAAGGCGGCTCGACCCTTTCCGGCGGCCAGCGCCAGCGCGTCTCGATCGCCCGCGCCATCGTGCGCCAGGCACCGATCCTGCTGCTCGACGAGGCGACATCGGCGCTCGACAACGAGGCGGAGGCGCGCGTCCAGGAAGCGCTGACCCAGGTCATGCAAGGCCGCACGACCATCGTCATAGCGCATAGGCTATCGACGGTGGTCAATGCCGACCACATCATCGTGCTGGAAGAGGGCCGGTTGGTCGAGGAAGGCACCCATGCGACGCTGATGGCCGACCCGGACAGCATCTATTCCCGCTTCCACCGCATCCAGGGCAAGAAGGGGCTGGGGCTTGTCGATGACAGCAAGCCGATCCAAACTCCGGTCCGGGCCACGCGTGCGAAGAAGACTGCTGTGAGGAGCACATGAGCGAAGCAAGCGATATGGGCCTTGTGGTGGTGGGCGCTGCCGGCCGCATGGGCCAGACGCTGATCCGTGCCATCCACTCTATATCAGGCGCTCGAGTTATCGGCGCGGTCGAGCGGGCGGATTCGCCGCATCTGGGTAAGGATGCCGGCGAACTGGCGGGCATCGGCATCATTAATGTGCCGATCGGTGACGACCCGCTGCCGGTCTTCGCCAAGGCAGACGGCGTGCTCGATTTCACCACGCCTGCTTCGACGGTCGAATTCGCCGGCTACGCGGCGCAGGCGCGCATCGTCCATGTCATCGGCACGACGGGCTGTTCAGCCGACGATAACGCGAAAATAGCTGCGGCGGCGCGCCATGCGACCATCGTCAAGTCGGGCAATATGAGCCTCGGCGTTAATCTGCTGGCGGTGCTGGTCGAACAGGCGGCGCGCGCGCTCGATGCCGACGATTTCGACATCGAGATCCTCGAAATGCACCACAAGCACAAGGTCGACGCGCCATCGGGCACGGCGCTGCTGCTGGGTGAAGCCGCCGCCGCCGGGCGTGGTATCGAGCTTTCAGGCAATGACGTACGCGTCCGCGACGGCCACACCGGGGTGCGCAAGACGGGCTCGATCGGCTTTGCCACGCTGCGCGGCGGCTCGGTGGTCGGCGACCACAGCGTGCTGCTGGCCGGGACCGGCGAGCGCATCACGCTTGCCCACCATGCAGAGGACCGCGCCATCTTCGCCCGCGGCGGCGTCAAGGCCGCCTTGTGGGGGCGCGGCAAGAAGCCGGGACTGTATTCGATGCGGGACGTGCTCGGCCTCAGCTGAGCCGGCCTGATCCATAAACCTCTTTGTCTAACGCAATTCCGGGCGGAAAACCGCGTCACACTTTTCCTGGAATTGCTCTTGAAGGAGCAAACATGTCGAGAACCCTCGTGCTCGTGCGCCACGGCCAGAGCGAATGGAATTTGAAGAACCTTTTCACCGGCTGGCGTGATGTCGACCTGACCGAGCAGGGCCACGCCGAGGCCAAGGCCGCCGGCCAGAAACTCAAGGCGCGCGGCCTGAAATTCGACATCGCCTTCACCTCGGCGCTGATCCGGGCGCAAAAGACCTGCCAGCACATCCTCGACGCGGTCGGCCAGAGTGACCTGAAGACCATCCGCGACCAGGCACTCAACGAGCGCGACTATGGCGATCTCTCCGGCCTCAACAAGGACGACGCCCGCAAGAAATGGGGCGAGGAGCAGGTGCATGTCTGGCGCCGCTCCTACGACGTGCCGCCGCCCGCCGGCGAAAGCCTGAAGGACACCGGCGCCCGAGTCTGGCCCTATTACCTGCACGACCTGCAGCCGCATGTGCTGCGCGGCGGCACCGTGCTGGTCGCCGCCCACGGCAACTCGCTGCGCGCGCTGATCATGGCGCTCGACGGCAAGTCGGGCGAGGAGATCGTCAAGCTGGAACTCGGCACCGGCGTGCCGATCATCTACCAGCTCAACGCCGATTCCACCGTCGCTTCCAAGGAAGTGCTGCACGACTGAGCCGGCGAACGGAGTACCTGCGAAAAAAGCGCGTTGACAGCAATCGCTTGCCCGCTTACATGAGCCCGCACCAGCCCAGATGGCGGAATTGGTAGACGCGCACGGTTCAGGTCCGTGTTCCGCAAGGAGTGGAGGTTCGAGTCCTCTTCTGGGCACCAAATTCCCGTTTCGAACCATTCGAGGGTTCAGAAACCTAGAGAAAAAGCCCGGTTCGTCCGGGCTTTTTCTTTTCAGCCACCTCCCCTTCCGGCCAGTCCCCTCACAAACCGCTTCAAACTCCGCGCCCGCTTCGCTACGCTCAAAGCCATGGCTCAATCCACCAACCAGATCTTCGGTGCCCGCCGCGATCAGGCGTTCCCCACGCTGGCTGAGGTGGACATCGACCGCATGCGCCGGTTCGGCGAGGCCAGCGCCTATGCCGCTGGCGAGCACATCATCGAAGCAGGCGATGTGGCGCCCGGCCTGATCGTCGTCTTGTCGGGCAGCGTGGACATCACCCAGGATGGCGGGCTCGGCCGGCGCGAGACGATCGTCACGCATGGCCCAGGCAGCTTTGTCGGCGAGCTGGCGCAGCTTTCGGCCCGTCCCTCGCTGGTCAATGCGCAGGCCGCCGAACCGGTCGAGGCGTTCGTCATCGCCTCGCAGCGGCTGCGCGACCTGATGGTGCAGGAGGCCAATCTCGGCGAGCGCATCATGCGGGCGCTGATCCTGCGCCGTGTCGGGCTGTTGGAGAGCGCCACCAGCGGGCCGATCATCATCGGACCCCAGGACCATGCCGACGTGTTACGGCTGCAGGGTTTCCTTGCCCGCAGCGGCCAGCCGCACCGCGTGCTCGATTCCGGCAGCGATCCCTGCGCCAAGACCCTGGTCGAGCGTTTCGAGGTCGATCCTCACCACCTGCCGATCGTGCTCTGTCCAAACGGCAGGCTGCTGATGAATCCCGGCGAAAAGGACCTCGCCCGCTGCATCGGCCTGCTGCGGCCGATCGATGCCGATACGGTGTATGACGTGGCCATCGTCGGCGCCGGCCCGGCAGGGCTGGCGGCGGCGGTCTATGCGGCATCCGAAGGGCTGTCGACGATCGTGCTCGATTGCCGTGCCTTCGGCGGACAGGCCGGTGCCTCCTCGCGCATCGAGAACTATCTCGGTTTCCCGACCGGCATCACCGGCATGGCGCTGATGGCGCGCGCCTACAACCAGGCGCAGAAATTCGGCGTCGAAATGGTCATCCCGGACGAGGCGAAGCTTTTGAGCGCCGCCACCGACGCGTCTGGCGCCCGCTATCTGCTCGATGTCGGTGACGGCGAGACCGTGCGCACGCGCAGCGTGGTGATCGCCAGCGGCGCGCGTTATCGTCGCCTCGACATCGCCAATCTGGCGCGGTTCGAGGGGACATCAGTGCATTATTGGGCATCGCCCATCGAAGGCCGGCTTTGCGCGGACCAGGAAGTGGCGCTTGTCGGCGCCGGCAATTCGGCCGGACAAGCGGCTGTCTATCTGGCCAGTCATGCGCGCAAAGTGGCGCTGCTGGCGCGCGGCGGCAGCCTCGATGCCAGCATGTCGCGTTATCTGGTCGAGCGCATCCGGGCGCAGCCGAACATCGAGGTGCTGACCGGGACCGAAATCGAGGCGCTGGACGGCGAAGACGGCAATCTTGCCACAGTGCGATGGCGCAACCGCGCCGGCGGCGCGGAAACGACGCGCCCTATCCGTCATCTCTTCCTCTTCATTGGCGCTGATCCGAACACCGATTGGCTGGCCAGCTGCGATGTCGAGCTGGACGCCAAGGGTTTCGTGCGCACCGGATCGGACATAGGATCGGCGCAGATGGAGACCAGCCGCAGCGGCGTGTTCGCCATAGGCGATGTCCGTGCCGGCTCGGTCAAACGGGTCGCGGCGGCTGTCGGCGAAGGCGCCCAGGTGGTCGCGGCATTGCATGCCTATCTCGCACGCGCGGACGCACCTCAAACAGCAGGGAGACCATGATGGATGAATGCAGGCATACGCGCGACATCAGGAAGGTGACGCCGAGCGCGCTCGGCTGCGAGGAATGCCTGAAGAGCGGCTCGCAATGGGTGCATCTGCGGCTCTGCCGCACCTGCGGCCATGTCGGCTGCTGCGACGACTCGCCCAACCGTCACGCCACCAGGCATTTCCACGCCACCAAGCATCCGATCATCGAGGGCTACGATCCACCCGAAGGCTGGGCATGGTGCTATGTCGACGAGGTGTTTGTCGACCTCGGCGACGACGTGACCCCGCAGAACGGCCCGATCCCGCGCTTTGTTTGAGCGGCGCCGCATGGCGACGGAATCCCGAGAAAAGCGCGACCGTCCGGGCTTCATTTGGCGGCGGTTTCCCTGCTGAACGGCCTGGCAATCAGTCGGCGAAATACAGATATCCCAGCCACCCGGCCAGCACGATCGAGGCAGTCCAGATACAAACAATGATCACCGCCGCGTAGCGGCTCACCGACCTGTCGGCGGCCAGCGCGGCGGTCTTTCTGTGTTCCGCCATCACCTCGGGCGGTATCATCCTGACCACGGCAAGAACGCCCAAAGGGACCAGGATGACGTCGTCGAGATAGCCGATCACCGGAATGAAATCGGGGATCAGGTCGATTGGCGACAAGGCATAGCTTGCAACACACACGGCAAGCGCCTTGGCATACCAGGGCGTTCGGGGATCGCGAGCGGCGAGGTACAGCCCATGCACATCGCGCTTGATCGTTCGGGCCACTCATTCAGTGCCATCGGATGACTTTAGCGCCAAATGAAAACCGCCGATAGCGCACGCCAGGCGCCCGCCTCCGAGAGCATCTCGAAGAGCTGATGACCGCCGGTCTACCGCACGGAGCCGGTGACGGTCGGGTCGATCATGCTGGGAACCGATTTGCGTTCGTTTCCGGCAAGCGCCGCTATGATCAGCAGGCTGGCAACCACCGGGACAAACAGGATGGCAACGCGAGCTTGCACGTAGAATATGGCGCGCCATTCATTGCGCTTGTCGGGGCTGTTGCTCATCATACTCACTTTGTCGGCCCCCCGGACCGTGACATAGCCGCGAACGGTTAAACAACTCCTTCCGACTTCGTTAACCCGGCGGAATTGAGGCGAAATTCCCGGCCGATCCCCAAGATGGCGATCCCAGGCTTCAGTTCAGCCCGATGCGGCTGGCGCCCTGCCGGAACAGCGCTACGGCATCCGGCTCGAAGCGGAAGGTGCCGATGAAATCGTCGGCGCAATAGTCCGGCCTTGTCATGCGGATGGCGGCGGCGAAGCCGCGCGCCTCGTCGAGCCGTCCGGCCAGCGCCAGGCAGTGCGCGGCGATCGCCAGTATGATGGCGTGGGCGTTGGGCCGCGCCGCCGCCTTCAGCGCCCATTCGGCCGCTTCCTCGAACTGGCCGAGCCGGACATGCGCCATGGCGCGTGCGCCCAGCATGCCGAACAGCAAGGGGTCGAACGGGCTGAGATGGCGCGAATGATCGGAAGAGCCGATCGCCGCTCGCGGGTCGCCGGACTGCGAATGCACGAAGGACAGCGCATAGTGGCCGAGCGCGAAGTTGGGGCTGAGATCGACCGCCCGTTCCAGTTCGAGCAGCGAGCCGTCCTGTTCGCCGCGCAGCCACAGCGCCCGGCCCATTGCCCAATGCGCGGCCGGATTGTGGTCGTCGACCAGCAGGCTGTTCCCGGCGCTCTCGAAGGCCAGCGCGCTTTCGCGGTCGCGGTCGCCCCAGCGCTGGAAAGCGTTCTGCCAGTGGGTGAAGGACAGGCCGGCATAGGCGCGGGCAAAGGTCGGGTCGAGCTGCAAGGCCTGGGCAAAGAAATGCCGCGCCTGCTCGTTTTCCGCCTGCGTGAAGCGGTACATATGCCAGAGGCCGCGATGGTAGGCCTCCCAGGCGTTGAGCGAGCTGGGCGCCTTCAGCATGGCGCGGTTGCGCTCGACCGTTTCGATCTCGGCCGAGATCGAGGAGACGATGCTGTTGCCGATATCGTCGAGCACGGAAAAGATGTCATCTGGCCTGCGCTCGAAGGTCTCGGCCCAGACGATCCTGGCGCTGCGCACCTCGATCAGTTCGACGCTGACGATGAGGCGGCCGGCCGGGCTGCGTACCATGCCGGTGGCGACATAGTCGACATTCAGCCGCCGGCCGGCATCCTCGGGCGCGATGTTCTTCTCGGCCAGTGCAAACACCGATCCGCGCGCGATGACGAAGAAATCCCTGAGCTTGGCGAGGCGGGTGATGATGTCGTGGGTGAAACCATGGGCCAATCCGCCGCGCGTGCCGCCGCTCTCCTCGACAAACGGCATCACCGCCAGCGACGCGTGGCTGGGCTCGACCGGGCCGGGTACGGTGGTGGCCACCGGTGGCGACAGTGTGGACAGGCAGGCCGGCTGTGCCCGCAGCGAGGTGCCCGACCATTGGTCACGGATCGCCCGCCAGGCCGCGCGAAGCGGTGCGAAATCGAGTTCCTCCGACTGGAACAATCGTTCCGCTGTCGCCAGATGTTCTTCGGCCGCGCCGATCTCACCACGTCCGGCCAGATTGGACAGCAACGCCTCATGTGCACGCCCGTCGAACGGAGCCAGTTCCACCCATGCGTCGAGATGGGCGATCGCCTCCTCACTATGCGCCGGCAGGCTACCGACAAGCTGTTCCAGCACGGCGACGTGGCATGAGTGGAAACGGCGCCGCTGTGCGATCAGCCAGCTGTTGAAATGCGGGCTGCGCTCGAGCTCCAGCCCGTCGAGGAAATCGCCGGCAAACAGTCTGGCCAGTATGCGCAAGCGCTCGACATCAAGCGTGCCGATCCCTTGCTTGGCGGCCTGGCTGACCTCCAGCGCATCGACCAGGCAATCGCTGAGATCCAGCGCGACCGTGTCACCCTGTGTCGCAACCCGGTGCCGGCCCGGCGCGTCGAGTGCGCCGCGCAGCTTGCTCAGGCACCAGCGCAGCTCGCCCCTTGGATCGTTCGGCACATCCCACAGCAGCTCGCACAGACGGCTGCGGCTGACAGGATGCGGCGCCAGCGCCAGATAGGCCAACAGAGCGCGCAGCTTGCGTGATGACGGCAACGCAACCGGCACATCATTGCGGGAGATCGCCAGCGTTCCGAGCAGGCGCACGGAAAGGACCGGCATCTCGCCGTTCAGCCTCGATCGGGTGGATTCCACGTGCGTTTCCACGCCTGCTCCCACGCTGGCCTGTCGGCCTCTCCTGTATCACCAAACACGACACGGCGCATCCGGCAGCGGATTTCAGCGCCGGATACAGCCATTGCCGCTGTGCGGCATGTCAGTCCTAGCGCGGCAAGGTCACGAAACCTCGCCGCCCAACCCGCCGGTTTGTAACCGGCCCCGTGATGACAAGACACGACAACACTCGAGGAGGACCAAAAATGTTGCAGCAGCAGAAGATCAGAACCACGGCCGGGCGCGGCCGCCTGTTCGACAGCATTCTCGACACCGTCGGCGACACGCCGGTGGTTCGCATCAACAATCTCGGACCGGCCCACGCGACGATCTACGTCAAGGCCGAGTATTTCAATCCCGGCGCTTCGGTGAAGGACCGGCTGGCGCTCAACATCATCGAGGAGGGCGAGCGCAGCGGTGCGCTGAAGCCGGGCCAGACGGTGGTCGAGGCGACCAGCGGCAACACCGGCATCGGCCTCGCCATGGTCTGCGCGCAAAAGGGCTATCCGCTGGTCGTCACCATGGCCGACAGTTTTTCGGTCGAGCGCCGCAAGCTGATGCGCATGCTGGGCGCCAGGGTGGTGCTGACGCCGCGCGCTGAAAAAGGTTTCGGCATGTACAAGAAGGCGGTGGAACTGGCCGAGGCCAATGGCTGGTTCCTTGCCCGCCAGTTCGAAACAGCGGCCAACGCCGCCATCCACGAGGCGACGACGGCGCGCGAGATCGTCAATGATTTCGCCGGCTCGCGGCTCGATTGCTTCGTCACCGGCTATGGCACCGGCGGCACGGTGGTGGGCGTGGCGCGCGTGCTGCGCCGCGAGCGGCCGGAAACCCGCATCGTGCTGTCCGAGCCGGCCAACGCGCAGCTCATCGGCAGCGGCAAGGTGCAGCAGCGCGGCGCCGATGGTGCCCCCGCCGCCAGCCATCCAGCCTTCGAGCCGCACCCGATCCAGGGCTGGACGCCGGATTTCATTCCCAACGTGCTGCAGGAAGCGATCGACGCCAGCTTCTATGACGAGGTGATGCCGATCGCCGGGCCCGAAGGCATCAAGTGGGCCAAGGCGCTGGCGCGCCAGGAAGGTATCTTCACTGGCATTTCCGGCGGCGCCACCTTCGCCGTGGCAAGGCAGATCGCGGAGAAGGCGCCGGCCGGCGCGGTGATCCTGTGCATGCTGCCCGACACCGGCGAGCGCTACATGTCGACGCCGCTGTTCGACGGCATCGAGGCCGAGATGGACGCCGACGAGATCGCCCTGTCGCGCTCGACGCCCGGCTGCCAGTTCCCGGCGGCTTGACGGGAGATCCGGTATGGACGCCGTGCAAGAAAACCTCGGCCTGGTGGCCGAGGAAACGCTCGATCCCCCGGACTGGGCCGATGTGCAGGCCCTGTCGCACCGGGTCATCGACGATGCGGTCGATTATCTCCGAGATGTGCGCGACCGCCCGGTATGGCGGGAGATGCCGGCCGATGTGAGAGAGGCCTTCGCCGCACCCCTGCCGCGCTCGCCGGCACCGCTGGATGCTGTCTATGCCGAGGTGTCCCGCACGGTGATGTCCTATCCGATGGGCAACATCCATCCGCGCTTCTGGTCCTGGTATATGGGGTCGAGCAACTTCACCGGCGCGCTCGGCGATTTCCTGGCGGCTATCCAGGGCTCCAACCTCGGCGGCGGCAACCACGCCGCCGGGCTGATGGACAGCCAGGTGGTGAACTGGTGCAAGGAGATGCTGGGCTTTCCCGCTTCTGCCGGCGGCACGCTGGTCAGCGGCGGCTCGATGGCCAACATCATAGGGCTAACCGTGGCGCGCAACGTCAAGGCCGGCATCGACGTGCGCGAGCACGGCGTTGCCGCGATCGAAAAGCCGTTGCGCTTCTATGGCTCGGACCAGATCCACTCCTGCCACCGCAAGGCGATGGAGGCACTCGGCCTCGGCAACCGGGCACTCCGCCGCATCCCGACCGATAGCGGGCTGCGCATGGACATCGATGCCTTGCGGGCGGCAATCGCCGAGGACCGCGCGGCCGGGTTCAAGCCGGCCTGCGTCATCGGCACCGCCGGCACGGTCAACACCGGGGCGATCGACGACCTGCAGGCGCTTGCCAGGCTGGCGCATGAGGAAGGCCTCTGGTTCCATGTCGACGGCTGCATCGGCGCGCTGATCGCCATTGCGCCTGAAAATGCGCATCGCGTCGCCGGCATCGAACGGGCGGATTCGGTCGCGCTCGATCCGCACAAATGGCTGCACGCGCCATTCGAGGTCGGCTGCGCCCTGGTCAGGGATGCCGCGGCGCATCGCCGGACCTTCGCGGTGACGCCGGAATATCTGGAATCGACGCCGCGCGGCCTTGCTTCCGGCGAATGGCTGCATGATTACGGCCTGCAGACGTCGCGTGGTTTTCGCGCGCTGAAGGTGTGGATGGCGCTGAAGGAGCATGGCGTCGAAAAGTTCGGCCGCCTGATCGACCAGAACATTGCCCAGGCCGTCTATCTTGCCGACTTGATCGAGGCCGCGCCGCGGTTGCAACTGGCGGCATCGCCGACCGTCAACATCGTCTGCTTCCGCTATCAGCCCGGTCTGACAGGTGAGGCTCTGAAGGCGCTCAACACGGAGATCATGCTGCGGCTGCAGGAACAGGGTATTGCGGCACTGTCCGACACTACGGTGCATGGCGAGCATTGGCTGCGGGTGGCGATCACCAACCACCGTACACGGCGTGAGGATCTCGATCTTCTGGTGCGGGAAACAGTGCGACTCGGGCGCGAGATCGCTGCAGAGGGTGCTGCGTCTTCCTAGTCACCGGCAGGCATGCGATTCTGCCGCCCTGATTCGCGAGGTCCGACGGTGACGCTCTTTCGTATGGCTGCACTGGCGGCCTTGCTCTTCACCACCTCGGCGCAGGCCGCCGAGATGGCCTTCTTCGTCAAGAACCTGCGCAAGGAAGCGGTCGCCGTCGAGCTGTTCAGCCGCGATCGCGAAACAGTCTGGCCGGGCAACGACAAGGTGTTCCTGATCGAACCCGGGTCGCAGAAATCCGTGCCGCTGTCCTGCAATCAGGGCGAACATATCTGCTACGGCGCCTGGGCCGACGGCAATGACAGCATCTCCGCCGGCGTCGGGCCGGACAATGACCAGCCCTGCGACACCTGCTGCTTCATCTGCGTGGAACATTCCACCGAGACGATCGATCTGGTGCCGTAGAGCGCGGAAGTTTCCGTTGGACCCAAATTAAGTCAGGGATCGGCTCGTCCGGCCCACTTCCGCGATTCAGCGCTGCATGCAATGGTCGCCCCGCGGCCGGGTGGGCCGCTTGTTCGGGGGCTATCATGTTCCATGCCTATGCGCGCCGCATGCTGGCCGCGCTGTCCTTCGTCATGCTGGTTGCGTCGGCGGCGCAAGCCGACGATGTCACCTTCGCCATCAAGAACAGCCACCCGAACGCCATGCGCGTCGAGCTCTACAGCCAGGATCGCGACTATGTCTGGCCGGGCGAGGACAAGGACTATTTCCTCGACGACGGCGAGACCAAGCAGCTGCCGATATCCTGCAACGCGGGCGAATCGATCTGCTACGGCGCCTGGGTCGATGGCGACGAGGGCACCTATTGGGGCGTCGGTCCCGGCAACACGGAAAAATGCGAGGATTGCTGCTACACCTGTAGCGGCGGCGAGACCGAGGAGATCGAACTGGTCCCCTGACCGGTTTGCCAGCTTGACGGTCTTCGGGCCGGAGCCATAGCCTGTGCAAATACCCAGCGCGCGCCGCCTCGACCTGTTCAGACGCGACGTGCTTCAGGCAAAAGGAGCCCAGCTATGGCCGGCATGGTTGAAAGCGACAAGATCGATGTCGGATTTTCCGGCAGGCGCTGCATCCATTCGCGCAACTGCGTGCTCGGCGATCCGCATGTCTTCGTGCCCAACGCGCCGGGCCAATGGATCCATCCCGAGGCGGCCAGCGTCGAGAAGATCGTCGCCATCGCCGAAAGTTGCCCGTCGGGCGCCATCACCTATGTCAGGAAGGATGGCGGGCCGCAGGAGCAATCGCCGGTGGTCAACACGGTTCGGCTGCGGGAAAACGGCCCGCTGGCGGTACACGCCGAGATCGTGCTCGACGGCGAGACTTCTTATCGTGCCACGCTCTGCCGCTGCGGCGCTTCGGAAAACAAGCCGTTCTGCGACGGCAGTCACAACAAGTCCGGTTTTGCCGCCACCGGCGAGCCGCCGCTGAAGGACACGCCGGCGCTCGAAGCGAGGAATGGTCCGCTGAAAGTGACGCCGACCACCAATGGCCCGCTCAAGCTTGAGGGCAATCTCGAGATCGTCACCGGAACAGGCCATACGGTCGACCGCACGCAACGCGCCTTCCTCTGCCGCTGCGGCCATTCCGCCAACAAACCGTTCTGCGATGGGACGCACAAGAAGGTGGGGTTTGTGGGGTAGCTGCGATCTCCCTCCTTGAGGGGGAGATGGCCGGCAGGCCAGAGGGGGTTGTCTCGCGTAGAGCGCTGGCTTCCTCTTTCGCCTCGTATGAAGTCGCATCCAGTCGTGCCGACCCCCTCTGTCGCCTTTGGCGACATCTCCCCCTCGAGGGGGGAGATTACCCGTGGCCCAGCGCTCGCGGCTTTATCGCTCGCTCCGTATCGGCTAAGGGCAGGGACAAATAAATTGCCACCCGGACCGCCGCCAAAAAATGACCGCCAAGACCAAGCCAAAGCCGCTGTTCCTCGGGATCGACACCGGCGGCACCTATACCGATGCCGTGTTGTGGTCCGAGACGGAAGGCCCGCAAGAAGGCCCGAACAAGGGCAAGGTGCTGGCCAAGGCCAAGGCGCTGACCACAAGGCATGATCTTGCCGTCGGCATTTCCGGCGCCGTCGATGCGGTGCTGCAGAAAGCCGGAACCGATCCGGCTGATATCAAGCTGGTGTCGATGTCGACGACGCTTGCCACCAACGCGCTCGTCGAGGGCCAGGGCGGCCGCGTCGCGCTGGTGATGATCGGCTTTTCCGAGGGCGACCTCGCCCGCGACGGGCTGAAGGCCGCGCTCGGCACCGATCCGGTGGTTTTTTGTCCGGGCGGCCACGACGTGCATGGCAATGCCGCCAAGCTCGATCTGTCCGGACTGGAAGCGGCGCTGCCGGAACTCGGCGCCTCGGTGTCCGGCTTTGCCGTCTGCGCTTATTTTGCCACCCGCAATCCGGCGCATGAGATCGCCGCCCGCGAGTTGATCCGCGAAAAGACGGGCCTGCCGGTCACATCGAGCCACGAGCTGTCGGCCAAGCTCGGCGGCCCGCGCCGGGCGCTGACCACTTTGCTCAACGCCAGGCTGATCTCGATGATCGACCGCCTGGTGGCGGCAACCGAAGGTTTTCTTGGAGAACGCAACATCGCGGCACCGCTGATGGTGGTGCGCGGCGATGGCGCGCTGGTTTCGGCCGCCTTTGCCCGCCAGCGGCCGATCGAGACCATTCTGTCCGGCCCTGCAGCCAGCCTGGTCGGCGCCCGCCACATGACCGGGCTCGACAATGCCGTGGTGTCCGACATCGGCGGCACCACCACCGACGTCGCCGTGCTCGACGGCGGCCGGCCCAGGCTCGATCCGGAAGGCGCCACCGTCGGCGGCTTCCGCACCATGGTCGAGGCCGTCGCCATGCGCACCTTCGGCCTCGGCGGCGATTCCGAAGTGGCGCTGGAAGATGGCGCGCTTAACCCCAGGATCCTGCTTGGGCCGCGCCGCCTGGTGCCGCTGGCGCTGGCCGGCATGGCGCATGGCGTAGCGGTGATTTCAGAGCTGGAGCGCCAGCTGCGCGCGCCCAATCCCGGCCGCATGGACGGCCGTTTCGCGGTGCGCACCGGCGTGCCCGACCGGCTCGCCGCCGGCCTGACCGGCGCCGAAGCCAGGCTTTACGAGGCCATCGGTGCCGTGCCGCTCGCCGTCGACAGGCTTTTGACCTCGAACGCGCAGAACGCGACGCTGAACCGGCTGGTGTCGCGCGGGCTGGTGCATGTCGCCGGCTTCACCCCATCGGACGCCGCCCATGTGCTGGGCAAGCAGGCGAACTGGGATCCCATCGCCGCGCGCCTCGGCGCCGAACTCTTCGCCCGCAAACGTGACGGCCGCGGCCAGAACATCGCCGCTTCGCCGGAAGCGATCTCGGAACGGGTGCTGGTGACGCTGACGCGCTGGTCGGCCGAATATATCCTCGAGACCGCCTTTGCCGAAGATGGGCTCGATGGCGCGTCGACGGTGGCGCATGCATTGGTGCAGCGCGCGGTCGATTCGCATCCCGGCATCGCCCGCCTGAGCGTTGCGCTCGACCGCCCGGTCATCGGCCTCGGCGCCTCGGCGCCGCTGCACTATGCCGGGCTGCCGCCGCTGATCGGCAATGACTGCGTGGTGCCCAGGGATACCGATGTCGCCAACGCGCTCGGCGCCGTCGTTGGCCAGGTCAGGGTTTCGGCCGAGGCGCGGGTCAGCCAGCCCATAGAAGGGCTGTTTCGTCTCGCCTCGGGCGAGACCGTGCGCGATTTCCTCGACGAGGCGGCGGCGATCGCGGCGGCCGAGGCCGATGTCCGCGCCATCGTCGCGGAGCGCGCTATGGAGGCCGGCACCGACAGCGCCGAGATCGACGTTTCGACCGAATTCCGCGTCTCGACCGTCGAAGCCCAGCGCATGTTCATCGAGGCGCATGTGGTGGCGGTGGCCTCGGGAAGGCCAAGGATCGCGGTTTGAGCGGGGCGGCGAAATACGCCACCTTCACCCTAAGCTGAATTGACCCGGCAAACCTGACATGCCAAAGGCCCGCAAAGCCTTTCATCTGGAGTAGCCTGATGACCGACCGCATCGAGATCGCCGGATTGCGGATTGCCCGCGAGCTGCATGAGTTCGTGGCCAGGGAAGCGCTGCCGGGCACGGGCGTCGAAGCGGACGCCTTCTGGAACGGTTTTTCGGCCATCATCCATGATTTGGCGCCGAAGAACCGGGCGCTGCTGGCAAAGCGCGACGCCATCCAGGAACAGATAGATGGCTGGTATCGCGAGCATGGCGCGCCGGTCGACATGGAGGCCTACAAGGGCTTCCTGAAAGAAATCGGCTATCTCGTTCCCGAAGGCCCGGCCTTCAGCGTATCGACCGACAATGTCGACCCCGAAATTGCTGATGTTGCCGGACCGCAGCTGGTCGTGCCGGTGATGAATGCGCGCTATGCGCTCAACGCCGCCAATGCGCGCTGGGGATCGCTTTATGATGCGCTCTACGGCACCGACGCCATTCCCGAAACCGATGGCGCCGAAAAGGGCAAAGCCTTCAATCCGGCGCGCGGCGCTAAGGTCGTCGGCTGGACGAAGACCTTTCTCGACGAGGCTGCCCCGCTCACCTCGGGGAAATGGGCCGGGGTCAACGGTCTGTCGCTGGCGCAAGGCGCCTTGCGTCTGAGCGCCGGTGCAGGCTCGACCACGCTGGCCAACCCGAAGCAATTCGTCGGCTACCGTGGCGATGCCGCCAATCCCGATGCCGTGCTGCTTGTGCGGAACGGGCTGCACATCGAGATCGTCATCGACCGCAATAACCAGATCGGCCGTACCGATCCGGCGGGCATCGCCGATGTCATCCTGGAATCGGCGCTGACCACCATTCAGGACTGCGAGGATTCGGTCGCGGCGGTGGATGCGCCAGACAAGGTCGTCATCTACCGCAACTGGCTCGGCCTGATGAAGGGCGATTTGGCGGAAGAGATCACCAAGGGCGGCAAGAGTTTTGTCCGCAAGCTCAATCCCGACCGCTCCTACACCGCGCCCGCCGGTGGCACGCTGACCGTGCCCGGCCGCTCGCTGATGCTGGTCAGGAATGTCGGCCACCTCATGACCAACCCGGCGATACTGGATCGCGACGGCAACGAGGTTCCGGAAGGCAT
Source organism: Mesorhizobium ciceri WSM4083 (assembly GCF_000519305.1). GTDB lineage: Bacteria > Pseudomonadota > Alphaproteobacteria > Rhizobiales > Rhizobiaceae > Mesorhizobium > Mesorhizobium ciceri_B. The sequence continues at coordinate 1,473,441 of NZ_KI912610.1, read as the reverse complement.
CATGGATGCGGCGATGACGGCGCTGATCGCGCTGCACGATGTAGGGCCGAACGGCCGCCGCGCCAATTCCCGCGCGGGCTCGATGTATGTCGTGAAACCCAAGATGCATGGGCCCGACGAAGTCGCTTTCGCCGTCGAGATATTCGACCGCGTCGAAGCGCTGCTCGGCATGGCCAGGAATACCATCAAGATGGGCATCATGGACGAGGAGCGGCGCACCACCGTCAACCTCAAGGAGGCGATCCGCGCCGCAAAAGAGCGCGTCGTGTTCATCAACACCGGCTTCCTCGACCGCACCGGCGACGAGATCCACACCTCGATGGAAGCCGGCCCGATGATCCGCAAGGGCGACATGAAGCAGGCCGCCTGGATTTCCGCTTACGAGGCGTGGAATGTCGACATCGGGCTGGAATGCGGCTTGGCCGGCCACGCACAGATCGGCAAGGGCATGTGGGCGATGCCGGATTTGATGGCGGCGATGCTGGAACAGAAGATCGCCCACCCCAAGGCCGGCGCCAACACTGCCTGGGTGCCGTCGCCAACGGCGGCGACGCTGCATGCCACGCACTATCACAAGGTCGATGTCCACGCCGTGCAGGCGGCACTGAAGAACCGGCCCAAGGCGAAGCTCGACGACATCCTGTCGGTGCCCGTCGCGGTGCGGCCGAACTGGTCGCCCGAGGACATCCAGAAGGAACTCGACAACAACGCGCAGGGCATTCTTGGCTATGTCGTGCGCTGGATCGACCAGGGCGTCGGCTGCTCGAAAGTGCCTGACATCAACGATGTCGGCCTGATGGAAGACCGCGCCACGCTGCGTATTTCCTCACAGCACATCGCCAACTGGCTGCACCACGGTGTGTGCAGCGAGGACCAGGTGATGGCGACGATGAAGCGCATGGCTGACATCGTCGACCGCCAGAACGATAGCGACCCGCTTTACCAGCCGATGGCGGCCGACTTTGACAAGTCGATAGCCTTCCTCGCCGCCTGTGACCTGGTTTTCAAGGGCCGCGTCCAGCCCAACGGCTACACCGAGCCGGTGCTGCACGCGCGGCGGCTGGAACTGAAGGCGCAGCAGGGCTGAGCAGGCACAAACGGAGGATCGGTGGCGTGATTGCCGCCAACGGTCTTGATCGGCCGCGTTTCTCTCAACCAACGGCGCTGCCGTGAATGGGGCGGCAAGTTTTCAGCCTGCTTCCTCCGGAGGTGAGGCGTCAGGAAGCTGTATGGTCCAGGAGCCGAATGGTGGGATCGCGACGGTGTTCGGAGTTGACCCTATCGACGCCTTCCACCGTGATCGCGATCGTCCCGTTTTCCACTCTTGCTATCCAGCCCTTTGCTTTCAGGTACCAGAGATGAAACTCGAGATGCTCTCGCGGACAGTCTGACAGGCGTTCGAGCTCCACATCCCCGATCCCGGGATTGCCGACGTCGTGCCGGCGCTTCGCGTAAAGCAGCGACAACAGCCTGGCCTGGATCACGACGTCACGCTCGATGCCCTTGGTGTTGCTGGCTTCCTCGGTCAATTCGCGGCGAAGGCCGGCATGGTCCCTGTACGCGATGTCGTATTGCGCGCGTTTGACCGGATCCTTGAGCGTGTTGTGGGCTTCCACGATTTCACTGAAACGGGCTTCATCGCCGGTTTCGCGATTGTCTGGATGATAGCGCATCGCAAAATAGCGAAATATGCGCTCCAGCGTCTCCGAGTTGGCGTTCGGGCTGACTTCCAAAACTTCGTAGTAGTCAATGAACATAGCGGGCTCCCCGACCACAACCATATTCGCATTGTCTAAATAAGGAATGTCCAATGCGGAGACCAAGACCTTGGTCCGACACCGCCAAGCGGACAATCAGGTCCGCGCCGATGATCGATTCCGCAGCGGCGGGATTGTGGCGTGATCGCGGAATGCAATGTGGCGAGGCCGGCTTGTCGGCGGACCTACGCCGCCTGCGCCATCCGCTCCGAGCTCATGCGGTAGGAGATCGCTTCGGCCAGATGGATGCGGCCGACGGTTTCGCTGGCGTCGAGATCGGCGAGCGTCCGCGCCACCTTCAGCACGCGGTGATAGGCGCGGGCGGAAAAGGCGAGCTTTTCGCTGGCGTCCTTGAGCAGCGACAGGCCGGCGGCGTCAGGCATGGCGATCTCCTCGATGACCGAGGGCGCGCAATGCGCGTTGGTGGTGGCGCGGGTGGCGCCGAGCCGCTCGAAACGCTCGCGCTGGATGGTGCGGGCGCGTGCCACGCGCAGCGCCACATCGGCACTTTTCTCCGCCCGGTCGGGCCGGATCAGGTCGCTGGCCGAGACCGCCGGCACTTCGATCCTGAGATCGATGCGGTCGAGCAGCGGACCCGAAATGCGCGCCTGGTAGTCGGTACGGCAACGCTCGCCGCGCAGGCAGCGATAGCCCGGCTCGCCGGCCATGCCGCAGCGGCACGGGTTCATCGCCGCCACCAGCTGGATGCGCGCCGGATAGGTGACGCGATGGTTCGCCCGCGCGATCATGCAGTCGCCGGTCTCCAACGGCTGGCGCAACGCATCAAGCGTCTGCGGCGTGAACTCGGGAAACTCGTCGAGGAACAGCACGCCGTGATGGGCCAGCGACACCTCGCCCGGCCGCGCGCGGATACCGCCGCCGACCATCGCCGCCATCGAGGCCGAGTGGTGCGGCGCGCGGAATGGCCGCCGGTCGGTCAGCTTACCTTCGCCGAGCTCTCCCGCCACCGAGGCGATCATCGAGACTTCCAGAAGCTCCTTCGGCGCCAGCGGCGGCAGGATCGACGGCAGCCGCTGCGCCAGCATCGATTTGCCCGATCCCGGTGGCCCGATCATCAAGATAATGAGTCCTATTAATTAGGATACGGTGGTTGAAATTTAATGTCATTGTGGGATATTAATTGTCCGACCCGGAGGTTTTCCTGACAAAGCCGCTCGCCTATTCCTACGTCCGAATGTCGACCGATATCCAGCTGAAAGGCGACAGTTTGCGAAGGCAAACGGAGCGGTCAAAGAAGTATGCCGACGATCACGATCTTCATCTAGTCGAGGACTTCAGGCTTGAGGACATAGGGGTCTCTGCGTTCAAGGGCGACAACCTCTCAACCGGCGAGCTTGGCAAGTTTCTCGAAGCGGTGAAGGCCGGACGAATTCCGAAGGGCTCGTACCTATTGGTTGAGTCGTTCGACCGCCTTTCACGTCAAAAGCTTAGTGCCGCAGTCCCTCTGTTTTTTGACATTACGTCGAACGGGATCAACCTAGTCACGTTATCAGACAATCAGCTCTACAAGGCTGGAGAAGCCGAATTCGCGCAGTTGATCATCTCGATTGCCATGATGGCACGTGCGAACGAAGAGTCAGAAATCAAAAGCCAGCGGTTGTCTGCAGCTTGGGACGCTAAGCGAAAGGCTATCGACGACAAAAAACTTACTGGACTGTGTCCGGCTTGGCTGGCGCTATCTGACGACCGGAAAAGCTTTGGTGTGTTGGAGGATCGAGCACAGATCGTCAGGCGGATATTCGAGGATAGCGCGAGTGGACAAGGGTCGTTTGTCATCACGCGCCGACTGAACGACTTGGGAACACCAGCCTTTGGTAGGTCGAATGGTTGGGTGCAGTCGTATGTCACCAAGATCATCCAGACGCGTGCGGTCTTGGGGGAATTTCAGCCTCACACCAAGCAGAATGGCAAACGGATACCGTTCGGCGACCCAATTCCGGGCTATTATCCACAAATCGTCGATGAGGAACTGTTTCTCCGAGCCCAATTCGCCAGGGGCAAGCGCCGGATAGAAGGCGGGGGCCGTAAGGGAGAAGCACTGCGCAACCTGTTCACTCACTTGGCAAAGTGCGGAAACTGCGGCTCTCCGATGCATTTCCTCAACAAGGGGTTTGGGCCGGGCGGCGGTACATATCTGAAGTGCAGTCAGGCACTACGTGGACTGGCCTGCGTTTCAACCCCATGGCGCTACCAAGATTTTGAAAGGTCGTTCTTTCTGTACGTCAGGGAGATCGATCTAGGTGAAATACTAGCGGCATCGGCCACTAAATCCGATGCAATCGCCTTGGATAATAGACTGACTTCGCTGAAGGAGAAACGCAATCAGCTAGAGGTGCAACGGGAGCGATCGTACGCTCTCATAAATCAGGCAATTTCGATCGATTTCGTGTCTGCAAAACTAAAGGAATGCGAAAACGACCTAGCCGGAGTCGACGTGCAGATCGCCGAGGTTGAGCTACAGCTGTCTGCAATCCGTGAACAGCAGTCGATTTCGCCTGACGAGGTGCACCGTTTGATTGACCAGCTTCAAGAGACCGAAGGCCCCGACGCGTTCGCGCAAAGGACAATGCTTGCCGGCCGCTTGCGTGAAATCGTCAGGGACCTGCGATTAGATGTTGAAGGCAACAAACCCCGGTTGGAGAAGGCTGAAGCGCTCTTCGATCAGGCGGGGACCGATCCGACGGAGCGTCAGCGCATTCTCGAAGTGATCCGACGAACCAACTTTGAAGCAAAGCGGTACAATCGCAGCTTCACTGTTGTTCTAGCCGACGGAGTTTCCCGCAGAATCGTGCTTAACAACGACGATCCAACGGACTTCGTCGCTGAAGTAACCGTGGATGCCGCAGGTAATCCCGCTGGCAGCGAACGTTGCATGGACCTGGAAACCCTTTTTGGATTGAGATCCGGAGGATAGGATTCCGAAAAGGATGACCGAACACTTCCACTCGGTTTGAGGCAAGCGGCAAGTTGAATGGGTATGTCCGGAAAACAACCGTTTTACGCACGAGACCGAGCTGGAATTCGCGGTATTTCAGCCTGGACTGTTCGAACCGTTTGACAGAGGTTTGCGACCCCGGTCGATGGCCTTGGTTTCGAATTGCGCCTTCAGGTCAATAAGAGCCTCACCTACTACAACCAGATGCGGCGGCGAACCAAGATCAGCCCAGAATTGCATAAAAACAACGATGATCCCTTTGCCGAAACCGGCTTCCTCCGGGACCTCACCGAGGGTGATCTTGTAGTCGTGCCCGGTCGGGCCTTCGAGTGATGCAACGCCGGCCATGTCGCCTACGTAGCGACCGACGTCATCTGAGCGTTTAAGAATTATCTCTGTAAGGAATGGCTTAAACGCATCTGGCCCTAGCTCGGCTGCGGCATAGGCGTGCGCTATTTTCGCGAGCGTCCTAAGATAATGTAGGCGGTTCACTCGGCCGAGCTTGATGCCAACATTTCTGGCGCCGGCGACACTAGCGATGGCCGCCAGGATCGGATCTGCGATCTTCTTCTCGATGTAATGCCACGCACGACCTTCCCCATCTGGAGGATCGTCCGGCACGCGCAGCATGCGTGGTGGCGGTGACTGCCAAAGGTTGAGGATAAGCGGGGCCTCGCTGAGCGGAATTACTTGCGAGCTCAAGTCTCGAATGGCTTGGCCTTTATCATTCACTTCTACGAACTCAAGGGTGACCATATTCGGACGATCCCTCTTATTTCGCGTAGGCGACTCGACCATCGCGCGGAAATGACCGAGCTGGTGTTTAAGCACCGCCTGCTCGTATGGTTGAATGATCTTCTGACAGACCTCGCAGCAAGATTTATCGAGGATCGTAGCATCTTTGCCTATCGCAAACGGGATAACGTGTTCATCAGTTAGTTTAACACCCGTAATCCCGCAGTAGATGCATTTACCAGGCGATGGGATGTTGCGAGCGCGGCTCTCGTCGATATTGTATTCCATCAAGATCATAGCGTTACCAAACATATCTGAAGAATTCTGCGCGAATTCCGAGCCCCACCGCCCTGATGGGTATGATTGTTCCGAAGGCGGTGATGTTCCGTCTAAGCCACGCTATAAATAGAATGGCATCATAGAACCGTCATCCCCTAGAACATATTCGCCATTAGCTCCTTTTCCGCTTCCTCATTTTCCAAATCGGTCCTTGATCCGTGCCGACGGCAATCCTCGCACGCCTTCAAACCCCCAAACCCAACTTTCACCATCGTCGATGGTTTATATCCCTATGAAAGATGACGAACTCACATGCTGCAAAGCCACTCACACGCCTCTCCAACCTCCATCTCGTCTCAATATGCATGCTGGTTCGACGACAAGATCGATCAGTTCATCGAAGATCACAAAGGCAGATTCGAACCCACCTCATATTGCAAACGACGGAACGGGTTTTTCATAACGATCTCGTTCGATCACAGCCGTCGCAATAAGCGGCTAGAAAGTTCCGCCCTGATCGACGGCCCACCTGCCAAAACTGAGATGGACACGTTCACCGATCTGTACAACTTGATCTGCCGGAACGTGGTTGGACGGAACTACCATCGACCGTCATTCCACGACCTCAAACCCCTAGCTATCGGTTGTCTGGACATGAATGGATCGAGATACTGGAGATCGATGGGCAAACTAGAGAACCCTCACATCCACTCGATCTGGATTTTCACCAATCAAACTAGAGAGGGATTTCAAAAGTTATTAGCCGACAAAGAACGGCTACTATCCATCAAAGAACGGTTTTCGATTCGAGAGCTAGATATCCAGCAGCTGGATCATGACCATCGAAATTCGACGGGTGAGAGTCGTGCATCGTCGTACATGGCAAAATTTATGGTGCACAATAATCACGAGCTGAAAGTCGCTGACGACTTCAGGGTGCTGCCGTTTCAGGTCGAGAAAACGTTGAACTGAGAGAGGGTTCAGGCAGGGTTCGGGGCTGTTTGTGACCTCACAGCGCAGTTGAGGGTTAGTTATAGAGGCAGCACCCAGAATTCCGATGCCCCAACCGTCACCCTGCCCTGATTTCTGGAGTTCAAGAAAGGCCCGTAAACCCGGCGCGTGTGTCTTGGTGGTCGTCTCTCAAATCTCCACGCATAACCCGCTTGGTCCTTGGTCCGTTCAGTTTTCAATCCTCATCGTCGCCATCTTCATCACCGTCGTCGGGCCACTCCTCTTGGCCGTCAACATCGACGACTTCTATCCAATCCCAGTTCTTAGCTGTGATTTCGGCCGTCAAGCGCTCCATCATCGGGATGGGGATCTTGTATCCAGGCTTCAGGAGGTCAACGAGATCACCGATCTTGGCGTTCTCCACCGTGAGGGCAAGATCGAACGACTTAGTCTGAATTCCGCGCATATTCGATGCAGTCACCTCGACATCGACAACGAACGGCCCCTCGTGGTGGGGATCGAGCGTCGCAATCCCCTCGAATTCCCAGTAGCGACCATGTCTGAAATCGGCGCAATGGATCTCGATCACCGGGCTACGGTCGGGACCGACAGCAAACTGCATCTCATGTCTGCCGACGATCGCCGGCCGAATGGAATTTGGATCGAATCGGATGCCATCGAGGAAAGTTCTTGGCTTAGGCGCAGGCGGGCCGAATATCGGATAACAGGTGAATCGGTTGTGAAGGCAGCCGCCCTTACCTGCCAATCTGAGCACTAGGCTCTCAGCTTGCAAATTCCCGATGTTCTTGACGCAAAAGGCAAAGGGAACTTGAGCGTAATGAACCTCAAGGAACCGATGAACCGAGGTAGTGTATGCAGGAACGACCTTGGTCCGATAATCACGATAACGTTCATCGTAGCTGTAGTCTCGGCGCAAGTTGAAGGGAGAATCGTCCTGCTGGCTGGGGTTCTGTCGGATCACATGCGATGCGATGACACCTTTGGCATCATCTGGCATCGGATGAACGCGAAAGATCGTCTGAGGCTGAGCCAATCCGTATTTCAGCGAGATTTCAATCTTCGGCTGGGCCGATTCCAATTCGCGAACACGTGCCTTGAGCCGCTCCACTTCCTTCTCACTGGGGCTGGGCTCCGGATCTAGCAACCAGTGATCAGGCAAGCGGCGGCACTTAAGGCCGTGGCGAGACGCAATCGCCATCGGGTTAGTGTCATTGGTTAGCAGCAGCTTGCGTTGATCAGGTACATCGACAGCGTAGAGAACTTGAGCAACAACACGATCGTCACCTTCGCCGGGATCGAGGGTGTCATATTGATCCCAATCGATACGTTTGTGACGGGTGACGGCGATAGCAACAGTCGGAGAACCTACAGCTATCGTGTGCGGTACTCCAGATTCGGCAGCATGGGCTATTAGCCGATTGAATGCCCTCGCGCGCTTGCCAAGGCGCCCATCACGTTTCCGCTTATCGATTTCGGAGTTTACCTGTGGAACGACCAAAATGAGGATGGAGTCGGTTGGATCGATCTCGTGCCACGGCATCGTTTCCAGCGGCTTGCCTTCTAGGGCAACCATGCTGTCGATGAAGACGATCGACGAATACTTTGTGTGGTCGAACGCAAGTTCCATGCTGAAGCGTATCGGCAATCCGCCGATTCGACCATGACCATCGAAAAGCGTTGGATGGGTCGTGACTGTTCACATTAGGTATCCCAGATACCATTGCCGTGGGTAGGAAGATGCCCCCCCCTAACAGAGAGGGGCAGGGCATGTGTTGATATAGCTAATTGAGTGCCAGGCCTATCAAGCAGCGAGTTGAAGACGTTCAGAGACGTCTTTGTATATACGGCCATCCGTGATCTGCATCATCACGTCCAGGGTGGTCTGACTGATCTGATACAAGATAACCGTAGTTCCCCCTGCGCTGGTTTTTGGCAGTTTAACCAACTCAAGACCGATCATGTCCATGAAAGGCCGAAGCTGGCTAATCGGATTTTGTCGAGGCCTTTGTGCACAGCAATATTGAATTGCTGCTGGATGGCGATCCGATTGGCTTTAACCCAATCGACGAACCGCGTGAGGTCCGCCTTCCCGAAGATGATTTCGGGGGTGAATGCGAAATCCTGATAGAACGGGGTTGTTGAGAGCGTCTCCATCAGCAGGATCCGCCGCGCATTCGGGTTGAGTATCAACATGGCTGCCTGGTTACGCCGCTCCGGTTCATAAATTCCGCCGCTCAAGGTCTCGGCGGTGGTGCGGTCCACCATCATTTCGAAATTGGTCACGCGTGCGCGGAAGCGGCCCCTATTGTCGAGCATGATCAGCTCAGCGGAGATCGTCTGATCATAGAAGCGTTCAATCGCGGATCGCTCATAGCTCGCGCGCTCGCTATCATTGGTGAACTCGTAGTTCCTAAAACGACGATCGATTCGCTGAAAATCGGCTTCTGACAGTGGCTCTGCCTGCATCAGCCGGTTGAGGTTGTATCTGGCACGACGCTCTTTGCCTTCGGAGAGCATACCCAATCCAAGGTGGGCGATTTCTTCGTGCGGGTCGACGTGTTCGATCTCCCATCCTTGCTGCACCTTGTAGTGCAGGAAGTTTCTCCAGAGCTGGTTCTTGGAAGCCCACTGCAATGAGATAATCGCTGCTGCGACGTCCGCAAGCGGATCGGGGCGACGAATTGGAGTAGGTATGAAATCAAGCGTCCATCCGTGGCAAGCGCTGTTGAATACGTGGGCGTTTTGCGCGTCTCTTTTTACGACGCTAAGGTCGGTTTCGAACGCGTATGTGGCAGGTGACACATGCACCTTAACCTGTTTGGGATGACGAACTCGCCCCAATTGTTGGTCACATTCGAAGTGGGTCAGCACTTGAGGGACGAACAGGCCGTAAACCGAGTCATAGAACTGTTCATCATCGGGGAACGTAATGTCCACCCCTGTGCCAATTGACGGTGATGCCAGGACGGCATGGTATTTTCTTGCCTCGACGGATGGGTTCTTGATGAATGCTATCGCGGCAGGGTTCTTGTCTGCCGTCTCGTCAGACGTGACGACAAGGCAGGCGATCTCGGGGCATTCCTCACCGATTTGCGCCGCAATGTCCTTGATCTTCTCCCTTGAATTCGAAGTGAAATAGCAGCGTTTGCCCTGCTTGATAGCGGCTCTGAAGTCGCCGACCAGGTGGGTCTCTGATGCAAACACGTGGAGCTTGCCCTTCTGCGAGCGGTACTGGTTGATTATCACCTGACTGGCCGCCGGCCCATTCCGCCGCTCGGCCCACTCTTTAATGAAATTGAATGATGTCCACGAAAGGTCAGCATCTGCAGCGATGACCCGCTTTGCTCTGGCAAGAATACAAATCAACGCGTGGACAATGTGTGGACGTTTCTCAGCTAGCGTTTGAGAAAGAAGGTGCGCAAGCACCTGCTCCGATTCGTCGATCACTACGACATCGTAGGGGCGCTCTTCGACCATTTTCAAGATACTGTCGAGACAGATCCCGTAACGCTCTCGGCGTTTGCTCTGAGGCTCGTCAACTTGGTCGTCGTGAAGGTAGCATGCAAGCCCCATTGCAGAGCACATGGAGTCAATCAAGGCACGCCGATGCCCTATGAGAAGGACGCGACCCCTTGTCGAGCCGACAATCTGCGCAAGCAGTTTCGTCTTTCCCGTGCCTTTCGGGCTTTTAATAAACGTCGTCCCGTCTTCGATGCCTATGGGGCTGATGTACTTCTCGTCGCGAAACGAGATTTTCGCGTCCTTAAACTTCTCGACGGCGCTGTTGACTGAAGGGCTCGAGCAGTCCTGGAACGCCATCTTTGCCGCCTTGTCGAAGGCATCGAAATCATAAGGTTCAGGGTACCCCTGCCAGTAGGTCACGCCGCAAGCGCTGCAATGCACCCCTTTATTGCTCTTGCTGGCGTTCTCGACAACAAATGCACTTGGATTCCTGTCATTGTGGATTGGGCAGTGAACCTCGGTTTTGGCTCCGGTGCTTGCAAGAAGAACGTCTATCCCCTGAGCAGTGCGAACCACTTGATCGGGCGGCAATTGGATCGCCGAGCGACCGGTGCCAACTAGACCAAGGGAGGTGTCTTTCCGCCCGGCGGCTGCCGTTTGGTCGATCAATTCGTCGACTAGCATCGATGGCAGCGTCATTCCTATCTCGGTGACTTGGGCTTCGGTGTTGCCGTAGAACATGCGAGCAGGATCGACCGCCTTTGGATCGCCATTGAGCTTGAGTGCAAGAGAACGGGTTGCGGCCCTTACCTCGTTAGCATCAAGCAGAGTATCCTGCAGGATGAAGACCACTCGGAACCGATGCTCCTCAGGGGTGTGGCTGCACGTCGTATATATAAATGACGCGTTTTTCTGAACGAAGGGGTGGTTCAGCGCCTCCGAAATGGTCAACCCACCGTCGATGTCCACCGACAAAACGTCGGTGGCGGTGAAGTTGTCCGCCTTACGCCGCCCGTTAAGCTCGGCACAATAGGCGTAGCCGTTCCTGATGCTAGCGATCAGTTCACTGACGGTTACCTGAGAGGGTTCGAAGCCCTCGGCCCTTGCCAGGGTATCGCCGAGTTCATCTTTGTTGATGAGGCGCTTGTTTATAGACAAGCGGAGGGGTTTGGTTGTGAAGCCATTCATTAGAATATCCTTTGATGTTGATTTTGAGTTAGGTTTTGGTGGCCCAGCGGGATGCTGGAGTTTTTTTAAATAGGAATTTTTAAAAATGTGACGCCGCTTTGTCACAAGGCTTTTGTAGCATTATTGACAGCAAAACGCAATGTATGGGGCAGTCTGACGATTTTATACTTAAGTTAAACCAATACTTTATTGGTTTAACTTATTTCGCAGAAACCGTCGAGATAACAGTGGGTTGTGCGGACCCCTGCCGCCTAAAATAGCAGGGCCGTCAGAACCCACTGCTGAGCGCTGAAAAAAGTTTGCTGCAAGATGCCTGACTTGCGTCGCGTTGACCTTCTCAGTCGTTCGACGGGATGCCCTTGTCGATCAACAAGGAAGGAGATCACAATGGCATTCGAAGGATTGAAGCTGGTCGCCACCCCGAAGCAGGAAGCGTCGGACCCCGCATCCAAGCGCCGGCAAAGGCTGGTTATGCAGATCGACCATCAGCTGTACATGGCCGAGCCTGAGAACCAGGGTCGGAAGTTCCGTGGCCGCTGGTGGACGATCGATTTGGATGGCAAGCCAACGCTGGCAATCAAGTACGGCAAGGTTCCCCTTGAGCTTGCCAAAGGCAAGCATGCGATAGCATGCACCGACATGACAGGCGTGGTCGATGCACTTCAGAAGGCCCGAGCGGCGGCCGTCGACGGTACGTTTGACGGCCAGCTTGCGACAGTGTCTGAGCAGGTCCGGGCAAGGTTCAGGAAGGGCAAGTAGATTGATATGCCTATCCCGCCATCGGCGGGATAGGCACCGCGTCAGCGGTTCGAAAGACTATTGGGGGCTAGGTAACCCGTCCCAGATTGAGTCGGCATTGGGTCACAATGGCGGGATCGAGAACTGTGGCCCAGTCGCTGTCCAGGACGTACTTTTCAATAGCCAGGTCGGGACGGTTCAACTCGTACAGCCTAGCAAGCCCTGACGTTTCGCGACTACTAATCCTCCTAAGCGTGCTCTGCGCGCCTTCATTCGTCAACATTGATCGAAGGTTTACGGGGGTGTAGCGCGTTTCTCGGATGATTCGACCACAGTGCGCCAACAGTTCGCTAGTCAGTTTCCGGTCCTGCTTTAGGCTTAGCGCCATTTGCCCCTCTGCCAGGTCGCGCGACGGTTTTGATCAGACTAGAAGCCGTCAGACGGCTTAGCGAGCGCTTTTTCGACCTGCTTTCAAGGTGGTCGGCACGGTCTCTCCTTCTAGCGGTTCTCGGAACAGCTGAGAAATGGGGATGCTCATGGCATCAGCCAGCTTGCTGAGCGTGGCAATGGTTGGGTTGCGCACCCCACGCTCCAGATATCCGACATAAGCCCGCTCAACGCCCGCCGTGAGGGCCAGGTCATCCTGTGAGATGCCTCGTTCTACCCTCAAGCGCCGAAGATTCCAGGCGACCAGTGACTGCACTTCCATTTTCAGGAAGCAAGCAGTTGCCCTTGCCCGAAACCACGTAATATAAGACCATGATTATGGGCTGAGGAGCGCTAGTCTCCTCTGGGTATCAGACCTGACGGGGGAAGAATGGACGAGACCGCATCGCCGGCCGCTACGATTGACTGTCCGTATTGCGCGGAGCCGATCAATCCTAAGTCCAAGAAATGCAAACACTGCGGCGAAATCCTCGATCCGCAAATGCGAGAAATCGAGCTTCTGAAGAGCCAGCGAAACAGCCCTCAGGTGTTCATGAACGCCGGCGGCGGAGCCGCAGCCGCGGCTGCGTCAGGGGCCGGGATCCTGAGACGCTTCCCTCACTGGTTCCATATCCTGCTGACCCTGATTACCGGAGCGCTTTGGCTCCCGGTCTACATCCTGATGTACCTGTTTCGAAACAAGCGATACTACTATTGAGGAGTTGGGCAAATGAGCATCCTTTCCGTTACCTCTCGCCATAGCCGCCTTTCTCGAAGCATCTTGTGGTCGCTTTCGATTGCTATCGTCACTCCAACCCCGCTGTTTGCCGATAGCAGCTTTCGCGGTTTCACCGTGTCGGACAGCCCTGATCAGGTCGATAAGACGGCGAAGACCGAAGGTTTTTCGGTAAAATGGCGCGCACCACTGCAAAGCGACGATAGCGAAGGCAAGCGCGCCACCCTTTTGGACGGGGATAATGCCTGCGGATGGATCTCGTTCAACGATAGCAAGATTGAGAAAATGGCGTTTGCCCCGTGCTTTTTCGGTGCAGAAGGGCTCGGACTGCGCCAAGTCACACAAGAGTTCGTCAATAAGTTTGGCGGATCGGCCGAGATAGAACCCATCTCCGGCGACGTATGCAAAGGCGCTCAGCCATTTTGCATTCAAGGGCAGAACCTCGGAAGGCGAACTCTTTCGGATAGAGGAGGGTTGCGCCAATTGGGAGCTAGAGGTCATGGTAGGGATTAAGCCAGGATCAGGTAAAGGTTTGAAGTTCTAGGATGCGAAGTCGACGGGACACGGTAAGATCTCTGTTCGCCACCAGTCGATAATGCTGAGGTCGCAGCGTATGCATGTTTTTTCAGGTGGTTTGCTAGCACGGTACTCTTGCAGGACCACGCTTCCGCTCCTGTTCTTGGTCGCGGGTGCATACACAGCAAACGCAACGGATGCACTACCTGTTGCTGAGGGAGCCTATATGAGGTCAGCCGACCTGTGTGAGCAGTTTCGCAAGGGCAACGTCGATTCCATTGAGTTCTCAGTCTCCAAGAACGGGCACTACTACGAATTCCCCGAATCCGGATGTGTGGTCGCCACCGTTAAGCCTCTGCGGACAAATCGTTACGCAGTTGATGCAGACTGCATTGAAGGCGGAGACCACTCCCAAGCGACATTCATCCTGGATGTTGAGAATCCACGAGCTGTACGAATTGACGGTGAGCAGCTGATCGCATGCGAAATAGGCAAGCCGGGTAAACGCGCCTCGTTACCTGGAATTGCAATCGTCGATCCGGTTACCGGAGATGCATCAAAGGCTGCGACGGACACGGCTGCTGCGAAGGAGGTTCCTCTTCCGAGTTTTTCGGTTCGGCCTAGTCAGGAACAGGCTACGAAAGCCGAGACCAAAAGGGTAACTCCACCGACGAAGCTCATTCGTCAGTGGGAGGCGGCTAATGAAAATTGCCGTGGCGGTTCCGGAGATGATCCTAAAACTCTCAAGGCGTGCGGTGTCAGAAGCAGGCTTGCCCGTCAGCTTGAGGCGGCGAAATGGTGCTATGGTAAGGACGGCCAATCTGGCTACCAGTACAAATGGCACCGCTGCGGGAAAGGCTCGATCCACTTCTAGAGCCGCTGCAGGGACGCTGTAGAAACTTCGATCTAGAGTTCACCAATTTCCAAACATTGAATCGACAGCCGTTCCATATTGGCGCTAGACATACGGCTGGGGTGCTCTGGGGCCATGTTTCGCGTCTTTTCCGTCTATGTTCTGCTGTTTTTCGCGTCGGCTTTGCTAGGCAGTCCGGCGCGCGCCGGCTTGCAATTCCAAGCTGGACAGACTGGCTGGGGACTGCACTACATCCTAGTGTCAGGCGATTTCTCCTATCAGGACGACCTGTCTATCTTTGAGAACCAGGTGCGATCCAATTCGGCGACCGCAGTCACATTCTCGTCTCCAGGCGGCAACATCCAGAAGGCCATGGAACTCGGCCGTCTCATTCGCAGGCTAGGTATCAATACGATCCAGTTTCGGGCGGTCGAATGTGCCTCAGCATGCTCACTTGCTTTCCTAGGTGGCGTCATCCGCTACGCTGACCCGGGCTCGATCGGCGTTCACAAATCGTCTTTCCAGGGCGATGTCGCCCTTACAACTCAGGAAGCGGTGTCCGCCGTTCAGCAAATTACCGCCGACGTCATGACCTATATGATTGAGATGGGCGTGGACCCGGCCCTACTCCAGCTTTCGCTGCAGTATGACAGCAACGACATCCGTTATTTGTCGATGAGCGAGATGGTGAAATACAGGGTTGTTACCTTCACGCCAGAGGCTGGCCAGAACCAAGTTGCGAGCCATGTACCGCCCTCCACGCCGGCGACTCAGCCGCAATCAACCACGCCATCACCGCCAGCCGCAACGCCTCCGTTAGCTGCTCCGTTGCTCGTGATCCCGGAAGCCCGCTCGGGTCGAATCGGGCACCCGAAAGGTTCCGCGCCCCTCAAGGCGCTGCCGGAGGGAAAGTCGGCCAACGTAGCTGTGCTGAGAAACGGAAGCTGGGTGGCAATCCTTGGTAACAGCGGTCGCTGGTATCGGGTCCGTGCCGGGACTCAGGTTGGCTACATGCATGACACCTGGGTACACGTCGACCAATACAACAGCGGGCCATTCGGAGAGAGGCATATTCAGGTCAAGAGCTTTGACAACTATGCTGAAGCCGAGGCTTATGTGCGCTCCGCATCGATTCCCCTAGCCGCCTATCTTGCCACGAACGGCTGGTTTGCGATCACTTTGGAAAGCACCTTTGACGAGCCGATGGCCAAAGGGCTCGTCAAGGAGATGAAGGCCAGAGGCGCGATCCCCGACGATGCCTACGCGACTTTCGGCAACACGTACGTTCGCAAGGTCTGCTGCCAGTAGCGCTGCCAAGGCACGATTAGACATTCGGTGTCGAAGTCGGTTTTTGCAGAAGGTCGCATAGGCCGGTGATGGCCTCGTCAATTCCTGC
This sequence comes from Mesorhizobium ciceri WSM4083, assembly GCF_000519305.1. GTDB lineage: Bacteria > Pseudomonadota > Alphaproteobacteria > Rhizobiales > Rhizobiaceae > Mesorhizobium > Mesorhizobium ciceri_B. The sequence continues at coordinate 1,457,427 of NZ_KI912610.1, read as the reverse complement.
CTCGTTCCGCTTGTAGAAAACTCGCGTCCCAACCTTCGTTGCAGAGACCAATCTGGCCTCAGTGAGCCAACGCATGTGCAGGCTGACAGACTCTTGCGTGATACCAAGCCTGCCGCAGATCAGCTTGTTCGTCAGCCCGGTCTGTTGCGCGTTGGGAACGTCTGGGAAATTCAGCTCCGGCCAGTTCAGAAAATCCAGGATTTTGAGCCTGCTCTCGCACGCCAGCGCCTTAATAGTTCGAGCGTCCATTGCCGTTCACCATCAGTTTCGGATGGCGGGCTTATCTCTAAGTAAACGACTATCGACAACGGCGACAAGATAGCTTTACTGAGATTATGGCGGTCCGACTTCTCTGTTTCATTTTCCGGAGCAACGTCGACATCGGCTTATCTGTTCTGCGAATTCTAAAGGGGGGTGCAATGCCGTGGCCGGATTTCTCGGAACTGTCGTTTGGATATGGTTTTCTACGGGAGTTTGAGCGGCAGCATACGGCCGGGGGAAAATTTCCGGCCGCACCAGATTTTATTAGCCAAGCCGTCGAGGCGACCAAGGGCTATGACGTGAAGGTGCTCAAGGACAGCACGCCGGTGTATTTTCAATTTAAGCGGTCGTTTGTGCTGACCACCGCAAACGCACGAGAAATCAAGAACGGCGATTTCACTTCGACGCCGCTCTATCGTATGCATCTTCGGGAGCGAGACGGGTACCGTCAGCACAAGGCGCTCCAAGAGCTTGAGTCAAACGGCGAAGCCGTATTCTACGTCACCAGCCAGATAGAGGATGCTGACGAGTTGTCACACTGCTACCGGAAGGCAGGTATTCTCGCAAAGGCGACAGCGTTTATAGCGCCAAATGAGATTGCGCTTCCTGACATCACCAACAAGCATCACCTGACTTTCGAGGCGGATGGCGACACATTCCGGCTCTATTCCCAGCAGGGCAAAGGGTTTGAGCGGAAAGTCCCAAATTGGGGCCGCCTGCTGGAGATTTTGTCAGCTCGGCGTCGCCCAGCAGCCGCCAATCGCGAAGCCATCGAGCGATCAATAAGACTGCTTGCATCGAGGAGCCACTTTGCTAGGGAAGTGGCCGACCAGTTCAAGGATCCTGTTAAGAGAGCTTCAGTGCTCGCGTTCCTCGTGCTCGACGCTCAGCTCACCTTCTTCAAGGGGTAAAATCAGACGCTCGCCACTTTAGTGAGCAATTGGAATACTTCCGCTTCTCACCGAAGCAGTCCATCGAACAAATCACTACAACGACGAGACGTTTATTGAAGCGTTGTCTTCGAAGGCTTTCGAAACGAAAGCGGGCTATCAGGAGATAGCCATGCATCAAGAGCGAGCCGGCCCGTCGCTCAATCGTATTGGATCGGAGAAGTCAATTATTGCCTTGCTTGCGCGACAGGACAGCGCTCAAGTTCAGTCAATTTGGCCGAATGATCTCACGTGCGAGTACCTGCTCGCACCAGATAGCCGGCGGCACACCTGGCATGCGTGGCTGGCTGTCCACGGCGCGAACATTCCCGATCCAATCGGAACGCACCGGCTCTTCACCTTCGCCAAGTCCCGGCAGATTCTTGCGAATGCATTTGGCACCTGCCCCGCTGGCATGATCTCGGTGCTCGGCAAATTGGGATCAATCGCAAGGCCCAAACACGTCTATGTCGCACTTCATGCTGTACTCGCGGCTGCTGGACCGCTGGCAAATCACGTCTATCAGGCAACGGAATTCCGGGACGACGACATTCTTTCACTGGCATCAGCCTCGACGATGCCGGTGTCGAACCGAGTTTCCCGCTCGCTGCTGAAGTGCAAAATACCCGCCCCGGAGCTGGTTGAACTGCTATGGGTGATCGCACGGCTAGCACCTAGTCTCGATGAGCGGCGGCTGGTTCGAGCCATTGTTCAGGGCCGTCAGCCAGCATCCATCCTGGCCAATTTGCTCAGCCTCACGCCATTTCCCAACCCTCCGTTTGAGCAGGTTGGTGCTCTCGCTCCGATCACCACAGCAGAACAGCTTCGAAAAGCCGGGCACGAATTCGACAACTGCCTGAAGGGCGGAGAAGAACTCGCATACGCAATCACATCAATCCAATCGGGGCAGCGATACTTCTATCGATGGGATGGTGAACACCCGACGCTGCTCGCATTTTGTCGATGTGGTTCAACCGGGTGGATTTTGGCCGAGCGTTCTGGTCCAGCTAATGCCCGCGTCTCGCAAGTTACGGTCGATGAGATGGGTGAGGCGTTGGCCGGCATTCCCAACGTGCTCGTCGGAAAACGAGGCGCGGGAATGTTGGAGTGGATTTGTGCGAGATGATCTCGAAGGCCGGCGCGCCGTTGATTAGCCTGTCGCCAAAAGCTAGGAAGGCTAAATGCTTTAAAGGAGAAAGCCCTTGTCCGACGAGACCATCAATCTGATCGAATTAACCGCAGATATAGTTTCCGCATACGTCAGCAACAACCCTGTGCCGGTTGCGTCACTGCCGGACCTGATTCACAGTGTGAACCTATCATTGTCAAAGGTCGGACAACCTGTTGAGCCAGAAAAGCCCGTTCTCACGCCTGCGGTTAATCCGAAAAAGTCGGTGTTCCCCGACTACATCATCTGCCTTGATGACGGGAAGAAGTTCAAGTCGCTGAAGCGACACCTCGCCACGCATTACGGTCTCACGCCCGACGAATATCGTGTGAAGTGGGACCTAGGAAGGGACTACCCGATGGTGGCACCGAACTACGCGGCCCAACGATCAGCGTTGGCGAAGTCCAGCGGGCTCGGCCGGAAGCCGGCGCAAAAAGCGCTGGCCAGAAAGGCTCCATCCAAGCGGAAAGCCAAGGCTTAGCTGATGGTACGACAATTCGCGGAACGAACTTGATCTCGGCCAGGCGCGGGTGGCGGATCGACACCCCTTCCGCGCCACTGCGCTTTGATCTTGTCTGATTGTAATACCGCCGAGCGCAGTTGCCATCCCACTGCACATGAAGCGCGCGAAGCGATACGAGGATAGCATGACATTCCGGCGCAATGTACAACAGTACGGCAAGTGGTTCTTCGTTGCTGCTGGGCTGGCACTAGGTCTTCAGGCGAGTGTCTATTGGAACGATCGACGGATAGAACGTGATCGCCCATCAAGCCTCGCCCCACACGCATTTACTTGCAACCGCGAGATGCCTAGCAATGCAGGACTAGCGTGGGTAGAGAGATTTTGTAATGTTACTGTGGTTTCTACCAACGATGATGTGACATTTGTGCCAACGACTAATCCACGCCATTATTACTATACCTGCAACAAGTCGTCATTTATAAACGGCGATAATATGCCAATAGACGCTGATCTGACGTGGCTTAATCTATTCTGCACCCGCAATTTGAGTTTGCGGGACTAAGAGGGCTTTTGGACAAGATAAGCGTCGCTCGATTCGGTTGCGCCTCCGCACAATCAAGGATAAACGCGCGAAGACCCGGCAACCCATAAGCTTACTCGACCTGTTGGGTGTCAGGAGGTTGTCGAGTGCAGATAGCGAAGCATTGGCATCACCGCTATAGGTTGCGCGGCGAGTAAGACTTGGGTGGCGGGCTGCGAGGATAATGAGGGTAATTTTCAGCAGAAAAGGCTTCGACGGAGCGGCTGGCTGCGTTCCAAGCCCGATTGTAGATGGGCGGCCAATCAGTTTGCCGATACCGACCGAGCTCCAGCACACCAGATTCTCCGACCTTCGTGAGCCAGTTGCTCAGCTCGTTAGCGATCTTACCAAAGGCCGGGTCAACGGCGACGCGTTCTGTCACCTGGACCCCGACATTGACGATGCTGCCACGATCCGTCCAAGGCCAAGCGGTTGGCGCGGGGCTCTAGGACAGGTCGGCAATGCTCAATCCCATCTCAGGAACTCTAAGGTTGGTCGGGGTGATCTTTTCGTCTTCTGGGGTCTGTTTCAGGAAGTCGAGAAGCGGTCTGGGCGCTGGCGTTATCATGGAAGCCCCCAGCATTCGATATTCGGATGGCTGCAAGTTGCTCACGTTTTTTCGGTTGCAACCGACGGAGATCAGATTCGAGCCATGCACCCATGGCTGACCAACCATGCACATCTCCGGGACGGATGGGAGATCTTCGGCGACGCTGAGAAGCTCAAAAACACCGTTTACGTCGCAGAGGAGCGACTATCGCTGTTTCCGGATTCAAATTTGCCAGGGTTTGGGGCGCTTGCAGCGGCTCACGTGCTGTCCGCGTCTGAAAATGGGCCGAAGTCTGTATGGCGAGTTCCCGAGTGGCTTAACCCCCTTAGAGGAGGGACGGGCTTAACGTTCCATTCGGACAGCCGGTTCTCGGGCGACCTGCTTTCCACTGTAGGTAGAGGCCAGGAGTTCGTTGCCGACATTGGAGATAGATTGGAGCCTCGCGAATGGCTCCGATCAATCCTTTCGCTCCAATAAATTGGATTGCAGCCACTTCCCCACCTTCCAGTGAACTTCGCCGAGAGGAGCGACTATGGTAGTAAAAAAGCGAGGGCGACGGGAACGTGCCGGGAAAAATCATTGGGTAAACTACGATTCAAAAGGCGAGATCGTTTCGAACACGCACAAAGACGGAAATGTTACGACAACCAAATACGCGAAGTCCGGTAAAACAGTCATAAGGTCAAAGCTTGGCGGCCCTTGGTACTCGGAGAACGTGTTTGACGGCGACAAGAAGTTTCGTCGAAAGAAGGCCGAGGCAACCGGCTGCGTATTTCCATTTCTATTGATGTGCTCTGGAGCCTTTATCCTAGGGGGCATTGTGGTATCGACGCTTATCTAGATCGCTCGTTGCGATCGATAGCCGTCCCCGCCTCCCCTTTTTAGCCGGTTGAGAACGGCCTTGACCGTCTGAGCATGAAATCTTTTGCCGGTCGCTGTCGCAATCCCCTTTGCATTCAGGCTGCGGGCAACTTCCGAGTATGCAAGCCTTTCCCATCCGGCGGGAAGCCTTTCCACGATCGAGCGAGCAAAGGCATCCGCCCGACGTTGGTTCTCTTCGGCCAAAATAGCGCCGTTCTTGCCCAGTCTTGTTCCTCTCAACTTCGCCTGAGCCAGCGCAGCTTTTGTGCGCTCGGATATCAGCCGCCGCTCCTCCTGGGCCAACGCAGCAAAGATATGCAGCTGAAAGTCGGTAGCGTGGGGCATTTCAGCGACGACGAGCTGAACGCCCTTTTCCATCATCGACGCTATGAAGCTGACCCGTCGGGAAAAGCGGTCGAGGCGGGCGATCAATAGCGATGCTCCGGCTTTTTTCGACGCAGCCATCGCTTTTGCCAGTTCAGACCTTTGATCGTTCCTACCTGATTCCACCTCAACAAACTCAGCGGCCAGCCCTCCACGGGTCGCGGCAAATTGCCGAACCATCTGCTGCTGGGCCTCTAAGCCGAGCCCGGAGCGGGACTGCTTCTTCGTGGAAACCCGGTAGTAGCCGACATATTTCATGGAGCCTCGTCAAACATAAACGCTGGTTTATGTTTTAAGGACTCCCCCTGAATCCGGTTTGAAACAACTAGATTCAAGGTTCCTGGAGGAAAAGCACTCACATCGAGCTTATAGAAAAGCTGTCAGCGTCCGTTGGCACCGCTCAGCAGCCAATGTGGCAGCATCCCGGCCATCGCTCAGGTTCGGCCAAGATTCAATTTCCTTGAAGTAACTGATCCCTCGCTGAGTGCAATCGGCAATGGCACTATCTTGCCCGCATGCTGCGACAGTGATGCCCGTAAAAGCTACCCCAAGCATTGCGAAGATCATCCTAAGCGGTCTGAGATGATCGCCGCGCACCAGGGCCGGCTTTTGGTCAGTGACAATGATACTCACCGTTCTTGTGATTGGTGTGGCACCCATTGCTGTCCGTGCCGCCGCTATGTGCATAAGCGTTGTTAGCAAGCGCCATCGTCAAAGCCGCCAAAGCAGCCACAATTGCTTTTTTCATATCCCCTCCCAAGTAATTCTGGCAATAAAGCACGGTCAAAAGCGCAGTGCAAGGTAGTCATCCGTGGCATTGCGGAAACCGGGTACAGTTCGGTGTTCAAGGAAAAAAATTCCAGTATATTGGCAGCCAGGCCGGGAGGAGTTCAAACGGTGGGTAATTGCGTCCTAGAGAAAGCTACAATCGACATTCCACAGAGCTTTCGACGTTTCGTGGAAGGTGCATTGCTTCGCGTTCAAATTCAGTATCCGGCACTGCGCTTTCAGGTTGCGCCCAATGGCATTGAGGTCGCCGCTCTTCCTGCCGACCATTTAGACGACTTGCGGAAGAACGTGCTGCATGCGGTTTATCGAGAGAAAATCTACGCTGAGACACTGCCGCTTCGGCAAGCTCTTATCGATGCGGTTACTGCAAAATGACGGTCTGGCCACTTAAGTTTCGCGAGTGTGGCGATGGAGAATTTCTGCTCACCGATGATACCGGCGGCTTCTTCCTCAGCAGACAACCGTTTCTCGAACGGTATGCTGCCGGCGAATTGTCGCTAGTCGATCAGGAGTTTCTTCGCGGAAACGGTCATGCATTCGGTCGGGAAGGCGATCCCGACTGGACAGCGTTTGCCTATCGATGGGCACAGCGGCAGGCAAGCCAACAGGAGCTTTCCTACGTTATCCTTGTTCCGACACTGCGCTGCAATTTGAGTTGCGGCTATTGCCAGGTTTCACGGGCGCCAGAAACAGCACGAGGTTTCGACTGGACCGAAGCAACGCTGAACGCGACGCTTGGTTTTATAGAAGCGATGAAGGGTCCGCAGATCAAAGTCGAGTTTCAAGGTGGCGAGCCTTTGCTGCGGATTGATTTGCTTGAAAAGGTTCGCTCGTTCGTCCGCACGAGGTTTCCGGGCAGCCAGTTTGTCGTCTGCACGAATCTGCAACGCTTGGGCAATCGCGAATGGGCCTTCCTTGACCAAGAGGATACCTTCGTCAGCACGTCACTCGATGGAGATCAAGACACCCACCAGCGCCAGCGCACCCACGATGACCTGGCAACCGATACGTTCTACAAAAACCTTGCCGAGGCAGTGAAGCGCCTTGGGCCGGGTAAGGTATCCGCACTTCCGACGATCGATGTTGACGAGCCGCCAGACTTCGGGGAGCTAGTCGGCAATTTCGAGCGGTATGGGGTACACTCGATCTATCTCAGGCCGATAAATCATCAAGGGTTCGCCCGTCGCCGGGGAAGCCATCCGAGTTCGATAGCTAAATGGAATACGCTTCATTCCGGCTTTATCGACTACTTGATTGAACGGAACCACCGTACCGGTGGATTCGTCGAGGAATATTATTTTAGCCAGTGCTTACGAAGGTTTCTCCGATCGGGTGCCGACGATCATGTCGACTTGCGCAATCCCAACTTCTTCGCTTCGGACTACCTCGTCATCGATCACGACGGGCAGTTTTACCCGACGGACGAAGCTCGGATGCTCTCGCGCATAGGGCGTGTCGATCTATCGATTGGTAGCGTTGCGGCAGGCATCGACCAGGCGAAGGTCCAGTTGCTCAACCATGCGTCGTTCAACAATTTCGACCCAGACTGCATTCACTGCGCCTATCAGCCGTTCTGCGGGACAGACGTTGTGGATGATTTATCGAGGAACGGGCGAATAGACCTGGCTCGCACCGATACCTGGTTCTGCCGACGACACATGTCCATCTTCGACAAGATCGTTGAAGTCATCCGTCGAAGCGATGAGGCGGCTCGGAAATCGGTGGCTAAATGGGCTCGCGTACCGTCGTGGGGAGATCACATGATCCCTGTGCACGCGTGATCCCGCTCCGGCTCAAGGTCGATACCGACGCTATCGATCCATATGTGGTTCGGTTGCGCTCGTTCGAAGGAATGCCTCAGCCACCAGATAACTGCGGCTTTCTCGATGCCGCGTTGGAAACCGCAGACGGAGAAACTGCACTTTTTGCCGGCGCGACCGGCAATCTCCGCGTTTTTGGAGTAGATCCATCCGAGTTGGATGGCGATATCGTGTTTGTCGTGCCATCGCGAAAGACTGCCCATCGGCTAATTCGGGCCAGCTCTCCCCACAACACGCTTTTGATAACCGAACGTTGTGATCAGCTGTGCGTGATGTGCTCGCAGCCACCGAAGAAGCAGCACGTCAACATGTTTCCTTTTTTCGAGACGGCCGTGCTTTTGGCGCCGGAGAATTCAACGATAGGCCTTTCCGGCGGAGAGCCGACACTATTCAAGTCGGAGCTCTTCGAATTCTTGCGGGAGACCATGGCGCGGCGGCACGACATCGACTTTCACATCCTGACCAACGCCCAGCATTTTGGACGCGCCGATCTCGCGGAGCTTCGCGATTTGGATTTGAGCCGGATCCTGTGGGGGGTTCCCGTCTACTCGAGCGCTGGCGCCATCCACGATCAGATCGTGGGAAAGCAAGGAGCCTTCGAGCAGGTAAGGAAAAACCTTTCCGTCCTTTGCGAGGCAGGAGCAAGAATCGAGCTGCGGACGGTTCTGATGAAGCCAAACGCACCCGGTCTGCTAGATTTGGCTAAGTTCGTGGCGGTCACCCTGCCGTTCACCGACACATGGGCAATCATGCAGCTCGAAAATATCGGCTATGGCCGACAAAACTGGGGCTCGCTGTTTTTCGACAGTTCCCTGGGTTTCGACTTGGTTGGCAAGGCACTAGATTTCGCCGTCAGCCGCGGCATCAATACCAAGCTCTACAATTTTCCGCTGTGCACTGTTCCGGCTGATTATCGAGTATTCGCGCCGTCGACGATCTCAGATTGGAAACGAGCTTACGTCGCAGATTGTGCCGATTGCGATCTTCGAAACGAGTGTGGCGGCTTCTTCGAATGGCATCCAAAAGCACACGGGTATGGAAGGTTCGGTGTCGCATGAAGAGACGAATATTCACGATTCCCTCCTTGATCGCTGCCGGGTTCATGCCGGTTGAAAGTATCGCGATGCCGCTTGTACCCCCCGGTGAAGGAGGTAAGTCAAAGTCGCTATTCGACATTTTCAAGCTCGATCACAAATTCACATTGGCCGGCCATCGATCGCATAGCAGCCATCGTTCTCACAGCAGCCACCGATCATCATCAGGAGGCACAATTTATCTGCCTAGGGCGCCCGTGTATTCCGCGCCAACCTATCAGCCACAGGCACCTGCATATCAACCACCGGCAACAAAACCGCCTGTGTCAGCGCCTCTGACGACGCTTCCCGGTAACGCCAACAAGTTCAAGGAAATCGTCCTTCAGGTCCAGTTCGCGATGCTGGCATACGGCTACTACACGGGGGAGTTGGACGGCACGATGAATCCTGAGATGAGAACCGGCTTGACCAAGCTACAGTCTGATTACAACCTTAAGGTCACGGGAACGATTACACCCGAAACGTTAAACGCGCTGCGCGTCGTCGCTCAGTGACTGCTCGGAGCCCGCCCCACCCTGGGCCGTGCAGCCCGGGTGGATGCATTGACATCAGGCTGGACCGAACCAGAGAGCGCAAAGAAGTGCCGTAAGAAGGACAAATGATGAGCACGCGAATCGTAGCCGCAGTCGTTTTAACGGTCGTGACTTCCACGGCTCAGGCAGCAGGAACTCTTGTCGAGAAGATACAGGAAAATCCCGCCTGTCAGCAATTCAATGACGGGTGCAGCATATGCGAGGTCAGCCAAGGAGTTGCATAATGCTCGTCCCCCGCAATCGCCTGCATTCAAACCGAATGGCATTGCGTTCTTGGTCCTTCGAAGGCCGACCAGTCAGATCCTTGAGGTCCTTACCTTAAACCAGTGCAAGGACCGAGGCGCACGCAACGGCTACCTACTTCCAATATCCTCGCTTCACAGGATCACTGCCTTAGCCACCCTTTGGTGATCCCTTCGACCTGTACCTTGCTAAGTTGTTCTTGGGTGATGCCGTACCTTGCGACCACCTCCGCCTTGTATTTCTCGATCAACCCATTTCCAAGGTTGGTCTGTTCCGTCAGTCTGCTGTCCGGGATAAGCTCCATCGCCTCGCGGCTTGCTCTGTTTTCTGCTCCGACACTTTCCTTGAAAACCTTTTTCCGAACATCCTCCGACAAGCCAAAGCGGTCCTCCGGGGCTTTTGACAGCGCCGCAAGGCGGCCTTCGTCCATGAGTACTGGTGGCTCCCACGTATCATGGTAGTTTTTCGCGAGCATCGCGATCCACAGGCCTTGTTCTGCTCGTGCCTGTTCCTCACTGCCGTACACATAGATGTATATGTTCGTCGGAGAGTTATGGTGCCGGAAGCCGCTGCGCTTTTTGGCGACGCGGAAGCGTTTCAGGATTTCAGCTTCCAGCTGGCTCTTCGTGGGGACGCCCTGGGCGACTACGTGCTGCTCTATCTGTGTTTTGGCAGGAACGTCGTATATTTCCTCGTTCACGAGGGAAAACCCGTCATTATCAGATGTTTCGTCAGGTCCGCATCCCGAAATGACCACTAGGACAACTCCCGCGATAGACGCGCGGCAAAGCCTCTGTGCGATCTTCATTGTTGCTGTCTCCCGACCACCCCTTGGAACAGGGCCCTGCGCCTCGATTTATTGCACGCTGCGGAACGACCGGTTATCCTCGCGGTTGTAGGGAGCTAATGCAGTCTCCGTAGTATGTGATGACGTCAGCGCCAGGCGCGGCTATTGAAACAGAGGTGGGCATTCGAAGGGAAAACGTCAGCTCCTGTGCCCCTATTTCGGCAACCATCAAACTTGATCCGACGCTTAACGGAACGGGCGGGTTTTGTCCGACTTGCAGGGTATTGTCGTTAGCTCCCATGCCGCCACGGAACGTTAGCAGCATCGGAGGCAGGTGCTCAAACTTGCAGGAGACGACGGTCGGTTCTCTCGCCGCAAGCGCAACCATCTGAAAGGGCGGGCACAAAGCCACAGCCAGTCCGATTAGTCTCGCTGTCATCGTCGCTGTTCCTAACATAAGGTTTCGCACGCCTGGCCGTCGCCATCCCGGTCGAGCTTGCCGCCCCACGGACAATTACTGAGATACCATTGAGCCTCGTCGCACGAGCTGATTTGCGAGCATTTCCGCCGCGGCTGGCACGAGTAGCTTTGCGCTACCTGTTGACGGCTGATGATGCCGAGCGGCTGGCTCACCGCCGCTTCGGCATTGTCTCCATGCCCGGCGCGCCATTCCCACGGCGCTTGGAACTTTCCGACCCACAGCCCGACCTTCGCCGCTTCCGCCTTCCCCTGCTGCGCTGCATAGGCACCATGGCTGTAGCGGGGCCAGTCGATCGCCTGGCCGTGCTCGACCATCCAGGCGGCCACGCTGGCGCCATCGGCACGCTGGCAGTCGCCGACAAAGCGGTGATAGCGATCCCAGGTCACGAATGTGCATTGCACTGCCTTCGACGCGGCCAAGAAGGTGTCAAGCGCCTGTGCCGATCGCCGGCCGCAGGGATAGTCGGCCCCGCTCGCATTTTTACAAAGCTGCTGGCTCTCCGGCGCGTCGATGCCGTTGAAGCGGATGCGCTGTCCGTGGATTTCGATCGTGTCGCCGTCGATGACGGATGCCACGCCGGCAATCGTCGCCAGGCCCGCGCTGGTCCAGTTCGGCAGATTGAGCTCGGGCATGTGGTCGCTGTGTTGCATGGCCGTTTGCGCAGCCAGAGCGCCAGCCGCGGCTACCGTCACCAAGAGCAGGCGCCTTTGCACCACGCCAAGTGGCCTCCGGCGAGGTGATCGCATTCCACGCAGCATTGCTAGTTCGCCTCATGTCCGGTGCGGCCGCCTGGTTTCGCTTCGGCGGCACGTTCACCACAAGCCCGGCCTAGGCTGTCAATCCCATTGCGCAGATCGCATGGATGATTGCCAGTGTCCCTGCCGCCACCTTGGCGGGCACCTTGGCCTGCCGGTGTCAGCGGGATTCCGCGAAAGGCCTGGATGACTCCAGCTGTTCGCTGGCCGTCGCCCTCGATATGCGTGTTCTGACTGCTCGGGTTGAACAGGTCGACTGTCTGGGCCAGGCTATTGGCGCGATTGGCGTCGCCGGCAGAGAGCGTCACGCTGTCGTAGTGATTGAGATAATCCGCTGCGCAGCCGCTCAATGCCAGAACGATGCCAAGGCAGATCGCCAGGTTCCACTGCATGGCCCCTAGACCGGCGCCGGGTTTATGCCGGCGGCTCTCAGTTGCGCACTAAGCTTCGCTCGAGTCCCACACGCGGCCTTGTCGCCGGCGACGCACTTGTTATTCGCGTCTGACCAGTCCAGCAGCGCCGTATTGATCCAGCTGCCAGGTGCGCGCTGGATCCCATAGGGTGTCGGTGGCGCGCCACCAGCAACGGCTGGAGCTGCCGTGGCACCCTGGCCATGCGGGGCACGCTTCCATCCGCTTAGGATGAGGCAGTTCTTCATATACTGGTCTTCGGCAGCCAAGTTGCCGAGTGCATTGCCGATTCCGGCCCCCGCAACAAAGCCCGGGGACCCGATAGCAATATAGCCTTGGTCAACCGACCCCTTATGCATTTCGCATTGAGCGTGGGCGACGTCGAAACTAGGCCCGTAGCCTATTTGCATGTAGTCGGCTTGATTGCTTGTTTGGCAGCCGCCCAGCGCTGCCGTGGCACCAAGTGCCACAAATGCTTTTATTCTCATCCCCCAGCCCTCCCAAGGCCGAGTTAGCATCTCCTAAAGTTGAATTTGGTGCAAGAGCGATGAACAAATCTGGTAAATTCTGCCAAAGTCCACCTGCTGGCAGTTCGTAGACTTCCCTATCACGACGGATATACCCCGTTATTTTATCCATCATCCCGTGGGATTGAAGATGCGAAACAGCGAATTGGCGCAACGGCTATGCAAGGGCTGGACCCCATGGGCAAAGGGTCCAGGCGACCACGATATAGAGAAAATATGGTGGGCGGCCACGTGCTGCATTTTCCGAAGCTGAACTTCTCGACCTGATTCGACCGTTCGGAAGTCGTCGGCACCTCGCAGTGGGGATTTCGTCAGGAGCGGCATGCTTCCCCCTCTGACCCGATCGTGCATCGCTTACGGATGTAGAGCTACGGATTCCCGCTGACGTCCGCGACATGCGCCCGCAGAGTAGAGTGAACCTCTAACATGGGAGGTGGAGGTTTTTGTCCGCCTTGGGCGATCAACGCTGCAATTTCGGCGGGGGGCGCTCGATCAAGGATGCCGAGACCGAGATTAGGCCTTTTGAAGGCGTGCAGAATTGACAGAAAGGGCAGTCTCAGGTCATGCGCCGGCAGCATTCGCCATAGCGCCGATTTGATCCGCAGCTGCAAAGCTCGGCCTCCTTAAACTGAGTTAGCCGATAATTGGGATCAGATTGGCCCAGCTCATCAGGCATCGCATACTGGCGTCCCGGCCACCGATCAAACACCACCAAATGAAGGTGACGAAGCGCCCATACGCTAAAAAGGTCGAGCAACATGCACAAAAAAAACAAAGATGGCGCCGCTTACCTCACCCCTGTGAATTGCGGGGACGTGTGTCATAACCGGTAGCGAGGCTCGCGACGAGAGCGCACGCTGAAGACTGCGATTCGGGGCACATAGAGGCTAAGATGACTGACGATGATTTCAATATCGGCGACGAAGTAGTTCACCGCACAGGCGGGAAAAAGATGATTTATACCGGTAAGGGTATAGTTGGTGACGCTATTTGCGAATGGTTTGATGGGGTTAGAAGGCACCAGGAAGCGTTCGCATTCGTCGCTTTGAAGAAATTCAAGGAGCCGGAAGCATCGAGTTTATCTGGCAGATCGACGCGCGTATAGCTCGGTCTGGCGTTGCTCCGATGGAAATCGACAGGATTGACAAGGATGAACTGGAGCCGGACGGCAAGAAGAAGGCTGCTCGAGCAGCGATAAATGCTCTTGCGGGCTCAATTCCTTTCGTCGGAGGCTTGATCTCCGCTGGTGTCGGCTACTGGTCTGAACAAGAGCAGGAGCAAGTCACCAACATTCTGAAGCAATGGCTACAGATGCTTGAGGACGAGCTTCGTGAAAAGGGAAAGACGATTGCTGAGATCGTTGCTCGGCTCGATATGGATGACGAGAAGGTCAAGGAGCGGATAGAATCCCCAGAGTATCAATCGCTCATGAAGAAGGCGTTTCGGAACTGGTCGTCAATCGACACGGAATATAAACGTCAGAGAATCCGTAATATTCTAGCAAACGCAGCTGCCGCGAAGACAACGTCCGATGACGTTGTGCGTCTATTTATCGACTGGATAAATCTGTATTCGGATTTCCACTTTGAAGTAATCGGTGAAATTTATCGAAATCCGGGCGTCACGCGCGGCGGCATCTGGGACAACCTCCAAAAGCCTGACGTCAGGGAGGACTCAGCTGAGGCCGATTTGTTTAAAATGCTAGTCCGCGACCTCAGCACAGGCGGCGTCATCCGGCAAGTCCGTCAGACGGACTATGCCGGAAACTTCATTAGAAAACAGCCTGCCGGGAGGTCTCGACCAGGACAAGTAGCCCGTACAGCCAAGTCGGCATTTGATGAGATCGAGCCGTATGAACTCACAGACCTTGGAAAGCAGTTCGTTCACTACGCTATGACCGAAATCGTAGCCAAGATAGAGTTTAAGGAATGACTCTCAGAAAACATCATCGGTCGCTTAATTAGCTACTCCGCCGGATCATGCGGCTTCCCACACCTGATTCAGAATCCTCGCCGCGAGAGCCGCTTTGTCCTGAGGCAGGAAACGACCGTAGTGTTTAGCCACCATGTCGGGCGTGTCTTGGATGGCGTAGCTAGCCTGTTCGTAGGAACCAGTCTGCTTGAGGATGTGGGTCGCAAGCACATCGCGGACGTTATGCGGGCCATGGGGCAGGAGTCCGGGAATAGCTCCACGTCTGGTATAGGGATTATAAATCCCATAGCGTTGTATGATCAGTCTCCACGCTTCGTAGAAACTGGTCTGATCGTACGCTGCATCCCTGCTGGTGACTTTCACTGTTTTGACGAAGAAGGTCCCTGGGTCGACCGCATCGGCGAGCAGGATACCCCGATGCCGACCCACATACGCGTCGATATGTTCGTAAAGCTCGCCGAGATTTGGCAGGATCAATCGAAATGGCTTGCTACCAAAAAAGGACGAGCTTGCGTTCTTGAACGCTACGGAAGGAATGAGGACTTCCCAACCGCTGTCGCGCACACTCCAGCGGATCTCCCCGCGCTTCATGTCAGCAAGCTGGCGCTCGGAGCGCGGCAGGTGGCCCGGGGCGCAAATCATCAACTGTCGGAGATTCTTTTGACGTAGTCCGAGATGTAATCCCAATCGCAGCATCAGGAATGACCGCACGGCCTCGGCCGTTGCCCGTCGGTATAAGCGTTCATCCGGCATCAGACGAAGAATTTCTTCCGTGATCTTTCGGTAAGCGCCAACCGGGCTCTCAGATTCAAGCACCGGCATGATAGGTTCAAAGGGATCACGGTGAACACGAGCGACTCGCTGGATTTCCTTCACGCGGAACGTCGCATGCTTGAAATAGACGTCACACGCTTCATCCCAATCTGCCTTGGCGCGATCGATGTCGATCTGCGAGATCAAGCCCGGAACGGGGCGAAGCTTTGTCATCAGGTTGGGGTGTTGCCGCAGCCACCCGGTATCCTTGCGGGTTAACGCCAGCGAGATGCGGAGCATGTCGACTTCCCAGACGGTGTAGAAGCCCCGCCGTCGCTCACGCCATTGCACATACCAATCCCAGACCGATGGAAACACGAGCATGCCGAATGACAGAAGCTGGAAGGGAACGCCGTGGCCTTGTACAGGACCCCTGGGGTGTGCTGCCAAGGCGCCGAACATTAGTCCAAGGTGCTCAATCTTTTGGGACGCGGTCTCTTCTCCCCAGACACCCTGGCGCTGAAGACCGAAGGCGGTCAGCGTGGAGGTCTTGAACCGAATGAGATCTGCCATTTCCATCGCCAGCGAGGGCGGCGCGTCGATCACCCCCGAAAATAGATCTGGATCTGGAAAGGACATGCCGACCGACTCACCAGTATGGAAGTCGTCTGAATCGTCATGATCAGCCATGTCGGTTCGGCCATAAGCTACGCCCGGAAACCGTATTGCATAGCGGTGCTTCATTGCCGCCGCCTGAAAACGCCGATAGTCGGTCGAGCCGGTGATGATCACGCGGCGGACCCATTCGAGGATCTCCTCCTGCTCAATGGCCGAACGCGAATTGAAGTCGTCGGGAAGATGCCACGCTAGCCGCCTGCGTTCGGCTGGCCCTATATCGTCGAGTATATGACCGTAAGCTGAGCGTGCCGGATGTGGAAGCTTTGCCTTGAAGTACCCCTCCGGAAGCCGGTACCGGCGCTCGATCCGTCCGAGCAGCTGGAAGCTTGCCACGCTGCGCGGCACTTTGGTTCCCAAAAGCCAATGCCGGATCGTCGAACGATCGAGCGTTTCGTGATCTTCTACAACCGCGCGATGCAGGTTCCAATAGCTGTCGCCGTGCCGGCGCATGTGAAGCTCCAAGGCTTCCTGGAATGCCGTTGGGTCCGACCATTCTGTGAATAGAGGTTCTGGGAACTCGTCGATTGGCCGAGGTTTCACTCCAGGCCTTTGACGGATATTGTGTTGTTCGCGCTCTACATTCGCTCTCAGAGAGGGAATGGACGTAATTTTTGCCGTTGGACCTTTTGAACGGGCGGGTGCCGCCACCTCCATTAAAGGAAGGGCCGACTGCGCCATTGAGATCGTCCTCTGCTTGGGGACATTCTTTAGCGCGCGAACAATCGCATCAAGCCCTGGTTCAATTGCTTTTTTTGCCCCGATAATGAGCTCGTACGGGGTCGCGCATTGAACGGCGATTTCGTCCCAGTCGTATCCTCTTTTTCTCGTTGGCGGGTGCTGACCGTTTATGACCAGAGCGATCATAAATCTGCGGACACGTTCCGCCTCTTGTGGCGGCAGCACCGGAGCAACGCGGGCTTGGCAAAAGTTAGATAGTTTTCGAACGAGTAGCTTCGGATTCCAGGATTCAGGCATGCGCTTAACAGAAAAATTGCGACCAGCGCGCCACTTAGCCGATTCGTCGCTCACCGAAATCTGATTCTTGGCGAAAAGAAGCACGGCTGGGAGTGAGGACCCCCCTACCTTCCGTGGCCATCGCTATCAGCTCAGGTGCCGGCGAGCCTATCCAGCCGGTCGTTTCGACCAGCTTGCTGACCATGCCTTAGAGACAATCTCGAAAGCTCGCTGAGGTGTGAGGGGCGCGCTCAATAGCCAAGAAGATGACGCAACCCGACGATGGGAAGGTAAACCGTCCAGACAAGGCAGGCTGCTATCGCAATGACAACGCCCATGGCCGGAGCCCAAGCATGCCACTGCCTTTGAAACTGCGCCGCCAGCGCTGTAAAAGCATCTTCCATTTTCAAATTCTCGCAGCGTGAGAGTTTGGTGGCCGATCTCGCAATTGTCATTGGTCGATTCGCAAGGCAAGCGTCAATGAACATCAAGATCGCGTTGTTCGCAATTATCTTCTCTGGCTGCATCG
Source organism: Mesorhizobium ciceri WSM4083 (assembly GCF_000519305.1). Lineage (GTDB taxonomy): Bacteria > Pseudomonadota > Alphaproteobacteria > Rhizobiales > Rhizobiaceae > Mesorhizobium > Mesorhizobium ciceri_B. The sequence continues at coordinate 1,439,946 of NZ_KI912610.1, read as the reverse complement.
CTGCCGGCCTGGCCTATTCCAGCGGTCACAGGGCCGGCCGGGTGTCGCAGTTGAGGGATACCGTCGCGGCGTACAACAGACGCATGGGAATCAGCGACGATGCAAATAGCCTTGGCAGCGTCGACCTCTGTTTGGAGCTGGGCGGGCAATACGATGAATGCCGGGAGCTTGCTGCGCGGTAATCTAGGGCAACGTTGCACGTTCGCTGCCAGATAACACCTGCACGATCAGATCCGGATCTATTTGCCTTGCCTTCGCGCCGAGTCTGGATTCTGCTATGGTTGCCCCATGCAAGACCTGATTGATTTTCTGCAATCGAACGCGACCCTCGTGCTCGCGAATCCAGCGGCATTTGCCACATTCGCGATTATCTTTGGCGGCGGCGGGTTCGTTATTGGGCGCTACTTTTTGACCGAGCGCATTTCGAATCTCGAAAGCCGAATAACAAGGCGCGACGAAGAAATCGCCGAACTTAAGAAGAGCAGAAAGCCGCAAAAGCCGGAACCCTCGATGGTCCCGATAAGGGGAACCAGTGCAGTCGACCAAAAAGCCGAATGAACATTGAATGCAGTTAGCTGTGTCAACCGACCTGATTCGCAGTTCTCCTCGATAAGCCGGTATTCGCTCACACGCTTGTTGTAGGTGAAGGCCTCATCATCATCAGCGACCAGGCATTCGACGTCCATTAGCTACACTATAATTGTGGGCCGCCCACCGGACGAGCGCCAACTTTGGATCCAAGCAGGCTCTTAAGGTCGCGAATCTGGCGACGATCCACCCAGCCTGAGATTGAGGATTACGCAGCTCTTTTGGCAAAGGCCCACACCATCAGCGGGTATTCCTCGTCGTTGCTGAGGTCTCTCCATAGTCCATAAGCACGCACCGCGCCGCCGATATGCGCCCTGGCGCAGGCCTTATTGCCCCAGCCAAACGCCTGTACGTGGTCCTCGGCGAAGCCGCCTTCGACCATCAACTGCTTCATGCCAGCGGGCGTCCAGCGGTTGTAGTCATGCGGGCGCGCATGCACGCGGAACAGGAAGGGCGTCGCCACCAGCGCCCAGCCGCCCGGCTTAGTCATGGCATGGATGTTGCCGGCTGCTGCAGTCGGGCGCTGGACGTGCTCCAGCACCTGGTCAGCGATGACGATGGAATACTGCTCCTCGGTCCGATCCTTGCAGATATCGAAGTCTGGAAAGTCGACCGAGCGATAGTCAGGGCAGAGCGCCTGCCAGTAGCGGTTCCAGCCTGGCGAGATCTCGATCACGTCGCGTGATTTGCGGTTCGCCGTCTGCAGAAACGCTGTGAAAGCTTCGATCTGGCGGATGCGTAGCCAGTTGCGGCTGTCGTACCGCAGCAGACGCTTTACAGTTTGTTTGCCGCGATTTTTCACGGCGCCGGCAAGGCTTGTCATTCTAGACCTCCTCCTGCCCGCCGCAAATCTCCTTATCCCGCAAACCGTGCAAAAGAATGACGGCGAGAAGGAGCCGACGCGGAACGCGCGCCCGTCAGTCAGACTTCGATCAATAATCGCCGTTGTAATACCGGTCATCGCAAGGGGCGGTGTAGATGCGGCCACGGCGGTCCTGATAGCGGCACATCTGTTCGCCGCGACGCTGCGGGGTGGTGGAACTGCCGACAACTGCGCCCAGCAAGGCACCCGCGCCGGCACCGATCAGTGTGCTTTCGGTGTTGCCGCCAATTGCCTGGCCGACGAGAGCGCCGCCGGCGCCGCCGATCAGCGCGCCGGTCCCGGCCCGCTGCTGGCCTTCGGTCTGCGCGCAGCCTGCTAGTGCTGCGGTCATCAGCACGGCGGCAATGGCTTTGTGAAAGTTCATGTGCGGTCTCCCTTGAAGGCCTGAAATCCCTATAGCTCGTCCCGTGCGGCCGCATTGCGGCGGAACGGGGGCGCACGGCCTCACGATATAAGACATGGTTTCTCGGGCGTTCATTAAGGCTCGCCTTGGAGATTATAAGTATCTCGTCTCGTAGCAACACGGTCCCATTCGACACGTATGTCCACGGACCATCAGAGCTACTCGATCGACAATCAGAATGATGCAATCCGTGAATTCGCGGATCCGATGAATGTGGGCGATGACCGTACCCGGAAAACGCCGGTAGTGAACAAAAGCAACCAATCTAGGCAACTTTCAAAGACCGAACCGGGGCCGCAAGCGGAATGTACGTCAACGAAGACGACGCCGACGACCTTCAGTCGCTGGCCAGCACATTCGCACGGAATGGAGCAGGACGATCTGTTTGATCTACACTCCTGCCGCCCTTTCAAGATCCGGCTCCAACAACCGGTGAAACGTCTCAAAGTGGCTCGGATAGTTCCCGGCGAGATAGCGCACCACCTTGAGATTATCCATAAGTCGATGGAGGTACCCTCGGGCCGCAACAAGCTCCAGACTCCAGATACCGAGGCACTCGTTGGCATCCAAGAACTCGCGGCTTAAAGCGGCAAACTCGACTTCCATGCCATCGAACGTATCGGTGTCAATGCCGAAGAACCGTTTCCTGGGAATTGAAGGATCCGCGAGCTGCAACTGGGGCGTGAGCGCGATAATAACTCTGGCGCTGATGAACGTCACCCGGTCCAGCGCGACCATGAGTTTCGCCACTTCGACCTGCCGGTTCGGCGTGCCCTTCTTCAGCAAGCCAAAGATTTTCGGGTGGACTCCGAAATCCTCCAACAGCTCGATGGCTTTAGGGCAAATCCCGGCGACCAGCGGTTCGTCCGACATCACGGCTTGACCCGGCCTTCCCTGGGCGCTGAACCCTCGGCTGCCCGAGATTCTTTCGGCCAGCTCTGCCGGAATATTTACGAGGCCTTCCGCCTTCAGCACGGATCTAAACATATCAACCGCCATCAACTGGCGAAGAGCTTCGACAATGACTTCTATGTGCTCACGCGTCGCGTTCGTCTCACGGATGAAGCGCCGCATACGCTCGCAATGACGCTTGTACGTCCTGCGCAGCAAATAGGGGTGAAGAGGCTTCCGCGGTTCCTGCAAGCCATCAGTCAGATGAATTGCGTGGCGGCTAGTCTGTAGGATGCGCTGGACTGCGGTTTGGGTCATGACCCTAGACCTGGCTCAATCGGCATCCGCCTTGCTATCACCACTACCGGCGCCAACGACTGAAAAAGAAAGGGATCGAAACGCATACCGCTGTTTGCTCTCATCATGGCCGGCGCCCGTCTTAAGTCGGCTGTCGGTGCGACCAGGTAGTCGCGGGCCGTGACATTGTCGGGTTTCATCCTGACCAATATCGTGATGTCGGAAACGGCCTGACGCCGCCTCCTAACTGGCCAACGAGGATAGCCGTAGCTCGTGGCGCGGTAGCGCGCAGTCCATAACGCGACAGTGAACTCCCCATTGACCCGCACAAGCGCGGTTCTGGTGTCGTAATGGGCCTCTCCGCCGACCCTCTCGATTGCCTCTACAAGTTCGTCGATGATCTCCAACCGGCGGCGGTGAAGCCGGGTGTTTTGGTCGAAATACCGGTAGTTCAGCGAGGCCTCAAAACCGATCAGCTTGTAGGCTGCCTGGAGGGTTCCAAAGCGATGGATGTACAGGCTCTTTGTCGACCGGCCGGGCGCGGCATTGATGATTGAGCCCGATAACCGGCCTCGTTTTTCAAGAAGCTTAGCAAGGTTCACCAGCAGCTGTTCGTTGCTGATGCGAACAGCACCGTGTTTCTCCTCGGCCACAATGGCTTGCGCGCGCCGGAACAGGTCACGGCTGACGAGCGGCTCATTCACATTTTCAGCGCGGACCCATGCGCTCGGGGGGTTAGGTCTCCTCTTGCTATGAAGCGTGGTGCAAGTTTTGTTCCAAACATTGTTGCCGATGTATTTTTCATTGGTGAGGAGGTTGCGCACGGAAGTAGTCGTCCAGGTGCGATTCAATTCTGCGGGAACGCCGCGCTCGTTCAGCGCATTCGCGATCTGGAACTCAGTTTTGCCCCTGTTCACGAATTGGTTGAAAATCCAGCGGACGGTACGAATCTCATCTGCCGGTCCACGCACGAGGATAACTCGGTCGGATGACAGGCTCTTCCATTCCCTCGGCTTTAGGATAGCCTTGGGCTTGCCCTCTCCATCTGTCAGCATGCGCCGAAAGCCGTATCCTGCGTATCCGCCTCCCCGGAAACCCAGCTTGACTATCCGGCTTTGCCCGCGGAAGACCTTCAGCGAGAGCATGCGGCTTGCCTCGGCGGCCATGCTCCGTTTGATGACCTTGAGAACGTCAGAACCCACACTGCCATCGTTCACAAATTGCTCTGCGCAGAACTCGATGCGTATCCCTGCCATTTGGCAACGGTATTCGTAGGAGGCGCTTTCATCGATGTTTTGAAATCGGCCCCATCGGCTCACGTCGTAGACGACGACCGTCTCAAAATTGGCGCGTCCGTTTTCTACATCGAACAGCAGCTTCTGCAGGCCGGGCCGCCCCTCTATGTTCAACCCGCTTCGACCGGGATCTTCGTACGTGGCAACGATGTCGTACCCCATGATGTCCGCATAGCTGCGAATTGCATCCTTCTGGTTCTCAAGCGAGTAGATTTGCTGATCGGTGGACATTCGAAGATATTGGGCCGCGCGGCCCCTTCGCCTCCCAGGTGGAGGATTTAGGGCTGTCTCAGCCTTTTCCATCGCATTGCGCCGTCGTGCCGATGTCCTAAGTCGGTGAAGTAGGGCCTGCGGTCAGAATTGGAATACCCTGTTCAGGTTGTGCAACCATAGCCTTCAACTGCCGGGAAACTCTCACTACGATGAGCCGGCGCGCCGCCGTTCCGCCGCAATGTGACCGCTCTGGGGCGGCGGGCCACCACCGGCGCGTTGCTGGGTGGCGCCGGCGGCGCGCTGCTCGGCGCTGTCGTCGGCAGCGCCACCACCCCGCAGGAGCCGCGCGGCACCCAACTCTGCCGCTACCAGGACCGTTACGGCCGCATCTACACCGCGCCTTGCGACGACCGGTATTACAACGGCGACTACTAGGCACAAAAGTATACCTGGTTATCCGCAGTCCTCTTGTGTGAAAGGGGACGGAAACTTCGTAGCGGGGCGGAGCAGCTGGGGAACCGCTGATCGCGCGTTCTTCCTCGTAGCGCCGCCAGAAGGTGGCGCCAGGTTGTCATCTTTTGCGCATATGAAGCCGCTGATGGTCGATGGCGGCTTTCCCCAGCGAACGTCAAGATTCGAGGCTGGGGCAACAAGGCCTGCGCCAAAGCCACATCGGCGGCCCCGGCCGCGCCTGCGGTCCTGTGGTGCGACCTCAGCAACGATGACCACTGCCCGCTGTTGGTCTGGGCGTTTGCGAAGAAGGGGTGAGTGGCGGAAGCTGCGGTTTATCGAAGTCATGGCAAGCTGAGGCTTGGAGGCTTGGGAACTTGACCGGCTTCGCTGCCAGTGACCTACTTCGGATTTGGAGGAGACACGAGCGCATGGACATTCGAGCTACACTGACGGAGCTATGCGAGGCCTTCAACGCGCACGATCTCGATCGCATCATGGCGTTTTTCGCCGACGACTGTATCCTTGAGATGCCGAGGGGAGCCGAGCCCTGGGGAACTCGTTGCGAGGGCAAGCGAAACGTACGAGATGCGCTGGCGACGCGTTTTGAAGGCTTGCCTGATGTCCACTACGGGAATGGTGAGCATTTTGTAGACGAGGTTGCCGACACCGGCATGTCGAAATGGACCCTCACCGGCACGACCCGCGACGGTGTGAAAAAGGAAGTCCGAGGCTGTGATTTCTACACGTTTCGCGACGGAAAGGTGATCCGCAAGGACTCATACTGGAAGATCGTGGAGTAGGACTTGGCATCTCTCTCTGATCTTTTTTCGTTGCCCAAATCCCATCACGGAATAGCCAGCATTTTGACGACGATCTCTGTGGGGAGCGGAAAGGGCCCATCGCTAACGGGTCCGTTGCCTGCGTTTGCTGACCTTTCTGTAATCTTCCTGCGTCGCAAGGTTGCATCCTGATCTGCATGCGCGGTCCTCAGTTTGCTGCGAACTGGCCATCGAATGGAGTTACAGGCCAGCGGACAGCGTGATGCAGCTAGCAGCATCAACTTAGCAGTTCGGGCAGGCGCGCTAAACGGGCCGTTTTTGCCTGCGGGCACGGCGCCATTTAATCGGCCACAATGTTAGGATATTGTGCCGTATTAAAGTATTTAATGACCCACATTCTCAAGAGATTGTGCCCGCCGGCCGCCGCCACCTCCAGCGCCCGCTTGGCGGTCTCCTGGCCCTTGATGTCGGCGAGGTCGGGCAAATCCAGCGCGGCGGCATGAATGCCGGCCTCGGGGCGCGACAGCACCTGCGTGCCACGAAAATGATTGGCGATGGCAATCAGGCTGCGCGGCGCCAGAATGTCGAAATCCTTGCCAGCCCAGGCCGCTTCCGGCCCGCATGCGAACGGGCAGATCAGGCCCTTGCCCTCGGCATTGGCGGCGATCGCCGCCGGCAAGGCGCCGGCGACCGCAGCAATCGTGCCGTCGAGCGACAATTCTCCAAGCACGACATAGCCGGCCAGCATGTCGCCCGGAATGGCGCCAAGGGCAGCCATCAGGCCAAGCGCGATCGGCAGGTCGTAGTGGCTGCCTTCCTTCGGCAGGTCGGCCGGCGCCAGATTGACCGTGACTTTCTTCGACGGCATCGACAGGCCGGAAGCATGCAGTGCGGCCTGCACCCGCTCGCGGCTTTCGGCCACCGCCTTGTCGCCCAGGCCGACGATGTGCATGTTGACCTTGCCGGGTGCGATCATCACCTGCACGTCGACCGGCACGGCCTCGATGCCCTGGAAAGCGACCGTGCGAACCCGCGCCACCATCGTGCAACCCCAATTCAGGCTTGCCACAGCCCTGCGTTCAGGCCAGGAATGGGCCCGCCGGGAAGACAATCACACTTCCCCGGTCAAATCAAGAACATTACGGGAACGCATGACCGCTTGGGTTGCAGCGGAATTGAGCGCGGTTGCAAAAACGGAACATGGTTAAGACAAAATGAAAACGGAAAACACGATCACTGAATACGATCGCGCGGAATAGTTGTTGCCGCAGCGGGAAATGATACGACTATGGAGATCTCTCGTCGGGGCCGCGCGCTTTGAGCAACACCAGGCTGCTTGCAATTATGGCGGTTGTGCCGCCAATCATCGTCGGGCTCGGCATCTACCTCTTTGTTTTTTTGGACCGGTGCCACGGTGAGAGATGTGTGGTGACATTCGGCGTCGTCGCTTTTTTGGCGATCATTGGTGCGACCATCAGCACGGTTGTTAGCCTGATAGGGTTGGCGGTTATCCTATTTAACCGGCAGCCCTAATCAGTATCCATGAAAGAGGCTTGCCCTTACTTCCGCTTTCCCTCGACCGCGTCCCAGAACAGGCTGGCGATGTCGGCGCCGCCGAAGCGCTTGACCTCGCGCACGCCGGTCGGCGAGGTCACGTTGATCTCGGTCATGTAGTCGCCGATGACGTCGATGCCGACCAGGATGAAGCCGCGCTCCTTCAGCGCTGGGCCGATGCGGGCGCAGATCTCGCGTTCGCGCTCTGTCAATTCGGTCTTTTCAGCACGGCCGCCGACATGCATGTTGGAGCGGGAATCATGCTCGGCCGGCACCCGGTTGATGGCGCCGACCGGCTCGCCGTCGATCAGGATGATGCGCTTGTCGCCCTTGCGCACGTCCTTGAGATAGCGCTGCACGATATAGGGTTCACGGAACATCTGGCCGAACATTTCCAGCAGCGAGGCCAGGTTGCGGTCGGCCTCCAGCAGATGGAAGATGCCGGCGCCGCCATTGCCGTAGAGCGGCTTGACGATGATGTCGCCGAACTCCTTGCGGAAGGCGGCAACTTCGAGTGGATCCTTGGTGATCAGCGTGTCCGGCATCAGGTCGGCAAATTCGGTGACGAAGATCTTTTCGGGGCTGTTGCGCACCCAGGCCGGGTCGTTGACCACGAGCGTTTTCGGGTGGATGCGCTCCAGGATGTGCGTGGTGGTGATGTAGTTCATGTCGAAGGGCGGATCCTGGCGCAGCAGGACCACATCCATCTCCGACAGGTCGGTGCGCACCTTCTCGCCCAGCGAATAGTGGCTGCCCTTCTCGTCGCGCACCTGCATTTCCTCGATGCGGGCAAACACCTTGCCGTCGCGCAACGACAGCCGATCCGGCGTGTAGTGGAACAGCTCATGGCCGCGCCGCTGCGCTTCCAGCGACAGCGCGAACGAGGTGTCGCCGGCGATCGACACGGTGGAGATGTGGTCCATCTGGACGGCGATTTTCAGCTTCATGGCGGGTCTCCGGCGGCTCGGATGGACGACTGTCTTGCCTGTACAGGCTCACTGCCCGTCTGCCAATCGCGACATTCCTGGGATTGGCATCTGACACCCGAATGCGCTGCTTTCATCGATCCTTCGAAACAGTCGCGGTTGCCCGTGGAAAATCGATTTCGCGATACGTTTCCTAAAGGGTTTGCTGCCAGTCTGAAAATAAATTCCGACGTCACAAAACAGGGACACCGATGCAAACTTCGTTTGGCACCGGTCAGGCAAACAGGGAGAGCACGGATCTGGCATTCACAGATCCGTTGACCGGGCTTGGCAACCATCGCCGCTTCTTCGACAAGGTCGATCGCCTGATCGCCGACCGGGCCGACGATCCCGCGCCCTTTACCGTCGGCATTCTCGACCTCGACGGCTTCAAGCCGATCAACGATCTGTTCGGCCACAAGGCCGGCGACGACATCCTGATCCAGGTCGCGATGCGGCTACGCGCCTCGATGGACGGCCATTCCACGGTCTGCCGCATCGGTGCCGACGAATTCGCCTTTCTCTATCCCCTGGTGTTCAGTGAGGATGCAGCGGCCGAAAAGTCCCGCATGCTGATCGAGATCCTGTCGGCGCCCTATGATGTCGGCGAACGCACCGCCAGGCTTTCGGCCTCGGTCGGCTGCTCGCTGTTCTATTCGGGCGACGAGACCACGGAAATCCTCATCAACAAGGCAGAGACGGCGCTCTACCACGCCAAGCGTTCCGGCCGTGGCCGGGTCGTCGTCTACACCCGCGAGATGGAAGAAGCGGCCAAGCGCGTCACCCGCATCGAACAGGCACTGCGCCGTGCCGTTTCGGCCGGCGAGGTGGAGCCGCATTTCCAGCCCATCGTCGATCTCGCCACGCGCCGCACCATCGGCTTCGAGACGCTGGCGCGCTGGACCGATCGCGACCTGGGTTCGGTGCCGCCGACCGTCTTCATTCCCATCGCCGAGGAGCGCGGCATCATCGGCCCGCTGTCGCAGCTGGTGCTGCGCAAGGCGACAGAGGCCGCCAGAAGCTGGCCGAAAGACCTGTTCCTGTCGTTCAACCTGTCACCCTCGCAGCTCGTCGACCAGAACACCGGCCTGCACATACTGGCGATCCTCGACCGCACCGGCTTCGATCCGCGCCGGCTGGAGATCGAGATCACCGAGACCGGCCTGATGAATGACCCGGCCTCGGCGGCCCAGGTCGTCGAGGATCTGCGCCGCGTCGGCATCCGCGTCTCGCTCGACGATTTCGGCACCGGCCAGTCCTCGCTCGGCCGTCTGCGCGAATTCCATTTCGACAAGCTCAAGATCGACCGCGCCTTCGTCTCTTCCATTCTCGACGACCGCCCGTCCGAACACATCATCCGCGCCATTCTCGCCATGTGCGAGGGGCTCGGCATGGATGTCGTCGCCGAAGGCATCGAGCAGGAAGCGCAGGCCGACCGCCTGGTCCAGTTCGGCTGCGCCGGCGGGCAAGGCTATCTGTTCGGCAAGCCGGTCGATGCCGACGCCACGCTCGGCTATCTCCGCGATTCCTTCCGCGGCGCCCTGCGCGCCAAGGCGATCTGACCGGCGATCTCGAAGCCGCCAGCAATCCTGACGATGTCGTTGTGCGCATCCGGTGCGGCGCATTGTCGTTTTGTCTGACATAAGCCCTGAAATTCGGCGGTTCGCCCTTGCCCGCGCGCCTTGCGTGGCTAGGATGCGCGCCGGTCACGCTACAGCGCCGCGCGTCCTTTTGGGTGCGCAAAGGACGCTGTAGCAATTTACATTTTGAGCATGATCCCTTTCCGAAAATCGATCCGATTTTCGGGGTCATGCGCTGGGAGACAACAACGATGATGCCATCGGCGCATTTTGCCGACCTCGAAGGAGCCTCGGTGCTGATCACCGGCGGCGGCTCCGGAATAGGTGCTGCACTGACCGAGGGTTTTGTGCGTCAGGGCGCCAATGTCGCCTTCATCGACATCGCCGACGGCCCGAGCACGGCCCTTGCCGACCGCATCGAGAAAGCGTTCGGCAAGAGGCCGCTCTATCTCAAGACCGATTTGCGCGACGTCGAGGCTCTGCGGGCGTCCGCCGCGAAGGCCGCCGAGGCGCATGGCGATGTCACCGTGCTGGTCAACAATGCCGCCTGGGACGAACGCCACGCCGTCGAGGACGTGACGGTCGAGTTCTGGGACAACAACCAAGCGATCAATCTGCGGCCGCATTTCTTCACCGCGCAAGCGGTGGCGCCGGGCATGAAGCGGGCGGGCGGCGGCTCAATCATCAACTTCACCTCGACATCCTATCTCATCAACCACCCCGACATGCCGTCCTACACGGCGGCCAAGGCCGGTATCCTCGGTCTGACCAAGGGGCTGGCTGGCAAGCTCGGCGTCGACGGCATCCGCGTCAACGCCATTGCGCCCGGCTGGGTGATCACCGAGCGGCAGAAGGAGCTCTGGGTGACCGAACAGGCGCTTGCCGCCCATGTTGCCAAGCAGTGCATCAAACAGGTGATGCAGCCGGACGACATCGTCGGCACCGTGCTGTTCCTCGCTTCGGACGCCTCGCGCATGCTGACAGCGCAGATGCTGGTCGTCGATGGAGGTTTCCTGTGAGCCCAGTCGGCAACGCACCGGCGGTCGCCGCCGTCGACTGGGGCACGACCCGCATGAGGGTCTGGCTGATCGATGGGCAAGGCAAGGTGCTTGCCGAACGCCGTGGCGATGATGGCCTGATCACCGCCCAGCAAAAGGGCTTTTCGACCATCCTCGAAGGGCATCTGGCGGCGATGGGAGCACCAGCGGCGCTGCCCGTCATCATCTGCGGCATGGCCGGATCCCGCCAGGGCTGGCTCGAAGCACCCTATGTCACGGTGCCGGCGCCGCTTAGCGCCATCCTTGCTGGTGCTGCCAGCGTGCCCGGCCAGAGCCGCGACATCCGCATCGTTCCGGGCCTTGCCCAGCGGCTGGCCGATGCGCCCGACGTCATGCGCGGCGAAGAAACGCAGCTTGCCGGCGCCGGCCTGCAGGCCAAGGGGCGCCAGCTGGTCTGCATGCCCGGCACCCATTCGAAATGGGTGCTGGTCGAGGACGGTACTGTCACCGGCTTCGGCACCTGGCCGACCGGCGAGCTGTTTTCGGTGCTTGCCGCGCATTCGATTCTGCGCCATTCGCTCGGCGAACATCCCAAGCCCGTCACATCGGACAATCCGTTCTTCCGCCGCTGGTGCGAAACCGCATTGGGCGAAGGCGGCGATGTCACCTCGCGGCTGTTTTCCATCCGCGCCGCCGGCCTGCTGCAGGATTTGAAAGCCGACGATGCCGCCGCCTGCCTGTCCGGCCTTCTGATCGGCGGCGAGATCGCCTCCGCCAGCCGCCGGCATGGCGCCGGCACGGAACCCGTGGTGCTGATTGCGTCCGGCGCGCTGGCCGCGCTCTACCAGGCCGCACTTGGTTTTGCCGGGCTTGAGGTCCGGAGCGTCGACGCCGATGAGGCGGTGCGTGTCGGTCTCGTCGAGGCGGCGCGTGAGAACGGCATGATCGCCAGAACCGGAGTTACTCGATGAGCCAGACCGCACCGTTTCCAAAACTCAAGCGCGGCCTGGTTGCCATCCTTCGCGGGCTCAAGCCCACCGAGGCGATGGCCATGGGCCAGGCGCTGTTCGACGCCGGCATCGAGGCGATCGAAGTGCCGCTGAACTCACCGCAACCGTTCTCGTCGATCGCCCGCATCGTTCAAGTGCTGCCGAAAACCGCGCTGGTCGGCGCCGGCACGGTGCTGACCCCGACCGATGTCGATGGCTTGCACCAGGCCGGAGGGCGGCTGCTGGTCAGTCCCAACATCGATGCCGAGGTGATGGCGCGCGCCATGCATTACGGCATGGTGACGATGCCCGGCGTGTTCACGCCGACCGAAGCCTTCCTGGCGATCAAGCTCGGCGCCTCGGCCCTGAAATTCTTCCCGGCGAGCGTGCTGGGCGCCGGCGGCATTTCCGCGATGCGCGCCGTGTTGCCGGCGCAGACATTGGTCGGCGCCGTCGGTGGTGTCTCCGAGAAAGATTTTGCCGGCTACAAGGCTGCCGGCGTGACCGCCTTTGGGTTGGGCTCCAGCCTGTTCAAGCCGGGCATGAGCGTCGACGAGGTGGCCGCGCGCGCGCACGCTGCCGTTACGGCCTGGGATGCGGTGTTCGGAGAAGCATGATGAGCGAAGCGATCGTTTCGGTTTTTTCCGATCACGTCTGCCAGCTCGGCGAAGGGCCGAGCTACGATCCCGCCACAGATACGCTGTTCTGGTTCGACATAGTCAACAGCCAGCTTCTGGAAAAGCGGCTGTCCGGCGGCGCAACCACCGTCCATGAGCTTGGCCGGATGGCGAGCGCCATCGCAATCATCGACGACAAGCGCCAGCTGATCGCCGCCGAGACCGGCCTTTATGTCCGCGACGTCGCGACCGGCAAACTGACGCTGCACACGCCTGTCGAGGCCGACAATCCGGTCACACGCTCCAACGATTCCCGGGTCCACCCCTGCGGCGCCTTGTGGATGGGCACCATGGGCAAGGGCGAGGAAAAAGGCGCCGGCTCGATCTACTGGTTTTTCAAGGGCGAACTGCGCCGCCTGTTTTCGGACATCACCGTCTCCAATTCGATCTGTTTTACCGAGGATGGCGCAATCGCCTACTACACCGACACCTCGACCGGGCTTTTGATGCGCGTCGCCTGCGACCCGGCGACCGGCCTGCCTGCCGGTGATCCCAAGCTGTTCGTCGATCACCGCTCGGCCAAGGGCTATGTCGACGGGTCGGTGCTCGACCGCGACGGCATCCTGTGGAACGCCGTCTGGGGCGGCAGCGTCATCGAAGCCTATGGACCCGACGGCAAGCTCGTCCGCACGGTCGCCATGCCGGTGACGCAGCCATCCTGCCCGGCCTTTGTCGGCGCCAAGGCCGATAGGCTGGCGGTCACCTCCGCGTGGTCGGGCAAGGATGAGAAGCAGCGTCTGCTGGATCTGCAGGGCGGCATGACCTTTCTACTCGACATTCCCGTCAACGGCCGCTTCGAGCCGCGCGTGCTGATCGCCTGAACGAGGCCGGCCTTCCCGGTTCCACGCCGGTGCTGTCACGCAGGCGCCCGCGCCATGTCGGTTTCGCGAGAGCCGATAGTATCGGCCGTGCGATGGTAGGTGGCCCCGCCGCCGGAAACCGTTGAAGCCATGACGAGCACAAAACGAAGACTGATCCTCGTCCATGAGCCTGAGAAGGCTTGTTTCGACCGTCTGGTCGCCGACGGTCATGCACCGGAGCGTGCCGGCGAAATTGCGTCCTATCTGGCGCAGTCGACCGATCTCGCTCCTGAATTCGACATGCTTGGCCGCGCCTGCCAGGCACGCGGCCTGTCGTTCACGCCGGTGGCGCTGGACGATGCCGCAAGCGTCCTTGCCGGCGAGCATCCCAGCACAACGCTGGTCTGGACGCTGACCGACGGCATTGCCTATTTTCGCGGCGGCGCGGCGCCCGCTCTGGCGCGACTGGGCGGTTTCAAGACAATCGGCGCCGACGATGCGCTGTTCGCGCTCTGCCAGGACAAGTTCCGTTCCGGCGCCGTGCTCGGCGCGCTCGGCCTGCCGGTGCCGCAGGCTGGGCTTGCGCGCGACGGCCAATGGCTGGTCGAGCCGCCGGCCTCGCGCGCCGGCTGGTTCGTCAAGCCCAACCGGCTCGGCGCCAAGATCGGTATCTGGCCGGATTCGCGCTGCAGCGAACTCGGCCATGCGCTGGAGCTTAGCCGGCGCGTCTTTTCGGCCTATCGCGACGATGTCGTCGTCCAGCCCTATGTCGCCGGCCGCAACGTGCGCGCCAGTTTCCTCGGCCTGGTGCCTGGCGCCGGGGTCGAAGCCCTTGGCGTGGCTTTTGTCGATTCAGGCGCCGATTTCCAGACCATGGCCGACAGCCTGGCGCTCTATGGCGACACCGGCGAGGCAGCGAAAGCGGCGGGACATTACGCCGAGCCGGAACTCGTCGCGGTTGCCGACAGCCAGCCGGCCGCCGACACCAGGATTCGCGCGATCGCCGGGCGGCTGATGGGCGGGCTCGGCCTGCGCGATGTGTTTTCCATCGATCTCAGGGTCGAGGCCGACGACACCGTCCACCTCATCGAGTTCGAGGTCTGCCCCGGCCTGCCCTGCTTCGATTTTCGCGCCTATTGCCGCCAGCAATGGGGCCTCGAGTTGGCCCATGCCATGGCCGAAACCGCTGCCAGCCGGCTGATCGGCGTCGACCGATAGCTGCGCGCCTTGACGGCTTTCGCCCTGCCTCTAGTGTCGGCCAACGACCCGAAAGCAGTTCTGGGGAAGTGTGGAGCGGTTTTCCCGGGAAAAAGCGCATAGCGCTTTCCCTTGGGAATTGCGTCAAACCAAAGAGTAAGAGCAGTTCGCCTTCTCCGTGAAACGGTGAACTGGTCTAGCAAAGGCCACGCGATGAACACCACGCCTGTCAATCCCGAAAGCCTCCACCATCATGTCAGGCGCATGGTTGGGCGCGATCCGCATGAGGTGCATCGCGTCGCGACGCCGCTGGAGCTTCTGTTCGACCTGACCTTCGTGACGGCGTTCAGCTTTGCCTCGTCGCAACTCGCCCATGCATTGGCCGAAGGCCATTACCCGGCCGCCCTGCTCGGCTTCGCTTTCGCCAGCTTCGCCATTTGCTGGGCCTGGATCAATTTCTCCTGGTTCTCTTCTGCCTACGACACCGACGATTGGATTTTCCGCCTCGTCACTATGGTGCAGATGATCGGCGTGTTGGTGCTGGCGATCGGCCTGCCACGCATGTTCGCCTCCATTGAGCACGGCGAGCACCTCAACAATTCGGTGATGGTGCTGGGCTATGTCATCATGCGGGTGGCGATGATCTTCCAGTGGCTGCGTGCTGCCCGGCAGGACCCCGTCCGGCGCCGTGCCTGCCTGACCTACGCCGCGGCAATCGCGGTCGCCCAGATCGGCTGGGTGGTGCAGATCGTCGTCGATTTTCCGGTCGGCACCAGCATCATCCTCGCAGTCATTCTCGGGCTGATAGAACTGGCAGGACCGGTGATTGCCGAAAGCAGGGATGGCGGCACGCCCTGGCATGCGCACCACATGGCCGAACGTTACAGCCTGTTTGCCATCATCGCTTTGGGTGAGGGGGTCGTCGGCACCCTCGCCACCTTGTCCGCCGTGGTCGAGGAGCAGGGCTGGACCATGGATGCGGCGTTGGTCTGCATCGCCGGCACCGGGCTCACCTTCGGCATGTGGTGGGTCTACTATATGCTGCCGTCAGCGCCGGTCCTTCATGCCCACCGAAATCGCGCATTCGTTTGGGGCTACGGGCAAATGGTGATCGTCGCGGCAATCGTCGCCACCGGTGCCGGGCTGCATGTCGCGGCCTATTTCCTTGAGCACAAGGCGCATATCGGCCCACTTGCGACACTGCTTGCGACAGCTGTTCCCGTCGCTGTGTTCCTGGCGGCGATCTATGCGCTCTACACCTATCTTGTTCAGCACTTCGACCCGTTCCACATCTGGCTGCTGGTCGCGACCGCAGCGGTCGTGGCGCTTGCCGTTCTTGCAGCGCTTGCGGGCGTCGACATGGCGATCTGCCTGATCATCTTGATGCTGGCGCCAGCAGTTAACGTTGTCGGCTACGAAATGCTCGGGCACCGCCACCAGGCGGAAGCGCTCGCCGGCGACGAGCACTCGACACGCCACGGTGCTGCCCCGCTAACTCACGAATAGTGTCGGCGGACTGACCAGCAGACGCTACCCGCCAGGCATTCGCTCGACCGCCTGCAAGGACGGATCCATCTTGTCCCAGGCATGGCCGTGGCTCGTGTAGGTCACCATCTGCGGGCTGAACTGTTCCGGATCGTCGAGGCTGGCCGCGTGGACCACTATCAGCTCGGGCATGGCGACGGGTATCAGAAAGACCGGCGTTCCGCAGGTTGGACAGAAGGTGTGGATTTTTTCATTGCCGCTGGCGCCCGCCACGCGCCAAGTGCTCACCTCCCCGGTGATGGCCATATCGGCGCGCTGGCCGAAGGTCAGGTAGGATCCGTGGCCGGTGCCTGAGCGCTTCTGGCAATCGCTGCACTGGCAGTGGTTCTGGAAGATCGGCTCGTCGTTGGTTTCGTAACGGATCGCGCCGCATGCGCAGCCGCCGGTATAGCGCTTGGTCATCGTTATTCTCCCGCGGCGATCAGGGCTGATTTCGGCTTGGCGAAAATGTCGATGCCGCTGCCGGTTTCGAGAAAGGATTTCAGGCTCGACAGCACCGCCGGCCAGCCCTGGCTGACGCCTTTCGCCATGCCGCTGCCGGCTTCGAGTTCGTCATGGCTGACGGTCAGCCGCACCATGGTGTCGTATTCCTCGATGGCGAACGTCACCCGGCTGGTTTTTGACGGATCGTGCGCCTGCGAAGCGTTCGCCCAGGTGATGACGAGGCGGGTCGGCGGCGAAATCTCGACGACCTTGCCAACGAGTTCGACGGTCCGTTCGTCATTGGCGCGGATGTGCTCCCATTTCGAACCCGGCGTCCATTTGGAGACGTTCTCGTGGCCCCAGTAGCGCTTCGCGATCTCGGGCTTGATTATGGCCTCGAACACCTTCTGCGGCGTCGAGCGGATATAAGTCACGTAGACAAAGCTGGTCGTTTCCCTGGTCATTGGTCTTCTCCTTCGAGTTCTTGCTTCAGGTCGTGCAGCAGGCTGAGCCGCTGCCGTTCGAATTTCCGTACCCAGCGCTCGTAGACTTCGTGCAGCGGCACGGGATTGATGAAATGCAACTTTTCGCGGCCGCGCTTGACCGTGCTCACCAGATTGGCCGCCTCCAGCAGGTCGAGGTGCTGGGTGGCGGATTGCCTGGCCATGTCCAGGTTTTCGCAAAGCTGACTGAGCGTCTGCCCGTTCTGCTCGCACAGAAGGTCAAGCAGCCTTCTGCGTGTCGGGTCGCCCAGCGCTTTGAAAACCTTGTCGGCGTCCATCTGCCTCACTCTGTTGTAAGGCATAATATGCAGGTAAATACCTGCATGTCAATCGGCCATCCGACCCGCGTTGAATGACCGCTCGTCGGCACGGCTCCGCACCCGGCAACTGCGCCAGGCAGATCACCGTGAAATCGCGGAGCAAAGATATGGAAGATGAGCCTGCGGGCTTCAAACGCCGCCGGGCTTTATCCGATTTTGAGCATGATCTCCGGCGAAAACCGGAATGACTTCTTCGGAACTATGCTTGCAAGGACCTCAGGCGCCTTCCACCAGAACGATCTCGCCGTCGGCGACCTTCTGACGGATGGCGGCGGCGCGCTGGTATTCCGGCGAGTGGTAGCAATCATGCGCCGCGGCGAGCGATTCGAACTCGATGATGACGTTGCGTGCGCGGCCGGGACCTTCGGCCTTTTCATGCTCGCCGCCGCGCGCCAGGAATTTTGCGCCGAAGCGCTCGAAGGCAGGCTTGGCGGCGGCGACGTAGTCCTTGTAGCCTTCCGCGTCGCGCACATCGACACGAGCGATCCAATATCCCTTGGGCATTTTCTTGGTCTCCGAACTTGTTCCTGGAAATCTCAGGCCGAGCGCATCTCGTCGAGGATGGCTTCGGCCGCTTCCCGTTTGTTGGCCGCAGCCACGATCGGACGGCCGACGACGAGGTGGCTGGCGCCGTTGCGGATTGCCTGGCCCGGCGTCACCACGCGCTTCTGGTCGCCATGATCGCTGCCCGCCGGCCGGATGCCGGGCGTCACCACCGCCATGTCGGGTCCGACGATCCGGCGCACCGCCTCGGCCTCCGCGGCCGAGCAGACGATGCCGCCCATGCCGGCATGCAGCGCCTGTTCCGAACGCCGCAACACCAGCGTATGCGGGTCGTACTCATAGCCGACGTCGATCATGTCCTGCTCGTCCATCGACGTCAGCACACTGACGGCAAGCAGGCAAAGCTCGCTGCCTCTGGCCGCCTCTACGGCGGCCTGCATAGCCTTCGGATAGGCGTGGATGGTCAGCATGGTCATGCCCATCTTGGCGATGTTCTCGACGCCCTTGGCCACCGTGTGGTCGATGTCAAGCAGCTTCATATCGAGGAAGACCTTGGTGCCGCCGCTGGCCAGTTCTCTGGCGAAGTCGAGCCCGCCGGCGAAGGCAAGCTGGTAGCCGATCTTGTAGAAGGAGACGATGCCGTCGAGCTCGCGTACCGCCTCCTCGGCATCCCTCACGGTCGGCACGTCGAGGCCGACGATCAGTCTTTCCTGCATGGATTGGGCCTGCATGGTTCGCATCGTGTCGGCGATCACGCCTCGATCCGGGTGGACAGCATGCGCGAGGTTTCGATCAGCGTGCGGCATAGATGCTCCATCGATTTGTGCAGTCTTTCGTCACGGAAATTGCCGTCTTCGTCGAAGGCGTCGCCGCCCTCGGGCACCGAGCATTCCGGCGTCACCACCTCCATCTGGCAACGCACCAGAACGGCGCGCAGATGGTTGATGCAGCGGATGCCGGCAAAGTGGCCGCTGGAGGACGAGCAGAGGCCGGCGACCTTGCCGGCCAGCGGCCTGACCGGCCGGCCGCCATCCCTGCGCACCCGGCTCACCCAGTCGATCGTGTTCTTGAGCAGCGGCGGAATGGAGCCGTTATATTCGGGCGTGGCGATCAGCAGCCCGTCATGGGCGATCACCAGACGCCCGAGTTTCTGGGCGTTTTCTGGAACGCCTTTTTCCTTTTCCAGGTCCTCGTCCATGATCGGCAGGGGGTAGTCGGCAAGCGAGATACGGGTCACCTCGGCGCCTTGCATGGCAAGTTCCTTCTGCGCCACGTCGGCAGTCCTGCCGCTATAGGCGCCGCCGCGCACCGAGCCGGCGAAGACGAGGATTTTCGGGATCACTGCCATTGGCCACCCTTGTTCCCGGACAGGTACAGCCAAGGACCGAGCAAATCAACGCCAACTTCGTCATCCCCGGGCGAAGCAGGAGCGAAGCTCCGTCGCGGAGACCCTGGGATCCATTCCGTGACCTTGACCGTAGAGTGCAGCGGAACAGAATTCTGCACCGTGGCGCGCACTCGGAAGTCGCGGCATGGATCCTCGGGTCTGCGCCGCGTCGCTGCGCTCCTTGCTCCGCCCGTGGATGACGAAGCGATGGATGTTTACGCCAAATGCCAAGGTATGCGGCGACCACTGGCGAGGCGCTGAGCGGTTCTGCGCTGAGAAACTAATGCGCCTCGCGCCGATAGATCCACAGCTGCGTCGGCGGGATGTTGCGGAGGATGAAATCGAAATGCTTGACCGTATAATTGCCACGGCCGGGTGGGATCGGCGACATCGGGCCATAGGTCAGCTGCACGATCGGCCGTCCGGCCGGGATGCGGTCGAGCAGGCTCTCGATATAGGCAATGCGCTGGGCGACCGGGAAGTTGAGCAGCGGCACGCCGGAAACGACGGAATCGAAGATCATCCCGCTCTTGTCGCCAAGCGTGGCGTTGAGGTTGAAGGCGTCGCCCTCGATGACGTTGACGCCGGGATAGAGTCGTCGCAAATGGCGCACGAAATCCGTGGAATATTCGACGGCGTAGAGGTTTTCGGGCCGTACGCCCTGGGCGAGGATGGCGCGGGTGATGACGCCGGTGCCGGGACCGACCTCGAGCACCGGCAGGCCGGATTTAGGATCGACGATCGAGGCCATCTTGCGCGCGGTGATTGAACTGGTCGGCACGATCGAGCCAACCGTCTTCGGCTTGTCGATCCAGCCCTTGAAGAATTTGAGTTCGTCGTCGAACTTTTCGACAAGCGCCTTCCGCAGTCCAGGGCCACGTGTCATGCAAGCTCTCCTCAGCGCTCCCCGCAAAGTTACTTAGCACCTGAGCGGTGCTAGGCAAGGCGCGGCCGGACGCATGTCGTGGATAAGATAATTTTCGTCGCGTCTCAAGGGGTGACGCGATTCAAGGATTTACGCGTTGCAATCGGCTTAGGCTGGCCAAAATGCATCAACGTTCGCCGAAGGACTCGAAAAAATCCTTCATGCGGGCGAAAAAGCCGCTCGATTGAGGCGAATTGTCCTGCGAGGAGAGCTGTTCGAACTCCTCCAGCAGTTCGCGCTGGCGGCGGGTCAGGTTCTGCGGCGTCTCGACAGCGGTCTGGATGTAGAGGTCGCCGATATTGGGCTGGCGCAGCACAGGCATGCCCTTGCCCTTGAGGCGGAACTGGCGCCCGTTCTGCGTGCCTTCGGTCACCTTGACCTTGGTCTGCGTGCCGTCCAGCGTCGTCACCTCGAAGGAGCCGCCAAGGGCGGCCGTGGTCATCGAGATCGGCACCTTGCAATAGAGATCGGCGCCGTCGCGCTGGAAGAACTCGTGCGGTTTGACCGCCAGGAAAATGTAGAGGTCGCCCGAGGGCCCGCCGCGCAGGCCGGCTTCGCCCTCATTGGCAAGGCGGATGCGGGTGCCGTCCTCGATGCCGGCCGGGATGTTGACCGACAGCGAGCGCTCCTCGGTGACGCGGCCCTGGCCGGCGCATTTCGGGCACGGATCCTTGATCGTCTGGCCGCGCCCCTGGCATTGCGGGCAGGTCCGTTCGATCGAGAAGAAGCCTTGCGTGGCGCGCACCTTGCCGTGGCCGTTGCACATCGAGCAGGTGACGGGCTGGGTACCGGGCTTGGCGCCGCTGCCCGAACATTCAGAGCACGATATCGACGCCGGCACGCGGATTTGCGCGGTCTTGCCGGCAAAAGCCTCTTCCAGGGTGATTTCCATGTTGTAGCGCAGGTCGGCGCCGCGCTCGCGGCCGCCCGACGAGCGGCGCTGGCGCCCGCCCATCATGTCGCCGAAAATATCCTCGAAGATGTCGGCGAAACCGCCGGCGCCGAAACCTTGCGCGCCGCCATTCATGCCGCCCTGTTCGAAGGCGGCGTGGCCGAAGCGGTCATAGGCCGCGCGCTTCTGCGGGTCTTTCAGCGTCTCGTAGGCTTCGTTGATTTCCTTGAACTTGTGCTCGCAGGAATGATCGCCGGGGTTGCGGTCGGGATGGAACTGCATGGCGAGCTTGCGGAAAGCGCTCTTGAGCTCCTTCTCGTCGGCGCCTTTTTGGACGCCCAGCGTCTCGTAGAAATCAGCTTTCATTTTTTCCCGCTGTCCGGATGCTCAACGTCTTGAAGCATTGTTGCGTCTCTTGCCGGCACTGACGCTTCGATTTAGGTGCGATGGAAGGGGGATGCCAGTGTCGACGCGGCTTTGCCTGCATTTTTTCAGCAAGGCCCGCTGTTTTTCTGCAAGAGGTTGCAAAAAAGCCCGGCCTTCGCCGGGCTTTTCGCTTTATCTTGCCGTCAAACGGTTCAGGCCGACTTCTTCTTGTCGTCGTCCTCGTCGATTTCCTCGAAATCTGCGTCGACAACGTCACTGTCCTTGGCGGCGTCCGCCTTGGCGTCGGCTTCCGCCGCTTCCTTCTGCGAAGCCTCGTACATGGCCTGGCCAAGCTTCATCGAAGCCTCGGCAAGCGCCTGGCTCTTGGCTTCGATGTCGGCCGGGTCGTCGCCTTCGGTCGCGGTCTTCAGCGCTGCGATCGCGTCGGAGATCGCCGTGCGCTCGCCTTCCGAAACCTTGTCGCCATATTCCTTCAGCGACTTCTCAGAGGAATGCAGCAGCGCTTCGGCCTGGTTGCGGGCCTCGACCAGCGCACGCCGCTTCTTGTCGGTCTCGGCATTGGCCTCGGCGTCCTTGACCATCTTCTCGATGTCGGCGTCCGAAAGGCCGCCCGATGCCTGGATGCGGATCTGGTGCTCCTTGCCGGTGCCCTTGTCCTTGGCCGAAACGTTGACGATGCCGTTGGCGTCGATGTCGAAGGTGACCTCGATCTGCGGCACGCCGCGCGGCGCCGGCGGAATGCCGACCAGGTCGAACTGGCCGAGCGCCTTGTTGTCGGCGGCCATTTCACGCTCACCCTGGAAGACCCGGATGGTCACGGCCGACTGTGAGTCCTCGGCCGTCGAGAACACCTGGCTCTTCTTGGTCGGGATCGTCGTGTTGCGTTCGATCAGGCGGGTGAACACGCCACCCAGCGTCTCGATGCCGAGCGACAGCGGCGTCACGTCGAGCAACAGCACGTCCTTGACGTCGCCCTGCAGCACGCCGGCCTGGATGGCGGCGCCGAGAGCGACGACTTCATCCGGATTGACGCCCTTGTGCGGCTCCTTGCCGAAGAACTGCTTCACGATTTCCTGGATCTTGGGCATGCGGGTCATGCCGCCGACCAGGACGACTTCGTCGATCTCGCCCGCCTTCAGGCCGGCATCCTTCAACGCCGCCTTGCAAGGGGCAATCGTGCGCTGGACGAGGTCGTCGACCAACTGCTCGAACTTGGCACGCGTCAGCTTCAGCGTCAGGTGCTTCGGCCCGGTCGCGTCGGCGGTGATGAAGGGCAGGTTGATTTCGGTCTGGGTGGTCGACGACAGCTCGATCTTGGCCTTTTCAGCCGCCTCCTTGAGGCGCTGCAGGGCAAGCTTGTCGTTCTTCAGGTCGATGCCCTGTTCCTTCTTGAACTCGGCCGCCAGATATTCGACCAGGCGCATGTCGAAATCCTCGCCGCCGAGGAAGGTGTCGCCATTGGTCGACTTGACCTCGAACACGCCGTCGCCGATTTCGAGCACCGAAATGTCGAACGTGCCGCCGCCAAGGTCATAGACGGCAATGGTCTTGCCTTCCTTCTTGTCGAGGCCATAGGCAAGCGCTGCCGCGGTCGGCTCGTTGATGATGCGCAGCACTTCAAGGCCGGCGATCTTGCCGGCGTCCTTGGTTGCCTGGCGCTGGGCGTCGTTGAAATAGGCCGGAACGGTGATGACCGCCTTCTCGACCTTCTCGCCGAGATAGGCCTCCGCCGTCTCCTTCATCTTCTGCAGGATCATGGCCGAAATCTGCGAGGGCGACTGCTTCCTGCCGCCGGCTTCGACCCAGGCATCGCCATTGTCGCCCTTGACGATCTTGTAAGGGACAAGCTTCTTGTCCTTCTCCGTCACCGGATCGTCATAGCGGCGGCCGATCAGGCGCTTGACCGCGAAGATGGTGTTTTCAGGATTGGTGACCGCCTGGCGCTTGGCCGGCTGGCCGACGAGACGTTCGTCGTCGCCCGAGATGGCGACGATGGAAGGCGTCGTGCGCGCGCCTTCCGCATTCTCGATCACCTTCGGCTCCTTGCCATCCATGATGGCGATACAGGAGTTGGTGGTGCCGAGATCGATACCGATTACTTTTGCCATTTTTCTAGTCTCTCCGCTAAGCAGGCTCTCAGGACCCGTACAGGCGTTCCGACGAAAGCCCCTGTTCACAAGAAATCCCGTTCCGGCAACCGGCATTCCGGCGCCGAACGGCTTGGCGCGTATATAAGAACAGGCAGCATCGCGCGCAAGCATTCTGCGCAAGGCTTCCATGAACCTTTCCACCTCCGCCTGCGACTGATGTCCAGGTGCCGCATGGTGCGGCCCGGAAAGGAAGCCCCCATGACCAATAACCCAGAGACTCCGCGGTCTCCGGGAACAACAGGAGCTCGGCGCGACCACCGCCTTCGGGACGAGGTCGATGCGCTGGGCTTTCCGTTGATTCCGTTGACCCTACGGAAGAGCAGGCGTATCGTGATTTCGAGGAAAGCAGACAATTCGATCAGGGAAGAACGAGCCGGACCGCCGCGCCTTGCCCTGGTTTGCGCGGCCAGACCCGACGTTCTCCCGTCGACTACGGGGGGTAGTGTCATGTCTCGCATCCGCGGCTCGTTCGTGTCGTCTCTTGATGGCGGCTTGCGCCGCGCTGTGCATCCAGGCGCATTGCTGGCGCTGGCACTCGGCTTGTGGCTGGGCGCCGCCCAGGCGCAGGAAACCCGGATCATCTATCCCGGTTCGATGGCGGTGACCGGATTCTCCGGCACCATCATTCCCAATTTCGACCCCCCTGATTCCGAAAAAGGGGGCTTGCCGCCCGGCGTCGATCCGGTCGACGAAACCTTCATCGACACCACGCGCGCTACCTTGCGCGTGTTCGACGTCTCACGTCTGGGTGGGCCAGCCTCCGGTCAACTGGTCAACACCCCGCCGCCCTTCGAGGTGACGGCGGAGCAGGTCGGCCAGGTGTTCGGCGTCACCTACGATGACGGCGTGCGCGACGGCGTTCCATCGGGCATTCCCAATCTCTATGCCGGCGCCACCTCGCTGCACGGCATCCGTATCGTAACCCCGGACGCCGACGATGACGGCCGTCCCGAGCGGCAGCGCCGCGGCGCTGCCGGCGCCACCTTCATGGATGGCCAGTTCGGCACCGAAAACGGCGGCGGGCCGGGCACCGTCTGGAAGATCGACGGCATCACCGGCCAGGTCTCCAAATTCGCCGACATCGACACCAACAGCGGTCCCGGCATCGGCAATCTCACTTTCGACGCCACTCACCGCGAGTTCTTTGCCTCCGATCTCGACACCGGCCTGATCCATCGCATCGACGCCGACGGCAGGCTGATCGACAGCTTCGATCACGGCGTTGCCGGCCGTCCCGCGCATGGACTGGCTCCAGTCGCCGACGACGGGTCGGTGATGGACATAAAGGGCGCGGCCTTCGACAGCGAAGACCCCGACAGCTGGGGCTACACGCAGGACGAGCGGCGCGTCTGGGGCGTCTCCTACCATGGCGGCCGGCTCTACTACTCGGTCGGCGAAAAGTCGGAAATCTGGTCGGTGGGCATTGCCCGCGATGGCAGTTTTGCCGGCGACCCGCGCTGGGAACTGACGGTCAAGGCCGACAAGGACTACGCCGTCACCGACATCGCCTTCGACAATAGCGGCTTCATGTACCTGGCCCAGCGCGGCCCAGTCGAGAACCGCTACGATTACAGCCAGTTCGCCGATTCCGGCAAAGGCGAGGTCATCCGCTACTTCAGAGAGAACCCGGACGATCCGGAAACGGAATCGGTCTGGGTCGAAGTGCCGCAGGAATATGCGGTCGGTTTCCCGCAGGGCAACCGGCAGGCCGCCGGCGGTCTCGACCTGCAATATGGTTATGATGCCGACGGCAATCTCGACACATCGGTCTGCACGCAGACGCTGGTCAAGTCAGGCGACAAGCTGCGCGACAATCCTTCACTCGCCGAACAGCTCGCCGCCGGCGGGCCACTGGCCGTGCATGGCGTGCAGATCACGCCGAAAGAGCTGGTCAAGCCGGCCAACGTGCCGCCCTTCGGCTCCTGGTTCGTCGATTTCGACGGTTATTTTGAAGACCCGGAGGTCGAGGGCCATGTCGGCGACGTTGCCGTCTGGCGCCCTTGCGAAGGCCGCGCCGGCTATTACGAGGAAATCCCGGGCGGCTACCTGCCCCCCTTCTACCCGCCGGATTTCCCACCACCCGGCAACCTGCCCCCGTGCATCGATGTCGAGGATATCAGGTATTACTGTACGCCTCGTGGCCTCCAGGCCGATCTCTATCTCCATGACCATGCCGGCTTCGGCGGCGATTCGATCAAGGCCCAACCTTCGAATGAGACAAAGTCCAGGACGCCAGGCGTCGGGGTGACATCATCCCAGTCGCATGCGCCCGGCAAGCCTTACACGATCGACATCACCGGCCATTATCCGGGCGACAGAGTGGATGTTGGACTTTGCTTCTACAGGAAGTCCGACAAGGACAAGGGTGGCTACTACCCTTGCTGCAAGATGATCTTGCCGCTCCGAACCCCAGCCGTCAGCTGCGAACGTTGAGGAGGGGAAGATGAAAAATCTCGCACTCTCCCCGCTCGCAACCAACACTCAAGAAACCGTCATGGAGACGATCATGAAACCCCTGTCATACGCCAGGCGCGGCGCGCGCTGGCTGATGGCGGCCGGTATCGCGGTCGCCATGTTCACCCCTGTGGCAAGCCACGCGGAAGACGCCGCCCCGATCACCCCGGAACTGAGGCTCGATCTCGACAATTCGAAGATCGTCAATCCGAGGCCGGAGCGGGCGGTGCCCTTCTTCACCAAGAAAGGCACCCAGCGGAGCTGCGACTATGTCGTCTATTCCCTGAGCTTTGGCCTGCGCGGCGATGCGCAAGCCTTCGCCGACCTGACAGCCTTGCTGAAAACGCTCAAGATCGAGTTCAAGGACCAGCTTCCACACGGCCTTTCGATCGTCAGCGCGAATGTGTCGGGCGACGGCACGGACGCTTCGGGCGGACCATTGCCCGGCGTTTCGATCAGCACCTCGGCCGGTCCGAACGATACGGCAACGGTGTCCGATTTCCGGCTCTCCGCCGCCGATCTCGACGGCGCCGGTGCCGCCAATGAACGCGTCATCAACTTCCAGATCACGGCCAAGATCGACCATGCGGCGTTTCCTTCGCCGACCGTGATCGACAACCAGGGTGTGATCAAGGTCAGCAACGGAGCCGGCCCCGGGACCATCATCCCGTCGCAGGATCCGGGCAAGCCCGACGATGGCGACTACAAGACCGGGGCCAAGACCTCGATCAAGATCGACCTCACCAACTGTGATAAGCGGCCACCACCTCCCGACCAGGAATGCTTCAAGGTGGAACGCGGCACGGTGGACTGCGTGCCCGGCGGCGGCGCCTTCATCTACCACATGCCGGTCGGCCCGGAGATGGGCGGCAAATGGGTGCAGGTGTCGACGGCCACATCAGGCGTCACCATCATCCCTGACACCCAACTGGTGCCGGCGGGCGGCGGTGTGCTCAACTGGAAGATCGTCGGCGCATCGCCCGGCGACGTCATCCACCTCATCGTCACCGGCATCGAAACCTATGCCGGTCCGAAGGAAGGCTGGGGCCTTTGCTGCACGCAGACGATCGACATCGTCATCCCGCGTGACCAGAGATGCCCGCCCAAGGACAAGGAGCCGGACCTCAAGGTCGAGAAACGCGCCGACGTGACGCGTTGCACGATGGGTGGCGGCTGCGACTTCACCATCAGGGTCATCAATGTCGGCACCGGCGCCTACCACGGCAAGATCGTGCTCGACGAGGTGACGCTGCCGGCCGGATCGACGCTCGATTCAGGACCCAATCCGCCCTGGGTCTGCGCACCCGGCGCCACCCCGATGATTTGCACCCATCCGGTGACCACGCTCAATCCGGGGGCCTCCGTCGACCTCAAGCTCGGCTTCAAGCCGGCCGGGGGCTGGCAAGGCAGCGCGCTGCGTAACTGCGCCACCTACAATTATGGCGCCAGCGGCAAGCCGCTTTTCGGCAGCCAGTCGAACGATCGCGGCTGTGCCTCGATCCCGATCTGCCGGCGTGGCGACCGTGACCGCGACTGCCGGCCGCCGGTCGAGAAGAAGGTCGACCTGATCCTGAAGAAGCGTGCCCGCGTCCCGGTCTGCACGGCCGACGGCATCTGCCACTTCGTGATCGACATCATCAACAACGGCACATCGACCTATAACGGGCCGCTGACGGTGATCGACAGCTACCCGGCCGGCGCGCCAGCCTCCTCGACCTTCGGCCCAAGCCCGCCATGGACCTGCGTACCGACCGGTCCCGGCCTGTTCCGTTGCGACCATGCGGGCATCTCTCTCGCGCCTGGCGCCTCGACACCGATCGTCGTCAAGGCGGTCATGCCGGCCGGCTATCAGTCGGACACTGTCGAGAATTGCGCGACGGTGAAGCCCATCCCCGGCGAAAATGACCTCACCAACAACAAGGCCTGCGCCAAGGAACGCTTCCGTCATCCCAATGGCGGCAAGCCGACCCTGCGCATCACCAAAGTCTGCAACGGCTCGCTCGCCGGTGCCGCGCTCGTCTCTTGCCGCATCACCGTCATCAGCCTTGGCACCGCTGCCCCCACCGGTCCGGTGCGGGTCAACGATGCCGCCACGCTGGTGGCCGGCGGCGCGCCCGTCCAGATCCAGACCGTCACCCCTGACGGCGCTGAGTGGGCGTGCGGACCGGTTCCGGCCAACGCGCTGTCGTGCCAGATTCCCGGTGCCGTCATGACACCTGGAACCAGCCGCCACTTCGACGTGACGGTCTCGGCCAATGGCGCGTTCGAAAACTGCGCGCGCGGCTCCTATGGGCCGGCGCCGGGCGACGACGTCGTCTATCCCTTTGGCCAGGCCTGCGCCAAGGGCGGCGGTTCTTCGACTATCCGTGTCGAAAAGACCGGCGACCGCGAATGCAAGCTCGGCCAACCCTGCACGTTCGAGATCACCATCACCAATGATGGGACGACCCCGTTCTCGGGTCCGGTCCGCATCGGTGATGCGATCGGCGTCGAGGGTCTTGGCAGGCTGGAAGGCGTCGAAATCACTTCGATCCAACCTCCCTTCGGCTGCTCGCCGGAACCGGCGACCCTGCCGCTGTCCTGCATTGCCAACCTGACGCTCGGCGCCGGAGAAAGCCGGGTGCACCATGTCACCGTGGTTATTCCCGACGACGGCCGCCTGGCCAATCTGCAGGGCAATGTCAGCGGCCGGAACTGCGTCGGCGTGCTCTCCCCCGACACGCGGGTGCAAGGCGGCGGTGACGTGCTTGGCGGCGACCAGGCCAATGTGCAGGGCGATCGCGGCAAGGCCTATGCCTGCCATCCCTTCACCATCAGCCAGGAGACGAAGAAGCAATGCTCGGCAGGCTTCGTCCTGAACGATGCCGGCCGCTGCGTTTGCCCCGAAGGCACCACCTACCGCAACGGCCAGTGCTCGCCGGGCGGTGGTATCGTGCCGAAGCCGGAGCAGCCGAAGCGCTGTGTGCTGCTCGAAGGCCAGATCCGCACCGAGGACGGACGCTGCGTCTGCCCACGCGGAACCGGGCTCGAGAATGGCAGATGTGTCAGGACCGACAAGCCCGAGCAGTGCACCATCCGTGGCCAGGTCCACAATGCGGATGGCGATTGCGTCTGCCCCAGAGGAACCGAGATCAGGGGCAATGCCTGCCGCCCGATCCAGCCAAAGCCTGAGCAGTGCACGATCCGTGGTCAGGTCCACGACGCGGATGGAGACTGCGTCTGCCCGAGAGGGACCGAGGTGCGCAATGGCGCCTGCCGCCCGATCCGGCCGAAGCCTGAGCAGTGCACCATCCGTGGTCAGGTCCACGACGCCAACGGCAATTGTGTCTGCCCGAGGGGTACCGAGGTGCGGGGCAATGCCTGCCGGCGCAAGCAGCCGACACAGGAGCAATGCGACATACGCGGCCAGGTCCACAACAAGCGTGGCGAGTGTGTCTGTCCGCGTGGGACGCAGGTGATCAACGGCGCATGCCGCAAGCCCAGGCAGGACGTGGAATGCGCACCGGGCTCGCAGATGATCAACGGCCAATGCCAGCCGATCATCAGGCGGCGCTGCCCGGAAGGCACGATCGGACGCTATCCGAACTGCCGGCCGATCCGCGGACAACCGTCGCTGGAACTCAATCCCGGCCTGCTGTTGCAGCAGGTACTGCCACGGCGCAGGCCGCAGGTCGAACAGCAGCAGGATCCGGTTCCAGACAGGATACTGAAGCTCCAGCAGCAATAACCACCTGCTCGCCGCCAGACCAGAAACCCGCCGGAGCAATTCGGCGGGTTTTCTTCGTAGCAGTGGAGGCAAGCGGAGTTGGCCGCACCATGATCGCGGATACCGGCACGTGACCCCAGCCTGCGCGGTGACCGCGCCAGCACCCTCGACAAGTCGGCTGGAGCGCATTAGGCAGTCGATAGGGTGGCCGCATGAAAAGGGCGCTCGGAAAGGCCGCACCCATGAGCAGAAAGACCCTGATTGCACCATCGGTGCTGGCGTCGGATTTTTCCAAACTCGGCGATGAGGTCGAAGCGGTGGCGGCGGCCGGCGCCGACTGGATCCATCTCGATGTGATGGACGGGCATTTCGTGCCCAACATCACCTTTGGCCCACCGGTGATCAAGGCGATCCGCAACCGCACCAAGGCCTTCTTCGACTGCCATCTGATGATTGCCCCGGCCGACCCCTATCTGGCCGCTTTCGCCGAGGCCGGCTGCGACGGTTTGACCGTCCATGCCGAGGCCGGCCCGCACCTTGACCGCTCGCTGCAGACCATCAGGAACCTTGGCAAGAAGGCCGGTGTGTCGCTCAATCCGGCGACGCCGGAAAGCGTGGTCGAATATGTGCTCGACCGGCTCGACCTGATCCTGATCATGACCGTCAATCCGGGCTTCGGCGGCCAGGCCTTCATCCCGGCGATCGTCGACAAGGTGAAGCGGGTCAAGGCCCTGATCGGCGGCCGGCCGATCCGCATCGAGATCGACGGCGGTGTTTCAGCCGAAACCGCGCCGCTGGTCACCGCTGCCGGCGCCGACGTGCTGGTGGCGGGCGCCGCCATCTTCAAAGGCGGCAGCGTCGAGGCTTACCGTCAGAACATCCAGGCGATCAGGACGGCAGCCGACAACGCAGCCGGCTAACCAGCGCTGTTCCCGCGGTCAGCCCCGCATGCCGGCTGAGGTTCCGGTGCCGGGCGGGGCTTGTGGAAATCTGATGCGCAACGGCGTCGGGCTGAGCGGTTGCCTGATTCGGTCTCAAGATCCCCTGGTCTATGCCCAAAGCAGACAGTTGATCCCGCGCGCATACAAAAGAACAGAAAGACAGATTCTCCTGCGTGCATACAAAACATGTTAAGTTTCCACAGGTTGTGAAAATGCACGGAATTACAGCATTGAGCTCCAGATCCCGCATATTCCTTCGTGCTAAAGTACAATAACGTGATCTTCTGCTTGAGCAGGCGAATGCTCGCGCTGTATGGTACAAGTACGAGAATGCGAAAGCTTTCGGACTCGAATCGCCCAAGGCAAGTCTTGGGACAAGGAGTCGCTATGACATACGGAGCTGCCAATCTGAACGACGACGCTGCTGGACCGAAGAGTACGCTTGCCACTACGGTCTATCAGCAATTGCGTGACGACCTTCTCGGTGGTGTTCTTGAAGCCGAGAGCAAGCTGCGGGTCGAGTGGGTGGTCTCCAAATATGGAGCCGGCGCTTCCCCGGTCCGCGAGGCCCTCAATCGCCTGGCATCGGAAGGGCTTCTCGGCCGCCACGACCAGCGTGGTTTCTTCATCATGCCGGTCAGTGCGTCGGAACTCGAAGAGTTGACGCGCACACGCTGCTGGCTCGAGGAGCGGGCACTTCGCGAATCCATTGCCCACCGCACCGCTGAATGGGAAGAGCAACTTGTTCTGGCGCTGCATCGCCTTGGGCGCGCGTCGCGTTTCTCGCCGCAAAACCTCGCCTCGATCAACCCGGATTGGGAGCGGCTGCATCGCATCTTCCACAGGGTGCTGATTTCGGCCTGCCGGTCGCAATGGCTGGNGGGGTTTTGCGACCAGCTCTCCGATCACGCCTACCGCTACCGGCAAATGGCCAATGATGGCGAAGGCGTCCAGCGCGACGATTTCGGCGAGCATCGCCTGATCGCGGAATGTGCCTTGGACGGCAATGCCGACGGTGCCGTCGAGGCACTGCTCAACCACTACCGGTTGACTGCCGCCATGTGCATGAAGCGCTTCGAGCAGGATGACGAAACGAAGGAACTCGCCGGCAAACACGCTCGGCGATAGCAGCCGTTTCCCGGCGGGTCTCGTGCGCTCGTTTCTTGCCTGCAACCTGCGTCGAGCGCGGCTGGCATGAACCGCTGTCGGCGGACTTGACGACGCGGCCAAGAACCGCGAACTCTCGCCGCCGAGGCATGCCGCGACAGGCGCATGCTCAGCGCCGCCGCACCCAGGGAAGTCTTCATGAGCAATCATCTGTTCGATGCGTTCCGGTCCCCGATGCCGGCGCCAGCGCGCTTGCTGATGGAAACCGATGATGGCCGCTCGCTCACCTATGGCGATATGCTGGCCCGCTCGGCGCAGCTTGCGCATGCGCTCTTGCAACTGGATGTCGAACCCGGTGACCGCGTTGCCGTGCAGGTCGAGAAGAGTCCGGAAGCGGTCATGCTCTATCTCGCCTGCCTGCGAGCCGGCGCCGTCTTCCTGCCGCTCAACACCGCCTACACGCTGGCCGAGCTGGAGTATTTCTTCGGCGACGCGGAACCACGCCTGGTCGTCTGCGATCCGGCAAGAGCGGTCGACATCGGCGCGCTGGCGGAAAAGACCGGCGCCGTCACCGTCACGCTCGGCCGCGACGGCCGGGGATCGCTGACCGACCAGGCCTCGCGATTGCCGACGGATTTTCATGACGTGGCGCGCGGGTCGGATGACCTCGCGGCAATCCTCTACACGTCGGGAACCACCGGCCGTTCGAAAGGCGCCATGCTCAGCCACGAGAACCTTGCTTCGAACGCGCGCGTGCTGGTCGAGCACTGGCGTTTCACCGGAGACGACGTGCTGATCCACGCATTGCCGATCTTCCACACGCACGGCCTGTTCGTCGCCACCAACGTCGTCCTGATGGCCGGCGCCTCGATGCTGTTCGAGCAGAAGTTCGATCCGGCCCGCATCGTCTCGCTGCTGCCGCGCGCCACGGCCCTGATGGGCGTGCCGACCTTCTACGTGCGCCTGCTGCAGCAGGATGGGCTGGACCATGAGGCGGCGAAAAACATCCGTGTGTTCATTTCCGGGTCGGCGCCGCTGCTGGCCGAGACGCACAAGGCCTGGCGCGAGCGCACCGGCCACGCGATCCTCGAACGCTACGGCATGACCGAGACCAACATGAACACCTCGAACCCCTATGAGGGCGAGCGGCGCGCCGGTACCGTCGGTTTCCCCTTGCCCGGCGTCACGCTTCGCATCGCCGATCCAGACAGCGGCGCAGCGCTTGCGCAAAGCGAGGTCGGCATGATCGAGGTGAAGGGCCCAAACGTCTTCGGCGGCTATTGGCGCATGCCGGAGAAGACCAAGGCGGAATTCCGCGCCGACGGTTTTTTCATCACCGGCGATCTCGGTATGATCGACGCCGACGGCTACGTCCACATCGTCGGCCGCGGCAAGGACCTGATCATATCAGGCGGCTACAACATCTATCCGAAGGAACTCGAAAGCGAGATCGACGCGCTCGACGGGGTTAGCGAAAGCGCCGTCATCGGCGTTGCCCATCCGGATTTCGGCGAAGGCGTCACCGCTGTCGTCGTGCGTGCGCCGTCATCGCGGATCACCGGTGCCGAAATTCTCGGCGCCATCGCCGGGCGGGTGGCGAAATACAAGCACCCGAAGCGGGTGATCTTCGTCGATGAACTGCCGCGCAACACCATGGGCAAAGTACAGAAGAACCTGCTGCGCGACACCTACAAGGACATATACGCACCATAGTTGGGGCAGGGGCGCCTTACTCCTTGCGCGGCCTTTCGGCCCGGCTGCCGGAACCCCACAAGGCACGCTTCAGCAGGTTGCGCTTGCGTGGGGCGAGGTTGATGTCGCTGACAAGCTTGGCGCCGCCCTCGCGCCGTTCCAGGGTGATCTTGCGGCTGTGGAAGGCTTCCAGCTCGGCCCGGTGCGCCACACTGATGATGGTGACATCAGGCAATTCGCGGATCACCGTCGCCATCATGGTGTCCTGGCTCTTCTCGTCGAGCGCCGAGGTTGCTTCATCCAGCACGACGATATCGGGGCGGTGCAGCAGCAGGCGCGCGAAGGCGAGACGCTGCTTTTCGCCGCCCGACAGCGTCTGGTCCCATGGCGCTTCTTCCTTGATCCTTTCGACAAGGTAGGCGAGGCCGACCTTGTCGAGGGCGGCCTTGATCTGTTTGATCGTCCACTTGTCCGCCGCCGCGGGATAGGCGACCGCGCGGCGAAGCGTGCCCGAAGGGATGTAGGGGCGTTGCGGCAGCATGAACAGTCGCCTGTCGGCGTGGAAATTGACGCTGCCGCCGCCCCACGGCCACAGGCCCGCGACGGCCCGCACCAGCGTCGACTTGCCCGAGCCGGATTCGCCGGCCACCAGCACCCGCTCACCGGGTTCGATCGCAACCTCGGTCTCCTTGACCACGGCGGTGCCGTCGTCGAGCGTCACGGAGAGATCGTCGAGGCTGAGCATGGCACCGTCGTCGGTTTCGCCGTGCTGGATGCGTCCAAGCGCATCGCTCTGCTCCGCACGCTCGAGCCCGTCGAGCGACATCATCAGCGAAGCTACGCGCCGCGCGGAGGCGTTCCAGTCGGCAAGACGCGGGTAGTTGTCGACCAGCCACCCGAATGCGCCTTGCACGATGCCAAAGGCGGACGCTGCCTGCATCACCTCGCCAAGCGTCATTGAGCCTTCGAGGAATTTTGGCGCGCACAGCAGGATTGGCACGACCGGCGCAAACAGGCTCGATCCCTGCGACACCGCCGCCGTGCGCATGTGCTGGCCCGTCAGCAGCGCCCATTGCCTCAGCACATGGCCGAAATTCCTGTCGATGCCGCTGCGCTCCTCTTCCTCCCCGCCCAGCAAGGCGATGCTCTCGCCGTTTTCGCGCACGCGCGTCAGCGTGTAGCGCAGTTCGGCCTCCGCCTGGTTCTTCCGCTCGGAGAGCTGGACGAAATTGCGGCCGATGACCACCATCGCGGTCGAGGTGATGGCGGCATAGATCATCGCGGTGATGACCAGGAAGCCGGGAATGGTGATGCTCTCGCCGCCGATCGGCAAAGTGAGCGCGCCGCCGATGGTCCACAGCACGACGATGAAGGTCGAGGCAGACAGGAACGCGTTGAGGACGCCGGCGATGAAATCGACCGGCGACTCGGTGGCGATGCGCAGATCCTCGGTCATGCGGGCCTCGGGGTTCTGGTGGTCGCCGCCGACGAGATTCAGTTGGTAGTAGCGGCCGCCTGCCAGCCAGCGCGCGATGACCGCGGTGGTCAGCCAGGAACGCCAGCGGCGCTGGATCGTCATGCGCAGGTAGACCTGCGCGACGACAAGGCTGCCGCTGCAGATTACCAGCGGCACGAAGACGGCGCTGAGGAAATAGACGCTGCGGGCGTTGCGCTGCTCGAGGGCATCGAACATCGAACGGTTCCAGACATTGATGCCATACTGGAAGCCGATATTGATGCAGATCAGCAGCAGCACCCCGATCGTCAATGGCCAGGCGAGCCGGTCGCCGCGCCGGCTCCAGTAACCGCGCGCGCTGATCCAGAAACGCCGCAGCAGATATTTCTTGCGCTCCTGCTCGGCCCCTTCGGGCGTCAGTTGCGGATCGGGCTCGACAGCATCCGGTGGTGGCCCCGGCTGGCCGTCGACCTCCGGGGCAGCTTCGGCACTCGACAGCTTTTTTTCGCGCAGCTCCTCGTGGCGTGGCCTTTGGTCACGCGGCGCTTTCTGTGGCGGCTTCAAGGCACCGCGCGGTTTGATGCCGTCGGCCTGTTTCAATTTGGGTTTCGCCTCGGACATACGCTCCGACAACGACCTCAAAATCAAAAGGTTTCATGACGTCAGCCGACTTGAACCTGAAATCAACGCGCAGTGTCGGAACCGGCCGCAAAAACCTTTTCGCCGCCGATCCAGACGCCCTTCGTGTCGAGATCGTCCGACAGCGCGACCATGTCCGCAGCCGTGCCGTTGGCGAATCGGCCAAGCCGGTGCGACTGGCCGATTGCTTGCGCCGGATAGAGTGAGGCCATGCGCAAGGCCTCGGAAAGCTCGACCCCGGCGACGCGGTGGATGAAACGAACGGCCGAGATCATATCGAGATCGGCGCCCGCCAGTGTGCCGTCGGCGAGCCTCAGGCTGCCGTCCCTTCGATAGATGGTGCGGCCGTTGAGCGTGAACGACGTCATGTCGGTGCCGATTGTCGCCATGGCGTCGGTGACCAGCACGATCCTGGCCGGCCCCTGCTTGGCGCGCAGCGCGATCTTGATGGTGGCCGGATCGACATGGATGCCGTCGGCGATGAGGCCGGCCGACAAGGTGCCGATGTCGATGGCGGCGCCGACCAATCCGGGCTCGCGATTGCCGATCTGGCTCATCGCATTGAACAGATGGGTGACCATTGAGGCGCCGGCCGCGGCAAAGGCGCTGGCGGTGGCATAGCCGGTATCGGAGTGGCCAAGGCTGACGATGATGCCGGCCCTGGCGAGTGCCGCGACGCGCGCCGGCTCGACGGATTCAGGGGCAATGGTGGTGAGCAGCACCGGTAGTTTTTGCCGCGCGGCGATCAGCATCGCCTGATCGGCATCCGTCATCGGCCGGATCAGCGCCGGATCATGCGCGCCCTTGCGGGCGACCGACAGATGCGGGCCTTCGAGATGCAGTCCGAGAAACCCAGGCACCTTCTGGCGCGCCGCTGCCTCGCCGGCGGCGACAGCGGCGGCCGTGATTGCAGGCGTGTCGGTGATCAGCGTCGGCAGCAGCGCCGTCGTGCCGAAGGGCGCGTGCGCGCGGCAGATGGTCTCGATTGAAGCGACATCGGGGTGGTCGTTGAGCATGACGCCGCCGCCGCCGTTGACCTGCAGGTCGACGAACCCCGGCGCCAGAAGGCCGCCACCGGTGTCGACGACGCGGATATCCGAGGGGATGGCACCGGTGGGCAGAATGGCCTCGACGAGACCGTCGCGCACGACAAGTGCGTGGCCTTCATGCCAGTCGTCGCCGTCGAAAATCCGGGCGCCAGTCAGGGCAAAGCGATCGCTCATACTGTCTCCGTCACCTTGCGAAGATTGCGCGGCGTGTCCGGATCGAGACCGCGATGGCGGGCAAAGGCCTCGACGAACATGTAGAAGGAGACGATCAGCGTCAGCGGATCGGTCAGCGGATGGCCGGTGGCAACATGCGGCAGGCGCACGGCGCGTTTGGCAAGCGCGGAGGTGACGAACACCGGCGCGCCCTTGGCCGCCAGGCTGTCGGCGGCCTCGGCGATAGACGGTTCGGAGGCGTCGCGCGCGGCCAGCGCCAGCACCGGAAAGTCGGGGCCGATCAGCGCCAGCGGGCCGTGCATGACTTCGGCGGCGCTGTAGGCCTCGGCATGCATGCCGCAGGTCTCCTTGAATTTCAGCGCCGCTTCATTGGCCATCGCCGCCGACGGTCCGCGGCCGAGGATGAACAGCGACTTCTGCTTCTCGATCGTCTCAGACAGCACGCTCATCCAGTCGCAGGCGATCGCCTTGCCGAAATGCTCCGGCAGGCGGGCAAGTGCGGCCAACAGCGCATCGTCGCCGGTGGCATGCGCCATCAGAGCGAGGCCGGCGACGGCCGAATTGATGAAGGTCTTGGTGGCCGCCACGCTGCGCTCGGGGCCGGCCAGGATATCGATCGCATAGTCCGAAGCACGCGCCAGCGGCGAATCGGCGGTGTTGGTGATGGCGACGGTCAGCGCGCCCCCCGCCCGCGCCGTTTCGGCCATGGCGACGATATCGGGGCTCTTGCCCGACTGCGAGATCGCCAGGCAGGCCGAGCCGGCGAGCCTGAGCTTGCGGCCATAGATCGAGGCGATCGACGGTCCGACAGACGCCACGGCCAGGCCCGCGGTCAACTCGACGGCGTATTTCATGAAGGTGGCGGCATGGTCGGACGAGCCGCGCGCCACGGTGACGACGAACTGCGGGTCGCGTTCCCTGATGCTGCGCCCGGCCTCGGTCAGCACCGCGCCGGAGCCGTCGAGCAGGCGGGCGACCGCTTGCGGGACCTCCTCGATCTCGCGCCGCATATGGGTCATTTCTGCCGACATGGTCGGCTCTGTCGTGCTCATGGTCGGCCCTCTTCGCTCGGCCCTGTCAGCCGCAGTTCGGCGACGAAATCATAGGCGTCGCCCCGGTAGATGGAGCGGGTGAATTCGATCACCTTGCCGCTCGCCAGATAGGAAATGCGTTCGATGTGCAGGCCGGCAATACCTGGCGGCACTTCGAGCAGGCGCGCGTCGCTGTCGCCGAGATTGGCGGCGGAAATGCGCTGCACGGCGCGCACTGGCCGGTTGCCGGTCAATTCCAGCGCTGCGTAGAGCGAGGAACCTATATCGGCCGGATCGGGCAACACGCTGGCCGACAGCGAGGCGCGTTCGATCGCCAGCGGTGTGTCGTTGGCGATGCGCAGGCGCGCCACCCGCGCCACCAGTTCGCTCGACGACAGGCCGAGCACCATCATCTCGTCGGGTGAAGGTGCGTAAAGGCCGCGGTCGAGCCATGCCGAACGCACCGCCA
The DNA here is from genome assembly GCF_000519305.1 of Mesorhizobium ciceri WSM4083. Lineage (GTDB taxonomy): Bacteria > Pseudomonadota > Alphaproteobacteria > Rhizobiales > Rhizobiaceae > Mesorhizobium > Mesorhizobium ciceri_B. Next base: position 1,401,630 of record NZ_KI912610.1, on the reverse strand, counting down.
TGCCGCGCCGCGCCATGTCCTCGGTAAACGAGGTCAGCCGCGACAGCGATTGTTCGACACGCTCCATGCGCGGCGCCACGAAGGTGCCGGAGCCGTGGCGCTGCACCAGGATGCCGCCCTTGACGAGATCCTGCACCGCCTTGCGCACGGTGACCCGCGAAATATCGGCCTTGGTGGCGATGTCGCGCTCGGAAGGCAGCGCGTCGCCCGGCCCGATCAGGCCGCGATTGACCGCGTCCTCGATGCTCTTGCGCAGCTGCAGATAAAGCGGCGCGCCGCTTTGCGCCTGATGTTTGAGCGTGGCGAAGATCTGGTCGGCGGCCTCGCTCATCGAGTTGCCTCCGCGTGTCCGGCGAAAAGGCGAACCGCCATCTGCACCGCGCCGCCCAGTGCGTCGTCGAGCGGCGGCTTCAGCAGCGCCCGGTAGCGGGCAGACAGGCGCGGCGCGTAGAGCGGCGCCAGCCCGCCGAGCAGGCACAGAGGCGCGTCGTCGGCGAGACCGAGCGCGCCGAGCGAGGCTTCGACATCGGCGACCACCCTGTCGAGGATCCAGTTGGCGACGCTGTCGCCCTTCTCGGCATGCTCGAACACCTTGGGTGCGAAGCCGCCGAAATCGCCCGGCTTGGCATTGGTGGTGAATTCGACGACGTCTTCCGGGTTGTTGCGGAAGACGGCCAGCATGCTGTGCGTCAGCGGCGAACCTTCGCGGACGCCGTCATAGGCAAGCAGTGTCTGTTCGAGCAGGTCGCGGCCGATACGGGCGCCGCTGCCCTGGTCGCCGACCTGGAAGCCCCAGCCGCCGATGGCGCGCGATTTGCCTTGTCTGCGCGCCATATAGGCGGTGCCGGTGCCGAGGATCGCCATAGCGCCATCGCCGGAGCCGACAGCGCCTTCCAGCGCGATTTCGGCGTCGGTCTCGACGCGGCTGATGCTGAACGGCAGGATCGCTTCGAGTTGCTGCCGGTAGGTGCCGACATTGGCGCCGGCCAGCCCGAGAATGGCCGGCGTTCGCGGGATCAGTTCCGCATCCTGCCCGGCGGCGAGAAACGCCTGCCTGGCGGCCTCGACGATGTTCGAGCGGGCGCCGGTCAGGTCGGTGCGGATGTTGGCGGCGCCGCTTTTTGCGCGGCCGACCACCGTGCCGTCCGCCGTTGCCAGGGCGGCCCTGCAGCTGGTGCCGCCGCCATCGATTCCGAGCACGAAATTCACGTGATTTCTCCTCCGAGGGGATAATACCAATAAAATACCAATAGCCAAGAGTTAATTTCCGTTTCAAAAAGATTAAGCCGTATTTTATTGAAAAACCTGCGTATTTCGTTGGGTCATGATTTCCGGCCAGCGAATTCGTTAATGCGTGTGGACAAGTGGTATTTTTTTGGTATTGTTCTGGTATTGGAGGAACCGGGATGGCCGAAACGCGCACCGAAGCGCTTCACAAAAATGCCGAGGGGCTGGATATCCAGCCTCCGGACGCCATCCTTTCCTATTTGGCCGATGCGCAGATCGAAGCCGCCAAGGTCGTGCGCCATGCCATTCCATCCATCGCCATGGCGGCCGAGATCATAGCCGGCAGGCTGAAGAACGGCGGCAAGCTCGCCTACGCCGCGGCCGGCAGCTCAGGCCTGATGGCACTGGCCGATGCGCTGGAGCTGCCGGGCACCTTCGGCATTCACCGCAACCGCATCGCTATCCTGATCGCCGGTGGCGACGACGCTTTCCGCACGCTGGCCGGAGGGCCGGAAGACGATACCGAGGAGGCTGCGGCAGCGGTCGCCGAAGCCGGCCTCGGCAAGGGTGACTGCCTGATCGCCATTTCCGCCAGCGGCACGACGCCCTATGCCGTGCGGGCCATCGAGGAGGCTGCCCGCCGCGGCGCTGCCACCATCGGCATCGCCAACAACAGGGACTCGGCGCTGCTGCGCCAGGCACAAACCGCCATCCTGCTCGAAACGCCGCCGGAACTGATCGCCGGCTCCACGCGCATGGGCGCCGGCACCGCCCAGAAGATCGCGCTCAACATGCTGTCGACGCTGACCGCCATCCATCTCGGCCATGTGCATGACGGCTACATGGTCAATCTCATGGCCGACAACATCAAGCTGCGCGGCCGCGCGGCGCGCATCGTCGCCGCCGTCAGCAGGTGCGGCACGGACGAGGCGGCCCGCCTGCTCGAGAAGAGCGGCGGCGCGGTCAAGACCGCCATTCTGCTCGCCGCCGGCGCCGACAGTACCGACGCGGCGCAGAAGATACTGGAAGAGGCCGGCCAGAAGCTGCGGCCGGCCCTTTCCGCGATAGAGGGGAGCAAAGGGCGCACTGCCTCCGTTCTCATCAAAACCGAACCTGAAAAAGGTCAACAGGGAGACTGAGCATGACAACGAAACTACTGACGGCACTGCTTTTGGGCACCAGCATTCTCGGCTCGGCCGGGGTTGCTTCTGCCGCAGACGTAACGCTCAACATCGAAAGCTGGCGCGGCGACGACCTTGCCATCTGGAAGGACAAGCTGATCCCGGCTTTCGAAGCCAAGAATCCGGGCATCAAGGTGGTGTTCGCGCCGTCGGCTCCGACCGAATATGACGCGGCCCTCGGCGCCAAGCTCGCCGCCGGCTCGGCGGGCGACCTGATCACCTGCCGCCCGTTCGACAAGTCGCTCGAGCTGTTCAAGAAGGGCAACCTTGCCGATCTCTCGGCGCTGCCCGGCATGGAGAACTTCTCACCGGTGGCCAAGTCCGCCTGGCAGACCGACGACGGCAAGGCGAGCTTCTGCGTGCCGATGGCCTCGGTCATCCACGGCTTCATCTACAACAAGGACGCCTTCGACAAGCTCGGCATCAAGGTGCCGGAGACCCGCGACGAGTTCTTCGCCGCGCTCGACAAGGTCAAGGCCGACGGCACCTACATCCCGATGGCGATGGGCACCAAGGATCTCTGGGAAGCCGCGACCATGGGCTACCAGAACATCGGCCCCAACTACTGGAAGGGCGAGGACGGCCGCGCAGCGCTGATCAAGGGCGATCAGAAGCTGACCGACAAGGACTGGGTCGCGCCGTATGAGGAACTGGCCAAGTGGAAGCCTTATCTCGGCGACGGCTTCGAAGCGCAGACCTATCCGGACAGCCAGAACCTGTTCACGCTCGGCCGGGCCGCCATCTACCCGGCCGGCTCGTGGGAGATCGGCCTGTTCAACACCCAGGCGCAGTTCAAGATGGGCGCCTTCCCGCCGCCGGTCGAGAAGGCCGGCGACACCTGCTACATATCAGACCATACCGATATCGGCATGGGCCTGAATGCGGCTTCGAAGAACGCCGATGCAGCCAAGACCTTCCTGTCCTGGGTCGCCTCGCCGGACTTCGCTACCATCTATGCCAACGCGCTGCCGGGCTTCTTCAGCCTGAACTCCGCGCCGGTGAAGATGGAAGACCCGCTGGCGCAGGAATTCGTCTCCTGGCGCGGCAAGTGCAAGTCGACGATCCGCTCGACCTACCAGATCCTGTCGCGCGGCACGCCCAACCTCGAAAACGAGACCTGGGTTGAATCGGCCAACGTCATCAACGGCACCGATACGCCGGAAGCCGCGGCCAAGAAGCTGCAGACCGGTCTCGACAGCTGGTACAAGCCGGCCAAGTAAGAGCTCGGCTGAGCGCTGCTTATCTCCCCCCTCGAGGGGGAGATGTCGCCGAAGGCGACAGAGGGGGTCGGTGGAGGCAGGCCGCGACTTGATCGTTGCTGGAAAGCACGGTCAAATATCGATGGCGCGCTGCCTTGACCGACCCCACCCGCCTCGCTTCGCGAGGCACCCTCCCCTCAAGGGGGAGGGAGGCGCCGCGCCTTTGGCGGCATTTGCCGACCTGATCGGCGGGGACCGAACTCATGGCCGCAGATATCAGACCGAAAAGACCGTTCCGCTGGCACATCGGCATCTTCCTGGCGCCGGCGGTGCTTGTCTACACGGCGATCATGATCCTGCCGCTCGCCGGCACGCTGCAGCTGTCGCTGTTCCGCAACATCGAGCAGCACCAGGTCTTCGTCGGGCTGGAAAACTTCCGCACGCTGTTCGGCGACCCCAACTGGTCGGTGGGTTTCTGGAACGCGCTGAGAAACAATGTCTGGTTCTTCATCATCCACATGATTGTGCAGAACCCGATCGGCGTCATGCTGGCGGCGCTTCTGTCCAGCCCGAAACTGAGATTCGCGGCTTTCTACCGCACGGCGATCTTCGTGCCGACCATCCTGTCCTTCGTTATCGTCGGCTTCGCCTGGAAGCTGATCCTGTCGCCGCTGTGGGGCGTGGCGCCGCATCTGATGGACCTCGTCGGCCTGAAAAGCCTGTTCACGCCGTGGCTCGGCAAGGAGCAATATGCACTGACCGCACTCAGCCTGATCTCGGTGTGGCAGTTCGTCGGCATTCCGATGATGCTGATCTATGCCGCCCTGCTGTCGATCCCCGAAGAGGTGATCGAGGCCGCCGAATGCGATGGGATCACCGGCCTTTCGCAGTTCTGGAAGATCAAGCTGCCGCTGATCCTGCCGTCGATCGGCATCATCTCGATCCTCACCTTCGTCGGCAATTTCAACGCCTTCGACCTGATCTACACCGCGCAAGGCGCGCTCGCCGGGCCAAACTATTCGACCGACATTCTCGGCACCTTCCTCTACCGCGCTTTCTTCGGCTTCCAGCTGCAGACCGGCGACCCAAATATGGGCGCGGCGATCGCCACGATGATGTTCCTGATCATCCTCGGCGGCGTCTGTGTCTACCTCTTCCTCGTGCAGACGCGCCTGCGTCGCTACCAGTTCTGAGGGCCGGGAGATGAGCACCGCCACCCATTCCCTCCCCCGCACCATCGGCGCCCACGCGATCCTGTTGACCTACACGGTGATCGCGCTGTTTCCGGTGATCCTCGTCATCATGAACTCGTTCAAGTCCCGCGCCGGCATCTTCGGCGCGCCGCTGACGCCGCCGACGCCCAAAACCTTCGACCTGATCGGCTACACGACCGTCATCGGCCAGGGCGACTTCATCCACTATTTCCAGAACAGCCTGGTCGTCACCGTCGCCTCGCTGTTCTTCGTACTCTTGTTCGGCGCCATGGCGGCGTTCGCGCTGTCGGAATACCGCTTCCGCGGCAACTCGCTGATGGGGCTATACCTTGCGCTCGGCATCATGATCCCGATCCGGCTGGGCACCGTCGCCATCCTGCAATTGATGGTGGCGAGCGGGCTGGTCAACACGCTGACGGCGCTGATCCTGGTCTACACCGCGCAGGGCCTGCCGCTTGCCGTGTTCATCCTGTCGGAGTTCATGAAGCAGGTGTCCGACGATCTGAAGAATGCCGGCCGCATCGACGGCCTGTCGGAATACACCATTTTCTTCAGGCTGGTGCTGCCGCTGGTCAGGCCTTCGATGGCGACCGTCGCCGTCTTCACCATGATCCCGATCTGGAACGACCTGTGGTTCCCGCTGATCCTGGCGCCGTCGGAAGAGACCAAGACGGTCACGCTCGGCGCGCAGCTCTTCCTCGGCCAGTTCGTCACCAACTGGAACGCTATCCTGGCAGCCCTGTCGCTGGCGATCATGCCGGTGCTGATCCTCTACGTCATCTTCTCGCGGCAGCTGATCCGCGGCATTACTTCCGGAGCGGTGAAGTGAGCGGCGGGGAAGAAGCTATCGTACAGGCCCTCGTCGAGACAGCGAGCCACTATGGATTCCGGGGCGTTCGCGCCAAAAATTTCTACCGAGAGTGGCCGGAGACGATCTGTGTGCTGAACCTTCAGAAGTCTTCCTGGGGTCCGCAATTCTATATCAACGCTGCTGTCTGGTTTGCACGGCTTGGGCCGGAGCGCCGGCCGAAGGAATACAATTGTCACATTCGTTGGCGCGTCAATTCCCAGATGGAAGACGAGCAGTCGAAAGCGTTCGAGCAGGCGCTCAACCTTGAGCATCCCTTGCCTGATGATCAGAGGCTTTCACTGATCAAGGACGGAGTTGATGCCTATGGCTTTCGACTTTTGTCCCGGTGTGACAGCGAAGAAGCAGCCCTGCAGGTCGCAGATGAATGTGAGCCACAGGTGATGGTGGCTCTCGCAGCCCGCAGTCAAGAAAAGGCGAATTGAAATGGCCCAACCTCTTCGCGTTGTCGTCGCCGGGCTCGGCAATATGGGCCGCAGCCATGCGCTGGCCTACCATACCAATCCAGGTTTCCAGATCGCGGCACTGATCAACCGCTCCGATGTGCCCTTGCCGGACGGGCTGTCGGGCTACGGCATCAGACGTTCCTTCGACGAGGCGTTGCGCGAGGAAAAACCCGATGTCGCCTGCATCGCCACCTATTCCGACAGCCATGCCGATTATGCGGTGAAGGCCTTCGAGGCCGGTTGCCACGTCTTCGTTGAAAAGCCGTTGGCAACGACGGTGGCCGACGCCAGGCGTGTCGTCGCGGCGGCGAAGGCCAACGGCAGGAAGCTGGTGATCGGCTACATCCTGCGCCATCACCCGTCCTGGATCAGGCTGATCGCCGAAGCGCGCAAGCTCGGCGGCCCCTATGTCTTCCGCATGAATCTCAACCAGCAATCCTCGGGTCACACCTGGGAGACGCACAAGCAGTTGATGCAGACGACCTCGCCGATCGTCGATTGCGGCGTGCACTATCTCGACGTCATGCTGCAGATCACCGATGCGAAGCCGGTCGAGGTGCGCGGCATGGGTGTGCGGCTGACCGGAGAGGTGGCGCCCTCGATGTACAATTATGGCCATTTACAGGTGCTGTTCGACGACGGTTCGGTTGGCTGGTACGAGGCAGGCTGGGGGCCGATGATTTCGGAAACCGCCTTCTTCGTGAAGGACGTGATCTCGCCCAATGGCTGCGTGTCGATCGTCATGAAGGAAGGTGTGAGGTCGGATGACATCGACACTCACACCAAGACCTCGACCATCCGCCTGCACAATGCGGCGACCGGCGCGGACGGCAAGTTTCTCAAGGCCGACGAAATGCTATCGATGGCAGGCGAACCCGGCCATCAGGACCTCTGCGACCTCGAACAGGCCTTCGTGCTGAAGGCGATCCGCGAGGATCTCGATCTCACCAAACACATGGACGACGCGGTCAAATCGCTCGCCGTCTGCCTTGCCGCCGACGAGAGCGTGCGCAGTGGCGCCGCCGTCAAACTCTAGAACAGGGACGAAGCCGTGGGCTCGCTGAACATCGAGAACGTGAAGAAGGCCTTTGGGCCGGTCGAGGTGCTGAAGGGCATCAACCTCGAAGTGAACGACGGCGAGTTCGTTGTCTTCGTCGGCCCCTCCGGTTGCGGCAAGTCGACCTTGCTCAGGGTCATTGCGGGACTGGAGGACTCGACCTCGGGCCGGGTGGTGATCGACGGCGCGGACGTCTCGGCCACGCCGCCGGCCAAGCGCGGCATCGCCATGGTGTTCCAGACCTATGCGCTCTATCCGCATCTGACGGTGAAGAACAATATGGGCCTCGGCCTCAAGCAGGCCGGCACGCCCGCCCCGGAGATCGAGCGCCGCATCGGCATCGCCTCGTCGATGCTGTCGCTCGAGCCCTATCTCGAAAGGCGGCCGGCCGAGCTCTCCGGCGGCCAGCGTCAGCGCGTGGCCATCGGCCGCGCCGTGGTGCGCGAACCCAAGCTCTTTCTCTTCGACGAGCCGCTTTCGAATCTCGATGCAGCACTGCGCGTCAACACGCGGCTGGAGATCGCGCAGCTGCATCGCCGGCTGAAGGCGACGATGATCTACGTCACCCACGACCAGGTCGAGGCGATGACGCTGGCCGACAAGATCGTGGTGCTCAACGCAGGGAAAATCGAGCAGATCGGTGGCCCGATGGAGCTCTACAATTCGCCGGCAAATGAGTTCGTCGCCGGCTTCATCGGCTCACCAAAGATGAATTTCGTCGAGGGTGCCAGGCTCGGCGAAACCGCCAAGACCATCGGCGTGCGGCCGGAACATTTGACCGTGGATCCGAAATCCGGCGCCTGGAAGGGAACGGTGGTGCACGCCGAGCACCTCGGCGCCGACACCAATCTGTATCTCGATTGCGAGAAGGCCGGGTTGATTACCGTGCGGATTTTCGGGGTGTACGATGCAGAACCGGGAGCCACGCTCTATGCGACGCCGGATCCGGCGAAGACGTACAGGTTTGGGGCCGATGGGAAGGTGCTGAAGTAGCGCGGCGGCGCAGTTCTTGCCTTCCCCCTTGTGGGGGAAGGTGGATCGGCGCGCAGCGCCGAGACGGATGAGGGGTGTTCCAGCGGAGTGAGGCGTTGCTGGAACACCCCTCATCCGTCGCCTTCGGCGACACCTTCTCCCGCAAGGGGAGAAGGGAAGTCGGCGCCGCTACAAATCAGCCTTGAACGTCTGCTTCTGCTGGCCCAGGCCCTCGATGCCCAATTCCACCACATCGCCGGCCTTCAAGAACACCGGCGGCTTCATGCCCAGCCCGACGCCGGGCGGCGTGCCGGTGGAGATGATGTCGCCGGGGTGCAGCGACATGAACTGGCTGAGATAGGAAACCAGGTATTTGACGCCATAGACCATGGTCTTGGTCGAGCCGTTCTGCATCGTCTTGCCGTTGACCGTCAGCCACATTTTGAGGTTCTGCGGGTCGGCGACTTCGTCCTTGGTCACCAGCCATGGGCCGGTGGGGCCGAACGTGTCGCAGCTCTTGCCCTTGGTCCACTGGCCTTGCCGCTCGGCCTGGAAGGCGCGTTCGGAGACGTCGTGGGCAACGCTGTAGCCGGCGACATAGTCGAGCGCGTCGGCTTCGCTGACATACTTTGCCGTCTTGCCGATGACCACGGCCAGCTCGACTTCCCAGTCGGTCTTCTCCGAGCCGCGGGGGATCAGCACGTCGTCATCCGGGCCGACAATGGCCGAGCTTGCCTTCATGAAGATGATCGGCTCCGGCGGCACGGTGGCGCCGGTCTCGGCGGCGTGGTCGGAATAGTTGAGGCCGATGCAGATGAACTTGCCGGTGCCTGCAACGCAGGCGCCGAGGCGCGGGCTGCCGGACACCGCCGGCAGCGACTTCGGATCGAGCTTGGCGAGTGCCGCCAGCGATGCCGGATCGAGTGCCTTGCCGCCGATGTCGGTGACGTGAGCGGACAGATCACGGATCGTGCCATCCGCATCGAGCAGACCTGGGCGCTCGCTTCCCACCTCGCCATAGCGCAGCAGTTTCATCTAAAATCCTTCTCCTGATTGCGGCCTCGTGGCCTTTTGCAAACTTGCCGCCAGGGCGATGGCTCCTTCGCGGAACCGGCGGACCCTACTCATCGACCCGACCCCGGACAAGCGTGGTTACCCTACAAGATGGCCGGCGCGCGGGATTTTCAGACTCTTCGATCCCCTCGTAAACGCCGGCAAGGGCCCCGATTGTTCTGCATGCTCAGATCTTTTCCGACCAGCGGTCAGATCGACCAGCCGCCGTCGATATTGTAGGCCTGCCCGGACGTGTAGGTGGCGCCGGCCAGATAGACGGCGAGATCGGCGATTTCCTCAGGCGTGCCGAGCCGGCCCATCGGCTGGCGGGCGATGAAGGCGGCGCGGGCGGCATCGTAGTCGCCCTGAGCGTGCATGCGGTCCTGCAACGACGGGCTCTCGACCGTGCCGGGGCAGATGGCGTTGCAGCGTATGCCCTTGCCGACATAGTCGGCGGCGATCGCCTTGGTCAGGCCGATGACGGCGGCCTTTGTCAGGCCATAGACGAAGCGGTTGGGCACGCCCTTGGTCGAACTGGCCAGCGAGGCCATGTTGATGATCGAACCGTCGCCGCGTTCCAGCATGCCGGGCAGCACGGCCCGGCTGGTGCGGATCATGGCGCGAACATTGAGGTTCAGCGCGAAATCGAGATCGGCGTCCTTCATCTCCAGGATCGAGCCAGCATGGACGAAGCCGGCGCAATTGAACAGCACGTCGACGACACCGATCTCGGCAAAGGCGGCGTTGACGGCTTCGTCGTTGAGCACGTCCAGCTTGCGAGTCTTGATCCCTGGCGTCTTGGCGAATTCCGCCAGCAGTGCCTCGTTGATGTCGGTGGCGTAGACGATGGCGCCAGCTTTTGCGAAGGCCAGTGCGCTCGCCTTGCCGATGCCTTGCGCCGCTGCCGTGACGACAACGACCTTGCCTGCCAGATCCGCCATAGTGTTCTCCTCGTCCGCTGGGATAGTCCGGGTCTAACTGCGGCTGGCCAAGGCGTCATGTGCCAGTCACGCGCGATCATGCGGCCTGCGCCGTTGACGTTCACTGATAAAGATGTTTTTTCTCGTTAAAGAACATCTGTCCGTGCGTCAACCCCGAACACGATCACCATCACGATAGCCATTTGGGCTCAGTCGCCATAAGGCACCCAGACATTCTTGACCTCGACGGCGCGGCGCAGGAAGGCGTCGCCGGCGGCTTCGTCGGACGCCCAGTCGAGGCCACGGCCATTGCCGCTCCAGACCCGCTTGAGGTTGCCGATGGACTCGGCTTCCGCTTTGGCGCAGGTCTCGGCATCGGCGAACACCCAGAGCCCATCGACATCGTCATGCTTGGCCAGCACGCCGGCGAGTTCGGCGCTGCGACCGGTGACGATGTTGATGGCGCCGGCCGGAATGTCGGAATATTCGATGACCTGGTAGAGATCGGTCGCCAGCAGCGGGTAGCGCTCCGACGGCACCGCGACCACGGTGTTGCCCATGGCCAGCGCCGGTGCGACCAGCGATATCAGGCCGAGCAGCGGCGAGGTATCAGGCGCGACGATGCCGACGACGCCGACCGGCTCATGCAGCGCCAGCGTCACGGCACGCGCCGGCGGCTGGTGCACGCGACCCTCGAACTTGTCGGCCAGACCGGCATAGAGGAACAGCCGTTCGATGGATTGTTCTACCTCTTCCCGCGCGGCCTTGGGCGTAGCGCCGGTCAATCCGGTGAGACGGGCGGTGAACTCGCCGGCGCGGCCGGAAAGATTCTCGGCCAGATAATAGAGCACCTGGGACCTGTTATAGGCGGTCGCCTCCGGCCATGCTTTGCAGGCACGGGCGGCAGAGACGGCGTCGCGGATATCCTTGCGGCTGCCGAGCCCGACCTCGCCGGCAAGCTTGCCCTTGGCGGTGGCGATGGCGAGGGAATAATTGCCGTCCGGCCGCACCTGCTTGCCGCCGATGAACAGCTTTGCCGTGCGGTCGATCGCCGAGCCGTCGGCCTGCTCGACCGGCTGTGCGGAGGTCGTCGCCGGCTTGATGATCGGGCCGAGCGGCAGCTTCGCCGTGAGATATTCGAACATGCCCTCGCGCCCGCCCTCGCGGCCAAAACCGCTCTCGCGGTATCCGCCGAAGCCACAGGCGGCGTCGAACATGTTGGTGCCGTTGACCCAGACCACACCGGCCTTCAATTGCGGCGCGACGTGCAGAGCGAGGTTGACGTTTTCGCTCCACACCGAGGCGGCGAGGCCGTAGCGCGTGTTGTTGGCCAGCTCGATCGCTTCCTCGGTGTTGCGGAAGGTCATGGTTGCCAGAACAGGGCCGAACACCTCTTCTTGCGCCAAGATGTTAGCCGGCGAAACACCTGTGGCGAGCGTCGGCAGATGGTAGTAGCCGGAAGAGGGCAGCGCCGCATCCGGCTGCCAGCAGACGGCGCCCTGCCTGGCGCCTTCGGCAACCAGGCCCTTGACGCGGTCAAGCTGGGTCAAGTCGACGAGCGGGCCGATGTCGGTGTTCTTGTCGAGCGGGCTGCCGACGCGCAGCCGGCTCATCCGCGTCTTCACCTTGGCGATCAGGGCGTCGGCTATGCCTTCCTGCACCAGCAGCCGCGAACCGGCGCAGCAGACCTGGCCCTGGTTGAACCAGATGCCGTCGACCAGGCCTTCGACGGCGCTGTCGAGATCGGCATCCTCGAAGACGATGAAGGCCGACTTACCGCCGAGCTCGAGAGACAGTTTCTTGCCCGAGCCGGCGGTCGCCTTACGGATGATCTTGCCGACTTCGGAAGAGCCGGTGAAGGCGATCTTCTGGATGCCGGGATGGTTGACGATGGCCACGCCGGCCTCAGGGCCGCCCTGGACGATGTTGACGACGCCTTTCGGCACGCCGGCGCGTTCGCAAATCTCGGCAAACAGGATAGCGGTCAGCGGCGTGAACTCGGCCGGCTTCAGCACCACGGTGCAGCCGGCGGCGAGCGCCGGCGCGATCTTCCAGGCCAGCATCAGCAACGGGAAATTCCACGGGATGATCTGGCCGACCACGCCGACACCCTTGTGGCCGGGGAAATCCTTGTCCAGCGCCTGCGCCCAACCGGCATGGTGGATGAAATGGCGGATCGCCAGCGGTACGTCGATGTCGCGGCTTTCGCGGATCGGCTTGCCATTGTCGATGGTCTCAAGCACTGCGAACAGGCGCTGATGGCGCTGCATGGCACGGCCGATGGCATAAAGCACCTTGGCGCGCTGATAGCCTGAGGCTGCCGACCATTTCGGCAGCGCCTTGGTGGCCGCCGCAACCGCCGCATCGATATCGGCGGCACTGGCGTCCGAGACCTTGGCCAGCAGCTTGCCGGAGGAGGGCTCGCTGGTCTCGAAGGTCTTGCCGCCGGAAGCGGCTTTCCAGTCGCCGCCGATGAACAGCGCCTTGCCGAAATCGCGTGCGGCAAGCCAGGCGTCGGCCTCGTTGCGGGCTTCCGGCGCCGGGCCGTACTCCATGGCGTGGTAGCGGTCGAGAATGTTCATTGGGCGCCTCCTTCACCCCTCCCCCTTGTGGGGAGGGTCGATCGGCTTGCCGATCAGGGNGGGGGNAAATCTCTCAAGCCATCGCGTGGCGATGATTGGCCGAATAGTGTCCCGTCAGATGGTGCTCGAGCTGGCGCTCGATGTCGGTCAAGAGGCTCGACGCACCGAAGCGGAACAGGTCCGGCTCCAGCCATGGCCGGCCGAGTTCTTCCTTCATCAGCACCAGCCAGTCGAGCGAGGCCTTGGCCGTCGAAATGCCGCCGGCCGGCTTGAAGCCGATGAGATAGCCGGTTTCCTCGAAATAGGCCCTGATGGCGCGCACCATGGCGAGGCCGACGGGCAGCGTGGCGTTGACGCTTTCCTTGCCGGTCGAGGTCTTGATGAAATCGGCGCCCGCCATCATCGCCACCATCGAGGCCAGCATGACATTGCGCAGCGTTGCGAGGTCGCCGGTGCCGAGGATGACCTTCAGATGCGCGTCACCGCAAGCGGCGCGCATCGAGACGATCTCGTTGTAAAGCTCCCGCCACTTGGCCCCGAACACCAGGCCGCGCGGGATGACGACGTCGATCTCGTCGGCGCCGTCGCGGACCGAGGCCTCGATCTCCTGCAGGCGGGTCGACAGCGGCGTAAGGCCATGCGGGAAGGCGGTGGAGACAGCGGCGACATGGATGCCGGTGCCGCGCAAGGCATCGACGGCGGTGGCGACGAAGGGATGGTAGACGCAGACGGCGGCCGGGCGGATGGTTTCACCTGATATGCCGAGGCCCTCGACAATGTCGCGGCGGAACGGATTGATCGCCTTGGCGCAGAGCCGGCGCACGCGCTCCTCGGTGTCGTTGGAATTCAGCGTCGTCAAATCCATGCAGGCGACGGCGCGCAGCAGCCAGGCCGCCTGGTTGTCGGCCTTTATCGAGCGCCGCTTGGTCAGGCTGGCGACGCGCCGTTCCAGCGCCGAGCGATTGACGCTGCGCACCGATTCCATGAAGCCGAGGTCGAGCTTCATGCCGGGATTGCGCGCAACGCGATGGTCCAGAGGTACGGCTGTGTTGGCGGCGGCACGCGCCGGCAGCGGCGTCACCTTGGACGAGCCGACATCGGCTTCGCGTATTGTGCTGCTCATCTCCTGCCCTTTCATTCAGCGACGTGTGCCGAAGATAGCCCGTGAAGCCGTACTTCACGAGTCCTGCGGGCGGTCATAACCGAAAAAGGCGGCGAAAGCAGCAATTTTTGACCGTGCGGTCAAAAACATAGACTTCGAGATGTTGGTGCGGCTCAGCCGACGAAGGCGCGCTCGACGACAAAAGTCGCTGGATGGCTCAGCGAGCCTTCCTCGAAGCCGAGGCTTTCGGCCAGTTCCTTGACATCCTTCAGCATATGCATCGAGCCGCAGATCATGATGCGGTCGGTTTCCGGGTTGAGCTTGTCGATGCCGAGATCGCTGTAGAACTTGCCGGAGCCGATCAGCGCGGTGATGCGGCCCATGCGTGCCGATTCCTCGCGGGTCGTCGAATTGTAGAGCGTGACGCGCCCGGTGGTCAGCTCGCCGATCAGCGGGTCGCTTTCCAACGCCGCGACCAGCTCCTGGCCGTAGGTGAGTTCCGCATTGTCGCGGCAGGTATGGGTCAGGATCAGCTGATCGAATTTCTCGTAGGTGTCGGGGTCGCGCAGCAGGCTGGCGAAAGGCGCGATGCCGGTGCCGGTCGAGATCATGAACAGCCGCTTGGCCGGCGTCAGCGCGTCGACCACCAGCGTGCCGGTCGACTTCTGGCGCATGATGACCGTGTCGCCGACCTGGATCTTCTGCAGCTCGGAGGTCAGCGGACCATCCGGCACCTTGATCGAGAAGAATTCCAGCTCCTCGTCCCAGGCCGGGCTTGCCACCGAATAGGCGCGGTACACCGGCTTCTCGGCATTGGGCAGGCCGATCATGACGAACTCGCCGGAGCGGAAGCGCAGCGACTGCGGACGGGTGATGCGGAACGAGAACAGCCGATCGGTATAGTGCTTCACCGAGACGACGGTCTCGGCATAGACGTTGGCCGGTATAGGGAACTGCAGCGGTCGGGCGCCGACGGTGTTGAGAGCGGATGTGGTGTTCATCAAATCCAACCTTCTGGCCCAGCTTACGGACGCGGGCGCCAAACCTTCACCTGCGCGCCCGGACCATTCAGGTCCCGGCGTGCTGTTCGCACACTCCAAAGCGGCAAGCTCTTGTGTCCGGAATTTATTAGTATACAAACGATATTTGCGTCAAGATGCTCCCTTAAAACAGCTTTCCAAACTGACGCATATCCGTAGTTCGCGCATTTCGGGTTTCGACGATGGAAGAGAATATTTCGGCGCAAGCGCGCGATTCCCAGGGAAATGTCGTTGCCGGTATCGATGTCGGCGGCACCTTCACCGACCTGCTCCTGATCGACGGCCGCGACGGTGGCAGGGTGTATCTAGCCAAGACGCCGACCACGGTCGACAATCAGGCTTTCGGTGTCGTTTCGGCGCTCGGCGCCACCGGATTTCCGATCGACGGCATCGACCTCATCGTGCATGGCACGACCACCACCACCAATGCGGTGCTCGAGCGCCGGCTGGCGAAAACCGGCATGATCACCACGCGCGGTTTTCGCGACGTGATCGAGCTCGGCCGGCGCACGCGGCCGCAGGCCTATGGCATGACCGGCAGCTTCGTCCCGATCATTCCTCGCAATCTCAGGCTCGAAGTCTCGGAGCGCGTCGAAGCGTCGGGCGCGGTGCGCACGCCGCTCGACGAGACCGAGATGCGCGACGCCGTGCAGACGCTGATCGCGGCCGGTTGCGAATCCCTGGTCATCCATTTCCTGCATTCCTATGCCAACCCGACACATGAGCGGCGCGCCGTCGAAATCGCCGCCGAACTCTGGCCGAACGGCTACATCACGGCGGGCCATGCGCTGCTGTCGGAAGCGCGCGAATTCGAACGCGGCGTGACCGCTTCGGTCAACGCCTCCGTGCAGCCGATCCTCGAGCGCTACGTCGAGCGGCTGCGCAAGGAACTGGGCGCCAAAGGCTATGCCCGCGACTTCCTGATCATGAATGGCAATGGCGGCATGATCTCGGCCCGCTTCGTCACACGTGAATCGGCCAAGACGGTCATGTCCGGCCCGGCCTCGGGCGTCATCGCCGCCGCCTATACCGGAAAACGCGCCGGCTTCGAAAATCTCGTCACCTACGACATGGGCGGCACCTCGACCGACGTGGCGCTGATCCGCAATGCCGAGCCGGCAGTCTCGAACGAGATCGAGATCGAATATGCGATGCCGATCCATGTGCCCATGGTGGCGGTGCACACGGTCGGCGCCGGCGGCGGCTCGATCGCCCGCGTCGATGCGGCCGGCCTGATCCAGATCGGCCCGGAAAGTGCCGGCGCCAATCCCGGCCCGATCTGCTACGGGCGCGGCGGCCTCGAACCGACCATCACCGACGCCAATCTGGTGCTCGGCCGGCTGGCGCCGAAGAAGCTGCTGGCGGTCCAAAATCCCGTCACATCAGAGCGCGTCACTGGCATCTTCGAGGAAAAGATCGGCAAGCCGACCGGCCTGTCCGGCGTCGAGGCGGCGGGCGCGGTGCTCAGGCTCGGCAACATGAAGATGGCCGGCGCCATCCGCATGGTCTCGGTGTCGCGCGGCCACGACCCGCGCGATTTCGCGCTGTTCGCCTTTGGCGGCGCCGGCCCGTTGCATGCCACCGCGCTTGCGCGCGAACTCGGCCTGCCCAAAGTGTTGGTGCCGGCGCGTCCAGGCATCACCAACGCGCTCGGCTGCGTCGTTGCCGACCTGCGCCACGACTTCGTCAACACCATCAACCAGCCGGTGTCGGTGCTCGACGAAGCCCAGCTTCACGCTGTGTTGGAACGGCACCGAAACGAAGGCGAGGAGCTGATAGGCAAGGAGGCGGTGAAGCCGGAGACGATCCGCGTCACCCATTCCGCCGACATGCAGTTCGTCGGCCAGACCCACATCATCAATGTGGCGCTGCCGTCGTCGTCGGTGACGCGCGCAACGCTGCAGCAGCTTTTCGAAAAGGCCTATTTCGCCCGCTTCAAGGTCGAGCTGCCGGAAATCCGCGCCAACCTCGTCAATCTCAACACGTCGGTGACCGGCGTGCGTCCGGCGATCGATCTGTCGCGCCTGATCGACCCCGCAGGGCGCGCAACAACGCTCGACGAGGCGCGGCGCGAAATCCGGCCGGTCTGGTACGCCGGCCAATGGCACGACACGCCGGTATACGCGCGTGAAAAGCTGCCGCTCGACGCGATCATCGAAGGGCCGGCGATCCTAGAACAGATGGACGCCACCACCGTGCTCGAACCCGGCGACCGCGCACGCAGCGACGCCGACGGCAACATCATCATCGACATCGGCGAGGCCTGAGATGCCAAATCCTGATAGGGCAAAACTCGACGCCATCACGCTTTCGGTCCTCCAGGCGGCGTTGCAGCAGGTCTGCGACGAGATGGACCTGACCTTTTCCCGCGCCGCCTTCTCGCCTGTCATCGCCGAGGCCAACGACCGCTCCGATGGCATCTATTCGGCGCTCGACGGTTCGCTGATCGCGCAAGGCAGCCAGGGTTTGCCGGTGTTCGTCGGCGTCATGCAGTATTCGACCAGGACGGTGATCGAGATGATCGCCGATGGCCGCTGCTTGGCTCCCGAGCCGGGCGACATCTACATCGTCAACGACCCCTATCTCGGCGGCACCCATCTGATGGATGTGCGCTTCGCCATGCCGGTCTACCGGGACGGCAAGATTTTCTGCTGGCTGTCCAACACCGGCCATTGGCCCGACATTGGCGGGTCGGTGCCGGGCGGGTTTTCGGCCTCGGCGACCGCGGTCGAGCAGGAAGGCCTGCGGCTGCCGCCCGTAAAACTGTTCAAGAAGGGCATGCTCGATCCCGAGATCTACGCCATCATCTGTTCCAACATCCGCGTCGCCGATCAGCGCATCGGCGACATCAGGGCGCAGGCCGCCGCACTGCTGATAGGTCAGGACAGGCTCAACGGAATCCTGGATCGTTACGGCGACGAAACCGTTGTCGAGGCGATCGCCGAACTGCGCCGCCGCGCCGCCGAACAGATGCGCGCCAACATCTCAGCCATCCCCGACGGCACCTACCATTCGAAGGCCTTTGTCGATTCAGACGGGGTGGTCAACGAGCCGCTGAGCATCGCGCTCGCGGTCGAGAAGCAAGGCGATACGCTGACCTTCGATTTCGCCGGTTCGTCCAAGCCTTGCGCCGGGCCTATGAACAGCGTGCTGGCGACGACCCTGTCCTCGGTCTATCTCGCCATGCGCCACATTTTCCCGGATGTGCCGATCAGCGCCGGCGCTTTCGAGCCGCTGATCGTCAAGCGGCCGGAAGGCACTTTCCTCGACGCGAAATATCCACGCCCGGTCTCGGGCTGCGCCGCTGAAGTGTCGCAGCGCATCGCCGAGGCCGTGTTCGCGGCGATGGTGCAGGCATTGCCGGAGAAGGTGACGGCGGCGCCCGCCGGCTCCAGCGGCAATTTCGCGCTTGGCGGCAACGACCCGGCGCGCGGCCGCGATTACGTCATGTACCAGATCTCCGGCGGCGGCTATGGCGGCAATTCAGGCCATGACGGGCTGACCAATGGCTGCTCGACCATCGGCATTTCTAAATCGCCGCCGGTCGAGATCATGGAACAGGCATTCCCGGTGCTCTACCGCCACTACGCCTTGCGTGAAGGCTCCGGCGGCGCCGGCAAGCATCGCGGCGGTTTCGGCCTCGCCTATGAGGTCGAAATCCTGCGCGGCGACGCCCGCGCTTCCTTCGTCATGGACCACGGCCGTTTCGGCCCGCAGGGCGCGCTCGGCGGCAGGGATGGCGCGGTCAACATGGTGACCGTGTTCCGCAACGGCGAGGAACATGTACCGCCGCATTTGTCCAAGGAGCAGGACATCGCGCTCAAGGCCGGCGACCGCGTGCGCGTCGGCACGCCGGGCGGTGGCGGCTATGGCGATCCGCTGCAGCGCGATCCGGATCTGGTGCTGCGCGACGTGGCGTTGGGTTACTATACGGTCGAAGAAGCCAGCGAAAAATTTGGCGTTGTCCTCTCGGCCGGGGAGTTGGCCATCGACCGGACAGCGACGAACAAGCAGCGCGCCGGCTAACGCACGACCAATCGTGAGGGCTTGGTCCGCTCGCCGCGCCGCGATCGCCGCATGACATGTCGTTTCCGTCTCCGCCACACGCCTGGAAGCCCGTAGACTTCCCGTTTTCAACGGGGAACTCGAACATGCGTCTTTTCGGTCGTTTCGTGCTTGCCACTTCCGTCGCTCTCACCCTTGCCACGAGCGCCGCCTCCGCCCAGGACAAAAAACTCAGGATCGGCACCGAGGGCGCCTACCCGCCCTTCAATTACGCCAGTGCCGACGGCACGCTGGGTGGCTTCGACATCGACTTGGGGAAGGCGCTGTGCGCCGAGATGAAGGCCGAGTGCGAATTCAGCGTGCAGGATTTCGATGGTTCCATACCGGCGCTGCAGGCCGGCAAGTTCGACGCCATCATCAACATCACCATCACGCCCGAGCGGGCCGAAAAGGTCGAGTTCACCCACAAATACTACCAGACGCCGCCGGCCATCGCCGTGCCCAAGGATTCGACCATCGCGGGCACCTCGCCTGACGATCTGAAAGGCAAGGCGCTCGGCGTGCAGACCGCGACCATCCACCAGAAATTCGCCGAGCAGAAATATGCAGGCTCGACGGTCAAGGCCTATCCGACGGGCGATGATGCCCGCACCGACATGGCCAATGGCCGCCTCGATGCGATGATGGACGGCTCGATCATCCTGACCGAATGGCTGAAGAAGCCCGACGGCGCCTGCTGCAAGCTGCTCGGCACGCTGACGGCCGATCCGGCCATACACGGCCCCGGCGTCGGCATCGCGCTGCAGAAGGGCAACAAGGAGCTGGCCGACAAGCTCAATGCGGCCATCGACGCGCTGCGCGCCAACGGAAAATACAAGGAAATCAACGACAAGTACTTTTCCTTCGACGTCTACGGCAGCTGAGACCGGCAGCAAATGCCTCCGGGCAGCGCCGTCTGGCGCTGCCGTTTTTCATGAACGATGGAGACTTCCTTGGCTGAGCGGCGCTCCCCTTTCTACAGCAGCATCGTCGGACTGGGCGCGACCATGGGTCGTGTCGGCGGCGATTTCATCTCGGCCAAAACTTATTCCGGCATTGCCGACGAGCACCTGAACACCCGCAAAAATGTTGGCGTGCAGGATCTCAGCACCATGGGCAAGATGGACATCAAGGGGCCGGACGCCGAGGCGCTGGTCAACCATGTCATCGTCAATGATGCCGCCGCCATGAAACCCGGCCAGGTACGCTATTCCACGGTCTGCCGCGAGGATGGCGGCATCATGGACGACCTCACCGTGTTCCGGCTGGGGCAGGAGCACTTCATGCTGGTGACCGGCTCGGTCAACCGGCTGAAGATGCTGCCTTGGCTGCTGCATCATGCGCAGGGGCGCAAGGCCTATGTCACCGACATCACGGCGGCCATCGCCTTCCCGACCATCCAGGGTCCGCGCTCGCGCGAACTGCTGAAAGCGTTGATCGCGGATGCCGATCTGGATGGACTGAAGCGCTGGTCGTTCACGTCGGGCCATATCAGCGGCACGCGGGTGCTGATCTCGCGCACCGGCGTGACCGGCGAACTCGGCTTCGAACTGTTCGTGCCTGCCGACGAGGCGGCTTCGGTCTGGGACGCGCTGATGCGAACCGGCCGGGACTTTGGCCTGAAACCCTATGGCGTGCTGGCGATGTTCACGCTCGGGCTGGAAAAGGCCTATCCGGCGCACGGCATCGACATGGATGAGAGCCGCACGCCGTTCCATGTCGGTCTCGACCGCTGGATCAAATTCGACAAGGGCGATTTCGTCGGCCGGCAAGCGCTGCTCAAGGTCCGCGACAAGGGCCTCGACGAGCAATGGGTCGGGCTGATCCTCGACGGCGACAGGCCGGCCGCGACCGATGCCAGGGTTCTGGCCGATCGCGAGGACGCGGGCATCGTCACCTACAGCGACCATGGCTATTCCCTCGGCAAGGTGCTGGCCACGGCGCACCTGCGGCTGCCCTTCACCGCCATCAGCACCGAACTCAGCATTGAGATCGACGGCAAGCCGACGCGAGCCGTCGTGGCGCCGATACCGTTCTTCGATCCGGAAGGGGTTAGATTGCGCGGCTAACTCGGCTTGCGTCAACAACTGCGTGCGTTGGCGATTGGCGGAAACGTCCACCGAAGGCGGGGAGGCCTCCGCCTATCCCGTGCGCTGCGGTGCCATCAGCCAGTCTTTCAACCCCGCCGATCCAGCCTCGCCACCAGCCTGTCTCCCACCCACTGGATGCCGCACACAAGGATGATCAGCACGATGACCACGGCGATCATCACCGAAGTCTCGAAACGCTGATAACCATAGCGGATGGCGAGGTCGCCGAGGCCGCCGGCGCCGATGGCGCCGGCCATGGCTGACGCACCGATCAGCGTTACCAGCGTCACGGTGAAGCCGGCGACGATGCCGGGCAGGGCTTCGGGCACCAGCACCTCGCGGATGATCGTCCAGCGGTTGCCGCCCATGGCGCGCGCTGCCTCGATCAGCCCGCGGTCGACCTCGCGCAGCGACACTTCGGCGATGCGCGCATAGTAGGGCGTGGCGGCGATCGACAGCGGCACGATGGCTGCCCATGTGCCGATCGAGGTGCCGACGATCAGCCGCGTCACCGGGATCAGCGCCACCAGAAGGATGATGAAGGGAACCGAGCGGAAGCCGTTGATGACGGCGCCGAGCACGCGGTTCACCCACAGGCTTTCGGCGATACCGCCGCGTTCGGTGGCAATCAGCGCCAGCCCGAGCGGCAAGCCGAACGCCAGTGAGATGAGGCCGGAGGCGGCCGTCATCAGCACCGTCTCCCAGATCGAACGCAGCAGAAGCTCAAACAGGATTGGCGACATGGCCAAGCACCTCCACCCGCGCCTGGCGGGCCTTCAGGAATCTGATGATGTCAGCGAGATGATTTGCATCGCTGCCCGGAACAGACAGGAACAGCGTGCCTACCGGCTGCTGCTGGATATGATCGATGCCGCCATGGACGAGGCGGAAGGCGCCTGGAACAGCCGTGGCAAGGTCGGACAGCAATGGCCCGCTTGCCGCCTCGCCGGCCACATCCACGCGCAGGATCGTCTCCGCGCCGGCCGCTGGCAGCAGCTGGGCCGCCAGTTCGGCCGGCAGTTGCGGCCGGATGGCGCCGAGCAGGCTTTTGGTGACATCCGAGCGCGGATCGGCAAACACCGACCAGACCGACCCTTGCTCGACGATGCGCCCGGCGTCGATCACCGCAACCCGGTCGGCGATCGAACGGATCACCTCCATCTCATGGGTGATCAAAAGGATGGTCAGGCCAAGCTGCCGGTTGATGTCCTTGAGCAGGGCGAGGATGGAGCGCGTCGTCTCCGGATCGAGCGCCGAGGTGGCTTCGTCCGACAGGAGCAGCGCCGGGCGCGCGGCAAGCGCCCGGGCGATGCCGACACGCTGCTTCTGGCCGCCCGACAGCGACGCCGGATAGGCTTTTGCTTTCTCCGACAGGCCGACGAGATCGAGCAGTTCGGCGGCGCGCTTCAGTCGCTCGGCTTTCGGGCGGCCCTCGATCTTGAGCGGCAGCGCCACATTGTCCTCGACGGTCTTGGCCGACAGCAGGTTGAAATGCTGGAAGATCATACCGATGCGCCGCCGCAGCGGCTGCAGGTCGCGCTCGCCGAGCCGGCTGATCTCGCGGCCCTCGATGAACACCTCGCCGGAGTCAGGCCGTTCCAGCCCGTTCAGGCAGCGGATCAGCGTCGACTTGCCGGCGCCGCTGCGGCCGATGATGCCGAGGATCTCACCCTTGCGCACGGTCAGCGACACGCCGTCGAGCGCCGCCGTCACACCGAAGCGGCGCTTCAGCTCGACGAGGCGCACGACGTCCTGAGATGTGTCGGGCCGGGCGTGGGTCAGATCGGCAGTGTCCCCGGATGCCGTGATATGCTGGTTCATGAATGTTCCTGTTCCCGAAAACGCAATCGCGGCCCGCGCCTGAGCGCGGACCGCTGTTGCTCTCGAACCGGGCTTCCGGTCGACGATCGGATCAATAGGCGCTGAGGCCGGTGCCCTTGTAGACCTTGTCGAACTCGGCCTTCACCGCCTCGTTCTGATAGGAGGCGACCAGCGTCTTCACCCAGCCCTCGTTCTCGTTGCCGGTCTTCACCGCGATGAAGTTGCGGTAGGGATTGTCGGCGATCGGCTCCTGCGCAATGCGGTTTTCCGGCGTCAGGCCGCTTTTCAGCGCCCAGTCGGTGTTGACCACGGCCGCATCGAGATCCTCGACCGAGCGGCCGACGATGCCGGCGTCGAGTTCCTTGATCGCCACTTTCTTCGCGTTCTCGGCGATGTCGACGGTGGTGGCCAGAATGCCGGTGCCGTCCTTCAACTTGATCACGCCCTCGTTCTGCAGCACGCGCAGCGCGCGGCCTTCATTCGAGGGATCGTTCGGCACGCCGATGACCGCGCCCTCGGGCAGGTCGGCGACTGCTTTGTACTTCTTCGAGTAGAGGCCGATCGGCCAGACGCCGGTATAGCCGACGCGCACGATGTGATAGCCCTGAGTCTTGATCTGGTTGTCGAGATAGGGCTGGTGCTGGAAGGCGTTGGCGTCGATCTCGCCACGCTCCAGCGCCTCGTTGGGTTGGGTGTAGTCGTTGAACACCACGGTCTCGATGGCGAGGCCCTTTTCGGCCGCCTGGGCGACTACGACGCGCCAGACATCCTCGTCTTCGCCGCTGATGATGCCGACCTTGATCGCCTTCTTGTCCTCGGCGAACGATGCGCCGGGCGCCATCAGGCTGCCGATCGCGACGGCCGATGCGAACAGCAGAGCGAGGCCACTGCGCCGGTTCACGGTTGACCTCGGGGAAGATGGCAAAGTGTTCTTGAAGTCGGACATGATTGATCTCTGCGGTTGTGAAGTCATGGCAGCGAGGCGGATTGCCTAGCCTCGGTCACATCCTCAGAAATTCTACCAAGTTTATCAAAGAACGCGTTTCGCCGTTCTCGCCGAAGCCGGGAATATTCTCTCAAAATTTTCAAGGGCGTGAGCAAAAGCCGCCGCTTGACCGGCCGCAGCGGGTCGCGGCGCGATCTTGCGCGCCTCTGGAGGTCGCCAGATTCTCAGAGAGCCCGGCGTGCCGTCAAAACGCGATCCAGGCCGTCTTCAGGTCCAGATATTTCTCCAGCGCGTGAAGCGACTTGTCGCGGCCGAAGCCGGACTGCTTGACGCCGCCGAGCGGCACGGTGATGTCGGCGCCGCCATAGGTGTTGACGTGTACGACCCCGGCATTGATGGCACGCACCATGCGATGCGCGGTGGAGAGATTGGCGGTCCATACCGCCGAGGCAAGCCCGTAGATGGTCGAATTGGCAAGCCGCACCGCCTCCTCCTCGGTCTCGAAGCGCATGACGCCGAGTACCGGCCCGAACACCTCCTCGCGGGCAAGCTGCATCTCCTGCGTGACGTTCTCGAAGATCGTCGGCGCCATGTAGCTGCCGCCGGTTTCCGCGAGAATCCGTTCGCCGCCGGTGACCAGCCGGGCGCCTTCCTCCGTCGCCCTGGTGACGAAACCGAGGTTCTTGTCCAGCTGTTCGGCGCTCGACACCGCACCGACATCGCTGGCGAGATCGAGCGGATCGCCGACTTTGAGCCGCATGGTTGCCGAGAGCAGTTCGTCCATGAAGCGGTCGTAGACCGCTGACTGGACGAGAAGCCGCGAGCCGGCGACGCAGACCTGGCCGGAATTGCGAAAAATGCCGTTGGCCGAGACGACCGCCGCCTGTTTCAGGTCGGGGGCATCGGCAAAGACGATGTTCGGCGATTTGCCGCCGAGTTCGAGGAAGACGCGCTTCAGATTGGAGCGAGCGGAATATTCGAGCAGCCGCCTGCCGACCGGGCCGGAACCGGTGAAGGCGATGGCGTCGACATCCATATGTAGGCCGAGCGCCTCGCCGGTAACCGAACCACGCCCGGTGACGACGTTGAGCACACCGGGAGGCAAGCCGGCCTCGCTGGCCAGCTCGGCCAGCCGCAGCAGCGTCAGCGAAGCGATTTCCGGCGGCTTGACCACCACGCAATTGCCGGCGGCAAGTGCGGGCGCGATTTTCCAGGCGCCGATCATCAGCGGGAAATTCCACGGCACGATGACGCCGACGACGCCGAGCGGCTCCTTGTGGATCAGCCCGAGCACATTGTCGGCCGTCGGCGCGATCTCGCCATAGACCTTGTCAATCGCCTCGGCATAGTAGCGGATGGTGCCTGCCGCCGAGAGCGGTTCGGCCTTGTAGGCCATGCCGATCTCGGTGCCGTTGTCGCGCACGCCGAGCACGGCGAGCTCGTCGGCATGCTTTTCAACCAGCTCGGCGAATTTCGTCAGCACCTTCTTGCGAAAGGCTGGCGCTGATCGCGACCACGAGCCCTTCTCGAACGCCTTGCGCGCCGACTTCACGGCGCGGTCGATATCGGCGGCGTTGCCGTCGGCGATGCTGGCGAAAGGTCGGCCGTCGATCGGCGACGTCACCGGCAGGCTCGCGCCGCTTGTTGCCTCGATCTGCACGCCATCGATGAACAGGCCCCGCGCGCCGATCTCCGTCCTGCGCAGCGTGTCGATGGCACTCTGACTGATCATGGGTGACGGACTCCCAGGGAAACATGCAATGTGGTTGGCGCGCGGAATTCCCAGCCGCGAAACACCGGTTCCTTGCCAGGCACAAGGCTGAGATCGGGGAACCGCAGGAGCAGCAGCCTTACCGCAAGGCACATCTGCTCGCGCGCGAAGAACCGGCCCGAACAGAAATGATGGCCGAAGCCGAAGGCGGCATGGTTGCCTTCGTTGCGGTTGATGTCGAAGCGGTCGGGATCGGCAAAGCGGCTCTCGTCGCGGCTTGCCGAGGAGACGAGTGCGGCGACGGCGGCGCCGGCTGGAATCGTCACGCCGCCAAGCTCGACCGCCCGTGTCGTCTGCCGCGTCTGCGTGCCGATCGGCGCCACCCAGCGCAGGCCCTCGTCGACCGCTTTTGGCACGAAGGTCTCGGGATCGGCGAGCACCTGCCGCAATTGCTCGGGATGGGCCAGCAGGCCGGCGAGGATCGAGCCGGCGCCATGTCCGGGCTCCTGCATGCCACCGAGCAGGATGACCTTGATGCTTGGCATCAAAAAATCGATTGGCCGCGTCGTGCCCTCCTGCATGCCGTCATGCAGCATATGCGACAGCGCCGAGTCATCTGGCTGGCGCGCAAGTCTTTCCAGCGTCGGCAGGATGGCGTCGCCAACCTCGGCACTGATTGCGTCGGCGATCTCCTGCCGCTTCGGATCGTTCTCGAAATTGATGGCGCCCTGGGCAAGGCCGTAGAACCAGCGGCGCAGCGTTGGCATCTCGATGTCGGCAAGGCCGAGCGAGCGCGCCAGGCTGAGCGTCGACACCGGCTCGAAATAATCGGCCATCAGCTCGGCGGAGCCCTGGCTGGCGATCCGGTCGAGAAAAGGTTCGGCAATCGACCGCACGAGGTCGCCGGCATAGGCGGCGACGGTGCGCGGCCGGTATTTCGGATCGACGCCCTGGCGCAGCTGCTTGTGCGTCTCGCCATCGGTGGTCAGGATGGTGGGCTTGCCGAAGGAGCGCTCGACCGGCGACGAGCCGACCACGGCGGAGAAGATGTCGGGCGACTTGGCGACGCTCTCGACATCCTTCCAGCGGGTGACGAACCACAGATTGACCGCCGGCACGAAGGTGACCGGCGCACTGCGCCTGAGCTCTGCATAGATCGGGTAGGGATCGGCTTCCAATGCCTCTACGGTGATATTCTCGGCAAAGCTCAAATCCGCCACTCCCTTTGTGGTGTAAGGGGCGGCGTGACACGCCGCCCCTTTGCTTTTCTCAATCTTTCAGCGGCTGGCCGAGGTTTTCGAAGGCTATGGGATCGCGGCTCTTCAGCGCGCTGGCCAGCAGCAGTCCGACGATCGCGGCGATCAGCACCAGCCCTGGCAGGAACACGCCAAGGAAGCCGCCGGCCCCCGACAGGCTGCCGAAATTGATGACGATCAGGTAGATGATGATCACGAAGGCGATGAAGGTCAGCCCTGGCAGGATGGTGGTCTTCAGCGCGTTCTCGTGGGCCGCCGGGTTGGCGCGGAAGAACATCACCACGGCCAGCGAGGCCACCGCCATCATGACGATGACGCCGAGCGTCGCGACATTGGTCAGCCACGAAAACAGCGCCAGCACCGGATCGAGGCCGAGCACGGCGAACAGGCCGACGACGACCGCGGCGAGCACGCTCTGGATGACGGAAGCGACATGCGGGCTCTGATGCACCGAATGCGTCACGCCGATCGTCCGCGGCAACAGCTTCTCGCGGCCCGAGACATAGATGTAGCGGGCAACCGCATTGTGGAACGCCAGCACGCCGGCAAACAGGCTCGACACGAACAGGATGCTCATCGCCTGCGACAGCATGGTGCCGGCGTAGCGGTCGGACAGGCCGAACAGGAAGGTCGTCGGATCCTGCAATCCCTGCAGCGTCGGCAGCAATTTGTCGACACCGGCGCCGACCGCCATCAGCCATGCCGTGAGCATGTAGAAGACGCCGATCAGCACGACCGAGAAATAGGTGGCACGCGGAATGGTGACTTTTGGATCGCGGGCTTCCTCGGCATAGATCGTCGTCGCCTCGAAACCGATGAAGGCGGCAAAGCAGAACAGGATTGCGATGGCCGGCGAGCCGCTGACGATCTGGCTCCAGCTGAACGGCGCCGCCGACAGGCCGCTGTCGCCGCCGGTCTTGAGGATGGCGATGTCGAGGACCAGCACTACAAGATATTCGCACAGCACCAGCACTGTCAGGATCTTGGCGGAAAGGTCGACCTGCCGATAGCCGAGCACGGCGACCAGCGCGATGGCGATGAAGCTCCACACCCACCAGGGCAAATTGATGCCCCAGCCGGCGAACAGGCCTGATGTCGCGGCACCGAGCAAGCCCATGACCCCGATCTGCATGGCATTGTAGGACAGGATGGCGATCAGCGCCGTGGCGCCGCCGGCCATGCTGCCGAGGCCGCGCGCGGCATAGGCATAAAAGGCGCCGGCATTGCCGACATGGCGTGACATGGCGACATAGCCGACCGCGAACAAGAGCAGCAGGATGGTGACGATGAGGTAGGTGCCGGCAAAGCCCGCGCCATTGCCCATCAGCATGCCGAGCGGCGTACCGCCGGCGACCGCGGTAAGGGGTGCGGCCGCCGAAATCACCATGAAGGTGATGGCGCCGACGCCAAGACTGTTCTTGCGCAGCCTGTTGGCCGGCGCCTGTTCTGCAACTGCTGTCATTGATCCCTCCTGTTTGCGAACCCTTGAGCTCGCCGGCCGAATGGCCTGTCCCATGCACTCTGTTGGCTGGTTCATTATTTGAACCGTTATTTTGAATATAGACTTGCAAACAATGCCGATGCCTGTCAAGTTAATTCACACGTTAAATGATTGTCCCGAACCCGGAGGCAAATTTGAGTACGGTCGGAAAAGCGATCTCGCTTCTGGAGCTGTTCAACGTCGACGAGCCCGAACTCGGCCTGTCCGATCTGGCGCGCCGCTCGGGCTTCGACAAGGCGACGACAAGGCGGCTGCTGATTGCGCTGGCCGGCCGTGGTTTCGTCGAGCAAGATGCGGGTACGCGGCACTATCGCCTCGGCGCCGGCCTGTCGCGGCTGGCGCGCATCCGCGAGGCGCGCTTTCCCTTCCTGCAGACGGCTGTTCCGCTGGTGCGGGAGCTCGCGGCATCGACGGTCGAGACCGTGCATTTGTCGGAATTCGGCGTCGACAGGCTGGTCACCGTCCATGTCGAGCATCCGGCATGGGCGAACCGGGTCAATGTCGATATCGGCCAGCTGCTGCCCCTGCATTCGACGGCTTCCGGCATCGCCTATCTGGCCTTCGCCCGTGACGAGACCGTCAAGGCGTGTCTTGCGGGTTCGCTCGACGCCTTCACGGCGCATACGCTGATCGAACCGGTCGCCATCTCCAGGTCCATGGGCGAGGCGCGCGCGCGCGGCTATTCGATTTGCGACCAGGGTTATGAGGAAGGTGTGATCAGCGTCGCGGCAGCGATCCGCGCGGCGGACGGCTTTGCGCTCGGCACCATCGCGGTGGCCGCGCCGAAGGCCAGGACGACGGCAGCCGCGATCGCGGAACGGGGACTTGCGGTGATGGAAGCGGCACGAGAGATTTCGATACGCCTCAACGGCGAGACCCTGCAAACCTTGAGGAGGCAGGCTTGATGTCTGCAGAGACTGCGCCCCGCATCCTGGTCATCGGCACCGGCGACACTAAGGCCGAAGAGCTGTTGTTCATGAAACAGTGCATCGAGGCATCGGGTGGCAGCGCCGTGATGATGGATGTCAGCGTGCTGGGCGACCCACCCTACAGCCCCGATCACGACAAGCACGCCGTGGCGAGGGCGGTCGATGTGACGATTGCCGAGATCGTCGCGAGCGGCGACGAGAACACCGCCATGACGCTGATGGCCGGCGGCGCCGTGCAACTGGTGCGCAAGCTCCATCAAAACGGCGAGATCGATGCCTTCATCGCCATCGGCGGCTCGATGGGAACCGATCTGGCGCTCGACGTGGCCCTTTGCCTGCCGCTCGGCGTGCCGAAATTCGTCGTTTCGACCATCGCCTATTCGCATCTCATCCCGCCCGAACGCGTCGCCCCCGACCTGATGATGATCCTGTGGGCGGGCGGACTGTACGGCCTCAACAGCATCTGCAAGCTGGTCCTGTCACAGGCCTGCGGCGCGGTCGTCGGCGCGGCGAGGATCGTGCTGGCGTCGCGCGGCTCGGCGCCCGCCATCGGGCCGACCATCGGCATGACCTCACTTGGCAGCAGCTGCCTGCGCTACATGAAGACGCTGAAGCCGGCGTTGGAGCAGCGCGGCTATGACGTTGCCGTCTTCCACACCACCGGAATGGGCGGACGCGCCTTCGAATCGATCGCCGGACAGGGGCATTTCTGCGCGGTGTTCGATTTCAGCCTGCAGGAAATCACCAATCATCTCGCCGGCTCCGTCGTCAGTTCCGGCGCCGATCGGCTGGAGAATGCCGGCGCCCGCGGCATTCCCCAGATCGCCGCGCCCGGCGCCGTCGACATGGTCGATCTGCCGACCTGGCAGGATTTGCCGGCTAAATTCTCGACGCGGCCGTTCCATGCCCACAACAGGCTGATCGCTTCGGTCACCGTCGATGCCGACGATCGCCGCCAGGTCGCCAGGACCATCGCCGTCAAGCTCGGTGCCGCGAAAGGCCGCTCCGCCTTCATACTGCCAGCCGGAGGCATCCAGGAATGGGACGTGCAGGGCGAGCCGCTCTATGAACCCGAGGCTCTCGCGGCCTTCGCCGATGAAATGCGCAAGGTCATTCCCGCCGGGGTCGAGTTCCACGAAATGGACGCCCATATCAACAGCGACGACTTCGTCGGCAAGGCGCTCGAAATCTTCGACCGTTGGGTCGAGGAAGGCATCATTCCGCGCGGCATGCCGGCCAAGGGAGTGGCCGCGTGAGCGCTGTTCCGGCCCAGGCGCTTGTCCTCGATTTCGGTGGCGTCGTTACCCGCACGTTGTTCGAGACGCATGCCTTGACCGAACAGGCGCTCGGCCTCGCACCGGGGACGCTGCAATGGCGTGGGCCGTTCGATCCGGACAGTGACCCGCTGTGGCGCGCGATGCAGGGCGACGAGATCAGCGAGCGCGACTATTGGCGCACCCGTACAAGCGAGGTCGGCGGTCTCGTCGGCGAGGACTGGCAGGCGATGGAAACCTTCGTCCAGCGCGCGCGCGGCGCGGAGCCTGAAAAGGTGGTGCGGCCCGAAGCAGACAACGCCATCCGCACCGTGCATGCGGCAGGTTTCCGACTGGCCATCCTGTCCAATGAACTCGACCTGTTCTATGGCGCCGACTTTCGCCGGAGGCTGCCCTTGCTCGGCCTGTTCGACGTGATCGTCGACGCCACCTATACCGGCATCCTCAAGCCCGACCCGCGTGCCTATGCCTTCGTCACCGAAGCGCTCGGCCTGCCGGCCGGTGCTTGCGTCTTCGTCGATGACCAGCAGCGCAATGTCGATGGCGGCATCGCGGCCGGCATGCGCACTGTTCATTTCGACGTCGCCCGCCCGGGCCAATCCTATGCCGAAGCACTCGGCCATTTCGACCTCGTCCCGGTTGCCTGAGACCATTTGCGGAGCCCTTTCATGCGCGACATCAATTTCCTCACCGAGACCAACGCCAAGCCAATCTGGCACCCGATGGCGCATCCGGCCGAGATGCGGGCCAACCCGCCGAAAGTCATCATGAAGGGCGAGGGGGTGATGGTCACCGATATCGCCGGCAACACCGTGCTCGATGCCGTCGGCGGCCTGTGGAACGTCAATCTCGGCTACAGCTGCGACCCGATCAAGAAGGCGATCGCCGACCAGCTCGGTGCGCTGCCCTATTATTCCGGTTTTCGCGGCACCTCGACCGGACCGTCGATCGAACTCGCCTACGAACTGGCTGAATGGTTCGAGCCGGAAGGCATGGTGCGGACCTTCTTCACCTCGGGAGGTTCGGATTCGGTCGAAACAGCACTTCGGCTGGCCCGGCAATACTGGAAGATCCGCGGCCAGGCCGACCGCACCAAATTCCTCGCCCTGAAGAAGGGCTATCACGGCACGCATTTCGGCGGCGCGTCGGTCAACGGCAACGCCAATTTCCGCCGCAACTATGAGCCGCTGCTGCCCGGTGTGTTCCACATTCCTGCGCCCTGGACCTTCCGCAACCCGTTCGACGAGACCGACCCGGTGCGGCTGGCAAAACTCTGCGCCAGGGCGTTGGAGGACGAGATCGCCTTCCAGGGCGGCGACACCATCGCCGCTTTCATCATGGAGCCGGTGCTCGGCGCCGGCGGCGTCATCGTTCCGCATGAGAGCTTCATGCCGCTGGTGCGCGAGATCTGCGATCGCCACGAGATACTGCTGATCGCCGACGAAGTTGTCACCGGCTTCGGCCGCACCGGCGCCTGGTCGGGTTCGCGGCTGTCGGGTGTGAAGCCGGATTTCATGACCATCGCCAAGGCGATCACCTCGGGCTATTTCCCACTCGGCGCCACGCTGATCGGCGGCAAGGTAGCCGATGTCTTCGAGGCCGACAAAACCAGCTTCGGCGCCATCGGCCATGGCTATACCTATTCCGGCCACCCCGTCGGCTGCGCGGCGGGGCTGGCGGCGCTTGCCGAGACCAAACGGCTTCGCCTGAACGAGAACGCGGCCGCGCGTGGCATCGAACTCGCGGCCGTGCTGGAGGGGCTGAAGGCCAGGCACGCGATCGTCGGCGATGTCCGGTACAAGGGCCTGATGGCGGCGCTGGAGCTGGTCTCGGACCGCGCCACCAAGAAGCCTGCCGACAAGAAGACCATGGCGGTGGTTTCGGAGGCGGCCTATGAGGCCAGTGTCATGCTGCGCGTCTCCGGTAACGCCATCATCCTGTCGCCGCCGCTCATCATCAGCGCCGCCGATGTGACGAAGATCGGCGAAGCATTGGATGCAGGCCTGTCGAAGGTCTGACGGGTTAGTGGATGAAACGGAGTTTCGAGACGCAAATGACTCAATCGCAAGAAGCGCTGGTTAGCCGGCGTTCCCGCCTGCTCGGTGCGAAATCGCAATTGTTCTATGACGAGCCCGTGCACCTGGTGCGCGGCGAAGGCGTCTGGCTCTATGATGCCGACGGTCGCAAATATCTCGATGCCTATAACAATGTCGCCCATGTCGGTCACTGCCACCCGCATGTGGTCGAGGCCCTGTGCCGGCAGGCCAGCCTGCTCAACACCCACACACGCTATCTGCACACCGCCATCCTCGACTATGTCGAGCGGCTGACCGCCACTTTCGATGCCAGCCTGTCGACCGCCATCCTGACTTGCACCGGTAGCGAGGCCAACGACATTGCGCTGCGCATGGCGCAAGCGGCATCGGGGCAGATGGGCATCATCGCCACCGACGCCACTTATCACGGCAACACCACGGCGGTTTCGCAGCTCAGCACCCGCATGCCGCCAGTCGGCGGCCGCGCCCGCAATGTCAGGCTGGTGCCGGCGCCCGATAGTTTTCGCCACCCGGATGCGATGGCCAATGGCAAGGCGTTTGGCGATGCGGTGCGCGAAGCCATCGCCTCGCTGGCAAAGGACGGCATCGGCCTGTCCGGCATCATCCTCTGTCCGCTGCTGGCCAATGAGGGATTTCCGACGCTCCCGTCCGGATTCTTCGATGATGCGGTGCGCTCGGTTCGTGATGCCGGAGGATTGGTCATCGCCGATGAAGTGCAGCCCGGCTTTGGCCGCACCGGCAGCCATTTCTGGGGCCACCAGCGCGCCGGCTTCGTGCCCGACATCGTCACCATGGGCAAGCCGATGGGCAACGGCCATCCGGTCGCCGCGGTGGTCACCACCAAGGACACATTGGCGACCTTCCGCAACGCTTTCCGTTACTTCAACACCTTCGGCGGCAATCCGGTCTCCTGCGCGGTGGCCAATGCCGTTCTCGACGTCATCGAGCAGGAAGATCTCGTCGCCAACGCGCGTAATGTCGGCGCCTATGCGCTTGGGCTGTTGCGCCCGCTGGCCGAGCGTCATGAATGCATCGGCGAGGTCAGGGGTGCCGGGCTGTTCTTCGGCGCCGAGCTGGTTCATGACCGCGAGACCCGCGAGCCGGCGCCCGACATTGCCGAGCAGGTCGCCAACCGGATGCGCCATCACGGCGTGCTGATGGGCAAGACCGGCATCCACGGCAATGTGTTGAAGATCCGCCCGCCAATGCCGTTCTCGCGCGACAATGCCGACGCCCTGATCGGCGTCCTCGACGAGGTGCTGGGTGAAGTCGGCGGAGTGAAGGCGTGAGCGCTGTTTCCGCGCAGTCCGAGCCCGAGACGGCAGCCGATGTCACGGCGCTTGCCAGGCGCGCGCTCACCCATTGGGGCATTCGCGAAGGTGAGCCGGAGCTGCTGAAATTCCGCGAGAACGCGGTCTTCCGCATCCGCTTGCCCGATGGCCAGCCGGCTGCCATGCGCATTCACCGGCTTGGCTATCACACGGACGCGGCGCTGCGCTCGGAACTGCAATGGATGGGCTTTCTGCAATCCGCTGGCATCGCCACGCCATCTGCGGTCGCCACGCAGGCAGGCGATCTGTTCGTGCTCGTCAGCACAGCCGCTTCTACGCAGCCCCGGCAAGTCGATTGCTTGAGTTGGCTGGAAGGCCGCGCCGTCGGCGCGCGAGGCGTGCCGCTGGATTTTACGCCCGAGCAGGCAAGACAGGTCTTTACCGCGATCGGCCGAACCATCGCCCACATGCACAATGTCACGTCTGCCTGGACGCCGCCCGCCGGCTTTGCCCGCCATGCCTGGGATTTCGATGGCTTCTTCGGCGCGAACCCGAATTGGGGCCGCTTCGAGACCTCGCCCTTCCTCGACAGCCCTCGTCGCGAGCTGGTTTTCCAGGCGCGGGAGAAGGCCGTGAAGGCGCTGTCGGAGCACGAACGCAGCGCCCGCAATTTCGGCATCATCCACGCCGATCTGGTGCGCGAGAACGTGCTTGTCCATGAGGGTGCGATCCGCATCATCGACTTCGACGATTGCGGCTATGGCTGGCACATGTACGACCTTGCCGTTGCGCTGTACCAGAACCGCGAGGAGGCGATCTATCCGCTGATCGAGGCTGCTTTGCTCGACGGCTATCGGCGGGAGCGGGGGCTGACGGCGCAGGACATCGCCGCGCTGCCGCTGTTTTCCGCCTTGCGCGCCTTCGCCTTTCTTGGCTGGGTGCAGAGCCGCGTCGAAGGCGACATCACCAGGGAGGTCGGCCTGCGCATGTCGGCCATCGCAGCCGATGTGGTGATCGCCTATCTGCGTGGCGAATAGGGCTGCTGTGCGGGCTGGCGACC
Organism: Mesorhizobium ciceri WSM4083; assembly: GCF_000519305.1. Lineage (GTDB taxonomy): Bacteria > Pseudomonadota > Alphaproteobacteria > Rhizobiales > Rhizobiaceae > Mesorhizobium > Mesorhizobium ciceri_B. Next base: position 1,366,809 of record NZ_KI912610.1, on the reverse strand, counting down.
GTCAGCCCTTCGCGAAATGGATGCTGACCGTTCCCGAGCTGCCGAAATCGGCAACGATCGTGTCGCCGGGCCGCGCCTCGACCGGGCGCACGAACGATCCCGAGAGCACCACCTCGCCAGCCGCGATCGACATGCCGTAGCTGGCGAGCCTGTCCGCCAGCCAGGCGATGCCCATCGCCGGGTGGTTGAGCACGCCGGCGCCGAGCCCGGTTTCCTCGACCTCGGCGTTGCGCGAGACGATGGCGCCGATCCAGCGCATGTCGACCTCATCAGGACGTTGCCGCCGGCCGCCGATGACAATGCCGGCATTGGCGGCATTGTCGGAAATCGTGTCGAAGAAGGTGCGTGCCTTCTTCGTCTCGGCATTGACGCGCTCGATGCGCGTATCAAGGATTTCCAGCGCCGGTGTGATGTAGTCGGTGGCGTGGAGCACGTCGGAGATGGTCACGCCGGGGCCTTTCAGCGGCGCCTTCATGACGAAGGCGATCTCGGCCTCGACGCGCGGCTGGATGAAGCGGCCGGCCGGCACCGTCGCGCCGTCATGGAAGAACATGTCGTCGAACAGCACGCCCGAATCCGGCGTGTCGATGGCAAGCGCGTACTGCATCGCCTTCGATGTCAGCCCGATCTTCCACCCCTTCGGCTTCAGCCCGGCATCGATCTTGCGCGTCACCAGCGCCGCCTGCACGCGATAGGCATCCTCCATCGTCGCCTCGGGGAAATCGAGGCTGAGCAGACGGATCTGGCGGCGCGACCGCTCGGCCTCGAACAGCCGTGCCGCGGCGTCTTCCACTTGCTCCGGGGTCATTGCGCTGCCTCGTCGACGACACCGTTTCTGAGCACGCCGATGCCCTCGGCCTCCACCTCGATCACGTCGCCGGGCTTCAGCCAGATCGGCGGCTCGAAGCGGGCGCCGGCGCCCGTCGGCGTGCCGGTGACGATGATATCGCCCGGCACCAGCTTGGTGAAGGTCGAGATGTAATTGATGATCTTGCGGAAGGAAAAAATCATCCGGCTGGTGCGGTCCTGCTGGCGCAACTCGCCATTGACGCGGGTGGTCAGCGCGATGTCGGCGATCTGCGCCTCGTCGGTAAACGGCACCAGCCATGGGCCGATAGAGCCGCTGCGGTCGAAATTCTTGCCTTGCGTGACGTTGAACTTGGCATGCCGCACCCAGTCGCGAATGGTGCCCTCGTTGCACAGCGACAACGCCGCGATATGGCCGAGCGCCTCGGCCTCCGGGATGCGCCGTCCGGCCTTGCCGATGACGATGACGATTTCGCCCTCATAATCGAGCTGCGGTGATTCCGGCGGCCGCACCAGCGGCGCGCCATGGCCGACGAACGAGCGTGGAAAGCGGACGAACAGCGACGGGTTGGAGGGCGCAGCCTGACCATCCTTGTACTCCTCGTTACGGTCGGGGTAGTTGACGCCGACGCAGACGATCTTTTCCGGCGAAGGCACCGGGATTTCGTAGGCGATGGCGTCGAGCGGGAAATCTGGGGCAAACGCCTCGGCCTCTTCCGCCAGCCGCCGCAAGGCCCCGGCCTCGATCACTTCGCGCAGCGTCGGCCACATGCTGTAACGCGCCGACAAGTCGACGACACCCTTGCTCGTGATAGCGCCATAGCGCGCCTTGCCGCCGACGGTGAAGGTGGCGAGCCGTGCGGGGTTCATGCAGCGGTTCCACCGTTCGTTTTGCTGGGAATGGAACAGGTTGGCGCTCTACGGCGCCCCCCTCTGTCCTGCCGGACATCTCCCCCTCTTGGGGGGAGATTGGATGTCATCTCTGCCTTCGCCAATTTCCAACGCTGCAAGAGAGGCGCTGACCATGGGCCTGGCCAATCTCCCCCCTTGAGGGGGAGATGTCCGGCAGGACAGAGGGGGGCGTGACGGAACGCTATCATCTCTGAATTCCCGTCTAAGGTGCAATGATCGGCGAAGCCGCCAAATCCGGCTGGCGTGCCTTCGCTCCGGCAAACACACTGCCCTCCTCGAACCAGCTTTTCGGCGCCGGCGCGCCCCACAGCGTCTGGCGCTGCGGGTCCTTGAGGTCCCATTTGATCGGTTCCAGGTCCGGATCGACCGTCTGGTAGTCCGAACAGTAGATCTCGATGCGGTGGTTGTCCGGATCACGGACATACAGGAAGAAGGCATTGGAGATGCCGTGCCGGCCGGGGCCGCGTTCGATATTCGGCAGATAGCCCGTCGTTGCCATCAGGTCGAGCAGGTCGATGATGTTGAGCGGCGTCGGCACCCAGAAGGCGACGTGGTGCAGGCGCGGTCCGACGCCGTTGGTGAAGGCGATGTCGTGCACGCCGCCCTTGCGGTGCGTCCACGCCGCCCAGAGCTTTCCGCTGCTGGCATCCTCGGTATACTCGGTCACCCGGAAGCCGACCTCGTTGTAGAAGGCGACGGATTCGTCGACATTGGGCGAGAAGCAGTTGAAGTGGTCGATGCGCAGCGGCTTCACGCCCTTGTAGAGCGCATATTTCTGGTGGATCGGCGGCAACCTTTCCATCTCGGCGTAGAATTCAAGCGGAATGCCATGCGGATCGCGTGTGCGAAAAGTGCGCGACTGGTAGGGCCGCTCGACCCATTCCACCGGCAGGCCCTTGCCCCTGAAGAAGTGCTCGGCTTTGTCGAGATCCTCGTCCGAAAAGACCTTGAAGCCAAGGTCGCGCGCCTCGGCCACCTCGGCCTTCTTCAGCACGATGCAATGGTGCCCGCGCTCCTCCAGCGCCCTGAGATAGATGGTATCCGATTTCTCGTCGGTGACCTGCAGGCCGAGCGTATCGACATAGAACGCACGGGATTTGGCGAGGTCGGTGACGGCCAGCTCGACATGGCTGAGGCGCACGATGTTGAAGGCGGGATAGAGATTGGGCTTGGGCAAGGGCATCTGATTTCCTCCGGTCAGCCGCCGAGTTTCTGGATCGCGTGCGCCGTCGTCGCGAAGGCTACGTTCTTCGTCTCCATGTAGAAGTCGAAGGAATGGTCGCCGCCGTCGCGGCCGATGCCGGAATTCTTGACGCCGCCGAACGGTGTCGGCAAATGGCGCACATTCTCCGAGTTGACCCAGATCATGCCGGCGTCCAGCGCGTCGGTGAAGCGGAAAGCGCGGGTGACGTCCGAGGTCCAGAGATAGCCCGTCAGGCCATATTGCGTGTCGTTGGCCAGCGCCAGCGCCTCGGCCTCGTCGTTGAAGGGAATAGCGCTCAGCACCGGCCCGAAAATCTCCTCCTGCGCGATGCGCATGCCGTTGGTCACGTTGGTGAACAGGGTTGGGCCGACATAGCAGCCGCCGCCCGGCCCATCGACCTTGCCGCCGCCGACGGCGAGCGTGGCACCTTCCGACCTGCCGATATCGATATAGGACAGCACCTTCTTCTCATGCACCGGATGGATCAGCGGTCCGACCACCGTTTTCGGATCGAGCGGGTGGCCGACGACGATGCGCTTAGCCTTCTCCGCGACTTTGGCGGTGAAGCTCTCATAGACGGAGGCTTCGACCAGCAGCCGCGAGGACGAGGTGCAGCGTTCGCCATTCAGCGAATAGATCATGAACACGGCGGCGTCGGCGGCGCGCTCGAGATCGGCGTCGGCAAAGACGATCACCGGGTTCTTGCCGCCAAGCTCGAAATGCACGCGCTTCAGCGTGTTGGCGCCTTGGCGCATAATCATCGAACCGGTGCTGCTTTCGCCGACAAAGCCGATCGCCTTGATGTCGGGATGCTCAGTCAACGCCTTGCCGGCATCTTCACCGAGGCCGTTGACCAGGTTCCAGACACCCTTCGGCAGACCGGCCTCCTCGGCGATGTCGACCAGCAGGCGGGCGGTCAGCGGCGAAAATTCAGCCGGCTTATGAACCACGGTGCAGCCGGCCGCCAGCGCCGGCGCAATCTTCCAGGTCGACAGCATGAACGGCGTGTTCCACGGCGTGATGATGCCGATCGGGCCGATCGGAACGCGCGTCGTGATGTTGACCTGGCCAGATGTCCGCAGCGTCTCGCCGTCGCGGGCTTCGGGCGCACGGTCGGCGAAGAAGCGGAAATTCTCGGCACCCCGCAACGCCGCCTTGGCCATGAACTTCAGCGCCTGGCCGGTGTCCATGCATTCGACGAAGGCGATCTCTTCGGCGCGCGCTTCAATCGCGTCGGCGATTTTGTGCAGCAGCTTCTTGCGTGCCTCGCCAGGCATGGCGGCCCAGGCCGGGAACGCTGCCTTCGCCGCCTTGGCGGCGCGGTCGATATCGGCAGCCCCGCCGCGCGCGACGCTTGCCAGCGGCTTCAGGTCGACCGGCGACAGCGTTTCGAACGTCGTGCCGTCGAGCGCCGGTACCGCCTCGCCGCCGATCTGGTTCAACACGCCATCGCGCCTGAAGCGGTCCAGATAGGCCTCGGCCTTGTTCAGATTGCCTTGCAGGTCGGACATGTCGGGTTCCGTCACTTGCCGCGCAGTCGCGGGTGGATTGCGTTTTTCTTCCAGCTCAGCACCGGGTCGATTTCCCGGATCTCGAGCGACAGGGCGAAATGCGGCGTCTCGAACAGCGTGGCAAGGTATTCGCTCACCGCCGCAAAGACAGCCTCGCCGGTCCGCTTCTTCTCGTCCGGGCTGCGGCCGGTGCCGATGCGAAACGACATGTCGAGAAAGGCGTTTTCCGGCAGATTGTCGGCCATCGCGTAAGCCTCGGCGCGAAAGGCCCGCACCCGCACGGCGCCGGTCTCGAACAGCCCGGTGTCCAGCACGGTGCGCAACACCAGCGCGCACAATTCGCCCATGTCGACCTTGGCATCGAGATTGGCTGAATACTCGATGGAGAAGTGAGGCACGGCGTTTCCCTGGTCTATTGTTTTTGTTGTAGTTAACGCGTTAATTACATGCAGCGCCCACGAAGTCAAGTCTTGCATCGGCCTTGGCGCAACGATACGGGATGGCAGGACGGGCCCTGGCAGGCGGATACGGCTGAGGGAAGGCCTGTTTTCGATCGCAAGCGTGGGAGGCTCTTTTTCTTGCTGCCTGAAAACACTCGTCGTTCCCTGCCGATGGCGCTTCTTCATGCCCGCGAAGCGGTGATGGCGCGGTTTCGGCCTATGCTTGCGGCGCATGACGTGACCGAACAGCAATGGCGCGTGCTGCGTGTGCTCAGCGAGGCCGGCCCGGTCGAGGCAACAGAGCTTGCCGATCGCGCATCGGTGCTGCCGCCCAGCCTGACGCGCATCATCAAGGCGCTCGAGGGCCGCAAATTCATCACCCGCAACAAGGCCGAAGGCGACGGCCGCCGCGTCGTTCTGACCATTGCGCCAGCCGGTTCCGCCCTGATCGACGCGCTGTCGCCCGAGCGTCGCATCATTTATGACGACATCGAACAGCGCTTCGGCCACGAGAAGCTTGAGCAGTTGCTGGATCTCCTGGAAAGCCTGATCGACGGCGAGAGTTGAGCGTTCTCCAGCGCAAGCCGTTCCGATCTGCTCACCCGCCAAAGCTGCCCAGCCGCGTCGGCTGCGTGTAATTGCGGTCGACATAGAGCAGGGCCGAGCCGCCGCTGCCGTGTCGGACATCGATGACGCGGCCGATCATGACATTGTGCGTGCCGACGACATGAACAGTCTCGATCTCGCAATCGAAATTGACGATCGCATCCGACAGCGCCGGCGTACCGGAGGTCAGCGTCTGCCAGCGTGCGGCGGAGTAGCGCGCTTCCATGTCCCTGGTTGCGCCGGCAAACTTTCCCGCCAGATGCATATGGTCATGCGTCAGCACGTTGACGCAGAAGCGCCGGTTGGACAGGAACATGGCGGCCTGCGTCGAGCGCCCATTCATGCACACGAGCAGCGTCGGCGGCTCGTCGGAGACGCTGCACATGGCGGTGGCGGTGAAGCCGCCACGCCCGGCCGGCCCATCGGTGGTGACGATGTTGACCGGCGCGCAGACCCTCGCCATGGCGTCGCGGAAATCGGCTTTCGAGATCTGCGTGGCCATCTGATTTCACTCGGCCGTTGAAGCAAGTGGATCGAGCCAGGTATCGCCGGTCCAGCCATTCTCGTCATAATCGGCCATGCAGGTGTCGACCAACTCCTCCATCGCCTTCAGCCGCCCGCCGCGCTCGGCGCCCTTCAGCACCTGCAGCCGCACCTCTTCCGGCGCGCCGGCATAGTTGAGCTCGTAGAGCGCATGGCGGCCGCCGAACTCGGTGCCGGTCGCGTCCCACAAAAGCTTCATGATCTTGATGCGCTCGATGTGGCCCATGTCGTTGGAGCCGCGCACATATTGCGCCAGATATTTGTCGATCTCGGGATTGTTGAAGTCGCGCACCGAGGACGGCAGGTAGATCAGCCCCGAGGCGATCACCCGGCGCACGGTGTCGATGACGCGTGGATAGGCTTCCGACATGAAGGTCCGGTAGGCGAGTGCTGCTTCCAGATTGGGCAGCACCGCGCCATTCGCCCACGGGATCGGGTTGTAGGCCATGGCGTTGGAAAAGCTCCAGAACATGTGCCTGAGCGCGATGACCTCGCCAAGTGCCGCCTGGTTGCCGCGGAAGGCATCGCCGCCGGTGGCGCGCAGCGCCTTGGCCAGCAGGCCGGCGAGGAAATCGAGCTTGACGGCGAAACGCGTGCAGCCCTGGAAGCAGTAGCCGTGCATGAAGCCGGAAGCCGGATGAAAGGACAGGATTTTCTGCGCGTCGCGCAGCACCAGAACGTCCTCCCAGGGGATGAAGACATTGTCGAGCACCAGGATCGCGTCGTTCTCGTCGAAGCGCGACGACAGCGGATAGTCGAAGGGTGCCGCCACCGTGTTGGCCGTCTGCTCGTAGGAGACGCGGCAGAACATCTTTATCCCCGGCGCATTCATCGGCACGATGAACATCACCGACAGCGACGGATCCTCAGTGATCGTCGCTGAGCCCTGCGCCAGAAAATTGTAGTGGGTCAGCGCCGAGGACGTCGCCACCACCTTGGCGCCGGAGACATAGATGCCGGTGTCCGTCTCCCTGGTGATGTGGACGAAGACGTCCTTCACCTGTTCGGCCGGCTTGTGGCGGTCGATCGGCGGATTGACGATGGCATGGTTCATGAACAGTGCGGCTTCCTGCGCACGTTTGTGCCAGGACAGAGCATTGTCCTTGAACGGCCCGTACCAGTCGGCGTTGGCGCCGAGCGTGTTCATCAGCGCCGCCTTGTAGTCGGGCGTGCGCCCCATCCAGCCATAGGACATGCGCGACCACTCGGCGATCGCCGTCTGCTGAGTAACAAGCTCAGCCGAGGATTTGGCAACCCGGAAATATTTGTGGGTGTAGCCGCCCGAGCCGGTGTCGGTCGGCGAGGTCAGCGTGTCCCGCCGCTTGGCGTCATGCAGCGCGTCGTAGAGGCGCGCCAGCGACCGCGCCGAATTGCGCATCGAAGGGTGCGTGGTGACGTCGGCAATGCGTTCGCCATTGATATAGACCTCGCGGCCATCGCGCAGGCTCTCCAGATACTCTGCCCCGGTGAACGGGCGTGCCTTATCAGTGCGGAAGTCTTCCGATCGCATGATGGTCCTCCTCTTAAGCCGCAACACTAGCGTCCTGGGCATCCATCGGTTATGGACGGAACGGCAAAACCGATTGGACTTTTTCCGGCGACATGAGCCAGAATTCCATCCCCGATTTCTTCGTCTATGGCGAGCCGGTGCGGCCGCTCGATGTCGGGTTCCTGCATGTCGAGACCGTGCTGGCGCGCAGCAATATCCATCTTGGCCAGGTCGCAGCGCACAAGCATCCGCAGATGGGCCAGATCACCTTCTGGACCAGCGGCTCCGGCACCTACCGCATTGAAGACCGGTCCTGGGACTTTTCGGCGCCTGCCGTCAGCTTCGTGCCGAGCACTATCGTGCACGGCTTCTCGATCGGTCCCGGCACCGACGCCATCGTCGTCTCGGTCGCAGATGATGCCTTGGCGGCAATCGCCGCTCACAGCCTGCTGCCGCTGGACCGGCCGGTCTTTGCCGACGGCCTGCCGCGGCACGCAACGTGGGCGAGATTGGCGGCGGTGCTGGAGATGATCGCCGCCGAATACGCCGAGGCGCAGGCCGGCAACGACAGGGTCCTGCCGGCGCTGATCGCCGTCGCGCTCTCCCACATCGCGAGGCTCAGTCCCGGCGTGACCGCTGCCGCAACCTCCTCCGACGCTTCGCTGGCGCTCGGCCTGCGTCGGCTCGCCGATGCGCATTTCCGCGACAACTGGCCGGTTGACCGCTACGTCGAGGCGCTGGCCACGACACCGCATCTCCTCGACAAGGCCGCTCGCGCGGTGCTGGGCAGCGGCGTCAAACGGGTCGTGAGCGAGCGACGGCTGCTGGAGGCCAAGCGTCTGCTGCTGTTCACCGTACGCACGGTGGAGGACATCGCCTATGAGATCGGCTTCGACGACCCCGCGTATTTTTCACGGTTCTTTCGCGCGCGTGTCGGCGAAGCGCCCGCCGCCTGGCGGCGGAAACAGTTGCAGGGCCATTGATCCTGCGTGAAATGCAGACTCCGTGACGCGCAATCCTCGATGTTGCAGCCACAGCCACTTTTTCGTGAAGCTGAACGGGTTGATCCCTTCGCCTGTCTGCCTAGGTAGAAAGGAGCGGCGGGCGCCACGCAAATCTGACATCGGACCAATTTGACAGTCGGCATGATATTTTCCTGCATTCAAAAGCTTGCCCTCGCTGTTCTCTGTGTCGCCATCCAGTCTTCCTGCGTTGTTCCCGACGATACGTCGCGTATCGCCAAGGTTGATCCAACGGCGGCGGCCGCCCGCAAGGAGATGGTCGGCCTCAGCGAAGCCGATGTTCGAATGTGCGCCGGTTTTCCGACCGCCACCGCAGATGCCGGCCGATCGAGCCAGATCTGGACCTATAAGCGCGTCGTTCAGCGCGGCAATCTCAGCGTTGTCGTCCCGACCCTGGCGGTCGGCGCGATCCCGGCGGTCGGCGGCCCGTCAATGTCGCTCCCGGCGGATATTGCGACACGCAAATTCGCATGGTCGACGGCCGCGTCGCCGAAGTTGCCTACGCCGGCGACAACAATTTGCCGAACAGTCGCGACGCGCTTTGTGTCAGCACGGTGGACGCTTGTGTGGCCTACGCCCGCCAGCACGGTCGGAGGCCGGCAGCCAGGTAGCTGGCGGCAAACAGCGATGGCATGGGGTGTTGCACGCGGATATTGTTGAGGGCTTGACTGACCGCCCGTACCGAATAGGTTAGCGGTCGAGAAAATACCGGCTCTGATCGCCGGGCGGCAAGAATGCCTCGTATGCCTCGCCTCCGGCGCTGGCTGCGGGGCATTGTCATTTTTGGGGATCTGTTTGAAACGGCGCATTGAGATCGGCATCCTCTATTCCCGCTCGGGGAGCTATCAGCTCGTCTCCGATGCGTGCCGCACCGGCGCCATGCGCGCCATCGCCGACATCAACGCCGATCGCAGCTCAGGCATCGAGCTGGTGCCGGTCGAGCGCGATCCACAAAGCAATGCGGACCGCTACGCAACGCTGTGCGAAGACATCTTCAAGACCAGCAGCGCACGCCATGTCGTCGGCTGCGTCACCTCCTGGAGCCGTAAGGAAACCATTCCGGTGCTCGAGAAGGCGGGCGGCATGCTCTGGTACGCCTGCCCCTATGAGGGCTTCGAGGCCAACGAGCACGTCGTCTACATGCACGCCTGCCCCAACCAGCATCTGGTGCCGCTGATGGCGCATGTCGTGCCGCGATTCGGCGCCAACGGCTTCCTGCTCGGCTCGAACTACATCTGGGGCTGGGAGATGAACCGCGTCGCGCGCGACCTGATCGCGGATGCCGGCGGCAAGGTGCTGGGCGAACGCTATCTGCGCATCGGCGAGACCGACGTGTCGCGCCTGATCGCGGAGATCCGCGCGACGCGGCCGAACTTCATCCTCAACAATCTGATCGGCACCTCGTCCTACGCCTTCCTGGCAGCCTATCGCGACCTGGGCGACGAGGATGCCGCCTTCAGCCCGGAAGTCTGTCCCGTCATCTCCTGCAACCTCACTGAAGGCGAGCTGCCGGCGATCGGCGAATCCGGGAAAGGGCATTTGTCGGTTGGGCCGTATTTCGCGCCGCGCCCGGCCGCCTTCGCCTCGTCCTTCGAGGCCTCCGCCTATGCCTCCGTGCAGGTGATGGCCGACGTGCTCTCGCGCGATCCTGACGCCGGCCAGGCGGAATTCTCAAAAACCTTCGCCGAACGGCGCTTCTCGACCCGGCTCGGGCCGATCGCCATCGACGCCCACTCGCAGCACGCGACATTGCCGGTGATCATCGGGCGCATTGCGGACGGCTTCTTCGAGGTCGTCAGCCGCGAAGACGAAGTTGCGCCGGATCCGTATCTGTCGCGCTACGACCCGGCAAAAACATTCGGCCGCCCGCGCCTGAGGGTGGTGTCGTGACGAGAGCCCCACGCATCCCCAATCTCGGCGGCGCCAGGGCCTTCATCCTGCATCGCCCGCATCCGACGGTGCAGGCGATCACCAGGCAATTGTCGGCCATCGGCCTGATCACGCTGGACTGCTGGCCGGAATTGCCGCCCGAGGCGTTGGCCGCTGATTTCGTCTTCTTCGACGCCGATCTCGGCTTTGACGAGCAATTCCCGTGGAAACCGGGCGAAGCGCCGATGCCGCTGGTGGCGCTGATCGGCTCCGAGGCGCCTGGCCGCATCGAATGGGCGTTGTCGCACAAGGCCGACGCGCAACTGCTGAAGCCGGTCGGCAATGCCGGCGTCTACAGCGCGCTGCTGATCGCGCGCCAGAGTTTTGAGGCACGCAAACACTTAGCCGGCGAAATCGCCTCGCTTCGCCAGCGCGTCGCCGAGCGCCAGACCATCGTACGCGCGGTGACGGCCCTTTCGAAAGGCACCGATGACGGCCGCGCCTATGCGCAGCTGCGCTCGCTGGCGATGAGCTGGCAGATCAGTGTCGAGGACGCGGCGCGCCGGATCGTGGCAATGACGGAAGAAGCAACGGGGGAAGAAGGCGGCGATGACCAGTCCCATCGCGCCTGATCTCCCGGCGGCCGGGCGCATGCCGGTCAAGCCGCGCGCCGGCGTCTGGCGCCGGCTGGTCAAGCGTCGTCTGGCGCTGCTCGGGCTGGTCATTGTCGCCATTGTCGTTGCCGGCGCCGTGCTGGCGCCATGGCTGACCGGCTACGATCCCAATGAGCAGATGTTCGACGGCCTGACCATCGAGGGCTCGCCCTTGCCGCCGGATGCAAAATTCTGGCTGGGCACCGACCTGCTTGGCCGCGACTTGTTGACCCGCATCCTCTACGGCGCCCGCACCTCGCTGATCATCGGCATCGTCGCCAATGGCGTGGCGCTGTTCATCGGCACGCTGGTCGGCGTTGTCGCCGGCTATTTCCGCGGCTGGATCGGCAGTGCGCTGATGCGCTTCACCGATTTGATGATGGCGTTTCCGGCACTGCTGCTCGCCATTTGCCTGGCGGCGGTGTTCGAGCCCAGCCTGTGGATCGTCGCCATGGTCATCGCGCTGGTCAACTGGGTGCAGACCGCGCGCGTCATCTACACCGAGACCTCATCGCTGGCGGAGCGTGAGTTCATCGATGCCGAACGCACCATCGGGGCGAGTGCACCGCGCATCCTGTTTCGCCACATCCTGCCACATCTCTTGCCGACCATCATCGTCTGGGGCACGCTCGGCATCTCGACCACCGTTCTGCTTGAGGCGACGCTCTCCTTCCTCGGTATTGGCGTGCAGCCGCCGACGGCGTCCTGGGGCAACATCATCTTCGAGAACCAGACTTATTTCCAGGCCGCACCCTGGCTGGTGTTCTTCCCCGGTGCGGCGATCCTGGCGCTGGCGCTGGCCTTCAACCTGATCGGCGACGCGCTGCGCGACATCCTCGATCCGACGCAAAGGGGCCGGGCATGATCGCCTATCTCGGCCGCCGCCTGATCCAGTCGCTGCTGATCCTGCTCGGCGTCTCGCTGATCACCTTCGCGCTGCTCTATCTCTTGCCGGCCGACCCGGTGCGTCAGATCGCCGGCCGCAGCGCCACGCCGCAGACGGTCGAGAACATCCGCCAGCAGCTCGGCCTCGACCAGCCCTTCATCGTCCAGTACTGGCGTTATCTCACGAAGCTCATCAGCGGCGATCTCGGCCGCTCCTACATCCAGCGCTCCGAGGTCACCGAGCTGATCGTCTCGCGGCTGCCGGCAAGCCTGTTGCTGATGGTCGGCGCCATCCTGTGCGAGCTGTTGCTCGGCCTCAGCATGGGCCTGATCGCCGCCGTCAGGCGCGGCACCGCCACCGACCAGACGCTGATGGTCGCCTCCTTCGTCGGCGTCTCGGCGCCGCAATTCGTCGTCGGCCTGTTGCTGCTCTACGTCTTCGCCGTGCGGCTGAGCTGGTTTCCGATCGGCGGCTACGGCACCTGGCGCCATCTCGTGCTGCCGTCGCTGACCATGGGCATACTCGGCGCCGGCTGGTACGCCCGCATGATGCGCTCGTCGATGATCGACGTTCTGCGCCAGGATTATGTCCGCACCGCCCGCGCCAAGGGCCTGGCGCGGCGAGCCATCCTGTTCCGCCATGCACTGCCCAACGCCATCCTGCCGGTCATCGCCATGATCGGCATCGACATCGGCATCTTCATGGGTGGCATTGTCGTCGTCGAAAGCGTGTTCGGCTGGCCCGGCATCGGCCAGCTGGCCTGGCAGGCCATCCAGCGCGTCGACATTCCGATCATCATGGGCGTCACGCTGGTCTCGGCCTTCGCCATCGTGCTCGGCAATCTGCTGGCCGACGTCATCGCGCCCTTCATCGACCCTCGCATCAAGCTCAGATGAAATGAAATGAAAACCAAACAGAGAAAGGGAACATAAAAATGAAAAAGTTTCTCGCTTCCACGGTAGCGGCATCGGCGCTGGCGCTGATGCTCGGCATGACAAGTGTTCGCGCTGAAGACGCCATCGATCCGAACGCCAAGCAGGGCGGCGCCATCACCATCACCTACAAGGACGACGTCGCTACGCTCGATCCGGCGATCGGCTACGACTGGCAGAACTGGTCGATGATCAAGAGCCTGTTCGACGGGCTGATGGACTACGAACCGGGCACCACCAACTTGAAGCCCGACCTCGCCGAAAGCTACGAAATTTCGCCCGACGGCAAGACCTTTACCTTCAAGCTGCGCCATGGCGTGAAATTCCACAATGGCCGCGAGATGACGGCTGACGATGTAAAATATTCGCTCGACCGCGTCACCAATCCGAAGACCCAGAGCCCCGGCGCCGGCTTTTTCGGCTCGATCAAGGGCTATGACGATGTCGCCGCCGGCAAGGCCGAGAGCCTCTCCGGCGTCACCGTCGTCGACCCCTACACGGTCAAGTTCGAGCTGACCCGCCCCGACGCCACCTTCCTGCATGTCATGGCCATCAACTTCGCCCATGTCGTGCCGAAGGAGGAGGTCGAGAAATACGGCGCCGATTTCGGCAAGCATCCGGTCGGCACCGGCGCCTTCAAGCTCGCCGAGTGGACACTCGGCCAGCGCATCGTCTTCGAGCGCAATGCGGACTATTGGCACAAGGGCCTGCCACATCTGGACAAGATCACCTTCGAGATCGGCCAGGAGCCGATCGTTGCGCTGCTGCGCCTGCAGAAGGGTGAGATCGACGTGCCCGGCGACGGCATTCCGCCGGCAAAATTCCAGGAGGTAATGGCCGATCCCGAGCAGAAGGCGCGCGTCGTCGAAGGCGGCCAGCTGCACACCGGCTATGTCACCATGAACACCACCATGGCGCCGTTCGACAATGTGAAGGTGCGCCAGGCGGTCAACATGGCGATCAACAAGGCGCGCGTGATCCAGATCATCAACGGCCGCGCCGTGCCGGCCAATCAGCCGCTGCCGCCGTCGATGCCGGGCTACGACAAGGAATACAAGGGCTACCCTTATGACGTCGCCAAGGCCAAGGCGCTGCTTGCCGAGGCCGGCCATCCCGATGGTTTCGACACGCAACTGTTCGCCATGAACACCGACCCCAACCCGCGCATCGCCCAGGCGATCCAGCAGGATCTGGCGGCGATTGGCATCAAGGCCAGCATCCAGTCGCTGGCTCAGGCAAACGTCATTGCCGCCGGCGGCGACAAGGCCGGCGCGCCGATGATCTGGTCCGGCGGCATGGCCTGGATCGCCGACTTCCCGGATCCGTCGAACTTCTACGGCCCGATCCTCGGCTGCGCCGGCGCGGTGCCGGGCGGCTGGAATTGGTCATGGTATTGCAACAAGGATCTCGACGCCAAGGCGGCCGAGGCCGACTCGGTGGTCGATCCAGCCAAGGCCGGCGAGCGCGACAAGATGTGGAGCGCCATCTACGACAAGGTGATGGAAGACGCGCCCTGGGCGCCGGTCTTCAACGAGCAGCGCTTCACCATGAAATCGGCGCGCATGGGCGGCGCCGACAACCTCTATGTCGACCCGGTCCATATCCCGATCAACTATGACAATGTGTACGTAAAAGATGTGCAATAACTGCGACTACACCATCCACGGGCGCCAACATCATTTCGGCTGGGACAATTCGTTTGCCCCGGCCGAGCGGGTGGCGCCCGGCTCGACCATCGAGTTCCAGTGCCTCGATTCCTCCGGCGGCCAGTTGCAGGCCGACAGCACGGTCGCCGACGTCGCCAGGCTCGACTTCGCCACCGTCAATCCGGTGACCGGGCCGATCTTCGTCGAGGGCGCCGAGCCAGGTGACGCGCTGAAGGTGACGATCGAGATGTTCAAACCGTCCGGCTTCGGCTGGACGGCCAACATTCCCGGTTTCGGGCTGCTCGCCGACGACTTCAAGGAGCCGGCGCTAAACATCTGGAAATACGACGCTGCCTCGCTGGAGCCGGCGCTGTTCGGCAAAAATGCGCGTGTGCCGCTGAAACCCTTCGCCGGCACCATCGGCAACGCGCTGGCGGAAAAGGGCCACCACTCCGTGGTCCCGCCGAGGCGCGTTGGCGGCAATCTCGACATCCGCGATCTAGCGGCCGGCACCACGCTGTACCTGCCGGTGGAAGTGGCGGGCGCGCTGTTTTCGGTCGGCGACACCCATGCCGCGCAAGGCGACGGCGAGGTCTGCGGCACGGCGATCGAAAGTCCGATGGACGTCGTGCTCAAGCTCGACCTGGTCAAGGATGCCAGGCTCAAGACGCCGCGCTTCACCACGCCAGGCCCGGTGACGCGCCATCTCGACGCCAAGGGCTATGAGGTGACGACCGGCATCGGTCCGGACCTGATGACCGGCGCCAGGGAAGCGGTTGCGCAGATGGTCGACCTGCTTGCCGGCCGTTACAAGATCGATCCGGTCGAAGCCTATATGCTGGCCTCTGTGTGCGGTGATCTCAGGATCAGCGAGATCGTCGACATGCCAAACTGGGTGGTGTCGTTCTACTTCCCGCGCTGCGTGTTTGAATGAGGTTGGGTCAGCGCCGCACCCCCCTCTGTCCTGCCGGACATCTCCCCCTCAAGGGGGGAGATTGGCAGCTTCGCCGTTCCGCTTTTCTCGAAACGTTGGTGAGTGGCGAAAGCCAGAGTGAAATCCAATCTCCCCCCTTGAGGGGGAGATGTCCGGCAGGACAGAGGGGGGCGTGCCGGAACAAACCCCTCAGAACTCTGCTTTTGCGATGACCTCAACTCCCAAACCCATCCTCGACATCGCCAACCTCTGCGTCAGCGTGCGCGGCGAGGATGGCGAGCGCGAGGTCGTCTCCGACCTGTCGCTGACTTTGGCGCGTGGCGAGACGCTCTGCATCGCCGGTGAATCCGGCTCCGGCAAATCGATGACGGCGCTGGCGATCATGCAATTGTTGCCGCAGCCCGCGGCGCGAATATCGTCGGGCTCGATCCGTCTCGGCGATACCGAGCTCACAACGCTCGACGAGCGCCGGATGCGCCGCATTCGCGGCAACCGCATAGCCATGATCTTCCAGGAGCCGATGACCTCGCTCAACCCGGTGCTGTCGATCGGCCGGCAACTGACCGAATCCATCGAAGCGCATACCAGCCTGTCGCAGGGCGAAGCCCGCCAACGCGCCATCGAGGCACTGAAGGCGGTGCGCATTTCGGAAGCCGAAAGCCGGCTGAAGCAGTTTCCGCACGAACTGTCCGGCGGCATGCGCCAGCGGGTGATGATCGCCATGGCGCTGGCGCTCGAGCCGGACGTGCTGATCGCCGACGAGCCGACGACGGCACTCGACGTCACCGTGCAAGGCGAGGTGCTGGAGCTGCTGCGCGACCTGCAGCGACAGCATGGCACCAGCGTCATCCTGATCACCCACGACATGGGCGTGGTCGCCGAAATGGCCGACCGCGTCATCATCATGCGGCATGGCCGCATGATCGAAGAGGGAAGAACCGCTGACATTTTTGCCAGGCCGCAAGCCGACTACACGCGCGAACTGCTGGCCGCCGTGCCGCGCATCGGCAGCGGTGTCGGCCGCCAGAAATCCAGGGATGCCGAGGCGGTGGCGCCGGCCAATGTCGCGGAGGTCAAGGACCTGCATGTCCGCTTCGACCTGCATGGTGGTTTCTTCGGCCGGGTCACCCGCCGCGTTCACGCCGTCGAAGGCGTCAGCTTTTCGATCGCGCCCAACGAGACGCTGGCGCTGGTCGGCGAGTCCGGTTGCGGCAAGTCGACCACCGCCAAGGCATTGGCCGGGCTGGTCCCGTACAGCGGCGACATCGCCATTGGCGGACGTAATCTGTCCGGCCTCGGCCGCGACGAGCGCAAGGCGGTGCGCCGCGACGTGCAGATGATTTTCCAGGATCCCTATGCCTCGTTGGACCCACGCATGCGCGTCGGCGAACTCGTCGCCGAGCCGCTGCTGATCCATGGCATCGCCTCGAAGCAAGAGCGCAGCGACCGTGTGGCCGTGCTGTTCGAGCGCGTCGGCCTGTCGGCCGATCAGATGGAGCTCTATCCGCATGAATTCTCCGGCGGCCAGCGCCAGCGCGTCTGTATTGCACGCGCTCTTGCGCTGCGGCCGAAGCTGATCATCGCCGACGAAAGCGTCTCGGCGCTCGACGTCTCGGTGCAGGCGCGCGTGCTCGATCTGTTGAAGGAATTGCAGCGCGAATTCGGCGTCGCCTATCTCTTCATCTCGCATGACATGGCTGTGGTCGAGAACATCTCCGACCGCGTCGCCGTCATGTATCTCGGCCAGATCGTCGAGATGGGCACGCGCGACCAGGTCTTTTCCAACCCGCGCCACCCCTACACCAGACGCCTCATCGAAGCAGTTCCGATGCCCGATCCAGCCAAGCGACGAAGCCGCTTCGCCCGCCTCGACCAGGAGATCCCGAGCGCCACCCGCAGGATCGGCGAGGCGCCGTTGAAACTGGCGCTGAGGGATGTCGGCAACGGCCACCTCGTCGCCGCCGAGGGCTGAGCCGGCACTGCCGCCGGCGGTTCACGTGTTTGTGTCTCTATCTCGCGCTCAAGGCTCGCGTTCCGCCGCCAAACCGTATCGCTTCGAGCACGAAATCCCTTACGGCCTCTTGCCCTCTGTCCCTATCTTCCTCATGTTCAATACCATTGCGATGATCGATCGTAGGAGGGTCGGTCGGATTCATCGCTATGGGAGGAAGTCAACCATGAAGGTAAGCCTTTTCGTTTCCGCGGCACTTCTCGCCGCATCCGCGATCCCCGCCTCGGCCGCCGAAATTTCCGACGGCAAGGTCAAGATAGGCATTCTCAACGACCAATCGGGCGTCTACGCCGATTTCGGCGGCAAGTGGTCGGTCGAGGCGGCCAAGATGGCGGTCGAGGATTTCGGCGGCAAGGTGCAGGGAGCGCCGATAGAAATCATCAGCGCCGATCACCAGAACAAGCCCGATATCGCCTCCAACATCGCGCGGCAGTGGTACGACACCGAACAGGTCGATGCCATCATGGAACTGACCACCTCTTCGGTGGCGCTCGCCGTCCAGGGGATCTCCAAGGAAAAGAAGAAGATCGACATCGTCACCGGCGCGGCAACCACGGAGCTGACCGGCAAACAATGCTCGCCCTATGGCTTCCACTGGGCCTATGACACACATTCGCAAGCGGTTGGGACCGGCGGCTCTCTCGTGCAGCAGGGCGGCGACAGCTGGTTCTTCGTCACCGTCGACTATGCATTCGGCTATTCGCTGAAGGATCAGACCACCAAGTTCGTCGAGAGCCATGGCGGCAAGGTGCTGGGCGAGGTGCGTTATCCCCTGGGATCGACCGATTATTCGTCCTTCCTGCTGCAGGCGCAATCGTCGGGCGCCAAGGTCATCGGCCTGGCCAATGCCGGCCTCGATACCTCCAACTCGATCAAGCAGGCGGCTGAATTCGGCATCGTGCAGGGCGGTCAGCGTCTTGCCGCACTCCTGTTCACGCTGGCCGAGGTGCATGGGCTTGGCCTTCAAGCGGCGCAGGGCGTTGTGCTGACCGAAGGCTATTATTGGGATCGCGACGACAAGAGCCGCGAATTCGGGCAGCGCTTTTTCAAGCGCACCAACCGCATGCCGAACATGATCCAGGCCTCGACCTATTCGGCGGTGACGCAGTACCTGAAAGCGATCGACAAGGCCGGCACGGACGAGACCGAAGCGGTCGCCAAGCAACTGCATTCGATGCCCGTGGACGACGCCGCGATAACCAACGGCAAAGTGCAGGCGGACGGCAACATGGTCCACGACATGTACCTCTATCAGGTCAAGTCGCCAGCCGAGAGCACCAAGGAGTGGGACTACTACAAATATCTCGCCACCATTCCCGGCAACGAGGCCTTCCTGAGCGAAAAGGAAAGCGGCTGTCCGACGGCCGGTCAGTGATCGGCGCGGCCGATGGCGCCGACTGACCTGAGCGCGAACGAGCCGCTTGTGGTGCTTTCCGCCCGCGGGTTGCGGCGTGACTTTGCCGGCTTTGTCGCCGTCAAAAACGTCGATCTCGATGTCCGCCATGGCAACATCCACGCCCTGATCGGACCCAACGGCGCCGGCAAGACGACCGTCTTCAACCTGCTCACCAAGTTCCTGGCGCCGACCAGCGGCAGGATCGAGCTGCTTGGCCACGACATCACCCGCACGTCACCGGCCAAGGTCGCGCGGATGGGCCTGGTGCGCTCGTTCCAGATATCGGCGATTTTTCCGCACCTCAGCGTGCTCGACAATGTGCGCGTCGCCCTGCAGCGGCCGGGTGGTCTTGCCGTCCAATTCTGGCGTTCCCTGGCGGCGCTCGACCGGCTGACGCCGCGCGCCGAGGAATTGCTGCGCTCGGTCGGTCTCGACGACGCCAGGAACAGGCTCGCCGGCGACCTTTCCTATGGCAGGAAACGTGTGCTCGAGATCGCCACGACCCTGGCGCTCGATCCGAAAGTGCTGCTGCTGGACGAGCCGATGGCCGGCATGGGGCATGAGGACGTGGCCACGGTTTCCGACCTTATCCGTTCGGTGGCCAGGGATCGCGCCGTGCTGATGGTCGAGCACAATCTGACTGTCGTGGCCGACCTTTGCGACTGGATAACAGTCATGCAGCGCGGCGAGGTGCTGGCCGCCGGCGACTACGCCACCGTCAGCCGCGACGAGCGCGTCAAGATCGCCTATATGGGCACCGCCGATGACTAGTGCCGCACCTCTGCTTGCCGTCAGCGGCCTCAACGCCTGGTATGGCGAGGGCCATGCGCTGCACGGCGTCGATCTGGAGGTGTTTGCCGGCGAGACGGTCACGCTGCTCGGCCGCAACGGCGTCGGCAAGACGACGACGCTGCGCGCCATCATGGGGCTGATCCGCAAGCGGACCGGCCGGATCGCCTTCGACGGCAAGGATCTGATGCGGCTGCCGCTGCACCGCACCGCCCATCAAGGCATCGGCTTCGTGCCGGAGGAGCGCGGCATCTTCGCGACGCTGACCGTCGACGAGAACCTGGTGCTGCCGCCGGTCGTTGCCGAGGGCGGCATGAGCGTCGAGGAGATATTCGATCTGTTCCCCAATCTGAAGGAGCGGCGCAACAGTCCCGGCACGAGGCTGTCGGGCGGCGAACAGCAGATGCTGGCGATCGCACGCATGCTGCGAACAGGCGTCAAAATGCTGCTTCTCGATGAGCCGACGGAGGGTCTCGCTCCCGTCATCGTGCAGCGCATCGGCGCGTTGCTGGCGACGTTGAAAAAGCGCGGCATGACGATCCTGCTGGTCGAGCAAAACTTTCGCTTCGCCAGCCGTGTCGCCGACCGTTTCTATCTGATGGAGCACGGCAAGGTGGTGGCGGGGTTTCCGGTCGGCGAACTGCCGGACCGCATGACGCAGCTCCACGAAGTCCTGGGTGTATGATGGCGCCATGACGATGATCTTCGGCATCCCCGTGCAGGCATTCCTCGGCCAGTTGCTGGTCGGCCTGATCAACGGCTCTTTCTACGCCATGCTGAGCCTCGGGCTAGCCGTCATATTCGGCTTGCTGCGCGTCATCAATTTCGCCCATGGCGCCCAGTATATGCTTGGTGCCTTCGTCGGTTATCTGCTTCTCACCTATCTCGGCATCGGCTACTGGCCCGCCTTGATCCTTGCGCCGCTGATCGTCGGTGTGTTCGGCATCGTGGTCGAGCGCCTGGCGCTGTCGAGACTGTACGATCTCGATCCGCTCTACGGCCTGCTCTTCACCTTCGGCCTCGCGCTCGTGCTCGAAGGCATCTTCCGCTACTATTACGGCGTCTCGGGAAACCCCTACGCCGTGCCGCCGCTGCTTTCGGGAGGCACCAATCTCGGCTTCATGTTCCTGCCCAACTATCGCGGCTGGGTCGTCGTCGCCTCGCTGATCGTCTGCTTCGGAATCTGGGCGCTGATCGAGAAGACCAGGCTCGGTTCCTACCTGCGCGCGGCAACCGAGAATCCCCGCCTCGTCCAGGCTTTCGGCGTCAACGTGCCGTTGCTGCTGACCCTGACCTACGGTCTGGGCTCCGCGCTGGCCGGGCTTGCCGGAATTCTGGCGGCGCCGATCTATCAGGTGAGCCCGCTTATGGGGTCGGATCTCATCATCGTCGTCTTCGCCGTCGTCGTGGTCGGCGGCATGGGATCGATCCTCGGCGCGATCGTCACCGGCTACATGCTCGGCCTTGCCGAAGGCCTGACCAAGGTCTTCTACCCCGAGGCCTCCAACCTCGTGGTCTTCGTCATCATGGCCATCGTGCTTCTGGTCCGGCCGGCCGGTCTGTTCGGAAGGGACGCCTGACATGTCGGAAGGGACATCTGACATGCCAGAACTGACGCTTCGCGAGACATCGGCCAAAACCTCGGCACGGCTCGAATGGACGCTGGTCGGACTCGGCATCCTGGCGCTGCTGGTGGCGCCTTTCCTGGTCTATCCGATCTTCCTGATGAAGATGCTGTGCTTCGCGCTGTTTGCCTGTGCGTTCAATCTCCTGCTTGGCTACACCGGGCTGCTGTCGTTCGGCCACGCCACCTTTTTCGGCGGCGCCGCCTACTTCACCGCGCATGCCGTCAAGGTCTGGGGCTGGCCGCCGGAAGCCGGCATTCTACTCGGCATGGCGGGTGCGGCCTTGCTCGGCCTTGTCATGGGTTTTTTCGCCATTCGCCGGCAAGGCATCTATTTCGCCATGATCACGTTGGCGCTGTCGCAGATGTTCTTCTTCTTCTGCGTGCAGTCGCCCTTCACGCAAGGCGAGGACGGCATTCAGGGCGTGCCGCGCGGCATGCTGCTCGGCGTCCTCGACCTGAACGTCTCGCTGAACATGTATTACTTCGTGCTGGCGGTGTTCCTGATCGGCGTCTTCGCCATCTGGCGCATCGTCAATTCGCCGTTCGGCATGATCCTGCGCTCGATCCGCGAGAACGAGAACCGCGCCATTTCGCTGGGCTATTCCGTCGCCAACTATAAGCTGGGCGCTTTCGTCATGTCGGCGGCGCTGGCCGGGCTGGCCGGATCGCTCAAGGCGATCGTTTTCCAGTTCGCCACGCTCACCGACGTCACCTGGCAGATGTCGGGCGAGGTGATCCTGATGACGCTTCTGGGCGGCATCGGCACCATGGTCGGGCCGATCATCGGCGCAAGCCTGGTCATCGGCCTGGAAAACACGCTTGCCACCTCCGGCTTTCCGGTGACCATCGCCACCGGTCTGATCTTCATGGTGTGCGTGCTCGTCTTCCGGCGCGGCATCGTCGGTGAATTTTACGCGCGGTTTTTCAAGCGGGCCGGAAAGGACTGATCAGTTCAAGCTAGCGGCTGAATAGCTGACCGCTCGATTGCCCGGCTGCGTTTAGCTGTGCCATTTAAGGAGCTCGGAATCCGGAGGCCGCACGCTAATGTTGGACAACTACACGGTGGACGGGTTTGGCGTGATCCACCAGGTCGACTCCAAACCGATCAAGTATGACAAGCAGTACATTTCCTATTACGAGGACCTGAGTGACCGGACCATCAAGCTCGGATATCAGCGACTCGGCTGGGTGCTGGGAATCACCGGCGAGATTCCTCGTTCCGTGCTGGAGATCGGATATGGCACCGGCACATTCATCGAAGCCGCGAAAATAACCGGGGTCGCCGACTGCGCCGGCTGCGACATAACCAGGTTTCCGCTGCCCAAGGGCGTGCGCTTCGTCGATTGGGATGAGGCGCTCTCCAGCTCGTGGGATCTCGTCGCCATGTTCGACGTGCTTGAGCATATCCCGGATCTGGGTTTCCTCACCCGGCTTAAGACACGCTACCTTGCCGTCGCCGTCCCCTATTGCCGCTGGCGCGAACTCGGCGCAGACGGCGACGCCTGGTTCCGGACATGGCGTATGCGTCTTCCCGACGAGCACCTCCACCACTTCGACCGTGACTCGCTGGTGGCATTCCTCGCACACAGCGGCTTCGAATGCGTGACGCTGAACTGCTTCGAGGATGGGATTAGACTGCGGCCCGGTGAAGCGGGTCCGAATATTCTGTCCGGATTCTTCAGAAAACTATAGACCTCGATCGAATGAGTGCGACTGCTGGAGAGGCCTGGGGCAATCGCGCTGTCGGAACGGGTGAGCACTGCTGTGGGCAAATCGTGATGCGCGCATTCTTTCGATTGGTTGTGGTTATGACCGTGCTGTCCGGCGTGACCGGTTGCACCAGTGTTTCCTATTACGCGCAGTCCGTGCAGGGTCATCTGCGGATCATGACGGCGCGCCAGGATGTCGGAAAACTGATCGAGGATCCTTCGACGCCGAAGGCATTGCGCGCCCGAATGGCATCGGCGAGCGCCATAAGACAGTTTGCAACGGATGAACTGGCGCTGCCCGACAACAACAGCTATCGCAGCTATGTCGATATCGGTCGGGACTCAGTGACATGGGCCGTCTTCGCCGCGCCGGCATTTTCGCTGACGCCGCGGACATGGTGTTTTCCCGTTTTCGGCTGCGTGCCCTACCGCGGGTATTTCTCCAGGAAGTCCGCGACTGAAACCGCTGCCGAACTTCAAGGGCAGGGCATGGACGTCTATGTGACGGGCATCACCGCATATTCCACGCTTGGCTGGTCAAGCGACCCGCTGCTCAGCACGATGTTCGGCCAGGATGAAACCTATCTCGCAGCGCTGGTGTTCCATGAACTGGCCCACCAGCGCGTCTACGTGCACGACGATTCCGCATTCAACGAGGCATTCGCTGTCGCCGTCGAAACGACCGGCGTAAAAAAATGGCTGCGCGCGACTGGCGATACCGCCGCATTGCGCCGTTACGAAGCCGCCCGGAAGCGAAAAGCTGAATTTCTTGCGCTGGTGTCGCGGACCCGGGACGAGTTGGCGCAAGTCTATTCCAGCGCCGGCACCTCGGAGCAAAAACTGGCCGCGAAGACGGCCGCGATTGAACGGCTGCGGATGCGCTACCGACACATGCGCGACAGGCGCTGGGGCCGATACCGGGGATACGATGCCTGGTTCGCGTCCCCGATCAACAATGCAAAGCTCGCCGCGACCTCCGTCTACAGCGACCGGGTGGCCGCGTTTCTCCGGCTGTTCGACTTGTGTTCGGGTGACTATGTCAGGTTCTATGCATCGGTCCGGCGGATTGGCGCGCTGGACCAAGCTCACCGCGCCGAAGCACTTGCGGTGGCAGATCGCTGTTATTGAGTCAGCCCGGGAGGCGTCCACGAAACAACGTGCAGCCGTCCGTCAGGCGCGACCTGGAGATATCCCGGAATCCAGCCTCGGTCATCCACGCACGATATTGACCTTCCGCGTACGATTCGCCGTGGCGATAGAGATTCAGGAAAGTGAGATTGAGGAAGACACCCTCGGACGGGCCGAGGCGGTCGTCGTCGACGACACCCCACCCCGCAATTGCGATCTCGCCTCCGGGGGTGAGGCAACGCGCCGCGTTCAGGATCGAATTGCGCGCCTGGTCCGGCGGAAGCACCTGGACGACGGCCTTCAGGATCGCCAGATCGTGCCGACCGACCGATGGCGCGACGGTTATGTCCCCCTCTTCGACAACCACGTCATCGGCACCGTATTCCGACAGGATAGCTGGCGCGACCGCTGCGACCGTTGGGAGTTCCATCAGCGTCGCCGCAATGTGCGTCCACCGCTCGCGAAGCCCGACCAGTATGGTCCCGGCACCCCCGCCGATGTCGATCACCGAACCGACCGCCGAGAGGTCCATCTCCTGGGCCAGGTGTCGGCCGAAAATCACCCCGCCCGGTGCGAGCATGCGGCTGAAGGCCGCCGCGGACTCAGGTCCCGCTTCGGAAAAATCGTGCAGCGCGGCCGGCCGGTTCTGTCGCAGCGAGTCCGCGGTCAAAAGGTCGGCTCCCCACAACTCGCGCATGAGCGCGTGGTCGCCGCCGCGATAGGTCGGCTTGGACGCATCGAGGAAGGCCGACGCTTCGGCTCCGTTGCGAAACTGACCGTCCTCGACTTCAAGGAGGCCGATGCTGGCGAGCGCGTAGAGGAGCCGCGACAGACGATCGGGCTCGACTTTGAGCGTGGCCCCGAGGCTGTCGGCAGTCACAGCACTTTCACCGAGCCGGGTGAAGATGCCAAGGTCCAGTCCGGCGCGAAGCGCCAAGGCGGGGGGCACCGCTGCGATCAGTCTGTCGATCCGATCAAAACCCACCACGTCCATCCCCCCTCCGCGATCCAGGGCCGACTTTGAAACAGCTCCGATGGATTAGAACCTGCAGTCCCGACGTCCGGATGGCGACGGACCGGCCGGGAACTCCCAACGGCGGGGTTGAGATCGCCCGCGCGCCGTTCTACTGGTCCGAAAACCTCACGCTCACACCGCGCTGCCGAAAATAAGCCTGCATCAACTTGCGGCCCGAGCGGTTGTTCTGCGCCAGCTTGGCCGGATCAAACACCGCCTGTTTGATCCCCTCTCGCGTCAGCGCCGCCTTAAGCGCCGCGATATGTGTGTCGATGTCGGCATTGTCCGCCCGGAGCGAGGCATAGATGCTCTCGGTCGCCTCGGCCACGGTCAGTTCGCTCATTGGTGTCGTCCTTTGGTTGGTTGGGCGGCGCTTAGCACAGATTCGCGGTCCGCCGATACCGAGACCGTCAGTACACAGCGCCCATCGTGAAAGCGAACCGTTCCTTATGGGGCTTCGTAGAGTTCCAGCGGCAATCCATCCGGGTCCCTGAAAAAGGTAAACCGTTGGTCCGTATATGGGTCGATCCGGATAGGCTCGACGGCAACGCCTGCGGCTTCCAGGCGGATAATTACGGGCTCAAGATTGGACACAGCGAATGCCAGATGTCTCAGGCCTGTCGCCTCTGGGTGGGACGGCCGCATCGCCGGTGTGGGGAAGGAGAACAATTCCAGTTGGGCCGACCCGATCCGCAGATCCGCCTTCCATGACTGCCGCTCCTCCCGATAGATCTCCCGGATCAGATCGAGGCCGAGGAGTTCGACGTAGAACCGTCGCGACCGGTCGTAATCGGTGCAGATGAGCGCGACGTGGTGAATGGCGTTCAGCATGCTGCTAACCCTGGTCAAGCTGGGATATGAGGCCAAGGTGCCTCAAGGCCTGGATCGTCGCGCGCCATGGCTCTGATTTACGCCGTCGCTCAACCCCACCCATAACACCCGCGCTCCACCGCCAGTCGGCGCACCAGCGCCAGCACGGCATCGATGGTCGGGGTCGGTCTGTCCGTTAGCCGGCCAAGTTCCTGCACCGCGCTCACCAGCGCGTCGATCTCCATCGGCCGGCCGCGCTCAAGGTCCTGCAGCATCGAGGTCTTGTGTTCGCCGACATCGCCGGCGCCCTTGATGCGCCGGTCGACGGTTATGGGAAAGCGCACTCCGAGGCTTTCGCCGATCGCCTGCGCCTCCAGCATCATGGTGCGGGCGAGCGTGCGGGTGCCCTCGTCGGCAACGATCGCGGCCAGCGTGCTGCCGGTCAGCGCCGAGATCGGATTGAAGGAGAGATTGCCCCACAGCTTCACCCAGATTTCGCTGCGGATGTCGTCGCGAACCGGCGCTTGCAAGCCGGCCTTGACCATCTCCTCGGCCAGAAGCGTGACCCGTTCGCTGCGCTCGCCCGAGGGCTCGCCGAGCGAGAAGCGCTTGCCCTCGACATGGCGGATGAGGCCGGGAGCATCGACTTCGACCGCGGGATAGACGACCGAGCCGATGACGCGCTGCGGTCCGATCCGCTGCCAGATGGCGCCGCCCGGATCGACCGCGTTCAGCCTGGTGCCTTCGAGCGGCCCGCCGACGCCGTGGAAATACCACCACGGCACGCCGTTCTGCATGGTGACGACGGCGGTATGTTCTCCGAGCAGCGGTGCGATCTGGTCAAGGGCCGGGGTGAGGGAATGGGCCTTCAGCGCCAGCACCACATAATCCTGCACGCCAAGTTCCTCGGCATTCGCGGCGGCTTGGACGGGGACGGACGTCTCCTGGCCATCCTCGATCAGGCGCAGGCCATTTGCCTTGATCGCGTCGAGATGCGCGCCGCGCGCGACGATCGACAGGTCGGTCCGCCCAGTGATCGCCAGCTTGGCCGCGAGATAGCCGCCGATCGCACCGGCGCCGAAGATGGTGATCTTCATCGTCAAAGTCCGAGTTTGGCGGCAAGGCCGATGCGTTGCAGCTTGCCCGTCGCGCCCTTTGGGATCTCGTCCAGGATCAGGATCTTGCGCGGCACCTTGAAGTCGGCAAGCCGCGTCGCGGCATAGGTGCGGATGTCGCCCTCGGTGGCGCTGATGCCTTCACGCAGCACAACCGCCGCCGCCACCTCCTCGCCAAGCTTGTCATGCGGCATGGCGAAGGTGACGACCTGCGCCACCGCCGGATGGTCCATCAGCACGTCGTCGACCTCGAGCGGCGAGATCTTTTCGCCGCCGCGGTTGATTATCTCCTTGAGCCTTCCGGTGACGCGCAAATAGCCGTCCTCGTCCAGCACGCCCTGGTCGCCGGTGTGGAACCAGCCATGCGCGAAAGCCGTGGCGTTGGCATCCGGGTTCTTTTCGTAGCCCGCCGTGACATTGGGCCCGCGAATGACGATCTCGCCGGTCTCGCCGGCTGCGAGCAGCCGCCCGTCGGGCGCCATCACAGCCACGTCCGGACCGGCGGAGGCCCCGACGCTGCCGGGCTTGCGCTGGCCCGGCGGCAGCCGGTTCGAGGCCATCTGGTGCGCGGCCTCAGTCATCCCGTAGGATTCGATCACCGGGCAGCCGAAGGTCGCTTCCAGCTCGGTCATCACCTGCGCCGGCAGCGATGCCGAGGACGAGCGGATGAAGCGAAGACGTGCCGCCGCCAGCGCCTCGGTATTGCGCGCCGCCCTGGGCAGGATCGCCTGATGCATGGTCGGCACCGCCGTGTACCAGCTCGGCTGCGCCTCGCTCAGCCACTGGAAGAAGCGCAGCGCGTTGAAACCCGGCGTGCAGTAGATGCTGCCACCGGCAGCCAGCGACGACAGCACGGCCGCGATCAGGCCGTGAATGTGGAACAGCGGCATGATGTTGAGGCAACGGTCATTGGCTGTCAGGCCAAGCGTGCCGCCGATATGGGCAGCCGAGGCTGCGATGTTGGCATGGCTGAGCGGCACCAGTTTTGGCCGCGACGTCGTGCCGGAGGTGTGCAGCAAAAGCGCGATGTCGCCGTCTTGCGCCATGTCGGGTGATGCCGGGGGTCCGATCGCCGCGCCCCCGATCGCAAAACTGCCGGCGGGTGTGCCGGGCTGCACGACAAGCCGCAGCACGCCGATGCCGAGCCGCTCGGCCACCGTCACCGCAGGGCCGGTCTCGCCCTCCGCGACAAGGATCGCCTTGGCGCCGATGTCGGTCAGGTAGAAATCGAGCTCGTCGGCCCGGTAGGCGGGATTGAGCGGAGCCGTCGAGGCGGCGGCCGCCACGGCGACGAAGGCGGTGGCCATCTCGGGCCCGTTCGGCAGCACGATCGCCACCCTGTCGTCCCGGCCGATGCCGCGCGCATGCAGCTGTTTTGCCGTGTCGGCGATCAGGCTGCGCAATCCGCCATGGCTGAGCGTCGCCCTGTCGGGTGCCAGAATGGCGGGCGCATCGTCGACGCCGGCGGCGAGACGGCGGGAGAGATCTACGTGGGTTTCGGTTTGGGTCATGATCACCGGCTGGATTTCGAACGACTATTGGCGGGATATGGATACGCCATTGGACAACGGATCGCCTCAATATCCAAGCGCCAAACCATCCTTGCGCGGATCGGAAGCGCCGGTCAGCGTCCCCTTCTCCCAATCGATCAGCACCACCTGCCCGCCGCCAAGCGGATGATGCGGTTCGGCGATGCGGTGGCCGCGCCGGCGCAGGCCCTCGATTGCATCAGTGGGAACGCCACGCTCGGCCTCCACGGTGTCGTCATTGTAAAACACCCTGGGCGCATCCAGCGCCTGCTGCGGGTCCATGCCGAAGTCGATCATGTTGGTCAGCAGATGGACATGACCGAACGGCTGGTAGCCGCCGCCCATAACGCCGAACGGCATCACCACGCGGCCGTTCTTCGTCGCCATGCCGGGCATGATCGTATGCATAGGCCGCTTGCCGGGCGCGATCGCGTTCGGATGTGCCGGGTCGAGGCGGAAGCTCGAACCGCGGTTCTGCAGCACGACACCGGTCTTCGGGCCGACGACACCGCTGCCGAACGAATAATAGGTCGAGTTGATGAAGGAGACCGCGTTGCGGTCGCGGTCGACGATGGAGATGTAGACCGTGTCACTGCCGGGCAGCTCCACGCGCGGCAGATGCGTCATGGCGCGTTCGCGGTCGATCTCGGCGCGCAGCCGGTCGGCATAGGCGCCGGACAGGAGCTGCTTCACCGGCACCGGAACGTGGTCCTGGTCGCCGACATAGCGGTCGCGGTCGCGATAGGCCAGGCGCCCGGCCTCGATCTCCAGATGCAGGCGTTCGGCGCCATTCGGGTCGAGCCCGCCGAGCTTGAAGCCCGACAGCACGTTCAGCATCAAAAGCGCCGTCAGCCCCTGATTGTTCGGCGGCATCTGGTGGATCTCATGGCCGCCATAGGAGGTGCTGACCGGCGCCACATAATCGCCTCGGGTCGCGGCGAAATCCTCGGCCGAATGAAGTCCGCCCAATTCCTTGAGCCGGCGCACGATATCGTCGGCGACCGCGCCTTCGTAGAAACCGGCCCGGCCGTGTTTGGCGATGATGCGCAAGGTCGCCGCCAGTTCCGGCTGCCGGTGGACGTCACCCGCCTTCGGCGCCTTGCCGCCCGGCAGGAAGATGCGCGCGGCATGCTCGTCGGCCGACAGGTCGGTTTCCGGTTCGGCCCAGTCGAAAGCGACGCGGTCGTGCACGACATAGCCGTTTTCGGCATAATGGATGGCCGGCGCCAGCGCCTCGGCAAGGCCCTTGCGGCCATGGTCTTCAAGCAGGCGGCTCCAGGCATCGACGGCACCCGGCACGGTGACAGCATGCGGGCCCTGCAACGGGATGCGATCGAAACCTTTTTCGCGGTACCAGTCGACTGTCGCCCTGGCCGGCGCGCGGCCGGAGCCGTTGAAGGCCAACACATTGCCTTGCCCCCCGGGAGAATAGAGCACGAAGCAGTCGCCGCCGATGCCGGTCGACTGCGGCTCGACCACGCCCTGCACGGCGGCGGCGCAGACCGCGGCATCCATGGCGTTGCCGCCGGAGCGCAGCATGTCGATGGCCGCAAGGGTTGCAAGCGGATGCGACGTCGCCGCAACCGCTTCCGTGGCACGAACCGGCGAGCGTCCGGGAAACTGGAAATCACGCATTCTGTCTTTGTATCCCCTGGTCTGATGGATGCGACGCTGCCGCCATGGCGTAACACGACACGGCAACGGATCGCTTCGGCTTCTCGACACTGCGCATTTTGCCAATTCTCCTCGTTACGCCAGACGCGTATCAGGCTCGGACCCGATAAGGCGTTAGCCAGGTTTCCAGCGCGTTCAGTGCCGAGATGATCGTGAAATTGATGGTGAGATAGATCGCGCCCGCGGCCACGAAAACCTCTACGGCGCGATAGGTCTGTGAAATAAGCCCCTGGGCGATGCCCGTCACTTCCATCAGGGTGACGATCGATGCAAGCGACGTACCCTTTACCATGAGGATGATCTCGTTGCTGTAGCTCGGTATGGCCTGGCGCAGCGCCAAAGGCAGAACGACGAGACGCAGGGTCTGGAGCCGTGTCATGCCGAAGGCTGAGGCCGCCTCGACAAGGCCGCGCGGCACACCCTGTATCGCACCCCGCAGGATTTCGCTGCCATAGGCCGCGGTATTGAGACTGAGCGCGATGATGGCGCACCAATAGGGCTCGCGAAACAGCCACCAGAGCCCAACTGCCTGAAGTGTGGGGCGGAACTGGCCGAGGCCGTAATAGATGAGGAATATCTGGACAAGCAATGGCGTGCCGCGAAAGACGGCAACGAAGGAGCGTATGGGCCAGACCAGCATCCGATGGTTTCCCTGCTGCGCCAGTGCGAGCACCAGGGCCAAGGCAAAGCCTATTCCGATCGACAACCCCGCAAGTTGCAAGGTTAACGGCAAGCCGGAGAGAAGGGTGGGAATGATCTCTCCAAAGAAGGCGAAGTCGATCATGCGTGGACCATGCCTCGCCACGCCCGTGCCTCGCCGTAGCGAAAGACCGATCCGGTCACGGTAGCGATGAGGAAATACAGCGTCGCGGCTGCTATATAGAAGACGAAGGGCTCCCGCATCGATCCCGCGCCGATCTGAGATTGCCGCATCAATTCCACCAAGCCGATCACGGAGATCAAGGCTGAATCCTTGAGCACAAGCTGCCAGACATTTCCCAGGCCCGGCAGGGCGTGCCGCATCAGTTGAGGCACGATGACGAGACGCAGCGATTGGAACCGGGACAGGCCGAGCGCCTTGCTAGCCTCAAACTGGCCGAGATCGACGGCGAGATACGCTCCGCGATAGACCTCGGCTTGATAGGCGCCCGAAATGATGCCGATCGCCAGGACGCCAGTCGCAAATGTCGGCAGCCCGATGAAGCCTGCGCTGCCGAAGAATTTACCGATCTCAGTCAATGCTATGCTGCCGCCGTAGTAAAGCAGGTAGATCGTCAACAGATCGGGCACACCCCGGAACACCGTGCCATAGCCCTTGGCGGCCCATGACGGTAAAGCTCTCGTGGAGAGCCGGCCTCCTGCTGCAACCGCGCCGAGGAGAGCGCCGAGCAGGAAGCCGAGGACTGACAGCGCAAATGTCACGCCAGCTGCCAGCAGCAGGGCTCCGCCCCAGCCGCCCTTGCCCACGGAAAGGATATGGAGTGTGTCCGTCATGTGAAACCTGATCGTTCAGCGCGGCACTAGGCCGATCGGTTGATACCAATCGGCCGGACAGAATACACACGTGGCTACTTGACCGGCGTCACGTCCGTTTTCACCCATTTTTCCGAGATGCGTTTAATGGTCCCGTCGGCAATGGCGGCGCTGATCGCGTCGTTCAGCATTTCCTTGAGCTTGGCGTCTTCCTTCCTGAGTCCCGCACCCGTTCCGGCGCCGAACAAGCCGCCGACAAAGCCCGGACCTGCAACCGTGAAGCCCGAGAATTCGGGTTTCGCGAGCGTGGCGGCGAGCGCTGTCTTCTGAGCGAATATTGCATCGATGCGGCCCGCGGCCAGATCGAGATCGTGCTGCTCGGTCGTCTTGTACTCACGGATTTCCACCGTGTCGCCGAAGTATTTCTTGACGAATTCGAGCATGGCCGTGGCCGCCTGGACACCGACCACCTTGCCCTTCAGCAGGGGCTTCAACTTTTCGACCGCAGCCTTGGTAGCAGCCTCATCGTCCAGTTTGAATTTCTCGCTCGAAGCGCCGAGCTTCCCCAGATCGCTATCCTTGGCGGCCGCGAACCCGCCCGGGTCGATCGCATAAGGCTGGGTGAAGTCGATGGTCTCGAGGCGTTTGGGCGTGATGAACATGCTGGCCATGATCACATCGAACTTGCCGACCTTCAGCGAAGGAATAAGTCCGTCCCAGTCCTGAGCGATGATGGTGCATTTGACCTTCATCCGCTCGCAAAGATTGTTGGCGAGTTCGATCTCCAGTCCGTCGAGCTTGCCGTCCGCGTTGGTGAAATTCCATGGAGCGTAGGCGCCCTCCGTGGCGATGGTTATGGCCTTGGGCGCGTCCTCGGCCAATGCGGCGTGCATGAAGCCGAACATGCTGAGTGCGGCCGCAACTGCGGCCAAACGACAAACTTTCATGTGGTTCCCCTTTTTTGATAGGCTGATCGAGCTGTTCCTACGTCCGGCCATTACCGGTTCGAGGCCATTCTTGTCCGGCCGGTGTTCGTCACCGGCTCGGACTCACGAACTCGGCCAGCATCGGTGCTGTGCTGAGAATATGATCCTGCATCACCTTTTCCGCGTGAAGTTCGTCGCCTGAACGCAAGGCCGCGATCACGGAGGCATGCTCCTCGCGCGCAGAATGCGGCTTGTCACAGTCGTCGAACCAGATGCGCATGTAGGGCTCTATCACCACATGCAGCGCCGATATCTGGTGGATAAGCTTGGGCCTCCGGCTTAGCGCACAGATACGGCCGTGGAATTCCTGGTGGCGGACCACCCAGTCGCTGCTGCCGCTCTGGCCCGCGCGTTCCATGCGCTCGAGCAGGCGCTCGAGTTCCTCGAACTCCTCCTCATCGATCCGGGGCATCGCCAGCCTTACGGCCAGTCCCTCCAGAACCGAGCGAATTTCGAAAATCTCGTAAAGCTCATCGACCGTCAGGCCTGCGACCACGCATCCACGATTGGGCCGCAGAACCACCAGCCCGTCGGAGGCCAGGCGCCGAAAGGCTTCCCGCACCGGCATGCGACTCATGCCGATCTCGGCGGCAATCTCCTCCGGAATAAGCCTGTCGCCCGGTTTGTAGCGGCCGAGGCGAAGGGCTCTCTGAACGTGTCTGTACGCCTCTTCCTCCGCAGTGGCGGACATCTGTGGCTCTGCCGGAAAGGCTGCTGGCATGGGGCACCTAAAAGTATTTTTGTATCCACGTATCATCAAATCCGTATTTTATTTCATCGTCAATACCCGGTGGCGCCGTTCAGAAGCCAATACTGGTGCAGTGCACCACCGGCACGATCTATTTCGGGCCGGGCGAGTCTTTGGGGCGGTGCCGCGTTGGGCGTGGCAAGTCAGACCGGCCACCACTCCAAATGGGACGACAACAGGCCAAAGCGCGGAAATGGCGACTGCGCAACGCCGGCACGCGCCCATGTGCGGGGCTCGCGAGACAACGTGCTGCGCCTGCTGCAGGCCAATTCGAATTATCGGAATTTCCTAGCCAAAGCGTCCTGAGGGGCGAGGAACTTGCGCGAGGCCTGCCCGCCGACCGACCATGACGACAAGCGCCTTTGAGCCTTCAGCCCTTGCGCTCTTGAAGGCTGTTGCCGCCGTCGACCACCAGCAGCGCGCCATTGACATAGCTGGCACCTTCCGATGCCAGGAACACCACCGCGGCGGCTACCTCATCCGGCCGCCCGGCCCGCGCCGGCGGCGTATTCAGGGCGGCTTGCCGCTCCATCTCGCTCGATGACCCCGTTTCGATCCAGCCGGGAGCCACGGCATTGACTGTTACGCCGCTTTTCGCCACTTCGAGCGCCAGCGTCCGCGTCAGGCCGACCATGCCGGCCTTGGCGGCGGAATAGGCTGCCGTGCCCTCGAAAGACACCAGCGGCCCGGTCACCGACGCCACATTCACGATGCGCCCATAGCCCGCTTCGACCATCGCGGGCAGAAACGCCTTCGTGACGAGGAATGCGGTCTTCAGGCTGACGTCGATCCCCTGATCCCAGTCGGCCTCGGTCGTGGCGAGAAACGCCTTGTCGACCGATGGCGATGCCAGCGAGCCCATGCCGGCATTGTTGACCAGGATATCGACCGCGCCGACATCGGCCTGCAGTCGCGCGACATCGTCAGCGATGGTGAGATCGGCGACCACCGCCTTGGCATCGATGCCTTCGGCGCGGAGCTCAACGGCGCGATCGAGCACACGCGCACTGGCACCGGTGAGAAAAACGGCATGGCCGGCATGGCCGAGCTGCCGGGCAATGGCAAAGCCGATACCGTCGGCCGCACCGGCCCCGGTGATAAGTGCGCGCCGGATGCTGGTAGAGGGAACGATCAAATCAGGCTCCACTGACTTCCGCTTGTCGCGGATTCGGATGACGCGATCAAGTGCACGTTTCCAACACGCGCCCCTCTTGGGAGACATGGGAACAGGCTTTAGTTCCTCCCGGTAGTTCCTCCCGGTCGCGTGTGCGCCAGGCTGCGATGGGCCTCAAAGGAACGTTCGCTCTGCCGGAACCGGCTGAATCCGGCGCCGAAGCTGTTACTGTAAAAAGTACCAATGTCTCAATTGTTTGAGTGTTGCGCCTGACGAGGTCAAACTGGGAACTATTATGTGATTGTCTCAGCTCTGGAATCCCGCCGGACACGCCGGGCCTGAGCCCTGTCGTCAGCGGCCGTCGGGCATCTCGAAGCGCGCGTCGCTGCCCGTCACGTCCGCTTGTAGACGCACCACAAGGGCGTTGCATCGAGGTTGCCATCGCCTCGGAGTTCGAACCCGTTATTGTGGTAGAATTGGAGGCTGCCTGGATTGCAGGTGTCCAGATAGACACCGCGTGATTGTGGATCTGCGTGGGAGCGCGCGCAAAAGGCATCGAGCAGGGCCTTCCCTGCGCCCTTGCCCTGAAGGGACGGATGTACGCCGATCACGCCGAGATAATAATGATCTTCGTTTGGCTGATGAGCCTCGCAGATTTTCTCGTAGGCCGCGAGGTGCGCAGCAAAGCCGGGCACGCCGAGTTCGAACTGGCGCCATTCGCTGGCGAGCGCCGCAGGCCAGACCGGGCGCGAGGTGTCGTATCCCATTGCAGCGCCCAGCACGCCGTCGGCTTGCTGCAGCACATATGCGGGCATCCCGAGCGCGATCCTGGCTCTGAGCAGCATAGAGAAAAACTCCGTCGCCCCGGCGCGGACGCCATTTGGGTTTTCGCGAAAGAGATACAACATCAAGGGGTCTTGGGCGAAAGCTTCGCCCAGGGCAGTGACGGCCCCTTCGATGTCCCCAGGCCGAGCACTTCTGACTACGAACATTGCAATGCGACGTGCGGTGAATTCGACGATACGTTAGCACAGCATCCAGATCGCCCGGCAACAGCTAAATGTCTCAGAAGTACGCCGAAGCGGACATCGATTGCTGGAGTTTGAATCCTGGCGTCAGAGAAGGCTGGTCGCGTTTGCGGCTATATGCCGTCGGCAACAGATAGCGCGGTTTGGAATGTGCACTACAATTTGGCGCGCCCGAAGAGATTCGAACTCCTGACCCCCAGATTCGTAGTCTGGTGCTCTATCCAGCTGAGCTACGGGCGCGCAACAGGCCATGCTTTCCATGACCCCGCAATCCGATTGTAAACGACCGGTCGCGACGAGACGTGTTCCCTAGCGACTGAATTTCGGAAAAGCAAGCCGATCCGGCAAAAGTTTTGTCACAAGTGCCTTGGTTGGTGATGAAGGCTGGGATTCCGGCAGATGGCAACGGTCCGAAGTTGAGCCGGTTCCTGCTCATTGGAAGAAGCATCGGGCCAGAAGACAAGAGGGCCGGGCGACCCAGCGCTCTAAACCGTCAGGCGGGGCGGCGCAGGCCATTGCGCGCCTGATCGAGCCGGACCGGCTGGTCGGGGATGGTGACGGCGAATGTGGTGCGCCCGCCAATGCTCTCGACCAGCTCCACGGTGCCGCCATGCGCGCGGATCAGTTCGTGCGCGATCGCCAGGCCAAGGCCGGTGCCGCCGCTGCGGGCCGAGCCACGAAAGGCCGCGAACAGATTTTCGCGCGCCTTGGGCGGCAGGCCGGGTCCGGTGTCGCTGACGGCAATGCGGCTGACGCTGCCCAGGCGCACGGCCGACACCGCCAGGCGGCGCACCAGGGCGCTTTCGCTGTCTGCCGCCATCGCCTGCACGGAATTCCGGCACAGATTGGTGAGCACGCGGAACAGCTGGTCGGAATCGGCGTCGATCTCGAATGCCGGCTCGACCGAATTGACGAACTCGATGCCTTGCTCGATGTCGAGCAGGCCGTGCACGTCCTCGACCAACTGCCGCAGCCTCAAGCGTCGGCGCGCCGGCGGCGGCTCCTGGGTGCGGCCGTAGTGGAGCACGCCTTCGGAATAGGACACGGCGCGGTCGAGCGCGCGCAGCAGTTTCGGCGCGAAGGCCTGCACGGTCGGGTCCTTGACCTGGCGCAGACGGTCGGACATCAACTGCGCCGAGGCCAGGATGTTGCGCATGTCATGGTTGATCTTGGAGACGGCAAGGCCGAGGTCGGCAAGATGCTTCTGCTCGGAAAGCATTTTTTGCAGCCGCTCCTGCATCTGCGACAACTCGCGCTCGGCAACGCCGATCTCGTCGGCGCGGGCAGCCGGATGGATGATGCGTCCGGGATCGTCGGGCGCCTCGGAGAAGGACAGCATCGAGCGCGTCATCGTCCGGATCGGCCCGATCATGATCAGGTCGATGGCGGCATAGACCAGCATGGCGGTGAACAGCGAGATCAGCAGCGAGACGAAGGCGACGTTGCGCGAATAGCGCAGCATCGCATTGCGCAGGCTGTTGTCCGGCATGATCAGTTCGAACTCCTTGTCCGAGTCGCCGACCGGACCGAAGACGCGCAGCATCCGGTCGCCGCCGAAAAACAGCGTGTCGAGCGCACCGGTCATGCCCTTGATCATGCCGATCGAGGCGATATCGATGTGCTCGTCGACCTTCGGCGGCATTTCGGCCACCACCAGCAGCCGCGAGACGCCGCCGTCGCGCACCGCGATCGCCTTGGCGCCGATCGCCATCAGCACGTCGTTCTGGGCCGTGCGCGACAGCGAGGTGGATTCACCTTGCACCAGCACGATCGACACCGCCGCCGCCGTGCTCAGCCGCTCCTTCAGCCAGTTCAGCCGATAGCTGGCGATCCAGGGCAGGAAGATCAGCACTTCGGCCAACAGCACGAAGACGATGGTCAGCAGCAGCAGCTTGGTCGACAGGCCGCGCGACAGCGGCACCGTGCGCACGGCGGCTGGCGCCTCGGTGGCCCCCGCCGTGCCGATCCCTTCCTGTGCCTGTATGGTTTCGCTCATGCGGCTAATGTCTTCACGATCACTTGATCAACGCAGATTAGGCGATTACGGCTTTTTTGCCAATTTCATCCTTGGTCGCAAACATAAACCGGCCTGAACGGAGCCGGATTGCGCCCGACGACTCCGGATTGACTTCCAAAAGCCTTCTTTCTATAAGCCCGCACACGCTCGGGCCATTCGTCCCGGCGCGGTTTCGATCGCGCCAAAGCCGGCCCGGCAAAGCTCCTGTTACACAGTGACAGAATCAAGAAGGGCCGCACCCCGCGGTATTAAAACAAATGAAGCGTACCTACCAACCGTCTAAACTCGTCCGCAAACGTCGGCACGGCTTTCGTGCCCGCATGGCCACCAAGGGTGGTCGCGGCGTCGTCGCAGCTCGCCGCAACCGCGGCCGCAAGCGGCTCAGCGCCTGAACGGAAGACGAGATCGTTGCCCGCAACCGGCAAGCCAGTGGGACCAAATCCCAAGCGGCTTCTGAAGCGCGCGGAATTCCTGGCCGTCCGTCGTGGTGAAAAGCGACGCGGGCGGCTTTTTCTCGTTGAAGTTCTCGACCGCGGCGACGGCCTGTCGCCGCGCGTCGGCTACACCGTCACCAAGAAGGTCGGCAATGCGGTTGTCCGCAACCGCGTCCGGCGGCGGCTGCGAGAAGCCGTCCGTACGCATGCGGCAAGTGACATGGCGCCTGGCAATGACTATGTCATCGTCGGGCGCGAAGACGTGCTTACCACTCCGTTCGGCCAGTTGAAGGCCGAACTCTCCCGCCGACTGCGCGGAACACGATAGGCCAAGGGCTTTCGATGGAAAACAACCGGAACTTCTTCATCACCATCGCGCTGTCGGTGCTGATCCTGGCGGTATGGCAATATTTTTACGTGTTGCCGCGCAGCGAAGCCCAGCGCGAAGCGGCCCGCGTCGAACAGCAGCGCGTCGAGGAGCAGAAGAAGGCCGCCGGCACCAATCCCGGTACCGACACCGGAACGCCCGCCGCCCCTGGCGCCGTTCCCAACGCACCGGGAACAGACGTCGTGACGCCGGCCGGCCGCGAACAGGCGCTCGCCACCACCACGCGCGCCAGGATCGACACGCCGAGCCTCGAGGGTTCGATCAACCTGACCGGCGCCCGTCTCGACGACCTCAAGCTCAAGCACTACACCGAGACGGTCGACAAGAACTCGCCCGAGATCAGCCTGCTCAACCCGGCGGCACTGCCCAATGGCTACTATGCCGAGATCGGCTTCGTCGGCAACGACAAGACCGGCGCGGTGCCCGGTCCCGAGACTGTGTGGGCCGTCGACGGCAATGCGACGCTGACGCCGACGACCCCGGTCACGCTGACCTATTCGAACGACAAGGGCCTGACCTTCAAGCGCACCTTTTCCGTCGACACCAACTACATGTTCACGGTGTCCGACACGGTGCAGAATGCGGGCACGGCCGCTGTGTCGCTGTCCAATTACGGCCGCGTCACCCGCTTCGACAAGCCGCTCGTCGCCAGCACCTATGTGCTGCATGAGGGCCTGATCGGCTTCACCGGCACGGAAGGCCTGCAGGAGCACAAATACGCGTCCATCGAGAAGGACAAGCAGTTCACGCCGGGCAAGTCGACCGACGGCTGGCTCGGCATCACCGACAAATACTGGGCGGTGACGCTGGTGCCGACCGAGAAGCAGCCGTTCCAGCCGCGCTACGCCTATTTCGAGGACGGCCGCCATCGCTACCAGTCCGA
Organism: Mesorhizobium ciceri WSM4083; assembly: GCF_000519305.1. Lineage (GTDB taxonomy): Bacteria > Pseudomonadota > Alphaproteobacteria > Rhizobiales > Rhizobiaceae > Mesorhizobium > Mesorhizobium ciceri_B. Next base: position 1,327,481 of record NZ_KI912610.1, on the reverse strand, counting down.
TTTCCTCACCGATCCGATCACCGTCGATGCCGGTCAGTCGGCGACGGTTGAGAGCGAAATCTTCGCCGGCGCCAAGGAAGTCGGCAAGATCAACGCCTATGCGGAAGATCGTCATATCAAGCGGTTCGACCTTTTGATCGACTGGGGCTGGTTCCACTTCATCACCAAGCCGATGTTCTGGCTGATCGACACGCTGTACAAATTCTTCGGCAATTTCGGCCTGGCGATCCTCGCCACCACCGTCATCGTCAAGGCCATCTTCTACCCGCTCGCCAACAAATCCTACGCGTCGATGGCGAACATGAAGAAGGTGCAGCCGAAAATGCTCGAGATCCGCGAGAAATACGCGGACGACAAGATGAAGCAGCAGCAGGCGATGATGGAGCTGTACAAGACCGAGAAGATCAACCCGCTTGCCGGCTGCTGGCCGGTGGCGCTGCAGATCCCGGTCTTCTTCTCGCTCTACAAGGTGCTCTACATCACCATCGAGATGCGGCACGCGCCGTTCTTCGGCTGGATCCAGGATCTGGCCGCGCCCGATCCGACGTCGCTGTTCAACCTGTTCGGCCTGATCCCGGTCACCCTGCCGCACATGCTGATGATCGGCGTCTGGCCGCTGATCATGGGCGTCACCATGTTCCTGCAGATGCGCATGAACCCGACGCCGCCGGATCCGACGCAGGCTGCGATCTTCACCTGGATGCCTGTCATCTTCACCTTCATGATGGCGGGTTTCCCGGCCGGCCTGGTCATCTACTGGGCCTGGAACAACACGCTGTCGATCCTCCAGCAGGGCATCATCATGAAGCGCCAGGGCGCCAAGATCGAGCTCTGGGACAATCTGATCGCGCTGTTCCGAAAGAAACCATCACCGGCCGAATAGAAGGCGCAGCGCTTTCTCCAGTCTTCAAAGCCCCGCCTCGCGCGGGGCTTTTTCGTTCAAGCAGCTACGGCATCACGTTCCCGTGATCGGCGAAACTTGCGCCCGGCCGGCGGCGTGACTGCCTGTGCGTTTCCAAAGGCTATCAATTCCGATCAGCCCTCACCCGGAGGAAGACCATATGCGCTTGCCGTCATTCAGGACCATCGCCTTTTCCGCGCTCGTCGCCGGCGCGGCGATTGCCGCGCCCGCCTATGCCAAAAACCCGAATGTCGGCGGCGCGCCGATGTACACCACCAAGAACATCGTCGAGAACGCCGTCAATTCGAAGGACCACACGACGCTGGTCGCCGCGGTCAAGGCCGCCGGCCTGGTCGACACGCTGCAGGGCGCTGGCCCGTTCACAGTCTTCGCCCCGACCAACGCAGCGTTTGCGAAACTGCCCAAGGGCACCGTCGACACGCTGCTGAAGCCGGAGAACAAGGGCAAGCTCACCAAGGTGCTGACCGCGCATGTCGTGGCCGGCAAGATTTCGGGCGCCGAAATGATGAAGAAGGCCAAGGCGATGGGCGGCAAGTACGAGATGAAGACCGTCTCCGGTGACACGCTGACCGCCGAAGTCAAGAAGGGCAAGCTCTACATCATGGATGAGTCAGGCGGCGAGGCGCGAGTGACGATCGCCGACGTCAACCAGTCAAACGGCGTCATCCATGTCGTCAACAAGGTGCTGTTGCCGAAGTAACGAGCGGCTTCCGGCAAAGGGGATCAAGGCAGGTCCGTTGGGGCTTTCTCGGGCCTGCCATTCCCGCCTCATGACGAGGTGCCACGTTTCTTGGGAAGCCGTATCGGCCGGGGTCCTGTAGTCCCTCACAGGGCCCCGGTTTCTTTTTGGCGCGTCGCCCGTCACTCCATCACGGCGCTGTGGTCGATCTTGGCCGGAGTCGCCGGCTTGCGCAGCAACAGAACCAGCGGAATGGCGGCAAGCGACAGGATCATCATCAGCTTGAAGTCGTTCATATAGCTTATGATCGTCGCCTGCAGCGTCACCACGCCGTCGAGCGCGGCACGCCCGGCGGCGCTGTATGGGTTCATCGCCTGGAAGATCGCCGGATTGCCGAACGCCTGGTTGTAGGGCGTCACATAGGTGGCGATGTTGGCGTGGTTGATCTGCACGTTCTCCGTCAACAGCGCGGTGACCACCGATATGCCGACGCTGGAGCCGATGTTCCGCGACAGATTGTAAAGGCCTGTGCCTTCCGCGCGCCGCTCCGGCGCCAGCGTGGCGAAGGTGATGGTGGTCAGCGGCACGAACAGGAAGCCCAGGCCCGCGCCCTGGATGAAGCCGGTGCTGATGATCGTCCATTGCGACACATCAGGGGTCCAGCCGGTCATGTCGTACATCGCCCAGGCGGTGACCAGCAGGCCGGTCAACAGCAGCCAGCGCGTGTCCACCTTGCCGATCAGCCTGCCGACCAGGAACATGCAAGCCATGGTGCCGAGACCGCGCGGCCCCATGACGATGCCGGCCGTCACCACCGGATAGCCCATCAGCGTCTGCAGATAGGGCGTCATCAGGGCCAGCGAGGCCAGATAGGTGATGCCGATGATGAAGATGAAGATCATGCCGACGGCGAAGTTGCGGTCGAGGAAAAGCCTCGGGTTCACGAAGGTGTTTTTGGCGGTGAAGGTGTGGACGAGGAAGATGTAGAAGGCCGACGCGCAGATCAGCGCCTCGACGATGATCTCGGACGACGAGAACCAGTTGAGCTGCTCGCCGCGATCGAGGAACATCTGCAGCGCGGCGATGGTTATGCTGAGCATGCCGAAGCCCAGCCAGTCCAGCCTCGCCTTGAGGTCCGTCTTGGTTTCCTGGACGAACATCGACACGCCGGCGAAAGCCAGGGCGCCGATCGGGACATTGATGTAGAATACCCAGCGCCAGCTGACATTCTCGGTCAGCCAGCCGCCGATGACCGGCCCGAGCACCGGCCCGACCATCACCGAAACGCCGAACAGCGCCATCGCCGAGCCGCGCTCCTCGACGCTGTAAATGTCAAGCAGGATGCTCTGCGCCAGCGGCACCAGGGCTGCGCCGAACAGGCCTTGCAGCAGGCGGAAGCCGACGATCTGCGGCAGCGACTGCGCGAAGCCGCACAGCACCGATGCGACGACGAAGCCGGTGATGGATATCAAAAGGATGCGCTTGCGGCCGAAACGATTGGCGAGGTAGCCCGAAGGCGGCGTCATGACGGCCGCAGCCACGATGTAGGACGTCAGCACCCAGTTTATCTGGTCGGCGCTCGCCGAAACGCTGCCCTGGATATAGGGGAGCGCCACATTGGCGATGGTCGTGTCCAGCGCCTGCATGATCACGGCCAGGATCACGCAGGCGGTGATGGCGCCGCGATTGGCGACCACGCCACCTGTCGCGGACGCGCCGGTCATGACTTTTGTCCGAACCGGCCGAGGAGGTCCGTCACGAAGTCCGGCAGGCCGCGCGCATGGCCGGTATCGATGCCGACCACGACGCTCATCCCGCCACGCAACGGCGGCTTGCCCTGGAGATCGTCCAACGTCACGCGCATCGGAATGCGTTGCACGACCTTGACCCAGTTGCCGGTGGTGTTCTGCGCCGGAAGCAAGGAGAAGCTCGACGACGACGCCGGGCTGATCGAGGCGACCGTGCCGTGCCAGACGGCACCGGGGTAGCTGTCGACGCTGATCGTCGCCGTCTGTCCCGGCCGCACATAGGTCAGTTCGGTTTCCTTCGGCTCCGCCGCGATCCATAGATCGGTCGCCGAAATCAGGCTGAAAGCCGGCTGCGAAGCCGGCAGGTACTTGCCGACCTGAAGCGCGTCGACATTGGTGACGATGCCGTCGAACGGCGCCTTGACGATGGAATCGGCAAGGTTGCGCTGGGCGTCGTCGACCGCCGATTGCGCCTGAAGGTAGAACGGATTCTTCTCCACCGGCTGGCTCGCGTCGCCGCCAAGCTGGGCAAGCGTCGCCTGTGCCTGCGCTTGGGCAACGGACACTTTCTGGCGGGCGGCGACGAGGTCGTGCTGGGCGCTGTCGAAGGTCGCCTTGGAGGAGGTGGAGGTCTTGAGCAGATCCTGCTGGCGCTGGAAAGCGGCCTCGTAATAGGGGATGTCGGCCTGCGCCTGCTCGATCAGCGCCTGCGACTGCTGGTAGCTCGCCTGCAGGGTCAGCACCTGGTTGCGTACCGTGCCGAGCTGCGCCTGGGCGGCGGCAAGAGCGGTTTGGAAAGAGGCCGGCCGCAGCCGGAAAAGCACCTGGTCCTTCTTCACCGCCTCGTTCTCGTGCACGTCGATCTCGGACACAGTGCCGGAGACATCGGTGGAAACGCCGAGCGACTGCGCCTGGATGTAGGCATTGTCGGTCGTCATGACCTGGCCGCCGATGACGTAGTAATAGCCGCCGACGACCAGCGCGACCGGAAGCAGGGCAAACAGGATCGGCCGTGCCCGGCCACGCTTGGGCTTGACCGGCGCCGGGGGCGCCACCGCAACCCCGGCCTGGCGTGGCTCCTTGGACGGAGCCTCGAGCGCCGCCGGCTCCAGGGCGACCGGTGCTTCGAGCTCGTCATTGTCGATGACGGTGCCGGCTCGCCTTTGCTCGCGTTCGCTGTCCAGTCGGATGACCTGGTCGCGCGCCCGGTCGGCGGCGGATACGTCTTCTTCGACAGGCTTCTTTGGTGAGGTTGATTCAGCCATGTGTTTTCTCCCGGTCGGCGGCAGGCTGGGCGCAAGCCGCGAGCAGATTGGATTTGATGAGGGATAGGGTTTGCAGCAGATGCAGTTGCGCATCCGCGGAAAGGCCGACAAAGGCCTCGTCACGCGTCTTCTGCCCATTGCTGCGCATGATTTCGATAAGCGGATGGGCTTGCGGCTTCAGGTAGAGCAGCCATGCCCGGCGGTCGGCGGGATTGGGCCGGCGCTCGATGAAGCCACGTGCTTCCATCTTGTCGAGCAGCCGGGCGAGCGTGATCGGCGTGATCTCGATCAGGTCGGCCAGTTTGTTCTGGTGGATGCCTTCATGCAGGCTGAGATAGGCCAGCACCTGCCACTGGGCGCGGGTCAGCCCCGATGCCCGCGACCTCTGCTCGAACCGCTTTCGAAGCAGGCGCGCGACATCGTGCAGCACGAAGCTGATGTTGGGTGACGATGGCATGGGAGGCACTGGAGTTTTTCGGCGCGACTTTTAGTGAGCATGCTTATTATCATCATGCACATAATCCCGCTGGACGCGGTGCGCAAGACGGACTAAGCCCGCCTGGAAAAAATGACGCATGGGCTGCGACCCACAAAAAGGCTCAGGTAGCAGGCCGTTGCCGGGCGAGGATACGACGATGAATTGGCTGAAGATCGCGACCGTGGCGGCCATTGCCGGATGGCCCGGAATAGCGCTCGCTAAGGATGCCGTCAGCTGCGGCGGCGCCGCGATGCTGGGTGGCGCGCAATTGAACTGCAGCCACGTCGAACCCCAGGCGCCGCCTCAGTTTTGCACCTATAGCTGGGCTCTGCACACGTCCGCCGGTGACCAGAAAATCGTCGAAGGAACCTTCATGCTGCCGCCCGGTGCTGCGAATGTCACCGTCTATCAGGGCAGCGGTTTCGACAGTGCGCTGTCCGATCCGATCGTGATTTGCCGCGGCAGCAAATGAGCAAGCCCGTCAAGGAAAGCTCGCTCGTCGCCCGATTGGTGCTATAGGGCGGATCACGCTATTTTGAACGGGCGCATTCGAGTTTCGGATGCGCCTGGCGGCCATTTCTCTGACGGATTTCGACATGGACGGACCCAACCCAGACATCAAGCATCCGATCCCGATGCATACCCGCGTCGGCTTCCTCAAGGGACTGGTGAATGCGCCGAACATCGAGATCGGCGACTTCACCTACTATGACGATCCGGACGGCCCCGACAAATTCGCCGAAAAATGCGTCCTGCATCATTATCCGTTCATCGGCGACAAGCTGATCATCGGCAGGTTCTGCGCCATCGCCGAGGGGGCGCGCTTCGTCATGAACGGCGCCAACCACGCCATGTCCGGCTTTTCGACCTATCCGTTCAATATTTTCGGCCATGGCTGGGAAAAGGGTTTTGACCCGACGACCTGGTCCAGGGAAGTGCGCGGCGACACAATCGTCGGCAACGACGTCTGGATCGGCATGGAGGCGGTGGTCCTGCCCGGGGTGGAAATCGGCCACGGCGCCATCATCGCAGCGAAATCGGTGGTGACGCACGACGTGCCGCCCTATGCGATCGTCGCCGGCAACGCGGCCAAGGTGGTGAAGATGCGTTTCGACGACCGGACAATCAGGCGGCTGCTGGCGGTGGCGTGGTGGGACTGGCCGGTGGACAAGGTCAGCCGCAACCTCGATGCTATCCGGGGTGCCGATATCTCTCTTCTGGAGGCAGCAGCTTGAACGCTTTGAACAGCAGCATAATCGGCACCGAACTGTTTACGCGAGGGTGGATCTTCATCCGCGGCGTGCCGGCCATGAAGTTCCTGCCGCCGGAAGGGCCGCCGGAAATCGCCTTTGCCGGCCGCTCGAATGTCGGCAAGTCGTCGCTGATCAATGCGCTGGTCAACCAGAAGGGGCTGGCGCGCACCTCCAACACGCCGGGGCGCACGCAGGAGCTCAACTATTTCGTGCCGGACGGATTTTCGGGTGAGGGCGCCGACCTGCCGCCCTTGGCGCTGGTCGACATGCCCGGCTACGGCTATGCCACCGCGCCGAAGGAAAAGGTCGACGAGTGGACCAAGCTGGTCTTCGACTATCTCAAGGGCCGCGTCACGCTGAAGCGTGTCTATGTGCTGATCGACGCCCGCCACGGCATCAAGGCCAAGGACGACGAAGTGCTGTCGCTGCTCGACAAGGCGGCGGTGTCCTACCAGATCGTGCTGACCAAGACCGACAAGATCAAGACTGCCGGCGTGCCGAGGCTGATCGAGGAGACGCTGGCAAAGATCAAGAAGCGGCCGGCGGCGTTCCCGTTCGTGCTGGCCACCTCTTCTGAAAAGGCCGAGGGCCTTCAGGAATTGCAGGCAGCCATCGTGCTTGCCGCCAATGGCGGCTAAAGCATCCACGCTTTGGAGCATGGTCTAGCTAGGGCTTGGCCTCGATAGCAATCGTCTGATGGCCCTCTTCCGCCACAAGCCTTTCGGTGCCGTATGCCTTCAGGAACATGCTGACGCCTGACCTGACGATGCGGTCGATCTCGTCCTGGGTCGGGGCTTTGGTGCGGTAGGCGAAGATGCACTGGCGGAACAGACCGGCCAGGCACAGTTCGGTGAACTGATAGGCGGCAAGATCGACATCGTCGATGCGCAGCAGGTCGCGCTCGATGGCGGCATTGAGAAAGGCCGCGACCTTGTCGTGGCCACGCTTGGGGCCACGCTCGTAAAAACGCGCGCCCATGTCGGGTATCCGGTCGGATGCCCCGATCACCGTGCGCTGCGCCTGGATGACCTTGGCCGACGTGATCTTGAGGGCCAGCACCTTGCCGAACTTCACCAGCGTTTCGCGCAGGTTGTCGGCGTTGTCCAGCACGTCATACATGTTCTTGAAGATGGTGCCGCGCTCTTCCTCGATCAGCGCTTCGAACAGCTCTTCCTTGTTGGCAAAGTAGACGTAGATCGTACCCTTGGAGACACCGGCCTCGCGGGTGATGTCGTTCATCGAGGCGGCTTCGAAGCCCTTGTCGATGAAGACACGACGGGCACCGTCGATGATCTGGCTGCGCTTGACCGGATCCTGCCCCGCGGCCGGGCGGCCACGGCGCAAGCTTTCCAACAGGTCGTCGCACGACTCGTTTTCGACATTGGGCGGGGTCTCGGCCATGAAAGTCACACCTCGAAAATAATTCGAACCAAGCGGTTCGATTGCCCTTGATATGGTCCTCTTTACGCGCTATGTCAACGGCCGGATCGAACCGAACGGTTCAGTATCATATTATAACTTTAGAGAGATGTCATGTCCTCGAACGCGCCGACCACTGCCGAAGTCCGTCCCTTTCCCAACGCCAAGGTTGCGCCGGCGACGGAAGCCCCGGAAGTGCCTGTCCAGCCTGTCTCGTCGCCACCGGCAGAGGCTCCGGCCAAGAAGAAGCGTTCGGTGCGTTCCTTCCTGCTGCCGGTCATCGGCGCCGCTTTGCTGGGCGCCGGCGCCTGGTATGGTTACGACTACTGGACAACGGGCCGCTTCATGATCTCGACGGACGATGCCTATGTCCAGGCGGACATGGCGTTCATATCGCCCAAGATCTCCGGCTATGTCGATCAGGTCAAGGTCAGCGAGAACCAGCTGGTCAAGGCCGGCGATCCGCTGCTCGTCGTCGATGACGGCGATTACAAGATTGCCGTCGCCCAGGCCGAGGCGCAGATCGCCACCTTGAGCAAGACGCTCGACCGTATCGACGCCCAGACCGACGCGGCCCGCGCCTCGCTGCAGCAGGCGCAGGCGCAGAAGGTCGCCGACCAGGCCGCAGCCGACAATGCAGCCAAGGTCGCGGCGCGCGCCTTGCAGCTGCTCAAGACCCATGTCGGCACGCAGGCGCAGCTGGACGACGCCCAAACGGCGGTCCAGCAGGCCGATGCCGCCCTTGTCGGCGCCGACGCACAGATCGCCGCCGCGCAGGCCAATATCGGCGTGCTGCAGGCGCAACGCGCGGAATCGGCGAGCACGCTGGCGTCCTTGCAGCTCAGCCATGACAAGGCGCTGCGCGATCTTTCCTTCACCGTGCTCAAGGCGCCTTATGACGGCATCGTCGGCAACCGCTCGGTCGAACAGGGCGACCTTGTCAGCCCCGGCCAGAAGCTCGCCGTCATCGTGCCGATGGACAAGCTCTACATCGTCGCCAACTTCAAGGAGACGCAGCTTGCCCGGCTGGTTCCCGGCGAGAAGGTCAAGATCTCGGTCGATGCGACCGACGGCCAGGACTTCGAGGGAACCGTCTCGTCGCTGGCGCCGGCTTCGGGTGCCGTGTTCTCGCTGCTGCCGCCCGAAAACGCCACCGGCAACTTCACCAAGGTCGTGCAGCGCGTTCCGGTCCGCATCGATGTGCCGGCAGATGTCCTGAAGAGCGGCAAGCTGCGCGCCGGCCTGAGCGTCATCGTCGCCGTCGACAGCCGCACCGCCCCATCCGGGCCGGGCTCAGTGGCCGCGAACTGAGCGGCCGCCAGGGAGCAATGCCATGGCAACCGCAACCCTGACAGCAGGAGCACCGCCGGCGAGGCCGGCTGTGCCTGACACCATCTCGACGCGGCGCGTCATCGCCTTCCTGGCGATGGTGTTCGGCATGTTCATGGCCATCCTCGACATCCAGATCGTCTCCGCCTCGCTGTCCGAGATCCAGGCCGGCCTGAGCGCCAGCTCCGACGAAATCCCGTGGGTGCAGACCGCCTATCTGATCGCCGAAGTGGTGATGATCCCGCTGTCGGGCTTCCTCAGCCGGATGCTGTCGACACGCGTGCTGTTCACCATCTCGGCGGCAGGCTTCACCGCGGCCAGTGCGCTGGCGGCGACCGCCACCAACATCGACCAGATGATCGTCTACCGCGCCGTCCAGGGCTTCATCGGCGGCGGCATGATACCGAGCGTCTTCGCCGCTGCCTTCACCATCTTCCCGCCCTCGCGCCGCGCCTTCGTCTCGCCGATGATCGGCCTGGTGGCGACGTTGGCGCCGACCATCGGCCCGACTGTCGGCGGCTACATCAGCCATGCCATGTCCTGGCATTGGCTGTTCCTGGTCAATGTCGTGCCCGGCATCCTGGTGACAGCGGCGGCCTGGACGCTGATCGACTTCGACAAGCCCAACCTCAAGCTGTTCAGCAAGTTCGACTGGTGGGGCCTCGCCGGTATGGCGGCGTTCCTGGGCTGCATGGAATATGTGCTCGAGGAAGGCCCCAACAATGACTGGCTGCAGGACCAGGGCGTCTTCATCTGCGCGATTGTCATGACCATCGGCGCGGTGCTGTTCTTCTGGCGCGTGTTCACCGCCGAGGAGCCGATCGTCGATCTGAAGGCGTTCACCAACATCAACTTCGCCTTCGGCTCGCTGTTCTCCTTCGTCATCGGCATCGGCCTCTACGGCCTGACCTATCTCTATCCGGTGTTCCTCGGGCGCATCCGGGGCTACGATTCGATGATGATCGGCGAGGCGCTGTTCGTCAGCGGCCTGGCGATGTTCGTCACCGCGCCGATCTCGGGCATCCTGTCGAACAAGATGGACCCGCGCCTGATGATGATGGTCGGCTTCTTCGGCTTCGCCACCGGCACCTGGTGGATGACGCATCTGACCGCCGACTGGGATTTCTATGAGCTGCTCATCCCGCAGATCCTGCGCGGCTGTTCGATGATGCTGTGCATGGTGCCAATCAACAACATCGCGCTCGGCACGCTGCCGCCCGAGCGGCTGAAGAATGCGTCCGGCCTGTTCAACCTCACCCGCAACCTTGGCGGTGCGGTTGGCCTCGCCCTGATCAACACTGTGCTGATCGACCGCAATGCTTTCCACTACGCAAGGCTCTCCGAACATGTGCAATGGGGCAGTGAAGCCGCGCAGACCAAGCTGCAGAACATGACGCTCAATTTCGAGCAGACCCCCGGCCTCGACGCGACAAGTGCTGCGATTTCCAAGCTGTCGGGCATGGTGCAGCAGCAGGCGGCGCTGCTGTCCTTCATGGATGTGTTCTTCATGCTGACGGTGCTGTTTGCGACGCTTGGCATGTTCACCATGCTGATCCGCAAGCCGGCCGCGGCGGGCGGAGGTGGCGGCGGCGGCCACTGATACCGGAGCAATTCCAGGAAAGTGTAAGGCGGTTTTCCCGGGAAAAGCGCGCAGCGCTTTCCCTTAGGAATTGCGACAAGACAGAGATACGTGGGCAGCTGTTTCGGGAAGCTCCTCCAGTCCACGCCCGAAAAAGCTCTGACCGCGCAAAAAACTCCGGGCCGCAAGCCCGGAGTTTTTCATATCCAGTTGGAATTTGTCAGGCTGTGGCGGGCTTGAAGGTCAGCGCGACACCGTTGATGCAGTGGCGCAGACCGGTCGGCGCCGGACCGTCGTCGAAGACATGGCCGAGATGGCCGCCGCAGCGGCGGCAATGCGCCTCGGTGCGCGTCATGCCGAGCGAGCGGTCCACGGTCGTGCCGATAGCCTTGGGGATCTCCTGCCAGAAGCTCGGCCAGCCGGTGCCGGAATCGAATTTCGTCTCCGACGAATAGACCGGCAGGTCGCAGCCGGCACAGGCGAAAACGCCCTTGCGGTGTTCGTTGAGCAGCGGGCTGGTGCCGGGATACTCCGTGCCTTCCTTGCGCAGCACGTCGAAGGCGGCAGGCGACAGGATGGCTTTCCACTCGGCGTCGGTCTTGGTGACTTCGAATTTCTCGGCGGCCTGTGCTGCCTGCGGATCGCCCATGCGCAGCATCGTTGCCGCAGCCCCGATCACGCCGATGGCGGCTGCACCGCTCAAAAGAAAGTCGCGACGGTTCATGACCAATTCCTCCTGATGTTCTTTTGCCAAACTATACCGCCGCGCGGAAATCAAAAGCCGGTGACGGTAGCCCCCTCGAACGAACACTCCGCGCCCTCCCACATCCGAATGTGGGCGGCGCGGAGTGCACGGGTCAATTGCCGATCACGGGAGCGGGATCATGCAATCGACGGAGGGCCCTTGCCGTCAGTTCGCCGGCAGCGAACCCCTTGTTACATCTTCGGCAAAAGAACCTTGTCGATGACGTGGATGACGCCATTGGACTGTTCGACATCGGCGATCGTCACATTGGCGACATTGCCGTTCTCGTCGGTGACCGTGACCTTGCCGCCGTCGGCCTTGAGCGACAGCTCGCAGCCGCCTACCGTCTTGACCTTGTGGGCGCCGCCGTCAGCCTTGGCCATCGCGGCGACATCCGCCCCCATCGCCTTGGCGCCGATGACATGGCAGGTCAGGATCTTGGTGAGCTTGTCCTTGTTTTCGGGCTTGAGCAGCGTCTCGACCGTGCCGGCCGGAAGGGCTGCGAAGGCTTCGTTGGTCGGCGCGAACACGGTGAACGGACCGGCGCCCTGCAGGGTTTCGACAAGGCCGGCGGCCTTCACGGCGGCGACCAGCGTCGTGTGATCCTTCGAGTTCACGGCGTTCTCGACGATGTTTTTGTTGGCATACATCGCGGCGCCGCCAACCATCGGGTTTTCGGCATAGGCGGCGGTGGCAAGAGCCGAAACGGCGATCGTACCGGCGAGCAAAAGGGTGGCGTATCTACGCATGATGTCAAACTCCTCGGGTTTTTCTCTTCCCATTTTTGGGGACGCGAGGAGATACGGAACAAACTCGCCCGAGTTTCAGGAATATTGTGATTTTTGATTTTATCTTTGGCGCAGAGGGATTTTCCCAAGCAACCGGTCGCGGCCGACATGCTGTCTATGGGCATGTTCAGTGAGGGATAGACTTATGATAGTCTGTTGTGATTTTTCAGGCGCGCGGAGCCGGTCAAATGCTCTTCAGGTCGCCGGCGGCGACCACCGGTCCGGTTGGCTGTCCGGTCGGCGAACCGCCTGACGGCTCGAGGCTGACGGCAAGCACCGCGCCCTGGGCAAGCTTCTGCTGGGCCGCCGGCGAGACGACGATGTGCGCCGTGGCACCGGCCGGAATGACGCCCATCGAGACCGGCGGGTTCTTGCCCTCGATCATCCACAGCTCGAAATCCTTGCCGGAAGCGCGCTCACCGGAGACATGCGACAGGCCGACTTCGTGATGCGCGGCGTCGTAGACGGCAAGATATCTGACGTCGCTGCCTTCGGCGGCCAGCGAAGCGACGAGGCGCGCCTGCGGCTGCTCGACCGGCGGGTTGAAGACGGGCACGGCGATGTAGATCGCCAGTGCCGCAACCGCGGCTGCGGCAAAGCCGCGCCAGAAGGCCAGGCTGGACCAAAGGCCGCCGCGCGATTCGGCGGGCGTGGTCACCCCGGCAACGTTCGCGAACAGGCGGCGGTCGACCGCGGTCTTCACCGAAACCGGCGGCTCGACTTCCCGATAGGCGGCGGCAAGCGGTGAGAGACTGACCTCCCATCCCTCGACAAGACGGGCGAAAACCGTATCCGCATCGATGCGGCGGGAGACGATCTGGCGTTCGTCGGCATCGAGCACGCCGAGAACGTATTCGGCGGCGAGTAGGTCGTCGCCTCCACGTTCCGGTCCTGTGTCTTCTGCCAGCGTCATCTTTCCAGACATTCTCTGAGTTTCAACAGGCTGCGGCGCAGCCATGTACGCATTGTGTTCAGCGGCACGCCATGGCGTTCCGCCAGTTCGGCATAGCTCTCGCCCTTGAGATAGGCGCCCCGGACGGCGGCTGCCCGGTCCTTCTCCAACTCATCGAGACAATGGTGGATACGTTCGGATTCGTCGCCCGCCACCGCCATCGCTTCAGGCCCCGGCGCCGGATCGGCCACGTCGAGCGCGGCATCGATATCGGCGGCAGGTTTGCGCCGCGCTCTGATGCGATCGATCGCATGGTTGCGCGCTATCGCCACCAGCCAGGAGATCGGGCTTAGATCGGAGACGGCAAAACGATCCGCCTTCGTCCATATCTTGACGAAGACTTCCTGTAGCGCTTCTTCCGCATCTCCCCGGTCGTTCAATACACGAAGGCAGACGCCGAAAAGTTTCGCGCTGGTCTGCCGGTAGAGCAGATCGAACGCGGCCCGGTCCTTCATCGAAGTCCGGACGATCAGCTTGGTGATGTCCTGCGGCGTCATCTGCGGCAAGTTAGGCGATTGCAATGTATTTGCAACGGCGGAAATAACCTTGTGCACCCCCAAGCCTTGCGTGTCGCCAACCCGGATCGACCCCTCGATTGCCAATGAAGTCGCCACTGGCTAGCTTGCTGGCGGTGATGGGGGCGCGCATGTCGGTTGAACATACACTGTGGGCGCAAGACGCGACCGGCCTCGCCGATCTGGTCCGCAAGGGTGAGGTTTCGGCCGTCGAGCTGACCGACGCCGCGATCGCCCGCGCCGAGGCCACCCGTCCCGACATCAATGCCACGGCCGAGCCGCTCTACGATGCCGCCCGCGCCCGTGCGAAGACCGTCGACCGCTCGCTGCCGCTGGCCGGCGTTCCCTTCGCCATCAAGGATCTCGGCATCGCCATCAAGGGCGTGCCGACGCATGGCGGCAGCCGCATTCCGGCATGGCTGGCCGATGTCAATTCGGTGCTGACCGACCGCTATCTCGCTGCCGGACTTATCCCGATCGTCACCTCGACATCGCCGGAGCACGGGCTTCGATTGATGACCGAATCCAGGGCCTTCGGCATCACCCGCAATCCGTGGAACACCGGTCACACCAGCGGCGGCTCGTCGGGTGGTGCGGCTGCACTGGTCGCCGCCGGCGTCGTGCCGGTGGCGCATGCCTCCGATGGCGGCGGCTCGATCCGCGTGCCTGCCGCCTGCACCGGGCTTGTCGGCCTGAAGACGTCGCGCGGTCGCACCCCGCTGACGCCCTTGGTGAGTGAAAGCTGGTACGGCATGGTGGTCGACCATGCGCTCACCCGTTCGGTGCGCGATTGCGCGCTGCTGCTCGACCTCACCCACGGTCCCGATCTTTTGTCGCCCTATGCCGCGCCGCCGCCGAAAGGCACGTTCGCGGCCGCTGCCGCGCGCGATCCCGGCAAGCTCAAGCTGGCTGTGTACCGCAAATCCCCGCTTGGCCTGCCGATCTCGGACGAGACGCTCAAGGCGCTCGACACGGCGGTGGCGCTTGCCCGCGAGGGCGGCCATACGGTCGAGGAGATCGATCTGCCCTTTATCGGTCGCGATTTCTTCGCCGATTTCTGCAGGACGGTTGCCTCCGCCGTCGCCGGCACCATGCGGGCCGAAGCGCTGCGCGTCGGCCGTTCCGTTACCGGTGACATCGAGCGGGCGACGCGCGTGCTCGCCCGCTTCGGCGAACTGGTGTCGGCGGGCGAGACCTATGCCGACCTGCAGCGGCTGCATGCCGCCTCGCGACGCCTGATTTCGGAGACTGCGCGGTATGACGCCGTGCTGATGCCGGTCATTGCCCACCCGCCGCTCGCCTGCGGCGCCATGGATCCGAAAGGCGCCGACGACCTTATCGAGAACCTGCTCGACAAGCTTCACCTGACGCCTTTGCTGAAGTTGAAGCCGTTCTTCGGCCAGCTGATGGACAAGAGTCTCTGGTTCACCCCTTGGCCGGCGATCCAGAATGTCAGCGGCCAGCCGTCGATCGCCCTGCCGGTCCATGTCACCGACGCCGGCCTGCCGATAGGCATCCAGGCGGCAGGCCGTCCGGGCGACGAGGAGACACTTTTGTCGCTCGCCGCGCAGATGGAGAAGATCTCGGGTTGGCTGGGCCGCAGGGCGCCGCTAATGGTGCCGACATGATGACGAGGTCGTGAAGCGCTCGAATATGACAGCAAAGCCATTTGCGGGCGGCGCCAATTCCCGCTAAGACGCCGCCGTCCTTACCCGATGCATGTCGCCCAAAAGTGCTTAGCGGTTTTGGGACAACGACATGCTTAGAATAAAAACCCGGGAACCAAGCCGATGACGGAAATAACCGCCACCGCCGAAATGCAGGCAGCCCTGTTGTCGCGGGCGCTGCCCTACATGCAGCGCTACGAGCACAAGACGGTCGTGGTGAAATATGGCGGCCACGCCATGGGCGACATCGAGCTCGGCAAGGCCTTCGCGCGCGACATCGCGCTCCTCAAGCAGTCCGGCGTCAACCCGATCGTCGTCCATGGCGGTGGCCCGCAGATCGGCGCCATGCTGGCCAAGATGGGCATCGAATCCAAGTTCGAGGGCGGCCTGCGCGTCACCGACCAGAAGACGGTCGAGATCGTTGAAATGGTGCTGGCCGGTTCGATCAACAAGGAGATAGTGGCGCTGATCAACGCCGAGGGCGAATGGGCGATCGGCCTGTGCGGCAAGGACGGCAACATGGTGTTTGCCGAAAAGGCCCGCAAGACCATGATCGATCCGGACTCCAACATCGAGCGCGTGCTCGATCTCGGCTTCGTCGGCGAGCCGGTCGAAGTCGACCGCACGCTGCTCGACCTTCTGGCGCGCTCCGAAATGATCCCGGTGCTGGCGCCGGTGGCGCCGGGCCGCGACGGCCACACCTACAACATCAACGCCGACACTTTCGCCGGCGCCATTGCCGGCGCCTGCCAGGCGACACGGCTGCTGTTCCTCACCGATGTGCCTGGTGTGCTCGACAAGAACAAGAAGCTGATCGACGAACTGACCGTGGCCGAGGCCAAGGCGCTGATCAAGGACGGCACGGTCTCGGGCGGCATGATCCCCAAGGTCGAGACCTGCATCGAAGCGATCGAGCGCGGCGTCGAAGGCGTCGTCATCCTCAACGGCAAGACGCCGCATGCGGTGCTGCTGGAACTGTTCACCGAGCACGGCGCCGGCACGCTGATCGTACCCTGAGGGGCTCATCAGCCGGCTAACTTCTTCGCCTCGGAATCTTCAATATTGCCGATGGTGGGAATGGCGGGCTTTCTGGCCGGCCGTGAAACCGTCATCGATTCCTCCTCGGCGTCCTGCGGCGCGCCCCAGAATTCGGCCAGCGTCGGGCCGTCTTTCACCCTGATGTCGCGGACCAGAAAACCCCAGACCTCGCGGAACCAGACGCGGCGGCCCATCTGTGTGTACCAGCGCATCGAATGGCGCTGCTCGGGATCCCTGTGGAACAGGATGCGGGCCAGCGCCTTCGGCCGCGATTGCACTGCGAGCTCGATCAGTTTGACGCTGAAGAACAGCATCCAGGGTTTCAGACGCGTCATCTGCAGCACCTGGTGCTTGTAGTCCCACAGGCGCGCGTCCTGCTGGATCACCTTGCGATCCCGGGCGATGCGGAAGAACGGCGTCCAGCGATGCGGCGTCACGTAAAGCGCCTGGATCTGGTCCGGGTCATAGGCGATGAGCTGGCGAAAGCCGCGCCACAGGTCGCGAAAGCCTTCATCCTCGAAGCCGGCGACCCAGGTCGCCATCGACAGGATGCCGTTGAGGCGCAGCAGTTTGATTGCCTCGCGGTCGGATGAGGTGCTGCCGCCCTTGCGGATCAATTGAAGCGTCTGCTCGTCGGTGTTTTCCATGCCGAGCAGCCAGCGAATGACACCCGCCTTGCGGTAGAGATGCAGGATGTCGGCATCGCGCACGATGTCGTCGGCGCGGGTCGAACCGACGATCAGCACCGGCACGTTCTCGGCGATCAGGGCGTCGAGGAAGGACCGCCAGGCTTTCTTCGAAACCGTCGGATTCTCGTCGGCGAGATTGATCAGCTCGACGCCGTGCTCGCGATGCAGCCAGGCGATCTCCCTGGCGAATTTCACCGGATCGCGATGCCGCCAGCGGGTCCAGAAGCCGCGCTGGCCGCAATAGTTGCACAGATGCGGACAGCCGCGCGAAAACTGCATGACCACGGCCCGCTTGCCGCCCCAGTAACTGTACCGCGAGTGCTCAATCAGCTCCCAGCCGACGCGGTAGGCGTCGAGGTCGGCAATGGTCATGGCCGCCTGTGTGGCGAAGGGGCGGCCGAGATCGTCGCGATAGGCGATGCCGGCCACGCTCGCCGGTGGCTGGTGCATTTCCAGCGCCTCGACCAGCGCCACGACGGTCGCCTCGCCTTCGCCGCGCACGATGAAGTCGAAGGCATCGGTGGCGGCCAGGATGTCGCGCCAATGATAGGTCGGGAAAACGCCGCCATAGATGATGATGGTCGCCGGCTCCCGCTCCTTGATCATGCGTGCGATCAGCAAGGCGGTCGGGTGCGCCGAGGTCGAGCCGGAATGGCCGATCAGGACGAAGTCGGGGTGGTCCTCAAGTGCGTTGCGCACGACGTCATCGAGCGGCATCGGCCCGAATTCGGCGTCGACGAGCCGCACCTCATGGCCGGCATCGATCAGCGGTCCGCCGATCGCCAGCAGGCCGAGCGGCGGCAAATGATCGTCGGGCACCCGGCTGCCGATGGCCGTGTGCGGCGGATTGATCAGGACGATTTTCATGGCGGACCTCCTGGGCAGTTGGTCCGCGCAAGCTGGCCGGCGATATCGACGCGCGCTTGGCCCGTTTCAGCAGTTTGCGTGCAGCTTTTCCCCAAGGAGTGCGAAGGGAGACATTGTCATCGCCTGAGATGCCCGAGCGGCACATGGCCCGGCCCCTTGATGTTCTGCAGCACCAACTGCGTGTGGACGTCGCGCACGCCGTCGAGCCGCATCAGCCGGTGCATGACGAAAGCGTTGAGCTCGTCGACCGACGGCACCATGACATGCAGCAGAAAGTCATGGTCGCCGGTCATCGTCCAGCACGAGGACACCTCGTCCATGCGCTGCACGGCGGCGATGAAGCTTTCGGGCGAGCCGTCGCTATGGCTGACGAGGCGCACCTGGATGAACACCTCGACCATCAGCCCGACCGCGCGGCGGCTGATCACCGCGGCAAATCCCTTGATGATGCCGGCCTCCTGCAGCGCCTCGAAGCGCCGCGCGCACGGCGTCGTCGACAGGCCGATCTCTTGCGCCAGCTCGGAAACCGGCTTGCGCCCGTCGCGCTGCAGGACATCGAGCATCTTGATCTCGAAATCGTCGAACTGAGGCATTTTCACTCCATTAGAGAGTTTCGTGAGTGGATGTTATCTCGAATACTCCGTTCGAGCCATCATCAAAACCGATTTGCCTCGGCAAATCCGGGTAGCCTTTCGGCACGTCAGCCATTGATGATTTGCGAGGAGAAACCATGACGACGATGAGCGTTGCCGAATATGCCCGCGACTGCGCGGCGCAAGGATTGCGCGGCGACTACTCGGTCTGCCGTGCCGATTTCACCGTGTCGCAGGGTTACGATTACAGCGAAGAAGAGCAGGCGGTCTGGCGCACGCTGTGCGACCGCCAGACCAAGCTGACGCGCAAGCTCGCCCACCATTCCTATCTCGACGGCGTCGAAAAACTCGGCCTGCTCGACCGTATTCCCGATTTCGACGAGGTCAGCGCCAAGCTGCGCGAACTGACTGGTTGGCAGATCGTCGCGGTGCCGGGGCTCATTCCCGCGGCCCCGTTTTTCGATCATCTCGCCGATCGCCGCTTCCCGGTCACCAACTGGCTGCGGACCAGGCAGGAGCTCGACTACATTGTCGAGCCCGACATGTTCCATGATTTCTTCGGCCACGTGCCGGCGCTGTCGCAACCGGTGTTCGCCGACTTCATGCAGATGTATGGCGAGAAGGCTGGCGACATCATCGCGCTGGGCGGCGACGAGATGATTTCCAGGCTCTATTGGTACACGGCCGAATACGGCCTGATGCAGGAGGCCGGCCAGCCGCTAAAGGCCTTTGGCGCCGGCCTGATGTCGTCGTTTACCGAACTGCAGTTCGCGGTCGAAGGCAAAGACGCCCACCACGTGCCCTTCGACCTGGAAACGGTGATGCGCACCGGCTACGAGATCGACAAGTTCCAGCGCGCCTATTTCGTGCTGCCGTCCTTCGGCGCCTTGCGCGATGCCTTCCAGACCGCTGATTTCGCGGCGATCGTCGGCCGACGCAAGGACCAGCCGGCCCTCGACCCGGCGACGCTCTAGGCAGCAGTTGCCCTGCAGCCGTCAGGCGGTGACCACCTTGCTCAGATGCTCGCCCAGCCGGCAGGCCAGCGCGGTGATCGTCGTCGTCGGGTTGCATTGACCCGACGTGCAGAACACCGAGGAGCCGCCGACATAGAGATTGTCCATGCCGTGCACCTTGCAGTTGGCGTCGACAACACTTTTGGTGACGTCGGTGCCCATGCGCGTGCCGCCCATATGGTGATGGCCCGCCGTCTCGTCGTTGGTCGGATAATCCTGACCATTGCTGATCCAGTCGGCAATGCGCACGCGGCCGAGGTTCTTCTCGATCAGCGTCGTGCCGAACAGTCTGAGCCCTTCGAGAAGGGTGCGATGTTCCAGTTCGGATTTCTTCCAGTGCAGTTCGATGCGCGGCACGCCGGCATGGTCGACATCGGTCTTCGACAGCTCGATCTGATTGGAGGCCAGCGGCGCCTGTTCCCATGCGACGTAGAGCTGGGCAGCGCAACGCAGTCTCTGGCTGAGCTTGGAGGACATCCACTCGGCCATGTCGGGTGCCGTGCAGGCGAGATCGGCGATAAGGCTCTTGACGCCGGGATACGGCGTCTCGATCAGCCGGATGCCGAAATTCATGATCTGCAGCCGCTCCATGGCGGCAAGTGTCGGCGAGAAGAAGGCCTCATTGACGGCGTCGACCTCGAACGCGTTATAGTCGGCCAGGATCGCGTTGCCTCCCTCGAAGGTCGGATGCTCCATCCAGTAGCGGCCAAGCGCCGTCGCATTCGGCACGACGCCGCCGTTCGAGCGCTGGTTCGACCACAGAAGCAGCCGCGAATTCTCCAGCCCGCCGGTGCAGACGATGAAATAGTCGGCACTGAAGGAGCCGGCATCCTGCCCGTTCGACCACAGTCTGGCGCCCGTCACGCGTTTGCCGTCGCCGGTAAGTTCAGTGACGCATGTGTTGAGCACCACCGCGATGTTCTTGGCCTTGTCGAGTTCGTCGCCGAATTTCTCCGCGAAGCGCACGGCCGGGCTCTTGATCAACTGCACCCAGCGAATATCGTCCGAGATCGGCATATCGGGCCGGAGGGCCGGAAGGTCGAGAATATCGCGCACTTCCGGCAGATAGGGTTCGATGTCGGTGCGGCGGATCGGCCAGCCCGTATCGGGTACCCAGGCTTTCGGCTCGAAATCCTGGCTATCGAGCACGCGGCACCAGCCGGCCCAGTGGTTGGAACTGCCGCCCATGAACCGCAGCCGGGTTATGTCGAGATCGAAATAGAAATCGCCGACCGTGCTGCCCCGGTAAAAGTCCTGCGACTCGTCGCTGAATTCGCGCGGACCGGCCTCCATCACCACCACCGGAATGCCGGCCGCACCAAGCTTGCGCGCAATCGTCGTGCCGGCCGGGCCGGAGCCGAGGATGCAGACTTTTGGGGTGAAGTTCGCGGCGCGATACGCCTGGTAGCTGTCGAAGATCATGCCAGGTCGCTCCGCTTCAGGATCCAGCCATTGACCTCGACGATCTCGTTCGGGTCGGGCTTTGGACCGGCGGCATCGGCATCAGGCAGCTTGCGGAACAAAGACAGGGCAGGCAATGCGATCAACGCCTGCACGAGCGCGCGGCGTGACATTCTTTTGATGATGAAACTCATGGCTGGTCTCTCGGCTGGGCTTCGGCACTGCATGGCGTTCCCAGAAAGGCAATTCCCGGAACGACACATGCATCACCGTGGAAGCCAGTATCGTGCCAAGTCTGGCCGCAAAGCAGTGAAAACCCGGCTAAGCGGTACAACCGAGTGCAAACAGGGTTAGAGTTTTCTTAACAGGCCGGTTGCGGCAGATCGGATCACGCCGCCTCGGAAATGCCGGTATCGATGATCGTCAGGTTGCGGCCCTGGTGCTTGGCCTGGTAGAGGCGCCGGTCGGCGGCGCGCATCAGCTCCGACACACTGGCTTCCTCGCCGCAGACAGTACCGCCGATGCTGACCGTGAGCGGAATGGTCCGCTCGTCGACGGGCCGGAAGCGGATCAACTCCACTTCGCGGCGAATGCGCTCGGCGACGCGCTTGGCCTCCTGCTCGGTGGCGCCAACCAGAAAGGCGCCGAACTCCTCGCCGCCGATGCGGCCGAGCACATCGCCGCTGCGCACGCCGCGCTGGATCGCGCTGGCGATCAAAAGCAGCGCGTCATCACCTGTCAGATGGCCAAAATTGTCATTGATGGTCTTGAAGTGATCGGCATCGATGATCAGCAGCGCGCCGCGATCGGACTTGCGGCGCGAACCGTCGAGCGCGGCAAAGAAGCTTTCCCGGTTGAGCATGCCGGTCATGTCGTCGCGGCTCGCCTTTTCCGCCAGGCGGCGATGCGCGGCGGCGAGCTGGGCATGAGCGCGGGCGAGGTCGCGATGCGCGTTTTTCAGCCTGTCGCTTTGCCAGAAAGTGCTTGCGCTGGCGGCCCACGCCAGCACCAGCGGACAGAGGGTGGAGGTCAGCCAGATCGTGCGGTTGACCGGAAATCCCATGGCCGGAACGATGATCAGGGTCAGCAGGAGAGAGGCCGCGACTGAGGCGAAAGCAACGGCGGCGGATCTCAGAATTATGCTGTTCATCGCTTGCTCCCACAAGACTGCCTCTCTGCCAGCAAGCCCTGAAGGCCACCTTTCCCAGATGCCTAAAATTTGAATCGTGAGGCGATTTACGCAACCTCAACGAGCAGAAGTTGTGGATAAAGTCGCTTTCGGAATGCGCGTTTCATGCCATAAGGAGCCCATGACCACGCTCCCTGACCCCGCCCGCTTCGCCCATGTCACCGACTGGGTCTTCGATCTCGACAACACACTCTATCCGCATCATTCGAATCTGTTCTCGCAGATCGACGTCAAGATGACCGCCTATGTCGGCGAACTGCTGGCATTGCCGCGCGAAGATGCGCGCAAGTTGCAGAAGGAGCTCTACCGCGAATATGGCACGACGCTGAACGGCCTGATGACACGCCACGGCATCGACCCCGACGATTTCCTCGAGAAGGTCCACGACATAGACTATTCATGGCTGGTGCCCGATCCGGTTCTAGGCACCGCCATCCGCCAGCTTCCGGGCCGCAAGTTCATCTTCACCAATGGCGACCGCAGGCACGCCGAGCGCACCGCGCGCCAACTCGGCATCCTCGACCATTTCGACGACATCTTCGACATCGTCGCTGCGGGGCTCAATCCCAAGCCGGCGCGCCAGACCTACGAGAAGTTCGCCGAACTCCACGCCGTCACCGGCCACAATGCGGTGATGTTCGAAGACCTTGCCCGTAACCTTTCGGTGCCGAAGTCGCTCGGCATGACCACGGTGCTTATCGTGCCGCGCAATTTCGAGCCGACCTTTTCCGAGATCTGGGAGCGCGACCCGGCCAATGAGGATGATGTCGATTTCGTCACCGACGATCTGGCGGGGTTTCTGACGGCGATTGTGGAGGGGGAAGGAAGAGGGGAATTGAAGAATTGAAGAAATGAAGAATTAAAGAATTAAAGAATTGAAGAATGAAGGACGGTCTCTACGGACAATTCCCCAGTTCTTCAATTCGTCAGTTCTTCAATTCCCTACTCCCCTACTCCCCTAACTTGTAGAACCGGCTGATAATCCCCCACGCCTCATCCGCGGTGTCGACGAAGTCGATGATGTCCTGGTCGCCGGGGCTGATCGTGCCTTGCTCGGCGAGGAAATCGAGATCGATCGCCCGCTTCCAGAAGGATTTGCCGAACAGGATCACCGGTACGCGCTCCATGCGCCCTGTCTGGATCAGGGTCAGCGTCTCGAAGAATTCGTCCATCGTGCCGAAGCCGCCCGGAAACACCGCGACCGCCTTGGCGCGCATGACGAAATGCATCTTGCGGATAGCGAAATAATGGAAGTTGAAGCAGAGCTCCGGCGTCACATAGATGTTCGGCGCCTGCTCGTGCGGCAGGACGATGTTGAGGCCGATCGACGGCGCGCCGACATCGTCGGCGCCGCGGTTTCCCGCTTCCATCACGCCGGGCCCGCCGCCGGTCACCACGACGTATTCGCGGTAATAGGACGTAGCCGACTGCTGCGAGCAGAGGCGGGCGAATTTGCGCGCTTCCTCGTAGTATTTGCTGTTCTCCTCGAGGTTCTTCTTCTGCGTCTCGTTCTTGGCCGCCCACGCCTCGCCGCCGGGTTCCGGCAGGCGCGCGCCGCCGAACAGGATCACCGTCGAACGGATGCCGCGTTCGGCCAGGATCATTTCCGGTTTCAGGAGTTCGAGCTGCAGCCGGACCGCGCGCAACTCGCGCCGCGTCATGAAGTCGGGATCGTTCCAGGCGAGCCGGTAGGTTTCGGCACGCGTCTGCGGCGTGTCCGGCACGCTCTTCGACCGCTCCAGATCCTCGTCCGAATGCGGCAGCGGGGTCCACCCCGCCTTTTCCATAGGAGTCATAATTGTCTTACCCGTCCAAATTCTTCACTTGCGCCGTCCCGTGGCGCAGCCGCGATTGACCCCCATTGAGCCTTAACATAAGCAGGTTCCGCAAAAGTGTCCGGCGGTTTTGCGACAAGAACCTGCTACATGCAAAGACCCAGGCAGGCAAAGCCTGCCAGGGGTCCGCGCGACTTTCAAAACAGGTTAAGGCGCAGCCCCTTAACAGCTTGGTAATGGAGCGAATTCATGTCGAAGCCCGATCTGGCGAGCCTCGAAAAGACCATCGAGAAGGCCTTCGAGGAACGCGACGCGATTTCGGCTGCGACGCGCGGCGAAACGCGCGACGCCATCCAGTCGGCGCTTGACCTGCTCGACCGCGGCGCCGTCCGCGTCGCCGAGCGGCAGGCCGACGGCAAGTGGCATGTCAACCAGTGGCTGAAGAAGGCCGTGCTGTTGTCCTTCCGGCTCAACCCGATGGAGATCATCAAGGGTGGTCCCGGCGAAGCGATGTGGTGGGACAAGGTGCCGTCGAAGTTCGATGGCTGGGGCGCTGTCGATTTCGAAAAGTCGGGCTTTCGCGCCGTGCCGGGGTCGATCGTGCGTCGCTCGGCCTATATCGCGCCGGGCGCCGTGCTGATGCCATCCTTCGTCAATGTCGGCGCCTATGTCGATACAGGCACCATGATCGACACCTGGGTCGGGGTAGGGTCCTGTGCCCAGATCGGCAAGAACGTGCATCTTTCCGGCGGCGTCGGCATCGGCGGCGTGCTGGAGCCGATGCAGGCCGGCCCGACCATCATCGAGGACAATTGCTTCATCGGCGCGCGCTCGGAAGTGGTCGAGGGCTGCATCGTGCGCGAAGGCTCGGTGCTCGGCATGGGCGTCTTCATTGGCCAGTCGACCAAGATCGTCGACCGCGCCACCGGCGAGATTTTCTATGGCGAAGTGCCGCCGAATTCCGTCGTCGTCGCCGGAACGATGCCGGGCAAGCCCTTTCCGAACGGCGAACCGGGTCCGAGCCTCTACTGCGCCGTCATCGTCAAGCGTGTCGACGCCAAGACCCGCTCCAAGACCTCGATCAACGAATTGCTGCGCGATTGATCTTTGCGCGAAGCGAGCGCACCTTCCGCCGGCGCGACAATCGGTCGCGCTGGTTCAAGATGGAGGGGTGACATGGACTGGAAGTATCTGCTCACAAGCTTTGATGGTCGCATCAATCGGGGCAAGTTCTGGGCCGCGATCGGCGTTTTCATCGTCATTGGCATCGTTGCCTTCATTCTCGATGCGATCCTTGGTACACGCATCACCACCGCCAGTGGCGCCCAGATCGGCATCATCGGCATTCTCATCGCTCTGGCCTCGATCTATTTCGCACTCGCAGTCTACGCCAAGCGCTGGCATGATCGCGGCAAGTCGGGCTGGTGGAGCCTGATCATGCTGGTGCCGCTCATCGGCCCGATCTGGTTTCTGGTGGAATGCGGCATTCTCGAAGGCGCCAGGGGCGCCAATCAATATGGACCGGACCCGCTTGCCTGACAGATCAGATCTCACCTGGCTTTTCTTCAAAACCTCGGGCCGCGTCAGTCGCGCGGCCTATTTTCTTGGCGGGTTGCTCGTCGCCATCATCCAGGCCTTCCCGCTCTACCGCTTCACGCTGGTGCCGGAAGGTTCGGCCGAGAGCAACATGTGGTCGTTCATCTTCTTCGTCGCCTTCATCGCCTCGCTGTGGTCGAACATCGCGCTGGCGGTGAAGCGGCTGCACGACTTGGACAAGCCGGGCATTGCCGCGCTGATCCTGTTCGTGCCGGTGGTCTCGATCGTCGCCTTCCTTGTGTTGTGCCTGTTTCCAGGGCAGCCTGGACCCAACCGCTATGGCCGGCGCACCAACGAGCCGGAACAATCCTGAGGGTCGATCGGACATGCGCTACCGCACGCTTGATCCGAAACTGATCGTCGAAACCGCCGAGCGGCTGGAAGAGCGGGTCGCCGACCGTTTCCCCGAAGCGGGATTGCGTGGCGTCGCCGCCGAACTGGTCTCGCTGTCGCGCGACCTGGCCAAGGCGGCCAAGGTGCTCGAAGCACCGATCTGGTGGCTGCGCGGGCTCATTGTCGCCGCCTTTGTCGCCGGTGTGCTGGTGTTCCTGTTCGTCGGTACTATCTTGCCGATCGACCGCATTTCGGGAACCCACGACGCCCTGCAGTCGGTGCAAGGCATAGAGGCCTCGATCAACACCGTCATACTCGCTGTGTTGGGCTTGCTTGCTCTGATCCGCACCGAGGAGCGCATCAAGCGCAAAAGAGTGTTTCGCCAGCTGCACGGCCTGCGTTCGCTGATCCATGTCATCGACATGCACCAGCTGACCAAGGATCCGGCAGCCCTTTCGGCCGATTTCAAGCCGACGGCGCACTCGCCGGCCCGCATCACCAATGCCGCCGACCTGGCCCGTTACCTCGACTATTGCTCCGAAATGCTGTCGATCACGGGCAAGATCGCCGCATTGTTCGCACAGTCGGTCAATGACGACGTGGTCATCGACGGCGTCAACGACATCGAGAACCTGGCATCCAACCTGTCGCGGAAAATCTGGCAGAAGATCACGTTGATCGACGGCCGGCCGGTGCAACAATCTGCTCCGGCGCCAGGCCCGGCGAGCCAAGCCGCTCCGCTTCCGCCGCGCGCACCAAGGCGGTGATCCGCTGGACCGTCGGCACGGGCGTGCCGGCTTTTTCCGCCAGCCGCAGGATGGCGCCCTGCAAGTCATCGATCTCCGTCCGCCGGCCGCGCTGCAGATCGTCCCACATCGACGAGCGCGCCTGCGGGTCGATCGCCAGCATGCGCCGTGCCAGCAGCTTGAACAGCCAGTCCGGCAGCCTGAGCACTTTCGGCAGCAGCGCCGGCCGCAGACCGGCGATCCGCGCCGGCTCGATGCCGGACGCTCTCATCGCTCTCAGGGCCTCGTCGATCTGGCTGGCCAGGATCAGCCGCCAGCGCCGGTCGGCCAGTTCGGTTGCCAGCGGCAGGCCGGAAAGCGCCACCAGCGCGTTGTTCAAATTCATCAGAAGCTTGCCCCACAGCACTGCTTTCATGTCGCCATGGGCTTCGACCGCAAACCCTTCGACGCCAAGCAGGCCGACCAGGCCGGCGGTGCCGTCCTCGACCATTACCGTGCCGTCGCTGGCGCGGTGCACGCGCAGCGGCAGCTCGCCGTCCGGCGACTGCACCACATTGAACGGCACCATGCCGGCCAGCACTGTTCGCTGGCCAAGTCCGGCACGCAGCCTGTCGGCATTGTCGATGCCGTTCTGCAGGCTGACCACCACGGCGTCGGGGCGGGCATGGGCTTTGATAAGATCCGCCATATCCTGGGTGGCGCCGCTCTTGACCGTCACCAGGATCACGTCCGCCAGCGGCAAAGCGGCGGCAGGATCGGCGGTGGCGGAAAGCGCCTCGGGCTTGATCGAGCGATCGCGGCCCTGGAGGTCGCTGACCCGCAATCCGTCCTGCCGCAATGCTGCCTCGATGCGCGGCCGAGCCAGCAGAATGACCTCTCGGCCGGCCAGCGCCAGGCAGCCGCCGGCATAGCAGCCGATGCTGCCGGCACCGGCTATGACGATCCGTTTGTCCTTGTCTGCCATCCTGTCGCCCGCGCCGGGTCGCAACTATACGACATGAAAACCATAATATCGGCGGTATCGCCAGCCATGAGGCTGGCCCCTATGTCTGGCCGTGACAGGCCCTGCGCTTTCGACTATCGCTTTTGCCATGACGCTGCCGACCGATCCCGCCGAAAACCTCGCCGCCCTTATCCGTTGCGCTTCGGTGACGCCCGCTGAGGGCGGTGCGCTGACCGCGCTGGAGACGATGCTCAAACCGCTCGGCTTCCTGGTCGATCGGCCGGTGTTTTCCGAAGACGGCACGCCCGATATTGAAAACCTCTATGCAAGGCGTTCCGGCAACGGCCCGCATCTGATGTTCGCCGGCCACACCGACGTGGTGCCTGTCGGCGACGAAGCCGCCTGGACGCACCCGCCTTTTGCCGCCGAGATCGCCAATGGCGAGATGTATGGCCGCGGCGCCGTCGACATGAAGGGCGGCATTGCCTGTTTCATCGCCGCCGTGGCGCGCCATGTCGAGGCCAATGGCGGTCCGAAAGGGTCGGTCTCGCTGCTGATCACCGGCGACGAGGAAGGCCCGGCCATCAACGGCACGGTCAAGCTGCTCGAATGGGCGGCTTCGCGGGGCGAGAAATGGGATGCATCTGTCGTCGGCGAACCGACCAATCCGGATGCGCTGGGCGACATGATCAAGATCGGCCGCCGCGGTTCGATGTCCGGCGCCGTCACCGTCAATGGCCGCCAGGGCCATGTCGCCTATCCCTTGCTTGCCGACAATCCGGTGCGCGGGCTGATGAGCCTGGTCGATGCCTTGCTGCATCCGGTTTTCGACAAGGGAACCAGGGATTTCCAGCCGACCAATCTGGAGATCACCTCCATCGATGTCGGCAACCCGGCCACCAATGTCATTGCGGCCAAAGCGACCGCGACCTTCAACATCCGCTTCAACGACACCTGGACGGACGAGACCTTGCAGGCCGAAATCCACAACCGGCTCGACCAGGCAGCCAGGCGCAAGAAGTACCGGCAGGGCAAGAAGACGCCGGTCGGCTACGAGCTCGTCTGGCGCGACCGGCCAAGCCATGTCTTCCTGACACGTGACGACAGGCTGATCGACACGCTGCGCGGCTCGATCAAGTCGGCGGTCGGCAAGGAGCCGACGCTGTCGACCTCCGGTGGAACGTCCGACGCGCGTTTCATCAAGGACTATTGCCCGGTGGTCGAGTTCGGGCTGGTCGGCAAGACCATGCACATGGTCGACGAACGCGTCGCCATTGCCGACCTCGAGACGCTGACGCAAATCTACCAGCGCTTCATAGAAGACTGGTTCGGACAGGACTGAACAGCATGCTTTCGGCGGACGAAACCCAAGCTTCGCTGACGGGCGCCTGGCGATTGATGCTCGGCAAGGCCGACGGCCTGCGCCTGCTCGACCTGTCGGCCGACGGCTTCTGGGATTCCTTCTTCGCCATTGTCGTTGCAGCACCGGCGCTGATCGTCGGCTGGGTCGGCATCGCCAACGAAATCGGCGATCCCGACGCCTTCGCGGGGCGCTTCGGCATGCTGGTGCGCCTGGCGACGGTCGACATCGGCTCCTGGGTGCTGCCGCTGGTCGCGCTCGCTTTCATCGCGCCGCGCGCCGGCATAGGCGGCCGCTTCGTCCACTACGTCGTTGCCAGCAACTGGGCTTCGGCCATCACCGCCTGGCTGATGCTGCCCTCGGCGCTGATCCGGCTTTTCCTGTCGTCCGCAAGCCAGGTTTCGAGCCTTGTGTCGCTGTTCCTGTTTGCCCTTTCTATGGTGCTGACCTGGCGCATGACAAATGCCACCATAGGCAAGGGCGCAGCGGTAGGCTCCGCCGTTTTCGTCGGCATGTTCATCGCGTCGCTGCTGGTGCTGTTCGGCCTGCAGACGCTGCTCGGCATCACGGTGCCGGACGATGTCGGAGTTCAGAGCCTTTCCGGGCTCGTCTCGACTGGATAATCGACACCGGTGAGAAACAGCCCGTCGGGCGGCGCCACCTGGCCGCAGGCGGCGCGGTCGTGCGCCTCGAGCGCCGTTTTCAGGTCGGCCGCGGTCCAGCCGCCGTCGCCGACGCGCTTGAGCGAGCCAACCATCGAACGTACCTGGTTGTGCAGGAACGAGCGCGCCGAGGCTCTGACCTCGATCAGGTCGCCTTGCCTGCTCACATCGAGCCGCTCCAGCGTCCTGATCGGGCTGTTGGCCTGGCACTGGGTCGAGCGGAAGGTGGTGAAGTCATGCCGTCCGAGCAGGACCTTTGCCGCTTCATGCATGGCGCCAGCATCGAGCCGCTTCGGCACCCACCACACCTTGCCCTTGTCGAGCGCGGCCGGCGCGCGGCGGTTGAGGATGCGGTAGAGATAGTGGCGGCCGGTGGCCGAAAAGCGGGCGTCGAAGTCGTCGGAGACGACCGTCGCTTTCAAGATGGCGATGCGCGCGCCTGCCGCCTGCAGATGGGCATTGATGGCATCGCGCACCTTGTCGTCAGGCCACGCCTTGGCGAGGTCGGCATGCGCCACCTGCGCGGTCGCATGCACGCCGGCATCGGTGCGGCCGGCGGCGCGCAGCCGGATCGCTTCGCCGCAGAAGTTTTCGATCGCCTGCTCGATCGCCTGCTGCACCGAAGGCTGATCCGCCTGGTGCTGCCAGCCGGCAAACAGGCTGCCGTCATACTCGATGTGGAGGCGAAAACGCGGCATGCGTGGCGGCTATACGCTCTCGCCTACGCGGCGAGAGCGGTGAAGGCGGAGGCATAGACCAGCGTGCCCGCCTCTGGGGCGTCACCCCAGGCCAGCGCTTGCAGCGCTTCGCCCTGGTACTCGCTTTCGAAGTTCTCGGCACGCGTGTGGCTATAGCCGAAACGCCCGTAATAGGTGGGGTCGCCGAGCACCACGGCCAGCGTCTCACCACCATCCTTGAGGCGGATATGCGCCTCGCGGATCAGCGCGCCGCCGATGCCGCTGCCATGGAACGAGGGCTCCACCGCCAGCGGCGCGAGCGCCACGGCGGCGAAGGTCTTGCCGCCATTCTGGACGAACAGCCGCGAAAACAGGATATGGCCGACCACCTGGCCGTCTTCTTCCGCCACCAGTTCTGCAACCGCGTCGCCCCCGGTCACCAGCGCGTCGACCAGACCGGCCTCCGCCTGCTGGCCGAAAGCGTGTTCCTCGACGAGGCGGATGGCCTCGCGATCCCGCGGCGTTGCCGCGCGTATCGACATCATGCTCATGAGAATTTCAGTCCTTTTTCGATCTTGGCCCCGCGCAGGAATTCCGACGCGGCAGCGGGCTTTCCGCCCGCCCGTTGAACTTCGACCAGCCTGATCGCACCTGTCCCGCAGGCGACCGTCAGCCGGTCATCGAGAATTCCTCCCGACTCGCCCAACCCTTCCCAAGGCGACAGGCCTTGCGACAGCGTCGAGCGAAGCAGTTTCAGCCGCTCCTGGCGGCCGCCAATTCCTATCTCCGACCAGGCGCCGGGAAAGGGCGACAGGCCGCGAATATGATTGTGGACCTCACTTGCTGAGCGAGTCCAGTCCACGCGAGTCTCGGATTTATCGATTTTCTTGGCGTAGGTCACCCCATCCACAGCTTGTGTGGTGAATGTCAGGGTATTCCTTTCCAGTCGCGCCAGCGCTTCCACCATCAAGGCAGCACCGACACTCATCAACCGATCATGCAGATCGCCGGCTGTCATATCGGGTTCGATGGCGCATTTTTCAACCAGCCCGACCGGGCCGGTGTCCAGCCCCTCTTCCATGCGCATCACCATCATGCCGCTTTCCAGGTCGCCGGCCATGATGGCGCGCTGGATCGGCGCGGCACCGCGCCAGCGCGGCAGAAGCGAGGCATGGCCGTTGATGCAGCCGAGCCGGGTCGCCTCTAGAACCGCCTTCGGCAGCAGCAAGCCATAGGCGACGACCACGGCGACGTCGGCCTGCAAGGCACGGAAAGCGGCCTGTTCGGCCTCGCCCTTGAGCGAAGTAGGCGTACGCACCTCGATGCCCAGTCGCTCCGCCTCGCGCTGCACCGGCGACGGCGTCAGCTCCAGCCCGCGCCGTCCTGCGGCGCGCGGCGGCTGAGTATAGACGGCTGATATCTCATGGCCAGCCTCGGCGATCGCGCGCAAAGTCGGCACCGAAAATTCCGGCGTGCCCATGAAGATGACGCGAAGGGGCATGGCCCCTATCCCGCCAGCTTGCCCGGCGCCTTGTCCCTGGCGAGCTTCTTGAATTTCTTCACCACCATGTCGCGCTTCAGCTTCGAGATGTGGTCGATGAACAGGACGCCATTGAGGTGGTCGATCTCATGCTGCAGGCAGGTGGCCATCAGGCCTTCGGCCTCCAGTTCCTGCAGCTTGCCGTCGCGGTCGAGATATTTGACCCGCACGGCGGCCGGGCGTTCGACCTCGGCGTAATAATCCGGGATCGACAGGCAGCCTTCCTCGTAGACGGAGCGCGCGTCGGCGCTCTCCAGGATTTCCGGGTTGATGAAGACATGCGGCGCCGGCGTCTCGTCTTCCTTGGCCAGATCGATCACCAGCAAGCGCAGCGGCTCGCCGATCTGGATTGCCGCCAACCCGATGCCCGGCGCGTCATACATGGTCGCCAGCATGTCGTCGGCTAATTTGCGCAAAGGTGCGTCGACACGCTCCACCGGCTTGGAAACCTGGCGCAGGATGGGGTCGGGAAGGATGATGAGCGGCTTGATCGACATGGCGTTCCACCTAAGACCTCCAGAGAAAAGCGTCAACCGGTAGGCTGGAGGCTCGTTCACGTTTTGATCTGTGCCGGCAGCGCGAATCGTTTATGCTGTCCACATGAATGATTTGAGCACCATCCTTTCCGAACCTGTCGCCCGGCTTGGCGCCACAACCATCACGCTCGGCCATGCGCTGGCCTTCGGCGCCTTGCTGTTTCTTGGCCTGTTCGTGGCGCTTGTCATCGCGCTGTGGCGGTCGGCGAAGGCGCGCGCCGTGGCGGCCGCGGAAGCCGCCGATCATGCCCGCGATGCGGAAGTGCGGATGGCCGGCATTCTGCAAAGCCAGGCCGAAATGCAGGGTCGTATGGGCGCCATCGCCGAAGTGTTCGGCGCACGGCAGGCGGAGCTGACGCAGTCGATTGGCCAGCGCCTCGACGCCATGACCGGCCGGCTCGGCCAGACCATGACCGAGCAGACCAAATCCACGCATGAGAGCCTGGCCAAATTGCAGGAGCGGCTGGCCATCATCGATGTCGCGCAGGGCAACATCCAGTCGCTCGCCGGCCAGGTGGTGCAGTTGCAGGCGATCCTCTCCAACAAGCAGACGCGCGGTGCTTTCGGCCAGTCGCGCATGGAGGCGATCGTTGCCGATGGCCTGCCGCATGGCGCCTATGAATTCCAGGCGACGCTGTCGAACGGCAGCCGTCCTGACTGCCTGGTGAAGATGCCGAACGGCGCACCGTCGCTGGCCATCGACGCCAAGTTTCCGCTCGAAGCCTGGAACGCCATCCGCGCCGCCGACGGCGCCGACCTGCAGAAGGCCGCCTCGCAGGCCTTCCGCCGCGACATCGAGATCCATGTCCGCGATATCTCGGAAAAATACCTGATCCAGGGCGAGACGCAGGACACCGCCTTCATGTTCGTGCCCTCGGAATCGGTGTTCGCCGAGATTCACGAGAATTTCGAGGCGATCATCCACAAGGCGCACCGCGCCCGAATCGTCATCGTCTCGCCGTCGCTGCTGATGCTGTCGATCCAGGTCATCCAGGCGATCCTCAAGGATGCCCGCATGCGCGAACAGGCGCACCTGATCCAGGGCGAGGTCATCCGGCTGATGGAGGATGTCGCGCGTGTCGATGAGCGGGTGCGCAAGCTGCAGGTGCATTTCGGCCAGTCGGCCAAGGACATCGACGACATCCTGGTTTCGACGTCGAAGGTCACCAAGCGCGGCCAGAAGATCGAAGCGCTGGAGTTCGGCGCGCAGCCCGACGGCGATGCCGCGCCGGACGCCGCGTCACGGGCTCCCGCCGCGAAGGTCGATTCCGGCGCGCGCGTTGCCGATTCGAAAACCGGGCAGCTCAGGCTGAGGGTCGTCGAAGGCGACGATTGAGGCGCGGTGCCGGACCGGCGCTACTGCTCCTCCAACGTGGTCATGCCCTGAAATTCAGGCAGCCAGTGCAGCGCCGAGCGGTGCCATTTCTGCTGTGTTGGAATCAAATCCTGGCGCTGCCGCGCGGTCCCCACGCGAATCCCATAGACCTTGGGGCCATCGCCGACAGACGTGGCGTAAAGATGCGAACCGCAGTCGGCGCAAAAGGCCTGGGTGCGCTTGGCGCCGCTCGCCACGATCTTGATGTAGATTTTCGGCGTGCCCTTGGTGATGCGGTAGTTGCTTTCCGGCGCCGGAACCGTCAGGCGAAAAGCCGTGCCGGTCAGTTGCTGGCAATCCGTGCAGTGGCAGATCGTGGTCTTTTCCGGATCGACCTCGGCCTCGTAAGTGATGGCGCCACAATGACAGCCGCCGTCTATTCTCATCTTCGTTCCTCCAAAGTCCCTTCAATCTAGCGGGGCAAGGCCGTGAGGCAATGGCGCGGCGCTAGTCCAGAGCCGGATCGGATGCGGTCTCGATCAGCTTGCGCCGCTGCTCCCAGGTGCCTGTCGTCTGTGGCTTGACGAACAGCCGCGTGATCTCCGGCATTTCCTTCTTCAGCTGCGCCTCCAGGCGCTCGACGCAAGCTTCGATCTCGGGCGCCGTCAAATGGTCTTCGAACTCGATGCTCAGGCCGGCGACGATCTCTGCCGGCCCCATATGGACGGTCAGGACGCCGTTCGCCCGCTGCACCGCCGGATCCTGCTGGGCGATCGCCAGCACCTTCATTTGCACCTCGGGCGATGCCGGCTCACCGATCAGCAGGCCCTTGCTTTCGCGGGCCAGGAAGATCGCTGTCGCCCCCAGGATCAGCCCAATGCCGATAGAGGCGGCGCCGTCGAGTTCCGGCATCTCCAGAACTTCCGCTGCCAGGATGCCGGCGAACGCGACGATCAGGCCGAGAAGCGCTGCACTGTCCTCGAACAGCACGGTGTAGACGCTCGGGTCCTTGCTCGACTGCACCGCCCGCAGCCAGCCCTGCTTGCCCTTCTGCTGGCGGAACTCCTTCAGTGCCACCCACCACGAACTGCCTTCGAACAGGAAGGCAAGCCCCAGAACGATGTAGGTCACCTCAGCGTTGGCGACCGGCTCCGGCGCCATGATGTGGACCACGCCTTCGTAGAATGACACGCCGGCGCCCAGCGCGAAGACGAGGAGCGCGACGATGAAGCTCCAGAAGTAGAGTTCGCGGCCGTGACCGAGCGGATGCGTGCGGTCGG
The DNA here is from genome assembly GCF_000519305.1 of Mesorhizobium ciceri WSM4083. Lineage (GTDB taxonomy): Bacteria > Pseudomonadota > Alphaproteobacteria > Rhizobiales > Rhizobiaceae > Mesorhizobium > Mesorhizobium ciceri_B. The sequence continues at coordinate 1,292,589 of NZ_KI912610.1, read as the reverse complement.
CCGGGCGGGCGGCGCGGTGCATGCCGTAGAGCAGCAGGCCGCCATTGCCGGTATCGACCAGTGAATGCACGCCTTCAGACAGCATCGCCGAGCTGCCGGTGAAGAGGGCGGCGGCGAACTTGGTCACTGCGATGGCGAGATTGCCGGCGAGCGCCGCGTAGATCACCTTTTTTGAGCCGCCGTGCCCGGCCATGGCATTTGTCCCCGTTCAAGGCGCAGTCTAGCGGTCAGGCCGCTAAAGCTCCACAGGCATCACGCCCCACGAATGTCGGGTTGTCCAGGCAGCGGCCGAGAGAGATCGCCTATGGAAGACGGCGGCTACTCGACGATCTCGCTGGTCCACACCTTGAAGCCGGCAAGCGTTCCCGGGCCGAATATATGGGTCAGCGGCACGTCGGCGGCGTCGCGGCCGGAGGCGATCAGGATGCGGCCGATGCGCGGTGCATTGTTGCGCGGGTCGAAGACGTGCCAGCGGCCGCCGAGATAGACTTCCATCCAGGCGCAGAAATCCATGCTCGCCCATGGCTTCGGCATACCGATGTCGCTGATGTAGCCGGTGCAATAGCGCGTTGGGATGTTGAGCGCCCGGCAGAAGGTGACGGCGAGATGCGCGTAGTCCCGGCACACGCCGCTCTGTTCGCGATAGGCTTCCGCGGCGGTGCGTGTCGGCCGTGCATTGCCGTAGTTGAAAACGATGTGGTTGTGGACGAAGTCGCAGACCGCCTGCACGCGGGGAATGCCCAGCGGCGTGTTGCCGAACAGCCGCCACGCTTCGTCAGCCAGAAGGTCGCTTTCGCAAAAACGGCTGGGCAGCAGAAACAGCAGCGTGTCCGCCGGCAGGTCGCGCACCTCGTGCTGCCAGGCCATCAGGTCGCCCATCTCGAAGGTGCCGGGATCGCGGATCACCGCATCGGTGCCGAAGGTGAAACGCCCGGGCGGCGCGACGAACCGGTTGCACCAGTTGCCGAAACTGTCGCGATAGCTTTCGATAGGCACCGGCGGATTGGAGATCAGGAAATCCGGCCGCTCGAGATCGGAGGCACGCGAATAGTGGACATTCAGCATCGCGATGAGCGGCGTTTCCTGAGGAAAGTCGAAGCTCATCTCGCAGCCGATGTGGATTCGCATTGTCGTCCTGACGGCCTGCCTGACGATCACCCGGCGAAGGCACGGGTCGATGCTGCAGTGCGAAAATGACCATGGCACGGACCGCCATGGTTTACGAGCAAATTAGAAACCGGTTGAAAGCGATCCGCTGACGGCGGCAGCAGTCGCTAACCCCTTGCGGTCGGGCGTTTCTCTTGTTTCACTTGGCTTCCACATCAGGAGGAACGAATCATGGCTAAAGGTGCGATGAAGGCAGGCAAGGAAGCCCGCAAGCCGAAGAAGGACGCCAAGAAGCCCGCTCCGGCTCCCGCGCTGAAGGCGCCGCCGGTCAAGGCGATGAAGCTCAAGGACAAGTAGGTCCGGCGACCCACTTCGCAATAAGATTACGGCCGGCGACACTGTTGCCGGCCGCTGTTGATCGAGCGCCCGAAATTCCTATATTGGCGTGGCGGGGACGACCTCGCGCTTCCCCAAATCCGGACGGGACGACCCGCCATTGTTTGACTGATCGTCGGGCGCCGAAATCACTTTTCGGTCCGATGCTCTGATGGAGCGTTGTCGATGTCGTGGATTCTTCTCTTTCTTGCCGGCCTGTTCGAGATCGGCTGGGCAATCGGCCTCAAATACACCGATGGCTTCTCGAAGCTGGTGCCGACCGTGCTGACCGTTGCCTCGATGGTCGTCAGCCTCACTCTGCTCGGCCTGGCGTTGAAGGCGCTGCCCGTTGGCACTGCCTATGCGGTGTGGACCGGCATCGGCACAGTCGGTACGGCATTGCTCGGCATCTGGCTGCTCGGCGAACCGGCCACCGCGATCAGGCTGGCCTGCATCGCGCTCATCGTCTGCGGCATCATGGGACTGAAGTTCGCCGCCTGATGGCGCTTCTTGTTTCTATGCATGTCGTCCTCCCAAAACCGGGACCACTTTTGGGCGACATGCATGGGACAAACACGTTCAGGGCCGCTGCGAGGCGACCCTGATACTCGAAGCAGATTGCTTCGCAGCCTGAAGGCTAGCGGGCGGAGAAGCCCGGAGGCGTTCTGCCGGTGCGCTGCTTGCGTGCCGCATAACGCGCGTCACGCTTGGCCTTGCGCTCGGCTTCATCGGCCAGAAAACGGGCGATGCGCTCGTTCTCTTCGGATTCCCGAATCTTGGCCTCAGCCTGCGCAGCTTCCTCGGCGGCGATACGTGCCGCTTCGGCTGCTGCCTCGCGCTCGGCCTTCTCGACCGCTTCGCGTGCCAGCTTCTCCTGCTTCAGCCGGGCCTTTTCGGCCTCGCGGATTTCGCGAGCCGCAAGGATCGCCTTGCGTTCAGCCTGCCGCGCCAGCACTGCGGGATCATCCGCCGCCGGCTTTGCCTTGAAGCGCTCGAGGAGCGCCTTCTTTGCCTCGTTTGCGGCATTGCGCCGCTCGAAAACGTCTTTTTCCCTGTAGATAGCCAAGTCCACTTCCCTGAAGTCAATTCGCGACGCTTACATACGCGCGAAAACCGAGAGTTCAAGCGCCAAAACGGCATGGCAGCCATGAAATTGTCGGCTGTTGCAGCCGGGAGACGCCTTTAGAGGCAATTCCAGGAAAAGTATGCAGCGCTTTCCCTTGGGAATTGCGACGAAGAGATAGAACCGAAAACGACATGCACTGTTCACCGTCGCCCCTCTGGCGGCGAGGTTGGCGGATGGCTACGTCTAGCGGCAAATTCCAACATCAGGATGACATTAGATGGAACTCGGTCTCTACACCTTCGCCGACGTCAGCCCGCAGCCGGGCCCCGGCGCCATCGGCCCGCATGAGCGGCTGCGCAACCTGATCGAGGAGGTCGAGCTGGCCGATCAGGTCGGCCTCGACGTCTTCGGCCTCGGCGAGCATCACCGGCCCGACTATGCCGCCTCCGCACCGGTCGTGGCTCTGGCTGCGGCGGCCGAGCGCTCGAAGCGCATCAAGCTGACCAGTGCCGTCACCGTTCTGTCTTCCGATGACCCGGTGCGCGTTTTCCAGCAATTTGCCACGCTCGATCTTCTGTCTGGCGGCCGCGCCGAGATCATGGCCGGGCGCGGCTCGTTCATCGAATCCTTCCCGCTGTTCGGCTACAATCTCGAGGACTATGACGAGCTGTTCGCCGAAAAGCTCGACCTTTTGCTTGCCATCCGCGACAGCGTTAAGGTCACCTGGTCCGGCAATCTGCGCGCGCCGATCGACGATCGCGGCGTTTATCCCCGGCCCTTCCAGGACAGGCTACCGGTCTGGATCGCCATTGGCGGCACGCCACAGTCTGCCGCCCGCGCTGGTGCGCTCGGCCTGCCGCTGGCGCTCGCCATCATTGGCGGCGAGCCGGCGCGTTTCGCGCCGCTGTTCGATCTTTACCGTGAGGCCGCCAAGCGCGCCGGCAGCAATCCGGCGGGCCTTGCCACCAGCATCAACGTGCACGGCTTCATCGCCGAAACGACGGAGCAGGCGGCTGACGACTTCTACGGCCCGCAGGCGGAAGTGATGAACCGCATCGGCCGCGAGCGCGGCTGGGGGCCGACATCGCGGGCGCATTTCGACCAGTCGCGCGGCCCGAACGGTGCCTTGTTCGTCGGCAGTCCCGAGCAGGTGGCCGAGAAGATCGTCGCCCAGCACAAGATCTTCGGCAATGACCGCTTCCTGCTGCAGATGGCGATCGGCACCATGCCGCATGCCAAGATCATGAAGGCGATCGAACTCTACGGCACCAGGGTGGCGCCGATCGTGCGCAAGGAAACAGCCAGGGCTGAACCGGCACCGGCAGCGCCGGTCGCCTGAGCCAACGGCAAGGCAAGCGGGCGCGGGCCTTGCCGGCTAACGGAACCTTGAAGCCATGCCGGCGTTTTCCGTCGAGGGATCGCACCAATTGCGGTGCGCCGCTGAGGGACCGTGATGAAAGCCGAACCCGCCGCTTTGCGCGCAGGCGTCGCCGAAGAGTCGGATTCGCGCGTCGCGGCTCGCGCCGACACGCATCTGATGCGTTCTCTGCTCGTCGGCATCTTCCTGTTCATGGCCATCTACGCGCTCTATTTCGCCCGCGCCTTCTTCATGCCGGTCATGCTGGCTTTCCTGCTGGCGCTGACGCTGACCCCGATCGTTCGGCTGCTGCGCAAGCACGGCATCCCCGAAGTGATTTCGGCGACCCTTCTGGTGCTGTTGTCGGTCTGCATCTTTGCCAGTGCCGGCTATTTGCTCAGCAGCCCCATCATCGACCTCATCAACAACACCTCGTCGATCGGCCAGCAGCTCGCCGAAAGGCTGGCGCAATTGCGGCGACCGTTCGAAAAGATCATGCAGATTTCGCACCAGATCGAACAGCTGACCGAGACCTCGCAGGAGCCGGGCATCCAGAAGGTAGCGGTGGCGCAGTCCGGCATGATGTCGGCGGCGGCCAGCAACATCCTGTCGGCGGGAACAAGCCTGACCATCATCTTCGTGCTGTCGCTGTTCCTGCTCGCGTCCGGCACGATGTTCTATGAAAAGATCATCCAGTCCTTCGCACGTCTCAGCGAAAAGAAGCGGGCGCTGCGCGTCGTCTATGACGTCGAGCGCGAAATCTCGCACTATCTGCTCACCGTCACCATCATCAATGCCGGCCTCGGCACGGTCATCGCCCTTGGTCTGTGGGCGCTCGGCATGCCAAATCCGCTGGTGTGGGGGGTTGCTGCCGCCCTGCTCAACTTCCTGCCCTATGTCGGAGCGCTGATCACCATCGTGCTTGTCACGATCATGGCGCTGATCAGCTTCGACACGGTCGCCTACGCGCTGCTGGCGCCGGCCTTCGTGATCTTGTGCGACATCGTCGAAGGCCAGTTCGTCACACCGATGGTGGTCGGCCGGCGCCTCGAGATCAACGCCGTGGCAATCTTCATCGCCATCGCCTTCTGGTCATGGCTGTGGGGCTTCGTCGGCGCCCTGATGGCGGTGCCTCTCCTGGTCGTCATCAAGGTGTTCTGCGATCATTTCGATGGGCTGAGCCACGTCGGCAATTTTCTCGCCGCGCAACAGGCGACCGTCGTCGAGGAGGACGACGACGCCGATACCGAACCCGCGAAAGGTTGATCAATATTTTTGAATTTGCGGCGTCGCCGGGCGCTTCCTACATGCGGTCCTGACACAGGATACCGTTCATGACCGACCTTTCCGTTCTCGACCTGTCGCCGATCGTCGAAGGCAGCGATGCCTCGCAGTCGCTGGCCAACTCGCTCGATCTTGCCCGCCATGCCGAGCGGCTCGGCTACAAGCGCTACTGGCTGGCCGAGCATCACAACATGCCGGGGATCGCCAGCGCGGCAACCGCGGTCGTCATCGCCCATGTCGCCGGTGGCACGAAGACCATTCGTGTCGGTGCCGGCGGCATCATGCTGCCCAACCATGCGCCGCTGGTGATTGCCGAGCAGTTCGGCACGCTGGCCGCCCTGCATCCGGGCCGCATCGATCTCGGCATCGGCCGGGCGCCCGGCACCGACATGGGCACCGCGCGGGCGCTGCGCCGTAATCTTGAAGCTGGCGTCGACAATTTCCCGCAGGATGTCGTCGAGCTGATGGGCTATTTCCAGCCGGCCGAGGAAGGCCAACGCATCCGCGCCGTGCCCGGCGAAGGCCAGGACGTGCCGGTCTGGATCCTCGGCTCCAGCCTCTACGGCGCGCAGCTCGCCGCCATGCTCGGCCTGCCCTATGCCTTCGCCTCGCATTTCGCGCCGGCGGAGCTGGATCACGCGCTGGACGTCTACCGCTCGCGCTTCCAGCCGTCCGAGCAGCTCGACAAGCCGCATGTCATGCTTGGCCTCAACGTCTTTGCCGCGCCCACCGATGCGGAGGCCCGTTTGTTGTTCACCTCGCTGCAGCAGGCTTTCGTCAATCTGCGCACCGGCCGGGCCGGCCGGCTGCCGCCGCCTGTCGAGAACTATGACCGCGATCTCGATCCGATGGCAAAGACAATGCTCGGCCAGGCCCTGTCCTGCGCCGTCGTAGGCTCCCCGGAAACAGTGCGGCAAGGCATCGACGCCTTCGTGCGCCGCACCGGCGCCGACGAACTGATGGTCACCGCGCAGATGTTTGATCATGCGGCGCGGGTGCGGTCGTTCGAGATCCTGGCCGAGGCGCACAAATCCCTGTCGCAGGCGGCCTGATAGCGCCTGGGCGAAAAACTATGCGCTCATGCTCTGCGCAATCGCTCCCAGCGGGCGGCATGAATTGCGGATCATCAGCCGGCCCTTGAGCACCAGTTTGCGCGGCGGCGCGTCCCTGTTGCCGGCGAGACGATCGAGAAGCAGATTGGCCGCTTGTTCGCCGATCGCCTGCACCGGCTGGGCGACCGTGGTCAGCTGCGGCTGGAACACGTCGGACCAGGGGAAATCGTCGAAGCAGGCGACTGAAATGTCTTCCGGGCAGGACAGGCCGATGTCGCGGATCGCCTTCATGGTGCCGATCACCATCGGGTTGTTGGCCGAGAAGATCGCGCTTGGCCTATCATGCGAGGAAAGCATCTGCATAGTGGCGTTGTAGCCGTCGATCTCGTGGAAATTGCCGAAGCGGATCAGCTCCTCGGCGATCGGCAGGCCAGCGGCGTGAAGCGCCTCGCGGTATCCCGCCATGCGGTCATGCATCGGCGAGATGTCCGACGTGCCGGTGATGTAGCCGATCCGCCGGTGGCCAAGATTGATCAGATAGGTGATGGCGTCGAACACCGCGCGCTGGTTGTCGAGCACCACGGCATCGGTGTCGACGCCTTTGCAGATACGATCGAGCAGCACGACCGGCACGTTGGCGTCGTCGACGATCCGCTTGAGGATCGCGCCGTCGCCGACGCGCGCCACGATCAGCCCGTCGACCATGCGGTCGAGCAGCAGCTTGATCTGATCGTCCTGGGTGTTCAAATCCTCGTCCGTGCAGCACAGCATGACGGCATAGCCGGCCCGATCGAAGGCCTGCTGGATGACCGAGACGACATCGGTGAAGAATGGATTGGTGATGTGCGGCACGGTCAGCCCGATCGTGCGGGTCGTGCCCATCTTCAGGCTGCGGGCGATCGCGTTGCGCTTGTAGCCGATATCGCGGATCGCCTGTTCGATGCGCTGGCTAAGCTCCGGGCTGACCGTCGCCGTGCCATTGATCAGCGCCGAAACGGTGGCGACAGAAACACGCGCCGCTTCAGCCACATGAAGCATTGTGGGGGCGGTGGATTTCCGGTGTTTTTTTTGCCTTGACGCTGTCATTTTCGAAACGTTTCGCCACCCTTGCCGGTCAATACGTACGGAATCCTGTCCTTTTAAGCAAGAATCGAAATGCATCAAACTTGCAGCACCCTATATCGGCTTGACATGATCGAAACGTTTAGATTAGCGTTTGCGGGAAGTTGACGACGACGGAAGGGAGGCCGCCATTGTCATGAAAGAGAGCAATTCCCTTTCCCCGGAGCACGGTGCGGCCGATCGGTCGGACACCGTTCTGAGCGCCGAGCGCATCTCCAAGAGCTTCGGCGGCATCGCCGCCCTGGTCGATGTCGGCTTCGAGCTGCGGCGCGGCGAGGTTCATGCCTTGATGGGCGAGAACGGCGCCGGCAAGTCGACGCTGATGAAGATCCTCTCCGGCGTCTACACCGGCTATGACGGCACGGTCAGCGTCGATGGCCGTCCCGTCAGCTTCGCAGGCGTGCGCGACGCCGAGGATGCCGGTATTGCCATCATTCATCAGGAACTCAACCTGGTGCCCGAACTCAGCGTCGCCGACAACATCTTCCTTGGCCGCGAGAAGCTGATCGCCGGGTTGATCGTCGACCGCAAGGCAAGCAGCCGCGCGGCGGGCGCTTTGCTGCAGCGGCTCGGCATCGAGCTCGATCCGCAGGCCCGCGTCGGCGCCCTGCGTGTCGGCGAGCAGCAACTGGTCGAGATCGCCAAGGCATTGTCGATGTCGGCGCGGATCCTGATCATGGACGAGCCGACCTCGGCGCTGTCGCCGGCCGAATGCCAGCGGCTGTTCCGCATCATCCGCCAGCTTGCCGACAGCGGCGTCGCCATCGTCTACATCTCGCACCGCATCGACGAGGTCATGCATCTGGCCAACCGCGTCACCGTGTTTCGCGACGGCCGCCATGTGCTGACCGAGCCGATGGCCAGGCTCGACGAAGATGCGATCATTTCGGCGATGGTCGGCCGCAACCTGCTCGCTTCCTCCCAGGAAGAGCGTAACACCAGCGGCAATACCGTGCTTTCGGTCGAAAACCTGTCGCTGTCTAAGCCCGATGCGCATGGCTGGCGCACGGTGATCGACGGCGTCGGCTTCGATCTTGCCGCTGGAGAAATCCTCGGCATTGGCGGGCTGCTGGGTTCGGGCCGCACCGAGATCCTGGAAGCGATCTTCGGCTCGAGCGATGGCCGCACCGGCGGCGAAATCCGTATCGACGGCCAGCCCGTGGATATCCGTTCGCCCCGCGATGCAAGGCGGCTGGGCATTGCGCTGGTGACCGAAGACCGCAAGACGCAAGGGCTGCATCTGCAGGCTTCGATCGCGGACAATGTCGCGCTGCCGCTGGTCGGTTCGCTGGCCCGCTTCGGCATCCGCTCGCTGTCCGGCGAGCAGGGGCTGGCGCGGCAGGCGGTCAAGGCCCTAGGCATCCGCTGCCGGGACATCGACCAGCCTGCCGGCACGCTGTCCGGCGGTAACCAGCAGAAGGTCGTCATCGGCAAGTGGCTGGCGACCAGGCCGAGGGTGCTGCTGCTGGACGAGCCGACGCGCGGCATCGATGTCGGCGCCAAGCGCGAGATCTACGACCTGATCTTCAAGCTGGCGCGCGACGGCCTCGCCATCGCCGTCATCAGCTCCGAACTGCCGGAGCTGCTGCACCTCTCCGACCGCATCCTGGTGATGGCCGATGGCCGCCAGACAGGCATTCTTTCCCGCGATGCGGCCAGCGAGGAGGCCATCATGCGTCTCGCCGCCCCGCGCCGGACCATATCGAGACCAGCCGCATGACTGCCCTGAAACTCCTGTCCCGGACCAAGCTCTATTGGGGCCTGATCGCCATCTTCCTGATCGGCGTGCTCGGCTCGCCGATGAGCTCAAAGGGCAACAACATTTTCCTCTCCTACGGCAATCTGCTCGATGTGCTGCGCCAGGTGTCGACCACCGGGCTGATCGCCACCGGCATGACGGCTGTCATCATCACCGGCGGCATCGACCTTTCGGTCGGCTCGCTGATGGCGATCTGCTCGGTGGTCTGCGCCATGTTGCTGACGGTTCCAGGTGTGACGCCCGGCGTCGTCCTGGGCGTGCCGACCGTCGCCCTGGTGGCGCTTTGCCTCGGTTTCGTCGTCACCCGTTTCATCTTCCAGAACCTGGCAAAGTCCCGTGCCGGCGCCGACCTCCTCCGTGAGATCAAGCTGGACGGGATTCGCGGGGTGGTCACGCCCGCCGTCGTAGGCGTGGTCCTGTGCTGCCTGTCGCTGTGGTTTCTGCTGCCGCAGATCGAGCCGAAATTCGGCGTGCTCGGCGTGCTGCTGGTAGCGCCATGCGTCGGCTTGCTGTTCGGCGCGCTCAACGGCTTCATCATCGTTGCCGGACGGCTGCAGCCCTTCATCGTCACCCTGGCGATGATGGTGACGGCGCTCGGCATCGCACGGCTGACCGCCGGCCAGAACAATGCGGTGCTGCCGGTCTATACCGGCTCCAACGCGACCGCCGATTTCGAGATACTGCGCTCGCTGGTGTTCGGCATCATCCCGATGCCGGGCCTGTTCTTCCTCGGTGCCATCGTGATCTATGGCGCGGTGCTGCGCTTCACGCCGTTCGGCCGCTATGTCTATGCCATCGGCGGCAATGAGGAGGCGGCGCGTCTCTCCGGCATCGCCGCCGGCCGCGTCAAGATCGCCACCTATGCCGTCTCCGGGCTGCTCGCCGGCATCGCCGCCGTGCTCTATGTCGCGCAGTACCGGCAAGGCAAGCCGGATGCGGGCGCCGGGCTGGAGCTCGATGCCATCGCCGCCGTCGTCATCGGCGGCACCAGCCTGATGGGCGGGCGCGGCAGTCTCATCGGCACGTTCTGCGGCGTGCTGATCTTCGGTCTGCTCTCCAACATCCTGCAGCTCCACAACATCAATTCGAACCTTCAGCTGGTGCTGAAGGGGATGATCATCATCGGCACCGTGCTCGTGCAGGAGCGCAATGCCGGTGATCTCCTGGCCTATCTGCGCCTGCCCGGCGGGCAATCGGCGCACAACGAAACGGCCGCGGCAAAGCGGCCGTCGCAAGAGACACCGTCTCTCAATCTCGGAGGAAACAAAAAATGAAACGACGTGACATGTTGAAGCTTGCCGCCGTGACCGCGGCACTGCTGACCACCACCGCGCTGCTGACCACTGGCAACGCTTATGCTCAGGACAAGAAGTGGAAGATCGGCTTCTCCCAGGTGACGACCATCGAGCCCTGGCGCGCGCAGTTCAACAAGGACATCCTGGCCGAAGCCGCCAAGCACCCCGAGGTCGAGCTGATCATCACCGACGGCGAGGACAAGACCGAAAAGCAGGTCGCCGATGTCGAGAACCTGATCCGCCAGGAGGTCGATGCGCTGCTGGTGTCGCCGAAGGAATCCGCCGGCCTGACCGGCGTCGTGCAGCAGGCGATCGATGCCAAGATCCCGGTCTTCGTGCTCGACCGCAATGTCGAGACCAAGGACTACACGCAGTTCGTCGGCGGCGACAACGCGCTGATCGGCCGCGCGGCCGGCGAATATGCCGTCGAACTGCTTGGCGGCAAGGGCAAGGCTGCAGGCAACGTCGTCGAGATCTGGGGCGGCATGGGCACCCAGCCGGCGCATGACCGCCATGACGGCTTCCATGAATTCACAGACAAGGAACCGGGCATCAAATATCTGCTCGACCAGCAATCGGGCGACTGGAAGCAGGACCAGGCCTACAATCTGATGGCCAATGCGCTGAAGAGCAACGAGAAGATCGATCTCGTTTACGGACACAACGACCCGATGGCCTATGGCGCCTATCTCGCCGCCAAGGATGTCGGCCGCGAAAAGGATATCAAGTTCATCGGCATCGACGGCCTGCCCAATGAAGGCGTGCAGATGGTCAACAAGGGCGAGCTGACGGCGACCTTCACCTATGTCACTCCCGGCGCCGAAGGCCTGCGCCAGGCGATCAAGTTCCTCAACGGCGAGAAGGTCGAAAAGACCATCACTCTGCCGACCGAGAAGATCACCAAGGAAAACGCCGCCCAGGTGCTGAAGGACAACGGCCTCTGAGCCAAGCTTCCTGCCGGGTGCCTTTTTGGCGCCCGGCGGTCTAAGCCAGCTTCACCAGCAGCTTCATGAAGGTGGCGATCTCCTTGGCGGAGAGCGGCGCCAGCGTCTCCTGGGTGATCTCGCGCGCCAGCGGGATCAGGCGCTCGATCGCATCGCGGCCTGCCGCGGTCAGATTGACCAGCAGCCGTCTTTTGTCGACCTCGTGCCTGGAAAGCTCGACCAGGCCGCGCGCCTTCAGCCTGTCGATGACGCCCTTCACCGTCGCCGCATCCATCGCGATCAGCGTGCCGAGCTGGTTCTGCGAGGTCTCGCCGACGTCACGCAACTTGGCCAACGCCGCGAATTGCGGCGGCGTCAGGTCGCCGATATGCGCGGCAAAGATCGCGACATGGCGCTGATGCGCCTTGCGCAGGATGAAACCGACCTGCTCCTGCAGGAGGTAATCCTGGTCGTCCGGCGCCTCGACCTCGACCAGCTTGAGCAGATTATCCTCGCCGCTCACCGCAAGCCATCCCAGGCTTTGATGTCATCGGCCGCGAGACCACCCATGCGATTGTGGATGCGCGGGCCACAGGTCATGGCGAGGCAGAACAGGATTTCGTCAGGGCGCGGACCGTCGCTGATGCCGACCTCCATGGCGTCGAAATGGCTGCGCACATAGGCGGCGTTGATGTGGCCGAGCGGCACATCGAGCTTTGAACCGAACGCGCCGACCTTCTTCGCCGACGGCACGATCGCCTTGGCGTCGCCGAGCCGTTCGCGCATGGCGTAGCCGCCGGGCACATGCCAAAGCGCGCCTTGCTCCAGCTCACCTGCGGTGCCGACGATGGCGCCCTTGCCATAGCCGTCGATCTGTTTGACGTCGCCACCCAAGGCGGCGATCAGCCGGTCGGCGAGCAACAGGCCGAGCGGCTTCAGATCGTCCATGGCGCTCTGCAAGTCCTCGACATAGCGCCCGGCGAACGGGTTCTTCACCAGCGCCATGGCGGCGGCGCGACGGCGCGGCACTTTGGCCACCGGCCCGCCCTCGTGAAAGATCTCTTCGGTCACCACCGCGATCTTGCGGATCGGAAACTCAGGCATGGGCAACTTCCTCCCTCGAACTTTTGTTGGGCGCGGCAAGCGCAACCGAGCCACTGATGCGGGCCTCGCCGCCAAGAAACAGCGCCGATCCGGCAATCAGGCCGCGCCGGCGAAAATCTTCGGCGACGGCAAGGCCATTGTCCAGCGCCCGCGTCACTTCGCCAAGGGCAAGCGTGCCGACACCATGTGTCACCAGGCGCGCGCCAAGATCGCTGTCGGGCGACAGTTCCTGTGCGGAAATGCGCTTGATGGCCGGATTGCCGGGCAGGTCCACCGCGTTGGCAATGAGCGTCGCCGCCGCATCGGCCTCGGCACCAGTCCGCGCCAGCACAGTGACGGCGTCGGCAATGCCAAGCGAGAAGGAGCGGCCACGCCAGCCGCTGGTGGCGACGCCGCGAACGCCATCTTCCGCGCGGATCGTGATCCGGTCGGCCATGCCGTTGCCGGTGCCGGCGATCGCCAGGCCCATCGACTGGCCCTTGCCGATATGGAGCGCGCAGTCACCGCCATTGTTGACATAGGCGCGCTCGAGCTTGCGACCGGCAAGCAATGCTGCGAGCATTTCGTCGGCTACCGATCCCGCGACGGCGGCCATCGGTGTTATGAAGCATTCCGCCAGGGGCATGACGGCTGCTTCCATGCGGCGCGCCGTCGGGCCGGCGAAGGTGCGCGGCGCCAGGAAAAAGGCTGGGAGCCGCAATTCGGGGAGCTCCTCGACCAACTCCATCAGGATCGTCTGGAACCGCGCTATGGCCTGTTCATAGGCTTGGCGGCATTCATCCGTCGCACCAAAAACCTCGACGATCAGGTCTATCGGCCCGTGGTTGAGATGCAGCCGCTTGCCGTCCTGCAGCCAGTTGGCTTGCGGGCCTTGCATCACCCGGCCCCGTTCGAGCCGGCACGGCGCAGCTGCGCGAGTGGCGGCCATGGATTGGTGGCTTCGGCGCCTGTGCCGCGGCGCGGATTGAGGTACTCACCGCCTTTTGCGACAATATCCTCGACGCTGCGGATCTCGGCCTCGTACCCACCAAGCCTGACATAGTCGTCGCGGCGCAGCGTGAATTCGATCGGCGCCACCAGCGCCGGCGTCGGCACATAGCCGAAGGCACCCTCAGGCACTCTGGTGACATCGACCATCAGCGTGATGCCGCCGCCCGGCCAGACATAGACCGGCGCTCCGCCGACCGTGACATAGGTGGTCAGGCCCTGAACCGAGCGGGTGAGATTGACAGGGTTTTCGGTGACGCCGGCGCGCAGCGAACCGCCGGCGCCGCCGATGAACAGCACCGTGCACAAAGCCGGCTCGCAATTGTCCTCGATCAGGCCGACAGACTTTTGCAGCCGTTCGGGAAAGGGTTTTTGCACCGGCTTCAGCTCGTCATCGAGCTCGTAATAGGCGAACTGCTCGCCGGTGGTCGACACCATCAGCAGCGACAGGTCCGGCCGCGCGCCCTTCTTGGCGTTCCACTCGCCGAGGATCGACAGCGGGTCGGAAATGCTGGTGCCGCCCCAGCCCAGCCCGGGTTCGGAGACCTTGAAATAGCGGCCCGGCGTCGAACGGCGACCAATGATCTTGATGCCCGTATCCTGCCAGCCCAGCACCTTGCCGGCCTGGTGCTCGGAGACGACGCCGGTGATGTGGTCGTCGACCACCACCACCTCGTCGACGAGCCCGCGCCATTGCGTGGCGAACATGCCGATGGTGGCTGAGCCGCAGCCGACGCGCATGCGGTGTTCCTGCTTGCCGTCGATGACGGGCGCCTTGCCGGCTTCGACTATGATGGTGGCGCCGCCGTCGATGGCCAGTTCCACCGGCTTGCGGTTGCACAGATTGAGCAGCGCGTCGCAGGTCGCGCGGCCCTCGGCCTTGGAGCCGCCGGTCAGATGATGCACGCCGCCCAGCGACAGCATCTGCGAGCCATATTCCCCCGTCGTGACATGGCCGATTGCCTCGCCCTGCGATCGCACAATAGCCGTTTCGGGTCCGATATGACGGTCGGTGTCGATCTTCACCTTGGCGCCGCAGTACGAAAAAATACCTTCCGTGACGACGGTGACGAGATCGACGCCTTCGACTTCCTGGCTGACGATGAACGGCGCCGGCTTGTAGTCGGGATAGGTGGTGCCGGCGCCTATTGCCGTGACGAAGCGGCGGCCGGTGTTGACCAGTTCGCCGTCCCATGCCTCGCCCTCGGCGATGAACGGTACGATTGCGGCGCCGGTCTCCGCAGCATGGTCGAGGATGGTCAGCGGGTCCATCCGCACGATCCTGCCGCCGACATTGCCGTAGCGGTCGCAGGCGCCGGTGCGCCCATCCGCGATGTAGCACATCACCGGACAGGCATCGCAGCGGATCTTCTCCGCCACCAGCTTCTCGCCGGGATCATGGGTTTCGAAGCGTTCGGCAAGCTCGCTCATCGGCGTGCCTCCTTTTCGCGGATGCCATCTTTTTCGCGGATGCCAGCGCGGATACGCGTCGGCGTAGCCGGAACCTTGGTGACCAGGACGCCGGTGGCGTGGCGGATGGCATTGAGGATTGCCGGTGCCGTCGGGATCAGCACATGCTCGCCCAAACCCTTGGCACCGAAGGGTCCTTCCGGGTCCGGAACTTCAATGAGAATGGTCTCGATCGGCGGCACGTCGCCAATGGTCGGGATGAGATAGTCGTGCAGATTCTCGGTGCGGCCGGGGATGTACTCTTCCATCAGCGCCATGCCGATGCCTTGCGCGATACCGCCTTCGATCTGGCCCTCGGCCAGCAGCGGGTTGATCGCCTTGCCGACATCGTGCGCGGCGGTGATTTTCAGCAGCTTCACCGTGCCGAGCTTGAGGTCGACCTCCAGTTCGGCGATCTGCGCGCCATAGCCATAGACGGCATAGGGCTTGCCCTGTCCCTTGGCATCGAGCGGCAGCGTCGGCGGGTCGTAGGTCTCCTCGGCGCGGAAGACGAAGCCTTCGGCATCCACGTCCAATATCGCGAGATCGATGCGGCGCGTGGCTTCTCCCTCGCGGATGACGATCGCCGAACCGTCGAGTTGCAGAGCGGCTTTTTCCGAAACATTGGCGAAACGCAGGATCTTTTCACGCAAAGCACGGCCGGCCTTTTCGGCGGCCTTGCCGGTCACAAAAGTCTGGCGCGAGGCCGAGGTCTTGCCGGCGTCGGGAGTGATTGATGTATCGGCGCTCTTCAGCTGGAATTTCTCCAGCGGCAGGCCGAGCGCGTCGGCGCAGATCTGGGTGATGACGGTGTTGGAACCCTGGCCGATATCGACCGCGCCCTGGTGCAGGATGACCGTGCCGTCAGCCGCGATGCCGACCCGGATGGTCGACGGATTGGGCAGCGAAGTGTTGCCGCAGCCATACCAGCAGGACGCGACGCCAACGCCGCGCTTTCTATCCCTGTTGGCACGGTTGAACGCATCCGCATCGGCCGTCGCGCGCGCCCAGTGCGGCCGCAGCGATTCCAGGCATTCGGCAATGCCGACGCCCGAGTCGAGAAGCTGCCCGGTAACCGTTTCGGAACCGTTCCGAAGGCAATTCTTCAAGCGAAAGTCGAGCCTGTCCATGCCGAGCTTGCCGGCCAGCTCGTCATACAACGTTTCCTGCATGATCGTCGCTTGCGGCACGCCGAAGCCGCGGAAGGCGCCGGAAATCGGCCCATGCGTATGGATGGCGCGGCCCTCGGCCCGGTAGTTCGGCGTGGCATAGGGGCCGGACGCGTGCACCGGCACGCGGTTGGCCACCGTCGGCCCCCAGCTGGCATAGGCGCCGGTGTTGAAATCGCCTGAGAAGATCATGCCGGTGACAAGCCCATCGGCGTCGGCGCCGATGGTCGCTTTCATCTCGGCCGGATGGCGCTTGGTGGTCGACATCATCGATTCGGTGCGGGTGTAGGCAAGTGCCGCCGGCCGCCCCGTCTTCATGGCCACAAGGCCGATCAGCGGCTGCAGCGAAACGTCGAGCTTGGACCCAAATCCACCGCCGGTCGCGGTCGGCACGATGCGCACCTTGTCGACGGCAAGGCCGAGCACCTTCGCCGTCTCGTCGCGGTCCATGTAAGGCGCCTGGGTGCAGGCGACGACGACCAACGTGTCGCCGTCCAGATAGGCATGGCCGGCTTCCGGTTCGATATAGGCGTGCTCGACATAGGAGGTGTCGATGGCGCCGGACACGGTGAACGCAGCGCCGGCAAGCGCCGCTTCCGGGTCGCCGCGCTCGACAAGGCCTGACGTGAGCAGGTTCGCCGGCCGATTGTCATGGATCAGCGCGGCACCCTCGGCCTGCGCCTCAGTAGGTTGCAGAAAATGCGGCAGTTCGCTCCAACTGATAGGAAAATCCGACAAATCGAGATCGAGGATCGCCTCGCGCTCGCCGGCAACCAGCGCCACCGCCTCGCCGCGGAGCCGCGCAAACCCTTCGGCCAGAGCCGGCTGGTCGGCGAACGGACCGATAGCGCCGAAACAGTTTTTTCCGGGAATGTCGGCGGCTGTGAAGACACCGGCGATGCCAGGGTGCTGTTTCGTCCAGCCGTTGAGGTCCCCAAAGGCGAAGCTGGCGTGATAGTGCGGCGAGCGGACCACCAGCACGGCCAGCGCATCGGCGGGGAAGGAATCGCCGCCGAATTTTTCACCGCCGGTGACCTTCGGGACGCCGTCGAGCCGGATGGGCGAGGAGCCGATCGCATGGCCTGACTGAGGCAAGCGGAAATCGAGACTTGCGGCCTGCAGGGAGGCATCCATCACCGCCGCGATGATCTTCCGGTAGCCTGTGCAGCGGCAGAGAATACCGCCCAGCGCATCCTGCACCTCGGTCTCGGTCGGGCTTGGCTGTTTGTCCAGCAGCGCGGTTGCCGCGACCAGCAGCGCCGGCGTGCAGATGCCGCACTGCGCCGCGCCATGGGCGAGGAACGAGGCCTGCAGCGCCGACAGCCGGCCATTGGCCAGCCCTTCGACTGTTGTCACCGATGCTCCGGCGACGGACGCCGCCGGCATCAGGCAGGCGCAGACGGGATCGCCGTCGACCAGCACCGTGCAAGCGCCGCAGTCACCGGCATCGCAGCCGACCTTGGTGCCGGTCAACAGCAATTCATCGCGCAGCACCAGGGACAGCCGGCGCAGCGGCGGCACATTGACCGAGACGGCGGCGCCGTTGACCTCGAAGGCGATGTCAGCGCGCTCCGGGCCGCGAGCAGGCCGAACGGCGCCCAGGTCGGGCACTGCTTCACGCACGTCAGGTTGAACCTGGCTCATGCCGCCACCTCTCCGCCAGTCGTCCGCCCCACAGCCGCAAGCACGGCGCGTACAACGATCTCGCGCACCGCATCGAGCCGGTATTCGGCGCTGCCACGCACATCGGCGATCGGTGACAATTCGCTCATCGGCGCGGCCAGGACCGCGTCGGCAAGTCCGCCATCCACCGGCAGCCCGCGCAGCGCGGCTTCGACACCTGCCAGCCGCTTGGCCACCACCGAGCAGGAGCCGGCGGCGACGGCGGCGTCGCTGACGATGCCATCCTCGACGACCAGACGCGCCGCCACCATGGCGATGGAAATGACGAGATAACGCCGCGCGCCGAGCTTGATGAAAGCCGACGTGCCGCTGGGTTTAGGCACGCGGATGGCGGTGACCATCTCGCCGGGCAGCAGAGCCGTGCGGCGGTTGCCGAGAATGAAGTCCTGCAACGGCAAATGACGTGTCGCCGCCACGGAGCGCAGCTCGACCTCGGCATCGAGGACGAGCAGGCCCGGCACGCCGTCTGCGGCAGGCGATGCGTTGCAGAGATTGCCGGCGACCGAGGCGACGTTCTGGATCTGCACCGAACCGACCTCGCGCGCCGCCTGCTTCAGTGCGTGGAAGGCCGGCGGCAAGGAATGGCGGACGATGTCGGTCCAGGTCGTGCGCGCGCCGATGACGAAATGGTCGCTCGTCTCGGCAATGCCGCGCAGCGCCGCCAGGCCGTTAATGTCGAGAACATTGTCGCGCAAGGGTTTGCTGCCCTGTGCCGGATAAAAATCGGTGCCGCCGGCGAGGATGCGCCAGGCGCCCTCGCCAAGCAAAGCGAGCGCTTCGTCGACCGAGGTGGGTTTCGCGTAACGGATCACGCTTTGCCTTCCAGAAAAGGAACTTTCCGAATCCGGTATTTCCGGCGTTCGAGCCGAGAAATTCATTCGTATGCAAATGATATCAAGCCGGCAGGATTTGTCAAAGCCGGAGTTTGCAGCGGCCCGGCCGGCACGCATTTGTTATGTCGCGAGAGGTTGACGCCGCCGGCCATCTGGTCAAGTTTCTGCGTCCGGTCGCGTCAGCGGCATTTTCCACTGGAGCCTGCATACGGAAGAGGAAAGCCCATGGCCGACGAAGCGCTTGTTGTCATCGACCTGCAGAACGACTTTTGTCCCGGTGGCGCGCTGGCGGTTGCCGGCGGCGATGAGATCGTGCCGCTGGTCAACGACCTGATCCGGCGAACCGACCATGTCGTGCTGACGCAGGACTGGCATCCCGCCGGTCACTCCAGCTTTGCTTCCAGCCATCCGGGCGCGCAGCCCTTCACCATGATCGAGATGCCGTACGGCCAGCAGACGCTGTGGCCGGACCACTGCATCCAGGGCAGCCTGGGCTCGGATTTCCATTCCGGCCTCGCCTGGACCAAGGCCGAGCTCGTCATTCGCAAGGGATTTCGGCCTGATATCGACAGCTACTCGGCCTTCTTCGAGAACGACCGCACGACGCAGACCGGCCTTGCCGGCTACCTCCGGGAGCGCGGCATCGACACGCTGACCCTGGTTGGCCTGGCGACCGATTTCTGCGTCGGCTTCTCGGCGCTGGATGCCGTCAGTCAGGGCTTCAAAACCACCGTGCGGCTCGATGCCTGCCGCGGCATCGATCTCAACGGCTCGCTCCATGCCATGCTGCAGCGCATGCGCGACGCCGGCGTGACGCTCGAAGACCCTTTGTCGGATTGAACGGCCGTTGGGAAAGCACCCCCTCACCCGGATTGCCAGCCGAATTGCGAAGGGCAATTCGGGGCAATCCGACCTCTCCCCGAGGGGAGAGGAGAAGGCGAGCGTCGGCGCCGAGTCTCTTCTCCCCTCGGGGAGAAGGTGGCCGCGTAGCGGCCGGATGAGGGGGCCTTTTTTATATTTGATGCCCTTGTTGGCAGCATGCGCTGCAATGATTGCCGCAATACTGTTTCCGGCACAGGCATTCGCCGCCGAAGACCACGGCCTACCCGGCGCTTCGATGTCGCTGTGGTGGGCGCTGCCCTTTGCCGGGCTGCTGCTGTCAATCGCCACCGGTCCGCTGCTCTTCCACCATGTCTGGGAGCATCACTATGGCAAGATCACGGCCCTGTGGGCGGCGCTGGTGATCGTGCCGCTGGCGCTTGCCTTCGGTGCCCCCATGGCGACCGAAGCGGTGCTGCATGCGCTGCTCACCGAATACATGTCGTTCATCATCCTGCTGTTTGCGCTCTATACGATTTCAGGCGGCATCCTGCTTTCCGGCAACATCCATGGCACGCCGCTGGTCAATGCCGGGCTGCTGCTGGTCGGCGCCATTCTCGCCTCGGTCATCGGCACGACCGGCGCCTCGATGATCCTGATCCGGCCGATCCTGCGCGCCAACGACGCCAGGCCGTTCAACGCCCATGTCGTCATCTTCTTCATTTTCCTGGTGTCCAACATCGGCGGCTCGCTGACGCCTTTGGGTGATCCGCCATTGTTCGTCGGCTTCCTGCGCGGTGTCGACTTCTTCTGGACGACGACGAACCTCTGGCGCGAGACGCTGTTCGTTGCCACTGTCGTGCTGACCGTCTTCCTGGGCATCGACATCATCCTGCATCGGCGCGAGGCTGGCGCGCCGAAGATCAAGGATCCGACGCCGGACAAGACGGTGCGCCTGCGTGGCCTGGCCAATCTTCCGCTGCTGGCGGGTGTGATCGGCGCCATCCTGCTGTCGGCGGCCTGGAAGCCGGGAGTGAGCTTTTCCGTGTTCGGCGTCGGTCTCGAGCTGCAGAATCTGGTGCGCGACGCCATCATCCTGGCGCTGGCCCTGCTGTCGCTTCCGCTCTCCTACAAGAGCCACCGGGAAGCCAACGGCTTCAACTGGGGTCCGATAGCAGAGGTGGCAAAATTGTTTGCCGGCATCTTCATCTGCATCGTGCCGGTCATCGCCATCCTCAGGGCGAGCCATGAGGGGGCACTGGCGCCGCTGGTGTCGCTTGTCAGTTCACCCTCGGGTGCGCCCAACGACCTCGCCTATTTCTGGCTGACGGGGGCGCTGTCATCCTTCCTCGACAATGCGCCGACCTATCTGGTGTTTTTCGAGCTCGCCGGCGGCGACCCACGGCACCTGATGACGGAATTCGCCTCGACTTTGGCGGCGATCTCGGCCGGCGCGGTGTTCATGGGCGCCAACACCTATATCGGCAATGCACCGAACTTCATGGTCTACGCCATCGCCAGGCATCGCGGCGTCAAGATGCCGGGCTTTTTCGGCTATATGGCATGGTCGGGCCTGGTGCTGATCCCTATATTCCTGATCGCGGGCTTTCTGTTCTTCGGCTGATCACCCGACGCCGACATAGCGGCGGACCGCCGACGGGTCGGCGCGCAACTCCTCGACGTCGACCGTCTCGCGGTTGCGGCCGTTTTCGATGAAGACAACGCGGTCGGCGACAGAAAGCACCGCATCGACACGCTGTTCGACCAGGATGGTCGAAACGCCCATGTCGCGCAGCTTCGACACCGTCTCGCGGATCTTGGCGATCATCGACGGCATCAGCCCTTCGGTCGGCTCATCGAGCAGCAGCACCTGTGGTTCGAGGCAGAGTGCACGCGCCATCGCCAGCATCTGCTGTTCGCCGCCGGACAGCGTGCCCGAGCGCTGCCGCAGCCGCTGGCGCAGCAGCGGAAAGAGGTCGAGCACGTTTTCACGCGTCGCCTTGTCCTTGCTGCGCGCCATCAGGCCGATCTCGATGTTTTCCGCCACCGTCATTTCGGCGAACAGCCGCCTTCCCTGCGGCACATAGGCGACGCCGGCCTTGGGCACCTCATGCGCCGGCAGCCCGGTCAACTCTAGGCCAGCCAGTTTGATCGAGCCGGCGCTTGAGGGAACCAGCCCCATGATAGCTTTCAGCGTCGTCGTCTTGCCGGCGCCATTGCGGCCGAACAGGCACAGCACCTCGCCCTTGTTCAGCACCAGGTCGAGGCCATAGAGCACCTGGACCTCGCCATAGAAGCAGTCGAGCCCCGAAATGGTGAGTGCTTGAGACTTAGGTTCAGTCATGGGGCGGTCCCCAGATACGCTTCCTGCACCGCCGCGTTGTCGCGGATCGCTTCGGGCGTGCCTTCGGCCAGGATCCTGCCGGCATTGAAGACCGTGATGCGGTCGGCCAGTTGCATGACCACAGGCATGTTGTGCTCGATCAAAAGCACGGTGGCGTTTTTGGCGATCTCGCGCACCAGGGTGATGAAATTGTCGATCTCGCTGTCGGCAAGGCCTTGCGTCGGCTCGTCGAGGATCAGCAGGCGCGGCTTGAGCGCGAGGCCCATCGCCACTTCCAACAGGCGCTGATGGCCGTAGGACAATTGGCCGGCCGGCATGTGGGCACGATCGGCCAGGCCGGTGCGTTCCAGTGCGGTCATGACAGCGGCCTGTATCGCGCTCTTGGAATGGCTGCCATGCCGCTGCGTCAGTTGCGCGGGCAGCGCGACGTTGGCGTAAACGGACAGGTTGGCATAGACGCTGGTGATCTGGAACGTGTAGGCGATGCCCTGGCGCACCCTGACATAGGCCGGCAGGTTGGTGATGTCGGTGCCATCGAAGACGATCATGCCGGCAGACGGCTGGATGCGGCCGCTGACCAGGCTGACGAAGGTGGTCTTCCCCGCACCGTTAGGGCCGATCACGGCGCGGATTTCGCCCGGCATCAGCGCGAAATCGACATTGTCGACGGCGCGCAGGCCGCCAAAGTCGCGAGAAAGGCCCTTGGTGGTCAAAAGCGGCATCATGGCAGCCACCCGAGCCAGCGCTGGCGGATGCTGCCCAGAATGCCCTTCGGGAAAAACAGCACCAGCAGGATCAGCGCAATGCCGACGATCAGCAGATAGGCGGAGGTGTAGCCGCTGGTGATGTCGATGACATAGTACATGAACAGTGTGCCGATCAGCGGCCCGAGCGTCGTCGCGGCACCCCCCAGCAGCACCCACAGCAGCGGCAGGATCGAATACTGCACCGAGGCGAAGCTCGATCCGACATAGCCGAACAGCAGCGCATAGGCGGCACCTGAGGCAGCGCAGATGATGCCGGAGATGACGACGGCGGCGAGCTTGTTCGAAAACGTATCGTATCCCAGCATCTTTGTGCGCTCCTCATTCTCGCGAATGGCGACCAGCACGCGGCCATATCTCGAGCGGACGATGGCCAATGTGACGAGCAGCACGATGGAAAACAGCCCGAGCGCTGTCATGTAGCGCACCGTCGGATTGGTGAGCTCGAGCGACGTCGCGCCGAGGCTGAGCACCCGTGCCGGCTGCGGCACGACCATGCCCTGGTCGCCGCCGGTCCACGTCGCGAAGTAGAGGATGAGGAGGTAGAACACTTGAGCGAACATCATGGTGACGATCATGAAGGCGACACCCGTGGTGCGCAGCGCCAGCAGGCCGATCACGAGTGACACAACAACACCACAGCCGAGGCCCGCGGCGAATGCCGCTGGTACGCTCCAGCCGAGCTGGATGACGGCAAGGCCGGCGCCATAGAGCCCGGCGGCAAAGAACATCGCATGGCCGAGGCTGAGCAGGCCGACATAGCCGAACAGCATGTTGTAGCCCATGGCAAAGACCGCCAGCACCATGATGCGGGCAAGCAGGCCGTGATAGTAATCCGGCAGCAGGAAGCTCAGCACGAAGAGCAGCGTGATGACGCCGAGATGCAGGGCATAGGCTTTTGCCGGCGAAGCTTCGCTCATCGCGGCGTCGTCCCGAACAGGCCTTGCGGGCGGAACACCAGCACCATGGCGACCAGCAGCGTGGCGATGATCTTGGCCAGCGTCGGCGAGAAGAACATCGAGATGATGCCGTCGGAGAGGCCGATCAGCACGGCGGCGACGACCGTGCCGCGCAGCGAGCCGAGACCGCCGATGATGACGACGATGAAGGAGAGCAGCAGCGGATCCTGTCCCATCAGATAATGCGCCTGGCTGATCGGCACGATCAGCACCGCCGCTATGGCCGCCAGCATGGCGCCAAGCGCGAAGACGCCGCCATAGACCCGGCCGACGGGGATGCCGAAGGCCTGTGCGGTTTCGCTGTCATACTGCGTGGCGCGCATGACGAGGCCGATCCTGGTGCGCGTCAGCACCAGCCATG
Source organism: Mesorhizobium ciceri WSM4083 (assembly GCF_000519305.1). GTDB lineage: Bacteria > Pseudomonadota > Alphaproteobacteria > Rhizobiales > Rhizobiaceae > Mesorhizobium > Mesorhizobium ciceri_B. Next base: position 1,268,777 of record NZ_KI912610.1, on the reverse strand, counting down.
TCGCGGTGAGCAGCAGCGCGGAAGCGGCGATAACAGACAGTTTGTAGCCGGAATAGCCGAACCACGGCAAAAGGATGCGGTAGTTGAAAGGCGGCTCCACCGGCCGCGCCTCCGGGCCATAGAAGGTCAGCGCCAGCTGCTGGATGATGTAGAGCATGCCGATGGTGGCGACGATGGTGGCTTCCGGATTGTAATTGAGCCGGCGCAGCACCAGCCGTTCGGCGACCAGCGCAATGGCGCCGACGATCAGCGGAGCAATCACTAGCGCCGCCAGGAAGCCCAGCGCCGGGTGGCCACCGATCGCCGTGGTGATCGCCCAGGCGAGCACGGCACCGAGCATGAAGAACTCGCCATGCGCGACATTGACCACCCGCATGACGCCGAACACCAGCGACAGCCCAAGCGCTGTCAGCGCCAGCACGGCTGATGTGACGAGGCCTTCGAGGGCAGCGAGGAGGAGGTGGGGACCGAAGTGCATGGGCTAGGCACCAGTGGATGCGCGAGGCACCCCCCTCTGTCCTGCCGGCCATCTCCCCCGCAAGGGGGGAGATTGGATTTCACATAAGGTTTCGCCAATCGCCAACGCCGGCAGATGGGCACTGCCGTATGAACTGCCGATCTCCCCCCATGCGGGGGAGATGTCCGGCAGGACAGAGGGGGGTGACTTGGCTCCCACGCTTACAGGCTGTCTAAAGCGCCTGCGTCGTATAATCCCCTTTAGCCTCGTAAAGCCCGTCCTCGATCTTGGTCTTGTGCACCACCTTGAGCTTGCCGCCTTCGACCTTGGAGATGTTCTGGATGCCAAAGCATTGGTGGATCTTGCCGTTGAAGGTTTTCGGTCCCTGCGGATGCTCCGGACCTTCGGCGAATGCAGTCAGCGCCTCGGTCGCCTCGACCAGCTTGGCGCGGTCTTCCGGGCCCTTGTAGCCGGCGTCTTCCATCGCTTTCTTGACGACATAGAGCGTCTCCCAGCAGCCGAACATGTGGGCTGCGGTGGAGACGTCCTTGGGATCGCCGACGGCAGCGCCATTGTCGTCGATGCCGACAGCGGTGCGGTAGGCCTTCTGCGCTTCGGAATCATCGGCCTGCGCATAACGCGGCGAGCCTTCCCAGAAATGGCTGCCGTCGAGGAATTCGAGGCCGGGGCTGTTGATGTCGGTGGCTTCGAGCGAATCGATGAAGCCGAACAGTTGCGGCCGGTTGGAGCCGTAGAACTCACCGAGCTCTTTGACGAAGGTGAGCACGGCCGGGCCGACCATGACGTGGTAGATCACCTCGGTCTCGGCCGGGATCTGCGGGAAGTATTTGGTGAAGGACGATTCCGTCGGTGGGATGGCGATCTGCGCGATGACCTCGCCGCCCTGTGCCTTCAGTGCCGGCGGCAGGTAGTCGCGGTGGTCGTAGCCGAAGGCGAAATCCGGGAAGATTTGCGTCACCTTCTTGCCGGCATTGGCCGCGATCCACGGCGCCATCGACTGGATCTGGCTCTTCACGTCGGTGATGCCGGGCTGGAAGACATAGCGGTTCAGCTTGGTCGAGGCGACGTGGTGGCCTTCGCTGACGACGAAATAGGGCATCTTGTTTTCGCCGGCGGCGGGCGCCGAGCCGATGACGACATGCGAGAACAGCGTGCCGAAGACGATGTCGGTCTTGTGCTGGGTGGCGAACTTGCCGACCACTTCGGCGCCACGGCCGGGATCGGTGCCGTCATCCTCAATGATCACCTCGACCTGACGGCCATTGATGCCGCCGGCGGCATTGATCGCCTTGACCGCGGCAGCCGTCGTCTTCTCGTACCAGCGGCCATAGGCGGCGCCGATGCCGGTGCGGTGCGACTGGAAGCCGATCTTGATCGGCGCCGAGCTCTGCGCCTGGGAATAACGGACGAAGCCGGGGGCAAGGCCGAGGCCGGCGCCCGCGGCTAACCCCTTCAGCGCCGTGCGGCGGGTCAGGGCAGTCTTGGAGAGGTCGAAAAATCCGTTCTTGTCAGCCATGTTCGTTCCCCTGTTTTTCAGTTTTGACCAACGATAAGGCGGCTTCGGCATCCTCGCTCAGAGGACGCAAAAAATTGCATGTGTACAAACTAAATCACCAAAGCCTTGATGTGGCAAGCGAGCTTCCCCAACGATATCGAGGCCGTCCTTTTCTCATCCGGTGGTCGGCGTGGCAAGCAACCAGAGGCCGAAGACGGTGTAGGCGATCATCAGCAAGGTAAGCGGGAACTGGCTGAGTGCCGCGCGGGAGGGCTGTGGGTGCAGGCGCCAGGCGAAGCCGTGGGCGACGAGGACGGCGAGCACATGGCCCAGGATGATGGCGCTGGCCTGGATATTCCACAGCCACCACGCGGAATCCGCCCCCGCAACGATGCCGGCCTCGATCTGCATGTCGGCGGTGCCGAACAGGTTCCAGCCCATCGCGAATGGGTCGGAAAGTGCCGCAAGCGCATATTGGCCGTCGACGAGCAGCGCCGTCAGATAATGCGCGACATGATAGGCAAGCGCGATCGGCACGATCGACCACACCAGCACGCCGGCCGCCTGGGCAAGGGTGTGATCGCTGCCGGCAAGACGCTGGCCGAGCCAGACGGCAAGCAGGAACACCGCCGCAAGCAGCACGAATGTCAGCACGAGGCCGAAAGTGCCGCTGCCGATCAGCGCGGTGCGGCCGGGAAATTCGAGCGGGTTGATGCCGAACAGGCCGAGCCAGAAGAAGGTCTTCGACAGGCCGTCGAAGGACACCGACGACAGGGCGAGCAGCAGGAAAGCGATGCCGCTGGCTGGCAAGGGCTCCGCAGCCAGCAGCTTGGCGCCGGGCCAGCAAAGTGCAAGCCGGCCGTCTTGGTTGCGTTCGACCACGGCGAAGCGCGCCACCATCGAGAAGAAAACCGTCAGGAATTCACCGCTGCGGCTCCAGCCGCGATAGCCGAACGCCAGCATGGCGAGGAAAGAGAACAGCCAATAGAGGCCGGCGGCCCAGGCCAGACGCGCCGGATCGTCGGGCGCCGGATCGATGAGTTCGAACCAGGCGAAGGCAAAGAACAGGATGACAGCCGGCCAGCAGCCGACCCATCCGGGCAGGCGCCATGCTCCGTCATCCCCGGTCCCGAACAGGCGCGAGGCGAGACGCCATGCTCCATACCAGGGGTTGAGCCATAACCAGAAGTCGCCGAAGACACCCTGCAGCAGCGTGACGCCGGCCCACAACAGTGTCCAGATCACCAGTGGCAGAGGATTGGAAAGCGGGTCGCGGCTGCCGAAAAAGCCGGCGGTGATGAGAATTGCAAAGCCGGCAAAGGATATCAGGCTAATGGTGGCGTGGGCGGCGTCGCCGAGGGCGAACAACGGCAGGCGCCGACGCCAAAAGCGATCAAGCGAATCCGCAGGCAGCAGCGCCAGGACGAGGAAGCTGACGGCCACGGCGAAGGCGCCTCCGACCAGATAGTAGCCGGTCGGCAGGAGCAGGACGTGGCCACGATCGGAGGCGTGCGCGAAGGCGGGGGTGGGGGAGGCGAGCGATACGACGGTAAGCAACAAGGCCAACGGCAGATGACGGCACTCTACGGCGCCCCCCTCCGTCCTGCCGGACATCTCCCCCTCAAGGGGGGAGATTGGCAGTTTCGCCGCCGGCTCTTCCCAGGCAACGTTGTTGATTGGCGAAAGCAGAGATGAGGGAGCAATCTCCCCCCTTGAGGGGGAGATGTCCGGCAGGACAGAGGGGGGCGCCAGGGAACTCGTACTATCCAGGAACCCCACCCCTCACACCTTGACCAGTTGCTCCACGCGGTCCTTCTCGCCAAAAATCCTTATATAGCGCTCGATCTCTTTCACATCGCCGGTCGCCTTGGCCGGATTGTCGGAAAGCTTGACCGCTGGCCTGCCATTGGCCTCGGTGACCTTGCAGACCAGCGATATGGCGTCCAACCTGTTGGTTTCGATCGGCGCGCAGCCTTCGAAATCATTGGTCAGATTGGTGCCCCAGCCGAACGACATGCGCACCTTGCCTTTGAAATGGCGATAGGTCTCCTCGATGGTTTCGACCTCGAGCCCATCGGAGAAGATCAGCAGCTTCTGCCTGGGATCCTTGCCCTTGTCGCGCCACCAGGCGAGAATCTTTTCGCCGCCTTCGATCGGCGGCGCGCTGTCGGGACGGAAACCGGTCCAGTCGGCCACCCAGTCCGGCGCGTCGCGCAGGAAGGAGGCGGTGCCGAAGGCGTCGGGCAGCACGATCAGCAGATTGCCGCCATAGTAGCGCTGCCAGTCCTGCAGCACCTTGTAGGGCGACTGCCTCAGCTCTTTTTCCGAGTCGGCGAGGGCGGCGAACACCATCGGCAGCTCATGTGCGTTGGTGCCGAGCGCTTCGAGGTCGTTGTCCATGGCCAGAAGCACGTTGGAGGTGCCGGTGAACGCCTCGCCGATGCCTTCCTTCAGCGCCTCGACGCACCAGCGCTGCCATAGGAAGGAATGGCGCCGGCGCGTGCCGAAGTCCGAGATGCGGATGCCGGGCAGCGCCTTCAGCCGCTCGGTCTTGGCCCACATCTTGGACTTGGCGCGGGCATAGAGCACGTCGAGCGCGAAAGGCCCGAACGCCCGCATCGCCGCGCGCGATCGAAGTTCATTGATGATGGCGAGCGCGGGGATTTCCCACAGTGTGGTGTACATCCACGGCCCGCTGAAGGTCAGTTCGTACTGGCCATCGCGCTTCGACAGCTCGTAGTCGGGCAGCCGGAAGCCTTCCAGCCACGCGAGGAATTCTGGCTCGAAGATCTGCTTGCGGCCGTAGAAATTGTTACCGCCGAGCCAGATCATCTCCTTCTTGGAGAAGCGCAAGGTGCGGGCATGGTCGAGCTGTTCGCGCAATTCGGCCTCGTCGATCTCGTCGGCAAGGCGCACCGAAGTCGTGCGGTTGATCAGCGAGAAGGTTGCGTCGACCTTGGGATACATGCCCCAGATCATCTGCAGCATCAAAAGCTTGTAGAAATCCGTGTCGAGCAGGCTGCGCACGATCGGGTCGAGCTTCCAGGTGTGGTTGTAGACGCGCCGCGCAATATCGGTCTTAGCCATGTTTCAACACCGCCTTCGCTGCCTGCCATCCACAATCGCGACAGGCCTCATAGCATCGAATCGGCCGGAACGCTGCCCGCTTTCAGGCTGGCCCGACAAAAAGAGCTGCCTGCATGCGGCGGCGCGCAGCCTGGCATCAGCCTGCGGATTTGCCGCCCATCACCCTGAGCGCCGGACGCTTGCGGCGGCTGACGATGCGCCCGGCCACCGGGGCGTCGGCGCGCCCGTCGTCCCCGGCCTTCTCGGCGAACAGCCAGTCGATGAACACCTGCACGATCGGCGTCGCCCGCATCTCGTTGCGGCAGACGACATAGAAATCGTCGACCGCCGGCACCGACAGGCTGAACGGCGCGACCAGCATGCCCCTGGCCAGCAGCGCGCTTGCCGTTACCGAGTCGCCCAGCGCTACGCCATGGCCATGCACCGCCGCCTCGGTCGCCATACGCGCATCGCCGAGATGATGGCGGCGGCCCCGCTCCAGGTCCAGCGCATCGGCGGCAGCCAGCCAGGTGTGCCACTCGCGGCCGTCATCGCCATGCAGGAAGACATGGTCGGCGAGATCCCTGACGCTGCGGATCGGCCGGTTGTTGATCAAGGTCGGGCTGACCACGGGAAACAGTTCGAGCCCCGACCATTTGCGCATCCAGCAATCGGTCCAGCTGCCGTCGCCATAATGCACGCAGACATCGATGTTGGGCGCCCGCAAATCCTTGGGATCGTTGGAAGGGATAAGCGTCAGCCTTATGTCGGGATATTGCGCCATGAAACTGCCGAGCCGCGGTGTCATCCACAACAACAGAAGCGCCGGCACGCAGGAGACCGAAAGCGTGCCGCTGCTCGCCGGCCTTGTCATGCGCTGGGTGGCGGCGGCGATGCCGTCGAAGGCGGTCGACACCGCCGGCAGAAGCTCCGCGCCATGCGGTGTCAGCTTGACCCGCTGGCCGACCCGCTCGAACAGCTTGACACTGAGCGACTGCTCGAGCGCCTTGATTTGGTGGCTGATGGCGCCATGGGTGACGTTCAGCTCACTCGCCGCCTTGGTCAGCGAGCCATGTCGGGCCGTTGCCTCGAAGGCGCGCAGCGGATTCAGCGGTGGCAGGCGCTTGGTCATGGGTATGAACTTTATTGTGAGATTTTCTCACAGAAAACACCCTAACAATATCAATTGATTTTTCAATGCCGCTGCCAGACACTTGAGCCCGGAACAGCATCAAGACGTGAAATCTGCAGGCAGCCAGCGGGACAGCGACCCGGCCGGATGACGGTCGGTTCGCCAAGCATCACCGGTGGCCGCGCTGCATCAGCCCGGCAGGAGGAGCGCAGATGGGATACGATCGCGGCAAGCTCGACGCGTTGCGTCGCAAATATGGTGAAAGCCATGGCGGCGAGATGTTCGACCCGAAATTCCGCAAGGTCGCCGACAAGATCTTCTCCAAGAGCGGCACGCGGCTGGCGCCCTATTCAGGCATCCCGACCTTCCTCGCGGCGCCCTACCGCGAAATATCGGCCGACAATCCGGATTTCGGCGATTTGCAGGTGGCGATGATCGGCGTGCCGATGGATCTCGGCGTCACCAACCGGCCAGGCTCGCGCTTCGGGCCAAGGGCGTTGCGCGCCATCGAGCGCATCGGTCCCTACAATCACGTGCTGGAATGCGCGCCGACGCATGAGCTCCGGGTCGCCGACATCGGCGACACGCCGTTCCGCAGCCGCTACCGGCTGGAGACCAGCCACGAGGATATCGAGCGCCGCACCAACCAGATCGTCGATGCCGGCGTCATCCCGCTGTCGATCGGCGGCGACCATTCGATCAGCCATCCGATCCTGAAGGCCGTCGGCAAGAAGGCGCCGGTCGGGTTGATCCATATCGACGCCCACTGCGACACCAGTGGCCTGTTCGACATGACCAAGTTCCACCATGGCGGCCCGTTCCGCAACGCGGTGCTTGACGGCGTGCTCGACCCGACGCGCACCATCCAGATCGGCATCCGCGGCTCGGCCGAATATCTGTGGGAGTTCACCTACGAGTCCGGCATGACCGTGGTGCATGCCGAGGAGGTGACCGGTCTAGGCATTCCGGCCATCATCGAGAAGGCGCGCAAGATTGTCGGCGATGGCCCGACCTATGTCTCCTTCGACATCGACAGCGTCGATCCGGCCTTCGCGCCGGGCACCGGTACGCCGGAAGTTGGCGGGCTGACGACGCGCGAGGTGCTCGAACTGCTGCGCGGCCTCAAAGGTCTCAACATCGTCGGCGGCGACGTCGTCGAGGTGGCGCCGCAATATGACGCGACCACCAACACGGCGCACGCCGCCGCACAGGTGCTGTTCGAGATACTGAGCCTGATGGTGTTCAGCCCGGCGATAACAGGCAAGGGAGCCTGATCTCAACGAATTCAAGGCGGCCGCCGTGCTGGAGCCGGCGGACGACCCTAACAAACAAGCTTCCAGACAGGGGAATAACAATGACAATCCGAAAGACATTTACATCCATCGCCGCCGTGCTGATGCTCGGCACGGCCGGTTTCGGCCTCTCAATTCAGGCCGCTAGCGCCGATGCGCTGGCGGACATCACCAAGGCCGGCACCATCAATGTCGGCGTCTTCGCCGACTTTCCGCCCTTCTCCTCGGCCAGCGCCGACATGAGCCTCAAGGGCTATGACATGGATGTCGCGCAATACATTGCCGATACGCTCAAGGTGAAGCTCAATCCCATCGCCGTCACCGGCCAGAACCGCATCCCGTATCTGAACGACAAGCGCGTCGACATCCTGATGAGCGTCGGCTACTCGAAGGAACGCGAACAGGTCATCGATTTCGCCGTCGCCTACGCGCCCTACTACATCGCCGTGATCGGTCCGGCGGCACTTGCGGTCAAGGGCAAGGAAGACCTCGCCGACAAGTCGATCGCCGTCAATCGTGGCACGCTGGAAGACACGTCGCTCACCGAGGCAGCACCGGCGTCGGCTGACATCAAGCGCTTTGACAACTACAATTCTGTGATCCAGGCCTTCATCTCCGGCCAGACGCAGCTAATGGTCGTCGGCAACGACGTCGGCGCGCAGGTGCTGGCCAAGCAGGACGCACTGAAGCCGGAGCAGAAGTTCCAGCTTCTGACCTCGCCCTCGCATATCGGCCTCAACAAGAACGAGGACGGCCTGAAGAAGGCTGTCAACGATGCGGTCGCCAAGATGCTGGCCGACGGCAAGCTGGACGAAAGCTCGAAAGCCTGGCTGAAGACGCCGCTCAATCCCGAAAACCTCAAGGATTGAGTTTCCGTGGCCTTTGCCTGGCTCCCGGGTGCCCTGGGCGACATCGCGCACGGCGCGGCCACGACGATCCTGCTGATCGCCGTGACCACGCTGGCCGGAACGCTGCTCAGCATCCTGGGTGCCGCGGGGCGACGAAACGGGCCGGCGCTGCTCAAGCGGGCAATCGCCTGTTACGTCGAGGTGATGCGCAACACGCCGTTCCTGGTGCAGCTGTTCTTCATTTTCTTCGGGCTGCCCAGCCTCGGCATCCGGCTCGACCCGATCCTGGCCGCCATGCTGGCGATGACGCTCAACATGGCGGCCTACACCATCGAGATCGTCGGCGCCGGGCTAGACGCCGTGCCCGGCGGGCAGACGGAAGCGGCGCTCGCGCTGGGCTTGCGGCCACGCCAGGTGTTCGTCAAGATCGTGCTGCCGCAGGCGCTCAAGATCATCTATCCCGCGCTCACCAGCCAGGTCGTCATCATGATGCTGGAGTCGGCCGTCGTGTCGCAGATCGCCGTGCGTGAGCTGACCTACGAGGCCGACATGCTGCAGGCGCGTACCTTCCGCTCTTTCGAGACCTATTTCGTCGTGACGCTGGTCTATCTCGCTCTGTCGATGGCCTTGCGCCGGCTGCTGGTATCAGGCGGGCGCCGTGCGCTCGGAGCCGGCGTGTCATGATCGAATTCACCTCCTGGGACATCGTGCGCAACCTGCTGCTCGCCGCCCGCTGGACGGTGCTGCTATCGCTGGCCGCCTTCATCGGCGGCGGCATCGTCGGCCTGATCGTGCTGTTCTTCAGGATCGCCAAAAACAAATGGAGCCGGCGCATCGCCTCCGGCTACATCGCCCTGTTCCAGGGAACGCCGCTCCTGATGCAGCTGTTCCTGATGTTCTTCGGGCTGCCGATGCTGGGCCTGCGCATCGAACCCTGGACGGCGGCGGCGCTCGGCCTGACCTTCTTCGCCAGCGCCTATCTCGCCGAGATCTGGCGCTCCGGCGTCGCGGCGCTACCCCTGGGCCAATGGGACGCCGGCGCCAGCCTTGGCCTGCACTATCTGCAGGAGCTGAGGCTGATCATCCTGCCGCAGGCCTTTTCGATCACCCGCGCACCCACCGTCGGCTTCCTGGTGCAGCTGATCAAGTCGACCGCGCTCACCTCCATCATCGGCTTCGAGGAACTGGTGCGGACCTCCAATGCCATCAACAATGCGACCTTCGAACCGTTCAAGGTTTACGGGCTGGTGGCTCTGATCTTCTTCATCATGTGCTTTCCGCTGACGCAATACGCCCGCAGGCTCGAGAAACAGGCGGCTGCTCGCTGACGCGCCAAGGTAGCTGTCCTTACGGTTAGCGCTCGACTTCAGGCCGGCAGCCCAAGCTGCTTGCGCAGGCTCTTGTCGAATGCGGATGCGGGGACGAAACGGCGCAGGAAACTGACCTGGCGCGCCATTTTTCCCGCCGCGTAGCGTTTCTTCGGCGCGGGATCGGTCGCCGCGGCCAAAACGGTGTTGGCGACCACTTCGGGCGCATCGCCTTTTTCCATCGCCTTGCGCACTGATGTGGTCATGCCGACACGCGCGGAGTCGTAGATTTCGAGCGACCGGTCGGGGGCGATCCGCTGCGGGTTGTCATGGGCCTCGCCAACAGTGACTCCGTGGCGTTTTCCATACCGGGCTACCCGGGCTCGCTCTACGCGTTCTCAAGGTCCGGCAAGGAGGTGACGGTCTCGACCGAGACTGACACATCCCAGCGGGCCGACGCGACAATGCCCTGACCCTGACGCGCAGGCCGCGGCCGCGCGATGCTGGCCGGGGCTCTCGCGTCGGAACGGCGCGCCACCAACAAGTCTGGAGAGAGGTCACATGCTTTACAGCTATTTTGTCGAAAAATCGATCCGGCAGAGCTTCGACGACGTCAACAACCATCGCTGGGATGCGGCGGTGAAGGCCATCGCGCCACATGTCCATCACCGGGTCGGCGGCGCCCACGCTCTTGGTGGGGAGCGCCACGACAAGCAAGCCCTGCGCCGCTGGTTCGAGCGCCTCGGCCGTGTTCTGCCCACTCTCCAGCTCACGGTCAACCACGTCTGGGTGAAGGGCTGGCCGTGGCATACCACCGTGTTCGCCCAGTGGGATGGCACCGCAACCCTGCTCAACGGCGATACGTCCTACATCAACCGTGGTCTCCACGTGTTCACGCTGCGGTGGGGCACGGTTCATGCGCTCGAGGAGTTTTACGATTCACAGGCGGCGGCGCGCGGTCTCGCCGCTCAAGCCGCAGCCGGCCTCGAAGAAGCTGTCGCCGAACAGATAACAAGCTAGCGGAAGCGCGGTCCGAGGGCCGGCCCAGGTTTACGGACCGGTCGCTGATCGTCTTCGTCATGTCGCAGCATCGGTCGAGCCGAGGCAGGCATACAGCTTTCCTGTTAGGAATAGGCCTTGACATCTTACCGTTCGAATTGTCCATTTGATGCTTGACCGGGCCGAACGGGGCGGCGAGGGCGGACAGGGGCAAACCGGCGCGTGGATAGACAGTCGAGTCGAGTGCTGTTGAAGACGGTTGGGCTGACAAAAGCCTTTCGAGGGCTGGTTGCCCTGCGGGATCATTCCATCGAGCTCCACGAAGGTGAAATCGTTGGGGTAATCGGGCCGAATGGCTCGGGTAAGAGCACGCTTTTCAACCTGATCACCGGCTTCTCCCAGCCGAATTCCGGTAGCATCGAGATGGAGGGCCGTTCGATCGTCGGCCTGCGCACGTCGCAGATCGTCGCGATGGGCATTGCCCGCACCTTTCAAGGTTCTCGCCTGTTCGGCAGCCTCAGCGTCGCACAGAACGTGCTGACGGCGGCGCAGTTGCGCCATCCTGTCGGCTCCGTCGACACCGTGCTGCGCGGTCGGCGCTATCGCGAGCGGGTGGCCGCGACGCGGCAGAAGGCCGACGAACTCCTCGACCTCATGGGCCTGACGGATCAGGCCGGCAGGGTCGCCGCGGATCTTCCCTATGGCGATCAGCGGCGGCTGGAGATTGCGCGTGCGTTGGCGACCGGCCCGCAACTGCTGCTGCTCGATGAGCCCGCAGCCGGGCTTGATTCCAACGAGACCAAGGTGTTGGCAGCGCTGATCCGGACGATCCGTGACCGCTACGGCGTAACGGTGGTCGTTGTCGAGCACGACATGGACCTGATCATGGCGCTGTGCGAACGCATCCAGGTGCTGGCGACTGGCGAGGTGATCTGCGTCGGAACACCGGAGCAGGTGCGCGAACACCCGAAAGTGCGGGAGGCGTATCTTGGCCACGCCTAGCCCCGTGCTGCTCAGCGTCGAGAACCTCGAGGTCAATTTCGGCGCGGTGCGTGCGCTGAAGGGCATTTCGCTCGACGTCCATGCCGGCGAGGTGGTGGCGTTGGTGGGGGCCAACGGCGCCGGCAAGAGCACGACCTTGCGCACCATTTCCGGCCTGTCGCGGCCGCGCGGCGGCAAGATCATCTTCGATGGCAAGCCGATTGGAGGTATCGCTCCGTCGCGCATCGTAAGTCTGGGCATCGCGCAGAGCCCGGAGGGCAGGCGCCTGTTCGGCGGCCTGACGGTGGCCGACAATCTGCGGCTCGGCGCCTGCACCCGCACCGACAAGGAGGCCGTCGTCAGAGACAGCGAGCGCATGTTCATGCTGTTCCCGATTCTCAAGCAGCGGCTGAAGCAACTGGCCGGCACGCTGTCGGGCGGCGAACAGCAGCAGCTGGCTCTGGCGCGCGCGCTGATGGCGGCGCCGCGCCTGCTGCTGCTCGACGAGCCTTCGCTCGGCGTTGCGCCGCTGCTGGTGCGCCATATCTTCAGCGCGCTTGCCGAACTGAAGCGCCAGGGCATGACGATGCTGCTGGTGGAACAGAACATCACGCTCGCGCTGGACCTCGCCGACCGTGCCTATGTGCTGCGCACGGGTCAGGTGGCGCTGTCGGGCCGGTCCGCGGAACTGCGCGACAGCGAACGCGTGGCGCAGGCATATCTTGGGGCGGCAACATGACCCAACTGGATTATATCCTGCAGCAGATCGTCAATGCGGTGAGCCTAGGCAGCCTCTACGCACTGGTGGCGGTCGGCCTGTCGATCGTCTTCGGCGTGCTCAAGCTGACCAATTTCGCGCATGGCGACGTCATGATGGTAGGGGCCTTCGGGGTTGCCTTGCTGGTCGGCATCGGCGTTCCGTTCCCGGTCGCCGTGATCTGCGGCATCGCCGCGGCCGCCGTCGCGGGCTTCCTTATCGAACGCATCGCCTATCGTCCGATCCGCGACGCGCCCGACGTCGCGCGACTGCTCACCAGCCTCGCCGTCACCTACATCATCGAGAACGTCGGCATCCTGGTGTTCACCTCCTCGCCGCGCAATTTTCCACTCCCCGATATTCTCAACACCTCCTGGGAAATGTCGAACGGCGCCATCACCTTCACCAGCATCAATCTCCTGACCATCGCGCTGACCTTCGTGTCGCTGCTGCTCCTCGGCTGGTTCATCACGCGCACCACGACCGGGCTCGGCATGCGCGCCGCGGCTGAGGACATGTCGGCGGCACACCTTGTCGGTCTGAACGTCAACCGGCTGATCATCGTCGCCTTCATCGTCGCCTCCGCCTATGCCGGCCTCGCCGGCATTCTGTGGGCGGCACAGGCCGGCGTGGTGCAGCCGCAGATGGGCTTCACGCCGCTCCTGAAGGCTTTCGTGGCGGCAATCATCGGCGGTTTCGGGTCGATCGCGGGCGCCCTGGTCGGCGGCTACATATTGGGCGCGCTGGAGATCTTCATCGTCGCATTCCTGCCGAGCAGCGTTTCGTCCTATCGCGACGCAATCGTCTTCGCCGTGCTGATCGCCTTCCTCCTGGTGCGCCCGGGCGGGCTGCTCCAGCCAAACCGGGAGATAAAGCTGTGAGCCGGGAAGCGCGGATCACACTCCTCGTCCTCGTCGCCCTGGTGGCGGGAGCAGCTGTCGCTTTCGGTGCACCGCACGTGCTGAGCGACTATTTCGTCCGGATTATCCTGCTGATCGCGCTGAATGCTATCCTGGTGCTGGCGCTGTCGCTGAGCAACGGTTTTACGGGCGTGTTTTCGCTCGGTCATGTCGGCTTCATCGGCGCCGGCGCGTATATTTCGGGAATCCTGTCGATCCCGGTGCAGCAGAAGATGGCGCTGCTGCCGCATCTGCCGACGTTTCTGCATGCTTTCAGCCTCCCCTTCCTGCCGGCGACGCTGGTGGCAGGTCTTCTGACGGCACTGCTTGCGGTGGTCGTCGGTTACCCCTTGATGCGCCTGTCGGGCTATTTCGTTTCGGTGGCGACGATGGGATTCTTGATTATCGTCAACGTGGTGCTGATCAATGCGTCGGACTTCACCCGAGGCGCCCGCACGTTCACCGGCGTGCCGCTGGAGACGACGTTGCCCTGGGTGATGGGTTGGCTCGCCATCACGGTGTTCGTGCTGGCGCGCCTGGTCTATTCGCCTTTCGGGCGCGCCATGAAGGCGGTGCGCGACGACACGATCGCGGCCAGCGCTGTCGGAATCGGCGTGTTGCGGACCAGACTGATCGCCTTCGTCATAGGCGCGTTCTTCTCAGGCGTCGGCGGGTCGCTCTACGCACATTATCTCGGCTCGTTTTCGCCGAACACCTTTTACTTCGCGCTGACGATGAGCCTGATCACAATGCTGGTGCTGGGCGGCATGGGCTCCCTGACCGGCGCGGTGGTCGGCGTCATCTGCGTTTCGCTGTTGTCGGAGGTCCTGCGCTCGGTCGAACGCGGCTTCACGATCGGCGATTTTGCGGTGCCGGCCCTGTTTGGCGCCAGCCAGATCGTGCTCGGCTTCATCTTCATTCTAGTCATGATCTTCCGGCCGAAGGGGATCATGGGGGACCGGGAACTTACGTTCGGATTAACCCAAAGATCGGCAACGGTGAACCAGACAGAGGAACGAAAACGATGATCAAACTCACTCGACGCGGCACCATCGGCCTGGGATTGGGCGCATTCTTCGCGCTTGCCTCGGCCAGCACGGCACTTGCTGCCGACACGATCAAGATCGGCTATCCGGCAAACCTGACCGGCATCCAGGCCTCGCTCGACGGTCCGATGCTGAACGGCGCCAAGCTGGCAGCGAGCGAAATCAACGCCGCCGGCGGCGTGCTCGGCCAGCAGATAGAACTGGTGATCTACGACTCCAAGAGCGATTCGACGACGATCTCGACCGTCGCCAGCCAGTTGATCGACAGCGACAAGGTCGTCGGCATCATCGGCTTCGCCGATTCCGACTCGGTGCTGGCCATCGGACCGCAGGTCCAGAAGGCGCAGATCCCGTTCATCACGCCCGGCGCGACCTCGCCGAAATTGCCGAGCCAGCTCGGCAACGAGATCTTCCTCGCCGCCTTCGGCGACAACGTTCAGGCCGCGGTTGGCGCGGAATTTGCGCTGAACAAGCTGAACGGCAAGACCGCCTACCTGCTCACCGACATCGGCACCGAATACACAACGCTGCTGTCGGACTACTTCGTCACCGCCTACGAGCATGGCGGGGGCAAGATTTTGGAGCGCGACACCTACAAGATCGGCGACAAGACCTTTACCGCGCAGATCGCCAAACTGAAGGCGCTGTCGCCGCAGCCCGACTTCGTCTATGCCTCGTCGAATGCCGAGGAAATCGGCCTGATCTTGAAGCAGATGCGCCAGGCCGGCATCAACCTGCCGGTGGTCGGCGGCGACGGCTACGACACGCCCTTGCTGATCCAGGTCGGCGGCGACGCGGCCAAGGACACCTACTTCACCACCCACGCCTATATCGGTGAGGGCGCCACCCCGAAAGTGCAGGCCTTCATCGACGCCTACACCAAGTCGGCCGGCAATGCCCCGGAGAACGCGTTCGCTGCGCTCGGCTACGACTCGGTCAAGCTGATGGCCGACGCGATCAAGCGTGCCGGTGCGCCGGATCCGGCCAAGATCCGCGACGCGCTGGCCGCTACGTCCGGGCTCGACGGCGTGACCGGAACGATCACCTACCGCCCAGGCATTTCGGTGCCGGACAAGTCGGTCTCGGTCATCGGTGTCAAGGACGGCAAGCTTGTCCTGGCAAGTGAAGCGGCACCGACCTTCGTCGCGGAGCCGTGATCTTGTCCACTCCGGGTTCCCTTTGGGACATCTACAGGTCGCGGCTCTCCGCCGCGACCTTCACCGACCTGACGCATGCGTTTCATCCGGGCCAGCCGCATTTCCCGGCCTTCCCGGACGAGGAGCGCCGTGCGTTGCTCGATTTTTCGAAGGGCGACGCCTTCCAGGTCCACCACTACGCCTTCGTCGGACAGTGGGGCACCCATGTCGATCCGCCGGTGCACTTCATCGACGGCGGCCGCTCGATCGACCAACTGCCGGTGGCGGAGATGCTTCTGCCGTTGGTCATCCTCGACATCAGCGACAGGGTCGCCGCCGATCCCGACGCGACGCCGACGCTCGACGACATTTCCGCTTGGGAGACGCGGAACGGCCGTGTCCCCGAAAAGTGTTTTGTCGCACTTCGCACCGGGTGGTGGCCGCGCTGGCCAGACCCGGTGGCGTTTCAGAACAAGTCGGCCGACGGTATCTCGCATGCGCCGGGCTGGTCGAAGCCGGTGCTGGAGGAACTTCTGGAACGCCGCGGTGTCGCTGCCATCGGGCACGAGGGCATGGATACCGATCCCGGCCGCGCCACTTCCGCGGGTGACGCAAGCCTGGAATACTATGTGCTGTCCCGCGACTGCTGGCAGATCGAGCTCCTGGCCAATCTCGACAAGGTGCCTGAAGCCGGTGCGTTGATAATGGCAAGCTGGCCAAAGCCAAAGGCCGGATCCGGCTTCCCGGCTCGCGCTGTCGCCATCCATGAAGCGGCCGGCTGAACGCGTGAAGCCGCAGCTGGTGGCGGTCTAGGGACCGCCACACAACGATCATCAGACACGGAATTCAGACATGGATATAGACACAGTCCGCGATGCTTTTCCGGCGATGGCGAGAGGTGCCGAGCCGAAAAAGCGGATTTTCTTCGACAATCCCGCGGGAACCCAGATGGCGAGCCGTTCGATCGAGCGTATGACGCGTGCCATGATCGAGACCAACGCCAATCTTGGCGGCTATTTCGAAACCTCACTCGCGGCCCAGGCGATGGTCGGCGACGCGCATCAGGCGATGGCCGATTTCTTCAATGCCGCGGACCGGCGTGAGGTGGTGTTCGGCCAGAACATGACAACTCTGACTTTCGCCGTCTCGCGCGCCATCGGCCGCGATCTGAACGCCGGCGACGCCATCGTGCTGACGCGCATGGATCATGACGCCAACGTTGCACCCTGGCTGATGCTGGCGGAGGATCGCGGGCTTGAGGTACGCTGGATCGACTTCGATCCAAAAACCTTCGAACTCGACCTGTCGACGATGGAGGCCACTATCGACGAGCAGGTCAAGCTGGTCGCCGTCGGCTATGCCAGCAACGTTACCGGCACGATTAACGACGTCAAGCGGATTGCGCAGCGCGCACGCGCGGTCGGGGCGCTGAGCTATATCGACGCGGTGCAGTTCGCGCCGCATGGGGTGATCGACGTCCAGGAGATTGGCTGTGATTTCCTGGTTTGCTCGGCCTACAAATTTTTCGGACCGCATCACGGGGTGTTGTGGGGCCGTTTCGATCTGCTGCAGGCGCTGACCGCCTATAGAGTGCGCGCGGCTTCGAACACGCCACCTGGAAAATTCGAGACGGGGACGACAAGCCGCGAGGCGCTTGCCGGGGTGCTTGGCGCCGTCGAGCACTATGCCTGGCTCGGACAGTCCTTCGGCAACGTCCACCCGCAGGCGACGCGGCGCGAGCGCATCGTCGCCGGCATTGAAGTCGCCGACCGCTATGAGCGTGTCCTGACAGCGCGGCTGATTGCCGGATTGTCCAGAATCGATGGCGTCTTGATCCAGGGTATATCAGATGTGGCGGCGCTGGCGCGCCGGGTGCCTACCGTGTCGATCACCGTTGACGGAACCGATCCCGCCGATATCGCCAAGGCGATGGCAAAGGAAGGCATCTATCTCTGGCACGGCCACAATTACGGTTTGGAGCCAATCAAGCGGCTGGGGCTTGCGGACCGCAACGGCGTCGTCCGCATCGGGCTGGCCCATTACAACACCGAGGCGGAAGTCGATTTCCTGTTGGCGAAGCTGGCGGACTGGATGAAGACGCGGACCTGACATGCGCGACAAAAACGGAACCCCGAGGATCGGCGTCAAGCTGCGCCATGCCAGACAGGTGCTTGGCCTCAGCCTGGAAGAGCTCGGCGCGCGCATCGGGCTGACAGAGGGTTATCTCTCGAAGATCGAAAACGACCGCGCGACACCCTCGATGGCGGCTCTGCACCGGCTGGTGCAGGCGCTGGGCATCAACATGAACGCGATGTTCGGCACGCTGCAGCACAATGCCTCGGAGGTGTTCGTTTTGCGGCACAACGAGCGTCCGCACATGGAGACGGGACATCGGCGTTCGGGCAACCATGTCGTGCTCGAGCAATTGGTGCCGTCCGGTCCGGAATATCTGCTGCAGATCAACGTCCACGTGATCGAGGCCGGCGGCGGCAGCCCCGAGTTGATCAGCCATAAGGGACAGGAATTCGGCTACGTGCTCGAAGGTTCCGTCGAGTTGCTGGTCGAGGCGAACGTGGTGGCGCTCGAGGCAGGCGACGCGTTCTACTTCAACTCCGAACTCGGCCACGGCTACCGCAATATCGGTTCGACCACGGTCCGCATCCTCTGGGTCAACACGCCGCCGACATTCTGACCGCCTCCATCGCGGTGCCGGATTTCGAGGACAACAGCCGCCGAGCCCAACCGTCCTGTTTCAATGCCCGAACGCGAGCGGCGGCGCCAGTCGATCGCGCCGCAGCCAGCGCGCCAGCAGCAGCGCGGCCACCACCGCCAGCCCCGTCGACAGGCCGATCCAGATGCCGACGCCATGCAGGCCGAAATGGAAGGCGAGCAGCACGCCGAGCGGCAGGCCGACGCCCCAATAGCCGATCGCGGCATAGATCATCGGCACCTTGGTGTCGTGCAGGCCGCGCAGCATGCCGGCGGCCACCGCCTGCGCGCCGTCGAAGACCTGGAACAGCGCCGCGAAGACCAGGAACGACACGGCAAGTTCGATTACCCTGGCATTGGCCGGATTGCCCAGATCGATGAAGGCGCTGATCAGCGGATGCGGCCACAGGATCATCACCAGCCCCATCAGCGCCATGAACGAGACACCGATGACGAAAGCGGTCCAGCCGGCGCGCGAAACGCCTTCCGGATTGCCGGCGCCGTGCGCAAGGCCGACGCGCACCGTCACCGCCTGGTTGAGGCCGAGCGGCACCATGAAGCTGATCGAGGCGATCTGGATGGCGATCGCGTGCGCGGCCAGCGAATCCGCGTCGATCAGGCCCATCAGCAGCGCTGCCGCATTGAAGATCGTCACCTCGAAGGCGAGGATGCCGGCAATCGGCATGCCGAGCCGCAGCAGACCCTTGAAGCGCGGCCAGTCGGACCGCCAGAAGCGCCCGAATAGCCGGTAGCGGCGGAACGTCTTCTCCAGCATCACCACGGCAGCCATGCCGACGAACATCAGCGTGCTCGACAGCGAGGTGGCAAGGCCTGACCCGGCAATGCCCATTGCCGGCACGCCGAGATTGCCGAACATGAACACCCAGTTGAAGAAGACGTTGCAGGCGACGGCGACGAAGACGATGACCAGCGCCCAGCCCGGCCGTTCCAGCGCCGAGATGAACGAGCGCAGCACGATATAGCCGTAGAACGGCAGCACCGCCCATTCGAGCCAGCGCAGATAGATGCCGGCCTGACGGGCGAGCGCCGGTTCCTGGCCCATGGCCAATAGAATGCCTTCGCCGTGCCAAAGCACGAGCCAGATCGGGATCGAGATCAGGATCGCCAGCCACAGGCCCTGGCGCACGGTGCGGCGCAGATCGCGCACCGAATATCGGCGGCGGCCAAGCTCGGTAGCGATCATCGGCGAGGTCGCCAGCATCAGGCCGAGGCCGAAGATCAGCGGCATGAAATAAAGGTTGGCGCCAAGCGCGCCGCTGGCCAGTGTATCCGGGCCCAGACGACCCATCATCATGACGTCGGTGGCCGTCATCGCGGTCTGGCCGAGATTGGTCAGCACCATCGGCCAGGCGAGCGCCAGCGTCGCCCTGATTTCCTGACGCCAAAGATTTTCCGGCGCGCGAGCGCCGGCTTCGATCGCAGACATTGTTCCGCTCTTTCCAGCTACGGCACGTCGGCCAGAGCCGGAAGCCGCATGTCAAACGGCAAAACCTTCGGTTTCGCGGCGTTTGCGGCAGCTTCTGGACGAAACGCGACATGAAGGCAAGAGACGAGGGAAGGGAACGGATTGAGCCAGCCGGGAACACTCGAACCGTGAATGCTCGCCGCCGAGGCGCATTTCACATGCGGGCAACGGGCTGCTACGGATTGCATGAAAGACGAGGTGCGACGACGGATTCCGAGTTTGCCAGGAGGCAGGATGCAGTTCAGGCGCAGAAAGAACACGGCCGCGATCCCGCGCACGGCCCCGGCCTTCGAGCACATCGTCACCGAAGCGAACGACAGTTTCCTGTGGCGGCTCGACGACTATCCGTGGGAGCGCAATGTCTGGAACTTCCATCCGGAATACGAGATCCATCTGCTGCGAAAATCCTCCGGCGTGGTTCTGGTCGGCGATCACATCGGCGAGTTCGGACCGGGCTACCTGACCATCGTCGGCGGCGGGCTTCCGCATGATTGGGTGACCGCGGTACAGCCGGGAGAGCTGATCGAAGGCCGCGACATTGTCCTGCAGTTCGATGCGCAGAGGCTGCGCGGGTCGGCAGGCTTGTTGCCGGAATTGCGCGAACTGGAACCGTTTCTCGAACGCTCGCTGCACGGGATGGTCTTTCACGGCCAGACCGCATTGGAAGGCGCCGAGCTGATGGAGCGGATGGGCGAGGTTAGCGGGCTAAGCAGGTTCTGCCTGTTCCTGAACCTCGTCGACCTTCTCGCCAGAACGGACGAATATGAATTGTTGTCGTCACCGGATTTCTCGCCGGTTCTCGATGCCGCCTCGCTGGACATCATCCAGCGCACGCTGACCTATCTGTTCCAGCATTTCGCCGAAGACCTGAAGCTGCCGGAGGTGGCGGAACTGGCCGGAATGACGGAGAGCACGTTTTCGCGGTTCTTCCAGAAGAACACCGGCAACAGCTTCAGCGACCACCTTGCCAAGCTCAGGCTGTGGCAGGCCTGCAAGCTGCTGGCGGACACCGACATTCCGATCACCGACATCTGTTTTCAGGTAGGCTACATGAACATCTCGAACTTCAACCGGGCGTTCATGCGCAAGCACAGGATGACGCCATCGTCCTATCGACGACTGTCGCGGCAGCGTTTGACATTACGCGCATAAGCAAGTCCTAAACCACCGTTTCAAGCTCGATCGATACTCACGTGACAGGCGACGTATTTGGGTGCCAGTTTTTGCGCTGCACAATGCATAAAAGTACAGGTCTGCTGCAACGAGGCTTCTAGCGCGGCCCGCTGCAACTCCGCATCTTGGCGATGGGTGGCACGTCACTCGGGCGATGGTGAGGATCGCGTAACCCGAGGACTTCCGCTTTCTGCGAATGTTCCTGGAGGAGAAAAGATCATGAAACCAATTCGGCTTGCTGCCAGCCTTGGCGCAGCTTTTATGCTTTCCGCTACCGTTTCCACCATCGCTCTGGCGCAGGCGCCGGTCTGCTCGGCGCCGGTCAAGGTGCTGGCGCAGCCACGCGACGGCCTGACGCTTCTGGAGGACTCCAAGGACGAGTTCCAGAAGTTGAGTGGCGCCAGCTTCCAGATCGATTATCTAAACGAGAACGACCGCCGGGCGAAATCACGCGCCGATGCGTCCACCGTCGGCAACTACAATGTCTACTATGTCGACGAAGCCAACGTGGCGCTGTTTGCTTCCTCGAAATGGATCGTGCCGCTCACCGACTATTATCCGGCGGACTACGACTATGCCGATTTCGACCCGGGCCGTCAGAAGGTCGCCACCTATGACCGCAAGGTCTGGTTCGCGCCGCTGACCGGCGGCGGCGATTTGATGGTCTACCGCAAGGACATTCTGGAGGCGGCCGGCATCCAGCCGCCGAAGACGCTGGACGAACTGATCGCCGACGTGCCGAAGCTGACCAATCCGGACAAGGGCATATATGGCATCGCCCTGCGCGGCGCACGCGGTTCGGGCGCCAATGTCTGGCGCTGGATGCCGTTCTTCAAGGCCTATGGCGGCCAGTGGTTCGATGGCGACAAGCCGGCCTTCAACTCGGATGCCGCCGTCAAGGCGACCGAAACCTACCTGAAGCTGTTCAAGGACTCGGCACCCGGCACGCAGACCGGTAGCTGGGACGAATCGACCGGCGCCTTCCTGTCTGGCCAGGTCGCCATCCTCGTCGAATCGACGCCGCTGTCGGGCATGGCGGTCGATCCCAAGACCTCGCAGGTGGTCGGCAAGATCGGCTTCCTGCCGCCGCCGGCGCCGCTCACCGGCGGTGGCTACGGCCATGGCCTTGCCATCGCGGCAAAGGCCAATGCCGACGATGCTTCGAAGAAATGCGCCGGCCTGTTCATCGCCTGGGCGACATCGAAGGAAAACGAGAAGCGCCGGCTCGACGCCCACCAGTTCGGTGAGCTGAACCGCACCAGCATCCTGTCCAGCAAGGAATTTGCCGACATCTACGGCGCCGATCTCGGCCAGGCGCTGGCCGAGACAGGCAAGGTCACGGCGGTCAATTTCTGGCAGGATCCGCGCTGGCCGGATCTTGGCGACCGCTGGGGCATCATCCTCGAGGAACTGGTCACCGGCACCCGCACCGATATCAAGGGCGGCCTCAACGAGCTCGAAGCCTATGCCAACGAGCTGGTAAAAAAATAAGCCATCCTCCCCCTGCGGCGCACGGTCCGCGGCATTCAAGCGAGTGCCGGGACCTGTGCGCCGCGGGTCTCCCTTTCTCACCACCGCCGTTCGAGCCGCACATCGCGCGAAAAGGCCAGTCATGTTCAATCGCTCGAGACGCAGCCAGGGATAGACAGATGCCGCGACGCTCATCCTTGCCGGTCACATTCGTCGTGCCGACACTGGTCATTCTTCTAATCCTGTCGATGGTGCCGACGCTCTACGCGATCGTCATCGCCCTGCAGAACCGTGAGCTCTCCTCGACGGCCTATTCCTATGTCTGGTTCTCGAATTTCGTCGACCTGTTCTTCGACCGCCGCTTTCTCAACGCTGTCTGGGTGTCGGTGAAATGGGAGGTTGTCACCGTTGTCGCGACGATGGCCGTGGCGATTGGCCTCGGCGTGCTGATGTTCGAGGTCGCGTCGCCGCGCCTGCGCAACATCTACTGCCTGCTGTTCATTATCCCGGTTCTGCTGCCGCGTGTTTCGGCCGCCTTCGTCTGGAAGTTCGCCTATCATCCGCTCTACGGCATCGCCACCTACCCCTATCGGCTGCTGACCGGCGGGCTGATCTTCGACCCGCTGTCCAAGCCGGCGACGGCATTGTTCGCCGTCGCTTCCGTCGATGTCTGGCAATGGGGGCTGTTCTTCGCCGTCATCGTGCTGAAGCTGCTGGAGACCTTGCCGCCGCAGCCGATCGAGGCGGCACGGCTCGATCACGCCAGGCGCTGGCAGATCCACGCCTATGTCACCTTGCCGATGCTGAAGGCGCCGCTCATCAGCCTGATGTTCGTCAAGATGATCGAGTCGCTGCGCTCCTTCGACCTGATCTATGTGATGACCCGCGGCGGGCCGGGCGTGGCGACCGAAACCCTCGACATGTACGCGTTCTCGCAAGGCTTCATCGAGTCCGGCAAGGTCTCCTATGCCTCGGCGATGGCCGTGCTGATGATGATCGCCACCGTCATCACCTTCACCATGCTGTGGAAGCGGGTGCAGGCATGAGACCATATCGTATGAGACCGGGCCGCCTGATCGGCAAGACCGTGCTGGCATTTGCCGGCTTCATGGCCGTGTTTCCGCTGCTGTGGACGGCGCTCAATTCGCTGAAGAACAATGTCGACATCATCACCCGCGTTCCGCGCGTGGTGTTCACGCCGACGCTGGCCAACATCAGCTACATTATCGGCCGCGACAGCGTCATGACCGGCCTTTACAACTCGGTGATCGCCTGCGGCGTCGCGGTGCTGATCGGCGTGGTGCTTGGCCTGCCTGCCGCTTATGCGGTGGCGCGCTATCCCAACCGCTGGGCCGGCGACATCCAGTTCTTCGTGCTGTCGCTGCGCTTCCTGCCACCCGTGGCGGTGGCCATCCCGCTGATGGTGATCTGGCTGCAGCTCGGGCTTTACGACACGCTCGCCGCGCTCATCGTCACCTATTCCCTGCTCACCATCTCGGTGATCATGTGGCTGGCCATCCCCGCCTTCCAGGCCGTGCCGAAGGAGGTCGAGGAAGCCGCCTTCGTCGATGGCTACGGCGCCTATTCGGTGTTCTGGCGGATCGCATTGCCGGTCGCCGCGCGTTCGCTGATCGGTGCGGTTGCCTTCAGCTTCGTGCTGGTCTGGAACGAATTCCTGATCGCGCTGATGCTGTCCAGCTCCAACGCCAAGACCTTGCCGATCGTCGCCTCGGAACTGTCCCAGCAAGGCATGAACGTGCCGTGGGGCATCCTGAACGCCTCGGTCGTGCTTTTGTCGCTGCCACCCCTTTTGTTTCTCGGCGTGCTCAGCGGGTTCCTGAATTCCGTTTTCCGGCAGAAAAAGACTTGAAGTGAGGACGACACGATGCGGGCTTTGGTTCTTGAGAAAAAGGGCGAGCTGGCCCTGCGCGAGATTGCGTTGCCGCTCAATGTCGGGCCGGACGACGTCAGGATCGCCATCCACACGGTCGGTGTCTGCGGCAGCGACGTGCACTACTACACCCATGGCGCCATCGGCAGTTACGTTGTGCGCGCGCCGATGGTGCTTGGCCACGAAGCGTCGGGAACAATCGTCGAAATTGGCGCCAATGTCAGGACGCTGAAGGTCGGGGATCGCGTCTGCATGGAGCCGGGCGTGCCGAACCTGTCATCGCGGGCAACAAAACTCGGCATCTACAATGTCGACCCCGATGTGAGCTTCTGGGCGACGCCGCCGGTTCATGGCATCCTTGCGCCGCAAGCCGTCCATCCGGCCGCGTTCACCTACAGGCTGCCGGACAATGTCTCCTTCGCCGAAGGGGCGATGGTCGAACCCTTTGCCATCGGCATGCAGGCTGCCGCCCGTGCGCGCATCGTTCCGGGCGACGTGGCGGTCGTCGTCGGCTGCGGCCCGATCGGCATCATGATCGCGCTGGCAGCCCTTGCCGGCGGCTGTTCGAAGGTGCTGATTTCGGACTTCTCCGCGCCAAAGCTCGAAATTGCGGCGCGCTATCCCGGTGTCGTCCCGGTCAACATCGGCGAGCAATCGCTGGTCGATGCGGTGGCGGAGGCGACCGACCATTGGGGAGCCGATATCGTCTTCGAGGCCAGCGGCAGCCCGAAGGCGTTCGCCAACCTGTTCGATGTCGTACGCCCTGGCGGCGCGGTGGTCCTCGTCGGGCTGCCGGTCGAGCCGGTGGCGCTCAACGTGCCGGCGGCGATATCGAAGGAAGTGCGCATCGAAACGGTGTTCCGCTACGCCAACATCTTCGACCGCGCCCTGCAACTGATCGCCTCCGGCAAGGTCGACCTCAACCCGCTGATCACCGGCACCTATCCTTTCGACGACAGCATCGAGGCATTCGAGCGGGCGGCCGCGGGCAAGCCGGAAGACGTCAAGCTGCAGATCCTGATTTCGAGCGAGAAGGGTTGACCCAACCATGTCCGCGATTACCTGCTCCCATGTCGAGAAATCCTATGGCGCCACGACCGTCATCCGCGACCTGAACCTCGCCATCGAGGAACATGAATTCGTAGTCTTCCTTGGTCCTTCCGGGTGCGGCAAGTCGACCTTGCTGCGCATGCTGGCGGGGCTGGAAGACATCAGCGGCGGTGAGGTCTCGATCGGCGGCAAGGTGGTCAACGACCTCGACCCCGGCGACCGCGGCATTGCCATGGTGTTCCAGAACTACGCGCTCTATCCGCATATGACGATCTTCGACAACATCGCCTTCGGCCTGAAGCGGCAGAAAGTGGCGAAGGCCGAGATACAAAAGCGCGTCGAGGCGGTCTCCAAGACATTGGGGCTGGATCCCTATCTCGGCCGCAAGCCGGCCGAACTGTCCGGCGGCCAGCAGCAGCGCGTCGCCATTGCCCGCGCCATGATCAAGACACCGAAAGTGTTCCTGTTCGACGAGCCGCTGTCCAATCTGGATGCCAAGCTACGCAACCACATGCGCATCGAGATCGCCCGGCTGCACCAGTCGTTGAAGACCACCACCGTCTACGTCACCCACGACCAGTTGGAGGCGATGACGCTCGCCGACCGCATCGTGCTGCTGCGCGACGGCAGGATCGAGCAGATAGGCTCGCCGGCGGAAATCTACGAGCGGCCGGGCAATCTGTTCGTCGCCGGATTCATCGGAACGCCCAACATGAATTTCATCGACGTCACTGTCGACTGCAAGGGCAACGGTTGGACACTGACCAGTGCCGGAACCGTCTTCACCATCGATGGCTCACGCTTCAAGCTTCAGCAAGGCGAGCGTGCGGTGCTTGGTATCCGGCCTCCGGACCTGAAGACCGCCGGCGCCAAAGCCGACAGCCTTCTGGAAGGCACGGCCGATCTCATCGAGTTTCATGGCAATGACGCGCTGGTGATCTTCGGTTCCGGCGGCAAGGAGATCAGCGCGCTGGTGCCAACCCGCGAATGCCCTGCCGTCAACAGCCATGTCCGCTACACGGTCGACGAACAGAGCATGCATCTGTTCGATGCCAAGTCGGGCATGTCCCTGCTGAGGCAGTCGCTCTAACGGATCGCGTCCAGCATTTGCCGCTGACGGTGCATCTCGAGGAAAACCTTGTAATCGCGGTCGAAACGCCCTGATGATTTCGGGTTCGACGGGCGCGTCCTGCCGCCTTGCTGCATGGCAAGACAGGCCGCGTTGAGGTCGGGAAACAGCCCGGCCGCGGTGGCCGCGATCATGCCGGTGCCGAGCAGCACCGCCTCGTCGGCCAGCGGCTCGACCACCGTGCAGCCGGTGGCGTCGGCGTAGAGCTCCATCAGCAGCGGGTTCTTGGTGTGGCCGCCGGTGACGTGCAGCGTGTCGATGAGATAACCGTTCTCGTTCAGCGCCTCCAGCACGTGGCGCACGCCAAGCGCGATGCCGACGGCGGTGCGCCAGTAGAGCTTGCACAGGCTGTCGAAGGAGGAGTCCAGCGTCAGCCCGCTGACGACGCCGACGGCATGCGGATCGGCGAGCGGTGAGCGGTTGCCGTGAAAGTCGGGCAGCACATGCAGCCTTGCGGCGAGGTTGTCGCCCTCGGTGGCGCGCAGCTCGGCGACACGCCTGGCGATCTTCGCATGCATGGCGGCATCCGGCTCGCCGCCGGCGCCGTGCCAGCGGATGATGTGGTCGAGCAGGGCGCCGGTCGCCGACTGGCCGCCTTCCGACAGCCACAGCCTGGGCAGCGCCGCGCCGTAATACGGCCCCCAGACGCCGGCGAAGGGCTGTGGATCGGGCGACATCGCCATGACGCAGCTCGACGTGCCGGCGATCAGCGCCAAATGCCGGCCGATATCCTGTTCGACGTCGGCAAAGCCGCCGAGCACGCCAAGCGCGCCGGCATAGGCATCGATGACGCCGGAGCCGACCCGGCATTTTTCGCTCAAGCCAAGCTCGGCCGCCGCTAGCGCCGTCAGGCGGCCGATATCGGTGCCGACGGGACTGGCTTTGTCCGGCAGGTTGCCGTGCTCGAAAAGATCGCCGAGGCCGACGAGTTCGAAGAAATCGCGCCGCCAGCCTGTTTCCTCATGCGCCAGATAGGTCCATTTGGCGGTCAGCGTGCATTGCGAGCGGGCCAGCGAATCCGTCGCTTGCCAGGTCAGGAAATCGGTCAGGTCGAATAAATAGCCGGCTTCATTCCACGTCTGCGGCAAATTGCGCTTCAGCCACATCAATTTCGGCGTCGCCATTTCCGGCGACATGACGCCGCCGATGTAATTCAGCACGGCGTGGCCGCTTGCCGTGCATTCGTCGGCCTCGGCGATGGCGCGGTGGTCGAGCCAGACGACGGTGTCCCAGCGCTTGTCGCCCGTGACCGAGACACTGAGCTGGCTGCCTTGCCGGTCGCGCACCACCAGCGAACAGGTGGCATCGAAGGAGATGCCGACAATGTCCTCAGGGCCGACACCGGCTTTTTCGCGGGCAGCGCGCACGGCGGTGCAGACGGCCGACCAGATATCGCGCGAATCATGCTCGGCGTGATCGGGCCTCGGCCGGTTCATGGCAATCGGCCGCTCGGCGCGGCCGAGCAAGGTGCCACTGGTGTCGAGAATGCCCGCGCGAGCGCTCCCGGTGCCGACATCGACCGCGCAGACAAACTGTTTCGTCAAGATGCTCTGTCTCTCGCTCCCAGGCCTGCAATCAGATCGGGCAATTGCAGCATGTCAGCGAATATAAAGTCCGGTTCACTCGACGCAAGCCGCGCTTTCAAGGTTGGGTTGCCGGCATGCGCGCCGCCGGTGAAGGCGAACACCCGCATGCCCGCCGCCCGCGCGGCAGCGATACCGGCCGGGCTGTCCTCGACGACGAGGCATTTGCGCGGATGGGCCCGCATGCTGGCGGCGGCATGCAGGAACAGATCCGGCGCCGGCTTTCCCTTGGCCACCATGGTGGCACTGAACAGATTTGGCTCCATCAGCCCAAGCAATCCGGTGACGTCGAGCGCGTAGCGGATGCGGTCGAGCGTGCCTGAGGACGCGACACAGTACGGCAGCCCAAGCTTGGGCAGCATCTTCCTGACGCCGGCGATCGGCTTCAGCTCCTCGCGGAATTTGCGCATCAATTCGACGCGCATCTCGGTCAGGTGCAGGTCGGTGATATCGAGCCCGAAGTCGCGGCCGAGGATCTCGCGCACGCTTTTCATGCTCTTGCCGAGGAAATGCTCGTAGGCGGCATCCTCACTGACGCTGCCGCCGGCAAGTTTGACCATGCCGAGCAGCGCCGAGACGGACAGCGCCTCGCTATCGACCAGCACGCCATCGCAGTCGAAGATGACCAGTTCAGGCGTCATGGCGGCGACTGGCTCTCAGAGCTTGCCGGCGAGGTAGCGCGTCAGCGTCGCGCGCGCGCCATTCTCCCACAGCACGTTGAGCGCATGGGCAAAGGCCTCGACAAACGCCGTTGCGCGGCCGACATCGCCATAGATGTCCTCCATCGCAAGCCAGGTGGCGGGGGCATCCTTTGCCGCTTTTGCCGTTGCCTGCAGCCGGCCCCAGCTCGGGTCGTTGGGCTCGATGACGGCGCCGCTGTCCGTCGTGCCGAAGCAGTAGCGGCACCACAATGCCGATTCCAGCGCCAGGCCGGCGACGCTTTTCCCGGCCTTCAGCCGGTCGGCGATGGTCGGGATGATGAATTTCGGCTGGCGGTTGGAGCCGTCGAGGCAGAGCCGGCGCACCGTGTCGCCGATCTTGGGATTGGAAAAGCGGCTCTCGATGAGTTGGTAATAGTCTTCCAGAACCGTGTCCGGCACCGGCGGCACCGTCGGAATGATTTCGTCCCGTTCGAGCTTGGCCAGAAAACCGCTCACCAGCGGCTCCTGCATCGCCTCATGTACAAAATGGATGTCCATCAGGCCGGCCGGATAGGCAATCGTCGCGTGGCCGCCATTGAGGATGCGGATCTTCATCAGTTCATAGGGCGCAACGTCTTTAACGAACTGCACGCCGACCTTTTCCAACGGCGGCCGGCCATCGGTGAAATGGTCCTCCAGCACCCACTGCCGGAACGGCTCGCAGAACACCGGCCAGTTGTCCTCGAGGCCAAAATCCTTGGCGAGGATACCGCGTTCGCGGTCGGTGGTGGCCGGCGTGATGCGATCGACCATACCGTTCGGAAAGGCGACATGCTCGCCGACCCAGTTCGCCAGATCCTCGTCGATCAGCCGGGCCAGGCCGATGACGCCGTCAGAGGTGACATGGCCGTTGTGGGGAATGTTGTCGCACGACATGACCGTGAACGGCACGGTGCCTTCGTCGCGGCGGCGCACCAGCCCGGCAAGGATGATGCCGAACACCGTCTTCGGCGTGGCGCCGGGCTGCGCATCGGCGACGATGTCGGGATGGGTCGGGTTGAACACGCCGGATGCCGGATCGATGAAATAACCGCCTTCGGTGATGGTCAGCGAAACGATCTTGATTGCCGGGTCGGCCAGCCGTTCGATGATGCCGGCCGCATCGCCGGGCATCAGGAACTCGATCATGGCGCCAGTGACGCGTGCGCTCATATGGCCGCTGTCCTGCTCGACCACCGTGGTCAGCCAGTCCTGCTCTTCCAGTTTGCCGCGGCCGATCTTTTCACCGTCGAACACGCCGGCGCCGATCAGCGCCCAGTCGTGGCCGATGCCCGCATTGAACAGATCGTCGAGATAGACGGCCTGATGCGAGCGATGGAAATTGCCGACGCCGAAATGCACGATGCCGGCCTTCAGCGTCGCGCGGTCATACTTCGGACCTGCGACGTTGGCGGGCAGCTTGGAGAGGTTAGAGGACGAGAGTTTCACGGTCATCTGTTTTACCCTTTGGCCGGGCTACGGCCTTCGTTACGCCCTCTCCCGGTCGGGGAGAGGATAAGGGGGCACTTGCTGCGCGGCCTCTGATGTCGGCCTCTGCTCCCCGCGGAGGGACGGGGAGCAGGGGCCGTCCCCGCCCTCAACTCATCCACTGGCCGCCATCGACATTGTAGGTCTGGGCGACGATGTATTCGGCGTCGCTACTGGCGAGAAACACCGCCATGCCGGTAAGGTCCTGCGCCGTGCCCATGCGGCCATACGGCACCGCCTCGCCAACCAGCTTCTTCTTCTCGCCCTTCGGCCGGTTCTCATATTTGGCGAACAGCGAATCGACATGATCCCAGTGCTCGCCGTCGACGACACCAGGGGCAATCGCGTTGACGTTGATGCGGTGCTTGATCAGGTCGAGCCCCGCCGACTGGGTCAGCGAGATGACGGCGGCCTTGGTGGCGCAATAGACGCCGACCAGTGCCTCGCCGCGGCGTCCGGCCTGGCTAGCCATGTTGATGATCCTGCCGCCCCGGCCAGCGGCGATCATCGAGCGGGCGGCTGCCTGCAGCATGAACAGCGTGCCGGCGACATTGACGGAAAACAATTTGTCGTAGCTTGCCTTGGTGATCTCGACGATCGGCGCCAGGTCGAACAGTGCGGCGTTGTTGATCAGGATATCGAGGCCGCCGGTCTTGGTCTCGACGGCTTTCACCGCCGCTTCGATCGAGGCGAGGTCGGTGACGTCGAGCTTGACCGCATAGGCCTTGCCGCCAATCTCGGCGGCGGTCTTCTGCGCCGCCTCGAGATTGATGTCGGCGATGGCGACGGTGGCGCCTTCGCCGGCATAGGCTTCGGCGAAGGCTCTGCCGATGCCGCGTGCCGAACCGGTGATCAGCGCGGATTTGCCGGCCAGTCTCATGCTCACATCGCCTTTCCGTCGGCGCCGAAGCGATGCAGCTTGGCCTTGTCTGCTGTCAGGTAGATGGTGTCGCCATGATGGACGGCGAGTTCGCCGTCGGCACGCACCGTCAGCGGACCGACGCCATCGGCCTGGACATGCAGGAAGGTGTCGGAGCCGAGATGCTCGGCGACGCCGACGACCGCCTTCCATTCGCCCGCCGTGGTCGAGATCTCCAGGTGCTCGGGACGGATGCCGATGGTCTTGGCGCCGTTTTTGGCAGCCGGCGCGCCTTCGATCAGGTTCATCTTCGGCGAGCCGATGAAGCCGGCGACGAACAGGTTCTTCGGCGTCTTGTAGAGCTCCATCGGCGAGCCGACCTGCTCGATGTTGCCGGCGTTCAGCACGACGATCTTGTCGGCCATGGTCATGGCTTCGACCTGATCGTGGGTGACGTAGATCATGGTCGTCTTGAGCTGATGGTGCAGCTCGCTGATCTCCAGCCGCATGGTGCCGCGCAGTGCCGCATCGAGATTGGACAGCGGCTCATCGAACAGGAAGGCGGTCGGCTGACGCACGATGGCGCGGCCGATGGCGACGCGCTGGCGCTGGCCGCCGGAAAGCTGGCCCGGCCGGCGTTCGAGATAGTTGGTCAGGTTGAGCACGCGCGCCGCGTCTCCCACCTTCTTGTCGATGGTCGCCTTGTCCTCGCCGGCCATCTTCAGCGGGAAGCCGATGTTCTTGGCCACCGTCATGTGCGGATAGAGCGCGTAGGACTGGAACACCATGGCCAGCTTGCGCTTGGCCGGGGCCTCGCCGGTGACGTCGCGGCCGTCGATGTTGATGGAGCCGCCGCTGGTGTCCTCGAGCCCGGCGATCAGGCGCAGCAGCGTTGACTTGCCGCAACCCGACGGGCCGACAAAGACGACGAACTCGCCATTCTCGATCACCAGGTCGAGACCGGGGATGATGGACGTCGATCCAAAAGATTTGGAGACGTTCTTGAGCGTGATGTTTCCCATGATTTCCTCCCCGAGGGGTTATTTCTGCCGATTGCTTCGGGCAATTCCGTTACTTCACCGCACCACCAATTATTTGACCGCACCAAATGTCAGGCCGCGAACCAGCTGCTTCTGGCTGAACCAGCCCATGATCAGGATCGGCGCGATGGCCAGTGTCGAGGCGGCCGAAAGCTTGGCCCAGAACAGTCCTTGCGGGCTGGAGAACGAGCTGATGAAGGCGGTCAGCGGTGCGGCTTCCGTCGTCGTCAGCCGGATTGTCCAGAACGCCTCGTTCCAGGCCAGGATGATGTTGAGCAGCATCGTCGAGGCGATGCCCGGCACCGCCATCGGCGTCAGCACATAGACGATCTCGTTCCACAGCGAAGCGCCGTCCATGCGCGCCGCTTCCAGGATTTCGCCCGGTATTTCGCGGAAATAAGTGTAGAGCATCCACACCACGATCGGCAGGTTGATCAGCATCAGCATGATCATCAGGCCGATGCGGCTGTCGAGCAGTCCTGTGTCGCGGAAGATCAGATAGATCGGGAACAGCACCGCGACCGCGGGCATCATCTTGGTGGACAGCATCCACATCAAGATGTCTTTGGTCCGCTTGGTCGGCGAGAAGGCCATCGACCATGCCGCCGGTATGGCGACCAGCAGGGCCAGGATGGTCGAGCCAACAGAGAGCAGTACCGAGTTGAAGAAGAACTTGAAGTAGCCGCTTTGCGCCTGAACCTCGGCATAGCTCTCGAACGTTCCCGACGGGATGATGCTGAAGCCCTGGATGGCTTCCTGCTCCGACTTGAACGAGGTGATGATCGTGTAGAGGATCGGGAAGAAGATCAGCAGGGCGACGACCCAGGCGGCAACTGTCGCAATCGTCTTGTGCTGGGTGGTGACTGAGCGTGCCATCGTAGCCTCCCTTACTTGTCCAGGTTCTTGCCGACGGCGCGCATGGCGAAGAAGGCAACGATGTTGGCGAGAATGACGGCGATCACACCGCCGGCGGATGCCTGGCCGATTTTGAATTCCAGCAACGCCTTCTGGTAGACGAGGAAAGGCAGGTTGGTGGAAGCGTATCCCGGGCCGCCATTGGTGGTGACGAGGATCTCGGCATAGACGGAGAGGAGGAAGATCGTCTGGATCAGGATGACGACCGTGATGGCGCGCGACATGTGCGGCAGCGTCAGATAGATGAAGCGGCTGATGAAACCGGCGCCGTCCATCTCGGCGGCTTCCTTCTGCTCACCGTCGAGCGACTGCAGCGCGGTCAAGAGGATGAGCGTCGCGAAAGGCAGCCACTGCCAGGCGACGATGATGATGATCGCCAGCATCGGATGTTGCCCGAACCAGTCGATCGGCTGGGCCCCGAAGAAGCGGGCTATGTCGGCGAACACCCCGTATTGCGGGTGCATGATCATGTTCTTCCAGACCAATGCGGCCACCGGCGGCATGACGAAGAACGGTGAGATGACGAGGATGCGCACGATGCCCTGGCCCCACATCGGCTGGTCGATCAGCAGCGCCAGCATGATGCCGCCGATCACCGTGATCAGGAGCACGCTGACCACCAGGGTGAGCGTGTTGAGGATCGATTGCAGGAAGGCCGGGTTGGAATAGAACAGCGCGTAGTTCGAGAAGCCGACGAAGCCGTCGCGGATCGGATTGAGCGGGTTGTATTGCTGGAAGGAGAACCAGATGGTGATGACCAGCGGCACAATCATCCAGACGAACAGCAGCACCACGGATGGCGCCATCATGAAACGGGCAAGCGAACGGGTCTGCTGAGTAGCCATGACGGTCACCCTTCACTGGTCAGACGGAATTTTCAAAAGGCGTTAAAGGCGGCCGCCCGAACTGGGAACTCGGGCGGCCGTTGCCGGTCAAGGAGGCGACCGGCAGTCGGCACCGGGAGGAGCCTTACTTGATGTATCCGCCTTCGGTCATTGCCGCGGTGGCAGCGTCCTGGGCCTGCTTCAGCGCATCGTCGACGCTCGACTGGCCGGCAAGAGCCGCCGAGAAGAGCTGGCCGACCGTGGTGCCAAGACCCTGGAACTCAGGGATGGCGACGAACTGAACGCCGACATAGGGCACCGGCTTGACGGTCGGATGCGTCGGATCGGCGGCATTGATCGAGTCCAGCGTCATCTTGGCGAACGGAGCCGCCTTCTGGTACTCGGCGTTGGCATAGAGCGAGGAGCGCGTGCCCGGAGGAACGTTGGCCCAGCCTTCCTTCGAAGCGACGAGCTCCGCATAGTGCTTGCTGGTTGCCCAGGAGACGAACTTCTCGGCGGCATCGGCCTTTTGCGTGCCGGCGGGAATGGCCAGCGACCAGGCCCACAGCCAGTTGCCGCGCTTGCCCAGACCATTGTCGGGCGCCAGCGCATAACCGACCTTGTCGGCGACGGTCGAGTTCTTCGGATCCGAAACGAAGGACGCGGCGACCGTGGCGTCGATCCACATGCCGCATTTGCCCTGCTGGAACAGCGCCAGGTTTTCGTTGAAGCCGTTGGAGGACGCGCCCTCGGGGCCGTCGGCCTTCATCAGGTCGACATAGAACTGCAACGTGTTCTTCCATTCCGGCTGATCGAACTGCGGCTTCCAGTTCTCGTCGAACCAGCGCGCGCCGAAGGAATTCGACATGGCGGTCAGGAAAGCCATGTTCTCGCCCCAGCCGGCCTTGCCGCGCAGGCACACGCCGTTCACGCCATTGGCGCGATCGGTCATCTTGTCGGCGGCCTGCTTGATGAAGTCCCAGGTCGGCGCGTCGGGCATCTTCAGCCCGGCTTTCTCCATCAGGTCCTTGCGGTACATGACGAAGGAGCTTTCGCCGTAGAAGGGCGCGGCATAGAGCTTGCCGTCGACCGAAAGGCCGCCGGCGATGGCCGGGATGATGTCCTTGGCGTCATAGTCGTCGCCGAGCTTGTCGAGCGGCAGCAGCCAGCTCTGCTTGGCCCAGATCGGAACCTCATAGGTGCCGATGGTCATCACGTCGTACTGGCCGCCCTTGGTGGCGATGTCGGTGGTGACGCGCTCGCGCAGCACGTTTTCCTCGAGCGTAACCCAGTTGAGCTGGATGTCGGGGTTCGCCTTGGTGAAGTCCTCGGTCAGCTTTTGCATGCGGACCATATCGCCATTGTTGACGGTGGCGATGGTGATGGATTCGGCATGTGCGGCGAACGCAAGCGTGCTGGCCGACAACAAGCCCAGGGTGAGCGTGCGAAGTTTCATCAAATTCCTCCCTTGAACCAAGATGAGCATTTGCCTTGGCTTTGGGCAATTACTCACTTGGTGTGAATTATGTCAAGTCGGATTCGATGCTGCAGCGCAGCACCCGGGGCGACACCGCGGGCCGGGACGAGCAGAAACTGCCAAGGCGAGGATCGTCCCGGCCGCATACAGTGAGGCAACAGCGGATAGATCAGCGAGAATCAGGTGCAGCCCGGAAGCTTGCCGGTCAGCAGGCGATCTCGGCCAGCAGCCAGTCGCGGAAGGCACGGATCTTCGGCACGTTGCGGCGCGCCTCGGGGTAGACCAGCCAATAGGCATGGCCGTCGTCGCCAACCAGATCGAAAGGCTGGATCAGGCGCCCGTCGGCGAGTTCCGCCTTGAACAGCGCCCTGGTCAGGATCGCGACGCCATGACCGGCGATCGCCGCATTGGCCTCATAGGCCTGCGCGCCCATGCTGCTGCCGGGCCGCTTGGCAAGATCGTGCGAGTGCACGCCGGCAGTCTCGAACCATTGCGTCCACCAGATGTCGCCGGGATCGAGGATCGGCAGCCGCAGCAGGTCCGCCGGCTCCCTGACGCCGCCGATGCTTGCCGCGAGCTTCGGGCTCAGCATCGGCGTGAAGTCGGCATCGAGCAGCTTGTAGGCTTCCAGCCCCGGCCATTTGCCGCCGCCCGACCGAATGGCGAGGTCGACATCCTCGCGGGCGAAATCCGTCAGCCGGCTCGACGTTTCGAGCCGCACGGCAAGGGAAGGATGAGCGATCTGGAAAGAGCCCAGATGGTGCGCCAGCCAGTTCGAGGCAAAGGTCAGCACCGTCGTGACGCACAGCAATCCATCGGCGCCGCCACGCGCCGCCGCATAGGCCTGGCCGAGAATGGCAAAGGCTTCGCTGACCGCCGGCGCGAGGCGCTGTCCGGCCTCGGTGAGTGCGATCTGGCGCGGCCGGCGCAGGAACAGCGGCGCGCCGACCCGTTCCTCCAGCACCTTGATCTGATAGCTGACCGCCGCTTGCGTCATGGCAAGTTCCTCGGCCGCCTTGGTGAAGGAAAGATGCCGCGCCACCGCTTCGAACACCCGGATCGCCTGTAGCGGCGGAAGCTGTGAAACCTGCCGAGAGCTGAGGTCCGGCATAAAGCCTCCTTATGGGTCCTTATCGACGTTCGATTGGCAAAGGCCGCCGTCAAGGCCGACATTCCCAGTCAACCCGTCATTCGGGTCAGGATAGCGAAGGTTGACGATCATGACCATGGCGCAGCAAAAATGCACTCCCGCTCCGGATCACCGCTGGTTTTCGTGGCTTACGGATGGATTCGGCTGGTTCGCGGCCAAGAAAAGGGCACATCTCGACATCAGGGACCTGTCGCCGCATCTGCAGCGCGATCTCGGTTTTCTCGATGGCAACGACCCTTTCGGGCGGCACGGCTAGTGCGGTTGGTTTTATCGCAAACCAGTTGTGGTTCCGGTCAGATGCTGGCCAGCAGGGCGGCGGCGGTCCGCTCATCGGTGATGAGGCCGTTGATCAGCCGCCGGTTCGCGGCCGCCAGGATGCCTGGCAGCTTTCGTTCGCCCATCGCCAGTGCGATGACCAGCGATTTCTCGCGTGACGGCAGCGACGCCGACGACACCCGGTCGTTGGTGATGCCTTCGATCATGCGGCCTTCCCTATCGAACACCCAGCCGACGATCTCGGCGATGCCGCCGGCCTTCTGCAGCGCCTTCAATTCGCTCTCCGAAATGAAGCCGTCCTCGTAGAGCGGCGCCTTGGGGCCGAGGTCGCCGATGCCGATGAAGGTGACGTCGGCCTCGGCGGCAAGCGCAAGCGTCGGCTGGATCATCGGCTGGTTGAGCAGCATCTCGCGCTCCTCCGGCGACGAGGCGATGACCGGCAAGGGCATCGGGAAGGAGCGCGCCTTGACCCTGTCGGCCATGGTGAAGATGACGTTGTAGAAGGCGGCCGAGCCGTCCGGCGAGATGTTGCCGGTCAACGACACCACCTTGTGCTGCGGGCATTCCATCGGCGGCAGCTGCTCGATCGCCGCCTTCAGCGTGCGCCCGGTGCCGATCGCCATGACGATCGGGGTCGGTGACCGCAGCCGCCGCTCGATCTCGGCGGCAGCCGCCTCGGCGATGCCGATCGTGGTCGAGGACGAATTGGGATCGCTCGGCACCACTTCGACCAGATCGAGCGCAAAGCGCGATCTCAGCCGTGCCGCCAGATCGAGGCAGTTGGCGATCGGATGGTCGACGCGAACCTTGATCAAGCCCTCCGACACCGCCAGCGACACCAGCCGCTGCGCCGTTTGCCGCGAGATGCCAAGCGTCGAAGCGATCTGGTCCTGTGTGTTGCCGGCAACATAATAAAGCCAGCCGGCGCGCGCCGCATCGTCCAGCCTGTTGCTGCCACCATCCTGCCGGCTATTCAAAGTCCTGCCTCCCGAGACCGCCGGTCATGAGAGCGGCCCATGCCCACTTTGGCAGGGAACGGCCTGCTGTGCAATTGTCAATCTCGGGGGCAATTGCTTGCTGTTCCTCGGCGTAGGCACGGCCCGGTTTCTCGTCTCCCACGATGCCTGTATCGCCAAAGAGACTTAACCGCGGTCCCGGCAGGCGGCACGTTCTTGCGCTCCGAAGGTTTATCTCCCGGCTCAAACCCTTTAAGGGATGGCAAAAAGGAGCCTCGCATGACGCCGAAAGCGGTTTTCTGGGACATGGACGGCACGCTGGTCGACAGCGAACCGCTGCACGAAGCAGCCCTGGTGGCGGCGATGCGCAATGTCGGCCTTGTCCCGCCCGACGATCTGCATGAGCGCGTGCTCGGCGTCGCCGCCTGGCCGGTCTACGAGATGATGCGCGACGAGTTCGGCCTGGACCTGCCTTTCGACGACTGGATCGTGCGCAAATACGAGCATTATCTGCCGTTGGTCGAGGGGCTGAAGCCGCGCCCCGGCGCGATCGAGATCTTCAACGAGCTGCGTGCAAGAGGCATCCAGCAGGCCGTGGTCTCGAATTCGGACCGGATGATCGTCGACGCCAATCTGAGCATGGTCGGCCTGATCTACCCCGGCATGAAGACGATCAGCCGCAACGATGTGCGCGAAGGCAAGCCGCATGCCGAGCCGTTCCTGCGCGCCGCCTATCTGGCCGATGTCGAGCCTGCGCACGCCGTGGCGATCGACGACAGCTGGCCGGGCGCCATGGCGGGACTGGCGGCGGGCATGAAGACGATCTTCTGGCCGGAAAAGCCGATGGAGGGCCCGCCCGGCGCTATCGTCATCAACAGTGCCGAGGAATTGCGGGAGCAGCTGGGGCTTTGAACGCCTCGCAAACGTAGACGCTGCACGTCATCTACAGGTCGAAAGTACCGATCCTAGCCGATGCTACGCGCAGCCCGCGCCTTTTCAAAGGCGGCCACGGTCTCCGGGTCAAGATCAATCAAGCGGGCGAGATGGTTGATATCTGTAAAATGGTCCCAAAGCATCATGAACCCCTTGTCATTGTCCATATTATGAAACTTAAAATCTGAGCCCAAAGTTGGGTCGATTGTTTCGACATCCTTTAATCCTTCTACGCCTAAGCCGAAAAAACCATCTTCGGCCACATAGAAAACAACTCGATCCTTAAATACCCAATCATCAGGTGTATAAAACGCAATCGCGTAGACGTCGTATTCTTTCTTGCGGCCTTTATTCCTTATCTTCATGTTAATTTGCTTCCGATGCGTCGAATGGGGCGACCCCTCCCGCTTCCAGCAAACTAGTTTCGCTCGCGGAAGTCTCCGCTCCTAATTCCGGTAAACCGGCTCCTGCTCGTCGAGGATCGCCTTCAACTCGCTGAGATGGCGTTCGGCCTGGCCGGGATAGTCGTCCATCTCGCTCGCCGCCTTTTCGGCGATCGCGTCGGAAAGCGTACGCAGCGGGCGGCCGGTCCAAAGCGCCTTGATGTAGGTCTCGGCGGCGCGTTCGAAATAGAACATGCGGTTGAAGGCATCGGCGACCGTGTCGCCGATGACCAGCACGCCGTGATTGCCCATCACCATCACCTTGACCTTGGGATCGACGAGAAGCTGCGAGCAGCGCTCGCCCTCCTCCTCGAAGGCCAGCCCGCCATAATGCGCGTCGACGACATGGCGATTGAAGAACATCGCCGAATTCTGGTCGATCGGCGGCAATGTCGAGTCAGCGAGCGATGCCAGCACCGTGGCGTGGATCGAGTGCACATGCATGACACAGCGCGCGTGGCGCACATTGCGATGGATGGCGCCATGCAGGCCCCATGCCGTCGGGTCGGGTGCGTTCGGCCCCGAAAGCGTTTCTGGATCGTTGGCATCGATCATCAGAAGGTCGCTCGCCTTGATGCGCGAGAAATGCACCTGGTTGGGGTTCATCAGGAACTGTGTGCCATCGTCATTGACAGCCAGCGAGAAGTGATTGGCCACCGCCTCGTGCATGTTGAGCCGTGCCGTCCAGCGGAAGGCGCAGGCGAGATCGACGCGCTCCTCATAGTAGGGCAGGTTGGTCAGCGTTTCCTTTTGCAGGCGGGCGATGCTCATCCTAAATCCTCCGGTTTCGGCAAGAATGCCGTGGCCAGTCGATCCCCGCAACCGGTTTTGGTTGGTGCAGGGATGGCTGTCTCACGCCGCCGTGCTGGCAGCGGCAGCGCCGGCTCGCAGGCCGCCATGCTCGATGATGAAATCGATCACCTCCTGCAGCCCCTTGCCGCGCGACAGGTCGGTGAAGCCAAACGGCCGTCTTCCGCGCATGCGGCCGGCGTCGCTCTCCATGACATCGAGGTTGACGTTCACGTAAGGAGCAAGATCGCTCTTGTTGATCACCAGGAAATCGGAGCGGGTGATCGCCGGCCCGCCCTTGCGCGGAATCTCCTCCCCCTGGCAAACCGAGATGACATAGAGCGTCAGGTCGGCGAGGTCGGGCGAGAAGGTCGCGGCAAGATTGTCGCCGCCGGATTCGATGAAGACGATGTCGAGATCCGGAAACTTTCGGTTCATCTCGGCGATTGCCTGCAGATTGATCGACGCATCCTCGCGGATGGCGGTATGCGGGCAGCCGCCGGTCTCGACACCCATGATGCGGTCCTCGGGCAGTGCCTGCAGCCGCGCCAGCATCATGGCGTCTTCCTTGGTGTAGATGTCGTTGGTGACGACGGCGATGGAAAACTCGTCGCGCAGCGCCTTGCACAGTTTTTCGGTCAGCGTCGTCTTGCCCGAACCGACCGGGCCGCCAATGC
Organism: Mesorhizobium ciceri WSM4083; assembly: GCF_000519305.1. Lineage (GTDB taxonomy): Bacteria > Pseudomonadota > Alphaproteobacteria > Rhizobiales > Rhizobiaceae > Mesorhizobium > Mesorhizobium ciceri_B. The sequence goes on along the minus strand of NZ_KI912610.1, from coordinate 1,228,343 downwards.
CGATGCGCAGCGGGCCATTTGTCTGTGTCATGTCGGAAACTCCGTGATGGCGAGGATGGCAAAGCCGAGCCCGATCAGCAGGCACAGCGGCGAGTAATAGCGCAGGTCGAGCCGCGCGAAAGGTTGTTCCGGCGCCAGCCGCCGCCACCATGGCGTGAAGCCGACTATGCCGCGGCCCAGGAACACCAGACCGATGAGCAGCGAAGTGGCGGCGAGCCCCTGCTTTGGGAAGGGTGAAGCAAAGACGCCTGCGAGCGCCAGCGGCCACAGTGTCGCCAGGCACAGGCACGCGGCCACGGCAAAACTGGCGAACGGCGTCGGCATCTCATCGACACCGCGAAAGCCGACCACGGCGCGAGCGCAGGAGGCTGCGTCCTGGCCCGGCCAGATGCCGCCAAGGCCCCAATAGACATGCAGCGTGGTGATCAGCAGCAGGACAAAGGAGAGCGAGCAGGCGAGAAGGATCATGAGCGGAACAGTCGCGAATACTGGGTTTCATGCTTCATCGCCATGACATCGGAAACGAAGGCGCAGCCGCCGAGATCATCCAATGTCGAGCGCGCGGCGCGGCTTGCGGTCACCAGCGCCAGCGGCTCGAAGCCGGCTAACAACGTGGTCGCGCCGCTCTGGCCGACGATGCCAAGCCGGATCGCGGCCTGGACGAGGTTGGAGAAGAAGGTTTGCAGGAAGGCGGACAGCGCGTCCTGAAGCGCGATGCCGTTGCCGCCGGCAATGGCGCCGACGGCGACGCAATAGGCGCATTCGGCCGGCAGGCGCGCCAGCACCGGATTAGGCCAGGCCGCCGCCGCTTTGAGGAAGGCCGCACCCTGCAGCATGGTCTCGGTATGGCGTTCGCGCGAGCCGGCCAGCGCCTCGGCGAGCGCGGCTATTTCATCGAGATCACCGGCGCCGCGTGCCCGGCGCCAGCTCTCGGCGAACAGCACGGCGTCGTTCCAGCCCGAACCGATCTCGACAAGCGTTTCCAGCCAGTCGGCCAGGCTCCCGGCATCGGCAACCAGCCCGTCATGCACCGCGCGCTCGAGGCCATGGCTGTAGGAAAAGCCGCCGATCGGAAAGGCCGGCGACAGCCACGCCATCAATCGCAGCAGGGCGATGTTCGAAGGCTGGTCAGTCATGATCGTGGTGATGGCCGGCGTGACTGTGCGAATGGGAATGCGATTCGCCATGAGAATGGCTGTGCGCTTCGGCGTGGCTGTGCGCATGCGCATGGCCGTGATCGTGGCTTTGCCCGCCATGCCCGGAATAGGCGCCGCGCACCGGCTTGAACGGTTCGGAAACGTCGGCCACCGTGGCGCCCAGCCCCTCCAGCATCGCCTTGATGACATGGTCGCGCAGGATGAGGATGCGTCCGGCCTCGATGCTCGCCGCGAGATGGCGGTTGCCGATGTGCCAGGCGAGCTCGGCCAGATGCACGCCGTCGCGGGCGCGGATGTCATAAACCTCTTCCGGCGCCGCGACGATCTCGACATGGCCGCCATCCTCCAGCACCAGCCGGTCGCCATCGTTCAAGGCGACGGGTTCGGGCAGGTCGACCAGCACCTTGCTGCCGTCGGCAAGCTCGATGGCGCGGCGGCGCAGATGCCGCTCGTCATGGGCGAGTATGGCCCGGCCTGACGGTAGGGTGGTTCCGGCATTGCCGGCGGACAGTACGGAGACGGCGCGCGGGAATTTGGTGAAGTCGGTGTTGAGGTTGAGCTTCATTTCATGGATCCCCCATTTGCTTGCGCCCGTGCACGGGCGGGCCGTGCCAGCACGCGGTCGAAATAGGCGTTGACGCGCTCGGAGTCGACCGGGAATCGGCCGGCGCGAGCCCAGCCGCCCATGTCGCCGAGCAGCACATCGACAGCGGAAAACCGATCGCCGAGCGCAAACGGTTTGTCGCCCAGCCGCCGCTCCAGCGCCTTCAGTTCCGAGGCAAAATCGTAAGCCGCCGCAGGACCGACATCGACGCGCACATCCCTAGGCAGCAGGAAGCGATGGCGCAATTTGTTCCACAGCGGCGCTTCCAACTCGCTCTGGGCGAAATGCATCCAGGAATCCATCTCGGCCCGGCCGGCGACACCCGGATTGGCGCCCATTCCCTTGTCCGCGTGCTTGTCGGCGAGATAAACGCAGATCGCCGCCGAATCCGTCACCGTCAGTTCGCCGTCGATGAGGATCGGCACCTTGCCCGATGGGTTGAGCGCATAGGCTTCCGGCGAGCGCAGATGAACCTCGACGAATTCATAAGGCTGCCCGAGCTCCTCGAGCATCCAGAGAACGCGGCTGACCCGGGATCCGCGCGATCCAACGGCCTTGTACATGTCGACCCTGCCTTTTCCCAACAAGCTAGACCATCGCGTTCGTTCAGACGATGGTGTCGAAGAGCCGCAGGATGAACGATATCTGGTAGATAAGCGCCGCCGTGACGAAGGCGATGTGGAAGCGGCGATCGCGCACCAGGATCGCGATGATGCAGAGCGCGACGAAGACCGGCGTGCGGAACAGATACTCGCTGCCGAAGCGGGCGAAATGCTCCGGCCCTTTCAGCAGCGTGTCGACCACGTCGAGCAGATAGGTCGCCGCCAGCAGGCCGAAGAACCAGGCGCGGCGCGAATAGAAGAAATCCTCGTAGCTGGTGTAGTCCAGCATCGAATCCGGGAACAACAGCGCGCACAGCAGGAACAGCGTGATCGCGTAGAAGATGATGAACAAATATTTGCCGAAGGTCCAGGTTTCGATGGCGTAGAGGCCGAACTCCCACCACCAGAAATGCACCAGCATCAACAGCACCGAAGCGACCCAGGCCAGATGCACGGGATAAAGCCGGTATTGGCCCGGATGCTGGACGATGCGCGCCACGCCCGACAGCAGGCGTGCGACGCCAAGCCCGATCACCATGCCCATGACGATGCGGATATGCGGGAAGATGTCGTGGGCGGAAGCGATTTCGGTGGCCATGCTCGATCACAATGCAACTGTTGGTCGACCGCATATTGCTGCCTCCCACTAAGGGCTGCAACGGATAATGCTCGCCCGGTCGAAGCGCCGCTTCAGAACAGAAAATACCGCTGCGCCATCGGCAGCACCGTTGCCGGCTCGCAGGTCAAAAGCTCACCGTCGGCGCGCACCTCGTAGGTTTCGGGATCGACCTCGATATGCGGCGTGGCGTCGTTGAGCACCATCGAATGCTTGCCGATGCCGCCGCGGGTGTTCTCGACGGCGACGAACTGCTTGTCGACGCCAAGCCTGCCATGCAGCCCCGACTCGAGCGCTGCCTTTGAAACGAAGGTCACCGACGAATTGGTTCGCGCCTTGCCATAGGCGCCGAACATCGGCCGGTAGTGCATCGGCTGCGGCGTCGGGATCGAGGCGTTGGGATCGCCCATCGGTGCTGCGGCGATCATGCCGCCGATCAGCACCATGTCCGGCTTGACGCCGAAGAAGGCCGGGTTCCACAGCACCAGGTCGGCGCGCTTGCCGACCGCGATCGAGCCGATATCTTTCGACAGCCCATGCGCGATGGCCGGGTTGATCGTGTATTTGGCGATGTAGCGGCGGACGCGGAAATTGTCGTTGTTGCCGGTCTCCTGCGGCAGCGAGCCGCGCTGGCGTTTCATCTTGTCGGCGGTCTGCCAGGTGCGAATTGCGACTTCGCCGACGCGGCCCATGGCCTGGCTGTCCGACGAGATGATCGAGAAGGCGCCGATGTCATGCAAAATGTCTTCCGCCGCGATCGTTTCCTTGCGGATGCGGCTTTCGGCGAAGGCGATGTCTTCGGGGATCGACGGCGACAAATGATGGCAGACCATCAGCATGTCGAGATGCTCGGCCAGCGTGTTGACGGTGTAGGGCCGCGTCGGGTTGGTCGAGGACGGGATGACGTTGGGCAGGCCGCAGACCTTGATGATGTCGGGCGCGTGGCCGCCGCCGGCGCCCTCGGTGTGGAAGGCGTGGATGGTGCGGCCCTTGATCGCCGCCACCGTGTTCTCGACAAAGCCGGATTCGTTCAGCGTGTCGGTGTGGATCATCACCTGCACGTCGTAGTCGTCGGCAACCGACAGGCAGCAATCGATCGCCGCCGGCGTCGTGCCCCAGTCCTCGTGCAGCTTCAGCGAGCAGGCGCCGCCCAGCACCATTTCCTCGAGCGCGGCGGGCAGTGAGGCATTGCCCTTGCCAGACAGGCCGATGTTCATCGGGAAGGCATCGAAGGACTGGATCATGCGGGCCATGTGCCATGGCCCCGGCGTACAGGTGGTGGCCAGCGTGCCGTGCGCCGGACCCGTGCCGCCGCCGAGCATGGTGGTGATGCCCGACATCAGCGCTTCCTCGATCTGCTGCGGGCAGATGAAGTGGATATGCGCGTCGAAGCCGCCTGATGTCAGGATCTTGCCTTCGCCGGCGATGATCTCGGTGCCGGGGCCGATGATGATGGTGACGCCATCCTGCGTGTCCGGATTGCCGGCCTTGCCGATGGCCGCGATGCGGCCGTCCCTGAGGCCGATATCGGCCTTGAAGATGCCTGCGCTGGCATCGATCACCAGTGCGTTGGTGATCACGGTATCGACGGCGCCTTGCGCCCTGGAAACCTGGCTCTGGCCCATGCCGTCGCGGATCACCTTGCCGCCGCCGAATTTCACCTCTTCGCCATGGATGGTGAGATCCTTCTCGACCTCGATGAACAGTTCGGTGTCGGCAAGCCGCACTCTGTCGCCGACCGTCGGACCATACATCTGCGCATAGGCGGCGCGGGTAATTCTGGCCATCAGCGATTGCTCCTGAAATGCGGTTGGATTGAAGCGATGCTGCACATTGCTGCCATCCTATGGTCACGCAATGACCCGCTGGGCGACACCTTCTGATCCCATTTGGCGGTTGAGGTTAGGGGGTCACCCCAGACCGACCGTTTGCCAATCGATGGAAAGGAAAATCCATGCGCAAAACGATAGTTCTTGCCGCCGCGGCCAGCCTGATGCTGGCGGGCGCCGCCAGTGCCCAGCAGCAACCCGCGCCACAGCCCACTCCGGCGCCGGCAACGCCTGCTCCAGCCACGCCTCAGGCTCAGCCGGCGGTGCCGACGATCCAGAGCGTCAACATCGTCGACATCACGGAACTGCCAAAGGACACCCAGACGCAGGTCAACCAGGTGATCGCCCAGCGCGGCGATGACGGCTTGAAGAAACTGCGCAGCTCGATCGACGCCACGCCCAAGGTGAAGTCGGCGCTGGAGGCCAAGGGAATGACCTCTGCTCAGGTGGTCGCGGCCAGTATGGAACCCAATGGCGCACTGACCCTGATCACCAAGAAGGCGAGCTGACGCCACGGCACGGCGGGCCGGCATCCGGCCGGCCGGCCGCATCGGGAAAGGAACCTTCGCCGGGCGGGAGTCGTTTTGTTCTTTTCGCGCTAACCCGCGCCCCGAAACGACTTCCCTCAGGAGCGAGCGATGGCGATCACTTCTTTCTCGACCAGAATGCAGGCAGTCGCCGCCTTGGCGTTCCTGGCGGCTGCCGGTCCTGCTACCGGACTGAAGGCGCAAGGGCTGGAAAGCACGGAGACCGTCAACCGTATCGTTGGCTCGCAGGTCAAGCAGGAAGAGACCAAGGCCACCACTGAGGCCGCAAACGTCAACACGGCGATCGACCGGACGCGTGAAAACATCGGTACGGTGCGCAAGACGTCCAAGCTCGACAAGGTCGACATCGTGTTCCTCACCGATGCCGCGCGCAGCGAAGGCGGCCCGCCGCCGGAGATCGAAAGCAAGGTCAAGCAGCATCAGGACGACATCACCGAGCTGCGCAAGGAGATCGAGGCCAACGCGCTGCTGTTCAACGCCATAGAATCGCGGCGCGTGCAGGCGCAGGATGTCCTCGCCGTCGAATTCGACGATCCCGGGAAGATTGTCATCTACGCCGCGGCCAAGCCATCGAACTGAGCTGAGCGCGCTGAAAGATCTCACAGCTTGAGATCTCACAGCTTGCCCATCACCTTCTGCTGAAATCCGTAGACCTCGCGCTTGCCGCCGAGCGGCACCAGCGTGACGTCGCGCTCCTGGCCCGGCTCGAAACGCATGGCCGTGCCCGCGGCAATGTCGAGGCGCATGCCCCTGGCGCGCTCACGGTCGAATTTCAGCCCCTCATTGGTCTCGAAGAAATGGTAGTGGCTGCCGACCTGGATCGGCCGGTCGCCGCTGTTGGCGACTTTCAGGGTGACGGTCGGCAGGCCCTTGTTGAGCTCGATGTCGCCGCCCACCGTGATGATCTCACCGGGGATCATGGTCACCCTCACACGATGCCGAAGGCGAGGCCGATGCCGATCGCCGCGCAAGCGGCACCGGCAGCACGGAGCACTCCACGGAACCGGATGCCGAGACTGAGACCTGCAGCGATGCCGGCGGCATGCAGCAACAGCGTGGCGATGGCAAAGCCGGCCATGTATTCAAGCCCGCCGGCATTCTCCGGCACTTCGGCGCCATGCGCGTGGCCGTGGAACAGCGCGAACAGGCCGATGATGGCGACGCCGGCCGAGACCGGCAGATCGATCGCCAGCGCCACCAGCAGCCCGAGCGTCACGACCGATGCCAGTATGCCCGGTTCGACGAAGGGCAGCGGCATATGCAGCATGCCCAGCGCGCCGCCGACCAGCATGACACCGACAAAAGCCGCCGGCCAGGCAAGAATCGCCTTGCCGCCCTTGAGCGCCGCCCACAGTCCGACCGCGATCATCACCGTCATGTGGTCGAGCCCGGAAAGCGGGTGCATGAAGCCGGCCGTGAAGGAGGAGGCCGTGCCGATGCCGACATGGGCATAGGCCGGCATGGCAGCGGCCAGCAGCAGGATCGCCGACAGGCAGAGGCGTTTGGCAGGGATCATTCTATTTGCCTTTCGTTTTGATCGGTCTGGTGTTTACGCCGCCTTGCGGGGGCCGCAGCCTTCGGCCTTGAGAACGCGTCTGCTCGACGCCGGATATTTCTTCAGCATCGCCACTGGGCGGATCGGCCGCGCCGAAAAACCACCGCCGCAATTGGGGCAGATGCCGCCCAACACCTGTTCCACGCATCCGGCGCAAAAGGTGCACTCGAAGGTGCAGATCACCGCATCCGTCGCCTCCGGCGGCAGGTCCTTGTCGCAGCATTCGCAGTTGGGACGCAGCTCCAGCATCCTGTCCTCCTCAACGGATCGGTTCGTGCACGGTCACCAGCTTGGTGCCGTCGGGAAAAGTCGCCTCGACCTGCACATCATGGATCATCTCGGCGATGCCTTCCATGACTTGCGCGCGGCTGACGACATGAGCGCCGGCTTCCATCAGTTCGGCGACCGGGCGGCCGTCGCGCGCGCCTTCGACGACGAAGTCGGTGATCAGCGCGATCGCTTCCGGATGGTTGAGCTTGATGCCGCGATCGAGCCGCTTGCGCGCCACGATCGCCGCCATGGCGATCAGCAGCTTGTCCTTTTCCCTCGGCGTCAGGTTCATGCGTTTCCCTGGATTGGTAGAGATGGGCCTATAGTGACCATAATTTGGGCAACCCCGCCCTTCCGTTGAGCAATTCGACGAGTGGAACCAGCCGCTGGCGCAGCCGGTAGCCGTCCCCGGCGTAGAGCCTCGCAAGAAGCTTGCCAGATTTCTTCACGCTCCAGGCACTGGCGCTGCCGTGGTCGCCGACGATCTCCAGAACCCGGTCGAGCAGGGCCTCGGCGCGCGGCGACACCAGAAGCAGCGTCGCCACCGCAATCGCGCCGCCGGCAACCGCCGGGCGATCGAGCGTGGCGGCGATATCGGGTCCGATGCGGAAATCCTCGGCATGAACGAGGGCGCCATCCTGGCGCACACGCCAGCGGTCATGGAAGTAGCCCTGCGTGGCGCGCTCGCCCATCGCCAGGCGACCGAAGACGGCGGCTTCCAGCACCAGCGCCTCGGCGCCGACGGCAAGCTCGACGTCGAGCGTGCGGGCAAAGGCCGCCCGGTCGAAGACGATGGTTTCCTGCGGCAGCCAGGCGATGCGCCCGTTTTCGCCGACCGACAAATTGACCCGCACTTCGGCACGGTCGGATGCCGCCCGGTAGATCTTCTCGCAGGCCTGGGTGGTGATCGATGCCGAAGCGGCCGCGCCGACATCCACCTCCCAGGCGATACGGTCGCCGCCGGTCATCCCGCCGGCGGTGTTGATCAGCACCGCTTCGAGCGGATCGGTCGAGACGGCCGGCATCCTTATCTTGGCGGCGCCGTCCTGATAGAGGCGCCGCAGGCGCGTGCGGTCCTCACTGAGCGCGCAGGAAAGCCGCGCGACGCCCGCAACGCGCTGCGTCGAAATCCCGTCATGTTCGCCGCTAGGTTCGCCCATATCCATGCCTGCACGTTAAGCACTCCGTCGGCTTTGTCGATATGGAGTTCGATATAGCTTGTTGCTTGACAACGTTTCGGTTTCTATAGAGGGAACCACCTTGGTACGGTCATGCTGCGCTTGGCGGGGGTATTAAACGACGACGGCGGCTTGATACCAGGAGAAAAAGGGGCGCTGCTCAGTTGGCGTCGGGAAACGTCGAGATAGTGGGGAAGGAACCGAATGGCCGACCAGCTGGCAACGGATATCATCGCGAAGATCAAGGCTCATGCCGAGCCGGGCGGCGAAGAAATCACCACCACCACCGAATTGACCTCGCTTGGCATCCATTCGCTCGAGCTGACGGAGATTATCTTCGATCTTGAGGAAGAGTATGGCATCGAGATCGAGATGAACACGGTCGACGCCTGGAGCAATCTGAAGAATGTCGGCGACATGGTCGAAGCTGTGCGCGCGCTGATCGCGAAAAAAGCCTGAACTGAATGCGGCAGCGCGTTGTCATCACCGGCATGGGCGGCATTTGCGGGCTCGGCACCAGCGCGCCCGCGATCTGGAACGAGATGCGCGCCGGCCGCTCGGCCATCGGCCAGATCACAAGTCCCCAACTGCATGATTTGAAGGTCAAGGTCGGCTGCGAAATCAAGGCGCTTCCCGATCACGGCATCGACCGCAAGCAGACCGTGTCGATGGACCGCTTCAGCCTGCTGGCGACGATCGCAGCCAGGGAAGCCATGCAGCAGTCCGGCCTGGTTTCGAACGAGACCAACACCTATCGGATGGGCACCGTCGTCGGTGTCGGCGTCTGCGGCTGGGAGGCGATCGAAGAGAACTATCGCGCCATCCTGATCGAAGGCAAGAATCGCGCCGGCATCTTCACCGTGCCAAAGGTCATGCCAAGTGCTGCCTCCGGCCATGTCAGCATGAATCTGGGCCTGCGCGGCCCGGTCTTCGGCGTCACCTCGGCCTGCTCCTCATCCAACCACGCCATCGCCTCGGCCGTCGACCAGATCAGGCTTGGCCGCGCCGACGTGATGGTCGCCGGCGGCACCGATGCGCCGCTGGTCTGGGGCATCCTGAAGGGCTGGGAAGCATTGCGCGTGCTGGCGCCCGACACCTGCCGCCCCTTCTCGGCCGACCGCCAGGGACTGTCGCTCGGCGAGGGCGCCGGCATGGCGGTTCTGGAGACGTACGAGCACGCGATGGCGCGCGGCGCCACCATCCTTGCCGAGGTCGCCGGCGCCGGCCTCTCCGCCGACGCCTCCGACATTGTCGCTCCGACCGTCGAAGGGCCGACGGCGGCCATGCGCGCCTGCCTGGCCGATGCCGGCTTCAATCCCGAGGATGTCGACTACCTCAATGCCCATGGCACCGGCACCAAGGCCAACGACCAGATCGAGACGGCAGCGATCAAGCGCGTCTTCGGCGACCATGCCTACAAGCTTTCGGTGTCGTCGACCAAGTCGATGCACGCCCATTGCCTCGGCGCATCGGGTGCTCTGGAGATGATCGCCTGCGTGATGGCGATCCGCGAAGGCATCGTGCCGCCGACGGCCAATTTTCGTGAGGCCGATCCCGATTGCGACCTCGACGTCACGCCGAATGTGCCGCGCGAGCGCAAGGTGCGCGCCGCGATCAGCAACGGCTTCGCGTTCGGCGGCACCAATGCCGTGCTGGCCTTCAAGGCCGTCTGAACAAGGTTGTCTGATCTAGAGCAATTCTAGGAAAAGTGTTAAGCGGTTTTCCGTCTAGAATTGCGTCAAAACAAAGAGTTAGAGCAGATCGCCGTTTCCGTGAAACGGTGAAATGCTCTAAGCGCGCCGCTCGGCGCGAACCCCATTCAGGAGTTCCCATGGCAGACCTGTCCGCCTTTCCGATCGCAACGCGTTGGCCGGCCAAGCATCCGGACCAGCTCCAGCTCTATTCGGCGACCACGCCGAACGGCGTGAAGATATCGATCGCCCTGGAAGAGCTCGGACTGCCCTACGAGCCGCATTGGGTCAACATCGGTCAGAATGAAAGCTGGACGCCGGAATTCCTGTCGCTCAACCCCAACGGCAAGATCCCGGCGGTCATCGATCCGAACGGTCCGGACGGCAAGCCGATCGGCCTGTTCGAATCCGGCGCCATCCTGCTCTACCTCGCTGAAAAGACCGGCCTGCTTATGCCCGTGGACGCCGCGCGCCGCTATGAGACCATCCAGTGGGTGTTCTTCCAGATGGCCTCGGTCGGGCCGATGTTCGGCCAGGTCGGCTTCTTCCACAAATTCGCCGGTCGCGAGATCGCCGACAAACGCCCGCTGGAGCGTTATCGCGACGAGTCAAAGCGACTGCTCGGTGTGCTCGACGGCAGGCTGAAGGGGCGCAAGTGGATCATGGGCAATGACTACACCATCGCCGACATCTCGCTGCTCGGCTGGGTGCGCAACCTGATCGGCTTCTACGAAGCGCGCGAACTCGTCGGTTTCGACGATTTCGTCAATGTGGCGGCATGGCTGGAGCGTGGCCTGGCGCGTCCAGCGGTTCAAAAGGGCCTGACTATCCCAGCCAAGGGATAGCCAAACCAGCCTGCGGGAAAATGGCTACTTCGCTTTCGCCTTGGCTTTCGAGCCGCCTTTTCCCATGACCGAAGAGGCAAGCGACGCAGCGCCTCTTGCTGCGACCATGACGGCGCCGGCGGCTACATTGGCTGTGGCCTTGGCCGTGCGCATGGCGCTCCCGCCCAGCGAATCGCTGGAACTTGCGGGCTTCTTCGGCTTTGCGGCTTTTGGCGCGGCTTTCGCCGCAGCCGGCACCACTTTCTTCGGAGCTGACTTGCCAAAGGCCGGCTTGGCGTCTTTCGAACGGGCCGTCATCGCCGGGCCTGCGCCGGCCTTGGATTGGGTCGCCTTGCCCTTGGCGGGCGCGGGCTTTCTTGCGTTGGTTGCCATTGGACCGAATCCCTCTTCTGGCACAATTGCCGTGTCGGGATAACGGCCTGAAAGTCTTAAGGTTCCCCTTGCGCAGTCCGTCGAATCAAGCGGAAAGGCCGATCACAAGATCGGCAGCCCGGCGCCGCGCGAGCACGCGTTCGATGTTGGGCAGGTCGTTGGAGGCGATCCAGGCGCGCGCATCTTCATCGGAGCGGCCATGTCCGTGCCAGCGCTCCACCAGCCGGCGCTCGAGCTCGTTGCGCGGCACGTCGACGAAGATCGAGAAATCGAACAGCGGCGCCAGCCGCGACCACGGCTCCTCGTCGAGCAGCAGATAGTTGCCCTCGACCAGGATGAATTTGGTCTCGGTAGCGACAATCGAGGCGGCGGCGCGCGACAGTTCCATGCTGCGGTCGAAGACCGGGATGGCGATATCGGCTTCACCGGCGCGGATACGCTTCAGCAAGGCCTCAAAACCGGCAAAGTCGAAGGTTTCCGGCGCACCCTTGCGCGCGCGCAGGCCGCGCCGCTCGAGCACCGCGTCGTCAAAGTGGAAGCCATCCATAGGCACGACCTCCGCTGCCCCTTCGGGCAGCAGGTCATGCAGCCTTGCCGACAGCGTCGACTTGCCGGAGCCTGGCGGTCCGGCAATGGCGACGATGAAGCGGTTTGCCTTGCCGGCGCGTTTGAAGATGGTGGCGGCGAGATGGGCGATTTCGGACATTGGGCGCTTCCAGTTGTGCTTTTGCATCTTGTCGGCAGTTTGAGGAAATTTCAAACCCTGAACATGGGTTTCCTCGCCCCCACGGGAGTGGGGGAGAGGTGGCCGCGCAGCGGCCGGAGAGGGGCCAGCGCCAGCGGATGCAAAGCGGGTACTTTCCGGAAACGACGGTTAGGGTTGCGCCATTCCCCCTCTCCGTCTCGGCTTCGCCGAGCCACCTCTCCCCCCTCCGGAGGGAGAGGAACCCAGGTTTCGTGGATGCCGAGCGTTCAGGCAGCCGCTGGCTGGCCAATGCGCAGGAAATCGCTGTCGAAGGGAACCTCCCGCGCCGCGCCACCAGCCGTCAGCCGCATGCGGCCATCCGCCGTCGTGACCTCTTGTGGCGGCTCGCCGCCGGACAGCGGTATGGCGCCGATGACATGGCGAAAGGAAACGCTTTGGCTTTCGCCCAGCGCAAAGGCGGTCGCTACCCCTTCGCGCTTCAGCCAGTTGTCGCCGACCGAGGCGGCATGGCCGACGGCGGCGCGGCCATCCTCGATGCCGAGCACGCCCAGGTGGCGACCGCTCCAGGGCGCGTAGTCGCGCCCGCCATTGCTGAACCACAGCATGGTGATCGGTAGTTCGGCCGGGTTCTTCAGCACCAGCACCAGATCGTCCTCGGCCTGGCGCGCCAGCGCAGTCCAGCCCGGTCCGCCATGGCCGGCTTCGACGAGGGTGATAAAATCCTCACGGCGGTCATCCATGCGGTATTCCGTCAGGTCGAGCGTGCCGCCGCCTGCGGCGGGGAAATGGCCGAGATCGGCGGAGCGCGCCGGATAGGCCAGCAGGAAGCGGCCGCGGGCGGGATCGGGCTCCAGCGGATCGTCCAGCGTCGCGGCGAACCGCTTCGGCGAAAAGGCCAGCCTGCCGCCGCCGGTCATTGCCGTCATCGGATGATGGGCGACCGAAATCGCGCCATGCCCGCCGGAAAACACATGCTCCTGGTAGAGGAAGGGATGGCCGTCGCGCAGCGTCAGGATCTTGTCGACGCTGGCACCCATCACCTTGTGGCGCAAGCGAAAGACGGCGCGCCAGCCATCGTCGGTCGCGACACTCTCGATGACATCCCAGGCGCTGTTGGCCGGCCAGCCATGCAGCGGCGCCTCCTCGACATCGCTGCGCGAAAACGGCGCGCAGAGAAAATCGCCGGACAACCGAACCGTACCTTCCGGCAGATTGTCCGGCAGTGTCTCGTTCGCATCGACCCAGGGCGCGCGGTGCAGCGGCTTCAGCTGCCGCCCGCCGCCCTCGACGACCATGTCGGCGATATGGCCGACCGTGAGGTCAAGCGAAACCGAAATGCCCCGGGCCTTGATGGTGTGGATGGTCATTGCGCTCTCACCGATTCTGCAGGCGCAAACTGGCCTGTTCGGCGGCACTTGCGCAAGCACCGCGATTGGCAATTTGCATCAGTTGTCACTCTCCCACATCGCATATGGATTCTTTCGAAGAGGACCCCCACCCTAACCCTCCCCACAAGGGGGAGGGACGCTGCCGCGTGCCTTAATTGTTCTTTCTTTGCCCCGAAAAGACAGGCGACTAGCCTGGGTCGGCGCCAACGGAAGTCTCCCTCCCCCTTGTGGGGAGGGGTTAGGGGTGGGGGTCCGTGCCGGGCAGACATCTCAAGAATTCCACGTGCGATAGCCCTCCTCACAAGGGGGAGGGTGGGCGCCTCTACTGCCGCTTGTATTCCCGCACCGGCGACTTGGTGTCGTCGGTGTAGGTGACCTGCACCGACATCGATTTCACGCTGTCGGCGACCTTGAAATAGGGCTGGTATTCGTAGGGGATGGCGTAGGGATCCTTCTTGTCGCAAGGCGGCATCTTGATCTCCTTGTCGAGTGCCGCGCCGTTCAGGCTGTAATGCACCTGTTTGATGGCGCAGCGGTAGGACAGCATCTGGGTGAAGTAGACCAGCCCATGGTTGCCGCTGGCATCGAAGGCGATCCACGAGGTCCAGAACTGGTCGAGGATCTGCTTGTTGCCTTGCTGGAGTGCAGTCTCCGGGTCGAAGCGGATGTCGAACGGGCCGGTCTCACGGCCCCTGATATCGAGATATTTGATCGCGATGGTCCCGGCCACGGTGCTGTCGGGCATCTCGAAGCTCGGATTGGCCATCGGCTTGCCTGTCGTCTGGTCGTTCATGGCCAGGAAACCGGTGTCGGTGAACGGACCGCTGTCGCCCATGCGCCAGGAGATGGCGGTCGCCGGCTCCGGCAGCGAGATGGTCATCGACCAGCCCTGGTTGGAGCGCATCGGCGTCAGCGAAGGCACGAAGCGGGCGGGATCGAGCACGTCGCCGAGTGCCGCCAGGCGGCTGCGGCTGCGGTCCAGCCAGTCGGCCAACTGCGTCTGGTCGACGAAATATTTGAGCAGCCCGCCATCCTTTTCGTAGGATACGAATTTGGTCAGCGCCTTGGCCTCGTTGCGCTTGTCGGCCAGCGTCTGGGCGCCGAGGCGGTCTTCGGAAAACTCCTGCGCCAACAGGAAATAGGCCGGCGCGAAATCGGCATGGGCGGCGATGAAGGCGTTGAGCTTGTCGAGGCGCTGGGCGTCATCGAACTGCTGGATATGCACCAGCTTGATCGACAGCGCCTTGCCCTTGTCGGAAAGCGCGCCGAACACCTCGCGGGCACCAGCCTTGCCGTCCTGCACCCGAAGCAGCGTGGCAAAGCGCGTGTAGGGATCGATGGCGTCGACATCGAAGCCGGCAAAGGCGAGGTAGGAGCGCCGCGCATTGAGCATGTCGCCGGACAGCTCGTAGACGCGGGCATTGTGGTAGAATTCGTCCGGCCGCTTCGGCTCGGCGATTGCGCCGCCCTGTGCCGCCAAGGCGGCAAAGCCCTTGGCGATCGTGTCGATCGAGGCGGCGATCTGCTGCGTCGTTTCTTGCAGCTTCTCGGTCTGGGCTTGCTGCTGCGCCTGGCCGGCGGCCAGCGTCTCGGTCTGCTTCTTCACCTCCTCGGTGGTCTTCTGAACTTCCGCCGTCTGCTGCGTCTGCTGCTGCTGGACGTTAGCGATCTCATCGGCCTTCTTCGCCACCGTGTCGGTGGTCTGCTTGACCGCCTCGACCGTCTTTTGGGTCTGCGTGACGGTCTGCTCGATCCTGGCCACTTTTTCGGACACGATGCCCATCGACTGCTGCAGCCCGGCAATGGCCGGCACCAGGCTGGCGATCACCCCGTTCTGGGCGTTGGTCTGCTGCTGCAGGCCGTAGACGCCGCCGGCGACGGCCGCCGCTGTTGTGGCGAAGATCAAGGCCGGCAGCGCCTTGGCCGCCAGCACCAGCCTGAGCACGATGGCAATGGCGATGATGATTGCGGCGATAGCGGCGACCAGCGCGATATAGGCGGCGAACGGCGCCAGCGGATTGAGGATGTCGGAGGCAGCACCCCCGATAAAGGCGACGCTGCCGGCCCATTTGCCGGTGCGGCTGAGTGATGCCCTGATAAGCGAGGGCGCAGCGCCCCCGGCCCCGATATTCGTCATGCCAAGCCCCCAAGCCCTCGGATACCACGCCCCTTCCCACGGGAAACGCGGCCTTGGCAAGGAAAGACACGAGAAAACCGGCGTTTTCGGGGCGGCTTCGCAGGCTTGGGTTCCTCGCCCCCCGAGGCGGAGCAATCGCATATGGGAAGCGGAGGCTTTCGCTCTACGAATACCCCCACCCCTAACCCCTCCCCACAAGGGGGAGGGAGACTTCTGTAGGCGCTGATCTCGGCAACTGTCGATATCTCGACGTCCAAGACGAATAAGAGCGCGCGGCAGCATCCCCTCCCCCTTGTGGGGAGGGTTAGGGTGGGGGTCCATCTTCGCAAAAATCCGTATGCGATTGCCCTGCGCTGTGCAGGGGCGAGGAACTGAGCCCGATGCCCTCGACAATCCTGGGGCTAACCGGCATTAACCAAATGGACGCATCACTTGCGTTACGTTAGCTTCGTCTCATCTCAGCAACAGCCGATCCCAGAACAGTCCCGCCCTTGTCCAACCTGCGTCCCCTTCCGCTCATCCAGAGAGTTTTTGCGGCACTCGTCCTGCTGGTGCTGCTTGCCGGCTGCTCGACCACGACGCCGCCCGACAGCGTGCTGGCCGTACCCGCGCCGGCGCAGAAATATGCCGCGATCGTCGTCGACGCCAGGACCGGCAAGCAGCTGTTCGAGGTCAGCTCGACGGCGCAGCGCTACCCGGCCTCGCTGACCAAGATGATGACGCTGTATCTTTTGTTCGAGGCGCTGCAGTCCGGACGTGTCAGCAAGGAGACCCAGATCCCCGTTTCGGACCATGCCGCCTCGCAGCCGCCGACCAAGATGCGCTTCCGGCGCGGCGAGAGCATCGACGTCGATTCGGCGATCCGCGCCATCGTCGTCAAATCCGCCAATGACGTGGCGGTGGCGGTCGGCGAATATCTCGGCGGCTCGGAGGACCAGTTCGCCGCCATGATGACATCCAAGGCGCGCCAGCTCGGCATGACCAGCACCACCTTCCGCAACGCGTCCGGCCTGCCCGACGATGGCCAGATGACGACGGCGCGCGACATGGCGGTGCTCGGCATGGCGCTGCGTCAGCGCTTTCCCCAGCAGTTCCACTATTTCTCCGAAAGCGACTTCATGTTCCGCGGCAAACTCGTGCGCGGCCACAACGACATGCTCGGCCGCGTGCGCGGCGTCGACGGCATCAAGACCGGCTACATCAGGGCGTCGGGCTTCAACATCGTCACCTCCTACAATGCCGACGGCCGCAACCTGATCGTCGTGGTGATGGGCGCCGACTCGGCCCGCCAGCGCAACGACCATGTCGAAGCACTGATCCAGCGCAGCCTGTCGCCGACCATGGACGGCGCCAAGACGAGGCTGATGTTCGCCGAACAGTAGTGGGCCGCGGCGCGATTTGCGCCTGGCTGCGCGGTGACGGATAGGAATTTTTTCTTGACCCGGTGAGGGCAGCTAAGCTATAGTTTTGGGTATGGTGCTGAGTCGCGCCAATTGATCCACTGGAACCGTGACCCGCCCGCAAGGCGGGTTTTTTGTTGCCGCCGCCCCGTTGCCTTCTCCGGCAGCCCTGGTTCCATTTAGCGGAGACATCCATCGCTTCGTCATCCTAGGGCGAAGCAAGGAGCGAAGCGACGCGGCGCAGACCCTAGGATCCATGCCGGGACTCCAAGGCCCCGCAGCGGTGCTGAATTCGGCTCCGCCGCATTCTCCGGCCAAGGTCGCGGCATGGATCCGCGGGTCTACGCGTCCGCTTCGCTCCCGCTCCGCCCGTGGATGACGAAGTTGGTGAGGCTTCGGCCAATTTCGAACGTCTCCACCCGCCCTCAGGGGCGAGCCGCCGCCAGCCACATCGCCTTCTCCGATCAAAACCACTTGTCCGGCCTGCGAAATCCGTGCCCGGCGCTGGCTATGCGCCGCCACCTCTGTCTATCGTCGCCCAGCACCACCAGGAGCCCGCATCATGAGCACCGTCCCCAAAACGCCCGAGCAGCCGGCAGACAATCAGAACGATGACGGCGGCGAATATTTCGAGGCGCCGACCCTCAGTGAGCTGGAGGCCGATCCGGTATCGGACGAGCACTTCGACACGCCCGAAGTGCCGGACTCCGAACCCGCGGGCCCCGGCGCCCACCGTGGCAAGCCGAAGAAAAAACCGTCGGCGATCTCGGGCCGCAAATTCCGCAAGCGCGATCTGGTGCGCATCGACACGCTGCGCCCGAGCCTTGCCGACCGCATCCGGTCGGACCATCCCGACCTGCCGGCCGGCGCCCGCATCAGCCGCGCCGAGCTTGGCCGCTACCGCATGCGCTACATGGAGGAGCTGCTGCAGCAGGAGCACGGCGAATTCTCCGAGCTCGACCGCCAGGTGGTCGAATCGATCGCCAGGCAGGACACGATTTCCGAAAACTCGGAAGAAGAATTCGAGGAGCACCGCACCTTCGCCGACCGCGTCTCCGACAACATGGCGGCCTTCGGCGGCAGCTGGTGGTTCCTGATCTCGTTCGGCAGCGTGCTTCTGGTCTGGATCGGCATCAATTTGATCGCCGGAATGAGCGCCGCCTTCGATCCCTACCCCTTCATCCTGCTCAACCTCTTGCTCTCCTGCATCGCCGCCATCCAGGCGCCGATCATCATGATGAGCCAGCGGCGGCAGGAGTCCAAGGACCGCCTGCGCTCCTTCAACGACTACCGCGTCAACCTCAAGGCCGAGCTGGAAGTGCGCCATCTGCACGAAAAACTCGACTACCTCATCTCGCGCCAATGGACCCGCCTGGCCGAAATGCAGCAGATGCAGCTGGATGCGATGCATGAACTGGCCGGTGCGAAGAAGCCGAAGAGGGCGGTGCGCGGACGGCGGACGGTGAAGGCGGGGGCGGGAACCTCATAGGCCGTAGCCTGGACGCACCGCGCCAGGTCGCAGCGCCAATCGCCATTTGCCCGTTGAAGCCCGCGCCGGCTTCCGCTAAGAAGCCGTGACTTGCCGGTTCACCGGCTGGTTCGTTTTCCGGATTCCGGGAAGCACCCGTAGCTCAGCTGGATAGAGCGCTGCCCTCCGAAGGCAGAGGTCACAGGTTCGAATCCTGTCGGGTGCGCCATCAAAGGTTTATGCGGCGGAATCTTGTGCCCAAGGAGCGGCTTGTGCTTTGGCTGCTCGTGCCAAATCACCTGCCGCAAGTCGCGCATGTCGACATGCTGTCCACACGTCGGGCAGGTATAGAAGTTGTCGTCCTCATCGGCTGGCTCGCCGCAGTGCTGCTTGCCGGGAATTGGTGGACCGAGGTCGGATAGCTTCGCCATAGCTATCAAACATTCCATTCGTCTAAAATGTTCCGGAACCATTTTAGCGCGCGCTAATTGAATCGCACTATGCGAGTCAGCGCATGCGTCTGAAGTTCATCAAGCCCATGGAGCCCGAGCTGGTCGAAACGCCACCGCAGGGCGACGAATGGCTCCATGAGATCAAATTCGACGGGTATCGCACCCAAATCATCAAGGATGAAAACGGGATCCGGCTGTTCACCAAGAACGGTTACGACTGGACCGGCCGCTATATCGAACTTGCCGGAGAGGCGGAGGCGATCGAGGCGGAAAGTTTCATCATCGATGGCGAGACAATCACGGTCAACGAGGCCGGCCTGTCCGACTTCCACGCCCTGCAGTCAGCCGTCACCCGTCGTAAGCCGGCGCGCGATCTGTATTTGGTGGCATTCGACCTCCTGCACCTGAACGGGCATGATTTGCGCAACCTGCCGGTGGAAGACCGCCGCGAAATCCTGCAGGAACTGATTCCAGCCGTTGGCCGCATTCAGATCAGCAAAGCCATGCCCGGCACTGGCGACGCGGTTTATCACCTGGTCGACAGGGCAGGGCTGGAGGGCATGGTCTCGAAGCGCAAGGACAGCGTCTATCGCAGCGGGTCGACGATGAACTGGCGCAAGATCAAGTGCTATGCCGAAAAGGAAATGGACATCATTGGCGTGCAGCGCGAGGCTGGAAAGCCCGCAATGGTGCTCATGGCCGATAAGGGCCGCTATGCCGGCGGTGCTTTCGTTGCCTTTAAAGCCGACAAGCGTCAGCGACTCTGGGATCGCGTGCAAGGGAAAGTCGGCGGACCAGTGCCCATCGGTCTAAAGAAAGAAAAGGCCGAATGGCTTAAGCCTGGTCTGGTCGGTCGCGTGCGGTTTTTAAAGGGCGAGGAAAGGCTCCGCCACGCCAAGCTGCTGGACTACCGTGAGGAATAAGCGGCGACAAGGTGCTGCCCATGACGCGGAACAGAACCGTGCGCCTGGCGTTGTGCCGAGATCGACGTCTAGGAGAAACGGCATGGTGGCGCCACGCGCGGTCTGGAGGGGCTTTCTGAGGGTCGGTTCCGTGTCGTGCGGGGTCAAGATAGTGGGTGCCACAAGCGAGGCATCGAAAATCCACTTCAAGATTTTGAACCGCAGCGACGGTTTACCCGTCAAGAGTGCCTATGTCGACGAAGAGACCGGCGATGTTGTCGAAGCCGAGGATCAGATCAAAGGCTATGAAGCGGACAAGGGCGATTTCATCCACGTCGAGCCGGACGAGATCAAGAAACTGAAACTGACGTCGCAGCACACACTCGATGTCGATTCCTTTGTTCCGGTTGCCGAGATCGACACGCGCTATCTCGAAAAGCCCTACTACTTGATCCCGGCAGATGGCGCTTCCCTGGAGGCCTTTGGCGTCCTGCGCGACGCGATGGCCAAGAAGCGCGTCGCGGCACGCTCCTGCGTCGTACTCTATCAGCGCGGGCGCGAAGTGTTGATCCAACCCCTTGGTAAGGGGATGTTGCTGACCGAGTTGCGCACCCACAATGAGATGACATCGGAAGACACTGTCTTCGACGATGTGAAGAGCCCAAAATACGATTCGGATTTGCTCGAAATCGCGGGGCTTCTCATCGACAAGAAGGTGACGAAGTTCGATCCTTCCAAATTCGAGGACACCTATGAGGATGCGTTGATTGCCATGATCGACGCCAAGCGAAAGGGCAAAAAGCCTCCGAAACCGGCGCCGAAACCCAAGGAGAACGTGGTCGATCTGGCCTCGGTTCTTCGAAAGAGCCTCGCCAAGGAAGGCATCGGCCAAGACCAACCAAAGGCGAAGGGCCGCAAATCAGCATAATTAGAGATAAGGATCACCAACGGAGATCCGCCGCCATATCAAGGATAGCGATTCCCGCGCCGCCTAAGCTACGAACAATCCGAACAGCGCGTGGCCGCAAGCCGGTCCAAGATGTATGCCAAGACCGACGAGCTTATCGACCGGGTCGCGGCAACCGAGACCGCTGTCAGCAAGACGACATGACGGGTGTGAAGGCGGTCACTGCCGAGGTGACGCGCTGGAAGCTGATGGGGCTCGGAGCCTTAGGCGTTACCGGAATGGCGGCGGCGGCACTGGCTTCGCTCATTACCGCCTATTGGCATGACATCTGGCGCCTGCTGCGGGGAGGATGACGAGTTCGCTCATCGCCTTGAAGGGTGCCAAGGGCAAGCTGCCCACAAGCTCGAAACCGACGAGTCAGAGGATAATTTTGATCGTGTGTTAAGGTGTTGAAGAAGGTTGCGAAATCCACGTCGCAAAAGCGCCTCGCAACCAACCCCGCCTCCGCAAGTTGATCCATGCTGGTTGATCCCAGCTACTACAGACCTTGCCCGCTGCCGAAAGGTGGCGGGCTTTTTCGTGCATTAGCGGAACCGGATATGTCGAGGCTGGTTTGGAAAAGCGGCAGCGTCCCCCGCTGCTGGTCGAGGCCCCCAAGCCTCGGCCGGGTCCGCCTCTGCCCGCCAGTAGGGGCGGACCCACTGGAACATAGATCCGAAAATGAAGTTTGGATCGCGCTCGGTTCCGCTGGCCGAGCAGATCACCGGAAGGCCCGTCACTGCTTCCCTCAGTGGCGGGCTTTTTCAATGGAAGGTTGGCCAGAGAAAGGTCATGTCGCGGTTCTCGGCTACCTGTACCGCTACCCTGAACTGCTGGATTTCGTTGCCTTTGGCATCGCAGACCTTGCATCTCAGATCGAGGCGCGAACCAGCCCCAGAACGCGCCAGCTCCTCAAGGATCTCGGTCAGCGCATCGGTGTCGTGAAGGTCGAAGAAGTAGCGAGCCATTAGGCAAAAATCGTAAAGGCCGGAATGGTTGCTGTACGGTTTACCAAGGTAACGACGCCAAGTCGGTTCACTGGATCAGTGGAACAAAATCGCGCTGTCAAACTTCGGTCGTTGCACTGTTCCCATTCAGTGCTTTCCCCCATGAGAACTGCCCGCCGGCCCCACGGCTGGCGGGCTTTTTCGTTGAAACCATTCGAGCGTCGGCGAAGCAATTGACAAGGGATGCCAACGCAAGCAGTTTCTGTCGTGGGAAAGCGAGGAGCACCGCGAATGAAGAAGACCTACGAAAAACCTGTACTGACAAAAAAGGACCGGCTCTCTGCTGTTACAGCAGGTAATGGCGCATCATTCACACCGCCGCCGCCGCCGCCAACTCCGGAATAATTTTAAGCCGTTAAAGAAAAGCCCGCTGCTGAAAGGTGGCGGGCTTTTTTTAAACGATGTGCGGAGGCTCCGAACATTTTCGTTGGAACCGTCCCTTCGATGCGATGTTAGCTGTCCGAAGGGATGTTCAAATACGGAGTTTGACCATGAAACAGATTATTTTCGCATCGGCCCTCATGGCACTTTCGACCGGCTTGGCGTTCGCGCAGTCGAACAGCACCAGCACCGGCGGATCATCAACGACGACGACGAAGACCATGCCGAGTACCACGACCGATCAGGGCACGGATTCGACCACCACCAGCGGAACGAACTCGAACTCCGCCAAGGACTGCGCTCCGGGGCAGCAGACAGGCAGCGCCAAGCAGGCGGCGCCAGGCCAGCAAGATACGGACGCTAACTCGGCCGCTCCTGGCCAAATGAAGAAGACTACGGAAGGCTGCTGAGGGCTGTCTTTGGGACTTCAGGCTCTGTCCCAGGTTGATACATAGCATAGGATGTAGCCGCACATTATAAACCCGTCGTGCAAGGCAAGCACGGCGGGTTTTCCAGTAGGACCAAAGGCTTGGGTGCGAGGTCCAAAGGTCCGGTCTGTGCTAATTGGTTCTCGGCTTGTCTGGCGGCCGTTCTATTACATTAGCCATTCAAGATATACGTTGACGAGCCGCAACGTTGTATCGTTATGGACCATCGAGCTTGGCACTTATTTTGCATCGCAAATCTCAGCAGGGGAAAACCAACACCCCAGTGAGTCCCGCTATCCCTAGGGACGGCCCGCCGCTGCTGCCGTGATGGGGTGGGGCGGGCTTCTTCCTCTACGTTTGTAACCGCTGAGGGTGAGCCCGCCGCCTATTAGGCGCCGACGGCGGACCCTGTTCAAGCGGCTACATCCTTTGGAATCGACCGCTCACAGGGTCAATGTGCCACCTGAGGGTGAGTTCCATAGATTTGAGGCAGCACCCGCGCTCATAGGCCATCAGGCGTAGTGTAGCAACGCCAGTGTACCGGTAGCATATGGAGCCTGGACATTAGGCCCACCCTCATGTCCAGCCATGGTCGGCACGGTCACTCAACCGGTTTTTGGTCTGCCTGATCGTGCCGACTAACGGGCGGCCTCTTCCAGGGGCTGGTGCCTTGGGCGTCATGCCAAATCACCTGCCGCAAGTCCGCATGTCGACCTGTGTCCACGTCCATGCATGCTTCCTGTGGCTATCCTGCCAGCAGTGAACAAAATGGAGAACATGAGAGTCAATCCCTCTTGACCAGAGAGGAATATGTTCCTCTTCTATGAGCCATGGCACACGAACCGATCGACACGCTGGGCAAGGCGACGCGGCACAACATGCTTGTGAAAGCAGAATGCAGCTGCGGCAATGTTCGCTACTGCAGATCGGCCGATTTGATGATGGTCTACGGCGGCGGCGTTGACCCGCAGTCGCTGAAGTTTGATTGCAGTCGCTGCAAGCCGCAGGTCAAGATCACGCTAGTGGAGGTGCATCCGGAGCATTTGCCGAAGCGCCTGGTGATTCACAAGCCGATGAAGATCGATGGCAAGATCCATTGGCATACCGAGCGCTTCCGGGGATGACAAAGACCCTGGCTGACACGTTGGCCGCCCGTGAAAGTGTCTACATCAACTGCTCTCACTCAATGTGCGGCAAATCCACAAAGCTCGATATCCAGGCATTGATTGACCGGCTTGGCCCGGCTCACGGTGCCATGCACCAAGACTTGGTTGCACTGTTCGGCTGCTCGGATTGCAAAGCCGCAGGCCGCGACCGCTTGCCAGTGTTTTTCACTATAATTCCTGATTACGAAGGGATTCGGGCGAAGAGCAACCGACCAATGCTGAGATCAAAAGACTGAAAAACACGCGATTACCGCGTCCCCTCGCGCTTCACCCCCCTCACACTCTCCCTTTCCACCAGCGGGCACTCCAGCTTCGTGATCGGATACCGCCCCCGCCCAGGCGCCGCCGGCGCTTCCAGCTGCTCGATCGCCCATTGGCCCATCGCCATATGCGGCAGGATCGAGGTGGTCAGCGGCGGGAAGAGATGACGGGCGATTTCCTCGTCGTCGTAGCCGACCACGGAGATGTCCTGTGGGATGTGCAGGCCGGCTTCTTTCAGCGCTTCGTAGCAGCCGATCGCGGTGCGGTCGTTCTGGCAGAAGATGGCGGTCGGTCGGTCCCTCAGCGCCAGCAACTTGACGGTCGCGGCGTAGCCGGCGCTGGCCGACCAGTCGCCTTCGACCACCAGCTCGGGATCGAACGGGATGTCGGCAGTGGCGAGCGCGCGGCGGTAGCCTTTCAGCCGGTCTTGTGCCGCCTGCATCCACGGCTCGCCGGTGATGGTGGCGATGCGGCGGTGGCCGTGGCTGATCAGGTGGCGGGTCGAGCTCTGGCCGCCGGCGATCTCGCTCGGCACCACGGCGGGGAAGGCGTAGTCGGCCGTATAACAGTTGAGCAGGATCACCGGGATGTCGAGGCCGTAGAGGTAATCGGGCGCCGTGATCTCGCGGGTGAAGATGGTCATGTAGATCAGCGCCGAAATGCCCCGCTTGGTGAGTGCTGAAATGGCGCGCGGCTCCATGACGGAATCGCCCAGCGTCTGCGCCACCAGAAGCACGTTGCCGGCATTCCAGGAGGCCTGGCGCGCGCCCTCGATGGCGACCACGGCTTCCGGGCTGGTCGCGAGCTGGTCGACGGCAAAGCCGATCACCCCGTCCAGTCCTTCGAAAGCCGGTAGCGGCGGGTGGAGGGCCTCGAAAGCGGGCGCGGTGTAGCCAAGCGTCCGTGCGGCCTCGATCACCCGTTCGCGGGTCTGCTGCGACAGCTTGATCCCCGGCGAATTATTGAGCACGAAGGAGACGGTCGCCTGCGAGCAGCCGGCTGCCCTGGCGATATCGATCATGGTGACGCGGCCCTTGGCGCCCTTGGCCGGCGCCTTGCGCCGCCTCGCCGTGTCGCTGGCCCGATCCGTCGTCTCGCTCATGGCAAATCCCAGTCTGGCAGGCCGGTCAGGCCGGCAAGATGGCGTGACGCCGTCGATTCATAGAGACAACGTCCAGGCCGTTTATAACTATTAGTATGCAGGAGGTCCATCCGCCGTGGATCTCCATACAAGCCAAAACTCAAAGGGCGAAAGGCTTGGGCGGCGGGCCAGCGGTGACCACGGCTCGGCGGCGGCGCCCCGCGAAACCCCGGCATTGGCTCGGAACTAATACTGTTTACTAATACAAAAATGCGCTGTACCGTCAATCCGTCGCGTCCGGCCGGTCACGTCCGGGGCGGCGGGAGAGTGCGAAAAATGGCCCGGTGGCGAGCGGATCCTACCTCCGCGAGCCTTGTCTCGGATATGTGATATGTCAGACAAATCGGACTATTTACGAACGAAGGATGAGTCTCTAAGGTCCATGATCGTGGCTGGAACGACGCCATTCTTTCGGTGCCGGGAACCCCTTTGAGGAGGAGGGCGTCCACGCTGCAAACGGCAAATCAGGTCAGTGCAAGATCGGCCGGTCCAATGACTGAGCCAAACGGGAGGTTGAACATGAAATCCTTGATACGAACTGCATCCGTAGCCGCGGCCGCGCTGCTGCTTGGCCTGTCGGCCACGGCCATCGCACGCGCCCAAGACAAGCCGACGCTGGCCTTCGTCGTCAACGGCGCTTCCGATTTCTGGAAGGCCGCCGAAGCCGGGGTCAAGAAGGCGCAAGGCGAACTGCCCGACTATACGCTCGAGCTCAAATACCCCGAGCAGTCCTCGGTCGCCATCCAGCAGCGGCTGATGGACGATCTGGTGACCGCCGGCGTCAAGGGCATCATGGTCTCGGCCGTCGATCCCAAGACCTCGACCGATGGGTTGAACAAGATCGCTTCGGAGACCGCGCTGTTCACCACCGACTCGGACGCACCGCAGACCAAGCGCGTCGCCTATATCGGCTCGTCCAATGTCGATGCCGGCAAGCAGGCGGCCGAAATCGCCAAGAAGGCAATGCCCAATGGCGGCAAATGCCTCGGCTTCGTCGGCCTGCTCGGCGCCGACAATGCCAAGGAGCGCATCCAAGGCATGAAGGACGGCCTCGCCGGCACCAAGATCGAGCTGATCGACGTGCGCGGCGACGACATCGACCAGGCGCGCGCCAAGAAGAACGTCGAGGACGCGCTGGTCGCCAGCCCCGACGTCACCTGCATGGTCGGCTTCTACTCCTACAACACGCCGCGCATCTATGAAGCGCTGCGCGACGCCGGCAAGCTCGGCTCGATCACCGTCGTCGGCTTCGATGACGATCCGATCACGCTGGGCGGCGTCAAGGAAGGCACCATTGCCGCCACCGTCGTGCAGCAGCCCTTCGAATGGGCCTATCAGGGCATGAAGCTGATGGCTGCCTATCTCAAGGGCGACAAGTCGGGCATCCCGGAAGGCAACCTCATCATCATCCCGACCAAGATCATCGGCAAGGATGATGTCGACGCCTACGCCGCCAATCTGAAGGCGATGGCCGGAAACTGATCGTCGTTGGCGCTGCCCCTCATCCGCCTGCCCGTCCTCCGCAGCAGCTGCGCTGCAGCTGCGGAGGGTGGACCGGCACCCCGAAGAGGGTGAGGGGCAGCGCGACGCCTCGCTTTTTATTGACGGGCCTCCCAAGGCCCGTCAGTCTGCGAGGAGGCCGTTCCGCCAATCGCTGTCAGGCATGATGAACTATTCCGACACATCCATTGCTGCATCCGTGACCGCCCCGTTCCTCAGCCTCGAGAACGTGCGCAAGACCTATCCGGGCGTCGTCGCGCTCGACGGCTTCTCCATGGAGGTTAGGCCGGGCGAGGTCATCGGCCTCGTCGGCGAAAACGGCGCCGGCAAATCGACACTGATGAAGATCCTCGGCGGCGTCACCACGCCCGACAGCGGCACGATCACCGTCGACGGCACCGCGCATGACAGGCTCTCCGTTGAAGGCAGCCTGGGGTCTGGCATCGCCTTCGTCCACCAGGAACTCAACCTGTTCGACAATCTCGATGTCGCCGCCAACATCTTCTTCGGCCGCGAGCCGTTGCGCGCCGGGCCGCTCAAGCTCGTCGACCGCGCCAAGCTGCGCACCATGGTGGCGCCGCTTTTGAAACGCGTCGGCGCCAATTTTTCCGCCGACACGCCGGTCGCGACCCTGTCGCTGGCGCAGCAGCAGATGGTCGAGATCGCCAAGGCGCTGTCGATCGAGGCGCGGCTGGTCATCCTCGACGAGCCGACATCGAGCCTGCCGCTCGCCGAGACCGACAAATTGCTCGACGTCATCAAGGCGCTGAAGGCCGACGGCATCAGCGTCATCTTCATTTCGCACCGCCTGCACGAGGTCGAGCGCGTCGCCGACCGCGTCGTCGTGCTGCGCGACGGCATGCTGGCCGGCACCTTGCCGAAGAGCGACATCGGCCACGACCAGATGGTCAAGCTGATGATCGGCCGCATGCTGAAGGAGCGCGAAAAGGCCTCGGAGGCGGCGCGTGCGCCCGGCGCCGTAGCACTCGCGGCCAAGGCCATCCGTACGCCTGCCTATCCCGGCCGGCCGGTCGATCTCGACATCAGGCGCGGCGAAATCCTCGGCCTTGCCGGCCTTGTCGGTTCCGGCCGCACCGAACTGGCGCGGGTGTTCTTCGGTATCGACTCGAAGCTCGGCGGCGCGCTCGAGCTCGACGGCAAGCCGCTTGCACTGGGCTCGGCGGCCGACGCCGTCGCGCATGGCATCTTCCTGGTGCCGGAAGACCGCAAGCTAACCGGCATCCTGCTCGACCTGTCGATCGCGCAGAACATTTCCTTGCCCAATCTGCCTGCGCATGCGCGCCGCTCCCTGGTGTCCAAAAGCGCCGAGACCGCCACCGCCGAGAAGCAGAAGAAAGATCTCGGCATCAAGGCGCCTTCGGTGCAGACGCGCACCGGCACGCTGTCGGGCGGCAACCAGCAGAAGGTCGTGCTCGGCAAATGGCTGGCCATGAACCCCAAGGTGATGATTTTGGACGAGCCGACGCGCGGCATCGACATCGGCGCCAAGGCGGAAATCTACGGGCTGATGCGCGCATTGGCCGATGCCGGCGTCGCCGTGCTGATGATCTCGTCGGACATGGAAGAGGTGATCGGCGTGTCCGACCGCATCGCCGTCATGCATGAGGGCCAGATCTCGGGCATTCTCGACAAGGACCGGTTCAGCCAGGAAAACGTGCTGCTGCTGGCGGTGGGCAAGCAGCCGAAATAGTTGTTGCCACGGGCCGCGCAAACGCGATCCGCTCAGGCAGGCATTGGGGAGAAGACGATGAGCAAGAAAGATCTCGGCCTGCTGATCCTGATCCTGGTGGTCGGGGCGATCGTTGCGATCATCAATCCGCGCTTCCTGCTGCCGATCAACCTCGCCAACACCTCGAACCTGATCGGCCTGTTCGGCATCCTGTCGATCGGCCAAGCCTTCGTCATCATCACCGGCGGCATCGAATTGTCGGTCGGCTCGGTGGTAGCGCTGCTTGGCACGCTGTTCATCGACTTCATCGCCGTGCGTGGCATGGAATGGCCGCTGGCCTTCGTGCTCATCCTGGTGCTTGGCGCCATCATCGGCCTGGCGCATGGCTGGCTGATCACAAGGCTCAAGCTGCAGCCCTTCGTCGTCACCCTGTGCGGCCTGCTGATCTACCGCGGCGTCGCCCGCTTCTACACCGCCGACGGCACCGCGGGTTTTGCCTTCGGCCAGAATTTCCCCGACCTCGAATTCCTCACCGCCGGGCGTTCCTATGGCGTACCGAACAGCTTCATCGCGCTGATCGTCATCTCAATCGTCATGTGGGTGGTGCTGCACCGCTCGGTGTTCGGCCGCTATCTCTACGCCATCGGCAAGAACGAGGAGGCGGCGAAATATTCCGGCATCCGCACCGGCCGCGTCGTCATCGCCGCTTACGTCATCTGCGGCGTGCTGACGGCGCTGTCGGCGATCTATTTCGCCATGTACACGCGCTCGATCTCGCCGGCCAGCCACGGCCAGTTCTACGAACTCTACGCCATCGCTGCCGCCGTGCTCGGCGGCTTCTCGCTGCGCGGCGGCGAAGGCTCGCTGATCGGCGTCATCCTCGGCACGGTGCTGCTGCAGGAGTTGCAGAACCTGGTCAATCTGCTCGGCATCCCGTCCTCGCTCAACTTCGCGGTGATGGGCGGCGTCATCCTCATCGGCGTGCTGGTCGACCAGCAATGGGGCGTGTTCCGGGAACGGCGGCTGATGGTCGACGCCACCCGCAAAAGCGCCGCCGGCGCGGCCGCGGAATAGCGCCTCGCGGCGAATGGCGGCGATGGCTGCAATTTCTGAACCGTTGACGCTCAGGGCCGGCGCGCTCGAAGCCGAACTGGTGCCGCAAATCGGCGGCAGCCTCAGCGCGCTGCACTGGCGCGGCATCGATCTCATGCGCAGGCTCTCGGACCATGATCGCGAAGCGGGCAATGTGCTTGGCGTCGCCATGTTCCCGATGACCCCCTACGCCAACCGCATCGCCGGAAACACCTTCGAGTTTCGAGCGAAGCGCTGGCGGGTCCAGCCCAACAATCCGCCCGACGCCATCAACGTGCATGGCAGCGGCTGGAAACACCCCTGGACTGTCACTGAGGCGGGCGACGCCCAGGCAACGCTGTCGCTGGATATCGCAGCCAGCCTCGAACCCTACTCCTATCACGCGACGCAGGCTTTCATGCTGTCCGAAGAAGGCCTCGACGTGACCATGACACTGACCAACACGGGGCCGGTTTCCATGCCGTTTGGTTTCGGCCTGCATCCCTGGTTCGATCGCGACCCGGACGTCACGCTGCAATTCAAGGCCGCGCGGTTCTATCTGGAGGAACCGCAAGGCATCGCCGGCGATCCGATAGCGCTTGCGCCCGAACTCGACTTCGCCGAGAGCCGGCCTTTACCCGCCGGCTGGCGCAACAATGATTATGGCGGCTGGACGGGTGAGGCGACGCTTCGCTTTCCGGCGCGCGGCGCGGGTTTGCGCATCAAGGCCGATCCGATCTTCAAGCACCTGATGCTGTACGCCGACCCGGCCAAGCCTTACTTTTGCGTCGAACCGCAGACCATGGCCTCCGGTGCTTTCAACCGGGGCGGATGGAGCGATCCGGACGAGGGCACCATCGTACTTGCCCCAGGCGAAAGCATCGCCGGCACCGTCTCGTTCACGCCCTTCGCGCTTGGGGCCTGAACGCCTATTTCAGATCAGGCCCGACATGTCGGAAAAAGCCATCGCCTTGCGCAGCACCTCGGCGAAGCGTTCGCCGGCCGTCTCGCGCGGGCCGCTGTTGTCGATCGAGGTGACGCCGGGCCCGGACAGAGTGACATTGGCGCTGCGTGCCAGCCGCGCCAGCACTTCGCCGCGTGACTCGCGGCCGCGCATCGCCAGACGCTCGGCCAGCACTTCAGGCGAGGCGGTGATCTCGACGATGGCCAGATTGGCATAGCGTTCGCGCAAGGAGGGGATGATCGCGCGCGACACATTGGCGACAGCGATACGGCCATTGGCAACGGACCAGTCGACATCGGCGGGGATGCCGTAGCGCAAGCCGTGCGCTTCCCAGGAGATGGCGAAGGCGCCATCGGCTTCGGCCTCGGCGAAGGCGGCATCGGCCAGCGTGTCGTGGTCCTCGCTGGCGACATCGCTCGGCCTGGTGATGACGCGGCGGACGAACTCCAGCCGCGTTTCGTCGGCAAAGCGGGCGCGGGCGTAGCCGATCACTGTGTCCTTGCCGGCGCCGCTTGGGCCGACGACGGCGACGAAGACGCCATCGCGGATCGGAAACGTCTCGGCCGACAATTCCCGCTCAATCGATGCCGACACCATCATGCGACCCGGCTTCCCTGCCGCCACACGGTGCGCACGACCGGGACATGGTCGTCGACGCGCACCCGCACCAGATCGGCGCGGCGGCCCTGCTCGATGACGCCGCGATCGGTCAGGCCAACCGCATCGGCCGGGTTCTTCGAGACCATGGCGACGGCCTGCGGCAGGGAAATGCCTTCGACGACATCGCCGAGGAAGAACGCCGACTGGATCAGGCTGAAGGGAATGTAGTCGGACGACAAGATGTCGAGCAGGCCATCGCTGGCCAGCGTACGGGCCGAGACATTGCCCGAATGCGAGGCGCCGCGCATGACGTTGGGCGCGCCCATCAGCACACCCATCCCAGCCTCTTTCGAGGCCCTGGCGGCCTCTTCCGTGGTCGGGAATTCGGCGACGCGAACGCCCTGTTCGATCGCCTCGTCGACATGGCCTGATGTGGCGTCGTCGTGGCTGGCCAGCACGATGCCGCGCTCCTGGCAGGCGGCTGATATCACCGCCCGGTTCGGCGCCGAATTGCGCGCCGATTCGGCCATCCGCTTTTCGCAGAACAGCTTGAAATCGCGATCGGTCAGCTTCAGCTTGCGCTGGTAGTAGTAGGCATAGGTCTCGAGGTTGACGAACTGGCGCTGGCCTGGCGCATGGTCCATCAGCGATGCCAGCTTCACCCGCTCGTCGCCGTCGAAATTGGCGAAAGCCCTGAGGCAGTCCGGTGCCGAAACCTCGCAGCGCAGATGGATGAAATGGTCGGCGCGCAGACGGTCCTGCTTCACACTGTCCTCGATCGCGTCGGCCAGCTTGCGGATGTCGGCCGATGTCAGGTCGGCGTCTTCGTCCATGCCGACGCGCAAGGCGTCGAGCACGGTGGTGATGCCGGCGGTCGCCACCTGCGCGTCATGGGCGAGCACGGCGGCGATCGGATTCCAGCGCACCTTGGGCCGCGGCGCGTAGTGGCCTTCGAGATGGTCGGTGTGCAATTCGACCAGCCCGGGAATGACATAGTCGCCGCCCATATCCTCGCCGATGCGGCTGATGCCGGCTTCGATGCCGGCGATAAAGCCGTCGCGCAGCACCAGCGAACCTTTGACGATCTCGTCGGCAAGCACGATGCGGGCATTGTGGAGAACAGTCTCGGCGGTCATTTCAGGCAGTCCTTCAGGCGGTTTTTCTGGCCGGGCGGCGCCCGAGCGCGTGATGCGAGAGCACCATGAACGGTGCACCCGGTTCGGTTTCGACAAACAAGGTCAGCGCATCCACCAGCACCTTCTGTTGCAGCACGTCCGCGAACAGGCTGTCGATCGCTGCGCGCAAACGAGGGCTTTCCTGTGACCCCGCCCGGCCGGACAGCGTCATGTGGAAGCGAAAGGTTTCGAAGACATAGGGGTAACCCCATTGGCAGAGATTGCGGAACTCGGCCGGCTTCAGCGAATCCGGGCTGCGCCGCTCGATTTCCGCCTCGCTCAGCGGTGCGCGAAACCGGTCAAAATCGCGCACCACGTCATCGGCGAACCGGTTGAGCGCAGGCACTGGCCCTTCCGGCACCAATGCGAAGAAGCCGTCGATCTGGCTGACCACGAGACGCGGGATGGTCACCACCGGCGTCGCCTCGGCAAAATGGTCGAGTGCGGAGCGCAGCGAGGCTTCCGTCTCGTCGGTAGCCAGGCGGAAGGGGGCTTTCAGCGTCGCATGGAAACCATAGCGGCGCGCCGAAGCGGTGTGGAAAGCGACTTCCGCCGCCGACAGGCCGGCCACCGCTTCGACCGGCCTCGTCGCGGCGCCGAACGGGTCGCGGCCCAGCCAGTCGGCGGCGATCCGCGCCAGTGGCTCGTCCTGCCGGGGGGTGAAATAGAGGGCGTAGCGCATGGAAAGTCCTTGTCAGCTTCGCTGCCATAGGTGATTTCCATGACGAATTGACGAAGCCTTGCTGGCTTTCAGGTAACAAAACGCTGCGGCGGGGTCATTAGCCGACGATTTTTTCGTGCTGGACCAAGGAGCTAGTGCTCACGCAGCGACCGGTCAGGCCTTCATCAGCCATTCGTGCTCGGGCGCGTTGTGGAATTTCCACGTCCGCTTCGGTCCGGCCATGACGTTGAGATAATAGAGGTCATAGCCGTGGCAGGCAGCGCAGGGGTGATAGCCTTTGGGCACCAGCACGACATCGCCATCCTCGATCGCCATCGCTTCGTCGAGCGCGCGATGGCCATTCTTGTCGGCATCGGTATAGACGCGCTGGAAGGCAAAGCCCTGCGGCGGGTTGAGGCGGTGATAGTAGGTTTCCTCGAGATAGGATTCGGCAGGCAGATTATCCTGGTCGTGCTTGTGCGGCGGATAGCTCGATGTATGCCCGCCGGGCGTGATGACCTCGACCACCAGCAGCGAATCGGCCGGCTTTCCCTCCGGCAGGATGTTGGTGACATAGCGCGTGTTGGTGCCCTTGCCGCGCACCTCCTGGCCGAGATCGTCCGGTGCGATCACCCGCACCGGCAGGCCGCCGCCAAGGCCCGGCGCCGAGCAGACGGCAAGTTCCAGCTCGGTGTCAGCCGTCACCGACCAGTCGGAGCCTTGCGGAATGTAGACCGACCACGGCTTGCCCTCGAAGGGCGACATGCGCTCGCCGAGCAGGCCGAGCTCTCTGCCGCCGGCTGAAGCCTTGCCCTTGCCGGTAACGAACACCAGGCAGACTTCACGATCTTCGGTGTTTCCCGAGGCGCTTTCGCCGGGCTTCAGCCGATGCAGGTCGAAACCGACATAGGTCCAGCCGGCACTTTTCGGCGTCACATGGGCGACGCGGCCATGGCCTTTGTCGGCTTTGACGAGCAGCTTCGACATCCCAGTCACTCCTTCGGCTCGGGCTCGACTGGAGGCTTCGCCTCGTCAGCAGGCTTGTAGAGATAAAAAAACTGCCAGACGGCGTAGCCGGCGAAGCCGAGCGCGATCATGCCCCAGAACGGCGTGCCGGTGGCGAACTCGATGATCGACCAGATGACGCAGACCGCGACGATGGCGGCACGCCGCCACAAAGGCCGGAAGAAGGGGTGTTCGGAATCTTTCATAGAACCAATCTACAGCAATCGGCCTCGCCGGGAACCCGTCGCACCAGCCATTGGGAAACTAGACATTTGGAAAGCCTTGCGTCTCGACCGTATAGCCGGCGGCGGTCATGACGCGCATCAGTTCCTTGTAGCCAACCTGCGCCATCCTGAGTGGCGGGTTCTTTTTCGGGTCCTGCTCGGCCTCGACTACGAACCAGCCCTCATAGCCATGGTCGGCGAAGCGCTGCACGATGGCGCCGAAATCGAGTGAACCGTCGCCCGGTACGGTGAAGGCGCCCAGCGCCACGGCGTCGAGGAAAGATTGCTTCGAGCGGTCTAGCCTGTCGATCACCTCCATGCGAACGTCCTTCACATGCACATGGCTGATGCGTGTGTGATGGTTGTCGATGGCACGCAGCACGTCGCCGCCGGCGAATGCCAGATGTCCGGCATCGAGCAGCAGCGGAATGCCGGCTCCGGAATAGCGCATGAAGGCATCGAGTTCCGGCTCGGTCTCGACCACCGCCGCCATGTGGTGATGATAGGACAGCGGCATACCCTGTTCGGCGCACCATTCGCCAAACGCGGTCAGGCGTTTCGCGTAAGCCTTCATCTCGTCATCCGACAGCTTCGGCTTGGTCGCCAGCGGCTTCGAGCGGTCGCCCTGGATCGAGCGGCCGACTTCGCCATAAACGATGCAAGGCGCATTCACCGCCTTGAACAGGTCGATCATCGGCTGGATGCGATCCTTGTTGTCGGCCATCTCCCCATCGACCAGCGTGCCGGAGAACCAGCCACCGCATAGCGTGACGTCGGCGGCCTTCAGGATCGGCAGCATGATTTCGGGATCATTGGGAAAACGCCGACCCATCTCCATGCCGGTGAAACCGGCCGAGCGCGACTGGCGCAAACATTCTTCCAGCGACACGTCATCGCTGAGTTCCGCAAGATCGTCGTTCCACCACGCAATGGGGGACATGCCCAGTTTGGCTTTCAAGTCGTCACTCCGGTTTCTTGTTCACCCTCCCCCTGTGGGGAGGGTCGCTGCGAAGCAGCGGGGTGGGGGTGCGGCGCCAGACCCCCACCCGGACCTTCGGTCCGACCTCCCCACAAGGGGGAGGTAGGGGTGGCAGCGCCTATATCAATCGCCGACGGTCTGCATCTTCCGCTTCTCGTCATACGCCTTGCGCGCTGCGTTGACCTGCGGCCGCACTGAGACTTCCGGCACCGCCACGTCCCACCAATGGCCGCCGGCATCTGTGGAAACCAGCGGGTCGGTGTCGATGACGAGCACCGTGGTGCGCGTATTCTTCCTGGCCTGTGCCAGCGCGTTTTCCAGCCCGGCAATCGATGGCACTTTCTCGGCAATCGCTCCCATGCTCGCCGCATGCGCGGCAAAGTCGATGTCGGGCAGGACCTCGTGGCGCGAGTCCTTCAGGAGATTGTTGAAGTTGGCGCCGCCGGTCGCCATCTGCAGCCGGTTGATGCAACCATAGCCGCGGTTGTCGAGCAGCACGATGGTCAGTTTCAGTCCGAGCATCACCGAGGTGGCGATCTCCGAATTCATCATCAGGTAGGAGCCATCGCCGATCATGACGACGATCTCCTGATCGGGCTTCGCCATCTTGGCGCCGAGCCCGCCGGCAATCTCGTAGCCCATGGTCGAGAAGCCGTATTCGCCATGATACGATCCGGGCGCGCCCGCCTGCCAGAGTTTGTGCAGTTCGCCCGGCAGGCCGCCGGAGGCATTCAGCAGCGTCACACCGGAGCCCATGGCGCGCTGCACGGCGCCGATCACCTGCGCGTCGGACGGGTAGGCGGCATTGGTCGACGCCGTCACCTTGGCCGCCTCGGCCTGCCAGGCCTTCTTGCCGGTGGCCGCATTGTCGGTCCAGGTGGAAGGTGCCTTCCAGCCCTTCAGCGCCGCGCCGAGTTCCGCCAGGCCCTCGGCCGCATCGGCCACCAATGGCAGGGCGCGGTGCTTGCCGGCGTCGAAGGGCTGCACGTTGAGCCCGATGATGGTCTTGGCCGAATTCTTGAACAGCGCCCACGAACCGGTGGTGAAATCCTGCAGGCGCGTGCCGATGGCGAGCACGACATCGGCTTCCTCGGCCAGCCGGTTGGCGGCGGAAGTGCCGGTGACGCCGACCGCCGCCATGTTGAGCGCATGGTCGTCCGGCAGCGAGGATTTGCCGCCTTGCGTCTCGCAGACCGGGATGCCGGCGCCTTCGGCGAACTTCGCCAGTTCGTCCGAGGCCTGCGAGTAGAGAACGCCGCCGCCGGCGATAATCAACGGTTTTTTCGCACCCTTGAGCGCGGCGACTGCAGCGGCAAGTTCATGGCGATCAGCGCGCGGCCGGCGCTGATGCCAGACCCGCTCGGCAAAGAAACTCTCGGGATAATCATAGGCCTCGGCCTGGACGTCCTGGCACAGCGACAGCGTCACCGGCCCGCATTCGGCCGGATCGGTCAGCACCTGCATGGCGCGGCTGAGCGCAGGAATGATCTGCTCCGGCCGGGTGATGCGGTCGAAATAGCGCGAAACCGGACGGAAGCAGTCGTTGACCGTCGCCGTGCCATCGGAAAAATCCTCGGCCTGCTGCAGCACCGGATCGGGAATGCGGTTGGCGAAGACATCGCCCGGCAAAAACAGGACGGGCAACCTGTTTACATGGGCGAGCGCCGCCGCCGTCACCATGTTGAGCGCGCCGGGGCCTATCGAAGAGGTCGCGGCCATGAAGCGGCGGCGGAAATTGGCCTTGGCGTAGGCGATCGCCGCATGCGCCATCGCCTGTTCATTGTGGGCGCGGAAGGTCGGCAGCTCGTCGCGGACCTGATAAAGCGCCTCGCCGATGCCGGCGACATTGCCGTGACCGAAGATCGCCCAGACGCCGCCGAAGATCGGAACTTTGCTGCCGTCGATCTCGGTCATCTGGCGCGACAGGAAGCGGGTCAGCGCCTGCGCCATCGTCAGGCGGATTGTCTTGCTCATGGTGTTTTCCTCCGCAGTCCTATTCCGCGCCTTCTTATGCCGCCTTGCGGCCGCGCGCGGCAAGCCACGCATCCGTCAACTGTTCGAAGCGCTGGGCCATGTCGGCGATCGCCTCGTCATCCGACATCTTGCCGGCCAGCCATTGTTCGGCCGCATGGACGAAGATGGTGCGGCCGACCGCAAAGCCCTTGACGATGGGCGCCTTGGCGGTGGCGGCGAACGCCGCTTCCAGCTCGTCCTGCGGCGCTTCCAGGCCCAGCAGCACGACGCCGCGGCACCAGGGGTCGTGCTTCAGGATCACGGCCTCGATCTTCGCCCAGGCACCGACCGACGCCTGCGGCTCGAGCTTCCACCAATCCGGCTTGATGCCGAGCGCATAGAGTTCCTCCAACGCGCGCGGGATCGTCGTGTCGTCGAGTTTGCCATGCTTGCCGGCAATGATCTCGATGAGAAGTTCTCGGCCGACCTTCCGCGCGCCTTCGAACAGCGCCCGCAACTTCTGCTGCTGTTCTTCCTTCAGCGCCGCCGGATCGTCGGGGTGATAGAAGCACAGGCATTTGATGCAATGGTCGACCGGCCATTCGACAAGCTGCGAGCCGATGTCCTGCGAGAATTCGAAGCGCAGCGGCCGCGAACCCGGCAACTCCACCGGCCGCCCGAGCCAGGCGAAGGAATGCCTGGCGAATTCGAACATCGCCTTGCGGCCGTGTTTCTCGTCGATCAGCATGCCGTAGCCGTCGCGGCCGGCAGCGACCTTCGCAGCCGCCTTGACCGCCAGCACCTTGAATTCTTCGATCCGCGCCGGATCGGCACCGGCCTTCGCCGCCACATCCTCGAGCTGCACGCGGTGGTCGCAGGCGAGCGCCATCAGCGAGGGGATGTCGCGCCGGCGCGTCGTCGCCCAATGGATGTGGTTGATCGCCTCGTCCTTGCGCAACGCCAGATGCTCGCTGCCGTGCTTGAGGAAGAACCGCAGCTCCTCGAAGGTCGGATATTCCGGCGCGCAGAGCAGCCGCGACACGGCGAAGGCGCCGCAGGCATTGGCCCAGGTCGCCGCCGTTGCATGGTCTTCGCCACCCAGCCAGCCGCGCAGGAAGCCGGACATGAAAGCGTCGCCGGCGCCCAGCACATTGTAGATCTCGATCGGAAACCCCTTGCCGACGACACCGTCCTCGAGGTCGTCGCTGATCGGTCCGTCATAGGCGATGCAGCCCATTGCGCCGCGCTTGAGCACAATGGTCGCGGACGACAGTGAGCGGATCGTCTTCAGCGCGCTCAGGCAATCATCGGCGCCCGACGCGATCATGATCTCTTCCTCGGTGCCGACGATGAGGTCGCAGTCGGGCAGCACCGTCTTCAGCTGGGCCGAGACCCGGTCCGATTTCACATAGCGCTCGAACCCTTCGGCATGGCCGGCAAGGCCCCACAGGTTCGGCCGGTAGTCGATGTCGAACACCACCTTGCCGCCCTTGGCCTTCATGATGCGGATCGCCTTGCGCTGCGCGGCATCGCTGTTGGGCCTGGAAAAATGCGTGCCGGTGACGACGATCGAGCGCGCCGAGGCGATGAAGGCCTCATCGATGTCTTCCGGCGCCAGCGCCATGTCGGCGCAATCCGAGCGGTAGAAGATCATCGGCGAGACGCCTTCGTCCTCGACCGACAGCAGCACCAGCGCGGTCAGCCGTTCCTTGTCGGTCTTCAACCCGTCGACATTGACGCCTTCACGCGTCAGCTGTTCGCGGATGAAGCGGCCCATCTGCTCGTCGCCGACGCGGGTCAGCAGCGCCGACCGCAGGCCGAGCCTGGCGGTGCCGACCGAGATATTGGCCGGGCAGCCGCCGACCGACTTGGCGAAGGAGGTGATGTCCTCCAGCCGCGAGCCGATCTGCTGCCCATAAAGGTCCACGGAAGCGCGACCGATGGTGATGACGTCGAGCGGCGCGTATTCAGCGTCCACGGCTTCGCTCATTGGAACCTCCCGTCGGCCTTGTTGTGTTGGGGTACACGCGCGAGCGGCAGCGTGGCGCCGGGAATATGAAATAATAATTCCAATCCATAGTCAATATGGAATGAGCGTTCCTTCGGCGAAAAGTACCTTTTCGGCGGTCGATCAGCCCTTGCGCTTCCTGCCCGTGTCGCGTCGCTTTTCGCCGACGCCGACAGTCAGCGCCATGGCCAGCGCCATTGTCGCCGACAGCGAGCGGAAGCCGGCGAAATCGGCCTCTGCAACCTCGAACCAGACCTTGGCGAACTGGGCGAGCGGCGAAAACGAGCTGTCGGTGATGGCGACGATCGGCACGCCCTGTTCCGAAATGCTGCGCGCTTCCTCGATCGTGGCCGGCGCATAGGGCGAGAAGGAGATGGCGATGACGGCATCCGCCGGCGTCGCGAAGCCGATCATCTCCGCATTCAGCCCAGCCGCCGATTCGATCAGCTGGTTGCGGATCTTCAGCTTGCCCAGCGCATAGGCGATGTAGGACGCCACCGGATAGGAGCGGCGCTTGGCCAGCACGTAGATGGTTTCCGCCTTCGCCAGCAGGGAAATCGCGTCTTCCAGATGCGCGTCGTCCAGCGTGCGCGAAATGTCGTTGAGCGAAGTGCTGGCGGCGGCGACGAAGCCGTCGAAGATCGACCGATGGCCGGCGCCGCCCTCGGCCTTGACGCGCAGCGCCTGCAGCCTTTCGTCATAGGACGAGTTGCGCTCGCGCAGCCGTTCGCGAAACACCTGCTGCAGGCTGGTGAAACCATCGAAGCCAAGCTGCTGGGCAAATCGGATCAGGGTTGAAGGCTGCACGCCGGCCGAAGCGGCGATGCTGGCGGCGGTGCCGAAAGCGATATCGTCGGGATTGTCGAGCGCATGGGCGGCGATCTGGGCGATGCGCTTCGGCAGGCTTTCGCGCCGCTCCAGGATGGTGGTGCGCAGCGTCTCGAAATCGCGAGGTACCCGTTCGTCCATCGTCGCTCTGTCCAGGCTCATGCGTGAAGCATCCCTCTGTGCATCATCATAGCGAGCCTGCGCAAGAACACCATAAAAAATGAGGCAGACATTCCATTCCAGGAGAAAATGGACTAATTCATCCACGCAGCGCTTCAAGCAGAGGAGAAACGGAAAATGGTCGGCGTCGGTCTCATCGGTACGGGTTTCATGGGCAAGTGTCACGCCATCGCATGGAGTGCCGTCAGCGCCGTCTTTCCCGACGTTGCCAAGCCACGGCTGGTCCATCTCGGCGAGGTCAATGAAGAGCTTGCCCGGCGCAAGGCGGGCGAGTTCGGTTTCGCCAAGGCGTCGGGCGACTGGCGTGCCGTCGTCAACGATCCCGAAGTCGATATCGTCTCGCTGACCACGCCCAACCAGTTCCATCCGGAAATGGCCATCGCCATCCTGGAAGCCGGCAAGCATCTGTGGTGCGAAAAGCCGATGGCGCCGAGTTTTGCCGAGGCCGAGGCGATGGCGGCGGCGGCGAAAAAGTCCGGCAAGGTCGCGGCGCTCGGCTACAACTACATCCAGAGCCCGGCCATCCGCCACATCGGCGCGCTGCTCGACGAGAGGATCATCGGCGAGGTCAACCATCTGCGCATCGAGATGGACGAGGACTTCATGGCC
The DNA here is from genome assembly GCF_000519305.1 of Mesorhizobium ciceri WSM4083. Classification (GTDB taxonomy): domain Bacteria; phylum Pseudomonadota; class Alphaproteobacteria; order Rhizobiales; family Rhizobiaceae; genus Mesorhizobium; species Mesorhizobium ciceri_B. Next base: position 1,187,846 of record NZ_KI912610.1, on the reverse strand, counting down.
GACCCCGAAGCGCTGTTCTTCTGGAAGCACGAAGCCGCGTCGGGCTATGGCGCGCTCGACGATTTCGCCGTGCATCCGCTGTCGCTCGTTTCCGCCCTGTTCGGCCGCGTCGCCAGTGTCATCTGCGACATGGCCAAACCCTATGCCGACCGCAAGCAGGCCAGCGGCGGCCGTCGCGCGGTCGAAACCTACGACATCGCCAGCGTGCTGATGCATCTGGAAAACGGCATTGCCGGCACGCTGCTGGTCAACCGCTCGGCCTGGGGCCGCAAGGGCCGCATCGCCGTCCAGATATTCGGCTCGAAAGGGTCGATCCTGTTCGACCAGGAACGATCGAACGAATTCCAGCTCTATCTCACATCAGACCGTCCGACCGAGCAGGGCTACCGCACCATCCTGGTGGCGCCGCACCACAAGCCCTATGACCTCTTCGTGCCGGCGCCCGGCCATGGCCTCGGCTTCAACGATCTCAAGATCATCGAGTGCCACGAATTGCTGACGCGGCTTGAAGGCAAGCCGGCGCGGCTCATCGAGTTTGCCGAAGGGCTGGAGATCGAGCGCACGGTGCACGCGATGGCGCGCTCCTTCGAAGAAAAGCGCTGGGTGGACGTGCGGTGATATAAGCCCGCTTCAGACGAGGGTGGCCGCAGCGTTCGTCTCCCAGCCGTTGACCCAGACCTGCCGCAGCCGGTCGCCTTCGCCCTTGAAGCGCAACCCCGTCGCCTGGCAATCCTCGATCCGGTCGCTGCGGAAATTGCGGATCGCCTGGCGCAGCTCGCACCAGGCGACGATGTTGGCGGTTTCGGCGTAGTAGATGAGCGCGATCGGGCGGATGAGGCGCTCGGAGGCCCGGCCCATCTCGTCGCGATAGGAGATGTCAAGCTTCTCCTCGTCGCGGATGGCGCGGCGCACCAGCGCCAGGTCGATCGCGCCGGTCGAAGGCGCGGCGAAACCCCAGGCATGCAGCGCATTGGCGTCGAATGCCTGCCGCAAGGGTGGCGGCACCGCGCCGGCGATCTTGGCGCTGACGCGCTTGGCCGCTTGCTTGAGCTCGCTGTCTCCGGTGCGCTCCAGCAGCGCCAGCGACAGGACGATCGCCTCCATCTCCTCGATCGAGAACATCAGCGGCGGCAGGTCGAAGCCGGGGCGCAGGATGTAGCCGATGCCGCGGCCCCCTTCGATAGGCACGCGCATCGCCTGCAGCGCTGCGATGTCGCGATAGATCGAGCGCACCGTCACTTCCAGCCGCCCGGCAATCGTCGCTGCCGTCACCGGCTGCCGCGCCAGCCGCACGATCTGGATGATCTCGAACAGGCGTGACGCCTTGCGCATTTTTTACCCCACGTTGCGCGCCCAACTGACACACCATTGTCAGTTGGGCTGACCTATAGGAGCGCCTATCGAATTGAAAATCAACAGGTTCCGCTGCGGTTTGGCGGAGCGAGGCGGCAGGCAACTGACATGGGCTATGCGGAAAATCTTTGGCTTTTCTTTATCCTGCTGTTCGGCATCATCGCCGTTCCGGGCATGGACATGCTCTTCGTGCTTGCCAATGCACTGACCGGCGGACGCGACAGGGGTCTTGCCGCGACCGGCGGCATCATGGTCGGCGGCATGGTGCACACGCTGAACGGCGCCATCGGCGTCGGCCTGCTGATGCATTTCGTGCCGATCCTGTTCAAGCCGCTTCTGCTTGCCGGCGCCGCCTACATGGCCTTTATCGGCATCACGCTGATGCGCAGTTCCATCACTGTCGGCCAGGACGGACCCACCGGCAGCCGTTCCGCATGGAAGGCTTTTCGCCAGGGTTTTGTGACCTGCCTGATCAACCCGAAGGCATACCTGTTCGTGCTTGCCGTCTACCCGCAGTTCCTGAAACCGGACTACGGTCCGATCTGGATGCAGGCGACGGTCATGGGGCTACTGACCGTGGCCACCCAGGCTGCGATCTATGGCGGACTGGCGATCACGGCCGGCCGCAGCCGCAACCTTCTGATCGCCAATCCGCGGGCGACGATTTTTGCCGGCCGGGCGGCCGGACTGCTGCTCTTTGCCGTGTCGGTGTTCACGGCATGGGAAGGATTAAGGGCGGCGTAATCCCGGCCACCGCCGCCCGCTTGCCTATGCCCTGTCAAGCAGCTCCCTGGCGGTTGTCGATCATGGCGCGGCGTGCCGAGCGGCGCCACTCGACGGCGCCGGCAAGGCCGTGCAGCACCGTCTCGGTGGTCGCCCAGTCGATGCAGCCATCGGTGATGCTCTGGCCATAGACCAGCGGCTTACCCGGCACCACGTCCTGCCGGCCGGCGACGAGGTTGCTCTCGATCATCAGGCCGATGATGCGCTCGTCGCCTGCCGCGACCTGGCCGGCGACATCTGCCGCGACCTTGGGCTGGTTCTCGGGCTTCTTGGCCGAGTTGGCGTGGCTGACATCGATCATCAGCCTGGGCGCAACGCCGATGCGGGCGAGTTCCACAGCGGCGGCTTCGACGCTCGCCGCGTCATAGTTGGGCTGAACGCCGCCGCGCAGGATGAGGTGGCAGTCCTCATTGCCCGTGGTCGTGGCGATGCCGCTGCGCCCGCCCTTGGTCACCGCCATGAAATGATGCGGCTGGGCAGCCGATTTCACCGCCTCGGCGGCGATGCGCAGATTGCCGTCGGTGCCGTTCTTGAAGCCGACCGGGCAGGAGAGGCCCGAGGCGAGTTCGCGATGGATCTGGCTCTCGGTCGTGCGCGCGCCGATCGCGCCCCAGGCGACGAGGTCGGCAATGTATTGCGGCGTGGTCATGTCGAGGAACTCGGTCGCAGCCGGCAGGCCGAGATTGTTGACGGCGGAGAGCACGTTGCGTGCCATTCGCAACCCCTTGTCGATGTTGAAGCTGCCGTCGAGGTCGGGATCGTTGATCAGGCCTTTCCAGCCGACCGTCGTGCGCGGTTTCTCGAAATAGACCCGCATCACGATCTCCAGCCGGTCCGACAGGCTCTCGCGCAGCGCCGCCAGACGGCTGGCATAGTCGACGGCGGCGACCGGATCGTGGATCGAACACGGGCCGACGATGACGAGCAGCCTATCGTCGGTACCGTTCAAGATGGCGTGGGTGGCGTTGCGCGATGCGCTGACGGTACGCGTCGCCGTCAGCGTGCGCGGGATCTCCCGCATCACCTCGTCCGGCGTACTCAGTTCTCGGATTTCCTTGACCCGGAGGTCGTCTGTGGTGGTCAACACGGCTTTCTGCTCCTGTTTGGGAAACCTGCCGGCTGAAAACAAAAAAGCCGCCAGGTATGGCGGCTGTTCGGATGTTGTTGCTGCAATCTTCAGATCGAGCGCAATCCTCCCGCCGCCAGCGAGCTCCTAAAGTACCAATATGCGGCGGTCAGGTTGATCATGCGGTTCATATAGTCGATGCGGAGGCGCTTGTCACGGGGGTGGTGGCAGCCTAATTCGGGATGGGCCGAACTCTCACGATTTCGTCATCCTATGGCGGAGCAAGGAGCGAAGCGACGCGGCGCAGACCATAGGATCCATGCCGCGACTTCAGAGCGCTGCTGCGTTGCAGAATTCTGCCCCGCTGCATTCTTCGGCTAAGGTAACGGCATGGATCCTCGGGTCTGCGCCGCGTCGCTGCGCTCCTTGCTCCGCCCGTAGATGACGAAGTGATGGGTGTTTTCCGCAGGACTCGCCGGCGTTACTCCGGAGACGCCCCCGCAATGCTCTGGTCATAATCGACCAGCGATCCGGTCATGACACCGGACTGCGGGCTGACCATGTAGCTGATCAGCCGGGCAAGCTGGTCCGGCTTGACCAACTGGCCCATCGGCTGCGTCGCTTCGGCCTTTGCCAGCCAGTCGTCCGGCGCGTCGTGCCACTTCTTCTGCACGATGTCCTCGCCCTCCGTGTCCATCCAGCCGGGCAGCACCGCATTGCAGCGGATGCGGTTGTAGCGATAGGCATTGGCGACGTTCTTGGTCAGCGTCATCAGCGCCCCCTTGCTGGTCGAATAGGGCGTCAGGAACGACTGGCCGGTATGCGCCGACATCGACAGCACATTGACGATCGAGCCGGGTGCCTTCTTTTCCAGGAGATGCGCCACCACGCCTTGCATCAGGAAAAACGGGCCGCGCACATTGGTGTCGAAGATGGTGTCGAACAACTCTTCTGAGGTTTCGACCAGCGAGCCGCGCGCCGATGTCGCGGCGGCATTGACCAGGGCGTTGATGGTGCCGAAATGCGAAATCGCGGTGGCAACGGCGCGCTTGCAGTCGGCCACTTTGGAGACGTCGGCGCTGATGAAGATCGCCTCGACGCCAGCCTTCTTGAAGTGAGCGACGGCCTTGTCGCCCTTCTCCTGCGAGCGGCCGATGAGCGCCAGCGCCCGGCAACCTTCCTCGGCCAGCGCTTCGGCGACGGCAAAGCCGATGCCTTGCGCGCCGCCGGTGACGATGGCGCGTGTCTGTGAATTGCGATCGGCGGATGCGCTCATCGCTCTGCTCCTGTGGTTTCTTCCTAGGGTTTCTTACTTGTCGAGACGGACGGTCTTGCCGGTCGTTGCTGATTTCAGCGCCGCATCGGCCAGCTTCAGCGCCACCAGCCCATCCGCACCGCTCGGCGACGCTTTCTTGCCCGAGGTCGCGGCTGTGATGAACGCGGCGATCTCAATGGCATAGGCGTCGAGGTAGCGGGTCATGAAGAAGTCGTGCAGCGGCGGGCGGGTGTAGCCCTTCTCGTTGGCCAGTTCGATCGACACCGGGCGCTGGTTCTCGGCGGCAACCATGCCTTTCGAGCCATGCACCTCGATGCGCTGGTCGTAGCCATAGGTGGCGCGGCGCGAGTTGGAGATGACGGCCTGCTTGCCGGAGGCGGTTTCCAGGATGACGCTGACGCTATCGAAATCGCCGGCGGCACCGATCTTCTTGTCGACCAGCACCGAGGCATGGGCGCTGACCGCCACGACCTCTTCGCCGAGCAGGAAGCGCGCCATGTCGAAATCATGGATGGTCATGTCGCGAAAAATGCCGCCCGAGCGCTTGATGTAGTCGATCGGCGGCGCGCCGGGATCGCGCGAGGTGATGGTGACCATCTCGACGGTGCCGATAGCGCCGTCGTCGATCGCCTTGCGCACGGCGGCGAAATGCGGATCGAAGCGCCTGTTGAAGCCCACCATCAGCGTCGCCTTGGTTTTTTCGACCACGGCCAGGCACTTCTCGACGCGCTTGACGTTGAGGTCGATCGGCTTCTCGCAGAAGATCGCCTTGCCGGCCTTGGCGAAGCGCTCGATCAGATCGGCATGGGTGTCGGTCGGCGTGCAGATGACGACGGCGTCGATATCCCCGGCTTTCTCGATATCCTCGATGCTGCGCACCTCGGCGCCATAGGCGCTCGCCAGCTCTTTGGCGGCCTTCTCGAACGCATCGGCAACGGCAACCAGTTTGGCCTGCGGGTTGGAGCCGACGGCGCGGGCGTGGACCTTGCCGATGCGGCCGGCACCGAGGAGAGCGAAGCGAACGGTCATGGGTATTTCCTCTGGGGGGATGGGTTGGAGAGAGTTGTGTCCGCACCTTCCTTTTGGGGGAAGGTGGCAAGGCTATTTTTCGAGCGCGCCAGAAAACAGGATGACCATCCTGTTTAGGCCGCGAGTTCCGCCTCCCCGGTCTTGGCGCCGGTGATGTAGGAGACGATGTCGTTTCCGTCGGTGTTCTCCTTGCGCAGATTGGCGACGATGCGGCCGCGCCGGAACACGACGATACGGTCGCAGAGATCGAACACCTGGCGCATATTGTGGCTGATCAGGATCAGCGGCTCGCCATTGTCCTTCAGCGTACGGACGATGTTTTCGACCTGCGCGGTCTCCTGCACGCCAAGGGCGGCCGTTGGCTCGTCCATGATGATCAGCTTGGAGGCGAAGGTCGCCGTCCGGGCGATCGCCACGCATTGGCGCTGGCCGCCCGACATGTGGCGGATGGTGTTGGACAAATTGGGGATCTTCACCGCCGTGCGGACGAGCGCCGCCTCGGTCGCCTTGCGCATGTATTTGCGGTCGAGGATCGAGAACGGGCCGAGGTTGAACAGCACCTTCTCGCGCCCGAGGAACAGGTTCGACGGCACGTCGAGATCGTCGGCCAGCGCCAGGCTTTGGAACACGGTCTCGATGCCCGCCGTGCGAGCCTCGATCGGCCCGGCAAAATTCACTTCCTTGCCGTCGAACCAGATCTGGCCGCTGGTGCGCTGCTCGACGCCGGTGATCTGGCGCACGAAGGTCGATTTGCCGGCGCCGTTGTCGCCCATGATGGCGACATGCTCGCCCTTGCGCAGCTCGAAGTTCGCGCCTTCAAGCGCATGCACGCCGCCATAGCGCTTGGTCAGGTTTTCGGTCTTCAGGACGATGTCTGACATGGTCATGCCCTCATTGCCCGCAGGCGTTGGCGCCACTGGTCGAGAACCACCGCACCGACGATGATCACACCCTTGACCATCTCCTGGTAGTAGGCGTCGAGGCGCAGGAAGGTGAAGCCGGAGATGATGACGCCGAAGATCAGCGAGCCGATCACGGTGCCGATGATCGAGCCGCGGCCGCCCGACAGCGAGACGCCGCCGATGACCGCCATGGCGATGGCGTCGAGCTCGTACATCACGCCCATGCCGGACTGCGCGGTCAGGTTCTTGGAACTCAGCACCACGGCGGCGAGCGCGGCGAGAATGCCGGCGATGACGTAGACCAGGATCTTGTGGTTGGCGATCTTGATGCCGGACATGCGCGCGGCGTCCTCGTTGGAGCCGATCGCGTAACAGTGCTTGCCGTACCTGGTGTAGGTCATGATCAGCTGGAACAGGATGGCCAGCGACAGGAAGATGACGACGGGCATCAGGCCTTTGCCGATGCCGGCGAAACTCTCGGTGGGAAACGAGATCGGCTGGCCCTTGGACCACCATTTGGCGATGCCGCGCGCGGTCACCATCATGCCGAGCGTGGCGATGAACGGCGGAATGCGCGTGTAGGCGATCAGCGCGCCATTGACCAGGCCGGCAAACAGGCCGCAGGCGATCGCCACCAGCAGCGGCACGATGACAGGCAGGTCGGTCCAGCCTTGCGCCAGGAACATCGCCTTGGGATTGGGGTTGCCGTTGACCGTGGCCACCTGGGCGAAGCTCATGGCGATCATGGCGGTCGCGCCGACGATCGAGCCCGAGGACAGGTCGATGCCGCCGGTGATGATCACTTGCGTCACGCCGATGGCGATGATGCCGACGATCGACACCTGCAGGATGATGATCTGCAGGCGCGCTTCGTTGAAGATGCCGCCGACGTCGCTGCGTGTGTTGAACAGAAAGCTGTCGCCCAGAAAGATGCGGCCGATCAGTTCGAAGATGACGACGAGAATGACCAGTGCCAGGAAAACATTGAACTCGGCCGGCCATGTGCGCTTCCTCGCATCATAACCGACGCCGCCGACGCCATGAGATGTCTGTGCCACGTATTCTGTCCTCCATCAGCCGCGGTCGCCCTCGCGCCTGCGGCGCTGAGGGAGAGAGGGGAGCGGCGCTGTCTTGATCGAGAGCGCCGCTCCGTATCGAACCGTTGGCGGCTCAGTTCTTCTTCAGGAACTTGTCGATGTTGGCGGGCGTCACCAGCTGGAAGGGCACGTAGACCTTGTGCTCGACCTTCTCGCCCTTGGCGAGCTTGAGCGCCGCATCGAGAGCGCCGGCGCCCTGGCCGGCCGCGTCCTGGAACACGGTTACGTCGAGGTCGCCCGCCTGCATGGCCGCCAGCGCGTCCTGGGTGGCGTCGACGCCGCCGACGACAACCGCCTTCATGTCGATGTTGCCGGCCTTCATCGCCTGGATGGCGCCGATGGCGCTCTCGTCATTGTTGGCGATGACGCCGTCGAACGGCTTGCCGGTCGACAGCCAGTTGGTCATCAGGTTCTGCGCCTCGTCGCGGTTCCAGTTCGACGTCTGCTTGTCGATGATCTTGATGAAGCTGCAATCCGGCGTCGCGATCACATCGTCGATGTCCTTGGTGCGCTGCACGGCGGCCTGGTTGGAAAGCTCGCCCATGATCACATAGACATTGGCTTCCTTCTTGCCGGCTTCCTTGAACAGGCGGCAGACTTCCTTGGTCTCGAGCGTGCCGGAATCGGCTTCGTTCGAGGCGACGAAGGCCTGGTTGTCGGGCAGCGTGTCGACATTGACCGGCTCGCGGTTGACATAGACCAGCGGGATCTTGGCTGCGGCGGCGGCGTCCGACATCGCCTGCGTGGCCGAAGTGTCGACCGGGTTGACGATGATGGCATCGACGCCCGAGGCGGCGAAGTTCTTGATCTGGTCGAGCTGCTTGGCAACGTCGTTCTGTGCGTCCTCGACCTGCAGCTCGACGCCGCTCATGCCCTTGGCCTGCTCGATCATGCCGTTGCGCAGCACGGTCAGGAAGTTGTCGTCGAACTTGGCCATCGACACGCCAACCTTGGCGGCCAAGGCGGATGAGCTCATCAGCGCCGCGAAGGCGACGCCCAAAATCAATTTCTTCATTGTGTTTCTCCTCCACATATTGGTGTCCGGTTTCACCGATTTATCCGGAATCCCCGATCTCCCCGGGGAATCTCTCCCTGATGTCTCTTCTGTTCCGGGTGACGCCTGCCTCCTGGCTGGAACGTCAAACCCTCCGTTTGAAACAGATATTCCGGAACGAAAGAACCAAAATACACAGATGATGAAATATTTATTCCATTTCACATCGGGGCGTCAAGGGCGATTCCGCGGCCTGCGGGCCGATTTACGCATCGCTCTGATGGATTCTATCATTTGCCTCGGCGGCCTAGCGCGGCGGGCTAGATGTTTTCCGGCAGATAGATGTCGAAGGGCAGGAAGGTCTGGCCCGGAGCGTTGGCGGCACCGGTCTCGATGGCATGCGCCATCAGGTCGACAAGCTCACGGCACAAAGCGGCGAGCGGGGTCGAGATCACCATGGTGAGGATGTTGTCGGCGAGTGCCGCGCGCGATTCAGCGTTGATCTCGTTGCAGACGACCACCGGCATGGTCGCGGGCTTCGCTGCCCGCAGCGCCGAGACCGCGCCTTCCATGCCGCCGCCGGCGACGTAGCAGCCGGCAAGATCCGGATAACGCGCCAGAAGATCGATCATCGCGTCATGGGTCACCTGGTTGGCTTCCAGATTGACCAGCGTTTCAAGCACGCTGAACTCCAGCGCATGCTCGCGGAAGAAGGAGCGAAAGCCGATCTCGCGCAGCTCATGGCCGTGGAAGCGGTGGCTGCCGACGAAGAGGGCGACCTTGCCGGGCCGCTTGGCTGCCTTGGAGATCATCCATGCGGCGGTGCGCCCGACCTTGCGGTTGTCGAGGCCGATATAGCCCTCCCGGATGCCGGCGGCAAAGTCGGACAGCACCGAAAAGACCGGCTGCCCTCTCGCCTTCAAGGTTTCCACCACCGCTGTCAGGGTCGGATGGTCCGGACCGACAACGGCGATGGCCCTCGATTTCGCCGCCAGCCTGCGCATCTGGGAGGCGATCTCGTCGGGAGCCAGGGAACTTGCGAAATCGATGGTCGCAACGCCCCGGAAGCGTTGCGATTGCGAGATGGCCAGTTCGAGTTCCCGCGCGAAGTCACCGTAGAAGGCATCATTGCCCCGCAGCAGCAGGAAGCCCAGCCGGTACTCCGGCAATTCCTGGCGCATGCGCTGCTTGATAAGGCCGGCGGCGTGATAGCCGATATCGGTAGCGGTCTCGTAGACGCGGCGCGCTGTCTCTTCGCGCACCGGCAGCCGGTTGTTCAGCACACGGTCGACGGTGGCGACACTGACGCCCGAGATGCGCGCCAGATCTGATATTGTCGGCCGCTTCACCATGCTTGCCTCGTCGGGTTTGCTTGAGCCTTCGTACATCATCCTGATGGGAAATGATAGAAACTATCTTTGTGATGTTGAGTCCATCATCGGTCGGCGTTACTTTGACGCTCGAAGCCAAAGGATTTCATGGCATTCGCTCTGGCGGATGCCTTTGCCGAGGGAGGCAATCATGTCCACTGCGCCGTCCCGGCGTGACTACAGCCTGATCGGCCGCGACGCCAAGCTCGCCGTCGAGACCGGTCTGTCGGCGGCCGAGTGGTATCACACCGACGTGCCGCGCAAGCAGATGAAGGAGCTGATGCAGCGCTCCGACGGGCCGGCGATCCGCGATACGGCAATCTGGTTCGCCGCGCTGATCGTCAGCGGCGCCGGCGGTGCCTGGTTCTGGGGCACATGGTGGTGCGTGCCGTTCTTCTTCGTCTATGGCGTGCTCTACGGCTCCTCGACGGATTCACGCTGGCACGAATGCGGTCATGGCACCGCCTTCCGGACGCAGTGGATGAACGATGCGGTCTATCAGATCGCCTGCTTCATGATCATGCGCAATCCGGTGACCTGGCGCTGGAGCCACACCCGCCACCACACCGACACCGTCATCGTCGGCCGCGACCCGGAAATCTCGGTCATGCGGCCGCCTGATCTGGTTCGCGCCATGCTGGGCTTCGTCGGTGTAGCAGACGCCTGGCATGCGATGTCAGACATGCTGCGCAACGCCGCCGGCACCATCAGCTCCGCCGAAAAGACCTTCATTCCCGAACAGGAACAGCCCAAGGCGATCCGCGTCGCCCGCATCTGGACGGCGATCTATGCCGCCACCATCGCGCTGGCGCTCTATACCGGTTCGTTCCTGCCGCTGATGCTGGTCGGCCTGCCCAGGCTCTACGGCGCCTGGCATCACGTCATGGTCGGGTTGCTGCAGCATGGCGGCCTGGCCGACAATGTCACCGACCACAGGCTGAACAGCCGCACCGTCTACATGAACCCGATCAGCCGGTTCATCTACTGGAACATGAACTACCATGTCGAGCATCACATGTTCCCGATGGTGCCGTACCATGCGCTGCCGAGGCTGCACGAACTGATCAAGCACGATCTGCCGGAGCCGACACCGTCGATCCTGGCCGGCTATCGCGAGATGATCCCGGTCTTCCTGCGCCAGCTGCGCAACGAGGACTATTTCCTCAAGCGCGAGCTGCCGCCGACCGCACGGCCATATCGCGAAGAATTCCACAACGACACTATCGCCGCCGCGGCGGAATGATCGTGCTTCCGTCCGATCCAGACTGTTTATTTAACGCAATTCCGGACGGAAAACCGCTGCGCACTTTTTTGCTTTTGGGGAGGACTTGAATGAGCGACTGGGTCGAGGCCTGCGCCACCGGCGACATAGACGAGGAGGATGTGATGCGCTTCGACCATGGCGGCCGCACCTTCGCCATCTATCGCAGCCCCGACGACGAGTTCTTCGCCACCGACGGCCTGTGCACGCATGAAAAGGTGCACCTGGCCGACGGGCTGGTGATGGACGACATCATCGAATGCCCCAAGCACAATGGCCGCTTCAACTACAAGACGGGTGACGCCCGCGGTGCGCCGGTCTGCGTCAATCTCAAGACCTATCCGGTCAAGGTCGATGCCGGCAAAGTCCTGATCCGGATCGGATGACTGACATGGCGGGGGGGATGCTCATCATCGGCGCCGGCGAATGCGGCGGGCGGGCGGCATTGGCGCTGCGCGACCTCGATTATCAGGGGCCGGTGACGCTGGTCGGCGACGAGCCGCATCTGCCCTATGAGCGCCCGCCTCTGTCCAAGGATGCGATGGCCAGCGATGCGCCCGAGATCAAGGCGATCGCCAGCGACGCAATTCTGGCCGAGAAGTCGATCCGGCATATCCATTCCGTCCAGGCCGTCGCGATCGATCGCGCGGCGCATACTGTGCGTCTGTCGGACGGATCGGTCCTGCCTTACGACAAGCTCCTGCTGGCAACGGGTTCGACGCCGCGCAAGCTGCCGATGCCCGGCCTTGGCGCGCACTGCGTCTATCTCAGGACCTTCGCCGACGCGCTCGCCATTCGCGCGCATCTGACCCCCGGCAACCGTATCGCCATCATCGGCGGCGGCTTCATCGGCCTCGAACTCGCCGCCGCGGCCCGCAAGCTCGGCGCCGCGGTCACGGTCATCGAGGCGCAGCCGCGCATCCTGATGCGCGGCGTGCCGGCGGAGATCGCAGAAATTATCCATGATACGCATGTCGCCGAGGGCGTCGATATCCTGTGCGGGGATGGCATCGCATCCATCGCCGACGACGGCAGACAGGTGCGCACCACACTTGCCGGCGGCCGGGAAATCGTCGCCGACCTCGCGATCATCGGCATCGGCGCCGTGCCGGTGACCGGGCTTGCGGCCGAAGCGGGGCTGACGATCGACAATGGCATTGCAGTCGATGCCGAGCTGCGCAGCAGCGATCCCGACATCTTTGCCGCCGGCGATTGCTGCTCGTTTCCGCTCGCCGTCTATGGCGGCCGCCGCGTGCGGCTGGAAGCCTGGCGCAACGCCCAGGAACAGGGCGCGCTGGCGGCCAGGAACATGCTCGGCGCGGGCGAGGCGCATGCGGCGGTGCCGTGGTTCTGGTCGGATCAATATGGTCTGTCCCTGCAGATCGCCGGGCTGTCCGACGAAGGCAGCAGCACCGTGCGCCGCGACCTCGGCGACGGCGCTTTCATCCTCTTCCATCTGGCCGAAGATGGCAGGCTGGTGGCGGCCAGCGGCATCGGCCCCGGCAACGCGGTCGCCCGCGACATCAGGCTGGCCGAAATGCTGATCGGCAAGCAGGCGAAGCCGGCGCCGGAAGCGCTGGGATCGCAGGACGTCAAGCTGAAGTCGTTGCTGGCCGCTTGAGCCTGCTCTGCCGCTTGTGGGAAGGGGTAATCGCATATGGAATTCCTGAGATGTCTGCCCGGCACCGACCCCCACCCCTAACCCCTCCCCACAAGGGGGAGGGAGATTTCCGTCGGCGCCGACCTAGGCTAGTCGCCTGACTTTTCGGCGCCAAAGAAGAATAAAAGGCACGCGGCAGCGTTCCCTCCCCCTTGTGGGGAGGGTTAGGGTGGGGGTCCTTCTTCGCAAGAATCCATATGCGATAACCCTGCCCGCAAGGGGAGGTAGAGGCCGGAGCTCCAAACCAGCTAAAACAGCGCCTTCAGCTCCGGCAGCTTATCATTCACCAGCCAGCCATAGTAATTCTCTTCCGGCAGCTTTTCCGGCTCGCCGGCGGCGCGGCGCCTGTCGTTCTCCGCCTTCAGCGCGTCAGCCCGCTGCTCCGGATTGCCGACATTGTAGAGCGTGGCGGTGACCCCCGGATTGCCCGAAATGTCGAAGCCGGCAATGCTTTTATAGGCATCGATCGATTTCCGGATCGTCGCGGCGACGTAGGGCAGCGTCAGGTCCGGATCCATGATGGTCTTGTAGACCGAATTGGGATCGCCGACGTCGAGCTTCGGCAGGCCGGAAACCTTGTGCACCAGATCGCTCATCTGCAGGGCGGTCAGCGGATTGAGCTGGCCGAGGCCAAAGGTCTGGCCGGCATAATAGGGCTGGAAGAAGGTGGCGCCGAAACGATCGTCGGGAAAGCTCGTCCCGCCGACGCTCTTGCCGCGAAACGAACGGTTCCACACCTGCTCGCGGCATTCCCACAGATCATAGCTGTCGGACATCCCGGCGCATTTCTTGAATTCCGGCCGCTGCACGAAATCGGTGATGTCCTCGCCGTCATAGGCGAAGGACAGCTTGCTGGAGAGATAGGAGATCGCCTTGACGTAGTAGGTCTGCAGCCGGTCATAGGCATCGACATTGTAGGTGTGCTCGCCGACGATGGCGCCGACGATGTGCAAGGGATCGATGCCGTAGGTGGCTGCTGCCTTCTTGATCTTGCCGCGCAATTCGGCGTCGTTCTGCAACAGGGCGTAGACCTTGCGGTACTTCGCCTGGAAACTGGTGTTGGTCGCCTGCGTGCGCCGGCTGGATGCGCCGGGAATGTCGGGCTGCACGGCATTGCGATTTCCCGGCGGCACCAATGTCGCTGCCTCGGCGGCGAACAGCGTCGCCGCCAGCGTTAAGCCGAGAATGACCAGGATCAGTTTTTTCATGCACCCGCCGCCCAAGCAATTCCAGGAAAAGTGTGAAACGGTTTTCCGGAATTGCGTCAACCAAGAGATCGAGAATTGCCGCGCAAACTAGGTAAAGCTCTTGGTCGAGTCGAGAGCGCCCCTTCACCCGGCACTACGAAAGGTGGCCGGATGGTACCATCTGGCCACACATGATTTTGCTTGCCGGAAAATGTTGCCTGGACCGGCGCCGGAACGTTCCGGCGCCGTCGTTTAAAGAATGAACCGCGACAGGTCGGTATTCCTGGACAGGTCGCCGACATGCTTTTCCACATAGGCGGCGTCGATGGTGACTGATGTGCCGTTGCGGTCGGGGGCATCGTAGGAGATTTCGTCCAGCACCCGCTCCATCACCGTCTGCAGCCGCCTTGCGCCGATATTCTCGACGCTGGCGTTGAGATCGACGGCAATGCCGGCCAGCGAATCGATCGCGTCGTCGGTGAAGGTCAGGTCGACGCCCTCGGTCTTCATCAGCGCGATATACTGCTTGATCAGGCTGGCTTCGGTCTCGGTCAGGATGCGCACGAAATCGTCCTTCTCCAGCGCCCGCAGCTCGACGCGGATCGGCAGGCGGCCCTGCAATTCCGGCAACAGGTCGGACGGCTTCGAGACGTGGAATGCGCCGGAGGCGATGAACAATATGTGGTCGGTCTTCAGCGGTCCGTATTTGGTCGCCACCGTGGTGCCCTCGATCAGCGGCAGCAGGTCGCGCTGCACGCCTTCGCGGGAAACGCCGGCGCCCATGCCGCCTTCGCGCGACGCGATCTTGTCGATCTCGTCGAGGAAGACGATGCCGTCATTCTCCGTCGCATCGAGCGCCCGGCGCACCACTTCGTCCTGGTCGAGCAGCTTGTCGGACTCGTCATTGACCAGCAGGTCGTAGGACTCCTTCACCGTCGTCTTGCGCATCTTGGTCTTCTTGCCGCCCATCGCCTTCGACAGCATGTCGTTGATGTTCAGCACGCCGATATTGGCGCCCGGCATGCCGGGGATCTCGAAACCGGGCATGCCGCCAGCGCCGGTATCGGCGACCTCGACCTCGATCTCCTTGTCGTCGAGCTCGCCGTCGCGCAGCTTCTTGCGGAAACTATCGCGGGTGGCCGGGCTCGCCGTCTTGCCGACCAGCGCTTCCAGCACGCGTTCCTCGGCGTTGACGTGGGCGCGCGCCTTGACGTCCTCGCGCATCCTCTCGCGCACCAGGCCGATGGCGATCTCGACCAGATCGCGGATGATCTGCTCGACATCACGGCCGACATAGCCGACCTCGGTGAACTTGGTGGCCTCGACCTTGACGAAAGGCGCACCGGCGAGCCGCGCCAGGCGGCGCGAAATCTCGGTCTTGCCGACGCCGGTCGGCCCGATCATCAGGATGTTCTTCGGCATCACCTCTTCGCGCATCTGGCCTTCCAGCTGCTGGCGGCGCCAGCGGTTGCGCAAGGCGATGGCCACGGCGCGCTTGGCGTCCTTCTGGCCGATGATGAAGCGGTCGAGTTCCGAAACGATTTCGCGGGGAGAAAATGTGCTCATATCACTAAATTCCACTTTGCCACTGCTTGATGGCCTCGAACGGATGCAGCAGCATGATCACGTTGAGTGTCAGATTGTCCCGGATGAGATAGCCGGTACCGAGTTCGAAGATGATGGCGAGGCTGACGATCACCCATATAGGTAGCCTTCGCGCCATCACAAATCCCAGCACCATGGCCAGTGTGTCGGACACCGAATTGATGATGCTGTCGCCGTAATAGTCGAGCGAGATGGTGCCGGCGCGGTAGCGCTCGATGATGAACGGGCTGTTTTCGAGCAGCTCCCAGCCGCCCTCGATAAGGACGGCGAATGCCAGCCTCAGGCCGATCGGCGAACGGGGGAACAGGAATCTGGCCAACGCGTAGAACAGGAAGCCGTGGATGATGTGCGAGAACGTGTACCAGTCCGAAATGTGCTGGGAATTCTCCGAACTGTTCACCACGCCGTGCCAGAGCTTGACGTAGCCGCAGGTGCAGATCGGCGTTCGCCCCATCCCGTAGAGCGCCCCGGCCTGGAAGATGATCAGGGCGAGGGCGAGCAGAAGCCCCATCCGCCAGCTGTCTTCATAGGCCGAATAGCTGTTCTCCGTGGCCGGTGTCGTCATCGGTTCATTCCCCCTGGTTTCGCGTCGCCGTGTCGATCATCACAAAGCCTTGTCACGCCTTCAGCGGCGGTAGACGGCGGATCACGGCAGCCGGCAAGGTGGGCTTGACCACAATCCGCCGGATACGCTGCCAGCCAGCCCCGAACAGAATAATCAGCCCTCCAACAACGACCAGGATCAAGGCAAAAGGCGGGATACCCGTCGAATCGGAGGCGGAATTCACCAGATAATAGATGCCCAGCGAGCCGAAGTAAGCCAATGTCGGAACCAGAAGCGAACGGCGGTCTGTGGCAAGCGCGACATAGAGGAAGCCAAGGATCAGTATCGTCAGCATGATGGTTGCATTGGCATCCGGCGCGATATGTCCGAATACGACGTTCTGGCCGGTTGCCATGATAAAGAGCGGATGCACCAGCATGGGCGCCGAGACGACATGCAGCCAGAAAGCGCAATCGGACCAGATCTTGCGCCGATCCCTGTCATAAATGTCAAAAGCTACACCCGTTGCGAACACCATCAGGCCGCAGATCAGCGGCATGTAAAGTGCCGCGCGCAGCAATTCGGGAACATCCTCAAGGCGCGGCGGCGCAATCGCGCCCGTTGTCACGCTGTCATACAGGATTATCGCCGTTTGCAGGAAGGCAAGCAATGTGAAGGCGATGGCGATAACCCCGGCAATGATGGGGACGCGAAAGCGCCAGAAATAGATCGCCGCCGCGATTATTCCTCCGCCCAGGAACAGATATCCGGCCCGGGACGCCGTCTGGCGCAACGCCAACAGCTGCCAGATAGTCTCCGGCTTGCGTATGCCGAAACTGGCCTCCACTTGCAGCGCCAGAGCGGCCAGAATGGCGGCCATGAAAATCAGGGCAAGCACGGACGACGATAATTTCATCCGGTGCTGACGCGTGACGATTTCGGCGAGCCCCCAGGCGAAAACCGCGAGGATGCCGGCGATCCAGAATGTCTGGCCGGGAAGCAAGGTGGTGAGGACAAAGAAGAAGCCGGCGCTGAGCAGAACGGTTCCCACCGTGACGAACAGATCGTTGCCGCCGCCGACCAGCCGCAGGTTTTCCTCGTCACCCTCGTCATCGGCGCGCCTGGTCTCGGGGGCGAGAGCGACCGCGCGTTCCATGGCCTCCAACTGATTGCGCAGGGTCTGCGAGATCAAACCTTTCGCGACTGCGTTGTCGAGGGTTTCGGCGCTGATCAATTGGGCTCCTGCGTCGCGTCGCGCGCCATCATCAAGGCCGGCCCGTACTCCGATGTTCTGGTGTCAAAAGCAACAAAGCCGGCCTTTTCATAGGCACGGATCGCCCTGACATTGGCGGGATCCGGATCGATGATGACGCGCGGAACACCTTCCTCGAAAAGCTGTTCGACGAACTGGCGCACGATTGCCGAGCCATGGCCGCGCCCGACCAGCTCCGGCACGCCGATCGACACGTCGATGCCGAGCGTGCCGAACGGCTGGTCGGCATAGGGATGGTCGTCTTCCAGATGCGGGTCGTAGCTTTGCAGATAGGCGATCGGCTTGCCGTCGAGCTCGACGATCAGCGGCTCGACGGAAATCGAGTCGATATGATCGCTGATCCCGGCGATTTCCGTCTCCGGATCGTCCCACCACTCTGCGACATGCGGCTGGGCAAGCCAGCCGGCGATCATCGGCAGGTCTTTCTCCGTCACCGGTCGAAAATCGTAGCTATCGTCCTGTACGGCCATGATCTCTTCCGAAAACCGGTTTCCACTTTTCGCTTATGCGGTCCCGCGGTTCGGGTTCATGGCCGGCCTTCTCAGGCGGCATCGAGCGTTTCGACGACGAAATTGTTGTTGGTGTAGACGCAGATGTCGGACGCGATCTGCATCGCCTTGCGGGCGATCTCCTCGGCATCCTTGTCGCTGTCCATCAGCGCGCGCGCCGCCGCCAGCGCATAATTGCCGCCCGAACCTATGGCCATGACGCCAAATTCGGGCTCAAGCACGTCGCCTGTGCCGGTCAGCGCCAGCGACACCGACTTGTCTGCCACCAGCATCATCGCTTCCAGCCGGCGCAGATAGCGGTCGGTGCGCCAGTCCTTGGCGAGCTCGACGCAGGCGCGCGTCAGCTGGTCGGGATATTGTTCGAGCTTGGCCTCGAGCCGCTCCAGAAGCGTGAAGGCGTCGGCGGTGGCGCCGGCGAAACCGGCGATCACATTGCCGCCCTTGCCGATGCGGCGCACCTTCTTGGCGTTGCCCTTCATGATGGTCTGGCCAAGGCTGACCTGGCCGTCGCCGGCGATCACCACCTTGTTGCCTTTGCGCACAGTCACGATGGTCGTGGCGTGCATGGTCAGATTATCGGACATTTCCTGGCTCCGAGCAGCGCCATCCCGATAAGGCGATCGGCGCGGTACGAGTAACTTTGATCGGCCATATGTATGCATGGGGCCGGTGATTGCAAATCGCTCTCTGGCAAGGCCGATACCGCTGTCAGAGGCAACTGGCAATCGCCGGATCATGCTGCTAGAAGGCTTTCGTTTTCAAGCCTGCGAGCGCTTGAAGCCTCTGAGCCGGTCACGATGTGAACCTCTGGGACAAGGATAGAGTGATGCCGCCCCGTTCCGCCGAAGCGAGCCGCAAGACCAAGGAAACCGACATCTCCGTGTCGGTCCATGTCGACGGCTCCGGCAAGTCGGATATCGCCACCGGGGTCGGCTTTTTCGACCATATGCTGGACCAGCTGTCGCGCCATTCCCTGATCGACATGACGGTCAGGGCCAAGGGCGACCTGCATATCGACGATCACCACACGGTCGAGGACACCGGCATCGCGCTCGGCCAGGCGCTGGCCAAGGCACTGGGCGAGCGGCGCGGCATCATGCGCTATGCCTCGATCGACCTTGCCATGGACGAGACGCTGACGCGCGCAGCGATCGACGTGTCCGGCCGTCCCTTCCTGGCCTGGAACGTTTCCTTCTCGTCGCCGAAGATCGGTACTTTCGACACCGAGCTGGTGCGCGAGTTCTTCCAGGCGCTGGCGCAGAATGCCGGCATCACGCTGCATGTCATCAATCACTATGGCGCCAACAACCATCACATCGCCGAGACCTGCTTCAAGGCGGTGGCGCGCGCGCTGCGCGCGGCTCTCCAACGCGATCCGCGCCAGCCGGATGCGGTTCCCTCCACCAAGGGATCGTTGAAGGGATAAGGCCATGGCCACCTATGTCGTGATGGAACCGCCAGGCCGCAGCGAGAAGGCCGATGCCACGGCCTTTGTCCGCGATGGCTTCACCTGGCTGGGCCTCCTGGTGCCGCCGCTATGGTTCGCCTGGCATAGGCTGTGGATCGAGGCAGCGCTTGCCTTCGTCGTCATGGGCCTGCTTTCGATGCTGGGCCAGAAGCTCGGCCTTGGTCTGGCCGGGTCGCTGCTGTCGCTGCTGGTTTCGCTCTATGTCGGACTGGAAGGGCAAGGCCTGCGCATCGCGGCACTTCGCCGGCGCGGTTGGCACGAATGGGGCGCGGTCGAAGCCGGGTGGCTCGACGATGCCGACACGCGCTATGCGCTGGAAGCGGAAGCGCTTGCCGATGAGGTTGTGCCGGCGCCGCGCATGGTCCCCGATGCTGCCCTGGCACGGCCAGCGCAGCCGGGCATGGCGCTGGGGCTCACCCACATTCCAGGAAGAAGCTGACATGCGGGTTGCGATCATCGACTACGGCTCGGGCAATTTGCGCTCGGCCACCAAGGCTTTCGAGCGCGCCGCGCGCGAAGCCGGCATATCGGCGGAGATCGACCTGACATCGGATGCCGAACGGGTCCGCACCGCCGACCGCATCGTGCTGCCCGGTGTTGGCGCCTATGCCGACTGCGCGGCCGGCTTGCATGCCGTCGAAGGCATGTGGGAAGCGGTCGAGGAGGTGGCCATCTCCAAGGGTCGGCCGTTCCTCGGCATCTGCGTCGGCATGCAGCTGATGTCCGAGCGCGGCCTGGAAAAGACAATTACCAACGGCTTCGGCTGGATATCGGGCGACGTCAAGGAGATCACGCCGGCCGATCCGGCGCTGAAAATCCCGCAGATCGGCTGGAACACGATCGAGCTCAAGCGCCAGCATCCGCTGTTTGCCGGCATTCCGACCGGCGCAAGCGGGCTGCACGCCTATTTCGTGCATTCCTACCATCTCGACGCACGTAAGCCGGACGAAGTCCTGGCGGTCGCCGACTATGGCGGCCCGGTGACGGCGGCCGTCGCCCGCGACAATCTCGTCGGCACGCAATTCCACCCCGAAAAGAGCCAGGCACTGGGCCTGGCGCTGATCACCAATTTCCTGCGCTGGAGGCCCTGAAAACCCATGAGCAAGAAGGGCTACTGGATGGCGATGATCGATGTTCGCGATCCCGAAATTTACAAGCAGTACATCGAGGCGAACGCCGTCGCCTTTGCCAAATACGGTGCGAAATTCCCCGTGCGCGCCGGGCGCTATGAGAATCCCGAAGGACCAACCGGCAATCGTCATGTCCTGGTGGAGTTCGAATCTTACGACAAGGCGGTGGAATGCTATCATTCGCCGGAATATCAGCATGCCTCGAAATTCCGACTTGCCGCCTCATCAGGCCATTTCGTCATCGTTGAAGGCGCCTGAACGTATGATCCTTTTCCCCGCCATCGACCTCAAGGACGGCCAATGCGTGCGCCTCAAGCACGGCGACATGGCCACCGCCACCATCTACAATGACGACCCGGCGGCCCAGGCCAAGGCTTTCGAGCAACAGGGCTTCGAATGGCTGCATGTCGTCGACCTCAACGGCGCCTTCCAGGGCCAGAGCGTCAACGGCGCGGCGGTCGGCGCCATCCTCAAGGCGACGAAAAACCCGGTCCAGCTCGGCGGCGGCATCCGCACGCTGGCGCAGATCGAGGACTGGCTCGATCGCGGGCTGGCCCGCGTCATCCTCGGCACGGTGGCGGTGCGCGATCCCGATCTGGTCAAGCAGGCCTGCAAGGCATTCCCGGGCAAGGTCGCCGTCGGTATCGACGCCAAGGGCGGCAAGGTGGCCGTCGAGGGCTGGGCCGAGGCGTCGAGCCTCGGCGTCATCGAACTGGCCAGGAAATTCGAGGGCGCCGGCGTCGCCGCCATCATCTACACCGACATCGACCGCGACGGCGTTTTGACCGGCATCAACTGGGACGCCACCATCGACCTCGCCGACGCCGTGTCGATCCCCGTCATCGCTTCGGGCGGCCTCGCCTCGATCGCCGATATCGTGCGCATGACCATGCCCGATGCGCAAAAGCTCGAAGGCGCGATCTCCGGGCGCGCGCTCTATGACGGCCGCATCGATCCGGCCGAGGCCCTGGCGATCCTGAAGGGCAGGGTGGAGACGCGGACGTGAAAATCTCCATCATCCTGGCCTCCTATGACAGCGGCCATTACCATGGCGGCATGGGCCAGGGGCCGGACGCGCTGGTCTCAGGTGGGCTCGTCGACGCCCTGACCATGGCCGGCCATGACGTTACGGTGGAAGACATCGGCAGGGTCGGAGACATCCAGGAGCGCGAAATCGCCACCGGCTTTGCCGTCTGCAACGCGGTTGCGACCGAGGTTCGCCTTGCCCGTGACGCCGGTCGGTTTCCCATCGTCCTTGCCGGAAACTGCCTGACCAGTGCCGGCGCGGTCGCCGGCGAGGACGCCGATGCGATCATCTGGGCCGACCAGCATGGCGACCTCAACACGCCCGAGACATCTGTCTACGGCTTTCTCGACGGCATGGCGCTGGCGACCGTGCTTGGTCTATGCTGGCGGCCGATGGCATCAGTCATTCCCGGCTTCAAGCCGATCGATCCGTCGCGTTGCGTGCTCATCAACGCGCGCGATCTCGATCCGGCGGAAAAACAGCTTCTCGAGACATTGCCGATCGTGCGGACGGAATGCTCCGGGGTGGCCCAGGCGACCGAAAGACTGAAGATCGCCGGCGCCAGACGCGTGCACATGCATCTCGACATGGACGTGCACGATCCCCGGGAGCTGCAGGCCAACCGCTATATCACTTCGGGCGGCCCGAGCCCGGAACAGCTGCGCGACGCCACTTGCGCCATGGCGCTGGCGGTGCCGATCGTCGGCATCACCGTCTCCGCCTACGACCCGGCCTTCGACGCCCAGGCCGATGTTCCGCCGCTGGTCGGCCAGTTGCTGAACGATCTCATCGCCACGATAGAGGGCCGCTGATGCTGAAAGCCCGTGTCATCCCCTGTCTCGACGTCAAGAACGGCCGCGTCGTCAAGGGCGTCAACTTCGTCGATCTCATCGACGCTGGCGATCCGGTCGAGGCAGCCAAGGCCTATGACGCGGCCGGCGCCGACGAGCTTTGCTTTCTCGACATCACGGCTTCGTCGGACAATCGCGAGACCATCTTCGACGTCATCGCACGTACCGCCGAACAATGCTTCATGCCGCTGACCGTCGGGGGCGGCGTGCGCCAGGTCGCCGATATCAGGAAGCTGCTGCTGGCCGGCGCCGACAAGGTGTCGATCAACACGGCCGCGGTGAAGAACCCGGATTTCGTCGCCGAGGCGGCCGACAAGTTCGGCAACCAGTGCATCGTCGTCGCCATCGACGCCAAGAAGGTGTCGGGCACCAGTGAGGCCGACCGCTGGGAGATCTTCACCCATGGCGGGCGCGAAAAGACCGGCATCGATGCGGTCGAGTTCGCCCGGAAAATGGTCGATCGCGGCGCTGGCGAGATCCTGCTGACCTCGATGGATCGCGACGGCACCAAGGCCGGCTACGACATCGCGCTGACCCGCGCGATATCAGACGCCGTGCGCGCGCCGGTCATCGCTTCCGGCGGCGTCGGCACGCTCGACCACATGGTCGAAGGCATTCGCGACGGCCATGCCGGCGCGGTGCTGGCGGCGTCCATCTTCCATTTCGGCACCTACACGATAGCGCAGGCCAAGGCGCATATGGCCGCCGCAGGGCTGCCGATGCGACTGGACTCACTCGGCAATCGGTCTTAAACGGCGGCCATGACCGAGTTTTCGCTTTCCGATCTGGAAAAAATCGTTGGGGAACGCGCCCATTCCGGCGACCCGGACTCGTGGACGGCAAAATTGTTCGCGCGCGGCATCGACAAGGCGGCGCAGAAGCTCGGCGAGGAGGCCGTCGAGACGGTGATTGCCGCCGTCAGGGGCGACAAACCGGCCATCGTTTCAGAAAGCGCCGATCTTATATATCATTGGCTCGTCGTTCTCGGCCTCTCCGGGGTACCGCTGAGCGACGTGCTTAGGGAACTCGAAGGCCGCACCCGGCGTTCGGGCATCGCCGAGAAGGCGTCACGGCCCAAGGGCTGACCGCGAGGAGGGCAGGTATCTCGATGGATCAGCTCGCGCCAACCGAGAAATATTCCCCCTTTCGTTTCTTCTCCGCCGATCAATGGTCGCAATTCCGTGCCGACACGCCGCTGACGCTGAGCGCGGACGAATTCCGCCGCCTGCGCTCGCTCAACGATCCGGTCGACCTCGAAGAGGTCACGCGCATCTATCTGTCGCTGTCGCGGCTGTTGTCGGCACATGTCGAAGCGAGCCAGCTGCTGTTTCGGCAACGCCAGGCCTTCTTCAACGCGGTCGACGTGGTCAAGACGCCCTTCATCATCGGCATTGCCGGTTCGGTCGCGGTCGGCAAATCGACCACCGCACGCGTGCTGAAGGAGCTGCTGGCGCGCTGGCCGTCGAGCCCCAAGGTGGATCTCATCACCACCGACGGTTTTTTGCTGCCCAACGAGGTGCTGCGGCGCGAGAACCTGATGGAGCGCAAGGGTTTTCCCGACAGCTACGATGTCGGTGCGCTGCTGCGCTTCCTGTCGGGCATCAAGTCGGCGCTGCCCGATGTCCGAGCACCGGTCTATTCGCACCTGACCTATGACGTCATTCCCGGCGAGTTCGTCACCATCGACCGGCCCGACATATTGATCTTCGAAGGCATCAATGTCCTGCAGCCCGGCAAGCTGCCGCAGGACGGCAAGATCGTGCCTTTCCTGTCGGACTTCTTCGACTTCGCCATCTACATCGATGCCGACGAGAAGCTGATCCACAACTGGTACATTTCCCGCTTCATGCGGCTGCGTGAGACCGCCTTCCGCAACCCGGACTCCTTCTTTCACCGCTATTCGCAGCTGTCGGAGGGTTCGGCGCGCGCCATCGCCGAAGGCCTGTGGACCAACATCAATTTGAAGAATCTGCGCGAGAACATCCTGCCGACGCGGGCCCGCGCCGACTTGATCCTGCGCAAGGGCGCCGATCACCTCATCGAGGAAGTGGCGCTCAGGAAGCTGTGACGGCCGGCTTCGTCACCCGTCGCAATGTCAGATTGATCCGCCCACCGTTTTTCAGCAGTGCCGAGGTCGAGGGATAGATCCGATCGACGCCGTGAAAGCACAGCCGCCCCTCGCCGCCGAGCACCACGACGTCACCGCTTTGCAGCCTGAACGACTTGGTGGCGCCATCACGCGTGGTCTGGCCAACCCGGAACAGGCAGTCGTCGCCGAGCGAGACGGAGACGACCGGCGCCGAAAAATCGGTCTCATCGCGGTCCTGATGCAGGCCCATCTTCGCATCCGCCGTGTAGAAATTGATGAGGCATGCTTCCGGCGGGTGCGGATAGGCCGAGACTTCGCGCCACAGCTCGAGCAGCGCATCCGGGATTGGCGGCCATGGCGCTCCGGTCACCGGGTGCGCCGGCTGGTAACGATAGCCCTGTTCCTTGTCGGTGACCCAGCCCAGCGGCCCGCAATTGGTCATGCGCACGCTCATCTCCTTGCCGGTGCGCGGCATCGCCGGCACGTACAGCGGCGCCTGCTGGACGATGCTTCTCACCTCCTCGACCAGCGCTTCCTGCACGGTGCGTGACAGGTAGGCCGGCATGTGGCGGACGCCTTTGGGCAGGACGAGCACGGGTTCGGTCACCTCTTGAATGGTTCGAAACCGTAAAATGCCACGACCAAAAGAAAACGGCGACCCGAAAGCCGCCGCTCTTGTTGAATTGGCAGTCGCCGATCAGGCGAGGTCGGGGATGCGCAGCACCTGGCCCGGATAGATCTTGTCGGGATGGGTCAGCATTGGCTTGTTGGCCTCGAAGATAACCGTGTTCTTGACGCCTTGGCCCTTGCCGTAGCTTTTCTCGGCGATCTTCCAGAGATTGTCGCCCTTCTTCACGGTGTAGAAGGTGGGCTCCTTGGCGGGGGCGGCGGCCGTGCCAGGTGCTGGCGCGACCTGCAATTCGTCAGCCTGCACCTTGGAGACGCCGAGCGTGTTGCCGACGGCTATGACCGCCTTTTCGAAGATTGACTGGTCCTTGACCACGCCCTTCAGCACCGCTGTATCGCCCGTGACGACGACCTCGACGCCATCGGTGCCGAGCTTGTGCGAATCGAGCTCCTTCTTGAGTGTGTCGGCCGTGGGGGCGGCTTCGTCGTCACCGCCGATGCCCAGTTTCTTGCCGACGCTCTTGACGAAATCGAACATGCCCATCGTTGGTCTCCATTGCTGTGGTGGGTGATCGCAGCTTGCCATCTGCAACCCAGAATTGGAAGCCACCCGCGCGTTGCAGCTTCGCGGTGCTTAATCGTTCTCCACTCGGCCGCGCAGTTTCTTGATCGTGCCGCGCCCGGCCTTGCTCTTCAGCCGCCGCTCCACGGCGCCCTTCGATGGCCGTGTCTTCTTGCGCGGCGGCGGCGGCGGTTCGGCGGCCTTGGCGACCAATGCCGTCAGCCGTGCCCGCGCATCCGCCCGGTTCTGTTCCTGGGTGCGGAAGCGGCCCGCTTCGATGACGATGACACCGTCCTTGGTGGCACGTTGGCCGGCAAGCTTGATCGTCCGCTCGCGCACGCGTTCCGACAGACCCGCTGCGTTGGCGGCGTCGAAGCGCAGTTGCACCGCCGTCGCCACCTTGTTGACGTTCTGGCCGCCGGGACCGGACGAGCGGATGAAATCCTCGTGCAGGTCGCCCGGATGGATCACCGCATCGCCTGATATGATGATGTTGTCGTCGCTCGCCATGCCGCAGTCATGGCGCGGCGGATCGAAAAAGAAAAGGCCCGATCGAAGCCGGGCCTTTCAACGAAAGCTGAGCCCCGTGGCGCGATTACTCCGCCGCTTCCTGCATGCGCGGCGCCGCACCCCGCACCACGGCGTCGACATGGCTTTCGAATTTCTCGAAATTGACGGCGAACATGCCGACCAGCCTTGCCGCCTGCCGGTCATAGCCGGCCTTGTCGGCCCAGGTCGCCCGGGGGTCCAGAATCATCGGGTCGAGAATGGCGCTATCGATGCCCGGCACAGCCACCGGCACCTCGAAACCGAAATGAGGGTCGGTGCGGAACGCGGCCGTCTTCAGCGAGCCGTCAAGTGCGGCTGCAAGCAAGGCGCGCGTCGCCTTGATCGGCATGCGCTTGCCGGTGCCGTAGGCGCCGCCGGTCCAGCCGGTATTGACCAGCCAGCAATCGGCGCCGTGGCGGGCAATCAGCTCGCGCAGCAGATTGCCGTATTCGGAAGGGTGGCGCGGCATGAACGGCGCACCGAAACAGGTCGAAAACGTCGCTTCGGGCTCGGTCACGCCCTTTTCGGTTCCGGCCACCTTGGCGGTGTAGCCGGACAGGAAATGATACATCGCCTGCGCCGGGGTCAGCCGCGCGATCGGCGGCATCACGCCGAACGCATCGGCGGTCAGCATGATGATGTTGTTGGGATGGTTGGCGCGGCCGGTCTTGCTGGCATTGGGGATGAAGTCCAGCGGGTAGGCGCAGCGTGTGTTCTCGGTCAGTCTTCCGTCGTTGAAATCCGGCACGCCATCAGCGTCGAGCACGACATTTTCCAGCACCGTGCCGAAGCGCTGCGTGGTGGCGAAGATTTCCGGCTCGGCTTCCGCCGACAGCTTGATCGTCTTGGCGTAGCAGCCGCCTTCGAAATTGAAGATGCCGTGCGGTCCCCAGCCATGCTCGTCGTCGCCGATCAACGTGCGCGAGGGATCGGCCGAGAGCGTCGTCTTGCCGGTGCCCGACAGGCCGAAGAAGATCGCGGCGTCGCCGGCCGCACCCTCATTGGCCGAGCAATGCATCGGCATCACGCCTTTCGCCGGCAGCAGATAGTTGAGCATGGTGAACACCGACTTCTTCATCTCGCCGGCATAGGAGGTGCCGCCGATCAGCACGATCTTGCGCGAAAGATCGACGGCGATCACCGTTTCGGTGCGGCTGCCGTGACGAAGGGGATCGGCGCGGAAGGACGGCAGGTCGATTATCGTCATCTCAGGCACGAACTGTTCGAGTTCGGCGGCACCGGGACGGATCAGCAGATTGCGGATGAACAGCGAGTGCCAGGCAAATTCGGTGATCACCCTGGTCGGCAGCCTCGACTCCGCATCGGCGCCGCCGACCAGATCCTGGACGTATAGATCCTTGTCCGCGGCATGCGCCTGGAAATCGGCGAGCAGCGTGTCGAACTGGGCCGGCGAGATCGCCTTGTTGTTGTCCCACCAGACATGTGGTTCGGTGGCGCCATCGCGGACGACGAACTTGTCCTTGGGCGAGCGGCCGGTGTGCTGTCCGGTCTCGGCGACCAGCGCGCCATGGGCGGTCAAGCGGGCCTCGCCTCGCCGGATCGATTCCTCATAAAGGGCAGCCGCACCGAAATTATAGCGCACCACGCCGGTGGTTTTCAGGCCGATATGATCGATCGCGCAGGCGGAATTGCGTTTGCCGACTTCCGACATCGAGTGTCCCTCTTGGATTTGCCGCATCTTTGCCGGCACGTTTCCAGCACGCCCACTACGCGGGCTGAGATGGTCAGAACCAGAAAAGCCAAATGATATCAAATCATTAATCGATTTAAATATTTTGAAAGTTGTTTAAATCGTTTATATGTGTAAAAAGTTTCGCGGTTGCCCAAAGGATTGGCGATGTCCGTTCGTCCAATCCATGTCGAGGTAGGATTGTGGCCGCCGGCATGCCGCGCGTGACAGCGGACAAGGCCTATGCCACATTTTGTACCTAATTTGTCCTGCAAAAGCCCCTTCTCTACGAAAGAAGGGACAGCTCATGAGGGAGCCGCTTGAAATGGCAACAATCGCGCTTGTCGATGACGACCGCAACATTCTGACATCGGTGTCGATCGCCCTGGAATCCGAGGGGTATCGCGTCGAGACCTACACGGATGGTGCGTCGGCGCTGGAAGGCCTGGCGGCACGCCCGCCGAACCTTGCCATCCTCGACATCAAGATGCCGCGCATGGACGGCATGGAACTGCTGCGCCGGATGCGCCAGAAGTCAGACCTGCCGGTGATCTTCCTGACCTCCAAGGACGACGAGATCGATGAATTGTTCGGCCTCAAGATGGGCGCCGACGATTTCATCCGCAAACCCTTCTCGCAGCGCCTGCTGGTCGAGCGGGTGCGCGCCGTGCTGCGCCGCGCCAGTGCCCGCGAGGCTGCCGCCAAGACGCCAAGCCAGCAGGCCCGCTCGCTCGAGCGCGGCCAGCTCGTCATGGACCAGGAGCGCCACACCTGCACCTGGAAAGGCGAGCCGGTGACGCTCACCGTCACCGAGTTCCTGATCCTGCATTCGCTGGCGCAGCGTCCCGGTGTCGTAAAAAGCCGTGATGCGCTGATGGATTCGGCCTATGATGAACAGGTCTATGTCGACGATCGCACCATCGACAGCCACATCAAGCGGCTGCGCAAGAAGTTCAAGGCCGTCGACGACGACTTCGAGATGATCGAAACCCTTTACGGAGTCGGATACCGGTTCCGCGAAGCATAAGTAGCAGGGCCTGCTATTCGATGGCAGTGGAAGCACAGCGAACAAGACCGGCGGGCGCCTCCAGGCGGCCGTCGCGGATCATGCCGTCCTTCGTGTCGAAGATCACGGTGCCGATGCGCCGCTTCCTTGGCCATCACATCTTTTCCAGCCTGACGCGGCGTATCCTGTTCCTCAACCTTGCCGGCCTCGCCGTCCTGGTGACCGGCATCCTCTATCTCAACACCTTCCGAGACGGACTGATCGACGCCCGCGTCGAAAGCCTGATGACCCAGGGCGAGATCATCGCCGGTGCGATCGCCGCGTCGGCGACGGTCGAGACGGATTCGATCAGCATCGACCCGGAAAAGCTGCTTGAACTGCAGGCCGGCGAAAGCCTGGGGCCGGGCTCCGACCAACTCGACAATCTCGACTTCCCGATCAACCCGGAGCGCGTCGCCCCGGTGCTGCGAAGGCTGATCTCGCCGACCAGGACCCGCGCCCGCATCTATGACCGCGACGCCAATCTGCTGCTCGATTCGCGTCACCTCTATTCGCGTGGCCAGATTCTGCGCTACGACCTGCCGCCGGTCGAGGAGGAAGAGCCCGATCTGGTCGAGCGCATCCAGAAATTCGTCTTCGACTTCTTCCGCAACACCGAGCTGCCGGTCTATCACGAGCAGCCGGGCGGCAATGGCGCCGCTTTCCCCGAAGTGGTCAAGGCTCTCACCGGCAGCCCGTCGACCATCGTGCGCGTCAGCGAGCAGGGCGAGCAGATCGTTTCGGTGGCGGTGCCGATCCAGCGCTTTCGTGCCGTCCTGGGCGTGCTGATGCTGTCGACCGAAGGCGGCGACATCGACAAGATCGTCGCCGCCGAGCGCAAGGCGATCCTGCGTGTCTTCGGCATCGCGGCCCTTGTCACCGCCATCCTGTCGATGCTGCTCGCCTCCACCATCGCCAATCCGCTGCGCCGGCTGTCGGCGGCGGCAGTGCGGGTGCGGCGCGGCGTCAAGAGCCGTGAGGAGATACCCGACTTTTCCGACCGTCAGGACGAGATCGGCAATCTGTCGATCGCCATACGCGACATGACCAACGCGCTCTACGCCCGCATCGAGGCGATCGAAAGCTTCGCGGCCGATGTCTCGCACGAGCTGAAGAACCCTCTGACGTCGCTGCGTAGCGCGGTGGAAACCTTGCCGCTGGCCAAGAACGACGATTCGCGCGGCCGGCTGATGGACATCATCCAGCACGATGTCAGGCGGCTGGACCGGCTCATCACCGATATTTCCGACGCCTCGCGCCTGGACGCGGAGCTCGCGCGTGAAGATGCCGGGACGGTCGACCTGAAGAAATTCATCACCGATCTGGTAGCCGTTTCGCGCGAAGCGACGCGCAACAAGAAGGCGGTCGAGATCGAGTTCAAGGCCGCCAAACTGCCGCAGGGCGTCAAAGGCTATGTCGTCGTCGGGCATGATCTGCGCATCGGCCAAGTCATCACCAATTTGATCGAGAACGCCCGTTCCTTCGTTCCCGAAGATCATGGCCACATCAGCCTGTCGCTGGCGCGTGCCGGCAAGTTCAACATCGTCACCGTCGACGACAATGGCCCCGGCATCCGGGCCGACAACATCGACCGCATCTTCGAACGCTTCTACACGGATCGGCCGGCCGGCGAGGCATTCGGCCAGAATTCGGGCCTTGGCCTGTCGATATCCAGGCAAATCGTCGAGGCCCATGGCGGCACGCTCACCGCCGAGAACATCCCCGGCACCAAACCCGGCGAGATCAAGGGCGCGCGTTTCGTGGTGACATTGCCGGCCGAAGGTTGAGGGCATGAATCCCACCATGCCTGGTCCAGCCGTGCAGCCTGAAAACATTCACGCGACAATGGTTTTGATCGGCGAGCGCGGCATTCTCGTAACCGGAGCCTCCGGTTCGGGCAAGACGACGCTGGCGCTGGCGCTCATCGATCATTGTCGCCAACGCGGCCTGTTCTCGCGGCTCGTCGGTGACGATCAGCTCTTTGTCGAGGCGCATGCCGGGCGGCTTCTCTGCCGCGCTCCCGCCACCATAGAAGGCCTCGTCGAGGTGCCTGGGCTCGGGCCGCGAGCGGTGCCGTTCGAGCCCGCCGCCATCGTCGATTTGCATGTCCGCCTGACGCCGGCCGGTGAAACGGCACGCTTTCAGGAGGATGCCGACACCTGCATCGCCGGCTGTCGGGCGCCGCGCATCGATGCGGTCGAACGCAACGTCGCTGCAGCCTTGCCGGTCGTGATGGCGCGGCTGTCGATCGCGCCTTTTCTATGATCCGCTCCGGGTTTTTTGCTGCAATGCGTCAAAATGGCATGCGCCTGCGCAATTTTGGGCTTGTCAACGGGCCGTGCGTCGACAAGATAGCGCTCCCGCCGCCTGGATTGGCTGGCGAGCATAAAATGCGCCTGTGAAGCGGCGATGACGGGAGCCACCAAAGAATGATCGGACTCGTGCTTGTAACGCACGGTCAACTGGCCACCGAGTTCCGACATGCCGTCGAACATGTCGTCGGGCCACAAGACAATTTCGAAACCGTGGCGATCGGTGCCGACGATGATATGGAGCAGCGTCGCCGCGACATCGTCGACGCTGTCGCCCGTGTCGATACCGGGGCGGGCGTCATCGTGCTGACCGACATGTTCGGCGGCACGCCCTCCAATCTTGCCATCTCGGTGATGGAGTCCGGCCGCACCGAGGTGATCGCCGGCATGAACCTGCCGATGCTGATCAAGCTCTCCTCGATCCGCAAGGGCGACAATATGGCCGCGGCGCTCGATGAGGCGCAGGCTGCCGGCCGCAAATACATCAATGTCGCCAGCCAGCTCCTGAGCAGCAAATGACCGCGCTGTCCCCGGAAAAAGATCAGATAGTCCGGGATTTTCCCATCATCAACCAGCGTGGCCTTCATGCCCGCGCTTCGGCGAAGTTCGTCCAGCTGGCCAGCGGCTTCGATGCCTCGGTGCATGTCGAGAAGGATGGCGTCAAGGTCGGCGGCACTTCGATCATGGGCCTGATGATGCTGGCGGCAAGCCCCGGCTATTCGATCCGCGTCACCGCCAGCGGGCCGGAGGCCCGGCAGGTCATCGACGCGCTGGAGCAACTGGTGGCATCCCGCTTCGGCGAGGAATGCTGATCAGTTAGAGCGCGGATGCGTGTCTGAGAGACATGCAGGGATAAAGATTTCTTTATATCCCATTGTCGTCCTTGCTCCGATCTGCTAGTCAGGCCGGCAATTCGCGCCCTTAGACGCGCCGACCGGCGCGGGCGCATCCGCAACAAATTCGCAAGCACATCATTCGCATCGGAGTACTGCCATGAC
Source organism: Mesorhizobium ciceri WSM4083 (assembly GCF_000519305.1). GTDB lineage: Bacteria > Pseudomonadota > Alphaproteobacteria > Rhizobiales > Rhizobiaceae > Mesorhizobium > Mesorhizobium ciceri_B. The sequence goes on along the minus strand of NZ_KI912610.1, from coordinate 1,155,589 downwards.
GGGTAGCAAGGACTATGTGGTCGCCGACATCTCGCTTGCCGGCTGGGGCCGCAAGGAACTCGATATCGCCGAAACCGAAATGCCGGGCCTGATGGCCTGCCGTGAGGAATTCGGTCCCAAGCAGCCGCTCAAGGGCGCGCGCATCACCGGCTCGCTGCACATGACGATCCAGACGGCGGTGCTGATCGAGACGCTGAAGGAGCTGGGCGCCGATATCCGCTGGGCCTCCTGCAACATCTTCTCGACCCAGGACCATGCGGCCGCGGCCATCGCCGAAGCCGGCATCCCGGTGTTCGCCGTCAAGGGCGAGTCGCTCGAGGAGTATTGGGACTACACCGACAAGATCTTCCAGTGGGCCGATGGCGGCCTCTCCAACATGATCCTCGATGATGGCGGCGACGCCACCATGTACATCCTGATCGGCGCCCGCGCCGAGGCCGGCGAGGATGTGCTGTCCAACCCGCAGAGCGAGGAAGAGGAATACTTCTACGCCCAGGTCAAGAAGCGCCTGAAGGCTTCGCCCGGCTTCTTCACCAAGCAGAAGGCGGCGATCCGCGGCGTCACCGAAGAGACGACCACCGGCGTCAACCGGCTCTACCAGCTGCAGAAGAAGGGCCTGCTGCCCTTCCCCGCCATCAACGTCAACGACTCGGTCACCAAGTCGAAGTTCGACAACAAATATGGCTGCAAGGAATCGCTGGTCGACGGCATCCGCCGCGGCACCGACACGATGATGGCCGGCAAGGTCGCTGTCGTGTGCGGCTATGGCGACGTCGGCAAGGGCTCGTCGGCCTCGCTCAAGGGCGCCGGCGCCCGCGTCAAGGTCACCGAGGTCGATCCGATCTGCGCCCTGCAGGCGGCGATGGACGGTTTTGAAGTCGTCACGCTGGAAGATGCGGCCCCCACCGCCGACATCGTCATCACCACCACCGGCAACAAGGATGTCGTCACCCTCGACCATATGCGCTCGATGAAGGACATGGTCATCGTCGGCAACATCGGCCACTTCGACAATGAGATCCAGGTCGCCGCGCTGCGCAATTTGAAATGGACCAACGTCAAGCCGCAGGTCGACATGATCACCTTCGCGGACGGCAAGCGGATGATCCTTTTGTCGGAAGGGCGCCTGCTCAATCTCGGCAACGCCACCGGCCACCCGAGCTTCGTCATGTCGGCATCCTTCACCAACCAGGTGCTGGCCCAGATCGAGCTCTACACCAAGCCCGGCCAATACGAGAACCAGGTCTATGTCCTGCCCAAGCATCTCGACGAAAAGGTCGCGCGCCTGCATCTCGACAAGCTCGGCGCCCGCCTGACCGAATTGTCGGGTGAGCAGGCCGCCTATATCGGCGTCACGCCGCAGGGTCCGTTCAAGCCGGAACACTACCGCTATTAACCAAAGCTAAAATTACTACCAGATATTGAGGCCGGGCGATTGACTTTTCGCCCGGCCATATTTTTGCGCGCCATCAGCCTTCACGGCGATTCGGCGAGGGGTTATTGTCAGGTGATTCGGCGATGCTTCCAGCCCGAGAGGGTCAAGAGAGGCACGCATCAGGGCGGTCTTGCATTCAGGCGGCGGAGAGGACCAAGACATGCCGGGGCAACACCCGCACAGAGCGGGACGGGCCGTTTCCGGCGGCCATGACGATTCGGGGATTGCTGGTTCCGCCCAGGAAGGCGGGAGCCTTTCCTGGCGCGCCCGTGCGTCGACATTCCTTGCCACCTCCGCGCTCGCGGGCCCCTTGGCTGGCGCCGTCGCGCATGCCGAAACCGCTGCTGCCAGCGTCGCTGGACTGTCGCTGAGCGCCATCGAGGTCATGCAGCTTGCCGTGTTCGTCGGCGTGACCGGTGCCGCACTGATATCGGCCATCGTTCTCATCCGCGAAAGAGCCCGCACCTCGGCGGAGAATGTCGAACTCAGGAGCCGCCTCGCCGACATCAACGCTGCGCTCCGCCGCTCCGAGGCGCTGCTCAATCTGCGCGACCAGCGCGTCGTCGTCTGGGCCGCGGAAAACAAGAAGCCCGAACTCATCGGCACATTGCCCGTCGAAAGCGGCGCTCCCGAGGATAGGGCCGCTTTTCTCGCTTTCGGCCGCTGGCTGATGCCGCGTTCGGCGGCGGCACTCGAACATGCCGTCGCGGGATTGCGCGAAAAGGCCAAACCCTTCGACCTCGTCATCGAATCGCAGGCCGGCGCACCGCTGGAAGTGCATGGCCGCAAGAGTGCCGCGCATGTGCTCGTGCGTTTCGTCTCGCTCTCGGAGACGCAGCGCAGCCAGGCCAGGCTGAAGATCGAGAACCAGCGGCTGGCCGCCGACCACGACACGATGATCGGCCTGCTCGACGCGCTGAACATGCCGGCATGGTTGCGCGGCGAGGATGGCGGGCTGAAGTGGGTCAACCGCGCCTATGCCGATGCCGTCGAAGCCGAGAATGCCGAAGCCGCGGTTCGGGAGAAGAAAGAGTTCCTCGGCGGCCAGGCGCGCGATGCGATTGCCGCCCAGCACAAGACGCATCCGGTTTTCGAGCAGTCGCTGTCCACCGTGATCGAAGGTGACCGCCGCGTGTTCGCGGTCACCGATTTTGCCGGCAGCGATGGCTCGGCCGGCCTTGCCTGCGATACCAGCGCCATCGAGACCGTTCGCGGCGAATACGAACGAACCGTCAGGAGCCACGCCGACACGCTCGACCAACTTAACACGGCGGTCGCCATTTTCGACATCGACGAGAAGCTGCGGTTCTTCAACCAGGCCTTCCAGAAGCTTTGGGGTCTGGACGCAGGCTTCCTGCACAGCGCACCCGACAATGCCTTGCTGCTCGACCGGCTGCGCAGCGAAGGCAAGATCGCCGAACAGCCTGAATGGCGCCGCTGGAAGGAAGGCCTGCTCGGCGCCTATCGCGCCGTAGAATCCCAGGAGCATTGGTGGCATCTGCCGGATGGCAAGACCATCCGCGTCGTCGCCAACCCGCAGCCCAAGGGCGGCGTGACCTGGGTGTTCGAGAACCTGACCGAGAAGATGGACCTCGAAAGCCGCTACCAGACAGCGGTGCGGGTCCAGGGCGAGACGCTCGACAATCTTGCCGAAGGCGTGGCGGTGTTCGGACCCGACGGCAGGCTCCGGCTGTCGAATCCTGCCTTTGCCACGCTCTGGGGATTGAGCGGCGAAGCGGCCAAGCCCAGTGTCCACGTGTCGACGATACGCGACCTTTGCGACCGGCAGGCCGCGGACAGCCCCTGGCCCAGCTTCGTTGCCGCCATCACCGGCTTCGACGACGAGCGCCGCGACCGCCACGGACAGACCGAGCTCAACAACGGCAATGTGCTGAGTTACGCCATGATCCCGCTACCCAACGGGCAAGTGATGATGACCTTCGTCGATGTCACCGACAGCGTCCATGTCGAGCGGGCGCTAAAGGACAAGAACGAAGCGCTGCAAAAATCCGACCAGCTCAAGAACGAATTCGTCCAGCACGTCTCCTATGAACTGCGCTCGCCGCTGACCAACATCATCGGCTTCACCGAACTCCTGTCGCAGCCCACGACCGGTCCGCTGACGCAGAAGCAGCGTGAATATGTCGAGCATGTCAGCTCGTCCTCCTCGGTCCTGCTCACCATCGTCAACGATATCCTGGACCTGGCGACGGTGGACGCCGGCATCATGCAGCTCGACATTTCCGAGGTGCAGGTCGATCGCACCATCGCCGCTGCGGCCGAGCTGGTGGCCGACCGGCTGGAAGAGCATTCGATCAGTCTCCAGGTGGACGCCATCGCGGCGCCGAAGACGTTTCACGGCGATGAGGTCCGCGTCCGCCAGATCCTCTACAATCTGCTCAGCAACGCCGCCAATTACGCTCCGGAAGCCAGCATCATCCGGCTCACCTGCCGCCATCTGGCGGACGGGGTGGAATTCTCGGTTCATGACGACGGTCCCGGCATGCCGCCGGATGTGCTCGATTCGGTGTTCCGCCGTTTCGAGCCGCGCGCCAATGGCGGCCGCCGGCGCGGCGCCGGCCTTGGCCTGTCGATAGTCAAGAGCTTCGTCGAGCTGCATGGCGGCAGCGTTCGCATCGAAACCGGCAAGGACAAGGGCACGACCGTCATCTGCACCTTTCCAGACATGCCGGGCATCCGCGCCGCGGCCGAGTAGCGCGCTCGATGACGGGATTGGTGCTGGAGCGTTTACTCGCCGACGAAACACACACAGCGCGGCTGGGCGAGGATCTTGCGTTGTCGCTGCGCCCAGGCGACGTGCTTGCCCTCAAGGGCGATCTCGGCGCCGGCAAGTCGACGCTGGCGCGGGCCTTGATCAGGACCCTGGCCGACGATGCCGGTCTCGACGTTCCGAGCCCGACCTTCACATTGGTGCAGAGCTACGACACCCGCATTCCGGTCCATCATTTCGATCTCTACCGCCTGTCCTCGGCGGACGAGATCGATGAGCTTGGGTTCGACGAGGCCCTGGCGCAGGGTGCTGCTTTGGTCGAATGGCCGGAACGGGCGGAAGCCCATCTGCCGAAAACCACGGTCCTGATCGAGCTCGTCCTGCATGGCGACGGCCGGTTGGCGCGATTGTCGGGGCAGGGTGATGCCTTCGATCGGGCGGCACGATCGCTGGCCATGCGCGACTTTCTCGTGAACGCCGGCTGGGCGCAAGCGCAGCGCCGCCATTTCATCGGCGATGCTTCAGCCCGCTCCTACGAGATCGTTTCGTTGCCGGACCAGAAGCCTCGGGTCTTGATGAACTCGCCGCGGCTGGTGCTCGGTCCGCCGGTTCGCGACGGCAAGCCCTATGCCGAGATCGCGCACACCGCCCAGTCGGTCTCCGCCTTCGTTGCCATCGACCGCGCCTTGAAGCAAGGCGGCGTCAGCGTTCCGGAAATCCATGCCGAGGACCAGGAGCAAGGTTTCCTGCTGCTCGAACATCTTGGTTCCGAAGGTTTCCTCGGCGGCGATGGCCAGCCGCTGGCCGAGCGCTGCGCGGCAGCGGCCGAGCTGCTGGCCATGATGCATGGCAGGGCCTGGCCGCAGCGCCTGGAAACAGGGCAAGGCGGCTTCCACGATGTGCCGCCTTTCGACCGCGACGCCATGATGATCGAAGCCGATCTGCTGGTCGACTGGTACGTGCCGGCAATCACTGGCGCTCCGGCAAGCGAGAGCTTGCGCGCCGGTTACCACAAGCAATGGAATGCGCTGCTCGACCGGCTGCAAGGCCGCGAGGTCACGCTGATGCTGCGCGACTTCCATTCACCCAATATCATCTGGCGCGGCGACCGTTCAGGGCATGATCGGCTGGGCATCGTCGATTTCCAGGATGCGCTGATCGGCCCTTGCGCCTATGACGTCGCCTCGCTCGCCATGGACGCGCGTGTTACGATGTCGCCCGAGATCGAGAAACAGACGCTGGATGCCTATGTCGCAGCGCGCCACACAGCCGGGGCTTTCGACGAGGCAAGCTTCCTGGAATCCTACGCCATCATGGCGGCGCAGCGAAATTCCAAGATCCTCGGCATCTTCGTCCGCCTCGAAAAACGCGACGGCAAGCCCTATTATCTGAAGCACCTGCCGCGCATTCGCGACTATCTGCGCCGGGCATTGTCTCATCCGGCGCTGGCAAGCCTGCGCGAGTTCTACGACGCTCACGGTTTACTGGAGGAGCGAGCGCTGTGACAGCAGGACCGGACACCGCCATCGTACTCGCAGCCGGGCTTGGCAAACGCATGCGGCCGATCACCGACACCATCCCCAAGCCGCTGGTCAGGATAGCCGGCAAGACATTGCTCGACTGGAGCCTCGACAGCCTGGCCGCCGCCGGCGTCGGCAAGGCGGTCGTCAACGTCCACTACTTTCCCGAACAGATCGTCGCCCATGTCACTGCCCGCCGCGCGCCAAAAATCGTCATTTCCGATGAGAGCGAACAACTGCTCGATTCCGCCGGCGGCATCGTCAAGGCGTTGCCCGAACTGGGCGATCAGCCTTTCTACATCCTCAACGCCGACACCTTCTGGATCGATGACGGTCCTCTCAATCTCCAGCGCCTCGCCCTTGCATGGGACGCAGCGAAAATGGATATTCTGCTGATGCTGGCGGATCTCCAACAGGCGACCGGACACTGCGGCAGCACCGATTTCCTGGTGGCGCCGGACGGCGGCTTGCGGCGTTCAAAGGGGGATCCGGCGGGGCTGATCTATGCCGGCGCGGCGATCGTCCATCCGCGCCTGTTCGAGGGTGCACCGGCCGGGCCGCACTCGCTGAACGCCTATTTCGATTCCGCCATCGCGGCCGGCCGCCTGTTCGGCATGCCCATGCATGGCCACTGGATCACCGTCGGCACGCCCGATGCCGTACCGCTCGCGGAAGCGGCGGTCGCCGGTGCGCTCATCGAGTCGCAATGAGCGGCTCCAGCCGCGTTTTCTCGATCCCGCCCGGAGCGCCGTTTCTGCCGACGCTTGCCGAGGCGCTGCTTGCCGGTCGCCTCGTGCCGGGGTTCCGATTTGACGGCGACCCGCTCGCTTTGGCCGATGTCACCATCTACGTGCCGACACGCCGTGCCGCGCGTGCCTTGCGGGGTGTCTTCGTCGACAGCCTGGCGGCACGCGGCGGCGGCGGTTCGGCAATCCTGCCGGTCATCCGGCCACTGGGCGAGTTCGACGAGGATGAGGCCGCGTTCGAGACCGAGGCATCGGCAGCCATCGATCTCGCGCCGCCGATTTCGGCAACCGAACGCCTGTTGCTGCTGACGCCGCTGGTTCGGGCCTGGAAACGCCGGCTACCGGCGCATGTCGCCGCCCTTTTCGCCGAGGAGATCGTCATCCCGGCTTCCACCGCCGACGCAATCTGGCTGGCGCGCGATCTTGCCCGGCTGATGGACGAGATCGAGACGGAAGGAACGGACTGGGCCAAGCTCACCGATCTGGTGACCGGCAACCTTGCCGGATGGTGGCAGGTGACCCTCGAATTCCTCGGCATCGTCACCGAAGCCTGGCCGAAATTCCTCGCGGAAAGCGACCGCTCCAATCCGGCCGCGCATCGCAGCGCGCTGATCCGCGCCGAGGCGGCGCGGCTGCAGCGCAATCCGCCCGCTGGCCCGGTCATCGCCGCAGGCTCGACCGGCTCGATACCCGCCACGGCCGAACTGCTTGCCGCGATCGCGCGCCTGCCCGGCGGCGCCATCGTGCTGCCCGGCCTCGACCGTACGCTGGACGAAGCGTCGTTCCAGGCAATCGCCGCGCCCGGCGCGCGTCCAGCCGTGCTCGGCCACCCGCAATATGGTTTGGCCAGGTTGATCGGCAAAGTCGGCGTGCTGCGCGGCGATGTCGAGGAGATTGGCGTGGCCGAACCGCGACTGGCGCTTCGCGCCGCCCTTGTCGGCGAAGCGCTGCGGCCGGCCGAAACCACCGAACTCTGGGCCGAGACACGTGCCGGTTTCCCGGCGTCCGACATTGCCGGCGCCTTCGCCGAGGTGACCTTGCTCGAAGCTGCCAGCGAACGTGATGAAGCTGTCGCCATCGCCGTCGCGCTCAAGCGCGCGGTCGAACAGCCCGGCCAAAGGGCGGCTCTCGTCACCGGCGACCGCGCATTGGCGCGACGCGTCTCGATCGAGCTCCAGCGCTTCGGCGTCGTCGCCGACGATTCCGGTGGCACGCCGCTCGCCAACACCCCGGCGGCCAGCCTGCTCAGGCTGGCGCTCGAGGCGCTGTTCCGGCCAGACGATCCGGTTGGCCTGTTGTCGCTGCTCAAGCATCCGCTGCTCGGCCTCGGCCTCGAACGGGCCGATGTGCGCCACGCGGCGGAGCTGATCGAACTGGTGGCGCTGCGCGGCGGCACCGGCCGCCCCGACATCGTTTCGCTACCGGAACTGTTCGAAGCCCGCCTCACCGGCCTCGGCAGCGGCAGCCGGCAGCCCTTCTGGTTTTCCCGGCTGACCGTGCGCTCTATCGAAACTGCGCGGAATTTGCTCGAACGTCTCAAGCAGGCGCTGGCGCCGCTCGCAGCCTTCCGAGGCCGGGACGACGCCGACCTTGCCGCGCTTGTCAGGGCCAGTGTCGTGGCACTCGAAAATCTCGGCCGCACCGCCGACGGTGGCCTTGGCGAACTCTATGCCGGTGACGCCGGCGAGAAGCTTGCCGAACTGCTGCGCGGGCTGGTCGCGGCTTCGGCTTCGCTGTCCTTCGCGGCGACCGAGTGGCCCGATATCATGGCGGCGCTGATCGCGCCTGAAACGGTCAAGCCGGCACAAGGCACCGACCGGAACATCGCCATATGGGGCGCGCTGGAAGCGCGCTTGCAGACTGTCGACACGCTGGTCATCGGCGGGCTCAACGAGGGCGTATGGCCGCGCAAGCCCGAGAGCGACCGCTTCATGTCGCGGCTGATGAAGATCGGCATCGACCTCGAACCGCCCGAGCGGCGCATCGGCCTTGCCGCGCATGATTTCCAGATGGCCATGGGCGCTGGGAAGGTGGTGCTGTCCCGCTCGGCGCGTTCCGGCGATGCACCTGCCGTGCCGTCGCGCTGGCTGCAGCGGCTGCTGACCTTCATCGGCAGCGACCAGGCAGCGGATTTGCGCCGGCGTGGCGACGAACTGCTTACCTGGACACGTGCGCTGGATACCGGCGCAAGGCAGGATTTCGCGCCACGGCCGCAGCCGAAGCCGCCGCTGTCGGTGCGCCCCACGCATTTCTCGGTCACCGAGATCGAGACCCTGCGCCGCGATCCCTACGCCGTCTATGCAAGACGCATCCTCGGCCTGATGGCGCTCGATCCGGTCATCCGCGACCCCGGTGCGGCCGAGCGCGGCACGCTGTTTCACGCCATTCTGCACCTGTTCTCAGGCAGCGTCGCCGATCCGCGCACCCCCGATGCGCTTGCCGGCCTCATCGCTGCAGGCCGCGCCTGTTTCGCCGAAGCCGCACTTCCGGCCGATGTCGAGGCGGTGTGGTGGCCGCGCTTCGAGAAACTCGCCGCCAACATAATCGAGTGGGAGCGCACGCGCGCCGATGCGGTGACAAGGCGCCATGCCGAGGAGCGCGCCGGCAAGACTGTCGTGGGCCAATCCGGCGTGACTCTGTCCGGCTACGCCGACCGGGTCGATCTGCTGGCCGGCGGCATGGCCGATATACTGGATTACAAGACCGGCTCCTCGCCGTCCAAGGCGCAGGCGCACACACTGCTTGCGCCGCAACTGGCGTTGGAGGGCGCGCTGCTCAGGCGCGGCGCCTTCAAGGATCTGGGCGCGCGCGCGCCCTCTCAACTGGCCTTCATCAGGCTGAAGCCGAATGGCGAGGTGTTCGAGGAATCCATCCTCGAACACAACCGCCAGCCGCGGACCGCGACCGATCTTGCCGAAGAGGCCTGGGCGCGGCTGGAAAAGCTGCTGATCCACTATGCTGACCCGGCGACCGGCTACCTGTCGCGCGCGCTGCCGTTCCGCGAAGGCGAGACGGATGGCGATTACGACCATCTTGCCCGCGTGCTCGAATGGTCGGCAGGCGGCGATGCCGGCGACGAGGGAGGGGAGGCATGAAGAAGGCCTATCCCATCCCCAGCGACACCGCGAACAGCCAGGCCCGTGCCGCCGATCCCGGCAATTCCGCCTGGGTGTCGGCGAATGCCGGCTCCGGCAAGACCCACGTGCTGGCCCAGCGCGTTATCCGGCTGCTGCTGCGCGGCACCGATCCGTCGAAGATCCTGTGCCTGACCTATACGCGCGCCGCCGCCGCCAACATGTCGAACCGGGTCTTTTCGACCCTGTCGGAGTGGACGACGCTTGGTGACGCGGAGCTGGCGGCAAAGGTCGAGGCGCTGGAAGGCCGCCGGCCCGATCTTGAGACCATGCGCCGGGCGCGGCGCCTGTTCGCCGAGGCGCTGGAAACGCCCGGCGGGCTGAAGATCCAGACCATCCATGCCTTCTGCGAATCGGTGCTGCACCAGTTTCCGCTGGAGGCCAACATCCCGGCCCATTTCGAGATGCTCGACGGCCAGATGGAAGCGTCGCTGTTTGCCGCGGCGCGCCGCGACATGATCTCCGGCACAGCCGCCGGTGACAAGGATCTGGCCGAGGCTTTTGCCGCCATTCTCGATCGGGGCGGCGAAGCCGGGCTCGACGCCTTGTTGGGTGAGATCGTGCGCAAGCGCGACGGCTTGCGCCATTTCATCGACGCCGTCGGGCATGATGGCACGCGCTTCCAGGCCCTGTTCGACGAATTCCATTTCCATCCAGGCCAGACGGCCGAGGGCATAGCCGCTTCGGTATGGCCGTTGCCGGGTTTCCTGCCCGACTATTTTGCCGGCTTCGCCCACGCCGCCGAGGCCACCGACGCCAGATCGGTGCTGAACAACATCCTGCCCTATGCGCGGCAGGCTTTCGCCGAGGGCGATCCCATTCGCCGCCTGCAACTGCTGGCGCGAGCCTTCCTCAAGACCGATGGCGACGCCTACGACCCGGCAAAGGCCTTCAAGAAGGCCCTGGTCGACCGGCTGCCGGATCTGGCGGAGCGCTATCTCTCGGCCGCCAACGCCATCGTCGAAACCACCGATCGGCTGGCCCTGTTCCGGATGCTGGAAGGCACGGCTGCGGCGCTGACCATCGCCGGCTGGCTGATCGCCCGCTACGAAATGCTGAAGCGCAGCCGCGGCTTTCTCGACTTCAACGACCTGATCACCCGCACCGTCAACCTGCTGGCGCGGCCTGACGCCGGCCCTTGGGTACAATACAAGCTCGACCAGGGCATCGACCATATCCTGCTCGACGAGGCGCAGGACACCAGTCCGGATCAATGGGAAGTGGTGAAACGGCTGGCGGAAGAATTCTTTGCCGGCTTTGGCGCGCGCGACAGGGTCCATCGCACGGTCTTCGCCGTCGGCGACGAGAAGCAGTCGATCTATTCCTTTCAAGGAGCCGCCCCGGATTCCTTCGCCGACAGCCGCCTATTGTTTGCAGGGAGGGTCCGTGACGCCGAGGCGTCCTTTGCCGACCTCAAGCTGACCTGGTCGTTCCGCTCGACCGACGATGTTCTGACCGCGGTCGACCGCGTCTTCGCCGATCCAGCCGTGCGGCGCGGCATCAGCCATGATCCCGATCCGTTGCGCCACCAGGCGATCCGCACCGACGCCCCGGGCTATGTCGAGGTATGGCCATCGGTCGGCACTGAAGCCGTCGATGAGCCCGACGACTGGACGCAAGCCATCGACCATGCGCACGCGCCGGCGGTGCGCGTGGCCGAGAACGTCGCCGCCACCATCGCCGGCTGGATCGGCAGTGGCGAAATCATCGAAGGCCGCGGCAAGCGGCTGCGGCCGGGCGACGTGCTGGTGCTGGTGCGCAAGCGCGATCGCTTCGTCCATGCGCTGACCCGCGCACTCAAACGCCGCGACATTCCGGTTGCCGGCGCCGACCGGCTGAGCCTACCAGGTCACATCGCGGTCAAGGACCTGATCGCGCTCGGTCACCTCCTCATCCAGCCGCAGGACGATCTGTCGCTCGCCGCCGTGCTGCGCAGCCCGATCTTCGATCTGCCGGAAGAGACGCTTTTCACGCTCGCCGCTGAGCGGCCGTCGGGTCTGTCGCTGATCGCGTCGCTGCGACAGCACGCCGGCGAAAGCGAGAGACTGGCGAAGATCGCCGCCCAGGTCGACATCTGGACTGATGAGGCCGCCTTCAAACCGGTGTTCGAGTTTTACGCTGGCCTTCTGGCGCGCGATGGCGTGCGCAAAAAGATGATCGCGCGGCTTGGGCCCGAAGCCGGCGACATTCTCGACGAGTTCCTGAGCTTCTGCCTTGCCGAGGAGCGAACCGGCCTGCCGGGGCTGGAAGCCTTCCTGTCGACGCTGGAAAACGCCGGTCCCGAGATCAAGCGCGAGATGGACCAGACCCGCGACGAGGTCCGGGTCATGACCGTGCACGCCGCCAAGGGCCTGGAAGCGCCGGTCGTGTTCCTGGTCGATGGCGGTTCCGCACCGTTCAGCGACCAGCATCTGCCGCGTCTGATGCCTTTCGATGGCTCCGGCGCGAACTGGGACGGCAAAGGCTATCTCTGGCGTTCGGCGAGCGACGTCGCCAACGGCTTTTCCAAAGCAGCGGCGGCGCGGGCACGGGAACTCGCCGACGACGAGTACCGCCGGCTGCTCTATGTCGGCATGACCCGTGCCGAGGACCGGCTGATCGTCTGCGGCTATCACGGCAAGCGGGCGCCGAACGCCGGCACCTGGCACTCGATCGTCGGCTGCGCGCTGATCGGCGCTCCGGAGAGCGAACAGCGTCCGCATCCCGCCGGTGGCGAACCGGTGCATCGTTTCCATGTCACCAAGCTGCCGCCCGTCGCACTGGCTTCCAGCGAGCAGGCGCGGCCGAAAGATGCTTTCGGACCTTTGCCGTCGACCCTGTTTCGGCCTTTGCCGCCGTTCGAGGATCTGCCGCGCCCGCTGTCGCCATCGGGCGCCTCGGCGCTGATCGATGAAGGCAAGGAAGCCGTGGTCGACAAGGCGTCGCCGGTGCTGGATGCCGATGCCGAGCCGGGCTTTGCCGTGCTGCGCGGGCTTGCCCTGCACAAACTACTGCAGATGCTGCCCGGTATTGCCGAGCCCGAGCGCGCGGGCGCGGCAGAACGCTATCTCTTGCGAACCGGTGCGGACTGGCCGCCATCAGAGCGTGAAAAGGCCCTGGCGTCGGTTACATCGATCCTTGCCTATCCCGGCTTCGGTCAGTTGTTTGCACCGGCGTCACGCGCCGAGGTCGCCATCATGGGCAGCCTTGAGGTAAAGGGCAAAAAGCGCTCGATTTCCGGCAAGATCGACCGTTTGGCCGTGACATCGGACGCGGTCTCGATCGTCGACTACAAGACCAACCGGCCGGCGCCCGGCTCGCTTGCCGAGGTTCCGCCGGCCTACGTCCTGCAGCTGGCGCTCTATCGCGCCCTGTTGCAGCCGCTCTATCCCGGCCGCGCGGTCAAGGCGGCCTTGCTGTTCACCGAGGCGCCGCGGCTGATCGAACTGCCGGCCGGCGCCATGGACGACGCCCTTGCTCGACTCACGCGAGCGTGACACAACACCTGCTTGAAGAAGGGCGCGACCACCACCACATTTGGTGGGACAAAAACTTTCAAAAGGATTTTTCCATATGGCAACCGTGAAGGTCGACAAGAGCAACTTCCAGGCTGACGTGCTTGACGCCAACGTACCGGTCGTCGTCGATTTCTGGGCGGAATGGTGCGGTCCCTGCAAGATGATCGCTCCGGCGCTCGAAGACATCGCCACCGAACTTGGCGCCAAGGTCAAGATCGCCAAGCTCAACATCGACGAGAATCCGGAGCTTGCCGCCCAGTTCGGCGTGCGCTCGATCCCGACGCTGATGATCTTCAAAGGCGGCGAAATGGCCGACATGAAGGTCGGTGCGGCGCCTAAGACAGCGCTGTCGCACTGGATCAACGGCAACCTCGCCTGATCCTTCTGAAATTCGTGATCATCAAGCCCGGCCTCGCGCCGGGCTTTTTGTTGGCGTCGCCTACAGCGCTGCGCGTCCTTGGGTCATGCGCTGAGCCGCTCTGGCCCTGACGTCCGGCCGCTCCATGTCTTCTGTTGGCAGCAGAAGCAGGGAGAAACGACATGACCGGATCCGCCAAGGCCACCGTCTTCATCGACAATGAGCGCGTCATCGTCACCGAATACCGCTTCGCGCCGGGTGAGAACACCGGCTGGCATCGCCACGGCCACGACTATGTCGTCGTGCCGCTGATGGACGGCAAGGTGAAGCTGTTGACCAAGGACGGCGAATCCTTTGCCGAGATGAAGAAGGGCGCGCCCTATTTCCGCAAGGAAGGCGTCGAGCACGACGTCATCAACGCCAACGAAGGCGAATACGCTTTTATCGAGATTGAGTTGAAGTGATGGCATGCCATCACGTGCTATCTTGATGGCAAGCCCCGAGAAGCCATATCTTTATCTTTCTAAAAAGGGGAGTTTGACATGGCCGAACCCCAGCTTTCCGTCCGCAGCGCAAAAGCACGAGATCTTGCTTATCGACTCGCTCGTCGCGAAAACCGTTCAATAGCTGATATCGTCGAACGCGCACTTGAATCCTATGAGATTCGGGAGGCCGGGCGAGAACCGGCCTCCCTCTTCTACTCCCGCCTGACGGCAAGCATCAGCGTTGACATCGATCTCGAAGCAATCATCCGGGAAAGCGGCAAGGTCCATACAGGGACGGAGCTTTGATTTTCATCGATACCATTGTGATTTCAGAGACCCTTAGAAAGGCGCCTGATGCGGTGTCATGGCTTGGCTGGTCTCACCAGTCGGCGATGCGGTCGCCGCCTGTGAACTGTGCGCTTTTGCCGGTGTATTCGAACAGCTCGATCTTCACGCCGTCGGGATCGCGGAGCCAGGCCTGAAAAGTGTCATCGCAGGCCAGTTTCTTTGAGGTGACGGCGATGCCGTTCGATCTGATGTGATCGATCGCAGCATCGATGTTTTCCACCTCAAGGCAGAAATGGTTGATCTGGTTCTGCTCGCTGTAGCGGGCTCCGTCCTTCTGAAACACCTCGACATGGCTGCCGCCGCCGCAATCGAGGTAGAACCCGAAAATCTTGCCGTCGCGCAGGAAATTGAACCGCGTATCCATGCCCAGCACGTCGCGATAGAAGCTTCGCGTTGCCTCCAGGTCATGCGCGAAGATGCAGACGTGGGCGAGCTGCTTGACCTTGATCATGACGGGTTCCTCGCAAATCCGACCTCAGGTCGGCGGGGTGCCGTTCTCGGCCAGCACCGCGCCGGTCAGATACAACGAACCGCTGATCAGGATGCGTGGCGCCGGGCCGTCCCAGGTGTCGCGCAGCAGCATCAGCGCGCTGGCGACGGAACTCACCGGCTCGGCGGTCAGCCCGGCTTCCGTTGCGCGGACCGCCAGTTCGTCGTTAGGCACGCCGGCCTCGCTCAGGCTCACCGGCACCGTGTAGACATGCCGGGCGAGGCCCTTGAAGGCACGGAAATAGCCGGTCTGGTCCTTGGTGTTGATCATGCCCGAGATGAGGAACAGCGGACGCGGGTTCTTCTCCTCCTGCTCGGCCAACGCTTCGGCAACCACCACGCCGGCACCGGGATTGTGGCCGCCGTCGAGCCAGATATCAGCGCCCTTGGGTGCCAGTTCGGCCAGCCGGCCCTGCACGAGCTTCTGCATGCGGCCGGGCCAGGCGACATTGATCATCGCCTTTTCGGCGGCGCGATGGCTGATCTCGAAACCGGCCGCCTTGACCGCGGCGATCGCCGCCGCCGCATTGGCGAACTGGTGGCGGCCGGGCAGCCTGGGCGGCGGCAGGTCCATCAACCCGTCTTCGTCCTGATAAACCATGCGGCCGTTTTCCTCGAAGGCAAGGAAGTCCTGGCCGTAGACGAAGGTGGGGCATTCAAGCCGCTCGGCGGTTTCGATCAGCACCTGCAGCGCCGTTTCGCTCTCCTGCGCGCCGATGACCACCGGACAGCCGGGCTTGATGATGCCGGCCTTTTCGGCCGCGATCAGTTCGACCCGGTCGCCGAGATAGGCCTCGTGGTCGAGCGACACCGGCATGATCACCGACACGGCCGGCTCCTTGACGACATTGGTCGCGTCGAAGCGGCCGCCGAGCCCGACCTCGATGACGGCGGCGTCGGCCTGGTGTTCGGAAAACAAGAGGAAGGTGACGGCGGTGAGGATCTCGAAGACGGTGATCTTCTCGCCTTCATTGGCTCTGGCCGCACGAGCAATGGCATCGGCGAAAACCCTGTCCTCGACCAGCCTGCCGCCGCCATCGGCGGCCAGCCGGTAACGCTCATACCAGTGGACCAGATGCGGCGAGGTGTGGACATGGACGCGGTAGTCCGCAGCCTCGAGCAGCGCGCGCGAAAAGGCGGCGCACGAGCCTTTGCCGTTGGTGCCGGCGATGTGGATGACCGGCGGCAGCCGATCCTGCGGATTGTCAAGCCGCTCCAGCAGCCGCGAAATGCGGTCGAGCGAAAGGTCGAAGCCTTTCGGATGAAGCGCCATCAGGGCTTCGATTTCGCGGTCGGCGGCAAGCGTCGTCATGGCAGAATCCTAGCGCATGAGCCGTGAAAACCAGAATCGGTTTCGGATGGCCATGGCAATCAAAAGCTACAGCGCGCCGAAGCCTCCGTGCAATCGCGGTCGCGGCGCTTCGTGTCGCTTCAGGCTTGCGGCCGAGCTTCCGCGGCGACCACCGCCGGCGGCAGGATTTCCGGCTCCAGCGGCTTTTGCTCCTCCGGCAGCTTGAGCAGCATTTTTAGCAGCCGCGATATGGTTTCGCGCAGCTCCAGCCGCGACACCACCATGTCGACCATGCCGTGCTCCATCAGATATTCGGAGCGCTGGAAGCCGTCGGGCAGTTTCTCGCGGATCGTCTGTTCGATGACGCGCGGTCCGGCAAAGCCGATCAGCGCGCCGGGCTCGGCGATGTGCACGTCGCCCAGCATGGCATAGGAGGCGGTCACGCCGCCCGTGGTCGGGTTGGTCAAAACGACGATGTAGGGCAGGCCGGCTTCCTTCAGCCGGTCGACACCGACCGTTGTCCGCGGCAATTGCATTAGGGACAAAATACCTTCCTGCATGCGCGCGCCACCGGAGGCGGCGAACAGGATCAGCGGCCGCTTGCGCTGCAGGGCCACTTCGAAGCCATGCACGATGGCGTCGCCGGCGGCCATGCCGAGCGAGCCGCCCATGAAGGCGAAGTCCTGCACCGTGACCACCACCGGCAGACCCTCGACGGTGCCCAGCGCATTGATGATCGCGTCCTCAAGGCCGGTCTTGGCCTTGGCGTCCTTCAACCGGTCGACATAGCGCTTCTCGTCGCGGAATTTCAGCGGATCCTGCATCACCTTGGGGTTGTCCAGGGTCTCGTATTTACCGCCATCGAAGAAGAATTTCAGCCGTTCCTTGGCCGAAATCTTCATATGATGGCCGGACGAGGGAATGACGAACTGGTTGGATTCCAGATCCTTGTGGAACACCATCTCGCCGGTCTCCGGATCCTTGATCCAGAGGTTCTCGGGCATGTCGGTGCGCCGTCCGAGCATCGAATTGATCTTCGGGCGAACGTAATTGGTGATCCAGTTCATCGCTTCGGCTCCTGTCCTGACGAGGATTGGGAAGAGGTAGGAGAACTATTCGGCAGCAGCAAGGCGGGCCGAGCGCACGCCTTGCGCAAGGCCGCTGACCAGCGTGGCGACGGCTTCGGCCGGGTCGGCGGTCTTCTCGCCCTTCGGTCCCAGCACATTGGCCACCGCATTGACGATAGCGGTGCCGACGACGACGCCATCGGCATTGGCGCCGATCACCCGCGCCTGCTCGGCGGTCTTGACGCCGAAGCCGACGCAGACCGGCAGGTCGGTGTGGCCCTTGATGCGCTTGACCGCCGCCGCCACCTTGCCGGTGTCGGCCAGTGCCGAGCCGGTGATGCCGGTCATCGACACGTAATAGACGAAGCCGGACGTGTTCTGCAGCACTTTCGGCAGGCGCTTGTCGTCGGTGGTCGGCGTCGCCAGCCGGATGAAGTTGATGCCGGCCTTGAGCGCCGGAATGCACAGTTCCTCGTCCATCTCCGGCGGTAGGTCGACGACGATCAGCCCGTCGATGCCGCTGGCGATCGCGTCCTTGAGGAAGCGGTCGACGCCATAGATGTAGATCGGATTGTAGTAGCCCATCAGCACGATCGGCGTTTCATTGTCACCAGTACGGAAGTCGGCCGCCATCTTCAGCGTCTTGACCAGCGTCTGGCCGCCTTTCAGCGCCCGCAGGCCCGCTGCCTGGATCGCCGGGCCATCGGCCATCGGATCGGAGAACGGCATGCCGAGCTCGATGATGTCGGCGCCAGCCTTGGGCAGTGCCCTCATGATCGACAAGGAGGTGTCATAGTCAGGGTCGCCGCCCATGAAATAGGTGACGAGCGCCGGGCGGCCTTCGTTCCTGAGCTTCGCCATGCGGCGATCGATGCGGGTGGCCATGATCAGATCTCCATGCCCAGCATCGAGGCTACGGTATGCACGTCCTTGTCGCCACGGCCGGACAGGTTGACGATGACGATCTGGTCCTTGTCCATGGCAGGCACGATCTTCACCGCATGCGCGATGGCATGCGCCGATTCCAGCGCCGGGATGATGCCTTCGACGCGCGTCGTCAGCTTGAAGGCCTCCAGCGCCTCGTCGTCGAGGATCGGCACATATTCGACGCGGCCTGAATCGCGCAGCCAGGAATGCTCCGGCCCGACGCCGGGATAGTCGAGGCCGGCTGAGATCGAATGGCCGTCCATGATCTGGCCGTCGGCGTTCTGCAGGAGATAGGTGCGATTGCCGTGCAGCACGCCGGGCGCGCCGGCATTCATCGAGGCGCAATGCTCGATGCCGTCGAGACCGCGGCCGCCGGCCTCGATGCCGATGATGCGGACCTCCTTGTCGTCGAGGAAGGGATGGAACAGGCCGATGGCGTTGGAGCCGCCGCCAACAGCGGCGATGATCGTGTCCGGCAGCCGGCCTTCCTGCTCGAGGATCTGCGCGCGCGCCTCGATGCCGATCACCGACTGGAAGTCGCGCACCAGCTCCGGATAGGGGTGCGGGCCGGCGGCGGTGCCGATCAGGTAATAGGTGTCCTCGACATTGGTCACCCAGTCGCGCAACGCCTCGTTCATGGCGTCCTTCAGCGTGCCGTGACCAGCGGTCACCGGCCGCACTTCGGCGCCCAGCAGCTTCATGCGGAAGACATTGGGGCTTTGCCGGGCAACGTCGGTGGCACCCATATAGACGACGCAGGGAAAGCCGAAGCGGGCCGCGACCGTGGCCGACGCCACGCCGTGCTGGCCTGCACCGGTCTCGGCGATGATGCGCTTCTTGCCCATGCGCTTGGCCAGCAGGATCTGGCCGAGGCAATTGTTGATCTTGTGCGAACCGGTGTGGTTCAAATCCTCGCGCTTGAAATAAACCTTTGCGCCACCAAGATGCTTCGTCAGCCCTTCCGCGAAATAAAGCTTCGATGGCCGCCCGGCATAGTGGGTCGAAAGGTCAGTCAGCTCGGCCCTGAAATCCGCATCGTTCTTGACCTCGTTCCAGTGCCGCTCGAGGTCGAGGATCAGGGGCATCAGCGTTTCGGCAACGAAACGACCGCCGAAAATGCCGAACATGCCCTGTTCGTCGGGTCCGGTGCGGAAGGAATTAGGTGTCGCCGGCCTGTTCATCGCCGATCTCCTGGCATCTTGACTTATGAAGCATGTCCTTGTCGGAAAACCGGTTCCCACTTTTCCGGAACATGCTCTGGTTTAAGGCACTACTAGGCTGCGCGGGTGTTCCGCGCGGCCCTGACGGCCCGGAAAAACTGTTCGATCAGCGCCGGATCCTTGACGCCGGGTGCGCTTTCCACGCCTGAGGAAATGTCTATTCCGGGCGGGTCGGCAAGCCGAAGGGCATCGCCGATATTGGCGGCGTTGAGCCCACCGGAAAGCATGTAATCGACGCTGCCGTCAAGGCCGGCGAGGATGTGCCAGTCGAAGGCCACGCCGTTGCCGCCCGGCAGTTCGGAGCCTTTCGGCGGCTTGGCGTCGAACAGCAGCCGGTCGGCTATGCCGATGAACGGCTTTATCCGTTCCAGATCGGCGGCCTCGCTGAGCGGCAGCGCCTTCATCACCCGCAGGCCATAGCGGGCTTTGACCCCGGCGACGCGCTCGGGCGTTTCCGCGCCATGCAGCTGCAGCATGTCAGGCTGCATTTCGGCAACGATTTCATCAAGAAAGGCGTCGCTGGCATCGACGGTGACGGCAACCGCCATCGCCTTGCCGCGCGCAGCCTCGCGCAGACGGCCAGCCTCGGCGGGTTCGACATAGCGCGGGCTTTTGGCGAAGAAGATAAACCCGACATGGCTGGCGCCGCCGGCCAGCGCCGCGGCCATTGCCCCGTCGGTCTTCAAGCCGCAGATCTTGATGTCGAGTGCCATGGCGCGGGAATTGGCATGAAAAGCGAAAAGAGTCGAGAAAAAGCATGCTGTTTGCCGGCACGGCCAAAGGCGCTACCTATGAATGGACAGGATACAAGGCGGGAGCACGATCATGACCGACAGAACTGTAGCCGAACTCAGGCAGAAGATCGCGCAGGCGCGCGAGGTCATCGCGCACCTGATCGACAAGGCCGCCTTCAACGGCGCCGAGGCGCACCGGGCGCTCGACTATTTCGGCGGCGATGAATTCGACGGCAATTTCCTGCCGTGGCCGCATCATGGCGATGAGGGGTTGCGGCCTGAGGACTTGAATGCCGCCAACGACGATTGAGCGATCTACTCGAACATGATCGCCTGCAGCGCACCGCCATTGCGCTTCAGCCAGTCCTTGCAGCGATCGGTGTCGGGGCAGAGCTTTTCGCACAATTTCCAGAATTTCGGACCGTGATTCATCTCCTTGAGATGCGCCACTTCATGCGCGACGAGATAGTTAATGACCGGCGACGGCGCCATCATGATGCGCCAGGAAAAGGACAGATTGCCTTCGGAGGTGCATGACCCCCAGCGGCTTGACGTGTCCTTGAAGCGGATCGCCTTGGCGCGCTTGCCGAGCGCCTCTGTGTGTTTGGCCACCAGCTTCTCGATTTCCTTCTTGGCCTCGCGCTTGAGGAAATCGGCGAGGCGGCGCGGCAGATGTATGCGGTCGCCATGCACGATCAAGAGCGGACCACGTTCGTCGCGCGACACGGTGACGGTGCCGCGCTTTGACGGTTCATGGACGATGCGGTGCGGCACGCCGCGCACCGGGATCTTGATGCCGGGCCGCACCTGCGGCCGCGTCGGCACCTTGGCCAGTCGCTGCTCCAGCCAGTCCTGATGCCGCTCGAGGAACCTGTCCACTTCGCCGCGGCGCAGGCCTGGCGGCACGGTGATGCGCAGACCCTGGCCGCCTGAATCGATGCGCAGCGTCATTCGGCGCGCCCTGGCGCTCTCGACGATCTTGAGCGGCAGCGTGCGGCCGGCGACGCAATATTCGCGCTCCACAACAGGCGTGGGCTTGGGCTTTGTCAGATTGCGAAAGAAGCCGAGAGTCATGGCGGGACGATACGCGATTCGAGAAAAACGACTAGAACAAAAAAGAAACGGCGCCGCTCGCGCGACGCCGTCCTTTCACGATGTGGCCAGTCGCTTGGCCTCAGTCGTCAAGCAGGTTCGAACCCTTGCCACGCTTGGTGGTCGTTGTCCCAGCGCCCGGATCGGTCTTCGTCGGCGCCGTCGACTTGTTGCGGTTGGCCATGAACCGGTCGAACTCGTCCTGGTCCTTGGCGCGGCGCAATTCGCGGGCATACTCGTCGAACTGGGTCAGCATCTCGTCGAGCTTGCGGCGCTCTTCGTTCAGCCGCTCCAGTTCCTTTTCGCGCCAGTCGTCGAAAGCGACGTTGCCGGTGCGGGCAGAGCCATTGCCCCAGCGCGCGGCCTTGTCGGAACCGCGGCGGCATCCGGCGAAGATGCCGTCGGTCGCGCGGTTGACGTCACGCTTGAAGCCATCGAGGCGGTCGCCCCAGATGATGTAGGCGAGCATGGCGAAGCCGAGTGGCCAGAACACCATGAAACCCACAACCATCAACGCGATGGTTGCCGGCGTCCAGGCCGGACGGATCAATGCGGATGCGTTCATTTTCTCCCATTCCTTCGGTTGGAGACAGCCAAACCCGGCTGCGTGGAATCGAAATGGGAAGAGAAAAACGGCGATTCAAGACAATGTCCGCCAAATCCGGACAAGCATCTGAAATGATTATCGCTTTTTGATCATATCGAGGAAAAGCACGACCAGCCCGGCAATCAGGCCCCAGAATGCGGCGCCAACGCCGAACAGCGTCAGACCCGACGCGGTGACGACAAAGGTGACGGTGGCGGCCATGCGATCCGCCTCTTCCTTCAGCGCGATAGACAGCGCGTTGGCGAGCGACGCCATCAGCGCCAGGCCTGCCACCAGCACGATCAGGCTCTGCGGCAGCACCGCGAAGATCGCCACCAGCGAAGCGCCGAAAATAGCAAAAATGAGATAGGCGAGCGCATAGAACGGCCCGGTCTTCCAGCGCTCGGCAGGATCGGGGTGGACGTCCGGTCCGGTGCAGATCGCCGCCGAGATCGCCGCCAGATTGGTCGTCGAGCCGCCGAACGGCGCCGACAGCAGCGAAAACAGGCCGGTGACGCCGATCAGCGGGCCGGGCTCCGGGTGATAGCCGGCGGCGCGCAGCACGGCGAGGCCGGACAGGTTCTGTGAGGCCATGGTGACGAGATAGAGCGGCAGTGCCAGGCCGATCATCGCCTTGGCGGTGAAATCAGGCGCAATCAGCGTCAGCGTCGACAGTTCCGGTGTCGGCAGGCCACCGACACGGCCGGTGAGGAAAGCGGCGAGGCCACCACCGATCAGCACGGCCAGCACCGACAGCGCCGGGTTGAACAGGCGGATGACGAAGAAGGCGGCAATCAGCGGCAGGATCAGCCACGGGTCGATGGGAACAGTCTTCACCGCATTGAGCGCGAAGGTGACGACGATGCCGGCCAGCATGCCCGAGGCGACGGAGGGCGGTATCCTCGAGATCAGCTTCGTCAGGGGCCGAAACAGCCCGGTGGCGATCAGAAGGACACCGGTGACGATAAAGGCGGCGACGGCCTCGCTCATCGAAAAGCCGCTCGATGCCGCGATCAGCGCCAGGCCCGGCGTCGACCAGGCGGTGATGACAGGCATTTTCGTGCGCCATGACAGCCACAGGCTCTCGATCGCCATGGCCAGGCAGATCGTCGTCACCCAGCTTGCCGTCTCGATCTGCGTCGCGCCGACTGCGTTGGCGGCTGCGATGACGATGGCCAGCGTGCCGCCGAAGCCGACGATCGCCGCGACGAAGGCGGATATCGGAATGGAAAGGCGCATCAGATTCCCCTCTGCGCCATCGCATCGACGGCCCGCACCAGCATGTCGAGATCCTGCGGGCGCGACAGGCGGTGGTCGCCGTCAGGGATCAGCGACAGTGTCACGTCGTCCGCCGGCAGCAGGCTGACCAGCTTCAGTGCGTGGCTTGCAGGCACGTCCGCATCTGCCAGGCCCTGCAGGATGTGCACCGGGCAATGGGTGTCGATCGGGCCCGTCATAACCCGGTTGGCGCGCCCATCCTCGATCAGGGCGCGGGTGTAGATGTAGGGTTCGGCGGAATAGTCCGACGGCTCTTCGAAGAAACCTTTTTTGGCGAGATCGCGCTTCTGCGCCGTGGTCAGCACCGGTTCGACCAGTTCGGCGGTGAAATCCGGTGCCGGCGCCAGCAGCACCAGGCCAGCGACGTTGCTGTCATCAGCCTTGCGCAATTCCTGCACCATGCGCAGCGCGATCCAGGCCCCCATCGAGGAGCCGACCAGGATTTGCCTGCCCTTGGTGAAATGCCGGAACACGGCAAGGCTTTGTGCAAGCCATGTCGAAATCGTGCCGTCGGCAAAGGCGCCGCCGGATTCGCCATGGCCGGAATAATCGTGGCGCAGGAAGGCGCGGCTTTCTTTTGCCGCCCAGTCCGACAGCGTCTGCGCTTTCGTGCCCAGCATGTCGGACTTGTAACCGCCGAGCCAGACGATGCCCGGCCTATCACCTGACGTATGGCGCACCGCGATGCGCGATCCGTCGACATCCAGAAAGGTTGGGGGCGTGGCGTTCATGGCTTTTTCCTCAAGCCGGTCTTGTGACACGGCCGGTGGCGTGGCGAAAAGTGCTCACTATGTTCTTTGTTTGGTGCAGGGCAGCGATCAGGGTGATTTTCTGTCAATGCTGTGCTATTGACTCCGCCCGCGCGCTCACCACATTGGCGCGTCCATGCATCAACACTGACAAATCCTGAACGAAACGGCCAAGGAGACCACGACCATTCGCAGACCTTTCAAAGCAGCGGCGCCGACCAAGGATGGCCCGCGCTCCAACCGTGACATCCGGGTTCCCCGGGTCCAGCTTATCGACGCCGAAGGCCAGAACCGCGGCGATGTTTCCATCAACGACGCATTGCTGCTGGCCGAAGAGGCCGGGCTCGATCTCGTTGAGATATCGCCCAACGCGGTGCCCCCTGTCGTCAAGATCCTCGATCTCGGCAAGTTGAAATACGCCAACCAGAAGAAGGCGGCCGAGGCGCGCAAGAACCAGAAGGTCATCGAGATCAAGGAGATCAAGATGCGCCCGAACATCGACAGCCATGACTATGAGACCAAGATGAAGGCGGTTCGCCGCTTCTTCGAGGAAGGCGACAAGGTCAAGCTGACGCTGCGGTTCCGTGGCCGCGAGATGGCGCATATGGAACTCGGCATGCAGCTTCTGAACAAGGTCCGCGAGGAAGTGGCGACGATCGCCAAGGTCGAGGCGGAACCGAAGCTCGAAGGCCGCCAGATGATGATGGTGCTGTCGCCGCGCTAGAGCGATCCCCGTTAAAAGCAAAGGCCGCTTCGGCGGCCTTTTGTTTGTTTTGTCTTCGCCATGATTTTTCCGCAAGTTGCATCGACAAGGATTCTGGTTGCCGGTCCTCGCGGCGAAAGGATTCCCCCCCATGACCGCCGCGGCACGTTCTACGAGTGAAATGGGTCGCTATCAGCGGCGCCGGCGCGTCCTGCTGGCGCTGCTAATCGGCGCTTTTTGCGCTTTGCTGATCTTCGGCGGCTCACTGCACGATGAGCTGACCCACGAACGCATAGAGGCGCACGGGATCGCCCTGATACTGATCGGGATCGGCGGCCGGCTCTGGTCGATCCTCTATATCGGCGGCCGCAAGTCTGCCGAAGTGGTTACAACCGGCCCATATTCGGTGATGCGCAACCCGCTGTATTTTTTCTCCACCATAGCTGCCGTCGGCATCGGCACCCAGACCGGCAGCGCGATCGTCGCGGTAGCGTCGGCGGTTTTGTGCGCGGCCGCGTTCCACATCGTCACGCTGCGCGAGGAACGCCATTTGACGACCGTGCTCGGGGCGCCGTACAAGGACTACGTCGCACGGGTGCCGCGCTTTTTTCCCAATCCCCGGCTTTATCGCGATCAGGCCGAGGTCACCTTCACACCGCGCATCTTCAATCACACGCTGCGCGACGGCTTGATGTTTCTGGTTTCCATACCGTTTTTCGAACTCATCGAGTCCGGACAGGAAAGCGGTGTAATTCCCGTCCTCTTCTGGCTGTATTGAGCTGCGGTAGGCAGTCAAAAGAGGCGACATGCATTAAATCCGCCTGAATTATCCTGCAAGTCATCCCAACGATCGGCGGTGCCCTGTTTTCTTGGCCAGAAGCTGCGATCGCCGGCAAATTTTTCGACGATCGGATTCCGCCATGGTCAATGAAATCAAGTCTGCGCCCGTCGAGGCACACGGGCTGGGCAACTACCAGCATATGCGCCGGATAGTGCTTGCCGTTCTCGTGGTCGTGCTGTTCGCAGCATTGCTATTTGGTCAATCGACGTTTCCGCCCGACACACCGGTGCACGAATCGATCGAAATGTTCGGGGTGCTGCTGATTTTCCTCGGCATAGTGGGCCGTCTTTGGGCGACACTCTACATAGGCGGGCGCAAATCATCCGAGGTGGTGACCGGCGGGCCCTACTCGATAACCCGCAACCCGCTCTATGTGTTCTCGACCGTAGCCGCGGCCGGCGTCGGCGCGCAGATCGGTTCGTTCTCCGGCATCATCCTCTTCGGGCTTTTGTGCGCGGGGGCGTTTCATATCGTCATCCTGCGCGAAGAGAAGTTCCTCAAGGAAGCGCTCGGCGCACCGTATCAGGCCTATCTGGCGCGGGTGCCGCGCTTCTTCCCGAAACTGTCGCTCTACCAAGAGGGCGATACGGGCAGCTTCAAGCCCCGCTTGCTGCTGACCACGCTGCTCGACGGCCTTGTGTTTCTCATCGCGCTGCCGGCCTTCGAATTGATCGACGGGGCGCAGCTGTCGGGTATGTTGCCGGTCTGGTTTACGCTTCCCTGACCGGGGACAGAGCGTCGCATCCTGGCAGGTGTTGCGCGCGGGCCGTCTTTGACGTATAGGACCGCCGTTCAAGAAAACCGCCCGGCAGGGCATGCCGTGGCGGTTTCATTTGCTTTTCGGGCTTTGGTCGGCCCGAAGCGAACAAGAAGCGCGATAGTGCGCCAACGATACGGAGTAGCAAAATGCCCAAGATGAAGACCAAGTCCGCCGCCAAGAAGCGGTTCAAGATCACAGGTACGGGTAAAGTCCTGTCGGCTGCGGCCGGCAAGCGTCACGGCATGATCAAGCGTTCCAACAAGTTCATTCGAAATGCCCGCGGCACGATGGTTCTGGCTGAACCGGATGGCAAGAAGGTCATCAAGAATTTTCTGCCGAACGGCCTCTAAGGCATTCGGTCCGGACACGTTTTAAGGAGATCATGACATGGCACGCGTAAAAAGAGGCGTCACTTCGCACGCCAAGCACAAGAAGGTCCTGAAAGCCGCGAAAGGCTTCTACGGCCGCCGCAAGAACACCATCCGCATCGCCAAGCAGGCGGTGGAAAAGTCGATGCAGTACGCGTATCGCGACCGCAAGAACCGCAAGCGCTCGTTCCGCGCGCTGTGGATCCAGCGCATCAACGCCGCGACGCACGAGCATGGTCTGACCTATGGCCGCTTCATCGACGGCCTCAACAAGTCGGGCATCGAGATCGATCGCAAGATTCTGTCGGACATGGCCATCCACGAGCCGCAGGCTTTCGCAGCCCTGGTCGCCAAGGCCAAGGTGGCGCTCGAATATCTGAAGAACACCACGCCGAACGCTTTTGAAAGCGCTGTCGCCTAAGACCAGCGCTTCCCAAGCATTTGCAATTCTGATTTGGGGAACCCGCGCTGGCACGGCTGGCGCGGGTTTTTCTTATGCCTGATCCTTGGAGTGATTTCACTTTAGAAGTGACTTTCACTTTGAGGCCGACCTCCCAACGTAGCGAGTTTGACCGTGAACGACGCAACCACTGGCCTGGATACGCTTGAAACCTCACTTCTGGCCGAGATCGCCTCGGCCGCCGATGAGCCGGCCATCGAGGCCGTGCGCATCGCTGCTTTCGGCAAGAAGGGCAGCGTGTCCGAGATGCTGAAGACACTGGGCGCGATGACCGCCGAGGAGCGCCAGATCAAAGGCCCTGTTATCAACGGCCTCAAGAACCGCGTCACCGACGCGCTGACTGCCCGCAAGGCTGAGCTCAAGGATGTGGCGATCACCGCCCGCCTCGCCGCCGAAAAGGTCGACGTGACGCTGCCGGTGCGGCAGTCGCCGGCCGAGCGCGGTCGTATCCACCCGATCAGCCAGGTCATCGACGAGATCGCGGCGATCTTCGGCGACCTTGGTTTCTCCATCGCCGAAGGTCCCGATATCGAGACCGACTACTACAATTTCACCGCACTGAATTTCCCCGAAGGCCATCCGGCGCGCGAGATGCACGACACCTTCTTCTTCCAGCCGGACGAGAAGGGCGAGCGCAAGCTTTTGCGCACCCACACCTCGCCGGTGCAGATCCGCACCATGGAGACGAAGAAGCCGCCGATCCGCATCGTCATTCCGGGCAAGACCTACCGCCAGGATTCGGATGCCACCCACTCGCCGATGTTCCATCAGGTCGAGGGGCTGGTGATCGACAAGACGGCCAACGTCGCCAACATGAAGTGGGTGCTGGAGGAGTTCTGCAAGGCCTTCTTCGAGGTGCCGCAGGTCAAGATGCGCTTCCGGCCGTCCTTCTTCCCGTTCACCGAGCCGAGCCTCGAGGTCGACATCCAGTGTGACCGCTCCAGGCCCGGCGAAGTGCGCTTCGGCGAAGGCTCCGACTGGATGGAGATCCTCGGTTGCGGAATGGTGCATCCCAACGTGCTGCGCCATGGCGGCCTCGATCCGGACGAATATCAGGGCTTTGCCTGGGGCATGGGCATCGACCGCATCGCCATGCTGAAATACGGCATGCCGGATTTGCGCGCCTTCTTCGATGCAGACGTGCGCTGGCTGTCGCATTACGGCTTCAGGCCGCTGGATATGCCGACTTTGTTCGGAGGCCTGAGCGCATGACAGCGCCCTACGCCGGTGGCTGCCGCTGCGGCGCCGTGCGGTTCGAAGCTTCCGTCGAACCGCATCACGTCAGCTATTGCCATTGCGGCGATTGCCGGCGGGCCAGCGGTGCGCCGGTGTCGACCTTTGTCGGCTTCCTGGTCGGTCAGGTCGCGTTCACCGGCAAGGCGCTGAAGATGTATGAGAACGGCCCGGTGACGCGCTCGTTCTGCGGCACTTGCGGCTCGCCCATCGCCTATGTCGACGAGCGGCTGGAGGACGACATCTACTTCATGCTCGGCGCCATGGATGCGCCGGCCGATTTTGAGCCGACGCAGCATGCCTATGTCGGCGAACAGCTTGCCTTCCTGCATATATCCGACGACCTGCCGAGACATCTGAAAACAAGCGTCAAAAGACCAGACGGAACAGTCCCATGAAATTCACCCTCTCCTGGCTCAAGGACCACCTCGAGACCGACGCCACGCTCGACGAGATCGTCGAGCGACTGACCTCGATCGGCCTCGAAGTCGAGCATGTCGACGACAAGTCGAGCCTGACGCCCTTCGTCATCGCCAGGGTGCTGACGGCGGTCCAGCATCCCGATGCCGACCGGCTGCGCGTGCTGACCGTCGATATAGGCGACGGCAAGCCACCCGTGCAGGTAGTCTGCGGCGCGCCCAATGCCCGCGCCGGCCTGATCGGCGCCTTTGCCGCGCCCGGCACCTATGTGCCCGGCATAGACGTGACGCTGACGGTCGGCAAGATCAGGGGGGTCGAAAGCCACGGCATGATGTGTTCCGAGCGCGAGCTGGAACTGTCCGACGAGCACAACGGCATCATCGACCTGCCTGAGGATGCGCCTGTCGGCACCAGCTTCGCCGCCTATGCGCATATCGACGACCCGGTCATCGAGATCAATTTGACGCCGAACCGGCCGGACGCCACCAGCGTCTACGGCATCGCCAGGGATCTGGCGGCGAGCGGGCTTGGCCGCCTCGTCGGCGGTGCCATCATGCCGCATGTCGGCAGCGGCATGTGTCCGGTCAAGGTGACGATCGAAGCGCCGGAGCTTTGCCCCGGTTTCGCGCTCAACCTGGTCAAGGGCGTCAAGAATGGGCCGTCGCCAAAATGGCTGCAGCAGCGGCTGATCGCCATTGGGCTGAGACCGATCAGCGCGCTGGTCGATATCACCAACTACGTCACCTTCGACCGCGGCCGCCCGCTGCATGTGTTCGATGCCAGCAAGGTCGCCGGCAATCTTGTCGTGCGGCGTGCGCGCGATGGCGAAAAGGTGCAGGCACTCGATGGCCGCGAATACACGCTGACGCCGGAGATGTGCGTCATCGCTGATGACAACGGCGTCGAGTCCATCGCCGGCATCATGGGCGGCGAGCATTCGGGCTGCGACGAGAACACATCAGATGTGCTGATCGAATCGGCCCTTTGGGATCCGATCACCACGGCGCGCACCGGCCGCACGCTCGGCATCATCACCGACGCGCGCTACCGCTTCGAGCGCGGCGTCGACCCCGAATTCATGGTTCCCGGCGTCGAGCTGGCAACGAAACTGGTGCTCGATTTCTGCGGCGGCACGCCGACCGAAATGGAAGTCGTCGGCTATGCCGGCCACAAGTCGAAGATCGTTTCCTTCCCGCTTTCGGAAGTGAAGAGGCTGACCGGCATCGAGGTTCCCAGGGCGGAAAGCCTCGACATCCTGTCGCGCCTCGGCTTCAAGCCGGAGGGATCGGGCGATGTCGTCGATGTCGCCGTGCCGTCCTGGCGCCCCGACGTCGATGGCAAGGCAGACCTGGTCGAGGAGGTCATGCGCATCCACGGCGTCGACAACATCGCACCGCAGCCGCTCGGTGCGCATGACGCGGTCAACGCAAGGATACTCACCACGCTGCAGGTCCGCACCCGCACCGCCAAGCGCGCGCTTGCCGTGCGCGGCATGATGGAAGCCGTCACCTGGTCGTTCATTCCGGCCAAGCATGCCGAGCTGTTCGGCGGTGGCCAGACCGCGCTGAAGCTCGCCAACCCGATCGCCGCCGACATGTCCGACATGCGGCCGTCGCTGCTGCCGGGCCTGATCGCGGCTGCCCAGCGCAACGCCGACAAGGGTATCGGCGACGTGGCGCTGTTCGAAGTGTCGGGCACCTATGAGGGCGACGGCGCCGACCAGCAGCGGCGCGTGGCCGCTGGCGTGCGCCGCGGCACCGCCAAGCTCGACGGTTCCGGCCGCAACTGGGCCGGCAATTCAGGCCCGGTCGGCGTGTTCGACGCCAAGGCCGATGCCATTGCCGCACTCGAAGCCTGCGGCGCGCCGGTCGACCGGCTGCAGATCGAGGCCGGCGGCCCGGCCTGGTATCATCCCGGCCGTTCCGGCACGATCAAGCTCGGCCCGAAAACCGTGCTCGGCACCTTCGGCGAATTCCACCCGAAGACGCTGGAAGGCCTCGATGTTTCCGGCCCGCTGTGCGGCTTCGAAGTGTTTGTCGATGCTGTGCCCGAGCCGAAGGCCAAGCCGACGAAAACCAAGCCGAAACTGGAGCTGTCCCCCTTCCAGGCGGTCAAGCGCGACTTCGCCTTCGTCGTCGACAAGTCGGTCGAGGCCGGCATGCTGGTTCGCGCAGCGCTCGCCGCCGACAAGAAGCTGATCACGGCTGTTTCGGTCTTCGACATTTTCGAAGGCGCTTCGCTGGGCGAGGGCAAGAAGTCTATTGCCATCGAAGTGTCGATCCAGCCGGTCGAAAAGACGCTGACCGACGAGGATTTCGAGGCGCTGGCCAAGCGTATCGTCGAGAATGTCGGCAAGCAGACGGGCGGCGTTCTGAGGACGTAGAGCGGCCAACGCCGCTCTACGCGTTTTCCTTTTGAGGATTGCCCGGAAGTAGCGAATCGCCCTCCAAAGGGTGATGGATCATCTGCGCTATTCCGGGCTCCCGTTCGAAGCACAACGCGAAGCGTTCCTCGCCATCGTGTCGGCGGATCCGCTGGTCCGCGACGCGTTGGCGCGCGCCTGCACGCTCGACCTTCCGGATTGGCTGATCGTTTCCGGCGCGCTCTACAACAGCATCTGGAATCACCTGACCGGGAAGCCTTCGGGTTACGGCATCAAGGACGTTGATCTCTTCTATTTCGACGACGGTGATCTGTCCTACGAGGCCGAGGACGCGGTGATCCGCCGGGCGGCGGCGCATTTCGAAGGGCTACCGCTGCCGGTCGAGGTGCGCAACCAGGCGCGGGTGCATCTGTGGTATCCGCAGAAATTCGGACGGCCGTGCCCGCGCTATACGAGTTCCAGTGAATCCATCAGCTATTTTGCTTCGAAGACGCACGCCGTCGGGGTTCGATACGATGCTGACGAGCAGCTCGATCTGGTTGCGCCTTTCGGGCTCGACGACATCTTCTCATTCCGCATAGTGCCGAACCGGGTGATGGACAACCAGAAGACGCATGAGGCGAAGGGCAGACGCGCCCAGGAGTATTGGCCGGAGATCACTGTCGTGCCTTGGTAGGGAGTGGCCGGAATGTTGGCGCGAGGCACCCCCCTCTGGCCTGCCGGCCATCTCCCCCGCAAGGAGGGAGATTAGCAGCTTCATCGGCGGCACTCTTTTTTGCAACGTTGTGATTGCGAAAGCGCGGGTGACATCCGATCTCCCCCCTTGCGGGGGAGATGTCCGGCAGGACAGAGGGGGGTGCCTCGCGCCAAGGTCTTGCATTCTTCACGTAACGCGACATACGAAAGGGACGCCGAAGCGCCCCTTTTTGTCTCGCAGTGACCGGCTCACCCATTCACCAGCGCCAGCAATTCCTCGGTATAGCGTTTGCCCACGACCTTATCCGGCGACAACGCATCGCCAATCGCCTGCACCTCGGCCATGCTCAGCGCGATCCCGGCCGCCGCCGTGTTCTGCTCGAGATGGCGAATCTTCCGCGCGCCGGGGATCGGCACGATAAAATCGCCCTGGTGCAGCACCCAGGCCAGCGCCAGCTGTGCCGAGGTCACGCCCTTTTCGGCCGCCATCTTCTCCAGCGTACCGATAACGGCGGCGTTGGCTTCCATCGCATCTGCCTGGAAACGCGGCAGGCCACGACGCCAGTCGTCGTCGCTCAGCGCCTCGGGCTTGGCGATCGTGCCGGTCAGCAGCCCACGGCCGAGCGGGCTATAGGGAACGAAGCCGATGCCGAGTTCGCGGCAGACGGCGAACACCTCGTCTTCCGGGTCGCGGCTCCACAGCGAATATTCGCTCTGCACGGCGGCAATCGGATGCACGGCATGCGCCCGGCGGATAGTCGCCGCACTGGCCTCCGACAGGCCAAGCGCGCGCACCTTGCCCTCGCGCACCAGTTCGGCCATGGCGCCGACCGTATCCTCGATTGGCACGTTGGGGTCGACACGGTGCTGGTAGTAGAGGTCGATCACATCGGTGCCCAGCCGTTTCAGCGAGGCCTCGGCGACCGCCTTGACGTGCTCGGGGCGGCTGTCGACGCCCGCCATGCGGTCGAGGCCTGAACCTTCCTCCAAAATCTTGAAGCCGAATTTTGTCGCGATCGTCAGATGATCACGCACCGACTTCAGCGCCTTGCCGAGCAGGATCTCGTTCTCGAAGGGGCCATAGACCTCCGCCGTGTCGAAGAAGTTGACGCCGATGTCGACGGCGCGGTGCAGCGTGGCGATCGCGTCGGCTTCCGCCTGGCCGCCATAGGCGAAGCTCATGCCCATGCAGCCGAGGCCGACGGGATAGACATTCAATTCAGTTCCTAGCTTGCGGGTTTGCATAACGCGTCTCCTTGTTGCGATGCGGGAGAAATAGCGCCTTGCCTTGTGTTCGATAATCGGCTCTCATCCGCACAGGCTGTACTAAAAAAGAGATCAATGAATCGCGCGCATCTTTCCCAATTGGCCGTGCTGGCAACCGTTGCCCAATGCGGCAGCTTTCGCGGCGCCGCCAGGGAATTGGCCATCGCGCCGTCGGCGGTCAGCCACGCGGTGTCCAGCCTCGAAGCCCGGCTTGGTGTTCGCCTCCTGTCGCGCAGCACGCGTAGTGTCGCGCCCACCGAAGAAGGTGCGCAATTGCTGGAGCGGCTGCGGCCGGCGCTGTCGGAGATCGATCTGGCGCTGGAGACGGCGGTCGAGGCGCGCGACCGGCCGGCCGGCAATCTGCGGCTGACCGTGCCGCGCACGGCGGCCCATTTGGCGCTGACGCCACGGCTCGGCGCCTTTGCGTCGGCCTATCCCGACATCGTGCTGGAGATCGTCATCGAGGACCGCTTCACCGACGTGGTGGCAGGCGGCTTCGATGCTGGCGTCCGGCTTGGCGAGAGCCTGCAGCGCGACATGATCGCGGTGCGCATCGGGCCGGACCTTCGCGGCGCGGTGGTCGGCGCGCCGGTCTATTTCGAGGTCAACCCCAAGCCGCGCCACCCGCGCGACCTGGCCGGCCACCGCTGCATCCGCTTCCGCTTCTCCAGCGGCATCCTCTACCGCTGGGAATTCGAGAAAGGCCGCGAGGCGATCGAGATGGCGGTGGAGGGACCGCTGATCCTCGACGAGGACCATCTGATCGCGCAAGCCGCGGTCGACGGCGCCGGGCTTGCCTTCGTCTTTGAGGATTAT
The DNA here is from genome assembly GCF_000519305.1 of Mesorhizobium ciceri WSM4083. Lineage (GTDB taxonomy): Bacteria > Pseudomonadota > Alphaproteobacteria > Rhizobiales > Rhizobiaceae > Mesorhizobium > Mesorhizobium ciceri_B. Next base: position 1,121,956 of record NZ_KI912610.1, on the reverse strand, counting down.
GTCCGCGCCCCGCTCGCCGACGGCAGGCTGATCCGCGTGCTGGAGGACTGGTGTCCATCTTTCGACGGGTTCTTCGTCTACTACCCCAGCCGCCGCCAGATGCGGCCGGCGCTCAGGGCGTTTGTCGATTTCTTCAAGGTGAGTGGATAGAGCGGGCTCGCCCCTCCCCCTGGTGGAAGAAAACCGGGATCGCGGTCGTTCACCAACGATGCAAACATCGATCACCAACAGCACCACCCGCTATGGCTGGGGCGCGATCATTCTTCACTGGCTGATTGCGCTGATCTTCATCGGCCAGTCCGCTCTCGGCTTCGTCATGGTGCGGCTGACCAGCCAGCGCACCGCCTTCGAACTGATCCAGCTGCACAAATCCTCCGGCTTCCTGCTGCTCGGCCTGATCATCCTGCGCATCGCCTGGCGCCTTGGCAATGCAACGCCGGCTCTGCCGCGCTCGATCGGGATTTTGGAGCGTCGGGCAGCACCGTTGGCCCATCTTGCGCTCTACGCGTTTCAGCTTGCCTTGCCCTTGTCCGGCTGGGCGCTGGTGTCGGTCTCGATGCTGGAGATACCCAGCCTGCCGTTCAACCTGTTCGTCATGCCGAACCTGCCGCTGGCCGAATCGGATGGTGCCGAAAGCTTCTGGGCGGCGGCGCATTGGTATCTCGCCTATGCCGGCATGGCGCTTGTGGCTCTCCACGTCGCGGCGGCACTGCGGCATCATTTCCAGCTCCGGGATGGCGTGCTCACGCGCATGATCACGCCTTCGTCAGATCCGGAATAGAGCGAGCGGTTCATTCGTTCATGGAGTGAGGGCGCAGGAATGCGCTGCCTCCAACAAGGAACATTCCCATGTACACGCGCATCTTCGGATTTGCGGCGGTCGCCGCTTGCCTCGCCATGCCTGTTTCAGCGGCCGTCGCGCTTGGTGACGCCGCCGGCAGCTATTCGATCAGCCCGGCCAACTCCAGCATCCGCTTCTCCATCGGCAAGGTCGGCGGCGGCGGCCTCAATGGCGCCTTCGCCCGCTTCAAGGGCTCGATCCGCATCGACAACAGCGATGTCGGGCGCTCTGAGGTCAATTTCACCATCTTTCCCGAAAGCGTCGGCACCGGCCAGGGCCGTATCGATGCCTTCCTGCGCTCCGACGCGGTGTTCGATGCCGCCAACAACCCGGAGATCCAGTTCCGCTCGACCAGCGTGACCCGAACCAGCGACAGCATGGCCCTCGTCAGCGGCCGGCTGACGGCGCGCGGCAAGACGTTTCCGGAAAAATTCACGGCCGAGCTCGGCGGTCTCAAGGCCGGCATGATCAAATTCCATGTCACCGGCAAGGTGCTGAGGTCGCGCTACGACATGGGTGTCGGCACGCCGATCTATTCCAACATCGTCGACTTCGACATGACGCTGACTGGAAAGCGCGGCTGAGTGGTTGCGGAACTTGGGTTCCTCGCCCCCGCAAAGCGGGGGAGAGGTGGCCCGGCGAAGCCGGGACGGAGAGGGGGACGACGGTCGCGGCGGCAGAGCCCTCTAAAAGCGGTCATGGGCGGTCATTAGCAAAGCCTATGGAGCGCTCGAGTCAGCAAGCCTGGACACGCTACGAAGACCCCTCTCCGTCCCGGCTTCGCCGGGCCACCTCTCCCCACTTCGTGGGGCGAGGAACCAGCACTGTGCATTGGCTTTTCCGGCGATTTCGGGCAAACCTCGTTGCCTGTAATCGTGATGGAGAAGCCTGATGTTCCGATGGGGTGTGTTGTCGACGGCCAAGATCGGCCGCGAGCATTTGTTGCCGGCCATGGTCGAGGCGGAGAACGGCGTGCTGTCGGCGATCGCCAGCCGCGACCTGTCGAAGGCCAAGGCGCTCGCCGACCGCTTCGGCGCGCGCCATGCCTTCGGCTCCTATGAGGAACTGCTTGCTTCCGACGAGGTCGACGGCGTCTACATCCCGCTGCCAACCTCGCAGCATGTCGAATGGACGGCAAAGGCCATCGAAGCCGGCAAGCATGTGCTGGTCGAAAAGCCGCTGGCGCTCGACGCCAAGGACATCCTGCCGCTGATCAAGCTGCGCGACCAGAAAAAGGTGCTGGTCTGCGAGGCCTTCATGGTCATCTACCACCCGCAATGGATCAAGGTGCGCGACCTCATCGCCAGCGGCGCCATCGGCCGGCTGCGCCATGTGCAGGGTGCCTTCTCCTACTACAATGTCGACCCCAGCAACATGCGCAACCAGCTCGACCTCGGCGGCGGCGCGCTGCCCGACATCGGCGTCTACCCGACCGTGTCGACGCGCTTTTCGACCGGCAAGGAGCCGCTGCGCGTGCAGGCGACGATCGAGCGCGACAAGAAATTCGGCACCGACATCTATTCCTCGATCCGCGCCGATTTCGGCGACTTCGAGCTGTCCTTCTACCTGTCGACGCAGATGGCGGCGCGCCAGGTCATGGTGTTCCACGGCGAGAATGGTTTCATCGAGCTGTTCTCGCCCTTCAATGCCGGGCTCTACGACCATCACCGTGTCGAGCTGCACAACCAGAACCACACCGAGGCGCAGGTGTTCCGCTTTCCCGGCACCCAGCAGTACCGGCTGGAGGTCGAGACCTTCGCGCGTGCGGCACAGGGCGGCAAGGAACGCGTCTTCACGCTGGAGGAGTCCATCCTCAATCAGAAAGTCATCGACGCCATCTTCCGCGCCGGCGGCAAAGAAGGCTGGGAGACGGTCTGACCCTTGCATTGAAGTAGCCGGCTAATTCTGGGAGGAAAGATGGCTGACGATGCGGACGTGATCATTGTCGGCGCCGGCCTTGCAGGGCTGGTTGCCGCCGCCGAGCTTGCCGAGGCCGGCAAGAAAATCATCATCGTCGACCAGGAGCCGGAGCAGTCGCTCGGCGGCCAGGCGTTCTGGTCGTTCGGCGGCCTTTTCCTCGTCGATTCGCCCGAGCAACGGCGCATGCGCATCCGCGATTCGCATGACCTGGCGCTGGAAGACTGGCTGGGCACCGCGGCTTTCGACCGGCCCGAGGATTTCTGGCCGCGTAAATGGGCGGAAGCTTATGTCGGCTTTGCCGCCGGCGAAAAACGCTCCTGGCTGATGCAGCGCGGCCTGAAATTCTTTCCGGTGGTCGGCTGGGCCGAGCGCGGCGGCGGCAATGCCATCGGCCACGGCAATTCGGTGCCGCGCTTCCACATCACCTGGGGCACCGGCCCTGGCGTTCTCGAACCCTTCGTGCAGCGCGTGCGCGAGGCGCAAAAACGCGGATTGATCAGCTTCAAATTCCGCCACCGGGTCAATGAATTGACCCGCACGGGTGCGACTGTCGACGGGGTGCGCGGCGACATCCTGCAGTCTAGCACCGCCGAGCGCGGCCACAAGAGCTCGCGCGATGTCGCCGGCGATTTCGAGCTTCACGCGCAAGCGGTGATCGTCGCCTCCGGCGGCATCGGCGCCAACCATCAACTGGTGCGGGAGAATTGGCCCAAACGGCTGGGCGCCGCACCGAAGCGCATGATCACTGGCGTGCCCGATCATGTCGACGGCCGCATGCTGGCGATCACGGAACAGGCTGGCGGCTCGATCATCAACCGCGACCGCATGTGGCATTATGTCGAGGGCATCAGGAACTGGGCGCCGATCTGGACCGATCATGCGATCCGCATCCTGCCCGGCCCGTCATCGCTGTGGCTCGATGCGCGCGGCAAGCGCCTGCCGGTGCCGCTCTATCCCGGCTTCGACACGCTGGGCACGCTCAACCACATCATGAGCACCGGCTTCGACCACTCCTGGTTCATCCTGACCAAGAAGATCATCCAGAAGGAGTTCGCGCTGTCGGGCTCGGAGCAGAACCCCGATTTGACCGGCAAGAGCTGGCGCCAGGTGCTCGGCCGCGCCACATCTGGCATTCCGGGTCCGGTCAAGGCGTTCATGGAGAAGGGCGAGGATTTCATCGTCGAGGCCGATTTGCCGGCGCTGGTCGCGCGCATGAACGCGCTGGCCGGCGGCGAGCCGCTGCTCGACGTCGCCCAGGTCGAGCGCGAGATCCGCGCCCGCGACCGGCAGGTCGACAACCCGTTCTCCAAGGACATGCAGATCACCGCCCTGCGCGGAGCGCGCGCCTATCTCGGCGACCGCCTGATCCGCACAGCCAAGCCGCACAAGATGCTCGATCCGGCAAACGGCCCGCTGATCGCGGTGCGCCTCAACATCCTGACCCGCAAGACGCTGGGCGGCCTGCAGACCGATCTCGACAGCCGCGTGCTGGGTGCCGATGGCCAGCCGGTTGCGGGGCTTTATGCGGTCGGCGAAGCCGCCGGTTTCGGCGGCGGCGGCGTGCATGGTTACGCGGCGCTTGAGGGCACCTTCCTCGGCGGCTGCATCTTTTCCGGCCGCAGCGCCGGCCGGGCGGCGGCCGCTTCGGTAGGGTGAGCCGGCGCCGGTCGGCCCTCAGAGTCTAGCCGCGATCACCAGCGCCAATCGCCCTGTCCAAGCGCGGTCATCGCATCGACGATCCGGGTGAAGCTGGTGCGGGCGCGGCCGACCGTGTGCCGGCCTCGGAGATAACCATGCACCAGCCCCGCTTCCTCGAACCAGGTCGCGCGTCCGCCCGCCGCCACGACTAGGTCGCGATAGTTCTCACCATCCGATGACAGCGGGTCGCACTCGGCAGTGATCAGTACTGTCGGCGGCAGGTTGGAGAAGTCGATGTCGGCGAGCGGGGCCAGCGTGATGTCCCCGGTCCTATCCACGCCGCCGGTGCGGATGTGCTTGTAGAATTCGAGATCGCGCACGGTCAGCATCGGCGCTTCGGCGTGCTTGACATAGGAGCCTTTCGAGCGGTCTCCGCCGAGGCCGGGATAGATCAGCACCTGGCCAACCGGCCTTTTCGAATGGCCGCGCGTGGCGTGACTGACGGCGGCGCAGAGATTGCCGCCGGCGCTGTCGCCGCAGAACACGATAGGATGATCGCGATTGGCGGCGGCCCATTCGAAGGCGCTCATCGCATCGTCGAAGGCCGCCGGATGCAGATACTCCGGCGCCAGCCGGTAGTCGACCGACACCACCTCATAGCCGGTGCGCGCGCACAGCTCTGCACAGACATCGTCATGGCTGTCCAGCCCGCCGAGGATGAAGCCGCCGCCATGGACATAGAGCACCGTCACCGCAGCTTGCTGTGCGCTTCGGTAGGTACGGATCGGGATATCGTGCGTGGGCGTCGCTATGGCTGAGGTTTCGACCGCAACGCCTTCGGGATAGCCGGCAAAGAATTCGCGGCACATGCGGTCGTAAATCTCGCGCTGCTGCGCAATCGTGTAGTCGATCGTGTCGGGCGGATAGTAGGAGTTGGTCCGCTCTATGAACGCCCAGGTCTCGGCGTCGATGAGGGTTTTGTAGTCGGTCATGGGTGCTGGAAAGGCTGCCAAGGCTGAGCCAGGGCGCCCCCCTCTGTCCTGCCGGACATCTCCCCCTCAAGGGGGGAGATCGGATGTTGCGAAGGCTTTCGCCAACCTTCTGCGTCGCAAGAAGAGTGCAGAGATCGAAGCTGCCAATCTCCCCCCTTGAGGGGGAGATGGCCGGCAGGCCAGAGGGGGGTAAGCGCCATCGTTCCGGCGGTATCCACTACTTCCCCTTCCAAACCGGCTCACGCTTCTCCGCAAAAGCGCGAAAACCCTCCATGCCGTCTTCGGAGCCATAGAGTGCATCGACCGTTGGCAACTGGCGCCGCGTCACCTTGTTCATCGCGTCCTGGAAGGTCAGCGCCTCGGCCACGCGCGCCGTCTCCTTGATCGCGGCGAAGACCAGCGGCGGCCCGCCTGCGAGCAGCCGGGCGGTTTCCCAGACGCGATCTTCCAGCCTTTCCTTGGGCAGCACTTCGTTGACAAGGCCCCAGCGATGCGCTTCAGCGACATCCATCCAGCGGCCAGTGAGCAGCAGGTCCATGGCGACATGGTAGGGGATGCGCTTCGGCAGCTTGATCGTTGCCGCGTCGGCCAGCGTGCCGGCGCGAATCTCGGGCAGCGCGAAGGAGGAATGGTCGGAGGCGTAGATGAGGTCGCAGGAAAGCGCCAGTTCGAAGCCACCGCCCACCGCCATGCCGTTGACGCAAGCAATGACCGGCTTGTTGAGGTCGCGCAATTCCTGCAGCCCGGCAAAGCCGCCGACGCCATAGTCGCCGTCGACCGCATCGCCGCCTGCGGCGGCCTTCAAATCCCAGCCGGCGCAGAAGAACTTGTCGCCTGCGGTCTTGACGATGGCGACGCGCAATTCCGGATCGTCTCGGAATGCCTTGAAGGTCTCGCCCATCAGCCGCGAGGTCTTCAGGTCGATGGCGTTGGCCTTGGGCCGGTCGAGGGTGACTTCGAGGATGGTGCCCTCGCGGCGGGTCGAAATGACGTCAGACATTCTTCTTCTCTCCCAGCACCAGCAGCGCGTCGGCGATCCAGGCGCCCTTGCCCTCTGCACAGACGATCAGCGGGTTGATGTCGAGTTCCTCGATCTCACCGGCATTCTGCTGCACGAAGGCGGCAATGCCCGAAATGGCATCGATGGCAGCCGCGACATCGGCTTTCGGCCGGCCGCGATAACCCTCGAGCAGCGGGAACAGTTTCAGGCCGCGCAGCGCCGCCTCGATATCGTCGCGCGTCGCCGGCAGCATGAGCGTAACGCTGTCGCGCAACAATTCGACCAGCACGCCGCCGGTGCCCAAGGTCATCACCGCACCGAACATCGGGTCGCGGGTGAAGCCGACGATGAGTTCGGCAACATCGTCGCGCACCATGCGCTCGACATAGAGCCCGGTGCCGAGCGGCAGCAGGTCATGCGCTGCGGTGCTGACGGATTCGGCATCCCTGAGATTGAGCCTGACAGCCCCAACCTCGGATTTGTGGGTAACGCCGAGCGCCTTCAGAGCGACGGGAAAGCCGAGCGCCATGGACGAGATCACCGCCTCGACGGCATTGGCGGCGCGCTCGCCCTTCGGCACCGGCAGGCCAGCCTTGATCAACCGCGATTTTGCTTCGGCCTCGTCAGGGGTGACGTGGTCGCCGCCAGGGGCACCGGAGGCCGACGTGTCGATCGGCTGCGCCTGAGGTTCAGCCCAAGCCCAGCCGATGAAGGCAGCCGCCCCGGCTGCATCCATGGCTTCCGAAATGCCGAACAACGGCACCATGCCGCGCGCCATCAACTCGGCCGTGTATTCCTCCGGCAGGTTCTCCGGCAGCGAGGAGACGATCGCGCCATGCGCCTTGTTGGTCTTCAGCGCCGATTCGAAGGCGCGCAGCGTCGCCCACCAGTCGGTGACCGAGCAGCGGTCGGGGCGCGGAAAATCGAGCACCAGCATGTTGAGGTCGAAACCGCCCGACACCATGGCCGTGAAGGTGGCGGTCATCGCCGGCTCGTTGTTCCAGATGAAGGTGTGATAGTCCAAGGGATTGGCGACCGCGACCAGCGGCCCGAGCGTCGATTTGACATGGGCGCGGTGGCTGTCGGTCAGCACTGGGAAATTGACCCAGCGCCCTTCGGCGCTGTCGGCCATGACGGAGGCCTCGCCGCCCGAGCAGCTCATCGACGACAGCCTATAGCCGGGCAAAGGTCCGGTGATGTGCAGCAGCTTCAGCGCCTCGATAAAGGCGGGGATCGAATCGACGCGCGCAATGCCGAGCCGCCGCAGGAACGCACCCGAGGCCGCATCCGAGCCGGCGAGCGAGGCGGTGTGCGAGACGGTCGCCTGCCTGGCCTGTTCGGAACGGCCGACCTTCATGGCGATGATCGGCTTCTTCAGCTCGCGCGCCCGTGCCGCCAGCCGCTCGAAGCCGGCTACCGAATCGAAGGCCTCGATGTGCAGGCCGAGCGACGTGACCCGCTCATCCTCGATCAGGCCGAGCGCCATTTCGGACAGGCCGGTCTGCGCCTGGTTGCCGGCGGTCATCAGGAAGGCGATCGGCAGGCCGCGCCTCTGCATGGTCATGTTGATGGCGATGTTGGAGGACTGGGTGATGATGGCGACGCCCTTGCCGCCCTCGGCCAGCCTTATGCCGCCATGCTGGTCGGGCCACAGAAGCGCGCCGTCGGCATAATTGATCAGGCCGTAGCAATTCGGCCCGATGATCGGCATCGAGCCGGCTGCCGCGACCAGCTCGGCCTGGAGCCGCTCGCCGTCGTCGTCATAGGCCTCGGTCTCAAGGAAGCCGGCGGCAAAGCAGACGGCACCGCCGGCGCCGCGTTCGGCCAGCGCCTTGACCACCTCGATGGTCAAATGCCGGTTGACGCCGACAAAGGCAGCATCGGGCGGGCCCGGCAGTTCGGCGACCGAACGATAGGCCCTACGTCCGGCAACCTCGTCCTTGGTCGGATGCACCGGCCAGATCTCGCCGGCAAAGCCCATCTTGATCGATTGCGCGACGACGGCTGCAGCCTGCGCACCGCCGAAGACGGCGATCGATTTCGGCCGCAGGAGACGCTCAAGTTTATGCATATGTTATGCCCCGAACGGGCGCAGCAGCGCCCTCGAAATGATGTGGCGCTGGATCTCGGACGTGCCTTCCCAGATGCGCTCGACGCGCGCGTCGCGCCAGATACGCTCCAGCGGCAAGTCGTCCATCAGTCCCATGCCGCCATGGATCTGGATCGCTTCATCGGCAACGTATGCAAGCATTTCGGTGGCCTTCAGCTTGGCCATGGCCATGTCCTGGTCGGTGACGGTGCCCTGATCGTACTTCCAGCCGGCTTCGAACACCATCAGGTCGGCAGCCTTCAGTTCGGTCGCCATGTCGGCAAGTTTGAACGACACGCCCTGGAACTTGCCGATCTGCTGGCCGAACTGCTGGCGCTGCGCGGCGTATTCGACGGCATGGCCAAGCGCCCGCTCGGCACGGCCAAGGCAGGTGGCGCCGACCTGCAGTCGGGTGGCGCCGAGCCAGGAATTGGCGACGTCGAAACCCTTGTGGACTTCGCCCAACACTTGGGCGGCGGGCAGCCGGCAATCGTCGAATTCGAGGATGGCGTTGGTGTAGCCGCGATGCGAGACGTTGCGGTAGCCATCGCGGACGGTGAAGCCTTTGGTGCCCTTATCGACGAAGAAGGCGGTGATCTTCTTGCGCTTGCCGCGCGGCGAATCCTCTTCGCCTGAGGCCATGAACACGATGGCAAAGTCGGCGAGGTCGGCGTGGGAGATGAAATGCTTGGTGCCGTTCAGCACCCAGTCGTCGCCGTCCTGCACGGCGGTCGCCTTCATGCCGCGCAAATCGGAGCCGGCGCCCGGCTCGGTCATCGCCAAGCAGTCCCATTTCTCGCCGCGGATGCAGGGGAACAGGTACTTTTCGCGCTGCTCCGGCGTGCCGGCAAGGAGGATATTGGAGGGGCGCGCCACGCAGGTCCAGTGCAGCGCATAGTTGGCGCGGCCGAGTTCCTTTTCGTAGAGCAGCCAGGTCACCGTATCGAGGCCTGCACCACCGACATCGGCCGGCATGTTGGCGGCATAGAGCCCGGCCTCGATCGCCTTGACCTTGATCTCCTCGATCAGGTCGCGGCGCAGGACGCCGGTGCGCTCGACCTCGCGCTCATGCGGGTAGAGCTCGTTCTCGACGAACGCACGCGTCGTCTCGACGATGAGCCTCTGTTCCTCCGACAGCCCGAAATCCATGCTCTCAGCCTTTCTTCTTGCCGGTCTTTTTCTTCGGCTTTTCGGCTTTCTTGACCGGTTTCAAGGCTTTGGCCTTCTCGGCCGCCTTGGAGGCCGTCGGCTTCTTCGCCGCCAGTTTGGCCAGCTGCCTGGTATAGTCCTTGTGCAGGGCGCCGGCGCCCCAGCCCTTGCCTTTGTTCTGCTTCGACAGCGCATCCATGATCGCGACCAGATTGTCGTCGCGGATCTTTTCCAGTTCGCGGATCGACAGCCCATGCGCCTGGTCGTCCGACTGCGTGGCGATCAGGTCGACCAGTTCGTCGTTGAATTCCGGCACGTCCATCAGCTTGGTCCATGGCCATTTCAGGCACGGCCCGAACTGCGCCATGAAGTGGCGCATGCCAGCCTCGCCGCCGGCGACGCGATAGACCTGGAACATGCCCATCTGCGCCCAGCGCAGGCCGAAGCCATAGCGCATGATGTCGTCGAGCTCCTCGACCGTACAGATGCCGTCCTTGATCAGCCACAACGCTTCGCGCCATGCCGCTTCGAGCAGGCGGTCGCCGACGAAGGCCTCGATCTCCTTGCGGATGACCACCGGCTTCATGCCGATCGAGGCATACATCTCCTTGGCGACCTCGATCGCCTCGGGGAAGGTCTGTTCGCCGCCGACGATCTCGACCAGCGGCAGGAGATAGACCGGGTTGAACGGATGGCCGACGACCAGCCGCTCCGGATGCTTCTTCATCGCCACCTGCATGTCGGTCGGCTTGATGCCGGAGGTCGAGGAGCCGACAATCGCATTGGCCGGCGCGTGGGTATCGATCTCGGCCAGCACGCGGTGCTTGAGGTCGAGCCGCTCCGGCACGCTTTCCTGGATGAAATCGGCATCGGCGACCGCCTCGGCGATGGTCTTGGCAAAGGTCAGCTTGCCTTCCTTTGGCAGACCGCCGGGCAGCATCTGCTTATAGGCGCGGCGCGCGCCCTTCATCACTTCGCCGACTTTGCGTGATGCCTCGGGGTCTGGATCGAAGATCGATACGTCGATGCCGTTGAGCAGCAGTCGGGCCACCCAGCCGGCACCGATGACACCGCCACCGATGGCAGCGGCCTTGTTGATGATGCTCATGCGGAAGCTCCGGTTCTGGTCCTGGCGGTTGTGGGATCGACGAGCGGCACGCGCTCGCCGGCGCGGATCACCGAGGGATCGTAGGCCTTGCGGGCAAAGACTTCGAGCACGAAGGGCCGGAAGAATTCGATCGGCAGCGTGTCGTAGTCCGGGTCGAAGCTCGACTGGTCCCAGCGCTCGCAAAACTGGTCGCAATCGTCGAAATAGGCGTGGCCGGCAAAGCGGTCGCGCGCATGGCGGTTGCCGCCGAGATGATGAGCATAATAGAGCCGCTGGAAGTCGCCATGCTTTTCCACCACCCAGGTGCATTGCTCGCGCACGAAAGGTTTCAGGATCGAAGCGGCATATTCGTCGTGATTGTAAGGCGCATAGATGTCGCCGATGTCGTGCAGCAGCGCGCAGGCGATCCAGTCGGTATCGGCGCCGTCGCGCCAGGCACGCGTCGCCGCCTGTAGCGAATGACCGAGCCTCGTGATCTTGTAGCCGGACAGGCCCGCGTCGAGCTGCACCAGCGCATCGAGCAGCCGCTCGCCGGTCCTGGCCGCGTAGTCGATCTCATGCGCGGTCAGGAACTCGTAGTCGTCCCGGTCGCCATCCTTCATCGCGGTGAATTTGACGGTAGTCATGTCGACCCTCCCGATAATTTATGCCGCTATCGGCGCCCGCTTGGTCAGGTTCAGCTTCTTGCGCACTTCCTCCGGCCCAAGAATCCTGGCGCCGAGATTGGTGACGATGCTGGCTGCGCGTTCGACCAGCTGCGCGTTGGTCGCCAGCACGCCCTTGTCGAGCCACAGATTGTCTTCCAGCCCGACGCGGACATTGCCGCCGGCCAGCACCGCTGCCGCGGCATAGGCCATCTGGTTGCGGCCGATAGCGAAGGCCGACCAGTTCCAGGTCGACGGCACATTGTTGACCATCGCCATGAAGGTGTTGAGGTCATCCGGCGCGCCCCACGGTACGCCCATGCAAAGCTGCACCAGCGCATCCGGGTTCAGCACCTTTTCCTCAACCAGTTGCTTGGCGAACCACAGATGGCCGGTGTCGAAGGCCTCGATCTCCGGCTTGACGCCAAGCGCCGTCATCATGCCGCCCATGGCGCGCAGCATACCGGGCGTGTTGGTCATGACATAGTCGGCTTCGGCGAAATTCATGGTGCCGCAGTCGAGCGTGCAGATTTCCGGCAGGCATTGGCGCACATGTTCCATGCGGTTGGTGGCGCCGCCCATGTCGGTGCCTTTTTCGTTGAGCGGCAGCGGCGCCTCCGGCGAACCGAACACCATGTCGCCGCCCATGCCGGCGGTCAGGTTCAGGATGACGTCGACGTCTGCCTCGCGAATGCGCTCGGTCACTTCGCGGTAGAGATGCACATCGCGCCTGGGCTTGCCGGTCTCGGGATCGCGCACATGGCAATGCACGATGGCGGCGCCAGCCTTAGCCGCGTCGATGGCGGAGTCCGCTATCTGCTTTGGCGAGCGCGGCACATGCGGGCTGCGGTCCTGCGAGCCGCCGGACCCGGTCACGGCACAGGTAATGAAGACCTCACGGTTCATCGCGAGCGGCATGGAATTCTCCTCCAATAGTATGCATGTCGCCCAAAAGTGGGAACCGGTTTTGGGATAACGACATGCACAAAGACGTCCACAACAATGCCCGACTTGCCGGAAACTGTTTTGCGTTTTACGAAGCTTCCATGACGAAAAGCGAAAAACCGACGATCTTTCGCGCCGAGCGCTCGCCGCTCAAGGTGACGCTGCTGGTGTTTTCCGGCTCATCCATCATGTGCGTGGCCTCGGCCGTCGATCCGCTGCGTGCCGCCAACCGCATCGCCGGCGAGACCCTGTTCGATTTCAGGCTGGTCTCGGTGACCGGGGAGGCTCCGGTCACCACATGCGGCCTGCCGGTGGCGGTCAGTGGCCGTTTCGACGCGGCCGAGCCAACCGACGTCCTTGTCGTCGTCGCCGGCTTCGGCACCCAGAATTATGCAACCTCGGCTCTGTTGTCCGGACTGCGCCGGGCGGCACGCACGGCGCGTGCTTGCGGCGGCGTCGAGGCGGGCACCTGGCTGGTCGCACGCGCCGGCCTGCTGGAAGGGCGCAGCGCCACCACCCACTGGGAGGACATGGAGGACTTCTCCTCGGCCTTCCCGGGTGTCGATGTCCGCCCTGACCGCTATGTCATCGACGGGCCTGTGTTCACCTCGGGTGGCGCATCGCCGACCTTCGACCTGATGCTGCATCTCATCCGCACGCGGCTCGGCATGGCCGTCGCGCTCGATGTCGCCAGCGTCTTCATCTACGACCAGGCGCGCGCCGCCACCGACGCACAGCCGCTGGTCTCGCTTGGCCGGCTCGACGGCTACGACCCGCGCCTTGCGCAAGCCATCCGGCTGATGGAATCGCATGTCGACCAGCCGCTGACCATCGAAGCGGTGGCCAAGCGCACCGGCGTGACGGCGCGAACGCTGGAGGGCATCTTTCGCAAATCGATCGGCGAGACGCCGGGCGCCTATTACCTCAGGCTGCGCCTCGGTGCCGCGCGCCGGCTGGTGGTCGATACAAGGGTTGCCATGGCCGATATTGCCGGGCGGACCGGGTTCTCGTCCGCCGCGGCATTTTCGAGGGCGTTTTCAAGGGCTTTTGGCGAAGCGCCGGTCAGGTTGCGGAGGGGGTAGGTTTCAACGGGCGATCAGGCCGCGTTCTGACGGTCACCGTCGATTTGCGAGCGCATCTGTCTGGCCAGACGGGTCTCGAAGCGGCTGGACACCGCGCGATCCCATTCATTCGAAATCTTGGCGTCGTCCGTTTTCCGCGGCATCGCCATCAGCCGGTCGATGATCGATCCAGCCTCGCCAGGTGAGAGCAGGGCGTCGATTTCACGTTCGTTCTGCATATCGGTTCGCCTCCTTCTTCCTCTCCCGCCACGAGCCAGTCTTATACGAGATTCGTGACGGCTGTTTGAAGGCAAGAGCGAGGTCATTGAAGGGCGGCAAAGGGCAAAACCGTGTCGCGGGACCGGGCCATGCGCAAAGCTGTTCCTGTACCTTGGCAGGTCAGGTCAAGGAGAAATCTACAGCCGCTTTTCGAACAGCACCGTGGTGAAGCCGCTGTCCCATTCGTCATCGGGATAGCGATTTTTCTCGATATAGCCGACCGACTTGTAGAGTGCTTGTGCGGGCAGGTTGAACGTGTCGGTTTCCAACCGCGCCTGCGCCAATCCGGCGGCGCCGATTGCCTGTTCGGCATGGGAAAGCAGCTTGCGGCCGACACCTTGGCCTTGACGGGATGCCATCACGTGCAGGGCCTCGATGAAATCCGCGCGCCAATGGATCAGGCCGGCGACCTCGCCATCAATCTCGGCAACGGCGAATTCAGGCCAGCTCCGGTCGACATAGCGCCCGCCAATATCCGTCTCGATATAGCGTCGCGCCGAGGCTTCGGTGATGTTCGGCAGCCAGGTGCCTTCGAACGTTTCCTGCAGGACCTGCTTCAAAGCCGGGATATCGCTTGCCTGCGCCGGGCGCACGATGATTCGGTCCTCTGCCATTTTCCGTCTCCCGCCCTCTTTCGGCGACACCCGTGCCATCCTGATCTCACACTGGCCGCCGAAGATCTGTGCGATCCTCGGCAGCCTCGCGCGAAATGCGCTGACTAGCAGATGGTGATGGCTGCGGCTTTCAGCCAGAGGTGGCGGATGTCGGTCCAGAAACCGGGCTTCACACGTACCGGTTGACGATGTTTTCCAGCAGCTCCTGGCGGCCGGACCTCGGCTGCGGCTCGATCTTCTTCTTGACGACGCGCTCGGCGATGTCTTCCAGCGTGCGCTTGCCGGAAAGCATCGCCTTGCCCTCGGCCGTGTTCCAGCCGGCATAGCGTTCGGCCAGCGGCGCCGATAGCGCCTTGTCCTCGACCATGCGGGCCGCGGCTTTCAGGCCGCGTGCGCAAGAATCCATGCCGCCGATATGGCCGATCAGCAGGTCCTGAGGATCGAGCGACTGGCGGCGCAGCTTGGCGTCGAAATTGGTGCCGCCGGTCTTGAACCCGCCGGCCTGCAGAACCTGGTAGTAGGCCAGTGCCATCTCGGGCACGTTGTTGGGGAACTGGTCCGTGTCCCAGCCCGACTGGTAGTCGTTGCGGTTCATGTCGATCGAACCGAAAATACCGAGCGCATTGGCCAGAGCCAGTTCGTGCTCAAAGGAATGGCCGGCCAGGATGGCGTGGCCCTGCTCGATATTGACCTTGACCTCCTTCTCCAGCCCGAAGCGCTTGAGGAAGCCGTAGACGGTGGCGACATCGTAGTCATACTGGTGCTTGGTTGGCTCCTGCGGCTTCGGCTCGATCAGGATCGTGCCCTTGAAACCGATCTTGTGCTTGTAGTCGACGACCATGCTGAGGAACCGGCCGGCCTGTTCCTGCTCGCGCGCAAGGTCGGTGTTGAGCAGCGTCTCATAGCCTTCGCGCCCGCCCCACAGCACGTAGTTTTCGCCCTTCAGCCGCTTGGTGACGTCGATGCAGCTTTTTACCGTCGCCGCCGCGTAGGCAAAGACATCCGGATCGGGATTGGTGGCCGCGCCCGACATGAAGCGGCGATTGGAAAACAGGTTGGCCGTGCCCCACAACAGCTTGACGCCGGTCTGCTTCATCTTGCTTGCGAAGTAATCGGCGATCTCATCGAGGCGCGCCGAACTCTCGGAAAAATCCTTGCCTTCCGGCCGCACATCGGCGTCGTGGAAGCAGAAGTAAGGCGCGCCGAGCAGCGAGAACATCTCGAAGGCGACGTCTGCTTTCAGTTTTGCCAGCTCCATCGTGTCGGTGCCGCCTGCCTTGGGGAACCACGGCCGGTCGAAAGTCTGGCCGCCGAACGGATCGCCACCCGGCCAGGCAAAAGAATGCCAGTAGGCGACGGCGAAGCGCAGATGATCTTCCAGCCGCTTGCCGGCGACGACCTCGTCGGGATTGTAGAACCTATAGGCCAGCGGATTGGTCGAATCCGGCCCTTCATATTTGATCTTCTTGATGTCGCCGAAAAATCCGCTGCTCATGATTTCTGTCCTCTCACAAAGTTCTGCCGCCATTACCTCAGGCGTAATTGGTTTCAGGTCGGGGCTGGTCGAAAAGGGTCATGTCAAAACCGTCAAATGAAGGAGACAGACCATGACCGACCTCACCAAGATCGCCCGGAACTACATCACCGCCTGGAACGAAAGCGATGCCGGCCGCCGGGCCGAACTGCTCAAGGCGACCTTCACCGAAGACGTCAGCTACCGTGATCCGCTCATGCAGGGCGATGGCCATGCGGGTGTCGCAGCACTCATCGACGGCGTGCAGCAGCGCTTTGCCGGCTTCCGGTTCTCGCTGAAGGGTACACCGGACGGTTTCGCCGACAAGATCCGCTTCTCGTGGAATCTCGGACCTGAGGGGACGCCTTCGGTGATCGAAGGTACCGACATCGGAATCATCGAGAACGGCCGCCTGAAGAGCGTCACCGGTTTCCTCGACAAGGTGCCGGCGCAGTAAGGACTTCTGGGCGAGGCGGGTGCGAAGCGCCCCCCTCTGGCCTGCCGGCCATCTCCCCCGCAAGGGGGGAGATTGGCTGGCCCTTCCACCTTCGCCAATCATCAACCTTGCAAGACTGGCATAGCCGTCAATACCGCTGATCTCCCCCCTTGAGGGGGAGATGCCCGGCAGGGCAGAGGGGGGTGCCTCGCACTGACTCACGCCGTGGCGACCTTGATTGCCGGGTACAGCGCCCGGTAGCGCTGATAGGCATCGGCATAGACGCCGCCGAGCGCCGCGTCCGGTTCGATCGTGGCGTCGGTCCTCGGTGCCCTACAGATTTCAAGCGGATCGGCACCGGTCGCCGCGATCAACCCAAGCCGCGCCGCACCAAAAGCAGCGCCGAAATCGCCGTCTGCCGGAATATCCACCGGTACCTGCAGCGCGGTGGCAATCGCCTTCAACCAGTAACGCGAGCGCGAGCCGCCGCCGATCGCCGTCACCCGCGTCAAGCTGGTGCCGGCCGTGGCCAGGGCTTCGAGGCTGTCGCGGAAGGCAAAGGCTACACCCTCCAGCACGGCCTGGGTAAGCACGGCACGGCTCGATTCATGCGCCAGCCCGGTGAACGCGCCGCGAATGGCGGAATCATTGTAGGGTGTGCGCTCACCCGAGAGATAAGGCAGGAAGGACACGCCGCTGGGCGTCTTCAAGGTATCGCCGAGCTCGGCGGTCAACTCCCCGGCGCTCTTCCCGGTGATTTCGGACAGCCAGTTGAGCGAATCGGTTGCCGACAGGATGACGCCCATCTGATGCCAGGTGTTCGGAAGCGCGTGGCAGAAGGTATGCACGGCACTTGCCGGGTTGGGCAGGTAGGAAGCGTTGGCGGCAAACAGCACGCCCGACGTGCCGAGCGAGACGAAAGCGTGGCCGGCGCCGACCGTGCCCATGCCGCAGGCCGAGGCCGCATTGTCGCCGGCGCCGCCGGCGATCGGAATGCCGGCCTGGACGCCCCATTTCGAGGCCAATTCGCTGCGCAGCGCACCTGCCTTCTGCGTACCCTCGACCAGTGACGGCATCTGCTTTTCGTCGAGCGATGTCGCCGCGAGCAGGTCCGCGCTCCAGCGCCGCTTGCCGACATCGAGCCAGGACGTGCCGGCAGAATCCGACATTTCCGAAATGTGTTCGCCCGAAAGCCAGAGCCGCAGGAAATCCTTGGGCAGCAGCACTTTTGCGACCTTGGCGAAGACAGCGGGTTCGTTGTTTTTCACCCAGGCAAGTTTCGGCGCGGTGAAACCGGGAAAGACGATGTTGCCGGTCAGGGCGCGGAAGCGCGGATCGGCATCGAGGACGGCCGCCTCGGCATGGCTGCGCGTGTCGTTCCACAGGATGCAGGGGCGCAGCACCTTATCGGCGGGATCGAGCAGCGTGGCGCCATGCATGTGGCCGGACAGGCCGATGCCCTTGACCGCGGCGAACTCTTTTGGATGCCTGGCCCTGAGGTCGGCAATCGCCTCTTCGCAGGCGCGGATCCAGTTGTCCGGGTTTTGTTCCGACCAGCCGGGATGCGGCCGCGACACGTCGATCGACGCATGGCCGGAACCGATGACGGTTTGCCCGGCATCGATCAGCAGCGCCTTGACGCCCGACGTCCCGAGATCGAGGCCCAGATACATGTCTTCCTCCCACGCCAGTTAATTTTTTCGGGGCTCGAAAAAATCTGGCTTGGCCAGTTTTTAAAACAAGATCCGCTTCGGGTCAATTCTCCGACAAATCGGCGGCGCGTCGCACAAACAGCGCTGACAGCGGACTGTCGGACCGCGCCATCGAGCGTTCCGCCGTGAGCGCCCTGGCCAGCGCACCGTCACCGGCGCGCAACGCTGCCTCGATCAGCGTCAGGTCGATAACATCGCGTTGGGCGTGGCTGCCGCCGAAACGATGAGCGATCGCCCGGATCGGCCGGATCAGGCGCACGGTCTCGGTATAGCGGCCCTCACCGAACGCCTTGATGGCGAGCGTCAGCGGATGGCCGACATCCCGCGTGAAAGCCGCATTGTCGTCGCTGCCACGCATGGCCTCGCGCTGCGCCTCGAGCAAAGCGAGGGCCGGCGCATCGAACCCTGCACCGACAAACGCCATCATCGCGTGGGCATCGTTGAAGGCATAATTGCCAGCGCCGGCCTTGTGCCAATTGGCGGCGAGCGCCGCCCAGCGGTCGCCGACATTGATGCCGCCGAGGGCGAGCCGCCACAGGACTGCCGAGGCATCGACCATGTTGAGCGCCATCGTCGATTGCACGCTGTAGATTGGGCCGTCATAGAGGGCCAGCACCGCGTCGGTCTCGCCGAGATCATAGTGGAACAGCGCCAGGTGCCACCAATTGTGGACCTGCAGGAAGCTCTCCCTTGTCCACGCTTCCGGGTTCGCCTGCATCCAGGCAATGCCATCCCTTTGCCGGCTTTGCATTTCCATGACATGGGCGACGGCGTGCTGCGCCCAGCCGTCGCGCGGCTCGATGTCGACTGCCGCGCGGCCAAGCTGTTCGGCCCTGACATAGTCACCCATCTCCTCCAGCCCGAAGGCCTGCATGCCGAGCATGGCGTGGTAGCCGGGCATGCCGCTTTGCCAGGATGGCAGGGCGCGAGCGATGCGGTCGCGCAGCATGCGGGCATTGCCGGTGAAGAAATCGATCTGGTGGCCGACCTGCAGCGCCAGCCCGTCGCGCGGGGTCTCGATGGTGATATCTTCGAGAACGCGGCTGGCCTCATGCCAGCGTCCGTTGGCGAGATGGCCAAGGGCCGAGACATGCGCTTGCTCGCGCGTGGTCGCGGCAAGCGGCAGTGCGGCCTCATGGCAAGCCTTGGCCACGGCCGTCGCCTCCCGCTCGGTGGCGAGGCCGAACAGATATCCCTTGAAGACATGAGCCATGACGAAGCCGGGATCTTCCGCGATGGCGTGGTCGATGGACGCCACGGGATCGCCGATGAAGCACTGCAGTTCGCGCACCGCCTGGCTGTAGGGGGCGAGCCCCGCCTCCGTTGCACCCGAAAGCGTCAGGCCGAATGCGTCCCTGATTGCCATGCGATGTCCTTTCATCGACCTGTGACGGGCCCTCGATCCCTTCGGCCCAAATCGATCCTAAAGCATGGTCCACGACACGCCAAACGCGCGTTGCGCCAGACCATTTCAGTAGTCTTTGCAGTTTAGCAACCATGAGGAGCAGATTAGGCTTTGTAAAATTGAATGAATTGTGTCTTCATTGCGGCGGCTGGCGGGGGCTGGAAATCGCGAATCGAGAGGGGACGCGATGCGGCATATGAAGAACTCGCTTCCGAACAGTCGTTCGGAGGACGCGCAGGTGACAGTTGCTTCGCTACGGCGAAAGTCGCATCCGCTACACCCTTGGCTTATTAGCATCTTCTCAACTACGGCCTTTGCGTTGTTGCCCAATTCAGCTGCGTTTGCCGCATGCGTGCTGGGCCCAATCGCCGGAAACACCGTCTACACCTGCGATAGCGGCGACTCGGGCGGCAGCCTCACCGATGCCGATGGCGATAACACGCTGAATTTTCCCGCCGGCGGCACCGGGCAGATATCAGGCAACGTCACCTTTGGTCTCGGCACGGACCGCATCGACATGCAGTCCGGCACCATCACCGGCACCGTCGATCAGGGCGGCGGCACGGATTTCTTCACCATTGGCGCGGGTACCGTCGGCGGCAATGTCCAGCAGGGCGCCGGCATCGACGACTTCAACATGAGCGGCGGCCAGATCGGCTCGCTCAACCAGGGCGACGGCCTCGACACCTTCACCATGACCGGCGGACGCATCGTCGATTTCTTCGACGACGGCGACCGCGCCGTGATGACCGGTGGCCGCATCGGCCGCGTCAACATGAAGCTCGACCAGAACTACTTCAACATGTCCGGCGGCACCATCGACCGCAACCTCGTCACCGGCTTCGACAAGGACACGATCATCCTGTCGGGCGGCACCATCGGCGGCAACATCAGCGTCAGCGGCGGCGATGACAGCGTCACGGTCACCGGCGGCACGGTCGGTGGCGATATACTGATGAGCTTCGGCGCCGACAGTTTCGTCTGGAACGGTGGCGGCATCATCTATGGTTCCGTCGATCTCGGCGGCGATAACGACACCGCCAAGCTCAGCAACCTCACCAACGCCAATCTCGGTGCCACGGACGCCATTTCAGGTGGTGCCGGCACCGATGCGCTGACCCTGGACAACGTCAAACTGGATGGGGTCAGCCGGCTCCAGAACTGGGAGAGCATCGACGCCACCAATGACACCGAGCTGACGCTCGACGGCAATCTGGTGCTCGGCGGCACCGGCACCGGCACGGGTTCGCTCAGTGTCGATGCCGCAAGCACGCTCTATGGCGGTGGTTTCAACGCAGCGATCCAGGCCTTTACGGCAGGCCAGTTGGCGCAGGTCACCAATGCCGGACGCATCGACCTGACCAATGGCGGCACCGGCGCCACCGACAGCCTGACGATTTCGGGCAATTATGTCGGCCTGGGTGGCCTGCTGCTTATCCAGACCGAGCTCGGTGACGATTCCTCCGCATCCGACAAGTTGGTCCTGTCGAGCGGAACGGCTTCCGGTTCGACCGGCATCTCGGTGGTCAATCTCGGCGGCGCGGGGGCTGCGACCACGCAGGACGGCATCATGGTCGTCCAGGCAATCAACGGTGCCACCTCGGGCGCCACGACATTCGCGCTCGACGCCCCGGTCGCCGCCGGTGCCTTTGAATATTATCTGTTCAAGGGCGGTGTCAGCGCCGGCAGCGAGGAGAACTGGTACCTGCGCTCGACGCTGAACACGCCGGCCCCGCCGGCCGCAGCCCCGCCGGTGCTGGAACCTACTGCGCCGCCGGAACCTGAGCCGCCGGCGGCCGAACCGCCGCCACCACCGCCCATCGACCCTGCGCCGCCGCCTCCGCCGGAATCCACGCCCGGCGACCCCGATCCGGTTGATCCGGCGCCGCCGGTCGTGCCGACCGATCCGCCGCCCGCGACACCGCCGGCACCACCGCCGGCACCAGTTGCGGATCCGCCCCCTCCGCCGCCGGTGGTGCCAACGGATGTGCCCGACCTGCCGACACCGGCGGCGGGCGAGGAGATCCTGCTCTATCGCATCGAGGTTCCGGTCTATTCCGCCTTGCCCCCGGTCGCCGAACATCTGGCGATGACGACGCTCGGCACCTTCCACGAACGGCGCGGCGAGCAGAGCCTGTTGTCGAACACCGAGCTGTCGCCGGTCTGGGGCCGCATCTTCGGCCAGGACAGCAAGATGGCGTATTCAGGAACGGTATCGCCGTCCTTCGACGGCACCCTGTTCGGCCTCCAGGCGGGCTTCGATCTGTTCGGCCGCGAAACCGCGTCGGGCCAGACCGATCGCGCCGGCCTGTTCGTCGCCTATGCCAGCATGAATGGCGACGTGCGCGGCCAGGCGCTGGGCTGGGACAATCTGTCCGTCGGCAGCATGGATATCAACGGCACCAGCGTCGGCGGCTACTGGACCCGGATCGGTCAGGGTGGCTGGTACTTGGACGGCGTCCTCATGGCCACCTTCTTCGGCGGCAACGCAACATCGTCGCGCGACATCGGCATCGACGTCGGCGGCACCGGCGTCACCGCTTCGCTGGAAGGCGGCTATCCCATCGCGCTGGGGCAAGGCTGGACACTTGAACCGCAGGCGCAACTGGTCTGGCAGCAACTGTCGCTCGACGATGCGTCGGACCGCTTTGCTTCGGTTTCCTTCGATACGGACGGCAACGTGACCGGCCGGCTCGGCGCACGGCTGCAAGGCGAAACAACAATCAATGGCATGGCGCTGCAGCCGTACCTCAAGGCGAACATCTGGCACGATTTCGGCGGCACGAGCCATGTCAATTTCGACACCACCGATATCTCCACCGAGGGCAGATCGACCTCGTTGGAGTTCGGCGGCGGCGTGATCGCCAAGGTGACGGACAAGGTCAGCGTCTTCGCCACCGGCGACTACACCACCAATCTCGGCGGCGACAAGCGTCGGATCCTCGAAGGCAATCTGGGCTTCAACGTCAAATGGTAAGGCCGATCATGATCCCGGAAACCAGTTTCGGGATCATGATTACAAAGACAGACTAATTGCTGGAACGCATCGCCACCGTGGCGATGCCGGCACCGACCAGCAGCGTGCCGCCGGTGCGGTTGAAGATGCGGATCGCCTTGGGATTGCGCACCACGTTGCGTGCGCGTGAGGCGATCAGCGCATAGCCGAACGCATTGGCGAAGGCGAGTGCCAGGAAGGTCGTCTCGAAGATCAGCATCTGCGTCCAGAAATCGGCGTGCTGGTCGAGGAACTGCGGCAGGAAGGCGACGAAGAAGGTGATGCTTTTCGGGTTGAGCGCGGTGACCAGCCAGGCATGCGCCATCATCTTCGCCGATGAGGCCGCGTCGGTGCGTGGTTCGGCCTTCAGCGCGCCGCCGGCGCGAAACAGTTTCACGCCGAGATAGATCAGATAGCCGGCGCCGATCAGCTTCAGGATGGTGAAGACACCAGCCGAAGCCGCCAGCAGCGCGCCGATACCCAGCATCGACAAGGTCATGGCGGTGAAGTCGCCCAGCGCCACGCCGACGGCCATCGGCAGCGCGGTGCGCCAACCCTGGCCCAGCGCATAGGACACGACGAGAAGGATGGTCGGTCCCGGAATGATGAGAAGGATCGTCGATGCAGCGGCGAAGGCGGCCCAGTTTTCGAAGGACATGCTCGTCTCCTTTGAGCTTAAAGAAGAGGATAAATCCTTAGGCCCGAGAGAATGTAAAGAGGCGATTTCCCTGACTGCGCCAGCGGCGGATCGGTGTCAGTTCGCGCCGCTCAGCGTGCTCACGGTATCGGCCAGGCTGACATTGGCACCGAGAACGGTTGCCGCCGCGACAATGGCAGCGGCAAAAAGCTTGATGTCGGTTTTTAAGGTCTTGCACATGGAGGCCCCTCGCTGATGGTTCGAGGAGTAGGAAACGCCGGCGCCGGGAATATGACCCGGCCGAGGTCTTTTTGTGCAGCAGCCTTCGTTCAAGCTCAGGTAAGAAGGTCGAACATCGCCAAAGGCCACGCGCAAATGCAGGCTGTGCAAGGTCTTCACGCTTTATCAACCATGAATGATGAAAATGCCCGCTATCCGGCCGGACCGTGCTTCCCGCCGACAGCGTAGGGTCTGGGTATATGCGTGAGTTGCCGCAAGGTTTGACGCCGCCGCAAAATGGCGACGCAATCGAAAACGATCATCATCTTTCCCGCCGCGCCATCCTGTCCGGGGCTGGGGCGCTCGCGCTGCTGAGCGCCGCCGGTTGCTCGACCTCGGGCTTGGGGCTGCCGGCGCTCGAGCTCGACGACGTCACCACGGGTTCCGTGCGGCCGATCCGGCCAAGCATCAGCGTCGACAAGAACATCACCAGCCCCGGCGTCATGTATGCCGGGCTGACCGACGGCGGCTTCAATGTGCCGGAAGTGCCATATCTGAAGGTCAAGCCGGAATTCCGCCGCCAGATCGTCGTCGACACGACAGGCGAGGCGCCCGGCACCATCGTCGTCCATCTCAAGGAGCGCATGCTCTATCTCGTCCAGCCGGGTGGCGACGCTATTCGCTACGGCGTCGGCATCGGCAAGGATGGTTTCCGCTGGTCCGGCCGCGCCAACATCCAGTACGGCAGGGAATGGCCGACCTGGACGCCGCCGCCGGAGATGATCGCCCGCAAGCCTGAACTGGTGAAGTGGCAGGCCGGACAGCCCGGCGGCCTCACCAATCCGCTCGGCGCGCGTGCCCTCTACATCTACCAGGACGGCAAGGATACCGGCTATCGCATCCACGGCTCGCCCGAATGGTGGAGCATCGGTCAGGCGATGTCGTCGGGCTGCGTGCGCCTGATCAACCAGGACATCATCGACCTCTACAGCCGCGTCTCCAAGAAAAATCCGGTCGTCGTCGTCTGACGCTTATGCGGCGTGTTGGCGCCGCTCGAAACTCCCGTTGCGCGATGCGGCAAGACAGGCCAAGGTGCCTTGAAAACCATCGCGCCGGGAGAAATCAAGCATGGCTGGAACGTTTGTCATCGCGCAGGGCGGCGGCCCAACCGCCGTCATCAACCAGACGGTTGTCGGGGCGACGCTGGAGATCCGCAAGCGGCATCCCGGTGCCAAGGTGCTGGGCTCGATCCATGGCGTGCGCGGCATCCGTGACGGCAATTATGTCGACCTTTCCGCCATCCCCGAGGATCGGCTACGGCTGATTGCCGGCACACCGAGCGCCGCCCTCGGCTCGACCCGCGACAAGCCCGACGCCGCCTATTGCGATGTCATCCTCAACGGCCTGAAGAAGGCCGGCGCCGACGCCTTCATCTATATCGGCGGCAACGACACGTCGGGTACCCAGCAGATCCTGACCGACGCCGCCGGCGGCTCGATTGCCTTCGTCCATGCGCCGAAAACCATCGACAATGATCTTGAGGAAAACGACCACACGCCGGGCTTCATTTCGGCGGCCGAGTTCGTCGCCGGCGCCTTCCTGTCCGTCGATCTCGATTTTCGTGCGCTGCCCGGCATCTATGTCGGCATCGTCATGGGCCGGCATGCGGGCTTCCTGACCGCGGCCGCGGCCGCCTGGCAGCTCGACCCCGACAGCGGCCCGCACCTTATCTACGTGCCCGAGCGCCCATTCTCAGCCGCCGGCTTCATCGACGACGTCCGCGCCACGCTCGATCGTCACAAGCGCTGCATCGTCGCCGTTTCGGAAGGCGTCAGCACCGCCGACGGCAAGGCACTGGTCGAAAGCCTGGTGCCGCCGGACAAGCTCGAGCGCGACGCGCACGGCAACGTCAAGTTGTCGGGCAGCGACCTGCCGGCCGCACTCGAACGCGCGTTGGCGGAAGGCCTGCCCGGCAAGCGGGCCCGCGTCGATGCGCTCGGCTACATGCCGCGCGGCTATATCGGTGCCATCAGCGCGGTCGACGCGCAGGAGGCTTTCGATGCCGGCGCTTTCGCCGTCACCGTCGCCGAACAGGGCGGCGGCTCGGTGGCGCTGCAATATGACGGCACCAGAACGGTGCTGAAGAAAGTGCCGCTCAAGAACGTCGCCGGCAAGACACGCCACATGCCGGACGATTTCATGAGGCCCGATGTCAATCAGCTGTCGGATGCCGGCATGGCCTATCTCAAGCGGCTGGTGCCGGAAAAGTACAAGGTCGGGAAGCCCTTCGTCTGATGCCCGGCTCAAACTTGATGTCAGGCTCACGCTTGATGCCAGTGATGCCGGGCTGGTTCAGCAGGAGCGTCGTCGACGACAAGACGACGATGCTGACCGAGCCCTTCGTGCATGCCTATGTTCGGGCCAATATCTGGCATCTGCGCGGTCGCGATGCCGACCTGCTCGTCGACACCGGCATGGGCATCTGTGCGCTGGCGCCGCAGATCGAGACGGCGGACGGCAAGCCGCTGCTGGTCGTAGCCACCCACATCCATCTCGACCATGTCGGCTCGCTGCATGAATTCTCGTTGCGGGCCGGGCCAAG
Organism: Mesorhizobium ciceri WSM4083; assembly: GCF_000519305.1. Lineage (GTDB taxonomy): Bacteria > Pseudomonadota > Alphaproteobacteria > Rhizobiales > Rhizobiaceae > Mesorhizobium > Mesorhizobium ciceri_B. The sequence goes on along the minus strand of NZ_KI912610.1, from coordinate 1,096,157 downwards.
GATGAGCGCGGAACAATTCGAGAGCATGGATGAGGCGGCGACCTACGCCTACATGTTCCATGACCTCGAGGGTGCCGTCTCGAAACTGCCGGCGCCCGGATGGAAGTCGGCGGACTACAGGATCCCGCCCGCGCCGTTGACGCGAACCCTGGACGAGGGCGATGTCGTCGATCTTGGCGACCGGCAATTCCGCGTGCTGCATCTGCCGGGCCATTCACCGGATTCGATCGCGCTGTTCGACGAGGCCGACGGCCTGTTCTTCAGCGGCGATGCCATCTACGACGCCATGCTGATCGACGACCTGCCGGATTCCGACCGAGCCGCCTATATCAGCACGATGCGGCGTCTGCTCGACCTGCCGATCCGCATCGGTCATGGTGGACACGGACCGAGCTTCGACGGCAAGCGCATGCGCGAGATTGCCACGGCCTATCTCGAGCGAACCGCCGGGGTCTGAAGCTCCAGCGAGGCAGCAAGGCGCGGCCCGACGACTTCGCGACCTGCCGCCGTGCGGATATTAAATCTTCGTAAGGTCGCCCGAAAACCCTAAATCGGGCCAATCCACGCCCTAGATTCAAGGCCGTCGATCCGGTTGGCTGCCATGTAGGCGAGACGGGCAATTGCGACCTCGACACGCCGATGACCGATTTCCCGCACGGGAGAGGCCACGGCGCTGGATCAACTCTCGCCCGGACAAACGACCATGTCAGATATCCTTCGCAGACATCGCGTCGCGGCCTTGCTGGGCGCTGCGCTGATCATATCCCCCTTCGTCATGTCTTTCGCCCAAGGCGAGAGCAACACCATTCCGACGACCCAGACGCCTGTCGCCGGCATCACCGCGCCCAATGGCTCGTTCGCACCCATCGTTGCCGCCGACAAGCCGGCGGTAGTGACGGTCACCACCGTCATGAAGGCACAGCCTGAAACGATGAGCGATGCCTCTCCTTTCGACGGCGGCTCGCCTTTCGATGATTATTTCCGCCAGTTCTTCGGTGACCAGGGCATGCCGACGCCCAAGACGCCGCCGCAACAGCAACCGCAGCGCGCCGAGGCGCTGGGGTCTGGCTTCATCGTCGGCGCGGATGGTACCATCGTCACCAACAATCACGTCATCGATGGCGCCTCTTCGATCAAGGTTACGCTCGACGACGGCACCGAACTTCCGGCCAAACTTGTCGGCCGCGATGCCAAGAACGATCTCGCCGTACTCAAGATCAAGTCGGACAAGCCCCTGCCGACCGTCAAATGGGGCGATTCCGACAAGCTCATGCCAGGCGACCAGGTGCTGGCCTTCGGCAACCCGTTCGGCATCGGCACCACCGTCACGGCAGGCATCGTCTCGGCGCGCGGCCGCGACCTGCATAGTGGCCCGTTCGACGATTTCATCCAGATCGACGCGCCGATCAACCACGGCAATTCCGGCGGCCCGCTGGTGGATGTCGCCGGCAATGTCGTCGGCATCAACACGGCAATCTATTCACCCAATGGCGGCAGCGTCGGCGTCGGCTTTGCCATTCCGTCGGACCAGGCCCAGAAGGTGGTCGCCAAGCTGATGAAGGGCGGCTCCATCCAGTACGGCTATCTCGGCGTTCAGATCCAGGAGGTGACACCGGATGTCGCGAGCGCCATCGGGCTCGACCATTCCGGCGGCGCACTGGTTTCAGAGGTCAACGGCGGTTCGCCAGCGGCCAAGGCCGGCATCGAGACGGGTGACGTCATCACCAGCTTTGCCGGGCAGGACGTGAAGGACCCCAAGGACCTATCGCGGGCAGTCGCCGATGTCGCGCCGGGCGCCCGGGAAACGGTGGATGTCTGGCGCAAGGGCAAGCCGATGCGGATTTCCGTCGATGTCGGCCAGAACAGCGCCGATGCGAAGACCGCGTCGCTGGACGACGGGTCCGACGCGCAGAGCGCCGGGCGCGCTCCGGCGATAGGGCTCGGCTTGATGGATATAACGCCCGACATTCGCCAGCAGATGAACCTAGCCGGCAAGCAGCACGGCGCGGTGGTTGCCAGCGTCAACCCCGACAAAGCGGCCGCCGCTTCCGGAATTCAGGCCGGCGACATCATCGTTGCCGTCAATCAGGTGCCGGTCAAGAACGCCAGGCAGGTAACCCAGGCGATCGCCTTGGCCGGCAAGTCCGGCAGGAAATCGGTGCTGTTGCTGGTCGAGCGTGGCGACGCTCAAATGTACATCGCGGTGCCTTTCGCCAATGGCTGAGAAATGGCGCTGACGTGAACATGGGACCGGCAGGTCCATCGGTGACGATCCCGCCGGTCTGCGCCCGTCAAGATTTCGGTTGCCCGTCACGACATCTTCGAGAACATTGCGTCAGGCCGATAGTGGCCTGATTGCATGGGGATTGCCGCTATGGTCACCCGAGGTTTCTCTTCAGGACGGCGCCCGCCAACCGATGGCGATGCCCGCATCCCGCCGGGCCAATATCTGGAGCAGGGTTTTCCGGTGCTGTCGGCCGGTCCGACGCCGCGCGTGCGTACGCAGGATTGGTCTTTCACGCTGAAACATGGGCCACGCCCGATCAAGAAATGGAACTGGGCCGAGTTCAACGCGCTGCCGTTGACCAAGATGACACGCGATATCCATTGCGTGACAGCATGGACCAAGTTCGACACGCCGTGGCAGGGCGTGCTGGTCGACGATATCCTTGCCGATGCGGGTGTGGAGCCGCCGACCGGCTTCACGCTGGCGCACGCGTTCGACGGTTACACCACCAACGTACCGGTCGCGGATCTCACCGCCGGCAAGGCCATGGTGGCGCTGCTCTACGAAGGCAAGCCGATCACACCGGACCATGGCGGCCCGGCAAGGCTGCTGGTGCCGCATCTTTATTTCTGGAAATCGGCCAAATGGTTGAACGGCCTGCAATTCACCACGCGCGACGAGCCCGGTTTCTGGGAATTGCGCGGCTACCACATCTATGGTGACCCATGGCGCGAACAGCGCTACATGGATGATCCATGAGCGATGCGGCGGCAGTGCAGTCGCCCTGGCAAACAGCCGGCATCGTCCGCATCGAAAAGCGCACGCCGCGCGTCACCAGCTTCTTTTTGCAGCCGTCTCGGCCGTTCGCCTATCGCGCCGGGCAGCATGTCGACGTCAGGCTGACGGCGCCGGACGGCTATCAGGCGCGCCGCTCCTATTCCATCGCCTCCGCGCCCGAAACGCATGGCGTAATCGAACTGGCGATCGAAAAACTCGACGATGGCGAGGTCTCGCCCTTCTTCCACGAGGTCGCGGCAGTGGGCGATGAATTCGAACTGCGCGGGCCGCTTGGCGGGCATTTCGTCTGGCCCGAGGATGAGAGTGGGCCGCTTGTTCTGGTCGGCGGCGGTTCGGGCGTCGTGCCCTTGATGTCGATGCTCCGCCACCGCGCCGCGCGTAATTCAGCGGTGCCCGTCGTCCTGGTCTTTTCGGTCCGGGTCTGGGACGAAGTGATCTTTCGTGACGAGTTGATCGCCCTCGACGAACGCCAGGACGGCTTCGACCTGGTGCTGACACTGACGCGCGAAGCCGCACGCCGCCCGGCCGACTATGCGCGGCGGGTGGACGTCGCGATGATGGTTCAAGCCATGACGCGGCTGCCGGAGCCGCCTGGCGTCGCCTTCGTCTGCGGCTCCAATGCCTTCGTGTCCGCCGCCGCCCAGGCCCTGATCGATGCCGGCCTTGCAGCCCAAAAGATTCGCACCGAACGCTACGGAGTTTGAACGGACTCTGACGGTTCGGTCGAGACACGATGCTTCAATCCTTGAAAATCGACCGGTGAGGTAATACCTTGTTGAAACATGGTATTACCAAGGAATGAAGATGGCCACCACCGTTACGGCAAAGGGACAAGTGACCATTCCCAAACCCGTCCGCGATCTCCTTGGGATCGTCCCGGGCAGCAGGGTCGATTTCCGGCGCGCCGCCGATGGCAGCGTGGTGCTGGCGCGTGTTGACAAAAAGCCGCCTGTAAGCCGCTTCGCCAAGCTGCGCGGCCATGCCGGCGAGGGGCTCACGACCGAGGCGATCATGGCACTGACGCGTGGCGAAGTGTGACGTTCGTCGACACCAACGTTCTGCTCGATCTTGTCACGGACGATCCCAATTGGGCGGACTGGTCGATCGCGCAGCTCGAGGCAGCGAGCCTCGAAGGGCCATTGTTGATCAATGATGCTGTCTATGCAGAACTTGCCGTTCGCTACATCAGAATTGAGGATCTTGAGTCATTTCTGGATGCGGCCGGTCTCGAAATGGCTCCGATGCCAAGAGCTGCGCTTTTCCTTGCTGGAAAGGTATTAACGCAATACCGCCGATCGGGAGGATCGAGGACCGGCGTCTTGCCCGACTTCTTCATCGGCGCCCATGCCGCCGTCGCCAGGCTTCCGCTGCTGACCCGTGATGTCGGTCGCTACCAGACCTATTTTCCATCCTTGAGGCTGATCACTCCGGACCCCTGATAGCTGCCGGATGGGCCTTCGCCTTCAGCCGACCGGTGAGAAATCCGCCGACAGCAACTGGAAAGGCAAGGCGCCATAGGCGGCCACCGTGGCCGCGTCGTTCCACTCGCGAAACTGTCGCGATGGTCGCGCCTCGAGCGTTAAGGCAACTCGCGCGCCGTCGAGCGTCACCTTGCCGCGAAAATGCAGCACGCGTTCCCTGCCGGATCGGCTGATGGCGATGGCGCGCAGGCGAGCAATATGCTCGCCACCGTCATTGATCTCCATTTCGATGCGGCGCCGGACCGGCGGAACGCCGATCCTGACGGTGATATCGAGCATCATGTCGCCGGTCGTTTGCGGACAGGCGATGGCCTGCGAAAACACCTGTGGCGCCGATACGGCTTGCGGCTTGCTCGCGGCCGGTCTGCCGCGCCAAGGTTTGGCGGGCGGCTCCTGCTGCAACCGGCCCTTCTTCCGCTTCAGGCGCAACTGCTTGGCAAGCCCGCGCGACAGCCAGACCAGGCCGCCGAAATCCGTGCGCGGCTTGGCTTGCAGAACCGACGACCAACGCGACAGGCCGGCCCGGTCGGCCATCTCGAAGATTCTGGCCATTGTCGGTTCCGGCACCGGAATGCCGATCTCGAACGTCAAATAGGACAACGCCACCGCCGCTGGAACCGCCAGCCTGCGTCTGCCGACGATGTCGAGGAACATGTCCCAATCGACGTCTTCGCCATGGATGGCGACCGCGCAGTCGACAAGCCAGTCGCTGTGGGTATGGGCGTCGAGGCCGCCATGGGCGATGGCCAGGGCCATGCGATCGGCCGGCGACGGCACGAAGACCGCGACGCCGCTGAATTGTGCCGGGACCGCCCGTTGCCAGATCGCCAGGTCGTCTTCCGCGCTCGTCTGCGACCCGTCATAGCCGAGCTGGTGCAGGTCGATGTCACCGAAACGGCCCTTGAAGAAGTTCATCGACCGCAGCGACGCCAACCGGGTTCGCAGATATTGCGCGCTGACGCCCGAGGCGATCTGCCAGTCGCGATCGCGCAAGATGTCGAAGACGGCAGCCATGTCGCGCGGGCGCACCAATATGTCGATATCATGCGCCACCCGGCCACGCTGCGCCGACGCGTTCAAGGCAATGCGGCTGGCGCCCTTGATCAGCATGATGTCGGCGCCGCCGTCGGCCATCGCCTTCAGCGCCGGCTCGGCCTCGCGCATCGCCATGCGCGACTTCGTCCACAGCATCTTCTGCAGGCCGACGAGGCGCGGATGGGCGGTATGCCCGGCCAGCTTCCTGCCGAACCTGTCGGAGATGGCGGCGAGCAGGCGATGTTCTCGAAACGAGACGAGGTCGATGTCGTTCTCGTCCAGCCAGCGCGCGGCACAGGCAGCGGCTGCGTCCTCATCGGAGAGCAGCGCCGCCTTCAGCAACAGGTCCAGCTGGCCGGTGGGCCACGACCAGCCATAGTCCGGAAAGCGGCGGCCGATGCGGCGAACGGGCGTGGCGTTCAACTGGAACCTGCCTTGTTCTGGGCTCGCCGCTGCATGGCGAGCCTTGCGACCTGGAGATAGCCCCTGTCGCGTGCCGGATCGCGGCCGTAGGAAAGGCTGCCCGGACGGATGCGGCGCAATGCAAGCACGTCGTCGAGCATGGCAAGGGCAAGGCCTGCCTCACGAACCCGGGCGATCCAGTCGATCATCTCGCCGCGACCGCCTGGTGGGTCGATGATGGGACCGACGCTCGGCACCACCTGCTGGCGGATCATCATCGTCGTGCGCGACCAGCCCGCTCCACTGGCCGCATCGGGTAGATCGGGCCTGTCGCCGCGAAACGTCCGCCAGTGCGTAAAGACGCCCGCGGTCCCGGGGTGACGGCCGAGATAGGCCAGCTGCTGTTCTATCTTGTCCGGCAGCCACAAATCGTCGGCATCGAGTGTCGCGATGAGCGGCGTCGAGAGTGCCGCAATGCCGCGGGTCGTTGCGCTGCCAGGTCCGGCGTTGTCCTGTCGCAGCACCGTCACCGGCAGGTTCATCGCATCGATCACCGCAGCCGTATCGTCGGTTGAACCGTCATCGACCACGACGATGGCCTCCGCCTTTGCCGTCTGGGCCAGAACGGAGTTCAGGGCCGCGCCTATGGTGGCGGCCGCGTTGAAAGCCGGAATGACGACGCCGTAGCCTGCCATCAAAGGAACCGCCACTGCGCGAGATCCTTGAAGTCGAAAATCCCCTCCACCCGGCGCAAGCTGGGGTCGGCCTTGCGACGCTTCATCGACTTGTGAATGGCGCGCATGAACTCGCGAAAGGGCACATCGGCTTCCTTGGTCATGTTGCCGGGATGACGCCTGTAATAGAGAGCCACCGTATCGGGCATAACGTATTTTGCCTGGCTCTCAAAGATACGCAACAGATAGTCGGTGTCCTCGGCCTGTTTGAAATCCTCGTCGAAACCACCGGTGCGCTCGATGAGGTCTCGCGCAAAGATCCCGGCGGACAGGTGGATCCCTCGCACGGTGATGGAGTGGCTGTCGGCGGCCGGTTCCAGCGTCTCGCCATCTATCTTGTCTATCAGCGTCATGCGCGAATAGGTCAGGTCGAGGCCAGGATCCTCTTCGAAGCAGGCGAGATCCGCCTTGAAGCGCCCTATCGGGGAGATGTCGTCCGAATCGAGAAACGACACCAGACGAGTCTGCGGCAGCAACTGCTTCAGCCCGGCATTGCGCGCTTTGGTGACCCCGCCATTGATCTGCTGGAAAAGACGAATGCACGGGGCCTCGTCGATCAACGACCGTACGACGGCTGCCGAGCCATCGGTCGACCCATCGTCGATGACGATGATGTCGAGATCGATGTCTTCGCGCTGCCTGAGCAACGAGCGCAGCGCGAGGCCAACGAATTGTTCGCGATTGTAGACCGGCATGATGACGCTCAGCCTCATCGGCGTCTCCAGCAGCGTTGCGGGCTTGGCTGATCCGACCCGATTGTGTCGAGCATCATAGCATCCGCCAATCGGCGGGGCTCTTCAATTCGAAGATGCCCTGAACCTCTCGCCGTGACGGATCGGCCTTGCGCCGCCGCATCGACTTGTGGATCGCGCGCAAGTGGTTGCGGACCCTGCCGCTATGCTCCCTGGTGACATTTCCGGCGTGGCGTCGGTAGTAGATCGCGACGGCGTCCAACAATTCGTAGTTCGGTCCCGCCTCGAAAACGCGCAGCAGATAGTCGGTATCCTCAGCCTGCTCGAAATCCTCATCGAACTCGCCCGTCCTGTCGACAAGCCCTCTGCTGAACACGGCGGCGCTCAGCGAAATTCCCCGAAGCGTCATCGTGTGGCTATCGACAGCCGGCTCCAGCCGCTCGTCGTCAATCCTGTCAGCCAGCGTCATCAGCGAATAAGTCAGCTCGAGGCCGGGGTCTGCTCTGAAGCGCGCAAGGTCCTTCTTGAAGCGCCCGGCCGGCGAGATATCGTCCGAATCCAGGAATGACACGAACTCCGCATCCGGTGGCAATTGCCGCAGCCCGGCGTTGCGCGCCCTGGCTACGCCCATGTTGGATTGCTGGAACAGTCGGATGCAGGGGTTTTCGCGCATCATCGAGCGCACGGCCTCAGCAGAGCCGTCGGTCGAGCCGTCGTCGATGACGATGATGTCGAGATCGGCGGCGTCCCGCTGCCGCACCAGCGAGCGCAATGCCGAAACGACATAGCGCTCACGGTTGTAGACGGGCATTATCACGCTCAGTTTCACGAAGCGCCCCGCGCGAGAAAGTCCGCAATCGTGGCGGCTATCTCCTGTGGCTGCGTCCCCAGCGACAGACGGTAGCACGGCAGCAGGCGGGTCAGGTCGCTGAAGAAGCGAAAGCCGCTCTCCCGCTCGCCCGGCATCTGCGCTATGCCGGACGGCGCCAAGGCAATCATGGCATCCCTGCGCGACACCGGCACGATCGAACTTGCCCCGCCTCCGCCGATATGTGGCACCAGCAGCGCAACGATGTCCAGAGTTTCGGGCACCGGCCGGGGCGCGATGTCATGAATGTGAAAAGCATGCTTGCCTTGCCAGTTGAGCGGACCATGCGCTTTTAGCCGATGCTTCAGCCCAAGCCGAACGAACCCCTGGGGATCTTGTTTGAGTGTTGAAAACAACGGGCGGGCAGTCACGCCGTTGGCAAGGTCGACCAGCACATAGTCGTCGCCGACGCTGTCCAGCCCGTGGAGCAGGCCGGCTGCGACGGTTCCGGATTTCCCGGCGCCGCCCGCGCCGGCCAACAGCACGCCCTTGCCCTTGGTGCCGAGCGTCCCCGCATGGGCCAGCCGCATGCCACGTGCCGCATATTCCCAATGGAGGAAGGGGCGCAGCGGCGCTCCCGGCTCCCACGGTGGAAAGGCATCGGCCGAGGCCATCAATTGCACGCCAACGCGACGTTGCGGATCGTAGAACTGCCAGAAATCCAGGTCGTGGAAATGGTTGCCGCGCAATCCGGCTTCCGCCAGCCGGGTGGCGAAGCCATGCTGCGTGAAGGGCCCCTGGCCCCAACTTGCCGGTACCGCGATGCCGTCAATACCGGGATGTGCGACGAAGACGCGGCAGATGTCGGCAGGCGCTCGGTCCGGAGCCGTGATAAAGCCGTGAGCGACGGCATCGGCCAACGCGCCGGCGCTCACATGCGCGGTCAGATCCAGATGCGGCAAGCCCACCTTGCGGGTCAGCGGATAATGCGCGGCGCTGCTCTCCGCTTGCGCCAGGACATGGCGTGCGTAGTCAGTCAGGTTTTCGAGAGTGACGTTCGGCATGGTCTGCCTGTTCCGGAGCTGTCCGGCAACGAGAACCTGATGGCGCTTCAGTTGACCTGCTTCACCGCGGGCCAGCCGAGGGGCTCCTCGACCTCGTGGATGGGGTCGACGACAATGAGATCGGCGAGATCGTCATGGATGTCGACCTTGAGGGGCTCTCTGGCAGCGGCGAGCTGAGCCAGCAATTCGCTTGGAGCCGGTCTTGCCACGCCATCGATTACGGCCGCCAGCAAACCGAATTCGAGCAATTGTGAAACAAAGCCGTCAATCGCGGCGGCATCGAGGGCGCCAATTCCGGTCGCGGCGCCGACCAGTTCGGAGGCAGGCACGCCGGACGACAGTGCATCCCAAAGTCTGCTGCCTGAATCAGAGAAGCCGAAATATTTGCCCGTGGTCAGGTCAAGAACGACGGCTTCGCCATCGAAGGATTCAAAGACGATATCCTTGCTGGCAATGGCATATACGCCGGACTGTCGCATGTTTGCTCCCCGCCGAAGCAGGCCGCGGAGACGATCTTCGGGCCCTACGGTCAACCCCACCGTTGCAGGCGTCTAACCATTTGCAGGGTTTTTGGCAAGATGGCGCAGGCCCGGGCGAGCGCAGCTTCAGGCTGCGCAGGCATGGACAGTCTCTGACCATGCTTGCCGGTCACGCTTCGATTTCAAGCGCCGAAAGCGGCTTCGAGCAACAGGCGAGGATAAAGCCGTCCTCGATTTCGTGATCGAGGATGCCGCCATTGTGGCTCATCTCGACGTCGCCCGCGACCTTCCTCACCTTGCAGGTGCCGCACAGGCCGAACTCGCAGGCGGCGGGAATCCGCACTCCCGAGGCGCGTGCCGTCTGCAGCACGGTCTGGCCGGCGACGCATTCGGCATCGACATCGGAAAGCGAGAACCGGATCGGTGTCACGGCCTCGACGGCAGCAGCGCCGTCTTCTGCCGGCGGCGAGAACGGCGCCGGGATGTCCTCCACGGCAGGCGCAGCAAAGCTTTCCTGATGGTATTTAGCCATGTCGAAGCCGGCGGCGTCCAGCATGCCGCGCACGGCGCGCATGAAGGGATCGGGGCCGCAGCAGAAGATCTCGCGCTCGCGGAAATCGGGTGCCAGCAATGGCAGCCGGATCGCGTCGATGCGGCCCATATGGCCGAACCAGCCCTCGCGGCTCGACCGCTCCTCGATCATGAAGCCGAGCGACAGGCCGGGCATACGGCTGCCGAGCAGCTCGAGCTCCTTGCGGAAAATGATCTCTTCCGGGCGGCGCGCACAGTTGACGAAGCCTACATCTGTCCATGGCGCACAGTCGTTCAGCCAACGCAGCATCGACATCATCGGCGTCACGCCGGAGCCGGCCGAAATGAACAGATATTTGGCCGCCGGGTGGCTGTGCAGCGAGAAGTCGCCGGTCGGCCCATAGGCCTTGACGTGCGAACCGGGCGTCAGATGGTCGAACATCCAGCGCGTACCGGTGCTGCCCGCCTGCGCCTTGACCGTCACCGCGATCGAGAACGGTCGCGACGGCGAGGACGACAGCGTGTAGGTGCGCATCAGCGGCCCGTCCGATGTCGGCAGTTCCAGAGTCACGAACTGTCCCGGTTTGTAGCGGAACCAGGTCTGGTTGTCGGAGCGGAAGGTGAAGGTCTTCACGTCAGGCGCTTCGTCGCTGACGCCGATCACTTCCAGCACCTGCAGCCTGTCGTTCCAGGGCGTCATCTGGTCGAGATGGCGATAGAGGCCAAGGTCCGTCATCGCATTCATCCTCTTGTCCCCTGGGCTAGGCGACGCTGCGCAAGGCCGGCCGGCCGCCTTCGGCAAGGCGCGGTCCGATGAACGACGCGTACCACTCGACGAACTGGATCACGCCGCCCTCATGCAGCTCCGAATAGGGGCCTGGTTCATAGGCCGGCGACAGGATGCCGAAGGCGTTTTCCTCCACGATGCGGCGGTCCTGGTCGTTGGTCTCGGTCCAGACATGGGTGAGCTCAGCGAGGTCGTAGTCGACGCCCTCGACCGCGTCCTTGTGGACGAGCCATTTCGTCGTCACCGCGGTTTCCGTGGCACTGATCGGCAGCACGCGAAAGGTGACCGCGTGGTCGCCGAGGATATGGTTCCAGGTCGTCGGATAGTGATAGAGCAGCAAGGAACCGATGCGGTCGGTTGAAACGCTGTCGGACAGGTTCTTCTGGACCGCCCGTTTTCCCGTCATGGTGTAGCTGACGGCATCGCGCAGCAGCGGCGCGCGGGTGGCGCGGTACTGCCCTGCCGGATCGATGCGGAATTTGCTCGGCAAGCCTGATGCCTCGCATCTGGCCCAGTGCGCGACCATTTCAGGGTCGCTGTCGGCGCCTTGGACGCCGGTCACGGTCGGAGCCTCGGGGAAGGTCTTGCACAGCTCGGGGTGATTGGCGGCGCAGTGGTAGCACTCGCGGTTGTTTTCCCAGACCAGCTTCCAGTTGCCCTTCTCGACGATCGTGCTCTCGAAGGCGATCTTTGCTTCACGCAACCGGTGCGGCAAAAGATAGGGTTCGATCATCGCCCGCATCGGCGCGAAATCCGCCGGTTCCTTGGCCAGGCAGATGAAGATGTAGCCGCCGACGCTCTCGCAGGCGACCGGCTTCAGGCCGAAATCACTCTTGTCGAAACCGTCGGCCATCTGGCGGGCAAACAGCAGGCGGCCGTCCAGCTCATAGGTCCACTGATGATACGGGCAGACGAGCTTTGCCGCCGTACCCTTCTCCGTGTTGCACACGCGGCTGCCGCGATGGCGGCAGGAATTGTGGAAGGCGTTGATCTTGCCGTGCTGGTCGCGGACAAGGACCACCGGATAGTCGCCGATCTGCACGGTGATGTAGCTGCCCGGCTTCGGCAGTTCGCAATCATGGCCGATGAACAGCCAGTCGCGATACCAGATCAGCTCCATGTCGAGCTTGAAGTAGTCTGGATTGGTGTAGAAGGGCTGCTCCAGCGAAAAGCCTTGCCGGCGGCTGTTCAAGAGCCTCAGCATGTCGTTGCGGGTATCCATGTCCTGTCCTCGTTTCTAAGGACTGAACTGGTGGTGATGGAGGAAGGATTGAAACGCAGGCCGGCTGTGTGCCGGACATGCGCTATCCACCTCTTGACCGCCCACCGCGATCAGTCGAGTCTAAAAATCTCGGGCTGGTTTCCGGGCTCTGGAGTTGTCCTTGCGGACCATCGCGACACCTTCCCAGGCAGTTGCCCAGTGGTCTCCCGTTGCGACTTGAACTCCACCACCGTTGCGGGGGCAGCGCCGGATTCTGACCGGCTTCCCAATTCTCCGCCCCGTCGTCACGAAGCGGCACCTGAGATGGCATGATCTAACCACGATCAGCGGCGTGCCGTCGGCATGAAAACGACATCGTATCCATGCGGCGCGACACGGCATTCGAAACGTCACCGCAGATCGTCGAGGGCCGAAATTCCGCCTCCCGGGCGGCCATTTGCCGGCTGCGATCTTCCCTAATCCGACCCTTGGCGGGGGTCAAAAAAGGTTAACGGTTTCGAAAAGTGACTATTAGCTTGCCCTAAAATCGAACCGAACGGTTCGTTTCTGTTGACGGTGCGTGCAGGACGGTGTGAACGCTGGGCCTTTGAAACAGTCAGTGATCCATCGGATGGCTAAACCTAACATACTGATATAAAGAAGAAAAATGTACCCGTAGATTCCCTTGGCACAATTTCAAGGTGTGGATTCATGGTCCACACGGAACAACTTCGTGATTGGAAAACGCAGGGTTGCCCTCCCACATCGGGGCTGTCCGAACGACGCGATTTCATTTCCAAGACACGCCGCTAGACGGACGGAAAAAAGACGATACTGGAGTACCAAAAATGAAAAAGATCATTCTCACTGCCGCAGCCCTTCTGGCCATTTCCGGCAGCGCCTTCGCTGGTAGCGACCACTACGGTTCGAACGCCGCGGCAGCCACTGCTGTCGACAGCTCGTACACCGCTTCTACCAAGAAGTCGGAGCCGGCTGCTCAGGCGCCTGCCCAGGGTGCCGACCACAACCTCTTCGGCAACAACTAACAGCCGATTCCCAGTCGACGGCGGGCTCGCTCGCCGCCCTGGCGAAATTCAGACATTCGAAATTCAGACATTCAGGAGTATTTAAGATGAACAAGATCCTCATTGCTGCCGCCGCCGTTCTGGCCATCACCGGCAGCGCTTTCGCGGGCAGCGACAACTACGGTTCGAACGGCTCCAATCAGCCTGCCGCCGCTGTGGACCAGTCGTACACGGCTTCCACCAAGACCTCGGAACCGGCTGCCCAGACGCCCGCTCAGGGCAGCGACCGTAACCTCTTCGGTCGCTAATTACCAATTTCGCAACCGACGGCAGCTGTGTCTGTCGTCTGGCGAAATCCAGAATTCAGGAGACTAAAATGAACAAGATCCTTATTGCTGCCGCCGCCGTTCTGGCCATCACCGGCAGTGCCTTTGCCGGCAGCGACAACTTTGGCTCCAACGGCGCCAACCAGCCTGCGGTTACTTCGGTAGACAGCGCGCATACGAGCTCGGTCCGCAACAGCGGTGGCCTCGTCGAGAAGCTGCTCAATTCGTCGGGCGACGTAGAGAAGTCCGCCCCTCAGGGCAGCGACCGGAATCTCTTCGGCCGTTAACAGCCGAGGCTGATCTTCAACAAAAGAGCGGCCGGCCTAGCCCGCCGCTCTTTTTGTGTCCAAGACTCGATCCTGCTGCCTCAGGCCGCTTTCGCTTCAGCCTCATGAAGGGCAAACGACCGTCCGTCAGCGTCGAAGATATGCAGGTCCTCGCCATTGGCGCTCAGCCGCAATGTCGAACCGCGCTTGACCTCGACATTGCCGGGCAGCTTGGTCACCAGCGGCAGGTCGGCGCGGCCGATGTCGACATAGACAAGCTGCACCTCGCCGAGTTGCTCGACATAGTCGACCGTCCCCTCGAACAGATAGTCCGCGCCGCTGGCGATGATCAGGTCCTCCGGCCGCACGCCGAAACTCACCGCAGCGCCCTTTGCCGAGGCCGGCGTCGCGATCGGCACGGTCGCCTTGCGTCCGCCGACATGGCTGACGACGGTCGGGTTTCCGGTCTTGTCGATGGTCGCGGGCAGGATGTTCATGGCCGGCGAGCCGATGAATTGCGCAACGAACAGATTGCCGGGCTTCTTGTAGAGATCCATCGGCGTGCCGACCTGCTCGATATGGCCGTCCTTGAGCACCACGATGCGGTCGGCCAGCGTCATCGCCTCGACCTGGTCGTGGGTGACGTAGATCATGGTCGTGTTGGGCATCGATTCCTTGAGCTTGGCGATTTCGATGCGGGTGGCGACGCGAAGCGCCGCGTCGAGGTTCGAAAGCGGCTCGTCGAACAGGAACACCTTCGGATTGCGCACGATGGCCCGGCCGATGGCGACGCGCTGGCGCTGGCCGCCCGACATCGCCTTGGGCAGGCGGTCGAGATATTTGGTCAGCTGCAGGATCTCGGCGGCCTGACGCACGCGGCGGTCGATCTCGGCCTTGTTCTCTTTGCCGATCTTCATCGAGAACGCCATGTTGTCGTAGACGGTCATGTGCGGGTAGAGCGCATAGGACTGGAACACCATGGCGATGCCCCGTTTCGACGGCGGCACGTCGTTCACCACCTCGCCGGCTATTCTGAGTTCGCCGGAGGTGATTTCCTCGAGCCCGGCGATCGACCTCAGCAATGTCGACTTGCCGCAGCCCGACGGGCCGACGAAGACGATGAACTCGCCCGACTTGATATCGAGATCGATGCCGTGGAGAATGTTCAGATTGCCGTAGGACTTCTTCACTTGTCTTAGCGTGACATCGGCCATTGGTTTCCTCCAGTGATTGGAAATTCAGTCGAGACGCCCGAACCAGGCGCCGTAGCCGCCAAGCTCGATGGAACCGCTGTTCGCCTGCCCCGAAAATCCGTGCCCGGGCAGAGGTTGCAGCGATCGGCCGCCAAGGTCAACCTTGGCCGGCCCGGCTCCCAGATTGAAGACGCAGACGATCTGCTCGTTGCCTGCGCGGCGCGTGAAGGCGACGGTGTCGCCCTCACTTTCGATGAAGGTGATGTCGCCTTTGGCCAGCGCCGGATGGGCACGCCGGAAGCTGAGGAAGCGCCGGTAATGCTCGAGCAGCGAAGCCTCGTCGCCCTGCTGGACATTGACCGCTTGCGCCAGATGCTTGGCCGGCACCGGCAGCCAGGGTTTTGCCGAGGAGAAGCCTCCATTCTTGGCATCGCCATCCCACACCATCGGTGTGCGGCAGCCGTCGCGGCCCTTGAATTCCGGCCAGAAGCGGATGCCGTAGGGGTCCTGCAGATCCTCGAACCGCAGCTCTGCCTCACCGAGCCCAAGCTCCTCGCCCTGGTAGATGCAGACCGAACCGCGCAACGACATCAGCAGCGCCGAGATGACCTTGAGGTAGGCGGTCGGGTCGGCCTCATTGGCGGCCCAGCGCGAGGCCGGGCGCATCACGTCGTGGTTGGAGAAGGCCCAGCACGACCAGCCGTCGCTAGCGACCTTGCCGAAGGATTCCAGCACCGAGCGGACCTTGCCCGCGCTGATCTTTTCCGGCGCCAGGAAATCGAAGGAGTAGCACATGTGCACGCGCTTGCCGCCTGCGGTGTAGGCGGCGACCACTTCAAGCCCGCGCTGCGAATCGCCGACCTCGCCGACCGCTGCGGTTGCCGGATATTCATCGAGCAGGGCACGGAACCGTTCGAGGAAGCCGAGGTTCTCGGGCCGGCTCTTGTCATAGAGATGGTCCTGGTAGTTGTAGGGGTTGACCGCCGGCGCGGTCTGGTCGTTGCGCTCTTCCGGCGGCAGCGGCGGATTGTTTTCCAAGCCTTGGCTGTGGAAGTAGAAATTGATGGTGTCGAGCCGGAAACCATCGACGCCGCGCTCCAGCCAGAAGCGGGTGACATCGAGCAACGCGTCCTGGACCTCGTGGTTGTGAAAGTTGAGGTCGGGCTGTTCGGCCAGGAAATTGTGCATGTAATATTGCTGGCGGCTGGTGTCCCATTGCCACGCCGAGCCGCCGAAGATCGACAGCCAGTTGTTGGGCGGCGTGCCGTCCGGCCTGGCGTCTGCCCAGACGTACCAGTCGGCTTTCGGGTTGCTGCGGCTCGACCGGCTTTCCTTGAACCATGGATGGTTGTCGGCGGTGTGCGACAGCACCTCGTCGATCATCACCTTCAAGCCCAGCCTGTGTGCCTCGGCGGTCAGCGCGTCGAAATCGGCCAGCGTGCCGAACATCGGATCGACATCGCAGTAATCCGTCACGTCATAGCCGAAATCCTTCATCGGCGACTTGAAGAACGGCGAAATCCAGATGGCATCCGCGCCGAGTGCGGCGATGTAGGGGAGGCGGCCTATGATGCCCTTGAGATCGCCGATGCCGTCGCCATTCGAGTCCTGGTAGCTGCGCGGATAGATCTGGTAGATCACCGCGCCCCGCCACCAGTCGCGATCGATGGCAAGGTCAGGCTTCGAGCTGGCCTTCAAAGCGGATTGCATCGTCTCAGCCTCCTTTCACCGAGCCGGCAAGCAGCCCGCGGACAAAATAGCGCTGCAGCGAGAAGAAGACGATCAGCGGCACGATGATGGTCACGAAGGCCGATGTCGTCAGGATCTCCCAGTCGCCGCCGCGTGAGCCCAACAGCGCGTTGAGCTTGGCGGTCAGCACGATCTGGTCTGCCTCTGTACCGAGGAAAACCATCGCCACCAGCAGATCGTTCCATACCCACAGGAACTGGAAGATGGCAAACGAAGCCAGCACCGGGAACGACAGCGGCAAGACGATCTTGACGAAGATCTCGAAATCGCTGGCGCCATCGATGCGCGCCGATTCCATGATTTCGCGCGGCAGGCCGGCAATGTAGCTGCGTAGCAGGTAGATGGCGAAGGGCAGGCCGAAGCCGGTATGCGCCAGCCAGATGCCGAGATAGGTCTTCGATGGCATGCCGAAGAAAGCGCCGACGCCATTATAGAGTTTCAACAGCGGGATCAGCGACATCTGCAATGGCACCACCAGCAGGCCGATGATGACGGCGATCAGCAGCGCTCGGCCGGGAAACCGCATCCAGGCCAGTGCATAAGCGGCAAAGGCGGCGATCAGGATCGGGATGACGGTCGCCGGAATGGTGACGGTCAGGGAATTCATGAATGACCGTCCGATGCCTTCGGAGAACAGCACGGTTTTGTAATTGTCGGTGGTGAATTTCGGCGGCGCCGACGAAGCATAATAGACGCGCTGGCCGCGATCGCCTTCGAACGCTTTCGGGGACTGCATGATGAAGCTGCCGTCGGCATTGAGCTGCAAGGTCACGCCGTCGCCGAGATCGGCTGTCGTGCCGGCGGGATATTGCGTCGGTGTCGCCGATTTGACCCCGAAGGCACTGATGTCGCGCTTGGCGCCGTCGCCGAAGATATTGCCCTCGAGGACGAACTTGCCGTCCTTCTCGACTTGCGCCGAGGCGGGTGGGAGCCGGCCTGCTTCCGTCTGGGTGGAACTGGCGAAAGAGTTCCACCATCCCGAGGCGATGATCTGGTTCTTGTCGCGCAGTGACGAAACCAGGATGCCGAGCGTCGGTATGGTCCAGATCGCGACGAAGATGAGCACGGCGATGTGGACGCCAAAACGGCTGGCGAAGGAATTTCCGGTCGCGACGGCCATCTCAATGTCCCCCCGTCTCTTTGTTCGCCTGGCGGATGTTCCAGACCATGATCGGAATGACCGCGATCATGATGATGATGGCGATGGTGGCGCCGCGGCCGAAATCGCCGCCGCCGCGGAACATCCAGTCGAACATCAGATTGGCCAGCACCTGGCTGTTCCACTGGCCGTTGGTCATGGTCAGCACGATGTCGAACACTTTGAGCACCAGAATGGTGATCGTGGTCCAGACCACGGCGATGGTGCCCCAGATCTGCGGCACCATGATCTTCCAGAAGATCTGGAACGGATTGGCGCCGTCGATGACGGCGGCTTCCAGCGTTTCTTCGGGAATGCCGCGCAGGGCGGAAGACAGGATGACCATGGCAAAGCCGGTCTGGATCCAGATTAGGATGATCATCAGGAAGAAATTGTTCCAGAACGGCAGCGATATCCAGACCTGCGGCTGGCCGCCGAAATGCTGGATGATGGCGTTGAGGATGCCGATCTGGGTCTGGCCCTCGCCCCGATACTCGTAGATGAATTTCCAGATCACGCTGGCGCCGACGAAGGAGATCGCCAGCGGCAGGAAGATCAGGCTCTTGGCGACCGTGCCCCACCAGATCTTGTCGGTGAGCACGGCGATGATCAGCCCTAGGAAGGTGCAGGCGGCGGGCACGACCGCCAGCCAGATGATGTTGTTGAGGATCGAGTTGCGGAACTCGCGATCGCCGAACGCCCATTCATAGTTCGCCAGGCCGACGAAATTGATGCCGCCGCGATCGAGGAACGACAGCCGCAGCGTCTCGACCACCGGATAGATCAGGTAAATGGTGAGGATGATCATCGCGGGGCCGACGAAAAGCCATGGCCTGACCAGCCCTTGCCGGCGCAGATTGTCGATGGCCGCGGCACCCGCGACGCCGCGTGACGGGAATATCAGGTCGACCAGCTTGTTGGCGCCCCAGAAATAGGCGACGCAACCGCCGACGCCGACGATGATGACGAAAATGGCCGAGAAAATCTGAGCCGCCATGGGTCCCTCTCCCCCTGCGCATGACCCGACAAGGAATGACCTTGGTGACGGGGACCAGGCGCCGATTCAGTTGTTTGGAGCGCGTCATCGGCGGCTTGCGCACATTGCCGATCGCGCTTCATGTCAATGCGCTCATGACGAAAGGCTGCGGCACGGGCCACCGTCAGATCCGGGCCAGTACGGTCCGGATCCAGTGCGAGAATGGTTGGTCGTCTACGTGCCAGCCGTCTACTTGATGGCGTCCCAGCTCTTCTGGATGTCGGTGGCGACGTCCTGCGCCGACTTGCCGCCGACCAGGTCGATCATGCCGGTCCAGAACGCGCCGGCGCCGATCTTGCCCGGCATCAGATCGGAACCGTCGAAGCGGAAAGTCGAGGCATTGGCGAGGATTTCGCCCTGCTTCTTCAGCGCGTCGCTGGCATAGGCATCCTTGTTGACCGACTTGAGCGGCGTCACGAAACCGCCCTCGGCCATCCAGATCTCGTGGGCGAGCGGCATCTTCAGGAATTCGATGAACGCGCGCGAGGCCTTGGAGTCCTTGGTGATCATCGCCAGCGTACCGGCGCCGAGCACGGGCGTGCCCAGTTCAGGCTTGGAGGCATAGGGTGGGAAGTAGAAGAAGTCCGCGTCCTGACCGACCTTGGTGCCCTCCGGGAAGAAGGTCGGAATGAACGATGCCTGGTGGTGCAGGTAGCATTTCGGCGGCACCGAAAAGAGGCCCTTCGGGCTGTCGCGGAAGTCGGTCGCCGCAACCGCCTTGGCGCCGCCGTCGACCATCTTGTCGTCGGTCGCGATCTTGCCGAAAATGTCGATTGCGTTGACCACTGCGGGGTCGTTGAACGGAATCTCGTTCTTCACCCATTTGTCGTAGACCTCCGGAGGTTGGGTGCGCAGCATCAGGTCTTCGACCCAGTCGGTCGCCGGCCAGCCGGTGGCGCCGCCGGAGCCGAGGCCGATGCACCACGGCTTGCCGCCATCGGCGATGATCTTCTTTTCGAGATCGGCGAGTTCTTCCTGCGTCTTCGGTACCTTGTAGCCGGCTTCCTCGAAATTGTCCGGCGAGTACCAGACCAGCGACTTCACGTCGGCCTTGTAAGGGAAGGCGAAGAAGCCCGGCTTGCCGTCCTTGTCCTTGAAGGTGCCGAGATCGACCCATGACTGGCCGGCACCGTAATTGTCCTTGACCCATTTGGCGGTGTCGTCACCGAGCGGCGTCAAAAGGCCCTTCGACGCCAGGTCCTGGATGAGGCCCGGCTGCGGCAGCACGGCGATGTTCGGCGGGCTGCCGGCCTGCGTGTCGATGACGATCTGCTGTTCGTAATTTTCCGAGGAGGAGTATTTGATCTCGACGCCGGTGGCTTCCGCGAAATAGTCGAGAACGCCGCGCACCAGGCCTTCGTCCTCGCCGCGCCACGGTCCGAAGATCGACAGCGTCTCACCCTTGAGGTCGACTTTCTTGAGTTCTTCGTAGTTTGCCCAGTTGAAGCGCTTGTCTTCGCCGGGCTTGAACTTCAGTTCGGCCTGCGCGGGCGCGTTCAGGGCGAACGTGGCAAACGCAGCACCCAGCAAAAGCATTTTTTTCATCGGTATTCCTCCCAGTGGGTCTCACACACCGGACGGAACCTCCATTCCGCCCGCCGACGCCGCAGGACTGTGACTCAGTCGGAAAGGAACCGCAACCTTTCGAAGAGTCTTCCAAAGCGCTTTGGCTTTTTCGATCACGCCATTGAATCGCTGGGAAGTCAAGAGCCTGGCGAGTTAATCGATTTAGGTTCGCCCGTTTTCACTCCTAAAAGTGCGCTGCAACATACTATTTTGGCGATGCAGCAGCAATTTCTGTTTCAAACACGCCCAAACCGCGTCTATGGTTCGGCTTCGTATGGCTCGGCCCCGGTGGCACTTGGGTCGATTCAATTTAAAAGCGCTTTGAGGGAATGGAGACTTCGTGAACCTCAAGCAGCTCGCCCACATGCTGGCACTTTCGCAAACCACGGTGAGCCGTGCGCTGAACGGCTATCCCGAGGTCAACGAGGAGACGCGCAGGCGTGTCATGGATGCCGCCAAGCGCCATGGCTATCGTCCCAACCCGAGCGCGCGCCGGCTGGCGACCGGCAAGACCGGCATGATCGGCTATGTCCTGCCGACCGGTGCGTCGGTCGACATCGATCCGCATTTCGTCGAGTTCCTGTCCGGTCTTGGTGACTATGCCCGCTCGCACGAGCTTGACCTTGTGCTGTCGCCGGCCGACGCCGACGACCAGGAGACGACCTACCGGCGCATCGTCGCCAACCGGCAGGTCGACGCTGTTTATATCTCCTCTCCAAGGCCCGCCGACCGGCGCGTGGCGCTGGTCAACACGCTCGGCATTCCCTTCATCGTCCATGGCCGCAGCGAAGGTTTCGATTTCGACTATGCCTTCACCGACATCGACAATGAGGGCGCCTTCCACGAGGCAGCCAGGCTGCTGATCCAGCTCGGTCATCGGCGGCTGGCGTTGATCAACGGTGACGACCGCGAAACCTTCGCCATCCATCGCGAACGCGGCGTGCGCCGGGCACTCGCCGCGAGCGGACTGTCATTGAGCGAACGCCATGTCTGCTCGGTCGATATGACCGAAGAGAACGGCTATCGCGCCACCAGGCGTTTGCTGGAAGAAGGTGACGCGCCGACGGCGATCGCCTGCTCCAGCCTGATCATGGCACTCGGCGTCGTGCGCGCCGTGCGCGACCTCGGCTTGAGCATTCCCGGCGACGTGTCGCTGATCGCTCATGATGACGTCTTCCCCTGGCTGAGGCCGGAGAATTTTTCGGTGCCGCTGTCGACGACGCGTTCATCGATCCGTCTCGCCGGCGCCCGTGTCGCCGAGCGGCTGGCGGCACGGATTTCAGGCCTGGAGGAGGGGGCGCGAGGCGAGGTCTGGCCGGTCGATCTGGTGGTCAGGGGATCGGTCGCCGGCGCGCCTGGCTAGCGGTCGAAACGCAATCACTCCGCGCGACCGAGTTCGACCCATTTCTGCCGTTGATTTTAAGAAGGCTCGCGCGGGCAATTTTCCGTCTAGGCATTAACCATCTGATCGAAGCCAAGATTCATATTCCGCCATACCAGAATATTCCCACTCAAATCGCTTGCACAATTCGCGAACACTCTCCTTCCATGAATTCCCTTCACATTTTCTAAGGATATCTAGAATGCTTTTGAGCAGATCAGGCCATTTAAAATCTTCGACGCTAATTACCGGATGAGGGTCTATATTGATCTGATCTCTGATTGCGTTCGTGATGATATAGACGGTAAAATTGTCAGCCCCAACACCATTGTCCCACCCTATCGACAGGTTGAGCGCCAAAGCGACGCTCTTTGGATTTGCAGGCCTCCAATGCTCCAGCGCCTCCTCTGGCGTTACCACCCTGATACCAGAGTGAATTTCAGCTTCGGTGTAGCCTTCTCTGATGAGACTTTCAGGAGTTGAGCCAGGTTTTCTTGTTCTTTCGCCAAGATTCCGTGCATCGAAGCTGCGTAACCGTAGTCGGGACTCGGAGCAGATATTCGACATTAATCACCAGCATTCTCTCAGCGGCAGCCCAGCGCGGCGCAGCTATCTTCCGGGATGGAAATACTATGAACTAAACTGTTAGACGACTGCTTCCCACCCATCTCGGCCATTGGGCAACCATCTGATTGAGTTTCGACATGCATGAAAGCAGAAGCTTTTAAGCGTTAGATCTATTCCTTTGCCGCCGCCGCCTTTATGTCCAGCAGCCCATAGCCGAAATCATCGTCGCGTCCCTTGGGGCCGAGATCTCTGGCCGTTGCAGCGAGCGCCTTCTCGATGTCGTCGGCCGAGCGATCAGGCGCGGCGTGGATGAGATTGGCGATGGCGCCGCTCACGATCGCCGCCGCGAATGAGGTGCCGGTGACCACGTCCGAGCCGGCGCCGCTCGGCGCCACCATCTCGACGCCGGGCGCCGAGATGAAGACATAGGCGCCGCGATTGGCCTGCGGCATCAGCCCGTCCTTGGCATCGGTGGCGGTGACCGCGATGACGCCGTCGAAGGCGGCCGGATAGCCATAAGGCGCTTTCGGCCCGTTGTTGCCGGCGGCAGCGACCAGCACCATGCCGAGCGCGCGGGCATTGCGGCAGGCGACGCCGAGCAAATCGTTCTTCGGCCCGACGAAACTCATATTGATGATGCGCACGTCCTGTTCCGCCGCCCAGTCGAGCGCCGACAGGATGACATCCATGGTCGACTTGCCGCCCTCGAAGGCGCGGGCGTGATAGATTTTTGCGCCCGGCGCCATGCCTTCCAGCGCGCCGACGCCGGCGATCAGCCCGTCGATCGACGTGCCGTGATCGCGCTTTTCTGTCGGCACGTCGGGCATGGCGTCGAACTGCCCGGCAATGACGCCCGACAGCGCCGGGTTGGTGTCGTCGATGCCGGTGTCGATCACCGCGATGCGGACGTTTTCGCCGCTCGCCTGCTTGGCATCGAGCGCGATACGATCGAACGCATAGTTGACGATGCCGGCGGCCTGCTGCAGCGAATAGACATGGTTGGGCTCGCGCCGCTGGGTGCGGCCGTCGGCGGCCAGTTGCGCCAGCACGACGCCGACGGGCCGGCCGTCGGGAATGCCGAAGCGCACCAGCGTGGTGCCAAGCAGAAGCGACTGGCGCTGCGAGCGCACCTGCAGGCCGAAGGAGGCGGCGATCTGCTGGACAGCGCCGGCATCGCCGTCGACGGTCACCAGCACCTCGTCGGGCACGAAATCGCCAACCACCGCGCGCGCCGGCTGAACGGCAATGAGATCGGTCGGCGAGACGATCGGGCCGCCAGGCGGGGGGCCGGCTTGAGTATCGGCAGGCAGCGCCGCTGGCGCCGGCCGGGGCGTCGGCACCGGTGTTGGAGGCGCCGCCGGGTTGGGAAACAGGTCGACGATCAGCGCCGGCAGGAACACAGCGCCGGACTGCGCCGCATCCGATCCGCCCTTTGTGTCGCTGCCATCCTTGGCGCAGTCGGCGCCCGCCGCGTTGGTCCCGTCGCGGCAGTCGATTTTCGCCGGGTCGGGATTGGGATCGTTGGTCTGCGCCGACGCGGGCACGGCGGCGATTGTCATCGCCGCCGCAAGCATTGCCGCAAATCGAATGACCGCCTCAGCCGCCATCAACGGGTTTCCTTCCCTCGATCACAGTTTCCGTGAAAGCCTGGGCGGCAACAAGGCCGATTTGCTTGTTGTAGTCGGCTGCGTTGGCAGCCGGGATGCCGAGCCGGAAGACGCCGTCGGCGGTCGGTCCACCGATGATCTTCAGCCCGTTGCCGCCGAGGAAGGCGGATATGTCAGACATCTTGGCATCCGGCTTGAACTTGACCAGAGCGAACGGCATTTTCGCCAGATCGTTTTCCGCGCCGGCAATCTCGAAATCATTGCCCTTGCCGCCGGGTTCGACAAACGACTGCACCATGACCAGGGCCAGCAGAACCGCGGCTGCCGCCCAGGCGACACCGACCGGCACCGCCATGAAGCGGCCCCAGGCCTGCGCCAGCCAGGACGATCCTGCCGGTTTGCGCGCAAGCCCGGCCTCGGCGTCGAGTGCCTTGGCAAAGCGGCTGAGCGCATCGGCCGGCGGCCGGATTGCTTCGTTGGCGGCCGTGGCGCCGGAGAATTCGGCTTCAGCCTCACCAAGGGCGGCAAGTGCCGAGGGATCGCTGGCCAGCCATTCCTCGACCGCTTCCAGGTCGGAACCTTCCAGCGAGCCGTTCAGGTAGAACGGCAGCAGCGTTTCCATTTCGTCGCGGCGCGACATTTTTTCAGCGGCACTCATGGCCACCCCCTGTCGTAACCGGCGGCCTTGAGGGCTTCGCCGAGTTTCTTGCGGGCGTAAAACATCCGGGTCTTGACGGTTGCGACCGGAATGTCGAGCACCTCGCCGATCTCGTTCACCGACTGTCCGTGATAATAGGCAAGATCGATCACCACGCGGTGCTCTTCGGGCAAGGCGTTAACGAAGCGCCGCAGGGCGGCCGCCTTGTCTTCCTTCATGGTGACGACTTCCGGCGTGTCGGCGCCGTCGGGCACCGCGGCGGCGGCCTCGTCGTCGATCCAGTCTTCCTTCTTCTTGCGCAGCACGGACAGCGCCTTGAAACGGGCAATGCCGAGCAGCCATGTCGAGACTTCGGAACGCCCTTCGAAGGCGGGGGCCTGGCGCCACAGCTCGAGGAAGACTTCGTTGGCGATATCGTCGGCCATCATTTCCGATCCCGTCTGGCGCGCCACGAAGCGGTAGACCCGCGCGTGGTGACGCATGAACAGGAGCCGCACGGCGGCACGGTCGCCCTTCGCGACCCGGTCGACAAGCGCGCGATCGGTCTCGGTCGCTGCCGTCATGGCCGGTCGAGCCGCCTGGCTCCTGTCTGCTCTGTCGCTGATCGGCCCAAAAAGGTTCATCCTCCGCCAAGGAATTTTGCGGAGGCTAACCGAAGAAAGGGGAGGTTGCCAGAGCCGGGCCTTTTTCCCTTCTCCCGCAAGGGGAGAAGGGAGGGCCGCGCTCAGCTCAAGAAAGCCTTCGCCTTCATCGTCGCCGGCACCGGCACACCCAGTCGGCTCAGCACCGTCGGCGCCAGCTGCAGCTGGTCGAGCAGCGTGTCGGCCTGCGGTCCTTTGCCGGCACCGAAATAATACAGCGCGAAATCCTGCATCTCGTCGTCATGGCCGCCATGATGGCCACGATCGGTCTGGCCGTGATCGGCGGTGACGATCACCTCATAGCCGGCTTCGATCCAGCGCGGCAGGAAGGCGGCCAGCATGCCGTCCATCGCATAGACGGCATGGTCCATCTCGTGGCAGTCGTGGCCGAAGCGGTGTCCCATCGAGTCAAGCGTGCAGGTGTGCAGGATGCCGTAGTCGATGCCATGGCGTTTCGTCAGCATGGTCAGCGTCGCGAACAGGTCGACATCGCTCGGCGTCATCTGGTTGCGGAGATTGTAACCGGTCATGGTGTGGAAGCGGCCATGCGTGATCGGCCCGCTTGGCTCGTCGAATTCCATGTCCTCGACCAGGTCGAACGGATAGGCGCGGAAGAATTCCGACCAGTAGGAATGGGTCACCGCCCCCGTCTTGCCGCCTGCCTTGCTGACCTCGGAGAAGATATCGGGCTGCTCGACGCGGAACCGGTTCTCGTTGGAGAGAATCCCGTGCACCTGCGGAGAGACCCCGGTGTGGATCGACGCATAGCAGCAGGCCGAGGTCGACGGCAGCACCGAGCGCATCTTCCAGACGCGCGCCTCGCCCGATTGCACCCAACCTTCGAGATTGCCCATCAGCCGGCGCCAGTTCCGGTAAGGCACGCCATCGAGGATGATCAGCAGAAGCTTGGATTTGAGCGCCATGGGCTGCTCCATGTGGTTGGCGGTTTGAAACGGGAACGCCGTGTGCCGTCCCGGGCACACGGCGTTCTTGATAGATGAAATCGGACGATCAGAGTCCGCTCAAGCGTTGAGCCAGCACTCGGCAAGCGCGTAGCCGTCCATCATTTCGCCGATAGGGCTCTTGGCATAGCCGCCGATCTTGTTGGTGGCGGCCGCGTCGATGAACTGGTTGAAGAAGGGCACGATCAGCCCGCCTTCGTCACGCATCATCACTGCCATATCGTGGTAGATCGCCTGGCGCTTGGCCTGGTCGAGCTCGCCGCGCGCGGTAAACAGCATCTTGTCGAATTCCGGCCGCTTGAAGCGCGTGTCGTTCCAGTCGGCTGTCGAGACATAGCCGGTGGAATACATCTGGTCCTGCGTGGCGCGTCCGCCCCAGTAGGAGAGCGAGAAAGGCTGCTTGTTCCAGACCTCCGACCAGTAGCCGTCGCCGGGCTCGCGCTTGATCTCGATCTTGATGCCGGCTTTGGCGCAGGACTGCTGATAGAGCTGTGCGGCATCGACGGCGCCCGGGAAGGCGACGTCCGAGGTGCGCAGCACGATCGAGCCGCTGTGGCCTGATTTCTTGTAGGCTGCCGCCGCCTTGTCCGGATCGAACTTGCGCTGTTCGATGTCGGCGGAAAACAGCGGATAGGCCTCGTTGATCGGGAAGTCGTTACCCACCGAGCCATAGCCGCGCAGGATCTTTTCCAGCATCTCGTCGCGGTCCATGGCCAGCTTCAGCGCCATGCGCAGATCGTTGCTGTCGAAAGGTGCGGTGTCGCAGAACATGTTGAACGGATAGTAGCCCTTGCCCGAGACGTTCTCGATGGAAACGCCCGCGATGCGCTTGACGAGATCGACGACCTTGGGTTCGACGCGGTTGATCATGTGCACCTGGCCGCCCTGCAGGGCTGCAAGCCGTGCGGTCGCATCATTGATGACGATGATCTCGACCTGGTCGGCATGGCCGGCCTTGTCGCCCAGCCAGTAATTGGCGAAACGCTCGCCGCCATGGCGCACGCCTGGCTGGTTGACGCTAACCTTGTAGGGTCCGGCGCTGATACCGGCATTCGGATCGTCCTTGCCGCCATTCGGCTGGATGGTGAGATGGTAGTCGGCCATCAGATAGGGGAAGTCGGCATCGGCGTCGCCGAGCGTGACGATGACTTCCTTGCCGCTCGCCTTGACGCCCTTGATGTTCTTGAGGATACCGAGCGCGCCCGACTTCGATTTCTCGTCTGCATGGCGCTCGATGGTGGCGGCAACGTCTTCGGCGCCGACCGTCTTGCCATTGTGGAACTCGATGCCGTCACGGATCTTGATCGTCCACGTCTTGGCGTCCGCCGAAGCGCCGATCTCTTCGGCGATCAGGTTGACCAGCTTGTTGTCGGGGGTGAGGCGCACGAGATACTCGCCCCAAAGCTTGCCGAAGCTGAAGGTGACCTGGCTGAGGTTCAGCGCCGGATCGAGGCTGTTGGTCGATTCACCGCCCTGCAGGCCAGCCTTGATGGTGCCGCCCTTCACCGGCGTTTGGGCAAAAGCCTTGCCAGCCAACGCCGGTATCAGGGCTGCCGACACGCCGAGCGCGGCGGCGCGGCCGAGAAACGCGCGGCGCGAAATGCGCCCTTGACTGGCGAGTTCAGCGAGATGGTCGAGTTCAGTTTTCATGTCCTACCCCTTTTAAGAGAAAAACGTGCGGGCGCCGCCCGTCCGCAGGACGTGTGGCGCTCTAGTGTTGCATCCGGATGACGGCCGCCGGTTCCCCTGACCTTGGCGGACCGCCTGGCTTGCCCTGACGCAATTCCCAAGGGAAAGCGCTGTGCGCTTTTCCCGGGAAAATCGGTTCCCACTTTTCCTGGAATTGCTCTAGTTCCCCGCGCTGGCCATGCGCCGTCCCTTGATCGCCTTTTCCAGCCAGCCGATCTCCATCTCGGGGACCGAGGAAAGCAGAAGATCGGTATAGGCGTCGAAGGGCGGCGCCAGCACCTTGCTCTTGGGGCCGTAGCGCACCACCTCCCCGCGATACATCACCGCGATCGAATCGGCGATCGACTTCACCGTCGCCAGGTCGTGCGTGATGAAGAGATAGGCGACGTTCTCCTCCTTCTGCAGGTCGAGCAGCAGCTTGAGGATGCCGTTGGCGACCAGCGGATCGAGCGCCGAGGTCACCTCGTCGCAGATGATCAGCTTCGGCTTGGCGGCAAGCGAACGGGCAATGCAGACGCGCTGCTTCTGGCCGCCGGAAAGCTCGGCCGGATAGCGGTCGGAAAAGCCTTTGCCCATCTCGATCTTGTCGAGCAGCTCCGCAACGCGCTTGTCGCGCTCGCGGCCGCGCATGCCGAAATAGAACTCCAGCGGGCGGCCGATGATGGTGCCGACGGTCTGGCGCGGGTTCATCGCCACGTCGGCCATCTGGTAGATCATCTGCAGCTGGCGCAGATCCTCCTTCGGCCGATCGGCCAGCCGGTTTGCCAGCGGGCGCCCGTCGAAGGTGACGGTACCCTGTTCGGGCGGCAGCAGGCCGGTGATGGCGCGCGCCAGCGTCGACTTGCCGGAGCCAGACTCGCCGACCACGGCCAGCGTCTGGCCCGGATAGATGTCGACCGAGACGTTCTTCAGCACCTTGATATGGCTGCCGCCATAGGCAGCGGTGATGTTCTTCACCGACAGAAACGGCGCCGTGCCGGGCTTCTGCTCGGCATGTTCGATCTCGTGTACCGAGACCAGCGCATTGGTGTATTCCTGGCGCGGCTCCTTGATGATCTGCCGTGTGCCGCCCCATTCGACCAGCCGGCCATGGCGCAGCACCATGATCTCGTCGGAGACCTGGGCGACGACGGCGAGGTCGTGGGTGATGTAGAGCGCCGCCACATGCGTATCGCGGATGGCGTCCTTGATCGCCGCCAGCACGTCGATCTGCGTCGTCACGTCGAGCGCCGTGGTCGGCTCGTCGAAGACGATCAGGTCCGGCTCGGAGCACAGCGCCATCGCCGTCATCACACGCTGCAGCTGGCCGCCCGAAACCTGGTGCGGAAAGCGCTCGCCGATGGTTTCGGGGTTAGGCAGGCTGAGCTTCTTGAACAGCGCAACCGCGCGCTTCTCGGCCTCGGCTCGTGTCGCGGTGCCGTGCAGCAGCGTGGCTTCCACCACCTGGTCCATCAGTCTGTGCGCCGGATTGAAGGCCGCTGCCGCCGACTGCGCGACATAGCAGACTTCGCGGCCGCGTAATTTGCGGAAGCCATCCTTGCCGCCCTTGAGGATGTCGCGGCCGTTCAGGATGACCTCGCCGCCGGTGATGCGCACGCCACCGCGGCCATAGCCCATCGACGACAGACCGATGGTCGACTTGCCGGCTCCGGATTCGCCGATCAGGCCGAGCACCTTGCCCTTCTCAAGCGTCAGCGAGACATCGTGCACCAGCACGATGTTCTTCGGCGGCTCTCCGGGCGGGAAGACGGTGGCCTCGATGCGCAGATTGCGGATGTCGAGCAACAAGCCAGGTTTCGCTTTGGTGTCGGCCATCACCCGCGTCCTCCCTTGAGGCTTGTCGTCCGGTTGAGCACCCAGTCGGCAACCAGGTTGACGGAAATCGCCAGCAAAGCGATCGCCGCCGCCGGGATGAGTGCGGCCGCGATGCCGAAGACGATGCCGTCCTTGTTTTCCTTGACCATGCCGCCCCAGTCGGCGTCCGGTGGCTGCACGCCAAGGCCGAGGAACGACAGCGTCGACAGGAACAGCACCGCGTAGATGAAGCGCAGGCCGAGTTCGGAAACCAGCGGCGACAATGCGTTGGGCAGGATCTCGCGGAAGATGATCCAGCCGCTGCCCTCACCACGCAGTTTCGCCGCCTCGACATAGTCCATGACGTTGATGTCGACGGCGACCGCGCGCGACAGGCGATAGACGCGGGTCGAGTCCAGAATGCCCATCACCAGGATCAGCGTCACCAGATTGGTCGGCAGCACGGACAGCACGACGAGACCCATGATCAGCGTCGGGATAGACATCAAGAGATCGACGAGGCGCGACAGCAGCGTATCGAACCAGCCGCCGAAGACGGCCGCCGAGAAGCCGAGGATGGCGCCGAGCGAGAACGACAGCGCGGTGGCCAGCACCGCGATGAACAAAGTGATGCGGGCACCGTAGATCATGCGCGAAAGCAGGTCGCGGCCGAGATTGTCGGTGCCCAGCAAATGGGCAGCCGACATCGGTTCCCAGACATCGCCGACGATTTCGCCATTGCCGTGCGGCGCGATCCACGGTGCGAAGACCGCCGCCAGCACGAACAGCGTCGTCAGGATAATGCCGATTAGCGCGGGGATGGGGATGCGTTTGATATCGAGCATATCCGCCCCCTATTTCGGGTGTCTGAGACGCGGATTGGCGACAATAGCCCCGATGTCCGCAATGATGTTCAGGCTGATGTAGACGGCGGCGAAGATCAGGCCGACCGCCTGCACCACCGGCACGTCACGCTTGGTGACGTGGTCGACGAGATATTGTCCCATGCCCGGATAGACGAAGATCACCTCGACCACGACGACGCCGACGATCAGATAGGCGAGGTTGAGCATGACGACGTTGATGATCGGCGCGATGGCATTGGGGAAGGCGTGCTTGCGGATGACGTTGAAGGCCGACAGGCCTTTCAGTTCCGCCGTCTCCACGTAGGCCGACTGCATGACATTGAGGATCGCCGCACGTGTCATGCGCATCATGTGGGCGAGCACGACCAGCGTCAGCGCCGTCGCCGGCAAGGCGATCGCCTGCATGCGCTCGCCGAACGGCATGCCCTCATAGACGGTCGAGATGCCGGGGAAGATTTGCCATTTCACGGCGAAGAAATAGACCAGCACATAGCCGATGAAGAACTCGGGAAAGGAGGTCGAGGCCAGAGCCAGCCCGGAGATCAGCTTGTCGACCCAACCATTGCGGTAGCGCACCGCGATCAGGCCGAGAATAATCGCCAGCGGCACGGCGACGACCGCCGCCCAGAAGGCGAGGAACAGCGTGTTCCACAGCCGTCCCTTGATCGACGTGGCGATATCCTGCCCGCTCGACATGGCCGTACCGAGATCGCCGGTCAGCACACCGCCGAGCCAGCGGAAATACCTGATATAGGCCGGATCGTTGAGGCCGAGCTGCTCGCGCAGATTGGCGAGCGACTCCGGTGTCGCCGATTGCCCGAGAATGGCTTGCGCGACGTCGCCGGGCAGGATCTGGGTACCGGCGAAGATCAGGACCGAAACGGCCAACAAGAGGACGATGCCCAGCGCAATGCGCTGGGCAATTAGTTTCAGGATGGGTGAAGACATATCCGCAAAGCCGGCTCAGGCCTGCAGCCAGCACTTCGCCAGGGCGTAACCGTTCATCAGCTCCTGATGCGGATCGTCGACCCAGCCATCGACCTTGGCGCCGGTTGCGTCGATGAACTGGTTGAACATCGGCAGGATCAGGCCGCCTTCGTCGCGGACCAGGACAGCCATGTCGTGGTACATCGCCTTGCGCTTGGTCTCATCGAGTTCGGCGCGGGCCGCCAGCACCATCTTGTCGAAATCCGGACGCTTGAAACGCGTGTCGTTCCAGTCGGCAGTCGACAGATAGGCGGTCGAGTACATCTGGTCCTGCGTCGAGCGCCCCCCCCAGTAGGAGGCGCAGAAGGGCTGCTTGTTCCAGACTTCCGACCAGTAGCCGTCGCCCGGTTCGCGCTTGATCTCCAGCGTGATGCCGGCCTTGGCCGCGCTCTGTTGATAGAGTTGCGCGGCATCGACGGCACCGGGGAAGGCGACATCCGAGGTGCGCAGCAGCACGGCGCCGTCATGGCCCGACTTCTTGAAGTGGAACTTGGCCTTGTCGGGATCATATTTGCGCTGCTCGATCTCGCTGAACAGCGGGTAGGAAGCGTTGATCGGGAAGTCGTTGCCGATCGAACCGTAGCCACGCAGGATCTTGTCCAGCATTTCTTCGCGGTCGATGGCCAGCTTCAGGGCC
Organism: Mesorhizobium ciceri WSM4083; assembly: GCF_000519305.1. Taxonomy (GTDB): domain Bacteria; phylum Pseudomonadota; class Alphaproteobacteria; order Rhizobiales; family Rhizobiaceae; genus Mesorhizobium; species Mesorhizobium ciceri_B. The sequence goes on along the minus strand of NZ_KI912610.1, from coordinate 1,063,830 downwards.
ATGCGCAGATCGTTGTTGTCGAAGGGCGCCGTGTTGCAATGCGCGATGAAGACATAGTGGCCAGGACCCGCATGGTTGCGGATGGTCACGCCCGGCAGGCGCTTGATCAGGTCGACGATCTTCGGCTCGACGCGGTTGATCATGTTGACCTGGCCGCCTTGCAGGGCCGCCGTACGCGCGGTGGCATCGTTGATGACGATGATCTCGATCTGGTCGGCATGGCCCATCTTGTCGCCCTGCCAGTAATTGGCGAAACGCTCGCCGCCATGGCGCACGCCGGGCTCATTGGTCGTGACCTTGTAAGGACCGGCCGAGATGCCTGCGTCGGCCTTGTCCTTGCCGCCATTCGGTTGGACGATCAGGTGATAGTCGCTGAGCAAATAGGGCAGATCGGCATTGGCTTCCTTCAGGGTCAGCACGACTTCCTTGCCGCTGGCCTTGATGGTCTCGATGCCCTTCATGTAGCCGAGCGCGCCGGACTTCGATTTCTCGTCGGAATGGCGCTCAAGCGTGGCGGCCACGTCCTCGGCGGTTACCGTTTTGCCGTTGTGGAATTCGACGCCGTCACGGATCTTCAGCGTCCAGGTCTTGGCGTCCGGTGTTGAGCCGATCTCCTCGGCGATGCGGTTCTCGAGTTTGCCTTCCGGCGAAAGCTCGACAATCAATTCGCCCCACATCTTGCCGAAGGCGAACGGCACCTGTGTCATCATCAGCGCCGGGTCGAGGCTGTTGGTGGATTCGCCGCCGACAAGTCCGGCCTTCAGTGTGCCGCCCTTGACCGGACCTGCCGCGCGTGCAGCGCTTGAAAGCAGCGAGTTGGCGAAGGGCGCGGAGATACCGAGCGCCGCCGCCCGGCCGAGAAAATCACGACGGCTCAGTTTGCCCGACGCGACACGCCGGCTAAGAAATTCCAGTTCGTTCGACATTTTGAGTTCCTCACTCTGTTGGTTCGACTCTGCGGTCGTTTTTCTTGTTTCTTGTGAGGAGAATAATGACCGCAAGGGAAAGCGGTAAGCAAGACCGAATGCGACATGCCGTGGCGTAAATCGTACGTCGCAATTGGACCAATGAAATCGGCGCTCAAAGAAGTGCGCGCGGCACCTTCTCTTCGAAATTGCGCTCGAAGACGAGGGTTTCGTCCTCATAGGCCTCGATTCTGGCGCTGACGATGAAGTTTTCCGCGTCGGATCGCATCTCTGCCAATGTCTCGGTGCGCACCGACCATCCATTTCGCGACAGGGTCTGCGTCCAGTGCGTCTTTCCCGAGGCCGACAACGGATCGTCGGGATGGATCGTCCAGGTCTCGCGGGCGATGCTGCCATTGGCGAGGCCATGGGCGAGATCGCGCACCTCGCCGAAATCATCTGATATGGAAAGCGTCACCATTCCGGTCTTTTCATCACGATCGACATGGCGCTCGGAATTGGCGGCGCGGATCGTCTCCGTTGCCCAGGGGGTTGCCCCTTCCGGCTCGGCGAACGTTACCTCGTCGCCTGTCGCCAACGGCCGCAGCGGCAAGCTGAGCGTCGCCGCCGACAAGGTGAGCTGGACCGGCTCCGGCGATGGCCAGATGGCAGGCCAATAGGCGTTCGAAACGGCAACACGCAGGCGGTGTCCGGTTGGAACGCGGTAAGCACATTGATCGAGCACGACGCGCACCGAGACGGTTTCACCCGGCACCAGCGCCTCCGGGAATTCATGCGAATTGCGATGCGTCAGATTGAGCACGCCATAGGAAATCAACTCCGAGGCGCCGTCGGGATGCACATCGCAAAGCCGGACCGCGATGTTGGCCTGCGGACGATCAGAGGATAGCTGCAGCTCGACCTCCGGCGCTCCGACGATGTCGATCGGCTCGCTGAGTTCCGACTGGTCGAAACACACCGACAGGGCATCGTCGGGGCGTTGGTCGCCGGGCAGTTCGGGGCCGAAGGTGAAGGGAAAATACTCGCCGCCGGCCAGGCCGCAGCTTTGCGGCGAGGCGATGATGGAGGGTTTTTCCGTTGAGGGGATCAGATCGACCGTTTGCGCCTGGATGGTTGGCAAGGGCCATTCCTGCTCCGCCACCCAACGGCCGGGACGCTCGGGGTGCCAGCGCGCCGGACGCACGCTGTCCATGACATAGGCGCGGTAGGCCGGGTCGGACTCGACACCGGTGTCGACACCCTTCAGCCAGCGGTCCCACCAGCGCAGAGCCTCCTGCAGGAAGCCGATGGCAGGTTTTGGTCCTGCGTAATGCGGGTATTTGTGAATCCATGGCCCGATAATGCCCTTGACCGGGGCTTCGATGTTGCTGGCCAGATGCGAGACCGTGTTGCGGTAGCCGTCATGCCAGCCGCCGATCGACAGCACGGCAGCTTTGACGGCGGAAAAATCCTCGCAGATCGAGCCGCGCTTCCAGTAGGCATCCCGGTGCTGGTGCTTCAGCCACAGCGGCGCCAGGAAGGATTGGTTCTCCAGCCGGGTCAGCCACAGATCGCGCCATCTGTTGTCGCCGGCCAGCAGCGGGTCCGGCGGCCGCGACGAGTAGGAGAGCATCGTCGAGGCCCAGCCGAAATTCTCGATCAGCAGGCAGCCGCCCTTGTAGTGGATGTCGTCGGCATAGCGGTCGACGGTCGAGCACAGGCTGATCACGGCTTTCAGCGCCGGCGGCTGCTTGGCTGCCACCTGCAGGCAGTTGAAGCCGCCCCAGGAAATGCCCATCATGCCGACATTGCCGTTGCACCAGGGCTGGCTTGCCGCCCAGGCGATGACGTCGCTGGCGTCCTGCAATTCCTGCTCGGAATATTCGTCGTCCATCAGTCCTTCGGAATCGCCATTGCCGCGCATGTCGACGCGGATCGAGGCGTAGCCGTGGCCGGCGAAATAGGGATGCGTCAGCTGATCGCGAAAGATGGTACCGTCGCGCTTGCGGTAGGGCAGGTGTTCGAGGATCGCCGGCACCGGATCGTCGCCCGCATCCTCCGGCATCCACACCCGCGCCGACAGCCGGCAGCCATCGGGCATGACGATGCCCATGTCCGGGAATTCGACGACCTTGCGGGGAAATTCGGTGACGGTTTTCATACGGACGCACTCCAGGATAGCCACATGATGGAGGCCACCGGAGCGCGTCGTGGGCCAGCCAACGAATTCGGCTGGTCAATCCGCGTCAGTTCAGCGGAATGTCGTTATCGTCCTTGTTCGCCTGATAGACGCCGGACAACTCATCGTAGCGCGCCGAAATCGCGCCGATGCGTGTTTCCAGCCGTTGCCGCTCGGCTTCGGGCAAAGCTCGCACCAACCGACGTATGGAAAAGCTCTTCCAGTAGGCATTCTCGGCATTGTAGCCGCCAGGTTCGAGGGTGAAGACCTCTTTCAGGATCTTCAGGTCGTGCGGGATAGCAAAACTGTCGCGCGAATCCTCGTGGCTGAACAGATAGTAGAAATTGTCGAAGCCGGTCCAGGTGATCGCCGACAGGCACAGCGAGCAGGGTTCGTGCGTGGCGATGAAGATGGCGTCCTTGGTGTCGACGCGCTCAGCCCTGGGTATTTCGTAGAAACGCTTCAGGCAGTGTACCTCGCCATGCCAGAGCGGGTTTTCCATCTCGTTGTTGGTTTCGGCCAACACCAGCGAACGGTCGTCCTTGCGCAGGATCGCCGCGCCGAACAGCTTGTTGCCATGGGTAACGCCGTCGGCCGTCTTCGGCACGATGTCGTGCTCGATGACGTCGAGCAGGCGGTCGATCAGCGAAATATCGGTCATCAGGGGGTCTCCTGCTGCATGTCGCCCAAAAGTGCCCCGGGTTTGGGGTAACGACACGCACAAAAAATTAAGGGAGATGGATCTCGTAGGCGTGCGAGAAATGGAACTCTTCGAGGTTGGAACCGTCGCCGCCACGGTCGACGATCAGGAAATCCTGAGGCTCGCCGAGCGGCGTCAGCACGCCATGCCAGAGATTGCGCCGGTAATTGATGCCTTGTCCGGGTGCGGTGATGAAGGCATGCGGCTCGCCCGGCCCTTGCTCGCCATCATGGCAGACGACGACCAGAAAGGGGCGCGGCGACAGCGGAATGAAGGCCTGGCTGCCAAACGGGTGGCGCTCGACCATGCTCAGCTTCAACGGCAGTTCGTAAGGCGTGCCGCGCACCATCGAGATCAGCACGCGGGCGTTCAGTCCGGTCGCCTCGGCGGTAGCCAGATCGTGGTAGCGCTCGGCCCTGCCGCCATTGATCGGGTAGTGGTTGTCGCCGCCCATGTCGATGACGTCGCCGAACGGAGCAAAGCTCTCGCGGGTCAGTGGCTGCGCAATGATTCGCGTCACGCCGTCCGCCCGGGGACACCGGCGCCGCCGAGCTTGGCGTGCCGGTTGACGTCCTTGTAGAGCAGATAGCGGAATTTGCCCGGGCCGCCGGCATAGCAGGCCTGCGGGCAGAAGGCCCGCAGCCACATATAGTCGCCGGCCTCGACCTCGACCCAGTCCTGGTTGAGGCGATAGACCGCCTTGCCCTCCAGCACATAGAGCCCATGCTCCATGACATGGGTCTCGGCGAAGGGAATGACCGCGCCGGGTTCCAGCGTGACAATGGTCATGTGCATGTCGTGGCGCAAATCGGCCGGATCGACGAAACGCGTCGTCGCCCAGCGGCCTTCGGTGCCGGGCATAGGCGTCGGCACGATCTCCTGCTCGTTGGTGAAGAAGGCTTCCGGCACATCGAGACCGTCGACCACCTCGTAAGCCTTGCGAATCCAGTGGAAGCGCACGTCGGCCTTGCTTTCGTTGCGAACCGTCCAGCCGCTGGCCGGCGGCAGGAAGGCAAAGCCGCCGGGCCGCAAGACATGCTTCTTGCCGGCAAGCAGAACCGTCAGTTCGCCTTCGACCACGAACAGCGCGCCTTCGGCGCTGGCATCGGGTTCCGGCCGCTCGCTGCCGCCGCCGGGCGCGACCTCGACAATGTATTGCGAGAACGTCTCGGCAAAACCGGACAGTGGTCGCGACAAGATCCAGACGCGGGTCTCGTCCCAGAACGGCAACGCACTGGTCACGATGTCCTGCATCACACCCCGGGGAATGACGGCATAGGCCTCGGTGAAGACGGCGCGGCCGGTCAGAAGCTCGCTCTGGCCGGGGTGGCCGCCATGTGGTGCGTAATAGGTTCGCTCGGGCATCCTGATCGTATCCATGGGTTCAAACCTATTGCGGAAGCATGTCCTTGAGGCGGAGCAGCGCGATGCGCTCGACCTGTTTGCAGGCGGTTTCGAATTCGACGCCGCGGCTGTTGCCGATGCGCGCCTCGAACTCCGCCAGGATTTCTTGCCTCGTCTTGCCCTTCACCGCGATGATGAAGGGGAAGCCGAAGGTGGTGACGTAGGCGGCGTTCAGCTTGGAAAACAGCTCGCGCTCCTTGTCGGTCAGCGCGTCGAGGCCGGCCGAGGCCTGTTCCCTGGTCGATTCCGCCGTCAGCCGTTTGGCCTTGGCCAGCTTGCCGGCAAGGTCGGGATGGGCGTTGAGCACCGAAAGCCGCTCGGTTTCGGTGGCGGAACGGAAGACGCGGGAAAGCGCATTGTGCAGGCCGCCTGAGGTGTCGTGCGCCGGACCCAGTTCCAGTTCGTAAGCGCGTTCGGCGATCCAGGGTGAATGCTCGAACACGCCGCCGAAGGTGTGAACGAAGGTCTCGAATTCCATCTTCGATGGGCGGAGTGCCGCCGGTTGATAAGGATTGACCTCTTGCCAGTGCTTGGCGATGTCGATGCGCCGCGCCAGCCAGACCTTGTCATGCGACTTCACATAGTCGACGAAGCGCTTCAGCGCCGCCACCCGTCCCGGCCGCCCGACGAGGCGGCAATGCAGGCCGATGTTCATCATGCGCGGCCGGCCGGCCTTGCCCTCGGCATAGAGCGTGTCGAAGCTGTCCTTCAAATAGGCAAAGAACTGGTCGCCCGAATTGAAGCCCTGCGGCGTGGCGAAACGCATGTCGTTGGCGTCGAGCGTATAGGGGATGATGAGCTGCGTGCCGCCTGCGTGCTCGAACCAGTAGGGCAGTTCATCGTCATAGGTGTCCGACACATAGTCGAAGCCGCCTTCTTCCGCCGCCAGCCGCACCGTGTTGATTGATGTGCGGCCGGTGTACCAGCCGGTCGGGCGCTCTCCGGTCACCTCGTAATGCAGCTTGATCGCCGCTTCGAGGTCGCGGCGCTCATCCTCGGCGCTGTGGTCGCGGTAGTCGATCCATCTCAGCCCGTGTGAAGCGATTTCCCAGCCGGCTTCCTGCATGGCCGTCACCTGATCGGGCGAACGGGCGAGTGCGGTGGCGACGCCGTAGCAGGTGATCGGCACTTGCGACTCGGTGAACAGCCGCAGCAGACGCCAGAAGCCGGCGCGGGCGCCGTATTCGTAGATGGATTCCATGTTCCAGTGGCGCTGGCCCACCCAGGGCGCCGCGCCGACGATTTCCGACAGAAAGGCTTCAGAGGCCTTGTCGCCATGCAGCACGCAGTTTTCGCCGCCTTCCTCGTAATTGACGACGAATTGCACGGCGACATGTGCGCCGCCAGGCCATTTCGGGTCCGGCGGATTGGCTCCATAGCCGCGCATGTCTCTGCTGTAACGCATCGTCCCTCCCGCCGGGCATGGCCCGAAGTATGATCAGGATATCGAAAGGGTGCCTCTCGCATTCCCCCGAAAATTTTTGAAAGTGTTTTTGTCGCACTCCGCTCGACCGGGACTTATGCATCGCCTTTAATTGGCGCACAATTCACTGTTGATACTTGATCGTACCGGGCCAATTCGCTCGTACCGGAAATGGGAGGCGGCCAATGGCAGAAACGTCGAATGCCGATGGCGGGCGTCTGACGACCCATGTCCTCGACACGGCGACCGGCAAGCCGGCGGCGGGACTGTCGATCGCGCTTTATCACCTCGAGGGCAAGGCGCGGACACATCTGAAGACCGTTGTCACCAATGCCGACGGCCGTTGCGACAAGCCGCTGCTCGCCGGCGCGGAGTTCCGCACCGGCGAATACGAACTGGTCTTCGCCGCCGGCGACTATTTGCGCCAGCAGGGGTTGAGCCTGCCGAAACCCGCCTTTCTCGATGTAATACCAATCCGCTTCGGCATGGCCGAACCAGTGCATTATCATGTGCCACTGCTGGTCTCGCCTTACGGCTACTCGACCTACAGGGGGAGCTGAGGCATGGCCAAAATTAGCATCCGCAACGAGATCCGCTTCATCCTCAATGGCAGGGATGTGGCGCTTTCGTCGGTGGCGTCAGACGCGACCCTGCTCGACTGGCTGCGGCTGGACCGTTCGCTGCGCGGCACCAAGGAAGGCTGCGCCGAGGGCGACTGCGGCGCCTGCACCGTGTTGGTCGGCAAGCTCTCGGCCGGCGGCCTGGTCTATGAAAGTGTCAACGCCTGCATCCGCTTCCTCGGCTCGCTCGACGGCAGCCATGTCGTGACCGTCGAGCATCTGCGTGGTTCACCCGGCCAATTGCACCCGGTGCAGCAGGCGATGGTCGATTTCCACGGCTCGCAATGCGGCTTCTGCACGCCGGGCTTCGTCATGTCGCTGTATGGCTTGTGGATGAAGTCGCCTGACCCGTCGAACGCGGATATCGAAAAGGCCTTGCAAGGCAATCTCTGCCGCTGCACCGGCTACGAGGCGATCATGCGCGCCGCGCATGCCATCTCCAGCTACGGCAAGGCGGCAAAGGATCCGTTGGCCGCGGAGCGCAAGGCGATCACGGCGAGGCTCGAGGCCATGCATGACGGCGCCCGGGTCGAGATCGGAACCGGCAAGGCGCGGCTGGTCGTGCCGGCCGATGTCGACGATTTCGCCGCCGTGCTGGACAAGGAACCCGGCACCACCATCGTTGCCGGCTCGACCGATGTCGGCCTATGGGTGACCAAGCATATGCGCGATATTTCGCCGGCCATTTTCATCGGCAATCTCGACGGACTTTGCACCATCTCGGAAGACAAGGGCGTCATTTCGATCGGCGCCGGCGTCACCTACACTGACGCCTTCGCGACATTGGCGAAGCGCATCCCGGCGCTGGGGTCGTTGTTCGATCGCATCGGCGGCGAACAGGTGCGCAACATGGGCACCATCGGAGGCAACATCGCCAACGGCTCGCCGATCGGCGACACGCCGCCGCCCTTGATCGCACTTGGCGCAAGTCTCACCCTGCGCAAGGGCAAGAAGCGGCGCTCGATCCCGCTGGAAACCTTCTTCATTGCCTATGGCAAACAGGACCGGCAGCCGGGCGAATTCGTCGAGGCCGTGCACGTTCCGGTTCCGACCAAGGGCACGAAATTCGCCGTCCACAAAATCACCAAGCGCCGCGATGAGGACATTACCGCGGCCCTCGGCGCCTTCTTCTTGACGCTGGCCAGCGATGGCACGGTCGCGGAGGTGCGCATTGCCTATGGCGGCATGGCGGCGACGCCGAAGCGGGCGTCCTCCGTCGAAAAAGCGCTGCTCGGCAAGCCGTGGACCGAACAGACTGTTGAAGTGGCGATGGCCGAATATGACAGGGATTTCACCCCGCTGACCGACATGCGCGCTTCGGCCGAATATCGCGCCCTTGCGGCGAAGAACCTGCTGCTGCGCTTCTTCGCCGAGACCAGCGGCACCAGGGACCAGATCCAGGTTTCAAGGCACGAGGCGGCATGATGAACAAGCACGCTGCTCCCAACCTCAAGGCCGAAAAGATCGCTGGCGGCGTCGCCACCGATCAGCGCCACGATTCCGCGCACAAGCATGTCAGCGGCACCGCCGTCTACATCGACGACATGCCGGAACCGGCCGGCACGCTGCATGGCTGCCTAGGGCTTTCCACCGCCACGCATGCGACAATCGCCAGCATGGATCTCTCGGCGGTGCGCACGGCGCCCGGCGTTGTCGACGTGCTGACGGCCAGTGACGTGCCGGGCGAAAACGATATTTCACCGACCGGGCGCCACGACGAGCCGGTGCTTGCCGACGGCAAGGTGCAATTCTACGGCCAGCCGATCTTCTGCGTTATTGCGCAGACGCGCGAGCAGGCACGCCGCGCCACCAGGTTGGCCAAGGTCGAATACCAGGAATTGCCCTTCGTCACCGACATTGGCGCGCTCGATCCGAAGAGGGACAAGCTCGTCACGCCTCCTCTCACCTTGAAGCGCGGCGATGCCGCCGCCGCCATCCGTCAGGCGCCGCGCCAGCTGAAGGGAAAAATGCGCATCGGCGGTCAGGAGCATTTCTATCTCGAAGGCCATATCGCCATGGCCATTCCGGGCGAGGATCAGGACGTCACCATCTATTCCTCGACCCAGCATCCGAGCGAAGTCCAGCACATGGTCAGCCATGTGCTGGACGTGCCGAGCAACGCCATCACGGTGGAAATCCGCCGCATGGGCGGCGGCTTCGGCGGCAAGGAAACGCAGGGCAACCAGTTTGCCGCATTGGCCGCGATCGCCGCGAAGAAACATCATCGCGCCGTGAAGATCCGGCCCGACCGCGACGACGACATGATCGCCACCGGCAAGCGCCACGATTTCCTCGTCGACTACGAGGTCGGCTTCGATGACGACGGCAACATCCTTGGCGTCGATTTCATGTTCGCGGCGCGTTGCGGTTTCTCGTCGGACCTTTCCGGCCCGGTGACCGATCGCGCACTGTTCCACTGCGACAACACCTATTTCTGGCCGGCGGTGCATGCCCAATCGGCGCCGCTCTACACCAACACCGTGTCGAACACCGCCTTCCGTGGTTTCGGTGGCCCGCAAGGCATGGTCGGCGCCGAGCGCGTCATCGACGAGGTGGCCTTTGCCGTCGGCAAGGATCCGCTCGAAATCCGCAAGAAGAATTTTTACGGCACATCAGATCGCAACATCACGCCTTACCACCAGACGGTCGAGGACAACATCATCCAGCGCATCGTCGCCGAGCTTGAGCAAAGCGCGAGCTATGCGCGGCGCCGGCGTGAGATATCGGCCTTCAATGCCAACAGCCGTTTCATCAAGCGCGGCCTGGCGCTGACGCCGGTCAAGTTCGGCATCTCGTTCACCGCCACGCATTACAATCAGGCCGGCGCGCTGGTGCATGTCTACACCGACGGTTCGGTGCATCTGAACCATGGCGGCACCGAAATGGGGCAGGGCCTCTACGTCAAGGTGGCGCAAGTGGTGGCGGAAGAGTTCCAGATCGACCTCGACCAGGTGAAGATCACCGCGACCACGACCGGCAAGGTGCCGAACACTTCGGCCACGGCAGCGTCGTCCGGCACCGATCTCAACGGCATGGCGGCGCAGAATGGCGCGCGCCAGATCAAGGACCGGCTGATCGATTTCGCCGCCGAAAAATACCAGGTGCCGCGCGATCAGGTGCTGTTCCTGCCCAACCGGGTGCGCATTGGCAACCAGGAAATCGCCTTCGCCGACCTCGTCAAGCAGGCCTATATGGCGCGCATCCAGCTGTCGGCGGCGGGCTTCTACAAGACGCCGAAAATCCACTGGAACCGCGACAAGGGCGAGGGCCGCCCCTTCTACTATTTCGCTTATGGCGCCTCGTGTTCGGAAGTTTCGGTCGACACGCTGACCGGCGAATACATCGTCGAGCGTACCGATATTCTCCATGACTGCGGCCGCTCGCTGAACCGGGCTATAGACATCGGCCAGATCGAGGGCGGCTTCATCCAGGGCATGGGCTGGCTGACGACGGAAGAACTGTGGTGGGACGCCAAGGGCCGGCTGCGCACGCATGCGCCGTCGACCTACAAGATCCCGCTCGCCTCCGACCGGCCGAAGATCTTCAACGTCAACTTGGCCGACTGGCCGGAAGCCGGCGAGCCGACCATCCACCGCTCCAAGGCGGTCGGCGAGCCGCCGTTCCCGCTCGGCATGTCGGTGCTGCATGCGCTGTCGGATGCGGTGGCCAGCGTCGCCGACGACAAGATCTGCCCGCGTCTCGATGCGCCGGCAACGCCGGAACGGGTGTTGATGGCGATCGAGCGGCTGAAGAAAGAGGCCGGCGCCTGAATCCGGCCCCAGGGTCGGCAATGCGTGCAATCCGGGCCGAAAAAACCTATATTTCCCGCACGGGAATGCGAATGATGAATTCGAAAGTGCAAAGCCTGAGAGACTTCCTTGCTGGTCAAGGTCGCATCGCTTTGGTCGAGGTGGTGGGCACCAAAGGTTCGACGCCACGCGAGAAAGGCGCCTTCATGCTCGTTTCGCAGGCGGCGATCTTTGGCACCATCGGCGGCGGTCAACTCGAATACATGGCGATCGACAAAGCCCGGCAGATGCTTTTCTCCCCCCTCGAGGGGGAGATGTCGGCGAAGCCGACAGAGGGGGTCGGTAAAGGCAGCGCGCGACCTAAAGGGACGTCGAGCACTGCCGAGGCGACCCCACCCGGCGGCTTCGCCGCCACCCTCCCCTCAAGGGGGAGGGATATCCGCGCTACCCTGGACGTCCCGCTCGGCCCCGAGATCGGCCAGTGCTGCGGCGGGCGCGTCGAGGTGCTGATCCGGCTCGTCGATGCCGCGCTTGCCGCCGAACTGGTTGCGGCTGCGGAAGCCGAGGAGGCGCACCTGCCGCATGTCTACATCTTCGGCGGCGGCCATGTCGGCCAGGCGCTGGCGTCGACGATCGCACTGCTTCCCGTGCACGGCGTCGTCATCGAGACGCGGGCCGAAGCACTGGAAGGCATGCCCGAAACCGTCGAGGCACGGCTGACAGCTATGCCGGAAGCGATGGTGCGAAATGCCCCCGCCGGCACCGCCTTCGCCATCCTGACCCACGACCATGCGCTGGATTTCCTGATCGTCGCCGAGGCGCTGAAACGCAGCGACACCGCCTATGTCGGCATGATCGGCTCGAAGACCAAGAAAGCGACATTCAGGAACTGGTTCCTGAAATCGGCGGACGGCAGCGAAGCGGAATTTGCCCGCCTCGTCTCGCCGATCGGCGGCGACACCGTCAAGGACAAGCGCCCGCAAGTCATTGCGGCGCTGGCGGCGGCCGAGATCATGACGGCGCTGGTCAGCCACAACGCAGGCTTAAGTGCCAACCATCAAATTCCGCATGGCAGGGTGATGGCCGGCTAAGCTTGCGTCGCGGCTAGACGGGCCGTTTCAAACCGAGATGGTCGCGCAACGTCCGACCCTCATACTCCGTCCGGAACAGGCCGCGCCGCTGCAGTTCCGGCACGACGAGCATGGCAAAGGCATCGAGTTCGCCAGGGAAATAGGAGGGCATGACGTTAAAACCGTCGGCGGCACCGCCTTCGAACCGCGCTTGCAACTCATCGGCCACCTGGGCCGCCGTGCCGACGATGCGCCAATGGCCACGCGCGCCGGCGAAATGCCGGGCAAGCTGGCGAATGGAAAGGCCGTCGCGGCGCGATTGCTCGATGACCAGCGCCTGCCTGCTCTTCATCCCCTCGCTCTCCGGCAGGTCCGGCAGCGGCCCGTCGATCGGATGGCGCCACAGATCGGAGATGCTGATATAGCTGGACAGCAGCGCAACGCCGACGTCGTCGGGGATCAGTTCCTGCAATTCCTCATATTTTTCCTGGGCCTCAGCCTCGGTTTCCGCCACCACCGGTGCGACGCCCGGCATGATCTTGATGTCGTCGGGCTCGCGGCCATAGGCCGCCAGACGCCCCTTGAGATCGTCGTAGAAGGCCTTCGCCTCCTCGAAGGTCTGCGCCGCCGTGAACACCACATCGGCGGTGCGAGCGGCGAGGTCGCGGCCGACATCCGAGGCGCCGGCTTGAACCATCACCGGCGCGCCTTGCGGCGAGCGAGGCAGGTCGAGCGGGTCGCGAACCGAAAAGCTCTGGCCGTCATGGCCGGAGGCCTTGCCGTGCCACAGGCCGGTTACCACCTCGGCGAATTCACGCGCGCGCTCATAGCGATCGGCATGGGGCTTGAGGCCGGTCGAGCCGAAATTGGCGGCCTCGATGGGACTGGCCGAGGTGACCAGGTTCCAGCCGGCCCGGCCGCCGCTCAGATGATCGAGCGACAGGAAGGTTCGCGCCAGGCCATAGGGCTCGTTGTAGCTTGTCGAGGCCGTCGAGACGAGGCCGATGCGGCTGGTCTGGACGGCAAGCGCCGAAAGCAGGCTGATCGGCTCGAAGCCGATCGAGCGCGACGTCTGGCTGGCAATGCCGATATTGGCTTCGCGCAGGCCGGCGGCGTCCTCGCAGAAGATCATGTCGAACTTCGCCGCCTCCGCCGTGCGCGCCAGCTGGATGTAATGATCGATGTCTATGCCGGCGGTGACGTGCACCTTGGGATGGCGCCAGGCAGCGATGTGGTGGCCTGTCGCCCACAGAAAGGCGCCGAGCTTCATCTGGCGAGCGGTCATTGGTCACCTCCGCCGGCAAGCCCGAAATGCGAGCGCAACGTCGTGCCGCGATAGCTTTCTCGAACCAGGCCACGCCGCCGCAGTTCCGGCAGAACCAAGCCGACGAAATCGTCGAGCGCTGAAAGCTGTGCCGGCATCTGGATGGTGAACCCGTCGCAGCCGCTCGCCCGGAATTCCTTTTCCAGCCTCTCGGCGACGGCAGCCGGCTTACTATCGGCGGTAGGCGCGATGTTCGTCAGCACTTTCACAGCATCCGGATCGCGTCCGCACGCCGTGACACGGCGCCGGATATCGTCATAACGTGCTTTCGCGCTATCCCTCGGTCCGTCGTCCAGCAGGATGACATCGGCGGCGCGGGCGGCAATATCCAGGTCGGCTTCGCTCAGACCCGACAAGACAAGCACCGGCCTGTCCTGCGGTGACCGTGCGACGTTGAGCGGTCCGCGCACCGAAAAGAACTCCCCCTTGTGCTCTAGCAGGTGCATCTTTTCGGGGTCGTGGAAGCGGCCGCCGCTTTGGTCGAACAGCAGGGCGTCCGCATCCCAGCCCTGCCACAGACCTTGCACGATGCCGATATGTTCCTCACTGCGACGGCGGAAATCGTCAGGCGAAAATCCTTCGGGCCGGCTGAAATTGGCTGCTTCCCGTGGCGCTTGCGTCATGGTTGCGTTCCAGCCACTGCGGCCATGGCTGATGATGTCGAGCGAAGCGAAACGGCGTGCCAGATTGTAGGGTTGGTGGGCAATTGTCGAGGCAGCGGCAACCAGGCCGATCCTGCTTGTGACAGTCGCCAATGCGGCCAGCAAAGTGGTCGCTTCGAAGGGCATCGGACTGTTCGCAGCACCGCCGCCGGAAGCCGGCGCTGAATCGGCAAGCAGCACCATGTCCAGCCCGGCGGCTTCAGCCTTTTGCACAAAACTGGCCAAGCGGCTGAATTCCAGCCCCGGTGATGGATCGGCGATCCCCGGAAACAGCGAAACGGCAAGATGCATTGTGGCGCCGTTGTCCATCGACGGTCCCTGCGAGACGAAATACCACCAGAACTATGTTCGCCACGTCCTGGGATGGCAACCGCTGGCGCTGGGCCAACTGCGGCTCACTTGCCGGCCAGCCCTACTTGCCAGCAAGAAGATCGTTGATCAGCCGCTGGCAGCGTTCGGCCATGAAGTCGAGCAGCAGCCGCACTTTTGGATCCTGCAGCTTCTTGTGCGGATAGACGGCGGCGAACTGCACCGGTGTCGGTGGCGTGCTGCTCAGGATCACCTTCAGCCGCCGGTCACGGATGAACGGCTCGACCTCGAAGCGCGGCTTGTTGATGATGCCGCGTCCAGACAGCGCCCAGCCGGTCAGCACGTCGCCATCGTCGGTGTCGTAGGGTCCGTGTACCTCGAACTTCTGCGGGCCCGTGGGGGTCTGCAGCGTCCACACATATTCGCGCGCGCCGGAATAACGCAGCATCAGGCAGTCGTGCTTCTTGCCGATCAGTTCCTGCGGCTCAATCGGTTCGCCGCGCGCTTCGAGATATTTGGGCGCCGCCACCAGCACGCGCTCGCATTCCATGATGCCGCGCATCCTGAGGCTGGAATCCTCGATGATGCCGAGCCGGAAGGCGACATCGATGCCTTCCTTCATGATGTCGACATTGTGGTCCGAGAGCCTCAGCCGCACCTCGATGTCAGGGTATTTGTCGTGGAAATCGGGTATCCCTGAAGCAACCAGCCGGCGGCCGAGGCCCAACGGCGCGGTCACGCGGATGGTGCCGCGCGGCTGGCCGGAAAGCGCCGAGACAGCCGCTTCCGCTTCGGTTATTGCCTCCAGCACCTGCTTGGCGCCTCCATAGAAAACCGTGCCATGCTCGGTCGGCATCAACTGCCGTGTGGTGCGGTTGAACAGCCGCACGCCAAGGTGCTTCTCCAGTTCCTTGATGCGGTTGGAAGCGACCGCCGGCGAAATGCGCATGTCGCGCCCGGCCGCCGACAGATTGCCGAGTTCGACCACGCGAACGAAGACGGCAATGTTGTCGAGATAGGCCATGCGGTTCTGTGGCTTTCCTGAGGTCGCCTTCGGGCGGCTCCCATCCTGCTGCGTGTGACTACCCTAGTATTTTCCATTTTTTTTTGAAAGTCATCGTGCACCTCGCCTCTTTCCGTTTGCGCGCCACACCGTAAAGTCACCCGATCGGCAGGGACGACTTCAATGATGGATTTCGCGATTTTCTGGGACTGGCTGAGTTTTGCCGTGCGCTGGCTGCATGTTGTCACCGGCATCGCCTGGATCGGCTCGTCCTTCTACTTCGTCGCGCTCGATCTCGGCCTGCGCCAGCGTCCGGGCATGCCTGCAGGCGCCTTCGGCGAGGAATGGCAGGTGCATGGCGGCGGCTTTTATCACATCCAGAAATATCTGGTGGCGCCGGCCGAAATGCCGGAACACCTGACCTGGTTCAAATGGGAATCCTACGCCACCTGGCTGTCCGGCTTCGCCATGCTGTGCGTCGTCTATTATGCCGGAGCCGATCTGTTCCTGATCGATCCGAACGTGCTGCCGATGTCGGTGCCGGTCGGCATCCTGCTGTCGCTGGCAACGATCGGGGTCGGCTGGGTGGTCTATGATCTGCTGTGCCGCTCGCCGCTCGGCAAAAGCGACACCGGCCTGATGCTGGTGCTCTATTGCGTGCTGGTGTTCATCGCCTGGGGACTGACCCATCTGTTCACCGGGCGTGCCGCCTTCCTGCATCTGGGCGCCATCACCGCCACGATCATGTCGGCCAATGTCTTCATGGTCATCATCCCCAACCAGAAGATCGTCGTCGCCGACCTCATCGCCGGCCGCAAGCCCGACCCGAAATACGGCAAGATCGCCAAGCAGCGTTCGCTCCACAACAATTATCTGACGCTGCCGGTGCTGTTCCTGATGCTGTCGAACCACTATCCGCTGGCGTTCGGCACTGAGTTCAACTGGGTCATCGCCTCGCTGGTGTTCATCATCGGCGTGCTGATCCGGCACTATTTCAACTCGGTCCACGCGCGCAAGGGCAACCCGACCTGGACCTGGATGGCGGCACTTGTCCTGTTCATCATCATCATCTGGCTGTCGACCGCGCCGAAAGTGCTGACCGGCGAACCCAGGGAATCGGCGGCGGCGCAAATCTATGTCGCTTCAGCGCATTTCCCGGCCGTGCGCGACACCGTGCTCGGCCGCTGCTCGATGTGCCACGCGGCGGAGCCGGTCTATGAGGGCATCTATCATGCGCCCAAGGGCGTGATGCTCGACACCGATGCTGACATCGCCAACCACGCCCGCGAAATCTATCTGCAGGCCGGCCGCAGCCACGCCATGCCGCCCGCCAACGTCAGCCAGATTACCGACAAGGAGCGGGCGCTGCTGGTGGCCTGGTTCGAAGGCGCAGGGAAATAGCATGACCTCGATACTTCTGCGCGGCCGCACGTTGTCCTTTGTGCGCTGGCCGCAAACCATCGAAGACCATTCCGCCTGGCGCTACGAGGAGGATGGCGGCCTGCTGATCCGCGACGGCAGGATCGTCGCCGCGGGCACCTATGCCGATGTTGAAAAGCAGGCCGGCGAAGCGGTGAAAAAAATCGACCACCGGCCGCATCTGCTGCTGCCCGGCTTCATCGATGTGCATGTGCATTTTCCGCAGATGCAGGTCATCGCCTCCTATGGCGCCGAACTGCTCGACTGGCTGAACACCTACACGTTCCCGGAAGAGACGAAGTTCGCCAATGCCCAGCATGGCCGCCGCATCGCGCGGCTGTTCCTCGACGAAATGGTGCGCCATGGCACCACGACGGTCGCCGCCTACTGCTCGGTGCACAAGGCCTCGGCGGAGGCGTTTTTCGCCGAGTCGCATGACCGCAACATGCTCAACATAGCCGGTAAGGTGATGATGGACCGCAACGCGCCCGACGGCGTGCTCGACACGCCGCAATCGGGTTACGACGACACGAAGGCGCTGATCAAGGAGTGGCATGGCAAGGGACGGCAGCACTACGCCATCACGCCGCGCTTCGCCATCACCTCGTCGCCGGAGCAGATGGAGATGGCGGGCGCGCTGTGCCGGGAATATCCCGACCTGCACATGCAGACGCATCTGTCGGAAAACCACGCCGAAATCGCCTTCACGCAGCAACTCTATCCGTGGTCGCGCGACTATACCGACGTTTACGAGCACTACGGGCTGTTGGGGAAAAAGAGCCTGTTCGGGCACTGCATCCATCTCTCGGAGCGCGAAGCGGATGCGCTTTCGGCCTCGGGCTCAGTGGCGGTGTTCTGCCCGACCTCCAACCTGTTCCTCGGTTCCGGCCTGTTCGACTACCAGCGCTTTCGTCGCCGCGAAAAGCCGATCCGGATCGCCGCCGCCACCGATGTCGGCGGCGGCACCAACTACTCCATGCTGCGCACCATGGACGAAGGCTACAAGGTGATCGCGTTGAACGGCGAGAAACTCAACCCGTTCCAGTCCTTCTGGCAGATGACGCGTGGCAATGCCGAGGCGCTGTCGGTGGCGGAAAAGATCGGCACGCTGGACGAGGGCACCGATGCCGACATCGTCGTGCTCGACGCCAGGGCAACGCCAACGATGCGGCTCAGGATGGAAACTGTCGAGACGCTGGCGCAGGAACTATTCCTGCTGCAAACGCTGGGCGACGACCGCGCCGTGCGCGAGGTTTATGTGGCGGGACGCGCAGCCAAGGCGGATATGATCGCGGGGTAAGACCCGCTCACCCCGAGGGGAGAGGACCGCAGCTCGACGGAGTGGGGTGGATCTTCGCACGGGACAAGATGATGATTGCGCCTGTTGCCAAGTGGTTCCCCCACTCCGTCGCCGCTTCGCGGCGCCACCTCTCCCCCCTCCGGAGGGAGAGGAAGGGAGCCTCTGTTTTCGCAGGACGGGCGCCGGTTCGGACAGCTTAGCGCCCCTTCCTCTACCCCGTCGATCGGGGGAGAGGTGTCGAGCGAAGCTCGACGGAGGGGGGTCGACCCTTGGCGGGGCAACACGATCGCCGCGACGGAAGCTTGACCGGGCGGAGCTTGTCGTACACACGATTTGTGACTGACTTCGGAGAAAGAAAATGGCCGCTGCGGACGACATCGCTCTGATCCAGAAGCAGGAAGAGATGCTGGTCTTCCCGGCCTTCGACGAGGCCGTCGCCTTCGAGATCGGCGCGGCGATCCGTGAGCGGGCACTGGCCGAAGATCTACCCATCATAGTCGACATCAGGCTGTGGGACCGGCCGCTGTTCTATGCCGCGCTGCCGGGCTCGAATGCTTCCAATCCCGACTGGGCGCGGCGCAAGATCAATGTGGTCAAGCGGTTCCTGAGAAGCACCTACCGCATGGTGCTGGAACAGCAGCGCCCGGACCGCACCTTCAAGGTCGGTGAGGGGTTGGATATTGCAGATTATGTGCTGGCCGGCGGCGGCTTTCCGGTGACCGTCAAGGGCGCCGGCGTCATTGGCGTCATCGCCGTTTCCGGACTGCCGGAGCGCGAGGATCACGGCGTCGTCGTCGATGCGCTGTGCGATCATTTGGGCGTCGACAAGCGCGGCCTGACATTGCCTCCGGAAGCCGAATGACCGTGCTCGACCCCAAATCCTTCCTCGTCTCCATCTTCAACGCCGCCATCGCCGCCGCCGTTCCGGAGCGAACCATCCGGGATCATCTGCCGGCCAAGCCAAAGGGCCGTACCATCGTCATCGGCGCGGGCAAAGGCTCGGCGCAGATGGCGGCAGCGTTCGAGAAAGTGTGGGACGGCCCCATCGAAGGGCTGGTCGTCACCCGCTATGGCTATGGCGCGACCTGCGAGCGCATCGAGATCATCGAGGCGGCGCACCCGGTGCCGGACGCTGCCGGTCTGGAAGCCTCGCGCCGCCTGCTCGCCAAGGTCCAGGGTCTGACTGAGGATGATCTGGTGGTGGCGCTGATTTCGGGCGGCGGCTCGGCGCTGTTGCCGTCGCCCGCCGGCGGCCTGACGTTGGCCGACGAGATCGCCGTCAATGAGGCGCTGCTCGCCTCGGGGGCGCCGATCGCGGCGATGAACACCATCCGCAAGCATCTTTCCACCATCAAGGGCGGCAGGCTGGCAGCGGCCGCATGGCCGGCCAGGGTGGTGTCGCTGATCGTCTCCGATATTCCCGGCGACAATCCGGCAATGGTCGCCTCCGGCCCAACCGTACCGGATACAGGCAGCCGCACCGACGCGCTGGCCTCGATATCGGCCTATGGCATGAAACTGCCGGCCTCGGTGATGGCGCATATCAATTCGCCGGTCGCAGATGCGCCAAGCCCGGATGACGAGCGCTTTTCGCGCAACGAGGTGCATCTGATCGCCTCTGCCGGGGTGTCGCTGGAAGCCGCCGCTGCGGAAGCGAAACGGCAGGGTGTCGAGGCGGTTATCCTCTCCGATGCCATCGAGGGCGAAGCGCGCGAGGTTGGCGGCGTCCATGCCGCGATCGCGCGCGAAGTGGCGACCCGCAACCGGCCATTTCAAAAGCCGGTGCTCATCCTGTCGGGCGGCGAGACAACCGTGACGCTGCGCGCAAAAGGCAAGGGCGGCCGCAATTCGGAATTCCTGCTCGCCTTCGCCATCGGCATCAATGGTGTCGAAGGCATTCACGCTCTGGCCGCCGACACGGACGGCATCGACGGTTCGGAAGACAATGCCGGCGCCTTTGCCGATGGCTCGACCGTATCGCGCATGCGCGCAGCCGGGGTGGACGCAAAGGCTATGCTTGCCGGCAACAATGCCTGGACGGCCTTCAACGCGGTTGGCGATCTCTTCGTACCCGGTCCGACCGGTACGAATGTCAACGATCTCAGGGCGATCCTGATCAGGTAGCTGAGGCCATTCCAGGAAAAGTGTGAAGCGGTTTTCCGTCCGGAATTGCGCAAAACAGACTGATCAGGCGGCCATCAGCCGCTTCACCAGCTTCATATCCTGCAGGAACCGTTCGCGTTCAGCCTCCTTGTCCGCGGGTTCGCGGATGCGCAGGATGAAGGAGGGATGGATGGTGATGAACACGCGCAATCCGTCCTCGCGCTCGATCAATTGTCCGCGCATTTTTGTCACCGGGATCGCCTTGCCGAGCAGCGACATCGCCGCTGTCGCGCCGAGTGCCACGGCGAGGTTCGGCTTGATCAGCTCGAATTCTTGGTCGATCCACCAGCGGCAGGCCTGAATCTCACCGGAATTCGGTTTGGAGTGGATGCGGCGCTTGCCGCGCGGCTCGAACTTGAAGTGCTTGACCGCGTTGGTGACATAGACCTTTTGCCGATCGACACCGGCATCATCCAGGATCGCATCGAACACCTTGCCGGCCGGACCAACGAAAGGTTTGCCGGCGAGATCCTCCTGATCGCCTGGCTGTTCGCCGACGAAGATCACCTTGGCATTGTCGGGGCCTTCACCGAAGACGGTCTGCGTCGCGTCGCGCCACAGCGGGCAGCGGCGGCAGCCTTTCGCTACCTCGCGCAACTCGGGAATCGTGTCTGCATCATCTGCCGGTGCTTCGGCGGGCTGCTTCGGCCAATGCCGTGCCTGCACTTTGGCGTGGTGCGGCGCGGGTGTTGTCGGCATCTTCGCAATCATGTCCTTGGCGGCCTTGTCCGCTCCTGCGATCATGTCTGGAATGAGCGAGGCCTCGGGAAGGTTCCGCCAATATTTCTTCGGCATCTCCTTCTGCATGGCCTTCACCTTCAATCGCGCCGGATTGAAGATGTTCTCGAAATAGGTGCGCCAGAGCGCCTCGGTATCGTCTTGATCAGGCGCATCGCCCTTGGCCGCGCCCGGCCCGATCGCCAGCCTTTCGCCATCCCAGTCGGCAGAGGCATAAGGCGTCAGGATCGTCCAGCGCATGCCGGTGAAACGTCTGACGAAGAAATCGGCGTTGCGCTCGACGATGAAATGATCCGGCTCGAACCAGGCGACATAGCGCTCATCGGCACCGTTGCCGATTTTCCGGAAGCGTACGAAGGCGTGCATCTTGTGGCTGTCGCGCCGCACCGCCTTTTCCATGGCCTCAAGCCGCCTGGTGTCGGGATCCGACGCGATTTCCAGCAGTTTAGGCTCATCGCGCAATCGCCAAAGCATTCGGTAGAGAAAGGCAAACCGGCCGGGATCGGAATGACAGAACGCCGTTTCGGCATGCCCGATGAAGTCGCGCGGCACGACGAGCTGCGCGCCCGCAGGCACTTCAGGCAATTCTGCCTGATCAGAGCCCGGCGCGACATGCCAATCGACGTCCTCGGGTCTGACCTCATTCAGGGCGAGCCGCCGTGCCGAGTCACGCCAGCCGGCAAAATCCGTCTCGCTCTCGAGCCGAACTCTGTATCTGGCGAGATCAAGTTCCGCCGGCCGCATGATTAGAACAACGACAATTGTTCGCAGGAGTGGGCGATCTTGTCGCGCAGGCCGGCCTTGTCGGTCAGCGCACCAGGGGACCAGCCTTCGGCGATGATGAACGGTCTGAGCTTGGCGATCGACTGGCAGATCCGCCCGACATCCTCCAGCCGCATGCGCCGATGCCGGCGCGTCTCCAAAATCTTTGCCACCACCTTGGTGCCGAGACCCGGCACCCGCAGCAGCGCTTCGCGGTCGGCGCGGTTGATGTCGACCGGAAACTGTCCCCGGTTGCGCAGCGCCCAGGCGAGCTTCGGGTCGATGGCGAGATCGAGCATGCCGTCGCTGCTCCCGGCAAGGATTTCCGACTGTGAAAACCCATAGAACCGCATCAGCCAGTCGGCCTGGTAGAGCCGGTGCTCGCGCATCAGCGGTGGTTTCAGCAACGGCAGCGACCACGACGAATCCGGAATCGGGCTGAAGGCCGAGTAATAGACCCGCCGCAGATGGTAGCTGCCATAGAGCCGAGCGCTCGTGTGCAATATGCCGTCGTCGGATGTCTTGTCGGCGCCGATGATCATCTGCGTCGACTGGCCGCCCGGCGCAAAGCGTTCGCGCTTCTTGGTCTTCAATGTCGGCTCAGCCTTCTCCTCCATCTTCTGGCGCAGCCTGGCCATGGAAAGCCGGATTGTCTCCGGCTTCTTCTCGGGCGCCAATCGCTTCACACCCTCGTCGGTCGGCAGCTCGACATTGATCGACAGCCGGTCGGCATAAAGCCCTGCCTTCTCGACCAGTTCGGCCGAACTTTCCGGAATGGTTTTCAGGTGGATATAGCCGGAGAACTTCTCCTCCAGCCGCAGCCGGCGTGCCACTTCGACCATCTCGCCCATGGTCTCGTCCGGTGAGCGGACGACGCCCGAGGACAGGAACAGGCCTTCGACGTAGTTGCGCCGATAGAAATCCATGGTCAGCTTCACCACCTCGTCGACGGTGAAACGGGCGCGCCGCACATTGGAGGACGAGCGGTTGATGCAATAGCTGCAATCGTAGATGCAGAAATTGGTCAGCAGGATTTTCAGCAGCGAAATGCAGCGGCCGTCCGGCGCGTAGGAATGGCAGATGCCCATGCCTTCGGTAGAGCCGATGCCGCCCGATTTTAGCGAATCCTTTTTCGCCGCACCGGAAGAGGCGCAGGAGGCATCGTATTTGGCGGCGTCGGAGAGAATCGCCAGCTTTTCACGGACGGTAAGTGCGCTCATCTGTTCATGATATGTTCTGAGCAGGAGATCCGCTACCACATTTGATGGAGGCGGCGAAAAAGTGATCGCCGCCCATCATGAACCCATCAAACCTCGTGCAGATAGAGGTGGTAATCCAGTTCGCTGACCGTGCGTGCCACACGCAGGTACTCGGACTGCTTGATCGCCACGAAGGTCCGGTGCAGGTCCTCGCCGAGCGCGTTCTTCAGGAAGCTGGACGTTCGCCCCGCTTCGATCGCGGCGCGCCAGTCGACCGGCATGGTCGTGCGCGTGACCGCTGCCTCATAGCCGTTGCCGGTCGTTTCGGGTCCCGGATCGAGACCTTCGTCCATGCCCTTGATGATTCCGGCGAGCACGGTCGCAGCGATCAGGTAGGGATTGGCGTCGACGCCGGACGGCCGGTGCTCGATGCGCCGGTTCTTGGCGTCGCCGGCCGGCACGCGCAGCGCCACCGAGCGATTGTTGACGCCCCAGGTCGGCGCCACCGGCGCATAGGATTGCGAAACGAAGCGCCGCCACGAATTGGCGTGCGGTGCAAACACCAGCATCGATTCCGCCATGGTCTGGATCAGGCCGCCAAGCCCCTGCAGCAGCGGCAGCGACCAGCTCTCGCCGCCGGCTTCGGCAAAGACGTTCCGTCCGGCCTTGTCCTGCAGCGAGACGTGGAAATGCATGCCCGAGCCGGCATATTTCTCGATCGGCTTGGCCATGAAACAGGCGGTGACGCCGTGGCGGCGCGCCTGCGCCCGAACC
The DNA here is from genome assembly GCF_000519305.1 of Mesorhizobium ciceri WSM4083. Taxonomy (GTDB): domain Bacteria; phylum Pseudomonadota; class Alphaproteobacteria; order Rhizobiales; family Rhizobiaceae; genus Mesorhizobium; species Mesorhizobium ciceri_B. The sequence goes on along the minus strand of NZ_KI912610.1, from coordinate 1,040,127 downwards.
AGCCGCTTCAGCATGACCAGGTCGTCGGCCGCCCGCATCACATCCTTGCGGTAGTTCAGCGTCAATTCGTATTGGCCGGGCGCATATTCGGAGATAACCGTCTCGGCCGGAATGCCTTGCGCCTTGGCCGCTGCATAGATGTCGGAGAACAGCGGCTCCATGCCGTGCAGATGGTCGACGGAATAGACTTCGGTCTTGCCCGAGACGCGGCCATCAAGCACGGCGCGCGCCGGCTGCACCTTGCCGTCGGCGTCGCGCTCATTGGCCAGCAGGAAGAATTCGAGTTCGAAGGCGCCGGCCGGATAGAGACCCTTGGCCGCCAGGATCTCCACCTGCCGAGCCAGCGCCAGCCGCGGATCCGACGACATCGGCCGGCCGTCGAGCATGTACATCGCCATCAGCAACTGGCCGCGCGGCGGGCTCGTACCGTAGAGCGGCACCAGCGTGCCGGGGATCGGCCATGCCCTGAGGTCGCCGTCGCCGGTGGTCCAGATCAGTCCGGTCTCGTGCACATCCTCGCCGGTGATGTCGAGGCCGAGGATCGAGATCGGCATATGGCGGCCGCCCTCGAAGATGCTCATCAGTTCATGCCGGCGCACGATCTTGCCACGGCCGACGCCATTGGCATCGGTCAGCACGATATCGAAGGCCTCGATCTCGGGATGGGCGTCGAGAAAGGCTTGCGCCTCGGCAGGTGTCGAGCCCGAAGGTGAGGTTATCATGACGTTGGGGTGGTCCATCGCCGCTTGTCTCATGCCGCAAGCTTCGCCGCAACCGCGCCGAAGGCGGTGATCAGCCGGTTGACCTGGGCAGCCGAGGTTGCCGGCGAGATCAGCATCATGTTGTGGAAGGGTGCGATCAGCACGCCGCGATTGACCAGCGCGACATGGATAGCGGCCTCCAGTTCCGGTGCATGCGCCATTTCCGCCTCGGCGCCATTGCGCAGCGGACCGGGCGCACAGATGAACTCGACACGAGCGCCGACGCGGGAAACATGCCAGGGCAGGCGATAGCGATCGATCACGCCGGTCAGCCCGGCATCGAGCCGCCGCGCCAGATGATCCATGCGGTCGTAGTTTTCCTGCGTCATCACCTCTTCGAGCGTGGCGCGCATCGCCGCGAACTGCAGCGGGTTGGCCGAGAGTGTCGTGCCCATGCCGGAATAGCCCGGCTCCTTGGTCCTGTTGTAGTCGGCATAGCGCGAGGCAACGTCGTCGCTCATGCCCCAGACGCTGGCCGGCACGCCGCCGGCGATCGGCTTGCCCAGCACGAAGAAGTCCGGGTCGAGGCCATATTTCATCGTGTAGCCGCCGGGGCCGGTCGAGATCGTGTGCGTCTCGTCGATCAGAAGCAGCGTGCCGGTTTGGCGTGTCAGTTTGCGCAGGGCGTCATGGTAGCCCGGATCGGCCAGCACCATGCAGGAATTGGTCAGCACTGGCTCGGCGATGACGCAGGCGACGTCCTTATCCCTAAGCGCGGCTTCGAGTGCTGAAACATCGTTGAACTCGATGACCTTGGCCGTGCGGGTCAAGTCGCGGAACTCGCCCGCCAATCCTCGCCGGTTGACGGGCTTGCCGTCGATCAGCCGCACCATCGTTTCGTCGACCGAGCCATGATAGCAGCCGTTGAAGACCAGGATTTTTTCGCGGCCGGTGACGGCACGGGCAACACGCAATGCAAAGCGGTTGGCGTCGGTCGCCGTCGTCGCGATCTGCCAGAACGGCAGGCCGAAGCGCTGCTGCAGCAGCGGCCCAATGGCCAGCGCATCTTCCGAAGGCAGCATATAGGTCAGGCCGCGTCCGGCCTGGCGGCGGATGGCGCGTGCCACCGGCGGCGGCGAATGGCCGAACATCGAGCCGGTGTCGCCAAGGCAGAAATCATCGAGCCGGTTGCCATCGATGTCGATGATCGTTGCACCCCTGGCGCTGTCGACCAGGATCGGAAATGGCGTCGGCCAGTCGTTCATCCAGTGCATCGGCACGCCGCCGAAGAAGCCGGGCAGGCCGTTGCCGATCTTGGCTTGCGATTTTGGCCGCGCCTTGCGGAAGGCTGCCCCCTCGGTTTCGCGCAAATCGGCAATGCGGTCGCGGCCGATGCCGCCGATGGACGTGTTGGACGTGTCGCTGTGCATGAAAACCCCTCTGGTCGATCCCTCTTAGCCAATCCGTGTCCGCATCCGCAATTGGCCGCGCATCTGCCCTGCGTTGGCTCAGCCTTTGGCGGCGGCGCTTGACCGTGCTGCCGAAGTCAGCGCCAATATGAGCGGGAATTGAGGTGGAGGGGTAAAATGCGAACGATCATGTGTGTGGCAATGCTTCTGTCGTCGGCTGGCGCTGCCTTCGCGTCGGGTGGCATCTGGTGCTCCACCGAGGACACGGCGGCGACATTCGAGGTCGAGGCAGGCGTCACCAGAGGCATGGGCGGGCCGACCTTCAACTTTCGCGGCAACCTCGAAATTCTGAGCCGGCCTGCCGGCGACAGCCTGCGGAAGACCGTGTTCGAGGATTCCAACCTGACGCAGTACTGGCTCGACGGCAAGGAATTGCGGCTGAACATCTATCGTGAGCACGAGGCCGCGCAAAAGATCAACTCGGTCGAACTGACGATCCTGACCAAGACCAGCGACGAAGGCGTCTATGACGGGAACTATACGCTCGCCATCTACGACGCCGCGGCGGATACGGACCAGGACGGCAAACCGGTTGAAATCAGCGGCAAAGTGTCGTGCGGAGCGGAGTGAGCGGGGTCAGGCCGTGATGTCGATGACGCCGCAGTCGCCGGCGGCACTGCCGAAGGCGACACGGCGTTCTTCCTTGTCCCACATCATCGAGGTGATGGCGCCCTTGCCCGGCCGTCGCAACAGCACTTCCTTGGCGTCGGCAAAACGCACCGCCATCACCATGCCGTCATCATAGCCGACGGCAACGACATCCTGGCTCGGGTGGCAGGCGACAGCCGTCACCATGGCGTTGCCGCGCGTGCCGAGTTCCAGCGGCGCCTTGCCCATCGGCCCGTCCTTGCCTGAAAACGGCCAGACGATCGCCGCCGGCGCGCCGGAGCTCGCCAGCCACTTGCCCTTCACGCTCCACGACAGGCTTTTGACCTTGCCGGGATAGCCGGTCATGCGCATGTGCTTGCCGTCGGCGAGCTTCCAGCCGTGCAACGCGTTTTCCTGCATGGTGGTGACGAGGAAGGCGCCATCCGGCGAGAAGGTGATGCCGGTATGGGCGCCGGCCCATTCGAGTTCCACCGGCTTGCCCTCTGCGGCCGGGAAATGCAGCGTCGCGCCATTGTAGCGAGCAACGCCGAAGCGTATGCCCTTGGGCGAGAAGGCCAGCCCCTCCACCGAACGCGGATGGACGAATTCCCTGGTCTTGCCGTCGGCGAAGCGCACGAAGGCGGTCTTGCCTGAGGCATAGGCGACGGCGCCTTGCGGCCCGGCGGCAACGCTGGTGATCCACTTCTTGGCCGCGCTTGCCAATTCGGTGACCTCGCCGCCCGCCTTCACGGCAAACACCTTGCCGTCCTCGCCGCCGGTGATCAGCCGGTCATTGGCCGCATCATGGAAAGCGGCGAGCACCCCGTCATTGGCCTGAACTGTCTTGTGGCCATGGTCGAGCCGATGGACGGCGCCGTCGGCCATCGCGAAATGCGGCACGTCGCCGAGCAAGACGGCGGCGATGCAGTGGCCTTCGAGATCAAGCGGGGCGACGGTTGGCATGGGAGATTATTCCATTCGAGATTTATGCTGGTCGTCTAACCTCGCTGGGTCGCCAGCGCGGCTGGATGCGGCCGGCCCTCTACCCTTGTGGGAGAAGGTGGATCGGCGCGCAACGCCGAGACGGTTGAGGGGCGGGTGACGGATCTCCGTCGGCGCCAAGCTGGAACACCCCTCATCCGACCGAACTTCGCCCGGCCACCTTCTCCCACAAGGGGAGAAGGAAGAAGGGGCAGCGCTAGCGCTATAAAGTCTGGAAATCAAGCCGCCTGGCAGGCGTCAAAACTCTTCTTCAGCCGCTCGGCGTCGAGTTCCCTGCCGATGAACACCAGCCGGCTCTCATGCTTCTCGCCGTCCTTCCAGGCGCGCTGGTGGTCGCCCTCGATGATCATGTGCACGCCTTGGATAACATAGCGCTCATCATCGCCCTTGAGCGCGATGATGCCCTTCAACCGCAGGATGTTGGGGCCTTCCATCTGGGTGATCTTCTCGATCCACGGGAAGAATTTCTTCGGATCCATCTCGCCGCCGCGCAACGACACCGACTGCACGGTCACATCATGGATGTCGGACGCATGTGCGTGATGGTGGTGCCCGTCATGATCATGATGGTGATGATCGTGGCCGTCATGATCGTGGTCGTGGTCATGATGATCGTCATCGTCATGTGCCTCGAGGAAGTGCGGGTCGTTTTCCAGCGCCCTCGACAGGTCGAAGGCGCCTCGGTCGAGCACTTCGGACAGGTCGACGCCGGCTCGCGTCGTGCGATGGATCTTTGCGGCCGGATTGATGGCGCGGATCGTCGCCTCGACCTTGGCGAGCTCTTCTGATGTGACGAGGTCGGTCTTGTTGAGCACGACGACGTCGGCAAAAGCGATCTGGTCCTCGGCTTCCCTGGAATCCTTGAGCCGCAGCGGCAGATGCTTGGCGTCGACCAGCGCCACCACCGCATCGAGCCTGGTCTTGGAGCGCACGTCGTCGTCCATGAAGAAGGTTTGTGCCACCGGCACCGGATCGGCCAGCCCGGTGGTCTCGACGACGATGGCGTCGAAGCGGCCGGGGCGGCGCATCAGGCCCTCGACGACACGGATCAGGTCGCCACGCACCGTGCAGCAGACGCAGCCATTGTTCATCTCGTAGATTTCCTCGTCGGATTCCACGATCAGATCGTTGTCGATGCCGATTTCACCGAACTCGTTGACGATGACGGCGTAGCGCTTGCCGTGGTTTTCCGACAGGATGCGGTTGAGCAGCGTCGTCTTGCCGGCGCCGAGATAGCCGGTGAGAACGGTTACGGGGATCTGCGTCTGTACGTCGCTCATGGCTTGCCTCGAAAGTGCTGGGCCGCGAAAATTCGGCCTAAGAAATGGGATTGTCGGTTCCATATAGGATGTGCGCCGGGCTTTTGCACGGGGCAAACCGATGGGCCAAACCGGCTTGCTGCATTGCCGGATTTTGACTGGCGAGAGCCGCTGTGATTGCCTAGTCATGATGCGGAAGGCCAATTCGAGAGGCAAGATATGTCCGGCAAGCCATCCTCTTTCTCATTGAGCCGGCGCCAGGCGCTCGGATTGATCGCGGTCACCGCCGGAGGTGGTGCCTTCCTGCCGGCCTCGGCGATAGCCGCCCAACCTTCGGCTACCCAGGCCTCGTTTTATGCCGGACTGGCTCTGTTCGAAAACGGCGCCGGTGTCTGCACCATTACGCCTGAAGTGACCGAGGGACCGTTCTATTTCGACCCGAAACTCGAACGTGCCGATGTCACCGAAGGCAAGAAAGGTATTGCCCTTGACGTCCGGCTGCAGGTCGTCGATGCGGCCTGCCGCCCGCTTGTCGGCGCCCGCGTCGACATCTGGCATTGCGACGCGCAAGGCGCCTATTCCGGCTATCCCGGACAGGGTGACGGCCGCGATCTCGACACATCGGGCCAGACCTTCCTGCGTGGTTGGCAAAGGACCGACGCGAGTGGCATCGTTTCCTTCGCTACGATCTATCCCGGCTGGTATCGCGGCCGCACCACCCATATCCATTTCAAGATCTTCCCTAACGACAGTTCGGTGATGACCGGACAGTTGTTCTTCCCCGACAGCCTCAGCGAGCAGATATTCACCACAGTCGCGCCCTACAATGACCGGCCCGGCAAGCGCGACACTTCAAACGCCCATGACGGCATCGCCAGGCGGGCCGGACCGCAATCGCAGGCCGCGCTGCGCGAGCTGGAGGATGCCTATCAGGCGCTGATGATCGTGGCGGTGAAGCCCGGCTGAGCGGCGGTCACTCCACCCTCTGCTCGCGACGAAAACTCCGGCCGCGAATTCGTTTGTCATCTAACTGAAATAAACATCTGGCATTAGCCACGGCGGACACCACAATGCTTGCCGGCAAAGCTGTTTGAAGCTCCGGAATCTTTTTGATCGTCGATTGCCAACCGGCCGGCTGTCTCTATGCTGCCCGCACCGGTACGGCCGAAGAGGGATGACCATGGCCAAGGCGGACAAGACTGCGACAATGAGCCGGCTGCATTCGGCGGCAAGGCTGGCAAGAACCGCGCTGGCGGCGCGGCTTCTCGCGCACGGCTTCTATGCCGGCCAGGACCAGATCATGCTGGCGCTCGACCGCGAGGATGGCCAGACGCCGGGCAATCTTGCCGGACGCCTCGGCGTGCGCCCGCCGACGATCACCAAGACCATCAACCGGCTGCAGGCCCAGGGTTTCCTGGAGAAGCGCGCCTCGGAGGCCGATGCCCGCCAGGCCCATATCTTCCTCACCGATACAGGCCGCGACATCATCCACGCCATCGAGAAATCGGTGAAGAAGACCGAAAAGCAGGCGCTGAAGGGCCTCGACAAGAAGGACCAGAAGTCGCTGTTCAAACTGCTTGCCCGCATCGAGGCCAACCTCTCGAACGAGGAACTGGTGCTCATCGACGACGACGCCGAGTCGGACGACTGACCGGCAGATTGTCGCGGCAGGCGATCAAGCCGCTGCGGCAGAGCCCTGGATCAGCGACGACCAGCGTCCCGGTGTCATGCCGAACGCCTTCTTGAATTGCCTGATGAAATGGCTCTGGTCGCTGAAGCCGGCTTCGACCGCGATCTGCGCCAACGGTTCGCCGGCGGCGATCATCCGCCGTGCACGCTGAAGCCGGCGCATCACCAAGAAGCGATGCGGACTGGTGGAGAAAGCGGCGCGGAAATGCCGTGACAAGGCGTAGCGGTCGAGCCCGGTTATCGCCTCCAGTTCGCCGGAACGCACCGGCCGGTTCAGGTTTTCCGTGAGATAGTCGCGCGCCAGTGCCACCGCCCGCCACGCCGTCCTGGTCATCGGCTTCGCCGACCGGCCGCCATGCCGTGTCAGGCTTTGCATCAGTTGCGCCAGGAAGTCGTCGACGAACAGCTCGTCGAGTTCCTGCTCCAGCGGCCCCAGCGCCGAAAGCAACGTTGCGCAAAAGGCGGCGTCCGTCACCACGCCATCCCTGACAAAAGGCAGCGAAGCGCCGCCGAGGCAATTGAGCATCAGCGACGGCTCCAGATAGAGCATTCGGTAGCGCAGGCCGTCCTCGGTGCCGGCACCTCCGTCGTGCAACTCGTCGGGATGAAGCACGATGATCTGGCCGGGCAGGCTGTGGCGCGCAGCGCCGAGATAGCGAAACGTCTGCACCCCGTGCAGCGTCACCCCGATCGAGTAGGTGTCGTGGCGATGCAGATCGAACGCGCTGCCATGGAAACGCGCCTCGATCCGCTCCATGCCAGCGGGGTCGGAGGCAGAGATGATGCAGTTTTCCGCCGCATCGACGCACAAACGTCCAAGACCCTTGAAGGCCTGGCTGTCTAGATCGTGCGACATCGTCTCCTTCAGTCCCGAAACCGGGGCGCAACCTCGAATGGCCTATTTTCTCATGTTCGATACGAAATTTGCAATCGTGCTCCGGGAGGATCTGCCGGTCTGGCAGAAACTCAACGTCACGGCCTTCCTCACCAGCGGCATCGTTGCGCAGTTTCCGGACATCATCGGCGAACCCTATCGTGACCGCGCCGGCAATCTCTACAATCCGCTGTCGATCCAGCCGGTCATCGTGCTGTCCGCCGACCAGGCAACGCTGGGCACCATCCACCGGCGCACCCTGGAGCGCGGCGTGACGACCTCGCTCTATGTCGAGGAGATGTTCGCGACCGGCTTTGACGCGGCCAATCGTGCCGTCTTCGCCGAATTCGCGCCTGAAGACGCCAAGATGGTCGGCATCGCGCTTCGCGCCGACAAGAAGCTGGTCGACAAGATCACCAAGGGCGCCCGCATGCACGCCTAGCCTGGGACACTACGCCTGCCGGCGGCTCTTGTTGTGCCAGCCGGCTTTGGCGTGGCGACGGCCGACAATTGGCTTGCCGCGAGCCGGCAATTCCCGCAAAGGTGGGCTCCAGCCCAGCTTCCCACCCGGCCTTCAAGTGAGTGCTCCCCAAAGACATGTAGAAAGCGCGACGCCCCCGGTGGCGATCCTGTGCATGCTTTCCACCTATGTCTGCTTCACCTTCCTCGACACATCAAGCAAATACCTCGTGCTTGCCGGCGTTTCCGTGCTGATCGTTGCCTGGGTGCGCTTTGCCGTGCATGTGGTGCTGGTCGGCACGCTGCTGCGCGGCTGGCGCCAACCGGTGCGGTTTCGTCCAGTCAACCTGCCGGCGCATATCTTGCGTGGCGCGTTCCTGTTCGGATCGACCATATTCAATGTCCTGGCGCTCAAATCCCTGCAACTGGCCGAGACCACCTCGATCTATTTCTTCGGGCCGATGGTGATCACGGCGCTGGCCGGTCCGCTGCTTGGCGAATGGGCAGGCTGGCGGCGCTGGCTGGCGATCCTGGCGGCGTTTGCCGGTGTCCTCACCATCACCCGGCCAGGCGTCGGGGTTTTCGGCATAGGACATCTCTTCGCGCTCGGCTCGATGCTGTCGAACTGCTTCTACGTCATCATGACGCGCCGCATGTCGGCGACCGAGACGTCGGAGAGCCTCATCCTGTTTTCGGCGCTGGCGCCGGCGCTGCTGCTTTTGCCTCTGCTGCCGTTTTCGTTTTCCCTGCCGCATGACGGCTGGCACTGGTTCGTGCTGCTCATGCTCGGCGTGTTCGGCGCCGTCGGCCACTGGTTGCTGGTCCAGGCCTACCGGCTGGCGACAACCACGGCTTTGGCGCCCTATCCCTATTCGCAGATGGTGTGGATGATCATTTCTGGCTGGATCGTCTTCAAGCAGTTTCCCGACCGCTGGACATTGGTCGGCGCCGCCATCATCGTCGCCAGCGGCCTCTACATCGTCCACCGCGAGCATAGGCTTCGGCTGCGGAGCCGCGCGGCCTCGGATGTCGAGGCCGAAGCGTTGGCAAAAAAACTTTGATTTGCTCCCGATCGGTGGCATAACGCCGCCTTTAAACAGTTTAGGTCTGGAAATTCAGGTCCGGGGAGCACACGTCGCTGGCACAAAAAATCAAGCTTTCGACGATCGCGGATGCGCTCGGCGTGTCCACGGCCACGGTCTCGCTGGCGCTACGCGACAGCCCTCTGGTTGCGGGGACCACGCGTGACCGCATCAAGGAACATGCCCGGGCCATCGGCTATATCTACAACCGTCGCGCCGCCAGCCTGCGCACCTCGCGTTCCGGCATTGTCGGCGTCGTCGTCCACGACATCATGAACCCGTTCTTCGCCGAGATCCTGCGCTCGATCGAAAGCGAGCTCGACCGCAGCCGGCAGACCTTCATCCTGTCCAATCATTATGATCAGCTCGAAAAGCAGCGCACCTTCATCGATACGCTTTTGCAGCTCGGCGCCGACGGCGTGATCATGTCGCCGGCCATCGGCACGCCGGCTTCCGACATCCTGATGGCCGAGGAGAACGGCCTGCCGGCTGTGCTGATCGCGCGCACCGTCGAGGGTGCCGACGTGCCGGTCTTTCGCGGCGACGACTCCTATGGAACAGGCCTCGCCACCAACCATCTGATCTCGCTCGGCCACAAGCGCATCGCCATGATCGGCGGCACCGACCAGACCTCGACCGGCCGTGACCGCTACCAGGGCTATGTCAACGCGATGGAGGCGGCCGGGCTGGAAGTCAGGCCGTCATGGCGCATCGCCGGCCCACGCACCAAGCAGGCCGGCTTCGAGGCCGCCGGACAGTTCCTGGCGCTGAAGGACAGACCGACGGCTGCCTGCTGCTGGAACGACCTTGTCGCCATCGGCCTGATGAACGGCATTGCCCGTGCCGGCCTTGTACCCGGCGTCGACATCTCCGTTACCGGCTATGACGACCTCGAAGAGGCGGCGATCGCGACGCCGGCGCTGACCACAGTCTGGAACGGCCAGCGCGAGGTTGGCCGCCGCGCCGCCAGCGCGCTGCTCGACAAGCTCAACGGCCAGACGGTGCGGCCCTCGCAGGAATTGATCAAGCCGGAACTGCATGTGCGTCAGTCGACCGGCAAGCCGGTGGAGCGTGCATGACCAAGGCCGAACAGTTGCAGACCGTCGCCATCCTGGTGCCGGGCGATTTCAACGACCATGCGGTCGACCGCATCAACCGTACGTTCAGGCGTGTCAGAATAGAACGCGCCGATCCGTCCCTGGTCACCGACGAGATGCGCAGCAACGTGCGTGGCATCGCTTCGTTCGCCGGCATCAACGCGGCGATGATGGATGCATTGCCCAACCTCGAGCTCATCGCCTCCTTCGGCGTCGGCTATGATTCGGTCGATGTCGTCCATGCCCGGGCAAAGAACATCATGGTCACCAACACGCCCGACGTGTTGACCGAGGAGGTCGCCGACACCACGATCGGGCTGCTGATCAACACCATCCGCGACCTGCCGCGCGCCGAAACCTGGTTGCGTGACGGCAGCTGGGTGCGCAAGGGCAACTATCCGCTGAGCCGGCTGACCTTGCGCGGGCGCAGTGTGGGCATTTTCGGCATGGGCCGCATCGGGCAGGCCATCGCCCGGCGTCTGGAAGCTTTTGGCTTGCCGGTCGCCTACCACAACCGGCGCCGTGTCGAAGGTCTTCCCTACCAGTACCATGCGACCCTGAAAGGGCTTGCAGAAGCCGTCGATACGCTGATTTCGGTCGCGCCGGGGGGCGCCTCGACGGAGAAGGCGGTCAATGCCGAGATCCTGTCGGCGCTTGGCGCCAACGGCGTCTTCGTCAACATCGGCCGCGGCAGCACGGTTGACGAGGCGGCGCTCGCGGCAGCACTCGCCAACGGCACCATCGCCGCCGCCGGCCTCGATGTCTTTGCCGACGAACCGAATGTGCCCAAGGCGCTGCTCGACGCGCCCAACACCTCGCTGCTGCCGCATGTCGGCTCGGCCTCGGACCACACCCGCCGCGCCATGGCGGATCTCTGCGTCGACAATCTGGTGTCCTGGTTCACCGAACGCCGTCCGCTGACCCCGGTGCCCGAGACGGCGCATGTGAAGGGTCGAGGCTAGCCAAAAGGCAAATCCGATGGCTTTGAAGCCGCCCGAAAATTCCACTATCTCGGTCGCAACCAGTGGCCGGGAGCAGGTCGTTTCGATCCCGTACCCAAAACCGCCCGCCGCCACCTATATGGTAGGCGTCTTCATGCTTTTCTGGCTTGGCGGCTGGGCTTTCGGAGAGATTTCCGCCGCTCACCAGATCATGACGATGCCGGTTGGCGGAGGAACGGCATTTCTCGTATTCTGGCTTTGTGCCTGGACGATCGGGGGCCTCCTTGCGGTGCTGACGGTTCGTCGCGTTTTCCAGAGATCCGTGCCTGAAATGATGAAGCTGGAGGTTGCTGGGCTCGTCTATGATCCGGGAGTTCCCCCGTTCAAGATGCCTAGCTCCAGGTCCTTCCCGGCATGGCCCTCTTTGATGACGAAACGAACCGAACTCAAGATCGATCGGACGCAGCTCAAATCGCTGAAACTACGCGAGGGCGATACATGCAACCGCCTGACAGTCGACGCGGGTGCCCAGAGGGTCGAACTTGCCTCAGCCGCCACCGATGTTGAGCGGGAGTGGCTCTTCAAGCTCCTTTCAGATCGCTATTCGTTAGCAGTCCCGCAATAGGCCGACGCTTTCGTCGTCGACATCCGTTGATATCAGGAGCGGCGCTGCCACACTTATTAACGTCAGCTTAACGCTTTGGAATCATTGTTCAACCTGTCCGTGTACGTGGATGAAGAATGATGAAAGCACTTTCCGCATTGATCGCTGCCGCGGCGCTGTTTGGTGGCATCCAGCTGTTTCATGGCGGCAGCCGTGAAAGCGTGGCCAACGAGGCCGCCCCGTCCAACAGCTACAGGCTGGTCGCCAATGGCGATGAGGCGGTCTGTGCAGTCAGCCGCGGGGCCGAAATTTCGGACGGTTTGTCGCTGCTCACCGTTGCTCCCAAATGCCGCCGGCTCTTGCCGGGCATAGAGCAGGCGAAGTTCTGGCGCGAGCAAAACGATGGCACGGTCGCCTTCAGCGCCAATGGCACCGATCCGATCGTCACCTTCGCGGCTGCCGATGGCGACGGCTACGAATCCTATGCCCCGGCGCTACCATTGCTGTCGCTGGCGGCCACCGGTGACAAAAAATCTGGCGACTGATTATTCCGCCGCGGCCCGCGCGCCGGCCTTCGCTGCGGCGTGCAGCCGAACAGCATCGCCGAAGGCACGGAATATTTTCACCGAATTGCTGTCCGACTTGACCCAGTATTCCGGGTGCCATTGCACGCCGACGGCGAAGGCGCGGGCGTCGCGCACCGAAACCGCCTCGACCGTGCCATCGGTGGCGACGGCCTCGACCTGCAGCTTCGAGCCGAGCCGGTCGATTGCCTGGCGGTGCAGCGAATTGACCTTGATGTCGCCGGCACCGAACACGCCGGCCAGGCAACTGTCAGGTTTGATCGAAATGGTCTGGTGGATGGCGAAGCGTTCGTCCTGCTTGTCGCTCACCGGCGCGCGGTGGTCGAGCGAGCCCTCGCGCTCCTGGATCTCGGCGCCGAGCGTGCCGCCCAACGCCACGTTCAATTCCTGGATGCCGCGGCAGATGGCGAGCAGCGGCACGCCGCGTTCGATCGCCCGGCGGATCAGCGGCAGCGTCGTGGCGTCGCGCGCCGGATCATAGGGGCCATTGGCTTCGCTGGCGTCGCCGCCATAGAGCGAGGGGTGCACATTGGATTTCGAGCCGGTGACCATGACGCCGTCGACCGACGATAGAAGTTCGTCGAAATCGAGCCGATCGCCGAACGATGGCACCAGCACCGGGAACACGCCGGCGCCGGTGATCGCCGCTTCCAGATATTGTTGTGGGGCTGCATGCCAGGTGTAGTTGTCGAACTGACGGACGTCGGTCGATATGGCGACGAGCGGCTGGTGCATTTTGGCTCTATGTTCCATCTGGGCAAGGATGTCCTGCCTGCAAAATAGGCCATCGCCGGGCATTTTTCCATGCCAAGTTTCAACGTGTCGCATGGGCCACGAAATGGCCTGTTAGACTATAGTTGCAGGGCAGCCGGGCTTCGCCGTCAAATCGGGCCGGCCTGCTGGACTCGACTTCTTGCCTGTGTATTGTCTCGAACGAACCGACACGGAAACCGAGGATTTCCTGGCGTCGGCCTGTTGATCCAAAAGGGAGGAACTTCATGGATCGTCGTTCATTCATTCGCAAGGCCGGTGCCACCGGCGTAGGTGCCGCGGCCGCGGCGGCCACGCTGGCGGCGCCTGCAATCGCGCAGTCCAATCCCAAGGTGACATGGCGGCTGGCGTCGTCCTTCCCGAAGTCGCTCGACACCATCTATGGCGGCGCCGAGGTCTTTTCCAAGATGCTGTCGGAAGCCACCGACGGCAATTTCCAGATCCAGGTTTTTGCTGCCGGCGAGCTGGTGCCTGGCCTGCAGGCCGCCGACGCCGCCACGGCCGGCACGGTCGAGGCCTGCCATACGGTGGCATATTATTACTGGGGCAAGGACCCGACATGGGCGCTCGGTGCGGCGGTTCCCTTTTCGCTCAACGCACGCGGCATGAATGCTTGGCATTACCACGGCGGCGGCATCGACCTGTTCAACGAGTTCCTCGCCACGCAGGGCCTTTTCGGCCTGCCGGGCGGCAACACCGGCGTGCAGATGGGCGGCTGGTTCCGCAAGGAAATCAACACGGTGGCCGACCTTTCCGGCCTCAAGATGCGAATCGGGGGTTTTGCCGGCAAGGTGGTGCAGAAGCTCGGCGTCGTGCCGCAGCAGATCGCCGGCGGGGATATCTATCCCGCGCTGGAGAAAGGCACCATCGACGCGGCCGAATGGGTTGGTCCCTATGACGACGAGAAGCTCGGCTTCTACAAGGTCGCGCCCTATTATTATTATCCCGGCTGGTGGGAGGGCGGTCCGACCGTCCACCTGATGTTCAACAAGGCGAAGTACGAAGAACTTTCGCCGACGTACAAGTCGCTGCTGCGCACTGCCGCACAGGCGGCCGACGCCAACATGCTGCAGAAATACGATTATCTGAATCCTGCGGCGGTGAAGCGGCTGGTAGCCGGCGGCGCGAAACTGCGCCCGTTCAGCCAGGAGATCATGGCCGCCTGCTTCGAAAAGGCCAACGAGGTCTATACCGAAATGGAAGCCTCCAACGCCCCGTTCAAGAAGATCTGGGAATCGATCAAGGGCTTCCGCAAGGAGCATTATCTCTGGGCGCAGGTGGCCGAATACAATTACGACACCTTCATGATGGTCCAGCAGCGCAACGGCAAGCTGTAGTCGGCCGGACTTCTGCTCAAAAACTCTCTGGGCGGAACCCGCTCAGGGAGCTTTTCTGTATGTCCCAGGAGGCGAAGCCGGCGGTTCAGCCTCGGCGCGGCACCACCAGAACCTTGACCTCGCCGGGCGCCGGCGGATTGGCGATCACCGCTGGCGCTTCTTCAAGCGATACCTGCCTGGAGATCAGCCTGTCGATCTCGATCGCACCGGAAGCGATGAGTTCGGCGGCGCGGCGATGGGTGTAGGGATTGAGGAAGGAACCCAGCACCTTCAGTTCCCGGAACAACAGGTCGAACGGCTCGAATTCCGCCTTCATGCCTTGCGGCGTTACGCCGACGATGACGATCGTGCCACCGGCGCGGGCCAGCCGCATGGACTGCTCGACGGTCTCGCGCACGCCCGCGCATTCGAAGACGACGTCGACACCGCCTGGCATCAGCCCCGCCGGTCCGGCGATGGCATCGATGACATCGGCGGTGGTTGGATCGGTCGTCACCGTCGCGCCGAGGTTCTCGGCCAGCGCGCGCCGCGAAGCTTGCCTGGTCGACAGGATGATGGTCGTGGCTCCCGCCAATCTTGCCAGCTGTACGGTGAGCAGGCCGATCACGCCGCCGCCAAGCACGACCACCGAGCTGCCGGGTTTGATCCCGGCAAGGTCGACGCCGTGCAGGCAACAGCCGAGCGGCTCGCAGAAGGCACCGTGCATGGGATCGAGGCTCGCAGGCAGGACGAAAGCCTGCTTCTGCGGCAAGGCAAGATATTCGGCAAAGCCGCCGTCGCGATGAATGCCGATGGCGCGCAGATTGCTGCAGAGATTGACTTGTCCCGCGTGACAACGCGCGCAGCGCCCGCAGGCGATGTTGGGGTCGCCGGTGACACGATCGCCGATGGCAAAACCCGAGACCGATTTTCCGATCGCCTCGACGATACCGGAGAACTCATGGCCGGGCGTCACCGGCGGCGTGCACGGAAATTCGCCGTGAAACAGATGCCGATCCGTGCCGCAGACGCCGCAGGCTTCGATGCGCACCAGCAGCTCATCCGCACCGATGTCAGGCATGTCGACGTCGCGCAGCGTGATGCCGCCCACCGCTTCCAGCCGCACCGCTTTCATGGTCTTGACCATGCCGGTTCAGTTGAAGCTTGGCGGTTGCGACAGGTCGGGCTGTGGCGCTGCCGGCTTTGCCGGTGCCGGATCGCCGAAACTGGGCGGTTGCGAAAGATCGGGAGCTGCCGGCGCCGTGCCGCCGCCAGCGGGCGCCGCTCCATCCGCCGGCGGTGTGCCGAGCGGTGACAGGCCGGGCACCTCCGGTACCTTGTAGTCGATGGTGCCCGGATCGACAGTCGTTCCCTTGTAGTGCATCACCATTTGCGGAAAGGCGATGGTCAACCCGATCATGATCACCTGGATGCAGACAAAGGGCACCGCGCCCCAATAGATCTGTCCGGTGGTCACCGGCGCGATTTGTTTGCCGGTGAGACGATCGAGATAGGGCACGCGCGCGGCCACCGAACGCAGGTAGAACAGCGCGAAGCCGAAGGGCGGGTGCATGAAGCTGGTCTGCATGTTGACGCCAAGGAGCACGCCGAACCAGATCAGGTCGATGCCGAGCTTGTCGGCGGCGGGCGCCAGCAGCGGTACGATGATGAACGCCAATTCGAAGAAGTCGAGGAAGAAGGCGAGGAAGAAGACGAGCATGTTGACGCCGATCAGGAAGCCGACCTCGCCGCCCGGCAGCGACGTCAAAAGGTGCTCGACCCAGATGTGGCCGTTGACGCCGTAGAAGGTCAGTGAGAACACCCGTGCGCCGATCAGGATGAACAGCACGAAGGACGAAAGCCTTGTCGTCGAGGCCAGTGCCTGCTTGACGACGTCCAGCGACAAGCGCCCCTTTGCCGCCGCCATGAACAAGGCGCCGACGGAACCCATGGCGCCGCCTTCGGTCGGCGTGGCGATGCCCAGGAAGATGGTGCCCAGCACCAGGAAGATCAGCGCCAGTGGCGGGATCAGCACGATGATCACCTGCTGCGCCAGCCTGGACATCATGTTGAAGTTCAGGCGCTTGTCGGCAATGGCCACGATGTAGATGAACAGCACCCCGGCGGTCGCGCCGAGAATGTCGGCATTGTCGCCATGCGCCGGCGCCAGATAACGATATGCTGCATAGGAAACCGCTGATGTGACCAGCAAAGCCACCAGCAGCGACATCACGCCATGGCCGAGGGTACGGGCCTCGAGCGGCAGCGCCGGCATCGAGTTCGGCCGGATGATCGACATGATCAGGATATAGGACATATAGAGGCCGGTGAGCACGAGGCCCGGGATCAGCGCGCCCGCGTACATATCGCCGACCGAGCGGCCGAGCTGGTCGGCAAGCACGATCAGCACCAGTGACGGCGGGATGATCTGGGCAAGCGTGCCGGAGGCGGCAATGACACCGGATGCGAGCCGGCGGTCATAGCCATAGCGCAGCATGATCGGCAGCGAGATCAGGCCCATGGCGATGACGGAAGCCGCCACCACGCCGGTGGTCGCAGCCAAAAGCGCGCCGACGAAGATCACCGCATAGGCAAGGCCGCCGCGGATTGGCCCGAACAGCTGACCGATCGTGTCGAGCAGGTCTTCGGCCATGCCCGATCGCTCGAGCACGATGCCCATGAAGGTGAAGAACGGGATGGCCAGCAGCGTGTCGTTCGACATCACCCGGCTGCCGTAGAAATTATCCGGCAATGCGTGCAGGAGCGGCCAGGCGAGGTTGATCGATCCTCCGGAATAAGGCGACAGCAGCACGCCGATGAAGAAGAACATCAAGCCGTTGGCGGCCAAGGAAAAAGCGACGGGGTAGCCGATCAGCAGGAAAATGATCAGCGAGGCGAACATGATCGGCGCCATGTTCTGCGCGATGAACTCCATCACGAACGCACCTCGTCGGCCAGCGCCTTGGCTTCGAGTTCGGCCTGCTCATGCACCGATATGAAGGGATTGGGGTCGTCCATGTTGCCGCGCATGATGGCGATCTTCTTGATGATCTCGGAGATGCCCTGGAGCGCGAGCAGGAAAAAACCGACGAGCAGGATGGCCTTGGCCGGCCAGATGATCAGGCCGCCGGAATTGTTGGACATCTCGCCGCTGCGAAACGACAGCG
The DNA here is from genome assembly GCF_000519305.1 of Mesorhizobium ciceri WSM4083. Taxonomy (GTDB): domain Bacteria; phylum Pseudomonadota; class Alphaproteobacteria; order Rhizobiales; family Rhizobiaceae; genus Mesorhizobium; species Mesorhizobium ciceri_B. The sequence goes on along the minus strand of NZ_KI912610.1, from coordinate 1,022,524 downwards.
ACACATAGGGAACGAAATAGATCACCATCAGCGTCACGAACGGCATCAGGAAGAAGACATGCCCGAAAAGGTCGATCCAGTGCTGCACGCGGCGTGGAAACAGGCCGTAGACGACGTCGATGCGGATGTGTTCGTTCTGCTTCAGCGTATAGGCGGCGGCCAGCATGAAGGCGGCGCCGAACAGATACCATTGCAGCTCGAGCCAGGCGTTCGAGGAAATGTCGAACACCTTGCGGATAATGGCATTGGCGGCGCTCACCAGGATCGCCAGCAGGATCAGCCACGATATCCATTTGCCGATGAATTCGTTGGCGCGATCAATAGTCCTGGATAGAGCGAGCAGCCCTGCCATGCATTCCTCCCTGTACCGGAGGCGTGCCGGCTTCCCCCTTTTTGTCCGTCACGCCGTGTGGTCCAACGGTATGCCGCGCGTGGACTGACGGGTCAACAAGGATAGAGGCAGCAAATATCATCGCATGGCAGACAGTGCCCAATAGCGGCGATCTGCCCTGGCGTCATGCAACCAAAGTCTGACGTTTTCAGGCGATTTTGCCGGTGTCGCGGCCGGCGCCGATCAGGATCAGCGTCGTGACCAGGAACAAATACATCCACGCGTCGCGCCACTCGACCGGGAAGTAGCCTGCCCACAGCGATTCGGCCATGCCGAAGGCGGCCGCGCCGAGCGCCGCGCGCGGTGGCGAGAGATAGCCGCCGACCGCCGTCACGAACAGGATTTTCAGTCCATAGACGAGGCCCGAGCCGAAGCTGACATTGCCATAATAAAGCCCGGCCATGACACCGGCCAGTGCGGCGCAGAAGCCGCCGAACAGCACCGCGCGCCGGAACACCGCGCGCACGTCGACGCCGCACATCGCGGCTGCCTTGGGGTCGTCGGAGACGGCGCGCCAGCGCCGTCCGAAGCTCGACCGGGCAAAGGCCCGGCTGGCCAGCGCGATTGCCGCCACCACCACGGCGCAGTCGATGATCTGGATGAGCGTCAGCGTTGCCTTGAAGGTGGCGCCCTGCGCGAAAATCATAGGCTGCGCCAGCATCGGCGGCAGCCACAGATCATGCGTGTCGGCGGCGATACGGCTCGCTTCGGACAGCAGCAGCAGGATGCCGAGCGTCGTCACCACGATTGCATTGGGCGTGCGATCGGCCAAAGGTTCGAAGACACTGCGCGACAGCACGTGGCTGATCAGCGCGGCATAGAGGAACGCAGCGACGACGCCGAGCGCCACCGCCGCCAGCAGCGTCAGCCACAGCACCTGATAGCCGAAGGCCGCGGTCAGGATCATCGTCTGGCCGCAAAAGGCGAACAACGCGCCATAGGCGAGATTGGTGCGGTGCAGGATGCCGTTGGTCAGCACATAGCCAAAGGCGAGCAGCGCATAGAGCGCGCCCGAATGCAGCCCGTTCAACACCTGCTGGAAGAAATAGAGCATGCAAAACCTCGAAGCATGCCGCCCAAAGTGTGAAGCGGTCCTGGCCAACGACATGCTCAAAACAAAGGCAACGGAGTCCGCGCCTGTAGAGAAACTGCATCGCTGAATCTAACTTGTCAAATACGATTTATCGGTTAGATTTTCGGAATGACGGTATCCTGGACCCTGCACCGCTTCACCGGCGGCCTGCTTGCGCTCGACACGGCGAACACCGTCGTGCTGCGCGGCGATCCGGAGCGAACCTTCGACCGCTTCGACGATCCGGCCGAGATTGCCCGCTTCGCCGACGCGGCGAGCCGCTTTCGCGCCGCCGAACTTGGCGACAGGCCGCTGGCGGTATCCTCGGCGGCGGCGATCGCGCCCGTCGTGCTGTCGATCCGCGAGGCGACGGACCGGCTGTTTCGTGGAGCGGCCTCGAAGGGTGCGGTCGCCACCACTGATCTGCCCGGGTTCCTGAGAGCCTGCGCCGTTGGCCTTGCCGGCAGCCGGACCGAGATCGGTGCGCCGGGAAGGCCGTTCGGTGATCCCCTGACGCCGATCGCCTTCGAGGCGGCGCTGGCGGTTTCGGCGCTATCGCTTCTGCGCGACGACACCGTCGCAAGGCTGAGGATCTGTCCCAACTGCACCTGGCTATTCGTCGACAGAAGCCGCAATTCCAGCCGCCTTTGGTGCGACATGGCGGTGTGCGGCAACCGTCAGAAGGCAAGCCGTCACTATCGCCGCCGTCGCATGGCGGAAAATGAGGTCAGGAATGCGTAGCGGCCTTTCCCGTTCGATCCTTGTTGGCGCGGCGCTCATCGTGGCCGTTGCGCTCGGCGCCTGCCGCGATACCGGCAATGACGAAGGCAAGCTGTTCGAGATTTCTGGCAAGATATTCGTCTTCAACTATCGCCTCGCGAGGGCGACTTATGTGGTGACCCTGCGGCCGCTGAAGCCGATGGGAGAGGGCCAGGTGGCGGTCGCCAGCTTCCAGGATCCCGCCGGCGGCGCACCTCTGCTGGTCGAGCAGAAGGTCTGGCCGAAGCTCGACAAGGTGACGCTGGAGAGCCCGGCACTGACCTGCGTCGTCAAGAACAAACCCTACGCGATTGCCATCAGCATCAAGGGCGCCGACGGCGCGGTCCTGCAGAAGATCGACACCACGCTGATGTCGACGGAAGACCAGTCGATCCTGCCCGACCGGCCGCTGGTTATCGACCAGCTCTACACCGCCAATCCCGATCTCGTCGGCCATCCCGACGGCAAGCTGCCGGGCGAACCGAAGCCGGATTGCTCGAAGGGCGGCTGACGCGTCGCGGCCATCCGGGCCGCAGCTGGAATTTTCGTGCGCCGGGCAATGTGCGCCGATCGGTTTCATACCCGATTCAGGATGGCCGCGGACTGTTCGTTGCGCGTTGCCTGGCATCTGCGATTTTGTTTGACCTGCCTTGCAAGGGGAGAAAGGATGCGTCATCCGACCCCGACGTTGGCTGCCTGCCCCGCGTGGCCTCCGCAGAGGAAATGCCTGATGACGCTGCACGACGTCGCGCTAGACGACAAGTTCGATCTCGCAAAGGAGCGCATCTTCCTGTCCGGCGCGCAGGCGGTCATTCGCATGCTGCTGATGCAGCGCGAGCGCGACCGTCGCGCCGGCTTGAACACGGCCGGCTTCGTCTCCGGCTATCGCGGTTCGCCGCTCGGCGGCCTCGACATGCAGCTGTGGAAGGCGAAGAAACAGCTCGCCCAAGCTGACATCGTCTTCCAGCCGGGTCTCAACGAGGAGCTTGCCGCCACCGCTTGCTGGGGGTCGCAGCAGACGGAACTGCTGGGCGAGGGCACCCATGACGGCGTCTTTTCGGTCTGGTATGGCAAAGGGCCGGGCGTCGATCGTTCCGGCGACGTGTTCCGCCATGCCAACCTCGCCGGCTCGTCGAAGCATGGCGGTGTGCTCGCCTTGATGGGCGACGACCATATGGCCGAATCCTCGACCAATGCGCACGCCACCGAATTCCTGTTCGTCGACACGATGGTGCCGATCCTCAACCCGGCTGGTGTCCAGGAGATCATCGACTACGGGCTCTACGGTTTTGCCATGTCGCGCTTTGCCGGTACCTGGGCGGCGATCAAATGCGTCAAGGACAACATCGAATCGACCGCCTCGGTCGATGCCGCGCTCGAGCGGCTGAATATCGTCGTGCCGGAGTTCGATATGCCGCCCGGCGGCCTCAACATCCGCCACGAGATCGACATGCTCGGCCAGGAGGAGCGGCTGCATGAGCACAAGCGCGCCGCGGCCTCCGCCTTCATCCTTGCCAACGGGCTGAACCGCATTGTCTATTCGGGCGGCCGCAACCCGAAGATAGGCATCATCACGCTCGGCAAGAGCTACCTCGATGTCCGCCAGGCGCTGGAGGATATCGGCATCGACGAGGCGGCCGCCAACCGCATCGGCGTGCGGCTGTTCAAGGTCGGCTGTCCCTGGCCGCTCGACCTGCATCACCTCGCCGATTTCGCCCGCGGCCTCGACACCATCGTGGTCGTCGAGGAGAAGCGCTCGCTGATCGAAGTGCAGCTGCGCGAAAGCCTTTATGGCACTGCCACCCAACCGGTCATTATCGGCAAGAAGGACGAGCGCGGCGACTGGCTGTTTCCGGCCAAGGGCGCGCTCGATCCCAACGAGATCGCCATCGCGCTTGGCGAGAGGATCGTCAGGACCATCGGTCCGTCCGAAGAGATTTCGGCGCGGGTGGCAAAACTGCGCCAGTTCCAGGCAATGCTCACCGAGGCCACCGACATCGGCTCGCGCACGCCGTTCTTCTGTTCCGGCTGCCCGCACAATTCGTCCACCAAGGTGCCGGACGGCTCGATCGCCGCGGCCGGCATCGGCTGCCACTTCATGGCGCTGTGGATGGACCGCAACACCGTCGGCTTCACGGCCATGGGCGGCGAGGGCGCGCAATGGGTCGGCCAGGCGCCGTTCTCCAAGCGCGAGCACATCTTCCAGAATCTTGGCGACGGCACCTACAACCATTCCGGTACGCTGGCGATCCGCTTCGCGCTGTCGAGCGATGCCAACATCACCTACAAGATCCTCTACAATGACGCCGTCGCCATGACCGGCGGCCAGCCGCACGAAGGCGGCCTGACCGTCGACATGATCGCCAGGCAGGTGCGCGCCGAAGGCGTAGACCGCATCGCCATCGTCACCGATGAGCCCGGCAAATATGCCGGCAAGGCCGAATTCCCGGCCGGCGCCACCATCCACCACCGCGACGACCTCGATCTCGTTCAGCGCGAGCTGCGCGACGTCAAGGGCGTTTCGGTGCTGCTCTACGACCAGACCTGCGCCGCCGAAAAGCGCCGCCGCCGCAAGCGCGGCACCTTCCCCGATCCCGACAAGCGGGTCTTCATCAACGAACTGGTCTGCGAAGGCTGCGGCGATTGCGGCGTACAGTCGAACTGCGTCTCGATCCAGCCGGTCGAGACCGAATTCGGCCGCAAGCGCAAGATCGACCAGTCGAGCTGCAACAAGGATTTCTCCTGCGTCGACGGCTTCTGCCCGTCCTTCGTCACCGTGCACGGCGCCAAGATCCGCAAGGCCGAGGGCCTGGCCGGCAAAGCCGATCCGCTGGAAGGCGTGCCCGTGCCGGCGCAATTCCCGCTCAGCGACCAGGGCTGGGCGGCGATCATCGACGGCGTCGGCGGCACCGGCGTCGTCACCGTCGGTGCGGTGCTCGGCATGGCGGCGCATCTGGAGGACAAGGGCTGCGGCATGATCGACATGGCCGGCCTCGCCCAGAAGGGCGGCTCGGTGTTCACGCATGTCCGCATCGCCCGCACCCCGGACGACATCCATGCCATCCGCGTTTCGGCCGGCAAGGCCGATCTGGTGCTTGGCTGCGATCTCGTCGTGTCGGGCGCCAAGAAGGTGCTGACCGCGGTGCGCGAGGGCCACACCATCTTTGTCGCCAATACCGCCGAGATCATGCCCGGCGAATTCGCCCGCTCGGCCGATTTTTCGTTGCCGATAGAGCGGCTGAAAAAGGCGATCCGCGCGGCGGCGGGCGACGACAAGGCGCATTTCTTCGACGCCACCCGCACCGCCACGGCGCTTTTCGGCAATTCGCTCGGCGCCAACATGTTCATGCTCGGCTTTGCCTTCCAGCATGGCGGCCTGCCATTGTCGGCCGAGGCCGTCGAGAAGGCGATCGAGCTCAATGGCGAAGCCGTGGCGATGAACATCGCCGCTTTCCGCTGGGGACGTCGCGCTGCCCATCAGCCGGATTTCGTGCGCGGGCTCGTTGCCCAGCCGGGTCCGGCCGTGGCTGGAAAGGCCGGCCAGGCCACGGATGTCGCCGAGACACTGGACGACATCGTCGCCCGCCGCGTCGCCTTCCTGACCGCCTATCAGAACGCCGCCTATGGCAGGCGTTATGCCGGAAAACTGGCCGTTTTGCGCGCCGCCGAAGCGAAGGCCGTGCCTGGGTCGACCGCGGTGTCGGAAGCTGCCGCCAGGAACCTGTTCAAGCTGATGGCGATCAAGGACGAATATGAGGTGGCGCGTCTTTACACAGACGGCTCTTTCGCCGCCGAACTCGGAAAACAGTTTCAGAGCTATGACAAACTTGAATTCCACCTCGCTCCGCCGATCATGGGCCGTCGTGGCAATGACGGCAGCCCGAGGAAATCGAGCTTCGGCCCGTGGATGATGAAGGGTTTTCGCCTGTTGACGGCGATGAAAGGTCTGCGTGGCACCGCCTTCGACCTGTTCGGCTACACCGCCGAGCGGCGCATGGAGCGGCAGCTGCTGGCGCGGTACGAGGCGGATCTGGAGCTCATCGCCGGATCGCTGGCCCCGGCCAAGGTCGATGCGGCGGTTGCGCTGGCCTCGGTGCCGGCCCTTATTCGCGGCTATGGCCACGTCCGCCAAGCCAGCGCGCAAAAGGCCGCCGGCGAACGCCAAAGGCTGCTCGAACGCCTGTCGGGCACGCCGGCGCGGCCGGAACTTCAGGCCGCCGAATGATCGATACGCCTTGTTTACCTGAACGACAGTTTCCTCACTTTCCGCTGCGTCACCCGGTTTGACGGCTGGAGCGCGAGCGGCTCTCTAAATCTTTCTTAAGGCGGATGTGACACTGCTTGGCTCCCCAGGGTTGGGATTCAGGCGTTGAATCTGAGAAAAAAGAACGAGGTTCCGGTCGACGTCTACATTCCGTTCGTGGAAACCCTGTTTCGCGACGGGCTGACGCTTTCGATAGGCATTCTCGCGCAGACTTTCCTGATCGGCCTTGTCTGGTGGAAGAACGGCGATCCGCGGTATTTGCTGGTCGCGATCTCGATGGTTCTCGTCGGCATTTTCCGCATGAGGAACTTTCGAAAATACAACAGCATGCCTTCGCCGACGACCTGGGAAGAAGCGCACAAGCGTGAGAATGACTACATTCTCTATGGCTCCCTGCATGGCTTGACACTTGGCGCCTTCTGCCTGCTCGGCATCTATTTCGCGCGCGACGGGTTCGCCGAAATCGCCTCCGTTTGCCTGACGCTGGCGACGGCGACCTCCATCGCCGGCCGCAACTACGGCTCGCCGCGCATGGTCACCATCCTGACCATTGCCTTGACCTGGCCGATCTCGGTGGGCTTCCTGCTGCGCGGCGACATCTACCATGTCCTTCTCGGGCTCCTGTCGGCGCCGTTCCTGTTCGCGATCCGGAAATTCGCCAACACCGTACGCGATGTGCTTTTTGCGGCCGTCTCGGAAGAGAAGAAGGCCAACCGCATTGCCCAGCGCTTCAACCGGGCGCTCAACACCATGTCGCATGGCCTTGTCATGCTCGGCCCGGACGGCCGAGTCGCGGTGGCCAATGCCGAGGCCGCGCATCTGATGTCGCTCAAGTCGCCCGATGCGCTGCTCGGGCGGTCGATCCATGGTCTGTTGATGCGCGGTGTCGCCGGCGGCATGCTGGCGCCCAAGGATTGCCGCTACATCGAGGCGCAGCTGACGCGTGCCCTGAGGGAGGGCCGCGACCGCAAGGTGCTGGTTTCCCTCGCCAACGGCCAGCATTACGAGTTCTCGGCTCGCGAAGGCAGCCAGGAACTGGGCGTCATCACCTTCGAGGACGTCACCGCCCGTGTCGAGGCGGAAGACAAGATCCGCTTCATGGCACGCTACGACAATCTCACCGGCCTGCCCAACCGCGCCTATTTCCATGAATTGGTGGGCGAGGCCATGGCGTCAGGCGATCGCGATCGTCTCTGCGGCCTGGCGGTGCTCGACCTCGACGATTTCAAGAGCGTCAATGACACGCTTGGCCATCCGATCGGCGACGGCTTGATCTATGCCGTTGCCGAGCGGCTTGCCGCCATTGCCAGGCAAGATATCACGGTCAGCCGTTTCGGTGGCGACGAGTTCATGATCTTCTTCGACCGCGTCGAGGATGAAAGCCATCTGACCAGCCAGCTCGACGAGATTTTCGCAGGCCTGCAGGGGGAAGTCGACGTTGCCGGTCACGGGCTGCGCATCCAGGCCAGCGGCGGCGCGGTACTGTCGCGGGTCAAGGATACCGATGTCGACGCCATGATCGTCAAGGCGGACCTGGCGCTCTACAAGGCCAAGGAGCTCGGCAAGAACGGTTGGCGGCTGTTCGAAGCCTCGATGGATGCCGCTTTCCGCAACCGTCAGCTGATGAAGGCGGATCTGCGCACAGCGGTGGAAAGCAAGAGCCTGCGGGTGGTCTATCAGCCGATCGTGGCGATGAGCACAATGCGCATCGCCAGCTGCGAGGCGCTGTGCCGGTGGGATCATCCCGATCTCGGGCCGATCTCGCCCAGCATCTTCATTCCACTGGCCGAGGAAATGGGCATCATTTCCGAGATCAGCACCTTCGTGCTGCAGGCAGCCTGCGCCGAATGCGCCAAATGGCCCGACCAGACCAGCGTCTCGGTCAATCTCTCCGCCAAGGATTTCCGCAGCCGCGACGTGATCCAGAAGGTTCGCGATGCGTTGGCCGGCACCGGCCTCGCCGCCTCCCGGCTCGAGATCGAGGTCACCGAAACGGCGCTGCTCGACGACAAGTCGCTGACGCGCCAGTATATCGAGGAGTTGAAGCAGCTTGGCGTGCGCATCGCGCTCGACGATTTCGGCACCGGCTATTCGAGCCTGAGCTACCTGCACAAGCTGCCGCTCGACAAGATCAAGATCGACCGCTCTTTCCTGATGGACGTCACCCAGAATCCCCGTTCGCTCGAGCTGCTCAAGGGCATCGTCAACCTGTCGCGGCCGCTGGGGCTTTCGGTGACCGTCGAAGGGGTCGAGACCTTCGAGCAGCTCAAGATCCTGGCGCTGCAGGTCAAGCCTGATCTTGTCCAGGGGTTCCTGTTCGGTTCGGCGCTCAGCGCTTCCGGCATCGAGACGATGTCGAACACGGTATGGCCCTTCGCCAAGGATATCAGGACCGCCAAAAAGGCGGTACGTCGCTGATTTGCGGCGCCTGGCGCATGGTGCCCAGGCACTGAGAGCCCATCCCTGTTTCCATCAGGATTGAGCAGGCTCCGAGGTTTCCTTGCTCGTCGCGGGCCATGCCAAAATTTCCGCCGCTTCCCGTCATGTTCGCGATACGCTCTTTCCCCGTTGCGGCGCAGAAAACGAAGAAAAGCACCAATTTTAGTTTTATTTTAGCAATTGTTAACCTTAACGGCTGGTAAACGGGCTGCTTCCGATTTTCATCTTTTACATCCCAGGGCCCTGTCGTAGTGTCGGATCGCGGCGGCAATGTACGGGGATTGAGTTGATGATTGTGCAGTTGAGTTCGCTTCGTCCGGTGACGGGCGAGGACGGCAAGGATGCCGCCGACACCATGTCCAGCTTCGCCCGCAACGTCTCGGCGATGCTTGAGCGGACAGAGTACCGCCGCTGCGACAAGGGCGAAGATCTCGAGGACATCTACCGCCTGCGCTACAAGTCATATCGCTCGAACGATATGGTGCCCGACAACGAAAACCATACCATTCACGATGAGCTCGACGAGGCACCGAATGTGTACCGCTTCGGGGTCTATATCGACCAGGAACTCGTCAGCACGCTGCGTATCCATCACGTCACCTTGGCGACGCCGATGTCGCCTTCCACCAAGGCCTTTGGCGACATCGTCATGCCGATGCTTCGTGACGGGCTGAGCTTCATCTGCCCCAGCCGGTTTGCGTCCGATCCCGAATGGTCGCGGGTCTACCCGCAGATTCCTTACCTGACGCTGCGGCTGGCCGGCATGGCGTGCTTCCATTTCAACGCGCCCTACTGCCTGTCGACCATTCGCGAGGATCACGCCGGCTTCTACAAGCGTATCTACTACTCGGAGAAGATCAGCGAGTCGCGCGCCTATCCGGGCGTTTTCAACAAGGTCGTGCTCTACCGCGCCGACGTCAACGCCATCCGCGAGCGGTCCTTCTCACGGTTCCCGTTCTTCCGCTCGACGCCAATGGAACAGCGCATGCTGTTCGACACGCCGCATGTCGGAGAACTCGCGCCGCTGACCATCCTGCCTACGGCAAAGTACTATCACGAGGCCGCCTGATACGGCAGGATTCGCATGATTTTGCAGGGCCGGCAGGGAGCCTTTTGGCGACTTCGGCGTTCTGGCTGAGGCCACGCGCAGCGCTTTGGGTCGATTCTGACCTCTTTGAGGGAACCCGCCATGACCATTTCCACACTTGCGCTAACCCCGCTCATCTCGCTGATCGCCGGCGTGCTGATCCTGGTCATGCCAAGGCTGTTGAACTACATCGTCGCTCTCTATCTGATCGTCGTCGGGTTGCTCGGGCTGTTTCCGCATCTGGCCGGCTGAGGGCGCCGGCTTAGGCCACGCAAAGCGTCCGCCTTCGGAGCATCTTTCCGCGTCAAGCATCATAATCCAGCGATCGGACTCCGTCGCGCGTCGGCAGCCGGCTTCAACCTTTCTTTGAGGCTGTTGTCGGTTGTTGTGCGGCAATAGCGCCATTGCTCTCGGCCCGGCTTTTCGCTATGTGCCTGAAAGATGTCTTCGAAGGGGTATTCCTATGGCTGATCACTCGCCGACCGGTCCTGTCGAACTGGGCGCGAAGATGGACTATGCCGAGCATGACCGCACCTATGCGGGCTTCCTCGCGCTGGCCAAGTACGGCTCGCTGTTTTGCGGCGCCCTGCTCGTGGCGATGGCCTTCGGCTTCTTCGCGGGCGGCTTCTTCTCGGCGACCATTCTGTTCGTGCTGATTCTGGCCGTCGGCGCCTTTATCCTCCGATAGATTTTTCCGACACCTTGTCCACGGCGCCGCCGCGAGGCCGGCCGGCGTCTTGCGGGAAATAGCTTCCGGCCGAAAGGATCATGCGGTGGGACAGACGGTTTTCATCCCTCGTGAGCTCGATGCCAACGAGCCGCGCGTCGCGGCCTCGCCCGATACGGTGAAACGGCTGGCGGCACTGGGCTTCGACGTCGTCGTCGAGGCCGGTGCCGGTCTGAAATCGCGCATCATCGATGCCGACTATGCGAGCGCCGGCGCCGACATAGGCAAGGCTTCCGATGTCGCCAAGGCCGATGTCGTGCTGAAGGTGCGTCGGCCCGGCGATGCCGAGCTGAAGAGCTACAAGCCCGGCGCGGCTGTGATCGCCATCATGGACCCCTACGGCAATGATGCCGCCGTGGCAGCCCTTGCCAAGGCCGGCGTCACCGCTTTCTCGATGGAATTCATGCCGCGCATCACCCGCGCGCAGTCGATGGACGTCTTGTCCTCGCAGGCCAATTTGGCCGGCTATCAGGCGGTGATCGACGGGGCTTCGGAATATGACCGCGCCTTGCCGATGATGATGACGGCGGCCGGCACGGTGCCGGCGGCAAAGGTCTTCATCATGGGCGTCGGCGTTGCCGGCCTGCAGGCGATCGCCACCGCGCGCCGCCTTGGTGCGGTTGTCACCGCCACCGACGTTCGCCCCGCCGCCAAGGAGCAGGTCGCCTCGCTCGGCGCCAAGTTCCTCGCGGTCGAGGACGAGGAATTCAAGGCGGCCGAAACGGCCGGCGGCTACGCCAAGGAAATGTCGAAGGAATATCAGGCCAAGCAGGCGGCACTCACATCAGAGCATATCGCCAAGCAGGACATCGTCATCACCACGGCGCTGATCCCCGGCCGGCCGGCGCCCAAGCTGGTATCTGAGGCCATGGTCGCCTCTATGAAGCCGGGTTCGGTTCTCGTCGATCTGGCGGTCGAGCGCGGCGGCAATGTCGAGGGCGCTGTACCGGGTCAAGTGGTGACAACGGCCAATGGGGTAAAAATCGTCGGCCATCTCAATGTGCCAGGCCGCATCGCGGCGTCGGCCTCGCTGCTTTATGCCAGGAACCTGTTCGCCTTTCTCGAGACGCTGGTCGACAAGACGACCAAGACGCTTGCCATCAACCGCGACGACGATCTGGTCAAGGCGACGATGCTGACCGATGGCGGCAAGGTGGTTCATCCAGCTTTCGTGAAGGCCGACCAGCAGCCGCCAAAGGGCCAATATGTCGAGCCGGCCGCGATCCCGGCCAAGACCATGGTCGCCGACGCTTCGCCCAAGAAAGCCGCGCCCAAGAAGGCGGCCGCGCCCAAGTCGCCCTCGTCGAAGCCGAAAGGGATCGCGTGATGGACCAGACCCTGCAGAAAGCACTCGACCAGCTCGACCAGGCCTCCGCCGCCGTCCGGCTGGCAGTGCACAATATGGCGACCGCACCCGGTGGTGCCGATGCCGCGGGTGATGCGGCGCACGCGCTCTCCGGCGGCGCCATCGATCCCTTCGTCTTCCGCTTCGCCATCTTCATCCTGGCGATCTTCGTCGGCTACTACGTCGTCTGGTCGGTGACCCCGGCGCTGCATACGCCGCTGATGGCCGTCACCAACGCCATCTCCTCGGTCATCGTCGTCGGCGCGCTGCTTGCCGTCGGCATCGCCGCCTCCGGCATTGCCGCGGGCTTCGGCTTCGTCGCGCTGATGCTGGTTTCGGTCAACATTTTCGGTGGCTTCCTCGTCACCCAGCGCATGCTGGCGATGTACAAGAAGAAGGACAAGTAGAGCGCCATGAACGCCAACTTCGCGTCCTTCCTCTACCTCGTCTCCGGCGTCCTGTTCATTATGGCGCTGCGCGGCCTGTCGCATCCGACCACCAGCCGCCAGGGCAATCTCTACGGCATGATCGGCATGGGCATTGCGATTGCCACCACGCTGGCGCTGGCAACCCCTTCGGCTGGCCGCTTCGGTCTCATCGTGCTCGGCCTTGCCATTGGCGGCGGCGTCGGCGCCGTCACCGCGCGCCGCATCGCCATGACCTCGATGCCGCAGCTGGTCGCCGCCTTCCACTCGCTGGTCGGCCTCGCCGCCGTCATGGTGGCGGCAGCCGCCATCTATGCGCCGGAAAGCTTCGGCATCGGCACGGATGGCGACATTCATGCCCAGGCGCTGATCGAGATGAGCCTTGGCGTCGCCATCGGCGCCATCACCTTCACCGGCTCGGTCATCGCCTTCCTCAAGCTCGATGGCCGCATGTCCGGCAAGCCGATCATGATCGGCGGACGCCACTTCATCAACGCGGCACTTGCCATCGCGCTCGTCGTGCTGATCGTGCTGCTGGTCACCACCGAGTCCAAGCTGGTCTTCTGGCTGATCGTTGCCGCCTCGCTGGTGCTCGGTATCCTGCTGATCATCCCGATCGGCGGCGCCGACATGCCGGTCGTCGTCTCGATGCTCAACTCCTATTCGGGCTGGGCGGCGGCGGCGCTGGGCTTCACGCTCGGCAATCTGGCGCTGATCATCACCGGTGCGCTGGTCGGCTCATCCGGCGCGATCCTGTCCTACATCATGTGCAAGGGCATGAACCGCAGCTTCATCTCGGTCATTCTGGGCGGCTTTGGCGGCGAGACGGCGGCAGCGGCAGACGACGGCGTCGAACGCACGGTCAAGCAGGGTTCTGCCGACGATGCCGCCTACCTCATGATGAACGCCCAGAAAGTCATCATCGTGCCGGGCTACGGCATGGCGGTTGCCCAGGCGCAGCACGCGCTGCGCGAAATGGCCGACAAGCTCAAAGCCAATGGCGTCGACGTGAAGTACGCCATTCACCCGGTCGCCGGCCGCATGCCCGGCCACATGAATGTGCTGCTCGCCGAAGCCAATGTGCCCTACGACGAAGTGTTCGAACTCGAGGACATCAACTCGGAGTTCGCGCAAGCCGATGTCGCCTATGTCATCGGTGCCAACGACGTCACCAATCCGTCCGCGCGGGACGACAAGTCGTCGCCGATCTACGGCATGCCGATCCTCGATGTCGACAAGGCCCGCACCTGCCTGTTCGTCAAGCGCTCGCTCGGTTCCGGCTATGCCGGCATCGACAACACGCTGTTCTACAAGGACGGCACCATGATGCTGCTCGGCGACGCCAAGAAGATGACCGAAGAGATCGTCAAAGCCATGGATCACTGATCCCGCCACGGCGCGACTGACCCAAACACAAAAAGCCCGGCGCAAGGCCGGGCTTTTGCTTTTCAATGGCGGAGCCGATTCAGCGGCTGGCGATAAAAACCGCCTCCTCATCGTCGCGCTGCCTGCCTCCAAGGGCCGCGGCAGCACTGGCGATGAAAGCGCCGATGGCCAGTGAGAGCGCACCAAGCAGGGCAAACGTCGCACTGGCCTTCCTGGCGGTATCGGCGGCCTGCTGCGCCTTGACTTTGGCGTCCTGAGCCCTGGCGATGATCGCATCCACCCGCGCCTTGGCATCTGCTTCTGAAAGCCCGGTGCGGGCGGCGACGAGTTGCGACAGATAGGTCTTGTCGTCTGCCGAAACCTCGCCTGCCGCCGCACCGGCGATCAGGATGCGCGAGGCCTGCCCGGTCGCGGCGGTATCGCTGTCCGGATTGGCGCCGGCCAGCCTGCCCGGATCGGCCGGACGGAACAGCGAATCCACAAGGTAGGATGTCGCATTGTCGACTGATGCGCTGCCGACATTGGCCGAAGTCCCTGCCGATGCGCCCATAGCAGCGCCAGAGGCGATGGTGGACACCGCCTGCACGCCTGAACCGATCGCTGCGGAAAGCGCGGAGCCAAGCACGCCGACGACGAGTAACGTTGCCAACGCCCAGGCAAGAAAACCGTGGGCGGTGTCACGGAAATACACCTCGTCGGTGTGAATGCCGACCCATTTGGTGCGCAGCCGCCCGGCAAGATAGCCTCCGACACCGGAGGACAGCCATTGCACGATGACAAGCCAGATCGCGGTGGACGCCGCGAAAGTGGTGACAGATGCGCCGGATCCCGACCATGGCGACACCATGGTCAATCCCAGCCCCGAACCGAGCAACATGAGGATGAAGGTCAACGTGGAAGCCGCGAAGGCACCGGCGATGATCGGTCCCCAACTGACGGCGGTGGTGGAAGACTCAGTTGAGGCGGAAACATCGACCGCCGATAGGGTGGACTGCATGGAAGCCCCCTACCTTACGAACAGCATGATCAGAATGATGATCGGGATCGGAATACCGAGCAACCAGAGCAAAATGCCGCGTCCCATGAAGGCCTCCTGTAAGAAATTGTGATCGATGTTGTCACAATGTCTCGCAGGGACTTCCGTTCCGGCGCGTTGTAAAATGATTTTGTTGCCACCGGTGGAGCAATTGGCGCGCCGCAGCGCGCCAATTCAGATTTAACGTCCAGATCAGATGTCCAGATTGGCGACCGACAGCGCGTTGTCCTGGATGAACTCGCGCCTGGGTTCGACCTCGTCACCCATCAGCCGCGAGAACAGCGAGTCCGCGTCGGTGGCGTCATTGACCTTGACCTGCAGCAGCGAGCGCACATTCGGGTCGAGCGTGGTTTCCCACAGCTGTTCGGCGTTCATCTCGCCGAGACCCTTGTAGCGCTGCATGGTCAGGCCCTTGCGGCCGGTCGCAAAGACCGCATTGAGCATCGCCAGGGGCCCCGAGATGGTTTCGGAGACATCCTTGCGGCGCAGCACCGGCGGCGACCCGTAGACCTCGCTGAGGCGCTGTGCGTAGCGGTCGAGCTGGCGTGCGTCGGCGGAATTGATCAGCGCCAGATCGAGATGCGCGTATTCCTTGACGCTGCGCACCGTGCGCTCGAACACATAGCCGCCGACACCCTCGTTCGAGGTCGACATGCGGCCGGTCCAGCCGCGCTCGGTGTCCTCGGCAATGATGTCGAGGCGTTTTGCAATCCGCTCCGCCATGTCGTTGGCGCGGCCGAGATCGGTGAACACGTCCGGGTTGAGCCCGCCGGCGATCGCCGCCTGCTCGACCACGCCTCTGTTGTAGCGCGTGTGCAGGCCGTTGATCAGCTGGCGCACCGCCAGTGCGTCGTCGATGGCTCCGCGCAGGTCCTGTCCGATGCGAACCTCGCCCGAGCCAAGCGTAAGCGATGCTTCCTCCAGTCCCGAGCCGATCAGGAACTCTTCGAACGCGCTCTCGTCCTTGATGTATTGCGAGCTCTTGCCGCGCGTCACCTTGTAGAGCGGCGGCTGGGCGATGTAGAGATGGCCGCGCTCGATCAGCTCCGGCATCTGCCGGAAGAAGAAGGTCAGCAGCAAGGTTCTGATATGGGCGCCGTCGACGTCGGCGTCGGTCATCAGGATGATCTTGTGGTAGCGCAGCTTGTCGGCGTTGAACTCGTCCTTGCCGATCGAGGTGCCGAGCGCCGTGATCAACGTGCCGATCATGTCGGAGCCGAGCATGCGGTCGAAGCGCGCCCGCTCGACATTGAGGATCTTGCCGCGCAACGGCAGGATCGCCTGGTTTTGGCGCGAACGCCCACCTTTGGCCGAGCCGCCGGCGGAATCACCCTCGACGATGAAGATTTCGGATTTCGCCGGGTCGCGTTCCTGGCAGTCAGCCAGCTTGCCGGGCAGGGAAGTGACGCCGAGCGAGCTCTTGCGGGTGATATCGCGCGCCTTGCGCGCCGCTTCGCGCGCCGCAGCCGCCTGGATCACCTTGTCGACGACCACCTTGCCTTCGCTCGGGTGTTCTTCCAGCCAGGTGCCGAGCGCTTCGTTGACGAGGCCTTCGACGACAGGACGGACTTCCGACGAAACCAGCTTGTCCTTGGTCTGCGAGGAGAATTTCGGATCTGGAACCTTGACCGACAGCACCGCCGTCAGACCTTCGCGGCAATCGTCGCCGATCAGCGAGACCTTTTCCTTCTTGGTCAGCCCGGAGGATTCGCCATAGCCGGTGATCTGACGCGTCAGCGCGCCGCGAAAGCCGGCCAGATGCGTGCCGCCATCGCGCTGCGGGATGTTGTTGGTGAAGGCCAGCACGTTCTCGTGGTAGCTGTCGTTCCACCACATCGCCACTTCGACGGTGATCCCATCGCGCTCCGCCCGGATGGCGATCGGCTTGTCGATCAGCGGTTTCTTGACCCGGTCGAGATATTTGACGAATTCTTCGAGGCCCCCATCATAGTGCAGTTCATGGCGCACGACATCGGCGTGACGGGCATCGGTCAAAATGATGCGCACGCCGGAATTGAGGAAGGCAAGCTCGCGCAGCCGGTGTTCCAGCGTGCCGAAGTCGAACTCGACCATGGTGAAGGTCTCAGACGACGGGAAGAAGGTGATCTGGCTGCCGCTGCGGCCCTCATAGGTGCCCGGCTGCTTGTCCTGCTCATAGCTGCCGGTCGCCTTCAGCGGTGCGTCGGCATTGCCATGCGTGAAACTCATCTCGAAGATCTGGCCGTTGCGGCGGATTTTCAGCTTCAGCCACGCCGACAGCGCGTTGACCACCGACACGCCGACGCCATGCAGGCCGCCCGAGACCTTGTAGGAATTCTGGTCGAACTTGCCGCCGGCATGCAGCTGCGTCATGATCACTTCGGCCGCCGAAATGCCTTCTCCGGTGTGGATATCGGTCGGAATTCCGCGGCCATTGTCGATCACAGTGACCGAACCGTCGGGGTTGAGCGTCACGGTAACGAGGTCGGCGTGACCGGCAAGCGCCTCATCGATGGCGTTGTCGACCACCTCATAGACCATGTGATGCAGGCCCGAACCGTCGTCGGTATCGCCGATGTACATTCCGGGGCGTTTGCGGACAGCGTCCAACCCCTTCAAAACCTTGATGGAATCGGCGCCGTATTCGGCTTCAGCGCCGTTGTTGTTGTCGATCTGATCGCTCATGAAAACCTGTTGTCTGGATGCCGCTTGCACAGCGCAAAAAATCCGCGCCGAATCGCGCCTCTGATATCGACTAGATATAGGCGCAAAAGGCGGTTTTTCCAAGGTTTGCGGGCATTTCACGGGAATGAGCCGTCTGTCCATGACGGGCTCTCGCCAAGCCCTATTTCACATTGGCCAGCCGGTCCTTGAGAAACTTGATCATGAACTTGTATCGCGGCGCCAGCCGCCCGCTGCGGTCGAGCTCCAGCGTCATGTCGAGCGCTTGCGAAAGCACAGCCTTGGGGTTCCTGGCGACCTGAGCGTAGTCGATCATGGCAACTACCAGGTCGCGCTGCCAGGTGGCGTTGTCCGGATCTGCCTCGGCAAGCCGCTGGCGGATATCCAGGCTGTCCTGGAAAGCCTGCCGCGCGCCTTTGACGTCGCGCTGCCTGGCCTTGAGCATGCCGATCTCGGACAGCGTGATCGACAGGTCGCGTTGCCAGTCGGCATTGGCTGGATCGAGCTTGGCCAGTCGGTCGGCGATAGCGAAACTGTCTGTATAGGCGTTGAGCGCTCCAGCACGGTCGCCCTGTATCGCCAGAATGCCGGCGACCTTCTCCAGGCTGACCGAAAGGTCGCGTTGCCAGTCGGTGTTGGCGGGGTCACCGGCCGCCAGCACGCGGGCTATCGAGAGCGCTTGCCTGTAGGCGGCGAGGGCTGCCGGCCAGTCCTCCTGGTCGCCCAGCGCATTGCCGATTTTTGCGTTGCCGACCGACAGGTCGCGCTTCAGCTCACTGTTGTCGGGGTCGCGGCCCACCAGCCGCTCGACGATCGCATGGCCCGCTTTATAGGACGCGAGTGCGCCCGCCGCATCGCCGCGCTCGCGCTTGAGGTCGCCGATCGTATCATGGCTGACCGACACATCGCGCTGCCGTTCGGCATCCTGCGGCTTCCTTTCGGCCAATGCCAATCGGATCTTCAGGCTCTCCTCGTAGGCCACCTGGGCGTTGTCCAGTTGCCCCATGACCCGGGCAAGGCCGCCGATCTCGTCATAGCTGATGGTCAGGTCACGCTGCAGCTCGGCGCGCTCCGGTTCGTTGTCGGCAAGCTGCTTCTTGATCGACAGGCTTTCCTGGTAGACCTGTGCGGCACCGGCCAGATCGCCTTGCGTCACCAGCACATTGCCGATCTTGTCGTCGGCCATAGCGAAGTCGCCGAACCATGGCAGATGATCGGGCTCGGCCGTGGTGAGATCTCGGAGCATGGTCCTGGCGGCCTGATAGTTTTCCAGCGCTTGCGGCAGGTCGCCCTGCGCCAGCTTGATGTTGCCGAGCTTGATGTGGCTGACGGCAAAATCGCGCTTGACGCTCGGGTCGGTTTCCCGGGCCGAACGCAGCTCGAGATTGGACACCAGCGCTGCAAAGGCGCGGCCTGCCGCATCGGTGTTGCCGACAAGGGTGTAGAGCTTGCCGAGCTCGTCCAGCGTTCGGATCTGGCGATCGGCCTGGTCCAGGGTCAGATCGGTTTGCCCGGCCTCGCCGTAAAGGGCCAGGACCGATTCATAATCCTTGATGGCCGTGGCATAGTCGAGGTCGGCACGCGCCGCACCGCCCGACAGGAAACGCGTCGCCGCCTCGGACAGCGTGCGGTTGACGAAATTGGCCATCAAGGCGTTGCGCGAAACATTGTCGATGTCGGCGGCTCTGGCGAGGATGGCGCGGGCGCCATCGAAGGCGCCGAGCGAAAGCTGCTCCTCGGCCTGCCGGCGCAATTCCGTCACCTGCGGATCATCGGAGGCCAGCGTCCTCATCTCGCCGCGCACCTTGACGAAAGCGTCGGCCGCCTCTCGCAGCCTGGCATTCAGGCTGTCCGCCGAAAGGTGGCTGGCGTCGGAGCTGATCAGCGCGCCATAGAGCGGCGCCAGCGGCATGTCGGCATCGCTGGCAACCTGCTCGACCTCACCGCGCATTTCCAGCGTCACATCGGCCATGGCAAGCAACAGGCGCTCGCGCTCGGGCAAGTCCTGCCTCGCCTTCGCGGCAAAGAACAGCTTCGGCAGGCCGCTCTCGACATAGGGCAGCTGCTTGCCCCGCGACAAATCGTAGACCTCCTGCTGCACCAGCGTCAGCACCGAGCGGATCTCGAGCCCGTCGGTGCCGAGATATCTGGTCAGCGCTGTGGTGAATGGCGAGTTCCGGCCGGTTCCGTCGGCGGCCGTCTCACCCGGTGCAGCGGAAAAGGCGAACAGGATGTTTTCGGCGCGGCCAGTGCGGCCGAGACCCGGCCGGGCTTTTTCCGCGACATCCTTTGCCAGCGAGGTCGCGCCGCGCCCTTCACCGCTGCTTCCCGAGAAAGGATCGCTGCGGCAAGCGTCTAGCATGATCAGGCCGACCTTGGCAGTGGCGGCCACGCTGTCACGCACCTCCTCCAGCGGCAGGCTGGTCTTCTCCAGCGCATCGAGCGAGGAGGCGTCGGCATCGACCGGCAGCAGTCGGTTGTCGCCCGAGATTTCGACACCGTGGCCGGAGAAATAGACCAGCGCCACGTCGGCGCCTTTGGCATCCTGGCGAAAATCGTCGAGGGCGCGGCGCATGCGCCGCAGGTCGCGATTGGTTTCGAGGACGACCTCGAAGCCGAGCTTCTTCAGCACCGCTGCCATCGCCTCGCCGTCATGGACCGGATTGGCAAGCGGCCGGATCAGGCGGTAGTCGTCAGCGGCGATGACCAGTGCCACGCGTCGCTCAGCCACCGCGGCAGCGGTGCTCATGAGCATCAGCAGCAAGGCAAAAAGCAAACGCAAGTCGAACCGCCCCCCCGGCTTGTCCATTTGCGCGAACATTCCACCTCTTTATGCCATGAGCAAGCCGGGCTTTTTGCTGAAGACCAGCGTCTTCAGGCAGCCCGCATCGGCTTCAAAGCCTCGCTCCAGCGCAACAGCTCGTCGAGCATGGCTTTGGCTCCGCCCTGCACCTGTTCGCCGGCGTTGAAAGCGCCGTTCTCATCGAGCAGTTTCTGGTACATCGGCAGCGCGACGCCTTCCGGGATCGGCATGACACCCACCGAGGTCAGCAGCGGCTTCAGCGCTTGCGCCGCGCGCAGGCCGCCGGAGACGCCGCCATAGCTGAAAATGGCGGCAGGCTTGTACTTCCATTCACGCGAGAGATAATCGATCGCGTTGACGATCGCCGGCGCCACGAAATAATTGTATTCCGGCGCCACGAAGACGAAGGCGTCGGCGGCATCGATCGCTTTCGACCAGGCCTTGGTATGGTCGTTCTGGTAATTGCCGAGCCTTGGATGGTGCGGTTCGTCCAGCACCGGAAGCTTGAACGCATCGATGTCGGTCAGCACAGGCTCGAATTTCCCGTGCTCGCGCGCGAACGTCTCCAGCCACTCGGCAAAAACCGGTCCTGCGCGGCCTGGCCGCGTGCTGCCGATGATGATGTTCAACTGGTGCTTCAAGCTGGGCTCCTGCGGTGGCGGTATCCATTGGTGACTGCCACCTAAGGCATGCCGCCCGGGGCAACAAGAAGGCACCTCTCGGTAACCGGTCACATTCCGGAGAGCAGGGCCTTGCCGTTCGGTCACATGGACGCCTGCTTTGCGGCCCACTACATTGGGGTATCAGCGGAGCACAGCATGGACATCCAGCCCGCCCCCTTCATTCCCCCGGCGCCGAAGCCGCGCACGACGCCGCCCTCGACGCTGGAGATGATCCGCATCGTCTACCGCAACCCGCTCGAATTGTGGGGTGAGCATACCTATAACGAGCCGTGGATCTCGGCGAGCGGCGTTGGTGGACATTTGATCGTCGCCAATGATCCGGGCCTGATCCGCCATGTGCTGGTCGACAACGCCAGGAACTACAAGATGGCGACGGTGCGCCAGAAGATCCTGCGGCCGATCCTGCGCGACGGCCTGCTGACCGCCGAGGGCGAGGTCTGGAAGCGGTCGCGCAAGGCGATGGCGCCGGTGTTCACGCCGCGCCACATCTTCGGCTTCGCCCAGCCGATGCTGAGACGCACGCTGGACTTCGTCACCCGCTATGAAGACGGCGGCACGTCCGACATCGCTCATGACATGACGCTGCTCACCTACGACA
The DNA here is from genome assembly GCF_000519305.1 of Mesorhizobium ciceri WSM4083. Lineage (GTDB taxonomy): Bacteria > Pseudomonadota > Alphaproteobacteria > Rhizobiales > Rhizobiaceae > Mesorhizobium > Mesorhizobium ciceri_B. The sequence goes on along the minus strand of NZ_KI912610.1, from coordinate 1,000,848 downwards.
TCCTGGCCGAGACGCTATTTTCCGGCGAGATATCGGGCGAGCCGGGCAGTTTCGCCAACGAGATCGACCGCCTGTTCGAGACCATGGGCCGCGTCGATCCGCTCGATCTGTTGCGCGCGCCCGACTGGCTGCCGAGGCTGACCCGCATCCGCGGCCGCAAGACCATGGCCTATTTCCGCAAGATCGTCACCGATACGGTCAAGATGCGTGAAGCGAAATTCAAACGCGATCCCGATGCCGTGCCGCAGGATTTCCTGACACTGCTGCTCAAGGCCGAGGGACCCGACGGGCTGACGCGGGCCGAGGTCGAGGACAACATCATCACCTTCATCGGCGCCGGCCATGAGACGACCGCGCGGGCTCTGGGCTGGACGCTCTATTGCCTGGCTGAATCACCGTGGGAGCGCGACCGGGTCGAGCAGGAGATCGACCAGGTGCTGGCGCGCGAGCCCGATCCGACGAAATGGCTCGATGCCATGCCGTTCACGCGTGCGGCTTTCGACGAAGCGCTCAGGCTCTATCCGCCGGCGCCATCGATCAACCGCGAGCCGATCGAACCGGAAATGTGGAAGGATCTTCATATCCCCAAGCACGCCGCGGTGCTGGTGATGCCTTGGGTCGTCCACCGCCATAGGAAGCTTTGGGACCGGCCGGGTGCCTTCCTGCCGGAGCGTTTCCACCCGGGAAATCGTGAAAAGATCGACCGCTTCCAGTATCTGCCGTTTGGCGCCGGCCCGCGTGTCTGCATCGGCGCCAGCTTCGCCATGCAGGAGGCGATCATCGCGCTGGCGATCATGCTGTCGCGCTTCCGCTTCGACACCACCGCCGAAACGAAACCCTGGCCGGTGCAGAAACTCACCACCCAGCCGCAAGGTGGCTTGCCGATGCGGGTCACGCCCCGTTAGGCGTGACACCTTCGGTCAACCGTGCTGTACTATGCTGCAGGCTTGCGCTGCTGGAACTGCCCGGCGGCGCGGTAGCGCCAGAGGTAGCTGGGCAGGATCGTCGCGATCGATTGCGGCTGGATGCCGAGCCCCGCAAGCGTCCTGTTGGTCTTGTTGGCGGCGTCCGAAACGACGTTGTGCTCGCGCAACTGCATCACCTGGTCCTTGGTCAGTAGCGGATTGGGTAAGAGGCCGAGGATCGAGGCCTGGATGTTGGCCACCCACCACGGCACCGGCACCAGCAGGCGCTTGCGCTCGATCACCTCGAGCAGCTCTTCCATGCACTCCTTGAAGGTGAGCACCTTCGGCCCGCCGAGTTCATAGATCTGGCCGCCATCGATCTTGCCGTCGACCGAGCGCGCCACCGCCTCGGCCACGTCGCCGACATAGACCGGCTGGAACTTGGTCTGGCCGCCGCCGATCAGCGGCAGCACCGGCGAATAGCGCGCCATGTTGGCGAAGCGGTTGAAGAAGCTGTCCTCAGGGCCGAAATTGATCGACGGCCGCAAGATCACGGCGTCTTTGATCGTCTCCAGCACAGCCTTTTCGCCAAGCGCCTTGGTTCGCGCGTAGTCTGATTCGGAGTCCAGATCGGCGCCAAGCGCAGAAATGTGGGTCAGGCCGGCGCCGACCGAGCGCGCGGCCTCGGCCACTGCGCGGGCGCCGAACTCGTGCACGGCGGAGAATTTCTGCCGGCCGCTCTCATGCAGGATGGCGACCAGATTGACGACATGGTCGGCGCCTTGCACGGCGCGGTCTACCGACCAGCGCACGCGCACATTGGCCTGCACCGGCTGGATCTGGCCGACATTGCCGAGCGGCTGCAGATGGCCGGCAAGATCGGGCCGCCGGCAGGCGACCCGGATGCGATAGCCGCGCTTAGCCAACGCGCGCACGACATGGCGGCCAACAAAGCCTGACCCGCCAAAGACGACGACGAGCTTTGGGGTCTGCAGGATTTCGGTCATGGCTGGCTCCGGCGCTCGCAAGCTTGGCTGAAGCCGTTTCATAATCCGTTTCGTGCCAAAGGCAAAGGGCGACGCGTCGTCGCTATCAACCTGTCAGAACGCTTTGCCGATACGGCCGTCGACCGAATGGCGGTTGCCGCCGCGAATGACGAAGAAGAGCAGGATCGCCGCCCACAGCAGCGATTTTTCCGCGCCCGAATAACCTTGGCCCATCGTGACCCAGTGGAACCAGACCGTGACCAGCAGCACGAACAGGCCGGCAAAGGCGGCCGGCCGCGTCAAAAACCCGATGGCGATGAAGATGCCGCCGAAGAATTCAGTGCAGGCCAGAAGCAACGACCACAACGCGCCCGGATAGAAGCCGAGACCCTCGACCATCTCGGCAGCGCCGAAGGGATTGGTGATCTTCTGCGAACCGTGGATGGCGAGAAACCCACCGGCGACGACGCGAAGAACGGTTTCGGCACCATCGTGCAGAGCCGCGTAAAGCCTGCCAAGGACCGGGATGACAAGGGCGTTGCGGGGATTGTCCGTGCTTGCCGACATTATAGCTCCTCTGTTTTGCTCAATTAGCGCAAACGGCCGGTCGGGTCGGCCGAAGTCAAATGAACAAAAGTTGACCAGAATAAGAATGTTTTACCATTGTTCGATCAAAACGCAGAAAACCCCGCCGAAGCGGGGTTTTCCGGGTGACATCCATGCGAAGTCAGGGGGCCTGACCTGAGACGGTATCAGGAGGGCGTGAAGCAAGTACGCCCACCCCAGCCCTGAACATCCGACATGGTGCCACCAACCTTCTTGCAGGCGGCGACGAAATCGGCGCTGCAATTGGCGAATTTTGCATGGCCGTTCTTGCAGTAGTGGTCTTCGGTGGCGCCGCCGCTCGGGGCAGTGATGACACCCGGGCTGGACGGCTTGACCGGCGCGGCCTTCAGGGTGGCTGCCTGTGTGGCACCCATGAACGAGCCGAGCAGAAGGACGGCGGTCAGCATGGTGATCTTAGTGTTGGTCATGACAATTTCCTCTGATTTGGGTTGAGTTTTCCGAGGCGCGAAGGACCGGCCTTCGCGTGATGCAGGCTTTCGATTTGGTTTGCTGCTTCCCCCCGGTGTGGATCAGGCAAGCTCGCCTTGCCCTGGACAAAGCTGGGTCGCAGCAAGGCGCGGAAAGGTTCAGCAGCGCGCAAAGAAAATCGCGCCGCGCCACGCTTAGGCGGGCAGACTTCAGATAACTATTTGAAATTCAATAGCTATTTAGGAGGAATAGCGTGCGGCGAATTCGGAAATGCGCTGCACCACCGCCTTGGATGCGGTGATGCCCCGCGCTTGCGCCTTCTCGGCCGCCTCTGCGCGGGCACGACCGGGCACATGCACGCCGAAGCGCCGCCGCAGCCGATCGAGCTGGTCCTTCATTCGTTGCTCGAAATCCGGATCGAGCAGCTTGGGTTCGATAGCAAGCACGAACAGTCCCGTGCCGGGGCTGTCCGGCCCGCCGCTGAACCATGGCGCGTCGAGCGACCAGTTGGCGCCCGACAGGCCCGCCGCCAGCACCTCGACCATCAGCGCGATGTTGGCGCCGCGCTGGCCGCCGAAGGCAAGCATGGCGCCTTTCATGGCGGCGGCCGGATCGGTGGTCGGGTTGCCGCTGGCGTCCAGCGCCCAGCCTTCGGGGATTGTCTTGCCGTCTTCGGCCGCCTTGCGGATGTTGACGAAAGCGGTGGCGCTCGACGATTGGTCGATGACCAGCGGCGCCCCGTCGGCGGCAGGCGCGGCAAACGACATCGGGTTGGTGCAGTAGACCGGCTTGACCGAGCCCGAGCCGGCAAGCACGGCCGGGCCGTTGGTGGCTGCGAACGATACCAGCCCAAGTGCTGCCAGCCTTCCGGTGAAATAGCCGAGCGCGCCGCATGTATAGGCGTTCTTCTGCGAGAAGATGGCGACGCCGAACAGCTTTGCCGCCTTGGCGAGGTCGTCGATGGTGCGGTCGAAGCCGGTATGCGCCAGCCCGCCGCGTGCATCGGAGAGATAGACCGCAAGCGCCGGCCGAGTGATCACCGGGTCGGCATTGCCGTCGATGCGTCCGGCTTCCAGCGCCTCGAGGTAATCGATGAAATGCGACAGTCCGACGGAGGAAAGCCCTTCCGCCTCGGCAGCGATGATCGAAGCGGTGAGCGATTGTGCCGCTTCCTCATTGGCGCCGGCGCCAAGTGCCGCCATCCGGCACAGTCCTTTTGCCTGGTCGAGACTGAGTTGCATCATGGCCGTCCTAGGGGAGTAAGGGAATAGTGGAGTACGGGAGTAGGGGACAGTGGGCAGTGAATAGCGAATGGGGATGGAAATGTGAATGTGGATAGTAACCTGATACTCCCCTACTCCCCTACTCCCCTACTCCCCTACTCCCCTACTCCCCTACTCCCCTACTCCCCTCTAACCAATCTTGTTCGGGATCCGCGCCTCGATCCTGCTGAAGGCGAAGACCAGAATACCGGTGATCGTCATGTAGATCAGCGCCAGCAGCAGCAGGGGCTCATAGGTGAGGTAGGTGTCCTGCCGCACCTTGGACGAAACGGCGAAGATGTCGATGACGCTGATCGTCGCCACCAGCGGCGTCGATTTCAACTGCAGCACGGTCTCGCCGGTCAGCGTCGGCAGCGCCCGGTAGATGGCTTGCGGCAGCCAGATGCGCCGGAACGCCTTCCAGCGGCTCATGCCGAAGGCACGCGCCGCTTCCAGTTGTCCCTTGGGCACGCCGGCGAAGGCGCCGCGCATCACCTCGCCCTCATAGCCGGCGAAAGACAGGGTCAATGCCAGCACGCCATAGGGCCAGGCTTGCCTGAGATATGGCCACATCCAGGATTCGCGGATCCAGGGATATTGCGGGAACAGCGAACCCAGGCCGTAATAGAGCAGCCAGAGCTGGATCAGCAGCGGCGTGCCCCGGATCACCGTGCAGAACACCTTGGCGGGTGCGGCGAACCAGAAGGAGCCGGCGGCTTGCGCCAGCCCGAGCGGCACGGCCAGCAGGAAGCCCAGCACGCAGGTGACGGCCAGGATCCACAGCGACCGCCAGATGCCGATCAAGCCCATTTCATAATATTGCGGCAGCCAGTCCCAGCGCATGAAAAAGGCGGCCGACAGAACAAGGCCCAGTGCGATCAGGATCAGCACGATGCGGTGCGGCTGCAGCCACAGCGAGGTTCGCGCGACGACGTTGATGATGGCAGCCTCGTTGGCCATCAGCGCGCCTCCTTGAGCGAAGGCATGCCGCGCCGCGACCAGGTCTCGACCCGGCCGATGACGAGGTTGGAGAACAGCGACAAAAGCAGATAGAGCACGCCCGCCGCGAAAAAGAAGGTGAAATAGGCTTTGGTGACACCCGCCGCCTGCCGCGTCGCCAGCGCCAGCTCGTAGAAGCCGACGACCGCCAATAGCGCGGTGTCCTTGGTGGCGATCAGCCAGAGATTGGCGAGGCCCGGTATGGCGAAGGGCAGCATTGACGGCAAGGTGATGCGCCGCAACATCAGGCCCGGAGACATTCCATAGGCGCGGGCGGCCTCGATCTGGCCCTGCGGAATGGCCAGGATCGCGCCACGTATCACCTCTGTCGAATAGGCGCCCTGGACGAAGCCGAGCACGGCGATGCCGGCGGCAAGGCCGCTCACATCGACGCGCTGATAGCCCATGGCCGTCAGCGCCTGGTTGATCAGGTCGGTTCCGGCATAATAGAGCAGCAGGATCAGCACCAGCTCGGGCACTGCGCGCACGATGGTGGTGTAGACTGCCAGGAGATCGCGCACCACCGGCCCGCCATAAAGCTTGCCATAGGCGCCGCCGGTGCCGATCAGAAGGCCGAGGCACGTGGCGCCCAGCGCGATCTCGATCGAATGCAGCAGGCCGACCAGAAGCGTCCCGCCCCAGCCTGGCGGGTAGGGTGAGAGAAGCTCGGTGATGCCGGCCGCGGAGGCCGAAAGAAGTGCGTCGATCAGCGTCGCCCCCGAAGTGCTGGCCAACCGCCGACGGCTGCGTCGGCGGCAAACATGCCTGGGAAAGATCGGGCAGGTGGGGCATGGCGTTGAAGCCATACCCCACCGCTCATACGAGGATCGTCAGTTCGACTGCGCGCCGCCGCCGCCGTAAATGTCGAAATCGAAGTATTTCTTCGAGATTTCGTCATATTTGCCGTTGGCGCGGATCGCCTTGATGCCGGCGTTGATTTTGCCCTTCAGTTCGGTGTCTTCCTTGCGCACGCCGGCGCCGACGCCCGGTCCGAGCACTTCGTCATCCGCAGCCACCATGCCTTTCAGGTCGCAGCAGGCTTTGCCCTGGTCAGACTTCAAGAACTCGCCAAGCGCGATGGAATCGGCCTGCACCGCGTCGAGACGGCCGGCGGCCAGATCGTTGTTGGCCTCGTCCTGAGTCTGGTATTCCTTGATCTCGGAGGCTGTGCTGCCAAAGTGCTTCTTGGCGTAGACAGCGTGCACCGTCGACACTTGCACGCCGACGATCTTGCCCTTGAGGTCGTCCGGAGCGGAGCCGAATTTCTGGTCCTTCGGGCCGATGATCGCGGTCGGGGTGTTATAGTACTTGTCCGAAAAGTCGATCGTCTTCGCGCGTTCGGCGGTGATCGACATCGAGGAGACGATGAGGTCGATCTTCTTGGTCGTCAGTGCCGGGATGATGCCGTCCCAGGCAACCGGGGTGATGACGCAATCGAGCTTCTCCTCGGCGCAGACGGCGTCGATGAAGTCGATCTCCCAGCCGACCCATTTGCCCGAAGCATCGGGCGAGGTGAAGGGCGGATAGGGTTCGGCGGCGACGCCGATCTTGACCGGATCGGCCTTGGCCACGCCCATGGCGGCGACGCCGAGCAGCAGCGCTGAGGCGAATGTCTTCAGAACAGTCTTCATGTCACGACTCCCAGTTTGTTGTTGGTTCCCGGTTTTCTTCCGTCCCGGCCTGTCCTAGCCGATGTTGCGGATGAACTGCTTCAGCCTTTCGGATTTGGGCGCGCCGAAAATCTGCTCGGGCGGTCCTTCTTCCTCGACCAATCCATTGTAGAGATAGACGACATGCGTCGCGACCTCGCGGGCGAACTTCATCTCGTGGGTGACCAGCACCATGGTGCGGCCTTCGCGCGCCAGGTCGCCGATCACCTTCAGCACCTCGCCGACCAGCTCGGGATCGAGTGCGGAGGTGGGCTCGTCGAACAGCATGACGCGCGGATTGATGGCCAGCGCCCGGGCGATCGCGGCGCGCTGCTGCTGGCCGCCCGACAGATAGGCCGGATAGACGTCGCGCTTTTCGGCCAGACCGACACGGGCGAGCAGCTTCTCGGCCTCGCCGATCGCCACATCGCGCTTGACGCCAAGCACATGCACGGGGACCTCGATGACGTTTTCGATCAGCGTCATGTGGCTCCACAGATTGAAGTTCTGGAACACCATGCCGAGCTTGGAGCGGATGCGCTCGATCTGCTTGCGGTCGGCCGGAATGGTGTGGCCGTGGCTGTCGGCCTTGAGCTTGATCTCCTCGCCATTGACGCGAATGATGCCGCTGGTCGGGTTTTCCAGGCAGTTGATGCAGCGCAGCAGGGTCGATTTGCCCGAGCCCGAGCCGCCGATGATGGCGATGACCTCGCCGTCGCGCGCCGACAGCGATACGCCCTTCAGCACGTGCAGCTCACCGAACTTCTTGTGCAGGTTCTCGACATGGATGGCTTCGGCGGCGCCGTCCTGCGCCGTATGTTTCAATGCCGGTGCTGCGCTTTGCGCTGTCATCCCGGATGCGGCGCTTGTGGCCGTCATTCCTTCGACGCTCCGCAGAGCGTTCGAGCTAGTCGCTGCTGGTATCTTTTACCCATTACCCGTCACTGGACAGAGTTCCCATGCTCAGGATGGACCGTTCCACTTGCCTCCGTCAACCATGGTTTTTGGACTATTGATCACAGCTTGCTGTAGTGGTTAGTGGCGGCAACGGACGTTTCGGGAGAATTTAGTGGGCAAATCATACGGGTCGCAGTCCATGGCCGGACCCCTGAAACGCGTGCTGATGCGGTCCGCCGCCAGCGCCATGCGTCATGCCAAGGCCCCCGAATGGCACTACGGCCCGGGCTTCGATCCGCAAAAGGCCGCGGCCCAGCATGAGCGGCTGACCAGCATGGTCGCTGCTTCCGGCGCCGAGATCGAATGGCTGACGGACGCCGATGACGGGCTGGCTGATTCCGTCTTCACCCATGATCCGTCGCTGATGACCGATCATGGCGCGATTATCCTCTCGATGGGCAAGGCGCTGCGCCGTGCCGAGCCCGGTCTGCACGAGGCAGCTTACAAGCGCATGGGGATCCCCATTCTCGGCCGGATCGATGATCCGGGCCAGGTGGAAGGCGGCGACTGCGTCTGGGTCGATGCAACCACGCTGGCCGTCGGTCGTGGCGTGCGCACCAACCAGGACGGCATCCAGCAACTGTCGAACCTGCTTTCAGCCAAGGGCATTTCGGTCTTGGGTTTCGACCTGCCGCTCTGGCACGGCGAGGAAGCCTGTCTGCATCTGATGTCGGTGATCAGCCCGCTCGCCGACGATCTGGCGCTGGTCTACGCGCCTTTGCTGCCGGCCGCCTTCTACCAGATGCTGCGGGCGCGCGGCATCGAGCTGGTCGAGGGCGATGCCGACGAGTTCTTCGCCTCCAGCGGGCTTAGCCTCAATGTGCTGCCGACCGCGCCGCGCCAGATCATTGCCGTTGCCGGCTTTCCCAGGACGGCGGCCGCCATGGAAGCGGCCGGCTGCACGGTCGCCACCTTCGACGCGGATGCGCTCTGCATCGCCTGCGAGGGCGGTCCGACCTGCCTGACGCGCCCGGTGCTGCGCCAATGATCGCCACTGGGACCATCACTGGGACGACGGTCGGCGAGGCGTTGATTTCGCTGCTCGAAGCGCATGGCGTCGACACCGTTTTCGGGATTCCGGGTGTCCACACGGTCGAACTCTACCGCGGGCTGGCGCGATCGAAGATCCGCCACGTCACGCCGCGCCACGAACAGGGCGCCGGCTTCATGGCCGATGGCTACGCACGCGCCAGCGGCAGGCCGGGCGTCGCCTTCGTCATCACCGGACCGGGGCTCACCAACACCATCACCGCCATGGGGCAGGCACGCGCCGATTCGGTGCCGATGCTGGTGATCTCCGGCGTCAACGCAACGCCGACGCTGGGCAAAGGGCTGGGCCATCTGCACGAACTGCCGGATCAGCGCGGCATGATGGAGAAGGTGGCGCTGTTTTCACGGCGCGTCACCGAGGCCGGCGAATTGCCCGGTGCCCTGGCGCAGGCCTTCGCCCTGTTTTCATCGGCGCGGCCCGGCCCGGTGCATATCGAGATCCCGACCGACGTCATGGTCAAGCCGGCGGATGGCATCGCTGCCCTGCTGAGCAATGCGGCACCGCCCGCGCCGGAAGGTGCTGCAATTGCCAGCGCGGCCAAACTCATCGGTGCCGCTCGCCGCCCGCTGATCCTGGTCGGCGGCGGCGCCAAACGCGCCGAAGCGCCACTGCGGCGTCTGGCCGAGCGGCTGGGAGCGCCGGTCGTGCAGACCACCAATGCACGCGGCCTGCTGCATGGTCATCCGCTCTGCGTCCCGGCCAGTCCCAGCCTGAAGGCGGTACGGGCGCTGATGGCCGACGCCGATCTGGTCATTGCCGCCGGCACCGAATTCGGCCCGACCGACTATGACGGCTACAGCGATGGCGGCTTCGTCCTGCCCGCCAATCTGATCCGCATCGATATCGGCGCGGACCAGCTTGCCCGCCGCCCGGCGACGGTTTCGATCCAGGCCGATTGCGCCGAGGCGCTCGACGCGCTGCTTCTGGAAACGGGCCATGTCCGGGCAAGCGAGGACGGTTCGTCGCGCGCCGCTGCTACACGAAAAGCAGCTTTTGCCGAGCTCAATCCGACACTGCAGGGGCAGGTGCGCGCGGTCGAGATGATCCGCGACGCCTTGCCGGGCGCGCTCATCGTCGGCGATTCGACGCAGCCGATCTATGCGGCCAACCTCTATTACGACCATGACCGGCCAGGCGGCTGGTTCAATGCCGCCACCGGTTTCGGCGCGCTTGGCTATGGCCCGCCGGCGGCGATTGGCGCGGCCCTTGCGATACCCGATGCGCCGGTCGTTTGCCTCACGGGTGACGGCGGCTTCCAGTTCACGCTGCCGGAAATGGGCGCCGCGCTCGATGCCGCAGCACCCGTCATCTTCGTCGTCTGGAACAACAGAGGCTACCGCGAGATCGAAACCTCGATGCTCGATGTCGGTGTCGAGCCGGTCGGCGTATCGCCGGCGCCGCCGGATTTCTGCAAGCTGGCCGAGGCCTATGGCATCGGTGCCGAACGTCTTGCCAACATCGACGCTCTCGCGGACGCGTTGAAGCGCGCCCGGGCCACCGGACTGCCGCGCGTCATCGAAATCACAGTTGACTGAAGCGCGTGTTTCCCGTCTTGGCGGGCCACGGCTGAAGTGTCGGACGCATGCAAAGACGCGACAACTGCCATGTCGAGATGTCAATTGAGTGATGGCGCAAAAGGCGCGACGCTTCGCGTCGGCGGCACAGAAACGACCTAACGATAAAAAATGACAGGAGCGTCCAAGATGACGGAAACACTTGAAGGCAAGCATATCGTCGTGACCGGTGGGACCGGTGCGCTCGGCGGTGCGGTTGTCGGCAAACTGCTGAGCGACGGCGCGATCTGCCATGTGCCCAACGCTCATGCTGCCGCCCCTACGCATTTCCCCTTTACCACGCATGACCGTGTCCAGCTGGTGCACAACGTCGATCTCTCGGACCCCGCCAAGGTCGAAGCGTTCTACAGCCAGGTTCCGGGCCTGTGGGGCTCGATCCACCTGGCCGGCGGCTTCACCGCCGCACCGGTGGAAAAGATCGAGTCGGCCTCCTTTGCCGAGATGATGGACACCAATGCGCGCACCGCCTTCCTGTGCTGCCGCGCCGCGATCCGCTCGATGCTGTCGTCGGACACGGCGGGCCGCATCGTCAACGTCACGGCGCGCGCCGGGCTCGATCCGCGGCGCGGCGCTGGCATGGTCGCTTACGTCGCCAGCAAGGCGGCGGTGGCAGCCATGACGGTGGCGATGGCCGAAGAGCTGAAGCACAGGGGCATCCTGGTCAATGCGGTGGCGCCGTCGACGCTCGATACGCCGGCAAACCGCGCCGACATGCCGGATGCCGATGTCACCAGATGGGTCAGCCTCGAAGCCGCCGCCGAAGCCATCGCCTATCTGGCATCGCCGGCCAATCTGGCGATGAGTGGTACGCTGGTGCCGCTTTACGGCAGGGCGTAACCTTCCAACCTTTACCTCGGTCAAAGAAAAACCCCGCCGGATCGCTCCGGCGGGGTTTTGTTTTCGAGCCTGTGCGAAGACTTCGCTTCGCGAAGGACTTCGCGGTGCGAAGGGCTTAGCTGCCCTGCTTCTTCAGCGCGGCACCCAGGATGTCGCCCAGCGAAGCGCCGGAGTCGGTCGACCCGTACTGAGCGACGGCTTCCTTCTCTTCGGCGATTTCCAGCGCCTTGATCGAGACCTGCAGCTTGCGGGTCTTCTTGTCGAAGGCGATGACGCGGGCATCGACCTTCTGGCCGACGGTGAAGCGCTCGGGGCGCTGCTCGTCGCGGTCACGGCTCAGATCGGAGCGCTTGATGAAGGTCTCGATGCCGCTGTCGACCAGCCGCACTTCCAGACCGCCATCCTTGACGCCGATGACCTCGCAGGTGACGACCGCGTTCTTGCGCAGTTCGCCTGAAGTCGCCGCTTCGCCGACCGTATCCTTGGCCAACTGCTTGATGCCGAGCGAGATGCGCTCCTTGTCGATGTCGACGTCGAGCACCTGCGCCTTGACCATGTCGCCGCGATTGTACTCTTCGATGACCTGCTCGCCCGGACGGGTCCAGTCGAGGTCGGAAAGGTGCACCATGCCGTCCACGTCGCCTTCGAGGCCGATGAACAGGCCGAACTCGGTCTTGTTCTTGACCTCGCCCTCGACCTGGCTGCCGACCGGATGGCTCGATGCGAAAGCCTGCCACGGATTCTCGAGCGTCTGCTTGAGGCCGAGCGAGATGCGGCGCTTGGCCGGATCGACCTCGAGCACCACCACGTCGACTTCCTGGGTCGTCGACAGGATCTTGCCGGGATGCACGTTCTTCTTCGTCCACGACATTTCCGAAACGTGGATGAGACCCTCGATGCCCGGCTCCAGCTCGACGAACGCGCCGTAGTCGGTGATGTTGGTGACGGTGCCCTTGATCTTCTTGCCGATCGGGAACTTGGTGCCGATCTCGGACCACGGATCGCTCTCGAGCTGCTTCATGCCGAGTGAGATGCGGTGGGTTTCCTGGTTGATGCGGATGATCTGCACCTTGACCGTCTGACCGATGTTGAGGATTTCGGTCGGATGGTTGACGCGGCGCCATGCCATGTCGGTGACATGCAGCAGGCCGTCGATGCCGCCGAGGTCGACGAACGCACCGTAATCGGTGATGTTCTTGACGACGCCTTCGACAACCTGGCCTTCTTCGAGGTTCTGCACGATTTCCGAACGCTGTTCGGCGCGGCTCTCCTCGAGCACCGTACGACGCGACACCACGATGTTGCCGCGGCGGCGATCCATCTTGAGGATCTCGAAGGGCTGCGGGTTGTGCATCAGCGGGGAGACATCGCGGATCGGGCGGATATCGACCTGGCTGCGCGGCAGGAAGGCCACGGCGCCGTCGAGGTCGACAGTGAAGCCGCCCTTGACCTGGTTGAAGATGACGCCTTCGACGCGCTCACCCTTGGTGAACTTCTCTTCGAGACGGACCCAGCTCTCTTCGCGGCGGGCCTTCTCACGCGAAAGCATCGCTTCGCCAAGCGCGTTTTCGATGCGCTCGACATAGACTTCGACGGTGTCACCAACCTTGAGGGTGGTGTCCTTGCCCTTGACGCCGAATTCCTTCAGCGGCACGCGGCCTTCGACCTTGAGGCCGACGTCGATGATGGCCATGTCCTTTTCGATCGCGGTGATCGTGCCCTTGACGACCTGGCCTTCGCCGGAATGGCCGGCGGTAAAAGATTCTTCGAGCAGGCTCGCGAAATCATCGCGAGTGGGATTTGCAGCTGACATTGTTTCTCCTGGAGTGCCCCGCATCTAGAAGCGGGACGGGCGCCGTGGGTTAGCGTTTCGTTGGCCTGCCGGCGTTCCGGGCTACAAAAGCCCTGGGCCGCTCTTTAAGCGGCAATTCCGGCGCATGAAGAATGCTGGCAGGCTGGTTCATGCCCGATATGGGTATTTTCTTCGCCTCCGACAACGGAAACACGAGGGAAAACCCGGATCAGGCCTTGTCTCTCTTGGCCAGCACGTCGTCGATGATCGCCATGGCTGCAAGAAACGCGGCTTCTATAGCCATTTCGCTGGTATCAAGCAAGTGCGCGTCGGCGGCCGGCTTCAAAGGTGAGTCCGCACGGCCCATGTCGCGCTCGTCGCGGCGCACGATATCGGCGAGGATCTCGATGAAATCAGCGGTCCCGCCGATGCTTTCGATCTCAGCCAGCCGGCGCTGTGCCCGCACCTCGGCGCTCGCTGTCACATAGAGTTTGATGTCGGCGTCGGGGCACACCACGGTGCCGATATCACGGCCGTCGAGCACCGCACCCGGCGGGGTCTTGGCGAAGTCACGCTGCTTTTCGACGAGGATGCGCCGCACCGTCGGATAAACCGCGACCTTAGAGGCAGCCTCGCCGACGGCATGCGCGGACAAGACCGCCCGGTCGAGCTTTGCCAGATCGACCTGACGGGCAGCGGTTTCGGCCGCCGAGACATTGTCGAGCGGCAGCGCGTGCTGGATGAGCGTATAGGCCACCGCACGGTAGGTGAGGCCGGTGTCCAGCAGGTTCAGCCGGTAGTGGTCGGCCAGCCGGCGGGCGAGGGTGCCCTTGCCGGCGCCGGCCGGACCGTCGATGGCGATGGTGAAGACATGTGTCATTTGCAGGGCACCAAAAGGGTTGGGCGCCGCGATCCTTCACGCCCCCCTCTGTCCTGCCGGACATCTCCCCCACAAGGGGGGAGATCGGCCGTTATCGCGGCCTCCGCCAATTGTCTACGTTGCAGAATTGAGCGAGGCGCAAAGCGGGCCAATCTCCCCCCTTGTGGGGGAGATGTCCGGCAGGACAGAGGGGGGCGCTGTCCCGCCAACGTACCAAGGCTATTGGTTGCCACGACCGTCACCCAATCTCCGCGCCCAGCCCCACCATCAGCCCCATGAATTCCGGAAAGCTCGTCGCGATCATCGCCTGATCGTCGATGGTCACAGGCTTTTCGGTCGCCAGCCCCATCACCAGAAAGCTCATGGCGATGCGGTGGTCGAGATGGGTCTGCACGGTCGTGTCCTGGCCGTTGGGATGACCGCCAAGGCCCTTGCCGCCCGGTTTGCCGCGCACGGCGAGCGACGCCTCGCCCTCGGTGCAATCGACGCCGTTGAGCTTCAGCCCGTTGGCGACGGCCGACAGCCGGTCGGACTCTTTCACGCGCAGTTCTTCCAGCCCCTGCATCAGCGTTTCGCCCTCGGCGAAGCTGGCGGCGACGGCGAGCACAGGATACTCATCGATCATCGATGGCGCCCGCTCGGGCGGCACGATGACGCCTTTCAGTTCGGAGTAACGCACGCGCAGATCGGCGACGTCTTCGCCGCCGGCGTTGCGCGGGTTGAGGATGTCGATCTTGCCGCCCATTTCCTGCAGCGTCAAAAGCAGGCCGGTGCGGGTCGGATTCATCAGCACGTTCTCGATGACAATGTCCGAACCCGGCACGATCAATGCCGCCACCAGTGGGAAGCCGGCCGAGGACGGGTCGCCCGGCACGGCGATCGTCTGGCCGGTCAGCTTGCCCTGGCCTTCGATGAAGATGTGGCGCACGCCGCGTTCGTCGGTTTCGACCGACAGATTGGCGCCAAACCCCTTCAGCATCTTTTCCGTGTGGTCACGTGTCATCACCGGCTCGATCACCGTGGTGATGCCGGGCGTGTTGAGGCCGGCGAGCAGCACTGCGGACTTCACCTGCGCCGAGGCCATCGGCACGCGATAGGTGATCGGGGCGGCATGCTTTGGTCCATGCAGCGTGATCGGCATGCGGTCGCCCGGCGTCGCCTTCAGCACCTGCACGCCCATCTGCCGCAAGGGTTCCAGCACGCGCCCCATCGGCCGGCCCGATAGCGAAGCGTCGCCGATGAAGGTCGTCTCCATGTCATAGGTGCCGACAAGGCCCATGGTCAGCCGCGAGCCGGTGCCGGCATTGCCGAAATCGAGCGGGCCTTCCGGCTGCAGCAGCGCCCCATTGCCGGTGCCGCGGATCACCCACTCGTCGCCGTTCTTCTCGATATGCGC
This sequence comes from Mesorhizobium ciceri WSM4083, assembly GCF_000519305.1. Taxonomy (GTDB): domain Bacteria; phylum Pseudomonadota; class Alphaproteobacteria; order Rhizobiales; family Rhizobiaceae; genus Mesorhizobium; species Mesorhizobium ciceri_B. The sequence goes on along the minus strand of NZ_KI912610.1, from coordinate 985,525 downwards.
GCCCATTGCCTTCATGGCCGCACCCGTGCGCATCACGTCCTCGCCTTCGAGCAGGCCGGTGATGCGGGTCTCCCCGGAGGCGAGGCCGCCGAACATGAAGGAACGGTGCGAGATCGACTTGTCGCCCGGCACGCGCGCGATGCCGGAAAGGGCTGGGGATTGGCGGGCGGTGGCCGGCTTGGGGGCGGCGGCGTGAGACATGGAATTTCCCTGGACGGAATGCCGGCAGGCCGGCGCTTTTCATTTGTTGCGGCGGTCTCGTATCACGGTGGGGCGAAATGGTCATCCCCATGGTCGTCACTTGACGCGAGGCCTTTCAATGCATGGTTTTGTGACGCCGGCTTTTCGCTTTGACAGCGCTGCAAACTGTGGTTAAGGGGACCACTCTTTTATTGACGAGGCTTGCCGTGGCAAAAACCGAACTTGGCACAAAACGTATCGACCCGGAGACGGGCCGAAAATTCTACGACCTGAACAAGGACCCGATCGTCTCGCCCTACACCGGCAAGACCTATCCGCGTTCCTATTTCGAGGAAGGCAAGATTGCCGCTCTCGAGGAGGAAGAGGAAGTGGCCGAGAAGGAAGTGGACGCCGAGGAAGAAGAAGGCGTTGAGGTCGTCTCGCTCGAAGAGGCTGATGAGGACGTCAAGGGCGACGACCTGCCGGATCTCGGCGACGATGAGGACGATGTCGATCTCGGCGACGACGAAGATGACACTTTCCTTGCCGACGAAGAGGAAGAAGACGACGATGTCGCCGACATGATCGGCGTCGGCGACGACGACGACGAGGTCTGATCGGCCTTGAAAGCGGGCGTTTGCGGGCTTTCGAGGCCTGTGAAGAAAAAGCGGCTCTCGAAGGCTTGATATCTGAGAAGGGCGGGGTTAGAAGCCGCCTGCACTAACGGCGCGGTCTCCAACCCGCGCCGGATCTCTTCGCCGGAAACGGCGCCGGTTGACTGCCGGAAGTGGGGCCATAGCTCAGTTGGGAGAGCGCTTGAATGGCATTCAAGAGGTCGTCGGTTCGATCCCGATTGGCTCCACCAAACAGTCCCTCTGCAATTCGCAGCCGTGAATGTGCCGCACTGCGGTCATCTGCGTTGGCGGCCAGTTCAGGCACCGCTGCTGAGAGCCTCTCCATCAAACGGAACGAACGAGCCATTTCTCGAGAGCAACTGCTCGCCGGACAAAGTCTTCACTGTTCCTGGAGCGCTTAGAGACTGAAAGCCAGCCCCATCACCACTCGGCGAAGGAGCCGTCCTTGTGGCGCCAGATCGGGTTGCGCCAGCGGTGGCCTTCCCTAGCGCGTTCCCTCACATACTCCTCGTCGATCTCGACACCCAGGCCCGGGCCATCGGGAATGGCCACATAGCCATCTTCGTAGCGGAAGACGTCCTTGTTGGCGGCATAATCGAGCAGGTCGTTGGCGGCGTTATAGTGGATGCCGAGGCTCTGCTCCTGGATGAAGCAGTTGTAGCTGACCGCGTCGAGCTGCAGGCAGGCTGCAAGCGCGATCGGCCCGAGCGGGCAGTGCGGCGCCACGGCCACATCATAGGCTTCGGCCATCGCCGCGATCTTGCGGCATTCTGTGATGCCGCCGGCATGCGACAGGTCGGGCTGGATGATATCGACGACGCCTTCCTCGAACACCGACTTGAAGTCCCAGCGGCTGTAGAGCCGCTCGCCGAGCGCAATCGGCGTCGAGCCAAGCGCGGCGATCTCCTTCAGCGCCTCGCGGTTTTCGCTGAGCACCGGCTCCTCGATGAACATCAGCCTGTACGGTTCCAGCTCCTTGACCAGGGCGCGCGCCATCGGCCGGTGCACGCGGCCATGAAAATCGACGGCGATGCCGATGTTGGGCCCGACGGCCTCGCGCACCACGGCGACGCGTTCGACAGCGGCGTCGATCTTGTCGTGGCTGTCGACGATCTGCAGTTCTTCCGTGCCGTTCATCTTCAACGCCAGGAAGCCGCGCGCCACCATTTCCTTGGCACCCGCCGCGACTTCCGCCGGCCGGTCGCCGCCGATCCAGGAATAGACCTTGATCGTGTCGCGCAATTTGCCGCCGAGCAGTTCATGCACCGGCACGCCGAGCGCCTTGCCCTTGATGTCCCACAGCGCCTGGTCGATGCCGGCAATGGCGCTCATCAGGATCGGCCCGCCACGGTAGAAACCGCCGCGGTGCATCACCGTCCAGTGGTCCTCGATCAGGCGGGGATCCTTGCCGATGAGGTAATCGCCAAGCTCCTTGACCGCTGCCTCGACGGTCAGTGCCCGGCCCTCGACGACCGGCTCGCCCCAGCCGGTGACGCCGGCATCGGTCTCGATCTTCAGGAACAGCCAGCGCGGCGGAACGATGTAGGTGGTGAGCGAGATGATTTTCATGCGCGGTCTCAGTTGCTCTTGAGTTTCTTGGCGCTGACGAGGTCGCGCGCCGCGAGGTCGAGGATCTTGTTTGCGGCCCCACGCGCCGCCTCGGCATTGCGCATGCGCAGCGCCTCGACCACCTCGCGGTGCGCCGCCACGGCCTCCATGCGCCGGTCGAGCGAAATCACCGCCGTCGCCTCGAGCGAGAATTTCAGCCCTGTGTCGATAAGATTGCCGATCTGGCGAAAGATCGGATTGTGGCTCGCGGCATAGACGATCTGGTGGAAAGCGATGTCGCTGCGCGAGAAGGCGGCGAGATCCTCGCCGGCGCCGGCCATACCGCGCCATGCCGCTTCGAGATCGGCGATCTCCTGCAGTGTGGCGCGGGTGGCGGCGAGTTCTGCGACCAGTGGCTCGATGGCGCGGCGCGTTTCAAGAATGGCATCGAAGAGCTTGTCGTCCAGTGCATGCGGCGCGTGCCAGGCGAGCACCTGCGGGTCGATGATGTTCCAGTCGTCCTCGTTGCAGACGATCGTGCCGATGCGTGGCCGCGACAGCACCAGCCCTTTGGCGGCCAGCACCTTCAGGGCTTCGCGGATCACGGTGCGGCTGACGCCATACTCGAGGCCAAGTTCATTTTCGGTCGGCAGTGAGGAACCAGCCGGGTAGCGCCCGGAGAAGATGTCCGAGGCTATCGCCTTGGTCACATCGGGCATCACGCGCGGGCGGCGAGTGGTCGTATCTCCCGGGGCTTTCTTCAGAATCTCGGTCACCTCAGCCCTCCTCCAAGGCGGCGAACCGCTGGTTTCGCACAACCGGTCCGCCCTTAACGGATGCGGATCGATTGCGCCAGCGATCGCTGGTCAGAGCATGTACATTAATTATCATACCAGATCAATTGACGAGTATGATAAAAGCGATTAGAGACTCCGGCATCCGGGCTGAGCGCCCGGCCTATCGCTGGGAGGTAATCATGCGACTTTTGAAGACCGCGCTCGTCGCGGGCGCGCTTGCCGTGCTGTCCGTCACGACCATCGCTGCATATGCTCAGGACACCAAGATCGGTTTCATCGTCAAACAGCCCGAGGAGCCGTGGTTCCAGGACGAATGGAAATTCGCCGACCAGGCCGCCAAGGAAAAAGGTTTTACCTTGGTCAAGATCGGCGCCGAGGACGGTGAGAAGCTGATGTCGGCGATCGACAATCTCGGTGCCCAGGGCGCCCAGGGCTTTATCGTCTGCACGCCCGACGTGAAGCTCGGACCTGGCATCGTCGCCAAGGCCGCCGCCAACAATCTCAAGCTGATGACCGTCGACGACCGTCTGGTCGGCGCCGACGGCAAGGCGCTGGAAGACGTGCCGCATATGGGCATCTCGGCCACCAAGATCGGTGAGGCTGTCGGCCAGGCGATCGTAGACGAGATGAAGGCGCGCGGCTGGAAGGCCGACGAGGTCGGCGCCATCCGCGTCTCCTACGACCAGCTGCCGACCGCGGTCGATCGCGTCGAAGGCGCCATCTCGGTGCTCAAGGCGAACGGCTTCAAGGCCGAGAACATCTTCGACGCGCCACAGGCCAAGACCGACACCGAAGCCGCCCTCAACGCCGCGACGGTCGTGCTCAACGCCCATGCCGACATCAAGAAGTGGGTCTCCTTCGGCCTCAACGACGAAGCGGTGCTGGGTGCGGTGCGTGCTTCCGAAAGCGTCGGCATCCCCGCCGATAGCGTGATCGGCGTCGGCATTGGCGGCGCGGATTCGGCGATCAACGAGTTCAAGAAGCCGACCGCCACCGGCTTCGTCGGCACCGTGATCATCTCGCCGAAGCGTCATGGCTACGAGACGGCGCTCAACATGTATGACTGGGTTGCCAACAACAAGGAACCGGAGAAGCTGATCCTGACTTCGGGTGCACTCGCCAAGCGCGACGACTACCAGAAGGTCCGCCAGGGCCTCGGCATCGAATAATCCTCCCTGTACAAACAGGCGGCGCTCATCCCGCCGCCTGTTTGTCATGGCTCAAAAGGATCGGCTCGTGTCCTTTCTCGACTTCTCGCACATCACCAAGACCTATCCGGGCGTCAAGGCGCTGTCGGACGTCTCGTTCGGCGTCGACAAGGGCGCCGTGCATGGCCTGATGGGCGAGAACGGCGCCGGCAAATCCACCCTGATCAAGATCCTCTCCGGCGACCAGCATGCCGATCAGGGCGAGATCCGCATTGACGGCAGGGTTCAGGCCTATACCTCGACCCGGGATGCCTTCGACAATGGCGTCATTGTCATTCATCAGGAACTGCAACTCGTTCCTGAACTCACCGTTGCCGAAAATCTCAGCCTCGGTCGTTTCCCCGCCAACGTCGGCATCATCGCCGGCCGCCGGATGCTGGGCGACGTCGGCGCCAAGCTGAAATCGGCCGGTATCGACATCGACATGCGCCGCAAGGTCAAGACGCTGTCGATCGGCGAACGCCAGATGGTCGAGATCGCCAAGGCGGTCATGCTCGACGCACGCGTTATTGCGCTGGACGAACCGACCTCGTCACTGTCCTCGCGCGAAAGCGAAATCCTGTTTGCCCTGATCAATCGCCTGCGCGGCGAAGGCAAGGTCATTATCTACGTCTCACACCGGCTCGACGAGGTGTTCCGTCTTTGCGACAGCCTGACCGTGCTGCGCGACGGCAAGCTCGCGGCGCACCACGCGTCGCTGAAAGGCGTCACCCGCGATCAGGTCGTCGCCGAGATGGTCGGCCGCGAGATTTCGGATATCTGGGGTTTTCGCGCACGAAAAACAGGCGATGTCCGCCTGAAGGTCGACGCTCTCAGCGGCTCCAAACTGCAGACACCGGCCAGTTTCGAGGCAAGGGCAGGCGAGATCGTCGGCTTCTTCGGCCTGATCGGCGCCGGACGCTCGGAATTGATGCGGCTGGTCTATGGCGCCGATCCGCGCTCGGGCGGCACCATCACCGTCGACGGCAAGCTGGTTCGCGCCACCGATCCGCGTGGCACGATCCGGGCCGGCATCGTGCTGTGCTCGGAGGATCGCAAGCATGACGGCATCATCCAGGGGCGCTCGGTCGAGGAGAACATCAACATCTCGTCGCGGCGCCATCACACACGCTTCGGCGTGCTCAACCGCGCCAGCGAGATCGCCACGGCCGAGACCTTTATCAAGAAGCTGAAGGTGCGCACGCCGTCGCGCAAGCAGGACATCATCAACCTCTCCGGCGGCAACCAGCAGAAGGTCATTCTTGGCCGCTGGCTGTCGGAACAGGGCGTGCGGGTGCTCATCGTCGACGAGCCGACGCGCGGCATCGATGTCGGTGCCAAGTCGGAAATCTACGAATTGCTCTACCAGCTTGCGCAGGACGGCATGGCGATCGTCGTCGTCTCGTCCGAACTGCCGGAGGTGATGGGCATCTGCGACCGTATCCTGGTGATGTGCGGCGGCCGCGTCAGCGCCGAGCTCACCCGCGACCAGTTCGCCGAAAGGGCGATCCTGGCCGCCGCTCTCCCCGATCAGAAAACTCCCGACGCGATCGCATCCTGAGGACTTTGGCATGACCGACCAGTTGAAAAAAATCCTGCTCGGCGAACAGGGCCTCGTCGTTATCTTTGTCGTCGCCTTCGCGCTGGTGTCGGCTCTGGTGCCGAACTTCCTCACCGACCGCAACATGCTCGGCCTGCTGCAGTCGGTGGTCACCGTCGGCATCGTCGCCTGCACCATGATGTTCTGCCTCGCCGCGCGCGATTTCGACCTGTCGGTCGGCTCTATCGTCGCCTTTGCCGGCATGGTCGCTGTGATGGCGTCGAATTACACCGGCTCGATCCTGCTCGGCCTGCTGGCGGCAATCGCCTGCGGCGCTTTCGTCGGCTTCATCAACGGCGTCGTCATCGCCAAATTTCGCATCAACGCGCTGATCACGACGCTGGCCACCATGCAGATCGTGCGCGGGTTTGCGCTGATCGCGTCCGACGGCCGCGCCGTCGGCATCAACAGCCCGGATTTCTATCAACTCGCGCTGTCGAAACTGCTCGGCATACCGACGCCGGTCTGGGTGCTCGCCATCCTGTTTTGCATCTTCGGCTTCGTCCTCAACCGCACCGTCTTCGGGAAGAACACGCTGGCCATCGGCGGCAATCCGGAGGCTTCGCGCCTTGCCGGCGTCAATGTCGACCGGACGCGCATCTGGATTTTTGCGCTGCAAGGCGTCGTCTGCGGCATCGCCGGCATCCTGCTGGCGTCGCGCATCACCTCGGGCCAGCCCAACGCGGCGGTCGGACTTGAACTTTCGGTCATCTCGGCCTGCGTGCTCGGCGGCGTCTCGCTCGCCGGCGGCCGCGCCACCATGTCGGGCGTCATCGTCGGCGTGCTGATCATGGGTATCGCCGAAAACGCCATGAACCTGCTCAACATCCCGGCCTTCTACCAGTACATCGTGCGCGGCGTGATCCTGCTGCTCGCCGTGCTGCTCGACAATCTGCGCTCGTCGGCACTGGGTCGGCGTTAAGCTGGAGGGACAAAAATGGCTGAGCGCCTTTCCGGCAAACGCATCTTCCTGACCGGTGCCGCGCAAGGCATCGGGCTCGCCATCGCCGAGGCCTGCCTAGCCGAGGGCGCAAGGCTGTTCCTGGTCGACCGCGACGGCGCGTTGCTGCACAAGACCGTTGCCGATCTCGCCGCACCGCAAGGCCATGTCGGACATGTAGCGGCCGACATAAGCGACAGCGCCGCGATTGCGGCTGCCGTCAGCCAAGCGGCTGCCGAGATCGGCCCGATCAACGCGCTGATCAACAATGCCGGGGTCAATGTGTTCTCGACGCCGCTCGAGGCGACCGAGGAAGAATGGAACCGCAACTTCGACGTCAACGTCAAGGGCGCCTGGAACTGCAGCAAGGCGGTGCTGCCGGGCATGATCGCGAGCGGCGGTGGCGCCATCCTCAACATCGCCTCGACGCACAGCTTCACCATCATCCCGCACACCTTCCCCTATCCGGTCGCCAAGCACGCGCTGCTTGGCCTGACCAAATCGCTGGCGCTCGAATATGCGGCGCAAGGCGTGCGCGTGAACGCGCTGGCGCCCGGCTATGTCGAGACCCAGAAGGCCATTGACTACTGGAACAGCTTTGCCGATCCGGCCGCAGCACGCGCCAACACCATGGCGCTGCATCCCGGCGGCCGCATCGCCACGGCGCACGAGATCGCGCTTGCCGCGGTGTTCATGATTTCCGACGAGTGCCCGTTGATGAACGCGGCCACGCTCGTCGTCGATGGCGGGCTGAGCCAGCTCCAGCATCCCGCCTGAACGCCGGAAAGACCATGACCAAGAGACGATCGCAGCACTGGTTCGGCGGGCAGGGCAAGGATGCCTTCATCCACCGCAGCTGGATGAAGAACAACGGCCTGCCCGACGATGCCTTCGACGGCCGCCCGGTGATCGGCATCTGCAACACATTCTCCGAATTCACGCCTTGCCACGTTCATTTCCGCGGCCTGATCGAGCACATCAAGGCGGGCGTGCTGGAAGCCGGCGGCCTGCCGCTGGAATTCCCGGTCTTCTCCTGCGGCGAGTCCAATCTGCGACCGACGGCGATGCTGTTTCGCAACCTCGCCTCGATGGATGTCGAGGAGGCGATCCGCGGCAACCCGATGGATGGCGTCGTGCTGATGGCGGGCTGCGACAAGACCACGCCGTCGCTGGTCATGGGCGCGGCCTCCTGCGACCTGCCGTCGATCGTCATCTCCGGCGGGCCGATGCTCAATGGCCGCTTTCAGGGCCGGGAGATCGGTTCCGGCACCGATGTGTGGAAGTTTTCGGAAGATGTCCGCGCCGGCGTGATGAGCGAGCAGGATTTCGCCGATGCCGAGAGCGCCATGTCGCGCTCGCCCGGACATTGCATGACCATGGGCACGGCCTCGACCATGGCCTCGATGGTCGAAGCGCTTGGCCTGGCGCTGCCGGGCAATGCCGCCTATCCGGCGGTCGATGCGCGCCGCAACCGCATCGCCCGCCTGACCGGACGGCGCATCGTCGAGATAGTCAACGAGGATCTGCGCCCGTCGGCCATCCTCAAGAAAGAAGCTTTCGCCAACGCTATCCGCGTCAATGGCGCCATCGGCGGCTCGACCAATGCGGTCGTGCATCTGCTGGCGATTGCCGGCCGCGTCGGCACCGAGCTGACGCTGGACGATTGGGACAGATATGGCCGCGATGTGCCGACCATCCTCGACCTGATGCCGTCAGGCCGCTTCCTCATGGAGGATTTCTGCTACGCTGGCGGCATTCCGGCTGTCATGAAGGAGATAGCCGATCTGCTCGATCTCGACGCGCTGACCGTCACCGGCAAGACCGTGCGCGACAACATCGCTGATGCCCAAAACTACAATCGCGAGGTGATCCGCCCGCGCGACAAAGCGCTCACGCCGCAGGGCGGCATTGCGGTGCTACGCGGCAATCTGGCGCCCGACGGCGCCATCATCAAGCCGTCAGCCGCGTCACCAGCCCTGATGAAGCATCGCGGCCGCGCCGTCGTCTTCGAGGACATCGACGACTACAAGGCGCGCATCGACGATCCCGCGCTCGACGTCGACGAAGCGTCGATCATGGTGCTGAAGAATTGCGGCCCAAAAGGTTATCCGGGGATGGCCGAGGTCGGCAACATGGCGTTGCCCCGGAAGCTGCTCAAGCAAGGCGTCCGCGACATGATCCGCATCTCCGATGCCCGCATGTCCGGCACCGCCTTCGGCACCGTCGTGCTGCACGCCGCGCCCGAAGCCGCTATCGGCGGTCCGTTGGCGCTGGTCCGCAGCGGCGACTTCATCGAGCTCGACGTCGAAGCAAGGAAGCTGCATCTCGACGTGTCGGAACAGGAATTAACGCGGCGTCGTGAAACCTGGCTACCGCCCGTCCCGGCGATGCGCGGCGGCTATCAGGGCCTCTACGTCGACCATGTCCTGCAGGCGGATCGCGGCGCCGATCTCGATTTTCTCGTCGGATGCCGTGGCCACGCCATTCCACGCGAAAGCCATTGAGGCCGACCAGCATGCCCAATTTCCAGCCTGATGATTTCCACGGCATTCACGCCATTCTCTACGCGCTCTTTGATGAGAACGAAAAACTCGACCGCGCGGCGATGCGCAGGCAGGTCCAGATCTGCCTGGCCAGCGGCGTGCACGGAATGGCCGCGCTCGGCCTAGCAACGGAAGTCGCCAAGCTGACAGAGGCCGAGCGTCGGACGATCATGGACTGGACGGCGGAAGACACCGCCGGAAAAGTGCCGCTCGCCTTCACCATCTTCGGTTCTTCGGTGGGTGAGCAGGTGGCACAGCTTCGCCATGCCGAAAGCGTGGGAGCGGATTGGGTGATCCTGCAGCCGCCGCCGGTCGGATCCTATGGTGCGCCGGAATACATCAAGTTCTTCGGCCGCGTCGCCGAAGCGACCGACCTGCCGGTGGCGATTCAGAACGCGCCGGCCTTTTTCGGGCGCGGCCTGTCATCGGACGAAATCCGCGAGCTCGTCACGCTTCATCCCAACATCAGGCTGATCAAGGGCGAAGGCCCGGTCACCGACATCGCGGGGCTGATCGAGCGCACCGAAGACCGTATACCGGTTTTCAACGGACGCGGCGGCCTGGAACTGATCGACAATTTCCGCATCGGTTGCCGCGGCATGATCCTGGCGCCGGATTGCGCCGACCATGCCGTGCGCGCCTATCATGCGTTCGGCGCCGGAGACGAAGCCACGGCTGAGGCAGAATATGCAAGAATGCTGCCGGTAGCGGTCTTCGTCATGCAAGGCATCGAAAACCTGATCTGCTATGGCAAGCGGCTGTTCGGCGCCCGCGCCGGCATCCCGGTACACGACCGGGCTCCGGCGATGCGGCCAAGCGAGCCTGGCCTCGCAATGGTGGAGCGCTTTGCGGCTGGCCTCGGCCGGTTGCCGGGCTAAACGGTAACTGAGCGGTCCGTTCGCACGCCCGACAATGTCGAGGCCGTGGTGAAGCTCCTTGAGATCGGCCATGCGACCATGGCGGCGGACCCTGGCGGCTTCAGCCGAGAAGGTCGGCTGCGACTTCCAGCGTGTTGCGCAACGACGTCTCGAGATGGCGTTCCATCGCTTGCGCGGCGCCTTCGGCGTCGTGATGCCTCAAAGCCTCGAAGATGGCTTCATGCTGCTCGATCGTCTGTTCGCCATAGCCGGGCTTCGGAATGACGAGGTGGCGGCCGCGATCCATCTGCGCCTTGGAGATGTCTACGGCTCTCCAGATCATCGGCAGGCCGCAGATTTCGGCGATGGTGCGGTGAAAGACATCGTCGAGTTGTATCGCGGTGGCATATCTGCCCTGCGATATGGCAAGCCGGTGCGCCGCCATATTGTCTTCCAGCAATTCGCCGGCTGCCGGTGAGAATTTGGCGGCCGCGCGTCGGGCGCTTTCCATCTCCAGGGCCCGGCGGATGACGTAGGCTTCTTCCAGGTCGGCCCGGCTGATCGGCGCGACATAAATGCCGGTCTGCGCCAGGATGTTGACCAGACCCTCGTCGCTGATGCGCTTGACCGCTTCGCGCACTGGGGTACGCGAAACACCGAGCGCTTCCGCGATGGCTACCTCGTTGATCACTTCCCCGGGCCTCATCTGTCCGACGACGATCAGGTTGCGAATCTGATGATAGATCTGATCGCGGAGCGGAAGAGCCCTATTGAGCGCCGAAGGATCCAGGTCCATGGGAAATCCGTGGCTTAAGTCGCCGGAAATGGTCAGTTTAGAATGAAAATCAGAAAGCCTCTAATACGAGGGGCGGCTCGGGCGTGCAACTCGCCCATGGCTTCCGGAATCCGATGCCGAGGACAACAGGCCAGCCGCCGGGGGAGGGACCTGGCCGCCCGAGGGAAGGCGTGGCAGCCAGTGAATTCGGATTTGGGCGGATGGAGAGAATTTCTAATTCCGTCAGCGGATTTGGAATAAACTAACTCTACAGAGTTTGTGGAATAAGCAATCTGCACTGGCGATCTGGTTTCCACCCGGACAGGACCACGCCATGCCCACTCTTTCGCATCAGCCACCCACCAAAGCAGGCATATCCGGCCACCTTCGGCAGGCAGCGGGAGAAAGGCCATGAGCCGGGTCGTGCCAGACCGCATCAAGGTGCTCTGGTTTCTGCCGACGCATGGCGACAGCCGCTATCTCGGCACGGCCGAGGGCGGCAGGTCGGTCGATCTGCCGTATCTGACGCAAGTGGCGAAGGCGGCCGACACGCTCGGCTACTATGGCGTGCTGTTGCCGACCGGCCGCTCGTGCGAGGATTCCTGGGTGATCGCATCGGCGCTCGTACCGATGACCGAACGCTTGCGTTTCCTTGTCGCCGTGCGGCCCGGTTTGCAGTCGCCGACGCTGGCCGCGCGCATGACTGCGACGCTGGATCGCATCTCCAATGGCCGCCTGCTGATCAACGTCGTCACCGGCGGCGATCCGCTGGAGAACAAGGGCGACGGCATTTTCCTGTCGCATGCCGAGCGCTACGAGGTGACGCAGGAATTTCTTCGCATCTACAAGCGGGTGCTGAGCGGCGAGACGGTCGAGCATCAGGGCAAGCATTTCCGCATCGAGGATGGAAGGCTGCTGTTTCCGCCGGTTCAGACGCCCTATCCGCCGCTCTATTTCGGCGGGTCGTCCGACGCTGGGTCCGTGGTGGCGGCGCAGGAGATCGACAAATACCTGACCTGGGGAGAGCCGCCAGCCGATGTCGAGCGCAAGCTGGACGGCATGCGTGAACTGGCGCAGAAGGCCGGCCGCGATCTCTCCTTCGGCATTAGGCTGCATGTCATCGCCCGCGAAACCACCGAGGAGGCCTGGGCCGCCGCCGACAGGCTGATCAGCCGGCTCGACGATGCGACGATCGCCTCGGCGCAGAAGGTCTTTGCCCGCATGGATTCGGTCGGCCAGGCACGGATGAGCGCACTGCATGGCGGCAATCGCGCCAAGCTCGAGATCGCGCCCAATCTGTGGGCCGGCGTCGGCCTGGTGCGCGGCGGCGCAGGGACCGCACTTGTCGGCGATCCCGACACGATCGCCGAGCGCATCGACGAGTACCGGCGCCTCGGCATCGATACCTTCATCCTTTCCGGCTATCCGCATCTCGAAGAAGCCTATCGCTTCGGCGAACTGGTGCTGCCGAAACTGCCGACCGACCATCCGGTCAAGGCAGCCGGCTCTTCCGTCAACACCGGTCCGTTCGGCGAAACCATCGCCGGCGACCACCGGCCGAAGTCGCTCGCCAGCGCCTCGTGAACTTGCTTCCTGCGTCCTCGCGGTTGCGCGTCGCCATCATTGGCGGCGGCTTTTCCGGTGCCGCGGTGGCGTGGCACCTGGCGCAACTGCATCGGCCGGACCGCATTTCCATTTCCGTGATCGAGCCGCGACCCTTGCTTGGCGGCGGCCTCGCCTACTCCAGCGAGGAACCGTCTCATCGGGTCAATGTCCCTGCGGTCAGGATGAGCATGGCTCCCGACGACCCGCAGCATTTTGCACGCTGGTTGACTGGCAGTGGAGAACTCGAACACGACCCGGATGCCATCTGGACGAACGGCGACGCTTTTCCGCGCCGGCGCGTGTTCGGCCGCTATGTTGCCGAGCATCTGGCGCCGCATCTCGGTTCCGGCGTTGTCCATCATGTCGAAGGTTCCGCCACACGCGTGACGCGCGATGCCAGTGGCGCGGGCTGGACCGTGCATACGTCCAGTGGGTTGGTCGCTGCCGATATCGTCGTCCTGGCAGCAACGCATCCGCAGCCTGCAATTCCAGCGGCGCTGATCCATCTGTCGGAAGCACCGGGTTTCGTCGCCGATCCGTACGCTTCCGCCGCGCTTTCAGGGATCGGGCCGGAGGCGTCGGTGCTGATCGTCGGCTCCGGGCTGACATCTGCCGACATGGTCGCCGAACTCGACCGTCGTGGCCATCGTGGCCGTATTCTCACGCTGTCGCGCCGCGGCTTACGCTCGCGCGGACACCCCGATGTCAGGGGCGAGCCTTTTGGCGATTTTGCATCCGCGCCGGCGACGACGGCGCTCGGCCTGCTCAGGGCCATTCGCGCGACGCTGACAGCTGCGAGAGCGGCCAATGTCAACTGGCAGTCGGTCTTCGACCAGCTACGCCTGCAGGGCCCGGTGCTGTGGGCCGCACTTGCCCCGCCGGAGCGGGCAAGGCTGGTCCGCCAGTTGCGCGTGTTCTGGGACGTGCATCGTTTCAGGATCGCGCCGCAGGTCGCCGCCGTGCTCGACCGGCGTCATGCCGCCGGCACAGTCGACACCATTGCCGCCAGGCTTGTCGCGTCGAACGATGAGGACGGCAGCCTGGCTGTCAGCTTTCAACGGCGCGGGCAGACCCGGATCGAGACGGCGCGCTTCGCTGCCGTCATCAACACCACTGGTCCGGCCCATGGGCGGGCGCTGCAGCAGAGCCCGGCGCTAAGCTCGCTGGCGGAAGCCGGCTTGATCAGGACGGACCAACATGGGCTTGGCATCGAGACAGGTCTCGACAGCCGCGCGATCGGCCGGGACGGCGCGGCAGTCGCGACACTCCTGGTCGCCGGCCCGCTGGCACGAGGGACTTTCGGCGAGCTCATGGGTCTGCCGGAAGTCGCCCGCCATGCCCAGACGGTCGCGGTGGAAATCGCCAAGCTGCTGGTTACGCTGCCGTCAGCGCAGGCGGTCGGCGCCCATGCCGCGCACCGCCCATTCGTGAGCTGATACCTGCGGGCCGGGTTCGGCAGCTAAAATTGGTATTTCCGTCCCAAGAGTGCCCCAAAAACGGAAAATCCTTCTTTGTATATAGATTCTATAAACATAATAAATATTGGCGAAGTCCGGCTACGGCTGGATCGATCAATGACACGGCCTGAATGGGAGACAGTTCATGGCACACGCAGAGACCGACGCGATCAAGTTTGCCTACTGGGTGCCGAATGTTTCGGGCGGCCTGGTGATTTCCAACATCGAGCAGCGCACCAACCATTCGGCCGAGTATAACCGCAAGCTGGCGCAGATCGCCGAGAAGTCCGGCTTCGATTACGCGCTCAGCCAGATCCGTTTCACCGCCGGCTACGGCGCCGACGAACAGCATGAATCGGTGGCGTTCAGCCATGATCTGCTGGCGGCGACCACCACGCTCAAGGTCATCGCGGCGATCCTGCCCGGACCATGGAACCCGGCGCTGGCGGCCAAGCAGATCGCCACCATCAGCTATCTCACCAACGGCCGTGTCGCGATCAACCTCGTCTCCGGCTGGTTCCGTGGCGAGTTCCATGCCATCGGCGAGCATTGGCTCGATCATGACGAGCGCTATCGCCGCTCGGAGGAATTCATCCGTGCGCTGCGCGGAATCTGGACTGAAGACAGCTTCACCTTCCGTGGCGATTTCTACCGTTTCAACGAATATTCGCTGAAGCCGAAGCCGCCGCAGCCGCTGCCCGAAATCTTCCAGGGCGGTTCGTCGCGGGCCGCGCGCGACATGGCATCGCGGGTTTCGGACTGGTACTTCACCAACGGCAACACGCCGGCCGAAATCGCCAAGCAGGTCGACGACCTCAGGGCCAAGGCGAAGGCCAACAACCATTCCGTCAAGGTCGGCGTCAACGCTTTCGCCGTCGTTCGCGAGACCGAGGACGAGGCGAGGGCAGTGCTCGCCGAAATCATCGCCAAAGCCAATCCCGAGGCGGTCAACGCATTTGGCCACGAGGTCAAGAATGCCGGCAAGGCCTCGCCGGAAGGCGAGGGCAATTGGGCGAAATCGTCCTTCGACGATCTAATTCAGTACAATGACGGCTTCCGCTCGAACCTGATCGGCACACCGAGGCAAGTCGCCGAGCGCGTCGTCGACCTGAAGCGCGCGGGTGCGGATCTCATCCTGCTCGGTTTCCTGCACTTCCAGGAAGAGGTCGAGTATTTCGGCAAGCATGTCATCCCGCTCGTTCGCGAACTGGAAGACGCCGAGGCGGCGGCGTCGCTGGCGGCGGAGTAGTCACCCCATAGGCACGCCGGACACGCGCCGGCCTGCACACATGAAGCTTGCCCGGCGCGCTGATCCGTCGGGCGGCAATAGGATTTTGCGCGCCTAATCGAGGACGATTGGAATGCCGTTGCCCAATTATACGCTCGGAGTGATGGACGCTTCGGTCTATGCGCCGGAAGTCTTTGCACGCGGCTTGCCGTCAGACCAGCGGCCGGAGCAGTCGTTCGAATATGCCGCCAAGCCGGCGGGGTCCATTGCCGATGCCGCCTCTCCCTTGCTCGCGCTTCAGGGCATCAGCTTGTCGTTCGGCGGCGTCGTCGCACTGGCCGATATCGACCTGTCGGTTCTGTCAGGCGAGATCCGCGCCATCATCGGACCGAACGGCGCCGGCAAGAGCTCGCTGATCAACGTCATCAGCGGCGTCTACCGACCGGATCGTGGCCATGTCCATCTCGACGGTACCTCCTATGCCCAGGTCCCGACGCAGCGGCTGGCCCATCTCGGCGTCGCCAGAACCTTCCAGAACCTTGCGCTGTTCAAGGGCCTCAGCGTCCTCGACAATGTCGCCTCTGGCCTTGCCTACAAGGTCCGCTCCAACTTTGCCGGCCAGGTGCTCGGCATCGGCCGCTCGCGTGGCGAACAGCGCGATTCACGCAGCCGTGCCGAACAGATCCTCGAATTCCTCCATCTCACCGCCATTCGCGACCGTCTTGTCGGCACCTTGCCTTACGGGCTGCAGAAGCGTGTCGAACTGGCCCGCGCGCTGGTCGCCGAGCCGCGCCTGCTTTTGCTCGACGAACCGATGGCCGGCATGACAGCGAGCGAAAAGAGCGAGATGGCGGCTTTCGTCCGTGCCGCGCGCGATCGTTTCGGCACCACCGTGGTGTTGATCGAGCACGATGTCGGCGTCGTCATGGGTCTGTCCGATCGCATCGCCGTTCTCGACTACGGCCGCAAGATCGCCGACGCCACGCCCGATGAAGTCAGGAACGACCAGCGCGTCATCGATGCCTATCTCGGCGTCGCCTCGGACAATGAGGACGGGGCAGGCATATGATCGCCGATTTCGACTACCAATTCTTCATCGAAGTGCTCGTCGGCGGCCTGCTCTCAGGTGTCATGTATTCGCTTGTCGCGATCGGCTTCGTGCTCATCTACAAGACCTCGGGCGTGCTCAATTTCGCGCAAGGGGCGATGCTGCTGTTTGCGGCACTCACCTTCGTCAGCCTTGTCGAGCGCGGCATTCCCTTCGCGCTGGCGCTGGTGGTCACCTTCGCCATCATGGTGGCGATGGGCATCGCCATCGAGCGCACGGTGCTCAGGCCACTGACCAACAAGCCGCCGATCACCCTGTTCATGGCGACGCTTGGCCTGTCCTACATCATCGAAGGCGCTGCCCAACTGATCTGGGGCACGCAGGTCCACGGCCTCGATCTCGGTATCGAGGACGTGCCGCTGGAAATCGGCGGCGTGCTGATCAGCCAGTTCGACATTTTTGCCGCGGTGGTTGCCGCCGGCATGGTTCTCCTGCTGTCGCTGTTCTTCCGCTACACCCGCATCGGCCTCTCCTTTCGGGCCGTCGCCGACGATCAGTTCGCGGCCCTTGCGGTCGGCCTCAGGCTGCCCTTGATCTGGGCCACCGTCTGGGCTGCCGCCGGCCTTGTAGCCCTGGTGGCCGGACTGCTCTGGGGCGCACGCCTCGGCGTGCAGTTCTCGCTGTCGCTGGTCGTGCTGAAGGCGCTGCCCGTGCTGGTGCTTGGCGGTTTCGATTCCATCCTCGGCGCCATCGTCGGCGGGCTGTTGATCGGCGCCAGCGAGAAGCTCGCCGAGGTCTATATCGGCGACTATTTCGGCGGCGGCATCGAGAGCTGGTTCGCCTATGTCGTCGCGCTCGTCTTCCTGCTGATCCGCCCTTCCGGCCTGTTCGGCCAGAAGCTCGTCGAGAGGATCTGAACGATGACCGCGATAACAGGCGATTTCGCCTCCGTGCCGGTGCTGCCGAAATGGCTCGCGCCCGTGCTGTTGCTCGCCTTTGCCTATGGCGTCGTGCCGTTGATCGGCTCGAGCTATCTGTTCGAAGCCATCCTGCTGCCTTTCCTGGCGCTCAGCCTCGCCGGCGTGGGCTTGAACATCCTCACCGGCTATGCCGGCCAGGTGTCGCTTGGCAGTGCCGCCTTCATGGCGGCCGGCGCCTTCGCCGCCTACAATTTCAACCTGCGCGTCGAAGGTCTGCCACTGATCGGCAGCATCTTCCTGGCCGGCATAGTGGCGGCCGCGATAGGCGTCGTTTTCGGCCTGCCCAGCCTGCGGCTGAAGGGTTTCTATCTCGCGGTCTCGACACTGGCCGCGCAATTTTTCGTGCAATGGGCGCTGACCAAATTCAGCTGGTTTTCCAACAACTCGGCGTCCGGCGTCATCGACGCGCCGAGACTGTCGATTTCAGGTTTCGCGCTCGACGGCGCCATCGGCCGCTATTTGTTCGCGCTGACCATCGTCACGGTGCTGACCTTCCTTGCCTATAGGCTGGTCTCGTCGCAGACCGGGCGCAACTTCATCGCCATCCGCGACAATGAAACCGCCGCCCGCATCATCGGCATTCCGGTCCTGAAGACCAAGCTGCTGGCCTTCGCCATCTCGTCCTTCATCATCGGCGTTGCCGGCGTCATCTGGGCCTTCGCCTATCTCAGGACGGTCGAGCCGGACGGCTTCGATCTCGACCGGTCGTTCCAGATCCTGTTCATCATCATCATCGGTGGTCTGGCTTCGATCCGCGGCGCGTTTTTCGGCGCTGCCCTCATCGTTGTCTTTCCACTCGCTCTGTCGCGCCTCGGCGGCTTCCTGCTTGGCGATCTCTTCGACTCGGGCGTGCTCGACATGAGCCAGCGCATCGTGCTGGGCGCGCTCATCATCCTGTTTCTGATCCTTGAACCCGACGGGCTGGTGGCGCTGTGGGACAGGGTCCGAAGACGGCTCCTGTTCGCCTGGCAGTCGACCTGAGCTGATGCGCCCGAAATTGAACCACATCCGAAAATGAACAAGGGCCTCAACGCGGCCCATACCGGGAGTACCCTAACCATGTCTTTCCTCAGCACAATCAAGGCGGCGGCGCTGTCCGTGGCGATGATCGTGTCGGTGGCCTTGCCCGCCGCGCACGCCGACGAACAATATTTCCCGCTGCAAAGCTATCGTGTCGGACCTTACGCTGCCGGCGGCACCGGCTTCTTCGGCGGCTTCATCGATTATCTCAACCTCATCAACATCCGCGACGGCGGCGTCAACGGCGTCAAGCTGACCTGGGACGAATGCGAGACCCAATACGAGGTTGAGCGCGGCGTTGAATGCTACGAGCGGCAGAAGAGCCATGCGGGTGCTGCCGCCTGGAACCCGCTCTCGGTCGGAATCGCCTATGCCATGATCGACCGCATCACCGCCGACAAGGTGCCGCTGATCACCGTCAACCACGGCCGCACCGACTCCACCGACGGGCGTGTCTTCCCCTACGTCTTCCCGCTGCTGCTCAATCCCTACAGCGAGACATCAGGCATCGTGAACTACATCGCCTCCAAGGAAGGCGGCATCGACAGACTGAAGGGCAAGAAGATCGTCGTGCTCTATCACGGCTCGCCCTACGGCAAGGAGACCATCCCGATCTATGAGCTGCTGGCGCAGAAATACGGCTTTACCGTGCAGCAGATCGAGGTGCCGCATCCCGGCAACGAGCAGCAGTCGCAATGGCTGACCATCCGCCGCGCCAAGCCGGACTTCGTCGTCCTGCGCGGCTGGGGGGTGATGAACCCGGTGGCGCTGAAGACGGCGGTGAAAGTCGGCTTCCCCGTCGACCATATCGTCGGCAATGTCTGGTCGAATTCCGAAGAGGACGTGATCCCCGCCGGCGACGCCGCCAAGGGCTACACCGCCATCACCACGCAGGCTTCCGGCAACTCCTACCCGGTGGTGCAGGAGATCGTGAAGACGGTCTACGGCGCCGGCAAGGGTAACCTTGGAGACAAGGCGCGCATCGGCTCGGTCTACCACAATCTCGGCATCGTCAACGGCATCCTCAATGTCGAGGCGATCCGGGTCGCGCAAGAGAAGTTCGGCCATCGCACGCTGACCGGTGACGAGGTCCGCTGGGGCTTCGAGCATCTCAAGCTCGATCCGGCCAAGGTGGAGGCACTTGGGGCCAAGGACCTGTTCCACTCGATCAATGTCAGCTGGGACAATCACGAAGGCGAAGGCTACGTGACCTTCCAGCAGTGGGACGGCAAGAAGTGGAACGTCGTCTCCGACTGGATCGCGCCGGACTGGGCGCTGCTGCGGCCGATCATCGAGAAGTCCGCCGAGGCTTATGCCACCGAGAAGGGCATCAAGCTGCGTACCGCCGACGATGCCAATGCTGTGACCACCAACTGATCAGTCAGTGCCGGGCGTCGCGGACCAGGTTTCCGTGGCGCCCGACCTGTTCGGTTTTCGAACCGCGAAAGAACAGCCTATGCCGAACGATGACGTCATTCTTGCCGTGGACGCGGTCCATGCCACCTACAACCACGCCATCACAGCGTTGCACGGCGTCAGCTTCCAGCTCAGGCGCGGCCAGATACTGGCATTGCTCGGTGCCAATGGCGCCGGCAAGACCACGACGCTGAAGGCCGTCTCCAACCTGCTGCCGGCCGAACGTGGTCAGGTCAATGCCGGCACCATTCGCTATGACGGCACGGATGTCTCGCGCCGCAAACCGGGCGATCTGGTGCGCGCCGGCCTCGTTCAGGTGCTGGAAGGCCGCCACTACTTCAAAAGCCTCACCGTCGAGGAGAATCTGATCGCCGGCGGCATCGGCCGCAGCGGCAGCCGCGCCGAGATCAATCAAGACCTCGAGCGGATCTACGGCTATTTCCCGAGGCTCAGGGAAAAGCGCCGGACATTGTCCGGCCTGACTTCGGGCGGCGAACAGCAGATGACGGCGATCGGCCGGGCGCTGATGTCGCGGCCGCGGCTGCTGGTCCTGGACGAACCGTCGATGGGGCTGGCGCCAATCATCGTCCAGGACATTTTCCAGAGCTTGAGAAAACTCAACCGCGAGACCGGCCTGTCGATTCTGGTCGCCGAGCAGAACTCGGCGGTGGCGCTGCGATATGCCGACCATGCCACGGTGCTGGAGAACGGCGTTTCCGTTCTCGCCGGCGCGGCCGCCGAGCTTCGCCAGCGCGAGGACATCAGGGCCTTCTATCTCGGTCAATCGAACCCCGGGCAACAGGCATCACCCGCCACCAGGCCCGCCCATCTCCACGCCGTTGCCTGAATCGAAATCCCAAGGAGCAGTGAAATGACCGTTTCGACCGTCAAAACCGACAAGGCTTCCGCCGCCGTGCCGCCAGTCGCAAGGCCGACCGCCCCGGCGCACATCATCAAGGACGACGCCGAGGCGATCGCGATTGCCCACGCGTTGGCCGCCGAATTCGTCAAGGACTCCTCCAAGCGCGACCGCGAGCGGATCTGGCCGGTTGCCGAGCTCGATGCCTTTTCGCAAAGCGGCCTGTGGTCGATCAATGTGCCCAAGGCATTCGGCGGGCCGGAGGTCTCCTATGCGACGCTGGCGAAGGTGATCGAAATCATCTCGGCCGCGGATTCCTCGATCGGCCAGGTCGCCCAGAACCATCTCGGTGTTGTAGCCGCCATCCGCACCGTGTCCGACGCCGATCAGCAGAAGCTGCTGTTCGCCGAAGCGCTGAAGGGCACGCGGTTCGGCAACGCCTTCTCCGAGTTCGGTTCCAAGCGCGCCGCCGATTTCGAAACCCGCTTCACCGACGCCGGCGATCATGTGGTTGTCAACGGCCGGAAATTCTATTCGTCCGGCGCGCTGCTTGCCCATCTCGTGCCGATCGTGGCGCTCGATGACGAGGGCCGCGCCTGGTATGCGATCGCCGACCGTGCCGCACCCGGGCTGACGGTCATCGACGACTGGTCGAGCTTTGGCCAGCGCACGACCCTGTCCGGCACCGTCATCATCGACAACGTCAAGGTGCCGAAGACCCATCTGGTACCCGGCTACAAGGGCTACGACAGACCGACCGCCGACGGCGCCATCTTCCAGATCATCCAGGTGGCGGTCGACACCGGCATCGCCCAGGCGGCGATCGACGAGACCGTCGAGTTCGTCAGGACCAAAAGCCGCGCCTGGATCGACAGCGGCGTCGACAACGCCTGGGACGATCCTTACACCATTCAGGCCATAGGCGACCTGACGCTGCGCCTGCACGCGGCGCAGGCGCTGCTCGAGAAGGCCGGTCATGCGATCGACCGGGCGCTGATCGATCCGACCGCCGAGACCGTCGCGCATGCCCAGATCGTTACTGCCGAGGCAAAAATCCTGTCGACCGAGATCGCCATTGCCGCAACCAACAGGCTGTTCGAACTTGCGGGAACCCGCTCAACGCTGGCCGAACACAATCTCGACCGGCATTGGCGCAATGCCCGCACGCACACGCTGCACGATCCGGTGCGCTGGAAATATTCCATCCTCGGCAAATATTTCCTCAACGGCGAGAATCCGCCGCTGCACGCCTGGAGCTGATTCCCACCGGCGGGCGGGCGGCCCGCCACGTCAAACCTTCGACCATCCAAGAGGCCCACTGCCATGTCAAATCCAACAGTCGTCGGCTTTTCCGGCAACATCACCCGGCCGTCAAAGACGCGCGCCTTCGTCGACCTGGTCACCAGGGACATCGCCGCCAGCCACGGCCTGTCGGCGAGCACCTATGATGTCGAGGACCTCGGTCCGTCGCTGGGAACGGCGAAGTGGGCCCGCGATCTCGACGGCCAGGCGCGCGCTATCCTGGAACAAATCCTCGCCGCCGACGTGCTCGTCGTGGGCTCGCCGACCTACAAGGGTAGCTATACCGGTCTGTTCAAGCATTTCTTCGACCTGATCGATCCGGCAGCGCTGCGAGGAAAGCCCATCGTGTTGACCGCGACCGGAGGTGGCGAGCGCCATGCCTTGATCGTCGAGCATCAGCTGCGGCCGCTGTTCGGCTTCTTCGAGGCTTTCGCGCTACCCACCGCCGTCTATGCCACCGACAAGGATTTCACCGACGGCGTGCTGCGCTCCGAGGCGATCCTGAAGCGTGCGGCGCAGGCGGTCGACGAGGTCGGCTTCGTGCTGGCCAACCGCTCGGCCGGCAGGATCGCCGCCGAATAGGCTTTGTCATCAGATAGCGTTGGGAATAGGCGAGGGCAGCGTCCTCGCTTACGCGCAATTTACGACCGCCCGCTAAAAACGTTCCTGTCTGATTCGTCTGGGACAGGAACGTCATGAGCAAAGCCCTCACATCCTTCGCACTGGTCGCCGTGCTGACCGCCTTGCTCATGGCGTTGAGCCTGGCTGTCGCCAGGCACGGCTATCCCTATGGCGCGATCGGCGTCAGGCGCCTTGACGGCATTGCCGACGCGGGCGTGTTCATCCCGATTGCCGCTCTCTATTTCTTCAGCGCGATGCTGATGATGATCCTGCCGATCAGGGCGGCCGGAATCGTCCTGACCCATGCCGCCGACGCCCTCTTCTGGACCGTGATCGCGCTGTTTGCGACCATACTCGGCTGTCTGGTCGCCAGATGGGCGTTCGGCCAGGGCAGTGCCGTGTGGGCATTGCTGAATTGGCGGTTCCTGTTTGCAGCGGCGATCGTCGGTTGTCACTTCGTCATGAACGAGCTGCGCCGCAACGTCCTGCTGCGCAGCCTGTTCTTCGTGATCTTTGCCGCCGCGACGCTGGCCTGCCTGTTCTGGTCGTTCACGCTCTGACGTGTCGCCGGCTAGTCGTCTGATCCGGCGGCGATGTTGCCGGCCGCCGTTTCCATCCATGTCCAGAGATAGGCGGCAAGACCACGGTCGACATGGATGCGCAGCTTGCCGTCATGACGATAGACGACGGCGCTGATGCCGGCGAAGGAAAGCGCTGCACTGGCACTTGGCTTCGCGGGATCGAGCGTTGTCCCGCGCGCGATGAAAGCGTCGAGCGCCATGCCCTCGACTTCGAACATTTGCAGCCCGGCGCTGATCGCCGTCACCGCGAACCCTTCCGCGTGCCAGCCCATGGCGATGGCAAGCGGGCTGTTCGAGACGACAAGCAGCCGGTCGCGCGCCAGCCGCGCCGCATAGCGGTCGCCCTGTGCGGGACCAAAAGCGCCTACGCCAGTTCCGTCGACACCGGAAGCCCGTGCCCACGCGTCGAGGTCGCCGCTGACCAGCAACTGGTTGAGGTCGAGGACTGCTCGTATCGCAAGGCCTGGCGTAGCGATGACTGCGTTCTGCCAGTCCGGCGCAACGGACCATTTTTCCGCGAGATCACGCATGCAGCCGGTCTCCTGCCGGGTCGAAGGCGCAAGGGGCGGTAATCGTCGCCTTGCTGATTTTGCCGAGATGCTGGGTGTCGATCGTCTCGCCGTGCCGCGTCGCGCCGCGCTCGATCAGCCCAAGCGCAACCGGGCGGCCGAGCGTCGGGCTTTGGTAGCTCGAGGTGACAAAGCCCTGGCTGCGCAATCTGCCGTCGATCCGTTTGATGCCATGCGCGCCGGTCGGCAGCGGCGCTTCGCCTTGCGGCACCGCTAGCCCGACAAGCTGCATGCGGTTGTCACACGAGGCCTCCTCTGTGAACAGCGAGCGGCGGCCTACGAACTCGGTCTGGCGCTTGACGCGCGGGCCGTCGACGCCGAGATCACGCGGCAGCGTGGTGCCGTCAGTGTCCTTGCCAATGACGATAAAGCCTTTCTCGGCCCGCAGGATCATCAGCGCTTCGAGGCCGATGACGACGGCGTCGAACGCCTGGCCCGCCTGGCGCAGTTGCGCCCATAACGGCTCGGCGCGATCGGCCCGGATAGAAATTTCGTAGCTCCTGTCACCGGTGAAGCTGACGCGGGCGACGCGGACCTCGTCACCGGCATAGCTGCCATGACCGATCGCCATATGCGGCAGGTCGGCGTCGTCGAGCGAGAGGCCGAGGCCAAGCGTCTCGAGCAGTTTTCGAGAGTTTGGCCCCGAGACGGTCAGCGTCGCCATCTCAGCGGTGGCGTTGTGGATGTAGACGGCGCCGCGGCCAAAACGGTCCTGGCGCCATTCCTCCAGCCGCGCATGCACGGCTGAGACATGCGAGGACGAGCACGACACGACGAAGCGATGCTCGTCCAGCCGCACCAGAACGCCGTCGTCGAAGACCACACCGTTCTCCGACAGCATGAAGCCATAGCGGCAGCGGCCAGGCTTCAGCGTCGACATGGTGTTGTAGTACAGGAAATCCACGAATGCGGCCGCCTGCGGCCCGATCACCTCGATCTTGCCGAGCGTCGAACCATCGAACAGCGCCACGGATTGACGGGCGCGCCGTGCCTCGTCCGCGATCGAACGCTCCGCATCTGCGTAGCCGCCATAGTGGGCCGGGCGCAGCCAGCCGCCATACTCCTGGAAGACGGCGCCGCTGGAACGGTGGACGTTTTCGAGCGGCAGCCGGCGCACCGGCGCCATCAATTCACCGACGCGCGCGCCGGCAAAGCTTGCCAGCGGCACCGGGGTGAACGGCGGACGATAGGTGGTGGTGCCGACCTCCGGCACGGTGCGGCCGGTGATGCCGGCCATCAGCGCCAGGCCAGGCAGGTTGGAGGTCTTGCCCTGGTCGGTCGCCATGCCAAGCGTGGTGTAGCGCTTCAGATGTTCGACCGAGACGAAGTTTTCGCGCGCTGCCAGTTCGACGTCCTTCACCGTCACGTCGTTCTGGTAATCGATCCAGATGCGGCCTTTCGAGCCCAGAATCGGCCATGCCGGGAGAATGCCTCCCGTCGCCTCCGGTCCGGTGCTGCGCGGTAGGGGAGCCTTCGTCTGACCGAGCGGTGCAAAGGCGGGGCCGGCGCCGGTAAACACATCCGACAAGGAGACCGCGCCGGCTGCGGCGCCGACCACGGCGATGCCATCGACCGGATCGCCCGGCAGGAAGGCCGCGCGCGCCTCGCTCCAGGCGAGCTTGCCCCTGGCTTGGCCGAAGAGATGGATGGTCGGCGTCCACCCGCCGGAGACCAGAACGCAATCGGCATCGAACCTCGTGCCGTCGTCGAGCGTCACGCCGTCGACGCGCAGCTTGCCGCTGGCGGAAGCGAGAGAACGCCCTTTGACCAGCGGGACATTGGCCGGCGCGGCAGGCATGCCGTCGCGCCGGATGTCGACAAGCCTGACTTCGGCACCGACCTCGGCAAGCGCCCCCGCCACCTCATAGGCGCTGTCATTGTTGGTGGCGACGACGATGCGGCGGCCGACAAGCACAGCGTGGCGCCTCAGATAGGCGAGTGCCGCATCCGCCGACAGGATGCCCGGCAGGTCGTTGTTGGCGAAAGGCAGCGGCCGCTCGATGGCGCCGGCCGCCAGCACGATCTGGCGCGGCCTGACCCGCCACAGCGTATCCGGCCGGCCGTTGAAATGGCGTTGATTCAACCCGGCCAGATTGTGGTCGTAAATGCCGAAGGCGGTGGTCGAAGGCAGGATGAGGTGACCGCCAACGGCAAGCTCGTCAATCGTCTCCTTGACCCATACGGCCGCCGGCTTGCCGTCAATCTCACCGGCACGGTGGCCGAGCGATCCGCCGGGGCTCTGCTGGTCGTCCACCAGTGTGACGGTCAGGCCAGCACCAGACGCCAGTCTTGCCGCCGCCAGCCCTGCCGGTCCCGCGCCCACCACCAACACGTCGCAATGATGGTTGATCTGGTCGGCCGTACCCGGCGAGGTCCAGTCCGCATCGACCGTGCCCAGCCCCGCCATGGCGCGGATGCGCGGCTCGAACCTGTGCCAGTCCGGCCACATGAAGGTCTTGTAGTAGAACGCCGCCGGAATGAAGCGCGCGAAACGGTCGAGGAAGGCGTTGCGGTCGGTCAGCGCATTGGGCGTCGCGTTGACGCTCTTCGCCACCAGCCCGTCGCGCGCCGGCTCGGTCGTGGCGCGGGTATTCGGCGTCGCCCGCGGGCCGCCGATATCGACCAGCGCGTTCGGCTCTTCCACACCCGCGCCCCAGATGCCGCGCGGCCGGTGGTATTTGAAACTGCGGCCGACGACCGCGACATCACCCGCCAGCAGCGCCGAGGCGATGGTGTCGCCGGCAAAGCCGTGCACGGTGGCGCCGTCGAAGCTGAAGCGGATCGGGCGCGAGCGGTCGATGGCGCTGCCGCCAGTGGCAAGGCGCGAGGCGGTCAAGCGACGTGCTCCCCGTCGAGAGCGGCCGAGGACAACACCTTGTGCGTGACCGTGTCGCGTTCCATGACGAAGAACTCGCCGCAGTTCATGTGAACCCAGATCTCGCGCGCCGCGCCTTTCGGGTTGCTGCGCAGATAGAGATAGTTTGCCCAGCGATCGATCGGCACGTCGGCGCCATCCGGTCTGATGTTGCCGGCATCGCCACCATAGTGGAATTCGGTTTCGTCGCGCGGACCACAGAATGGGCAAGGAAAGAGCTGCATAGGAACCTCTAGTGCGCGATGCCGGAGCCGGCCGCTTCGTCGATCAGCCGCCCGCTGGCGAAGCGATCAAGGTCGAACGGACGGCTGATGTCGTTGTGCTTGCCTGATGCCAGCAGGTTTGCCAGCAGCGTGCCGCCGGCGGGAATGGCCTTGAAGCCGCCCGTGCCCCAGCCGCAATTGAGGAACAGGCCAGGCAGCGGCGATTCGCCGATGATCGGCGAGGAATCCGGCACCACGTCGACGATCCCAGCCCATTGCCGCATCAGCTTGAGCTGGCCGAAGATCGGGAACATCTCCAGCAGGCCGGCAATCACCGTCTCCAACGTCGGCAGGTTGCCGCGCTGCGCATAGGAGGGAACGCGGTCGAGCCCGCCACCGATGACGATCTCGCCCTTGTCCGACTGGCTGACATAGACGCCGCAGCCGGGCGACAGCACGACCGTGTCGAGGATCGGCTTGACCGGCTCGGAAACGCAGGCTTGCAGCGCATAGGAATTGATCGGAAGCCGGAAGCCGGCCTTGGCCGCCAGCACCGAGGAATGCCCGGCTACCGCCATGCCGATGCGCTCGGCACGGATCGCGCCACGCGAAGTCTGGACGCCGCGGCAGCGGCCGCCCTCGATGATGAAATCGGTGATCTCGCAGTTCTGGATGATGTCGACACCGAGCCGGCTCGCGGCCCGCGCATAGCCCCAGGCGACGGCGTCATGGCGCGCCGTTCCGGCCCTGCCTTGCCAGATGCCGCCGAACACCGGGAAGCGTGCGTCCGGCGAAAAATTGTAGATCGGCGCCACCCGGCGCACATCGTCAGGTGAAAACAGTTCCGCATCGATGCCGTTGATCTGCATGGCGTTGACGGTGCGCGCGCCGATCTCCATCTCGGCGGTCGAGTGGCACAGATTGACCATGCCGCGCTGCGACAGCATGACGTTGTAGTTCAAATCCTTGGCCAGCCCCTCATAGAGCCGGTGCGCCAGCCCGTAGAGCTCGACGCTTTCGGGATAATAATAGTTGGAGCGCACCACGGTGGTGTTGCGGCCGGTGTTGCCGCCGCCGATCCAGCCCTTTTCCAGCACCGCCACCCTGGCGATGTTGTGGTTTTTTGCCAGATAATAGGCGGTCGCCAGTCCATGGCCGCCGCCGCCGATGACGATCGCGTCGTAGGACGGCTTCGGCTCGGGCGAGCGCCAGGCCGGCTGCCAGCCGGTCTGGCCGGCCAAGCCCTCCTTGAAGAGCGACAGAGCGGAATAGCGTCGGGTCATGGCGTGCCGGACAGGCCTGATTTTCGGAAAGGAGCGTGGATCATCGAATGGTCTTTTACAGGGATGGCGCCGGTTCGATCGGTCATGCCCGCATCGCCTTGCCCAGTGGATCGTATGGCGACGAAGCGATGACGCGCGCACCTCTTTCGACGCCGACGATGTGGGTTGTCAACTCAGTATCGATATCGGCCGCCTCGCGCTCGACCAGCGCCATGACGAGGCTCTTGCCGACCGTATGGCCGTAGCCGCCGGAGGTGACGAATCCGGCCAGCTTACCCTTGTTCCAGACCGGCTCGTAGCCGCTGGCATCGGCATCCGCCGCGTCGATTTCGAGCGTCACCAGCGTGCGCCTGGATGGAGCCTTCTGCTCTTTCAGCGCCGCCTCACGGCCGATGAAATCGCCCTTGTCGAAGGCAATCCAGCGGTCCATGCGGGTCTCATCAGGCGTATAGTCCTGCGTGAACTCGCGCGACCAGATGCCAAAGCTCTTTTCGAGCCGCAGCGAATTGACCGCGCTGAAGCCATATTCGGCCACGCCCAGATCCTTGCCTGCCGTCAGCAGAACGCGGCGCAGCGCCGAATGCTCGTTGGCCTGGCAATGAATCTCGTAACCAAGTTCGCCGATGACCGACAACCGCCCGACCTTGGCCCGCACCAGTCCGACATCCAGCGTCCTGCAGGCGAGGAAGCCGAAGGCCTCGTGCGAGACATCCTGATGTGTCAGCCGCTCAAGCAGAAGGCGCGCATTGGGACCGGCGAGCGAGAAACCGACGACGGCGTCCGAAATGTCGCGGACGGTGACGCCGTCGCTGAGATGCTGTTCGAACCAGCGCATATGCCACTGGCGCAGATAATAGGACCCCATGATCCACCAGGAGCCATCGCCCCAGTTGAAGACGGTGAGGTCGCCCTTGAGCTTGCCGTTTTCACCCAGCATCGGCGCGAGTTTGGCACGGCCCGGCTTGGGCAGCGAACAGGCAAGCAGCCGGTCGAGCCAAGCCTCGGCCCGCGGGCCGGTGATCTCATAGCGCGAGAAGGCGGATATATCGAGCAGGCCGACGCCTTCGCGCACCTTGCGGCACTCTTGCGCGACGATGTCGAAGGCGTTGGAGCGCTTCAGCGTCGGCGTCTCGACGAAGCCTTGCGGCGCGAAATAGAGCGGCACTTCCATGCCCCAGGAATTGCCCCAGCGCGCGCCCGCGGCGTCCATGGCGTCATGCGCGCCGGCCGTCTTCAAGGGTCGTCCCGCCGGCAGCTGCTCATTGGGATAGCTCATGACGAAGCGGCGCGAGTAGAACTGGCCAGTGGTCTGCTTGATGTATTCGCGGTTGGAGGCGAAGTCACCATAGCGGGCGATGTCCATGCCGTAGACATCGGCTTCCGGCTCGCCATGGATCATCCATTCGGCAAGCGACTTGCCAACGCCGCCGCCTTGCAGGAAGCCGGCCATGACGGCGCACGCCACCCAGTAGTTGGGAACGCCGCGCACCGGGCCTACCAGCGGATTGCCGTCCGGCGAGAAGGTGAAGGCGCCGTTCACCCAGCGCTTGATGCCGGCATTCTCCAGGCAAGGGTAACGGCTGAACCCGAGCGCCAGCTCGTCGGCGATGCGGTCAGTGTCTTCCTGGATCAGCTCGATGCCGTAGTCCCACGGCGCCCCGTCCATGTTCCAGTGCTTGTGGTTGATCTCGTAGATGCCGAGCAACAGGCCTTTCTGCTCTTGGCGCATGTAGGTGAAGCCTTCGAGATCGACGATCAGCGGCAATTCCTTGTCCAGCGCCTGGATTTCGGGCAGCGCCTCGGTGACGAGGTAATGGTGCTCCATCGGCGACACCGGCAGGTCGATGCCGGCCATCCGGCCGACCTGCTTGGCCCACAGACCGCCGGCATTGACGACGTGCTCGGCGATGACCGTGCCCTTCTCGGTGACGACATCCCAGCTGCCATCGGCACGGCGGTTGAGTGCCAGCACGCGGTTGTGCTCGATGATGTCGGCGCCGCGCAACCTGGCCGCCTTTGCATAGGCGTGCACGACGCCCGAGGGGTCGATATGGCCTTCGCGCGCGGCATAAAGCCCACCCAGCATGCCGTCGGTGTTGAGGATCGGGCAGCGCTGCTTGATCTCATCGACACCGACCAGGTGGACATCGTCGATGCCCATGGTCTGGAAGATGCGGTAGGAGGCCTTCAGCCATTCCCAGCGCTCCGGTGCCGAGGCGACGGAGATGCCGCCGGTCATGTGCATGCCGATGCTCTGGCCCGATTCCTTCTCGATCTCGGAGAGCAGGTCGATCGTGTAGGCCTGCAGGGCGGCGATGTTGGGATCGGCGTTCAGCGTATGGAATCCGCCGGCCGCATGCCAGCTCGATCCCGCTGTCAGTACCTCGCGCTCGATCAGCGCGACGTCGCTCCAGCCGAGCTTCGCCAGGTGATAGAGCACCGAGGCTCCAACCACGCCGCCGCCGATGACGATCGCCCTGTATTGGGATTTCATCCTGTCGCACTCCACCCAGTCAGTGTGGTGTACCCTATCGGTATTGTACATATGTGTCTAGAGCTTGGCGGACGACGGAATGAACGGCCCATGACGCCGCTCTGCGCCGATGCGGCAGAGGGGCGCCTCTGCTGCTGCCGGCAGGAACCGTGCTTGCTATTGGGCCGATGCGCTAAGCGAAATCGCCAGGCCGCGGCGGCCGAGCGGGCCATGCTATCGGTTGCGTGAAAGCGTCTTCTCGACATAGCGCGAGAAGTCCTCGACATCCTCCGCCGGAGGCTCCTGGCCGGTGAAGCTGCGCAGATAACCGGCGACGTGAGGCAGGCGGCTGCTCATCGGCTCGTTGAGCTCAAGCGAGTAATAGCCGATCTGCATGAAATACAGCACACGGGCGCGCACGAAGGCGTCCTCTTCCTCATAGCCGTGGCGCGTGAACATGTCGCGAATGGCGTTGACGCGCTCCTCGTCGGCCTCGTCGAGCGCGCGCCGAATGGCGGGCGAGCGGCGGGCCCAGGCCCTGATCGCGAAATCCAGCTGCGGATCGAACAGCCTTTCGTCCACCCAGCATTCGAAAATGCTCATCACCCCGCGGATGACGGTCGCGGAAGGCCGCCTGGCCCGTTCGACGATGAATTTGGTGTTGGTCTGCCGCCAGTAATCCAGCAATTGGTCGAGCAGATCCTGCCGGCTCTTGAAATACCAGTAGAAGCTGGAACGCGACACATCGAGCTTCTGTCCAAGCGTCAGCACGCGGACGCGTTCGACACCGTCAGAGATCAACGTTTCAAGCGCAAGCTTCAGCCAGTCTTCGCGAGTGGCCTTGATGTTGCCGGTGGCGCCGGCGCGCTGAATCGTCGTTTCAAGAGCTGCCATCGACACGACGCATGACACGCTGCCTCAGGCAAATCAAGGCTATGGACATGAGTGTGCAGAGTAAATCGGCCCAAGCCGAACGATGCGTCATGGATGTAGGCCGCATCGAGGCTCGATGAGGCATTGTCGTCACCCCGCCATCCGCGCGGCGCAGGCGGGGGATTTTTGTCGCGGCTGCTGGTTCACTGTTTGCTTTCCCGCGAGGCAATTGTCTGGCAAATACCAGTTCAGACAGATGCCCGCGCGGCCAACAAGCAGGAACACACGATATGACGCTGTTTCGAAAGAACCTCATCGATGGCGAGTGGGTCGGCGACGCCGGTTCGCGCAACATCAACCCCTCGGATACCGGCGACATCGTCGGCGACTATGCCTCGGCGGGTGTCGAGCAGGCCAAACAGGCGATCGCGGCGGCCAAGGCGGCGTTCCCGGGATGGTCCCGTTCCGGTCCGCTGGCGCGCCACGCGGTGCTGAAAAAGACCGCCGACGAGATCATGGCGCGCAAGGATGAGATCGGCCGCAATCTGGCGCGTGAGGAAGGCAAGACACTGGCCGAAGGCATAGGCGAGACCATTCGCGCCGCCCAGATATTCGATTTCTTTGCCGGCGAAACATTGCGTTTGACCGGGGAGGTCGTGCCGAGCGTGCGGCCGGGCGTCGGCGTCGAGATGACGCGCGAGGCCGTCGGCGTGGTCGGCATCATCACGCCATGGAATTTTCCGATCGCCATTCCGGCCTGGAAGATCGCCCCGGCGCTGACACACGGCAACACCGTCGTCTTCAAGCCGGCTGAGCTGGTTCCCGAGAGCGCCTGGACCATCGTCGACATCCTGCATCGCGCCGGCCTGCCAAAGGGCGTACTCAATCTCGTCATGGGCAAGGGCTCGGTCGTCGGCCAGGCGATGCTCGACAGTCCCGATGTCAACGCCATCAGCTTCACCGGCTCGGTCGGCACCGGCAAGCGCGTTGCCGCTGCAAGCATCGAGCACATGCGCAAGTTCCAGCTTGAAATGGGCGGCAAGAACCCGCTGGTCGTGCTCGACGATGCCGACCTCGCGATCGCCGTCGATTGCGCGCTCAATGGCGCCTTCTTCTCGACCGGCCAGCGCTGCACCGCGTCGTCCAGGCTGATCGTGACCGAGGCCATCCATGACCGTTTCGTCGATGCCCTCAAGGATCGCATGAGCAAACTGATCATCGGCGATGCACTCGACGCGCAGACCCAGATCGGTCCTGTCGTCGACGCGACGCAGTTGAAGCAGGATGAGGACTATATCGCCATCGGCGTCAGGGAAGGTGCCACGCTCGCCTTCGGCGGCGAGCGGCTCGACCGCAAGACGCCGGGCTTCTACCTGCAGCCGGCATTGCTGACTGAGGCCACCAATGCCATGCGCAGTTCGCGCGAGGAGATTTTCGGACCTGTCGCCAGCGTCATTCGCGTCAAGGACTATGACGAGGCGCTTTCCGTCGCCAACGACACGCCCTTCGGCTTGACCTCGGGCATCTGCACCTCGAGCCTCAAGCATGCCACCCACTTCAAGCGCAATTCGGAGGCCGGCATGGTGATGGTCAACCTGCCGACGGCGGGTGTCGATTTCCATGTCCCCTTCGGCGGCCGCAAGGGTTCGAGCTATGGCCCGCGCGAGCAGGGCCGCTATGCGGCGGAGTTCTACACCACGGTGAAGACGGCCTATACATTCGCAGGCTGATCGGCCACTGGCGGATCATGCCGGGCTGATCGGCCGTCGAGTATGCCGGCAACCCGCCATGCACATCTGGATTGGAGCGGCGCGAAGGGATGACAGTGCAGAACCTGACCTGGCTTAACCCGCCGCCGCACCATTCTATCGACGGCGACAGCGTTCGTGTGCGCACCGGCAAGGAGACCGATTTCTGGCGCGAGACCTTCTACGGCTTCTGGCGCGACAACGGCCACTTCCTGCACCGGCCGGTCGAGGGCGATTTCAGCGCCGAAGTCACGGTCAAAGGCGACTACGAGGTCCTCTACGATCAGGCCGGGCTGATGATCCGGCTCAGCGAAACGCACTGGATCAAGGCCGGTATCGAGTACACCGACGGCCTTGCCTATTTCTCCGTCGTCGTCACCAACGACACGTCAGACTGGTCGCTGGTCGCCATTCATGCCGGTCCGGACGGCGTCAGGATTCGGTTGACCCGTCACGCCGAGACGATCCGTGTCCAGTACCTCGATGCTTCCGACGGCCACTGGAAGCCTGTGCGGCTCGCCTATTTTCCGATCTCCAGGACGGTTGATGTCGGCATGATGTGCTGTTCGCCGCAGCGCGAGGGTTTCGAGGTCACGTTCTCCGATTTCTCCGTCGGTCCGCCAATATCGCGGGAATTGCACGATTAACGCCTGGCGTTGATGCATCCAGGCTAGGGGTTGTCGATGGCCAAGTTGCGATGGGACCGCGTGAAAAGAGCCGTCTATCCCAAGGCGCTGAGGTTTCTCGGCGTTCCGCCCGTGCTGTGGTCCCAGGGCATCGGGCATTTCTGCGATTTCGCCGGGCCACCCTGGTACCGCTGCGCGCCAACTGCATCGACACAGAGCGAGGCATTTTTCCGCCAACACTTTAGCGGTGCGCACGGCATCGTCTGGCTGCGCCTGAGCACCTTGTCCAGGGATGCTCAAACCTGCGACCTCGACACGTTCGTCAGGATCGTGCTGCCGACGATCACGGCACCGTTCACGCTGCTGACGACCGATGGGGATGCTTCGGTGCCGTCGGATCTGGCGAAGGGCACCGTCGACCAGCTTCTCGCCAACCCTTTCCTAGTCTCCTGGTACAGTCAGAATTGTGATGGCACTCATCCAAGGATCAAGCCTTTTCCGATTGGGCTCGATCTTCACACACCTCGGTCCCTTACCACGCCGGCAGCGCTTGTGAAGCAACTGGAAATCATACGCGCCCGGCAGGATCATGTGGGCCGCCGCCCGCCGAGGCTGTTTTCTGATTTCAGCATCAGCAATGGCTCGAGACAGCGCCGGGAACTGCTTGATGCCCTGGGCGGATGTCCGCATGTCGATTTCCTGACGAAACGCGTCTCGCAGCGCTCGATCTGGCAACTGTACTCGCAATACCCGCTTGTGCTGTCCACCGAAGGCAACGGCCTGGACTGCCATAGGACGTGGGAGCTGTTTTATCTCGGCTGCATCGTCGTCACCAGGACCTCGCCGCTCGACCCGCTCTACCAGGGCCTGCCGGTCATTATCCTCGACGACTGGCACGAGGTCAGGGACCCCGATGCGCCGAGGCGCTGGATAGAGCAGGTCGCGCATCTGACTGACCGGGACCATGTTTGGGGGCGCTTGCATCCACAAGCCTATCTCGAGCCCATTCGGCAAGAACTTCAGCGCGCATCCTGATAGGGCAGGCCACGAAATTCCGGTCAAACGCTGTGCGAAGCGGGGCTCCTGCAAGCATGTAGAGCGATGTCGCTCCTCCATATCTGGTGGAGGCAGGGATCATGCGCCAGCCTCGTCCACCCCCAGCCCGCCGCGGACGGCATCGCGGATGGCTTGGGGGCCGAACCTTGCCCAAACCGCTTGATGCGATGGCCGATGAACAGGACCAGCGGAAAGCTTTTGCCGGATCCGGGCTCGGCGGGCAGCGTTTCGGGACTGTGCCCTGCGTGAGGAATTCCGTTTGGAACGACATCGATCGGCAGCTTGTGCCGGGAAAGCGCCATCAGCCGCTCTCAATCCTGGCTTGAGCTGCGGCAGGCTGCCGGAATGTCACCATCGCCTGGACCACGCCAACCAGCGGCCGGCCAGATGCTTCCACGATGAGGTGAGCCTTGTCCGCCGATAGGCGTCGCCGGCCATCTTGATGCCTTGCGCCTGCGTCGGAAAGGGATGGATGACGTCGGCCAGCGCGCGCAATCCCATGCCCGATTTGATCGCCAGCGACACCGCATTGATCATCTCGCCGGCATGGCTGGCGACGACCGTGGCGCCCAGGATGCGGTCGGAGCCCTCCCTGACGTGGATTTTCACGAAACCCTCTTCCTCGCCGTCCATCACCGCACGGGCGACATCGTGCATCAGCACTGTATAAGTCTTGACCGGGATGCCGTTCTGGCGTGCCTCCGCCGGATAGAGGCCGACATGGGCGATCTCCGGATCGGTATAGGTGCACCACGGAATGACCAACTCGCTCAGTTTCCTGCGTCCGAGAAACAGGGCATTGCGCACGACCATGCGGGCTGTCGCCTCGGCGGTATGGGTGAATTTGTAGGCGAGGCAGACGTCGCCCGCCGCATAGATGCGTGGATTGGCGGTTCGGAGATAATCGTCCACCTTGATGCCGTCGGCATCATATGCCACCCCGGCGTTCTCCAGGTCGAGACCGTCGACATTGGGCGATCGGCCGATGCCGGTGATGATCTCGTCGACGGAAATCGTTGTCGTGATGTCGTCGCACACCAGGTCGGCGAGCTTCTTGCCGCCTTCCGTTCGTACCGCCACCACCTCGGTGTTGAGGCGAACCTCGACACCTTCGCGCGCCAGCGCGTCCGAAAGGATCTGGGCGGCATCGCGTTCCTCGCCGGGCAGGAACATCGGTTCGCGCTGCGCCTGGATGACCTTGGCGCCCAGCAGGCAGAAGGCCTGCGCCGCCTCGCAACCGAGCGGCCCGCCGCCGATGACCAGAAGCCGCTTGGGACACTCCGTGAGATCGAACATGGTTTCGTTGCTGAGATAGCCGGTTTCGGCAAGGCCTGGAATCGTCGGCAGGCTCGCCCGCGCCCCCGTCGCGACCAGCGCCTTCCTGAAACGCAAGGTTTGTCCGGCGACCGTGACAGCGTCCCGTCCGGAAAACCGCGCTTCGCCGAAATAAAGGTCGATGCCTTCGGAAACCAGGCCCGCTGCCGAATCGGCACGGCTGATCCGCTGCCGGATCTGCCGCATCCGCGTCATGGCGCGCTGAAAATCGACGTGAAGACGGTCCGGCATGTCGCCGCCGAAATTCTGGGCATCGCGCATGTCGGCATAAAGCCTTGCGGTGCGGATGATCGACTTCGACGGGATGCAACCGACATTGACGCAAGTTCCGCCGATCAGGTTGCGCTCGATGAGCGCGACCTTTGCGCCGAGGCCGGCCGCCTCGTAGGCGGCGGTCAGCCCAGCCGGCCCGGCACCGATGACGACGAGGTTGTAGGGACCGTCCGGCTGCGGGTTCTTCCAGTGCGGCGGATGGGCGCTCTTGATCAACTCGATGTCGTTGTGATCGACAGGAAAGGCGGTGGTCCTGGTCCGGTCACGCGACATCGCCGCCACCTGACGCCGGGCTTGCCGGCTGAGACAGCCAGCCGCCATTGAATCCGGCCTTGCGCAGGCCGTTGCGGATGTGCCGGTTTGACCGCATCAGTCTCCAGATCAACCCCGACCGATGGTTCTCGATCATCAACGCCACGATGCCTTGATCCAGCCCGTAGTGGCCTTCCGACACCCAGCCGTGCCTCCCGAATTTACGCCGGTTCGCCAATGTCGGATTGAAGCCGCTCGGCAACCGGAAATTGTCGATCACCTCGGGGTAGCGATCACCGAGATGGCGCAGCGCCGCCAGGCAGATCTCCGGGGCGAAAGGCAGTGATGCCGGATAGGACCAAGGCGCGATCGTCCCGTCATCGGGCCCGAACGGCGCGCCGCGCGCGGCATAGCCGGAAAACCGTCGGCGCTGTCGCTCCACGCTGGTGCGAAAACCGCCTGGCCCGTCGCCCGCCGAAAGCCCCCAAAGGTTCTCGTCGTAGCCGCTATAGCTGTAAGGGTTGTGGCGCGCATAGTCGCGATGCAGATAGGTCGAGCGGCGGCTGTTTTCGAAATAGTCCGAGTTCTTCTCGCGCATGAAGGCGTCGCGGATGCCGGCGAAATCGATCCAGGCATGCGAGAACTGGTGCATGAACAGCGGACCGCCATACAGCACGTCATAGCCGTAGATGTTTTCCCACTGATAGGTCGCCGTCCAGCCCTCGTAGCTGTTGTCCGAAGTCGGGCTGTCGGGCGAGGCCATCGACAGCACGTACAGGATCGTCGCTTCGTTGTAGCCCTCCCAGCCATAATGCAGAAAGCCGCTCTTTGGCTTCCAGCCTTGCCGGAGCGTCGGGCTTGAGCCTTGTGCCCACCGCCAGTCGACGCGCCGGTAGAGCGTCTCGGCCAGTTGGCGGATTTCGGCTTCTTCGCCATTGTCGCCGGAGAAATAGGCGCTAGCCACCAGCATGCCTGATATCAGCAATGCCGTATCCACCATCGACAGTTCGCAGCGCCAGACGCGCAGGCCGGTCCGCATATCGAGGAAATGATAGTAAAAACCCTTGTGACCGGTGACCTCGTCGCCATTGCCTTGCGGGCTGGTCGAGAAGAAACGCAGCGCTGCCAGCGTCAGCTTCGCGGCGGCATCGCGCGCCATCCAGCCGCGCTCGACACCGACCGGATAGCAGGACAGTGCGAAGCCGACCACAGCGATGCTGGCCGGCGAATTCGGCCGCGACGTGTCGGCGACCAGTCCGTTTTCGGGGTTCACGTTCTCGATGAAATAGTCGAAGGCGGCGCGCTGATAGCGGTCCAGAAGCTCGTCATCGGACAGTGCGGCAGGCTCCGCTCTAAGCAAAAGAAGCAAGCTCCCGCCGGATGGCTGCATCCCCTGTCATGATTTCCCATCTTAGCTTCGTTGCGTCATTGTCGATTCGAAGTCTGGGACTATACGCCCGTGCGCTCCCGTTCGT
Organism: Mesorhizobium ciceri WSM4083; assembly: GCF_000519305.1. Lineage (GTDB taxonomy): Bacteria > Pseudomonadota > Alphaproteobacteria > Rhizobiales > Rhizobiaceae > Mesorhizobium > Mesorhizobium ciceri_B. The sequence continues at coordinate 947,305 of NZ_KI912610.1, read as the reverse complement.
TGCACCGTCACGCGGAATTGAGATTCGCTCTGCCTCAGTAGGTGGCGCGGCCGCCGGAAACATCGAACACGGCGGCCGTCGTGAACGAACACTCTTCCGAGGCGATCCAGCAGATCAGCGCCGCCACCTCGTCGACCTCGCCAAAGCGCGCCATCGGGATCTTGGACAGCATGAAGTCGATGTGTTCCTGGCTCATCTGCTTGAAGATCGCGGTGCGTACGGCCGCCGGCGTCACGCAATTGACCGTCACCCTGGTCTTGGCCAGTTCCTTGCCGAGCGACTTGGTCAGGCCGATCACCGCGGCCTTCGAGGTGCTGTAGGCGGAGGCGTTGGGATTGCCTTCCTTGCCGGCAATCGAGGCGATGTTGACGATGCGGCCATAGTTGCGCTCGAGCATGTGCGGCACGAGTGCCTTGTTGCAGTAGAAGACGCCGTTGATGTTGATGTCGATGACCTTCTGCCAATCCTCGGTCGTATAATTCCAGGTCGTCATGTTGGGGCCGGTGATCGCGGCACTGGTGACCAGGATATCGACACCGCCAAGCGCTTCGAGCGTCGATCGTGCAGCGCGCTCCACACCGGCGGCATCGGCAACGTCGATAGCGATACCGTGAAGGCTGGGGATGACGGCCTTGGCCTGTTCGATCTGGGCAGGATCGCGATCCCACACCGAAACCCGTCCACCCTCCTCGACGATTCTCTGCGCCACTGCCAAACCAATGCCCGATGCGCCGCCGGTGATGACCGCCGCCCGACCGTTGAATCGTCCTGCAAAATTCATCGGCATCCAATTCCCCCCGTCACCTGAACCCTATGGACACTGACGACGCGCGACCGCCATACCATCGACTGCGACTGTGCGGTCACCATCAGGCAAGTTCAAGCCGGCATGCGAGGCCCATCGTCTGGGCCAATCCCGCTATCCGGGATTTCCCTCAAGTTCACTGCCCAGTGCTTTCACCATCGCCACCAGCGCCGGTCCGATCTCGGCATGCGCGCGGTCCTCGGTGATGATCTCGCCGATGCCGCCGCAGGTGATGGCAACCAGTGGCGAGCCGTCACGCGGGCGGAACGGCACGCCGACTGCATGGATGTAGCTGTGCCAGGCGCCGAACGACGTCACATAGCCCTTCTCTGCATATTGGGCGATCGCATCGTCGATCGCCGTCGCGATCATAGCTGTCTTGTCCGGCTCCGCCTCCTGCAAAGCCCGCACAAGGTCGGCGCGATCCTCGGGTGAAAGGGCCGCCGCATAGGCCAGTCCCATCGATGTCTTCCAGATAGGCAGATAGGAGCCTGGATTGAGCCGCAGCGTGACAAGGCTCTCCGACCGGCAGTTGGCGAGATAGACCATGTTGAGGCTGTCGCGCGTGCCGAGCGCCACCGCCGCACCCGTCAAATCGGCCAGCGGCTGCATCAGCGGCCTGGCGACGTGAACGACGGCGCTCGAACTGAGCGCCGAATAGCCCAGCGCCACGGTAGCCGGTCCCAGGCTGTAGCGGCCGAGGTCCTTGTCGTAGAGGAGATAGCCGAGCGCGCTCAGCGTATAGGTGATGCGCGAAACCGTGGCTTTAGGCAGGCCGGTGCGGGCAATGATGTCCTGGTTGCCGAGCGAGGCGTCGCCCGGCCGGAAGGCGCGCAGGATGCCGAGCCCGCGCACCAGCGACGACGAAAGCTGCCCGCCTTCGCCTTCAAGCTCCGTCTCGTCCCTGGTCGCTCGTTTGCGCACGCTGCTGGTCTTTCTGGCGGCGTCGTCCGCCTGTCGGGCCGGTGCCACCGGCGCAATCGATCAAAAATGAAATTAAATTCCATTTATATTGACAGCGGCTTTCGCGGGCTGTCAATATGCTTCCATCGATGGCATGTCCCAGCGCCTTGTGCCATCTTACGAAGCCCCTCCTTGTGAAGGTAGCCACGTGTCTCGCTATATTTTGCGCCGGCTTATCGCAATGCCGTTTCTGGTGCTCGGCATCGTCACCATCGCCTTCCTGATCACCACGGTGACCAAGGGCGATCCCCTGACCGCCATTGTTGCCGAACAGCAGATGAGCAACCCGGAAGTCGTCGCCGCGGCCAAGGCGCGCTGGGGTCTCGATCGGCCCTTGCCGGAACGCTATATGATATATCTCGGTAATCTGCTGAGCGGCGATCTTGGCACCTCCTTCATCACCAAGCGCAATGTCGGCACCGACATTCTCTACCGCTTGCCGGCAACGCTCGAACTGGTTTTCGCCGCGATGATCTTCGGCACCACGCTCGGCATCGTGCTTGGTGTGCTGGCCGCCTATTTTCGCAACAGCCTGATCGACCATGGCGCGCGGCTGTTCGCCTTGTTCGGCTCGTCGCTGCCCGTGTTCTGGTCGGGGCTCGGCCTGTTGTTCATCTTCTCGGTCACGCTGAACTGGCTGCCGGGGCCGGGCAGGGTCGATGCCCGCCTGGCATTGCCGCCCGGCATCACCGGTTTCCTCACCATCGACTCGCTGCTGGCCGGCGACTGGACCGTCTTCAAGGACGCCCTCTGGCACCTGCTTCTGCCGGCCTTCGTCCTCGGCTGGACGGTTTCCGGCACCATATCGCGGCTGGTGCGCGCCAACATGCTGGATGTGATGAGCCGCGAGTTCGTGCTCACCGCGCGCGCCAAGGGGGCGAGCGAATTCCGCGTCGTCATTGTTCACGCATTGCGCAACACCATGGTGCCGACCTTGACCGTCATCGGCTATTCCTTCGCCTATCTGATCACCGGCGCGGTGCTGACCGAAACCATCTTCTCCTGGCCGGGCATGGGCTCCTATGCCGTCGAGGCGGCGCGCGCGCTCGACTTCCCGGCAATCATCGGCGTCACCATCGTCGGCGGCCTTGCCTTCCTGATCACCAACCTCATCACCGACATCCTCTACGTCGTGGCCAATCCGCGTGTGAGGTTGAGCTGATGTCGGCGGTCACAACCAAATCCCATTCCGCCGCTGTTCCTGAATGGCTGACCGCGCCATTGGTCATCGGCACGGTCGTCATCCTGTTCTGGCTGTTCATGACCGTCTTCGCCAATCTGGTCGTGCAATTCGATCCGCTCGAAATGGTGGCGCGCCGCTTGCAGCCGCCGAGCTGGGCGCACTGGCTGGGCACCGACGCACTCGGCCGCGATGTGCTGGCCCGCACCTTGCACGGGGCGGCGCATTCGCTGCCGATCGCGGTTCTGGTCGTCGTTTCGGCCGTCATCATCGGCTCGCTGCTCGGCGCCATTTCCGGCTTCGTCGGCGGGCTGACCGGTGCGGCGATCATGCGGCTTGTCGACGTCACCTTGTCGTTCCCGCCGATGCTGCTGGCCATGGCCGTCGCGGCGTCGCTCGGACCAGGCCTCGGCAATGCGGCCATCGCCATGGTGCTGGTCTGGTGGCCGGTCTACGCCCGGCTGATGCGGGCGCAGGTGCTGGAGGTGAAGGAGCGCGAACATGTCGAGGCGGCGATCGCCGCCGGCGCCAGGCCGCGCCGCGTGCTGCTCACGCACATATTGCCGCTTTGCTGGACCCCGGTGCTGATCAGCGCGACCATGGATCTTGGCCAGGTCGTGCTGCTTGCCGCGTCGCTCAGCTTCATCGGTCTCGGCGCCACGCCGCCGACCCCCGAATGGGGGTCGATGATCTCCGATGGCGCCGTCCATTTCTACCAATGGTGGATCGCCTTCGGTCCGGGCGTCGCCATCCTCACCATCGTGCTCGGCTTCAACTTCATCGGCGACGGCTTGCGCGACATTCTCGATCCAAGGTCGGACTAGGCGATGAGCGCACAGATATATTCAGCGCAGTCCGGCGCAGTCGACAAGGCAGGCGAGCGCGCGCCGCTGCTGTCCATACGCGGCCTGCGGGTCGGGTTCAGGCGGGCGGGCGATCAGTTCGAAGCGGTGCGCGGCATCGATCTCGACGTCGCCAAGGGCGAAGTGGTCGGCATTGTCGGCGAGTCCGGCTCGGGCAAGTCCGTCGGCATGCTCGCCGCGCTCGGCCTGACGTCGAAGAACGCGGTCGTCACCGGTTCGGTCCGCTTCAACGGCGACGAACTGGTCGGCAAACCGGCGCGCGAGATGCGCAAGATCAGGGGCGCGCGCATCGCCATGATTTTTCAGGACCCGCTGTCCTCGCTAAACCCGGTGATGACCGTCGGCGCCCAGATCGCCGAGGCGGTCAGGCTGCATCAGCGTGTGACCCGCAAACAGGCCATGGCGCGCGCCGTGGAACTGCTCCATCTGGTGGCGATCCCGCAGCCGGAGCGCCGGGTCAACCAGTATCCGCACGAATTCTCCGGCGGCATGCGCCAGCGCGCGGTCATCGCCATGGCCGTCGCCAACGATCCCGATTTGCTAATCGCCGACGAACCGACCACGGCGCTCGATGTCACGGTGCAGGCGCAGATCCTGTCGGTGCTGCGTTCGTTGCAGGAGCGGCTCGGCCTTGGCCTGGTGCTGATCACCCATGATCTCGGCGTCGTCGCCGGCCATGCCGACCGCGTCGCGGTCGTCTATTCCGGCCGCGTCGTCGAACAGGCTGGCGTATCCGAGCTGTTCGCCGATCCGCGCCACCCCTATACGCGCGGCCTCATCGCCTCGATCCCCAATCTCGAGGAAAGCCGCGAGCGGCTGTTCTCGATTGATGGCTCGCCGCCGGCACTCGGCCGCTTGCCGGGCGGCTGCGCGTTCCATCCGCGCTGCATCTACGCCGAGGCACGCTGCCGGGCCGAGGATCCGCCTTTGCACGATATCGGCGGCCGGTTCTCGGCCTGCCATTTCGCGACGACCTTGCCGCCCTTCCACAGTGCTGTGCTGGCGACGGCAAGCCTGGACAATGGAAGCGTGGCCCCATGAGCGCAGCGGAGCAACTCCAGGCGGAAAGCAAACCGGCGCCGGCATTGTCGGTGCGCCATCTCGTCAAGGACTTTCCGGTTCGCGGCGGCCTCGTCTTCGACCGCGCCGTTGCCCATGTCCGGGCGGTCGCCGATGTCTCGTTCGACGTAGCGTCAGGCGAAACGCTGGGCCTCGTCGGCGAATCCGGTTGCGGCAAGTCGACCCTCGGGCGCTGCCTGATGCGGCTGATCGAGCCGACCAGCGGCGAAAGCTGGTTCCGTGGCCAGAACCTGCTCGCGCTCAACCACGAAGACATGCGCCTGATGCGGCGCTACATCCAGCTGGTCTTCCAGGATCCGTACGGGTCGCTGCATCCACGCATGCGCATTGCCGACAACATCGCCGAGCCGCTGCGCATGAGCGACATGTCGGCGGCCGATCGCCGCGCGCGCGTCGCCGAATTGCTCGAACTGGTGCGGCTCAATCCCGAGCATGGCAAGCGCTATCCGCACGAACTGTCCGGCGGCCAGCGCCAGCGTGTCGTCATCGCCCGCGCGCTCGCGCTCAATCCGCAAGTGGTGATCCTCGACGAGCCGGTTTCGGCCCTCGACGTTTCGGTGCAGGCCGGCGTGCTCAACCTGCTCAAGGACATCCAGCAATCCTTCGGCACATCCTATCTATTCATCGCCCACGACCTCTCGGTCGTGCGCCACATCTCACATCAGGTCGCGGTGATGTATCTCGGCAAGATCGTCGAAATTGCGCCAGCGGCCGAACTCTACTCCAGGGCGCTGCATCCCTACACCCAGGCGCTGCTGTCGGCGGTGCCGCTCGCCAATCCCGAGAAGGAGCGCAAGCGCGAGCGCATCGTGCTGAGCGGTGACGTGCCCAGCCCGCTCAACCCGCCCTCCGGCTGCCGCTTCCGCACGCGCTGCTTCAAGGCGCAGGCGATCTGCGCAGCCGTCGAACCACCGCTCGATCCGGCTGGCGGTTCGCATCGCGTAGCCTGTCATTTTCCGGAGCCGGTCAACACGTTCAAGACCGTCTGATCGGTCCTCACGGTTGCTGTACCCACGAAGGATATTATCGTGACTGAAGCCCAGACCGACGATGCCAGCACGCCTGACCGCGCGCGCTTGCCGCTCGAAGGCATCAAGGTCCTCGATCTTTCGCGCGTTCTGGCCGGTCCATGGGCGACGATGAGCCTTGCCGATCTCGGCGCCGAAGTCTGGAAGATCGAGAACATCGATGGCGGCGACGACACCAGGGCGTGGTCGGTTCCAAGCTACAAGGGTGTCTCGACCTACTATCTCTGCGCCAATCGCGGCAAGCAGAGCATCGCGCTCGACATGAAAAGCCCGCAGGGGCTGGCGATCGTGCGCGAGCTGGCGGCCAAGGCCGACATCGTCGTCGAGAATTTCCGCTCCGGCACCGCCGATCGCCTCGGCGTCGGCTTCAAGCAACTCAGCGCGTCAAACCCGCGCCTGATCTACTGCTCGATCTCCGGTTACGGCCAGACCGGACCCGATGCCGGACGGCCCGGCTATGATTTCGTCATGCAGGCCGAAAGCGGCCTCATGGCCATCACCGGCGAGAGCAATGGCGAACCGATGCGTGTCGGCGTCGCCATCACCGATATCGTCTGCGGCATGGTCGCCACGCAGTCGATCCTGGCGGCGCTTTACGAGCGCGCGACGACCGGCAAGGGCCAGTTCCTCGACCTGTCGCTGATCGACTGCGCGCTCAGCCTGCTGATCAATGTCGGCAGCGGCTACCTTAACACCGGCCAAGAGGTCGCCCGCTACGGCAATGCGCATCCGACGGTTGTCCCCTATCAGATATTCGAGGCCTCCGACGGCGGCTTTGCGCTGGCCGTCGGCAATGACCGCCAGTTCGCGGCGCTGTGCGAGAAGGTCGTTGATCTGCCACATCTGGCTGGGGATGCGCGCTTCATCAAGGCAGGCGCGCGCGCCACCAACCGCGAGGCGTTGATCCCGCAACTTGCCGCCGTCTTTCGGACGCGGACGCGCGCGCACTGGATGGCAGCCTGTGCCGAGGCCAGTGTGCCGGCCGGCACTGTAAAATCGATACCGGAAGTCTTCGACAGCCCGAATGTGCGCGAGCGCGGCCTTGTCCAGACCTTGCCGCATCCGCATCTCGGCTCCGTTGCCATGGTGCGCCCGGCACAGGGACTTGCCGCGCAGCTGACCGCCGACTTCACCGCGCCGCCGATGCTGGGCCAGGACACAGCTGCCGTGCTGGCCGACGTGCTCGGCTACAGCGCCGAGACCATCGACCAGTTGATCGGCTCCGGCGCTATCGGCGTCTACACGCCCGCCGCCGAACCGATCCCCGCCTGATCTTCCACGGAGCGTGACAGCCCTCGTCTCGCATTTGCGGGTCGACTGAGTGGTTCTTCACTTCATGAGCGCGAAGGGCCGTTCCCGGAATTGCTCGGCCGGCTACTTCTGCTGGCCGTAATTCTTGTAGCGCCCGCGAATGGCGGCGAGCTCGCTGCCCTTGATCAGCACCGGCGTGCCGGCGCTGCGCGCCAGAAGATATTGCCGCGCCAGGGTTTCCAGCTTGATGGTGCGGATTAGCGCTGTGTCGAGATCTGCGCCGAAGGCGATCATGCCATGATTGGCGAGCAAGCAGGCTGATCTGTCCTTGAGTGCGACGACGGCGACCTTCGCCAGTTCGCTTGATGCGAACAGCGCATAGTCCGAGCAGCGCACATCGTCGCCGCCGAACCCCGCCACCATGTAGTGGAACAGCGGCAGTCCTTCGCGTAGGCACGACAGCGCCACGCAATGGTCGGGATGGGCGTGCACGACGGCGCCGGCCTCGGGAAACGCCTTGTAGATTTCGGCATGCATTTCCCATTCGCTCGACGGCCGGAACGCACCTTCCCAGGATCCATCGAGCTGCATCGCCACCATCTGCTCCGGCCGCAAGGCGCTCGTGGCTATTCCCGTCGGCGTGATCAGCATGCCGCTTGTCGTGCGCACGCTGATGTTGCCGGTGGTGCCGACATTCATCCCGCTGGCGTCCAGCGTCTGCGTCGCGTTGATCAGGCTCGTGCGCTCGATTTCGAGATCCATCACGATGCTCTCCTTGCCGGGGGCCATGTGTCGATTGCCGGCGCAATAGTGCTCGGCCGTGTCATGTCTTGCAAAACGTCGGTGAAGATATCGGGGCCGCCGAGCTTTCCCGATTTCAGCATCAGCGCCAGCGGATCGGAGGGCCGGCCGGGGAGGTGGGCTATGGCGCGCGACAGTCCGGGGCCCTCATAGGCGCCCATGGCGATGCGGTCGATGCCGAGCGCCTTGACCACCGAACCGGCGGTCTCGCCGCCGGCGACGACCAGCCGCCGCACACCGAGATCGAGCACAAGAATTTGTGCGATCCCGGCTAGGATCTCTTCCGCCCTTGTTGCCACCACATCGCGGCCGTGCGCCTGCTGCAGCGCTTCGACCGTCGCTTGCGGCGCTGTCGTGGCAATGGCGATCATCGTGCCGGGCAAATGCCGCTGGGCGAAGGCACGCGCTTCGGCCATGACATCGGCGCCGGCAAAGGCGCGGGCAAGGTCGATCGTCAGCAATGGATTGTTTTGCGCAAAACGCTCGAGCTGTTCGATGGTGCGGTCGGCGACGCTGCCGGCCAGCACCGCTGCCGGCCCTTCGACGGCCGGCAGGCTGGCGGCAACCAGATCATCGGCCTTGATCAAACCATGTGCGAGCCAGGCCGGCGGCAGATGCGCGGCGACCGAGGAATTGCCGGTCATCAGCGGCAGGTCGAAGGTGGCTTCCGCGATCGCCGCCAGGTCGCGTTCGCGGATCGTGTCGGTGACCAGCAGCGTCTCGCCGCGCCCGCTGCGCTCTCGTACGGCGCTGCGGATGGCCCCGGCGCCGGCATCGACGACGAGATAGGGCACCAGTCCGACCTTGCCCTTGCTCTGCGCCTGCAGCACGCGAACCAGATTGGAATCGATCATCGGTGTCAACGGATCGAAGCGCTTGGGCGATTCACCCAGCAATTGGGCGCCGCCGAACATGTGTCCCTGATAGACGGTGCGGCCGGTCTCACACAGCGCCGGAGTGAACAGCGTGACGCCGCCGCCAAGGCGCTCGAGCAGCGCCTCGGCGCAAGGACCGATGTTGCCGGCGGGCGTCGAATCGAAGGTAGCGCAATATTTGAAGAAGATCTGCCGCGCGCCCGCTTCCACCAGCCGGTCCGCGGCCTCCAGCACCTGGCGCACCGCATCGCTGGCCGCGATGACGCGGGTCTTCAGCAGGATCACATGGACAAGGTTGCCTGATGGGATCGGCGCGTTCAGCCCGACCGTGCATCCCGTTGAAATGCCGCGCGCGACCAGCATCGACGCCAGTTCTGTGCCGCCGGTCAGGTCGTCGGCAATGGCGCCGAACAGCAGGGAAGGCATCGACGCGGTCATGCGGCCCGTCTCATGTCTGTCGGTTTCGGGGTGGCCCGTCTCTTGACTGCTCGCCTCATGTCGGTGGTCAGGCCATTCGTGGTATCATATACACAGCCCACGCGACGCAGGCGACGCCTGCGCTGTTGCAAGAACGGAGAGCGGATGTGACTGCTTCTATCGCGCCGATCGCGCGCGACAATCTGACGACGCGTGTCTACGAGGAGCTTCGCCGCGCCATGATGGAAGGCCGTTTCTGGCCGGGCCATCGCTTCAAGATCCGCGACCTTGCCGCCAGCCTTCAGGTGTCCGAAACGCCGGTGCGCGAGGCGCTGATGCAGCTGGTGCGTGAAAAAGGCCTTGAGATGGAGGCGGGCCGCTCGATCACCGTCGCCCAATTGTCGCTGGCTCAGTATCTGGAACTGCGCAGCATAAGATTGCATCTCGAAGGCATGGCCGGTGCCGCGGCAACGACGCGCATCGAGCCGCGCGAAATCGACCGTCTGGCTGCGGTGCATGAGAAACTGATTGCCAACGAGGACAATGGCCATTGGTTCGAAGCCGTCCGCGACAATTGGGAATTCCACCACTCTATCTACGAGGCGGCGCAAATGCCGGAGCTGCTGGCGATCATCGAGGGCATCTGGCTGCGCAACGGTCCGCTGGTGAACTATCAGTACCCGCACGCGAGGCCGACCTATGACGGCCGCCACCGGCATCTCGACATCCTCGACGCGCTGCGCGCCCGCGACGAGAACGGCGTGCGCAAGGGCATTCAGCAGGACATGATCGAAGGCGGCCGCCTGTTGGTCAAGGTGCTCGAGCGGCTGAACGACGGTGCGGTCACGCCCGAGGAACTGCGCCGCGCGGCGCAGAACGGCCGACTGGTGTCGGCCGCCGGCTGAATGAACTTTTTCTCCGAACCGCATCGGCGCCGGTCACGCCACTTGCGCGGCTGCGGCCATGCCCGCATCGGCAGCCTGCAGGGCGAGATCTATGTCTTTTGCGGTGTGCGCGGCGCTCAGGAACATGTTGTGCCGGGGATGGAAATAGGCGCCTTCGCGCAAGGCGGCCGAGCAGAAGGCATTGGCCAGCTTGAACTCGGCATCGCCGTCGAAAAGCACCATCGGCATCGACACCGGGCCGGTCTGGCGAAGCGACAGGCCATGCTTCCTGGCAGCCGCATCGAGGCCTGAGCGCAGCCTGTCGCCGGCTTCAGTCATCCTGGCGATGGCGTCGGTGTCGCGCAGCGTGTTGATGGTGGCGATCGCGGCGGCCATGGCGACGGCGCCATACCAGAACGACCCTGTCACATAGACCTTGGTCGCGGCTTCGCGGAACCGGTCGGTGCCGGTGATCGCGGCCAGCGGATAGCCATTGGCGATCGCCTTCGAGAAGGCGGACAGATCCGGCCGTACGCCGAGCGGCTCCCAGCTGCCGGCGAGGTCGATGCGGAAGCCGGCCCTGACATCATCGACGATCAGCGCTGCATCGGCGGCGGTGGTGAGTTCGCGCGCCCGTCTGGCGAAGGCGGCGGTCGGCAGTTCCTGATCGCGGGCGATGTCGTGCCGGAAGGCGGTCACCACGACCGCTGCAAGATCATCCCCGGCCTGCTCGACGGCTGCCTCAAGGCTGGCAACGTCATTGTAGTCGAAATGGATGAGATGGGCGCGGTCCTCGGCGGTGACGCCGGCCAGCGAAGGCGTGCACCACGGCACGGCGCCGTGATAGGAGCCGCGCGCGACCAGCACCTTGCGCCGGCCGGTGCCGGCGCGCGCGATCGTCACGCAGGCCGTGGTGGCGTCGGTGCCATTCTTCTGCAGCATTGCCCAGTCGGCATGCGCGACGGTCTTGACCAGCAATTCCGCCAGTTCGACCAGCACTTCACCCGGGCCGTTCATCGCATCGCCTAGGCGACGCTGCCGCGCGGCAGCCTCTTCGACTGCTTGATGATGGTGGCCGAGGATGTTGGGACCCCAGCTGCACATCAGGTCGATGTATTCGCGCCCATCGACGTCCCAGACCCGGCAGCCGTCGGCACGCTCGAAGAACTGCGGATAGGCGGAGCCGAGATAGCGCGTCGCCATGTGTCCCCACATGCCGCCCGGAATGACCGAGGCCGCACGCTCGCGCAGCAACTGGTCCTTGGAGTTGATCAGGGAAGGCATCGCGAGGTCTCCGCACATTGATATATCATATATTGAATTTGGCGCTGGAAGAACAGGATTTGCTGATCGTCCAGGAGGAGGAAGCGGGAGGCGGCTGGGCCGCCTCCCGCTTTTTTCGCTCAGTGGCTGAGTTCTGCCAGCGGCAGGTTGCAGCAGGCGCTGTAGCGCACGCCCTTGACGTCCGACTTGTAGGCCAGGATCAGGTTCGGGCTGATCAGCGGCAGGATGATCCTGTCCTTGATCATCTCCTCGCCAGCCTGGTGCCACAGCTTGGCGGCCTCGTCGCCGCTTGCCGCAAGGGCTGCCTTGTAGATCTCCGCTTCCTTCGGATTGAGCACCGACGGGTCGCGCTCCGCGCCGGCGCGGCGCGCCCACGGGCTGCCCTTGGTCATGGCGAAATAATCGATGTATTGCGAGGTGCCGTAATAGTCCGGCGCGTAGAACACCGCCGTCATCGGGATGCCGTCGCCATTGACGCGTTCGCGCCAGTTGGCGAAGGGGATCGGCTGCAGGTCGAGCTTGATGTTGATCTTGGCCAGATCCTGCTGGACCTTCTGCATCAGAAGCGACAGATCGACGCCATAGACGTTCATGCCGGGGAACGCCGCTTCCATCTCGAAGCCGTCGGCATGGCCGGCCTTGGCCAGAAGTTCCTTTGCCTTGGCGACGTCATAGGGCTGCGCCTCGAAGCCCGAACCGCCGGGGAAGCCAAGCGGGATCGGCGCGCTGATCAGCTGGCCCTCGGAGCCGATGGTGAAATCGAGGATAGCAGGACGGTCGAGACCGAGCGAAATGGCCTCGCGCACTTCGGGCGTCAGCGGAACCTTGTTGGCCTTGGCGCCGGGCGACAGCGCCACATAGATGAAATTGTAGGACGGCACGGTCTCGATTTTCACGTCGCTGCCGGTCATCGTCTTGGCCGTGTCCGGATCGATCTGCATGGCGATGTCGGCGGTGCCGCTCTGCAGCATCTGCGCCTGCGCCACCGCATCCTTGGTCTGGCGGATGACGACTTCGCTCAGCGCCGGCGCCGTGCGCCAGTACTTGTCGTTGCGCGCCAGCCGCAGTTCCGAATTGGGCTCATAGGATTTCAGCACGAACGGCGCGCTGCCGGCCGAATGCGCCAGGAACCAGGCCTCGGCATTGTCTGTCGTCGAAGCATCCGCATCGGCCTTGGCGCCGGCTTCGGAAGCGACCTTGCTGTTGACGACCGCCGCGTAGGGTGCTGCCGCGATGTTGAGGAATTCGGAGCTCGGCGCGACCATCTTGACGACGACCGTATGCGCGTCCGGGGTCTCGATCGAGGCGACATTGTCCATCAGGAACGAGGCGCTGCCCTTGAGGTTCTTCAGCCGCTCCCAGGACCATTTCACGTCCTTGGCTTCGACCGGCGAACCGTCCGAGAATTTGGCGGCCGGGTCGAGCGTGAAGGTGAAGCTGCTCTGATCGGCATTGCCTTCCCACTTCGAGGCGAGCAGCGGGATCAGCTTGTTGTCCTTGTCCAGCGTCAGCAGCGATTCATAGACGCTGGAATTGTAGATCTGGCAGGTGTCGCAGAAGGCGCGGTGCGGATCGAGCGAGTTGAGGTCGATGTTGCGCGCGATAACCAGCGGCTTGCTGTCCTGCGCGAAGGTGGCCGGTGCCCAGAAGGCGCTGGTGGCCAGCAGCATCGCTGCCAGCATCGTCGCCCTGGTCTTGTTTCTCGGTAGGATGGTCATGTCAGTTCTCCCATTTTCTTGTCGGATCTTGTGGCAATGCGTTCGCTCTATCCACCCACGGCAGTGAGGGATTGAAGCGCGGCCTTGAGCTTTTCAGCGCCGCCCAGTGCGGCGCGGTTGAGCGGGGCCGATACGACGGGAGCCGAGAGGCTTCCCGTCACATGCAGGATCTCGTGATCAAGATAATCGAACACGCGATCCTGAATCTCTTGTGTCAGCCGCCCGCCAAGCGACAGCCCACGCTGCACCTGTTCGACGACGGCCACCCGGTTGGTCTTGCGGATCGAGGCTTCCACGAGCGCCCAGTCGAGCCCGGTCGGATCGAGGCTGCGCAGGTCGATGATCTCGGCATCGACTCCGGTCTCCTCGACCACTTGGCCAGCGACGGCAACCATGCTGGCACTGGTGAGCAAGGTGCAGGCGCTGCCCGGCCTGACGATCTTCGCCTTGCCGAGCCGCACGCAATAGTCACGGTCGTCGGTTGGAACAGGACCCTCGCTCGGGAACAGTCCGACATGCTCGATGACGACCACCGGATCGTCGCATTTCAGCGCTGAATTCATCAGGCCGATATAATCGAAGGGCGTCGTCGGGGCGACGATGCGCCAGCCGGGGAACAAAGCGAACAGGCCGGACGGATCGCCGGAATGCTGCGAGCCGTAGCCGGTGTGTGGCGAGACGCGCACCCTGACCACGATCGGCACTGGAAAGCCGCCGCCGAACATGTGGCGCACCTTGCTGACTGCGTTGAACAGTTGGTCGGCGGCCACCAGGCAGAAGTCGCCGAACATGATCTCGACGATCGGCCGCAGGCCGCAAAGCGCTGCACCCAGCGCCACGCCGACAAAACCGTTCTCGGCGATGGGCATTGCCAGCACGCGCTCCGGCCAGCGTTCCAGCGCACCTTTTGTGGCGCCCGAAACGCCGCCGCGCAGCCGGTGTACATCCTCGCCCATGATGATGATGCGGGCATCCTGCTCCATGGCGCGCGCAATCACCTCGGACGCGGCAACCATGAACTTGACCGGCCTGGTGTCGGCCGGCGGCACGTCCTCGATCTCGAGGAAGCGCTCGCCCTTCAGTTCGGAAAGATTACCGCGTATCTGGTTGTCGACGCCGCCTGGGTCTGGCCACAGATGGTCGGGAATGCGCAGCGCGTTGCCGCTCATTTCGGTGAGCGAATCGGCAGCGGTGTTGACCACCTCCATGACGCGCTGGTCGAGTGTGCCGAGGTCGGAAGCGTTCAAAATGCCCATCGTCTTCAGACGAGCGGCCATCGTGACCAGTGGATCGCGCGCCTTCCAGGCGTCTTCTTCGGCCCGCGTGCGGTAGCCGAATTCGCTGCCCGGGCGGGCGCCGCTCTGGTGTAGAAACCGGTAGCAGAGCGCCTCGACCAGCACCGGGCCGCCGTCTTCCTCGATCGTCCGGCGCGCCTCGCGCATGGTATGGTGGACTGCCACCACATCCATGCCGTCGCATTCGATGCCGCGAAAGCCGAGCATAGGTCCGCGCGAGGCCAGCCGCGTCTCGCGCGTCTGTTCGTTGATGTGTGTCGAGACCGCATAGAGATTGTTTTCGGCGAAAAAGATCACCGGCAGCCGGTAGAGCGCAGCGATGTTCATCGCCTCATAGGCCGGTCCCGCCATCATCGTGCCGTCGCCGAAGAAGGCGACCGAGACGGTGCCGGTGCCGAGCAGCTTGTCGGCGAGCGCATAGCCCGCCGCGTGCGGCAGGTTGCCGCCAATGATCGCACTGGTGCCCGGGATGCCGGAGGCATCGTCACGCATATGCATCGAGCCGCCACGGCCGCCGCAATAGCCGGCATTGAGACCCATGATCTCGGCCATCAGGCCGCGAACCGATCCCTGCATGTCCGGGTTGAAAGCGTCATGCAACGGGTCGAATCCGCCGGGCGTCTGCGCGTTGACAAGCTTGGCCAGCACCTGGTGATGGGCGCGGTGGGTGCCGTTGATGCGGTCGCCCGTACCGAGCACGGACATGGCGCCGACCGCCGTCGCCTCCTGGCCGATGCTGGCGTGTGCCGGACCATGCACCAGCCCGGCATTGGCGAGGTCGAGCACTTTTTCCTCGAAACGGCGGATGAGCAGCATCTGGTGATACCAGCGCACTAGGCTCGAAACCTCGGCATCGTTCCAGTCCGAATCGTCGACGTCTAGCCGCAACCAGGGCGCCGATGGCTGGATCGATGTCTGCTGGACCATGTCGGCTAATTCCGTTCTGGTAGATGATATATCAAATATTTTCTCAGTCGATCGCGGTCGGCATTTTTTCTTCGAACGGGCACGGTCTGCAGACTCGTCAACAAATGGAATTAAATTTCATTTTCTACCCGAGGCGAGACTAAGCCGGGACGCCGCCGTTCCGCAAGAGGAATTTTGAGGCCTGCTTTCGGGTCATTCGACTCTTGAAACCGAATGCCGGATTGGTGAAAGCAACACCCATAAGCAAGCATGTCGGCATCCTCGCGGGATGACGGCGCCAGATTTTCGGGTGCGGTCCCGCGTCGGTGTGATATAATCATACCGACGCTGTAGGAGAAATCATGGCCGCTACCGAAAAACGCACCTTCAGCCTGCCAACAGAGCAGGCTGCCTTCATCGACCGCCTCGTTGAATCAGGAACCTATGCGACCAGCAGCGAAGTGATCCGCGCTGGGCTTCGCGCCCTGCAAGAGCGCGACGCTGCCGTAGAGCGCTGGCTCCGCGAGGAAGTCGTGCCGACCTATGACAAATGGAAGGCAGATCCTTCCCGAGTGATCCCAGCCGACCAGGGTTTTGACAGTATCCGCGCTCATCACGTTGCCCGTCTCAAGGGGGATGTGTGAAGCGCCGGCATGTTGTTCTGTTGCCGGAAGCCCTAGCGGACTTACGATGGATATACGACACCATTGAGATCGCCGCCGGCAACGTCACGGCCATACGCTATATCGAGCGGCTCGAAGCCTACTGCCTAGGCCTCGATTACGCATCGGAGCGCGGAACACGCCGTGACGATCTGCGGCCAGGGCTTCGGATCATCGGTTTCGAGCGCCGTGTGACGGTGACCTTTACCGTGGAATCCGACCAAGTGGTGATTTTCCGCGTGTTCTATGGCGGTGCCAATTGGGAGGATGAGCTCTAATCCGCAACAGAAAAGAGCAGTAACCGCCTAGCTGCCCGAAACTCGACTACCGCTCCGCTCGATGTTGAAAAAACTGCAAGAACAATTCCCGCTCCGTGGTGATGTCGAGCTTCTCATAGATGCGCCGGCGATGGTTCTTGACGGTGCCGACTGTGATGCCGAGGCGCTCGGCGATGTTCGCTGTCGGGTGACCGGCCAGGATCAGCTGGACAAGTTCGCGCTCGCGCAGCGACAGCTCCGGCCACAGGCTGGCCGGGATGGTCGGCTCCTGCCGGGGCGAGGCGCCGGGGCCGGTCGGCGCCGACGTGCGGGAGAACTCGGCTCCCCGCGCTTTGATGTCGAGCGCATGCAGCGCTGCGAATACCGGCAGCCGCTCATCCAGCAGGGCAATCTCGCTGTCCTTGAAGGAAGTGGTCGAGCGGTCGAGAAAGATGCCGAGGCACCAGTCGCCGCCATCCGCCAGCATGATGCCGACCTCGTCGCAGATTTCCGACTGCGCCAAGAAGCCGGCAATGTACTGGCCGCGCTTGGCCTCGTCGTCGGCAAGCCGTTTCAGCGGCATTATGCCCAGCCTTCGCTCGCGCCGCCACGAAGCATAGAACGGGTCGAAGACGTAGTAGTTGTCGAGATAGCGCCGGACCATCTCGTCCGAGAAGCGCCGGTGCTTGATGAATTCGGGTGTCTGCGTCGCTGAATAGCGCGTCACCGTGACGAGGTCGTGCTCGATGTCCGCGCCGATCAGGTCGATCAGGCAGTCGACATGCCTGTCCGAGCCGGTGGCGGCGATCGCCCTGGCGAGCGGCGCCCAGATGGTCCCCATGCGCATGCCCTTTTCTCGGCGATGTCAGCCCAACCGTCATTGTGTCTTTAGGCATATGGCGCGAAGCCGCCCATCGAATCTAGCCTAGCGTCAACCTAGACCAGATCCCGAGGCGACCGTGACCCAACCCAACCTCACCGCCCCCATCGTCGGCAATCCAATCGTCATCGGCATCGACGCCGGCGGCACCATGACCGACACAATCCTTGTCGATCAGGACGGCCACTTCAAGATCGGCAAGTCTGCAACCACGCCGAAGAATGAAGCCGAAGGTTTCCTGGCCTCGGCCGAGGACGCGGCGGATGCCTGGGGCATCTCGCTGGAATCACTGTTTTCCGGCGTCAACGTCGTGCTCTATTCCGGCACCGGCATGCTCAACACGCTGTTGTCGCGCACCGGCCGCCGGCTCGGCCTCATCACCACCAAGGGTCTCGAGGACATGATCCTGATGGGCCGCGGCCTGCAGGCCTGGGCCGATTATTCCTACGCCGACCGGCTGCATGCGGTCACCCACCATCATCCCGATCCGCTGGTGCCGCGCCGCCGCACCCATGGCGTCACCGAGCGCATCGACCAATTCGGCGACATCGTGCTGCCGCTCTACGAACATGAGGTCTCCGCCGCCGCGAAAAAATTGATCGCCGACAAGGTCGAGGCGATCTGCATCATGACCATCTTCTCGCATGTCAATCCGGTGCACGAGAAGCGCATCGCCGAGATCTGCCGTGAGGAGGTCGACAAGGCCGGCGCCGACATCATTGTCTACACCAGCCACGAGGTCCGCCCGGTCATTCGCGAGCAGTCGCGGCTGAACTCGGTGCTGATCGAGGCCTACGCCACCTCGCGCGGCCGCAAGCAGCTTAGGGGCATTGAGGACGTCTCGAAGAAATACGGCTTCAAATATGGCGTGCAGACGCTGCTCTCCTTTGGCGGCCTGACCTCGATCAACCATCCGCGCCTGCATGAAACCATGATCTCCGGCCCGATCGGCGGCATCCTCGGTGCAGCCTATGTCGGCAAGCTGATCGGCAACGACTCGCTGATCTGCTCGGACATGGGCGGTACCTCCTTCGATATGGGCGTCATCTCCCGCGGCCAGACGCGCATCGAGAACGAGCCGCTGATGGACCGTTTCAAACTCAACGTGCCGACGCTGCATCTCGATACGATCGGTGCCGGCGCCGGCATGATCCTCAAGGTCGACCCGCTGACCAAGAAAGTTTCGCTCGGGCCGGAAAGCGCCGGCTCCGATCCCGGCCCGATCTGTTTCGATCGCGGCGGCACCGAGCCCACCATCGCCGACTGCGACGCCATTCTCGGCCGCCTCAACCCGCACTATTTCCTCGGCGGCAAGGTCGTGCTGCAGGTCGAAAAGGCCCGCCGCGCCTTCCAGGAGAAATGCTCCGACATCCTTGGCGTCGGGCTGGAGGAAGCCGCCGAAGGTATGATCGACATGCTGGAGTCCGATGCCAACAACGCGCTGCGCCGCGTCATATCGGGCCAAGGCATTCACCCGTCGGAGTTCACGCTGCTGTCCTATGGCGGCTCCGGCCCTCTGCATCTGGCCGGCTGCTCCAGGGGCATCGGCTTCAAGGACATCATCACCTTCCAGTTCGCCGCCGCCTTCTCCGCCTTCGGCTGCA
The DNA here is from genome assembly GCF_000519305.1 of Mesorhizobium ciceri WSM4083. GTDB lineage: Bacteria > Pseudomonadota > Alphaproteobacteria > Rhizobiales > Rhizobiaceae > Mesorhizobium > Mesorhizobium ciceri_B. The sequence continues at coordinate 928,552 of NZ_KI912610.1, read as the reverse complement.
CCACGGCCGATTTCATGCGCCGTCATTCCGTCTCGACGCAGCACGACATTCCGTCACGCGCCGACGAGGCAACGCTGGCCGCCTTCGGCGCCAAGGTCACCACGGTCTGGAACGACCTGACCAAGGCAGCGGTCGACGAGATGATTGCCGACGGCCATGCCCGGGACAAGATCAAGACCGTGCCGTTCCTGATGATGCGCTACACCGGCCAGCTCGAGGATGTCGAAGTGATGGCGCCGCTGGCCGAGGTCAGTTCGGCCGACGACATGCGCAGAGTTATCGACGAATTCGAGGCGGTCTACGCCAAGGTCAACCACCGCGTGTCGCGCTATGGCGAAGCCGGCTTCACCATCACCGAACTTGGGCTGATCGCCACCGCCGACAAGGTCAAGCCGGTGCTGCTCAAGCGGCCGCTCGGCAAGTCAGATCCGGCAGCCGCCCACAAGGGCGTGCGCGAGGCCTACATTGGCGGGCGCTGGCACAAGGCCAATCTCTACGAGATGGATCTGCTTCAGCCCGGCCATGAAGTCATCGGCCCGGCCATCGTCGAACATCCCGCCACCACGCTCGTCGTTCATCCGCAGGACCGCGTCCATGTCGATGAATGGACGCTGCTGCACTACACCCACGCTTGAGAGGGCGACCGCCATGTTGGACAAACCTGCCTCGGCCCTGCGCCTTCGCGAACGCCTGCTCGATTCCGAGCGGCTGATGGAAGAGACCGGCTGCTATGACGGCATCACGGAACTCACGCTGCGCAACCAGGATCCGCTGAAATTCGAGACGCTGCACACCAAGCTGCGCGCCTATTGCGTCTCGGCACGCGAAATGGCCCGCCGCATCTCAGCCTCGCCCGGCGTGCGCGAGGTCGGCGAAATGGTGGTCGCCATCTACACGCCCGAGGGCGACGCCATCGCTCTCTCCAACGGCATTATGGTGCACGTCCATACGATGAGCCGCTTCATCAAATGGATGATCAAAAACGGCTACGAGGACAACCCTCGCATCCGCGAAGGCGATATCTTCGCCAACAACGACGCCTTCATCGGCACCGTGCAGGTGCCCGACGTCATGGACGTGGTGCCGATCTTCCATGAAGGCACGCTGGTCGGTTGGGCCGGCGCCGTCTGCCACGAGTTGGAAGCCGGCGGCATCACGCCGGGCGGCGACGTCTGTCTCGCGCAGGAGCGCTTCACCGAAGGCCTGTTCGTCTGCGCCGAGAAGATCGGCGAGAACGACGAGATCCGCCGCGACTACGTCATCCGCTGCGAGCGCAATCTGCGCATGCCGATCTACTGGGTGCTGGACGAGAAGGCCAAGGTTGCCTCCTGCATCGACATGCGCGAAAGCGTCAAGCAGCTCATCTCGGAGATCGGCCTAGACTACTGGATGAAGGTGTCGAAGGAGTTCATCGAGGAGGGCCGTCGCGCCCAGCTCGCCCGCACCCGCCAGCTCACCGTGCCCGGCATCTATCGCGGCCACACTTTTTACGGCCACGTCACGGCGGGAAAGCCCGGCTTCCAGCTGCTCGGCGACCCCGACTGGCTCTACAACATCCCGATCGAGATGGAGATCACCACCGACGGCAAGATCACCATGGACTTCGAGGGCACGCAGCCCTGGGGCTACCATTCGATGAACTGCACGCCGGCCGGCATGGATGGCGGCATGTTCGTCACCTTGACCCAGCACATGAATTTCGAAGGGCTGGTCAATGACGGCGCCTGGATGGCGACCGAGCTGAAACTGCCGCACGGCACCTGGACCAACCCCGACAACGAGATGGTGGCGACCGCCACCTCATGGGCGCTGCTGCTGCCGGCCTATGGCGTCTTCCAGCGGCTTTTGTCGCGCAGTTTTGTCGCGCGCGGCTTTGTCGAGGAGGCCTTCGTCGGTCAGGTCAACAGCCCGATGATCGAGATGGGTGGCGAAAGCCAATACGGCACGCCTTTCGGCATGGCGCATTTCGAATGTGCCGCCGCCGGCTCCGGTGCGCTCGCCATCAAGGATGGTCTCGACACCGCCTATGTCGGCTGGAATCCGGAATCCGACATGGGCAACATCGAGGTCTGGGAACAGTCGATGCCGATGGTCTATATCGGCCGCTCGATCGTGCCGAATTCCGGCGGCGCCGGCAAATATCGCGGCGGCTGTTCGTTCGTCTCGACCTGGCTGATCAACAAGACCTCGCACCTGCGGCTCCACACCTCGGAGCACTCCTCGCGTGTGTTCGACAACGCCGGCATGTGCGGCGGCTATCCGGCGCCGACCTGCCAGAAGCATCGCGCGGTGCGCAACTCCAACATTCACGAGCTGGCAGCAAAGGGCGAACCGCTGGCGCATGCGCCCGGCATCGACCCGCATGTCTCGGATTACGAGCGGAACATCGGCGGCGACCATGTCGTGGTCGAGGGGCCCTACATCACCTCGCCGCACAAATCCGGCGACATCTTCAGCCATTCCTACAATGGCGGCGGCGGCTATGGCGACGTGCTGGAGCGCGATCCGATCAAGACGGCCTGGGATGTCGAGAACGGCTTTCTCACCCGGCAAGCTGCGGACCAGGTTTTCGGCATCGTGCTGAAGGACGACGAAGACGGCTATCCCATCGCCGATATCGACGCCACGGCCGAACGCCGCGTGGCCATGCGCAAGGAGCGCCTGGCCAGGGCGATTCCGGTGGCGGACTGGATCGCCAAGGAGCGTGGTCGTGTCGAGAAGGCCGCTTTCGCCCCCGAGGTGAAGAAAATGTATGCCAGCGCGATCAAGCTGTCGTCGCGCTTCACCAGGGAATTCAGCGATTTCTGGAACGTCCACGCCAGATCGATCTTCACGCCGGGAGCAAGGCCATGACCTCATACAGCAAGGAAGTCCTAGGCGATCTGGCTGCCGGCAAGCTGCCTTGGCCACAGACAAGGCGGATCATGAGTGCCTACAAGGACGATGACCGTTTCTTCAAGATGGTTGCCGTCTATCAGGATCGTGTCGCCTGGAAAGATCCGATCCTGCTGCCGGTTTCCGACCATCTGTTCATCTGCCAGAGCGGCGATGAGCGGATCACCCGGTGCGAATGCGGCCATTCCTTCGGCGACTATCGCAAGAACTGGAAGCTCAACGCCGCGATCAACGTGCGCAACACCGAGGAGGCTTTGCGCGAGATCTATCCGAACAGCGATCTCCCCGATCCCGAATGGATGGAAATCCGCGAATTCATCTGCCCTGAGTGCGGCACGCTGCACGAGGTGGAAGCGGCGGCACCCGGTTATCCCATAGTTCACGATTTCGAGCCCGACCTCGAGGGGTTCTATCGCGAATGGCTGGGCAAACCACTCCAGGAAACATGAACCGTCGTCGATGGAGCCTGTGCCGGTGTGATTGCCAAATCCTGTCAGGCCTGATTGCCTGCCCGGAACGAAGCGGAGAGCGTGCGCCATGAACAATCTTTCCGGCCGCAGTGCCATCGTCACCGGCGGGTTCTCGGGCATGGGCTTCGCCATTGCCACCGCCTTGGCCGAGGCTGGGGCCAATGTCGCCGTCGGCTCCTACATCGCGCCCGCCGGCTCCGACAGATCAGACGCCGCCTACTATCCAGGCGCGGACGAGATCGGGCGCGTGCGTTCGGCCCTTGCCGCCCACGGAACCAAGGTCCACGCCGCTCACCTCGACGTGCGCGACAGCGACGTCACCAATCGGTTCGCGGCGGACGCCGAAGCCGCCATCGGCCCCGCCGACATTCTGGTCAACGCCGCCGGCACCACCGCCGAGCAGCCGGTCTGCGGCCATTCCGACGCGCTGTGGGACAAGATCGTCGACACCAACCTGACCGGCGCCTTCCGCGCCACCCGCGCGGTACTGCCGGGCATGATCGAACGCGGCTGGGGCCGCATCGTCAACATCGGCTCGACCGCCGCCTCGGTCGGTTGGAAGGACAACCCGGCCTACTGCGCGTCCAAAGCGGGGCTTCTCGGCCTCACACGCTGCGTGGCGCTGGAAGGGGCAGCGCATGGCGTCACCTGCGTGATGATCAGCCCGACCTGGGTCGAGACCGAACTGATGCGCCGCAATGTGGCGCAGGTCGTCGAGCGCGAAGGCAGGGGGCGCACCGCTGAGGAAGCGATGGCCGAGATCGCCAAAGGCAACCCGCAGCAGCGCATGCTGCAGCCACAGGAGATTGCCGCACTGGCGGTCTTCCTGTGCTCAGATCTTGCCAAGGGCATCACCATGGAGAACATCCAGATCACCGGCGGAGCGCTTTGGTAGCGTCTCGGACGCGCAACCGGCTGATCTCTCCGCAGATGCCTCGCTGTAAGACAAGGTGACCGGATTTACCATTGAGCGCCGGGCGCAATAGGTTATATTGCACTGCACAATGGAGACGCCGTTTATTGCACGCCCATATTTGCGAAGATTCCGGCCGGATCATGGCTTGCCGGCCCTGGGTCGTGTCGGCGGGACTCTGAGATGAAGATTCCAAAGTCCCTGCTGATCGATCGCGAGAAGAATTCGGTCTATGGCGCCTTTGCCGTAGCCGTTTCGATCTGGGCATTTTCCTATTCGGTCATCTTCGGCCAGATATTGATCCTGGCCTATTATGCGGTCTGGCTTCCGCTCATCCTGGTCGACTACCGGCGGTTTCTGCGGCATCTGTCCAGCGCCTGGCTGCCGCTGCTGTTTGCGGCCTATGTCTGCTTCTCGGTTTTCTGGTCGCAGGCTCCCGGCGTCACCGCAAGGACGTCGGTCCAGTATTTTTCCCATATTGCCTGCGCCTACATAGCTGCGCGCACCGTCAGCGTGCGCACGCTGACCATAGGGGCGCTGATCGGGATATTCGTCGTCCTCATCTATTCGCTGAAGGTCGGGAACTATTCCGAGGATGTCCTCGACGGCACCGTGAACTTCGTCGGCGCCTTCGCCTCCAAGAATCAGATCGGCTTTGTCGGCTCGCTCGGCATCTATTTCTGCGTTGTCTTCCTTGCCTTCTACAGGCGCGGCCGGCTGAGCTTCATCCTGGCGGTGCCCGTCGTGCTGCTGTCGGCCTATGTCTTGGTCGCCTCGCATTCCGCCACCTCGATGGCCTCGATACCCGCGGTTCTGGCGCTGGTGGCGCTTCTTGCGATGAGCAAACTTCTGTCACGCCGCTATCGCCGGGTCATCTTCCTGATCGGCGCCGGCCTGCTGGTCGTGACGGCCTTCGTCGCCTTGAATCTCGGGCTGATGGACTTCGTCCTCGGCCTCTTCGGCAAGGATTCGACGCTCACCGGGCGAACCTATCTGTGGGAGCAAGGCTGGAACGCGGTGCAGAAAGCACCGATTCTCGGCGTCGGCTATGCCGCCTATTGGGTGCAGGGCTTCGCCGAAGCCGAGCGGCTGTGGAACGAATTCTACATCACCACCCGCACCGGCTTCCACTTCCACAACACCTATATCGAGGCCCTCGTCGAACTCGGCTTCGTCGGAGCGACGCTGGTGTCGCTGATCATGCTGCGCACGCTCTACGGCCACGTCTCGGCGGTGATCTTCAAGGCATGGCAGGCGGACTCGGTGATCCTTTTCGGCGTGATGGTGCTGCTGCTGATCCGCTCCTTCGTCGAGGTCGAGATTCTTAACCCCTACATCATGGGTTCTTTCCTGATGTATTTCAGCTTCTTCAAGCTGGCGCGGCTGCCCGTTACCCGCAGGCGGCGGTCACCGGCTCTGGAGCCGGCTGACGCGGCCGGGGGCGAGACTGACTGGCCTCGGTATGCCGGCCATCCGGCGGGCGCAGGTCCCTCATAAACTATCATCTCGCGGGCTGAGGGAGCGGCGGCTTCCTTTTTTGAGCAAGCATGTGCTCGGACGGGAAGCCTCGATCCCGAGACGGCTATTATGGTTTCCGCAGGGAGATGTTCAAACAACTGAGCCAGAGCCTCATCCCGATTTGTCGGGTGAGGCTCTGGCTCGAAACACTGGATCGTGTTGGAAGTCGGTCTACTGGCTGGCCAGCGGCGCCAGCTTGATCTTGATCACATCGCCAGGCAGCACCGGCGTGTCTTCCTTGGCGGCTATTTCGGTGGTCTTGCCATCAAGATTGCGCACCAGTGAATAGAGCAGGGTAGGTTGCTGATCGTTTGTGATAGCGGCCGCCATCGCGGGATCGCTGGCCTGAGCTATCAGGCCTTTCTGCATATTCACCTTCAGCGCGGCTTCGTTCAAGTCGGCTTCGGTCTGCTGCCGGTCAGTGGCGAGACTTGAACTCAAGGTGTTCTGCGCATCGATGGCGTCCTGCTTCGCCTTGCTGATCGCCTGCTTGGCGGTGAGGATGGCGGTTTCGTAGTCCAGGATCTTGCCCTGCAGGTCGGCCACGGACTGGCGCGAATCCAGCAGTCGGGCATTGGCGATCAGGCCCTTTTGCGCGAGCGGACCGATGCTGGCGAGTTGCTGCTGTGCCAGGTCGACCTGCTGCTGCTGATTGACGATCTTCTTCTGCAGCGATTCGATCTCGGACTCCAAGACACCTTTCAGATCGTCGAGCGCCTCGAGTTTCAGCTTCAGCGCCTTTTGGTCAGCCGTCAGGATCGTCATCTCGTCCGCGACGATGGCTGGCAGCCTCGGATCGCCCTCGACCTCCTTCGGCACGTCGAAACTCGCCTTGCCGGCCATATCCGCATCGATGCGGGCACGCCTGACGATCAGTCGAATGCGCTGGTCGTCGGAGATGTCGAACATGCCCTTGGCGGTGACCAGGTCCTTGCCGAGCTGGGGGCCGTAATCGGCGTTGCGCCTGATGCCGCCGGCGACGCTGATTGCCTTCAACACCGTCAGGTCCGGGACATAAGGAAATTGGCCTGGGTTCTGGACTTCGCCCGAAATGTAGAATGGCCGGAACTGCGCCATCTCGACCGAGGCCTCAGGTCTGTCCGACAAAGCGAGCTTTTTCTGCAGTGCCTCGCCGATCGCCGCCGCGATTTCGGACGTGGTCTTGCCGGATGCCGGCAACTCGCCGGCGAACGGCACCGACAGTGTACCGGATGGACCGACCGTATACTCGCCATTCACCGCCGACCAGTCACGAAATGTGCCTTCGACGGTCTGCCATTCGGCGACGCGGATGGTGAGCTTGTCTTGCGAGCCGAGGCGATAGTCGCCGGCGGCTGCGATGTGGGGAACGACGAGCGACACGGCAAGGCATGTGGCCAGCAAACGCGCCCGCCGCAGCCGGCCGGAATCCGGGCTGCTGCGAAAGGCTTCGAACAAATCTGTTTTCAACTCAACGTTCCGATCCGCTATAGCCCCATCGCCCGATGAGCTTGCGTCGAATGACCGATGCCGATGTCCGGCATTGGCCACCGGCCGGTCAGTAAGAACCGCGCGACATCCAGACGGCCGGGACGGTCTTGATGATGATGCGAACGTCCTCGAACAGCGACCAGTTCTCGACATAGTGGCGATCGAAGGCGACGCGGCTGTCATACGACACATCGTTGCGGCCGCTGACCTGCCACAGGCCAGTCAGGCCCGGGCGGGATTTCAGGTAATAGACGGCGGACGTTCCATAGATCTCCAGCTCGTCGCGCACGACCGGACGAGGGCCGACAAGGCTCATGTCGCCCTGCAGGATGTTGATGATCTGCGGCAGCTCGTCGAGGCTGAGTTTCCTCAACACGGCTCCGACACGGGTAACGCGCGGATCGTTCTTCAGCTTGCGGGTGGCGATCCATTCCGCGTTTGCGTCCGGGTTGGTGGTGAGATAGGCTGCCAGCACCTTGTCGCCGTCCGGAACCATGGTGCGGAACTTCAGGCACGGAAAAATCCGCCCGCCGCGTCCGATTCGCCTGTGGCCGTAGAAAATCGAGCCGCCGTCGGAAAACTTGACGAGCAGCGCTATCATGACAAACAGCGGGCTGAGAGCGATCAAGCCAATCAGTGAACCGGTGATATCGAAGCTGCGTTTGAGCAAGCCGCCGATCGGTGGCGGAAAATCGATGTCAGCCTGCGAAAAGCTCGCCGTGGCCGACTTGGCAACGTCCCTCATGCCGTAAACTCCATGCGTTGAACGAATGGTTCACTGCACGATACCAAAAAAATGCTGCAGCGCAACACACAATTTACCACCCCATTGAAATAGTCACGTCATGAATTGACTAAATAATAAGCTTGCCATGCACAAATTTCGGCATATTTAGCACATTTGTGACAATAAATGGGCACAGTTGAAAAAATAGAGGCCTTTGTGGGGCGGTTTTTAGGCGGACCTACCTATCTGCCAAGGCAACGCGCAAACTAGTGCTTTATCATGCCGTGATACTTAGTGGAAACCGTATAAAATACTACTCAATATTGCTAATTTTACTGAAAAATGCCGAGCAGAGGATATCGGCTTAGCTCCCGTTGCGTGCATTGCAGCATGGCGGAGTCGATCGCAAAAGCTCGATCAAAAATATCCGAAGTTGCCCTTGCCGCCTATTGCTCGCCTTAATAGAATTGCAAATTATACCTGTCACGGTGACGACAGGTGGAAAAGGCCGGAAGCAACCGGTCGAGAGTGGGCGACCTTAACAAGCCCACGTGACAAGGGACGGCGCTCGGGTGGGGCAATCGCGATAATACCCGAGCCGGTTTATGGGCTGTTGGGTATGGCACTTCCAAAATTCATCCTCGGGATGATTTTCGCTCTGGCGATCGTCGTCGGCTGGTCCTGGCTTGGCGGTGCGTCGATAGGCACGATATTGGTGCGCGTCATCATCTGCGCCGTGATCATTCAGGCGGGCTATTTCGTGCTCATCTACACCATGATCGCCAGGAGCGCGCCGACGCCTGCCGACATAGCTCGTGACGCCGAGCGCAAACTGAGCGCACCCGAGGTCGCCGAAGGCGAGAAGCTGGGCAGCGCCAGGCGCAGCCTGCATTGATGCAGACTGCTCAAACGTGGCCTGGTTTGGAGGCAACGGCATGCTTCGAAACAAGAGACTAAGCGCCGCGTGAATCCGTTTCGGCGCGACGCGTCTGGTCGCCGGCTCACGCCACATCAGCGGGTTCGCTCTCCGACTGTTCCCCCGACAGCATCCTCGACAGCCGGCTGCCGTTTTTTTCCTTCAGCCGCTGATATTGGCCGACCTCGACGATACGGCCGTTTTCCATCGCCACCACCCAGTCGGCGAAGGCGATCATCGACGGCCGGTGCGCGATGGTCAGGATCGTCATCGTGCCGCGCAATCCGTCGATCGACCTGGCGATCAGCGACTGGTTCTGCCAGTCGAGCGCGCTGGTCGCCTCGTCCAGGATGAGCAGCGACGGCTTGCGCAGCAGCGCGCGTGCGAGCGCGATGCGCTGGCGTTCGCCGCCCGAGAGCCGCACGCCGCGATCGCCGACCACCGTCTCGAGCCTGAGGTCGAGTCGTTCGACAAACTCGCCGGCGTGCGCCTGACGCAGCGCGGCCCACAGATCGCCATCGCTTGCCCGCGGCGCGGCGAGGCGCAGGTTCGCCGCGATCGTGTCGTGCAGGAGGAACACGTCCTGCGGCACATAGGCCACCTGGTCGCGCCAGCGACGGCGGTTGCTGGCATCGATCTCGACGCCGTCGACAAGCATCTTGCCGGTGGTGGGCTCTAGCAGGCCAAGCAGCATGTCGGCGATCGTGCTCTTGCCCGATCCGGACGGACCGATCAGGGCGGTGACCTTGCCGGCCGGCAGGCCGAAGGTGATGCCGCTCACCACCACCTTGTCGGCAGCATCTCCGTAGGCAAAGGAGACGCCGCGAATATTCAACCCCGTATTGAGGGAGAGTGTCCCGGCGTCGGCGAACTCGGTATGGCCTGGTTCGCGTTCGGCGTCGAAACGTGCCTGCAGGCTGCGCATTGCCGTAAAGGCGGGCAGGTTGATCAGCACTTGCTGGGCCTGCGTCTGCATGTCCATGAAGCGCGGCGCGATGCGCATGAAGACCAGGAGCAGGACGACGATCTCGGCCAGCGACAGGTTGAAGCGGACCAAAGCCACATAGATGAACAGGCTCAGGCCCACGACGCTCGCCACCTGGAATACCGCGGTGCCGATGGTGCTGTTGCGCACATAGTCGATGTTGTCGGCCTTCATCCTCTCAAGCGTCGACCGCAGCTGCGCGAAATAGCTGTCCTCGACGTTCAGGCTCTTGGCCACCTTGATGCCGCCGAGAAATTCCGAGACCGTCCGGTACTGATCCTGCCGATTGGCGGTCAGCACACGGCCGAAGGCAGTGGCCCGTGCCCGGAAGGGCCGCAGCGCCACGAACATCAGGATGCCGATGACGACGGCAAACAGCGTCATGACCGGCGAGATGAACACGGAAACCAGGAGATAGCCGGCCAGAAGAACGGCGATCTGCACCAGCATCAGCAGTGCGAAAGCCGCGCCCTGGACGCGGTCGATGTCGCCGGTCAGGGCATGGTCGAGGTCGGAACTGCGCATGCGTGTAAAAACGCCCCAGCGCGCCTTGCCGATGCTTTCGAACAGGTTCATGCGAACGCGATTGATGAAATCGAACAGCAATTTGGCCATGTAGACCGACTTGAAGCGATTGAACGCCGCCTGCGCTGCAACAAGCCCGACCAGCGCGCAAAGCACGGTCGTCAGCTGCAGCGTGCCATCAGGCACCAGCCAGCGCACGAAATCATTGTTGGGCAGCCGAACAGCGAAATCCTGGTCGGGGCGTCCGACCAGATGCAGCAGCGGGACGAGCAGCAGGATGGAGATGCCCTCGGTCAGGCTGCCGAGGGTGAGGAAGAACAGCGCCGTCCATGTTCGCCGGCCGCCGATCCGGGCAATGGCAGCGCCGAATGCGGCAATTTCCCGAAACAGCGACAGGCGAAGGATTGGGGGCTTCGACATGGTTGCGCTCACGACCGCCGGCTGCCAGCCGACAGATCCTTTTCGATCAGTTCCACGGCTTCGCCGATCCTGTCCAGGCCCGTCGGGACTTCCAGCCGGTACACGCCGATATGGTTAGCAATCCATGAACATTGCCGAAGATGCGCCGCCGCGAAGTCGTCTGGCAGGGCCGCGCGGCCGAAGCGCGTCACATAGGAGAATTTGATGACGGCCGGCAGGGCGGCAATGGCGGGCAATGGCGTGATGTCAGCCCTTTCGCCGCGCTTGAGGATATAGATCCTGGTCGCCGGCACCTTGTCGCCCGAAAAGCCACCGTTCAGGCGATGCTGCATCTTGTCGATCGCTGGATGCACTTGCGGCCGCACTTCGGCTTTCTCGAGCGAGATCGCCGCCGCGGCGTCGGCCGCCAGCTTGATCTGCGGAAAGCCCGGAACGGTCATTGGCTCCCTCGGATTGGTGAGGTCCAGCGCCACCACGTCATCGGTAAGCAGTCGATGCCCGGCCCGGATCATCGCACTTGCGGTCGTCGACTTGCCGGCTCCCTTGTCACCCATGAAGATCGCGCTCGTGCCGGCGACGGCGATGGCACTGGCATGCAGGACAAGCAGGCCGCGCCGGTGCAAGAGCAGCGCCATGACCGGGCCGAGCAGCGGAAACGCGAGCAGCGCATCGTCGACGCCGGGCGCCGGTTCGATGTCGATACGGCTGAAATCGCTGATCAGGAACGCGCCCACTGCATGCCAAGCCAGATATTGCCGGTCCGGCTCGAAGCGAAAGTCGGTCGCGGCTTCGGGCGAGGGCTTTGGCAGGTCGATCGCGCCGACGGCGATCACGACATCCGCCGCCCCCGGCGCCGCCGGCTGCAGTTCGGGCAACATCACCTCCGACGCGATGGTCAGGCCATAAGCCCGGTAGAAGCGGCGTTCTCGCTTGGCCCGGCCATGCGAAAAGGCATCATCATTGCATAGAGCGAGCGGCTCGTTGCGCGGCATCACGTGGGGCTCCCGCCATGCTGGAGTTGCCGCAGCCAGAGCGACAGCGAGGCCGAGCGCCAGACATACTGGACATCCAGGGGGGCTGCCTGATCGGGCTGGCGCAGCAGCCGCGCATAGGCAGCACTCACTTGAGGCAGATTGACGTAAGGCGCGATGCGGTTCGCATCCGAAACCAGCAGCTGTTCCAGGAGGTCGCGATGGTTGCGCAGCATGCCGTTGACGAGATTGGCGGTGAAGTCGATCTTGTCGCGCCGCCACTGCACCGCCTCCGGCAATACGCCTTGCATGGCGCGGCGCAGCACATAGCGGCCAAAACCGTGGCTCAGCTTCTCCTCGCCCGGCAGTGCCAGGCAGAATTCGACCAGCGGTTTGTCCCAGAAGGGGTAGCGCGGCTCGACCCCGAAATTGGCGGCGGCCTTGTCGAGAACCTCGAAAGCATGCGGGACATAGCCGTTCGACAGGATCCAGCGATGGCTCAAGGCATCGCTGGCCTGGACGCCGGGCGGCATATAGCCGGCCCGGTGAAACCGGTCGACAAGCTCGGTGCGCTTGGCCAGGTCCGGATTGATCAGGTCGCGCCAGCTTCGTGCGCGCGGCACTTGCGCGGGCTTGCGGATCTTGTTCAGGGCACGGTTGGCCATACGCCTCAGCCTGGCGATGCGCCAGGCCGGCCCGTAGAGGGTCAGGAACTGGAGATACAGGCCAAGCGTGCTGTCGCCATAGGTGTTGGAGGCGCTGCGGACCTCGCGCCACAGATCCATCCATCGGCCGCCATTCGCAAGCTCGTGCAAGTGGCCGTGGCCTTGTGAAACGACCTCGTCGCCGCCGTGGCCGTCCAGCAGCACCTTGATGCCCTTGGCGCCGGCGGTCCGGTAGATGCCGCGGGTGAGCGTCAGGCCCGGCGCCAGGAACGTTCCTTCCTGTTCTTCCAGCACGCGCTCGAATTCGGCGAATGGGGCATAGTTGCCGACCGGGATCAGCGTCGCGTCGACCTTCTGCTGGTCGAGAACGGCATCGATGAAGGGCCGCTCGTCCATCGGCGAGCCCTTCTCGAAAATCAGCGAGAAGGTCGGCAGCTTCGGCTTGCGCGCGGCGGCATTCTGCAGGCCGGCGACACAGGCGATAGACGAGGAATCGAGGCCGCCACTTAGCATTGCCCCGACGGCCGAGGTTCCCCGCATGCGGTTGCGCACCGATTGCGAGAACAGATGGGCGAATTCCTCCGAAGCATCCGACCGCAAGGGCCGCGCCGACGGCTCGATCTGCCAGTATCGGCGCAGCATCACCTGTTGCGGGGTGACGGTTAGGCTGTGGCGGGCCGGCAGGCTGAATATATCGCTGTAGGGGGTCGACTGCGGGTCGTCGGGAAGCCCGGCCAGGAAGCCGGAGATCTGGCGCTCGCTGACACGTGCGCGGATACCCTCGACGCCCAGGATAGGCCCGATCTCCGACGCAAAGGCAAAACGCCGATCCGCCGCGTGGTAGTAGAACGGCTTGACGCCAAAATGATCGCGCGCGCAAAACAGCGATTGCCGCTCGTCATCCCAGATGGCGAACGCGAAATCGCCTTGCAGATGCTCCGGACAGGCTTCACCCCAGCGCAGATAGGCCCGCATCAGCACGATCGCGTCGGCCACCGACGGGTCCCGGATACCGAGCCTGGCCAGCAACTCGTCACGGTTGTCCAGCCGGCAATCGGCAGTGATGGCGAGCCGGCCGCCAGCCATCGTCAAAGGGCCTGGACCGACCTCATCCAATGTGTTGAGCCAAGCGTGGCCAAGGGCGATGCTGGTGTCCAGCCACCATGAACTGCCGTCAGGACCACGATGGCGCATGCGCGCCAGCATTTGCTGAATGTCGGCCGCCGCGACCGCCGGTGCGTGTGCTCCGCGCAGCAGGATTCCGGCGACGCCGCTCATCGACTGCCGTGGTCGACGAGATGGGCGAAGCCGTCGATCGATCCGCCAAGCACGATATGGTTGTCGCTGACCAGCCAGGCATGTGCTTTCAACTGCTCGCCCGTGCCACGTTCGATGCCGATGCGTATTGTCGATTCATTGCCTTGGCGGGCGAGAATATACTGGCCGGAAAGCGCCTGGGTCAGGCACGTGGCGTAAGGGACGAAACGGGCCGCGGCGGCAACACCCCAGGCGACACGCCGCAGTTCGCCCATTGAAGCGCACTGCGGCGTGTCGAGGCGCGTCACCAGGCTGCGGACACGATTGTAGGACAGCAGCGTCAGCCCCAGCCGGACTGCCGCCACCACCAGCAGGCAATGGCCAAGGAAGATCATTTCCGAGCCACTCAGGGAGAAAATCCTGACCAGCCCGCGCCGGCTTCCGCCGCGCTTCGTCTGCTTGAAGTTTGTTTCCCTCGCGGGTTCCTGCCGTAAAGCCGTGGCCCGCGAAGCCAAGGCCCGCGAAACCAGTGCCCGTGGAACCAGGACCTTGTGCTGGACCGGCTTAGACAAGTGCCTCATGGTGCCGTCTCGCAAGCCCATTTTCGACCAGGCCCTTCAGCAATGCGTCGACATCGGCCTGGCAGCGCACCGGGTCGACATTGTAGCGCGCAAGCACGGCGCCGCGGATGTCGCCGATCGACCGGGGTTCCTGGATCAAATCCCAGATGAAGGCGCCGACGCCATTCAGACTGTAGTAGACATTGGATTTGAGATTGAGCAGCGCCAAGCCATCGCCGAACTCGCAAGCCACGGCATCCTTGGTCGCACTCACGCTATCGTGGTCGCCCAGATCATCGTCGGATAGCTTCCGGTACATCCCCAGACCTCGCTGACAAAACGCTTCGACATCTCCAGGTGGCGCAGGAGAAGTCGGGAGGCTGGCCCCCCGACCCCTCTTACGTCTGCTTTTGATTCCAGAGTCCCAACATGTCACTCTGGAATCGGCTATAAGTCTCAGGAGAACGTCAGGTCGCCGATCGGCGTATGCGCGGGGAACGATGCGTCGATCGCCGTGCTGCCGCCGCCGCCCTGGGTGATGGTCTCAATCGAACCATGGACCGTCAGGCTTGGCGTTTCGTATTCATGCTTTTCAACATTCTGTTCCATTTTACTCTCCGATTTAGGACTGGAAACGGCCTGTCGAGTGCCGGCAGCACTTTTATGCTGCAACGCAATAGCTGCATGGCAGCATTTATGAGTCAAGGCTGTTTTACTTTCTGTTAATCAATTACGGTTGCTGGCGTCCCCATATGAGCGGCAATGCCTAAAACTTGTCATTTTTTAGCCGATTCCTTGTGCATGACGGTCGTGTCTGCGCTGATTCTTTAAGCATTTGATTTTGCATGCATAAACCGTTTGCGCTGTGCCTATATTTAGGCCTCGCTAATGAAAAGAATTTCCATCTGAAAATCGGCCGGAGATGGGTTAAAACGACGTGGCAAGGGCCATTTCAACCGCGGTTCTCACTCCTTCCGACGCGACCGCAATAGACGTTTCTGGTTGCAAAAAACCGCTCGGCAAAAGGAAAGGCTTTACGGCATCGAGGTTTTTGGTGATGCTTGCTTCGCACTTGCAGCATAAGTGTCCGCGCGAACCGCTTTCTTGGGAGATTGTGCGCTAAATGGCCTTGCCGGATGGCTCATACGAACGATTGCGCGCCGCCGGCTGTGCCGACGAGGTGGCCTATGTGCAGGCGTGCCTGCGATTGTATTTCGCCGGGCCGCGCGCGGGCGACGTTTCGATGCGCGATCTTGACGGTGAAAAAATTGCCGACATTGCCAGGCTGAACAAGGTCGCCGTCTTTGTCCTCAAGGCCCTTTCGCGCGCACCCGCGCCAAGGCCGCCTGAGCTTTTCCAATGGCTCGACACCTACCGCAGGAAAACGGTTGCGATGAACGCGTCTTGCATCATGGATTCGATGGCGATCCATGACGTGCTGTGCGCCAGCGAGATCGATTTCGTTTTTCTCAAGGGTCCGTTCCAGCAGCAGCTTCTCTATGACGACCACTTCATGAAGCCCTCGGGCGATGTCGACATTCTGGTTTCGCCGCTCGGATTTTTCAGGGCGCGTGATGCCCTTCGCAAGATCGGCTATGAGGTATCCGGCAAGTCGAGCTCCGTCTGGTGGGTCCGCTTTCTCGGCGAACAGCACATGACCCGGGGCGACGGGCCGAGGTCGTCCACCGTCGATCTCCACTACCGCCTCCAGCAGCCAGGCTCGCCAAGCCCGCGCGACGCGGACGGGTTCCTGCGGCGCAAGCGACAGGTCGAAATCGCCGGTGCGACGGTGCCGTTCACCTCGGTGGCCGATACTTTGCTTTTGTCCTGCATCAGCGTCGCCAAGGCACTTTTCAACCGGGAACCCTGCGCCGGCTACGTCTGTGATATCGGCGCCAGCGCTGGCCGCCTCGACGAGGCGGATCAGCAGCGTTTGCTCGATGCTGCAACCGCGCAAGGTTTGGACGACACGCTGCTGCTTGGCCTGCGCGCCGCCGATGTGCTACTCGGCGGTGCCGGCACGCTGCTGTCGCAGCGCGCGACCAGGATCCTGTCGCGCATCGGCAATGAGGATCTGCTCAGCATGGTCATCGCGCCGTGGCTGCCGTCGCTGCGGTGGCCACAGCGGCGAACGGTGCTTTGGGAACTGTGCGGTCGCGCGCCGGTCCGCTATCTGGCCGAAGCAGGCTGGGCGGCGTCCGCCGATATCAGCCGCCGCATCTTCGAGCGGCCGGGCAGTCGCTGAATGAAGGCAAATTGGGTGCGGATGACAATTCTGTAGGGCATCGAACGAGTACGGGGCGAGGGCAAATCGATATTACCTGTACGAGAGGCAAATCCATGTCGATGACGAAATCCGAGGTCTGCGTGATCATCGCGGCAAAAAACGCCGCAGCGACAATCGCCGTGGCCATCGCATCCGCGTTGCGCGAACCGGAAGTGGCGGAGGTCGTCGTCGTCGACGATGCCTCCACCGACGACACCGCCGATGTCGCACGATCCGCCGATGATGGCAGCGGACGGCTCTCCGTGATGCGCCTCGATGTCAATCGCGGCCCCTCCTTTGCCCGCAACGCAGCCATCGCCGGCTCGAAATCGCCGTTCATCAGCATTCTCGATGCCGACGATTTTTTCCTCGAAGGCCGGTTTCGCAACCTGTTTGCCGGCGCCGATTGGGATTTCGCGGCCGACAACATCATGCTGATCAGGGACGATGCGACGGGCGACGCGACGAAAATCGTCGCGCCGCAATTTGCCGCCGATCCGGAATTCCTCGATTTCGAGCGCTTCGTCGAAGGCAACATCTCCAGGCGCCGCGTGCAGAGGGGCGAACTGGGCTTTTTGAAGCCGGTGATCAGCCGTGCCTTCCTCGACCGCCATGGGTTGAGCTACGACGAGAGCCTGCGGCTGGGCGAGGACTATGAACTCTACGCCCGCGCGGTCGCCTGCGGGGCGCGGTTCAAGGTCATTCGCTCCTGCGGCTACGGCGCCGTCGTCCGCGCCGATTCCCTGAGCGGCCGCCACAAGACCCAGGACTTGAAGCGTTTGGCCGATGCGGATCTGGCGCTGCTGGCCATCGACAGTCTGCCGGAAGGCTCGAAGGCGGTGCTGCGGCGGCATGAACGGCACGTGCGCGACAAATATCGGCTGCGCAATTTCCTTGACGTCAAGGCCGAGCGGGGGCTGGCATCGGCCGCGGCCTATGCTTTCGCCAGCCTGTCCAACCTCGTCCCCATCGTCCAGGGCGTGGCTTCCGACAAGCTCGAGGCGCTGTTTCGTCGCGTCGGCCTTGTGTCCAGCCAAAAGCCTGTGCCGCCACTGCGCTTTCTGATGGCCGGAACCAGCACGGGCAAGGAACGCTGAGAGCGGACCCCGGTGCTTGCGATTTGCCCGCTCGCGGCACGTCATCACGCAAACCATTTCGGCCGGATTTATGAGTTTACGAATTGGGTGGTTGCCTCGCGGCTCCGACGATGGCAGTCTATGTTGCGGTGCAGCATAGTGGACGACCAGCCGAACTGGCCCCCGATCGGATTGGTCATGCCTCTCCCTCAAAAGGAGCAGGACAACGCAACACGAATTTTTGAGCCCCGGCTGCGGGGATCGGCCAGAAGCCCGGCCCACAAGCCGGCGATGACAGGAACCTGAGTTCATGGCCTCGATATTCGGTTTCAGATCAAGGGATCCGGCCCGCGACCGGCAGGCCGATGTTTCACGTCTCGATCGTCTGGCAAAGCTGTTCGAGCAGATTGCGGCCGAGATCGAGGCCGAGAGAACCGGGCTTGAGAATCGCTACCGGACGACGTCGACCAACGCCGCCTTTCTGGTCGAAGCGATGGAAAACGGCTCCGCTTCCGACAAGCGGTCTTCGGAAGTCAGCGCACTGACGCAGTCGATCCTGAATTGCGAGCGCCGCATCGCGGCGCTGTCACGCCAGGACGGCATGATGAAAGAGCTCCGTCATTCGCTGGATACGGTCTTCGACGAGGATGCAGATTCGGCCGCCGCGGCGGAATTCGCCTGGCCGGCAGGCGCCGGCAGAGGTTGAACGTGAAGGCTCGGAACTGTTGCAACAGATTTGATGCAAGGCGGGAAGCAATCGAGAGGGTCACAAGGGAGGTCAAGGTTGGCCCGTTCAGGAGCGGTTCGAACGTCGACTTTGGGTTGGGGACACACAGCGCAAAGGTGAGTTTGGTATGAATTCGAATTCGAAACCTACGACAGGAATTGACGCACCGCCTCTCGCATGTCGGAACGGACAAGCCGCCCGGCGGCGGCTGGGGTCGCTCGGTGCGTTGCTGCTGGCTGCTCTTGGCGCTTTCGTGGCAACCCCTTCCTATGCCCAGGACATTCCGACATCGCCGTCCTTTGTCGACGATTTCAAAAGCTTCGACCGCGCGCGCTGGTATGTTTCCGACGGCTGGAACAATGGCAGCCATCAGAATTGCACCTGGTCGAAAAATATGGTCGACCTGTCGAATAATGTGCTGTCGCTCGGCTTCGAAAAGCAGACGCTGAAGGATCGCGACTACGTCTGCGGCGAGATCCAGACCAAGCAGCGCTTCGGCTACGGCACCTATGAGGCACGGCTGAAGACCGATACCGGCTCCGGCCTCAACGCTGCGTTCTTCACCTATATCGGTCCCAGCGACAAGCAGCCCTGGGACGAGATCGACTTCGAGGTCCTGACCAAGGACACCTCCAAGGTGCAGGTCAACGCCTATATCGCGGGCAAGGGCAAGAACGAGAAGCTGGTCGACGTGCCAGGCGGCACGGAGAACGCCTTCAACGACTACGCCTTCGTCTGGCAGAAGGACAGCTTGCGATGGTACGTCAACGGCCAGCTGGTGAACACGATTACCGACCCGGCGAAGCTGCCCAGCCATGCACAGAAGATATTCTTCAGCTTTTGGGGCAGCGATACGATGAAGGGTTGGATGGGAGCGTTCGCGGATCCGGGCCGCAAGCTTTCCCTGCAGATCGAGCGGGTTGCCTTCACGGCGCTCGGCGAACCCTGTCAATTTCCGGAATCGCTGGCATGCAGTGTAAAGTAGTTGGGAAAGTCGATTTGAACCGGCGGGACCGAAAACGGTCCGCTGCCTTGCATGGGAATGAAACCGAATGAATTTGACGGTGTTTGGAATTGGCTATGTCGGCCTCGTGCAGGCGGCGGTGCTTGCCGAAGTCGGGCACCAGGTGGTGTGCGTCGACATCGACGCCGCCAAGGTCGAGCGGCTCAACCAGGGCCTGGTTCCGATTTTCGAACCCGGTTTGGAAAACCTCGTCAAGGAGAACCATGCCGCCGGCCGCATCAAGTTCACCACCGATGCCGCCGCCGCTGTCAGGCACGGCGAGATCCAGATGATCGCGGTCGGCACGCCGCCGGGCGAGGACGGCTCGGCCGACCTCAAATATGTGCTGGCCGTCGCCGAGACCATCGGCCGCGAAATGGACAAACCCAAGATCATCGTCGGCAAGTCGACGGTGCCGGTCGGCACCTGCGAAAAGGTGAAGGCCAGGATCGCCGACACGTTGAAGAAAAGAGGCCGCGAGGACCTGGCTTTCGATGTCGCTTCGAATCCGGAATTCCTCAAGGAAGGGTCCGCGGTCGCCGACTGCATGAAACCGGACCGCATCATCGTCGGCACCGACAGCGAGGACACCGAGGCTGTGATGCGCGAACTCTACGCGCCGTTCAACCGCAACCACGAGAAGATGATCGTGATGGACGTGCGCAGCGCCGAATTCACCAAATATGCCGCCAACTGCATGCTGGCGACCAAGATCAGCTTCATGAACGAGATGGCCAATTTGGCCGAACAACTCGGCGCCGACATCGAGGAGGTCCGCAAGGGCATCGGCAGCGATCCGCGCATCGGCTACCATTTCATCTATCCGGGCCTCGGCTATGGCGGCTCGTGCTTCCCGAAGGACGTGCGGGCGCTGATCAAGACCGCCGAAGGCGTCAAGTTCGACGCCAAGCTGCTGCGCGCCGTGGAGGAGCGCAACAACGCACAGAAATCGGTTCTCTTCGACAAGGTGGACCGCTATTTCAAGGGCAACCTCAAAGGCAGGACCTTTGCGCTCTGGGGCCTGGCCTTCAAGCCCAACACCGACGATATGCGTGAGGCGCCGGCGCGCGTCCTGATGGAAGCGCTGTGGAAGGCCGGCGCCAATGTGCAGGCCTATGATCCCGAGGCGATGCAGGAATGCCAGGCCATCTACGGGCTGCGCGACGACCTGCTTCTGTGCGGCACCAAGGAGGCGGCGCTGCGCGGCGCCGATGCGCTGCTGATCGCCACGGAATGGAAGAGCTTCCGCGCTCCGTCCTTCGACGCGGTGAAGGATGCGCTGACCACGCCGGTCATTTTCGACGGCCGCAACCTCTATGACCCCAAGGTCATCGCCCGCCACGGCATTGAATATCACTCGATCGGCAGAATGGCGGCATGAGACCGGGCCCTGGCGGACGGATGCAAGACCGATCCGCACACGGCCTGCGGGCGCTGGGACTGAGCGCGTATTTCTGTGTGGAGTTGTAGCTGATGGTGCTGGACGTAAAGCCGGAGCAAATCACCAAGGATCATTTCGATCTCGTCGCGATCGGTTCCGGCTTCGGTTCGGCCTTCTTCCTGCATGAGTTCGCCAAGCGCCGAAAGGCGCGCATTCTGGTGCTGGAGTGGGGACGCCACAACACCCATGAATGGCAGCTCGAACAGAACGTCAACACCGACATCGAAGACGAGACGACCTACAAGACCAATTCCGACAAGCCGTGGAACTACACGATCGGACTCGGTGGCGGGACGAACTGCTGGTTCGCGCAGACGCCAAGATTTCATCCCAATGATTTCCGGCTGAAAAGCAGCTACGGCATCGGCAATGACTGGCCGATCAGCTATGACGACGTCGAGCCGTTCTATTGCGACGCGGAAGACATCATGTCGATCTCCGGCGATCCCGACATGGCGGCGATGCTGCCCCGCTCGAAGCCGTTTCCGCAACCGCCGCATCGCATGTCGACACCGGACAGGATGATGAAGGCGGCGCAGCCCGACCAGCACTTCGTCATGCCAACCGCGCGGGCTCGCGTGCCGACCGCGCAGCGCAGCTCGTGCTGTGCCAATCTGCGTTGCTGGCTGTGCCCGGTCGACGCCAAATTCACCGTCAACAACGGGTTGATGCACGTCTTCGAGCATCCCGACGTCTCGGTCTGCCTCGGTGCGGAAGTCCGCCGGCTCGATCACGTCGGAGGCGCTGTCCGTTCGGTCACGTTCAGCCATGACGGCAAGGAATACCAGGTCAGCGGCGATCTCTTCATTCTCGGCGCCAATGCCATCCAGAGCGCGGCGATCATGCTGCGATCCGGCCTGGGCGGCGAATTCGTCGGCAGCGGCCTGCACGAATCCTACGGCTGGAATTTCGAGGTCTATCTCGACGGCGTCGACAATTTCGACGGCAGCACCATCACCACCGGCCTGAATTTCGGCCTCTATGATGGTCCTCACCGATCGGAGCATGCGGCGGCACTGGTCTATTTCGAGAACCGCTGGCAGCACGGATTGCGTGCCGAAAAAGGGCGGCTGCGCCAGGCGCTGCCGCTTGTCGTGGTCACCGAGGACTTGCTCGATCCCGAGAACTTCGTCACGCTTGACGCGGATGAGAATGCCTTCGTCAGCTTCAAGGCGCCATCGGACTATGCGGTGAAGGGCATGGCGCGCGCTCTGGAGAAATTGCCTGACCTTCTGGCGCCGCTGCCGGTCGAAAAGCTCTTCGACCGCGGCATCCGGCCCACCGAATCGCACGTCCAGGGCACGCTGAGGATGGGCACTGGCCCGGCCGATTCTGTGGTCGACAGCGGCATGATCCACCACCAGCTCAGAAACCTGGTCGTCGTCGGCACGAGCACCTATCCGAGCTGCTCCTGCGCCAACCCGAGCCTGACCGCGGCAGCGTTGTCCCTGCGGGCGGCGAGCCTGATCGCGTGAAAGGAGGTACGGGATGATCGAGATTTCCAGACGCTCGGCCCTGGCCGTCATGGCCGGCGGAGTGGTCTCGACAGGGGTCGCCTACGCCACTGTTTCCTCCTTCTCGGACGAAGATCTGGTGCGCGTCACGCTGGAAAAATACCTTGGCAAGTTGAACATCCGCATCGAGCATCTGCAGCAGTTCGTGCTGGCGTTCCGCAACAGGAATCCGTGGAACTTTCCAAGCGAAAAACTAAGCGACGCCGTCACCCTGGTGGAGGAACTCAAATTGGGTGCCGCACGCCGCTTGCTGCCCCAGCGGAAGCGGGAAGATCTGGTGCATTTCGACCGCTGGGTGGTCGCCGAATTCCATATGCTGACGGACTACGCCTGGCGCAGTTCGCCCAACGACACGATCCGATTTACCGGCTGGCAATCCTGTACCAATCCCTTCGCCAATCTGGAGCCGCCGAAACTTGCCTGACGTCGAAAGCGAGGCGGCGGACTTTGCCTGTTGTCTCCGAGCAAGGATACGAGATGCGACAAGGAGCCCGATCATGAAAGTTCTCTTTGCAGGCGGCAACGGCTACCCGCCCGAGTTCAGTGGCGGCGTTCAGTCGAGCACGCATCATCTGGCCGAACAGCTGATCGAGCACGGTCATGAAGCCGCTGTGCTCGCCGCCCTGTTCGGTGACGGTGTCTTCGGCTTCAAGGCGCGCGCCAAGATGAAGCTGCTGCGGCAGCCGGCGGTTGTCGACAGCTATCCCGGCTATCCGGTGGTGCGGGCCTGGTTTCCCTGGGAAGCGGCGGCCTTTGCCGTCGACAGGCTGAAGCCCGATGTCGCCGTGGTCCAGTGTCACAAATCGGTTCCGATCGGCAAGGCGCTGCAGGCGGAGGGCGTGCCTCTGGTCGTCTATCTCCGCAATGTCGAGTTCCATGAACTGGGCGGCGATCTGCGCGAATTGCATTCAGCGCTTTACATCGCCAATTCTGACTTCACCGCGCGTACCTACAGACAGGAATTCGGCATCGAGGCGGTGGTGATCCCGCCCACCATCAACCCGGCGCACTACTCGACGCCGACGACGGGCCAGTTCGTCACGCTGATCAACCCTTATGAGGAAAAGGGGTTCGAGCTCGCGGTGCGGATTGCCGGCGCCTGCCGCGAAATTCCATTCCTGTTCGTCGAAAGCTGGAAGCTCGACGACGATCACCGGGCGCGGATCGAACAGACGATCGCTCCCTTGGGCAATGTCGTCCTGGAGAGCCGCACCAGCGACATGAAGACGGTCTATGGCCGCACGAAGATCCTGCTTGCTCCCAGCAAGTGGGAAGAGGCCTGGGGCCGCGTCGCGTCGGAGGCCCATTGCAGCGGAATCCCCGTTGTCGGCTCGCGGCGCGGCGGTCTGCCTGAAGCGATCGGCTCCGGTGGCGTGGTGCTGGATTACGATGCACCGCTGGCCGATTGGGTTGCGACCGTCAGGCGGCTGTGGAACGACAACCAGGAATATGACCGGCTTTCAAGCCTCGCCCGCAGCTTCGCCGGGCGCCCGGAACTCGATCCCGATCGCCAGTTCATCACCTTCTTCTCGATACTGGACAGGGCCATGCAGCAGCGTGCGCGACAGGCGGCCTAGAGCAGTTCACCGTTTCCACGGAAACGGCGAACTCCTCTAACTCTTTGTTTTGACGCAGTTCCCAAGGGAAAGCGCTATGCGCTATTCCCGGGAAAACCGTTTCACACTTTTCCTGGAATTGCTCTAGCGGCACGGCCTGAGCATGTCAGGCCGGGCGCTTGACCCGGCTTTTCAGCGTCTCGTAGCCGCGGGCGCCAAGCAGCGCGCGGGCAATGGTCTTGGCGGCGCTCTTGCGGCCCTCTTGCGACTTGATCTGCCGCAGCCTTGCCGGCAGGTTGCGGGCCGCCTGGCCAAGTGCCGGCAGCGACAGCGCGTCGGGAAAGCTGACCATATGCGTTTCGACGCACAGCACCGGCTTGCCTGACAGTTCGGTGATCTTCAGCGCCTGTTCGTGCTCGCTCTCGATGAACAGGATGGCATCGGATTTGCGGTAGAAATCGGCCTTGAAACTGCCATGCGCGCCAAGCCGTTGCCGTTCCGCCTTGCTCGGCAGATCGAGCATGATCAGCTGGTCGTATTTGATCTCATGCTTGGCCAGCCATGCCTCGGTGAGCGCGCGGTATTTCTCCAGCCGGCTGGTGACCAGCCAGCCGATTCTGTGGGTCGCGACATGGAGCGGCCGCGCTTCGCTGAGGAATTTCTTATAGGCCGGGCCGTCGTCGTTTTCCGCCTCTGTCGGATCGAGGCACAGAACGCCGTCAATGTCGACGCAGCATTGCGCCAGGAATTTGTGATGCATGAAGTTCCACTGGAACATGCGCGGATGCGGCACGACCTCGAAGACGAGGTCGGTTTCCTGGTGCAGGGGCTCAAGGCCGAACACGGCGGCAAAGGTGAAGTCCGCCTCGATGCCCGCAGCCCGGATGCGGGCGCGTGCGTCGCGCATGGCGTTGCCGCCGGCGACGCTGTCGTCGATCACCAGCACCTTGCGCATCTCGGAAACCTTGCGGTCGAGAGCTGCACGGCGCTTGGTGACGCCAGACGTATAGATCCGACCTGCCAGGAAGCTGTCGAGATCGGTCATCGGGATGTTCGCGGCAAGGCTGACCAGCGTCGCTGCCAGAACGCCGCTTCTCGGCACACCGACGACCAGGTCGATGTCGCGCGGCAGCCGGTGCAGGCCCCTGACGATGGCGTCGTTCATATCGGAGATCGATCGGTAATGCATGGTTCAGACCTGGTCTTGGAGGAGATGTCCGTAGCAGTCGAAGACGCCCAAATTATTGCGCTTCGCGCGCCGCCGCCGCGGGCAGCCTTGCCGGCAGCATCTTGAGCGCCTCGCGCAAGGCTTCGCGGCCGGAGGCGAATGCCAGTGCGATGACGACGGTGATGAGGTAGGCGAGCACGGCGCCGCTGGCCAGGGCGACGACATGCTGCTGCGGCAGCGCTGGCTTGATGAACCAGATCGCGGCCAGCGCCAGATGGGCGCCAAGCACGAACGGCGCTGCCGCGCGAAGCACATGGTGCGCCTGCAGCGGCCCGCTCTTGCCGACATACAGCCACAGGAACGGCGTCCGCAGATACTCGCTGATCGCATAGGCGATCGCCACGCCCAGCGCGCCATAGGGCAGGCCGAGCATGAAAGCCAGCACCGACGTCACGGCCGTTATGATGCCCCAGCGCATGAAATCGCCGGAGCGGCCCTGGCTGACGAAAAGCCACCCCGCCGGATTGTTGAGCGGCTGCAGCAGCCCGGCAAAGCCGAGCGCCAGGAAAATCGAGGCGCTTGCGCGCCATTGCTCGCCGAGCACGAAGGGGATCAGCACATCCGACATCGCGGTGGCAAAGGCGACACCGGGAAGCGCCACCAGCAGGATCAGCGGCATGACGCGCAGATAGGCGCTGCGGTAGCGATCCGGCTCGTCCTTCAGCCTGGAAAGCGCCGGAACCATCACCTTCGACAAAGGGTTGGTGATCTGGCTCAGCGGAAACAGAAGCAGCTTGTAGGCGCGGTCATAGAGGCCGAGTTGCGCCTCACCCCAATATTTGCCGATCAGCACATTGTCGAGGTTGCGGGCAAAGAAATTGGCGAAGTTGAAGCCGGTGATGCCGGCGCCGAAATTGATCAGTTCGCCGATGCCGGCGACCTTGCGCGGCAGGCCCGGACGCCAGCGCGAACTCGCCCAGTAGCAGAGCGTCGGCAGCACGGCGCCGGTCAGCGTGCCGGCAAACAGGGCCCAATAAGAGCGGTCGATGAAGGTCCAGGCGATCGACACGGCAAGCCCGGCAATGGCGCTGGCGACGTCGATGACGGCCAGCCGGCCGAACTGCATGCGGCGCGTCAAGAGCGCCAGATGCTGGGCGCCCAGCCCATAGGCCATGATCTGCAGCCCGAACGCAGCCACCAGACCCGTCACGCGCGGCTCGCCGTAGAAGGCGGCAACCAGCGGCGCCGCACCCGCAAGCACGCAAGCCAGGATCGCGCTGACCGCGACATTGATCCAGAAGAGGTAGTTCACCTCCTCATGCCGGATGCCTGACTTCTGGATCGTCGCCTGGGTCAGGCCGAAATCCTGGAACAGGGCGATAAAGGCAAGCACCGGGGCGCACATCGCCACGACACCGAAATCCTGTGGCGACAACAACCGCGACAAGACGATAACGGACAGGATCTGTGTCGCGACCCGCACCGATTGCGCCATGGCCGTGACAACCGCGCCGCGCCCAACTGATTTGCGCAAGGAGCCTTCTGGCGGATCGAATGCATTGGCTTCCAAATTCAGGATTCCTGATTTTTTACGTGGATTTCCGAGCCCAAAAATCCACGACCGCCGCCGACCACAAACTACGGCAATAATTTTGCAGTGCAACAGAAAACGTCGATTGGTGCAGCAAAAATGTTGCGATGCAGCAAGAGCTGTACTAGCATTCCCTCGGGTGGGCCAACAGCGGTCGAGTTGTTATGCTGCATGTCTTGTACCTTGTGCACGACGTTTCCGACCCGGCGGTGCGCCGGCGGATCACGATGCTCAGGGCAGGTGGGGCCCAGGTCACCTTGGCCGGCTTCCGTCGCACCGCGAATCCGATTGTGGATATCGAGGGACTGCGGCCGATCGACCTCGGCGCGACGCGTGACGGGCGATTCGGCCAACGCCTTGCGGCCGTAGCCAAAGCAGCCGTTTCGATAGGCTCGAAGCTGGGCGGCATGCCAAAACCGGACGTCATCATCGCGCGCAACCTGGAAATGCTGGCGCTTGCCCGCCGCGCCAGGTCAGCCTTCGGTGCATCGGTTCCGATCGTATACGAGTGCCTCGACATTCATCGGCTTGTGCTGCGCAACGATGTCCTGGGCAAGGCGCTGCGCGCCACCGAACGCTTTCTGGCCAGGGATGTGAAGCTGCTGGTGACCAGTTCTCCCGCCTTCATCGCCAATTATTTCAAGCCGTTCGGCCAGGTCGCGGCACCCATCGAGCTGGTCGAAAACAAATATTTCGAGGCCGCGGCGATTGTGCCCGGCGCTGCCGAGGCCGAAGGGAGCCCGGTCGGCCCGCCATGGCGGATCGGCTGGTTCGGTGCGCTGCGCTGCCGCCGCTCGCTCGAGCTGCTGGCTGATTTCTCCCGCCGCATGGAGGGCCGCTTCGAGATCGTGCTGCGCGGCCGTCCGGCTTTGTCGGAATTCCCGGATTTTCACGGCTTTGTCGAAGCCGAGCCGTGGCTGTCGTTTCTCGGACCCTATCGCAATCCGGAAGACATGGCGTCGATCTACAACGATGTCCATTTTTCCTGGGCGATCGATTTCTTCGAAGCGGGGCAGAACTCCGAATGGCTTCTGCCCAACCGGCTCTATGAAGGCTGCCGTTTCGGCGCGGTGCCGATCTCCATGGGCAACACCGAGACCGGGCGGTTCCTCAAACAGCAGGATATCGGCGTGCTGTTGCCGCAGGCTTCGCCCGAGGCACTCGAAGCCGCGCTAGGCAAGATGGAAGAGCATCGCTTCGCCAGGCTGAAGGGGCGTGTTCTGGCGCGCAACCCGAGAACCTGGAGCTACGATCGCAGCGATTGCCGTGCGCTTGTTGAGCGGCTGTGCAGCCTGACGGCCGTGCCCGGTTCGTTTGCCGCCGAGGCATTGGCGTAGGATGGCCGGGAATGGACAGAGGCAAGATGGACAGAGGTTGATGACGCAGACGGAAAAACCCTCATCCAGCCTGATCGTTATCCCGTGCCTGAACGAAGCCGCCCATATCGGTGCGCTGCTCGATCAATTGCGGCCCGCAGCCGCCCGGCTTGGCGCCCGGATCATCGTCGCCGACGGCGGCAGCACCGATGGCACGCTTTCCATCGTAGAGGACGTCATTGCCCGGGACCCGCGGGTTATCCTGCTCCACAACAAGCGGCGCATCCAGAGCGCGGCGATCAATCTCGCCGTCGGTACCTTCGGCGATGGTGCCGACTATCTCATCCGCATCGATGCGCATGGCGGTTATCCCGACGATTATTGCGACCGGCTGGTCGAGGAAGCCCTGGCTACATCAGCGGATTCGGTCGTCGTTTCGATGCTGACCAGCGGCAGCGGTGCCGTGCAGAAGGCGGCCGCCGCGGCGCAGAACTCCAAGCTCGGCACCGGCGGTTCGAAGCACAGGCATCTTTCGCAGGGACAGTGGATCGATCACGGCCATCATGCACTGATGCGGATATCGGCGTTCGGCGCCGTCGGCGGCTACGACGAAACGTTCAGCCACAACGAGGACGCCGAGCTCGATTATCGCCTGCGCAAGGCCGGCTACAAGATCTGGATGAGCGGTAAGACGCAGATGGTCTACTATCCGCGCGCCTCGCTCTCAGGCCTCTATTTCCAGTATCTCGGCTACGGTCGCGGGCGTGCCAAGAATGTGCTGAAGCATCGCGTCATCCCGAAGGTGAGGCAGATGGTGCCGCTGGCGGTCTTCCCGGTGGTGCTGCTGGCGGCCTTCTCCTTCGTGCACTGGCTGGCGGCGGTGCCGCTGCTGCTGTGGGCGTCGGTGTGCCTGGGCTACGGGCTGGTGACGGCTATCCGCCAGCGCAAGGCCGACGTTGCGCTGGCCGGCGTCTCGGCCATGGTCATGCATCTTGGCTGGTCGGTCGGCTTCTGGCTGCAGCTTCTCGGCCTCGGCTCGCGACGAGGAGTGGCCTGATGGCGGTGTCGGCAAAGAACCGCAGCATCGACATCGGCGTCTGCACGTTCCGCCGGCCGGAGCTGGCCGACACGCTGCGCTCGCTCGACGCCATGGAGATGCCGGCGGGATTCGATATCCGCATCGTCGTCGCCGACAATGACGACACCCCGACGGCCCGTGACCTGGTGGCGGCGCTATCGCGGGAATTGACGGTGCCGATCCACTATCAGCATGCCCCGGCGCGCAACATCTCGATCGCCCGCAACGCCTGCCTCGATGCGAGCACGGCGGATTTCGTCGCCTTCATCGACGACGACGAGACGGCCACGGCTCCATGGCTCGCCCAACTGGTCGCGATGGCGCAGCAAAGCGGTGCCGCCGCCGTGCTCGGCCCGGTCAGGGCGCGCTATCGCCCGGATGCGCCGGACTGGATGCGGCGCGGCGATTTCCATTCGACCTTGCCCGTCTGGGTGCGCGGCGAGATCCGCACCGGCTACACCTGCAATGTTCTGCTGCGGATGGGCTCGGACAGCTTGCGCGGCCGCCGCTTCAGCCTGGCGCGTGGCCAGACCGGCGGCGAGGACACCGAATTCTTCGACCAGATGCATAAGGCCGGCGGCCGCATCGCCTTCTCGCCCGAAGCGTGGGTCGACGAGGTGGTGCCGCGCTCCAGGGCGGCATTCGATTGGCTCGGCCGCCGCCGCTTCCGCGTCGGCCAGACGCATGGCCATCTCCTGGGCAGTAGCGCCAGCGGCGTCGGCCTGGTCAAGCAGGTCGGCCTGGCCTCGGCAAAGGCCATCTATTGCTTCGCCTCGGCACTTCCGGTCGTCGTCAGTCCGGTACGCAGGAACCGCAGCGTGCTGCGCGGCATTATGCATGTCGGTGTCGTCAGCGGCCTCGTCGGCATCCGCGAAATCCGCCTCTATGGCCAGCCTTCGCCACAGGAGGGAGGCAAGCGTGCAGCCTGACGTCAGCTCTGTCCCCGATGTTTCCTTCGTTATTGCCGCCTACAATGCCGAGGCGACCCTTGATCGGGCGATCGCCAGCGCCATCGCCCAGAAGGGTGTCAGCGTCGAAATCATCGTCGTCGACGACAAGTCGCGCGATGCGACGCTCGACGTGGCGCGGGCCTACCCCGGGGATATCGTCCGTGTCGTCGCCCTGGCCAGCAACCGCGGCCCTGGCGGCGCCAGGAATGCCGGGCTCGACGCCGCCCGCGGCAGATGGATCGCGGTTCTCGATTCCGACGACGCGGTCTTTCCCGACCGGCTCGCCAAGATGATCGCGCGCGCCGAAACGGCCGGTGCCCAGATCGCCGTCGACAATCTGCAGGTCGTTCGCGAGGACGGCGTCGTCGAGGACGCGATGTTTCCGCGGCAATATCTGGAAGGCTTGCGCGAGATTTCGCTGGCCACCTACATCGCCGGCAACGTCGTCTTCGAATCCAAGTTCAACCTCGGCTATCTCAAGCCGATCTTCCAGCGCGAGTTCCTGAACGAACACCGGCTTCGCTATGACGAGAAGCTGAGGATCGGCGAAGACTACATCCTGTTTGCCGGCGCCCTGGCCAAGGGCGGAAAATGCGTCGTCGAGCCCGATATCGGCTATGCCTATCATATCCGCAGCGGCTCCATCTCACGCGTGCTCGAGCTTCACCACGTCGAAGCGATGCGCAGGGCGGATGCCGTGTTCGCTCAAACCCATCGGATGGATGAGGCCGCGCAGGCCGCGTTTGCCCGGCGCGGCCGCAGCCTGCGCAAGGCGGCATCGTTTCTGTCACTGGTACAGCACATCAAGGCGCGGTCCCCGCTCAAGGCGATCCGGACGGCGCTCAGCGACCCGGCGGCGGTCAGGCATATGGGCATGCCGATCGCCGTGCGGTTGCGAAGAATGGCGGCACAATTTGCCGTTGGGGCGGGGAGGTGAAGATGCAGGCACATGGAGGGATTTTTCGTGGCCTGTGAACGGATTGAAGTCGATCTCCTCAGAAGGAATTTGCGATGAAGAAAATCAGGAAGGCCGTGATACCGGTGGCGGGGCTTGGAACACGGTTCCTGCCGGCGACCAAGTCGATGCCGAAGGAAATGCTTCCCGTCGTCGACAGGCCTGTCGTGCAATATGCGGTGGACGAGGCCTTCGAAGCGGGCATCGAGCACATCGTCTTCGTGACCGGTCGCAACAAGGCGGTGATCGAGGACTATTTCGACCTGCATCCGGAATTGATCGGCACCCTGGAGCAGACCGGCAAGAAGACCCAGCTCGAGGCGCTCGAAAGCATGCTGCCTGTGGCCGGTGCCACCAGCTTCATCCGCCAGCAATCCCCGCAAGGCCTCGGCCATGCCGTCTGGTGCGCGCGCGAGGTTATCGGCAACGAGCCCTTCGCCCTGCTGCTGCCGGACATGGTCTCCTTCGGCGGGCGCGGATGCCTCGCCGAAACCGTCGAGCTTTATGAGCGCACGGGCGGCAACGTGATCGCCGTCGAGCGTTGCGAACCGAGCGAGACCAACAAATACGGCATCGTTGGCCGTGGCGCCGAGATCGGCGGCGGTTTCGAGGTGACGGCCATGGTCGAGAAGCCGGCGCCGGCCAATGCGCCGTCGAACTTCTACATCAACGGCCGCTACATCCTGCAGCCCGAGATTTTCGCGCTCCTGGGCAATCAGCAGCGCGGCGCCGGCAACGAGATCCAGTTGACGGATGCCATGGTTCGTCTGTCGAAGGATCAGCCGTTCTTCGCCCAGCCTTTCCTCGGCCGCATGTTCGACTGCGGTTCCAAGGAAGGGTTCATCCAGGCCAACATCGCCTTCGCGCTGGCGCGCGACGACATGAAGGGTCCGGTTTTCGAGATGCTTCAGGAGTTCGTCCGGTCGCATGAACGCCAGGAAGAAGCCGCATAATGCCCATTTTTCGGGAGCATTGTCGGACGGCCGGCGAAGAGGGGCCGGCAGGTTCTCGCCGTCTGGCACGACGCTTGCTTCGCTTCTGGCGATGCTCCCGATCTTCGAGGCGCCTGCAAGCCAAGGCATGATCCCGGAAAGTGGCTCCCGGTTTCCGGAAAAGATCATGTTGAAACAGTGAGATAGAGCCCATTGCGATCAATCGGAATAGGACCGGCTCTAGAATTGGACCGAAGATGAATTATGCCAACTTTCCTCTCGACAAGAGGATGCCATTGCCGAATTCGGACGCAGGAGACGGCGAAGACTTCATCGATATCGAGCGGCTGCTTGGCATGGCCGCACGGCAGGCCAAGGTGGTTGCCGTGTGTGCCGTCATCGGTCTCTTCCTAGGCCTGCTCTATTTGCAGACAACGCCGCCCAAATATCAGTCGATCGCCAGCGTGCTGATCGACGAGGGCTTGAACAAGATCGTCGACGACATTTCGGCGACGTCGACAACCATGCAGACCGATTCCGCCATCCTGAGCCAGATCGAGATCCTGACCTCGACGCGGCTTGCCGCCGTGGTCGTCGACAAGCTAAAGCTCGACCAGAACGACACGTTCATGAATCCGCCCCAGTCGGCGCTCGCCCAAGGCATAGGCCTCGTCCGCGGCCTGATCCAGTATGTCCGCCCCAGCTCTTCCATGCCGGGTGGCACTGACTTCAGCAAGCTCGACCCGGCCGCCCGCGATGCGCTGATCGCCACGTCGCGCCGCGACTACGCGATCCTCAAGCTGCAGAACGAGATCCAGGCGGCGCGCATCGGCCGAAGCTACGTCATCGCGCTCGGCTACCAGGCCACGGATCCGGCCTTGGCAAACGCCATCACCAAGGCCTATGCCGATGCCTATCTCGCCGATCAGCTCGATGCCAGCTTCGATGCCACCGAACGGGCTGCGGTCTGGCTGCAGGGCCGGTTGACCGAACTGCGCCAGAGCTCGCAGGTAGCCTCGCTCGCGGTCGAGAAATTCAGGGCCGAGCACGGGCTCGCCGCCAACAGCGATGGCCAGCTGATGAGCGACAAGCAGCTTTCCGACCTCAACGCCCAGCTCATCGTGGCGCAGGCCGACACCGCGCGCGCCAGCGCCCGCTATCGGCAGTACAAGGCGATTGTCGACAGCGGCTCCGAAAACGCCTTCAAGGATGCCGCCATATCGAGCGACCAGCCAAGCAGCTCGGTCATATCGGCGCTCAAGACCCGCTACCTCACGGTGGCCAAGCGGCTGCAGGACGTCGAGGCGAATTTCGGCCCCGAGCACCCGCAGGCGGTGGCTCTCTCCAAGGAGAAGGCCGACATATCGACGCAGATTTTCGGCGAGCTGAAGCAGCTGACCGAAAGCTATCGCAACGAATATGAGGTGGCGCAGGCACGCGAGACCGCGCTCCGAGCCAACGTCGCGGCCGCACAGGGCAAGAGTTCCGTCGACAACCAGACGCAAGTCAAGCTGCGTGAACTCGATCAGCAGGCGACGGCGCTCACCACGCTCTACCAGACATTCCTCGGCCGCTATGAGGAAGCCGCGCAACAGCAATCCTTCCCTGTCGGCAAGATCCGCATCATCTCCGACGCTTCGATGCCGATGGCGGCCTCGAGCCCGCGCACCATCGTCGTGCTCGGACTTTCGCTGGTGCTTGGCCTGCTGATGGGCGCCGGCTTTGGTGGCCTGAACGAGTTCAACGAACGCTTCTTCAGGACCGGCGAGGACGTGCGCGACCGCGTCAACCTGAAATTCCTCGGCTATCTGCCGACGATCGGCGGCAAGCTCGGCAAGGAAGAAAAGCCGGGCGAGACCCGGGTGGACGCCAAGACCACCCAATCGCTGTCGGCGGCCGAAAAGCGTGCGCGCATGCGGGTCAGCATCGATTCTCCAGCCTCGATGTTCTCCGAAACGCTGCGCAGCGCCAAGATCGCCTTCGACGTCGTGATGGAAGGGCAAGGCAGCCGCGTCATCGGCGTCATCTCGGTGCTTCCCGGCGAAGGCAAGTCGACGGTCGCGGCAAATCTCGCCGGCTTGCTCGCCGCCAATGGCTCCAAGACGCTGCTGATCGACGGCGACTTGCGCAATCCCGGCCTCAGCCGAGGCCTTGGCATGGAAACCGAGCAGGGCTTGATGGAAGCGGTGGTCAGTGGCCAGACCTGGCAGTCCGTCGGCAAGATCGACAGGCAGACGAAGCTGGCGATCATCCCGGCGGTGCTGCGCGGTCACTTCTCGCATACCAGCGAACTTCTCTCCTCGGCCGGCATGCGTCGCTTCATCGAGAACGCCAAGGAGACGTTCGAATACATTGTCGTCGATCTGCCGCCGCTCGGACCGGTGGTCGACGCCAAGGCCTTCGCGCCGTTGGTCGACGGTTTTGTACTGGTCACCGAGTGGGGGCGCACCCCGCGCGCGATGGTCAGGTCGATGCTGGAATCCGAACCCTATGTCGCCAACAAGATCGTCGGCGCGGTGCTTAACAAGGTCGATTTGAAGAAATTGGCCAAATACGGATCGTTCGGCGGCTCGGAAAAATTCTTCGATAAATATTCGAGCTACTATCTGGAAAAGTCGGAAGTGCGCGGCAAGGCGCCGGTCTGACGTCGACCGTTGCGCGAGTGGGTCCACTCTGAAGTGTATCGATCTTCTGGCCAGCACACCTGAATATCGCTGCACGTCAGGAGAAGATCAGCCTGCCTTGCTTGTCGGCGATCCTGACGGCGGTCAGGCGTCCGCTCTGGAAGGCGGCTGTGTCGATGCCGAGCCGGCGCCCTTCGAGCTTCGGGACATCCACCGGCGTATGCCCATGCACCACCCAGCGGTCGAGCAGGTGCGTTGCTTCGAAGAAGTCCGAACGGATGTTGATCAGGTCATGGTCGGTTTGCGCCGCAAGGTCGACGCCGGGCCTGATGCCGGCGTGGACGAACACGAACTTCCGCGAACGGACCATGATCGGCAGCCCGCGCAGGAAGCTGACGTGATCGTCTGGAATGATCTCCCTTATGCGCCGATCGATCTGCGCGCTGCTCCCGTAGAGGCTGGTGAGGCGCGCCGGATCGATGCCATAGGAAAACAGGGTTTGCAGTCCGCCCGTCGCCAGCCAGGGTTCGCGGGACAGATTTCCGTCGAGATAGTTCAGCATCGCCACTTCGTGGTTGCCCGCAAGACAAATGCGCTGAAATCCTTTCGGCGGCGGCGCCAGGAGGTGATCGAGCACCCGCGCCGACTGTAAACCCCGGTCGATGTAGTCGCCAAGCATGACGATGATCTTGCGGCTCTGGAAGCGCAGCGAATCGAGCAGGATCTTCTGCTCCAGGGCACGGAGTTCCTTGTAGCAGCCATGCACGTCGCCGATCGCATAGACGACGGCGTCCTGCATGTCGATATCGAGGCGCGCACGCGCCGCGATGCGGGGTTTTCGCTGGAACAGGTTCACGTGCGGGGCGTCTCGAGGCAAGCTCTCATACGGAAGGCATAAGTGCCTGTTATCATGCCCGAAACGGAGAATTCCGCAATCGTGGAAAATGCAGCCCCGCCGGGTCGGGACCGCAATGCATGTCGCTCAGAAATGAGCTCGGTTTTGGGACAACGATCTGTGGAAACAAAGGCCTGAAGCGGGCCTGAATCGCTCAGGCGCGATATGCTTTAGGTCGGCAGCCGGCCCGGTCTGCCGGATCGTCGTCAGGCTGCCTTGAGCCGATAACGGAAAACGGTGTGGTCGAGCAGCAGCCGGATGCGTGGTTCGGCCTCGATCGCCACCAGCCAGCTTGCCGCGATCATCGTCGCGCCGACGACCGCCATCGAGAACAGATGTGGCAGACCGGCGCGAACCAGGATGCCGAGCAGGGCCGCGCCGACGACATCGTGCAGCAGGTAGAGCGGGTAGGTCATCAGCCCGATCCGGCGCCAGCCGCTCCAGGAGAGGTCGAGCCGCAGGGACCATGCCATCAGCGCGATGCCAATGAGGAAGATGAGGATCGGCGGGGCGAACGGCATATCCCGCCCGACCTTCAGGATATGAACGTCGACCGAACTGGCGATCTGCAGCACACCACCGGCCAGGAACAGGGCGCAGAAGGCAAGTCGGGCGCCTGTCACCGCCTTGATGCGCATCAGCCACAGCATGACGCCGGTGGCGAAGAAAACGCCGTGATGCACCAGCAGCAGGTCGAGTGTGCGTGTTTCGGCAAGATCGGCCCAGCCGAGCGGATAGTAGAGGCACCAGAACAGCGTGCTGACCAAGCCGATGGCGACGGCCACAATCTCCATCAGATGGAAGCGGCCAAAGCTGAGCAGGATCCAGACGATGGCATAGAAGGCGATCTCGATGCCCAGCGTCCAGTAGACGCTGTCCACCCAAGGCGCGTACGGAACGAACAGGCCGGTGCGTAGGAGCCTGATGACGGCATCGGTCGGCCAACTGAGCCCGACAAGCAGCAGCACCACCGCGGTGACCGGTGCGCAGATCCAGACCGCCGGCGCCAGCCGTTTCACCCTTGCTTCGAAAAACTGCAGGGGTGTCGACCTTTCGGCGCTGAAGGCGATGACGAAACCGCTGATGACGAAGAAGATCTGGACGCCGACCCAGCCGGATTCGACCCAGGCGCCTATTGCCGGCTGCGGGGGAACGCCGCCCGTGGCGCGCGCCGAAACACCGTCCGGATACGCCCACACCCAGAAGCCATAGTGGTAGACCATGACCATGACGGCGGCGAGAAAGCGCAGGATGTCGACGCCGCCAAATGTAATCTTCTGCTGAGCCATGCGACCTTTGTCGATGGCCCCCCGTCAACGACTTTAGGGTGCATTGCTGCGTCGCACAATAAAAGTATTGCTTGCCGATCGAAAAGGTCGTCCGCGGCCCACCCTTCAGTGGCTCAAAGTCCGATGCCGCGTTCCTTCAAGGCGGCAGTGATCTCGTCGAGGATGACCGGATCGTCGATCGTCGCCGGCATGGTCCATTCTTCCTTGTCGGCGATCTTCTGCATGGTACCGCGCAGGATCTTGCCCGAACGCGTCTTGGGCAGGCGCTTGATCGTCACCACCATCTTGAAGGCGGCGACCGGGCCGATGCGTTCGCGCACCAGGCCGACCACCTCGTTCTCGATGGAGCCGATATCGCGGGTCACACCCGCATTCAACACCACGAAGCCCAGCGGAACCTGGCCTTTCATAGCGTCGGTAATGCCGATGACCGCGCATTCGGCGACATCGGGATGGGCCGAAAGCACCTCTTCCATGGCGCCGGTCGACAGCCGGTGGCCGGCGACGTTGATGATGTCATCGGTGCGGGCCATGACGTAGAGATAGCCGTCCTCGTCGACCATGCCGGCATCCGCCGTCTTGTAGAAGCCGGGGAACTCGTCGAGATAGGCTTGGCGGAACCGTTGATCGGCGTTCCACAGGGTCGGCAGGCAGCCGGCCGGCAACGGCAGTTTGATCACCACATTGCCCAGCGTGCCGCGCTGCACCTCATGGCCAGCATCGTCGAGCACGCGGATGTCGTAGCCGGGCATCGGCACGCCGGGCGAGCCGTATTTCACCGGCAGCAGGCCAAGGCCGGCGGGATTGATCGTCATCGGCGAGCCTGTCTCTGTCTGCCACCAATGGTCGACCACAGGCACATTCAGCTTCTGCTCCGCCCATTTGATGGTTTCCGGGTCGGCGCGCTCGCCGGCAAGAAACAGCGTGCGGAACTTCGAGAGGTCGTGTTTGGCAATGAACTCGCCCTTCGGGTCCTGCCCCTTGATGGCGCGGAATGCGGTCGGCGCGGTGAACAGCGCGACCACGCCATGCTCCGCTATCACCCGCCAGTAGGTGCCGGCATCGGGCGTGCCGACAGGCTTGCCCTCGAACAGGATGCTGGTGCAGCCATGCAGCAGCGGTCCGTAGACGATGTAGGAATGGCCGACCACCCAGCCGACATCGGATGCCGCCCAGAACACCTCGCCCGGCTTGACGCCGAACTCGTTTTCCATCGTCCATTTCAGCGCGACCATATGGCCGCCATTGTCGCGCACGATGCCCTTGGGCTGACCGGTCGTGCCCGATGTGTAGATGATGTAGAGCGGATCGGTGGCCAGCACCGGCACGCAATCGACATTGGCGCCCGCTGCCCGTTCGCGGGCGACGGCATCGGCGTAGTCGATGTCGAAATGCTCCTTCAGCTCGCAGCGCAACTGGTCGCGCTGCAGGATCAGGCACGCATCCGGCTTGTGGCGGGAGATCTCGATCGCCTTGTCGAGCAACGGCTTGTAGGCAACGACGCGGCCCGGCTCCAGGCCGCAGGATGCCGAAATGATCAGCTTCGGCTTGGCATCGTCGATGCGGGTGGCAAGCTCATGCGCGGCAAAGCCGCCGAAGACCACCGAATGCACCGCGCCGATGCGGGCACAGGCGAGCATGGCGATGGCCGCCTCGGCCACCATCGGCATGTAGATGATGACGCGGTCACCCTTGCGGATACCACGGTTCTTCAGCACCGAGGTGAGTGCAACCACCTCGCGCTTCAACTCGGCATAGGTGAACTTCCTGATCGTTCCCGTGATCGCGCTGTCATGGATCAGTGCGATCTGGTCGGCGCGCCCGCCGGCGACATGGCGGTCGATGGCGTTGTAGCAGGTGTTGCAGGTGGCGCCGGTGAACCAGCGGCCATAGACGCCGGCCGTGGCGTCGAACACCTTGTCCCAGGGCGAATACCAGTCGATGGCGCCGGCCGCGTCCGCCCAGAAGCGTTCCGGGTCGCGTTTCCAGCCTTCATAGACCTCGTGATAGCGTGAAGCCATCCGTTCCCTCCCCAGGAAATGTTTTTCTTCCTTCCAGATAGCGCGCTCTACCCTTGGCCGCAAATCCACGCCATTGTGGCGACGGCATCGACCTGGCGCTCGGGGGCAAGCAGCTATGAACTGCGAGACAGGACTGGGGTGGTGATGTCTGCTGCTGTGCGGATCATCGGGCGCTTTTCGCTATCATCGGTCATGGGCGCCGTACTTGCTATGTCCACCAGAACCGCTGAAGCCGGCGATGCCGCGGCACGGCACATCATCGGCTTTTCGCCGGATGGCGCTTATTTTGCCTTCGAGCAATACGGAACGCTCGACGCTGGCGTCTCGGACTCCGGCTGGTCGCAGATCGACATCATCGATACCCGTACGGATCAGTTCGTTGGCGGTAAGCCGATCCTCGTCGTCGACGAGACGGAGGAGGCGACACTGACGCTGGAGCAGGCGAGGGCGCAGGCCGCCGCTCAGGCGGCGCCCATTCTCGCCCAATATGCAATCACATCCCCAGCCGAGCAGGCGGCTTCCGACAAGTTTACCTTCCCGGGCGAAATGGTTGCCTACAACGACATCTCCCGCCTCGAACAGGTGTCGCAGAAATGGCTGGCGACGCTCCATGGCGAAACAGGCATTTCGACCATCCAGCTCGACGAGATCCTGGCGGCCAGCGCGAGCGATTGTTCGGCGAGTTTCGATGTGACGCGGCAGGGCGACCAGTTACTTCAAGGTGAAAAGCCACTTCAAGGTGAGAAGGCGGGCAAGGCACTCGGCTTCCGGCTGACGCTGCAAGGCCAGGATGGCAGGCCGTTCAAGATACTGCACGAGGACAAGACCGTGCCGGGCTCAAGAAACTGCCCGACCTCCTACAGCCTGTCGCAATCCTACGAACTCACCCCGGCCGGCAAGCCGGCCGTGATCGTTGTGCTGGTGCAGCGTTTCAGCCAGGGTTTCGAGGGGCGCGATCGCCGCTTCCTCGCGGTGACCGGGCAGCCACGCTGAGAGGTCACGCCCAGGCGCCGGCAGCCGCCCTGTCTGAAGGTTGTTTCTAGATCGGCAGGGCCACAAGCATGAGGCCAATGCCGCCAGCGATCAAAATGGCTGTAGCCAGCGCTTTTCTGTGACGTTCGAAGCTCGTCGGAGCTCGCTCCCAATTGTAACGCATACGCTATCTCCCCAATACCCGGACAGGTTTTACCTTACTTAAGGGAAGAAATGCAACGTCCGCTGCCGGCAGGCCCACTGCTTGTCACGTTTCATCGATGACTATTTCTGGGACGAATGCGGCCGGGAAGACGCAACCGAGCAGGTTCTAACGCGGCTGGCGCGGAGAATCTGTCAGCAAAGTCGTTGGTCCCGTACGCTGGGCTCTCATGATCGGCTGATAGACAGCGCTCCACCTCCGCGCTATCTGATTTCCGGGATGAACATGGCTTGGAGGGGCGCGGTGGAAATAGTCTCTGGAACCGTTCTGCGGCTGGCCGAGGATGCCTCCGTGCAGCATGTGGGCGATGGCGCAGTCGTGCTTTTGGCGCGCAGCGGCCAGCTTTATACATGCAACGGCACGACCGAAGCCTTCCTCGACAAGGTGGACGGCGCGCGCAACCTCGACCAGATCGTCGACCTGCTTTGCGAGGAGTTCGAGGTCGACAAGGGGACGCTCGATCAGGACATGGCGGCATTGGCCACGGATCTGATTTCGGAAGGTATCCTCGCCGCGCCAGGTGCTTGATGGCTGACGGCCCGCTCCTGCGCGCTCTGTTTCGCTGCCATCTCTGGGCAAGCGCGCGGCTGATGCCGGTCCTTGTCACCAACCGGAGCTTCGAGGAGGTGCTCGAATGGGCCCCGCTCGCCTCGTCGACGCCCTATCGCGGTCTGCCTTCCGCCTACATCGTCGCCAGCGTCAACCGCGCCGTCCGCCGTCCCTGGCTGATGCGTGACCGCAGGTGCCTGAGGGAAGGTCTGCTCGGTCATCGTTTCCTGCGACTGGCCGGCTTCGATCCGGACCTGCGCTTCGGCGTTGATCCGCAATCGATGCAAGCGCAGCGTCTGTCGGCGCATTGCTGGGTCTGCCTCGACGGCAAGCCGGTGGTCAGCGACAAGCTTCCCGGCATGGTCGAAATCTATCGTCATCATGCCGATGCCGTAAAGGCGCGTCCCGCTTGACCAGACCTTCAGCCTGCTATGGCCTCAACGACCTGATCCTCGGCGTATCGGCCGAGCGCCCCGAGCTGTGGCAGGATTTCGACCGGATGCTGGGCATCCTGCGCATAGCGGAACCCGTCGAGCCGGAGTTTCGCCTTGAGATCGCCGAGACTGACACGCTGGACGAGACACCCAATGGATCCCTCGTCTTCGATGGCGAGGTGCCGGAGGATGGTCCCTGCCGGATGATCGAGGATGGCGGCATTGTCCGTCTGATCTTTCCCGGGCGCCAAACCGTTGCGATCAATGGCGGGGAGGGCTGGGCCGAACTCCGGATTCGCACCGGAACGAAAGCCGCCTGGACGCCGTCGATGCTGGTCCTGGACGCTGCGCTCGACGCCGGCGGCCAGCATATGCTGCACACGGCCGGGCTGACCCTGCCTGACCGCGATGCGGTGGTGCTGATCCATGCTCCGAGCGGCACCGGCAAGACCACGACGTCGCTGGCGCTGGCAACACAGGGCTTTGGCCTCTGCTCCGACGATGCCATGATCGTGAAGGTCGCTTCGGGCAAGGTCGTCGCCTGGGGTTTGCCGCGCGCCGTCAAGATCCACCATAAGACTGCCGAAATGATCCCGCAGGTGGCGCCATGCCTTGGCCAGACCTGGGATCGCAACGGCGAACAGCCAGTCTCCCTTGAAAGGCTGGCGGGGATCGTGCGGGTGGAAAACGCATCCGCCCGGCCGGTGGCGGCCCTTCTGCACCTGGCGCGTTCCGGCGACGGCCAGACCCGGCTCGTCGCCATGGCCAGGACCGACGCGATGGTGGCGCTGGCAGTGGACAATGTCCGCACCGGCATGACCGGGCTGCTGCCGATGCAGAAGCGCCGGCTGGCGACCATCGCCGGGCTGGTCAATGCGGTGCCGACCTTTCGCCTCGAAGTGGGCGCGCGCCCGGCTGACGCGGCGGCACTGATCAGCGCCACCCTGGATTGACGTCAGTCAGGCTACTTGCGGCCTGGCCTTGGCCAATCTCTGGATCCACCGGAAGGCGTCGCGGCGCAGGCGCGAGCCCAGTCTGTCCCTGGAATTGACGCCAAGCAGCGTATTCGTGGTGATCAACCGCCTGGCCAGCCGTATGGAGAGATCGGGCTTGATGCGGCCGGCGAGCTCAAGCGCGCGGCTCTCCTCGAACAGCTGGCCGGTCACATTGAGCACAACAGCCAGTTCGAGCTCGATGCCGGTCATGCGGGCGGCGTCGAAGAGGCGTACTTCCGCTTCCGGAGACTGCAGTGCCCGTACGCCTTGCAGCACGTCGACGCAAAGCTGCAGCCGGTGGAATTTGTGGCCGCCGGCGGCGTGCACGATGGCGATCGTCAAAAGGGCCGCCGGCGTGTCCGTCGCTTCGCCGTCGATGACGCGCAATTCAGGGAAACCCAGCGACAGGCGCCGCCGCATGCCGGTGTCATGCACGAGGTCGCCATGCAGTTCGACCAGCAGGCTGGAATTCTCCTTTTCGAGCCATTTGAATTCCTGCAATTCGTAGGATTCGGCCTCGTTGCTGCCAAGCTCGAAGCCGCATGCCGCGATCACCTGGTTTGCCCGCGCCAGGTTGGCGGGTTCGACCAGGATATCGATGTCGGTGAACGGCCTGTCGGCGACGTTGCGGTAGAGCTTTCGCGCGAAGACGGGTCCCTTGACGATCCGTGCCGGAATATTGTCCGCCACCAGTCCCTTCATGATGCGGTCGCCATGATACTTCAACAGCATCGACTGGCCGGTGGCGATCGTCGCCTTCTGGCGCAGGTCCTCCAGCTTGCCGTGCAGGTCCGCATCCGCTGGCAGCCGCGCGTCCCCGCTGAGCTTGCGCAACATGATCGGCAGCACGCCGTGGAACTCGGCATTGTCGAGCAGCGCCGTCAGCGTCTTTGCCGACAAATCTTCGCCGCCTGCCGCAGCCTCGGGGTCAGCGAAGCGCAGCAAGAGTCTTTCTTCGGCTGAAGTAAGTGGTGGCAGCATCAACCCAGCTAGCGTGCGAGCAAGTCAGGAATGGTTGCAGAAAAGCCTGATGTAAGCCAGCTTTTACATACCCCAGCGCAGCGCGACGGTGTGTACCGGCGCATCCCAGAATGCGGTCGTCTCGTCGTCGAGCATGGTGAGTGTGATCGAGCAGCCGGCCATGTCGAGCGAGGTGACGTAGGAGCCGACCAGTGAACGGGTCACCGTGACGCCCTGCTTCTCGAAAATCGCCCGCGCGCTGTTGTACATCAGATAAAGTTCCATCAGCGGTGTACCGCCGAAGCCATTGACGAACAGCAGCGCCGGGCCTGTCGCCCTGTCGCCGAGATCGCCCAGGATCGCGACGCAAATCTCCTGCGCGATCACATCGGCGCTTTTCAACGTGTCGCGCCGGCGCCCGGGCTCGCCATGTATGCCGACGCCGAATTCCATCTCGCCGTCGCCGATGTCGAAAGTCGGCTTGCCCGCCGCCGGCACGGTGCAACTGGTCAGCGCCACGCCCATCGAGCGGGTCGCCGTGTTGACGCGGTCACCAAGCGCCTTCAAGGGCGCCAGCGCCAGCCCATGCTCGGCGGCCGCGCCGACGATCTTTTCCACCACCAGCGTTCCGGCGACGCCGCGCCGGCCGGTCGTATAGGAAGAATTCTCGACCGCGACATCGTCATTGGTCACGATCTGCTGGACACCTTCCGACATCTCGGCCGCCATGTCGAAGTTCATCACGTCGCCCTCATAGTTCTTGACGATGAACAGGCAACCGGCCCCGGTGTCGACGGCTTCCGCCGCCGCCAGCATCTGGTCCGGCGTCGGCGAGGTGAACACTTGGCCGGGGCAGGCGGCGTCCAGCATGCCGTGGCCGACAAAGCCGCCATGCAGCGGCTCGTGACCAGAGCCGCCGCCCGAGATCAGCGCCACCTTGCCCGGCCGCAAGGTCTTGCGGCGGATGAATTTGTGCTCGTCGCCAAGCACGAGAATCTCGGCATGGGCGGCCACGAAACCGTCGAGGCTCTCGGTCAGCACCGTGTCCACCGAGTTCATAAATTTCTTCACGGCCGTCTCCTCCCGAAATAGGCCTGACATCGAAGCAATTCCAGGAAAAGTGTAACGGTTTTCCGTCCGGAATTGCGTACAAACTCCAAGGGGTCAGCCACCCTTGCCGGTGATGCTGGTGATCTTCTGGATGAAGTCATTGACCGCCCTGTCGAGCGCGGCGTTCTGTTTGTCGTCGCCGAAATCCGGCACGACAAGCGAGACATGCCTCGTCTTGCGCATGCCTGCCGCGACCGACATTTTTCCGGGATGCGCCTGGTGGTAGGCGGCGAGGAACTGATCGCGTTCGGCCGGACTGAAGTGGCACACTGAAAATATAGCCGGCAAATGTTTTGACGGAATCGGGATCGAATAGGCTGGACTGGAGATCTGCGTGACGAAGCTTCGATGTTTGCCGAGCGCATCGGCGAGGCGCTGGCGCATGCCGGACGGCCGCTGGTCGATGACCTGCGACAGGATCGTCTTGTAGGCGCGGATCGCCTCTTCGGAACCGGGTTCGGGTGTCCTGTCGACCATATCAGCCACGCCTAGACAGAAACGTCCGCGATGGCTGCCTTGGCCATGGCGAGTTGCGCCGGAGCGACGGAAAGATCGCGCAGGCCGGCCTCGAGCAGTGACGGTATCGAGGCGGGATCGCCGCCGGCATCGCCGCACAGGCTGACCGGTATTTTTTCACGCTCGCCGAAGGCAGCCAAGGCAGTGATTAGCCGCAGCACGGCCGGATTTCGGACCGAATTGAGATGGGCCACGGTTGCGTTGTCGCGGGCGGCCGCCATGACATATTGGGTGAGGTCGTTGGAACCGATCGA
The DNA here is from genome assembly GCF_000519305.1 of Mesorhizobium ciceri WSM4083. Classification (GTDB taxonomy): domain Bacteria; phylum Pseudomonadota; class Alphaproteobacteria; order Rhizobiales; family Rhizobiaceae; genus Mesorhizobium; species Mesorhizobium ciceri_B. Next base: position 883,845 of record NZ_KI912610.1, on the reverse strand, counting down.
GAAGAAGGCAGCCGCGGCAAAGGTGTCCGGCACGATCGCCACCGAAGGCACCTCGACCATGATACCGAGCGGCGGCATCTTGTGAACGATGCCGCGCGTGGCCAGCACCGCCTGCTCCTCGGCGAACATCGCCGCTGCCTGTCTGTATTCCTCCACAACGGCGATCATCGGGAACATCACTTTCAGGCTGCCATGGACCGCGGCGCGCAGCAGCGCCCGGATCTGTACACGAAACACCTCGGGTCTTGCCAGCGACAGCCTGATCCCGCGCAGGCCGAGGAACGGGTTGCCTTCCGCGACCGTGAAGCCGGGCACCGGCTTGTCGCCGCCGGCATCGACCGTGCGGATCGTCACCGGCTTGTCGCCGGCCCATTCCAGCACCTTGCGATAGGCGCGATACTGCGTCTCCTCATCCGGCAGCGTCTTGCCGAACAGGAATTCGGTGCGCATCAGCCCGACCCCGTCGCAGGTGGCGATATCGATGCCGTCGACCTCGGACGGGTCGGCGATGTTGACCTGCATCCGCACCGCCGTGCCGGCCTTGGTCACCGCCGGTCGCGCCAGGAAGGTCCCGGCCCGATCGCGGCGCGCCCGGAATGATGAGGAGGATTGCCGGAAGGCAGCGATTTCGGCCTTCGAGGGCGAAAGCACGATGCCGCCATGTTCGGCGTCGAGCAGGGCGAGGCCGGCAAGGTGAGCCGGGGAAGCACCGAGCCCGACCACCATGGGCACGCCGCGCGAGCGCGCCAGCATGGCGACATGGCTGGCCGTGCTGCCCGCCCTCAGCGCGATGCCGCCGCCGCTACTCCAGTCGGTTTCGAGAAAACGCGTCGGCGCGATATCCTCGCCATAGAGGATGGCGCCGGCGGGCGGCTCGACGTTGCCAACCTCCGACAGCGCCCGCAGCACCTGGTCCCTGATATCGCGTATGTCGGCGGCGCGCGCCCGGAAGTAATCCTGCTCCGAAGCATCATAGCCGGCGATTTCAGCGTTAAGCGCCTGCCGCCACGCCGTGTCGGCCGGCAGGCCGGTGCGGATCGCGGCAAAGGCTGGGCTGCTCAGCGCATCGTCTTGCAGCATGGCGATCTGAAACTCGAGAATGTCGGCGGCATCGCCCTCGGCCATCCCGATCATTGCAGTGAGACGGCCCGTGGCAATGCCGATTGCGGCTTCGAGCGCGGCCTTCTCATCGTCGGCTGTTTCTTTGCTGACATACGAGCCGACAGTCTGGTCGAGGTCGAAGAGCGGCCCTTCGGCATAACCGGCCGAGGCCGAAATGCCTTTAAGCCTAAGCGGTTCGGGCATGGTCCGCGCCTTCGTCGAAATCGCGCCGCACCAGTTCGACCAGCGCGTCGACGGCATCATTGGCGCCGTCACCGCTGGCCCTGATGTGCAGCACCGTACCCTTCGGCGCCTTGGCCGCCATCACCTTGACGATGCTCTTGGCGTCGAACCACGGGCCGTTGGCGGCAAGCGCTATCTCAACCTCGGCGGCAAAGCTCTTGGCCAACTTGGTGAACTTCACCGAAGGACGCGCGTGCAGACCCACCTCGTGGGTGATCACAACAGTCGCTTCGGCGGATGCGGACATGTCTTTTAAAATTCCCGTTCACTCACGACGGCGACAATTCATGCGCTGTCGCCACCACTTCCCGCAGTGACGCGCCGCCGGAGGCCTCGGTCGCCGCCATCACCGCGCCTTCGACGATCGGCGCGTTGCAGACAATGATCTTGTGCGACCGTGGCTCTCCGATCATCTCCACCGCCATTTCCGAGTTGGTCTCGGCGCCGCCGAGATCGACCAGAATGGCGACACCGGCCTCCGACCAGGCCTTGTCGATGGCGCCCATGATCGCCTCGACATTGGTGCCAAGCCCGCCATGGCCGTTTCCGCCGCACCATGCAAGCGGCACTTCGTCGCCCACCATCTGCCGCACCATGTCGGCTGTGCCCTCGGCAACCAGCGGCGAGTGCGAAACGATGACGATGCCGACATTGCTCATGGCTGACCTTCCAGCGTTTCGACGATCGTGCGCACCAGAAGCGCGGTCGAACGTGCACCGGCATCCATGTGGCCGATCGACCGGTCGCCAAGGAACGAGGCGCGACCACGCAGGGCTTTCATCGGCACGGTCGCTTCGGCCGCCGCGTCGGCGAAATCGGCGATTTCCGGCGCCGTCTTTCCCCCAGTCAGCGCGTCATGCACCGGCTGCAGCACGTCGAGCATGGTTTTTTGTCCAATCTGCGATTTGCCCCGCGCGGCCACCGCTTCGATCGCCTTGCCGAACGCCGCCGTCAGATTGGTGCGATCAGGCACCGCTGAAATCTCCTTGCCGAGCGCCAGGAACAGGGTGCCGAACAGCGGGCCAGAGGCGCCGCCGACCGTCATCACCAGCTTGGTGCCGATTGCCTTCAAGGCATCGGGCAGCGGTTTGGCCGAAAATGCTTCGGCTTCCGCGCGCACGGCCTCGAAGCCGCGCTTCATGTTCAGCCCGTGGTCGCCGTCGCCGATCGCCTGGTCGAGCGCCGTCAACTCCTCGGCGTGAGCGGCAATGGTATCCGCAGCGGCCGCGATCAGCCTGGCAAGGTTCATCGCCGCCATGTCACCCGCATTTCCGGTTTCCATCTTGCCGGCAGTATCGAAAGAACGATCATTCGACAACTGGAGCATGAATCAGGCCGCTTCATGCAGTGCGGCGGCGGCCGCGAAGACTTCGGCCACCGCGTGAGCGCCGGGGTCGACCACACCCTGCAATTTGCTGCCGACATAGGCGGACCGTCCGGCCTTAGCTTTGTCCATGGCGGAGGTGGCTTCGGCACCGCGTCGGGCCGCCACAGCCGCTTCGTCCACGCCCTTGGCATCGAGCGCTTTGAGCGCTGGCTCCAAGGCATCGACCATGGTGCGGTCACCCATCCTTGCGCCGCCATAGAAAGTCATTCGTTCGAGGCCGGCAAGCAGCGCCTTGGCCAGGCTCGCGCCGCTATTCAAAGCCTGCGCCGCCGCTGTGAAGAAGATCGACAGCAGCACGCCGCTGGAGCCGCCCATCGACGCGCTCAGAATGTCGCCTATCGCGCCAAGGGTGGCCGCGGGCTCGGCAAGCGGCAGCGCATCAAGCCGCTCAAGAACACTGCGCGCGCCGGTCGCCACCGTCGAGCCGGTGTCGCCGTCGCCTGTCTTGGCGTCGAGCCCGTTCAACGTGGTTTCCAGCGCGATCAGCCGTTCGCAGATAGTGACGAGAAGAGAGCGGGTCCGTGCATCCTGGCTGGGCTTGCGTGCCGCGCTCTGTCCGGCCGCTTTCGCCATCGGCACGACGGCAGGTGAAACAACCGGCTTTGCCGGCATCCAGGCGTGCGGACCGACCGGCGCCTGCAAGGCCGTCTCGCGCGCGGGGTCGAGCCGGATCAGCGACAGCGAGAAGCCGTTCATGTTGAGCGCCGTCATCAGCGGGCCCGGGCCGACCGCCAGCTTGATGGTTTTGGCCAGCGGCGAGGCAAGCACCGCATTGGCTATAACAGACATTTCGAGCGGCGGCACGGAGCCGAGATTGTTGATCAGCAAGGCGTAGGTGGCCTTGGGATCAAGCCGTGCCGCGAGGCGCTCCGCCATGATCGCCACCAGCCTGTCGGCGCTCTGCACCGCAATCCGCTCGACGCCCGGCTCGCCATGGATGCCGAGGCCGAGCTCGCCAGCGTTCTCGCCAAACCTGTCTTCGTGCGGCTGGCCGGGGATCGAGCAGGATGACAGCGACATGCCGAGCGAAACGATATCCTTCGCAGCCGCCCGCGCCGCTGCCGCAACTGACGCAAGATCGTGGCCGGTCTCCGACAAATGGCCTGCGATCTTGTGCACGAACAAGGTGCCGGCAACGCCGCGCGGCTGCGCAATGTCGGGCAGCGCGATGTCGTCGGCGACGATCACCATCTCGACGCGAAAACCCTCGGCGCGCGCCTTCTCTGCCGCGAGGCCGAAATTGAGACGGTCGCCGGTGTAGTTCTTGACGATCAGCAGGCAGCCGGCCGAACCGGTCACCGCGCGAATGGCCGCCAGCACCGCCTCGACGCTCGGCGAGGCAAAGATCTCGCCCGAGACAGCCGCCGTCAGCATGCCCTTGCCGACGAAGCCGGCATGGGACGGTTCGTGCCCCGCGCCGCCACCGGAGACGACGCTGACTTTCGTCCTGTCCCAGTCGGTGCGCAGGATGACCTTGATCTCGGGATAGCCGTCGAGGCGCGCGAGATCGCCTAACCCGATGGTCCGTAACAGACCGTCGAGCGCCTCGGTGACGATCGTTTCCCTGCGATTGAAAAAGTGCTTCATCGAATTCGTCCCGTACTGGCAAAGTCAAAACCGGTGCTGAATCACCGAAAACCGCTCACATCAATCGCTGTCCATCGGCGCCGAAATACAGCGGCGCCCGGTAGCGGATCACCACTTTGTCGCCCTGCGCCAGATCCGTATCCGGATCGGTCAACGTCACCAGCTTCTTGGTCCCCACCGTCACATGCAAATGGTTCTGGTCGCCGAGATGCTCGACCCAGTCGACAACGCCGTCGGCGTGACCATTCGCGGCCTTCGCGATCGTCAGATGCTCGGTGCGCGCGCCGATCGTCTTGGTGCCGGCCGGTGCGCCGCCATCGGGTAACAGCCCGGTTGGCAGAAGATTGATCGCCGGCTGGCCGAGCCTTGCCGCGACATGCAGGTTTGCCGGCTCTGAATAGATGGTGCGCGGCGAGCCGATCTGCACCAGCACGCCCTCGGTGAGGATGCCGATGCGGTCTGCCATGGTCATCGCCTCGATCTGGTCGTGGGTGACGTAGAGCATGGTGGCGCCGAGCTCGGTCTGGATGCGCTTCAGCTCGAGCCTGAGATCGCCGCGCAGCTTGGCATCGAGCGACGACAGCGGCTCGTCCATCAGATAGATCGAAGGCTTGCGCACCAGCGCGCGGCCGATGGCAACGCGCTGCATTTCGCCGCCCGAAAGCTTGGTCGAGCGATTGGTGAGCTTGTGATGGATGCGCACCATCCTGGCCACCTCCTCGACCCGGCGGCGGATCTGGTCCTCCGGCATTTTCCGCGCCGGCGAGCGCAGCGGGAAGGCGAGGTTGTCGAATACCGACAGATGCGGATAGAGGGAGTACTGCTGGAAGACGAAGGCGGTGTCACGCTCGGCCGGCGACAGCGTCGTGGCATTGTGTCCGCCGATCTCGATCGTGCCGGTATCCGGCCGTTCCAACCCGGCGATGAGCCGCAGCGTCGTTGTCTTGCCGGCCCCGGTCGGCCCGAGCAGCACGACGAATTCGCCATCTGCTATGTGCAGGTCGAGGCCGTCGACGGCGACATGGTCGCCGAAACTCTTGGTCACGTTCTTGATGTGCACCTCAGCCATGCTGGGCCCTCCGCTCCGAGGCGACATCGTGGATCGCGGTTCTCACCGCGCGGCCCGATCCCTTCTCGAACAGCGACAGCCGCGCGCTGCTCAGCGTCAAACCGACATGGTCGCCGGTGGACAGTCGGATTTCGGCCGGGACCCGTGCCTTGATGATGCCGTCCGCCGTTTCGACCGCGACGATCTGCGTCGTGCCGAGATATTCGGTGCCGTAGATGGCGCCGCGGAGTTTCGAGCTATCGTCGAAGCGTATGTGTTCCGGGCGGATGCCGAGCGCCATGTCGCTAGGTGCGATGTCCTCGCGCACCTCCGGCACCGCGACCTTCGCACCTTGCACGATGATCTCCCTGGCGCCCTTGGCGAGCCCGCCGCCAAATCCCAAAAAGTTCATCGGCGGCGAGCCGATGAAGTCGGCGACGAACATGGTCGCCGGGCGGTCGTAGATTTCGCGTGGGCTTCCAAACTGTTCGATGACGCCATGGTTCATCACGGCGATCTTGTCGGCCATCGACATCGCTTCCATCTGGTCATGCGTGACATAGACCGTCGTGGCACGGATGCGGTTGTGCAGCTCGCGCAGCTCATGGACCATCAAATCGCGGAATTCGGTGTCGAGCGTGCCGAGCGGCTCGTCCATCAGGAAGCATTTTGGCCGCCGCACGATGGCGCGGCCGAGCGCGACACGCTGGCGGTCGCCGCCGGCAAGTCCAGAGACGGATTTGTTGAGCAGATGATCGATGCGCAGCAGCTTCGCCGTTTCCTCGACCCGCGTGCGGATTTCGGCCGAAGGCATGCCTTGCGCCAAGAGCGGGAAGCCGATGTTCTTGCGCACATTCATGTGCGGATAGAGCGCGAACAGCTGGAAGACGAAAGCGATGTCGCGCTCGCGGGCCCGCAGCATGGTGACGTCGTCACCGCCGAGCAGGATCTGGCCACCAGTCGGCAGCTCGAGCCCGGCGATCATGCGCAAGGTCGTCGTCTTGCCGCAGCCCGACGGGCCGAGCATGACGAAGAACTCGCCATCCTCGACGACGAAGTTGGAATCCTGCACGGCGACGAAATCGCCGAAGGCCTTTCTCAGGTGCTGGACGCGGATTTCGGCCATGATTATTCCGGGAACTTGGAGACGATGATGAACATCACGGTGCCGGCGAGCATGGTGATGAAGGAGTAGGTGTAGAGCGACAGCGCGAAGGGCTGGAACAGCATCAGGAAGCCGATGGCGATCAGCGCCGTGGCGATGTTTTCCATCGATCCGCGCCGTGCCCAGCGAGGCCATGATGATTTCCTGGAGATGGCGGCGCGCGTCATACGTAGCCTTCCTTTTCCATGTCCAAAGGGAGAGATGGCTGCCAGGTGGTTCCCCCGCTCCGTCGCTGCTTCGCAGCGCCACCTCTCCCCCCTCCGGAGGGAGAGGAAGGGAGCCTGGCTGAATTAAGTTCGCGCCCTTCCTCTACCCCGTCGATCGGGGGAGAGGTGTCGAGCGAAGCTCGACGGAGTGGGGGTCGACTTATTCCCACATCAATCATTTGCGCACCGCGCCGAAGGTGATGCCGCGCAGCAATTGCTTGCGGAGCAGGATGGTGAAAACCAGGATCGGCACCAGGAAGATCGTCGTGCCGGCCGCGACCGCCGGCCAGTCCTGGCCGCCTTCGCCGATGATGGTCGGGATGAAGGGCGGCGCGGTCTGTGCCGTACCGGAGGTCAGGAGTGCGGCGAAGGCATATTCGTTCCAGGCGAAGATCAGGCAGAAGATGGCGGTCGCGGCAATGCCGGTGGTCGCCTGCGGCAGCACAGTGCGCCAGAAGGCTTGCAGCCGCGTATAGCCGTCGATCATCGCCGCTTCTTCATATTCGCGCGGGATCTCGTCGATGAAGCCTTTCAGCAGCCAGACGGCCAGCGACACGTTGACGGCCGTGTAGAGCAGGATCATGCCGAGCGCGGTGTCCGACAAGCCAAGCTCGCGGTACATCAGATAGATCGGAATGGCGACGGCGATCGGCGGCATGAAGCGCGTCGACAGGATGAAGAACAAAAGGTCGTCGGCGAGCGGCACCTTGAAGCGCGAGAAGCCGTAGGCCGACAGCGTGCCGAGGAAGACGGCGCAGAAAGTCGAACCGAAGGCGATGATCAGCGAATTGACGAAGCGCGGCAGGAAGTTGGACGGACCGGCGATCACCATGTTGCGCTTGCGCGTGGTCTCGTCGCAGAAGCCTGTCGCCGGCCCCAGCGAGTTGATGTATTCCGGCGTCTGACGGGTCCGCGTCGTGAACAGATTGCAGTAGCCTTCGAGGCTGGGCTGGAACAGGATCTTGGGCGGATAGGCGATCGAATCCGGCGGCGTCTTGAAGCTGGTGGCGAAGATCCACAGCAGCGGCACGATCGAGATCAGTGCGTAAAGCACGATGATCGTGCCGGCGATCCGTTTCGAGTTGCTGCTCGGTGCGACGACCGAATGGGCTGTGGTCAGGCTCATCTCTGCTTCACCTTGTTGAGCGCCTTGACGTAGATGTTGGCGAGGCCGAACACCGCCACGAAAAGAATGATGGCGAAGGCCGAGGAATAGCCGGTGCGCCAGCTTTCGAAAGCCTGCCGCTTCAGCGTGATCGAGGCGACCTCGGTGGTCGAGCCCGGCCCGCCGCCGGTCAACAGATTGACCATGTCGAACATCTTGAAGTTCTCGATGCCGCGAAACAGCACCGCCAGCATGATGAAGGGCAGCGCCATCGGCAGCGTGATCGACCAGAACTGCCGCCAGTTGGAGGCACGGTCGACCTCGGCCGCCTCGTAGATGTATTCGGGGATGGAGCGTAAGCCGGCGAGGCAGATCAGCATCACGTAGGGTGTCCACATCCAGGTATCGACGATGATGATCGACCACGGCGCTAGCGACACGTTGGAGAGCATCTGGATATCGGTCGGCGGGATTCTCGTGACGAAGGAAATCGCGTAGGCGAACAGGCCGATCTGCGGCTCGTAGAGGAAGCGCCAGAAATTACCGACCACCGCCGGCGACAGCATCATAGGCACCAGGATCAGCGTCGTCCAGAAGGCGTGGCCGCGGAACTTCCTGTCGATCAGCCAAGCCAGCGTGAAGCCGATCAGCGTCTGCAACAGGATGGTCCAGAACACGAAATGCGCCGTCGTCTGCATGGCGATCCAGATATCCTTGTCGCCGAGGATGCGCTGGTAGTTGGCAAAGCCGAGGTTCTTCACCACCTCGTTCGGGCGGTTGGCGCGGTAGTTGGTGAACGACAGATAGATCGCCCAGAACAGCGGGAAGATGTTGATGGCGAGCAGCAACAGGATCGTCGGCGAGATGAACAGCCAGGCCAGGCCCTTGTCGCTGATGCCCCGGACCTTGCGGGCCAACGGTTCCGGGGTCGCCCGGGCAACGTTCTCCGCGGTCCGATTGAGCATGGTGAGTCCTGCTTCGGTCACTTGGTCGTCTCTGTCATGGAATTTATCTGAACTGCATCCCGTGCCAAGGCGGCACGGGATGCTTGGGCTTAGCTCGGGAGGAGCCGGTTACATTTTGCCATCGTCCTGGAAGACCTGTGTCCAGTCCTTGACCAGGCCGTCGAGAGCGTCCTTGGCCGAACCCTGGCCGGCGACGACATAGTCGTGGAAGCGCTTCTGCGAAGCCTGCAGCAGCGGGGCGTAGCTGGGCTCGGCCCAGAAGTCCTTCACGATGGCCATCGAGTCGAGGAAGGTCTGCGCGTAGGGCTGGCTGGCCGGAAAGCCCGGATCCTTGACGACGGCGTTCAGGCAGGAATAGCCGCCAAGCGACCACCACTTGGCCTGCACGTCCTTGTTGGCGAACCACTTGATGTATTTCAGCGCCGCCTCTTGCTTGTCGGAATAGGACACTACCGAGATACCCTGGCCGCCGAGCTGCGCGAACTGCTCGCCGTCCGGACCCTTCGGGTTGACGAAGTAACCGATCTTGTCGCCGCCGACATTCTCGTCCTTCTGCAGGCCCGGCCATGTGAAGGCGAAGTTCATGTGCATAGCCACCTGGCCGGATTTGAAGGCGTCGACGCCTTCGCCCATGTAGCTGTTCGAGGCGCCGGGCGGCGTGCAGCAATCATAGAGCGCCTTGTAGAATTCCAGCCCCTTCACCGACTTGTCGGAATTGACGAAGCCTTCCATTTCGTAGGGTTTCTTGGGGTTTTCGTACTGGAAGCCATAGCTGTAGAGCACGTCCATGGCGCCCATGGTGATGCCTTCAGAGCCGCGCTCGGTGTAGATCGAGGCGCCATAGACGGTCTTGCCGTCGATCTCGCGCTTCTGGAAGAACTCGGCGACCTGCTTCAACTGGTCGAAAGTGGTCGGCGGGCCGAGATCCCAACCGTACTTCTCCTTGAATTCCTTCTGCAGCTCCGGCTTGGAGAACCAGTCCTTGCGATAGGTCCAGCCGACGACGTCGCCCATGGCCGGCAGCGCCCAGTAGTTCGGCGTGTTCTTCGGCCATTCCGAATAGCCGACGACGGTTGCCGGCACGAAATCGTCCATGCTGATCTTCTCCTTGTCGAAGAAGTCGTTCAGCTTGACGTAATGGCCGTTCTCGGCGGCGCCGCCGATCCACTGGCTGTCGCCGATGATCAGGTCGCACAATTTGCCGTGCGAGTTGAGCTCGTTGAGGAAACGGTCGGCATAGTTGGTCCACGGCACGAACTCGAATTTCATGCCGATGCCGGTTTCCTTGGTAAAATCCTTGGACAGTTCGACAAGCGCGTTGGCCGGGTCCCAGGCGGCCCAGCACAGCGTCAGGTCTTCAGCGTGCGCGACGTTCGAGACGGCTGTCGACGCGGTGATCGCCGAGGTCAGTCCCAACGCCAGTTTCAAGCTCGATTTCATGACTTCCTCCCATTTGCGAAACGCGCCCGGATGACGGTTTCAAAAACCCTCAACCCCTCTCCTCAGGGGCCCAAACATGGCTGCGCGGTTACGCTGCGGATGTTTAGTAATTTGTTTAGTGATGCAATTTTTACTAAACAAGGCAAGCGAATTCGTTGCTGCGCCGCAGCATGCTTGTGGCGGTCTCTGAAAACGTTGGGAAAAGTGCGGATCACTGGTCGGATCCGCGCGGTCTATCGAAGCCGTGCGGGCTCGTTCCGACCTGGCTCCAAAATCGTAGCGGCTCTCAGTCGACCCGTTTGGTGCTCACCATGACCTTCCGGATCGGCGGCGCCGGCGGCAGCAGCATACGGATATCGGCGAACGGGAACGACGGTTCGAAGCGGAACGCTTCGGCCAGCGAGCCTTGCACGCCGTTGCACTGGCCGGCGCGAAAGGCGTTCTGTGTCCGCGCGATGTCGACGAAGCGGTCGGGATCCTGCGACTGATGCATTCGGATCGCCCCGGCCTTGACGTCGGCATGGGCGGAAATGTCGACATAGTGCGTCGGCGAAAAACCGGTGCCGCCCATCGTGTCGGCATGCAGCACCGGGACGGCGAAAGACGCCGCGATGCGCACGCCGTCCGACAGCGCGCGATGGTCGGCGTGATAGTCGTTGGGCGCATGCGTGATCACCAGATCCGGGCCGGTTTGACCGATCAGTGCTTTCAGAGCTCCAATCAGCGCCGTATCGGCCACCAACTCGCCGTCCGGGAAGTCGAGGAAGCGCAGCTTTGCGCCTACCAGCGCGGCCGCGGCCGTTGCTTCATCGCGACGGACACGAGCGAGAACAGCGGGATCACTCGTGCCGCCCCTGGCACCATCCGTGGCCATGGCAAAAGTGAGTTCTGCGCCTTGCGCGGCATAGGCGGCCATCGTACCGAACATGAAGATCTCGATGTCGTCCGGATGCGCACCGAGCGCCAGGATTTTCAAATCACTCTCTCCCCGGAACTGGAACAACGTGACGAACGGAATCCTGCTCGCCCTGATCGCCTACGCAAGCTATTCGGGCAGCGATGCCGTTGTCAAAAGCCTGGGTGGTCAGCTCACGATCTTCGAGATCGGCTTTTTCATAACCTTGTTCGCGGGCTTCTTCCTGTTCTTCACGCGGCCTGCGGGCGAACGCTGGCGCGATTTCTGGCGCACCAAAAGGCCATGGGCGGTGCAGGCGCGTGCCTGGGCGGGCATCGCTTCCGGCGTGCTCAGCGTCTACGCCTTCACCACCATTCCGCTGGCCGAGTCCTATGCGCTGATCTTCCTGGCGCCGCTCTGCGTCACCATTCTCTCCATGGTGATCCTCAAGGAGAAGGTCGGCCCCTGGCGCTGGCTGGCGGTGGTCGCCGGTTTTGCCGGAGTCATGCTGGTGGTGCGGCCTGGCTTTCGCGAACTCAATCTCGGCCATCTTGCCGCCTTCGGCGTTGCCTTCCTCGCCGCCACCAGCGTCATCCTGATGCGCTCGCTGGCGCAGCAGGAAAAGCGCACCACCATGCTCGGCGTGCTGGTCGGTTGCGGGCTGCTGTTCAACGGCATCGGTGCCGCCGCCACCGCCTTCACTGTTCCCAGCGGAAAGCAGTTGCTGTGGCTGGTGATGGCCGGTGCCTTCACCGCGGGCGGACAATTCCTTCAACTGCTGGCCATGAAATACGCGCCTGCCAACCGGGTCGCGCCGACGCATTATTCGCAGATCGCCTGGGCGGTGATCCTCGGCGCGTTGTTCTTCCAGGAATATCCGGACGGGTTGTCGCTGGTTGGCCTGGCGGTCGTTGGCGGCGCCGGCCTGTTGACCATGGTGCGGGAGGAGGCGCGGCTGGGCACGGTGCGCTGGAACCCGTTTTCGCGCACCAGGCTTTGAACCGACTCTGGTTGCGCCGTGACCGTAACCGCTGATATGCGGGCGCCATGACCACAAAACCCCTGCCGGAGCTTCCTGTATCCGCCGTGCTGCCGGCGCTGAGGGAAGCGCTTGGCGATGGCAACAGTGCCGTGCTGGTGGCGCCGCCGGGCGCCGGCAAGACGACGCTGGTGCCGCTGGCGCTGCTTGACGCGCCTTGGCTCGGCGCCGGCAAGATCATCCTGCTTGAACCACGCCGCCTCGCCGCCCGCGCCGCCGCCCGCCGCATGGCTGAATTGCTTGGTGAGGAACCCGGCGCCACGGTCGGCTACGCCATGCGCATGGAAAACCGCATTTCGGCAAAGACCAGGATATTGGTCGTCACCGAAGGCGTGCTGGCGCGCATGATCCTCGACGATCCCGAATTGCCTGGGATCGCGGCTGTCATTTTCGACGAATTCCACGAGCGCTCGCTCGACGGCGATTTCGGTCTCGCTCTGGCGCTCGACGTGCAAGGGGCCCTCAGGCCGGATCTGCGCTTAGCTGTGATGTCGGCGACGCTCGACGGCGCGCGTGTCGCCAAACTCATGTCGGGCGCGCCGGTGATCGAGAGCGAGGGCCGCGCCTTCCCTGTCGATATCCGTTATGACGAGCGCCCCGCCGGCATCGCTATCGAGGACGCCATGGCCAAGGCGATCCGCGCCGCCCTTGCCGACGAAAGCGGCAGCGTGCTTGCCTTCCTGCCCGGCCAGCGCGAGATCGAGCGAACCGCCGAGCGGCTGGCCGGCAAGGTCGGCACTGAAACCGACATCGTCCCGCTCTACGGCATGCTCGACGGCAAGGCGCAGGACGCGGCGATCAAGCCGCCGCCGGCCGGCCGCCGCAAGGTGGTGCTGGCCACCTCGATCGCCGAAACCTCGATCACCATCGACGGCGTTCGCGTCGTCATCGATTCGGGCCTGTCGCGGCTGCCGCGCTACGAACCGGCCAGCGGCCTCACCCGGCTGGAGACCGTGCGCGTCAGCAAGGCTTCCGCCGACCAGCGCGCCGGCCGTGCCGGACGCACGCAGCCAGGCGTCGCCATCCGGCTGTGGCGGGCCGAGCAGACGGCTGCACTTCCCGCTTTCACGCCGTCGGAAATCCTCGAGGCCGATCTGTCCGGACTGCTGCTCGATTGCGCTGCCTTTGGCGTTGCCGATCCGGCAGGGCTCGCCTTTCTCGATTCGCCGCCGGCTCCGGCGCTCAATGAGGCGAGGGCACTCCTGCGCGCGCTGGACGCCATCGACGAGACGGGGCGCCTGACGGAGGCGGGTGCAGCGATGCGCAAGCTCGCTCTGCCGGTGCGGTTGGCGCACATGGTTGCCGAGGCAGCCGGCAGCGGCCATGCCTTCGAGGCGGCGATGCTTGCCGTTCTGCTCACCGAACGCGGCCTCGGTGGCGACGGCGCCGACCTGGAGCGACGGCTGATGCGCTTTCGTGGGGAAAGAGCTCCGCGCGCTACCGCCGCCAAGCAGCTCGCCGAAAGGCTGGCAAGGCAGGCCGGCGGGGCGAAGGCCAGCGAAGCTGCGGCCGCCGGTCCCCTGCTCGTCCACGCCTGGCCGGATCGGGTGGCGAAGGCGCGTGGCGAGCGTGGCCGTTTCGTGCTGGCCAATGGCTCCGGCGCCATGCTCGACGCCGCCGACCCGCTGGCGGGCGAGCCGTTTCTGGTCGTCGCCGACCTGCAGGGCAAGGCACAGAATGCGCGCATCACGGCGGCAGCGGCGATCGGCGAGGACGATGTCCGCGCTGCGCTGGCGGACAGGATCGAGGCTCGCCGCGAAACGAGCTTCGACCGCGACAAGCGCGCCGTGCGTGTGCGTGAAACCGTGCGCCTTGGCGCCATCACGCTCGCCGAGCGCATGCTGCCGCCGCCAACGGGGCTCGACGCCGACCGCGCCGTCCTCGATGCGGTGCGCCAGCACGGGCTGTCGCTGCTGACCTGGAGCAAGGAGGCGCAAACGCTGCGCCAGCGGCTTGGCTGGCTGCATCGCGGCCTTGGCGCGCCCTGGCCCGATATGGCGGATGCCGCCCTCATCGAGCGCCTCGACGACTGGCTGCTGCCTTACCTCGCCGGCGCGGCATCGCTTGCCGCCATCGATGCGGGCGTTGTCTCGGCCGGACTGGCCAGCCTCGTGCCGCATGATCTGCAGCGCAGGATCGATACGCTGGCGCCGACCCATTTCGATGCCCCGTCGGGCAGCCATGTGCCGATCCGCTATGACGGCGAATGGCCGGTGCTGGCGGTTCGCGTGCAGGAGCTGTTCGGCCTCGACCGCCATCCTTCGATCGCCAATGGCGCCGTGCCGCTGACGCTCGAACTCCTGTCGCCGGCGCACCGGCCGATCCAGACGACGCGCGACCTGCCCGGCTTCTGGCGCGGCTCCTGGGCCGACGTGCGCGCCGACATGCGCGGCCGCTATCCCAAGCATGTCTGGCCGGAAAATCCGCTGCTCGCGACCGCTACCGCCCGAGCCAAACCGCGAGGTACCTAGCGTTTGCCGCTTCGCGGCTGTAATTCATGGCCATGATCAACGTTTTGCGTTCGCCCGATTTCCAGCAGAGCCAGAGACTGCGCCTCAACACGCTGATCCGGTTGCGCTGGCTTGCCATTGTCGGTCAGAGCCTGACGGTGCTCGTCGTCGCCTATGGGCTGAAGTTTCCGCTGCCGGTCAGCCTCTGCTTTGCCCTGATCGCCTGTTCGGCCTGGATGAACCTGTTTCTCGCCTTTCGCTTTCCGGCGGCGCACCGGCTGACCCCGCTTGCAGCCTTCGGCATCCTCATCTTCGACAGCCTGCAGCTTGCCGGCCTGCTCTACATGACCGGCGGCCTCACCAACCCGTTCTCGTTGCTGATGACCGTGCCTGTCGTCATTTCGGCGACATCGCTGCCCCTGCGCCTGACCGCCATCCTCGGCGGGCTGGTCATGTCGGCGGCGACCTTTCTGGTCTTTGTCCGTCTGCCGCTGCCCTGGCATGAGGACGCGCCGCTGGCGATGCCTTTTCTCTATGTCGCGGGCATGTGGATGGCGGTGCTGTCCTCGATCGCCTTCACCGCCATATACGCCTTCCGGGTGGCCGCCGAAGCCCGGCTTCTGGCCAATGCGCTCGCCGCAACAGAGCTGGTGCTGCAGCGCGAGCAGCACCTTTCGGCCCTCGACGGGCTGGCCGCCGCGGCCGCGCACGAGCTCGGCACGCCGCTCGCCACCATCGCGCTTGTCGCCAAGGAGATGGAAAAGGCGCTCGGCAAGGATCCGAAATATGGGGAAGACGTGACGCTGCTGCGTTCGCAGAGCGAGCGTTGCCGCGAGATTCTCAAGCGGCTGACCAGCCTGTCCTCCGAGGGCGAAGCGCATCTTTCGCGGCTGCCATTGACCTCGCTGGTCGAGGAGGTCACCGCGCCGCACCGGGACTTCGGCATCTCGATCAAGCTTCGGCCCGGCGAACGCATCGGCCCAGAGCCGGTCGGGCGTCGCAATCCGGGCGTCATCTACGGCCTCGGCAACCTGGTCGAGAACGCCGTCGATTTCGCCCGCAAAAGCGTCACCGTGCGCTGGAGCTGGGACGAGGCCACCGTCACCTTCTCGATCATCGATGACGGCCCCGGCTTTCCGGCCGAGATCATCGACCGCATCGGCGAACCCTACATGTCGACGCGCCAGGGCAATGAAACCGGCGGCGGTCTGGGCCTAGGCCTGTTCATCGCCAAGACCCTGCTCGAACGCTCTGGCGCCGTGCTCGATTTCCGCAATTCGAGCGGCCTGGGCGAGGGCGCCATGGTCCAGATATCGTGGCCGCGTGGTGTGTTCCTCAATCCGGAAATCACTTCGGCCAGCATGTTCGACACCGCCTGAGAGCCTTGAAGGAGCTCTAAAAATTGGACAATCGGGCTCAGGAACTATATTTGCGTAAAATTAAGGCAGCAGGAATTTTGAGACTATGACAGGCGACGAAAATATTGGCGCAATGGTTGAAGGCGAGGACACCTCGCTACTTGTCGTCGATGACGACAAGCCGTTCCTCACGCGTCTGGCCCGCGCCATGGAAGCCAGGGGCTTCGTGGTCGAGACGGCCGAGAGCGTCGAGGAGGCGGTTGCCAAGGCGCGCGCCAATCCACCCGCCTACGCCGTGGTCGACATGCGGCTCGGCGACGGCAACGGCCTCGATGTGGTCGCGGCCATCCGCGAAAAGCGCGAGGATTCCCGCACCATCATCCTGACCGGCTATGGCAACATCGCCACTGCGGTGACCGCGGTGAAGCTCGGTGCGGTCGATTATCTCTCCAAGCCCGCCGACGCCGATGATATCTTCGCCGCACTCACCCGCACCGCCGGCGAGCGCGCGGCGCCGCCGGAAAACCCAATGTCGGCCGACCGCGTCCGATGGGAGCATATCCAGCGCGTCTACGAGATGTGCGAGCGCAACGTTTCCGAGACAGCGCGCCGGCTCAACATGCACCGCCGCACCTTGCAGCGCATCCTGGCCAAGCGCGCGCCGCGTTAAGGCCGCCGTTTGCCATCTTGCCGATTGAAACCCGCCGAAACAGGCGGCATGACGGAGGCGACATGCAGGATCTGAAGCAGCGGCCGATTTCCGTTTTCCGCGAATTTCTAGATAGCGAAGCGGCCGGCGGCATCATCCTGATGGTGGCAGCGGCACTGGCGCTGATCGTCGCCAACTCGCCCCTCGCCGAAACCTATTTCTCCGCCCTCCACGCCTATCTCGGCCCGCTCAGCGTCTCGCACTGGGTCAATGACGGGCTGATGGCGGTGTTTTTCCTGCTCGTCGGGCTGGAGATCAAGCGCGAAATGCTGGACGGCCAGCTTTCCACCTGGCCCCGGCGTGTGCTGCCCGGCATCGCCGCTGCCGGCGGCATGCTGGTTCCGGCACTCGTCTATGTGGCCGTCAACCGCAACAATGCGGCCGCCCTATCCGGCTGGGCGATCCCGACCGCCACCGACATCGCTTTCGCGCTCGGCGTGCTGTCGCTGCTCGGCAGCCGCGTGCCGGCTTCGCTGAAAGTGTTTCTCACGGCACTGGCCATCATCGACGACCTCGGTGCCGTCATCATCATCGCCATCTTCTACACCAGCGGCCTTTCGCTGGCTTATCTGGGTGCCGCCTTCGCCGTCATTGCCGCGCTTGTCGTGCTCAACCGCATGCGGGTGATGACGCTTGTGCCCTATCTCGTTCTGGGCGTCGTCCTGTGGGTCCTGGTGCTGAAGTCGGGCGTCCATGCAACGCTTGCCGGCGTGGCGCTGGCGCTGACCATCCCGCTCGAGCGCTCCGCCGGGATCGGCCACGATCTCGACCATTCGCCGCTGCACAGGCTCGAGCACGGCCTGCACAAGGTTGTGGCCTTCGTCGTCATCCCGATCTTCGGCTTTGCCAATGCCGGCGTTTCGCTCGCCGGCCTCAGCGTCAGTGCACTGATCGAGCCGTTGACGCTGGGTGTCGCCGCCGGCCTGGTGGTCGGCAAGCTGGTCGGCGTGTTCGGCTCTTCGGCACTTGCCATCCGGCTCGGTCTTGCCGACCTGCCCGCCAATGCCGGCTGGACGCACATGATCGGCATATCGCTGCTGTGCGGCATCGGCTTCACCATGAGCCTGTTCATCGGCCTGCTCGCCTTCGCCGGCGACGTGGCGCTGCAGGACGCGGTCAAGGTCGGCATCCTCGCCGGCTCGTTCATCGCCGCCATCCTTGGTGCTGCCGTGCTGCTCATGGCGCCCGCCAGGGGTGGCGTGGAGGACGATGAAGAGTAGAGCCGGTCATAGAGACTGAAGGACGGCCGTTACTCGCTCTCACCCTCCAGCGCCGGCACCGACACGCCGGCAAGCTCTGCCGCCAGCAGCCGCGAAGCACCGGCCCGCGCGATCCGCAGCATCAGCGCCTTGCGCGTTGCCGCAGCCATGCGGTGCTCGGGCGCATCTCGCAGGATCTCGGCGCCATAGCCGTCGGAAAGGATGAAGCCGCATTCCTGCGGAAAGATCTCCGAGGGTACGCCGGGATGGGTGGCGAAGAAGAAGCGGTCGGAATGCAGCCGGTAGTCGGGCCATTTGCGGTCGACCCTGAAATCCTCGATCGAGGATTTGATCTCGATGATCCAGATATCGCCCTGCCGGGTCAGTGCGACGAGGTCGGCGCGGCGGCCCGTGGCCAGCGACAGTTCGGGCAACACATGTGCGCCCATATCCATGAGCAGCCGCTGTACACCGCGCCGCACCAGCATGGCGCGTTCGGACTGGCGGCCGTCGATGAGAGGATTGATGAGGATGGGGGAGATGATCGGCATGCCAGGCACCATGCCAGATTTTGTTCACGGTTTGAACCTGCTTATTATGGGCGATTATCCGGTTGACAAACCTAGGGCCAATAAAGCTAAACCGACTCATCGGCATGTGGGGCCGGGTGCTGCTGATTTAGCAGTGTAGACAGGGCCGTAATGACTTGTGGTATTACAAACGGCTTGGAGATCATGAAGCTGTCGGGCACGCCTTCCGCAGCCCAATGGGGCGCGCTATCGCCGCTGACATAAACCACGGGTATTGCCAAGTTCGCTCGTCTTACATGCCTGGCTAGTTGCCAACCGTTTTTACCAGCCCCAAGCCGAACGTCCGTAACGAGGGCGCTAAAGCTTTCCGGGGCCCTGTCAAACGCCTCTATGGCCGCTTCAGCCGTTCGCGACCCGACCACCCGAAAGCCAGCCTCTTCCAACCCTGTTTCAAGGTCGAGCAAGATCAGCGGTTCGTCTTCGACGACCAGAACTGCGACATCATTCATTGGAAAGCACCCCTACTCCGGCCACTGCAACGGCTGAACAGAGCTTTAGTTCCATCTAATGTATCACCATTAAGCGCTACCCAAATGCACGTTTGAATTCAAAATAGCGAGGCCGAAACCGGGTTGGCATTGTCACAATAAGGTCAGTGACCCGTATCCACTTGCTGCAACCGCATCGCAGAGTAACCCTCTGCCCCAGCGCCTTCTCTGCTGCCTCAAAAGGCGTTCGCCCTTGTGCGTCGATCGTCGAAACAATGGATTCCCCGTCCATTTCTTCAACACGGTAATTCTTCATCGAGTTGCCTTCAGGCGATGAAACCAAGCGAATCGTGCGGATGAAAAATATAGGAATATTAGAGAGCTCTCAACTAAAGCCCGAGGCGCCTCTAGGCGCGGACCAGCCGTTCTGATGGGGGCGGGCGCCGCAAAATTGAACAGCACTGATGGTGAACAACTGTGGGCCTTTGACCTTGACACTCTGCGCAAGGCTTTCAGAAAGTCCGTTCAGGAGCACAAGGTCACGGCGGCTGATTGGGCGGAACACGCCAAGCAGTTCCTCGAAAAACAAAGAGATCGTCAGCGCGAATCGACGTGATATGCCGCGCAGATCAACTTCCATTGGGTAACTTTACGATAGCAGGAAAAAGTCTTTGCGCGTCACCAACCAAAGTCAGACGCAACCGCTTTAGCTCCGCGAATGTCGAACGGCATAAGCAGGGAGACGTCACTTCGACACTTCCGTGGAGTGCGCAACCCATCTGCGGGTGATGCATGGCTCTGTGTAAATTAGCTAAAGCGAATATAAGCGAAAGGTGATATTTTGGAAGCAGCCGGGGCTCCCCCAATACACCCCGCTCCGGTCAGGCCCGGTGGCGGTCCACCCAAAGGAAGCTACCGGGCCGATCCTGCAACCAACCCCTGCTCCGTTCGTTGATCCCATGCCGGGTTGATCCCCCGGCACTCCAGGACCTGCCCGCTGCCGAGGGGCGGCGGGCCTTTTTTGCCGATTGGATTCAAGCCCGCAGCGATAGCGAAGGCTCCGGCGGATGCCGGAGCCTTCGCGTTTGGTGATCCCGTCAGAAGTGGATCCAGAAGGATCTGCGGAAACATCTGCGGCGCCAAGAACCATTGCGCCAATAGCGACGGCAGACCCGCCTCCACCCGCGTCGGCGACGGCGGCGGTGCCATCTGCGGTGCCGCACGAACTCGACGCCGTCCTGGACATCAGGACCATCCGGGTCGAGAATGTCGTCGGACGGTTTGTCGAGCTCATCGAGAATGCCGGGCCCCGTATTCGGGATGCCGGCCAAGGCGGTGGCAGGACGCGCGATTGCGACGACGGTCGCAGCCCCTGCCAGCCCAAGCATTCCAGTCAGAAACAATCGCCGATCCATGCCAACCTCCATCGTTGATCATTGCGACAAGGGGAGACATAGAGCGGCAGATTGACGCGCCCAGATGCCGAAGAAAATTAGGTTAATCGCTCTGCCGTGCTGGCGGTGGGCCTTTTTAGCGATCTCTGACAATCCACGCGGCCAAATGCGCCTGTTCCCGCTGATCATTCCTCCGACAAGCCGGTCGCCGTTGCGGCCGTTTCGATGCTCACCGGCACGCCCTGGCGCAGGGAGTTGCTGACCGTGGAAATCGCCGCGGCCCTCGTGATGATCTCCGCCGGGTCGGAGCCGTCCAGCGTCGTGCATGAAACCGTCATGGTTGACGAGGTCGCAAGCAAAGGCTTGCCTTCGAGGTTCAGCGTCACGGTCACGGCGATCTTGTCGAGCGTTACGCCCATTTCCGCGGCGACGTAGCGAAGGTCGTTGCAGAAGCAGCCGCCGATCGCCAGGGCGAGCAACTGGCCGCCATTGAAGCCCAGGCCCATGCCGCCGGCCTTGCCTTCGGGCCGGTCGACGATGATCGTGTGGCCGCCGGCCGAGCCCATGGCCGCCTGCGTGTCCTCCACATTGCGCAGTTCGACGGTCATCGAGACCATTGCGGATGTCCTCCCGGCAGGAGTCGACCAGGCGTCGGGCCTCGTCGACGTACGGTCATTGTGCAGGCGCAGAGGCGCCCTTGTCGCTGGGCAACGCCGCGCCCGCCATGTCATCAAGGATCGGACAATCCGGCCTTTCGTCGCCGTGGCAGGCATGGATCAGTTTCTGCAGCGTCGAGCGCATCGACTGCAACTCGCGCACTTTCTCCTCGATCGCCGTGACATGGGCGGCGGCGATTTCGCGCACGTTGTGGCTGGCGCGGCTGCGATCCTGGTAAAGCGCCATCAACTGGCGGCAATCGTCGATGGAAAAGCCGAGATTGCGCGCGCGGCGCAGGAAGGCCAGCCGATGGATGTCGTCTCCGGAATAATCGCGGTAGCCGTTGGCGGCGCGCGCCGGGGCGATCAGGCCGATCTCTTCATAGTAGCGGATGGTCTTGGCCGGCAGGCCGGAGCGGTGGGCAGCATCACCGACATTCATGACGGTTCTCCTCGATTTCCAGGAACCCATGGAGCAGGCCCTTTGAATTTGCTTCACAATCCTGTGAGTCCTGTGGCCAAAATGCCATAGTGATACGCTTACCGGTACGTCAAGGCAGGCATATAGGCATCGCGCGCTTGGCAAGCAAAGCAAATGCCAGCATGAATGACGATGAGAGAGCGGCCGACTCGTGCCGCCGAGTTTGGGCGGGGCACCGGATCACCTGATGCGCATGAAGTCGTTTGCAATCATCGCCGCACTGGCGCTCTCCACTGCTATCGCCGGTTGCAGCACCATCGGCTCGCAGATATTCTCCAACGACTACGGCGCGGTCACCGACGCGGGTTATCAGCTGCCGCGCATCCCGATCGAGAAAGTGCCGATGAAGTACCATCGGCAGGAAGTGAACTATGACAGCCCGGAAAAGCCGGGCACGATCATCGTCGATACCCAGAACAAGTTCCTCTACTTCATCGAGGGCGACGGAAGGGCCATTCGCTACGGCATCGGCGTCGGCCGCGAGGGCTTCGAGTGGCATGGCACCGCCCACATTGCGCTCAAGCGCGAATGGCCGACCTGGACGCCGCCGAGGCAGATGATCCAGCGCCAGCCGGAATTGGAAAAGTTTGCCGGCGGCATGGAGCCGGGCCTGAAGAACCCGCTCGGCGCGCGCGCCATGTACCTGTTCAACAAGGGCGGCGATTCAGGCTATCGCCTGCATGGCAGCCCGGAATGGAATTCGATCGGCAAGGCGATGTCGTCTGGCTGCATCCGCCTGATGAATCAGGACATTATCGACCTCTATGACCGCGCCTCGGTCGGCGCCAAGGTCATCGTTCTCTAGAGGCAGTTTTCGTACGCGGACCGTCTAGGCAACAACGGACGTCCCAAGCAGAAAACCGGGCAATTCGGCCCGGTTTTTTGTTGTTTGCGCGATGCGACGCCTGCTCGATGGTCAGGACACCGCCGAGAACGAGGTGGGAACCAAAATTTGGTTGGTGATTGTCTCGGTGATCTGGCCATCACGCTCGGAATCTTCCCGCGCCTGCGTCCAGGCGGGGTCCTTCACGAACGCCGTCCAGCGCTCTTCGCGTTCGGCCAGCGATTCCCATGCCAGCATGTAGGTCAGTTCGTTGTTCGAAGCACCGATCAGCGTGGTAAAGAAACCCGCTTGGCGGATACCGTGCTTTTCCCACAATTTGAGGGTGATCTTGTCGAAGCGATCAAGAAGCGCCGGCAAGCGTCCCGGCAAAGCCCGGTAAACCCGAAGTTCGTAGATCATTTTGGAGTTCCTTCTGGCCGATGCGCCGGAAGCGAAGAAAATCGGACCAGATGGTCAGCAGGGTAGAATTATCAAAGGGGGCGTCAGGAAACCTGCTCGACCTGCTGTACCTCCGGCACGAAATGGCGCAGAAGGTTCTGGATGCCGTGCTTCAGCGTCGCCGTCGAGGACGGGCAGCCGGCGCAGGCGCCCTTCATGTGCAGGAACACCGTGCCGTTCTCGAAGCCGCGGAAGGTGATGTCGCCGCCATCCTGGGCGACCGCCGGGCGCACCCGCGTGTCGAGCAGTTCCTTGATGGTGATGACCAGCTCCTCGTCGGCCTTGTCGTAGAACTCACCGGTCTGGCTGGTCTCGGCGGCCGGGCCAGCCTTGGCCATGACGGGCGCGCCGGACATGAAATGCTCCATGATGGCGCCGAGGATCGCCGGCTTCAGATGCTGCCAGTCGGGGCCATCCTTGGTCACGGTGATAAAGTCATAGCCGAAGAAAACGCCGGTGACGCCAGGAATTTCGAACAGCCGGCCGGCCAGCGGCGAGGCGACGGCGGCGCTGTCGGCATCGCGGAAATCGGCGGTGCCTTCCAGAAGCACTTCCTTGCCGGGCAGGAATTTCAGCGTCGCCGGGTTTGGCGTCGATTCGGTCTGGATGAACATGGCCGTCTCCGTGCCCGTTTGGGCATCTAGTTTGGAACAATTCTAAATAGGCTCAATTGGCTGGACATTCAAGCGAAACGCATCGCCGGAACAGCTGGCTGGCGGAATGTTTTTTCGAACCCCAGGGACGCGCCCGAAGGTGTGTTGAGATTCAGGTCAGGCCGGCTCACCTGAATATCAGCACACCTCAGGCCAGGCTGTCTATTTCCTCATCCGACAGGTTCTGCGGCACGACGGTCACCGGGATCGGGAAGGCGGCACCCTTGCCGGCGACGGCGCCGACCAGCGGCCCCGGGCCTTCCTTGCCCGCACCGGCGGCCAGCACCAGGATGGCTATGTCCTGGTCTTCCTCGATCAATTTGTGGATCTCTTCCGTCGGCTTACCTTCGCGCACCACCATCTCGGGCTCGATGCCGAGCTTCTGGCGCACCTTGTTGGCATAGCTGTCGAGTGCGGCGCGCGCCGTGGCGTTGGCTTCCTCGCGCATGATCTTCTCGACACCCAGCCAATGCTGGAAATCGTCCGGCACGATGACATAGAGCAGCACCAGCGTGCCGCTGGTGCTCTGCGCCCGTTTCGAGGCATAGGCGACGGCCCGCTCGCATTCCGGCGTGTCGTCGATGATCGTCAGGAATTTCCTGCGATGGCCGGCTTCGCGGCTGAGGCGTTTCGAGACCATGTCTATCTACTCGGTGTCTTGCGGCCGCAATCTGCCACTGCGGCGGACCGGCGGCAAGCCGCCGGCCTTGTGCCAGTGCAGCCGATGTCGCGATCAGCCCTGCAGCAGGCCGATAATGTCGCGCACCGTCTTCATCGTCGCTTCGGCCAGCACGCCGGCGCGCTCGCCGCCATCCTTGAGCACCGCGTCGACATAGGCGCGGTCATCCGAAATGCGGCGCATCTCGCTGGCGATCGGCGCCAGTTTTTCCACTGCAAGATCGGCCAAGGCCGGCTTGAACACGGAAAACTGCTGGCCGGCGAATTCCTTGAGTACATCCGCCTTCGACATCTCGGCGAGACCCGCATAGATGCCGACCAGGTTCTCCGCCTCGGGTCGGCCGGCCAGGCCGTCCAGCTCGCTCGGCAACGCTTCCGGATCGGTCTTGGCCTTGCGGATCTTCTTCGAGATGTCGTCGGCATCGTCGGTCAGGTTGATGCGCGACAAATCCGACGGGTCCGATTTGGACATTTTCTTGGAGCCGTCGCGCAGCGACATGATGCGCGCGGCCGGCCCGCCGATGACCGGCTCGGTCAGCGGGAAATAGCCGTTCACGGTCTCTTCGCCGACCTGCATCTCGACGCCGACGCCAAGGGCCGCGATGCGGTCGGAGAAGTCATTGTTGAACTTCTGCGCGATGTCGCGGGTGAGTTCCAGATGCTGCTTCTGGTCCTCACCGACAGGGACGTGGGTGGCACGGTAGAGCAGGATGTCGGCCGCCATCAGCGACGGATATGCGAGCAGGCCGAGCGAGGCGTTCTCGCGATCCTTGCCGGCCTTGTCCTTGAACTGCGTCATGCGGTTCATCCAGCCGATGCGCGCCACGCAATTGAAGATCCAGGCAAGCTCGGCGTGCTGCATGACCCGCGACTGGTTGAAGACGATGTGCTTCTTCGGGTCGATGCCCGAGGCCAGGAACGCAGCGGTGATCGACCGCGTCTGATCGGCCAGGTCTTCATAAACGAGCTGGGCTGTCAGCGAATGCAGGTCGACGACGCAATAGATGCAATCGGAGGTGTCTTGCAGGGCAACGAATTTCTTGATGGCGCCGAGATAGTTGCCGAGGTGCAGATTGCCGGTCGGCTGGACACCGGAAAAGACGAGTGGCTTGAAGGCGGTCATGATTGTCCTCATGGCTTGTGGAGGGCCGTATAAGCGTGATTCCGAAAAGTTGCAGACTTTTCGGAGCCAATCACGCGGCTGGAAACCGCGCGCGGCGAAAGTCTTGCGACGGCGCGCTTATGGACGAAGACGGCGCTGCGATCAAGGCGGCGCTGCGGGCGTGTCGGGCGCTCTACTCGTCCAGGTCGGTCTTTGCGACCGGTGGCGCCGACTTGCCCGATCCCCGCTTGACGTTGCGCCGGATCATGCCGAAATCGGCGCCGCCTGTGGCAAAGGCCGTGATGAAATAAAGCAGCGCTCCGCCGGCAACCAGCGACAGCAGCGTCGTCGCCTTGACGACCAGCGGCGAACCCGGCCCGAGCCTGACGGCGAACCAGTGTTCGGCAAAATAGAGCGCCGCTCCCATCACGATCGCCGACAGCACCAGCCGCGGAATGCGTTTCATCAGCGGCACGTCGCGGCCCCAATGGCCGCGCCGGATCAGGACGCCGAGCAGCATCACCGCGTTGACCCAGCCGGCGACGGCCGAGGCCACCGCAATGCCGGGCGCGCCCATCCGTGGAAACAGCGTCAGCGCCGTGGTGACGTTCACCGCCACCGAGATGGCGGCAAAGATCATCGGCGTGCGCGTGTCCTCTCGGGCGAAATAGCCCGGGGTGAACGCCTTGATCAGCACGAAGGCCGGCAGGCCGAGGCCGAAGATCGCCAGGATCGCCGCCACTGTCGGCGTCGAGCCGTTGGCGGCGAACGCGCCGCGCTCATAGACCAGCCGCACGATCGGCTCCGACATCACCCAGAGTGCCGCGGCTGCCGGCAGCGTCAGGAACAGCGTGAACTCGACCGAGCGGTTCTGCAGATTGGCCGCCTCGATCAGATTGCCCGACTTCAGCGCCCGCGACAGTTCGGGCAACAGCACGATCGCCACCGCAACACCGACCACGCCGAGCGGCAACTGGTAGATGCGGTCGGCATAGGCGAGCGAGGAGACCGCGCTGTTCTGCGCCGAGGCGATTGCCGTGCCGATCAACTGGTTGATCTGGGTGATGCCGCCGGTGATGGCCGCCGGCAGCGCCAGGATCAGCAGCCGCTTGACGGCGGGCGTCATTTTGGGACGACGGAAGCCTATCGAGATGCCGGCATGGCGCACCGCCACCCAGACGATTGCCAGTTGCACCAGTCCGGCGGCAAGCACGCCCCAGGACAGCCCGTAGCCGACGGTGAGGGCATCCGAGCCCTTGTACCAGGCATAGGCGAGCACGCCGATCAGGATGATGTTGAGGAACACCGGGGCCACCGCGGCGGCAAAATAGCGGCGCAGCGAATTCAGCATGCCCGCCATCATGGCGCCCAGCGACATGCAGATCAGATAGGGGAACATGATCGTCGCCAGCGTCACCGTGGTGTCGAACTTCCCCGGCGTGCCGGCAAAACCCGGCGCCACCAGATAGCGCACGATCAGCGGCATCGACAGTTCCATGATGATGGTCAGCGCCAGCAGCGCCGTGAACAGCACGCCGAACACTTCCTCGGAAAAGCGCTTGGCGCCTTCGGTGCCGTGGGTCTCGATCTCCTTGGCGAACAGCGGCACGAAGGCGGCGTTGAAGGCGCCTTCGGCAAACAGCCGGCGAAAGGTGTTGGGAAACTGGAAGGCGGCGTTGAAGGCATCGGCGACCGGTCCGGTACCGAGTGCGGCAGCCATCAGCATCTCGCGGCCGAAACCGAGCGCGCGGCTCATCAGCGTGCCGGAAGCGACCGTTGCGAATTTCTTGACGAGGCTCATGCTTTTGGGAACTGCCTGCGCAATTGGGACAAAGTGATGGTCGTTGTCACTCGGCCGCCGCCCTGGACTTGCCGCCGCGCTCGGGCACGATGCCTTCGAGCGTTGCCATCAGCCGGTTGCGGATGGTGGCGATGCGGGCCGGGCTGTCTATCTTCTGGCCAGTGAGATCGGTGACATAGAAAGTGTCGATGACCTTTTCGCCGAAGGTGGTGATGTGGGCCGATGCGATGTCGAGCGACAGGTCGGAAAGCGTTCCGGTGATCTCCGACAGCAGCCCCGGCCGATCGAGGCCCTCGACCTCGATGACCGAAAAACGGTTCGACAGCGTGTTGCGGATTTCGGCGCGCGGCGGGATCTTGAACACCTTGGAGCCGCGCCGCGGCTTGGTGCGCTTCTCGATCATTTCCGGCAGCCAGCTCTTGCCCGACAGCACGTCCTCGATCAGCCGGCCGACACGCTCGGCACGCCGGCGCTCGTCCTCGTCGCGATCGAATTCTCTGCTGATCAGGATCGTGTCGAGCGCGCGGCCATCCGACGTCGTGAAGATCTGCGCGTCGACAATGTTGCCGCCGGCTCCGGCGCAAGCCCCGGCGATGACCGAGAGCAGGCGGGGGTGGTCCTGCGCCAGCACGGTGATTTCGGTCACCGCCTCGAACTGGTGGGTCTTGACCATGGTGGCAAGCTTGTTGCCTGACACGTCGGCTTCGCGGATGAACTCGGCATGGCGCAACTGGTCTGCGAGATCGACGGTCAAAAGGTAGTTCTCGTAGTGCTGGCCGACATAGCGCTTGCGGGCCTTGTCCGGCCAGTCGGCAAGCGCCTCGGCCAGACGCTCGCGCGCCGCCGCCGTGCGCTGGGCGCGCGACACTTCCGAAAACCCGCCGGTCAGCAGCAGTTCGGTCTCGTAATAGAGTGTGCGCAGCAGCTGGCCCTTCCAGCCGTTCCAGACACCGGGTCCAACGCCCCTGATGTCGCAGACGGTGAGGATCAAAAGCAGCTTCAGCCGCTCGACCGACTGCACGATCGCAGCAAAATCCTCGATGGTCTTGCGGTCGTTGAGGTCGCGGGTCTGCGCCGTCATCGACATCACGAGGTGGTTCTCGACCAGCCAGGCCACGGTTTCGGTATCGGCAGGCGACAGCCCCATATGCGGGCAGATGCGACGGGCGATCCTGGCCCCGGCCTCGGAATGGTCCTCCGGCCTGCCTTTGGCGATGTCGTGCAGCAGTACGGCGACATAGAGCGCCTCGCGGCTCTTCTTCAGGCCCGGCATCAGCGTGTGCGACAGGGGGTGGACCTTTTCGCCGTCGCCGCGCTCGATCTCGGCCAGCACGCCGATGCAGCGGATCAGGTGCTCGTCCACCGTATAGTGGTGGTACATCGAGAACTGCATCATGGCGACGATCTTGCCGAAATCCGGGATCAGCCTGCCGAGCAGTCCGGCTTCATTCATGCGACGCAGATTGAGTTCGGCATTGCGATCCGAGGTCAATATGTCGAGGAACAGCCGGTTGGCCTCCTCGTCGCGCCGCAGCGACTTGTTGATCAGGCCGAGCGAACGGGTCAGCAGCTTCAGCGCGTCAGGATGGAATTCCAGACCGTGCTTGTCGGCGAACCAGAACAGCCTGAGCAGATTGACCGGATCGCGCTCGAACACCTGGTCGTCGGCGATGTTGATGCGGTGGTTGTCGACAATGAAGTCGGAAGTGCCGGCCAGCTTGCGTTTGCGCCTGGAGAAAGTCAGGAAGATGCGGTTGAAGCCAGGCACGTGCTTGGCCTGCTCTTCCTCCAGCGCCGCGCAGAAGATGCGGGTCAGGTCGCCGACGTCCTTGGCGACGAGGAAGTAGTGCTTCATGAAGCGCTCGACCGCCGACAGGCCGGGGTGCGTGGTGTAGCCGAGCCTTTCGGCGATCTCGCGCTGGATGTCGAAATGCAGCCGTTCCTCGGCCTTGCCGGTGAGGAAATGCATGTGGCAGCGTACCGCCCACAGGAAATCCTCGGCCTTCTGGAATTCGCGGTACTCGCCCTCGGTGAAGACGCCCTTGTCGACCAGTTCCTCGCCGGTGCGCACCCGATAGAAATATTTGCCGATCCAGAACAGCGTCTGCAGGTCGCGCAGGCCGCCCTTGCCGTCCTTGACGTTGGGCTCGACCAGATAGCGGCTTTCGCCGGCCTTGGCATGGCGGTCATCGCGTTCGGCAAGCTTGGCCTGGACATATTCGGGGCCGGTCGTGCGCACCACCTCATGGTCGAACCGCAGCATCAGTTCATCATAGAGCTTTTCCTCGCCCCACAGGAAACGTGCTTCGAGGATCGAGGTGCGAATGGTGACATCGGTGCGCGACAGGCGCAGGCATTCGTCGATATTACGGGTGGCGTGGCCGACCTTCAGCCCCAGGTCCCACAGCATGTAGAGCATGTATTCGACTGTCTGTTCGCCCCACGGCGTCTGCTTGTAGGGCAGCAGGAACAACAGGTCGATGTCGGATCCGGGCGCCAGCGTTCCACGGCCGTAGCCGCCCACAGCGACCACGGCCATGCGCTCCGCCGAAGACGGGTTCTTGACCCGGTAGACGTGGGTGACGGCGAAATCGTAAAGCGCCCGGATGATCTCGTCCATGAGATGCGACAGCCGCGCCGCGCAGGCGCTGCCGCCGCCATCGTCCATCAGCATGCGTTCGGCAATGGCGCGCCCTTCCGCCAGCCGTCCCTTGAGCAGTTGGAGCACGCCGTTGCGCGCGGCCTGCCCTGAGCCGTCGCCCGCCGTGGCCGCGGTCAGCGCGGTCATCTCGCGGCGCAAGGCTTCGCCGTCGATCAATTCATCGAGCTTCAGGGAGATTCTTGCCATATACCCAGCCGGCCTTGCCGTTTCGGCGGCGTCTATAGCGCGTTTTCGCGGCGCTGGGTATGGGGCGTTGAAAGCCGGTTCAAGACCCGGCTGAACTTTGGCTCGGATAGATAAATGGAATGACCATTCTCCGCTTCAGCCGACAGAAATCGACAATGCGCTTGCCTATACGCCGAGCCTCGGCTTTTCCCTTCGCTATGACTGTCTTTCTGCGTCTCGCGGTCCCGGCGGCGCACTGGATATCCCGCTTTTCCCTGAGCAGGCTTGGCAATTGGAGCGCCCTGTCACCAAGGAACTGATCTTGCGCGCAGAGCGCAGGAACAAGCTGGTAGATCGTCTCGCCTCGCAAAACCGAAAACTCCGGGTTGAAGACAAGGTCGTCGACAGCGATGCCGATCTCCTCGGTGGCCTTGATCAGGTCGAGCGCGGTTTGCCTGGAGATGATGTAGCCGGCGGTTCCTATATGTCCGGCGTCGAGTTTGGATGTGGAAAAGCCGTGACCGATGGCAATGCGCTTGCGTCGGATCACGGTCTTACAGAAGTAGCTTTCGAGCTTGACGACTTCGGCATCGGCTGGGATCCAGTCGCTGTCGCGAAGCAATGCGCCGGCTTTTGCGGCAAAGACGATGTCGTCCTCGAAAATCGCCCCGTAGCGAGCGTCGCCTTGCGCGATGGCTGCCCAGCAGGCCCGGTGACTGAGCAGGCAGGCGATCTCGCCGTCAGTCAATGGCAGCCTGTTCCGATATCCGACATTTTGCGGCAGCTGGTCCAGCTCCGGCCGATCCCGTGCGTCGATGGCCTGAACGCGTTCGAATGGGACGCCGATGCGGGCAAACTCCGCCGTCACGCGGGCAAGGCGATCGGGAGACCGATCGAGATTGATGACCAGACGCTTCATTGCCAAAGAAATCTCACCCCCCGGGACGCTCGCTCTCTAGCAGGCGTGGTGTTGCCGCGTGAGACTTTTTCTGGGGTGGATGGACGCGCCGTGAACCGGAGAAGAAAAGTCGAAACAGCCCTTGACCTTCCAGTTACTGGAAGCCCTATCTCCACGTCACACACCGATCCATCGAGGCATTTTCGAATGACGCATTCCGATCACGATCATCACGCGCACGGTAGCTTCTGCTCGACAAAAGGCGCCGTGCCCACCACGAAGAGCGTCGTCCGCGACCCGGTCTGCGGCATGACTGTCGATCCGGCCGCCGGCAAGCCGACGGCCGAGCATGATGGCCAGCTCTATCATTTCTGCAGCCAGGGCTGCCGCACGAAATTCGTCGCCGAACCGGAAAAATTCCTGACCGCCACCGATCCGGTCTGCGGCATGAGCGTCGACCGCGCGACAGCCAGTCACTTTGCCCGCCACGAAGGCCAGGGCTTCTATTTCTGCTCGGCCGCTTGCCAGGCGAAATTCGAGGCGGAGCCGCAAAAATATCTCGGCGGCAGGCCAGCACCGCAGCCGATGCCCAAGGGCACGCAATACACCTGCCCGATGCACCCGGAGATCGTCCGCGACAAGCCCGGATCCTGCCCGAAATGCGGCATGGCGCTGGAGCCGATGGGCGTACCAACGGGTGACGAGGGTCCCAATCCGGAACTGGTCGATTTCACCAGGCGATTCTGGGTCAGTGCCGCTCTATCCGTCCCTTTGCTGGTCGTCGCCATGGCGCCGATGCTCGGCCTGACTTTCCAGGCTTTTGTCGACGAGCGGACGAAGGTCTGGCTTGAGCTGGCATTGGCCAGCCCCGTCGTGTTGTGGGCGGCACTGCCTTTCTTCCACCGCGGCTGGGACTCGCTGGTCAACCGCAGCCCCAACATGTGGACGCTGATCTCGCTCGGCGTCGGCGCTGCCTATCTCTACAGTGTCGTCGCCACGCTGTTTCCCGACATTTTCCCGCATCAGTTCCGCGGCCATGGCGGTGCGGTGCCGGTTTATTTCGAGGCTGCCGCCGTCATCGTCGCGCTGGTCTTCCTTGGCCAGGTGCTGGAGCTGCGCGCCCGTGAAAAGACCGGTTCGGCGATCCGCGCCTTGCTCGATCTCGCACCGAAGACAGCGCGGCTGATCGCCGCCGATGGTTCCGAAAACGACGTGCCCCTCGACGCCGTCAAGGCCGGCGATCGCTTGCGCATTCGCCCCGGTGACGCCGTGCCGGTCGATGGCACGGTGCTGGAAGGGCGATCCTCGCTCGACGAATCGATGATCACGGGCGAGCCGTTGCCGGTCGAGAAGGTCGAGGGCGATGCGCTGACCGGCGGCACGCTCAACAGACAAGGTTCGCTGATCATGCGCGCCGAGCGGATCGGCGCCGAGACGACGCTGGCGCGCATTGTCGAACTCGTCGCCAAGGCGCAGCGCTCACGCGCCCCAATTCAAGGGCTGGCCGATCGCGTTTCTTTCTACTTTGTCCCGGCCGTCGTCCTTGTCGCGATTGCCGCCTTCATAGCGTGGGCCGTGTTTGGACCCGAGCCCAGCCTGATCTTTGCCATCGTCTCGGCGGTGTCGGTGCTGATCATCGCTTGTCCCTGTGCGCTCGGCCTCGCCACGCCGATGTCGATCATGACCGCCACCGGGCGCGGGGCGCATGCCGGCGTGCTGATCAAGGAGGCCGCAGCACTCGAACGCTTCGCTTCCGTCGACACGCTGATCGTCGACAAAACGGGTACGCTGACCGAAGGCCGGCCGAAACTGACCGATGTCGTCGCGGCAAACGGCGTCTCCGAAGACGAATTGCTGGCGCTTGCCGCGGGCCTGGAGAAAGGCTCGGAGCATCCGCTGGCCGAGGCCATCGTCGACGGCGCTGCTGCGCGCGGTGTGACCGTTGCCGAGGCCACCGCCTTCGAGGCGGTCACCGGCAAGGGCGTGTCCGGTTCGGTCTCGGGAAAGACGGTCGCGCTCGGCAATGCCGCGATGATGGCGGACCTTGGCGTCGACATCGCATCCATCTCGGCCAAGGCCGAGGCGTTGCAACTCGAAGGCAAGACGGCGATGTTCGTCGCTGTCGACAAGAAGCTGGCCGGCATCGTCGCCGTCGCCGACCCTATCAAGGCAACGACGGCCGAGGCGATCAAGGCGCTGCATGAAAGCGGCTTGCGCATCATCATGGCGACCGGCGACAATGAACGCACGGCCAACGCGATCGCCAGAAGCCTCGGCATCGACGAGGTCCGCGCCGGCCTGCTGCCGGAACAGAAGGCAGCCCTTGTCGAGGAACTGCGCGCAAAGGGCGCCGGCGTTGCCATGGCCGGCGACGGCGTCAACGACGCACCGGCGCTTGCAGCTGCCGATGTCGGCATCGCCATGGGCACTGGCGCCGATGTCGCTGTCGAAAGCGCCGGCATCACTCTGGTCAAGGGCGACCTCAATGGTATCGTGCGCGCCCGCACGCTGGCCCAGGCGACGATCCGCAACATCCGCCAGAACCTGTTCTTTGCCTTCCTCTACAATGTGCTTGGCGTGCCGGTCGCCGCCGGCGTGCTCTATCCGCTCACCGGCACGCTTCTGTCGCCGATGCTGGCAGCGGCGGCGATGAGTCTGTCCTCGGTGTCCGTGATCGCAAACGCATTGCGGCTGAGAACATTGAAACTCTGATCCAAACCCCCAAATACGAAACCATCCAACAGGAGACCATGAATGACCTTCGCCAAAAAAATCGTGCTGCTGCTGATGGCGGCTGGAATGCTGGTTGCCGTCTTCCTCGAAAGCGTTCCGGCGCAAAGTGAGGAAATGAAACACGACATGGGCGCTATGGCGGATCCGACCAGCCCTTCGACGGAAGGCTACAAGGCGGCGATGGACAAGATGCATGCCGACATGATGGCGTCCGACTATACCGGCAATGCCGACGTCGATTTCGTCAGAGGCATGATCCCGCACCATCAGGGTGCGATCGACATGGCCAAGGTCGAACTTGCCAACGGCAAGGACCCGGAAATCCGCAAGCTCGCCGAAGGCGTCATCGCCGCGCAGGAAGCCGAGATCAAGCAGATGCAGGCCTGGCTCGCCGCCCATCCGGTGAAGTAAGTCTTCAGCCATCGCCGGCGCGGCGAGAACGCCTCTGGATTTCTCGTCCAGCCTGTGATGCGATCGGCCCAAATGGAGCGCGCCATGCCGTCGACCATCAGAACCACCAAACTGCCGTCAGGCGAAGCCGTTCAGGTGCTTGGCCAGGGCACATGGAAGATGGGCGAGGATATCAGCCGCCGTGCCGATGAGGTCAACGCCCTCAAGCTCGGCCTCGACCTCGGCATCACATTGATCGACACCGCCGAAATGTATGCCAGCGGCGGCGCCGAGGAGGTGGTGGCCGAAGCCATTGCCGGGCGCCGCGACGAGACGTTCCTGGTTTCGAAAGTTCTACCATCGAACGCTTCGCGCGCGGGCGTGCAGCGCGCCTGCGAAAACAGCCTGAAGCGCCTGCGCACCGACCGCATCGACCTCTATCTGTTGCATTGGCCCGGCAGCGTGCCGCTGGCGGAAACGGTCGCGGCCTTCGAGGCCCTGAAAAAGGCCGGCAAGATCCGCCACTGGGGCGTCAGCAATTTCGACACCGACGAGATGGAAGAGCTGATTGGCGTGCCCAATGGCAACAATGTCCAGACCAACCAGGTGCTTTACAATCTGGTCCGGCGCGGCCTCGAATTCGACCTGGCGCCCTGGAGCCGGCAGCGCAACATTCCGCTGATGGCCTATTCGCCGGTTGAGCAGGGCGCGTTGGCGCGCAATGCCAGGCTCGACGCGGTCGCCGCTCGCCACGATGCGACCTCCGCGCAGATCGCCCTGGCCTGGGTGGTGCATCAGGAGGGCGTCATCGCCATCCCGAAGGCCAGCAGCCAGGAGCATGTCCGCCAGAACGTCGCGGCGCTCGACATCAAGCTGACGCCGCAGGACATCGCCGATCTCGACCGCGCCTTCCCGCCACCAGCGCGCAAGCGCGGGCTGGAGATGATCTGACTACGTCCCCGCCAACCCTTTTAGCCGGTAGAGCGCTTCCAGCGCCTCGCGTGGCGTCATTTCGTCCGGGTTGATGTCGCCAAGTGCCGCGCCCAGCACGTCGCTCTTGATCGGCCTCAGTGCTTCCCGCTTCACCGCCACCGAAAACAGCGGCAAATCGTCCACCAGCCGGTTCGTCTTGCCCGAAACCTCACCTTCCTCAAGTTGGTGCAGCACTTCCTTGGCCCGGTCGACCACCGCTTCCGGCAGGCCGGCCAGCCGTGCCACCTGCACGCCGTAGGAGCGGTCGGCGGCCCCCTTGCCGACCTCGTGCAGGAAGACGACGTCGTTTTCCCATTCCTTGACCCGCATGGTGACGTTGGAGAGCCGCGCCAGCTTGCCGGCCAGCGAGGTCATTTCGTGAAAGTGAGTAGCGAAGATCGCCCGGCAGCGGTTCTTCTCATGCAGATATTCCACGGCCGCCCACGCGATCGACAGGCCATCGAAAGTGGCGGTGCCGCGGCCGATCTCGTCGAGGATCACCAGTGCGCGTTCACCGGCCTGGTTGAGGATCGCCGCCGTCTCGACCATCTCGACCATGAAGGTCGAGCGGCCGCGCGCCAGATCGTCCGAGGCGCCGACCCGCGAGAACAGCCGGTCGACGACGCCGATATGGGCGGATGTCGCCGGCACGAAGGAGCCGGTCTGGGCCAGGATGGCGATCAGTGCGTTCTGCCGCAGGAAGGTCGATTTACCGCCCATGTTCGGGCCGGTCAAAAGCCAGATCGCGCCGTTCCGGGCAGCTCCCTCCGGCGACAGGTCGCAATCATTGGCGACGAACGGGCCTTCGCCGGAGCGGCGCAGCGCCTGCTCCACCACCGGATGCCGCCCGCCGGCAATCTCGAAAGCAAGGCTCGAATCCACCACCGGCCGGCACCAGGCTTCGCTTTCCGACAGAAGCGCGAGTGCCGCCGATACGTCGAGCACGGCCAGCGCATCCGCACCGGCGCGGATCTTTTCCGCCTCGCCAACCGCTTCCGCCGTCAGCGCATCGAAGGCGGCAAGCTCGATGCTGAGCGCCCGGTCTGCTGCATTGGCGATCTTGGTCTCGAGTTCGGCAAGCTCGGTCGTGGTGAAGCGCATGGCGTTGGCCATGGTCTGACGATGGATGAAGCGCGCCTTGGCGCCATCGCTGCCGGTCATCACCGCATGGTGGTTGGCGGTCACTTCGATGTAGTAGCCGAGCACATTGTTGTGCCGGATTTTCAGCGAGCGGATGCCGGTCTCGTCGATCAGCGAGCGCTCCAGCCCGGCGATCACTTTTCGCGATTCGTCGCGCAGCGCCCGCATCTCGTCGAGATCGGCATGGTAGCCGCTGCGCACGAAGCCGCCATCGCGCTTGAGCAGCGGCAGCTCGTCGCCGAGCGCCTGCGTCAGATGCTGGGCCAGCGCTTGGGGCAGTGCATGGATGGCGGCGAGTGCGGCCGTCAATTCCTGCGGCAAGGCGGTCGCGGCGAAAATCTCGGCGATCGCGCCTGCCGCCTCGAAGCCGGCGCGCAGCGCGCCGAGGTCGCGCGGCCCGCCCCGGTTGAGCGCCAGCCTGGACAGCGCGCGCGGCATGTCGGCGACGCTCTTCAGGCTTGATCGCACCGCCTGGCAGAGCCGCGTTTCGGAGCGGAAGAACGACACCGAATCCAGCCTGGCGCCGATCGCCACCGGGTCGGTCAGCGGCGCCATCAGCCGGTCGGCGAGCAGCCTTGCGCCGCCGCCGGTGACCGTGCGGTCGATCGCCTTGAACAGCGAGCCTTCGCGGCTGCCCGACAGCGTGCGTAAGAGTTCGAGATTGCCGCGTGTTGCCGGGTCGATGAACAGGGTCGAGCCCTGCTCTTCGCGTTCGGGCCGCGACAGCGGCGGGCGCTCGGCCTTCTGCGTCTTCTCGACATAGGCGATGGCGCCGGAGATCGCCGACAGTTCGGCGCGCGAAAAGGCGCCAAAGCTATCCGGTGTCGCCACATCGAAGAAGCGGGCGATGCGTCCGGTGGCCGACGCCGAGTCGAACAGAGACGGCGGCTGCGGGCTGGCAACGCGGCCGAGCACGTCGAACACCGGCTTCAGCTCCGGATCATGGAACACCGGCTCGGCAACGATCAGTTCGCGTGGATCGACACGGAAGATGTCGGCCAAAAGCCGGTCGGCAGTGGTATCCGTAACGCGGAAGGCGCCGGTCGAGATGTCGATCCAGGCCAGCGCGAAGCTGTGATCGGCTCCACCCTTCACCCGCCCCAGTGCCATCAGGAAACTCGATTCCGACGGCGCCAGCAATTTGTCCTCGGTGATGGTGCCCGGTGTCACCAGCCGCACGACGTCGCGGCGCACCACCGATTTGCCGCCGCGTTTCTTGGCCTCGGCCGGATCCTCGATCTGTTCGCAGACGGCGACGCGGAAACCCTGGCCGATCAGCTTTTGCAGATAGTCGTCGGCGGCATGCACCGGCACCCCGCACATCGGAATGTCGAGCCCTTGATACTTCCCCCGTTTGGTCAGAACGATACCCAGCGCCCGGCTCGCCTTCTCGGCGTCGTCGAAGAACAGCTCGTAGAAATCGCCCATGCGATAGAACAGCAGCGAATCGGGGTTCGCCGCCTTGATCTCGATGAATTGCTCGATCATCGGCGTGGCGCCGGCGTGGGCGGTGGGCACCGGCGTCATCGCCTCGGGGGCGTCTGGCTCGTTCGGGCTGTGCATGTTCATGCGCGGCACGCTAGCAGATGTGATGATGCGGTTTAATGCCGGCGCTTCGAAAAACAGGGGACGACGGGAGGCAGCTTGTCCGCAATTGCCGATGCGGACGGCGATTCCGGCGCACTGGCGGTTTACACGCGGCGGCGCGTGGTCTTAATTCGGACCGAAACAAAGCACCCGCTTCAAGGAGGTGCTGCACCGGCGAGGAAATCAAGAACATCATGGCCAGGAAAACCGAGAACAGCGGTCCGTCCGTCAGTGCGCAGGAAGCGCTCGAATTCCACGCCATGGGTCGGCCGGGCAAGCTGGAGGTCGTCGCCACCAAGCCGATGGCGACGCAGCGCGACCTCAGCCTCGCCTATTCGCCTGGTGTCGCGGTTCCGGTCCTGGCCATCGCCGAAGATCCCTCGCGCGCCTTCGACTACACGACGCGCGGCAACATGGTCGCCGTCATCTCCAACGGCACCGCCATTCTCGGCCTTGGCAATCTCGGCGCGCTGGCCTCCAAGCCGGTGATGGAGGGCAAGGCGGTGCTGTTCAAGCGCTTCGCCGATGTCGATTCCATCGATCTCGAGGTCGATACCGAGGACGCCGACGAGTTCATCAACTGCGTGCGTTTTCTCGGCCCCTCCTTCGGCGGCATCAATCTCGAGGACATCAAAGCGCCGGAATGCTTCATCATCGAGCAGCGCCTGCGCGAGTTGATGGACATTCCCGTCTTTCACGACGACCAGCACGGCACCGCGATCATCTCGGCGGCCGGCCTGATCAACGCGCTGGAGATCACCGGCCGCGACATGAAGACCACAAAAATGGTCTGCAACGGCGCTGGCGCCGCCGGCATCGCCTGCATCGAGCTGATGAAGGCGATGGGCTTTGCGCCGGAAAACATCATCCTGTGCGACACCAAGGGCGTCGTCTTCCAGGGCCGCACCGAAGGCATGAACCAGTGGAAATCGGCGCATGCGGTCAAGACCGAGGCGCGCAGCCTCGCCGAGGCGCTCGACGGCGCCGACGTCTTCCTCGGCCTCTCCGCCAAGGGCGCGCTGACCACCGCCATGGTGCAGTCGATGGCCAACAACCCGATCATCTTCGCCATGGCCAATCCCGACCCGGAAATCACGCCGGAGGAGGTCGCCGAAATCCGCACCGACGCCATCATGGCCACCGGGCGTTCTGATTATCCCAACCAGGTCAACAACGTGCTCGGCTTTCCCTACATCTTCCGCGGCGCGCTGGATGTCAGGGCAACCACCATCAATGACGACATGAAGATCGCGGCCGCGCAGGCGCTGGCGGCATTGGCACGCCAGGATGTGCCCGACGATGTCGCCGCCGCTTATCAGGGCAACCGGCCGAAATTCGGCCCCAACTACATCATCCCGGTGCCGTTCGACCCGCGCCTGATCTCGGCCATTCCGATCGCGGTCGCCAAGGCGGCGATGGATTCAGGCGTCGCCCGCAAGCCGATCCTCGATCTCGACCGTTACGCGCAGGAGCTGTCGGCCCGCCGCGACCCGATCGCCTCGACCCTGCAGCGCATTTACGACCGCGTGCGCCGCCAGCCCAAGCGCATCGTCTTCGCCGAGGGCGAGGAGGAGCAGGTCATGCGTGCCGCCGTCTCCTATGTGAACCAGCGGCTCGGCACCGCCATCCTGCTCGGACGCGACGACGTCATCAAGGAGAACGCCAAGCACGCCGGCATCGACCTCAACAAGCAAGCATCGAGATCATCAATGCAAGGCTGTCGCGCCGCAACGGCATCTACACCGACTATCTCTACGAGCGCATGCAGCGCAAAGGCTTCCTGTTCCGAGACTGCCAGCGGCTGATCAACAACGACCGCAACCATTTCGCCGCCTGCATGGTGGCGCTGGGCGACGCCGACGGCATCGTCACCGGCGTCACCCGCAACTATTCCACCGCACTCGACGACATCCGCCGCGTCATCGACGCCAAGCCCGGCCACCGTGTCATCGGCGTCTCGATCGTGCTGGCGCGGGGCAAGACCGTGCTGGTCGCCGACACCGCCGTGCACGATATGCCGAATGCCGAGCAGATCGCCGACATCGCCGAGGAGGCCGCAGGCTTTGCCCGCCGCATGGGTTATGAGCCGAGGCTCGCCATGCTCGCCTATTCCACCTTCGGCCATCCGCAGGGCGAGCGCTCCGAACGCGTCCAGGAAGCGGTGCGCATCCTCGACAAGCGCCGCGTCGACTTCGAATATGACGGCGAAATGGCCGCCGACGTGGCGCTCAATGCGCGGGCGATGGCGCAATATCCGTTCATAAGGCTCACCGGCCCGGCCAATGTGCTGATCATGCCGGCGTTCCACTCGGCCTCGATCTCGACCAAGATGCTGCAGGAACTCGGCGGCTCCACAGTGATCGGCCCGCTGCTGGTCGGCCTGAACAAGCCGGTGCAGATTGTTTCGCTCAATGCCAAGGATTCGGACATCGTCAACATGGCGGCGATTGCGGCGTATACGGCGGGGACTTGAGAGGCGAGCCTTAGCGGTGAGTCCGCGAGGTGTTCAGTCCGGCGC
The DNA here is from genome assembly GCF_000519305.1 of Mesorhizobium ciceri WSM4083. Lineage (GTDB taxonomy): Bacteria > Pseudomonadota > Alphaproteobacteria > Rhizobiales > Rhizobiaceae > Mesorhizobium > Mesorhizobium ciceri_B. The sequence goes on along the minus strand of NZ_KI912610.1, from coordinate 843,818 downwards.
GAACACGCGCGCGGCCTCGACGACCTCGCCCACCTGATCCTGCCGCAGCAGGTCGACGGGAACGCGGCCGTCGAGCTGTGCCGAGGGGCGCGTCAGCCACAGCCACGCCAGTCTTGGATTGGTGATCAGCGACAGCACGTCGCGAATGCCTGCAACCGGCCGTCCATCGACGAACTGCGCCAGCGGGAAGACATGTTTGCGGCCGCCCTTGCGCAAGGCGATGACCTCACCCCGCCGCTGCCAGCGATGCAGCGTCGAGCGGGCAATGCGCAAATTCTCTTCTAGGTAGGTCGAGCCGGCGACGCGGCCCGCCCAGTCCTCGATCAGCATCGATTCGAGGTCGTCGGACTTTGGCAGCGAAGAGGGCTCGACATCGGCCGACAGGGTCGCCGTCGGATTTGTCGCGCCGGCAATACCGGCTTCGCTGCGCCGCGCGGCCTCGGCTGCCAGGGCGCGCACGAATTTCGATGCCAGGCCGGGAAGGTCGGCATGGATGGCGTCGATGGCGCGCTGGTGCTTCGGCGACAGCAAGGTGACGGCGGACGCTATGCTGCCGGCGATCTTGCCGACCGAGACCATGGTGGGCTTGTTGATGGCCTCGTCATAGTGGGCAAGCGCGCGTTCGACGTCCTCCGCGACCATCTCCGCGAAGTCGTCCTGCTTGAGGCCCTGGATCTGGAATCTGTTCATGCATCTGTCTTCCGGGTCGCGCGCTCCTCCCACGGATGCGGCCGATTGTTGAATTTCTAATGCGGAAAACGGAAATCGCGGCGGCAACGAATCCGGCCGCCAGACAGCATGCTGTCTAGCATTCTTGACACCCCAACTGACTGAGGGCGCACCGAAATGTCAGTCGCGGGACGCCCAGATTGCGTGTAGGTGCGATGTGTGACAGCCGCGCGACGGTGAGGGGCGGAGGCGGCCTTCCCTTCTCCCCCTGTGGGAGAAGGTGGATTGGCGCGCAGCGCCAAGACGGTTGAGGGGTGTTGGACGGAGTGCCGTCAGTGCCAAGCTGGAGCACCCCTCATCCGTCGCCTTCGGCGACACCTTCTCCCACAGGGGGAGAAGGGAAGAGTTCGCCCTACAGCAACCCCGCCTGTTCAGCCTCGCGGCGCAGATTCTGCCGTGGCCTGGGGCCGATCTGCTGGATCACCAGGCCGGCCGCCAGTGAGCCAAGGTCGCCGCAGGTCTGCAGGTCGCGGCCTTGCGTGTAGCCATGCAGGAAGCCGGCGGCATAGAGATCGCCTGCGCCCGTCGTGTCGACCAGTTCCTTGATGGCGGTCGCCTTGATCACCACGGTCTCGTCGCCGCGCACGATCACCGAGCCCTTTTCCGAGCGGGTCACGGCGGCGATCCGGCAATCCTTGCGGATCTGCGCCAGCGCCTCGTCGAACGACGATGTCTGGTAGAGCGACTTGATCTCGTGGCTGTTGGCAAAGACGATATCGACCGTGCCCGAGCGCATCAGGTCAAGGAACTCGTCGCGGTAGCGGTCGACGCAGAACGAATCCGACAGTGTCATCGACACTTCGCGGCCTGCCGCGTGCGCCAGCTTCGCCGTCTGGCGGATCGCTTCCTTGGCGCGCGGCGGGTCCCACAGATAGCCTTCGAAATAGGTGACCTTGGCGCCAGACGCCTTGTCGGCCTCGACATCCTCCGGTCCAAGCTCGACGCAGGCGCCGAGATAGGTGTTCATCGAGCGCTCGCCGTCGGGGGTGACGAAAATCATCGAGCGCGCCGTCGGCGGCTCGCCCTTGAGCGGCGTGGTGTCGAAGGCGACGCCCTGCGCATGGATGTCGTGCGCGTAGATTTCGCCCAGCGCATCGTTGGAGACCTTGCCGAAGAAGGCGGCGCGGCCGCCAAAGCTGGCGACGCCGGCCGCCGTGTTGCCGGCGCTGCCGCCGGAGGCCTCGATCGCCGGGCCCATGCGGCTGTAGAGCAGTTCGGCGCGTTGTGTGTCGATGAGGTTCATCGCGCCCTTGATGATGCCGTTGGTCTCGAGGAATTCCTCGTCGCACTGGGCGATGATGTCGACAATGGCATTGCCGATGCAAAGCACGTCATAATCCGGCATCAAAATCTCCGCCAAAAACCCGAGCCGGCTTCTTGCCACGCCGGCCCGGCGCGGGTCTAGCGATTTGAAACCGGTTTGCCTAGGGCGTGACACGCAACTTTGGCCGAACAGGCAAGGCGCATCAGCCGCGAGGCGCTATGACAATTCGACCGTGGCCGAAGCATTTCATCGCCGGATCGCCTACAAGCCTGACGCACCCGATCCCGTTCCAAGGTGAGCCATGTCGACAATGAACGAGCCTGCAAAGAACGACATGACCACCGACCTTGCGCTGCTCGTCGTGCTGGCGGTGCTCTGGGGCGCCTCCTACACCTTCATCAAGATCGGCGTCGAAACCATCCCGCCGGTCACCTTCATTGCCGCCCGCACCCTGATCGCCGGCGGTATCCTGTTCGCCATCCTCCGCTGGCGCGGGCTCGCCATGCCGGGCGATGCGGCAAGCTGGCGCCGCTTCGCCTTCCAGGCCTGCCTCAACAGCGTTATTCCGTTCACCCTGATCGCCGCGGCCGAACGTTCGGTCGATGCCGGCCTCGCCACCATCCTGAACGCGACCTCGCCGATCTTCACCTTCCTCTTGACCGCGCTCATCACCCGCCATGAGCCGGTCACGCTGCGCAAGCTGATTGGCGTCGGCGCCGGCATTGCCGGCATCTGCCTCATCATCGGCACACAGGCGCTGGGTGGCCTCGGTCATGAATTGTGGGCGCAATTGGCCATCGTCGCGGCGACGATCTGCTATGCGGGTGCGGCCATTTTCGGCCGTGGTTTCAAGGGCCTCGACCCAATGCTGCCTGCCGCCGGTTCCATGCTGTGCGGCGCCGTCATACTCGTGCCCCTCAGCCTTGTGTTCGACCAGCCATGGACGCTGGCGCCCTCGACCGCGTCGATCCTGGCCTTGCTCGGCCTGTCGGTCTTTTCCACCGCGCTGGCCTTCGTCATCTATTTCCGCCTCATCCACACGCTGGGTTCGGTCGGCACCACCTCGCAGGCCTATCTGCGCGTACCGATCGGCGTCGGCATCGGCGCTCTCTTCCTCGGCGAAAGCCTTGGTTCGACGGCATGGCTGGGCATGGGTTTTGTCGTGGCCGGGGTCGCTGCCATGACCATACCGGTTCGCAAGCCGGCGTTTGCACGGTAAACACTCGCCCGCTTGTGCTCATGGGCTGCGCTGCCTATCTCGGAAGCATCCGCCTTCTAGGCGGCGTCCGCTAACCGGGGGTGTGACAAGGTGATTTTCGACGCTGCCCGCACTGCGGCCCTCGAGCTGCTCTCGCCTCCCTTTCGGGCCGTGTTCCTCAAGACATTGGGTCTGACACTGCTGGCGCTGGTGGCTCTGTGGTTGGGCTTGACCAGCCTCCTCGAGTGGCTGGCCCTGCCATGGCTGCAGACGCTGTTGCCCGGCATGCCGTCTTGGGCCGGCTGGCTGGGCGGCATCATCGCGGCAATAGCGCTTGCCTTCGGCATGGCGTTGCTCATCGCGCCGGTGACGGCTGTTGTCGCCGGCCTGTTCCTCGATGATATCGCCGAAGTGGTCGAGCACACCGACTATCCCGGCGATCCGACCGGCCGCGCCATGCCGGCGCTGCGCTCGCTGGTGCTGTCGGCGCGATTCCTCGGTGTCGTCATTCTTGGCAACATCGTCGCACTGCTGCTTCTCCTGGTGCCGGGCGTCAACATAGCCGCCTTCTTCATCGTCAACGGCTATCTGCTCGGGCGCGAGTTCTTCGAATTCGCCGCCATGCGCTTTCGCGGGGAAGACGAGGCCAGGGCCTTGCGCAGGCACTATGCCGGCACGGTGTTTCTCGCCGGGCTGCTCATCGCGGCTTTCCTCGCCGTGCCGTTGCTCAACCTGCTGACGCCGCTGTTCGCCGCCGCCATGATGGTGCATCTGCACAAGGCGATCTCGGTGCGGGAAGTGGCTCGCCGCTCACGCGGCTGAGCATTTTCGTCAACGCAACAGGAACCCGCGGCCCAGTTCGTCGTCTGCCTCGACGATGAACTCCGATCGCCCGCAATAATAGGCGCGGCCGCCGACACGGGCGATGATCGCCCCGTGCGGGCCAGCCTTCGCCGTCCGCACCACGGCTCCCGAAAAACGCGAGCCGGCAATGCTTTCGAATGTGCGCGTCTGCCCGATCGCGATCTCGCCCTTGGCATGCATGGCCGCCAGCCTTGCGGTGACGCCGGAGCCGGTCGGCGAGCGATCGACCTCGGCTTCGGCGAAGACGCAGATGTTCTTGGTCACCTCGGCGGAAAACGTGTCGTGGCCATCGGTCAGGATGGTGCCGTAGAGGAAGGCAAGGTCGCCGTGGTCGGGATGCGACAGCGGAAATTCGGCCTTGAGCCTGTCCGTCAGCGCCGTTGCCGCATCGACGAAATCGCGCACCCGGCTTCTGCCGAATTCGAGCCCGAATTGGTGACAATCGGCCAGCGCATAGAAGGCGCCGCCATAGGCGACGTCGAAGCCGATCGTGCCGTGGCCCGCCAGCTCTATCGTCTGCCTGCCGGCGAACAGGAAGGCCGGCACGCTTTCGAACGACACCGCACCGGCCTTGCCGTCCCTGACCTCGACCGAGGCGACGACCAGCCCGCACGGCGCCTCGATATTGACTGTCGTGACTGGTTCCTGTTTCGCCACCAATCCTTCATCTACGGCGTAGCGGCCGAGCGCGACGATGGCGTGGCCGCACATCGTCGAATAGCCCTCATTGTGCATGAACAGCACGGCGAGGTCGGCGCCGGGCAGGTCCGGCTCGACCAGCAAGGCGCCATACATGTCGTAATGGCCGCGCGGCTCGAACATCAAGATTTTCCTGAGATGATCGAGATGGTCGCGCACATAGGCCCGCTTTTCCAGGATCGTGCCCTTGGGGATACCGGGGTAGCCGCCGGTGACGATCCTGAGCGGCTCGCCGCCTGTATGCATGTCGACGACGGTCAGCGTCATGCGATGGGCCCCGTTCAAGCTGAAGACTTGCCGAAGAGGGCCTGCAATTTGTCGAACGGCATGGCGGCGCGGGTGAAGCCGAAGGTGCCGTCCTGCTGGATTTCGCGTGCCGCTGTCTCCAGCATGCCATAGGCGAAATTGGTCAGCCACGGCCCGAGCGAGATGCGCTTGACGCCGGCCATGGCGAGGTCGGCGATGGTGAAGCCAGGCTTTGCCATGACATTGACCGGCTTGCTGACCGCCGAGCAGACAGTGCGGATCATCTCGACGTCGCCGATGCCGGGCGCATAGAGCACGTCGGCGCCGGCCTTCTCGAAAGCCTGCAGCCGCTTGATGGTGTCGTCGAGGTCGGACTTGCCCCATAGGAAATTCTCAGCCCGCGCCGTGAAGACGAAATCGCGCTTCAGCGCCCGCGCCGCCTCCACCGCCGCCGCAACGCGCTCGACAGCGTGCGCGAAATCATAGATCGGCTTGTCCGGATCGCCGGTGTGGTCCTCGATCGAGCATCCGGCAAGACCGGCCGCTTCCGCCGCGAAGATGGTTTCGGCGGCCTGCTCGGCGCTGTCGCCCTTGCCCCTCTCGAGATCGGCCGAGACCGGCAGGCTGGTCGCCGCCGTCACCTCGCGGCAATGATGGATCATCTGGTCGAAGGTCACCGCGCCGTCCGGCAGGCCGCGCGAAAAGGCAAAGCCGGCGCTGGTCGTCGCCAGCGCGGTGAAGCCGAACGAGCCGAGCAGCTTCGTCGTGCCGATATCCCAGGGATTGGGCATGACGAAGGTCGAGGCATGCAGGTCGCGAAAGATCTTGCCCTTGTCCATGGTAGTTCCCCCATCATGTGCGGTGTGGCCAAGCGGATTTTATCCTGCTCCATCTGGCCGGGCAAACGAATGCGGTTGGTTCAGAAGCGTTTGGCGTTCTCTCCTGCCAAATTGTTCAGCGCGTCGGAATCCTTGGCGTAGTGCGACTTTGTCTTGTCCCAATGATAGGTGACGGAGATATCGTGAGATTCAGGCTTGGGCGGCTGGTCATCGCAGCTTTCGTCGGCCACTACGGTGGCATCGGTCACCGTTACCTTGATCGCCGCATGGCGCCGGCCCTCTGCGATGGCTTTAAAGGCAATGTCCTGCGTCCGGCTATAGGCACACACGTGCTCGTCGAACAAATAGATGATGTCGATCAGCTTCAACTTGTCCCTGGCGACCATAATCAGCGGGACGATCATATAGTTCTGGTTTGAATTGGAATGCGAACTCTCGATCATGAGGATATCGTCATTGGCGCCGATGCCGAGCTTGCCGGGCTCGCGGAAATAGGTGTTGCGGTCGAGGGCGACATTGGCGGCGTCGAGCAGCCTTGGTTTGCCCGTAATGTCGTAGAGCGCCAGCACCGCATAGCCTTCGGCGCTGTCTGAGGAATCGCCGAGATCGAACAGCATGGTCAGGCGGTCCTTGCCTCTCACCTTGATGGCAAGCACGGAGGCATTGGAAAAGCCTGAGGTTTCGGGCGGCGAGCCACCGCTGTCGGGTCCCTCGATATGGCGCATCTCGATCGGCAGCCCGCCCCTATAGAAGCCGTCCTTGTCCGCAGCGAGATCCGGAATGACCATCCTCGCGAGGTCGAGATAGGTGACATCCGTGCGGCCGGGCAGAGCGCTGCCGAGCTCCGGAAAGCTGATGGCTTGCGCGCCGGCCGCGGTCCATAGAAACGGCGCCAGCATCAAGGCGAGGATGAGGCGGAGCAGGCTGGGGTTCATGCGTGGCCTCGAGTTGGCGGCGCCAAGCTAGCACGGACAATCGAGGCGTACAGCTGCAGGCTGAAGATCAGGTCAGTGGATCGGCACCAGCCCGGCCAGCTCGCGCATGTCGTCGAACAGGATGCCGCCGGCCTGGATCAGGCCGGCGCGGTCGGAATAGGGATCGGCATGGTAGGAAAACACCCGCATGCCGGCGGCGATCCCGGCCTGCGTGCCGGCGACGCTGTCCTCGATGACGATGCAGTCGGCAGGCGCGAAGCCCATGGTCTTGGCCGCATGCAGGAACAGGTCCGGGAACGGCTTGCCACGCCCGACCATGGTCGAGGAAAACATCGCGTGTTCGAACAGCGGCAGCAGCCCGGTCTGGCCAAGCGTGATGTGCATCTTCGACACCCGGGCCGAGGTGGCGACGCAATAGGCGATACCGGCTGACCGCACGGCCTCGACGAACTCGCGGACATAGGGGATCGCTTCGACGCCGTGGGCAAACAGGTCCGGCAGGCCGGCGTTCCAGCGATCGACGAAATCGGCGCCGAGCCTGACGCTGGTTTCTTCTTCGATGTCTTTCTGCACCGATGCCATGCTGCGGCCGGAGAAATTCTTGCGGCAATATTCGAAGCTTGTCGGATAGCCGGCAGCGGTCAGCCATTCGGCAAGGCGTCGATTGGCCAGGTTCTCTGTATCGACCAGGATCCCGTCGCAGTCGAAGATGACAAGTTTAGGCAGTTCAGGCATCAGGCGGTGCCGGTCGATCCGAACCCGCCCGCGCCGCGCGCCGTGCCGCCGGCCAGGTTGCGCTCTTCCACGGCGGCTTGCGTCACCGCGGCGAAGACGATCTGGGCGATGCGCATGCCGCGCGTCACGGCAAAGTCCTCATCGCCGAGATTGATCAGCAGCACCTTCACCTCGCCGCGATAGTCGCTGTCGATGGTGCCGGGCGTGTTGAGGACGGTCAGGCCATGCTTGAAGGCAAGGCCGGAGCGGGGCCGCACCTGGCCCTCCATGCCTTCCGGAATTTCCAGGATCATCCCGGTCGGCACCAAAGCGCGTTTGCCCGGCAGGATCAGCAGCGGCCGGTCCTCGGGCACAGCGGCGCGCAGATCCATGCCGGCGGCACCGGTGCTTTCATAAGCAGGGAGGGGAAGTCCTTCAGCATGCGGCAACCTGACGAAGCCGACGGTCGGACCGATGACGGAGGGAGTTTGAAGGGCTGCGCGCATAAAATCGATCCTATCGGCGCGAACGGCGATTCGGTCAACTCGACTGTAATTCTATCAACGGCTTTCTTTTGGGCGGCACTGTGACCTGAGGGGTGTTGAGATTCAGGTCAGGCCGGCATCACCTGAACATCAACATACCTCAACGCAGTTCCATCGGAACGACCGTCGTCTCCTTGATCTCCTCCATCACGAACGACGCTGAGACGTCTGACAGCGCCACCTTGGCGATCAGCCGCTGGTAGAGCCGGTCATAGGCCTTCACGTCGGCGACGCGGGCGCGCAAGACATAATCGAGGTCGCCGGACATGCGGTAGACGCCGATGATCTCGGGAAAGCCGGTCACCGCCGCCCGGAACTTCTGCAGCCACTCCGGATCGTGGTTGGACGTGCGGATCAGGATGAAGACGGAAAGGCCAAGCCCAAGCTTTTCGGCATCGACCAGCGCCACCCTGCCGGTGATGACACCAGCCTCTTCCAGCCGCTTCACCCGGCGCCAGCAGGCATTGCGCGACAGCGCCACCCGGTCCGACAGCTGGTCGACCGACAGCGTGCCGTCGCGTTGCAATTCGGCGAGCAATTTCCGGTCGATTTCGTCAATTTCCAGAAGCATGTGGGATGTTTGTCCCATGGATCGCCGAAATACAAGGACATTTTGAGACCGATGAACCAGCGAAGCGTGTCAGGATACTCATATCAGGAACTTGAAGCGCTGAAGGGGAACCAGCATGTCGGTCGCAAGGATTTTCACCTCTCATCCGGCCAAGGTCGGCGAAACCTATTTCAGCCACATGGGGTTTGCCGCCTGGTTTTCGTCGCGCCTGTTGCTGGCGGCTTGTGCTGCGCTCGTTCATGCTTTCTTGCCGTTTCTGTTTGAAACTACCGCCAGCCGAATCGTTCGCGAGCTTTACGAGCGGACGCACAACAGAGGCACACACGCGATCAAGGAGCCTGCGGCTCTTATGGATCGCGCCTAGGGGACGACAGAAGCGATGTGCCGGTGGGCGGCCTATCTCGGTGAAGCGGTCTTTCTCGAAGACATCCTCACGGCGCCCTGTCACTCGCTGATCGCCCAGAGCCATTGTGCCCAGGAAGCGAAATCGCCGACCAATGGCGACGGCTTCGGCCTTGCCTGGTATGGCGACCGCCCCGAGCCGGGGCTCTATCGCGATATCCTGCCGGCCTGGTCCGATCCCAATCTGAAAAGCCTGTGCCGGCAGATCAAATCCGGCCTGTTCCTCGCCCATGTTCGGGCGTCGACCGGCGGCGCCACCAGCCGCATGAACTGCCATCCGTTCATCTCCGGCAACTGGTCGTTCATGCATAACGGCCAGATCGGCGGCTTCGAGAAGATCCGCCGTGCGCTGGAGAACTCGCTGTCCGACGCCGTCTTCGACCAGCGCGAAGGCACCACCGATTCCGAACTGTTCTTCCTGCTGATGATCGACGAGGGATTGGCCACCGATCCGCAAGGCGCCGTCTCCCGCGCCACCAGCCGCGTGCTCGAAGCCTCGCGCCGCGCCGGCCTCGAACCGGCGCTGAAGCTCACCGCAGCCTTTTCGAATGGCCAGGCGCTGCATGCGGTGCGCTACGCCACCGACGCCCATGCGCCGACGCTCTACACTTCTGTCCTGCGCAAGGGCGGCGGCCGCTGCATCGTTTCCGAGCCGTTCGACCGCGAGGGCGGCGACTGGCAGGCGATCCCGCCGGCGAGTTTTGTCACGATCAGCGGCGATGGCATCAGCATTCGCCCGTTTGCTCCGGGTGTGGCGAAGCTGGCGCTGGTCGGGTAGTTGCAAATCGCGGCAACGCCGCGGGACAGCGCCCCCCTCTGTCCTGCCGGACATCTCCCCCTCAAGTGGGGAGATTGGCAGCTTCGCCGCCCGCGCGTTCTTGCAACATTGGAGATTGGCGAAAGCCGTGACGCTATCCAATCTCCCCACTTGAGGGGGAGATGGCCGGCAGGCCAGAGGGGGGCGCCGTAGAGCGCCGACCTCAACAGACTATTGGCACAATTCCGATCCAGCGCAGGCGATCCTCGAATGCTCAACTCCGCTTGAAATCGCGTCGCTATCCGCCATTTTGACCAGGCGAGCGCCGCCAAGCCGGAGCATTCACCATGGACATCGCCTTCTCCTCAACCGTCGATCTCGCCGCTGCCATCGCCACGCGGAAAATCTCCGCTGTGGAAGCACTCGACGCCCACCTGGCGCAGATCGATGCGCACAACGAGGTCGTCAGCGCTGTCATCTCGCTCGACAGGGAAGGCGCCCGCGAGCGTGCCAAGAAGGCGGACGCCGCCCAGGCGCGCGGCGACGCTCTCGGACCTCTGCATGGTGTACCGTTCACGCTGAAGGACATGCACGAAACGTCAGGCATGAGGACAACGGTCGGCTTCCCGCCCTTCGCCGATTATGTCGCCAAGCAGGACAGCCCGGTCGTCATCAGACTGAAAGCGGCCGGCGGCGTGCTGATGGCCAAGACCAATGTCGCGACCATGCTGGGAGGTTGGCAATCGAACAATCCGCTCTTCGGCCGCACCAACAATCCATGGAATCTCCAGCGCACGGCGGGCGGTTCCAGCGGCGGCGCGGCGGCGGCACTTTGCTCGGGAATGACGCCGTTCGACGTCGGCACCGACATGCAGGATTCGATTCGGCTGCCGGCCAGCTTCTGCGGTGTCTATGGCCTGAAGCCGACGGAGCACCGCGTCTCGTTGGCCGGCGCCTTCCCCGATCCTGGCGGTGCTGCGCGCAGCGTGCGGCTGATGTCTTGTCTTGGGCCGCTGGCGCGCGGTGTGGAAGATTTGGCGCTGATCTACCAAATCATCGCCGGCCCGGACGGAAGCGACACCGATCTTGCGCCGGTGCCGGTCCAGGACATGCCGAAGCTCGACCCTAGGACATTGCGCATCGCCTTCGCGCCGTCCTTTCCCGGCTTTCCGGTGGCAGGCGAGATCAGCGCTGCGGTCGAAAATCTCGCAAGGCAGCTGCAGGGCGCCGGCGCCGTCGTCGAAGCAGCAAAACTGCCGAAACTCGACCTGGACGACGATCTGGAGCAGGGCGGCGCGCTGATCGGCATGATGATGGAGGCCGCGCAGGCGGAGCCGCCAGAGGGACCGACACCGGTTTCGCGCTGGTTCGAGGCGCTCGCTCGCCGCGACAGGTCCATTCTCGCCTGGGACCGATTTTTTGAGGACCATGATGCGCTGCTCTGCCCGGTCGCCATGACCACCGCTTTCCCTCATTGCGAGCCGGGCACGCCGATCAAGGTCGATGGCAAGGAGCAGAGCTACTGGATGCTGCCGGCCTATGGCGCTGTCTTCAACTACAGCGGCCATCCAGCCCTTTCCATCCCATGCGGACAAGACAGCGCCGGCCTGCCTGTCGGCCTGCAACTGGTCGGCAAACGCTGGTCGGAGTCACAGCTGCTCGGCATCGCCAAGGCAATCGAACCACTGGCCGGTGGCTTTCACCGTCCGTCGGGCTATTGAGCGAAGCGTGACGATCCATAAGGGGCAAGCAGCGGGTCGCGCTCGCCATCGAGGATTTCCCTTGTGGCGAACAGGCCGACGGCCGGCGCCAGCGTGATGCCGGAATGCATGACGGCGACATAGACACCGTCCACGCCCTCGGCGCGGCCGATGATCGGAAAGCCGTCGATCGGCGTCGGCCGGTAGCCGACCGTGCGGAAATCGAGTTCCAACCCATCGCTGTCGCGCAGCATGGCCTTCATGGCCGCAAACAGCGCGTGGGCGGTGGCTTCGGCATCCATACCCGGATCGGCGCCTCCAAAATCCGAGCCGGCGATGATGCGGCCTTCCGCCGTCTGGCGCATGTGCAGCCGCTCGGCCAGCACCAAGCCGTTGAGCAGTCGTTTGTGGGGCCGCGAATGGACGATCAGGCCGGGCGGCGTTTCTATCGGCAGGTTGATCCCGGCGGTTGCGGCGATCCCCGACGAGCCAACGCCGGCAGCGATCACCACCTCGTCTGATGCAATCAAGCCGTGCGATGTGTCGACACCGGTGATCCTGCCGCCGGTCTGGGCCAGGGCCGTCACCGTGGTGGAGATGATCTTCGCGCCATGCCGCTCGGCGTCGTCCAGCAGCGCTTTTGTGGCTGCAACAGGCTCGGCCACGCCCTCTTCGGCGACATGCAAGGCAAAATCCGGAAGCTCGGTGAGATTGGGCTCGATGCGCGCGGCACCGGCGCGGTCGACTTGGCTGATGCCATAGCCCCAAGCGGAATGTTCCGTGGCGTAGGTTTCCATGTCGGCCGCTGGTAAATCCCAGCACAGGCCGCCGCACCAGTTCAGCGGCAGGCCGGGCAGGTCCTGTGCCAGCCGCGACCATTCGGCCATCGCGCGGGTGCGCAGCCGGAAATACGGCTCCGGATTGCCCCAGCTGGCGTTGATCCAGGCGAACGAGTTTGGCGTTGCCACTCCGCCAGCAGCACTGTCGGCAATCACCGTCACTTGCGCACCCGCTCTGCTCAGATGCCAGGCGATGGAGGCGCCGATGATGCCGGCGCCGATGACGATCACATGTTTCGCCGCAGTCATGATTGCTCCTCTGCCTCGTCATCCCGCGGGATGTTCATCCAGTGCCATCCCGGCAGCCGCTTGCCAACATCGCGCAGCGCAAAATATGCGGCAATGCACTGGCCAGAGCCACAGCACGACTGAACTGTACGCTCTGACGTGACGGTGCGGCGGCGATCGGCAGCGTCCGAGCCGCCGGAGCGGTCGACAGCCTGCCACTGCGCTGCTAGAAGCCCGGCCTGTCACACGGAAATCCCAGAGAATGCCCGAAGCAATAGAAGAAGAAGTGGCGCGCCGCCGCACCTTCGCGATCATCGCGCACCCGGACGCCGGCAAGACCACGCTCACCGAAAAGCTGCTGCTGTTCGGCGGCGCTATCCAGCTTGCCGGCGAGGTCAAAGCCAAGAAGGACAAGATCCAGACCCGCTCCGACTGGATGAAGATCGAGCGCGAGCGCGGCATTTCGGTCGTCACCTCGGTGATGACCTTCGAGTATGAAGACAATGTCTTCAACCTGCTCGACACGCCCGGCCACGAGGATTTCGCCGACGACACCTACCGCACGCTGTCGGCGGTCGACTCGGCGGTCATGGTCATCGATGCCGCCAAGGGCATCGAGCCGCGCACACTGAAGCTGTTCGAAGTCTGCCGGCTGCGCGACATTCCGATCATCACCTTCATCAACAAGATGGACCGCGAAAGCCGCGATCCGTTCGAGATTTTGGACGAGATCGAGCAGAAGCTGGCGCTGGATACTGCCCCCGTCACCTGGCCGATCGGCCGCGGCAAGAATTTTGCCGGCACCTATCATCTGGCGCTGAATGCCGTGCGCAGGGGCGACGCGGAGAAAGAACGCACGCCGGTCAACGGTCCCGATTCCAACCGCGTTGCTGGCCTTTTGCCAGAAAACGAACGCGAAGCCTTCATCGAGGAACTGGAGCTCGCGCGGGAAGCGTGCAGACCCCTTGATATAGAAGCCTTCCGCGAGGGCCATCTGACGCCGGTCTATTTCGGTTCGGCGCTGCGCAACTATGGCGTGCGCGACCTGATCGAGGCACTCGGCGCTTTTGGACCGCCGCCGCGCGCGCAGGAGGCCGACACCCGCAAGGTCGAGGCGACCGAGGAGAAGATGACGTCGTTCGTCTTCAAGATTCAGGCCAACATGGACCCCAACCATCGCGACCGCATCGCCTTCGTCCGCGTTTGCTCCGGCAAGCTCGAGCGCGGCATGAAGGCCAAGCTGGTGCGCACGGGAAAACCGATGTCGTTGTCGGCGCCGCAGTTCTTCTTTGCCCGCACCCGCGTCACCGCTGACGAGGCCTTTGCCGGTGATGTCGTCGGCATTCCCAACCACGGCACGCTGCGCATCGGCGATACACTGACCGAGGGCGAGGAAATCCTGTTCCGCGGCGTTCCGAATTTCGCGCCCGAAATCCTGCGTCGTGTGCGCCTCGGCGACGCGATGAAGGCGAAAAAACTTAAGGAAGCGCTGCATCAGATGGCAGAGGAGGGCGTCGTGCAGCTGTTTTCGCCCGAGGATGGCTCGCCGGCCATCGTCGGCGTCGTCGGCGCGTTGCAGCTCGATGTCCTGAAGGAACGGCTGAACTTCGAATACACGCTGCCGGTCGAATTCGAGATGTCGCGGTTTTCGGTCTGCCGCTGGATATCGGCCGACGACAAAGCCGAGACGCTTCGCTTCATCGAGGCGCATCGCGGCGATATCGCCCGCGATCTCGACAACGATCCGGTGTTCCTCGCCCAGCACGCTTTCTCGCTGAACTACGAAGCGGAACGCTGGAAAGCGATCACGTTTGCCACGATCAAGGACTATCAGGTCCGCGACAGAGCGGCTTGAGCGCTGACTTCCCCTTCTCCCCCTGTGGGAGAAGGTGTCGCCGAAGGCGACGGATGAGGGGTGCTCCAGGGAACGCTAACGCCTCACTCCGCTGGAACACCCCTCAACCGTCTTGGCGCTGCGCGCCAATCCACCTTCTCCCACAGGGGGAGAAGGCAAGATCGCGCAGTTCTCACCCCCTAGCCGCCTCTTCGATCTTGGCGATGTCGATCTTGCTCATCTGCATCATCGCCGACATCACGCGGCCGGCCTTGGCCCGGTCCGGATCCAGAAGCAGGCGCGGCAGCTGCTCCGGAACAACCTGCCAGGAGACGCCGAATTTATCCTTCAGCCAGCTGCATTGCGACGGTTGGCCGCCACCTTCGATGAGCTTGTCCCAGAAATAATCCACCTCTTCCTGCGTCTTGCAGTCGATCGACTGCGACATCGCCTCGGTGTGCTTGAACTGCGGTCCGCCGTTGAGCGCCTGGAATTGCACGCCGTCGAGTTCGAACGTGGTCACCAGCACCTTGCCTTCATCGGCGTGGCCCTCGGGCCAGCGCATCACGCTCAGCACCTTCGAATTCTTGAAGATGGAGACGTAGAAATTCATGGCCTCTTCGGCCTGGCCGTCGAACCACAGGCAGGTGGTGATCTTTTGCATGTCGTGCTCCTCGTGCTGTTTCGGTCGCTGTTGCTGTGAAACGGCTGACTCCGAACATGGTGCCATCTCCTTGCCGTCTGTCCAAGGACGGGCATGCAGCGCGCCATCCGACAGTGCCACGCATTTTTTCTGAGAGAATCTGGCGCATTGCAAAATTGTGGCCAGACCATACTTGCGCGTCTATAACGCCTGCGGTCCGAACTCAGCTCCGCCGCGCCATTCCTGGGCTGCGGGCAGCCACCAAGGAAAAAACATGCCTGCCTATCGCTCCCGCACCACCACCCATGGCCGCAACATGGCCGGCGCTCGCGGCCTCTGGCGCGCCACCGGCATGAAGGACAGCGATTTCGGCAAACCGATCATAGCGGTGGTCAACTCCTTCACCCAATTCGTGCCGGGCCATGTTCACCTGAAGGATCTCGGCCAACTGGTGGCGCGTGAGATCGAGAAGGCCGGCGGCGTTGCCAAGGAATTCAACACCATCGCCGTCGACGACGGCATCGCCATGGGCCATGACGGCATGCTCTATTCGCTGCCGTCGCGCGAGCTGATCGCCGATTCCGTCGAATACATGGTCAACGCCCACTGTGCCGATGCCATGGTCTGCATCTCCAATTGCGACAAGATCACGCCTGGCATGCTGATGGCCTCGTTGCGCCTCAACATCCCGACCGTCTTCGTCTCCGGCGGGCCGATGGAAGCCGGCAAGGTGGTGCTCGCCGGCAAGACGCAGGCGCTCGACCTGGTTGATGCCATGGTGGCGGCCGCCGACGACAGGGTCTCCGACGAGGACGTCAAGGTCATCGAGCGCTCGGCCTGCCCGACCTGCGGCTCCTGCTCGGGCATGTTCACCGCCAATTCGATGAATTGTTTGACCGAGGCGCTTGGCCTGTCGCTGCCGGGCAACGGTTCCACGCTGGCCACGCATGCCGACCGCAAGCGCTTGTTCGTCGAGGCCGGCCACCTGATCGTCGATCTCGCCCAGCGCTATTACGAGCAGGACGATGAGACGGCGCTGCCGCGCAACATCGCCTCCAAAGGTGCCTTCGAGAACGCTATGACGCTCGACATCGCCATGGGCGGCTCGACCAACACCGTGCTGCACATCCTGGCTGCCGCGCATGAGGGCGAGATCGATTTCGATCAGGACGACATCGACGCCCTGTCGCGCAAGGTGCCGGTGCTGTGCAAGGTTGCTCCGGCCAAGTCCGACGTCCACATGGAAGACGTCCACCGCGCCGGCGGCATCATGGCCATCCTCGGCCAGCTCGACAATGCCGGCCTGCTCAACCGCGACCTGCCGACGGTGCACACGCGAACGCTGGGCGAAGCGCTCGACCATTGGGATATTTCCCGCACGACCAGCCAGAGCGTGCGGGATTTCTTCCTCGCCGCCCCTGGCGGCGTGCCGACACAGGTCGCTTTCAGCCAGGACCGCCGCTGGGACGAACTCGATCTCGACCGCGAGAAAGGCGTCATCCGCTCGACCGAACATCCCTTTTCCAAAGATGGCGGCCTCGCCGTGCTGAAAGGCAATCTGGCTCTCGACGGCTGCATCGTGAAGACCGCCGGCGTCGATGAATCGATCCTGAAGTTCACCGGCCCGGCCCGCGTCTTCGAAAGCCAGGATTCCAGCGTCAAGGCGATCCTGTCAAACGAGATCAAGGCCGGCGATGTGGTCGTCATCCGCTATGAAGGGCCGCGCGGCGGCCCAGGCATGCAGGAAATGCTCTATCCGACCAGCTATCTGAAGTCGAAAGGCCTCGGCAAGGCCTGCGCTCTGGTCACCGATGGCCGCTTCTCCGGAGGCACCTCGGGCCTGTCGATCGGCCATGCGTCGCCGGAAGCCGCTGAAGGCGGGCTGATCGGGCTGGTGCAGGAGGGCGATACGATCGAGATCGACATCCCGAACCGCAGCATCCGCCTGGCTGTCGATGAGGCGGAACTCGCTGCGCGCCGGGCGGCCATGGAAGCCAAGGGCGCCCTGGCCTGGAAGCCCGAGGAAAAGCGCAAGCGCAAGGTGACGACCGCCTTGCGCGCCTATGCCGCGATGGCCACCAGCGCGGCCAAGGGCGCGGTGAGGTTTGTGCCGGAATAAGGTTCGCGCCCAGGCCCCCTCATCCGGCCGCTACGCGGCCTCTTCTCCCCGCTGGGGAGAAGAGGCTGGCGCCCGGCGCTGACGATCTCTTCTCCCCTCGGGGAGAAGGTGGCCGCGTAGCGGCTGGATGAGGGGGCCCGGCTCCAACATCCGGAACACCATCACGGCATCAACTGATACTCATAAAGCTTCTGGTAGAGCCCGCCCTGCTTGAGCAAGGTCTTGTGCGGGCCGCTTTCCACCACCTTGCCGGCTTCGAGCACCACGATCGTGTCTGCCTGGTGCACGGTCGACAGACGGTGCGCGATAACGATCGTCGTGCGGCCTTCCGTCAATTGCTGCAGCGCTTCGCGGAACAGCGCTTCCGATTCGGCATCGAGCGCGCTGGTCGCTTCGTCCAGCAGCAGGATCTCGGCATTGCGCAACATGGCGCGTGCGATCGAGATCCGTTGGCGCTGGCCGCCCGACAGCAGGCCGCCATTCTCGCCGACATCCGTCTCGTAGCCTTTCGCCTGCGCGCTGATGAAGTCATGGGCGTTGGCCGCCTTGGCGGCGGCGATCACCTCTTCGTCGGTCGCACCCTCGCGCCCAAGCCGGATGTTGTGCATGATGGTGCCGGCAAACAGGAACGTATCCTGGCTGACATAGGCGATCTTTTCCCGCAGCGATGCGAGCGTCGCATGGGAAATATCCTGACCATCGAACAGCACCTTGCCGCTCTTCGGGTCGTACATGCGCATGATCAGGTTTAGAATCGTCGACTTACCGCCGCCGGAAGGCCCGACCAGCGCCGTCATCTTGCCGGGCTCAAGCGTTAGATCGAAGCTGTCCAGCACCGGCGGCCCGTTCTGATAAGCGAAGTCGACGGCGTCGAATCGGATCTCGCCCGGTCCGGCCAGAAGCGGCTTCGCGTCCGGCTTCTCGACCAGAGTCAGCGGCTGGTCGGCGAGCTCGAACATCATGCGCACGCCGACAATGCCGCTTTCCAGCGATATGCGCACGCGCGCAAGGCGCTTTGCCGGCTCATAGGCAAACAGGAGCGCCCCGATGAAGGCCATGATGTTTCCCGGCATCTGGCCGCCCTGCAAGACCAGGAAGCCGCTGACGAAGATGGCCCCGGCAATTGCCAACCCGGCCAGCGTCTCCATCACCGGGCTTGTCGCAGCCTCCAGCGTCGCGATGTTGTTGGCCCGGTTCTCGACGTCCGACACGGCCTTGTACATGCGGTTGCGCATTGCGCCTTCGAGGTTGAAGGATTTGACGACGCGCACGCCGATTGCCGTTTCCTGCATAACCTGCACGATCTGGCCGACCGAGCGAAACTCCATCGCGGCGAACTTGCGAACACGTTTGAGGATGCGGTTGACCCCGTAGATAGCCAACGGGCCGACGACGAAGCAGATTATAGACAGGGCTGGCTGCTGCCAGACCATGACCCCTACCAGGACAACCAGCGACAACAGATCGCGCACATAGGACGTGACAACGAGGTCGAGCACGTTGCGCGCCGCCTGCGCATTGTTGGTCATGCGTGTGATCAGGTCGGACGACGAGGTCGAATGGTAGAATTCGATGCCTTGCGCCAGGATGCGGTCGTAGATCTTGCGCTGCCGGTCGGCGATGATGGCGTTGCCGACCCGGCTCATGAAATAGGCCTGGATGAAGTTGGCGAGACCCTTGAGAATGAAGATCGTGGCGACCCCTGCCGCAATCAGGTTGACGCGGTCAATCCGTTTGAAGACCACGAATTCGTCGGTGATCTCTTTGAGAATCCAGGCGCTGGCGCCGGTCGTGGCGGCCACCACAAGCATCGACAAGATCGCGGCGCCGTAGCCAAACCTGTGCTGGTAAAAGGATTCCCGGATCAACCTCGCAACGAGGCGCTGGTTTTCCGTCGAGCGGAAGAAACGAAACAAACGGCGGATCCTTGAAACCGGGACAACGAAGGCGGCTTATAGAGGGAGTTGCGGCCGGATGGAACCATCCACGGCCGCCGCGGACAAACCGCTGTTGCAAGTGGCATCGACGGGATGCGATTTTCAGCCTCGGCGATATCAGATGATTCTTTTGACGGGATGACGACAGATGGCTTTCGACCTTATCGTTCGCGGCGGCACGCTGCCTGATGGCAGGGTTGCCGACATCGGCATCAACGGTGAGACGATCGCGGCGATCGAGCCCACTCTGCAGGATTCTGCCCAGACCGAGGTTGACGCCAGCAGCAATCTGGTCTCGCCGCCTTTCGTCGATCCGCATTTCCACATGGACGCGACGCTCTCCCTGGGCATTCCGCGCATCAACGCGTCGGGCACGCTGCTCGAAGGCATTTCGCTGTGGGGCGAGTTGAAGCCGCTTTTGACGCATGAGGCGGTGCGTGATCGCGCATTGGCCTATTGCGACTGGGCGGTGTCGATGGGCCTGCTTGCCATCCGCACCCATGTCGATGTCTGCGATGACCGCCTGCTGGCGGTCGAGGCGCTGCTCGAGGTCAAGAAAATGGTCGCCCCCTATATCGACCTGCAATTGGTCGCCTTCCCGCAGGACGGGTTTTATCGCTCGCCGACGGCACGGGAGAACACCATCCGCGCCTTGGACATGGGCGTCGATATTGTCGGCGGCATCCCGCATTTCGAGCGCACCATGGCCGACGGCACGCGCTCGGTAACGGAGCTGTGCGAAATCGCGGCCAAACGCGGCCTGATGGTCGACCTGCATTGCGACGAGACCGATGATCCGCTGTCGCGCCATATCGAGCAGCTTGCCTATGAGGCGCAGCGCCTTGGTCTGCACGGCAAGGTCGCCGGTTCGCACCTCACCTCGATGCATTCGATGGACAGTTACTACGTCTCGAAGCTTTTGCCGCTGATCGCCGAGGCCGGCGTCTCGGTCATTCCCAATCCGCTGATCAACATCATGCTGCAGGGCCGCCACGACACCTTCCCGAAGCGCCGTGGCCTGACTCGGGTCAAGGAAATGCTGGCGCTCGGCATTCGCGTCGGCTGGGGCCAGGATTGCGTGCTCGATCCCTGGTATTCGCTGGGCACCGCCGACATGCTCGATGTCGCCTTCATGGGTCTGCACGTCGCTCAGATGTCGAGCCCGGCCGAGATGGCGCGCTGCTTCGACATGGTCACCAACGTCAATGCCGCGATCATGGGCCTCGATCATCTCGGCCTGGCGGTCGGCAAGCGCGCCAGCCTGGTCGTCCTCGATGCCGGCAATCCGGTCGAAGCCCTGCGGCTGCGCGCCGAGCGCCTGTGCGTCATCGCCAGGGGCAAGGTGGTGGCGGAGCGGACGAAGCAGGAAACCAGGCTGTCCGTCGACGGAAGGCCGGGAATGGTGAACCGGCGGCACATGTCCAGCTAGATACAGCCGATTCCCGGCGCTGGTCTTACCCATCGCCCGAATTCTCCTCGTCAAGGCAGCCGCTTCCGTCTACGACCCGGCTTACCAGGGAGGAATCGGGATCGGCATGACGCAGCCCGTGGCGCAGAATTCAACGATCAGGAATGTGCTTTTGGCCGGCATTCTGCTGATGCTGGCCGGCGACTTCCTGTTTGCGCTGAACGACGCCATGGGCAAGTGGCTGGTCGCCAGCTTTTCCGTCGGACAGGTGGTGCTGATCCGCTCTATTGGCGCCTTTTTCGTGCTCGGCCCGATGATCGCCAATCAAGGCACGGCCAAGCTGTTTCGCATGGAACGCCTGGAACTGCAGCTGCTGCGGGTGGTGATGACGACACTCGACACCGCGCTCTTCTACGCCGCCGTGATCCATCTGCCGCTTGCCGATGTGATGAGCTTCTACATGGCCGGGCCGATCTATGTCGCGGCACTCTCGCACCTCTTGCTTGGCGAAAAGGTCGGCTGGCGCCGCTGGATGGCGATCCTGCTCGGCTTCTGCGGCGTGCTGATCATGCTGAAACCGTCCTCGGCGGCGTTCTCGCTGTCATCGGGTTTTGCGCTGGTAGGCAGTATCTCCTTCGCCTTCGCCATCATCCTCAACCGCCGGCTGCGCGGCACCAGCGACACCAATCTGGTGACATGGCAGACCATCGGCACGCTGCTGGTCGGCGGCGTCCTGACCATCGGCGCCTGGCAGACGCCGTCGGCGCTCGATCTCGGCGCCATGCTGCTGCTTGGCATCGTCTCCTGCGGCGCCCATCTGATGATCACCAGGGCGCTCAAGCTGGCGCCGGCCTCGACGCTGGCGCCGCTGCACTACACGCTGCTGCTGTGGGCGGTGGTGTTCGGGCTGGTGTTCTTCGGCGACGTTCCCGGCCCGCGCATCCTGATCGGCTCGGGTATTGTCGTCCTCGCCGGCCTGTTCATCTTCCACCGCCAGAAAGTGGTCGAGACCACGGTGCCGCCGGAGAATGTGCCGAAGGGCGTGAATTAGTCCAGGCTCAGCCCTGACGTACAGCCGCCAGATGCCGCGAAAACTCCGGCGTCTCCATGAGCGCCTTGCAGCGAGCGAAACGGCCATCGGCATAAGCGCGAAAATCATCGACTGGGTTGTTGTTGGCGAGCTGGATCAGTCCCCATAGTGTCCACAGCAGATCGCACATTGCCTTGTAGATGACGATGCGGCCGCGCTCCGCCGGCCTGGCCTCGCCGCCGAAATAGGCGCGCATCATCTCTTCGTCCTGCGCCGTGTCGAATCTGCCTTCCACGCTGAGGTCGCCAAGGTCCCAGAGCGGATCGTTCATGCCCGAATATTCCCAGTCGACGATCCACATCCTGTCGCCCGTATCGAGAAAGTTCTCGCACAGCGGGTCGCAGTGGCAGGCGACGATCGGCAGCGGATGGGCGGCCAGCGCCGAGCGCACGCTCTCGGCGTCGTGCACCACGTCATGATAACCGGCGGGCAGGGCGACCTCCTTGGTGGACAGCACCTTGAGGTAATCGTCGATCATCGCGAACAATTCGAAGCGGAAGGGAAACACCGCGCCTGAATTGTGCAGCTTGCGAAAGGCCTCGCCGGCGCGGGCTGGACTGCCCGGCCGTGTCTGGAATTTCTCCGGCGACATGGTTTCGGCGCCGGCGATGTAGCGTGTCACCATCACCCCGGTGGCGGCATCGACATGCAGCACCTCGGGACTGACCCCTGCTTTTGCCGCTTCGCGCGCGGCCACCGCTTCGTTGGCCCGGTTGATGTATTCCTCGGTGCCTTTGCCGGGAATGCGCAGGCAGAAGTCGCCGGCCTTGAAGACGAGGTTGGTGAGGCCACCCAGCCGCTCCAGCGGCTCGCTGTAGCCGGCCAGGATGGGAATGTCGTCCAGCGCCGCACGTGCCTCGTCTGTCACCATGCCTGCGCCCCCACGCTGTTATTTGTCGCAGCGACGGTTCCACAATTTTCGCGCTTTGGCTATCATCACTGCGAGATCAAAAATTGGCGGACTGGATAAAAGTGGCGGACAGCAAACATCAGGGCGCGCTCGGCGCGGCCTACGCGGCAAAGCGGCCCGAAGAGGTGGCCGCACTCTATGACCGCTGGTCGGAAACCTATGACGCCGACATGTCGGCCGCCGGCTATCGCCATCCGACGATCTGCCTTGCGTTGCTGGCCCGCCATCTGCCGCGCGGTTCAGCACCGCTGCTCGATGCCGGGGCCGGCACCGGGCTCATCGGTGAATGGCTTGATATTGCTGGTTACCCGCAAGTCGAGGCACTCGATATTTCACAAGGCATGCTGGATCAGGCGGCCCGCAAGGGCGTCTATTCCGCGCTCCATTGCCTGGCGCTGGGCGGTCATTTGCCCTTTGCCGACGATGCCTATGCCGGGATCATCTCGGCCGGCGTCTTCACATCGGGTCATGTCGGCACTGAGGGGCTGGACGAACTGATCCGCATCTGCCGGTCGGGCGGAGTGATCGTGCTGACGGTCAAGAACACGCTGTGGGATCAGGGTTTTGCCGCGCGCATCGCTGAGCTCGAGGCGCAAGGCCTCGTCACCCGCGTCGAGGAAACGCGCCCTTACGTCTCCATGCCTGGCGAAGCCGACACTGTGCCAAGCCGCGGTCTCGCACTGCGCGTGACCTGACCTACGTTTTGACCCTGGCGCCTGCCGGGTCGTACATCGGCTCGAGATGGATCTTGGCCGGTGTCCTCTCCATCGCAACCACCAATTCATAGTCGCCCGAGGCGAGAAAATCGTCGCTCACCCCGTCGGCGTTGCGCACATAGCCGTAGCCGATGGTCTTGCCCAGCGTGTAGCCGTAACCGCCGCTGCTGAGATAGCCGACCGGTTCGCCATTGCGCAGGATGGTTTCGCGGCCGAGCAGCACGATCTCGGGGTCGTCGACCGTGAAGCCGGCAAGGCGTTTCTTCAGTGCCGCGCCGCTGGTCTTCTCGAGCGCGCGCCGTCCAACGAAATCGGTGTTCTTGCGCAGCTTGACCGCCCAGCCGAGCCCGGCTTCCTGCGGCGTGTCGTTGGGCGTGATGTCGGAGCCCCAGGCGCGATAGCCCTTTTCCAGCCGCAGCGATTCCAGTGCCCGGTAGCCGATCGGGCGGATGCCGTGCTTCTCGCCTGCCGCCATCAGCGCGTCGAAGACTTCGCCGGTGGCCGCGATCGGTACATGCAGTTCCCAACCAAGCTCGCCGACATAGGTGACGCGCAGCGCCCGAATTGTGTGGCCGGCGATGGCAAGCTCGCGCACATGGCCGAACGGGAATGCGGCGTTCGACACGTCGGCTTCGGTCGCCGCCGAGAGCACGTCGCGCGCTCGAGGACCCATCAGCGACAGCGTGCCGAAATCCTCGGTGACGTCGATCAGCGTGGCATCGAGCCCTTCGCCGATATGGTCGCCGATCCACGAGGAATCATGCGTGCGGAAGCCTGTGCCGGTGACGATGTAGAACTTCTCTTCGGCCAGCCGCGCCACCGTCAGATCGGCCTCGATGCCGCCGCGTGTGTTGAGAAGCTGGGTGTAGGTCAGCCGGCCGACCGGCTTGCTGACGTCGTTGGCGCAGATCCAGTCCAGCGCCTTCAGCGCATCGGGCCCGCTCAGCTCGTATTTGGCGAAAGACGATTGATCGAAAATGCCGACTTTTTCGCGCACATGCCGGTGTTCGTCGCCGACCGCCGCGAACCAGTTCTGCCGGCCCATCGAATAGATGTCCTGCGGCTCGACGCCTTCGGGCGCGAACCAGTTCGGCCGCTCCCAGCCGAGCTTCGAGCCGAACACGGCGCGCTGCTGTTTCAGCCGCTCGTAGAGCGGCGAGACGATGCGCGGCCGCCCGCTGGCATATTCCTCATGCGGGAAGCCAATCGTATAGTGTTTGCCATAGGCCTCCAGCGTGCGGTCGCAGACCCACTGACGGTCGCGGTGCAAATTGGAAAAACGCCTGATGTCGACCACCCACAGGTCGAGCGGTGCTTCGCCATCGACCACCCACTGCGCCAGCACCCAGCCGGCGCCGCCGCCCGAGGCGATGCCGAAGGCGTTGAAGCCGGCGCCGACAAACATGTTGGCGCATTCAGGCGCTGTGCCGAGAATGAAATTGCCGTCCGGCGTAAAACTCTCCGGCCCGTTGATCATCTGCTTGACGCCGACGGTTTCCAGCGCCGGCACGCGCGCGATCGCTTGGCTCATGTGCTGCTCGAAATGGTCGTAGTCGTCGTCGAACAGCCTGAATTCCCAATCATTGGGAACGTCGTCGCCGGGGAGACCAGTCGCCCAGGCCTGCGGGTTAGGCTCATAGCCGCCCATCACCAGCCCGCCGACTTCCTCCTTGAAATAGGTGCGTCGGTCCGGGTCGCGGATGGTCGGCGCGTCGGTCGCCAGACCGTCGATCTTCTCGGTGATGATGTACTGGTGCTTCACCGGCTGCAGCGGCACGTTGATGCCGGCCATGGCGCCGACCTGCCGCGCCCACTGGCCGGCGCAGTTGACCACCTTGTCGCAAGCAATGTCGCCCTTGTTGGTTTTCACCGCCGTGATGCGGCCGTCCTTCATCTCGAAGCCGATGACGCGGACATCCTCGAACAGTTTGGCGCCATGCATGCGCGCGCCCTTGGCCAGCGACTGCGTGATGTCGGAGGGGCTCGCCTGGCCATCGGTCGGCAGCCAGGAGGCGCCGACGAGATCGCCGGTCTCCAGCAGCGGCCACATTCTTTTCACCTCGTCCGGCGACAGCAATTGCATGTCCATGCCGAAGCTTTTTGCTGTCGTCGCCAGCCTTTTGTACTCGGTCCAGCGGTCGGCATTGGTGGCGAGCCTGAGGCACCCGGTCATCTTCCAGCCGGTGGCAAGGCCGGTCTCGGCCTCCAGTCCCTTGTAGAGGTCGACGGAGTATTTCAGCACGCGGGTGATAGACGCCGACGAGCGCAATTGCCCGACAAGGCCGGCGGCATGCCAGGTCGAACCCGAGGTCAGCTTACCCTGCTCGAGCAGCACCACGTCGGCCTTGTGGTCGCGCGCCAGATGATAGGCCGTCGAACAGCCGATGATGCCGCCGCCGATGACGACGATGGCGGCCTGGCTCGGCAATGTCATGATTTCTGTATCCCGTATTTTGTCCGGTAGTTTTCCAGTGCCGCGTCGAGCCGGGCGAGGTTTTCCTCGGTGTAGGCGACGTAGTCGATGCCCGGCGCGTCGAGATAGAGCTCGGAGACCATGCTCCACATCGCCTCGCGCAGCAGCGAGGCGCATTGCATGGCCGCGTGCGAACGGCGGATCGCCTCGTCCGGTTCCTTCATGAAATAGGCGGTCAGGAAGGCGAAGGATTCCTCGTCGCTCATGCCGGCGTTGGAGGCGGCGCCTGCGAGATCGAACATCGCCGTGTTGAAGCCGGCATATTCGAAGTCGATCAGCCACAGCCTGTTGCCATCGTCGAGAATGTTGGCCGGCAACAGGTCATTGTGGCCAAAGACGATAGGCAGCAGTTTCTGCGCGCGCTCCAGTTCGTCGGCCAGTGTCAAAAGGCGCGGCAGGTCGCTGCGCTTGCGGCTGCCGCCCTCTTCAAGCGTGCGCGCATAGTCGCGGATGACATGGAACACCCAGAACATGAAGCCGGCGCCCGAGACGTGATTGGGCATCTCCCGGTGGAAGCCGCGCATCAGGGCCGCGACGCGGCCGAGATTGGCGCGTACGTCCTCGGCGAGATAGGTCTTGGCGTCGAGAAACTCCGTCACCAGGATGCCCGGTTCGGCATGGCGGACGGCTGGCGCGAAACCGGCGGCATGCGCCGCCCGCGCCGTCATCACCTCGCGCTCGCGAAAGACATGGTGGAACGGATAGTCCTTGCCGAAGCGCACGACATGTCGTCCGGCCGCGTCCGTAACCACATAATTCGCGTTGCTCAGGCCGCCGGGCAGCGGTGCGATCTCGATGCCGCCGGTCCAGCAGGGCAGGGCGCGGATGCGGTCTTCGGCGGTCACGGAACATCCCTTGTTTGCTGGATTTCGACAAGGCGCCGTGAACAGCGCAACGACGGCGGGGAGAAACGTAAATAATCTCGTCGGTGCGGGACGCCAGGATCGGTATCCCGCACCGCACCGACGAGCCCCTTGGCCAGGTTTTTGAGCCCGGCATCCGCCCCCGCGGATCTGAAATTCCTTGTACAGGCACGTTCCAAACGGCCTGACCACTGAGTTGCGGCTCTGCCCCCAGTCGCAGATCTGAAGCCTGTTGATGTCTTTGATTTCACGCCGGGGTTGCCCGCTTGTCAACAAAAAGGTGTGACTTTTTTTGGGTATTTTGCCCGAAAGGATAAGGTAGTTCCTTTAAAAGCACTTGGATTACCTTAAAATCGGTCACGAGCATCAGTTCGGGAAACCAGATGGCCCAGTCCAAACGACACGGCGAGATCCTGCGGCTCCTGCAGGAAGAGGGCACCGTCACCATCGCCAGTCTGGCCGACCGGCTGGGCGTGTCGCTGGAGACGGTGCGTCGCGACGTCAAGCCGCTGACTGGTGATGGCTCTGTCCTCAAGATGCATGGCGCCATCGGCCTGCCGTCGATGATCGGCGAAGCGCCGTTCGAGCGGCGCATGCGTGAGAACGCCGACGCCAAGCGCGTCATTGCCCGCATGGTCGCCGCCACCATCCGCGACGGGGAATCGATCATGCTCGACACCGGAACGACGACCTCGTTCCTTGCGCGTGAACTGCTCGGCCACCGGCGCCTGACGGTCGTCACCAATTCCTCGGACATTGCCCGCACGCTGGCCACCATCAACGGCAACAAGGTCTATATGGCCGGCGGCGAGCTGCGCAGCGATTCCGGCGCTGCTTTCGGCGCCTCGGCGATCGATTTTGTCAGTCGCTTCTCGGTCAGCCACGCCATCATTTCCACCGGGGGCGTCGACGCGGTGATGGGCGTCATGGATTTTGATCTGGATGAGGCCGAGTTCGCCCGCATGGTGCTGTCGCGCGGCCAGCGGTCCCTCGTCATCACCGATCACTCGAAATTCGGCCGTCTTGGTCTGGTCCAGGTCTGCGGCTTCGACAGCTTTTCCGAACTCGCCACCGACCGCTCGCCGCCGCACGACCTGGCTGCCGCCCTGGCCCAGGCCGGCGCGCGGCTCAGCATCGCCGGCGAGGAAGCCGGGTTCTAGCCGAAGACCAGCGATTGGTGGGCGCAGACGCCCGCAAAGGTGCCAGCCGATACCGCAAAGGCAATATTGTGCATCGAACGTGCCGCGTCGCCGGCGGCGTAGACGCCGGGCACGGTCGTCTGCTGCCTGTCGTCGACTGATATCACCGGGCCGAGGAGGCCTTCGGTGAAGCCGCAGCCGAGCTGTTCGGCCAGCGGGCTGGCCATGATGTTGCGCGGCGCGGTGAACATCGCCCTGACGCCGGCCTTTCGGCTATCGTCGAGGTGGACGATCAATCCGCCGGAGCCGTCTTCCCGCAGCTCGGCAACGCTGGTGGGCTCAAACCGCACCTTTCGGCTCTCGAGCGCGCGCATCTGCTCTGTGTCAGGCTCGAACAGGCCATTGCCGAACAGCGTGACATCGCCCCAATCGGTGATCAGCTGTGCCTGATGCATGGACATCGGGCCGGTTGCGAGCACGCCGAGCGGCCCGCCCGAGACTTCGTAGCCGTGGCAATAGGGGCAGTGCAGCACGCTCTTTCCCCAGAGCTCGGCAAGACCGGCAACCTCCGGCAGGATATCGCGCACCCCGGTGGCCAGCACCAGCCGTGCGGCGCCGAATGTCTCGCCGCCGTCGGTGGTGATTTCGAAATCGTTGCTGCCGGCGGCAACGGCCTTGTCCGCGCGCCCGCTGACAACCCTGGCTGTCGGATAGGCCAGCAGCTGCCGCATTGCGTCACCCAGGATTGCGCCAGGCGAGCGTCCGTCCTGTCCGAGGAAGCCGTGCGAATGCTCGGCAAAACGGTTGCGCGGCTGGCCGGCGTCGATCACCAGCACCTTGCGTCCTGCCCGCGCCACCTGGATGGCGGCGGACAGGCCGGCAAAGCTGCCGCCGACGACGGCAAGATCATACTGCATGGCTGGAGACTCCAATGAGATCAAAACGGCGGCGGAAATCGGCGGTCAGGTCGGCCAGCGTGATGCTGCGCAGCTTCTCCGCCAGCAGCCTTTCGGCGGCGATGCGAAAATCGTCGAGGACGGCGATCACCGCCTGCTCGACGAGGCAGCCGGGGCTTTCCGGCTCGGTGCTGAACGGCAGCAGCGTCTCGCCAAGGGCGACGCTGATCTCGGCCAGAGATATTTTCTCGGGCGCCCGCCCGAGCAGCCAACCGCCACCGTGCCCGCGTGACGAGGTGACGATGCCGGCATCGCGCAAGCCTGCGATGGTGCGGCGGACCACAACCGGATTGGTGTGGATGAAGGTGGCAAGCTGCTCGGAGGTCAGCGCCTGTTCGGGCTTCTCGGCCATGTGGACGAGAATGTGCAAGGTCGAGGACAGTCGGCTGTTGCGTTTCATGTAACTTACTTAGTTACGATTGAGGGAGCCGTCAAGTGTTCGCCGGCCGCCACTTCCCAGCGTCGCCTCCGCCGTGTTTAGTCCGACCATGGCTTTCACCATCCGTCAGCTGCAGTTCTTCATCGCCGTCGCCGAGCAAGGCACGGTCTCGGGCGCCGCGCAGAACCTGTCGATCTCGCAATCGTCGGTCACCGAAGCGATCAAGGAGCTCGAAAGCGATCTTGGCGTCGAACTGTTCGAGCGCCATCCGCGTGGCCTCAACATCACCCATAAGGGCCACCAGTTCCTGCGCCACGCGACGAAGATCCTCGCGGACGTTTCCGACGCGCGCCGCTCTTTCTCCGGCGAGCAGGCGGTGGCGGCCGGCCGGCTGCAGCTCGGCGTTACCTCGCTGGTCGCCGGTTATGTGCTGTCGGATCTGCTCGCCCGCTACCGCCGCGCCTATCCCGGCGTCGAGGTCTCGGCCATCGAGGACAATGGCGATTATCTCGAACACCTCCTGATCGGCGGCAAGCTCGACATTGCCGTCATGGTCACCTCCAATCTGCGCGACCGCACCGCGTTGCAGTCGGAAATCCTCGAAGTCTCGGCCTATCGGCTGTGGCTGCCACTCGGTCATCCGCTTGTCGGCGCCGACATCATCAGCATTGGCGACATTGCCTCCGAAACGCTGATCATGCTGACCGTCGACGAGATCGAGGAGAATACCGGCAAGCTGCTGACGGCGATCGGCGCCAAGCCGCATGTCGCCTTCCGCACCCGTTCCGTGGAGGCCGTGCGCAGTCTGGTCGCCACCGGCGCCGGCGTGGCGCTGCTGCCCGACCTCGTCTACCGGCCCTGGTCGCTGGAAGGCGACCGCATCGAATCGCGCGATATTTCCGGCTCCTTGCCGGTGGTTCAGGTCGGCATGGTCTGGCGGCGTGGCTCCGGTCTGCCGCAGGCCGCGCGCGATTTCATCGGCCTTGCCCAGTCGCAACGGACGGTCCGCCAGCGTCCTTGAGAGATCGGCTGCCCACCTATCGGAAAAACCGATATCGCCCTTCTGATAAATGAATTTGCGAAACCGGAGTTTTCAAAGCACTTTCGGTCCAGGGACCAAAGCCGCCATCAGAGCGGCATCAAGCCCAACGGACGAACTGACAGTTTTCAGTCCGCGCGTGACCCCTAGCGAAGACCGAAACCGGCTTTCAGGGTCAGGCGCCTAAATGGGAGATCGACAATGAATTCATTCCTGAAGTCGTGCACTGCTCTGACGGTCGCGCTGACCTTTTCCGGTCAGGCCGTCCCCCAGGTCAAGGAGCTTGGCAAAGGCGAGGGCCAGGTCAACATCGTTGCCTGGCCGGGCTATATCGAGCGCGGCGAAACCGACAAGGGCTATGACTGGGTGACCTCCTTCGAGAAGGAGACCGGCTGCAAGGTCAACGTCAAGACCGCCAACACCTCCGACGAGATGGTCTCGCTGATGAATGAGGGCGGCTTCGACCTCGTCACCGCTTCAGGCGATGCCTCGCTGCGCCTCGTTGCCGGCAAGCGTGTCCAGCCGATCAACACCGATCTCATCCCGAGCTGGAAGACGGTCGACGAGCGCCTCAAGGATGCGCCGTGGTTCACCGTCGGCGGCGCCCACTACGGCGTTCCTTACCAGTGGGGCCCCAACGTCCTGATGTACAACACCGACGTGTTCAAAGAGG
Organism: Mesorhizobium ciceri WSM4083; assembly: GCF_000519305.1. Classification (GTDB taxonomy): domain Bacteria; phylum Pseudomonadota; class Alphaproteobacteria; order Rhizobiales; family Rhizobiaceae; genus Mesorhizobium; species Mesorhizobium ciceri_B. The sequence goes on along the minus strand of NZ_KI912610.1, from coordinate 813,109 downwards.
CTCCCAAGAGCTGGAACATCGTCTTCGAGGAAATGAAGCTGCCCGACGGCAAGTCCAACAAGGGCCGCGTCCAAGCCTATGACGGGCCGATCCACATTGCCGACGCCGCCAACTATCTGATGTTCCACAAGCCGGAACTCGGCATCAAGGATCCCTACGAACTGAACGAGGACCAGTACAAGGCAGCGCTCGAATTGCTGCGCGTCCAGCGCACGCTGGTCGGCCGCTACTGGCATGACGCCGCCATCCAGGTCGACGACTTCCAGAACGAAGGCGTCGTCGCTTCCGGCTCGTGGCCGTATCAGGTCAACACGTTGGTCGCCGCCAAGAAGCCGGTCGCGTCCACCATCCCGGAGGAAGGTGCTACCGGTTGGGCCGACACCACCATGATGGAAGCCGACGCCGCCAATCCCAACTGTGCCTATATGTGGATGGAGCATTCGCTGTCGCCCAAGGTGCAGGGCGATGTCTCGGCCTGGTTCGGTTCGCTGCCCGTCGTGCCCGCCGCCTGCAAGGGCAATGAGCTTTTGACCGACGAAGGCTGCAAGACCAACGGCTACGAGAATTTCGACAAGATCAAGTTCTGGAAGACGCCGGTGTCGAAATGCGCCACCCAGAACGATCAGTGCGTGCCCTACTACCGCTGGGTATCCGACTATATCGGCGTCATCGGCGGGCGGTGATTTTTCTTACCCTCCCCCTTGTGGGGAGGGTCGACGCATAGCGTCGGGGTGGGGTCGGCTCGGCGTTTTTCGAGGCACCCCCACCCGCGGCTTTGTCGCGACCTCCCCCGTCGCGGGGGGTAGGACGTCGCGCGACATCAACGCATCAAACCGGCAACGGACTGACAGCCCATGACCTCCGCCGTCTCCTTCCAGAAAGCCTCGCGCCATTTCGGCAGCGTGCGCGCCGTTGATGCGGTCGATCTCGACATTGTGCCGGGCGAGTTCTTCGCCATGCTCGGGCCGTCCGGTTCCGGCAAGACCACCTGCCTGCGCCTCATAGCCGGCTTCGAGCAGCCGACATCGGGCTCGATTTCGATCTTCGGTGAACGCGCCGAGGGCGTTCCGCCCTATCGCCGCAACGTCAACACCGTGTTCCAGGACTATGCGCTGTTCCCGCATCTGAATGTGCTCGACAACGTTGCCTACGGGCTGATGGTCAAGGGCGTCGGCAAGGCTCAGCGGCACAAGGCGGCGGAAGAAGCGCTGTCACTGGTGCGGCTGCCCGGCTATGGCGCCCGCCGCCCCGGCCAGCTTTCCGGCGGCCAGCGCCAGCGCGTGGCACTGGCCCGTGCGCTGGTCAACCAGCCAAAGGTGCTGTTGCTCGACGAGCCGCTCGGCGCGCTCGATCTCAAATTGCGCGAGAACATGCAGGAGGAACTGAAGTCGCTGCAGAAGGCGCTCGGCATCACCTTCGTCTTCGTCACCCACGATCAGGGCGAGGCGCTGTCGATGGCCGACCGCGTCGCCGTCTTCAACGATGGCAAGATCATGCAGGTCGGCACACCGGAGGATATCTATCAGCGCCCGAAGACGCGCTTCGTCGCCGACTTCGTCGGCTCCTCCAACGTGCTGCCGCCGGATTTCGTCCAGCGCTATTCCGGCCAGCATCGCTGGGGGAGTCTCCGGCCTGAATCCATTCGCGTCGGCCGCGCGGCCAAGGGGGTCGCAAGTGGTGAAGGCGTATCCGCCCGCCTTGTCTCGACCAATTATCTTGGTGCCACGACAAAGCTTGCGCTCGACGCCGACGGCCTGCGGCTGCACGCCATCGTCCCGGCCGGCACGGCCTTGCCGACAGAAGGCGAGGCGGTGGTGCTGACCTTCAACCGCGAGCACCTGCATCTGATGGACGAGCCGGCATGAGCCTTGACGCCGCCATGATGCGTGCAACAGCGCCCGCCATCCTGCCGGGTAGCGGCGGTTTGCGCGGCGCGCTGTCGGACCTCTTCTGGCGCAAGCCGAAGGTCCTGCTGCTGCTCATGCTGCTGCCGCCGGTGCTGTGGCTGGGGATCGTCTATATCGGCTCGCTGTTTGCGCTGCTGGCGCAGAGCTTTTTCTCGATCGACGAGTTTTCCGGCCTCATCAACCGCGAGTTCACCTTGAAGACTTATGGCGACCTGTTCCAGGCCGCCAATCTCGACATCATCCTGCGCACGGTGACGATGGCGGCCCTGGTCACGCTGGCCTCGGCCGTCATCGCTTTCCCCATCGCCTATTACGCGGCGCGCTATGCGCGCGGTCGCTGGAAGGCGCTGTTCTATCTCGGCATCATGCTGCCGCTGTGGTCGAGCTATCTGGTCAAGATCTACGCCTGGAAGCTGATCCTGGCCAAGGAAGGCATCCTCACCTGGCTGCTCGCCAAGCTGCATTTGTTGTGGGTGCTCGACGCATGGCTGTCGCTGCCGATCGTCGGCGGCAATTCGCTGTCGGTGTCGTTCACCGGCACCTTCATCGTCTTCGTCTATGTCTGGCTACCGTTCATGATCCTCCCCGTTCAGGCAGCGCTCGAACGCGTGCCGGGCAATCTGGTCGAGGCCTCGTCCGATCTCGGCGCCTCTCCGGGACAGACCTTTCGCAACGTGCTGTTCCCGCTGGCGCTGCCGGGCATTGTCGCCGGTTCGATCTTCACCTTCTCGCTGACGCTCGGCGACTACATCATCCCGCAGATCATCGGCACTTCGCGGCTGTTCATCGGCCAGGCGGTCTATTCGCAGCAAGGCACCGCCGGCAACATCCCGCTCGCCGCCGCCTTCACCGTGGTGCCGATCGTCATCATGGGCTTCTACCTCTGGGGCGCCAAACGCATGGGGGCCTTCGATGCGCTCTGATGGTTCCCAATCGGCTCCGATCGGCCTGAAGATAGCCGCCGCCTGCGGGCTGCTGTTCCTGCACCTGCCGATCCTGCTGATCTTCGTTTATGCCTTCACCACCGAGGAGAAGAGTTTCGTCTGGCCGCCGCCAGGGCTGACCACGCAGTGGTTCGCCGTCACCTGGAACCGGCCCGACGTCTGGCAGGCGCTGTCGCTGTCGGTCAGGGTTGCCGCGATCTCGACCGCGATCGCTTTGATCCTCGGCACGCTCTGTTCGGCGGCGGTGTCGCGGACAAGATTCTTCGGCCGCGAAACCATCTCGCTGCTGGTCATCCTGCCGATCGCGCTGCCCGGCATCATCACCGGCATCGCGCTGCGCTCGGCCTTTTCGCTGGCCGACATCCCATTCTCGTTCTGGACGATCGTGCTCGGCCACGCCACCTTCTGCGTGGTCGTCGTCTACAACAACGCCGTCGCCCGTTTCCGCCGCACTTCCGGTTCGATGATCGAGGCCTCGATGGATCTCGGCGCCGACGGTTTCCAGACCTTCCGCCATGTCGTGCTGCCCAACATCGCCACGGCACTGCTTGCCGGCGGCATGCTGGCCTTCGCGCTGTCTTTCGACGAGGTCATCGTCACCACCTTCACCGCCGGCCAGCAGCAGACACTGCCGATCTGGATGCTGGAAGAACTGATCCGTCCGCGCCAGCGCCCGGTCACCAATGTCGTCGCCATGGTCGTCATGCTGGTGACGCTGCTGCCGATCCTTGCCGCCTATTACCTCACCCGTGACGGCGACCAGATCGCGGGAAGCGGGAAATGAAAAACAGCGAATAGGGAGTAGCGAATAGCGAATAGGGAAGATCGACGGTCAAACTCTACTCGCTTTCAGCTACTCCCTATTCGCTCCTGCCAAAGGAGAATCCAATGGACACCCAGATGCTGATCGGCTCGAAATTCGAGAAGGGCACCGAGACCGAGGAGCCGATCCTCAATCCAAAGACCGGGGCGACCATTCTCAATCTGCCTGAGGCCAGCCAGGCGCAGGTCGAGGCGGCGGTGGCTGTCGCCGAACAGGCGTTCGTCTTGTGGTCGCGCACCACGCCGGCGCAGCGCTCCGGCTATTTGCTGAAGATCGCCGACCGCATCGAAGCCGATGCCAAGGAATTCGCCACGCTCGAGGCGCTCAATTGCGGCAAGCCGATTAATGCCGTGCTCAATGACGAAATCCCAGCGATCGTCGATTGTTATCGTTTCTTCGCCGGCGCCGTCCGTTCGATGCGGGGCGTCGTCGCTGGCGAATACATTCCCGGCCATACCTCGATGGTCCGCCGCGACGCCATCGGCATCGTCGCTTCCATCGCGCCGTGGAACTATCCGCTGATGATGATGGCCTGGAAGCTGGCGCCGGCGATCGCCGGCGGCAACACGGTCGTTTTCAAGCCGTCGGAGCAGACGCCGCTGACGGCGCTGAAGCTGGCAAAAATCCTTGCCGAAATCCTGCCCGAAGGCGTCGTCAATGTCGTTCTCGGCCGCGGTGACAGTGTCGGCAACACGCTGATCAACCATCCCAAGGTCAACATGATCTCGATCACTGGCGATGTCGCCACCGGCAAGAAGGTGCTGCAGGCAGCCGCAAAATCGGTCAAGCGCACGCATCTCGAACTCGGCGGCAAGGCGCCGGTCATCGTCTTCGACGACGCCGATCTTGGCGCCGTGGTCAGCGGGCTGCGTGCCTTCGGCTATTACAATGCCGGCCAGGACTGCACCGCCGCCTGCCGCATCTACGCCGGCAAGAAGATCTACGACAAACTCGTCGCCGATCTCTCCTCGGCCGTCTCGACCATCAAGTACGACCGTCCCGACGACACTGAAAACGAGATCGGCCCGCTCATCTCCCGCCGCCAGCGCGACCGCGTGTCGAGCTTCGTCGAGCGGGCCTCGGAACTGAAGCACATAGAGATCACCACCGGCGGCAAGCCGGGCGAGGGTTCCGGCTTCTATTACCAGCCGACTGTCGTTGCCGGCGCGCTGCAGGAAGACGAGATCGTGCGCCGCGAAGTGTTCGGACCGGTTGTCTCCATCACTCGGTTTTCGGAAGTCGACGAGGCGGTGAACTGGGCCAATGACAGCGACTACGGCCTGGCGTCATCGGTGTGGACCAAGGACGTTTCGCGAGCCATGGCGACGGCTGCCCGCCTGCAATATGGCTGCACCTGGATCAACACCCATTTCATGCTGACCAACGAGATGCCGCATGGCGGGTTGAAACAGTCCGGTTACGGCAAGGACATGTCGCTGTACGCGCTCGAAGATTATACCGCCGTGCGCCATGTGATGATTGCGCATGGGTGAGAAGTGGTCCGCGTAGCGGACGAAAAGCCAATTGCTTGGCTTCTCGAGCTTCGAACGCCCGGAGCCTGCGAAGGGCCGGGCGTGGCTATTTTCCCTTCTCCCCGTTCACGGGGAGAAGAGTCGCTACTCCACAATGCGATAAATATTCCACAGGCTGGTGCCCGACACGACATAGGGCTCGATCTCCTTGCCCCATTTGGCATGCGCGTCGATCTTGCCGATCTTGGCGAAGAACGCCTCCAACTGGGCCAGGCTTTCGACCTGGTGATGGGACTCGACCGTCGCCTCCCGCGCCCCGATGGAACCGGTCATGATCTGGAACTCCAGCTCGGCGAGGCCGACCTGCGAGCCGATCTCGCGTTCCCATTTCTTCAACAGGTCGAGCACGGTCTGCTTGTGTCCGAACTTGGCGTCGATCTGCCATCTGGCGCTGAACATTGTCTTCTCCTCCAGGGGTTAAACAGAGCCCCATCCCGATTCGGTCGGGATGGACAGCTCCATGGTTGACCTACTCGTCCCAGGCCTGCACGACGGTTTGCCTTGCGATCCGCCCGTCCTTCAGCTCCAGCATCGCCGCGCAGAACACCTTGGTGCCGTCCGGATAGGCGCAGGCCTGGGTGAAGGCGAGGCTGTCGCCGTCGGCGATGGTGGTGTCGACCTTGTGGGTCATCGCCCGGCTGCAGATGTCGTCCCAGAATGTGGTGATCGCCGCGCGTCCGCGGATCTCGCGCGGCTTGCTCGGCGGGTTGTTGCGGTCGATCACCCGCACCAGCGCGTCTTCGGCGTAAAAGCTCGACAGCATCTTGCCGTCACGGGTTTCGATGGCCTTCTTGATCGATGCGCCATCCACTGTTTGGGTCTTGGTCAGCATGTCATCCTCCATTGGCCCGTCTTCCGGGCGGTTGATGGTCGAAGTGCTGCCCGGCGCTTGTCGCCAGGCAGTGGTTTTTACTGCGACTTCGCCTTGACGGCCGCGAACACGTCGTCGGCCTGCTTCTTGAAGGTCGTCAGATCGACCTGGCTGCCGTTGAGCATCGTCGACCAGTGGCGCACGATGGCGGACATCGCGACCGCCTCCTTGATCTCCTCGTCGCTGGCGCCGTTGAGCTTGGCCGCCTCGGTGTGGAAATAGATGCAGTACTGGCACGGGATCTGCGCCGCGACGGCGAGGCCCAAAAGTTCCTTGGTCTTGCCGTCAAGCGCCGTCTTCGGGTTGAGCTGCACGCCCTTGATCTCGGCCCAGGCGCCGGCAACGGCCACATCCGGCAGCGTCCTGAACATGTCCGGCACCGAGCCGAGCGTCGCCTCGATGTCCTTGTAGGTCGCCGCCGCGGACGCGTCCTCGGCCTTTGCCGGAGCGCTGGCGAACAGCGCTCCAATGCCTGCCGCTATCACAAGCGATTTGAGTGTCCGGTTCGATATCAGCATTTCCTCCTCCGTTCGCAGCACCTTCCCGGCGACATCCGCCTGGCCTGCATGGAGAGAATTGATAGCGCTTACCCGCCCAAGGCCGCTTCCCCCGAAAGCGCCATGGCTCTCATGGCCCGTGCGGGCCAGGGTGCCTGACTGAGAACGCCGCCGCCGCCGCCCGCGACGGCAGGTCCAGCTTGAGCAGTATGTTGGCGACATGGCGCTTGACCGTGTGTTCGCTCAGCCTCAATTCGGCGGCGATCGCGGCATTGCTCTTGCCGTCGGCGACGAGGCTCACCACCTCGCTTTCGCGCGCCGTCAATGCGGCCGGCTCGGCAGGTTTGGGTTTGGGCCGGCAGGCGGGTTCCAGATGCTGTTCGGACGTCGCATGGACCAGCGCCAGCGGCTCCTCCAACTCGTCGACGCTGATGCGCCCGGCGTCGGTGAAATGCAGGCCCGACCCAGCCGCCAGATCGGCGATCAGACGCGACGCGATAATGTCGCCGCGGCCGGCATGGGCGGCCAGTTGCATCGCCACCCGCGCCGTCATCCCGACGGGCGGACCGCGCATTTCGATCTCGCCGACATGCGCCCCTTGCGCGCTTGCCACGCCGATTTCCTGCGCCGCCTCGCGCAGCGCTGCCGCGCAGCGAATGGCGCGTGCCGGGCCATCGAAGCGCGACATCATCAACTCGCCATGCAGGCCCGCAGAACGCCCGCCATGGCGCCCGACCAGCAGCCGCCAGGTTTCCTGGAAGCGCAGGCTGCGTTCGCTCCACATGCGGTCGCCGAGCCGCGCCGTGTCGTAGATGCGTGTCACCAGCAGTGCGGCCAGCACGCGGTCCACTTCGCACACGGCGCGCTCGCCGGTCAGGAATTCCTCGATCAGGTCGGCCACCCCATCGACATCGCCGGTCCAGATCGGATGGTCGCGTCCGGGAATCTCGACCAGCCGGGCACCGGGGATCTTCTGTGCAAGGAAGCGGCTGGCATCGGGGTCGACCCGCGCATCGTTGCGGCGATGAATCACAAGCGTCGGCGCGCTGATCACGCTCAGGATGTGGCGGATGTCGACGTCGGCGTTCATGCGCGCCAGCGCCGCCGCCGCCGTCGGGCTCGCCGACAATCGTTCGAAACGTGCCCACCACTGGGTGAAATGCGCGTCGTCGACCCGGCTCGGCGCGAAATGGGGCAGCGTGGCGCCAGTGCCCCAGGCTGTCTCCGCCATCTCGATGAAAGCGTCGAGGCGTTCGGGCGACATCACCCATTTGTGGAAATGCGCATAGCCGCCATAGAGCGCCAGCGCCCGCGTCCGCTCCGGATAGGTGGCGGCGAACAGCATCGCCATCGGCGCGCCTTCGGAGGAGCCGAGCAGGGCTGCACGGCCGCTGCCGGCGGCGTCCATAACCGCGCGCACATCGTCCATCCGCGTTTCGAGACTTGGCAGGTTATGCGTGTCGACGCGGTCAGACAGACCCGTGCCGCGCTTGTCGAACAGGATCAGCCGCGAGAATGCCGAAAGCCGCTTCAAGAGCCTGGTATAGCCCTCGTCTTCCCATTGCAGGTCGAGGTTGGAAATGAAGCCCGGCACGAAGACCAGGTCGAACGATCCCTGCCCGACCACCTGATAGGCGATCCGCACATCGCCGCTACGGGCGTATCGCGTCTCGATCGGCCTCACGAGATTTCCATCCCGGCCTGACGACTTCTGATCGTCAAACCATAGCAGAACAGCGCCGATTGCGGCAGCTTAAACTTTAGCGATGACGAATGTAATCCGGCGCGGCTTGGCGATTATTCCTGCGAGACGGCGACGTCGGCAGGGGAGGGCTCGAGTCCGAGTTTGAGGTCGGCCGCAGCCGGCGTGATCGGCCGCCTGATCCTGGCGGAGGCGGCCACCACCAACTCGTTGAAGTTCCCGGTGCCGTCGTCCAGCATTTCGAAGAACTGCCGCCGCATCCTCGGCTCCCAGAACTTGTTGATGTGCTCGGCGACGCCGGCAATGCCTTCCTCGCGCGGCTTGGAATGGAAGAAATCGGCAATCTGGTTTGCCATGCGCACCAGCTTCTCGGCGGTGCTCATAATGTGTTCTTCGTCATGCGACATGCTTGGCAACTCCGCAAACCACCCGGTCGGGGTGGGTGAAAATATCAAAATCGTCGCCGCGAACCAGCGCCACCAGCGTCATCCCAGCCTCTTGCGCCGTGCGGATGGCCAGAGCGGTCGGTGCCGAGACGGCGATGATGAAGGCCGAGCCGATAGAAGCCGTCTTCTGCATCATTTCGACCGAAACCCTGGATGTCACCACGACAGCACCGGATGCGCCATCGATGCCGGCTTTGGCCAGCGCACCGGCCAGCTTGTCGAGCGCATTGTGACGGCCGACATCTTCGCGCACCATGACGATGCCCTTGCCAGGCACATAGAAACCGGCGGCGTGTACCGCTCCGGTCTCGGTGTGCAGCGGCTGCACCTTAGAGAGGAGCTTGACCGAGCGGACGATGTCGTCGGCATCAAGCGTAAGTTTTAACGCACCAACCGCATCGACCGAGCGCATCGCTTCCTCGATCGATTCGATGCCGCAGAGCCCGCAGCCGACCGGACCCGCGAGCCTTCGCCGCCGCGCTTCGAAACGTGTGTTGGCCCGGTCTTTCAGCCGGATCTGAATGTCGATGCCGGCGCCATGGTCCTCGACCTCGATGGCTTCGATCTCGTCAGGCAAGGCGATGATGCCTTCAGTCAGCGAGAAGCCGAGCGCGAAATCCTCGAAATCCGCCGGGCTTGCCATCATCACCGCATGCGTGGTGCCGGCAAAGGAGAACGCCACCGGCGTCTCTTCCGGCACCATGCGGTTCGCGGCCGTCGTCCCAACCGCGCGGTGCGCCAGCCGCGATACCTGCGTCGTGGCTTTGCGGCGCGCGCTCAAGACTACTCCGCCGCCTGCAAAGATGCGATGCGCCGGCTCTGCTTGGCTTGCTCGTCATAGTCGCGCTGCCATTCCGACGGCCCGTTGGAGGCGCCGACCTGTACCGCCGTCACCTTGTATTCCGGGCAGTTGGTCGCCCAGTCGGAGAAGTCGGTGGTGATGACGTTGGCCTGCGTGTCCGGATGATGGAACGTCGTGTAGACGACGCCGGGCGACACCCGGTCGGTAATCAGCGCGCGCAGCGTCGTCTCGCCCGAGCGGCTGGTCAGCCGGACCCAGTCCCCGTCGCGCAAACCGCGGTTTTCGGCATCGTGCGGATGGATCTCCAGCCGGTCCTCCGAGTGCCACATGCTGTTGTCGGTGCGCCTTGTCTGCGCGCCGACATTGTACTGCGACAGGATGCGGCCGGTGGTGAGCAGCAGCGGGAAGCGCGGCCCCGTCCTTTCGTCGGTCGCCACATATTCGGTGCGGATGAACTTGCCCTTGCCGCGCACGAACGCATCGATGTGCATGATCGGGGTGCCGAGCGGCGCCTTCTCGTTGCAAGGCCATTGCACGGATCCGACACGGTCGAGCAGCTCGAAGGAGACGCCGGCGAAGCTCGGCGTCGTCATCGCGATCTCGTCCATGATCTCGGAAGGATGCTGATAGTTCCAGTCCAGCCCGATGGCGCGAGCAAGTTCCTGCGTCGCCTCCCAATCGGCGTAGCGCGCCTTCGGCTCAAGAACCTTGCGCACCATGTTGATGCGGCGCTCTGCATTGGTGAAGGTGCCGTCCTTCTCCAGGAAGGTCGAGCCCGGCAGGAAGACATGCGCGTAGTTTGCCGTTTCGTTGAGGAAGAGGTCGTGCACGACGACGCATTCCATGGCGGCAAGGCCGGCGGCGACATGCTTGGTGTCGGGGTCGGACTGAAGGATGTCTTCGCCCTGGATGTAGATGCCCTTGAAGCTGCCGTCGACGGCGGCATCCAGCATGTTGGGGATGCGCAGGCCGGGTTCGTCGTCCAGCTTCACGCCCCACAAGGTCTCATAGATATCGCGCACGGCTTCGCCGGAGATGTGGCGATAGCCCGGCAGTTCGTGCGGGAACGAGCCCATGTCGCAGGAGCCCTGCACGTTGTTCTGGCCGCGCAGCGGGTTCACGCCGACGCCGGGCCGGCCGATATTGCCGGTGGCCATGGCGAGATTGGCGATCGCCATCACGGTGGTCGAACCCTGGCTGTGCTCCGTCACGCCGAGGCCGTAATAGATCGCGCCGTTGCCGCCGGTGGCGTAGAGCCGCGCGGCACCGCGGATCAGCTCGGGATCGACGCCGGACAATTTGCCGACGGTTTCGGGGCTGTTTTCCGGCAAGGCGACGAACGATGCCCAATCCTGGAACTCCGTCCAGTCGCAGCGTTCGCGGATGAAGGCTTCGTCGAACAGGCCCTCGGTGACGATCACATGCGCCAGCGCCGTCAGCACGGCCACATTGGTGCCTGGCTTCAGCGGCAGGTGGTAGTCCGCTTCGATATGGGCCGACTTGACCATCTCGGTACGGCGCGGATCGAGCACGATCAGCTTGGCGCCCTGGCGCAGCCGCTTCTTGAGGCGCGAGGCGAACACCGGGTGAGCGGAAGCCGGATTGGCGCCGATGATGACGGCGACGTCGGTGAAGTCGACGGAATCGAAATCCTGCGTGCCGGCCGAGGTGCCATAGGTCTGGCCGAGCCCGTAGCCCGTCGGCGAATGGCAGACGCGTGCGCAGGTGTCGACATTGTTGTTGCGGAAACCCTGCCGCACCATCTTCTGGACGAGGTAGGTTTCCTCATTGGTGCAGCGCGACGAGGTGATGCCGCCGATTGCGGTGCGTCCGTACTGGTACTGGATGCGGCGGAATTCTTTCGCCGTATGGGCGATCGCCTCTTCCCAGCTCACTTCGCGCCACGGGTCGGTGACCTTTTCGCGGATCATCGGCGACAGGATGCGGTCCTTGTGGGTGGCGTAGCCATAGGCGAAACGGCCCTTGACGCAGGAATGGCCGTGGTTCGCCTTGCCCTCCTTATAGGGCATCATGCGAACGACTTCGTCACCCTTCACCTCGGCCTTGAACGAGCAGCCGACGCCGCAATAGGCGCAGGTGGTGACAGCCGAGCGCTCCGGCAGGCCCTTGGCAAGCACCGTCTTCTCGCGCAGCGCATCGGTCGGACAGGCCTGCACGCAGGCGCCGCAGGACACGCATTCCGAATCGATGAACGCCTCGTGCATTCCCGCCGAAACCCGGGATTCGAAGCCGCGTCCCTCGATGGTCAGCGCGAAGGTGCCTTGCACCTCTTCGCAAGCTCGCACGCAGCGCGAGCAGACGATGCATTGCGAGGCATCATAGGTGAAATAGGGGTTGGATTCATCGCGGGCGATGTAGTCGACCGCCAGCGAGCCATGGCCAGGCGCCACGCCACCTTCCGGCTTGACGTGGTTGCGGCCCTCGATGCCGTAGCGGTTCTCGGTCAGGCCGATGGACTTCGCCACCGCATCGAACTCGCTGCCGCCAGTTCCGGCCGTTTCATTCCAGCCGGTCGGATGATCGGAGACGTAGAGTTCCATGACGCCACGACGAATGGCATCGAGCCGCTCGGTCTGCGTGCGCACGATCATGCCTTCGCCGACAGGCGTCGTGCACGATGCCGGCGTGCCGCCGCGTCCTTCGATCTCGACAAGGCAGACACGGCACGAACCGAAAGAGTCCAGCATGTCGGTGGCGCAAAGCTTCGGGATCTCGACCCCGCCTTCCATGGCCGCACGCATGATCGAAGTGCCTTCCGGCACGGTGATGCTGCGTCCGTCGACGTTCAGCGTGACCTGCTTCGGCGCCTTCGATTGCGGGGTTCCGTAGTCGATCTCTTCGACGAGGGAAGGGAAGTCGGCCTTGATGTTCATCTGCCAGCTCCTATTCGGCAGCCACGCGCACGGGCGCGGGCTTGAAGTCGTCGGGGAAATGGGTGATCGAGCTCATCACAGGGTAGGGCGTGAAGCCGCCCAGCGCGCACAGCGAACCGAATTTCATCGTGTTGCAGAGGTCGGTGACCAGAGCGAGGTTCTTCTCCGGCTCGATGCCCGCAACTATTCTGTCGATGGTCTCGACCCCGCGCGTCGAGCCGATGCGGCAGGGCGTGCATTTGCCGCAGCTCTCGATGGCGCAGAATTCCATGGCAAAGCGCGCCTGTTTCAGCATGTCGGCGGTGTCGTCGAACACCACGATGCCGGCATGGCCGATCAGCCCGTCCTTGGCCGCGAAGGCTTCATAATCGAATGGCGTGTCGAACAGCGCGCGCGGGAAATAGGCGCCGAGCGGGCCGCCGACCTGCACGGCCTTGACCGGCCGCCCGGTGGCCGTGCCGCCGCCGATCTCGTCGACGATCTCGCCCAGCGTCATGCCGAAAGCGGCTTCGAACAGCCCTGCATATTTGACGTTGCCGGCGATCTGGATCGGGATCGTGCCGCGTGAGCGGCCCATACCGAAATCCTTGTAGTAGGCCGCACCCTTGTCCATGATGATGGGTACAGAGGCTAGGCTGATGACGTTGTTGATCACCGTCGGCTTGCCGAACAGCCCCTTATGCGCCGGCAGCGGCGGCTTTGCCCGCACCATGCCGCGCTTGCCTTCGAGCGAATCGAGCAGCGCCGTCTCCTCGCCGCAGACATAGGCGCCGGCGCCGACCCGGATCTCCATGTCGAACGCGTAGGGTGAACCCAGCACGCTGGCGCCGAGAACGCCGGCCTTGCGGGCCACTTCGACGGCCTTGTTCATCACCGCCACCGCATGCGGATATTCCGAGCGGACATAGACGAAGCCCTTCGTCGCGCCCGCGGCTATACCGGCGATCGTCATGCCTTCGATCAGCACGAAGGGATCGCCCTCCATGATCATGCGGTCGGCGAAGGTGCCTGAATCGCCCTCATCGGCGTTGCAGACGATGTATTTGCGGTCGCCTGCGGTATCGAGCACCGTTTTCCACTTGATGCCGGTCGGGAAGCCGGCGCCGCCGCGCCCGCGCAGGCCCGATTCGGTAACCTGGGCGACGATGGCGGCAGGCGTCAGCGCCAGCGCGTTCGTCAGCCCGTTCAACCCGCCATGCTTCTTGTAGGATTCCAGCGACAGCGGATCCGTGACGCCGCAGCGCGCGAAGGTCAGCCGCGTCTGCTTGGCCAGGAAGGGGATCTTGTCCGGCGCGCCCAGCCAGCGCTTGTGGTGGCCGCCGGTGAGGAAGCCGCTGTCGAACAGGCTTTTGACGTCGGATGGCTTGACCGGCCCATAGGCGATGCGGCCATTGGCTGTCGCGACTTCGACCATAGGCTCGAGGAAATAGGCGCCGCGCGACCCGTTGCGCACGATCTTGGCTTCGATGCCGCGCTCGGCGAGTTCGGCGGCGATCGCCTTGGCGACCTTTTCGGCGCCGAGCGCCAGTGCACCGGAATCGCCGGGAATGTAGATACGCGGGATCATGAGCGCACCTCTGCAACGATCTCGTCAAGCTTCTCGTCATCGAGCCGCCCGATCACCTCGCCATCCAGCATTGCGGCGGGCGAACAGGCGCAAAGGCCCAGACAATAGACCGGCTCCAGCGTCACCGAACCGTCGCGGGTCGTCTCATGGAAGCCGATGCCCAGCAGCTGCTTCAGCTTGGCGGCGATGGCGTCCGAACCCATCGACTGGCAGGATTCCGCCTGGCAGAGCTTCAGCACATGCCGGCCTGCCGGGTGGCTGCGGTAATCGTGATAAAAGCTGACGACGCCGTGCACCTCGGCCCTGGAAATGTTCAGCGCCTCGGCGATGACCGGCAGCGCATCCTTGGGCACATGGCCGAACTCTTCCTGGATGCCGTGGAGGATCGGCAGCAACGGGCCTTCGAGGCCCTTCATCTCCTGGATGATCGCGACCGTGCGCGACGTGATCTCGGTACTTGCAGGCTGCATTGTCATGCAGCGCCCTCCCTATCGTAGCGACCCACACATATCGGCCAAAAGCATCAAGCTGTTTTGGAACAACGACATGCGCGTGCCGCTTTATCGCTAAGTGCTTAAGAAAACAGAGAAAACCTCTGAAATCAATAAAGCGGTTTCGTTGAACGATAGAAATTCTCTATCGTTCCGTTCGGCTAACTCTGTCTAGCGGAACGGTTGGCATGGAAATCGTCCGCCAGCGCCATTGCCTCGTCCAGCAGCGCCGAGACCAAAGGTGTGTGCGGTTCGCGCGGTGTCGCCACCAGGCCGACCGTGTGGCTGGCGTCTGGTTCGATGATTGGAATGGCCCGGATCGGCTCGGAAAAGCCGAATGTTTCCGCCAGGTTGAGTGGCATGATCGACGACCATTTGCCGGTGCGGATGTGCGAAAACAGCACGATCATCGAATTGGATTCCAGCGTCGGTCGCACCTGCACGCCGGCTTCAGCCAGATGCTGATCGATGATGCGGCGGTTCTGCATGTCCGGCGTCAACAGGCACAGCGGCAGGCTTGAGAGCTCCGCCCATGTCACTTTGTCGCGGTCGGAATAGGGATTTCCCATCGCGGTGATCAGTTGGTAGCGCTCGTCATAGAGCGGCACGCTGGTCACCCGCCCCAGCGGCTCGTTGTCGAGATAGGTGATGCCGGCATCGATGTCGAAATTGCCGAGCAGCGACAGCACCTCGATCGAGGTCCGCGACAACACCGAAAAGGTGACGCCGGGATGCTTTTCGCGAAAAGGCGTCGTCAGCCGCGGCAGCATGGCGAGCGCCGTCGGGATGGCGGCGATGCGGATACGGCCCGAAAGTCCGTGGCGCGCCGCGCGCATTTCCTCGCGCATGGTCCTGGTGTCGCCGACGATGCGGCGTGCCCACACCAGCACCTGTTTTCCCTCCGGCGTCAGCCCCTGGAAGCGCGAGCCGCGCAGAACCAGCATGACGCCAAGCTGGCCTTCCAACTGCTTGATGCCGGCCGACAGCGTCGGCTGGGTGACGCCGCATACCTCCGCCGCCCGGCCGAAATGCTCCTCCCTGGCGAGCGCGATGAAGAATTCCAGCTTGTCGATCATGCGATCTTTCCGGTCGTTCGCTGCAAGGTCGGGGAAATCGCGCCTCACCGCAAGCGCGATGCACAATTGTCCTGCATCCACACCTTTAAGCCGGCTACCTGTTTCCCGCGGCGCGATGCGGCGCTATGTGGATGAAACTGGGAGATCGACCATGCTGGGCTGGTTCCGCAAGCTTTTGCCGCGCGAAGATCGCTTCTTCGACCTGTTCGAACGACATTCGCGCACCGTGGTCGGCGGCGCCGAGGCGCTGGAGCAGCTTCTTCAGGGCAGGGATATCGACCTCTGGTGCCAGAAAATCATCGATCTCGAAGATGAGGCCGACCACATCACCGCGGAAGTCCTGCTGGCGGTGCGGCGCTCCTTCATCACGCCTTTCGATCGCGGCGACATCAAGGACCTGATCCAGTCGATGGATGATGCCATCGACATGATGCACAAGACGGTCAAGACGGTGAAGCTGTTCGAGCGCAAGGAGTTCGATCCGCTGATGCAGGAAATGGGTGGCGTCATCGTCGCCGCCGCCAAGCTGGTGGCCGAGGCCATCCCACTGCTCAACAAGGTCGCGACGCACACGGTGCGCCTCAACGCCATCGCCGAGGAGGTGATGCGCGTCGAAAGCCGGGCTGACGACCTGCACGAGCAGGGGCTGAAGGATCTCTTCAGGAAGCACGGCAGCAGCGATCCGATGGCGTACATGATCGGCAGCGAGATTTATGGCCAACTGGAAAAAGTGGTCGACCGCTTCGAGGACGTCGCCAACGAGATCAGCGGCATCGTCATTGAGAATGTCTAGGTGATGGAAGCCACCATTGCCTTTCCCGTGCTGGTCGGCCTCGTCGCCGTCGCACTGTTCTTCGACTTTCTCAACGGCTTGCACGATGCCGCCAATTCCATCGCCACCATCGTCTCCACCAGGGTGCTGCGGCCGCAATATGCGGTGCTGTGGGCGGCATTCTTCAATTTCATCGCCTTCATGTTCTTCGGCCTCCACGTTGCCGAGACCATAGGCAAAGGTATCATCGACGTCAGCATCGTCACCCCGGCGGTGATCTTTGCAGCCCTCGTCGGCGCCATCGTCTGGAACATCGTCACCTGGATCGCCGGCATCCCTTCGAGCAGCTCGCATGCGCTGATCGGCGGCCTGGTCGGCGCCGGTGTGGCAAAGGCAGGCGTGGGCGCCATCGTTTGGACAGGGCTTGGCAAGACGGTTGCGGCAATCGTCCTGTCGCCGGCGACCGGCTTTATCCTGGCCCTCGTCCTGATTTTCGCCGTCTCGTGGCTCTTCGTGCGCCAGACGCCGTTTGCGGTCGACAGCACCTTCCGCGTCCTGCAGTTCTTTTCCGCCTCGCTCTATTCACTCGGGCACGGCGGCAATGACGCCCAGAAGACCATGGGCATCATTGCCGTGCTGCTCTATTCGCAAGGCATGCTCGGCACGACTTTCCATGTACCGCTCTGGGTCGTCCTCACCTGCCAGTCGGCATTGGCGCTCGGCACCTTGTTCGGTGGCTGGCGCATCGTCCACACCATGGGCTCGAAGATCACCCGGCTGAACCCGATGCAGGGTTTTTGCGCCGAGACCGGCGGGGCGATCACGCTGTTTGCGGCGACCTGGCTCGGCGTTCCCGTATCGACCACGCACACCATCACCGGCGCCATCATCGGCGTCGGCGCCGCCCGCCGCGTCTCGGCCGTGCGCTGGGGCATTGCCGGCAACATCGTCATTGCCTGGATCGTCACCTTGCCGGCCACAGCTTTGATTTCGGCGCTCACCTACCTCGCGGTTGGCCTGGCGAGGTGACGTAAAGAAATCTACCTGTCCACAAGGTTCAGGATGTTGCCGTCCGGGTCCTTGAACCAGGCGACCTTCATTCCGTAACCGACGTGGAGATCGCCCTCCAGCGTCAAGCCCGGCATCTGATAGTGCTCGAAGGCGACGCCCTTCGACTTCAGCTCCTTGACGATGTTACCGATCTCGTCGCCAACCATCCAGGTTACCGCTGTCGCCTTGTTGGTTCCAGCAAATTGGGAATGATAGACATTGAGGGTGGTATCGCCGCTTTTGTAGACGATCAGTTCGCCGCCCTCATCGTGCACCTGTTTCAGGCCCAGCGTTCCCTCATAGAAAGCCTTGGCTTTCGCGAGATCCTTCACCGCGAGATTGGCCGTTGCGTTGCTGTTTGCGAGCATGATGGTCTCCTTTCCTGGTTATCGACCCCGTGCTGGTCACCGAAATAGGTCGCCGCGATCGTTTGACGACTGTCGCTTGACCTGATTGTTGGCCGCATCGGCGTTCGATTATCTGGAAGACGTCTGGCGCGGATGAAATCCGACAGCCCCTGCCGCTTTTTCAGACACGCCAGGGCAGCCATTGCTCCACGGCTTGGTTCTGCCCGGAAACTGCATTATCTCAGGTGCAAGCTGCATCTCAGGCGCAAGCTGCGTAAGGAAAAACTGCCATGTCCGTCACCAAGGAAATCGTCACCGAGCGTCTGAAGACGGTCAACGGGCCGGATTTCACCGGCAACATCGTCGACCTCGGCATGGTTTCGGAAATTTTCATCGCTGACGGCAAGGTCTTCTTCTCGATCACCGTTCCCGCTGCCCGTGCCCAGGAAATGGAGCCGCTGCGCGCCGCCGCCGAGCGTGTGGTCAAGGCGATCCCCGGTGTCGCCGGCGCCGTCGTCGCGCTGACGGCCGAAAAGAAGGGCGGCGGCATGGAGGCGCCGGTTCCGTCGCGCCCCGCACCCAGGCCCGTTCCACCGGCTGCGCCCGCTGCCGCCGCGCCGCGTGCGGCTCCGCACGCGCCGGCCTCGCACAGCTCGGGCAAGCGTGGCGTGCCCGGTATCGAGGCGATCATTGCCGTTGCCTCTGGCAAGGGCGGCGTCGGCAAGTCGACCACCGCCGTCAGCATCGCGCTTGGCCTCGCCGCCAACGGCTTGCGCGTCGGCGTGCTCGATGCCGACATTTACGGCCCTTCCATGCCCAGGCTGCTCAACATCCATGGCCGGCCGCAGACCGTCGATGGCAAGATCCTGAAACCGATGGAGAATTACGGCCTGAAGGTGATGTCGATGGGTTTCCTCGTCGACGAGGAAACGCCAATGATCTGGCGCGGCCCCATGGTGATGTCGGCGCTGACGCAGATGCTGCGCGAGGTCGAATGGGGCCGTCTCGACGTGCTCGTCGTCGATATGCCGCCCGGTACCGGCGACGCGCAGCTGACCATGGCCCAGCAGGTGCCGCTGGCCGGCGCCGTCATCGTCTCGACGCCGCAGGACCTGGCCCTGATCGACGCGCGAAAAGGCCTCAACATGTTCAAGAAGGTCGACGTGCCGCTGCTCGGCATCGTCGAGAACATGAGCTATTTCATCGCCCCCGACACCGGCAAGCGCTACGACATTTTCGGCCATGGCGGGGCACGCCGCGAGGCCGAGCGTCTTGGCGTCACTTTCCTTGGCGAAGTGCCGCTCGAGATGGGCATTCGCGAAAGCTCGGATGCCGGCACGCCGGTTGTCGTCTCCAAGCCTGACGGCGCCGAGGCGAAAATCTACCGCGACATCGCTTCGAAGGTCTGGGACCGGGTCAACGAAGAGCGTGGTGCTGCGGCAGCCGCCGTGCCGAGTATTGTGTTCGAGTGATGCCCGCTTGAGGGCTCAGCCGCCGACCTTTTCGCCGAACGACGAAAAAAACTGTCCGGCCAGTTTCTTCGAGGTCGATTCGATCAGCCGGCTGCCGAGCTGGGCGATCTTGCCGCCGACATCGGCCTTGGCCGCGTAGTTCAATATCGTGGCGTCGGGTCCGTCTGCCGTCAGCGTCACGTCGGCGCCACCCTTGGCGAAGCCTGCAATGCCGCCCTTGCCTTCGCCCTGGATGGTGTAGGAGTGCGGCGGCTTCAGGTTCTTCAGCGTCACTTCGCCGTTGAACGTCGCCTTGATCGGTCCGATCTTCACCACCACGGTTGCCGCCATCTCGGTCGGCGACTTCATCTCCAGGCTCTGGCAGCCGGGAATGGTCGCCTTCAAGATCTCGGGATCGTTCAGCGCTTCCCACACTTTTTGCAGCGGTGCGGCAATGCGCTCCTCGCCTTCGATCACCAAAGCCATGAAAACCTCCCGGACAAGACTGTCCGAACCCGTAACGCACGGCTTGGTGCGTGTCTATCGCACCAAAGTCCGGTTGCGACCGCACGCCCTCTTGCCTGCTCCCGCGCGTTGCCATATCGATTTGTCTTACAAATACGGAGACCATGATGGCAGGCGCCCCTACCCATAAGAAAAAATTTCGCTCGCAGGAGTGGTTCGACAATCCCGACAATCCGGGCATGACGGCGCTCTATCTCGAGCGCTATCTCAATTACGGTCTGACGCGCGCCGAACTGATGTCCGGCAAGCCGTTGATCGGCATTGCCCAGACCGGCTCGGATCTGTCGCCTTGCAACCGTCACCATATCGAACTCGCCAAGCGCGTGCGCGAAGGCATCGTCTCGATGGGCGGCATTCCTTTCGAATTCCCTTGCCATCCGATCCAGGAGACCGGCAAGCGCCCGACCGCGGCACTTGACCGCAACCTTGCCTATCTCAGCCTGGTCGAAGTGCTCTACGGCTATCCGCTCGATGGCGTCGTGCTGACCATCGGTTGCGACAAGACGACACCGGCCCTGCTGATGGCGGCGGCCACCGTCAACATCCCGGCGATCGCCCTGTCGGTCGGCCCGATGCTCAATGGCTGGCACAAGGGCAAGCGCACCGGCTCCGGCACCATCGTCTGGGAATCACGCCAGCGCCTGTCGGCCGGCGAGATCGATTATGACGAGTTCATGGATATCGTCGCCTCGTCGGCGCCGTCCACCGGCTATTGCAACACCATGGGCACCGCCACCACGATGAACTCGCTGGCCGAGGCGCTTGGCATGCAGTTGCCGGGCTCGGCCGCCATTCCCGCGCCCTACCGCGAGCGTGGCCAGATTTCCTATGAGACCGGAAAACGCATCGTCGAGATGGTGCATGAGGATCTGAAGCCGTCCGATATCATGACGAGAGAGGCTTTCGAGAACGCCATCGTCGTCAATTCGGCCATTGGCGGCTCGACCAACGCGCCTATCCATCTCAACGCCATCGCCCGCCACCTTGGAGTCAAGCTCGACAATGACGACTGGCAGACGGTCGGCCTCAATGTGCCGCTGCTGGTCAATTTGCAGCCGACGGGCGAATACCTCGGCGAGGACTACCATCATGCCGGCGGCGTGCCGGCGGTCATTGCCGAACTGATGAAGGGCGGGCTGTTGCCGCATCCCGGCGCGCGCACCGTCAACGGCAAGTCGATCGGTGAGAACAGCGAGGGCGTTGCCAACGAAAATCCCGACGTCATCCGCTCTGTCGCCAAGCCGCTGAAGGCCAATGCCGGCTTCATCAATCTTCGGGGCAATCTGTTCGATTCGGCGATCATGAAGACCAGCGGCATCTCGCCGGAATTCCGCGAACGCTATCTCTCCAACCCCAAGGATCCCGAGGCTTTCGAAGGCAACGCCATGGTTTTCGACGGGCCGGAGGATTACCACGCCCGCATCGACGACCCGGCGCAAGGCATCGACGAACACACCATCCTGTTCATGCGCGGCGCCGGCCCGGTCGGCTATCCCGGCGGTGCCGAGGTCGTCAACATGCAGCCGCCGGCCTATCTTATCAAGAAGGGCATCCACGCGCTCGCTTGCATCGGTGACGGACGCCAGTCGGGCACGTCGGGTTCGCCGTCGATCCTCAACGCCTCGCCGGAAGCCGCCATCGGCGGCGGACTGGCGCTGCTCAAGACCGGCGACCGTGTCCGCATCGACCTGCGCAAGGGCACGGCCGACATCCTCGTCACCGACGACGAGATCACCCGGCGCCGCGCCGAGTTGCAGAACAATGGCGGCTTCCACTATCCCAAGCACCAGACACCCTGGCAGGAGATCCAGCGCGGCATGGTCGCGCAGTTCTCGGAGGGAATGGTGCTGAAACCGGCGGTGAAATACCAGGATGTCGCGCACACAAGCGGCGTCCCCAGAGACAATCATTGATCTGAATCGACGGATGGCGGCTTGATCAAATCAGGCCGCCGTCGGTTTTCCGGCCAGCGTGTTGCATCCCGGCCGGGTAGGTCGAGAACGGTCACCGTCCTTGACAAGCGCGCCCAACAAATCCACCATCATGACAAGGGGTGCATCGCGACGACCCCGTGAGGCGTCAGCCCAACGTTCGCGTCCAAGCTTCTCTTTTCAGGAAGGTGGACGCCATGCCGTCAACAACCGCTATCACCGTACCGCAATTGTCCCGGCTCATAGGTCTGCCGGGTGCACCTGTCATCATCGATGTTCGCATCGAAGAAGATTTCGAAGCCGATCCGCGCCTGTTGCCGGCCTCGTGCCGGCGCGATTTCAAAACCGTTTCAACCTGGGCCGCCGCGTTCGCCGGCAAGCCGGTGGCCGTCGTCTGCCAGAAGGGGCAAAAGCTCTCGCAAGGCGTCGTCGCATGGCTGCGCCATGAGGGGATATCAGCCGAATCCCTTGAAGGCGGCTTTGAGGCCTGGCGCGATGCCGGGGGGCTTCTGGTCCGCACCGCCAAGTTGCCGCCACGCAATGAAAAGGGCGCCACCGTCTGGGTGACGCGATCCCGCCCGAAGGTCGACCGCATCGCTTGCCCATGGCTGATCCGACGTTTCCTCGACCCCGACGCGGTGTTCCTGTTTGTCGAACCCGCTGAAGTACTGGCTGTTGCCGACCGCTTTCAGGCCGTGCCGTTCGACATCGACAATGTGTTCTGGAGCCATCGCGGCGAACGCTGCACCTTCGACACCATGATCGAGGAGTTCGGGTTGAAATCCGGGGCGCTCGATCGCCTGGCGTTGATCGTGCGCGCGGCCGACACCGCAAGCCTCGACCTGGTGCCCCAGGCGGCCGGTTTTCTGGCTGCCTCGCTCGGTCTGTCGCGTATGTTCCGCGACGATCTGGAACAACTGGAAGCAGGCATGCTGCTCTACGACGCGTTCTTCCGCTGGTGTCGCGACGCCACCGACGAAAAGCACAACTGGCCGGCAGCGGGTAAGCCGTCATGACCATTCTTGTCCCCGACAATAAGGCGGTGACTATCGAGCCGCCGGCTGCGCCGACCTTCGCGGAGGCCACGAAGGTCTGGGCGAGGATCGGATTGCTCAGCTTTGGCGGTCCGGCCGGGCAGATCGCGCTGATGCACAAGGAGCTGGTCGAGGACCGGCGCTGGATCGGTGAACAGCGCTTCCTGCATGCGCTGAACTACTGCATGCTGCTGCCTGGCCCGGAAGCCCAGCAGCTCGCCATCTATGTCGGCTGGCTGTTGCACAGGACGGTCGGCGGCCTTGTCGCAGGCATCCTGTTCGTCATACCGGGCGCGCTCGTCATGCTCGCCTTGAGCAGCCTCTACGTCCTCTATGGCGACATGCCGCTGGTCGCGGCGCTGTTTTTCGGGGTGAAGGCGGCGGTGCTCGCCATCGTCATCGAGGCGGTGATCCGGATCGGGAGGCGCGCCCTGAAAAACCGGGTCATGGTGTCGATCGCGGTCGCGGCGTTCATCGCCATCTATGCGTTGAATGTGCCCTTTCCGCTCATCGTCCTGTTCGCCGGCCTGACGGGATGGCTGGGAGACCGCGTTGCTCCCGGCCTGTTTTCCGGCTCGGCCCATGGCAAGGACAGTGTTGCCGACTTCAAGGGAGCGGTCGACCTGATGTTCGAGCGTGGCGAACTGGCCCATGTCAAACCGACCAAATGGCATGCACCGCGCACCCTCGCCATATGGCTGCCGCTCTGGCTCGGGCCTGTTCTTTTGATCTGGTGGTTCACCGGCTCTGCAAGCGTCTGGACCGAGATAGGCCGGTTCTTCAGTCTCATGGCCGTCGTCACCTTCGGCGGCGCCTATGCGGTCCTCGCCTATGTCGCGCAGGCAGCCGTCCAGTCCTTCGGCTGGCTGGCGCCGGGTGAAATGGTCGACGGTCTTGGACTTGCAGAAACGACGCCAGGACCACTCATCCTGGTGTTGCAGTTCGTCGGCTTCATCGCCGCGTTCCGCCATTCCGGCTCGCTCGACCCGTTGCTGGCCGGATCGCTGGGGGCGCTGCTCACCCTGTGGGTGACGTTCACGCCCTGCTTTTTCTGGATATTCCTCGGCGCGCCCTACATCGAGACCCTGCGCGGCAACAAGGCATTGTCGGCCGCACTGGGCGCGATCACCGCCGCAATTGTCGGGGTGATCATGAATCTGGCCCTATGGTTTGGCTTGCACGTCATCTTCCGTGAGGTGCACGCGACGGGCCTTGGCATGAACATGCCGGTGCTTTCGTCCATCGACTGGCGTGCGGCCTTGCTTTCCGTGGCCGCCATGGTCGCCATCCTGAAGCTGAAAGTCGGCATGCTGCCGACACTCGCGCTATCCGCCCTTGCAGGGGTCTTGCTGGCGGCGGCTGGTTAGACAGCACCGCCTTTGTAATCCGCTTGCCCACCACCTAAGTGGGCTGGAAACGGAAGGAAACATCATGGCCGGACGGCGCTCTTCCCTCGGCTTCCTCGGAATGTTCGGCCGTTCGGGCGACTTGAGGCAGCTCGACGATGCATTGCGCGGCGCCGATCTGCATCCAGCCCTTGTGCCGGAGGGCGTGAAGCTTACCCTCGTCAATCTCATGAAGG
The DNA here is from genome assembly GCF_000519305.1 of Mesorhizobium ciceri WSM4083. GTDB lineage: Bacteria > Pseudomonadota > Alphaproteobacteria > Rhizobiales > Rhizobiaceae > Mesorhizobium > Mesorhizobium ciceri_B. The sequence goes on along the minus strand of NZ_KI912610.1, from coordinate 788,865 downwards.
ATCGCTGGCCCGACGAGCCGCCACCGGCCACCTATGCGTCGGTGGCACAATTATGCAGCTATTGCATCGCGGGTCCCGAAACCTTCGAGCAAGCCAATGGCCGTGAGCGGACGCTGGAAGCCGAGCGCCGCATCGAGGCGGCGCTTGAAACCGGCGACAGCCTCGACGCGCAGATCGTGCTGATGACGCTGCATGCCAAGCTCATCAACGCTGAAGTCGTCGACCGATACGGGCTCAGCGCGGAATGACGCGAAAGGCAAGATCTGCCTGATTCTCCCGCGGCAGCCGAGCCGTTCAGGCCCGGCTCAGGCCCGGCTGATCTCCTCGAGATACCAGCCGATGTAGCGCAGTTCGTTGTATTCCATCGGCGCGATAGGTCCGGGCACGAAATAGTGCGAGCGCACGCCGCGCGCGGTGTGCTCGATGATCTTCTTGTCTTCGTCGGTGGTGACCTTCCACAGCCAGGTCAGCTTCTCCAGATCGTAATCCTGCCCCTCGACCGCGTCGCCGCGCACCAGCCAGATCAGCTCCATCTCGCATGTACCAGCCGTTTTCGGGATAAATCGGTAGATCATGCCGTGATCGGGATAGCAGACGAGGAAGGTCGTGCCGCCGAGATGGATGGAGGTGACGCCACCGTCATAGTCGGTGAAGCGGCCCATCAGCGGGGCCACCGGAGAGCCGTCCTGGCTGCCGCTCGAAACGCCGTCATAGAGCGCGTAGCGGAAGGTGTGGATTGCTTCCTGACCGGCGGCCGAGTTCTGCCAGCGGTTGGCGCTGCCGATCTCGATGCCGAGCGCGCAGGTGCGCTGCTCCATCGCCGCATTGAGTTGCTCGATCATCTCGGCCGGCTTTTCCAGCGCATGCGTCTGCGAATATTCAGGATGCGCCGGCCCACAATGGTAACATTCGACATAGTTCTCGACGGCGAGCTTCCAGTTGGCGTCGAGCGGATAGGACTGACGATACGCCACCTTGGCGTCGCCCCAGCCATATTGGCCGCAGCTCGTGCGCAGCGACTGTTCGATCGGATCGAAATCGAGCGGCGTCTCGGCGAAGGAAATGAAGACCAGCCCGGAGGCGACGCGGACATGAAGCTTCTTCAGCCCGTGCGCCGAGCGGTCGAAATCCTTTGGCATCAGGCGGGCAGCGCGCAGCGATCCGTCATTGGAATAGGCCCAGGCGTGGTAGGGGCACACGAACATCTTCGCGTTGCCCTTCTCCTTGGTGCAGACCTCGGCGCCGCGGTGGCGGCAGACATTGAGCATGGCATGCACGGTGCCATCCATGCCGCGTGTCAGGATGACTGCCTCGTCGCCCAGTTTGAACAGCTCGAAATCGCCGGGGTTAGGGATAACGCTGGCATGGGCCAGGCAATGCCAGTGGCGGCGAAAGACACGTTCCATGTCGCGCTCGAAGATCGCCGGGTCATGATAGAAGGCACGCACCAGGCCGTGGCCTGGGCGATGAGATGCCACCAGCCGATCGATCGCGTCGCCATCGGCGGGGGCTTGCTGGATAGGATGCACACTCATTTGTCATTCTGCCCGATGGTTGGTCGTGTATGGCTGTATGGCTGCACGAATTCGTCTCCGGTCAGCCGCCCATATGCGTGCGCGGCAGGTGGATCAGGTTGCCGAAGCGGGCACGCAATCTGTCGTCGACCTGTTTTGGCACGTGGCGCGGAAATCGTTCGGCAAGAATGCGTTTCTTCTCGGTGATCGCACGCAGCAATATATCAGGCCGGCCTTTTTCGTTCCATTCCTTCGGTGAGGAACGATCGCCGAGGGCGGGATAGAAGTGCTCGGTCTGCATCAGCTTGAGCGTTTGTTCGTTGTCGAGATAGTGGCCCGGACCCTTGAGGCAGACCTCGGCGATGCTGTCGATCGACAGGGCCTCGTCAGTCACGTCGATGCCACGCGCGCAGCCCAGGCAATGACCGAGCATGTCGTTGTCGATGACCAGGCTCTCCAGGCAGAAGCCGAGCAGCGAGGCATGCATGCCGGCCGCCTCGTAGACGAGGTTGAGGCCGGAGAGGCCGGCCATCACATTGGTGATGCCTTTTTCGTAGCCGGACTGAATATCGGGCAATTTCGAATCAGTCATGCCGGCGGCGGAGCCGCCGGGCAGGTCGTAGAATTGCGCCATCTGGGCACAGGCCGCCGTTGCCACCGACTGCTCGGCCGACCCGCCCGCCATGGCGCCGGTGCGCAGGTCCGACATGAACGGCCAGGCGCCGAAGATCGCCGGATGGCCGGGCTTGAGCGCGTTGACATAAACCAGGCCGGCCAGCACTTCGGCCACCGCCTGCACGACGGCGCCGGCCATCGCCGCGGGTGCCGTGGTGCCGGACTGGCCGGTCGACAGCAGCAGGATCGGGATGCCGCCTTCAACGCAGGCCTCAAGCACGCCGCAGGCATCCTCGGCGAATTTCATCGGCGGCACGACGAATGAGTTGGAGTTGGAAACGAATGGCCGGGCACGGAAATTCTCCTCGCCGCCGGCGATGGCGTACAGCATTTCAAGCGCAGGCTTCACGTTCTCACGCACGGTGAAGGATGTTCCGACGTGCTTCGAGGTTCCCATCACACAGGCATAAAGCGTGTTGAAATCCATCTCGAGCGGATCGGCGATGTCGCGCGCCACCATCGGCCGCTGGAAGAAATGGATGTTGTCCAGCCCGTCGACGATGCGGGCGGCATCATAAATATCCTGCAGCTTGGACTCGCGGTACTCGCGCTTCTCGAGATCCACCAGGTGCACGGCGATGCCTGCCGTGCCGTAGTGGACGCGCTTGCCCTGGACCACCATGTCGTGCCTGGGGTCCTGGCCATGAAGCGTGAAATGTCGTGCCGCCCGCTTGATGGTGTCGAGCACGAGCGCGCGCGGAAAGCGGACGCGGCCATCGTCGCCATGGACCGCCCCCACCTTGGTCAGCACCTTTATGCAGGAAGGAATGGCGTTGGCGAAGCCCACTGTCTCCAGGAGCGTCAGCACGCCCTCGTGGATACGCTCGCGGTCATCCCCGCGCAGCGGCCCGTAGCCGCCGCCCTCGATGGCCTTGTGCTGTGGTCTGGTATCCTCCACCAGGGGAGATGATCGCATGGCATGTCCTGTTTCGCGAAGACCGGAGCGCTGCGGACGACGGTTCGCCGGCGTGTCCTGCTGTTCGACAGCCACTGGCATGGAAGCACTCCACCTTCGTCGGCAGGAACTCGTGGCGGTTGGTCCACCATCGGCCTGCTTCTTCCCCTGACGCCGACTATGCCGCCGGCACTGGCCCATCGTATGGGCCAGCTGGCCCAGTTCCATGTGCCAGAACTAAAATACCGGAGCCGCTGCGAGCGGCTCCGGTCACGAGAGATCAACGATGGATCAGGCGGCTGCGGGTCTGCGTCCGGCGGCCGTGGCCAGTTCGCGAATGCCTGGCTCGATGTGCTGCAGTGCGATCGACGAGATGCCCAGCCGCATGAAACGCGAAGGCTTTTCAGTGCGATCGAAGAAACGGTCGCCTGGCTCGATGATGACGCTGCGCGAGGCGGCCGCCTCGGCCAGCCCACGCGAATCGGTGCCGCGCGGCCCTTCGAGCCACAGCGACGTGCCGCCGGCCGAATCGGTCGAGCGCCATTCCGGCAGGAAGGCGGAAATCGCATGGACCAGCCGCTTGCGCCGCTCGTCGAAGGCTGAAGACAGCCGCCGCACCAGCGCCTCGTGGTGGCCGAGCGACAGGAACAGCGCGACGGCGCGCTGGTTGTTGGCCGGCGGGTGACGCAGCATGAAGCGGCGCAGCGCCCTGAGCTCCGCGATCAGTCCGGCGGACGCCACGATGTAGCCGAGCCGCAGGCCCGGAGCCAGCGTCTTGGACATCGAGCCGACATAGACGACGCGGCCAGAACGGTCGAGGCTCTTCAGCGCTTGCTGCGGCGCCTCGTCGAGAAGCTGGCTGTCATAGCCGTCCTCGATGATGATCTGGTTGTAGCGGTTGGCGCGCGCCAGAAGATCCTGCCGCCGCTCCGCCGACAACGGCACCATAGTCGGGCAATGATGGCTTGGCGTGACGAAGACGAACCCGGAATCGTTGGCAATAGAAGTAGTTACGATGCCGGACTGGTCGACCGGCACCGGCTGTATCTCAGCGCCCGCAAGGCGGAAGATCGAGCGCGCGTCGGGGTAGCCGGGGTCCTCCATCGCCACCTTGGAGCCTTTGGACATCAGCAGCGTCGCCAGCATGTAGAGCGCGTTCTGAGCGCCCAGCGTGACGATGATCTCGTCCGGATTGGCAAAGATGCCGCGCCGGGGCAGGAGCCGCGCCTGGATCTGCTCGATCAGCAGCGGATCGTCGCGGTCGACCATGTCGGACGCCCAGTTGCGGATTTCCAGCACGGCAAGCGCCATGCGGTTGCACTCGCGCCACTCGGCGGTCGGGAACAGCGCCGGGTCGAACTGACCGTAGACGAAAGGGTAGGACGACTTGATCCAGTTCTCGTGCTTGGCCGGCGGCGGCATGTCGCTTGCGGCGATCTTGCGGCGTGCCTTCCAGTCGATCTCGTTGGCCTGGTCGGGCGCCTTCTGGTGCGGCTTGGCCGGTGTCGCCAGCACATCGGGATTGACAAAATGACCACGCCGCTCGCGCGCCACCAGGAAACCCTGGTCGACGAGCTGCTGGAACGCCAGCACCACGGTTCCGCGCGCCACGCCGAGTTTTTCGGCCAGGATCCGGCAGGAAGGGAGCGGCATCGAAGCGGCGATCTGGCGGTCGAGAATGGCCGCTACGATGGCCTGGCGGATCTGCGCCTGCAGGGTTTGGCCGGATTCAGCCGAAATCCGGAACAGGCCGGACCATATCGCCGTGTCGTTTCGCTGTGGCATGGGAGATTTCCTCGATGGCCAGCCTTTTTCGCTTGGCTGGACCAGCCGAACGTAACCGTGGCACAAGGGGTTGCGCCAATCAATTTTTCTGATCGTTGGGATTTATGCCAGTGATCCTTCACGCCATTTTGATGCTGCGCTGTGGGCTGACTGCGTGACTCCGTGCGTCATCGCTGCGCATTGAAACGGGCGGAGTTCGGCCCGATAGATTGTCGCGACGACACGCGCCGGAAACATCCGGTCCGTAATGATGGCTCGAGGTCTCGGAGTTTGGCAGTGGATCAATCGTCCTTTCAAAAGCAGCTCGCCGCGTTGCGCGATCATCGCGCCGCCGCGCCCGCCAGCATGCGCCAGGCCTTCGCCGCCGATCCCAAGCGGTTCGTGGAATTCTCCGCCACCGACGGCGATCTGCTGCTCGACTGGTCGAAATGCGCGGTCGACGCGACCACCATGGATCTGCTGGAAAAACTCGCCCAGGCCGCCGATCTCGAAGGCCGCCGCGCCGCCATGTTCGCCGGCAAGAAGATCAACGTCACCGAGGACCGTGCCGTGCTGCACACGGCGCTGCGCAACCTGACCGGCAAGGGCGTCACTGTCGATGGCCAGGATGTCAAGGCTGACGTCATCGCCGTGCTCGACGCCATGGGCGCCTTTGCCGATGCCGTGCGCTCCGGCAAGGCGGCCGGCGCCACCGGCAAGAAGATCACCGACATCGTCAACATCGGCATCGGCGGTTCCGATCTCGGCCCGGCCATGGCGACGCTGGCGCTGGCGCCCTATCATGACGGGCCGCGCGCGCATTACGTTTCCAACATCGACGGCGCCCATATCCACGACACGCTGAAGGGGCTGTCCGCCGAGACCACGCTTTTCATCATCGCTTCCAAGACCTTCACCACCGTCGAAACGATGACCAACGCCGAAACCGCTCGGAAATGGGTGCAGGAAGCCCTGGGTAAGGAAGCGGTCGGCAAGCATTTCGCCGCCGTCTCCACCGCGCTCGACCTGGTGGCCAAGTTCGGCATCGCGCCAGATCGCGTCTTCGGCTTCTGGGACTGGGTCGGTGGCCGCTATTCGCTCTGGGGCGCCATCGGCCTGCCGGTGATGATCGCTGTCGGCCCGCGGAATTTTCGCGCCTTCCTCGATGGCGCGCATGAGATGGACGAGCATTTCCGTACCGCACCCGTGCAGGAGAGCCTGCCGGCGCTGCTGGGGCTGGTCGGCTGGTGGCATCGCGTCATCTGCGGCTACCCGGCGCGCGCCGTCATTCCTTACGACCAGCGCCTGTCCAGATTGCCGGCCTATCTGCAGCAGCTCGACATGGAATCGAACGGCAAGAGCGTCACCCTCGAAGGCACGGCGGCAACGACGCCGACCGGACCGCTGGTCTGGGGCGAACCCGGCACCAACGGCCAGCATGCCTTCTTCCAGCTGCTGCACCAGGGCACCGATTTCATCCCGGTCGAGTTCCTTGCCGCAGCCGTCGGCCACGAGCCCGATCTCAAGCACCAGCATGATCTGCTGCTCGCCAACTGCCTGGCGCAGTCGGAAGCGCTGATGAAGGGCCGCACGCTGGACGAGGCCCGCGCCCAGATGCTGGCCAAGGGCATGAAGCCGGCCGATGTCGACAAGATAGCGCCGCACCGCGTCTTCTCCGGGAACCGGCCCTCGGTGACCATAATCTACCGCAAACTCGACCCGCGCACCTTCGGCCGGCTGATCGCGCTCTACGAGCACCGCGTCTTCGTCGAGGGCACGCTGTTCAACATCAACTCCTTCGACCAGTGGGGCGTCGAACTCGGCAAGGAACTGGCCACCGGCCTTTTGCCTGTCGTGGAGGGCAAGGAAAGTGCCGCCAAGCGGGACGCATCGACCGCTGGCCTTGTGGGATTCATCCACCATTTGCGTGGCTCGGAGTGAAAAGTTTGGCAGACATCAAGGGAATATTGTTCGACAAGGACGGAACGCTTGTCGACTTCAACGCCACCTGGCTCGGCATTGCCGATTTCATGGCCATGGATGCGTCCGAGGGCGATCGCTGGAAAGCCGACAGGCTGCTGGCCGCCGCCGGCTTCGATTTCGCCAACAAGCGCTTCAAACCGGACTCGATCTTTGCGTCCGGCACCAATCTCGACGTCGTCGAATTGTGGTTCCCACGCCTGTCCAACGAGGACCAGATGCTTGCGGTTGCCCGCTTCAACGAAATCACCTCGATACAGGGCTCGACAATGGCTGTGGCATTGCCCGGCATCGTCGACACGCTGACGGCACTGCACAGGAAGTCCTACCGGCTTGGCGTCGCCACCAACGACTCGACCAGCGGTGCGGAAAAGACGCTGGTCACGCTCGGCGTCGCCCAATTGTTCGACGCGGCCTATGGCTACGACGCGGTGGCCAATCCGAAGCCGGCGCCCGACACCATCCTGGCCTTCAGCGACCTCACCGGCCTCAGGCCGGCGGAAATCGCCATGGTCGGCGACAACAGGCACGACCTCGAAATGGCACGAGCCGGCGGCTGCGGGCTGGCGGTCGGCGTGCTCTCCGGCACCGGTACGCGCGAATCGCTGGCTGGGATTGCCGACGTTGTCCTGGATTCGGTTGCCGATCTGCCGGACTTTCTTTCGGCACGGGTCAAGGAGACGATCTGAGTTCAACGCCGGGCAAATCAACTTGGGCTTTCCCGCCAACGGCTGAGATTGGTGGAAAGCGGGCAGATTTCGGGGAAGCAGCTCAGGAAGCAGACGTGCAGTTCGCTCGCTTCGTCTGTCATGGGCCGTGACCCGACCGGCAGCTTTCGGGTTGAAGTTTTCAGCAAGCGGACGATCCGCAGTCGAGCCCCAACTCGCCGGGACCTAAATGCATGCCGGATCAAGCGTCCCATAGGATCAAACTATCTGATCAAGCTGACGCTCAACGAGGTCGCCGCAGCATCGGGATGAGCGTCGGCGACGAACCGACCTGGATCGCGCCGAGCGGTTCGAAGCCGTGCCGCTGGTAGAATGATATGTTGCGCGGGTTCGAGGATTCCAAATAGGCCGGCGCGTGATCGCGGTCGCACTGCGCGAGTGCGTACGCCATCAAGGCATCGCCGTGACCTTCGCCTTGATGCGCCGGGTCGACGCCGATCAGGGGCAAGTACCAATGCGGTTCGGTCGGGTGGTACGTGGCCATCTGCTCGAATATGGCCGCGGTTTCAGGGGCGAGAGAGGATTCAACCGTGCTCTCGAGCACGGCGCCAAGCTCTTCCTCGTCGGAATGCACGCCGGGCGGCAGCCACAGCGCCGTCCCGGCGTAGCCGTCGGTGCAAAAGGCGCTTCCGTTAGAGAATGCCCTGCGCCCGAACGCGCGGGCCATTCGCGGCATGGCTGCAAGGTACGGGTGTGCATGCGGCCAGGTCCACCGCGCCATAGGGTCCGCTGCAAACGCCAGCACGATTATCTCGACCGCTGAATCTTCATCGGCTGCGGCCATAACTCTCACTGTCGGCGATTTCACGCTGCCCTCCTGACGTAGGTGGTTCGACAAGGCGCCCGCGCCCGTTCTCAGCCACGCATCGTAACCCGGATGGAGTGGGAGCGATACCGGTTGCTGTCGGCTCAGCGGTTCTGGAAAAGCTGAAGCGTCCTCCTGATCACCACCGATGTCCGCTTCTGGAGGACGGCAGGGGCCAACGGAATAACCGGGATCAGGCGCAAAACGGCCAACGCGATGCCGCAGTCGAATGTCTGCTTCAGGTAACGGCCAGCAACGTCGTTGCGGCAAAGATGGAGGTCGAACCCGGTCATTCCGAGTGACTGGGTTTTGATCTCAGCGTCAGCGCTCTTCCGCCTCAAACGAAAAAACACCGCTTGGCTTGCTCGCGACACCCTTGGCGTCGCCGAAATCCGGCACCTGATATTCGGCGAGCAACCGCAGGCGTGACAGCGGCAGATCGGCGCGACGGGGATCGCCGGCCAGCACTTCGATGCCGGCTGCCAGGCAGCGATCGAGGAACGAGGTAACCCGCAGAGCGACTTCAGGACCGTAGAACACATCGCCCGCGAGCACGAGGTCGACCGCCAGCGGGGGACCCGTGGTGATATCCTTGTCGACAATGATGATCTCGACGCCGTTGGCAGCCGCGTTGAGGCTGATCGCAGCAACGCCATTGCGGTCAATCTCTGCGGCGATGACTTCGCGCGCGCCGGCCTTGGCGGCGGCAATGCCGACAAGGCCGGAACCGGCGCCAAGGTCGAGCACGCGGCGACCGACTACCGTTTGCGGGTGATCCAGTATGTGGCGCGCAAGCACCGCGCCGCCGGCCCACACATAAGCCCAGTAAGGCGGCTGTGGCTCAGGTCCATCGTTGTCCGCCTCGATCGTGTCGTCATCGTCGTTAGCGCTTTGGTGCGGATCTATGAGCCGTCTCAGGCCACTGGCCGGATGCGGTGTATAGAGCTGGATCTCAGGCACCGACGGCACCGGGGCGAGGCGCATGTTCGTCCTGATGAATTCTGCCGGGTCAGGACGGCAAGGTGCATTTACGGCATCCGCGCCGCCGGCTGCAATCATTCGCGCAGCGCTCGCCGCAGGATCTTGCCGACCGGCGTCTTCGGCAGCTCGGTCCTGAATTCGATGTATCTGGGCCGCTTGTAGCCGGTCAGGTTCTCGCGGCAGAAGGCGGTGATTGCTTCGGCGGTCAGCGCCGGATCTTTCTTGACGATGAACAGCTTCGGCACCTCGCCCGAATGCTCGTCCGGCACGCCGACCGCCGCCACTTCGAGCACGCCCGGATGCATGGCCACGACTTCCTCGAGCTCGTTGGGATAGACATTGAAGCCCGAGACCAGGATCATGTCCTTCTTGCGGTCGACGATCTTGGTGTAGCCGCGTTCGTCCATGAAGCCCATGTCGCCGGATTTGAAGTAGCCGTCCTTGGTCATCACCTTGGCGGTCTCATCCGGCCGGTTCCAGTAGCCCGCCATCACTTGCGGCCCCCGGATGCAGACCTCGCCGACCTCGCCGAGCGGCAAATTGTTGCCGTCGTCGTCGCGGATGGCGATCTCGGTCGAGGGCAGCGGCAAGCCGATAGTGCCGGTGAAGTCGCCGGCGGTGAACTTGTTGGCGGTGGCCACCGGCGAGGTTTCCGAGAGGCCGTAGCCTTCGGTGACCGAACAACCGGTCAGCGCCTTCCAGCGCTCGGCGACGCCCTTCTGCACCGCCATGCCGCCGCCCAACGTCAGCACCAGCGGCTTGAAGTCGAGCTTGCGGAAATCCTCATTGTTGAGCAGCGCGTTGAACAGCGTGTTGAGGCCCGGAAAGATGTGCACCGGATATTTCTGCAGTTCCTTGACGAAGCCGGGAATGTCGCGCGGGTTGGGAATGAGCACATTGCGGGCGCCCTGCTGCATGCCCATCAGCGCGTTCACCGTCAGCGCGAAGATGTGATAGAGCGGCAGCGCGCAGATGAAGTTGGGGTGCGCCGGTTTCGGCTTGATCGTGTAGGCGTCCTCCATCCACTGCGCGTTCTGCGCGACATTGGCGAGCACGTTGCTGTGCAGCAGCGTGGCACCCTTCGACACGCCCGTGGTGCCGCCCGTATATTGCAGGAAAGCGACATCGCCGGCTGCCACATTGGCCGGCTTGAAGCCCATGCCGGCGCCGGCCTTCATGGCCGCATTGAACTTGACATGGCCGGGCAGCGACCATGCCGGCACCATCTTCTTCACGCGGCGCACGACGAAATTGACGATGGTGCCCTTCAGGCCGCCAAGCATGTCGCCCATCGCGGCGACCACCACATGCTTGACCGGCGTCCTGGCGATCACCGCCTGCAAGGTGTTGGCGAAGTTCTCCAGGATGACGATGGCTTGCGCACCGGAATCCTTCAACTGGTGTTCGAGTTCGCGCGGCGTGTAGAGCGGATTGATGTTCACCACGACATAACCGGCGCGCAAGACGGCCATCATCGCCACCGGATATTGCAGCACGTTCGGCATCATTAGCGCGACGCGCGCGCCTTTCTGCAGGCCCTTCGATTGCAGGTAGGCGCCGAAGGCCGCCGACAGCCGCTCGACATCGGTGTAGCTGATGGACTTGTCCATGCAGGTGAAGGCCGGCTGCGCGGAAAACTGCTTGCAGGCGGCGACGAGGAAATCGCCGATCGAGCTGTAGGGCAGGGCGCCGATCTCCGCCTGCACGTTTTTCGGATAGCTCTTGAGCCAAGGCTTTTCCGGCAAGCCGGCGGCCAGTGCCGTCAGCGCTTTCGGCAATCGGTTGGCGGTGGCGTCGGCCGGCTTTGCCGCTGGTGGGGTCTTCACCGCCGCCGCGGCCTTCGACGCCGGCCTGGCAGCGGGCTTTGCCGCCCCCGCTTTATTCCCCGGCGCCGTCTTTCCGGCCACAGCCTTGGCCGGGGCTTTCACCGCCGGCTTGGTGTTTGCCCTTACAGGCGCCGCGGCCGCCTTCGGCGTGGCGACCTTGGCAACGGGTGCTTTCGGCTTGGCAGTACCGGCTGCTTTCGACGGCGCCTTGGCTCCCGCTTTCACCGGCGTCGTCGTCCTTGATGCTTTTGCCACCCGTTCCTCCCTGGACAAGTCTTGTTCATTCGCGCCGCGCTCGCCCCTGAATTGACAAGGGCGCCCTCCGCTGCGGCCGCTGCACCCTATGTATTGCCTCCCTTGTTGACCGTGCAAGTCTTGCCCTTGCGGCAACATGGCGAAAGATTTGCCGTCGAAAGTCCTTGCCGCCGCCAGCGCTGCCAAACGGTATCCTGGCGCATCCCTCGGCCGCTCGGAAGCACGCGGAACATTTATATCGTCAGCTTGGTGATCAATAAAAAAATTCGGTTGTTAATAATCTCGTGAATGGAAGAAACTGCTAATTTTTTCTGCAATTTGGCAAAATAGCGGATTTTTTTCCTGCTTCCCGCGGGGTAAGCAAACGGGGTGTTCCAAAGCCGGAAAAACGGTGCTTATATGCGCGCTTCGCGAGCCTGATAGAGGGGCTTGGAAGAACATCAGGGAGTGCTCAATGAATAAGAAGCTGACTTTTGCAGCCGCGTTGCTGGCTGCAAGCGTCCTGGGCGGCATGGCCAATGCGAAAACTCTGGTCTACTGCGCGGAAGCTTCGCCGGAAGGTTTCGACCCGGCGCCGTATACCGCAGGCCAGACGTTCGACGCGTCATCGCGCACCGTCTTCAACCGCCTTGTCGAATTCGATCACGGCAAGACGACGACCTCGCCGGGCCTGGCCGAGAGCTGGACGATCTCCGACGATGGCAAGGAATATGTCTTCAAGCTGCGCAAGGGCGTCAAGTTCGCCGCGACCGACTATTTCACCCCGACGCGCGACTTCAACGCCGACGACGTGGTGTTCTCGTTCGAACGTCAGGTCGACAAGAATGGCCCCTGGTTCCAGTACATTCCGGGCATTGCCTACCAGTATTACAATGACCAGTTCGGCGACAACATCACCAAGGTCGAGAAGGTCGATGACCTGACGGTGAAGTTCACCCTCAAGGAGCCGGCGATCACCTTCATTCCGACGCTGGGCATGGATTTCGCCTCGGTCGTCTCCAAGGAATATGCCGACAAGCTGCAGGCCGACAAGACGCCTGAGCTGTTCAACCAGAAGCCGATCGGCACCGGCCCGTTCATCTTCGTCGACTACCAGACCGACGCCGCCATCCGCTACAAGGCCAACCCGGACTATTGGGGCGGCAAGCAGAAGATCGACGATCTGGTCTTCGCCATCACCACCGATCCGGCGGTGCGCGCGCAGAAGCTCAAGGCCGGCGAATGCAACATCATGTCGTACCCGGCACCGGCCGATATCGCCGGCCTGCAGGCCGATGCGAACCTGAAGGTCGAGGAGCAGGAAGGCCTCAATGTCGGCGCGCTGATGTACAACACCCAGCAGAAGCCGTTCGACGACGTGCGCGTCCGCAAGGCGCTCAACATGGCCATCAACAAGAAGGCCATCATCGACGCCGTCTTCCAGGGCGCCGGCCAGGTGGCGATCAATCCGATCCCGCCGACCATGTGGTCCTACAACAAGGAAGTGAAGGACGATCCTTACGATCCGGATGCAGCCAAGAAGCTGCTTGAAGAGGCCGGCGTCAAGGACCTCAAGATGAACGTCTGGGCCATGCCGGTGTCGCGCCCCTACATGCCGAATGCGCGCCGCACCGCCGAACTGATCCAGGCGGACTTCGCCAAGGTCGGCGTCACCGTCGAGATCGTCAGCTACGATTGGGGTGAATACCTCAAGCGCGCTTCCGCGGTCGATCACGACGGCGCCGTCATCGTCGGCTGGACCGGCGACAATGGCGATCCGGACAACTTCCTCGGCGTGCTCCTGAGCTGCGCTTCCGTCGGTTCGAACAACCGCGCGGAATGGTGCAACAAGGACTTCGATGCGCTCATCAACAAGGCCAAGACCGTTTCGGACCAGGCCGAGCGCACCAAGCTCTATGAACAGGCACAGGTCATCTTCAAGGAACAGGCACCCTGGGCGACGCTCGCTCATTCCAAGGTGTTCATGCCGATGCAGAAGACCGTCACCGGCTTTGCGATGGATCCGCTCGGTATCCATCGCTTCGACGGCGTCGATATCGCCGAATAAGGTTGCGAAACGGGGGCGCCACCATGTGGTGACGCCCCCACTCGCCCGCCATGCTGCGTTATATCCTCGGCAAGCTCGCCCTCATCATCCCGACCTTCATCGGGATAACCATCCTCGCCTTTGGCTTCGTGCGCATCCTGCCCGGTGATCCGGTGCTGGTGCTTGCGGGCGAACGCGGCCTGTCGCCCGAACGCCACACGGCGCTCATGCACCAGTTCGGTTTCGATCTGCCGATCTGGCAACAATATCTGACCTATCTGACCAACATCCTCGGCGGTGATTTCGGCACCTCGTTTTCCACCAAGACGCCGGTGCTCAGGGATTTCCTGGTGCGCTTTCCGGCAACGGTCGAACTCGCCATCTTCGCCATGATCTTTGCCGTCATCCTGGGTGTCGCCGCCGGCATTTTCGCCGCCATCCGCCGCGGCTCCTGGTTCGATCAGCTGACCATGGGCACGGCACTCGCAGGCTATTCCATGCCGATCTTCTGGTGGGGCCTGCTGCTGATCATCGTGTTTTCCGGCACGTTGCACTGGACGCCGGTTTCCGGCCGCATCGACCTTCTCTATTTCTTCAAGCCGGTGACCGGCTTCATGACCATCGATTCCCTGATCTCGGGCCAGAAGGGCGCCTTCCGTTCGGCGCTGTCGCACCTGATCTTGCCGACCGTCGTGCTCGGCACCATCCCGCTCGCGGTCATCGCCAGGCAGACGCGGTCGGCCATGCTCGAAGTGCTGGGCGAAGATTATGTGCGCACCGCGCGCGCCAAGGGCCTGACCCCGTTCCGGGTCGTCGGCCTGCATGCTTTCCGCAACGCGCTGATCCCGGTCGTGACCACCATCGGCCTGCAGGTCGGCACGCTTTTGACCGGCGCCATCCTGACCGAGAGCATCTTCTCGTGGCCCGGCATCGGCAAATGGATGATCGACGCCATTTCCAAGCGCGACTATTTCACCGTGCAGGGCGGGTTGCTTTTGATCGCGCTGATCGTCATGTCGGTGAACCTGATCGTCGACGTGCTCTACGCCGTCATCAACCCACGCATCCGGGCCAATTGACATGAGCAACGAAGGCCCAGCCACCATCGAAGCCGCCACCGTCGTCAAGCCGCAGGACGCCAGGCTGCAGATGTTCGGCGAGTTCTGGCACTACTTCTCCGTCAACAAGGGCGCGGTGATCGGGCTCTTCGTCTTTGCGCTGCTGATCCTGATCGCCATCTTCGCGCCACTGCTGGCGCCGCATTCGCCGGACGATCAGTTCCGCGACTTCTTCCTGACGCCGCCGGCCTGGCAGGAGGGCGGCAACGCGCAATTCCTGCTCGGCACCGACGCCGTCGGTCGCGATATGCTGTCGCGGCTGATCTACGGCTCGCGCTTCTCGCTCGCCATCGGCTTCGTCGTCGTCACGTCAGCGCTTATCTCAGGCGTCATCCTCGGCCTGCTCGCCGGTTACTGCCGCGGCTGGGTCGATACGCTGATCATGCGCATCATGGACATCATCCTGGCGTTTCCGTCGCTGCTGCTGGCCCTGGTGCTGGTCGCGGTGCTCGGCCCTGGCCTGGTCAACGCCATGATCGCCATCGCCTTCGTGCTGCAGCCGCATTTCGCCCGGCTCACCCGCGCCGCCGTGATGGCCGAGAAGACCCGCGAATACGTTGTCTCGGCCAAGGTCGCCGGGGCCAGCCATCTCAGGCTGATGCTGGTCACCATCCTGCCCAACTGCATCGCGCCATTGATCGTGCAGGCGACTTTGTCCTTCTCCAACGCCATCCTCGAGGCGGCGGCCCTTGGCTTCCTCGGCATGGGCGCGCAGCCGCCGACGCCGGAATGGGGAACCATGCTGGCCGAAGCGCGCGAGTTCATCCTGCGCGCCTGGTGGGTGGTGACTTTCCCCGGCCTCGCCATCCTGATCACCGTCTTTGCCATCAATCTGATCGGCGACGGCCTGCGTGATGCGCTCGACCCCAAGCTGAAGAGGTCGTGAGCATGCCTCTGCTCGAGATCAAGAACCTCACCGTTTCCTTCGACACCGCGGCCGGACCGTTCATGGCCGTGCAAGGCATCGACCTGTCGGTCGAGCCGCGCGAAGTGCTGGCGATCGTCGGCGAATCCGGTTCCGGCAAGTCGGTGGCGATGCTGGCGGTGATGGGCCTGTTGCCCAACACGGCAACCGTCAAGGCAGACCGCATGGCCTTCGACGGCGTCGATCTCCTGAAGCTCAGCCCGTCCGAACGCCGCAAGATCGTCGGCAAGGACATCTCGATGATCTTCCAGGAGCCGATCGCCAGCCTCAATCCGTGCTTCACCGTCGGCTTCCAGATCGAGGAGGTGCTGCGCTTCCACATGGGTATGGATCGCGCTCAGCGGCGGGCGCGGGCCATCGAATTGATGAAGCTGGTTGGCATCGCCGACCCGGAAGAGCGGCTGAGCTCGTTTCCGCACCAGATGTCGGGCGGCCAATGCCAGCGCGTCATGATCGCCATAGCCATCGCCTGCAATCCGAAGCTGCTGATCGCCGACGAGCCGACGACGGCGCTCGACGTCACCATCCAGAAGCAGATCCTCGATCTGCTGGTTTCGCTGCAGGCCAAATACGGCATGGGCCTGATCATGATCACCCACAATATGGGCGTGGTCGCCGAGACCGCCGACCGCGTCATCGTCCAGTACAAGGGCCGCAAGATGGAAGAGGCCGACGTGCTGTCGCTGTTTGAATCGCCGAAAAGCAATTACACGCGTGCGCTGTTGTCGGCGCTGCCGGAGAACGCCGTCGGCGACCGGCTGCCGACCGTTTCCGACATGCTGTTCGAGCCGGCCCCCTCTGCTGCGGGAGTGGCCTCATGAGCACCACGGTCCTCGAAGGCAAGAACATTGTCCGCGACTACCACATCGGCGGCGGCCTGTTTACCGGGCCGCGCACGGTACATGCGGTCAAGGGCGTCTCCTTCAAGGTGGACAAGGGCAAGACGCTGGCCATCGTCGGCGAAAGCGGCTGCGGCAAGTCCACGCTCGCCCGTATCATCACGCTGATCGATCCGGCGACGTCAGGCGACCTGTTCATCGACGGCAACAAGGTCGATATCGCCAAGGGCGGATTGACCAAAGAGATGCGCCGCAAGGTCCAGATCGTCTTCCAGAACCCCTATGGATCGCTCAATCCGCGCCAGAAGATCGGCGACGTGCTGGGCGAGCCGCTTTTGATCAACACCGACAAGTCGGCGGCCGAGCGGCGCGACCTGGCGATGAAGATGCTGAAGAAGGTCGGCCTCGGTCACGAGCACTACAACCGCTACCCGCACATGTTCTCGGGCGGCCAGCGCCAGCGCATCGCAATCGCCCGCGCGCTGATGCTCAACCCGAGCCTGCTGGTGCTCGATGAACCGGTCTCGGCGCTCGACCTGTCGGTGCAGGCGCAGGTGCTCAACCTGCTTGCCGACCTGCAGGACGAGTTCCAGCTGACCTATGTCTTCATCAGCCACGATCTGTCCGTGGTGCGCTACATCGCCGACGATGTGATGGTGATGTATTTCGGCGAAGCGGTCGAATACGGCTCGCGCGACGAGGTCTTCGCCGACCCCAAGCACAGCTACACCAGGACGCTGTTCGCCGCGACGCCGCGTGCCGACGTCGCCTCGATCAAGGCGAGGCTGGCGAAGAAGAAGGCGGCTTAACGTCTCTTCGTCATCCTAGGGCGGAGCGGCGCGAAGCGTCGCGCAGACCCTAGGATCCATGCCGTTTACCTCAGCCGAAAGGTGCAGCGGAGCAGAATTCTGCACCGTGGCAACACTCGAACGTCACGGCATGGATCCTCGGGTCTGCACTGCGTCGCTACGCTCCTTGTTCCGCCCGTGGATGACGACGCTGGAGAGGCCGCCGCTCAGGACAACTTCGCGATGATCGCGCGCAGTGCTTCGCCGAAGCGCCGGACTTCCTCGATCGTGTTGTAGTGGACCAGCGAGGCGCGGATGGCGCCACTGTCCATCGAGAGGTTGAGACGCTTCATCAGCCGTGGCGCGTACATGTGGCCGTCGCGGATACCGATCTGCATCTCGGCCATTTCCTCGACGATCCGCTGCGGCGACAGCTTGCCGATGTTGAAGCAGAAGGTCGGCACGCGCTCATTGATGCGGGCCTCGTCGGCAACGCCGTAGATGGTCGCGCCGCAACTTTTCAGCACGGCCAGCATCTCACGCGCCAGCACCAGCTCATAGTCGCGGATGGCGCCCATGCCGGCGACGATGTTGTCGCGCCGCGAGCGGTTGTTGGACGGCGCAAGATTGCGGCCGATCAGTTCGAGATACTGCACGGCCGCATCCATGCCCGAGACGTTCTCGTAGATGAAGGTGCCGGCCTCGACCTTGTAGGGCGGCTCGTCGGGGATGAAATCCTCGCGGAAGGTAGGCAGCCGCTTCAGCGTTTCGAAGCGGCCCCACAGGAAGCCCATATGCGGCGAGAAATTCTTGTAGCCTGAGCAGACGAGATAGTCGCAATCCCAGGCCTGCACGTCGATCAGCCCGTGCGGCCCGTAATGCACGCAATCGAGGAACACTTCGGCACCGGCCGCATGCGCGATCCCAGCCACTGAAGCCACATCGACGATCGAACCGATCGAATGCGCGGTGACCGTGCAGGCGACGAGGCGGGTGCGGTCGGAAACCAGCGGGCGCAGATCGTCGACATGCAGATTGCCGTCCTCGCGCATCCGCCACCATTTGAATTTCGCACCGGCCGATTCCAGCGCCAGCCAGGTCGCGATGTTGGCGTCGTGGTCCATGTCGGTGATGACGATCTCGTCGCGCTCTTGCAGCATCTGGCCGATGCCGAGGCTGACCAGGCGGATGAACGAGGTGGCGTTCATGCCGAAGCAGATTTCCGCCGGGCTATAGGCGTTGATGAGCAGCGCGACGCTTGTCCGCGCATCGGCAACCGACTGGTCGACAGTGACGCTGCGGCCATAGCGGCCGCCACGCTGCACATTGTGCGAAACCAGATGGTTGGTCACCGCGTCGAGTACGCTCTGCGGAATTTGCGCGCCGGCGGCATTGTCCAAGAAGATGAAGTCGCCAGCCCGCTGTAAAGCTGGAAACATGGCACGGATGGCGTCGACGGGGAACGCGGTGGCATTCGCATTGTCGGTTTGATGCTTGTTCACGGGGTAGGCTCCTGCAAAGGACTTGGGCGGGGATCAGATGGCGGAGGTTAGCGCTTCTTTTCGGTCTTGAAGCGCTCTTCAAGCAGGCTGACGAGGCGGACCATCGGCCAGAGGAAGATGAGATAGACGAGGGCAGCGCCGATCAGCGGCGAGGGGTTGGCGTAGAGCGACTGCGCGTTTGTCGCTTCCTTCAAGAGTTCCGGCAGCGCCACGGTGGAGGCGAGCGAGGTGTCCTTGAACATCGAGACGCAGTTGCTGGTCATCGGCGGGATGACGACGCGGATCGCTTGCGGCAACACCACCTTGCGCAAGGTCAGCAGGAACGGCAGGCCAAGCGCCTGCGACGCCTCGAACTGGCCACGCGGAATGCTTTCGATGCCGGAGCGGAACACCTCGGCCGAGTAAGCCGACATGATGAAGGCGAAGGCCGTCACGGCGGATGCCCAGGACGACAGGCGTATGCCGAGGAAGGGCAGCGCATAGTAGATCAGGATCAGCACGACCAGCACCGGCAGGGCGCGGAAGATGTCGGTGTAGCCGACCGCGAGCCACCGCAGCGGCTTCGGCGCATAGAGCCGCACCAGGCTGATCCCAAGGCCGATCGGGATGCCGATGCCGATGCTCAAAATGCCAAGCAGCAGTGTGTTCAGGAAGCCGCGCAGCAGCGCCGGCAGGCTGGACATGATGACGTCGGGGTTGAAGAAGGTATCCAGCAGCGACATGGGAGCGTTCCCGAACCCGAGAGCAATCATGCTCAGGTTAAAACCAATATGCCTCGCAGATGGCGAGGCGGTCTGTGCGGAAGCCGGCGCTGGAGCATGAAATGAATCGTGCCGGCCTGGAAAGCCGGCACGATGTCAGCGCAGCTTTCAGCTCAGGCCTTCGGCAGCGGCATTTCCTTCATGGTCGAAGAGTCGGCGGGCGCGTCGCTGCCGAACCACTTCTTGTGGATGGCGGCCAGCGTGCCGTCCTTCTTCATCGCGCTCAGCGCGTCGTTCAGCTTGCCGAGCAGGGGATGGTCCTTGGTCATCATCAGGCCGTATTGCTCACCGGTCTTGATGCGCTCCTTGACCACCAGGTCCTTCATCTTGGTGAAGGAATATTCCATGCCCGGAATGTCGCTGACTGCCGCATCGACGCGGCCGGCGCTGAGGTCGAGCAGCAGGTTCTGCTGCGTGTCGTAGCCCTTCACGTCGCTGAAGCCGTCGGCTTCCTGATGCGCCTTGACCCAGGTTTCGCCGGTCGAACCGGACAGGACGCCGATGATCTTGCCCTTGAGGTCGGCCTCGGCCTTGATAGCGCTGTCGGTCTTGGTGGCGATGCCCATGTCGGAATCATAATAAGGCTGCGTGAACGACTGCGACTTCAGCCGCTCCGCCGTGATGGTGATCGACGAGATGGCGACGTCGATGCGCTTCGAGGTGGTGGCGGCGAACAGCGCCTGGAAACCGAGATCGGCGATGTCGGTGGTCATGCCGATGCGCTTGGCGGCCTCGTTGACGATGTCGACTTCGAAGCCTTCGAAGGTACCGCCCTCGTTCTTGAATTCGAAGGGCGGATTGGTCGGGTAGGCGCCGACATTCAGCACATCCGCGGCATAAGCGGTGGCGGGGCCGGCGGCGATGCCGATGGCGGCGGCAAGAAGAAGCAATTTGCGGCGCGTGAAGCTCATTTGTGTTCCCTCTGTTGTTGATCGGGCGGGTTGCTCCCGCACGGTTTTTTGCCGCCCCGCTTTACGCAGGGCGTCAATTCATGGCAGCGACCATGCGGTCACGGTTGGCGATGTTGTGTGTTGCAGACCGCGAATCCGCGCGCACGTCATCGAAGGCATGGCGCGTGTTGGATGATGACTGGGGCAGTATGAACGACAAGAACTGAGACTCCCACCCGAAGCACCCACGATGGACTGGCCGGCACGATGGACTGGTCTGCGCGATAGACTGGCCGGCAAGCCCGTCCCGCACGGCAATCGCCATTGACTCCGGAATGCTTATCCAAAGTGCGGCGCTTTTCAAGGCGAAAGTTTTAAGCTTAAAAAGCTGCGGTGTCCGTTGCGTCGCGGACACGGTGCGGACCGCTGGAACCAATACCCGCAAGCGATGGCGACGCGAAGCTATTTCAGGCTTGAAATATCTTCGCACGGGCCTAGCGTGCGATCTTCGCCGGGAGGTCGCGACATGAACAAACCACATCCCTTGCACGGCCCGAACAGACTGAAGCTCGGCGTCTTTTCGACCAATGCCGATGGCGGGCTTGCTATCACAGACGTGCCGGAACGCTGGACGGCGAGCTGGCAGGACAATGTGACGGCGGCGCAGATCGCCGACCGGGCAGGTCTGGAGTTCATGCTGCCGATCGCGCGCTGGCGCGGCTTCGGCGGCCGCAACAAGGTGCGCGAATGGTCGTTCGAGACCTTCACCTGGGCGGCGGCACTCGCCATGGCCACCGAACAGATCGGCCTGTTCATGACCGTGCATGTGCCGCTGGTGCATCCGCTCTATGCCGCCAAGGCGCTGGCGACGGTCGACCATATCAGCCAGGGCCGCGCGGGCTTGAACATCGTCTGCGGCTGGAGCCCGAAGGAATTCGGCATGTTCGGCACGCCGCTGGTCGAGAAGGGCTACGACCAGGCGGCCGAATGGATCGAAATCCTGGAAAAGCTTTATGCCTCGGCCGAACCGCTCGATTATGAGGGCACCTATTATCGCCTCAAGGAAGCCCTCAGCCGGCCGGCCAGCCTGCAGGTTCCGCGCCCGGTGACCATGAACGCCGCTTTCGGCGGGCCGGGACGAGATTTTGCTGCCGCCAGATGCGATTATCTGTTCACGACCTTTTCGGAAATGAGCGATGCCGGCAAGCATGTCGCCGATATCAGCGAGCGGGCCGACAAGGCAGGTCGCGATGTCGGCGTCTACACTGTGGCGCATGTCGTCTGCCGCCCGACGATGGAAGAGGCGCAGGCCTATTATAACAGCTATGCGGTCGATATGGCCGATCACGAAGCTGTCGATGCCCATATGGCGGGCAAGAAGGAATTCTCGCAGTCGCACGACCCGCATGCCTATGACCGCTACCGGCAACGCTTCGCCGGCGGCGCCGGCACCTACCCGCTGATCGGAACGCCGGAAACGATCGCCGCCGACATGGCCGCCATCACCGAGCATGGCTACCAGGGCATCGCGCTGTCCTTCGTCAACTACACCAGGGAGTTGCCCTATTTCTGCGATCACGTGCTGCCGATTTTGCGGCAAGCGGGACTGCGCGCATAGTAGCATTGCTCCGGGAAGCCATCGGGCTGCCTGTTGGCGGTCAGGGATTTCATCATCAGTTTGGATAGAGAATTCGGAATTTGCCGAACCCTTCCCAACTTCGTCATCCACGGGCGGAGCAGGAGCGAAGCTCCGTCGCGGAGACCCTGGGATCCATGCCGCGACTTCGGCCGTGGAGTGCAGGTGCAGAATTCTGGACCGTGGTGACGCTTTGGAGTCCCGGTATGGATTCTCGGGTCTGCACCGCGTCGCTTCGCTCCTTGCTCCGCCCGTGGATGACGAAGCGAGGGCGTTTATTCCTGACGAACGAATTCCTTAGTCCGGGATAACCGCAGTCGCCTGAATCTCCACCTTGGCCCGATCCTCGACCAGCGCCACCACCTGCATGGCGGCCATCGCCGGAAAATGCCGGCCGATCACCTCGCGATAGGCCTCGCCGATGCCCCTGAGGTTGGCCAAATACTCGGCCTTGTTGGTGAAATACCAGGTCATCGAGGTGATGTGCTGCGGTCCGGCACCGGCTTCGGCCAGCACCGCGACGATGTTTTCGAGCGTCTGCTTCACCTGTCCGACAAAATCGTCGGTCTCGAACTGGCATTGGCCGTTCCAGCCGACCTGTCCGCCGACGAAGACGAACTGCCCGCGCGCCGCGACGCCATTGGCGTAGCCGACGGGTTTTGCCCAGCCTTCGGGCTGCAGAATCCTGTGCATTCAAAACCTCCCGGTATTCCAAAACCCAATTTTCAAAATCGAACGCTCGTCAAAATCTCTGCCGTCAGGCCGCGCCCATCACCTGCCGCGCAATCACCACTTTCTGCACGTCGGAGGCACCTTCATAGATGCGCAGCGCGCGGATCTCGCGATACAGGCTTTCGATGATGTGGCCCTTGCGGACACCGTCGCCGCCATGCAACTGCACCGCCTTGTCGATCACCTCTTGCGCCTTGTCGGTGGCAAACAGCTTGGCCATCGCCGCCTCGCGGGTAACCCGCGCGGCACCCATGTCCTTGGTCCACGCGGCGCGGTAGACCAGCAGGGCTGCCGCGTCGACATCGAGCGCCATATCGGCGATATGGCCCTGCACCATTTGCAGCTCGGCCATCGGCGCGCCGAACAGTTTGCGCTCGGCCACCCGTTTGATGCTTTCATCCAGCGCGCGGCGGGCAAAGCCGAGTGCCGCCGCACCAACGGTCGAGCGGAACACGTCGAGCACCGACATAGCGATGCGGAAGCCGTCGCCGGGTCTGCCGATCAGCGCAGCGGCCGGCAGGCGGACCTGATCGAAAGACAGCCGCGCCAGCGGGTGCGGCGCGATCACTTCCAGCCGTTCGGCGATGCCGAGGCCCTTGGCGTCGCCAGGCACGAGGAAGGCGGAAAGCCCCTTGGCGCCCGGCGCCTCGCCGGTGCGGGCAAAGACGACATAGAGGTCGGCGATGCCGCCATTGGAGATCCACGTCTTCTCGCCGGACAGGACATAGCAATCGCCGTCGCGGGTCGCCGTCATTTCGGTGTTGGCGACATCCGATCCCGAGCGCGGTTCCGACAGGGCGAAGGCTGATATCGCCTTGCCGGCACGTGTCTTCGCAAGCCATTCCTGTTGCTCCGGCGTGCCGAATAGGCTGAGCGCGCCGGTGCCAAGCCCCTGCATGGCGAAGGCGAAATCGGCCAATCCGTCATGGCGGGCAAGCGTCTCGCGCGCGATGCACAACGTGCGGACGTCGAGTGGCCCCGGATTGTCCGTGTCGAGCGCCGTCGGCTTCAGCCAGCCGTCTCGCCCGAGCTTGCTGACCAGCTCGCGGCAGGCGGCGTCGACATCATGGTGGGAGACGGGCAGGTTTTTCGCGCACCATGCATCGAGGCGCTCGGCGAGCTGACGATGGCGGTCTTCGAAGAACGGCCAATGGAGGAAGGAACGATCAGGCATGGGTGCTTCCACCACTATTCCCCAGGCCCTGCGCTCCACGGCGCCCCCCTCTGTCCTGCCGGACATCTCCCCCTCTAGGGGGGAGATTGGCTGCGTCGGCGTCGGCGCCCTTCTTGAGACGTTGGCGATTTGCGAAGGCGTGCGTGACAGCCGATCTCCCCCCTAGAGGGGGAGATGTCCGGTAGGACAGAGGGGGGCGCTGTCCCGCCGACGTCTCCACGGAATGCATCATCCTCAATCCCCCTCGAACACCGGCTTTTCCTTGGCCACGAACGCCTTGTAGGCGCGCTCGAAGTCGCGGGTCTGCATGCAGATCGCTTGCGCCTGCGCTTCCGCCTCGATCGCCTGGTCGAGACCCATCGACCATTCCTGGTTGAGCTGCGTCTTGGTGATGCCGTGCGCGAAGGTCGGGCCGGAGACGATGCGCGCCGCCATGTCGAGCGCGTCGGCCTCCAGCGCTGCGGCATCGACCAGCCTGTTGTAGAAACCCCAGCGCTCGCCTTCATCAGCCGTCATCGTGCGACCGGTGTAGAGCAGTTCGGCGGCGCGGCCCTGGCCGATGATGCGCGGCAGGATCGCACAGGCGCCCATGTCGCAGCCGGCGAGGCCGACGCGGGTGAACAGGAACGCGGTCTTGGCTTCCGGCGTGGCGATGCGGATATCGGAGCTCATGGCAATGATGGCGCCGGCGCCGACCGCGACGCCATCGACGGCCGCAATGATTGGCTTGCCGCAATTCAGCATCGCCTTGACGAAATCGCCGGTCATGCGGGTGAAGGCGAGAAGCTGCTTCATGTCCATCTTGACCAGCGGGCCGATGATCTCGTGGACATCGCCGCCGGAGCAGAAATTACCGCCATTGGAGAGGAACACCACGGCGTCGACGTCGTCGGCATAGACGAGGTCGCGGAACGTGTCGCGGAGTTCCGCATAGCTGTCGAAGGTCAGCGGGTTCTTGCGCTCCGGCCGGTCGAGCCGGACCTTTGCGATCCTGCCCTCGACTTCCCACAGGAAATGCTTCGGCTTGCGCCCGGCCATTGCGGTCATTCGCGTCCCTCCCAGTTGCTGCGGAACGAGGTCAGCATGCCGGTCAGCCGGCGCGCGTCGTCCTCGCTGACCTTGCCCAGCAATTCACCGATCCAGCCCTCATGCGCCGCAGCGATGGTGGCAAAGGCCTGCGTGCCTTCCTCGGTTAGCCGCACCATCGACGTGCGGCGGTCGCCATTGCGCCGCGCGCGCGCGACAAGTCCTTCCGAAACCAGCCGGTCGACGATGCCCGTGACATTACCGTTCGAAACCAGCAGGAAGCGCGACAGGTCGCTCATCAGCATGCCTTCCGGCGCGCGATAGAGGGCGGCCATTACATCGAAGCGCGGCAGCGTCGTGTTGAAGTCCTTCTTGAGGCGCTCGCGCAGCTCGGCCTCGATCGTGCGCGACGCACGCAGCAGCCTGATCCACAGACGCAAGCGGTCCTTGCCGGGTCCCGACGGCGCGGGCAGGGGGCCGGCTACCATGTTTCGCCTCCTGAGATGGAAATCGCCTGTCCGGTTATCGACTGGGCGGCGTCGCCGCACAGCCACAGCACGGCGGCGGCAATTTCATCCGGCTGGATGAAGCGGCCTTGCGGATTGGTCGAGGCAAGGCTTGACCGTGCCTGCTCGACCGAGCGGCCGGTCTTCTGGATGATGCGCTGGATGGACTCCTCCAGCATTTCGGTCTCGACAAAGCCTGGGCACACGGCATTGACAGTCACGCCGGATTTCGCCGTCTCGGCCGCCAGCGCCCGCATCAGGCCGACGACGCCATGCTTGGCGGCGACGTAAGGCGCGACATAGGCGTAGCCTTTCAGCCCTGCCGTGGAGGCGATGAAGACAATCCGGCCCGTCTTGCGCGCGGCCATGCCGGCCAGCGCCGGTTTCACCGTCAGGAAAGCGCCGGTCAAATTGACGTCGACCGTCCGCTGCCAGTCGCTGAGCGCGGTTTTGTGCGCCGGGGCGCTGCCGGCCATGCCGGCATTGGCGACGACGATGTCGAACGGTCCGCGCGCTGCTTGCGCCGCCTCGTAGAGCGCCGCCACTGCCGCCTCATCGGTGACGTCCGCGGCGATGCCGTAGATGCGGTCGTTTTCCCCGGCCACCTTGGCGAGCTCCGCTTCCCGGCGGCCGCAGATGGTCACGTCGATGCCGGCACCCGCCAGCGCCAGCGCGATAACCCTGCCGACACCGGAGCCGCCGCCGGTGACCAGCGCGTGCTTGCCGGGGATCGTCGAGACGCTACTCATACTTTCAGCCCCGCCGCCGCGTCGCGCTCGGCCAGACGGTAGAGCTGGTCGCGTCCGGGCAGATAGGGATCCGGCCACTTCACGCCACGGTCGCCGAGCGTGACTGCGGCATGCAGCGTCCAGTAGGGATCGGCGAGATGCGGCCGTGCCAGCGCCACCAGGTCGGCGCGGCCGGCCATCAGGATCGAATTGACATGGTCCGGCTCGTAGATGTTGCCGACCGCCATCGTCGCCATACCGACCTCGTTGCGGATACGGTCGGAAAATGGCGTCTGGAACATACGGCCGTAGACCGGCTTTGCCAGTGCCGATGTCTGGCCGGCCGAGACGTCGCAAATGTCGACGCCGGCCTCATGCAGCAGCCGGGCGATCTCGACCGCGTCGGCTGGTGTGACGCCTTCGATGCCGACCCAGTCATTGGCCGAGATGCGCATCGAGATCGGCTTCTCCGCCGGCCAGGCGGCGCGTACCGCACGGAAGATTTCGAGGGGATAACGCATACGGTTTTCCAGCGAACCGCCATATTCATCCGTGCGCCGGTTGGTGACCGGCGTGATGAAGGACGACAGCAGATAGCCGTGCGCGGCGTGGATCTCGAGCATGTCGAAGCCGCAGCGATCGGCCATCTCGGCCGAGGCGACGAATTCGTCGCGCACTTTGTCCATGTAGGCGCGGTCCATCGCCTTCGGCACCTGATTCCCAGGCGACCACGCGACGTCCGAGGCCGCCATCACCGGCCAGTTGCCCGAGGTCAGCGGCACGTCGGTGCCCTCCCAGCCGAGCCGGGTCGAACCCTTGGCGCCGGAATGGCCGATCTGGGCGCAGATCTTCGCCTCGGTCTCGGTATGGACGAAAACGACCAGCCGCTTCCACGCCACCTCATGCTCGGGCGCATAGAATCCGGGACAGCCAGGCGTGATCCGCCCTTCCGGGCTGACGCAGGTCATCTCGATATAGATGAGCCCGGCGCCGCCCTTGGCCCGCTCGGCATAATGGGTGAAATGCCAGTCGGTCGGACAGCCGTCTACGGCCTTGTACTGCGCCATCGGCGAAACGACGACGCGGTTCTGCAGCCTCATGTCGCGCAGCTTGAACGGCGCGAACATCGGCGCGCGGCGCAGGCTGTTGCCGCCGGCGCCCGCCTGGCGCTGGAACCATTCTTCGGCGCTTTCAAGCCATTCGGCATCGCGCAGCCGCAAATTCTCGTGGCTGATACGCTGCGAGCGGGTCAAAAGCGAATAGTTGAACTGCACCGGATCGAGGCCGAGATAGCGCTCGACCTCCTCGAACCATTCCAGCGAATTGCGCGCCGCCGATTGCAGCTTCAGCACCTCGGTGCGGCGGGCGTCCTCATATCTACGGAAAGCAGCCTCGAGGTCCGGCTCGGTTTCGACATACTCGGCCAGCGCTACGGCGCTTTCCAATGCGAGTTTGGTGCCGGAGCCGATCGAGAAATGCGCCGATGCCGCCGCATCGCCCATCAGTGCGAGGTTCTTGTAAGACCAGCGCTCGCACAGCACGCGCGGGAAATTGATCCAGGCCGAACCACGGATGTGGTTGGCATTGGTCATCAGCGCGTGGCCGCCGAGATGTTTTTCGAAGATCCGCTCGCAGACGGCGATCGATTCCTGCTGCGACATCGCGCCGAAGCCGAAGGCAGTCCAGGTCTGTTCGCTGCACTCGACGATGAAGGTCGCGGTGTCGCTGTCGAACTGGTAGGCGTGCGCCCACACCCAGCCATGCTCGGTCTTCTCGAAGATGAAGGTGAAGGCGTCGTCGAACTTCTGTTGCGTGCCGAGCCAGACGAACTTGCATTTGCGGGTGTCGATGTCGGGCTTGAAGATGTCGACGAAGCTGTTGCGCGCCCTGGAGTTCAGGCCGTCGGCCGCGACGACCAGATCATGCGTCTCCATGTAGGGCTTGGGATCTGCAATGTCGGTCTCGAACATCAGCTTGACGCCGAGTTCGCGCGCCCGGCGCTGCAACAGGACCAGCAGCCGCTTGCGGCCGATGCCGCAGAAACCGTGCCCTGACGAGACCGTGCGCACGCCGTCATGGATGACGGCGATGTCGTCCCAGTAGGCAAAGTGCTTCTTGATCCAGACGGCGCTGACCGGGTCGTTTTTCGACAGATTGTCGAGCGTCTCGGCCGACAGCACGACGCCCCAGCCGAACGTGTCGTCGGCGCGGTTGCGCTCGAACACCGTCACATCGTGCGCGGCGTCCCTCAGCTTCATCGAAATGGCAAAGTAGAGGCCGGCTGGTCCGCCGCCGAGAACCGCAACCTTCATGTCTGCGATCTCCTCTTCGCTTGCTGGAGTTCAGTATCGCGCCGGCGACAAGATATTTCAAGCTTAAAGTTTTATATCAAAACGATTGTCCTGACATGGCGAAAGCGCGCCTGCGTGTCATCGCGCAAGCGCGCTGCCGGATCACTTTTCCGGGTTCTTCGGGCTCCACAGCACCGTCTCGGCGTCCTTCTCATAGGCCATTCCGTCGGGATAGCTGATCGCTTCCAGTTGCAGCCCCCACGGCGCCTGGAAATAGAGGATGGTCTGGCCGGCGGCCGGCCCTTCCTTGACCGGCAGCGGCCCCATCCGCGTCTTGACGCCCTTGCCTTCGAGATAGGCTTTGGCGGCAGCGACGTCGTCGACATAGAAGGCTATGTGGAAGCCGCCAATGTCGCTGTTCTTCGGCGTCAGGTCCTTCTGGTCCGGTGCGGTGTATTTGAACAGCTCTATGTTCGATCCATAGCCGCAGCGGACCATGGTGACCTCTTCGATCACCGCCTTCGGGTCGACGCCCAGGAGATCCTGCATGAAGGTGCCCTTGTCGTCGGCGAACGGACCGAACGACATCGCCTTCTTGCAACCGACCACTTCGGTGAAGAAGTCGACCGCTTGCTTCATGTCGGGAACGGTGATGCCGGTGTGGTCGTGGCCGCGCATGCCCGGGATCGAATCCGCCGAGGCTATGCTGGCGCTGCCGAGCATCGCGGCGGCGAGCGTTGCAATTGCGATTGTCGTCTTCATGTCAGTCCTCTCCATTTGACGGGACTTGGGTCTTTGTGGTCGCACGTCCGAGGCCCGCTCTTCGGCGTGCGTATGCATTCATGTCGGCGCCTTGGCGGCGGCGGGGATGTCCAGCCATCCAGCATCGATCTCGGGCAGCGGAATGGCCGCGATGAGATCGCGCGTGTAGGCCTGCTGCGGCTTGTCGAATAAGGCGTCGGTGGCGCTCGCTTCGACGATCACGCCTTCGCGCATGACGATCACTTGCCGGCACAGCCGCCGAATGACAGACAGATCGTGGCTGATGAAAGCGACGGTCAGCCCCATTTCCGCCGCCAGCTTCTCCAGCAGGGTCAGGATCTGCGCCTGGGTCGACACATCCAGCCCGGAGACGATCTCGTCGGCCAGCACGAATTTCGGGGACAGCGCCAGCGCCCGCGCAATGCCGACGCGCTGGCGCTGGCCGCCCGACAGTTCGTGCCGATAGCGGCTGGCGAAACTTTGCGGCAGGCCGACACGCTGCAGCGCCTCAGCCACGCGCGCCTTGAGATTGTCGCCGAGGCCATTTTGCTTGAGTGGCGCGGCGATAATGCTGGCAATGGTGCGGCGCGGGTTGAGCGACGACATCGGATCCTGGAAGATCATCTGCAGATTGCGGCGCAGAGGCCGCAGTTCCGCTTCCGGCAGATGGGTGATGTCGCGGCCGTCGAAAGTGATGCTGCCTGCGCTGGGTTCCAGCAGGCGCACCAAAGCGCGGCCGAGCGTCGACTTGCCGGAACCGGATTCGCCGACAATGCCGGTCACCGAGCCCCGCGGCAGGTCGAAGTCCAGGCCCTTCAGGATTTCGACCAATGGCGCGCGGCCGATCAGTGGCTTGCGCGTCATGTCGGGCAGCGCGACCTTCAGCCGACGCACGGAAAACAGCGGCTCAGCCATGCGACCGCCTCCAGGCCTGGTCTGCGGCGGCGATCTCCGAGGCAAGCCCGGCCAGAACCGCCTCGTCCACCGGCTTCAGCGAGGCGAAAGGATCGGTGTAGCGCGGCGTCGCCGCCATCAGCGCTCGCGTGTAGGGGTGCTGCGGTGCTGCGAAGAGGGCAGCCGTGTCGGCCTCCTCCACCACCTTGCCGGCATAAAGCACCGAGACCCTCTGGCTGATCTTGGCGACGACGCCGAGATCATGGGTGACGAACAGGATCGCCGTGCCGTGTTCGCGCTGCAATTGCACGATCAGCCGCAGGATCTGCTTCTGCACTGTGACGTCGAGTGCCGTCGTTGGCTCGTCGGCGACGATCAGCCTTGGCTCCGCGGCGAAGGCGGCGGCGATCAGCACGCGCTGGCGCATGCCGCCGGAAAGCTCGTGCGGATAGCTTTTCAGCACGCGGTCGGGGTCGCGGATCTGCACCTCGTCGAGCAACTGCCGAATGCGGGTATCGGCCTTCTCGCCGCTCCAGCCGAGGATGCGCACCAGCCGGTCGGTCATCTGCGGGCCGATGCGCCGCGACGGGTTGAGCGCGGTCAGCGGATCCTGCGGGATCAGCGCCGTGCGTGCCCCGATCAGCGTGCGTCGCGCCTTGGGCTGAAGCTTGCCGAGGTCTTCGCCTTCAAGCAGCATGTCGCCTTCGACAATGCGCACGCTTGACGGCAGCACACCGAGCACCGCCTTGCCGATCATCGTCTTGCCGGCGCCGCTTTCGCCGACCAGCGCGCGAACCTCGCCGGGCTGGACGGCAAGCGACACCGAGCGCAGCACGCGCTGGCCGTTGGGCAGCACGGCGCTAAGATCCCTGATGTCCAGACAGATCGCACTCATCGCAGCACCGGATCGAAGCGCGTCTTCAACGCCTCGCCGAACTGGCTGAACGACAATACGGTCAGGATCAGCGTGACCAGCGGGAACACCAGCACCCACCAGGCCTGATGGATCGACAGCCGGCCCTCGGCGATGATGCCGCCCCAGGTCGGATCGTCGGTCGAGATCGACAGATTGACGAAGGACAGGATCGCCTCGACGATGACGGCGATGCCCATTTCCAGCGACAGCAGCGCGACGATCGACGGCACCACATTGGGCAGCACCTCGCGCAGCATGATGCCGATGCGGCCATAGCCGGCGATGCGGGCATTCTCGACATAGTCCATGCGCGACTGGCCCATCGTCTCGGCACGGATCACCCGGCAAAAACGCGTCCAGTCGATGATGGCGATGGCCAGGATGACGGAACTGAGGCCGGTGCCGAGCACCGCCACCAGCAGGATGGCGAACAGCACTGGCGGAAATGCCATCCAGACATCGACGATGCGCGAGATGATGCGGTCGGCCCAACCGCCGAAATAGCCGGCGATCAGGCCCAGCGCCGAGCCGACCAGGCACGCCGCAATGGCCGCGGCGAACGCGACGATAAAGGCGATGCGGCCGCCGAAGATCAGCCGGGACAGAAGATCCCGGCCAAGGCTGTCGGTGCCGAGCCAGTAGCCGGGATCGGCACCGGCCATCCAAAACGGTGGCAGCCGCTCCAGCATCAAATCCTGCGCCAGCGGATCCTGCGGCGCGACCAGCGGCGCGAAGATCGCCGCCAGAAGCGCCAGCAGCAGCCAGCCGCCGGCCAGCCACAGGCGTGGCGGCACACCTCGCCTTCGAGCACGGCCCTCATCCATGGCGCAGCCTCGGATTGAGCAGCGCGTACATCATGTCGACGCTGAGGTTGATCAGCACGAACAGCAGCGCGAAGACCAGCACGATGCCCTGGATCAGCGGCAGGTCGCGGTTGATGACGGCATCGATCGCCATATTGCCGAGGCCTTCATAGGAGAACAGCCGTTCGACGATGACGGTGCCGCCGATCAGGAAGGTGAACTGCACGCCGACCAGCGTCAGCGTCGGCAGCGCTGCGTTCTTCAGCGCCTCGCGCAGGATGACCTGCGTTTCCGAAAACCCCTTCACCCGCGCCAGCACGACATAGTCGAGGTCGAGCACTTCCTTCAGCGACTGTTTCAGCAGCTGCGAGATGATCGCCGCCAGCGGCAGTGCCAGCGCCACGGCCGGCATCAGCATGTGCTTCAGGAGATCCCAGGTCAGG
This sequence comes from Mesorhizobium ciceri WSM4083, assembly GCF_000519305.1. Lineage (GTDB taxonomy): Bacteria > Pseudomonadota > Alphaproteobacteria > Rhizobiales > Rhizobiaceae > Mesorhizobium > Mesorhizobium ciceri_B. Next base: position 756,682 of record NZ_KI912610.1, on the reverse strand, counting down.
TCGAGGCGCAGGCGCAACAGGCTCTCGAACAGATAGAACTGGGTGACGAAGGGCAGGTCCAGTTGCGGCGACACCCTGCCGGAAATGTCGAAGATCGGCACCAGCACGCCGAACAGCAGGATCAGCACCAGGCCCCACAGGAAGTCGGGAATGGAAAGCGCAGCGCCGCTGGCGATGTCGATGCCGGCCTCGACCGCCGTGCCGCGTTCGCGCGCGCCGATGATTGCCGTCGTGCCGCCGATCGCCACCGCCATCACAAGCGCGACGATGGCAAGTTCCAGCGTCGCCGGCAGCCGGTTGAAGACGAGGCCGAGCACATCCTGCCGCAGCGAGATCGAGGTGCCGAAATCGCCCCTGGCGACGCCGGACAGCCAGATGAAGAACTGCTGCACGATGGTCTTGTCGAGGCCGTAGAGCGCGCGCAGCCGGGCGATGTCGGCATCCGTAGCACCAGGTGGCAGCATCATGGCGATCGGATCGCCGGGCGCGACGCGGATCACGACAAAGACGACGACGGCCACGCCGAACAGCGTGATCAGCATCGTCAGCAGACGGATCAGGAATCGTTGCAGGAGCATTCCGGCGTAGGCCTACTGCGTTTCGGTGGCTGGAACGAAAACCCCCTCATCCGGCCGCTTGCGGCCACCTTCTCCCCGAGGGGAGAAGAGGTCGCCGACGGCTGAGCCAGTCTCTTCTCCCCAGCGGGGAGAAGGTGGCCCGAAGGGCCGGATGAGGGGGCCTGCGTCGTTCAAGAAGACACGCCGTCTCGCGAACGGCGTGCCCTCCCATATTGGTCAGGCCGGGGTCATCAGCGCCGGCAGCAGCGCGCCGGACACATGCTGCACCACATTGACGCCCTTGGCATGCACGATCGGCTGCGCATACTGCATCAGCGGCAGCACATAGGCCTGCTCGGCGATGTATTTGTCGACAGCCTTCCAGCCGGCGATGCGCTTGGCCTCGTCCTTTTCGCCCCACAGCGGGTTGATCATGTCGATCAAATCCTGGCTGTCCCACACCGAATGCGGGCTCGGGCCGTACATGGCAAAGCCGGTCGAGGTGGTCGGATCGCCGATGGCGTTGCCCCAATTGTAGAAGGCGGCCGGCGCCAGCTTGTCGGCGGCGCGCAGCTCGTAGTGCTTGGCGATCTCGTAGACTTCGATCGTCGCCTCGATGCCGACCTTGCGCCACATGCCGACGATCGCCTGGATCATCTCATAGTCCTTGGGCTTGAAGCCCTTGGTCGTCTGGATGGTGAACTTGACCGGCTTTTCCGGCGAATAGCCGGAAGCAGCCAGCAATTCCTTGGCCTTTTCCGGATTGTGCTCGACCTTGATCGACGCGTCGTAGGATGCGTATTCCGGCGTTTCCAGCGTATCGATCGGCTGGCCGTAGCCGCGCAGCAGGCGATCGACCAGCAGCTTCTTGTCGACGGCCATCACGGCGGCCTGGCGGACGTTCTTGTCCAGCATCGCCTCGATGTCGTTGAAGAAGATCATGCCGATGTCGGAGACGTTCTTGCAGGAGCCTGCCAGCCCGTCCTTGGCGATCAACCGGTCATACTCCTCATAGGGGATTTCCAGCGTCACTTGCGAGGAGCCGGATTCGATCTCGGCGACGCGGCTCGCCGCGTCGGCGACGAACTTGATCGTCACATTCTCGAAGGCCGGCTTGCCGCCCCAATAGTTCGGGTTTGCCTTGAGCCGCAGGAAGGCGTTGCGCTCGAACTTTTCGACCATATAGGGGCCGGTGCCGATCGGCGCCTTCTCGAAACCTTCGGCGCCGACCTTCTCGTAATAGGCCCTCGGCATGATGTAGCCGGTCAGGAACGACATCCATTTGAAATAGACCGGGTCGAACTGCACGACGTCGCCGGTGATCTTGTTGCCGTCGATCTTGAAGTTGTTGACGTTCTTCCAGACGAACTGGATCGGGTTGCCGGTCTTTTCGTCGCCTGCCCGCTGCAGCGACCAGACGACGTCCTCGGCCGTGAACGGCGAGCCGTCATGCCAGGTCACGCCTTCGCGCACCGTCATCATGATCTTGGTGCGGTCATCGTTCCAGCCCCATTCGGTGAGCAGGCCAGGCGCGAAGGACAAATCGGGCTTCTGCGGGATGAACTGGTCGAACACCGACTGGTAAAGCCCCTGGATGGTCGGGTTGACGGCCGACGGGCCGGTGGTCGGATCCCAGGATGGCAGGTTGACGTTGTAGGCGATGGTCAGTTCGCCGGCCGCTGCCTTGGCGATCTGCGGCAGGCCGACGGCGGCCGCCCCGAGTGCCGCGGCGCTGTATCCCAGCAATTCACGTCTGTTGATTGTCATGGTCGTTCCCCTTGTTGGTTTTGTTTCTGCGCGGCGTCTTAGGTCATCGGTTCAGGCTTCTTGGGCAGCAGCGCCTTGCCCCTCGTAGCCTCAAGGAAATCCTCGGCTCCTACCTCCCGCCAAGCTGTTGTGCGAGCATGAAGCCCGACGCCGCACCGGTGCCGGCGCCCGGCCATGTCGCGGCCCCGGTGAGGTGCAGATTGGCCACCGGCGTGTTCCATCCGGCATAGCCACGCGCCGGCCGGAACAAGAAATTCTGCGCCAGATGATGGCTGCCGCAGACCTGATCGCCGCCGACGAGGTTCGGGTTCTCGCGCTCGAGATCGATGGGCGAAAACACGGCCCGGCCAAGGATCTGGTTTCGCAGGCCGGGCGCATAGGTCTCGATGATGTCGAGGGCACGCTCGGCGTAGGCTTCCTTCACCTTGTCCCAATGGTCCGGTGCGATCTTGCCGGCGGCATCGCCCAGGATTTCGGCGGGCAACATGCGCACCTGCACCCACAGCACATGCTTTCCCTCAGGCGCCCGCGATGGGTCGATCGCCGTCGGCTGGCCGACGACCAGCACCGGCTCGTCCGGCAGCATGCCCGCCATCGCCTGCTGATAGGTGCGCGACATGGCGTCGAGCGACGGCGACAGATGCACATAGGCGAACTGCCGAAGCTCCGTTCCGGCGCGCCAGTCGGGCAGATCGTCCAGCGCCAGATGGATCATCATCGTGCCCGGCGCATGGCGGAACTTTTGCATCGCCGTGTCGAAGCCGGCGTCGCCCGAACCATTGGGCAGCAGCTTACCAGTCAGCGCCTTGGGCGCGACGCTGGCAATGACCGCCTTGGTGGCGGTATGCGTCTCGCCCGAAGCGAGCCGCACGCCGGTCGCCTTGCCGGCGGAAACCGTGATCTCGGCCACTTCGGCATCGGTGACGACCTTGCCGCCGGCGGAGGTCACCATGCCCGAGATGGCCCGGATGATGGTGTCGGCGCCGCCCTTGCCCAGCACCATGCCGAAACTCTGGTTGGCCATCGATTCCAGATAGGGGAACACAGCACCGCCGGCGATGTCGGGCGCGAAGTCGAGATGCATGCCCCAGGTGGCGAGCGTTGCCCTGATATGCGGCGACTCGAAATTCTCCTCCAGCCAGGCGCGGGGCGAGGACAACAGCAGGCGGCCCGTATCGAGCGCCCCGGACATGCCCTTCTTGCGCCACAGGTTCCACGCCGTCCCGGCAAGCGCGCGGGCGCTCATCGGCGATCCCAGCAGCCGGGACAGGTGTTCGGCCTCAGCCGGGAAGGCGGCAACCAGCCTGCGCCATGTCTGGGCGTCGGCGGCGGAGAAGGCGGCGATGCGCGCGGCGGTCTTTTCCAGGTCGTTGCTGACGCCGAACCAGCGTCCGTCGGGGAAGGCGCTGGCGAAACAGTCGGCGACCGGGGCGAATTCCAGCCCCTGCACTTTCAATTCATTTGCATATTTCCGGTGGAAGGCCGAGCCGGCGAAGAGGCTCAGATTCATCGCGCCGAAATCGTGGCGAAAGCCAGGGAGGGTGAATTCGCGCGTCTGGACGGCGCCGCCGATTGCTGCGCTGCGCTCGAAAATCCCGGTTTTCCAGCCTTTGAGCGCCAAATGCGCGGCGCATGCCAGACTGTTGTGGCCCGCCCCAACAAAGATGGCGTCGAACTCGCTCACGCCCCGTCCCCATTTCCTTTATGCTTAAAGATAATTGCAGATGCATATGTTTTCGTCTAGTAGGATATTAAAGGGCCGAGACGAGCCTTGATCATCACACGAAAGAGGGAACTTCAAACCATGGATACGCAAAAACTCCTCGGCGAAGTCGCCAGCCAGCTTCTTTCAGGCGCCATCAAGGTGGTCGACCTGTCGGCGCCGCTCGGGCCGGACACGCCGTTGATCAAGCTGCCGCCGGAACTCGCCGTCGACACGCCGAAGGTCGAGATCCACAACATCTCCCGTTACGACAAGAACGGTCCGTGGTGGGCCTGGAACTGGCTGAAGCTCGGCGAACATTCCGGCACGCATTTCGACGCGCCGCAGCACTGGATCTCCGGCAAGGATTATCCGGACGGCGCCACCGACACCATTCCGGCGCAGAATTTCGTCGGCCCGGTCAATGTCATCGACTGTTCGAAGGAAGCCGCCGCCGACCACGATTTCCTGCTCACCGTCGACCACATCAAGGCCTGGGAAGCCAAGCATGGCGCGATCAATGCCGGCGAATGGGTCGTGATGCGCACCGACTGGTACAAGCGCAACGGCTCGGAAGCCGAGTTCCTCAACGCCAACGAGACCGGCCCGCACACGCCCGGCCCGACGGCCGAAGCCATCCAGTTCCTGATCAGCAAGGACATCAAGGGCTGGGGCTCGGAGACGATCGGCACCGATGCCGGCAAAGCCGGTGGCATGGAGCCGCCGTTCCCGGCGCACACGCTGATGCACAAGGCCAACCGCTACGGCCTCGCCAGCCTTTGCAACCTCGACCAGTTGCCGCCGAAGGGCGCCATCCTGATCGCGGCGCCGCTGAAGATCGAGCACGGCACCGGCAGCCCGATCCGCGCGCTGGCGCTGGTTTCGAAGGGCTAAGCGAAAGCGTTTGCCGTGAGCCAGCCGGATCACATCATCGTCGGCAGCGGCATCAACGCGCTGGTCTGCGCGGCGATGCTTGGCGGCAAAGGGGCGCGTGTGCTCGTCCTGGAGCGCAACGACCGCATCGGCGGCTGCCTGCGCACCGAGGAGATCACCGCGCCCGGCTTCATCCATGATGTGATGGCGACGACCTTCGTGCTGTTCATCACCTCGCCGGCCTTTGCGGCACTGGGCGCCGACCTCGCACGGCACGGGCTGGAGTTCTGCCACACCGGCACGCCGACCGGCGTGCTGCGGCCGGACGGCAGCCATGCCGTGCTCAGCATAGACCGCGCCGCCAACGTCGCCGCCCTCAACGCAATCGCGGCAGGCGACGGTGACCGGCACGCGGATGATGTCGGCGGCATCGAGCGCAATGCCGGCCTGCTGTTCGGCCTGCTCGGCGGCAGCCTGTGGTCCTACCCGACCGCCAGGCTGCTGGCCGGTGATGGCTGGCGGCGTGGCCCGCGCGGCCTTGCCGCCTTTCTCGGCGAGGCACTGGTACCGGCGCGCGGCTGGCTGGAAAGCACCTACCAATCCGAAACCGTCCGTGCGCTGTGGGCACCCTGGGTGCTGCATGCCGGACTTGGGCCGGAAGACGCATTCTCCGGCCAGATCGCCAAGGTGATCGCCTTTGCACTTGAGGCAGCCGGCGCGCCGATCGTCAAGGGCGGGGCGCAGAACCTGCTGGCCGCCTTCGAGGCCCTGATCCGGGAACGCGGCGGCGACATCCGCACGGGAGCCGATGTCAGTTCGATCGTTCAAAGCAATGGCCGGGCAACCGGCGTGCGGCTGGTCTCGGGCGAGACAATCACGGCCAACAAGGGCGTCATCTGTTCGGTTACACCGACGCAGCTCTATGGCAGGCTGCTTGGCGCGGATGCTCCCAAAGCCGATGTCGAGGCGACGCAAAAGTACCGCTACGGCAAAGGCAATTTCCAGATCCACTACGCCTTGGACAAACCGCCCGCATGGCGCGGCGAAGGCCTGGACAAGGTCGCGCTGCTGCACCTGACGCCGGGGCTGGATGGCGTCTCGAAAGCCTGCAACGAGGCGGCGCGCGGCATGCTGCCGGAGGTGCCGACCATCTGTGTTGGCCAGCCGCATGCGCTCGACCCGTCGCGCTGCCCCCAGGGCAAGGCGATCCTCTGGCTGCAACTGCCCGAGGCGCCTCGCCACATCAAGGGCGACGCCGCCGGCAAGCTGCTGGCACCGGCAGATGGGCAATGGACCGATGCGCTGCGCGAAGCCTATGCCGATCGCGCCGAGGCGATCCTCGCCGGCCACATCGACGGCTTCAAGGACAGCGTCATTGCGCGGCGTTCCTATTCGCCGGCCGATCTGGAGGCGATGAACATCAACCTGGTCGGCGGCGACCCCTATGGCGGCTCCTCGACCATCGACCAGTCCTTCCTGTGGCGGCCGTTCAAGAGCAGCCGCAACCATCAGACCGGCATCAAGGGTCTCTACCATATCGGCGCCTCGACCCACCCGGGCGCGGGTCTCGGCGGCGGTTCCGGCTTTCTCCTGGCGGGGAGGCTGTGATGGAAGAGAAGGTCGCGGAAAAGCGCCAGTGCATTTCGACCCTGGGACAGATCGGCCTGCAGCAATTCGCGCCCTATCTGATGAACCGCATCATGGGCCGCTACAACGCCACCTTGCGCGACGATTTCCGCAAGCAGGGCCTGACCATTCCGCAGGTGCGCACGCTGGCCGTGCTGTCGGTCACCGACGGCATCACCGTCAACGACCTCTCGGTCTATACGGTGATCGAGCAGTCGACCTTGAGCCGGACGCTCGACTCACTGGAGGGCCAGGGCCTTGTGCGGCGCGAGCAGGGCGTCACCGACAGCCGCATCCGCCATGTGTTCCTGACCGATGAGGGCCGCGCCGAATTCGCGCGCGCCTGGCCGGCCATGCATGACGCCTTCGAGACGATGTTCGACGATATCGACGACGCCGAATATTCCGCGCTCATCTCGACGCTTTTGAAGATGCTGAAGAACATTCGCAAGCACGATATCTAGCATGACCCCGAAAAGTGGATCCCGGTTTTCGGAAGAGGTCATGCTCAAGCAGATAGACCTACGCGCCGCCAACCCCGGGCGGTAACGGAAGGGAGAAAAAATGGCTGAACGGTCTTTTGCCAAGGAAGTCGAAAAACTCCGGCTCGGCGCCGGCGAGGAATTTGCCGGCGAAGGCATCCTCGCCATCACCAAGGCGCTGCTGCAATGCGGCGTCGGCTATGTCGGCGGCTATCAGGGCGCGCCGATCAGCCATCTGATGGACGTGCTGGCCGACGCGCAGGACATTCTGGGCGAGCTCGGCGTGCATTTCGAGGCCAGCGCCTCGGAAGCCACCGCCACCGCCATGCTGGCCGCCTCGGTGCACTACCCGATCCGTGGGGCGGCCACCTTCAAGTCGACCGTCGGCACCAATGTCGCCTCCGACGCGTTGGCCAATCTGGCTTCCGGCGGCGTCACCGGCGGTGCGCTGATCATTGTCGGCGAGGATTATGGCGAAGGCTCCTCGATCATGCAGGAGCGCAGCCATGCCTTCGCCATGAAGAGCCAGGTCTGGCTGCTCGATCCGCGACCCAACCTGCCATCGATCGTCAAGGCGGTGGAGGATGGTTTCGAGCTGTCGGAGATTTCCAACACGCCGGTCATGCTGCAGGTTCGCATCCGCTGCTGCCATGTCCACGGCCATTTCATCGCCAAGGACAACAAGCGGCCGCCGATGACGGTCGCCGATGCACTTGACGCCCCGCGCCGCGACACCGGCCGCATCGTGCTGCCGCCCGCTTCCTTCCTGCATGAGAAGGAGAAGGTGCAGAAGCGCTGGCCGGCGGCGGTGGACTTCATCGCCAGGAACAAGATCAACGAGTTCTTCGGCTCGGATCATGGTTCGGTCGGCATCGTCATGCAGGGCGGCATGTACAACTCGGTCATCCGCGCGCTGCAGCGGCTCGGCCTTGCCGACATTTATGGCGACACCGACGTGCCGCTCTATGTGCTCAATGCCGTCTATCCCTTGATCGATGACGAGTTCCTGTCGTTCTGCGAGGGCAAGCAGTCGGTGCTGGTCGTCGAGGAAGGCCAGCCCAACTACATCGAACAGGCCTTTGCCTCGATGCTGCACAAGGCGGGCCGCGGCACCAGGCTGGTCGGCAAGGAGTACCTGCCGATGGCCGGCGAATATACCGGCCAGGTCATGCTCGACGGCATCGGCGCCTTCCTGCGTGCTGAGGCGCCGCATCTGTTGCCGGGCGAGGTGCGGGCGCCCAACAAGGTCGGTGACGGCGTCGACGCAGCCGACCTGATCAACGTCGTGCCGGGCCGGCCGCCGGGTTTCTGCATCGGTTGCCCGGAACGTCCGATCTTTGCCGCGACCAAGCTGGTCGAGCAGGAACTCGGCAAGCACCACATCGCCTCCGACATCGGCTGCCATCTGTTCTCGATCATGCCGCCTTTCGAGCTCGGCGCCACCACCATGGGCTATGGGCTGGGGCCGGCTTCCGCCTCGGCGTTCAATTCGCCTGATGCCAAGCGCCGCTCGATCTCCTTCGTCGGCGATGGCGGCTTCTGGCACAACGGCCTGACCTCCTCGATCGGCAATGCGGTGTTCAACAAGAACGACGGCGTCATCGTCATCGTCGACAATTTTTACTCGGCCGCGACCGGCGGCCAGGACATCCTCTCGTCCCGCGCGGGCAACAAGACCAAGTCGACGAAACATCCGATCACCGAGGCGGTGAAAGGCATGGGCGTCAAATGGCTGCGCCATGTCGACCGCACCTATGACGTGACCAAGATGCAGGACACGCTGCGCGAGGCGCTGACGACGGAGGAGAAAGGGCCGAAGGTCATCGTCGCTTCGTCCGAATGCATGCTCAACCGGCAGCGCCGCGAAAAGCCGCTGGTCGACAAGGCGATCAAGGGCGGGACCCGTGTCGTGAAACCAAAGTTCGGCGTCGACGAGGACATTTGCACGGGCGACCATGCCTGCATGCGGCTGTCCGGCTGTCCCTCGCTGTCGGTCAAGTCAACAGACGATCCGCTGCGCGACGACCCGGTCGCGCATATCGACCAGAGTTGCGTCGGCTGCGGCAATTGCGGCGAGGTCGCCGATGCGGCAGTGCTGTGCCCATCCTTCTACCGCGCCGACGTCGTGCACAATCCGAGCCGCTGGGATCGCTTCCTGGAAGCCGCGCGCCGCGCCACCATCAGCCTGTTGCAGCGCCGCCGCGAAAGCCGGCGCCTGACCTTCGCCGATGCTTGACGCCGTCCCCCCACTTCGCGCCCACGCCGGCGCTCAGGATAGTGAGCGCGTCATCAGGCTCGCAGTGCTGGCGGTCGGTGGCCAGGGCGGTGGCGTGCTCGCCGACTGGATCACCGACGTTGCCGAGCGCAACGGTTTTGTCGCGCAATCGACCTCGGTCGCCGGCGTCGCCCAGCGCACCGGTGCCACCATTTACTATGTCGAGATGGCCCGCGATACCGGCCGTCTGCCGGTCTTCGCGCTGTCGCCCTCGCAGGGCGATGTCGACATCCTGATCGCCGCTGAACTGATGGAAGCCGGCCGCGCCATCATCCGCGGCTTCGTCACGCCCGAGCGCACCACGCTGATTGCCTCGTCGCACCGCATCTCCGCCGTGTCGGAAAAGATCGAGCCGGGCGACGGCCGGGCTTCGTCCTCCAAGGTGCATGCTACGGCGGAAGCCGCATCGAAGCGCTTCATCGCTTTCGACATGGAAAAGATCGCAGCCGACAATGGCTCGATGATCTCGGCCAGCCTGCTTGGTGCGCTGGCGGGGTCCGACGCGCTGCCGTTCACCCGCGAAAGCTACGAACAGGCGATCGGTGCTGGCGGCCGGGGCGTCAAGGCCAGCCTCGCCGCCTTCGGTGCTGCGTTTGACCGCGCGCGCGGCACGGCAGCACCGGCGCCGAAGCCGGCTGAGCCCGCAATTGTCGAATCTGCCTCGGGCACAGGACAGGTGAGTGGCCCGCTAAACCTGCTTCAGGGCTGGCAGGCCTTGGCCGCCCGCATCGATCTGTTGCCGGTGGCCGTGCGCGACATGGCGCTTCGGGGCTTGAGAAAGGTCGTCGACTATCAGGACATCGCCTATGGGCGCGAGTATCTCGACCGGCTGGACAAGGCCGTCGCGCTGGACGGGCCGGTTCAGGGCTACGGCCTGTCGATCGCTGCCGCAAAGCATCTGGCCAACGCGCTATGCTACGACGATATGATCCGCGTCGCCGATCTCAAGACGCGCTCGACGCGCGGCAAACGCGTGCGCCGCGAGGTTGGCGTCAAGGATGGCTCGATCCTTCAGGTGACCGAGTATTTCCACCCGCGCATCGAGGAGTTCTGCGGCACGCTGCCAGCGGGTCTGGGCAGCTACATCGAGGACCGGCCGAAGCTCGCCGCCTTTCTCGATCGCCGCATCAACCATGGCCGCCGCATCCGCACCGACAGTTTTGCCGGCTTTGCAGCCTTGTGGTTCATCGGCGGCCTGCGCCGCTGGCGCCGCAGTCTGCTGCGCCACAAGGTCGAGGTCGCGCATCTCGACCGCTGGTACGCGCTGGCACTCGGCCATGTTCCCCAGGATTACGCACTGGCCGTCGAAATCCTCAATTGCCGCCGGCTGATCAAGGGCTACAGCGACACCCATGTCCGGGCACAGTCGAAATTCGACCGCGTGCTGTCCGCACTCGATCTGGTCAAGGGCCGCACGGATGCCGCCGACTGGATCCGCCGCCTGCGCGAGATGGCGCTGAAGGACGAGAAGGGCGACATGCTGGACGGTGCGCTGAAGACAGTGGCGACACTGGGGCCGGATACGATCTAGCGGGCATCCACAGATTGGACTGGCGCCAGCCCGCGCAACGGCACCGCTTCCGGGAACAGATGCAAGAGCCCTGAATCGACGCGCCGACGCAGATGCGCATCCACTTCGGCTCGATCCTGACAACCATGGAACCTGCCGCCGCAATGGTCGCGCAGGCGCACGAGATCGGCCATGACAGGCGACATCGGCAGGCCGGCGGCGTCGAGCAGGCTTGCGCTGAGGAAGCCGACGTCGAGCGGCGCCAGGTCAGGCATCGGGTGGCGCAGTGGATGGTTGAAGGTGGTGAGCGTGTAGAAGGTGCGGTAGGCGAGCGAGCCTGGCGTCGCCAAGGCGTCGTCGCCGGCGATGGCGTCGACGAACGGCTTGGTCGCCGACGACTGGTGATCGCCGAACTCGAGCACCACGGCGCCGCGTTGGCCGGCATCCGCTTGCCTGTTGTCGAGGAAATCCTGGAAATCGCCGCGCGCCACCGCCATCCGGCGCAGATATTCATTGGCCTGGAAATCGCCCGAGAAAGGCTCGCCCTCGACCTTCATTTCAGGCTCCATCCGCCCCTCATAGGGTGAGTGCGGAAACATGGTCTGGATTTCGAGGAACAGCGGCCGGCCGTCTTCCTTGCGGTGCCTGGCGATGAACGCCTCGGCTGCGTGATAGTAGAAGTTGTCGCGCAGGTGATAGAAGGGCGCGGCGATGTCCTTGATGTCGAGCACGGTCTCGAAACCGATCGATTTCAGGAACGGCCCTTCATTGACGAACGAAAAGTCCATCGGCGTCATCACGACAGTTCGATAGCCGCAGCGCGCCAGCACCTCCGGCAGGGCTCCTGCGACCTTGTCCTGCAGGGTGATGGTCAGATAGGGGCTTCGCCAGCCGAAATCGGTGGCCGACAGGCCGGTCATCAGCGACAGATTGGTGATCCAGGTGCCGCCGCCAAACGTCTCGACCTGCATCGGATGCGGCGTGCCGGCCCCCGGTGCGAATCTTTGCAGGAATCCCGCGCCGTTGCCGACCTGCGGAAAATAGCCGGGATCGGACTGGCTTTCGCTGAGCACGAAAAAGACGTCGGGAAGATCAGCCCGCTCGCCGCAATCGACCGTGTCGGCAAAAGGCGGCTGCGGCGCGACGGCTTGCAGCCGCTTTTCGAAGCCCGATTCAACAACCAGGTTGTGCAAATCCAGCAGCGAAACGAAGAAGGCCGACATGTGCCGGCCCTGCATGTAGTAGAAATAACGGTCCTTCGAGGCCTCGGCCGGAAAGGTCAGCGGCACCAGAACGACGAGCGCCGCCATGACCAGGACGCGTGCCGATACCGGCCAGCCGATTTTTCGATCGATCCGGAACAGAAGCACCGCCGCCGTAATGCCGAGCCCCAGGGCAATGACGACCGGTGCGATCAGATGGAGGTAGGAGCCGAGCAGGAAGCGGTACACTTCCGGATCCTTCGACACGAAGACCGTGTCGTAGAAGTGCAGCGAAAACCCCTTCATCCTGAACTTGATCGCCGAAACCACGGTGACGAAGGCAATGCCCATCCAGGCGAGATAGACGGAAAAGGCAAGGCGCCCCGAAGCCAGGAACAGAAGTCCGGCAAGGGCTGCCACCAGCGCCAGCGAGAACGGCACCGACAGCCATTCGTGCTCGGCCCGTCCGGCGGCGAAGACACCGGCTAGGCTGACCACGGCCAGCGTCAGCGGATGACAGAGCAGCCGACCAAGATTGTGAAGCTGAGCCACAGATTTTCCCATGAATATGCCTGAGCATAGTTTCGGGAAACTCTTCGATTATTCGTAGGCTAAGAACAAATGTATAGTGAATTTAACCTTAACTCGGCTGGTCGGGATTGTCCGGTGCGCGCCAGCGCTCGCGCGGGGCCGCCCCGAAAGGTGCCTGGCCCCGCGGTGCTTTGATCAGTAATGGCGCCAGTGGCGCCAGTGATGATGCGGGTGCCAGACGTAGGCCGGACCGTGCCAGTAATGGTAGCGCGGGCGCACGACGACGACGCCGTTCGGCACGCAGCGGCCCCATCTGTTAGGGTGCCAGCCGATGCCGCAGCCCCAGCGGATATGCTCGACCAGTGCCGGGGTGGCTGGCTTGGCAACGGAGACGATGGGCATTGCGCTGGACGCGGAGGCTGTCACGACAGTTCCACCGATGGCCAGGATAGCGGTTGCTGCATAGTTTTTCAGGCGACTCATAATTGGACTCCGAGTGCTTTCGATGATGAAGATGGCCGTCCCGTATGATGCACAGGGCAGGCTTGTCCCTTCTCTTCGTTAAACGGCGTCTCCGGCCTTTTCCGTCGGTCGTCATGGCGATTTTTTTGGCGCAACGGTGGCGCGGCGTTCCATATGGCGCAGCAACGCCTGTGCCAGCACGCTCCGGTTTTCGGGCGATGTGCTCGCCGCGAAGTCGACAATGGCCTGTTCGAGCCGGGTGCGCACCGTCACATCGGCATTGCGTGCCCGCTCCAGGGCGGCGGACAAGGCGGCCTTGTCCATGACAGGCTGCTGCAACAACAGGTCGGCGGCCTCCTGCCTCGCCTGCTGGCCATCGAGAATGATCTGGCGGGACTCCACGCGAACCTGGCGCAGCGCCAGGCGGAACGCCTTGCGGTCCTGGTTGGGAAGCTGTCGGCCAGCCGATTCCAGCGAGACACCCGCGCCCGCTTTGGCATTTCTCAGCCAGACCGCACTGCCAGCAAATGCGCCTGCAAGAAAGACGTTCAGCACCACGGAAGCAATGACCAGGCCACGGATCCAGCGCGGGCTCATAGGTTTTCCTCACCGTTCTCGGCATCGGGGCCGGCATCGCCAAACGCCGTCACATTGGCATCCAGCACATAGTGGTCCGGCTGGACCTCCGGCGTGACGATGGTCACCAGGGCCAGTCCTGCCACGGCGCCGGCCAGACCAATGCCGGCAAGTCCAAGTCCCAGCCACCAGAACCACTGACGCCGGCGCTGGACGAGGTGCCGGCCGGCGGCCTGCAGAATGCTGCTGTGCAGTGCCTTGTCCGGGGCGTCGACGCGGTAGCTGTCGAGCCGCGCGTCAAGTGTCCCGGCCTGCTTCAAGATGGCCTTGCCCGCGTCGCTTGCGGCAAAGACCGTGCCGGCCATTCGCTCGGCCTCGGGCCATCGCCGCAAGTCGCCGCCATAGGCCTGCGCCAAGGCGGCAAAGCGCCTGGCATCCATTGCGGGTTCGTTCCTGGACCTTTCAGCCATGTGTCGCCCCCTTGCCCGCCGGCGCCGAGCGCCAGGCGCCACCAGCAAGGCGCAATGGCCGTGCTGCGTTGGTGCTTGCCCGGTGCTTACTCATCGGCGCCATCCCCCGCCAGGATCGCCTGCAGCGACCGCCGGCCGCGCGCGAGCAGACTTTCCAGGGCATCGACGCTGACCTGCAATGTCGCTGCCGCCTCGATATTGGACATCTCCTGATAGTAGACCAGAACGATCGCTTCGCGCTGGCGCGGTGCTATGGCTTGCAGCGCCCGTTCGACCCGAAGCGCGTCCTCCTGGTGAGGGGCGTCGGGAAGTGCTGCGGGGTCGACCATTTCCGGCAGGTCGCCGGTCACCCACTCGCGTCTGCGACGCAGCCGGTCGTAGCAAAGGTTGAGCGTCACCCGGTGGATCCAGCTGTCGAAGCGCGCATTGCCGCGCCGCCAGCTCGCGGCATGGCGCCAGATCCGCACGAAGGTTTCCTGCGCGACATCCTCGGCCTCCGTCGCATCGCCGAGCATGCGCACGGCAAGCGCCAGGATACGCGGCAGCTTGCGCGCGACGAGCGTTTGCACGGCTGCCGGCTCGCCGGCGCCAACACGGCGAACCAGCTCCTCGTCCGGATCCGGAGCCATCAGTCGGCGCACTCCCGATGTTCATCGCGCGTCATTGCCTCTTGGTCATTGCTCTTGCTTGGGAGCGGTTTTGTGGCCCGGCAGTTCGTCGGCCGTCAAAATGCCGTCGGCATTCTTGTCCAGCCGGGCGAAGCGCTTGGCGAAGAATGCATTGAGTTCGGCACGATCGATGAAGCCGTCATGGTTGGAATCGATCCGCGCGAAGGATTTGGCGGCGTCGCCCTTGACGTTGCGCTTCGCCTGAAAGGCCTCCCATTCCAGCAGGCTGATCTTGCCGTCGCCATCCGTGTCGGCCGCCATGATCGCCTTTTCGCGCCGCTTCTGGAATTTGGCCAGTGTGACGTCGGACCTGGTCCCCGAGGCGCCTGGCGCGGCAAGTGGCGCGGCGGTCGGAGGTGGCGTCGTTGCCTGGGCGAGAGCCGCAACGGTCTGCAAACTCAAGGCAACGACTAATATCGAACGGCTGATCATGTTGTGCGTCTCCAGCTTGGCGCGACGCAGACGGCTTATGCCGCCATCGCGCTTCAACCGTTAAACGCCGCGACCCGGAAAATCCGTCGGTCGCACGTGCTGATCCGTTCATCCCAGGACAACAGAGGGTGCCCATCCCGACCTGATCGGGATGGAAGGAACTCTAGTCCGACTGGTCGGCCGCAATCAGTTGTTCGGGCTTGAACCCGGCATGCTGCGGGGTCCACACCTCGCCCTCGCGATTGAACCAATGGCACAGATACATGCCCGAGGCCGCGCCATCGCTGACCGTCATCCTGGGGCCTCCGGATTTCAGCTTGACGACGTCTCCGGTCTTGAAATTGTTGGGCATTTTTTGACCTCCCATGCTGAGGCCATGAGTTTCACACCAAACCGGGGTCTCGACAATGGCAGATCTGCCAAGCCGGCGCCGCAATCCTTTGCGCCAGATGCGAAGGGGTAGACGACGAAACGGAGGGGGAAATGGTGCCGCTTGCGTGACTCGAACACGCGACCCCCGCATTACGAATGCGGTGCTCTACCAACTGAGCTAAAGCGGCCCGGGAAGCCAAGGCCTCCAAGATGCGGCGGTGATAGACGCAACCGGGCGCGAATTCAAGATGCGACTTGGCAATTCCTGCGGCGTCATGGCACCCTCGAAAGCCTGCCGCCGCCTTGTCCGCCGATCAATCGCCAAGGAATGCGGCGCACGGTGCGTGCGCTCCCTGCGCGTGAAAATCGGCCAAACATGCTGATTTTGTTGCCGGAACAGCGCCGGAATGGACTTTGCACACCTCTGCGAGGCAGAATGCGCCGCTCGCCCGTTGATTGATTGGTCGCCTGCGGCTAACGATCACGGCAAGGTTGGCAAAGACAGAGGGACCCGCTTGGACGCGATCGAAAAAGCGATCCGGAACGCCTTGGAGAAAGGCAATGCCGAGGACCGCGCGTTTCGCGAGAGGGTCTATCGCTCGGCTTTTGCCGCGCTTGATCGCGCGCTCCAGGCCAATCCCGGTGTGACCGTTGAGGTCGCCATCAAGCGCCGCAAGGCAATCCAGGCGAAAATCACCGAAATCGAATCCGAGTTCCTGCCGGCGGTGCCGGATGTCGGCCCGCAGGGCGATGCACCGGCGGTCGAACTCGGAGCGGACTCGGCGCCCGCGGTCGAAACCGGCCGACAGGCATCATCCCCCGATGTCGTCGTCGACGGACCCGTGCAATCTGCTGCCGATGCACCGCGCTCGCGCGTCCTGCCGGTCGTTCCCGACATCATGCCGGACGCCACGCTTCCCGATGCTCCGGCCATCGACATGTCGGTTCCGGCCTCGGCCGGCGCGACGACGGAAGTGGCGCCCGACCGCGATGAACGGCGCATAAGGGGGCGTCGCCTGCCGCTGACCGCCATCTTCCTGACCGTGACACTGCTCGCCGCTGTCGGCATCGGCCTGTTCTTCGCCGTGCAGACCGGCGTGTTCAAGACATCCGCGCAACTCGACACCGCCCCGCCGCAGGCGCCGCCGACCGTCGAGGACGACGATTTCACACCGGCCGACGGCGGTCCGGCAAAACCCGGCGCCGCGGACCAGGCGCGCGACTGGATCAATGTGTTTTCGCCGGCCGATGCATCGCATGTCAGCGCGCCGTCGGACGCCAGGGCCGAGGTGATGAAGGACGATACCGGTTCGTTCCTGCGCATCCGTTCCGGTGCGTCCGGTTCGGCGATCAGCTTCGACGTCGGACAAGGCGTGCTGGAGAAACTGGCCGGCAAACATGCCGTGTTCGACATCATTGCCCGCTCCGAAGAAGGCAAGGAGACGCAGATTTCGGTCGACTGCAATTTCGGCGAACTCGGCGACTGCGGCCGCAAGCGCTATGCGGTCGGCCAGCAGCAGAACGAATATCTGTTCGATGTGCAGTTTCCCGACAAGCGTCCGGGCTCGGCCGGCACCATTGCCATCAATTCCGACTTCGACAAGCAGGGCAAGGCCGCGGACATCTACGAAATCCGCGTCTCGATCGAGCCGTAGCGCACCCGGCACCGCGCGAAATCAGCGATCGAGCAGCGCCTGCAGCGTTTCGATGCGGTCGGCCTCGTTGGCCGGCTTGTCCCAGCGCAGCCGCGAAATGCGGGGAAAGCGCATGGCGACGCCGGATTTGTGCCGGGTCGAGCGGTTGAGCCCTTCGAAGGCGACTTCCAGCACCAGGCCGTTGTCGCGGTCGGCCCGCACCGAGCGCACCGGCCCGAAACGCTCGATCGTGTTGTCGCGGACATATTTGTCGATCTGCTTCAACTCCTCGTCGGTGAAGCCGAAATAGGCCTTGCCGACCGGCACCAGTTCCTCCTCGCCTTCGGCACCTGTCCAGACACCGAACGTATAGTCGGAATAGAAGCTGGAGCGTTTGCCGTGGCCGCGCTGGGCATACATCAGCACCGCGTCCACCGTGTGCGGATCGCGTTTCCATTTGAACCATGGACCTTTCGGCCGGCCGGCGACATAGGCCGAGTCCCAGCGCTTCAGCATGACGCCTTCGATGATCGGATGCGGCGGCGCCCGGCGCAGCTCCTCCAGCGTTTGCCAATCCGTGAAGTCGACGAATGGCGACAGATCGAAACGGCTCGGATCGAGCGTCCCGACAAAGCTCTCCAGCCGGCCGCGCCGCTCGCGAAACGGCAGCGCGCGCAGATCCTCGCCGCCGACCTGGAGCAGATCGTAGCAGCGCATGAAGGCCGGGTATTGCTGCTGCATCTTCGGTGTCACCGTCTTGCGATTCAGCCGTTGCTGCAGATCCGAGAAGGTTCCCGTCGCCTCCCGGGGATCGCCGACAAGCAGTTCGCCGTCCAGCGTCGCGGAAAAATGCATGGCATCGGCGAGGTCCGGAAAGGCACCCGAAACGTCATCGCCGGTGCGCGAATAGAGCCGGCGGATGCCGCCCTCGGCCACCGCCTGGACACGGATGCCGTCCCATTTCCATTCGGCGGCATAATCCGCCGGATCGAGCTTTTCGAGATCGCCGTCGCCAACCGGGTTCGACAGCATCACCGGGCGAAACAATGCCAACGCCGTGTTCCTGGGTTTTTCGGCCTTGCCCTCCAGCCACGCGAACAGCGCTGTGTAAGGCGGCGTCAACCCGTGCCAGAGCTCCTCGATCTCGGCGACGTCGATCTTGCCGAAATCGGCCAGCGCCTGTTTGGCCAGCCGCGCCGATACGCCGATGCGCAGCCCGCCGGTGACCAGCTTGATGATGGCAAAGCGCGCTGAGATGCCGGCGCTGTCGAGCAGCCCTGCCAGCACCTTGGGCCCGTCGGAGCGGCTTGCCGCCTGCAGTTTGGCAACAACCTCGCCAAGCGTCGGCTCGCGGTTGGCGATTTTTCCGGGCGTTTGCGGCCAGACCAGCGACACCGTTTCGGCGAGATCGCCGACATAGTCGTAGGAATAGCCGAACAGCACCGGATCCATGCGTTCGGTGACCAGCATGCGCAGCATCGCCGGCTTGACCGCGGCGATATTGAGATCGCCGGTGATGGCAGCCAGCGCCAGCCCGCGATCGGGATCCTCCACGGCTCGGAAATAGTCGGTCAGCAAGGTCAGCTTGCCATTGCGCGACGGCGTCAGCACCAGGCGGTCGAGAAGCTCGGCGAAGCGGTTCATGGGCGTGTGGACCAGGCCAATGATGGCGGCTTGCGTTCTGTGGCGCCCCCCTCTGTTCTGCCGGACATCTCCCCCTCAAGGGGGGAGATTGGCAGCTTCGCTGACGGCTCTCCCTTTACGAGGTTGGAGATTGGCGAAAGCCGGCACGGCAGCCGATCTCCCCCCTGGAGGGGGAGATGGCCGGCAGGCCAGAGGGGGGCGCCGTAGGGCGCCAAATCGGCCAAACGTGCCATCAATCGCCCTCGTCCTCGTAGCCGACCAGATGCAGCGGCCGCGCCGCGATGCCTTCGAGCTCGCACCAGCGCACCAACGCTTCCTCGCGGCCATGCGTCACCCAGATCTCCTCGGCTCCGGTCTCCTTGATGGTGGCGGTCAGCTCATCCCAGTCGGCATGGTCCGAGATGATCAGCGGCAGTTCGACGCCGCCTTGCTTGGCGCGCTGGCGGATGCGCATCCAGCCGGAGGCAAAGCAAGAGATCGGATCGGGAAAGCGCCGCGCCCAGCGATCGGCGAAGGCCGATGGCGGGCCGACGACGATGGCGCCTGTAAAATCATCCTTGCCGCCGCTTTCGACGGTTGCCGGCTCCAGCCGCCCAAGGTCTATGCCTTGGCTCTGATAGTACTCGCTGAGCTTGGCCAGTGCGCCATGGATGTAGAGCGGCCTGTCGTAGCCGGCGTCGCGCAACAGCCGCATCACCCGTTGCGCCTTGCCCAACGCATAGGCGCCGACCAGATGCGAGCGTTCGGGAAACTGCGCCGCCGATTTCAGCAGGCGGGCGATTTCTTCTGTGTCGGGGGGATGGCGAAACACCGGCAGGCCGAAGGTCGCTTCGGTGATGAACACATCGCACCGGATCGGCTCGAATGGCGCGCAGGTCGCGTCTCTCTGCCGCTTGTAGTCACCGGACGCGACGATGCGCGTGCCCTGATGCTCGACGGATATCTGCGCCGAGCCCAGCACATGGCCGGCCGGATGGAAACTGACGCTGACACCGTTGAGGACAATCGTCTCCCCCAGCCTGGCCGCTTGCGTCGTGCCAGCGAAATCCTCGCCGTAGCGCAGGCCCATAATGTCGAGCGTCTGCCGCGTTGCCAGCACAGAGCGGTGGCCGGAACGCGCATGGTCGGAATGGCCATGCGTGATCAGTGCCCGATCGACCGGCCGCACCGGGTCGATGAAGAAATCGCCCGGCGGGCAATAGAGGCCCTCGGGCCGGGGATGAAGCAGGTCGCTGGCGCGCATGATCCTCAAGATAGGATATAATTCCGCGGCGGGAAGCCTGTTGTAAGTCACTGCTGACTCCCGCATAGAGCACCGCCGGCACGATCCTCCGGCAGGACCCATCGCCATGAAACCGCTTCAGGCCTCGTCCGGCGACTTGAACGCCGATCGTCGCGCCGACTATGCCGAGATGCTGCATGCGGACGGCGATCATGCGGCGGCGGCGGAATTGCTGCTCGGCGCGCTGGAAATGACACCGCAATGGGCGATGGGCTGGTTTCGCCTCGGCGAGATGCAGCAGGCGGCGGGCGCGGCGGATCTGGCCGCACAGGCCTGGACGATGTCGTTGCAACTCGATCCATCGGATCGTCAGGGCGCTGCGCTGAACCTGCAATTGATCGGCAAGGCGCCGGCGGTCGATGCGCTCCCCAGCGCCTTCGTCGAGACACTGTTCGACCATTATGCCGAGAGCTTCGACGAGTCCCTGGTCGGCAGGCTGGGGTACCGGCTGCCTGAGATGCTCGACCAGGCCATTCGAGCGGCAAGGCCGGGCCGCTTTGCGCTGGCGCTCGATCTCGGCTGCGGCACCGGCCTGATGGGGCAGAGGCTGCGGCCGATCGCCGACCGGCTGGAGGGGTATGACATTTCGGCCAAAATGCTGAGAAAGGCGCGGGCCAAGGGCGTCTACGATTTCCTCGATAAGGCCGATCTGCGGGATTTTCCCTATGCCGGT
Source organism: Mesorhizobium ciceri WSM4083 (assembly GCF_000519305.1). Classification (GTDB taxonomy): domain Bacteria; phylum Pseudomonadota; class Alphaproteobacteria; order Rhizobiales; family Rhizobiaceae; genus Mesorhizobium; species Mesorhizobium ciceri_B. Next base: position 735,944 of record NZ_KI912610.1, on the reverse strand, counting down.
CCGAAAGCCGATCTGGTGACGGTGGCCGATGTTTTCATCTATGTCGGCGCGCTGGACGGCGTGGTGAAGACGATTGCCGGCTTGCTGGCCATGGATGGCCTGTTCGCGTTTTCCGTCGAGACGCTGGCCGGCGATGGCGATTTCGTGCTGCTGCCGTCGCGCCGCTATGCGCATGCGCAACGCTATGTGCGCGACGTGCTGGCCGCCAACGGGCTTTCGGTCCTGTCGCTGGAACCAACCGTGATCCGGCAGGATCGTGGGGAACACGTCAACGGGTTGGTCGTTGTGGCCAGGGCTCCGAACTCAGCTTGACAAAGACCTGGCGACAGCCGGTTTGGCGGTGTCGGCAGCTTTTTGCCGGGCAACGTGATAGGAATTTTTTCTTGACACATGACCTCAGCTATGGTACATATTTGGCTATGGTGCTGATTTGCGCCGGTGACCCGCCGCACAGGCGGTTTTTTTGTTTGACGCTCCGTCAGCCACGCGCCGGCGAAGGGTCCGTCGCCGCCCCGCAAACATTCTTGCTGTGAAAAAGTCCGATTTGCATGCGCGACTGATATTTGCGATCTGCTCGCATCAGGGCGGGATATCAGGAGGAGCATAGCCGATGCGCTGGAACATGATGATCTTGGCCTCTTGCCTGCTGACCGCCGGCTGCGTCGGCGGCACTTCGATGTCGGAACAGCAGGATGCGAACGTCCAGTCCTCGCTGCAATATGACACCGTGCCGTGCGACCAGTTGCTGGCGCAGCGCAATGGCTTGGCGCAGCAATACAACCTTGCGACGAAGGCCAAGCCGACCTTCTCCAATCCGGCGATGGGCTTCGGCCCGTTCACGCCTGACATGCGCTCCAAGGCCAAACGCGATACCGACAAGGCGAGCGGTGAGATCGATGCCATGAACCGGTCGATCGACCGACGCGACTGCGGCCAGCCGGAGAAGCAGAAGAAGATCGCTCTGCCTGGCTAGTACCCCGCCTTGCGGTCCACCAGATTGTCGAGCTTTTCGCCGCGTTCGAAGGCGTCCATCTGGCGTAGCATGATGGGCGCCAGATGCACCGGATCGGAGGTCGCCGCCGCGTGCGGCGTCACGAACACTTTTGGATGCCCCCACAGCGGACTGGTCTTCGGCAGCGGTTCGACCTCGAACACGTCGAGGCTTGCCTCCTTCAATGTGCCGTCATCCAGCGCCCGCAAAATGTCGGTATCCTTCTGCAGGCGGCCGCGCCCGGCATTGATCAGCACCGAGCCGCCGAGACCGTTGCGTTTCCGCAGCTCCTTCAGCACGCCGTAGTTGATGATGCCCTTGGTCTCAGGCGTCAGCGGCAAGAGCACCACCAGGATGTCGGTTGCCTTGAGGAAGGGGATAAGTCCGGCCTCGCCGGAATAGGTCGCGACGCCTTCCATGGCCTTGTCGCTGCGCGACCAGCCATTGACGGCAAAGCCGAGCGAGAGCAGCACCGATGCCGCGGCCCGGCCGAGGCTGCCGAGCCCCATGATGCCGACCGAAATGTCACCGGCAGGTCTCTGCTGCGGCTCGTGCCAGATCTTCTTCGGCTGCTGCGACCGGTAGAGCAGGCCCTGGCGGTGATGGTCGAGCACCCGCCAGACGACATATTCGGTCATGTACTGGGTGAGGTTGTCGGCGACGACCTTGACGATCGGCACATCGGGCAGGCCGGGATCGGCGAAGATATGGTCGACGCCGGCGCCGATCGAGAAGATGGCGCGCAGATTGGGCAGCGACGCCAGAATGTTCGGCTTCTGCTTCCACACCACGGCATAGGTGATCGAGGGATCGCTGGCGCCGTCCGGCTCCAGCACCACCTCGCGTTCGGCCGACAGCAGTTCGCGCCAGCGCTGCGGATGAAAGCCGGTGACGGCAAGCAGGATGCGGCCTTTTTCCATTGCGGTCTTTTAGTCCCTCTCCACGCAAATCACTCGCTGACGATGCCGACCGGCGCCGTCTCGATCTTGAAGGCGGCCGAGATCAGCGCCCGAGTATAGTCGGTTTGCGGATTTTCAAAAATCTGCTGGGAAGGGCCGGCTTCGACGATCCTGCCATTGCGCATGACGATGACGTCGTTGGCCAGCGCGCGGATGACTTTCAAATCATGGCTGATGAAGAGATAGGCGAGGTCGTGCTTGGCCTGCAGGCTGCGCAGGAGGTCGACGACCTGCGCCTGCACGCTCATGTCGAGCGCCGATGTCGGCTCGTCCAGCATGACGAAGCGCGGGTTGAGCACCATGGCGCGTGCGATGGCAACGCGCTGGCGCTGGCCGCCGGAAAACTCGTGCGGATAGCGGTTGCGTGTCGCCGGATCGAGCCCGACCTCCTTCAGCACGGCGGCCACCTTGTCGTCGCGCTCGTCGGGCGACAGCTTCGGCTCGTGGATCTTGAGGCCTTCCTCGATGATCTCGGCGATCGACATGCGCGGGCTGAGCGAGCCGAACGGATCCTGGAAGACGATCTGCAATTCGCGCCTGAGCGGCCGCATGGCGTTGAAGGACAGCTGGTTGATGTCGCGGCCGTTGAACTGGATCATGCCGGTCGACGAGATCATGCGCGCCAGCGCCAGGCCGAGCGTCGTCTTGCCGGAGCCGGATTCGCCGACCACGCCAAGCGTCTGGCCGGCGCGCACGGTGACATCGATGCCGTCGACCGCCTTCACATTGTCGACGGTGCGGCGGAAGAAGCCCTGCTTGATCGGGAACCAGACCTTTATGTCCTTGCCGGTCATGACAGGCTTGGCGTCGGCATTGGCGGCCGGCGGCTTGCCCTTCGGCTCGGCCGCCAGCAGATGCCGCGTATAGGCATGCTGCGGATTGGCGAAGATCTCCTTGGTCGGCCCGGTCTCGACGATCTTGCCCTTGGTCATCACGCAGACGCGGTCGGCAATCTTGCGCACGATGCCGAGATCATGGGTGATGAACAGCATCGACATGCCCTTGCGGCTCTTCAAGCCGGCCAGCAATTCGAGGATCTGCGCCTGCACGGTGACGTCGAGCGCCGTCGTCGGCTCGTCGGCGATCAGAAGTTCGGGCTCGTTGGCCAACGCCATGGCGATCATCACGCGCTGGCGCTGGCCGCCGGACAACTGGTGCGGATAGGCATCGAGGCGCTTGTGCGGATCGCGGATGCCGACCTCGTTGAGCAGGGCCAGTGTGCGTTCCTTGGCCGGGCGGTCGGCCATGCCCTGGTGCAGCTTCAGGATCTCGACGATCTGCTGCTCGATCGTGTGCAGCGGATTGAGCGAGGTCATCGGCTCCTGGAAGATCATGGTGATCTTGTTGCCGCGCACCTGCCGCAACTGCTTTTCGCTCATCGCCAGCAGGTCGGCGCCCTGGAACACGATCTTTCCCGAGGGGTGGCTGGCGCTTGGATAGGGCAGCAGCTTCAGCACCGAAAGCGCCGAGACCGATTTGCCGGAACCGGATTCGCCGACCAGCGCCACCGTCTCGCCCTTGGCGATGTCGAACGAGATGTGGTCGACAGCCGTCGACTGGCCGCCGCCCTGGCTGAAGGCGACGCTGAGGTCCTGTACGCTGAGCAAGGGGGCTTCGCTCATCTGAACGTCTTGCGCGGATCGAAGGCGTCGCGCGTCGCCTCGCCGACGAAGACCAGCAGCGACAGCATCAGCGAGATGACGACGAAGCCGGAAATGCCGAGCCACGGCGCATTGAGGTTGCGCTGTGCCTGCTTGAGCAGTTCGCCGAGCGAGGCGGAGCCGGGCGGCAGGCCGAAACCAAGGTAGTCGAGCGAGGTCAGCGTCGAGATCGAGCCCGAGAGCAGGAAGGGCATGAAGGTCAATGTCGCCACCATGGCGTTGGGCAACAGGTGCCGGAACATGATGGTGCGGTTGGGCACGCCGAGCGCGCGCGCCGCGTTGACATATTCGAAATTGCGGGCGCGCAGGAACTCGGCCCGCACCACGCCGACCAGCGCCACCCAGGAGAACAGCAGCATCAGGCCGAGCAGGATGAAGAAGCCCGGCGGCAGAATGGCGGCGACGATGAGCAGGAGATAGAGCACCGGGATGGCCGACCAGATTTCGATGAAGCGCTGGAACAAGAGATCCGTCCAGCCGCCGAAATAGCCTTGCACGGCGCCGGCCGCGACGCCGATCAATGCCGAGCCGGCGGTCAGGATCAGGCCGAACAGAACCGAAATGCGGAAGCCGTAGATGACGCGCGCCAGCACGTCGCGCGCCTGGTCGTCGGTGCCGAGCCAATTCCAGTTGCCGACCATGCAGGCGGGGTCGGCGGCACCTTGCGGATACTGGTTGCAGCGCTTCGTGGCGTCATACTGCCAGGACGGCTTGGCCGGCGCTGCTTCCGGAATGGCATTGTTGACGGTCTGATAGGAATAGCGCACCGGCGGCCAGATCATCCAGCCATTGGCGTTGATCTCGTCCTGGATGACCGGGTCGCGATAATCGGTGACGGCATAGAAACCACCGAATTTTTCCTCGGGGTAGGCGACCAGGACGGGAAACAGGATCTCGCCCTTGTAGGAAGCGATGATCGGCTTGTCGTTGGCGATGAACTCGGAAAACAGCGACAGCACGAACAGGACGAGGAATATCCACAGCGACCAGTAGCCGCGCCGGTTGGCTTTGAAATTCTGCAGGCGGCGCTTGTTGAGCGGCGACAGAAACGGCCGCTTTATCCGCGCGGGTGCCGCGTCCACGGGGACTGTAGCCTGCGACATCAGACGTCTCTCCGCTCGAAATCGATGCGCGGATCGACCCAGGTGTAGAGCAGGTCGGACAAAAGCCCGACGAACAGCCCCAGAAGCGAGAAGATGTAGAGGTTGGCGAACACCACCGGATAGTCGCGCTCGACCACCGACCGGAAACCGAGCAGGCCGAGGCCATCAAGGGAGAAGATGTTCTCGATCAGCAGCGAGCCGGTGAAGAAGGCCGAGATGAAGGCGCCCGGAAAGCCGGCGATGACGATCAGCATGGCGTTGCGGAAGACGTGGCCGTAGAGCACCTGCCGTTCCGACAGGCCCTTGGCGCGCGCCGTCACCACATATTGCTTGCGGATTTCTTCGAGGAAAGAGTTCTTGGTCAGCAGCGTCGTCGTGGCAAAGGCAGACAGCACCAACGCGGTCAGCGGCAAGGTCATATGCCAGAAATAGTCGACGATCTTGCCCCACCAGGACAATTGATCCCAATTGTCCGAGGTCAGGCCGCGCAGCGGAAACCAGTCCCAGAACGACCCGCCGGCAAACAGCACCATCAGCATGATGCCGAACAGGAAGCCCGGAATGGCATAGCCGACAATGACGACGCCGCTGGTCCAGACGTCGAACGGAGTGCCGTCCTTGACCGCCTTGCGGATGCCGAGCGGGATCGAGATCAGGTAGGACAAAAGCGTGATCCACAGCCCGATCGAGATCGACACCGGCATCTTTTCCAGGATCAGGTCGAGCACCGAAATGTCGCGGAAATAGCTGTCGCCGAAATCGAAGCGGGCATAATTCCACAGCATCATACCGAAGCGCTCGAGCGGCGGCTTGTCGAAGCCGAACTGTTTCTCCAGCTTCTTGATGAATTCCGGATCGAGCCCCTGGGCACCGCGATATTTCGAACTGACGTCACCGGCGGCATCGAAATTGCCGCCAGCACCCGCGTCGCCGCCACCACCGCCGAGGCGGTCGCTGCCGCCCTGATTGGTCAGCCGGGCGATGACCTGTTCGACCGGGCCGCCGGGGGCGAACTGGATAACGGCGAAGGATATTGCCATGATGCCGAACAGCGTCGGGATCATCAAAAGGATGCGACGCAGGATATAGGCGCCCATCAGGCCTTCTGCCCTCGTTGAGCGAACATCTCAGCCTTTGCCAATTCTTGCCGCCTTGCCCTTATCGAACCACCACAGCGTCTCGACCGGAAAGCCGAAATCGGGCTTCTGTTCGACAAAGCCGAACATGTCCCAATAGGCGACGCGGTGATTCGCCAGATAGTATGTTGGAATCCAGTCGAGGCGCGCGCGCAAGACCCGGTCGAGCGCTCTGAGCGCCGTGACGAGTTCTATACGGTCTTTCGCCTTGCCGGCTGCCGCGATCAGGGCGTCGATGGCCTTGCTTTCGGTGCCCGGATAGTTGCGTTGCCCCGGGATTTTCGCCATCCGGGAATCATAGAGCATCTGCAGGCTGTCGTCGGTCGGCGTCGCCCCGATCGACCAATGCAGCAAGGCAAGGTCGAAGTCGTAATTGCTGTGCCGCTGCTCATACTGCGCCGAATCGATTTGCCGGATCGATGCGTCGATCCCGATCGCCTTCATATTCTCGGACCACGGGGTGTAGATGCGAACGATGCCGTCGTCCTCCGCCAGCATTTCGACCCGCAGTCGCTCACCCTTGTCGTCGACGACGAAACTGCCATCGCGTTTCCAGCCGGCTTGCGCGAGCAATCTCGAAGCCTCGCCCAGCAGCTTGCGGTCATGGCCCGAACCGTCGGACAGGGGCTGTGTTACCGCTTCACCGAAAACCTCTGGCGGCAACTCGGCCCGGAACGGCTCCAGCAGGGCCAATTCCTCAGGCGAGGGCAGGCCTTCGGCCTTGTAATCCGATCGTTCGAAATTCGATTGAGAACGCTCGTAGGAGCCGTAAAACAAGGCCCGCTTCATCCATTCGAAATCGAAGCACCGGGCGATCGCCCGCCGCACCCGCTCATCGCGGAATTGCGGACGGCGCTGATTCAGCGCGACGCTCTGCATGTCCGGCGTCTTCTCACCGGGAAATTCCCGTTTGACGACCTTGCCGTCCTTTAGCGCCGGAAAGTCGTAGCCGGTCGCCCATACCCGCGAGGTGAATTCCTCGCGGAAATGCGTGTCGCCTTTCTTGAAGGCCTCGAACGCCGCCTGCCGGTCAAGATAGAAGTCGATGCGGATGCGGTCGAAATTGTAGAGGCCGCGGTTCACTGGCAGATCGCGGCCCCAATAGTCGGCCACGCGGTCATATTCGACCGTCTGTCCGGCCGCCACGCGTCCAATCTTGTAGGGACCCGAGCCAAGCGGCGGTGTCATGGTCGAAGCATCGAAATCATTGGCCGTATAAAAGGCCTTGGAGACGATCGGCATCCCCACGATCGCAAGGATGTTTTGCGCCGACTGCTTGCCGTTGAGGGTGAGATCGACGGTGGCGGGATCGACCGCAACCGCGTCGGTCATGTACCGCAACGCCTGGGAAAGGTTCGGATGGCCCTTGTCCTTAAAAAGCTTCAGCGCGAAGACAACGTCGTCCGCGGTCAGCGGCGAGCCGTCGTGGAAACGCGCTTGCGGTCGCAGCGCGAAGCGGAAACCGTTGCGGTCGGGCGACAGGGTAACGGTTTCGGCGAGCAGGCCGTAGGCCGCATCCGGCTCATCGAGCGCGCTTGTCATCAGCGAATCGAAACAGAGTTCGGTGCGCGGCGGCGCTTCCCCCTTCAGCACCAGTGAGTTCAAGGTGTTGAAGGTCAGGAAGCTCTGATTGAGGGTTGCGTTCGGCGGCGCGAAATTCATCTGGCCGCCCTTTGGGGCGTCCGGATTGACGTAGTCGAAATGCGCGAAGTCCGGCCTGTATTTGAGGTCGCCGAAGGCCGACAGGCCATGCAGCTTGGTGCCGGTCGCAGTGTCGCCGAAGGCCCGGCCTGGCAGCAGGGCGGCTGCTGCCGCGGCACTGCCCAGGGCGAGAAAGTCGCGACGGGCAAGGGCCGCCATCAATTGCCACCCTTGTATTTGGCCGCCAAGGCCTTCTCCTTGTCCGGGTCGATCCACCAGGAGTCGATGTCGGCTCCGACATAGGCAGGCTGCTTGTCGGGGAATTTGAACTTGTCCCAATAGGCCAGCCACACGGCCGACCGGTAATATTGCGGAACGACGTAGAAGTTCCACAACAGGATGCGATCGAGCGCATGGGTGGCGGCGACGAGATCGTCGCGGTCGGTGGCGAAGATGATGCGATCGACCAGCGCGTCGACGGTCGGATCCTTGATGCCCATCAGATTGCGCGAACCGGGCGAGCCGGCGGCTTTCGAGCTCCAGAAGTCGCGTTGCTCGTTGCCCGGCGATTCCGACTGCTGGAGGATGCCTGTGACGACATCGAAATCGAAATTGTTGACGCGGTTGATGTACTGCGTCTGGTCGATGATGCGCAAAGTGGCGTCGACACCGATCTTGCGCAGATTGGCGATGTAGGGGCTGGCGATCACCTGGTCGGTGTCGTTCCAGCCGAGGATTTCGAACTTGAACGGCGCGCCGGTCTTGGCATTGACCATCTTGCCGCCCTTGATCACCCAGCCCGCCTTGGCGAAGAGATCGACCGCCTGTTTCAGGTACTTCCGTTCCGCCTGCGGGGAATCATAGACCGGCAGCTTGAATTCCTGGGTGAAAAGTTCGGGCGGCAGCTTGTCGCGGTATTTTTCCAGGATCTCCAGTTCCTTGCCTTGCGGCAATCCGCTCGACGCCAGTTCGGTGCCCTGGAAATAGCTCGACGTTCGGGTGTTGAAGCCGAAGAACAGCGTGCGGTTCATGCTCTCGAAATCGAATGGGATGGTCAGCGCCTCACGCACCAGCCGGTCCTGAAACAGTGGCCTCCGCTGGTTGAGGACGAAGCCCTGCATCGCTGCCGGCGCCTTGGTCTGAAAATCCTTCTTGATGACATCGCCGGCCTGGAACGCCGGAAAATTGTAGGCCGTCGCCCATTTGCGCGAACTGTATTCGCGGTTGATGTCTTCCAGCCCGCCCTTGGTGAAGGCGAGCCAGGCAGCGTTGTCGTCGAGGATATAGGTGTAGCGTCGCGTGTCGAAGTTCTCGCGGCCGATCTTCACCGGCAGCTTGGCCGCCCAGTAGTCCGGCACACGCTGCCAAATGACCTCCGAACCCGGCTTGAAGCTGGCGATCTTGTAGGCGGCCGAACCGAGCGGGATTTCCAGGGTCGGCTTGGTCACGTCGCGTTTCTTGCCGTTGGCATCGGTGCCTTCCCACCAATGTTTCGGCAGCACGGCAAGGTCGCCGATGATCTTGGGCAGTTCGCGATTGCCCTTCTGGTTGAAATGGAACTCCACCTCGCGATCCGAAATCGCCACCGCATCGGTGACATTCTCGAAATAGCGGCTGTATTGCGGGCTGTTGGCCTTGAGTACCTGGAACGACCAGATCACGTCATCGACGGTGATCGGCTGGCCGTCATGCCATTTGGCACGCGGGTCGAGCCGGTAGGTCGCGGAGGAATAGTCATCAGGATATTTGTAGGCATCGGCGATCAGCGGATGGCTGGTGCTGCCTTCGTCGGTCGCCTGCTCCATCAGCGTGTCGTAGAGCAGGCCGCCGCCGAACCCGACCAGGCCCGCGGCCGGCGATCCCTGGACGACGTAGGGGTTGAAGCTGTCGAATGTGCCTGGCACCACCGAGTTCAGCGTGCCGCCCTTGGGCGCGTTCGGGTTGACGTAGTCGTAGTGCTGGAAATTGGCGCCGTATTTGGATTCGCCGATCAGCGATGAGGTGGTGCGCCATTCGTCGGCGCGGGCAGCCTGCAATCCCGCCGCCAGAAGGGCTGCCGCCAGCAACGAGTTGAGAAGCGTTCGGCCAACCGTCATGCACTATCCTCTTCGCAATGCCGTTCTTGGGCAATCTAGATGATTTGGCGCTCGTGAAAACCGCCATGCGCGGCTTTGTCGCCGCCTATGCGGTTTTCCCAACAAAAAAGCCGGGCTGAACCCGGCTTTTTCAAGGTCGTCGAGATGATATCGAAATTATTGGGCAGGCGCTGGGGCCGGTGCGGCCGGAGCCGGGGCGGCGGGAGCGGCCGGCGCTGCTGGCTTGGCGCCCTCAGCCGGCTTTGCCGGAGCGGCTGCATCGGCAGGCTTGGCGCCTGCATCGGCGGCAGCACCCGGTGCCGGCAGCGGCTTGGGATTGTCCGACAGCGTGCGCAGATAGGCGATGACGTTGGCGCGGTCCTCGTCCTTGGGCAGGCCGGCGAAGCCCATGGCGGTGCCCTTCACGAATTTCTTCGGCGAGGTGATGAAGTGGTTGAGATTGTCGTAGGTCCACTTCTCGGCGCCGCCCTTGGAGAATTCCTTCATGCCGGCCGAATAGGCAAAGCCTTCATGCTCGGCGACCGGGCGGTCGATGAGATCCCACAGGTCGGGGCCGACCTTGTTGGGGCCACCCTTTTCGCCGGAATGGCAGGCCTGGCACTTCTTGAAGACGGCAGCACCTTGCTCGACATTGGCGGTTGCCAGCAGATCGGCGATCGGCTTGGCCGCGGCGGCAGGCGCGGCCGGACCGCCTTCGGCGGGCTCCGCGGCCTCGATGGCGAAGCCGGGCTTTTCCGGCGCCGGCGAGGCAAACAGCGCATCGGACACCAGGCCGACCGAGAAGACGACGAAAACGGTTCCGAGCAATCCGGCGAGCAGTTTGTTGACTTCGTTGGAATCCATACGCCCCTTGCTCCCTTTTCCGGCGGACAGAACCGTCCACTCCGTCCGTCGGTATCGTGACCCGTCCTGCCAGGGCGGTCAAATCGGGCGGAAACTAGGTCTTTTGCTGCGGCGTTGCAACACCTATAAGGGCGCTTCCAGTGAGACCTTTTGCCACTTTCCCTGTCCTCTTTCGAGACGCCTTGCACCCGAAATGTCCACGCTGATCCTGATCCCGGCCCGCATGGCCTCGACCCGCCTGCCGGGCAAGCCACTGGCCGACATCGCAGGCGCCCCGATGATCGTCCATGTCGCCCGCCGCGCCGCCGAAGCCGGCCTTGGCCGGGTGGTGGTGGCGACCGATACGCAAAGCGTGGCGCAAGCGGTGCGCGCGCACGGTTTCGAGGCTGTGATGACGCGCATGGATCACGAATCCGGCTCCGACCGCATCCACGAGGCGCTGATCGCGCTCGACCCCGGGCGCAAGGTCGAAACCATCGTCAATGTGCAGGGCGACCTGCCGACGATCGATCCCCAGATCATCGCCGCGTCGCTCAGGCCTTTCGAGGACAGTGCGGTGGACATCGCCACGCTCGGCGTCGAGATCGTCCGCGACGAGGAAAAGACCAACCCCAATGTCGTCAAGATCGTCGGTTCGCCACTTTCCGGCACCAGGCTGAGGGCGCTCTATTTCACCCGTGCCACGGCGCCTTGGGGCGAGGGGCCGCTCTACCATCATGTCGGCCTCTATGCTTACCGCCGCGAAGCACTCGAGCGTTTCGTCGCGCTGAAGCCGTCGCCGCTCGAACGGCGCGAGCGGCTGGAACAGTTGCGGGCGCTGGAAGCCGGCATGCGCATCGACGCCGAGATTGTCCTGTCGCTGCCGCTCGGCGTCGACACGCCGGAAGACCTAGAACGCGCCAGACAGATCCTTTCAACCTGAGATATCGGCATGCCTGAAAAGACCAACAGAATATCCTTCCAGGGCGAGCCGGGCGCCAATTCCGACACCGCCTCGCGCAACGTCTATCCATCGATGGAGCCGTTGCCGTGTCCGACCTTCGAGGATGCGTTCAACGCGGTCGAGACCGGCAAGGCCGATCTCGCCATGATCCCGATCGAAAACACCATTGCCGGGCGCGTCGCCGATATCCATCATCTCTTGCCGGAATCGAAGCTGCACATCATCGGCGAATATTTCCTGCCGATCCATTTCCAGCTGATGGTGCTGCCGGGCGTCAAGCGCGACGAGATCAAGACGGTGCACAGCCACATCCACGCGCTTGGCCAGTGCCGCAAATACATCCGCAAGAACGGCTGGAAGGCGATCGTCGCCGGCGACACGGCTGGCGCCGCCAAGATGGTCTCCGAGGTCAAGGACCACACCATGGCGGCGCTGTCGCCCGCACTGGCAGCGACCCTCTACGGGCTCGATATCATCGAGCGAAACGTCGAGGATACCGACTCAAACGTCACCCGTTTCGTCGTCCTGACCAAGAACAAGCAGTGGGCCGAGCGCCCGTCGCCTGACGTCAAGATGATGACGACCTTCATCTTCCGCGTCCGCAACGTGCCGGCCGCGCTCTACAAGGCGATGGGCGGCTTCGCCACCAACGGCATCAACATGACCAAGCTGGAGAGCTACCAGCTGGGCGCTTTCACGGCGACGCTGTTTTACGCCGACATCGAGGGCCATCCCGACGATCCGCTGGTCAAGCTGGCGCTGGATGAGCTTCGTTTCTTCTCGCGCGAAGTGCGGATTCTGGGCGTCTATCCGGCCAGTGAGTCGCGTGAGCAGTGGAAGGTTGCGGACTAGAGCAGTTCACCGTTTCACGGAAACGGCGACCCGTTCTAACTCCTTGTTTTTACGCAATTCCGGACGGAAAACCGTTTCACACTTTTCCTGGAATTGCTCTAGATCACCGCGCCCAGCGGCACGTAGTCTATTTCCATGAACGCCTCGACCTCCGGCACCCAGCGGTCGCGCACGAAGGCGACATGGTCGGGATGGTCGTTGTACCTGGTGTAGGCGGCCTGGTCGGCGAACTCCATCGAGAAGCCGAAACGATAGTCGTTCTTGGGGCTGATCTGCCGCAATTGCTCGAAATGCGTGACGCCCCTGATCGCGGTGAGGATTTTCTTGGCGTCGACCAGGAACCGCTTTTCCTCCAGCGAATGCGGCGGATGCTTCAGCGTGAAAACGACGGTGTGACGGATCATGTCCTGCTCCTGCAATGTCTTTGAATAATCGCTGCCATCATTGTGAATCGACCCAGGCGCGGATGAGGTGATGCGCAATGGCGCCTTTCGGCGGCGTGACCAGATTGTCCTTGTGCGTCCTTTCCAGCATCAGGCGCACCTCGTCGCGAAAAAACCAGCGGCAGTCCTCAAGCTCGTTGAGGTCGGCCTGGATATCGTCATTGAGCGGCTCGCCGAAGCAGCCGATCATCAGCGAATAGGGAAACGGCCAGGGCTGGCTGGCGTGGTAGACGACGCGGCCAAGCCTGATGCCGGCCTCTTCCAGCGTCTCGCGACGCACCGCCGCCTCGATCGTCTCGCCCGGCTCGATGAAGCCGGCAAGGGCCGAATACATGCCCGGCGCGAAATGCCGGCCGCGCCCGAGCAGGCACTTCTCCCGCGTCGCCGTCAGCATGATCGCCACCGGGTCGGTGCGCGGAAAATGCTCGGTGCCGCAATTCGGGCAATGGCGCTTGTAGCCGCCGGCCCGCATCTGCGATTCCGTACCGCATTTGCTGCAGAAGCGATGGCTGGCATGCCAGGCAAGCAGGGCCGCCCCTTGCGCCATCGCGCCAGCCGCCGCCTCGTCGATCAGCCCTTGCATATAGACCGAGCGATAGTCGATGGCCTTGACTGTTTCCGGAAGCTGTTCGGGTTCGACGCCGGCGGGCACGGCCAGCACCGGTCCTCGTTCGGAAAAGCCGAGCAGGATGCCTTGCGCCAGGGAAACCTTGAAGGGCTCGCTCTCGGTGGCGCCGAACCAGGGATCGAGAGCGCCGCCATCGCCGAGCTTCAAATAGAGCCGGCCGCCATGCATCAGAAGCAGCCGCGTCGCCGGATCGGCCAGCGCCTTGTCGACCGAATCGTCGGCGCGGTTCTCGGACTGGCGGTCGATCGTGTTGCCGGCGAAGCCGACGAACTGGCTCGGCTCGCGCAAAGGCGCGTCAAACAGGCGGAAGCTCATGGGGACTCTGGAATATGTTGAGGGATGGACACTGGGAACGCTTATAGCGCCGCCTTGATCGTTTCGGCAAACCGTCGCAGGTCGGAACGTTGATAGGGCTCACGCAGGCCGTGTCCCCACACCGGGCCTGGCCAGCCGGGATCGCCTTCCGAACGCGCGATGACATGGATGTGCAGCTGGCGCACGATGTTGCCGAGCGCGCCGGTGTTGATCTTGGTGCAGCCGGTCGCTTCTTTCAGCGCCTGCGCTACCATGTTGGTTTCGAAGGTCAGCATCGCCTGGTCGAGCGGCGTCATGTCATGGATTTCCTCCGCGCCGGGCCGCTGCGGAACCAGCAGCAGCCACGGCCAGCGGCGGTCGTTCATCACCCGCAGTTCGCACAGACCAAGCCACATCAACTGTTCGCTGTCCGCCTCCAGCCGTGCGTCCAGCGTGAATCCGGCCTCCAGGCCCGGCAGCATCGGCGTTTCCCTTGCTTTTCTTGGTTTGCTCAACACATGAAGGCTAGAGCGGCGGCAAGGGGGCTGCAAGTGAATCATTGCGCCCTCACGGTTTGGTGCGCCGATTCGGTATTTAACGATTTCTTCGGCGGACTTGCATTTCGTCGCGCAATTGCCGATATGGAAAGCGGGAGGTTGGTGGTGGACGATCCACTCGCCAACCGGGTCAGGTCCGGAAGGAAGCAGCCCTAACGAGCCCGGAACGGGTCATTGTTCCAGCCTCCCACCTCATCGGCCCCTCTCGCGACATTGACGACGCATTGCAGCGCGGGCGAGACTATGCGCAGGAATCGGCCGCCTTCGGGCGCGGCCATTTGGAGCTTTACGGGCGTATGAGCGAAGCCGGAAATTCGGGACCAAAAAGCCTGGAGATAGGCAAGGCCGCCGCCTATCGCGTGCTGGCACGCAAATACCGTCCTTCGAATTTTTCCGAGCTGGTCGGCCAGGAGCCGATGGTGCGTACCCTCACCAATGCCTTTGCCACCGGCCGCATCGCCCAGGCCTGGATGCTGACCGGCGTGCGCGGCGTCGGCAAGACCACGACGGCGCGCATACTCGCGCGGGCTCTGAATTATAAAACCGCCGATATCGACCAGCCTTCGGTCGACCTCGCGGTGCTCGGCGAGCATTGCCTGGCGATCATGGAAGGCCGCCATGTCGACGTCATCGAGATGGACGCCGCCTCGCACACCGGCATCGACGACATCAGGGATATCATCGAGCGCGTGCGTTATGCGCCGGTCTCGGCCCGCTACAAGGTCTACATCATCGACGAAGTGCACATGCTGTCGACGCAGGCCTTCAACGGCCTGCTGAAGACGCTGGAAGAGCCGCCGCCGCACGTCAAATTCATCTTCGCCACCACCGAAATCCGCAAGGTCCCGATCACCGTCCTGTCGCGCTGCCAACGCTTCGACCTGAGGCGCATCGACGCCGGCGCTCTGGTCGCGCATCTGTCCTCGATCTCGGCCCAGGAAGGCATTTCGGTCGACGACGACGCGCTGGCGATGATCGCGCGCGCCGCCGAAGGCTCGGCCCGTGATTCGCTCTCCATCCTCGACCAGGCGATTGCCCATGGCGCCGGCACTGTCGGTGCCGCGGCTGTGCGGGCGATGCTGGGACTTGCCGACCGCGCCCGCATCGTCGACCTGTTCGAACATGTGATGAAGGGCGATGTGGCGGCAGCCCTTGGCGAATTCCGCGCGCAATACGATACCGGCGCCGATCCGGCAGCCGTGCTGACCGATCTTGCCGAATTCAACCATCTCGTCACCCGGCTGCGTTTCGTGCCAACGGCCATCGAGGATGCCTCGCTGTCTGAGGACGAGCGGCAGCGCGGCGCCGATTTCGCCAGGACGCTGTCGGTCAGGGTGCTGTCACGGACATGGCAGATGCTGCTCAAGGGCATTCCCGAAGTGCAGTCCTCCAACCGGCCGGTGAGTGCCGCCGAAATGGTGCTGATCCGGCTGGCGCATGCCGCCGATCTGCCGACGCTGGACGAGGCGCTGAGGTCGCTCGAGGGCGCTGCGCCCATGCAAAATGGCGCGCCACGCCCGAATGGGGCGCCTGCAGGGGGAGGCAATGGCGCCAGCGCGGTGACGCAGACGCGCATGCCCGCCGGTCCGGGCGGCGCGCAGACCATGCGGCTGGTCGAAGCCTCGCCTGCTCCCGTTGCCTTCGTCGCTCCCCCGGAACCGGTCGTGGAGACGCAATCGGCGCCGCTGAAATCGCTGGCCGACATCATTGCCCTGGCCGACGCGCAGCGCGACATCGCCTTCAAGGTGCTGGTCAAGAGTTGCATCCGGTTTGTGCGCATCGAGCCCGGCCGCATCGACGTCGGCCTGACCAGCGATGCGCCCAAGATGCTGCTCAACGACCTGACGACGAAGCTTCGCGCCTGGACCGGCCGCAGCTGGCTGGTCTCGCTGTCGAAGGAAGAGGGCGGCCAGACGCTCGCCGAAATGGAATCGGCCAAACGCGAGACGGCTTTTCTCGATGCCAAGAGCGACCCGACTGTGGCCGCCATCCTGGCGCGCTTTCCCGGCGCCAAGATCATCGACGTGCGCATTCCAGACGCGCCGGAAGCCGAAACGACCGAGGCCGACGTGCCGGTCGAGCCGCCGGCTGACGACGATGAACCCTGATCCAGCCACGAATCCGCAAAGGACCCGACCATGAAAGATCTTCTCGGCCTGATGGGCAAGGCGAAGGAAATGCAGGCCAAGTTCCAGGCCATGCAGGACGAGATCGCCACGCTGGAAGCGTCCGGCCAGGCCGGCGGCGGCATGGTCAACGTGACGCTGACCGGAAAATTCGAGATGAAGTCGCTGAAGATCGATCCGTCTCTGTTCAAGGAAGACGATGTCGAGATCCTGGAAGACCTGGTGCTGGCCGCTCACAACGACGCCAAGACCAAGGTCGAGCAGATCATGCAGGAAAAGACCAAGGCGCTGACAGCAGGTCTGCCGATCCCGCCGGGAATGAAACTGCCCTTCTAGCATTCGGCGCGCCTGATCGACATGACCGAAGAGCCCTCCGAGAGACTGATCGAGCAGCGTATCCGCAACAGGATCTACGAGATCCTGGAAATCCTGGCCGATTGTGACGACGGCGTCGATCTCGTCGGCATCAAGGGCTATTTCTATCTGTTCGAGGATTTCGTCCATCGCCCGTCGATCGAAGCCGGCACATCCGCGCTTTCAAAGGACGAGCGCGCGATCGTGCTTGAGATCGCCGAATTCCTGGAGGCGGCAAGCGAGACAAATCCGGACTTCACCAAGGCCGAGTTCATAGACAGCGACTGGCCGGGAAAGATTGCGCCGACGGCCAGGGAGGCACGGACGCTGTTCCTCCGGCGCGGCCTGTTTTCGGAGAAGGTCGAGGAACTTGAGCCTGGCCAGCCGGCCGTGATTGCGGCTGGGCGATAGACCGGTTCCAGCAAAAATGAACAGCGTTTGCCCGGGAGAAGCGCGTAGTGCTTTCCCTTGGGGCAATTGCGGCGAAAGAAAGAGAGAGGGGTCATCGGTTTTGTGAAATGATGGCTCGATCTATCTGGAAAGCCACGAAATTGTGCCAATTTGGCAACAGTGCATTCTTAATAACGTTTTGGCCATCATTTTGCCCGAAAGTGTCTCATTCTTGCCGCAGCCTGGGGGCGGGCATGAAGTGAGAGGGTTACCTGTTGATTTCCACGCGATGGAAGACGCCGCTGTTGCTCGGCGCCGTCATTTCACCCCTGTTTTTGGCTGCCTGCAGCCAGACCACTTCACACGGCATGTCCGTCGCCAGCCTGACCGACGCCATCACGCCGGGCTTCCTGAGCTCCCGGGCCTACAGCCACACGCCAAAGGACAAGGAATGCCTGGAACGGGCGATGTTCTTTGAATCCAACCGCTCGAGCCGCGACGGCATGATCGCGGTCGGCACTGTGGTGATGAACCGGCTGCGCTCCGGCAAGCACGGTAGCACCATCTGCCAGGTGGTGGGCGAGCGCGGGCAGTTTGCCCCCGGCGTCATGACAAGGCCGATGAATTCACGCGCAATGCCCGATGTCGAGGAAGCCGCCGACGCGGTGCTCAAGGGTGAGCGCAAGGCCAAGCTCAAGAACACGATGTTTTTCCACACCGCCGGCCTGCGCTTCCCCTACAAGAACATGCATTACACCATGGTTGCCGGCGGCAATGCCTTCTACGAGAAGCGCGGCCGCAACTGGCAGCCGCTGCCGGATGAGCCGCAGGTCGCCATTGCCTCGGCGGCGCCGCAGAAGTCAGCCGAACCGGTAACGCTGGTCGCGTCCGCCGAGCCGGTGCGTCCGGCCAAGCCGGCCACCGTCCGGTCCGTCCCTGCCCTGCAGACCTATGTGACAGCGACCGCCGCGCCGGCCGCGAAATCCGCGCGTGTCTCGGCGGAGCCGACGGTGGTGGCGATGCAGGAGCCGATGGAGGAACCGGATGCCGCCCGTTTTGGCGGAACCTTGAACGCAAGGACAAGGGTCATCTCCTCGGTCGAGGACGCGCCGCAGGAGGCGTCGATGGGATTCCAGTCGACGCCTGAGAACACCGATGCCGTCGGCGCGATGATTGTCAGCCAGGGCCGGCCGCTCGAAGCCAACTGATCTGCGTTCTATGGTCTGTCCAATGGTCCGCCAAGCCGATATGGCGGGTTCATGCGGATGCGGGATGTTCCAAAGCGCTCTGAAAAATCCTGGAGCGGTTCACCGTTTCGCGGAAACGGTGAACCGCTCCAGCTTTTCGTTTTGACGCAATTCCCAAGGGAAGCGCTTCGCGCTTTTCCCGGGAAAACCGCTTCGCACTTTTCCTGGAATTGCTCTAAATCAGAGCGATGTCGAAGCGAATCGCCGGTCCCGAGATCGAACGCCTGATCCAACTCCTGGCCAAGGTGCCGGGGCTGGGACCCCGTTCGGCCAGGCGTGCCGCCCTTCATCTGATCAAGAAGAAGGAGCAGCTTTTGTCGCCGCTTGCCGCCGCCATGGCCGAGGCGGCCGACAAAGTGCGCATCTGCTCGACCTGCGGCAATGTCGACACATCGGACCCTTGCATGATCTGCACCGATCCGCGCCGTGATGCCGGCACCATCATCGTCGTCGAGGACGTCTCCGACCTGTGGGCGCTGGAGCGCGCGGCGGCGATGAATGTGCGCTACCACGTTCTCGGCGGCACATTGTCGCCGCTCGACGGCATCGGCCCCGACCAGCTCAACATGCGCTCGCTGGTCGACCGCGTTGCCGGTGGCGAGGTCAAGGAGATCATCCTCGCCGTCAATGCGACGGTGGAGGGCCAGACGACCGCGCATTACCTCACCGATCAGCTGTCCGGCTTCGACATCAAGGTGACACGGCTCGCGCATGGCGTGCCGGTCGGCGGCGAACTCGACTATCTCGACGAGGGCACGCTGGCCGCGGCGCTACGCTCGCGGACGGCGTTTTGACGCAATTGGCGGGGATGCTTGCTTAGATGACTGCCACGGAACGCAACCTTCGCAATCTCATCTCTGCACTTCTTCTGGCCGCGCTAGCCAGTCTCTTCCTTCCCACCCCCGCCTCCGCCGCAAAGATCGACGACCAGTTCCGCGCCTGGCTGCAGAACGACCTCTGGCCGCAGGCCAAGTCACAAGGCATTTCCAAAACCACCTTTGATGCCGCCTTCGACGGCATCAAGCCCAATCTGAAGCTGCCCGACCTGGTCAAGCCCGGCGAGAAGGCGACCACGCCGCGGAAACAGCACCAGGCCGAATTCGGTTCGCCCGGCGCCTATTTCGCCGAGAAGACGGTTCGCGCGGTGACGGCGGGCGGGCGGGCGCGCGAAGCCACCAATGCCAGGACACTTGCCGCCATCGAAAGGCGCTATGGTGTGCCGGGCGAAGTGCTGCTGGCGATCTGGGGCCGCGAGACCGGATTCGGCGCGGCGAAGATACCCTACGACGCCTTCGAGGTGCTGGGCACCAAGGCGTTCATGTCGACCAGGAAGGACTTCTTCCGCACTGAACTGCTTGCGGCACTCGAGATCGTCGAGCGTGGTCTGGCTCCTGTCGGCGCGATGAAATCGTCCTGGGCCGGCGCGCTCGGCCAGCCGCAATTCATGCCGACCTCGTTCCTGAAACATGCCGTCGATTTCGACGGCGACGGCCGCGTCGACATCTGGAAGTCGACGCCGGACGTGCTGGCCTCGATCGCCAATTATCTCGTCCACTATGGCTGGGTAAAGGGCCGCGGCTGGGGTTTCGAGGTGACGGTGCCGGAAAGCGTTTCCTGTTCGCTGGAAGGCCCGGACCAGGGCAAGAAAATCTCGCAATGGGCTGATATGGGCATCAAGCGCGTCGGCGGAAAGCCGTTTCCGGCGAGTGAGCTGAAGGCCGAAGGCTTCCTGCTGATGCCGGCAGGGCGCAGCGGCCCGGCCTTTGTCGCCACACCCAATTTCTACGTGCTGAAGCAATACAACACCAGCGACCTCTACGCGCTGTTCATAGGCCACGGCGCCGACCGCATCGCCCATGGCGATGGCAATTTCGCCGGCAGCTGGGGCGCGGTTGGCGGGCTCCACCGTTCGGACATCGCGGCCCTGCAGCGGTCGCTGGAAGCCAAGGGCTATGATGTCGGCAGCGCCGATGGCCTGCCCGGCTTCAAGACCCGCCGTTCGATCGGCACGTGGCAAGCCAAGAACGGCCGCGCCGCCACCTGCTTCCCTGACGCCGACCTGGTCGCGGCGCTGAAGTAGCCGCGACATTCGCCAGATTTCCCCGACTCGGCAGCCTCGATTGGCTGGCCTATGCGTCGACATCCCGCCGGCCTTTCTGGCCCATCGAGCCGTCGTATAAATGCTCGTTGCCCGCCACGAGGCCGCCGGATATGGTGTTGACCAACTGGACAAAAACCGCAACGGTAAGAGGTCGGTGGGGCCGTCTCCAGGCCCGAAAAGAATTCCACAACCCTGAGCCGGGAACTCAGGTCAACAAACAACAAAACAGGGAACAATCACGATGATGATGGAAAAGTTTGCTCTACGCTCTCGCTTCCTGCTTGCGGGTGCGGCCATGTCCG
This sequence comes from Mesorhizobium ciceri WSM4083, assembly GCF_000519305.1. GTDB lineage: Bacteria > Pseudomonadota > Alphaproteobacteria > Rhizobiales > Rhizobiaceae > Mesorhizobium > Mesorhizobium ciceri_B. Next base: position 715,277 of record NZ_KI912610.1, on the reverse strand, counting down.
CACTGCTTCTGGCCGGCGCGCCCGCCGGTGCGGTCACGCCCGCCGACACGCTGGTCGAAGGTTTCGCGATCGACGACATCATCTCCATGGATCCGGGCGAGGCGTTCGAGTTGTCGACCGCCGAGGTCACCGGCAATACCTATGATCTGCTGGTCCGTCTCGACCTCAGCGACACCTCCAAGGTCAAGGGCGACCTCGCCGAAAGCTGGACCGTCTCCGACGATGGGCTGACCTACACGTTCAAGCTCAAGCCCGGCCTCAAATTCGCCTCCGGCAATCCGATCACCGCGGCCGACGTCGCCTGGTCGTTCGAACGCGCCGTCAAGCTCGACAAGAGCCCGGCCTTCATCATCGGCCAATTCGGCATCAGCGGCGACAACGTCACCGAGAAGGCCAAGGCGGTCGACGACAGCACTTTCCAGTTCACTGTCGACAAGGCCTATGCGCCAAGCTTCGTGCTGAACTGCCTGTCGGCCACGGTTGCGTCGGTCGTCGACGCCAAGCTGGTCAAGGAGCATATCGCGGCCGTGACCCCCAGTGCCGACTACAAATGGGACAATGACTTCGGCAATGCCTGGCTGAAAACCGGCTATGCCGGTTCGGGCGCCTACAAGCTGCGTGAATGGCGCGCCAACGAAGCCGTCGTCATGGAGCGCAACGACAACTACCATGGCGAGAAGGCCAAACTCGCCCGCGTCATCTACCGCAACATGAAGGAAAGCTCGGGCCAGCGCCTGGCGCTGGAGGCCGGCGACATCGACGTTGCCCGCAATCTCGAGCCGAACGACCTCGACGCCATCGCCAAGAACGCCGACCTCACCACCACCAGCGCGCCGAAGGGCACGGTCTATTACATCAGCCTCAACCAGAAGAATGCCAACCTTGCCAAGCCCGAGGTGCGCCAGGCGTTCAAATATCTGGTCGACTATGATGCGCTGAGCTCGACGATCCTCAAGGGCATCGGCGAAATCCACCAGACCTTCCTGCCCAAGGGCGTGCTCGGGGAACTCGACGAGAATCCGTTCAAGCTCGACGTCGCCAAGGCCAAGGAATTGCTGGCCAAGGCCGGCCTGCCCGACGGCTTCAGCGTAACCATGGACGTACGCACCGGCCAGCCGACGACAGGCATGGCGGAATCGATCCAGCAGACGCTTGGCCAGGCCGGCATCAAGCTCGAGATCATCCCGGGCGACGGCAAGCAGACGCTGACCAAATACCGCGCCCGCAACCACGACATCTATATCGGCCAGTGGGGCCAGGATTATTTCGACCCGAATTCCAACGCCCAGACCTTTGCCTCTAACCCGGACAATTCGGATGCGGGCAAGTCCAAGACGCTCGCCTGGCGCAACGCCTGGGACATTCCGGACCTGACCAAGGAGACGGAAGCAGCACTGCTCGAGAAGGATGCCGGCAAACGCGCCGACATGTACAAGGATCTCGAGAAGAAGATCCTCGACACCAGCCCCTTCGTCGTCATCCACCAGCAGCTGGAAGTGGCCGGCCTGCGCAAGAACCTCAAGGGCTTTGCGCTCGGCCCGAGCTTCGACAGCAATTTCGTCGGACCGGTGTCCAAGGAATAATGCTCGCGGACACGCCGCATGAGCGCGGTTGAAAAAGAAATGGCGGCGGGGCGCGGCAGCGCCCGCGCCGTCGCTATCGCATCATCGCTTGGCCGTTTCCTGGTCATTGCGATCACGACCTATCTTGGTCTGCTCGCGGTCACCTTCTTCATCGGCCGCGTCATTCCGATCGACCCGGTGCTGGCGGTGCTCGGCGACCGGGCGCCGGCCAATGTCGTCGAGCGCACGCGCCGCGAGATGGGCCTCGATCTGCCGTTGATCGAGCAATTCTACATCTATGTGAAGAATGCGCTGAACGGCAATTTCGGCGTCTCCGTGCTGACCACCAATCCGGTCATGACTGACATTCGCCGGGCGCTTCCGGCAACTACGGAACTTGCGACGCTCGGAACGCTGATCGGCGCGTTGTTCGGCGTGCCGCTCGGCGTGCTGGCGGCGGTCAAGCGCGGCAGCCTCATCGACCAGATCGTGCGCGTCATCGGCTTGATCGGCTATTCCGTGCCGATCTTCTGGCTGGGGCTGCTGGGGCTGGTGCTGTTTTATGCCAAGCTGCAATGGGTTGCCTTTCCGGCGCGGCTCGACGTCGTCTACGAATACACTTTTACGCCGATCACGGGCTTCTATCTCCTCGACTCCGCGATGCAGGGGCAGTGGGACGTTTTTTACGACGCCTTCCGCCACATCATCCTGCCGGCCTCGCTGCTCGGCTACTTCTCGCTCGCCTATATCAGCCGCATGACGCGTTCGTTCATGCTCAACGAACTGTCCCAGGAATACATCGTCGCGGCGCGCGCCAAGGGCCTGTCGGAAACCCGCATCATCTGGGGCCACGCGCTGCGCAATGCGGCGGTGCCGATGGTGACGGTGATCGCGCTCTCCTATGCCGGGCTGCTCGAAGGCTCGGTGCTCACCGAAACCGTGTTCTCGTGGCCGGGCATCGGCCTTTACATCACCAATTCGCTGCAGAACGCCGACATGAATGCGGTGCTCGGCGGCACCATAGTCATCGGCTCGGTGTTCATCGCCATCAATCTCCTCTCCGACCTGCTGTATCGGGTGCTCGATCCGAGGACGAAGGTTCAATGAGCGCCGACACTATCCAGAGTCGTCGGGACTGGCTGCTCAGCGAACGGCCGGCCTCGCGCATGCAGGCAAGGCTCGGCCGCGCCTATGTGGCGTGGCGGCGCTTTTCCGCCAACCGGCTGGCCTTTCTCGGCCTGCTCATCATCATTGCCTTGCTGGTCGTCGCCGCCCTTGCCGGCGTGCTGGCGCCCTATTCTCCGACGTTCGGCGACCTGAAGAACGCGCGCCTGCTGGCGCCGAGCGCCGAGCACTGGTTCGGCACCGACGATCTCGGCCGCGATATCCTGTCGCGCATCCTCTACGGCTCGCGTTGGACGCTTTATGTGGTCATCCTGGTGGCCATCATCGCGGCACCGATCGGCCTCTTGGTCGGCACGGTGGCCGGCTATGCCGGCGGCTGGACCGACGCCATCCTGATGCGCATCACCGACATCTTCCTCGCCTTTCCCAAGCTGATCCTGGCGCTGGCCTTTGTCGCAGCACTGGGCCCCGGCATTGAGAATGCGGTGCTGGCCATCGCCATCACCTCATGGCCGCCCTACGCCCGTATCGCGCGCGCCGAGACGCTGACGGTGCGCAATTCCGATTACATCAAGGCGGTGCAGCTGATGGGCGCCTCGCCCTTTCGCATCGTGCTGCGCCATATCATGCCGCTTTGCATTTCGTCCCTGATCGTCAGGGTGACGCTCGACATGGCCGGCATCATCCTGACCGCCGCCGGGCTCGGTTTCCTCGGACTCGGCGCGCAGCCGCCGCTGCCCGAATGGGGCACGATGATCGCGTCCGGTCGCCGCTTCGTGCTCGACCAATGGTGGGTGGCCGGTGCGCCGGGCTTCGCCATCCTCATTGTCAGCCTCGGTTTCAATCTGCTCGGCGACGGCCTGCGCGACGCGCTCGATCCCCGTAGTGGTGACCAATGAGCAGAGAAACGAAGACGCTTCTCGACGTCGACGACCTGCGCGTCACCTTCCCGACCCGCACCGGGCTGATCGAGGCGGTGCGCGGCGTCTCCTTTTCGCTCGGTCGCGAACGGCTCGGCATCGTCGGCGAGTCCGGCTCGGGAAAATCGCAGACCGGCCGCGCCATCATGGGCCTGACGCCGCCGCAGGCGCGGATATCGGCCAACAAGCTCGCCTTCGACGGCATCGACCTGCTCAGCGTCTCGCCACGCGAACGCCGGGCGCTGCGCGGCAAGCGCATCGCCATGATCCTGCAGGATCCGAAATATTCGCTCGACCCGGTGATGAGCATCGGTCGCCAGATCGTCGAGACGCTGCGCACCCATGAAAAGGTCGGCAAGGCCGAGGCACGCGACCGTGCATTGGCCATGCTGGAGGCGGTGCAGATACGTGATCCCTCTCGTGTCTTCAATTTGCATCCGCATGAAGTTTCGGGCGGCATGGGCCAGCGCGCCATGATCGCCATGATGCTGATCGCCGGTCCGGAAATGATGATCGCCGACGAGCCGACCTCGGCGCTCGACGTCACCGTGCAGCTCGATGTGCTCGGCATCCTCGACCGGCTGGTCAGCGAGCGCGGCATGGGGCTGATCTTCATCTCGCACGATCTGCGCCTGGTCTCATCGTTCTGCGACCGCGTCATCGTCATGTATGCCGGCAAGGTGGTCGAGCAGCTCAAGGCGTCAGAACTCGGCCAGGCCCAGCACCCCTACACGCGCGGCCTGCTCAACTGCATGCCCAAGATCGGTGCCGACCGCCACCCGCTGCCGGTGCTCGACCGCAAGCCGGAGTGGGCGGCATGACTTCCGCGATTGCCGTCGACAGGCTGGAAGTGATCTTCGACCGTTTTCGCGCGCTGAAGGGTGTCAGCCTCGACGTGCAGCCGGGCGAATCCTTCGGCCTGGTCGGTGAATCCGGCTCCGGCAAATCGACGCTGCTGCGGGCCATCGCCGGCCTTGCGCCGGTCGCATCGGGCAGCATCGTCGTCAACGGCAAGACGCTTGGGCCACGCCGCGACAAGGCCTTCTACCGCGAAGTGCAGATGGTCTTCCAGGATCCGTACGGCTCGCTGCACCCGCGCCAGACCGTCGACCGGCTGCTGCAGGAACCGCTTGCCATCCATGGCTTTGCCGACGGCGAAAAGCGCATCCAGCGGGCGCTCGACGAGGTCGGCCTCGGCAACGGTTTTCGGTTCCGCTATTCGCACCAGCTCTCCGGCGGCCAGCGCCAGCGCGTGGCGATCGCGCGTGCACTGATTCTCGAACCGTCGATCCTGCTGCTCGACGAGCCGACCTCGGCGCTCGACGCCTCGGTGCAGGCGGAAGTGCTCAACCTGTTGGAAGAGGTACGCAGGCGGCGCAAGCTGACCTTCCTTATGGTCAGCCACGACCTCGCCATCATCACCCATATGTGCGAACGGCTGATGGTGATGCAAAGCGGCGAGGCTGTGGAGAATCTGGCGGCGGCAGACCTTGTCGAACGCCGCGTAACCAAGGATTATACGCGCAATCTGTTGCGGGCCAGCGACGGGTTTGTGAGAACCGCCTGAATTCGTTCTTCCTGTGCACAGAACAACCCGTCTTGGGGGAACTACCATGGAGGAGTGGAAGTTTGCAGATCCACCCAATGTCGCGGTGTTTGTGGATAGGGGCATAGTTACGCGTGGCGACTGGATTGCCTACGTCTCGCATGACGATGACGACGGCAGTTGGCAATTCCACAACAGCGAAAGGGGACCTGTTGACGAAGGCGATATCATGATCGTCAGCTTGCAAAACGTTGTGCAGCGGGACGAAAGCATCCAGTCGTTGGCCGACTTGCCAGAAGGCTGGCATGCGTGGCGCATCTCAAGATCGTCGCCGTGGCAACGCGCCAGGTCGCACCCTGTACCCTCCAACGACAACGAATGACCCGGCAAAGCCTTAAGTTGAGCCTTGTGCCTGTTCGCCGTTCTCCAGAACGGAGGGCTCTTCCTGGCCTTTCGGCTCCTTGATCCTGAACCACGTCACATAAAGCGCCGGCAGGAACAGCAGCGTGATCGCAGTACCGGCGACGATGCCGCCCATCATGGCATAGGCCATCGGCCCCCAGAACACTTCGCGCGCGATCGGGATCAGCGCCAGGCTGGCGGCCGCCGCCGTCAGTGCGATCGGCCGCATGCGGTGTTCCGTCGCCTCAATGACGGCCGCCCAGCGGTCCTTGCCCTCGGCGACCAGATCCTCGATCTGCACAATCAGGATGACCGAGTTGCGGATCAGGATGCCGATCAGGGCCAGCACGCCGAGGATGGCGACAAAGCCAAGCGGCGCGCCGCTGGGCACCAAGGCCGCCACCACGCCGATCAGGCCGAGCGGCGCTACGGCGACGACCAGGAACAGGCGCTGGAAGCTTTGCAATTGCACCATCAGGATCGTCGCCATGACGAACAGCATCAACGGCACGACGGCGGCGATCGGTCCCTGGCTTTTGCCGCTCTCCTCGACCGAGCCGGCGGTCTCAATTGAATAGCCCGGCGGCAGCTTGGCGGTGAAGGCATCGACCGATGGCTTCAATTCGTTGACGACGGTGGCCGGCAGCACGTCGCCGACCAGTCCGGCGCGCACGGTGATGGTTGGAATGCGGTCGCGTCGCCACACCGTTGGCTGCTCCAGATCGTAGCGGAAGTTGGCGACGGCCGCGAGCGGGATCGCCTCGCCGGTACTGGTCGGCAATTGCATGTTCTGCAACGTCTCGATCGAGCCGCGTTCGGACCCACGCGAGCGCGCCACGACATTGATCAGATAGGTAGCGTCGCGCACCTGCGTGATGGTGGCGCCGCCGACCGTACTGTTCAGCGCGCTGGCGATGTCGGAAGAGGTGATGCCGAGCTGGCGTGCCTTGTCCTGCAGCACGTCGACCCTCAGCACGCGCTGCGGCTCGTTCCAGTCGAAGGTCGGCGCGGCTAGCTTTGGATTGGCGGAGATGACACCGGCGAATTGCTGCGCCAGTTCGCGCACCGTCTGGATGTTGGGACCGCCGACGCGATACTGCACCGGGCGGCCGACCGGCGGTCCGAGTTCGAGCGGCTTGACGAAGGCGTCGGTGCCGACGAACTCCTCGCGCAGCAGTCTTTCAAGCGCCGGCTTGACCCGGTTGCGGGCCGCGATGCTTTTGGTGACGATGACGGTCTGGCCGAAATAGGGGTTGGCCGGCTGCACGTCATAGGCGAGCACAAAACGCACCGCGCCCTGGCCGATATAGGATGAAAAATGGTCGATGTCGGGATTGCCGACCAGCGCCCGCTGCTCGAACCGCTCCATCTGGTCGCGCGTATCGGCGATCGAGGCATTCTGCGGCAGGTTCCAGTCGACGATCAGCTCCGGCCGGTCCGATGGCGGAAAGAACTGCTGCTGCACCAGGCCGAAGCCGGCGATCGAGCCGGCAAATAAAAGCACGGTGACGATGATGGTCAGCCAGTGATGGCGCACCGAGCCGACAAGCACCCGCCGGAAAAGCGAGGTGAAGCGGCCGGGCTGGTCGTGATGCTTGGTTTTCATCGTCGCCGGCAGGATGGTGACGCCGAGCAGTGGCGCAAACAGCACCGCCACGACCCATGACACCAGCAGCGACACCGCGATGACGACGAACAGGGTGAAGGTGTATTCGCCGGCGGCGCTGTTGTTGAGGCCGATCGGGATGAAGCCGGCAACCGTCACCAGCGTTCCGGTCAACATCGGGAAGGCGGTCGAGGTGTAGACATAGGTCGCCGCCTTGCGCAGATTGTCGCCGACCTCCAGCCGCGCCACCATCATCTCGACCGCGATCATCGCGTCGTCGACCAGAAGCCCGAGCGAGATGATCAGCGCACCCAGGGAAATACGTTGCAAAGAAATGCCGAGATAGGCCATGACCGTGAAGGTGATGGCCAGGACCAGCGGGATCGACAGCGCCACGACGAAGCCGGCGCGCATGCCGAGGCTGATGAAGGACACCGCGAGCACGATCGCCACCGCCTCGAACAGCGCGCGCGTAAAGCCCGAGACCGCCTCCTCGACGATGACCGGCTGGTCGGCGACCAGATGCACGCCGACGCCGACCGGCAGGTCGGCCAGCACCTTGTCCATCTCCTTATGCAGCGCCTCGCCGAATTCGAGCAGGTTGGCGTTGGGCTTCATGCCGATGGCGAGCCCGATCGCGTCCTGGCCGTTGAAGCGGAACAGTGCCGCTGGCGGATCGACATAGCCGCGTGTGATCGTCGCCACATCGCTCAGCCGGAAGAAGCGGTCATTGACGCGCAGATTGATGGCGCGAAGGCTGTCCTCGGAGGTGAACTGCCCGCCGACACGCACGCTGATGCGCTCCGGCCCCGACTGGATGACACCGGACGGCGTGATCGCGTTCTGCGCTTGCAGGCTCGCCACGATCGCCTGCTGGTTGAGGCCAAGGGCGGCGATCTGGCGGGTCGAGAATTCGAGATAGATCGCCTCGTCCTGGGCGCCGACGAGGTCGACCTTGCCGGCGTTGGGCACGGTCAGGATTTTTGTCCTGGCGTCCTCGACATAGTCGCGCAACTGGCGCGGCGTCAGCCCGTCCGATGTGAAGGCGTAGATGTTGCCATAGACGTCGCCGAAGCGGTCGTTGAAGAACGGTCCCTGCACCCCCTGCGGAAACTGCGCCGCGATGTCGTTGACCATGTTGCGCACCTGAATCCAGTTCGGCACGACGTCGCGTGCCTTGGTGGTGTCCTTCAGGTTGACGAAGATGACGGTCTGGCCGGCCGTGGTGACGGACTTGGTGTAGTCGAGGCTGTCGAGTTCCTCGAGTTTCTTCTCGATACGGTCGGTCACCTGCTGCACGGTTTCCTTGACCGAGGCGCCCGGCCAGTTGGCCTGGATGATCATCGTCTTGATGGTGAAGTTGGGGTCTTCTTCACGGCCGAGATTGAGGTAGGAGAACACGCCAGCCACGACGAAGACCAGCATGAAATACCAGACCATGGAGCGGTGGTTGAGCGCCCAGTCGGAGAGATTGAAGCCTTTCATGAGGCCCCTCCCTCGGGCACTTTCACCTTTTGGCCTTCGCTCAGGCTGTGGGCGCCCGCAGTGACCACACGCATTCCGGCCTCAAGCCCTTCGGCCACCGTGAAGGTGCCGCCATTCTTCGACGCGACCTTGATGTCGCGCGTGCTCACACTCGATGTCTGCGGGTCGACGATCCACACTTTTTCGGAACCGTTCTTTTCGAGCAGCGCCGACATGGGCAACTCGATCCTTGGCACAACCTTGGTCATGCGGGTCGCCGTCACCGTCGAGCCGAGCCGGAACGCCTGTGGCGGATCCGTGAGCGTCAGCTTGACGCGCCGCGTGCGGGTCGAGCCCTCGGATTGCGGTGCGATCTCGCGCAGCTTGGCCCCGGTCTGGATCGTCGGCAGCGACTGCAGGATCACCTGGAAGGGCGTGCCGGCCTCAAGATCACCGGTCAATTGATCGGGAATGTCGACCACCGCCTCGCGCAGGTCCGAACGCGCCACGGTGACGACCGTCTGGCCGGGAGAAACCGTCTGGCCGACCTCGGCACCGACGGCAGTGACGACGCCGTCGAAATCAGAAAACAGCCTGGCATAGCCGAGCTGTTCCTGCGATTTGGCAAGCGAAGCCTTGGCCCGCTCGACACCTGCCTCCGCAGCTTTGCGCGCCTGCTGCGCGGCATCGAAGACAGCTTGCGTGGCGTTGGCCGAGGCGAGCAACTGGCGCTGCCGTTCCTCGCTGGCGGCGGCGTTGGCGAACTGCGCCTCGGCATTGGACAGTTCCGCCTTGGCCGCTTGGAGGCCCAACTCCAGTGCGGCCGGATCGAGCGCCGCTATCGTCGTGCCTTTGCTGACGATGTCGCCGACATTGACATCGCGCGAGACGACCCGACCAAGCAGGCGGAAGGCAAGGTCGGCGCTGACCTGCGGTTCGACCGAACCGGCGAAGCCGAAGACCTGGGTGGTGCTTGGCTCGATCACCACCGACAGCACCGGCCGGATGATCTCGGGCGGCTTTTCATCGGACTTCGAGCAGGAAGCGAGCGTGCCGAGCATGAGCACGCCGAGCAGGATGCGTGGCGTCCGGCTCATTGGCCCGCTCCCGATATCTCGATCGTCTGTCCAGGGCTGAGCAGCTGTCCTCCAGCGGTGACGACGCTCTGGCCCGCGTCCAGCCCCTTGGCGATCACGACCGTGCCCGAATTGAACGCCAGCACTTCGACCGGCGCCATCGTCACTGCCTTGGTCGAGGGATCGACGATCCAGACCGCCGGCTTGCCGCCGCTGGACGTCAGCGCCTGCCAGGGCAGCAGGATCGCCTTTGCTGGCTTGGCGCTGACCGAGCCGATGACAGCCGCGCCAAGCGGCATGCCGGCGGGGGTGTCGGGAATGGCGACCTTGACCCGGATCGAGCCGGAAGCAGGGTCGACCGCCGGCGAGATTTCGCGCACCTTGCCCGTCGCCCTGATCTGCGGGTCGGACAACAGCGTGATCGTCACCGCTGGCGATGCCGGCGTCTTGGCGACCAGCGTCTCCTGCACGTTGAACACCGCGTCGCGGTCACCGTCCTCGGCGATAGTGAAGACGGTTTGCGCGGCTTGCATCACTTGGCCGGTTTCGACTTGGCGGGCGGTAATCACGCCGGCGGCACCGGCCTTGAGCTCGGTGAAGGACAGGTTTTGCTGGGCGTTGGCGAATGCGCTCTGCGCGGCATCGACGCTGCCTTGTGCCACCTTCAGGGCCTGGTCCGCGGCGTCATAATCGCGCCTGGTGGTAAAACCCTGGGCGAGCAGCGTCTTCTGCCGTTCGAAGGCGGCGGCGGACTGGGTCAATTGCGCCTGTGCCGCGTCGAGATCGGCCTGCGCCGAGCGCAAATCGGATTCCTGCTCCTGCGGATCGATCCGGGCGAGCACCGTGCCTTGATCGACATGCTGGCCGACATCGACAAACCGTTCGGCGACGCGACCGCCGACCCGGAACGACAGATTGTTCAGCGTACGCGCCGCGATCACCCCGGTCAGCGAGGTTCTCGGCGCATAGTCGGCCATCGCCACGGTTTCGGTGCGCACCATGACCGGCAATTTCTTGTCCGCCGCCTCCTGCTTCTGGCAGCCGGTTAGCAGAAGAGCCGCCGTGCAAGCGAAAAGCACCGAGGCGATCGGACAAGAAAACAGGCAGGGGGTTTTGACCGACGGCCGCGAGACGGACGATGTCGCGTTCCTGCTCATGGACTCCCCCAGCCCCGTGGGCGGCTCGCGCGGACCGCGAGACCTCGCGGATATCTGGAGGATAGTCGATCCCCGGGAAAAGGAAACCGGTCTCGTACGTGTATCGGGCAACTGGTTAAGCGCCGGGATCCACCTGTCGCAGGCCCAATCGCCTGCCGGTGGTGCCGACTTGAGGAAAACGTGAAATAAGGTCAGAAGACGTCTCAACGGCATCAAACAGGACGGGCGCCGGCCCGGTGAGGGATACGATGAAGAATTCAGCCATTTCCGAACGCAAGAACCAATCGATTTCCCGCGGCGTCGGCATGACCACGCAGATCTATGCCGACCGTGCTGAAAATTCGGAAATCTGGGATGTCGAGGGGCGTCGCTATATCGATTTCTCCTCGGGCATCGCCGTCGTCAACACCGGGCATCGCCATCCCAGGGTGATCGAGGCGGTCAAGGCACAACTCGACCGCTTCACCCACACCTGCCACCAGGTGGTGCCCTATGAGAGCTATGTGCGCCTGGCCGAACGGCTGAACGGCATGCTGCCTGGCAAATTCGAGAAGAAGACGATCTTCGTCACCACCGGGGCCGAGGCGGTCGAGAACGCCATCAAGATCGCCCGCAATGCCACCGGCCGTCAGGCGGTCATCGCCTTCGCCGGCGGTTTCCATGGCCGCACCTTCATGGGCATGGCACTGACCGGCAAGGTCGTGCCCTACAAGGTAGGCTTCGGCGCCATGCCGGGCGACGTCTATCATGCGCCGTTCCCGGTGCCGCTGCACGGTGTCTCGGTCGCCGACTCGCTGGCCGCGCTCGACCGGCTGTTCAAGGCCGATGTCGATCCGGCCCGCGTCGCCGCCATCATCATCGAGCCGGTTCAGGGCGAGGGCGGCTTCTACGACGCGCCGCGTGACTTCCTGGTTGCGCTGCGCAAGCTTTGCGACCAGCACGGCATGCTGCTGATCGCCGACGAAGTGCAGACCGGCTTTGCCCGCACCGGCAAGATGTTTGCGATGGATCACCATGAGGTGGCCGCCGACATCACCACCATGGCCAAGAGCCTGGCCGGCGGTTTCCCGCTGGCAGCGGTCACCGGCCGCGCCGAAATCATGGATGCGCCCGGCCCCGGCGGACTCGGCGGCACCTATGGCGGCAGCCCGATCGGCGTTGCCGCCGCGCACGCCGTGCTCGACGTCATCGAGGACGAAAACCTGTGCGACCGCGCCAACACGCTGGGCGCAAGGCTGAAGCAGCGGCTGCAGTCGATCCGTGACGACGTGCCCGAGATCGTCGACATCAGAGGCCTCGGCTTCATGAACGCGGTCGAATTCAACGACGTCAAGAAGGGCCTGCCGTCGGCCGAGATCGCCAATGCGATCCGGCTGAAGGCGCTCGACAAGGGCCTGATCCTGCTGACCTGCGGCGTCTACGGCAACGTCATCCGCTTCCTGGCGCCGATCACCATCCAGGACGAAGTCATGAACGAAGCGCTCGACATTCTGGAAAGCTCGATCCGCGAAGTCTGCGCCGCCTGAACTTCTACCTCCCCCTTGTGGGGAGGTCGGACCGAAGGTCCGGGTGGGGGCCTCGCGCAGACCCCACCCCGCTGCTTCGCAGCGACCCTCCCCACAAGGGGGAGGGTAAGCGGGGGCTAGCCCGCAGCCCTGGCAGGCTCATCCTGCTGAAACGCGGCCAGTGCAGCCTTCAGCCCTTCGGGACCCATGGCCACCGTCTGCAGCGTCGGCGAGAAGCCGGCGCCCAACATCTTGCGGCCAAGCATATGGTCGCCGGGACGGTTGACCGATTCGATGCCGAGCAGCCGGTCGCCGGCATAGTGGTAGATCGAGAATTTGTTGTCGGGCAGGTCGCCCAGCACGACATGGCTGTCGCCGCCGGCGGTCAGGCCGACCATCTGCAGCTTCATGTCGCCGATGTCGGACCAGAACCATGGCACCGCCGAATAGGCGTCGGCATGGCCCGATATCGTGCGCGCGGCAAGCCGCGCCTGGTCGGTGGCATTCTGCACCGATTCCAGCCGCACGTCGCCGCCGGTGAACCAGTGACGGTAGGAGGCAGCATCGCCAATGGCTAGAATCTCCGGCAACGACGTGCGCATCTGATGATCGACGCGGATGCCGTTGGCGATGCTAAGGTCGGCCGCCTGCGCCAGTTCGACATTCGGCACGGCACCAATGCCGACGATGACCATGCGCGCCGGCAGCCTTTCGCCTGATGAGGTGATGGCAGCCACGACATGACCGTTTTCGCCATCGAGCCTGGCGATCGAGGTGCCGGTGAGGATGCGCACGCCTGTCGCTTCCAGCCGTTGCCGGACGTGGCTCGCCACGACCGGCGCCACGGCGCGGCCGAGCAGCCGGTCCACGGCTTCCACCACTGTCACCGTGCGACCGGCGGCCCGCAGTGTGGCTGCGATCTCCAGCCCGATGAAACCGCCGCCGAGGATGACGACCTCGTCGCTCCGCGCGCTGAGCTCGCGGATCAGCCGCGCATCGGCCAGCGAACGCAGCGACAGCACGCCCGACAGGTCCGAGCCGGGCAACGGCAAGGTGCGCGGGCGCGAGCCTGTCGCCAGGATCAGGTGGTCGAAGGCAAGCGCACCCCCGCCGGCAATATCCAAGCTGCGGCGTCCGGCATCGATGCGATCGATCCTGACGCTAGGCCGGTAATCGATGGCGCTGCCTGTGTAGAAGGCCTCGCCGCGCAAGGGTTGTGGCTTGGCCTCGGCATCCTTGATGAAGGTCTTCGACAGCGGCGGCTTGTGATAGGGCAGTTCGTCCTCGTCACCGACGAGGATCACCGGCCCGTCATAGCCGTCCTCGCGCAGACTTGCGGCCGCTTGCACGCCCGCATGACCCGCGCCGACAATGACCACACCGTTCTTCATCGCACTCAATCCCGATTCTACCCTAGGATGTTCCGCCAGATGGCAATTGTCTGGCACCGCTGCAAGCGAGCTTTTGCGGGTCGCATCCGGGATGGCGGCTGTCAATCGCACAGTTCAGCGGCAAGACCGGTGCAGGAAAATGCATAAAGTTGACAGTCGTAGTTTAGAATAATTCTAAACTGTTGTTTCAATTGACTTTTCCTGCGGATTGTCATTGACATCCGACGATCTCGCAGCTTTATGGAAGCTCGCGCATCAGCGCATCCCTTTAATGTCTGGGCCTTGAACCCTTTCGATTGGAGGCATTTTGGTGTCTTTCTTCCGCGAACCGCGCGATCGCGCGGCATCTTTTGCGCCCAATGGCCCGCAGATGGCCTGGCGCCGGTTGGCGTGCGCGCCGTTTACAGAATTTCCGAGAAACTGGAGAGTGATCATGACAGCACGATATGGCAGCAGGCTTGCGGCGATCGGCGCCACTGCCCTGCTGACGGCGGCGGTATTCGTGTTGCCGGCAAAGGCGGAAACCGATGCAAAGGCGGTCATCAAGACCTATTCCGACATCGCGCTGGCCAAATATGAGGATTCGCTGACCACCGCGCAGACGCTCGACAAGGCGGTCGACGCGCTGCTCGCCACACCATCGGTGGAAACCCTCAACGCCGCCCGTGACGCCTGGAAGGCATCGCGCGTTCCCTACCAGCAGACCGAAGTCTACCGCTTCGGCAACAAGATCGTCGACGACTGGGAAGGCAAGGTGAATTCCTGGCCGCTGGATGAAGGCTTGATCGACTACGTCGCCAAGAGCTACGGCACCGAATCGGACGCGAACGCGCTCTACACGGCCAATGTGATCGCCAACAAGGAGATCGAGATCAACGGCAAGAAGGTCGATGCATCGAAGCTTTCGCCGGAATTCCTCTCCGGCACGCTGCAGGGAGCCGGCGGCATCGAGGCCAATGTAGCCACCGGCTATCACGCCATCGAATTCCTGCTTTGGGGCCAGGACCTGCATGGCACCGGCCCGGGTGCCGGCGAGCGCCCCTTCACCGACTACGACCTCAAGAACTGCACCGGCGGTAATTGCGACCGTCGCGCCGAGTATCTGAAATCGGCCAGCGACCTTCTGGTTTCGGATCTTCAGGAGATGGTCGGCAACTGGAAGGAAGACGGCGCCGCCCGCAAGGCTCTCGTCGATGGCGAGCCGAACACGGCGATCTCGACCATCTTCACCGGCATGGGCTCGCTGTCCTACGGCGAACTGGCCGGCGAGCGCATGAAGCTCGGCCTGCTGCTGCATGATCCGGAAGAGGAGCACGATTGCTTCTCCGACAACACCTACAATTCGCATCTCTACGACGCCATCGGCATTCGCGCGGCCTATCATGCGAGCTACACGCGTCTCGACGGCACCGTCGTTTCGGGTCCTTCGGTGGCCGATATGGTGAAGGCGGCCGATCCGGCGATCGACAAGGAACTGTCCGACAAGCTCGATGTTTCGGTCGCCAAGATGGAGGCGATCAAGGCGCGTGCACTGGCCGGGGAGGCCTATGACCAGCAGATCGCCGAGGGCAACGTTGAAGGCAACGCCACCGTGCAGGCGGCGATCGATGCGCTGATCGATCAGACCAAGTCGATTGAGCGTGCCGTCGGCTCCCTGAAGCTCAGCACCATCGCCTTCGAAGGGTCCGACAGCCTCGACGCGCCGGACAAGGTGTTCAAGTAAGGGCCGAAAGACAGGAGACTGATCCGGAGCCGGACAACCGGCTTTGGAACGGCCTCCGCTAGAAAATCAAGCCACACGGCGCGGGAGACGCCGTCAGCCAGCCGAGCAAGCCAATGCTGATTTGTCATTGCAATATCATCACCGAGAAGGAGATCGAGCAGACGATCGTCGGGCTGCTGGACCAGGATCCCTGGCAGCTGATCGTGCCGGCGAAGATCTATCATGCCATGCAAAAGCGCGGTCGCTGTTGCGGCTGCTTCCCAAATGTGGTGGAAACGATCATTCGGGTCACCGAAAATTACCACGCCCGCTCGGAGGCGAGCGGCGTGGATGTCGTTTCACACCTGGATCGCGTCAGAGGCCTGCGCGTCCAATACGGGAGCAGAATTCATGAAAGGCGATCCGCAGATCATCGAGCGGCTTAACGAGGCCCTTTTTCTGGAACTCGGGGCCGTCAATCAGTACTGGGTGCATTTCCGTCTGCTTGAGGACTGGGGATACGCCAAGCTGGCAAAGAAGGAGCGGGCGGAATCGATCGAGGAGATGCACCATGCCGACAAGCTCGTCGCCCGCATCATCTTCCTCGAAGGCCATCCGAACCTGCAGTCCGTGGCGCCGCTGCGCATCGGGCAGAACGTCAAGGAAGTGCTCGAATCCGACCTTGCCGGCGAATATGACGCACGTACCGCCTACAAGCGCTCGCGCGAAATCTGCAACGACGCTGGCGACTATGTGACGATGAAGCTGTTCGAGGAATTGCTGGCCGACGAGGAGGGACACATCGACTTCCTCGAGACGCAGCTCGACCTGCTTGCCTCGATCGGCGAGGAGAAATACGGCCAGCTCAACGCCGCATCGGCGGACGAGGCGGAGTAAGGGCATGCGGGAATGCGGCGCCTGCTAGAACTCGTGCGCCGCTCGCGGCGGGCCAATGGCTCGCCGCTCCTTCGCAAGACGCCAGCCGGATTGGCGCGTCGGCGCTGTGTCATGCTCGTGTTGGCGCTTGCCTCTTCGGCGATGGCGGGTGATCTTCCGCCGGTCGGGCTCGCCACCACGCGCACCGACCTCAATGCGAAGGATCAGGCGCGCGTCATCGCCGTCACCAGGCCGACCACGGATTTTTCCAGGCCAGAGCAGTTCGAACTGATGCAAGGTGGCGCCGGCACGTCCCGAAAGGACGTCAGCCGCGATTCCTTCTCGCAATCCTCGGCCAACATCACCTTCGAGGAAGAGGGCGACTTCAAGCTCGGCAATGCCCTTTTCCGCAAAAACTGGGTCTCGTCGCCATCCTCGACGCAGGCGTCGGACGGGCTCGGCCCGCTGTTCAACGAACGTGCCTGCCAGAACTGCCATCTGAAGGATGGCCGCGGCCGCCCGCCGCAAGGCAACGCCGGCACCACGTCGATGTTCCTGCGGCTGGCCCGCGACGCCAGCAGCGTGGAAGACAAGGCGGCGCTTGCCGACCACAAGGTGCTCAACTTCCCCGACCCGGTCTACGGCACACAATTGCAGGAGCTCGCCGTACCCGGCCTGCCCAGTGAAGGCAGGATGCATATCGACTATCAGGAACGTAAGGTAGAGCTGACGGACGGCACTGTGATCTCCTTGCGCAAGCCGAGCTATTCGGTTGACGGCCTTGGCTACGGGCCGCTTGGCCCGCGCACCACGCTGTCGCCGCGCCTGACCCCGCCGATGATCGGCCTGGGCCTGATCGAACAGATCGCGCCGGCTGATATTCTCGCCCACGCCGATCCGGACGACAGGGACGGCGACGGCATTTCCGGCAGGCCGAACATCGTGCGCGATAGCCTGAACGGAGAACTGACGCTTGGCCGTTTCGGCTGGAAGGCACAGACCGCGTCGATCCGCCAGCAAGCGGCGGACGCCTTTGCCGGCGACATCGGCATCTCGACGCCCGAAGAGTCGAAGCATTGGGGCGATTGCACTGCTGCTGAGGTAAAATGCCTCGCCATGCCGAACGGCGTGCAGCAACGCCTTGGCCCGGTCGAGGCGCCGCCGCCGGTGATGGATCTCGTCACCTTCTATTCGCAGAACCTGGCCGTGCCGTCGCGCCGCGACCTCGATCGGCCGGACGTGCTCGCGGGCAAAAAAACATTCTACGAGATCGGCTGCATTGCCTGCCACACACCGAAATTCGTCACGCGCCGCGATACGCCCAACAAGGCGCAGGCCTTCCAGTTGATCTGGCCCTATTCCGACTTCCTGCTGCACGACATGGGGCCTGATCTGGCCGATGGCCAGGCTGTGGGCGATGCGACGGGCACTGAATGGCGCACGCCGCCGCTGTGGGGCATCGGCCTGACCGAGACGGTAAACGGCAATTCCTTCTTCCTGCATGACGGGCGCGCGCGCAGCCTGACCGAGGCGATCCTGTGGCATGGCGGCGAGGCGCAGAAAGCGCGCGACCGCTTTGCCGCCGCCAGCGCGACTGAGCGTGACGCGCTGCTCAAATTCCTGGAGTCATTGTGATGTTCAAGCGTTCTGCATTGTTTCTCGTTCTTCCGCTGGCCCTGCTGGGCGTTGTCCCTGCGTCGGCGGCGGTCAAAGCCTCCGACATCATCCAGCGGGCGATCGATGGCTTCGTCCGCCCGGCCTATGCCGGCCTGCACGAGCATGCGGAAGCCTTGACCGAATCCATGCGCGAGCTATGCGTCACGCCCTCGCAAGGAGAACTCGATGCCGCACGGTCCGAATTCTCCGCCACGGTCTATGCCTGGTCGTCAGCCGAAATCATCGGCTTCGGGCCGATCAAGGAGAACAACCGGCTGGAACGCATGCTGTTCTGGCCGGATCGCAAGAGCATTGGCCTGAAGCAGGTGCAGGCGGCGCTGTCGGCCAAGGATCCAACCGCGACCGATCCGGCACAACTGGCCGGCAAGAGCGTTGCCATGCAGGGGCTGGGCGCGCTCGAATTCGTTCTTTACGGCGACGGCGCCGATGCACTTGCCGGCAAGGATGATCCCTACCGCTGCGCTTATGGCACTGCTGTTGCCGGCAACATCGAAACCATGGCCGGTGAGGTCAGCGCCGCCTGGAACAAGCCGGACGGCTTTGCAGCGCTTTGGGCCAATCCGGGGCCGCAGAACGCGCTCTACCGCGACGGCAATGAAGCAGTGACCGAGCTGGTCGGCGTCTTCATCAATGAGCTGGAAATGGTGCGCGACGTGCGCCTGAAAGGGTTTTTCGGCGGCAAGCCGGGCGCGGACAAGCCGAAGCAAGCGATCTATTGGCGCTCGCAAAACACCACCGCGTCGCTGGCCGGCAACCTCTCCGGCATCGATACGCTGTTCCAGGCCTCGAAACTTGGCGATGCTCTGCCGGCCGATGCGCGTTGGATGGCCGAATCGATCCATATCCAGCTGGTCAACGGTGTCGCCACCGCTAAGGCCGTCAGCGGTCCAATCGACAAGGCGCTTGCCGATCCGGCATTGCGCGACAAGCTCGATCATTTCGCGCTGATCACCTCCAGCCTGTCGACCCTGATCGGCACCAGGTTGACCGCCGAATTCGGCCTGACTGCAGGCTTCTCCTCGCTGGATGGGGACTGAGCATGATCCCGAAAAGTGGAAGCCGGTTTTCGGAAAAGATCATGCTCAAGAAGAGAGATTGATCCTTGAAAACCCCTCTGATAGATCGCCGCGATTTCCTGAGAGCTGCAGGCGTTGGCTTCATGGCCGCGATGGCGCCATCGGCCTGGGCAACGACGCTTGCGGCCGACGCCGTCTTCGCCACCGCTTTCGTCAAACGCGACGGCAGCTTTGGCGCTGCCGTCCTGTCCGAGGCCGGCAAGGTCCTGCATGCGATCGACCTGCCTGATCGCGGCCACGACGTCACTTTCGATCCGATATCGAAACGCTCGGTGGTCTTCGCGCGCCAACCCGGCACCTTTGCCGTGGTTTTCGACCATTCGGGCCGTGATGCGCCGTTGACCATCGCCAGCATCGCCGGCCGGCATTTCTTCGGCCATGGCGTGTTCTCGGCCGACGGGGCGCTGCTCTATGCCACCGAAAACGACTTCGACAACGCCGCTGGCGTCGTCGGCGTCTACGATGCGCGGGCGAAATTCAGCCGTGTCGGCGAGTTCCCGACCTATGGCATGGGTCCGCACGAGCTTCTGCTCCTAGGCGATGGCAGGACGATTGCGGTTGCAAATGGCGGCATCGAGACCCATCCGGATTACGGCCGTGCCGAGCTCAACATCGCCACCATGAAGCCGTCCTACGTGCTGATAGACCGCATCACCGGAAACCTTGTCGAGAAGCATGAATTGCCGGCCGCACTGCATCAGCTGTCGATCCGCCACATGGACACCGATCCGTCCGGGACCGTCTGGTTCGGCTGCCAGTACAGGGGGCCGGGCACCGATCGTCCGTTGCTGGTCGGCCGCGCCACGCGCGGCAAGGATCTGCAACTGCTCGACATGCCGCAGGACGTTTTGTCCGGCTTCCGCAACTACATAGGCTCGGTCGCCGCCAATCCGGCTGCCGGCACCGTCGCGGTCTCTTCGCCGGAAGGCAATTCGCTTGTCGTCATCGATGCGGCCAGCGGCCGGGTCGTCGCGAACAGCGCGCTGGTCGAGGTCTGCGGCGTGGCTCCCGATGGAACCGGCTTCATGGCCACCACCGGCGCCGGCGAGATCGTCGAGGGCAGCGGTGCGACGCGCTCCGAACCGGACTATGTCTGGGACAACCACGTGCTGCGCATCGAACAGGCCGCATAGGCTACAAGCGAAGCCGCTTAACGAATTATGCACTATCCCCTTGCGGTGGCGGGCCGTGGCGGGCACAGGGAATTGTTTTTCGAACCGGTCGCTTCATGAAACTGCTTGCCATCGACTGTGCCGCCAACCTCTGCGCCGCTTGCGTCTATGACGCGACGGCGAAGCAGGAGCTTGGCCATCAGGTGCTCGATCTCGGCAAGGGCCATGCCGAGCAACTGATGGCGGTCATCGCCGAAGCGCTGGCGGCAAGCGCAACCGACTATGCAGGTCTTGGCGCCATTGCCGTCTCTGTCGGCCCCGGTTCCTTCACCGGTCTGCGGGTCGGCGTCTCGACCGCACGTGGGCTGTCGCTGGCGCTGAAGATACCGGCAATCGGGGTGACGACACTGGAGGCGCTGGCCGCCGAAGCAGCAGCGGCATTTCCCGGTCGCGCCGTGCTGGCGGTGCTCGATGCAGGCCGGGAGGAGATCCACGCGGCCTTTTACGACGAAATGTCAGTCTTGACTTACGGTCCGGCCGTGGCCACGCTGACTGACGTGGTGGCAATGGCGACGGAAACGTCTCCGGTGCTTGCCGGCACCGCGGCAGCGCTCATCAGCGCATCGGCCGGGCGCGAATTCGATGTCGGCCCTCGGACAGCCACCGCCGACATTGTCACCTACGCCCGCCTGGCTGCCGCCAAGGGCGCGGGCGAACGGCCGAAACCACTCTATATGCGCGGCGCCGACGCCAAGCCGCAGGCCGGGTTCATTCTTTCAAGGCAAGAAAATTAGATGCGCATACCTTTTCTCCAACCACGCCGCCGGGACTATGCGCTCGAGCCGCTGAGGATCGCCGACAGTCCGGCGGTCTCGCTGCTGCATCGCGAGGACTTTGTCCGCCCCTGGACCGATGGCGAATTCGCCGCTCTGTTCGAACAGGACACCGTGTTCGGCTATGCCGCGCGCGAAACCGGACAGGGCTCCAAGCCGCCCGTCGGCTTCGTGCTGGCGAGGCTTGCGGCAGGCGAGGGCGAGATCCTGACCGTCGCGGTGGCGCGATCGCATCGCCGGCAGGGATTGGGCTGGCAGTTGATGGACGCGGTGTTGCGCGAACTGCACGCGCAGCGCGCCGAAGCGCTGTTCCTCGAGGTCGACGAGACCAATGTCGCGGCGATCGCGCTTTATCGCCGGCTGGGCTTCCGCGAGGTCGGCAAGCGGCCGAATTACTACAGGTCGGCCGAACACGGACCGACCGGCGCGCTTGTCATGCGCCGCGATCTTCGCTAGCGAGACGGCCGGGATGGGGCGATGATCAAGAAAATCAGGATTTTCCTGGCGCTGGGCCTCGTTGTCGCCGGTTCGCTGGTCCTCGTGCCGTTGCAGATCCTGTCGATGAAGACCGGCTGGTGGCGGGAAACCGTCATCCTCAAGATCTGGCACAGGCTGATCATCAGGGCGCTCGGCATGCGCATCCATGTCAAGGGAACGCTGTCCGACAAGCGCCCGCTGCTGGTTGCGTCCAATCACATCTCCTGGACCGACATCATGGTGCTCGGTTCTTTTGCCGACGTGAAATTCATCGCGAGAGCCGATATGGAAGGCTGGCCCTTGATCGGCATGCTGTCGAAGTTGCAGCGCACCGTGTTCATCGAGCGCGAGCGCAAGCGTTCGTCGGGCGACCAGGCAAGCGAGATTGCCAGCCGCATGGCCAAGGGCGATGCGATGGTGCTGTTTGCCGAGGGTTCGACCGGCGACGGCAATATGGTCCTGCCGTTCAAGAGCACGCTGTTCGGCGCCGCCTCGATGGCGATTTCCGAAGGCGCGGCGGAACAGGTGTTCATCCAGCCGGTGGCGATTGCCTATACGCGCCTGCACGGCGTGCCGCTCGGCCGTCGGCATCGCCCGCTTGCCGCCTGGATCGGCGATGAGGATTTGATGCCGCATCTCAAGGTATTGCTGGCGGAGGGCGCGCTCGACGTCGAGGTGCATTTCGGCGAGGCAATCGCCTTTTCCAAGGGTTCGAACCGCAAGGAGACGTCGAAACTGATGGAAAGCCAGGTGCGTGAGATGATGCAGGCGGCGCTTGCCGACCCGCGGCCGAGCCGCTAGCCCCGGCATGCCCTTGCCGGCGCGGGCCGAGAATCGTCTGTTTTTTGTCACGGAAAGGCGTTAGAAGCCGCCTTATGGACTTGAACACGATAGAAAGCGACGACATCGGCACTACGGCTGGACAGCCGGCGGTGCTTCCCGCGGCAGCGAGAAAAGTCTTCATCAAGACCTATGGCTGCCAGATGAACGTCTATGATTCACAGCGTATGGCCGATGCGCTGGCTGCCGACGGCTATTCCGCGACCGATGCCATTGGCGAGGCGGACCTGGTGCTGCTGAACACCTGTCATATCAGGGAGAAGGCTGCCGAAAAGGTCTATTCCGAGCTCGGCCGTATCCGCGACATGAAAGCCGAGCGTGCCCTGGCCGGCCGCGAGATGCTGGTCGGCGTCGCCGGCTGCGTGGCGCAGGCTGAAGGCGCCGAGATCATCCGCCGTTCGCCGGCCGTCGACCTGGTCATCGGTCCGCAGACCTATCACCGGCTCCCGGACGTGCTGGCGCGGGTGCGCGGCGGCGAAAAGATCGTCGAGACCGACTACGCCATCGAGGACAAGTTCGAGCACCTGCCGCAGCCCAAGCGCGCCGAGGTCATCAAGCGCGGCGTCACCGCCTTCCTCACCGTGCAGGAAGGCTGCGACAAGTTCTGCACCTTCTGCGTTGTGCCCTACACAAGGGGCTCCGAAGTCTCCCGGCCGGTGGCGCAGATTGTCGCGGAGGCCGAGCGCCTGGCCGAAGCCGGCGTGCGCGAGGTGACGCTGCTTGGCCAGAACGTCAATGCCTGGCATGGCCGGGGCGAGACCAAAGGGGGCAAGACCGAAGAATGGGGCCTTGGCCGCCTGCTGTTCAGGCTGGCCGAAATCCCCGGGCTGGCGCGTCTGCGCTACACCACCAGCCACCCGCGCGACATGGATGAGGAACTGATAGCGGCCCATCGCGATCTGCCGTCGTTGATGCCCTATCTGCATCTGCCGGTGCAATCAGGCTCCGACCGCATCCTCAAGGCGATGAATCGCCGGCACACGGCGAGGGATTATCTGGCGCTGCTCGACCGTATTCGTACCGCGCGGCCTGACATCGCGCTGTCCGGCGACTTCATCGTTGGCTTCCCCGGCGAGACAGAAGCGGATTTCGAGGCGACCATGGAGCTGGTGCGCCAGGTCAATTACGCCTCGGCCTTTTCGTTCAAATATTCGCCGCGTCCAGGCACGCCGGGCGCCGAAATGCCCGACCATGTGCCGGAAACGGTCAAGGACGAGCGCTTGCAGAGACTGCAGGCTCTGCTTGTGAAGCAGCAGCAGGATTTTGGTTTGAGCCTCGTCGGAACCACCATCGACACGCTGATCGAGAAGCCCGGCCGTCAGGCCGGCCAGAAGGTCGGCCGCTCACCTTGGCTGCAGCCGGTTATTGTTGATGAAAAGGCCGGCGAAATCGGTGACATTATCCAGGTGCGAATCACGAAGACGGGCTACAACAGCCTGTTCGCCGAATTGGCCTGAGGGTCTCGGCAGATGAGGAGAGACGGTTGAGCGCAGCAGAGCTGAAGAACCTGCCCCCGGTACCGGCATCTGGGGCTTCTGACATGGCGCACATCGTTCTGACTTTCGACAACAACAAGCTTGCCAGCGCCCTTTATGGTCAGTTCGACGAAAACCTCGCTAGGCTGGAGCAGAAGCTTGGCGTCGACATCCGCTCACGCGGCAACCAGCTGACCATCAAGGGTTCGGCGTCGGCCGCCGAGCAGGCGCGCCGCGCCCTGGACAACCTCTACGGCATTCTCCAGAAAGGCGTCGATATAGGCCAGTCCGACGTCGACGGCGCCGTGCGCATGGCGATCGCCGCCGACGATCAGCTGACCCTGCCGACGCTGGAACGCAAGGGCAAGGTCTCCGCCGCCCAGATCACCACCCGCAAGAAGACGATCTATGCCCGCTCGCTCAACCAGGACGCCTATATGCGGGCGCTGGAGCGGTCGGAACTGGTGTTCGGTATCGGCCCGGCCGGCACCGGCAAGACCTATCTGGCGGTGGCGCATGCGGCGATGCTGCTCGAGCGCGGCATGGTCGAGCGCATCATTCTCTCGCGGCCGGCGGTCGAGGCCGGCGAACGGCTGGGCTTCCTGCCCGGCGACATGAAGGAGAAGGTCGATCCCTATCTGCGGCCGCTCTATGACGCGCTCTACGACATGATGCCCGCCGACAAGGTCGAGCGCGCCATTGCCGCCGAAGTGATCGAGATCGCGCCGCTCGCCTTCATGCGCGGCCGCACGCTGGCGCATGCCGCCGTCATCCTCGACGAGGCGCAGAACACCACGCCGATGCAGATGAAGATGTTCCTGACGCGCCTGGGCGAAAACTCGCGCATGATCGTCACCGGCGACCCGACCCAGATCGACCTTCCCTCGAACACCAAATCGGGCCTGGTCGAAGCCTTGCGGGTGCTGGACGGCGTGGCGGGCGCGGTCACCGTGCGCTTCAACGACGGCGATGTGGTCCGCCATCCGCTGGTGGCGGAAATCGTCAGGGCCTACGACCGGGACGCCAAGCTGGCGCGCGGCCTCGGCGCCGAGAATTGATGTTGACGATGCGACTTCATGCCTGAGGACATAATATCCGGCGACGGGAATGTTCCCGTTGACATCGACATATCGGTTGAGGCGGGCAACTGGCCCGACGAGGTAAGCCTGACGCGGCTGGTCGATGGCGCCGTCAAGGCGGCTTTTGCCGAAACCGGCGTGGCGGGCCGTTCCGAACTCAGCCTCGTTTTTACCGACGACGCCCATATCCGGACCCTCAACGCCGGCTGGCGCGGCAAGGACAAACCGACCAACGTCTTGTCTTTCCCGGCTTTTCCGTTTGCGCAAGGCGGTCCGTTGCCGCCGATGCTGGGCGACATCGTGCTGGCCGCCGAAACGGTCGCCGATGAAGCGGCACTGGAAGACAAGCCTGTCGAGAACCATATCACCCATCTCGTCATCCACGGCCTGTTGCATCTGCTGGGCCATGACCACGAGACCGAGGCCGAGGCCGAGGCGATGGAAGCCGTCGAACGCGCGGCGCTTGCAAGGCTTGCCATTCCCGACCCCTACGCGTAACTACATCTGACCAATTGACCGGACGACGATGAACGACAAACCAGAGACTGCCGCCCGCCCCGACGCCGGCAGTGCGACCAAGGCTTCCGATACGTCGGAAGAGGGATCAAGTCCGAGTACCGTAACCTCTGGTGCTAACAGTACCTCTGGTGCCAGCAGTACCTCTGTTGCCGCCGGCACCTCTGGTGCTGCCAGCACCGGCAGCGCTGCCGGCGAGACTTCGCCTGCCGGTCCCTCCCTGTTTGACCGCGTTCTGGGCCTGTTTCGGCAACGCAACGGAACCAGCCTGCGTGAGGAAATCGCCGGCGCGCTTGCCGAGACGACGAGCGATGCCGGCGCCTTCTCGCCCGGCGAACGCGCCATGCTCAACAACATCCTGCGGCTGCGCGAAGTGCGCGTCGAGGACGTCATGGTACCGCGCGCCGACATTCAGGGGGTCGAAATCACGACGACGCTCGGCGATCTCCTGGGCACTTTCGAACAATCCGGCCATTCCCGCATGCCGGTTTATTCCGAGACGCTCGATGATCCGCGCGGCATGGTCCATATCCGTGACGTGCTGGCCCACATCACCAAGATCGCGCGCGTCAAGAAGGGCCGCACGACCAGGAAAACCCCCGCTGCCACGGTTCTCGATCTTGCCCAGGTCGACCTCGCACGCACCATTGGCGACCTCAATCTGATCCGCCCGGTGCTGTTCGTGCCGCCGTCGATGCTTGCCTCCGACCTGATGGGCCGCATGCAGACGACGCGCACCCAGATGGCGCTGGTCATCGACGAATATGGCGGCACCGACGGCCTCGCCTCGCTGGAAGACATCGTCGAGATGGTGGTCGGCGACATCGAGGACGAGCATGACGACGACGAGCCGATGATCACCCAGAGCGGTGACGGCGTGTTCATCGTCGACGGCAAGGCCGAGATCGACGACGTCGCCAAGATGATCGGCGGGGATTTCGCCGCCGGTGAACATGGCGAATATGTCGACACGATCGGCGGCATGATCTTCAACACGCTTGGCCGTGTTCCGGCCCGCGGCGAGGTGGTGCAGGCGATCCCCGGCTTCGAGTTCCACGTCCTCGACGCCGATCCGCGCCGCGTCAAGCGCGTGCGCATCGTGCAGAGCCAGAAGGGTGAGCGCCGCCGGCGCGCCACCGCGCGCACCGAACAGGCGTAAGCGTTTCGCTCGCCCGATGACTGTCGAAGACCCCTTCAAGCATTCCACGCTGGGGTCCAGTGTCTTCTACAAGGACCCTCGCGCCGCGCTGGACTGGCTTGAAGCAGCATTTGGCTTTGAGCGTAGCATGGTGGTCAGCGATGCTGAGGGAAAACTCGTCCATGCAGAGATGCGATTCGGCGACAGCTACATCATCGTCGATTCCGAATGGAGCGATTATGTTGCCAGCCCGGCTTCGGTCTCGGGCAGGAACACGCAGTCGATCTATGTCAGGCTGCAGGGCGGCCTGGATGCGCATTGCGAGAAGGCGCGGGCTGCCGAGGCTGATATAATCCAGGAGCCGGCGGATCAGTTCTACGGTGAGCGCCAGTATCGTGCACGCGACCCCGAGGGTCATGTCTGGACCTTCACGCAGACCATCCGTTCGGTTCCGCGCGAGGAGGCCGAGCGGCTGGGCGGCGTTCAAATCGAGGGTTGGCACCGGTAGGGCAGGGCCGGAGCTGTGCATCTCAGCCAGCCATCCGCCGTTTGGAGCGCGGAGCGCAGCCTGTTAAATCTTGTGTCCTGATTCGCGACTCGGAAGTATGCATGGAGCGCCTCACCGGCCGGATAATTCTGCTTTGGGGTTGGCGGCGTGCGCTCGTGGCGTTTCTCGCGGGCGCTTTTGCCGTGCTTGGGCAGGCGCCTTACGATTTCTTCGCCGCCTGTTTCGTCTCGTTTCCGCTGCTGGTCTGGCTGCTCGACGGCGCCACCGGCGAAGCTTCCGGCAGTCTGTTCCGGCGTCTGCGGCCGGCTTTCGCCGTCGGTTGGTGGTTCGGTTTCGGCTATTTCCTCGCCGGCCTCTGGTGGATAGGTTCGGCGCTGCTGGTCGAGGCCGACAGCTTTGCCTGGGCGCTCCCCTTCGCTGTGGTCGGCATTCCTTTCATGCTCGCCTTTTTCTACGGCTTTGCGGCAATTGTTGCTCGGCTGCTGTGGAGCAACGACATTGGCCGCATCGCCGCCCTTGCCTTCGGCTTCGGGCTGGCGGAATGGCTGCGCGATTTCCTGTTCACCGGTTTTCCCTGGAATGCCGTCGGCTACGCGGCCATGCCCGTGCCGCTGCTGATGCAGAGCGTCTCGGTGACGGGCATGATCGGCATGAACGCGCTCGCGGTGTTCGTCTTCGCACTGCCGGCACTGCTGGCGGCACGTCGGCATCTGCGCCTCGGCGCGGCACTGTTTGTCGTGCTCGCCGCAGCCCATGTCGGCTTCGGCTATATCAGGCTTGCCGCTCCCGAGCCGCCAGCTTCACGCAGCCTGGATGTCCGCATCGTCCAGCCGGCCGTGGACCTATCGGAAAAATGGGATGCCTCGGTGCGCGACCGCATCTTCGCGGTCCTGATGGGGCTCTCGGCCAAGGCGCCGGACCCAGGCCATCAAAAGCCGCAGCTGATCCTGTGGCCCGAAACCTCGGTGCCGTTCCTCTTCACCGAGCGTCCGGACGCATTGACGGCGCTGGGGGACATGCTCGGACCCGGCCAGATGCTGATTGCCGGCGTCGTTCGCGAGGAAGGCGGTTCGGCCGCGAATGCCGACAGCCGTTACTACAACTCCGTGGTGGCGATCGACGACAAGGGTGAAATCACGGACGCAGTCGACAAGGTTCACCTGGTGCCGTTCGGCGAATACCTGCCTTTCGCCGATCTGCTCCAGCGTTTCGGCATCGAGCAACTGGTTGCCGGGCCGATGAGTTTCGCGGCCGGCAATGAGCGCCACGCCATCACGCTGCCCGATGGCATCCGTGCGCTGCCATTTATCTGTTATGAGGTGATCTTTCCCGATCTTGTGGCAGTTGACGCTGCGTCAGCGCAGCTTATTGTGAACGTTACCAACGATGCGTGGTTCGGCGACACGCCGGGTCCGTATCAGCATTTCAGGCAGGCCCAGATCCGCGCGGTGGAAAATGGATTGCCATTGGTACGTGCTGCCAACAACGGCATCTCGGCCGTCGTCGATCCGCGCGGGCGCATCGTCGATGCGCTTGCGATCGACGCACGCGGCGCCATCGATGCCCACATACCGATTTCCGGACAGGCGCTCATATCTCCCGGCCAACGGCGCATTAACGGAATGCTGATCATGTTGCTGTTTGCCGTTGGGGCGGCGCTGTTGAACGTAAGGCAAAGGCTACGGGTGAATTGACAGCCAACACATTAGAAACTCATACTGTAAGTGCCTGAAAATTTCTCGAAGCCGGTGGATCGTTCTGTTGGGGCAGTTGCCTCCGGCTTTGTTTGGGCAGGAAAAAAATAGAGAAAGCCGAAAAAATTCGGCGAGGAAAAAATGACAGAAGACAACAAGAAGAAACCGAATCCGATCGACATCCATGTTGGCAGTCGCATTCGGCTTCGCCGTAACATGCTGGGAATGAGCCAGGAAAAGCTGGGAGAAAACCTCGGCATCACATTTCAACAGATTCAGAAATATGAAAAAGGCACCAACCGCGTCGGCGCCAGCCGATTGCAGGCGATCGCGTCCATACTCGGCGTGCCGGTCGCCTTCTTTTTCGAGGATGCGCCCGGCCAGGAGCCCGTGGCGGGCCGCGGCTTTGCCGAGGACGCGTCGATGGCTTTCGCTGTCGAATTCTGCGGCAGCCCTGAAGGCCTTCAGCTCAACCGGGCCTTTGTCAAGATCGCTGATGGCAAGGTGCGCCGCAGGATTATAGACCTGGTCAAGTCCCTCTCCGCCGACGATCCCGACTGAGCCTCAATCACGCCAGCACCGGCGGCGTCTTGTCGCTGGTGGCACAAGATAACTGCATCGACATTCATGCCAGAGCCGAAGCACCGCTTGACGAGCGGCGCTTCGCCCCGCTAACACGTGGCGCGCCAAAATCGGCAGCCTGCCGATCGTTTTTCAAGAGGGGACACCCGTGACGCGGCAGAACTACTTCTTCACCTCGGAATCCGTTGCCGAGGGCCATCCCGACAAAGTCTGTGACCGGATTTCCGACGAGATCGTCGATCTGGTCTATCGCGAAGCCAAGAAGACCGGCATGGACCCGTGGAAAGTCCGTGTCGCCTGCGAGACGCTGGCCACCACCAACCGTGTCGTCATCGCCGGCGAAGTGCGTGTTCCCGACACGCTGCTCAAGAGGGACAAGGCAGGCAATATTCTCAAGGATGCCGCCGGGCATCCGGTCGTCAATCCGGCCAAGTTCAAGTCGGTCGCCCGCAAGGCGATCCGCGAAATCGGCTACGAGCAGGCCGGCTTCCACTGGAAAACGGCGAAGATCGAGGTTCTGCTGCACGGCCAGTCGCCTGACATCGGACAGGGCGTCGACAATGCCTCCGACCGTCAGGGCGAAGAGGGTGCCGGCGACCAGGGCATCATGTTCGGTTACGCCTGTCGCGAGACGCCGGATCTGATGCCGGCGCCGATCTACTACAGCCACAAGATCCTCGAACTGCTGGCTGCCGCCCGTCACGAAGGCAGCGGTGAAGCCGGCAAGCTCGGCCCGGACGCCAAGAGCCAGGTCACCGTTCGCTATGTCGACGGCAAGGCCGCCGAGGCGACGCAGATCGTGCTGTCCACGCAGCATCTTGATGCGAGCTGGGATTCGAAGAAGGTCCGCAAGGTCGTCGAACCCTATATCCGGGAGGCGCTGGGCGAGCTGAAGATCGCTGACAACTGCATGTGGTACATCAATCCGACCGGCAAGTTCGTCATCGGCGGGCCGGACGGCGACGCCGGCTTGACCGGCCGCAAGATCATCGTCGACACCTATGGTGGTGCCGCACCGCATGGCGGCGGCGCCTTCTCCGGCAAGGACACCACCAAGGTCGATCGTTCGGCGGCCTATGCGGCGCGCTACCTGGCCAAGAACGTCGTGGCGGCGAAACTCGCCGATCGCTGCACCATCCAGCTTTCCTACGCCATCGGCGTTGCACAGCCGCTGTCGGTCTATGTCGACTTGCACGGTACCGGCAAGGTCGACGAGGCAAAGCTCGAGGAGGCGCTGCGTACGGTGATGGATCTGTCGCCGTCGGGCATCCGCCGTCACCTCGATCTCAACAAACCGATCTACGCCAAGACGTCGTCCTACGGCCATTTCGGCCGCAAGGCCGGCCGTGATGGGTCTTTCTCCTGGGAAAAGACCGATCTCGCCAAGGCGCTCAAGGACGCGGTCGCCGCCTGACAGCGGCGCCGCAGAGTCCCGCCATGGATCCGAAGGACAGACCAAGCCGCGCGACCGAAGCTTTTTTCGGTCGCCGGCGTGGCAAAACCATGCGTCCGCAGCAGGCGGCCGCGCTGGAAAGCGGCTTCGAGACATATCGGCTCGATCTGACGGCTGAACCGCCGACCGATCTCAGCACTCTGTTTGAAGCCTATGTTGGCGCGGTTCGCCTCGAGATCGGCTTCGGCGGTGGCGAGCATCTGCTGCATCGTGCGACCGAGGCGCCCGCGATCGGTTTTATCGGCGTCGAGCCCTTCGTCAACGGCATGGCCAAGATGATGATGGCGGTGCGCGAGAAACCGCTCGCCAATCTGCGGGTTTATGACGACGACGCCACAAGACTGCTCGACTGGCTGCCGCAAGCCTCGCTCGACGGCATCGATCTGCTCTACCCCGACCCCTGGCCGAAGAAGAAACACTGGAAGCGGCGTTTCGTCAGCCCGGTCAATCTCGAGCGGTTCGCGCGTGTGCTGAAGCCTGGTTCAAAATTCCGCTTTGCGTCCGACATCGACACCTATGTCAACTGGACCCTGCTGCATTGCCGCGCGCACGGCGCGTTCGCATGGCAGGCTGGCGAGGCGGTGGACTGGCACCGGCCCTATGAAGGCTGGCCGAGCACCCGTTACGAGGCCAAGGCCATTCGTGAGGGCCGGCGACCGGCCTATCTCACCTTCATTCGGAAATAGGCTCGCGGTCTTAGAGCAACTCCAGGCAAAGTGTGAAACGGTTTTCCGTCCGGAATTGCGTCAAAGCTAGAAGCGGCGGCCGATGCGATCGAAGGCGGCAGGCTCGACGCCGAGGTTGCGCAGGTCGCCGGCGCGCGGCCTGCGACCGGCTTCCACGGCCCGTGAAGCGGCAACGGCGCTGCCGAATACGGTGAAGAAGTCGCCTATTGCAGAAAATATCTTGCGATTGCTCATGATCATATCCTTTCGCGCACGTGTGACGCATGGCCACATTTATGCAGCGCAACATAAGTAGGTGCGTTTCAGCGCCAATCCCATGGGTGTCGCCGCATGGGCGCCATGCGCCCCATGCAACACTGACCCGGGCCGCCTCGATGGCGGCGCTTCCCGAACCAGCATAGCGGGCTTGAAACACTGGCCGCGATCGTTTATATCAGCCTCAAATTCTTGGTCGGTATGACGAAGAGTGGGTCCACCCGGTCCCGCTCTTTTTTATTACCTGCCGATAACTTGGTAGAGAACGACAGGGCTTCAATGACTGCAACGGCAAGCGAGGGCGACGATCGCATCATCCGCGAAAGCGGTATCGATGCGCGCATCGCGCTGATCGTCCAGCCGGTTCTGCGCGGCATCGGCTTCCGCCTCGTGCGGGTGCATCTGTCGGGCCAGAACGGGCTGACGCTGCAGATCATGGCCGAACGCGAGGACGGCACCATGACCGTCGAGGATTGCGAAGAGGTCAGCCGCGCGGTGTCGCCGGCGCTCGACGTCGATGATCCGATCGAAAAGGCCTATCATCTTGAAGTCTCGTCGCCCGGCATCGACCGACCACTGGTCCGCAAATCGGATTTCACGACCTGGACGGGCCATCTGGTTAAGATGGAAACATCGATGGTCGTCGCCGACCGCAAGCGCTTCAAGGGCAAGATCGCCGAAGCCGGCGAAGACGATGTGCTGATCGAGCGCGACAAGGCAGCCTATGGCGAGGAGCCGACGGTGCGCGTCCCCTATGACGCAATTGCCGATGTGCGCCTGATCCTGACTGACGATCTCATCCGCGATGCCCTGTCGAAGGACAACAGGGCGCGCAAGGAAGCCAAGAAGCGCCGCGGCGAACCTGACGACGACGAGTCGGATGCGGAAGCGGACGCCACGGAAGACCACGAACAGGAACTATGATTGAGCTGCCGGGCGCAAAGGCCCGGCAAACAAGCTCCGGAGAAAAACGATGGTTGTAAGCGCCAACAGACTTGAATTGCTGCAGATCGCCGACGCGGTCGCGCGTGAAAAGTCGATCGACAAGTCGATCGTCATCGCCGCCATGGCCGATGCGATCCAGAAGGCGGCGCGTTCGCGTTACGGTCAGGAGACCAACATCCGCGCCGATATCAACCCGAACACCGGTGAGATGAAGCTGCAGCGGCTGATGGAAGTGGTCGAGAAGGTCGACGACTACGCCACGCAGATCGCCATTTCCTCGGCTCGCGAGCGCAATCCCGACGCCCAGCTCGGCGACTTCATCGCCGAACAGCTGCCGCCCATGGATTTCGGCCGCATCGCCGCCCAGTCGGCCAAGCAGGTCATCGTGCAGAAGGTCCGCGAGGCCGAACGCGACCGCCAGTATGACGAGTACAAGGACCGCATCGGCGAGATCGTCAACGGTACCGTCAAGCGCGTCGAATACGGCAACGTCATCGTCGATCTCGGCCGCGGCGAAGCGATCATCCGTCGCGATGAGCTGATCCCGCGCGAGAACTACAAATATGGCGACCGCGTCCGCGCCTATGTCTACGATGTGCGCCGCGAGCAGCGCGGCCCGCAGATTTTCCTGTCGCGTACCCATCCGCAGTTCATGGCCAAGCTGTTCACCATGGAAGTGCCGGAAATCTATGACGGCATCATCGAGATCAAGTCGGTCGCCCGCGACCCGGGTTCGCGCGCCAAGATCGCCGTCATCTCGCGCGACAGCTCGATCGATCCGGTCGGCGCCTGCGTTGGCATGCGCGGCAGCCGCGTCCAGGCCGTCGTCGGCGAACTGCAGGGCGAGAAGATCGACATCATTCCGTGGTCGCCTTCGGCGGCGTCCTTCATCGTCAACGCGCTGCAGCCGGCGGAAGTCGCCAAGGTCGTGCTCGACGAGGATGCCGAGCGCATCGAAGTCGTGGTTCCCGACGACCAGCTGTCGCTGGCCATCGGCCGTCGCGGCCAGAACGTGCGTCTGGCTTCGCAGCTGACCGGTTGGGATATCGACATCCTGACCGAGGCCGAAGAATCCGAGCGCCGCCAGAAGGAATTCGTCGAGCGTTCGTCGCTGTTCATGGAAGCCCTGGACGTCGACGAGATGGTCGGCCAGGTGCTGGCCTCCGAAGGCTTCACCAGCGTTGAGGAAGTCGCTTATGTCGATTCTGGCGAGATCGCCTCGATCGACGGCTTCGACGAGGACACCGCTTCGGAAATCCAGACCCGCGCCCGCGAATATCTGGAGAAGATCGAAGCCGAGCATGACGACAAGCGCAAGGCGCTCGGCGTTTCGGACGAATTGCGCGAAATCCCCGGCGTCACCACCGCCATGATGGTGACGCTCGGCGAGGACGGCGTGAAGACGATCGAGGATTTCGCCGGCTATGCCGCCGACGACCTGACCGGATGGAAGGAACGCAAGGACGGCGAGACAAAGGTCTATCCGGGCGTGCTGGCCAATCATGGCGTGACCCGCGCAGACGCCGAACAGATGGTTCTGGCCGCCCGCCTCAAGGCCGGTTGGATCACCGAAGACGAGCTTGCAGCCGAAGAAGTCTCGGCTGACGAAGCCGTTGGTGCGTGAGGTGAAACCGCATCGCACCGAACCCGCCCCTGGACGAGATGAACGATCGCACCTGCATCGTTACGCGCAAACAAGCCGAACCGGATGATCTGATCCGGTTCGTCGTCGGCCCGGATTCGGCCGTCGTTCCCGACATCAAGAGAAATCTGCCCGGCCGCGGTTGCTGGGTGAGCGCCGACCGCCTACATATCGACAAGGCTGCGGCGAAGAACCTCTTTGCCCGCGCCTTCAAGGCACAGGTGGTCGTGCCGCCCGATCTTGGCGACATGGTCGACGGGCTGCTTTCCAGATATGCTCTGGGCATGCTCGGTCTTGCCCGCAAGGCAGGCGCAATTTCGCTTGGTGCTACCAAGGTCGAAAGTGCCGTCCGCGGCGGATTGGCGCTTTTCGTGCTTCACGCGACCGAGGCGTCCGACGACGGCGTGCGCAAGATCAGCCAGGCGCGACGGGCGACAGTCCATCTCGGCGGGCCCGCCATCCTTGCCTACAAACTTTTCTCCGAGGCCGAGTTGAGCTTGGCATTGGGGGGTACAAATGTGATACATGCTGCCGTTCTCGCGGGAGACGCGGGCAGGGCGGTCCAGAAGCGCATGGTTGCGCTCGACCGGTATCGGGGCGGTTCCCCGGACGATCTGGCAATGCTTGCGGCTGTTGCTGACGAAGATGATGCCGCAGAGGATATGGAATGAGCGATACGAAATCGGGTGACGACAATACGCTGAGTGTGACGCCGAAGAAGACCTTGACGCTGAAGCGCCCCGGTATGGAACAGGGCACTGTGCGCCAGAACTTCTCGCACGGCCGCACCAAGCAGGTCGTCGTCGAAACCAAGAAGCGCAAGTTCTCGATGCCCGGCGACAAGCCGGAGCCCGTTGCCGCCCCCGTCTTCACACCGAAGCCGGCGGTCGTGGCCGCGCCCGTCGTCGTGCCGGAAGCACCGAAGGCGCCGCCACCCCCGCCGCCACCGGCCCCGGTCGAGCGCAGCGGCATGGTGCTGAACGAACTTTCGCGCAGTGAAATGGAAGCACGCCGCAGGGCGCTCGAGGGCTCGAAGGTTCGCGAGGTCGAGGACCGCCAGCGCGCCGCAGAGGATGCCAAGCGCCGCGCCGAGGACGAAGAGCGCCGCAAGCGCGAACGCGATGAATCCGCGCGCCGCCAGGCCGAGGAAGAGGCGCGGTTGCAGACCGAAGCCGAATCCCGCCGTCGGGCCGAGGAAGAGGCCCGCCGTCGCGCGCCATTGGCTGCCGAACTGGCAACAGTCGATGACGAGGAAGTGGCCAAGCCGAAACGGGCTGGTGCCGGTGTGCCGGTGCGCCGTCCGGTCACGCCTGAAGTGGCGCGTCCGGCCAAGCCGACCAAGAGCGAGGAAGATCGCCGCCGTGGCAAGCTGACGCTGAATTCGGCATTGTCCGACGAAGATGCGCGAGCCCGTTCGCTGTCGTCGATGCGTCGTCGCCAGGAAAAATTCAAGCGCGCGATGCATAATGAGCCGCGCGAGAAAGTCATGCGCGAAGTGATCCTGCCAGAGACCATTACGATCCAGGAACTGGCGCAACGCATGTCCGAGCGCGCGGTCGACCTGGTCAAGTTCTTCATGAAGCAGGGCCAGATCCTGAAGCCGGGCGACGTCATCGACGCCGACACGGCCGAGCTGGTTGCCACCGAATTCGGCCACACGGTCCGCCGCGTCGCCGAGTCCGACATCGAGGAAGGCCTGTTCAACATCGCCGACAATGCCGAGGACCTGGTTTCGCGTCCGCCGGTCGTGACGATCATGGGTCACGTCGACCACGGCAAGACCTCGCTGCTCGACGCGATCCGCAACGCCAATGTCGTCTCCGGCGAAGCCGGCGGCATCACCCAGCACATCGGCGCCTATCAGGTCGAGAAGAATGGTCACAAGATCACCTTCATCGACACGCCCGGCCACGCCGCCTTCACGGCGATGCGTGCTCGTGGCGCCCAGGCGACCGACATTGCCATCCTGGTGGTTGCGGCTGATGACAGCGTCATGCCGCAGACGATCGAATCGATCAGCCATGCCAAGGCGGCCGGCGTTCCGATCATCGTGGCGATCAACAAGATCGACAAGCATGATGCCGATCCGCAGAAAGTGCGCTCCGAACTGCTGCGCCACGAGGTCTTCGTCGAATCCATGGGCGGTGAAGTTCTGGACGTCGAAGTGTCGGCGACCAAGGGCACCAATCTCGACAAACTGCTCGAGGCGATCCTGCTGCAGGCCGAAATTCTCGACCTGAAGGCCAATCCGGACCGTACCGCCGAAGGCGTCGTCATCGAAGCCCAGCTCGACAAGGGCCGTGGCCCCGTCGCCACCGTGCTGGTGCAGACCGGCACGCTGATGCCGGGCGACATCCTCGTTGCCGGCAATGAATGGGGCCGGGTGCGTGCGCTGGTCAACGATCGTGGCGTGCAGATCAAGGAAGCGCCGCCGGCGATGCCGGTGGAAGTGCTTGGCCTGCAGGGCACCCCGCAGGCCGGCGATCGCTTCGCCGTGGTCAACAACGAGGCCCGTGCCCGCGAGATCACCGAATACCGCCAGCGCCTGGCGCGCGAGAAGGCGGTTGCCAAGCATGCCGGCCAGCGCGGTTCGCTCGAGCAGATGATGTCGCAATTGCAGACAAGCGGGCTGAAGGAATTTCCGCTGGTCATCAAGGGCGACGTGCAGGGCTCGATCGAGGCGATCAACGCCGCGCTGGACAAGCTCGGCACCGACGAGGTGCGTGCGCGCATCGTCCATGCCGGCGCCGGCGCCATCACCGAAAGCGATGTGTCGCTGGCGGAGACTTCGGGTGCCGCGATCATCGGCTTCAATGTCCGCGCCAATGTCCAGGCGCGTGCCGCCGCAGCGGCGGCTGGCATCGAGATCCGCTATTACTCGATCATCTACAACCTCGTGGATGACGTGAAGGCGGCTCTGTCGGGCCTGCTGTCGCCGGAGCGGCGCGAGACCTTCATCGGCAATGCGCAGATCCTCGAAATCTTCGACATCACCAAGGTCGGCAAGATCGCCGGCTGCCGTGTCACCGAAGGCAAGGTCGAGCGTGGTGCGGGCGTGCGCCTGATCCGCGACAACGTCGTCATCCACGAAGGCACGCTGAAGACCCTGAAGCGCTTCAAGGACGAAGTTTCGGAAGTCCCCGGCGGCCAGGAATGCGGCATGGCCTTCCAGAACTACGAGGACATGCGCGTCGGTGACGTCATCGAGTGCTTCCGCGTCGAGATGGTGACCCGGACACTCTGAGTTCGAGTGACTTGTCCATAGCGGGCGGTGGCCGAAAGGCCGCTGCCCCCAAGTCTATTGAGAATGCCCATATGAGACATGCGGCACGGTCCCATCCCGCGCCTCACGCTTTCAGGATTGAGAAAAATGCCCCGTCCAACCGCATCCAGCCCATCCCAGCGCATGCTGCGCGTCGCCGAACAGGTGCGCCATGCGCTGTCCGAAACCCTGCAGCGCGGCGAGATCATCGATCCGCTGATCGAGAACACCGTGGTGTCGGTCTCGGAAGTGCGCATGTCGCCCGATTTGAAGGTCGCTACCGCTTTCGTCTCGCCGCTCGGCGCCAAGGATACCGATGCGGTGGTCGAGGCGCTGAACAAGCATGCGAAATTCGTCCGTGGCCGTGTCTCCGGCGCGCTGCGGCAGATGAAATTCATGCCGGAGTTCCGCTTCAAGCTCGACACCTCCTTCGACAATTTTGCCAGGATCAACGACCTCTTGAAATCGCCGGAAGTGGCGCGCGATCTGGGTCCTGAGGACCAGGAAAACGCGGACCAGGACAAAGACGACAACAAGGACACCGAATAGTGGCGCGTCGCGGCAAGAAGAAGGGCCGGCCGATCTCGGGCTGGCTGATCCTGGACAAGCCGGTCGGCATGGGCTCGACCGAAGCCGTCTCCAAGATCAAATGGCTGTTCCAGGCCGAAAAGGCCGGCCATGCCGGCACGCTCGACCCGCTGGCGTCCGGCATGCTGCCGATCGCGCTTGGCGAGGCCACCAAGACCGTGCCTTACGTGCAGGACGGCGCCAAGATCTATCGCTTCACCGTTGCCTGGGGGCAGGAGCGCTCCACCGATGACCTCGAAGGTCCGGTGACGAAGGAATCCGACCTGCGTCCGTCGGAAGCCCAAGTGCTCGCCCTGCTGCCGAAATACACCGGCGTCATCATGCAGACGCCGCCGCAATTCTCGGCCATCAAGATCGCGGGCGAGCGCGCCTATGATCTGGCCCGCGACGGCGCGACGGTCGACATACCCGCGCGCGAGATCGAGATCGGCCGTCTGGACATTGTCGAACACAGCGCCGACCATACTGTTTTCGAGGTCGAATGCGGCAAGGGCACCTATGTGCGCTCGCTGGCCCGCGACATGGGCCGCGACATGGGCTGTTTCGGCCATATCAGCGAATTGCGCCGGGTCGAGGTCGAACCGTTCACCTCGGAGGACTTCGTCACCATCGCCGAACTGGAAGCCGCCCGTTTCGGCGTGCTGGAGGAAGACAGCGCCGACGCGACTGATATCGCCGACGCGACAGAAGCCGCTGACGCGGTGGAAGTGCCAATTGACTTCGACGCCATCGATGCGCTTCTGGTCGATACATCGGCTGCCCTCGATTGCCTGCCGCAGATCGCGATCAGCGATGACGCGGCAACCAAGATCCGTCTTGGCAACCCAGTCATCATCCGCGGCCGCGACGCGCCGGTGGAAGCCGAAGAAGCCTGCGCCACGGCGCGCGGCAAGCTGGTCGCCATCGGTGCCATCGAGCAAGGCATGTTCAAGCCCAAGCGGGTCTTTGCCGGGTGACTCCTGTCGTCTAATGTCAAGGCGGGGACTCGCACGAGGGGCATATGGCAAAGACTGAGACCGTGAAGACGCGTGCGCCGGTGAAGACGCGGCGGCCGCCAGTCGGTGCGTCGCCGGGCACGCTGATCGCCGACCCCTCGGCGCGGCGCAGCGAACTCAGGCTGACGCTGATCTCGCCCGAAAAATTCAAGACCATCGAAAATGCCAGCATCGACGACCTCAACACCCATTGCGACAAATGGCCGGTCCTCTGGCTCGACTGCACCGGCCTCGCCAACATCCCGCTGATCGAGGAGATCGGTCGCATTTTCAGCCTGCATCCGCTGGCGCTGGAAGACGTCGTCAACACCGGCCAGCGGCCGAAGGTCGACTTCTTCGAGGATCACGCTTTCGTCGTCGTCAGGATGATCGACGACGTCACCTCGCATCGCTATGAGCAGATCGCCGTCTTCTTCGGCAACAACTTCGTCGTCACCTTCCAGGAGCGGGAAGGCGATCCATTCGATCCGGTGCGCAAGCGCATCGAAAGTTCGGCGCCTAACCGGCTGCGCGCCCGCGGCGCCGATTACCTCGC
Organism: Mesorhizobium ciceri WSM4083; assembly: GCF_000519305.1. Lineage (GTDB taxonomy): Bacteria > Pseudomonadota > Alphaproteobacteria > Rhizobiales > Rhizobiaceae > Mesorhizobium > Mesorhizobium ciceri_B. The sequence continues at coordinate 675,577 of NZ_KI912610.1, read as the reverse complement.
CTATGCGCTGATCGATGCCATCGTCGACAGCTACTTTCCGCCGATCGAGGCCGCCGGCGATACTGTCGACAGCATCGAGGACGAGATGCTGCATTCGCCGCACAAGCATCAGATGCGGCAGCTGCATGAATTGCGGCGCGACGCCAACGTGCTGAAAGGCGTGCTCTGGCCAATGCGCGATGCGCTGGCGACGCTGATCCGCAACGATGTGCCCTATGTGAAGGCCGAGACCAAGATCTTCCTCAACGACACGCTCGACCATGCGCTCAGGCTGATCGAGCTGGTCGAGACCCAGCGCGACATGCTGACCGGCCTGATCGAGATGCACCTGTCGCTGAGCCAGGCGCGCACCAACGACGTCATCAGCTATCTCACCATCGTCTCGGTCATCTTCATGCCGCTCACCTTCCTGGTCGGCATCTGGGGCATGAATTTCGATCCGGAGTCTTCGCCCTGGAACATGCCGGAACTGAAGGCCTATTATGGCTATCCCTTGTCGCTGCTGTTCATGGCGCTTGTCGCGTTCGGGCTGATCGCCTTCTTCAAATGGAAGAAATGGCTCTGACAAGGATAAATCACGCCATTTCGGCCTGAAAAGCCGGCTTGTGAATTGGGCTGGTGTTTTCCGGGGAATTGCACTATATGCGCCGCAGCATAGCGCTATGACGCTTTGCTTGCACCGGCCCCTGCTGGACGACATCCCGGCTGAGGGCGACCCGTTTCCTCAAACAGATAAGGAAAAACACGATGTCGATTACTGCCGAGCGCAAACAGGAATTGATGGGTGAATTCGCAACCGCCAAGGGCGATACCGGGTCTCCGGAAGTCCAGGTGGCCATCCTTTCCGAGCGCATCAAGAACCTGACCGACCATTTCAAGGACCACAAGAAGGATAACCATTCCCGCCGTGGTCTGCTTGCTCTCGTCTCCCAGCGCCGCAGCCTGCTTGATTATCTCAAGCGCAAGGACGACGCGCGCTACCAGACGCTGATCGAGAAGCTCGGTCTGCGTCGTTGACGAATTGACCGGCGGGCTTTCGAAGGAGAGCCCGCCGGTCGCGCATTCTGCCAGTCGCATCGACTGGCCAGACCCGGTTTCGATCGTGCAGAGGGCACTCGAAACCGCCCATGGACGGTCATGGGGCAGGATTGCAGGACGCTCGCGCGCGCACCGCGCCGAAATCACCCGAGCTTCCCGTTGTCTTGCCCGTGGCTGCCCGAGAAAGGAAGCCAGGGAAAGGGCATCTCCGCGCACCGTGAAACGGCGCGGCCCTTTCCTCATATTAAGGACAAGAGATGTTCAATCACCACAAAGTGGAAATCGAATGGGGCGGTCGTCCGCTCATCCTCGAAACCGGCAAGATAGCGCGCCAGGCTGATGGCGCGGTGCTCGCCACCTACGGCGAGACCAAGGTCCTCGCCACCGTCGTTTCGATGAAGGAGCCGAAGCCCGGCCTCGATTTCTTTCCGCTGACCGTCAACTACCAGGAAAAGACCTACGCCGCCGGCAAGATCCCGGGTGGCTATTTCAAGCGTGAAGGCCGTCCGAGCGAGAAGGAAACGCTGGTTTCCCGCCTCATCGACCGCCCGATCCGCCCGCTCTTCGCCGCTGGCTACAAGAACGACACGCAGATCGTCGTCACCGTCGTCCAGCATGATCTCGAGAACGATCCCGACATCCTGTCGATCGTCGCCACCTCGGCCGCTTTGACGCTCTCCGGCGTGCCCTTCATGGGCCCGATCGGCGGCGCCCGCGTCGGCTACATCAACGGCGAATACGTGCTCAACCCGCATGTCGACGAGATGCAGGAATCCAAGCTCGACCTGATCGTCGCCGGCACCACCGACGCCGTGCTGATGGTCGAGTCCGAAGCCAAGGAATTGGGCGAAGAGCTGATGCTCGGCGCCGTCATGTTCGGCCACAAGGGCTTCCAGCCGGTCATCGACGCCATCATCAAGCTGGCCGAAGTCGCCGCCAAGGAGCCGCGCGACTTCACCGCGCCGGATTATTCCGCGCTTGAAGCCGAGATGCTGAAGATCGTCGGTGACGAACTCAGCAATGCCTACAAGAACGTCGACAAGCAGAAGCGTTACGCCGCCGTCGACGCCGTCAAGGCGAAGGTCAAGGCAGCGTTTGCCCCGGCAGAAGGCGAAGATGCCAAGTACACTTCCGAGCAGATCGGTTCCGTATTCAAGGAACTCCAGGCCAAGGTCGTGCGCTGGAACATCCTCGACACCGGCTCGCGCATCGATGGCCGTGACCTGAAGACGGTCCGCAAGATCGTCTCCGAAGTCGGCGTCCTGCCGCGCACCCACGGTTCGGCGCTGTTCACCCGCGGCGAGACCCAGGCGCTGGTCGTTGCCACGCTCGGCACCGGCGAGGACGAGCAGTATGTCGATTCGCTGACCGGCATGTACAAGGAGAAGTTCCTCCTTCACTACAACTTCCCTCCCTACTCCGTCGGCGAGACCGGCCGCATGGGTTCGCCGGGTCGCCGCGAAATCGGCCATGGCAAGCTCGCCTGGCGCGCCATTCGCCCGATGCTGCCGAGTGCCGACCAGTTCCCCTATACGCTGCGCGTCGTCTCGGAGATCACCGAGTCCAACGGCTCGTCATCGATGGCCACCGTCTGCGGCACCTCGCTGGCGCTGATGGATGCCGGCGTGCCGCTGGCAAAGCCGGTCGCCGGTATCGCCATGGGCCTGATCAAGGAAGGCGAGCGCTTCGCCGTTCTCTCCGACATCCTGGGTGACGAAGATCACCTCGGCGACATGGACTTCAAGGTTGCCGGCACCGCCAACGGCATCACCTCGCTGCAGATGGATATCAAGATCGAAGGCATCACCGAGGAGATCATGAAGATCGCGCTGGACCAGGCCAAGGATGGCCGCCAGCACATCCTCGGCGAGATGGCGCATGCTCTGACCGGCGCGCGTTCGGAACTGGGTGAGTTCGCACCGCGCATCGAAGTGATGCACATCCCGACCGACAAGATCCGTGACGTGATCGGCTCGGGCGGCAAGGTGATCCGCGAGATCGTCGAAAAGACCGGCGCCAAGATCAACATCGAGGACGACGGCACGGTCAAGATCGCTTCGTCCAACGCCAAGGAGATCGAGGCGGCGAAGAAGTGGATCCACACCATCGTCGCCGAGCCGGAAGTCGGCGAGATATACGAAGGCACGGTCGTCAAGACCGCCGACTTCGGTGCTTTCGTCAACTTCTTCGGTCCGCGTGACGGCCTCGTCCACATCTCGCAGCTTGCCAACGACCGGGTCGCCAAGACCTCGGACGTGGTCAAGGAAGGAGACAAGGTCTGGGTCAAGCTGATGGGCTTCGACGAGCGCGGCAAGGTCCGCCTGTCGATGAAGGTCGTCGACCAGGCCACCGGCAAGGAACTCGCCCGCGACAAGAAGAGCGAAGGCGAAGAAAACGCCGCCTGAACGTCTTGAGTTCATGAATTGAAGCGGGCGCGGCTTATGTCGCGCCCGTTTTCATTTCAGCCCCGGTTTTCACTTTCAAATCGCCCAGACAAGTCGAGATCGAACAATGTCCGCCGAGCCGTTGAAGACGCTTTTCCATCCCTTCGAGGCCGAGGCTGTTGCTTTGCCGGGAAAGGGCATGCGCGCGCTGTTTCTCGGCGCTGAGCCGGGTTTTCGCCTGCCTGAAGGCTTTGAGGCGACGCTTCACCTCGTGCAGGGCTTCCGGCCGCATTTTAGCGCGCTGCAGGCGTCTGGCTTCGTGGTCACCGCGCAAGTGGAAGGCGATGGCTTCGATATGGCACTTGTGCTTGCCGGCCGGCATCGCGGCCTGAACGAAGTGCGCCTCGCGCAGGCGCTTGAGCGGGTGGCGCCGGGCGGCTTGGTCGTCGTTGGCGGCGGCAAGGACGATGGCATTGCCAGCCTGCGCAAGCGCGTTGACGAACTTGTGCCGCTGGAGGGCCATCTGCCAAAATATCACGGCATCGCCTTCTGGTTACGCCGTCCCGCGGACCTCGCCGCCGCGGAAGAACTGCGCGCCGCCAATCCCGCTCTGCTGGTTGAAAACCGGTTCCGCACCGCGCCCGGCATGTTTTCCTTCGACCGGATCGATACCGGCTCGAAATTGCTGGTCGAGAACCTGCCCAATGATCTGCGTGGCAACATTGCCGATTTCTGCGCCGGCTGGGGGTATCTGGCTGCCGAGATCGCCGTCCGCTCACCGGGCATTTCAGCGCTCGACCTCTATGAGGCCGATTTCGCCTCGCTCGAAGCCGCAAAGCTCCATCTGGCAGGGGTCGGCCAGTCGATCGCCAGGAATTTCTTCTGGATCGATCTGCTGAAGGAACCGGTCGAGAAGCGCTACGACGCGATCGCCATGAACCCGCCCTTTCACCGCAGCCGGGCGGCCGAGCCGGAGATCGGCGCCGGCATGATCCGCGCGGCGGCCAAGGCCTTGAAACCAGGTGGGCGGCTGTTCATGGTCGCCAACCGCCAGCTTCCCTATGAGCCGATCCTGGCGGCCGCTTTTTCGAGCCATGCCGAACTCGCCCGCGATGGCATGTTCAAGGTGCTTTCCGCTCGTCGTTGATACAATGCACCGCGTTCAATGCAGATTGGCGACGCGCCGGACCTCATCGGTGACATGCACGTCGCCGACCCTGATCTTGAGGGGGGCCGGCCTGCCGTAAAGATAGCCTTGCACCACCTCGCAGCCGGCTGCCCTGAGCAGCGTCGCCTGGCTTTCGGTCTCGACGCCTTCGGCAATGATGCTGACGCCGAGCGCGCGCGACAGCCCGACGATGGTCGAGACGACCGCACCCGAGCTGGAATCGGTGTCGAGGCGGCTGACGAAGGACCGGTCGATCTTCAGCTTGCCGAACGAGAAATCGATCAGGTAGCTCAAATTGGAATAGCCGGTGCCGAAATCGTCGACGGCGACCGAGATGCCCATATCCGCGAGCTCCTTCAGGATGGCGGCGGCGCGGTCGCGGTCCTGCATCATCGCCGTCTCGGTCACTTCCAGCTCCAGCCGCGACGGCTTGATGCCGGTGCTCGTCATGGCGTCGCGCACGATGCCGACGAAGTCCTTGGTCATGAACTGCACGGGCGAGATGTTGACGGCGACGAAGCAATCGTCGGGCAGATGCCGGGCGTCGCTGCAGGCTTTGCGCAGCACCCATTCGCCGATCGGGCCGATCATGCCGGTTTCCTCGGCGATCGGAATGAACTCCATAGGCGGGATCATGCCGCGTTCCGGATGCCGCCAGCGGATAAGCGCTTCATACCCGACGATGCGGCCGGTCGGGAGATCGAGCTGCGGCTGGTAATGAAGGTCGAAGTCACCACGTTCGAAGGCTATGTGCAGTTCGGATTCGATCCATTGGCGATGGTCGGCGACCCTGCCCATTTCGGCATGGAAGACCGACCAGTTGCCGACGCCGCTGGCGCGCGCGTTCTGCAGCGCCAGATTGGAGCGGCGCAGGATGAGGACGGGATCGACGCCGTCCTTTGGCATCGCCACGATGCCGACCGACAGGCTGACCGATTGCAGGTGCTTGCCGAGATCATAGGGCTCCATCATCTCGTCGATGAGCCTCTCTATGGTGCTTTCCAAGGACCCTGAAACCTGGTTGTCAGGGAGCAGGATCGCGAATTCACCGGCGCCGATACGTCCGATCAGCGCGCGCGGCGGCACGCACGTCTTCAAGCGCTTGGTGAAGGCGCGGATCAGCTCGTCGCCCTGGCTGTAGCCGATGGCGTCGTTGATCTGCTTGAACCGGTCTATGTCGATATCGATCAGGAACATCGGCTCGCCGGTCCGGCTGGTCGCGCATGCCGCCTCGGCAATCTTGCCGACCATCGCCGGGCGTGCCACCAGACCGGTCAGCTTGTCGAAATGGGTTTCTGTGAAGACGAAATCCGCCGATTCATCGACGCCGGCGAAGAAGGACATCGCGGCGACCGACGCCGCCAGTGCGCAAAGAGCGGCCATCACAGAGACCATCATGTCCGCTGAGATGCCGGCAAAACCATCGCCGAGACCGAGCTTCAGGCCCCAGAGCCCGAGGACGAAACTGCCGAGACCCGAACTCGCTATGGTGAGCAGTCGGAACACCGGTGTTCGCTTCGGGTTGCTGACGGCGAGCATTGAAAGTTCCCCTGAGTACGGGGCTTTCTAGCGGATATCTCCTTAAAATGAGTTTCCGCGAATGAATCCAATTTTATTGGACCGAAAGTATTTCTTGAGGGGATCAATGCGCCTGGCGCTGAAACGGATTCAGTTGGCGCGCTTTAAGCTTCGTGTCTTCAAATGTCGCCATTTCAAAACCGCCGCGCACCTTTGGGCGACAGGCGTTAATCTCGTCCGCCGTCGGTTTGCTTCAATTCGTCGAGCGTCGGCATGGAAACGATGTGATAGCCGGAATCGACATAGTGGATTTCTCCGGTAACCCCGGAAGACAGATCCGACAACAGATAAAGTGCCGAGCCGCCGACCTCGTCGATGGTCACCGTGCGGCGCAGTGGCGAGTTTCGCTGCTGGTAGGAGAACATGTGGCGCGCATCTGAAATACCGGCGCCGGCGAGCGTGCGCACGGGTCCAGCCGATATGCCGTTCACCCTGATGCCGCGCGGACCGTAATCGTTGGCGAGGTAGCGTACACTGGCCTCCAGTCCGGCCTTGGCGACGCCCATGACATTGTAGTTCGGCATGACGCGGACCGACCCCGCATAGGTCAGCGTGATCATCGATCCGCCGTCTTTCATCAAGGTGGCTGCATGGCGGGCGACCTCGGTGAAGGAGTAGCAGGAGATCACCATGGTGCGGACGAAATTGTCCCGGCTGGTGTCGGCGTAGAGCCCTTTCAACTCGTTCTTGTCGGAAAAGCCGATGGCGTGGACGATGAAATCCAGCCCGCCCCATTCTTTGCCCAGGGTCTCGAACGTGGCGGCGACCGAGGCGCTGTCCTCGACGTCGCACGGCACGACCAGCGAGGCGCCGAGCTTGTCGGCCAGCGGCTTGACCCGGCGCCCGAACGCATCGCCCTGATAGGTGAAGGCGAGTTCCGCCCCATGTTCGGATAATTTCCGGGCGATGCCCCAGGCGATCGAATGATCGTTGGCGACACCCATGACAAGCCCGCGCTTGCCCTTCATCAATCCGTCCATGGCCGGCAAATCCTTATGCGGAATAGCGCTGGAAAACGAGCGTGGCGTTGGTGCCGCCGAAGCCGAACGAATTGGACAGGACAGTGTCGATCCTGGCGTCATCAATGCGCTTTCGCACGATCGGCATGCCCTCGAATTCGGGGTCGAGGGTCTCGATATGGGCGCTTTCGCCGATGAAACCGCCCTGCATCATCAGGATCGAATAGATGGATTCCTGCACGCCGGCCGCGCCCAGCGAATGGCCGGTCAGCGACTTCGTCGAGGTGATGTACGGCATCTCTGGGCCGAACACCTCGCGGATCGCGCCCATTTCCTTGGAATCTCCCACCGGCGTCGAGGTGCCATGCGTGTTGATGTAGTCGACCGGCGTGGAAACCGTGGCCAGCGCCTGGCGCATGCAGCGGACCGCGCCTTCGCCTGAAGGAGCAACCATGTCGTAGCCATCCGACGTCGCGCCATAGCCGACGATCTCGGCATAGATCTTGGCGCCGCGCGCCTTGGCATGCTCAAGCTCTTCCAGCACCAGCACGCCGGCGCCGCCGGCAATGACGAAGCCGTCGCGATTGGCGTCATAGGCACGGGAGGCGGTCGATGCCTTGTCGTTGAATTTCGACGACATGGCGCCCATCGCGTCGAACAGGTCCGACATCGTCCAGTCGAGATCCTCGTGGCCGCCGGCGAAGACGATGTCCTGCTTGCCCCACTGGATCAATTCATAGCCATTGCCGATGCAATGCGCCGAGGTCGAACAGGCCGACGAGATCGAGTAGTTGACGCCGTGGATCTTGAACCATGTGGCAAGCGTCGCCGATGCGGTCGACGACATTGCCTTCGGCACCGCGAACGGACCGATGCGCTTGGGACTGCCGTTCTTCAGCGTCGTTTCGGCCGCCTCGACGATGGTACGGGTGGATGGTCCGCCCGATCCCATGACGATACCGGTGCGCCCATTGGTGATGTCGCTCTCGCCGAGGCCCGCATCCGCGATCGCCTGGTCCATGGCGACATGGTTCCAGGCAGCACCCTGGCTCAGGAAGCGCATCGCACGGCGATCGATCATCGCCGATGGATCGAGCGTCGGCGCTCCCCATACCTGGCAACGGAAGCCGTGTTCGGCGAAGGAATCGGAGAAGCTGATGCCGGATCTGGCGTCATGCAGAGAGGTCTGCACCTCGTTGGCATTGTTGCCGATCGACGACACAATGCCGATGCCTGTGACTACGACACGTCTCATTCGCAACTCCTTCCAGGGGTGCTGGCCAGAGAACTGGCCAGAGATGCCGGTCAGCCAACCGCCGACTGCTTGGACAGACCGACTTTCAAATCCGTTGCCGCGTATATGGGTTCGCCATCCGCCTTCAGCCAGCCATCGGCGATGCCGAGCACCAGCCGGCCCCGCATCACGCGCTTGAAGTCGATGCCATATTCGACCTTCTTCACCGAGGGCGTGACCATGCCCTTGAATTTCACTTCACCGGTCGACAGCGCCATTCCCTTGCCGGATTCGCCCAGCCAGCCGAGATAGAAGCCCGTCAATTGCCACATGGCGTCGAGGCCGAGGCACCCCGGCATGATCGGATTGCCGATGAAATGGCAGGCAAAGAACCACAGGTCCGGCTTGATGTCGAACTCCGCGCGGATGAAACCCTTCTCGAAGGCGCCGCCGGTCTCGCTGATCTCGGTGATGCGGTCGAACATCAGCATCGGCGGATAGGGAAGCTGGGCGTTGCCCGGTCCGAACAGTTCGCCGCGGGCGCAGGCCAGCAATTCATCGTACTCGTAGCTGGATTTACCCGCCATCAATTCCATCCCATATCGTTCCGGGCTATCGGGTGCCCTTGTCGTTGGTTTCCTAACACAATCTGTTTCAGGCCGGAAACCGGCGTTTGCGCTTAGCCTGCTCGTCTGCCTGGGTCAATGCGCGCTATTGATCGCATTCGGACGACAGAATATATGTCCTGAGAGGTCCGGTTTCGGCAGATGTTCATTTTTTTGCCATTCTGGGCGTGTCTTGGGGCGGAACTGTGGGGTTCGACGAGAAGATGGACCTGGACGGCCGGAAGGAAAATGTCGCTGTGGACAAGCGGGTTCGTGAAGCCGGCCTGAGGCCGACGCGTCAGCGCATTGCGCTGGCCGACCTGCTTTTCGCCAAGGGCGACCGTCATTTGTCGGCCGAGGAACTGCACGAGGAGGCTGTTGCCGCCGGCGTGCCGGTGTCGCTGGCCACCGTCTACAATGCCCTCCACCAGTTCACCCAGGCGGGACTTTTGCGCATCCTCGCCGTGGAGGGCGCGAAAACCTATTTCGACACCAACACCTCCGATCATCACCATTTCTACATCGAAGGCGAAAACCGCATATTCGACATCGACAGCGGTCCGGTGACGGTTGCCAACCTGCCGGAGCCGCCGGAAGGGATGGAGATCGCCAATGTCGATATCGTGGTGAGGCTGCGCCCCAAACGCCGCGAATGACCGGCGAGGCCGGAATGACCGGCCAGGCCAGAATCACCCGCCGGGCCAGAATCTTTGGCCAGGCCAGAATCTTCGACCAGGGATGAAACGCCTCGATTGCGTCATTCGGCTTGAATGGGCAATCGTGGCGGTGGCTGCCGTTGTTTTCTACGGCTCAACCGCTATGCCCTGGTGGCTCTTTGGATTGCTTATCCTGGCGCCGGACCTGTCGATATCAGGCTATCTGGCCGGTCCACGCGTCGGTGCCCTTGCCTACAATGCCTTGCATATCCTGATCGTGCCCGTGCTGCTGCTGCTCGGCGGGCACATGTGGGGCAATGCGGCCGCGATGGCGGTTGCGCTGATCTGGATCGCCCACATCGCCATCGATCGTGCGCTGGGTTACGGCCTGAAGCTGTCGACCGGCTTTCAGGACACCCATCTCGGCCGCATCGGGGCTAAACCACGACCGCGAACCTTCGAAAGGTCGCGGTCAGCAGGTGAAAAAATCAGTCCTTGACCCGTTCGCCGGGATAGGCGCCCCAGACGACCGACTGGGCAAGCCAGCCGGTGTGGCCGTCGAACGTCATTTCGCACCACTGGCCGTCGCAGGATTTGATCGTACCCATGACGCCAGGTTCGATCATCGCGACCACCCTTGCATCCTTGTCGGGGCTATTGAGAAGGTTGACCTGAGAGCCCTTGCCGCGCTGCCATGGTGCGACGATTGCCGTGCGTCGGCCGGACAGCAGCGACTGGTTGATCCAGCCTTCCGAACCGTCGGCATCGCGCACGCGGCGCCATGTATCGAATTCCTGGATGATCTCCATCGGCAGGCCGGCCTTCATATACATCCAGTCGACCGAGTAGTTGGCGCCGGGGCCGACGCGCGAGTTGACGCGGCCGGATTTCAGGCTGACGAAGCGCGGCAGCGGCAGGCCGCTCGGCCCGAGCGTGACGACGCTCTGGGCGGGTGCTGCGGCACTCTGCGCGGCCACAAGCGGAGAATAAAGCAGCGCGCCGAGAAATGCTGCACTGAGGGTCAGGCGAAGCGACGCGAAACCAGACACTTTCGTTCCTTTCGGCGCTTGCCCATCGGCCCCGGCGCCCCTTTTTCTTTGTCTTCGGCGGCACCGCTTGTTACATGGAGTAATCGGCACCGCGACCGGCTTTCAGTTTCGCCGGTCTTGGTTAAAGAGGTCTCAACGAGGGAAACAATGGCAGGCAAAAAGAAGCCTCTCGTGGTCATCACGCGAAAGCTGCCCGACCCGGTCGAGACCCGCATGCGCGAATTGTTCGACGCCAGGCTGAATGTCGAGGACCGGCCGATGACGCAGCCGGAACTGGTTGCGGCGGTCAAGGAGGCCGACGTGCTGGTGCCGACGGTGACCGACCAGATCGACGCGGCGTTGATCGCCCAGGCCGGCGACAACCTCAAGCTGATCGCCAATTTCGGCAATGGTGTCGACAAGATCGATGTCGCGGCTGCGGCCAAGAGGGGCATCACCGTCACCAACACGCCGAATGTCCTGACCGAAGACACCGCCGACATGACCATGGCGCTGATGCTGGCGGTGCCGCGGCGGCTGGCGGAAGGTGCCAATGTGCTCACCGGCGACAAGAAATGGGCCGGCTGGTCGCCGACCTGGATGCTGGGCCGGCGCATCTGGGGCAAGCGGCTCGGCATTGTCGGCATGGGCCGCATCGGCACCGCCGTCGCCAGGCGGGCCAAGGCCTTCGGACTGTCGATCCATTATCACAACCGCCACCGCGTGCTGCCGGCCGTGGAAGACGGGCTGGAGGCGACCTATTGGGAAAGCCTCGACCAGATGCTGGCCCGCATGGATATCATCTCGGTCAACTGTCCCTCGACGCCGGCAACCTTCCATCTGCTTTCGGCGCGGCGGCTGGCGCTGCTGCAGCCCACCGCCTATGTCGTCAACACCGCGCGCGGCGACATCATCGACGAGGAAGCGCTGGTCAAGCTGATCCAGGACGGCAAGATTGCCGGCGCCGGCCTCGATGTCTACGAGCACGAGCCGGCTTTGAACGGCAGGCTGCTGAAGCTCGCCGCCAAGAACAAGGTCGTGCTTTTGCCGCATATGGGCTCGGCGACGCTCGAGGGCCGTATCGACATGGGTGAAAAGGTCATCATCAATATCCGCGCCTTCGTCGACGGCCACCGCCCGCCAGACCGCGTGCTGCCGCTTAGGACCTGACGCTGTCGCGGTGCAGTAGCCGTGCCCCCGCAAACCGTAAGATAAGACTTACAGGATAACTTTGCGCATGGTGATCGAGGTCGGCCTGGCATAGCCGTCATGAGCCGTCCGTTCAGTTTCGCGAAAGCCGAGGCGAGCAAAGGCCGCATGGTTCCCGGTCAACTCGATCCGCGTCTGGAGCTCGATGGCGAACTTGCCTCGGCTGCGGGCAAGGTCTTCGATCGCTTGCATCAGCCGCCGGCCAATACTTTGTCCCTGGCAGTCCGGCGCCACGGCGAGTTTGCCGACATAGAACTCTGTCACCTTTTCAAGGGCAAAGACGCAGCCGACGATCCGATCGCCCCTGAGCGCCACGAAGCCGGTCTCCCTCCGTGCCTTGTCCCGCAGACTGTCGGCGGTCAAAAGGTGGGCCGAGGAGGGCGGGTCGATGACGCCGTCCATCGAGGCGAAGGCACGCATGATCAATGCGAGCACATCGTCCCAACGATCGAAACCGGCCGGGATCCGCGAGATGGAGACAGCTTCGAGCCGGTCCAAGAATTCAGCTTCTCTTGTAGCGGATGGTGTCGAAGCGCGCCGCCAGCCCGTCATAGAGCAGCAGCCGGCCGACCAGCGGCTCGCCGACGCCGGTGATCAGCTTGATTGCCTCCATGGCCTGCAGCGTGCCGACGACGCCGGTCAGCGCGCCAAGCACGCCGGCTTCGGCGCAGGACGGCACCAGGCCCGGCGGCGGCGCCTCGGGAAACAGATCGCGATAGCCCGGGTTGGGCTTGCCGTCCTTGCCGTCCTCGAATGGCTTCAGCACCGTTACCGAACCATCGAAGCGTCCGACGGCGGCATGCACCAGCGGTTTCCCAGCGCTCGCGCAGGCATCGGCCACGGCATAGCGCGTTTCGAAATTGTCGGAACCGTCGACGACGATGTCATAGCGGGCGACGAGGGCGGGAGCGTTGTCCGTGGTCAGCCGGATTGCGTGCGTTTCAACAATTGTATTGGGATTGATGCGAGCGATTGCCGCCTTGGCGCTATCGGTTTTCAGCAGGCCGACAGTGTCGGTGCCGTGAATGACCTGGCGCTGCAGGTTGGACAGCGAAACGGTGTCGTCATCGACCACGCCTAGTGTGCCGACGCCGGCGGCGGCAAGATATTCAAGCACCGGCGCGCCCAGCCCGCCGGCGCCGATGACCAGCACCCGGGCCTGTTTCAGCCTTTGCTGGCCGGCGCCGCCGATTTCCGGCAGCACGATGTGGCGGGCATAGCGTTCGATCTCGTCTGCGGTCAGGGCGGCAGTGGTCATTGCCTGATCATACAGGGACGGAAAAACCTTGTCAGGGGTCTTCGGTTGGCCCAACCGTCCCATGGTCGACAGTCAGGAATTGCGCGCGTCCCTGGAGACTGGAAAACAGCGCCGCATCGGTTCCTGTCATGAACGCCTGGCAGTTCAGTTCCTCCAGGATGGAAAACAGCGCCGCGCGCCGCCGGCTGTCGAGATGCGCGGCGATCTCGTCGAGCAGCAGGATCGGCGTCATGCCCGACATTTCGCCGGTCAGCCTTGCATGCGACAGCACGATGCCGACCAGCAGCGCCTTTTGCTCGCCTGTCGAGCAGAGCTCGGCCGGCATCGCCTTGGGGCGGTGTCGAACCACCAGATCCGAACGGTGCGGGCCATCGAGCGTGCGCCCAGCGGCGCGGTCGCGCTCGCGGCCCTCGGCAAGCGTCCGACGGAAGCGTTCCTCGACATCGACCGCCGGTGCGGCGGCAATTTCGGCTTCCAGGTCTCCCGAAAGGCCGATATCGGCCTGCGGAAACGGTCCTGTGTCGGGCAGCCTGTCGATCATGGCGGCGAGAAGACGCACCATCTCGGCCCGCGCGGCGGCGATCGCCACACCGGTTTCGGCCATCTGCGTCTCGATAGCGTCGAACCAGCGGTCGTCTCGGGAGCCTTCGGTAAGCAGTCGGTTACGACCGCGCATCGCCTTCTCGTAGTCGATCGCACGTTGCCCGTGGCCGGGATCGATCGCCAGCACCAGCCGATCGAGAAAGCGCCGGCGGTCCGCGGCCGGCCCGGTGAACAACGCGTCCATGGCTGGTGTCAGCCACACCACGCGCAGCCATTCCAGCATGTCCTCGGCCGAACGTGCCGGAGCGCCGTTGATGCGCACCCGCCTGCCGCCTTCGCCGGCGGTGTCACCGCCGGAGATGCCTGTTCCGATCTCAACCTGGCCATCAGGTCCGTCGAGCCGGGCATGCAGCGCGAAGCCGCCGTCGCCGCCCTCGCGGGCGACATCAGCGTAGGGCGCGCGGCGCAAGCCACGTCCCGGTGTCAAAAAGGAGATCGCTTCGAGGAGATTGGTCTTGCCGGCGCCGTTGTCGCCGGAGAAAACCACGGCACCTGGCGCCAGATCGATCGTCAGCGCCGCATAGTTGCGGAAATTAGTAAGTGTTAGCTTACTTATGTGGTTCTGTACCGGCAACCGCTATCCGCCTATCGAAGTCGCCGTAAATATCGCGCTTGCCGCCGGTCCCCGACAGGACCGAAGTGCTGACACCGCGCCGCTACACCCGCATCGGCATCAGCACATAAAGCGCGGTCTCGTCGGCCATGTCGTGGATCAGCGTCGGCGAACCGGCATCCGCCAGCATGAACTTGGCCTCCGTGCCGGTCAGCTGCGCGGCAACGTCGAGCAGGTATTTGGCGTTGAAGCCGATCTCGATCGGATCGGATGAATAGTCAGCGGACAGTTCTTCGGTGGCGCTACCTGAATCCGGATTGTTGACCGCAAGCGTCACCTGACCCTCGCTGATCGACAGCTTCACCGCGCGACCGCGTTCGGAAGAGATGGTCGAAACGCGATCGACGGCGGCGGCAAAGCTCTGGCGGTCAATGATCAGCCTCTTGTCGTTGCCGGTCGGAATGACCCGCTGATAATCGGGGAAGGTGCCGTCGATCAGCTTCGAGGTCAAAACCACGCTGCCGATGGTGAAGCGGATCTTGGTGTCCGACAGTTCGGTGGTCACCGCGACATCCGGATCGTCGACAAGCTTCTGCAGTTCGCTCACCGTCTTGCGGGGAATGATGATGCCCGGCATGCCCTCGGAACCCGCCGGCGCGTCGATCTCGGCGCGCGCCAGGCGGTGGCCGTCGGTCGCCACCGAGCGCAGCTTCAGCTTGCCGCCGACCTCATGCGTGTGCAGGTAGATGCCGTTCAGGTAATAGCGTGTCTCCTCGGTGGAGATGGCAAACTGGGTTTTCTCGATCAGGCCTTTCAGGGCAACCGAGTCGAGACGGAAGATATGGGAGAAGGATCCGGCCGAAAGCTCCGGGAAGTCGGATTGCGGCAGGCACTGAAGGCGGAAGCTCGAGCGGCCAGACGTCACCGTCATGGCGTTGCCGTCCTCGTCCGTCTTCAGCATCACCTCGGCGCCGTCGGCGAGCTTGCGCACGATGTCGTAGAGCAGATGTGCCGGGACCGTCGTCGCCCCGCCGCGCTCCACCTTGGCGGGCGTCGCTTCGGTCACCTCGAGGTCGAGATCGGTTGCCTTCATTTCAAGGCTGGCGCCTTCGGCGCCGAGCAGCACGTTGGACAGGATCGGTATGGTGTTTCGCCGCTCGACCACACGGTGGACGTGGTTGAGCGACTTCAGGAGATTTGACCGTTCCAGGATAACACGCATGACGAAACAGGCTCGCTTGAATGAATGACGGGTCACCAGTGAGCGGCGTCCCGCGAAAGGTCTGAACAGGCTCAGAATCTGCGTAAACTGACAGGAAAAAACCAGCGAACGCAAGCCCGTGCCGCCGGTTCAGGCCGGCTGCGCGGGCTTTCTGGGGATAACGCGCCCGAAGTCCGCGAGCCAGTGTCGTAAAACCGAAATCCAGATCGCTTCCAGGCGGCGCCACGAGCCCGATCCAGGCCCAGCGCCGACGTTGTTTCGGTTCGGCCACTCCCGGAAGGTCAGGCCTGGTCGTTGATCAGCCGCCGCAGAAGCTCAAGTTCCTGCGCCAGCGTGTTGTCGTTGCCGGAAAGGTCCTCGATCTTGCGCACGGCATGCAGCACCGTGGTGTGATCACGGCCGCCGAAACGCCGTCCGATCTCGGGTAGCGAGCGCGGCGTCATCACCTTCGACAGGTACATGGCGACCTGCCGCGGCTTGACGATGGTGCGCGTGCGCCGGTTGGACAGCAATTCGGTCTTCGACACATTGTAGTGACGCGCCACAATGCGCTGGATGTCCTCGATACGGACACGCTTCGGCTCGCCGGTGCGATAGATGTGGCCGAGGATTTCGTCGATCCGGTCGATGGTGATCTGCGGCTCGAAGGATTGACGGAACAAAAGCTGATTGAAGGCGCCTTCCAGCTCGCGTCCGCTGCCGGTCACGGTGCGGGCGACGTGATTGAGGATCTCCTCCGAAATGTCGAGCGATGCGTCGTCGCTCCTGGCCGTGGCAAGGCGCAATTTGAGCATGCCGAGGCGCATGGCGAAATCGGGCGCCGACATTTCAAGCGCGACACCGCCATTGAGGCGCGAACGGACCCGCGGTTCGAGCGATTCAAGTTCCGATGGCGGCCGGTCGGCAGCGACGACGACCTGCTTGGCGCTGTCGAGCAGCATGTTGATGAGGTGGCAGAATTCATGCTGGATCGACTTGCCCTGCAGGAACTGCATGTCGTCGATGATGAGCAGGTCGATGTCGCGCAACTGCTCCTTGAGCGTCAGCGCGTTGTTGTCGCGGATCGCGGTGGCAAAGCGCCACATGAAATACTCGGCCGTGAGATAGACGACGCGCGACTTGGGGTTCTGCTTCAGCGATTCCGCGGCGATGGCCTGCAGCAAATGGGTCTTGCCGAGCCCGACGGTTGCGTGAAGGAAGAGCGGATTGAAGCGCACCGCGCTCGATTGCGATTCCGCCACTGCCTTGGCGGCGGCGAAGGCCACCCGGTTCGACGGTCCCTCGATGAAAGAGCCGAACGTGTAGCGCGGATCGAGCGGTGACCCCAGAACGTTGTGGCGGAATTCGCTCTCGATCGGTGTGCCCGGACGCGGAGCCGATGCGCGCTCCACCCGGCTGGGGCTGACTGTGCCGGCGGCAAGCGCCGTCTGCGTCTGCCGTGTCACCTTGCTGCGTGCTGGCGTTACCTCTGGCTCGGCCTGGGCGCGTCCCTGACGGGTTGCCGTGCGCACGACGATGTCGATCTTGAGAAGATCGGGATCCTCCTGCTTCCACAACTCGGAGATGAGGTCGAGATAGTGGCCGTTGATCCATGAGCGCAGGAAGGCGGTAGGCACCGAGATGCGGACAATGCCCTTGGAAGCCTCGGCGACCTTCATGCGGCCAAACCAGCTCGAATAGACTTCGGTTCCCAGGCGCGCCTTCAACTGGGTCTTGACCCTGTCGAATTTCTGTTCCGCGTCGCTGGACACCGCCATGTCGTTTGCTCCGATCAAAGTTCCAGGAAATGGGAGGTCGCCCGTAAGCTCCCTTTCGATGCCGCTCTGCATGATCTTTTCCTTGTCCTTCCGTACCTGTTTTCCACCGGGGATGCGCCTCCTGCACCCGGTTCCGGCGACCTAAGTCTTTGCCACGATGTCCGCTGCCGCCGCCGGCAGATGAACGTCGCCCATTATCCGTGGGAACCGGTGCCGGCCCATGGAAGCCAGTCCGCGTTGGGTATGTCAGGGCAATACAACACCGTCCGGCGAAAAGAGCGCCGGCGCGCCGTCTACCTGCCATGTCTAGTTACGCCAGTCCCCTACCGTATCGAAAAAGACAAACCAAACCCGTCCGCGGACTTGATCCGCGTTGCAAATCCCGCCAATTTGAGCTGGCCGATTCAGGCTTGGGTTAAGGGCCAGAGCCCGTCCCTTTCGATAGATCGACACTACCGAAATCGCTGTGGATAGGGCAAGGCCACGTCTAACGGATTTTTAAGGAATCTGGTTACTGGAGGTGGGTTCGAGTGGCGTGCCGCAACGGCACATTTTAACAAAGCCATTGTGATTCAAACCCTTTTCCGGCGAATATGAAAAACCGGACGCCGAGAGAAATATTCTGAAATAATTCGCTTGACAGCGACTTGTCCCCGATCGGGTCCGACCGGTGTGGACAAGCTGTGGATCACCATCCGTAAGTGTCTGAAAAATATAATCTATTTCTGACAGTTAAGAATCTTTAGGTCGGCCGTTTCAAGCATGCCGATCAACAGCACGCACGCATATGCCGGCAAACTATTCCTAAATGTGAAATCCCGCATAAGACGGCGTTTCCGGACATTCTTTTTAAGTGCTTGCCGGCAAACGAAAAAACCCGGCACAAACGGCCGGGTTCCAAGAACGTCAGTCTAGGCAAGTAATGTCAGGCCGACAGTACCTTGACCCGCTGAGCCAGTCGCGACACCTTGCGGGACGCCGTGTTTTTGTGGATCACGCCCTTGGTCGCGGCACGCATCAATTCCGGCTCCGCGATCTTGAAGGCAGCCTGTGCGGCAGCCTTGTCACCGGAGGCAAGCGCCTCTTCGACCTGGCGGATATAGGTGCGGACGCGCGAGCGGCGATTCTTGTTGACCGCTGCGCGGCGGACGATCTTGCGCGTTGCCTTTTTGGCCGAGGATGTATTGGCCATGATGCCTCTCTTCTGATCTGGTCGGCGCATGCGGGATGCCGCAGGGCGCAAAAAACAAACGGGCAGCCACGGGGCCGCCTCGGTTGGTGCGGCTTATAGTTCAGCTTTTCCGGCGCGTCAACGCTGCCTGGTCTTCTTTTTGGCGGCCAACAGTCATCTTCTTCGCAGCCAAGGGATTGGCGTCAGCGGTTGGTGAAATTCGGCTTCCGCTTCTCGGCAAAGGCCGCCATGCCTTCCTTCTGATCGTCCAATGCAAACAGCGAGTGAAACAGCCGGCGCTCGAACCGCAACCCTTCGGAAAGCGTCGTCTCGAAGGCGCGGTTGACAGCCTCCTTTGCCATCATCACCGATGGTAGCGAGAATGCGGCGATCTTGGCCGCGGCCTTCAGCGCCTCCTCGACAAGTTCGCCGGCGGGCACGACCCGCGACACCAGGCCAGAACGCTCGGCCTCGGCGGCATCCATCATCCGCCCGGTCAGGCACATGTCCATCGCCTTCGACTTGCCGACGAAGCGGGTCAGCCTTTGTGACCCGCCCATGCCTGGAATGACGCCGAGGGTGATCTCTGGCTGGCCGAACTTGGCCGTGTCGGCGGCGATGATGAAATCGCACATCATCGCCAGCTCGCAGCCGCCGCCGAGTGCATAGCCCGCCACCGCCGCGATAATAGGCTTTCGTGCCCGCGTCAGTTCCTCCCAGCCGACGAAGAAGTCTTGGGCGTAGGCGTCCGCGTAGGAGATGGACTGCATCTCCTTGATATCGGCGCCGGCGGCGAAAGCCTTTTCAGAACCGGTGATGACCATGGCGCCGATACCGGCATCGGCGCTGAAACCGTTCACGGCCGCCACCAGTTCGGTCAGGATCTGGGAGTTCAGCGCGTTGAGCGCCTGCGGCCTGTTCAGCGTGATCAGCCCGACCTTGCCGTGCGTCTCGGTGATGATCGTCTCATAGGTCATGGCTGCTTCTCCTTGCTCACGCTCGTCTGGAGCGGTTCATCGTTTCACGCAAACGCAGAACCGCTCCATCTCCCTGTCTTGACGCAATTCCGAATGGAAAACAGTTTCACACTTGGAATTGCTCTAACTCATCGCTGACACGTCCGGCAATAAAAGGTCGATCGGCCGCTCTGCACGACACGTTCGATGTGGCCGCCGCAGCTGGGCTTGGAGCAGGCCTCGCCTTCGCGGTCGTAGACGGCGAAGGCGTGCTGGAAATAGCCCAGCGACCCATCGGTCTGCATATAGTCCCGCAGTGAGGAACCGCCGGCTGCGATCGCATCCGATATCACCGAACGAATGGCTTGCGCGAGGTGTTCGCTTTGGGCCTGGGCTTTCTTTCCGGGCCTGGCGATCGTGCCCGCCTCGCGCAGCGGCGACAGGCCGGCGCGCCACAGCGCCTCCGACACATAGATGTTGCCGAGCCCGGCGATCAGCCTCTGGTCGAGGAGCGCTGCCTTCAGCGGTGATCGTCGCCCCTTCATCAACGAGGCAAGCAGCGCACCGTCCAATGTGTTGCCCGTAGGCTCGACGCCAAGTCCAGCCAGCATTGGATGAACGTCCGGCCCTTCGGCAAACAACATGAAGCCGAAGCGGCGCGGATCATTGAAGATCACGCGGGATCGGGCGCCTGCCGGAGACACGACATGGAAGACGACGTGGTCGTGATTGGAGCTCTTCGAGCGGTCGTGCCGGAAGATGCCGGGCATGTCGCTGCCATCGGCCGTCTCGATGCGGAATGAGCCCGACATGCCGAGATGGCAGATCAGCACGGGGCCGCCTTCCATGTCCATCGTCAGGTACTTGGCCCGGCGGCCGAGTGCCGTGATCGTCTTGCCGGTCAGTCGCTGCGCGAATTTTTCCGGAAATGGAAAGCGCAGATCCGGTCGGCGCGCCTCGACGCGGGCGATGGTGGCGCCTTCCAGAACCGGCTGAAGTCCGCGCCGGACGGTTTCGACCTCCGGCAATTCAGGCATGACCGCCGATCGCCGTATAGAAAGAAGCGCCGTAGCGTCCGGGCGCCAGCCCGAGATGCTCGGCCACGGTCTCGCCGATGTCGGCGAATGTCGTTCTCAGTCCGATGTCGCCGCCCTTGAGACCCGGTCCAGTGCCGATCACCGGAATGCGCTCGCGCGTGTGATCGGTCCCGCCCCAGGTAGGGTCGTTGCCGTGGTCGGCCGTCAGGATGAGAAGATCGCCCTGCCGCAGCCTCGCAAATGCCTCCGGCAGCCGCAGGTCGAAGGCCTCGAGCGCTGCAGCATAGCCCGCGACATCGCGGCGGTGACCGAATTCGGTGTCGAAGTCGACGAAATTGGCGAAGACGAGATCACCGTCGCCGGTATCATCCATCGCACCCAGGGCCTCGTCGAACATCGCCATATTGCCTGCCGCCTTGCGCACTTGCGAAATTCCGCGATGGGCGAAGATGTCGCCGATCTTGCCGACGGTGATGACACGGCTGCCACGCGCCGTCAGCCGGTCGAGCAGGGTCGGTTCCGGCGGGGGCACGGCGTAGTCATGACGGTTGTATGTCCGCTCGAAAGTGGCGGTGGTTTCGCCGACGAACGGTCGCGCGATCACCCGTCCGATCCTCAGCGGGTCAACCAGCCTGCGCACCACCTGGCAGAATTCATAAAGCCGATCGAGGCCGAAATGAACTTCATGCGCGGCGATTTGCAGGACCGAGTCGACCGACGTGTAGCAGATCGGCTTGCCGGTCCGGATGTGCTCCTCGCCGAAGCGCTCGATGATCTCGGTGCCCGGCGCATGGCAATTGCCGAGAATGCCCGGCACCTTGCCTTCGCGGATCATCGCCTCGGTCAGTTCGGCCGGAAAGGCGGGAACCGTATCCGGGAAATAGCCCCAGTCGAGGCGAACCGGCAGGCCGGCGATTTCCCAATGGCCCGACGGCGTGTCCTTGCCGCTCGAAACCTCCTGAGCAGCGCCGTGGAAGGCAGTGGTGAGCAGATCCGTCCCGCTGCTGGCAAAACCCAGTCCCGTCGCGGTTTCGGCAGCCTTGCCAAGCCCGAGCGAGGCCATGTGGGGGACAAACAGCGGTCCACTGCGAAGCCCTTCGCGATCCGCGCGCCCCTCTGCACAGGCTTCTGCGATGTGCGCGAATGTGTTGGCGCCGGCGTCGCCGTAGCGGTCGGCGTCGGCCGCTCCACCGATGCCGAAGGAGTCCAGGACGAAGAGGAAAGCGCGCGTCATCGAGTTGTTGCCAGTTTGACCGACCAGACATAGGGTTCCGCGACTTCATTGGCAATTCGGAAACCAAACGGCAACGGCTTGGCGTGATAGTCTGATGCATGTCGCCCAAAGGTGCGCAGCGGTTTTGGGCAACGACATGCACAAATGCACCGGCATGGGCATGGATCGAGGACAACAGACCGTGGTTCCTGTCATGAGAGTTGCGCTGAAGACTTATGCCGCTCTCATGCTGGCGCAGATCGCACTCTGGTCCAATCCGGCGCATGCCGACTGGCGCGATGATATCGGCACGTTTCGCATAGGCATCGTTGCCGAGCCAGGTGCCGGCAACGCCGTTCCGGGGCTGGCTGTGTTGACCGACGCCTACACCAAAGCATTGGGTATGAAGGTCGAATTTGTCGTTGCCCGCGACTATGCCGCGCTGATCGAGGCGCAGGCCAATTCCCGCATCGAATATGCGATCTATTCGGCCACCGCATATGCGACGGCCTCGCAACGCTGCTTATGTATCGAGCCGCTTGTCGCTCCGGTCGATTCAGACGGCTCGATCGGCATCCGCTCCGTTCTGCTGACGCGGGACGGCAAGCTGCCCGACCTTGCGGCGATGGACAGCCATCGTATCGCCATGGCGCCTTCGGACAGCGTCGGCGGTTCTCTCTTGCCATTGGCGGCGTTGGCGGCGGAAGGCCGCAAGATCGCGGAAGATGCACCGTTTCTGGTCCGTGCCGATTCGGCCGCGACGGCCGAGACGATGCTGGTCGATGGCAGCGCCGATGGCCTCTTCGGCTGGGTGACGGCCGCTGCCGACGGCCCGCGAGAACCGTCGGGCACGCAGGCGAGGTTGGAGGCGGCTGGGCTCTCGGTGACGGCGCTTCGTGTCGTGTGGACGTCGGGTCTGCTGAGATACGGCCCGCACGCGGTCCGCAGCGATCTCGACCCCGAAGCCAAGCGCCGGCTCACCGTGTTCCTCACCAACCTCAAGTCGACGACGCCCGATATCTACGACCTTCTGGAGTCGAAGCATCCCGGCGGCTTCGCCACCGTGGCGCCCAAAGACTACGAGATGGCCGCTGCTATCGTGCGCTTCGTTTCGGACCGCGGACAGCAGCAGTAGCTGGAGCGGCCTTGCGTAACGCCTGGCTGCCTCTTGTTCAACAGTCGCTGCAAGGGATCGTCACGCTTCTGCGGGGGCGCAGAAAATAGGTTTCGCCCATGGTTATGTTGCTGAAAGCCGAGGTCAGCCCAAGCTTCTGCTGACTGCTCGCGCTCCACGCGATGACCGGCGTATAGCCGAGGTTGCTTTCGACGCGGATGAGAAAAGTGTTGGCGACTCTGAGCGCCGCCGGGACCGTTGTCGCGGTGGTGGCGGCGGCGCCACGGCTGGCGACGCCGGCTACCAATTTGCGTGACCACACCACCAGTGCCTGTGTCCCATCGGCCGAGACCTGGATTGCCGTGATGGTGATGGTCGGGTTTGAGCGATTGTAGGGTTGAAGGGTGACGCTGCCGATCTGCATGATGGCGTCGACATCCGCTTTGAGGACGCTTGTCTGCTGGGTGACGAGATCGGCCACCATGCTGCCGATACGACTGACCTTCTTGCTGGTCTCGATGGCTTGCGACGCTTCCATTGTGAGGAAATACATGATCAGCAGAATTGGCATGATCAAAGCGAATTCGACCGCCGCGATGCCGCGGCGATCCGACCAGAATCGACTTGCTTTGCGCCAAACTCCCGTAATCATAAGATGTGCCCCCGCACGCATCATGCTCATTGCCCTTTTCTTATACTGCTCGTGCATTCCGCTCAGTTGTCGAACGGCTCGTTCTGCCAGGTCACCGATGCGAAATGCAGGGTCTTGTTGCCGCCCATCGATTTGGCCAGCAGGTCGGTCATGATCGGCCATTTGTAAAAGACCCGCAGCATGTTCCTCGACTCCGCCGCACCCGCCGTAGTGGAAAAGGGCACTTCGGTGGTGCCGTTCGTCAACTGGACATCGTTGTTCTTGATCTTGAAGCCGGCCGCCGCCGCGTCTGCGAATGCCGTGTATTGGCGAAGATCCACCATCAACTGAAGCTTGCAATCCTGGGCGACGATGATCTGCAGTTTGTTGCAGATCGTGGTCTTCAACCCGTCTTCAGTGACGGTGGCCGCCTTTAACTGGCCGGTGCGCAACTGTCGCGCGACATCGTCGGTGATGTTGGCCATCACTTCCTGCGCGGCAAACGAAATGCAGCTTTCCAGAATGGCGAAGACAAGCAGCGCGAAGGGGACTGAAAGGATCGCGAATTCGATTGCCGTGGCGCCGCGCCGGTCACGAAGGAAGCGGGCGAAAAACCTTCGGCGTCCCGCTCTGTGGTCGCCTGTGCAGCCGAATTCCGTGCTCATGTCCGATCCTGCCGATCTCGATGCGGTCTCGGAAGGAGCATTAGCGCAAACCAATTGAGGTCCGGTTTGGATGATCGTTAAAGTCGGCGCAGGCCTCTTAACCAGCCGATAACCGGAACGGCAGCCGATCACGCCACCTATCGGCTGACGCTCATCTCCGCTTCGGAAGACTTCTCCGCTTCGCTCTTGTAGGAGCTTTCGCAATAGGGCGTGCAGGACATCGTCTGGATTTCGGCACGCCGATAGATGCGCACCGACGAAGCGGCCTGCCGCACGACGGTAACCTGCTCGTCGACGATGGGACTGCCGTCGGTATCGAGCACGACCAGATTGGTGACGCCGAAGCCTTTGCCGGTGAGCACGATCGTCGAAGCGTCCTGCACCGAAGCGTCGGCGATTGCCGGGTTGCCGACCACGATGGTGTCTGCGGGGCGCGACAGTTTGACGATCTTGGCCTGGTTCATCGTGACCTCGATGCCGGCGCCGGCCATGGCGGGCGCCACGAAGCTCGAGACGGCAAGAAGCGCGGCAATCAGGATTGACGATCTCGGCTGGGCCATTGAGGCGCTCCACGCAGGCGGACTGATCAACGGAACATGAACGAGATTGGTGAATCAACGGTTAAGCATGCGATGTTGCCAATCGTGAGAATGGCCGGCAAGGGCGCCCGCGAGGCGCGGTCCGGTCGGGGCGCAAGCCTGCCAAACTCGGAACAGGAAGGCGCGGCGGTACTTTAGCCCGAAGTTAACCACGCAATATGTTCGAACCGGGAAAGGAATCGGTAAGGCTGTTTCTTAAGCCGATCGAAAGAGCTTCTCCCTAGATTGGCAGCATCCGATCAACCATCACAGAAGTTGACGGAAGTGCTGTAACACGTGGAGTAGGAGCTCTCGAATGTCTAATCTCATCGCACGTTTTGTGAAGGACGAATCCGGCGCGACCGCTATCGAATATGGTCTGATCGCCGCTCTCATCGCGCTCGCCATCATCACTGGCGCCGGCACGCTCGGCAATGCGCTGAACGCCAAGTTCACCAACATCGGCACCACCCTGAACGGCACGCCGAGCGGCAGCTGATCGGCTTATCGCCGAGCACTTGCATTACATTTCTGGAAAAGGGCCGCCGCGTGGCGGCCCTTTTTCTATGCCGCTGCCAATATAGGTCGTCTTTTCGTTCCTGGCCTCATCAATCGTTAATCGAACATACTTAGATTGAGCCCGTGAAATCGGACAATAGGCATGGCGCCGATGCTTGAAGCCCTGATCTTCGTCGTCTTTCCGTTCTGCATGCTGTTTGCCGCGATCTCCGACATGCTGTCGATGACGATCGCCAACCGCGTGCCGGTGCTGCTCGTCGTTGTCTTCGCGCTGGTCGCGCCCCTTACAGGCATGGACTGGGCGGCCTATGGCGGACACTTCGCCGCCGGCGCCCTGGTCCTGGCCGTGACGTTCGGCCTGTTTGCAATAGGCGGCATGGGCGGCGGCGACGCCAAGCTTCTGGCCGCAACCGCGATCTGGATGGGCCTCAATGTCAATCTCGTGGAGTATCTTGTCGCCTCGACAATCATCGGCGGCCTGCTGACGCTCGCGATCATCCTCTACCGGAAGTCGATGCTTGCGGCCGTTACCGGCCAAAATCCGTTTCTGCGCCATTTCGCCGACGAGGCTAAAGGCGTTCCCTACGGCGTCGCGCTCGGCCTTGGCGGGTTGCTGACCTATCCGGACTCGCCTTTGATGATATGGGCGCTGGCCAGGCTGGCGGCCTGACCACGATATATTTTATTGTCTGTCAGCATTGCCGAGCCCCGTTCTCAACAGGGCCGGCCCGGCCATTTTGGTCGTTCTGGCCAAATTCCGGCTAATTTATGTAAACCTTAAATTAATCACGATCGTAAGCATTACATTAACCTTGTTTTGACGATTGCCGCTGCAAAGTCCGGCTTGGCTACGTGGTTTGCCAGGGCAAGGGTTCGGACAGATGCCAGCATCGCGATTGATAATTCTGAGCGTGGCGGTGGCCGCGGCGGGTGGCGCTGGCTATGTCGCGAAGAACATGGTGGCACCGCCGCCCCAGGTCGCCGTCGATTCCGGCCCCCAGGCCCCGGCGGTGGCACTCCAGGATGTGCTTGTGCTTTCAGGCGACGTTCCGATGGGCAACCCGATCCAAAACAACATCGCCTGGCAATCCTGGCCCGCCGACGGCGTCAACGCGAATTTCATCACCCGCACCGCCGAGCCCGAGGCACTGGACAAGCTGAAGGGTTCCATTGCCCGTGTGGCGATGTATGCCGGAGAACCCCTGCGGCGCTCCAAGCTGATCGGCGAGGGTCAGAGCTTCATGTCGTCGATCCTGCCTTCCGGCATGCGGGCGGTCGCCACGGCCATCTCGGCCGATACGTCGGCCGGCGGCTTCATTCTTCCCAACGATTTCGTCGATGTCATCATGACCCGCAGGGCCGATGCCGCCAGCGGCTCCGCCGGCTTCAACACCGAGACCATCCTCAAGAACATCCGCGTCCTGGCCATCGACCAGACCATTCAGGAGGACGAGGAAGGCAAGAAGACCAGGGTGGGCCAGACCGCCACGCTGGAACTGACGCCCAAGCAGGCGGAGATCATCACCGTCGCCCAGCAGATGGCGGATCGCCTGACCCTGGCGCTGCGGGCGGTCGCGGACACGCAGGAAAAGAATGTGGGTGAGGCCGACTATCTCGTTTCCGGCAATGGCCGCAGGGGAACGGTGAGGTTGATCAAGTCGGGCGAAGTTTCCGAAGTGGGAGCAAGGAAATGAAGCTAGGTGGCAAACTGCCGGCAATCGTAGCCGCGGCATTCGGCCTGCTGCTCGTCGGAACGAACGTGCAAGGCAGCGTCGTCGAGGCAAAGAACGCGCAGGTCACGGCATCGACGGCCACCCAGCGCGTCAAGCTCGGCCTCAACAAGTCGGTGGTCATCGACCTGCCGAGCGATGCCTACGACATTCTCGTCGCCAACCCGGCGGTTGCCGATGCGGTGACCCGCACCGCGCGGCGCATCTATCTGTTCGGCAAGGCGGTCGGCGAGACGAACATCTTTGTCTTCGGCCCCAATGGCGAGCAGATCGTCAGCCTGGACCTGGCCGTGGAACGCGACGTTGCCGGCCTGGAGGATTATATCAGGCGCTTCCTGCCGACGTCGGCCATCAAGGTGGAACTGCTGAACGACAACGTCGTCCTGACCGGAACGGTCGACACGCCGCTGGACGCAAAGCGCGCGGTAGACCTGGCGACGATCTTCGTTTCGGGTGGTGAAGCGACGACGGGACAGTATTCGCAGACCGCCGCCGGCGGTTCGGCCCAAAGCGGTGTCGACATCAACAATCCGGACCAGGAGCGCCGCACCAGCAAGATCGTCAACCTGCTACAGATCATTGGCGACGACCAGGTCACGCTGAAGGTGACGGTCGCCGAAGTCAGCCGCTCCGTGATGAAGCAGCTCGGCGTCAATATGGTCGGAAGCGGCAGCTCCAACGGCATTTCCTATAGCGCGGCAAGCTCGCCTGCTTTCGGGTTGGGCAAGCCGCTTTCGGCTAGTTCCGGTTTGTTGCTGGGAGACGGGATCGGCAACGGCCTCCAGGCCTACATCAATGCCATGGAGCAAAGTGGCGTGATGAAGACGCTGGCCGAGCCGACCCTCACCGCCGTGTCCGGCGAGAAGGCAACGTTCAAGGTCGGCGGCGAGTACAATCTGGCCACCGGTCGCTCGAGCAATGTCTCGACCGACAATCAGACCGGCCTGACTACATACACGTTTGAAAAGATCGAATACGGCATTGGCCTCGAGTTCGAGCCGGTCGTGTTGTCGGCGGGGCGCATAAGCCTCAAGGTCAGGACGTCTGTTTCGGAGCCGACCACGGATGGTGCGCCGACCCTCGAAGGTTCGGGCACTCAACCCGGCATGACGATATTGTCGATCCGCAAAAGGCTTGCCGATACCACCGTCGAATTGCCTTCGGGCGGGTCGATGATGATCGCCGGTCTCGTTCGCGACGACGTTCGCCAGGCTATCT
This sequence comes from Mesorhizobium ciceri WSM4083, assembly GCF_000519305.1. Taxonomy (GTDB): domain Bacteria; phylum Pseudomonadota; class Alphaproteobacteria; order Rhizobiales; family Rhizobiaceae; genus Mesorhizobium; species Mesorhizobium ciceri_B. The sequence goes on along the minus strand of NZ_KI912610.1, from coordinate 647,493 downwards.
CGGGCCTGCCTGGCCTGGCCAAGATCCCGGTGCTCGGCTCCCTCTTCCGCAGCAGGGACTTCGTCCGCAACGAGACCGAGCTCGTCATCATCATAACGCCCTATCTGGTGAAGCCGGTGACCCGCAACGACCTTGCCAAGCCGGACGACAATTTCAACGCCGCCAGCGATGGCGCCGGCATGTTCCTTGGCCGCGTCAATCGCGTCTACGGCACCATGCAGACAGACAAGCCCAACGGCCGCTACCACGGCGTTGTCGGCTTCATCTACAAGTGAGCGGGGAAGCGGACATGTCTCAGTCAGCATTGAAGGCAAGCACCATCGCGGCAGCGATGCGCTTTGGCCGCTCGCGGGTCAGCCGGCGAGCCGTTCCGGTCCTGGCGGTTGCGGTGGCTGCGCTGCTGGCGGGCTGCGCCCAGCGCGATAGCATCACGGTCGGCGCCATTCCGGACGATTACCGCACCAACCATCCGATCGTGATCGCCGAGAAGAATCAAAAGATCGATCTGCCGGTTGGTGCCGGCGACCGCGGCATGACGGGCTCTCAGCGCGACACGCTTCTTGGCTTCCTGGATGGCTATGACAGAAGTGCCGCCCCGACGCTGACGATCCAGGTCCCTAGCGGATCGGCCAACGAGGTCGCCGCGAGCGCGGCGGCCCGTGATTTCGCCCGGCTCGCGATTGCCAGCGGCGTCAAGCGCAACCGGCTTGTCGTCACCTCGTATCAGGCTGCCTCCAGCGAGATATCCTCGCCGGTCCGCGTCGCTTATGTTGCGGTGAGGGCGCAGACCGACAAATGCGGACGCTGGCCAGCCGACCTCGTCGACACGTCGGAAAACAAGCACTATGCCGATTTCGGCTGCTCTTATCAGAACAATCTTGCCGCCCAGATGGCCAACCCCGCCGATCTCCTCGGCCCGCGCAAACTTTCCACCATTGATGCTGAAAACCGCGGCGCGGTGATCGATGTCTACCGTGCAAGAGGCATCTCGGACGAGTTCCTCGGCAATTCGGAAGTGACGTACTGAGCCGCCAGTCTCGGATAGAACAGGCCACGGGAAAGACCATGACGATGAGCAACCTTGCCTACGACGCCCCGGTGGACGGCAGCGATACCTCGCAGCAGGACATCGCCGCGATGCAGGCGTTGCGGCCGATCCCGCGGATTTCGATCCAGGCATTCTGCGAGACCGACGGTGTTGCCAACCCGGTCGAGCGCGCCGGCGAGGACCGCCGCATGACGAAGGCGCATCTCAAGGTCCATATGGGCGGCGTCCCCACTGCCATCGAATTCTACCAATCGGCGCCGACGCCCAATCTGATCCTGCTGGAATCGCGCAGCGAGCCCAAGCAATTGCTGGAACAACTCGCCCAGCTTTCGGAATATTGCGATCCGACGTCGAAGGTGGTGGTGATCGGCCACTACAATGATGTCGGCCTCTACCGGGAACTCATCCGCAGCGGCATTTCCGAATATGTGATCGCTCCGGTCTCGATGGCCGACATCGTCAGCGTGGTGTCGTCGATTTTCATCGATCCGGAAGCCGAGCCGCTCGGCCGCTCGATCGCCTTCGTCGGCGCCAAGGGCGGTGTCGGCTCCTCGACGATCGCCCACAATGTGGCTTGGGCGATGTCCTCCCTGTTCAAATCCGAAGTGGTCGTCGCCGATCTCGATCTGGCTTTCGGCACCGCCAACATCAATTTCGACCAGGATCCGGCGCAAGGCATCGCCGAGGCGGTGTTTTCACCGGAACGCATCGATGAGGTCTATCTCGACCGGCTGCTGACCCAGTGCGCCGAGCATCTGTCGCTGCTGGCAGCACCTTCGACGCTCGAACGGGTCTATGATTTCGATCCCGAGGCCTTCGTTCAGCTCATCGACACCGCCCAGCGCAGCGTACCGCTTCTGGTGCTCGACGTCCCCCATGCCTGGACGGGCTGGACCAAGAACACCCTGGTCAAGGCCGACGAGATCGTCATCACCGCGACACCGGAACTTGCCAATCTGCGCAACACCAAGAACCTGGTCGATATGCTCAAGCGGCTTCGTCCCAATGATCCGCCGCCCAAGCTGATCATCAACCAGGCCGGCGTCCCGAAGCGCCCGGAGATTTCGCCGTCCGATTTCGCCGAGCCGCTCGGCCTGTCGCCGATGTCGGTCATTGCTTTTGATCCGTTGCTGTTCGGCAATGCCGCCAACAACGGACGCATGCTTGGCGAAATGGATGCCAAGAACCCGGTCGTCGCGATGATCAACGAGATGGCGCATGTGCTGACCGGGCGCAGCGAAATCAAGGCCAAGAAGAAGGCCGGGCTCGGCAGCCTGCTCGGCAAGCTCTCGCGCAACAAGAAGTGACGCTTCAGCAGTGGAATCGGTAGTCGATCATGTTTGGTAAAAGAGGCAGCGACGACGGCAACCGGTTCACGCCGGAATTTCGCCAGCCAGCACCGGCGCCTGTTGCGCCGCCAGCTGCGGGTTCCATGGACACGGCGGTTCTGACCCGGCCCGCGGCGGCGCCAGGCGCGCCTGTCGCGCCGCCGGCGCGCCGTGCGGTCGAGGCGCCGCCATTGGCGCCTGAGCCGAAGCGGGCACAGCGCGAAAAGAGCGAAACTTATTACGATACCAAGAGCCAGGTTTTCTCCGCGCTCATCGACACCATCGATCTGTCGCAGCTTTCCAAGCTTGACCCTGAAAGCGCGCGCGAGGAAATCCGCGACATCGTCAACGACATCATCGCGATCAAGAACTTCGCAATGACGATCGCCGAGCAGGAAGAACTGCTCGAGGACATTTGCAACGACGTGCTCGGCTATGGGCCGCTCGAGCCGCTGCTCGCCCGAGACGACATCGCCGACATCATGGTCAACGGCTCCAGGAACGTCTACATCGAAGTCAACGGCAAGGTCGAACAGACCGGCATCCGCTTTCGTGACAACCAGCAGCTCCTCAACATCTGCCAGCGCATCGTCAGCCAGGTTGGCCGCCGCGTCGACGAATCCAGCCCGATCTGCGATGCGCGCCTTCCCGACGGCTCCCGCGTCAACGTCATCGCGCCGCCACTCTCCATCGATGGCGCCACGCTCACCATCCGCAAATTCAAGAAGGACAAGCTGACGCTCGATCAACTGGTCAAGTTCGGCGCCATCTCGCCGCAGGGCGCCGAAGTTCTCAAGATCATCAGCCGTGTTCGCTGCAACATCGTGATCTCGGGTGGTACCGGTTCGGGCAAGACCACGCTGCTCAATTGCCTGACCAACTATATCGACCGCGAAGAGCGCGTCATCACCTGCGAAGACTCGGCCGAGCTGCAATTGCAGCAGCCGCATGTGGTGCGCCTCGAAACCCGCCCGCCCAATCTGGAGGGCGAGGGTGAGGTGACGATGCGCGACCTGGTCAAGAACTGCCTGCGCATGCGGCCCGAGCGCATCATCGTCGGCGAAGTGCGCGGACCCGAGGTGTTCGATCTTCTGCAGGCGATGAACACCGGCCATGACGGCTCGATGGGCACGATCCACTCCAACAGCCCGCGCGAATGCCTGAATCGTATCGAATCCATGATTGCCATGGGTGGTTATTCGCTGCCGCAGAAGACAGTGCGCGAAATCGTCGTCGGCTCCATCGACGTGATCATCCAGGCGGCGCGCCTGCGCGACGGATCGCGCCGCATCACCCACATCACCGAAGTGATCGGGATGGAAGGCGACGTCATCATCACGCAGGATATCGTCCTCTACAACATCAAGGGCGAGGACGCCAACGGCAGGCTGTTGGGTGAGCACGTATCGACCGGCATCGGCCGTCCGCATTTCTGGGAGCGTGCACGCTATTACGGCGAAGAGCAGCGTCTCGCCATTGCGCTCGAGGCGATGGAGAAACGCGCTGACTGACGTATGCTGGGGTGTAAGGGTTCGGGCCAATGTTTGGAATTGACGGCACAGTACTGGCGTTTGTCGTGCTCGCCGGCTTCAGCGCCGGCGCCGTAGCTTATGCATTTCTGTTCACCCGGATCAGCAACGAGAAACAGGTCGGCAAGCGGCTCGAAACGATCAGGACTGCCGAGACGGATCGCTCCGTCGTCAAAGCCTCGCGCGACCGCGTGGCGGAAGCCACCAAGCGGCGCAAATCGGTTCAGGATTCTCTCAACGAACTCGACGCCAAGCAGAAAACCAAGGACAGCCGCGTTAAGAAACCGCCGCTGAAAGCCCAGCTTCGTCAGGCCGGCCTCAAGACCACCATCGAGCGTTTCTATATATATTCCGCAATATGCGGCGTCGTTTTGACGATTGTCGCCTTTGTGGCCGGAGCCCCGCTGATCGCCTTGCCGGGCGTGCTGCTGGCCGGGGGGCTGGGCCTGCCGCGCTGGTTCGTCACGTTTCGCCGCGCCCGCCGGGTCAAGGCATTCCTCAACGAATTTCCAAACGCGCTCGACATCATCGTGCGCGCGGTCAAATCCGGCCTGCCGCTGAACGACGCCGTGCGCCTGATCGCCAACGAATCGCCTGAACCCGTGAAGGCCGAGTTTCGCCGCATCGTCGATTCACAGCAGATGGGCCTCTCTATCCCCGATGCGACCTTGCGTATGCCCGAAACCATGCCTTGCACCGAGGCAAGCTTCTTCGGCATCGTTATCCAGATTCAATCGCAGGCCGGCGGCAATCTCTCCGAGGCGCTGGGCAATCTTTCGCGCGTGCTTCGCGATCGCAAGAAGATGAAAGCCAAGGTCGCGGCGCTGTCGATGGAAGCGAAGGCGTCCGCCGCGATCATCGGTGCGCTGCCCTTCATCGTCGCCTTTCTCGTCTACCTGTCGAGCCCGGCCTACCTGATGCCGCTCTTCAACACCAGCGTCGGGAACCTGATCCTTGGTTGCTCTGCGGTCTGGATGTCGATCGGCATCCTGGTGATGCGCAAGATGATGAACTTCGAAGTCTAGGATGCTGGCATGACCGAGCAAGTCATCAAGACCCTGACGGATCCGAGCTTCCTGATCGCGATGCTGGTCGCGATAGCGGTGTTTGCGACCGTCTTCACCTTGCTGCCGGCGTTTGGCGGAAACCAGCTGAAGTCACGCATGAAATCCGTTGCGCTGGAACGCGACGAACTGCGTGCGCAACAGCGCGCCCGGCTTGCGGTCGAGGCCGACCGCCGTCGCAAGGGCTTGCGCGAGGAACAGTCGGTCGGCATGCGCAACATTGTCGACCGGCTGGATCTGAGACGCGCGCTCGCCGATGAAGGCACCTTGCAGAAACTCAAGGTGGCCGGCTTTCGTGGACAGAACCCGCTGACGCGGTTTCTTTTCTTCCGCCTCGTGCTTCCCTTTGTCGGTTTCGCGCTGGCCGCAATCTACATCTTCGTGCTCGGAGGACTGCCCGACAAGCCATTGGTCATCAGGCTGTTCGTCTGCATCCTCGTTGCTTACGGCGGCTTCTACGCGCCAGTCGTCTACGTCAACAACCGCGCCACCAAGCGCAAGCAGTCGATCCAGATGGCATGGCCGGATGGGCTCGATCTGATGCTGATCTGCGTCGAATCGGGCATGTCGGTGGAAGCAGCACTGCGCAAGGTCGCCGACGAGATCGGCGCGCAATCGGTGGCGCTGGCGGAAGAGTTCATCCTCACCAACGCCGAGCTTTCCTATCTGCCGGAGCGCAAGCAGGCCTACGAGAACCTGGCAAGCCGCACCGGCCTGGATTCGGTCAAGTCGGTGTCGCAGGCGCTCGTCCAGGCCGAGCGTTACGGCACGCCGGTGGCGCATGCACTACGCGTGCTTGCCGCCGAAAGCCGCGACATGCGCATGAATGCGGCCGAGAAGAAGGCGGCCGCCCTGCCGCCAAAGCTCACAGTGCCGATGATCCTGTTTTTCCTGCCGGTGCTTTTCGCCATCATCCTGGGTCCCGCCGGCATTCAGGTCAGCCAGCGCGGTATCTTCGGCGATCATGCGGCGCCGGCAACAAACGCCCAGTAGCGGCAAGGTAAATTCCTGCATCCAACCTCAAACGAAGAAGCCGCGCTGCATGCAGCGCGGCTTCTTCGTTTGAGGTTGTTGGGATTGTGATCTCAGTTGGTCGCGGACTTCGGCTTGTCCTGATCCTTGAGCTGGCTCCAGGCATTCTGCTGGGCCAGCATCTGCCTGAGATAGGCGACATTTGCCTGCGCCTGTTCGGGCGACAGTTCCTGTGAGGCGATCTTCTCGGCCTCGTCGAAACGGCCTTGCAGGCCGACGACCAGTGCCAGGTTCTGGCGGACGCGGCTGTCCGCGTTCGGCTGCTGCGCGGCCGAGCGCATATAGGTTTCGGCGGTGCGCAGGTCACCTTCCAGCACATACGACATGCCAAGATTGGAGAGCACGGAAGGCTCGTTCGGCTTGAGATCGAGTGCCTTGCGGTAAAGCCGGCGCGCATCGTCCTTCTGACCCGTCTGGTCGAGAATGGCCGCTTCGGCCGAAACCAGCTTCCAGTCGGGATATTCCGGTGTCTGAGCACGGCGCACCGCGTCGAGCGCCGCCTCGAACTGGCCATTGGCGGCCAGCGCCTTGCCATAGGAGGCAAGAACGTCACGATCCTTGGGCAAAGCGATGGCGAGTTTGCGCATCACGGCCAGCGACTGATCGGCGTCGCCATCCATCTGCAATGCCGCCGCATAGTTCGTCGCTATCCGCTTGTCATTGGGATTCTTCGCGTAGGATTGGCCAAGTGCGCCGGTGGCATTGTGCAGTTCGCCGGCCGACATGCTTTCCAGCGGTTTGCCGCTGGTGCGTGCGATAGAGCCGGTGGACAGCTTGTCGGTTCCGCAACCGGCGACGCCCGCCGTCAGCGCCAGCACAAGAGCCGTGGTGATGAGCCGTTTTCCTCTGGCATTGATCCTGCGGTTGGTCGGCATGGCACCCTAAGCCTCCATTCATGCGCGGCCATTGCGTGGCCGTCTTCCCTCCCGCAGAAATATTCTGTTAACCCTAACGGATGGTTAAGAACGGCGACTCACACGGAGAACATCGCATGCCTGTCGAACTCGTCGGGAAGACATTGCCGGGCGCGCTACCGGTCCATCTGGTCGCCAGGGACGGTCTGGACGCGGCCGGTCTCGCGCCGGCCGCTGTCGCCTGGGCCAGGGCCAACGGCTTTTCCGGCGAGGCAGGCAGGACGCTGGTCGTGCCCGGCGAAAACGGGCCGCTCGGCGGCGCCTTGTTCGGTGTCGGCGATGGCGAAGGCGCGCTCGCCCTCGGCGCACTGTCGAAAGCCTTGCCGGAAGGCGACTGGCATTTCGCCTCTCCGCCGGCCGAGCCCGAACTCGCGGCCACCGCACTGGTGCTCGGCGGCTATGTCTTCACCCGTTACGGCAAGAAGTCAGGCAGGGCGCTGCGCTTCGGCCTGCCGGCAGGCGTCAATGCCGGGCGCGTCCGCCGCATTGCCGATGGCGTCTTCCTGACACGCGATCTGGTCAACACGCCGACCAGCGATATGGGTCCGGAAGATTTGGAGCAGGCGGTGCGGACCCTGGCCGCCAGGCACAAGGCCGAAGTCTCGGTGGTCAAGGGCGACGATCTCCTCGACCGGAATTTCCCGATGATCCATGCGGTCGGCCGCGCGTCGACCAGCGCGCCGCGCCTGATCGATATGCAGTGGGGGCAGCAAGACGCGCCGAAGGTGACGCTGGTCGGCAAGGGCGTCTGCTTCGACACGGGCGGTCTCGACATCAAGCCATCGTCCGGTATGCTGCTGATGAAGAAGGACATGGGCGGTGCCGCCAATGTGCTTGGCCTCGCCTCGATGATCATGGCTGCCGGGCTGAATGTACGACTGCGCGTGCTCATTCCCGCAGTCGAGAATTCGATTGCCGGCAACGCCTTCCGGCCTGGCGACGTGCTGGCGAGCCGCAAGGGCATCACTGTCGAGATCGGCAACACGGATGCCGAGGGACGGCTGGTGCTGGCCGACGCGCTGGCACTGGCCGACGAGGAGGAGCCGCAGCTTCTGGTCGACATGGCGACGCTGACCGGGGCTGCCCGTGTCGCGCTCGGCCCCGATTTGCCGCCGTTCTACACCGGCGACGAAACGCTGGCATCCGACCTTGCGGCGGCTTCCGTCGCGGCCGAGGACCCGCTGTGGCGCATGCCGCTGTGGCAGCCCTACGATGCAAAACTGTCGTCGAAGATCGCCGACATCAACAATGTCACGCCGGATGGTTTCGCCGGCTCGATCACGGCGGCGCTGTTCCTCAAGCGCTTCGTCGAAAAAACCGCGGCCTGGGCGCATTTCGACATCTTCGCCTGGAACCCGGCTGACCGTCCGCATGGCCCCGCCGGCGGCGAGGCACAAGGCATCCGCGCGCTGGAGCGGATCATCGCGAAACGCTACGGTTGACAGTCGCAGACGAGAGACGGCAATCGCGTTGACTGAAACGGAACCGAAACAATTTGCCGTCATGCTGGCGCGATGTCGATTGCGATGCGCCCCAGCCAGGCCTTGCGACTGTGGCAGCAGGTGATGCTGTCGCAGGTGCGCGACGACGCGCCCGATCTGACCATGCGCCAGACGGCGATCCTGTTCACCATCTATCTCGACCCGCCGCCGCACACCGTGCGCGGGCTCGCCGCGCGCCTCAATGTCACCAAGCCGGTGATCACCCGCGCCCTCGACACGATGGGCGCTTTGAAACTCGTCTCGCGCCATCGCGACGAACTCGACAAGCGCAATGTTCTGATCAGGCGCACGGTCGAAGGCGCGCTCTTTGTCGAGCGCTTCGGCGATGGTATCATCGCCAAGGCGCTCGAACTGCCGATGTGAGCGCATTACCTTCTCAACAGAGTGCTCGATTTGACCGCCAGGGATGCCCGCCTTCACGCTTTTCGCTCCGATCTCGCCGATGCAAGGCTGAAGGGCGAGGTCGCCGCCGACCGCTTCGTCGCCGGCCGGCCGGCGCGGGTCATCGCGTCAGTGGCCGATATGCGCAAGGCGCCCCGACCGGACGCCGGCGTCAACACGCAAGCGCTGTTCGGCGACGATGTCCTGGTCTTCGATGTCGCTGAGGGCTGGGCCTGGGTCCAGGCCGAACGCGACGGCTATGTCGGCTACGTCGCCGACACGATGCTGGGCAAACGGGACCATGCGCCGACGCACATCGTCTGCGTGCCGCGCACCTTCCTCTACCCCGGGCCGGATCTGCGCTTTCCGATCGCCGGACAATTGTCGATGGGATCGACGGTGACAGTGACGGAGGCCGCCGAGACGCGCGGTACGCACTATGCGGTCCTGCCTTCCGGCGAGGCGCTGATCGCAGGTCACCTGCGGCCGCTCAGCGAAGCTGCCTCCGACTATGTCGCGGTTGCCGAGGCGTTTCTAGGAACACCTTATCTCTGGGGCGGTACTTCCGGTTTCGGTATCGACTGTTCGGGGCTGGTGCAACTGGCGATGCGCATGGCCGGCAGCGACGTGCTGCGCGATTCCGATATGCAGGCGGCGACACTTGGCGAGCCGCTGGAACCGGGACCTGGTTTCTCAGGGTTGCGACGCGGCGATCTGGTGTTCTGGAAGGGCCATGTTGCCGTCATGACCGATGCCGACACGATGATCCACGCCAACGGCCACACCATGCTGGTGTCGCGCGAAGGGCTGAAGGACGCGGTTGATCGCATCGGTTATCTCTATGGCGGCCCGACCGGGTTTCGGAGGCCGTAGCCTCTCTTCCTTCGCCCCGTTCACGGGGAGCCGGCATCCTCTCCCGATAAACGGGGCGAGGAAAGCTCACCTCGATCACCTTTTGTTCCGATTTTCCTTGGCGTTCGCGCGCCGTCGCGCTACCTCTGGCGGGTGACAGTTGAGCCGCGCCTTGCCGAACAGAATGCCGCCGTGGCCCTGCCCGAACCATTCCTCAGATGGTTTGGCGAGAAAGGCTGGTCGCCGCGCGCCCATCAGATCGAACTTCTGGCGAAGGCCCAGGCCGGGCAATCAGTCCTGCTGATTGCGCCGACCGGCGCCGGCAAGACGCTGGCCGGGTTCCTGCCTTCGCTCACCGAACTGGCCAACCGGCCCAAGAGAAAGCCGGGCCAGGCGCGCCGCGGTATCCACACGCTCTACATCTCACCGCTAAAGGCGCTTGCCGTCGATATCGAGCGCAATCTCGGCAAGCCGGTGGAAGAGATCGGCCTGCCCGTCACCATCGAGACGCGCACCGGCGACACCCCCGCCCACAAGCGCCAGCGCCAGAAGCTGGTGCCGCCCGGCATCCTGCTGACCACCCCTGAGCAACTGGCGCTGCTGATTGCGGCCGGCGATGCAAAACGTTTCTTCGAGGATCTGCGCTACGTCGTGCTCGACGAACTGCACTCGCTGGTGACGTCGAAACGCGGGCATCTGCTGGCGCTCGGCCTGGCACGGCTGCGCAGCTTTGTCCCCGCGCTGCAGACGATCGGCCTGTCGGCGACGGTAGCCGAACCGGACGAGTTGCGGCGCTGGCTGGTCAGCCAGAATCCACCCAAGGGTTCGACAGGCAGCGACATGGCCGAACTGATCGTCGTCACCGGCGGCGCCAAACCGGAGATTTCCATCCTCGATTCCGAAGAGCGGGTGCCATGGGCCGGACATTCGGCGCGCTACGCCACGCCGGAAATCTATCGCGAGATCAAGCGCCACAAGACCACCCTGCTGTTCGTCAACACGCGCAGCCAGGCGGAGCTGCTGTTCCAGGAATTGTGGCGGGTCAACGAGGATACGTTGCCGATCGCGCTGCATCACGGTTCGCTCGACGTCGCCCAGCGCCGGCGCGTGGAAAAGGCGATGGGGGAAAACGCACTGCGCGCCATCGTCGCCACCTCGACGCTAGACCTCGGCATCGACTGGGGCGATGTCGATCTGGTCGTGCATGTCGGCGCGCCGAAGGGGGCGAGCCGGCTGGCGCAGCGCATCGGCCGCGCCAACCACCGCATGGACGAGCCGTCCAAGGCGATCCTCATTCCCGCCAATCGCTTCGAGGTGCTGGAATGCCGGGCCGCCCTCGACGCCAACTATCTCGGCGCGCAAGACACGCCCCCCTTGATCGATGGCGGGCTCGATGTGCTGGCCCAGCATGTGCTCGGCTGCGCCTGCGGCGCGCCATTCCGTGCCGATGACCTGTTCAACGAAGTGCGAACCGCAGCACCCTATGCCGGCCTCGACCGGCCGACATTCGATCGCGTCATCGATTTCGTCGCCACCGGCGGCTATGCGCTGAAGAATTACGAGCGCTACGCCCGCATACGCCTGAACAAGGATGGGTTCTGGCGGGTGTCCAATCCGCGCGTCGCCCAACAATACAGGTTGAATGTCGGCACCATCATCGAGGTGCCGGCGCTGAATGTGCGCTATATCAAGGCCGGTGGCAAAGGCGTGGCTTCGCGTGGCGGCCGGGTTCTCGGCAAGATCGAGGAGGCCTTCCTCGAAACGTTGACGCATGGCGACACCTTCATGTTCGCCGGCAAGGTGCTGCGCTTCGAAGGCATCCGCGAGAATGAATGCTTCGTGTCGAACGCGCCCGGCAGCGATGCCAAGGTGCCCTACTATGGCGGAGGCAAGTTTCCGCTTTCGACCTATCTCGCCGAACAGGTCCGCATCATGCTCGATGACCCGCAGCGATGGAAAAAGCTGCCCGAGCAGGTCGCCGACTGGCTGCGGTTCCAGGCCGACAAATCGGTGCTGCCCAAGCGTGACGACCTGCTGATCGAGACCTTTCCACGAGGCAACCGCCACTATCTGGTGGCTTATCCGTTCGAGGGCAGGCTGGCGCACCAGACGCTCGGCATGCTGCTCACCCGCCGCCTCGACAGGGCAGGAGCCAGGCCGCTCGGCTTCGTCGCCACCGACTATGCCTTGGCGATATGGTCACTGGGCGACATGAGCGCGATGTTCAAAGCCAGGAAGCCTTCGCTTGGCGCACTTTTTGACCAGGACATGCTGGGAGACGACCTCGAAGCCTGGCTGGCCGACAGCTGGCTTCTCAAGCGTACCTTCCGCAATTGCGCGCTGATTTCAGGGCTGATCGAGAAACGCCATCCGGGCCAGGAAAAGAGCGGTCGCCAGGTCACGGTCTCGACAGACCTGATCTATGACGTGCTGCGCAGCCATGAACCGGACCACATCCTGCTGCAGGCGACGCGTGCCGACGCGGCCACCGGCCTGCTCGATGTCAGCAGACTTGCCGACATGCTCTCGCGCATCCAGGGTCGAATCGTGCATAAGGCACTCGAACAGATATCGCCGCTCGCCGTGCCCATCATGCTCGAGATCGGCAAGATGCCCGTCAATGGCGAAGCCGATGAAACGCTTTTGATGGATGCGGCGACATTGGTCGAGGAGGCCATGGGGCCGGGAATGGCTGAGGAATGAATTTTTCGCTGGCGCGCACATCGCTGATCGCCGAGGCCGACCTTGTCGGCATATCAGGCGAGCGCGCCGTCTGCGACCCGCGCGGCGTGCTTTATTTTCCGGATCTGCGGCTTTTGGCCGTGTCCGATCTGCATCTGGAAAAGGGCTCGTCGCTGGCACGCCGCGGCACGCTGATTCCGCCCTACGACACCGGCGCGACCTTGCTGCGGCTTCAGGCCGTGATATCAGACTACCAGCCGTCGATCGTCATCAGCCTGGGCGACAGCTTTCACGATGGCGGTGGCGCCCAGCGTATGCATGCAAGCTTCCGCGAACGGCTGGAAACGCTGATGGCAGGCCGAGACTGGTTCTGGGTCGCCGGCAACCATGACCCGGAAGCGCCAGCCGATCTGCCCGGCGAAACGGTGCGTGAACTTGCTATAGGCTCGCTGCTGTTCCGGCATGAGCCGTCGAAGCAGCGCGTCGAAGGAGAAATAGCGGGCCATCTGCATCCCTGCGCCCGCATAGTCCAGCAGGGACGCTCGGTGAGGCGCCGCTGCTTTGCCGGCGACGGCGGTCGCATGATCATGCCAGCCTTCGGCGCCTATACCGGTTCGCTCAACGTTCTCGACCGCGCCTATGCCGGGCTGTTCCGGCTGGACACGCTGATGGCTTATATGCTGGGCGCCCAACGCATCTTTGCCATTTCCGGCTCGATGCTGCGGCCGGGCTAAACAGCTCTACCTGCCGTAGTAGAGCGTAACCGTGTGCTTTGCCTCGGCGAAGAACAGCCAACGTTCGACCAGCATGCCGGCGAACTGGATTGCAGCAGCAAGTATCGACAGCAACGCTGCCAGCGGCCATGACAGGGCGGACACAATGGCGAGCAGCCCCAAGGGCAACACGAAGGCCAGAAGCTGGGTGATCTGGCGCAGCCGCGCGCTGTGCTTGCGCGCGATGCGGAAACCCATTTCCTTGAGCAGATAATTTTCCTCGGTATGCGGCCATTCCAGCGACCGCACTGTACCGCCGGCCAACCCGGTTGCGGTGTTGGCGGTGGTCGCGATCTCCAATCGGTCGTTGTAGCGCCAGGTCGCCACTTTCCAGCCCCAGCCGAACAAGGTCAGCAGCAGGCAAGCCGCCAACTGCACCTTCGAACCAAGCGCAAAGCCCTGCAGCAGCGCGTTCAGCAACACGCTGCCGGTCATCGCCGAAAAAATGAGATAGCCGGGCAGCGTGAAACGGCTGTGCCATTGGGCGATCGGCTTCAGCGACGCGTAGATCATGCCTGTGGTGCAGACGGTGATGACGGCACCACAGGCCGTCAGCAATCCGGCTACCGTCACCCAACCGCCGCTGCGGCCAAAGAAGACCCAGCCGATGCCGAACAGTCCAGCCGGGATAAAAGTAGTGACCGAGGCGACGCCTTCGCGCGACAGCCATGAACTGCGCCATTGCGAGAACGCCCGCCAGGCGCGTTCGGGGCGGCCGAGATGACCCGTTGAGGACAACAACCCGGCCATGATCAGGCCGAATGCCAGTCCCATGCCGATGAAGCCCAGCCAGAAATCGGGTGGGATGATCTGGAATCCTCCGAGCACGCCAAGCAGCGCCAGCAGGCCGTAGCCGGCGCCGGTGGCGGTGGTGAAGAAGACCACGGAGAAGGCTGGATGCATGGGCTAGTTCGAAAGCATGCGGTCGACCCAGCCGAGGAAACCGCCTTCGGCCCGCACCGGTTCGAGTGCGGGTGCTGCCACCGATGCGGCGCGATTGGTATGGGCGCGCGGCGGCAGGTATTTGTTGGTCGGGCGATAGCCGAGTTCAGGCATCAGGTCGACGCCGCCACGCTCCGCCACCAGTTGCGAGACAGCCGACTGAGGATCGCCGAGATCGCCGAAATGCCGTGCACTGGTCGGGCAAGCGGCGACGCAGGCCGGCACGCGGTCTTCCTCGGCCAGATTGTCATTGTAGATGCGATCGACGCAGAGCGTGCACTTCTTCATCACCCCGACATCACTGTCGAATTCGCGTGCGCCATAAGGGCAGGCCCAGCTGCACAATTTGCAGCCGATGCACTTGTCCTCGTCGATCAGCACTATGCCGTCCGAGGCCCGCTTGTAGGAGGCACCGGTGGGGCAGACGGTGACGCACGCCGGCGTTTCGCAATGCAGGCAGGAGCGCGGGAAGTTCACCGTTCGACCGCCCATCTCGGTGGTGTGCTCATAGCTGTGCACGCGGTTGAACCAGACGCCGTCGACGTGGCCGCCATAGGGATCGATGTCGGTCAGCGGCGCCATGTGGCCGCCGGTGTTCCATTCCTTGCAGGCGGTGACACAGGCCTGGCAGCCAACGCATGTATCGAGATCGATGACGAGGCCGAGCTTCTTGCCGCTTTGACTTGGCAGACAGGTCATTCAGTCGCCTCTCTTGCCCGGCGGAATTCGGCACCGAAAGTCAGCCTGTCGGGCGAGGGTTCGAAATGCGGTGGCTGCTGGAAACGCTCGAACTGCGGCTCGGTGAAGCCGGCTTCTTCCGCCGCGCATTTGACGATGCGCACGCGTAAATCGAACCATGCCGCCTGGCCGGTGACCGGATCGGAGTTCGAATAGCGCTTGCCCTGAGCGTCAGCCGAGGTCTGGTCGCCGATGATATGGTTGAGCAGGAAGCCACGGTTGGATTCGGCCGCATTGTCCTTCAGCCCCCAACTCCCGCGCCTTTTGCCGATGGCGTTCCAGGTCCAGACCGTGCTTTCGTTCACCCCGTCGATCAGCTTGATCTGCCCCTTCACCCTGCCGTTGATGCTTTCGATCCACACCCAGTCATCATCGACAAGGCCGAGACCGGCTGCCGTCCGGTGATGCACGAACAGCCGGTTCTGGCTGGTGATCTGCCTCAGCCACGCATTCTGCGAGCCCCAGGAATGGTACATGTGCATCGGCCGCTGCGTCAGCGCATGCAGCGGATATTTTCCAAGGTCGACGACCGCTTCCTCGAAGGGCATGTGCCAGAACGGCAGCGGGTCCATGTAGGTCTCGATGCGCTCGCGGTCACCCTTTGGTGGCAAGACAGGGCCATGCCCACGCGCGGCAAGGCGGAAGCGCTGCATAGGCTCCGAGTAGAGCTGGAAGACGATCGGCTCAGCCTTGGGAATAAAACCCATCTGCACCGCGAAATCGAGATAGGAGCGGTTGGCCATCTTGTAGTAGCGCTGGTCCTCAGCAAAATCATGGTGCCAGAAGCCGCCATTGTCGATGTAGCGCTGCAGCTGGTCCGGATTGGCCTCGCCCCTGCCGGTCGAGGTCCCATCCTTGCCGCGCCAGCCGGCGAGCGGGCCGATGCCCGGCGTGCGCTCATGGTTGACGATGTAGTCGGCATAGTCGGCATATTTGGCTGAGCCATCGTCGTTGATGAAACCGGGCAGGCCGAGCCGGGCGCCGAGTTCGATCAGCGCCGACTGGAAGGGCCGGACGTCGCGGTCAGGCTCGACGACGGGATGGCGGATGGCGTCGCCGGGTCCGTCGGCATGGCTGATCGGTCGATCGAGCAGGCTGATGCAGTCATGGCGCTCGAGATAGGTGGTGTCCGGCAGCACGAGGTCAGCGAACGGCACGGTCTCGGAATAATAGGCATCGGAATAGATGATGAAAGGGATCTTGTAGTTGCCCGCTTCGTCGCTGTCGGTCAGCATGGCAATGGTCTCGACGGTGTTCATCGAGGAATTCCACGCCATGTTCGACATATACATCATCAGCGTATCGATCGGGTACGGGTCGCCGGCCCAGGCATTGCGGATGACGGTGTGCATCAGGCCGTGTGCCGCCAGCGGTGCGTCCCAGGAATAGGCCTTGTCGATGCGAAGCGGCGTGCCGGCCTCATCGACCAGCAAATCGTCCGGCCCACAGACGAAACCGAGTGGCATGCCGTCAAGCGGCGTCATCGGCTTGACGGTTTTGCCGGCTGGCTTGGGACCGGGCGGAGCGGAGCGGGGGTAGGGCGGCTTGAAACGGAAACCGCCGGGAACATCCACCGTGCCCAGCAAGACCTGGAGGAGATGGATGGCGCGGCAGGTGTGGAAGCCGTTCGAATGGGCCGAGATGCCGCGCATGGCGTGCATCGAGACGGGTCGCCCCTTGATTGTCTCATGCCGGCGCCCGGCCCAGTCGGTCCAGGCGATCGGCAGTTCGATCGTCTGTTCGAAGGCGACATGCGCAAGTTCGGCGGCGATCCTGCGGATCGTATCGACGGCAATGCCGCAGCGCTCGGCGACCGCGTCCGGCGCATAGCTCTCATCGAGGTAGCGGTCGGCGATCAACTGGAACACCGGAACGCAGTGGCGCCCACCGATCGTGAAGCTGCCGGTCAGCGCCGGCTTCGCATCGGCATCGGTAGCGCTGACCGGTCTCTTCGCCACCCTGTCCCAGGACAGCGGATTGCCGTCGGCGTTGCGCACGAACAGCCCGTCGTCGGCGGCACCTGGCTCCTGCACGACGAGGACATGGGCATTGGTGTAGCGCAGCAGATAATCGAGATCGACGCGGCCGGCCTTGAGCAATTCGTGGATGAGGGCGAACACGAACAGGCCGTCGGTTCCGGGCCGGATGCCGATCCAGTCGTCGGCAATGGCATTGTAGCCGGTGCGGCACGGGTTGATCGAGACGACCTTGGCGCCGCGCGCCTTGAGTTTGCCGAGGCCGATCTTGATCGGGTTGGAATCATGGTCTTCGGCAACCCCGAACAGCATGAAATACCGGGTGTTGTCCCAGTCGGGCTCGCCGAACTCCCAGAAGGAGCCGCCGATCGTATAGAGGCCGCCCGCCGCCATGTTGACCGAACAGAAGCCGCCATGGGCGGCGAAATTCGGGGTGCCGAACTGGCTTGCCCACCAGCCGGTCAAGGATTGGGATTGATCGCGGCCGGTAAAGAAGGCCAGTTTCCTGGGGGCGGTCCGGCGGATGGCCGAGAGCCGTTCCGTCGCGATCGAAAACGCCTCTTCCCACTCGATCTCGCGGAACTCGCCGGAGCCGCGCGGGCCGGTGCGCAGCAATGGCTTCTTGAGCCTTGCCGGGCTGTAATGCTGCATGATGCCAGAGCTGCCCTTGCCGCAGATCACGCCGCGATTGACCGGATGGTCCTTGTTGCCGTTGATGTAGCGGACCTTGCCATCCTTGATGTGCACATCGATGCCGCAGCGGCAGGCGCACATGTAGCAGGTCGTCTTGGCGACGCTGTCGGAAACATCAGGCGACGTGTCGACGCCGTCGCCTTCGTCAGGCGCGCGCGTGTCGGCAAGCGGGCGTTGTGATGGTGCCGAATTCGCGCCGCGCGGCGGTCCCTGCATCATGATCCGGTGGTGCCTGTACGGCTCATGGATTTGGCCCGCGTCTTTGGTCCGGGGCCGCGCATGTAATGCTCTTCAGGGTGGTAGCGATCGCCGTTCAGCCGCCGCCTTATGCCGCGGGTCCAATGCGCAAGCAGGGATCTGAACCGCCCGATCATTCTGCTCTCTGCGATCTCTCGGCGAATTTTTTCTAACTTCGTTCAAAAACTTAGAATAAAGCTATCGATCCGTCTAATCAGTTGTTCTTGTAAATTCGATCGATATTGGTTCTTAATGCAGACATGACCCTGGACCAGTTGCGGATTTTCGTCGCCGTCGCGGAGCGCGGCCACATGACCAAGGCGGCGGAACTGCTAGGCATTTCGCAGTCGGCCGCATCGGCCGCCATCCGGGCGCTTGAAGAACAGCACGGCGTGCATCTGTTCAACCGCGTCGGCCGCAACATCGAGCTTGCCCAGACCGGTCATCGTTTCCTGCCGGAGGCCAAGGCCGTGCTCGAACGGGCCGCCGCCGCGCGCAATGTGCTGGAGCATGTCTCGCAGACCGTCACCGGCAGCCTTTCGATCGCCGCCAGCCAGACCATCGCCAGCTACTGGCTGCCGCGTCGGCTGGCTTCCTTCCACGAAGCCTATCCGGCCGTCAGGCTGAGCGTCTCCATTGGCAACACCAGGCAGGTCGAGGCTAATGTCCTCGACGGCGCGGCCGATCTCGGCCTGGTCGAGGGGCGCACCGAGTCCGACATATTGCGCCGCACCAAGGTCGACGTCGACAGGCTGATGCTGGTGGTTGCCAGCGCGCATCCGGAGATCCCCGAAGTCGCGCCCGGCCGCCCTGACATCAAGGGCCTGCGCTGGATCATCCGTGAGGGTGGTTCCGGCACGCGCGAGGTGCTGGAGGATCTGGCGCGCCACGAAGGGATTTCGCTCGCCGACCTCCAGATATTCCTGGTGCTGCCGAGCAATGAAGCTATTCGCCAGGCCGTCGAGGCGGGGGCCGGCGCCACCATCATTTCCGAACTTGTCGTGGCACGCGCCGTGGCCGAAGGCAGTCTGAGGTCGGTGCCGCTCCAACTGCCGAAACGCGACTTCGCCATGATCACCCATCGTGATCGCCAGGCAAGCTTGGCCCAGATGGCGCTCAAGGCGCATCTGGGCACGTCGGATCAACGGTGAGGGTTCGCTGAGATTCAGGTCAGGCCGAGTCGAAAATGGCTGATGCCGAGAACCGGAGCGGAGCGTACTTAAAGTACGTGAGCACCGGAAGCGCAGGTATCAGCCATTTGCAGGCCGGCATCACCTAATATCAATGGACCCGGTCAGCCGAATTTTCGCTGCGCATCCAGCGCCAGGCCAAGTCCGACCGAGCCGAACATGTCGCCTTCGATGACAGATGCCTGCGGCACCAGCGACAGGATTTCTCGCCTTGCCAGCGGGATCGCGGTCGATCCGCCGGTCAGGAACACCGCGGTGATATCGGATGGCTTCACCTCAGCGTCCCGGATGGTCTGCGCTACCGTCGCCGTGACCCGCTCGATGTCCCTGGCGATCGTGGCATCCAGCCCGTTGCGCGTGATTTCGGCCGCGAACTCCGCACCCGGCAGCTTCACCACGACCTCCGCGGATGACCTGTCGGTCAGCTCTATCTTGGCTTTTTCGACAAGTGCGGCCAGCGCGTGTCCATAGCGGTGTTCGACGATGTGGATGAAACGGTCGACCAGGTCGGCGCGCTCGGCCTCGTAGCGGATCTGGCGCAGATGCGTCATCGCCTTGGCGGTGTAGACCAGGTTGATGCGCTGCCATGTCGCGAGGTCGATGAAGTAGCTTGCCGGCAGATTGCGCTTGCCGTCCTTGGTCGGCGTCAAATAGCCGAGTTGCGGCATGATATGGGCGATGCTCAGCAGCCGGTCGAAATCCGTACCGCCGATATGGACGCCCCGGCTGGCCAGGATGTCGTCCTTGCGGTCGAGCGACCGGGAGCGCTGCGGCGAGACGCGCACGATCGAGAAGTCCGACGTGCCGCCGCCCATATCGATGATCAGCGCCAGTTCCTCGCATGTCACCTTTTGTTCGTAGTCGAGCGCCGCCGCGATCGGCTCGAACTGGAAAGCGATGTGCCTGAAGCCCTGGCCACGGGCGGCGTTCTCGAGTTCGCTTTGCGCCTTCGCGTCGGCCTCGGCATCGTCGTCGACGAATTGCACCGGCCGGCCAAGAACGACGGTCTCGACCGTATCGCCGGCATCTGCTTCCAGCCTCATCTTGAGATGTCCGAGGAACATGCCGACGATGTCCATGAAGCCGATCGAGCGCGATTTGATGCGGGTCTTTTCATGGGCCAGCGAACTGCCGAGCACGCTCTTCAGCGAACGCATCAGCCGGCCTTCGATGCTGTCGGTGTAGTTGGCGATGGCGTGACGGCCAAAGCAGGTGCGGTTGTCCTCGAAGTTGAAGAACACGGCACTGGGCAGTGTCACCTGGCCGTCCTCCAGCGCGACGAGGCGCGGCTGCCCGTTGCGGACCACGCCAACAGTGGAGTTCGAAGTGCCGAAGTCGATGCCGCCGAAGGCTGGTCGCATGACAAGTTCCTGTATTTGTCGTCGGCGAGCCGACAGGCGCCGAGAAATCGCGCGCTGCCCGGGGACGGGCTGCGCTGCCGAACCGAATTGTTTGTGTCTGCCATTTGGCTGGGGAGCGCGGTCTACCGCATGCCTCGGCAAAGGGAAACCACTTTTCGGGGAAAGTTCTGAAGTGCGTCGCGTTTGAGTGGATTCACGCGACGCACTTCAGGTCTTGATTCGATGCATGTCGTTCTCCCAAAACCGGGGCCACTTTTGGGCGACATGCATTAATCCCGCCGGAAGATCAGCCTTCCGAGCCAGCCTGTCAGCATGGCCAGCGATATCGCGAAGACGCCGTAGAGGAAGGAATAATTGTGGGCGACACGGAAGATCGACTGTTCGAAACCGGATTTGCGGATTTCGAGCTGGGCCGAGCTTTCCTTGATGAACAGGCCGCTCTTGAACAGGAACGCGCGGGCTTTATGGGTTCCAACTGGCACATTTGGCGCCAGCCTCACTGTGGCGCGGAACAGGTTCTGCGACAGGAATTGCACGCCGCCGACATTCTCGCTGTAGAGGCCGGTCGCCGACTTGCGCTCCCGCAGTGCGGCCGTGAATTCCTCGATCGTCGCCGGGCTGTCGCCGGCATCGGCGGGCTGCATGTAGAGGTTGGAGGCGCCGAGCGACAGCTGCTTGTAGCTGTTGGGTTCAGTGATGTCCTGCAGCGGTCGCGTCGTCGCCACCGAATAGGAGACCGGCACGTTCTCGAAGGTCTCGGAATCCAGATTGACCCAGACGCCTAGCACCCGGTCCTTGCGGCGCACCACCACCGGTTTGGGCGGACCTTCGAGCACGACGATGACGTCGTAACGGCCTTGGCGCGCGACAAGTGGATCCGGGTTTTCCAGCGAACCGAAAATGGTCAGGTCGGCCCCGGAAAAGCCGGCGGTGATCGAGACATTATCGGTGGAGAGACCGATCTGGATGCCTTCGGTCAGCGGAACCTGTGCCTTCGCCGGCACGGCGACCGCAAGCAGCGTCAGGAGAATGGCGGTTGCGAATGTGTTGCGAGCCTTCATCAGTTGAGGCCCGCGGCAGACAGCGAATAGAGGTTGGGCGGGGTGACGAAAAGATCGATCGCCAATCGTATCGCCACCGCCAGCACCAGCAGCGCCAGCAAGGCCCTGAGTTGCTCGCCGCGCAGCCGCTGGCCTGCCTTGGCGCCGTACTGCGCACCGGCGACGCCGCCCGCCATCAGCAGGAAGGCCAGCACGACGTCGACCGTCTGGTTGGTGGTGGCGTGGACCAGCGTCGTATAGGCGGAGGTGAAGATGATCTGGAACAGCGAGGTGCCGATGACGACGTTGGTCGGCACTTTCAGCAGATAGATCAGTGCCGGCACCATGATGAAGCCGCCGCCGACGCCCATGATCGACGACAGGAAGCCGATGCCGGCGCCAAGGCCAAGGACGGGGATGACGCTGACGAACAGTTTTGAGGCCCTGAACCGCATCTTCAGCGGCAAGCGGTGGATCCAGTTGTGCTGGCCGGATTTCTTCAGCACCGGTGCCGCACCGCTGCGCGTGGCGCGCAGCGCATTGACGCTTTCGACCAGCATCAGCCCGCCGACGGTGCCGAGCAGCACGACGTAGAGCAGCGAGATGAACAGGTCGAGCTGGCCGAGGCGGCGCAGGAAGGCGAAGACGAAGATGCCGCCGGTGGAACCGACAATGCCGCCGGCCAGCAACACCCCGCCGAGCTTGAAGTCGAGCGTCCCTCGCTTCATGTGCGAAAGGACGCCGGAGACGGAGGAGGCGATGACCTGGTTGGCGCCCGTGGCGACCGCGATCGCCGGGGGTATGTTGTAGAAGATCAGCAGCGGCGTGATGAGGAAGCCACCGCCGACGCCGAACATGCCCGACAGGAAACCCACCGCCGCGCCCATGGCCAGCAGGACGAAGATATTGACGGAAATTTCCGCGATCGGGAGATAGATGCCCACCCGTCAGTCTCGATCAGTTCTGCCTGTCGGCGAATGCAACCGTTGCGGGCATCTTGGCCCGACAAGCCAATTCGTTCTTGCGCCGGAGGTGCTGCGAAGTCAAACCGCGCTACGCCACCGAAACAAAAAACATCTCAATCAGTTAACAGGCGAATGTGTGGCAAGGGCGTCGTGGAAACGACGCCTCTGCCGTTATTTGCGCGCCAGCAGTGCCTTGACCAGTTTTTCATCGACTTCGCCGGTCGCCGGCATCTTGTTGTCGGTCTGGAAAGCCATGATCGCGGTCTTCGTCTTCTGGCCCATCTTGCCGTCGGCGCCGCCGGCATCGTAGCCGTTCTTGTTGAGAATGCGCTGGATGTTCTGGACGGCCTTCTTCATGTCGATGCTGGCGGTCGTCTGCGGCGCGCCGTCCTGCCAGGACTCGGGAATGTCGGCCGAATTGGCTGCCGCATCCAGCGGCTTGGCCTTCCACAATTTGGTCGCGGCGCGGGCGCGCTCGAGCTGCTCGGGCCGCAGCGCATTGGCGATCTCGTCACGCTTGGCAGCGGCATCCTTGTCGCCGGTCTTGGCGACGAGCGCGAACCATTTGTAGGATTCTTCGAGGTTCTGCTTCATGCCGACGCCCTTGGCGGCGAGGATGCCGAGATTGAACTGGCTGTCCTTGACGCCGACGTCGGCCGCCGCCTGGAACCAGTGCGCAGCCGATTCATTGTCGGTCACGCCGTCTGCCGCCATGGCGAACAGGACGGCCAGATTGTGCATGCCGCTGGCGTTGCCCTGTGCCGCGGAAAGCTGGTACCAGGTCTTCGCTTTCTTGATGTCGCGCGCGACGCCGATGCCCTTTTCGTAGAAATTTCCGATGCGGTATTCGGCCGGCGCGAAGCCGAGTTCCGCCGATTTCTCGTACCATTTGGCCGCTGCCGCCATGTCTTCCTTGACGCCGCGCGACTCGGCATAGCGCGAGCCGATTTCGAACAGCGCCTTGGCGTCGCCGCTGGCGGCGGCATCGCGCAAGGCGGGCGGGCCGGCGTCAGCGGGAATGTCGAACTTTGCCGTCGTCGCCGGCGAAGCGTCCACCGGCGGAACCGCGCCCGTGGTGTCCTTTGTGGTGGTTGGCTCTGCCGCCATAGGCTGGATGCCGGTGTCGGTATCGGCAGCTTCCGGGGCGACCGGAACGGTCGAGGCGGGCGCAGCCGAGGCTGTCGTCGTCTCGGACACCGCTGGGGCCGCATCGGCCGATGTGGCCAAGGCGACGGGGGCGGGAACCGGTTCTGCGGTCGGCGCGGCACCCATCGGCGGCTCGGCGCCTGGCGGCGTGGCAATCATGCTTTGCGCGGCCATGTCGTCCTTGGTTGCCGGTGCGGACGGCTCGGCCTGCCTGACGGTGCGGTCAGGCGCACTTTCCACTGCCTCGGGCTGCGCGTCCGTCTTTGGCTGGCTCGCGGCATCGAGCGAGGCGGTCTGCACCGGCTGCGAGGCGACGATCGGTGCGACGTCGTTGCTTGCCAGCTGGGCGGGTTCGGCGAAGAAGGCCTTGCCCAGTTGCAGGGCGCCCAGCGCCAGCAGGATCGCGGTTGTCCCCATCAGGATCGGCTTGCGCCGTGCCTTGAGCAGGTCGCCGATCCGCAGCGCCTTCACCGGTCCGGTTACCGTCGACTGGCGCTTCAGCGCATCGGCCTCGGCGGCCGCGGCCTGCGCAGCGCGCCGGGCAGCGGCGATGAAATCCGATTTCGCGGCATCGGTGTCGCTGGGCTTGGCCGGCTGGCCGCGCTCGTCGCGCACGCGCTTCATGATGGCGTTAAGGTCAGGTGCGCCGGAACCGGGCTCCAGCGGCCGGTTGGCCATTTTCGGATCGAGCGGTTCGTCGAGATCAACGCTCGGGATCGGGGCACTCGGCGCCGAGCCGGCCAGTGGCGGGATGTCCGCCTCCTTCTTGCCCTTGAAGGCGCGGGCCAGTCCACCGAACATCGACCTGCGGCCGCCCGCCTGTTCGTTCTTGTCGACAATTGTGTCGGAGCCGAGAGCAGCCATGGCCGCAGCCGCTGCGGCTTCGGCCGGCGTGCGCGTTCCCATACCCAGGCCGCCCAGATCGCTACGAGCACCCGGCTCGTTGCGCAGGATGGCGGCGGCACGGCCATCGAGATCGGCCATGTCCCCGGTCAATGGCAGGGGCTGATCGATATCCATCGACGGCGCGTCGACGGCCATCTTGGGTCGCCGCGCGCCGCGCCAATTGCTCGGCTCGACCGGTGCCGCATCCAGCAATTCGCTCATCGCCTCGACCGGCTCGCCGGGTTCAAGCGAACCCAGCCGGTCGACGATCTTGAGCAAAGTGTCGTGGATGGCCTCGAACGTTCTCGAATTGCGTTCGTCAGAGCGCCGCGTCAGCGTTTCAAGCGTCTTCAAATCCTGGGCGAGGCCGGAAACCGCGGTCGTATTGGCGCTCGAACCGGCCAGCGATTGCACTGCGTTCTCGGCCGCTTCGCGCGCCGCGCCAAGGATGGAATCGCGGGTTCCTGCGAGCGACTTTTCAATTTCGTTGAGACGCGGGCTGATGTCCTCGAATTCCGGCAGCGGGGTGCTGGGCTTGGAAAGATGAGCGGACAGGCCGGCAACCTGTGCTTCCAGGCTGCGGATCAGCGCCGGATCGATGCCGGCGACCTGTGCGGCCGAGGCGTCCAGCCGGCTTGAAATGTCTTCGAGCCGGCTCTCCAGGCCGCGGATCGCCGCTTCGCCCGCAGGATCGGGTACACGCGTTTCCATACGCTTGGCGAGCGCCGTAAAGCGGGCATCGATGGCTTCCATGATGCCGGCGCTGTCGACCTGCGGCATGCGCTGGTCGAGCCTGTCGGCAACCTCGTCCAGTCTGCGCTCGAGATCGCGGAACAGCATGTTGCCCTGTTCGATGGCGTCACCCTGGCGGCGTTCCATCATGCTCGACAGCACGTCGAAGCGCTGCTCCAGCCCTTGGAAGATGTAGTCGGCGTCAGGCATGGCGGGTGCCTGGTCGATCTTGTCGGCGATGAGTGCGATCTGCTTGGCAAGGCGCTCCATCGCCTGCTCCGGCAGATTGGCGCGGCCGGCGAGTTCGTCGACCCGGCCCGACAGCGTGCTCAACCGGTCCATGACCGCGTTGCCCGGACGATCCTGCGCCACTTCCTCGATCTGTCGGGCAAGCGAGTCGATCCGCTTCTCGATGCGCTCGAAAGCCTCGTGGTCGAATGAATTGGCTTGCGCGGCCACCGTGGATGCAACGATGGCGCGGGAAATCTCGTCCAGCCGCTCGTCGATCATGCCAAGCGTGTCGCTGCCGCGATTGTCCTGCTGGCTGGCGAAATGGTCGACAGCACCGGCAAGCGTGCGCACCTTCTCCTCCAGCGAGCGCAGCGACAACGATTCCGGCAAATTGTTGACGGCATTGCTGATCTGCTCCAGCCGGGCGGTGAGAGCAGACAGGCCCGGGTCGTCCGAGCGCTTGCGCTGGTCGGCATCGACGCGGTCTTCGAACGCCGTCCAGCGGCGATCGAAATCGTCCCAGCGGCGGTCGACCTTCTGCACGCTCTCTTCGCGTGCCAGCGTTTCGAGCGCGGCTTTGACCTGTTCGAGCTCGAGCCGCAGCATGTTGACGCTTCTGTCGTCGCTCTTCTCGGCCAGCGTCTGGATGGCGCCGGAAAGCCGTTCGAACTCAAGGCCGAGTTCGGCGCTGCCCTTGGCCGAAGCACCGGGCTTTGCGCCTGACTGGAAAGCCCGCTCGATGTCCTTGCGCAGCGCTTCGAATTCCCGCTGCAGACCGGCGGTCATCTGGTGGCGCAATTCCTCGCGCATGCCGCGCAATTCGCCGGCGATCTTGCCGACCATGGCAACGCCGTCCTCCTGGCCGCGCACGCGATCGATATCGCGGGCAATGGCCTGGTAATTCTGCTCGAAAGCGGTGGCTCCCTGCGTCGGGCTCTTCTGACGCAACGCGGGCTGCGGGTCCTCGTACCAGCGCTGCTGGCCGGAGGGCCGGGCGGCGGGATAGCGCGCGTCGGCGCCATATTGGCGGGGATCGGGTTGGCGGAGATCGGGACGTGCCATCGGATCCTCGCGCGTCCGCTCCAGCCGCTGCTCCAGTGTCTCCAGCGACTGGTTCAACTGCTCGAGCGTGGTCTGCGGCCTGCGCTGCCTGCCGGCGTTGAGTGTATCGAGATAGGACCGCTTGCTGTTCATCGGTGCGTCCGTCTTTCAGAATGGCTGGCTCGTGGCCAGTTCCCCCAGGTCCCTGCCGGAACGAAGGCGACCTGCGGCTATGCCGCGGCGGAAGACGAGCTTCCCAGGCTCTCGCCCGCGCTCCGAAAAACCGTGAAAAATTCGATACAGGATAAACACGGGTAGCCGACGCGCCCACATTTCCCCCAACGTGGTAAACAACGCGTTAACCAAACTTAAGAAATTGAAAGGATGTTGGCTGCCGGCCTGACGGTGCGGCATAAAGGGCGGCGCGCAGAACGCCCTTGCGTCATCATGCGGCAATCGGTATAGAATTGACGTAAACGTAAAAGGCGCATTGAGCGCAGGTTTGCGATTTGTTTGTTGAAACCACGACTGGAAGCAGGCCCCCGCTTCCAGTCAGGCGACGCACGGTCCAGGACCGCGACGCCACCAGACGGGGAAAGCCAGTGACCATGAAGCTTATCTCGGCCGGCGAGACCGCGGCCAATACCAATATGTCTGCCGAAGCCGGCGAGGACCTCGTCCGCATCGGCGAGATGGCGAAGAAATATGGAGTGACGCTGCGCACGCTGCGTTTCTACGAAGACAAGGGCCTGCTCAACCCGCAGCGCGACGGTTCGACCCGTCTCTACACGCGCCGCGACAAGGCCCGCCTCAAGCTGATCCTGCTTGGCCGCAAGGTCGGGTTCTCGCTGCGCGACGTCAAGCAGATGATGGATCTCTACGATCCCACCGGTTCAAACACCAAGCAGCTCAAGCTCGCGCTGGACAAGTCGGAAAAGCAGCTTGCCCGCCTGCAGAAGCAACGGGCGCTGATCGACGACGCCATCAACGAGCTGAGCGGCTCGATGTCGGCGGTGCGCCAGATGCTGAGCGAGCGTTCGGCGCCGCAGGCGAGCGCCGCCAGCTAAGGCAATTCCGTCCGCAATTGCGCCAGACACCAAGTCGTCTGCCGATCGTCTGAGTTCTGTCGAGCCGCGTGGCCTGCCACGCGGCTTTTCGTTGTCCTGGCCCACTCTCATGGACTTTCGGCGCTGGCTTGCGCAACGTCGCGCCGCTACGCTCATTGCTCCAGTGGGCGGGGAATCTTGTCGCATCGAAAAATTGACGTTTACGCAAACGTCAATTTTTGCTATCCCGCTCCCAATATGGGTCCGCATGCCGCCCCTGGCTTGTCTTCGGGGCATTCGGACCGGGTTTGCAGGGTGGAGAAAAAGCATGCCGACATACAGGGCTCCGGTCCAGGATACGCTGTTCGTGCTCAACGAGGTGCTGGGGTACCAGCGTTATTCGAACCTTCCCGGATTTGCCGACGCCACGCCCGATGTGCTCGAGGCGATCCTCGCCGAGGGCGCCAAGCTCGCCGAAAACGTCATGCATCCGCTGAACCGTGTCGGCGACATGGAAGGCTGTGTGCGTCACGACGATGGCTCGGTGACCACGCCGAAAGGCTTCAAGGAGGCCTTCGACCAGTATCGCGAGGGCGGCTGGATGGGATTGGCCGCACCCGTCGAGTTCGGCGGCCAGGGCCTGCCCTATGCCGTGCATACCGCCGTCGCCGAATATATGGTCTCGGCCAATATGTCCTTGATGATGTATCCGGGCCTGACGCAGGGTGCGATCGCGGCGATCATCACCCACGGTACCGACGAGCAGAAGGCAACATGGTTGCCGAGGATGATCGAGGGTGCCTGGACCGGCACCATGAACCTGACCGAGCCGCATTGCGGCACGGATCTCGGCCTGTTGCGCACCAAGGCGGTGCCGAACGGCGATGGCACCTATAAGATTTCAGGCCAGAAGATCTTCATCTCGGCCGGCGAACACGACATGTCGGACAACATCGTCCATCTGGTGCTGGCCCGCATCGAGGGCGCGCCGGAAGGTGTCAAGGGCATCTCGCTGTTCATCGTGCCGAAGCTCAAGCTCGACCCGTCGGGCAATCCGGGCACCAGGAACACCGTCTCCTGCGGCTCGATCGAGGAGAAGATGGGCATCCATGGCAACTCGACCTGCGTCATGAACTATGACGAGGCTGAGGGCACGCTGCTCGGCGAGGCCAATGGCGGCCTGAAGGCGATGTTCACGATGATGAACGAGGCGCGCCTTGGTGTCGGCCTACAGGGATTGTCGCTGTCGGAGATCGCCTACCAAAACGCCGTGTCCTACGCCAAGGATCGTTTGCAGGGCCGCTCATTGTCGGGGCCGAAGGCGCCGGACAAGAAGGCCGACCCGATCATCGTCCATCCCGACATCCGCCGCAGCCTGATGACCATGAAGGCCTTCAACGAGGCCGGCCGCGCGCTGGCGCTGTGGACGGCGATCAAGTCCGATATTGCCCACCGCTCCGGCGACGACAAGGACCGCCAGGCCGCCGACGACTACACCGGCCTGATGACGCCGGTGGTCAAGGGCGTGCTCACCGACAAGGGCTTCGACCACGCCGTCATGGCGCAGCAGGTGTTCGGCGGTCACGGTTATATCGAAGAGCACGGCATGAGCCAGTTCGTGCGCGATGCCCGCATCGCCATGATCTATGAAGGCGCCAATGGCATCCAGGCCCTCGACCTCGTCGGCCGCAAGCTTGGTTTGCATGGCGGCCGCGCCGTGCAGGCCTTCTTCAAGGAGGTCGGCGAATTCTGCGAGGAGAACCGTGCTAACGAGAAGATGGCGCCGTTCACCAAGGCGTTGAAGAAAGGTCTCAACGATTTGCAGGCCGCCACCATGTGGCTGGTGCAGAACGGCATGGCCAAGCCCGACAATGCCGGTGCCGCCTCGACCGACTACATGCATCTCTTCGGCCTGGTCGCTCTGGGCTATATGTGGGCGCAGATGGCCAAGGTGGCACTTGGCAAGACTGGCGCCAATGGCGCTCAATCTTCCTATGAAAACAACGTGGCTTTCTACGACAACAAGGTCGTGACGGGGCGCTTCTTCATGGAGCGGATCATGCCGGAGACGTCGGCGCATCTCGCCCGCATTTCGAGCGGTGCCGACACATTGATGGCACTGCCGGCGGAAGCGTTCTAAAGATGATCGGCGTCCTCCTCCCCCTTGAGGGGAGGGTGGCCCGAAGGCCGGGAGGGGTCGCTGCGGCAGTGCGCCGGCCTCAGTTTCGATGATGCATCTCGGGAGGAGTATCATACCAGCATGACCAACCCAGCTGAAATCCTTGGCCTTCCGAAGCCCGCCTGGGCGGCGGATGAGGTCGGCATGCTCTACGACATGGCGCATCGATTCATGTCTGAGGAGATCGCGCCGCGCTACGACGAGTTCGAGAAGAACGAGATGGTCGATCGCGAGAGCTGGCTGAAGGCAGGTTCCGCCGGCCTGCTCTGCGCCTCTATGCCGGAGGAATATGGCGGCTCCGGCGGTACCTTCGCGCATGAGAGCGCCATCATCGAGGCCATCGGCCATGTCGGCGTCGACGGGTTCGGTATCGGCCTGCACAATTCGATCGTCGTCCCTTACATCCTGCATTACGGCTCCGAGGAGCAGAAGAAAAAATGGCTGCCGAAGCTGGCGACCGGCGAGCTGATCGGCGCCATCGCCATGACCGAGCCGGGCGCCGGCTCCGACCTGCAGGGCGTCAAGACGCGGGCGCAGAAGGATGGCAACCAGTACAAGATCAACGGCTCCAAGACCTTCATCACCAACGGCCAGCTTGCGAACTTCATCATCGTCGTCACCAAGACCGATCCGGAGAAGGGCGCCAAGGGCACCTCGCTGATCGTCGTCGAGACCGACGAGGTCGAAGGTTTTCAGCGCGGCCGCAACCTCGACAAGATCGGGCTCAAGGCCAACGACACGTCGGAGCTGTTCTTCAACGACATGCGCGTGCCGACCTCCAACCTGCTCGGCCACGAGGAAGGGCAGGGCTTCGTCCAGTTGATGCAGCAACTGCCGCAGGAGCGGCTGCAGATCGGCACCGGTGCCATTGCCATGATCGAGCGGGCGCTGGCGCTGACCATTGATTATGTCAAGGAGCGCAAGGCATTCGGCAAGGCGATCATCGATTTCCAGAACACCCAGTTCAAGCTGGCCGAACTCAAGACCGAGGCCACCGTCGGCCGCGTCTTCTACAATGATTGCGTCACCCGCCACATCGCGGGCGGCCTCGATCCCGTGACCGCGTCGATGGCCAAGTACTGGCTCAGCGACCTGCAGGGGAAAGTCGTCGACGAATGCCTTCAATTGCATGGCGGCTATGGCTACATGAATGAGTACCCGATCGCCCGCATGTTCCGCGACGCCCGCGTCCAGCGCATCTACGGCGGCACCAACGAGATCATGAAATTGCTGATCGGCCGCTCTCTGTGAGAGCGACATCAGGCAAACCCAAGGAGCAAGCAAATGGCTGAAGCTTATGTCTATGACGCCGTGCGCACGCCGCGCGGCAAGGGCAAGAAGGACGGATCGCTGCATGAGGTGCCGGCGGTGCGGCTTGCCGCCAAGACGCTCGAAGCGCTGCGCGACCGCAATGGGCTGGATACCGGCACTGTCGACGACATCATCTTCGGCTGCGTCGATCCGGTCGGCGAGGCGGGTTCGGTCATTCCGCGCGCCGCCGCCTTCGAGGCCGGCTACGACACCAGGGCGCCCGGCATGCAGATCTCACGCTTCTGCGCTTCGGGGCTCGACGCCATCAATTTCGGCGCCGCCAAGATCGCGCAGGGCGCCGACGAGATCGTCATTGCCGGCGGCGTCGAATCGATGTCGCGCGTCGGCATGGGCGCCTCGGGCGGTGCCTGGTTCATGGATCCTTCGGTCGGCCTGCCCGGCTGGTTCGTGCCGCAAGGCATCTCGGCCGACCTCATCGCCACCAAATATGGCTTCAGCAGAGACGACGTCGACGCCTATGCGGTCGAGAGCCAGAAGCGCGCCGCCAAATCCTGGGCCGATGGCCGCTTCAAGAAGTCCGTCATCCCGATCAAGGACCAGAACGGCCTGACCATCCTCGACCATGACGAGCATATGCGCCCGTCCACCGACATGCAGTCGCTGGCCTCGCTCAATCCGTCCTTCGTCATGCCCGGCGAAATGGGCGGCTTCGATGCGGTTGCCGTGCAGAAGCATCCCGAGGTGGAAGAGGTCAACCACGTCCATCATGCCGGCAATTCGTCCGGCATCGTCGACGGCGCCGCCGCCGTGCTGCTCGGTTCGAAGAAGGCCGGCAAGGCGATGGGCCTGAAGCCGCGCGCCCGCATCCGCACCTTCGCCAATATCGGCTCCGAGCCGGTGCTGATGCTGACCGGCCCGGTCGACGTCACTGAAAAGCTGTTGAAGCGCGCCAAGATGAAGCTGTCCGACATCGACCTGTTCGAGCTCAACGAGGCCTTTGCCTCGGTGGTGCTGCGCTACATGCAGGCCTTCGACATTCCGCACGACAAGATCAACGTCAATGGCGGCGCGATCGCCATGGGTCATCCGCTCGGCGCCACCGGCGCGATGATCTTCGGCACGGTGCTGGACGAACTCGAGCGCCGCGATCTCAACACCGCTCTGGTGACGCTGTGCATCGGCGCCGGCATGGGCACCGCAACCATCATCGAACGCGTCTGACGGGGAGAGAAACGATGAGCTACACCAATTTCACTCTCGACATCGACGCCGACGGCATTGCCCTGGTCACCTGGGACATGCCTGGCCGCTCGATGAACGTGTTCACCGAAGAGGCGATGCGGGAATTGAACGCCATCGTCGACAAGGTGGCTGGTGACGCCGCCATCAAGGGCGCCGTGATCACCTCCGGCAAAGACACCTTCTCCGGCGGTGCCGACATCACCCTGCTGCAGAAGATGCTGACGACCTACGCTACTGACAAGGGCAAGGACGCAGAAAAGGCGACCAAGGCGCTGTTCGACAATGCCGGCATGATGACCGGCCTGTTCCGCAAGCTGGAAACTTGCGGAAAGCCGTGGGTGTCGGCGATCAACGGCACCTGCATGGGCGGCGCCTTCGAATTGTCGCTGGCCTGCCACGGCCGTGTCGCCGCTGACAGCGACAAGGTCAAGATGGCGCTTCCCGAGGTGAAGATCGGTATCTTCCCGGGCGCCGGCGGCACCCAGCGCGTGCCGCGGCTGACCGATCAGCAGCAGGCGCTGCAGATGCTGACCTCCGGCCAGACGCTGTCGCCGCAGAAGGCCAAGTCGATGGGCCTGATCCATGAGATCGCCGAGCCGGCCAGGCTCGTCGAGACCGCCAAGGCGATGATCAGGAATGGCCTGAAGCCAGTGGCACCATGGGACGAGAAAGGTTTCAAGCTGCCCGGCGGCCAGATCTATTCGCCGGCCGGCTTCAATCTGTGGCCGCCGGCCATCGCCATCCTGCGTCGCGAGACCTACGGCAACTATCCGGCCGCCGCCGCGATCCTCAAATGCGTCTATGAAGGCCTGCTGGTGCCGTTCGATACCGCCTTGCGCATCGAGCAGCGCTACTTCA
The DNA here is from genome assembly GCF_000519305.1 of Mesorhizobium ciceri WSM4083. Lineage (GTDB taxonomy): Bacteria > Pseudomonadota > Alphaproteobacteria > Rhizobiales > Rhizobiaceae > Mesorhizobium > Mesorhizobium ciceri_B. The sequence continues at coordinate 614,614 of NZ_KI912610.1, read as the reverse complement.
CCGAGATCATGCAGACCAGGGAAGCGGCGGCGATGATCCGCTCGCTGTTCGTATCGCTGCAGGAACTGAACAAGGGCGCCCGGCGCCCGGCCGGCGTGCCCGAAACCAAATTCAAGAAGATCGGCATTCTCGGCGCCGGCTTCATGGGCGCCGGCATCGCCTATGTCACCGCCAAGGCCGGCATCCCGGTGGTGCTGCTCGACCGTGATCTGGAGTCGGCGACCAAGGGCAAGGCGCATTCCGACAGCCTGATCTCGGATCAGGTCAAGAAGGGCCGCGCCAAGCCGGAGGACAAGGACAAACTGCTGTCGCTGATCACGCCGACGGCCGACTATGCCCACCTTGCCGGCTGCGATCTGGTGGTCGAGGCCGTTTTCGAGGATTCGAGCGTCAAGAAGAGCGCCACCGAACAGGCGGAAGCCGTGTTGAAGCCGTCGGCGATCTTCGCGTCGAACACCTCCACCATCCCGATCACCGGCCTGGCGAAGAATTCGGCGCGGCCGAAGAATTTCATCGGCATCCATTTCTTCTCGCCGGTCGACAAGATGATGCTGGTCGAGATCATCTTGGGCAAGAAGACCGGCGACAAGGCGCTGGCCACCGCGATCGACTTCGTCCGCGCCATCAAGAAGACGCCCATCGTCGTCAACGACACGCGCGGCTTCTACGTCAACCGCTGCGTGCTGCGCTACATGTCGGAAGCCTACAAGATGCTGATCGAAGGCGTTCCCGCGCCGATGATCGAGAATGCGGCGAAGGCAGCCGGCATGCCGGTCGGCCCCCTGGCGCTGACCGACGAGACGGCCATCGACCTTGCCCAGAAGATCATGAAGCAGACCATCAGGGATTTGGGCGACAAGGCGGTCGATCCCAAGCAGATGGCGCTGATCAACACCATGGTCGACGATCACGGCCGCTTCGGCCGCAAGAACGGCAAGGGGTTTTACGATTACCCGGCAAAGCCCGCCAAGAAGAAGCTGTGGCCGGGCCTCAGGGAACTCTATCCGCAGCTTGCGCCCGAGAAGGTCGATTATCAGGAACTGCAGCAGCGGCTGCTGGTCACCATCGCGCTGGAAGCGGCGCGGGTGATGGAAGAGGGCATCGTCACCGACCCGCGCGAGGCCGATGTCGGCTCGATCCTCGCCTTCGGCTTCGCTCCCTACACCGGCGGTGCGCTGTCCTACATCGACGGCATCGGCGCCAAGGCGTTCGTCAAGATCGCCAGGAACCTGCAGAAGAAATACGGCGCCGAGTTCAAGGCGCCCAAGCTGCTGCTCGATATGGCCGAGAAGGATGAGAGCTTCTACCAGCGCTTCGATCCCTACGCGAAAGGCGAGGCCAGGAAAGCGGCGTGAGTAAGCCTTGCACTGTGGACAAGATGGCGGTCCGGGGTTAGAACGGGGAAGGTATTTTTTCCTGTTCGAAGGAGAGCGACGCATGCTCTCGCATGACCGTGTCTGGGCTGCCATCGATGCTCTTGCCGAGCGCTACTCGCTTTCGGCCTCGGGGCTGGCCAAGCGTGCGGGGCTCGATTCCACCGCCTTCAACAAATCGAAGCGCCTGTCGTCGGATGGCCGGCCGCGCTGGCCCTCGACCGAATCACTGGCAAAGATCATGGAGGCGACGGGCGCTTCGCTCGATGAATTCACCGGTTTGATCGAAGGCCGGCCCGGGATCAGCAATGGTGCTTCGACCAGCCATGCCGCTTCGATTGCCCGCCGAAGCTCCGTGCCGCTGCTCGGCTTTGCCCAGGCCGGCGCCGGCGGCTTCTTCGACGATGCCGGCTTTCCAGCCGGGCAGGGCTGGGATCTGATCGAACTGCCGACGCAATCGACCGAGAGTTCCTATGCTTTGCAGGTGCAGGGCGATTCCATGCTGCCGCTCTACCGCAATGGCGACGTCCTCATCGTCGAACCGGGCGCCGTCACCCGCAAGGGCGATCGCGTCGTCGTCAAGACCACATCAGGCGAGGTGATGGCCAAGGTCCTCGAGCGCCAGACCGTCAGGTCGATTGCGCTGGTCTCGCTCAATCCCGATCATCCCGACCGCGATATTCCCATGCGCGATGTCGAATGGGTGGCGCGGATTGTCTGGGCAAGCCAATAGGTCACGCTGGTGCGGCTTCTCCATCATGCGCTGGCGGTTCTGATGGTCCCTGTGATGGCAGCCATCGTCGTCACTGGCGGTCGCGCGTTGAAAGGAAGTGAAAGCGTCATTACGGTGGACCAGCTTGATCCGGGCGCCGATACGATGGCGCAGCAGGCTGCCGGGACGATGCCCGAGGAGCCGGCCACATCCGCGATCGCAGCCCCACAGCCACCGAAGCCGGCGCCGCATTCAAGGGCGATCGATCCCGAAATCGTCGCGCCGCCGGAACTGCCCGCCGAGGGGCTTGAACGGGTCGAGCCGCGCGAGCCGTTGAGCAAGCTCGCGCTGGCTGTGCCGCCCAAGCCGAAAATGCCCGACGACTGGAACGGCACCAAGCTGTTCCAGCCGGTTGCGCCAGCCGCCGGCCTGATCGAGGCGAAGGGCTATTCCGTCGCGGTTTCCGGCATCGACATCGTCAGGCAGGACGAGACCTGCAGCGAGGACGGCAAGCCCTGGCCGTGCGGCGTCCGGGCGCGAACGGCGTTCCGCGCCTTCCTGCGCGGTCGCGCGGTGGTCTGCACGGTGCCGCCGCAGGGCGGCCGCGACCTGATCGCAGCCGAGTGCCGGATCGGCAAGCAGGATGTCGGTCAGTGGCTGGTCGAAAATGGCTGGGCGCGCGCCGCCAGGGGCGGCCCCTATATCGAGGCCGGCGACAAGGCGCGCACGGGCAAGAAGGGCATTTTCGGGTCGGCGCCGAACCTCTCCGGCCTGCCGGCGATGCCGGCCGCGCCACGCCCGGCGCCTCAGGCGCCAGGTTCGATCCTGGAAGAGGTCGACGGCATGCTCAAGCCAGCTGACCAGCCAGCGCCCGCTCAATGAGCGCACGCGTCTCGGCAACGCCATAGAGTGCTGCGAACGAGCCGAAGCGCGGGCCGCGCTCCTGGCCGATCAGCACCTGGTAGATCATCTGGAAGAAGGCGCCCGATACGCCGGGGCCGCCCTCCGGGCTCTGCTTGGAATGATCCTGGTAGCGTTCGATCCTGCGCGCAACGTTGAGCGAGGCGTTCTGGATCGCTTCGCCGCTGGCGCCGGCCGGCAGCGCCCCAAGTGCTTCGTCGAGGGCTGCCAGCGCCTCGCGCTCGACCTCGTCGGCGGGCCGGAAGGTTTTCGTCGGCTTCACGAAATCGTCGAAATAGCGGATCGCATGGCCGACCAGCCGGTCGAGCTCTGGATGCGTCGCCGGCGTCACGCCTTGCGTATGGCGCGAGATGAAGCCCCACAGCACATCCTTGTTCTGTGCGTTGGACGCGCTGACCAGATTGAGCAGCAGCGAGAACGGCACCGGCATGTCGATCGCGGGCGGGTTGCCGTCATGCATATGCCAGACCGGGTTGCCGAGCCGTTCCTTCCAGTCCTGCCGGGGATACGCGGCGAGGAAGGTATAGTATTCGTCCACAGCCCGCGGGATGACGTCGAAATACAGCTTCTTGGCCTGCCGCGGCCGCTGGTACATGTAGAGCCCGAGGCTCTCGGTCGGCGCATAGGTCAGCCACTCGTCGATGGTCAGCCCGTTGCCCTTCGACTTCGAGATCTTCTGGCCGTTCTCGTCGAGGAACAGTTCGTAGACGAAATGCTCCGGCGCCCGTCCGCCCAGAATGTTGCAGATGCGGTCGTAGACCACCGCATTGGTCTGGTGGTCCTTGCCGAACATTTCGAAATCGACGCCAAGCGCTGCCCAGCGCATGCCGAAATCCGGCTTCCACTGCAGCTTCACGCGGCCGCCGGTGATCGAAAGCGTGGTCTCGGTGCCCTCGTCGTCGAAGGTGATGGTGCCGGCCTTGGCGTCGACATGCTTCATCGGCACGTAAAGCACGCGGCCGCTCTTCGGTGAAATCGGCAGGAACGGGCTGTAGGTCGCCTGCCGCTCGGGGCCGAGCGTCGGCAGCATCACCGCCATGATCTGGTGGTAGCGTTCGGCGGCACGCAGCAGCATCGCGTCGAAACGGCCGGACTTGTAGTATTGCGTCGCGCTGGCGAACTCGTAGTCGAAGCCGAACGTATCGAGGAAGCGGCAAAGCATCGCGTTGTTATGGTCGGCGAAGCTGGCATAGTCGTCGCCGAACGGATCGGGGACCGACGACAGCGGCTTGTGCAAATGCTGCTCGAGTGCGGCGCGATCCGGCACGTTGTCGGGTATCTTGCGCATGCCGTCCATGTCGTCGGAAAAGCACAGCAGCTTGGTTGCAACCTTGTCCTGCGTCAGGACGCGGAAGGCATGGCGCACCATCGACGTGCGCGCCACCTCGCCGAACGTGCCGATATGCGGCAGGCCGGACGGTCCGTAGCCGGTCTCGAACAGGACTGTTTGCGGGAAGTCGGCGCCTTTGTAGCGCTCGATGATCTTTTTGGCTTCCTCGAAGGGCCACGCCTTGCTTTCGGTCGCGGCCGCCAGCAGTTCGGGGTTGAGATCGATGATGTTTGATCCCGCCATGTCACAGTTTTCCAAATCATTTGCCGGCCCGAAGGCGGGCCGCAGCAAGGGTTTTTCAACCGGTCTCTAGGCGTGCAGCGCCGGAGCGTCAACGCGTGCGGCGCTTTTTCCTTGCGGTGCAGAATGGGCGTTCCTAACTTCGAGGCCCGGTTCAAGGAGAAAAAATTGCCGACACCTCATGAAGCCCTGATCTATCTGATGGTCATCACCTCGGCCTCCGACCGCGACATGACCGATGTCGAACTGGCGCGGATCGGCGAGGTCGTCCGCTCCTGGCCGGTGTTCGAGGACTTCAACCACGACAGGCTGGTCGGCGTCGCCCAGGCCTGCCAGAAGCGCCTGCACGAAAAGGACGGGCTGGAAGGCGTGCTGGCCGAAGTCGCCGAGGTCTTGCCCGAGCGCTTGCGCGACACCGCCTATGCCGCCGCCTTCGAGGTTGCCGCCGTCGATCTCGAAATGCGCATGGAAGAGGTGCGGGTGCTGCAGCTGATCCGGCGTCAGCTCGATCTCGACACGCTGACCGTTGCCGCCATCGGCCGCGCGGCCAAGGCACGGCTGCGCACTTTGACCTGACTATCAGCAGCGCCTAGAAAAAACTCACCGGGAAATAGCGCAAATAAAATTCGGCGAACGTGCCTTTCATCGAAATCTCCTGCAGCGCGTAGTCCATTGCGGCGGCCAGCGCCGGATTGTCCGCTTTGGTGGCGATAGCCATGCCTGTGCCCAGATATTCAGGCGCCAGATAGGGCCCGCCGGCAAAGCGGCAGCAGCCCGCCGCATCCGAGCCGCCCAGCCAGAAGGCCAGGCGCATGCCGTCGCCGAACGCCGCGTCGACCTTGCCGGCCTTGAGATCGTTGTAAAGGTCTTCCGGTCTATCGAAAGTAACGACCTGAACCGTGTTGAAATAGTCGCGCAGCACGCGCTCATGCGCAGAGCCTGATATGACGCCGACACGCTTGCCGTGCAATTTGTCAAAGACGGGTTCGGTCAGGGCCTTGCTCTTCGGCATGATGAAGCGTGCCGGAAACTGCAGATAGGAGCGCGAGAAGGCATAGGTCGCGCGCGATTCCGGCGTTGCGGCGATACCGGCGATGACCGCCTCGCCTTCGCCTTTCTGCAGTGCGCCTTCCAGTTCGGCCCAGGGCAAGGCCTGGATCTGGCACTTTTCGACGATGCCAAGCTCGGCGCAGATGGCGCGCGCCAGATCGATGTGGAAGCCGGAAAGCTTTCCCGAGCCGTCGAGGAAATTGAAGGGCGGGAAGTCCGTGGTGGTCAGGAATCTCAGCCGGGGCAGCGCCGAGAGATCTGGCTTGGGCAGCCGCTCCTTGGCATCCCACAGCACCGGAACCTGAGGCGCCGCGGCGCGCGCACTGTCGGCGAACGACAGCAATCCGATCAGCATCGCAAGGGCGAAGGACCTCCACTGGAACGCCAAGATAAAACTCCGCCACACTCGTGCTCGCACCGGTTTTGGTACGAAAATGGGACAGGCACAATGGTTTTTGATTTCAACACGCCGATTTCAGGATATGATTTAGCCGGTTTGCAAATCAGCTTTGGCCGCCTTGGTGAGAGGATCAAGGTCGGAACCACAGAATAAGCATGCGGTTTGCAATCCGTGGTCGGTGGCGAAGTGTAAATCAGGCACGCATCATTGGCCGCAATGCATGAGGCAACATGGGGTTGATGTTGCGATGGGTCAGTTCGATCGCACGCTGGAATACATAGACCAACTGCAGCACGCCGGAACGGCGGCGGCGGTCTGCGAAAGGCTGTTGGGCATCACGTCGGATTTCGGTCTCACCGCGCTGATGGCGGGGACCGTGCCGCAGCCCGGCACGCCGGCCGGCCAGCAGAAACAGCATGTTCTGCTCTGCGACTGGCCCGTCGAATGGCTGGAGCGCTATGTAGCGCGCAACTATGTCGATCACGACCCGGTCGTCAGCCACATGAAACAGCTGCAGGCGCCGTTCCAGTGGCGTGAAGCCTCACAAGGCATCCGCATAGACAAGAGCAGCGGCGAAGTGATGGGCGATGCCGGCGTCTTCAAACTGCGCGACGGGCTGGCCTTCCCGCTGATCACGCTCGACGGCCAGATCGTCATGGTGTCGCTGGGCGGCGAGGCGGTCGAGTTGTCGGCGGCCGAGTTTGGCCTGGTGTCGCTGGTGTCGACCTATGCGGTCGGCCGCGCCATGCAGCTCCACACCATGGCGAGCAACACCATCGACCATATCATGCTGACGCCGCGCGAGCGCGAATGCCTCCAATGGGCCGCCGTCGGCAAGTCCGAATGGGAGATTTCGCAAATCCTCGGCATCTCCGAACACACCTCGGAGAAACATCTTCTTAACGCCAAAAGCAAACTCGGTGCCGTCAACCGGGTTCAAGCCGTCGCGGAAGCGATAAGGCGAGGCTACATTAGTTAGGTCGGCCGTGCCGGCCTAGAAATCCTTGCCTACGCGATCACGCAATTTTCTCATCAAAGCACGGCCGTATCTTCCTCTGAACGCAGGAGACGGCGGAATGCTTTTTTCCCTTACAACCCAGGAATTGATGGAACGTCCCGACCTTTGGGAGGCCGTCCATCGTTTGCGCTACAAGATATTCGTCGAAGAGATGGGGTGGGATGACCTCAGGCGCCCCGACGGGCTCGAACTCGACCAGTTCGATCACGACGAGGCGGTCCATCAGATCGTCATCAGGGGCGATGAAGTGGCGGGTTATCAGAGGATGTTGCCGACGACACGGCCACATCTGCTGACCGAGGTCTTGACCGATCTTTCCGAAGGAACGCCGCCATCGGGTCCAAACATCTGGGAATTGACCCGTTATGCGGTGGCTCCCGGTTTTCGCGATGGCCGTCGCGGCGTTTCGACCGTCGGCACCGAACTGATTGCCGGTTTCGTCGAGTGGGGGCTGAAGCGCGGCGTCGACAAGGTGATCATCGAGTTCGAGCCGATGTGGGTGCTGCGCGCCTTGCAACTGCATTTCCTGGCGACCCCGCTGGGTTATCAGCGCACCTATGGCAACCAGCAGGTGGTCGCCACCTTGCTGACCTTCAACGAGCACACGCTCGACGTGGTGCGGTCGCGCCGCAATCACTTTGCTCCCGTGCTGGCCAGGGGATATCCCGACATGCTCGGGCAAAGGCGTGCGTCATGAGATCGGAGACAGTCATGAGCACACACCCGCAACCTGAACTTCGCAACCACACGCTGGTCGTCACCGTGTCGTCGAGTGACGGCCGGCCGGTGCTGGACAGGAGGGCCTATGAAAGCCTGGCAAGGACCTTCCATGAAGCCGCCGACAATGAGGAGGTTCGCGTCGTCGTGCTGCGCGGCCTGGCAGGCTGTTTCTGCCTCGGCGGCGACTTCTCCGAATTCCTCGACGCCACCAAGCACCAGAAACTGATCGCCGCCGTCACCGACCTGTTCCGCACGCTGGCGACGTTTCCAAAGCCCATCCTTGCCTGCGTCGATGGCGATGCCGTCGGTGTCGGCTGCACCATCCTGTTCCATTGCGACATGGTGATCGCGTCCGATGAGAGCACGTTCAGGGTGCCGTTCGTCGATTTCGGCCTGGTGCCGGATGCCGCGACCAGCATCCTGGCGCCGCAGAAGCTCGGCTACGCCGGTGCCTTCCGCTTCTTCTGCCTCGGCGACACGCTTCGTGCCGAGGACGCCAGGGCGCTCGGCCTCGTTGCCGAGATCGTGCCGGGCGGCAGCGTCGAGGAAGCGGCGCTTGGCCGGGCGAGGCAGCTTGCCAAGAAGCCGGTCGCCGCCTTGCTGCAGACGCGCGGCCTGCTGAAGGGGAACACCCAGGCGCTCTGCGACCGCATCGACCAGGAGATTTCGCTTTTCCAGCAGGCGCTGCAGGACGACACCACGCTGCGGCGATTGCAGCGCATCGCCCGGCTCGCGGCCTGAGCGAAAGCATCAAGGAACGCGCCGCGCGGCCAATGCCGCGCGGCGCGGAAGCGTCAATCCTGCTTGCCGAGGAATGACGGCCCTTCGCCGATGATCTTCTTGTCTTCCTTGCCGATGATTTCGAGATCGCGCCCCTCATAGGGCAGAGACGACAGGATGCGCCGCATTACCGCCAGCCGCGCGCGCCGCTTGTCGTTGGCCCGTACGATGATCCACGGCGCGAATTCCTTGTGGGTGCGCTCGAACATTGTGTCGCGAACCTTGGTGTAGTCGTCCCACTTGGTGATGCCTGCAACGTCGATGGGCGAAAACTTCCAGCTCTTCAGCGGGCTGTAGCGACGGTCATGGAAGCGCTCGAGCTGCGTTTCCCGGCCGATGTTCAGCCAGAATTTGAAGAAGTGGATGCCCTCGTTGGAGATCATCCGCTCGAAATGCGGCGTCTCGTCGAGAAACTGCTCGTGCTGCTGCGGCGTGCAGAAACCCATCACCGGCTCGACACCGGCGCGGTTGTACCAGGAGCGGTCGAAGGTGACGAATTCGCCTGAAGTCGGGAAGTGGTCGACATAGCGCTGGTAGTACCATTGGCCAAGCTCGGTCGGGGTCGGCTTGGTCAGCGCCACGTTGCGTGCCGTGCGCGGATTGAGGTACTGGCGCACCACGAAGATCGTGCCGCCCTTGCCGGCAGCATCGCGGCCCTCGAACAGCGCCATCACCCGTTTGCCGGTCGACTGCAGCCAGGCCTGCGCCTTGACCAGCTCGATCTGCAATTTCTCGAGCGTCTCGTCATACTCGTCGCTTTTCATCTTCTTGTCGTAGGGATAGCCGCCAGCGGTCAGCTTGTTGTCCTCGACCCAGTCGGGAAGCACGGGATTTTCGATGTCGAACTCCCGCTCCTTGCCGCCGATCGTGATCTTCAGCGGCCCCGAAGTTGGCGCGGCGGGACTTTCCTTGGCTTTTTTCATCGAGACGAACCCTTTCCAGCTTCCGGACTCATGCTATGGGGAGCCACTACAGCGCCGCGCGTCCGTTTGGACGCGCAAAGGACGCTGTAGCACTTTTAATTTGCGCATGATCCTTTCCGAAAATCGATTCCCGATTTTCCGGGTCATGCGGCAAGCGGTCCAGCGGAAGTTTCCGCCACCGGGTCGTCGGATGCGAAGGCATGGGTGCGGACGCTCAAGAAAATGGCTGACCTGGATGCAGAACAGAAAGGTACCGCGCAAACCATGGCCGCCCGGCTGTGGGACAGCCGCTGGCTGCTCGCGGCCGGTATTGTTGCGGTTCTCGCTGTTTATGCCTTGGCCGGGATTTCAGCCTATGTCGTCCTCGCGTCGCTGCTGTTGCTGCTTGCAGCGGCAATACTGCCGGCCACCGGCGCGCGCCAATCCACCGGCAGCGGCGCTGCCATCGAGGCCATCGGCCTGCAGCGGCTCTCGGGTGAATATCTGGCCGCCGCCGTCGCCGATCCGCTGATCATCTTCGACCGGGCCGCCACCATCGTCCATGCCAATGCCGCCGCCTTCGCCGCTTTTGGTGGCATCGCGCCAGGCATGTCGCTGTCGCTGAAATTCCGGGCGCCGGAGATGCAGACCCTGCTGGATGGCGTGCTATCGGGCGATGTCGCCTCGGATGTCGTCGACTACATGGAGAAGCTGCCGGTCGAACGGGCTTACAGGGTGAGCGTGTCCTCGGTCGGTCACGCCACCGATCTCTATGTGCTGGTGTTCAAGGACCAGAGCGAAACGCGCAGGATCGACCGCATGCGCGCCGATTTCATTGCCAATGCCAGCCACGAACTGCGCACGCCGCTCGCCTCAATCGCCGGCTTTATCGAAACGCTGCGCGGGCCAGCCCGCAACGACGCGGCGGCGCGCGACCAGTTTCTGCAGATCATGCAGAGCCAGACCGGTCGCATGGCGCGTCTGATCGACGATTTGTTGTCGCTGTCGCGGCTCGAGATGAAACCCTATCTGAAGCCGGGAACCGAGGTGAACCTGCGCCAGACCGTCGACAGCGTCATCGACTCGCTCGGACCGTTGGCCAGCGAAAACGCCGTTGCCATCGAGCGGCACTACGCCGATGGGCCGCTTCATGTGCCTGGCGACCGCGATGAGCTTTTCCAGGTTTTCGAGAACCTCCTGGAAAACGCCTGCAAATACGGGCAGTCGGGTGGGCGTGTGGTTGTATCCATAGCGCATAGCGATGCCGGATCAGAGCCGGGCATCGACGTGACGATCAGGGACTTTGGCCCCGGCATTCCCGAGGAGCACATTCCGCGCATTACCGAGCGCTTCTACCGCGTCGACGTCGAGACCAGCCGGACCCAGAAAGGCACCGGCCTCGGCCTGTCGATCGTCAAGCATATACTGACGCGCCACAACGCCCGGCTTTCGATCAAGTCCGAAGTCGGCAACGGCGCGGCATTCTCGGTTCATTTGCCGACGCACTGATATCGCCCTAGTTCAAGGGAACTGTTTCTTTTTTCTGTCATCCGGCTAGCGTATCAGCGGGGATTCGAGGAAACGACTCAAAATCAAAACACCCCGTGGGAAGGCATTTTGCCATGCAGTCCGTGCACATCGTCAGCGCTTATGACGAGGAGCTGAAATATCTGTCGAAGCGCATCGCCGCGATGGGCGGCCATGCCGAGCGCATGGTCGAACAGGCGGTCACCGCTCTCGTCAACGCCGACCCGGGATTGGCACAGAAGGTCATCCGCGACGATACAGTACTGGACGAGGGCCAGCGTGAAATCGATGACAAGGCGATCATCATCATCGCCAAGCGTCAGCCGATGGCGGCGGATTTGCGCGAGATCGTCGGGACCATTCGCATCTCCGCCGACCTCGAGCGGGTTGGCGATCTCGCCAAGAACGTTGCCAAGCGGGTGGTCGCCGTCACCGACGGACGCCAGCCGACCAGCCTGTTCCGCGGCCTCGAGGCCCTGTCCAACCTGGCGTTGACCCAGCTCAAGGAAGTGCTCGACGTCTACGCGTCTCGCTCGGTGGAGAAAATCGGCTTCGTGCGCGATCGTGATGACCAGATCGACGCCATGTACACGTCGCTGTTTCGCGAATTGCTGACCTACATGATGGAAGATCCGCGCAACATCACGCCCTGCACGCATCTGCTGTTTTGTGCCAAGAACATCGAGCGCATCGGTGATCACGCCACCAACATAGCCGAGACCATCTACTACATCGTCACCGGCGATCAGTTGCCGGCTGAGCGGCCCAAGGGCGACAAGACCGACAAGATCAGCCTTTCCGAGACGCAGCCGGTGAAGTGAACGCGCCTCTCGAACCTTCATCCGATTTACGCTAAGCTTTCCGGGCTTGCCTCTATCCTCGTCCGTGGATTTGCTCCGGGAGGTCGTGATGGAAAATGTTCGGAACCTGACCCCGGCGCCTGCGCCGATATCCGGCATTATCGCTTGCGGCGTCTACACGGCCGGGCGCCGCATCGCCGACATTCCCATCGAGGAAGCCGGCGAATGGGCAAAAAAATCCGGCCATGTCGTCTGGATCGGCCTGTTGGAGCCCGACCGTAACCTGTTGCTGCGCGTCCAGGCGCAGTTTCACCTGCATGAGCTGGCGATCGAGGATGCCGAGCACCCGCACCAGCGGCCGAAGATCGAGCAATATGGCGACGCCTTGTTCATCGTCGCCCGCACCGCGCAGCTGATCGACGGCCGGGTCACCTTCGGCGAGACCCATTTGTTCGTCGGCTCAGGCTACATCGTCAGCGTCAGGCACGGTCCCTCGACGTCCTATGCCGCCGTTCGTCAGCACTGGGAAAGCTGCCCGCATTCGCTGGCCAAGGGTGAGGATTTCGTCCTCTATGCCATTCTCGATTTCATCGTCGACAATTACATGCCGGTGCTCGAGCAGATCGAGGACGAGGTCGAGGCGATCGAGGACAAGGTTTTGCTGAAGCCGATGACCGCTCCCGACATCGAGCGGCTCTACATGCTGCGCCGCGATCTCCTGCGCCTGCGCAATGCCGCGCTTCCGCTGGTCGAAGTCTGCCGACGGCTGACCAGCGCCGAGCTGCCGCAGATACATACCGCCATGCATCCGCTGTTCCGCGACGTCACCGACCACATCCGCACCGTCCAGGAGAAGATCGACAGCCTGCGCGAGGTGCTGGCTTTCGCTTTCGAGGCCAGCCTCCTGGTCGGCCAGAGCCAGGAAACGGCCAACACCAAGAAGCTCGCCTCCTGGGCCGCGATCCTGGCGGTGCCGACGGCGCTCGCCGGCATCTACGGCATGAACTTCGACAGTATGCCGGAACTGAAGATGGAATACGGCTATCCGGTGGTTCTGGGCGCTATCGCGCTGATCTGCACGGTTCTCTACTGGCGGTTCAGGAAGAACGGCTGGCTGTGAGAAGAGAGGGGAATAAGGGAGTAGGGCAGTACGGGAGTAGGTAAAAATAGCGCTTTTGTGGGCGCAGCTCCCAACATACTCCCTTACTGCCCTATTCCCCTACTCCCTTATCTGCTCCGCCGCCGCTCCGATGCCGGCTGGAATGCCACGCGGGCGTGGTACTTGCAGTAGGGACCGGTTTCGGCGGCATCGTTGCCGCAGAAATGGAAGTCTTCTGAAAGCGGGTCGCCGTTCGGCCATTTGCAGGTCCGCTCGGTCAGCTCGACCAGCTGCAGATGCCGCGAGATCGGCAGCACGACATTTTCGACCGGGCGGATGTAATGGCGCGCCACCGGTTCGGCGTCGAACTGCGTCTGCAAGGCGGTCGCGCCGATCGATGTCGTGACATGGCGTGCCGTGGTTGCTGCGCGCGATACCGATTTCTGGACGGTCGATCCTTGCGCTGCCTTCTTCTGGCGTGCCGGCGTGGCGGTCGAGCGACCGCGGCCCGACAGTTTCAGCCGATGCACCTTCCCGATGACCGCATTGCGGCTGACCCCTCCAAGCTGCGCAGCAATCTGGCTTGCGCTCAGACCCTCCGACCACAGTTTTCTCAAGAGTTCTACCCGCTCGTCAGTCCAGTTCATGAGACCGCGCTCCTCTAAGCGTGCGGCAATCGGAATCCCTCTCCCGACCCGGCAAATTTTGCCGGGGCAGACACCACATATATCTGGTGATTAGGTCCGCCGCACGAAATCTAGTTATTTCTCGACTACAACTACCCTATGCGCTGACTCGGTGACAAGAGTCCCAAGTGCAACACGAATCGGTTTTTTCGGTTTTCCCCAACTTGCCCGGTCGCTTATGAGCCGGCGTCCCGTCGGGGGGCTTGCCGCGCGCCACTACGCGACGTTTTCGTTGACTTCATGGCCGAAAAACAGGATAAGCCGCACAGGCCGCCGCTTTGGCGGCTTTTTTGATTTTCCGGTACCGGAGACGCATATAATGAGCGGTTCGGCGCTTTACGAGACCTTTGCTCGCGCCCCCCTGGCCTTCGACCACGGGGAAGGCACATGGCTGATTACCGACAAGGGCGAGCGATATCTCGACTTTGCCGGCGGCATCGCCGTCAATTCGCTGGGCCACAGTCATCCGCATCTGGTCGCCGCACTCACCGAGCAGGCCGCCAAGCTGTGGCATGTCTCCAACCTCTACGAGATCCCCGGGCAGAGCCGGCTTGGCGAGCGGCTGGCCGACGCCACCTTCGCTGACAAGGTGTTCTTCACCAATTCCGGCGCCGAGGCGCTGGAATGCGCGATCAAGACGGCGCGCCGCTGCCAGTTCGTCAACGGACACCCCGAGCGCTTCCGCGTCATCACCTTCGAAGGCGCCTTCCATGGCCGCACGCTGGCGACCATCGCGGCCGGCGGCCAGTACAAATATCTCGAGGGCTTCGGCCCCAAGGTCGAAGGTTTCGATCAGGTCGGTTTCGATGACATCGACGCCGCCGAAAAGGCGATCACGCCGGAGACGGCCGCCATCCTGATCGAGCCGGTGCAGGGCGAGGGCGGTATCCGTCCGGTGCCGACGCAATCGCTGAAGCGGCTCAGGCAATTGTGCGAACAGCACGGCCTGCTGTTGATCTTCGACGAGGTCCAGTGCGGCATCGGCCGTACCGGCAAGCTGTTTGCGCATGAATGGTCAGGTGTCACGCCTGATATCATGGCGATAGCCAAGGGTATTGGCGGCGGCTTCCCGATGGGCGCCTGCCTTGCCACGGATGAAGCGGCTGTCGGCATGACCGCTGGCGTGCATGGCACCACTTTCGGCGGCAACCCGCTTGCCATGGCGGTCGGCAACGCCGTGCTCGATGTCGTGCTGGAAGACGGCTTCCTCGAAGATGTCCAGCGCAAGGCGTTGCTGATGAAGCAGGGGCTGGCGTCGGTCGCCGACGAATTTCCCGAAATCATCGAGGACATCAGGGGTTCCGGGCTGATGCTCGGCCTCAAATGCGCCATGCCCAACACCAAGGTGAACATGGCCTTGCGCGACCAGAACCTGCTGGCGGTTCCGGCCGGCGACAATGTCATTCGCCTGTTGCCGCCGCTCACCGTCACCGACGCCGAGATCCACGAGGCGCTCAACCGCATCCGCGCCGGCGCCAAGGGCCTGGCGGAGGCGATCGCTTCCGCCGCGGCGAAGTAATCCCGGAACCATTGCTGATGTCAGTTCGCCATTTCACCGATCTTTCCACCGTTTCCGAAGGCGATTTGCGCTTCATGCTGGACGATGCGGTGGTGCGAAAGGCGCGCCTCAAGGCCGGCGAGCGGACCAAGCCGCTCGAAGGCAAGGTGCTGGCGATGATCTTCGACAAGCCGTCGACGCGCACGCGCGTGTCCTTCGACGTCGGCATGCGGCAGCTCGGCGGCGAGACCATCATGCTGACCGGCACCGAAATGCAGCTCGGCCGTTCCGAGACCATCGCCGACACCGCCAAGGTGCTGTCGCGCTATGTCGATGCGATCATGATCCGCACCACCTCGCATGAGCGGCTGCTGGAATTGACCGAGAACGCCACCGTGCCGGTGATCAACGGACTGACCGACGACACCCATCCCTGCCAGCTGATGGCCGATATCATGACCTTCGAGGAACATCGCGGTCCGGTCGCCGGCAAGACCATCGCCTGGACCGGCGACGGCAACAATGTGCTGCATTCCTTGCTCGAGGCGTCGGCCCGGTTCCGCTTCAACCTCAACGTCGCCGTGCCCGAGGGCAGCGAGCCGGCGCAGAAGCATATCGACTGGTCGCAGGCGCATGGCGGCAAGCTGCACTTCACCCGCTCGCCCGAGGAAGCCGTCGATCAGGCCGACTGCATCGTCACCGATTGCTGGGTGTCGATGGGCCAGGAGCATCGCGCCCGCGGCCACAATGTGTTCTCGCCCTACCAGGTCAATGCCAAGCTGATGGCCAGGGCCAAGCCGGACGCGCTGTTCATGCACTGCCTGCCGGCGCATCGCGGCGAGGAAGTGACCGACGAGGTCATCGACGGACCGCATTCGGTGGTCTTCGACGAGGCCGAGAACCGGCTCCATGCCCAGAAGGCCGTGCTCGCCTGGTGCCTCGGCGCTTGATCTCCGGAGGTGTGATGCCTATCTGCGGGCCATCACGCAAAAACAGCGCGTTTCGACGCATGCGCCCCGGAGGGCGGCATGGCCGCGCCCCGGAGCTTTGTCATGTTGGAAACCTATCAAGTGACTGAACATCACCCCAAACTCGGCGAATTCGGCTATGCCGGCGACGATCACGTCGTGCCGTTCGAGGTCGGCCCTCTCGATGTGCGAGGCCGCACGGTCCAACTCGGGCCGATGCTGGACGCCATCCTCAGCCGCCACGATTATCCCGAACCGGTCGCCCGCCTGCTGGCGGAGGCCTGTGTGCTGACCGTGCTGCTCGGCACTTCGCTGAAGTTCGAGGGCAAATTCATCCTGCAAACCCGCACCGACGGGCCTGTCGACATGCTGGTCGCGGATTTTTCCACGCCCTCGGCATTGCGCGCCTATGCGCGTTTCGATGCCGACCGGCTGGAAGCGCTGGTCGCGGCCGGCGAAACCTCGCAGCAGACGCTGCTCGGCAGCGGTGTGCTGGCGCTGACCATCGACCAGGGCGCTCATACGCAACGCTATCAGGGCATCGTCCAGCTCGATGGCGAGACGCTGGAAGATGCGGCACGCACCTATTTCCGCCAGTCGGAGCAGATCCCGACCGATCTCAGGCTGTCGGTGGCCAAGCTTTTGACGCCCGGTCCCGGCGGCGCCCGCGAGCAGTGGCGCGCCGGTGGTATCCTGGCGCAGTTCCTGCCGCAGTCGCCCGAGCGCATGCGCGTCCCGGACCTGCCGGGCGGCGATGGCGATCCGCGCGAGGAGATCCACGACCCGGTCGACAATTCCTGGCAGGAGTTGCTGGCGCTGCTCGGCACGATCGAGCCGACCGAACTGATCGACCCGACGATCGGCGCCGAGCGGCTGCTCTACAGGCTGTTCCACGAGCATGGCGTGCGCGTCTTCGGCGGCGTCCCGGTCGCCGACCAGTGCTCGTGCTCCAGGGACAAGATCCGCGGCATCCTCGAGGGTTTTTCCGCCCAGGAGATCAAGGACAGCACCGAGGATGGCGGCATCCACGTCGCCTGCGAATTCTGCTCGAAGCAATATGACTTCGACCCGGCGGAATTTGCGGCTCAGTAAAATACCTTCCTTCTCCCGTTCACGGGGAGAAGGTGCCCGAAGGGCGGATGAGGGGCGGCGCGAACTTCGGCGAATGGCCGCGTGTATTCACTCAGGCGCTGTTGTATCCATGGAAGATAATCTCACGAGTTCGGCGCCGCCCCTCATTGCCCTGCCGGGCATTTCTCCCCGTATAGTGACGGGGAGAAAGACGCTGTCGCGCAGGACTTCGCGAACTTCCTAATTCACCGTGCGCCGCGTCCCCGGCAGGTCGAGTGAAAATGCGGGGATGGCGATGTCGAACGTCTCGCCCCGCTTGTTGCGCATCGTGTAGTGCCCGACCATGATGCCGGACGGTGTCGAGAGCGGGCAACCGGATGTGTATTGGTAGCTGTCGCCGGGATTGAGTTCGGGCTGGTCGCCGACGACGCCGGGGCCGCGTACCTCCTCGACCCGGCCGGTGCCGTCGGTGATGTGCCAATAGCGCGACAACAGCTGCACGAAATCGTCCGACTGATTGTCGATCGTTATCTGATAGCCCCATACATAGCGGTTCTCCGAGGGATCCGAACGGTCCTCCAGGTAGAACGGCCTGACCTGCACTTCGATGTTGCGCGTGACGGCGCTATACATAAGCGGCTCCAAAACAATCCGGTAACTTTCGGCGCTCCACGCGGGCTGGTCAACGGTGCGCGTCCTGTCATTGCGGACCGAACCGCAGGTGCCGGCAAAGAATGTCATTTAAGTGACACATGACAATGATGGTGTGCGCCGACCAGTGCCGCGCGACTCGGGCGCTCTGTCGAACTGTTGAATCGGTCGTCATGCCAGCCAGATTGTTCTGGCGGACCGGTTTTCCTGGAGTGACCGGATCTCGATGGAACTCACTCTCATAGCCGCCACGCTTTCAACTGCCCTCATCCTCTCAAATCTCGCCAGCATCGTGCTCGCCGCTTCGCGTCTGAAACGGCGCCGCACCATTGCGCCGCCGGCCGGCAAGCAGCGGCCGGTGTCGATCGTCGTGCCGTCGCGCGGCGTCGAGCCGTTCACGCAGGAGACGCTGGAGCGCGCCTTTTCGCTCGACTGGCCGCGCTACGAGCTGATTTTCTGCGTCGCCCATGCCGACGATCCGGTGGTCAAATTGATAAACAGGACGATCATCCGGTTTCCGAAAGTGCCGGCCCGGCTGCTTATCGGCGACGACCGCATCAGCGCCAATCCGAAACTCAACAATTGCGTCAAGGGCTGGGAAGCGGCGCGGCACGACTGGGTCGTCCTGGCCGATTCCAACGTGCTGATGCCGAGAGACTACGTCCAGCACCTGATGGCTGCCTGGCGGCCCGGCACCGGCCTTGTCTGCTCGACGCCGATCGGCTCGCGGCCGGCCGGCTTCTGGGCCGAGGTCGAATGCGCTTTCCTCAACACGCTGCAGGCGCGCTGGCAATATGCCGGCGATGCGCTCGGCCTTGGCTTTGCCCAGGGCAAGAGCATGCTCTGGAACAAGCCGATGCTCGACGCCAATGGCGGTATCCGCGCGCTGGCCGCCGAGATCGCGGAGGATGCCGCCGCGACCAAGCTGGTGAACAGCCTCGGCTTGCGCGTCAATCTCGTCGCCGCCCCCTTCGAGCAGCCGCTTGGCCGGCGCTCGTTTGACGAGATCTGGTCGCGTCAGGCCCGCTGGGCGCGCCTGCGCCGCGTCACTTTCCCGCTGTTCTTCGCACCCGAAATCCTGACCGGCGCCTTGGTGCCGCTGGTGCTTGCGCTGATTGCCGCAGCCAGTGCCGGTTTCAGCCTCTGGGCAACCGCCATTGCCGTGCTGGCAGCCTTCTACCTTCCGGAGTGCGCCCTAGCCTGGTCCAAGGGCTGGTACCTGTCGCCACGCATGGTCGCGGCGATCATGGCGCGCGACCTGATCCTGCCGGCGATGTGGGGGCGCGGCTGGCTCAGCGGCGCCGTCGACTGGCGCGGCAATGCGATGACCATCGGCACCAAGACGGCCGAGCTGGAAGAGACGCCGTCCGGCGCCTGAAGGCCGCCTACCTGGCCTTCAGCGCCTGCGCGATGTCCTCGAGCAGATCGTCGGTGTCCTCCAGGCCGACCGAAAGCCTGAGCGTGCCCGGCCCGATGCCGAGCTCGGCGCGCGCCTCGTCGCTGAGGTTCTTGTGCGTCGTCGTCGCCGGGTGGGTGATCAGGCTCTTGGCGTCACCGAGATTGTTGGAGATCAAGACGATGTCGAGCGCGTTCTGCAAGGCAAAGGCCGCCTGCTTGCCGCCCTTGACGTCGAGGCAGATCAGCGTCGAGCCGCCCGCCATCTGCTTCTTGACGATATCAGCCTGCGGGTGGTCGGCGCGGCCGGGATAGATGACGCGGGCGATCTCCGGCCGCTCGGCCAGGAAATCCGCGATCCGGCCGGCACTTTCCGTCTGCTGGCGCACGCGCAGCGGCAGCGTTTCCAGGCCCTTCAGCAGCGTCCAGGCATTGAACGGCGACAGGCTCGGACCGGTATGGCGGAAATAGTCGTGCAGGTTTTCGTCGATCCACTTCTTGTCCGACAGGATGACGCCGCCGAGGCACCGTCCCTGGCCATCGATGTGCTTGGTCGCCGAATAGACGACGATGTGGGCGCCGAGCTGCAAAGGCTTCTGCTGCAAAGGCGTGGCGAAGACATTGTCGACGATCAGCCTGGCGCCGATCGAATTGGCAAGCGAAGCGACAGCGGCGATATCGACCACTTCCAATGTCGGATTGGTCGGACTTTCCAGGAAGAACAGCTTGGTGTTCGGCTTGACCGCCTTTTCCCAGTTGGCGATGTCGGTGCCGTCGACCAGCGTCGCCTCGATGCCGTATCTCGGCGCCAGCGTCTCGACCACCCAGCGGCAGGAGCCGAACAGCGCACGTGCCGCCACGATATGGTCGCCGGCCTTGGCGCTGCACAGAAGGGCGGCCGTCACCGCCGCCATGCCGGAAGCGGTGGCGCGCGCGTCTTCGGCGCCTTCCAGGGCGCACATGCGTTTTTCGAACATGTCGACGGTCGGATTGGCGTAGCGCGAATAGATGAAGCCCGGTTCCTCACCCTTGAAACGGGCTTCGGCGGCCTGCGCCGTTTCGTAGACATAACCCTGGGTAAGGTAGATCGCTTCCGACGTTTCGCCGAAACCGGAACGCAGTGTTCCGCTGTGCACGAGTGCCGTCTGAGGCTTCCAGTTGTGCTTCTTGGTGCTCATCGCTTTTCTTCCAGACACAAAAAAACCGGCCGCGAAAGTCGCAACCGGTCCATACGGCCTTGCGGCCCGACGGTCCTTTAGCGACTTGTTTAACGTGGCTGCAAGCCGACCGGCCAAATCACCACGGGATAACGACCCTTTAGACCCGCACCGCGCTTGCGTCAATTGCCGGCTTCATTAAGAGGTTTGTACCAAGCAGGTTCCGCAAAAGTGTTCCACGGTTTTGCGACAAGAACCTGCGACAAGAAAAACGTCTGACCTAGGAGTGGAGCCTTGCGGCAGACAGGCATTCTTCCCGATCAGGACATATCGGCGCTGTTCCAGTCCGGCGCGCTGAAGTCGGCGCGCGCGCTCGACGCCGACCAGATCCAGCCGGCCAGCCTTGATCTCAGGCTCGGCGACAAGGCCTGGCGGGTGCGCGCCTCCTTCCTGCCCGGCCCCAACCACAAGGTTTCGGAGAAGCTCGACCGGCTGCAGCTGCACGAGATCAATCTTGCCGAGGGCGCGGTGCTGGAGACCGGCTGCGTCTACATCGTGCCCTTGCTTGAAAGCCTGGCGCTGCCGGCGGACATTTCGGCCTCGGCCAATCCGAAGAGCTCGACCGGGCGGCTCGACATCTTCACCCGCGTCATGACCGATCGCGGCCACGAGTTCGACAAGATCGCCGCCGGCTATCATGGCCCGCTCTTTCTGGAAGTCAGCCCGCGCACCTTCCCGATCGTGGTCCGCACCGGCTCACGCCTGTCGCAGATCCGTTTCCGCACCGGCAATGCGTTGCTCTCCGAAGCTGAGTTGCACGACCTGCATCGCACCGAGATGCTGGTCGCCACCGAGCCGCCGAACATTTCCGGCGGCGGGATCGCGCTGTCGATCGACCTCAACGGCGATCAGAACGGCTTGGTCGGCTATCGCGGCAAGCATCACACCGGCCTCGTCGATGTCGACAAGCGCGCGGCCCAGGAGGTCGTCGACTTCTGGGAGCCGATCCACAAGAGCGGCGCCGGCGAACTGGTGCTCGATCCCGATGAATTCTACATCCTCGTCAGCCAGGAAGCGGTGCACGTGCCGCCGCTCTACGCCGCCGAGATGACGCCCTTCGATCCGCTGGTCGGCGAATTCCGCGTCCACTATGCCGGCTTCTTCGATCCGGGCTTCGGCCATTCGGCGTCCGGCGGCACCGGCAGCCGGGCGGTGCTGGAAGTGCGCAGCCATGAAGTGCCGTTCATCCTTGACCACGGCCAGATCGTCGGCCGGCTGGTCTACGAACATATGCTGAAGCGGCCGCAGGCGCTCTACGGCACCGATCTCGGCTCCAACTACCAGGCGCAGGGCCTGAAGCTGTCCAAGCATTTCCGCGCCGCGCGCTGACCTCATTGCCCCAAGGCAAAATACTTGCCTGTACCGGCGCGCCATGCTTGGCTGCCTTGCCGCCCGTCAAGCTGGCGGCGTTCAAGGGGAACCAAGAAAATGCGATTTTCGAAACGGGTCATATCGGCAGCGGGCGCTGCCATGCTGGCAACACTGGCCGGCTCTTTGTCGGCGCAGGCAGCCGAAAAAATCAAGATCGGCACCGAGGGCGCCTATCCGCCGTTCAACACCATCACCGCTGACGGCAAGGTTGAGGGCTTCGACATCGACATCGCCAATGCGCTGTGCGCGCAGATGAAGGTCGAATGCGAAATCGTCACCCAGGATTGGGACGGCATCATTCCCGCTTTGCAGGCCAAGAAGTTCGACGCCATCATCGCCTCGATGAGCATCACCGAGGAGCGCAAGAAACAGGTCGCCTTCACCAACAAATACTATACGACACCGCTCGCTCTGGTGGCGCCGAAGGACAGCGACCTGACCTCGACCGAACCGGCGGCGCTTGCCGGCAAGACAGTCGGCGCCCAGGCTTCGACCACGCAGGCCGACTATGCCCAGAATGAATATGGCAAGGCGGGCGCGGAGGCCAAACTCTATCCGACCCAGGAAGAGGCGATCACCGACCTGACCAACGGTCGTCTCGACGCCGTGATCTCTGACAAGTTCGTGCTGATGGATTGGCTGAAGAAGGCAAGCGACGGCTGCTGCAAGCTGGTCGGCGACGTCAAGGGCACCGAGACCCAGGCCGGCATTGCCGTGCGCCTGGACGACACGGCCCTGCGCGACAAGCTCAACGCGGCCATCGACGCGATCGTTGCCGACGGCACCTACAAGAAGATCCAGGCCAAGTACTTCGACTTCGATATTTATTGAGGTGGGGCGCCTCTTCC
Source organism: Mesorhizobium ciceri WSM4083 (assembly GCF_000519305.1). Classification (GTDB taxonomy): domain Bacteria; phylum Pseudomonadota; class Alphaproteobacteria; order Rhizobiales; family Rhizobiaceae; genus Mesorhizobium; species Mesorhizobium ciceri_B. Next base: position 592,037 of record NZ_KI912610.1, on the reverse strand, counting down.
TTCTCCCCTTGTGGGAGAAGGTGTCGCCGAAGGCGACGGATGAGGGGTGTTCCAGGGAACGCTAACGCCTCACTCCGCTGGAACACCCCNGCCCTGGTGGGCAATGTCGTCGAAGGCCGCACGGCAATCGGCGGGGACCTGGTGTTCACGCTGACCGTCAACACGGCGACCGGCGCTGTTGCTCTGGACCAGATCCGGGCGGTCGTCCATCCGACGACGGACCCGAACGAGCCGACCAGCCTGAGCGCCGACGATCTGATCAAGGTGACGGCGACGATCACCGACAAGGACGGCGACAGCCAGTCGGCCTCGGTCGACATCGGCAAGAACCTGAGCTTCCTTGATGACGGCCCCGCCTTCACCCTTGTTAACGACAGTAACGGTGATGGCATTGTCAGCCTGTCGGCGCTCAATCCGGCGACGGCTACAACCTACACCGGCCAGTTTGCCGAGTGGCACTATGGGGCGGACGGGTTTGGCAGCGTTACGGCGACAGGGCCGAATGTAGAAGTTGCCTCCACGTCGGCATCCCAGATCGTGCTGAACCTGAAGGAGGGAGGTGACGTCGTTGCCAAGCTGACGCTGAATGCCGATGGAACCGACTCGCTGGAAGTGCTGCATCGCGCAGGTGATATCGTCTTTAGCCCAATCGCGGCGACTTCAGCGACAGCCGGAGGGCCAACGGGTTCCCTGCTCGTGGATTTGGGCGCGGCCACAAACTTCAACATTGTTGTGACCGGCGATGACGGCAATGCCACCCTCGGCCAAGCTTCGGATGAGGTGAATACAAGCTCGCAGGGCTGGGCCGTCAAGGGGAGCTCTGGTCAGTCAAATGACCCCGGCGAATCCATAAAGTTCGCATTCGTCGATGACAGCAACAATTCGACGGGCCATGGTGTTGACGATTTCAAGTTTACAACCCAAGGCTACACGGGCGGCATGGGGACGGCTCACATTACCGTAGTGGTTTACCTCAATGCCCAAATGACGATTTACGATACGGTGTCGATAGATACGACATCCGGCCAGGTCATCCAGATCAGCAACCTTAACTGGTCGGCTGCGGCAGGAACAGGCAATTATGTTTCCGGCGATGCTATCTACGGTGTGAAAGTCATCAGCGACAACACCAATACTGGCGGGTTCCGTCTGAATGGTGTCGAGGTCGGCGCCGCATCTGAAAACCCACCGGCAGATCTCGACTTCAACGGCATCAACGTAACGATTACCGATCATGACGGCGATACCGCTTCGCAAACCTTCAATGTCCACATCGATGGCACAACAGGCAGTCAGCTGACGGTTGAGGCTATCGCTGGGACTTCCGGAAATGACATTCTGGCTGGCACTGCTATCGGCGACACTTTGATCGGCGGTGCCGGCAACGACACGATCTGTGCCGCCGGCGGCAACGACGTCCTTATTGGCGGCCTCGGTGCTGATCAATTCCGGCTCGCGACCAATACCGGAATGGATACCATCAAAGACTTCGTGGTCGGCACCGACAAGATCGGCCTGCTGGACACCGGCTCGACCGGAAGCGGTAGCGTCAATTTCGCCAACACCACTGGAACCTCGGGCGGCAACGCCCTCAATGTCAGCGACTTCTCGATCCGGGCCTCGATTTCCGCACTCACGGCCGGCGATTCGGCGCATATCGTTAGAATCGACGCGGCACAGACGTCGGCGCAAATCGCGGCTGCAACTGCAGCGGTGGCAGCCAACACCTATGTGCTTGTCTTCAACTCGACCACTGCACACGGCGAACTCTGGTTCGATACGAATTGGAGTGACGCCGCCGGCCGCACCCAGGTGGCAACCTTCGACAATATCACCACGCAAGCGCAGCTTACCGCGCTGACCAGCACGGATTTTGTCGTCTACAACAGCGCTACCGACCCCATCATCCTCGACCTCAATCATGATGGCTTCGCCTTCTCCGACCTCAGCCACGGCGTCCAGTTCGACATCAATGGTGATGGTGTAAAAGATCAGGTTGCCTGGAACACATCCCATGACGGCATGCTGGCGGTCGATCTCAACCATGACGGCAAGATCGACAATGGGACCGAACTGTTCACGCCGAACTTCGGCGGTGGCAACTTCGCCAGCGGCGCGGCGGCATTGGCTTCGCTCGACAGCAACCATGACGGTGTCATCGACCACAACGATACCGCCTTCGACAGCCTGCTGATCTGGAAGGACGCCAACGCCAACGGCGCCAGTGACGCCGGGGAATTGTCACACCTCGCTGACAACGGCATCGTCTCCATCAGCACAGCGGCTACTCCGACTGTCGGCGAAATCGACGGACAGACCGTGACAGGCAACGGAACCTTCCACATGGCCGACGGCACGACCGGCAACTATGTCGAGGTCGAACTCGACACCTCACTTGTTGCACCGGCAGAGCAGACCGCCGGCAGCACGGGCGCCGACACCTTCAAGCTTGACAACCTCGACATCAAGGATCTCATCACCGACTACCACGGCACCGGCCCTGGTGGTGAGGGCGACAAGATCGACCTGAGTGCGCTGTTCGACACGGCGTCGGGGGGCAACATCAACGACTATGTGCACTACGACGCCGACACGAAGACACTGAGCGTCGATACCACTGGTTCGGGCAATGCGGCCAATTTCGTGGATGTCGCCGCGTTGCAGAACGCACCTGCCGCCGGCACGATCACGATACTCTACGACGACACGGCGCATGTGCAACACACGGCAACGATCTAACGCCATAGCGCACAACCACGCGACTATGTTATACATCGCTAATATTTAGGGGAGCTCAACATGAAACGTTCTGCAAGACTGCTGGTTTCCGCCGCGACGCTGTTGCTGGCAGTCGGGTCGACGGGGTATGCCGCCGACATCATCGACGGCCCGACCGGCGACATTTGCCGTGTCGTCGGCACCTCCAACCTGGTGCTGAACGACAACATCGTCGATCTGAAGCAGGTGGTTGTGAAGCTGATGGACGAGTCGGTTGCCGTCGCCAACAGCTCGGAGTGGATCAACTCGTCGCGTCCCGTCTTCGTCTGGGCGTCTGAGGCCAAGGTCGCTTGCGGCAAGGCCTATGGCTACCTGAAGACGAACTACAAGGACGAAGACTACCTCAACAAATGCGAGTGTTTTCACGATCGCATGGTCGAGTACATGCACTGACCGGATAGCCACGCCTGTTGGCCATCATGACAGCCGACGGATCCTTCCTGAAGGCGGTCGCGGGCGCGATCGTGTTGTTTGGCTTTGTCCAAACGGTCACACCGGCCAGTGCCAACTGGCTGGAAAGACCATCCGTGAAACAACAGCTTTCGTCCGGCCTGAAGCAACCGGTGCGCTGTGATCCGGCCACCGAGTGGACCCGGCAGGCTTTCAAGGCATTTGCGAGCTGCCAGGCATCGATCTATGGCCTGGAGCCGCTACTGGCGCATGCGGTGATGGAGATCGAAAGCGGCTTCGATCCCGGCGTGCAAGGCGGCGACGGCGAAGTCGGCCTGATGCAGGTGATGCCGGCGACGGCCAGGATGCTCGGCTTTCGAGGTTCCCTGGACGATCTGAGCGCGCCGGCGGCCAACATCGCGCTGGGGGTCAAATATCTTGCACAGGCCAACAGGCTGGCCGCGGGCGATCTATGCACCACCGTCATGAAATATCGCGCCGGGCACAATGAAAGCCGGTTCTCGGCCCTTTCGGTCCGCTACTGCCAGCGTGCGCGGGCAATCCTGGCAAGGGAAGGCTTTGAAGTGACCGGGCCTTTGCCGGTGGCGACGTTCGGCTTTTCCGCATTTTCGCCGGGCGGAGAGGGCGGAGCCCCTGCCCAGGCAAAGGGCGTTTGCGTGCGCCGCGTGTTTGTGCCGGGGCCGCGATACATGAAATGCGCCGACTATCGAAGTGCCGGGCAAGCAAGGCAGATCAGGACGCTCAGAGGCAGGCTTTTCGGCGGCTAAAAGAACTACAGACGGCACTGCAAGTCCGCCGTAACATGCGTTGAAGACCAGACCGGGAACAATATCCGGCGGCACATAGGGGTGGAGCATTCATGGAAGCTGGCCGACAGGTCCACTGTCCGCGGACATGGGCAATCGCCCTGGCGCTCGCCGCGATCGTGTCGGGCTGCCAGTCGAAGGGCGGCGTGTCCGAAGTGCTCGATCCGGCGGCGGTTGCCGCGCCTGCCGGGCAGAATGGCGCCGCCGGTGGCGGTCCCGTCCAGGCGACCCAGTCGCTGGGCACCGGTTCGACCAAAGTCACGATGCTGCTGCCGCTGTCCGCCCCTGGAACGGTCGGGGAAAACGGCAGGAAGATGCTCGATGCGACCAAGCTGGCGATGACGGATATCGGCAACGGATTGCTGACGCTGACGATAGAGGACACCAAGGGCGACAGCGCGCAGGCCAGCAAACTGGCGGTAACGGCCATTACGACGGGATCGAAAGTCGTCATTGGCCCGACCGAGCTGCCGGCAGCCCAGCATATCGCCACGCTTTCGGGATCGAAGCGGCCACCGGTTCTGGCGCTTGCCGACAATTTCGCCGGCGGCGCCGGGGTCTATGCCGTGCTCCTTGGCGAAGCCGACAGCGCCGCAGCCGGCGCCGCGGGATTGGCTGCGAAAGGCAGCAAGAAGTTCGTACTGCTTGTCGCGGACAATCCAAACGCCGGCGCCATGGAGAGGCGGGTCGCAAACAGCCTCAGCATCTACGGCGCGGCGCTCGCGGTCACTCTCCGGTATTCTGCCGGCGACGGTGGCGCGAAGGCGGTCGACGAAATGGGCTCACTCGTGGACGCCCCCGACGCCGTCATTGTCGCCAGCGGCAATGGCAGTCCGGCGCCTATCCTTGCCGCCCTCAAATCGAAGGGCATTCCGGGAAAGACCATCTCCGTCGTCGGAACGAACCGTTGGCTGGAGCACCCCATGGATCCGCTCTTCGAGGGGGCGTTTATCGCCACGCTCGATCCAAGTGAAACCGGGCCGATCGCCGACCGCTTCAGGACGACATACAACTATCCGGCCGACGTCAATGTGGCCTATGCCTATGATATGGTTGCCTTGACGGCAGGGATTGCCAGCGCGGTCGGGCCTGATGGCTTCAGCAAGAAAGTTCTCGAAAATCCAAACGGCTTTCGTGGCTCGACCGGCCTGTTCCGGTTTCGGGCCGACGGATCCAGCCAACGCTCGATGCCGTTCTATCGGATTGAAAAAAGTGCGCTCAAGCTGGTTGCCAAATCGACGTCGGGTTTCTGACCGGCGCAAGTCCCTGAGATCCTGTTCAGGCTGATGGGCAGGCCGGGCCGCAGCCGCTTGGCGATCGCCCTCGGAAGCCTCCTGCTTCTGGCCGGGATACTGCTGATCATTCAAGGTGGGGCGTTGCTTTCGGTCGATCGGCCGGTCCGTGCCCAGTCGCCGGATGTTGACGATACGCAGCCTGTCCGGCCGGTTACCCCTGTTGCCGGCGCGCAACGCCTGGAGCCGGCGCGCAAGGTTGCTCAAGACTTGATCGCTCCGCCACGGCTTGATCCCGCTGAGATCGAACGGGCCGAGCCCCGTCCGCCACTCAGCGAGCTCGGTCTCGCCGTGCCCCCGAAAACGCCAATGCCTGGGGATTGGCGGGAGGTCTTGCTCTACCGCCCGATTGCCACATCGTCGGCGACGTTCGAATCCATGGGCCGCAAGGTGGTCATCAGCGGAGTGCGAGGCATCGATCTCGACAGCTCCTGCTCGTTTCAGGACGTCACCTGGCCTTGCGGCGTGCGCGCCCGCGCCGTTTTCAATTCCTGGCTGAGGGGACGCGCGCTGCACTGTTTCGCACCGCCGGACGTCGAGCGTTTTGCTGTCGCCGCACCATGCAGGCTGGGCAAGCAGGATGTTGGCGCCTGGCTTGTCTCCAACGGCTGGGCCACGGCGCTGCCGAGCGGCATCTACGGCAAGGCGGAGGCGACAGCCCGAAAGGCTGAGATGGGCATATTCGGCCCGGCGCAATAGCCTGCCATTCATTTCCTGATGTTTTGTTTGTTAACCGCCACGGGCGCAGCCTTGATGGGGTCATCACGCAATCGATTAAATTGCAAGCTTCCTTGAAACTGAAATTGCAACACACCGGCCTTATACCAGCCCAACCACAGGAGATCGGCCAGTGATAAAGACTATGGCGAGCACCACCGACCAGGCATGGAAAAGCGTCGCTTTGCTGACCTTTCTGGGAACCGCTGCAATCCTGGGCGTTTCCGTCGGCCTCAATTACCTGCTCCTGTTCTCCGAGGCGCTGACGGCATTTGGGCGCAGCATGATCACGGCAATCCTGTTGCCCGTTGTCCTTGGCGTTCCGCTTTTTCTGTTCGTTGGATTGAAACAGATCGAGCTTCGTCGCTATCGCCGGGAGCTCGACAAGTCGGCAACCTTCGACACCATGACCGGCTGCCTGAACGGAGCGGTCTTCACGTCGATGGTCGAAAAAAGAACGGCACGGCCGTCGGTGCCGGGGCCGAAATCGGGCGCCTTCCTGGTCATCCATTCGGAACATCTGCGGTCCATCAACCTGCGCTTTGGTCTTGAATGGGGCGATCAAGCCTTGCGGCTCATAGCCTCGACCATACAATCGTCGGTGCGCGCGGAGGATCTGGTTGGACGCATGGGAACGTCGATGTTCGGGGTTTTCCTCGCCGGCGCGACCGAAGCAGAAGCCAGGGAAATCGGCGAGCGTATCAGGGCGCGCATCGCGCAAGTCTATTTCGCGCCAAAAGGGACCGAGGATGCCCTGACCGTCAAGGTCGGCGGCGTGGTGTTCGAAAACCAGGTGGAGTTCGCGGACATGTTCCGGTCCGCCGAGCAGCGCATGGCCGGCGTCCAGGACGGAGCCGCGTTTGAACTGACGCATCTCCATAGCTGACAATCGCTGGGAGCCAGAGCCATTCGGAACCCAGGGGAACTGTCGGACGCGGCCGCGGTTACGCTGAGGACGGGGCAGCCCGTGAAGACGCCGCCCAGGTTTCGGCGATGGCGACGATCGCCGCGTTGATCGGTCCGCTCGGGATCGCCGGCATCACCGAGGCATCGACGACAAAGGCATTGTCGAAGCCGTTCAGCCGCAAGTCAGGATCGACGACGGCCTCAGTGTCACGACCCATCCGGCACGTGCCGGCCGGATGGTGATGGGTGGAAGCAGCCCTGGCGATGAAAGCATCGAGTTCGGCATCGGACTGAACCGGTGCACCTGGCAGGATCTCCGTATCGCGCCATTCGTCCAGAGCCGCATGATGGCCGACCATGCGCGCCCGCTTCAACGCCATCCTGAAGACCGCGCGGTCGTGTTCGGTTTCCAGATAATGCGGGTCGATGACCGGCGCATCGTTGCTGCTCGGGCCGCTCGGTGTGATGCGCCCGCGGCTTGTCGGATGGGTGACGCCGCACAGGATGGTAAAGGCGGAGCCATAAAGCGGGGCATTCAGGCCCTCGGCCGCTGACGGAGCGACGACGCAGGCGAGCACGATATCGGGACTTCCCGTGGAGCGGGTCGGGTCGTCGCTATGCAGGTACATCAGCGATTCGGAGTGCTGCAGGCGGGAAGGCGGCACCGGCTTCTTCGTGCTGTAGACATTTCCAAGAGCCAGCAGATGATCCTGCAGGTTGCGGCCGACATCGCCCCGATCGGCAAGGCAGCGGATTCCCGCCTGCTTCAGCGTATCTGGGCAACCAATACCCGACCGCATGAGGATGAGCGGCGAGGACACGGCGCCGGCGCAAAGAACGATCCGGTCGGCGGACAGCGTTCCGGTCTCACCCTCGCAGACCACGCTCACGCCCGTGATCTTGTGGCCGTCCAGCACCAGATGCTCGACCTCGTGGCCTGCGAGCAAGGTCAGGTTCGGCCGCGCCATGACCTGCGGCGGCAGATAGGCGTCGGCGACGCTCAGGCGCTTGCCGTCGCGTATGTTGAGTGAATTGGGGCTGGTGCCGACCAGTTCGCCGCTGTTGTGGTCGCTCAGGGCGGGAGCGCCCATGGCGCGCCCGGCGGCGATGTAGGCACGCACGACCGGACTGACCTCGGCGTCCGGCAGATAGACGTCCAGCGGGCCGCTCTTGCCGCGTGTCGGCCCGTCGAAGGCAGTGAAGGCTTCGCTGCGGATGAAGCCCGGTAACAACCTCCGATAGGACCAGCGCTCTCCGCCGGCTTGCGCCCAGGGTTCGAAATCATCGGGATGGCCGCGCACATAGGCCATTGCATGCAGGCAGCTCGAGCCGCCGACGATCTTGCCGCGCGGCCATTCATGGACGCGGTTGGCGGTGAAGGGCTGGGGCACGGTCCGGTAGCTCCAGTCGTAGGCGCGGCCCTGGAGCATCGTCCATTTCAGCGGATCGGCGATGTCGGGATCGGCCGGCATCGTCCCGGCCTCGATGAGGCCGACCTGGCACGATCGGTCTTCACTGAGCCGGCTGGCAACAACCGAGCCTGCGGATCCCGCGCCGATCACCAGCACGTCGAAATGACGTTTCAATTTGAAATTCCCCGCACAGGCTCAATGTCGGAAGCTGATACGATCACGCGGCAAAGGCGCCGGCATTCGACCGTTCCATGATCTGTCTCTGCACGGACAAAAGGTGCGCGCGCATTGCGGCCTCTGCCGCTTCGGGATCGCGCTGCGAGATCGCTTCGGCGATCAGGCGATGCTCGCCGTCGCGGTGGGCGATCCGCTTGGGGCAGGTGGGTGCCGCGGTGCGCGCAACCTTCACCCGCGCATCGACACCGACCTGGCGCAGCATCTTGTAGAATTCCGCGGCGAGGTGGTTCCGGGCCGCGGCAACGATCGCGAGATGGAAAGCGAAGTCGACCTCACCCGACGGGGCGTTCTCCGGCGTGGTTGCCGCGTCGAGGATCCGCGCCGTCTCGAAAGAGGAGGCGCGCAGCGACGCCAGTCGGGCAAGGCCCGGCTCCATGATCAGGCGCAATTCCAGGACCTCGATCGGATTGGTTACCCTGACCAGTTCCTCGCCATATCTTGGAAGGGCGGTCGGCGCCCGCCTGGCGCGCGCCGGTTTGAGGTCGCCCGAAAGGCGCAGCACTTCAAGCGCCTTGCGAAGCTGATGGCGCTTGACGCTCAGATGTTCCGCAAGATCGCGCTCGGACGGAAGCTTGCCGCCGCCCTGCTGCAACTGGCGGACCGCGGCGATGATGTCGTCGAGATCCGATGGTCCGACCTGCGGCTCGAATGCGCTCAAAACCAAATCTCCTGTCCGATCGGCAGACCGCCGACTCAACGTCCCGGCATCATATTGTGACACGAAAACCTGTTCGACGGCACTCAACCAATTCAACCAATCTACAACTGTACGCAATGGTTGACAACACCAGTTGCGCGATGGTTGACTGCCCATGTCGACGGTTGCCATCGCGGCGGACCGTCTTTCTCCCGAGGATCACGCATGCCGGCTGGCGAAACCTTTGACTACGTCATTGTCGGTGCGGGTTCGGCCGGCTGCGTGCTGGCGAACCGGCTGAGTGAAGACCCTGCCGTGTCGGTGCTTCTGCTGGAGGCGGGGGATTGGGACCGCGATCCAATGATCCACATCCCGCTCGGCTGGGGCAAGATACTGACCGAGCGCCGCCACGACTGGATGTATTTCTGCGAGCCCGAGGCCAATGTCGGCGGCCGCAAGGTCGAATGCGCGCGCGGCAAGGTCATAGGCGGCTCTTCCTCAACCAACGCCATGGCTTATGTGCGCGGCAATAGCGGCGACTATGATCGCTGGGCGGCAAGCGGCCTGACGGACTGGTCGTTCAACAAGGTGCTGCCCTACTTCAAGAAGCAGGAGCGCTGGGAAGGAGGCGAAAGCCGGTACCGTGGCGGCAGCGGGCCGCTGAACACCCAGTTCTGCCGCTACAAGGACGAACTGATCGATGCGTTCGCGACGGCCAGCCGTGATGCCGGATATCCGCAGACCGACGACTATAACGGCGCCATACAGGAAGGCTTCGGCCGCCTGCAGATGACAATTGCGAACGGCCGCCGCTGCTCGACCGCGACCGCCTATCTGCGGCCGGCCATGCGCCGCGGCAACGTCAAGGTGCTGACCGGCGCTATGGCGACGAAGGTCCTGCTCAGGGATGGCCGTGCAACGGGCATTACCTACACCAGAGGCGGGGCGAGTCATGAAGTACTGGCGCGGCGCGAAGTCCTGCTTGCCGGCGGCGTCATCAACACGCCGCAGCTGATGATGCTGTCAGGCATAGGCGACAGCGGCGAACTCGCGGCGCATGGCATCGAGACGAAGGTCGATCGTGCGCAGGTCGGCAAGAATTTGCAGGACCATGTTTCGGTCATCCTGATGTATCGGCGCAAACAGCCGGGACCGTTTCTCAAGATGATGCGGGCCGATCGTATCGGGCTGGATTTCGTCAAGACCTATCTCACCGGAAAGGGCTTTTCGGGAGATGTGCCTGGCGGCGTCGTGGCATTCCTGAAAAGCGATGCAAGCCGGCCGCTGCCGGATGTACAGCTGCTTTTCACCGCCGCACCGCTTGGGGCATGGCCTTACATGTCGCCATTCAAGGCGCCGTTCGCCGACGGCTTTGCGACCCGTATCGTTGCTGTGCAGCCGGAAAGCCGCGGCAGCGTCAGGCTGGCGTCCAGCGATCCGGTCGCCGCGCCCCTGATCCATCAGAATTTCCTGTCCTCGCAGCGCGACTGGCAGTCGCTTCGCGCCGGCTTTCGTGTTGCGCGCAACCTGGCCAGTCAGCCGTCCATGGCCCCGTTCGTTGGTGCGGAGTTCTTCCCCGGCCCGAAATGCGAGAGCGACGAAGAGATCGACGAGCATATCCGCAAGACCTCGATCACCGTGCATCATCCGGCCGGCACGTGCCGTATGGGCGTCGATGCGGCATCGGTGGTCGATCCGGAATTGCGGGTGCGCGGCATTGCCGGACTTCGTGTCGTGGACGCCTCGGTGATGCCCGACCTCGTCTGCGGCAACATCAATGCGGCGGTCGTCATGATCGCCGAAAAGGCCGCGGATCTGATCCGCAGCCGCGCTCAACAGGGCGTGGCGGCCTGACCTAGGCGGCCGGAATACAACCAAAGTCTTTTGGTTGAGACTGAAAAACTGCGTTGGTTGGACTGTCATGCGCATCCGCGTGGCCGTGACGAAGCGGTTTCACGCCCTGATTGCGATCCGTATTTCACGCATTTCTAGGCTATTTCTGCCTATTTCTGGGCATTTGCCTCTCAAAAATGCACCTCAACCAAAAACTTATAAAATTCGCAATTTGGGTATTGTCGTGCAAAACCAATGCGAATACGGTTGAGTTGGTTAGAAGTATTTTCTTCGTGACGAGAGGTGTCCGATATGTCCCTGGCGCAACCAGCTAACGATGTGCTCACCAACAAGAAGGCAGCACTCAAGGGCCTCTATGACGCCCTCTACGCAAAGAACATGTTTCCGTTCTGGGCGACGTCGGAAGGCGTCGACCATGACGAGATCAAGCAGCTGATGGCGACGTCGAAGGCCGTTCCCTTCGTGTGGTCCTATTCGGACATCGAGCCGCTGCTGCAGCGCGCCGCCGAACTGGTGACCATGGACGACAGTGAGCGCCGTTCGCTGATCCTGGTCAATCCCGGTCTTGCGCCCAAGCGTGCATCAGTCAGCACCATGTACACCGCCTACCGCCTGAACGATCCCGACGAGATCATGCCGCCGCACAAGCACTCGCCGAGCGCCATCCGCTTCGGCCTGACCGGCAAGGGCAATTTCACCGGCGTCGAGGGCGAAGACGTGGTCTTCGGCCCGGGCGACATGGTGCTGACGCCCAACGACGCCTGGCACAATCATGGCACCGTCGGCGGCGAGCAGGCGGTCAACCTGTCGGTGCTCGATTTGCCGCTGGTCGAAACGCTGCATGCCGTCCATTTCGACCACAAATACACCGAGATGGTCGATGGCAAGGAAGTCGAGAAGAAGGTGCAGACCGCCCGCTATCCCGGTGACTACTCACAGCGCATCTATGGCGAGGGTGGCCTGATGCCGCGTTTTGTCGACCACAAGCGCGGCGGCGGCCTGTCGTCGCCGATGTATGTCTATCGCTGGGAGAAGATGGAAGCGGTCCTCGACGCCCACAAGGATTGGGATGGCGACCCCCATGAAGGCATCGTCATCGACTATGTCGATCCGACCACCGGCGGACCCGTCTTCCACACCATCAATTTCTACGTGCAGATGCTGCGCCCCGGCGAGAAGACCTTGCCGCAGCGCGAGACCGCCAGCCTGCTCTTGGCGCCGTTCCGCGGCAACGGCCATTCGATCATCGACGGCAAACGTTATGACTGGAACCAGTTCGACACCATCGCCATACCTGGCGGTTCCTGGGTCGAGCATGTCAACGGCTCGTCGAGCGAGCCGGTGATCTTCTTCGGCGCCACTGATGCGCCGACGCAGAAGGCGCTGCTCCTCTACAAGCGCTGGGGCCGCAACCAGGCCGGCGACCTGCTCCGCCTCGTCTAGTTTCCGGTCCTTCGGCAAGCACTGTCCCGCCGCGATTGGCGGCGGGGACATCGAAATGACGTTTCAGCAGCAAGGGCGTATACATTTGGTTTCGGCGTTCAACACCAAGCAGATCGGCCATGTCGACTGTCCAGGCGGCGGCCAGGTCTGGGTCGATGGCAACATCCTTTATATCGGCCACATGCGGCCGCCGAGCGGCACGACGCTGGTCGACATTTCCGACCCGCGCAATCCGCGCAAAATTACGACGATCGATGTCCCGCCCGGCTGGCACTCGCACAAGGTGCGGGCCAAGGACGGACTGATGATCATCAACCACGAGCGCTTTGGCGACGCCGGCCCGGCCGATTTCGGCGGCGGACTGGCGCTCTACGACACCACCAAGCCGACACAGCCCAAGCTCATCTCGAAATGGATAACCGGCGGCAAGGGCGTCCACCGCTACGACTTCGACGGCCGTTACGCCTACATCTCGCCAACCGCCGACGGCTATGTAGGCAACATTGTGATGATCCTCGACCTGATCGATCCGGCACATCCGGTCGAGGTAGGCCGCTGGTGGATACCCGGCCAGTGGACCGGGGGCGGCGAAGAGTATCCGTGGCACGACTATGTCACGCCGCGCTGCCACCATCCGCTGCGCATGGGCGACCGGCTCTATGTCAGCTACTGGCATCACGGCCTGTTCATTCTCGACATTTCGGACATCACCAAGCCGAAACTGGTCTCGCACGTCAATTCGAGCCCTGGCTTTCCCCATCCCACGCACACATGCCTACCCATCCCGCAGTTGCTGAAGGGCCGCAACATCATGGTGGTGGCCGACGAGGATGTCGCCAAACTGCGACCTTCACCGCCGGCCTTCACCTGGATCTACGACATCACCGACGAGACCAACCCGTTGCCGATCTCGACCTTCCAGGTGCCGGGCCTCGACCTGGACGGTGCGCCGCAACCGCCGATGACCGGCTGCCATCAGCCCTCCGAGCGGTTCAATGGAACCGTCATTCCCTTTGCGTGGTTCGCGCAGGGGCTGCGCCTCGTCGACATCGCCGATCCGTTCGCGCCGAAGGAAGTCGGCCATTTCATGCCCGACGCGCCGGAGGGGGCGGAGCGTTCCTCGTCCAACGACGTGACCATCGACGACCGCGGCATCGTCTACCTGATCGATCGCATCCGCGGCGTCGACATCATCGAAACCAGCGTTCTCTAGGGGGGTATGTTGAGCGACAGCACGCGAAAATCCGCCAGCCACTACGCCATCGGCAACAAGAACCCGAACCTGCCGTTTCATCCGGCGGTGCGTGCCGGCGATTTCATCTTCGTCTCGGGCCAGGTGCCGAAGGACGATAACAACAACATGATCAGCGGCACGATCGAGGAAGAGACGCTGGCGACGCTGAAGACCATTGCGCGCGTCATCGCGCATGAAGGCGCGACGCTGTCGGATGTCGTGCGGATCACCACCTATCTCGAGGATACGCGCGATTTCGGCCGCTACAACAAGGCGTTTCTCGAAGGGATCGGCGACGCCGTTCTGGCACGCACGACCGTCGAGGCAAAAGCGGTCATCAACACCAAGATCGAAATGGACGCCATCGTCTACAAGCCGCTCCCGGCGAGCAAGTAGGCCTTGGACACTAGCGAGGAGACGACATGTACAAGCTGTTAGGCCGCCAGACATCAGGCAACGTCCAGAAGGTGCTCTTCATGCTCGAAGAGCTGGGAGCATCCTACAAGCGCGAAGATTATGGCCGCCAGTTCGAGAACACGCAGACGGCGGAATACAAGGCGCTCAACCCGACGTCCAAGGTGCCGACGCTGGTCGACGGCGACACCGTGATCTGGGAGTCCAACACCATCCTGCGCTATCTCGCGGCATTCGGCGGCGAACAGTTGAATGGCGCCACGCCGGCGGAAAAGACCGAGGTCGAGCGCTGGATGGACTTCCTGCTGGCGGCGATCAATCCCGGCTACCTGGCGGCCTTCAAGGGCGCCAAGCTCACGCCCGAGGAACAGACCGCCGAATACAAGGAACAAGTGAAGGACCTTGTCGCGCAACTCAAGATCGTCGACGGCCACCTGGCCGGCAAGGACTTCCTGGCGCTCGGCAAGCTGACCCTTGCAGACATTGCCTGTGCGCCGATCCTGAAGCGCTGCGTCGACTTCAAGATCGAGCGGCCGTCAATGCCAAATCTGGAGCGCTGGGTGGCCGCGATCGCCGCTCGGCCGGCCTTCAAGGCGGCAACCACTGCTGCTCCCGCAAAGGCGGCATGATGATCAAGCGCGCCGCTCTCATCGGATTGGGAACGATGGGTCCAGGCATCGCCGCGCGGCTTTCGCGCGGCGGGCTCGATGTCACGGCGTATGACGTTTCGCAGGCGGCAGTCGAGCGTGCTCGCGGCATGCTTGATCTCGCCGGCGGCGTGCTCGACCGTCTCGACATCAAGGCGCCCGGGACAGGCGCCGGTAGCGTGCGTTTCGTCGAGACGATCGCCGAGGCCGTCGATGGCGCCGAACTGGTCATCGAAAATGTACCCGAGAATATCGACATCAAGGCGCAGACCTATCGTGACATCGATCCGCTGATCGGCCCGTCCGTCATCGTCGCTTCCGACACGTCGGGCATCCCGATCACCAAGCTGCAGGCGCATATCTCGCACCCCGAGCGAATGGTCGGCATGCACTGGTCGAACCCGCCGCACATCATCCCGATGATCGAGGTGATCGGCGGCGAGAAGACCGCGCCTGAAACCGTGGCTGTTATCCGCGACCTCATTCGCTCGATCGGCCTGCTGCCGGTGGTGGTGAAGAAGGACGTTCCGGGCTTCGTCGAGAACCGCGTGCTCTATGCGCTGCTGCGCGAGGCGGTTGATCTTGTCGAGCGCGGCGTCATCGAGCCGGAAGACCTCGACACCTGCGTGTCGTGGGGCATCGGCTACAAGATTGCCGTCATCGGCCCGATGGCGCTGCTCGATATGGCGGGGCTGGACATCTACAAATCCGTCTCGTCCTTCCTGAATGCCGATCTCTCCAATCGCGACGATGTCGCGCCGATGGTGCTGGAGAAGACGGCTGCGTCGAAGTTCGGCATCAAGTCGGGCGAGGGCATGTTTGCCTACACGCCCGAGCAGACAAAGGCGCTGCAAGGTGAACGGGCGCGCAAGCTCGTCGCGGTGCGGCGCATCCTGGAAGGCCGGGAGTAGCCAATGTCACATGGTGCGCAGAGGGTAGGCCGGTTTGAGGAGTTCCACCGGTCGGCTGTTTGTGTGAAGGGCGCCTTCGCCATCAAGATGGTGCGGGTGCGGCGAAAAACAGTGCGCGGGGCGGCAAGCCATGCGCATTGAAACCATCCGGGCCGCCGGCGACAAGCCGGCCCATATCCGCCATGACGATCTGATCTCCGCCAAAGGCGTTTCGGTGGTCATCGCCCGGCAGCTGATCCTCAGCAACATCGATCTTTCGGTGCCCAAGGGATCGTTCGTTTCCCTTATCGGCCCTTCCGGCTGTGGCAAGAGCACCTTGCTCAAAGTGCTGGCCGGGCTGGTGCAGCCGACCCAGGGCAGCGTTTCGATCGCCGGGCTCGCGCCGACCGAGGCGGCGCGCAAGCGGATGATCGGCCTCGTCTTCCAGGACGCCAACCTGCTCCCCTGGAAAAACGCCGTCGACAATGCCTCGCTGCTGCTCGGCATCGCCGACAAGTCGCTGTCGCGCTCGGATCTGCGGGCGCGCGGGCAGGAGATGCTGGAACTGGTGGGCCTGGGCGACAGCGCCCACAAGCGGCCAAACGAGCTGTCGGGCGGCATGCGGCAGCGAGTCGCCATCGCACGGGCCCTGGCGCTCGATCCGGCGGTCCTGCTGATGGACGAACCGTTCGGCGCGCTCGACGCCATCACCCGCGATTCGATGGGCCAGTCGCTGCTGGAGATCTGGCAGCGGACCGGCAAGACGATCGTGCTCGTCACCCATTCCATCGACGAGGCCATCCATCTGTCGCGCCATGTCCACGTGCTGGGGATCAAGCCGGGGCGGATCACCGAGAGCCTCGACATTGCGCTGCCTTATCCGCGCGACCTGTCGGTCACCGAGGATCCGGAGTTCGTCAGGCTGGTGGTCCAGTTGCGAACGATGCTGCGCTCCAGCCATCAACCGGGAGGCGCGTCTTGAGCGACCAGCCCATCACCGATCTTTCCGAGCCGCGCCTCCCCTCCAGCTGGAGTGCGGCGACCGGTAGCTGGCTGCCGGCGGTCATCCTACTGCTGGTGACGATCGTGCTGTGGGAAGCCGCCGTGCGGATCTTTGCCATATCCGCTTTCATCATTCCCGCCCCTTCCGAGATCGCGAAATCGCTGGTCGCGCAATGGGGCACGCTGATGCAGGCGACGCTGGTGACGGCGGGCGAGATCCTGTTCGGCTTCCTGGTCTCGGTCGTGGTCGGCATCGCCATTGCGCTGGTCATCGTTCGCTTCGATTGGTTGGGACGCGCGCTGTATCCACTGGTGGTGCTGTTCCAGAACGTGCCAAAAGTCGCGCTCGCCCCGATCTTCATCCTCTGGTTCGGCTATGGGCTGGCGCCCAAGATCGGCCTGATCCTGGTCATCGCCTTCTTCCCAGTGACGCTGTCGATGCTGGCGGGCATGCAATCGGTCGACCGCTCGCTGCTGTCGCTGATGAATTCCGTCGGAGCCAGCCCGACGCAGATCCTGTTCAGGATCCGCGTTCCGCACTCGCTGCCAAACCTGATGGCCGGAACCAAGATCGCCGCCACGTTGAGCGTGATCGGCGCCATCGTCGGTGAGTTCGCCGGGGCGTCGGACGGTCTCGGCTACGTCATCCAGTTCGCTTCGACCCAGCTCGACACGGCGCTGGTCTTCGCAGCGCTGCTGCTCGTTTCCGTGCTTGGCATTGCCTTCTACTACGCCGCCGAAATCCTCGAACGCATCGTGGTGCCGTGGGCGCCGAAATTCAGCCAGTCCTAGGCCCGCTCGATCAACCAATTTATAAAAGGGAACAAAACATGCTGAGACGGTCACTTATCAAGGCAGCTACCCTGGCAGCTTTTGTCGGCGTGCTCGGCTTTTCGAATGCGGCTCTGGCGGCCGACAAGGTCAACGTCCAGCTTGACTGGGTGGTGCGCGGCAATCACGCCATGTTCTTCGTCGGCAAGGAAAAGGGCTTCTTCGCCAAGAACGACATCGATGTGGCCGAGATCCGCAAAGGATCCGGCTCGCCGGACGCGATGCGGCTGGTGGGCAATGAGAACGCGGATTTCGGGTTCGGCGATCTTCCCACGCTTGCCGTCGCACGGTCGCAGAATGTCCCGGTGGTGGCGCTGGCGGCTGTCAACCAGCACTCGCCGCTGGGGATCATTTCGCTGGCCAAGACGCTGAAGCTCACCAAGCCGTCCGACCTCAAGGGACTGACCATCGGCATTCATCCGGCTGGTTCCACCTACATCTTCTTCAAGGGCTTCCTGGCCGCCAACGGCTTGACCGAAAAGGACATGACGCTGAACAGCGTCTCGCCTCCCTATGAAAGCTATTTGCTGCTTGGCCGGGTTCAGACGGTCGTCGGCTATATCGACGCGGAGGTTCCCGAGCTGGAAGCGAAGGCCGGAGGCCCCGGCTCGCTCAGCATCATGATGGGGGCTGACCATGGGTGGAAAGCCTATGGCTCCGGCCTGTTCACCTCGCAGGCGATGATCAAGGACAAGCCGGACGTCGTGCGCCGCTTCGTCAAGGCCTACAGGGAGGCCTTCGACTATGTCGTTGCTCATCCGGAAGAGGCTGCCGAGATCACGGCCAAGGCAGCGCCCGGCTATGCGGACAAGAAGGACGTGCTGCTGGCGCAGATCAATGCCGACATCGCATCGACGTTCAGCAGCCCCGACACAAAGGAACACGGTCTCGGCTGGATGACGAAGACGCAGTGGGAGGAGACCCTGAAGACACTGACGGACCAGGGCGTGCTCAAGGCGGCTCTGTCGGCGGACGACGTCTTCACCGACGCATTCCTGGCAAAAGAATAAGGGGCGCGCGGTGTTCGAACGGAAAGCCCGATGAGCGCCTACCGGCAGACCAGGCTGTCCTGCGCCAAGGCGCAGGACACATCACGCTCGCCTTTCGCCGCATCGGTGCGGTCGAGCGTGACCTGCACGCGGGTGGCATATGCTCGGCTCGCCAGACCGCACCACAGCCGCTCGACGGGCAGGTTCTCGCGCTTGTCGTTGAGGATTGTGAACGTGCCGGTCTTCGCATCGAACCAGAGCTCGACGCGGGTCTTCTTGCCCGGCCCGACCGTTGCGATCCCGGCTGAATACCAGTGGGCGAAGTCGGCGTTGCAGGAGAGGCCTTCGCTGCCCGCATTCGAAATCGTCAACGGAACCATGTCGAGCCCGTCAGTGCCGGTGCGGACGGTGACATGGTGCAACTCAACCGCGTTGGCGAAGGACGACAACGCCAGCATCACCGGAAGGGCATAACGGATCTTCACTTTGCCTGAGCTCCAATGTAATTTTTCCTCGGCAGTCTATCTCGCTTTCGCGCAATAACAATAAGAATATTGATTGGTGAAACAACAGAGAGGGTAACATGTTAAAGCTTCTTAAGAGCAGTGTAAGTGCAGTTATATTGACCGGTGTCTTGATGAGCGGCGCGCTTGCCGGCGAGGTCAAGTCGATCGCCATTCTGACGCCCGAAGAAGGCACGGACTATGGCTGGAACCAGCAAGGCATCGACGCCGCCAAGGCGGCAGGCAAGGCCGCCGGCGTTGAAGTGGTCGTGGCGCAGGGCCTCGGCTATGGCGATGTTCGTCCGACCCTGCGGGAACTTGCCTCCGACGGCGCCAGCCTGCTGATCGCGCATGCCAGCGGCTACAACACCTCGGCGCCCGAAATCGCCAAGGAACTGAAAGTTCCGGTGGCGATCGTCGACACGCCAGCCGGCCTGGAGAAGGGCCTTGTCGCCGACTACACGCTGAGCGGCCACGAGGGTGCCTATCTGGCCGGCCGTCTCGCCGCCAAGGTGTCGCGTTCCAAGTCGGTCGGCATCGTCGTCTCGGGCGAACCGCCATCGTGGAATTCGCAGTCGGCGGCGTTCGCACAAGGCGTGAAGGCGGAAAACCCTGACGTCAAGATCACCTATGCGGTGATCGGTCCTGCCGCCTACAGCGACGCGGCCGGCGGCAAGCGCGTCACCGAAAGCGTGATCGCATCGGGCGCCGACATCATCTTCGGCCAAGGCAACGGTTCGAGCTTCGGCATGCTGCAGGCGGTCGAGACGACCAAGGCAGCCGATGGCGGCAAGGTCTATTTCATCGACGTCATCGGCGACAAGACACCGATCGACAAGGGCTTCCTGCTGTCGTCGGTGGTGTGGAACATCGAGCCGGTCTATGCGGCGATGATTGCCGACCTGAAGGCCGACACGTTCGGCACCAAACACTATACGATCGGCCTCAAGGACGACTCGGTCAAGCTGCTGAAAACCGCTGCGATCCCGGACAATGTCTGGACGGAAATCCAGGCGCTGCGCGAGGACGTCATTTCCGGCAAGATCAAGGTCGAGCCGGTCTATGACGCGGCCGCCGTAAGGGCACTGATGACCAGCGTCGCCCAGTAAGGCGATCACGGTCAACTGCCGGAGGGGTGATCCGTTCACCCCTCCGGACGATTCCCGTTTTTTTGGTGCTGGGCTTTCATGAGCGGTTTTTCTTCATCGTCCGTTGCCGGGCGCGACATCGTCGCGCTTGAAGGCGTGACCAAACGGTTCCCCGGCATCGTTGCCAATGACAGCGTCGACCTGTCGATCCGCCCGGGCGAAGTGCATGTGCTGCTGGGCGAGAACGGCGCTGGAAAATCGACGTTGATCGGCATGCTGTCCGGCCTGCAGCAGCCGGACGAAGGACGCATACTGGTCGACGGCAAACCGACGCCTATCACCTCGCCGCGCCATGCGCTGGCACTCGGCATCGGCACCGTATTCCAGCACATGATGCTGGTGCCGACGCTGACGGTAGCGGAGAACCTCCTGCTTGGCGGGCCGTGGTGGCAGCGCCCCAGGACCGAGGAACTGGCGGCGCGCGTCGCCGAGATCACCGGCACGCTCGGCATAACCGTCAAGCTTCAAGCCAAGGTATCGGAGTTGTCGCTCGGCGAGCAGCAGCAGGTCGAGATCCTGCGCGCGATGCTGCGCAACAGCCGGCTGCTCATCCTTGACGAGTCCACCTCCATGCTGACGCCGAAAGGCATCGACGAACTGGGCGCGCTGATGCGCCGCCTTGTCGAGCAGGGCCTGGCGATCGTCTTCATCACCCACAAGCTCAAGGAGGCGGCTGCGTTCGGCGACCGCATCTCGGTGCTGAAGCTCGGGCGCAAGGTCGGCGAGATCCCGCCCGAACGGTTTCGCGCGCTGGGCGAACAGGAGATCGTTGCGGAGATCGTGGAATTGATGTTCGGCAAGCAGAAGGATGACCCGGAAGCCGTCGAGCGTCCTGTCCGCACTGCCCGCGCCGGAGCGGCCCCGCTGCTTCAGGTCGCGGATCTGGCGGTCGCGCCGACGGACAATGCGCCGGGCCTGTCGTCGATCTCCTTCGACATCCGCCCGGGCGAGATCCTGGGCATAGCCGGCATCGACGGCAACGGCCAGAAGCAGCTGGCGGAAGCGCTGGCCGGCCAGCGTACAGCCACCAGCGGCTCGGTGCGGCTGGACGGCGCCGCCATCGAGACGCTGAGCGTCGGCGAGCGCCGCCGGCGCGGCCTTCGCTACCTGACCGACGACCGGCTGGGCGAGGGCACTGTCGGCACCTTCCCGGTCTCGATCAACTTCTTCCTCAAGCAGGTCGGCGCGGCCCCGTTCTGGCGCAACGGCGTCGAGCAGCGCGCGGAGATCGACAAGCGCGCCACCCAGCTCGTGCGCGAATATGATGTGCGTACGCCGAGCCTGAAGACGCCCGTCGCGCGGCTGTCCGGCGGCAACATCCAGAAGGTGCTCCTGGCACGGGAACTGGCTGAAGGCGCCAAGGTGGTGATCTTCAACAAGCCGACCTATGGGCTCGATCTCGCCAACACATTGGCGTCGCGCCAGCGCATTCGCGACACGGCGGCGCGTGGCCTTGCCGTGCTGCTGATCTCCACCGACCTCGAGGAATTGCTTGGTATGTGCGACCGCATCGCCGTCATCGCAAACGGCGCTTTGGTCGGCACCGTCGAGAACGTAGACGACGCCCGCACGAAGGTCGGTCGCCTGATGATCGGACTTGCCGCATGAGCATCGACACCGCGCCCACGGTCAGTGCCACCGCACTCGATGCCACGAGCGGGGCGGCGACGCGCCGCGACATCGCGCACCGGCTGCTAATGACGCTCGGCCCGATCTTCATCGCGCTTGTCATAGCCGGCTGCATCCTGCTTGCCGTCGGCGTCGACCCGCTCGCCTATTACGGCTTCGTGCTGGAGAAGGGACTGTTCTCGCCGCTCGGCATCCAGCAGACGCTGACGCGCATGGCGCCGCTGCTGTTTCTTGCCGCCGGCCTGATCGTGGCCTTTCGCGCCGGCATGTGGAATCTGGGCGGCGACGGCCAGTTCCTGCTTGGCGCGGTGACGGCGGCTGCCAGCGCTCCCGTGTTCGTGCAGATCATGCCAGCCTGGCTGGCGCTGTTCTGCTCGTTCCTCATCGCCATGGTGGTGGCGATGATCTGGTCGCTGGTGCCGGCCCTGCTGCGTGCCTATCAGGGCGTCAACGAGATCATCACCACGCTGATGATGACGTTCCTCGGCACCTCTCTCGCCAATGTGCTGGTCAAGCTGGCGTTTCGCGACCCAAACACGACCGTGCCGCAGACGCGCACGCTGCCGGTGGAAGACCGGTTGCCGCGCCTGTTCGAAACGACCATCACCAGCGGCCTGCTGCTTGGGCTGGCCGCGATCGTCATCGTGCATCTGGTGATGACGCGCACGGCGTTCGGGCTGAAGCTGAGGATCGTCGGCGCCAATCCACGCGCGGCGGTCCACTCGGGGCTCGGCGTTCCCGGCCTGACCGTCGCCGTCTTCGCCATTTCGGCCGGGCTTGCCGGGCTTGCCGGCGCCGTCGACATCATCGGCGTCCAGGGCAATGTCCGCGCCGACTGGAATCCCGCCTACGGGCTTGCGGTGATCCCCGCCGTGTTTCTCGCCCGCATGAACGGCTTTGCGGCCATCGGTTTCGTGTTCCTGCTCTCGGTGCTTTCGATCGGCGGCGAGAGCGCGGCGCGCCGGCTCGGCGTGCCCAATCATTTCACGCTGGTGCTGGTTTCCATCGTGCTGATCGTGCTCGCTGTCGCCGAATATTTCGATCACCGATACAGCCAGTCGCGGAGGACCTAGGGTATGACCGGCCTGTTCAGCGAAGTCTTTCTCAGCGCGCTGCTGTTCGGCGCCGTCACCGCGGCGATCCCGCTGCTGCTGGCCGGGCTCGGCGAGCAGATTTCCGAGAAGGCGGGCGTGCTCAATATCGGCATCGAAGGCATGATGCTGGCCGGCGCCTATCTCGGCTTTGTCGGCGCTTTCTATTCCGGGTCGCTGTGGCTGGGCTTTCTCACCGGTGCCGCCGGGGGTGCTGCGGTGGCGCTTGTCATGGCGCTGCTTTGCGTGCGCATCGGGCTGAACCAGATCGTCATCGGCATCGCGCTGACCTTGGGGCTCGAGGGCCTGACGGCACTGCTCCACCATTTCCAGTTCTCGCGCAGCTACCCGCGCCTGCCCGCGGCGGATGCAACCGTCATTCCGCTGCTTTCGGACATTCCGGTCATCGGGCCTGCATTCTTCAAGCATCATCTGATCGTCTATCTGGCGGTCGCGCTGGTTTTCGGCATGGGCTACATCTACCGGCGCACGCAGCTGGGCCTCAATTTGCAGGCGGCAGGCGACAAGCCGGCCGCGCTCGATGTCGCCGGCATCGATGTCGTGCGGACCCGCACCATCGCCGTGTTGACGACCGGAGCGCTGGCCGGGCTCGGCGGCGCTTATCTCGCCAATGTCGGGGCTGGGCTGTTCATTCCGTTCATCACCAATGGCGCGGGCTTTCTCGGCATCGTGCTGGCCATGCTGGCGCGCGGTCGCCCGATCTGGGTGCTGTTCGGCGCGTTGCTGTTCGGTGTCTGCCTATCGCTGACGACGGCCATGCAGGTGGCCGGCATCAACATACCGACCGACATCATCCAGATGCTGCCGTTCCTGGCGGTGATGATCATGCTGGTGCTGTTCGGCCGGCGCGCCAGCCTGCCGGCGGCGCTCGGCATTCCATACGAGCGCGGCGCGCGCTGAGGACAATTCATGCGCGGATGGGACCCGTGCCAATAAAGGAGGCAAGAATGTCGGATACCAAGGTTTATCTGCTCGACGGCGGCTCGCTCGTTCTCGACGGCTATCATGTGTTCTGGAATCGCGGCCCTGGCGGCGAAGTGCGCTTCCCCGTCTATTCGATCCTGATCGAGCATGCCGAGGGCCGGTTCCTCATCGACACCGGCTACGACTACGACCACGTGATGAAGGTGCTGCCGTTCGAAAAGCCGATCCAGGAAAAGCACCAGACCATCCCCGGCGCCCTGGCGCTGCTCGGCCTTGAGCCGAAGGACATCGACGTCGTCGTCAACTCGCATTTCCACTTCGATCATTGCGGCGGGAACAAGTATTTTCCGCATGCCAAGAAGATCTGCCACCGGACCGAGGTGCCGCAGGCCTGCAATCCGCAGCCCTTCGAACATCTCGGCTATTCCGATCTGAGCTTTTCGGCGGAGGCTGCCGAAGCGCGTGGCGCGACCGGACAATTGCTTGCGGGAACGACACGGGCGAACTCGACCTTTGAAGGCATCGATGGCGACGTCGAGCTTGCCAGGGGCGTCCGGCTGATCTCGACGCCCGGCCATTCGATCGGCCATTACAGCCTGCTGGTCGAGTTCCCCAAGCGCAAGCCGATCATGTTCACGATCGATGCGGCCTATACACAGAAGAGCCTTGAAACGCTGTGCCAGGCAGCCTTCCACATCGACCCGGTGGCGGGCGTCAATTCGATGCGCAAGGTGAAGAAACTTGCCGAGGACCATGGCGCCGAGCTGATGTACTCGCACGACATGGACAACTTCAAGACCTATAGGACCGGCACGCAATTCTACGGCTGACCCCCGCCAATCCGGAGACAAGACGATGCGTTATCTCGAACATGCCGATCCGGTCATCACCCTGACCGCGGGGCCGGTGAACGCCTATGCCGAAGTGCTGCGCGGCCTCGGGCGCACGGTGCTCTACGACTACGACCCGGCGTTCCAGCTCTTCTACGAGGGTGTGGTCGACAAGGCGCAAAAGGCGATGCGGCTGTCGAACAAGCCGGTCATCCTGCATGGCGAGCCCGTGCTTGGCCTGGAGGCCGCCGCGGCCTCGCTGATCACGCCGGACGATGTCGTGCTCAACCTTGCCTCAGGAGTCTACGGCAAGGGGTTCGGCTATTGGGCGAAGCGCTACTCGCCACATCTGCTTGAGATCGAAGTGCCCTATAACGAGGCGATCTATCCGCAGGCGGTCGAGGCAATGCTGAAGGCGCATCCGGAGATCACCGTCGTTTCCGTCTGCCACCACGACACACCGTCCGGCACCATCAATCCGATCGACGCCATCGGTGCGCTGGTTTCAGCGCATGGCGGCTATCTCATCGTCGATGCCGTCTCGTCCTTTGGCGGCATGAAGACGCATCCCGAGGATTGCAAGGCCGATATCTATGTCACCGGCCCGAACAAATGCCTGGGCGCGCCTCCCGGCCTGACGATGATGGGTGTCAGCGAGCGGGCCTGGGCCAAGATGAAGGCCAATCCCCTGGCGCCGCGCGCGTCGATGCTGAGCATCGTCGACTGGGAGCATGCGTGGTCGCGGGACAAGCCGTTTCCATTCACGCCGTCGGTCTCGGAGATCAACGGGCTCGATGTCGCGCTCGACCTCTATCTCAATGAGGGACCGGAGGCGGTGTGGGCGCGCCACGCGCTCACCGCCAAGGCTATGCGCGCGGGCGTTGCCGCGATGGGCCTGTCGATCTGGGCCGCCAGCGACAGCATCGCGTCGCCGACCACGACCGCTGTCCGCACGCCCGAAGGTGTCGACGAGAAGGCGCTTCGCCAGGCCGCGCGCGCCCGTTACGGCGTGGTGTTTTCGTCTGGCCGCGGCGAGACATTGGGCAAGCTGACACGCATCGGCCACATGGGACCGACCGCCCAGCCGATCTATACGATCGCGGCGCTGACGGCACTGGGCGGCGCCATGAACGCGGCCGGCCAGAAACTGGCGATCGGCAGGGGCATCGACGCGGCGCTGGCCGTGATCGACGCCGACGCCTGAACAGACACGGATTGAGGGAGCATTTTCATGACTGAACGGCTTGCGGGAAAGACGGCCCTGGTTACAGGCGCCGCGCAGGGTATCGGCAAGGCGATCGCAGCGCGGCTTGCCGCCGACGGGGCAACCGTCATCGTCAGCGACATCAATGCCGAAGGCGCCGGGGCGGCGGCCGCGGCGATAGGCGGAAAGGCGAGGGCGATCGCGGCCGACATTTCCGATCCGGCGTCCGTCAAGGCACTCTTCGCCGAAATCCAGGCCCTGACCGGGGGCATCGATATCCTGGTCAACAATGCCAGCATCGTGCCGTTCGTCGCCTGGGACGATGTCGATCTCGACCATTGGCGAAAGATCATCGACGTCAATTTGACCGGCACTTTTATCGTCAGCCGTGCCGGTACGGACCAGATGCGTGCGGCGGGGAAGGCCGGACGGGTAATCAGCATCGCATCCAACACCTTCTTTGCCGGCACGCCGAACATGGCGGCCTATGTCGCGGCCAAGGGTGGCGTCATCGGCTTCACCAGGGCGCTCGCCACCGAGCTTGGCAAATACAACATCACCGCCAATGCGGTGACGCCCGGCCTGATCGAGAGCGACGGCGTCAAGGCGAGCCCGCACAACGAGGCGTTCGGCTTCGTCGAGATGCTTCAGGCGATGAAAGGCAAAGGACAGCCGGAGCATATCGCCGATGTGGTTTCGTTCCTGGCCTCCGACGATGCGCGCTGGATCACGGGCCAGACGCTCAATGTCGACGCCGGGATGGTGCGCCACTAACCAAAAGCGCATCCCAAAACCGCTACGACCCTTCTGGGCGACCTGCATTTTGGGTCGCAACAGCGGATGAGCGCGGCCGTGCCCGCAAGGCCGTGCCGCAAATGGCCAATCAAGGAAAAATCACAGTGGACTTCGGATTCGACACGTCGGTTTTCGACGGGCTGACGATTGCAATGCTGGTCGCCGGCCTGGCCATGACCGGAATGGCCTCCGGCGTGCTCGCCGGTCTGCTGGGAGTCGGAGGCGGCATCGTCATCGTCCCGGTGCTGTTCTGGGTGCTTAGCCTGTTCCACTTTTCGCCTGCTGTGATCAGCCATCTGGCTGTCGCGACGTCGCTTGCGGTCATCATCCCCACCTCGATCTCGTCGATGCGGTCGCACAACAGGCGCGGCAATGTCGACCGGGCACTGCTCACACTATGGGGACCGGCCATTTTCGTCAGTGCCCTCATCGGCGGCATCATGTCGAAATTCATCCCGGGCGCCGGCTTGCGGCTGGTCTTCGGCGTGGTCGGCCTGCTGGTGGCCGTCAACATGGCGTTGCCGAAGCACCTCGTGATCTCCGATCACCTGCCGCAAAGCGGCTGGATCAACCGCGCGATCGCTGCTGTGATCGGCTTTGTCTCTTCGCTCATGGGAATTGGCGGCGGCACACTGTCGGTGCCGACGCTTTCCAGCTTCTCCTTTCCGGTGCACCGGGCCGTCGGCACGTCGTCGGCGCTTGGCCTGCTTATCGCGCTTCCAGCGGTGGCCGGCTTCATCTGGTCGGGTCTCGCAAGTGCAGGCAGGCCTCCGCTCAGCCTGGGCTATGTCAGCTTGCCGGCGGTTGCCATCATAGCGCCCATGAGCTTTCTGTTCGCTCCTCTGGGCGCAAGACTCGCCCACGCGCTCAACCCGCGCTACCTGAAGCTTGCCTTTGCGTTCTTCCTGGCGATCACGGCCGGGCGAATGCTGCTTTCCTGAATCCGGTTCAGCGGCCTACGGCTATTTTTCCCGCATGGCCCGGCGGAAGTTCTGCGTGATCGGCTCGGCGAGATAAGAGAGCACGGTGCGAGCCCCCGTCCGGATCATCGTCTCGCTCGACATGCCGGGCAGCAGCTTGCGGCCTTCCAGCTTGCCGAGTTCGCTTTTGTCGATCACAACCGTCGCGGCGAAATAAGGTGCGCCGCTGCGCTCCTCAACCATGCGGTCAGCCGACACGATCTCCACGACGCCCTCGAGCGGCGGCAGGTTGTAGCGGGCGAAGGCCGGGAAGCTGACGCGCGCGGGCTGTCCGGGTGCGATCGTCTCGACATCCTCCGGCTTGACCATAGCCTCGACCACGAGTTGTTGTCCGAGCGGTACG
Organism: Mesorhizobium ciceri WSM4083; assembly: GCF_000519305.1. Classification (GTDB taxonomy): domain Bacteria; phylum Pseudomonadota; class Alphaproteobacteria; order Rhizobiales; family Rhizobiaceae; genus Mesorhizobium; species Mesorhizobium ciceri_B. The sequence continues at coordinate 564,069 of NZ_KI912610.1, read as the reverse complement.
ATCGTCATCAATGTCTCGCCGGGTTTCACGACACCGCCCGCCGTATGGACCTTCAGCTCCATGACGATGCCGTCAACGGGCGCGACGACGTTGGTACGGCTAAGCACGTCCCTGGCGGAACGCTCCTGCTGTCCGAGGTCAAACAACTCCGCCTCGACCTTGCTCAACTCGTCGACAGCCTCGTTCAGACGCACTGTGTTGAGGTTCAGGATCTGCATGTCGATCTCGGCCACGGCGCTTCCGGCACGGGCGATTGCCGCGACATTGGTGGCGCGCTCCCCCTCGATCTCCCGCTGCTGGCGTCTGAGCAACAGGTTCCGTTCGCGGGTGGTCAGCCCTTTCTTGAGCAGACCTTCAAGGTCCTTGCTTTCACCCTCGATTGCCTCGATCTGTTTGTCTTCGGTGACGATAAGCTGCTCCAGTCCCGTTATCTCTTCCTCGACCTGGTGACGGCGCTGGCCGAGAATTTCCCGCTCGTCCTTCAGATTGTGGTGCTTCGCGGCAAACACGTCACGCTGTGCCGCCACCGCGTCCTTCACGGCGGTCGCGGGGTTTGCGAGCAACGCCGGATTGAACTCGATCTCGGTCTTGCCGTCGCGCTCGGCCCTGAGACGCGCGGCCAGAGCCTCACGCGTTGCTATCCGGTTCTGGATCAGGTCGAGCTGCGCCTTTGCCTGCGTGTCGTCGAGCCGGACGAGGATCTTGCCCGCCTTGACGATATCGCCGTTGGCGGCGTTCAACTCCGCGATGATGCCGCCCTCGAGGTGCTGGATAAGCTTGCGGTCGCCGGCGACCTTGATCACGCCCGGCGCCACCGCGGCGCTGTCCAGCGGCGCCAGGGCCGCCCATCCCCCGGCCACGCCGAAGAACAGGAACATGATCGCGAAGCCGGTGCACGTCACGCCCGTGAGCCGCAGCGGCACCGGTTCCAGCAGCGAAGGCGGGGTAAGGGGCAGCGGCACGACGTTCAGTCCCGGGGGGCGGCTCATGCTTCCTTGACCTCTTCGATTTCTTTGACTTGCTTGACCACTTCGAGGGTTGGCAACTGGGCTACCTTCGGCATCTGGGTCACTTTGCGGGCCCGGTTGGCGAGTTCGTTGAATACGGCGTCGCGCGGTCCGAACAGGTCTTGTGCGCCGTGATTAAGTACCAACACCTTGTCAACTTTTTCCAAAATGCTCGGGCGGTGCGAGATCAAGATCAGGGTCGTACCTGCCGCCTTGAGCCCACCGATGACTGTAGCCAGTGCTTGCTCGCCCTCGTGATCGAGGTTCGAATTAGGCTCGTCGAGGACCAGGAGTGCCGGGTCGCCATAGAGGGCTCGCGCCAGTCCGATGCGCTGGCGTTGCCCGCCGGACAGCGCCGCACCACCGTCACCGATCTCGGTGGCATAGCCCTTCGGTAGCCCCTTGATCAGTTCGTGGACTCCGGCCAACTGCGCGGCCTTGATTACGTTGTTGAAAACCGCAGGGTTGAGCGCCGCAAAACGGGCGATATTCTCGGAGACCGTGCCGGCGAAGAGTTCGATATCCTGTGGCAAATAACCGACGTGTCGACCCCGGTCCTCGGCCGCCCATTCGACGACACTCATTCCGTCAAGCAACGCGCGACCACCGGTCGGGCGCCAGGTGCCGACCAATATTCGCGCCAGGCTCGTCTTGCCAGCCGCGCTCGGGCCGACCAGTGCCATCGCTTCACCGGGCATGAGTTGAAAGCTGATTCCACGCAAGACCGGTTCGCCGCCTTGCCTGGCGAGCATAATGTTCTCGGCCTCAAACCTGCCCTTGGGGCGCGGCAACGGCAGAGCCGGTGTGGCTTCCGGTCGCTGGCCGGCCATCACAGCGAGACGCTTATAAGCAGCCCGTGCCCCGATCGTCGCCTTCCACGTGCCGATCGCTTGCTCGACCGGGGCCAATGCACGGCCCATCAGGATCGAGGCGGCGATCATGATGCCGGGCGAAGCCTCGTCCTTCAGCACCAGGTAAGCGCCGAGGCCAAGCACGGCCATCTGCAGAGCCAGCCGGAAAGAACGCGCGAGAGCCGAGATGACGCTGGATCGGTTGCTGGCGCTCGATTGCGCATTATTCGCCTCGTTCTGCTGGGCCTTCCAGCTCTCGAGCAGGGGATTCAACATGCCCATGGCCTGGACGACCTCGGCGTTGCGGATCGTTTGCTCCGCCTGCATGTGAGCCCGGGTCTGGGCGATTGTAGCTTCCGCCAGCGGCCTGCGGGTCAGGTACTCCGTGAGCAACGCCAATGCGAACAGCGCGATACCGCCGCAGGTTGCCAGCCAACCCAACCAGGGATGCATGAGGAAGATAGCGCCCAGGAAAATCGGTGCCCAAGGTGCGTCGAGGATCGGGTAGATACTCGGGCTGGTGAAGAAGTTCCGCACCTGGTCGAGGTCACGCAGCGAGCGGGCGTTGATCTGACCCGGAGCCGAGGCGGCGTACTCCACCGACGCGGTGAGCAAAACCGGCGCAAGACGTGCGTTCAGCCACGTCCCGACTTTAGCCAGAAGACGCGCCCGCACGACCTCCAACCCAGCCATTGCCGTGAGCGCAGCCGCCGCCATCAATGACAGCATTACCAGCGTCTCCAGGCTGTGACTGCCCAACACGCGGTGGTAGACTTGGAGCATGTAGAACGCGCCGGTCAGCATCAGAATGTTGATGCCGGCGCTGAACCAGATAAGCGGCCTGACAGCGCGCCTGGCCTCTTTCATCACCGCCTGCAGGGCAGAAGGGCGTGGGGATTTCATCATGACGTATCTGCCTGTGTGCGGGTTCGCGCCGTTGTCTGAGCCGGTTTGCGAGAGCGCGAGATCATCTCAATGGACACTGGAGGCGGCGTGAGCCGCCTCCAACTGGTCCAATGTTAGGCAAGGACGTCAACCAGCAGGTGCTGGACGCCCGTCGTATCGCCGTCGCCGTCCTGGATGTTGACCGCGAAGTCGAGGTCGGCGCCGATCTGACCGGAAGTCGTCTGGATGAAGCCGATGTCCGTGATCTTGAGGACGTCGTTGTCCGTGTTTTCCCAAGCCACCAACGGACCACCAACCGGGCTGGCACCCTCAACCGGGACAGTAGCCGGGTTATCGGTCGCCTTGTTCAGGTTGATGCCAGACCCGGTCAGCCCGTTACCGGACTGCATGATCTGCATCCCCTGGATTTGGAAGTTCTCACCGGCGGCGTTGTAATCGTTGCTCTCGATAATCAACAGAGCATCGTTGTTGTCGAGCGTGAACTCCGTGTTGTAGGGGGAGGGGACACCGCCCGTCGACAATTTGAAGAGGTCCGCGTTGTCGACAACAATCGACCTCGTCGTCTCGACGTCGAGGTTAGCGCCAGTTCCACCCAGGACACCATCGGCACCGTAGTTGATCAGGTCAAGGACCACGATAAGGTCTTCGCTGTTGCCGATGCCGTCGAATTTGATGGCGATAGCGTCTACCGCGTCCGTCGGCGAAACCTTCTCGGTACCACCACCGGGCGCGCCGGGGTTGACGTCGCCCAGAATGTTCTCGTTGAAGAACCGCAGGGTGAGAAGTTCGCCCTTCTGGATCGTGTCGCCGGCCACGCCGTTGGTATTGCCCGTGGCGGAAACCCAGTCCTCGAAGTTGCTGGTGACGAACTGCCCGGCGTTGAACGTGGTGTCACCTGCGATCGGCGAACCGTCACCCGTCGCGTTGAACCCGAAGGGGTTCCCGTTGGGGTTCGAGTTGCCGGTGAACTGCACGTAGAACCCATCGTGGTCAGCAGCTGTGTTGGGGTTGGCGTCCAACTGCGTCACCACGAGTTCGGGGTGACCGGTGTTGCCGGGGGGCGCCTTCGCCGTCAACTCCGAGGAGTGGAAGACGTTGAAGCTGAACCCGTCGATCGGGTCGGTCAAGACGAGGGAGTACGTTCCCGCCGTCTTGTCGAAGGTCAGAGTGCCACCCGCCGTTGCGTCCTGCACTCCGGCCGTGATCGGGTCCTTGTCGTAATGGAACGAGAAGGAGAATTGTGCGGATGTAGCGGTTTCCGAAACGAGTGCCGTTTGGACGTTGGTGATGGCCGGGGTCTGCGCGTTGTCGACCGTGCCGGTCAGGGACAACCGTTGGACACCTGCACCTGCGTCGAGGTCGGCGAAATCTGAGCCACCACCCGTGTAGAACGCTGCCAAGTGGCCGTCCGCACCGATATTGAACGAGAAGTTACCAGTAGCGGTACCACCGGTCGCGGCGATGGTCTCGCCCTGGGCCCCGGCGGGGCCGGGATCGCCGTCGAATCCTTGAACACCGCCGGCGACGCCATCTTGGTCGACAATCGACGGGCCGTCATCCTTGACCTGAAGTAGGTTGCCGATGCTGAGAACGGCCGACTTGTGATCGCCGTCGCCGTCGGTAACGGTCCCCGTCAGAAGAACGCTGTTGACGGCACCCAAGGTGAGGGTGTCATCCGCGTTGTTGGGGTCGGGGTGTCTGATCGACCTTACCTGATCGAGTGTCACGACGCCGGCAGCGCTCACGCTGACCGAGAATACCAGCAGGTTGCTGGTGGCCGTGCGGCCCTCGATGACGCCAGCGTTGGCCGACAGGTTGATCGCCTGACCGGACTCGGAGTCAAGAACATTGACCCCACCTGCGCCTACGCTGAGGGCGAAAGTGACATCGCCTTCACCGTCCGCTCCGAACAGGGCGGCGAAGTTGGGTGCATAATCACCGGTATTATTGGTGCCCAGCAACGACTCATCATCCAGAATAGTCGGCGCGGTACCCGTCGTGCTGATTGACGGGATGTCGTCGTGGAAGATGAGGTTCTGGCCTATGTTGAGGTCAGCCTTCGCAGTATCGCCGTCGCTGTCGGTGATGGTCGCCGTCAAAACGATGAAGTTATCCGCCGACAGCGTTACGGACTCATCATCCGCGTTCGCGTCGGGGTGAACAACCGCCTGCAGCTGATCGAGCGTCACGACGCCAGCGGCAGTCGTCGTAACCGTGAACACCAATGTACCGCTGGCATCAACAGTTCGACCCTCGATGACGCCGTTGTTGTTGAACAGGAGGACCGCCTCGCCGGTTGCAGTGAGATCCAAACCCGAATCCGTACCGTTTCCCCCTGTGATACTCAGAGTGTGAATGGTCGAAGCCTCGCCGTCAGTGCCGCCGTCCTTTGTGAACTGCGTCGAGAAGTCGTCGGACGCGTTGGTGCCCAGTGTCGTCTCGTCCACGACCAGGTCCACATTGTCAGTCGCCTGGCTGATTGTAGGACCGTCGTCGTCAACATTGATGTCGCCACCGACGGACTCATCCGTGTGTGACACCGCGCGGACTTTCAGGATGTCGCTGAAGTCCACCCGGTCATCCGGGTTGAGGTCATTCGGGTGGGCGATTGGCGCGAAGGTGACCATCTGCACCGTGCCCAACGTATTGTCACTGTTGGGGATTATGTAGAAGGCGGCGACAGGGTCACCGCTGGTATCAGTCGCCAACACAGATTTGCCGTCCGCCGACGTGGTGAGGAAGATGTCCTCGCCGCCCACGGTGTTCAATCCAGAATCCGCGTGTGACAGAGGGGCGAATATCAGGCTGTCGACGACTTCGTCGGTTCCCGCCGTCACGTGGATGAGATCGGCCTGACTTGCTGCCTCGGCGGAGTCAGCGAACGCCAGCTGCCCTGGGGTCAAACCAAGACCGTTCAGATAGGTCACAAAGGCGGAGTCGAGGTTAGCGCTAACCAGCAAACCGCCAGCGACGCTTACGGCGACATCATCGCCATCCGGGTCGCCGGTAGCGGTGTTTTGTATACCGGCGGTCTGGTCGTTAACCAACTCGCCTACGATATTAATGGTAGCCATGATGTCATCCTTTCCTGGATGTTGACTATTGTGCACACGGCCCGTACTCACGCTCACGCGAGTACAAGTTCACTGTTTGTTTTTGGAAAGCCCCGCTCCCCTTGGTTCCGTCCGGACCCTTGCCCGCGGCGTTATCGCCTGCGGACTTCGGCCCATCGAGCTGCAATGTGCCGCCGGCGCAGAGGGCGCGTCCATTCCCGCTTCGATAGTATTGCGGTCAATGTCCGCACCTGATCGAACGATATATATCCTTCGATAGATCAGACTGGCGGGTGCCGGGAGAGGCCACGACGGCACAAGGAAGATGCCGTCAGACGGCTTTCCGGCCGTTGCCTTGCGTACAAATGTCCATGAGAGGGGAGAGGGGCGGTCAGAGCAGGCCGGTTCGGCCCGTTCCTGGACGCTCGACGCCTTTGCCGTGCGTCATCCAGGCCAGTTCCGCCCTGCCGCCGAGATGCAGTTTCTCGTAGACGTGATGCAGGTGCATCTTCACCGTGCCTTCGGATAAATGCAGCCGCTGCGCGATGGTCTTGTTGCGCAGCCCGCGCGAGACGAGATCGGCGATCTCGGTCTCCCGCCCGGTCAGCCGGGACATTGGCTGCGGCTGCGAGCCGGGCATCAGCAGCTGCTGGACGATCTTGTTGTCGATCCACTTCTTGCCCGCCGCCACCGCATTCACGCATTCGATGAGAAAGCGGTGGCTGATGCCGTCCAGAAACAGGCCGTCGACATCGAGTGTCTGTATTTCCTTGACATCGAGCCTGCCGGTTGGCTGCACGATGAAGATGATGCCGAGAGCGCTGTTGCCGGCCTTCAGCCGTGAGGAAAGACCTGATGTCTGCTGGTCCGCGAGATCCACGCCGACGATGACGATATCAGGTTGATGGCGCTCCACATGAGCGAGAACGTCCACAGGGCGGCGACACTGGGCGACAACATCGTGTCCAGCCTTCTGCAAAACCCATTCCAGACCGGCGAGATATACCCCTCGCGGGTCCGCCACGACCAACGTCGACATGTGAACACCGTCCGTAAAAAACGCAACGAACTTGGTTAAGTACCCGTAAAATCAGGAAACCAGAGCGTAGTCCGATTGTCAAGGAATTGCTAATATACACATTGCTATAATCCGTGGCGGGCCGGCAGGCTCCCTCGCACCGCAGCAGGCCGGCTGACGATTCTGCAGAGGCGTTGTCGGGATTCCCGTCCCCCACCAGCTATTCCTCGTCTTGCCCTATGTGGCGTCACTTGTGCTGCTTGCGGGCCTGCGATCGCGCACCCATCAGCCAGTGGCGCTCGGCATTCCCTATAACAGGGAATAGACCCCCGCCGCTCAACCCGCCGGACGGAAAGGCTTTGCCAGCGAAGCCGGGAAGTGCAGCGCCAGCATTTGCCGGTTTCGCGAGATCAGCACCAGCACGATGATTGTCGCGAGATAGGGCAGGGCCGAGAGCAGCTCGGACGGCACTTCCAGCCCGAGCGCCTGTCCCTGCAACTGGAGGATCGTCATGCCGCCGAACAGCCAGGCGCCAAGCAGGATGCGCAGCGGCCGCCAAGTGGCGAAAACCACAAGCGCAAGTGCGATCCAACCTTTGCCGGCAGTCATGTTCTCGACCCAGAGTGGTGTGTAGGCGACCGACAGATAGGCGCCCGCCAGTCCCGCCATCGCCCCGCCGAACAAAACGGCCATGTAGCGGATCCTGATCACGGGATAGCCGATCGCATGCGATGTCTGCGGTGACTCGCCGATCGTTCGCAGGATCAGCCCGGCCTTCGTGCGGTAGAGAAACCAGCTGATGGCAGCGAACATCACCAGAGCCAGGTAGACCATTGGATCGAAGCGGAAGAGCAGCGGACCGACCAGCGGCAGATCGGACAGAACAGGGACGTTGATGCCGTGCAGCGCCTCGATAGGCTCGCTGCCGAAGCCGCGTCCAAGGAAGGCGGAGACGCCGGAACCGAAGATGGCCAGCGCCAAGCCGGCCGCATATTGATTGGTGAGGAAGGTCAGCGCCAGAACGCCGAACAGCAGCGAGGCGGCGACACCTGCCAGCGCGCCGGCAAGGATCGCGACAGGCATCGGATAGCCGGCGGTTACGGCTCCGAAAGCCAAGGCGGCGCCCATCAGCATCATGCCTTCGATGCCGAGGTTAAGCACGCCGGACTTCTCCACCACGAGTTCACCGAGGGCAGCGAATATCAGCGGCGTGGCGGCAATGACGGTGCCGGTGAAGATGGCAATGAACAGGTCCATCAGGCTGTCTCCAGCGCATGCGTGTCTCGGGCCGGCCGCACCAGACGTACGCGATAGAAAATGAAAAAGTCGGCGGCGAGCAGGAAGAACAGCAGGATGCCCTGGAAGATGCGCGTCAGCGCCGATGGCAGGCCAAGCGTCATCTGCACGCCCTCGCCGCCAAGGAAAAGCAACGACATCAACAGGCCGCCCAGAACAATGCCGAAGGCGTTCAGCCGGCCGATGAAGGCAACGATGATGGCCGCAAAACCGTAACCAGGCGAAATTTGCGACGAGAGCTGGCCGAGCGGCCCGGCGGCTTCCGCCATGCCGGCGATGCCGGCCGCAGCGCCCCCAGCCAGCAGCCCGATCCAGACGGCGGCCGATTCGCGAAAGCCGGCATAGCGGGCGGCAAGCGGGGCCGCGCCGCTGACCGACATCTTGTAGCCAAGGAAGCTGCGGTCGGTGAACAGCCACATCACGAACACGGCGACGACAGTGATAAAGATCGAAGGGTTGAGCCGATAGGCCGGGTCGAAGGATTCGAACAGGGCGGCTGTCGGCAGAAGCGCCGTCTGCGGGTAGTTGAAACCGGCCGGATCGCGCCACGGTCCATGCACGAGATAGGACAGGAACAGCGTCGCGATATAGGTCATCATCAGCGTGACCAAAATCTCATTGGTGTTCATGCGGGCGCGCAGGAAGGCAGGGATCGCCGCCCATGCCATGCCGGCGCCCATGCCGGCGACGAACATCAACGGCAACAGCAGCACGCTCTCCGGATCGGGCCAGAAGAGACCCACGCCGCTCGCGGCAATCGCGCCCATGGTGAACTGGCCCTCGGCGCCGATGTTCCAGACATTGGCGCGGAATCCGGCCGCCAGCCCACAGGCGATGAGGATCAGCGGCGAAGCCTTGAGCAGCCATTCTGACAAACCGTTGAGGGAATTCAACGGCTCGACAAAGAAGGCGTAGAGCGTCGGCAGCGGATCGTGTCCGAGCGAGGCAAAAAAGACCGAGCCGACGACCAGCGTCAAAACCGACGCCAGTACCGGCGCGGCGACGCGCATTGTTGCCGAAGGCTCCGGCCTTTGTTCAATCCTGAAGTGCAACGTCGCCACTCCCACTTGCCATTTGATCCGTGCTCATCGTTCGACCGGTCATCAGCAGCCCGACCTCTTCGCGGTCGGTCGTCTTGCGTACCAGCGGCGGCGACACCCGGCCCTGACAGATCACCAGCAGCCGGTCGCAGATCTCGAACAACTCGTCGAGCTCCTCGGAGACGACGAGCACCGCCGCGCCGGCGCGGCTGAGGTCGACGATGGTCTGGCGAATGAAGGCGCTGGCGCCGACATCGACACCCCAGGTCGGCTGGGAAACAAGCAGCAGCTTCGGCTCGAGCGCGATCTCGCGACCGACGATGAATTTCTGCAGATTGCCGCCCGAAAGGCTCTGTGCCGTCGAGCCTGCGCCGTTGGCCTTGACCTTGAACCTGTCGATGATGCCGGCAGCGAAAGCGCTGGCCCTGCGCCTGTCGACCAGGCCCTTGCGAACGGTGCCGAAGCGATGGGCGGTCAGAACCGCGTTCTCCCACAGCGTATGCGACGGCACGGCGCCGCGCCCCAGCCGTTCCTCGGGAACGAAGGCGAGACCGAGCTTGCGGCGCTCGTCGGCACGAAGGCAAGCGGCAGCGGCGCCGCAAATCCTGATCGCGTCGTTGTTGTGATGCGTGCGTTCGCCGCTGAGCAAGGCGATAAGCTCGGCCTGGCCGTTTCCCGACACTCCCGCCAGGCCGACGATTTCACCACCATGAACGTTGAAGGAGACATCCTTCAGATCCACGCCGAAATGGTCTCTTGCCTTGACCGAAAGGTTGTTGACCTCGAGCACTGGCTTCTCGCTTGGGCTCGGCGGGCTGACATGCATTTCCGGCAGCTTCGATCCGACCATCATGCGGGCGAGCTCGAGCGAGGTCGTCTCTTTCGGCCGAGTGGTGCCGGTGACCTTGCCGTTACGCAGCACGGTTGCGGTGTCGCAGAGCTCCTGCACCTCGTCGAGCTTGTGGCTGATATAGACGATGCTGCAGCCTTCGGCGGCGAGTTGTCGAAGCGTCTCGAACAGCTTGACCACCGCCTGTGGCGTCAGCACGGAGGTCGGCTCGTCGAGGATCAGAAGCTTGGGCGCCTGCAGCAGGCAGCGCACGATCTCGACGCGCTGCCGCTCGCCGACAGAGAGGTCATGCACCTGGCGATGCGGATCGATCGGCATGCCGTAACGAAGCGAAAGCTCGCGGATCTTGTCGGCAAGCGAGGGCAGGTCGAAGGCGCTGCTTGCCGAGAGCGCGATGTTCTCGACCACCGAAACGGATTCGAACAGCGCGAAGTGCTGGTAGACCATCTCGATGCCGAGCGCGCGCGACGTCGCCGGGTTGTGCGCCGCGATCGGATTGCCGTCGCAGAAGATCTCGCCGGAATCGGCCTGCGCCGCGCCATAGATGATCTTCATCAGGGTCGATTTGCCGGCGCCGTTTTCGCCCAGCACGGCGTGGATTTCGCCGGGCTGGATAGACAGCGAGACGTCGTCATTGGCGATGACGCCGGGATAGCGTTTGCAGATGTTGCGCAGTTCTAGACGCGGATGCATGGCGGGTCCTGCCGTGGCGTGAAGCGGGGTTGGACGGGAACCAGGCAGGGAGACGCCGAAGGTCGGCTCCGGTGTCTCCCTGTTCTTTGATGGCGCTCAGCTCAGCTTGCCGATCATCCCCTTGACGAACCAGTTCATGCCGCGAACATCGTCATCGGCCAAGACCGAGCCTGCAGCGACCTTGACGTTGCCGTCCTGGTCCTTCAGCTCGCCGCCATAGGGGTGTACCTTGCCGCTGCCGATGTCGGCCTCGAGTTGCTTCAGCTTGGCCTTGGTGTCGGCCGGTATGCCGTCATTGTAGGGCGCCATCTTTACGACGCCCCCTGCCAGTCCGTCCCAACGGACTTCCGGCTTCCAGGTGCCGGCAGCGACAGCCTTGGCTGCGCCGACATAATCGCTGGTCCAGTCGAGCACGAATGACGTCAGCTGTTTGCCCGAAGCGAACTTCGCCATGTCGCTGGCATAGCCGATCGACCAGGCGCCGCCTTCGCCGGCGACCTGGACACCGGTTGCCGTGTCGGTCATCGAGCAGATGACGTCGCAGCCTTGCGAAAGCAGCGTCTTGGCCGCCTCCTTCTCCTTGCCCGGATCGAACCAGGAATTCAGGAAGATGGCGTTGCAGGTGGCGTTCGGATTGACGCTTTGCGCACCGAGCAGCAGCGCGTTGGCCGGGCCGACGATATCCGGAATCGGGAAGCCGCCGATGAAGCCGATCTTGCCTGATTTCGACATGTAGCCGCCGGCCGCGCCGGCGACGAAAGTGCCCTCGTAATATTTGGCTTCAAAGGTGCCTAGATTGGCGAGGTGGACGATGCCGGAGCAATGTTCGAAGGCGACCTTCGGAAAGCGCGGCGCCACCTTCTGCATCGGGGTGCCGTGCGAGAAACTGGTGCCGAAGATCAATTTGTTGCCGGCGCTGGCCAGCTCGCGAAAAATGCGCTCCGCATCTTGCGGCATGAAGATGTTGTCAATGACGGTGAGCTCGACCTTGTCGCCGAACGCGGCCTTGATGGCGTCGACACCGAGGCTGTGCTGCTTGGTCCAGCCGATCTCGGCGACCGGCGAGACATAGACGGCACCGATCTTCAGCACCTCCTGGGCGCGCGCGATCGTTGTCAGTCCTCCGGTGCCGAGCGCAGCGCCGAGCGCGCCGCTGTATTTGAGGAAATTGCGTCTTGTCAGATCGTTCATGATGGTAACCCTCTGTTGGTTTTTTTTGTTGACGCCCGGCTTGTCGGTGCCCGGTCTATTTTGGGGAGATGGACGTGCACATGCGCCGTGCTACCGCCACTCCCTGATGCGTTGGCTGGTTTTCTTGGCGCAACCGGCACAGTTGCGCCGTCGGTCCTGCCGTCGAGATAAGGCGCCAACGCTTCGGCTGGCGTCATCTCCGGAAACACTTCGCGATCCATGATGTAGCCCCGCACCACCGCGCGATGGTGGCTGTCTATCAGGTCCATGGCCTGTTTCAGGCGGCCCTTTTCCAGCAGATCGACGACCCGCGAGTGGTCGTCCAGCAGATTGCAATAGTCGAAATCGGCGGTGATGAGCGAGCGCAGTAGCGTCGTGCGGCGCACCAGCTGGGCGTGGATTTCCTGCATGACCTTGTTGCGGCTGAGGCGCACGAACACGGTGTGGAATTCCTGGCCGAGCACGTCCGCCAGCGCATCGTTGCCGACAGCCACCGCCTGCCGCTGCCGTTCGACATGCTGGCGCAGTTCGGCCCAGCCGGCCGGGCCAAGCCGATCGCTGAGCTGCGCCGCAACGCCTTGCTCGACGAGCGTCAGGGCATCGTAGATCTCCATCGCTTCCTGCATGCTCGGCTTGGCGACAAAGGCGCCGCGGTTGCGTTCGATCTGCGCCAGCCCGTCGTCGGCGAGCCGGATCAAGGCCTGGCGCACCACGATGCGGCTGACGTTGAATATTTCAGAGAGTTCGCGTTCACCGAGCTTGCAGCCGGGCACCAGCCGATGGTCGATGATGGCGCGGGTCAGCGTGTCCGCGATCGTCTGGGAGCGGCTGCTCAAGGCGCGGTCCTCCGCCACTTCGACGACATCATCAGCAGGCTTTCGTTATAGGACTATGCCCTGTCGGGGTGCGACATATCCCAGGTTCAGCTTTCCCATATCGGAATTCAATCACCTTAATCTGTCAACACAAAAAAGGATTTTGAATGACAAAAAAATATTGATTGGTATCCAATCTTGTGATCTCGTTATGTCGAGACGTTGGGCTAGGTTCATTGTGAAGGGCTAGCCGAGTTGGGAGGGAAGCCGATGGCAACCCGTTGCGTTGACCGCGAGCTTCTTAACGACTGGCATATCGTCGCGGACCAGGAATCGCTCAGCCAGGACACGCCATTTGCGACACGCCTGCTCGGGGTCGATCTCGCCGTTCACGCACGCTCAAACAAGATCGAAGTCATTCGCAGCGATACGGGCGCCACGCTGAACAGTGCCGAGCGCTATGGCTTCATCTGGACCTGCCTGGACAGGCCCTGGCGCGACATCATCTACATTCCCGAGGCCAATGAGGCGGATCGGCACTTGGTCAATGGTGGGTCGATCGCGGTCAAGGTGTCGGGCCTTCGCGCCGTCGAGAATTTTCTCGACATGGGGCATTTCCCTTTCATCCACACCGGCTGGCTCGGTGAGGAGCCGCATACGGAAGTGGTCCCTTACAAGGTGGAAATCACGCCTCAGGACGAGGTGCTGGCGACCGAGTGCAAATTCTACCAGCCCATCGCGTCGCCGACCGCAAAGGAAGGGTTTGTCGTCGAGTACATCTACAAGGTGATCCGGCCCTACACGGTGGCGCTTTACAAGAGCAATCCGATCCAGAAGGACAGGCTGGATGTCATCACGCTGTTCGTGCAGCCGGTCGACGAAGAGAACTGCGTCGCGCATCCCTATCTCTGCTATCTCAAGGAAGGCATGGACGCGGCGACGGTGCGCAGTTTCATGCAATTGATCTTTGCCCAGGACAAGCCGATCCTGGAGAACCAGGTCCCCAAGCGTCTGCCGCTCGATCCGCGCGCCGAGACACCGATCCGTGCCGATGCCGTCTCGGTTTCCTATCGGCGCTGGCTGCGTGACCGTGCCGTCACCTATGGCGCGATACCGGCACAAGCCTGATGACGTCCGAGGGGCATTCAAGGGGTAATATGATGACAAAATGCTCTGATCCCGTGATCCTCAATCTTTGGCATCCGATAGGGGCGATCGCCGAGGCTGCACCTGGCGGCGTCCAGGAAACCGTTCTGCTCGAGGAGCGCCTCAGCTTCGCGTTCAATGCGGATGGCGAGCCCGTCGTCTGGCGCTCGCGTCCGGGTGCACAAGGGGTTGGTCAAATTTCAGCCGCCGACAGGCTGCCGGCAAGAAGCACCTACGGCTATGTCTGGACCTCGCTCGGCTCACCGCCCGCCGATCTTTTCCCGATCCCGGAATATGAGGAGCCTGACCGCCGCAAGCTCAATGCGGCAACGTTTGGCGTCAACGTCTCGGCCCCGCGTGCCATCGAGAATTTTCTCGACATGGGTCACTTCCCCTATGTGCACACCGATATTCTCGGCGTCGAGCCGCACACCGAAGTCAAGGAATATGATGTCGAGATCTCCGTCGATCGCGACGAGATCCTGGCCACACGTTGTCGCTTCTTCCAGCCGATGGCTTCGACCGCGTCCGATGGCGGAGCCGATGTCGACTACGTCTATCGCGTGCCGCATCCCTATTGCTCGGTGCTCTACAAATCGAGCCCGGTCGACGAGGCCCGACGCGATGTCATTGCCGTCTTCCTGCAGCCGGTCGATCAGGAGCACGTGCGCGCCCACATGCTGCTTTGCGTGCTTGATGAAGACAATGAAGACAAGGTCATCAAGCGCTTTCAGCAGACGATCTTCGGCCAGGACAAGCCGATCCTGGAAAACCAGGTGCCAAAGCGCCTGCCGCTGGATCCGCGCGCCGAGACCCCAATCCGCGCCGACAAGTCGGCCATCGCCTACAGGCGATGGCTCAGCCAGAAGGGCATCACCTACGGCGTCATTCCGGTCGCGGCCTGACAAGACATTTTTGGAGACGACGAATGCTGGAAGTAGCCAAAAGCCAGTGGCATCCGATCGCTGCTGCCCATGACCTGCCGTTCCGCCATGTTTTCCATGGCCAGCTGCTCGGCCGGGAATTTGCCGTGTGGCGGGCCGACGACGGTTACGTCAACATCTGGGAGAACCGTTGCCTGCATCGCGGCGTCAGGCTGTCGATCGGCATCAATGATGGGCGTGAGCTGAAATGCCAGTATCACGGCTGGCGTTATTCGAACCGCACCGCCGGCTGCACCTATATTCCGGCGCATCCGGCCGACGCACCGGCCCGCACCATCACCAATCGCACCTTCCCGGCGGTCGAGCGCTACGGCCTGGTCTGGTCCTCGGAAGAGCCACGCGGCGAAGTACCCGATGTTGCCGCACTGGCCGAAGGCAAGCTGCTCGCCTTGCGCGGAATTCCGGTCGACGCGCCGGCCGACAAAGTCATCGAGAGACTGAAGGCCTATCGCTTCCAACCCAATGCGGCGATTGATGGCGGGGGCGCGCAAACCGTCATCGAGGCCGCGCGGGATTTTGTCGTGGCGCTGCATTCGCGCGCTGGAGGTGCCGAGACGCACGGCGTGTTCTTCGTTCAGCCAGTGGATTCAAACCGCTCGGTGATCCGCGGGGTTCTCGATCAGGAGGCCGAAGGGGCCGCGCGCCTCGCCATCCTGCGTCATCACAATGAACGGCTTTCCAGGCTGCGCGATGAGGTCGAGCGCGAAGCGGCAAGTGCGCCTGCGCCCACCCCTATCGAACCGATCTACGAAAGGGTGTCGGCCGAACTCGCCGAGATGCCGGAAATGACCACGCATGGTCGCAAGGCGGCGCTGCGAGTCAGCGTGGCCAGGAAATGGCAGACCGCTGACGGCATCGCCGGTTTCGAGCTTCGCCCGATCAAGGGCATCCTTCCGACCTTCCAGCCTGGTGCCCATATCGACGTCCATATGCCCAATGGCGAGGTCAGGCAGTATTCGATCACCAACGGCCCCGGTGAAACCGACAGCTTCGTCATCGGCGTCAAGCTGGAGCGGGATTCGAAAGGCGGCTCGAAATGCATGCACGAGACAGTGCGCGAAGGCGACGTGCTGGCGATTTCCGAGCCGCGCAACAACTTCCCGCTGCGCCGCGATGCGATCAAGACGCTGTTCGTCGCCGGCGGCATCGGCATCACGCCGCTGCTCGCCATGGCCCAGGCATTGAAGAACCAGGAACTGACGCATGAGCTTCATTATTTCGCACAGGGTGAAGAACACCTCGCTTTCGCCGATCGGCTGAAACATCTCGGCGATGCGCTGAAACCGCATCTTGGGCTCTCACCTGACGCGACCGGTGCCGAGCTTCGACAGATTCTCGCCGCTTACCGCAATGGCATGCATCTCTACATCTGCGGTCCCGGACCAATGCTGGAGGCTGCGCGCAAGATAGCGGCCGATCAGGGCTGGCCGGATGCCGCTGTCCATTTCGAGTATTTCAAGAACACCAACAAGATCGACGACAGTTCGAGCTTCGAGGTAGCGCTGGCGCGCTCCTGCGTCACGCTTCAGGTGCCGGCGGGCAAGACTATCATGCAGGTCATGCGCGAAAGTGGCATCGACGTTCCGTCATCCTGCGAGCAAGGCGCCTGCGGTACCTGTGTGGCGACAGTGATCGAGGGCGAGCCGGACCATCAGGACGTCTACCTCAACGATGCCGAGAGGAAGGCCGGAACCAAGATCATGACCTGCGTTTCGCGCGCCAAGTCGGCGCGCCTCGTGCTGGACATCTAGGAGCTGCCGATGATTACGCTTTACGACTACGAACTGTCCGGCAATTGCTACAAGCTGCGCTTGCTGATGAGCTTTCTCGGCATTGAGTACAAGACCGTGCCGGTCGACTTCTATCCTGGACGCGAACACAAGTCGGAGTGGTTCCTGAAGCTCAATCCGCTCGGCCAACTGCCGGTCATCGAGGATGACGGGCTAATCCTGCGCGATGCCCAGGCAATCCTGGTCTATCTCGCTTCGAAATACGACCCATCCGCCACCTGGTATTCCAGGGACAATCCGGCCCTGCTCGGGGAAATCAGCCAGTGGCTGGCCTTCGCCGACGGCATCACGTCGACATCGTCGGCTGCGCGATTGCACGATGCGCTGTTCTACGATTTCGACATCGACGCAGCCCGCGCCGGCGCGCACCGGCTATTCCGTATCCTCGACGAACATCTGTGGTTCGGCGAACAGCAGGGCCGCAACTGGATCTGTTCGGCCACTCACCCGACCATCGCCGACATCGCCTGTTTTCCTTACATCATCCTGTCGGAGGAAGGCGGTATTCCGCGCCAGGACTATCCGGCAATTCGGCGCTGGTGCGATCGCGTGAAACGCATCAAGGGCTTTACGGTGATGTCGGGCGTGTTCCCCGCTGGCCCCGGCAAGATCGCCGCATAATCTGATCACAAAGAGCCGCGCTATGGCCCGGCAAAATAAAGTTGTGGGAGAGAAAAAATGAAAACCCGCGCCGCTGTCGCTGTCGCCGCCGGAAAGCCGCTGGAGATCATGGAGGTCGACCTCGACGGGCCGCGTGAGGGCGAAGTGCTGGTCGAGATCAAGGCGACAGGCATCTGCCACACCGACGAATTCACGCTGTCGGGCGCCGATCCGGAAGGCCTGTTTCCAGCCATCCTCGGCCATGAGGGCGCCGGCGTCGTCGTCGATATCGGCAAGGGCGTCACCTCGCTCAAGAAGGGCGACCACGTCATCCCGCTCTACACGCCCGAATGCCGCCAGTGCCATTCCTGCCTGTCGCGAAAAACCAATCTTTGCACGGCCATTCGCGCGACGCAGGGGCAAGGCCTGATGCCGGACGGCTCGTCGCGCTTCTCGATCGGCAAGGACAAGATCTTTCACTACATGGGCTGCTCGACTTTCTCCAACTTCACCGTGCTGCCCGAGATCGCTCTGGCCAAGGTCAATCCCGACGCGCCCTTCGACAAGATCTGCTACATCGGCTGCGGCGTCACCACCGGCATCGGTGCTGTGATCAACACCGCCAAGGTCGAGATCGGCGCCACCGCGGTCGTCTTCGGTCTCGGCGGCATCGGCCTCAATGTCATCCAGGGCCTGAAGCTTGCCGGCGCCGACATGATCATCGGCGTCGATTTGAACAACGACAAGAAGGAGTGGGGCGAGCGGTTCGGCATGACGCATTTCGTCAATCCGAAGGAGATCGACGGCGATGTCGTGCCCTACCTCGTCAACATGACCAAGCGTGGCGCCGACCAGATCGGCGGCGCCGACTACACATTCGACTGCACCGGCAGCACCAAGGTGATGCGTCAGGCGCTGGAAGCCTCGCATCGCGGCTGGGGCAAGTCGGTCGTCATCGGTGTCGCCGGTGCCGGCCAGGAGATCTCGACACGGCCGTTCCAGCTGGTCACCGGACGCACCTGGATGGGCACCGCCTTCGGTGGCGCGCGCGGCCGCACCGACGTGCCCAGGATTGTCGACTGGTACATGGACGGCAAGATCCAGATCGATCCGATGATCACTCACACGCTGAAGCTCGAGGACATCAATAGGGGTTTCGACCTCATGCATGCCGGTGAGAGCATTCGCAGCGTCGTGGTTTACTGACCGGCTCACAAGATCCGCCCGCGTCGAAGGCTCTGTGTTCCCAAAATACTGTGCCTCCCCGACATTGGGCGTTAGGCCGGCGGCGCGATCGGCATTCCGGATGCCTGTGCCGCCGGTCGATTCGACCTACACCGGATCCGCGCGGATTGCCGCGATCAGGGTCGATGCCGTAGACGCCGGCCCATTGGCGTTTGAAATCTGCGGAGGGGGAATATGCCGGAACCGATGAAGACCATCTCTCAGGCAAAATCCCGTGGCGGGGTGCAGGGCGTCTATTCGCACCTGTCGACGGGTTGCTCCTGCGACATGACGTTTGCCGTTTTCGTGCCTCCACAGGCTGAGGAATCGCCTTGCCCGGTGGTGTGGCATCTGTCGGGGCTGACCTGCACTCATCAAAATGTCATGGACAAAGGGGGATACAGGCGCATGGCCGCCGAACTGGGCCTGATCGTTGTCTGTCCGGACACCAGTCCGCGTGGCGCCGACATCCCTGATGACAAGGGCAATTGGCAGTTTGGCAGCGGCGCCGGCTTCTATCTTGATGCAACGCAGGAGCCTTATGCGAAGAACTATCGCATGTATTCCTACATCGTCGAGGAACTGCCGGCGTTGATAGCAGCGAATTTTCCGGCAGACATGTCACGCCAAGCCATAACGGGCCATTCGATGGGCGGGCATGGTGCACTGACGATCGCCCTGAAAAACCCGGAGCGGTTCAGGAGCTGCTCGGCCTTCGCGCCGATCGTGCAGCCAAGCACTGCCGGCTGGTCAAGGCCGGCTTTTGAAAAATACCTCGGCATGGATGAGGCCGCGTGGCGGACCTATGACGCTACTTCGCTTGTTGAAGACGGGCGCCGCTTCCCGGAATTTCTCGTCGATCAGGGAACATCGGACGGGTTCCTGAATGACGGGCTGAGATCCTGGCTATTGGAGGCCGCCTGCACCAAAGCCGGCATTCCGCTGACGTTGCGCATGCAGGACGGATACGACCATTCGTACTTCTTCATTTCGACATTCATGGACGACCATCTGAGATGGCATGCGGAACGGCTTGCATAGGTCGAGGTCCGAGCGATGCAATCGGGATTAATCCTCGTCCAAGCGAGGAACGCGTTACTCTTCTCGTCTCTACCAGGGGAGGAGCACGATGGCGCCGCATTGAAATTATTGAACAATTTCAACCAGAAGCGCTACCATTGCGTATAAATTTTTTAGCCATTTCAATGGCTTAACTGGATTTTGGTAGCGGGAGAGGGACTTGAACCCCCGACCCCAGGATTATGATTCCCGTGCTCTAACCAACTGAGCTACCCCGCCAGGGCGGCGAAAGACCCGAAATCCGCCTCAAATCGAAAGGCATGTCGGGGGGCGTTCGCCAAGGTCGCGCGGATATAAGGTTGGGAGGGTGAACCTGTCAAGCTTCGAAGCAACCGGCTTGCCGGCTTATCGTCATTATCGAAAAGCTTTGCCGTGCGGACATTTGGTTGCCGCCGCCGGGGTTGAGTTCGAAGGGGCACGTCGCTATGTCTCGGCCACGAGTTTTTAGAGTTTGAAACAGATGAAGCCGCGCATAGCAGTCCTCGGTTGCGGATACTGGGGCAGCAACCACATCCGCACTCTCAAGGCGCTCGGCGCGCTGCACGCGGTCTCCGACACCAACCGGGCCCGCGCGGAAGGCTTCGCCAGCGAGCAGGACTGCCTGGCGATCGAGCCGGACCAGCTGTTCGTCCGTGACGATATCGACGCCATTGTCATGGCACTGCCGCCGCAATTCCATGCCGACCTTGCCGTGCGTGCCGTCGAGGGCGGCAAGGACGTGCTGGTGGAAAAGCCGATCGCGCTGACTGTGGCGGATGCCGAGCGTGCGGTGCAGGCGGCCAAGGACAATGGCCGCGTCTTCATGGTCGGCCATGTCCTGCGGTTCCATCCCGCATTCGAGACGCTGAAAGGGCTGATCGACAAGGGCGAACTCGGCGAAGTCCGCTACATCCACTCGCACCGGCTCGGCCTCGGCAAGTTCCACACAGAGAACGACGCGCTGTGGGACCTGGCGCCGCACGATCTGTCGATGATCCTGGCGATCACCGGCACAGAGCCGATCGAGGTGCGCGGCGAGGGGGCCGCCCTGCTCGACAATCTCAGCGACTTCGCGCATCTGCACATGCGCTTCCCCAACGGCCTGCGCAGCCATCTCTTCACCTCGCGTCTCAATCCCTATCGCGAGCGGCGGCTGACCGTGGTCGGCACCAAGGCGATGGCGGTGTTCGACGACGTCGAGCCATGGGAACGCAAGCTGGCCGTCTACCGTCACGCGGTGTGGCAGGACAGCGGCCAATGGGCCTTCACCACCAATGAACCGTCCTATGTCGCGGTTGCCCAGGGCATGCCGCTGACACGCGAGCTGGAGCATTTCATCCAGTGCATCGAGACGCGTGCCGAACCGCGTACCAGCGGCGAGGAAGCCATCAGGGTGCTGCGCATCCTGACCGCCGGCACGGTCACGCACACCAAGTCGAATTCCTAAAAGCGCGAATTATTCGGCGGGAATCTTATTCGGCAGGAATTTGGGCCGGCCTGGCGGCAAGCCGGGTCAGCATGGCCTCGGCCTCGGCGCCACGCTCCGAACGCTCGATGAAGCCGCCGCCGAACACGCGGGCTTCGTTGCCGTCATCGGAGTAGAGCACGCAGGCCTGGCCCGGCGCGATGCCGGACTCGCCGTCAACCAGTTCCACCCATGTGGCACCGGCACGATGATGCAGCACGGCCGGGCGCGGCGGTCGCGTCGAGCGGACCTTGGCGAACAGTTCCAGGCCGCCAGCAGGGACGTCTGTGAGCGGTCCGTCGCCCAGCCAGTTCATATTGCGCAGATAGATCTTGTGCGTCTCCAGCGCCTCGCGCGGGCCAACCACGACACGAGCGCGGTCGGCATCGAGATGGATGACGTAAAGTGGCTCGCCGGACGCGATGCCGATGCCACGGCGCTGGCCGATCGTGTAGCGCAGGATGCCCTCATGGCGGCCGAGCACGCGGCCGTCGATGTGGACGATGTCGCCCGAATTGGCCGCGGTTGGCTTCAGCTTGGCGATGATGTCGGAATACTTGCCCTGCGGCACGAAGCAGATGTCCTGGCTGTCCTGCTTGGCGGCAACCGCCAGCCCCATCTCCTCGGCGATGGCGCGAACCTGGGGCTTCGACAGGCCGCCGAGGGGAAAGCGCAGATAATCGATCTGCGCCTGCGTGGTGGCGAACAGGAAATAGCTCTGGTCACGGTCGGCGTCGACCGGACGGTAGAGAGCGCGGTGGGCGCCATTGGCGCCGGAACGGATGTAGTGGCCGGTGGCCAGCGCGTCGGCGCCGAGCTCCTTGGCGGTGGCCAGGAGGTCGGCGAACTTCACCGTCTGATTGCAGGAAACGCACGGGATCGGCGTCTCGCCGGCGACGTAGCTCTCGGCGAAGGGATCGATGACCGCCTTGCGGAAGCGCTCCTCGTAGTCGAGCACATAGTGGGGGATGCCGAGCGTCTCGGAGACACGGCGGGCATCGTCGATGTCCTGTCCGGCGCAGCATGAGCCGGCCCGGTGCGTCGCCGCGCCGTGGTCGTAGAGCTGCAAGGTGACGCCGACGACGTCGTAGCCCTCGCGCTTCAGCAGGCCGGCGACGACCGAGGAATCGACACCGCCCGACATGGCGACGACGATGCGGGTGTTTTCGGGACGTCCGGGAAGATCGAGACTGTTCATGATGCTTTCGTTCTGCGCGGCGCCTCAATGCCAATGTCGAGAATATAGGTCAAGCTTTACCGGCGCGCCAGCGTGCAGGGCGATTCACCGGTTGCGGCCGATCTCCGCCAAGGGATGCATTTTCCCCGGCCAATCAGGGTTTGCGGGCAGATGTTTCAAATGCCGGCGAAAAGACTAACGCGGCGTTCATGATCCTTACCTAGTCATTAGGGTCTGCTTAGGCAATTTTTAAAGCTGTGGCGGTAACGTGGCGGGGATTGGGTCTTTGAGTTTTTTGTAGAGAGTACGATGACCGATCTGGTTAGACCGAGAGTCAAATATGTTATCGGGCCTGACGGCAGCCCTCTTACGATTGCCGATCTGCCGCCGACCAATACACGTCGCTGGGTTATCCGGCGCAAGGCGGAAGTGGTTGCGGCCGTGCGCGGCGGGCTTTTGAGCCTGGACGAGGCATGCCAACGCTACAAGCTCACCACCGAGGAATTCCTGTCCTGGCAGGCGTCGATCGACGAATATGGCCTTGCCGGGCTGCGCACGACACGCATCCAGCAATACCGGCACTGACCATTGCGAATTTAGACGAAGGGCGCGGCTAACCCCGCGCCCTTCGTGTTTTCCAAAATGCTTTTCGTTCTGGAAACGAGCCTGGCGCTCAGACGGTCAGTGCAACCTTGCCGATCGGCTTGGCGGCGAGGAAGGCGTGAGCGGCCCCCGCCTGGTCCAGCGGGAAGCTCTTCGCCACATGGACGGTGAGCTTGTTGGCATCGATCAACCGAGCCAGTTCCACCAGGCCCTCCCTGTCGGGCACGACGGACATACGCTCGACCCGGATGTCTCGCGCACCGGCTTCGGCCCTTGTGTTGTCGCTGACGTCGAGCAATGACACCAGCACGCCGCCACGCTTGAGCACCTTCAGCGACCTCTCGGCATGGTCGCCGCCCATTGGATCCAGCACCAGATCGATATCGCGAACCTGGTCGGTGAAATCGCCCTTGGTGTAGTCGATGACCTCGTCGGCGCCAAGTTTGCGGACGAAATCGAGCTTGGCCGGGCTGGCCGTGGCGACAACGTAGGCGCCGCGCGCCTTGGCGATCTGCACCGCCAGATGACCGACGCCGCCGGCTCCCGCATGCACCAATACGCGCTGATCCGATTTCAGTCGGCCGTGGCGAACAAGCCCTTGCCAGGCGGTGAGGCCGGCAAGCGGCAAGGCCCCGGCCTGGAGGTGGTCCGCGCCCTTCGGCTTCAGTGCGATTTGATCGGCAGGTACGGCAACCAGCTCGGCATAGGCCGCCGCCTGCTTGGGAAAGCGCGGCATCCCGAACACCTCGTCGCCGATCTTGAAGCCGGTGACGCCGGCGCCAAGCGCTTCGACAGTTCCCGAGATATCCCAACCCAGGATGAAGGGCGGCTCGCCGAGCAAGGGGTAGTAGCCGGCACGGACGGCGCCGTCGACCGGATTGATGCCCGCGACCTTGACGCGAACCAGCACTTCGCCGGCCTCCGGCGTGGGATCCGGCTGATGGGCGATGACAAGGACGTCGGGTCCGCCGACGGAATTCTGGATAACGGCATGCATTGAGATATCTCCTGCTCGGTTGATGCCACTATCATTTGGATAGTAATAGTCCCTTGTCCAGTATGTACCTTCCTGATATATACGCACCTTATGGATAGTGAAGATGATTGCGGTTTCGGCTATGACGCGTTCCGGCGAACGTGTCCTTCGCACACCGTGCTGGAGATGCTGGCCAGCAAATGGGTCTATCTGGTGGTTTGCGCGCTGCGCAAAGGCCGGCTGCGCAATGGCGAGCTCGCCCGCAAGCTCGAAGGCATCACGCCGAAGATGCTGACGCAGACGCTGCGGGTGCTCGAGCGCGACGGACTGGTGCGGCGGGAGATCTTCCCGGTCATTCCGCCGCGGGTCGAATATGAATTGACCGAGCTCGGCCAGAACCTGGCGGGGCTGCTTACCCAGATCAGGTCATGGGCGGAGCAGCATGCTCCGGATATCAAGGATGCCCGTGCAAGGGCAATTGCCGAGAGTGAAGGGGATTGGGCCGCGTAGGGCGGGTTCATTTTTCCCGCCGGAGCCGCAAGCCGCGACAATGCGCCGGCCCGATGGCGAGCGTTGACGCCGCCAACGGCGGGGTATTAGCCGATCATGGCACTGCGGCCACCGACTTCCGCTTCGCGGATCTTCGTGTCGCGCGATTCCAGCATTTCCGCCTTGGAAAGCTCCGCTTCAGCTTCGCCGAGTAATGATTCGGCGGCGCTTCGCTGCTGGGCGAGGTCGCTTTGGGAATTCCTGAGGTTGTCGCGGCGCAGGCGAGCCGCCTTGGCGAAGGTCGGATAGGCGAAATGGTTGATGTCGGTGATGCCGGCCTTCTTTTCCTCGGCGGTGATCTGAAGCTCCAGCTCGACGGCCATGCGTTCGAACTCGGCGATCATCATGTCGAGCTGCAGCAGCTGCCGCCGCTTCTCATTCACCTGAAACTGTTTCAGCCGAACGAGGTTTTCACGTGACTTCATGATTCGGTACTCCCGGAAACGCACACCCGCACATATCGTCCAAACCACCTGGAAACGCCCAGGCCGCACCCGTGTCCACTGCCTTTCCCCGAACTATGGGAAACAAAACCCTAAAGTTTTTTGCCGGCGGTAACCATTCGTTTACGGGCATTGTTAATCATACGGGTCAGGACTTAAGGCCGGGTAAAAATTCCGGCCACCGATGCGGAAGCGACGTCGATGAGTCCCTGGAGTCGCTTAGTCCAGGTTGTTAATGTGTTGCATTAGGAATTTGGTTCTGAGATTCGTTATTAGATTCAAGAGGGTGTAGAAAGAGGTTAAAAAATCTGATACCGTCATGGACGGGAAATTAGGATTTATTAACCATTCAATGGCAGCCTCTGCACAAGGCAACCACTGCTCCGGATCCGGACGGGTCGTGAAATGGTCCGGCAGCAGAAAAGGGGAATGAAATGCGTGTTCTGCTGATAGAAGATGACAGTGCAACCGCACAAAGCATCGAACTGATGCTGAAATCGGAAAGTTTCAACGTCTACACGACCGATCTCGGTGAAGAGGGCGTCGATCTAGGCAAGCTCTACGACTACGATATCATTCTTCTCGATCTCAACCTGCCTGACATGTCGGGCTACGAGGTCTTGAGAACGCTTCGCCTTTCCAAGGTCAAAACACCTATTCTCATCCTCTCCGGCATGGCCGGCATCGAGGACAAGGTGCGCGGCCTCGGCTTCGGCGCCGACGACTACATGACCAAGCCGTTCCACAAGGATGAGCTGGTTGCCCGCATTCATGCCATTGTGCGGCGCTCCAAGGGCCACGCCCAGTCGGTCATCACCACTGGCGACCTGGTGGTCAATCTCGATGCCAAGACCGTCGAAGTCGGCGGCCAGCGCGTGCACCTGACCGGCAAGGAATACCAGATGCTGGAGTTGCTTTCGCTGCGCAAAGGCACCACGCTGACCAAGGAAATGTTCCTCAACCACCTCTATGGCGGCATGGACGAGCCTGAGCTGAAAATCATCGACGTCTTCATCTGCAAGCTCCGCAAAAAGCTCGACGCGGCATCGGGCGGTCAGAACTACATTGAAACGGTCTGGGGGCGCGGCTATGTGCTGCGCGAACCGGAAGACATTCGCGTCAGCGCCTGAGCGACGACCAATCGTTCGAATCTTTTCAATAAAAAACCCGGCTTCGGCCGGGTTTTTGCATGACGGCTGGTAAGGGTCTGTTTTTGGGCTTCCGAGCAGGAAACCGTCACGCACTTTTTCTGGAATTGCTCAAGGGTGCCGAATCAGGTGCGCTCTTCAAGGTGCGAAAGCGCTCGAGCAGCTGCGGGCGGTTGAACGGCTTCAAGAGATAGCCCTGGGCGCCGGCTCGCTTGGCCCGCATGATCGAAGCAATATCGAGCTCGACCAGGGAAATCAGGATCTGCGGCCTTATCGGGCTCTCCATGGCGCGGACGCGACGGATGAGATCGACCGCCGGTACGTCGGGCAAGGCGCCATCGACGACGATGATGTCGGGCATGTCGGCGGCGCACATCTCCAGCGCGTCAAGTCCGCTGGCGGCCTCGATGACAATCATTTCGGAGCCGCCCAGGATGCGTTTTGCAACCTTCCTGATGACGCTTGAATCGTCGACGAACATGCAGCGTTTCATTTCCGGGTCCTCTTTGCCTTCTGGCAGTCCGGTAGCGTCAGGGGCATCCAGGACGACCATAGGCCAATCTGGTAAAGAAGCTGAAAAGGCGTTAGGTAAAATTTTTACAAAGATCGGCAGATGCCTGCTTTTATTCACGAATGCTTTGCCACTGCCTGGACAACCAGACGCATCTCAAGTCGATGAGCTGGAATTACAGATTTCAATGTAAAAATACTTCGCTCTATCGGCTGCGCAATCAGGCCGCCGAAAGCACGATTTCTTCCGGCGTCGCGTGGATCGATATCGTCATTCCGGCTTCGCGCGCCAGAAGCAGCGTGTAATAGGGCTGCACGGAATGCGCGTCGATCGGCTCCTCCGGCTTGTGGCCGGAATGCAGTTCGAGGAATTTCGGCGGCACACGCAGCATCGGGCCAGCCGACGCAAGCGCGAAACGCGGTTCGGTCTCAAGATTTTCCAGCGTCACGGAAAGCTTGCCGCCGCGCGGAATGGCGGCATTGGCGACGAGGATCAGGTTGAGCAGCAGCTTGACCTTGTTCTTGGGCAGCAACGCGCGGGGCCCGTTCCAGGTCAGTTCCGGCTTTTCGTTCTTGAGGAAGGCGATGGCGACCGCTTCGGCATCGCCGGTATCGATCAACATGCCGGCCGAGCCGGCGGCGCCGAAGGCGATGCGGGCGAACTGAAGGCGGGCCGAAGCGTTGCGGGCGCTCTGACGGATCAGCTTCATGGCGTCCTCATCGGCGCCGCCTTCATCAAGCAATTCGAGCCCGTTGTTGATCGCGCCGACCGGCGAGATGATATCGTGGCAGACCCGGCTGCACAAAAGCGCTGCCAGATCGGGTGCGGAAAGGGTGAACAGATCGGCCATCGGCGAAAAATCCCTGCAAAATCTCACAACTCATGGCCGGGCGATCGATCGTCGCCTGCCACACGAATCACGCACTCTCTCCTCGGGCTTTCTGAATACACAGCGCCCGTGCGTGCAGCAACAAATCCAAATTGTGGTTGTGGCAAATGGCGTGTTCACGCAGGCTGCCGACCCCACTTGAGCGACCCCAAACAGCCTTCGAACCGCCATGTTCATGTGTGAGCTTAATGGTTGAAAAAGGATTACGGCATAGTTTGCCCCTAACAGTTACCCTTAACGGCCAGCTAAAAGAGCCGTACGGGGTGCGAGGCGTCGGCGAAGGTGCTCCCTGACGGAGATTGGAAGCATGTTTTCCCGATACTACGACCGGAGCTTTCTCCGTGTCTTCTCAATGGCGGTCACGCTCCTGGGCGTTCTCGTCTTCTCGACTTCAGCCCTGCGGGCCCAGGAATACACCGCTCAGGAGATTGTCGATTCCGGTCACAAGTTCTTCGGCGCGACATCGGGCGGGCTCGCCACGGTCGTCGAGAAGATTTTTGCTTCCTACGGCCTGCCCAACGGCTATCTGCTCGGCGAAGAGGGCTCGGGCGCGCTGATCGGCGGCCTGACCTATGGCGAAGGCACGCTCTACACCAAGAATGCCGGCGATCACAAAGTGTTCTGGCAAGGCCCATCGCTCGGCTGGGATTTCGGCGGCGAGGGGTCGCGGGTGATGATGCTGGTCTACAATCTCGACGATGTGGGCAGCCTCTACAATCGCTATGGCGGCGTCGCCGGTTCGGCCTATGTGGTGGCTGGCGTCGGCTTCAACGTGCTGAAGAACAACAATGTGATTTTGGTGCCGATCCGCACCGGGGTCGGTGCCCGGCTCGGCGTCAATCTCGGCTATCTGAAGCTTACCGAGCGCGCCACCTGGAATCCGTTCTAAGCTGAAGTCCTTGGCTGTCGTTGCCCAAAACCGGGACCGCTTTTGGGTCGACATGCATTAAACTCGTGGTGTTGCGGCAAACCCTTGCCGCAACGCTGGATTTCCGCCATGTCAACGTGGCACAGTCGAAGCGCTCTATGCGCTTTTGGTTTATCTGGTTTGATGCTTACCGGCCACAACGGGTAGTCACTTGGTCCAGTCGGTCCTGTTCTTCGTCCTCGGCTTTCTCTGCGCTGGCTTTCTGGCGCTCATGGTGGCTCCGGCCATATGGCGTCGTGCGGTCGCGCTCACACGCAGACGCATCGAATCCTCGATCCCTCTGACGCAGACCGAGATCCAGGCGGACAAGGATCGCATCCGCGCCGAATATGCCATGACGACGCGCCGCCTGGAAATCAGCGTCAAGGCGTTGCGAGAGAAGGCGGCCGAACAACTCGTCGAGATCAATCGCGGTCGCGAGGCCATGAAGGGCCTGGCGGTCGAGCGGACGGACAAGAACCAGGCGCTGACCGAGCTGGGCGCGAAGAACGAAGCGCTGCGTCAACGAGAGGGCGAGTTGCAGCAGCTTTCGGAGCGGCTGAAGGAAACCGAGCGCAAGCTGGAAAAGCGCGCGCTTGAGCTGGAAAAGCTGGAGCGCATGTATGACGACGCCAGTTTTTCCTCGAGCAGCCGGCAGATCGAGCTCGTGGCGCGAGAGTCCGAAATGCAGAAACTCGCCAGTGACATTGCGATGCTGCGTGGCCAGCGCAAGGAAGCCGACAGGCGCGGCCAGGAAATCGCGGCCGAAAGCAAGGCCGCGCGGGACGCCCTGAAAGCCGAGAAGAAAAGGACCACCGAGCTCGACAAGAAGGTCGAACGGCTGCTGGCCACACTTGCCGATCGCGAAGACAAACTCGACCGCCGCGAAAAGGAACTGGCACGCATGCGCGAAAGATCGAAATCCGAGGACAGCGCGCCAGCCTTGCGGCTGGTCGGCAAGGGCGGCGATGTCGCCAGGAGTGAGGATTTGGACAAGGCAATCGCCAAGCTCGACAGCGACCGTGAGCAGCTCGAGGCGAGGCTGACGGCGCTGGCGCGCGAGAACAAGCGGCTGAAGGCGGATCTCACCGCACTGGCAGTGTCCAAGTCCATGGACAGCAGTTCCGCCTTGCGCGAGCAGATGAACGAACTGGCGGCGGAGGTCGTCCATCTGACGGCCAAGCTCGAGGGGCCTGGTTCGCCGATCGCCAAGGCGTTGGCAGTACCGTCGGACGCTCGCTCCGCCAACGGTGACCGCAGTCTTGCCGACCGGGTGCGCGCGCTGCAGAAGGCTGACGCGACAAGCTGAAGTCAGGCCTCCTTAGAGCATTTCACCGTTTCACGGAAACGGCGAAATGTCCTAACGCTTTGCTTGGACGCAATTCTGGACGGAAAACCGCTTCACACTTTTCCTGGAATTGCTCTGGCCGAAAAATGATGCAGCGCGATGGCTGAAGCCGCGGCGACATTCAGACTGTCGAAGCCTTCCGCCATGGTGATCCGCACATTGTGCAGGCGTGCGAGCAGGTTGCCCGGCAAGCCTTCGCCCTCGGTGCCGAGATAGAGCGCCAGGCGCTCGCTACGCTGCGCATCGCGGATGTCGGTCCTCCCGCGGGGCGACAGCGCGAATTGTTCGAAGCCACGCCGGGCGAGCATCGTTGTGAAGCCGGCGGTGTCGGAGAACGATGCGAAGGGGATCTTGAGCGCGGCGCCGACCGAAACGCGGATCGCCTTGCGATAGAGCGGATCGCAGCATGTCGCATCCAGCAGAACCGCGTCGGCGCCAAAGGCGGCTGCGTTGCGGAAGATCGAGCCCACATTGTCATGGTTGGCGATGCCGACGAGCACTACGACCAGCGCACGAGGGGGCAAGCCATCGAGCAGGGCTTCGGCCGGCTGCGGCTCTCCCTTGCGGCCGATGGCCAGGATGCCGCGATGCATATGAAATCCGGCGATAGCGTCCATCACCGCGCTGGTGGCGACATAGACCGGGAGGTCGGCGGGCGCCTTGCTCAGAATGTTGTCGAGACCTGCCAGCCGGTTTTCCAGGACCAGGATCGATTCGGCGGCAAAGCGCCCGGTCGAGAGCAGCAGGTCGAGTACCACCTTGCCTTCGGCGACGAAGCGGCCTTGCCGGCCGGCGAGGTCGCGCTCGCGAATATCGAGATAGGCAGCGACGCGCGGATCTTGCGGGTCGTCGATGCGAATGGGATCCATGCAGTCCTCGCGACCATCGCATCGGTCCGAAAATCCAGACCGCTTCCCGGCGCTCACCTTGTTTGGAAAGCACGATGCGACGATTCAGGACAATCAGCCAGCTTTATGCGCCGCGGATGGGCGCATGTCGCTCTGAATCACCGGCGAGATCGGCGCTATGTGGTCAGGTTCCAGCACGGCGCAAACGGTGCGCCATCTGGGACAGGTCATCCTTGCCGCTGCCGAAAATGCCGTCCAGCATGACAAGCAGTTCTCGCACGGCGTCGGATTTGCAGGAGTAGTAGATCATCTGCCGGTCGCGGCGGGTGTCGACAAGGTCGAGCGCCCGCAACTTGGCCAGATGCTGGGACAGGGCGGATTGACTGAGCATCACCTTCTCGGCGATGGCTCCCACCGACATTTCACCTTCGGCGAGGTAGCTCATGATCAACAGTCGCTTCTCATTGCCCATCAGCATGAGAAACTCTGCCGCCGATTCGGCGTTCACGATTAGCTTTGTCGAGACCATCGATCCCCCATGCTTCCTGTTCATCCCGACGCCATGGGGGCAATGGCGTCTGATTCCATAAATTCACTTATCGATCGGCGCTGGCGATTCAGCGTCACCAAAAGGTAGAGCATTTCACTTAAATCTCAAGTGTTGCTTTTGATCCGGCATAATTAAGTCTCCGTCCCGGCGTCGAAAATGGCTCGGCCAGCCCTGGCCATATCGACCAGAACGTGCCGCAATTCGCCTGCCGCCGCCAGAGGTTGTGGGTAAAAGACCCGGTAAACATCGTCGCCCGAAACCAGGTCCATGCCATCGGCATCGAATCCGGCAACACGCCAGCCGTTTCCGGATGCTTTTGCGAAATGCTGTGCGTAGACGGCGATCGCGTCGAGATGATCGGCGTTCATGTGGTCAATGGCGGATTGTTCGCGCGCCGCGAGTTCCTCGACGATCGGTCCGCTGGCGAGCAAATCCGATCGATCGAGCTGATAGGCCTTGCCGAAGCCGCCGTTGAGGCTGGCGCGTTGCGGATCGAGGCGAAAGATCGAAAAGTCGCCGAGACCGGCGTAAAGTTTCGCCTTGGGATTGCGGTTGAGATAGCGGCGCTCGGCGCGGGCGTGTTCGTCTGATCCGCGCTCAAGCCGCGCCGCCTGGCAGATTAATGTCAGGCGCGGGTGCGCCAGCGGGTCGCCCTTGCCCGGTTCGCCGAGCAACAGGGAACAGCGCGGGTCGGCAAGCAGCGCGCCGGTGTGCGCCGAAAGCATCGACACCAGGATCAGCGGCGCGCCGTCGATGTCGGTGGCCACACCGACCCTGCTGGCCAGCGGCGAGCCGGTTTGCGGTTCGACCACCGCCAGGGCGCCAAAGCGGGCGCTGCGCAGAAGCGTCTTCGCCAGCCGGATCGCTTCGGCGTCCGTCTCGCGGATCACGTCCTTTTTCGGCTCGTCCAATGCAGCACCGCAGTAAGTTGATCTTTCTTCTCTAGTTATCGGTCAGCAAGCCGGATTTGACAAGGTCGTCGATCTCGGCTTTCGCAAAGCCGAAACGTGCCAGCACCGCCGCCGGCGAAACGTCCTCGTCGCCGGGTATAGTGGCCAATGTCGGTTGCGAGCTCGAGAAACGCGGCGCGGGGGCCGGGCGCTCAAATGCACCTGTCGTCACAGAGGCGTTGCGTGCCCGATTGTGCGGGTGGTGTTTCGCCTCTTGCAGCGACAGAACGGGTGCAACGCAGGCATCGGTTTGCGCGAACAGAAGGTCCCAGTCGTCGCGTGGTTTCTGCCGGATCCGATCGGCAATGGCGGCGCGCATCGGCGGCCACAGTGCCTTGTCGTACTGGCCGGACGCAAAGCGCTCCTCGAGCGGCAGCAGCCTGGCGAATTCAGCGAAGAATTTCGGCTCGAGACAGCCGATGGCGATATGGCCTCCATCCGACGTCTCATAGGTGTCGTAGAACGGGGCGCCGGAATCGAGCAGGTTCGCGCCGCGCTTGTCGCTCCACAAGCCGGCCGCCATCAAGGCGTGCAGGGGCACCGCTAGCATCGAGGCGCCGTCGACCATCGCGGCGTCGATGACTTCACCCTTGCCCGTGCGCGAACGTTGGAACAGGGCAGCCAGCACGCCGGCAACCAGCATCATGGCGCCACCGCCATAGTCGGCGACAAGGTTGAGCGGCGGGACGGGACGGCCGTCGGCATGGCCGATGGCGTGTAGCACGCCGCTATAGGCGAGGTAGGTGATGTCGTGGCCGGCGCGGCCGGCGAGCGGGCCGTCCTGGCCGAAGCCGGTCATGCGGCCGTAGATCAGCGCCGGACTACGCGCCATCACCGTTTCCGGGCCGAGGCCGAGCCGCTCCATGACGCCCGGGCGAAAGCCTTCGAGCAACATGTCCGCCTTTTCGGCAAGGCGCAGCAACAGATCGGTGCCTTCACGGCGCTTCAGGTCGAGGCGCAGGACGGCGCGGCCATGGCGGTCGATGTCGTACTCATCCGGCAGCGACAGGAGCTGGCTCGTCCCCGCCCGTTCGATGCGCAACACTTGCGCGCCCATCTCCGACAGCATCAGGCCAGCCAGCGGCACCGGGCCGAGCCCGGCCATCTCGATCACCTTCAGCCCGGCCAGCGGACCGGTTTTTGCGGCAGCGGACAGGCCGGCGCTCATGACCTTCTATTTCGGTGCCATGCGGATGGCGCCATCGAGACGAATGGTCTCGCCGTTCAACATCTGGTTCTCGATGATGTGCAGGGCGAGAGCGGCATATTCGGACGGCTCGCCCAGGCGCGACGGGAACGGCACGGCGGCGCCCAACGAATCCTGCACCTCTGGCGGCATGCCGGCCATCATCGGCGTCTTGAAGATGCCGGGCGCGATGGTGCAGACGCGGATGCCGGAACGGGCAAGGTCGCGCGCTACCGGCAGGGTCATGCCGACGACGCCGCCCTTGGAAGCCGCATAGGCGGCCTGGCCGATCTGGCCATCATAGGCGGCAACCGAAGCGGTGTTGACGATGACGCCGCGCTCGCCGCCCTGCAGCGGCTCGAGCTTCGACGCGCGCTCGGCGACGAGGCGGATCATGTTGAACGTACCGATCAGATTGACCTCAATCACCTTGCGATACTGGTCGAGGGGGTGGGGACCATCCTTGCCGATGGTTTTCACGCCGATGGCGATGCCGGCGCAATTGACCAGGATCCGTGGCTCGCCAAGCTTGGCGGCCACGTCGGCGAGCGCAGCGGTTCCACTATCGGCGCTGCTGACGTCGCACTGGACGGCAATGCCGCCTATCTCGGCCGCGACCTTGGCGGCGCGGTCAATACCGACGTCGAAGATGGCGACGCGAGCTCCCTTGGCGGCCAGCGCGCGCGCCGTTGCCTCGCCAAGGCCGGAGCCGCCGCCGGTGACGATCGCGATCTGGCCGTTCGGGTTCATGGCGTCATCCTTTGATCTCAGGAACAGTGGGATGGATCAGGCGCCAGATGGACGGGAAAGGTCAAGCCATCGCCGCGGCAGGATCGGCCACCCTGGCCTGATCGGCGTGGCAGACCTCGCCCAAGAGCCTGGCTACCGCGCCCGGCGCGATCTCGTGCGACAGCAGCCGGTCGAGATCGACGGGGCGCGGCATCGAAATCTGGCCGCGCGGAATCCGCTTGAAACCGAGCGGCCCGTAATAGGGCTCGTCACCGACCAGCATGACGGCAGGTGCGCCGGTCTTGGCGGCGGCCTCCAGCGCGATCGCCACCAGCCGGCGGCCGATGCCGAGATTCTTGAAGGCCGGCCGCACGGCGAGCGGCCCGAGCATCAATGCGCGGCCGGCACCGGCGGCGATGCGGGTCATGCGCACGGAGGCGACCACTATGTCCCCATCGACGGCGACAAAGGACAGCGAGCGCTCGTGCCCTCCGGCCTCACGAATCTTGTAAGCCGCCAGCACAAAGCGGCCGGGCCCGAAGGCTTCGTCGTTGATGGCTTCGATCTCGGGGTCGTGCGCCGGGGCTTCCGGCAGGTATTTCACGTCGGCAAGGCTCATGGTCTTTGCGGTCCGGTGCAAGGAGGAAAGGTTTGCTGCAAACGGCAGCATTCGCCAGTCAGCGCTTCATCAAGCGCGGGCGCCCTTTCGTCGTCGGTCAAACCGGATCAAAGCAAAGTCGAACATGCGGATTGTCCGCTAGCATCAATTTCCCGCCGCTGCAATCGGCCTGATATGTCCGTCATTTCTGCCAAGTGACGGTCTGTTCAGCACCTGACGTCTTCGACAGGGCAACCTTGCGCCTACATCAACCAACAGGACGCAAGGAGATTTGCATGGGATTGCTGGTCGAAGGAAGATGGCAGGACCGCTGGTACGATACAGCGGACAATGGTGGCAGGTTCGTGCGGACGCAGTCGCAATGGCGCGACTGGATCACCGTTGACGGGGCGCCTGCCGAAAGCCGGACGCGCGGTTTCAAGGCTGAGCCCGGCCGCTATCACCTCTATATCTCGCTTGCCTGTCCGTGGGCCCACCGGACATTGATCTTTCGCGCGCTGAAGAAGCTGGAAGGCGTCATATCGGTGTCGGTGGTGCATCATTTCATGGGCGCCAATGGCTGGACGTTCGTGGCTGAGGACGGCGCCACGGGCGATACGCTCTACGGCCTCGACTTCCTGCACCAGATCTATGCCAAGGCCGATCCAGCCTATTCGGGCCGGGTGACGGTGCCGGTGCTGTGGGACAAGAAGGAGCAGACCATCGTCTCCAACGAATCTTCCGAAATCATCCGCATGCTGAATTCAGCCTTCGACGAATGGGGCGACGCCAGCCTCGATTTCTATCCGAAGGCGTTGCGCGGCGAGATCGACCGCATCAATGCGCTGGTCTATCCCGCGGTCAACAACGGCGTCTATCGCGCCGGCTTCGCCACCACGCAACGCGCCTATGAAGAGGCGTTCGGTGAAGTGTTCACAGCGCTGGATGCGCTGGAGGAACGGCTGTCGAAGCAGCGCTATCTCGTCGGCGATCATATCACCGAGGCCGACTGGCGGCTGTTCACCACGCTGGTGCGCTTCGATCCGGTTTATGTCGGCCATTTCAAATGCAATCTGCGCCGTATCGCCGACTACCCGAACCTGTCCAACTATCTGCGCGATCTCTACCAGGTGCCTGGCGTGGCCGGGACGGTGAACATGCATCATATCAAGGCGCACTATTACGGCAGCCATCAGACGATCAATCCGACGCGGATCGTGCCTGTCGGACCGGATCTGGATTATGCCGCACGGCACGACCGGGCGCGCTTCGAGAAAGCGGCAGCCTGATCTACCAGTAGGGCGAGGGCTGCCCGCCGTCAAAAACCTCGGCGATGCGGCGCAGCGTCGCCGGCGTCGTGCCCTGCGGCAAGCCGTCGAGCGGGAAGAAGCCGGCTTCGGCGATCTCGTGGTCCGGCAGCTTCGGCGCCGTCTGGCTGAAATGCTCGAGCAGATAAAAGCCGACATGGTCGCGGCGGCTGGAGCGGCGGTTGAAATGCATCGATTTGAGCACCGGTGGGGCGGTGAGAGCGATGTTGCCTTCCTCGGCCAGTTCACGAGCCAGTGCCTCGTTCATCGTTTCGCCGACTTCGACGCCGCCGCCGGGAAGCTGCCAGCCCGGCACATAGGTATGGCGAATAAGGAAGACAGACCTGGACGCCCTATCGTGGATCAAGCCGCGCACGCCAAGCGTCATCGGCCTCCGCAGTACGAAATAGAGATGGAACAGCCTGGCCCTCAAACCTGGCCAGCCAGTCTGGCGGAAGGCATCTTCGGGGCTCGTCATTGATAGCGAAACCGTGGGTGGAAAGCCGCGCGCGGGTCGCCTATGAAGGTTGTATGTTCAGGCTCGCGCATATTTCCGATGTCCATCTGGGGCCGCTCCCCGATGTATCCTATCGCGATCTCGCCTCCAAGCGCGTGCTCGGATATGTCAACTGGCAGCGGAACCGCCGCCGCCATATGCATGATGCGGTGATCGACACGATCGTCGCCGACATCAAGGCGAACACGCCTGACCACCTCGCCGTCACCGGCGACCTGGTCAATCTGGCGCTCGACGGCGAGATCGAGATGGCCAGGCACTGGCTGGAAACGCTGGGGCCGCCGCATGATGTTTCGGTGGTTCCGGGCAATCATGACGCCTATGTCCCCGGCGCCTTCGACAAGGTCTGCCGGTCCTGGGCGGCGTGGATGAGCGGCGACGGCGTCAACACGCCGGTCGACCGCAACGCCTTCCCCTATCTGCGTGTGCGCGGCAATGTCGCGCTGATCGGCGTCTCGACGGCACGCGCCACGGCACCATTCATGGCCAATGGCTTCTTCATGGAAGGCCAGGCCGAGCGGCTCGGCAAAATCCTTGGGGATACCGCCGGGCAGGGGCTGTTCCGCGCCATCATGATCCATCATCCGCCGGTGCGCGGCGCGGTCCCGCAGCACAAGCGGCTGTTCGGCATCGCCCGCTTCAACAAGATCATTCGCCGCCACGGCGCCGAACTTGTGCTGCACGGCCATTCGCATCTGCCGTCGCTGTTCTTCATCGGCGGTCGAGGCGTCAGGATCCCGGCGGTCGGTGTCGCCGCCGCCGGCCAGGCGCCGGGCGGCAAGCACCCGGCGGCGCAGTACAATCTGTTCGACATCGACGGTGAAAAGGGAAATTGGCTGATACGGCTGACACGGCGCGGCCTGACCGGGCCGTCCATACCGCCATCCGATCTGCAGACGGTGGAGCTTGGCGCCGAGGCCGCTATGGCCGCAAATTGACAACCATGGCCACGATGCGGTCCCAGAACAGGACGACCGACACCACAAGGCCGACCAGTGCGCCGGCAGCGACCAGGCCAAGCCCGGACAGAAGGGCCGACCAGCGTTTGCCGCGCTCCGTCGCGTGCAGCGGCGGTTCGGCTTCTGGCACATACGCGCGTTTCAGGCCAGCGACGGCGGGTTCGACGCCGCCTTCCAGCATCCTCTGACGCTCGACGATGCGCTCGGCGACATAGCGCGTCACGGAATCGGCAACCGGTTTCATCTCGGTGGATTCGGCAAGCACCACCCGGCCGATGCGGGTGTCCTTGAGGAAGCGATAGGTCCGGCGGTCGCGCCCCATGGCGACATGGCTGATGGCGTCGATCCACAGGCGCGGCTGCAAGCCGGACGAGACGACAAAGTCGAAATTGTCCATGTCGGCGGGAACATCGGCAAAAACCGGCGCCAGCTCGGCGGCAAGCAGATCGAGACGCATGCGATGCGCCTCGCGCATATCGACGACGACGTCGTCGCGGTCGGCGAAGGCATTTTTGACATCACGGATGGCATCGGACAGTTTCTTCGACTGGTCGATGGTCTTCTCGCCTGCTTCCTTCATCGGCGTCTGCCTCGTGGGTTTGGTTAACACCGGGTTAACACAGCCGCCGGCAAAATGCACTGGCGAGATCGACGGCCCCGGGGTGTCCAGGAAGGTTGTCGTGCGCGAAAAGTCAGCTGGCTGCTGCGGCAAATTTCTGGCGATGCGGTCTGGCGCGGCGGCTGGTGTTGCGGCGGATGATCTCGGCAACGAGGTCGGGGGCTTCCTCAGCCAGCATATGGCCGGCCTCCAGCACGTGGTGCACGTGAAAATGCGCCGGCAGGTCATCGGCCTGGGTAAAGGGCAGCACCGCATCGTTGGTGCCCCATGCCACCATCACCGGCATGTTCAGTCCATCGAGGCGATCGTGCGGGATGACGCCTTGCCGATCGTCCACGGTCATGGCGGCCGCGATCTCGACGAGCTTTTCGAGTTGGCCGGGTCGTCTGCGCATTTCCCAAAGGATGTCCACCGTATGTTCGAGCGGCAGGGCTGAAGGTCCCGACATGACGGCGAGGCAGGAGCGGATCTCGGACCGATCCGCGGCTTCGGCATAGCGGCGCAACAGCGGTCCATTGATTTCGGCGCCAAGGCCGCCCGGCGCCAGAAGCGTCAGCGAGGCTATCTTTTCGGGCTCGGCCAGCGCCATCAGCGCCGCCACGGCACCGCCCATCGAGTGGCCCACGAGATGAACGCGCTTCAGGCGACGCTCCGTGAGATCGGCGAGCACGGCCTTGGCCGCCACCCTGGCCGGACCGGCGGCAGGAAAATCGAGCGACATCCCATGCCCAGGCAGATCATAGGCCAGCGTATGCGTGGAAGGCGTCAGGGCGGAAATCACCTCGCGCCATACATCGTGGCAGCCGCCGAAACCGTGCAGCAGGACGATGGCCTTCGAGCCAACACCCTCTTCGGCGGCAAAAAGTGATGCGGTCATGAAAGCTGATTTTTTGTTATTGCAGAATGCGCGAGACCAACTGTGGCTGAATTGCTCCTAGTCCAACGTGATGACCAGTAAAATTTTCGCGATTTGTACGGTTGTGTACAGAACTTGGCGACCAATCGCATTCGACGATCGGAGCGCAGGAAATCCATCGGGACGCGGCGCAGCCAGTGCGCGGACGTCGATCGTGTCAGCTTGGGCTGCCGAGCCCGGCAGCGCGCAGTGCCTGGACCAGCCGGTCGGTCAGGTCGGCCGGATATTTCCGCTCGACGAAAGTCGCCCGCGGATCGGCGGCAAATTTGGGGAACTCGGTGGTCAGCTGTTTCAGCAGCGTGCTCACCAGATGGTCCTGTCCGGCAGCCTTGGCGCCGACCAGCCGCGCCGCCAGATAGTGTGATTTCGTTGCCGTCGTTCTCAGTGCCATGC
Source organism: Mesorhizobium ciceri WSM4083 (assembly GCF_000519305.1). GTDB lineage: Bacteria > Pseudomonadota > Alphaproteobacteria > Rhizobiales > Rhizobiaceae > Mesorhizobium > Mesorhizobium ciceri_B. The sequence continues at coordinate 524,998 of NZ_KI912610.1, read as the reverse complement.
TGGCCGCGACCGCCTTGTTCATGTCGCCGAGCATGAGTTCACCGACGAACAGCCCGTAATCCCACCATGTCGGGTGCCCGCTGAAGGTCTCTGCCGCATGATCGAGGATCGGCGTTCCCTCGGCATATCGTCCGGCGAAGATCAGCCCGTAGCCGTAAGCGGCGGCCATGCCGAGATCGTAGGGGTTGAGTTCATAGGCCTTGCGCATCCAGCGGATCGCTTCGTCCGTATTGCCGAGGCGCGAACTGACATAGCCGTAGGAGCGATGCGCATAAGGGCTGGTCGGACCCATCTGCACGCCGCGATGGGCAAACTCGACGGCTGTTTCAATCGTCGCATTGGGCGGATAGGCGTAATGATCGGACACCGCCTCGAGATGCAGGGAAGCAAGTTCCGAATAGACGAGCGAGGACTTGGTTCCACCATTGGCCAGCTTCTCGAGGCAACGGTAGGCAGCCTCATGGGTCCTGGCGTTCTGGTCGAGGTAATATTTGCCGTTGAGCAGCAGGCATTGCGTCAGACCGTTTGGCGTGCCGGTCTGCTCGATATAGTTGTAGATGGTGCCGGAGGCGGGGAGTGCCGAGCTCAGCATGTCGGCGATACGGTCTTCGACCGCGGCAGGTGCGCTGTCGGCGGGGGTGAGATTGCGCGATAGAAGCACCCGTCCAGACGCCATGCTTTGCAGTTCGATCGTGATGTCGCCCGCGTCTGGTCCAGGCAGGACGTCGAATATGAAGCTCGCAGCGTCGTCTGCCGGATCGCTGACGGTGTCGCGGCCGATGAAGTCGATCGTGTCGAAGCCACTCAGGCCGGCGCGCAGCGATGCGGCGACACGGCTGGCGTCGGGGCCGTCAGCCTTCAGTCCGATATAGACCTGCGGCAGGGCGTCAGCCCTTGCCGATGCCGTGATGCTTGCGGTCGCACCAGCAGTCTCCGGCATTGCCGAGATGTCGCCGCCTGCCAGCAAGGCAGTGCTGCCCTGGCGAAGGATCAGTACGCCCAGCATGGCGATGACCAGGGCGATCGCCATCCAGAAAAAGCGGAGATGGCGCGCCACCGAGGGGGCAGGCGAAGACGGCACGGAAGCCAGAGACATCGCGTCCGGCATGCCCGTGCCGGCTTCGTTCGACTGATTGGCGGATACGGCGCCGTCCAGCCTGAGTTCGGGAACAGCCTCGGCAATATCGGGCAGGCGGATCGCGTTCAATTCATAGGCTGGAACATAGCCGCCGCGCGGAATTGCGATGCGGACCGGCTCGGCAATTCCCTCATTTGCAAAATAATGCTGAAGAAGCTCGCGCAGCCTGCCTGCCTGCACCCGCACCACGGCATCGGTGGACGGATCGAAGTCGCCGTCCTTGCCGAAAACATCCATGGCAATGGAAAAGCCCTTGAGCCTGTCGGCTTCGCCGGCCTGTTCACGTTCGACAAGATAACGCAGCAGCTTGCGCGCGCGTTCGGATCGGCCGAACGTTTGGCTGGCAAGCAGTCGCTCCAGTGTCTCGCGCACTGCGGGGGCGGCAGGCGTGGCATGCTGCAAGTGTCGATCCTCTCGAAGTCGGCACAGGTTGAGGCGCGATCATATAGGTCCCGCACCACCACACAAGTATACACCCCGTTATGCGATCACGTACCCACCGGATAATTCCGCGGTGGTTAATGGCCCGAAAGATCGGAACCGTTCACCAGACTGGGACGGTTCCGATCTCTGTTCCCGTCGGGCGTCAGCCGGCCTTTTTACCGACGATACGGTTGGCGGCGGACATCACTGCTTCCAGCGAGGCAGCGACGATGTTGGTGTTGATGCCGGCGCCGAACAGCTTGCCGCCGGGATATTCCATCTCGACATAGGAAATGGCCGACGCGTTCGAGCCGCGCTGCATCGAGTGCTCGGAATAGTCGAGCACCGACATCTCGACACCGACATGGCGCGACAGCGCATTGACGAAGCCATCGATCGGGCCGGTACCCGTGCCTGTGATCGTCACTTCCTTGCCGTTGTCGAGGATGACCGCCTCGACGACGCGCCGGCCCTTGATCTCGGTGCTGGGATAGGTGTGGTGATCGAGGAATTTCAGCCGCGCCCCGGGCTGGTCGACATAGGTCTCGAGAAAGCACTCGTAGATGCGCCTGGCCGGCACTTCCTTGCCCTCGGCATCGGTGATCGCCTGGATTTCCTGGCTGAACTCGATCTGCAGATTGCGCGGCAGATTGAGGCCGTAATCGGCCTGCAGGACATAGGCGATGCCGCCCTTGCCGGACTGCGAGTTGATGCGGATGATGGCTTCGTAGCTGCGTCCGACATCCGCCGGATCGATCGGCAGATAGGGCACTTCCCACAGGCTCGTATTGGCCTTCTTCAGCGCCTTCATGCCCTTGTTGATGGCATCCTGGTGCGAACCGGAAAAGGCGGTGTAGACGAGTTCGCCGACATAGGGGTGGCGCTCGGGGATCTTCAACTGGTTCGAATATTCGTAGACGTCCTTCATCCGGTTGATGTCGGAGCAATCGATCAAGGGATCGACACCTTGCGTGTACATGTTCAGCGCCAGCGTGACGATGTCGACATTGCCGGTGCGCTCGCCATTGCCGAACAGCGTGCCTTCGACGCGGTCGGCGCCGGCCATCAGGCCGAGTTCGGTGGTGGCTATGCCGGTGCCGCGGTCATTGTGCGGATGCAGCGAGACCAGCAGGTTTTCCCGGTTGTCGAGGTTGCGGCACATCCACTCGATGCGATCGGCATAGATGTTGGGTGTCGACATCTCGACCGTCGACGGCAGATTAATGATCAGCTTGTTGTCCGCTGTCGGCCTGACGATCTCGGTGACGGCGTTGCAGATCTCCAGCGCCACTTCCAGTTCGGTGCCGGTGAAGCTCTCCGGCGAATACTCGAAACGAAAGCCTCCGCCGGCCTTGGCCGCCATGTCGGTGATCATCTTGGCGGCGTCGGTGGCGATCCGCTTGATGCCGCCGACGTCCTTTTCGAAGACGACGCGACGCTGCAGCTCGCTGGTCGAATTGTAGAAATGGACGATCGGGTTGGTGGCGCCCTTCAGCGCCTCGAAGGTGCGGGTGATCAGCTCCGGCCGGCACTGCACCAGCACCTGCAGCGAGACAACGGCGGGCACGTTGCCTTCCTCGATGCACCAGCGGGCAAAGTCGAAATCGGTCTGCGAGGCCGACGGGAAGCCGATCTCGATCTCCTTGAAGCCCATGTCGAGCAGCAGGCCGAACATGCGTGCCTTGCGCTCATGGCCCATCGGATCGATCAGCGCCTGGTTGCCGTCGCGCAGGTCGACCGAGCACCAGATCGGAGCCTTGTCGATCACTTTCGAAGGCCAGGTCCGGTCGGTGAGGCCGACGGTCGGATAGGGCTGATATTTGCGAGCCGCGTCGGGCATCCCTTTAGCCGAATCCGTGTCGGCTACCGCGGCATCGGAGCGGATTTCTTCTCGTGCGTTCATCGTCGTTTCTCCCGGCGGCTCATGGATCCACCTTCGGTGGATTGATGGCGAGCGGCGCCTTTACCAGAATTTCGTTCGCTTGATGTGATTGCCAAGGAGCATGCGCTTGCGCGGCGGTTCGACCGCCGGGCGCTCCTTCAGCGAACCCGGCGATCGCCGATAAGGCCGAGAAGAAGCAGGGTCGAAGCAAGCGCGCGCACGGTCTCGCCGGAAAAACCGGTCGGACGGGATGCGTTGGTGGCGCGCGGGTTCATGGCGGTTCTCTTACAGGAGCGGCTTGTGGGAGGCAAGTCCGGGTTAACGGGTTCCTCCGGAGCCTTTTTCCGGCGCGTTGGCCGACGAAGCGTCAAACGAAAAACCCGCCTGTGCGGCGGGTCACTGGCGCAAATCAGCACCATGGATGAAAATGTACCTTAGCTGAGGGCAGGGTGTCAAGAAAAAATTCCTATCGTGCATGCTCTTCCCCAGGCGCGGCAAATGCGCCAGACTCGGGCATCGACAGGGTTTCGATGCCCTGTCGCGGGAGAGGGTCGTCCATGAATTTCGTGTTCTTCTCGCCGCATTTTCCCGCCAATGGCGCGGATTTCTGCGACCGTTTGAAGAAGGCCGGGGCCAGGGTGCTCGGTATCGGCGACGCGCCCTATGATGCGCTCGACACCAAGCTGAAAGCAGCCCTTTCGGAATATTACCGCGTCGCCGACATGGAGGACTACGATCCGGTGTTCCGGGCGATGGGGCATTTCATCCACAAATGGGGCCGCATCGACCGCTTTGAATCGCTCAACGAGCACTGGCTGGAGCTGGAAGCCAACATCCGCACCGACTTCAACATCTATGGCACCAAGCTCGATTTCGTGAAGAACCTGAAGCGCAAGAGCCGCATGCGTGCCTTCTTCCGCAAGAGCGGCGTCGACACCATCGCGCAGCGCAAATGCTCCGACCGCGCTGGCGCAATGACCTTCATCCGGCGCGTCGGCTATCCCGTGGTGGTCAAGCCCGACAGCGGTTCCGGCGCCTCGAACACCTTCAAGATCTCCAATGCCAAAGAGCTCGACCAGTTCTTCCGGGACAAGCCCGAGGACGTGACCTTCGTCATGGAGCAGTTCATCGAGGGGCTGGTGGTGACCTATGACGGGCTGGTCAACCGTGACGGCGAGGTGGTGCTGGCCGCCAGCCACCGCTACGATCAGAGCATCATGGAGGTGGTCAACAAGGACCGCCACATGAGCTACACCTGTTTTCCCAAGGTCAGGCCGGCGATCGAGGAGGCCGGTCGCAAGATCCTGAAAGCATTCGACGTGCGCGAACGCTTCTTCCACATCGAGCTGTTCGAGACCAAGGACGACCGGGTCATCGCGCTGGAGGTCAACATGCGCCCGCCCGGGGCCTGGATGACCGATGCGATCAACTATACGTTCGACGTCGACGTCTATGCGGCATGGGCCGACATGGTGGTCAGGGACGCCGCCGGTGGCCCTTACGAGGGCAAATATTTCACCGCCTATGCCAGCCGCAAGCGGCGCCTCCACTATTTGCACAGCCATGGGGACGTGCTAGCCGCGCACCGCGACAAGATCGTCCACCATCAGGCCATCGAAGAGGTCTTCAGCCGCGCCATGGGAAATTACGCCTACCAGATGCGCTCGAAGGACGAAGCAGCGTTGCGCGAGGCGGTCGCGTACATCCACGCGGAAAAGGCGTGAGGCGATGGACATTTCCTATCACAAGAATTTTTCGAGCCAGCTCGGCCGTGACATGGAATACAAGCGCTACGGCCATGCCGGCCGGCCGGTGGTGGTTTTCCCGACCTCGCAGGGCCGGTTCTACCAGTTCGAGGATTCCGGCGGGGTGGGAGCGCTGGCCGAATTCATCGACACCGGCCGCATCCAGCTGTTCACGGTCGACGGCGTCGATTCCGAATCCTTCTTCGACAAGCATGCCGACGCCGCCCACCGCATCGCCCGCCACGAGGCCTATTTCCGCTATGTGCGCGAGGAGGCGCTGCCGGAGTTCCTGTCCACAGCCGAGCAGGCCAATGGCGGGCGCAAGCTGAAGCCGCTGTTCTCGGGCTGTTCGATGGGCGGCTACCACTCGTCGAACTTCGTCTTCCGCTTTCCCGAACTCGCCAGCGGCGTCATCGCGCTGTCGGGCGTCTATTCGGCGCGCGACTTCTTCGGCAAGGCGCTCGAGGGCGACATTTTCTACAACTCGCCGCTCGACTATCTGCCCGGCATCGTCGATCCAAAACTGCTGGCCCGGCTGAAGGCGCTCAGGCTGATCTTCTGCTGCGGACAGGGCGCCTGGGAAGAGCGGATGCTGGCCGAGACGCGCAAGTTGGAACAGATCCTGCGCGACAAATCCATTCCCGCCTGGGTCGATTACTGGGGCGGCGATGTCAGCCACGACTGGCCATGGTGGCACAAGCAACTGGTCTATTTCTTCGGCCGGTGGCTGGATGAGGACCTGATGCACAGGCTGGATTGAGGTGCATTGATATTCAGGTGAGGCTGGCCTGCAAATGACGGCTTCCTGCGCTTCCGGTGCTCACGTACTTAAGTACGCTCCGCTCCGGTTCTCGGAAGCCACCATTTCGACTCAGCCTGACCTGAATCTCAACGCACCTCGGGCACGGACGAATGATCTCTCCCGACCCGATCCGCCGTTTCGTCGAGGCCCCAATGCCGGCGATGGAAACCTCTCTCGTCGCGTTTACCGCCGACGCATCCCTGAGCGACTGGGACGGTCTTTCCGGGCGCGAGCAGATCGCGCGCTGGAACCAGTCGGACAATATCGGCGTTGGCATCGTCCGTATCACACTGGCCGGGATCGTATTTCGAGTTTGGTGATCGCCTGACTACCCTTCCTGGCCTGCCGGCAGAGCGACGGTCTCGTGTTCCGAAGCCGCTCCGCGACGCAGACCAAGGAAGACGACGATGGCGGTCATGACGGTGATTGCCGCCAGCACGATCAGCAGCCTGTCGAACGCCGTCTCATAGGCCTGGACGAGCACAGCGGCTCCGGCTTGCGGCAGGTGTTGCGCCGTTGCACCGAGATTGCCGGTCACCAGCAACTGTGCTGCCGCCGCAGCATCCGTTGAAGACGCCATTCCTTGTGCGGCGAGCTGCGCGGCGGTGAAGCCCGACAGGGTCGCCATGACGATCGCCAGCGCCACGCCCTCGCAAGCGACGCGGGTGGTGTTGAAGATGCCGACCGCCATGCCGGCGCGCTCCCTCGGCACGACACTGACGGCAAGCCCGTCCATCAACCCCCAGGGCAGGGCGATGCCGACGCCGATCAGCATCAGCGGCGCCACCAGCGCACTATCGACCGGCGGTGTCAGGCTTAGCCACACAAGTCCGGCGGCAGCGACGAGCAGGCCGACGCCGCAGATCGTGGCCGGCGCGATCCAGCGCGCCAACTGGCCGGCGAGCATCGGCAGGATCAGCAGCGGACCCGAGAGGCAGATCATCAATTGCCCGGCCCTGATCTCGTTCATCCCTTCGATGCCGATGAAACGGATCGGCAACAGGACGAGCAGGACGACGAAGGCGTAAGCGGGTGCCGCGGCCAGAAACTGGACGCCGACGAAGCGGGGATAGGCAAACAGCGTGAGGTCAAGCATCGGCCGTTGTGCTCGCCGCTCGACAAAGACGAAGGCGACAAAACAGATGGCAGAAGCGGCCAGAAGCGTGACGACGAGGGGATCGGCCCAGCCGCTCTGCGGGGCCTGGAGCACACCATAGGTCAGCGACGCCAGCGCGATCGTGAAGGTGCCGGCTCCCGCCCAATCGAGGCCCGTCGCATCCGGGTCGCGCGATTCCCTGATGGTGCGCAGGCTGAGCATGGCGGCGGCAATCGCGAGTGCCGCAACCAGAAGAAAGATCGACCGCCAGCCGAATGCAGAGATGAGCATGCCCGACGCGATCGGGCCGAAGGCGAGGCCGACGCCGAAACTGGTGCCGAGAAAGCTGAAGGCGCGCAGCCGCAACGGCCCTTCGAATTCCTGGGCGAGTGCCGAGGCGCCGCCAGCGAAGGCGGCCGCACTGCCGATCCCCTGCACGGCCCGGAAAGCGTCGAACCAGATAATGTCCGGCGCCAGCATCGCGCCCAGCGACGCCAGGACATAGAGGCAGAGGCCGACGAGGAAGAGGCGCTTGCGGCCATGATTGTCGGCCAGAGCGCCCGACGCCATCAGGGTGGCGCCGAAGGTCAGCATGAAGGCGTTTGTCACCCAGTTGAGCTCGAACGGACTGCCGCCGAGATCAGCCGCGATGCGCGACAGAGCGATGGCCGGACCGGTGAAGGTCAAGGGCATCGTCATCGCGGCAAGGCACACGGACAAGAGCACGAGCCATCTCTCGGCAGAGCCGGTTGTGGTCCTGGAAGTCATGGATTTCCCTATCTGAAACAGCACTCGCCGGTGGGCCGCGCGATTGCGGAGCCGGTCGTGATGACAAGATAGGTCGTCGGCATTTCAGGAAAAATGGTGTTATATCTCCTCGTATATCGGACTAAAACGCTCGAATGGAATGACACGATGGATCGTCTCAACGGGCTCCTGGCCTTCGCCCGCACCGCCGAATTCGGCAGTTTCGTCGCCGCCGGGCGGGCGCTTGGCATCTCGGCTTCCGCTGTGGGCAAAAGTGTCGCCCGGCTCGAGCAGGAACTCGGCGTGCGGCTGCTGCAGCGCAGCACGCGGCGCATTGGCCTGACGGAAGAGGGCAAGCTGTTCAACGAGCGGGTGCGCCGCATCCTCGACGACATCGACGATGCCGAGGCGATGCTGTCGCGGACACGGGAAACACCGAGTGGGCGGCTGCGCATATCCACCCCGATCGTCACCTATCATCTGCTGCTGCCGGTGCTGTCGGAGTTCATGGCCCGCTATCCCGAGATCGAACTCGACATCGATTTCAACGACCGGATCGTCGACGTCATCGACGAGGGCATCGATGTCGCGATCCGTAGCGGCGAGCTGCCGGATTCGCGCCTTGTGTCGAGACCCGTTGCGCCCTTTCGCATGCTGCTGTGCGCGGCGCCCTCCTACCTGGACCGCCATGGCGCCCCCAGCGTGCCGGCTGATCTCATAAGGCATTTCGGCATAAACTTCCGCTTCCTGAACAGCGGCAGGCTGCTGGAGTGGCCATTCATAACCGGAAGCGCCGAACCGCAGATACGCTCGATGCTGACCTGCAACAACATGGAAGCCTTGAAGGGCGCTACGCTCGCCGGGCTCGGTATCGCCTGCATGCCGGATTTCCTGGTGCATGAGGCGCTGCACGAAGACAGGCTGCGCACCGTCCTCGATGATCATGTCGACGGCCGTGGCCAGTTCCGGATGCTGTGGCCCTCCAATCGCCATCTGTCGCCAAAGGTGCGCGTGTTCGTCGATTTCCTTCCCGAACGCCTTGCAGCGCGGTAGGCATTCGCCGCCTAAATATGACCTTTATGATCAAGTTTATGTGGAAACGCCGCAGCGGCTGTGGCATGTCGCTGACAGCGGTGGCGTTGCGGCGCTTGCCCCGAACTGTTGCGAAAGGCTGAGCGATGGACCAATTGAGCGCGCAAACCCGGATCAGCGACGCGGCGATCAGGTCGGTGATGGACCGGCTGCGCGCCGAGCACAGCGAATTCGAGATCGACACCGGCGTCGCCGACCAATGGGAGCTTCGCCTCTACTATGGTTCGTTGAGCGCTACGCTCAATGACGAAAGCGTGCTGATCCGCGTCGCGGCGACCGACGAAACCTGCCTGTCCTACATGAAGATGACGGTTGCCGGCCATGTCGCCGAACATCTCGGCACGACCAGGGGCATTCATTGGCAAGGCGACGGCGTTGACGCCGGCACGCCGGTCTTCTTCCGCGAGATCACGGTGATGTCGTCGACGCGGATTTCGGCGCACATGCAGCGTCTGCGCTTCGCCGGCAAGGATCTCGGCCGATTTACCCATGGCGGCCTGCACATGCGGCTGCTGCTGCCGCCGCCTGGCCGCCGGCTGGTTTGGCCGATGATGGGCGCTGACGGCTTGATCGTCTGGCCTTCTGGCGACGATGCGCTTGCCGTGCGGGTCTACACGATCCGGGCGCTGGATGCCGCAAGCGGCTGGCTCGACGTCGATTTCGTGCTGCATCCAGGCCAGGAAACGCCCGCCGCCGCCTTCGCGCAAGGCGCACAGGCAGGAGACGTGATCGGCATGATCGGACCCGGCGGCGGCGACGCCCCGGTGGCGCAGACCCTGCTTCTGCTCGGCGACGACACCGCACTGCCCGCCATTGGCCGGATTTTGGAGCATTTGCCGCCGTCAACCCGCGCCGAGGCGCTGATCGAGGTCGATGGCCCGGACGACCGAATGGCGCTGGCGCAAGGGGACAATATCGACATCACCTGGCTCTACCGGCGCGGCCTCGAGGCCGGCACCGCGGGCCTATTGTCGACCGCCTTGCGTGAGCGCAATCACATGGCGCTTGCCGACGGCCTGTACGTCTGGGCCAGTTGCGAATTCGGCGATTTCCGGGAGATCCGCAAGATCGTGCGTAAACAGTGGGGCCTGCCGCGCGACCGCCACCTGGTTACGGCCTACTGGCGCCGGGACGCGCACAGCGTGGGCGAGGGCGGCGAGGACTAGTCGCTGCCTATTGCCTGACGCTTCTCGCCACCAGCCGCGCGACGCTCGGGCCGATCAGCAGCACGATCAGGAAGCGTGCCGATTGCAGGGCCATGACGAAAGAGATGTCGACGTTCTGAGCTGCGGCGGCGATGATGGCGATGCTGTCCATGCCGCCGGGGCTGGTCGCCAAATAGGCGGTCAGCGGATCGATGCCCAGGAGATGGCTGATCATGAAGGCAAGGCCGCCGCAAAAGGCGATCAAGGCCACGATCGAGGCGATGATCTGCGGCAACGCGCGCGCCGCATGGCGCAGGATCGCCCTTGTGAAGTTCAGGCCGATCGACCAGCCGACCATGGCGTAGCTGACGGCCAGCAGCCATTGCGGCAATTGCATTTCCACGCCCAAGCCGAGATGGACGACGGTGCCGAAGACAAAGGTGCCGAGGAAGAACGGCGAGGGCAGTCGGCCCAGCTTTCCCGCCAGGCCGCCTACGACCGCGATGCCGATGGTGGCGGCGAAGGCTTGGGCATCGATCGGCGGAAACCAGATGATGGCGGGGATCTCGACGCCAGACGTGTCGACCCACATCTTGGCAACGAGTGCCGCCGTCATCGAGACGAAGATGACACGCAGATATTGCATGAAAGCGACGAGGCGCTGGTCGGCACCGAAGGCACCTGCCATCAGCACCATGGCGGTGGCCGCACCCGGCGACGAGCCCCAGACGGCGGTGGTGCCGGGCAGGATGCGCCAGCGGCTGATCAGCCAGCCGAGCAGGCTGGAGGCCGTGACGGTGGCCACCACGACGCCGAGAAACAGCGGCCATTCCTTGTAGAAGACTGGAAAGATGTCGGCCGAGATCGACGCCGCGACGAGGCAGCCGACGATCGCCTGGGCGGCGCCGAACAGAAGACGCGGGACGCGCACCGTGGCGCCATTGGTGCCGGCGACGATGGCGGCCAGCATCGGCCCGATCAGCAGCGCCGCCGGCAGGGCCGCGAGTTCCAGCGCACCGGCAAATAGCAGAGAAACGATCAGAAGGGCCAGCCATTGCCAGAGCTTGCGCATCCGCGCCATGCGTTCGATGGCGGGCTGGTCTGGGGGCTGCTCGGCCGAGGAATCCATGTTTCGGTCTTAGACTTGAAGCGGGACGATGCGAACCCTGCTTTGCCGAAAAAAGGCTGCCTGCCTCAGCCGGTCTTGCCGTCAGCCAGCCCGAAGCCGCCGACGGGGTGGGTCTCGACCTGAAACTCAAAGCCGGCGATGAACGGCCGCGCCTTGGCGATCGCCGCCTGGACTTCGGGAAGCTGCAGCGAGGCCTTGTGACTTTCGGCGTCGGTCCACACTTCGGTGACCCAGATCGCGTCGGCATCGGCGGGGTCGCGCGCGATGATGTAACTCAGGCAGCCTGGCAGGGCGCCTGTACTGTCGCGCAGAAGGTCCATGACCGCGTCGCGCTGGCCGCGCGCCGCCCGCATCTTGCCGATCAGTCCGTACATTCCGCTGTCTCCCTTTGAGGTTTCGACAAGAGCGTGCAGACCGCCAGTATGCCGATAGCCGTTCAAGGCATCAACTGGCCGCCATTCACCTCGATCACCTGGCCGGTGATGTAGCCGCTGAGAAGGTCGGAGGAGAGGAACAGATAGGCGCCGACGCAATCCTGCGCCGTGCCGGCGCGCCCCTGCGGAATGGTGGCGACCATGCCCTTCATCTGCTCGTCGGTCGAATAGCGCTCGTGGAACGGGGTGAGAATGGTGCCGGGCGCCACCGCGTTGACGCGGATGCCAAAGCCGATCAACTCCTTGGCCATGCCGCGCGTCACATTGGAGACGAAGGCCTTGGCCGAGCCGTAAAGTCCGGCGCCGCCGCCGGCGCCATTGCGGGCGGCGATCGAAGAGGTGTTGACGATGAAGCCGCCCTGTTTCTTCAGCCACGGGATAGCCTTGCGCGAAGCGGTCAGCACCGAACGGGCGTTGAGGTCCATCACAGCGTCGTAATGCGCCTCGGTCTGCTCGGCATAGGGAATGCGGCCAAGCATGCCGCCGGCATTGTTGACCAGTCCGTCGAGGCGGCCGAAATACTGCGCGCTGTCCCCGACGACGCGCTCTACATCGGCGGCAACGGAGAAATCGCCCTGGACGAGAAACACCTCGCCGCCCTTGTCGGCAATCGTCAGGCCGAGCTTCTCGGCGGCGTCTTGACTTGAATTGTAGTGCAGCGCCACCTTGCATTTCTGCGCTGCATAGGCCAGCGCGAGCGCCGCCCCGATGCCGGTCGATGCACCGGTAACCAGTACTGCCTTGCCGGCAAGATCGGGTATGCTGAGTGTGGTGGCTGGCACGGTTCTTCCTCCGGGATGTCTGCCTGCCCTTCGTAGGCCCTTGCCACCCCGGTGTTCAAGCCTTGGAGCAATTCAACGAAAAGTGTGAGCGCTTTCCCTTGGGGAATTTGCGTCAAACAAACTGCTCTACGGGCGCAGATAGGCGTAACCCCGGCCTTGCAGTTCGGCGAGCTTGACGACGCCGCCCTTGTCGGCTGCATGGAACCCCGCAAGCAGGTCGGGGAGCGAAATATCCATGCCTTGCATGGTGTTGGCGCAGGCATGGGGTTCCAGCCCCTGCTGCACCAGGCCGGCGAAGCGCCCGGAAATCGCGGCCGATATGCCTTTCGACTTGAAGGCCGCGAGCGCGGGACCATGCACGACCAGCACGATGTCGACATTGCCGCCGGTGCCCTCATAGTGGTTCTTGATGTTGCCGAGCACGAAATTGACCTTGTCGGTGTCGCTCAAGTGGTAGGCGACTTTTTGCCTTGCGGGCTCGGTGGCGGCTGCCTGTGCTGCCCGCAAACCGAGAAGCGTTCCGGTTCCGGCAAGAACCGCGCGGAACATATCGCGCCGGCGCATGGCATCCTCCTCCGCTTGGCGGCCCGCCGCGAATTGCGTGGCTGCGGCCGCAATACTAGCATAAATTGACGTTGCGTCCTGTCGATGCGGAGGAGAGATCACATGGCGTTGAAGGAATGGGCGTTCAGGGCAGGGGAATGGAAGACGGTTGCCGGCGCCGGGTTTGGCGCGGCGCTGCTTGGCGTGCTTGCCGGATCGGCCTCCGCCGATGATGCGCTGAAGCTCACCGAACTCAGCCCCAACGGTGCCGACGCCTGTTTCGGCCGTGTCTACGATGCGGCGCATCTCAAGGCGCACCCGAAGCAGAAGGTGGCGCGGATCTTCTTCTACTACGGCCATGATCCGGTCAGCCGCCCGAACGAGGAGCCGACCGCGAATTCCGACACGTCCTACAATGCCTTCATCGCCACCACCGTGCGCGGCGCCAAGTCGCCGGAATGGGCCGGCGGCTGGTGCAATCATGCGTCCGAGGACGGCCAGACGGGCCCGATCCATTGCGGCATGGAATGCGACCGGACGCTTGCGTCGCTGAAGGTCGACGACAAGGGTCGGCTGTTCCTCTCGGATCTGCAGCCCGACATCTATCTCGATGCCGGATCGGAAGAGGAGCTTGGCGCAGCGGAATATAGCAGGCAGGCGCTCGGCAAGGATGACGACAATTTTCGCCTCGACCCGATCCCAGCGGGGACCTGCAAGGCGGAGTTCGCGCGCATCGATCCGGTCGACCCTGCGCTAGGCCCGCCACTGCGCGAGCGGCTGAAGCCGGACCAGGCGTTCTGCTATGGGCGCGACTACGATGCAGCGCATCTCGGCTCGCACCCCGATCAACTCACCCAGTCGATCCGGGTTTTCCGCGGCAAGATAGAGCTGGCATCCTTCGCCTCGGGCGGTGGCGCCGCCAACTGGCCAGACGGCGCCGACATTGCCGTTACCGTCACCACACGGCAGAAATCGGCTGAGGTGACGCAGACCTATTCCTGCCAGGGCGAAGCCGACCAGTGGCGCTGTGCGGCCAGTTCGAAGATGAGCGATTTCTCCTGCGACATCGCGCAGAAGGAGATTTTCCTCAAGCGTGGCGCCAATGGTACGATGATGCTGGCCAATCCCAACAGCGCGCTTGCGATCGTCGACCTGTGTTCGAAGGCCGCCGACGGCAAAACGAAATCGGACGACAAGGTCTATCGGCTGCAGCCGATGCCGCAATCGGCCTGCTCGCCTTGAGCTCGGACTTGTCTATGTCGCCGTGAAGGGATATATCTTTGCTATATCTCATTTGAGGATAGCATGATGGACAAGGCGAAAGTGTTCTGGTCGGGCCGGTCACAAGCTGTGCGTCTGCCCAAGGAGTTCCGTTTCGAAACAGATGAGGTTTCGATCCGCCGTCACGGGCAAACCGTCATTCTGGAACCGCTTGCGCAGGACTGGGCGTGGCTAGACCAATTGGTCGGAACAGTTGATGACGATTTCGTCGAGGCAGCGCTCGAACATCACGACCAGCAGGATCGACCTGCATTGGATGACGTTTTCAAGTGATCTATCTGCTCGACACCAATGCCGTCATCGCGCTCATAAAGCTCGATGACGGACTGCTGGCGCTGCTGAAACGGCACAGACCGCAGGACTTTGCGCTATCGGCGATTGTCTTGCACGAATTATACTATGGCGCTGAAAAGAGCCGGCGAAGGGCCGAAAACTTGGCAAGCATCGAAGCTCTGAAATTCCCGATGCTCGAATTCGACCGGGAAGACGCGAGACATGCCGGCGAGATTCGGGCAACGCTAGCGACGTTAGGGACTCCGATTGGTCCCTACGATGCCTTGATCGGCGGGCAGGCGCGTGCTCGAAACCTCAGCCTGATTACCCGTAATGTACGGGAATTCGAGCGAGTCAAGGACCTCTCAATCCAGACCTGGTGAACTGACCTCACGCAAACGGCACGGCCGTCGTGCCCTTGGGCAGCTTGGCCTCGTCGTCGGGCTCGACATGGATGGTGACGCGTACCGAGGGGATTTCGGCTTTCAGCGCGTCCTCGATGCGGTCGCAGATGACGTGGCTGGCGCCGACCGACATGTCGGCGTCGACGACCAGATGAAACTCGATGAAGGTGGCGCGGCCGGCGATGCGCGTCTTGAGGTCGTGAACCTCGAGCGCGCCCTTGCAATTGGCCGAGATGACGTCACGGATGCGCATGTGTTCCTGGGTGTCGACGGCGCGGTCCATCAGGCCGTTCATCGACGAGCCTATGACATGCCAGCCCTGCCACAGGATGTTCAGCGCCACGAGGACGGCAAGTGCGGGGTCAAGGATCTGCCAGCCGGTCAGGATCGCTCCGACCAGGCCGCCGAAGACGCCGATCGAGGTGACCACGTCGGTCATGATGTGGTTGCCGTCGGCGACCAGTGCCGGTGATTTCTCAGCCCTGCCGGCGCGGATCAGCGTCCAGGCCCAGAAGGCATTGATGACCGTGGCAACGCCGTTGACCGCAAGACCTTCCCAAGGCTGTTCCAAGGGTGAAGGGGTCTGCCAGGAGCGCCAGACCTCGTTGAGGATCAAGAGCGCGGCAAGCACGATCAGCACGCCTTCCAGCACTGCCGAGAAATACTCGGCCTTGTGATGGCCGAAAGGATGATCCTGGTCGGCCGGCTTGTGGCTGACCTGGATCGCCCAGAAGGCGGCGACCGAGGCGATGACGTTGACGATCGATTCCAGCGCGTCCGAATAGAGCGCGACAGAGCCGGTAACGTACCAGGCGGCAGCTTTCAGCGCGAGCACGACAAAGGCGACGATAATCGACCAGAAGGCGAGATTGGCGATCTTGCGCTTCGCGGCCGCCTTGGCCGCGATCGCCATCGTGTTCTCGGCTTCAGCCATGATCGTCAGGCGGCCTTTTCCTTGGCCTTGCGCGGCAGGTGGGCGACGATGTTCTCGATGATGCGCATGCCGGCATTGTGGCCGAGCGTCATGATCGATTCCGGGTGGAATTGCACCGCGGCGATCGGCTCCTTGCGGTGTTCGAAGGCCATGATGATGCCGTCCTCGGTCTCGGCGGTGACGATGAAATCGTCGGGCAGGCGCACCGGATCGGCAAAGATCGAGTGGTAGCGGCCGACGGTCACTTCCTTGGGCAGGCCCGAGAAGATGATGCCGGGCTTGGAGACCCGGATGCGCGACGGCTTGCCGTGCATCGGTATGTGCAGCTGCCGCAGTTCGCCGCCATAGGCCTCCGCCAATGCCTGCAGGCCAAGGCAGACGCCGAAGATCGGCAGTTCGCGGGCGCGCGCCTTCTTGATGGTTGCGGCGCAATCGAAATCCTTCGGCGTGCCGGGGCCGGGCGACAGCACGACGAGATCGGGTTTCAGCCGGTCGAAGACTTCTTCCGGCACCGGCGAGCGCACTGTCGAGACATTGGCGCCGGTCTGGCGGAAGTAATTGGCCAGCGTGTGAACGAAACTATCCTCGTGGTCGACCAGCAGGATGTTGACGCCGTCGCCGACGCGCGCGGTGGTGCGCTCGGTGCTGGCGGAATTGCCTGTCTTGGCGTCGCGGATGGCGGAGAGCATGGCGGATGCCTTCAGTTCGGTTTCGGCTTCTTCTTCCTCGGGAATGCTGTCGAACAGCAATGTGGCGCCGGCGCGCACTTCGGCAATGCCGTCCTTGATACGGATGGTGCGCAGGGTGAGGCCGGTGTTCATGTCGCCGTTGAAATTGACCATGCCGATCGCGCCGCCATACCAGGCGCGCGGGCTCTTCTCGTTCTGCTCGATGAAGCGCATGGCCCACAGTTTCGGCGCGCCGGTGACGGTGACCGCCCAGGCGTGCGACAGGAAGGCGTCGAAGGCGTCCATGCCTTCGCGCAGCCGGCCTTCGATGTGGTCGACAGTGTGGATCAGGCGTGAATACATCTCGATCTGGCGGCGGCCGATGACGCGCACCGAACCCGGCTCGCAGACCCTGGACTTGTCGTTGCGGTCGACGTCCGAACACATGGTCAGCTCGGATTCGTCCTTCTTGGAGTTCAGCAGTTTCAGGATCTGCTCGGAGTCCGAAATGGCATCGTCGCCGCGCTTGATGGTGCCCGAGATCGGGCAGGTCTCGACGCGGCGGCCGTTGACGCGCACGAACATTTCCGGCGAGGCGCCGATCAGATATTCGCCTTCGCCCAGATTGATGAAGAAGGAATAGGGCGAGGGGTTGATGGCTTTCAGCTTGCGCGAAATCTCGGACGGCTGCGTCTCGCAGCGCTCGTAGAACATCTGGCCGGGCACGACCTCGAACAGGTCGCCGCGCTTGAACGAATCCATCGCCTTGCGCACCAGATTGGCGTATTCGCCCGGTTCATGGTCGCCGCGCGGCGGGATGCGGTCGGGGCTCTTGAACGGCTCGGCGATTTCGTCGCGCGGCAAGCCTTCGGTCGAAAAACCCTCGCCGGCATAGTCGTAGCGGTCGGTCCAGGCCTTGGCCGAATAATGGTCGACGACCAGGATCTCGTCGGGCAGGAAAAGCACCAGGTCGCGCTGGCTTGGCTTGCGCTCGAGCTTGTAGTCGACCGGGTCGAACTGGAAGGCGAGGTCGTAGCCGAAAGCGCCGTAAAGACCGAGATTGGCGTCTTCCTCGGTCTTGAACAGAGCGGTGATGGCGCGCAGCACCGTGAAGACTGAAGGGACGCGGCTGCGCTCCTCCTCGGTGAAGACACGGCCCGGCTTGGCGACGTCGAGGCGGATGAGTGTCTTCGACGTCTCGGCGATGGTGACATCCGTCTGGCTGGCGAGTGCCTTGCCGATGACCGGCAACAACACCTCGCCACGGCCGTTCAGCGCTTCGATGCGCATGGCGCGGCCGCGCGCGGAGATGACCAGAGGCGGGTCGATGATGGCGGTGTCCCAGCGCGTGTAGCGGCCGGGATATTCATAGTTGGAGGAAAATACAGCGCCGCGGCGCGAATTCAGGCCGTCGACGTAAGCGTCGATCGCACCCGCATAGGGCCGGTCGTGGCGCGCGCGCGTGATGGTGATGCCACCCGCGGTCACGAAACTTTCCGCGCCGTTTTCCAGAACCTTCATCGTCATTGCCGTCTCCATCAGCTTCTTGGGGCAACGGACCCGGGAATGGCTTGGAAAAAACAAATGGCCGCCCGGACTTTCCGTTGCGGCCACCCTCTCTTTTCACGCGCACGTGTTCGAACAGGCCGCTGTCAGCAGGCCCACCACCAAATGGTCTTGATCGAACGCATATTCATGGCGAAATCCATAGCTGCGAAAAGGAGGATGCGCAACAGGTTTGAAAGTCTGTTCTTTGGCCGCCGCTTCTGCAACTCATGGCACATCGCCAAAGCCGGCAGCGCCGCTTAGATTGGCTATCCAACAGCAGGAAGACGGGAAAACAACCATGACCGAGCAGATCGAGCGCGCGCGGACGTTCCATTCCCTCCACATCAAGGGAAACCCGATCGTTCTCTACAATGCCTGGGATCCGGGCTCGGCCAAGATCGTCGAGAAAGCAGGGGCCAAGGCGATCGCCACCGGAAGCTGGCCGGTGGCTGCCGCGTTCGGCTATGGCGATGGCGAGAAAATCCCGCTGGAGCTGGCGCTCGACAACATCAAGCGCATCGTCACTGCCGTCGACCTGCCGGTGACCATGGACCTCGAGGGTGGCTACGGCGTTGATCCCGAAATCGTTGCCCGCACGGTAACGCTGGCGCTGCGGGCCGGCGCAATTGGTTTCAATTTTGAAGACCAGATTGTCGGCGGCACCGGCCTGCATGACATTTCTGTCCAGGTAAAACGCATCGAAGCCGCGGCAGCGGCCGTCAAGGCTTCCGGCATACCGGCGTTCATCAACGCCCGAACCGACATCTTCCTCAAGGCGAAACCGGATGCGCATGACGACGTCCTGCTCGACCAGGCCATCGAGCGCGCACAGGCCTTCGAAAAAGCCGGCGCGCACGGCTTCTTTGCGCCGGGCCTTGGCGATGAGGGCCTGATCGAGACGCTCTGCAAGGCAATTGCGCTGCCGGTCAACATCATTGCGCTGGCGCACGTGCCGCCGCGCCAGCGGCTGGCCGAACTCGGCGTCGCCCGCATCAGCCACGGCCCGGTGCCTTACCGGCAGATGGCGGAATGGCTGGAGGCGAAGGCGCGACTGGCTATTTCGGGTTAAGTCAGTCCTCCAGCGTTCCCGACCGGGCGTCGGCGCTCTTCCTGTCGCCGACCAGCTTCAGAAGATCCTCGCCGGCGCGGATGATGCGGCGCGAGCGGCGGGTCAGGATGATGCCGTCCTGCGGCGCGAACACCTCGGTGCGGCCATCGGTTTCACCCGGTGCATGGACGATGGTGGCGAGGCGCGCGCCCCTGGCGACGCGGTCGCCGGGTTTCACATCGTAGAGCACGGCACCGGCCCGTGGCGCCGGCATCATGTCGATGTTTTCCAATGGCGCCACGAAGCCGGTGAAAGGACCCGGCGCGGGCAGGGTGCTATCGGCGATCACGCCGCGTGCCACCAGCAGCCGGTAGAGCCCGTCGGCGTCAGAGGCGGCCAGGGCGCCGTCGACATCGAGGATGCCGCGATACTCGACCGTGGTGGCGACGCGGCGGTCGAGCTTGGCCACATCAGCTGGGACATTCTGGTAGGGCATGATCGAGGCGCCCTCGAAGGTGCCGTCGGTGTCTTCGCTCCACAGCACGACCGCATCGACGCCCATGGCGGCGGCGCAATTGGCCATGGCAGGCCACAGGCTGGTGTGGACGTAGAGATAGGCGAGGCCCTCGTCATCGCAGTGCAGGTCGAGCACGATGTCATGGCCGAGCGAGAGCTGCACCAGCCGCGTCTTCAGCCGCTGGTCGACGCTGCCAAGCGTGGTGTCGGGCAAGAGCGCTGTGTCGGGCGCGGCGAGCAGCGGAAAGCCGCGGTTGAAATTGGTGCGCGTGCCGAGATGGAAGCGGCCCTGATGCTCGCCGAAATGATATTGCGCCCGGCCGATCGGATTGGCCCAGGGCACGATGGTGAGGTCGCCCTTGATGCGGCCTTCGGCCTCCGCCTTGGCAAGCATCGGCATCAGCGCGTCGATGGCGACGACGCCCGGCAATTCGCCGGCATGGAGTGCCGCCTGCAGGTATGCCGAAGGAGCAGCCTTGTCGGAACCAGTGAAGCGGAACAGCGGGAATTCGTAGGAAACCCCTTCGCTTTCGCCGGCGATGCGCTCGATCGATTTCTGCATGACTTCCTCCATCAAGAGCCAGAAGACATGCGATTTGAAGGCGCCGATGTCGATTGGTCCAGCCTGCCGCGCTATGGGCGCAAGAGACTATTCAGCCGGAAGCGGGACGACCGGCGCGCGCCGGTCCAGCGCCTGCGACAGCACGGCGACGGTGACCGCCAACAAAGCGAGTGCTGCGCCGACCAGCGGCAAATTGGCATAGGAAACACCGGCGGAAAGGGCCACGCCGCCGATCCAGGCGCCGCTGGCATTGCCGACATTGAAGGCGCCCTGGTTCAGCGTGGCGGCGAGGTTCGGCCCCTCGGAAGCGGCCTCGACGACCCGGATCTGCAGCGGCGGCACAACGACGAAGATCAGCAGACCCCACAGGAAGACGATGCCGACGGCAACGCTTGCGATTGCGCCGAACTGCCTGAAGCCAACGAAGAGCAGGGCCATCAGCAGCAGCGTGCCGATCACTGTCGGCATCAGTTTCCAGTCGGCCAGTCTGCCGCCGATAATGTTGCCGATGGTCATGCCCGCACCGAACAGCAGCAGAACCCACGTGACTGCGGAGGTCGACAAGCCCGATACCTCGGTGAGGTAGGGTTTGATGTAGGTGAAGACGGTGAACAGGCTTGCAGAGGTCAGCGCCGCGATCAGCATGGCCAGCCAGACCTGCAGCTTGCCCAGCACGCGCAGCTCGCCGCGCAGGCCGCCACCGCTTGGCTGGGCGACATCGGACGGCACCAGCCAGGCGATCGCTGCCACCGAGATCAGGCCGATACCGACCACGGCAACGAAGGTGGAGCGCCAGCCGAACGCTTCGCCAAGTGCGGTTCCGGCGGGAACACCCAGGATGTTGGACAGCGTCAGCCCGGCGAACATCAGCGCGATGGCGCTGGCGCGTTTGTTGCGGGGCACCAGGCTGGCGGCAACGACCGAGCCGATGCCGAAGAAGGCGCCATGGCCGAAAGCGGTGAAGACGCGCGCGGCCATCAGCGTCCAGTAGTTGGGCGAGATGGCGCAAAACAGATTGCCGACGACGAACAGCACGGCCAGCCCGACCAGCACCGGCTTGCGCGGCAAATGCGCAGTGGCCATGGCGACGATCGGGGCGCCGAAGACGACGCCCAGCGCATACCCTGTGACCAGCAGGCCCGCAGATGGGATCGACACGCCGAGGTCGGCGGCGACCTCGGGCAGCAAGCCCATGATGACGAATTCGGTTGTGCCGATGCAGAAGGACGCAATGGCAAGCGCAAGGATCGGCAAGGGCATGGAGTGTCCAGACTGAATCGGTTCAAATTCGACACTGCGCGAAGGACGCCACCGTGCGCAAGCTGCATTGCTGCATTGCAGCGATGCAGAAAAGGAAGAGCTTTGAAATGGATCGCCAACAGGCTGTCAGGCCAGCGGCTTCAGCTCCTGGGCAATGGTGGGCAGCAGTTCCGAGACATTGGGGTGGATGTGGACGGCACGCGCCAGCGTGTCGACGGGCGCCTTGGCGTACATCAGGTCGAGCACGCAATGGATAGCCTCATCGCCGCCGGGGCCGAGCACCGAGCAGCCGAGGATCTCCCTGGTGTCGGCATCGACCAGGATCTTCATGAAACCCTGCGTCTCGCCCTTTTCGATAGCGCGGCCGACGCGGGTCATCGGCCGCTGGCCGACCAGCGCGCGACGGCCGGATTTCTTAACCGCGGCCTCGGTCATGCCGCAGCGGCCGAGCGGCGGGTCGATATAGAGCGCATAGGCTTCGATGCGATCACTGACCTTGCGCGGATCGTTGTCCAGCAGGTTGGCGGCGACGATCTCGTAGTCGTTGTAGGAGGTGTGGGTGAAGGCGCCCCTGCCGTTGCAGTCGCCCATCGCCCAGATGCCGGGCACGCTGGTGCGCAACTGGTCGTCGACGGTGACAAAACCGCGCTTGTCGATCTCGACGCCGGCCCTTTCCAGGCCGAGATCGTCCGTGTTGGGCGTCCGCCCCAGCGCTAGCAGCACGTGCGAGCCGACCGCCGGTGGCTTGCCGGCGGAGAAGGTCACGGCGATGTCGTCACCCTGTCTGGCGAAAGCGATGTCGTCGGCGCCGACATGGACCGCGATGCCTTCGTTTTCGAGGATCGACAGGATGGCGGCGGAGACATCCTCGTCCTCGCGGCCGGTCAGGCGCGGGCTCTTCTCGATGACGGTGACTTCCGCGCCGAAGCGGCGGAACATCTGCGCGAATTCGAGCGAGATGTAGCTGCCGCCGACGACAATGAGATGGCGCGGCAGCACGTCGAGGTCCATCATCGACGAGTTGGTCAAATAGTCGATATCGTGGATGCCGGGCAGGTCTGGGACCGAGGCGCGGCCGCCGGTGTTGAGGAAGATCTTTTCGGCGGTCAGCAGATCGTCGCCGACGCGCACCGTGTTGGCGGATTCGAAACGCGCATGGCCGCGATAGAGGGTGCATTTGTCCATGCCGGCGATCCAGGTTTCCAGATTGCCGCGAGCGTCGTTGGCCACCTTGTCCTTGCGCGCCTTGACCACCTTGTAATCCACGCCGACAGGGCCTGAGAGCGTCACGCCATAGTCGGCGGCGCGGCGCGCCAGATGCGCGGCATAGGCGCTGGCGACCATGGTCTTGGTCGGCATGCAGCCGGTGTTGACGCAAGTGCCGCCGACCAGTTTGCGCTCGATCAGCGCCACGCTCATGCCGGCGGCCGTCAGCCGTCCGGCCAATGGCGATCCCGCCTGGCCGGCGCCGATGATGATGGCGTCGAAGGCTTTTGCCGTCATGCCACCGCCGCCACGATCAGCAAGCCGCCGATGATCGCCACCGCGTCCTCGATGAAGGCGGCGGGCGGATCCTTGCCGAAGGCGGCTGCCAGCCTGCCGCGTGCTTCGGCGCCGCCCAGCGTGCCGATGACAGCGCCGATGGCGCCCGCGACCAGGCCGCCGATGGTGGCGCCACCAGTGGCGCCGATCACCGCGCCGGTGAAAGCGCCCATGATGATGCGAGCGCCGAACTGCTGCGGTACCTTGCGGCTCGGAGTCGATGGCAACTGGTCGGTGACCAACTCGACAATGGCCAGGATGGTGAAGATGCCGACAGCCGCCCAGTGGCTCATGAAGCTCGCCCAGGTGCCGGCAACCGGCAGCCAGCCGAGATAAGCGCCCCAGGCGACAGCGGCCGGCGCGGTCATGGCGCGAAGACCGGCAATGACGCCGATCAGAAGTGCGAGAATATAGAGCATGGTCGATCCCCCTCGATCACCGGGCCAGGACGGCCTTGAGTCACAGGCTACCATAGGTCCAATATTTGACCAGTACTGGCATCGGCGCTTTTCTGTTGGCTGTACCTGTGCTTTGCAAGGACGTGAACTGGAGACCGCGTCATGGCTGAAAGCGAGCGCGTGAAGATGGTGGCCGGCGAATGGTACACCTGCCTCGATGATGAACTGGAGTCCTTGCGGGTGATAGCGCGAGATGCGGTGTTCGAGCACAACTTGCTGCCGCCGCGGCAACGCGGCAATCTTGGACCGGGTCTGAAGGCACTGCTAGGAAGAGCCGGCGAGGGCGCCCGTATCGAGGCGCCGTTCCACTGCGCCTATGGCTTCAACATCTTTCTCGGCGACAGCGTGTTTCTCAATGCCGGCTGCACCATCCTCGACACGGCGAGCGTGCGCATCGGCAACGCAACGCTGCTCGGCCCCAATGTGCAGATCTACTGCGCCGAGCACCACAAGGAGGCCAGTGGGCGGCAGGCCGGACTGGAGATCGCCCGACCGGTCGAGATCGGCGCCAATGCGTGGATCGGCGGCTCAGCCGTCATCCTTGGCGGCGTCAGCATCGGTGAAGGCGCCATTGTCGGCGCCGGCGCGGTGGTGACGCGCGACGTGGCGGCGAACGCCACGGTGGTCGGCAATCCGGCGCGGCCAGTCAAGCGGGTTTGAACGATCAGGACGACAGCACCACGCGTTCGTCCCGATCGGCCCGCCTGGAGAACTCGCGCCGGTATTGCGCCGGCGATGTCCTGAGCCTTGCCGAAAAATGCTGGCGCAGCGAGGTGGCGCTGCCGAAGCCGGCTTCGAAGGCCACCATGTCCATGGATTTCTCCGTCGCTTCCAGCAGACGCTGCGCCAGTTCGACCCGCTGGCTGGTCAGCCAATCGCCAAAGCTGGCGCCAATCGATTTCTGAAAGCGCCGGGTAAAGGTGCGGCGGGTCAGGCCGGCGGCCTCGGCGACGCTGTCGAGGCTATGCGTCTCGCCAAGCGTAGCGCGAACCGAGTCCAGGGCCTGGGTGAAGCGGTCGGCATCGGCGCCTCTTGCCACGGAATGCTCGATGAATTGTGCCTGCCCGCCTTGCCGATGCGGAGAAAGCACGATCTGGCGGGCGAGCCGCAGTGCCGCTTCCGCGCCGTAGCGGGCGCGCACGATGTGGAGACAGCAGTCGAGGCCGGCGGCGACGCCGGCCGAGGTGACGACATCGCCATTGTCGACATAGAGCACCGCGGCATCGACAGCGATGTCAGGATGGAGTGTTTGCAATTGTTCGCAATAGGCCCAGTGCGTCGCGGCACGTCGGCCGGAAAGCAGCCCGGCCGCGGCGATGGCAAAGGTTCCCAGGCACAGGCCGACGATCAAGGCGCGGCGTTGGTGCGCCCGGCGCAACGCCTCCATCAGCGGCGGCGATGCCGGCTCGCCGAGATGATGCCAGCTTGGAATGATGACGATATCGGCGCCGTCGAGCCCTTCGAGCCCATGCGGCGCGGCAATTGTCAGTCCGGCCTCGGTGTGGATCGGGCCAGGCTTAACCGCGCAGATACGGAAGTCGAAGCGCGGCAGGCCAAGTGCTGTCCTGTCCTCGCCGAAGACCAGGCACGGCACGGAAAGATGGAACGGGCTGATGCCGTCGAAGGCGAGGACGGCAATGATCGGGTCGGTCATGGGTGCTTCCGGCGGTTGAATGCAGATTGTCCCGATTCTTTCGGATGATGTCAATTGGGCCACTTTCGGCAGCTCGGCAACCCGCCTATTTTCCACCCATCGCATTCAAGCCGGAAAGGAAAACACCATGTCTGACCCAGCCAACACCACGCCACGCCGGGCGCTGATCGTCGTCGATGTGCAGAACGATTATGACGGCGGCAATCTGGCCATCCAGCATCCGCCATTCCGCGACAGCGTCGTCCATGTGGCACGCGCCATGGACGCGGCGGCAGCGGCCGGCATCAAGGTGGTGGTCGTCAAGCAGATGGCGCCCGAGACCTCACCGATCTTCGCCAGGGGAAGCCATGGCGGCGAACTGCATCCCGAGATCGCCAGGCGTGAGCGCGACCATTATGTCGAAAAGAACCTGCCCTCCGCCTTCACCGGCACTGATCTGGAAGACTGGCTGCGCGCCAACGCCATCGATACGATCACGGTGGTCGGCTACATGACGCACAATTGCGACCTGTCGACCATCATCCACGCCGTGCATATGGGCTTTGCCGTCGAGTTCCTGTCGGATGCGACGGGCTCGGTGCCTTACGCCAACAGCGCCGGCTACGCCTCGGCCGAGGAGATCCACCGCGTGGTCACGATCATCCTGCAGTCGCGCTTTGCCGCCGTGCTCAAGACCGCGGAATGGGTCGAGTGCCTGCAGACCGGCGCGCTGCCGGAGCGCGACACGATCTTCGGCTCCAACCAGCGGGCGCTGTCGCGCAGCGCTGCTTAGGGCTATCCGAAAGGGCGCCGCATCGCTGCGGCGCCCTTTCTGTTTTGAATTGAAGGACTTTAGAACAGGCCTTCGATATGGCCCGCCTCGTTGAGGAAGATCTTTTCCGAGGACGGCGCCCTCGGCAGGCCGGGCATGGTCATGACCTCGCCGCAGATGATGACGACGAAGCCGGCACCGGCCGAAAGCCTGACCTCGCGCACCGGCACGGTGTGGCCGGTCGGCGCGCCGCGCAGGTTCGGGTCGGTCGAGAAGGAATACTGGGTCTTGGCCATGCAGACCGGCAGGTGGCCGTAGCCGGCGTCTTCCCAGGCCTTGAGCTGGTCGCGCACCGACTTGTCGGCGATCGCTTCCGAGCCGCGATAGATGCGCTGGACGATGGTGTTGATCTTCTCGAACAGCGGCATGGCATCGGGATAGAGCGGCGCGAACTGCGAGGCGCCGGATTCGGCCAGTGCCACCACCTTGTTGGCGAGATCCTCGATGCCGGCCGAGCCGTGAGCCCAGTGCTTGCACAGGATCGCTTCTTCGCCCATCGAGGCGACATAGTCCTTCATCGCCTGGATCTCAGCGTCGGTGTCGGAATAGAAGTGGTTGATGGCCACCACCGCCGGCACGCCGAACTGCCTGATGTTCTCGATGTGACGGCCGAGGTTGGCGCAGCCCTTCTTCACCGCCTCGACGTTTTCCTTGCCGAGATCTTCCTTCTTGACGCCGCCATTCATCTTCATGGCACGCACGGTGGCGACGATGACCGCCGCCGCAGGCTTCAGGCCCGCCTTGCGGCACTTGATGTCGAAGAACTTTTCAGCACCGAGGTCGGCGCCGAAGCCGGCTTCGGTAACGACGTAGTCAGCAAGCTTGAGCGCCGTCGTGGTGGCGACGACCGAGTTGCAGCCATGCGCGATGTTGGCGAACGGGCCGCCATGCACGAAGGCCGGGTTGTTCTCCAGCGTCTGCACCAGGTTCGGCTGCATGGCGTCCTTGAGCAACACGGCCATGGCGCCGTCGGCCTTGAGGTCGCGGGCATAGACCGGCGACTTGTCGCGGCGGTAGGCGACGATGATGTCGCCGAGGCGCTTTTCCAGATCCTTCAGGTCGGTCGACAGGCACAGGATGGCCATGACCTCCGAGGCGACGGTGATGTCGAAACCGCCCTCGCGCGGGAAGCCGTTGGCGACGCCGCCGAGCGAGCAGATGATCTCGCGCAGCGCCCGGTCGTTCATGTCCATGACGCGGCGCCAGACGACGCGGCGGGTGTCGATGCCGAGCTCATTGCCCCAGTAGATGTGGTTGTCGATCAGCGCCGAAAGCAGGTTGTGCGCCGTGGTGATGGCGTGGAAGTCGCCGGTGAAGTGGAGGTTCATGTCCTCCATCGGCACGACCTGCGCATAGCCGCCGCCGGCGGCACCGCCCTTGACGCCGAAGTTCGGGCCGAGCGAAGCCTCGCGGATGCAGACGATCGCCTTCTTGCCGATGCGGTTCAGGCCGTCGCCAAGGCCGACCGTGGTCGTGGTCTTGCCTTCACCGGCCGGCGTCGGGTTGATGGCGGTTACGAGGATCAGCTTGCCGTCCTTGTTGCCCTTCACCGACTTGATGAATTCGGCAGAGATCTTGGCCTTGTCGTGGCCGTAGGGCAGCAGGTGTTCGGTCGGGATGCCGATCTTCTGGCCGATCTCCTGGATCTGCTTTTTCTTGGCGCCGCGCGCGATCTCGATGTCGGACTTCACTTCGGCCATGACGGCTTTCCTCTGGATTGGACGGTGGAGGGGACGGGTTTGATCTTATTGGCAAGCAGGTTGGAACCGGGCGCGGGCATGTTCTAACCCTGTCGCTGCCGCGGCGTCAACTTGTATGCAACTATGTTTCCTCTAGAGAAAATTCCTCTGCGGACCGGCCGACCTGTCGTCGGTTCTTCCTGGCTCCGTTGCCGCGCCGTATAGAAGCCAGAGGACGCGCCGTTCCGCCGTCTCAAAACAGCCGCACAATGCACGGAATGCGACAGAGGCGACGGCGCAAATTCGCCATCGCCTGGTCCCTAATGGAACAGCGCTACTGCGTCAGAACGTTGCTGATTTCGACCATGTTGGAGCGCACCCTGAGCACATAGAAGCCCATCGTCGTCAGATGCGTCGGCAACAGCCAGCCATCCTCGCGGCCATTGGCGATGATGAAAGGCTGGATCTTCAGCGCCGAAACGAACTGCGAGTCCATCGTGTCCCACAGGTTCTGCAGATGCTTTTCCTTGATGACGTCCTCGAAGTCGGCCTCGGCGCCCTTCATCAGGCCGTAATAGCCATAGAGCTGGCCATAGGCGAACCAGTAGCGGTCGTCGGCGCGGAAGTCGAACCAGCCATTGTTGTGGTTCTCGGCGCGTTCCTTGAGGATAGCCGAGGTCGAGCCGATGTCGGATGAGATACGGTCGATATATTGCTTCAGATTGTCGGCGCGGGCGTCGAATGTCGCCTGGCAGGTGGCAAGGCGAGCGTTGAAGGAACGCAGCATGCGCACGGCGTCGCGATAGTAGCTTGGCGTCGGCGTCTTGGGGCCGAACGGATTCAGGCCGAAATACCAGGTCTCCTCGTCGAACTGCAGGTTGCCGCGGGCATTCTGCAAATCGCTGTCGATCTGCGAGGTGGTGCGCACACGACCAAGATTGTCGGCGAGTTCCGTCGCGGTGCGCCGCACCGCCTGGTTGATGCCGCGCTGGAACGAAGCCTTGTTGTCCATCCACGGCGTATGGTCCCAGTCGATGCCGAACAGGCCAAGCTTGTAGAGGATCATCGACGAGATCCAGGCATTCTGGTTGACGTTGAAGTCGGTCAGATCGGCGGCGATCTGGGCAATGCCGGAGTTGCCGCAGGTCTTGGCGGTGTCGGTGCCGGCGCCGGCGGAGACCTGTTCGCCGGCGGAGACATTGCGCTTCTCGAACGTGTAGGTGTCGGGATAGTTCGGGTTGAAATTGTTCCACCATTGGGTGGCATAGAAGAAATTGGCGTAGAGGCCGATCAGCACCAGCAGAGCAAGGCCGACCGCCGCCTTGAGGATCCAGCCGCGCTGCGTGTACCAGCGCCCGGCCCACAGGAACGGCCACAGGATGACGCCGATCAACAGGCCGATGCCGCGGCCAATCCACTGGAAAATGCGGGTGAAGAAGTTCACGATCGGATCGAGCATGGCTGTATCACCCCCTCAAAGCATGATGCCAAAAAGTTGCAGACTTTTGGATAACATCATGCGCCAAAACAACAAGTTAGAACGAAATGACGGTTCATTTCGTTCTAAAGCGCGTCGCGTCGAAACGGATTCATGCGACGCGCTTTAGGTCTTTGGTTTATGCATATCGTTTTCCCAAAACCGAGGTCACTTTTGGGCGACATGCATTAGTCAGTCAGGCCGTAGAGGCGTGTGCGAAACGCCACCTTGTCCTTCAAATATGTGGTTTTGAGAACGTCCACAACATGCGATCGCCACGCGTCGCTGAAGCCGCCATAGTCCTTGTAGAAGCCGTCCTTGTTGAAGATGTAGCGCGAAACGAAGTCCGACGGCACGAAATCCGAGATCAGCCGGTTGGTCAGCCAGGCGTCGGGGTGGTCTGGCTTGGCGCGGATCACCAGGAAACGCTGCTGCGGGAAGACATCCTCGATCTTGAGGTGGCCGAGCTGGGCGATCTCGCGCTTGGCGGCGTTGAGGAAAGGGAAATTGCCGTCCCTGGTGATCAGGTCGGCATGGCTCTGGATCCAGGTCTGCAGCCAGACCTTGTCGACATTGGTCAAGTTGCGGTTCGGCTCGGCGTCGCGGATCAGCGCGCGCACCACCATCTCGGCGCGGTGCTCGAGATAGCCCGAGGCCTCGACCCAGGAGGCGCGCGGCAACTCGATGCGGCCGGTGGTGGCGAGGAACTTGTACACCTTGTCGGCGTCGTTGATCGAGAGATAGCTGACCTGCCACGGCCGCGAGCGGCGGAAACCGGGGGCGGCCGGATCGCTGATCACCGTCGTCACATCCGGGTCGACGAACACGTAGAGCCCGCCGAAATGGCTGGTCCAGTAGGCGTTGTGGCGGAAGATCACCTGGTCGGGCACCAGCGCGTTCTCGCGGATGTCGCCGCAGATCTTGGCGAGCTCGACCATGCGGTTCAGCATGGCGCTGTCGCGCCAGGCGTCGGGCTCCTGCTTCAGCCGGTCGACGAGCTTGCCGAGCTCGGCGGCCTTGCCCAGCACATCCTCGGCCGACAGCACCTTGAACTCGACCTGGCTGATCGACAGCAAATCCTCGATGTCGTTGACCTTGGGAACGGAATCCTCGATCTCGCCGTAGATGACGTCCTTGATCGTCAGCGCATCGATGGCGCGCTGGTTCTTGGACATGAACTCGAACATCAGCTGCGAGGTGTTGGAGAAGGCGGTGTGCACCACCGGCAGGTCGATCTGCGACGGCGTCAGGATGATGAAGCGGCGGTTGACCTCGTTGGGATCGAGATAGTCATAGTCGTCGCATTCCTCGGCCACTTCGGGCGAGAAGCCGGTGCGGTCGATCTGGAAGGTCTTCAGTTTCGTCGGCTTCAAGCCGAACGCGGCCAGCGCCTTGTTGTAGCGCTGGATCAGATGCGGCTCGTCGACCGTCAGCAGCCGGCCATAGATCAGCTCGTTGTCGCGCAGGAGATCGGGTTTCTTGGCGGGGCTCATTGCCTACCTCTAGGCATTCCACAGCCCCTTCTTCTTCATCTCCTCCATCTCGCGCGCGGCCCGTTCGCGCAGGCGGGCGTCGCGCAGCAGCTTTTGTACGGCGGAGTCGTCGGATTTGTCGGAATAGCGGAACTCCGAGTCGGCGTAGCGGTTGATCTCCTGCATGACCATGTCCATCGAGAACGGCCCGCGCAGTTCCTCGATCATCGCTTTCTTCTCGTCGTAGCCCTTGTGCATGAAGAGTTCCGGCTTCTCGAACCAGTCGTCGGGAAGCTCGATGTCCATGGCGCGCATCTTGATGGCGTCGGTGACGTTCTTGATGGCGCGGCCGGTGAAGCGGGGCTCGGCATCCTTGATCAGGTGCAGATAGGTGCCGATGTCGGCCATCGATTTCGGTGCGCCGTTCTCCTTCATGTAGCGTTCGTAGACCTTCATCAGCCCATCTTCCTGCGGCTTCTCGTGCTCCTCATAAGCCTCGGTCACGGCGCGCTGGATCTCCTGCGCGGCGTAGAGATCGTGGTCGCCGAGCGGGATCTTGTGGTTTTTTCCCGCCAGCAGGACAAAAATATCGATGTAGTCGTCGCGGCTCTGCGGCCCGTCGACCAGCCAGCGGGCGCCGGCGCGCTGGCGCAGCGCGTCGTCGACATTTTCGGGATAGTTGGAGAACATGCCGAACGAGCAGTTGCCGCGCACCACGGTGCCGGCACCGGCGAAGGCATCCATCAAGACGCCGGTGATTTCCTGCTGGCCGGCGGAGGCGCGGTCGTCGGAGCGTCTGGCCGCCACCTGGTCGATGTCGTCGATGGTGCCGAAACCGATGACGCGCGGGTTCAGCACATTGTTGATGAACTGGCGGCAGTTCTGGCCTGATTTGCCCTGATAGGACGAGATCTGGTCGACGCCGAAATTCTCGTAGGCAAAGGGATAGCCGGCGACCTGGCAGTAGCCGTTGACGAGGCCGGCGATCATCTGGATCAGCGTCGTCTTGCCGGTGCCGGGGGCGCCGTCGCCGATGAAGGTGAACAGGAAGCCGCCGAGCTCGACGAACGGATTGAGTTCGCGCTCGAAATCGTAGGCCATCAGCATCTTGGCGAGCTTGACCGACTGGTATTTGGCGATGTGGTTGCCGACGACCTCTTCCGGCTTCTTGAAGGTCATCACCAGCGGTTTTGAGCGCTTGCCCGGCGCGACGTCGAAACCATCGAGGGTGAAATCGTCGGCATCGATACGGATATGGGTGTTCTCGAACGGGCCGATGCCGTCGAAGCGGCCCTTGCGGGCCAGAAGCCCGTCGATGGTGACGCGGGCGAACGCACGCGCCCTTGTCATCAAATCGGCGTCGTCGGACGATCCCGATATCGCCTTGTCGAGGCCGGCGAGGATAGACTTCACCGCATCCTGCGGCGTGTCGAACAGGAAGTCCGGTTCGGGACTGTCGTTGGGCGCCTCGCCGTCGCTGTCGATCAGCTGGAAGAGATAGGAGGCGAGGCTGAAGGCCGAAATGTAAGCCGAGGCCGACAGAAGCTTCTTGAAGGTGGACGCCTCGTCGCCTTCGAGCGGGGCGCGGGTGTTCCTGGCCTGCAGGCTTTCGAGGTCCGAGCCTTCGGCGAAGACATCCGATATTGCCAGCGCGATCGCCGTGCCGCGCCGGGCGCGAAACAGGAGCGTGTGCTGCGGAATGGTCAGCAGCTGGTCGTCGGGATGAACGGCGCCGACGGTCTTGGCCAGCTCGACCTCGCGCGTGCGGCGCACCGAACCGACCGAGACGGTCGAAACGAAGCGGCGGTTGGTGCCGGCAAGCGCTGTGCCGGAGGAGCTAGACGGGTCCTCCAGCACGACGACGCGGGTGATGAAGCTCTGCGCGGTGGCGCGGTGCTTCTCGATGGCGGCTTCCGGGATGGTGGTCAGGCCGGTATCCATGAAGGGTGCTCCGTGGTGTGACGGTCAGACGTCTGAGATGACCTGTCCGTTGGACAGAATGTGAACCTTGTAGCCGGCAAAGATCTTCTGCGCCTCGCCGGCGGCGTAGAGCGCCTGATAGGCTTCGTGCGGGATCAGCGCATGGTTTTCGTAGCTCGACACACCCTGGCGCGCGGCTTCCAGATCGTCGGTGTTGATGAAGAATTCCTGCGTCGTCTTCTCGCTGGAAAACAGGCCCTTGCGGCCGGGCTTTTCTGCCTTGGAATAGACCTCCTGGATGGTCCAGGTCAAAAGCCAGGCATTTTCCGGCTTGCGCACCTTGGCCAGAACCTCGGTCACCGTCGAATTGTTGTCGGTGATGCCAGCCGAATAGAACGGGCCGAGCACAACGCGGCGCAGCTGCTTGGGATGCAGCGGCTCGAAATCCTTGTCGAGATTGACCGCGATGGTCGCCGGCGACAGCGTATAGGCGGAGTTCTTCTCGGTGAAATCGTCGAAACGGTGGGCAAGCTCGGGATTGAGCAGGCCATCGACCGGCAGCGGAATATCGATCGTCTCGTTCAGCTTGCCGTTTCTGTCGACGAGCTGGCGGATCATCGTTTCGGACGAATCTTCCACCGTCACCATGTAGACCAGAGGCAGGTTGGCGCTGCCGTCGAACGTCGCCCAGTGGACGAGATAATAAGGCCGCCCCGTCTTCGGATTGACCGAGACCTTGGCCGTTTGCGCCAGGGTGAACGGGCCGAAAGTGTTCTCGCTTTTCACGTCCTCGAGATAAAGCCGCTCGGCCATCGACTTCTGCAGCGCCTCGGGGAATTCCTTGTGGCGCAGGATGAAGTCGGCCATTTCCTCGCGCAACTCGCCGGCGAGCGGGATGTTGGCAAGCCGCGCATCGGCCTGGCGGCGGTCGTTTTCCAGTTCGAGCAGGTTCTGGAACACCGGGAAGCCGCTTTCGGCGCGCGAAATGCGGAACGTGTCCATGAAGCCCAGCCGGTTGCGCCAGCAGGAAAACGACTTGTCGAGCCGGGCGATGTATTCGGCGACGATCTTGGCGACGATGCCATGCCGGTAGAGCGGCGAGCGATCGTCGCGCATGAACACTTCAAGGCCGTTCAGCGCGGCCGTGATGGCGGAGAAATACCGTGCCGCCGCTTCGTTTTCGGGGGTCATGCCTGTGCGCTCGCGGGCAGTCCTGTCACCCCTAAGACTGCACGTAGTTTGCCGAATTGTGCTTCTTCAGCACCTCGTCGAAGCGGCGGGCGAAGGCATCGTCGGCCAGCTTCTTGCGGCGCTGGATGTCGGCCGTGGCGACCATGTTCTTCTCGTGCATCTCGAGCAGGTCGCCGATGTGCTTTTGCGAAGCGGCACCGATGCCGGCCATGGTTTCCTCGGCGGTGTTGTCGACCTGGCTGCCCAGCGTGTTGATCTTGTGGGCGACGTCCTGCTGAGCTGCGGTCTTCAGCGAATCTTCCAGCGCCTTGTAGAGCACGATGCGCTGCTCGGTATCGATGGTCAGCTTGTTGATCAGCGTCGACTGCGCGGCGATCTGGTTGTTGAGCGAATCGACGAAGGTCTGGAACATCGAGGTGTAACGCTCGAGCGTCTGGCTCTCGGCCAGAAGCTCCTGCTCCTTGGCCTGCTTTTCGTTGTATTCCGTCGCCAGCTTGGAGCGGTCGCCTTCGAGCTGCGTGCGGTCCTTCTGGCTGGTGGAAGCGGCGATCTTGTTTTCGATGTCGAGCAGCATCGGGTTGAGTTCCTCGATGCGCTTCTGCACGGCTTCGAGATTGGTCATGGTGGTCTTGCGGCGCTCGATCACCTGCGACAGGCTGGTTTCCGAGGTCTTGTAGCGTTGGTCGAGGACCTCTTTCTGCGCCTTCAATATGCCGACGATGGTGTCGGACTTGACCAGCAGTTCCTGCAGATTGCCGGCCAGCGACATGTTGCGTACGCGGTCGGTGCGCATGCGCTGCTTGCTCTGGCTGGAGAAGACGCCGATGAACTTTTCCCAGCCGGTGTAGTTCTTCATGCTCTCGAACTCGGCGCCGAAGACGTTGGTGGCGTCCTCCAGCCCGATGATCAGGTCGGCAATGTTGCCTTCCATCACCTTCTGCTGCTTCAGCACATCCTCGATGCGGGCGTTCTCGAGGTCGAAATTGGCGTCGCCGATCTTCTTGTCTGATGTGGCGAGCGTATCAAGCATGGTGCCGGACTGCTCGATCTTGGAGCGCATGTCCTGCACGACCTGCTTGGTCTTGGCAATTTCGGCGTCGAAATTCTGCAATGTCGCCATTGGGGCCTCCCGCTTCGGCATGACGTCGCTGGTCGCGAACAGCGGCGAATATATGTGGGGCATCGGGGGATTGAAAGACGTGAAGACAAGGGCGGTGTGAAAACAAAAGAATCCATCAGGGTCTTGAAAGCCAGTGAAGGCGGGGGCCTGGCGTGATTAGCTTGCCGGCCAGCCATAGTTCAGCTGTCATTGAACTTTCACGCGGCTAGGCGAAGGCGCACGGATGCCTTTGTATTGGGCAAACCACCGAAGCAATCGCGGCCGCGATATGCGAGGAGAAAGCCGGCTTTACAGAGCTGACGAACAGCGGCTCAGGGTTTGGGATCGGCCTTCAGATAGGCGATGACATTGGCGATGTCGTCGTCCTTGGTCAGGCCGGCAAACGCCATCTTGTTGCCGGGCACTTTCAGCTTGGGTGCCCTGAGATACTCGGCGAGATTGGCTTCATCCCAGACCAGGCCGGCGGCGCCGGCACTCTTCATCGCCTCTGAATAGCGGCCAAGAAAACTCTCGGCGCTTCCGGCGGTGCGGCCAACGACGCCCAACAGATGCGGACCGACCTTGTCGCGGTCGGTGGCTGCTTCATGGCAGGCCATGCACCGGTTGAAGACTTTCTTGCCAAGGGTTGGATCACCGCCGGCATGGGCGGCGAGCGAGGTGGCGAGGAGAAGAATGCTGGCGAACGAAGCGGCTCGAAACATGGCTGACCCCGGAGAGCTCTGGCTGGCGGCCTTATAGGGCCGAGGCCTTAAGAAACGCTGCACCGCGCCGGGATTGCGGAAGACAGGCCTTCGGGTCAGGCCTGTTGTGCCAGATCGCGGCGCAGGAAATCATTCAGCCGCTCGACTGCCTGGGTCGTCGACAGCGGGTTGCGCAGGATGCCGATTTCGAGGTCCGGCAGCACCGGAAGCCCTTCATTGCCGCCGACGATGCGCAGCGACGGCGGTACGCTGCGCAGGGCGAGGCCAGCCACCGCGAGCCCGGCCTGGACGACGGCGATCAGGCCAAGCAGAGAGGCGCTCGAATAGGTACAGCGATAGGAGCGGTCGGCATCGCCCAGCGCCTGCAGGACGTTCATCCTGGCGGCGCAGCCCGGTTCGAACAAGGCGACCGGAAGCGGGTCGGTCTCCCAGGCGACATGGTTGGGCGAGGCGACCCAGACGAAGCGTTCCAGCCGGATCACCTCAAGCGGCTGCTCCGGCAAGCGGGTGATGATCGCCAGATCCAGCCGCCCCTCCGCCAGCGTCTTCACCAGCGCGGTCGACTGTTCGCAGATCAACTCCACCGTCACCAGGGGATGCTCCGCCGCAAAGCGTGAGAGCACGGGCGGCAGGAGGAAGGCGGCATAATCGTCGGGCACCCCCAAGCGGACGCTGCCTGTCTCCTTGGGCCGGGTGACGCTTGCCCAGGCTTCATCCGACAGTTTCAGCAACCGGCGCGCATAGATCAGGAAATCCTCGCCGATCGCATTGGGAGTGACGGTTCTGGGACCACGCACCAGAAGCTGGTTGCCGACCATCTCCTCCAGCCGCTGCATCTGCATGCTGACCGCGACTGGCTGCGGCCGACCCTGGGTGCTGCATTGGAAAGGCTGCCGCTCTCGACGACGGCGACGAAGGTTTTCAGCAGATTGAGATCGAGTGGCGCGGCCATGGTGCTATCAGCATATCGAATAGGTCATTCCAAATCTATTCGCTTGTTTGAAGGTGGTGCCAGTGACCAGATGGTTGCTGGGATCGCTGGGAACCACCACATGACGGACGTCTCGACAGCCCGCTTCCCGGCCGCGAGCCTTGCTCTGGCAATGGTGATCGCAGGCACGGTCGGCGCCTTCGCCACGGAATCGGGGCTGCATCCCGTCGCCGTCGTCTTCTGGCGATGCGTGTTCGGCGCGATCTTCCTTCTCATATGGTGCCTGTTGCGCGGCTACCTGCCGGATCGGACGCTGTTGCCGTCCCGGCTTGCCCTTGCAGCACTTGCCGGCGTGTGCATGGTGCTGAGCTGGACGGCCTTCTTCGCAGGCTTCGCCATGACGTCGATCGCCACGACGACGATTATCTACCATATCCAGCCGTTCTTCGTGGTCCTGATCGGTGTCGTCTTCCTCAAGGAGCGCATCTCGCCCGACCAACTGCTGTGGATGCTCGGTGCGTTTCTCGGCGTCGTGCTGGCCAGCGGCCTGGTCTTCGCGCACGGCCATGCCGATGCCAACTGGGCGCCGGGCATTGCGCTGACGCTGGGCGGCGCACTGCTCTATGCCGTTACAACGATCCTCGCTAAAGGCCTTGGCCAGCAGCGCGCCGAAATCACGGTACTCTGCCAGACGGTGGTGGGGGTCGTCATGCTCGCCCCGTTCGCCGGCATCGGCCAACATATTGCGCCTGCGTCGTGGGGCTGGCTGCTCGGCATCGGCGTGCTGCACACTGGTATCGCCTATGTGTTGATGAATTCGGCCTTTCCGCGCCTGACCACACCGGTGATCGGCGTCATCACCTTCATCTACCCGGTCGTCGCCATCATCGTCGACTGGGCGATCTATGGGCATCCCCTCGGACCGGCGCAGGCAGTCGGCATGGCGCTGATCGCGTTGGCGACGCTTGGTGTCCGGCTTGGCTGGCGGTTTCCGAGACGGCGTGTCTCGACCGTGTGAGCCCGGAGCAAATCCCGGGAAAGCACATAGCGCTTCCCCTGGAATTGCTCCAAAAGCCAAGAGACAGAGTCAGCCTTTGATGAAGCCGATGAAATCGTCTGGCGTGGCGCGGCCCATCTCTTCCTCCCAGTGGCGGCGGCAGAGCGACACATAGACGTCCTTGCCGATCGCCACCTGCTCGCCCTGGCGCGCCACCTTGCCATCGGGGCCGAGGCGCACGACCATCGTCGCCTTGCGGCCGCAGCGGCAGATGGTGCGCACTTCGCGTAAATCGTCGGCGATGGCCAGCAGCGCGCGCGAGCCGGAAAACAGCTTGCCCTGGAAATCGGTGCGCAGGCCGTAGCACATGACCGGGATGTTCAACCGGTCGGCGATGCGGGCGAGCTGCCAGACCTGTTCTTCCTCCAGGAACTGCGCCTCGTCGACGAAGACGCAATGCACCGATGTATGCGCGTGATGATCGGCGACGCGGGCGAACAGATCGTCGCCATCGCGGAACATCTCGGCTTCCGTCTCTAGGCCGATGCGCGACGAGATCAGGCCGGTGTCGCCCTTGCGGTAGTGGCCGGCGACGAACAGCATCGTGCCCATGCCGCGCTCGCGATAATTGTAAGAGGCCTGCAAGAGCATCGTCGTCTTGCCGGCGTTCATGGTCGCGTAGTGGAAGTAAAGCTTGGCCATGCCGCTCTTTTAAGGCGACTTGCCCTGATACGGGGAGGGGCGGTCGCCCGCATTCCCCTGAAAAAGCCGGCCGGTCTTCGAAAAAGCCGTCCGGCATGGCAAAAGCGCCTGATGTGTCGCTGATTGGCCAGCCCGCGCCGTTGATCGTGATTGCCTTAATGCTTGAAACCACACCAGAATGGTGTTTGGCTGACGAAACAAGGCGGGCAGAGAAACCGTAGCTACGCTTCGCCAAAGAATCACAATGGGAGACTGTCTATGTCGCGTATGAACTCTTTCGTCGCCGGCCTCGGCCTGGCGGCTTTTTTGTCCACCAGCGCTGCCTTTGCCGGCGATCCGGCGAGCTGCAAGGCGGTGCGCCTTTCCGATGTCGGCTGGACCGACATCCAGGCGACGACCGGCGTCGCCTCCGTGCTGCTGACCGCGCTCGGCTATGAGCCGCAGACGATCCAGCTGTCGGTGCCGGTGACCATGGCGTCGCTGAAGAACAAGGACCTCGATGTCTTCCTCGGCAACTGGATGCCGTCGATGACCAACGACATCAAGGACTACACCGCCGACGGTTCGGTCGAGACCATCAGCGAAAACCTCAGTGGCGCCGGCTACGGCATCGTCGTGCCGACCTATGTCGCTGACGCCGGCGTGAAATCGCTGACCGATATCGGTAAGTTCAAGGACAAGTTCAACGGCAAGATCTATGGCATCGAGGCCGGCAATGACGGCAACCGCATCATCCTCGACATGATCAAGAACCCGAAGGACAATCTCGAAGGCTTCGAGCTGGTCGAATCCTCGGAGGCCGGGATGCTGACGCAGGCCGAGCAGTCGATGAAGAGCAATGAATGGATCGCCTTCCTCGGCTGGACGCCGCATCCGGTGATGGGTGCCATGAAGATCACCTATCTCGATGGCATGGGCGACAGCGGCTTCGGCGCCGCCACCGTGCACACCAATGTGCGCAAGGGCTACACCACCGAGTGCCCGAATGCTGGCAAGTTCATCGCCAACCTGAAGTTCAATCTCGACATGGAAGGCGAGATGATGGACGCGATCCTGAAGGGCGCCGACGCCAACACGGCCGCGACCGACTGGCTCAAGAAGCATCCGGACGCGGTTGCCCCGTGGATCGCCGGCGTGACCACTTTCGATGGCGGCGACGCCGCTGCAGCCGTGAAGACTGCGCTCGGAAGCTGAGCAGGTCTTGCGTTCGGCGTGACCGATCAAGAGGGGCAGTCACTGTAGAAAGGGCTGCCCTTTTTCATATCCTGTGACAAGATGACCGTCCGGCAAGGACGGCGACTGCCAAAGAGGGGCAAGATGGATCCGATTTCAAAATTCTTTGTCAGTTACAAGATCCCCATAGGCGAATGGGGCAAAGCGTTCTTCACCTTCCTTACCGATAATTTCAACACCTTCTTCCGCGGTCTCTCCGGCGGTTTGAATTTCCTGCTCGACGGAGTGGTCGACTCGCTGCTGCTGGTACCGCCGGTCCTTCTCATCGCGCTGATTGCACTGCTTGCCTATTATCTGCAGCGATCGAGAGGCTTGGCCGTGGCCGTATTTTTCGGGTTGCTGTTCATCCTCAACCAGAACCTCTGGAAGCAGACGGTAGAGACGCTGGTGCTGGTGGTTGCCGCCGCCGCCGCCTCGATGGCCATCGGTGTGCCACTCGGTATCTGGGCGGCGCACAAGCCGAAGGTCTATCGCGTCATGCTGCCGGTGCTCGATTTGATGCAGACCCTGCCGACCTTCGTCTACCTCATCCCGGTGCTGACGCTGTTCGGCCTCGGCAATGCGCCCGGCCTCATCGTCACCATCATCTTCGTCATCCCGACCGCGGTCAGGCTGACGCATCTCGGCGTCGTCTCGGTGCCGAAGTCGATCGTCGAGGCCGGCGAGGCGTTCGGCGCCACCAAGAGCCAGTTGCTGTGGAAGGTGGAGCTGCCCTCGGCGCTGCCCACCATCATGGCCGGTCTGACGCAGTGCATCATGCTGTCGCTGTCGATGGTGGTGTTTGCCGCACTGATCGGCGCCGGCGGCCTCGGCACCGAAATCAACCGGGCGCTGGGTTCGCGCAAGATCGACCTCGGGCTTGAGGCGGGCCTCGCCATCGTCGTTTTGGCCATCGTGCTCGACCGGATGACCCGCATCGCCGTTGGAGGCAAGAAATGACCGTCGCCGTCGATTTCCGGAACGTCGATATCGTCTTCGGCGCCGACCAGGCCGGATCGCTGAAGATGATCGACGCCGGAGCCAGCCGCGCCGAGATCCTCGAAAAGACCGGCAATGTACTGGGTTGCGCCGGCGCCAGCCTGACGGTGAACGAGGGCGAGATCTCCGTGCTGATGGGCCTCTCCGGTTCGGGCAAGTCGACATTGCTGCGGGCGGTCAACCGGCTGAACGTCGTGTCGCGCGGCCAGGTTCTGGTCAAGGATGGCGACAAGACCGTCGATGTCGTCACCTGCGACGAGGCGACGTTGCGGCGCCTGCGCCAGAAACAGGTGGCGATGGTGTTCCAGCAGTTCGGCCTTTTGCCCTGGCGCACCGTGGAGGAGAATGTTGGTCTTGGCCTCGAACTCGCCGGCGTACCGGAGCAAGAGCGCAAGGAGCGCGTGCAACGCCAGCTCAAGCTGGTCAATCTCGACCAGTGGTCGAAGAAATACGCGCATGAGCTGTCGGGCGGCATGCAGCAGCGCGTCGGCCTGGCGCGGGCCTTCGCCACCGAGGCGCCGATCCTGCTGATGGACGAGCCGTTCTCGGCGCTCGACCCGCTGATCCGCACCAAGCTGCAGGACGAATTGCTGCAGCTGCAGGCCGAATTGAAGAAGACCATCATCTTCGTCAGCCACGACCTCGAGGAGGCGCTGAAGATCGGTTCCCACATCACCATCATGGAGGGTGGGCGCATCGTGCAAACCGGCGCGCCGGAGGACATCGTGCTGCGCCCTGCCAACGACTATGTCCGCGACTTCATCGCCAATGTGAACCCGCTGTCGGTGCTGACCGCCTGGAACGTGATGCGAGACCGTCGCGATCTGGAGCACGGCAAGGACGGCTGGGTGTGGCTCGACCGCCGCAAGACGACGCGCTTCAAGATCGACGATCACGGGCTGGTGGCGGCCGCCGAACGCGATGGCAAGCCGGCGGTCTGGGTGTCGTGCGCCGATGTCGAAGGCCAATCCGAGGAAGCCGCGCAAGTGTTCTGGGCCAATCCGGGCACCTCGCTGAAAACCGTGATGCTGGCCATGCACCGTTCGCAGACCGCTCCCGTGGCGCTGTTCGACGATCAGTCGCGCTTCGTCGGCGCCATCGGCATCCGCGACGTGCTGAGCGCGGTGCTGAGAAGGTAGGTTCTTCGGAACTCAATATCGACGAGGCAGCGACCAATCGCGCCTCTTTTTTAAGCCGCCAGCGGCAGGCGCAGTTGCGTCAGCAGGCCGCCGCCCGGGTTGTTGGACAGGCGGATCTCGCCGCCGGCGGCGCGCGCGATGTTGCGGGCAATGGTCAGGCCGAGGCCCAGGCCGCCGGTCTGGCGGTTGCGCGACTGTTCGAGGCGCACGAACGAGCCGAACACGGCATCGATCTGTGCCTGCGGTATGCCCGGCCCCTCGTCGCGGATGGTGAGCAGGATCATGTCTTCCGACCGGCGCAGCGAAAGATGCGCCTTCTTGCCGTAGGTGACCGCGTTCTGCACCAGATTGGTGACGCAGCGCTTGAGCGCGACCGGCCGCGCCATGCAGATCAGCCCGCGCGAACGGGTCTCGTCGTCGAACGACACGTCGTCATAGCCGTCGGCGATCGATTCCACGAGCGACCAGAAATCGATGCGTTCGCTCTTCTCCTCGGTCACTTCGAAAGTGGCGAAGTCGATCACCGAGCTGGCGATGCCCTCGACATCGGCGAGGTCGTGCGCCAACGCCTCGCGGACCGCCGATTTGCGCAACAGCTCCAGGCGCAGGCGCATCCTGGTCATCGGCGTGCGCAGATCATGCGCCAGTGCCGCTGCCAGATGTTCGCGGTCCTCGACATATTCGCGCAACCTTGCTTGCATGGCGTTGATCGCCTTGGCGGCGGCTCGCACTTCGCGGCTGCCGCTCTCGGCGATCGGCGGGCTCTTCAGATCCTTGCCGATCCGGTTCACGGCGGTCTCCATCATCCGGTAGGGCGCCGTCAGCCGGCGCAGCGACCAGATCGACATGATCACCACCAGCCCTGCGATCAGCGAATAGAGCGGCAGGCTGTCGAAGCTCAGGATCGGGCCGACCGGCGTGATCGGCTCGGTGAAGTTCAGCCATTGGCCGTCGGCGAAGCGCAGCGAGGCCGTCAGCTTGTCGCTCTGGGCGAAGTCGGCGGCCAATACCAGAAGGTCGCGCTCGACCTGGCCGATGTCGGGTCCCGGCGTCGTGCCGTCCGCGTCATCACCCTCGCGCGTCGCCGGATCGCGGCGCACGCGTGCATCGGTGATGCCGAATTTCGACAGCCTGCCGACGAGGATGTCTTCGAGTTCGGCTAGTTCGTCATCACCGGCGATCGACGAAGTGACCGCCGGCGTGTCCGAAACGGTGAGCGCGTAGGTTGAATTGAACAGGCCGGTCGCCGTCGCCTTGCGCTCGTCCGGACTGGCGTCATGCATGAGCTGAACCAGCGAGAAGGCACGGTCGTTGAGCCGGTAGAGGTCGACGACGTCGTTGGCGGCGGCGCGGTCGCGCGACACGATGTAGAGGGTCGCGACCTGGCTGATCAGCAGCCCGGCAATGACGATCAGCAGCACCCAGACAGGCAAGGTCTGCGGCAGGAAACGTCTCATTCGGAGGTCGTCTCGGGCAGGAACTGGTAGCCGCCGCTGCGCACGGTCAGGATCAGTTTGGGCGTTTTGGGGTCGTCTTCCATCTTGCGCCGCAACCGGCTGACAAGGATGTCGATGCTGCGGTCGAAGGAATAGTCGCTGTCGCCGCCGGACAGTTCGATGAGCTGGTCGCGGGTCAGCACGCGCTGCGCGC
Source organism: Mesorhizobium ciceri WSM4083 (assembly GCF_000519305.1). GTDB lineage: Bacteria > Pseudomonadota > Alphaproteobacteria > Rhizobiales > Rhizobiaceae > Mesorhizobium > Mesorhizobium ciceri_B. Next base: position 481,891 of record NZ_KI912610.1, on the reverse strand, counting down.
TCTTGACGAAGGTCTGCAGCAGGTTGAATTCGGCCATGGTCAGCTCGACCCTGACATCGTCGGGTGCGATCAGCCGGCGCCGAGCACAGTCCATCGTCCAGCCGGCGAAGCGGTAGATCTGCTTGGTGGAGGCGCGCTTGGGCTCGGCGGCGCCATTGCGCCTGAGCACGGCGCGGATACGCGCCAAAAGCTCGCGCGGATCGAATGGTTTGGGCACATAGTCGTCGGCGCCCATTTCCAGGCCGACGACGCGGTCTGTCGTCTCGGTGACGGCGGTCAGCATGATGATCGGCGTCGAATACTGGGCGCGCAGGTCGCGGCACAGCTCCAGCCCGCTTTTGCCGGGCAGCATCACGTCGAGGACGATGAGGTCCACCTGAACGCGCCGCAGGATGGTCTCCATCTCGATGCCGTCGGCGGCAACCGAGGTGTGCAGGCCTCGCTTCTGGAAGAACTCCTGCAGCAGGTCGCGAATACCCTTGTCGTCGTCGACGATCAGTATGTGTGCGTCGGATTTCACAGCAGCCCTGTCATTGTTGCCAAGCCCTTCTGTCTTTGATTGCCAAGCCCTTCTGTCGCAACCCACACGATAGAATTCAGGCCATATGTTGGCCAGTGGCTATGATGGGTTCACACCGGCTTTCTCAGACACACTCCAGAAACAAAATTCTACAGTTCAGAAAAACTCCTGAAAAATTTCAAGGGCATAACTGATCTCGTGGCGGTCAGGTCATCGGCTGCGACGCTAGTCTCCGGGTTTACGGATAAACCGATGCCAAGGTTGTCGATCAGTTTGTTGGGTGCGTTGCTGGGCTTCTGCCTGGTCACTGCCGCTGTCGGACAATCGGACGCAAAGGCCACGCTCACAACCCGGAGCGAACGGTGCGCCAATCTCAGCCACCAATTTGATGAAGCCCTCGAAACCCATGCCACGGCAACGCAGGTCACCGCGGCAAAGGCACTTCAGAGAAAGGGCAACCGGTACTGCGCCGCCAAGAAACAGGCGCAGGGCATCCGGATGCTCGCCAATGCTTTGAAGCTGCTTGGAGTGACGCCGAACGACCCGGTTCAGTAGCACTCAGAAACTTGACCCGCATAAAAAGGAAACGAAGCCATGAAAAAGTCCATCCTCTCCGCCACCGGTCTCGCCGTCGCTCTCGCTTTCGCGATGCCGGCTCTCGGCAACGCCGCCGCCACCACGACCGCTGCTCCGGCTGCTTCGACGACCACCGCTCCGGCGACTGCCGCTCCGGCCAAGGCTGCTCCGAAGAAGGTCGTCAAGAAGACCGTCAAGAAGCACAAGAAGGCTGCCGAGAAGGCCGTCAAGAAGGACGCCCCGAAGACCTGATAAGGTCCGGCACAAAATGCCGGCCTGTTGACCAAGGCCGCTCCAGCTGGTTTCGGCTGGAGCGGCCTTCTTCCTGTCCGAACCGCTGAAGCCCTGACGTTGGCGATGAAGCGGGTCGATGGGCTCAACTGATCTTGACGAAGTCTGGCACCGGCAGCTTCCGCCTCGACTGACACTTAACCCGTTTGCAACGCCGACCGTGTAGGACAATCCGCATGAAGAAGCGGCTTTCGTCCATTTTGCGCTCGATGGTGATCGGCGGCCTGGTTGCCACCGGCGTCGCCAGGGTGCTGATCCTGTTCACCGCCAGCCCGGTGCCCGATCCGGCCAGCGGACGCACCGAGCCTTCGCTGTTCGCGCCGGCGATTTCCACCAACTGGGACTATATCACGCCGGCACAGACCTGGCTGCTGGTCATGCTGACCGGCGCGACGCTGATCTGCGTCGCCGCATGGCCGATCGCCACCTGGCTGGAACGCCGGGCGGATGCCGGTGGAAACCGCTTTCGGTCCAATATGCCGTCGGCCACGGCCGCTCGGCAGATTCCCAGCCGCCGCATGTTCGGCCGTTAGGACCGTTGAACGGCAACCGACACCTTCCCACATGATTGTGGATGGCCGCGTCGGCGGACACCGGTTTCGCGCGTCGATCAAAATGGACGACCGTTTTCACCGGTACCAGAATGACGGTCACGTCGCTTACGCAAATTGTTGGTTCCGATGCCTGAAATCACCACAAAACCGCGCGTCCAGGTCAAGCCGCAGGTCGAACGGCCAAAGCTGTACAAGGTCATCCTCATCAATGACGATTTCACGCCGCGCGAATTTGTGGTGACGGTGCTGAAGGGCGAGTTCAAGCTCAGCGAAGACCAGGCGCATCGCGTGATGATCACCGCGCATCGTCGCGGCGTCTGCGTCGTCGCCGTGTTCACCAAGGATGTCGCCGAGACCAAGGCGACGCGCGCCACCGATGCCGGCAAGGCCAAGGGCTATCCGCTGATGTTCACGACGGAGCCGGAAGAGTAGCCCTACCGTCCCTCGCGGTACCACATCGAACCCATTGCCAGAAGCAGCAGGCCGAGGCCGAGGAAGCCGCCGAACAGCGGCACGCGCGAGACGGCCTTGAGCACGCTGTCGTCCGTGGTGCGCAGTCCGATCCAGTCGTTGCCGGACGCGGCACCAGCCGAGCGCACCGGCACGATGGAGGGTAGCGTCACGTCGCTGCCAAGGGCTGTGGACGGCGCCAGCCGGCGCACGCTGCCGCCGGTGGCTTCAGCCGGCGCTTTCAGCCGGCTTTCGGTGGAAATCACGTCGGCGAATTCCGGTGCGTTGACCGGCCCGACATGGGCGAGCGCGGTGAGGTCGCCATTGGCGACCTGATAGAGGCCGATCTCGCTGGTCTCGACGCTGCCGAGGAAAACGCCGGGCTCGGATTTCTCGAGCTTGACGGTCAAGGTCTTGCCGGACGGGGTGATGATCTGGGCGGGGCCGGGATCGTCAGCCATCGTCTGGCGGCGGATTTCCAGCACCATGCCGCGGCCGTCGGCGGTCAGCCGCTCCTCCTCCAGTTCAGGCTCCTTCATCAGCCAGTGCGCGATGCGCCGGTAGAGCTGGACATGCGGGCCGCCGCCCTCGAAGCCGCGCGCCCACAGCCAGCCCTGATCGGACAGCAGCATGCCGACGCGGCCTTCGCCCTTACGGTCGAGCAACAGCAGCGGCCGGTTGTCGGCGCCCTTCATCACCACTGCGCCTTCGGGATTCTGCACGCCGATGGTGCGGAACCAGCGGCTCCAGTGCGGCGGCTCGGTGGCAGAGCCATCCAGCCCACGCGTCACCGGATGGCGCTGGCCGAGTTCGGTGAGGCGCGGATAGAAGGCCTTGTCGACCACCTCGCCGGTCGGCATTGCCGGCAGGGCGGACATCAGCGGCGTGCGCGCGATCGAGCTTTCGCCGGCATATTCGGGGCCGGCCGCGATCAGCAGCGCGCCGCCCTTTTCGACATATTCGGAGATGTAGTCGTAATAGAGGATCGGCAGCACGTCGCGGTGCTGGTAGCGGTCGAAGATGATGAGGTCGAAATCCTTGATCTTTTCGACGAACAGTTCGCGGGTCGGGAAGGCGATCAGCGACAATTCGTTGATCGGCGTGCCGTCCTGCTTTTCCGGCGGCCGCAGGATGGTGAAATGGACGAGATCGACCGAGGCGTCGGATTTCAGCAGATTGCGCCAGGTGCGTTCGCCGGCATGCGGCTCACCGGAGACAAGCAGCACACGCAGATTCTCGCGAATGCCGTCGATGAGCGCGATGGCGCGGTTGTTGGTGTCGGTCAGTTCGCCCGGTTCGCGGTCGATGGCGAGTTCGACGATGTTGCGGCCGGCGCCCGGAATGGTGACCTGCAGCGGCATCGCCTGGCCGACAGTGGCGTGCTCGACCGCGACCTGCTCGCCATTGACCGAGACGCGCACATCGACCGGGCCGGTCTCGTTTTCGGTCGAGATGACGCGGTAGGTCATGTCGAGGGGCTTGCCGACTAGGCCGAAGCGCGGCGCGTTCTCGAAGCGGATGCGGCGGTCCTTTTCGTGGTCGTTGCCGGTGATCAGGGCATGCAGTGGGGCGTTGAAATCGGGCGCGGCCGGGGGAGCGTCATGGACCTCGCCATCGGTGATCATGATGGCGCCGCCGATGCGTGACGGCGGCACGTCGCGGAAGGCGCCTTCAAGCGCACCGAACAGCCGTGTCTCGGTGCGCTCCTCGGCGGCCTCGGATTTGCCGGCCTCGACGACGCGCACGTCGAACTGCTTGAAGCGGCCAAGACGCTGCTGCAGCCCGGCCAGTGCCTCGTCGGTCTGCTTGGTGCGGTCGCCGATATCCTGGCTCTGGCTGCGGTCGACAATCAGCGCGACGACGCTTTTCAGCGGCTCGCGCTCCTCGTTGAGGAACACCGGGTTGAACAGGGCGGCCGCGAGCGCCACCAGGGCAATGAAGCGGAAGACCGAGCCGCGCTGGCGAAACCACAGGCCGACCAGTGCCAGCAGCGCCAACGGCACCAGCGCCAAGGCCAGCAAGGGCCAGGAGATCAGCGGTTCGAAAGAGATCGACCAGTTCGTCATGACTTACTGCCCCAGCCGTTCGAGCAGTATGGGCACGTGCACCTGGTCGGATTTGTAGTTGCCGGTCAGCATGTACATCATGATGTTGACGCCGGCACGCAGCGCGTAGATGCGCTGCATCGGGTCTGCCGGTACGGTCGGCAGCAGCGGATCGCCATTCTCGTCGACCGCCCAGGCGCCGGCGAAATCATTGGCGGTGATCATGATCGGCGAGACGCCGTCGCCGGTGCGCACCGGCCGGTTCTCGGCATTGCTGGCGTCGAGCGAGGCCTCCACCCACAGTGGGCTGCCGGCGAAGCGGCCGGGGAATTCGGGCAGGATGAAGAAGGATTTGGTCAGCACGTGGTCGGATGGCACCGGCTCCAGCGGCGGCACGTTGAGGTTGCCGAGGATGTCGCGCAGCCGCTCCGTCGCGGGGCTGGTCGAATCGGCGCCGATGCCGTTGGCGAACTGGTCGCGGGTGTCGAACAGCACCGTGCCGCCCTGCTGCATATAGGCGTCGATGCGGGCGATGGCGGCCTGGCTCGGCATCGGGGCGGCCGGATCGATCGGCCAGTAGATCAGCGGATAGAACGACAACTCGTCCCTCGAGATGTCGACGCCGGCCGGCTCGCCCGGTTCCAGTGCCGTCTTCTCGACCAGAAAGCGCGTCAGGCCCTCGAGCCCGGCGCGGCTGATCGAATCGTCGCCCGGCACGCCGGTCAGCACATAGGCGATGCGGGTCTTCGAAATCGCCTCGATGGCCACCTCGTCTCCCGGCTTGGCGTCGTCGGCGCGGGCACGGTCGGCATGACCGAACAGGCTACCCAGCGCAATAAGGACCGCGGCGGTGGTTGCCACGGCACCGGCGCGGCGCGGCCGGCGTGAAAACAGGCCGCCGATCCAGAATACCGCCAGCGTGTCGAGCAGCATCAGCACCAGGGCGGCCGCCACCAGCGCGCCCTTCAAACTGCGCGATTCGTCAAAGGCATACTGGATCGAGGTGATGGGAACAGTGATTTGCGGGCGCGCCAGCGGGGCCAGCGTGCTGTCGGCTTCAAGCAAATTATGGGCAAATACACCCGTCTCGGAACCATAGAGACCGGGCGGGTTTTCAAAAGTCACCGGCAGCGCGCCGGCGCCCGGTACAAGCGGCCGCGCATCCGGCGTCGGCGGCACCAGTGAGCCGTCGGCTGCAATCATGCGATAAGGCGCCAGCGATGCCGCGGCGGCTTCGGCATTGGCGATGGCCGCGCCCTGGTTGCGCGACAGCTGCACGATGCGGCGCAGCATCTCGACGAAGCTGCCAGAGATCGGCAGGTTCGACCAGGTCGCCTCAGGGGTGACGTGGAACAGCACCAGCGTGCCCTTGCCTTTCTTCAGTCCGGTGACCAGCGGCGTGCCGTCGGCAAGGGCCGCCCAGGTGCGCTCGACGATATCGGGTGTCGGCTCGGCCAGCACCTGCCTGCTGACGGTGACCTCGGTCGGCGGCGCCAGATCGGCGAACGGGCCGGCCTTGGGGAATTCGGTGACAGGCTGCGGCGACGTCCATGACAGCGCGCCGCCGAGCGAACGCTCGCCGGTGCGCAGGCGGACCGGCAGCAAATCGTCGTCATCGCCCGCCGTGGCCAGCCGCGAACCGGCGAAACGCACCAGCGTGCCGCCATTGTTGACCCAATCGACAAGTCTCTGCCGGACCTGTCCGGGAATGGTGCCGATATCGGCCATGACGATCATCGCGGGCTTCTGGTCGAGGATCTGCGGGATGGCGTCGGCAAGATCGGCGCTGGAGGGTTCGACCAGATCGGCGAAGGGCTGCAGCGCCCGCCTGATGTAGTAGAGCGGCGACAAGAGCGGCTGCGCCTGGTCGGCCTCGGCCTGCGACAGCAGCCCGACGCGGCGGCGCTTGGAGCTTTCGTCGAGGACGCGGACGGCACCGGCCTGGCGCTCGCCGTCGAGCGCGATCGAAGCGAAGTCGTTGCGCAGCTCAAACGGCACCGCCATGGTGCCGGTGGCGGTGGTTTCGCCAGGCGAAAAGGTCAGCGTCGCATCGGCGATGCGGCGGCCCTTGTCATCGAAGGCGCCGGCGGTGACCTGAGCCGGGGCAGGGTCGCCCGGCGCGCGGATGGCGGTCAGTGCAAAGCCATCGACCTGGTTGTCGGCGGCGGTCAGGCCGGTCAGCGACAGCCTGTCGGCGGTTGCCCAGACGACACGCGTAGCATTTTTCGACAAAAGCGTGTTGAAGGCGGCTTCATCGCCTTTTGCCGCCAGGCCGTCGGCAAGCACGGCGACGCTGGCCCCGGGCAAGGTCTCCAGCACGCCGGCGACGCGGGCATAGACGGCGGGCCGGTCGGTCGGGATCGGCCGCGGCTTGGCGGCACGCAGCCGGTCAAGGGCGGTGGCGGCATCGAACGGGCCGATCTCGGCATTGGCCTTTTCGGCGGTGAAGGCGATGACGACCGGCACGCCGTTGGCGCCGGCATCGTTGATCAGCCGCTCGGCGGTGGCGACGCGTTTGCCCCAGTCGGCGGCACTTGCCCAGTCATTGTCGATGACCAGGGCAAGGGCGGCTCCCTCGGCCGGCAGCTTTTCGCGCGGGTTGAAGACCGGGTCGGCCAATGCCGCGACGATGAGGGCCGCCATCAAGAGCCTGAGCAGCGTCAGCCACCACGGGCTCTGCTGCGGCGTCTCCTCGCGCTTCAGCACGCGCGCCAGGATCTTCAGCGGCGGGAAGATTTCGGTCTGCGGCTTGGGCGGCGTCAGCCTGAGCAGCCACCAGATCACCGGCAGTGCCAGCAGGCCCCACAGCACCATGGGGGCGCCAAAGGAAAGCGGCAGCCAACTCATGCGACAGCCTTTCCGGCACGACCGCCGGCGGTCGGCCTGACCGAGGGGCCATCAGCGGTCATCGCCATGTGCAGCCGCACCAGCGCGTCGGAGGCGAGCCGATCGGTGTGGTTGACGGTAAAGCTCCAGCCAAGCCGCTTGCACCAGGCCGCCAGTTCATGGCGGCGGGCGGCGTAGAGCAGGCGATACTCATCACCCAGCATTTCGGCGCGGCCGGCGGTCAGCTTGTCGCCGGTCTCGGGATCGGTGAATTCGGTGCGGCCGGCATAGGGGAAGGTCTCCTCGGCCGGGTCGGCGACCTCGATCAGGTGGGCACGCACGCCGTGGCGGGCCAGCACGTCGAGCCAGGCCATCGTCTCTTCGACCGGATCGAGGAAGTCGCTGACGATGACGATGTCGCAGAAGCGCCTGATGTCGGACAGGTCGGGTTTTGCCGGCAAATCGCCCGCATGCATCAACTGGGCGGCGATGCGTTCGGCGCCGTTGCGGGCGGTGAACGGGTCGGTGAGGCCCGGCCAGGCGATGCGCTCGCCGCTGCGCGACAACAGTTCGGCCATGGCCAGCGCCAGCACCAGCGCGCGCGATTGCTTGGAAACGCTGGCGCCGGTCGATTTGTAGAGCATCGACGGCGAGGGGTCGGCCCACAGCCAGACCGTATGGGCGGCTTCCCATTCGCGGTCGCGCACATAGGTGTGGTCGTCGCGGGCCGAGCGGCGCCAGTCGATGCGCGAGGAATCACCCTCGACATAGGGTCGGAACTGCCAGAAATTCTCGCCGATTCCGCGCTTGCGGCGGCCATGCCAGCCGGCGATCACGGTGTTGACGATGCGGCGCGCCTCGACCAGCAGGTCTGGCACAAGCGAGGCTCGCAACCGGCCACGGGCGAGCGCGTCGCGCGTCGCTGCCGGAGCCTGGACCTCGCCGATGCGCGGCATCAAATCCCTTTCACGAGTTTCGCCACCACGTCACGCACGCTGGTGCCTTCGGCGCGGGCGGCGAAGGTCAGCGCCATGCGATGCTGCAGCACCGGCTCGGCCAGCGCACGGACGTCGTCGACCGAGGGCGCCAGCCGTCCGTCGTAAAGCGCGCGCGCCCTTGTGCACAGCATCAGCGCCTGGCTGGCGCGCGGGCCGGGACCCCAGGCGACGTTCTTGTCTGTCTCGGCATTGCCTTGGCCGGGACGCGCCGAGCGCACCAGCGTCAGGATCGCCTCGACGACGCTTTCAGGCACCGGCATGCGGCGGATCAGCGTCTGGATCTCCTTCAGCCGCACCGGCTGCAGGACGTTCTGGGCTTTCGCGTCCTCGATGCCGGTGGTTTCCAGAAGGATGCGGCGCTCTGCCTCGATTTCGGGATAGAGGATATCCACCTGCATCAGGAAGCGGTCAAGCTGGGCCTCGGGCAACGGATAGGTGCCTTCCTGCTCCAGCGGGTTTTGGGTTGCCAGCACGTGGAAGGGCGCCGGCAGGTCATGGCGGGCGCCGGCAATGGTGACGTGGTATTCCTGCATGGCCTGCAGCAGCGCCGACTGGGTGCGCGGCGACGCGCGGTTGATCTCGTCGGCCATCAGCAACTGGGCGAAGATCGGCCCGGAGATGAAGCGGAAGGAGCGTTTGCCGGTTTCGTCCTGCTCCATCACTTCGGAGCCGAGGATATCGGACGGCATCAGGTCCGGCGTGAACTGGATGCGACGCGAATCGAGGCCGAGCACGATGCCAAGTGTTTCGACCAGCTTGGTCTTGGCGAGGCCCGGCACGCCGACCAAAAGCGCATGGCCACCGGCCAGCAGCGCCACCAGCGTGCGCTCGACGACGCTTTCCTGTCCGAAGATGACCCGGCCGACCCCGTCGCGGATACGGGAGATGTCGGCAAGCGCCTTTTCGGCCTCGGCGATCATGTCCTTTTCGCTGATCGGGCTTTCCTTGACCATCACGCTCATGCCGCATCGATCCTTGTGGTTGGAATACCATGGCTGGAACAACGGCTGCACCATACCATAAGTTGCCGCGATTCGGCCTCGCGTGGCGCCTATGTCGAAACTTAAATCACAGACTTAGGCTGACAAGCGCAACAACAGTGACTATTTCGTGACCATGACGGGACCCTTGGGACATCGTGAAGAAAGCCTGACTGATGCCACCGAGGCGCGTGGCCTCGAGGCGCTCATCTCTCGCGCCGCCCGTGCCGGCAAGGGCGCAGCACCCGTCGAACGCTGGAATCCCGACTTCTGCGGCGATCTGGACATGGAGATCAAGGCCGACGGCACCTGGTTCTATCTGGGCACGCCGATCGGGCGCATGCCGCTGGTGCAGCTTTTCTCCTCGGTGCTGCGCAAGGACGCCGATGGCAGGACCTATCTGGTGACGCCGGTGGAAAAGGTCGGCATCCGCGTCGCCGATGCGCCGTTCATCGCCGTCGAAATGGACGTTTCGGGTGCCGGCGAAGCGCAGACCATCACCTTCCGCACCAATGTCGGCGATGTGGTCGAGGCGGGGCCGGAACGGCCGTTGCGGTTTGTCGACGAGAACGAGACCGGCGGATTGAAGCCCTATGTGCTGGTGCGTGGCCGTCTGGAGGCGCTGGTGGCGCGGCCGGTTATGTATGAACTGGTCGGGCATGGCGAGGAGATCGAGATCGGCGGCAAGACGATGTTCGCGGTGCGCTCCAAGGGCGCCGTGTTCCCGATCATGCCGGCGGACCAGTTGAAGCGGCTGAGCGCGTGATGGACCAGGTGACGCCGGCGCCGTTTTCATCCGCGGATTTTCGGGCGCGTTTTGCCGTGCAGCCGGATGCGCATGCCGGCGACGATTATGGCGATCATCGCTTCAACCCCGGCCATCCGCGCCTCAACCAGGGCAAGGCGCTGCGCAATGCCGCGGTGCTGATCCCGGTCGTCGATCATGAGGGCGATGCGACGGTTCTCCTGACCAAACGGGCCGAAAAGCTGCGCAGCCATTCGGGGCAGGTGGCATTTCCCGGCGGCACCATCGATCCGACCGATCCGAGCCCTGAGGCGGCGGCGCTGCGCGAGACCTTCGAGGAGATCGGGCTTGGGCAAGACCGCATCGAGATCATCGGCCGCATGCCCGACTATGTCGCCGGCAGCGGCTACCGCATCGCGCCGGTGCTGGGCATCGTGCGGCCCGGTTTCCAACTGACGCTCAACGCCGACGAAGTCGATGCCGTCTTCGAAGTGCCGCTGCGCTTCCTGATGGACCCGGCCAACCACAAGCGCGACAGCCGTATATGGAACGATCTCGAATGGTTCTTCTACGACATGCCTTACGGCGACCGGCGCATCTGGGGCGTCACCGCCGGCATCCTTCGTACCCTCTATGAAAGGCTCTATGCGTGAGTGTCTCGATCGCGGGCAGGGCTGATTGGCTCACCGACAAGCATCTGCAGCGCCTGCTGTTCGCACTGACCGAAGGCGGTGAAGAGGCGCGAGTCGCCGGCGGCGCGGTGCGCAACACGCTGATGGGCCAGCCTGTCGCCGACATCGACATCGCCACCACCTGCCTGCCGCAGGAAACCCTCCGCCGCGCCGAAGCGGAAGGCTTCAAGGCGGTGCCAACCGGCATCGAGCATGGGACAATCACCGTGGTTGCCGGCGGAAAACCTTATGAAATCACCACGTTGCGCGCCGATATCGAGACCGACGGGCGGCGCGCGAAAGTGTTGTTCGGGCGCGACTGGAAGCTCGACGCCGAGCGGCGCGACTTCACCATCAACGCGCTTTATGCCGAGGCCGATGGTAAGGTGGTCGACCTGGTTGGCGGCATTGCAGACATCGAGGCACGCCGGCTGCGCTTCATCGGCGACCCGGAAGCGCGTATTCGCGAGGATTATCTGCGCATCCTGCGCTTCTTCCGCTTTTTCGCCTGGTACGGCAACGGACGGCCGGATGCCGAAGGACTGAAGGCCTGCGCCCGGCTTAAGGAAGGGCTGGCCCAGCTTTCGCCCGAGCGAATCTGGTCGGAACTGAAGAAGCTTTTGTCGGCACCTGATCCCTCGCGGGCGCTGCTCTGGATGCGGCAGGCCAGTGTTTTGACCGCTGCGCTGCCGGAAAGCGAGAAATGGGGCATCGACGCCATCCACGGGCTGACCAGGGCAGAGAAGGATCTGGGGTGGGCAGCCGACCCGCTGCTCAGACTGGAAGCGATCGTGCCGCCCGATGCCGCTCGCATGAAGACGCTTGCCGAGCGGCTCAAACTCTCGACCGCCGAAGCGGATCGCCTGCGCCACTGGGCGCTTGCCACCGCCGTCGAGCCGAAGACGACCGAGGCCGAACTGGCGAAAAGGCTCTATCGCGGCGACCGGAACGGGTTTGTCGACCGTCTGCGGCTGTCGCTTGCGGCAGCCAGGGTGCGCGCCGTCGAGGACAATGAGGCGCTGCTCGAAGCCGGTGGCTTTTCGCGCCTGCTTGCCTTCGCCGTCAAATGGGAGAAGCCGTTGTTTCCGCTGAAAGGTGCCGATCTCACGGCGCTCGGCGCAACTCCAGGACCGAAACTCGGCGAAATCCTCAGGAATCTCGAGGCGGAATGGGTCGAAGCCGGGTTTACCCCTGATCGCGACGCGCTCCTCAAGCGCGCCGCCGAAGCCTTGAAGGCCGGGTAGATCAGGCCGCGTCGCGGGTCTTTTCGATGCGCGAGCGGATCGCCTCGATCATCGTCTCGCGGATGACCGTTTCGCCATGCGTCTCGCGCATGTGCTCGACGGCACGGCGCATGACCTCGGCCTCCTCGTCGGCACGCGTGTGCCAGTCACAGCCGGGCACGAGCGACCCGCAGTGAAATTCCTTCATGGGATTTTCTCCTTTTCCTCCGTGGAGCCTGGTCGAGGCTCCGGTACTTTTTTTGGCTCATGACCGGTCCCAGGGTTGAAACCGCGGACCGCGAGCGGGTGAGAAGCATAACACAGATGGGGTGGTATTGGTTGCCGTCAACGGCAAAAGGGCGGAGCGGCGTCGCTCCGCCCTTGCGCTACGCCGAAAAAGGAAAGGATATCGTCTCATCCTGCCCTGGCACGCAAGCCATCATTTTGCGGCCTTGACGGCCTCGGCGACCTTGTTCTTGCCCTTCATATCCCATGAGACGCGGACCTTTTCACCGACCGTCAGGCCAGGGTCCTTGAAGGTCTTGGGAAGCGTAAAAGACGATCCATCATCGAGGACCAGGCTCATGGCCGTCGTGTCAAAGGTCTTGATCGTCCCGGTGGTGTGCTTGACGGCGGCGAACGCCATCGAACCGGAAGCGAGAAGGGCAGCGGCGGCAGCCGAAACAATGATCTTGCGCATTGCGAAGTACTCCTGGAAAGGCGGGTATCTTTTTGACGAAGATGTCCCGCATCGTCTTGGGCCGTCCGGTCGCGTCGGGTCGCGGCTCGCTTTGTCTTGACGCAATTCCGGTCGGAAAGCCGTTTCGCACTTTCCTGGAATTGCGCGCAGGCGAACCGCCGGCGCTTCCCGACCCGGTGCCACAAATAGACCAGTCTTTTCAACAGCCTATTAGACGAAAAAGAAATTTTTCGCCGCACCGCGCGCCACATTCCATGCCCATTTCGAGCGAATGGGACATCAATGCGGCTCACGCCGGGCTCACCATTTTGTTACGGCCAGCGGACCTCGGGCGGCAGGCTGGAGAGAATGGACGCGACATTGCCGCCGGTCTTCAGTCCGAAGATGGTGCCGCGATCGTGAAGCAGATTGAATTCGACATAGCGGCCGCGGCGGATGAGCTGTTCGTCACGGTCGCCATCGGTCCAGTTCTCGTTGAAGTTGGCGCGCACGAGGTGACCGTAGACGACGAGAAAGGAGCGGCCGACATCCTGGACGAAGTTGAAATCGGCATTCCAGCCGCCTTTGTCCTCGCCCGAATGCAGCCAGTCGAAGAAGATGCCGCCGGTGCCGCGCGGCTCGTTGCGGTGCGATAGATAGAAGTACTCGTCGCACCAGGTTTTGAATTTCGGGTAATCGGCGACCGCGGCATTCTTCTCGCAAGCGAATTGCATGGCGCGGTGGAAGGCGACCGTGTCGGGGTCGTCCTGGGTGCGGCGGCGATCGAGCACCGGTGTCAGATCGGCGCCGCCGCCGAACCATTGGCGCGATGTTACCACCATTCGCGTGTTCATGTGCACGGCCGGAACGTTGGGATTCCAGGGATGCGCGATCAGCGAAATGCCGGATGCCCAGAAGCGCGGGTCTTCCTCGGCACCGGGCATCTGCTTCCTGAATTCGGGCGAGAACTCGCCATGGACGGTCGAAGTGTGAACGCCGATCTTTTCGAAGACGCGGCCGTGCATCATCGACATGGTGCCGCCGCCGCCGCGCCCCTCGTCACGTTCCCATGGCGTCTTCTCGAAGCGGCCGGGCGACCACGAGGCCAGCGGCCCGCCAAGGTCCTGCTCGATCTGCTCGAAGGTGGCGCAGATGCGTTCGCGCAGCGCCTCGAACCAGAGGCGCGCCTTCATCTTCTTTTGTTCGATGTCGGCGGGCAGCCCTGCCGGTATTTCAGGTCGTTCCAAGTGCCGTCTCCGGTTGCGGGGCGTGAGTCGACAAAAGACTCGTCTTTTCCGGGCGCGATCCCTAATCTCTTAGGGGACAGGGTCAAGTGTCATAACGGTGCAAGGAGTTGTTTCGTGCGCACCCCGGCAAGACCGCCGCTGGATGGCCTGAAGAAGAGGCTCGACCAAAGCCGGGCCGAACACGCGCGCATGCCGCGCGATGGTTTCCTGCGCGAGACCTTCGTGCTGCCGCGCTCGGATGCGCGGCTCAAGGCCAAGGAATGGTTCGAGCGCTTTCCCAAGCAGGCCTACTGGACCGAGATCGAAAGCTGGTTCGAGCGGCCGGGCGACCTGATCGAGTTCACCATCAGGCGGTTGCCGGCGGCGGACTGAAAGGCGACTTGCCTCCCGACAAGGGGTTCAGCCGGCCACCAGCCGCCTAGCCCCTGTGCCTTCCCTCGCCAGCCGGTCGCCCTTATTGCGCAGCGGGCATTTGTCGATCGACATGCAGCCGCAGCCGATGCAGTCGGTCAGCCCGTCGCGCAGTTTCTTCAACTGGGCGATCTTGTGATCGAGCCCGTCGCGCCAGGCGGTCGACAAAAGGTTCCAGTCATCGCGTGTCGGCGTGCGGCCTTCGGGCAGCGATGCCAGGGCTTCACCGATCTCGGCCAGCGAGATGCCGACCTCCTGCGCCACTTTGATGATCGCCACACGTCGCAGCACGTCGCGGCCGTAGCGGCGCTGGTTGCCCGACGTGCGGTGGCTGCGGATCAGGCCGCGGGCCTCGTAGAAATGCAATGCCGATACCGCCACCCCGCTGCGCATGGCCACCTGGCCGACCGTCAATTCCGTTACAGGCGCCATGTCTGATTTTCCGCCCCAATTTGCGCTTGACCTCAAGTTAAGTTGAGCTTGTAGCGAAGAAACCCTGGATGTGCAAACGAAGGAGAAGGCGATGTGCGCCTGGGTCAAGATGACGGGAGACGGAGTGCCGTTATCCGAGTTGCCGGATGGCTTCGCCCGCCACCATGGCGACGGAAAGCGCGACGTTGATGCTGCGCGCCGTACCCTGCATGGGAATGGTCAGCCGCGCATCCGCCGCCTGATGGACAGGATCCGGCACGCCTGCGGATTCCCGGCCAAACAGAAGAATGTCGCCATCGGCGAAGGTGAAGCTGGTGTAAGCGGTCGTGGCCTTGGTCGACAGCAGCACCACTCGGTTCGCGCGGGCTTTCCGCCAGTCCTCGAAGGCGTGCCAGTCGACATGCCGGGTCAGGGCAGCCATTTCGAGGTAGTCCATGCCGGCTCGCTTGAGCGCTTTGTCGGAGAGCGGAAAGCCGGCCGGTTCGATGATGTCGACGCCGAGCCCGAGGCAAGCGGCGAAGCGCAGGATTGTCCCGGTGTTGCCGGC
The DNA here is from genome assembly GCF_000519305.1 of Mesorhizobium ciceri WSM4083. Classification (GTDB taxonomy): domain Bacteria; phylum Pseudomonadota; class Alphaproteobacteria; order Rhizobiales; family Rhizobiaceae; genus Mesorhizobium; species Mesorhizobium ciceri_B. The sequence continues at coordinate 466,696 of NZ_KI912610.1, read as the reverse complement.
AATATCCGGCTGGTAGAGCGCGATGCGGAGACGACAGTTCATTTCCGCGTCCTTCTAATAAGTGGCAGATCGGCCACAGCGTATCAGCGGTTTTGGAAATTGCTGGACCTGCGGGTGGCCATTTTCTGCGAAGTCGGGTATGTCAGTTCCATTGTCAACCCGAACCGATGGAGGGGAAATTCATGATGACCATGCACATCCAGCGCCCCTCTCGTGGGCTTACCTGCCTGCCGGCGGCTTCGGTACGACGATTCTCCTGACTCTCTAAGACTTGATCGCACCGATTCCCGCCGAAACGATTTTCCGGCTCTTGAAGGAATCCTGCGATGTTTTTCAAAAAGTCAAAAGGGCTGAACGCCCCACCTGAACCTGTCCAGACCGATGCTCGCCATCGTGTCCGGACCGACGATCGTCGTCATGTTCAGACCGACGCAATGCGTGCCTCCGGCCGAATGCCGGCGGACGAAATTGCTTCGCCTTTTTATCTCTATTTTCACACGGAGGACGGACCGATGTTCGATCCCTACAGAATACCGGGCTCAAGGAGCCTGCATATCCACCGACTGCCTACCTGGGCGCTGCTGATCGGCGATACCTATTCGTCGGCGGTTCACGCCGAGATCCGCCGCCGGCCACATCGCGGCATGCTGCCGGACGTCGATTTCTCGCGCGCGGTTCCCGACCCGGGCCGGCCGTCGCTGGTGCGCCGGATCATCCGTTTGATCCGGCCCGGCGCGAAAATCCGGATCGTGAACAGTGCGCCGTCAGGATCGTCAGGCGCGCCTGTCGGCGAAAAGCCCGCGAGCCCCTATATTGCGCGAAGCAGGCCGACGGTCCGGATGATTCCAGACCGTCGGCCCTTGACGCCATGGGTTCCGGGGACTTCGTACGCTCACGTGCCGCGTAAGCGGCAAACACATTTCACAGGCATGACCTATGTTGTTGTTTAGCTGGTTTGAAAAAAGGCTCGATCCGTTCCCCGCGGCGGAACCGGTCGAGCCGCCCAAGACGCTGGTTGCCTTCTGCGTGCATTATACGCGCGGCGCGTGGCCCTACATTCTTTTCGACGCGGTGCTGGTGACGGCCATCGCGATCGCGGAAGTATGGATGTTCGGCTTCCTCGGGCGCATCGTCGACTGGCTGTCGGGGCAGAATCGCGAAACCTTCCTGCAGACGGAAGCCTGGAAGCTCGCCGGCATGGCCTTCATCGTGCTGTTCGCGCTGCCGGGCACGGTATGGCTGCATTCGCTCCTCAATCAGCAGACGCTGATGGGCAATTATCCCATGCGCATCCGCTGGCAGGTGCACCGCTATCTGCTCAAGCAGTCGATGAGTTTCTACCAGGACGAGTTCGCCGGCCGCATCGCGACCAAGCTGATGCAGACGGCTCTCGCCGTGCGCGAGTGCGTCATCAAGGTGATCGACGTCCTGAACTACGTTATCGTCTATTTCCTCGGCATGCTGCTCATCGTCGGCTCGGCCGACTGGCGGCTGGCCGCGCCGCTCGGCGTCTGGCTGGTCGGCTATATCCTTTTGCTGCGTTTTTTCATTCCCCGGCTGGGCAAGGTCGGCGAGGAACAGGCCAATGCGCGCTCGATCATGACAGGCCGGGTCGTCGACAGCTACTCCAACATCCAGACGGTCAAGCTGTTCAGCCACGCGCGCCGCGAAGCGTCATTCGCCAAAGACGGCATGTCCGGCTTTCTCGAAACGGTCTACCGGTCGATGCGGCTGGTGACAGTGCTTTTCGGCTCGCTCTACATACTGAACGCGCTGCTCTTGTTCTCGGTGACCGCGATGGCGCTGTGGCTGTGGCTGGGGCAAGCCGTGACGATCGGCGCGGTCGCCGTGGTCATCGGCCTTGTGCTCAGGTTGTGGGGCATGTCGCAATGGATCATGTGGGAAATGTCGGGCCTGTTCGAGAACATCGGCACGGTGCAGGACGGCATTGCCTCGATTTCGCTGCCGCGCCTTGTCGAGGACAGGCCGGACGCGAAGGAGATCAGCGTTTCCAGGGGTGAGATCCGCTTCGAGGATATCCGCTTCCACTACGGCAAGCAGAAGGGTGTGATCGAAGGCCTGTCGCTGGCGGTGAAGCCGGGCGAGAAGGTCGGCATCGTCGGCCGCTCCGGCGCCGGCAAGTCGACGCTGGTCAACCTGTTGCTGCGCTTCTACGACCTCGAAGCCGGGCAGATATTGATCGACGGCCAGGAGATCGCCGGTGTGAAGCAGGATTCGCTGCGTGCGCAGATCGGCATGGTCACGCAGGACACATCGCTGCTGCATCGTTCGGTGCGCGAGAACATCCTTTATGGCCGGCCCGATGCCACCGACGAGATGCTTGTCGAGGCGGCGCGGCGCGCCGAGGCGCTGGACTTCATATCAGGGCTTTCGGATGCCAGCGGCCGCAAGGGCTTCGATGCCCATGTCGGTGACCGCGGCGTCAAATTGTCCGGTGGCCAGCGGCAACGCGTCGCGATTGCTCGCGTTATGTTGAAGGACGCACCTATACTTATCCTTGACGAAGCGACCTCGGCGCTTGATTCCGAAGCCGAGGCGGCGATCCAGGAGAATCTCTACAAGCTCATGCAAGGCAAAACCGTCATCGCCATAGCGCACCGGCTGTCGACCATCGCGGCGATGGATAGGCTGGTGGTGATGGACAAGGGGCGTGTCATCGAGGAAGGTTCGCACGAGGAACTCGTCGCCAAGGGCGGGCTCTACGCGCAGCTCTGGCAGCGCCAGTCGGGCGGGTTCCTGCTTGAGGACGGTCCCGCCGACGCCGCCAACGACGCACTTGCAAAGGGGCAAGCCGCAGAATGATGGCCGCCGCATGATGACAGCCGTCTATCGCTGGTTCGAGAACTGGGTCTATCCGTTCAGGGAGCCAGCGAATCTTCGGCCACCGACCAGCGTCGGCGGTTTTCTCTGGCACTATGTCGGCCAGGCGAAGTTCGCCTTCTTCGCCATGCTGGTCATCGGCGGCATCGCGCCGCTGGTCGAGGCCGGTCTGTTCTACTTCGTCGGGCGGCTGGTCGATATTCTCGACCAGCTTCCCGCCGAGCGCAGCTGGCACGCATTGTGGGCCGCCGCCGGCCCTGAACTGGTTTTCATGGCCGTGGTGGTGCTGGTCATCCGCACCGTTGTCGTTGGCCTTTCTGCCCTGGTCGACGAACAGACGATCACGCCGGGCTTCTACAATCTGGTGCGCTGGCAGGCTCACCGGCATGTCTCGCGCCAGTCCTACGCCTTCTTCCAGAACGATTTCGCCGGCCGCATCGCGACAAAGGTCTGGCAGGCGGGGCAAGCCACCGGCGACCTGATGGAAAGCTTCATCGAGGTCGTCTGGTTCATGATCGTCTACACGGTGACGACGCTGGCGCTGGTCGCAGGCCTCGATCTCAGGCTGGCGGTGCTGGTGGTGATCTGGATTTCCGCTTTCGCTTGGCTGGCCAAGCTCTATTTGCCGGCAATCCGCAAGCATGCCGAGGAAACCGCCGAGGCCGGCTCGATGATCACCGGCCGCATCGTCGATTCCTATTCCAACGTGCAGACGCTGAAACTGTTCTCGGCCGACGGCGACGATCGCTACATCAGGAACGGTTTCGACATCTACCTCGACGCATTGCGCCCGTTCACCCGCCGGCTGACGGGCGTGCGCATGGCGCTGACGACGCTGTCGGGCATCATGATCACGGCGATCGGCTGTTTTGCCGTCTATCTCTGGGTCGAGGGCTCGATCACCGTCGGCGCGGTTGCCTTCACCCTGTCGCTGGTGCTGCGGCTCAACATGCTGCTCGGTCGGCTGATGATGCAGCTCAACAGCATCTTGCGAAACCTCGGCGTGCTGGAGAACTCCAAGGCGCTGATTTCGCAGCCGCTCGGCCTCACCGATGCGCCCGACGCCAAGGAACTCGTGGTGGCAGGCGGTCGTATCGAGGTGAACAACGTCGAGTTCCATTACGGCAAAGGTTTCGGCGTGCTGAACGGCATCGACCTTGTCGTCAAGCCGGGCGAGAAGGTCGGGCTGGTCGGGCCGTCCGGGGCCGGCAAGACGACGCTCGCGAACCTGATCCTGCGGCTCTACGATCTGGAGAGCGGGTCGATCACCATCGATGGCCAGGATGTCGCCAAAGTCACGCAGAATTCGCTGCGCGCCAATATCGGCGTCGTCAGCCAGGACACGGCGCTGTTCCACCGTTCACTGCGCGACAACATCAAGCTCGGCATGCCTGACGCGACCGATGCGGAGGTGATCGCGGCGGCGAAAAAGGCCGAGGCGCACGAGTTCATCCTGACCTTGCGCGACAACAGGGACCGCGCCGGCTACGAGGCCTTTGTCGGCGAGCGCGGCGTCAAATTGTCGGGCGGCCAGCGCCAGCGCGTGGCGATCGCCCGCGTGTTTCTCAAGGATGCGCCGATCCTGATCCTCGACGAAGCGACCTCGGCACTCGATTCCGACATCGAGGCGGCGATCCAGGAGAATCTGACGCGGCTGATGGAAAACAAGACGGTCATCGCCATCGCCCACCGGCTGTCGACGATCGCGGCACTCGACCGGCTGGTGGTGCTCGATGGCGGCCGCATCGTCGAGCAAGGCACGCATGACGAGTTGGTGGCGCTCGACGGGCTCTATGCGCGGCTCTGGAAGCGGCAGTCCGGCGGTTTTCTCTATCACGAGGACAGCGTGCTCGAAGAGACACGCCCGGCGGAGTAGCTTTTATGACTGCTGTCTTGCCGCTTCAGACTGAAGCGCTCAATGAGTTACGGTTTGGCTTGCTTACATTCCTCTCCGACTGTTCGGGGCTTTCCACGCCGGTCGCCGTCTCGTTTACAACACTGGACGATGGGGGCATGGGAAGCTTCGAAGTCGTAACTGTTGGATATTCTTTGGCGGCCAAGCCGCGACTCATCTCTGATTTCACCTACACGGATATCGACGGTATGGGCGTTTTGGTGTCCGCGTTTTCGGATGGACACATTATTTCCGTTGTGGATTTTTGGAGATACGATTTCGCTCCTATTTTGTCTTTTCCTGAAGCTAAGGACTTGGAGGCCCGCTGAATGTCTCTGCGATCCCCTCACGGTCCAACGAGTGCTACCGCTGCCGAAGCCGCCTTCGACGCGCTCGGCCATGAAATATTGGCGGAAAAGGCGGCAGCACTTGGCCGCGCCGGCCAGCGGGTAGAGGAAACGCTGGCCAGGCTGCGCGACAATGCCGACGAGCAACTGCGCCCCCGGCTGCTCAAGGATGCCGCCGAGGCGGTGCATGGCTATTTCATCCAGCGCGAGCTGTGCGGCTTGCGCAAGCACGATGCCGTCATTCGTGAATACAACATCCCGAAAGCGGTGCTGGCCAGGCTCGGCGCGAAATAGGGATCACTCCAGCCATTCGGTGATAAAGCTGCCGTTTTCATGGATGTCGGTCGTTTCCAGCGGGCCTGGGCCGAGATTGGTGAATTTGTGCGGCGTGTTGGGCGGCACGATCAGGATCTGGCCGGCGGATGCCTCGATCTCCTGGTCGCCGACGGTGAACAGGCCGGTGCCCTGGCGGATGATGAAAATCTCCGCGTAGGGATGTGTGTGCAGCCGTGGACCGCCGCCGACATCAGGCAGGTGGTTGAAGATCAGGCAGGAGTTGGAGCCGTAGGCGCCACATTGCAATTCGCCCTTCCAATGGTCGGAGCGAACGGCCCAGGTGTCGCGGTCGATGATATGTGCCATGGGCCCTAACCCTTCGCCGGTATCCATGGATTGAAAAGCTTCACGCCGGTACCTTCGAAATCCCTCGTGTTGCGAGTCACGACCGTCAAATTATTGACGAGCGCTGTGGCGGCGATGTAGGCGTCGCGGTCTGGCTTTGGATCCGGAACGTGGAGGGGTGCGCAGCGCAGCGCGACAGCGAGATCCACGGGCAATATGCGCTCTGCAATTTCGGCAACCAATCCGTCGATCCAGGCGCGCAGAACGGCTGCTTTCTTCGTGTCCTTTCGCTCGGCTCTCAGAGCGCCGATCTGGGCTTCGAGAATACTGACGGCCGAAACATGAAATTCGGCTGGATTTCGGTCCTCTGCCCAGGTCCGAACGTTCGGGTCGCATCGGTCCCTTCGCCTGAGTTCGGAAATGACATTCGTATCGAGCAGATACATCAGTCGAACTCGGGCGGACGCAGGGAAAAGCCCTTGAGTTGCGGGATTTCGAAATCAAAATCCGCTTCCGGCCGATCATCCGCCAGAACGTCCGCAAGGCTTCTATGCTTCTCTGATTTGCCCAAGGCTTTCAGTTTCTCAAATTCCTCCATCGACATCAGCACATGGGATGGCTTGCCACGGTCGGTGATGATGACCGGTCCGTTCCTGGCAGCCCGCTTGGCAAGCGCCGTGTCCTGGTTGAATTCACGGCTCGACATGATGGTGATCGTCTTCGTCGAGATGTTCATTTCAGCACCTCCCTGGAGAAGATGTAGACATATTGCTACATTCAGCCAAGCCCGTCAAATTCATCGCTGTGCGGAACCCCCGCGACAATCTGCCCTTGTGCCTTCACCCGTCTGGACAAAAACGGGCTTCACGCATAAACCGAAGTCCAAATGCCGGAGGAATTCGCAAGCCTGTTCGCCATGCGCTGTCGGGTTGGCGTAATTGAGCGGGGAACAAGGCTCAACCACCGGCACGGAAGAGGCGAAAGGATCAGGCACCCGTGAGCGCAACCGACACCCAGGATCCCAACCGTCGTGATTTTCTCTACGTCGCCACCGGCATGGCCGCAGTGGTCGGCGCGGGTGCTTTCGCGTGGCCGTTCATCGACCAGATGCGCCCTGACGCCTCGACGCTGGCGCTCGCCTCGGTCGAAGTCGACGTTGCCTCGCTGACGCCGGGCATGTCGCTGATCGTCAAATGGCGCGGTAAGCCGGTCGTGGTCCGCAACCGCACCGAACAGGAAATGAAGGACGGCGAGGCGGTCAAGCTGGCCGATCTCAAGGACCCGATCGCGCGCAACGCCAATCTGCCGGCCGACGCACCCGCGACCGATGCCAATCGCACCACGCCCGGCAAGGAAGCCTGGATGGTGATGGTTCAGGTCTGCACGCATCTCGGCTGCATTCCGCTTGGCCAGGAAGGCGATTTCGGCGGCTGGTTCTGCCCGTGCCACGGCTCGGTCTACGATACGGCCGGCCGCATCCGCAAAGGCCCGGCGCCTGAGAACATGGCGGTTCCGGTATTCAAGTTCATTTCCGATACCAAGATCCTTATCGGTTGAGGCAGGGGATATTTCGATGAGCGAGGGACACTCGACCTATACGCCCAAAACCGGTCTCGGACGCTGGTTCGACGCCCGCATGCCGCTGCCGCGGCTGGTCTATGACAGCTTCGTTGCCTATCCGGTGCCGCGCAACCTCAACTACGCCTGGACGTTTGGCGGCATCCTGTCGATCATGCTGGTGGCGCAGATCCTGACCGGCATCGTGCTGGCCATGCACTACACGGCCGACACCAATCTGGCCTTCGGCTCGGTCGAGAAGATCATGCGCGACGTGAATTCGGGCTGGCTGCTGCGCTACATGCATTCGAACGGCGCCTCGTTCTTCTTCGTCGCCGTCTACATCCACATCTTCCGTGGCCTCTATTACGGCTCCTACAAGGCGCCGCGCGAGCTGCTGTGGATCCTCGGCTGCATCATCTATCTCCTGATGATGGCGACCGGCTTCATGGGATACGTGCTGCCATGGGGCCAGATGAGCTTCTGGGGCGCCACCGTCATCACCGGCTTCTTCAGTGCCATTCCGCTGGTCGGCGACTGGATCCAGCAGCTGCTGCTCGGCGGCTTTGCCGTCGACAACCCGACGCTGAACCGCTTCTTTGCGCTGCACTATCTGTTGCCGTTCATGATTGCCGGCGTCGTCGTTTTGCACATCTGGGCGCTGCATGTCGTCGGCCAGTCGAACCCGACGGGCATCGAGGTCAAGTCCAAGACCGACACCGTCGCCTTCACCCCCTACGCGACCATCAAGGACGCGTTCGGCATGATCGTGTTCCTGTTCTTCTTCGCCTATTTCGTCTTCTACCTGCCGAACTATCTCGGCCATCCCGACAACTACATCGTCGCCAACCCGCTGAAGACGCCGGCCCACATCGTGCCCGAATGGTATTTCCTGCCGTTCTACGCGATCCTGCGCGCCATCACCTTCAATGTCGGGCCGATCAACTCCAAGCTCGGCGGCGTGCTATGCATGTTCGGCGCCATCGTCATGTTGTTCCTGGTGCCGTGGCTCGACACTTCGAAGGTGCGCTCGGCGGTTTACCGGCCCTGGTACAAGCTGTTCTTCTGGTTGTTCGTGGCCGATGCCATTCTGCTTGGCTGGCTGGGCTCGCAGCCGGCGGAAGGCAGCTATGTGTTCATGGCGCAGATGGCGACATTGTTCTACTTCGCCTTCTTCCTGATCGCGCTGCCGGTGCTCGGCCTGATCGAGACGCCGCGACGGCTGCCGAATTCGATCACCGAGGCGGTGCTCGAGAAGAACAAGGGCGGCAGCGGACATCCGGCGGGCGCTACGGCGGCTCCGGAAACCAAAGGCTGAGCGGGTAGAGAATCTAAGGGGATTTGGCATGAAAAAGATTCTCACCTCGCTGGCGCTGATCGGCCTTGTGGCTGTCGCCGCTGGGGCCGCGGGCACTCGGGCGATCGCCGCCGAAGAGGCACACAATGTGGCCAATCCGACGCATTTCCCGATCGACGAGCCGAAGGAAATGGACTGGAGTTTCACCGGCCCATTCGGCACTTACGACAAGGCGCAGCTGCAGCGTGGCCTCAAGGTCTACAAGGAAGTCTGCTCGGCCTGCCATTCGATGAACCTGGTGGCGTTCCGCACGCTGTCGGACCTCGGCTATTCCGATGCGCAGATCAAGACGCTGTCGGCCGAGTACACGATCCACGACGGCCCCAACGATGCCGGCGACATGTTCGACCGTCCCGGCAAGCCGTCCGACCACTTCCCGCCGCCCTTTGCCAATGAGGAAGCCGCCGCTGCCTCCAATGGCGGTGCTGCTCCGCCCGACATGTCGCTGCTGGCCAAGGCGCGCGGCGTCGAGCGCGGCTTTCCGCAATTCGTCTTCGACATCTTCACCCAGTATGACGCGGGCGGGCCCGACTATATCCACTCGCTGCTGACAGGCTATAACGAGACACCGCCTGCCGGCATGGTCATCCCGGAAGGCACCCACTACAATCCGTACTTCATGTCCGGCGTGTCGCTGAAGATGCCCAACCCGCTCTCCGACGGCCAGGTGACCTATGATGACGGTGCGCCGCAGACCGTGGACCAGTATTCCCGCGACGTCTCCGCCTTCCTGGCGTGGGCGGCCGAGCCGCATATGGAAGACCGCAAGAAGACCGGTTTTCGCGTTCTGGTGTTCCTGCTTTTGTTCGGCGCGCTGGTCTATCTCACCAAGCGCAAGGTGTGGGAAGGCGTGGCCCACTAGACCGGTTCACCGTTTCACGGAAACGGGGAACCGCTCCAGCTCCTTGTTTTGGCGCAATTCCGGACGGAAAACCGTTTCACACTTTTCCTGGAATTTCTCCAGGCCACACAATCAAGTGAACGCAAAGGGCGCCGAGAGGCGCCCTTTTGCATTTCCGGATGCCGGTCGTGTCACATGGCCGTCACCGCATCCGGCGATCCTGTGCTGCTCTCATCAAAGGATCGCATTCATGAAAAGATACGCATCGCTCGCGGCAGGCCTTTTGCTGCTCATCGTCGGCTCGGCCGCGCAAGCGGAAGACGCCCAGCCCTTCGTCACCAACAAGGATATCGACCTGACGATGATCCTGCCGCCGCCGCCGGCAAACGATTCGGCACAGACCAAGGCCGAACTCGGCGAGGTGCTGACGCTGCAGGTCACACGCACGCCCGAGATGGTAGCCAGCGCCGTGGCCGACGCCGAGGAGAATGTCTGGCGCTTTGCCGACGTCATGGGGCCGAAATTCAACAAGGAAACGCTGCCAAAATTCAGCGCCTTCTTCGATCGCGTCGTTGCCACCGAAGGCGCCGTCGTCGATCCGGCCAAGGATGTCTGGAAGCGCCCGCGCCCGCACCAGCTCAGCGACCTCGTCAAGCCGGCGGTCAAGCTGTCGAGTTCCGGTTCCTGGCCGTCCGGCCACGCCACCGTCGGCACCATGATGGGCATCATTCTGTCCGACATGGTACCGGAAAAGCGCGCCGAGATCATGGCACGCGCGAGCAAATACGCTCACAACCGCGTGGTTGGCGGCATCCATTTTGCGTCCGATGTCGAGATGGGCAGGATTTCCGGCAGCGTCATTGCCGCAGTCCTGCTCAACCGGGACGACTTCAAGGCTGAATATGAAGTGGCCAGGGCCGAGCTTCGTTCCGATCTCGGCATGTAATCCTCGTCAGCCGGATTAGACCAGAAAGGGGCGCTTCGGCGTCCCTTTTTTTGCTCATGGCCATGTCCGGAGGGCAGCTCGAAAAATAGTCCGTTGGCATGGCGGCATCAGGTTGATATTCGACGCATCAACGGCGGCGAGCGACTTGCCCCGGCATGGCCTTTGGAATTCGATGATGCGGCTCAGCGACTGTCACAACTTTTCCGATTTCCGGCGGATGGCGCAGCAGCGGCTGCCGGGGCCGATCTTCAATTACATCGACGGCGCGGCGGACGACGAGGTCACCTACCGCCGCAACGCCGAAAGCTTCGAGACCTGCGATCTGGTTCCCAACGTGCTGCGCGGGGTGAGCGAGGTCGACATGTCGGTGACGGTCATGGGCCAGAAGCTGGCGATGCCGTTCTATTGCTCGCCGACCGCCTTGCAGCGCCTGTTCCACCATCAGGGGGAGCGCGCGGTTGCCAGGGCCGCCGCCAAATACGGCACCATGTTCGGCGTCTCCTCGCTGGGCACCGTCAGCCTCGAGGAGGCGCGCAGCATCAGCAGCAGCCCGCAGGTCTACCAGTTCTATTTCCACCGGGATCGCGGTCTTAACCGGGCGATGATGCAGCGGGCAAAGGCGGTCGGCGTGGAGGTGATGATGCTGACCGTCGACAGCATCACCGGAGGAAACCGCGAGCGCGACAAACGCACCGGCTTTGCCATTCCCTTCAAGCTCAACCTCGCCGGAATGGCGCAGTTCGCGCTCAAGCCGGCCTGGGCGATCAACTATTTCACCCATGAGGGGTTCAAGCTGCCGCAGCTCGACGAGCATGTCGACATGGGTGGCGGCACGATGTCGATCAGCCACTACTTCACCGAGATGCTAGACCCGTCGATGACGTGGGACGACGTCGCCGAGATGGTCAAGCTTTGGGCGGGTCCGTTCTGCCTCAAGGGCGTCATGTCGGTGGAGGATGCAAGACGCGCCGTCGACATCGGCTGCAGCGGCATCGTGCTGTCGAACCATGGCGGCCGGCAGCTGGACGGTTCGCGGGCGGCGTTCGACCAGCTTGCCGAGATCGTCGACGCCGTTGGCGACAGGATCGACGTCATCATGGATGGCGGCGTGCAGCGCGGGACCCATGTGCTGAAGGCGCTGTCGCTCGGTGCCAAGGCCGTTGGGCTCGGCCGCTATTATCTGTTTCCGCTCGCGGCGGCCGGCCAGCCCGGCGTCGAACGGGCGCTTGAGCAGATGCGGGTCGAGATCGAACGCGGCATGAAGCTGATGGGCTGCAGTTCGATCGAACAATTGTCGCGCAACAACCTCCGTTTCAGGTAATCTCGAACCATGAAATCCTCCCTTGAAGACACGCTGCTTGCCGCGATCCGTACCATTCCGGATTATCCCAAGCCCGGCATCCTGTTTCGCGACATCACCACCCTGCTCGGCAATGCGCGCGCCTTCCGCCGCGCCATCGACGAACTGGTGCATCCCTATGCCGGCCAGAAGATCGACAAGATCGCCGGCATCGAGGCACGCGGGTTCATCCTTGGCGGCGCCGTCGCCCATCAGCTCTCGGCCGGCTTCGTGCCGATCCGCAAGAAAGGCAAGCTGCCCTACGAGACGGTGCGCGTCGCCTATAGCCTGGAATATGGGCTGGACGAGATGGAGATGCACAAGGACGGCGTTGCTCCGGGCGAGAAGGTGATCCTTGTCGACGATCTGATCGCCACCGGCGGCACCGCGGAAGCGGCGGTCAAGCTGCTGCGCCAGATCGGCGCCGACATCCTCGCCGCCTGTTTCGTCATCGACTTGCCGGACCTCGGCGGCCGCGCCAAGCTGGAGGCGCTCGGCGTGCCGGTCAGGACGCTGATAGGGTTCGAAGGACATTAGGTTTCTCCCTCGCCCCGTTTACGGGGAGAGGGAAGCGAAGCGAGCAACGCGAGCGGAGCAGGGTGATGGGTAAGTACGACCGTCGAGTTTAAGACACCAACGCTGGCGCCGCCCCTCATCCGCCCTTCGGGCACCTTCTCCCCGTAAACGGGGCGAAGGAAAAAGCTACTCCACCTTCACCAGAACGGCGCTTTCGAACTCGAGCACCTTGTCGCCGGTGGAATCGAAAGCTTCCGAACGCAGCGCCAGAAGCCGCCAGCCGGGGCGTGAGGCGATCGGGCGGTGCGACAGCGCGGTGCGCGTGAAAGTGATGGTTTGCCCGGCATAGACCGGCTTCAGCCATTTCAGGTTCTTGAAGCCGGGCGAGGGGCCGAATTCCGGTACCGGACCGGGACCGCTCCACGCAGCGATCTCGGCGTCCATACGGTTTTCCAGATTGAGTTTCATCCAGGTCGCGGCCGTGTGCCAGCCGGATGCGCAGAGCCCACCGAGCACGCTTTTCTTTGCAGCCTCCTCGTCGATATGGAAGATTTGCGGATCGTATTTGCGGGCGAAGACCTTGATCGCCTCGGGCTCGAATGTGTGCGAGCCGAGCGTGACGGTGGTGCCGATACGGAAGAACTCGTCCAGTGTCATGCTTAGCTCCCCGCGGCATCGCGCGTTAGGAACATGACCGAGTTCTCGAGTTCGAAGACGCTTTCGCCACGCTGGTTGAACAGTTCGCTGCGCATGGTGACGAAGCCGAGTTGCGGCTTCGATTTCGACAGGCGCTTGGCAACAACCACCAGGGTCCCGGTCAGTTGGTCGCCGGCCAGGACCGGCTTCTTCCATTTGACCTGATCGACTCCGGGCGCGCCCTGGCAGGTCGAGTCCAGCAGGAACGCGTCGCACAGCATGCGCATGAACATGGCGCAGGTGTGCCAGCCCGACGCGGCCAGCCCGCCGAGGATGCTGGCCTTGCCGGCCTCCTCGTCGAGATGCATCGGCTGTGGGTCGAATTCTCCGGCGAATTCGACGATCTCGGCGGCACTCACGAGTTTCGAGCCGAGGTCGATCGATGCGCCCTCGATGAAGTCCTCATAGGCCCATGTCTTTATCTCTGCAGTCATGGTCTGGAATCCGGCTTGTCGACCCACAATCCCCAGGATCGGGGTTTCCGGATGCAGGCCGGCGTTCATTTGGTCAAGCGATTTCTACTGCGCCAGCCTGGGGCAGCCGATCGACAAGGCCACTCAGAGCCAGCCGCGGCGGCGGAAATACCAGAAGGGCAGGATCGCCGACAGCACCATCATGGCGATGGCGAAGGGATAGCCAAGTTCCCATTTCAGCTCCGGGATGACGTCGAAATTCATACCGTAGATCGAGGCGACCAGCGTCGGCGGCAGGAAAATGACGGCGGCGACCGAGAAGATCTTGATGATGGCGTTCTGCTCGATCGAGATCATGCCGAGCGTGGCGTCTAGCAGGAAGGAGATCTTCTGCGACAGGAAGGTGGCGTGGTCGGCGAGCGACAGCACGTCGCGAGACAGCGTCTTGATGCGCGCCTTGGTGTCCTTGCTCATCTTGGTGCGGGTCGAGGCATGGGCGAAAAAGCCTGCCAGGCGCTGCAGCGAGATAAGGCTGTCGCGGATCGAAGACGCGATGTCTTCCTTGCGGCCGATGGCTTTCAACAACTCCTGGAAGTCGCGATTGCGCTTGGAAACCTTGGTCGAGCGCGCTTCGAAGATATCGCGCGAGATTGCCTCGATGTCGCGGCCGGCACGTTCCAGAATATCGGCGAGGCGGTCGACGATCGCCTCCAGCAAGCCGATCAGGATGGTGTCGCCGCTGGTGCAGCCGGTCGCCACCTTCTCGGCGCGCTGCGGAAAGGTCTTGAACGCTTTCGGTTCGTGATAGCGCACGGTGATCAGCCTGGTGCCGGCGAGCACGAAGGTGACAGGCGACATCAGGGGATCGTCGACCTCGGTCTGGGCGGGCAGGGTGGCGGTCATGAAATAGGCGCCGTCCTCGACATAGAGGCGGCTCGAAATCTCGATCTCCTCCATCTCCTCGCGCGTCGGAATGGCAACGCCGAGCCAGGTCTCGATCGTCGCTTCCTCTTCCTTTGACGGGTTGAGCAGGTCGGCCCAGACGACATTGTCGCCGTCTTGCAAGAGATCGTCGACGGCGCGCAGGCGGTCATTGTCCACGACGAAGGCCTTGATCATCGCCTGATATCCCTTGCTGGGGTCAAAGGGTGCGTTCAGAATGGACGCGTCGTGTCGGATTGCCACGGTTCTCGGCGCCAGCGCCGACCGTGCGTCTGCCGCTTAGACCTGTGACATGACAAAATCAAGACAAGCTGCCGTCCGGCGGATGGCCGCCGTCCGCTTGGAAAACTCGTCGAGAAAGCTTCGCAGACAGCTCGCCGAGATGTTTTGGATGCCCGGCCGCCGAGGCGTCAAGTATTGAACTTGAACAGCAGGATGTCGCCGTCCTGGACGACATATTCCTTGCCTTCGTCGCGCGCCTTGCCGGCTTCCTTGGCCGCCACTTCGCCGCCCAATGTAACGAAGTCGTTGTAGGCGATGGTCTGGGCGCGGATGAAGCCGCGCTCGAAATCGGTGTGGATGACGCCGGCGGCTTGAGGGGCCTTGTCGCCCTTATGGATGGTCCAGGCGCGCGTCTCCTTCGGCCCGACGGTGAAATAGGTGATGAGGTGCAGCAACTCGTAGCCGGCGCGGATCACCTTGTTCAGGCCGGGCTCGTCGAGGCCGAGCGAGGACAGGAATTCCATCTCTTCCTCATCGGAGAGTTGGGCGACCTCGGCCTCGATCGCGGCCGAGATGACGACGGTGCTGGCGCCTTGCGCCGCAGCCATGTTCTCCACGACTTTGGTGTGCTCGTTGCCGGTGGCGGCGTCGGCTTCGGCGACGTTGCAGACGTAGAGGACCGGGTGCGAGGTCAAAAGATTGAGCCCCTGCAGGATGCGCAGGTCTTCCGCCGAGATGCCCTTGAGCAGGACGCGGGTCGGCTTGCCGGCTTGCAGCAGTTCGAGCGCCGCCTCCATCATCGGCAGCACGGTGGTTGCTTCCTTGTCCTTGCTGCCGGCGCGCTTGCGGAATTGCACGATGCGGCGCTCGAGGCTGTCGAGATCGGCGAGCATCAGCTCGGTTTCGACCGTCTCGGCATCGGCCACCGGGTCGATGCGGCCTTCGACATGGGTGATGTCGTCATCCTCGAAGCAACGCAGCACATGCACGATGGCGTCGACCTCGCGGATGTTGGCAAGGAACTGGTTGCCCAGCCCTTCGCCTTTCGAGGCGCCACGCACCAGGCCGGCAATGTCGACGAAGGAGATGCGGGTCGGAATGATCTCCTTCGACTTGCCGATGGCCGCGATCTTCTGCAGGCGCGGATCGGGCACCGCGACCTCGCCGGTGTTCGGTTCGATGGTGCAGAACGGATAGTTGGCGGCCTGCGCCGCCGCCGTCCTGGTCAACGCGTTGAAAAGCGTCGACTTGCCGACGTTGGGCAAGCCAACGATGCCGCATTTGAAACCCATTGTTATCGGTCCTATCGGGAAAATCGAAATTTGATCAGGGCTATGGGCGATAGGGGTGATGAACGTCAAGCCCTGCGGCGCCGATCCCGCTCAGTCCTTGCCGCCGAACAGCTTCTTCAGCATGGCGGCCATCGGGCCGGATTCCGGCAGCTTGGCGGGCACCTGTTGCGGGCGGGCCTGGCGGATGTGGCTCTGCTGCTTTGAGCCTTGCTGCTTTGGCGCCGGCTTTTCCGGTTCCGCGCCGGCCTTGCCCTGAACGGCGAGGCTGGCCTTGTTCATGAAACCGGATTCGTCGCCCTTGGCGATCATGGCGGCGTTGTCGGCGATCGCGTCGAGCAGCGGTTCGAGCCATTCGCGGTCGGCCTTGTCGAAATCGCCGAGCACATGATGCTGGACCATTTCCTTGACGCCGGGATGGCCGACGCCGATGCGCACGCGGCGATAGGCATTGCCGACATGGCCGTCGATCGAGCGGATGCCATTGTGGCCGCCGGCGCCGCCGCCGGTCTTGATGCGCAGCTTGCCTTCGGCAAGGTCGATCTCGTCATAGAAGACGGTGAGCGCGGAAAGCTCGAGCTTGTAGAAGCGCAGCGCTTCGCCGACCGACTGGCCGGACAGGTTCATGAAGGTCTGCGGCTTGATCAGGACGATCTTTTCGCCGCCGAGCGTGCCCTCGGCGATCAGGCCCTGGAATTTCTTCGACCAGGGCGAAAAGGAATGGCGGCGGGCGATTGCGTCCGCCGCCATGAAACCGACATTGTGCCTGTTGTTGGCATATTTCGCGCCCGGATTGCCGAGGCCTGCAAAGACAAGCATCGTCTGCTCCGGGCGGGAAAGAGTTACTTCTCTTCGGCGGCAGGAGCCGCTTCAGGTGCAGCCGCTTCAGCCGTCTCTTCCGTCTCCGGCTTCATCGCCGACGAACCGGCAATAGTCGCGATGGTGAAGTCGCGGTCGGAGATCACAGGCTTCACACCAGCCGGCAGCTTGACCGCCGAGATGTGGATCGAGTCGCCAATGTTGGCGCCGGTGAGATCGACGGTGATGAATTCCGGGATCGCATTGGCCGGGCAGTGGAACTCGACTTCGTGACGGACGATGTTGAGCACGCCGCCGCGCTTGATGCCGGGCGACTTGTCCTCATTGATGAAGTGGACAGGCACGTCGACATTGACCTGGGTGTCCTTGCCGATGCGCAGGAAGTCGACATGGACAGGGAAATCCTTGACCGGGTCGAGCTGGAAGTCCTTCGGCAGGACCTGGATCTTCTTGCCGTCGACATCGATCGTGGCGATCGTGGTCAGGAACCCGCCGCCATGGATCTTGTAGTAGATGTCCTTGTAGGTGAGCGCGATAGCCAGGGGAGGCTGCTTGTCACCATAGATTACTGCAGGCACTTTACCGTTGCGGCGAACTGCACGGGCGGACCCCTTACCGACCTGTTCGCGTGCTTCGGCCTTGAGCTCGTAAGTGTCGTGGCTCATGGCATTTCCTTTCGGTTTGTTCTGGAGCGCTCACGGTTGGCAGAGCCTGGACCGTAAACGTCGAAAGCCGACATACCCATGCATGATCTGGTCCGAAAACCGGAATCCACTTTTCGGGATCATGCGGGAAGGCGGCCTTCCGCCGCGTTGCCTCCAAGGGTGTCTACGCGGGTGGCGGCTCTATAGCGGAAGGCGGCCGGAGGTGCAAGCCAAAGGCACGCCCGGCCTGGTGCAGTCCAGGGGGGCGCTATCCGCGCTTTTCGATGACGGCATAAAGCACGTTGCGGTTCTCGCCGAAGAACACCTGCGCCTCGACGGTGTTGCGGTCGACGCTGGCATTGACGATGTTCCACATATCGATCTCCGATCGCAGCAGCAACACCCAGTCCATGAATGTCTCCCGGTAGCCGGCGTCAGGCGTGCCCTCGGCGTAGTTTGCAAACAGGAACGTCCCGTTCGGCTTCAGCATCTGCAGGCAGGTTTTCGTGAGTTTCACGGCGACGTTGTGGGCGAGGTAGTCGTAAAGGCCGGAGGCGTAGATGAAATCGAATTTGCCGAGCTTGTGGCCCCGCGTGAGCACGGTTCGCACCGAGCCGTCGATGGCTTCGACCACGGTGCCCTGGAAGTCGCGTGAGATCAATCCGACGCTCTGGGGATCCTGATCGAGCGCAACCCAGCGCTTGAGACGGCCCTCCGCCAGGGCGACCGAGCGATTGGCCTCGCGCAAATGGCCGGCCGCGATCGCCAGGACCTCGGTTTGCGGTCCATTCTTGGTTGCGATCTCATCGACATATCGGGTCAAGAGATCGCGCCGTTCCCGCGCAGCGACGCATGACGGTACGTTCTGGGTATGGCTATAGAGCGCCTTGCCGACCTCCGAGGCGTTCGCCACGCTCTCTGCCACGTGCGGATCGCAATAGATGTAATCAAGCAACTGCGCGTCGCCGGAATAGCCCCTGGGCTTGGTGAAGGACCAGTGCGTCAGCGGATCCTCGAGAAAATACTTCAGGATCGGATGGTTCTGCGCCACCGGTATCAACGCATGCCAAACGTCGGGATGAACCTTGGAATGCAGGCCATTGAGGAAGGACAGCAAGCGACCGACGATCTCGGCGGGGTTCTTGTCCTGTTCGATCTGCTGCTGTGTCGCGTGGAGAATGAGCGCCAGCTCCGCGCGCGCGGTTTCGAACGCCTCCCCATGATGCTCGAGCTTTCCCCGAGGCAGCGTGCCGGCGAGCATCTCGGCAGTAATCAAGCTTTTGCCATCAAGAACGGTCTGCACGCCATCACTCCATAGTTAACAGTCGGTTAACTTATTGCGTAGAATGCTCCCTTTGCCAATGTCGGGCCGACGGCATTTTATCTTTATGATTAATTTCCCGCAAACCATGTTCCTCTTTAGACGGCTTCCGGCCCGAATTCCGGGTTCGAGTTAACGGAAACTTGTCTTGCCCGATTGCATTTGTTTGCCCGGCGTCGCAATCGCCGTCCCGTCCTAAGGAGCCGGCCCGCGTGGGGGCAGAAGCTGGAAATGAGTTCGGAAAACAAAATCCCTTTCAAACGGGGTCTATTGTGATGAACGAACACCTGTCATCCGTGTTGGTCGATGCGGTTGATGCGGAGCCGTACGAGCCGCGCTATGAACTGAGCGCCGACGAGCTCCGCACCCTTTACCGCACCGAAGCGCAGGCGACGCGAAGAGGAGAAGCCAGGCCAGGGCTTTGGATCGCGGTTGCCATCTATCTCTTGTTTTCGGCAACCGATCTGCTGCTGATCCCGGATGTTGCGGCCTACACGATCACGGCGCGCTTCGCGGTCGGCTTGAGCGCGCTTTTGATCCTCGAAGCACAGCTTCGCCGGGGGATTGGAACGGAATGGCTCGACGTGACCTGTGCCGGAGCCATCATCTTCGGCTATGTTGGTTGGTTGTGCCCAGCGGTTCTTGGCGCGGACAAGGAAAGCGTCTCCTACTATATGGTCTTCGGGACCATATTCATGATGAGCGCAAACCTTTTCTTTACGTTCAATTTCAAGCTTTCCATCGTAACTTCCGCAATAATATTGTGCATACTTTACATCGTGAATTATTTCGTTCCTTCAACCCTTACATACAAAATGGTATTCGGGGCTTTCTATATATCCTGTTTCACGTTCACCTCGTATGTGAACTGGAAGCTGAATGAGGAACGCTACAACGTCTTCCTGAATGCCCTGGAAGCCAAGATCCAGCACAATGAGGCGACCGAACGCGGCAAGGCCCTGCTGAGATTGTCGCGGACCGATCCGCTTACAGGTCTGGAGAACCGGCGCGCGATCGACGAGAAGCTGCGGGACTACTGGAGCGATTGGCAAAAGGTCGGCACCAGTTTCGGGGCAATCCTCATCGACGTGGACTTCTTCAAGAAATTCAACGACTGCTACGGCCATCAGGAAGGCGACCGCTGCCTGATCCATGTCGCCAATGCCCTTAGCGAGATGATCAAACAGTACAATGGCTCCATAGGCCGCTATGGCGGTGAAGAGTTCATCGTCCTGGCTCGCATGGAGAAAAAAGAGCAGATCCTGGATATAGCGGAAGCCATTTGCAGTACGGTCGAGAACCTGGCGCTGACGCACGAGCTGCGGCGCGACGGCGTCTCGATCGTAACCGTGAGCGTTGGCGCGGCATTCACCAGGACGCAGACCGGCGCCAAGCTTGAGAAGATCATCCACGAGGCCGACCGCGCGCTTTATCTGGCAAAAGCCGGTGGCCGAAACTGTGCCCGGCTGTTCGACCCAACCGATCCGCAAAGCAGCGACGAGAGCGAGAACATTGCGGCTTTGCTGAAGATAGCGATCGGCCAGAATCTCGTTTCACTGGTTTATCAGCCTATCCAGGATGTCAAATCGGACCGGGTTGAAGCGGTAGAGGCTCTGATGCGCCTCAAAATGCTGGACGGCACATCGGTTCCGCCGAGCCTGTTCATTCCCGTCGCGGAACGAACAGGCGCGATCCTGGAACTCGGGCGTTGGGCGATAAGGACGGTGTGCGCCGAACTCCTGGCTGACGACCACGTCCGTGTCGTCAGCGTCAACGTCTCCCCGATCCAGCTTAAGACGCCTGGCTTCGCAACGTCTGTCGCGACCATTCTGGGCGAAACCGGCGTCGCCGGCAGCAGGCTGGCCTTCGAGATCACCGAAGGGCTGGAGATGGAGATGCACTCGG
The DNA here is from genome assembly GCF_000519305.1 of Mesorhizobium ciceri WSM4083. Classification (GTDB taxonomy): domain Bacteria; phylum Pseudomonadota; class Alphaproteobacteria; order Rhizobiales; family Rhizobiaceae; genus Mesorhizobium; species Mesorhizobium ciceri_B. Next base: position 446,186 of record NZ_KI912610.1, on the reverse strand, counting down.
ACATTCTGCGCTGCATCAGCGACCTGAAGCTGCTCGGGATCAAGATATGGCTTGATGATTTCGGGACGGGCTTTGCGGGCCTTTCGTGGCTTCGCCTGATCGATTTCGACACGGTGAAGATCGACCGCTCTTTTCTGCACGACTGCAGCTCCCTGAGCGGCAAGGCGATGCTGCAGGACATCATCACCCTGGTTCGAAATCGCGGCCACAAGATCCTGGTCGAAGGGGTGGAAACCGACGAACAGATGGCTCTGATGCGCGAATTCGGCATAGACAAGATCCAGGGCTTCCATGTCGGCCGCCCCGCTCCCGCCGTCAGTTTCCAGGCAAAGCGGGCCATGCGCAAACGGTCATTTGCCGTGCTTAAGTCCGCATGATGGTGGCCTCTTTCCGACGTTTGGCTTAGCCGCCCTCAAAAGCCGTGCTGATTGCAATCAACCCATGACTGGCCAAGCGGCTACGTAGGGGCTACCGGTCGCCGGTCAACGCGTTGCGTAGCGCCTGGATCTGCCGGTTCAAGGCATCGAGCTCGGCCAGCGTCATGCCCGAGCGTTCGACCAAGGTCTCGTTCAGACAGGTGCATTGCACCAGCAGCCCGCGCCCGGCTGATGTCAGATCGACCTGCACCTGGCGTTCGTCGGTCTGACTGCGCTGGCGGGTCACCAGCCCGGCCTGTTCCATTCGCTTCACCAACGGCGTGACGGTGCTCGATTCCAGAGCGAGCCTGTGGGCGATGGTGCCGACCGACATGCCGTCGGCCTCTCCAAGTGCGTTCAGCACCAGGTACTGCGGATAGGTGATGCCCATCTCGTCCAGCATCGGCTTGTAGGTGCGGTTGATCGCCATGCTGGTGGCATAGAGCGTGAAACAGAGCTGATTGTCCAACGGGAGAGGCACGGCGCATTCCTTTTGCCAATGGGCATCAATTCGATACCACGAAAAATGATATCGCGATACATATTTTTGTAGACAAGGGTTTTGGGCCTCGTTAGCTGTATCGTTATCGCGATATTGTTTATCGCGGAAATTACCAGAAGGAGATTGAGATGACCTCGCAAACCAAGCCCAGCTCCGGCAGCGGCACGATCACCACCAAGGACGGAACCCAGATTTACTACAAGGACTGGGGGACCGGGCAGCCTGTCGTCTTTCATCACGGCTGGCCGTTGAGCAGCGACGATTGGGACGCCCAGATGCTGTTCTTCCTGTCACAGGGCTACCGTGTCATTGCCCATGATCGCCGAGGCCACGGCCGCTCGACCCAGACGGATATCGGTAACGAGATGGATACCTATGCCGCCGATGTGGCGGAACTTGCCGCCCATCTGGGTCTCAAGAACGCCATTCATGTCGGCCATTCGACCGGCGGCGGCGAAGTGGCACGTTATGTCGCTCAATATGGCGCCGGCGGTCGTGTCGCCAAGGCAGTGCTGATCGGCGCGGTACCGCCAATCATGCTCAAGACCGCGGCCAATCCCGACGGCCTGCCGATCGAGGTTTTCGATGGCTTCCGCTCCGCCCAGGCAGCCAATCGCGCCCAGTTCTTCCGCGACGTTCCATCAGGTCCGTTCTACGGCTTCAATCGCCCCGGTGCGGAGGTATCGCAGGGCGTCATCGACAATTGGTGGCGCCAGGGCATGATGGGCGGCACCAAGGCGCATTATGATTGTATCAAGGCCTTCTCGGAAACCGACTTCACCGAGGATCTGAAGGCGATCGACGTGCCTGTGCTGGTCATGCACGGCGACGACGACCAGATCGTTCCCATCGCCGACTCGGCGCTGCTGACGATCAAGCTGCTCAAGAAGGGCGAACTCAAGGTCTACAAGGGCTTCCCGCACGGCATGGCCACGACCCATGCGGACGTCATCAACGCCGACCTGCTGGCCTTCTTCAAGGCTTAAGGCCTTTCCGAAGGGACTACAAAGCACCCGCCCTCAGGCGGGTGCAGTTTGTGGGTTCAGCCCCGCCTGATCTAGGCGGCTGCCTGCGCCTTGCGTGCTTCCTTCATGTTCGGCAGGAACACGGTCAGCAATCCAAGGAACGGCAAATAGGAGCAGATCTGGAAGACATAATCGATGCCCTTCATGTCGGCGACGACGCCGAGCACGGCCGCCGCGATGCCGCCCATGCCGAAGGCGAAGCCGAAGAAGATGCCGGCGATCATGCCGACGCGGCCCGGCACGAGTTCCTGCGCAAAGACGACGATGTTGGAGAAGGCCGAGGACAGGATCAGCCCGATCAGCACCGTCAGCACCATCGTCCATTCCAGATTGGCGTAGGGCAAGGCGAGCGTGAAAGGCAGCACGCCGACGATGGAGAACCAGATCATCGCCTTCTGCCCATAGCGGTCGCCGAACGGGCCGCCGAGCAGGATGCCCAGCGCCGAGGCACCGAGGAACAGGAACAGCATGACTTGGCTCATCTGCACCGAAACGCCGAACTTATGCATGGAATAAAAGGTGTAGTAGCTGGCGAGGCTGGCGATGTAGGCATTCTTGCTCAGCACCAGCAGTGTCAGCACGATCAATGCGTTCATCACCTTGCGGCGCGGGAAGGGCGAAACGAAGCTTGGCGCCTTGCGGGTGCCCTGCGCGGCACGCAGCCGGCTGTACCAGCCGCCGACCTGCCACAAGACGATGATGCCGATCAGCGAGCCGATGGCGAACCAGGAAATGCTGGTCTGGCCGAACGGCACGACGATGAAGGCCGCCAGCAGCGGCCCCATGGACTGTCCGAAATTGCCGCCAACCTGGAACAGCGACTGCGCCAGGCCGAAGCGGCCGCCGGAGGCGAAGCGGGCGATGCGCGAGGATTCCGGATGGAAGATCGCGGAGCCGATGCCGATCAGCGAGGCGCCGATCAGGAGCAGCGAATAATGCCCGGCATAGGCGAGCACGATCAGGCCGATCAGCGATGACGCCATGCCGTAGGGCAGCGAATAGGGCATTGGCCGCTTGTCGGTGATCATGCCGATCACGGGCTGCAGCAGCGACGCGGTCACCTGGAAGGTGAAGGTCAACAAGCCGATCTGCCAGAAATCGAGGCCATAATTCTCTTTCAGGAGCGGGTAAATGGCCGATAGCAGCGACTGCATGATGTCGTTGATGCAGTGGCAAAAGCTCACCGCCAGGATGACGGTGAAGGCCGTCGCCTGGGCTGAAGCGTGACTGGTGGTCGCCGGTGGGGCGACGCTGGCCGCTGTCGTATCGGTCAAGGTAGGCTCCGTGGTCTTTTTGGCGGGCACACCCGCAGGCAGTTGACGGACGCTCCTGCGGCCGCCTTGTCGGACGCTCCTGTGGAGCGCCTGGGGACGGTGCCTTATAAGCCGCTTGCGACACGACTTCTTTCGTGGTTTGGTCCAATAGTTTCGCGAGTGGGCCATATCGAATGCCGCACGGCAAAGAAGTCTTTCACGCCGGCAATGCCAATCTCGGCCAGTTGCACGAGAGCCGCTGGCAGTGGCTTGAGCAAGTGGCGGGGCCGGCGGTGGCATTGCCGACCGAATATCCCGACGGCTACCGCGTGCCGCAGCACCGCCACAGCCGCAGCCAGCTCTTGCATGCGCTTGTCGGCGTGGTGCTGGTGACGACGCGCTACGGGCGCTGGATGGTGCCGCCCGACCACGCGATGTGGATTCCAGCCGGCACCGAGCATTCCGTCGAGATGCTGGGCGATGTCTCGATGCGTTCGGTGTATGTCATGCCACAGGCGATCCCCGGGCTGCCCGAAGGCTTGCGCGTCGTCGGCGTCACCGACCTGATGCACAGCCTGATCGTGGAATCGGAAAAGCTGCCGCAAGGCGGCGTTCTGGAAGGACGTGGTGGGCTGATCATGAACCTTTTGCTGCACGAAATCCCGACCTTGCCGGAACGGCCGCTCGGGCTGCCATTCCCGTCCGACCCAAGGCTGTCGGCGCTGTGCCGGCGCTTCGTCGCAGCACCATCGCCGCACGCGACGATCGATGAATGGGCCGATGCAACCGGCATGAGCCGGCGTTCGTTCACGCGCGCTTTCCAGCGCCAGACCGGCCTGTCGCTGTCGACATGGCGCCAGCAGGCCTGCCTGTTCGCGGCGCTGCCCAGGCTGGCGGACGGCGAGCCGATCACCAGGGTGGCGCTTGATCTCGGCTATGACAGCGTGCCGGCCTTCATCACCATGTTCAAGCGCATGCTGGGGACCTCGCCGCGCGGCTATATGCGCGGCGCACGCGAGAGCGTCGAAGTCGCTCGTCGCCTGATCGGGCCGGTTCGGTTGGAAATCCCTGCGCCTTAGGGAGCGGGTGCCGATCCTAAATTAGTCGAACAGGCTCGATACCGATTCCTCGGTCGCGGTGCGCGAAATGGCTTCGCCCATCAGGTCGGCGATCGAGATGACGCGGATGTTGGGCGCGTCGAGCACGCCCTGGGTGGGCTGGATGGAATCGGTGATCACCAGTTCCTGCAGCTTCGAGCCGCTGATGCGGGCAACCGCACCGCCCGACAGCACGCCGTGGGTGATGTAGGCGGTGACGCTGGTGGCGCCGTTGGCCAGCAGAGCATCGGCGGCGTTGCACAGCGTGCCGCCGGAATCGACGATGTCGTCGATCAGCAGGCAATCCTTGCCGGCGACCGCGCCGATGATGTTCATGACTTCCGATTCGCCGGGCCGTTCGCGGCGCTTGTCGACGATGGCCAGTTGCGCATCGAAGCGCTTGGCCAGCGCACGGGCGCGGACCACGCCGCCAATGTCGGGCGAGACGACCACGACGTTGCCGAGTTGCTTGTATTTGGCCTTCACGTCGCGGGCCATCACCGGCACGGAGAACAGATTGTCGGTCGGGATGTCGAAGAAGCCCTGGATCTGGCCGGCATGCAGGTCAAGCGTCAGAACGCGGTCGACGCCGGCGCGGGTGATCATGTTGGCGACCAGCTTGGCCGAGATCGGCGTGCGGCCGGAGGCGCGGCGGTCCTGCCTGGCGTAGCCGAAATAGGGGATGACCGCCGTGATGCGCTTGGCCGAGGAACGCATGAAGGCATCGATCATGATGAGCAATTCCATCAAATGATCGTTGGTTGGGAACGAGGTCGATTGCAGGATGAAGACATCCTCGCCGCGCACGTTTTCCTGGATTTCGACGAAGATTTCCTGGTCGGCGAAGCGCCTGACCGTGGCTTTGCCCAGCGGGACGTTGAGGTACCGGGCGACCGCTTCGGCCAGCACCCTGTTGGAATTGCCCGCGAAGAGTTTCATGCACGGTTCCTGGTGGAGGATGATGAGACCTGACGGACTCGCTTGCGCCCTTTAACCGGGCTTTTAGCGGCCCGCGCCGGTATTGCAAGCGCCGAGATCGGGAATCCGCCGGCTAAACTCAAGAAAGCTCCGCGCCATCGCCGGGCTGCAACAGGGAGCAGCGGACTTGTGCTGCTCCTTCTTCCCGTTGGGCATCGGATTTTCCCAAAACCGTCTCCACTTTGGGGTCCGATGCCTCTAGCCCGCCTTGCCGCCGAGCCAGGCCGCGAATTGGTCGATGGTCTGGTCGGCGATCGCCTGCATGGTGGCCGGCGAGACCCCCTTCCAGCTGTCGCCCCCCGCGCTGGCACCGGATTTCACCGACGGCGCCTTCTGCTGGCCGTTGATGCGGTGCAGGCGGTTGCCGGCGGGATCATAGACGTCCCAGACATAGATGACGGTGGTGTCGGCGCCTTCCGACATCGTCGAGAAATAGCCCTTCAGCACATGTGTCACGGTCTGGTCGGCGCTGCCGGCGAGCGTGATGCCGCGCTGCCTGGCGCGGGTCTGCAATTCCGCCGTCAGAGGTGTCGCGGCTTCCACCGAAGCGCCGACGATCGGCGCGATCTGCAGGCGGGTCTTCGACAGGATGGCGGCGCTTTGGGCTGAAGTGACCGGTGCGGCGGTGGTTGCGGGAGCGCCCGCCGTGCTGGTGGCGGGCCCGGCCGGAACCGTTGCTGCCGTGTTGCCTGACGTTGCGGGCGTCTGGGTCGACGACGCCGGCGGGGTGATCGCCGACGGTTCGAGCACGTCCTTTGCGTTGGTGCAGGCGGCAAGAGCCAATGCCACAAGCAATGACACGGTCGTCACATGCGATCGTCTCATTTGCCTTCTAACTCCTTGGCGAAGAACGCCTCCCATTGTGGATTCACTTTACGATCAAGTCGAGATCATGGCGGGACAGCGGCTTGGGCTGGGATTCGGTGGTCAGGTAGGTGCGGCCAAGCGTCATCGCCGTCTCGGTGTCGGAGTCCATGATGATCATATGGGCGAACAGCGTCATGTTGGGCGCGATCGGTTCGGGATTGCCCTGGTAGAACATCGGCATGTCCATCCAGGACGGGGTGAAGCGGGCGCCGACCGAATAGCCGCAGGCGTTCAGCCGGTGCTTGGTGAGGCCGTGCGCCTCCATGGTGCGGGCATGCGCATCGAAGACGTCGCCGAAGCTGTTGCCCGGCATCATCGCCTTCTCGACAGCCAGGAGTGCCGCGCGGGCGGCGTCGAACAGTTCCTGATGGCGCTTCGACACCTTGCCGGTCAGCACCGTGCGCATCATCGGCGCATGGTAGTGGTTGAAGACGCCGGCCCATTCGAGCGTCAGCTGGTCGTTCTTGGTAAGCTTGCGGCGGCCGGCCTTGTAGCGGCACAGCAGCGCATCGACGCCGGAGCCGATGATGAATTCGTTGGCCGGATAGTCGCCGCCGCCGGCAAAGATCGCACCCTGCATGGCGGCCAGGATCAGGGCTTCGTCGCCGCCTTGCTTGATCAGCGGCAGCGCCGCGTCGAGCGCATCGTCGGAGAGATTGGCGGCCTTTTCGGCCTTGGCGATCTCGGCCGGACTCTTGAACAGGCGCAGCCGCCCGACAATGCCGGACGCATCGGCGATCTGGCCGAAGGTCTGCAACTGCTCGTCCAGGCGGCGGCCATTGAACGCGGTCAGGCCGTGGGTGTCGTATTCGACACCGATGCGGGCACCGAGCAGGTCGAGTTCGTTGAGCAGATTGCGCAGGTCTACCGCCGGATTGGCGCCATTACGGTCCGTCCACAAGACGATGTTGTCGATAATCGAGGTCTGACGCGCCTGGCGCAGATCGGCCGAGCGGGTCAGGAGCACCATCGAACCGTCGGCCTTCACCACCAGGCACTGGAAGAAGCAGAAGCCGAACGTGTCGTAGCCGGTCAGCCAGTACATGCTCTCCTGCGCGAACAGCAGGATGGCGTCGAGCTTCTTTTCGGCCATCTCGATGATCAGCCGGTCACGCCGCGCGTCAAATTCAGATCGTTCAAAATGCAGCGCCATTATTCCCTCTCCAAGACAATTGCCGAAACCTGCCGGCCGTAATCGGGCTCCTTGCGATGCGTGGTGCGCCGGTAGGAGTAGAACAGGCCTTCCTCGGCGTAAGTGCAGCGGTCGAGCCCCTCAGCCGTCACGCCGGCCTTGGCCAGCCGGTCAACCGTGTAGCGGTTGAGGTCGAACATGGCATGGCCGGCATTGGCGGACGGTGCGAAATAGACGATGTTTTCGGCGTCGGCTTCGACAAAGCGGGCGACGAATTCCGGGCCGACCTCGTAGCTTTGCGGGCCGATGGAGGGGCCTAGCACGGCGACGATGTTTTGGCGCCGGGCCCCGAGGCTTTCCATCGCCAGGATGGTGTTTTCGAGCACGCCGGTGAACGCGCCTTTCCAGCCGGCATGCGCGGCGCCGATGATGCGCGCCTCAGCATCCGCGAACAGCACGGGGCCGCAATCGGCGGTCGAGGCGCCGATGGCGATGCCCGGCCGGTCGGTGACGATGGCGTCTGCCTTGGGTCGCTCGCCGGCAAAGGGTTCGCTGACGATGATGACGTCGGGCGAATGGACCTGCCAGGCGGTCAACAGATGGCTCGCCGGCACGCCCATCCAGGCGGCGACGCGGCCGCGGTTCTCGGCGACCAGCGCCTGGTCGTCATTCGATCCGGTGCCGATGTTGAGGCCCTGGTAGATGCCGCTGGAGACACCGCCGATGCGGGTGAAATAGCCGTGGCGGATGCCTTGTGCCTGCGCCTTGTCCAGCAGCGGCGACCGAACGGGATCCGGTTTGGTCTGATTCAGCATGCGGGCGTTGTTGTCCGTGTGGGCGGTTTCGTCAAGAAGAAGGTGCTTGGTCGAGAACAGGCGCCGCAAAGCGCGGACGGGAGATTGGGAGGGGCGGCGGTAAAAAGTCAATCCGCCCCGGCGAAGGGCCGAACCGCCACGCCGCGAGGCAGTACCGCAAGCACCTTGAACAGCTCGCCCATGGCTTGCGGCCCTGCGAGGCGCTCGACGTCGCCGGCGATCTTTTCGCGCGCCGCCTGGCCGGCATCGGCGCCAAGCCGGCCGGCGCGCTCGAGGATGCCCATGCCGAGCAGGAAGTCGCCCTGTGTCGTCAGATGGGCTTCGAGGCCATGTGCACGCACGATCGCGGCAAGGGCGGCGAAATCGACGTGAGAGGTGAGGTCGGCCTCACCGGGATTGGCCAGCACATCTTCGTGATCGTGGCTGCGCAAGGCCTGCAGCGTGTCCCCGACACCCGACTGGAGATGGCCGTAGTCGAGAAACAGGCCGGCGCCACCATGCCTGAATATGCGCTCGGCGATTGTTGCCATGAGCGCGGTGCGGGCTGGCGCCACTTCGGCGATCGAACCTTGGGGCGCGTCAGCGGCATCGGCGGGCAGCAGCGTCGGGTCGACCGCGCCGGCGCCGGCGAAGAAGCAAAGGTCGTTGGTCTCGTCGAGGCCGACCATGCGCTCGCGCCAGCCGGCGCCGGCGCGGATGAACTGGCGGATGGGCACGGCGTCGAACAGTTCGTTGCCGACGATGAACAGCGATTGTTGCGGCAAGGTCTCGATGGTTTCATGCCAGCCAACCGCGAAAGGTGTGACGCCAAGCGTCTTTTTTTGCACCTCGGTCAGGCGCGGGCTGGTCTCGATCATGGCGAAGGTGGCGCCGTTGGCCAGGTCAGGATCGAGCCGCGACAGCGTGCGCAGCATGTCCTTCATCAGCGTGCCGCGGCCGGGTCCGATCTCAGCGATGGTGGCCGACCGCGGCCGGCCGCTCGCCAGCCAGGCTTGATAAAGCCACACGGCGACCAGTTCGCCGAACATCTGGCTGATCTCCGGCGCGGTGATGAAGTCGCCGCCCGCACCAAAAGGCTCGCGCGTCGTGTAGTAGCCGTCCGCCGGGTCGAACAGGCAGAGCGCCATGTACTCGTTGACGGGAAGCGGCCCCAGGGCCTCGATCAGGTCGACGATGCGGGTCTTCAGCCGTGTCATGCCGGCTGCGGCTGTGTCACCGGCTTGGCGGTCGCCATCGCCCAGATGCCGGCCAGCACCATCGGCGACGACAGGATCATGCCCATGGTCAGCCAGTTGGTGCCGAGGAGATAGCCGAGCTGCTGGTCGGGCTCGCGGAAGAACTCGACGAAGATGCGCGACAGGCCATAGCCGCAGATGAAGGCGCCGCCGACGAAGCGCGGCGTCTTCAGCTTGAGGCGCGAATGGGTGAGGACGCGCAGCACGAGGAACAGCACCACACCCTCGAGCAGCGCCTCGTAGAGCTGGCTCGGATGGCGGGCAAACGGCCCGCCATTGGGAAACTCGAAAGCCCAGGGCACGTCGGTTGGCCGCCCCCAAAGCTCGGAATTGATGAAATTGGCGACGCGCACCAGGCCAAGGCCGACCGGCACGCCGGCCGCCACGACGTCAAACAGAGACCAGGTGCGGATGCCGCGCTTGATGGAAAACAGAGTCATGGCGAGGATGACGCCGAGCAGGCCGCCATGGAACGACATACCGCCTTGCCAGACCGCCAAGATGTCGAGCGGGTGGGCGATGTAGCGCGCCAGATCATAGAACAGGACATAGCCGGTGCGGCCGCCCAGCACGACGCCGATGGCCGCCCAGACGATGAAATCGTCGAGATCCTCCGGCTTCATCGGCAGGACGCCGTTCGGCCACAGCCTGGCATTGCCGGCGAGCCGCTTGGCATACCACCAGGCAAACAGGATGCCGACGATATAGCCGACGCCGTACCAGTGCACCGCCAGCGGCCCGATCTGGATGAGGATCGGGTTGATGTTGGGGAAGGGCAGGGAGGCCAGCGGCAGCAGGAAATATTCGTTCAACGGGGAGCTCTCGGTTGCGATCGCATTTGGTCGCGGACCATGCGGCAGGGTTTTGGCAGGGTCAAGGCAAGGTGGGCGCCCTCGACTTGATGCCGCAGCGCGGCGCAACATGCTTGCATTCGACGCGCAGCGCCACTAACTCAATTCAAGCAAGCGAGGATTTGCCATGTCGACCGGACCGAACCGCATTCTCGATGAATTCGCCAAGCTGATGACCGACGCCGCCGGCGCCGCCCAGGGCGTGCGCCGGGAGGTGGAGACGGCCTTCAAGGGGCAGGCCGAACGCATTCTCAACACCATGGACGTGGTGCAGCGCGAAGAGTTCGAAGCCGCGCGCGAGATGGCCGCCAAGGCGCGGGAAGAAAACACCCGCCTTGCCGCCCGCATCGAGGCGCTCGAGGCGAAGCTTGCCGAACTGGCCGGCGACGCCACACCGGCGACGGCGGCCAAGCCGCGCACAAAAAAATAATCGTTAAACTTTTCCACATAGCCCGATCCTGAAAAGCGCTTTGCCGTGAATCGCTTAACGGCATTGCATGAATCTTTGTGACAGCGGCTTTCCACATGCGAATGACGCAGTGCGAAAAATTGGGCTGTTCACGCGACTCCCGATCAATAGACTGAATTTGTTGCATGATTCGGAGCTGGGTCATGCGACCGGGCGGTGGGGTCCGGTCTGGGGTCTTTGCGTCGAGAAGTAGTCTTTTGCGCGAAGAAAGTCCTGGCCGTCCGAGTTCTAGACAAGATTGTTCGTTGTGTGTGCCCTCCCGCGGAGCGTGTGGCGGCGCTCGTACAGAACGACAGGAAGCATTCCATGGAACTTCTCGAACTCGAATTCTCCCGCGAAATCCATCCGGTGGATGTTATCGAGCAGGTGGCCCACAACAACGACTGGTCCTTTGAGCGGGCCGGCGACGACGAGATTTCGATCTCGGTTGCCGGAAGCTGGACCGACTATCACGTCTCCTTTTCGTGGATGGAGGATTTCGAGGCGCTGCACCTGGCCTGCGCCTTCGACATCAAGGTGCCGGAGACCCGCGCGCTGGAAGTGATGCGGCTCTTGTCGCTGATCAACGAGCAGATGCTGTTTGGCCATTTCGACCTCTGGGAGCAGGAGGGCGCGATCATGTTCCGCCAGTCGCTGCTGCTGGCCGGCGGGGTCGAGCCGTCGAGCCAGCAGGTCGAAGTGTTGCTGTCGTCGGCGCTGGAAGCCTGCGAATGCTATTTCCAGGCGTTCCAGTTCGTCGTCTGGTCGGGAACCTCGGCCAAGGACGCCCTGGCCGGCGTGCTGTTCGAGACCTACGGCAACGCCTGAGTCCCCCTAAGGCAGACAAGACCAAGATGAGTTCGAACAGCGAGCGCAAGCCCGAGATCATTTTTGCCGATTTCGATCGTGTCGACATCCGTGCCGGCACGATCGTCGAGGCCGAACCGTTTCCGGAGGCGCGCAAGCCCGCATTCAAGCTGAAGATCGATTTCGGCGCCGGCATCGGCATCAAGAAATCGTCGGCGCAGATCACCAAATACTATACACCGGAGACGCTGATCGGCCGGCAGGTGTTTGCGGTGGTCAATTTCCCGCCGCGCCAGATCGGTCCATTCATGTCGGAAGTGCTCACGCTCGGCTTTCCCGACGAAGAGGGCGCCGTGGTGCTCGGCGCGATCGAGCGTAAGGTGCCGGATGGCGGGCGGCTGTTTTAGGCCGCCAGCTTGCGCGTCGTGCCCAGCGCTTCCTCGACCGTATCCATGAACATTTCCGCACAGACCTTCCAGCTGTAGCGCATGGCGCGTTCGCGGGCTTCGGCACGGTCGACGTTGAGCGCGGCGAGTGAGGCCTCGCGCAGATCGTTGGAGACCGCGCCGCCAAAGCCGTCGCCGACGATGTCGATCGGCCCGGTCACCGGATAGGCGGCGACCGGTGTGCCGCTGGCCAGCGCCTCTATGATGACGTTGCCGAAGGTGTCGGTGCGGCTGGGGAAGACGAAGACGTCGGCCGAGGCATAGATCTCGGCCAGTTCGTCATTGGGGCGGTGGCCGAGGAAATGTGCTTGCGGGTATTTCGCCTTGAGCCTGGCAAGCTCGGGGCCTTCGCCGACGATCACCTTGCTGCCCGGCAGGTCGAGGTCGAGGAAGGCGGAGAGGTTCTTTTCGATGGCGACGCGGCCGACGCAGAGGAAGACCGGGCCCGGGAAGCCGAGGTCCTTCTTCTTGTCGGGCCGGAAATGGTCGGTGTCGACGCCGCGCGTCCACGGCCGCAGCTTGGTGAAGCCGCGCGCCGAGAGGTCGTCTGCGAGCGACTGGGTGGCGACCAGCGTGCCCTGGCCGGAATTGTGGAAATCGCGCAGCCAGCGATAGGCCCAGCTTTCCGGCACCGGCAACCGTGCGCTGAGATATTCGGGAAAGCGCGTGTGATAGCTGGTGGTGAACGGACGGTCGGCATTGCGGCAATAGCGCCGCGCCATGATGCCGAGCGGTCCTTCGGTGACGATGTGGATGTGGTCGGCCTTGCCGGCGTCGATCAGGCGCGCGACATGGCCGGGCGTGGTCAGCGCCAGCCTGATGTCGGGGTAGGTCGGCAAGGGCAGGGTGCGAAAGATGTTCGGCGTCAGGAAATCCACCGCGACATCGAAGGATTTCAGCGTCTCGGTGAGCCGCTCCAGCGTGTGGACGACGCCGTTGACTTGCGGGCGCCAGGCGTCGGTGACCATCAATATGCGCATGGCGGCCCTTTGCAGGAAAGGTCGACGGTTGCCTTGAGACGATGCCGGAACGGCGACCAGCCTGCTGCTCTCGCTTCGCTCCAGCGCACCCGGACGGGTACGGGGTCGAAGGGAGGCGGCAAGACCGAATCAATTGAGGTCGCGCGCTTCATGCGCGCTCTTGATCATGGTTTCATGACGGGCGGATGAAGCCAGTCTCCACTTTTCGGAATCGTGCCGGTTATGCGGGAACCTTGATGATGGCGCGCAGTCCGCCGAGCGGGCTGTCTTCAAGAGTGATGTCGCCGCCATGCGAGCGGGCGATGTCGCGGGCGATCGACAGGCCGAGCCCGGTGCCGCTGGCATCGAGGTTGCGGGCCTCGTCGAGCCGCACGAAAGGCTTGAACACGTCTTCGCGTCGGTCGGCGGGAATGCCCGGACCATCGTCGTCGATGGTGACCAGCAGCGAGCCGCGGCCATGGGTGGCGTTGACCTCCACCGTCTTGGCATAGCGGAAGGCGTTGCCGATGACGTTGGACATCAGCCGGGCAAAGGCATTGGGCCGCACATGCACATCGGGCTCTCCGGCAAGCGTCGTCGACAGCTTGCGCTTGCGCAGCCTGGCTTCCTCGTCGAGCTTCTCGAAATAGGCCTCGAGATCGAACCGTCCGGCGTCTTCCGAAGCCTCGCCACGGGCAAAGGCGAGATAGCCTTCGAGCATCGACTGCATATCGTCGATGTCCTGGTCGAGCGCGGCCTTGGTCTCGGCCTTGCCGCCGGAAAGCGCCAACTGCAGCTTGAAGCGGGTGAGGATGGTTCGCAGGTCATGGCTGACGCCGGTCAGCATGGCGGTGCGTTGCTCGATCTGGCGCTCGATGCGCTCGCGCATCTGCATGAAGGCAAAGCCGGCGCGGCGAACCTCCTCGGCGCCGCGCGGCCGGAAGTCGCGCGGCATCGGCCGGCCCTTGCCGAAACTTTCGGCGGCTTCGGCGAGCATCAGGATCGGCCGGATCTGGTTGCGCAGGAAGGGAATGGCGATCATCAGGAGCACCAGCGAGGTGCCGACCATCCAGATCAGGAAGATGTGGGTGTTGGAGGCATAGGCCTGGCTGCGGCGCACGAAGACGCGCAGCACCTTGCCCTCGAGCTGCACGCGCACCTCGACGATGTTGGAGTTGCCGACCGTGTCGATCCAGAACGGCCGGTTGATCTGGCGGGTGATCTCCGACGAGAGAACATCATCCAAAATCGAGAAAAACGGTTTTGGGCCGGGCGCGGGCAGCGGGTCGGGCGGCAGGAGGTCGACCTTCAGCTGCATGCGGTCCTGGGCGATGCGGATGATGTTGGTGTAGTCGGCATCGCGCGGATAGGTCTCGATCAGGTCGATGATGGCGGCGATGTCGCGCACGGTGGCCTGCGACAGGCGCTGCGTCACGGTTGCCCAATGACGTTCCATGAAGACGAAGGCAACGACCGATTGCAGCAGGATCATCGGCGCGATGACGATGATCAGCGAGCGGGCATAGAGCCGCTTGGGCATATAGAGCGAGACAAGGCGCCAGAAGCGGTTCCAGGCGCGCGGCACCGCCTTCAGCGTCCGCGCGGCGCGTGCGCTCAAGCCGCCATTGCCCGGCTGTTCCAGTTCCGTGGTTGCCATTCGCTCTTTTCGCTTGCCCGCAGCCGTTCAGCCGGCCGCAGGCGGCATTCTATTCCACGCTGAGCCGATACCCAATACCGCGTACGGTCTGCAGCCAGACCGGGTTGGACGGATCGCGCTCGATCTTGCGGCGCAGCCGGTTGATCTGGACGTCGATGGTGCGCTCGCCGACTTCCGAATCGTCGCCGACAAGCTCGTGGCGGGGTATCGTCTCGCCCGCCCGCGCGGCGAAGATCGCCAGGATCTCCTGCTCGCGGTCGGTCAGCTTCAACGCCTCGCCGCCGCGCTTCAATTCGCGCCGGGCGATCTGGAAGGTGTAGGGGCCGAAGACCAGCTGCTCGACCTTGGGCGTGGTCGCAGGGCCTCCGCGGCGCAGGATGTTGTTGATGCGCAGGATCAACTCGCGCGGATCGAACGGCTTTGGCAAGTAGTCGTCTGCGCCAGCCTCCAATCCTGAGATGCGGCTGTCGGTCTCCGATAGCGCCGTCAGCATCAGGATCGGTACGTTCTTTTCGGCCCGCAGCGACTTGGTCAGGTCGACGCCCGTCTCGCCGGGCATCATGACGTCCAGCACCAGAAGGTCGAAGTCGAGGCCGGCAAGCTTGCGCCTGGCTTCGCCGGCATTGCCGGCGACGGTGACGCGAAAGCCATTTTCGGTCAGATACTGCTTGAGAAGATTGCGGATGCGGGTGTCGTCGTCGACGACAAGCAGATGCGGCGCGTCGTCGTCCGGCGCGGCTGCGTGATCGACCCGTTCAGTGCTCTCCATGGCTTTTCCCTGACATTTTTGCGGACCCAACGTCGATCTGCGCCCTCAGTTCCGGATTGACCATCGCTTCGAGGAACCGTTCCACCAAGGTCCGTTCGGTTACTCCGGAATCCCCCAATGCAGCATGGATGCGGCGCGACTGTGGCCGCGCCAGCGCCAGCGCCAGCGCACGGCCTTTGGCTGTCGGATAAAGTTCGCGCTGGCGGCGGTCGCGCGGACCTTGCAACTGCACGACATGGTCGGTGTCGATCAGTTGCTTGAGCACACGGGCCAGGCTCTGCTTGGTGATCTTCAGCACGTCGAGCAGTTCGGCGACCGTCAGGCCCGGCCTGCGGTTGACGAAATGCAGCACCCGGTGGTGGGCCCGGCCGAAGCCGTAATCGGCCAGGATCTGGTCCGGATCGGAGGTGAAGTCGCGATAGGCAAAGAAGAGCAGCTCAATGATGGCGAAGTCGATGCCGTCCTCGACCGACATCGCGGTCCTGATCGGTTTTCCGGCGGCTGGGCTTCGATCCGTCATTATTTCTCCGTGGGAAAGAGATTATGTCAGTACTATTGACGTAATTTCCCTGCAATGGTAATTTTTGACAAGCTTTTGGGCGGATTGCGAACGAAAAGGCAAGGGAAGCCGGTTTTTCCGGAACTTCCTGAGTTTGCCAGAGCGCAATTATCCGCCTACGCTCCACCACAAAAGCCGCTTTGGGCGGCCGACACGAAACACACAACGATAAAACTATCCGGGCTGCCGCCCGTGGGAGGTTAACATGGCATCCGTTCCCTTCGATCAACTCGATGGCTTCATCTGGATGAACGGCGAATTCGTCCAATGGGGTGACGCCAAGATCCATGTGCTGACGCACGGGCTGCATTACGCCAGCGCTGTTTTCGAGGGAGAGCGCGCCTATGGCGGCGAGATATTCAAGCTCAACGAACACACCGAGCGCCTGCATGAATCGGCACGCCTGCTCGGTTTCAAGATCCCCTATTCGGTAGCCGAACTCAACGACGCCTCTTCCACGCTTCTCAAGAAGCAGGGTTTCCAGGACGCCTATGTCCGGCCGATCGCCTGGCGCGGCAGTGAGCAGATGGGCGTCTCGGCGCAGAACAACCGCATCAACTGTGCCATCGCAATTTGGCAATGGCCGAGCTATTTCGATCCTGCGCAGAAGCTGAAAGGCATCCGTCTCGATGTGGCGGAATGGCGCCGGCCCGACCCGCGCACCGCGCCTTCCAAGTCGAAGGCCGCCGGGCTCTATATGATCTGCACCATGTCCAAGCATGCCGCCGAGGCCAAGGGCTATGCCGACGCCATGATGCTCGACTGGCGTGGCCAGGTCGCCGAAGCGACAGGAGCCAACATCTTCTTCGTCAAGGACGGCAAGATCCACACACCCAAGCCCGACTGCTTCCTCGACGGCATCACCCGCCGCACGGTCATTGGGCTGGCCAAGGATCGTGGCCTGGAGGTGATCGAACGCGCCATCTTGCCGGAAGAGCTGGAAAGCTTCGAGCAGTGCTTCCTGACCGGGACGGCAGCGGAAGTGACGCCGGTTTCAGAGATCGGACCTTACCGATTCGAGGTCGGCGAAATAGCCAAGAATCTTATGAATGACTATTCTGCGGCCGTTCAGCCCAAGCACGCGATCGCCGCAGAATAACGAAAGTCACAGCTTTTTTAGGAAGTAGGGGCGGTTTTCGGGCCGCCCCTTTTATTTCAGCGTTTCTGCATTTGACTTTCGTCCAATTCGGCGTCTCATGATGGTGTCGGCCCGGGAGGCTGACAGCTATGGAGGGACTAATCATATGGACATGAACACGCTTCTTCCGATCATCATACAGGTGATTACTGGCGTCATCGGTGGTCAGGCGGTCGGTGCGGCGCTCAAGACGGCGGCGATGGGTCAGCTTCCCAAAATCCTGGGCGGAGCCATTGGCGGTGTCGGCGGTGCGGCGATCCTCGGCAGCCTGCTGGGTGGCGGTGCGGTCGATCCGGCGGCTGCGGCAGCAGCAACGAGCGGTCTCGGTAGCGCGCTGAACCTGCAGAACATCGTCGGTGGCGCCGGCGGCGGCGCGATCCTGACCGCCATTCTCGGCGCGGTCATGGGCGCCATGAAGAAGTAAGCAGGCCGTTTCGGTCTTTTCAAATGGGCGGCTTCGGCCGCCCATTTCCGTTTTGGGCTACTGACTGTTCGCCTTTCGAGGGGTGGACGCCCTTCGCCCGCGCCTCTACATCACCGCGGGAACATCGAAAGGACGATCATGGGTCAGCTCAATGCCGGCATCGTGCCGGTCACACCCTTCCAGCAGAATTGCACTATCCTGTTCGACATGGATGACAAGCATGGCGTCGTCGTCGATCCGGGCGGCGATATCGACAAGGTGCTGGCGGTGCTGAAGGACAATGCGATCTCAGCCGGAGCTATCTGGATAACGCATGGCCACATCGACCATGCCGGCGGCGCAATGGAGTTGAAGGAGGCGCTCGGCGTCGAGATCATCGGTCCGCATGAGGCCGACAAGTCGCTGCTCGACAATCTGGAAAACCAGGGCAAGCGCTACGGCATCGCCGGAGCACGCAACTGCGTGCCCGACCGGTTCCTGGCCGAAGGCGAGACCGTGTCGTTCGGCGGCCATGTGTTCGAGGTGCTGCACTGCCCCGGCCATGCACCAGGTCACGTCGTTTATTACAACCGCGCAGCCAAGTTCGCCCATGTCGGCGACGTGCTGTTCCGCGGCTCGGTCGGCCGCACCGACTTGCCGGGCGGCGACCACGCGGCGCTGATCGCTTCGATCAAGGACAAGCTCCTGCCGCTCGGCGACGACATCGGCTTCATCTGTGGCCACGGTCCCGGCGGACGTTTTGGCGAGGAGAGGCGGACCAATCCGTTTTTGACTTGAACCAGGCTCGGAACCGCAGCAGTTTTTCATCAGCCTCAAGCAGACGGTTGACATTGTAGAGACCACAACAAAAAAGCGCTGGCCTTGCGGTCAGCGCTTTTCTGTTTTGGGGCAGGGAAGCCCTTGGTTTAATTGGCGGTGCAGAAATGCTGTTCGCCGTCATTGCCGGTGAACGTGCCGGTACGGGAATTGAAGCTGCGGTAGCGGTCCGAGCAGTATTCGTACCAGTCACGCGTCCATGGTTCGGCATAACGATCGGCGTAGACCACTCGCGGCTCCGCATAGTAGCGGCGCACCGGGGCCGGGCGTATCACGACGTCACGATCGTAACCGTCATCGTAGTAGCGGTCAGCGCCGGGCGGCGGCCGGTCGTTGGCCAATGCACCACCGATCAGCGCGCCGGCCGCGAGGCCGAGCACGCCGGCGGCAATGGCATCGCCGTTGCCATGATGGCCATGATGACGGCGCCAGTCGCGCGCATTGGCGGCGGGCAAGGCCGTGAGCGTGGTAGCGACCACGGCAGCGGCCAGGACGGCGGTTTTGAAAATTCGGTTCATGTCGGTCTCCTTCGTGCCGGCCCGTGCAGTTTCGGGGATGCGGTCCGGCTTTACCGAAGACTAATATGCGACCGTGGCTGAACGGGGGCTGAACGGATTTTTACGTGTTTTTTCAAAACAGACGTCAAAAATCATAGGCTCTCAAGGCAGCGACCTGCCCGGGATCGCCCGTTTGAAGCCGGCTCAGCCGACTGACAGGTTGACGGCCTTGGGACCCTTGCCGCGTTTGTCCGGCTCGGTGTCGAACGACACTTTCTGGCCATCCTCGAGACCGGGAAGGCCGGACGCTTGCACAGCTGAAATATGGACGAAAACATCCTTCGCGCCATCATCGGGCGTGATGAAGCCGAAGCCCTTGGCATGGTTGAAGAATTTGACGGTGCCGGTCTGCGGCATGGGAAGCTCCTTTGTCCCATAGACTCCAGTCTCGGGCCGGCAAATGCCCGAGTGGAAATTTGTCCTTTATTTTAGCGTCATCGGCAAGGGAAAGTTTTGCGGGCGTCTAAAGCACGTTGCGGCATGCTTTGGGTCTTTGTTTTTATGCAAGTCGTTGCCCAGAACCGCGCCGCTGGGACCACATGCACTGGCCCGTGCCTTCGATAAGGAAAAGGCGCGACGAAGATCGCCGCGCCTTTCAAAATTCAAATCCCTCTCCAGGCCGGTTACAGGCGTGGAGCCTCCGTCGCACGTCCGAGTGACATGCGGCGCGCCGATGGCTCAGGCTGCGCGGAGGTTGACGGCCTTGGGACCCTTGCCCATGCGGTCCGGCTCGACGTCGAAGGTGACCTTCTGGCCGTCAACGAGCGTGCGCAAGCCGGAGGCTTCGATCGCGGAGATATGGACGAACACATCCTTGGCGCCACCATCGGGCGTGATGAAACCGAAGCCTTTGGTCGCGTTGAAGAATTTAACGGTGCCGGTCTGGGCCATTGGGGAAACTCCTTCACCCGTTCAGTCTTTGTTGGTCCTGCCCGCCGCCTGGCGCAAAGGGCAGTTCCCGGTGGTTGCTTCGGCAGTCATGCATTGGCGCATGGTCAAACCCCCCGCCGAAAACGGGGCCGTCAGAGATTCACAGTATCGGGGAAAGGTCGTCCAAAACGTTCCGCTCTCCGGGTCGCAAATGCCCGAACACGGAATTTATCGCACGGAAACGTGATGGTTGCAAGATACCGCCGCGGGCCGCCGTACTGGCGCATCCCGACGCATCAATCGACTGACCTGAGCATCGATGGGCTCGGCATAGGCTTGCTTGCCGGCCGGGTCATCGGCCAGAGCCGGTCCACGAATGGGCCAGACATCGGCGGCGCGCTGCCCTCCCTTGCGGTCCAGGCGCCGTTGTCGTTTGCGAGGCTCAAACGGGGTTGCATTTGGCAAAGGAATGGCGAGGATCGGTAACCGGGGACCGATCGTGGGAGATCATCATGAAATTTCTGGCGGCAATCTTTTCGCGGCAGGGTTTTGTCATCCTATTGCTGTCGGCAGTTCTTGCCGCCTGCACCGTCGTCGTCGATGAGGGACCGGGGCCACGTCCGCGTCCGCCACGGCCGGAACCGCAATATTGCAGCAAGCAGTACGAGCCGGTCTGTGCCCGGCGCGGCGGCGACCGCCAGACCTTCGCCAATGCCTGTCTTGCCGACCGGGCCGGCTACCGCATCGTGCGCGACGGTCCGTGCCGCGACGGCGGTGGTGGCGGCGGTGGCAGTGGCGGTGGCGGTGGCGGTGGCGGTGGCGGTGAAGAGCAGACGTTCTGCACCCGCGAATATGCGCCGGTGTGCGCGCGCCGGCATGGCGAGATGCGCACCTTCCCCAATTCCTGCGAAGCCCGTGCCGCGGACTATCGCGTCGTTGGCGACGGGCCGTGCTGAGAAGGCTGGGATCGGGCTACTGATCCACCACGCCGACATAGGCCTTGCCCTTCAGCAGGGCGGCCAGATGAGCGGCATTTGACGCGGCCATCTCGATCATGCCGGCGACCGCTTCCGGGGTCTTCGGCAGGTCGACATAGTTGACGTCGCCCATTGCTTCGCCGACCTAGTAGACGCCGCCATTGGCCGGAATGGTGAAGCCGACATCGTTGAGCGACTGAAAGCATGCAGCGTGGCAATGATGCGCGCCATCCTCGTTGCCGACGATCGCCACCAGCGCCACCTTGCCGGCCGCAGGCATGCGGCCCTTGTCGTCGGTTTCCTCGAGAAAGGCGTCCATGCGCTCCATGACGCGCTTGGCGACGCTCGACGGCTGGCCCATCCAGATCGGGAGGCCCAGGATGAAGATATCGGCGGCGACGATCTTTTGGCGCAGCTTCGGCCAGTCGTCGCCCTTGCCCATGTCGGAGAGCACGCCGGGCTTGATGTCATGATCGAGGGCGCGCACGACCTCGCCCTTCACGCCATACGGTTTCAGGGCTGAAAGCAGATCGGCGATGATCTTGTCGGTGGAGGATTTTTCCTTGTCGCTGGAGGCTTTCAGCGAGCAGTTGATGGCAAAACCGGTGAGGGACATTGTGGGAGCTCCTGCATGTGGCTGTGCAGGCTCAACGTTGCGAGGCGCTTACCGTTGCGCGGGAATCTCACCCGATGACGGGAGCTTCCACCAAAAGGGGCGGCGCTTCTCACGCTTCCGCTGGATATGCTCCGTCGGCCGGGCCGGCGTAAAGCTCGCTACCGTCTTGGTCGCAAATGCGCAGGCGATCGGGGATTTGCGGCATGGCCAGCGTGTGGAACAGTGCCGTGGCACCCTGCAGCGCGGCGCGCAGGTTCGGCGCCTCCAGCGACACCTTGTCGAGGGTGGCTTCGTCAGCGTCGCGCGACCGGTAGAACTCGATGACGAAGTTCAAGCGCGCCTCCGTGGTGGGCAGGTGTTGCGCAGGCCTGTTGTGTCCGTCCGTCGCCTCACATGGGGTGGGCGACGGAGAGGGCGCACGAGGCGCGCCCTCCAGTTTGTCAGCCCTTCGATTTCGGCTTCAGGCTGCTCTCGGCCTGCTTGACCGACGAGCCGAACGGGGAGGCGGGCTTGGCCACGACCTTGTCCTTCTTCGGCTTGCGTGTCTCACGGTTGCTTCGCTGTTGACCCTTGGACATGTCGTGCTCCTGCTGGTTGTTGGCTTGGCTTTGCGGTGGGGATCTCAGACGGTGACAACCGGGCTGTCGGCAACAACCGGATCGGCCGGTTCGAGATTGTCTTCGGTGGTGACCCGCTCATGGGTCTCCTGCTCGCTGCGGATGCGGTACTGCGGCGAGCCGTCCTTGACCGGCAGCCTGCTCTTGATCTGGAACAGTTCGGCGGTCTTCTGGACGAGGCCGGTGCGGCTCTTCATGCGCACGGTCTGACCGATCGCAAACTGGTGCGCGGGCGTGTCGGTGCGCGGGCGCACATTCTGCTGGAAACGGATCATGCTGCATTCTCCCTGTCGCGCTTCAGCGCTGTTTCGAGTTCGAGGTAATCGATGGCGACAAGCTGGCTGGTGGGCGGGTTTTTCACTGCCCTTGCCGGCAGATGGATGAAGGTCGCGACGCGGCGCCAGGCAAGCCGCGACATGCCCTCGATCAGCTCTTCGTCGTGATCGATGTCGTAGTCGCCGGCCGGCAGCTGCCCTTCCAGTCCGCCGAGCACGAAAGGTGCCGTGAAGTGCGCGATGGAGTGGGTTGTGCGGTCCGGCATTGTCTTACCTGTGCAAAGCAGCGGTCCTGAAAACAAAAAAGCGGGGACGAGCCCCGCTTTCCTATTTCCGGCAGTCGCTGGAAATAAGCCGCTTTCGAGAGCTGCCAGTACATCCGTGGTCAGCGTTCATCGAATTCGGCCGGATCAGATCAATTGCAAATTGGCGGCCGACTCGCGGCCCTTGGTGTCACGCTCCAACTCGAACTGCAGCTTCTGGCCTTCGGCGAGCCCGGGGAAGCCGGCGCGCTCCAGCGCGCTGACATGGACGAAAACGTCCTTGCCACCATCGGTCGGCTGAATGAAGCCAAAGCCCTTCTGGCCATTTGAGAACTTCACGGTTCCGGTGTTCATGTGGATCTTTCGAAGAATGAGACATGGCCGCGGAGCGAATATGCCGCGCGCCCGGTATCGAAGATTTGGAATGAGATTGGCGGGTCGAGAACCTCTGACGCCGCGAGATGCCAATTCTGGCCCAAAGCGATCTCGTACAGATATGCCTTTGTCGCAATTTAATCAAGGCGTTTTAAAATAAAATTGGGCATCATTCAAAAAATTGCGCGCTGTAAATATCAGAAAAATGATGATACAAATTCACACAATTCAAAAAATTGTTTGAAACCTTGCGGGAATAATTCTCCCGGTATTCTCACTTTTCTTGTAAATTGAAGAAGGAGATCTCGTGATGTCCGTAATGACGCCAACAGGCACCCCCGTAACGATTACGCCGATCGCAAAACCGGCAATGGCAAAGCCGACCGTTATCCAGTCGCCC
Source organism: Mesorhizobium ciceri WSM4083 (assembly GCF_000519305.1). Lineage (GTDB taxonomy): Bacteria > Pseudomonadota > Alphaproteobacteria > Rhizobiales > Rhizobiaceae > Mesorhizobium > Mesorhizobium ciceri_B. The sequence continues at coordinate 423,042 of NZ_KI912610.1, read as the reverse complement.
CGGCTGACCGTCAGGAGTGACGAGGCGGCAAAGCGAAGGATCGCCGACACCGATGGAACGGTCCGGCGTGCCAGGCAGGTTGCCGAGACCAATCGCCTGATTTGATCTTTCCGCACCGACGAAAGGACGAGACAGCAAGCGAAGCCTTGAACCTGCGGCGCCGATGGCCTAGATCGCCACAGGCGGACAAAACACGGCAGGTTTCCCATCAACAGAGATCAAAGACGAGCGGCGAGTGCAGGAGCCAGGTCTGGCGCAGGCGGACAGCCGCCGCTGGGCCTCGACCAGTATGTGCAGCAGGCGTTGCAACTGCATCAGGCCGGGCGCCGGCAAGAGGCTGAGACGATCTACCGGCAGGTGCTGGCGCGTCAGCCCAAGCACGCCGCCGCCGCGCATTTCCTGGGACTGCTGCTGCACCAGACCGGGCGCAGCGAAGAAGGGCTGGATCTCATCGAACGGTCGGTGAGCCTGCAGCCGACGAATCCCGATTTCCTCAACAATTTCGGTACGGTGATGCGCGACCTCGGCCGCCCTGCTGCGGCCATCGATTTCTTCCGCGGGGCGGTGGATCTGCGGCCGGACCAGCTCGCGGCGCGCGACAATCTCGGCTCATCGCTGAAGCAGGTCGGCCAGTTCGAAGAGGCCGAAGAGATTTATCGCGGCACGGTTGCACGCAACCCATTTCATGTGCGCGCCCGCATCGGGCTTGCCGAAACCATGCAGGAAGCCGGGCGGCTGGATGAGGCGCTGGCTGCCTTCCGCGAAGCGCTGGCGATACGTCCCAAGGATGCCGACCTGCTGCACGGGCTCGGCGTCGGGTTGATGGAAAAGGGCAAGCTCGACGAGGCGGCCGACCTGTTCCGGCAGGCGTTGGCGATCAACCCCGCCATGGCCACAGCCTGGCTGATGCTGACGCAGGTCAAGCGCCAGAAGGAGCGCGACAGCGAGCTTGGGGGCATGGAAGCCCAGCATGCCAAGGCGCCGCAGGACAGTCTGGCACGCATGCAGCTGTCCTTCGGACTCGGCAAGGCGAATGACGATCTCAGGGATTATGGCCGGGCCTTCGACTATTTCGCCGAAGGCAATGCGATCCGCCGCAAAGGCATCGACTACGACCAGGCCAGGACGCGGGCCGAGTTCGAGGCGATGAAGGCCACCTTCGATGCCGGCTTCTTCGAGAAGCACAAGCCCAGCTCAATCAGCGACGACACGCCGATCTTCATTGTCGGCATGCCGCGTTCGGGCACGACGCTGGTCGAGCAGATCATTGCCAGCCATCCGCAGGTCTACGGCGCAGGCGAGCTCAGCATCTTGAAGAAGGCGGTCGGCAAGCAGTTCCCGGCGACCATGCCGGGTGGCTTCCCATGGGGCGTATCGGATACCGGCGATGCGGATTTTGCCGAGGCCGGCCAAGCCTATCTCGACATGCTGCATGCCCGCTATCCGAACATGCGCCACGTCACCGACAAAATGCCGGGCAACTTCCTGCTTGTTGGCTTCATCCATATGATGATGCCCAAGGCCAGGATCATCCACTGCGCGCGCGATGCGGCGGCCACCTGCCTGTCGATCTACAAGGTGCATTTCCGCGGCGACAGCCACCGCTATGGCTACGATCTCGGCGAGCTCGCCGACTTCCACAATCTCTACACCGACATCATGAAGCATTGGCACACGGTGCTGCCGGGCGTCGTGCATGATGTACGCTACGAGGATTTTGTCGCCGACCAGGAAGGACAGACGCGGGCCCTGATCGCCCATCTCGGCCTGCCCTGGGACGATGCGGCACTATCGTTCCACGAAACCGACCGACCGGTGCGCACGGCTTCAGCCGCACAGGTGCGCCAGCCGATGTATCAGGGGTCGGTCGATCTGTGGAAGCGCTATGGAGACCGGCTCAAGCCGTTGCTGGACAAGCTGGATTAGCGCAACGCTATCTAGCTGATCGTGGCCTTAGAGATTGGCCTAAGCACCCGCGTCGTCATCCTAGGTCTTTGCGACGGAGCTTCGCTCCTGCTTGCCCTAGGATGACGAAGCTGTGGGGCTTCTTCTAATCTGCTACCGGCTGCTCAAAGCTCAATGAATGGCTTGAAGCCACCGAAGATCATGCGCTTGCCGTCGAACGGCATGTCCGCCCAATCGGCTTTCAAGCGCGGGTCTGCCATGACCTTGGCCATGACGGCATCCCGGCTCTCACGCGATTCATAGACGGCCCAGGCGAAGACGACGATCTCGTCATCCTTGGCCTGCACGGCACGCGGGAAGGACGTGACCTCGCCATAAGGCACGTCGTCGCCGATGCATTCGACATAGGCGAGCGCGCCGTGTTCCATCCAGATAGGGCCTGCGAGGTTGGCCAGCTTCTTGTAGTCATCGAGTTTTGCCTTGGATACGGCAAGCACGAAGCCATCGACATAGGACATTTCGGGTCTCCTCCTGAAGTTCAAAGGGCCTCACCGGTGCCAACCGGTGAGGGGCTTGCGCCATTGGCGATAGGTCAGGTTTTCTTCACCGGCGCGTTCATCGCCCACTCGACGCCGAACGGGTCGCGCATATTGCCCCACTGGTCACCCCAGAACATGATTTGGAGCGGCACGGCGACTTCGCAGCCGGCATCGACGGCGCGCTTCCACCAGGCTTCGATATCGTCGCTGCCGAGGTGAAGCTGCATGGTGTAACCCTGCGGCTTGACGGCGGGCATGCCGTTTTCGGGATAGAAGTCGGAGAGCATCAGCGTCGAGCCGTTGATGTGGAGGTGAATGTGCATGGTGCGGCCTTTTTCGTCCGCCGGATAGGCAAAGACCTGCTCCGCGCCGAAGGCCTTCTTGTAGAATTCGGCAGCCTTGAAGGCGCCATCCAGTTGCAGATAGGGGGTCAATCCGCCGAGCACTTTGGCCGCGGGCTGAACGGGGGTCTGGTCGGTCATATCTTGCTCCTCTTTGCGTTTGGCCTTGCGAGCCATAGGACGGATGAGGCGCCGGCGATCCTACATGGCCGGGAGATTTTTTTGGCCGACCGACCCTGGACTGGCCAGGCAGCCGGCAGCTGAACGAGAGACGTGAAACGAACTTGCGTCGACCGCCCCCAATCAGAGCGCAATTCTCGCGGCTCGCAGGCTAGAACAGATGGATCACCCGAACGCCGCTTCAACCCCGGGACGACAATGATCCTCTACTATCAGACCCACTCACCCTTCGCGCGCAAGGCGCTCGTCTTTGCCCATGAGGTTGGCATTGCCGATCGGCTCGAGGTCATTCATCACGAGACCAGTCCAACCTTGCGCAATGCTCGCGTCTACGCCGAAAATCCGCTTGGCAAGGTGCCGGTGTTGTTGCGGCCCGACGCGTCGCCGATCTTCGATTCCGATGTCATCTGCGCCTATCTCGACACACTGCATGACGGCCGCAAGCTGCTGCCGCAGGACGGCGAGGCGCGCTGGCAGGCGTTGCGGCTGCAGTCGGTCGCCCAGGGCTTGGCGCAGACCGGCATCGCGTTGCGCTGGGAGACAGAGAGAAGACCTGAACAGCTGCGTTATAGTGCTCTCGCCGATGGATACCGGGAAAAGATCGAGGCGAGCTACGACTGGATCGAAAGCACGCTGGACGACGAGGCACCGCTCCATGTCGGCCACATCGCCTTGGCCACCACGCTGTCCTGGATGGCATTCCGCCACCTGCCGCCTTTTCGCTCGCGGGCGCGGCTGACGCACTGGTTCGAGGCTTTCGAAAAACGCGTATCGATGCAGGCGACGCCGCTTTCAGGCGATACGCATGACTGACTGGCCTCGCGAGGTCAGGGGCGGCGGCCGTTTTGCGCGTCGAAGACGTCCGGAAAGCCGATATCCTTGCGCAGCGAGGCAGGCAGTGAAAGCAGGATGCGCTCGCTGCGGTGACGAGCGCGCGCTGCCGCATATCGAGTTGCGATGCGACCGATGGATGAAAGAACCGACATGATAATTCTCCCTGGGTTGGCGCCGGCATCATCGTGTCGGCATCCCAAGGACGGGGCTGGCTGAGGCTATCCGACAGACCGTCGAAATTTTTTAATCGCTACCTTCGTAGCCTGCTTGAAGCGGGTTGTTGCCAACGCGATTATTTCAGGCCGCGGTTTGTAGACGTTCGATTGTTTCAAGATCGGCCTTCTTCGCCTCTCCCTCTACGGCGAGGTCGTAGCTCGCCTGCATATTCATCCAGAACTGCGGCGTGGTTCCGAAGAACTTCGCAAGGCGCAAAGCGGTATCGGGCGTTACCGGTGTCGTCTCGCTGGCCAGGCGCTCGATGCGTGTGCGGGGCACATGCAGCTTTTTGGCCAGCGTGTAAGGCTTCAGATTGAGCGGCACGAGATATTCCTCACGGAGAATTTCTCCGGGATGGATAGGTGGGTTGATGTTCAGCATTTTGAACCCTCTTCAATGATAGTCGGTGATTTCAACATCCTCCGCTTGCCCTTCCACCCACCGAAAGCAGACGCGGAATTGATCGTTGATGCGGATCGAATGCTGGCCCGCACGGTTACCTTTCAGCGGCTCAAGCCTGTTGCCGGGAGGCATCTTCAGATCCGACAATTCGGCGGCGTTGTCGATCATGAACAGCTTCCGCTGGGCTGAGCGGACAAGGTCCGAGGGGAAGCCCTTCGGAGCCTTGCCGTTCGAAACGGCTTCGCTGGTCTTGTCTTTGAACGAGCGTATCATCTTGCCGACCCGAGTGGCGTACCATGGCATGATACGCTTCGGAAGTCAAGAAGACGTCTCGTAACATGATACGAAACTCCGGCCTGCGCTCGACAGGCCGGAACTTCATCGGCAGTTTTGTTCACCGATTAGCCAGCGCCCTCCGCCACTGAGCGGAAGAAATCCTCGGGATCCTCGACCTCAATCAGCCGCCGCTTTTCGATCAGCCAGAAGCGGTTGCCGATGGCGCGGATGAAGGAGCGATCATGCGAGGCGAGCACGCAGCTGGCCTGATGCGCGAGGAGTTCCGCTTCCAGCGCCTCCTGGCCGTCGATGTCGAGGTGGTTGGTCGGCTCGTCCAGCAGATAGAAGTTGGGATTGGCGAGCCTGAGCGCCAGCATCATCAGCCGCGCCTTCTGGCCGCCGGACAGCACGCCGATCTTTTTCTCCTGCATCTCGATGACCACGCCGGCGCCGGCCAGCAAGGACCGCGCGCGCTGCTCGCCGACATCGTAACGGCGTGAGACCAGCGCCAGCGGCGTGTCGTCGCCGCTGATGCCCGACAGCGCCTGATCGCTGTAGCCGAGCACCGTCGACGGCGTCACCTTCACATTCCGCACCGTGTCCGGTTCGACAATGGCATTGCGGATCAGGGTGACGAAGCGCGACTTGCCGACGCCGTTGCGGCCTAGCAGCACGATGCGGTCGCCCTGGCAGATGTGGCGCTTGCCGGTCCGAAACAGCAGCGTGCCATCGGGTGTTTCGACAGCCGTGTCGTCGAGCGTGATCAGCACTTTGGCGTGGGTGCCGCGATTGGCCAGTTTTATGGCACCCGCCGACTTCTCGCGATGCGCCGGGTTCGCCGCTTCCTCCAGTTTTTCGGCCCGCTGGTTGAGCTGCCTGGTCTTGACCGTCAGCAGGTCGCTGCCCGAATTGATGCCGATGTTGTTGAGCTTGGCCGCCTGTCGGCGCAATTGCTGCGCTACCTTCATGTCGCGCTGGAACTTGCGCTCGTTCGAGGCGTCGACCTCGTCGAGTGCCTGCCTTGCGCGGGAATAGGGCAAGGCAAACACAGGCGACTGTTCAGGGCGCAGGAACAGCGTCCGGTTGGTGGTGGCGTCGAGGAAGGCCCGGTCGTGACTGGCGATGACGACCGGCACTTCGCGCGGCAGCGTGTTCAGCCAGGTTTCGAGCTGGCTGATGCGGGCCAGATCGAGATGGTTGGTTGGTTCGTCGAGCAGCAGCACGTCCGGATCGGTGACCCAGACGCGGGCGATCAGTGCCAGCCTCTGCCAGCCGCCGCTCAGCGCCTGCATTTGCCGCTCGCGCATAGGCTCCGGCACATCGAGCGAATCGAGAACCACGTCGACACGCCACATCTCGCTGTCGGCCTGCTCGGCCGGCAAGGCATCCGCCACCACCTGGTGGAACGTCCGGCTGAGGAGGGCCGGGGCAACCGACTGTTCGACATGACCGACGCGCAGGCCGCGCGTGCGGGTGATGTCGCCGGAGGTCGGCTCCATCTCGCCGGTCAGGCATTTCAGCAAGGTCGACTTGCCGCGGCCATTGGCGGCGACAATGCCGAGCCGGTCGCCGGTGCCGATGGTGAGGTCGAGATTGGCAAACAGCGGCGCACTCATGGTGACGCCGAGGGATTTGAGGCTGATCAGGGCCATTTTGATTTCTCTGGTCTTGCCGGAGGAAAAGTCCGGCTCAATGCACTTTGACGGTGCGCGTGCTGGCCATCAGGCTCGGCGTTGCAGCACCACGAAGGGCAGACCAAAAAATCGAAGCGGGAAAAACCCGTCCCTGGTCAGCCCTGCAAGCAAGCTCGCAGGGCAGAAATCGGGCCACGCTGACGATGGTGACGATGAAACGTAAACACGTGAGCCCTCCTTTCGAGACGTTCGAGTGTGCGGAGCGATTACACCAAAGGCGGGGGTGGAGGCAAGGGGGGCGGCCCAGGAGGGAGCGATGCGGTGAAGCTGCCAATCTCCCCCCTCGTGGGGGAGATGTCCGGCACGACAGAGGGGGGCTGTCCCGCCAGCGTCTCGAATAATTTGAACCTACTTCCCCGGTCTGCCCGTCTTGCCAGGCCGGCGCTTCTCGCGGCGGGCGTCGCCTGGGTCCTCGTAGGAGCCGATGCCGGCGCGCTGGCGAACGATTGGTTTGCCGTCGCGTTCCTTCGCGCCCCCCTCTGCCCTGCCGGGCATCTCCCCCACTTGGGGGGAGATTGGCTGCGGCTTGGCCGGCACTTTTCCTTCGACCGGTTTTTCCGTGCGCCGCACGGTCATCTCATCCAGCGAGTTCTTCTTGAACAGCGGCTTGGTGGCGTCGCCGGGAATGCCGAAGTCGGAACCGTGCGCCTCTTCGGCCGACTGTTTCTTGAACAGCGAGCGCGACACCGCGCCGGCCGGCGTCGGCATGTCGGTGCCCGGACCCATGTCGTCGATCGAGGGTTTCGAAAACAGCGGCTTCTTCACCGGTATGGCGCCATCGGCGCCCATCTCGTCGAGATCAGGCTTGCGGAAGAGGTTGGGCCGGGCAGCCTTGGCCGCCTCTTCTGCGGCACGCGCCGCGTCGAGCTTGCGGAAACGCTCCTGTTCCTCTGCTGTCCGATGTTTGGCCACGCCCTTGTTGTGCTTGCCCTTTTCGCGACCTGAGGCAGGACTTTCCATATCGGCGTATTTGGCCAGTGGGTCTTCGGAGATGGACAGTTCCATCTCGCGCAGGCGCTTGATCTCGTCGCGGATGCGAGCCGCCTTCTCGAAGTCGAGATTGGCCGCGGCATCGCGCATCTGCTTTTCCATCGCGTCGAGATGGGCCTTGAGGTTGTTGCCCATCATGGCGCCGGCACTGTCGGTGAACTGCGAGATGTCGGCGCGGACGTGGTCCTTCTCGTAGACCGAATCCAGGATGTCGGAGATGCGCGATTTGACCGATTCCGGGGTGATGCCGTTGGCTTCGTTCCACTCCACCTGCTTTTCGCGGCGACGGTTGGTTTCGGCCATTGCCCGTTCCATCGAGCCGGTCACCTGGTCGGCATAGAGGATGACCTTGCCGTCGACGTTTCTAGCGGCGCGGCCGATGGTCTGGATCAGCGAGGTTTCCGAGCGCAGAAAACCTTCCTTGTCGGCATCGAGAATGGCGACGAAGCCGCATTCGGGAATGTCGAGGCCTTCGCGCAGCAAGTTGATGCCGACCAGCACGTCGAAGGCGCCGAGGCGCAGGTCGCGCAGGATCTCGATGCGCTCCAGCGTGTCGATGTCGGAGTGCATGTAGCGGACCCGGATGCCTTGCTCATGCAGATATTCGGTCAGGTCCTCGGCCATACGTTTGGTCAACACGGTGACCAGCGTGCGGTAGCCGGCCTTGGTGGTGTCGCGGATCTCGCCGACGACATCGTCGACCTGGTTTTTGGCCGGGCGCACTTCGACCGGCGGGTCGATCAGGCCGGTGGGGCGGATGACCTGCTCGGCGAAGACGCCACCGGCCTGCTCCATCTCCCAGCCGCCAGGGGTCGCCGAGACGGCGACCGAAAGCGGACGCATGGCGTCCCATTCCTCGAAGCGCAGCGGCCGGTTGTCCATGCAGGACGGCAGACGGAAGCCGTATTCGGCGAGCGTCGCCTTGCGACGAAAGTCGCCTCGATACATGCCGCCGATCTGCGGCACGGTGACATGGCTTTCGTCGATGAAGACCAGTGCGTTGTCGGGAATGTACTCGAACAAGGTCGGCGGCGGATCGCCCGGCTGGCGGCCGGTGAGATAGCGCGAATAGTTCTCGATGCCGGCGCAGGAGCCGGTGGCTTCCAGCATTTCGAGGTCGAAGCGGCAGCGCTGTTCCAGCCGCTGCGCCTCAAGCAGGCGGCCGGCCCGCTCCAGTTCGACCAGCCGGTGCTTGAGCTCTTCCTTGATCGACTTGATCGCCTGGTTCAGCGTCGGGCGCGGCGTCACATAGTGCGAATTGGCGTAGATCTTGACGCTTTTCAGCTCGCCGGTCTTCTGGCCAGTGAGCGGGTCGAACTCGGTGATCTGCTCGATCTCGTCGCCGAACATCGAGATGCGCCAGGCGCGGTCTTCCAGGTGGGCCGGGAAGATCTCGATCGTGTCGCCGCGCACCCGGAACGAGCCGCGGACGAAATTGATGTCCTGGCGCTTGTACTGCTGGGCGACGAGATCGGCGAGCAGCGCGCGCTGGTCGAGCCGGTCGCCGATCTGCATCTGGAAGGTCATCGCCGTATAGGTCTCGACCGAGCCGATACCGTAGATGCAGGACACAGAGGCGACGATGATGACGTCGTCGCGCTCGAGCAGCGAACGCGTCGCCGAATGGCGCATGCGGTCGATCTGCTCGTTGATCGAGGATTCCTTCTCGATGAAAGTGTCGGTGCGCGGGACGTAGGCTTCCGGCTGGTAATAGTCGTAGTAGGAGACGAAATACTCGACGGCGTTTTCCGGGAAGAATTTCTTGAACTCGGAATAGAGCTGCGCGGCAAGCGTCTTGTTCGGCGCCAGGATCAAAGCAGGGCGCTGCGTCTCCTCGATCACCTTGGCCATGGTGAAGGTTTTTCCGGAGCCGGTGACGCCGAGCAGCACCTGGGTGCGGTCGTTGTTGTCGACGCCTTCGACCAGATCCTTGATGGCGGTCGGCTGGTCGCCGGCCGGCTCGAAGTCCGACACCATCTTGATGGCAATGCCGCCTTCGGACTTTTCCGGGCGGGCGGGGCGGTGCGGCGTCCACAGCACGCCGTCCTTGTGCAGCGGATTGCCGGATTCGATCAGCGCCGACAGTGCGGCTACGGTCGCAGTGACGCTTCCTGAAGCCATCGTCTCGGCGTCTTCCAGCGAAATGTCGAGGCCGGCGACCGGATTGAGGCCGGCTGCCGTGCGCTCCCTGGCTGACGCCGCGCCACCCATCGAGGTGCCGCGCGAACTGCGTCCGGGCGAGCTTGAGCGCTCGGGTATCTTCTTCGACGGCTTCGGCGATTTGCCGCCGTCGCCCTTGCCGGCAAGACGTCCTTCCTTTTCGGCTTCCTCCTCGATCTGCTCGGCCCAGTCCGCGATCGAACCGGTCAGCGGCGTGCCAGAGAGCTCTGGCTGCGGCATCTCGGCAAAGCCGCCTCTGTGCAGCGGCTCCGAAGCGTCGAGGAAATCGGTCAGCGGACTGCGCCGCTTCGGCGCGGCGCGGTCATCATTCGCCGTCGGCGGCGTTTTTTTGTCGGGAGATTTGGCCATGTCCCGAATATGGGATTTCCTGGCCAAAATGGAAAGAGTGCGGTGGGGAGAGGCGTGCCGGACAGCGCTGCTCCTGACAGCAGGCTGTCAGGAGCAGGCGGGAAGGTGCGCCCGAAAGCCTCTTGTCGCTACACGCCCCTGGCTGCTGACGCGACCTGCGTCGCCGATCCGTTCAGGCGCGGCACCACGACGAGGCGCTTGATTTTGCCCTTCTTGAAGGCGGCGAGGAAGCGCGCATAGTCCTTGAAGGCGACGCAGCCGCTCGACTGGGCGTAGCGGCCCCGAAGCAGGTAGGTATGAGCCAGCAGGCCGTCGCGATTGTATTTGTTGCGGCCATCGACCGGTGTCAGGCGCAAGGCCTCCACTCCGTGGAAGCGCGACTCGCGCATCGACAGATTGTAGGTGTTGGGCGGCGTCGGCCCGCGGTTCTTCTGGTCGGCATAACGCGGCTGATCCGCCATGGCGCCGATGCCTGAATGCGCCTCGAGCTTCGAGCCGTCAGGCATGTAGACGGTCGCGCTGCTGATGTCATAGACGGCGACGCCATTTCCCGCGCCGCTCCTGGACCCTGGCGAGTTGAACAGGTTCCTGAACGCCTTGCCAAGGCCGCCCGAAGGCGTGTCCGGCTTGGCATAGGCCAGCACGTCGCCGCCATCGGCCGGCCGGCCTTGCCGCGCCGGTTTTGCCGGCTGGGCCTGCTGGACCGACTCGCGTGCCGGCTTCGATTGCTGGGCGAGCTTGGGCTGCTGAACAGATTTGGGCTGCTGAACGGACTTAGGCTGCTGCTGCACGATTTTGGGCTGCGGTGCGTCGAATTTCGGGCGGCGGGTCGGCAACGGCACGTCGTCGGTCAGCGCGTCCGGCAGCGAGGCGGCATCGCCGGGCTGATCCTGCTGGGTTTCGACGGGTGAAACCGCGACGTCGGCTGACGATTCCTCGATCGGCAGCGGTGAGGCGAACGCCTCATCGTCGGCCGGCAGCGACTGCACCAGGGCAAGCGCCAACTGCGAATTGTCTGGCGTATCGGATTGGGCGAAGCCCATCGGCGGCGGTGCGGTCTGCACGACCACCGAGTCGGTATCCAGCCGGGCGAAACGTTCGGTCGCCGGAACTGGCATGCTGTCGGACAGGCTGGCTGTGACCGGGACGGAGGGCACCAACGACGCCTCGGCAATTCGCGGTGCGACGGTGGAGATCACCGGGCGGGTGTTGGCACTGGCGGCAGGCTTTCCGGCGTCGACAAAGGCAGCGGCCAGCTTCATCGGCGAAAGCGACGCTTCCATGCGTTCGAAGCGCTCTTGCGCCTTCGACTTCACGGCGGCGGGCGTCGGCTTTGCCTGCGCCACAAGGCGTTCGGACTTTTCCGCCTGCGAGCTTACCCTGGCCAGCTTGAAACAGCTGGCACCGCACTGCACCGAATGATCATGCAGGGCCTGAGTGCCGCCATTGGCATTGGCCAGCACGAAGGGTGCTTTCAAAAAGTGCTGTTTCAGCGGATCGGTAAGTGCGAGCGATCCCGGCATGGACAGCGTCTGGGGCAGGCCAACCGAAGTCGCCGACAGCGAGGCGCCGACGGAACTGAGGCCGGCCATGGTGCCGATCAGCCAAAGGCCGATGGCGGTGCTGGCGCAAGGCAGCGCGACCCAGCGGGCCACCCGGCCAGCGTTGAAGGAAGAGGAACGCGGAGCATCGACGAACTCGCCGCCCTCACGCAGTCCATGGATTTTTTTGTGTGTACTCAACAACGCCATGCAACCAATCTCGCTTCAATCGGTTTCCCCGTACGTGGCCTTGAGAGCCGCGACGACCATTCTGTGAGTGATCCCAGGTGGTCCCCGACGCGTTTGCCGCGTCTGTAGTTGGTTGCCGATTGCTTCAAAATATGGACAAAGTTGGTTAATCAATTCCTCTCAAAACCAACGACGAGATGTGGATTTGGGCCAAATTTGGCTTCGTCCACGGCCAGGAAAGTGGTGTTGTCGCCCTTCCGACCTGGTTTTGCTGCCTGTTTTTGGCGGCCGAGTCAAGCAAAACAGCCGCTGCTAATTTTTGCGAGCGCCTCCGCGCGGCATATGCAGTGAGGTGACTGGCAGCAGACATCGCCTGGGAATGGCGCCTGCTTCCAGTAAAAATGTTGCCGGTCTTGCCAAGATTTCCCCCTGCGGAAGGGCCTCAAACATCCCGCCCTCAGTTGAACCAGAGCGCAAAAGTCAGAAACCCGCCGCCGCCGAACTGGCGCTGGATCTGGTCGAAATCGTCGCTGGTCACGAGCTCGCCGCTTTCGAGGTAGGGCGCGATGGCCGGGCCGGTGATCGACAGCACGAGATCGAAGTTTTTCGGGTCATCGAAGAAGCGCTTCATGTTGATGCCAAGCCCAGTGCTGGCGGTGACGCGGAAATGCGGCAGCAGCTTGCGGCCTTCCAGGAGATCCTCGGCCATGGTCAGGGCGGCGAGCCAGGCCTGGACCTGCTCCTCGCCGACTTCGAGGCCGGTGAGCGGGTTCTCGCCCTTCTGCTGCGGTCCAGGCAGCCATTCGCGGTCATTGTCGGTCTCGGCGCGGATCGCCTTCCAGTCCTCGCGCGACAGCCGGATCATTTCCAGCAGATGACGGCGCGCCGCTTGCCGGCGCTCCGGTTCGACCACGGGCCAGTTGATGAGATGCACCATGGAGATGAAATCGGCGATGCGCCATTCCGACGAGAAGATGCTCGAGCCCATGTCGCCGGCCGGCGGCACGAGAACATCCTGCAACGGCAGCTTGGCGCGTGGGAACAGCATGTGGAACGAGCCGTCGAAGGTGCTCCTGAAATCATGCGCCAGCCAGAAATCGGCCTGGGCCATCAGGAACTCGGCATAGCCCTGCAGCCAGTACCCGTCGGCGCGGTCGAAACGGAAGGTGAGCGTGGGGGCGGCGGCGTCCGATGTAATGCCGCCGCGGGACAACGCGGCGATGATCGCCGCCATGCTCTCGTCCGGCGCGATGGTGCCGTCCTCGTTGAGGTCGATGCCGGCATGGGTGAGATCGATCGCCATGCCGATATCGGCGTTCGCCGGCACCGACGCAAACGTGGCCGCGGATTTTTCCAGCCGGTCGCGGAAGCCGACCAGGATGGCGCGGAACTGCTCGTAGGTCAGCGGCTCGGGATTGGGATTCTCCGGCACCGGCAACCGCATCAGCGGCAGCATGAAGGATTGCGGGCTTTCGAAACCATGACGGTGCAGACCGGTGGCCAGGATCTCCAATGCGGTGAAGAACTCGCCCGCCCCGGCCGCATAGGCGGATGCCGGGTCTTTTGGCGCGGCGGTCTCCAGCACTGACAGGGCAGTGTCGCGCGCGGCCACGGTCTTCGCCTTAAACAGTGCGGTTGCCGCTTCAGGCATTGCCGCCGACGCGGAAGACAGCGGCAGGAGCAGAATGAAAGCGGATGTCAGCAGGCCTGCCAGTGGTGTCATCTTTTCCCCCAATATTTGTCGCGCAGCGCAAATATACACCATTTGCAGCGCCGCGCTTCAACCCGCCCCGCGGACGGTCTACACAAGGCAAACAATTGGGCGCTTCGTGTCGAATTATCCGCTTTCCTACAAGCTGTCCTGGCTGCCGCGTTTCCTGAAGCCGTCGCTGGCCGGAGACGTGCGAGACTTTGCGCCGGCGGCTGGGATGCTGATGGATCCGCCGCCGAAGCAGGCTGTGCGGCTTGCCTTTGTCGGCGACATCTCGGCAGTAGCCAACCGCAGCGCGCCGAATTGCGACCCGGCGATCAAGGCGTTGCTCGTCGCTGCCGATCTGGTGATCGGCAATTGCGAAAGCCCTGTGGTGGACAGACCAAGCGCGGCGCTGGGGACAAGGCTTGGCACGCATCATGCCATGAGCGAGTCATTTCTGGCCGAGGCACTGGCGGCGGCTGGTATTGCGCGGGAAAGGCTCGTGCTGTCGCTGGCCAACAACCATGTGCTGGATCAGGGCGTCGCCGGTTTCGACGAGACGGTCGCGGCGTTGCAGCGGCTCGGCATCCGCACGATCGGCCTGGCCGCCGACGGTCCTGTGGTGCCGGTCCAGGTTGGATCGCTTGATATCGGCTTCGCCGCATTCACGCTGTGGCGCAACGCCGATGAAAAACTGTTTGCCGGGCGGGTGTCGATGGACAGCGATCCGGCCGGCTGGCCGCGCGATGGTTCCGACCTTCTCTGCGCCGTGCCGCATTGGGACTGGGAGTTCCGACATTTTCCGCGCGACGGGACGCGAGCGCTGGCCAGGCGGCTGGCCGGGCAAGGCGTCGGACTGATCGCCGGCCATCACGCCCATGTCGTTCAACCGGTGGAAAAGATCGACGGGACGATCGTCGCCTATGGGCTCGGCGATTTCCTCGGTACCGCCTTTGCCCGCCAGCCATGGCCGGGCCGCATCGGGTCTATCCTCACTGTCGATGTCAGTGCCGATGCCGGTATGCGCGGGACGATCGCGTCTTACCGGCTGCATCCCTTCATGCGCCTGCGCGCCGGCGACCATGAGCGGTTGGTGTTGGTGAAGGCTTTGGAGGGCCGAGTGCGTGACAAGGTCGAGAGGCGACTGAAAGCGATCTTTCCTTAGTGCTGCAAGTGACGAGACGTTGCCTATGGGGTCCATGGCTGGCGCATGCATTGTCTTTTGCTGCGCTGGTCGACCCCCACTCCGTCTCGGCTTCGCCGAGCCACCTCTCTCCCCCGATCGACGGGGTAGAGGAAAGGCGCCAAGCTTTTTGCCGTCAGCGCTCGTCCAGCAACGCTCCTTTCCTTTCCCTCCGGAGGGGGGAAGGTGGCGCTGCGAAGCAGCGACGGATTGGGGGAACCACGTGGTAATCAGGCGTGGACATTTGTTGAAGAGGCACTGCAGTCGATACATCGAACAAAACCAGCTATCATGAATTTGTCGAGGCTTGCGGGGGTAGCGGTGGAAACAGCGGATTTCATGCCGAGCGAAACGGTCATCGCCGGCATCCGGAAAGACATCGAGGCCTATGAAACGGCGAGGGCTTCGGCGGTCCGGCAGGTGCGCTGGCGGGTGCCGGTGTTCGTGGGGCTGGTGCTGGTGGCCGTGGTGCTGGTCGCGTGGCTGTTCAACAAGGTCGCCGACCCCAACGAGCAATGGGTCTCGACGCCGCATGTATTTCTCTATGTGATCGGCTTCGCGGCTTCGATCCTGCTCTATTTCCAGGCCAGGAAACCGGCGACGCGGCTGCAGCAATCGTTCCGCGAGACGCTGCTGCCGATCATCTTCGGCTTCATCGCCGACATGCGCTACCAGCATGGCGTGACGCCGAATTCCTTCGACCGGTTGCCGCGCACAGCGGTTGGTCCGTTCAACCGCCAGGCGTTCGACGACATCGTCGCGGGCCGCTACGAAGGGTTTCCGTTCGAACTCTACGAGGCGCATCTGCGGGAAGGGTCGGGCAAGGGCTCGTCGACCGCCTTCCAGGGCGTCATCGTCGCCTTCGAGACCATCGCGCCGTTCCCCGGCATATTGGTGGCGACGCGCCGGACCAACGCGGTCATCAGCTTCTTTCGCGGCATATTCGCCAGCAAGCTGCAGGAGCTGTCCAGTGGCGATGCTTTGCTCGATGCCGCCTACGAGTTCCGCACCGACAATCTCGGAGCGGCACAGCCACTGGTGAGCGGCCGGCTGGCGCAGGCGCTGAAATGGCTTGGCGAAACCTGGCCCGACGATCCGGCCCGTGTCGCGCTCAATGGCAGCGATGGGTTCCTGCTGCTGCCGCAGACGAAGAACTTCTTCGAACTGCCGGATATTTCGGTGCCGCTCGACTACAGCAGGCATGTCGCGCCGATGATATCGGACATGGGCGCGATGCTGGCGACGGCGGCGCTGGTGCGAAAGATCGGCGGGAGGGACGAGGCAAGCTAGTCCGGCCGAGCATACGATCAACAATCGTAACCGGAGTTGTCACGCATATAGTCCGCTTCATCCTTCGACATTCTCTTGAACATCACACAGACGGTGAAGCTGCCGACTTGCCGCCCGTCGCGTCTGTATCCCCAGTCGGAAACATCGTCCCTGGTGAATTCTATATTCTGGCCGAGGACGACATTGCGCACTGCCTCCGGCTGGTTTGCCAATATGCCGACGAAGCCGGTTTCCGTGCGGCGGAACGGGATGACCCAGAAGTGCTCGCGGACATTCCCATCGCGCACCTCGACCTTCAATTTGAACCTGTCCGTGCCCGAGGGCGGTGCTTCGGCCAGGGCCAGGAACTCATCCAAGCTGGCATGCGCCTTCGCAGTCGCTACCGCCATCTCGGGATCGTCCCTGGCAAACATAACCGTTTTGTCGTCGCCCGAATCCGCGCCTTGTGCGCCGGCCGATCCCGGAGCAAGCGCGAGCATCAGGGATATCATGGCCCGGACTGCAAGCTTCATGGAAGGCCCCCCTTCATCGTAACGACGCACCATCCTGCATCCGTTCCCGATTTGCAACCGGAGCGCGAGTTTTGATCCGCTTTGGAGTTGCGGTTTTGAACTGATCCATGAAACAAAATGTGTACCGAAGACCGGTCGGCAGTCTGTTTCGTGATGCCGCCCGAGACGGATTGCGGCGGCCGCGCCGTGATCGAAACCGCCCGCCACATCTAGGCTAAACGACTCTTTTCGTGGACAGAAGTGCGCCATTGGGGGAGCCGAAGCGGCCTGAAATGATCTTGGCCGCAGACAATGTGTCGGAATTAAGCCTATGATATTGTTTGCGAAAATTCACCCAACGTGATTTGCGGAGGGAGCGCTTTCCGTTCCAGTTTCAGGCCGTCCGGTGCTGTCGTTTCCCAAGGCGGCGGTCCGGAAAGTGAAACAGCACGGAGTGCTTACCATGAAGAAGACCCTCGCAACCACCGCCGCTCTGCTCGCCTTCCTAGGCACCGCCTATGCCGCGACTGTTCAGGGCACCATCCAGGCCGTCGACCCGACGACCAAGTCGATCACCCTCGACGACGGCAAGATCTACCAGCTATCGCCGGAAGCGGCGGTCGGCAAATTGAAGGTCGGCGCCAAGGTAGCAGTGACCGTCGATGACAAGACCGGCATCGTGACGTCGATCAAGAAGGCTTCGTAAGGCGTGAGCGCCGTGCGTCAGCAGACCTGCTGACGCAATTTTCAGACCCTGCTCCATTTCTGGCCGGTTCCTCCGGGAACCGGCCACTTTCGTACTCTCCACCCCTCGATGCCAGGCGGAACGCTGTCCGGCGGCACCGCTATGGTTTTTGCCAAAGAGCCGCGCTATCCCTTGGCCAACGGGGATATTCATGGCTGACGAACAAAAGGGGTTTCGCCTGTCGCGGCGACTGCTGCTGGGTGCGGCTGTCGTCGGCGGCGCGATGCTGTGGGGCGGCAACACGGTGGCGCGGCTGGCGCGCGGGCCTTCGGGCCCAAAGAACGCAGGACGGATAGCCGATATAGACGGCTTCCCGCTGCCTCTGAAGCTGCCGGACAATGCGCCGGCCTTCGATGCGTCGCTGCCCTGGTCGGCAAAAGGCGGCGACATCAACGATGCCAGCGGCCTGTCGAGGACGCCGGTCTACGGCGTCGTCGAGGTCAGCGAGGACGAGCACATCGCCAAGGCGCTGGCCTTCGCGCATGCCAATGGCCTGAAAGTCTCACTGGCCGCCATCCGCCATTCGATGGGCGGGCATGCCTTCGACGACAACGCTCTGGTACTCGACCTCAGAAAGTTCAACAAGGTGACCGTGGATGCTGCGGCGAAGACCATGACCTTGCAGCCGGGCGCGTGCTGGCACGACATCCAGAACCTTCTGCATCCGCACTTTGCGGTGAAGGCCATGCAATCAACCGACATCTTCTCGGTCGGCGGCTCGCTGTCGGTCAATGCGCACGGCATGGACCACCAGGCAGGTTCGGTGGCGGGCTCGATCCGCTCGATGCGGGTGATGCTGGCCGACGGCTCGGTGACGACCTGCTCGCCCACCGAGAACACCGATCTGTTCCGCCACGTCGTCGGCGGCTATGGCCTGTTCGGCGTGGTGCTGGAGGCGACGCTCGATATCGTCGACAACGCCGTCTACCGCACCTCGCGCGAAATCATCAGATCGGACGATTTTCCGAAGTTCTTCGCCGAGGTGCTGGAGCCGAACAAGGAGATCGGCCTGTTCTACGGCCATCTGTCGACGGCGCCCGGCAATTTCCTCGAGGACATGATCGTCTACCGTTACGACAAGGTGGCCGAGCAGCCGCCGGCGGATCAGCCCGAGATCGGCGAGCCGGGATCGGTCGGGTTGAAGCGGGTGATCATCAACCTGGCGAAATGGGGCAGCCTGTTCCAGGAGCTGAAGTGGTTCACCGAAAAGACGCTGGAGCCGAAATTCGAAAGCTGCACGGTGGCGCGTACCTCGGCGATGGCCGAGGGCGAGGCCTGTCTTGTCACCCGCAACAACCCGATGCACGATTCGGTGCCCTATCTCTTCAACGACCGGATGGAAGAGACCGACATCCTGCACGAATATTTTATTCCGCGTGCCGCCTATGTCGAATTCATCGCGGAAGCGCGCGAGATCCTGCGCAACCAGACGCTGCCGGTGCTCAATGCTTCGGTGCGCATCGTCCACAAGGAGGATGTGGCGCTGACCTACGCGCCGGAGCCGGCCTATTCGCTGGTGCTCTACATCAACCAGCCGACCGATGCCGACGGCAATGCCAGGATGCGGGCGCTGACCCGGGCGCTGATCGACGTAACGATCAAGCATGGCGGCCGGTTCTTCCTGCCCTACCAGCTGCATTATACGGCCAGGGAATTGCTGGCCTCCTATCCCGAACTGCCGGCCTTCCTGGCGGCGAAGCGGCAGTATGACCCGACGGAACTGTTTTCCTCGACCTTCTACCGTGCCATCAAGGCGCTGAGCGGGGTGGCGTAGACCTTAGGAGACTTCATGCGCAAGGTATCGGCCGCGGCACTCATCCTCATCGCGCTGTGCGCTGGCCCTGCCGGAGCCGAGGATCTCAAGGCCTTCAAGCTGACCATCGACGGCGTGACGGTCGATATCGATCCCGGCGAGAGCGCCGATGTGACGTTGCCCGGCGGCAAGCAGAGCAAGGTGACGCTCGAGCGCAACGACTTCGCTACCTTTTCCGGCAGCGATTTTTCCTTCGTCCATCCCAGCGGCATTTCGGTGACCAAGACCGATCTCGGCGAGAACATCACGCAATATTTGATGGCATCGGCTCTCGGTACGATCGTCGTCGTGCAGGAATACGGCAAGATGAATCCGGTGTCGCTAAACCAGCTGATGCTGCAGGAGATGACCAGGGAATCGGTGCAGGCCGGCGCCAAGCTGACGCAGGGGCCGACCACGCGCAAACTCGCCGACGGCAAGGAATTGACCGGCATCCGGGCCGAGGTGAAGACACGCACCGACACCGCCGATTTCGAGATCGTCGGCTTCGGCCTGGCCGATCGGGGGCTGCTGTTCATCACCCGCATTGCCGGCGAGGATGCAGCGGCCGAAAAGCCGCTCATCGACAAGTTCTGGCAGAGCCTGAAAGTCAAGTTGCAGCGGGACTAGGGTCGTGTCTCGGTTTGGATTTCGGTTGGGGCCACACTTTTGCGTAACGGCGGCGCAAGTTATTCTGACGATCCGGATGTGGAGATCCTGCAGCATGGCGAAGCTCATTTTCAGAATGAACCAGTCCCTCGACGGTTACGTCGACCACCAGAAAATGCCGTCGGGCCCGACAATCTTTCGTCACTGGATGGAGCAAGTGCGCAATTTGAGCGGCAGTGTTTACGGTCGCGGCATGTACGAGGTCATGCGCTATTGGGACGAAGACAGTCCTGAGTGGAACGCGGAGGCGCACGAATTCGCGGCGGCGTGGCGGAGCCAACCGAAGTGGGTTGTGTCGCGCTCGCTGAAGTCGGTCGGCCCCAATGCCACACTTGTCGCGGATGACGTCGAGGCAGTGATACGTGGGCTTAAGGCTGAACTCATGGGGGAGATTTCAGTTTCCGGACCAGACCTGGCACGAAGCTTGACCGACCTTGGTCTTATCGATGAATATCAACTCTACCTCCACCCGTTCGTGCTCGGTCAGGGCAAGCCATTTTTCGCCGGCCCCCGGCCGCCGCTTCGCTTCGTGGCCAGCGATCTGATAGGCGACGACGTGATCAGGTTGACCTATGTGCCTGCCTGACCACGCGGTCGTCAAACGCCAGCAGGACTACAGCCCCTTCGGCATCAGTCCGGCCAGCCAGTTCACAGAGCGTTTCGCGGCGTCGGCGGTCACTGATGCGGCGCGGCCAAGATCGGTCTTGACCACGGCGTAGCCGTTTTTCGTGCGATAGAGCACGCCGGTTCCGCCATCGACCACTTGTTCATAAGCGACGGGCCGGGCGGCGTCGGCTTCCATGGCTGTCGTCGGCGAACCCACCGAGACGCTTGGCCGGTGGCTCAGTTCAGGCGGCAACGGGCTTTCGGTTCGAACAACGCGGCTGGCGGGCTTCAATTCCGGGCGCGATGCGGTCGCGGCCAGTTGCGAGGAGGACGACGAACCCTTCGTGCGGCAAATGCCGGAGACGAGCGGATAGTTGAAATTGCGCTCGTGCAGCATCTGGCTTTTCATCGCGGCTTCGCACTCGGCCACGGTCGACCATTTGGCCGGCGTCTCGCCGATATATTCGCACAGCTTGGCATCGCAGTCGCAGCCGACAATGGTCATGGCGACAAGGGCGGTCTTGATCACGGTCTTGTCCCTTCGGGATGCCCCCCGGCAGCCCTTCCATTTCTTCCCATTCCTTCGCGCGCGAACAAGGCGGGATTTGGCCGCGATTGTGGAATGGGCGTGGCGGAGGCCAGGAAATGCGTAATCCTGGCCGGGCGTGGCCGAAAGGCCTCAGTAATCGTAGACGTGTTCAAGCCGGGCGCCGGCCTTGATCAGCGTCGGCAGCACGAGATGCAGCTTGCGCACGGCGACGATCATGCCGGTGCGGCGCGTGGATTGATCGGCCGGCAGCGGATAGCTGAACAGGATGCGCATGCCTTCGGGGATGGCGATCGTATCGGTGGAGAGCACGGTGACCATGATCTCGTCATTGCCGCCGATCTCGACGAAGGAGACGCCCTTGTCGATCAGGCGCGGGATCATTTCGGTGAAGACCTGATAGCGCCTGGTGACGAAGATGGTGCCGTCAGCGCCCATGTCGCGTTCGAGCAAGGTGTCGGGCTCGTTGCGCGTGGCTTCGCCGACGGGTCCCTTGGCCCAGACATGGATGTCGAGCAAGGCAGGGTCCATCGTGGCGGCGAGCGCCTGCTTGATCAGGTCGGCATAGCCCTGCTTGATGGTGTCGGCGAGGCCGAAGGCCAGCTTGCGTTCGCTGGTGCGGATTGAGCTGTCGCCCGGCGCCGGCTGCACGGCAAACAGGCCGGCGCGCTTGTCGGCATAGGGGAACTGATACCAGGGCACCTGGTCGAGGAAAGCGGCATAGTCCGCCGCCACCTTGGCTTGATAGATGTCGGCGGCGGTGCGCTTGGCCGTCGTCGCCTCGGTGATGCGGCCGACCGTGTTCTCATAGGCCCACTGCAGGATATGCTCGATCGAGTGGCTGGTGCCGATGATGACCAGCATCTGATGGTTGGCGTAATTGAACTTGTAGGGAGCGCTGGCGCGGATCACCGTGGCGTAGTCCTGCCAGAAGCGGCCGACATAGGACCAGTAGGGGAAGCCGCTCGACTGATCCTTGTCGACGAAGCCGGCATATTCGCGCGCGGCGTAGACGATCGCCCATTCCGGATAGGTGAGGAAGGTCGATTCCTCCGGCCGCTGGTAGCCGAAGATCTCGGCGCGGACCTTGTCGGCCAGCGCCTTGGGCGGTGCGCCATCGGCAATTCCGGGCAGCGGCGTCTTGTCGAGCGAGGACGTCGTCAGAAAGCCGTAGCTCAGCCCGGCGATCGGGATGAGAATGACGATGACGATCACCCACAGGATCGTCTTGATGATGCGCTTCAGCCAGCGGAACAGGAACATGGCCGATCAGGCCGTGGCGAAGTGTTCGTGTATGCGCCTGGCCAGCCGGAAGCCGACATAGACGGCGAAGCCGCCAATGACGAGGTGCGGCAGGTTGGCGAAGAAGCGGGCCGGGAATTCGATATCGTTGAGGGAGCGGAAGCCGTTGATGAAGATACCGGCATCGAGGCAGCCGGAACCGGTGACCAGACCGAGCACGCCGTCGAACAGGTAGACCGAACCGAACAGCTTGAAATAGAACACCGCCTGGCGGTGCGAGATGAAGGCGGCGGCCAGTGCCCAGACGCCGGAGAAGGCGTGCAGCAGGTCGTCATACCATTGCAGCGAGAACAGGCCGAACAGATTGCCGTTGGCATCGTTGAACGCCGGTATGTAGCCTATGGCGACGACGCCGAAGAACAGGAAAGCATAGGCGACGGCAAGCTTCTGGATCAGCGTCATGAAGTATCCCCCTTCTACGAGTCCGCTTTGCAACAGACTCTGACGACGCAGCGATACTAACCGATTTTAGCGCGTGGAGAAGCGGCGCTCGCAAGATCGCCGCCAAAGGGCATCGGGGGGCCAAAAAGACAGTCGGCGCCGGGATTTCTCCCAGCGCCTCCCTGTCAGATCAGGACGCGGTCGCGGCAGCAACTTCCGTAAAGTCGTCGCGCCTTGCCGGCCTTGATTTTGACGGTCCTGCCAGTCCGCCGCCCGAGAGCAGCGTCCGTTCGGGACCACGCCGGTCTCCACCCTTGCGGGCTTTGCCCTGCGCACCATCGAAGGTTTTTGCCGTCCTTCATGGCAGCATCGGTCCGCCGTCGGCGTTGGCACGCTTTCCGCGGCCCCGTAGGTCTCGGCTCCGTCCCTCGAAACAGGCAAGCCTGCTCTCGCTTCGGGCCGTACGGGCCTCAGGAAATCCGCCTTTCACTTCGCCTTTCGGCTTGATGATCGGTAGCCGCCTGAGATGGGTTTAATGTACGCCGGGTAAGGGTCCCGGGGAATGACCTGAGGCCTGTGGATAGCGGGATTATCGGGGATCGTTTGCCACAACCCTGGGAATTCGAGCGCCGGCTGCGTTAGACAGCCCGCCCGCTTTTTTGCGTACGAGCCGACAGCGCCCCTTGCTCCGCCGGTGGGCGCGGGCTTCAATGCCGGCAAAGGATCGGACCTGCATGTCCGGCGCCGGGGAGGGCGGGTATTTGAAAGTCGGAGTGGTTCTCAACCCGATTGCCGGTGGCGGCCGGCTGAAACGGCATTGGCCTGATGTCGCCGTGTCGCTGAAAAAGCATTTTGGCGAATTCGAGCTGCGCGAGACGCAAGCCGAAGGTGACGCCGAAAGGCTGGCAATCGATCTCGCGATGATTGGCTTCGATCTGGTGATCGCGGCCGGCGGTGACGGCACCGCCAGCGAAGTGGCCGACGGGCTGTTGCAGGCGGCCCAGGAGAGCGGCCGGACCACCGAGCTTGGCCTGTTGCCATGCGGCACCGGCATCGATTTCGCACGGGGGCTCGGCCTGCCGAAAGAGGTGGATGCCGTGCTGAAGCGGATCGCCGAAGCCAAGCCCCGCAAGGTCGATGCCGGGCGCATCTGCTACATCGACGATCGTGGCGCGCTGGCCAGCCGGCACTTCATCAACATTGCCAGCCTCGGCCTTTCCGGCGCCACTGACCGCGCCGTCAATGCCGACAAGCGCAAGGGCAGGATGTCGGCCAAAGTGCTGTTCCTGTGGCGCACCGTGGTCGAGTTCATCCGCTACCGCTTCCAGGACGTCAGGATCACCGTCGACGACGGCACGCCGGTCGAAGCGCGCATGGCGCTGGTGGCGGTGGCCAATGGAAAGTTCTTCGGCGGCGGCATGATGATCGCGCCGGACGCCGACCTGACCGACGGGCAGTTCGACATCGTCATCCTGCGCGCGGCCGGTAAGCTGAAGCTGATTTGGGACATCCGGCTGCTCTATGGCGGCCGGCATCGCAATCATCCTGCGATCACCATCCTGCGCGGCCGGAAAGTGGTGGTCGAACCGCTCGGCGACTTAGAGAAGAACGGCGCGCTGGTCGACATAGACGGCGAGTCGCCGGGATGCATACCCGCGACCTTCGAGATTCTGCCCGGTGCGCTGACCTTAAGGTATTGATTCAGGCCGTTAAGGAATTGATGCAGGCAGCTGCGGGCATGAATCCGGTGGTCCGCTCAATGCCATGAAATCGTTTGTAAAATTTAGCCGCCTCAGATTTCCAGCTTTGCGGGAAAGCCAGGCGCGCGCAGGTCGGTGCCGACGGCATCTTCCAACAATTTGACGATCTGGGTCGACCAGGCGCCGCCGCCATAGGCGGCCTTGCCTTGCTGAAAAATCGCGTTGACGCGCGATGCCAGCTCAAGCGGCACGCCGGACTGTTCGCCCATGGCGAGCGCGAAGCCGAGGTCCTTCAGCGCCAGGTCCATGGTGAAGCCGATGTCGTAGGAGCCGTTGAGAACGAGCTGGCTTTCGGTCTCGTGGACGAAGCTGTTGCCGGAGGAGGCAACGATGGCGTGGTAGGATTGGGCGAGGTCGAGCCCGCCCTGCTTGGCCAGCATCAGCGCTTCGCCGGCGGCGACGAGATGGATGAAGGCGAGCATGTTGGTGATCACCTTGATCACCGCCGCCGAGCCGATCGGACCCATCAGGAAAGACTTCGCGCACATCGCTTCGATGGCCGGACGATGGCGCGCATAGAGTGCGGTGTCGCCACCGACCAGCGCGGTGATCTTGCCGGCCGCCGCCAGATGCACGCCGCCGGTGACCGGGCATTCCAGCGTCTCGACGCCCATGGCCGAGGCGAGGGCTGCGAGGCGAAGGATCTCGTCGCGGCCATTGGTCGACATCTCGATCCAGGTGCCGCCCTGAGGCAGGCCCTCAAGCAGCCCATCAGGACCGATCAGCACCGCTTCGCTGACCTTGGGCGAGGGCAGGCACGTGAAGGCGTTGCCGGCCCGCGCGGCTGCCTGGGCGGGGCTGGCCGCTGCGGTGGCGCCGAGCGCCACCAGTCGTTCGACGGCGGCGGGATCGCGGTCGAAGACGGTGATGGCAAAGCCGTTGCGGACCAGGCTGGCGGCAAGGTTGCTGCCGAGATGGCCGAGACCGATGAAGGCGTAGCTTTCGCTCATGGCATCAGCGGCGTTTGCATCATCTGCAGATGCAGGTCCTTGCCCGTATAGGGATGCGCGTCGCAGACGGTCTCATTGAGCTCGACGCCGAGGCCGGGCTCCTTTGAGGGGATGACTTTGCCGTCCTGCCACTCGATCTTTTTCTTCAGCAGCGTGGCGTGAAAGCCGTCCCACTGCTTCAGCGATTCGAGGATGAGGAAGTTGGGCAGCGTCACCGCCAGCTGGATATTGGCGGCACCGACGATCGGTCCGCAATAGCAGTGCGGTGCGATCTGGATGTGGTAGGCCTCGGCCATCGCGGCGATCTTCTTGGTTTCGAGGATGCCGCCGGAGCGGCCGAGGTCCGGCTGCAGGATGGTCGCGGCGCGGTTCTCGATGACGCGGGCGAATTCGAATTTGGTCGTCAGCCGTTCGCCGGTGGCGATCGGGATCGAGGTCGCGCGGGCTACTTGCGCCATCACCTCTGGCATGTCCGGCGGCACCGGCTCCTCGAACCACAAGGGATCGTAGGGCTCGATGGCGCGTGCCATGCGCAGCGCGCCGGAGGCGGTGAACTGGCCGTGCGTGCCGAACAGGATGTCGGCGCGGGTGCCGACCGCCTCGCGGATCGCCTTGATCATGCGGGTGGACAGGTCGATATCGGCAAGGCGCGGCTGATGGCCGTCGAAGGCGGTGTAGGGGCCTGCCGGGTCGAGCTTGACGGCATTGAAACCCTGCTCGACATATTCGAGCGCGCAGGCAGCGGCGAGATCGGGGTCGTTGTAGACGTTCTTGCCGTGCGCATCCTCGGAATGGACGCTGCCGGTGTGCGGGTAGAGATAGGTGTAGGAGCGCAGCGTCTCGTGCACCTGGCCTCCGAGCAATTTGTAGACCGGCTTGTTGGCTTCCTTGCCGATAATGTCCCAGCAGGCCATTTCCAGCGCCGAGAAGCAGCCCATGCCGGTCACGTCGGGCCGCTGGGTGAAGCCGGAGGAATAGGCGCGGCGGAAGAAGTTCTCGATGTCGTGCGGATCGCGGCCGACGAGATAGCGCTCGGCCATGTCCTCGATCATCTTGGCCGTGACATGGGCGGAGAAGGTGGCGTTGTAGGCCTCGCCATAGCCGACGACGCCGCCATCGGTGGTCAGCTTGACGAAGATGAAATACTTGCCGCCGATGCCGGGCGGCGGATTGCCGACAACCCAGGTCTTGACGTCGGTGATCTTCATTTTTGGTCCTCCAGAACCAGTTCGGCGCCCTTCCAACCGGTCATGATCGAGGCGGCGTTGGTGTTGCCGGTGATGTTGTCGGGAAAGATCGAGGCATCGATGACGCGCAGGCCTTCGAGGCCATGCACCTTGAGGCGCGGATCGACGACGGCGCGCGCGGGATCGGGGCCCATGCGGCAGGTCGAGACCGGGTGATAGACGGTGCCCGAGCGTTTCCGGAAATCCTGGACCAGATCGGCGTCCGAGGTGATCGACGGGCCGGGCAGGACCTCTTCCTCGATGATCTCGGCCATGGCGGGCATCGAAGCGATCTTGCGCACGAATTTCACCGCTGCCAGCATCTCCTCGACATCGGCATTGGTGGAGTAGGCATTGGCCGTTATCCTGGGGTAGTCGCGCGGATTGGCCGAGCGGATCATGATCTCGCCACGGCTCGACGGGCGGCAATTGGACAGGCCGATGGAAAAGCCCGGCCATGGGTCCGGCGTCAGGATCGGGCGCTCGCCGCTCTTGGGAATGACGGTAGAGAAGGCCTGGAAATAGAGCTGCATGTTGGGCCGCGTCGCCGCAGGGTCGGTGCGGAAGAAGCCGCCGGCATTGTTCATCGACAGCGACAGCGGGCCCGAACGGGTCAGGATGTATCGCATGCCGACCAGCAGCTTACCCCACCAGGGGCGCAGCGTCTGGTTGAGCGTCGGCAACTTGCCCTTGAAGGTGTAGTTGATGCCGACATGGTCCTGCAGATGCGCGCCGACATTCTCGTTGGCGTGGACGATCGGGATGCCCAGGCCTTTGAGCAGGGCGGATGGGCCGATGCCGGACAGCTGCAGCAATTGCGGCGAGTTGACCGAGCCGCCCGACAGGATGATTTCGCGGCCGGCACGCGCCGTCTTCGTCTCGCCGCTTTGCTGATACTCGACGCCGACGGCGCGCTTGCCCTCGAACAGGATTTTTGTCGCCAGCGCCTTCATCTCGACGCGGACATTCCCGCGCTTCATCGCCGGGCGCAGGAAAGCGCGCGCCGCCGACATGCGGCGGCCGTTGCGGGTCGAGATCTGGTAGACGCCGACGCCTTCCTGCGCAGCGCCGTTGAAATCCGGGTTAAGCGGCAGGCCGGCCTGCT
This sequence comes from Mesorhizobium ciceri WSM4083, assembly GCF_000519305.1. Taxonomy (GTDB): domain Bacteria; phylum Pseudomonadota; class Alphaproteobacteria; order Rhizobiales; family Rhizobiaceae; genus Mesorhizobium; species Mesorhizobium ciceri_B. Next base: position 395,666 of record NZ_KI912610.1, on the reverse strand, counting down.
CGCCGGCGGCCAGATAGCGCCTGGTCAGCGGATGGACGGCGTTTGAACAGTCGGTGACGTGCAACGGGCCGCCCGTGCCGCGCCATGCATCGGCGCCGGCCTGGTTGTCCTCGAGCGCCTTGAAGGCGGGCAAGAGGTCGTCATAGCCCCAGCCGGGATTGCCGGCGGCGGCCCATGCATCGAAATCCTCGCGCGCGCCCCTGATCCAGACCATGGCGTTGATCGAGCTCGAACCGCCGAGCAGCTTGCCGCGCGGCCAGTGGTCGGCATTGCCGGCAAGTCCCGGGTCCGGCTCTGCCTTGTAGTTCCAGTTGACGTCAGGATCGAAGAAGGTCTTGCCGTAGCCGAGCGGCATCTGCACGTAGAAGCGGCGGTCGGTGCCGCCGGCCTCCAGCACCAGCACCGAGAAGCGCCCCGAGGCCGAGAGTTTTTCGGCTAGGACCGAGCCGGCCGAGCCGGAGCCGACGATGATGAAATCATAGGTCTGCATGATGATGCGGGCGGCTCCGGAAAATTGGCTGCAGCCTAGACGCGGCGGCGCTCCCAAGTCGCCGCGCCTTCCGGCATCAGTTGTGAAAAAAGCGACCGCCGAACCGGTCGGGTTTGCGGGGATTCCCGACAATCGCGCTTGATATCTACCTTCCCGACAGCCTATGCGATGACACTATCTCAGCGCATAATTTTTCGGAACTATGCTCTGGCCACTCTGCGGAAGGCAGGAAATCATATGCGGACTCTTCCTGACGCGTTCATTCCCGAACTGCCGGGCCACTACAGCGGCAAGGTTCGCGAAAACTACGATCTGGCGGATGGCCGGCGCATCATTATCGCCACCGACCGGCTCAGTGCCTTCGACACCATCCTGACCTCGATTCCCTACAAGGGCGAGATCCTCACCCAGACGGCGCGCTACTGGTTCGAGGAAACCGCCGACATCTGCCCGAACCATGTTCTCGAATATCCCGACCCGAACGTCGTCGTCGGCACAAGGCTCGACATCCTGCCGGTCGAGATTGTCGTGCGCGGCTATCTGGCGGGCACCACCAGCACCTCGATTCTGACCCGCTACAAGCGCGGTGACCGCGACATGTACGGCATCCGCCTGCCGGATGGCCTGCGCGACAATGAAAGACTGGCGGAGCCGATCATCACGCCGACCAGCAAGGCCGCGCATGGCGGCCATGACGAACCGCTGTCCAAAGCGGAGATTCTCGAGCAGGGCCTGCTTACGCCAGCGCAGTGGGACACCGTGTCGGACTACGCCTTGCGGCTGTTCGGCCGCGGCCAGCAGCGTGCCGCGGAACGCGGCCTGATCCTCGCCGACACGAAGTACGAATTCGGCACCGACAAGGATGGGACCATCATTCTTGCCGATGAAATCCACACCCCGGACAGCAGCCGATATTGGATCGCATCGAGTTACGAACAGGCGCTCGCCAGCGGCAGCCGGCCGGAGAGTTTCGACAAGGATTTCATCCGCTCGTGGGTCTCGGCGCGCTGCGATCCCTATAGCGACCCGATTCCAGAGATACCCGACGAGATCGTCGAACAGGCTTCCGGGGTCTACGCGCAGGCCTATGAGGCGATCACGGGCAAGGAATTCTCGCCGGATCTTTCCGGGGATAGCGTGCTCGATCGCATCCGCACGAACCTAAGGCGCTATTTCTGATCAACCTTCGCCGGGCGTTGGCTGACGGTGCATCAAACGAAAAACCCGCCGGTGCGGGCGGGTCACTGGCGCAAATCAGCACCATAGGCAAAAATGTACCATAGCTGAGGGCACCGAGTCAAGAAAAAATTCCTATCGCGAAAAGCTCTTTGGAGCCTCGTGCCCATGGCGTGGCGCGTTGACCTTCGGGCGCCGTGACGATACGGGATCGAGGGCAGCCGGTCTCGAAGGATTTCTCGCATGGTGCACTACGCTGAAGGACGGCCGCTTGGCGATCTGACGCTGCGCACCCTGGCCATGCCTTCGGATGCCAATGCGGCCGGCGACATTTTCGGCGGCTGGGTGATGGCGCAGATGGATCTGGCCTGCGGCATCCGCGCCGCCGAACGCGCCAAGGGCCGCGTGGTGACGGCTGCGGTGAAAGAGATGTCGTTCGCCAAGGCGATGAAGATCGGCGACACGCTGTGCATCTACACTCATGTCGAGCGCGTCGGCCGCACTTCGATGACGCTCAAGGTCGAGGCCTGGGCGCAACGCTACCTTTCCGACCTGATGGAGAAGGTCACCCATGCCGATTTCGTCATGGTGGCGCTGGATGGCGAGGGCAAGCCGAAAGCGGTTCCCGCCGAAGGCTGAGGCAAGCCGTTTCTCCCAGGCTTGGTCATTTGTAACAGCGCCCGTGCGGGAGGCGCTTTTCGCGACATCCAACGGTTGCCTCCATGCCCGATCCTGCTGCAATCGGAGGAGTGACAATGCGTCAACATCTGCTGAACGGTTGGCTCGTGGCAGCCTTGGTCGCGACGACCTGCCTGCTCGGCGTGACCGCTTACGCGGAGGTGAAGGAAGACATCTCGCGCGTCGCCTGCACGCATGATGACAAGGCTCCCGGCGAGCGGGGCGCACGGTGTGATACCTGTGCCGCCGCGCGATGCGATAGCAGCACATCAGGAGCCTGAGCGGCAGCCGTCAGAGGACCGCATGAGCGGCAATCCGCCAGCCAACACGGCGCGTGCGTCCGGGCAACGATCCGCGCAGCCAAGATGGACTTTCCGATCAGACAAGCCGGGTGTTGCGTGCGTGCTTAATCCCTTGCAGCGCAAGGGTTTCAGATGCGGGCGTCGTCGAATTTTTCGCGCGCCGCCTTGACGCGCATGGTGTTCGCGCGCGCCCATTCGCTCAATGCGCTGACGGGGATCAGCAGCTCGTGGCCGAGCTCGGTCAGCTCATAATCGACGCGCGGCGGAATGGTTGGAAACACGGTGCGGGTGACGAAGCCGTCACGCTCCAGCCCGCGCAAGGTGGTGGTCAGCATCTTCTGCGAGATGCCGCCGACGGCTGCGCGCAATTCGTTGAAACGCAGCGGTCCGTCGCCCAGCTTGCCGACGACCAGAACGGTCCATTTGTCGCCGACGCGCTGCAGGATTTCCGAGATGGCGCGGCAGTCTTCGGAGCGGTGTGGGTGCCTCGGTAACAAAAAAGTGCCTTCTTGTGCATCGCGTTTACAGTATCTCATATAGCGCAGGTATCCAAATGATACCAGTACTTCGTGCAAGGAGAGCCCCTTATGTCCAAACCCAAAATTGCCATCGTCGTCGGATCGACGCGCGCCGCTCGTTTCGCCGATGTGCCAACCCAGTGGATCGCCAAGATCGCCAAGTCGCATGCCGACATCGATGTCGAGATCGTCGACCTGCGCGACTTCCCGCTGCCGTTCTTCGACGAGGTCGCATCCTCCGCCTGGGCGCCGTCGCAGAACGAAGTGGCACAGCGCTGGCAGAAGAAGGTCGCCGAATTCGACGGCTTCATCTTCACCGCCGCCGAATACAATCACGGCCCGACGGCCGTGCTGAAGAACGCCATCGACTACGCCGCCAATGAATGGAACAAGAAGCCGGCCGGCTTCGTCGGTTATGGCAGCGTCGGCGGCTCGCGTGCCGTCGAACAGCTTAGACTGTATGCCGTCGAATTGCAGATGGCGCCGGTCAAGTCGGCCGTCCATATCGCCTGGGGCGATTTCCTCGCCGTCCGCCAGGGCGAAAAGAAGCTGGAAGACCTCGAGCATCTGAACCAGGCCGCCACGGCGCTGGTCAACGATGTTGCGTGGTGGGCCAAGGTGCTCAAGGCAGCGCGTCAGGCCGATGCCGTCGCCGAGGAAGTCAAGGCGGCCTGACCGCCGGTTCGAATTATCCTCCCAAGGATATGGGGCGGCGCTTGCGCCGCCCTTTTCAATTATAGCGGCTCGAATCGAAAGCTGGCGCCGGATCGGACGACGCGGCCGATGCCGGGCGAATCCAGATGCGCGCCGGCAACGAAACAATGTTCGTCGGCTGCAAGCGCCAGCAACCGCAACCGGCTTTCGCGCGCCTGGTCCTGATCGGCATCGAATTCCCACGTCACCTCAGGTCGATCGAACTGAAGCGATGGGACGTGAACGGTGTCGCCCCAAATCAAAAGGCGTTCGCCGCCGCCAGAAACACGAAAGCAGCTGTGTCCCGCTTCATGGCCATGAGCGTCGACAATGTCGACATGTGTCCCGATACGGTCTCCGGCTTCGAAGGGTTCCGCCATGCCGTGAAATCGTTCGAGCCGCGCTTCGGCGCGAAAAAAGCCGAGTTCTTCCGCGGGAACGAGCAAGCGCGTCAGGCGCGGGAAAGCGTCGCGGCCGTCGGCAAGCACAAGACCATGGATGTGGTCGAGATGCGTGTGGGTGAAGCAGACGGTACGGACTCGTCCGGCATCGATGTCAGCTTCGTCCAGTGCCTCGGGAAGTCGGCCCATGGTCGGATGCCAGGCGTTCGAGGCGCCGGTATCGATCAGGATGATCCCGTTTCCATCGTCGATCGCGAAGGCATTGACGGAAAGCCTGAGTTGACCATCAACCAACGTGACTTGTTGCGGCAATTCATCGCCAAATGGCTTGTCGCCGCGTTGCCGAAGCCGTCCGATCGGCATGTCGACATAGCCATCGCGCAAGGAGATGATGCGCAAGTCACCAAGATTGTAGGTCTGATAAAGGCCGCCTGAAGCTATGCGGTGCATTTTTTCCGATCCGTCTGTAAACAATCGACAACATGCGACGGGCCAGCCGCGTCGGCAACCTGCCCCGTCAATTCGGTCTATGCCACGTGTGCATGCGTCGCCTGCCGTGGCCGGATAATGCAGTCGGCGAGGCGGTCCGCCTCGTTCAACGCGTCGGCGTGGTGCTGATACCCTGATATCGCGATAGCCGCGGACACGACGCCAATCGGGGTTGGACTGCTACATCGACGGGACTGCCATCTGGTCGCGCCCATTGCCCTGATATATCCGGCTGCCATCCGTCATATGAGTGAAGCCGTGAAGACATCCAGCCTGACCGGCGCCGTTTCCCCGATGATCCCGGTGCTCGTATGCGCGCTTGCGATCTTCCTGCTGTCCGGGATGGATGCCGCGATGAAGATACTGGTCATCGCGGTCGGCGTCTACAACACCTTGCTGTGGCGCAGCATGGTCGCGGCCGTGGTCGCGGGTGCGGCCTGGTTGGCGGGACCACGCTTAAAGCCAACCATTCCGGTGCTGAGGCTGCATGCGCTGCGTGCCGCGGTTGTCGGCATCGTCCTGATATCCTTCTTCTGGGGCTTGGCCAGGCTGCCGCTCGCGGAGGCGATCGGGCTCAGCTTCGTGGCGCCCTTGTTTGCGCTCTTCCTCGCCGCGCTGCTGCTGGGCGAACGGATCCGGCGCCAGGCCGTCTGGGCATCGCTGGCCGGCATCGCCGGCGTCGCGATCATCATGGCCGGCCAGTTCGGGCAGGCAGACTATTCGCAAGACGCCATGCTCGGCACGGCAGCGGTGCTCGTATCGACGGTGTTCTACGGCTACAATCTGATCCTCGCCCGGCAACAGGCGCAGTTGGCCAAGCCGATCGAGATCATGCTGTTCCAGAACCTTTGCGTTGCCATCCTGCTCGGCCTCGCGGCACCCTGGCTCGCCGTCGCCCTGCCGAGCAATCTGTGGCTTCCTTTGGCCGGGGTGACGGTGCTGTCGCTCGCCGGGCAATTCCTGATGAGCTGGTCCTACGCCCGCGCTGAAGCGCAATATCTGATCCCGACGGAATACTCGGCCTTCATCTGGGCGGTCGCGCTCGGCTGGTTCTTCTTCGGCGAGGAGGCGACCTGGACCACCTTGACCGGAGCATGCCTGATCGTCGCCGGCTGCCTGATCGCCGCACGGGCCAATCCCAGGCTTGCCGAGCCCATCGAAGTGGCGGTTTGAGCGGCGACGTTCAGCGTCCTGCAGGATCGCGAAAGACCCCAGTCTCCACCTCGTGGATGAAGTGAGCGATGAGAGCCGCGCATTGGCGATGATGCGTTTCGAGAAGCATGTGTCCGCTCTCAAAGACATGGATTTCGACTGCGTCGAGGTCGCGGCTGTAGGCCATGATCTCGTCCAGCGCGAAGAAGGCGTCATGCCGTCCCCACAGCACGAGGCATGCTGGCTGTTGGTCGCGGAGATAGGCCTGGATGGCCGGGAAGCGGGCGATGTGCGAGCCATAATCGGTGAAGAGTTCGAACTGAATGTCGGTGTTGCCGGGCCTCGCCAGGCGCTCCGTATCGAGATACCAACCCTCGGGCGGAAACAACACCTTCAGACGCTCGGGGAGACCGCCGATATATTGATTTCGGGTCCCCTCGAAATTCATCCAGTCCGGCAGTTTGGCGCGGTTTTCTTCAGTCGGTTCGGCGAAGAACGCCTTCGGCGCGTCCCATTCCGGTCCCAGCCCCTCGTCATGAGCGTTGCTGTCCTGGGCGATCAGGCCGAGGATGCGATCCGGCCGCCGTGTGGCGAGATGATAGCCGACGGGCGTGCCGAAATCAGTGATGTAGAGGAAGAATCGCTGGATGCCGAGGGCCTCGACGAAGGCTTCGATCGTGTTGGCCAGGTTCTCGAACGTGTAGTCATAGGCATCGATGGAAGGGGCGGACGAAAAGCCGAAACCGGGCAGGTCCGGCGCCACCACATAGGCTGTTTCCGCCAGCGGTTCGATGACATTGCGATAGACGTGCGACGAAGTCGGATATCCGTGCAGCAGCAGGATTGCCGGTCTGCCCAGGTCGCCGGCATGGCGGTAGAAGATGTCGAGGCCGTCGACATTGATGGTTTCGTGGCGGGTCTTGTAACGATTGCTGCACATCCTCTCTCTCCCAGTGGTCCGCGCCGACCTGACGGTGCTATGGGTTTGACACCACATATCCCTGTGATAGTGGTTACATCGTGTAACCGTATAATGCGGTTAATGAGGTTATGTTCCATGGGCGATGCATACACCGAATGGGTGCCGGATCACTTCATAGGCGGGCATCCCGCCTTGGACCTGTCGAATGCCGTGTTCGACCGGCGGGCGCCGGCAGCAGACAATGAACTCTTCAAGTCCGTCCGGGATGTTGCGAACTGGTTCAGCGCCTCAGGGCTTGCCGACGATCGCCAGGCGCAGGCAGTCGCCGAGATAGCGGATGGACGGTTCGTGGAAGGGGTCCGCGAAATGCGGGAGGCGTCATTTCAGGTTTTCGAGCCAATCGCCGCGGGCAAACCGTCTGCGGCCGAACCGCTCGGCGTATTGTTCTCGCGCACGGCAAGCTCGCTTGCCGCCGGGTCTATCGAGCTGGATCGCACCAGGCCGGAGCTTGCCCTTGCCCGGTGGCGGGACCCGGACGCCGTCACCGCGTTGCTGGCCATGCTGTCCATCGAAGCGTTCTTCACCCTGCCGCGCGACAGGCTGCATTCCTGCCCTCGCTGTGGCTGGCTTTTCCTCGATACGTCGCGAGGCGGGAAGCGGCGCTGGTGCAGCATGCGCACTTGCGGCAACCGCGAGAAGGTCTCGCGCCACCGGGATCATGCCGACGCCTAGACGTTGGTTAGTGCACCACGTCGCCTTTGCTGCGGGCAGGCCGGATGCCGGCACGTCACTCCGGAAGACCGGCCTTGCGAAAACCATCGACGAAATGCTCGAGCGTAGCGGCGTCGCGGAATGGCTCGGTCGTCGCCCAGTGATGGGTTGTGAAATGCGGGTTGCCGACGAGGAACAGCTCAGCCTCCGCGCGCGCCTCGTCCAGCCGGCCGAGTTGGGCCAAGCTGGCGGCCAGGAAACGGCGTGAGCTTGTGCGATAGGTCTCGTCACGGCGCAACGTCTCGATAGCGGCTTGGTAGTCGCGCGCCGCATATTGCGCCTGGCCGAGCGTCAGATAGTACCAGCTCGCCGGAAACGGGTTCAGCCGGAACGCCTTGCCGATGTGCTCGAGGCCCTCTTCGACCCGCCCGGCCAGGACCGCGATGTCGGACAATGCCGCCCAGGTGTCGGCCTCGTTCGGGTCGAGTTCGATCGCCTTGGCGAATTCCGCATCCGCTTCAGTGAAGCTGCGCTCATAGGCAAGCAGGTAAGCCAGGATCCAGCGACAGCCGGCATCGTTGGGATCGATCGCCACGGCCTTACGCGCCAGTTCCAGGGCAACGCTGCGGGCAGCCTCGGTTGGTCCGCCCCAATGCACCTGTCCCATCCAGTGGTTCATGGCAAGCCAGCGATAGGGCTCGGCGTATCCGGGATCGAGCGACACCGCGCGCGTCAGCATCAGATGCGCTTCCTGCGCCATCTGCGGCGAATCATCGATCAGCTTGCGCGCCCGCACGCAGAGGTCATAGGCCTCCAGATTTCGCGGCCGATTGCGCGGTGGCGGCGCGCGCAGCCGGCCAAGCAGCGCTTCCACGATCTTGGCCGTCACCTCGTCTTGAACGGCAAAGATATCCTCCAGGCCGCGATCGAAGCGTTCCGCCCACAGATGATCGCCGCTCACCGCATCGACCAGCTGTGCGTTGATGCGCACGCGCCCCGCGGCGCGTCTTGCGCTGCCCTCCAACAGGTAGCGCACGCCAAGATCGCCAGCGATCTCGCGCACGTCCATCGCTTTTCCCTTGTAGGCAAAGGTCGAGTTGCGGGCGATGACGAACAGGCCGGAGATTCTGGACAGGTCGGTGATCAGGTCTTCCGTCAACCCATCCACGAAGGAATCCTGCTCGGGATCGTTGCTGAAATTGACGAAGGGCAACACGGCTATCGATGGTTTGTCGGGCAGCGGCAAGGGTTTTCGCCTGGCCTCGCCGAGCTGTTCGACGGCGCCCGCGAAACGGTAGCCGACGCGCGGAACGGTGGATATCCATTCGCCGTTCTCGCCGACAGGACCAAGCAGCTTGCGCAACTGCGCGATCTGGACGGTGAGGTTGCCTTCCTCCACGGCCGTGCCCGGCCATGCAGCGTCCATCAACTCGGCCTTCCCCAAGATTTCACCGGGCCGCCCGACGAGTGCTGCAAGCAGGCTCAGCCCGCGATAGCCAACGGCAACGGGGACGTCGTTCCGAAGCAGCGTTCCCGCACCCGGATCAAGCACGAACGGACCAAAGGCAAAACGCGATCCCTGCATAGGCGCATCTATAGAGCAATTTCAGGAAAAGTGTGAAGCGGTTTTCTGTTCGGAATTGCGTCAAAACAAAGGGTTAGAGTAGTTTGCCGGTTCCGTGAGCCGGTGAACTGCTCTGGCTCGTTTGGAAGTTTTGAGAACTATTTGGGAGGGCTTAATTACGGCGCCGTCCGTATCGCGCAGAATTCAACCTCATCGAGAGCCCTAGGCCCTCAAACCATATGGAGGTTGCCATGACCAATACACTTGCATCAGCCCAGCGTTGTGCAGCGCGACGGGGAACGCCCGTGCGGCCGGCATCGCGCCGGCTCCTGAAGACCCTGCGAAGCATCATAGCGAGCTGGCACGATCGGACCTGGCGCGAACGGATACGCTTTCGCTGGCAACTCAGGCAGATATCGAAGGACAATCCGCATCTGATCGACGATATCGGCCTGACGATACAGCAGGTCGAGGGAGAGATCGCCAAGCCCTTCTGGGAACGATAGAGCGAATGCTGCAACTCGCGTCAGCGCACCGCCTCACGGTGGACGCCGGGCAGGCGGGTGGCGATCAGCTTGTCGATGCGGCGGCCGTCGAGATCGACCACCTCGAAGCGCCAGCCCTGCGCGTCGACGCATTCGCCAGTCGCCGGCAGATGGTGCATGTGCGACAGCACATAACCGGCGACGGTTTCGTAATCGCGGTTTTCCGGCAGGTCGATGCCGAGAATGTCGGCCATCTCGTCGGCCTGCATGTAGCCGGCGAGCAGCCACGAGCCGTCCTCGCGCTTGACCGCGTTCTCCTCGTCGCCGGCGTCTGTGTCCGCGCGGAACACGCCGGTGATGGCTTCCAGAATGTCGGCCGGGGTGACGATGCCTTCGAAATGGCCGTATTCGTCATGCACCAGCGCCATCGGCACGTCGGATTCCTTCAGCTTCTGCAGCACATCGAGCGCGTCGGCCTGGTCGTAGACGATGGGGGCTGCGCGCACATGCCTGCGCGGGTCGAGCACGCGGCCGGCAAGCAGTGCGGCCAGCACGTCACGCGTCTGGACGACGCCGACCATGACGTCGACGCCGCCGTCACCTGCCGGCAGGCGCGAATGCTGGGTTTCCATGAGCAGCTTGCGGATGGCCGCCTCGTCGGATTGCAGATTGATCCAGTCGACTTCGGTGCGCGGCGTCATCACCGCGCGCACGGCGCGGTCGCCAAGCCGCATGACGCCGGCGATCATGCGCCGCTCGTCGGATTCGATGGTGCCGTGATGCTCGGCCTCGGCGACCAGCATCTTAATCTCCTCATCGGTGACCTTCTCCTCGCTTTCGCCGCGCTGGCCGAGAAGCCACAGGATGGTGCGGCCGGAGAAGTCGAGCAGGAAGACCAGCGGCGCCGAGACGGTGGCGAGGATGGTCATTGCAGGAGCGACCCTGGCGGCGACCCGCTCGGGGTCACGCAAGGCGATCTGCTTGGGCACCAGCTCGCCGACGATCAGCGAGAAATAGGTGATGATGGCGACGACGATGCCGACGCCGAGCGGATCGGCGACGGTCTCGCGGATGCCGGTCGAGGCCAGGAACTGCGCCAGCCGTTCGCCGAGCGTGGCGCCGGAAAAGGCGCCGGAGAGGACGCCGACCAGGGTGATGCCGATCTGCACCGAGGACAGGAACTTGCCGGGATTGGATCCCAGCTCGAGCGCGCGACCGGCGCCATTGATGCCGCGGTCGATCATCGCTTTCAGGCGGGCCGGTCGCGACGAGACGATGGCAAGTTCGGACATCGACAGAAGGCCGTTCACACAGATGAGGACGACCACGATAGCGATTTCTACGTATAACATGAGCGGTCAATAGCATTGCGGCGCGGTCTTCGAAAATAGTCCGGCGTGATTTTTGAGAAATGACTGGTATTTCGGTCATGCGGCATCCCAGGGCGGTGAGGAACCGTCAGGGATTTGGCATTGCTCTGAAGGGTCCGAAAAAGCCGACGACCAGCGACAGTTTTCCCTCCTTGGAAACGCGGCACATATCCATGCTGTCGGTGCCCCGAAATCCGTTTTCGCCTCTCTGCACCCAGCCAAAACGCAAGAAGTCATGATGAACATCGACCAAGGTCGTCCGTTCGAGCCAGAAGCCCGGACGGGCTTTCAGCACCTGATCAATGTGTTGGAGCAGCGCCTCGGCTCCGGAGATATGCACCGTCGGATCAATGTATGTGCCTTGCGGTTCGAATGAGGTGAACAACAGCCGGCGACGCTCCTCAGCTTCCGGGTCGAACCAGGCCCTGCAGTAGCTAGTCACCACACTTTCCGCGTCAAACATCAAAACCTCCTTTTGAAACCGCCGGACTGTTTCAGCCTGCAAGGCCCGTACGACCTACTGTTTAAGTACGCCGACAATTGCCTCGCCGTCCGTGAAATAGGGATCGCCGCCGCCATTGCGACCCGTACTGGTGGCGCCGACGCCCGATATGTCGCTGGTCGAGATCAGCGTGCCGGCGGTGGCCAAGTCGCGCATCAGGAAATCGCGCTCGGCGTCGATGTCGGGGCCGATATGGTGGGTGACAGCGCCGGTGTCGTGGCTGAGGCCGACGCCGCGATCGAAGCTGGCCGAGCCCAGCCACAGCGGCCGGCCGTCATCGTCGGCAGCATCGGTCTGCCAGAAGCGGACATGATGCCGGCGGTCGGCGCTGAGGCCCTCCGGCTTTTCGAAGGCGAGATCCTGGGCGCGGCCATCGAACAGCAGCCTGCTGACCGGCGCATCGGGATAGGGGTGGTCGAACAGCACGCTTTCACCGATCTCGATAGCGGTCTTCAGGGTGACGGCGTCGGCGGTGTCCCAGCCGGCGACGGCGAAGGCATGGACCACCTCCTTCTGCGTGCCGACAAGGCCGACATTGATCGGGTCGCCCGGAATGCCTTGCGGCGTGTGCGTCAGCATCTCGAAGCGCTGCGTGCGAAAACCGCGATCGCGGAACGTCCAGAATTCCGGTGCGGCGAAATAGGCGAGCACCAGATAGGCAGCCAGCAAGGTCGCCACCCAGATTGCAACGCGTCGCCGAAAACTTCGCTGGCTCATGAACGCCGCCCGATCCGTGCGATATCTGTTGCCTGACGGACCCTGGAAATCAATGGCCAGCGGCGCGCTGCCGGTCTATCGTGGGCCATCGTTTCTTCGCGGGGGCAGCAATGGAGCGGAAGCTGGCAGGCCGCAAGCCCATGGCGTTGACCGCCGAGCTTGTCGCGCAAGTTGAGCGTGTCGAGCCTGATCCCGGGCCAGAGCCCGGAACCAGCGAGCACACCGATGCGGAGTTCGATGGCCTGGTGGAGCAACTGCTTTCGCAGTATCGGCCCGACACGCTTTGGGTCTTCGCCTATGGGTCGTTGATCTGGAATCCCGAATTCGCCCATGTCGAGCAGCGTCCCGCAACGGCGACGGGATGGCACCGCTCGTTCTGCCTGAAGCTGACGCGCTGGCGCGGAACACGCGAATTGCCGGCCTTGATGCTGGCCCTCGACCGTGGTGGCAGTTGCAACGGGATCGTCTACCGATTGCCCGCGGAAGACCATTTCGGGCAACTCGGCCAGCTCATGCGCCGCGAGATCGACGCCAACCCGCCCACCAACGTGCCATGCTGGATCAAGGTCAAGACCAGGGACGGGCCGCTTCGTGCCTTGGCCTTCGTCGCCGCGCCGAACGGCAGCGCCTATGCCGGCCGGTTGCCATTGGAGCAGGTTGCCGACACGCTGGCGCGGGCTGCCGGTCATTGGGGCTCTTCGGCGCAGTATTTGTTCAGGACCGTGAGCAAGCTTGAAGAGAGCGGCATCCGCGACCGCAATCTCTGGCGCATCCAGGACTTGGTCGCACGGCAAATCGCCGCTTCAACCGGTGGCGCCGATTAGGCTGATCTCTTCCTAACGGCAGGCGCGATAACCGTTCTTGCGGTTCTTGATGTCGAAATGGAAATGGTTGCGGTGGTCGTAATTGTAGCCGGGGCCGAGCACGGTGGTGAAATACTGGCAGCCGTCGGCGCGCACATTGTTGAGGAAGCCGCGGGTGCGGAAAGCGAACAGGCCGGGCTTGCGCACGTCGATGTCGTCGCCATTGTTGAGCTCGATGCTCATGACGTCGAGCGCATTGCCCTTGCCGTGCTCTGACAGCACACCTTCGCCGGCAATCCTGCGGCAGGAATAGCTGGAGCCTTGGTGGATGGTCTTAACGCCTGAGAAATAACGCCAGCGGGCGGAGGGGACGAGCTCGTTCTTGGTCCAGCCGGCGAAGGTAGCGGCCATGTCGCAGGTCAGGGTCGCTGCGGGCTTCATCTGGATGTTGCCGATGGCCGAAACCTTGACCGGATAATCGATGCCGCACTGGCCTTCATGGATCGGCGCCAGGTCGGTGTAGGCGACACCGAGGCGCTTCAATTGCTGCCGGCAGTCGGTTTCGCTGGCCGGCATCTGCTCGACGGGCGACATCGGCTCGTCCATGCGCGGATAAGCGGCCTGCGTCATATATGGATTGGAAGGGACAAGCTTCTGCATGCCGGCATATTGCGGCACCGCAGCTGTCTGCGCGCCGACGTCGACGGCCGGCTGCAGCGACAGCACACTGCCGGTGTTGCAGGCGGAGAGCGCCGCCAGCGCCAGGCCGGCGGTCAGCATTGCTGCATATTTTGACAGGCGCGCGGTGGAAAACACGGCCCGAAATTTGCCGGCCATTGGCGGAATCCCGTTGATGGATATCCGGCATTTTAACGATCAAGGGTAAAGGAAAACTCAGCGCCCGCGTTCATGCCTGCGGCCGAATTGCGGCACGCGGCCTGGATCAGCCATGCTCACTGGCAGAACGTGCCGCCATGCCGGCGCGGTTCGAGATCGAGATGGAAATGCAGGGAGTGATCGGCATCGGCGCCCGGACCGAGCACTGTCTTGAAGGGACCACAGGCCGCCTTGCGCACGGCGTTGAGGAATTTGGCGTCCTTCTCGGGCGGCGCCGGGCCGACCTCGATCTTCTTGCCGTCCGACAGCGTGAAGCTGGCGATGTCGAGCGCGTTGCCGAACGCATGCTCCGACAGTTTTCGGGTGCCGTTGCGTGGCCGGCAGACAAAGGCCGATGCCTGGCCGATTGATTTCAGGTCGGCGCCGAATTCGGCCTTCGCCGCCGGCTGGATCACATCGGTGGCAAAACGCGCTGCCGCCTCGGCCATCTTGCAATTGAGTTCGGTTCCGGGGGCAATCGCGATCGACTTTCCAAGCGTCTTCAGCACCAGGGGATAGGGGATCGAGCAGCCGATTTCGGGGTTGCTTTCCGCTTTGTGCTCCTCGAATTCGACGCCGAGCGTCTTCAGCCGCTCGCGGCAGGCGACCTCTTCGGTGGGCATCTTCCCCTCGGGCTGGTCGGCCGAGCGCGGGTCGGGCAGCATTTTTTTGTCGCTTGTATCGGCCGGCTTTTGCGGCGGCTGAGGTGCGACGACCGGCGGCCCAGCCTCGGGCTCCGCGATGTCGGGTTTTGGCGTCGGCGTCGGTGCAATGGCCGGCGGCTCCGGCTCGCTTTCCCCGGCTGACGGCTCCTGAGCGGACGGCTCGGGACGTGTCTGCTTTTCCTGGTGGGATTTTTCTTGCTTGAACCGGTCGGGCGCTCCGGCGCTCTTCGGAGCTTCCGGCTTTTGCTCCTCGGTCTTTGCAGCGTCAGCCTTTGGAGCGTCCGCCGGGCGTGGCTCGGGCACTGGAATGCCGGGCTTGGGTGCTGGAATACCGGCCTCGGGCATGGGAACATCGGCGGGCGAGGGCAGCGGAGCCTGCGTTTTCTGCTGTGTCCGGTTCGGTGTGACCTGCCGGTGGCGCCGTGGTTTCAGGCTTTTTCCGCGCCGGTGTTTCAGGGGTTGGTCGGCCCGCTGTGTCAGCGGCTGCTCCATTCGCGGCGTCAGCGGCTGGTGATGGCGGTGGCGATGTTTGGCGTCAGCCGGTGTCACCAGCAGAGCCGTGACGGCCATGACCAATGCGATCCTGAATGTTCGGGAAAAGACAAGCGACCCCATCGCCGTCAACGGCGCCGACGCAAGGTGGTTGCCTCGGCCGCATCACGAACGGTAACCGCTCCGTTACGCACCGATCGCTTCCAGCCCTTCCTCCAGCCAGTCGGCGAGCAACGGCATGCCGAGCAGGTATTTCGCGGTGCGCTTGTTGGCGCGTTCGCGCGCGGCCGCCAGCGCGTCCGCCCATTCGGTGGCGTCGTAGTCGCCGCGACCGACCCAGGCCAGCGCGATCAGCTCGGCTGCTTCATCGACATTGAGGTCGTTGATCAGCTCGCGCAGCTCTTCTTCGGTCAGATTCTCCGAGCTTTCCTCGGCAAGGCCGTCATGGTGATGGTTGACATGGGACTCGCCGTCGAGCTCGACCTCGTGCTCGGCGCCATCGGCATAGTCTTCATTGACGGCCGCACTCAGCGCCTTGGCCTTGAGGATGAACAGGCGCACCGTGTCGGGGCCGATCGAAAGCTCCCAGTCCTTTTCAAGCCGCCGCTGCAAGGGCCGTCTCCCTCAGGTCGTTTGCAGGATGATAGCGGATTTGCGGCATCCGTCACCTGATGTTCTCCCGCACGCAATTTTCCGGGATGAAACGCAAGCCGACCGGCGTTAGTGTTGCATTCTCACCCTCCAGGAGGTTTCGATGCATAAGAGAGTGCTGATCCAGGCTGCGACCGCGCTACTCGCGCTGCAGTTCCTCGCCGTTCCCGTATACGCCGCCGGCAGCGATGGCGGCGGCGGTGACGAAACCGTCACCCAATGCAAGAAGGGCGAGGTCTGGGACAAGAAGAAGAAAAAGTGCGTCGCACCTCAGGAAGGCATGCTCGACGACGACAGCATCTATGATGCTGGCCACGCGCTGGCGCTGGCCGGGCGCTATGACGAGGCGATCGCCGTGCTCAGCCTCGCCGCCAACAAGCAGGATCCGCGCATCCTCAACTATCTCGGCTATTCGCACCGCCATTCTGGCCGCGTCACCGTCGGCCTCGGCTATTACGCGGAAGCGCTGCGCATCGATCCGAACTACACGCTGGTGCGCGAATATCTCGGCGAAGCGCATCTGCAGATCGGCGATCTGGCCGGCGCCCAGCAGCAGTTGATGGAAATCGAGAAGCGGACCGGCAAGGGTTCGCGTGAATATGGCATGCTGGCCGAGCAGATCGACCATTTCATGAGAAGCTGAAAGATCCCAGGCTCTTTCAAGCGGCCGCGAGCGATCGCGGCCGCTTTTTTGTTGCCCCCAGTCTCATTCACCGCCCGCGGCTGATGAAAACGGGGATGATTTTAGCAAAACCGATTTTTAGGCGTGAAAAACCCGCTGACATTGCTATATTCAGGGAAATTGCGGTGAAACGGTTCCGTTAGCCCGAGGCTGCCGGACCCGTTTTCTTTTTGTACCCATCGACAAGGCTTTCCCCGAAACGCGGGGGTGGCAGCAGGAAAGGTCAGGCATCATGAACAAGGTCCCGATGACAGGCGAGGGGTTCGCGTCATTGAAGGAAGAACTGCGCTGGCGCCAGCAGGAAGAGCGGCCGCGCATCATCGAGGCGATCTCCGAGGCGCGCTCGCATGGCGACCTTTCCGAAAATGCCGAGTATCATGCCGCCAAGGAGTCGCAGAGCCTCAACGAGGGCCGCGTCAACGAGCTTGAGGATTATATCGCGCGCGCCGAGGTGATCGACGTCAGCAAGCTCAGCGGCGACAAGATCAAGTTCGGCGCCACCGTGGTGCTGGTTGACGAGGACACCGAGGAAAAGAAGACCTACCGGATCGTCGGCGACCAGGAGGCGGACGTGAAGTCCGGCCGCATCTCGATCTCCTCGCCGATCGCGCGTGCGCTCATCGGCAAGGAAGTCGGCGACGCCATCGAGGTCAATGCGCCCGGCGGTGCCAGGGGGTATGAGATCGTCCAGGTGCAGTTCATCTAGGGAATTTGAGGGGGGCGCGGCTGCGATTTTTAAGCTGAGGTTTGCGCTGCCCCTCATTGCCCTGCCGGGCATTTCTCCCCGTATAGTGACGGGGAGAAAGATGCTCTCATCGACGATTTCGCCAATTTTCAACGTAGCAGAATAGGCGCTGGCCTTGCGTTCAGCTCTCTTCTCCCCGTCGTTATACGGGGAGAAGGTGCCGGCAGGCGGATGAGGGGCAGCGCCAGCCTTTCCGATTGACTTCAGTTCTTGCCAGCGTTGGCCTTGCCAAGGACCCGGAGTCCCGCCAGCCTCTCTGCCTCCGCCACCACCTCCGCCGGCATCACACGCTCCCCAGGCGCGGCCAAAAGCGTTGACGCATATTGCCCGCGCGGACCCGTCAACCCGGGCTCGGTCGCCAGGAACACCGCAACCGTTGGCAGGCCGAAGGCGCTGGCGAGATGGGTCAGCCCGGTGTCGGCGCCGATGACCAGTTCCGAGCAGCCGATGAACGCAGCGATGTCGGCCAGCGGTGACTTTGGCACCACAACTGTCGATGGCACTGCCTTGGCAATGGCTTCGGCCACGGCCTTCTCGCGCTCGTTCGACCATGTGGTGACCGGCGTCATCCCCCGTTCAGCCAGCAGGCGCGCGGTTCCGATCCAGGCTTCGGCCGGCCATTTCTTGTCTTCGCGGCTGGTGCCGTGCAGCAGGAAGGCGGTTTTTCCAGAAGTGCCCGCCAGTGTGCCGGTGGGCGGCACGATGCCGGAGTCCAAGGTCGAAAGATCGGGCTGATAGCCGAGCGCCAGCCCGAACAGCCGCCGTGTCCGTTCGATGGCGTGCAGGTCGCGCGACACGGGATAGGTGGCATCGTAGAACAGCGTCGCAGACGGTTCGCGCGCGCTGGAGCGGTCGAAGCCGGCAATGGGGGCGCCGGCCTGTCTTGCAACCAGAGCCGATTTCAAGAGGCCTTGCGCATCGATGACCAGGTCGTAGCGGCAATCTCGCAAGGTGCGGCGCAGGGCGGCCGCCTCGCGCCAGGTGGCGCCATCGAGCAGCGCCTTGCGCCAACGCCGGATCGCCACCGTGTGGATACCGTCGATCGCCGGGTGCAGCGCGGCGATGCCGGCGAATGCCTCTTCGACGCACCAGTCGAAGGTCAGGTCCGGGCGGTGGCGACGGGCATCCTCGACCGCCGGAAAGGTGTGGATGACATCGCCCATCGACGACGTCTTGACGATCAGCACCTTCATGCCGCGGCCGGGATTTCCAGCAGCCGGTCCGCAGCTGCCGCGACCTGGCCGACTTCAAGCGTCATCAGGCAGTTGAGGTGGCCGAGCGGGCAGACCTTCCGGTGGCAGGGCGAGCACGACAGGCCGAGCCAGACCAGTTCGCGGCGCTCCGCCAGCGGGGGCGTGTTCTCGGGCGAGGTCGAGCCGTAGACGGCAACGATCGGCGTGCCGACGGCGGCCGCGACATGCATCAGCCCGCTGTCGTTGGACACCGCCAGCCTTGCGGCGGATATCAGGTCGATGGCGTCCTCCAGCCGCGTCTGTCCGGCGAGATCGACGACGCCGGGGGCCAGGGCTGCGATCTCCGCCGTCACGTCGCGGTCGTTCTTCGAGCCGAACAGCGCAACCTTCAAGCCTTTACCCATGAAATTGCGGGCAAGCCCGGCATAGCTTTCGCTGGGCCAGCGCTTGGCCGGGCCAAATTCGGCGCCGGGCATCAGGGCCACGAATTTCCGAGGCGCCAGCCCGAAACGGCCGAGCAGGTCGACCTGGTTTTTCGTGTCCACGTCAAGCCGTGGCGCCCGGAAACTACCGCCCTGGGCAAGGCCGAAATAGGCCTGCGCGGTGCGTCGTTTGATGCTGTCGGGCAATGGCACGATGTCGGTCAACAGGCCATAGCGCATCTCGCGCAAATGACCGACACGGCGCGGAATACGGGCAAAGAACGGAATCAGCGCCGACTTCCAGCTGCCGGGCAGGATATAGGCCATGTCGTAGCGGCCGCGCAGCAGGCGGCCGAAGCGGCGGCGATGGGTGAACTCGAGCGCGCCGGGTTTGAGCGGAAAGTCGATCTGCTGGCGGATTTCGGGCATGCGCTTGACCAGGGGTGCTGCCCAGGCCGGCGCCAGCACATCGATGGCGGCGTTGGGATGCAACTCCTTCAGCGCCGAAAACAGGCACTGCGCCATCACCATGTCGCCCACCCAGCGTGGGCCGATCACGAGGATCGTTGGGCTTTCAGCCATTCGACATAGTCTCTGACACCGGTTTCCACTGTCCGGAATTGGCCATTGTAACCGGCCGCGCGCAAACGGGACATATCAGCTTGCGTAAAGCTCTGGTAGCTGCCCTTGAGATGGTCGGGAAAGGGGATGAATTCAATCTCCCCTTTACCCAACGTGTCGATCACCGTTTCGGCGATGGCGCGGAAGGGCTGGGCACGGCCGGTGCCGCAATTGAAGATGCCGCTTGAGCCCTGTTTCCACAGCCACAGATTGACGTCGGCTACATCGCCGACATGGATGAAGTCGCGGCTTTGTTCGCCGGGTCCGAACCCGTCATAGGCGCCGAACAGTTTCGGGTTCTCGCCTCGCTCGACCTGGTTGAACAGATGGAAGGCGACGGAGGCCATGGCGCCCTTGTGCGCTTCGCGCGGGCCGTAGACGTTGAAGTAGCGCAGGCCCACGACCTGTGAATGGTCGGCCTGCCCGGCGAACACGGTTCGCCTGACGTAGTCGTCGAACAGTTTTTTCGAATAGGCGTAGACATTGAGCGGCCGCTCCAGCGCGGGATCCTCGCGGAACTCCGAGCCGCCGCCATAGACGGAAGCCGAGGAGGCATAAAGGAAAGGCACGCGCAACGCCTGGCTTGCATGCAGCAGCCGTTTCGAGAAGGCGTAATTCACCTCCATCATGAATTTGCCGTTCCACTCGGTGGTGGTCGAGCAGGCGCCCTGGTGGAACACGGCCTCGATGCGGCCGAGCGAGCCGGCCTCCATGCGGGGCAGGAAATCGTCCTTGTCGAGATAGTCGGCGATCTTGAGATCGGCAAGATTGGCGATCTTGTGACCGTCGGTGAGGTCGTCGACGACGAGGATGTCGTCATGCCCTTCGGCATTCAGCGCGGCGACGATGTTGGAGCCGATCATGCCGGCGCCGCCCGTGACGATGATCATGAAGGGCCTCTGGTTGCTTGCGATTCCGGCCCTTATAGGGGAGGCTAGGCGGGCTGTCGATAAAGTCAGGTGCATGCGCCTGGCCTGCCATTTTTATGCGCTTGTCTGTTTTGTCTGTTTTGTCTATTATGGACAAAACGGGGCATCCCATGAAAAACTATCCATCGACCGATCTGAAACAGAATCTTGGAGATGTGCTTGCAGCTGCCAGCCAGCAGCCGGTCTCCATCACTCGCCACAACAAGCCGAGATACGTCCTGATGAGCATCGAGGCCTACGAAGCGCGCTTCGGCAACGATAGCCGCCGCGTCTACGCTGCGGAGGACGCCCCGTCCGAACATGTCGAGATGCTCGAGGAATACGCCGCGGAATTGGACCGTGATTAAACCCGCCGCTGCGGACGTCTGGCGATATCCGTATCTTTGGCATCGCCAGCACGGAGACGGCGAGACCGAAGGCCGGAAGTCACGGCCTGTGGCCTTTGTGGCTGTCCTTCCTGGGAAAGCCGGCGGCACGAACCTCTTCGTCCTTGCAATCACTTCCACGCAGCCGGGCCATGATCGCGTTGCCGTCAGCATCCCGGAAATTGAACGCCACCGTGCGGGCCTCGACCCTATGCCCCTTTGGGTCATGGTCGACGAGTACAATCATGATATTCTGGAAACGTCAGCCTATTTCGAGCCGGGTGCGCGAATCGGCGCGTTCAGCCCGTCATTTCACAAGAAAATTATGTTCGCTTTTACTGCGGTTGTCCGCACGGGTAAGTCCAAAGCCATCCCGCGCGCGGACTGAATCGACAGAACAGAGCACGATCATGAGGGACCAAAAATGCCATCGACCGAACTGCTCATCGCGTTTTTCGCCACCACGGCGATCTTCGCCTACATTCCCGGCCCGGCCATGCTCTATGCCGCCGCGCAGACGATGGCGCGCGGCCGCTGGTCCGGCCTGACGGCGGCACTTGGCATTCATCTGGGCGGCTACGTGCATGTTTTCGCAGCGGCTGCCGGGCTGTCGGTGCTGTTTCATGCCGTGCCGACGCTCTACCTGGCGGTCAAGCTGGTCGGCGCGCTCTATCTGATCTGGCTTGGCGTCTCGCTGTTTCGCAAGCGTGCGGACGGCGATGCGGCGCTGCCCGCGATCGAGCGCAAATCGGCGCGGCGCGCCTTTTTCGAGAGCATCACCGTCGAGGTGCTCAATCCGAAGACAGCGATCTTCTTCATGGCGTTCCTGCCGCAATTCATCGACGCCTCGGCGGCGTTTCCGGTCTGGCTGCAGTTCGTCGTGCTCGGCACGATTGTCAATCTGATGTTCTCCTCGGCCGATGTCGTCTGCGTGTTCCTGGCGGGCGCCGTGATCGGCCGTCTGCGGCGTTCGAGCCGCGCACAGCGGCTGATGCAGCGGGCCGGCGGCGCGGTGCTGGTCGGGCTGGGCGTCCATGTCGCCCTGCAGAAGAGCTGACCGCCCGAGCCTGCCGGGATCATGCCCTGCCGTTGCGCTGCGTGAATTTGCGGTATATCGGCTTTCGCCATGAACGATCCGACCAGTCGATTGATGAGCACTTATGAGATTGAAATCGGCCTTTTCCCTGTGTTGCCAGTGACATGATCAAGCACAATCCGCCCTCTCCCGAACCATTGCACCGCGCCATTGCGCGGTTCGGGCAGGCCACCGTGCTGGTGGTCGGCGACTTCATCCTCGATCGTTTCGTCAACGGCGTCATCGAGCGGATCTCGCCGGAGGCGCCGATCCCGGTGCTGCACGGGCGCGGCGAGACCTCGACCATGGGCGGCGCCGGCAACGTCGTGGCCAACATCGTTTCGCTCGGCGCTGCCGCTGTTCCCGTTTCCGTAATCGGCGCCGATCTGGCGGGCGACAGTCTGGTGCGGATGCTGCGGGAGCTTGGCGCCGATACGGCGGGCCTTGCGCAGGAGCGTGGTCGCATGACCTCGTCCAAAAGCCGCTTCAGCGCGCTCAACCAGCAGGTGCTGCGTTTCGACGAAGAGGAGATCAAGCCGCTCGGCGCCGCGGAGCGAGCCGGCCTGATCCGGCATTTCCGCGCCGCGCTGGCGCGCGCCGACATCGTCATCCTGTCCGATTACGGCAAGGGCATCCTGCTCGACGGCGTCGCCGGCGACTTGATCGCCATCTGCCGCGAGGCTGGAAAGCCGGTGCTGGTCGACCCGAAGGGCCGCGATTACGCGCGCTATGCCGGGGCGACTGCCATCACCCCCAACCGCAAGGAACTCGGCGAGGCCGTCGGCCATGCGGTGTTCGCCGATGACGAGATCGTGGCTGCCGCACGCGAGCTGATTTCGGCACATGGTTTCGATTTCGTCGTTGCGACGCGCAGCGAAAAGGGCATGAGCGTGGTCGGCCCAGACGAGGCGCGCCACATCGCCACCCAGGCGCGCGAAGTGTTCGATGTTTCGGGCGCCGGCGACACGGTGATCGCGAGCTTCGCGCTGGCGCTGGCCGTAGGCGCCGATACGGTCATGGCCGCTTCGATCGCCAATGCCGCTGGTGGCGTCGTGGTGGGAAAACGCGGCACCGCGCGGCTGACGGTCGAGGAACTCACCGGGGCGCTGTTCCGTTCGCATGGGCCGACGGCCCACAAGGACGCCATCCTCGACGCCACATCCGCCGCCCGCATGGTGGCGGCGTGGAAGGAAGAGGGCCTGAGCGTCGGCTTCACCAATGGCTGCTTCGACATCCTGCATGCTGGCCATGTCAGCCTCTTGCACGCGGCGCGCAGCCAGTGCGACCGGCTGGTGCTCGGCCTCAACAGCGATGCCTCGGTGCGGCGACTGAAGGGCGCCGGCCGGCCGGTCAACGACCAGCACGACCGCGCCTGTGTGCTCGCTGCGCTCGCCTCGGTCGACGCGGTCGTGGTGTTCGAGGAAGATACGCCGCTGGCGCTGATCGAAGCGCTGCTGCCCGACATACTGGTCAAGGGCGCCGATTACACCGTCGACACCGTGGTCGGCGCCGATGCCGTGCAGAAAGCCGGCGGCCGCGTCGTGCTGGTCGATCTCGTCGCCGGCAAAAGCACCACCAACACCATTGGCAAATTGCGCGCCGGCGGCACCACAAACTGAGGGTTTCATGTCCGACTTGAACGATTACCTTGTCCGCTCGGCGGCTGCCATATCAGCCATGGTCGAACGGGACCTGACCGGTGAGATGGAGCAGGCAGCGAGCGCGGTGGTGACGGCGCTTTCGTCGGGGAAGGCCTTGCTCATCGCCGGCAATGGCGGCTCGGCCAGCGACGCCATCCACATTGCCGGCGAACTGGTCGGCCGCTTTCTCAAGGAGCGCAAGGCCTACAATGTCATCGCGCTGCCGGCCAATGCAGCGGTGCTGACCGCCTGGGGCAACGACTATGGCTTCGACACGGTGTTTTCGCGCCAGGTCGAGGCGCATGGCGCGGCCGGCGGCGTGCTTCTGGCAATCTCTACCAGCGGCAATTCGCCGAGCATCCTCGCCGCCGCCGAACAGGCACGGAGGATGGACATGACGGTGATCGGCATGACCGGCGACACCGGCGGCAAGCTGAAGCCTCTGTCCGATATCCTGCTCAACGTGCCGTCGACTTCGACGCCGATCATCCAGCAGGGGCATCTGTGCCTTTATCATCATCTGTGCGAGGTGGTCGAAGCGCGCCTCAGCAATGGCTGATCCCACGACCTCTGGCCGCTATCCGCTGGCGGAGCCGGGCCTATGGGTCGAGCAGATCGGCTCAAGGGTGTTCGCCGCCGGCTCGCCGGCGCTGTTCCTCGATCGCGACGGCACCATCAATGTCGATACGGGCTATCCGGATAATCCTGCCGAAATGGTGCTGCGCGCGGACATAGCCGCGGTAATAGCCGCCGCCAATGGGGCCGGCATTCCCGTCATCATCGTCACCAACCAGTCCGGTATCGCGCGCGGCTATTTCGGCTGGAGCGATTTCGCCGCCGTCAACGGCCGCGTGCTCGAGCTGCTGCGCGCCGAGAATGCGTTTGTCGATATGGTCGTCGCCTGCGCCTATCACCAAGCTGGCTCCGGTGTGCTCGCGGTCGCAGATCATCCGATGCGCAAGCCCAATCCGGGCATGCTGCTGGAGGCGGCCAGGCGTCTCCGGCTCGATTTGCGGCGTTCGCTGATTGTCGGCGACAAGAAGGCCGACATGGAAGCGGGACAACGCGCCGGCCTGTCGCAGGGCTGGCTGGTGGACGGCGAACAGTCCAGTCAAGGAGGATTCGAGACTTGGCCGCTACGGGGCCGGGGCGATCTCGATGGCCTGCTCGCCGCAATAGCGGCACTGGGTGCCGTGCCGGGCGAGCGGTGATGGGCTAGAGCAATTCCAGGAAAAGTGTGAAGCGGTTTTCCGTCGAGAATTGCGTCAAAACAAAGAGTTAGAGCATTTCGCCGTTTCCGTGAAACGGTGAAATGCTCTAGGCCCGCTCCTTGTCTTGCGAAGCCTCGTACAGTTTGGCCTCGGTGGCATAGGAATAGATCATCACCGACATCGAGTAGATGAAGCCGTGCCGACCGCATAGGAAGTAGCGCTTGGCCAGGTAGAACTTCAAGAAGTTGCCGAACGGCGACAGCACCAGCCGTATCAGGCCGGGCTTCTTGCCTCGCTCGACCAGCGTGGCGACCTTGAGGCCGGAATAGGTATTGGCCCTGGCAAGGTCGTCATTGACGGATATTTCGCGGCGATGCAGCAACACGCCGCTTTCGATCGTGCGGGTCTCGCCCGGCACAACGAAGGATTCATGGACCCGCGAGGTGAGGTCCATGGTGGCGACTTCCCGGCGAAACAGGCGCAGAAGCCGGTTGTGCAGCACCCAGCGATGCGCATAGCCATAGCCTTTCAGCCAGTCGCGGCGGCGAATGTACCAGCCGTCGATGCCGTTGTTGGCGGTCCGCGTGGCCGCCACGATGGCCTGGCGCAGTGAATCGTCGACGCGCTCGTCTGGATCGATCGAAAGACACCATGGTTGCCTGGCATGGTCGAGCGCGAACAGCCGCTGGCGCGGGAAACCCGACCAGTCATTGTGAAACAGCCTTATCGGGTAGCCCTTGGCGATGAACTCCTGAACGACGTCCAGAGTGCGGTCCGTCGAGCCCGAATCGACGACGATGATCTCGGCGCAGAAGTCGACGCTTTCCAGGCACTGGCCGATCATGTCGGCCTCGTCCATACAGATGACCAGCGCCGAAACCGGGCTAGAAAATCGAGTCATCGTCCCACCCCACGGCACACAATTCTCGGAATTGGGCTGCCCTGCGCCACTTGTTTACGCAATCCCGAAAGCGCTATGCGCTTTCCCCGGGAAAACCGTTACACACTTTTTCTGGAATTGCTCTAGGAAACCAACAAGGCGGCTACGGCAGAACATCCGGCTTCACGGAAGAGTCTATCGAATGCCAAAGCGGCGCTGATATGGCGGGGCGCTCAAGCCGCATCGGCGAAAGCCTGCTGCGTTTCAACCGGCTCAAGGCTGTGCGAACGAGACCAGCCCTTCGTCCTTGACCCGGCGGATGGTGAGCGCGGTTCGCACCGTGTCGACATTCGGGGTCGAGGTCAGTTCCTCGATGACGAAGCTCTGGAAGGCGCCGAGGTCGCTCGCCACGCAATGCAGCAGGAAGTCGGATTCGCCCGACACCATCCAGGCGTCGCGTACGATAGGCCAGCCGCGGGTGCGCTCGGCAAAGATGCGCAGCTCGGCATCGGCCTGATGATGCAGGCCGACCAGGCAGAAGGCAACGACATCGAGGCCGAGCGCTGGTGCATTGAGCAAGGCGCGGTAGCCACGGATGATGCCGGCTTCCTCCAGGCGCTTGACGCGGCGCAGGCATGGCGGCGCCGAAATGCCGACGCGGTTCGACAGTTCGACATTGGTCATGCGGCCGTCGCCCTGCAGTTCGCGCAGGATCTTCCAGTCGATGGCGTCGAGGTCGGCCTTGAGCGGCATGTGGGCTCTCGATCATGAGGGGTAATACGCAAGAATCTTGCGTGATTTTGTAATTAAACGACTTCGCTGTCCATTCCATCCTTCGCCCGGAATATTTCGCGGGATCAGCGGCCGACAGGTGCGACAAAGCTTTCCGGGGACGAACACCAACTTGCCTTGCTGGCGTCGTGGGCAACACTTACATTACGCGCGACAATGATCGAGTTTTCCATGCCGCAATTGCCGGCAGCCCTCCGCAGAGGCTTTAGATGACCACCAAGCACGCGCCCGTTCTTATCATCGGTTCCGGCCCGGCCGGCTATACGGCGGCGGTCTATGCCGCCCGCGCCATGCTGAAGCCGATGCTGGTCGCTGGCCTGCAGCAGGGCGGGCAGTTGATGATCACCACCGATGTCGAGAACTATCCCGGCTTCGCCGACCCGATCCAGGGTCCGTGGCTGATGGAGCAGATGCTGAAACAGGCCGAGCATGTCGGCACCGACATCATCAACGACATCATCACCGAGGTCGACCTCAACGTGCGACCGTTCCGTGCCAAGGGCGATTCCGGCACCACCTACACCGCCGACGCGCTGATCATCGCCACCGGTGCGCAAGCGAAATGGCTGGGCATCCCGACCGAGCAGGACTTCATGGGTTTTGGAGTCTCGGCCTGCGCCACCTGCGACGGCTTCTTCTATCGGGGCAAGGATGTCGCGGTGATCGGCGGCGGCAATTCAGCGGTGGAAGAGGCGCTCTATCTGTCCAATCTCGCCAAGAGCGTGACGGTCATCCACAGGCGCAGCGATTTTCGCGCCGAACGTATCCTGCGCGAGCGGCTTCTGAAGAAGGACAATGTCCGCGTCATCTGGGACACGATCGTCGACGAGATCACCGGTCGGCCCGGCAAGACGCCGCTGCCGCCCTCGGTCGAGGGGCTGAAGCTCAAGCATGCGGTGACCGGCGAGGTGTCGCACCTCAAGATCGACGGTGTGTTCGTGGCTATCGGCCATGCGCCAGCGGTTGAACTGTTCGCCGGCAAGCTCAAGCAGAAGCCGAACGGCTATCTGTGGACGGCGCCGGATTCGACCCGCACCGATGTGCCGGGCGTGTTCGCGGCCGGGGATGTGACCGACGATATCTACCGCCAGGCGGTGACGGCGGCGGGGCTTGGCTGCATGGCCGCACTCGAGGCGGAGAAGTATCTGGCCGGCATCGAAGTGCATCGCGAAGCGGCCGAGTAGAGAGTTCAGAGAGCGGCTTAGAAACGCCGTGTAAAAGCCTGATTTTTCATTCAGACGCCAAAACAGAACGAGGGGAATCATGGCGTTGGACTGGGACAAGCTACGCGTGTTTCACGCTGCGGCGGAGGCGGGGTCGTTTACCCATGCGGCCGAGACATTGCATCTGTCGCAATCGGCGATCTCGCGGCAGGTCAGCGCGCTCGAGCATGATGTCGGCGTGCCGCTGTTCAACCGCCACGCCCGCGGGCTGGTGTTGACCGAGCAGGGTGAGATGCTGTTTCGCACGGCGCATGACGTGCTGATGAAGCTTGAGACCATAAAGTCCCGGCTGACCGAGACCAAGGATCGCCCCTCGGGCGTGCTGCGGGTGACGACGACGGTGGGGCTTGGCGCCGGCTGGCTGACCGAGCGGGTGCAGGAATTCATCGAGCTCTATCCCGAAATCAGCCTGCAGTTGATCCTCGCCAATGAGGAACTCGACCTCACCATGCGCCAGGCCGATTGTGCCATCCGGCTGCGCCAGCCGCAGCAGCCGGACCTGATCCAGCGCCGCCTGTTCACCGTGCATTTTCATCTCTACGCGGCGCCATCCTATGTCGCCAAGCACGGCAAGCCGTCTTCCGTCGCAGAGCTGAAGGCTCATCGCATCGTCACCTTCGGCGTGCCGGTGCCGTCGCATCTGTCGGAGCTGAACTGGCTGGAAACGGTCGGTGATTTCGAAGGCGGACAAAGGGTGCCGACGCTGCAGATCAACGACATATTATCGATCAAGCGCGCGGTGCAGGGCGGGGCCGGCATCGCCATGCTGCCCGACTATGTGATCAGCAAGGACTCCGATCTGGTGCAGTTGCTGCCGGAGACCGAGGTGCCGTCTTTCGACACCTATTTCGCCTATCCCGACGCGATGAAGAACCAGGCCAAGCTGCACGTGTTCCGCGATTTCATTATCGCGAAGGCCAGAAGCTGGTCCTTCTGATTTCGCGCTGTTCTGAAGTTATTCCCGCCAGGGCGACAGTCGAGGCAGCCAGCCCGGGACGTTGCGGCGGTAGGTGTCGTATTCGGCGCCGTAGCGGTGAGCCAAGGTCGGCTCCTCGTAGAACCGCACGAAGGAGCCCATGGCGATCGCGCCGATGACTGCATAGGCGGCCAGCGTCCAGCTCGAGAACAGCAATGCCTGGCCGAGGATGATCGACAGCACGGCGACATACATCGGGTTGCGGACATGACGGTAGATGCCGCCGATCACCAGTCTCTCGGTCGGCGCGACCGGAGCGGGCGTTCCGACGCCCTCAAGCGCGAATCGACCGAAGGCATGCAGCAGTGCTGCGATCGCGGCGGCGATCAGAAGCCCGCCGACAGGGACAAAGCCCGGCAGACCAGACCACGGCAAGCCCCAGCGATCGGTCAACAGCCAGGGCACCAGCCCGGCAACCACGCAGGGCGCCGCGATGAAGAAGGCCGCACTGCCGGCGATCGCCGAAAACCTCCGCATTGGCTGCTCCCTCCACGATTGCCTTAGAAATGCACGCCTGCTGCCTGCTTCCACATCATTGCCCAGTTTTGGCATTTTGAGCCGAAGGCCAGCCGAGATTGGGGATTCTGTAGTTGCATTTGCCCGATTCAGCGCCCCATTTCGACGATTCTGCTGGTCCTATTGGCTTCTGGAATGGGTTAGACCACAGCCTGCGTCTTTTTGCATGTGTGTGTTGCAAAATAGATGCTTGTTTCTTGGGCATGATGAGCACATATATAGATTATCTCCTGGGCGCGTTCTCCTCCCATTAGCGCCCTCGAGTGTTCCCCTCTGGAGGTTAGCCTTAACAGGCACTCCAATCAAACTCAGCCGGATCTTCATTGATCCGGCTTTTTTGTTGCCTGTGCCCTGTTTGGCCGGCCAAAAATTCCATCACAATTGCCACGTAACGGTGACATGTAACCTCTGGTAACATATCCCGGACGCCCGCGACCTGCTATGTAGATCATAGGACGCGGTGTGGTTCGAACGGGAGATGGGGGCATCACTCGTACGGCCCGGGCTCAGGCGGCTACCGCGTCCGAACCGTTTCTCCGCCTGATTTCGGCGGCATCAAATGCGGCGGACCTGCCGTTTTACCTCCCAAGGAAACGGTCCGCGAACAAAACGACGTCCGGTCCTCGCCGGACGTCGTTTTCTTTTGCTCCCCTCGAATCAGGTTCGAGAGGAACGCCACGCCATCAGGCAGCCTTGCCGTTGGCGTTCATGGCGTCGTCGGCCAGACGGCCGGTGAGTTCGGCCATGTGGTCGAAGACGGCACGATAGCTGGCAACGCCCGCGGTCGCCGAGCGCAACTCGATGATCAGGTCGCCGATCTCGGCTTGCGGCATGGTTGCCTCGACGACATCCCATCCCGGCCAGTCAGGCCGCGCGTCGTAGCCGAGGATCTGGCCGCGCCGCTGCGGGATGAGAGCGATGATCTTCGAGGTGGCGTCGGAGGGGGTGACGATCTCGACCTTCATCACGGGCTCCAGGAGCACCGGCAAGCACGCGGCCATGCCTTCCTTCATCGCCAGCCTGGCCGCCATCTGGAAGGCCATGTCGGAGGAATCGACCGCATGGTAGGAGCCGTCCGACAGGTTGACTGCAACGTCCACGACCGGAAAGCCCAACGGCCCGGATTTCAGATAGTCGCGGACCCCGGTCTCGACCGACTGGATGTAGGTCTTGGGCACGACGCCGCCGGTGATGGTGTCGGTGAACTGGAAGCCGGAACCACGCGGCAGCGGCTTGATTTCGATCACCACGTCACCGAACTGGCCATGTCCGCCAGACTGTTTCTTGTGACGGCCGCGCTGCTGCGCCGGTTTGCGGATCGTCTCGCGATAGGGCACCGCCGGCGGATGGCCTTCGACCGGTATCTGGTTCTTGCCTTCCAGCCGCTCGCGCACCACGCGCAGATGCATCTCGCCATGGCCCGACAGCACGGTCTCGGCCGAGTCCTGGTTGTGGCGCAGGCTGAGCGAGGGGTCCTCCTCGGCCAGCCGCTGGATGGCAGCCGACATCTTCACTTCGTCCTTGCGCTCCTTGGGGCGGAGGGCGAAGGCGAAGACCGGCTGCGGCGGCTCGAACTGGACGAGCGGCTTGATGCCGCCCTTGGCCGAACTCAGCGTCTGGCCGGTCTTGACCTCGTCCAGCTTGCCCAGCGCCACCGTGTCGCCGGCCTTGGCGATGGAGAGCTTGGACTGGTCCTTGCCGAGCATCCGGTAGATGCCGGAAACCTTGGCCGTGTCGCCGCCGGGCAGCCAGAGTTCGGAACCGTCGACGACCTGACCGGAGAGGATGCGCGACACCGACAGCTTGCCGCCATGCGAGGTGTGAATGGTCTTCATCACCTGGACCAGGGTAGCCGCGCCGTCGGGTGCACCGAGCCGTTTGCGGGTCGCCTCGATGTCGGGCGCGTCGTGGCGAATCGCCTTCAGGAGGCGCAGCACGCCATTGCCTTTCTCGGCGGTGCCGATCAGCACCGGGATCACCGCGCCGTCACGCAGGTCGGCGGCGAGGTCGTCGAAGATCGCGTCCTTGGGCGGCTCGATCTCCTCGAGCAGTTGTTCCATCAACTGGTCGTCATGGTCGGCCAGCGTCTCCAGCATCGAGAAACGCGCTTCGAGCTCGCGCGCCTTGTCGTCGCCGGGAATCTGCGCCACCTCGCTTTCGGCATATTCGCGATAGATGTAGGCGCGCTCCAGTGCCAGGTCGATCGAACCAATGACGACGCCGTCCTTGCGCAGCGGAATCTGGCGCAGCAGCAACGGCACGGCACTGGCCGGCTGCAGCATCTTCAGCGTGTCGCGCACGCCGGTGATTGCCTTGTCGACCTTGTTGAGGAACAGGATGCGCGGCACGCCGAGATCGTCGAGCTTGCGCATGATCAGCTGCAGGGCAGGGATCTTCTTTTCGTCGGCCTCGGCTACGACCACCGCGAGGTCGCAGGCGGCCAGCACCGGTTCGGCCTCGAAAGAGAATTCGATGGAACCGGGACAGTCGACGAAGGTGATCTGCTCGCCCATGAATTCGGTGGTGGCGATCGTCGCCTCGACGCTCATGGCGTGGGCGCGCGCCTCGGGCGAATGATCCGAAACGGTGTTACCTGATGAAACGGAATTTTGTCGGGGAATTGAGCCCGTACGGGCCAATATGGCTTCGAGAAGTGTCGTCTTACCGCTTGCGAAGGGACCGACTATGGCAATGCATTTCGGTCCCGTGCGTCGTCCTCCGGCGCGAGTACCCATGACTGACCTCCACTCAGGCGTTTCCCATAGGACCGACTGGCATGCATGGTTCAGGCGTGGTCAATCGGTCCTGAGCGGCGGCCGGCCTGTTCGACCGTCGCGGGCGGGGTTCTTTTCAAGTGCCACCTGCCCAAAGCCATCGTCCCACTTGTTTGCCGGCAGGGCAAGAAAAATAGAAATCCTTTGCTCGGCCGCGGACCCGCCGGTCATATGCTGGCTGACAGCCGGAAGCTGTTGCACATCGGCCGATATCGGCGGAAACTGAAAACAGGCGGCCCGTCGCCCGCTGTTTTGAAGGACCATCGACCCATGAAGATCATTGCCTGCGGCAGCGTGCCGACCGTCATCGCGCCAGACAAGTACTTCACCGGCCGGGTGCTGCAGACGCCGATCATCGAGAAAGAGGCGCCGGCGCGGCTGCGGGCCACGCTGGTCAGCTTCGAGCCGGGCGCGCGCACCCACTGGCATACGCATCCGCTTGGCCAGACGCTTTACGTGACGGTGGGCGCCGGGCTTGCCCAGACGTGGGGCGGCCCAGTCCAGGAGATCAGGGCCGGCGACGTCATCTCGTTTGCGCCTGGCGAAAAACACTGGCATGGCGCGGCGCCGAAATCGGCGATGACGCATATCGCCATGCAGGAGGCGCTTGACGATGTCCATGCCGATTGGCTGGAAGCGGTGACCGCGGAGCAATATGGCGGCTGAGTGCTCAGTCCGTAGGAAGCCGGGCTTCTATTCCAGCCGCGACATCTTCAGAAGAGGGTGGCTCGCGGCGAGTTCCGTACCATCGCGCAGGCTGCGCTCAATCGCGTGATCGACGGCGCCATGCAACTCGTGAGCTGACCGTCGGTCAGTGGTGTAGGTAACGGCAAACCTCGGGTCTGAATATATCATGTCAAAGCACCGTCTGCCCCTGGTCGCCGCTGTCTATCTTGGTTCGTTCGTGGCTCTGCTCGACGTCAGCATCGTCAATGTCGCGCTGCCGACCATCCAGCAGGCGTTGCAAACCGATTTCGGCGGCCTGCAATGGGTGGTCGACGCCTACACCCTGTGCCTGTCGGCCTTCATGCTGTCGTCCGGCCTGATCGGCGACCGCTATGGCCGCAAGCGCTCATGGCTGGCCGGCGTCGGCATCTTCGTGGCCGGCTCGCTGATCTGCGCCGTCGCGCCCAATCTGCCGGTGCTGTTGGCTGGCCGGGTCGTACAGGGCATCGCCGGCTCGCTGCTCATTCCAGGCGCGCTGTCGATCCTGACGCAAGCCTTTCCCGATGCGCGACAGCGCGCCGGCGTTATTGGCGGCTGGGCGTCGTTCGCCGCCATCTCTCTGCTCGTTGGTCCCGTCCTCGGTGGCATCCTGGTCGAGACCGTCGGCTGGCAAAGCATCTTCCTTATCAATCTGCCGCTTGGTCTGATCACGATCGCGCTCGGTGCTGCTTCGATCAACGAGACGGCGCATCCCGAACATGCCCATCTCGATCTCGTCGGCCTGGCTCTCAGCATCCTGTGGCTGGGGGCGCTGACCTTTGGCCTGATCTCGGCCGGCGAGAATGGTTGGGGCGAGCCAAGGACGGTCACGGCGCTCATCGCAGGTGTCGTCGGCCTGGCTGCTTTCCTCGGCTTCGAGGCGCGCACGGCACGGCCGATGCTGCCGCTTGGCCTGTTCCGTGACGTCCGCTTTGCCGTCGCCAATGTCGCTTCGTTCGCGCTCGGCTTCACCTCCTATTCCAGCGTCTTCTTCTTCTCGATGTTCCTGCAGCAGGTGCAGGGCTGGTCGCCGACGCAGACCGGCCTGCGCATGGCGCCGGCCTTCATCGTCCAGATCGTGGTGTCGCCGTGGATCGGCAGGCTGAGCGCCCGCTATGGCCACTCCGCGCTGATGACCATCGGCTATGTTGCTATCGGCCTGTCCATGCTCGGCATGTGCTGGGCCGGCCCTTCGACGACCTACGCGGTGCTCTGCCTTCTGTTCGCCATTGGCGGCCTCGGCAATGCGCTGGCGATTCCGACCGGCAGCGCCGCGGCCATGTCCTATGCGCCGCGCGAACGCTCGGGCATGGTGTCGGCGGTCATCAATGCCACCCGCCAGAGCGGTCTCGCCATCGGCATCGCCTTGCTCGGCGCCTTGATGAGCATGCGGGCAACCGACCTCCTGACCGGGTATCTCGGCGATGCCGGTGTCGCCAACGCGGAAGCGGTGGCTCGTGCTGCAATTTCAAGGCATGATTTCGCAACCGATGCGGCGATGGGCGAAAGCGGCGTGCATGAACTCTATGCTGCCGCCTATGCCGGCGGCTTCCACGCCGCGATGCTGACGGCGGCGATAGGCGCGTTCCTCACCGCCGCACTGCTGGTTGCCGTGCTGGCGCCGGCCGAGGCGCGCTCGGCCAAAGAGACGAAGCACGAGGCGTGAGGATGACGGCCCATTAAAAACCCGGCCGTGAAGCCGGGTCTTTGCGTTCATAGCGCGCCAGTCAGGTCAGCGAAGCCGTAAAGCGCTGGATGCGCGTGCAGGCTTCTTCCAGAAGCGTCTCCGAGGTGGCGTAGGAGATGCGGAAGTTGGGCCCGAGGCCGAAGGCCGAGCCGAACACCACCGCGACGCCCTCGGCTTCGAGCAGTTCCGAGCAGAAGGTCTCGTCGGTGTCGATCAGCCTGCCAGCCTTGGTCTTCTTGCCGATCAGCTGGGCGCAGGAAGGATAGACATAGAAGGCGCCTTCCGGCGACGGACAGGTGATGCCGCGCGCCTGGTTGAGCATCGACACGACAAGGTCGCGCCTGCCTTGAAAGATCGCCTTGTTTTTGGCGATGAAATCCTGCGGGCCATTCAGCGCCTCGACGGATGCCCATTGCGCGATGGTGCAGGCGCCCGATGTCTGCTGACCCTGGATCATGTCCATCGCCTTGATCAGTTGAACCGGACCCGCCGCATAACCGATGCGCCAGCCGGTCATTGCATAGGCTTTCGACACGCCGTTCATGGTCAGCGTGCGCTCGTAGAGCTTGGGCTCGACCTCGGCGATGGTCTTGAAGACGAAATCGCCATAGGTCAGGTGCTCGTACATGTCGTCGGTCAGCGTCCAGACATGTGGATGCTTCAACAGCACGTCGGCCAGCTCGCGCAGTTCGGCCTCGGTATAGGCGGCACCCGACGGGTTCGATGGCGAGTTCATCAGCAGCCATTTGGTCTTCGGCGTGATCGCCTTTTCCAGCACGGAAGCGGTCAGCTTGAAGCCATTGTCGATCGAGGTGTCGGCAAACACGGAGGTGCCGCCGCAGATCGCCACCATCTCGGGGTAGCTGACCCAGTATGGGCGAGGAATGATGACCTCGTCGCCGGGGTTCAGCGTCGCCATGAAGGCGTTGAACAGGATCTGCTTGCCGCCGGTGCCGACGATGGTCTGCTCGGGCTTGTAGTCGAGATTGTTCTCGCGCTTGAATTTTTTCGCGATCGCCTCGCGCAGCGGCACGATGCCCGAAACCGGCGGATACTTGGTTTCGCCACGGCGGATTGCCTCGATCGCCGCATTCTTGATGTTGTCTGGCGTGTCGAAATCCGGTTCGCCGGCGCCCAGGCCGATAATGTCACGGCCGGCATTTTTCAGCTCGCGCGCTTTCTGCGTGACCGCGATGGTGGCGGAAGGCTTCACGCGGGAAAGTGTGTCGGCAAGAAAGGCCATGAGCTTGACGTCTCCATGGAAGATCAGCGCGGCCAGGAGCGACCGCGGCGCTTCTCATGTCGCATGATTTCGCGCAACGCAAGCATTGTCGGCTGATCCAGGTCTCAAGGAGCTGTGATCGGACCCGGGGTCGGCAACAATAAATTCATTAACGAGCGGTAGAGGCTTGAGTGGCAGGATCGCAGACCAATTGCGGAGCGAGGAACCGTGTCGCGCAGCGTCGGGCTTGCCCACATCATCCGTCAGGACGACGGCACCTCCACCGGTGTCTGGGGTATCTACACGCTGCAAAGCGCCTTCCAGCCGATCTTCGCCTTCAACGAAGGCAAGCTGTCAGTGGCCGCGTTCGAGGGGCTGATCCGACCGTTCCGCGACGGCGAGCCGCAATCGCCGATGAATTTCTTCTCGACCTGCCCGGCTGCCGACCGGCTGCATATCGAGGCGCTGACCAGGACGCTGCATCTTCTCAACGCCGGTGCCTGCCTGCCGCGGGAAGCGTCGATCTTTGTCAATTTCGACCCGTCGGTGTTCACCGAACGCGCCGTTGCCGACGCTGCCTTGCGCGAAATGCGGCTCGTGCTGCACGAGGCCGGCATCGACCCGCGCCGCGTCGTCTGCGAGGTGACCGAGCAGCGGTCGGCGTCGCAGGAAGCCTTGCACGGTTTCGTCGCGGCACTGAGGGCCAACGGTTTTCGCATCGCCGTCGACGATTATGGCGCCGACGATTCCGACATCAATCGGGTCAAGGAGCTGAAGCCGGATATCGTCAAGTTCGATGCCTACTGGATCACGCAGCTGATGGAGTCCGGCGCCGGCTTCGCGTTGCTGACCACCATGGTGAAGAACTTCGAGGAGCAAGGCATCCATACGGTTTTCGAAGGCATCGAGGAGGGCTGGCAACTGGAGCTCGCCGAGAAATCGGGTGCGTCGATGGTGCAGGGTTTCGTGCTGGCGCGGCCCGAATTGGCGCCGACCAGCTTTGGCGTCTTCGACAAGGCCAGGCAGGCGCCTGTCGCTGCTGCCGTCGACACGTCGGCTCCTGCCGTGGCAACGCCTTCGGCGCGGCCGGTCAAGGCCTTCGGGCGCCGCGTGGCGACATGAGAGACGATCGGCGGCGCAATGTCGGCGATGCGATCCGGGTCGACGAAGTCGGCATCGAATACGGCATCTATGGCGAGTTCCGGCTGCGCAGCGCCTATCAGCCGATTTTCGCGCCGCGCGGCCGTTTCCTTCACGCGGTCGCGGCCGAAGCCCTGATCGAGCCGCACCGTGCCGGCCGCCCCGGCGCGCCAAAGATGTTCTTCGAAAGCGTTGCCGTCTCGGACCGGCTGTTTGTGGAAACCATGTGCCGGGCGCTGCATCTCAGGAATTTCCGCAACATCGGCGTCGATGGGCTCGACCTGTTCTTCAACTACAACCCGTTGATCAACGACCATGCCGGGCGGGCACTGGCCGAAATTCGCCTGATGACCAGGCATCTCGGCGAGTTCGGCCTGGCGCCGGCCATGCTGGTCTGCGAAATCACCGAACAGGCGGCGGACGACGCGCTTCTCGCGCGGCTGGTGCGCGAAATGCGGCGCGACGGCATCCGCATCGCCATCGACGATTTCGGCACCGGGCACTCGACCGAGGAGCGGGTGAGCCTGCTCAAGCCCGACATCGTCAAGATCGACGGCACCTGGTTCGCGGAGTTCTGCCGCCACGCTGCCGCCGAACGGTTCTTCCGCCCGCTGGTTTCCAGCCTGCATGACCGCGGCGCCAAGGTGCTGGTCGAAGGCATCGAGCAGCCCACCCATCTGCGCGTCGCGCTCGAAGGTGGCGTCGACCTGCTGCAGGGTTTTCTCCTCGCCCGTCCCGCGCTTGCAGGCACGGTATTCGAGGAAAAGCCGCTGGTCATCGATGCGCTGCTGGGCCGGGACAGCAAGGTCGTTCCCCTCTTTGGCTAGGGCATGTCGATATTCAGGTGATGCCGGCCTGCAAACGGCGGCCTCCTGCGTTTCCCTAGTTCTACTGCCACGCAGTAGAACTGTGCTCACGTACTTAAGTACGCTCCGCTCCGGTTCTCGGAACCCACCGTTTTCGGCTCGGCCTGACCTGAATCTCAACATGCCCTTCAACGGCCTCAGACTTTCGGCGATTCAAACATCAGCGGCGCTGATCGTCGTACCAAAACAAATCATTGGTTGAGACCGCCGCCGCTGCGATAATCGCGCGGAGACAGTGCTCCGGGGAACAGCCATGATACTTTACGGCATGATCGACAGCGGCAATTGTTACAAGCCGCGCCTGCTGATGGCCAAGCTTGGCCTTGGCTTTACCAATGTCGAAGTGAGTTCGCACACCGGCGATACGCGCAAAGCCGATTTTGTCGCCAAGAACCCGAACGCCATGGTGCCGCTGCTCGAGCTCGAGGACGGCCGGCGGCTGGCCGAATCCAACGCCATCCTGCTCTATCTCGCCGAAGGCACCCGCTTCCTGCCGGTCGACAGATATGAGCGCGGGCTCGTCTATCAATGGCTGTTCTTCGAGCAATACAGCCACGAGCCCTACATCGCCGTGCGCAAGGCGCTGCTGACCTTCCCCGAACGTGCTGGGGATGCGACCCCGGAGCGGCTGGCGGTGACGCTGGAGCGCGGCAACAAGGCGCTCGGCGTGATGAACAGGCATCTGGAAAACAATGCTTTCTTTTCCGGCAGCACGCTCAGCGTCGCCGACATCGCGCTCTATGCCTATACGCATACGGCAGAGCAGGGCGGCTTCCAGCTCGACGCCTATCCGGCGGTGGCGGCCTGGCTTGGCCGAGTGGAAGCGGATCCGGGGCATGTGCCGATCGGGTGGATGGGGTAGTTTGTCCCCGTGCCAGGTGGGCGGATGGGTGGCTACTTCAAGAGATGATCATAGTCCGCATGGGTGCCGATCCAGAACCAGATCACATCATCGTTGGTGCGGGTGGCAACAGCCCGGTAATTGTCGTCAACTCGCGCAGACCAATAGCGTCCGACCTGTTTGAAATGCAGCGAGGGATCAAAAGGTGGGAGCGGAGTCTTTCAAAACGCCTGTCCGCTTTTCCTCTGATCGCCGATGGCAGTTTTTCGTAAGCCTCCCAGAACGATGGGGAGGCGACGTGATTCACAGAGGCCGCGTCCGACCAGCGCGATGGTCCGTCAGCGCCTGTTCGGCAAGCTTATCCAATCGGCCGGCCTTCGCATCGGCCTCGATCTGCCGATCCCACATATCCTCCCGAAGCGCTTCGAACCAGGCAGCAAACGCCTTCAGTTCTTCAGGGCTCAGTTCCGCAACGGATTTTTCAATTTGCTCAAGCTTGGTCATGGCCGAATGATACCACTACTAGGCTAAAAGTACCACCGGTGGGACTATAGCGCCGGTTGCAGCACCTAACCCCGGACAGCAAAAAGGCGGGATAAATCCCGCCTTCCATGCTTGGTAGCCTGATCGGGAGCGTCCGGTCCGGGCTGGCAGCTATCTGCTGATCCAGCTTGTCGGGTCTTTCCGCTCCAGCGCGCTTCTCGCGCGACTGTCAGTACATCCGTGACTTGCCGCGCGCCCCGAACTCTCGCCCGGCGCGCGCTATCGCAAAATCAGGCTGCCTTGCTCAGAGATCCAGCGGACGACTTGCCAGTGCGACGGTCCTGCTCGATCTCGAAGTTGATCTTCTGGCCTTCGACCAGGGTCGACAGTCCAGCACGCTCGACAGCGGAGATGTGGACGAAAACGTCCGCGCCGCCCGCGTCAGGCTGAATGAAGCCGAAGCCCTTGGTGGCGTTGAACCACTTGACCGTTCCAGTTGCCATTTAGATAGTCCTTCACATTTGCTTTAGATTGACCGGACCGAGGTCCAGCCGGTGTGCATCGAGATTTTGGAGATAGACGTCAGCAAACGCGATTATCGCGAGGCCCGGATCGATCGGCCGAAATATCAATGGAAGGCATATAGGCTGGTTTCGCACAAAAAACAAGACTGTGTGAGAAAGCCGTGATCAGTGCGCTGCCCAATGGCCGCCCCAATCGCGTGAGAGCGTCGCGATGATCGGAGCCTGTGGGTGTTCGATCCACATCCGCTTGGGAGGGGATCTTGGGGGAGAGGACCATGAAAACCATTCTGCTTGCCGCCTGCCTGACGCTTGGCGCCGCTCAGGCTCAGGCGATCTCGCGCCACGACCCGACGCGTATGAGCTGCGGCAAGGTTCAGGCGACGATCGCCCGGCAGGGAGCGGTCATCCTGCGCTACCAGTCGAAGCGGGTGCCGGGACTGCCGCTCTACGACCGCTATGTGCAGAGCCAGCGATTCTGCAGCATGGGCGAGGTGAGGACACGGGCCTACGTGCCGAGCGCCGACACAAAGTCCTGCCCGGTCTACAACTGCAAGCGGCCGGACAATGACCGGCATTTCCGCCGGCGGTTCTTCCATAACAACTAGCCCGCCTCAAAACCCGAACGACACCTGCGCCGGCGGCGGCGGGCCGACGCGCACGCCTTCCATGGCCAGCATCTTTTCCTTGGTGACCGAGCCGCCCGGCGCCGAGAAGCCGCCGATCTTGCCGCCGGCGGCAAGGATGCGATGGCAAGGGATGACCAGCGGCACCGGATTGGCGCCAAGCGCCGCCCCGGTCTCGCGGGCGAGCCCGGCATGGCCGGCGGTCTTGGCCAGCTCGCCATAGGTGGTGGTTTCGCCGAAGGAGAGTTTTCGCGCCGCGTCGTAAATGGCGAGGCGGAAACCGTCGACGCCGTCGAGATCGACCGGCACGGCGGAGAAATCGACGTCCTCGCCCCCCGCATAGGCCTTGATCGACGCGATCAGCTCGACCACCCATGGCGGCTGCGCCGTGGCGCTGGAAACGCCGCCATGGCGCAGCAGGCGCCGTTCCACCGCTTCGCGGCTGCGTTCGGGCAGGCAGAGCCGGATCAGGCCCTTTTCGCTCCAGGCAATGCCCATGAAACCGATCACTGTTTCTAACACTGCGTGGCCGGCCGTGATCGAAGCTGTCGTGACCATGATGCGTTCCTTCCCGCAAAGTGGCGAAAACCGGGATTCGTCCCAGTACATATCCGGAACAATATGGCATCACGCCTCAAGTCTCGCCACCCGAAAACCACCTGATCGCCCCGATTGCCCGGCCTGAATCGCTGGTGTAAGGGATTTCTTAACAACCCGACAAACCGGACCCGAGCGCGGCTTGCCAGCAAAACTCAACCTTATCGCGATCGGCGTGATCCTCGCTGCCGCCGGCATCAGCGGCTGCACGTCGACCTCGCAGATGAAATCCGCGCCCGCTCTAACCGAAACAGCGACCGCCGCCGGCGCTGATGCCGGCTTCACAGTGCCTCTGCCGGAGACGGTTTCGGTGCTGCCGGAATCATCAGGGATCCTCCCCGTTCAAACGGCCGAGCTGCCGCTCGATCCCGCCGCACAGCCGGCTGCCGCGACCGCCGCTTTCGCCGGATCGACACCGGCGGCACCCGCCGTGCCCGCGGTGATGACCGCCAATGCCTGGCAGGCGCCGCCGCCGGCAAATGCAAGCGAGCCGGTCAAGGCCGCCGAGACCTATACGACCGCAGGGCTCATCGTGCCGGCGACCGCCAAGGGCGACCGCATGCCCGGCGTCCAGCAGATCGCCTATGTCGTGCCGCAGAACCCGGCTGCCCTGGTGCAGGGTCCCGTCGGGCCGATCGAAGAACGCGCGACGGGAGTGCGCGGCGATGTCGAGCGGCTGATCGAAAAATATGCCGTGATCTATCAGGTGCCGGTGGATCTGGTGCGCCATGTCGTCAACCGCGAGAGCACCTTCAACCCGAAAGCCTACAACAACGGCCATTGGGGGCTGATGCAGATCAAACACGCGACGGCGCGCGGCATGGGCTATGACGGGCCGGCCAAGGGCCTGTTCGACGCCGAGACCAATCTGAAATACGCGGTCAAATATCTGCGCGGCGCCTGGCTGGTGGCCGGCGGCAACGCCAAGAAGGCCGACTGGCTCTACCAGACCGGCTATTATTACGACGCCAAGCGCAAGGGCCTGCTCGAGGCGACCGGCCTTGGCCGCGACCGCCAGCGCCGCCGCCTGCAGCCCGACGCCTGAGCGCGATGCCTGAACCGCGCCCGCCGGCTTTAGACGACATCCGGCTGCGCAAGATCCTCGACGAGACGCTGGTTCCGCCGCACTGGCCCGACGGCTTTGTCATGCGCAGCTTCGAGCCCGGTGATGCGCTACCCCTTCATGCGCTTTTGACCGAGGTGTTCGACGACGGCGCCGATGGTCCGTTCGACGAGTGGTGGCCGCGCATCGCCGACGATCCCGAATTCGACCCGGCGCTGTGCTTCCTCGTCATCGACGCCAAGGGCCGGCTGGCGGCGGCGGCGCTGTG
This sequence comes from Mesorhizobium ciceri WSM4083, assembly GCF_000519305.1. Classification (GTDB taxonomy): domain Bacteria; phylum Pseudomonadota; class Alphaproteobacteria; order Rhizobiales; family Rhizobiaceae; genus Mesorhizobium; species Mesorhizobium ciceri_B. Next base: position 353,946 of record NZ_KI912610.1, on the reverse strand, counting down.
CTGGACCCGCGCCTTCGTCAAGGATCTTGCCGTTCATCCCGAGGCGCGCGGCAAGGGTGTTGCCGAAGCGCTGATGTGGCACGCCTTCGCCGTTTTTCGCGAACGCGGCGCCGATCATGTCGACCTCAAGACCAACACGGTCGAGAATCCCGCCGCCGTCCGGCTCTATGAGCGGCTGGGGATGATGCCTGTCGCCTGGGAAGGCTAAGAGACTGTTGGAAATTCTACTCTGGCGGCCATCTGATGGCGTTTTCTGCGCTTCCCTAGTTCTACTGCGACGCAGTAGAACTGAGCTCACCTACCCAAAAGTACGCTGCGCTCCGAGTCTCCAAACCACCACCATATGGCTCGCCAGAGCGAATTTCGAAACAGTCTCCAGGGCGGCAGTACATCCGCGCGATTTGGGAACCCAAAGCGCCGCTTCGCATTCAATGGGAGGTGAGGGTCTGACAAGCTGCCGGCGGGTGGGAGGGTTTTCCGTTCCGGCCGCGGAGGGACATCCACCACCATGAAGTTTTCTCACGCATTCCTGGCGCTTGGCGTCGCCGCCATGCTGGTTGGCACGCCGGCGCGGGGAGTCGAGCTGTCGATGGTGTCGGGCGATACAGGCGACGGCATCAAGGTGCTGCGCGAGATCCTCGACCGTTACGAGAAAGACAGCGGCAACAAGGTCGGCATCGTCGTCATGCCGACGTCCGGGACCGACCAGTTCGGCCAGTACCGGCTTTGGCTCGCCGCGGGAAACAGCGACATCGACGTCTACCAGACTGATGTGATCTGGGCGCCGCAGCTTGCCAGGCAACTCGTCGATTTGACCGCGGCGACCAAGGACATCGTGGCTGAGCATTTCCCGTCGATCATCCAGTCGCAGACCGTCAACGGCAAGCTCGTCGCCTTGCCGATCTTCACCGATGCGCCGGCGCTCTACTACCGCAAGGATCTCCTCGACAAATATGGCGCCAAGGTGCCGGCCACCTGGAAGGAACTGGCGGACACCGCCAGGCTGGTCATGGACAAGGAGCGCGCGGCCGGCAATCGGGATATCTGGGGCTTCGTCTTTCAGGGCAATGCCTATGAGGGGCTGACCTGCGACGCGCTCGAATGGGTGATGTCGAATGGCGGCGGCCAGATCATCGAGCCGGACGGCTCCATCTCCATCAACAATCCAAAAGCGGCGGCGGTGCTCGACATGGTCAAGGGCTGGGTCGGGACCATCGCGCCGCCCGGCGTGCTTGCCTACCAGGAAGAGGAATCGCGCGGCGTCTGGCAGACAGGCAACGCCGTGTTCATGCGCAACTGGCCCTATGCCTACGCGCTCGGCAACGGCGAGGGCTCGCCGATCAAGGGCAAGTTCGACGTGGCGCCACTGCCGGCCGGCACGGGCGAGGGCGCCCGGCCGGTAGCAACCCTGGGCGGCTGGAACCTCGCCGTCTCCAAATATTCGAAGCATCCGGATGCCGCGATCGGGCTGGTCAAGTTCATCGCCTCGCCTGCGATGCAGAAATACCGCGCGCTGAAGACGTCCAACCTGCCGACCATCCAGGCGCTGTATGACGATGCCGACATTGCCAGGGAGCACCCGATTATTCCGCGCTGGAAGCAGATATTTCTCGATGCGGTGCCGCGCCCCTCGGCCGCGACCAGGATCAAATACAACGAGGCGTCGAGCCAGTTCTGGAACGCCGTTCACAACACGCTCTCGGGCGACGGCACTGCCGCCGACAATCTGGCCGACCTCGAAGCGACACTGACTAGGCTGAAGGGCCGAGGCTGGTGACGATACTGGGACAGCCGGCCGGCGCGATCGCAACGAGCGGAGCGAGATGACAAGGACAGAACCGGAAACAGCCAGGGCCGCGCACTCGTTGAGGGCACAGCGCGTTCGCTCGGCGTGGCTTTTCCTGGCGCCAATGCTGCTGGTGCTCGCCGCGGCGGCCGGCTGGCCGCTTGCCCGCACGGTCTATTTCAGCTTCACCGACGCCTCGCTGGCCGACCTCGACGCGCGCCAATGGGTCGGCTTCGCCAATTATTTCTCGGTGCTGCACATGCCGAGCGGCCGGACCCTCCATGACGGGCTGCTCGTCGATCCGGTCTGGTGGCGTGCCGTCTGGAACACGGTGCGTTTCACCGTGATTTCGGTGACCTGCGAGACCATCCTCGGCACGATCATTGCCCTGGTTCTCAACGCGGAATTCGCTGGCCGCGGCATCGTCAGGGCAGCGATCCTGATCCCCTGGGCGATCCCGACGATCGTCTCGGCGAAGATGTGGCAATGGATGCTCAACGACCAGTTCGGCATCATCAATGTCGTGCTGCTCAACCTCGGCCTGATCAGCACCAAGATCGCCTGGACGGCCAACGCCGACACGGCGATGGCGGCCGTCCTCATCGTCGATATCTGGAAGGCGACGCCGTTCATGACGCTGCTCATCCTGGCCGCGCTGCAGATGCTGCCGAGGGAGATCATAGAGGTCGCCAAGCTCGACGGCGCCAACCCCTGGCAGATCTTCTGGCGGGTGACCTTGCCGCTCATCCGCCCGGCGCTGATGGTGGCCGTGATCTTCCGCGCGCTCGACGCGCTGCGCATCTTCGACCTGATCTATGTGCTGACGCCCAACAATGTGCACACCAAGTCGATGTCGGTGTTCGCCCGCGAGAACCTGTTCGAGTTCGACAAGTTCGCCTATGGCTCCGCCGCCTCGACCTTGCTCTTCCTGATCCTCGCTCTGCTCACCATCGTCACCATCCGGATCGGCCGGATAAGCCTGGACGGAGGCCGCTGACATGTGGATCGTGAAGCGCACGGCCTTTTATCTGCTGGTCGGGGCAATCGTCTTCGTCGCCGTGTTTCCGTTCTATTACGCCATCGTCACCAGCCTGAAATCGGGGACTGAGCTGTTCCGGGCCGATCTGTGGCCGACAACGATCAGTCTCGCCAACTACCGGAATGTGCTGACCGAAGGCAGCTTCGTGCGCAATTTGCTGAACTCGCTCTTCGTCTCGGGCGGGGTGGTTGCCCTTTCGCTGTTGCTCGGCGTCACATCAGCCTACGCTCTGGCGCGTATTCGATTCCGCGGCCGCTCGGCCCTGCTGTTCATCATCCTGTCGGTGTCGATGTTCCCGCAGGTGGCGCTGCTGGCCGGGCTGTTCGAACTGGTCCGCATGTTCGGCCTCTACAATTCGCTGTTCGCGCTGATCTTCTCCTACATGATCTTCACCTTGCCGTTCACCGTCTGGGTGCTCACCACCTTCGTCCGCGACCTGCCTGTCGAAGTCGAGGAGGCGGCGATCCTCGACGGCGCGACGCCGTGGATCATCATCACCCGGGTCTTCCTGCCGCTGATGTGGCCGGCGCTGGCGACCACCGGGCTGCTGGCCTTCATCGGCGCGTGGAACGAGTTCCTGTTCGCGCTGACCTTCACCTCCAACAACGCACAGCGGACCGTGCCGGTGGCGATCGCGCTGCTCTCCGGCAATTCGCAGTTCGAGATCCCATGGGGCAACATCATGGCCGCCTCGGTGATCGTCACGGTGCCGCTGGTGGTGCTGGTGCTGATCTTCCAGCGCAAGATCGTCTCCGGCCTAACCGCCGGCGGGGTCAAGGGGTGAGAGGCGAAACGCTCAGATGTCCGGCGCGTTGCCGATCTTCTGCTTGAGTTCCAGCGCCCAGGCGCGGCCTTCGTCGCCGCCCCACAGCAGCCAGGCGATGTAACCGGCCGACGGGTTTTGCTCGTTGCCGTAATTCCTGCCGCGCTTGTCGACCTCGTGGCGGGCGAAATAGCTGACCATGCGGCGGATGGTGGAGGGCGCAAGCTTTTCCCGGTTCTTCAGCTCGGTGGCGCGGGCGACGCCGATCTCGGTGCCGCCACGGCCGAACTCGCCGCGCAGCCTGAGGCCCTTGGCGGCGTTGTCGGCCACCACTTGCGGGCAGCGCAGATCGATCTCGTCGTCGTGCATGTTGTTCCCCGGATCACGCTGCCCGAACAGGTATTACGACATCTCATCATGCGCAAATAAATGTCGGGGGCGATCGCCGGCAAACGTCCTTGGGTCGCAGAACAACCGCGCCGGGACGCCGGCGCCGCGACTTGAAGGAGCCGATCATGATCACCTTTCCCAATGAATCCGCGAAATACCGCACCGCGCGTGAAAAACTGCTGCGCAAGGAAATCGAACTGCGCCGGGTCATGGAAGAGGTCGCCGAGGCCCGGCGCGCGCTGCCGCCGGGCGGGCTGATCCGCCAGGATTATGAGTTCGACGGGCTGGACGGCGATGGGAGGCCTGCAAAGATAAAGCTGTCGGATCTGTTCGCGCCCGGCAAGGACTCGCTCATCCTTTACAACATGATGTTCCCGCGCCATCCGCAGGAAAAGCGCGAGGTGGCGACCAGTGGCGGCACGGCGAAGCTCGCCCGGCAGGACCAGCCATGCCCCTCCTGCACGGCGCTGCTCGACCAGTTCGACGGCGCGGTCGGCCATCTCGAGGCGGCCGGCTTCAATTTCGCGGTGGTGGGCAAGACCGCGCTCGAAAACCTGGTCACGCTCGGCCGTGATCGGGGCTGGCGCAACATGCGGCTGGTGTCTTCGGCCTCCAACAGCTTCAAGCGCGATTACAATGCGGAGGCGGCCGACGGCTCACAGATCCCGCTGCTGTCGGTGTTCCACCGCGACGGCGACGGCATACGCCATTTCTGGAGTTCGGAACTGGATTTCGCGCCGACGGAGCCGGGTCAGGACCCGCGCGGCCTCGGCACCTGCGAAACGCTGTGGAACCTGATGGATTTCACGCCGGAAGGGCGACCGAGCTGGAGCGAGCAGCTGCAATATGGCGAGGCTTGTTGCCACTGAAAGGATGGATGTCAGTCGCCACCCTTCAGCTCGGAATGGCTCTTGAGGACATGACCGCCATCCGCCTGCTCGATCAGGTAGGCGGGTTCGTCCTCGCTTGCCTTGCGCGCGACCTCCGCGCCCTCGATCGTGCGCTTCACATCGCGGGTGAAGCTCTCGGTGACCTTGCCCTCCGCGGTGTGTGCGCCCCAGGCCCAGGTGACGCGTGTTCCCTTGCGCAGCTTTCGCATCTGGGTTCCTCCTCGCGGTCAATGATTGGCGCCGCCAACAGTTCCTGAGAACCAAAGCCGAGATCGGACGTTGGCATAGCCAACACCTGCCAAAGGAGCACGCCATGACCGACAAAAGCCTTGCCGAGATTGCCGAAAGGATGCGCGACATCGATGTCGCCATGCTGTCGACCCACGCCGAGAACGGCACGATTGCCGGGCGGCCGATGAGCAACAACCAGGACGTCGAGTATGACGGCTCCTCCTACTACTTCACCTGGGACAAATCGAAGGTGGTGGAAGACATCGAACGCGACGCCAACGTGTCGCTGGCCTTCCAGGGCGAGGACGGCTTCTGGGTTGCCGTCGAAGGCAAAGCGGAGATCATCCGCGACAAGGCGGCCTTCGAGGAGCACTGGAACGAGGACATCGACCAGTGGTTCGAGCAGGGCACCGACACGCCGGGGCTGGCGATGATCAAGATCGATGCGACGCGCGCGCATTATTGGGACGGCGAGGACGAAGGCGAGGTGACGCTGGCCTAATCTCCTTGCAACCGGAGTGCCCAAGCGACGTTGGATTGTCCGAGGGACAATTCCAACCGGAGACATGCCATGAAAACGCTTACCATTATGACCGCAGCAGCATTGCTTGCCGGCGCGCCGGCCTTTGCCCAGTCGAACACGACCGCCACGACCACGCCGCTCGCTACGACGACGAAGGTCGACACTTCGACCTTCATCAAGACGGTGCCGAGCGCCAATGAGTTCGAGATCGAGTCCAGCAAGCTCGCCGAGCAGAAGGCGACCGATGCCGACGTCAAGGCGTTCGCCAAACAGATGATCGCCGATCACACCAAGGCCGGCGAGGAATTCAAGGCGGCGCTTGCCCAGGGCCAGACAACCTCGGCCACCGCGCCGTCCGGTCCGGCCCTGCAGCCCAAGGAGCAGAAGATGCTCGATGAGCTGAAGGGCGCCAGCGGCGATCAGTTCCAGGCCAAATACATCGAGATGCAGACCAACGCCCACAAGGAAGCCGTGGCGCTGTTCAGCGGCTATGCGCAATCCGGCGACGACCCGGCGATGAAGGAATTCGCCAAGAAAACCCTGCCGACGCTGCAGATGCACGAAAAACACGTGAAGGAACTGGCGGCCGCGCATCAGGGGTGAGGGCGGTTCAAAGTCGGCGATCTGTGGCGCCCCCCTCTGTCCTGCCGGACATCTCCCCCTCAAGTGGGGAGATTGGCCGTCACCACGGCTTTCGCCAATTCTGAACATTGCAAGAAGAAAGCTGGCACCGAAGCTGCCAATCTCCCCACCTGTGGGGGAGATGTCCGGCAGGACAGAGGGGGGGCGCCGTAGAGCGCTACGGCGGATGCCTCGGACGATGTATCGGCATCGGTGACGGCAAGATGTGTTCTGGTTGTTCCCTAAAATTTTAGTTTCTCCAAAAACGAGAAATACTATTTTCCCGTGTATTCGACAGATGCGGCTTTCTGGGTTGTTGATCCGGGGGAAGATATGAAGCTCGTGATGGCATTCACGCTGGCAGCGCTCTGTTCGATGTTCTTCGCCAGTGACGCCGAGGCTCGAAAAATGCGGTTTCGAGTGCTCCCGATCCCCGGAGTGCACGGCTCGTCGTCAACCGAAAAAGCGCATCCTGTTCCAATCGGTGTCGAAGACGTGCGTTTCGTTCACGATCTGCCGGCGGCTTTTGCGGAAGAAGGCGAGCATTTCGATCTTGGCTATAAATTCGGCATGTTCGGCGGCGGCGAATGGGTCGGCTACTTCAAGACATCCCAACGCTACGTGGACTTGAAACAGGACAAGGTGCGGGAGCTGTTGCCGCTTCTCGGTATTTCGGAAGCCGACGCACCAAAGCGGTCTTTCGGCAGCCAGTTGATGGTCATCGGATCATGGTGCCTGGTCGGGTTGTTCTGCCTGGGGGCTGTGCTCCTGAAATACCCTGGCCTGAGGGCGGCGCTCTTTCGCGGTTCGGCCAGACGCGACCCGGGCGGGGAATTCGACGTGCAGGCGGCCGATCAAATGATCAGCCGGGCGGTCGCACGAACTCAACAGCGCGAGGCAAGACAACCCGGTGTCGCGCCGGCAGGCTCCTTCGCGAGGTCGAATGGAACTCCAACTTTCGGTCGTAGATCGCGCTGAGGCGGCCTCTGCGCCAGCCCGAGCTCCGACGTGCGCTTCCTGCACAGGACGGCACGCCGTATCCGGGGCCGGACTGAGCGGCGCTCAGGTCGACCTGATCTGCTCCACCGCGGTCACCAGCAGGGTTTCCATGGCGGTGCGTATCTGGGCATCCGACTGGGCGATGCCTGCCGCGTCGAAATCGGCGCGCACCTTGCGGAACACATCGTTGTCGCCTGCCTCTTCGAAATCCGAGTGCACCACTTCCTTCGCATAGGCGTCGGCGTCCGCGCCGGATTTGCCGAGCTGTTCGGCGGCCCACAGGCCGAGCAGCTTGTTGCGGCGCGCCATGGCCCGGAACTTCGTTTCCTCGTCCATCGCGAACTTCTTTTCGAAGCCTTCCTGACGGTCTCTCATGCTGCTCATGGTTTGCCTCGTTTTCGCGTTTGTGTCCGGTCTTCAGCCCGGAGAAGAGCGGGCAGGGAAGGCGAGAGTGGCGTGCATGGATGTCATTAGCAAGGCCGGATCGTTCACGCCGGTGATCGAGCGGGGCGCTTGGCGGTTCCGATCTTTTGGCCGATGTGATTTGACGTTGCCGCGCCGTGTCCTACTCTCGAATGCATGGTGGACGAACCGAGGAGACGAGCGATGCAGTCGCCTTTCAATGGAATTCGCAGCGTCGCGCTGACGGCGGCCGTGATGCTTGCCGCCGGCACCGCGGCCTATGCCCATCATGGCTGGTCGTGGACGCAGGACGGGTTTTTCGAGCTCAAAGGCAAGATCACGGCCATCTATATCGGCAATCCGCACGCCACGCTGGATGTGGACGCCGAGGGCGAGGCCTGGCGGGTGGAGATGGCGCCGCCGTCCCGCACCATCGCCGCCGGCTTCACGGAGGAGGTGGCCAAGATCGGCGACGAGGTGACCGCGATCGGCAACCGCTCGGTCGAGGCGAGCGAAAAGCGCATGAAAGCGGTGCGCGTCATCGTCGGCGGCAAGACCTATGATGTCTATCCCGACCGCGTGCCGCCGGCCTAGATGACGGAGTTTTTCGCCGGCATCGAGCAACTCGCTTTGGCGCGGTGGCTGAAGGGCTCCTTCATTGCCTATCCCATCGTCAATGCGCTCCACATCATGTCGATCGGCGCGCTGCTGACCAGCGTCATGCTCATGGACCTCAGGATCTGGGGCGCCTTCCGTTCGCTGCCGCAGGCGGCGTTCGTCACGCTGCTGCGCCGTGTTGCTTTGGGTGCGTTCGCGGGTGCGCTTGTCACGGGCTCGCTGCTGTTTTCCGTCAAGGCGGGCACCTATGCGGCAATGCCGATTTTCCTCGCCAAGATGACACTCATCTTTCTCGCCGGCATCAATTTCCTCGCCTTCATGCGCTTTCGCCGCGCAAAAGGCGGCGACGCGCCGGCAGGCGGGATCGCCCTGGCCGTGCTCTCGATGCTGTTGTGGACTTCCGTGCTTTTCGCCGGACGGTTCATCGGTTTTCTCTAGCGCCGCATCTTCCTTCTCCCCCTGTGGGAGAAGGTGTCGCCGAAGGCGACGGATGAGGGGTGTTCCAGGGAACGCTAACGCCTCACTCCGCTGGAACACCCCTCATCCGTCTCGGCGCTATCGCGCCGATCCACCTTCTCCCACAAGGGGAGAAGGGAAGAACGGCGCTGGCGTTCGGCTAGCGCCGGGATAAGCTCTCCGTCAACCACAGGGTTGTCACCTATAGTTTTTGCGAAGAGGACCCCCACCCCTAACCCCTCCCCACAAGGGGGAGGGGGACTTCCGTTGGCGCTGACCTACGCAAATCGCTTGTCTTTTCGGTGCCAAAGAAGAATTAAAGGCACGCGGCAGCGTTCCCTCCCCCTTGTGGGGAGGGTTAGGGTGGGGGTCCTTCTTCGCAAGAATCCATATGCGATAGCCCTGCCCTTGAGGGGAGGGGTTAGGGGCCTCTTCATTAGAACTAACGCGGCAGCCTGCTACATACTCAGGGAGCTTTGCCATGAAGAAAGAAATCATCGAAGTGCCCGTCATGTCGGCCAAGGTGCGGGCGCTCGGCCTTCCCTGTTCGACAGCGGTGAAGGCCAACGGCTTCGTGTTCATCTCGGCGACGCCGCCGGTGGACATGGTGACCGGCGAGATGGTGCGCGGCGACATCGAGGTGCAGACCGAGGCATCGCTGAAGGCGTTGAAACATTGCCTGGAAGCGGCCGGCACCTCGCTGGACAATGTGGTGATGGTGCGCATCTACGCCGTCAATTCCGGCTTCTACAACGCCATCAACCGGGTTTATGCCCGGTATTTTAGCGTGAACCCGCCCGCGCGGAGTTTTGTGCCGGTGGCGTCATGGCCGATGGAGTTCGATATCGAGATCGAGTGTGTGGCGGTGGCTTGAGGATCAGTAGAGCCTTGTCTTGCCATCCCGGTCGATGATGTCCTGCATCTCGGCGACGCCAAGCGCCAGCTTGCCGTGCGCCACCATGGCCTGGGCCAGCGAGGGAACGCGTGACGAGTCCGGCCATGTCTCCTGGCGCCACAGGCCGGCCCGCACGGTGCTCTTGGCGCAATGCAGGAAGGCCTGGCGCACGGTGACCAGAAGAACGAAGCGAGGCTCCTTTCCATTCACCGGGTAGCGGGCGAGAAGTTGGGGGGCGCGGCTGATGCGGCCTTCGCCGGCGATACGAAGCGTGTCGGTGTGGCCCGGAATGAGGAAGATCAGGGCAAGCGAGGGGTCGGCGATCAGGTTCTCATAGCTGTCGAAGCGGCCATTGCCGAGACGGTCGGGAATGGCAAGTGTCCTGTCATCCAGCACATCGACAAAACCGGCGGGATCGCCCTTGGGCGAGAGGTCGAGCAGCCCGTCGCGGCCGCGAGTCGCCAGGACCAGATAGGGCGACATCGAAATGAAGGTCGCGCAAATCGCGTCGATATGGTCGATGGTCTTGTTCGCCACCTTCTCGCCCACCGGGCCGACGATCTCGCGAAGCTGAGCTACATCAGTCAGAAAATCGGGGTCAGCCTTTGCCATGGTTCGAACCCTCTCCCGGTTGCGCGACAGGGGTTGTCGCGAGGGTGATGCTTGCACCGCATCCGGCCGTCCGACTAGTCCAGAAGCTGGACTGGTCGCGGCGCGCGCGCAGGCCTATACAGGGCAGGCAGTCTGTTTTCCGACGCAGCGGACCGGTGCAAAATGCAGGAACGCAACGGCTACGGTCAGTATTGTCCGCTCTCGATGGCGGCGGAGATCCTGTGCACCCGCTGGACTGTGCTGATCCTGCGGCAATTGCTCGAAGGGGCGAGCGGTTTCAACGAGATCCGACGCGGCGTGCCGCTGGTCTCGCGCACGCTGCTGGCGCAGAGGCTGAGGGAGTTCGAAACCTTCGGGCTGGTCTCGCGCGGCAGCGAAGGCCCCGGCAAGCCGGCCGCCTACCGGCTGACGGAAGCCGGCAAGGCGCTCGGCGAGGTGGTGCGCGCCATCGCGGTCTGGGGGCAGGAATGGATCGATGTCGAGCCGTCGCTCGCCGATGTCGATACCGATTTCCTGATGTGGGACATCAGGCGCCACGTCCGCCGGCTGTCCAGCCTTCCCGACCGTTTCGTCGTGCGCTTTCATTTCCCCGATGCGCCGGAAGGCAAGCGGCTGCACTGGCTGGTGTTCGCGCGCGACGAGGTGGACCTCTGCTATGTCGATCCGGGCTTCGAGATCGACGTGCAGATCGAAGCCGCGCTGAAGACCATGGTGCGCATATGGATAGGCTCGCAGGGCCTCTCCGGCGCCCTTGCCAACGGTGACATCCAGATCGACGGCCCGCGCAAATTTACGTCCAATGCGGCTGATTGGCTGGGGCTCGGTTCACTGGCCGAGATACAAAAGCGGCCGGCGGAGCTNNGNNTG
>NZ_KI912610.1:0-332909 GCF_000519305.1 Mesorhizobium ciceri WSM4083 | reverse complement strand
CCCCCGCTCTGTCGCTACGCTATGCACACATCTTCTGTGACTGGCGTGACTGATCGGTGTGAGGCTTGATTGCCACGTGGTTCCCCCAATCCGTCGCTGCTTCGCAGCGCCACCTTTCCCCCTCCGGAGGGAAAGGAANGGAGCGTTGCTGGACGNGCGTTGACGGCAAAAAGCCTGGCGCCTTTCCTCTACCCCGTCGATCGGGGGAGAGGTGGCTCGGCGAAGCCGAGACGGAGTGGGGGNCGACCAGCGCCGCATAGGCGCTTTGTTGGGGGCAAGCCCCAGGTTCTGCAAGGCCGCCGCGTCCCTACACCGTCCGCCACATCGGAATGATCGAGGCGGCCAGCACCAGTGCCAGCACGATGTTGAGCGCGCGCCATTGCCACTCGGTCTTGAGCAGCCGGGCCAGCAGCATGCCGGCCACGCACCACAGCGATAGCGAGGCGGCGGCCGCGAGGCCGAAAGTGGCGCCGAGCAGCAGCGCGAGCTGCACCGGTCCGCTGGCCAGCGCCGCGAACGAGGCGGCGGCGCCCAACCCCATCGCCCAGCCTTTCGGGTTCATCCATTGAATGCCGGCGCCGCCGAGAAAGCTGTTCGGCCTGGCCATGCTCACATCCAGATTGGGCGGTCCGCTGCGGCCGATCTTGATCGCCAGCCAGAGGAGATAGAGCGAGCCGATGACCTTCATGGCCAGTTGCAGCGAAGGCACGGCAAGCAGCAGACCGGCAAGCCCGGCGGCAGCGGCACCCGTGACGGTGGCGAGGCCGGCGGCGCTGCCGACCAGCAGGGGCACGGAACGGCGAAAGCCGAACTGCGCGCCGGACGCCGTAGACAGGGTCGTGGCGATGCCGGGCGTGGTGGTGGCGACGATGGCAAAAAGGATGAGCGGGAGAATGGGCTCGAGCATGCGGCGTCCTCTGTCAGAGGGCTGCGATCGTAGCTGCGTGCGAACTTCAGTAAATGCAATGTTTGCTATAGTCAGCATTAGGATGGATAATGCCGGTCATGATCCGAAATCTCGACATGACGCTGATCCGCACCTTCATCACCGTCGCCGACAAGGCCAGCATGACGGCGGCCGCCAATGCGCTGCACCTGACGCAAGGTGCTGTCAGCCAGCAGGTCAAGCGGCTGGAGGAGGCGTTCGGCTCGAGCCTCTTCGAGCGCGACCGGCGCGGCTTGCGGCTGACGCGCGCCGGTGAACAGCTGTTCGGCAGAGGCAAGCGGTTGCTGGCCTTGAATGACGAGATCTGGGCCGAGATGGCTGGGACACCGGTGGCCGGCCAGGTGCGGCTCGGCGTGCCCTACGACCTTGTCGGCACCTTGCTGGCGCCGGTGCTGAAGACCTATGCCGAGACCTATCCGCAGGTCGAGATATCGCTGGTCTGCGCCTCGTCGCCGGAACTGACTGCTGCCCTTGCGGCAGGGACCATCGACCTTGCGGTGATCGAGGAACGCGTCGGCCCGTCGGCGGGCGAATGCCTTGCCATCGACCGGCTGGTCTGGGTCGGCGCCAAAGGCGGCGTTGCCCGCGCCAAGCGGCCGCTGCCGGTCTCGATCGTCGCCGATACCTGCGCCTTCCGTCCGGCGGTGCTGGCGGCGCTCGGTGAGCACGGGCTGGAGTGGCGCACCGTGTTCGAAAACGGCAACATCGACGCGACGACGGCGACGGTGCGGTCGGACCTCGCCGTCACCGCCTGGCTAGCCTCCACGGTGCCAGCCGATCTGGACATACTGCCATCGGAGTCCGGCCTGCCGCCCCTACCGAATTTTGCCATCAATCTGCATCTGCCGAGGCATGGGGTAGGGCCGGCGGCACAGGAATTCGCGCGGCATATACGGGAAGGGCTGGCGCGGCGGCCGGTGGCGGCGTGAACGCCTCGCTCCGCTGGAGCACCCCTCATCCGTCTCGGCGCTGCGCGCCGATCCACCTTCTCCCACACGGGGAGAAGGCAAGATTGCGCGCATGTCCCTGCCAATCATCGACGTTGAAGATTGGCCGAGCCGCATGTGCCAGGCTCCGCCTTCTCCCCTTGTGGGAGAAGGTGGCCGAGCGAAGCTCGGTCGGATGAGGGGTGTTCCAGCTTGGTGCCGAGTCCCGACACGTTACTTCCAGTTCTTGCGTCTTTCGAGCTCGGCGTCGGACGGCTCCCCTGTGACAAACGACCCGACCTTGATCTCGCCTGATCGTTCGTAGGTCGCCATGATGACGCCGGTGCTGGTTGCCTGCGACTTGATGAGCTTGAAGGCGGCCGGCATCGCGCTGTCGCCGAACAGCCGCTTGCCCTTGCCCAGCAACAGCGGGAAGATCATCAGCCGAATTTCGTCGATCAGCCCGTTGGCGAGCAAGGTCTGGATCAGATCGCCAGATCCCTGGATGAGCAGGTCAGGGCCATCCTCCTGCTTGAGACGGCGCAACTCCGCAACGATATCAGGCCCGAGCGATTGCGTGTTCTGCCAGGTGAGGGTGTCAGGCCGATGCGTCGCCACATATTTGGTCGCGGGGTTGAAGGCATCCGCGATCGGATCTTTCTGATACGGCCAGTAGGCGGCGAAGATGTCGTAGGTTCTGCGGCCGAGCAGCAGGGCGAAAGGCTTGGAGAACAGTTCATTCATCGCTGCGCCCCCCGCCTCGTCGAAGTAATGGAAGGTCCAGCCGCCGAACTTGAAGCCGCCGACCGGATCCTCTTGCGGGCCGCCGGGCGCCTGCATGACGCCGTCGAGGCTGACGAATGTCGCCGAGATGATCTTTCTCATTCCAGTGCTCCCGTTCTTCGGTCCACGCCGTCGTGGCCGGACTTCAGCCCAAGGACGGGCGACGAGCCACCAGTCCGACATATAAATTTTGGCGAACCACCATCATTTGCGAGGCCCGGGGTGGAGATCTTCCGACGAGAACCAGACATCGCCCGATATGGCGGTGGCGGTGTCGTCCGGCGCCCTGTCCTGCACCAGCCAGATCGAGCGGCTGCGCGCGGCCTGCTCGCGCGTCGGGATCCTCGACGCTGAGTCTGCGAGCGAGGCGCCGACGCAGGGAATGAACCACGATCGCATGAACGGATCGCAGGCGAAGCCTTTTTCGGTGCGGATCACCATCACCGCCAGCGGGACGCGCTCGGCCGGGCGCCAGGGGAAGATCATGCGGCCGCCAGGCCGCAGCGCCTTCAGCCATCCGGCCGGTGGCGCTGCGACCCCGGCATTGACGTAGATGATGTCGGATGGCGGCAGGGGCGTCGTCACCGCATCGCCATGGACGACCGTCGCATTGCCATAGGCTTCAAGATTTTGTCGCGCGAGATCGGCCAGCTTCTCGTCGAGTTCGAAAGCGGTGACGGTGCCACTTGGTAAAACCAGCCTGGCCAGCACGGCGGTGTAGTAGCCGGTGCCGGCGCCGATATGAGTGACGGCCTCGCCAGGTTTAGGCGCAAGCTTTCCGATCCACATGGCATGCAGGAAGGGCTCGCCATTGTTGATGCCCTTGTCGTCGTCGAGCGTCACCAGCACGTTCTGGTAGACATGGGCCGGGTCGGCGCTCGGCGTCGTGACCTTGCCGTTGCCGGCGATGACCGTCCACGGCCCGGGACCGAGAAACGCCTCGCGCGGCACCTCGGTGAAAGCCGCTTCCAGGCGTGGGTCGGGCGAGCCGGCATGGGCGACCAGCAGCCGCGCGTAGAATTTCCTGATGTCTTCGATCCGGGCCATGCTGCGGGACAACATAGCGCGGATTGCCGATTTGTCGCGAGACTACCCTTGGCGCACGGTAGTTGATTTCCGAAGCGGAGCTTAGCCGATGCCGAACATGGTGTCGTAGAGCAGCTTGAAGTTGAGCCCCAGGATGACCGCGGCGACTACCCAGGCAAGGGCGGCGACGCCGCGCGGAATGGCGAGATTGCCCATCTTCTTTTTGTCGGAGACGAACTGCACCAGCGGGACGACCGCGAAAGGCAACTGCATCGACAGGATCACCTGGCTGAACACCAGCAACTGGCCGGTGCCCTTTTCGCCATAGAGCGCGGTGACGACCACCACCGGGATGATGGCAAGGCCGCGGGTCAGCAGCCGGCGTGCCCAGTTGGGGATGCGCAGGCGCAGAAAGCCTTCCATGACGATCTGGCCGGCGAGTGTGGCCGTCACCGTCGAGTTCAGGCCGGACGCCAGCAGCGCCACCGCGAACAGGATCGAGGCGATGCTCAAGCCGAGCAGCGGCGACAGCAGCTCGAATGCCTGGCCGATCTCGGCGACATCCTGGTGGCCGGTGTTGTGGAAGGCGACCGCCGACACGATCAGGATGGCGGCATTGACGAACAGCGCCAGCATCAGGGCGATGGTCGAGTCCGTCGTTGCCCATTTGATGGCGTCGCGCTTGCCCTTTTCGGTGCGTTCATAGGCGCGGGTCTGCACGATTGAGGAGTGCAGATAGAGATTGTGCGGCATGACGGTGGCGCCGATGATGCCGATGGCGATGTAGAGCATCTCCGGGTTGGTGACGATCTGCGACGATGGCACGAACATGGCATGCAGGATCGAGCCTGCCGGCGGGGCGGCGACGAAGATCTGGATGGCGAAGCAGCTGAAGATGATGATCAGCAGCGCGACGACGAAAGCTTCGAGATAGCGGAAGCCCTTGTTCATCAGCAGCAGCACGAGGAAGGCGTCGAGCGCCGTCAGCATGGCGCCGCCGATAAGCGGAATGCCGAACAGAAGTTGCAGCGCGATCGCGGTGCCGATGACTTCGGCCAGGTCGCAGGCGATGATGGCCAGTTCGCAGGCGATCCACAGCACGAAATTGACCGGACGGGGATAGTAGGCGCGGCAGGCCTGGGCGAGGTCGCGGCCGGTGGCGATGCCGAGCCGTGCTGCCAACGCCTGCAGCAGGATCGCCATCAGGTTGGACAGCATGATGATGAACAGCAGCGTGTAGCCGAACTGCGCGCCGCCGGCGAGATCGGTCGCCCAGTTGCCCGGATCCATATAGCCGACCGAGACCATGTAACCGGGACCCATGAAGGCGAACAGGCGGCGGAACCAGACCCCCGAACTCGGAACGGCGATGGAGGAATTGACTTCACGCAGGCTGGGCTGCTCGTCCTCGTCGGGCCTGGCGAACCGCCATGAGGAACGGGAGGCTGTGGCTTCGGCTTCGGACATGGGGGAGGGCTTTCCGGGAGACTGGGCGATGTTCCCTAAGCTATGCCATGGCTCAACATTATGCAATATGCTATATTTCATTGTCGTTGCTTTTCATCCGGCCGGCGGTCATCGGGTGGAAACGGCAATCGGAAGCGCTGGTTGCACCTGTGGCGCAATGCAAATAAACGGCCTGAAGAATCAGAGCCCGTGCTATGAAAGCATGGATGGCAAATAGTCCTAGGAGGAGCGCGTATTGGCGCTGAAGAACAGACCAGTTCCGCGCGAGCCGCTGCTCGACGCCGAAATTCATTCGGAGGGCTTCCGGCAGCAGCGCGAAGCGCGCCGCAGCGCGCTGGTCGAGGACTATGTCGAGCTGATCGCCGACCTGATCGAGGACGGCAACGAGGCGCGCCAGGTGGACATCGCCGCACGCCTGGGCGTCGCCCAGCCGACAGTGGCCAAGATGCTGACCAGGCTGTGCGCCGACGGTTTGGTGTCGAGAAAACCCTATCGCGGCGTGTTCCTGACCGATGCCGGCCGCAAGGTTGCGGAGGAAAGCCGCATCCGCCACCAGACGGTGGAAGCCTTTTTGCGCTCGCTCGGCGTCAGCGCCGAGACGGCGCGCATCGACGCCGAGGGCATCGAGCACCATGTCAGCGCCGAGACGCTGGAAGCTTTCCGCAAGGCGATGACGGCGCGCTGAGCCGCCAGATTTCCGGCGCTGCCGGAACCGTCGCACGCCGGGCACGTTGCTCCCGACACCGCGCGTTTTGTCGCGCGAACGGAGGAAGCGATGGGCATCGAACAAGCACCGACCGCAAAGGGCAAGCAGGCGGCCGCGGGACTGAAACAGGCGGCGGCGAGGGATGAGCGCAAGACCGAAACGGAAACGGGCCGTCCGCTGAAAAAGGGCGCGGCTCGTTTCGAGGAACGGTCGAAGAGCTCTGACGGCAAGAGCGCCGGCGCCAAACAGGAAGATTAGGCGTCTGACGTGATTGGCTGCAGGCCAAGGCCGCTGTTGGACGTGGTTTACGTCCTTTCTTGCGGCAGTGTCTATCGCCCTCCGCTATGGCTGCGGGCGTTCGAGCCTTTTGAAAGGTCCAGTGGACCTTTCAATTTGCCTCCGGCAAACCGTTCCCTCACTCCCTGACATCCTGCACCCAGCTGCGCGGGTGGCCGTCGACGCGGAACTGGAAGATGAAATAGGGTGGGATGCAGGTGCCTTTGCCGGCTTTTGCCTGCACCAGATCGTCATAGCCTGCGGTGCAGATATAGTCCTCGCGGCAGGGATGCGCCTTGTCGCAGGCGCGCAGGCCGGCGGTCTTGGTGAATTCCTTCGTGCAGAATTTGTGGTCCTTGCCCGACGCGATGCAGTCGTTGAAGCCGGTCTTGGCCAGACGCCCGCACGTCGCCTCGTCGGGAAGCTTTTCGCAGCTCGCCTTGCGCAGCATGCCGCCGGGAAAGCCGCCGGTCTTCTGCTGCGGATTGTCATAGCGCTGGCGCGCGGCGCCATAGCCGGCGAGTTTGACCAGCGGCTTCTTGTCCCGCGCCGGGTCGATGGCGCAGGCCTTGGCGGTGGCCGGGGAGAGGCGGCAATACTGGTCGTTGCCCCAGCTCGACATCTTGATCTCGCCGAACTCGACGGGGTCGCCGACGGCCGTGCCGGCCTCGCTGACGCAGGTGCCGAAGCCCGGATGGATGGCGCTTTCATGGACGCCGGCGCAGCGCAGGCCGGTGCCGCAGCTCCAGTCCTTGAAGCTTGGGTCCTCGCCGCGATAGCAGATCGAGCCCCAGCCATTGTAGAGGTCGGTGCCTTTCAGCGCCTCGGCATATCTGGCGTCCGGACGGGCGGCGAAGCCGCGCGTGAAATTCGGATGGCCGCCGGCGGCGAACTGCTCGACGATGGCGCGGCGGCGCGGCAGGTCGGCGAAGAACACGGCCGAGCCCGGCACGAAGACGGCGTTGCGGCGCGGCTCGCTCGCCGGATCGGCGCCGGTGTAGTGGAAACCGGCAATGCCACGCGTCTGATGGCAGCCGGTGCAGCTCATCTCGTTGAGCCGCAACTCGAAGCCGGCCACCGACTTGATGGTGGCGAGCGTGTTGCCTTTGGCGACGTAGTCCTTCAGCGCCTTGTCGATGTCGGCGTCGTCAACCAGCCCGTAGGCGATGTTGTTCTGCGACCGGCTGAGGCCGCCGGGTGCGACGGAGACGGCGCTCCTGGCCAGGAATTTTTCATCGATGACCAGCCGGCCATGGTCGAGGTCATAGATGTTGCGGTCGGTGAGCAGCCATTTGGCGAAGGATGGCTTGTCGGCCAGCACAATGGCACGGTCGATCTGGTTTTCCATCTTCGCTTCATAAAAGCTGGACGCAGCCGGATCCCATTTGAAGATCTTCAGGAGATATTCGGCATGGCCGCCGAAATCGCGCCGCGTCGAGGCCGACAGCCTGAGCACCTGCATGTTGAGTTCGAGCCGCATGATCTGCGACGAATTGAGCATGGCGCCCGACAGCGGCCCCTCGTCGGAGCGCAGCCAGGCGGCAAGCTGGTCGGGTGGCAGGTCCTGTTTGCCGGCAGCCAGCCAGCGCTGGGCAACATCGGCGCAGGACACGTCGGTGGCGCTTGGCAGGTCCTTGGAGGCGCGTGCTTGTGCCTGTCTGGGTTTGGCGTTGAACACCAGGCTCATGGTCAGCGGCAGGCGCGAGGAAATGCGCTGGCCCGCCTTTCCCTTGGCCGGCTTTTCCGCCACCGAATAGTGGAAGCGGTAGATCAGCCGGATCTCGCCGCATTCGGTGTGGCCGAGATAGCCGCGGTCCATGCGGTTGACGACGCCGGTGAGATCCAGCGTCGAGCCGTCGTCATCGATGTATTTCGGGTTGAATTTCTGGCTGGTGTCCTTCGATCCGGCCATGTCGGCGACATAGGGGTCCGGACTGGTCTTCGGCTCGTCGGCGATCTGCTGCTTGACCGTGTCGCGCACTGTCGCCAAAGCCGGCACTGCAAACAGGCCGCGATTGTCGACCTCGCGGGTGAGGCCGAGCGCTGGCCCCAGCAGGCGGCTGATCGACAGTCCGCCGCGCTCCAATGCCTGCAAAGTGGCGGGGTCGGTGACGGCAACGCTGGAATCGAGCGTCACCGCGCCGGCTACCGGCGTGCCGAGGCAAAACAACGCCGCAATCAGCGACAGGAACGAACCGATCGTCTTCAAGCCCAATACATCCCCCATCCACGAGCAATGCTACAGGCCTTGCGCACTCTCGGCCAGAGCGGTGAGGTCGTCATGCCAGAACCGCCGCGGTTTGGAAAAATGCTGTGACTTGGCGCAACCATTGGGATAATTGTTTGTTGGGTTGAGCCCCGGAGCAACGGGGGAAGTTCGCAGCGCGAGGAGTTGCCATGCTCTGGAGAGGCCGTCGTCAGAGTGACAATATCGAGGACGACCGTAGCGGCGGTGGCGGACTCGGCGGCGGCGGTGGCCAGTTCCGCATTCCGATCGGCGGCCGCACCGGTGGCGGCGGCAGCATCTTCCTCGTCATCCTGGTGGTGCTGGCCGGATGGTATTTCGGCTTCGATCCGTCGACGATCCTGGGTGGCGGCGGCGGACTGGCGCCGGGCGGCGGCGGCCAGATCACCGATAACAGCGGCCAGGACAGCGGTGCCACACCGGCCAATGATGAGATGAAGCAGTTCGTCGCGACCGTGCTGGCCGAGACCGAGGACACCTGGACCGGCATCTTCAAGTCGCAGGGGTTGACCTATGAGGATCCCAAGCTGGTGCTGTTTTCCGGCCAGGTCCGTTCCGCCTGCGGCTTTGCCTCCGCCGCGGCCGGACCGTTCTATTGTCCCGGCGACCACAAGGTCTATCTCGACATGACCTTCTTCCAGCAGCTCGATCAGCAGTTCGGCGCTTCGGGCGAATTCGCCCGGGCCTATGTGATCGCGCATGAGATCGGCCACCATGTCCAGAACCTGACCGGCATCATGTCCAAGTTCAACCAGATGCGGCAAAGCATGGGCGAGGTCGAGGCCAACCAGATGTCGGTGCGCATCGAACTCCAGGCCGACTGCTTCGCAGGTGTGTGGGCGCATTACACCGCGCAGAAGGGCATTTTGGAGCAGGGCGACATGGAGAGCGCGCTGAATGCCGCCAAGCAGATCGGCGACGACACGCTGCAGAAGAAGACGCAGGGCTATGTCGTGCCGGAAAGCTTCAACCACGGCACCTCGCAGCAGCGGCAGACCTGGCTGGCGCGTGGTTATAAGAGTGGCAAGCTGTCGGAATGCAACACGCTGAGTGGGCCGATCTGATAGCCGCTTCCGGACACTGACCTGACGGCCAAGACGCCGTCAGGGACTGTCAGGATGAACGCATCCGGATTGTTCCCTTATTGTTCCTTGCGGCGGGCTCGCCTATAAGGTGCGTCCGCCTGCGCCCCAGGGCGAGCAGAGGAGCTTGACCCAGCATGATCGACCCCAAAACCGCCAGACGGGGCCTTGCGCTCGTCTTCACCACGCTGCTGCTCGACATTATCGGCTTCGGCATGATCATGCCGGTGCTGCCGGCCTATCTCCGGGAATTGACCGGGGTCAGCATCAGCGGCGCGGCGATCGAAGGCGGCTGGCTGTTCTTCGTCTATGCGGCGATGCAGTTCGTCTTCGCGCCGATCATGGGCGGCTTGAGCGACCGGTTCGGACGGCGGCCGATCCTGCTCGCGTCGGTGCTGACCTTCTCCATCGACAATCTGATTTGCGCGATCGCCTGGTCCTACCCGATGCTGTTCATCGGGCGTGTGCTGGCCGGCATTTCAGGCGCCAGCTATTCGACGACGTCCGCCTTCATCGCCGACATTTCGAACGATGAGAACCGGGCAAAGAATTTCGGCCTGCTCGGTATCGCGTTTGGCGTCGGCTTCGTCATCGGGCCGGTTCTGGGCGGGCTGCTCGGCACGTTCGGGCCGCGCGTGCCGTTCTATTTCGCCGCCGGGCTCGCCTTCGTGAACTTCCTGATTGCGCTGTTTTTCCTGCCGGAAACGCTCGATGACAAGCATCGCCGCCGCTTCGAATGGAAACGCGCTAACCCGGTCGGCACGCTGCTGCAGATGCGCCAATACCAAGGCATCGGCTGGATCGGGCTCACCTTCTTCCTGATGACGCTCGGGCACATGATGTATCCGGCGGTTTGGTCGTTCGTCTCCAGCTACCGCTATGGCTGGAGCGAGCAGCAGATCGGCTTCTCGCTCGGCGCCTTCGGCCTGTGCGGCGCGATCGTCATGGCGACGGTGCTGCCGCGCGTGATCCCGAGGCTTGGCGAGTGGAAGACGGCGGTCATCGGCCTGACATTCACGGCAGCCAGCGCCTTCGGCTACGCCTTCGCGTCGCAAGGCTGGATGATCTATGCGGTGATCGTCGTCGGCTGCCTGGAAGCGCTGGCCGATCCGCCGCTGAGGAGCCTCGCCGCCGCCAAGGTGCCGCCCTCGGCGCAAGGCGAGTTGCAGGGCGCGATGACCTCGATCTTCTCGATCACCTCGATCATCACGCCGCTGCTCTATACAGCGATCTTTTCCTGGTTCACCGGGCCAAGCGCGCCGGTGACCTTCGGCGGTGCGCCCTATCTGGTCGGCGCATGTTTTCTGACGCTGGCGGTCATCGTCTTCGTTACCAAGGTGGCGAGGCCCGTGGCGCGCACAAACGTCGCCACCGGCGTTGCCGAAGATGGAGCACAGGTATGAGCCATGACAGGCGCATTGCCCTCACCAGGGAGGGCCATCCCATAGGCCAGCGAGGGCCGGGCGGTGGCTTGGACATTCCGATGCGTTCGCTGTGAAGCGCCAATCGTACCTGACGCTTGCGCCGCCCCTCATTGCCCTGCCGGGCATTTCTCCCCGTATAGTGACGGAGAGAAAGATGCTGTTGTCCGATGGTTTCACCAATTATCAATGTTGCGAGAAGAACGCCAAGAGTGCGGCCAGCTTCCTTCTCCCCGCCACTATACGGGGAGAAGATGCCGGCAGGCAGATGAGGGGCGGCGCAAGCGGATCGCGCTAAGCCCGTTCGGCCAGCAATTCCTCGCCGCGCTTTTCGCGGATCAAATTGACAAAGCGGCGGAACAGGTAGTGCGAATCCTGCGGGCCGGGGGAGGCTTCGGGGTGATGCTGGACCGAGAACACCGGGCGGCCGGTCAGCGTGATGCCGCAGTTCGAACCGTCGAACAGCGAGACATGGGTTTCCTCGACGCCTGACGGCAGCGAGTCGGCATCGACGGCAAAGCCGTGGTTCATCGAGACGATCTCGACCTTGCCGGTGGTGTGGTCCTTGACCGGATGGTTGGCGCCATGATGGCCCTGGTGCATCTTGGCGGTCTTGCCGCCCAGCGCCAGTGCCAGCATCTGGTGGCCGAGGCAGATGCCGAACACCGGGATATCGGTCTTCAACAGATCCCGGATCACCGGTACGGCATAGTCGCCGGTGGCTTCCGGGTCGCCGGGGCCATTGGAGAGAAAAATGCCGTCCGGCTGCATTGCGAGGATTTCCTCGGCGCCGGTCTTGGCCGGCACCACGGTGACCTTGGCGCCGAGGCCGGCGAGCAGGCGCAATATGTTGCGCTTGACGCCATAGTCGATGGCAACGACATGCATGGAGGGCTCGGCCTGTTCGCCAAAGCCTTCGTTCCAAATCCAGGGCGTCTCGCGCCAGACCGAGGACTGGCCCGAGGTGACTTCCTTGGCAAGGTCAAGCCCGATCAGGCCCGACCATGCGGCGGCGCGGCGCTTCAGATCGTCGATGTCGAACACGCCATCGGGCGCATGCGCGATGACGGCGTTGGGCATGCCCTTTTCACGGATCAGCGCGGTGAGCGCGCGCGTGTCGATGCCCGACAGGGCGACGATGCCGCGCTTCTTCAGCCATTGGTCGAGACCCGTGCCGGCGCGGTAGTTGGAAGGGTTGGTGACATCGGCCTTGAACACGGCGCCGACGGCACCAGCGCGGGCGGCGGGATTGAGGTCCTCGATGTCCTCGTCATTGGTGCCGATGTTGCCGATATGCGGGAAGGTGAAGGTGACGATCTGGCCGGCATAGGAGGGGTCGGTGAGGATTTCCTGGTAGCCGGTCAGCGCCGTGTTGAAGCAGACTTCGGCGACGGCGGAGCCGGTGGCGCCCAGGCCGCGACCTTCGATGACGGTGCCGTCGGCCAGCACCAGAAGGGCGGTCGGCTTTTCAGTGGCCCATGCGGGCGTCGAGGCGGGCGTCATCTCGGCCATGCGGCACTCCTATCAGGCCGCGCGCTGCAACCGGCCCGGCGGGCCATCTGCGCGGCAAACGGCGCGAAGCGGCGATTTCGCGGCTTCCACGCAGTCAAATTTCCGTTCATGCAAGGCCCAGTACATAGGGGAAGGGGGCAGGGCGGTCAATGACCATGAGAAATGCCGGAACGTTTTATTTCACCTAGCAAAATCAGTGGCTTGGTCCGGCATATCAGGGTTTGCCTTGGCTCGCCCCCGGCGCTATTGTCCGCGCCGATCGAAGGAGAATGCACCATGCGCGGCAAAATCGCCGAATCCCTGAAGAGCGCGATGAAGGCGCAGGACAAGCATCGGCTGCCGACATTGCGGCTGATCCAGGCGGCCATTCACGACCGCGACATCGCCAATCGCGGTTCGGGCAAGGAGCCGGCCAGCGATGAGGAGATCCTGCAGATCCTGGCCAAGATGGTGAAGCAGCGCGAGGAATCCGCCAAGGCCTTCGACGACGGCAAACGGCCGGAACTGGCCGCGCAGGAGCGTGGCGAGATGGAGATCATCCGCACCTTCCTGCCGACACAATTGGACGATGCGGCGGTGACCGCGGCGGCGCGTGAGGCGATCGCCGCGACCGGTGCGGCCAGCCAGAAGGACATGGGCAAGGTGATCGCCGCGCTGAAGCAGAAATATGCCGGCCAGATGGATTTCGGCAAGGCGAGCGGCATCGTCAAGGGGCTGCTGCAGTAGGCGGCCGACCGGGCGCTCCCCGAATCAGGTCCGTCCGGAATCCAAGTCCGGGAATTGGAACCCGGACAGCGCCGAGATGTTTATCCGTCATGCAACGGGAGAGATGTCATGACTGAGAACGAAACCCGCTATGAAACCGGTGCGACGAAATATCCGGCAAAGACCGATGCCGACGCTTCCGATGAATTCTCCCAGGATGCCGCCGCCAACAAGAAGCCCGCCGGCGGAATGGGGCTCACCCGCAGGAAGGATGAAGTGGACGACCGAACCCGCCAGTCGGACGGACAAAACCCGCCGCGGCAAGCCACGCCGAGCGCCGCAACCGAAAAGACGTCCGGGGCCGGCCCCGCTATCGCGGAGCGTTCCAAGGACGCCAAGGCCCCGAAGAGCGGCCGCCAGCCTGGAGCGTATGTCAAGAAGTGACCGCTGACGAGACCCGAGAGGTCTTGGCATTGCATGGCCGGTCATTAACGACCGATTTCCACTTGCGCCTTTCGCGACTGGTTGGTCGGTATCCTCCTCGGCTCTAATGCGCGGCGCAATGCCGGCGCCTCCTGCTGGATGTGATCCCACAGCCGGTTCGCGATCGGCCCATGCGGCCGGTCGCGGCGCCGCGCCACCACCAGTTCGTCGGTGCGGCCCGGCAGATGACGGCCGGCAATGGAGCGCAGGCGCCCGTCCTGCAGTTCGTCCTCGATCAGGAAGCGGGGCAGGTGGCCCCAGCCCAGGCCCTGCAGGATGATCTCCTTCTTCATGCCCTGGTCGGCGACGAGGCATTGCGGCGCGCCTTCGAGCAGCGAATAGTTTTGTTGTGGCGAATGGCGGGCGCTGTCGCGCATGACGCATTGGGTGAGTGCCTGCATCTGGTCCAGGGCGATCGGCTGCTCGATACGATCGGGCAGAAAGCCCGGCGCCACCACGGGAATGAAGGACACCTTGCACAGATCGACCCATTCCACCCGCGCATCGCCCTTGTCGACCCAGTGCAGGATCAGATCGGCTTCGTCATCGAAGAGGCGCTCGCATGGGCCGCCCACCGCTTCGAAATGCAGATGCAGGCGCGTGCCGGGGCACTGTGCGAAGAACCGCCCTAGCATGCCCAGCACCTGCGGGCGCGGGCACAGGTCGCCTATCACCACATGGATCTCGCTTTCTTCACCCATCGCCAACTGGGCGGCATGGACGCGCAAGCCGTCCAGCTCGCGCAGCAGCGATAGCGCTCGGCGGTGGAACGAAAGCCCGGCCTCGGTCGGACGCACGCGATAGCCGCTGCGATCTAGGAGGCTAAGGCCGAGCTGTCGCTCCAGCTTGGCGACGGCGGCGAACACCGCGGGGTGCGAGCGATGCAGCACGGCCGCCGCAGGCTGAAAGCCTCCGGTGCGAACCACCGCATCGAAGCATTGAAGGTCGTGGAGGGTAAATTCGGCCATGTCGGTTTTTATTACAGAGATTGTCCTGTCTTTGTAATATAAACAAAATTGTCCCTCCGCTACGTTTGGCCTCATTCAAAACGTTCCAAAAGGAATTTTCATCATGAATGAGCTGAATTTCGTCACAACCGGCGACGGCACGCGCATCGCCTACCGCTTCGATGGCGAGGCAAGCAAGCCGGTGCTGGTGCTGTCGAATTCCATCGGCACCACGCTGCACATGTGGGACAGGCAGATCGACGAATTGTCGAAGCACTTCCGTGTCCTGCGCTACGATTTTCGCGGCCATGGCGGATCGAGCGTTCCCGTCGGCGCCTACTCGCTCGACCGGCTTGGCCGCGACGTCATCGAGTTGCTCGACGCGCTCGACCTGCAACGCGTACATTTCCTTGGCCTGTCGCTCGGCGGGTTCGTCGCGCAGTGGCTCGGCATCCACGCGCCCGAGCGGATCGACCGGCTGATCCTGAGCAACACCTCGTCTCATCTGGCGCCGGCAAGCTATTTCGACGAGCGGATCGCCGCCGTGCGACAGGCGCCGGACATGTCGGAAACCGCCGAGACGTTCCTGAGCAACTGGTTCCCCGCGTCGATGGTTGCCGCCAACGAGCCCGTGGTCGAAGAGTTTCGCACCATGCTACTGGCTATCGACCGGCAAGGCCTGGCGGGTCTGTTCGCGGCGGTTCGCGACGCCGATCTTCGCCGCACCGTAGCACTGATACCCCGGCCGACGCTGGTGATCGCCGGTCAGCACGACACGGTGACAGCAGCCAGCCACGGTGAGATGATTGCCGCGGCGGTGCCCGGCGCGAAGCTGGTTGTGCTGCCCGCGGTCCATCTGTCGAACATCGAATATCCGGCAGAGTTCATCCAGGCTGTGGTCGATTTCCTGCGCTGAGCCGGAGCGCAAACCGACGGTGATTGAGGTTCGCAGCCTGCCAGGGTGCGGACTTCAAGATGCTTCGCAGATCGGCAGCGGCTGCGGCGGCGGTGCCGGGTGATCCTTCCTGTATTGGGCGATGATCGGCTCGAGGGTCTTTCGCGGCCAGAATTTCGGCGTACCGATTTCCTTCAGACAGGACGCGTTCCAGTAGGCGCCCGGCTGTGAATGGTTGGCTGCGACCGCGGCGATGTCGCGCGATTCCGGATAGATGTAGAGCGTTGTCGGATTGTCCTTGACCATCGGGATGATCTGCTGGGCATCCGCCGGCGACCAGCTGGTGCAGCCATTGCTGCGACCGCCGGCATAGTCCACCAGCTTGCCGAACGGCACGAAGCCGTCACGGTCGGCATGCGAGCTGTTCGGGTTTTTGCGCAGGCACATGCCGCGCAGAACCTGGGCCGCATGGCCGCCGATCACCCGCTGCCTGGCGTTCGCAGCCTCGCCTTCGCCGTCGAACTGTATGAAGGTGCGCTGGAAAGCCACGTCCTGTTTCGCAGCGGTGCGGTAGTAGCCCTTGAACGACGTTTTTGCCTCGCGGGTGATATAGCCGCCGCCGGCCGTCAACGACGAATCCATCGCATTGCCGAAGTTCTTCGCGCACCGTTTGCCATTTGAAAAATCGACCACGCCGTTCAAATTCCGGCCACTGCCGTGGCCCGACGAAATCGCGCGAAACGACCGGCTGGCTTCGCAGATGACGTAGTAGCGACGGCCAAGCACGCCATCGCCCAGATCGCTGGGGCGCGTCGCATCCATGGCGAAGTAGCAGGGGTTCTTGACAGCACCTTGCGCGACCTTCTTCCGGTAAAGCGCGCGGGCTCGTTCGAGGACAATTTGTGAGATCTGGCCGTCGCTGTTGCCGACATGAGCCTGCAGCCAGGCCGGAACGTCAGATGGTGCGGCAAAGGATCGAGCCGACATCGTCAACGCAATGGCGGCGACGAAAAAGCTGGCGACGACGCCCAGAGAAACAGATCTCAACCGCACCGGATCAATTCTCCTGTCGAAGCGAATGGCGATTCCTTGCGGCATTGCCGCGAGAATCGATCATAGATGGCCTCGCATTATCAGGCGAAACACATCTTGTTTAGCGTACCCGCATGAGATCCGTAGAGCAGGTCGATCCATGCAAACAGCCTACGCCGACATGCTGGCTCCGGGCTTGCGGCGGGCGGCTTCGCATCCTTGAAGCAGGGCAACGAACCCGGGTTGGCGGATTCCTTCGGAGCCCTCGGCGTCTTGGCTGACGGAGCATCAAACGAAAAACCCGCCTGTGCGGCGGGTCACTGGCGCAAATCAGCACCATGGACAAATATGTACCATAGCTGAGGGCAGGGAGTCAAGAAAAAATTCCTATCTTGAAAAGCCGCGAATTCGGAGCCCTGATCCCTGGAGGTCCACGATTTTCGATCCGCAGGGATTGAGTTATGATCTGATTCTGGCGCGGTCCACGCCACCTCCCTCGCCGGGAAAGCATCGTTCATGCAGGGCGCTATCCAATCACTGAACCGACTGTCGAGCGCCAGGCATAAGGAGGGGTTGCGAAAAGGCTCGCACCAGGAGGTTTGCATGAAGCTGTCCGCGCCCGTCTACCATTTGAAGCGTCAAGCCAGGCTTTTGTCCCGCGAGGGTAAAATTGCGCTGCACGAGGCGCTTGACCGTGTCGCAGCGCAGGAAGGTTTCACCAGTTGGAGCTTGCTTGCAGCCAAGGCAGCCAAGGCGGCGCCTGCCGGCGTACTGTTTGCGCAACTTGCGCCCGGCGATCTTGTCTTGGTCGGGGCGCGGCCTGGCCACGGCAAGACGCTGATGAGCCTCGAGCTCGCGGTCGAAGCCATGAAATCAGGTCATCGCGGCGTGTTCTTCACGCTGGAGTATACGCAGCGGGATGTGCTCGACCGGTTTCGCGTCATCGGGGCGGACCCGGTGCAGTTCAACGACCGGTTCGTGTTCGACAATTCCAACGCGATCAGCGCCGACTATATCGTCAAGGCATTGGGTTCGGCACCGCGCGGCACGCTGGTGGTGATCGATTATCTGCAACTGCTCGACCAGAAGCGTGAAAACCCCGACCTGATGGCGCAGGTTCGCACGCTGAAGGCCTTTGCCGGCGACAGGGGATTGATCCTCGTCTTCATCTCGCAGATCGATCGGTCATACGATCCGGCGAAGAAATCGGTTCCCGATATCGCCGATGTGCGGTTACCGAATCCTCTGGACCTGTCGCTGTTCAACAAGACCTGCTTCCTGAACAAGGGCGAAATCCGGTTCCACGCTGCAGGCTGACGATCCGGTCAGCCAGCCTTCATTGGGCCGCTGCCGGTAGATTCAGAGGCCGCGCAAGCAATGCCGAACCGTGCTGTGCGCGCAACGTTTCGGCCGCCTGGCGAACCACTTCGGATATAAGCAGCAGCTGTTTGGCGATCGGGCTTGTCTTGCGCCAGATCATGCCGATCGTCCGCGACGGTTGGGGGTTGGCGAAGTGGGCGATAGAGACCGACGCCGAGCGTGTCTCCACCGGCACGGCCATTTCGGGGATCAAGGTGACGCCGACGCCGGCGCCGACCATCTGCACCAGGGTCGACAGCGAGCTGCCGTCCAGCAACTCCCTTGGGCGCGCCGAATGCATGTTGCAGAACGATAGCGCCTGATCGCGAAAACAATGGCCTTCCTCGAGCAGGAGCAGCCGCATCTCGCGCAGCATTTCGCGGTTGGGCACCGGCTTTCCCTCATCCTCGCCGGGCCGGACCAGCACGAAGTTCTCGGCAAACAGCACGATTTCCGTCAGTGAGGGTTCCGACACCGGCAAGGCGACGATGGCCGCGTCGAGCCGGCCGTCGGCCAGTTCCTGGATCAGCTTCTGCGTCTGCGTTTCGCGCACATGGATATCGAGTCCGTCATGCATGCGGGCGAGGTTGCCGATGATGGCAGGCAGAAGGTAGGGTGCGATCGTCGGGATCACGCCGATGCGCAACCGTCCCACCAGCCGGTCGCGAGAGGCGCGGGCCAGATCCGTCAGCTCATCCACCGAGCGCAGGATGTCGCGAACGCGCAAGGCGAATTCCTCGCCGAAATTCGTCAGCCGGACCTGGCGTGGGCCTCTTTGGAAAAGCTCCGTGCCCAGCGTTTCCTCCAACTCCCGGATCTGCACCGAGATGGCGGGCTGCGAGATCGCGCAGGCATCCGCCGCGCGTCCGAAATGGTTGTGCCGCGCCAGTGCCTCGAAATAACGCAACTGCTTCAGCGTCA
This sequence comes from Mesorhizobium ciceri WSM4083, assembly GCF_000519305.1. Taxonomy (GTDB): domain Bacteria; phylum Pseudomonadota; class Alphaproteobacteria; order Rhizobiales; family Rhizobiaceae; genus Mesorhizobium; species Mesorhizobium ciceri_B. The sequence goes on along the minus strand of NZ_KI912610.1, from coordinate 314,177 downwards.
GGTTTGTCATAATGTCATCTTATCGCTGTAATCAGGAAATCCAACTTAAATTAATCAAGCGGCTTTGCTATAGGAGTCGCAACGAAGATGAGGAGCAGCCGGGACCGCCTGGTGAGGCGCATGCCCGCAGCAACAGGACATCCAACATATTCGGTCGCGTATCGGGCATATGGTCATCGCGCCAGCCATGAAACGGACCGCCTCCAGGGACATTCGTGTCCCTGTTCACGCAGCAGTTGAACAGCTCAACACAGCCACGATCGGAGAAGAACATGGACGCACAGACCGATGATCCCAGCGCCGGCAAATGCCCCGTTGCACACGGATCCTCCAGCAGGAGCAACCGTGACTGGTGGCCCAACCAACTCGATCTTGGCGTCCTCCATCAGCAATCGAACCTTTCGGATCCGATGGGCGAAGAGTTCGACTATGCCAAGGAATTCAAGTCGCTCGATCTCGATGCGGTGATCAAGGACCTGCACCACGTGATGACGGATTCGCAGGAGTGGTGGCCGGCCGACTTCGGCCATTACGGGCCGCTGTTCATCCGCATGGCCTGGCACAGTGCCGGCACCTACCGCATCGGCGATGGCCGTGGCGGCGCCGGGGCCGGCCAGCAGCGTTTTGCTCCGCTCAACAGTTGGCCGGACAATGCCAATCTCGACAAGGCGCGCCGGCTGCTGTGGCCGGTCAAGCAGAAATATGGCCGCAAGATCTCCTGGGCCGACCTGCTGATCCTCACCGGCAACGTCGCGCTGGAATCGATGGGCTTCAAGACCTTCGGTTTCGCTGGCGGCCGTGCCGACGTCTGGGAACCCGAACAGGACGTCGATTGGGGTTCGGAAACCAAGTGGCTCGACGACAAGCGCTACTCCGGTGACCGTGAACTCCACGGTCATCTCGGCGCCGTGCAGATGGGCCTGATCTATGTCAATCCGGAAGGGCCGAACGGCAAACCGGATCCGCTGGCTTCGGCACGCGACATCCGCGAGACCTTCGCGCGCATGGCCATGAACGACGAGGAGACCGTGGCGCTGATCGCCGGCGGTCACACCTTCGGCAAGACGCACGGCGCCGGCGATGCCGCGCTGGTGGGTGCGGAGCCGGAAGGCGCCGGCATCGAGGCGCAGGGCCTCGGCTGGTCGAGCAAGCATGCCACCGGCATTGCAGGCGACGCCATCACCTCGGGCCTCGAGGTGACCTGGACCACGACGCCGACCAAGTGGAGCAACAGCTTCTTCGACAATCTGTTCAACTTCGAATGGGAACTGACCAAGAGCCCGGCAGGCGCTCATCAGTGGACGCCGAAGGGTGGCGCCGGCGCCGGAACCGTTCCGGATGCCCACGATCCGTCCAAGCGCCGGGCGCCTGCCATGCTGACCACCGATCTCGCACTGCGGGTCGATCCGGCCTACGAGAAGATCTCGAGGCGCTTCCATGAGCATCCGGACCAGTTCGCCGACGCGTTCGCCCGCGCCTGGTACAAGCTGACCCATCGCGACATGGGTCCGGTCGTTCGCTATCTCGGCCCGCTCGTGCCGAAGGAAGAGCTGATCTGGCAGGACCCGATCCCGGCGGTCGACCACGAACTGGTCGGCGAGCAGGACATTGCGTCGCTGAAGGCGAAGATCCTGGCATCGGGCCTGTCGGTCTCGGAATTGGTCTCGACGGCGTGGGCGTCGGCCTCGACGTTCCGCAATTCCGACAAGCGCGGTGGTGCCAACGGTGCACGTATCCGGCTGGCACCGCAGAAGGATTGGGAGGTCAACCAGCCTGCTGAACTGTCGAAGGTGCTGGCGAAGCTGGAAACCATCCAGAAGGAGTTCAACGCGGCGCAGACCGGCGGGAAAAAGATCTCGCTGGCCGACCTCATCGTTCTCGGCGGTGTCGCCGCGGTCGAGAAGGCGGCGAAGGACGGCGGCCACGAGACCAAGGTGCCGTTCACGCCGGGCCGCATGGATGCTTCACAGGAACAGACGGATGTCCATTCCTTTGCCGCGCTCGAGCCGAAAGTCGATGGCTTCCGCAACTATGTCAGGGGCAAGCAGCCGATGTCGGTCGAAGCCATGCTGGTCGACCGGGCGCAATTGTTGTCGCTGACCGCGCCCGAGATGACGGTGCTGCTCGGCGGTCTGCGCGTGCTCGGCGCCAACACGGCCAAGTCGAAGCACGGCGTGCTCACCGACCGGCCGGGGACGTTGACCAACGACTTCTTCGTCAACCTGCTCGGCATGAACACGGTCTGGGATCCGGCCGCCGGCTCCGACGAAGTCTATGAAGCGCGCGACCGCAAGACCAAGGCGGTCAAGTGGACCGGCACCCGTGCCGACCTGATCTTTGGCTCGCACGCCCAATTGCGCGCGCTTGCCGAGGTCTACGGGTCGGCGGACGCCAAGGCGAAATTCACCAGGGATTTCGTCGCAGCATGGACCAAGGTGATGAACGCCGACCGCTTCGACATCGCCTGAGATCGCTAAAGGTGCTCCGGTGCTGCGGCGCCGGATCGCCAGTCCTCCCAAGGACCCAACGCCAGGGCCGTGTTTCCAGTGATGGGAGCGCGGCCCTTGCCGTAAGAGACTGCGCTTTGGTGGACCGTGCCTTCCCGGGCAGGGGTGCTATCTTGTCGGTGTAGCGTCTGCACCGGTGCATCATGGTCGAAATCGTCAAACCCGCGCTTGAACATTTGCCGTCCTACAAGGCGGCGCTCGAACGCGGCTGGTCGCCGGACAATGTGCGATTTCTGGAAGCGACCCGCGAGCAGCTTGCGGCGATCGAAAGGGATCCAGTGGCTTTTCTCGCCGATCTCGACGATCCCCAGGCCAAGGGCGGTCCGATCACCTTGCCCGACGACAAGCAAGTGCCGCGCCTGCCGGGCTTCCGCCGCTGGATCTGGGATGGCGAGGCATCGGGCTCGATCGGTTTTCGCTGGCAGAAGGGCACGGCAGAATTGCCGAAGCATGTACTCGGTCATATCGGCTATGCGGTGGTGCCGTGGAAGCGACGGCGCGGCTACGCCACCGAGGCGCTGCGGCTGATGCTGGAGGAGGCGAGGGCGGTCGGCCTGCCTCATGTCGAGATCACCGCCAAGCCGGACAATCCGGCCTCGCACAAGGTGATCCTGGCCAATGGCGGCAAGCTCGTAGAACGCTTCTTCGAGGACGCCGCCTATGGCGGGGCGGAGAGCTTGCGGTTCCGGATCGAGTTGTAGGATGTGTCTCAACCATGCTCATCGGCGCACAGCGCGTGGTCGGACAGCGCGCGGATGACGTAGCAGTCGCCGACCGTCTTGCCATCGCAGCACGTGGCAATGCGTTCAAGCTCGGCTTCCAGCCGCTTCAACTGAGCAATCTTTTCCCGCACCGAGATCAGTTGTTCCTCGGCGATCTTGTCGGCGTGGCCGCAGGGTTGCTCGGGGTGGCCGCTCAAATCGATCAGAGAGCGGATGTCCTCGACGGCGAAACCGAGATCGCGGGCGTGGCGGATGAAGGCCAGCCGCTCCAGCTCTTGCCTGGAATAGCGGCGCTGGTTGCCTTCCGAGCGCTCGGGCGCCGCAACCAGGCCCATCTGCTCGTAATAGCGAATGGTCGGCACCTTGACCCCGGTGCGGCGCGAGAGATCACCGATCGAAAACATGTTTTTTGCCTCTTGAAGCTCTAGTGACTAGAGCAATTACAGTGCCCGACATCAGCATTCAAGACCCATGCGGCGCTGCCGCGCGGGCAAGACAGGCAGGTTATGTGATGACGACGCCGCTCAAGCAGGAAACAATCGGGCAGACACGATTCAAGATCGGCGGCATGGACTGCGCCTCCTGCGCGGCCAAGATCGATACGGCGGTGCGTCGCCTCGATGGCGTCGCCGATGTCTCGGTTTCGGTGACCGGCGCCAGCATGACGGTCAGCCACGGCGGCGCACTGCCGGAAGACAAAGTGCTGCAGCAGGTGGCGCGGCTCGGCTACGGCATCGTCAAGGCCGAGGCGCATGTATCGCCGATGTCAGACAAGGCGCACGCCGATCACGTCCACGATGACCATGAAGGCCACGATCATGCGGGCCACGATCATGGCCATGCCGAGATGGGGCAGGCTTGGTGGCGTTCGCGCCGGGCGGTGCTGACGCTGGTTTGCGCGGCGGCACTTCTCGCCGCCTATGGCATCGGCCATCTGTTCCCGGTGGCTGAGCGCTGGGTGTTCCTGGCCGCGCTGTTGGTTGGCCTGGTGCCGATCGCACGGCGAGCGCTGATGGCGGCATTGGCCGGCACGCCGTTCTCGATCGAGATGCTGATGACCATCGCGGCGATAGGCGCCGTGATGATCGGCGCCACGGAAGAAGCCGCCGCCGTGGTGGTGCTGTTCCTGATCGGCGAACTTCTGGAAGGTGTCGCCGCCGGCCGCGCGCGGGCGAGCATCCAGGGGCTTGCCGATCTGGTGCCGAAGACGGCGTTAGTCGAGCGGGCGGGCGGCACATCGGAAGTTTCCGCCGAAGACCTTGCGGTCGGCGATGTCATCCTGGTGCGGCCGGGCGACCGTATCCCGGCCGACGGCGAGATCGTCGAGGGGGCGAGCGATATCGACGAGGCGCCGGTGACCGGCGAGAGCACGCCCAAGCGCAAGGGCGTCGCTGACGCCGTCTTTGCCGGCACGATCAGCATCGACGGCGTGCTCAAGGTGCGGGTGACGGCGGCCGCGTCCGACAACACCGTCGCTCGAATCGTGCGGCTGGTGGAGGAGGCGCAGGAGGCCAAGGCGCCGACCGAGCGCTTCATCGACCGCTTCTCGCGCACCTACACGCCGGCGGTGCTGGCGGTCGGCGCGCTGGTTGCGCTGCTGCCGCCGCTGCTTGTCGGTGGCGACTGGAACGAATGGATCTACAAGGGCCTGGCGATCCTGCTGATCGGCTGCCCCTGCGCACTGGTCATCTCGACGCCGGCGGCGATCGCCGCTGGCCTTGCGACCGGTGCGCGGCGCGGCCTGCTGATGAAGGGTGGCGCCGTGCTGGAAGGCTTTCGCCGGATCACGGCGGTGGCCTTCGACAAGACCGGCACGCTGACCGCGGGCAGGCCCGTGGTCACCGACATCATGGCCTATGGCCGCGATGAACGCACCGTGCTGGCGCGGGCGGCAGCGCTCGAGCAGGGTTCCAGCCATCCGCTGGCCATGGCGATCCTGGAGCGGGCCAAGGCCGACAAGGCGCCGGTGCCGCCGGCCCTGGCGGCGAAGGCGATTTCGGGCAAGGGGGTCGAGGGCAGCGTCGGGGGCGTCGCCGTCTTCCTCGGCTCCGGTCCAGCGGCGGGCGAACGCGCCGACATGACGCAAGTGCAGCGCCTCGCCGTCGACAGCCTCAACGGCCAGGGCAAGACCGTCTCAGTGCTGGTCGCCGACGGCGTGGTGGCAGGGCTGATCGCCATGCGCGACGAGCCGCGGCCGGATGCGGCGGCCGGCATTGCGGCGCTGAAGGCCGAGGGCATCCGCACGATCATGCTGACCGGCGACAATCGCCGCACGGCCGAAGCCATCGCCGCTTCGCTCGGGATCGAGGCGCGGGCGGAGCTGTTGCCTCAGGACAAGCAGCGCATCATCGGTGAATTGCAGCGCGAAGGGCTGAAGGTCGCCAAGGTCGGCGATGGCATCAACGACGCACCGGCGCTCGCCGCCGCCGACATCGGCATCGCCATGGGCGGCGGCACCGATGTGGCGCTGGAGACGGCGGACGCGGCGATCCTGCATGGCCGCGTCATGGACGTCGTGCGGATGGTAAGACTGTCGCGGGCGGTGATGGCCAATATCGGCCAGAACATCAGCGTGGCGCTTGGGCTGAAGGCGGTGTTCCTGGTCACCACCATTTTGGGCATCACCGGCCTGTGGCCGGCGATCCTGGCCGACACCGGCGCCACCGTGCTGGTCACCGCCAACGCCATGCGTCTGCTGCGCTGGCGCGGGTGAGTGGTCTATTCCGCCGGAGCCGTCAGCGGCGGCGTGGCGTTGCTGCGCCCTTCCCAGACATAGGATGCCAGCGCCACCGCGACGGCGATCAGCATGGCGATGGCGCCCAACAGCGGCAGGCTGCGATAGCCATAGCCGCTGTTCAGCATCGCGGCGCCCAACGACGCGGCCAGCGCGATGCCGACATTGAAGCCGGACGGAATGAGCGACGAGGCGAGGTTGGAAGCATCTGCCGTCCAGGCCAGGATGCGGGTCTGGATCGGTGTGCCGATGGCGAAGTTGAGACCGCCCCAAATGACGATGGCCACAACCATCGGCAGAGGATAGGGGCTGACGGCGTAGATGACGGCCAGCGTCACCGCCTGCAGCGCCAGCATGGTGATCAATGACGGCATCAGCTTCCAGTCTGAGAGCTTGCCGCCGAGGAAGACACCGAGCGTTGCTCCGACGCCGTTGAGCAGCAGCACCCACGGGACCAGGTTCTCGTCGAGCCCGGTGACCTCCAGCAGTGTCGGGGTGATGTAGGTGAACAGGCCGAACTGGCCGATCATCAGCATCAGCATCAGGATCAGCGAGGTCCAGACCTGCTGGCGGGCCAGCACGCGAACCTCGCGGGCGAAACCGGCAGGCTTGGCCGACGATCCGGTCGTGCGCGGCAACAATGCCGCCATCGCAAGCGTCGCCGCCACGCCCAGCGCGCACATCACCCAGAAGGTGGCGCGCCAGCCCCAGATGTTGCCGATCGCGGTGCCCGCCGGCACGCCGATGACGTTGGAGACGGTGAGGCCGGACAGGATGACGGCGACAGCCATGCCGCGCTGGTCCTCGCGCACGAGACCGACGGCGACGACCATGGCGACGCCGAAATAGGCGCCATGCGCGACCGCCACGGCAATGCGCAACAGTAGCATCGAGGTGAAGTCGGGCGCCAGCGCGCAAGCCGCCTGGCCAATGGTGAAGGCGATGGCGAGGCCGAGCAGCAGGCTCTTGCGTGACAGCGACTTGGTGGCGAGCGCCAGCAGCGGACCGCCGATAGCGATGCCGCAGGCATAGCCGGAGACGAGATAGCCGGCCGAGGGAACCGAGACGCCAAGACCGTGCGCCACTTGCGGCAGCACGCCGGCAATGACGAATTCAGTGGTGCCGAAGGCAAAGGCGGCGATGAACAGAGCTATGAGCGGAAGCGACATGGCAAGGCCTTAGCTGGAACGGCCTAAAACCACGGATGGGCTTTGCGGGCAATGAAGAAATTGTTGTCGCGAGTTTATCTTTTCTTCATCGGGCGCGGCGATGAAGCGCCGATCTCCCTCCTTGTGGGGGAGATCGCCGACAGGCCAGAGGGGGGCGCTGTCCCGCCAGCCTTTCAAAGAGGCGGGAGATCGGCAGTTTCAACGCCTCAGCTCGCCTTCAACCGCGACCCCGTCAGCAGACCGCGCTCTTCGAGCACCGGATAGGCCATCGACGCCAGCAGCGAATTGATCTGCTTCAGGTCGCGGATGGTGTCGAGATGGATCGAGCTGGTCTCGACGCTCTTGGCGGTGCCGTCGCGCAGGCGAACAAAATGGCTGGCGCTGGTTTCCTTTTCGCGATCTCGAAGCCGGTCTTTTTCCAGCACCAACTGGCGGGCGGTCTCGGGATCGCGCGACACCAGAACGTTGAAGGCAAGCCGCGCATTGGCCAGCACCGAACCATGGAAGGCGCACAGCTCGGCCCAGCCCTCGTCGGTGAATTCCAGCCCGCGCTCGAACTTCTTCTTCACATGCACCAGCATGTTGCGCACGATGATGTCGCCGACCTGCTCGAGCTTGACGCAGGCGCCGATCAGTTCCTGACAGCGCAGCGCCTCGTCCTCGGTCAGCGGGTTCCTGGTCAACTTGGCGAGGTAGAGCTTGATCGCGGCGTGCTTGCGGTCGACGCGGTCGTCGAGTGCGGCCAGCGCCTTGATCTTGTCGGCGTCGGCACTTTCATAGAGCTCGATGATGCGCTTGAGCATTATCTCGATCGTCTCGCAGACCCGCACCACCTCGCGGGTGGCATTGGCCAGCGCCTGGCTCGGCACGTCGAGCGCGCTTTCGTTGAGCGCGGACAGCTCGACGACGTCAAGCGAGGCGGCCGGCACGGGCTTGGTGCCAAGTGCGACGATCTTCTCCGAAGCGCGGTAGACGAAGCCTGCCAGCGGCAGGCCGGCAAGCAGGATCAGCACATTGAACAGGATGTGGGCATTGACGATCTGGTCGGCCGCCGTCGAACCGAGAAAGGCGAAGTGCGGCCTGAAGATCATGACCAGGATCAGCATGACCAGCGAGCCAAGACCGCGCATCAGGAGATTGCCGATCGGCACGACGCGCACCTCGGGGCTCGACGAGCGGGTCAGCATCGGCGCGATGATCGAGGAGCCGAGGTTGACGCCGAGGATGAGAACGACGCCGAGTTCGGGCGTGATCAGGCCGCGGCCTGCCAGCGTCGCCATCAACAGCACCGCTGCGATGCTCGACTGGAACAGCCAGGTGATCAGTGCCGCCAGCAGATAGGCGGTGATGGAATCGGTCGAGAAGTAGTTGATGATGACCGGCATGAGCTGGCTGTTGCGTAGCGGCTCCGACGCCTGGCCGATCATCTCCAGCGACAGGATCAAAAGGCCGATGCCGACCAGGATGCGGCCGGACTGGCGCCAGTCGCGACGCTCGGTGGCCATGAACATGACCGTGCCGGTGATCAGGCACAGAGGCACCAGCAAGGTGAGGTCGAAGGTCAGCAGCTTGACCACCAGCGCCGAGCCGATCTCGGCTCCCCGCACTGCCAATTGACCCGCGGCGCCAGAGACGATGCCAGAGCCGGCAAAGGAACCGACCAGCAGCGTGACGGCGGTGGAGCTCTGCAGGGCGATGGCGAGGCCGGTGCCGGCCAGCACCGCCATCATCGGATTGCGCATGGTGGCGCGCAGGCGATGGCGCAGCACGTCGCCATAGGCGCGTTCGACACCGGTCTTCACCATGCGGGTGGCAAACAGCATCAGCGCCACGGCGCCGGCCAGATGCAGAAGGACGACGGACCCGCTCATTTTGCTCCCCACATGCAAACAGGGCGCCTGCCCTGTTTTGCGTGGCGATCAGAAGGAAAACCGAGGGTACGAATCATGTTCATGGCGGTGACTTATAATAACTTGAATATTTTAGCCGGATAATAAAATCTTGTCGATTTCAAGGGCCGCTGCCGCGCGACGGGCGGTGTCGGAAAATGGACGGACGCGCAAATGGTTGCATTGCGGGGCACGCGCGAGGCGAGGGATCGTCCGGTTTGCCATATGTGCTGGCTTAGGCGTTTGCGACGATGTTCAGCTCCCTTGGATAAATCAAGGAATTCATTACACAATTGTAATGCGTGCGTTCAGTTTCGGTTCATAGGTGGCCCGCTATTCCCTGGGCATCGACAACCAAGGAGACTTCTCATGAAACGCATTGTCCTTTCCGCCCTCGCTTTCTCGATGCTGGCCGCCACGTCGCTCACCGGCCAGGCCGCACCGCTGAATGCACCGAACGCTCCGCAGTCGAACTACAGCCAGGTCGATTGGCAAAAGCCCACCAACAGGGATGTCAAGAAGCGCATCATCCAGAAGCGCGTCATCCATAAGAAGGTCGTGGTGAAGCGTAACAACTGGCGCAATGGCCAGAAATATTCCGGCTGGAGACAGCACCGGCCGGTCCGCGACTACGGCCGCTACGGCCTGCATCGCCCCGGCCGCGGCCAGGAATGGATCCGCGTCGGCAACGACTATGTGCTGGTCGGCATCCTCTCCGGCGTCATCTTCGGTACGCTTGCCGCGCATTAAGCCTCCAGGCATGTGCTGAACCCGGAAGGAGGCGGCCCGCAAAGGCCGCCTCCTTTTTGCTGTCCGCGGCCAATTCACCGCAAATGTGAAGTCTGAATCGGCTTGTCGAGAATATCACAATGTGCGATATTCTAGGAGTGAGGCGGCTCATTCTTCTCCCTCTGGCTGCCAAGGCGCTGCGAAAGCATCGGGCGGATGCCGAGAGAATTCTGTCGAAGATAGAAGCATACGCGCCAAAGACCCGAGCAGCCTTGCAAACATGGTCAAGGCCTTGCAAGGCTCGACCGCTCTGCGTTTGAGGGGGGTGACTATCGTGTGGTGTTCGAGGAAACGGATCAAGAGATCATCGTCACCAGGATCGGGCCGCGCGGACCGGTTTATGATTGAAGGGATGCCAAGATGAACAACGTTGCCTATGTCACGACGCCAGGCGGCGAGGAACTGGCCATCCTGCCACGCAGTGAGCTGGATGCACTTCGGGAATCACTGGATCACGCGCAGGCGCTGGGCAGCTTTCGCGCAGGCCAGATTCCCGGGCTTACTCCGGATGAGGCGCGGGCTCTTGTCGCGGCGGTCTCTCCGCTCGCCTTCTGGCGCAGATATCGCAAACAGACCCAGGCTGTTCTTTCTGCATCCGTCGGAGTGACGCAGAACTATCTTTCCGAGATCGAGAACGGAAAGCGTGGAGGGGATGTCGCGCTTTGGCTGCGACTGGCTCGCGCGCTTGAACTGCCGGTCGAGAATCTGGTCGACGAAGGCGACTGATCGACCGGCAAGGCCTCTTTTGCCTGTGGAAACCGGGTATGGCCCGCATTAAGGGTCGTCGGAATTCGCGGCTATGATTATATAATCGGGAAACGAGTTCCCCGATGCGCTTTCCACCCGCCTTCCTCGACGAGATACGCGACCGCGTGCCGATTTCATCGGTGATCGGCCAGCGCGTTGCGTGGGATCGCAAGAAGACCAACGCGCCACGCGGCGACTATTGGGCGTGCTGCCCGTTTCATGGCGAGAAGAGCCCATCCTTCCACTGCGAGGACAAGAAGGGCCGCTACCACTGTTTCGGCTGTTCGGTTTCGGGCGATCATTTCAAGTTCCTCACCGAACTCGATGGGATGAGCTTTCCCGAAGCGGTCGAAAAGATCGCCGACATGGCCGGTGTGCCGATGCCGGTTCGCGATGCGCAGGAGGAGCGGCGCGAAAAGGAACGCGCCAGCCTGACCGACGTCATGGAGATGGCGACCGCCTTCTTCCAGGAGCGACTGCAAGGGCCGGAAGGTGCCAAGGCGCGTGCCTATCTGCGCGACCGCGGACTGACGCCGGCGACGCAGCAATCGTTCCGGCTCGGTTTTGCGCCCGACAGCCGCAATGCGCTGAAGGAGCATCTCGCCGCCAAGGGCGTGCCGAAAGCCGATATCGAGGCCTGCGGACTGGTGCGCCACGGCGACGACATTCCGGTTTCCTATGACTGGTTCCGTGACCGCATCATGTTCCCCATCCCGGATTCCAGGGGCAAGATCATCGCCTTTGGCGGCCGCGCGCTACAGCCCGATGCGCTGGCCAAATACATGAACTCGCCTGACACCGAGCTCTTCCACAAGGGCAATGTGCTCTATAATTTCGCCCGCGCCCGCAAGGCCTTGGCCAAGGGCGGCACGGTCATCGCCGTCGAAGGTTATATGGACGTGATCGCGCTGGCGCAGGCCGGCTTCGAGAATGTCGTGGCGCCGCTCGGCACCGCGCTTACCGAGAACCAGCTCGAACTGCTGTGGCGCATGGCGCCGGAGCCGATGCTGTGCTTCGACGGCGACAAGGCCGGGCTGAAGGCAGCGTGGCGGGCCGCCGATATGGCGCTGCCGTCTGTGCAGGCCGGCCGCTCGGCGCGTTTCGCGCTGCTGCCGGAAGGCAAGGATCCCGACGATCTGGTCAAGGCCGAAGGACCGGATGCATTTCGTCGCGTTCTGGCCGAGGCGCGGCCGCTGGTCGACCTTTTGTGGATGCGGGAGACGGCGGGCGGCGTCTTCGATACGCCGGAGCGGCGGGCCGAGCTCGAGAAGACGCTGCGCGAACTGACCAGCCGCATCCGCGACGAAAGCCTGCGCTACCACTACCAGCAGGAGATGCGGGAGCGTGTGCTGAGCTTCTTCGGCTCGCAGCGCAGTGCCCGGCAAGGTCGCCAGGGGCAGGACTGGAAACAGGGCCAGGGCAAGACGGCCGCGCCCGGCGGGCAGTTCGCCAAGGCCGGCAGCGGCCGCATGGCGATCACCGAAAGCCTCGGCCAGTCGGCTTTGGTCAAACGCGGCGGCGAGGGGATGTCGGTGCGCGAGGCGACGATCATCGTCGCGCTGATCAACCATCCGGCGCTGATCGACGAGAATTTCGCCCATATCGAGTTCCTCGATCTCGCCAACTCCGATCTGAGGCGGCTGCATGCGGCAATCCTCGACGCAATGGCGCATGACATGGCCAATGACCGGCAGGCCGTGATTGCGACGATCGAACGCGCCGGCTGCGCCGAGATCTGGGAGCGGGCCGTCGGGCTGATCCGGCGAATGCGGCAATGGCCGGCGCTGGAGACCGCCGCCCTTGAAGATGCCCGCGATGCTTTCAGCCAGGCGCTGCACTTGCAGCGCAGCGCGCGCACCTTACATAAGGAACTGAAACAGGCGGAAGCGGCGCTCGCCACCGATCCCACAGACGAAAACTACCGGCACCTGATCGAAATTCAGGCGCAATTCCAGGATGTGCAGGCCACGGAAGCGCTGATCGAAGGGTTTGGCGTCTCCTCGGGCAGGGCAGGGCGAGCTTAGTTGGAAGCGAGTGAATTGAGAAAGCGTCGTTGCGCGTCCAAATGGCGCGTAACGGGCTAAGTCGGGTAATTGATTCGCTTTTTTCATGCGAATCATGCGAGAGGCGCTTGACCTTCTGGCAGATTGGCGGAATCAGGACGATTCGAAACGTTAACCCGAACCCGCGTCACGGGAAAACAAGCGATGTGAGGTACTGGTCACTGGACAGGCAGCCCGCCTGCCACAGATATCAGGGTTAATCTGGACTTAATGCATGTCGCCCAAAAGGGGAAACCCGATTTGGGCAACGACATACACCAAACGAAACGAGTTGATGCAGTTACTGGCCCGGTGAAGCGCGTTTCATAAGCGAGCGCATCCGATTTGACTGGTCCGACAGCTTACGCGGCTTTGAAGTTCGGCCGCTAGGAGAAGATAAAGACTATGGCGACAAAGGAAAAGGAAGAGGTCGAAACCGAACGCGAAGGCGCCACCGATGGCCCTCTGCTCGACCTTTCCGATGATGCTGTCAAGAAGATGATCAAGGCCGCCAAGAAGCGCGGCTATGTCACCATGGACGAGCTGAATTCGGTGCTGCCCTCAGAGGAAGTGACCTCCGAGCAGATCGAGGACACGATGGCGATGCTGTCCGACATGGGCATCAACGTGGTCGAGGACGACGAGCAGGGCGAGGAGCCCGAGGCCGCCGACACCGCGGCCGACGCCGAGGAAGACGCCAACGAGCTGGCTGAGCAGACCGGCACCGCGGTCGCCGCTACCACCACCAAGAAAGAACCGACCGATCGCACCGACGATCCGGTGCGCATGTATCTGCGTGAGATGGGCTCGGTCGAGCTGTTGTCGCGCGAGGGCGAAATTGCCATCGCCAAGCGCATCGAGGCCGGCCGCGAGACGATGATCGCGGGTCTGTGCGAAAGCCCGCTGACCTTCCAGGCCATCATCATCTGGCGCGACGAACTCAATGAATCCAAGATCCTGCTGCGCGAGATCATCGATCTCGAAGCCACCTATGCTGGCCCCGAGGCCAAGCAGGCGCCGGTGGTCGAGCGCGTCGAGGAAGCCAAGGTCGAGGACAAGCCGCGCCGTTCGCGCGACGACGAAGACGACATCACCAATGTCGGCGCCGATACGCGTGGGCTGACGGATGACGACGACGAAGACGAGGACGAAGCGAGCCTGTCGCTGGCCGCAATGGAAGCGGAACTCCGCCCGCAGGTGATGGAGACGCTCGACGTTATCGCCGACACCTACAAAAAGCTGCGCAAGCTGCAGGACCAGCAGGTCGAGAACAGGCTCGCCGCCGCCGGCACGCTGTCGCCCAGCCAGGACCGCCGGCTGAAGGAGCTCAAGGACCAGCTGATCAAGGCGGTGAAGTCGCTGTCGCTCAACACGGCGCGCATCGAGGCACTGGTCGAGCAGCTCTACGACATCAACAAGCGCCTGGTGCAGAACGAAGGCAAGCTGCTCAGGCTGGCCGAAAGCTACGGCGTGCGCCGCGAGGAGTTCCTGAAGGAATATCAGGGCTCCGAACTCGACCCGAACTGGACGCGCGCGATCGGCAATCTGACCTCGCGCGGCTGGAAGGAATTCACCAAGAACGAGAAGGATGCGATCAAGGACCTGCGCGCCGAGATCCAGAACCTCGCCACCGAAACGGCGATCTCGATCCTGGAATTCCGCAAGATCGTCAACCAGGTGCAGAAGGGCGAGCGCGAAGCGGCGATCGCCAAGAAGGAAATGGTCGAAGCCAATCTGCGCCTCGTCATCTCCATTGCCAAGAAATACACCAATCGCGGCTTGCAGTTCCTCGACCTGATCCAAGAAGGCAATATCGGCCTGATGAAGGCGGTCGACAAATTCGAATACCGCCGTGGTTACAAGTTCTCGACCTACGCGACGTGGTGGATCCGGCAGGCGATCACGCGTTCGATCGCCGATCAGGCGCGCACCATCCGCATTCCGGTGCACATGATCGAAACGATCAACAAGATCGTGCGCACCTCCCGCCAGATGCTGCACGAGATCGGCCGCGAGCCGACGCCGGAAGAACTGGCCGAAAAGCTCGCCATGCCACTCGAAAAAGTGCGCAAGGTCTTGAAGATCGCCAAGGAGCCGATCTCGCTCGAGACGCCGGTCGGCGACGAGGAGGATTCGCATCTGGGCGATTTCATCGAGGACAAGATGGCGATCCTGCCGATCGACGCGGCGATCCAGGCCAATCTGCGCGAGACCACCACGCGCGTGCTGGCCTCGCTGACGCCGCGCGAGGAGCGCGTGCTCAGAATGCGCTTCGGTATCGGCATGAACACCGACCACACGCTGGAAGAAGTCGGCCAGCAGTTCTCGGTCACCCGCGAGCGTATCCGCCAGATCGAAGCCAAGGCGCTGCGCAAGCTCAAGCACCCGAGCAGGTCGCGCAAGCTGCGCAGCTTCCTGGATAGCTGAGACTTACCAATGCAAAGAGTTCAAGGGCGCCGATGGCGCCCTTTTTTTGTTGTGGGACGCACTCTTGCGGGCGAGGCCCTTCGGTAGGATAATTTCGGTGTCGGATGCATTTTCTGGGCGACAACCCGGATGCCCGCCCCGGCGAAGCCGCCGTGCTCCGTGGCCCCGGAGGGAGGTGTGCCATGACAAGCTACATCGTGCTGATGAACTGGACGGAGCAGGGTGCCAGAAACGTGCGCGAGTCACCGAAGCGGCTCGACGCCGCCAGGAGGCAGCTGGGAGACATGGGCGGATCGTTCAAGGCGTTTTACCTGACCATGGGCGAATACGACATGGTGGCGGTGGTCGAAGCGCCTGACGACGCGGTGCTGGCGCGCTTCTCGCTGATGCTGGCGGCAGCGGGTAATGTGAGGACGCGGACGCTGAAGGCCTTTCCCGAATTAGCCTACCGCGAGATCATCACCTCGCTCGGGTAGAGCCGTGACGAAACAGCGCGTGAAGCGCGTCGCCACCTTTGGCTAACGTGCGCTAGGATACAGCCATGTCCGAACCGCATTCTCATTCGCATCTGTGGCCCGGCGTGCCGCTCGCGCTTGGCTCGGCCGTCCTGTTCGGGGCGACGCCGCCGCTCAGCAAGCTGCTGCTCGATGGCGTCAATCCCTTCATGCTGGCCGGGCTGCTCTATCTCGGTGCTGGTCTTGGCCTGGCTCTGTACCGCCTGCTTCGGGGCAGGCAGGCCGCGGCCGGGGAGGCGCAACTGACCGCCGGGGATATTCCCTGGCTGGCGCTGGCCATCGGCATGGGCGGCGTCATCGCGCCGGTGCTGCTGATGTTCGGCTTGACCCTCAACACGGCGTCCAGTTCGGCGCTGCTGCTCAACCTGGAAGGGCTGGCGACGATGGCGATCGCCTGGCTCGTCTATCGCGAGAATGTCGACCGGCGCCTGCTGTTTGGCGCCTTCGCCATTCTGGCGGGCGCCGTTCTTCTGTCGTGGCAAGGTGAGGGCGTAGCCTTCAATCGTGGCGCCCTGCTGGTGGCAGGGGCTTGTCTGGCCTGGGGGATCGACAACAATTTCACGCGCAGGATCTCGGCCACCGACCCGGTGGTGATCGCCATGCTCAAAGGGCTGGTGGCGGGTGTCGTCAATGTCGGGCTGGCGCTTGCCGGCGGCGCCTTGTTTCCCCCGACGTCGGTCATTGCAGCGACCGCCGCAGTCGGTTTCTTCGGCATCGGGGTCAGCCTGGTGATGTTCATCGTGGCGCTGCGTCATCTCGGCACCGCGCGGACAGGGGCCTATTACTCGCTCGCTCCCTTCATCGGCGCGTTGCTGGCAATCGCCATCCTGGGTGACGCCGTCACGCTCAAGCTTGCGGCCGCCGGACTTCTGATGGGCGTTGGCCTGTGGCTGCATCTGTCGGAACACCATGAGCACGAGCACGATCATGAGGAACTGGAACACGAGCACAGCCATGTGCATGACGAGCACCACCAGCACCATCATGACGGGCCGGTGAGCGAGCCGCATTCGCACTGGCACCGGCATGCCCCGATGCGCCACCGGCATCCGCATTATCCCGACCTGCACCACAGGCATGGCCACGGCTAAATGCTGACCGTCTGGTACAACACGCGCTGCCCGGTCTGCGATGCCGGTATCAGCAGGCAGAAGCGGCGGCTGATCGAGGCGGTCAAGGCCGGGCGGATCGAGTTCCGAGACATCAATCTTGAACCCGCAGCGCTTGCCGGACATGGCGCGTCGCTTGAGGACATCCGCCGCCGGCTGCACGCCACCGATGCGGCGGGCAGGCTGCTGGTCGGCGCCGACGTTGCCATCGCCGTGTGGAAGGTCACGCCGGGCGAAGGCTGGCTGGCGATGGTGTTCGGCAATCCGGTTGCCTTGCCGGTGACACGCTTTGCCTACGACCGCTTCGCCGATCTTCTCCATGCCTGGAACCGCCGCAAGGGCCGCTGGTAGCCGTTCGTCATTGATGACCAGAAGCGCAAAGGTCCGGAGGACATCTCCGGACCTTTCGTGCGCGCTATCGGCTGGCCGGCTCGCGGAGCGAAAGCAAGCCTCTGGCGCCACATTCAGATACATCGTAAGATATATCTTGACTCTCTCGATTGTCCTGCCTAATTAAGATATATCGTAAGATACAACTCAAGGAGCAATCGATGCACAAACATTTTGGGAACAACCATTTCGGCGAACGCATGTTCATGCACATGGCCGGCAAATTCGGCGGCAAATTTGGTGGCAGAGGGGGCGGCGGCTTCGGCCCGTTCGGACATGGCGGTCGTGGCGGTGGACGCGGCGGCCCGGGCGACATGTTCCGCGCCGGGCGCATGCTGGCCGATGGCGACCTCAAGCTGATCACGCTGTCGCTGCTGGCCGAGGCACCGCGCCACGGCTACGACATCATCAAGGCCCTGGAAGAGCGCACCAGCGGCATCTACAGCCCGAGCCCGGGCGTGGTCTACCCGACCCTGACCTTCCTGGAAGAGGCCGGCTATGCCGCCTCCGCCGCCGACGGCAACAAGAAGGTGTTTTCGATCACCGAAGCGGGCCAGGCGCATCTCGCTGACAACCGCGAGATGATCGACGGCGTGCTCGACCATCTCGAGCGCTTCGGCCGCAAAATGGCCAAGGCGCGCGACTGGTTCGGCTGGAACGACGAGAGCGAAGAGGGCGGGCGTCGTGGCGGCCGCGGGGATCGTTCGGAAGCGCGCGACGAATTCCGCGCAGTCCGCCACCGGCTGCGCGCGGCTCTGGGCGACTTTGTCGACGCCCCGGCCGACAAGCAGGCCGAGGCGATCGCCATCCTCGAAGCCGCCGCCGAGGCGCTGGAGGCGCTGTCGCACAAGTAAGCTCGTCCGGCCATGGGACGCCGCCCTTGCCCGCTGCGCCAAGGACCGATAGTGAAATTCATCCCGCCTCACTCTACATGGTGCGGGATGAATGCTGTTGGAGGAAGTCCGATGTCTTTTCTGAAGCGTCTTTTCGGCGGTGGCGGCGGCGGAACCCAGACGGCCGAGCCGACGAGTGCAGCGCCAGCCAAGCAGGTGGAGCACAAGGGCTTCCTGGTCAGCGCCACGCCCTACAAGGCGGATGGCCAGTACCAGACGTGCGGCGTCGTCTCCAAGGAGATCGACGGCGTGGTGAAGGAACACAAATTCATCCGCGCCGACCGCTTCGCCGGGCTCGACGATGCCGTCGACATCTCGATCAAGAAGGGCATCCAATTGGTCGACGAGCAGGGCGAGCGGATTTTTGGGTAGATCACCGCCAGCAGATCACTGCCTAACCATGCGGGCTTCGCGCCACGCTAGCCCTCTCGTTCCGGGTTGACCTCCGACCGCCAGCGGATCAACTCGTCCTGGCGGGATCGATGGTCATCAGGCGGGTCCTGGCCTCGATCAGGTTCCTTCTCGCGGCCCTTATCCGGCCGCACAATGCCAGGTTAAGAGCGACGCCGCCTTCCTCGTCCAGCAAGTCATTGGCGCGCTTCAGAGAGTGCTCAGCTCTCTTAATGCGCAGTCTGGCGTTGGCCGCTTCGATGCTGTGAATTTCAATCATTGTACCGCGTCCTTTGCGGTTCCGGTCCCTTCATGGACTAAACCGTCGCTGATCATATTGGTTCCGGCTGTGAATGTGGCTGCGGCTATTTCGTTGTCGTGTTGAATTCACGGTTTGCCGCATAGTCGATAACGAAGGTGCCCTCGGGAGCGCGAACGCCCTGCCTCACATTTGATATAGTCACCGTTGTGGTAAGTCCCTTCTCGTCGGTGAGGCTCCATCTGCGCAGATCGAGCGATTTTCTGTCGAACACCATGGAGATGTTCGAATTGCCGAAAGCCGATCTGTCGGCCAGCTTGACGATGATCTGAGCGCCGTCGTCTCTGATGCTTTTGAGGCGACTGCCGGAGAAGTCGACCTTGTTGTCGAGCAGCAGCTTGAGCGGCGTCTTCGAGAGAGCATAGAGCCGCGATGTCTTCAGTTTCCTGTTGTAAACCACCAGGGATTTACCATCCGCAATCACGCTGATCCCAGATTGGCCTGCATAATTGAACCGGATCTTGCCTGGGCGTTGGAGAAAAAACCTGCCATGTTTTTTCTCCGCCTTCGGGCCCGACTGCACGAAATCCCCTGACATGGATTTCACCGATGAGAAGTGATCGGCAATCGTCTTCGCATCAACCGGCGCGGCCGAAATCGCAATCGTGGACGCGATATTCAACGCGGCAGCGCCGACAGCGGCAAACAAGAAACCCGGCAACTTTTTGATCCGATAGGCCATTCGACTACTCCTGGCAGACGCGTGATCGAAGGAGATCACGCGCCTTGAGATCAGTAACCGTCCGGGCACCTTGCAACGTAAACCCGGCCGTACCGATCGCGATATCTGCACTGGCCGGCTTCGCTGGCGTGGCCGATGACGGCCCCGGCTATCGCTCCGACCGCACCGCCTACAACCGCCCCTTGCACAGGGTCTCCGGCCACCGCGGCGCCTACGGCCGCGCCACCCAAGCCGCCGATGGCGGCGCCTTGTTCGGTACGGGAGCACGCCGAGAGCGGAATGAGCAGGCTCAAAATGAGCAGCGTCTTTTTCATCGTTTCTCTCCTGAGGCTACTATTAGCCAAAGCTTAAATGCTTAAGAGAGCTTTTCGATCCATCGCCCGTTGCCTGCCATTCAAGCCTGGCCGTGGCGGAGCCGCGCGCCTTCGGCTCAAATGGTACCCTCACTGGTGTGGACGGGTGCGCGAAGTCGTCGGTCGGTGCAAACGTTGGCCATGGACTTCCGTACTCGCACAAGGGGGAACGGATGAAACAGGGGACAGGATCCGCGGCGAACCGAACGGACCAGGCTGACTGTGCGCCTGGCCAGCAAGGTTTGGGAAATCGACCCGGGCTAAGCCGGCTGCAACTCCCTGCGCGGCAGTGGCGGGAACGCGATGGCGATGCCGACCGCGCCGAGCCCGATAAGAGCCGAGCCGATAAACAGCCAGGAATAGTTGGCGTAGGCGTCGAACACCATGCCGCCGGCAAGCGGTCCCAGCGCCATGCCGAGGCTGGACAGCATGGTGGCGGCGCCGAACACGGTGCCGAGGATGCGCTGGCCGAAATATTCGCGCGCCAGCACCGCATAGAGCGGCATGACGCCGCCATAGGTGGCACCGAAGATAATGGCCAGCATGTAGAACTGCTCAAGCCGGCTGATCGAGAGATAGGCGGCAATGACGATCGCCTGGATCGCCAGGCCCGCGATCAGCACCGGCTTGACGCCCAACCGGTCGGCCAGCACGCCGTAGAAGAGCCGGCCGCCGAGGCCTGCCAGGCCTTCGACACTGTAGATCGAAACCGCTGCCATGGGGGCGACGCCACACAGCATGGCGTAGCTGACCATATGGAAGATCGGCCCGGAATGTGCCGCGCAGCAGGCAAAGAAGGTCAGCCCGAGCACGATGAATTGCGGCGAGCGCAGCGCCTGGCCGACCGTCAGGCCGGCGCCTTCGGCAACCGGCGCGGAGCCGGTATCGGCCACGACGGGCTTCGGCGGCTGGCGCACCAGCAGCACCGCCGGCAACAGCAGCACCCAAGCGGTAATGCCGATGTCGAACATGGCGGTTCGCCAGTCATAGGCGGAGATCAACCAGCGGGCGAAGGGCGAAATCGTCATCGGCGCCACGCCCATGCCGGCCGAGACCAGTGAGACGGCAAGGCTGCGGTTGGTGTCGAACCAGCCCGTGGTCAGCGCGATCATCGGCGCGAAAAAGGCGCTTGCCGCGAGACCGACCAGCACGCCATAGGTGATCTGGAAGCTCAGCAGCGAACCGGCGCGGCTGGCCAGCACCAGCGCCAACCCGAGCAGCACCGCGCCGATCATCACGACGATGCGGGCGCCAAAACGGTCCGATATCGCACCCCAGGCGAAGCCACCAAGGCCCATCACCAGGAAGTTGAGCGTCATGGCGCTGGAAATGCCGGCGCGCGACCAGTTGGTGTCGATCGCCATCGGCTCCAGGAAGATCGCCAGCGAAAACATCGTCCCGATGGCGACACAGGACATCAGCGCGCCAGCGGCGACGATGACCCAACGATAGGAAAGGCTCATTCAAATCTCCCATGCCAGAGGGCAGCGCTGCGCGCTGCTTGCACCCGAAGGACGCCGGCACCGGGTTCGATCCTACAATCCGGTTGCATTTTTTATCCAGTTTGGCGTGACGCCGTTTTCGGTAGCTCAGATCGGCAGTTCCGACGTGTATTTGATCGTCTGGCTGGGGACGTCGGTCTTGACGTTCTGCACGCCCTTGATGCGGCTCAGATGCTCCGACTGGAAGCGGCGGTAATCGTCGATGCCGGCCGCCACCACGCGCACCATGGCGTCGCAATCGCCGAGCATCAAATAGCACTCCATCACTTGCGGCAGCTTGGCGACTTCGGTGGCGAAATGCTCGATCGTGTCCTCGTCCTGCGTCTTCAGCCAGATGCGGGTGAAGAAGGTCAGACCCTTGCCGATGCTGGCCGGGTTGAGCACGGCGACGTAGCGGTCGATGACACCAGCCTCCTCCAGCAGTTTCACGCGCCGCAGGCAAGGCGATGGCGACAACCCGACTTCATTGGCCAGATCGTTGTTGGCCATGCGGCCGTCGCGTTGCAGCGCCCGCAGGATCCGCTTGTCGATCTCATCCAGCTTCATGGCTTTGGATTCCATCTATTCTGTGATTTGTGACACTCAATGCCAAAATTCGGTGAAAGACAACAATCTTCGCAACCAAATTGCGAGCCGATATCGGTATGTTTGCCGCCGACATCAGTTGATTTCAAACACAGGGAAGCGGCGGCCGCGAGGCCAGCTGATGGATAGCCATGAGCATTTCACAGGCAGTCGAGACGGCGGGCGACGGTTCGAGATCCGAGTTCCGCCGTGGCGTGGCTTCCTGCGCGCCGGTGCTGTTTGGCACCATCCCCTATGCGCTGGTGCTCGGCGCCCAGGCCACGCAAAAAGGGCTGAGCACGGTCGAACTGTCCGCGATGACAGGACTGAACTTCGCCGGCGGCTCGGAATTCGCGGCGATCCAATTGTGGACGTCGCCGCCGCACGTCGTGCTCATCGTCGCCATCACCTTCCTGGTCAACAGCCGTCACCTGCTGATGGGTGCGGCACTGGCGCCGTTCCTGCGCCACCTGCCACGGCGCAAGGTGTTTCCGGCGCTTTTCTTTATGTGCGATGAAAGCTGGGCACTGGGCCTGGCCGATGCCAAACAGCGCACTGCTGCCGGCATCACGCCGGCCTTCAGCCCGCGCTACTATATGGGCGCGGCGCTGGCGATGTATCTCACCTGGGTGGCCTTCACCACGCTGGGTGCCTTGCTCGGTCCAATGCTCGGCGACGTCGGGACTTATGGTTTCGACATGGCGTTCCCGGCTGTCTTCCTGGTGCTGATGCGCGGCATGTGGACGGGTATGGCGGCGGCGCGGCCCTGGCTGGTCAGCCTGGTCGTTGCGGCAATGGTCTATCTCTTCGTTCCCGGTGCCTGGTATGTCGCCGCGGGCGCCATGTCGGGACTGGTCGCGGCCTGGCTGATGGCGGGTGATGCATGATCGATGGCGTGACCCTTCTCACTATCGTGCTGATGGCCGGCGTCACTTATCTCACGCGCATCGGCGGCTATGTCGTGCTGCGCAACCGCACGCTCAGCGGGCGTGCCACGGCTGTGATGGAAGCGGCACCCGGTTGCGTGCTGATCTCTGTCATCGCGCCCGCCTTTGTGTCGAGCAATCCGGCCGACCTTCTGGCGCTAGCCATTACCTTAGTCGCAGCCACGCGATTTTCCATGCTGCCGACTGTGCTGATCGGGGTCGCTTCGGCGGGTCTGCTCCGACATTTCATCGGCTAGAACGCAAAAGGCAGGCGCGCACGCCTGCCTTTCGATGCGGACAAATTTCGGCTCTTTACGCCGCCGCCGCGACACCACGGCTGGCAGCCACCACGGCATCGACCTTGGCGGTCGCCTTGGCGAGCGCTGCGGTCACCGCGTCAGGGCCCATGCCGACACCTTCGATGCGGATGACATCGACATCGGTCATGCCGAGGAAGCCGAGCACGCCGCGCAAATAGGGAATGGCGTGATCGAACTGCACGGCAGCGCCTTCCGAATAGATGCCGCCCGAAGCCAGCACGATATAGACCTTCTTGCCGGTGACGAGACCCTTGGGGCCGTTCTCGCCATAGGAAAAGCTCTTGCCGGAACGAGAGATGTGATCGACCCAGGACTTCAGCGTCGAGGAGATGTTGAAGTTGATGAAGCCTGTGGCCAGGATCACGGTGTCGGCGGCAAACAGTTCGTCGAGCACCACATCGGAGACGCCGACGACCTCAGCCTGGCGCGCAGTGCGGGCTTCCGCCGGCACGTAGATGCCGCTGGCGTAGTCGGCGTCGATATGGGGGAGCGGATTGGCGACGAGGTCGCGCACGACGAGCGTGTTCGACGGATCGGCGGCGACGAGCTTTTCGGCGAATTCGGTAGCGATGCGGGTCGAATGGGAGGCGGCGCCGCGCGGGCTCGAAGTAATGAGAAGAATGGACATTTTGGGCTCTCCAGCGGTTGGAATGATTTGTCCCGCCAGATATGGGGCTTTCGATCCATTCAATAAACTGGTATATTTTCTATACGACCCATCTATAAGTTAGATATCACGATGCAGCCCAACCCGACGCTCGATCAACTTCAGATCTTTGTGACAGTCGCCGAAGCCGGCAGCTTCTCGGCCGCCGGCCGCAGGCTCAACCGGGCACAGTCCGTGATCAGCTACGGCATCGCCAATCTCGAGGCGCAGCTGGGGCTGAAACTGTTCGAGCGCGAGGGTACCCGCGAGCCGCAATTGACCGAGATCGGCCGGGCGATGCTGGAGGATGCGCGGCGCATGATCGGCGTGCTGCAGCGCATCCGCTCGCGCGTCGACGGCCATCATCAAGGGCTCGAGGCTGAAGTCGCGCTGTCGGTCGACGCAGCGTTGCCGTCGCCGGTGCTGGTGCGGGTGCTGAAGGCGTTCGAGGCGCAGTTTCCGACCGTGATGCTGCGCCTGCATATCGGTACGCTCGGCCTGATCCCCGATCATGTCGTCAGCGGGCAGGCCGACCTTGGCATTGGCGGCCTGCTGGGCGATGTCGATGTGCATCTCGTGCGCATCGGCTTCATGTCGATCGTGCTGGCCGCCGCGCCCAGCCATCCGCTGGCCCTGCTGCCGAAGCCGGTGGCGATCGAGGATGCGCGCGAACACACGCAGCTTGTCGTCACCGACCAGTCGGAGCGCACCAAGGGGCGCGACTTCGGTGTCTTCGCCTACCGCACCTGGCGGCTGACGGATGTGCGCACCAAGCATATGCTGATGCGCGAGGGGCTGGGTTGGGGCGGGCTGCCGCGCTGGCTGATAGCAGACGACCTGGCGACTGGCCGGCTGGTCGAAATCGACCTCGAATCCTTCAGGGAGGTGAGCTCGCCGCTGTTTGCCATGCACCGCAACGATCGCAGCCCGAAGCCGGCGGCGGCCTGGCTGATCGACCAGTTCAAGCGCCAGCTCGGCTGCTTCAACGAGTTCGAGCCGGGCGAGGTGCCTGAGGAAGAGAGAGGCCATCGATCAGCGCCATGAGCACGGCGCGGTAGTCCTGAGCTGACGCACCGGCCTCGATGGCCAGGGCGGCGCGGTCGAAGGCGGAGCCGAGCAGGGCGGTCAGCGCGTCGGCCGGCAATCTCGTCATCGTTTGCGCCCGCATCGCCGCGACCAGCCCTTCGCGCAGCGAACGGTTGCCGTGGCGGTTGTCGATCGCGTCCATGGCGGCGCGGCCAAGCACGGCCGGGCCGTCGAGCAGCAGCAGACGCGTGCGGCCTGGCGCGCGCATGGCGGTGAGATAGGCGTCGGAACCGGCAATCAGTGCGTCCCGGGCATTGAGCGATGGGGGCGAGGCGTGCTCGATCTCCTCGGCGACCGCTGTCGCCTCCTGCTCGACCACGGCGGCAAACAGCGCCTGCTTGTCGGCGAAGTGATGGTAAAGCGCGCCGCGCGTCACGCCGGCGGCAGCGACGATCTCCGGCGTGCCGGTCTCGGCATAGGATTTTTCCGTAAACAGCTTTCGCGCCGCGGCAATCAGATCGGCGCGCGTCGCCTCGGTGCGGTCACGGTTGGAACGACGCGCGGAATCGCGTTGCATACATGCAGCCTGTATGTTAATTCAATCTACATGCAGACTGTATGTTAATTGACGGGAGAAGGAAAGATGAAGACGACGAGCTATTACCCGGTGCTGATGACCGGCGACGTCGCCGGCACGACGGCGTTCTATGTCGAGTATTTCGGCTTCCAGCCGCTGTTCGAAAGCGACTGGTATGTGCATCTGCAATCGGTGGACAACAAACGCGTCAATCTCGGCATCGTCCAAGGCGACCATGAAACGATCCCGGAAGAGGGGCGGGGCCGCACCTCGGGCCTGCTGATCAATTTCGAGGTTCGCGACCCGGACGCCGTCTATGAGCGGATCGTCGCCGCCGGCCTGCCGATCCTGCGCTCTCTACGCGACGAGCCCTTCGGCCAGCGCCATTTCATCACCAAGGACCCCAATGGCGTGCTGATCGACGTCATCAAGCCGATCCCGCCCAGCCCGGAGTTTCTGGCTCAATTCGTTGAAGGGGCCGCTGCCTAGACGAGAAGACGAACGGCCTCAACTTGCCCTTGCGACCGGCGTCACCGTCACCTGGCTGACGCCGGTGCGGCGCACTACCGTGCACAGCGTCTCGCGGCTGATGCGCTCGGCGTCGAGCACGCGCACCAGGTCGTCGACGCCGGTGACCGGGCGGCCGTCTATTGCGGCGATGATGTCGCCCTCCTTCAAGCCGGCCTTGGCCGCCGGGCCATCCTTCTCGACGCTGCGCAGCCGCACCGCGGTATTGGTCGACACTTGCGACAGGAGCGCGGCGCGTCGCGGCAGATTGACGGTGTCGGCCGAGACGCCGATGAAGGCGCGGCGCACGCGGCCGAAGCGGATAATCTCCGAAATGACGAAATTGGCGGTGTTGGAGGCGACCGCGAAGGCGATGCCTTGCGCGCCATGGATCATAGCGGTGTTGACGCCGATGACCTCGCCGGCCGACGACACCAGCGGCCCGCCGGAGTTGCCGGGGTTGAGCGCCGCGTCGGTCTGGATGACGTCGTCGATCAGCCGGCCGGTGGAGGCGCGCATGGAACGGCCGAGCGCCGAGACGACGCCCGAGGTGACAGTCCATTCGAAGCCGAGCGGATTGCCGATGGCAATGGCGATCTGGCCACGCCGCAGCCGCTTGGAGTCGCCTAGCGGTGCCACATCGGCAAAGCTGCCGTCAGCGCGCACCAGCGCGATGTCGGTGTCGGGATCGCGGCCAAGCACGCGGCCTTCGCTCGACGACCCGTCCGGCATCGAGACGCGCACTGTCCTGGCGTCGCCGACGACATGGAAATTGGTGACCACCAGCCCGTCCGGCGCGATGACGAAGCCGGAGCCATGGCCGCCCTGACCGCCAACGCGCTCGATGCGGCAGACGGCCGGGCCGATGCGGTCGACGGCGTCCGCAACGGTCGTCGAATACGCGTCGAGCAACGTATCATCGGTTTGGAATTTGGCGGCGGCGAGGGCCATGGGAGGGCTCCGTGTGTTCAGGCTTGATCGTGACTATATGTGCGGAGCGGCTGGAACCGCAGCGACCTGACCAGATGGCCAGTCAAACCGGCAACTAGCCGTCAGGCGAGTACCTCTGGACGCGCTGTCGAGCGATATCTGGGGCATGGATGAACCCAGGAGACCAACATGACCGATTTCAATCTGAGTGCGTTTTCGCAAGCCATCGCCGATCTCGCGGCACAAGCGGCGCCGGCAACGGCTGGCTTCGCCACGCATCATCACCGCACGGCAAGCGCCTTCCACTGGCGTGACGGCTATTTCGTCACCGCTGAAGAGGCTGTCGAGGCCGGCGAGGAGATCGAGTTGGTGCTGGCCTCGGGCGAGACGGTGAAGGCCGAGTTGGTTGGCCGCGATCCATCGACCGGCGTCGCCTTGCTGAAGCCCGCCGGGGCTGTCAACGCCGTGCCGTTGGCCAAGGCTGACGCGGTGCGGCCGGGCAACATCGCCATTGCCATCGGCAGCAGTGACGGTTCCGCTTTGGCTGTTTCGGGCTCGGTGGGCGAAGTCGGCCCGGCCTGGCGCTCGATGCGCGGCGGCACCATCGACCGGCGCATCAATCTTGCCGTCGGCGCCGGCGGCCGTTTCGAGGGCGGCCCGGTTCTCGACGCCAAGGGTGCGCTGATCGGCATGCTGTTGTTCGGACCGCGCCACAGGGCGCTGGTGATGCCGTACGAGACGATCGAGCGGGCGGTCGCGACCCTCCGTGAGAAAGGCCATGTCGCGCGCGGCTATCTAGGCGCCGGCCTGCATCCGGTACGCGACCGCGACGCGCACGGCGCGATGGTGATGAGCCTCGATGACGACGGTCCCGCGAAGGCCGCCGGTCTCTCTCTTGGCGATATCATCGTGGCGTGGAACGGTGAGGCGGTGCACGGCCCGCGGGACCTGATCCGCAGGCTCGGACCCGACAGTGCCGGCGCTTCGGTTACGCTCGGTGTCGTGCGCGGCGGCGAACAGCGCGATGTCGCGCTGACAATCGGCGAAAAGCCGCTGAGCTGAGGGCATCCATGGACACGCTCACCAGCGACAGGATCATGCATGACGGTGCCGTCTCGCGGCGGCTGGTGGTGCTGATTGCGCTTGGCGATGCGTCACGCGCCGAGCGCCTGGCGGCTTCGTTGGCCGCGAGCGATGACCTGCTGCCGGTGGTGGCCGGCAGGGCCGACGTCGCCATCGTTGACAACCGGAGCGGTGAGGTGCCGGCCTCCATTCCAAGGGTGCTGCTGTCGGGACGCGCCGCTGGCGATCGGGCTGTCGGTCAGGTCATGGCGGTACTGCCATTGAGCGTGGACGATTTGCTGATCGCCGCGGCTGCGCGGCTGGCTGCGGCCGGCTATCGCGTCTCGAGCGATGGCAGACGCCAAGAGGATTTCCATGCCGGCGATGGCGAGCCGTTCGAGGATGAAGCCTCCGACGAGCATGCCACCCGGCCTTCGCTGTCGCCACGCGAGGCGGAAGTGTTGGCGCTGCTGGCCGAGGGTGCGCCCAACAAGGTGATCGCGCGGCGGCTCAACATTTCCGTGCACACGGCGAAGTTCCACGTCGCCGCGATCCTGATCAAGCTCGGCGCCGCCAACCGCACCGACGCGATCGCCATTGCGATGCGGCAGGGGCTGGTGCTGGTTTAGTCGTAAACCCTACGCTGCGTAACGCGGTGTCCAGCGTGTCGGGTCTTGCGCTGTGGTCGCCCGCCGCGCAAAGGTTTGCGCCTGTTGTGTTGCAAGGGAGGCGCAAGGAAATGTCGCTCAAGGGAAAGACGCTGTTCATCTCCGGCGGGTCGCGCGGCATCGGGCTGGCGATCGCGTTGCGCGCCGCGCGTGACGGCGCCAATGTGACGATCGCCGCCAAGACCGCCGAGCCGCATCCGAAGCTGCCGGGCACGATCTATACGGCGGCCGAAGAGATCGAGCAGGCCGGCGGCAAAGCGCTGCCTGTGCTGTGCGACATCCGTGAGGAGGCGCAGGTGGCCGAGGCGGTCGCCAGGACCGTGGAAAAATTCGGCGGCATCGACATCTGTGTCAACAATGCCAGCGCCATCCAGCTCACCGGTACGCTGGAGACCGACATGAAGCGCTACGACCTGATGCATCAGATCAACACGCGCGGCACCTTCCTGGTGTCCAAAATGTGCATTCCGCACCTGAAGTTGGCGCAAAATCCTCACATCCTGAATCTGGCGCCGCCGCTCGACATGAAGGCCAAGTGGTTCAGGAATCACGTTGCCTACACGATGGCCAAGTTCGGCATGTCGATGTGCACGCTGGGCATGAGTGCGGAGTTCGCCAAGGACGGCATCGCCGTCAATTCACTGTGGCCGATCTCGACCATCGACACGGCGGCGGTGCGCAATCTGCTCGGCGGCGCGACGGTGGCGGCGATGAGCCGTTTGCCCGACATCATGGCCGACGCCGCGCATGCCATCTTCATGCGCCCGGCGCGCGAGACAACAGGTAATTTCTACATCGACGAGGAGGTGCTGCGCGCCGACGGCGTCAGCGATTTTTCAGCCTATGCGCCAGGTGCGACCGGGCCTTTGGCCGGCGATTTCTTTGTCCCTGATGAGGTGTTTGCCCGCACGGACAGCAAGATCAAGAGCATCTACTAGATCCGCGTTATTGTGAGCGTCGAGCTAAGCCGTCCGCCGTGGCTGAGCCACGGCAAAGCCTCGCTCAAACAAAGCGATAGGGCGCCAACCCTGCCGGACTGATTCATGTCCGGCAGGCGCAGGCTCACGCCTCGTCCTTCTTGCCTTTGCTCAGGCCCATCAGCCGGTCGATATAGGCGAGCATGAAGGCCGAGACGACGAAGGCGAGGTGGATGATGGTCAGCCACATCAACTGGTCGGTCGTGTAGGTCGACGAGTTCAAAAACACCTGCAAAAGGTGGATGGACGAGATGGCGACGATGGTCGAGGCGACCTTGACCTTCAGCGAACCGACATCGATCGTGCCCAGCCAATGCACGCCGTCGTCGCCGCCGTCCTGGTCGTCGAAGCGGCTGACGAAATTCTCGTAGCCCGAGATGATGACCATCACCACCAGCGAAGCGACAAGTGCTGCATCAATGAGGCCGAGCATCTTCAGGATGGTGTCGGTGTCATCGAGCGTGAACGCCAGGGTAATGAACTCATAAAGCTTCTTGCCGAATGACAGCGCATAGACGGCCAATGCCAGGGCCAGGCCGATATAGAAAACGACGAGCAACCAGCGTGAAGCGAGAATGATCGATTCGATGGCGAGTTCGAGACGCTTCATGGGATGATTCCGGCTGGTTATCTCTCAGACAATGGCCCTATTCGGCTAGGCCGCCACCGTTTGCAAGACAAAAAACCCCGCCGAACAAGGTCCGACGGGGTTCAATGCGTCCCGCTGGAGTCGGGACGGGGCAGGGAACGCCCAGCACCGAATTTGGGGTGGCTGGGCTCGCGATTCAATGAGCCGTGTCTAATGCCCGTACAATTCTTGTTGAACCCGTCACATCCACCCATCCCCGGCGGTGCCGGGGATGGGTGCTTCTCGTGCCGATTCCACAAACCAGATCATGGTTTTGAAATCATGACCTAATTGTTGCTGGCCACAGGCGCCACCAACGAGGTGATGCGGCGGATGCCGACGCGCCGGTTCTCGCGGTTTGGCGCCGTCGTGTTGACCTTCAGATACTCCTCGCCATAGCCCTGCGTCGTCAGGTTTTCCGGCGGGATGCCGAAGGCGTTGGTGAGCGCTTCCGCAACCGATTCCGCGCGGCGATCGGAAAGGGCCAGGTTAGCCTCCGGTGTGCCGACCGCGTCTGTGTGACCTTCGATCAGGAAGGTCTCGGCCGGGTTCTTCTTCAACAGCTTCTCCATGGCGGTGGCGACGCCCTCGAGCTTCTGCACCTCGGTGTCGGAGATCGAGGCCGAACCGAATTCGAAGTTGAGCGTGTCGAGATCGACGCGGCGTGCGATGTCGCGCACGCGGGCCGAACGCTTGACCTCGTCTATCGAGTAGAGGCGCTGGACTTTCTCCACCGGCGGCTGTTCGAGGAAGGTGTAGTAGTCGTCCGGATCCTCGACATCCTCGGAGTCCAGAATGTACTCCTCGCGCGGGATGGTCAGTCGCATCGGCGGCAGGTCATCGCCTGGATCGCGCCAGTCGCTGTCATCCTGATAGTGCCGCTCGTCGACATAGCTCAGCACATATTCGCGTCCATCCGGCGCAATGCGCGAACGCTGGATGACGTCGCCATAGCGGTTGCGGATGGTGACGATCTGGACACCGTTGTCGCGCTCGACGATTTCCCGGGTGCGATTGCCCGAAAGATCCTCATAATAGACGTTCCTGGCGCCGCGGGTCATGCGCGGGGCGTCATTGCTCTCGACGAATGTCTGGTTGTTGAACTGCAGGATGACGCGGTCGCCGAGTTCCCGGACGACGTCGACGCCTTTCGGACGCCGGCGGTCACGGACGTTCTCATCGGGCGCACGCTCTACGCGCGTGCCCTTTTCCTCGGTCACCGGCGCAATCTTCTCGGGCTTGATTTCCTGTTGTGCGGCCCTGTCGTCGGTGGGCGGCGGACCTTGGTCGATGGGAGCAGCCACCGGCTTGCGGCCCTGATCGCCACCTTGCTGGGCATTTTGCCCGCCATTCTGCTGCTCGCCATCCTGGGGGACGATCTTGTCGCCCTGCTTGCGACCGCCTCTGCGCTCGGCGTCCTTCTGGCTGTCCAGGATGGGAGCGGCGTTTGGATCGGCCGGTGCTTCGCCTTGCACCGGGTTTTCGCCCTGTGCCGGTGCTGCCGTCTGACCATTGGCCGGTTGTTCGCCGGTGGCAGGCTGTTCGGCTGTCGCCGGCTGCTCGCCAACAGGTTTCCTGCCGCGCTTCTTCGTCGTGTCCTGGGGCTGCTCGCCCTGGGCCGCAGGCTGTTCGCCGGCAGGGACCGTCGCCTCTCCAGCGGGAGCTTCCTTCGGTGCCGGGGCGGCTTCAGGTTGGGCCTGCTGGTCCTGCCTGTTCTTCTTGCGCGGCTTGGCCTGCTCGCCGGGCTGATTGTCGTTGGCCGGCGCGACCTGTTCGGCCGGCGCCTGCTCGGTTTGCTGCTGCTGGTCACGCTTCTTCCTGCGCGGCTGCTGTTCCTCGGCTGGTGCTGCCTGTTCGGCCGGCGCCTGCTCGGTTTGCTGCTGCTGGTCACGCTTCTTCCTGCGCGGCTGCTGTTCCTCGACGGGTGCTGCCTGTTCGGCCGGCGCCTGCTCGGTCTGCTGCTGCTGGTCACGCTTCTTCCTGCGCGGCTGCTGTTCCTCGGCGGGTGCGGCTTGTTCGGCTGGCGCCTGCTCGGTTTGCTGCTGCTGGTCGCGCTTCTTCCTGCGCGGCTGCTGTTCCTCCGCGGGTGCTGCCTGTTCGGCCGGCGCCTGCTCGGCCTGCTGCTGCTGGTCGCGCTTCTTCCTGCGTGGCTGCTGCTCCTCGGCGGGCTGCTCGCTCTGGGCAGGCGCGGCCTGCTGTTCAGGCTCGGCCTTCTTGCGCTCGCGCTTCTGTTCGGGTTCCGCCTGCTGCTTTTGTGCGCAGGCTTCGGCCGCTTCGCCCTCGGCGCATGCTGCTTGCGCCAGGATGAATGGGGCTGCCGTGCGCTGGGCAAGGCCGGACGCGACACTTCCCTGAAGCGGGAACGCGCCCAACGGCGCGGATGCCATCAACAGGCCAAGTGCGGTGCCTGCCAGAATCCGTGGTTGGCGTTTCATCGAAATTCTCCTTGTGGGGTCCCATCCTTGCCGAAACCGATCTTGTGCCGATTGGTTCCAGTCTGGCACGGATAGAGGCCGTAGGGGGCGATTGACCGACCTTTTGAAGGCAACTTCGTGTCATTCACCTGGCGATAGCCGCAATTGCGACCATTGCCGCGCTTGACCTTGCCCGCGGCCGGGGCCACATCCCGGAAATGGAAACGCCATTCTGGAAAACCAAGGCGCTGGAGGCGATGAGCCCGGCCGAGTGGGAATCGCTGTGCGACGGCTGCGGTAAATGCTGCCTGTCAAAGCTCGAGGACGAGGACACCGGCGAGATCTACTGGACCAGCGTCGGCTGTCGGCTGTTCGACGCGGAGACCTGCCGCTGTTCGGACTACGCCAACCGGCTGGCGCGTGTTCCCGACTGCGTCGGGCTGACGCCGCAGAATGTGCGAACCATCAGCTGGCTGCCCAGTACCTGTGCCTATCGGCTGGTGGCCGAGGGCCGCGACCTCTACTGGTGGCACCGGCTGGTGTCTGGCAGCGCCGCGACCGTGCATGAAGCCGGCATCTCGATGCGCGGCCGGGTCAAGGCGAGCGAAACCGATCTTGCCGAGCCGGAAGACTATTTCGACTATGTGCTGGACGAGGAGCCGTAGGACCAGCGGCGGTGAGCAAGAGCCTCGCGTTTGAAGACATTCGGCCAATCCGCGGGGTCGGAACCGGGCGCCGGGTCAGGCGTTGTGGCCTTCACCAAGGGCTGGGGACGACGGCAAATGGCCGGAACTTTCCTTCTTCCCGCCATATGAACCGGAGATGAACGGCAGGTTCGTAAAGAGTTCAGACAGGCAAGCGCATTCTCCCCCCATCGGTTCACGAGGACGGGCGAAGGCCCGCAAAAAGGAGAGAAGACGATGTTCAACACGATCAAGACGGCAGCCCTTTCGGCCCTGGTCGGTCTCGGCACGCTGGCGGCCGTTCCCGCTCACGCCGACAGCCTTTACCTCGGCTTCGGCAACAACAACGACCCGCGTTTCGGCGTCTATGCCGGTGACGACGGTTATCGCCATCGCCGTGACGATCGCCGTGGCGACTGGCGCCGTGGCTGCTCGCCGGACCGCGCCCTCGACAAGGCCGAGCGCATGGGCCTCCGCCGTGCCCGCATCGTCGACGTCAATCGTCGCACGGTGAAGGTGATGGGCCGCCAGGACGGCGACCGCGTCGTCATCGTGTTCGCCAATGAGCGCGGCTGCCCGGTCATCTATCGCTGAGGCTGAGGCTGGAGTCATAGAGGCATGATCCTCTGCGAGGATCAGCCTGGAGACACGACCTTCTGTGAAGGTCGGTCTGGCGGCATGATCTTCTACGAAGATCAGCCGGGACTAGCGGAGCCCCTTTCCGTTTGAAGGGTGTGGCTCGAAAAAACCCCGCGGGAGCAATCCCGCGGGGTTTTTCATGCACGCTGTTGGCCGGTGATTGCCGTGGCGAGCAAGGCTCAGCCACGGCAATCGTCAGAGCAGCTTACTTCAGTTCGAAGGTGACCGTGACCTGCACGTTGTAGGAATTCTCGCCGGCCTGTACGGGAGCCGCAGCACCCGCCGCGTCGAAGGCCTTGGCGTTGATCGGCATGGGCGTCGGCGCGATGTTCTGATCTGATATCTCGAGCACCCGGCCGAGGCTGACGCCTGCGGCCTCGGCCAGCGTCTTGGCCTTGGCCATGGCGTTGGCGACCGCCTTCTTGCGCGCCCCGGTGACCGTGGCTGCCGGGTTGTCATTGGTGAAGGCGATGCCGCCGCCCTGGTTGACGCCGAGCGACACCGCCTTGTCGAGGATCTCGCCGGTCTTGTCGACATCGCGCACCCGCACCGAAAGCGTGTTGGTCACCTGATAGGCGACGAGTTCGGCTTCCTGGCTGCCGTCCGGCTTGTTGGTGTAGTTGTAGCGCGGGTTGATCTGGATGCCAGCGGTCTGCAGATCGCGGTCCTTGATGCCGGCGGACTTCATCGCCGCGATCACAGCGGCCATGGCGTCATTGTTGGCATCGAGCGCGGCGCGCGCGGTCTTGGCCTCGCGCATGACGCTCAGCGTCAGGACCGCCAGATCGGGGGCTACGGTTGCTTCGCCTTCGCCCGACACGATGATGCGGGGCGGCGTCGGCAGATCGGCGGCTCCAGCCATCGCCGGAAAAGCGATTGCAGTGGCGAGCGCGAGAGGCAAAAGATGTCTGGTCATGAAAATCTCCTTGGTCTGCGATCAAGTCGCAAGGGGTCGCGTAGAGCGCGATTATGGGTTGATTTGGGCGATCTGCGGAAGCCCGTCGGGAAAGCCTTGTGCCGCGATGCGAAAAACATTAATCCAGCCCGCGTGGGGCCTGTAGCTCAATGGTTAGAGCCGGCGGCTCATAACCGCTTGGTTGGGGGTTCGAGTCCCTCCGGGCCCACCATAACCATTGATTTTATTGAGAAAAAGTGGCCTGGGCCCAAAACGTTTTGGGCCCATTATGGGCCCAAGGCAAAGACCGTGGTCCCGGTTTGTTCCGACTCGATTTGACTATCTGACGATGCGGAGGTTTGCCCGTCGCTTGATGGCATCCCGTTTCGCCTCGCGCTCGTTGATAGCGCGAGCAATATCAACCGCGATCCGCTTCTTGTTGGCCTCACGCACATATTCATCAGTTACAATCATGGAGGAATGGCCCATCGCTTCCATGATGGCTCGCGCTTGGATGTTGCATTCAGCGAGGTAGGTGCCGAAGGTGCGGCGCAGGCCATGGAGCGTGTAGCCGGCAGGAATTCCCGCCTGCCGCGTCCAGTGCTGCATCATACCGGTCAGGCTCTTTTCCGAAAATGCTCTGCCATAGGCGTTCTTCAAGACAGTGCCGCCTTTCGAGCGATCGAGCGGATCCAAGGTCGCAGCTAGCTTGTCGACGACTGGAATGAACATCTCCCGCCCGCCATGGCGGTTGCGGTTCTTCTTCTGACGGAAATCAAAGGCCTCGATTAGCACCAGCGAGCCGTCGAACAGTTCGATCTCTTCGGTTAGAAGATCATCCCACGCAAGAGCAGCGATATCGCCGCGACGATTTCCGAGCCAGAAGCCGAGTGCATAGCAGGTGCGTGCGGCTGTCCCGATGGGGTGTCGCTCCTCGAACCTTTCGCGCATCGCGATCGGCCAGGCCGGGTTCTTGGTCGATTTGGGCACTCGCACGCGGATGGACAACGAGGGATCGTCCTGCGGCTTTATCCATTTTTCGATGTCGGTCGCGACCCATACAAGCTTCTTTATGGCCACCAACATGTGTTTGGCGACCGTACGGTTTGTTCTGAAGATGCCTTCAATTATGGCGCGAAGCCGATCCGCGTCGAGGTGTTCGACTGGCGTTTCGCGCCACGTCAGCGGATAGGCAGGATCGACCTTCAGGCTGAGAAAGCGCTCGATCAGTCGCGCATTCTTCCGCTGCGTTGCTTCATCAAAATCCAGCCACTCCATTGTGGTCTCAAGTCGACGCGCGGCATGGCCAAATGTTTTTGGCAGTGCCCGACCGGGCAAATCGATAATAACTGCATTCTTGTTTTGGCCCTGCGTGGCCTTCTCGTAAGCCACCTCGAACTCGGGATCTCCTGGCTTACCGGGAAGGTGGATTTCAGGCATGCCCTTTGCGCGGTAGCGATAGATTAGCTTGCCGTTCTTGAAGCGCGAAGATACCCCAGGGTAACTGGCGTCCTTAAATGGGCGAGCCATCAAATGCTCCTTTCAGGACCCTTTCAGATTTGCCCATAGCGACGGGTTTCGCTTTCGATGGCAACGCGCAGGAGCACCGGGTAAGGAAAGCCTCTTCCTTGCTCTATGCCTTCAAAGGTGCGCTTCGGTATTCCCAGCATCTTGGCCGCGGCTGCGGCAGTGAACCCTTCCTTGGCCCGCCATGCTTTCACGTCTTGCGCAAGTTTCTCATTCTCGTTCACGCCATGCCTTTCGCAAGTCTATCATCGTACTACGTCTGCAGCAGCGTATACGCAACAAGCGTAGTTTCTATCTTTTTTCTACGTCCCGTTTGCTTCGTTCCAACAGCTCTTGAAGGCCGCTATCTTTGTCCGGCAACGAGGTGAAAGCAATATCTAGGGCTACACGATCCCAGACAGCGCGGCTGTTGATGCGCTTGGGCTGGGGCATCCGCCCATCTGCAACCATCTCGTCAAAAAGCGTCGATCCGACACCGATGTAACGAGCCGCTTCCTCACGAGATAGCCCTCGTGGGGCATACGAGATAGCGTCACTCTTCATGGACGCTGCCTCGGTCCTGGTGATCCGGGCGTGTTGGTATCGAAGCGCAAAGCCACATCCTAATTGCCAATTCGGAGCGAGGATCTCGTGTTGGGCTACAATAAGAAGAGCCTCGTTAAGCGGAACCGGCCTGACTGGTTCGTTCGGCGTAAACTGGCAGCAACGTGTGTACAGCTGCATTCCGGCAGGAGAGCATCCATCGGCAGGTCGGCGGACGGCTTTTCGCTGAGCTGGTGATCAGCGACCCACTACTCTGGCGCGTTCGGGGCCGATGCGGACTGGCAGCTTTCAGCAGCTGCGGAGGCGATCGGATGTTCAACTTAGATGGGTCTAGGCCTGATATCGGCCCTAATCGGAGATCTGCTGTGCGGGCTTTGGTCTGTCGTTTCGAGGTCTATGTCTCCGGAAAGTTCTTGCAAGAAGTGACGTTTGCTCTACTCGGTGACGGTCAGCCGACTTGTGCACGGCGCACGGCAACTGCGAGCGAGGCATCACCTGCCAAGACAGCGGCCAGAGGCGAGACTTCTGTTATGCCAATTTGCACTAAAGTTATTTTGGGGGATCTGAAATGCATATTGCTCATCTGGAAATCGCCAATTTTCGCAAATTACTTTCGGTACGGATCGACCTGGCCGACAAGACCACGCTTTTTGTCGGCGCAAACAACAGTGGCAAGACCTCTGCCATGCTGGCGCTCCGACGCTTCCTTACTAAACGCGGCAGGACTTTCGAGAAGCATGACGTGACACTGTGCCACTGGGCCGGCATCAACGCCCTTGGACAAGCCTGGATCGACGCCGAGGGAACCGCGCCTCCGGATCTTGAACAGGACTCCTGGATACCGTTCCTGCCTGTCCTCGACATCTGGCTCAACGTCGCCCCCAACGAGCTGCACTTCGTGAGCAATCTGGTGCCCAAGCTCGATTGGACCGGCGGCAAACTCGGCGTGCGTTTGCGGCTCGAGCCCAAGGATATGCCAGCGCTCCATAAGGAATTCATGGATGCGTTCGCGAACACCCAGAAGATAAAGGCCGCAATTCCAACCGCAAGCGCCGAGTCAGGCGCTGCTCCCGCGCCCTCTCCGAAGCTAACTCTGTGGCCCTCGTCGCTGATGGATTTCCTGGAGCGACGCCTCAACGCGCATTTCGAAATACGAGCCTACACGCTTGATCCAGACAAACTTGTAGAACCCACGGACGCAATGGCTCAGCCGCAGAAGCTCATTGCCGGTGTACTGCCACTTGATGGCGACCCTCTTGTCGGACTCATCCGGATCAACGAAATCAGCGCCCAGCGCGGGTTCGGCGGGGCGCATCGCGGCGACGACGACGACGAAGGAGTGTCGTCGCCCGGCGGCCTCAAGCTTTCCGACCAGGTTCGCGACTATTACAAGCGGCACCTCGATCCGTCGGAGTACCCTGATCCGACCGATATCGGGGCCCTGCAGGCGGTCGAAGAAGCCCAGGACGCCTACGACCTGAAGCTGACCGAGAGTTTCAAGGAAGCCTTTACCGAGGTCGAGACGATGGGTTATCCGGGGATCACCGATCCTAAGCCGCATGTCTCGACCCGACTGAAACCCGTCGACGGCCTAAACCACCAGGCGGCCATTTCTTTCCAGGTGGACGTCGTAAGGGGGGATGGCGGGATCGTACCGGTACTCCGGCTACCAGAGGGAAACAACGGCCTTGGATACCAGAACCTCATCTCGATGATCTTTCGGCTGATGAGCTTCCGGGCGGCCTGGATGCGGGTGGGGAAAGCCTCCAAAGCGCCTGATGCGGGCCAGTTGGAGCCTCTGCACCTCGTTCTCGTCGAAGAGCCCGAGGCACACTTGCACGCCCAGGTGCAGCAGGTCTTCATAAAGAAGGCATACGAGGTGCTGAGGGCCCATGAAGACCTCGGAGCGAACCCGGGGCTGCGCACGCAACTTGTTGTCAGTACGCACTCCAGCCATGTCGCCCATGAGACACCCTACAGCTGCCTCCGGTATTTCCGTCGCCTTCCAGCCGGCATGAACAAAGTGCAGATCCCGACCTCGGTGGTCATTAACCTGACCAATGCGTTCGGCGAGGAGAGCGAAACAAAGCGCTTCGTCACGCGCTATCTCAGGGCGCAGCACGCTGACGTGTTCTTTGCTGATGCCGTGATTCTTGTCGAAGGCTCCGCCGAGCGAATGTTCTTGCCCAATTTCATCGCGCGAGACTATGCCCGGGTGAACCAAGGCTATGTGAGCATGCTCGAGGTGGGCGGCAGCCACGCGCACCGATTCAAGCCGCTGATCAATCTTCTCGGCATCACCACCCTCATCATCACCGACCTCGACGCCCAGTCGGGCGAAGCCGTGCAGCCAAAGATCGGAGAAAACCAGGTCACCAACAACGATACGCTCAAGTCGTGGTGGCCACAGAAAACCAAGATCGACGAGCTCCTCCAGCCTGATGTCGACAAAGTCCTCAAGCAGACCGCCCTGCATGAAGTGCGCGTGGCCTACCAGATGCCTGTCGAGATCGTTTGGCCCGAAGCCACGTCAGCCCAGACTGCGATCCCTTACACGTTCGAGGACGCCCTTGCGTTCACCAACATGAAATTCTTCTCCGAGCTAGAAGGCATCGGCCTTGTCGCCAAGTTCAGGGAGGCCATATCCGGTTCGGCAAATGTGGGCGAGACCGGGGCGAAGTTCTTCCAAGCGCTTCGCAAGGGCGTAAAGGCCGAGTTCGCGCTTAACGTCCTGGGGGCAGAGGGCTTCGAAAAGCTTGCTGTGCCTGCATATATCGCCGACGGACTGGCCTGGCTGAACGGGCAGCTCGAGAAAAAGCAGATTGAGGTGCTGTCTACGGACCTGGGGGCCGACAAATGATTGCCGATCAACTCGACGACGGTCAGCGGGACAAGAAGGCGGACGAGCTTATTCAAGCATGCCTGAACCTTGACACGCCGCAAAGCTTCTTCCTGTACGCAGGCGCTGGTTCGGGCAAGACGCGTTCGCTCGTCGATGCGATCAATCATGTCCTGTTGACTCCGACCGGCAGGCGCCTGGCCCTGGCAAGGCAAAAGGTTGGCGTGATTACCTATACGAACGCTGCCTGCGACGAGATAGCCAGCCGTCTCAAGTATGACGCGCGGGTGGAAGTCGCGACCATCCACGCGTTCGCATGGTCCATGATCAGCGGGTACAACGATGACATCCGGATATGGGTCAAGGGCAACCTGGAGTCCCGGATTGCTGAGCTGGAAGAAGAGATCGCCGGCGCAAGGAATCAAGCTACGAAGACGTACCAGGACCGGGTCCGCTCCCTGGCGAGCAAACGCCGGAGGTTGGCTGCCCTGCCGGGAGTGAAGAAGTTTATCTACAG
The DNA here is from genome assembly GCF_000519305.1 of Mesorhizobium ciceri WSM4083. Classification (GTDB taxonomy): domain Bacteria; phylum Pseudomonadota; class Alphaproteobacteria; order Rhizobiales; family Rhizobiaceae; genus Mesorhizobium; species Mesorhizobium ciceri_B. Next base: position 274,110 of record NZ_KI912610.1, on the reverse strand, counting down.
CCCTATCGGTGACAACCGGACGCGCGACGCGCTCAATCACTCCGAGGTGATCTCGATCACCTCAGAGTTTCTGACGAACAAGCCGGTCCTGCAGTTGCTGCTAACCTCGAGATATCCGTTCCTCTTGGTCGATGAGAGCCAAGATACCAACCGCCACCTCATGGACGCCCTGCTGACGGTGCAGGTAGCACATACCCCGACATTCGCCCTGGGCCTGCTTGGTGACACCATGCAGCGCATCTACGCGGACGGTAAGGTCGATCTGGGGAAGAACCTGCCGGGCTGGGCTTTCCCCCAGAAGGCCATGAATCATCGCTGCCCACACCGCGTGATAAGACTCATCAATCGAATTCGCGCCGATGCGGATGGCCTCGTCCAGGCAGGGCGGCGCGACAAGCCTGAAGGGTTTGTCCGGCTGTTCGCTCTTCCCATATCCGTTCCGGACAAGATGGCGGCGGAGGGGCTAATCGCCAAGGAGATGTCGGAGGTGACTGGCGACCCCGCCTGGGCCTCGGCGTGTCGTGACTTCAAGACGCTCACGCTCGAGCATCACATGGCGGCCGTCCGCTTCGGCTTTGCCCAGATGTTCGAGCCGATCTATTCCGAGGACAGGCTGCAGACGTCGCTGCTCCAGGGAACGTCGGCGCCGCTACGCTTCTTCAGTAAGGAGGTCCTGCCTCTCGTCAGGGCGCTTCGGGGCGAGGACGACTTCACGGTGGCCGCGGTGGTGCGGAAGTTTTCGCCACTGCTCGATCCCGCCGTGCTCAAGGCAACCCCGGAAAAGCAGATGGAGCAGCTGGCGCGCGCTAGCGAGGCGGCCCGTAGCCTGAAGGCCATCGTTGACAGCGCCCAGAACCCAACGTTCCGCGACGTACTCCAGAACGTCGCTCGGACCGGCCTGTTCGCCGTACCGGACGCATTACTTCCGTTTGCGCAGCCCGACGATCCCGACGTCGTGGATCAAGAGCCGAGCGAAGGCGCAACGTCCGAGGCCTTCGATACGTCCGAGACAGCTGCGTGGCGGACGATGCTGGCTACGCCGTTCGACCAGATAGAGGCTTACGACCAGTACGTGAGCGGGCGATCGCCATTTGGCACGCACCAGGGGGTTAAGGGATTGGAGTTTCCCCGGGTCATGGTCGTCATCAGTGACGATGAAGCACGAGGGTTCCTATTCAAGTACGATAAGCTTTTCGGTGTCGAGCCAAAAAGCGCTACCGATCTGAAGCGTGAAGCCAGCGGCGAGGAAACGAGTATCGATCGGACCCGGCGGCTCTTCTACGTTACCTGCAGCCGCGCCGAGGAGAGCCTTGCCATCGTGTGCTACACCTCGAACCCGCAGGGGCTGGTGAACACCGTCGTTTCCCGCGGGTGGTTCGACGGGACCGAAGCGTCCGTGGTTACACTGTAGCTCGTTGTTTGGTCGCCAGCCGAGATGCAGTCGCACCTACGAAATACTTCTGTCTCGCTTTCCGAGCAGGGAATGATCTGGTCGGCAAAGCTGTCGGAATCGCGGAAGTCCGCTTTGGTGCAAATGTGGTTTCCGCAGTGCGCGTAAATGTCCCCTTCTGGGATGCCACCGCGCTCCGCTCAGTTTCGCCGATTGAAGCGCGATCCTGACAATTCAGCCTAGGGCCGGACCCTGACCCGCAGCTTTCCGCAGCAACCGTGAGGATAACCGCCGTTCGCTGGAGGCTCCTTCGGCAACGATTGTCTTGGAAAGAACTCCCTCGTCTCACTCTGCCGCACATTCGGCCACGCACCTGCAATTATCGGTCTGGAAACCGATTGACGCTTCCTAACCGATCGCGGCCTATCTTGATCGCCTCGTTCAGGCATGCAAAGTAGTCCATTCGTTCGTGCTTCCGGTGTTCGCAGATTACTGCGGTTGACGCCTTCTTTACATGGATTGACCATGAGACTTTCAACCGTCTATGCGCGCTTTTACAAGTCATTTAACTTCGACCATATCCGCAAGGCGACTCCCCAGGCCCAGCCCAAGGGCGATTGGGAAATGTTTCGTGACGCCTGGTATCCCTACGTCGAGGTCGAGTTCGACAGTCGGATTACGACCATCGTCGGCGCAAATGAATCTGGGAAGAGCCACCTTCTGAGTGCGGTCGAGAAGGCCGTGTCAGGGATTGGCTTCGAGCAGCGCGATCTTTGCCGCTACTCGCCCTTCTTCAGCGTGGAGCGGGAGGCTACCTGCTGGCCCCACCTTGGCCTCGGCTGGAGTATGGTCGAGCCGGACGAGGCGGCAGCGATCGCCCGTGTCGCGGGCGCAAAAACTGTACAGTTCGACCACTTCATGATGTTTCGGGAGACGCCCGAGGCACTCGACATTTGGATCCCAGACCCCAATGAAGGGTGGACGAAGCGCGTGGTTGCGGCGCGACAATCAACGGATCTTCCGCATATTTGGTGCAGGGGCGGCGTTCCCTTGGTTGCCCCGTCTGTTTCTACGGTCGTTAGGCGGCTGCCAGCAGCCTGTTTCTCAGCAGCGGATACCCAGAGCGCCCATACATCTGGCGCTTGATGGTCTTGAGACGGTTGATCTGTCCCTCGACGGGACTGGTGCTCCAGGGCTGGGTGATCGCGGCCCGAACGGCGGCAATGTCACGGCCGATGCCTGCTGCAAGGGAAGCCAGTTCGCTGTCCGTGGCGTCGTCGATCCATTGCTCGAGGCCGGCATCATCGTCGCCGCGTATCAGTGCAGCGAAACGTCGAGCCAGGTCACCCGCCTTCAAGAGCTCCGGCGCGCAGTCATAGAGATNGCCCAAGAATTGCTCGGTCTGCTCATCGAGCAAANTCGGGTCTTCGCTCAGCAGCCATGCACAGTTTCGGCGCGACGGCGGCCGCCATCGCGCATTTGGCGGAGCGGTCGATGAGCACTGCTGGCGGGCGGCGGTCCACCTGTAGACGGTCGCCTTGCTGCCTGCAAAGCCGCGGCGCTTGATTTCGCTCCACAGGTGCAACCCGTTACGTTGGCCTTCCTGCCAGCGTCCTTCGAGATACTCCTGGAAAGGATCCATGAGAACCGANAGCTTGGCGAAGACGTTGATGCGACTGATCTCCCCCCGCTCTGTCGCTACGCTATGCACACATCTTCTGTGACTGGCGTGACTGATCGGTGTGAGGCTTGATTACCACGTGGTTCCCCCAATCCGTCGCTGCTTCGCAGCGCCACCTTTCCCCCTCCGGAGGGAAAGGAAAGGAGCGTTGCTGGACGGGCGTTGACGGCAAAAAGCCTGGCGCCTTTCCTCTACCCCGTCGATCGGGGGAGAGGTGGCTCGGCGAAGCCGAGACGGAGTGGGGGTCGACCAGCGCCGCATGCATGCGCCAAGCTGCCATGCACCCTATCGCCAAAGACCAGTTGCCTGGAAATGTGTGCATGCCGTAGCTTGCGGGGGAGATCGCTAGCTTGCCCGTCCACATCGCAAGGTGCCGAACGCAAAAGAGGGCGGCCGAAGCCGCCCTTTTGGGGAATTGGGTCCCTCCATCAAAGGAAAATGATCACCCTGCCGTGCCTGTGGTGATGGTTGTAGTGCTTCCACCAGAACTTCTTGAAGTGCTTCTTGTGATGATTGTGGTGATGATGATGGCCGTGCATGCCGTGGGCTGACGACGTGCCGACAGTGCCGGCGAGCGCGCCGGTGGCGACGAAGATGGCGACGAGGCCTGAGGTAAGAGTGCGCTTGAACATGATGATCTCCTGGATCTTTTGATCGAGGCGACCCATTCGCCTCTGACCATCAGTCGGCGCGGCGCGGGGAAAGGTTCGAAGGGTGGACGAGATTTTTGTGAAGGAGCGAATAGTGAGTAGCGAATAGCGAGTAGGAAAGCAGGAACGCCACTCACCAATCGCTACGCCGCTATTCGCTACTCACTATTCGCTATTCGCTCACCCCATCCCCGTGACATGACGCAGCCAGAAGGCCAGCGCGATGAAGCCGATGATGGTGGTGACGCCGGTCCAGTCGACATTGGCCTTCTTCACATCGCTGATGATCTTCACCACCAGCATCCAGGCCACGAAGATGATCGGGAGAATGACGACAAATCTGATCATGCGACACCCCTGCTCGAAGCGATTGCACCTTCCCCTAGATGTAGGAAGCAATCCGGCACTTTTCAGGATGCCACTCCCCGACAGCGCATGGGACATGCCGGGAAAAAAGGAGTTTTGTCTTTACTGGCGCAACAAATATGCTAACCGGAGCGCCGTGCCCTTGTAGCTCAGCTGGTAGAGCAGCGGTTTTGTAAACCGAAGGTCGGCGGTTCGATTCCGTCCGGGGGCACCAGTCTCCACCCGACACTCCCTGGGAATCAACCAGCTCAAGGGTTTCAACGCCCCCGAGGTAGACCGGGAATACAAGCCGCTTAAACAGGGTACGAAGCCGGTACCCCAGTAGGCGGCGGGCCCCTAGTGGCGTTCCTTCAAAACCGGGCTTCGCGCAACAACGAATTCCAATCGGTGCCAACGAGCCCTATCAAATCTCGCGCATCGTGTTCTGAAATGCCGACTTCTTCAGACAAACGTCGGGCAAGCAATTGCTGGTTGCCTTTGGCCTCACGCCCGTCGCCATCTTTTCTCATTGGGTCCTCCTTTGGACCAACCTCCGGAATGGCGTTTAGTTGAGGGCTAAAAAGCCCGCCCGGTCACGGCAGCGGCAGGCTTCCAAGGAGGACGTGCCGGGATCGTCGGGTCCCTGCCGCGCCAGAGCTGTTAGCATTGGCTGTTCCATCAGAAGCGCGTCGCTGGCGTCAGCGGCTAAGCGACTTAGCTCCTGGATCGATCTTTCTTCAAAGGCTTGGAACCTTTGGCTTCAGCCGCGAGGCGTTGTTCTCGAAGTCGCGCAGTTTTTGTATCGCGCGCCTCCCTCTCTGCCGCGTTAGCAATCTTTGCCTCACGGTCTGCACGCTCCAATCGGTCTTTGTCGACGCGTCGCTGGGACAGTTTTTGGCCTCCTACCAGAAGGCCCTTCAATTACCAGTTCGCTAAAACGTTCCCATTCGTCGGACTGATTGTGGCCCGCCGACCCACGCCCTCGAAGGGGATTCAATTAGACAGAGCTAAAATGATGGCACCGGGAAACCTTTTTGCGACATCGACATTGTCGGGTTGCATGGCTCGCTTCTACTTTGATCTGACTGACAACGGCGAATTTTATCCCGACACTGAGGGCACGGAGCTTCCGAGCATAGAGGCCGTGGAAGATGAAGCCGCACGGGCGCTTTTGGAAATAGCGAGAGACGCGATGCCGGACGGCACCTATCGTCAGGTAGCGTTCCACGTTCGCGACGATACCAACGCCGCTTTGTTGGTGGTTAAGGTCACGTTCGAGCTTACACGGTTGGGCAGCGATCGAGACGGACCAAAACGGCGGCCCCCGACTAGGAGATAACCGGCAGACAGTGCTACATGGGGGATGAAATTTTCCCCCCGGCTTACATCGTCTACCTTCCTCCGCTGCCTTGCCGCCCCTATCTAGCTGTCACTTTGACGGCAAATGGCGCAATCACGGCGGCGCCATTTGACACGGCGGATGAAGCCGCAACGTTCAACAAGCTGATGGCGAAAACGGAAATATCCCGGCAAGCCGATTTGAATTGAACGACGCCGAGGTCGGGCAAGATTGTCCGCGAGGGTCTACCCCCCCTTCGATGGGGTTGTACTAGCGAGAGCCCTGCGTGCCCGCCTTGCCCATGAGCGAGCGCGAATGCTCGTCTTGCTCGAACAGATTGCTCACGCCTGGATGCTCGTTCAAGACACTGCCGCGATTCGCTCCCACGTGCGCGCCACCCTTCGTATCAAACCGTACGTTGAATCCTTCTTGGGTCACGCGTGACAAGAGAGTAAATAAATCCCTTCGCAGGAAGGGAGGCCGCGATGGCAGAAACGCATATAGAAGTCGCACGCGCGGTTATAGAAACCAGCTTTCGGTTGCGGCACCATTCCCTGACCGGAACTGCCTCATTTCGCCGTGATATGGACCACTCCCGACGCGCAATCGAGGCCTCGCGCCAACTGCTCAAGCGCCTTCGCCAACGTCATCGCGATGACATGGCCCGAGGTTGGGAAGGTCTGGACCCAGTTCCTGTTGCCGTCTCGGCCTTCGATGCCGACATTCTCCGCTCTGCCTTTCGAAACCTGGTCAGGGAAACAAGCGTTCCAGAGTGTGAATGGCGCCACATGGCTGAAAGCCTGGTCCGCGAATATGTCGGGTGCGAGCGGGTTGACGTTGGCTTGTTGGACTGGATTACCCACAAGTAGTCGGCGGTATAAATTGCGTACCAACGCAAAACAGCCCGCCCCGCCCACATTGCCGGTGACACGAAACGGGCTGCGGAAGCCCGCATGCGATGCTTCCTGCAATCCAACTTTGGACGAGTACGGATGTTCCGTTAGCTTCTGCTGAAAAGCGGTACATTCTGCTGCTGTGGTCATTCGACACTCGCCGGTAGAGTAGACCCGCCGCTCCATTTGCGAAGCGACGGGCTCTCGCCCACCCCATAACTGTCACAGCAATTTAGATGCCAAGCTCTTTGACCCGTTATGGAGCACAGCCTTCGCCTTGCCCGTCGGTCCTGCCAGTCGCCTTCTCGTCGCTCTACCTCGACATCAATGACCATGTACATCATGCCGGATCGTTGGCTGCGATCACAAATTGTCGGATTCGTACGAAGCAGAGTTCTGTGCGGTTCCAACCCTTTAACTTTGTACACCCCTGTTTTGTAATTCGGCGGCCGAGGGGACGCCGTGCATCGGATCGCATTTCACTGTCAATCGCGCGCCAGAGGGCGTATCTTCTCGAAATCGTCTGCACGTGTTTACGGGCGCGGACGGCAGGGAGATTGGAAAGCTCTTGCCCCAAGCGGGATTGAGCTATGACCAATCCAGAGAACGATTCCTATAAAAACCAATTGTTGCGTCGACTTAACCCTGGTGACCTGGGGCTTTTGCAGCCACACCTTGAACTGTGTGACCTCCAGCTGAAAATGACCTTAGAGAAAGCCGATTCGGAGATCGAGACGGTTTACTTCCTGGAGGACGGCATTGCCTCTGTGGTCGCGACGGCTTCAGGTAAGGAGGCCGAGGTAGGCCTTGTCGGCTTTGAGGGAATGACCGGTGCCGCGCTCGTGATGGGCGCTGACTATGCGGCGCATCAATGTTACATTCAGTCGCCCGGCAGTGCTTTCAGGATCGGAACCGAGCCCTTCAAGGAGGCTCTTGCGAACAGCCCGACGTTGCGCCTGTTCCTGTTGCGCTATGTCCACTACTTCCACATCCAGACCAGCTATACGGCCCTCATCAACGCAAAATCAAACCTTGAAGAGCGGTTGGCGCGTTGGCTTCTAATGTGTGACGATCGGGTCCACGGCGAACGCCTTGCGATCACCCATGAGTTTCTCGCCGTCATGCTTGGAGCAAGACGCCCAGGCGTTACCGTTGGGCTGCAAGTGCTGGAAGGACGCGGTTTCATCTATTCTCGACGTGGCGAAGTGCATATCAGGGACCGCAGCGGCCTTGCGGCCTGCGCAAATGGCACTTACGGCAAACCAGAGGCCGAGTACGCTCGGCTGGTTGGATGAGAGCGCCTTCCCAGCATGCCGGACGTGGACCACTATAATACGTGGTTCCAGACACTTGTGCCTCGCGCCAGCAAAACAGCCCGTCCCAACATTGCCGATACAGGAAACGGGGTGCGGAAGCCGCGATGCGATGCTTCCTGCCATTCAACTTTGGACGCGCATGGATGTTGCGTTAGCTTCTGCTGACATGCTGCAGTCAGCTACCGCAATACCGAAAGACGTTCATATCCCGTGGGTCAGTACAAGGTAAATAGCGGGGACGAGCATCAGCCAGCCGCTCAGTCCAAGAACCACCAAGATGGCCATGCGCTCTGTTCGCCTGACAAGGTCGACAATGTTTTCCCTGTCCGGCAAAGCGACGGAGGCCACAAATCCGGGCGCATGATCATCGTTGCCGTTTCCCGGTTGGTTCGCGCTGCCACTCTCATTCGATCTCTGGACCAATGTCATCGTTATCGTTCACCAAAGGAATGTAGCCGGCCCGTTCTCGGCGCGTGAGCCGGAACGGGCCGAGGCGGAAGATCAGTTAAAATCGAAGGACGACCGAAGGACCACGTCGGCGGTAGCACCGGACGCGACGGCGACCATGCCGCCAGTAACTGCGGCAGACCCGTCTCCAGCCCCGCCGGCGGCGGTGGGGACGGTGGTGCCAGTCCCGATGGTAGACCTGCTGCACTTCTGCTTGTGCATCCTCGTCAAAGGCCTCTGTTTGTGGCGTTTCGAGTTCATCGAGGATGCCGTGTCCAGCCCCTGGAACACCCGCCATTGCATCAATTGGGCGGATAGCGCTCGCAAGGGCCGCTGCCCCGGCAACGCCAAACATTGCAGTCAAGAAGGATCGCCGATCCATAATAAACCTCCCAAGGTACATGAGCTAAAAATGCGCCCACGCCTGCCGAATGAGCAGACGTGGGCGGACGGTGAAGTACGGACCCGCAGCCGCCGAAGCGGCTCGCGGGTCCTATCAGCGCAGGAAGGGACGTAGCTGCGCCGATCCACGCCATGTCAGCCAAGAACGACCCCCATCACCAGGAAGGTGATGGCTGTTGCGAAAATCGGTGCGAGCAACCATCGCGCCTGGCCGACACTTTTTTCCACTGTTTCTCTCCGAATTTGGAGAGACAACAACCTTTAGGCCTAAGCCGTTCCGCCTACTCCCAACGGGTAAGACCATTGCGTCTTCCAACCGGACTTTGGTCCTGCGCGGATTCAGACAGAGGCCCGTATGAGGAACGTTTGGCCTGGCGACGTGTTCGGGTGGCTGGCGCCCAGCCGGTCGTGCTGCCGCCAGGTTAAAAGAGGAGAAAAACAATGAGGATACACCTAAGCAGCGCCGCTGCGGCGCTCTTGCTGTTGGCCAGCGTCGGCGCGGTTGCGGCACAGGATGTGGTTATCACACCGGAACAGGACACCGTCGTCCGCGAATACGTGAACAGGCAACCCTTGGCTTCTGTGAAGCTTCCGGGGGTGGAGTTGAATGTCGGCACGGCTCTGCCAGACACGGTCGAACTCCACGACGTTCCCAACGTCAAATACCGCTACACGGTGGTCGACAACCGAACGGTTTTGGTGGACCCGAGCACACGCAAGATTGTGAAAGTCTACGACTGAAGCTTCGAACCGGCCACGCCCGCCGGCAGTGATGCCGGCGGGTTGCGCTCGTCAAATCGCCACTGAATCGGACAAATGAAAATGATGAACCCTGAAGTCGAGACGTCGCAAGCGCTCGTGGCGCGCCTGGTTGATCTCCAGGCGAGAGCGCGGGCAGCACGTATAAATGAGGCCGAAGTAAAGACCTTCCAAAAGGTCGCAGTCGTCAAGGATGACGGTCTCGGTCAGTCGGCTCAGAATCTGGCCGTTCCAGCTTCGATGGCGACATAGTGGTGCACGAGGTCACACCCCAATCGCCGCCACAAGAATTCGGTTCTGCCCGCGGATCGCCGCGCGCACTTCCAACACCCCAAGTTGTGCTGTCTCCTATGACGCGCTCGCAACCTGGGCCGATGCCCCAACCCTGATGAACGTGTTCCGCACCCTGACCGATTTGTAGACGTAGGCGACCCAGAGCCCTGTCAGCACAAACGAGACTATGGGGGCCACCAGCGCATCGCCTGCGAGCACCAGGCTCACCGGAACGCCCAGAACTGACGCAACCCAGATCGTGTCCAGCACGAAAACGACAGGGATGGCGAGCCACTGGAGCAGGAACAATTGCGGAAAGCGGTGGCTACGCCGCAGCATCGAAACGAGCACAACCAGCTGAAGCGCCAGAAATGCCAGATTGAGAGCAACCTCGCCATACACCACCAGGGGGCCATTTGAGAGGGTCATGAGTTGCTGGTAGCCTTCGGCCGAATTGGCGAAGTCGGCGATGGTACGCAGCGGCGACAAAGTCTGACCGATCGCCAGCAGCATCAGCCAGCCGCCGAAGCCCACAAGAGCCCCGGGATTCTGCGACGGCTTCGCGGCTGATCGAACAGCAAAGAAAACAGGCACGCCGATCAACAGCAGCACGATCGCCCAATGCCAGATGGAAAACGTCCCCATTTACCCCTCCCCCATTTATACCCCTATAGGTTGTATCAGATTTCAAACTCAACTCAAGAGGCGGACCTCCGCGTGAAGTGACCTATATGCCGAAGCGACAATTTCTCCTGTCTGCTCCTGACTCCTCACACCGCAATCGCCGCCACCAATATCCGGTTCTGCCTCCGTACCGCCGCGCGCAGCTCCGGTATCTTCGCCGCATCGCGCTTCACGAATTCGATGAACATCATGTTCATGTTGTTGAAGATCAGTTCGCCGAGCGCCGCGCCGTCGATGTCCTGGCGTACCAAGGCGAGCGCCTGCAGCCGGGAGATCAGGGCGCGGATCTGTTCGGTCAGCGCGCGGTCGAGCGCGGTGTAGGCCTGGCCGAACGGGCTGTCGGGCAGTTGCGTCGAGATCGCCATGGCCTGCCGCCACATCTCCTTGCTGAGATAGTGCAGCGAGTGCTCGATATAGATGCCGATCAGCGTGTCCAGCGCGTCGCCGACATTGGCCGGCGGCCTGGCGACGACGCCCTGCCCGGCATTCAGCACCTCGTTGACCTCCAGCGAGACGATGGCGCCGAGGATGTCGCCCTTGTTCTCATAGTAGTTGTAGATCGTGCCGACCGAGACCTCGGCCTGCGCGGCGATCGCCTCGATCTTGGCGCCTTCATAGCCGGCCTCGCGAAACAGTTCCGCCGCCGCCTCGATGATGCGCCGGTGCCGGTCCGCCTTTTGCCTTGCCCGCAATCCGCTCATCCCAGCCTCTTGCCATAAAAACAGAATTGACTCAATTTTAGAATTGGTTCAATTTTTTGCAAGAAGCCACAAAGGCAAGGGAGAACACTCGATGTCCGCGAAATCCGCATCCACGAATCCGCAGTCCATTCTGAAAAACCATCTGCATGCGGCGTGCGCCGCCACGGCGCTGTTGCTCGGAGCCGGCAGCGCTACCCAGGCCGCCGACCTCAACGCGCTGATCTGGTGCGATCATGCCGATCCGGCGCTGCTGCAACCGTTCGAGGAGGCCAATGGCGTCAAGGTCAACGTCAAGGAATTCGAGGGCACGGGTGCTGGCCTCGCCATCGTCGAACAGTCGCAGCCCGGCGATTGGGACGTGATGGTGATCGACAGCATCGACGTGCCTCGCGGTGTCGAAAAGGGCCTGTTCGAGCCATTGCCGGAAGACAAGCTGCCGCTGGCCGACCTGTTCCCGCAGGTGAAGATGGACGGCTCCACCGTGGTCGGCGGCAAGCGCTACGGCATCACCGAAAAGTTCGGCTACAACACGATCGGTTACAACAAGACCAAGGTCGACCCGGCCGACATGCAGTCGATGGCAGCACTCACCGGCGACAAGTACAAGGGTAAGGTCGCCATCTACGACTACTACCTGCCGGTCATCGGCATGGCGGCGCTCGCCATCGGCAAGAAGACGGCCGATCTCACCGAAGCCGACCTGCCCGCCCTCAAGGACGAGCTCTTGAAGATGAAGGCCAATGCCAAGCTGGTCGGCGAAGTGACCGCCAGCCAGACGGCGCTGGCGACCGGCGAGGTCGACATATTGGTCGGCGGCGGCGAATGGGTGACGGCGGGCCTGGCCAAGGAAAACCCGGCGCTGGACTTCTCCATCCCCAAGGAGGGTGCGGTGCTGTGGTCGCAGTCGCTGGCCATGTTCAAGGATTCCAAGAACAAGGACATGGCGCTGAAGTTCATCCAGTACATTATGAGCCCTGAAGGCCAGGCGCGGCTTGCCACCTCGTCCTGCTACTGGGGCATGCCGGCCAACACCAAGGCAGCACTCACCGACGACCAGAAGAAGGTCCTGCGCTTCGACGAACAGCCCGGCTTCCTCGCCCGCGCCCAGGCCTATCCGGCGCCGAACGCCGATCTCGACAAGAAGATGCAGGACATGTGGACCGAAATGCTGCAGGCGAAATGAGCCGATAGCGCTCATGAGCAGCTCGGCAAACAAAGGACGTGCCCTGCCCCGGGCGGGCTCTGCTCTGCCCCGGGCGGCCCTGCCCTGGGCGCTGGTCACGCCGGCGCTCGGCTGGACGCTGCTGTTCTTCGTGCTGCCCTTCATCGCCATGGGGTTTTCCAGCCTGACGGCGCATGAGGGCGGCGCCTTCACGGCGTCCAACTACAGCCAGTTCTTCACCAACCCGTCCTACTGGCAGGCGATGGTGAACTCGCTGCAGGTGACCGCGATCGTCACCGTGATCTCGGTGCTGCTCGCCTATCCCTTTGCCTGGATCCTCGCCGAACAGGTGCCGGAGCGCTGGCAACGGCTGGCGCTGATGTTGGCGGTTCTGCCGTTCTGGACCTCCTATGTCGTGCGTTCCTACTCCTGGCTGCTGGTGCTGGCGCAGAACGGCGTCGTCAACCGGGCGCTGACCAGCTCCGGCCTGTTTGCCGAGCCTGTGCAACTCGCCAACACGCGTTTCGCCACCGTCACCGGCTTCGTGCATTTCTTCGTCATGCTGTTGACGCTGACCATCTTTGCCAACCTCAAGCAGCTCAGCCCGAGCTACCGCAAGGCCGCCGCCGATCTCGGCGCCGGGCCGGTGCGCACCTTCCTGCATGTCGTGCTGCCGCTGACCTTGCCCGGCATCATGGTCGGCGCCTTCCTGACCTTCGTGCTGTGCATTGGTGACTACATCACGCCGCAGATTCTGGGCGGCAACAACGAGCTGCTGATGCCGCAGCTGGTGATGATGCAGATCGGCCGGCGCGGCGACTTTCCGCTGGCCTCGGCGCTGTCGATCATCCTGATGGCGGTGGTTACTATCGCCTACCTCGCCTGCGCCCGCTGGCTGAAGATCGAGCGGGCCTGAGATGCGCAAGGTCGTCCGCATCGCTTCCTGGCTCTACGCGCTCGCCGTCTATGCCTTCATCTTCCTGCCGGTGGTCGTGCTGGTGCTGTTTTCGCTGCAGGCGACGTCGTTCCCGATCCCGCCCTTCACCGGCCCGTCGCTGCGCTGGTACGATGCGGTGCTGTCGGACACACGGCTGACCTCGGCGCTGGTCAATTCGCTGCTGGTAGCGTCCATCTCGTCGCTTGCCGCCGTCACGCTCGGCTTCCTCTGCGCCTGGGGTTTTGCGCGCTTCGTGCTGCCGGGCTCCGGCCTGCTGCGCGGGCTGATCACGCTGCCGCTGACGGTCAGCTATCTGATCATCGGCATGGGGCTGCTGGTGCTGTTCAACTGGGCCGGCGTGCCGAAATCGCTGCTGGCCGCCGGCATCGGCCATGTCGTGATCAACCTGCCGCTGTGCTTTGCCATCATCTACAGCCAGATGGGCAACCACCAGATCAACATCGAACGCGCCGCGCGCGACCTCGGCGCGCCTGAATGGAAGGTGCTGCTTTTGATCACCGTGCCTGTCATGGCGCCTGCCATCTTCGCCGGCTTCTTCCTGTCGATGACCTTTTCCTGGGACGAGTTCGTGATCTCCTTCCTGCTCACCCGCTTCGGCACCACACTGCCGGTCGAAATCTGGAACCTCTTGCGTTCGGGCCTCAATCCCAAGACCAACGCCGTCGGCTCGCTGGTCTTCGCCGTTTCCATCGTGCTGGTGGTGCTGTTCGAACTGACATTGCTGCGCAGGAGAAAGGCATGACCGCTCCCCTGGTCGATATAAGTTCCATCTCGCATCGCTTCGGCCAGCACACGGTGCTGAAGGATGTCTCGCTGCAGATCGAGCCGGGCAGCTACACCATCCTGCTTGGGCCCTCAGGCTCCGGCAAGACTACGCTGCTCTCCATTCTGGGTGGCTTCGTCACCCCCAGCGAAGGCAAGGTGTTCATCCGTGGCGAGGACTGCACCTCGGTACCGCCGGCCAAGCGGCCGACCACGACGGTGTTCCAGGACTATGCGCTGTTCCCGCATATGAGCGTCGGCAGCAATGTCGGCTTCGGCCTGCGCATGCAGGGCGTCGACGGCGCGACACGGGCGGCAAAGGCGCGCGACGCGCTGGCGCTGGTCGGCCTCGCCGCCGCCTTCGACAAGAAGCCGCATCAGCTTTCCGGCGGCCAGCGGCAGCGCGTGGCGCTGGCGCGGGCGCTGGTGATCGAGCCGGCGGTGCTTTTGCTCGACGAGCCGCTCGGCGCGCTCGATCTCAAACTACGCCGGCAGATGCAGGACGAGTTGAAGGCGATCCAGAAGCGCGTCGGCACCGCCTTCATCCATGTCACCCACGACCAGGAAGAGGCGATGGCGCTGGCCGACCATTGCGTGGTGATGAATGACGGGCGCATCGAGGACGAAGGTCCGCCCGAGCGCGTCTATCACAGGCCGGCAACGCGCTTTTCCGCCACCTTCATGGGCGAAAGCACGATCCTTGCCGGCACAGTCACGGAGACCAAGGACCGGACAAGCACTGTGGCGACGCCGGTCGGTCCGGTCTCGCTGCCCGGCGCCCTGCCGGTGGGAGCCGCCGTTGTACTGGCCATACGGCCGGAGCATCTTGTCCTCGGCGAGGCCCGCGGTGGTGTCAGGCTCGGCACGGCTGGGGTGAGCGACGTGGTCTTCCAGGGCAGCTTCAAGCGCGTGCTTGCTGTCTCCGTCGAAGACCCCTCCCTTCACTTCATCGCCAGGCTGCCGGCGACTGCCACCGTCCGGCCGGGCGACACGGTTGCCGTTTCGTGCGATACCGACCAGATCATCCTGCTGACGGATTGAACTTTCCTAACGGATTGAAAATGGGCACACTTTCGGTCATCGAGGCACCAGACTGGTACGAGACCATCCGCATGAGCGATGGCGTGACCTTGATCCACGAGCCGTGGATAAAGCCGTTCTTCCGCTGCAACATGTGGCATGTGCGCGGCCGCGACCGCGACCTCCTCTTCGACACCGGGCTTGGTCATTTCAGCCTCCGGCGTCACGTGCCGCTGGTCAGCGAGCGCAAGCTGACCTGCATCGCCAGCCACACGCATTTCGACCATATAGGCTGCCACCACGAATTTCCCGAGCGCTGCGTGCACGCGGCCGAGGCCGATATCCTCGCCGATCCGCGCAACGAATGGACCGCCGCCGGCACCTATGCGACCGACGCAATGTTCGACGGCATGCCGCAAGGCTGGGACACGGCGCGCTATAGTATTCTACCCGCACCCGCCGGCCGTTTGCTCGACCATGGCGACGTCGTCGATCTCGGCGACCGCGCCTTCGAGGTGATCCATACCCCCGGCCATTCACCCGGCGGCATCGCGCTCTACGAAAACAGGACGGGCATCCTGTTATCCGGCGACATCATCTATGACGGCCCGTTGATTGACGATGTCTACCACTCGGACATATCAGATTACATGGAGACACTCACGCGCCTGCGCGACCTCGACGTCTCGGTCGTGCATGGCGGTCATTTCCCGAGCTTCGGCAAGGTGCGCTATCGCCAGCTTGTCGACGAGTATCTGGAACAGAAGCGGCAAGCCGGCTGCCATCTGCGGCAGCCCTAGAAAGCGGGTTAGAGCATCAGTTCGAAATGCCGCGGAAACGCCTGATGCAGCAGAAGCAGCATGGTCTTGCGCAGCACGTTGGTGTCACGGCTGGACGGATTGAGATGATCCCAATACCAGGCGCCATGAACCAGATAGTTCAGGCTCTCCGACAGGGTGTCGATGTCGACGCCGGTATAACCGCCGCTGCGCGAAATCTCGATCAGCAGCTCGCGCGCCTCGGCGGTGTAGGCGAGATCGCCCGGCATGCCGATTTCATTGTAGATCTGCATGCTCTTGCGGTCGCTGGAGAACACGACGAAGACCGAAACCCATTTCGGGTGCTGGCGGGCGAAACGTTGCGCGCAATCGACCGCGCCCAGGGCCCGCTCAACCGGCGACAGGCCGGGCGCCCGCACCAGCGTCACCCACAGCTCGTCGTATCGATCGCTGAGATACTGCAGGACGGCGCGAAACAGGTTCTCCTTGCTGCGGAAATGGAAGACGACCAGGGCATTGGACGAGCCGACATGTTCGGCGATGCGCTGCATGGTGACGCTTGCCAGCCCCTCCTCCGCGATGAGCTCGATGGTGGCGTCGATGATCCGCTGCACGCTGGCTTCGCCGCGTTCGCGCCGACGGTCCTTGGGCGGCGCGGCATCGTTTGCCGAAACCCCGTCCTTGGCCATTGCGCCTCTGTATTTTACCGCTGTAGCCTTGCGTTGCGCCATCTTCGTCCAGTTCCTTTCGAACCCCTTGCGGCAGCGATCGCCAGCCCGCCCCAGGTCCGGGCATTCGAGGCCGGCTCACCACAAGCAAAGCCGGAGATCAAGCAGCATCGCGGCAAGGGCCGCATCGCCCTGTTATAGCGACGGACGCGTTTCGGCGTTTGTGTACCATTGCCCGTTGGCCCTCTCATAGGCCATGGCCGCCCGGAAAACATCGGCATCGCAATAGGTGCGGCCGACGATCTGGATGCCCGTCGGCACACCGCTCGCCGCCCGGCCCGAAGGGATGGACAGAACCGGACAACGGCTCATCATGTTGAACGGCGTCGTCATCACCCAGCCAAGCGAGGGGTTCACCTGCTTGCCGTTGATCTCGACCGTGCCCGTGGTCTGATCGAATTCCGCAGGCACGGAGGGAAGCGCGTTGGTCGGGCAGATCAGCACATCGTAGGCCTCCAGCAGCGGCCCCAGCGTCTGGTACATCCTGGCCGCCACCTCCAGTGTTCCGACAAAGTCCGTCGCCTTCGACTTCTGCCCATCCTCGGCGAACTGCCTGGCGTAGCTCGTCATGTCCTTGCCGTGCTCCTTGAGCAGCTGCGACAGCGAAGCGCCAAAGAGATGCTCGAGATAAGCCATGCCCGCTCTGAGCACTTCGTCTCCCCAGCCCAGATCGACTTCCTCGACCGTGGCGCCGAGCGAGCGGAACACATCGCAGGCGGCAAGCGTGTTCTTGCGCACATCGGGGTCGACTTCGAAAGAACCAAGGTCCATCGAGAAAGCAATCTTCCAGCCCTTGATCGGCTTGTAGTCGCTGGGCAGCCGCAGTTTTGGGCGCAGCGTGGCGATGTCGAGCGGGCTCGGTCCGGACATGACGTTCTGCAGCAGGATCGCATCCCCAACGTTTCGCGCTAGCGGTCCGGTGTGGCAGTAGAAATCGAGATTGAACGGCGGCTCGTCCGGATTGCGCCCGTAAGGCGGCTTGAAGCCGACAAGACCGCAGGCCGACGCGGGAATGCGGATCGATCCGGCAATGTCCGAACCGGTGGCGATCGACGACGTGCCGGACGCCAGCGTCGCCGCGGAACCGCCCGACGAACCGCCGGGCGTGAAATCCTGGTTCCATGGATTGCGCGTCACGCCCCAGCGTTTCGACCAGGTGTAGCCGGCGCAGCTGAATTCTGGCGTCGCCGTTCGGGCATGGACAATGCCTCCGGCCTTGATGACGCGCTCGTTCATCGTCGAGGTATGGCCACCGATGGCGTCCCCGGACAGCAGCGAGCCATGCGAGGTCGGCTTTCCCTTGATGTAGCTCTCGTCCTTGATGCCGATCGGCAGGCCCTCGAGCGCCCCGGTCTTGGCACCCCTGGCGTATTTCACCTCGGCTTTCCTGGCCAGGTCCATCGCCTCGTCGAAATGCGTGAAGGTGAGGCAGTTGATCGTCGCCTTGGTTGCCTCGGCGCGGCGGATGGTGGCCTGCATCAGGTCGACAGGCGAAAGCTTCTTCGCCTTGAACAGCCGCAGCGCCTCGCTGGCCGGCATGTAGCAAAGGTCGAGATCGGTCATGGGAAGTCTCCTGCGATCTGCGCATCGCGTTTGGCATGGACGGGAGATGACCGCGCCGCGTGCAGCGGCGCGGGAAAGCCTGGTCAGGTCATTTCTGCAGGTCGGTCCAGATCTTCGTGTAGAGCGCCTGCACGTCGGGCGGGCAGGCCAGCATGAACTGGCCCTTGGCAGCGAATTCGGTGGGGATGTTGACTTCCGGCGCGGTCTTCATGTCGTCGGGCATGAAGGCTTCCGAGCCCTTGATGCCGTTCGAATAACGCGCAAAGGCTGAGATCAGTGCCGCATTCTGCGGATCCATGATGAAATTCTGGAACAGCTTGGCGTTGTCGACATTCTTGGCGTCCTTGAGGACAGCGACATTGTCCATCCAGATCGGATAGCCTTCCCTAGGATAGCCATAGACGATCTTGTCGTTCTCAAGCCGCTCGCGCAGCGATATGCCGTTCCAGTTGACACCCGCGGCGATGTCGCCCCTGCCCAGGCCATCGACGGCCGCATAGTCGAGCGAAAGCCATTTCGCCTTGGCCTCCACCAGCTTGTCATGCACCTTCTTCAGCATCTGCATGTCGCTGCTGCAATATTTGCCACCCTCGTAAGCGATGGCGAGGAACATGATGTCACCCATTTCGGGAACGACATTGATCTTGCCGACGAGTTCGGGGGGTGGGTCGAGGAAGATCGCCGATGTGTTCGGGTCGCCGGCATAAACCGACTTGTTCACCGAAATGCCGGTCGTGCCCCACTGCCATGGAACGGTGTATTTACGGCCCGGATCGAATGGAACATCGACCCACCTGGGATCGACGTTCTTGAAGTTTTCCATCTTGTTGGGATCGGTCTCCAAGAGCAGACCTTCGCTAATCCAGACCGGCACGACGCTCGCCGAGGGCACGACGATGTCATAGCCGGAGGCGCCCTGCCGGACCTTGGCCAGGGCGGTATCGTTGGAATCATAGTCGGTGACGGTGACCTTGACCTTGTAGGTCTCCTCGAACTTCTTGATCAGGTCGGGGCTGGTGTAGTTGCCCCAATTGTAGATGTTGAGCTCGCCGTCGGCACGGGCCACGCCCGTGACAGTCAGCAGCGACAGGCCGATGGCCGTCGCGGTCAGTTTCCAGTTCATGCTGCATGCTCCCATTGTTGGGACCGGCGGCGTTACGGCCTCAGGTCCGTTTCCTGCTGACGAAAAGATGGCCGCGACAATGCCGATCGACGCCGCGAGAACGGCCGTCGACATCGCACTCGCGGCATGCGGCGCGCCGGCAACGGCAAGCCGCATCGCAGTCGAGATAGTCCCCTCTTCATGGTGGCCATTCACCGGCTGGCGCCGGCTGTCCAACTCAATTCTCGACCTCAGGAGTAACTATGACTAAACATACAGTCAATATCTTTTCAAGGATACGGCCATGGCTCGCCGATTGATGCGCCCGATGCGGTGAGTGGGCAGCAGGAAGAAGCTTGGCCGCGGCGTAGGGCGCGTCAGGCCGTTGAGGCCGCAATGGCTCCAGCCGCAATTCGCTGGCGGAACCAATCGAAGGTGCGCCCGATGCCTTCCTGATAGCTCGTCCTGGCTTCCCAGCCAGGAAGGACGTGCCTCGCCGAAGTCAGGTCCGGACGCCGATTTGTCGGATCCTGGGGAGCCGGAGGGTGGTGCTCGATGCGGCTGCCGGGGACGAGCGAGCTGACGAACTCAGCGATGCGCAGGACCGAAACCTCGTGGTCGTTGCCGATGTTCAAAGGGCCGCGATGCGAGATGCCGTCGCGCCAGAAGTAGCGTTCCAGCCCTTCGACGATGTCGTCGACATAACCCCAACTGCGCGATTGGGAGCCGTCGCCATAAACCGTCAGCACCCCGGTTGTCAGAGCCTGGATGGCAAAGTTCGAGACGGCGCGTCCGTCGTCGATGCGGGTTCGCGGCCCATATGTGTTGAAGATCCTGACGACGCGAATGTCGAGCCCGCCAACCCGCTGCTGCTCGAACAGCAATGCCTCTGTGCAGCGCTTGCTTTCATCATAGGAGGCCCTGGGACCGGTGCAGTCCACCGATCCCCTGTAACTCTCGGGTTGCGGTGAAACCAGAGGGTCGCCATAGACTTCCGAGGTCGAGGCGAAGCAGAAACGGCCGCCGGGCTTGAGCAGCGTCAGAAGATTGAGCGCGCCGCCGACGTTGGCCTTGATCGTGCGTACCGGCTCGCGCATGTACCAAAGCGGCGAAGCCGGCGACGCGAGATGGATGATCTCATCGAAGCGCTGAAGGGATGAAAAGCTTTCGGCATCGGCAATCTGCAGATCGAAACGCGGATCGGCGACATGTGCGACGTTGTCTCGCGTCCCGGTCCAAAGATTGTCGACGACGACCAGCTTTTCCAGATCGCTTCGCCGCAACAGGCGGTCGACCAGATGTGAACCCAGGAAACCGCAGCCGCCAGAGACCAACACGCTGCGTGACATGGACCCCCCTCCAGACACCCGGCCAGTCAACGAGCCACAGGGCTTGTTTCCCAACAACAGCGGATACGAGGCTACCCAAAAGCCTTTCCGCCAATCGATGCACCCATCTACACCGCCAAGCGCCGCGAGTGCAAACAGCAAGCCTTCACGATAGAACGTGCGGCGGCCGACCGGCCTCTGCTTTTAAGGAGAGAACCTGCCGCGCGATGTCGCGCACCGAAGCGGCCAATGCCGCCGGTCATCCGGAAGATGATCAGGACATTTCAGCGCTACAG
The DNA here is from genome assembly GCF_000519305.1 of Mesorhizobium ciceri WSM4083. Classification (GTDB taxonomy): domain Bacteria; phylum Pseudomonadota; class Alphaproteobacteria; order Rhizobiales; family Rhizobiaceae; genus Mesorhizobium; species Mesorhizobium ciceri_B. Next base: position 253,532 of record NZ_KI912610.1, on the reverse strand, counting down.
CGCCCTTTGCGGACATGGCGCTCCGGCTGCATCACCACAGCGCGACGCCGTGGGCTGCGGCCGGAAGCTCGTTTCTTCGGACTGGCGCACCAGTTCGGCAAAGAGCAGCGCGAAGCTTCCCAGCATCAGAAAGACGATGATCAGGCGTGTTACCGGCAATATGTCGGCCTCGACTGGCTAGCCCCCACGCCACCCATCCACTGCCGGCTAACATGACCGATCCGGCTTTACGAGACTTTAAGGCCGGTCTTAACCATCACATTCGCGTAGCCTTTGACATGATCCGCGAACGGCAAGCCCGCATCCGCCGACCGGCATGGCCGTACCATCCGGGATGGCGTTGCCATCCGGGATGGCACCTCCCTTTGCAGACGTACCCCGCCCATGCTACCCCGGCCCAGCAACCGGCCGCTGCCAACCGGTCGTCATCGGGGAGCCATGAGCAAAGCCGCCAGCCGCATCGCCTTCGTCTCGTCCGACACCGCCGACGCCAAGACGGCGCTGGAAAGCCTGTCGGCGCGCTATGGCCAGTCTTCCGTCGAGGAGGCCGGGATCGTCGTTGCGCTTGGCGGTGACGGCTTCCTGCTGCAGACCCTGCGCGACACGATGGGAACCGGCAAGAAGGTCTACGGCATGAACCGTGGCACCATCGGCTTCCTGATGAACGAGTATCGTTCCGGTGGCCTGACGGAGCGTCTCGAAGCCGCCGTCGCCGAAACGATCCGCCCGCTGGAGATGCTGGCCGTGACCTCGGAAGGCGAAACGATTTCGGCACTGGCGATCAACGAGGTGGCGCTGTGGCGCCAATCGTACCAGACGGCCAAGATCCGCATCACCGTCGACGAACAGGTCCGGCTTGAGGAACTGAACTGCGACGGCGTCATGATCGCAACCCCGGCCGGGTCCACCGCCTACAATCTTTCGGCGCACGGACCGATCCTCCCGCTCGACGCGCCGCTGCTGGCGCTGACCCCGGTCAGCCCCTTTCGCCCGCGCCGCTGGCGCGGCGCGCTGCTCTCCAACAAGGCGACCGTGCGCTTCGACATCCGCGAGCCGGAAAAGCGGCCGGTAAACGCCGCCGCCGACCATACCGAGGTCAAGGCGGTGACCTCGGTAACGGTGCGAGAATCACCAACGGCGACAGCAACGTTGCTGTTCGATCCCAATCATTCCTGGAACGAGCGTATTCTCGCCGAACAGTTCCGCTATTGAGCCGGCGCTGCGACCGACAGGTCGATTAAGCATCCCGATTAAGGTTACAACTTCACAATCGTGCCATTGCTGCCCGTTTCTGTTGACAAATCGAGGGCTTGCTCCTAATTGCAATACCGATCTTGCAGGCGCGTGGCGCTTGCCGCGACGCCATTAGACGCCGTTGCGCTTCCCCGAACCAGCCAAAGACAACAACACTTGTCCTCAGACACCACGACCGCTCAAGAAGCGTTGACCTTCGCAGACCTCGGCCTGTCGCCGAAGGTCCTTTCCGCAGTCACCGACGCCGGCTATCTCAAGCCGACGCCGATCCAGGCTGGTGCGATCCCGCACGCCTTGCTCGGCAAGGATATTTTGGGCATTGCCCAGACCGGCACTGGCAAGACGGCTTCCTTCGTGCTGCCGATGCTGACCCGCCTCGAAAACGGCCGGGCCCGCGCCCGTATGCCGCGCACGCTGATCCTGGAGCCGACGCGCGAGCTCGCCGCGCAGGTCGAAGAGAATTTCATCCGCTACGGCAAGAACCACAAGCTCAACATCGCGCTGTTGATCGGCGGTGTCTCATTCGACGAACAGAACAAGAAGCTGGAGCGTGGCGTCGACGTGCTGATCGCGACGCCCGGCCGCCTGCTCGATCACCGCGAGCGCGGCAAGCTGCTGCTCAACGGCGTCGAGATCCTCGTCATCGACGAAGCCGACCGCATGCTCGACATGGGCTTCATCCCCGATATCGAGCGCATCTGCGAGATGATCCCGTTCACCAGGCAGACGCTGTTCTTCTCGGCGACGATGCCGCCGGAAATCACCAAGCTGACCGAGAAATTCCTGCACGCGCCGGTGCGCGTCGAGGTGTCGAAGGCCGCGTCCGCCGCCACCAACATCATCCAGCGGCTGGTCAAGTCCGGCTCCAAGCCCTGGGACAAGCGCGAGACGCTGCGCAATCTGATCAAGGCCGAAGACGCCGAGTTGAAGAACGCCATCATCTTCTGCAACCGCAAGGTCGAGGTGGCGGAACTGTTCCGCTCGCTGCTGAAGTATGATTTCGACGCCGGTGCGCTGCATGGTGACATGGACCAGCGCGCGCGCATGCAGATGCTGGCCAATTTCCGCGACGGCAAGCTGCGCTACCTCGTCGCTTCCGACGTCGCCGCGCGCGGCTTGGACATCCCCGATGTCAGCCACGTCTTCAACTATGACGTGCCGATCCATGCCGAGGACTATGTCCACCGCATCGGCCGCACTGGCCGCGCCGGGCGCTCTGGAAAATCCTTCACCATCGCGACCAAGTCGGACACCAAATACATCGACGCGATCGAGCGGCTGATCGGCAACAAGATCGAATGGCATGACGGCGACCTGTCGACAGTGGTCGCCAGCGAAGGCGGCGAGGACGATGCTCCGCGTCGTGGCAAGGGCGCGCCGCGCCGCGCCGGCCGCAAGGACGACGACCGCGGCAGGGAAAAGGGCGGCGAGCGCAAACCGCGCGAACGCCACGCCAAGCGCAGCGAAGACACGGCACCGGAAACAGTCCGCGAGGACCAGCCGGTGGCCGAGGCCGCAGCCGCCGACGTCGGCGAACGGCGCTCGCGCAAGGAAGCGATCCGTTCGGAAAACACAGAGCGCAAATCATCCGATCGCAACGAACAGCGCGCACCGGAACGCGGTGACACCCGGCCGCAGCGCGACAACAGCCGCCCTGCCCGCCAACGCCACCAGGAAGACAACGATTCCACCGTTGGCTTCGGCGACGACATGCCGGCCTTCATGCGGATTGTCGCCAAGGTCTAATTCCCGACCGCTTCGAAGGCGAGCCGGCCACTCGGCTGCCTTCTTGGCAAAGCTTCCAGCCTGACTCGCCCGTTACATCGGCCCAGGCATCATCTTGGTCGGTTTTTCCAGCATCGGAAACTCGGCCTTGTTGCATTTCACGTTCGGGTTCGTCGGACTGAACATGCCGTTCGGATTGTCCCCGAGCCAGGCATGAAGGTCGTAGTGGACGAACTCCTTCGGGATGAGAGGGTAGTGCCCCTCCATCGGCCCCATGAAGGTTTGGCCAAACAGCTTCGGCGGCTCTTTGGTGTCCGGCGTCAGCGGCACCAGCCATTCCACTCCGACCAACTTCAGGCCCTTCTTGGTCGGCTCGTAGATCAGCACGTTTGGCCTCATCGGATCGAGCTTCTGGCCGACACTCGGGACATTGACGAAGTGGATGCCCATGGCGCCCTTCGGGTAGTCCATCGCGCCCGGTATCTTTTCTCCGCTGTAGTATACGCAGCCGACCGTCGACAGATAGAGGTCGCGGACGGCAGCGGTGTAATCCTCATATTTGGCGAGCGACTTTTTCAAGGCTTCGATGTCGGCCTTGTTGGCGTCCTCGGCCCGAGCCGAAGCAACGTTCAACCACGCGCCCACCAAACCTGTCAGAACGAGGACGCCGCAGCGCCCAAGGCTGGCTGTTCTTGTCATGCATTCCTCCCAGATTTCTGATCTGGCCGTGCAAGACCGAGGCGGAAAAATGCTGATTGCGCGGCCAGTTACACCGCCTCATCCCCTCAGGAACAGCGACGATGCTATCCCTTTCCATGCCTGCGGGAAACAGTTATTTTAGCAGTAGCTAATCTTATGGTGCAGATCGAAGAGCGTCGACATCCGCTCAAACAAAAACGGCCCCCACGCGGGAGCCGTTTCGCATTGGTTTGCCGAACAGATCAGGTGAGCGGCGACAGCTGTATCTCGACGCGGCGGTTCTGGGCGCGGCCTTCGGACGTGGCATTGGATGCGACAGGGCGCGTCTTGCCGAAGCCGGTGACTGCGAAGCGGCGCTGATCCACGCCCTGACCGGACAGATAGTTCGCCACCGCCAAAGCACGACGCTGCGACAGATCGAAATTGTGCTGGTCGCCACCGGTCGAATCGGTGTGGCCGAACACGTCGACCGTGGTCTGCTTGAACTTCTTCAATACCAGCGCGACAGAGTTCAGGACCTGGTAGAAGCCGGGCTTCACCGCATCCTGATCCGAGTTGAAAGTGATGTCGGACGGCATGTTGAGGATGATCTGGTCGCCGCTGCGGGTGACGCTGACGCCGGTGCCCTCGAGTTGCCGGCGCAGTTCGGCCTCGTTCTGGTCCATGGTGGCGCCGATGGCGCCGCCGGCCAGCGCGCCGATGCCGGCGCCGATCAATGCGTTGCGGCGGTCGTTGCCGCCGGCAAGCAGGCCAAGGCTGGCACCCGCCAGGGCACCAAGGCCGGCGCCGGCCGCCGTATTGGAAATCTTCTGGTCGCCCGTATACGGATCGGTGGTGGTGCAGGCGCTCACGAGCACAGCCGTCGCCACGACGACGAGCACAGTCTTTTTCATAGGATGGTCCCTCTCCAAGTCACGCCTTGCGGTGGCGCCAAATCAGCCCTTCCCGCGACTTGTACCACGAATTGCGGCGAAAAGCGGAACGGCAAAAGCGCCGCTGACGGCTTTTCCCGAGGGACCGATACACGGTGATAGCGCCGCATCGCCGGGCCGCAATCGTTGGGATCAGGCTACCAGAGATTCTTGCCGTCTATGACCACCACTTCGACATTGTCGAGATCGAAATCGTCGAACAGCCGCGCGTTGACGCTGATCTTGGGATTGTCGAAATCCGGCTCGCCGGTCGACCAGTCCGGCGTTTCGGTAAAGGTGCCGCAGCCGCAGGTGGCGCAAAAACCGTGCTTTACGGTTTTCGATCCCCAGCGGTAGAAAGAAACGTTTCCCATCGGACTGGTGAGCTTGAATTGCGAAGGCACGTAATAGGCCCAGAGCGAGCCGCGTTTCGAGCAGAAAGAACAGGTGCATTGCGTCACCGTCTGCGGTGCCTGCGAAACCTCGAATGTCGTCGCCTTGCAATGACAGCTTGCCTTGATGGTCATCAACGAACTCCTCCTGTCGCCCCGCCACCCTGTGCGGCAAAGGCAGCATAAAGAGGTGCTCCTGACAACTGTCAGTCACCAGGCATCCACCGAACCGCGGAAACCCGCCTGCGACCCCCGTCAGACGCGACCGCGGACGTCCGACCGCCGTCCTGTCGTCAATAAGAGCGCGGCGGCACGAACAGGCAGATCGTCTTGCCGGCGTCGAGACCGGCCTGATGCGCGCACCAGTGGAAATCGCCGTCCGGGCTGTCCTTGACACGCTTGTCGGTCATTGGAACGATCTCACCCGTTCCGGCGATGACATAGCCCTCGGGTTTTTCCAGCACTTCGCCTGTATGGGTCGTGCGACAATCATAGTTGGCGCAGCATGCGAACGGATAACTCCAGCCTTGTGGCTTTGCCGCCGTGGGCGTGGCGTCATGCGCGAAGGCAGGTGCCGTCAGCATTGCCATCGCGCCGATCGCGAACAGGGAAAACAAAAGTCGGCCAGCCGGTTGAACGGCATTGGCCGATCTGAGTGTGGCAGCAGACATGGAAACGTTCCTTTCAAACGAGCTCAAGCGTTTCGCTTGCCCGTTCCCGGAACGTATCTTCCCAGTGGCCGGATCGTCGGGTCGCAGATATGCCGCGTCCGGCCATAAATGCTTTTTGTCTCCCAGCGTTTGGATGCTGGGCTGATTCCTTGGTCGGCGCAAGAACATGCATTCCCGACATCGTTCTATGGACGTCAGGCATCCGCTACCGCCGACGAGATGAGGCCAAGGTCAATTCCCGGCAAACGGGCGTCGAATAAACGGAATTGGCCCGCTGTGGTTCCAGCCTATTGTCGGTCAGAGCCGACAATCACGTGCTCTTGATACTGCGGCAGGTCATCGGTGATGGTGAACCAGCCCGCCTTCGAACCGACGAAGATGTGCTCGGTTGGACGGATGGACGGATCGTCGACGAGCGTTCCCATGGCGACATGGACGTAGGCGCCGTCGCGCACGAGCGAATAAAGCAAGGAGCCGCACCGGCCGCAATGCGCGTTATGGCCGCTTTCGTCGCCGAAGATCAGGAGCTTGTCCTCGCCTTCGGTGAGGACAAGCTTTTCACGCTCGATACCGGCGAAAGACTTGAAGGCCGAACCGGTGGTGCGCCGGCAGTCCGAACAGTGGCAATTCGCGGCATAGAGGAATTCGTCGGCGACCTCGTAGTGAACCGCGCCGCAAAAGCATTTTCCGGTGAGCTTGCTCGGCACCCTCTCCTCCGTCGCTGTGGTGCGCAGGGGTATGTTCAGATTGAGGTCAGGCCGGCCTCACCTGAATATGGACATATCCTAATCCAGATCTGCTACGGCTTCGCCCGCACCGCCTTCGATGCGCTGCGACAACGAGGCTTCCATGAAATCGTCGAGGTCGCCATCGAGCACGCTCGACGGGCTGGTGCTCTCGACGCCGGTGCGGAGATCCTTCACCAACTGGTAGGGCTGCAGCACATAGGAGCGGATCTGGTGACCCCAGCCGATATCGCTCTTCGACGCTTCGGTGGCGTTTGCAACCGCCTCGCGCTTCTTCAGCTCTTCCTCGTAGAGGCGCGAGCGCAGCATCTCCCAGGCCTTGGCCTTGTTCTTGTGCTGCGAACGTTCGGCCTGGCAGGCGACCGCGATGCCGGTGGCCAGATGCGTGATGCGCACCGCCGAATCGGTGGTGTTGACGTGCTGGCCGCCCGAGCCGGACGAGCGATAAGTATCGATACGGACATCGGATTCGGAGACGTCGATCTCGATCGTGTCGTCGATAACCGGATAGACCCAGACACTGGCGAAGGACGTATGCCGGCGCGCATTGCTGTCATAGGGCGAGATACGCACAAGGCGATGAACGCCCGATTCCGTCTTCATCCAGCCATAGGCGTTGTGGCCTTTGATCATCAATGTGGCGGACTTGATGCCGGCCTCTTCGCCGTCATGCATTTCCAGCACTTCGACCTTGAAGCGACGGCGCTCGGCCCAGCGCGTGTACATGCGCAGCAGCATCGAGGCCCAGTCCTGGCTTTCGGTGCCGCCGGCGCCGGCATGGATTTCGAGATAGGTGTCGTTGGAATCTGCTTCACCCGACAGCAGCGTCTCGACCTGGCGGGCCTTCGCTTCGCCTTGCATCGAGCGGATCGCGGCTTCCGCCTCGGCAATGACCCCCTCGTCGCGCTCTTCCTCGCCGAGCTCGATCAGGCCGATATTGTCTTCCAGCGCCTGCGTCAGACCTTTCACCGAGGCGATGCCTTCCTCGAGGCCCTGGCGTTCGCGCATCAGCTTCTGCGCTTCCAGCGGCTCGTTCCAGAGGCTGGCGTCCTCGGCGCGCACATTGAGGTATTCAAGCCGCTTTATGGCCTGATCCCAGTCAAAGATGCCTCCTCAGCAGGGTTATCGCCTGCCTGATCTCGTCGACAATATTCTGCGTTTCCGCGCGCATGGCTGGCTGTTCTGTCCTGTTTGCTGAAATCGGTCGGCGCGATACATAGGCAGGCCGCCGCCGGCTGTAAAGCAAAATGGGCTGGCGCCAAGGCCAGCCCATCCGCTCCTGAAAATCGTCAGTAGAGGCCGCCGCCGCCGGACTGGATGGCCTGATTGGCCTGCGGCGACAACGCGCCGCCCGTGGCATTGGAGCCGTCGGCGCCCATGCCGATGACCCAATAGCTGTCGGCGGGACCGGTACCCGGCTTGAAGGCTTCGATGATGGTGCCGGGATCGCCCGATGCGGCACGCATGCCGGTCTTGCGGTTGATGGCGACCAGGTTCATGCCTTCGGGCACCTTGAAGTCGACATTGGGCGTGCCGTCCAGCGCCACCCGCATGAAGTCCTTGAAGATCGGGGCCGCGAGGCCGCCACCGGTGGCGCCATGGCCAAGGCCGCGCGGCGTGTCGTAGCCCATGTAGAGGCCGACGACGAGGTTGGGCGTGTAGCCGATGAACCAGGCGTCCTTTTCGTCGTTGGTCGTTCCGGTCTTGCCGGCGATGTGGCGGCCGAGTTCACTGATGGTGGCGCCGGTGCCGCGTTGCACGACACCTTCCATCATCGAGGTGATCTGGTAGGCCGTCATCGGATCGAGCACCTGCTCGGAATTGTCGACGAGTTCCGGCTCCGGCTGGTTCTGCCATTCGGGCGCATTGCAGCCCTGGCAGCCACGCTCGTCCTGCTTGAACACCGTCTTGCCGTAGCGGTCCTGGATGCGGTCGATGAGCGACGGTTTGATCGACTTGCCGCCATTGGCCATGATCGAATAGGCCGACACCATGCGCATCACGGTGGTTTCGCCGGAACCCAGCGCCATCGGCAGATAGGGTGCCAGATGGTCGTAGACACCGAAGCGCTCGGCATATTCGACGACCAGTTTCATCCCCATGTCATTGGCAAGCCGCACCGTCATCAGGTTGCGCGACTTCTCGATGCCGGAGCGCAGGGTGGCCGGACCGGCGACGGTGCCGTCATAGTTCTTGGGCGTCCAGCTCGTGTTACCGCTCTGGATCGTGATCGGCCCGTCCATGATCACCGAGGCCGGCGTATAGCCATTGTCGAGCGCTGCCGAATAGACGATCGGCTTGAACGAGGAACCCGGCTGGCGCATGGCTTGCGTGGCGCGGTTGAATTCGGACTGCGCATAGGAGAAGCCGCCGACCATGGCCAGCACGCGGCCGGTGTGCGGGTCCATGGCGATCAGGCCGCCTTCCACTTCGGGCACCTGGCGCAGGCTGTAGGCGCCATCGGCACCATCGTTTTTCTGCACGAAGATGACGTCGCCCGGCTTCAGCACCTCCGCCGGCGACTTGGCCTTGACGGTCTTGCCGGCAACCACATGGCGCATGGCAAAACCCATGTCCTCCTTGCTGACGGTGCCTTCGACGCGCTCCTTGACGATCTCGCCCGACGCCTGCCGGGCGGGCTGCAGGCCGATCGACAGCCCGGTCGCCGAACTGTCGAGCACGACGGCGAGCGACCATTCGGGAACATCCTCCAGCCCCTTCACGGCGCCAAGCGGCACGCCCCAGTCGCCCGACACGTCGATCGATGTCACCGGCCCGCGATAGCCGCGCAGCGTGTCGTATTTCATCAACCCGTTCTGCATCGATTTGCGGGCAATGAGCTGGATCTTCGGATCGAGCGTGGTGCGGACGGAGAGGCCGCCTTCGTAGAGCGCATTCTCGCCATAGCGGGCGATGATCTGGCGGCGCACCTCTTCGGTGAAGTACTCGCCGGCGAACAGATAGGTGCCGCTGCGGCGCGGCGTCACGCCCAGCGGCTCGGCCTTGGCCTTGTTGCCTTCCTCACGCGTGACGTAGCCGTTCTCGACCATCTGATCGATGACCCAGTTGCGGCGCTCGATCGCGCGATCGGCATGCTTGAAGGGGTGGTAGTTGTTCGGCCCCTTCGGCAGGGAGGCCAGATAGGCGGCCTCGGCCACGGAGAGTTCGTTGACCGACTTGTCGAAATAGGTCAGCGCCGCACCGGCGACGCCATAGGCGCCGAAGCCGAAGAAGATTTCGTTGAGGTAGAGCTCGAGAATACGATCCTTGGGATAGGCCTGCTCGATGCGGAAGGCGAGGATCATCTCCTTGATCTTGCGCTCGTAGGTCTGGTCCGAGGACAACAGGAAGTTCTTCGCCACCTGCTGGGTGATCGTCGAGGCGCCGACCTGACGCCGGCCCGAGCCGAGATTCTGCAGGTTGACGATGATGGCGCGGCCGAGGCCAGTCACATCGATGCCTGGGTGGTTGTAGAAATTCTTGTCTTCGGCCGACAGGAAGGCCGCCTTGACGCGGTCCGGTATGGCCTGGATCGGCAAATACAGGCGTCGTTCGCGCGCGTATTCGGCCATCAGCGCGCCGTCAGACGCATGGATGCGGGTGGTCACCGGCGGCTCGTATTTGGCCAGCACCTCGTAATCGGGCAGATCCTTCGACAAATGGCCGATGTAGATGGCAACGCCCGCCGCGACCAGAAGGGCCAGCGTCGTGCCGATGCCGAAAAAATAGCCAATGAGACGAATCATACCCGCTCCAGTCCTTGGTTCGGGAATTTCCTAAACGAAGCCGCCTTTCACGCAAGCTTTCGAGCCGGTCCCAATCCGTAATCGAAAACCCTTGTCGCCGCCATGTGGACAAAATACGGCAACGCCTGATTTCGCGGCCGCGAGCCCGAAATAAAAGCTCTGAGTGTTGTCGTCGCGCAACGCCGCCTCTGGTTGCAGGCGCCGCCTTGCATGTCAACCTCCGGTTCCCGGTCCGGCCTTGGCCGACGCGAACAGCGCGACGGCGTTGGTTATGCTCTGGGCCGCCTTGCCGCGCCAGTCGGCGTTGAGCAGTTGCGCCTCGTCCTTGGCGTTCGAGAGATAACCGAGTTCGACCAGCACTGACGGCACATCGGGTGCCTTGAGCACCTTGAAGCCCGCCGAACGCTGCGGGTTGTTAATGAGGCCGACGCTGGTCGACAGCTGGCCGACCAGCGTGTGGGCGAAACTCATCGAGAAATTGTGCGTTTCGCGGCGGATCAGGTCGATCAGGATGTCGGTGACTTCCTTGTTGTCGTTCTTGATTTCCATGCCGGCGAACTGATCGGAGAGGTTTTCTCGGTCGGCAAGCGCCTGCGCCTCGGGATCCGAAGCCTTGTCGGAGACGGTGTAGACGGTGGCGCCGCGAATGCCTTTGACGCTGATTGTGTCGGCATGGATCGAAATAAGCAGGTCGGCCTCATGCTGACGGGCGATCCGCACGCGGTCGTCCAGACGCAGGAATTCGTCTGTGTCGCGCGTCATGAACACATCGTAATTGCCGACGGCCGCGAGTTTGTCGCGCAGCTCCGTGGCGAAGGCCAGCGTGACATTCTTCTCGATGGTGCCGTTCAGGCCCTCGGCGCCGCCGTCGATGCCGCCATGGCCGGGATCGATGACGACGGTGAACCGATGACCCGGATTGGAAACCGGCCCGGTGCCGACCCGGCCTCCCTTGTCGGTCGAAACGGTCGATCCAGTGGTCAGCGCCTGGTTGGCCAGCGCCACGTCGAACTCGCGCTCGGATGCCGCCGACATGTCGATGGCAATGCGGTAGCCGGTACCGTCCTCGTTCTTGAGCACGTCGAGCTTGTCGACGGCGAAGGGTCCCTTGCCGGTGAGGATCAGACGCGAAACGCCCTCGCCGAGTTCGCCCAGGCGCACGCCCTTGACCAGGCCCCGCGCCTTCAAATCCTTGGCATCAACGGCGAATCTCGTATTCGCGAGATCGATGACAAGACGGTTGGGACCGCGCAGCAGGAACCATTTGATATCGGGTTCGCGGTCGAAATCCATGACGATGCGCATCTTGGTGGCATCGCCGGCCATCTTGTAGCCTTTTGCCACGAGCCGAGCGTCGGCGGCATTGGCATTTGAGGAAAACGCGGATGAGGCAGCCAGCAGCAGCAAGAGGCAGAAAGCGGCCAGGATCCGGCCGCCGACACGACATCCCTTGTCTGTGAAGTCCGCCAATCCCATCTCTCTTCCAGTCGCTCCCGGTTTGGCGCCCGGCGCCCGGTCGTTTCGTCCAAATGCCGGTTAGGCCGCGAACTCGATTAACGATTGGTATCCAGAGAAGGTTAACCAAGCCTTTTCATGCAAGGGCCGCAAGCCTGGCTTACGCTACGGAACGGCTTTTTGCCGGCATCGGAAATCGGGGTTGCCTTCCACCCCGCCAAATCATAAAAGCGATGGTGGATCACTGCAATCCTGGAACCGCCCTCCTCCGCAGCTTCTTGCTACAGGGTCAGACGTAAAGGCGGCTCCTTTCGCTTCAGGCGAAAAGGGTTCAGGTGATCGCGACGAATTTCGCAGGCGTGCTCCCGTGGCGGGGGAATCGCCTGCGTGAGGAAAACGGCCGGGTTTGTTCCCGTGCCGGCTCTGTATGAGCAAACAAGCTGGTCCGGTCCGTCCGGGCTTTGGTTCAAAAGGTTCTGTTGGTGACGATGGCTTCAAGCGCAATCATGGAAAGGTCCGCATCAAACCGCGCCATTACGGCTGCGGGCGGCACCGCCATGGCGCTCAAGCGGCGGCCGACGGACGTTCAAATATCCGGCACCCACATTCCAGACACGCAGCAGCAGGCTTTGCCTCGCAAGCTGCGGCTGACGGCTGCCGGGGGGAAACGAAATAATGCCCAACAAAATGCTGATAGACGCCTCCCACCCGGAGGAAACACGCGTTGTCGTCATACGCGGTAACCGTATTGAAGAATTCGACTTTGAATCCCAGGACAAGAAGCAGCTCAAAGGAAACATCTACCTAGCCCGCGTAACGCGCGTAGAGCCCTCCCTTCAGGCAGCCTTTGTCGAATATGGCGGCAACCGTCACGGTTTTCTCGCCTTCAGTGAAATCCACCCCGACTACTACCAGATCCCGGTCGCCGATCGTCAGGCACTGCTGCGCGCGGAAGCGCAGGAGGCCGAGGACGAAGAGAACGAGGACGGCGACGGCGATGACCGCCAGAGCCGCGATCGCGGACGGCGCGGCCGCAGGCGCGGCGGCAAGCCCCGCGACCGGGGCGAGCACAAGCGCGATGCTGCCGATTCCGGCGAGGCAAGCGACGAAGCGGAAGAAGGCGCCGACGCTGGTGTCGAGGACATCTCGCACACGTCCGAGATCATCGAACATGCGGCCGATTCGTCCGAACATGCCGATGCGTCAGAACATGGCGAGGATTCCGCCGAGCAGGACGAAGGCGAAACCCGCGAAGGCGGCCCGACGTCAATCGCCGCCTCGGTCGAGGCCGATGTGATTTCCGAAGCCGTCCCGCAGGCCGAACAAGGCAGCGAAGCGACCTCCGGCGACAATGATCGCGGCATGCTGGAAGAAGTGCAGTCCTCGCATCCCGACGATCACGAGGTCGAATCGGTCGGCGCCGAGGATGCGCTGGAAGAAGTGCGCAACCGCCGCAAGCCGGTGCGCCGCCAGTACAAGATCCAGGAAGTGATCAAGCGCCGGCAGATCCTCTTGGTGCAGGTCGTCAAGGAAGAACGCGGCAACAAGGGCGCGGCACTGACCACCTACCTGTCGCTTGCCGGCCGTTATTCGGTGCTGATGCCGAACACGGCGCGTGGCGGCGGCATTTCGCGCAAGATCACCAGCGCGGTCGACCGCAAGCGCTTGAAGGAGGTCGTTGCCGATCTCGAAGTGCCGCAGGGCATGGGCGTCATCCTGCGCACCGCCGGCGAGAGCCGCACCAAGGCGGAGATCAAGCGCGACTACGAATATCTGATGCGGCTTTGGGAAAATGTCCGCAATCTCACCTTGCAGTCCACAGCCCCTGCCTTGGTCTATGAGGAAGGCAGCCTCATCAAGCGCTCGGTGCGCGACCTCTACAACAAGGATATCGACGAGATTCTTGTCTCCGGCGAGGAAGGCTACCGCGAGGCCAAGGACTTCATGCGCATGCTGATGCCGAGCCACGCCAAGGTGGTTCAGCCGTTCCGCGACACGACGCCGATCTTCGTGCGCAACGGCATCGAGGCACAGCTCGACCGCATGCTGCAGCCGCAGGTGACGCTGAAGAGCGGCGGCTACATCATCATCAACCAGACCGAAGCGCTGGTTGCCATCGACGTCAATTCGGGCCGCTCCACCAAGGAGCACTCGATCGAGGACACCGCGCTCCACACCAATCTGGAAGCGGCCGAGGAAGTCGCGCGTCAGCTCAGGCTGCGCGACCTTGCCGGCCTGATTGTCATCGACTTCATCGATATGGAGGAGAACCGCAACAACCGCTCCGTCGAGAAGCGGCTGAAGGATCACCTCAAGAACGACCGTGCGCGCATCCAGGTCGGCCGTATCTCGCATTTCGGCCTGATGGAGATGTCACGCCAGCGCATCCGCGCCAGCGTGCTGGAATCGACCATGAAGCCCTGCCCGCATTGCGGCGGCACCGGCCATGTGCGCTCCGATTCGTCGGTCGCGCTGATGGTGGTGCGGGCGATCGAGGAATTCCTGCTCAAGGATTCGCGCAGCCACATCACGGTGCGGACGCCGGCGGCCACCGCACTCTACGTGCTCAACCACAAGCGCGGCACGCTGGTGGAACTCGAAAGCCGCTTCGGGCTGACGATCACCGTCGAGGCAGACGATTCGGTGGGTTCGCAGCACTATGCAATCTTCCGCGGCGCGCTGGCTGAAAAGCCGGAAGGCTTTGTCGAGGCGCGCAGCTTCCCGGCCTATGTCGAGCCGGAAGAGCCCGAGGACGAGATTGTCGTTGCCGAGGAGGAGGATGACGAGGCGCCGGTCCAGGCCGAACAGCCACGCCAGCAGCCGCAGCAACAACCCCGCCCTGCTGCCGGTGGTGAGGAAGGCGAAGGCCGCGACCGCAAGCGCCGGAAGCGTCGGCGTCGGCGCGGCGGCAAGGATCGCGATCGCGAACATGGCGCCCCTGCGGACGGTGCTTCCGTCTCGGCTCCGGCCGGTGAGTTTTCGGACCCGGACTCGGCCGCCAGCGATGGCGACACGGACGTGGACGACAACGCCCCTGTCGGTGTTGCCGAAACATCCGAGACAGCTGAAGCTTCGGACGAAGGCCAGGGCAAAAAGCGCCGGCGCGGCAAGCGCGGCGGCAAGCGCAACCGCCGCGAAGACGGTGAAGGCGAGGCCGAGGCAAGTGCTGGCGAAGCAGCCGACGCGTCCGAGGTCGAAGTCCCGGCTGCCGAGGTGATCGCCAGCGAGCCGGTGGTTACCGCAGCGGCCGAAGAGCCGGTGGCGCTTGCCCCGGCCAATGACGACGCGCCGGCCACGGAGAAGCCGAAGAAGCCACGTCGCGCGGCCAAGCCGAAGAAGGCCGCGGCCGAAATTGTCGACGATGAGTCGGCTGCGGAGCTGGAAGCACCGGTCGACACGCCGGTCACCGCATCCGACGAGGCAGCCATCGCTTCTGTCGAGAAGGCACCGAAGGCCCGCCCGTCGCGGCGCAAGCCGGCGGCGGCGAATGCGCCGGTCGAGCCGGTGGTGTCTTCGACCGTAGCCGAGGAACCGGCCGCGAAAACCGAGGACAAGCCGAAGCGCGGCGGATGGTGGCAGCGGAAGGGCTTTTTCTAAGCCCTTCAGCCACCTGAGCTAGTTATCTGACAAAAAATCCCGCGCCGTCTCGAAGACGGCGCGGGATTTTCATATCTGCCGTTATGCCGGATCGCGAAGGCTAGAACGCTTCTTTGATTCTATGCATGCCGTTGTCCCAAAACCGCTGCGCACTTTTGGGCGACATGCATCACGGCGCGAAGATCGACCAGTTCATCATCCTGGCCAGCTTTTCCAGCGCGATCGACCCCAGCTTGGAATTGCCGTTGGCATTGAGGCCCGGCGACCAGACGGCAAGCGACGCCACGCCCGGCACGATGCCCAATATGCCGCCGCCGACACCGCTCTTGCCGGGGATACCGACGCGGAAGGCGAAATCGCCGGAGCCGTCATAATGGCCGCAGGTAAGCATCATCGCGCCGATGCGGCGTGCCCGTTCGGCCGACACCACGGAATGCCCGGTCGCCGGGTTCTTGCCGCCATTGGCAAGGAAGCGGCCGGCGAGCGCCAGCTGCCGGCAACTCATGGCGATGGCGCAGTGGTGAAAGTAGACGCCCAGCGCCAGCTCCGGCGCATGGTGGAGATTACCGAAGGATTTCATGTAGTTGGCAAGCGCGAAATTGCGATAGCCGGTGGCCCGTTCGGACGCCGCGACCTCCCGGTCGATGATGATCGTTTCGTCGTCGGCGAGGAATTGGATGAAGCGCAGGATTTCGCCGATCGCCTCGCGCGGCTGGTGACCGGCAAGCAGGATGTCGGAAATGACGATGGCGCCGGCATTGATGAACGGATTGCGCGGAATACCGTTCTCATGCTCGAGCTGCACGATCGAGTTGAACGGATTGCCTGACGGTTCACGTCCTACCCGCTGCCACAGCGCGTCGCCGACATTGCCGAGCGCCAGTGTCAGGGTGAACACTTTCGAGATGCTCTGGATGGAAAAGGCCTGGTCGGCATCGCCGGCCATCAGCACGCGGCCGTCATTGGTGACCGCTGCGATGCCGAACTTCTTCGGGTCGACCTTGCCCAGCTGCGGAATGTAGGAAGCGACGTCGCCGCGATCGGTGCGCTCGGCCATTTCGGCTGCGACTTCGGCCAACGCCCGATCAAGTTTGGAGGCCTGTTCAAGTTCCGGCATAGTGCTACCTCAACCAGCGTTCGAGGCGCGCCATTGCCTCGACCATGTCGTCGTGGCTGCCGGCATAGGAGAAACGCATGGTCCGGTGCCCCGCCTGGGTGTCGAAGTCGCGGCCGGGCGTCGCCGCGACATGCGCCTCGGCCAGCATCTTTCGCGCGAAGTCCATGCTGTCATTGGTATGCCTGGTGACGTCACAGAAGGCATAGAAGGCGCCGTCCATGGGCGCCGCCAGCGGAAAGCCGAGTTCCGGCAGGCGTTTCATCAAGAGCTCGCGATTCCAGGCGTAGCGGCCTTTGACCGCCTCCAGCTCCTCGGTCGCCCTGAACGCTTCGATCGCGGCGATCTGCGACAGTTCCGGCGGCGAGATATAGAGGCTCTGGGCGACGCGCTCGACCGGCCGCACCAGGTCTTGCGGCAGCACCATCCAGCCGATGCGCCAGCCGGTCATGCAGTAATATTTGGAGAAAGAATTGATCACCGTCACGTCGCCGCCATAGGCAAGCGCCGTGGTGTCGGGGGCGGCATAGGCCAGCCGGTGATAGATCTCGTCGGAAATGACGGCGATGCCGAGGTCTTGTGCCGTCCTTACCAGGGCCGCCAGTTCATCGGCCGGAATGACCGCGCCGGTTGGATTGGCGGGACTGGCGAAGAGAACGCCCTTCAGCGGCTTTTCACGATGCGCGGCCTCCAGATGGCCGGCATGCAGGTAGGCGGCGTCGCCAAGCTCGATCTCGACCACGTCGATGCCGAGTGCGGCCATGATGTTGCGGTAAGCGGGATAACCGGGTGCCGCGATGGCGACCCGGTCACCCCCATCGAACATCGCCAGGAAGGCAAGGTTGAAGGCGGCCGACGATCCAGTGGTCACCGCGATCCGGCCGGGCTCGATATCAAGCCCGTAGTGATCGGCGTAGTGTCCGGCGATCGCCTTGCGCAAACCTGCCAGTCCGAGCGCGTCGGTGTAGCCGATGCGTCCGTCCTGCAGCGCCTTGGCTGCTGCGGCGCGAACCAGAACCGGTGCGGGATCGGAAGGCTGGCCGACGGCCATCGAAACAACCGGCACGCCCTGGGACTTCAGCCGGTTTGCCTCTGCCAGAATGTCCATGGCATGGAAGGGCTCGACATTGCCACGGCGTGAGAGCGAAACGACCATTTAACCAGTATTCCCGATGACTGACGGCGCCAGGCACTGGCGCATGTGCCGCACAAATGCCCGATTGATGTGAGGATCACAAGTTGAGGAAGTTTCCGGCGCCGACTTTTCATCTTTCGCCCGCTCGTCTACCAGTGGAGCCATCATGTTGAGCCGACCCAGATCGACGATTGCCCAGGCAGCGCGCGTCTTCGCGACGCTCTCGCTTGGCGTTGCCGTTGCAATGGCGAGTTCGGTCAGTGCCTTCGCCCAGAACGTGCCGGTGGTGCGCGACGCCGAGATCGAGGCGCTGGTGCGCGATTACGCGCGGCCGATCTTCAGGGCGGCCGGCCTGGCGAATGACGGCATCGACATCGTTCTGGTCAACGACCAGAGTTTCAACGCCTTCGTCACCGGGCGCCGGCTGTTCATCAACACCGGCGCGCTGATGACGGCTGAAACGCCCAACGAGATCATCGGCGTCATCGCGCACGAAGCCGGTCATATCGCCGGCGGCCACCAGCAGAAGCTGCGCGACCAGCTCGAACGAGCCAAGACGATGGCCATCATCGCGACATTGCTTGGCGCCGGCGCCATTGTCGCCGGTGCCACAACCAGCAGCCGCGGTCTCGCCGGCGCTGGCATGGGCGTGGCCGCTGGCGGCGGCGAGATGGCACAGCGCAGCATCCTCGCCTATCAGCGCACCGAGGAGATGACGGCCGACCGCTCGGCGATCACCTATCTCAACGCCACCGGCCAGTCCGGCATGGGCATGCTGAAGACATTCCGCCGCTTCCAGACCGCACTGTCGCTTTCGGGCGCCCAGGTCGATCCGTATCGGATCAGCCATCCGATGCCGCAGGACCGCATCGCCAATCTCGAAGTGCTGGTGAAACAGGACCCCAATGTCGACAGGCCGGACCCGCCCGCGCTGCAGCAGCGCCATGACATGATGCGGGTGAAGATCGCCGTCTACATGGAAGGCCAGGCGGCCGCGTCGCGGCTGATGCGAAAGATGCAAGGAACCCTCGCCGCGCAGTACGGCGACGCCCAGTCGACCTATCTGTTCGGCAACATCGCCGCCGCTCTCGCCAAGACCAATGCACTGATCAAGGCGCAGCCGAAGAATGCCTACTTCCAGGAACTGCGCGGCGACATCCTGATGAAGGCAAACAAACCCAAGGAGGCTGCGGACGCCTATGCCAAGGCAGCCAGCCTCGATTCGGCTCGGTCCGGTCTGCTGCCGGTGTCCGTGGGCCAGGCACTGATGGCCGTCGGCACGCCCGACTCCCTCAAAAAAGCCGTCGTGCAGATCAACAATGGCCTCGGTCGCGACAAGGAAAATTCAGCCGGATATCGCTATCTGGCACAGGCCTATGGCGAGTTGGGTGACATACCTGGCGCGGAACTTGCCACCGCCGAAAGCCATTTCTATTCCGGCAACTACAAGGATGCGAAGATTTTCGCCATGCGGGCGCAGCAGCAGATGAAACGCGGCGAGCCGCGCTGGCTTCGCGCCCAGGATATCATAAACTACAGGCCGTCAACCAAGATCAAGTGAACCTTCCGGCCGCGCGCCACGACATAGCCAGACCGGAAAACAGGTAGAAGGAACAGGAACGATGAAAAAGGCACTGCTGCTGGGCACCACGGGGGTTGCGGTCGCCCTGGCCATGCTGGCTTTCGGATTCGTTGCCGGAAACACGCAGATCGCCAAGGCCGGTACCGCGCAGCCGGTCGAGACGGCGGCGGCCGATACCAAGATCGACCGCACCGAAGTCGAAGGCATCATCCGCGACTATTTGTTGAAAAACCCGGAAGTCCTCCTGGAGGTCCAGGATGCGCTTGAGGCCAAGCAGAAGGAAGAGCAGCGCATCGCTCATCTCGGCGTGATCAAGGATGCCAAGGACCAGATCTTCAACTCCGCTTTCGACGGCGTCGTCGGCAATCCGAACGGCAAGGTCACCATCGTCGAGTTCTACGACTACAATTGCGGCTTCTGCAAACGCGCCATCGACGACATGCAGGCGCTGACCAAGACCGATCCGGACCTGCGTTTCGTGCTCAAGGAATTCCCCATCCTGGGACCGGATTCACAGAAGGCGAGCGTGGTCTCGATGGCCTTCCACCTGATGCACCCGGAAAAGTACGGCGAGTTCCACAATGCGTTGCTCGGCGGCCAGGGACGCGCCACCGAGGCGGCGGCCATGAAGGTCGCGCTGTCGCTCGGCGCCGACGAAGCGGCGCTGCGCGAGAAGATGAAGGACCCGACAATCAACGAGGCCCTCGCCAAAACCTACGATCTTGCCAACAAGCTGGCGATCACCGGAACCCCGTCCTATGTCGTCGGCAACGAGGTGGTGTTCGGGGCGCTCGGGCAGGAAGTCCTGGCTGAAAAGATCGAGGCGGCGAAAGCCGCACTCTGATCTTGCTCGCCAGCTATTTCTCACGGGCACATTTCCGCCTGTTGTGGACAGTGAAAGAACGCACTTGCGCTCTTTCCGCGGGCGGCTATGCCCATTATAGAGGGCCCAGCGCGCCGGCTTGATGACGGCGCCGGGAAAGGTCGGCTTTTTTGAAAACGGTTTTCGTCCTGAACGGTCCCAATCTCAACGCGCTCGGCAAGCGCGAGCCGGGCATCTATGGCGGCAAGACGCTTGCCGCGATCGCCGACGACTGCAAGCAGGCAGGCACGGCGCTGGGGTTCGAGATCGATTTCCGCCAGTCGAACCATGAGGGCGACCTTGTCGACTGGATTCAGGAAGCTGGCGACAAGGCTGTCGGCATCGTCATCAATCCGGGCGCCTACAGCCACACCTCGATTGCCATCCACGACGCCATCCGCGCCGTCGCACCGCTGCCGGTGGCCGAAGTTCATCTTTCCAACATCCATGCGCGGGAACCATTCCGCCACGTCTCCATGGTCGCGCCGGTCGCCGTCGGCATGATCTGTGGCTTTGGGCCGCTCGGCTATACGCTGGCGCTACAGGCGCTGGCTGCACGCCTATGACCGGCCAACAAACAGAAGGCTCGAAAATGTCGATAAAGAAGACCGGTGTTGACCAGCAACTGATCCGCGATCTGGCGGGCATCCTGAACGACACCAACCTCACCGAGATCGAGGTTGAACTGGGCGACCTGAAGGTGCGCGTCTCGCGGCAGGCGCCGGCCGTTCATGCGATCGCGGCGCCGCAACCGGCCTATGCGCCGGCAGCAGCGCAGGCTGCCGCCGTTGCCGTGCCTGTGGTGGCGGACCTTTCCAAGAATGCGGTCACCTCACCGATGGTCGGCACGGCCTACCTGGCGCCGTCGCCGGACGCCAAGGCATTCATCGAAGTCGGCCAGAAGGTCAAGGAAGGCCAGACGCTGCTGATCATCGAAGCAATGAAGACGATGAACCAGATCCCCTCGCCACGCGCCGGCACGGTGACCGCGATCCTTTTCGAGGATTCGCAGCCGGTCGAATATGGCATGCCGCTCGTCGTGATCGAGTAGAGCGGGCCTGATGTTTCAGAAGATCCTCATCGCCAATCGCGGCGAAATCGCCCTCCGGGTGCTGCGCGCCTGCAAGGAACTCGGCATCCAGACGGTGGTGGTGCATTCGACCGCCGATGCCGACGCCATGCATGTGCGGCTCGCGGACGAGAGCGTCTGCATCGGTCCGCCGCCATCGCGCGACAGCTATCTCAACATCCATCAGATCGTTGCGGCCTGCGAAATCACCGGCGCCGACGCCGTGCATCCGGGCTACGGCTTCCTGTCGGAGAACGCCAAGTTCGCCGACATACTGGCCGCGCACAACATCACCTTCATCGGTCCGTCCGGCGACCATATCCGCATCATGGGCGACAAGATCGAGGCCAAGCGAACCGCCAAGCGCCTCGGTATTCCGGTTGTGCCCGGTTCGGACGGCGCCGTCACCGATCAGAAGGAAGCCAGGCGCATTGCCGCCGAGATCGGCTATCCCGTGATCATCAAGGCATCGGCAGGCGGTGGCGGGCGCGGTATGAAGGTCGCCCTCACCGAGGCTGACCTGGAGATCGCACTGCAGACAGCAAGCACGGAAGCCGGTGCGGCCTTCGGCGACGATGCCGTCTATATCGAGAAATACCTGGAAAAGCCGCGCCATATCGAAGTCCAGGTGTTCGGCGACGGTTTTGGCCGCGGCGTGCATTTCGGCGAGCGCGACTGTTCCTTGCAGCGCCGCCACCAGAAGGTCTGGGAAGAGGCGCCCTCGCCCGCCCTCAATGCCGAAGAGCGCGCCCGTATCGGCGGCATCTGCGCCAAGGCGATCGCCGACCTCGGCTATTCCGGCGCCGGCACGATCGAGTTCCTCTACGAGAATGGCGAGTTCTACTTCATCGAGATGAACACGCGCCTGCAGGTCGAGCATCCGGTGACGGAAGCGATCACCGGCATCGACCTCGTGCACGAGCAGATCCGCGTCGCCTCCGGCGGCGGCCTCTCGGTGAAGCAGGAGGACATCAAGTTCAACGGCCACGCCATCGAATGCCGCATCAACGCCGAGGATCCGCGTACCTTCACGCCTTCGCCCGGCACGATCACCCATTTCCACACACCGGGTGGTCTCGGCATCCGCGTCGATTCCGGCGTCTATTCCGGCTACAAGATCCCACCCTATTACGACAGCCTGATCGGCAAGCTGATCGTGCATGGGCGCAACCGCGTCGAGTGCATGATGCGGCTGCGCCGGGCGCTGGACGAGTTCGTCGTCGACGGCATCAAGACGACGTTGCCGCTGTTTCGCGATCTCGTCGGCAATGCCGACATCGCCAATGGCGACTACGATATCCACTGGCTGGAAAAATATCTGGCCAAGGAAGAGTAGCGCGGAGACGCGATGACCCGCCCCTACGCGCCCGGCTATCGCATCCCCACCGACCTGCTGCTCAAGGCCTACGCCTCGGGCGTCTTCCCGATGGCAGAAAGTGCCGGCGACCCGGAGGTGTTCTGGGTGCGGCCAGAGACGCGCGGCATCATTCCGCTCGATGGTTTTCACGCACCGAAAAGCCTCAGGAAAACGATCAGGAAGAACCCCTTCGACATTCGTTTCGATTTCGATTTCGAAGCCACGATCGACGGCTGCGCAGAAAAGCGGGTGGAGCGGCGCTCGACCTGGATCAATGCGCCGATCCGCGAAGCCTATGTCGAGTTGCATCGGATAGGTCATTGTCATTCGGTCGAAGCGTGGCGCGAGGACCGGCTGGTCGGCGGCCTCTATGGCGTGTCGCTCGGCCGGGTGTTTTTTGGCGAGAGCATGTTCGCCAGGGAGACGGACGCCTCCAAGACCTGCCTCTTCCACCTCGTCGAGCGCTTGAAGGCGCGCGGCTTTGCTCTGCTTGATACGCAGTTCACCACCGAGCACCTCAAGCGGTTCGGCGCGGTCGACGTGCCGCGCGGCAAGTATGAGAAGATGCTCGCCGATGCGTTGAAGGGCGAGGCCGTGTTCTATCCCTGACGCCCCCAATTCTATTCCTGAGGATTGAGCCTACTTCCCGGTGGCGGCTTCCAACGGCGTCTGCGAATGGAACATCATCTTCCAGCCGTTGACGCGATGGACATAGCCGCTGCTGACCAGCGCGGCATAAGCCTCGCCGTTCTCCCGCGTCGCACGTGCCTCGTAGGTCAGCATGATGATGTCGCTGCCCGGCTCGATAATGCCCTTGAGATCTATCTGCAGGTCGCGCCAGCGGTTGGGCTTGGCTGCGGTCTTGGCGAGATCCGCATTGTCCATCGCCTGTGCCATCTGCGGAAACGCCACCAGGCATTCGGTGTCGACATTGGCCGCATAGTAGGCCGCGTCGCCCGTCCAGAATCCCTTTTCAAGTTCCAGCAACTCTGCCTTGCCGGCCGTGATCCGCTTGCTGTCTGACATCGGAAGATCCTCCCTGCGCATAAATGCGCGCTCATCCGTGCTCCAACGTATGGTGGCAAGGACGGTTCCGGAGGATCAGTTGGTGTTGGTCGTATCGGGTTCCGAAGCGTCCGGCTCCGTCACATCTGGCTCTGTCACGTCCGGAGCAGTCGCGGCTTTCGGTTTGGCCGCGGCGGGCTTGGGCGCCTCGGCTTTGGTCGAGTCTGCCTTGGCGCCATCGGGCGCCGGCACATCCGACTTCTGCTTGCAAGCCTTCAGCCAGACGTCGTAGACGGCATGCTCGACGGCATTGAGGCCGGGGCTTTCGGCAAACATCCAGCCGGTGAAGATGCGGCGGATCTTGCGGTCCAGCGTGATCTCGTCGACCTCGACGAAGGAATCTGTCTTCGGCTCTTCGGTCTGTGGCCGCGAATAGCAGACGCGCGGCGTCACCTGCAAAGCGCCGAACTGCACCGTCTCGTCGATATAGACATCGAAGGTGATGATGCGGCCGGTGATTTTGTCGATACCGGCAAACTCGGCAACGGCATTGGTGACCCGGTCCGCTCCCGCAGGCGGCGCCGGCGCGGGTGCCGCGGGCTCAGGCGAAGCGGCGAAGGCCACGGTGCTGACGGCAAGACCGGCGGCTAGCGCCAGACTGGCCGATATAGAGTAGGAAAAGCTCATGCAAAGATACCGGTGGTTCGCGCCCGGGTGATTCTGTCGATCGCCAAGGCTAGTCGCCGTTTTCTGATCAGCAAGCAGCTAAACACCAATTGTGGCGATAAAGGACCGGCTTGCACCCTGTCGCTACGACCCGGGTGTCCAGGCATCGTAGTCGCCGGTGACCTGCGGGCGGTGCTGATTGGTCAGCACCGAGCCCTTCGGACGATAGGCCGCCGGGCTGCCGGTCAGGTTGGGCTGATGCGGCTTCTGCCAGTCGCGCGGCTTGTAGTCCTCGCTGGACGGCGCGACGTCGACGCGGTGGTGCATCCAGCCGTGCCAGCCGGGCGGTATCGCCGAAGCTTCCGAATAATTGCGGTAGATGACCCAGCGGCGCGTGCGGCCTTCCGAATCGATGCCGCCTTCGTAGTAGACGTTACCCGTTTCGTCCTGGCCGACCTTCTTGCCATACCGCCACGTGTGCAGGCGGGTTCCTATCGTCTGGCTGTTCCACCAGGTGAAAAACTGCGTAAGGAAAGTCTTCATTTCAAAACCCTCGCGCCGGCAGCGCCCGTTTCCTGCTTATGGCGTCAGGCCTTGCCGAAGGCAAGGCTTTTGCCATGGCGTGCGCGCAAATGGCTTGCCGGAAACCCGACACAAGCCTGTGATCCCCCCAGGTCGCTGCATCCACGCTTGCCAAGCCTTTGCGGTATTTCTAAAGCTCAGCGCGCCCATGCCTGCATCCAGCCCGGCTTGAGGCCGAGGGAGGTGACGATTGGCCACGGAATTGCCGACCACCGACATTCGCATCAGCGCCGAGGCGATTCGCCACCGTAAGGGCGGCACGCCGATCGTTTGCCTGACCGCCTATACCTATCCCATCGCCCGTCTGCTCGATCACCATGTCGACCTGCTTCTGGTCGGCGACAGTGTCGCCATGGTCCTGCATGGCCACAAGACGACGCTGGGTGCCTCGCTGGAGATGATGATCGCACATGGGCAAGCCGTGATGCGCGGTTCGGCCAGTGCCTGCGTCGTCGTCGACCTGCCGGCCGGCAGCTATGAGGTTTCGGCAGCACTTGCCGTGGCCTCGGCGCGGCGGGTCGTCGACGAAACCGGCTGCCAGGCGGTGAAGCTCGAAGGCGGCCTCGACATGACCAGCCAGATCGAGGCCATCGTCGCCGCCGGCATTCCGGTGATGGGACATATCGGCCTGCAGCCGCAATCGGTCGAGAAGGACGGCGGCTACAAGATCAAGGGCCGCACCGAGGAGGCTGTTGCGGCATTGCTTCGCGATGCTCTCGCCGTCGAGAATGCCGGCGCTTTCTCGGTGGTCATCGAAGGCACGGTCGAGAGGGTCGCCGCCGATATCAGCCGCCGCCTCGCCATTCCAACCATCGGCATCGGTGCCAGCGGCGACTGCGACGGCCAGATCCTGGTCATCGACGACATGGTCGGGCTGACTGTCGATCGCGTGCCGAAATTCGTCAAGGAATACGCCGATCTGCGCAGCGTGATCTCGCAGGCCGCGGAAACCTATGCAGCCGAGGTGCGAAACCGGACATTCCCGGGCCCCGGCCATGTCTTTTCGGCGACAAACAGCAGGGATGATGCATGAGCCAACCCGTGATCGTCGACAGCGTTGCCGAACTTCGCGCGCAAGTCCGGGACTGGCGGCGCGACGGCCTTCGTGTCGCCATGGTGCCGACCATGGGCGCTTTGCATGACGGGCACATCTCGCTGGTTAGGATCGCACTCGAAAAAGCCGAGCGCTGCGTCGTGTCGATCTTTGTCAACCCGACCCAGTTCGCGCCGAGCGAAGACCTCGACAAGTACCCGCGCCAACTCGCCCGCGATCTCGACCGGCTCGGCGCGGCAAAGGCCGATCTTGCCTTCACACCGACGGTTGGCGAGATGTATCCAGCCGGCTTCGCCACGAAAATCTCGGTCGGCGGCCCCTCCGGTGGGCTCGAATCGGACTTTCGGCCGACCTTTTTCGACGGCGTCGCCACCGTGGTGGCAAAGCTCCTCCTGCAGGCAACGCCCGACTGTGCGGTCTTCGGCGAGAAGGACTACCAGCAGCTCTGCGTGGTGAGGCAGCTCTGCCGCGACCTCGACCTGCCCGTCGAGATCATCGGCGCGCCAACGATCCGCGACGCCCATGGTCTCGCCATGTCGTCACGCAACGCCTATCTCGATGAGGCCGAACTGAAGATCGCCCGCCAGCTCAACGTGATATTGCGCAAAACGGCAGTGGCTCTGGCGGCAGGCGCCCACCAGAACGACGCAACCGAAGAGGCCAGCCGCGACCTCATCGCCGCCGGTTTCCGCGAGGTCGACTATGTCGGGGCCCGCGAAAGCCTGACGCTTGCGCCATGGCGTCGAAACCGCGAAGGGCGTCTTCTCGCAGCAGCATGGCTCGGTAAGACCAGGCTGATCGACAATGTGGGGGTTCCCGCTGCCTAGCGCGAAGGCTCGATCCCTCCGCGGCGGATTGCTGCCGCGCCTAGCTCTCGCTCTTTTGTCGGCCGGCCCTGACGATCAGGTGTCCCGCGACGATCCCAACCACCCCGGCAAGGGCTTTCACCAATGCATCGATGAGGCGTGCATGGCGACCGGGATCAATGAGCTGAAGCAGTTCCAGCATGCCGGCGGTCACAGCCACGAAGATCACGACCTGATACAGTCGGTTGGGGAAGCCGATCGCCAGGGCGAAGCCCAGCAGGACATAAGCCAAGGCACGCTCGACATTCGCTTCAGCGAGGTGCGGCCGCATCTGGATCGGCGACAAGGTCGCGAAAATGATGATGGCGAGCAGCGCCAGCGCTGTAATGCGGGACAGTTTGGTCATGCCCTTGCATATCCGTCGTGAGCCGGCACAGCAAACGCCGCGATGACGCATGGCCGGATCGCTCTATTCATCCCGGTGGCAATCTATCCGAGCGACTTCTCGAAACTCAGCGTCGTCGGCCTTGAGGTATCACGGGACTCCTCGGCGGCACTGACAGGCAAGAACTCTTTCGACCGATAGAAGGCGATGGCGCCGCCATTGGCCTCCTCGACCTCGACGCGCAGCGTTCGCGCTTCCGGGAAACTGGCCTCGACCTCGTCGAGCAGTGCTTGCCCGATCCCTCGCCTTTGGCAGTCCGGATGGACGTAGAGCTGGTTCAACAGGATGATTTTCGCATCGGCGGTGGCGGCGGCGAAAGCCATGCCACCGATCCGCTTGCCGTCATCGGCCACCAGGAATTCCGAATTCGGCCGCGTCAGCCGCGAGCGGAGCGAAGCGATCGAGTGCCATTCGTCGGTGATCTCGGTGACTTTGGCAGCACCATAAATGGCATCATAGGTCGCATGCCACGTTTCCACCAGCAGCGTCCGCACAGCGGCAAGGTCGCGTTCACCTGCGGTGCGGACGAACACGGCGCTACTCGATGCCCAGCTTGGCCTTGACGAGGTCGTTGACGGCTTGCGGGTTGGCCTTGCCGCCGGTCGCCTTCATCACCTGGCCGACGAACCAACCGGCCATGCTCGGCTTGGCGCGTGCCTGTTCGACCTTGTCGGGGTTGGCTGCGATCACCTCGTCGACGGCCTTCTCGATGGCGCCGGTGTCGGTGACCTGCTTCATGCCACGGCTCTCGACCAGTTGGCGCGGGTCGCCGCCCTCATTCCAGACGATCTCGAACAGGTCCTTGGCGATCTTGCCGGAGATGGTGCCGTCCTTGATCAGGTCGATGACCGCCCCGAGTTGATCGGGGGAAACCGGAGCATTTTCAATGTCCTTGCCCGCCTTGTTCAGTTGCCCGAGCAGATCGTTGATGACCCAGTTGGCGGCCAGCTTGCCGTCGCGGCCGGCTGCCACCTTCTCGAAATAGTCGGCGATCGGCTTTTCCGACACCAGGATCGAAGCGTCATAGGTCGAGAGACCCAGCGAGGAGATCAGCCGCGCCTTCTTGTCGTCGGGCAGTTCCGGCAATTCCTTGGCCAGCGCATCGACATAGGCCTGGTCGAATTCCAGCGGCAAGAGGTCCGGATCGGGGAAATAGCGGTAATCATGCGCCTCTTCCTTGGAGCGCATTGAGCGCGTCTCGCCCTTGACGGCGTCGAACAGCCGCGTCTCCTGGTCGATCTTGCCGCCATCCTCGAGGATGGCGATCTGCCTGCGCGCCTCGTAGTCGATGGCCTGGCCGATGAAGCGGATCGAGTTGACGTTCTTGATCTCGCAGCGCGTGCCGAACTCGCCGCCCGGCCTGCGCACCGAAACGTTGACGTCGGCGCGCATCGAGCCTTCGTCCATATTGCCATCGCAGGTGCCGAGATAGCGCACGATGGTGCGCAGCTTGGTGACATAAGCCTTGGCCTCGTCGGCCGAGCGCATGTCCGGCTTGGAGACGATCTCCATCAGCGCCACGCCGGAGCGGTTGAGATCGACATAGGACATGGTCGCATGCTGGTCGTGCATCGACTTGCCGGCATCCTGCTCCAGATGCAGCCGCTCGATGCCGACCTCGATGTCCTCGAATTCGCCCTGGCGGTCCGGGCCGACCGAAACGATCACCGTGCCTTCGCCGACGATCGGCTGCTTGAACTGCGAGATCTGGTAGCCCTGCGGCAGGTCGGGATAAAAGTAGTTCTTCCGATCGAAGACCGACTTGTGGTTGATCTGCGCCTTCAGCCCCAGGCCGGTGCGGATCGCCTGCTTGACGCATTCCTCGTTGATGACCGGCAGCATGCCGGGCATCGCCGCATCGACCAGGCTGACATTGGCGTTGGGCGCCGCGCCGAAGGCGGTCGAGGCGCCCGAAAACAGCTTTGCTTCCGATGTGACCTGCGCATGGACCTCGAGGCCGATGATGATCTCCCAGTCGCCGGTGGCACCGGAAACAAGGCGCTTGGCGTCGGGTGTGCGGGTGTCGATGAGGGACATTGTGGCCTGCGTATTGGAACTCGGATTATGCATTTACGCATATTTTGGTTTGCAACTTCGCTAGTGCAAACCGCTTCGCGAGACAAGCGCCCAAAAAACACAAGCGCAAAGCCACGGACTGGCCTTCTCAGCCGCTTTCGCCTATAGGACGTCCATTCCAATGGAGAGTGGATGTCCACTTACGCTCAGTCCCGGTAAGGCCCTGACCTCCTGGCGAGGCAGGGCAGAAAACCTGAAACCCCGTGCCGCGAAGCTTCGCGGCGGCGGCATTTTTTGTTTTCCCGGAAGACTCTCACATGGATATTTCGCGCACTGAACAGCGCATCCTGCACCTGCTCGCGCAGGGCGGACGCATTGAAATCGAAAAGGACGAGAAGAAGCGGATCGCCTCCGTCAAATGCCTGACCCGCGACGGCTGGCACTATCCGGACGTCGATCTCGACATGTTTCGAAAGCTGAAGCGGAAGAAGGCGGTTTCGTCGTCGGATGGCGGACCCTACCGCATCACCCGGCGCGGGCTCAAACTCGTCCGTTCCGAACTCGACAACAGGTAAACCACGGCTCCGCCGGTCGGTTCTCCGGCCGGCGGTTCGCCTCACCGTTCAGGCGGTGGCGATATAGGCCCTGATCTGGTCGGCCTCGCGCTCGACATCCTCGATCCGGCGCTTGACCACGTCACCGATGGACACGATGCCATCGAGCATGCCGTCCTTCTCCACCGGCAGATGGCGGAAGCGGCCTCGGGTCATGATCTCCATCACCTCGTTGACGGTGTGGTTTTCGTTGCAGATCTTCACCTTCGGCGTCATCGCCGAACGCACGGCGATATCGAGCGCGGCTCCACCTTCGCGGGCGACCACCCGCACGATGTCGCGCTCCGACAGGATGCCGACGATCTTGCGATCGCCATTGGTGATGACCAGCGCACCGATCTTGTGCTCTGCCAGGATGCGGATGGCTTCGCTCAGCTTTTCGTTCGGCCCGAGCGTCAACACGTCATGGCCTTTTCTCTCGAGAATTGCCTTCACCGTCATGGCGTCCTCCTCTGCTTTGCCTGCCGGTTCCTGCCCTGACCGGCCTTCACGTAAGAGTGAACATCGTGCGCCGTGATCGGTTGCATTTCAAGTGCGGTGGTCGGTCGTCTCCCACTCGGGCGCCTGCCATCGCCTGTCGAACCAGCGCAGGCCGAAGAAGCCGGCGACAAAGCCGCCAATGTGGGCCTCCCAGGCGATCTGGCCGTCTGCCCCCGGGACAAAACCGAGCAGGCCGGTGGCGAGATTGATGACCATCCACATGGCGAGGAAGATCACGACACCGCGCAAGCGCAATACGAATGCGATCGGCAGGACAGGGCCGGCGAAGGCGGCCTTGCCGGCCGAACGGTCGGTGCGGAAGCCAAAACGCGCCGCAGCCCCCATCATGCCGGAGATCGCGCCGGAAGCGCCAACAAGCGGCGCCTCGCCATAAGGATGCAATGCCCAGAAAAGCGCGACCGAAGCCAACCCGGTTGCGGCGAAGAACAGCGCGAACCACAGCGTTCCCAGACGGTTTGCCAATGGTGAACCAAATGCGGCGAGCCACACCATGTTGATGGCGATATGGGCAAAGCCGCCATGCATGAAGGCGTAGGTGAAGGGCCGCGAAAACAGGAACCAGTCGAAGCCGTATTGCCCGGTGTAGAGAACGGGGATGAAGGCCCCGTCATACAGCAATGTCATCTGCTGGGATTCGCTCAACACATATTGCTGCAACAGATAGACGACGACGCAGATGCCGATCACCGCCAGCACGACGGGCGGCAGGTTGAACACCGGCTCGCGCCGCCGTGGCTCAGGGGCGCCCTCGACAGGGTCGATTTCCGAGGGCGTTACCGGTTCGCTCATTTGAAATTGCACTCAACGCGAGGATTCAGGTTCGAGCATCTAGATCACCGCGGACCGAACCGCAAACCGCGAATCGCCGCGGCGCGAATCAAAAAAAAGCCGTTCAAGGTTTCCCTTGAACGGCTGGTCGAGCCCCCTGCTCCCCTAAAACTCTTGACTGAAGTGCTGCCGATCGTCGCGAAACGACCGCTTCTGGAGTGGTTTTTGTGTGCCACGGGGCTCGCTTCGATGCAACGTAAACCACTTGTTAACCTTAACGGCCCCGACCCGTGAACAAGTGTTAACGACGCTGGCACGCTTCCTGCTCCGCAACGCATGTAGGTCATCGGAGGGCGCCCTTCTGTTCACCGATGGGACATCAGACGACAGATTGCGCGGAGCAGCATAGTATGAACCAGAATGGATCGATCACGCTGTTCCAATATTGGAACCGCCTGCGTGATGGACGCCCTGCCCCGAAGCGTTCGGAGGTCGAACCGGCCGACATCAAGTCGCTGCTGGCCGACACCTTTATCCTGGAACGTGACACGCGCGGACAGGCCGTATTCCGGCTGGCCGGCACGAGGCTTTGCGCCTGCTACGGCCGCGAACTCAAGGGGTTTTCCTTTCCATCGCTGTGGCGTGAGAAGGATCAGCGGCTCGTCTCGCGCCTGATCCATGGCGTCTTCGAGCAGAAGTCGGTCGTGCTGATCAGCTATGAGGGTTTTAGCCGCAACGGGCGCTCCAACAAGTTCGAACTGCTTGCCCTGCCGCTTGACGGCGGCGTCGAAAATCCACGCTGCCTGGGCGTCATCAGCGCCGTGGAGAAACCCTTCTGGCTGGGTGCCGATCCGATCACCGATGCGTTGATCGATTCGATACGCGTCATCGATCCGGAGAAGGAGCTCCTCAACAACCGTCCGGCCATCGATGTTCCCTCGCTCGCTCCCGATGAACTTGGAGCACCCGAGACGATCTCGGCGCTCGGCCGGGCGCGCCGCATCCGCCATCTCGTCGTCTTCGATGGCGGGCGCGAGGAATAGTCCGTTTGCGGCCTGATGCACGTCGCCCAAAACTGCGCGGCTGTTTTGGCACCGCGACCTGCAAAAAGGAAACCCTGGAGCGCCCGCTTTTTCCCTTTGTTAACCCGCTTTGTTGTACTTCTCTGATGAAGTTCCTCGCATCGGCGCGCGGGATGCCAAACGGGGTGTAGGCAGTCATGAGGTCAGCGGCGGTCGACTATGCGCCGTCCCAAGCTGAAAGGCGTAACTTTCAGCGCGTCCGGGTTAAAATCTACGGACGCTTCATGCTGGAAGACCGCACCGAACACCCCTGCCAGGTCGTCGACATGTCACCGGGCAATGTCGCGTTTCGCACCGACCGCATCGGCATGCCCGGCGAAAAAATCATTGCCTACATCGATCATATCGGCCGCATCGAAGGTGTCGTCACCCGCACCTTGCAGGACGGTTTCGCGATGACCGTCATCGCGTCGGATCGCAAGAAGGACAAGCTGGCCGCGCAATTGACCTGGCTCGCCAACAAGCATGAACTCGACCTGCCGGAAGATCGCCGCCACGAGCGCGTCGCGCCGCGCAATCCGACCAGCGTGCTGCAACTCACCGACGGCCGCCAGTACCAGTGCCGAATCATCGACCTTTCGCTCTCCGGCGCCGCGGTCGAGATCGACGTCAAGCCGGCGATTGGCATCCAGGTTATGCTTGGCACCATGCGCGGGCAGGTCGTGCGTCATTTCGAGGACGGCGTCGCCATCGAATTCGCTGTGATCCAGCGCCCCGAAACGCTCGATTCCGAATTCAACACGCCACGCACCTGAGCAGGCCCGACAGCGACACTCCAGGAAACCGGCCCTTGTGGCCGGTTTTTTGTTTTCGACGCCATGACTGGCATGCTTAGGCCACTCTTGGCAGGGCTTGGGAGCCCTCCGCGCGCCGAGATTGGCGCCTCAATATCCAAACGAATTAATACTCAAATGATTCAAATTTTACGTTTATTCTACTGGAGTTTTACTCAATATCTACTTCGGGCTTTTGCGTCAAATAAATCCACATGTGGCAATGTCTCCTTCGAACGGGGAGACTACAACAATGAAGAAAACGAGGGGCAAGCTGTTGCTGGTGGCAATGGCGATGCAGCTTTCCGCTTGGGGATCAGCATATGCCGCGGGACCGGCCTATATGCACACCGGCGGACGCACCACCCAGCCTGTTGGCCACTATGAGTTCTGCCAGCGCAGTCCTGGCGAATGCAGCGAACGGACCCCCAGGGGTGCGCCGGTCGAACTGACCCGCAAACTGTGGGCGACGATCGTCAACATCAACAATTCGGTCAACACCCGCATCAAGCCGCGCACCGATATGGAAAACTACGGTGCCGAGGAATATTGGGCCTATCCGGCCAATGGCTATGGCGATTGCGAGGACTACGCGCTCGAAAAGCGCCGCGAGTTGATGGATGCGGGCGTCCCCGCCGGCAATCTGCTGATGACGGTGGCGCGCCAGCCGAATGGCGATGGCCACGCGGTGCTGACCGTGCGCACGAGCCTTGGAGAATTCATCCTCGACAATCTGGAAACCAAGGTCCTGTCCTGGACGGACACCGACTACACCTATCTCAAGCGCCAGTCGGACCAGAATTCCGGCGTTTGGGTGACGATCAATGACGGCCGCTCCGACGCGGTCGCCAGCGTCCGCTAAAACAGAGATCAAGCGCGCCGCATGAATGCGACCGCTTAAGGAGAAACCCGGTCGAGTCCCCACCCTCCCCGTCCCCAACGACCGGGTGAAAGGAGCCGGCCCCGTCCCCGGGCCGGCTCCGCCATTTCTGGCGGAGACTCGAAAACCAATCAGGTTCCGAGATATCCACATTGCAAAGGCCAGCTATTGCGGCGCCGTGGGCTTATCCACGAGCTTCTCAACCAGTCGCCTGAGTTCCGAAGGTGTCGTGTGGCCGCCGACGATCTCATGGTAACTGATGCCAGCACGTCGCAGGGCTTCCTTTTTGACCGCATCACGTGCTGCTGCTGTGCCTTGGTGATGCGCATGGCCTTGGTATTCGAGCGCATGTCGAGGCAGACAGGCCTCGTCCACAAGAAGAAGGTCCACTCGTTTCGAGTTGATGCAGCTGTAGGCGTCCGCGTTCGCGCTGCGCAAAATTTCGCCCAGTGACACTTGGGCCATCACCTGCCATCCCGGATTACAGCTGATCACCATGCGATCAAGTTCCTTGAAGACGCGCACTTCACTCCTGTTGAGGAGCGGTTGAATAGTGAAGCTCGCACCCATGACAATCCGCAACTGGTCAGCAGGATCAGTTGGTTTCGGTGGCGCGGAAACAGGCTTCGGGGCAACCCATAGGCCGCTAAGGATGTCGCCCCCTCTGCGCTCTCTCGCCCAGCGCCTGCGGTTGCTCTCCCTCCATGCCTGCCTCCGTTTCCTCGATAGGAGACGTTCCAAGGCCATGCCAATGAAGACGCCAGCTAACAGAATGCAAATTAGCGAAAGAATTTGCTGCGTTTGCTCACTAAGCTGGAATGGCATGCCGGAAAGCTACCTCCGCGATGCAGATCATTATTCAGCGATGACTTATATCAGCAATCCGTGAAATGGTGTGCGCATCGTCGACCTGCTAGACGCATCGGACGACCGCCTTTCCACACGCAGGGGATCGGGGCATATAGGCCGATGGTTTCGCCTTCTGGATCACAGCGATGTCGGAAGTCCCGGAAGATCGATGCGAGCGCCATCGCCTGTTCAAGGCTATCGACGATGCCTTCAAGGCCGGCGACTTCGAGGGCCTCGGCATGGCGTTGGGCGGCTCTTCCCGCTGGTTCGACGAACGCATGCCGTTCGAGCTCGGCCTCGGGCATCCGCTGGAATATGCGATCTATTGGAGTCCCGTCGGCTTCATCTCGACCTTGCTGGGTGCCGGCTCGGATCCGAATTATCAGGATCACGGCGGGTTTCCGTCCATCATTGCGGCGCTGTCCACCGACCGGGCCGACAGGCTGGACATAGTGCGGGCATTGATCGAAGGCGGTGCTGACCCCAACATGCGGGGTGTGAACGATTGGACGCCGCTTCACTATTCGGTGGCAATCGGCAGTGTCGATGCGATCCGCCTGCTTTTGGCGGCGGGCGCCGACCCGGCGCTCGAAACCCGCATCGATGACTACAGGACAGCCATCGAGGAAGCCGAGATTGCTGGCTTTGAAGCCGGTGCTTCATTGCTGCGCGATGCGACGGCCGGGCGCGGCTCTGACAGACAGTGAGTTGGGGCACTACGAAACCACCGCCAGCAAATGCCGGGCTGGCCTCAGACCTTCTTCAACCCCGCCTTGAAGCGCTTGCCGTTGGCGACATAGTGCGCCGCCGAGCCGCGCAACCTGGCCACGGCCGCGTCGTCCAGCTCCCTGATCGCCTTGGCGGGCGAACCGACGATCAGCGAATTGTCCGGGAATTCCTTGCCTTCGGTGACCAGCGCACCGGCGCCGACCAGGCAATTCCTGCCGATTTTCGCGCCGTTCAGCACGATGGCACCCATGCCGATCAGGCTGTTGTCGCCGATCGTGCAGCCATGCAGCAAGGCGCGGTGGCCGATCGTGCAGCCTTCCCCGATCGTCAGCGGGAAACCGGGATCGGTGTGCATGACCGTATGTTCCTGCACGTTGGTGTCGGCGCCGATGACGATGGGCTCATTGTCGCCACGGATGACGGCGCCGAACCAGAAGCCGGCATTGCGTCCGACCCTGACGTCGCCGATCAGCGTCGCATCGGGTGCGATCCAGTTCGAGTCCGCATCGGCGAAGCTGGGCTCTGTTCCATCGATCGCATAAAGCGGCATTTCTGGTCTCCGAATCGTCTCAAGCGGGCAGCTCGGACCCTAGGAGACGGACCGTCCACGAGGCAATGGCAAGCACGACGACGCCAAGCGCCAAGGTCCACGCAATTGCCGTGCAGCCGCAGGACATCAGCGCCAACCTTGAAATGCGGCGCTGACGCCGGGCATCGATGGCATCGTTGACCAGCATGAAGGGTCCGGCACAGGCCGTGGCGAGGAGCGAGCGCAAGACATGTGACGGCGACACATAGGGTTCGGTGAAGGCGACCTTGCGGCCCGACGCCAGTTCCATGGCCGATCCGGCCAGCCCGCAGGCCGTCAACCCGACGACAAAAGCAAAGAGTGTGAGTTCCAGTGGTCCCATCTTAACTTTCCATTTACCATGAAATTGCACAGTCGTTCCATGCAGGCTGCAAGAGCCGTGCCGTGCGATGTGTGCCGCCCAGGGACACTGGAGGCGGACGGGCCGCCCGGGATCCGAGGACTGAGATGAAGCAGGCAGCGCTCGCCAACGAACTTACCGTGGTCGATTCCACGCTGATGAAGCGGGTGCTCTACGGGTTCGCGGCGCTCGCCCTGTTGTCGGTGGCGATCAGCCTTGGCGGCAAATGGTTCGGCCACTCGATCGCCATGGCCGGATACACCGACGACGCAACGGTCCACCAGGTGGTGATCGGCAACAATGTCATCGCTGTCCCGGCCAACGCCATCCGTTTCGCCCAGGCCCGGCGCGACGGCATCGCCTCGCGGCTCGACCTCTATTTGCGCTATCCCCAGATGGACGGCTACAGCGAGGCCGCGCGTGACGATTTCAACCACACGGGCACAGTCAAGAACATCGTCTTCCTGTCCTTCGAACAGCAGATGATGTCGCGTGACATGAGTGGCCGCTTCACGCCGATCTACAGCGCGTTGATCACCCGACCCGGCATTGCCGGGCCTGGCGGCACGATGATCTATGGTTTCAACGAGAAATCAGGCTATCTGAACGAGGTGCTGGTTGTCGGCAATCGCCCCGGCAAGGAGCCGTTCGTGGCCCGTTGCCTGAGCGGGCCGAGTGCCGAGCAATCGCTGGCGCCTTGCGAGCGCGACATTCAGGTCGGCGACGAACTCAGCCTCACCTATCGCTTCCCAAGGGAGCTTTTGGGCGATTGGCAGGCGCTCGACGCGGCAATCGTCACTGAAGCCGGGCGCGTTCTGAAGGCGGGACGCTAAGAACGCTTCAAGGGAACCGGCTGGCCGGCCGCATGGAGCCGACCGACCGCAAGATTTGCTGGCTCAGGCCAGATCGATGTCGAGAATCGCCATCGAAAAATTGTAGTCGCCGTCGTCCTCGTCCTTGAAGACGATGCCGAGGAATTCGTCGCCGACATAGACCTCGGCCGAATCGTCCTTGCGCGGCCGCGCCTTGACCTCGAGCTTGGGGTTCTGGAAGACGCGCTTGAAATAGGCGTCCAGCTTTCTGATTTCGTCCGGCTTCAACAGTCTTCTCCGATCATCGGGCTTGCTCGTTCGAACGCGCTTCTGGCACGTCGACAATGGCGATGTAAAGGCAAGCGGCCTGATAAGGCGAGACAACCGCCCGCTCCTGCCCGC
Organism: Mesorhizobium ciceri WSM4083; assembly: GCF_000519305.1. GTDB lineage: Bacteria > Pseudomonadota > Alphaproteobacteria > Rhizobiales > Rhizobiaceae > Mesorhizobium > Mesorhizobium ciceri_B. Next base: position 216,304 of record NZ_KI912610.1, on the reverse strand, counting down.
GGCCGGAATCCGGCAGCAGACGACGGCGCCGTGAAAATCAGATGTCGAAACTGACGACCTGATCCATCGTCTGCGACGGCAGAAGCTGGTCCATCTGGCGCGACGGCTGATCACAGCCGGTCTCACCGACGACACGGGCCGGCACGCCGGCAACCGTCTTGTTGTGCGGCACTGGCGACAGCACCACCGAGCCGGCCGCTATCTTCGAGCAATGGCCGATTTCGATGTTACCGAGGATCTTGGCGCCGGCACCGATCAGCACGCCGTAGCGGATCTTGGGGTGGCGGTCGCCGCCGGCCTTGCCGGTGCCGCCCAGCGTCACGCCATGCAGGATCGACACATCGTCCTCGATGACCGCGGTCTCGCCGACCACGAGGCCGGTGGCGTGGTCGATGAAGATACCCTTGCCGATGCGGGCGGCCGGGTTGATGTCGGTCTGGAAGACCGAGGACGAGCGGCTCTGCAGATAGAGCGCGAAATCCTTGCGCCCCTGGTTCCACAGCCAATGCGCCAGCCGATGGGTCTGGATGGCGTGGAAGCCCTTGAAATAGAGCACAGGCATGATGAAGCGGTCGCAGGCCGGATCGCGATCGTAATAGGCCTGGATGTCGACACGCACCGTCGTCGGCCACTCCTTGTCGTCTGCCAGCATGGACTTGAACGTCTGGCGGATGAGATCGGAGCCGATGTCCTGGTGCGCCAGCCGCTCGGCCAGCCGATGAATGACTGCTTCTTCCAGGCTGTCCTGGTTGAGGATGGTCGAATAGAGGAATGCAGCGAGCAGCGGATCGCGGTTGACAGCCTCCATGGCCTCGTCGCGGATCGAACGCCAGATCGGATCGACCGGCTTCAATGCGCTGTGTCGGGAAATGCTGATGCTGTTCATCGCCGTCTCGTCCTGCGTCCTGCCTGGCTTGCCTGTTGTGCTTGCCTGTTGCCTGGCCGCACATATAAGCCAGATGATAGCACGATTGAACTCAATTTTCCTTAGTGCTTTGTCAAATGGATTTGGTTCGCGGGAATTCAAGCAGCCATGGAAAACGAACCCTTGATCGACGACGCGCTGAAAAGCGAGCTCTCAGCGCTCTACCGGGCACAGGGCCGCCACTACCACAACCTTGCCCATATCGAGGCGATGCTGGCACTCGCTGGCGACTATCGAGGATTGCTCGGCGACCCCGAGGCGATCGAAGCGGCGATCTGGTTCCATGATGCCATCTATGACAGCAAGGCCAAGGACAATGAGGCGCAAAGTGCTGCCCTTGCCGAAAAAAAGCTGGCGGGCCGCGCGGATCCTTCACGTCTTGGCCGCATCTCGGCAATGATCGTCGCCACCGCCACGCACCAGGTGCCACCGTTCGACGACGCGACCGCCACACGGGACGCAAGTCTTTTTCTGGATATGGACCTGTCGATCCTGGGAGCCGCGCCGGACGACTTCGCCGCCTATGAGCGCGCCGTGCGGCGCGAGTATCACTGGGTGGAGGAGCCGATGTGGCGAGCCGGACGCAGTGCGGTCTTGAAGAACTTCCTCGCCCGCCCGCACATCTTCCACACGCAAGAGTTTCGCCAGCGCTGCGAACCGCAGGCCAGGGAAAACATGACGCGGTCATTGCAGGCCCTGCAAACCCCTTTGTGATCGTCGCCGGGGCGCGCTTGCATATCGCCCTATCCGGCCACGGGCGTTGCATCGAACAATGCACCGAGAAACGCCTGAACAAGCGAGCGCTGCGCGTCGGTCTTGCGATAGGCGACGCGGTGTATGGAACTGAACGAATAGGCCCTTGGCTTGATGGCCCGCATGTCTCCGGCCGCGACCCAGGGATCGGCAAAATGGCACGGCAGAAAGCCGATGAAATTGCCCGACAGGATCAGCATCAACTGCGCCTCCATGTGAACGACCGATGCACTCGCCCTGGGATGGCCGACAAGGTAGAGGTCGTCGAAATGGCGATAGCTGCGCACCGAGAACCGCGCAGCGTCGACGGCGCCTTGGTCGATCCTTGAATCGGGCATCGCAAAGAGCGGGTGCCGACGGCCGCAATAGAGAAGATGCGGTTCGCCGCAATAGTCGCGATAGACGACCCCAGGCGCTTTCTGCGACAGCGGCCCGATGACAACGTCGCGGCCGCCATCGGCGACTTGTTGCTCGAGTTCGGACGGCGTGCCCACCGAAAGGTCGATGAAGACGTCGGAATCCGGGCCCATGAAGCGGCTGAGGGCGTGCTGGATACCCAGTTCGCCACTGGTGAAGACCCCATCCGACGTGCCGACCCGCAAGCGGCCCGACAGGCTGCCGCTGGCTGCATTGATGCGATGTCCGAAATCGTCAAGGTCGCGGAACAGCTTCTGCGCCGCATCGTAGGTTGCCTGTCCAACCTCGGTCAGGCGGAATTGCTTGCGCCCGCGATGGCAGAGCTGCGCACCGATGCGTTTCTCCAGTTCCGCCAGATGCGTGCTCAGCGTCGGCTGCGACAGGTTGAGCGTGATTTGGGCGGCGGCGAACCCGCCTGAATCGGCCAGCGCCACGAAAACCCGCAGCAGGCGGATGTCGATGTTGTCCAGCCGGCGCATGCCCAGTCCCCCATGATGCCCAGAACGATACATCGATATTATTCGATGTATCGTTCTAAATAAACTCATTTACATCAATGTCAGAAATCGCGAGCCTGTACGGAACAAAATTGGGGAACAATCATGAAACCGTTACTCGGCACCGCCTTGTCCGCAGCCCTGCTGCTCGCCAGTTCGCAGCTCGCCCTCAGCGCCGACCAGATCCGCATCCTGGCGCCGACATGGCTGGGATTTGCGCCTGTCCATATCGCCAGCGACCTTGGCTGCTTCACCGCCAAGGGCCTCGACGTCAGCATCAAGTTCGAGGACGACCTGACCAACGTCATGGCGGCGATGGCGCGCGGCGACATCGAGATGCAGATGCGCTCGGTCGGCGAATATCAGGGCCGCCCGCGCGATGCTTCGACGCCCGGCATCATCATCGGCACGATCGACGAATCCGTCGGCGGCGACGGCGTCATCACGGATGACAAGATCAAGTCGGTTGCCGATCTCAAGGGCAAGGTCGTCGCGGCCGAGCCCAACATTCCTTCGCGCCTGCTGCTGCAGATGGAGCTGAAGCAGGCCGGCCTGTCGCTGAAGGATCTTCAGATCAAGGACATCGCGACAGCCGATACGGGCGCGGTTTTCGTCGATGAATCGATCGCCGCGATCGCGACCTACGAACCGTTCATGTCGCAGGCGCTGAAGGCCTCGACCCGCACCGGTGCCCGCATGCTGATCTCGTCCAAGGATCATCGCGGCATCATCATCGACGCGATCATCGCCCGCAACGACGACTTCAAGGCGAGCCCCGACAAATACGCAAAATTCCTCGGCTGCATCTACGAGGCGGTCGACTTCATCAAGGCCGAGCCGGAAAAATTCGCCGACATGGCGTCCAAGCATTTCGGCCTGACGCCTGCCGAAGTGACCGACATCGTCAACTCCAGCCTGTCCTACACGACGCTTGCAGAATCCCTGGCCTATATGGGCAAGCCGGGAGAAAAAGGCACGCTGCACGGGATATTCGACACGGTGATGGATCTTAACCTGGAGAACGGTGCCGCCGACAACAGGCTGGTGGCGGCCGACCAGATCGACAATTCGGCGATCAACAAGATTCCGGCGAAATAGCGGTTCGCACGGCCGGGCCGGCAGCCTCTTGGCGGCTGTCGGCAGGGTTATTCCGGCTCGCGCCGGTGACGGCCGTTCTTTCGATCATCCGGGGATAGTGATTTGTTCAGCAGCCTGTTTGTCTTCCGCGGTCGCGCATCGCCGATGCTGGAGTTTGCCGTCAGTGTCGCCGCGGCTGTGCTCGTCGTTGCCCTGTGGGAGCTGGCGGCGCGCGCGGGCATCATTGCGCCGCAGTTCCTGCCGTCGCCGAGCCGCGTCGTCATCGCGCTGTGGACGATGCTGACCGAGCAGAACCTGCTCTGGCACGTCGCGGTCTCGACCACCCGTGTCTGGATCGCGTTCCTGCTTGCCGCCGTCATGGCGGTCCCGATCGGCATCATGATGAGCAGCTACCGGATCGTCGGCGCCGCCCTCGAGCCGATGATCGATTTCATCCGCTATCTGCCGGTCCCCGCACTGGTGCCGCTGTCCATTATCTGGTTCGGCGTCGGCGAGGAGACCAAGATCTTCCTGCTCTGGCTGGGCACGTTCTTCCAGCTCGTTCTGCTTGTCGCCGACGACATGCGGCGCGTGCCGCAGGAGTTCGTCGAGGTCGCCCGCACCGTCGGCGCCAATTCGAGGCAGGTCATGATCGACGTCGCCCTGCGCTGGATGGGGCCGACGCTGCTCGACAATCTGCGCATCACGCTTGGCTGGTGCTGGACCTATCTGATCATCGCCGAGATCGTCGCCGCCGATTCCGGCATCGGCTATGTGATCTGGACGGCCCGGCGCTTCGTCAAGACACCGGAGGTCATGGCCGGCGTCGTCGTCATCGGCCTGATCGGCCTTGTCACCGACCAGCTTTTGCGCCTGCTTCACCGCCGGCTGTTCCGGTATCTGTGAGGAGCATGACATGACCGGATATGTTCAATTCGTCGGCACGGCCAAGTCCTTCGGCCCCGTCGATGTGGTGCGAAAGACCAGCCTTGGCCTCGACCGCAATTCGCTGGTCGTCTTCCTCGGCCCGTCGGGCTGCGGCAAGACCACCCTGATGCGCATGGTCGGCGGCCTCGACGAACCGAGTTCGGGCTCGATCCTGCTTGGCGGGGAAAAGGTCGTCAGGCCGGACCGTCGGCGCGGCATGGTGTTCCAGTCCTATTCGTCGTTTCCCTGGCTGACGGTCAAAAACAACATCGCTTTCGGCATGCGCTACAGGAAGGACCTCGGCGCCACCGAAAGAGCCGAGCGTATCAGCCACTATCTCAAGCTGTTCGGGCTCGCCGACTTTGCCGACTCCTATCCAAACCGTATCTCTGGAGGCATGCGCCAGCGCGTGGCCATAGCCCGCACGCTCGCCGCGGGCTCGGACGTGCTGTTGATGGACGAGCCCTTCGGCGCCCTCGACGCGCTGACGCGCGAGCGGCTTCAGGTCGAGCTGCGGCAGATCCAGATCCGCGAGGAAAAGACCATCATCTTCGTCACCCACGACGTGGAAGAGGCGGTGTTCCTCGCCGACCGGATCATCCTGTTCTCGCGCCGTCCGGCTTCGATCGTCGCCGATATCGATGTTGCGGCAGAGCTTGGTCCGGACCGGCCGCTGGAGATCCGGGAAACCCAGAAATTCTTCGAGCTGCGCAACAAGGTCCTGCATCTGATCCGCAACGAAACGGGAGTGGCCGTATGAGCCTCTCCTTTTGCGGAAAGACCGTCGTGATCACCGGGGCCAGCCGCGGCATCGGGCTCGGCATCGCCAAGGGCTTCGCCCAGGCCGGCGCCAGCCTGCACCTTATTGCCAACGACGCGGCCGTGCATGAACGGGCCCATGACTTGGGCGCCACCGGCACGGAGGCCGACATCGCCGACCGCGAGGCGGTCGGGGCGGCACTCGAACCGATCTCCCGGATCGACGTGCTCATCAACAATGCCGGCCTCGAGCTGATGACGCCGATCACTGACAGCAGCGACGAGGCCGAAGCCGCCTTCCGGCGCATCATCGAGATCAACATCATCGGCACGGCGCTGGTCACCGCGCGCGCCTTGCCGCGCATGCAGGCCGGCGCTTCGATCATCAACACCGCATCGATCTGGGGCCGCGTCGCCGAAGCGCGGTTCGGCGCCTATGTCGCCTCCAAGCACGCCATCATCGGCCTGACGAAAACCTGGGCCAAGGAACTTGGATCGAGAGGCATCCGCGTCAATGCAGTCTGTCCCGGATGGGTCCGCACGGAGGCATCGATGCGCTCGCTTGGCCGCATGGCCGAACAAGGCGCGGTCAGCGAAGCAGCGTTGCTTGAAGACATCGTCGGCGCGCAGGCCCTGCCTGGCCTGATGGAGCCGGCCGACATGGCCGGCACCTATCTGTTCCTGGCGTCGGATCTCGCGGCCAACATCACCGGGCAGTCGCTCGGCGTCGATAGGGGAGAAGTGCCTTGGTAACGCCACTGCACGGAAAACGCGCGCTGGTCACCGGTGCGGCCAGCGGCATCGGCCGCGCGACCGCGCTCGCCTTGCGGGACGCCGGAGCCATTGTTCTCGGGTTCGATCTCAAGGCATCGGACGGCGATATCCCGATCCTTGCCTGCGACCTTGCCAATGAGGCCGACATCATTGCCGCGGTCAGGCAAGGCGCGCAACGGATCGGCGGCTACGACATCCTGGTCAACAATGCCGGCATCCTCCAGGAAGCACCGCTTGAGGCGATTTCGCTCGACCATGTCGATCGCATGTTCGCCGTCAATGTGCGCGGCGCCATAATCGTGGCGCGGGAAGTCCTGCCGCACCTTCCCGATGGCGGCCGCATCGTCAACATCGCCTCCGAGCTCGCCTATCTCGGCCGGTCGAACGCATCGGTCTATTGCGCGACCAAGGCGGCATTGCTCGGCCTGACCCGCTCCTGGGCGCGAGAGCTTGCCCCTCGCATCCTGGTCAACGCCGTGGCGCCGGGGCCGACAGACACGCCGCTTCTCGGTTTCGAGGCGCTGAGCGAGAGCCAGCGCGCGCTTGAGACGACACACCCGCTGGGGCGGATCGGCCGTCCGGATGAGATCGCGTCCGCGGTGGTTTTCCTCGCCGGCCCCGGCGCCACCTTCTTCACCGGACAATGCCTGGGCGCCAATGGTGGCGCGGCGATGCTTTGAAATGGGATGATCATGAAAGACCGAGTTTTCCTCGCTGAACTGCCATGGCCCGAAGCCGAGAAAAGGATCGCCGCCGGCGCTCCTATCTTCCTGCCGCTCGGCTCGACCGAGCAGCATGGCCACCACATGGCGATGAATGTCGATGTCGTGCTTCCCACCGCCATCGCCGAGACGGTGGCGAAGCAGGTCGGCGGCCTCGTCGTTCCAACCATCGCTTACGGCAACCGCTCGCAGCCGAGAACAGGCGGCGGTCCGGCCTTCCCCGGCACGATCAACATCACGGCGCATACGTTTTCGCTGCTGGTCAAGGATGTGATCTGCGATCTCTATCGCCAGAAGGTCCGGCGCATCGTTGTCCTCAACGGCCACTACGAGAACATCGGCCCGTCGATCGAAGGCATCGAACTGGCGCTCGACGCCATCGGCCGCGAGCGTGCGGCGGATCTGACGATCCTGCGCATCGATCATTGGGAAATGGTGCGCACAGAGACGCTGGCGAAAGTGTTCCCCGACGGTTATCCCGGCATCGAGCTGGAACATGCGAGCGTCATCGAAACCTCGATGATGCTGGCGCTGCGTCCCGAGCTCGTCGACCTCGGCAAGGCGCTGCATGACGGCCCCGCGCAGTTCAGGCCATATGACCGCTATCCCAAGCCCGCCGAGGAAGTGCCGCCATCCGGCGTGCTGTCGCTGACCGAGGGCTCATCGGCCGAAAAGGGCCGATGGTTGCTCGACGACTGCGAGACCCGCATTGCGGAAATTGTCAAACGCGAATTCTTCTGAGGTGCCGACACCATGAGCAGCAATTTCTTCCAGCCGATCGACGCCTCCGCCGTGCCTCGCTTCGCCGGACTTTCGACCTTCATGAGACTGCCGGCCGTGGCAAGCGCGGACGGGCTCGACATCGCTCTCGTCGGCATACCGTGGGACGGCGGCACCACCAATCGAGCCGGTGCGCGGCATGGCCCGCGCGAGATCCGCAACCAGTCGAGCCTGATGCGGCGCGCCCATCACGTCTCGGGGACCGAGCCGTTCAGCATCGCCAATGTCGCCGATGTCGGCGATCTTTCGGTCAATCCGATCAACCTGCTGGACGGGCTGAAGCGCATCGAGGACGGCATCGCGGCGATCGTGGCATTGGGCGCCATTCCGCTTGCAGCGGGCGGCGATCATCTGACGACGTTACCGGTGCTGCGCGCCGTGGCCTGCAAGGCGCCCGTCGGCATGATCCATTTCGACGCGCATTCCGACACCAATGACCGTTATTTCGGCGACAATCCCTATACGCATGGCACGCCCTTCCGCCGCGCCATCGAAGAGGGACTGCTCGATCCCAAGCGCGTCGTCCAGATCGGCATCCGCGGCTCGATCTATGAACCCGGCGAACATGACTGGGCGATCGCCCAGGGCATCCGCATCATCTACATGGAGGAGTTCGTCAGGCGCGGCGCGGCCAGCGTCATGGAAGAGGCGCGCGGCATCGCCGGAAACAATCCTGTTTATGTCACCTTCGATATAGACTGCATCGACCCGTCGATGGCGCCTGGGACCGGAACGCCTGAACTTGGCGGCTTCACCACCCGGGAGGCCCAGGAAATGGTCCGCCTGCTCGACGGATTGACCATTGTCGGTGCCGACGTCGTGGAGGTGGCGCCGCCTTTCGACCTGGGTGGAATGACGGCGCTCGCCGGCGCGACGATGATGTTCGAGCTGCTGTGCGTCATGGCGAAGTCGGTTCAAGCAGCGAGAGCGCCAGACTGAGCGCAAGCGTCAAGGCCGCCTGACGCGTCGCCGCCAGGCAATGCTCAAACCAGGACCATCGCGAACCGCGGCAAGCCGGGATCGCGAGAAATCACGTGAACGCCCCTATTGTCGATGCCAGCATCGCCAGAATGGCTAGGCCCGCCATTACCGACAGCCCGTTGAGGATGATCCCCAGAACGCCAAGCGCGCGGCTGTCGTTCGAACGCACCAGCGCCATCACGCCGAAAACCGCGCCGGCGATGTGCGCCAGCGGAGCGGCGAGCAGAAACACCGCCATGAAGAAACCGGTGGCGATGTTCTGCGCAAGTGTCGAGGCGTCGCTCGGCATCGCCACCAGGATGGTTATGGCAAGTGCCCCTGCCGCAAACGCCGACAATGCAAATATCACCGAACGTTTGCCGAGTCCGCCTTGCGCGACCGCGCCCGGTACGGCAGTCGTGCTTCGTCCCCATTGTGCCACTGTTGCCCGCTCCCCTCGCCGTCCGCTCAGAGCGGATTTTCGGCATAGAACTCCAGCACGCGCTGCTTGAAGGTCTTGTCCCCGACGGCCAGCATATGGTCACGGCCCTCGATGTGAAAGGCGCTGGCGTGCGGCATTAACGCTGCAAGCTCATCGGGCGAGCCACCAATGTCGTCGGTCGTTCCGACGGCGACCAGCGTCGGCTGGGCGATGCGGGCGATATCCTGCTCGCTCAGCAATTCGCGCGATTTGGCGATGCAAGCGGCCAAGGCGCGGCGATCGCTGCGGGTCTGGTCGGCGAAGGCGCGAAACGACCGGCCGCGCGGATGGCTGGTCGCGGCCGGATCATCGGCAAGCAGAGCGGCTGCGATGGGATCCCAATCGCCGACACCATCGATCATGCCGATACCGAGACCGCCGAAGACCAGCGTCGCCACCTTGTCCGGATCGGACAGCGCCATGAACGCCGCGATGCGGGCGCCCATCGAATAGCCCATGACATGGGCGCGCTCGATGCCTAGATGGCCGAGCAAGGCAGCGGCATCGGAAGCCATCTTGACCGGCGTGTAGTCGGCCTCCTCATAGCTCTTCGACGACGAGCCGTGGCCGCGATTGTCGAAGGCGATGGCGCGGTAGCCGGCATCGTTCAGCGTCTTGAACCAGCCGGGCGATACCCAGTTGACATAATGGCTCGAGGCGAAGCCATGGATCATCAGCACCGGATCGCCCTCGCCCGATGCCGGCTGGCGGTCGAGGAAGGCAAGCTCGAAGCCGTCATGGGTGAAAGACTGCATCTGCGATCCCGCCTGTGTGCTCAACCGCCACCGCCATTTGGCGAATCGCCGTTGTCGGCTGGTGGCATGCCGGGGCCGGATACCGTGCCCACGGCCGGATGGCGCAAAAGGTCGCCATACTCGATGCCGTTCCTGGCGGCAGTGCCGGCCTTGAGCTCGAGCACGAAGCGCACCGGTACACCGGGCGAAATGACGGCGTCCGATTGCGGCTCGCCGTGCTTGACCGCCCGGATCTTGCCGTCCTGGCCGACGAAAATCAGATCAAGCGGCATTGGCGTGTTATGCATCCAGAAGCCGACCTGCTGCTGGACCTCGAAGACGAACAGCATGCCGTGGTTGTCCGCCATGTCCTGGCGGTACATCAAGCCGGCCTCGCGCTCGGCGGCGGTGTCGGCGACTTCGATGGAAAAAGAGCGATCACCGCCTTTCGTCACCACGACCAGTGGCGTCGGATCGGCCGGAAGGATCATCGCCTGGCTGTCCGCCGAGGTCGGCTTTTCGGAATAGAAGTAACCACCGGCGGCGGCCATGACGGCAATCGCGCACATCGCGCCCGCGGTCAGCCAGTTCCTGTAAGCCATTCGAAATCCTCGGCCGGAAACGCCCTAGTGCGAGACCGGCAAGGTCCCCATATCGGGGTGAATTTCGGCGGCCATAAGGCCTTTGTCGCCGCGCCCGAAACGAACCAGCACGACCTGTCCGGGCCGAAGCTCGGTGATACCGTAACGGCGCAAGGTCTCCATATGGACGAAGATGTCCTCGGTGCCCTCGCCACGGGTGAGAAAACCAAACCCCTTGGTGCGGTTGAACCATTTCACCAGGGCGCGTTCGAGACCGCTCTCCGGCGTCACCGCGACATGGGTGCGCTGCTCCTGCATCTCGGCCGGGTGGACCGCGGTGGTGACGTCCATGGAGAGCACCCGGAAGGCCTGCAATCCGCGGTCGCCATGTTTGACGAGGCAAACCACACGTGCGCCCTCCAGGGCCGTCTGGAAGCCGTCCCTTCGAAGACATGTCACATGGAGGAGGATATCGCCGGAGATGCCGTCATCCGGCAAAATGAAACCATAGCCCTTGGCCACGTCGAACCACTTGATGGCGCCGGCTATTTCGAGCAAGTCCGCGGCATCGCCGCCTTCGTCACGCTGCAAGGCGTCGCCGAGGGGTCCGTCCCGCCCCGTCAAAGAGGCCTTTTCCCCCATAAGAATGCCCCCTTTTTTCAAGAACACCGCAACTGATTCTTGCTAACAGATTAACACCGCGGCTTCCCGTGTGTGCAAGACCTGCCGTGCCTTTTTTCACGGTTCATTGGAGCAATACCGGATTTGTTCTTTGCCGGCATTGCGCACCGCCGCACGATTGCCCTTTGGCAAGGCCGACCCTATGTTGCGCCGCAACGCAATTACGAGGAAATCACATGCGCTATCTGCACACCATGATCCGCGTCGCCGACGTCGATGCCTCGCTCGACTTCTACTGCAACAAGCTCGGCCTCAAGGAAGTGCGCCGCTACGAAAACGAGCAAGGCCGCTTCACGCTGATCTTCCTCGCGGCCTCCGAAGACGAGCAAAGCGGCATCGCCGACAAGGCACCGCTGGTCGAACTGACCTACAATTGGGATCCGGAGGACTACAAGGGCGGGCGCAATTTCGGCCACCTCGCTTATGAGGTCGACGACATCTACGCCACCTGCCAGCATCTGATGGACAATGGCGTCATCATCAACCGGCCGCCGCGCGACGGCAACATGGCTTTCGTCAAGTCGCCGGACGGCATCTCGATCGAGCTTCTGCAGAAAGGCCCGGCCAAGGCCAAGGCGGAGCCCTGGGCTTCGATGGCGAACACCGGAAGCTGGTAAGCAATCACGCTATCTTGAGCAGATAATGCTCGACTGACATGCCTGGCACCGTTTGGTTTTTCCGGAACGGTGCCTACCTGTCCGGCTAAACAGGCGCTTGCCCAGGAGAGTTCATGCCGACCAGCCATGCCGACGTTACCACCGAACATGCCAGCCGCTACCTGCAGCAGCTGTGCAAGCACTGGGCACACAAATTCCCGGTCGAGTTCGATCCCACCCATGGCACCATCGATCTTTCGATGGGCCGTACCGTCATGGATGCCGATGCGGCGACGCTGCATATCACGGTGTCGACTGACGAAGCAGGGTCGATCGAGCGCCTGGAAAGCGTTGTCGCCGATCACATCAAGCGCTTTGCTTTCCGCGAAGAACTGACCTTTGACTGGAAACCAGTCTGATCTGCTATCAGCCGGACACCGGAAGCTGCCGGCAACCGGAGGCGCCAGAAAAAATGATGGCGCCGCCTGGTCGCGACGCCATCTGAACTACATCGGAACGGCCGATCATCAGAACTTGTAGTTCAGTCCGATCTTTATCGTGTGGGCGTCGATCTTCACCTTCGCCTCGTCACCATCGAGGTCGCTCAAACCAACCTTGCCGAAATCGAAGTACTGATATTCCAGCTTGGTGGTCCATTTGTCGGAAACGGCCCATTCGACACCGCCACCGACCGTGTATCCGAAACGGCCGCCGCTTTTCGACGCATTGCTGTCCGGATCGGGATCGCCGCCGTCGAGGTCGCCGTAGCTTACTTTGTAATGCGTGGCCGCCGCGCCGCCCTTTGCATAGATCAGCAGTCGTCGGCGGCATAGCCCAAGCGTGCAGTCAGGTCGCCATAGACGCCCAGCTTCGTCGATCCGAAATTGTCGGGACTTTCGACGACGAAATTATCACCACGAATCCCGAGATAGCCGAGATCGGCTTCGACACCGTATACGAACGCACCAGACTGCCAGTTGTAGCCAGCCTGGACCCCGCCGAGAAAGCCATCGGTACTGACGTCGAAGGTCTGGCCGGCGTCTTCCTCGAAGAAATTGCTGCTCGGATCAACTGCATCAGCACTTCCCCAGCCATAGCCGGCGTTGATACCGACATAACCACCGGACCAGTTGAAACCCGCCGGTACCTCGGTCATGACCGCATCGGCCGCGAACGATGCGCCGCAGGCAGAGATCAAGAAAGTGGACGCAATAATTAGACGTTTCATCGAAATCCCCCAAGAATAGATTGGGAGATTACCACGGTGCGGGTTATCTCGGCAGCCCAGCAAATCAGACAGCCACAAATTGTTGCAGAAAAAACACAGTGGCTTGACCCAGGAACAATACTCGCCGACCGGCAAGGCTGCACTTTAAATCGAAAGCAAGTCAGGGCACACGGGCCATCTCCAGCAGCGCCTGCACGGAGCGCCAATTGCGCGCGGTGCCCGGTACTTTCAGCGTGCGCGGGATCAGCCCGGCAAACACCGATTTGCCCAGCCCGTCCGGTGCGCTGAGGTAGAGCACATCGCCCTTGATCTCGAAGCGTTCGGGGCCGGTGCACTTTTCGGTCAGCCGCGCCACCTCGTCCGCTGTCGGCTCGCGCTCCAGCACATAGGCGTGCAGCTTCGTATGGTCCGCGGCAACTTCCGGGTAAGGGTTTTCGTTCACCAGCCGCTCGAACCAGGAGAGATCGCGCACCATGATGCGCGAATGGAACCCCCATTTCTTCTCGAAGGCTGCTTCGAGCTGTGTCGCCAGTGCCGCCGCGTCGCCCTTCTTCGCCCGGAACACGGCATTGCCGCTCTGCACGTAGGTGGCGACGTCGGAAAAGCCGAGATCCTCGAAGAACGACTGCAGCTCCGCCATCTTGACGATGCGGTTGCCGCCGACATTGATGCCGGAAAACAGCGCGACGAAGATTTTTCCTGCCTCCTTGCCGCTCATATGATGAACCCGGCCAGTGTCTCGTTGTCGGTGATGTCCTGATACTGGACGCCCTCGGCCTCGAACTTCGCCTTGAGCAGATCGAAATTGCGACGATCCCTGGTTTCGATGCCGATCAGCACCGAACCGAAATTGCGCGCCGATTTCTTCAGATATTCGAAACGGGCGATGTCGTCGTCGGGCCCGAGCAGTTCGAGGAAGTCTCGCAGCGCGCCTGGCCGCTGCGGAAAGCGGATGATGAAGTATTTCTTCAACCCCTCGAAGCGCAACGCCCGTTCCTTGACGTCCGGCAGCCGCTCGAAATCGAAATTGCCGCCCGAAACCACGGCAACGATGGTCTTGCCCCTGATCTCCTTCTTGGAGAAATCCTTCAGCGCATCGATCGCCAGCGCGCCGGCCGGCTCCAGCACGACGCCTTCGACGTTGAGCATTTCGATCATGGTGGCGCAGAGCCGGTTTTCCGGGATCAGCCGCACTGTGTCGGCCGGAAAATCCTTGAGATGACGCAACGGCTCGCGGCCGATCTCGGCCACCGCGGCGCCATCGACGAAATTGTCGACCTTGGCGAGCTTGAGCCGTTTCCCCGCCGCGAGGCTCTCGCGCAGGCTCGGCGCGCCTGCCGGTTCGCAGAAGACGAAGCGTGCTTCCCTGCCCTGATCGGCGAAATAGTGGGTGACGCCCGCGGCAAGGCCGCCACCGCCGACCGGCAGCATGACGATATCGGGCATGCGGGCGCCCGGCATCTGGTCTGCGATCTCGTAGGCGACGGTTGCCTGGCCCTCGATGATGTCCTTGTGATCGAAGGGCGGCACCATATGGGCGCCGGAACTGTCGGTGAATTCCAGGGCCGCGCGATAGCAGTCGTCGAAGAAATCGCCGACCAGCCTGATCTCGATGAAATCGCCGCCGAACAGCCTGGTCTTGTCGATCTTCTGCTGCGGCGTCGTCACCGGCATGAACACGACGCCTCGCCTGCCGAAATGGCGGCAGACGAAAGCAAAGCCCTGCGCGTGGTTGCCGGCGGACGCGCAGACGAACAGTTCTGCCTCGTTGCCGGCCGCCAATGTCTTGCGGAAGAAATTGAAAGCGCCGCGGATCTTGTAGGAGCGGACCGGCGACAGATCCTCGCGCTTCAACAGCACCCGCGCACCGGTCTTTTTCGACAGATAGTCGTTTTCCTGCAGCGGCGTTTCAGGGAAGATCTGGCGGATCGCGGCGGCAGCGGCAGCAACGCGGGAAGAGAAACTGTTCATCGGAAACCACCTTTGGGGAAAACCACCTTGCGTTGCACGCTGTCCGCGGACCTCTATCATTGATCGGGTCGTGCACGTCCAATTGTTGAGCGCCTGACAAGGTGCGGCGCAAGCTCGCCTATTGCATATCCGGCTACGTGGCGCCATCGTCCATCATGTGCGCCCTTCCCAAGTGGAAATTTTGCGGAATATTTTCAGCTACTTGTGGGTACATTCTCATGCCCTTGGCACCGGGCGGCTTGAAATCGCTATCTCTGCGGGAATTGGAAGGCCGGCGGCGACGCCGCTCATTGCGCGGATCACGCAGGCGTTTTCCGCCATTTGGGCTTTCGCGCAACACTACGATGGCCGCAGCGGGGCGCCGATCACATTTCGAATGGACATGACTTAGTTCTGCCGCACTCTGGCTGTCCGGAGGTGTCGCGGGGGTAGACAGGCCTTTCGGCCGGAGTTGGAATTTCAGGCGTGCCTTTGAAGAAGATTTTTACCGTTGTCCTGGCCTTGTTGGTCGCCGGCTGCGCCGGCCAGCAAACACAGGAATTGCTGGGCAGCGCCATGGTGTCCGCGCCGGTGACGGAGATCGCCGGCAACCACTCGATCTTCATCGCCACGACGCGCAAGAAATCCGATGATCCCAACAAGGTTTTCGACGGCGAACGCTCGGCGACGCTGAACTATGCCCGCGTCAACGTCACCGTTCCGGGGCTTCACAAGACAGGTCAGATCGAGCGCCGCTCGCGCGGCAAGTCGGATGACCCGGCCAAGTATTTCATGGCTTCCGAGGTCGTCGGCTACGACACGCAGCCGAAATTCTCCAGCGCGCTCAACGCCGACATCGCGGCGCGTGGCGGCCGCGTCATGGTCTTCGTGCATGGCTACAACACCGGCTTCGATGCCGCCGTCTATCGCCTGACCCAGATCGTCCATGATTCCGGCTATCCCGGCACGCCCGTGCTGTTTTCCTGGGCATCGGGCGCCAGGACCACCGACTACGTCTATGACAAGGAAAGCGCCAGCGCTGCCCGCGACCAGCTGGAAGTGACGCTCAGAATGCTGGAGCAGTCCGGCGCGCGGCGCATCGACATCGTCGCGCATTCGCTCGGAACCTGGGTCACCATGGAAACGCTGCGGCAGATGGCCATCACCGGCGACCGCGATCTCGGCGGCAAGCTCGGCGACGTGGTGCTGGCTTCGCCCGACATCGATGTCGACGTGTTCAAGAGCCAGATGCGGCGCTATGGCAAGCCCGACAAGCCGTTCATCCTGCTGTTGTCGGACGACGACCGCGCGCTGCGGCTCTCCGGCCTGATCGCCGGATCCCGGCCGCGCGTCGGCGACTACAAGGATGCCGCCGATCTCGCCTCCTATGGCGTGTCGGTCGTCGACCTGTCCAAGGTCAAGGGATCGGACAGCTTCAACCATACGAAGTTCGCCGACAATCCGACGCTGGTGAAGATGATCGGCCAGCGGCTGCGCGAGGATGACGGCTTTGCCAGCGACCGTGACGTGACAGACCGCATCAGCCTGCTTGGCCAATAGGTGCGGTCCCGCGGTTTTCGTCGTGCCTGCCCGGCATCGCGGACGTGTGGATTCACTTTGAACTGGACCGCGCCGGTCTCTGGCCTTATCGGAATAGCCAGCGACGTCACGCGTTTGACGTCCCCTTTTGCGGGAGCCTGCGTGTGACCGTGCGTTCGAAGAGCTACCTCGTCGTTGCATTGGCGCTCGCTGTCACCGGCTGCGCCGGCGGCAAAACGCACGACCTGCTCAACAAGACGACGGTCACGGTGCCCGCTTCCGACATCGCGGCCACGCATGAAATCTTCGTCGCCACCACCCGCCAGAGGGCAACCAAGGACCCGCGACAGGTGTTCGACGGCGATCGCTCGCTGACCACCAGCTTTGCCCGTGTCGACGTCACCGTCCCGAAAAACCATCAGGTCGGCGCCATCGAGCGGGCCAAGGGATCGGCAAACAGCAATCCTGCCAAGGATTTCACCGCCAAGGATGTCACCTTCTATGAAGGCGCGCCGCAGTTCGCCAAGGCGGTCGGCGCCGACATCGCCATGCGCGGAGACCGTGCGCTGGTTTTCGTGCACGGCTTCAACAACGGTTTTGACGACGGCATCTACCGGCTGACGCAGATCGCGCACGACACGAAATATCCCGGCACCCCGGTGCTGTTCTCATGGGCTTCGAGCGGCAAGACCACGGGTTACATCTACGACAAGGAAAGCGCCAACGCGGCGCGCGACGACCTCGAGGCGACGCTCCGGATGCTGGCCAAGACCAAGGTCAAGAGCATCGACATCATCGCCCATTCGATGGGGACCTGGGTGACCATGGAGGCTCTGCGCCAGCTTGCCATCACCGGTGATCGCGATCTCGACGACAAACTCGGTTACGTCATCCTGGCCTCGCCCGACATCGATGTCGACGTGTTCAAGAAACAGATGATCCGCTACGGCAAGCCCGACAAGCCGTTCGCCATTCTGCTCTCCGCCGATGACCGGGCTCTCAAGCTCTCCTCCCTGATCTCGGGCGACAAGCCGCGGGTCGGCGACTACGGCAACGCTGCAGACCTCGCCAGCTATGGCGTGTCGGTGGTCGATCTTTCCCAGGCCAAGGGCGGCGACCGCCTCAACCACGCCAAATTCGCCGACAACCCGATGCTGGTGCAACTGCTCGGCGACCGGCTGCGGGCGCCGGCGGGCCTCGCCTCGGACGAACCCGACCCGACGCAGCTCAACAATCTCGGCCAGGGCCTCGGCAAGGCCGTCGGCTCGGTCGCTGAGATCGTCATCACCACGCCGTTCAAGGTGCTGACCATCGCCACCGGCGGGTGAGCCAGCGGGCAGCTTCCTGGTGGAGACCGTCAGGTGTCGAAGTCGGCGCCGCCCCTCACCTGCCTGCCGGCATCCTCTCCCCGTATAGTGACGGGGAGAGGGGCGCTGTCATCGCCGATTTCGCCAATCACCAGCGTTGGTAGGGCGCCAGCGTTGCGGCCAGCCACTTCTCCCCGTCACTATACGGGGAGAAGTGCCCGGCAGGGCGATGAGGGGCAGCGCCGGCGTCCTACACGAACAGATCGACCTTCTGGAATGTCGTCACGTCGATCAGCCCGACATCGGAAATCCTGAGTTCGGGAATGACGACCAGCGCCAGCAGCGAGTGCTGCATGTAGGCGTTGTTCAGCGAACAGCCCATCTTGCGCATCGCCTCGGTCAGCTTCTCGGCCTTGGCCGCGACGATCTCGGCCCGCTCGTCCGACATCAGGCCTGCGATCGGCATCTCGACCAGCGCCAATTCCTTGCCCTTGGAGAACAGCACGACGCCGCCGCCGACCTCGCCCAGGCGGTTTACGGCCAGCGCCATGTCCTGCTTGTTGGTGCCGACGCAGATGATGTGGTGGGCATCATGCGCCACGCTGGACGCCAGGGCGCAGTCGCCGATATAGCCAAAGCCGGAGACAAAGGCGTTGGTGACGCCGCCCGTGCCCCGGTGGCGCTCGACCAGCGCGATCTGGCAGATGTCGTTGCGGCGGTCCATGGCGACCAGCCCGTCCTCGACCGGCAGATCGGCCTCCAGCGCCCGCGTCGGCGCCTGGTTCTCGATGACGCCGATGACACGCACCCGCACCTCGTTGGCGCCCTTGGGGGCGGCGATATCGAAGTCGTCGCCCTTCAGCTTCTTGCCGAGCTTGACGGTGTCCTTCGCCGTCCGGGGGTAATCATAGGCCGGAATGTCGATTTCGAGCTTGCCGCCCTTGGCCAGCCTGACGCCGCGTGCATAGACCTCGTCGATGGTCATTGCGGCGAGATCCGAGACGATCAGCAGGTCGGCCAGCCGCCCTGGCGCGATCGAACCGATCTCGCGCTCCAGTTTGAAATGCTGGGCGGTGTTCAGCGTCGCCATCTGGATTGCCGTCACCGGCTTCAACCCCTGTTGGATGGCATGGCGCACCACGCGGTCCATATGGCCTTCCTGGACCAGCGTGCCGGAATGGCTGTCGTCGGTGCACAGGATGAAGTTGCGCGGATCGATGCCGCTCTCCGTCACCGCCTTAATCTGCGAGGCTACGTCGTACCAGGCCGAGCCCAGCCGCAGCATCGCCTTCATGCCCTGGCGCACGCGGGCGATGGCGTCCTCGGCGCGCGTGCCCTCATGGTCGTCCTCAGGGCCGCCGGCGACATAGCCATGGAACGGCAGGCCGAGATCGCGCGAGGCATAGTGGCCGCCGACCGTTTTCCCCGCTTTCACCGTCGCGGCGATCTCGCCCGACATGACAGGATCGTTGGCGGCGACGCCGGGGAAATTCATCACTTCGCCAAGACCGATGATGTTTTCCCATGTCATTGCCTCCGCGACATCGGCGACTGTCAACTCGGCGCCGGCATGCTCCAGCCCGGGCGCCGAGGGCACGCAGGACGGCATCTGCACATGCACGTTGATGGGCATGGCGACGGCCTCGTCATGCATCAGCCGCACGCCGGGCAGACCCAGAACATTGGCGATCTCGTGCGGGTCGATGAACATCGAGGTGGTGCCGTGCGGAATGACGGCACGGCAGAACTCGGTCACCGTCACCATGCCGCTCTCGACATGCATATGCGCGTCGCAGAGGCCGGGCACCAGATAGCGCCCGCCGGCGTCGACCACCTTGGTGCCCTGGCCGATGGCATGGCTGGCATTGGGCCCGCAATAGGCGAAGCGCCCGCCGGCAATGGCGATGTCGGTGCCGGCGATGATCTCGCCCGAATGAACGTTTACCCAGCGGCCGTTGCGCACGACCAGATCAGCGGGCTTCCGCCCCATGGCGACATCGACCAGATGTGTCGCCATCTCGGTCCACGGTCTGGGTTTTGCGGGCGTTGCTTTCGTCATTGGCGATTCCTCGGTTGCGGCCAGTCTCGCAAATGTCGGCGGGCGCCGCCAGAGCCGTCGGTCCGACACGCCGCGTCAGGGCGAGCTTGTTGACTAATCCGGTTGAAAGGCGATGCTGCCGCGGACCGAACCATATGAGGGAAGACATGACCCGGTTTTGCAAAGTGTTCGCGATCGTCATCCTGTTCGCCGCGTCGAGCGCTTTTGCCGCCGCCGAGGAACGTTGGCAGACCTTGCCGGAACCAGCGGCCATGCCCAAACCCGATCAGAGCGGATATGCGCCGGTGAATGGCATCCAGATGTATTACGCCGTTTTCGGCGCGGGCGACCCGGTGCTGCTCATCCACGGCGGCCTCGGCCACGGCGACATCTGGGCCAGCCAGGTGGCCACGCTTTCCAAGACGCACAAGGTGATCGTCGCCGACAGCCGTGGCCACGGTCGCTCCACCCGCACCGAGCAGCCCTATGGCTACGACTTGATGGCGTCGGACTATCTGGCGCTGCTCGATTACCTGAAGATCGACAAGACCGCGCTTGTCGGCTGGAGTGACGGCGGCATCATCGGCATCGACATCGCGCTGCATCATCCGGAGCGGCTGACAAGGCTGTTCGCGCAAGCCGCCAACGTAACCACCGACGGCCTTGATCCGGGCGTGATGACCAACAAGACCTTTGCCGCCTACATCGACCGCTCCGGCCGCGACTACAAGAAGATGTCGAAAACACCGGACCAGTATGACGCCTTCGTGGCGCAGATGAGCCACATGTGGGAGAGCGAGCCGGCGTGGACCAAGGAACAGCTCGCTGGGATAACCACGCCGACGGCGATCGTTGCCGGCGACCACGATGAGGCGATCAAGCGCGAACACACCGAATACATCGCCTCCGCCATCCCGGGCGCGAAGCTGATCATCCTGCCCAACGCCAGTCATTTCGCCATGCTGCAAGCGCCGGATGAATATAGCCAGGCTGTGCTGGACTTCATCGACGCCAGATAGAGGATTCTGTGCGGCGACAGGGGGATTGCGATTGCGGCGAATGCGGTTATCCTTCTGACGATCTTTCTGAACCATCATTTCGGGGAGTTCGATGCGTCGACTGATGGTCGCAAGTGCCGGTTTCCTTGCCGTTCTGGCCGTGCCGGCTTTTGCAGCCGACCCAGCGGTCGACGTGCCGATGACCGCGCCCGGCTTCGACTGGACGGGCTACTACGCTGGTCTGCAGGCCGGCTATGGCTGGGGCCAATCCGATATATCGGTGACAGAAGGCGCGCCGTTTTCCATCGCGCCCGACATTGACGGCGGTTTTGTCGGCGGCCATGTCGCCGGCCTGTGGCAGTTCGACCAGGCGGTGCTCGGCGCCGAGGCGGAACTCAACTATTCCTCGGTCGGCGGCACGACGGAATCGGGCCTGGGAAGCCCATTCGGCACCGACATCAAGTGGTTCGGGTCGGTCAACGCCAAGGCTGGCTATGCCATGGACCGCCTGCTGGTCTACGGCATTGGCGGCGTCGCCTTTGCCGGCATCGAAACATCGCAAGTCGCGGGTCCGGCGTTCACCAGCACGCGCACGAATGTCGGCTGGACCGTGGGTGCCGGCGTCGACTATGCGCTGACCGACAAGTTCGTCGTCGGCGCGCAATATCGCTACTATGATTTCGGCTCCGAGCACTACGAGGTGGCAGAACCCTTTAACGATCGCGATCAAAACGTGAAGCTGAATGCGGTCGGCATCAATTTGAGCTACAAGTTCTGAGCCAGCCCACTGTTGAGACACTACGGGCCGGGACAGGCTCGAGGAAAGCCGTTTCAAGGAGTTGGCGGCCGACGCTCCCAGTGGGCGGGGGGAATGGGTTGGGCCTGAGAGGCGCCGGCCTTGGCGGATCAAATCCACCACACAGGCATCCTACCACTACCCGCCGCGCCGATAATTCCGTGATCGCGCCAGTATCATCAAGCCGCCCGGTCTGTTTGCACGTTCGGCGAACGCTCAACAACACGACTTGACGGCCTCTGTCTGGCGTCTGAAAAGGGCTGGCCTGCGGACGTGGCGGAATTGGTAGACGCAAGGGACTTAAAATCCCTCGATCTCTGATCGTACGGGTTCGATTCCCGTCGTCCGCACCACCCTTCGCTCTTCGAGCTTCGGGTGGCAGGCCACCTGAAGCTCGGCAGGTTCGAAATCCGTTCAGATGCACCAAGTCACCAGCTACGGCTTGTCGACATCTCTACGCCTCGAACACTTTCTCAGTGAACCATTCCGCCAGCCTGGCAAGCTCAGGCCCTAGCAGACGATCCGCGCCGACAGGCGGCACGATAACTCTGATTTGATCGACGAAGGAGCGCAGTGCCGGCGGCGGCGTGCGTTCGGTGACGTGCAGCGCCTGCGAGGCGATCATCGCCAGCATCGCCATGGCCGCATCGACGCAGCGGCCGGCGGTTGCCTCCTTGGTCCATGCGAAGAATGCCGTCGTGGCGACGTCGTCCTGCCCCGCGCCAGCCGATTCCGTGCCCGGAATGAAGGTGCGCTGTGCGGCCAGCTTGGCCTGCTCGAGATAGCCGGTGATCGCCATCGGCACGTAGCCGACATTGCCATGGCCATCGCTGTCGGCTGAGTGACGTCCGGTCATCAGCAGATCCGGCAGCAGCGACACCTTGCCGTTGAGAAGCTTCGAGGCGTGGCGGTCGCAGAGCAGGCAGATGTCGGCCCATATCGCCGCCAGATCGTCCAGCGCCGGCGTCGCCATGGCGTTGTGATAGCCGCCGGTCGAGATGCAGCGGCCGAGCGGATGTGCATCGTCGGGCGGGATGTAGACCGGATTGTCCGATATCGAGGCCAGCGACACATTGGCCGCCCGCTCGGCCGACGACAGCGCACGATGCGCCTGGCCGAGGACGCGCGGCACGATGCGGTAGCTGACCGGCGCCTGATAATTGCGCCGCCCATCACCGGCGCCAACCAGAAATTCCCGCAAACCCTGCAGGGCCGCGGCCTCATGCTCATCGCCCCAGAGCGTGTCGAGCGCGGCGTCATAATGTTCGAGCGGGGCACGAAACGCCTCGATCGACAGCGCGAACACCTGGTGCGCCATGCGGATCCGGCGGCGCGCCGCGAGCGCTGCGTCTGCCACCAGAGCAGCAGCGCAAGGCGAGCCGTTGATGAGCGAGCCGCGTTCCTTGACCTCGAGGTCGAAGCGCGTCGAAAGTTCTGCAAACAAGGGGTAGAGCGCCAGGATCTCACCGGCGCCGCCCTGGCCGAAGGCCGGCACCGCCGGCATCGGCTCCCCGTCGAGCATTGCGGCCACGGCAAGCGCGATGCGCGGCGTTGTAGCGGCGTTGCCCTCGATGAAGTTTGTCAGACGGGCAAGCACGATCGCCCTGACCACGCGATCCGGCAAGGGATCGCCGAACGAGGTGGCGGCGGCAAACGCCTTGATGCGCGCATGGCGATCACGCTCGTCAGGTTCGAGCTTTCGGCTTGCCAATTCCCCCATGGCGGTTGTGACGCCATAGATGACCGGTGGCGGATCGGATTCAATCAGCTTCAGAAACGAGGCGCGGCATTCGGCGATGCGCTGCAGGGCCTTCTCGCCGATCTCCACCGTGTCCTTCTTCCAGGCGACACGGAAAACAGTGTCGAGGTTGATGTCCTCACGCGTCGACAGGCTAACTGGCATGCTTCACACCACTGGAAATAAGGGACTTAGTAGAGCGGTTCCTCGAACAGCGTCTTGTCGCCGTCGACCAGCGCCTTGATCTGCGCGGTGCCGTCGCCGGCGAGCGCAAGACGGATGCCGAATGGCCGCACCCGCATGTCGTTCTGGATCGCCATCCCCTCGCCTTCCGGCAGATAGAAGCGCTCGATGCCATAGTCCGGTGCGATGGTCGCCTCTTCGCCGCGAAGGTCCCAGCCCTCGGCGACATGGCCTAGAATATCGGCCTCGTCGGCCGCGGCCGGCGTTGGCGCCTTGCCGAACCAGGCGGTCGCCGGCTGCCAATAGCCGTCGGCGCCCTTCTTCAGGCGCACGACAATCGACGTATCGTCGCTTGAAAATTTGTCGGGCGGGATGTTGGCGATCATTTTCACCGGTATGCGCGAAATCTCGTAGCCCAGGATAATATAATCGCCGCGCAGGAGGTCGCGCGGATCGACAGGTTCGATCTTCAGCAGGACTTCCTTGCCGTTGCGCAGGATCGCCGCCCGGCCGGCGATGATCCAGCTCAGGAAGCCGATCTGGACGAGCGCCAGCACCAGTGCCGAGATGACAAGCCTTTTCCCGGTGATCATGCCGTGGCTCCTTTGGCATCTGGACCCTTCATGCGTTTTTCCACGCGGATGATGACGATCGCAAGGATGCCGAGCAGCACCGCGGCGGCAAGGAAGAAGCCGGCCGTATCGAGCATCGATTGCAAGGTCACCACATAGATGATGGCGAGTTCGAAGGCGAAGCCGAGATAGGCAAGCCAGCGCAGCCCACGGCTCTCCCGTCCTGCCAGCACGATTGCCGCGACAATGCCGGCCAGCGCGATCACCGAAGCGATGGCGAAACCGCTGTTGTAAGTGCTCTCGTCGGCGAGTTCGAACTGGATCATTGCGAGGCCGGTGAGGAAGCCGAGCAGTGCGTGCAAGGGCAAGCGGCCGCCGAGCTGCACGACCCGGTCGACCGGATCCGGCGCGAAGACCGAGGCCGCGAACAGCAGCGCCGAGACGACGACCAGCGGGATCGCCACCTGCAGCGTGTCGTGGTTGGTGACCAGCAGCACAAGATAGAACAGTACCGACAGGATGATCAGGTGGCGCGCCGCCTGGCTGCGGGTCCAGAACGAGACGGCAAACAGCACGATGGCCATGATCAAGAAGGCATGCGGAAATTCGCTGCGGCTGTAGTAGTCGAAGCCTTTCAGGAACAGCCAGGCATCGGCGATGCCGACCGAAGCCATGGTCAACGGGTTCGAACGCAGCGCCACCGCCGCCAGCGCCGTGCCGGCGCCCCAGGTGACCACAGCCGAGGCCTCGTCGCCCGAGAGATGATACATCTGGCCGATCAGCGCGATCGCGCCGCCGAAAGCCGCAGCCGCCACGATCCAGAGCGCTTCCCCGATCGCCGCATGGTCGCGGGCCTTCAGCACCGCGCCGCCGACATAGCCGCCAAGGATGACGGCAAACAGTGCCGCCACGCGTGCCAGACGCGGGATTGCGTCCCAGTTGGCGGCAACGAAAATCAGGATGGCGGCGCCGAACAGCAAGGCGGCCATCATTGCCAGGATAGAGCCGAAGCTGAGCGACTTGCGCTCGTTGGCCTCGACATCGCGCGAAAGCGAATCGGCCGTTGCCGCGTCGATCAGCCCGGCCTGCTGCCAGCGCGCGATATCCGCCCTGACCCGCGACGAATAACTCGCCATGCTGCCACTCCCCCAGTTCGGTCTTTTTTTCAGCCGATCCGGTCAAACCGCTGACGCGGCGGCATTTTCCGATTCGGGTTTCTTTGTGTCAGGTCCGTGAACGCTCGTTAATGCTGCATTGCACAATTTGCATTGCTGCCATGCAGCCATAGCGCTTTTAAATCGATATGGGTCCGCCTATTTATAGTTCGTACACAAACGGAATGATCCGCAAGAAAGACGAAACGAGAACTACCATGAACCTGATCCGCAACTACCGCAACTGGCGCCGCTACAGGGACACCGTGTCCGAGCTGAGCCGCCTGAGCAACCGTGAACTGACCGACCTCGGCATCAGCCGCAGCGACATTCCTTACGTCGCTCGCAAGGCGGTCTAATTCTTCGGACCGCGAATGGTCCGAACCAGTTTTGAAAAAGAGAACCGACAATGAACCTGATCCGCAACTATCGTAACTGGCGCGTTTATCGCGAGACGGTTACCGAGCTGGGTCGCCTTTCCAACCGCCAGCTGCATGATCTCGGTATCGTCCGCGACGAAATCAAGATCATCGCCCGCCAGGCGATCTAACCAGAATTTCGGCAGGGTCGACCTCCTCCCCGACCTTGACGAATACGGTCACCCCTTACCTCCTCCCAAGGGTTGACCACAAAAACGGCGCCCGCTGCACCTCCTCCCGCGGCGGGCGCTGTTTCCCCGGGGCAAAGCGAATTTGCCTACAAAGGTTTCGCTCCTTTTCAAACAGCGAAAGAGTTTTCGTCAAAGCCGACCTCCTCCCCGGCGATGACGAATAGGCCCGACCTTCACCTCCTCCCGAGGGTTGGCCATAAAAACGGCGCCCGCCGCACCTCCTCCCGCGGCGGGCGCTGTTTCCCCGGAGCAAAACGAATTTTGCTCCAAAGGTTTCGCCCCTTTTAAAATGGCGAAAGGAATTTCGTCAAAGCCGACCTCCTCCCCGGCGATGACGAATATGGTCGGCCTTCACCTCCTCCCGAGGGTCGACCCCAAAAACGACACCCGCCGGACCTCCTCCCCCGGCGGGTGTTGTTGTTTTCAGGGGACGCTCCCATCAGCAGCCGTTTGCCCCGCACCGCGCACGGCAATTGCAATCGCCGCACCAAGCGATTATTCCGGCGTCCATGAGCAAAAATCCAATCCACATCATCGGTGGCGGCCTCGCCGGTTCCGAAGCCGCATGGCAGGCAGCGCAGGCCGGCGTGCCCGTCATCCTGCATGAAATGCGGCCCGTTCGCGGCACCGATGCGCACAAGACCGACAGTCTGGCCGAGCTCGTCTGTTCCAATTCCTTCCGCTCCGACGACGCCGACAACAACGCCGTTGGCCTGTTGCACGCCGAAATGCGGCTGGCCGGCTCGTTGATCATGAGCGCCGGTGACGCCAACCAGGTGCCGGCCGGCGGCGCGCTGGCCGTCGATCGCAACGGATTCGCCGATGCCGTGACGAAAAAACTCGAAGCACACCCGCTGATCACCATCCGGCGCGAGGAAGTGCCAGGTCTGCCGCCGACGGATTGGGACCAGGCGATCGTTGCCACGGGTCCGTTGACCGCCCCCGGGCTTGCCCAGTCGATCGCGGAAGCGACCGGCGCCGATGCGCTCGCCTTCTTCGACGCCATCGCGCCAATCATCCATTTCGACACGATCGACATGGATACCTGCTGGTTCCAGTCGCGCTACGACAAGGTCGGTCCAGGTGGCACCGGCAAGGACTACATCAATTGCCCCATGGACAAGGACCAGTACCTAGCCTTCGTGCAAGCGCTGGTCGACGGGCAGAAAACCGAATTCAAGCAATGGGAAGGCACGCCCTATTTCGACGGCTGCCTGCCGATCGAGATCATGGCCGAGCGCGGCGTCGAGACGCTGCGCTACGGACCGATGAAACCGATGGGGCTGACCAATGCCCACAATCCGACGGTAAAGGCCTATGCCGTGGTACAGTTGCGCCAGGACAATGCGCTGGGCACGCTCTACAACATGGTCGGTTTCCAGACCAAGTTGAAGCATGCCGAGCAGGTCCGCGTGTTCCGCACCATACCGGGTCTCGAAAACGCCGATTTCGCCCGCCTCGGCGGCCTGCACCGCAACACCT
Organism: Mesorhizobium ciceri WSM4083; assembly: GCF_000519305.1. GTDB lineage: Bacteria > Pseudomonadota > Alphaproteobacteria > Rhizobiales > Rhizobiaceae > Mesorhizobium > Mesorhizobium ciceri_B. The sequence goes on along the minus strand of NZ_KI912610.1, from coordinate 189,045 downwards.
ACATCAACTCGCCGACCTTGCTGGACGCCTCGCTGCAACTGAAGTCGCGGCCCGGCCTGCGTTTCGCCGGCCAGATCACCGGCTGCGAAGGCTATGTCGAAAGTGCGGCCATCGGCCTGCTCGCCGGCCGCTTCGCCGCAGCTGAACGGCTCGGCCACGCACCGTCGCTGCCGCCGCTCACCACCGCCTTCGGAGCGCTACTCAACCACATCACCGGCGGCCACATCGTCTCCGATGACGAACCGGGAAAGCGTTCCTTCCAGCCGATGAATGTCAATTTCGGCCTGTTCTCGCCTGTCGAAGCCCCGAAGACCGAGGGCAAACGCATGCGCGGCAAGGACAAGACTGTTGCCAAGCGGCATGCCATCACCTCGCGCGCACGTGCCGATTGCCGGCAATGGCTGGGGCTGCCGGCACAGACGGAAACGGCCGAGGCGGCGGAATAAACAGCTTCGCGTTCTGATTTGTAACCCGGCACGAAGTGGGATAGTATCCTACTTTATGCCGGGAGACGCATCCATGGAATCCGCCGAGAAACTGTCTGTCACAGTCACGCCAGCCATGGCACGCATGATCCGCGAGAAAGTCGAGGACGGCTCCTTCGGATCAGCGAGCGAGGTCATCCGCGCCGCCCTTCGCGCCTTCCAGCGCGAGGAAGATGAGCATGCCGAACGCATGGCGTCGATCAGGGCACGAGTGAAAGCATCGATCGAGGACACGAGGCCGAGCCATTCGGGAGAAAAGGTTCGCGACCATCTTCGGGAGCTCGCCGCTCAATATTCGAGCCGCAGCGATGATTCAGCGGCTTAAGGTTGAATATGGCGAAAGTGCCAGGACCGATCTGGCCGCCATTTTCAGACATATCGTCAACGCCGGTGGAAGTCCTGACGTCGCGCTGAAGTTCACCTTGCGCATCGAAGACCGCTGCCAGAGCATCGGCGACGCACCGCGTGGCGGCCGATCGCGCGACGACATCGTGCCAGGATTGCGAACGGTTCCGTTCGAGCACTCTGCCCTTGTCGCTTACATCATTGATGATGCTGTCGTCCGCATCGTTAACATCTTCTACGGCGGTCGCGACTACGAAACGCTGATGCGTGATGGTGGTTCGAGCGCGCCCTCATAGCAATCGCGATGGAACAGCTATTCAGCCGGCTCGACCCTCGTTGCCGGCAATCCCGGCTTCCCCGCTTCGCTCGGATTTCGCCTGACATAGGCGGCCTTGAGACTCTCGGAGGTTTCGCGCGAGCCGTCATGGCTCCAGCCCGGCGGCTTGATCAGATAGTTCAGGCGATCGCTCAAGGTCAGGCCAGGCGCAAAGGCGTCCCTGAACATGCCGATCCATTCATGGAACGCCACTTTCAGCGGATTGAAGGTGCCGAGATTCCTGACGATGCCGTAGCGCGGCCGGTCTTCCTCCAGTTCCCCGACGAAGGTGCCGAACATGCGGTCCCAGACGATCAGCGTTCCGGCATAGTTGGCGTCGAGATAGCGCGGATTGGTGGCGTGGTGGACGCGGTGGTGTGAGGGCGTGTTGAAGACGAACTCGAACCAGCCCCACATCTTGCCGATGGTCTCGGTGTGGATCCAGAATTGCCAGACCAAATTGAAGCCGAAGGTGAAGGCAATCGCCGCCGGGTGGAAGCCGAGCAGCACCAGCGGCGCCTGCAGCACGAACATGAAGGTGAACAGGCCCGTCCAGCTCTGCCGCAGCGCCGTCGACAAATTGTAGTGCTGGCTGGAATGGTGGTTGACGTGTTCGGCCCACACCCAGCGCACCCGGTGCGCGATGCGATGATAGAAATAGTAGCGCAAATCATCGAGCAGGAAGGCGGCGAGGAACACCCAGACCGACAGGCCGAGATTGAAGACGCGGAATTGCCAGAGCCACAGCAGTGCCCAGTAGGACACCACGCCAAGCAGCAGCCCGGCGACGACATTGCCGGTGCCCATCATCAGGCTGGTCAACGTGTCGCGCGTTTCGAACGAACCCCTGGCGCGGCCGGTGCGCACCAGCCACAGCTCGATCAGGATCGCGACAACAAAGAACGGGATGGCCAGCTGGGTGACTTGCGGGAAATTGTAGCTGTCCATCACGCGGCCTCCCCAGTGGAATTCGAACGTTGCGGCTCAAGCGCTTCCAGCAGGCTCAGCGCATCCGTTGCGCTGGCAAAGCGGAAGCGGCCGCCCTTCCAGGTGAAATCGGCGAGCCGGAACGAGACCGTATTTCCATCTTCGGCGGTCAAAACCCCGACATCTCGAGGCGTGACGATGCGGGTCAAAAAGCAGTCGCCGATGCCGTGAACGATGCCGATGCGCCCTCGCCCGACATCCAGAAACGCCGTCCTGGCATCCGCCGTCAGGCGCACCACCGTTGCGGTCTCGTCGGGAAAATCCTCGGCGAATCGGCTCATTGCCTGATCGGCGTCGGCCAGCGTCGCCGTCTTGCTGCCGCCGGTGAAATGCACCGCCGCAACCGACAGCGCGATGCCGAAGGTAACGATCGCTACCAATATGGGTAAGCTCATTGATCTCCTCCGGCCGGTCTGTTGTCTTCGGCAACAGTTTTGGCGCCGGGACGTCTTAACATGATTGACGTTTACGTCAAAGTGCCGGCCAGCCCTTGCCCGCACGACGCAGCAACAGCCAGTGCCGGCGCAAGGCCGACAGCCGCGCAACACCATCAAGCGGCGAGCCATTCTCCATCTTGCCGAGATAGGCACGCGACAGGGCCAGCGGCAGGAATGCCGGGCGCAGCGAGACCGGAACAGCCGACGCGCCCTGTTCAAAGGCGGAAAGATGTTCCCGTGCCAGCGCGATCATCGCCGCCACCGCGCGTTTGGCGCCGGGTCCGCCGTCGCCGGCAACGAATTCTTCCGGCGACGATCCCGCCGCCGCCAGAATGTCGGCCGGGACAAAACACTGTCCGCGCCTGCGGTGCAGCGGCAACAGCAGCAACAGGCCGGTCATCGCTTGCGCACAGCCTGCCCTGCCCGCCAGTTCGGCAAACCGTGGCGCCTCACCGGGATCGAGCACCATCGCCGCAAGCTGGATGAGTGCTGCGGCCGTCTCGCCGCAATAGCCCTCCAGATCGGTGCGCGATGGCATCGGGTCGTCGTAGAGGTCGAAGATGCGCGCATCGAGCATGTTCTCGAAGGCCGGCTTCGGCAGACCGAATGTCGCTATCGTAGCGTTCAAGGCTTCGGCTGTGGGATGGCCGGCGCCCGCCTCGCTGCCGGCGGCAATGACATCGCGCCACCATTGCAGCCTCACCTCGCCCGGCAGCGCCTCGTGGATGCGATCGCGGATGCCCGCGATCTCGGCGTTGAAGGCATAGAGCGAAAACAGCGCGTCGCGCTTGTCCGCCGGCGCATAAAGCACGGTCAGATAGCGGTCATGGTCGGCGACGCGCACCGCGTCCATGACGATTTTGGCATTCTGGGACATGTCAATCTACGGCGATGAGCGCCGCGGCCACCGCGCGCTCTTCCGCCAGAAGGACATTGTAGGTCCGCACCGCGGCCCCCGTCGACATCGGGTCGGATGCAATGCCGGCGGCCTTCAGCGCGGCCCGCAGTGCCGCAGGCAATGGCCGGAGATCCCTGCCCATGCCGACCAGCAGGATCTCGACCTTGTCGGCCTCGGTCAGCAGCTTGTCGAAGTCCGCCACTGTCAACGCCAGGGGATCCGCCGGCTCCCAGCCATGGATGCCGGATGGCAGACACATGAGCGAGCCGCGATGCGACATGTCGGCAAAGCGGAACCCGCCATTGCCATAAGCCTCGATCGGCGCGCGTCCGGGAAAATGCGCCTCGCGGATGACGATGCCTTTGCCGGTCACCGTTATACCCGGCGCGTCAGGTCGCGACCGCCTTGCCGCCATTGACCGGCTTCTCCTCGTCGGCCGTGGCCTGCGGCCGCAGCTTGAACAGGATCAGCAGCGGCGCGGCGATGAAGATCGACGAATAGGTGCCGAAGACGACGCCGAACAGCATGGCCATGGTGAACGAGCGAATCACCTCGCCGCCGAACAGAACCAGCGCCAGCAGCGCCAGGATCGTCGTCACCGATGTCAGCGTCGTTCTCGACAGCGTCTCGTTGATGGCGTTGTTCAGGAGTTGCGGCAGCGGCATGCGCTTGTATTTCCGCAGATCCTCTCGAACACGGTCATAGACCACGATCGTATCGTTCAGCGAATAGCCGATGATGGTCAGGATCGCCGCCAGCGATGACTGGTTGAACTCCAGCCCGGTGATGACGAAGAAGCCAAGCGTCATGACCACGTCGTGCACCGTCGCCACGATGGCGCCGACCGCGAACTGCCATTCGAAGCGGAACCAGACATAGACCAGGATGCCAAGCAGCGCGATCAGCATGGCGATCGTGCCTTGCTTGGCAAGCTCGCCCGAGACGGTCGGTCCGACCACTTCGACGCGGCGGAAATCGTAATTGTCCTGCAGCTCGCCACGCACCTTGTCGATGACGGTCTGCTCGGCATTCTCGCCGCCATCCTGCGTGCCGACGCGGATCAGCACATCGTTCGGCGTACCGAACTGCTGCACCTGGACTTCGCCGATGTTGAGTTCGGTCAGCCGCGCACGGAGGTCGGCGAGGTCGGCATTGCCGCTCTTGGCCTGCACCTCGATCAGCGAACCGCCCTTGAAGTCGATGCCGTAATTGATGCCGACGGTCATGAACAGAACCACCGACAGGATCGACAGTGCGCTGGACAGCGTGAACGTCCAGCGGCGGATGCCCATGAAGGGGATCTTGGTGCCGGGTGGAACGAAGGTCACCGGCGCGCGCGGCAGTTCCTTCGGGCGAGCACGCCGCAGCCAGATCGAGACCAGCAGACGGGTGAAGGTGAAGGCGGTGAAGACGGTCGTCAGGATGCCGATGGCGTAGGTGATGGCAAAGCCCTTCACCGGCCCGGTACCGAGATAGAACAGCACCACGGTGGCGATCAGCGAGGTGATGTTGGAATCAACGATGGTCGCCAGCGCCTTGGTGAAACCGGTATCGATCGCCTGGATCACGGAGCGGCCGGCGCGTCGCTCCTCGCGGATGCGTTCGTAGATCAGCACGTTGGAATCGACCGCCATGCCGATGGTCAGCACGATACCGGCGATACCAGGCAAGGTCAGCGTAGCGCCAAGCAACGAGAGCACGCCGACGATCATCGCCACGTGCACCGCCAGCGCGATGTTGGCGAGGAAGCCGAGGAAGCCGTAGGCGACGAACATGAAGGCGACGACGAGGATAGAACCGATGATGCCGGCGACCTTGCCGGCATGGATCGAATCCTGGCCAAGGCCCGGACCCACCGTACGTTCTTCGATCACCGTCAGCGTCGCGGGCAACGCACCGGCGCGCAGCAGCACCGCAAGGTCATTGGCGCTCTGGGCGGTGAAATTGCCTGAGATCTGGCCGGTGCCGCCGAGGATCGGCTCGCGGATCTGCGGCGCCGAAATCACCTGGTTGTCGAGGATAATGGCGAACAGCTTGCCGACATTCTGCGCCGTGGCCTGGCCGAAGCGCGCCGCCCCTTTCGAATCGAAGCGGAACGACACCACCGGCTCGTTGTTCTGCGAATTGTATGTCGCCTGTGCATCAACGAGGTTTTCGCCCGAGACGATGACGCGGTTCTCGATCAGATAGGGAACCGGCGGATCGTCCTGCGAATACAGCACCGACGAGCCGGCAGGCGGACGGCCGTTGAGCGCGTCCTGCACCGGCATCGACTGGTCGACCATCTGGAAGGTCAGCTTGGCGGTCTGGCCGAGGATTTCCTTCAGCCTTTGCGGGTCCTGAAGACCCGGCACCTGGACAAGGATACGGTCGTCGCCCTGCCGCTGCACGATCGGTTCGGTTGTGCCGAGTTCGTTGACGCGGCGTTCGACCACCTCGATCGACTGCGTCAGCGCGGTCGACGTGCGGTATTTGATGCCGGCGTCGGTGACATTGAACTTGAGCAGACCGGGCTCGGAATCGTCGAGCGTCATTTCCTGGACGGAGCCGCCGGTGAACAGGCCGGCGGCGACCGGATCGGTCAGCGTCTTCAGCGCCGTCTTGGCGGCATCGATCTGGGCGGGATCGGTGATGCGGACCTGCAGGGTCCGCCCCGTGCCGGCAAGGCCGGTATAGCCAATCTTGGCGTCGCGCAGCAGCGTGCGGATCTCGTCGCGCGTCGTCTCCAGCCGGTCCTTGATCAGATCGTTCTGGTTCATTTCCAGCAGGATGTGCGAACCACCCTGCAGGTCGAGGCCGAGCGTCATCTGCCGCTTCGGCACCCAGTTGGGCAGTTGCGCCAGCGTGCTGGCAGAGAACAGGTTCGGCGCGGCGAGGATCACCGTGATGGCCACGGCCACCCAGATCAGGATCATCTTGAAGCGCGAGAAATACAACATATGGCGTCGTCCGTCAGAGCGTGTCCGCGGATCGCTCCGCCTAAAATTGGATTATTTCTTGGCGTTCTGGTTGGCCACCGGCTCGCCCTTGACGCGCACATCGACGATCGTCGAGCGCAGCGCCGTCACCTTCAAACCATTGCCGAGGTCGATCTCGAGCTCGTTGTCGTCGATCACCTTGGTCACCTTGCCGACGAAGCCGCCGCCGGTGACGACCGTGTCGCCGCGACGGACAGCCGCCAGCATCTCGCCGCGCTTCTTCAGCTGCGTGCGCTGCGGCCGGATGATCAGAAAATACATGATCACGAAAATCAGGACAAATGGCAAAATGCTGATGAACATGTCTGGAGAAGCGCCGACGCCTTGGGCGTATGCCGGTGTCACGAACATCGAGGTACTCCTGAATTTTGAAAACAGCCGCCAATTTGGCGGCCTTTGAAATTTGGCCGGAATATAGTCGGTAAAGTTGTCAATGCAACTGCGCGGCCGGCCAAATCGGCTGCTTTTACGGCCTGTTGAGCCGTGTTAGAGCATGATCGCGAAAAGCGCGAGCCGGTTTCCGCAAAAGATTATGCTCTAACAAAAGGTTGCGACCGGTTTTGTATCAGGCGGAATCGGGCAGCTTCACGCCCCCAGACATCAAAAACGCGAAAACAAAAGACAGTCATGACCGACAGCAGCATTGAAGCCCTGAACCAGAAACTCGACCGGCTGATCGAGGCGGTGAGCCGCCTTGCCCCGCCGCCGGTGCCCCAAACCGACCTCGGCGAGGCCGATTGTTTCGTCTGGCAGGCCGATCCGGGCTATCTGGAGCCGGTGCGCAAGGTCAATCGCGTCGACATCGGCCTGATCCGTGGCGTCGACCGCGTCCGCGACATCCTTGTCGACAACACCGAACGCTTCGCCGCCGGCTATCCGGCCAACAACGTATTGTTGTGGGGCGCGCGCGGCATGGGCAAATCGTCGCTGGTCAAGGCCGTGCATGCCGAGATCAACGCCAAGACCAAGTCCGACCTGCCGCTGAAGCTGATCGAAATCCACCGCGAGGACATCGACACGCTGCCGAAGCTGATGGGATTGCTCAAGGCGGCCCCCTTCCGCTTCATCCTGTTTTGCGACGACCTCTCCTTCGACCATGACGACACTTCCTACAAATCGCTCAAGGCAGCGCTCGAAGGCGGCGTCGAGGGTCGGCCAGTCAATGTCATCTTCTACGCCACCTCGAACCGCCGCCATCTGTTGCCGCGCGACATGATCGACAATGAGCGCTCGACCGCCATCAACCCGTCCGAGGCGGTCGAGGAAAAAGTGTCGCTGTCCGACCGGTTCGGGCTGTGGCTCGGCTTCCACAAATGTTCGCAGGACGAATATCTCGAAATGATCGCCGGCTATATCAGCCATCATGACCTTGTCATCGATCCCGAGCAGCTACGCACTGAGGCATTGGAGTGGGCGACGACGCGCGGCAGCCGCTCGGGCCGCGTCGCCTGGCAGTTCACCCAGGATCTGGCTGGCCGGCTCGGCAAACCCCTGAAGGACTGAACTGGTCGAAGCTCAATTTGGCTGGGTGGAACGCAACCGCGTCTACCCAATGTCGATCAACCGGTTACCACAGGCAAGACGATGTAGTTTCCGTAAAGGGACACAACAAGAAGGAATGAGGCCATGATCACGCCGGCATAGGCGGCGCTGGTCTTGCCTTGCAGTCTTTGCTCTCGGCTCGGCCAACTGCGGTAGACAAGCCAGATCGAGAAAAGGGTCAGCGTAATCGAGAACCCGAACATTAGAAGTTCGAAGGCATGAAAACTGTAGTGGCGAAGAACTGTACCGCCAACCACGAGCGGCACACCAATTAGCAGCCGCGTCCTTGTCTGGCGCCACACATCTAAATTTGCCATAATTTGCCTAGCGATTGGTCCCGAGTGCCGGCGATCATAGGCAAAGAAAATTACTGAATGCCTGATGGGATTTCCATGCCCGAAAAGCGGTCTCGGTTTCGGGAAAACGACCATGCATGGAAACACACAAGATCCCACAACCAACTGAAAAAGCCCGCTCCTTTCGGAACGGGCTGAGCCGGCGGGCCGGACTGGAGGTCAGACGGCCCGCAAATTGCTTTTTTTCTTCTATTCGAGGTAACCCGAGGGATCGACCGGGGCGGAGTTCTTGCGCACTTCGAAGTGCAGCTTCGGCGAGTCCGTCGTGCCGCTCATGCCCGACAGCGCGATTTCCTGGCCGCGCTTGACCTTCTGGCCGCGCTGCACCTCGATCGAGCTGGCGTGGCCGTAGACGGTGACCAGGCCATTCTCGTGGCGCACCAGCACCGTGTTGCCGAATTCCTTGAGGCCGTCGCCGGCATAGATGACAACGCCGTTTTCGGCTGCCTTGACCGGAGTGCCAGAGGGTACGGCGATGTCAACGCCGTCTTTGCCGGAGCCGAAACCGGAGATCACGCGGCCGCGCACCGGCCAGCGCATCTTGCCGATGCCGGTGGCGTCCGGCGCGACAGCATCGTCGGCCTCGGCCTGCTGGATGACCTTCGAATCTTTCTTCGGCGGTGTGTAGGACGCCAGCGTTTCCGACGGCGTGGTCTTTGCCGCAGGCTGCGTCGTGGCCGTCGTCACCGGATCGACCTTGGCCGGCTTGGCGGCGGCGACGGTCGCGGTTCCACCGGCCGGCACCTTCAGGGTCTGGCCGATCTTGAGCAAGCCATCCTGCATGCCGTTGGCCTGCTTGATGGCAACGACGCCGACACCGGTCTTTCTGGCAATCGAAGAAAGCGTGTCGCCCGACTGGACCGTATAGGTGCCAGCTGCATTGGTCGCCTTGGCCGCGGCCACCTGCGGCTTCGGCTCCTTGGGCTGGCTCGCGGCGGCCGATGTGTCGACCTGAGCGGCGGACTTGCCCTCCCTAGGCTTCGGCTGCTGCGGCAGGACGGCGACCTTGTCCGGCGCAGTGGCCGGCAGGTTGTGCTTGCCGTCTTTCGCCGGCTTGGCGTCGGCGACCTTCGCCTCGCCCTTGCTGGAATAGGCGTAGGCCGGGATGACCAGCTTCTGGCCGGTCTTCAGCCCCTTGGTCGCGCTCAGCCCGTTGACCTTCATGATCACGTCGGACGGCACCTTGTAGCGCTGCGCCAGGCCGCCGATCGTTTCGCCGTCCCTGACGACGATCTCGGTTGCATGCGGAGTGCCGGAAGCAGCCATGCGGGGTTCGTCAGGTTGCGAAACCTTGAAAGGCGACGCCACTGGGGCGACCGTGCCGGTCGTGGTCCTGTCGACATGCGGTGCCGGGGCCAATGCGGTGCGCACAGGCTTCGATGCCGGCGCCAGTTCGGGGGCCTGCTGCGCCTGGGCAACCGGCGGCGGCAGCGGCCGCGTCGAGACCGGCTCGAGGCTGGAGCGGCTGACCGATTGTGTATGGCTGCCATCGATCGGAGCGGCGGCGACATCGCCCGGATAGGGCTGCTGTACGGCATCCTGCTTGCTGATGATGGCGCGCTGATTGTTGGTCGAGGATGTAAAGACGTCGTCGACGCCATTAAACCGCGAAACCTGGGAACTGCACCCCGCAGCAGCACCCGCGACCATCAGTATGGCGCACCCTCGCGCCAGATTGCGACCGTTTGTCTTCAAAACACTGAGTTGCATCGCACTAACCCGCACATACCCGGTACAAACTAGGCATGATTAAAGCGCGTTAATGTTACTCGACGGTTAACCCCATGGAATCCGACGCAATTTTTCTTAAAATATTAGAGAGCGAGCCGAGGGGAGATTTTCAGGTCAGGCCAGCCGGGGTCGAAGACCGGCGCGCTACCCGACGCGGCCCGGCCCGAAACATCGACATACGCGCTAGATGATAGCGGCGACACCGCGCAGGATCGGCTGCAGGCGAACGAGGCCGATGTCTTCACGCTCGAAGCGGCTGCCGACCTTGGTCAGCTTGGCCAGCACCTGTTCGCCCTCTTCAGGGCCGATCGGAGCGATGACGATACCGCCGCTCGACAACTGGTCGAGCAGGAAGCGCGGCAGGCTGTCGAAGGCAGCCCAGGCGACGATGCGGTCAAATGGCCCTTCATTCGGCAGCCCGCCGGAACCATCGGTGTGGCGCACGATCACATTGCCGATGCCGAGCGCCTCGAAGCGCTGCCGCGCCTGCTCGGCGAGCGTCTTGTAGCGATCGGTGGTGATGACCCGCCCGGCCAGCCGCGACATCACCGCCGAGGTGTAACCCGAGCCCGTGCCGATCTCGAGCACGCGGTTGCCCTGCTGGATGGCTAGCGCCGCGGTCACCGCCGCCTGCATGTCGGCGCCTTCGATCGCCTCGCCGCATTCGATCGGCAGCATGCGGTCCGACCAGGCGATCTGATGGAACTGGGCCGCCAGGAAGCCGCGCCGCGGCGTCGCCTCGAAGGCAGCGATCAGTGCCTTCGGCACGGTACCCCGGCCGCGCAGGCGCAGCAGAAAGGCGGCAAAGCCTTCGCGATCATCGATCCCCTGGTTCATGCAAGCGCCTTGCTCAGCTGGTCACGGATTTCATGCGCTGTGAGGTCGAGCTGCAATGGCGTCACCGAAACCAGCCTGTTACGCAGAGCGTACAGATCGGTGCCTTGCTTGCCTTCGACCGGCTCGCGGCCGAAGCGCAGCCAGTAGTAAGGCAGGCCGCGCCCGTCGCGGCGCTCGTCGACCCACAGGCTGTGCACCAACTTGCCTTGCGTGGTGACCACAGTGCCGGCGACCTCCTCGGGAAGACAGTTCGGAAAATTGACGTTGAGCAGCACGCCGTCCGGCAACGGCGTCGCGACCAGTTTCTTCAGCAGTGCCGGCGCCAGCGCCTCGGTCGTCTCGTAAGGGACGACGCGATCTTCGCCGACATAGCTGTAACCCTGACTGAGCGCGATCGAGCGGATGCCGAGCAGTGCGCCTTCCATGGCGCCGGCAACAGTGCCGGAGTAAGTGACGTCGTCGGCGATGTTGGCGCCGGAATTGATGCCGGACAGGATCAGGTCGGGTGCGCCAGGCAGGATTTTCTTGACGCCCATGATGACGCAATCCGTCGGCGTGCCGCGCACGGCAAAATGCTTCTCGCCGATCTTGCGCAGCCGCAGCGGCTCCGAGATCGACAGCGAATGCGCATAGCCGGACTGGTCCTGCTCGGGCGCCACCACCCAGACATCGTCGGACAGCGTACGTGCGACGCGTTCGAGCGACGCCAGGCCCTCGGCATGAATGCCGTCGTCATTGGTCAGGAGAATGCGCATTATTTCGCTTCGATCTTTTCCAGACCGCCCATGTAAGGCCGCAGCACTTCAGGAATGGTTACGCTGCCATCTTCATTCTGGTAGTTTTCGATGACGGCGATGAGCGCGCGGCCAACGGCTGTGCCCGAGCCGTTGAGCGTGTGGACGAAGCGGTTGCCCTTGCCGTCTTTGTCCTTGTAGCGGGCGTCCATGCGGCGCGCCTGGAAATCGCCGCACACCGAGCAGGACGAGATCTCGCGATAGGCATTCTGGCCGGGCAGCCAGACCTCGATGTCGTAGGTCTTGCGCGCGCCAAACCCCATGTCGCCGGTGCACAGCGTCATGGTGCGGAACGGCAGGCCGAGCCGCTTCAGCACTTCCTCGGCGCATTGCGTCATCCGCTCATGCTCGGCAAGCGACGATTCCTGATCGGTGATCGACACCAGTTCGACCTTGTAGAACTGGTGCTGACGCAGCATGCCGCGCGTGTCGCGCCCGGCCGAGCCCGCTTCCGAACGGAAACACGGCGTCAGCGCGGTGTAGCGCAGCGGCAGTTTTTCATGCGCGGTGATTTCCTCACGCACAAGGTTGGTGAGTGGGACCTCGGCGGTGGGAATCAGGCCAAGCCTGCCCTCCCCGTGCGGCGTGAAGAACAGATCGTCCTCGAACTTCGGCAATTGGTTGGTGCCGAACAGAACATCGTCCTTGACCATCAACGGCGGGATGACTTCTTCGTAGCCGTGTTCGGTCGTATGCAGGTCCAGCATGAACTGGCCGAGCGCACGTTCCATTCGGGCCAGTCCGCTTTTGAGCACCGTAAAGCGCGAGCCCGACAGCTTTGCCGCGCGCTCGAAATCCATCATGCCGAGCGCTTCGCCGATCTCGAAGTGCTCCTTCACCCAGTTCGGCCGCGTCGGCACCTTGCCGACGATGTGCTTGACGACATTGTCGTGCTCGTCCTTGCCGACAGGCACGTCATCGAACGGTACGTTGGGCAGCACCGCCAGCGCATCGTTCAGCGCCTTGTCGAGCTCGCGTTCGCGCGCCTCGCCGTTCTGGATGAAGACCTTGATCTCGCCGACTTCGGCTTTCAGCGTCTCGGCCAGGGCGGCATCGCCCGAACGCATGGCGTTGCCGATCTCCTTCGACGCGGCATTGCGGCGCTCCTGCTTGGTCTGCAGTTCGGTGACGTGTTCGCGCCGCGCCTCGTCCGAGGCGATCAGCCCGTCGACCGTGGACTGCGCTTCACCGGCCGACCACGAGCGCTTAACCAGCGCCTCGACAAGGGCCTTCGGGTTGTCGCGAATCCATTTGATGTCAAGCATGGTTTGAACGCTCCGGGGTAGCATGTCGCCCAAAAGTGCGCAGCGGTTTTGGGACCACGACATGCTTCAAACAAAACTGAAACGCATCGCTTTGAGTACGATGCGTTTCAGGCAGAGGGCGTAAACCGCATCCTCGATCGATGCAAGATGGGGCATGGGGAACGCAAGCATGCGATCACGCTTTGACGCGCTTTCGACTGAAGGCGGAGGAGAGCCTGAAATGAAAAACCCGCCTCTACGGCGGGTCGTTGGCGCAAATCAGCACCATACCGAAAATCATAGCATAGCTGCCCTCAGCAGGTCAAGAAAAAATTCCTATCGACATCGGTTCCGAAGCTGGCCAGACGCAGCCGCGCCGTTCAGGTGGAGGACGCGTCCGCCGGCTTCTTCTCGGCGACTTCTTCCGCCGCGTCCTGCTTCTCGCGTGCCACGCGCTGCTTTTCCCGATCGCGCTCGATCAGCCGGGCAGCCCAGATGGAGACCTCGTAGAGAAGGATCGTCGGGATGGCCAGGCCGATCTGGCTCATCGGATCGGGCGGCGTCAGTATCGCCGCGACGACGAAGGCAATGACGATCGCCCATTTGCGCTTCTCGGCCAGCCCCTTGGACGACAGCATGCCGACGCGCGTCATCAGGCTGGTCACCACCGGCAGCTGGAATACGAGGCCGAAGGAGAAGATCAGCGTCATGATCAGGCTGAGATATTCCGACACTTTCGGCAGCAGTGAAATCTGCACCTGATCGTCGGTGCCGGCCTGCTGCATGGCGAGGAAGAACCACATCACCATCGGCGTGAAGAAGAAATAGACCAGCGACGCGCCCATCAGGAACAGGATCGGCGACGCGATCAGGAAAGGCAAAAACGCGTTGCGCTCGTTCTTGTAGAGGCCGGGTGCGATGAATTTGTAGATCTGTGTGGCGATCAGCGGAAAGGCGATCACCATGCCGCCGAACATGGCGAGCTTGACCTGGGTGAAGAAGAATTCCTGCGGCGCGGTGTAGATCAGCTCGACCTTGTGCGGATCGAGCCCGGCCCACTGCGTCGCCCATTTGAACGGGACGACCAGAAGGTTGAACAGCTTCTTGGCGAAGAAGAAACAGACCAGGAAGGCAACGAAGAAGCCGCCCAGCGACCAGATCAGCCGCCGGCGCAGCTCTATCAGGTGCTCCATCAGCGGCGCCGACGATTTCTCGATCTCGTCCTTTTCGGTGTCCGAAACGCTCACTTGGCGGCTCCCGCCGTCTTCTTGGCCACCGGCTTCTTCGCCGCGGCAGGCTTCGGTTCGGCTTTCGCCGCCATCTTGGTCGCCACGGCCTTGGTCGCTACGGCCTTGGACGCGATCACCTTGGCCACGGCAGGCTTGGCGGCTTTGACCGCTTCAGGCTTTGCCGCAGTCCCGGTCTTCTCTGGCGCCCTGGGCGCAGGCGCGGCCTTCGCGGCGACCGTTTTCGCCGGCGCTGGAGCCTTTGCGCCATTTGCCGAAGCCTTGGCCGGTGCTTTTGCAACCGGTATCGCCTTTGACGGCGCAGCCTTGGCTGCCTTCTTCGCCGCGGACGCCTTCGGCGCCACGACAGGCGCCGCCGGCACTGACGACGTCACCACCGATTCGTCCGTCATTGCGGGGAAAATCGGCGCTGCGGGCGCTGCTTCCGGTCCGTTGACGCCGGGCATGGTCGTTGCACCGTTCTTCAATGGCTCGGCCGCCTGCGGGGTCGAAGCGGCTGGCGTTGCCGGATTCTCCGCCGGCTTCGGCTTCATCGCCGCATCGACGCCGGAGCGAACGTCGGCCGCGGCCTGCTCGAACGGATTGAGCTGCTTCCTGATCTCGGCCATCGGACTGAGGCCCCTGAGCTCGTCGACGGACTTCTTGACGTCGTCGAGCTCGGCTTCCTTAAGCGCCTCGTTGAACTGTTTCTGGAAATCGGACGCCATGGCGCGCAGCTTCGCCGTCGTGCGGCCGAAGGTACGCAGCATATTGGGCAAATCCTTGGGTCCGACGACCACGATCATGACGATCGCGATGACCAGCATTTCGGTCCAGCCGACTTCAAACATGGCACTCTGTTCCGACTAGAACCTTGGGCTCAGCTCTTGCTGGCTTTTTCCTTCGCGGCCGCAACGGTCTCGTCGGCACGGTGTTCGACGGTGCGCTTGTCTTCGGCAACCTCGTCGTCGGCCATGCCCTTCTTGAAGCTCTTGATGCCCTTGGCCATATCGCCCATCAGCTCGGGAATCTTGCCGCGGCCGAACACCAAAAGCACGATCACCAGCACGATCAGCCAATGCCAAATCGAAAATGAACCCATAGCAAATCTCTCTCGAATGTTTTCCCTGGCGATGATCTATGCGTTTTCGCGTTGGGATTCAAACACAACTGCGACAGAGTTTATGAAAGGGTGGTGGATGTCACGCGTTTTCGGCGTGAAGGCCCGCTACGAATCCGCGCATCCTCATCAAGTTGGCCGCCAATGCCAGTCAATCTTCCGTGACGCGCGGCGTCAGCAGGCCGAGTTCCTCGAGATCGATGTCGGTCAGCGCATCCTCGTCCTCGGTCAATGCGTCGGGATCGGCCGGCGGCTGCGGAATGGAGAAATTCGACGGCATGCGGCCCGAAAGCAGTCCGGCCCCCTTCAGTTCCTCCATGCCGGGAAGATCGCGGATCTCTTCCAGCGCGAAATGGTCGAGAAAGGTCTCCGTCGTGCCGTAGGTGACTGGGCGGCCGGGCGTCTTACGCCGGCCGCGCATGCGCACCCATTCCGTTTCCAGCAGCGTGTCGAGCGTGCCTTTCGAAGTTTCGACGCCGCGGATGTCCTCGATCTCGGCACGCGTCACCGGCTGGTGATAGGCAATGATCGCCAGCACTTCGAGAGCCGCGCGGGAGAGCTTCCTTTGCTGGACGGTATCCCTGCTCATCAGGAAAGCCAGGTCGCCGGCAGTGCGGAACGCCCAGGCGTCGCCGACACGCACCAGATTGACGCCGCGCCGCGCATAGATCTGCTGCAGCTCGGCCATGGCCAGGGTGATGTTGATGCCGTCAGGAAGGCGGGCCGCAAGCTGCTTTTCGCTGACGGGTTCGGCGCTGGCGAACACGATCGCCTCGGCCATGCGCACGGCCTCGGCCAGATGCAGCCGCTCGGCCGGGTTCTGTAGCTGCTGCTCGGCCGGATCCTGGGAAAGCGACTCCTCTTCGGGTTCATCGCCGACCTTGAACGGGACAACCGAAGCGTTGGCGCGTTCGCTCATGATGCCACCTCGACTGCCTTGATTGCCTGCGTGCGGCCGCGCAGGTAGATCGGCGCGAACGTCTGATCCTGCCGCACATCCATCGTGCCGTCGCGCACCAGCTCCAGCGTGGCCGCAAACGAACTGGCGATCGCCGTGCGCCGCTCCTCGGGGCTGGTCATGTACGCGATCAGAAAACTTTCCAGCGCCGTCCAGTCACTTGCAGCCCCGACCAGGCGGGTCAGGATGTCGCGCGCGTCCTTGAGCGACCAGACGCCGCGCCTGGCGATGGTCACATTGTTGATCGCCTGCTTCTGCCGCTGCTGGGCATAGGCGGTCAAGAGATCGTAGAGCGAGGCCGAATAGGCGTTACGCTTTTCGACGATGACCATTTCCGGCATACCGCGCGCGAACACGTCGCGGCCGAGCCGGTTGCGGTTGACCAGCCGCGCCGAGGCGTCGCGCATGGCTTCCAGCCGCTTCAGACGGAACTGCAGCACCGCCGCCAGTTCCTCGCCGCTTTCGCCCTCGTCGCCGGGCTGCTTGGGGATCAGGAGCTTGGACTTGAGGAAGGCCAGCCACGCCGCCATCACCAGATAGTCGGCGGCAAGCTCCAGCCTGAGCGCCCTCGCCGTCTCGACAAAGGTCAGATATTGCTCGACCAGCGCCAGGATCGAAATGCGGGCCAGATCGACCTTCTGGGTGCGGGCAAGATGCAGCAGAAGATCGAGCGGACCTTCGAAGCCGGCCACGTCGACGACCAGAGACGGGTCGCCGGTGACGCGTGAATCGTCATTCTCGGCCCACAGACGGTCCATCGGTGCGGCCTTCGCGGCCTTGCTTTCCAATGTTTCCGCCACTGCCTGTCACTTTCCCTTTGCTATGCCACCGCGTCGAAGTAGGTGGCGAATTCGGCACGTATTTCGGTTTCTTCGACCGTGTCACGGTCCTTTATATAGGTCAGCGCCCGCTTTGCGCGCTCCAGCGACGTGCCCTCAAGCCCCGTGGTGCGCGATGCGATGCCGGCCATCTCCTCGAAAACGCCGTTGCAGTGAAGGACCAGATCGCAGCCCGCCGCAAGGATCGAGGCCGCCTTTGTCGGGAAATCCCCAGAAAGTGCCTTCATCGAGGTGTCGTCGCTCATCAGCAGTCCGTCGAAGCCGATTTCGCGCCGGATGATCTCGTCGATGACCTTGCCGGAGGTGGTCGCCGGATTGTTGGGGTCGATCGCGCTGTAGACGACATGGGCTGTCATCGCCATCGGCAGATGGCTAAGCTCCTTGAACGGGGCGAAATCATGCCGCTGCAGGTCGCTGAGCGAGGCATTGACCACTGGCAGTTCGAAATGCGTGTCGGCAAAGGCACGCCCATGACCCGGAATATGCTTCATGACCGGCAGCACGCCGCCCGACATCAGTCCCTCCGCGGCTGCGCGGCCGAGTTCGATCACCGGCCACGGGTCCTTGCCGTAGGCACGCGCGCCGATGACATCGCTGGCGCCTTCGATCGGCACGTCGAGCACCGGCAGGCAATCGGCTGTAATGCCGTAGCGCAGCAGGTCGAAGGCATGCAGCCGCGCCATCAGCCAGGCCGCGCGGGCGCCGGCATCATGATCGTCGCGCCACAGCGCGCCCAGCGCGCCGCCGGCGGGATAGTTCGGCGCCAGCGGCGGTCGCAAGCGCTGCACACGGCCGCCTTCCTGATCGATGAACACCAGCGCGTCCGGGCGCCCAATGCAGTCCCGCATCTCGGCGACCAGATCGCGGATCTGTTCGGTCTCGCCAATGTTGCGCGCAAACAGGATGAAGGCCCACGGGCATTCATTGCGATAGAAATTGATTTCTTCGCGGGTGAGCGATTTCCCGGCACAGCCGAGGATCATGGATTTTGATTCGGTCATGTCGGCAGTTTAGGGCTTTGTGCGATCAAAGGGAATCGCCAGGGATTCATCCAGTGCAACGCCGGATCTGCTTTCCCCATGAAAAAAGCCGGCGCGGTGGACCGCGCCGGCTTTTAATTGGTTGGCTCCGGCTTTAGCGCGAGACGAAGCAGTTGCCGCCGGCGGCCTTGTAGCTGGTGCACAAATTGATCGCGTCATTGCGCGACTGGGCCGGAACGCGCACGCGGTAAAACGTGCCTTTGCCGGCGATCTCGGCCTTGACGATGTTGGCGGTACGCCCGGCAAGCACGCTGCCGTAGCGGCGCTGCAGATCCTGATAGCTGGACTGGGCGCTTTCGACCGTCGGCTGCGAGGCGATCTGCATCGACCACGAGCCACCGCCGGCCGCGGTCGATGCCGGATCGATGGACGCAACCTGATCGGGCTTGACCTCGCCGACGACGTCGACGGGCTGGTCGGACGGACGCTGCGGCGCGAGCGGAACCTTTGCCGGCGTGTTGGCCGATTGGGCCTCGGCCTTCGGCTTGGCCACCGGCTTGAGGGCCGGCTCGTCGTCCGCCTGGGCGGCGGCCGGCGCCACGGTGCCGGTCTGGTCCGCATCCGCTTGCGCCGTCGGGGCAACATGCTGCGGCGCCGGGTCGACCGGCTCGGTAGCGGCCACTTGCGGAGCGGCGGGCGCCGCCGGATCTTCACGCGGCACCAGCGAACCGTCCGACTTGACCACCATGGTCCTCACCTTGCGCGGCGCAACGGCGACGACATCGGCATTTGTGCCCTTGTCGGCATCCTGCAGCACCTGCGCGATGCGGTCCTCGGACTTGGGCGCTGGCGCCGTATTGTCGGCCGAAGCGGCGCCGGCCATCGGCGCGGCATTGCCGACATCGGTTCCAGCGGCGGCTGCATTCTGGTCGGGCGAAAGATCGATGGCGCGGGCCGGGTCCTTCGCCTGCACGTCCACCGGCTCTTCGGTGTTGGTGACCAGCTTTTCCTGGACCGGCTCGGCCGGCTTTGCGCCCCTGACCGCGTCGTAGACCTTGTTGTCCTGATTGGGCACCACGGCGCCGCCCGGATTCTCCGGCTTGACCTTGATCGGCGCGTTGTCGGCCTTGACAATGACAGGCGCTTCGCTGCCGCCCTTGCCGCCAAAGGACAGCGCAAAGGCACCGAGACCGCCCGCGACCGCGACCGCGCCGACAATCGCGGCGATGAACAGGCCGCGTCCGCGCGACGGCCTCGCGGCCTCACGCTCGCCGAGCCCCGGAACAGCCATAGCCTCGTCGAGTTCGGGATCGTAGTCGAGTTCATCGACGGTGAAATCATCGGCTTGGGAAACCGGCTGGCTCCCTGGCAGACTGTCGAGGTCGAAGCCAGAGGCGTCGGCATAACCCGTGGGCGCCGCCGCGCGGGCAGACATGTCCATCGGCCGCGCCGCATAGGTTCGCGCTTCCGGCTCATAGCCCGGCTTGACCCCGTCATAGCCCGGCTTGAGGCTGTCATAGCCCGGCTTGAAGCCCGCGGCATAGGAGTCATCATCGTAAGACGCGCCGGCCGCATTGTTTGCGGGAGCGGCAGCGACCTCCACCGCGTTCATCTCGGAGAGAAGGCTGGAGAACTCGGCATCGAGATCGTCGTAGCCAGGCGACGCCGGCTGGTCTTCGTCGAAGTGCAGTTCGGGGATATCGAGATCGTCCGCCAGCGCCACGACACGCTCGGGCACATCGACCGTCTCGACATCGGGCATGTCTTCGTAACGCGCCGGCTGGCGCGATTGCGGCGCCGACACCGGGGCAGCGGGAGCCACGGTCTCGACCGGGTCTGACGAACGATAGGACGTCATGGCGGCGACTGCCGGCGCTGCGGCCATGGATGCCATCGAAGCGGCCGACTGAGCGCTGAACGCAGGCTGTGCGCTGAATGACGGCTGCTGCGGAACCGGCGTCACGCGGCTCCACGAACGCGTCGGCTCTGTCGGTTGGGAACGCTCCGCAAGCCAATCGAGAGAATCCGCCGAATTGTCCCGGGGAGCGGCTTCGTCACGCGGATCAAGGCCCTGGGCCAAAGCCACGTCGAGCGCATCGTCGTCGAAATCGACATCGCCAATGGTGTCCGAGTTCGGATCCTGGAGTTCATCAGGCATAAGATTGTCAATATCCGCATCGGCCGCCTGGGCCGTGCCGACATGCCGATTCTGCTCAGGCGTGGATTCGTCAAGATCCCAGTCAAGGTCGCCGACAAGGTCGGCCGGTTCCTCGGCGGGCTCGGCAACAGGCGGCAGGGCAGCGACAGCCGGCTGAGCCGTGACAGGCTCGCTGGCCACCGGCGCCGTGCGCGCCGTCATGGCACCCAGCAGCGCATTCAACTCGTCTTCCAGGCTCCGCTCGTCCGCGATCGGGGCGTGCACCGCCGGCGCGACATTGGCTTCTGGCGCCGCCGGCTGGACCGTAGCGGCGGCAACCTCGGCGACCGGCTCTTCGGCCGTTTCGGCAAACGCGTCGTCCAAATTCAGGTCAAAAGCATCGTCCGACATGCCTTCAGGGCTGGGAATCTCGCCTGTTGCGTCCGCAGCATCGGCAAGCGCATCATGCGCTTCCGGCTCATCGAAGGCGGTCGGTTCATCGGCGCGAACGTCGAAATCCATGTCGACATCGGCCATGGCATCATCGAAATGGCCGGCAAAGCTCTCGTCGGAGATGGCCTGGCCGTCACGCGCCGCCGCCTGCTCCGGCATGGCATGCTCGACGGGATCGGCGGCCATGAATGACTGTTCCGCCGCCGAATGGTCGTCGAGCATCAGCTCGTCTTCAAGCGACACCGCCACCGCATCGTCGAATTCGCCATCGGAGGCAAGGGGCTCGACAGAAGCGGGCGTGTCGGCAACGGCGTACCGGGCCTCTTCGGCTTCCTCATCGATCCGAAGATCCTGGTCGAGCGAGGCGGCAAGCTCGTCCGCCATCGACTGATCGTCCTCGAAGGGGGACACGTCCTCAAGCGAACCGGCAACGGCATCGCCAAAATCAGACGCGAAAGCGGGCTCGACGGACGGCGCGGCTTCAGCAGCGACCGCATGGCTGGCGCTGGCGACGTGGTCGTCCATCTCAGCCATGTCCAGTTGGAAATCGTCGTCGAGCGACACCGAAAGCTCGTCCATCGCGCTGGCGTCAGCCGCTTCGAATGCCGGCTCATGCACGAAGCTCGGCTCATGAGCCTGCACAACCGGAGCGGCGTCGCTGTCGTCAGCGCCGAACTCGCCCATCATTTCTTTCTCGAGATCGATATCGAAATCGCCCTCTTCGAGCCCGTGATCGGCGGCTGGGGCCTGCGGCTGGGCGGGCGATTGCGGCCTGACCGGCTGGCGCGGGTCGAATCCCATGATCCTGGTCAGCTCCGCGAACGGATCATCGTCAGCGATGTCGTTGTTGTCGGCTACTCTCAGCTGGGTTCTGTCTGCCATTATTGTTCCCGAACTCGCACTCATTCGGACGCCATGGACGTCGCGTAGGGTTGGCCCTTACCAGCGCAATGTGGGCAAAAGGTGACAGGTTATTTAGTCAAACCTAACGCATTTCGGTGGGCGCGGCGGCTCCGATCAACGTCAGGCCGGACGTCAAAACGTCCGAAACAGCCTGCACCAGCCCTAGTCTGGCATGCGTCAATTGTCGGTCGTTAACCTTAACAAAACGTAAGTCCGGATTATCCGTGCCACGGTTCCAGTGTCCGTGGAAGCTGGAGGCCAGGTCATAGAGGTAAAATGCCAGCCGATGCGGCTCGAGCGCAAGGGCGGCGGACTCGATCAGCCGCGGGTATTCGGCAAGCTTGCGGATCAGGCCGATCTCGCCCTCGTCGGTGAGCAATGCCGCGGCCGAGGCCAGGCTGTTGCGGTCGAAATTGGCTTCGCCCAGTTGCTCGCTCGCCTGCCGGAACACCGAATGACAGCGCGCCGAGGCGTACTGGACATAGAACACCGGATTGTCCTTGGACTGCTCGGTGACCTTGGCGAAATCGAAATCCAGCGGCGCATCACCCTTGCGGAACAGCATCATGAAGCGCACCGCGTCGCGGCCCACCTCTTCAATGACTTCCCGCGCCGTGATGAAATTCCCAGCCCTTTTTCCCATTCGGACCGGCTCGCCGTCGCGAAACAGCTTGACGAGATTGCAAAGCAGAACCGTGAGCTTCACTTCATCGCCGGCAATCGCCCGCGCCAAGGCTTCCAACCGCTTGACGTAGCCGCCATGGTCGGCGCCGAGCACATAGATCAGGTCGACGAAGCCGCGATCGACCTTGTCCTTGAGATAGGCGACGTCGGCGGCGAAATAGGTGAACGAGCCATCGGACTTGACCAGCGCCCGGTCCATGTCGTCGCCGACCGCGGTCGAGCGGAACAGCGTCTGCTCGCGATCCTCCCAATCGTCGGGTTTCTCGCCCTTGGGCGGCGGCAGCTTGCCCTTGTAGATATGGCCCTTCAGCGTCAGATCGTTGATCGCCAAGCGGATCTTCCTGGCATTGTCGGCGTGTAACGTACGTTCCGAGAAGAACACGTCGTGATGCACGTTGAGAAGCGCCAGATCATCGCGGATCATCGCCATCATCGCATCGATGGCGCGGTCTTTGACGATAGCTAGCGCCTCGTCCTCCGGCATCTGGAGCAGACTGCGGCCGAACTCTTTCGCCAGCGCCTGGCCGAGAGGAACCAAATAATCGCCTGGATAAAGGCCGGGCGGAATCTCGCCGATCTCGTCGCCGAGTGCCTCCCGATACCGCAGTATGACCGAGCGACCGAGCACGTCGATCTGTCCGCCAGCGTCGTTGATGATATATTCCTTGGTCACGTCGTAGCCGGCAAACGCCATCAGATTGGCGAGCGCGTCGCCGACGACAGCACCCCGGCAATGGCCGACATGCATCGGGCCTGTCGGGTTGGCCGAGACATATTCGACATTGGTCTTCCGGCCAGCGCCAACCGTCGAGCGGCCATAGTTGCGGCCCTCGCCGAGCAGTGCGATCAGATGTGTCTGCCAGAAGCCGTCCTTCAGCCTGAGATTGACGAAACCGGGGCCAGCCACCTCTGTTGCCGCGACATCCTTGTCGTCGCGCAACGCCTGCGCCAGCCTTTCGGCCAGCGCGCGCGGGTTCTGGCCGGTCGGCTTGGCCAGCACCATCGCCGCATTGGTCGCCAGGTCGCCGTGGCTGGCGTCGCGCGGCGGCTCGACGGCAATGCGCGACAGGTCAGGCGAAACGCCGTCTTTGTCTTTCAGATCAAGCGCTTCGACGGCTTTTATGATTCGCGCGGTGAAATCGGCGAAGATGTTCATTTGTGTGACTCTGGGGTCTGGCTCTGGCGGCTTTGCAGCGAATCCGGCTCGTTGGCCGGCAAAATCGAGCCCGCCCTAGCCCAATTCAGGCGTATGGTCAAACAAACGCCGGTGTTCCTTGAGCGCGTAGGTGTCGGTCATACCCGCCAGGAAGTCGGCGACGCTGCGCGCCTTGATGCGATCATCGGCCCGATCCAGCCCCTCGCGCCAGCCATCCGGCATGGCGCGCGGATCGGCGAAATAGGCGTCGAACAGATTTTTGACGATCTGCTCGGCGTCCGCGCGCACCCGCATGACTTCCGTGTGCCGGTAGAGGTGCTTGTACAAAAAGGCCTTCAGTTCTTTCTCCAAGGCAGCCATTTCGGCCGAGAAAACCACCATCGTCTCGCCGGCTGCCCTCACCGCATCGGCGCTCCGCGGCCTGATGCGATCGAGATTGGCGGTCGTCGACTTGATCACGTCCTCGACCATGGCGGTTATCTGCCGCCGCATCAGTTCGTGGCCGGTGCGCACGGCGTCGAGGGAGGGATAGCGTGCGCGCACGCCTTTCAGGATCGTTCCCGGCAGCGAAACCGTCTCCAGCATGTCCAGCGTCAAAAGCCCTGCCCTCAAGCCGTCATCGATGTCATGCGTGTTGTAGGCGATATCGTCGGCGATCGCCGCGCATTGCGCCTCGATGCCGGCGAACCGGTCGAGTTCGAGATCGTGCAGTTGCGAATAATCACGGATCGCCTGCGGCACCGGCCCTTTCAGACCCTTGCCGTTGGCGTCCGTCAGCGGCCCATTGTGCTTGACCAGGCCTTCCAGCGTTTCCCAGGTCAGGTTGAGCCCGTCGAATTCGGCGTAGCGCGCCTCAAGCCTCGTCACGATGCGCAACGATTGCGCGTTATGGTCGAAGCCGCCCCAGGTAACCATCTTCTCGTTGAGCGCGTCCTCGCCGGTGTGGCCGAAGGGCGTGTGGCCGAAATCATGCACCAGTGCCACCGCCTCGGCCAGATCCTCGTCGCCGCGCAGTGCCCGTGCCAGGGCGCGCGCGATCTGCGCCACTTCGATCGAATGGGTCAGGCGGGTGCGATAGTGGTCGCCTTCATGGGCGATGAAGACCTGCGTCTTGTGCTTCAGCCGCCGGAAGGCCGTCGAATGGATGATGCGGTCACGGTCACGCTGGAACGGCGTGCGGGTCGGGCTTTCCACCTCGTCGAACAGCCGTCCGCGCGAGTTTCCCGGATCGCAGGCATAGGCGGCGCGTGGCCGATAGCCGAATCCGATGTCGCCCAACTCATTGGTCATGGCTGATGCTGCCGCGTTTGACTTAGCCAGGTTGACTTGGCCCCTCGCGCTTCATACCTATCATGTGAAACCGAAAGCAAGGTGACGCCCATGGGCGCTGATGCCAAGACTGCCATGAAAGTCGATATGACCGAGGCCGCCGCCAAGCGGATCGCCAGGATTGTCTCGAACGAGGCCGGCAAGACGGCGCTGCGCGTGTCGGTCGAAGGCGGCGGCTGCTCGGGCTTCTCCTACAAGTTCGATCTGGTCGATACGCGCAACGACGACGATGTCGCCATCGAGAAGGACGGCGCCACCGTGCTGATCGATGACCTGTCGCTGGTCTATATGGGCGGCTCGGTGATCGACTTCGTCGACGACCTGATGGGCCAGTCGTTCCAGATCCGCAATCCGAACGCCGTCGCCTCCTGCGGCTGCGGCACGAGTTTCTCCATATAGAATGCCTGTTATCGGTGCGGTCCGTCAGATCGCGCTGTCGGCCGGCCGTGACCTCGACGTGACGCTGGCTTTCTGGCGCGACGTACTCGGCATGGCCGTCCATGCACGCTTCGATCCGCCGGGCATCGCCTTCATCATGGCCGGAGAAACCAGGCTGCTGTTCACCGACGGCGTACCGGCCGGAACCGTCTATCTCGACATATCGGGCCTCGATGACTTCCATGCCTCTGCGATCGCGGCAGGCGTGCCCTTCACCGCGCCGCCGACGCTTGTCCATCGCGACACGGAGGGCCAGTTCGGTCCAGCGGGGGAAAGCGAATGGATGGCCTTCCTAAAGGACCCGGCTGGCAATACGATTGGCCTCGTCGAACGCCATCCGCCGCAAGAATCCAACTGAACAGCATCGAGACCGCCATGAAAATCGTCACCTGGAACATCAACGGTGTCCGCGCCCGCATTGGCAACCTCACCCATTGGCTGACCGAGAGCGCACCCGACATCGTCTGCCTGCAGGAGATCAAGACCGTCGACGAGCAATTCCCGCGCGCCGAGATCGAGGCGCTTGGCTACAATGTCGAAACCCATGGCCAGAAGGGTTTCAACGGCGTGGCCCTGTTGTCGAAGCTGCGCTTCGACGAAGTCATCCGGGGCCTGCCCGGCGACGATGCCGATGAACAGGCGCGTTTCATCGAAGGCGTTTTCTCAACCGACAAGGGCGCCTTGCGCGTCGCCTCGCTCTATCTGCCGAACGGCAATCCGATCGATGACGAGAAGAAGTTTCCTTACAAGCTGTCCTGGATGGCGCGGCTGGAGCGCTGGGCCGAAGAACGGCTGAGACTGGAGGAGGCTCTGGTGCTCGCCGGCGACTACAACGTCATTCCCGAGCGGATCGACGCGCGGTTTCCGGAGAACTGGCTGGGCGACGCGCTGTTCCAGCCGCAGACGCGACAAGCCTTCCGCCGGTTGCTCAACCTTGGTTTCACCGAGGCGGTGCGCGCGGTCACCGACGCGCCCGACACCTACACATTCTGGGACTATCAGGCCGGCGCCTGGCAGAAGAACAACGGCATCCGCATCGACCACCTGCTTTTGTCGCCGGAAGCCGCCAACCGGTTTTCTTCCGCGTCGATCGAAAAGCACGTGCGCGCCTGGGAAAAACCATCCGATCACGTCCCGGTGGCGATCGATCTAGCGCTTCAGCCGGCCTGAGAGAACCCTCGCCGGGCCCGTTTGCGCTGGACCTCATATAGCCACATTCCGGCGCTTGATGGGAGATCAGCATGGCGGCTGGGGTTCCCATGACCATTCGATTTTCTCTTTGTCCGATCGGCCTGGCATTTGCCATGGCCGCTCCTGCGGCGGCATTTGCCGACCAGGAATGCCTGGCCAATGGAAAATCCTACCAGCTTGGCCAGGTCGCCTGCCTGACGGTTGCCGACCGGAGCCATCTGGCCCGCTGCGACATGGTGCTCAACAACACCTCGTGGACGAAGATCGGGGATAGCTGCCCGGAAAACACGCTGGCGCCACACCCCCATGTCACGCCGATCTCGACGCCGGCGCCCAGCATGGTGCCGACGGAGCCGATCGCGAACTGAGCCAATCTCCCGCCCGTGGAAGATCGGCAGTTCAGCCGCCAGCAAAACTACTGGTCCGCGTTGTTGCCCTTGGTGAGGATATCATCGGCCAGCGAGATGGCGGTGCGGCGGTCGGCCTCGCCAGCGGTGGCAAATGCCTCTTCCTGCATGCCGCGGATCCAGGGCTGGTCAGCCGGCGAAGCGCGTTCGAGCGCTGCCGTCATCATCGCCAGGCCGCGAACGATCTTGCCGCTCTGGAACAACAAATGGCCCAGTGTCGCCTGGGCGCCGGCATGGCCTTTCTCGGCGGCGAGTTGGAACCAGCGCCCGGCCTGCTTGACACTGGCCTTCACGCCGCCCTCGCCCTTCAGGAACATCTGCCCCATCTCGAACTGCGCGTTCGGATTGCGGTAGTTGGCGGCGGCGCGCATGTAATATTCCTGGGCCGCGACCTCGTTCTCGGCGACCGGGCTGCCGGGAATGCCCGTGCGCAAATAGTCGCCAAGCGCCACCAGCGCATCGGAGACATAGCTTTCCTCAGGCGAGCCGGGCTCGACGTCCTGGTCGACGATCTCGGAGAAGAACTTGAACGCCTCATAGTCGTCGCGCGCCACGCCGTCGCCCTCGGCATACATGCGGGCAAGCTTCCAGGTGGCGCCGATCTGGCCGTTTTCGGCGGCGTATTTGTAGGCTTCGGCGGCCTGTTCCTTGTGGCCGTTCTTGTAGGCGGAGAAGCCGAACTGGAAGACCGCCCAGGGGCTGGATTGCGGCTTCACCCCGGTCTTGTCGTCGAACACCTTGTCGTCGAAGGCCATGGCCTGGCCCACGGCGCCAAAGGTCGCGCCAAACGTGGCGGCCACGACCAGTGCCGAAAAGACAGACGACCTCAACAACTCTGGTGTTGACTTCAACAACTCAGATGTCCGCATAACAGTGTGTTTCTTTCGCACCGCCCGGATGGGTCACCGCGCCATCGCGCGCCGGCCCTACCGTCTGTGCATATTTCCATATCGCGCCCGACTGATAATCGGTCGCGCGCGCCTTCCATGTCTTTGCCCTCGCCGCCAGTTCGCTATCGGACAACGCCACGTCGATCGTGCCGTTCACCGCGTCGATCGAGATCACGTCGCCATCCCTGAGCAGTCCGATCGGGCCGCCCACGGCTGCCTCGGGGCCGACATGGCCGATGCAGAAACCGCGCGTCGCGCCCGAGAAGCGCCCGTCGGTGATCAGCGCCACCTTGCCGCCCATGCCCTGGCCGTAAAGTGCTGCCGTCGTCGACAGCATCTCGCGCATGCCGGGGCCGCCGCGCGGTCCTTCGTAGCGAATGACGAGAACCTCGCCCTCCTTGTAGTTGCGATGCGTCACCGCCTCGAAACATTCCTCTTCCGAATCGAAGCAGCGTGCCGGGCCGGAGAACTTCAACTCCGCCATGCCCGCGACCTTCACGATCGCGCCTTCGGGGGCAAGGTTTCCCTTCAAGCCCACGACACCGCCGGTTTGGGTAATGGGTGTGTTGGCCGGGCGGACCACATCCTGATGCTCATTCCAGACAACGTGCTGCATGTTTTCGGCCAAAGTGCGGCCAGTCACGGTCATGCAGTCGCCATGCAGATAGCCGTGGTCGAGCAGCGTCTTCATCAGCAGCGGAATGCCGCCGGCCTCGAACATGTCCTTGGCGACATATTTGCCGCCCGGCTTGAGGTCGGCGATGTAAGGCGTCTTCTCGAAGATCTTGGCCACGTCGAACAGGTCGAACTTGATGCCGGCCTCATGCGCGATCGCCGGCAGATGCAGTGCCGCGTTGGTCGAACCGCCGGTGGCCGAGACCACGGTCGCCGCATTCTCAAGCGCCTTCAGTGTGACGATGTCGCGCGGCCGGATATTTCTGGCGATCAGCTCCATGATCTTTTCGCCCGAGGCGAAATTGAACCGGTCGCGCATCTCGTAGGGGGCCGGCGCGCCGCAGGAATAGGGCAGCGCCAGGCCGATCGCCTCGGCAACGGTGGCCATGGTGTTGGCGGTGAACTGGGCGCCGCAGGAGCCGGCCGACGGGCAGGCCGCCTGCTCGATTTCGAGAAGCTCGGCATCGTCGATGGTGCCTACCGAGTGCTGGCCGACCGCCTCGAACACATCTTGCACGGTGATCTGGCGGCCGCGATAGCTGCCGGGCAGGATCGAACCGCCATAGATGAAGATCGACGGCACGTTGAGCCGCACCATGGCCATCATCATGCCGGGCAGCGACTTGTCGCAGCCGGCGAGCCCAACCAGCGCGTCGTAGCAATGGCCGCGCATGGTGAGTTCGACCGAATCGGCGATGACCTCGCGCGATACCAGCGACGACTTCATGCCCTGGTGGCCCATGGCGATGCCATCGGTGACGGTGATGGTGCAGAATTCGCGCGGCGTGCCGCTGGCGGCAGCAACGCCCTTCTTAACCACCTGCGCCTGGCGCATCAGCGAGATGTTGCAGGGCGCCGCCTCGTTCCAGCAGGAGGCGACACCGACCAGCGGCTGCGCAATCTCGGCCGCCGACAAACCCATGGCATAGAGATAGGAACGATGCGGCGCACGCGCCGGACCGACGGTCACATGGCGGCTAGGGAGCTTAGCCTTGGAGATGACTTTGGCGTCCATACTCTTCCTTGCCCCATCTTCCCTGCAATGGGGCGGAGCGGCCTGCCCCTCGCCGAGCCTTTTGGCGCGTGTCCCGAGACAAGATCGAGGTGCGCCGGGTTTATGGCGGGAAATGGGCAATTTCCTCAGCCCGGCTTCCAGCGCAGGGGTTGTTCAGAAAGTGTTGCCAAAACGTCACAATAGCAGGAGGCGGCAACAGCGCGGCGCCGCTTATATGAATGGAGCATGGGCAAGGCCCGTCCAAATGAAAAAGGCCGGGTATTTGCCCGGCCTTTTTTTAGAATTTTCAGTCGCTTAGAACTTGATCTTGATACCGCCGGAAAATGCCGTGACCAGATCGTTGCCAAAATCGTAGCTGCCATCCGCGCCTGCGACATAGCCGTTCTCACCCGCCAACTCCCCCGAATGGCCGCTGGTCAGCACACCGACCGCCCCTGCCAGACGAACCTCGATATTCGGCGTGGGCGTATAGGCAACGCCGCCACCCAGCGTCCAGGTATCGGTCTGTGCACCATAGCCATGCGACGTACCACGATCCCAGGAAAGCTGGCCAGCGGCACTCCACTGATCGTTGAACTTGTGGCCGACACCACCTGAAACGGTCCAGCCATCGCGGTACATCAGGTCGAGCGAAGTCACAGCAACCGGAGAACCCGTGACGCATGACGATGCCGGAAAGCCCACTGGGCAGATCGGGACGCTTTGCAGCAAGCTCCAGTTGACCCATTTGATCGAGCCGAAAGCGAGCCAGCCGGGCGCGACGCCTGACTGAAGTTTCAACTCCACCGAGTCCGGCATGTACTCCGTCGCACCGAAGATCGGTATAATTTGCCCGCCGATACTGGTGAGATCGAGCGTTCCCGAGATATTGTCGAGCTTGACTTTCGAATTGTAGACGAGGCTCGCGCGCAACGCGATGTCGGGGATTTCGTAGGCGACGCCGGCTCGCCAACCCCAGCCGTTGGCCTCCAGGTCGACGCGGCCGATCGGTGACGGCCCAAATGGATTGAAACCCACCAAGCTTTCCTTGAAGCCTGAAATTTCCTGGTAGAACAGGCCGCCGATAAAACGGAGCTGGCCCTTGCCGACATCGAACTTGTAGGAGCAGGTGCCGGCGTAGTTGTTGCTCTTGATATCCGTTTCGACGTTGGAAAACGCGCCGTTCCACGACGCCCCGGGGGCTGTGTGGGCGCCCCATGGCTGTGAATAGTCAACCATGCAGTCGACGCCCTGCACAACCTGGACCTTGGCTCCGATGCGCGGAACCCAATAGCCCTCGGCGCCATCGGCCGTGGAATTGAGGAAATTAAAGCCGGCTGGTCCAGTTGCATTCTTGTACTTGCGATCCGGCATGACATAGGTCGCTTCAGCTTCCGTGGCGAACGGAGCCGGATCGAACAACAGGTCGATATCGTAGCCAGCACGCTCCAGGCCGCCGGCATGTGCCGGATTCATCGCCGTCCCGATCAAAGCCAGCGAAAAGCAGCCCGCCCCAAGCAGCGCTTTCAGTCGCAGAATAGTCATGAAATGTCCTCCCCGAATTCGAGTGCATCAAGCTAGAACCAATTCAGGTTAACGGTGCAACAACGAATTCAAGAGCGTACATGTACACATTCGCCAGGCGCATTTTCGAGAAACGCAACCGGATGCGGCAAGGCCGAAAAACGGTCCGTGATGGCGGATCCGCTTCCAAAAAACAGAGGAAACCCATCCAGAAAGGTTCGAAAACAGCGTTTTTTGCGGTCCGGGAGCCCCATTGTTACATTATGGCAACAATGGGGCTAAAACTTCCGTTTACGTCAATATTAACGCAACGGAATGCTGATTTTCGAGGCGGAAAACCCAGCACTTTAGAGAGGGCTAAAATCTCGCGAATCTACCCTCAGCCGGCGTCGCGAACCCTGGCCAACGCGACCGACAGCTTGTCCTGCGCATCGCGGTATTCAGCGAGCTTTTCGCGCTCGGCATCGACGATGTCGGCCGGCGCGCTGGCGACGAACCTTTCGTTCGACAGCTTCTTGTGCAGGCGCGCGATCTCCTCGGTCACCTTGGCCAGTTCCTTCTGCAGCCGTGCAGCCTCGGCGGCGAGGTCGATCAGGCTGCCAAGCGGCAGGCAGATCGTCGCCTCGTTGAGCACGATCTGCGCCGACCCCTTGGGCGCGACATCGGCAAGCGAGATGTCACCGACCCGCGCCAGTCGCTTGATCGCCGATTCTTCGCGGACAAGCCGTTCGCGTGTCACAGCGTTGGCGCCGACCACGACGAGCGGTGCAATGGCTGCCGGCGGCACGTTCATCTCCGAGCGCACCGAGCGGATGCCGGAGACGAGGTCGACCAGCCAATTGATGTCGGCTGCAGCCTCGGCGTCTTCGAAGTCCGGCGAGGGCCACGCGGCATGGCACAGCAGCGAGGGGCGTTGCTTGCCTTCGCCAGCGGTCTGCGCCCACAGTTCCTCGGTCATGAACGGCATCATCGGATGCAGCAGCTTGTAGATCTCGTCGAGCACGAAGGCGACGCAGGCTCGGCTTTCGGCCTTGGCCGCCTCGTCGGTGCCCATGAACACCGGCTTCAGCAGTTCCAGGTACCAGTCGCAGAACAGGTTCCAGACGAAGCGGTAGGCGGCACCCGCCGCCTCGTTGAAGCGGTATGAGGTGATGCCGTCGGTGATCTCGCGCGCAGCGCGCGTCAGTTCGGTCAGGATCCAGCGGTT
This sequence comes from Mesorhizobium ciceri WSM4083, assembly GCF_000519305.1. Lineage (GTDB taxonomy): Bacteria > Pseudomonadota > Alphaproteobacteria > Rhizobiales > Rhizobiaceae > Mesorhizobium > Mesorhizobium ciceri_B. The sequence continues at coordinate 156,984 of NZ_KI912610.1, read as the reverse complement.
GACCGCCAGCTTGGCATCGTTCAGCCAGAAATCGTCGTTGCGCGCGACCTCGTTCATTTCGGCGAAGCGCGTGGCGTTCCACAGCTTGGTGCCGAAATTGCGATAGCCGGCGATGCGCGCCGGGTCGAGTTTCACGTCGCGGCCCTGCGCCGCCATCACCGTCAGGGTGAAGCGCAGTGCATCGGCGCCATATTCATCGATCAGGTCGAGCGGATCGATGACGTTGCCTTTCGACTTCGACATCTTCTGCCCGTTCTTGTCACGCACCAGCGCATGCACATAGACGGTGTGGAACGGCTCCTCATCCATGAAGTGCAGGCCCATCATCATCATGCGGGCGACCCAGAAGAAGATGATGTCGAAACCGGTCACCAGCACGTCGGTCTGGTAGTAGGTCTTCAGCTCCGGCGTCTCATCGGGCCAACCCAGCGTCGAGAACGGCCACAGCGCCGAAGAGAACCAGGTGTCCAGCACGTCCTCGTCACGGGTCAGGATCTCGCCCGGCTTGAAGTTCTCCAGCTTGTCCTCGACCCAGGCCTTCCATGGGCCTTCCAGCGCCAGATAGAATTCGATCGCGGCGCTCAGCGCCTCTTCCTCGGTCTTCTCGACGAAGACGCGCCCGTCCGGCCCGTACCAGGCCGGAATCTGATGGCCCCACCAGAGCTGGCGCGAGATGCACCAGGGCTGGATGTTCTCCATCCAGTCGAAATAGGTCTTTTCCCAGTTCTTCGGCACGAAGTTCGTGCGTCCTTCGCGCACCGAAGCGATTGCCGGCTTGGCCAGTTCCGCCGCATTGGCATACCATTGCTCGGTCAGGAACGGCTCGATCGGCACGCCCCCGCGATCGCCATGCGGCACGGCGTGGCGATGCGGTTCGACCTTTTCGAGGAAGCCGCCCTCTTCCATCAGTTCGACGATCTTCTTGCGCGCGACGAAGCGATCGAGGCCTTCGAGTTCATCCCAGACCGCCTGGCGCTCCGGCGTCACCTCGAGATCGGCGAGGAAATCCTCATTATCCCTGAGGCTTACCGCGGCCTCCGTGGTCAGGATATTGATCGCCGGCAGCTTGTGGCGCTTGCCGACCTCGAAGTCGTTGAAATCGTGCGCGGGCGTGATCTTGACCGCGCCCGAACCCTTTTCCGGATCGGAATACTCATCCGCCACCACGGGAATCCTGCGGCCGACGATGGGCAGGACGATGTTCTTGCCGACCAGATGCCGGAAGCGCTCGTCGTCGGGATGCACGGCGACGGCCGTATCGCCCAGCATCGTCTCCGGGCGCGTCGTCGCCACGGTGATGAAGGTTTTCGGGTTTTCCGGGTCGAAGGTTTCGCCCTCGATGGGATAGCGGAAGTGCCAGAGATTGCCATTGACCTCCTGCTGCTCGACCTCGAGATCGGAGATCGCGGTGAGCAGCTTGGGGTCCCAGTTCACAAGGCGCTTGTCCTTGTAGATCAGCCCTTCCTTGTAGAGCGTGACGAACACTTCGAGCACGGCCTTGGACAGGCCTTCGTCCATGGTGAAGCGTTCGCGTGACCAGTCGGCCGAGGCGCCGAGCCGCTTCAGCTGATTGAAGATCGCGCCGCCGGACTCGGCCTTCCACTCCCACACTTTCTCGATGAACTGTTCGCGGGTCAGGTCGCGGCGATGGATCTGCTTTTCCATCAGCTGCCGCTCGACCACCATCTGCGTGGCGATGCCGGCATGGTCCATGCCCGGCTGCCACAGGACGTTCTTGCCGCGCATGCGCTCGAAGCGCACCAATATGTCCTGCAGCGTGTTGTTGAGCGCGTGGCCCATATGCAGCGAGCCGGTAACGTTCGGCGGCGGGATGACGATGGTGAAGGCCTCCGCCCCCTCCTCGGCCCCGGCACCGGCGCGAAACGCGTCGGCCTCTTCCCAGACTTTGGCGATCTTCGGCTCGACGGTTTTGGCGTCGTAGGTCTTTTCAAGCATGGGAAAATGGTCCGCGCTGTCGGGAGTTTTGCTGGTCCGGTGTAAATCGGAAGGTTTTGGCCAAGTCAACCGCAAGGGCTGTCTCGGATCCTCACAAGCAGATAGGCGCGGCCTTGGTCATTTCAACGGAAAGCGATCCGTCGTCCTGCCAACAAACTGACTTCACCAAAACAAACGGCGCCACGAAGGCGCCGTTTCCTCTGGGCAATCGGCATGGGGAACTACTGCGCCCCGCGCGCCACGCGCTCTATCTCCTCGCGCACCAGCCTTTCGACCAGTGTCGGCAGATTGTTGTCGAGCCAATCCTGCAGCATCGGCCGCAGCATCTCTTCGGCCATCTCGTCGAATGTCTTCTTGCTGCGGCTGGCAAACGCATCGGAAAGCTCGCCAAAGGCAGCCGCGACCTGCCGGCCGGTATGCTCGGAAACGATCGCCGGACGCGGCGCGTCGCTGGCCGCCACCGGCCGCACCACGCTTGCATCCGGACGAGACGGCTCGACGACCGGTTCCGGGGCCGGCTCGTCCCTGAGATTGTCCACCGGCGGCTGGGCAACCGCCTTGCGGGCCTCGCCCCTGTCCGACACCGCCGCCCTAGCCTGCTCGCCAACCGCGGCGATCTCGCGCCGCCAGTCGGCGACGTCGGCGGCAGGGACAGGACGCGGTGCTGGTGCGTCGACCGCAGCCGGCTCGGCTGCAACGCGGGCGCTGACCTCGGCAAGTGTCATCGATGGCTTTGCCGGGCTGGGATCGGGGCGCACCGGCGTTTCCATGCGAGCGACCACCGGCTCGGCCGCCGGCAACTGTGCCTGGACTTCCGCCAGCGTGACCGGCGTCCTGACCTCGGGGGCGGCATGCAGGTCGGCACGGAACGCTTCCACGTCGGGGGCCGCATAGGCGCTCGACGCGCGCTCCAGATCCTGGCTCAGCTCATCGGCGTCGCCCGGCTGCTTGCGGCCGCCATCGCTGTCCTCGATGATCCGCCTGATGGAAGCCAGTATCTCTTCCATGGAAGGTTCGCGCTGTGCGCTGCTTGCCGTTGCCATCGTCACATCCGCCGCCCTTGTGACCCCTGTTGGGTTTTTCGCTCCGGCAGAGCCCGAACGAATCATGGCGACAGCGTAACCGACGGATCGCCGCACGAGAATCCCCAATCTGGGGACTTGTGGGATTTCAACAGATTAGCGCGATCCGAACCCGAGAGCCGCAGTGCGAAAGATCCTGCTCAAACGAGGAACACCGTCCTGGCCGAATGTCTCAGCGGCCGTCCGGCGTGCGCAGGCCGTACCACTTGTCCTTGACCGCGTTGTAATGCTCTTCAGGCTTGTATTTCGCTACCTGCAAGCCAAGGCGGTCGACGGACAGACGGCCGGTCGCCTGCAGGATGGCGTAGCTCGCCACCACCACATCATGTTCGTAACCAGCCTGGTTGATCTGGGCGGTGATGACCGTCGCCTGCGCGTTAAGGACGTCGAGCGTGGTGCGCTGGCCGACATTGCGCTCTTCGATGACGCCGTTCAGTGCCAGCTTCGCGGCCTCGATCACCTGCCTGTTGGCCGCCAGCTGCTGCTGCGCGGCGGTGTACTCGGTCCAGGCGGCGGTGACGGCCTGGCGCACCTGGTCGCGGCTGACGTCGACCTGGATGCGGGCCTGGCTGAGCGATTCCTTGTCCTGGCGCACGATCGCCGAGGTGCGGCCGCCCGAATAGATCGGGATGGTCAGCGTTGCCCCGACACTGGCCGAATTGGTCGTGCCATCCTGTGAACCGACGCCCGGCAAAGGCGAGGTGTTGCGATAGGCGCTCGAAACGCCGGCGGAAGCCGACAGCTGCGGCAACAGCGCGCCTTCGGCCGACTTCACCGAAAACGCGGCGGCGTCGACCAGATGCTGGGTCGCAAGGATAGCCGGATGCTCGTTCGCGGCCACCCCGACGGCAGCGGCGAGGCTCGACGGCAACAGCTTTGCCACTGGCGAAGCGCCCTTGAGCTTGCCCGGCTCGTCGCCGACGATCTGGCGATAGATCGCCGCACTTGCCAGCGCCTGCGCCCGGGCAGCACTCAGCGACGCCACCGCGGCGGCGCGCGAAGCGTCGGCCTGGGCGACATCGGTGCGTGTGCCTTCGCCAACCTCGAAGCGCGAACGCGCCGCGCGCGCCGTTTCAGTCAGGAACTGCAGGTTCTGCTCAGTCAGCACGGCGACCTGCCGGTCGCGAATCACGTTCATATACGCTTGCGCCGCGCTGAACAGGATGCCCTCTTCGGTGTTGCGCAGGCTTTCGACGGAAGCGCGGACCTGCGCTTCGGCGGCAGCGACATTGTTCCTGGTCTGAAAGCCGTCGAACAGCGTCTGATTGATCTGGACGCCAAAATTGCCGGTGGTCAGCCGCACGCTTGAATTGGTGCCGTTGAGATGGCTGCTCGAATAATCGATATCCGCCGAGCCGGTGACAACCGGGCGGTAGCCCGACTTGGCGATGGCGACGCCCTCATCGGTGACACGAACGCCGGCACGGGATGCGTTCAGCGTGGAATTGTACTGGTAGGCCTTTGCAAGCGCGCCGGAGATGCTTTCGGCCGAAGCGGCCAGTGGGGACAGCATTGTCGCCGAAACGAGGACGGCGGTGAGAAGTGACTTGCGTAAAGACGGCACGGTTAAACCCTCATTCGTTTTCCATGGGAACCGCGCCGCGCCTGCTTCTCTCATTGATCAGCCGGCGCCGCGTGTTCGATGTTCCCTGCTGCTCACCCCAAAGTGCCCCCAGTCTGGGATCAGCAGCGATCGTTCAAATGCAAGCGACCATGACAAAGCCTCTCCTGCAAGGCCAAATCATTCAGAATTCGAAAGCACGAATGCGTTCAAACCCCGGTAGTGGCTTAATTGCCGCATTAAATGCACGTCTTCCGGTTACAACCCCCCCGGCCTTGAAAAAGAGACGAGCCACGCCGGAATTGCCCTGCCCTTCGACGGCGACAAGGCGGCCGCCTTCGGCGAGCTGGTCCAGCAGCGCCACCGGCACTTCCGCAACGCTGCCGCCGATAAAGATGACGTCATAGGGCGCCTTGGCGGCATGCCCCTGCGGCAACGCCCCCTGGACGACGGTCACATTGCCGCAGCCAAGCGACGAAAGCGTCGATCTGGCGGCTTCCGCCAGCGCCGAATCGCTTTCGAGCGCCACCACGGACCCGGCCAGCCGTGACAGGATGGCCGAGGCGTAGCCTGTCCCGCAGCCGACATCGAGCGCCGAATCGGTCGGGTTGATCTCGGCCAGCTGGATAAGCTTGGCCAACGGCGATGCTTCCATCAGGTAGCGCGCGCCGTCCGCACCGGCGGCAATGCGGATGTCCTCGTCGATATAGGCGAGATCGCGCTGGGCGGCGCCGACAAACATCTCTCTTGGGACGACAAGCATTGCATCGAGCAGCGGCGCGCTGGTCACATCGGTGGTGCGGACCTGGCCGTCGACCATCTTGACGCGTAGTTCGGAAAAATCAGCGCTCATGTCCCAACCAATCCGCTTGCCGCGCCAGAACCGCGGTCCATTGTGTCAGGAACTTCAGGCCCCTGCGCTGCCGCGCGGGGGCCCGGGCATTGGAGGCCTCGCCCGGAATTCCTGCGCAGATGAAATAATTGGGTTTTTTGTGCAACGCAACCCCATTCCAGACCCCCGCGCGGATACCGATGTGTAACGCCGTTCGACCAATGTTCACTGAGGAGAAGGCCATGAAGACGAAGGACCGCCTAGCGATCGAACTCCGGAAAGTGGCCGCCATCGCGTCGGCTGAGAAAGCGGCCAAATATGAGGCATTCGCGAAGCGCGCCGAAACTGGCGAGTTCGATGACTATGCAGATACCTATGCCTGCCCGATCACCCAACTCTATACCGAGTTGATGGCGGCTGGGTTCAACAAATTCGCCGGCCGAGTAGCTATTGGCGAGTTCGACGCGACGGCGGAAGAAAGCGACGAATGGGCTCGCAGCCCGTCCGGCCAAGCCGCCGCAAGCCAACTATCGCCCGAGATGCGCAAGGTTCTCGGCCTTGATTTGCTGAACTAGGAGAGCGCTATGAACAACGAAACTATGAGCTACGGGTACATCCACACGCCGACACTTGGCGAACGCTTCTGGAGGGCGCTCGGCTTTCGCTATCACCTCGGGGAAGACCCGGAAGATGTTGACACCTTGCAGGGATGGACGCGCACCGACACGCGGCTGCACTTTCACTGGACGGATCGGTTCCGGCTTCTGCTGACCGGGCGCCTGATGGTCTCGACCATTTCGCATTATGACGCGCCGTCGCCGACCGTGATCAAGAACCGCACCGACTGGCAAATCCGCGCGCCGGGAGAGTGAGATGGAGATTGGTCGCATCCAAGGCTGCACCCGCGTCATAGGCCGCTCCCAAGGCTACTATGGCCTGCCGCTGCGCGATATCGTCATCAACGATACTGTGACCGGCCCAGAGACGCCAGCCATGGAAACTGCATGGCTACCGACGCCGGAAGAATTGGCCGCGCTCAATGCCGGCGCGCCGATCATCCTTCGCGTTTGCGGCACAGGCCATCCGCCGGTCATGATCTACACCGGCGACGTGCCAGCCTAACCCCTGAGAGGAACGAAACATGAGCGGGACGATCGAGAGAATTGCAAAATCGCTTTACGAAGCGCGCAACGGTCCCGGCTGCTACCCATGGGGCAATCGGCCAAAGGCGCATAAAGACGAGTATCGCGCAGATGCTCGGGCCGCATTGAGGACTATTCGCGAACCCGGCATCGAAATCCGCAAGATCACGACCTTCGAATTCGCCGAAGTCGAATGGCCAAAGCTCATCGACGCAGCCCTTGCCACACCAGGAGAGGGATGAAGGATGACGAAAGCAGGCGAAAGGCTTCTTGAAGGTGCCCGCGAAGCATTGGCGATAGCCAAGGGCGAGCAGGCGGCGGCATCGGTTATGGTCAGTGGCCATACCTATCTTCCGAAGGAAATGGTCATGGCCGAGTTGCGCGGCGTGCAGACCAAGACTGTCAATCTCTGCATCGATTGCATCGAAAGCCTAAAGGCCGACAGTCAGGGGCTGACCTTGGACGACGACACGATCAATGCTTGCGCTACAATCCTGCGTAATATGCTGGCGATGGCGAAGCCCTAAAGAGGCTCCGCAATCTCCCCTATCTCGCCGCCATCGGTCTTGTCTTCATGGGGCTGTATTACGGGATTAAGCTGGTTTGGTGAGGCGGATTTCTGGTTTCAGCACCACCCTCAAAGCCTTGCAAATCAAGGGGTTGAGAGTTGATTTTCTCTATCTCGTCACCACCTAAAATGCTACTGTTTCCCATGGAGAAAGCAATGTCTGAGATGAGCGAAAGGGTCGCAAAGGCGATCTATCACGCAACGCCACGCAATAAGCCGTACGATCGGCTTGCCCCGGTTGATACCCGGCATTGGGAGAAGCGAGCGCAGGCAGCCCTACAGGCCCTGCTGGGCCCGACAGAACACATGCTTACTGTCGGGGCTTGCTATGAAGACCAGGATCGCCAGCTCGTTTCCGAAGGCGAGGAAGCGCGCGACATCTGGAACAACATGGTTCTGGCAGCGCTCAAATGAGCGACCTCGACACCTTTTTCGGCTGGGCAACGCTTGCCGCGTTCGCTGTTACTGTCGTTGGCTGTTGGTGGTACACTCGCGATGAGTGATACGGCCCTATCAATCTATGACTTTGCCTTGATCGCGGTCTTCCCTGTTGCCGGCGCGGGCCTGATTTATGGGATGGTGAAAATGGACTACTGGCTTGCGCAATTCGCTGCCGGGTCGATGATCCTTGCGGCGGCGATGCTGTTCTAGCATGGCCTTGACACCCGCTCGCGTGGTCACCGCCTTCCCTACTCCACCACCTCAATCCGAGCCTTTACATCCTCATCCGCTATAAGCGAAGCATGTAGCGCTTTCGCTTCTTCCTCATCTCTGGTGGATAAAAGACCTCGCCATGCCAATCGTCCGTCTCCAAGACGCTCCAGCACTGAAACAACATAGAGGGGTCCGTCGTTCATAGTCTCGGATATAGAGCTTTGAACGGAGCAGGGAAGATGAAGAGCGAAACCAGCGAATGCCGGGCCGCCCTGACGCTGATCCGCCGCACCATCGAGGAACACTGCCCTCCGGGCGTGCTGCCCAGCGAAGAGATGGTCAACGGGCTTTACGGGCCAGAGTTGATGGACGAGGCGGAAGCGATCTCGGCGGCCATTGTCGCCACGGTGGAGCGGTTGCAGTTGTCGGTGGTGAAGCCGCCGGCACCGAGTATCAAGCCGTAGGGGCGCACTGTACGTAGGGCGCGGCTGGTATATAATGCGGGTTGAGACTCCCCCATCGAGGAAACAATTCAGTTGGCCGCACTAACACACTCCCGCATGAAGATCCCGCCAACGAGCTTCCAGCCGGTCGACACGCCGCCAACGGTCACGTTCTATTGGCACGGTCGATGCATCATTCGAGCTAGGCAGGATAGCTGCCTAGGGCGATTCGTGGCTCTGTTTGTCCGCACACCTTGATCAGGGTCGAAAGCTTGTTGGCTGCGTCTTTCCGCCCAAATTCTTGACATCCTGGGCCACGACGCGGACATCTGCCTTCACGTCCGCAACGTTCTGGGTCAGCGTATCGAGCTTGGCGCCTATCAGCTCCAGCATCCGGTCAATGCGGGCATCCTGTGCGTCGTCCCGCTTGTCGTTCTGGTCTAGACGAAGCGAGACCGTATCGAGAGGCTTTAGCTGATTCTGAATGTCGTCAAAGTTTCGATCCGAGAGGACAGACCGGGCTTGTCGAGCCGCCGATTCACTGTCGACCTTCACCGACAGCGTGGCAAGATCCGCCTTCGAGGCGGCGTTGGCGATATCACTGGTGAACTTGTAATACAGCCCGCCCCCGACGAACGCCTGCCCCATGAGGATCACGACGAAGCCTATTAGTTGGGCTTGCGATATCGGCCTTTTGTCCACCCTGATCGACAGCATTGCCTCATCCTCACTGCTCATGCCCCGGTGCCCTTTTATGCGCTGCTATTGCTTGCAGAAGGCATCGCGCCTCGCATTCAACGCGCGGTTGCCGTCAATCGTTGCTGAGGTGTCGCCTTTTGCCGAGTAGGTAGCTGGCGTCCAGATGAGGCACACCTCCTTACCGGTCCCGGTTGTTTTTGTCGTCTGACAAGCTGCCAGCAGGGCGAGCATTGGCAGCGTCAGAGATATCCTGAATATGCTTCGCATAGGAATCGGCCTCCTTGGCCTTGTCGGCGTTGGCTTGTGCTTTGGCGCCCGAAAGACGGCCGTGGATCCATGCGCCGCCGGCCGTGACGATTGCTGCTCCGATGGCGATGACGGTGGGATTGCTGAGGAACCAGGCCAGGAGCGCGGTCATGTCATCCACCATCCATTGACTGCGCCGACGAACCAGACGCCTGCTATAGCGGCCACGACGCCGAACCCAACGCCCATGGCCAGCAGGACATCGCCAACTGTGATAGCGTGATCCATCTTACTTCTCCTCTGCCGGCGGCGGTGGCGCGACCATGCCGGCCGGACCATCGCGAACCGCGTTGATGATGATCTTCAGCAGCGCCAGGCTGCCGCTGATCTGGAGCGCCGCATGGTCGCTGACCCCGAATGCAGTCCAGTCGAAGCCGACGAGCGCACCGGACGTGATGACCACGATCAGGATATTGATGAGGTTGTGCAGTGCGTTTGTGTTGAGGAATTTCATTGTAACAGGCTCCCGATGAATGAAGTGACGTGATGCCAGAAGCCAGCCAGGGCCATGGCGATGATGGCGATAACCGTCGCGGCCGGCGCAAGCTTGCTGGGTGGCTTCGGTAGAGGCTGGGGGACGCGCTCAGCAGCCGGCGCGGGTTGCGGAGCCGGGATAGGCTTGGCGGGCGCTGGTGGGGCTGCTTGTGGCGCAGCAACGCCATATCCATCAGCAATGAGCAGAGCGTCGTACTGCACGGCATAGCCGGCGATCAGGTCCGCGTCGTCTGTGCCGTTGATAATCCGGCGAGCGTTCTTGAAATCGGACTTGGCCAACGTGATGTAGTCAGCCAGTTTCTTGCCGGTAAACCAGCCTTCGACCATGCCAAGGACGATGATCTGCGCGGCATTCGAGGAGAGCAGCGCAAGGTCTGGTTGGCGAAGAAGGTCGATTGCCAGTTCGCGTCCGGCCCGGGCATAGTTGGTTCGGCCCGTAAGCTGGACATATCCCCTACCCCGGAACAGGTAGCCATCGCCTTTAACAGCGTTCCCGAGCGTCTTGCCGATCTTGGTGCCGGGCTCGTATTTGTTGAAATAGGCCCTAGCGCCGCGCTCATAGATCGGCTTCATGGTGTGAGCGGTCTCATGGTAGGCGGTAGCCAGGACGTACGCCGTCTGGTTTCGCAGAAGGCCATCCGCACTGCACGCGCCTATGATAAGCCGGGTGTCGCCCGTCTTCAGGTCCATGGGAATTCCTTTGCGATGAGATTTGCAGTCGAACTGGTCAAAGACGGCATCACCCTGAAGCGCACCGAGGCTCAGGGCAGCGATCTGGAAGCCGCCAAGGTATGGGGACCGGTGACAGCCCCGAATGGCCCGGAGCCTATCGATGGCGAGTGGATACGGGTGACGCACCTTGCCAGCGGCAGGACGAGTTGGTTTAGGGCCGGTTAGGCCTACACCTTGTAGCTGCCGGAGATGCGGAGGGTCGTCGTATTGGTGATATCGACATCAGTCATGATGGTCATAGCGCCCGTTACCATCTTGCGCGGGTTGATCGTGGTACCGCTCGCACTGATGATCGCAGAAAGCACAGTGTCACCAACGCCGGCAGTCACATTCGTCGCGTAGACGTTAACCGCCGCCCCGTTGTTGGCGTTCTTGGCATAGGGTAACGTCCCAACAAGAATCTGACCAACTGACGATCCTTTCGCGCTAAGTGTGAACTCAATCGCGAACGTGACCACATCGCCCAGGCGGGTAAATTCACCTTTCTGGCTCGTGAACGTCATGCCCACGGCAGCGCCTCCCAGCGTCAGAGTCGGTACGAAAGTCCCTTCCTCATACCAATCAAGCGTCTTGCTGTCCGCGACGGCATAGTTGGCGATTTGCAGCGGAGGAACGCGGTTATAGGGCGCTTCCGAAGCGATCAAACCGGTGTAGCCGGAGCCGACATATTCGAAGAAAAGTTCCGCGCTATTGATGATCTGCGGCAGCGTGAACGTGTCGACGCCGGTCAAAATCATCTTGTTTTGCCTGGAATACTGCCCATCGGCATAGATAGCCGGGGTACCGCTGGCTACGTAAGGGTGGAAGAGATTGAAGACGCACCCCATGACAGTCTTGCTGGATACGGCATTGCCGTCGAGGTAAAGCGCCGCGCCTGTGCCACCAGTCAATCGGCTTGTTGCGCAGCGTGTGAACGTGCTTGTGTCGACCGACGAAAGCTGAAAGGCGTTCCCGTTCGTGTGGGTGACATGAATATTATCAAAGGTGCAATTAGTCGTGTTCTGCCCGCCGCTCGTACCCAAGCTGTCGTTGTAGATGCCCATCGCCGAAACCGATGTTGCAATGGTGATGTTGCGGAACGAACAGTTGTGGATGCAGTTGACCGGCGTGAAGCCGTTGGCGTTCGATGTCAGCCGCAGGCCGGCAACCAGGCTGTTGTTGCGCACCTTGTGGATTTTGATGTTCTCGACTTGCGCATTGTCGATGGCGCGCATCACGATCCCCGAGTTCGCGAGGTCGTTGCAATCTAGTTGCAGATTGAGCAGCGCGCCGCCGTACATATCGACGCCAGCGGTCTCGCTTCCGAAGTGGATCATGTCGCCCCCAAGCGCGCCGATCCACTTCAAAGCCGCACCGGCGACGGATGCCGCGTTGAACACACCACCAGGACGGCCGGGAGGGCCGAACAGCGACTTGCCGGTAGCAGTGGTATTGATCGTGCTCCCGACCGCATATACCTTGTTTTCAAGCAAGACCGGCCCGATGACGGTAAGCCCTGCATTGATCGCGGCGGCGTCGTCTGTCGTTCCGTCGCCGGTCGCGCCCCAAAAACGTGCCATGGCCGACCCTTCATAGGAGCGCACCCAGGCGCCGGAAGACGAGGCGATCGCGGTCGCCTTGACATAAACACCCTCGAGCGTGTCGGCGCTGACCTGGGTCGAAAAATTTCCAGAGGTCCAGTTAAACCGACCCTGCCTGTTCGCTTCGGTCAGGATCGCAACGGTATCTTTGGTGGTGTCAAGCGCCTTCATCGCGGTTCGTGTGGCGACATAGGTTGGAACGACAAGGTTCAGACGGGCGGCATCGGCTGCGGATGCGCCCGTGCCGCCGTCTGCAATAGCGACATCGGTTCCGCCTGGGGCGTATGGAGTGATGGTGGCGCCATTGATCCGGTAGAACAGGCCGGCAGTAGTCGTCCACATGTCGCCATTGGTCGGCGATGACGGCGCTACACCGTGGGGCATGCGGATGGAGGCGGCTGTGGTCGAACTGGTTTTGAAGGTCTGGACAAGCGTCCACTGTGAAGCGTTGTCGAGAGATGCCAAAGCTTTGGTGACGCCATTGACCCGAGCGTAGATACCGAATGCCGACGTGGACCACATATCCCCATCAACCGGAGATGTCGGCGCAACACCATGCGGGATGTTCAATCCAGCCCCGGCGACTGCTGCCGTGGCGATCGTGTTCAGCTTGCCCGTCATTGTGCCGCCAGCGAGAGGCAGTAGCCCAGTCGCGGAAACTATGGGGTTGGCAGGGTCGGCACTATTAACAGATATGTAGGTGCTCCCCGCCACTGCTTGCACGACGCCGGGGAGGCCGTCATCCCCGTCCGTACCCGGGGAGCCTTGCAGGCCTTGAGGAATCTCAAAATCCAGCACAACGGTGCTTGGCGTGCCGACATTGGTAACCGTGGCCGGGCTTCCTGCTGGAAGCGTGACGACATCGCCAACCGCAACAGTTGCATTGAGCGGGATCAGCGCCGGGACAACCCGGATGCGGATCTTCGGAGCGGTCTGAACACGAATGCGGATCGAGGGGACTATCGCCATTCGAATTCACCGTCGATGTAAGCGTGAGTGCCGGTCATAAGCGTGACCGTGCCCCCGGCAGTCGTCATCCGGCAGGCGTAGCTGTAGGTGTTGCCAGGGCAGAGCGCGCCCATCTGAGTGTAGGTGAAACGCCACTGGCACTTGCCGACCTCCGGAATCTCGATAGACCCATCAGCAGTAGTGGCGCTCAGCAGGACGCAGTTGCTTTTGTCCTGAAGCTGCATTTCGACCAATGCAGTCTCGTCAAGCTCGGAAAGCGGCTGGTTGGTTTCGGCATTGATAGCTTCGATAAGAAGCGTCCAATCCGACCCCGAGGGCGAGGAAGTGTTGACCTGATACATCGTCGCCTCAAAGCTTGATGAAGAACTGGACTTGCGCGAAGGGCGGCATGTTGTTGTGTGCGGTCCCAGAACCGGCCGTCGCCACTTTGCCTGTCAGATTGTGCGTGTGGGGGCTGCCGTCGCCGCCAATCTGCTCCGTGATGGCGCTGGACGGCGTGCCCGTGAAAGCGGCGCGGTTCGTCTGGCTGTTGCCGCCAAGAACTATACCGCCACTGCCGCTCAGCCAGTCGCTACCGCCTTGCGATGTGCGATAAGCGTGGCCGTGGGTGCTGCCAGTCGAGCCGACAGCCAGCGTCCCCAGGTCGTGATCATGGGACGGAAGTTCTGCAGTGAGCAGCGTATGCTTGCTTTCGCCGCCGACCGCTCCGACAACGTTCGAATTGCCGCCGGTCGTGTCGGCATCAAGAACACGGTTCGCATCTGCGCCCCCCATCCCGTCCAGACCAAACAGGGCGCGGCCACGAAGGTCGGGGAGCGCGATGGTCTTGGAAGCAGCGTAATCGCCAACCGCCGTAGCGCCGCGGCCGCCGGAGACGGCCAAGTTTGCATCTTCCGTCCATAGGAATTGGAACAGCGCGCTTGTGTCGGCGTTGGCGCGCTCCGTTGCGCCGGAAGTAGCGTTGCCGACCGTTCGCCCATTGCATCGGACGAAGCCAGTTGGCACGGTGGCACGCCAGGCCGTCTTGATGTCGCCAGTGTTGAACAGGTACTGAACGTCGGTGCCGCCGCTGGGCGGGTCAGGGACAACGGTCGTGGGGGCTGAGATGTTGTCGATGTCCCGCAGAGTTGAGCCGTCAGCGGTCTCGATGCGAAGGTGGTAATCGATCTGTTCCGGGAGAAAGACAGGCGGAAACTCGCCGCCCGAATCCGCAACAACTGGATGATCGTTCGGGATCGACAGCCCTGCATCGGTGTACGTAACCAGCGGCGTCAGTGTGCCGGCATCGTAGAAATATGCCTTGAGGCCCGAATAGGGCGTGCCGGTCGGATCGATCCACGGCGCAAGACCAGGGTCCCACAAGATTGCCATTTTGCTGTTTCTCCAAGGGGAATGAGGCCCGGCGCTCTCGCGCTATGCTTCCGGGTGTGCTATGCACGCCAAGTTTTAGGAGGAGGATTCCATGGGTTACGAGGACAACGACCGCGAGAAACTTGACATCCGCAAGTTCACGCTACTCGATTGCCTGGGTGTTGCCTTCGGCGCTATCGGCTTGTCTCTGTTTTGCTACTATGGCCTCTGGACCTAGGCAGCATCTTCAAAAGACCGATGTTGAGTGCTATATGCCGGAGATGAGCGAAACGATCTTTTGGCAGGTGCTAGCTGCCGTATTGGGTGCCAACCTTCTGACCGTCTGCTTTGTCTGGGGTGTGTTTTCGTATTCCAAGCTAGAGCAGCAAGGCCGCGCGAACGAAGCCACCAGGTTTCATTTCTTTGCGCTCGTGGCCCCAATGTTTTTTGCCTTGGGCGCGCTCATGGTCGCTTTCAACAGCGTTCCGGCTTGGCTGGACACTATTCTGCAGTAACCGCCGCACGCTCCCTGAGCATCGCCGCCATCTGCGAAACCGGGATGCCGATATGCTTAGCGAATTTCTCCAACCTCTGCACTGATGGAATGTCCATATCTCCACCCCGGGCAAGCTTGGCCAAATCACCGCCGGTTTTGCCCCCGGAACGAATGACCTGAGATAGTTTCTCGACGTTGCGCATTGTTGCCCGATCGGCCAGAACCTTGGCGCCGGTCCCAACAAGGGCCGGAATGCCAAGAACCGGATTGACCATTGCGCCGCCGACGCCCATGGCGGTCATAAGACCGTTGCCTTGGGGGGAGAGTTTGCCCGCCAAACGGAGAGCGTTTTGGCCCTTGCTGCCTCGCACAACGACCTCGGCTAGTTCCTTTTCCTTTTCCGACATTCCGCGCGGGTTTTCCACAAGGCGGCGAACGTTCTGCCGGGTCGCGTTGTCGACATTCCCACCAGAGCCCGTAGAGGCGGCGCGCAGTTCAGCCTTGGTCGCCGCGCTGTCAACCATCTCAGAGCGGCGAAGCCTGCCCCACAAGGTGCGGGCCTCCGAAAGAGCTTCGGCACCATGCTTGATATTGCCCGCAAGCACGTCCTCATCGGGCAACGTTTCAATGAAATCGTCAATGCGATCAATGATCTTGCTCGCCGCGGCCTGCTGGGACGGATTGCCGGGCATCTTGGCGGCGTTCCCGGCAACGCGCCGCACAACATCGAGACCCTTCAAGGTGACGTTCTTGTCCGACAGATTTCCAAGACGGCTGACCACGGCTGCAATGCCGGGCTGCAACGCGGGGTCATAGCCGAAATCATAAAGATCCTGCACGATGCCTTGACCTAGCCGCTGCATGCCACTCGGCTTGACGATGACCCCGGCCGCGTCTGCCTTGTTATAGGCCGCCTGAGCAGCCTTACGGATGTCGTCATTCGAAGGAATGACCTTCGACGCCGCGCGGGACTCCAAGGCATTGACGCCCGACCGAACAGCGCCGCCCGTAAGGCCACCAACAAGAGCGCCCTTGCCGGCATTCACCATCCGGTCAGCGAAGCCTCCTTCGCCACTACCGAAGCCATATAGACCGCCTCCGATAGCTCCTTCCGCAACTGCCAAGGGTACGCTTGCCGCCGCCTTGGTTGGCAGCGCCACAGCCCCGGCCATTTGCCCGGCCAGGCGAGCCGCCGGATGCTGTTGCTCGTCGTTTCGATCTATGGTTCGCTGAAGATTGAGGTTGCCTTCATAGTTGCCCTGCTGGCCACCAATGCCCGTGAGGTCGCCTGCTTTTGCTGCGATTTCATCAGCCGTGCCAAACGTCACCGCATCAGCCGCGCCGCGCACCCCCGCATCAAGAGACGCGTTATCACGGCGCATCTGATCGACCGGCAAGCCGATGGCCTTGCCTGCATCAAACATGACGTTGCCAACGCGCTCCAAGACAGATGGCGTCGTGCCTTCGATAGAGCCGAATTGCCTGTTGCCTTCAGGGGCGTATTTTGCCCAAGGCCCGGGTTGGGCGGCTGCCGGCTGCTGATACTTTTCCCAAGGTCCGGCCATTATTCCGCAGGCTCCCAGCTATTCGGGTCGCTCGGATTGCCGCCCTTGTAGCGGTAACCGTCCTCGACTGTGCCCGGCTGAGGGCCAGCGCCACTTGGCGCTGCGCCCTGCCCTGTCTGAGATGCCAGCGCCTCGATGTTGCGCTTCTTCTGCTCGATGAAGGAGCGAAGCACGGCTTGCTTTTCGGCAGGGGTCTTGTCGGGATCGCCCATGGTTGCCATGAGCGTGTCACCCTCGCGCGCGGTGAACTGAGCGCCGAACGTGTCGCGCAGCATCGGCAGGATTTGGTTCGAGACCTTCGAAATGTATTCTGTGCGGGCCACTGCCGCATCGCGGGGAGATAGACCGAGCTCCTTGCGCCCAATATCGAGCGCTTGGCCCGCTGTGGTATAGGTTGCCCTGTCCGCAATGGCATCCAGCTCGCCAACGACCGTTTCCAACCCCGGGAGTTGGCTCTGCATGCTGGCGAGCGTAGAGCGCGCCTCGCCTTGGCCTTTGCCGAATGAAGTATCGCTAGCCTTGCCTGCATTGTCGATCGGCACTTGGTTGACGATTTGACCGTTGCGGTCACGAACGCCGTAGGAAGTGCCAAGATTGAGGTTTGACGCGCCGGGAGGGGAAAGTTTCACGCCGTCTGGCGTCTTCGCCATCTCCAGCCCGCCAGCGCTCGACGGCTGAAGCGCAACCCAATTTCCGGCGTCGTCCTGTCCCCAGACTACATTGTTGCCGAACTTGCCCTTGCCGGCGCCTGTGCCTTCGGGAGCGGAGATCCACTGTTTCGTGTTCGGATCATAGATAGCCCCGCCGCCAGCATTGATGAGCTTGGACTGGGGATCTCGCAACGCCTTCAGCTTCTCGACCGCGATCTGATAGGCGATCTGCTTTTCAGGGTCGTTCTGGTCCATCTGCAAACCCTGTGCAGCCTGCACAAGCTGGATGGCCAGCGGACGTGTGCCGGGCGACTTGAACAGTTCGGCCATGACTTCACGCGGCGGGAGGATCGATGCCGCTTGCTGAGGCTGCGGAGCGCCCTGTGGGGCCGCCTGAGCCTGTTGCATACCCATCGGGGCAGACTGGCCCACCGCAAGGCCCTCAAGCGCCTGCTGGGAGGGTGCAGGAGCATTCCTCCCCCCGAACTGCGGTGCATATGCCTGTGCGTCGGCAATGCGCTGTCCAGCCTCGCCGCCGGGCTGGTCATAGCCGGCGAATTTCCAAGCCTGATTCATGATCTGCTGAGCTTCGGCCGGCGATTGCGCGGCGTTTAACTTCGCGATCAGGGACGGGTCTTCCGCCAGCAGATACTTGCCCTGCGTCTCGGGGCTTGGTGCGTTCGGATTGTCGCCGTTCTGCTGTGCGAACTGCTGAAGCCTGGTCAGCCGATCGCCGCGCCAGGACATGATGCCGCCAGCGGTACCGGCTTGGCCGGACTGGCTTGGATCTGACCATGTACCGACAGCGTTCTTTGGGTCGAAGCCGCTTTCGTTCTTTCCGGTCGATGCCACGGCGGCTAAGCCAAACGGATTTGTCAGCCCGCCATCGCGCACAGTCTTGAGAAACCGTCCGGCGATCTGGTTGCCGCTCAGAGAATTGGCGCTGGATTGGCCTTGCGCGGCAAATGCCTGGTCAACCCGAGCCGTCGCCGGGTCAGGCGTGCCCAAGGGCGCGCGCTGGACAGTGCCGACAGGTGCGGAGGCCCCGAACTGCGGCGCAAGAGCAGAGAGCGACTGCGGCGCCCCTTGCTGGCCCTGCTGCGAGCCTTGCGCGTAAAGCCCCTCCAGATACTTGCCAAAGGCCGATTCCGCGTTCTTGTTGTCGCGCCAGTCCTTGCCCGACTGATAGCCGCGATCGGTCGCCTGCATGACCGCTTCCGGGTCATAGAAGTTCGGGATCGATGGATAGTTGATCGCTGCCATCAGAGATACCCACCAAACAGAGAGCCGAGGCCCTGCCCGAGCCCGCTCAGCCCGCTCAACTGCTGCTGAGTGCCGGCCGCCTTCTGGTTGTTGGCGCCCATGAGCCCATTCGTCGCGTTGCCGAACAGATCGACCTTCTGCTGCGCCGCGTTGGTCGCGTTGCTCGCCAGATCAGTCAGCGCGCCGGCTTGGCCCGTCGTTGCGCCGGTATAGATGTTGCCCTGTTGGCCGCTGAAGCCGCCCAGGTTCTGCAACCACTGCTGATAGGAGTTGTTGGCAAGCCCCTGCGAAAATGTCAGCGTGTCAAGGCCGGTCTGCCCGCTGTTCAATTGGCCCCGAGCTGCGGCGCTGCGGTTCAGAGCGTCGATGCCCTGCTGCTGCTGGAATTGGTAGCCAGGGTCGGTCTGGAAGGCGCTTGATGCGCGGGCCGCACCATCAGCACCATTCGCCCCAACCGCATCGCCGTAGAGGTTCAGACCAGAGAGCCCGCCGCTTTCATTGGCGAGGTTCTTCCACAGATCGCCGACACCACCCAGATACCCTGTAGCCTGCTGCTGACCGGTATCGATCGCAGCGGTACCCTGGCTAAGATATTTGTTGATCTGGTCGCGGTTGGCCTGCGCTGCCTTCTTCGTGGCATCGCCACCGAATAGACTGCCGACGCCGCCCAGAAGGCCGCCTAGAAGTGATCCGAACATGGGAGAGTTCCTTATCGGAAGGAGGCTGACACGACAGTGCCGCTGAAGGCGAAACCGCCCACAGGAGTAATGCCGACCGGGCGGTTTGCTTGCGTTGCACTGGCCGCCAGTGATGACCCGGCGCTGTAGAAGCCGGGGCTGCCCGTGCCTATCTGGATAGTGTAATCCTGGGTTGCCCCAGATATCGTGTAGCCAGTGTTGGAACTGTAGCAAACCGCACCGAACAACATGAGCCCGTCCTGCTGGACATCGACGGCTCCGGCGTATGAAGCAACGGCATTCGGGTTATCTGAAATGGTGTCTATTGCGGTGTCTGACACCAAGCCTCTAACGCTATAGGTTGCCAGATTTATATTGTGGAATGTCGCGCCAGTGGCGAAGTTCAGAACAACGGTAGCGGTCGTGCCGGACGGAACGAGCGCCGATACAATGGCCGACCCCAGAAAAGCAGCCCCAGCAGCGGTAGCACCATTGCTTACATGCACCTTCGCCGTAACGCCGCCTATAGTGGCGGAAGCAAGCGGCGCGACTGCCGAGCTATACCAATGGACGATATGGAAAACTGTCCTGTCGCCGGCTGCTGGCCCGATCGGAACCCCCGGCATTGATTCCGTGTCGGTGGTCGAGAGAACGGCGGTAGACCCGACATAGCTGACGGTGACCGGCGCCAATGCGCGCGCTCTGTACGGGTCTACGATCATCATGGCGGTGGACGCTGACCGATCAGGGCGATTTTCAAGCCTTTGGCGGTTCCGTCGCCAATCTGATCGATATCGACGGTGAATTCGTCATCGTCCGTCCATGTCGCGTCTGAAATGACCGCTGCGGTTGCCGCCGACAGAGAGGTTTTCTCCGTGTTGTCGATGGTCAGCTTCGTTGAAAGGATCGACGTGCCGTTCTTGTTGATGTCCACCGTGAAGATGGAGCCTGATGCTTGGGCCGTCGCCAGCGAGGCGCGAACGCTTTGCCCTGTAACCGTCCATGGCAGGCGGAATGTCACTTTTCCCGTTCCTGTCGTCAGGGCGAGGATCTCATCGGAAGCCGCCGCCTCGAAATACTCGTTCCAGACTTCATCCGGCAGTGGCGTTTCTGGGATGTTGACAACCGTCACGGTTGCCCGCGCAACGAGGTCAAGCGCCCGCATATACTGGTAGAATTCCGGGGTTGGCCGCCCGTCCTGCTGAAACCACTTCGCATTGACATCGAGCAGAGGCGGAGGGCTATCGACCGTCATGCCGACCGCGCCTCGCCGAACATCGAACCGCCCAAGAGCGAGGCCTCAACCGGGTCTGCAATCTTCAGCTTCCACTGCCGGCCGATATCACCTGTGAGGCCAGTCCGGTTGACCTCGCAGCGGATGTTCTGTTGTCCCTGCGTTCCAAGATCCCGCAGCAGCGCGTTGCCGAAGGTGACGCCGCCATTATTAGACCATGAAATGGAGACCTTCGGCGTGGTCTGGGTAGGCGAAATGCCGCGGTCAAGACCAACGCCGCGAACAAAATCGAATGCCGCCTTGTCAACTGCGGTCCTGGCAGGGAAATTGTGCATCTGGGTAGACCAGATTTCCCAAACCAGTTGCTCGCCTGCTTCCATCACCGAGCGTTCGTTCATCCGGTATGCATCGGCCCCGTCGAAGACCAGCCATTCGGAGAAGGCGTTGATGCCGCCCTCCATCCGCCAGTTGTTCCGGCCAAGTGTCTGGCGCTCATGCCATTCGGCGGTCGATAGGTCATAGACCCATGTCCAGTCATCGCATTTCAGCACCCAGAAGGAATGCCCGGCGCAAATATGGACGCTGGCCCGAAGCGTAGTCTTGTCCGTTATGGCCGCTATCAGCCTGTCCAGATTTGGTGTGGAAATCCGCGTGGGCGAATACCCATCGAGCCGGTAGACAACGCCATCGTTGGCAACGAAGATCACAGGACCGGGGAAGCCGGGTTCATAGCCTGCGATGGCATGAGGCCCCCACAGCCCATAGGGGATGACAGGACCGCGCGTGAATGGATAGCCGGTCGCGTTGCCGGCGTTGGACCAAAACTCGGTCGAGGTGTCGCCCATCAACGCCTGGTCGCGGCGGATCGGGATACCCCTGACCAGCCCGTCAACCTGCGATTCTGCCGTGACGAAGCTATCTGAATTTACATCTGTGTCGTTGAGGTCGGAAGCGTAGCTCTGCCCGCTCGCCGTGGTGTGGAAGAAATATCCGTCCTGATAGGAAAGCGAATTGGTGGAAGGTAGATCAGCATCGGAAAACGCAACGATCGAACTGCCGGAAACCTCAAAGATGCCACCAGATGTCCAGATGAGGATCTGGTGCGTTGGCGAGCGCATGTTGTGTTCCATGAACACGCGGCCCGAACCGCCAAGCGTGCCGCCAAGCGTGGTTACAGTGTAGGTGCTGCCGGCCTTGGTGACGGTGTAGACCTTCGTGCCGTTGGCGATGTAAAGGACCGTTCCGTCCAGAAGATGCCCGCGCCAGTCAGCCGTGCCGGTGGTAAACGCGAAGTCGCAACCCGGCGCCCGACGATACAGGACCTGGCTGCGGCCGCCATCCGGGGTCTTTTCCGCATAGCAATTGATCAGCCTTCCACCGTTCTCTGTCGGGTTGACAGAAGGGGCGGTTGAGGTCGGGAAGACGATCTGCGCCATCAGAAATAATCGACCTGAAGCGCCTGACCGGAGAGCGTCTGAGCGGTCAACTCGCGCAATCTGGCCTCAGCAGCGAGCCGCACGGTATCGTTCTGATCTCGCCCGAAGTCGGCAGCCACGGAGTTGGCCAGGATATCGGCCAGATGGACAAAGGCGTTATCCTCGATCTGGTCAGGATCGCCGTAGGGATAGATGTTGCGAGTGGAAAGGTCGCTCAGCACCGGCTCGAGATCGTCATCCACGACCTTTGCGTCTTCGGCTGATGGTGTCTGCCCTGCGGCAAGCACCTTCAGCTTCTGAAGGGCCCTGTTGACGAGTTGCTCACGTGTTTTCATGGTGCTGAGCGACCTTGGATCACAGTTTCTGCTGCTTCTTCGCCGCTTTCGCAGCGCGCGCCTTGGCGAGACCTTCGACCTTGGTCGCCTTGGCGAGTTCATCGTCGGCATCGTCCACATCAAAGAACGGGTTGCCAGCGAACTTGCGCAGATGCTTGGGCTCCGTCACTTCGACGGGCTGGCCCTTTGCGAAGTGATAGCCGAACTGGGAAGTCTCCGGCGGCTCGCCTTGGGCGGGCACGTAAGTGACTGTGGCCATGATGGCCTCCTTTGTCTGGGGAGAGAAATAGGCCCGCCAGAGCAGGCCTACGGGTTCAGTTGGCCATCACGTACATGATGATGACGTAGGCTTCGCCTGCGGTCGCGTCGGCGACGGACTGAGCCGGGGCACAGGTGACCGTGGTATCGACCGTCTGCATGATGTTGGTCGTGGTGCCGAGTTCATCCAGCGGGATGAAGCCGACAGCAGCCAGGGTCAGCAGCGTGGCGTAGGCGTCAGGATCGGTTGTGGATCCGATGAAGCCGACATCAAGCAGATCGGTGCCCGAGCTGTTGAACGCCGTGGTGACATGTACGCCGCCGCCGATGACGTTGGCATAGGCCGGCAGCGTGCCGACCGTAACCGTGGTGCCGAAGTTGCCGAAGGTGATCTTCTTGCGAAGGAACTGCACGTTCTGATAAAGCGCGTTGCGCGCGGGGACATTGCGATTGAGGGCCATGACGGGCCTCCTTTGATGAGAGGGGGAAATGGGAGGCGAGCCAGTCGCCTCCCGGTCAGGATCAGGCGTCGGCAGCCGCAGAAACGAAGCCGGTGACGACCCCCCACTGCTTCAGGATCGCGCTATCGTTCGGATGCTTCTTGAACATCTTGGCAACGCCGTAGGCCATTTCCGTGCCAACGCCGTTGATGAAGCCATAGTCGTCTTCCTTGCGGAAAGTCGGCTTGGCCATCTGAGCCCATGCAAACGCAAGCGCCTGCTGGCCGCACAGGAACACAGGCTCCACACGCGAAGAGCTGTTGCCGGCCGTCAGGAGCGATGTCCAGACGCTGGTGACGTACTGCGAGATTTCCGGCACCTCGCGGACAATCACCTTGTCCCAGATCAGATCGCCGTCCTGGAACAGAGGATTGGCGCTGACATCGCGCGGTCTGGCATCCGAATTGATGGTTGCCATGTCGAGCTTCAGATCCCGGAACGCATTGGTGCCCACGAACATCACGTAGCCGTCATAGCCATCGTCGGACATGTAGGGGTTGATCGCCGGGACGGACAGCTTTGCCTGCCGCTTCATCAGCGACACCAGGGCCTTGTTCAGCTTGTCGTTGGTCGTGTCCACGTTGGCCAGGGCCGTGGCGTGGGTGGCGTTGTAGTTGCCGATCGCGGCACCATAGAGGATGCGGTCGGAGTTGCTCACATTCCAGGTGTTCTTCTGGGCCGTGGTTGCAAGCTCGTAGCGGATGCCGTTGATGGTGTCGCCGGCATCCGTGCCAAGGCCGACGGGCGCCGACTCGGACGGGAGGGCCATGAAAGCCTCAACGATATCGTCGCGTTGACGCTCACGGCCCCAGTTCGAAAGCAGAGGCTTGGCCTCGCCGAAGATATCGGCAGAATCCTTCTGCTCCTCTGACTTCTTGGTGACGACCGCATGGCGTGCCCAGTCGACCCAGACGCGCATGCCGTAGTTGTCGATCTTCTCTTCGTTGCCGACGAGAGTACCGGAGCCGGTGCCGCCGCCGCGAAGCTTGGTGACGAGCGGGATATTGACCTGCTCTCCGCCCTGCTTCAGTTCCTGGCGAATGCGGATAATGGCATTCAGGTCCGGCGACATGTAGGTGGAGAACATGTTCTTGCGAACATATTCCTTGTTGATTTCCTGCGTGTAGCGAACAAGCTTGTTGTTGCTCTCGATGGTCGTGAGGGCCATGGGAATTTACCTTTTCAGGCGGAGCGCTTGAGCGCGCTACCGCAGAGCGTTGGCGAACAGCCCTGCATCGCTCGCATCGACCTCGCCTGGGGCGTTGCCGCCGGCAGCTAGCCGGTTGAGGGATGGGGGCAGGTTTGTGACGGGGTTTGACCGGTTGGTGTTGCCAGCAGCGGTTGCGCGGATGCGCTCCATGACCTTGGCCTGATACGCCGGGTCTGCGAGGCGCTTCTCCATTTCGGCTTCAAGCCATGCGTTCGGGTCGTTGCCGACCGTGGTCAGGGTCTGTTGCTGCTTGTGCCAGGAAACGAGAGCGTCATAGGGATGCTCGCTCTTCATCATGGACTGGTATTCGGCGGCGTATTGGCCAGGGTTGGCTTGTGCCGCCTCAACGAAGGCTTTGAACGCGCCGTCCACGGTTTCCTTGCCGTGAGCCTGCGTGGCCATCATCTTCGAGAACACTTCACGCTGCTGCTGAAGCTGCTGCTGGACGGGAGTCAGAGCATTGGCAATATACTCGTCTGGGCCTTCCCAGAAGTCGGGAGCCTTGACGGGTTCTGCCGCCTTGGGAGCCGGCGCCTGACCACGCTGCGAAAGCAACTGGATCTGGCCGCGCATCTCGGCAATCTGGTTGCGGAGGGTTTCCGCTTCCTGCCGGGCTTCGCGTTCCTTTTCCCTTGACGCGTGCAAAGCCTGCTGCGGAACCTTTCCAGCTTCCGTTTCGGCCTGCTGCTCGACTGGCGCCTGCTCGACGGGAGCAGTTTCCGCTTCCACCTTGGGGGCGAAGCGTCCATGCTCGTCGCGTTTGGTCTCAGCCGAGGGCGTCTCAACCTGCTCTACCTGCGGTGCAGTGTCCGCAAGAATGTCGTCCAGCTCCGTACCGGTCATTGCATTTCTCCAATTCGTTGGGAGGGTCACGTTCGCCCGGATCAGCCCGGCGGCGGCGATCGCCCTTGAGGATGGCGGCTCCTGTCGCTGTAACGTCGCGTCTCACGTGCGCCCGTTAAGGTCGGCGGCACCTTGTCGCTTAAGCGGGCTGTTGAGCCCGCTGCTTGGCGATTTGTTCGGCTTGCAGCGCTTGCTGTTCGCCATTGATCTGAGCCATCTCGCGCTCGTGCGCCTGGTCCGACAGGTGCAGTGAGGTTTCAAGCCCTGTTGCGATCTGCTGGCTGTCCATGTCCGTCTTTGCGCCGATCTGCGCCACCTTGATCGAGGTGAGCGAAGACAGCAGCGCCTTTTGCCAGTCGAGAGTTTCCTTGCCCGAATTGTCGGGCTGGCCCTGCATGGCATCGGCGCCGGCTTTAGCCGCATTGGCCATCTTCAGCCGTGTATCGGCCTGGGTGTTCTGAATCTTGGCCGTCTCGGATGCGACTTGAATCTGCTGCACCGGCTGTTGAGCCTGGGCCGCCTGCTGCTTGGCCTGCTCGATCATGCCAAGCACCTTCTTTTTCACCGATCCCTGCAATGGCGAAAGCTCAATGATGACTTCCGGCGGGACCTGTTGGCCCTTCTGGCCCATGACAGACAGCGTGTCATAGGCGTCGGCCTGCATGTTGATGGTGTCCGGGCCCTCATCGATGATGATATCCACATCGAGCGAGCCCAAAGCGTTGACCATGGTTGGTTGGCCAGTCTGCGGGTCGACTTGGACTTGATTGACCGCGAAGAACTGCGCCATCTGCTGATCATCGGTGACCCGAATCCAGCGCTCGGCTGTCCAATGACGCTGCACTGCATTCCAAATTGCCCGGTAAACCCGGAGCTTCCAGCCCTTGAAGGCCAGGAGATACGGGCCAAGTTCCGCAATGCCTGCCTGCTGCTGGATCTGGATGGCTCGGCCCGACATGTCCTGCACACCCGAGCCGATGAGAGCCGGGTTGAAACCGTAGTTTTCGATTTCCGCCTTGGCGTCGGTCAGGAAGGCCAGTTGCCCCTGAAGCTCAGCACTGCGAGCATTGTCGTCGAAGGTCGGCGGAGTTGTGCCAACGGGATAGGTGATCACGCCATCGGGGCGCGCTGCTTCAACGCGCAGCTTCTCAATGTCCGGGCTCTGTCCTTCCGCGATGATAACCCGCCGCGAGTTGAGGATGTGCAGCCCCTTTGAACGGCGCTGGTTGATCTCGTCCTGGCTGGACTTCATGTTGCGCACGAAGCCGTAGCGGTCCCCATCCTGATCGACGTTGGCCGAATACATGATGTATTTGCAGGACGTGCGCTCCTTCTCATCCAGAAGGAAACTCTCACCGGCCTTGAGGATGGTGGAGCCGGTGTAAAGGCACCAGTACCACTTCGATCCCTTCATGTACCAATGGTCGACAAGGCGCACCTTGCGGCCATCCTCGGAGGAGGAAAACCACTTGTTCTCATAGTCGGGGTTCGAGGTAAGCTCGCTACCCGATTCCAGAGAGGCGCGGATTTCTCTCTCTTTGTCCGGCGCCATCTCGATCACCTGATCGATGTCAGCCCATTTTGAGACGCCCATGAAACGAGCATCGGAAAAATCCATCCGGAGCGAGCGCGGATCGTAGAAGAACGAGGATGGGTCGACTTCTTCAAAACCTACCTCGATATCGCCCTTATCGCCCTGTTCAAGGATGATCTCGATACCGCCGATGCCATCGACAGCGCCATTGAGGCCGGCAATGGGTGACTTGGCCGACCATTCCTGCTCATCACAGACATAGCGCAGGACGGCGGTTGCAATCTCCGCGCCTTCCTCATGCTTGGGCGTGCGTGGAAAGCCCTTGGGGTCCGTGCGCTGCTTCTCCAGCAGCCCGACAACGGCATTGATCTTTCGGCCGATACGATTGAACGTGACCACCGGCTGGCGGCGCTTGTTGAACGCCTTGATCTGCTTATCGGTCCACTGGCTGCCATGGTAGTAGCGCCGCGAGTCCTGCTGTTCCTTGATCTCGTCGTTCTTGATCGAGAGATAGGTCAAGTATTGCTTCTTCAGTTCCTCATGCGTCAACGCCGGCTTGGGAGCCGGGTCGGACGCGGTGACGCCCTGGGACGGCCCGCTGCCTTGAACATAGCCGGTCTGGGTCATGCCGATTCCTAATAGCTTTGCCAGTCGCCGGCTTCGGTAGCGGCGTTAGCCGGTCGATAGTCGCTAGGCCGGCTCTTTTCGGCGGACGGCGCTGGAGCAATCCAAGGCCGGGACATGAAGGCGTAGCGCCACTCGTCGGCGGCGTGGTCTTCCATGTCGGTATCGAGGTCTTCCGGCCTTGTCTCGTCGTGCTGGAGGATAGGGATCGTTCTGATGCTGTCCCGGCACGTTGAGAAGCAGAACGCCATCGCCCTGCCATCCGCATCGCCCTTGAAGCGCTGGCGCATGATGTCCCAGCCGCCCATTGCGCCACGTTGCGAAACGCGCTTGTTGTCGGCCGGGCGAAACACCACACCAATCATTCGGCTGGCGATCGACGGGCCGCCGTCCTGGCTGAATGCCGCCGGGTCAAGCACGCCGTATTCGATCTTCTCGCCAGCCTCACGCTCCTTGATGCCCTTGCCTACATCTTCAGCGGTGAGCTTCAGGCCAGTGTTGGGCCTGCCCTGTTGGCAACCATACCATTCGCGGTATCTAACCAAAGCTCCGCGCGGGATCATATGGCCTGACAATGGATGCTTCGTGTCATCGCTGGCAACGGCCCACCATCCGATAGAGAATGGCTTGGCGCTACCCCAATCCCCCGACCTGAAGCGCATCCATTGCTCTGGGATCTCGAAAGGCTGGATGACATGTCGGGCTTCGGACCATTCATCGAAGAAAGCGCCCTCGATTGCAGACCAGTCACCGTCCAACCAGGCTTTGACTAGCGCCTTGCCGCCGACCATTTGCAGGCGAGACAGATATTTCGGGTCTCCCTCAAGCAGAATGCGATTGTCGGTAATGCGCGACGGTATGACCGCCATCTGATGGATCGAACCGTCTTCCAGCGTCTTGTTGACGATCTGTGGCCCACGGGGAAATGGAACGAGGTTGTATCGCTCCCTGATCCACTGCTGCCCCGAGCCGCCCGGATTGGCGGTAAGGATCAATTGGACCGGGACACCCTGAGCCGAGCGCAGCACCCCAAACAACCGCTCGATTGGTGCCGGATCTGGGTATTGCCCGGCTTCTTCAACCCATGCGTCCGTGACGTTGCGGCCCTGGTATTGTTCCGCATCCGATGTGGAATCGAGGTAGGCGAAGCTGACCTTGCCGCCGTTGGGCATGCGCCAGATCAGCTTGCTCTCGTTGTATTTGCCCCCGAGAACGCCGAATATCTGCTTGGAGCGTTCGATTGCATCCTCAGATGAAACCGTGGTGCGCCGGAACATGATGGCGTTGAACGCCTTGCCGTAGCGCTTTTCCTTGATTGCCCACTTGCCCAAGACACCATCGGTCTTGCCGCCGCCCCGAGCCCCACCGAAGAACACCTCGGCAACAGGACAATCAATGAGCGCCTTTTGTGGTCCGGACTGTGGCGCCCAGACCTTAATGCGTTGAAGCATACTCGTCTGACCATTCCTCCGGGGTCAGCGGCTCATCGGAGATTTCGTAATTGTGGTTCACGTTCTCGGATCGATCGACAAACATGCCAATCTCCTTGCCAAGCAGTTCCAAGGCCTTGTTGGCCACGCTGCCATCGTATTTGTATTCGCCTGTCTTCTTGCCGCCCGACATAACCGCCTGGGCCTGCATGGCGCGCTCAACGTTTTCGGTGAGCTTGGCAATGACCCATTCGCGGCTGATGACGACGCGCTCTGCGGCCATGCCTTGCAATTCAGCCACCCTGGCAGCGATGTTGTCATTTGCTGTCAGGCGGGACGCGTTGCCTCTGTCGGCCTTATAGCCTGCTTCGGAATACGCTTCGTCGGCAGATTTGCCACTAGCCAGAGCTTGGGCGAACGCTTCATGCCGCTGATTATCGAGAACGGGCATTGCTCACGCCTCAATACGAATGCGCCCGCTCAAGGCGGGCCGTGCTGGCGAATTGTTGGGATTGTGGGCGGCGCTTGGCGCAAATCGCCCTATGCCCAAATCAGTCTCATACTGGCGGTCCACAGTCAAGCTTTTTGTTTCGGACGCGGAACGATCATGTAATGGTAGCTGAGGTTATCCAACCCTATCTTGAGCAGCCACAGCAGCGCTTCACGTGGGTCGCCGGTCAACGACGCCAGTTCCCTGAGCGATCGACCGTGACAGCACACATTGTCGATGACGCCCTCGATCTCATGATGGCCGATTGCTCGCCTTGCGCTGGAGAGTGCACTGTGCGCCATAGACAGGGCCTCGGGAACGCCGAAACCTAGCTTGCCGCCATCAACCCGCTCCTGGATTGAAATCGCTCTGGCGCCCTCTCTTTCGCAGAACTCGAATATCTCTCGGTATTTGTCGCCGGCCTGGCGCTGCTCCGGCGTGAGCGAGCTGATGCCCTTCAGCGGATCGACATTGCGGATTCGGACAATGCCGCCATTCGATGCATCGTAGGCGCGCTGAGCATCTTGCGTGCCTTTGGGAACGCGCTGGCGGCCGAACTCATCCAACCCAAGCGGGAAGTCGAACTTCCTGCGGATGGATATCTGTTCGGCCTCGTCAGGCTTGATTGTGGGCGGTCGATTGCGCTTGGCTTTAGCCATATGTCTGCGTCCCCGCGTTGAAAGGGTGGTGTTGGGGTTTTAGGGTTTGGAGGACGGGTCTTTTACAATCCATTCGGCCCAATAATAACCATCCGGCAGCGCGGGACCGACCAACCCAACTCGGTTTGTCTGGCCTAACGTCGGGCACCAGAAATCGTTTTCTCCATAGACCACAACGACATGGTTGACGCCGCGCGGGCCGGCGCCGGTCAGGATCATCGGCATCCCGTCGCCGCGACTCCACATTTCGTTGGCGACCTTCCGGAAGGATTCCCCAGTGTCCAAGACCGGGAAGTATATGCGGCGAAGGCCCTGCGATCGAAACCATTCGATGTACCGACTGTTCACTTCGTCGCCAGTCAAATCCTCATGCCAGTGCGGAATGTCAGCGCGCGGGCGCCCAAGCACACATGCTATCGCTGTTGGGTAGCAGTCCCCTTGGATGCCCTCATCAGGAGCATGGCGGAACTGCTGAAGCTGTCTGCTGAGTTCGGGTATGTCGGTCATTCTACTGTTCCGTGGTTTCTGCGGGAGAGAGCGGATTGCCGCGCAAATCAAACCCTGGCTTCGTCGTCTTCCGCAGTGAAAAGAGGATGGTGGTGTGGTCTCGATTGGCAAAGACGCGCCCCAGTTCTGGCAGGCTCATGTCCGGCCTTGCATCTGCAACGGCGCGGATTGCCTCGTCTCTGATCTTGGTCATGAACCGCTGGCGACCCCGGCCCATAAGCTGCTCCACCGTGACTCCGTGAAACTCGCAGATCGCCGCGAGGATGACGCGCAATGGCAGCTTTTCGGCCAAAGGAACCTTGTCCTGCCGGTAGCGGTTCAGCGAATATTCGATCTTCTCCAGCACTTCCCGATGACGAGCCTCCCGCTCGTCGCGAAGCTGGACGCGAAGACGCTCAGCCTCATCCCGAGCGCGCCGTTCGGCCCGCACCTGGTCCATGGTGCGGATGGCGACCGGCTCGACGTATTTCGGGCGCGCATTGCGCATGGTGTTTTCGAAATGAGCAACGAACATGAGGATACTCCACAAATCAGTTTTGAACGGCGGCCTTGGCCGCGCGCTGGCGTTCTTCCCAAATGGCGGTCGCCGCTACTTCGCAGACCAGGATGCCAGCTCTCATGCCATCGTTTGCAGCCCACGCCTCGGTGAACTCGTCTTTGAAGCGGCGCTGGATAGCGCATGCCATGTCGACCACATCTTGCGGAACCAGATCCATGCTCAGCCCTCCAGCTTCTTGGCTTCGTAGCCGCGGAGGAACTTCGACTTGGACGGCACGAGCGCTACGACGTTGGCGCCCTTCTCACGGATGCCGCGAATCTGGCTCTGGAAGCGAACCTCTCGGTAGAACTGTGCGCCAGTCGGGCAGAAGGCAGCGTCATGGCCTGGGACTTCGCCGCGACGGAAGCGCAGGACTCCGGCCTCGATGTCAGGCAGCGCCTCGTCCTTCACCGTGTTGAGGTAGGCAGCGATATTAGGCTCCAGATCGCCCGACTGCGGGAAGTTGCAGAAGAGCTCCGTCAGCGCCATCGTTGCCTGCTCCAATTCGCTGCTGTTCATTGTCTCTGATCCTTCGAATGATGTTGTTTGCTGCGTCCATCGGGGTCTTTGGAGAAACCCATCCCTTGGGTTTTTTGCGCGTCTCGCGCGCTGAAAAACCGTTAGGTTTTTCTCCTCTCCCTCCTTCCCTCCATCCTACATCCTCCATCTGCGGAGACTTTTCTCCGTTTGGGGGAAAAGGGTCGGGCTCATCACTCCCGGTTTCCGAAATGGCAGACTCTAAGCCGACGTAATTTCCGACTTCGGGCGTGATAGGATGGATGTTGTTCGGAGTTTTAGGGCGCTGATGCTTGCGGAATTTCCGAATTGCCCCGTACTTACGCCCGCCTATTTCGTACATCATGATCACTCCGGCCTCGACCAACTCGGCGAGGCGCAAAGCGATATCGATATTGTCAGCGGGAAACAGACGCATCTTCAGCGTGACAGGCTTCCACTCAAAGATGCCCTTGTCGTCAGCCTCCACGCCAAGACCCAGGCAGAGCAGGCGTGCTTCCACGCTGGTCTCCACTAGGCGCTCGTCAGTGAAGAAGCCGGGATGCAGGGATCTAATTCGGCTCATGTTTTCACCACCTTGATTTCCCTGCCGTACTGCTCCCTGAAGAGCTTGGCCTTGATCTTGAAGTCTCGCGTCAGAACGCCCTTCACGTCTTCCGTGACTGGATCGCCTGTGCTAGTGTCGAAGTAGTCGAAATCGGCACGATAGCGACATGCCACTGCACCGTTTGCGGCCTTTAGCTCGTGCCAAGTCTGAAGCCTCAGATTGTAGATCGCGCCGCAGCGCTCCATTTGCTTCAGTGACGCATAACGGGCTGCCTCGGCCTTGCTGTCGAACGTGATGCCGTCCAGCGTGGTTTTCTTGGCGCCGTACTTGTTGGTCTTCCCAGGCTTCGCAGGACCAGCATTGTACTCTGCGGCGGTCATGCGCTCTTGCTTCATACAGCCATCCACGCCACGCCAGCCCGATAGACAGCGTATGCAAATGCCACGACAGCAACAGCGAGAACGCCGTACATCCATATGCCGGATGCTTTGGTTTCAGGTTCGTCTTGGGGATGGTCTGCTTGGGAGAGGCGGATTTGGTGCTCGGTGATCATGGGAGCGGCCCCTCCGCTTGGGAAATTGCGGCAGCGCATTGGTCGTAAACGCGCTGGCATTCGCGCGTCCTACCAGCCAGCGGGTCAAGGCGCCTATCTGATAGAGCGACAGCCTCCTTGAGCGCTGCGAGCATGTCCGCATATGCCCTTTCGTAGCCTTTGCTCATGTGTGTATTCCCTCTGTTTGGGATTAGGAGGCGGTCAGAGGCGGCTCTGGATGCGCTGCATGTCGCCGGAGACACGAGCGGCGAGGTTTCGGACCTCTTCCGCTATGTCCTCGATCTGGCCGAAATGGCTTCCGTTCTTGGGCGACTGGTCCTTGCCGATCGCCTCGGGCTGACCACCGCAAAGCTGGTCAGCCGTGTTGCGGACCATCGCAGTCGATTCCCGCAGATAGTTCATCGCCTCGTAAAGGCTGCCGATGGGTGACTGTTTGACGGCGGCCTCTCCAGGGAAGTAGTTCCCGGCGGCGGTACCTGCGTATTGCTTGTCCATTGAGATTGCTCCTGTTTCTTGGGGTAAATTGATGCGTCGAATTTCGGCTGGCGCCCCATCTTCTTGACTTCTCGATGAGCCTTGCAGCCCATAGCTGGTCAGGCCATGCCGATGGCGGTCATGTAGAGTTCGAGGATGGATTCCTCCTCCTGACGCTCTGCCTGGTCCTTCTTGCGAAGCTTGATGATCGTGCGCATCGCCTTGGTGTCGAAGCCGGTTCCCTTCGCCTCGGCAAAGACCTCCTTGATGTCGTCGCCGATGGTTTTCTTCTCCTCCTCCAGCCGTTCGACGCGCTCAATGAAGGCGCGGAGTTGGCCGGCAGCTACGGTCTGGCTCGTTCCTGTGAATTCGACATCCATCATCTCATTTTCCTCGCTTGTTTCTTCTCTTGAATGCGCGCCACCAAGTCCGAAACCTCGCGCTCAAGATCCTCAAAAGTGTCATCTCCGCAGATCGCTTTCTCGATTTTGAGTTCTTCCTGGAGCCGCGATATCTGACGCTCGCACTGTGCGAGGTACGCAGCCCTGATCCGGGCAAAGAGCCCAGCTTCGACCGTCTTGGCGCGGCCCATGCGGAGGTTTTGGAGGCTCCAGAAAGGAAGCCCGTACTTTGCCTCAAGGCGGGCTAGGGCGTTGTCAGTGTCGCCCCATCCCCGCGTTTCGTTCTCGACCATGCGGCGGACATAATCCGACGCCACATCGGCACTACTCATAACTTGATGCTCCTGATGCACTTGATGCTGGGTTTCTCTGCGCGTCATGCTGGCTGCTCCATGCTTTTGTTGGGACATGGAGACAGGCAGACGAAAGGACTGGCGCGAGGAAGAGAGTGTTGAAGATGCCGTGCGGCGCTTGACTGGAATCTTGGACGCACGAGCTGAGAAACGAAGGGCTTCCGGCCGCCCACAAGCGCCGGAGCAAATTCAGGAATCCGAGGCCGCTTGTCCCTGCGTTGCCTTGGAGAAAAGCCGGGCGCATGAAGTCCCTTGTGCGTCCGGCAGCAAATTTAGCGAATGTGATGTTCATGCCGCCGCCCTCTCCGAGAGAAGGGAGCGAAGGCGTTGAACATCATCGGCAGGTATTTGGTGACCTGTGCCGTAAACGCTCTTGATGGAGATGCCGAAGGGCTGGAGCTTCTTGCGCAATGCGCAGATCCGGACGGATACTTGGTTTTTCTCGTTTTCTGCGTCTTCCGGCATTTCTGCTGCACGCCTGAGATGGTAGGGGCTACAGATCACGCCACTCATAAGGGCCGCCAAAATCTTGGCTTCCTGCGGTTGCAGGGCGAGCTTTTGACGGAGCGCGGTTATTTGCTCGTCCTGCGGCATAGTGGCGGACAGCAGGTTCTCCAGGTGAATGATGTGGTCAATCATTCGGTCTCGGCTGGCCGTGTCTACGTCGATGCGCGGGATGGCAGCGCTCATGTGTCTGCCCTCTTGGGTGTGGAGGGGGTGCGGATGGCGGTGGCGATGATTTTGCCAGCCGCGCTTATGGCGTCAGCTATCGCCTTTCGAACCGGATGATCGTCGTGGCGCGATGTTCCTTCGGTGACGGTGATGGCGATCTGTGCGCAGCGCTCACGCTCGGCAAGGATGGCGCGGGCGATGACGAGCCCTGCGAATGTCCGGTTATCTGCGGAAACGCGCGAAGGGATCAGGCTCGCAATGTCGTTCGCGGTGGCGAGGATATCTTCTGGGATGTCGGTCATGCTGCGATGACCCGTGAATCGGTGCGCGGGACCGGGAGGGGGTTCAGCCCCGCGCTATTCGCTGCCGTCGTAACCGGCTCAGGCAACGAATTGGGATTGTTCAAATGGCTGATGACGTTCATGCCGCCTCGCTTTGGCCGGCGGCCGTCAAACAACGGTGGCATGTATGAGAGCCGTATCCGGCGCACTCTTCGGGATTGAGGCACAACGGACGGAGCGGCTTTGCTGCCTTGACGAGGAAGGCGGGAGGCTGGAATGGCTCTGGAGTGGTTGCGGGGCTTTCACCCGCGCCGGCATGGCTCACCTCACCTGTTACCGGTCCAGCCGGGTTGGCCTCCAGGCGGTTTCCCGCTGCCACGATTCCGGTCTCGAAAGAGCCATCGTCGGCGCGGTCCATCTTGTTTGCCTCGCGTGCACGTGCACGAGGCTGATAATCTGGGAGCGAGGAACTACCGCCGAGCGCCTCCCAATACATGTCGAAAACGGCGTCCTGCTCTTCGCGGTCAGAATCGTCCAGCTTGCGCTTGGAGACGCATTTGCGAATGGCCTTCACGTCGAAGCCAGAGCCGCGAGCCTCCTTGTAGACTTCGGACTTGTCGGCGTTCATTTCCTTGATGTCGGCTTCGATACGCTCAACGAAGGCGCGAAGCTGGCCAGCGGCTATGGTGTCGCTCATGACGCGCTCCCGGAGAATTGATGATGGCTGATGACGAAGACCCAGCGCTGACCGAACCTGCCATCATCATGGATGTGTTTTCCGAAGGCGTGGACATCGAGCGTATCGACGGTGAAGTCAGGCTCGTTGCCTGGGTGACGCATGGCGAGGAACATCGCATCGTCAATCGGCTGGTTCTGCCAGATGGAGTCGCAAGGGCTCTGGCAAGGGATCTGCGCAAGGCGCTGGCCAGCGGTGGGCATTGAGTGCTTTACGAGTTGTTCACCATGAACCACATCGCCTGTGCACCGCTCGCATGGTCCAGTTGCGGACATTCCATCGAGGCCAGCTAATGTTCCCTTGGCTTGGGAGGAACGAACATGGGCTTGCTGCTTGTCGAACCGGCTATCATCACCGACATTTTCTGCTCTGGGCTTGCCGACGCCGAAGACCTTGGCGATGGCAATTTCCGCTTTACACTCTACGCCAAGCAGAAGTCGTTCAACGACTACGCTGGGACCATCGAACTGGTGACGGTGGCTCGGCTCATCATGCCGACGTTGGCTGTTCACCAATCCATCAAGATGACCATGAACGCCTTGGGCGTGTCCTGCTGTGGAGCAGAGCGGCTGAGACTGGTGCATTAGGCACCCTCGAAAATGTCGGGCCGCAGCTTTTGGCGCGGAATCCCCGTAACGTCTTCGAACTCTTTCAGCCGCTTGGCTGGGAGAGGAACCTCCCCGTTTTCCCAGCGAATGATCGTGGCTTTGTTCACGCCAAACAGGGTGGCGACCTCATCAAGCGTGCGTTGCTTGGAGCCATCCTTTTTGCGGAATTCGGCAAAGGCTGTTTTCTTCGGCATGCATCTTGTTTCGCAGAAAGTGCGAATGTTGTAAAGAGAAATGTTCGCATTTTATGCCGACGACACATTTTGTGGCTTTGGTAAAATCTGCGACATGCCAAAGCCAGTACGGATAAATTTCAAAGAGAGGATCAAGCCTCGCGGTGAAGGGGACTTCGACCCCTCAAAGCCGCCAGAGGTAAAGGCACACTACATTGGCGAGTGGATGGAGCATCGTGGGGTCAAGGTGCCTGACATGGTGGAAGCCCTCGATACCAGCCCGAGCCAGGTTTACCGCTGGCTCAAG
This sequence comes from Mesorhizobium ciceri WSM4083, assembly GCF_000519305.1. GTDB lineage: Bacteria > Pseudomonadota > Alphaproteobacteria > Rhizobiales > Rhizobiaceae > Mesorhizobium > Mesorhizobium ciceri_B. The sequence continues at coordinate 120,745 of NZ_KI912610.1, read as the reverse complement.
GGCCAGAAGCCGCACGGAGAGACTTTCCTCCAGATCGCCGCTCTCCTGGAAGCGGATCCACCGGAGGCTTTGCTGCGTCATCCGCTTGACGACTGGATGACCAAATTCTTCCGGGACCGCACCATAGAAGAAGCGAAGGCGATCAAAGAGCTTGTCGAGCGCGCCTTCCCACCGAAAACCGGCACCTCTGGCTAATATCCATCAACTAAGACGTTGCGTGAGGAGATGAAGCCTCTTGCAGCGTCCCGGCGGTAGGCTCCGGGCTGTTCGACATTGCCAGACTTACGCCGCTGTTCGGTTCGCCACTGCCTTTGCTGGACAGGACTAGCGGGAGGAAGCTGTTTCCCGCACCCAAGGGTGCCACCCTTTATGCAATCTCACGTCTGTTCGGCGTTCGGATCGAAACTTGCGGCCTCGATCACTCGTCTCATGGCTCTGGCAAAGCCTACCCAGGTTTCCCCGAGCTGCCTCATTTCATCTCATAGAGACGGCGCGGCTGTTAATTCCGCAGCGGCAAGATAGCGAGGCCAAGCCTTCACCGCTTCACCGCCGGCAAGTGGTCCAGAGTGGATACTGGCGCGCGTCACCTGACGACGGTCGATTTCGGGGCTTGGCGATTTCAGAATGTAATGGTATAACATTGCTTGCTGGATATGAGCCGCCAAGCCCTTTCGTCCAGTCATGCCCCGGCGTCTAAGAAACGCGCGGGGCTTTTCCTTTTCTGCGATTTGATTCCGGATGGCAAGAAAATAATTCGCACTTTCTGCGATAATTCGTCATCCTGCCTATTGCGCTAATTCGCATTTTCTGCGAATGTCTCATCAACACCAGATGAGGACACGGACATGAACGCCACCTACCGCAACGACTTCACCAAGCGCGTCAATGCAGCCAAGACGATCTTCGTCCCGGCCTATGTCGGCAGCGGTCGCGAGTACCTCATCAGCCACGCTTCGTTCGACGAGTTCGAAAAGGAAGCCCGCGCCAAGCGGCTCGCCGGAGAAATCTCTCATCTGGATTATGTCAACTGCGTTGCCTTCATCGGCCACGCGGTCAACGGCCCGGCCTGACCGGCTTCCCAGCCCTTCCACCACCCCCAGAGAGGACATGGACAATGACCGGAACCCTAATCGAACAGCACGGACAGATTTCCATCTGGGAAGTCGACGGCGAGTTCTACGTCTACGGCATTCTCAGCGATCCGATTGTCTGCCCTTCGCTGGGCATGGCGAGAGCAAGGGCGGCGCTGTGATGTCCGCCTATTACAACGAATTCGATCCCTACGCCGCCCAATGGCTGCGCAACCTCATTTCCGCTGGCCTGATTGCGTCCGGCGATGTTGATGACCGGAGCATTGCGGATGTCCAGCCGAGCGACCTTGAAGGCTACACCCAATGCCATTTCTTCGCAGGCATCGGCGGGTGGTCCTATGCAGCTCGACTTGCTGGATGGCCTGACGAGCGTCCCCTTTGGACAGGTTCTTGCCCATGTCAGCCCTACAGCCTCGCAGGCAAAGGGCTTGCTGAAAAGGACGAGCGCGATCTCTGGCCCGTATGGTTCGGCCTTGTTGATGCCGTCCGCCCTGCAACAGTCATGGGAGAGCAGGTTAAGGACGCGATTGGAAAGCATTGGCTCGACCGAATGCGCGTTGACCTGGACGGCGCGGGTTACACCGTCGGGGCTACCGTACTCCCAGCTTGTTCCGTCGATGCGCCCCATCGCAGAGATAGACTGTGGTTTGTGGCCGACGCCGACCAGTCTGGCAAAGGCGAAGGACGGGAACAACGAGGCAGGCAATTCGGCGGGGTTAGTTGCCATCAGAGCGTTGGCTCTTTGGCCCACCCCACGGGCGTCGGAAGCGGGACCGGATTTCGCGAAGGCGACCCGCTCGAAAACGGGCATGGCCCTTCCAGCCGTCGCGGCTCTTTCAATGTGGCCGACGCCGAGCGTGGCCTGCGCAACGGGCGGACAGACCTCACGGAGCGGGGATCGCAAAGGCGAAATGCTACTGGGTGGTCTGGTGCGGATTGGGTCATCGCCGCGGACGGAAAAGCCCGGCGCATTGAACCCAGCATTCGTCTGCTGGCTCATGGGGTTCCCGCCCGCGTGGGAAAGCTCCGCGCCTACGGAAACGCCATCGTCCCGCAAGTCGCGGCGGAAGTAATCGCCGCCTTCATGGACGTGCGACCGGCCATCGCCGCCTAACCTCCCTTCCCTCCAGACAGTACAATGACGGAGACATGAGATGACGACCGACAGCGAAACAGCCCGATGCGAACTCTGCGGCGAGCCGATGCCGGCTGGCGAGGAGATGTTCAAGTTCCACGGCTACAGCGGCAATTGCCCGAAGCCGCCGCTACCGAAAGAGCCTGCCGTTGACATGCTGGCCGAGATGAAGTCCGCCGCCGGCTATCTCCGCAATGCCCAAATCGATCTTTCCATAGGCGCAACGAAAGCCACCGCTATCCGCACCATCGAAGGCGGTTTGCGTCGGCTTGAGGCCGCCATTTCAAAAGCGGAGGCACAGTCATGAAGCCCCGCAACTGGCAGATCACCGAAGCCCTGGTTGAAGTCCTCAAGGATTTCGACTGCTCGCTGGAAGAGGCCAAGAATCTCTTGGCTGACGCCTACACCGACTATGACGCCCAGATGGAAGCCGCCTACCAGCGCCAGCAGGACAGCTTGGCGGAAAGCGGCGGGCCGGACGACAGCGCCTATCGCCGCGACATGGTGAACGCTGGTCGCGGCCACCTGCTCCGCTGACCACCCCTTCCCGCAACTAACGGAGACAGACGATGAACGCCAGTGCACCGCAGACCGAAATTGAACGGGCGCTCACCGAGGCGCGGGCCAACGAAATCTATTCCTCACAGTTGATGCGGCGGTTCCGGGACACCCTGTCTAACGTGAGCCAAGGCTTGGAGGACGAAGGCGACCGCATTTACTTCGGCAGCACGAACGATGCCGACCAGTTGCGCGCCATCATTGATGAGGTCGAGGAACTAGAGTGGGACCGGATACTCGCCTCATCGAAGAAGAAGCCGGACCTGTATGCCCAACTGCGCAACCTGAACACCGAGCTTCGTGCTCTCCGCAAGAGCCAGAAGGCCATGCTGGCGGCGCTCAAAGCAGCCGAACAATTCATGGTCAACGGCGTCGAACTCGGCTTCATCCGCATGCCCGACGCCGGCACACCTGACCCTGCCCACGATACCCTGCCGGCTGTCCGTGCAGCTATCGCAGCCGCTTCGGTGCAATCATGAACGCAGCCGCTGCTATCTCCCGCCAGCCGGAACCATACGCTGACACGGACTGGCGGATTGTCACGCGCATCTTCGGCGGGCTGCTCGGAACGGACTTCATCGTCTCGACTGGTGGCGCAACCTACCGCGTCGGCGCCCTCACGATTGGCCAGCTTGAACGCGGCATCCCTCCCCAAGACCTCGACATGCTCGAAGTCGATCCTGACACCTATGAGGCCCTGTGATGCCGAACCATGTCCTGACCGAAATCAGATTCAAGAACATAGACGCCGACCAGCAAGGCGCGATCCTTGCTATCATACGTGGCCCGGAAAGACCCATAGACTTTGCGACACTTCTGCCCATTCCGAGCAACATTTGGCAGGGAAGCGTCAGCACAAAACATTCTGTGTTTCCTGGCAACGCGCTCGACTGGAGCCGCGCCAATTGGGGCACGAAATGGAACGCCTACGGCATCGACCAGGGCGGGAAGTATCAGACCATTGCCGCGGCTGACGACACGCTCACACTGACCTTCCAGACCGCGTGGCAGACGCCTTACGGCTGGCTCTTGGCTCTCTGGCACATTGGCGAGCTGCCCTTCGAATACTCTTGGTTTGATGAAGGACGAGGCGGGGCAACCATTGGCCGCTTCACCGCCTACTCGGATGAGTTCCATAGCAATCCCTGGTCGGAGGAAGACGCTCCTGAAGCCGAGTATCGCCGCATGCACAAGCTCATGTGGGGCGTCGAAGAATTCGAAGATGAGGACGCCTGAAATGGACATCCTAGAAGCAGCCCGATTGCTCCGCTTCCAGACCGATTGGGAGAGGCGGTTCAGGGACTACGATTTACTGGTCACTGCTGGTGTCCATCCCGATGAAGCCGAGCGGATCGTCAGGCGCGTAGCAGCAGATCGCGCAGCATCTCACCAAGAAGGAATTGCAGCATGAACACCGCCGCGAACGCACTAATCGAGCATGAGCCGGAAACCAGACCGGCAGCCTACCAGGCCGGCGCCGTGACGCCAATGGCGATGATTGACCGCGCGCTGGCCAGCAATGCCACACCGGAGACGCTGGAACGGCTTCTGGCACTGCAAGAACGCTGGGAGGCATCGCAGGCCCGCAAGGCGTTCGATGAGGCCATGTCGGCTGCGAAGTCCGAGATACCCATCATCAGCAAGAATCGCACGGTTGATTTCACCTCTGCCAAGGGGCGGACCCACTACAAGCACGAAGACCTTGCCGAGATCGCCCGCACCGTGAACCCGATCTTGGGCAAGCACGGCCTATCCTATCGCTTCCGCACCAGTTCGGCGGCAAGCGAGCCGGTCAGCGTCACGTGTATCGTATCGCATCGTCTCGGATATTTCGAGGAAAACACCCTCGTCGGCCCGCGCGATGACAGCGGCAACAAGAACAGCCTCCAGCAAGTCGGCTCGACGCTGACCTATCTCCAGCGCATGACGCTCAAGGCCGCGCTTGGCCTGGCAGCGGCAGAGGACGACGACGCCAAGCGCTCAGAGCAGACCGAAGACGACAACCCGATCAGCGAGGAACAGCGCGACATTCTCCTGCGCAAGATCGAGGAGACCGGCACCGACATTGTTCGGTTCTGCGCCTATTTCAAAGTAGAGGGCGTGGCCGATCTGCTGACCTCGCAGTACGAGCGCGCCGTCAAGTCCCTCGAAAAGAAGGGGAAGACGGCATAATGGAACAACGCTCGGAAGAATGGTTTGAAGCCAGGCTAGGCAACGTCACCGCCTCGCGTATCGCTGATGTGTGCGCTCGCACCAAAACCGGCTGGGGCGCCGCCCGCAAGAACTACATGTACGACCTCGTGGTCGAGCGGCTGTCCGGAACGCATGTCGCGTCGGGGACTGGTGCAGCGCGCCGTTGGGGTGAGGAAGTCGAGCCAGAAGCCAAGATCGCATACGAGTTCTATCGGGATGCGACCATCGTTGAAACTGGGTTCATCAAGCATCCGACGATTGGCGATACAGGCGCTTCACCGGATGGCTTGATCGATGAAGATGGCTTGGTTGAGTTCAAGTGCCCGACCCTGGCCGTTCATCTGGAGACGCTGGCGGCAGAGGAAATAGCGCAGGAATACGTGCTGCAGATGCAGTGGCAAATGTGCTGCACCGGCCGCCTGTGGTGCGACTTCGCCAGTTATGACCCGCGCTTCCCCGAGACGATGCGTCTCTATGTTCGGCGCATCCCCCGTGACGACACCCTGATTGCCGCGCTGGAAAAGGATGTCATCGAATTTCTCAATGAGCTTCGCCTGATCGTGCATCGCCTCCGCGCCAAATACGAGCCGGGAGCGATTGTGCCAGGCGAACTTCTTTCAATGGCTGGATAACCAGAGAAGGCCGGGGCGCAAATGCTCCGGCCGGAAAGGGACACAATGGTAACGCGACCCGTCAAGAACGAAGCCGATCTGCAGCTTCTGGTGGTTTACCTGAAGGGCCGTAAGCGCCCGTTCACCGTCGATATCACGGAAGGCCGGGACCGCTCGGGAGAACAGAACCGCCTTGCATTCAAATGGTATGTCGAGATCAGCGAGCAAACCGGCGAGGACCGTGAAGACGTTCGCGCCCGGTGCAAGCTGAAAATCGGCGTTCCGATCCTTCGGGAGGCACACGACAAGTTCAAGGCGACCTATGACAAACTCGTGCGCCCACTGCCCTATCCCGAAAAGCTGGAACTGATCCGCGATACCGAACTGCCTGTCACAAGCTTGATGAACGTCGAGCAGATGAGCCGGTATCTGGACATCGTGTTTCGTCGCCATGCTGAAATCGGCGTGGTCCTGACCATTCCGCCAGATCGGTATGCGTACAACCCCGAGCAGAAGGCGAAAGCAGCATGACCCGCCAGACATGGGTAAGGAGCCACGCCCGCAAGCTTCCCGATCGTCCAGCCGCTTTCGTAGCGGTCCACACCGAGCTTTTGGAGGCTCGCCGCTTTGACCTGACCATGGCTGAGGTCGAGAAGGAAATCGCTGCCGAACTTGACCGCGAATACCACGTGAGTTTGCGCTGATGGGCATTGTCTCCACCAAGCTCCGCGCCTCCGCAAAAGGCCAGCCCTGCACGTTTCAGATCCCAGGAATTTGCAACCACGATTCCGCGACTGTGGTCCTGTGCCATCTGCCGTCCGACATAAAAGGCGGCGCCACGAAGTCGGATGATTTCCACGCCGCTTTTGGGTGTGCGAAATGCCACGAAACTATTGATAATCATAGACTTTCTGCCGAAGATTGTCTATATTATTCCATGCGCGCCTTGCAGCGAACTTTGCACATCTGGGTTCAGTCCGGGCTCGTATTTGTGCCGCAGGATACTGCCCGTCCAAAGCCCCTTTCCAAGGTTGTAGCGCGCCGCCACATCGCAACCGGGGAACGGCTATGAGCAACCCATGCCTGACTTGTCGCTTCGCTGAATGGAAGCGCACCGCAAAAGCTAGCCTGCACCCTGACGGGTCAGGCCGTTGCGGATGGAAGATGCCAGAAATCGTGCTGCCAAAATCCCGATACTGGATCGGCTTCAACAAGGGCGGCGGTCCTACGCCATCAGGCGGCTGGATAGATCGCAAGGACGACAAAGAGTGCGCAGCTTTCGAGCCATCAGCATGACCTCCGCCATCCCATATCTTGAGGAACCGAGAGCTATGAATGACCTGACTGAACTTGAACGCAAATATCTCTCCGTCTGCGCGGGCGGTATCGAGCAGTTGCCTTACAGCGATCGGCCGGCAATGGCGCGAGCCAACAAACGGCTCACCGATCTCGGCTATATCGAGAGCGGCTATGATGACGACCAGCCGACAAGCTGGGCAACCGACGCCGGACGTGCCGCCATCTCCCTCGCTTCAGGCTCTCAGCCATGAACAGGGTAGAGACGCACCAATGGCCCTTCCATGGATATGCGCCCGGCGGACATTTGTGCCAGTGCGCAACCTGTCACCATCAGTTCCAAGGCGACAAGCGCTGCATCACATGCGCTGAATGCGCAATCAAACGCGCTTTCGAGGCTGCCCTCAGCACCCCTATAGCAGCGGGGAGCGGAGAGGCGACGGACGAATGCGATGTGCTGGACACTTGCCTCGAATCGTTCTGGTGCATGACGACGGAAGGCACAGACGACAGGCTCCTTGCCGATGGTGCTATCGATGCCGTCAAGCGCCTCCGCGCCTCTCTATCCAGGAAGACAGCCGGGGAGACGGGGCCGGTGGCGGACCTTACGGTATATGTCGATGACGACAAGATAAAACGCGCCTTCGCAGTCGTCAGGATGGCATCTAGTTCGCTGGAACTGGGTAACTACGAACTGTTCGCTTCCCCCTATCCTGTGCCAGACGACACCCTGAACGATATCGCGCTCGAAAATGAAATCGCGCGAGACGATGAATATGCGGCCGGTCCCGGCGACGACGAATGACTCAGAAAACACCGGGAAACCGCACAAATCGTTGAGTGAAAACCGTAGTTATGCTACTGTTTTTGAAAGGAAAAAGCAATGTCTGACATGTTCGCACTAAAGAGTTCTGCTGTCTTTTCCGAATGCGGCCTGTTTCGCCATCGGCTTGACCGCGAGGTACAGGCCACCGGCTTGGTTTTCCTGTACAGCGGCATCAATGGTTCGACCGCTGGCGTCAGCGACGAAGACCAAACTTCGATGAAGTGGCGCGGCTTCACGCTCCGCAACAATGGTCGGAAGTACATCGCCGTCAATCCGTTTGGCAAGACAGCGACCGATGTCCGAGAACTCGCCAAGGTAGCCGACCCCGTTGGACCGGACAACGCTCGCCACGTTGCTGAGGCCATCTCTGAAGCTGATATCCTGGTTCCGTGCTGGGGAAGCCGGGACAAGATACCGCCGCGCCTCCGGCACCACCTGGACGCGATGCGCGACCTATTCTTTGCGTCTGGCAAGCCGGTCAAGGTCTTCGGTTTTACGAAGTCCGGCGATCCCAAGCACCCACTTATGCTTGGCTACGACACGCCGCTTGTCGATTGGTTCACTGCTGAAACCGACCATTTTCGGAGGTCAGCAGCATGACCCCCACATCCCCACCCGCTACCAAGGGCGTGACAGAGGCGCTACGGTGCCTTGAAGAACTGGCCAACATGCCGCTCGGCATCTCGCTTGAAGAGTGGTGCCGGCTCTCGGCCCCGATCCTCGAAGCCCTTTCCCCCGCAGCGCCAGAAATGGCGGTGAAGGACGGCTGGGTGCCGACGCACCAGCATGTGAAGCGCGGCAGCAAATACCATCTGGACGGCTACGGCGAGATCCAGACCGACACGCCCCTGACCGATTATGCCAAGGTTGCCATTTATCGCGATGAAGACGGCACGACATGGGTTCGGCCTGTCAGTGAGTTCGAAGACGGTCGCTTCGTCGCCCTCTCTTCCGTGAGGGAACCATGAGCGAAATCATGCTCAAAGTCGGCATCGTCGGATATCAAGCACTAGTCGCCGATCTCGAATCTCGCCTCGCCTCCACCCAGGCCGAGATCCTTCGGATGAAGGCTGCACTGGAGCAGATCGCCGCTCCAATCGACAATTTCCCGAGCCCGATTTGGACCCGGCTTGGACTGATCAAGGCGGTTAAACGCCTTCAGGAGATCGCCGCCCGTTCCCTATCTCAAGATGGGGAGGAAGGAGCTTGAGCGCGCCCTTCAAATGCTGCGGGTGCGGCGCGCCAGCCAAAGGGCGCAGCAAGCCGTGCTTTTGTATCACCATCTGCGGCTATCGTTCCGGCGAAGGCGACAAGACCGAATATACCACGTTCACCGACGTCAATGAACCTGACGAAAACGGCTGGATAGATATTAGCACGGCGCCGAAAGACAGGTTCCTCCTGCTTTCCTGTGGCGAAGACAAATCGATATGGTTCGCGAAGTGGCAGGGCGATGTCTGGCACGGCGTCGATGAGTTCGGCTTGACGAGGGAAGGCCATTCCGCCGGCGATTCGAACTTCGTGACAGGCTGGTTTGTTGAGCGCTGGCAACCGCTGCCTGCCCCTCCCTCTATCGATGGGGAAGGGTAGATGACGAGGCGCGCGGCCAGAATCACGCATGACGAGGTGACGCGGATGGTGAAAGCCGTTCGCGACCTTGGCCTGCCGATCGGCCGCGTGATCTTCGATGGCGTCTCTTTGTCGGTTGTGATTGGCGGGGATAGCGGGGATAAGCCCGAGCCGGCCAATACCACCGAACCAACTATTGTGCCGCTGATCAGGGAGCCGAAATTGTGAACGCTCCCATGGAACTCATCCTACAGCATGTGACCGCGCGGACCAACCGCGACGGGACCAAGCGCTATTATTTTAACAGGAGAGGCCAGCCCCTCACCCGTCTGCCAGGCGAGCCCGAGACGCCGGAATTCATGGCTGTCTACCGGAAATGCAAGGAATGGGTGTCGCCGCATGCCGCCGCCTATGAAGGCTCTTTCGAGTGGATGTGCGACCAATACATGAAGTCGCCGGATTTCACATCGAAGGCCAAGGCGACCCGCGATGCCCGCAAGCGCGTAATCCTGTCGATGATGGCCGAACCGCTGGAGCGTGGCAAGCCCGAGACTTTCGGACAGGAGCGAGCGGAGCGAATCGGCCCAGCCCATCTTGAAGTGCTTCGGGACCGCAAGCGCGACAACCCGAACGCGGGCAACGAACGCCTGAAGATACTGTCACAGGTTTTCAAGCACGCGAAGGTGCGGCCAAACCCGGTCAGGGACATAGGACGTCTGCGCGTGCCCAAGGGAGGCCACGACACGGCCACCGACGAGGATATCGCCGCCTATGAGGCAAAGCACCCCAGCGGCCCTGCACGGCTCGCTATGGACATCCTGAAGCATACCGGCGTCCGCGTGTCCGATCTCCGGCTGCTTGGGCGCCAGCACGTCAAGAATGGCCTCATATCGTTCGTGACGGTCAAGACGAAGATGCTATGTGAGCTGCCGGTCAACAATTTGGATCTTCCGAAAGACCGGATGACGTTCGTCCTTACCGAGGAAGGCGCGGCCTTCGCCAGCGACAAGGCGCTCTCTGCCAGGGTGGCGAAGTGGTTCCGGCAAGCCGGGGTCCGCGACGTTACAGCGCACAGTGTCCGGAAGTGGCGGGCCACGAAAATGGCCGAAGGCGGCGCGACCGAATATCAGCTTATGGCGTGGTTCGGCTGGAAAGACCCCAAGGAAGCACGCCCCTATGTGCAGGCTGCGAATCGTCGCCGGCTGGCCCATGAGGCGGGCGAGAAAGCCTCGATTGTATAACGCGGGAATGCCAACGTCGTATAACGCGGCGGAATTCGCTATCTAAATGATTGATTTAAAACGCGAATTCCGCTATAGTAACCGGCATTGGAGGCCTCGCCCGGAATCGAACCGGGGTGCAAGGATTTGCAGTCCTCTGCGTAACCACTCCGCCACGAGGCCTCATTGCTCCCGGCGTTCCACCCGGTTCCAATAGGTTGCGGCGAAAATGCCGTCAAGCGGCCACCGTGCATTCCGAACGGTTTCCTCGGCGCCAGTTCCGGGCAGCATCCGTCAAATCCTCATTACCCAGCCAACACAACGGCATATTAGCGGATTGGTAAGCATGACCTGCCGCTGAAAGAAACGCATCCACGGCTTATGCGTTGAGCACGCCAGGAGGCAAAGCCATGCATCAGGCAAAGGTCGTAAAAGACAAAACCGCGTCGGCCAACCTGTCCCTGCCACAATGCGGAGAGCTTTTGCACTACGCCATCGACCGCCTGTCCATCGAAGGTGCGGGCAGCCTGTCGCCGCATGACAGGGCAAGGCTTGCCTCGGCCGCGGCAATTCTCAAGCAGATCCATGAGGCACTGGAAGAGCACGCCGCCCGCTGAACAACCACCTTGCGCTATCGGCGGTCAATCGGGCCGGCGACGCCGTTCCCACCAGACGACGAAGCGACGCCGGTGACGGCGAACCATGGCGAATTCATAGGACAGCACCAGCAATCCGAGCGGAACCATCCAGAAGCCGAGGATCGGCAGAAAACCGAGGATGCCGCCGATGGTCAGCAGGATGCCGATCGTGATTCTGAGCCCACGCGAGCGCGGCATTTTGAACTCGCGCCCGAAAACGGAGATTTTTCGCGCCGGCATCTGGTTATCTTGTGCTGTCATCGTCTCGAAAAATTGACCCGTTTGATTGTTCGCAAGCATGCTGGAACCAAAGCCGCCGCCGCGCTTTCGGTTCCATATCCCCACCAAGACGGCTAATATGAGGGCATCCGTCGACGATTGCGAGAAAGGCCTGTGCGAAAAAGCCTCGTAAAAATGTGAAAAGCTTCTTTGCAAAGCCGAAAAGGGCAGCTATAGGCTGCGCCACTCACATAAGAGCCCCCGTTCCCCGGTAGCTCAGTGGTAGAGCAACCGGCTGTTAACCGGTTGGTCGCTGGTTCGAATCCGGCCCGGGGAGCCAATCTTTCAAAGCCTTGAGACGGTCACGTCGCCCATAGGGGCTGATCAATGGCATGTCTGGAAAACCGCAGGCAGCAGGTTGATCCTCAACTTGACTTGGCGCCGCTATGCAGCGCGCTTCGATCACGGGCCCCATCAGGATTTCATCTCTTGTCGCCGTTCGGATTGGGGGCCGGTGCCTCTCGCACGTCTCGCGGTGGCGGGTCGACATGTTCGAGCTCTGGCGGGGCTTCTTTGTCCCGACGTCGGATAGGTACCTTCTCCGGCTGGAGCTTCGAGGGTGGCTCTTTGATCTTGCTCGGCATAATCGAGTTAACCGCACTGCCGGTCTCTTGTTCCCGTAGCAAGTCGAAAACCTGAATGCGCGGGGAACCGGGAACATCGAAGATCGTTCTCTCGGATGCTCAAGAAGATCGCCCTCGCCGCCGTGCTGGTCCAGGTTGCCGCGTTTTCGGCTCTCATCACTCAGACGGTGCTCTTCGCGTCCACGGCCACACAGGCCGCCAACGCGCAGTCCGGTGATGCAGTCGCTGTCACCGCCGAGAAGGAACCGGACAAGCCGGCCCAGCCTGTTGGTGCCGGCCAATGCCCAACGCGGGTTGTGGCGAGCAAGGTTTTCACGAGGAACGTAATTACGGCGCAGCGATAGTTCGCCCCGATTCCGGCCATCCGTCGATCTCCCCAATTTAAGTCAGGGCGATGTGATTGAAAGCGCAATGACTCCTGTTACTTGCGGCGTCGGGCGAGTGCGTTTGGGTTGGGCAAGAATTGAGAATGACTTCAGATATGGTATGCGTGCGCTGTCATGGCAGCGGCAGGGTTTTCGACTGCTCCAAGTGGTATGCGTCAAACGGGCACTGCTGCCCGCAGGGAACCCATCGGGGTGGCTGCCCCGGAAAGACAGGTACCTGCACGGAATGCGACGGCTTGGGGACGATGGCGGAGCCTCCGCTGAGAGCCGTGGCATAATCTGCGAGAGCATCGCATGCCGCCGATGGCGGCAAGGAAGCCCGAACGAGCCTATCTTACTCAGTTGGTGTTTCTGCGGGTGGCGCGGTCAAAACGGTGATATCCATCCTGGCGATCCTGGATGCCGCGCGGCCTTGCGCACCAGCGTCAACATCACCGCCTGCTGCAACCATGATTTTGGCGAGGTGTCCCACGGCGTCCGCGCTGCGGCCCGGTGAAAATCCTTCGCTCGTTTGCGGCTTTCCCGCTGCCGTTTGTTTTTCCGGGACTTGCCGATGTTGACTTGCGATAGCGGAAACCATTGAACCTCCTGTGGTGACGCCTCGAATATTATATTAGCGATGACTGTTGCGAGGCTGACCTAGCCAGCTGCCAAAAACCGCACCAGGAGTTCGAACAAACGATCGAGCCGCCCCGCTACAAGGTGAACTGGTAGGGCAGTTCACCTTGTAGCGATGTGAACGACGACCATGCAGCGCGCCATCCTGGCAGCGCCGCCCCTATCAATGCTAAGCGGTAATCCCGCCGCGACCTGACCTTGTGCCGTCCATCCAAGGGAATTGAGCAAGCGGGTCCTGCAGGATCTTGACGGATCTTGCGAAGCCGGCGACGGCGTCGCGCGCCACCGTCAGCGGAACCTGGCCGTCGTGAGCACGCTGGCAGGCTCGAAAGGCCGTCTCGAAAATCGGACCCCGCCGCTCCCTTGGCCACTCGTCAAAGAAGTCAAAGGCGTCGTCGAGGCACCCTATTTCTTGAATGAACTCGCCATTCTTGACCAGGACCGGTTGGTCGAACGTCCTGTCACTCATGTAATCCTCCATTCGGCACGGGGTTGTTGCTGGTTCGGGTCATTATGCGATTGCATGCTCCGGCTCGGCCAACATGCCGCCACCTCCACGCCCGGGCGGCACCGTTGCAAAGGCCGGGATTGGCGGCGGATCATCGTCGTCATCTCGCCAGGGATGCCGCATCCAACCGAGACGGCTCTTCCTGCGGCGCCGGTCGAAAGACAGGCTGACGGTTTCCGACACCTTTGAAACACGCGTTTCCTGCCCGGATTCGTCCAGAAGACGCAGGGCGCGGAGTATGTCGCTGACTTCAACGATGGCGCCGATGTCTGAACGCGGGACTGTCAGGAACCGCATGAACGTCGGAAGCCCAGAAAGCGAGCAAGGCCCGCTTTGCACCGATCGTCATCGTCTCCTCGTTCAGCACATCATCCGGCGTCCGCAACTCAGCGGATTCCGCGGCAAGATTTTTCGGTTCAGGTTGGTGAAAAATGTAAGCTTCGGTTCTCATCTCCATTCTCCGCGATCTGTGCCTCCCGGCCGAACCGGGAGGCGGACCGTAGATCTAGGTCCAGGGAATCAGGCGACCTCGCGTTGAGGCTCCGCCTTCGAATCGATCAACTGCTTCTTGCCGGGTTGCTCGAGCGAAACCGCTTTGGCTTCGGACCCTATCTCAATGCGCCGAGGCTTGAGTTCCTCGGGCACTTCGCGGATCAGGTCCACCGACAGCAAGCCATTCTCGAGGTTGGCCGCCTTGACCTTTACATGGTCGGCAAGTTTGAACACCTGCTTGAAGTTGCCCGTCGCCAAGCCGCGATGAAGGACCTCCCGATTTTCCTGGTCGGGTTTCCTTTGGCCGATGACAGACAATTCGGGGCCGTTCTGCATGAGTTCGACCTCATCGAGAGCGAAGCCGGCGATAGCCATCGTAATGCGATAGTCGTTCTCGCCAATCTTCTCGATATTGTAGGGAGGCCAGTCGGAGCGCCCGCTTTTCTCGAGCATATCGAAGAGACGGTCGAAGCCGACCGTTGTGCGGTAAAGAGGGGTATAATCAAAGCTTCTCATAGCCATATCCTCCGTGAAGCAACATGGGTTACGAGGCTGTCGCAGCGCCGCTGCGACGCCAGTATGTCGAGCCGAAGCCTCGACGGAAAACGATCTGGTAATCGTGTTTTTTTCCGTCAAGAGGGGCGTAAAAAATTTTCTGGCGGCAGGCAGGTGCCCAGGCGCTGCCTTGCGTGCTGGTGGCCACTGCGCGATGTTGACGCTAGGGGTGGAGCGAATCATGCGAAAAATTTTGATGTCCGGACTGCTGCTCGCGGCGGCCTTTTCCACGAACCCGGCCCACGCGCTGGACAGCAGCGGCACGCCTGTCGTGGTGACCCCTCTTGCGTCGCGCACGACGACCGCGTCCGGCCAGCCGATCACGCTGCCGCAGAAGAACGTGCAGGTGCTGGTCTCGACCTACGATATCGCGCCGGGCGCGACCTTGCCGGTCCACAGGCACCCTTTCCCGCGCTATGCCTATGTCCAGGCCGGCACGCTGAAGGTCACCAATGTCGAGACCGGCAACAGCAACACCTACAAGGCTGGCGATTTCATCGTCGAAATGATCGGCCAGTGGCATCAGGCCACCAATATCGGTGATATCGAGGTGAAGCTTCTGGTGATCGATCAGGTCGAGCAAGGCGCCAAGAATACGGAATTGCGCCAATAACCGCCAACTCTGTGGGCGAAGGCTGAAGGCTGTTCGCGCTTTCGCAGCAACCGGTCCGGTGGTAGGGCTGGCGAGAAATCATGGACTGGATCGCCCCTTGACCAAAGCTCTCCGCCTGCCGCTGATCGAAATCTGTGTCGAAGGCATTGACGGCCTTCTCGCGGCGCAAGCCGCCGGCGCCGACCGGGTCGAACTGTGCGCCAGCCTCGTCGAAGGCGGCATCACGCCAAGCCTCGGCACGGTCCGCGCCGCCATCGGGCAGGCAAGCGTGCCGTTTCACGTCATGGTGCGGCCGCGCGGCGGCGATTTTCTCTACAGTGAGACCGAATACGCCTCGATGCTGGCCGATGTCTCGGCACTGCGCGAACTCGGCGTGCCCGGCGTGGTGTTTGGCTGCCTGAACGCCGATGGCACCATGGACGAGGCGCGCATGAGCGAACTGACGCAGGCTGCCGGCCCCTTGAACGTCACCTGCCATCGCGCCTTCGACATGACGCGCGACCCGGCCGAGGCGCTCGAATCACTGATCCGCAGCAAGGTCGGCCGCGTGCTGACCAGCGGCCAGCGTGACACTGCCATCGAAGGCTTGCCGCTGTTGGCGGATCTGGTGCGGCAGGCCGGCGACCGCATCGTCATCCTCGGCTGCGGCGGCCTGGATCTGCACAACATTGCCGAAGTACGCAGCAAAACCGGCCTGTCCGAAATGCATTTTGCCGCCCTCAAGGATGTGCCGAGCGCCATGGACTACCGCAATCCCCATGTCGGCATGGGTGGCTCCGATCTCGATCGCGAGTACCGCAACACGCTGACCGACACACCGCTGGTGGCGGCAACGATCGCGGCAGCCAAGGCATGACCTCGACCCCTGCCCCGATAGCCTGTGTATCGGCCGCAGACGAAGCGGCGATCCTGGCGCTCAACAACGAGCATGCCGCAGAACTGTCGTGGCTGGAGGCTGAGCGGCTGTCCTTCCTGCTTGGCGAGGCGTTTTACACCAGGCGCATCGGCGATCTCGAAGCCTTCATCATGACCTTCGACCAGGACGCCCACTACGACAGCCCGAATTTCCTGTGGTTCCGCGAGCGCTATGAGCGCTTCGTCTATGTCGACCGCGTCGTCGTGGCGGCGCAAGCGCGCGGCCGCGGCCATGCCCGCCGGCTCTATCAGGATCTGTTCGGCCATGTTGAGCGCGCCGGCTACAATCTGGTCACCTGCGAGGTCAACACCGACCCGCCGAACCCTGCCTCGGATGCCTTTCACGCAGCCCTTGGCTTCACTGAGGCCGGCGATGCCGTCATCCATGGTGGCAAGAAAGCAGTCCGCTATTACATCAGACGAACCTCCGTCTGAGGCCAGGCAGATCGAGCTGAAGACGGGGCTACTGGAACAAGGCTGTCGCACTCACCAGCGTCATCCAGAACCCCCAGACCAAAGGGATGCCGACCAGCAGCCAGGCCAGCGTCAGTTTGATCGAATTGTCGTTGCCTTGCGCCATGGTCGGTCTCCTCAGAGCATGATCCCAAAAAATGGGCTCCGGTTTTCGGAAAAGATCATGCTCAAACAATAAGATAGAGCCCATCCCGATTCTATCGGGATGGACCTGGCTCTAAGCCACCGCTGGTTCGGTCTTCATGTGGAAGCGCGCATTGACCGGCCGCATCATCAGGTTGAGCAGGAGGCCGACAACGAGCAGGCCGGCCATGATGTACATGGTGACCGTGTAGGCATCGGCCTTCGCCACGCCGCTGTCGATCTGGTACTGCCTGATATAATTCACCAGCACCGGGCCAAGCACGCCCGCCACCGACCACGCGGTCAGCAAGCGGCCGTGGATGGCCCCGACGTAACGCACGCCGAAGACGTCGCGCAGGTAGGCGGGAATGGTGGCGAAGCCGCCGCCATACATGCTGAGGATGATCCCGTAGAACAGCACGAACAGGAAGACGCTGCCGGTCTGGCCGGTCCAAGGCACCGCCGCATAGAGGACGACACCCAGCGCGAAGAAGATGGCATAGGTTGTCTTGCGGCCGATATAATCGCTGGTCGAGGCCCAGAAGAAGCGGCCGAGCATGTTGAAGATCGACAACAGGCCGACGAAACCGGCGGCAGCGGCCGGCGAGATGCGTCCCGGGAACATCTCCTGGCTCATGGCCGAGGCTTGGCCGAGCACGCCGATGCCTGCCGTCACGTTGAGGCACAGCACACCCCACAGCAGCCAGAACTGCGGCGTCTTCAACGCATCGTCGAGATGGACATTGGACGTCGTCACCATCGCATTCTGTGCCGCCGGCGGCGTCCATCCGGCAGGCCGCCAGCCCTCCGGTGGCACCCTGACGATAACGGCGCCGACCAGCATGAAGATGAAGTAGACGATGCCCAGTACCAGGAAGGTCTCGGCGACGCCGATATGCTCAGGAGTCGAAAACAGCTTCATCAGATAGACCGACAGCGGCGAGGCGATGAAGGCGCCGCCGCCGAAGCCCATGATCGCCATGCCGGTCGCCATGCCCGGTCGGTCCGGGAACCAGGTAATCAGCGTCTTGACCGGCGAGATGTAGCCGAGGCCAAGACCGATGCCGCCCAGGACGCCATAGCCGAGATAGATGATCCACAACTGGTGCAGATAGACGCCGAGCGCCGACACAATGAAGCCGCCACCGAAACAGCAGGCGGAAGCGACCATGGCTTTGCGCGGCCCGACACGATCCAGCCAGCCCCCGCCGAACGCCGCCGCAATGCCCAGGAACAGGATCGCGATCGAGAAAATCCAGCCGAGGCCGGTCAGCTTCCAGTCGTCGGGCGCTGAGTCGGTGATGCCGATCAGCTTCGACATCGGCAGGTTGAAAACGCTGAACGCATAGGCCTGGCCGATGCAAAGGTGGATGCAGAGCGCCGCCGGCGGCACCATCCACCTGCTGAAGCCAGGCTCGGCGACGGTGCGTGAGCGGTCGAGCCAGCCGCCCGCCCTTTCCCCGGTCGTGTCCATTCCATCCTCCCAGATGCGTCTTCGAACCATCTTCTCAGATGTGTCCTGCGAACAAACTAGGCGGGTAGACCGGTGAGGCAATAAGGAATGCCTGTCATAAGACCAATGTCTAATGAGACTGGTCTATATCGGAAAGCAAGTCATTGCTTTCCCAAAAGTTATATTAGAAACATGTAATTGATTGTCTGCTTATGAAGCGCGATGCACTCCACCTGCACTGACGATCATCTGGCCGGGCACGACGGCATTCACCAGTTGCGGTTGAGCCATTCGCGCGCCGGGCGCTCGATGAGGTAGTAGCTGCAGGCCGCGCAAGCGAAGACCGCGGCCAGCATCGGGATCGGCGCGCTGCCTTGCTCATAGACGAATTTGTAGAACGGCTGCTGCCACAAATAGAGCGAGTATGACCACAGACCCAGCGTCGCCATCGGCCAGGACGACAGCAATCCGGAAAAATACCGTGGGCTGAAATCGAGTGCGTTGACGGCCAGAGCCAGCAGCGGCACCGCGAAGAGATAGTGGATCGGCGTCGGCACCTGATCCAGGAACAGGACAACGGCACAGAACGTTGCCACCAGGGCCACATGCTTGCCTTTCAAAAACGCCGGCAGCCTGCCGTCGGCCTTGAGCAGGCAGATCGAAGCCGACAGCAGGATCGAGGCGATGTGCACGTCGGTGCGCCAGTAAGTGGTTTCGTAGTCCATCCCGAAGACCCAGTACGAAACCGCGCCATTGGCCATGGCCAGCAAGGCCAGCGCCAGGAGCAGCACGACCACGCGAGAGCGGCTGGAGACGATGACGCTGATCAGCGCCAGGATGATGTAGGCGTGCTCCTCGATGCAGAGCGACCAGATATGGTCGAGCGCCCCTGCCCGCGCCACGAGAATGCCGGCATAATTGTAGGTGAATGTCAGCGCCGTCAGCGCCGCCTTCCATTTGAAGGCGAGGAACGTGCCGGAGAGCGCGATCATCGCGACGACTACGAAGACCAGAAGAGCCGGATAGATGCGGGAGAAGCGGCGTTTGAAGAATTTTTTCAGCGGGTAGCGTTCGATGAACAGGATCTCGCCCATCAGCCGGCCGCTGAGCACGAAGAAGAATTCGACGCCCAGCACGCCAAGATTGATTCCTGGAACCGGAAAAAAATGGCCGATCAGCACCAGCGCGATCGAAAGTCCCCGCCAGCCGTCGAGATAGGCCAGTCTTGCTCTGGTTGATCTGTCGGCGGCGGATCGGGACGGAACGACATGCGTCGCGGAAATGTCGGTCATGCCGATCCTCTCGCAATAGGCATGCGAAGGGTACGACGGTATATTCCGAACCCAGCTCGCATTCCCGCCCCAGTCCATATTGCAGTGCAATATGAATTTGTGCAAGTGCGAGATTGCTGCCGGATCAGGTCCGGCCTCCGGCTCGGCGGGATTTGCTCCAAGCAGTGCGGCAGCGATTCCCACCAGCAACTGAGCGGATGCAGGTCGCAGCACGAGAAAAAGGGGCCACGGAGGCCCCTTCCCTTGTCTGCTACTGATCGTATTAGAAACTGTTTCGAAACTCGCTCTGGCGAGTCATATGGTGGTGGTTTCGAGAACCGGAGCGGAGCGTACTTTTGGTACGTGAGCACCGGAAGCGCAGAAAACGCCATCAGATGGCCGCCGGGGTAGAGTTTCCAAACAGTTTCTCAGGCGTTGGCTGCCGCAACCGCGCGCTTGGCCATCACCGCGATCAGATTGGCGCGATAATCGGCCGAGGCGTGGAGGTCGGTCATCAGATTTTTCGCCGGCACTTTCACCCCGTCGACTGCCGACGCCGCGAAATTCTTGGCCAATGCCGCCTCGATCTCCTTCGAGCGGAAGACGCCGTCGTCGCCGGCACCGGTGACGGCGACGCTGACGCCATCCTTGCCCTTGGCAACGAACACGCCGACGATGGCGTAGCGCGATGCCGGATTGCGGAATTTTTCATAGGCCGCCTTGGCCGGCGCAGTGAAGGTGACGGCGGTGACGATCTCGCCATCCTTCAGCGAGGTCTCGAACAGGCCCTTGAAGAACTTGTCGGCAGCGATCTCGCGCTTGTTGGTGACGATGGTCGCGCCCAACGCCAGCAGCGCTGCCGGATAATCGGCCGCCGGATCGTTGTTGGCGATCGAGCCGCCGATCGTCCCCTTGTGGCGCACCGCCGGATCGCCGATCAGCGATGCCAGATGGGAAAACGCCGGACAGGCCTTCTTCAGCTTCTCGTCATTGGCAACAGCGTGATGCGTGGTGGCGGCACCGATGGTGACGGTCTTTCCCGACACCTTGACGCCCTGCAGCTCCGTGATCCGCGACAGGTCGACAAGGTCTGACGGCGCGGCAAGCCGCGTCTTCATCGCCGGGATCAGCGTCATACCGCCCGAAAGCAGCTTGGCGTCACCGGTCTTGATCAGCTTGGCGGCATCGGCGACCGAGGCGGCGCGGTGATAGTTGACTGCGTACATTTGTTTTTCTCCCCTGGGTGAAAGAGCGAACAGGAAATAGCGAATTGCGAATAGGATTTGTCCCGTCGCACCGCGTTCTCTTCTCTATTCGCTACTCCCTATTCGCTATTCGCTTTCAATGCTTCGTCGCCGCGCGGATCGCGGCCCACACGGTGGACGGCGAAGCCGGCATGGCAAGATCGTTGCTGCCGATGGCGTCGGTGATGGCGTTGATCACCGCCGGCGGTGAGCCGATGGCGCCGGCCTCGCCGCACCCCTTGATCCCCAACGGGTTGCCCGGGCATGGCGTGTTCGAGGTCGAGACCTTGAACGACGGCAGATCGCCGGCGCGCGGCATGGTGTAGTCCATGTAGCTCGCGGTCAAAAGCTGGCCGCTATTGTCATAATGGGCGCCTTCGAGCAGTGCCTGGCCAATGCCTTGCGCCAGCCCGCCATGCACCTGGCCCTCGACGATCATCGGGTTGATGATGTTGCCGAAATCGTCAGCGGCGACGAACTGGACGATCTCGGTAACGCCGGTTTCCGGGTCGACCTCGACCTCGCAGATGTAGCAGCCCGCGGGGAAGGTGAAATTGGACGGATCGTAGAACGCCGTCTCCTTCAATCCCGGCTCCATGCCGCCCGGCAGGTTGTGGGCGGTGTAGGCGGCCAGCGCCATCTGGAACCACGGCACGTTCTTGTCGGTGCCGGCCACCTTCAGCGCGCCGTTCTCGATGATGATATCGCCTTCGTCGGCCTCGAGCAGATGTGCCGCGATCTTCTTGGCCTTGGCCTCGACCTTGTCGAGCGCCTTGACGATGGCTGACATCCCGACAGCACCCGAGCGTGAGCCATAGGTGCCCATGCCCATCTGCACCTTGTCGGTATCGCCATGCACGATCGAGACCGAATCGATCGGCACGCCGAAGCGCTCGTTGACCAGTTGCGCGAAGGTCGTCTCATGGCCCTGGCCGTGGCTGTGCGAGCCGGTCAGCACCTCGATCGTGCCGACCGCGTTGACGCGCACTTCCGCCGATTCCCAAAGGCCGACACCGGCGCCTAACGAGCCGACGGCGGCAGACGGCGCGATGCCGCAGGCCTCGATGTAGCAGCTCATGCCGATGCCGCGCAGCAACCCCTTGTTGGCGGCGGCGGCCTTGCGCTTGGCGAAGCCGGCATAGTCCGACGCCTGCATTGCCGCATCGAGCGAAGCGGCATAGTCGCCCGCGTCATAGCACATGATGACCGGCGTCTGATGCGGAAACGCTGTGACGAAGTTCTTGCGCCGCAGCTCGGCAGGCGAAACGCCGAACTGGCGGGCCGCCGTCTCCATCATGCGCTCCATGACGAAGGTGGCTTCCGGCCGCCCTGCCCCGCGATAGGCATCGACAGGCGCAGTGTTGGTGTAGATCGCCTTCACATTGGCGTGGATGGCCGGGATGTTGTACTGGCCCGACAGCAGCGTCGCATAGAGATAGGTCGGCGTCGCCGATGAGAACAGCGACATGTAGGCGCCCAGATTGGCTTGGGTTTCCACCTTCAGGCCGAGGATCCTGTGGTCCTTGTCGAAGGCCATTTCAGCATGGGTGTGATGGTCGCGGCCATGCGCGTCGGTCAGAAAACTCTCGGTCCGGTCGGCCACCCATTTGACCGGCACGCCGGTCTTCTTCGACGCCCACAGGCAGACGATCTCTTCGGGATAGATGTAGATCTTCGAGCCGAAGCCGCCGCCGACATCGGGCGCGATCACGCGCAGCTTGTTTTCCGGCGCGACATTGTAGAAGGCGCTCATCACCAGCCGCGCCACATGCGGGTTCTGCGAGGTGGTCCAGCAGGTGTAGTGGTCCTCGGCCTTGTCGTAATGGCCAAGTGCGGCGCGCGGCTCCATGGCGTTGGGCACCAGCCGGTTGTTGATGATGTCCATCTTGACGACATGGGCTGCCTTCCCGAAGGCCGCCGCGGTGTCGTCGGCATTGCCGATGTCCCAGTCGAAGATCAGATTGTTGTCCGCTTCGGGGTGGATCTGCGGCGCACCCTTGTCCATCGCCTTGGAGGCGTCGACGACGGCCTTCAGCTCCTTGTAGGTGATCTCGACCGCCTCGGCGGCATCACGCGCCTGCCCCTTGGTCTCGGCGACGACGATGACGACGGCGTCGCCGACATAACGGACCCGGTCGAAAGCCAGTGGCGACCATGCCCCCATCTTCATCGGCGAGCCGTCCTTGGAGTGGATCATCCAGCCGCAGATGAGATTGCCGATGCCATCGGCCTTGAGTTCCTTGCCGGTCAGCACGCCGATGACGCCGGGCATGCCTTGGGCCTTCTTCACATCGATCTTCTTGATCTGCGCATGCGCGTGCGGACTGCGCACGAAGGCGGCGTGCTTCATGCCGGGAACCACCATGTCGTCGACATAGCGGCCGGCGCCCGTGATGAATCGTTTGTCTTCCTTGCGCGCGACCCGAGCGCCAACACCTTCAATGCCCATCAGAAATTCCTCCCGAAATGCTGAGATAGCGAATAGTGAGTAGCGAATAGCGAGTAGTGAAGGATGGTGAGTTGGCGTTTGGTCAGGCTGCTGACTATTCGCTACTCCCTATTCGCTACTCGCTTCATCTCACGCAGCCTGTTTCGCCTTACCCTTCGACCCCTTCATCGTCTTCGATGCGGCGAGGATCGCCTTGACGATGTTGTGGTAGCCGGTGCAGCGGCAGATGTTGCCGTCGAGCTCGGCACGCACCGTCGCCTCGTCGAGCCCTTCGGGGTGGCGGCTGATCATGTCGGTCGCCGTCATGATCATGCCCGGCGTGCAGAAGCCGCACTGCAGCCCGTGATGTTCCTTGAAGGCGGCCTGCACCGGATGCAGGTCGGCGCCATTGGCCAGGCCCTCGATCGTCAACACGGTCGAGCCGGAGGCCTGCACCGCGAGCATCGTACAGGATTTGACCGCCTTGCCGTCGACGTGGACGACGCAGGCACCGCATTGCGAGGTGTCGCAACCGACATGCGTGCCGGTAAGGCCGAGATTTTCCCGCAGGAAATGAACCAGAAGTGTTCGGTCCTCGGCAGCACCGCTGACCCGCTTTCCGTTCACCATCAACGAAACGTCCGACATGGTCCCTCCCTGGGTATCAACCTTGGTCATCACGTTGCCAACGCGGCGTTGGCGCATCGGCCATGCGTTATTGGTACACCGCACATCAGACAAAAAACAGCACGTCGCAAACGCGGCACATTGTACTTTCGGTCATGGCCGCGCCCAAACATGCGGTGCCGGTGGCCCCATTGCCAAACCGCCGATTGAAGGCAACAATGTCGCTCGACGCCCGCGCGCCAGAAGCATTTAAAAACAGCCGCGCACAAAAAAGCGTCGGAGGAAATGCGGAGAACATCGCTGGCCAATTCACGGACGCGCTATGCATGCGGCCTGTCGGCGCTCACCACGGACGAGCCCGACATGGAGGCGTTCGCCAAGGCGATCGCACTGGAAGCAGCCGCCATCGACGCAGGTTTTGCCCTGCTGTTCTTTTCCCAGAGCCTGGTCGAAGCCAGCGCCCTTTCCCAGGCGCTCATGACCCACGCGCCGGCGCTCCACCACGCCGGCTGCTCGACTGCCGGCGAGATCACGCCGCAAGGTCTCGAGGATGGTCATGTGCTGGCCATGCTGCTTCCGTCCACCGCGTTCACCGCCGTCAGCGTGATGGTCGAAAATCTGTCCTCGTCGGGCATGGACAGGATCACCGGCGAGGTCGAGGCCCTGCGGCGATCGCTACGCGCCCGCCTTGGTTGCGATCGGACCAAAGGCACTTTCGCGCTCTGCTTCATCGACGGGCTCTCTTATGCCGAGGAAGCGGTGAGTTCAGCCATCCACTGGGGCCTCGACGACATACCGCTGCTTGGCGGCTCCGCCGGCGACGATCTGAAATTCGAGACGACGCGCCTGATCTCGAACGGCAAGGTCACCTCCGACAGCGCCATCATCGTGCTGATATCGACCGAAATTCCCTTCCATGTCTTCAAGACCGACAATTTCGTTCCCACCGATGAAAAACTGGTGGTGACGGCTTCCGATCCCGATCACCGCATCGTGCGCGAGTTCAACGCCACCAATGCGGCGCAGGAATATGCCGCGTCCGTCGGCATCGTCGCGCAGATGCTGACGCCACTGACCTTCGCCTCGCATCCCGTGGTGGTGAAGGTGGGCGGCCAATATTATTGCCGGTCGATCCAGAAGATGCATGCCGACGGCTCGCTGTCGTTCTTCTGCGCCATAGACGATGGCGTCGTGCTGTCGATCGCCCAACCCAAGGACATGGTCGAATCGACGCGCGCCGCCCTGCGCGACGTCGAGGAGAGGCTTGGCGGCATCGACATGATCCTCGGCTTCGACTGCGTGCTGCGCCGGCTGGACGCGCGCAATCGGCAGGTGTTTCGCGATATCTCGGAACTCTACCGGGTCAACAATGTCATCGGCTTCGGCACCTATGGCGAACAGTACCGGTCGATGCATCTGAACCAGACTTTTACCGGCATCGCCTTCGGCGAGCGCCAGGCGGCGGAATAGGACGGCGCAACAGGATGCCGCTGAGGGACATAAACGATCTTGAAAAGCTGAAGAAGATCAATGCGGCACTGGTCAGCCGCGTCGAGCGCTCTATGGACCAGCAAGGCAACGCCTTTTCGCTGTTCCAGACCGCGATTTCGCTGGAAAACCGGGTGCGCACCCGCACCGAGGAACTGCACTCGACCTTGCGCCGGCTGGAGCAATCGAACATCGACCTCAGCGCCGCCAAGGAAAACGCCGAACTGGCGAACCTGTCGAAAACCCGTTTCCTCGCCGCTGCCAGCCACGACGTGCTGCAGCCCCTGAACGCGGCCCATCTCTCGGTTTCGGCGCTCGCCGAAGTTCAGACCAGTGACGAGGGCAAGAAACTGGTGCGGCAGGTCGAGCGCTCGCTGGAGACGATGGAGGATCTGCTTAGAACGCTGCTCGACATCTCAAAGCTCGATGCCGGCGTGGTGCAGCCCGACATAAGCGATGTCAGCCTGGAGGCGCTGTTCTCGTCGCTCCGCTCGGATTTCCTGCCGGTGGCGGAGATGAAAGGCCTGTCGCTGAAATTCCGGCCGGTCCATGCCGTGGTCCGCTCCGACCGCACGCTGCTGCGCCGTATCCTGCAGAACATTCTCTCCAACGCGCTGGGCTATACACGCTCGGGCGGCGTGCTTGTCGGCACCAGGCATCGCGGCGACACCATCCGCATCGACGTCGCCGATACGGGCTGCGGCATTCCCGACGACCAGCGCGAGGCGGTGTTCGAGGAGTTCCACCGCGGCACCTCGCCGGCCAATGCCGAACTGGACGGTGGCGGTCTTGGGCTCGGGCTCGCCATCGTGCGCCGCATGGCCAGCGCGCTCGGCCATCCCGTGACATTCTCGTCGAAGGTCGGACGCGGCACGATCTTCCACATCGATGTACCCGTCGGCATCGGTGCGCCAGCCGATGCCATCGCCAGCGTTGCCGACATGGAACGGCCGCGCGGCTATGGCCTGTTCGGCACCAAGGTGCTGCTGGTCGAGAACGATATCGAAGTGCTGCAGGCCATGACCTTCCTGCTCGAACGCTGGCAATGCCTGGTGCGGGCCGCGACCTCGACCGACGATGCGCTCGACATGCTTGGCGACACCGACTGGGTGCCCGACATCGTCATTGCCGACCAGCATCTCGACGGCGGCGATCTCGGCACCACTACCATCGCCGAAGTCCGCGATTATCTCGGCCGCGCCGTGCCGGCGCTGATCGTCACCGCCGACAGTTCGGAAGCGGTCGCCAAAGCCGCCCGCTCCGGCGGCATCGAACTGATGCGCAAGCCGCTGAAGCCGGCACAGCTAAGGGCGCTACTGGCGCATTTGCTGGCTTAGCTTCCATACCCTCTCCCCTTGAGGAGAAGGGTAAAACTCAAAACCCCGCCTGATCGCGAAACAGCTCCGCATTGTCCAGCTTCGACACCTCGATCACCGCCTGGGTGCGGCTGTAGACATTGAGCTTGCGCAGGATCTCCGAGACATGCGCCTTCACGGTGGTCTCGCCCACCTGCAACTCGTAGGCGATCTGCTTGTTGAGCAGGCCCTGGCGCAGCATTTGCAGCACGCGCAGTTGTTGTGGCGTCAGCGTCGACAGGCGCTGCACCATGTCGGCGCGGTCGACGCTTTCGGCGTCGGGCGTGCGGCCTTCATAGGTTTCCGGGACATAGATCGCGCCTTCCATCACCGAGCGTATGGCGGCGGCGAGGTCGCTCTTGCGCGCCGATTTCGGGATGAAGCCGGCAGCGCCATAGGACAGCGCCTCGGAAATGATTTTCGGCTCCTCATAGCCTGAGACGATGACCACGGGCAGGCGCGGATAGCGGGTCCGGAGTTGCAGCAGCCCGTCAAAACCGTGCACGTCGGGCATCGAGAGGTCGAGAAGCGCGAGGTCGAACGGCTTGGCATCGGCCAGAAGATCGAGCGCCTCGGTGATCGAGCGCGCCTCCACCGTGTCGACTTCCGGATAGGCCATCTGCACGGCGCTGTGCAGCGCCTCGCGAAACAGCGGATGGTCGTCGATGATCAGGAACCGGGCGCGATCGTGGGTTGCGGTCATGGGGTTCATTTCAGTTCGTGAGCGATTAGAATAACCTCTCCACCATGGCCAGATTATTGCCAAATAGTATATCGCCATCTCCGGCGGAAAGTGCCGCCGGCACTTTCTCGACCAAATCGCCTTGTCCAGGCCCTAAATCGGTCGAATGTTCCGGCAACCAAGCAGAGACCCTTGATGACAGAATTCGTCCTTCCCCTGCCCGCAACCGCATCGGTGGCCGTTGCCGGTTCGTCCGATCGTTTTGCGGTGCGCCGTATCTACTGCGTCGGCCGCAACTACGCGGCGCATGCCCGCGAATTCGGCAATGACGAGCGTGATCCGCCCTTCTTCTTCACCAAGCCGGCCGACGCGGTGGTCGATTCCGGCACCGCTATCCCCTACCCGCCGCTGACGGCCAATCTGCACCACGAGATCGAGTTGGTGGCCGCGATCGGCAAAGCCGGCTTCCGCATTCCCCGCGACAAGGCACTGGACCATGTCTGGGGCTATGGCGTCGGCATCGACCTCACCCGCCGCGACCTGCAGGACGAAGCCAAGAAGGCCGCCCGGCCCTGGGACTGGTCGAAGGCCTTCGACCGCTCCGCCCCTTGCGGCCCGTTGGTGCAAGCGCAGGAATCCGGCCATCCACGGAAGGGCCGCATCTGGCTCGCCGTCAACGGCAAGGTCAGGCAGGATGCCGACCTCGCCGAACTGATCTGGCCGATATCGGATATCGTGTCGATCTGCAGCGAGGCGATGGAACTCGAGCCCGGCGACCTGATCTTCACCGGTACGCCGGCAGGCGTCGGCGCGGTTGGCCCCGGCGACACGATGACCGGCGGCGTCGACGGTATCGGGACCATCGAAGTGACCATCGGCCAGCCGAAGTGAGGCCATGAGCGAACTCGTCCTGCACAATTACTATCGCTCCTCCACCTCCTATCGGGTGCGGATCGCGCTGGAGATGAAGGGGCTGAGCTACGACTACGTCCCGCATCATTTGCGCCATGGCGAGCATCTGGAACCAGCCTATCTCGCGGTCAATCCGCAAGGGCTGGTGCCGGCGCTGATCCTCGGTGATGGCACGCTGCTGACGCAATCGCTGGCGATCATCGAATTCCTCGACGAGACCAGCCCGGAACCGCCGCTGCTGCCGAAGGACCCGGCCGGACGGGCCCGCGTGAGAATGCTGGCGCAGATGATCGCCTGCGACATCCACCCGGTGAACAATCTGCGCGTGCTGACCTCGCTGCGCACTCTGTTCGGCGCCGGCGACGAAGACATCACCAACTGGTTCCGCCATTGGGTGAACGAGGGCTTTCAGCCGCTTGAACAGATCCTGGCTTCCTCGCCCGAAACGGGTGCATTCTGCCATGGCGACGCGCCGGGCCTGGCCGACATCTGCCTCGCCGCGCAGATTGCCAGCAACGCCCGGTTCGGCGTCGATCTGACGCCCTACCCGACGATCGCGCGCATCAACGCCGCCTGCATGGCGCTGCCAGCCTTCCAGAAAGCCGCGCCCCAGAACCAGATCGATGCGGAATAGGTTTCATCTGCCGACGCGCAGCGTCAACGCCCAGAACAGCAACGCCAACAGGCCGATGCCGGCCCCAAGCACACAGACGCCGCTCCAGCCCATTGCACCATAAGCCATGGTCGAGGCGATCGAGCCCAGGGCGCTGCCGACCGAGTAAAAGATCATGTAGCCGCCAACCAGGCGGCTGCGCGCGTCCGGGCGGCGGGCGAAGATCAGGCTCTGGTTGGTGACATGGACGGCCTGGATCGCCAGATCGAGCATGACGATGCCGGCGACGAGCAGCCACAAAGACATGCCCATGAAGGCGATCGGCAGCCAGGCCGCCATCATCAGCAGCAGGCTGAGGCCGGTGACCAACTGGCCGCGTCCACGATCGACGAGGCCGCCGGTCCAGCGCGCACCGAGCGCGCCGGCGACGCCCGCAAGGCCGAAAAGCCCGATCTCGGTGTGCGAGAGTGAAAATGGCGCAGCGCTCAGCGGCAGCACCAGCGGCGCCCACAGCACGTTGAAACTGGCGAAGATCAACATGGCCAGCACCGCCCGCACGCACAGCAGCGGCTCCTGCGCGAACAGCAGCAGCACAGAAGCGAGCAGGCGCGGATAGGATGTGCGTGGCCGCTCCGCCTCATGGCGCGGCAGGATCAGGTAGAGAACCATCGCCATGACGAGCGTCAACATGGCCGAGACAAGATAAACCCAGCGCCACCCGGCGAAATCGGCGACGACCCCTGAAGCGAAGCGGGCAAGCAGGATGCCCAGGATGACACCGCTGGTGACGGTGCCGACCGCCCGCCCCCGCTGCGACGCTACGGCGAGGTCGGCAGCGAAGGCGACCAGCACCTGCACCACCACCGCAAGCAGCCCGACCACCGCAAGGCTCGCCAGCAGCATCGCCGCGTTGGGCGCGACCCCGACCGCCACCAGCGCCACGGCAGACAGAATCGCCTGCCCGGCAATCAGCTTGCGGCGATCGAACAGGTCGCCCAGCGGCACGATGAAAAACAGGCCGAGCCCATAGCCGATCTGCGTGACCGTCACCACGATGCCGACCGAAGCCGGCGCGATAGCAAAATCATGCGCCATGGCGTCGAGCAGCGGATGGGCGAAATAGACATTGGCGACGCTCAGGCCGCAGGCGATGGCGAAGATCAGCGCGGTCAATCGTGACAATCCCGCAGGCGGCGGCGTCACCCGAGGCGGGCCATCGGATTGCTCGAGGCTTGGTGCACCGCTGTTCGCCACCTGCACATTCATGTCAGCTCTCTCCATAGAGGTTTCAACTTGAAACCTCTTGCTGGATAGGCAGAACAGTTTTATGTTGCAACCGAAAATCGAATGCTGGACCAACGACTGCCATGGTGAAACGAACGAGCCACCACGAAGCGGATTGTCTCATAGCGCGACCACTGGACGCGATCGGCGACTGGTGGTCGCTGCTCATCGTGCGTGACGCCTTCGACGGCTTGCGACGCTTCGGCGAATTCCAGAAGAGCCTCGGCGTCGCCAAGAACATCCTGTCGTCGCGGCTGCGCAATCTTGTCGCGCATGGCATCCTCGAAACGGTTCCGGCGCCCGACGGCAGCGCGCATCATGAATATGTGCTGACGCAAAAGGGACGCGGCCTGTTCTATGTCCTGGTTGCCCTGCGGCAATGGGGCGAGACCTACTTCGCCGGACCGGGCGAGCCCTACACCTTCATGGTCGACAATCTCACCGGCCGGCCGATCAAGCGCCTGGAAGTCCATGCCGAGGACGGTCGGCAACTTGCCCCCGGCGAAACCCGGCTTGCCGACTTTCGCACCCGGGAGATTGGATAGGCGCCTGCGCCCTGCCATGTCTGGCGGAATCGATTTCCGCTCGACCGGACAGGGAATCGGCTATCGTTTCCTGCAGCACAGAGGGTGGAGTGACCGATGAAAGCCGTCGTCTTCGAGAAATTCGGCGAAGCGCCGACGATCCAGACCGTTCCCGATCCGAAGCCGGCCGCCGATGGCGTCGTCATCAAGGTCGAGGCGACCGGCCTGTGCCGCAGCGACTGGCATGGCTGGATGGGTCACGACGACGGCATCACGCTGCCGCATGTGCCGGGCCACGAACTTGCCGGCATCGTCGTCGCCGCCGGCAAGCAGGTCACCCGCTGGAAGGCCGGCGAGCGCGTCACCGTGCCGTTCGCCGTCGGCTGCGGCCGCTGCTTCGAGTGCAATTCGGGCAATCACCAGGTCTGCGAGCATCAGACCCAGCCCGGCTTCACCGGCTGGGGTTCATTCGCCGAATATGTGGCCATCGAACACGCCGACACCAACCTGGTGCGACTGCCCGACGAGATGGAATTCGCCACCGCCGCCAGCCTCGGCTGCCGCTTCGTCACCTCGTTTCGCGCCATCGTCGACCAGGGCCGGGTTAAGCCGGGCGAATGGGTGGCGGTGCATGGCTGCGGCGGTGTCGGCCTGTCGGCGATCATGATCGCCAGTGCCATGGGCGCCAATGTCATCGCCATCGACCTCACCGACGAGAAGCTGGATTTCGCCAGAAAGATCGGCGCCGTCGCCACCATCAACGCGTCAAAGACGCCGAATGTGGTCAAGGCGGTCAAGCAGATTACCAATGGCGGCGCGCATATGTCGATGGACGCGCTCGGCCACCCCACCACCTCGTTCAATTCGATATCCAATCTGCGCCGGCGCGGCCGCCATGTGCAGGTCGGCCTGATGCTGGGCGAGCATGCCCGGCCGCAGGTGCCGATGGACAAGGTGATCGCCTTCGAACTCGAAATCCTCGGCAGCCACGGCATGCAGGCCTATCGCTACCAGGCGATGATGGACATGATCCGCAACGGCAAGCTGAAGCCCGAACTGCTGGTCAGCAAGAGGATCAGTCTCGACGAGGCGCCCGCGGCCCTGATGGCGATGGGCGGCTTCGAGGGGATTGGTATTGGAGTGGTGACGAAGTTCTAGGCGAGGACGGCACCGTCCTCAGGCGATCGCGCGTCGTGGCAATTCCTGCTTTGCGAATCGCTTGGCGCCTACGACGCAAAGCACCACGCCAAGCGTGACGACGACCATCAGCGGGCTGACCTGCTCGTGCAGCAGCGTCGCTGCCAGTGCCAGCCCGAAAAATGGCTGCAGCAGCTGCAACTGCCCGACCGCGGCGATGCCGCCTTGCGCCAGGCCGCGATACCAGAACACGAAGCCGATCAGCATGCTGAATAGCGAGACATAGGCAAGCCCTATCCACGCACTGACGCCGACGCCGTCGAACGACGGCGGCATGGTCATCAGCGTCAGCACCAGCATGATCGGCAGCGACAGCACCAGCGCCCAGCAGATCACTTGCCAGCCGCCGAGCTTGCGAGACAGCGCGGCGCCCTCGGCATAGCCGAGACCGCAGGCAATGATGGCAGCGAGCATCAGGCCATCGCCGACCGGCGAGGCCGTCACCCCCTGCGTCAGCGCAAAGCCCGCGACCAGCGCGCTGCCGATGCATGAAAACAGCCAGAACGCCGGCCGCGGACGGTCGCCGCCGCGCAGCACGCCGAAGATCGCGGTCGCCAGCGGCAGCAGGCCGACGAAGATGATGGAATGGGCCGTGGTGACGTGCTTCAGCGCCAGTGCGGTCAGCAAGGGAAAGCCGACAACCACGCCAAGTGCCACGATCACCAGCGACAGCAGATCGCCGCGCTCCGGACGTTTCTGCCGAAACAGGAGCAGCAGTGCCAGGCCAAGCAGGCCGGCAATCGCCGCCCGGGCCGATGTCAGGAATGTCGGATCGAATTCCCTGACCGCCACGCGCGTTGCCGGCAGCGAGCCGCTGAAGATCAACACGCCGATGAATCCATTCATCCAGCCGCTCGCGGTCTTGTCCATCGTAGGCTCCGTTTGTCGGCTCCGTATCGCGCGGAGCCGGTAGTATCGCCAGAGACAATGCGGTACAATTGTGCAAAACTGTTATGGTCGACAGAGCAGTACGGATGGACAAGCAGACCACTGGAAGCGAGAGCGGCGGTACGTTGGTCGAAGGCGTCATGGCGACGATCCGCCAGCGGATCGCGGCACGCAGCCTGACGCCGGGAGCACAATTGCCGTCGATCCGCGCCTTCGCCAAATCCATGCAGGTGTCCAAATCCACGGTGGTCGAAGCCTATGAGCGGCTCGCCGCCGAAGGCGCGATCCGCTCGCGGCCGGGCTCCGGCTTCTATGCCGCCGGCTCGCTGGCGCCGCTGTCGCTGGCCGAAATCGGCCCCCGCCTCGACCGCGCGGTCGATCCACTCTGGATCTCGCGCCAGTCGCTGGAGGCCGGCGACGACATGCTGAAGCCCGGCTGCGGCTGGCTGCCGGCCTCGTGGATGCCGCAGGCAGGTCTGCGCCGGGCACTGCGCACGGTAGCGCGTGCCGACGATATCGCGCTGGCCGACTACGGCACGCCGCTCGGCCTACCACCGCTACGGCAATTGCTGGCGCGGCGTATGGCCGGGCACGGCATCGAGGCCTCTCCCGAGCAGATCATGCTGACGGAATCAGGCACGCAGGCCATCGACCTGTTGTGTCGGTTCCTGATCGAGCCCGGCGACACGGTGCTGGTCGACGACCCCTGCTATTTCAATTTCCACGCCCTGTTGCGCGCCCACCGGGCCAAGGTCGTCAGCGTCCCTTATACGCCGTCGGGGCCGGATATCGACCTGTTCGCGCAGGCGCTGGCCGAGCATCGCCCCCGCCTCTACATCACCAACTCCGCCATCCACAACCCGACCGGCGCGGTGCTGTCGCCGGTCACAGCGCACCGGCTGCTCAAGCTCGCCGACCAATCGGATCTGACCATCGTCGAAGACGACATCTTCGCCGATTTCGAACATGCGCCCGCCCCCAGGCTGGCGGCGTTCGATGGTCTCAACCGCGTTGTCCACATCGGCAGCTTCTCCAAAACGCTTTCAGCGTCGGTTCGCTGCGGCTTCATCGCCGCACCGCGCGACTGGATCGAGCCCCTGACCGACCTCAAGATCGCCACGACCTTCGGCGGCGGCCGGCTCGCGGCCGAACTGGTGCTGACGCTGCTCAAGGACGGCAGCTACCGCAAGCACATGGATTTGCTGCGCGCGAAGCTTGCCCGCGCCATGGGCGAGACGGGCGCCCGCCTGAAGGCGATCGGCATCACGCCCTGGATCGACCAGCCGGCCGGTCTGTTCCTGTGGTGCAGCCTGCCGGACGGCGTCGATGCGGCTGAGGTGGCCCGCCGCGCTTTGGCCGACAACATCGTGCTGGCGCCCGGCAATGCATTCAGCCTGTCCGGAACAGCCCCCCGCTTCCTGCGCTTCAACGTTGCCCAGTGCGCGGACGAGCGGATTTTCAGGATGATCGAGGCGGCGATGGCGCGTTGACGCGCATCAAGCTGATGCTGTTGCCTGGGCAACCTTCGGCTGCTAGGGGAAGGATCTGCGCGTGGAGAGAATATTCGCGCGATCCGGGATAGCGACTATGGGAACCAGCAAGTCAGCAGACAAGTAGGCCGCAACAGCACTTCGTTGTTGCGGCGGCCCGTCATTTCCCATCTTCAGTGAGAACGGCAGATCGCCGCCAAATGTACCCATTTGAGCGGATGTTCAATCATGCCTTGCCCAAAAAAACCGACATGGACCACTTCCCTGCCAGCAGCCATGGTGCTGATGGCGCCCTTCGACATCCTGGCCTCGCTGGCCATGGACATCTACCTCCCGATTGTCCCAGCGATGCCGGAGATCCTCAAGACATCGCCTGATGTCATCCAACTGACGCTGAGCCTCTACATGATCTGTCTTGGGCTCGGCCAAATCGTCTTCGGCCCGATTTCCGACAGGATCGGCAGGCGTCCGGTGCTGATCGGCGGCGCGCTTTTGTTTGCAGGCGCTTCCGTCCTGCTCGCCTGCACCTCGCTGGCCATGGTGTTCGTCGCCTTGCGAGTCGTGCAGGCCATCGGTGCATCCGCCGTTCTCGTTGCGACCTTTGCAACGGTTCGCGACGTCTATGCGCAGAGGCCTGAAAGTGCCGTCATCTACGGCCTGTTCAGTTCGATGCTGGCCTTCGTGCCAGCGTTGGGGCCAGTTGCCGGTGCATTGATCGCCGAAAATCTCGGCTGGCGCGCGATCTTCCTGACGCTCGGAGGCCTGGCTACGGCAGCCACCCTCCACGCATGGCCGAAATGGCACGAAACCCGCCCCTCGGATGGCGATGCCAGGCGAATGGCGCTTCGACCCATTCTCTCCAGTCTTGCCTTCTGGACCTACACTCTTGCGTTCAGTGCCGCCATGGGCGCCTTCTTCGTGTTCTTTTCGACAGCGCCACGGGTGCTCATGGATCGCGCCGGCTTTTCACAGTTCGGTTTCAGTCTTGCCTTCGCCACCGCGGCGCTGGTGATGATCGTCACCACCCACTTCGCCAGAAGGTTCATTGCAAGCTGGGGCATCGCCGGCAGTGCCATCAGGGGCATGGCGATGTTGCTGCTCGGCGCGGCGCTACTGGCAGTGGGGCAACTGTTCGCACAGCCGTCCTTCGCGACATTTATCTTGCCGATGTGGGTCATCGCCGTGGGCATCGTCTTCACTGTTTCGGTCACCGCGAACGGCGCACTCGAGGCGTTCGGCGATGTCGCGGGAACCGCCGTCGCGCTCTACTTCTGCATCCAGAGCCTTGTCGTCGGCATCCTCGGCACGTTGTTCGTCATCCTGCTTGAAGGAGACACGGCGTGGCCGCTGGTGGGCTACTGTTCGGTCATGGCGACGCTCACACTAGGCGCGCTGAGACATTTGCGGAAACGCCAAACCGAATAGAGCGGACAGATGAGAAGCCTGGGCCGTTGGCGCAGGCTTCCCATCATTGTCAGCGCGACGCCGCGCAGACCTCTCGCACACAGTCGCGCAACCAGCGTTGCGCCGGATCGGCATCGAGGCGCGGATGCCACAGCATGGAGATGGTGACCCCCGCGGTGGCAACCGGCAGGGGAAAACTGTGCATGCCGGCGCGTGCGCCCTCGGTATGCCGCTCCGGAACGCTGGCGATCAGGTCTGATGTGCGGGCCATGGCAAGGGCTGCCGAGAACCCGGACACCATGCACACGATTGTCCGCTGCAGTCCGAGCCGGTTCAAAGCCTCGTCGATCGGCCCTTTCTCGCGGCCACGCCGTGAAACGCTGATGTGCCGGCCTGCGGCATAGCGCTCTGGCGTCACCGCACCCTCGCTCAACGGATGGCCCATTCGCACGGCGCCGATGAAGCGGTCTCGAAGCAATGCCTGAATGCGCACCTCCGGTCCGGTCTCGCCAGCAACGCCTATGTCCAGGTCGATCGCCGCGTCGCGCAACGACATGACGTCCTTGTCGGACTTCGGCGCAAAGCGCAGCCGCACGCCGGGCGCATCGGCCTGGATACGGGCAACGAGACGAGGTGCGAACTCTTCGACGAAGCTCTCATTGGTGCGCAGCGTGAAGATCCTGTCCAGGCGCCGGAGATCAAGCAGGGTGGCAGGACGCAGCAGCGCCTCCGCGTCCTGGACGATACGGCCAACCTGCTGCCGCAGTTCTTCCGCACGCGGCGTCGCCACCAGGCCTCGACCGGCGCGAACCAGCAGCGGATCGCCCGTCGCCTGGCGCAGCCGCGCCAGCGTGCGGCTCATTGCCGACGGGCTGAGGCGCAGACAGCTGGCGGCACGCGCCACGCTGCCTTCGGTCAAAAGAACGTCGAGAGCAAAGAGCAGATTGAGATCGGGCGATGTCATCGTCGGATCATGGCATGATATGACGCCAAACGCACGAATAAGATGCAAATGCTGCGCCTTCCGCCACATCTGCCAAAGGACTAGATCTCCAGCAGTTCCGGTTAGGACTGATGGAAGGGGATCGCCGTGGCAATTGCCGAGCAAAATCGGAATGAGTACGTGTCGGCGCAGCCACAAACCCAATCTGCCCGCTGGGCCTTGGCAAGCCTGTCGCTCGCCACGCTGCTGTCGTCGCTGGGAACCAGCATCGCCAGCGTCGGGCTGCCGTCGCTGATGCAGAATTTCGGAGCGTCGTTCCAGTCCGTGCAATGGGTTGTTCTGGCCTATCTGCTGGCCATCACCACCCTGATCGTCAGCGCCGGTCGGCTGGCCGACATGTTCGGGCGCCGGCCGTTGCTGCTTGGCGGCATCGCGCTGTTCACGTCCGCATCGGTGCTCTGCGGCCTGGCGCCGACGCTCTGGCTGCTGATTGCCGCGCGCGCCGTGCAGGGACTTGGCGCGGCGCTGATGATGGCGCTGACGCTGGCCTTTGTCGCCGAAACCGTGACCAAAGACAGAATCGGCAGCGCCATGGGCCTGCTCGGCGCCATGTCCGCGATCGGCACGACACTTGGCCCCTCGCTCGGCGGCCTTTTGATCGCCGGCTTCGGCTGGCGCGCGATCTTCCTCGTCAATGTCCCGCTGGGTGTGCTCACCTTCGCTCTCGCCTGGCGTGCCCTGCCGGCACGTAATAAAACCGCGCGGCTCGACCGAGGCACGTTCGATGTCGTGGGCACCGCCTTGCTGGCCTTGACGCTGGCCGCCTATGCACTGGCCATGACGCTTGGCCGAGGCAATTTCGGCGCACTCAACATCAGCCTGCTGATAGCTGCCGGCATCGGCGTGTTTCTCTTCGCCGCCGCGCAGGCGAGAGTGAAAAACCCCTTGATCCGGCTTGCCAGCTTCCGCGACCTCCAACTGAGCGCCAGTCTCGCCATGAGCCTCGTCGTCGCCACGGTGATGATGGCGACCCTGGTGGTGGCCCCGTTCTACCTCTCCCGCGGGCTTGGGCTGGATGCCGCAATGGTCGGCCTCGTGCTGTCGACCGGCCCGCTCGTCTCGACCTTGTCGGCGCTGGTGGCCGGACGCCTGACCGACCGCTTCGGCGCCCACAGGATGATGGTCGCAGGCCTGCTCAGCCTCACGACAGGCACGTTCCTGCTGTCGCTCGCCATGACCAGACTCGGCATTGCCGGCTATGTCGTTGCGATCACCGTCACCTGCATCGGCTACGCGCTGTTCCAGACATCCAACAATGCAGCCGTCATGACCGGTATCAGTGCCGGCCAGCGCGGCGTCGTTTCCGGCCTGCTCAACCTTTCGCGCAACCTCGGGCTGATCACCGGCGCCTCGTTGATGGGCGCCATATTCGCCGTCGCATCGGCCAAAGGGCAGGATGGCATTGGACTTCTGAGTTCCGAGGCCGCAGCACGGGGAATGCAGGTCACATTTCAAACGGCGACGGTGCTGGCGCTGGCTGCGCTGTTCCTCGCACTGCTCTCGGCCCGCGCCGAGTTCAAGCGGCAGAGGCTGGTGGAAGTATCACAAGACCTCTGATTTTGCGCTCCCGGTGAACAGCTCTCAGGCGCCTGCCCGCTTGCGGCGCTCGTAGAGCATGACCAGCGTTTCAGCCGTCAAGGCAGGCTTTTCCTCGCCTTCGATCTCCACCGTATTGGCTGCCTTCATCAGATACTGGCCGGGCCCCCTGTCCTCCATGGACAGCAGCGTGATGCGCAGCCTGATGCGCGCGCCGACCTTGACCGGTGCCAGGAAGCGCACCTTGTCGAAGCCATAATTGAAGGCGGCCTGCGTATTCTCGGGCACGATGCCCATGCCGAGCGCCAGGGCGCCGATGATCGACAGCGTCAGATAGCCATGCGCGATCGTCGTGCGGAACGGGCTTTGCCGCCGCGCCCTTTCAGGGTCGACATGAATCCATTGATGGTCGCCAGTGCATTCAGCGAACTGGTCGATGCGGTTCTGGTCGACCGTCGTCCACTCCGACACGCCGAGTTCCAGCCCGGCCATCGTCCTCAACTGCTCGTAGGTAGGCGGCGTTTTAGGCCGTATTTCGTTCATTCCTGGTTTCCCGATCGCTTCCAGAGCCTCCGGACCACGAACTGACGGCCTCTGTCAATTCGCTCTGCGCGAATCCGTTCCGTCGATTTCGGCCGCAATCGTGCCACGCCGCTGGCGCAGTCGCAGGCCAACTCGGGCTTTCCGGGCTTCAGGGCGGCCGGCAGCCATGAACCGGCCCCGGCTACATCCGCTACTTCTTCTCGTAGCCGGCGCGGATTTCCTCCATCGCCTCCTTGATGCGGGTGCGCAGGATGTCGATCGATTCGGCACCGGATTTCTTGACCAGTTCAGCCACTTCGCCGGCATTTTTCAACGCGGCCTCGAAGGACTTTCTGGCAAACTCCGTCTGTTTGGCCATCAGTTCCTGCGGATTGCCCGGCGCCCTGTAGCTTTGCGCCATATCGGTGACCTCGCGCAGTGTATCCTGCAGCATCTCGCGCTGCCGGGACAACAGCGAGGTGGCGCCGGCGGAACCGGCTCGTGCCGATTTCTCCAGCGCTTCGAGGTTCTTGCGATGATGGGCGAGGATCGCCTCGACATCGACATTCGGCATCTTCAGGTCGCGGCCGAACCTGCCGAACATGTCCATGAAGGAATCGGATTCCGGTTGTTTTGCCATGCTTGTCTGCTCCCCTTTGCCGCGGATGCGGGCACCCCTCGGATGGAGAATAACACTCGCGTGCCGTGAGTCCATTCGGACGCGGAGGAACGAGCGCCAGTCTGGCCGCGCATCAATTCACGAGGAACAGCCGCTCGGCCACATAGAGCAAGACACCGGCGAGGCCGCCGATGATCATGCCGTTGAAGCGGATGTACTGCAGGTCCCGGCCGATGTTCATCTCGATCAGCCGCGTCAGTTGCGCGAGGTCCCAGCGTTTGACCTGGTCGGCGATGAATGTCGACACGCCGGCCTTCTGGCTCTCCACGAACGACGCCAGCGCCACCACGAACCCCTGGTTCATGTCGGCCCGGATCTGCGCATCGCCGGCAAGATGGCGACCGACCTCGACGAACATGTTGGCAAGATGCGCGCGGATGACCGAATTCGGCGCCTTGGCATCCTGCTCGATGAACTGGCTGAGGCTTGCCCACATCTCGCCGGCCAATCCCGTGACCTCCGGCCGGGCCAGGAAGTCGCGCTTCAGCTTCTCGGCCCGTTTGGCGTATTGCTTCGATGTCCTCAGCTTTTCGATGAAGCCTTGGGCGAAGCGGTCGAATTCGGCGCGCATCGGGTGGTCTGGATCGGCCCTCACCTCGTCGAGCAGGGAGCCCGCCGAGGCGACGATCTTCTTCAGGAGATAGGCGTCGGCGCGGAACAGGTTGAACAGCGACGGCAGTTCCTCGCGGATCTTTTCGCGCATCGTTGCCAGCGCTTTTTCGTCATTGAGGAACCGCCCGATCACCTTGGTGAATTCGTCGAACAGTTTCTGGTGGCGGCGATCATCGGTAAGCGCCGAGAGCAGTTCGGCGGCCAGCGGCGCCAGCGGCACCTTTTCGATCTGTTCGAGCATGCGGCTGGTGACGAAGCCGCGCAGGCCGGATTGCTCTATCGCCGCCAGCGTTTGCGGCACCAGCCGCACGACGAAGCGCGACAGGCCGGCGGCGCGCTCGGTATCGGCCAGCCAGTCGGCGACGAGTGCCGAGAAATCGACCTCGGCGAGCTTTTCACGCACCGGTTCAGGCGCCAGGAAGTTGACCTCGATGAAGCGGCCGAGATTGTCGGCGATGCGGTTCTGGTTCTCGGGTATGATGGCGGTGTGCGGGATCGGCAGCCCCAGCGGTCGCCTGAACAGCGCCACCACCGCGTACCAGTCGGCCAGCCCGCCGATGGTCGCCGCCTCGGCAAAGGCAGCGACGAAGCCGAGCCACGGGTGGATGTGCTCGAACGATTTGGCGAGCGCAAACACCGCCACGCAAAGTGCCAGCGCGGCCGCCGCGAGGAATTTCGTCCGCCGCAACGCGGAAAGCTTGGCATCCGCTTCGGCATCGAAACGGACCGGCGCCAGGGGCGAAGCCGATTGTGACATGGGTGAGCCGCTCCTCGTCGATCTCAGCCTATTTAGTGTTCCGAGGGCCGAAATACCCGCGACGGCGGGTTTCGTCCGGCATCTTCTCCGGCTGCGCACACAAAGTTGAGGAGAAAATTCATCTATCGCGCGAAGCTAGTCTGGAATTATTCCAAGGTATAGGCCATATTCCGCCCGGGCCAATGTGGCGAATCCGGAAATTCGGGTCAAAGCCGCATCAGCAAGAATTTCCAGATCTGGCGTGGTTGCACCGCACCAGTGCCTTGTGAGGACAAAATGCGGCTTACGCGCCAGACCAACTATGCCATGCGCATCTTGATGTATTGCGCGGCCAATGATGACCGATTGAGCCGCATCCCCGAAATCGCGGCTGCCTATTCGGTGTCCGAGCTTTTCCTGTTCAAGATCCTGCAGCCGCTCGTCGAGCATGGCCTGGTCCAGACCGTGCGTGGCAGGAATGGCGGCGTCAAGCTTGGCCGGGCGGCTGAAGCCATCAGCCTGTTCGATGTCGTGCGCGTGACGGAAGAGAGCTTCGCCATGGCCGAATGCTTCGAAAACGATGCCGCCGAATGCCCGCTGGTCGACAGCTGCGCGCTGAACTCGGCACTGCGCGAGGCCCTGAATGCGTTTTTCGCCGTGCTCGCCCGCTACACGATCGCCGATCTGGTAGCGGCGCGGCCGAATGTGCGCAACCTGCTCGGCATCGACATGCTGGAGCGCCGCGCACCAGCTGCCTGACCCAGCAGGGGCTCGGGCTAGATCTGCAATCAGGCCGCTGACTGGGGCAGCACGAACGGCATGTTCCCGGCCGGCAGCACGCCGACCCTGAGCCGGCAGTCGAACACCTTTTCGATCAAATCATCGCTCAGCACGTCCCGCGGCGACCCGGTGGCGGCCAGCCTGCCGCGATGCATGACGAAGATCCGCTCGGCATACATGGCCGTCAGATTGAGGTCGTGCAGGATGGCGACCACGCCGCCGCCCCTTCTGGCGAAGTCGCGGGCAATGTTCATGATGATCAGCTGGTGCTTGATGTCGAGGCTGGAAACCGGCTCATCGAGGAACAGAAAGCGCGGCTTGCCGTCGAGCACCGGCGCCCAGACCTGGCACAGCACGCGTGCGAGCTGAACGCGCTGTTGCTCGCCGCCCGAAAGCTCCTGGTAGAAACGGCCGGCAAAGCCGTCGAGATCGACACGCGCCAGCGCCCGTTCCGGCAACCGCGCATCCTCGCCCGGCAAGGCGCCCGAACGGCCGCCGACAAGACCAAGCTTGACCACTTCCCGCACGGTGAACGGGAACGACAGCGTCGTTGCCTGCGGCAGCACCGCGCGATGGACAGCCACCTCTACCGGCTTCATCGTCGAGAGATCTCGGCCGTTGAGGGCAACGTGCCCGGTATAGGCGAGTTCGCCGGAGAGCGCTTTGAGGAAGGTCGTCTTGCCCGAACCATTAGGGCCGACGATGGCGGCGATCTCGCCGGGCCGCGCGTGGAAATCGACACCACTGACGATAGGCTTGCCGGCGATATCAACCGAAACATCCTTGGCCTCGATCATCAAGCCTCACAAATCAACCACGCCGCGCTTGCGCAGCAGGATCCAAAGGAAAAACGGAGCGCCCGCTATCGCGGTGACGATGCCTATAGGCAGTTCGGCCGGCGCAACGATGGTGCGTGCGACCGCATCGGCCAGAAGCAGCAGCGAGGCGCCGAGCAGCGCCGACGCCGGCAGCAGATAGCGATTGTCCGGACCAATCAGCAGGCGCAGCAGATGCGGCACCACGATGCCGACGAAGCCGATGCCGCCGCTGACGGCGACGGATGCGCCGACAGCTGCGGAGACGCCGACGATAGCCATGTATTTCAGCCGCTGCACCGGAATGCCGAGATGACCGGCGGTCGCCTCGCCAAGCGCCAGCGCGTTGAGGCCGCGTGCCAGGAACGGCATCGCCGCCAGCGCCAGCACGATGATCGGCCCTACCGACGCGATCTTCGCCCAGGTCGCGCCACCGAGCGATCCGAGTTGCCAGAAGGTCAGGTCGCGCAACTGGCGATCGTCGGCCATGAAGATGAGGATGCCGGTCAGCGCCATGGCGAGCGCCGCCAGCGCGATGCCGGCGAGCAGCATTGTGGCAACCGAGGTTTGCCCCCGTCGTGTCGCGACCTGATAAAGCACCAGCGTGGTGGCGAGCCCGCCACAGAAGGCCGCCAGCGGCAGTGCAAGCGTGCCGAGCAAGGCGGTCACCGGAGCCAATATCGTGGCGCCGAGCACGATGACGGCAACCGCGCCGAGGCTCGACCCGGCCGAGACGCCGATCAGGCCGGGGTCGGCCAGCGGATTGCGGAACAGCCCCTGCATGACCGCGCCGGAGACCGCGAGCGCCGCGCCGACCAGCATGCCGAGGATGATGCGCGGCAGGCGGATGTCATAGACGATCAGGCTGTCGCGGGCGCTCACCGCGGCGTCGCCGGGCACTGTGCCGAACAGCCAGCCCCCGATGACATTGACGGCCGATGCGTCCGAAGCCCCCGATGTCAGCGACAGAAAAACGGCAGCCGCGAGCCCCAGGCACAGCAGAAGGATGACGATGCGGGCGCGGCCCGACCGGTCGCCTTCGGATACGCTTGCCATCACCGGGCCGGCGATCGATTGATCGACCATGATCCGCCCGTTCAGTCCGTGACCTGCCCGCCATAAAGCGAGACAGCGAGGTCGTGGATGGCATCAGCCGTGCGTGGCCCGAAGCCGAGCAGATAGGCGCCGTCGACGCGGATCAGCTTGCGCGCCGTTCCG
This sequence comes from Mesorhizobium ciceri WSM4083, assembly GCF_000519305.1. Lineage (GTDB taxonomy): Bacteria > Pseudomonadota > Alphaproteobacteria > Rhizobiales > Rhizobiaceae > Mesorhizobium > Mesorhizobium ciceri_B. The sequence goes on along the minus strand of NZ_KI912610.1, from coordinate 77,300 downwards.
GCCGGCGTGGAGGCGATCGACGGATTGCCGAACAGTTCGTCATCCGAGACCGGAGGCCCGGCATTGCTCATCATCAGGATCACGTCAGGCCTGGCGGTTATGATCGCCTCGTCGGACATCTGCTTGTAGCCGGAAAAGCCCTCGACCGCGTTGACGCCACCGGCCAGCTTGACCATGCCGTCGGCGGCGGTCTCGCTGCCGGCCGCCAGTATCTTGCCGCCCTGGATCGACAGAACGAACAGGATGCGCTTGCGCTCCTTGGTCGAAGCCGTCTGCTGTTCGGCGGCCGTGAGCTTGGCATCGAGCTCCCTGGCCAGCACCTCGGCCTTGGCGTCGACGCCGAGCGCCTTGCCGACAATGCGGACCTTCTCGAGGATGCCTTCGTGGCTATAGTGCTCGGGCACTTCGATGAACGGCACGCTCGTCTTCTTCAAGACATCGACGGCTTCCTTCGGACCGCTGCCATGCAGCGCAAGGATGCCGGTCGGATTGACCGAGAGCACGCCTTCCGGCGACAGCGCGCGCATGTAGCCGACATCGGGCAGATCAAGCGCCGCCTTTGGGTACCGGCTGGTGGAATCGCGCGCCACCAGATGCTTCTCCTCGCCGAGCGCATAGACGATCTCGGTGATCGAGCCGCCAATGGCCGCAATCTTCGAGGGATCGGCAAACACGGCCGTGCCTTCGGCAGCGCTTGCAGGTTGCAGCGCGACAAAAGCCAGGGAAAGACCGGCCATCGACCCAAGGATCGATCCGCGTACAGCCGACAGTCCGGGGAAAAAACGCATCTTACTTTCCTCAGGCTGCGGTCGAGCTTGGGATACGCGGCAGGTTTTCCGCCAGGAAGCGCCAGTCGTCACGCTCGCTTTCGCCTTCATAGCGCTTGCCGAAGAACTGGATGATCATCTTGCCGTCGGCATCATAGACCTCGAGCGAGGTGACATGACCGTCCTTGGTCGGCTTGCGCACCGCCCAGACCTCCTGGATGTGGTCGGTCCGCAGATGCAGGTGGAAGGTTTCGTCCAGCACGTTGATCCATGGCCCCATCGGCTTGATCGACTTGATCGGACCGGAATGGATCTGGATGCAGCCGCGGTTTCCCACAAAGCACATGATCGGCATCTCGTCCTCCGCGGCGTGATGAAACATGGCCCGGACGGCATCATTGTCGAGCTGCCAGGCATAGTCTTGCCCGACCAGGCGCACCGCCTGCCGGCGGCTGAGCTTTAGCGTCTTCAGCATGCCGAAGAACTGGTGCACATCGGTCAGCCGGCTCCAGCGGTCGCGCAGATCGTCGAGATTGGCGGCCGTTTCGTCGCCATGGATGTCGTCATCGGGAAGTGGCCCTGAAATGTCGACGGTCGGCTCCTGATTGGACGATTCGAGCACGGCAACCAGCTTCTGATAGGCATAGAGGCTGGAGGCCGGCCGCAGATGCACCTTGTGCACGGCCTCGCCTGCCGCGTCGAAGAACTGCAGGCTGCGGCGGATCTCGTCGCCGTCGCGCTTTTCCACGGCAAAGCCGTGCGCCCAGACTTTCGGGAAGATGCGCAGGTCGATGTTTTCGCCAAGCACCATGGCGTTGTGGTTGCCGGTGATGACCTTGTCATAGACGCCGATCTTCTCGTGCACCGCGCTCTCATTACGGGTCAGCGCCATGACCTCGCCGACGGCCTCGAGGCCGGTCAGAAGATCGTTGACGCGCGGCTCGACACGCACGACGCCGTCGCCGCAATGCGCGGCGACCAGTTCGGCTTCCGAAATGCCGAGTTGGGCAGCCAGATCACGCTCGCGCATCTTCGGATTGTCTGTCCGTGCCCGCCGGATTTCATGCGGGGCGGGTTTTACGCGCTGGTCCATGTCTCGTCCTTGCTGCCTAGAGCAATTCCAGGAAAAGTATGAAACGGTTTTCCGTCCGGAATTGCGTTAAAACAAAGAGATAGAGCGGTTCGGCGTTTCCGTGAAACGGTGAACCGCTCTAGCCTTACTTGTTGAGAATGAGCTTACCCTGGCGGGTGATCTTCAGTCGGTAGAGCGCGCCATGATGCTCGATGCCGATCTCGTGCTCGCCCTGGAACAGGGTGTTGCTGGACAGGGTTCGCACCGCCAGCGGAACCCGGTCGAAACGGGTGGGGGCCGAGATATCGTCGGAACGGCGGACGCGATAGCGAAAATCGTTGGGATTGTGGGTGTTCATCTCTGTCGATCCCTTTCCTGTGCCGGGCGTCTGGCTAGGCGTTGCGTAATCCGATTCATTTCTTGACTTGAATAATCATGTTTATTAGTCAGTGCAATACCGGATCAAATGAGTCAACATTTAAGACGCCGGAGACGATCAAAAATGCCAGCCAGCCCCGGGCCAGCCAGCATGAAACCTGGACTTTGGAGTTGGGGCATGGGGTTGGTGACTTGGGAATGGCGTGGCCGGTCGGCGGCGAACGGCGCGGCGGCATTGCTGGCAGGCGTGGCGGCTATCGCCTTGTCGGCGCAATTGGCCAACGCCCAGCAGGCGGCGCAGCCTGCAGATCAAACGAAGAAGGCTGAAGAGGAAAAGGCCGCACCAGCGGGAGCAACGCTGCTCGACAAGATCCTCGTCATCAGCCGCACCGGCGAGACGGCGATCGAATCGCTGGCATCGGCCAGCCATGTCGGCCAGGAACAGCTCGACCGCCGCATGGCGACGACGCCCAATGAGATGCTGCTTGGCGTGCCCGGTGTCGCGGCGCAGGCCGACGCCAGACGCGTCAGCACCAGCATCAACATCCGTGGCCTGCAGGATTTCGGTCGCGTCGCGGTCATCGTCGATGGCGCACGACAGAATTTCCAGCGTTCCGACCACGGCACGCAGTCGACGTTCTACATCGACCCCGAACTCGTCAAATCCGTGGATGTTATCCGTGGTCCTGTAGCCAACACCTACGGCTCGGGCGCCATCGGAGGCGTTGTCTTCTTCGATACCAAGGACGCCGAGGATTTCCTCAAGCCGGAAGAAACATGGGCCGGCTCCGTCACGGGACGCTATGAGAGCAACGGCAAGGGCTGGACATCAAGCGCATCCGGCGCCTACCGCCTCAACGAGAACTGGGATGTGCTCGGCAACATCGTCTACCGCAACTATGACGACTACAAGGATGGCGGTGGCGACACCGTCAAGGGCACCGGCTTCGATGTGCTGAGCGGCCTGCTCAAGACTAGTATTCGCCCGACCGACAACAGCGAACTGAAGCTCGGCTGGGTCGGTTCAAGCGACGGCTGGAACGAGATCAGCGGCGGTGCGCCGGTCAATGACGTCGACCTGAAGTCGAACACCTTCACGGCGCGCTACAACATCACGGATGAGGACAAGAGCTGGCTCGATCTCCACATCAACACCTCCTACAACAAGACCAATCTCGATCTGACCAGCCTTGTCCCGCAAAACCGCTTCGATCCGGTCACCGGTCTTCCGGTTGTCTTGCCGACAGGATCGCAATCCACATTCGATGTCGGCACGACCGGCATCGACATCTGGAATACGTCCCGGTTCGAAACGGGTGGCATCGCGCATGAACTGACCTACGGCGGCGACTGGGTCGGCGACAACGTCAAGACGGGCGGCGCAGCCGGCGGCGACAGCTTCTACACGCCTTCGGGCAAGCGCAACGTTTCCGGCGCCTATGTCCAGGACAAGCTCACCTGGGATTGGCTCGAAATCATCGCTGGTCTCCGCTACGACAGCTACAGCCTGAAGGATGACACCCACGACATTTCTGGCGACAGGGTATCGCCGCGGGTCACCGTGGGCGTCTCCCCGTTCGAATCGGCAGGCCTTGCCGGCCTTCAGTTCTATGGCACCTATGCTGAGGGATATCGCTCGCCATCGATCACCGAGACCTTGATCAGCGGCAATCATCCGGCAGGCGTCAGCTTCCCGTTCTTGCCCAATCCCAATCTGCGCCCTGAGACCGGCAAGACGACCGAATTCGGCATCAACTACAAGCAGAACGATATCCTCGAGGCCGGCGACGCGTTCCGTCTCAAGGCCGCCTACTTCAACAATGACGTCGACGACTATATCGATGGTGTGACGCTGTCGGCATTCGACCCGACCAGCGGCTGCCCGTTCGGCCCCGGCATCCCGATCTGCTTCCAGTATCAGAACTTCGCCAAGGCCAAGATCAACGGCTTCGAGATGGAAGGCGTTTACGACGCCTCATGGGGCTATGCCGGACTCTCAGCCTCCATCATCAATGGGCATACCATATCGTATGAAGGCGACCGGGCAGATCTTGCCACCATCCCCTCCTCCCAGGTCACTGCCCAGCTCGGCCTGCGCTTCCTCGAAGACAAGCTGACCGTCGGGGGCGAAGTGCAGTACAATGGCAAGCCGAAGGGCAATGCGGTGGCCGAGGACTATACGCTGGTCAATGCATTTGCGAGCTACCAGGCAACGGACAATCTGAAGGTCGATTTACGCGCCGACAATCTGTTTGATGTCAAATACGCCAACCCGTTGAATGGCAGCACGACAGTTGCGGTGTACGAGCCCGGCATCACCCTGAAGCTGGCGGCAACGATGCGGTTTGGAGGCTGATGACTATGACGAGCTTGATGACATCCCTTCGTCTGCTGACCTCGACGCTGGCGATGTCGCTTGCGATGGTTCCGGCGTGGGCACAAGAGTCCGCGCCGGTCCCCGCACTCAGCCTCGAACTCAATGGCGCGCAACCTTCCGACAAGGGTTGCCGCCTGACGTTCGTGGTCAACAACAATCTCGGCGCCGACCTGTCCAAGGCTGCGTTCGAGATCGCCCTGTTCAACGAGGCCGGCGTCGTCGACCGGCTGACCGTGCTCGATTTCAAGGAATTGCCGGCCGGCAAGACCAAGGTGACGCGTTTCGATCTGGCCGGCACCGAATGTTCGAAAGTCAGCCGCGTGCTGATCAACAGCGCGACCGAATGCACCGGCACCGGCATCGAACCGAACGCCTGCATGCGCAAGCTGAAAACCGACACCAAGACCGGTATCGCTTTCGGCGTCTGAGGTGGGACTGCATCCCGCATTCCCGCGAAACACCGTAGTGCAGCCTCTGGCCGGCGATAGCAGACTGCCGGCGAACGATCTTGATTTGACAACTCTGCTCTTGTCGCTGCAGGTCTCGCGGCGAGACATGCAGGACATCAATCCCCTCCCCGAGGCCGGCGCCGAGCTGACCATAGAGCCAACCGAGCCGCTCGCGCTGCCGCGGCCATCGGCCTGGAACCGCAAATGGACGGCAGCGATCGCCGTCTCCTGCCTGCTCCATGCCGCGGTGGCAGCGGCCTTTCTGATCTCCCCTACGGGGATTTCCAGTTTCCAGGACGCCGAGCAGCCGGAAGGCAGTGAACAGTCGGGCACCAAGATGGCTGGCAGCGCGCTGGACAAGGACCCGGCGGCAATAAACGTTGCACTGGTGCCGAACCCGCAACCGGCCAAACCACAGCCAGCAACGCCCAAGCCAACGCCGCCAACAGAGCCTTCTCGGCCAGCCGAGGAAGCGGCAAAGCCGCCGACCAAGCCGGAACCTGTCAAACAGCAGACGGTTGCCCCAGACATATTGGTGGCCGGCGTCCCACGCCCCGATGGCCAGAGCGTGGCTCCCAGGACCGAAACGTCGGCGCAGCCAACCGTTCAGGCCGAGAGCACGCAAGCGCCTGTCGCCGTTCCGGAGCGGCCTCCAATCCCTAGAGCCAGGCCAACTCCGGCAGCTGCCCCTTCAAAGATGGCGGATGAGAAGCGCGGCACGGCGGATGGCGAGGACCGGTCGGCGCAAGCAGCCAGCAAGGGCAAAAGGCAAAAAGAGGCAGGCACGGCCGCGGAAGACAACTACCGCGGCGATGTTTTTAGAAAGCTCGGCAGCGTCAATCGCACCCTCCCGCCTTCCCTACAGCTGGCGGCACGCAACAATGCGGTTGTCACATTCGTCATAGGCAGGAAGGGCAACATAAACGAGTTGCGCATTCTGGAAACCTCAGGATCGGCGGCTTTCGATCAGGCAGCGCTTGGCATTGTCCGCAAGGCAGCCCCCTTCCCTCCGATTCCACCACAGGCAGCAAACGCAAATTTGGAGTTCGAGACCGAAATCGGCCCATTTTGAATGTGCGCAGAACAAACGCTGCAGCCGCCAATCATCAACATCCGCACGAAAGGAACCGCCATGTACATCGCAATGAACCGCTTCAAGGTGCAGACCGGCTCGGAGAACGACTTCGAAGCCGTCTGGAAGAACCGCGATTCCAGCCTTGCTGAGATGAAGGGGTTTAGGGAATTCCATCTGCTGCGTGGCCCGGTCAACGAGACCGAAGGCTACACGCTTTTCGCGTCGCACACGGTGTGGGCCAGCCACGACGATTTTATCGCCTGGACCAAGTCCGAGAATTTCCGCGCCGCCCACAGGAACGTCGGCACGACAAAGGTCCACTATCTCGGCCACCCCCAGTTCGAGGGTTTTTCGGTCGTCGAAGGCGCGTAATGCATGCCGCCCAAAGTGGTCCCGGTTTTGGGACAACGACATGCATAAACGACTGGCCGGGGGTCAAGCTCCGGCCAGCAAGCTCGCATTGCCGCCAGCGGCCGTCGTGTCGACGCAGACCGCCCGCTCGTGCGCATAGGCCGCCGGGTTCAGCACCTCACTGACCAGCGGCACGATCGGGCCGGAGCGGTCGGCGATGACCTTGCGCACGATGCGGGCGGCCTCGGACGTGCCGGAAAAGGCGACGACATCGACGCGCAGCGAGCGCGCTTCGACCGGATCCGGCCGGCCGTCGATAGCCGCCAGCGGCAGGCCCTTGCCGGTCAGCGCGGAAAGGGCTGCCGGCGCTCCTGGAGCAACGGCCAGCACCGCATTGCCGGCGGCGAGCGCCTGGATCGTCTGCGCCAGCAGCGTATCGCCATCGGGACCAAGGCACAGCACCCGCCCGCGTGGCGACAGCGACAGCGTGTTGGCCTCCCCGGTCGGCCCGGGCAGGTCGACCTGGCCGAAATCGATGCCGGCGGCCGCACCAATGGCCGCGGCACCCTTGCCGCGCAGATGCTTCCTCAGAATGGCGATCCGGTCGGGCCGCGTCGACCAGCCGCCAAGTGCGGGATCGGGCAGATTGTCGGCAAGCTCGGTCGCCGTGACCTTGTGGCCATCCTGCACATGGGTGCCAGCCTCCGGCCCTTTGCGGAAGCGGCGGAGGTAGTGCGGGCCGCCGGCCTTCGGTCCGGTGCCTGAAAGCCCCTCGCCGCCAAACGGCTGCGAACCGACGACGGCGCCGATCTGGTTGCGGTTGACATAGATGTTGCCGGCATGGATGCCGTCGACGAAATGCTGCACGCGGCCCTCGATACGGGTGTGCAGGCCGAAGGTCAGGCCATAGCCCTTGCGGTTGATGGCGGCGATGACCGCGTCGATCTCGTCGGCGTCGAAACTGGCGACATGCAGCACCGGCCCGAACACCTCGCGCTCCATGTCCTCGATACCCTTGACCCGGAAGACGTGCGGCGCGACGAAGCGCCCCTCCTTGGGTGCCTCTAGCTTGGCGATCAGCCGGCCCTGCAGGCCCATTTTCGTGCAGTACTCGCGGATCGAAGCCTGCGCCTCGTCATCGATGACCGGGCCGACATCGGTCGAAATCCGCCAGGGGTCACCGATGCTGAGCGCTTCCATGGCGCCTTTCAGCATCTCCAGCATCTTCTTCTCGACGTCCTTCTGCACGTAGAGCACGCGCAGCGCCGAGCAGCGCTGGCCGGCACTCTGGAACGCCGATGCCAGGATGTCGCGCACCGCCTGTTCGGGCAACGCGGTGGAATCGACGATCATCGCGTTGAGGCCGCCGGTCTCGGCGATCAGCATGGCGTCGGGCGCGGCGGTCTCGGCCAGTTGCTTTTCGATCAGTTTGGCAACCTCGGTCGAGCCGGTGAAGCAAACGCCGGCAATGCGCGGGTCAGCGGTCAGCGGGCCACCGACCGACGGGCCGTCGCCGGGCAGAAGCTGGATGACGTCTTCCGGCACGCCGGCCTCGCGCAGCAGCTCGACGGCGCGGAAGGCGATCAGCGGCGTCTGTTCGGCCGGCTTGGCGATGACCGAATTGCCGGTGACGAGTGCTGCCGCGATCTGGCCGGTGAAGATGGCGAGCGGGAAATTCCATGGCGAAATGCAGACGATGGCGCCCCGCGCTTGCGTGCCCGCCTCCGCATTGGCCGCTTCAGTGGCGTAGTAACGCAGGAAGTCGACGGCTTCACGCACTTCGGCGACGCCATCGGCCAGCGATTTGCCGGCCTCGCGGGTGGCGAGTGCGAAGAACTCGATGGCATTCGTCTCGTAGAGATCGGCGGCGCGGTTGAGGATCGCTGCGCGCTCGGCGACAGGACGTTTTGCCCAGGCCGGCTGCGCCTCCACCGCAAAGCGCACGGCGGTCGCGACCTGCTTGGCAGCGGCTTCGCTGACCGTGCCGACCACTTCGGAAGGCTTGGCCGGATTGACGATCGGACGCTGCTTGCCGTAGCCGGCGGCCCGCGTGATCGGCTTGGCATGCCAACGATCCGGCCCGGCGAAGGCCGCTCTGGCCTTGTCGATCGCCGCCAGCGTCACCGTGTCGCTGATGTCGAATCCTTTCGAGTTGCGACGCCCGGCCCCAAATATCTGGGAAGGCCGGGCAATCGCCGGATTGGCGGCCGGACCCTGGCTTTCGATCGTTTCGAGCGGATCGCGCGCAATGTCCTCCGGCTCGACATCCTCATCAGTCAGCTGGTGCACGAAGGAGGAGTTGGCGCCGTTCTCCAGCAGCCGGCGGACCAGATAGGCCAGCAGATCGGAATGCGCACCGACCGGTGCATAGATGCGGCAGCGTGTGCCTTCGGACCGTCGCACCGTCTCGTGCAGCGCCTCGCCCATGCCGTGCAGGCGCTGGAACTCGAAGGCGTCGCGATTGTCAGCCATCGACAGGATGGCGGCGACCGTATGCGCGTTGTGAGTGGCGAATTGCGGATAGATGCGGTCGGTCATGCCAAGCAGCTTCTTCGCGCAAGCCATGTAGGAAACGTCGGTGTTGGTCTTGCGGGTGAAGACGGGATAGCCCGTGAGTCCGAGCGTTTGCGCCCGCTTGATCTCGGTGTCCCAATAGGCGCCCTTGACCAGCCGCACCATGATGTTGCGATCGTATTTCTTCGCCAGCGCATAGAGCCAATCGATGGCGAAGGCCGCGCGTGGCCCATACGCTTGCACCACCACACCAAAGCCGTTCCAGCCGGCGAGTTCCGGCTCGGCCAGCACCCGCTCGATGACGTCGAGCGACAGATCGAGGCGATCGGCCTCCTCGGCATCGATGTTGAGACCCATGCGCGAATGGCGCGCGGCCAACGCCAGCGACAAGAGTCGGTCTGCCATCACAGGCAGCATCTCGTCCTTCTGCGCCACCTCGTAGCGCGGATGCAGCGCCGAAAGCTTGACCGAGATGCCGTGGTTCTGCCTGATGTCAGGACCGTTGGAGCCGGAATCGAGCGACGAAATCGCGTCGGCATAGGCCTTGAGATAGCGCAAGGCGTCGGCCTCGGTGCGGGCCGCTTCGCCCAGCATGTCGAAGGAATAGAGATAGCCCTTCTGGGTCATCGGCCGGCCGCGCTTGACGGCTTCGGTGATGGTGCGGCCGAGCACGAACTGCTCACCCATCTCGCGCATGGCGGCGGCCACCGCCTTGCGGATGACCGGCTCGCCGAGCCGCCGGACCATCGAGCGCAGCGTGCCCTCGATGCCGCCCTCGCCCTCATCGAGGACGCGGCCGGTCAGCATCAGCGCCCAGGTCGAGGCGTTGACGAAGATGGAGCTCGAACCGCCCGAATGCGCCGACCAGTCGTGCGGCGCGATCTTGTCGGCGATGAGGTCGTCCATCGTCTCGGTATCGGGCACGCGCAGCAGCGCCTCGGCCAGGCACATCAGCGCGACGCCTTCCTTGGTGGAGAGACCGTAAGCGGAGAGGAAGACTTCCATCAGCCTTGGATCGGACGAGCCACGCACCGCGCGCACCAGATCGGCGGCGCGAGCCGAGATCGCCTTGCGGTCTTTCCCGGAGAGCCCCGTCGCCTCGGCAAGCCGCTTCACGGCCTCGTCTTCGTCGGGCAGGTAGTTGGCGCGGATCTGCTGGCGGATGGCATCGAGCGCTGGCATGGTGGTCCCGTGGATCGAGCAAAGGGGATCGGGCCGGCGGTCACCGGACCGAATGGCGCAAGCTAGCACAAGTGCGAAATTTCGACCGGTCCAAAGAAATCGACATTACAGGTCATTCGATCTATCTTAGTGGCCTAGAATTGACATATGGACTGCATTTTCGATGACAGAAGACCAATTGGACCGCATCGACAGGAACATCCTGTCGGCGCTGGCAAGCGATGGCCGGCTTTCCATGTCCGAACTGGCGGCAAAGGTCGGCCTGTCGAAGACGCCGGTGCAGGCGCGGGTGAAGCGGCTGGAAAAGGACGGCTACATCCGAGGCTACCAGGCGATCATCGACCGCGAGCGCATGGGCGAAGGCCATGTCGCTTTCGTCCAGGTGAAATTGTCCGACACCCGATCCGCCGCGCTCGACGCCTTCAACCGATCCGTACAGGCTGTGCCGGAGATCGAGCAGTGCCACATGATGGCGTCGAGCTTCGACTATCTGCTGAAAGTCCGCACCAGGGACATCGCCGCCTATCGGCGCGTGCTAGGCGAGCGCATCTCAGCCCTGCCCCACGTCGCCCAGACCTCGACCTTCGTGGCCATGGAGACGGTCAAGGATCGGTAGCTCACTCCGCAAGAGTCTTCAAAAACGCCACCAGCGCTGCACGCTCGCGCTCCGACAGCTCCAACGGGTGAACTTCTGATACACCCTCGACGCTAGGCGCTGCCTTCGCATAGTGCGCCACCACCTCGTCGAGCGACGAAAACTGTCCGGCATGCATATAGGGCGGCCGCGTTGCTGCTCCGCGCAGCGATGGCGTCTTGTAGGCGCGAACAAGTTCGGGCGCATCCTTGACCATGAAGCGCAACTCGCCGCAGGCGCTGACGTCGCCATCGCGATAGGCGCCGAAGCAGTTGAACGGGTCTGCCTCGACTTGGTGCACGGCATCGATACGGCCGCGATCCGGCGGCAGACCCGCAACGGATGGCACGCCGGTGTTGTGGAAGCTGTTGTCGGTGAAGCGCGGGCCGTTGTGACAGGTCACGCAATTGGCCTTGCCGATGAACAGTTTAAGCCCAAGGATTTCTTGTTTGGAAAAGACAGCATCGCCCTTCGGCTCGGCACCGGTGGCGAGGTCCAGCGCAAAGCGGTCGAAGCGCGTTGGCGCCGGCGCGATGGAGCGTTCGAAGGCGGCAATCGCCTTGCCTAGATTGGCAAAGACGCCGTTGATAGCGTCACGCTGTGGGCCGCTCATCGCGCTCCAGGCAGCCTGCTCGGCATCGTTTCCAAGCGGGCTGGCATTCAACGGCATGCCGGAAAAGTCAGGCAGCGGCCCGAAGATGCGCTCATAGCGTTCGCCGAAGCGCTTCTTGATGTAATGCGCGTAGGCGGTGCGGTTTCCCGCCTGCTCCAGCGGGTTTTCGAGCGGCGTCAGCGCTTGCGCCCACAGGCTGTCGCGGCGGCCATCCCAGAAGAACCAGGGATCGCGCGCCACGCCGGCCAGTGGCATGGTGCGCCGGTTGGTGCGGCCGACGCCGATCGCCTGCGGCAGGTCGTCCTGGAACTGACGGTCGATCTTGTGGCATGTCGAACAGGATACCGACCCGTCACCGCTCATGCCCTGATCGAAGAACAGCGTCGAGCCGAGTGCGGCAGCCACCGGCACGTCGGCAAAACGATTGGTGGTGTCGGGCTTGAGCGCCGGCAGGGACGACAGCGCCAGCGAGGCGATGGTTGTCTTCTCGGCGTCGGAAAAATCCGGCTTCGTGCAACCGGCGAGGACAACGGCCATCATCAGCGCCAGAAAACGCGAAAGCCGCCTCATGTCCTGCTCACAGCACCACGTTGAAGAGCACCGTGTCGGAGCCGGCGGTGGCCGAGATGGCGAAATGCAACTGCCACCAGCCGCTCATGGTGAATTTCACTCCTTCGATTCGATAACGCCCGTCGCCGAGATAGTCGGTTGCCTGCGGGCTGGTCGGCAGGCCGTGACTGTGCAGTGGCATGCCGCCCGAAATCGCGATCGCGGCACCTTCCACCGGAACTCCTGCCTTTGTCTTCAAGGTCAACAGCCAGGATTGCAGTTCGCCCTGCCGTACGACACCCCGCTCCGGCGCGAAGCTGGCCACGAACAGCGCGTTGGCGGTGTTCTTCGTCCGCGAGACATCCGGGCCGGCAGGCAGCGACGACCGCGGCGCCGTCAGGAAGACGACCGCGAGAATGCCGACCAGCAAGGCAGCCAGACCAAGACCCGCCAGAAGATAACGCCATATCGATGCCAAACCGGTTCCTCTTCCGCAGACAACGCTCTGCCGGACGGATCGCATCCCGCCAGCCTGTGGGAAAACGCTGTGAAGGAAAAAACCCTGCTTGCCAAGCATGGCGCTGCCGGTGGCAAAAAGCTACAGCACCGGGATCACTGGAGGATTGTAGATGGCGGGAAACGGCGTCGCCTCGATCGGCGAATGCATGCTCGAACTGTCGGGCCAGACGGGACCGAACTGGCGCATGGGCTTTGCCGGCGACACGTTTAACACCCTGTGGGCGCTGCATGCACTGAGCGCTGAGCGGCCGGCAACCTATGTCTCAGCCTTCGGCGACGATCCCTTCTCGCAAGGCCAGATCGATTTCTTGGGCCAGAACGGCATCGGCATCGGCTCCAGCCCGGTCATAGCGGGCGCACGGCCCGGCCTCTATGCCATCACGCTGACCGGGGCCGAGCGTTCCTTCACTTACTGGCGTTCCGACGCTGCTGCCCGGCAACTCGCCTCGGATCCGGCTGCGCTGTCGAAAAACCTGGAAAATCAGGCGCTTGTCTACTTTTCCGGAATCACCTTGGCAATTCTGGATGAGGCCGCGCGCGCCGTGTTGCTGGCGGCTGTCGCCAAGGCGCGCTCGGCTGGTTCACTTGTCGCCTTCGACCCCAACTACCGGCCGCGGCTCTGGCGTGAGCGCGAGGAGGCGCAGGCAGCGATCGTCGAAGCCCTTGCCGTCACCGACATCGCATTGCCGACTTTCCCCGACGAGCAGATGCTGTTCGGCGATACAACGCCGCAAGCGACCGCGGAGCGGCTCGGGCAATTGATTGGCGAGGTCGTCGTCAAGAACGGCGAAGCGCCGGCGCTGATTGCCCAACGAGAAACATTACGCGAAGTCCCTGCGATCCATGTCGCCACTCCCGTCGATACGACGGGCGCCGGCGATTCCTTCAACGGCGGCTATCTTGCGGCTCGACTTGCTGGCCACGGTCCGCTGGAAGCCACGCGCCGTGCCCATCGTGTCGCCGCCGCCGTGGTGCAGGTACGTGGCGCACTGGCGCCGTTCGAGACGCTGCGGGCGGCTTTCGAAGGCTAAGGTAACCGGAATCTGTATTCCGTGACGTGGTGGTAGATCGCGCCCGGCCACAGCGTCGCCTGCGGGAAATAGGGCCGGTTCGGCGCATCCGGCCAAATCTGCGGCTCGAGGCAGAAACCGCAAAAGGCCTTGTAGTTCCGCCCTTCCAGCCCGGTCCGCGGCGTCACATACTGGCCGGTATAGAGCTGGACGCCGGGCTCGGTGGTCCAGACCTCCATCTCGACACCGGAACTGGCGCCTTGCGCCCATGCCGCCTGCTTGAGCGGCCCGCGTGCCGAAGCAAGGCAGAAATTCTGGTCGTAGGGCAGTTGTTCACCCTCGGTCTCCATGCGCAGCGGCCGCGCCTGGCGGAAATCGAACGGCGTGCCGTCAACCGGCTTGACCACCCCGGTCGGGATCATGTCGCCATCGACCGGCAGGTAGGCGCCGGCATTCAGCATCATCCTGTGGTCGAGAATGTCGCCGGCGCCGCCATCGTCCAGGTTGAAATAGGAATGCTGGGTGAGATTGCACAGCGTCGGCTCCTCACAGGTGGCCGTCAGCTCGACGCTGAGCGTGCCGGGGATCTTCAGCCGGTAGGTGCAGGTGACATCGAGCGCGCCGGGAAAGCCCATCGTGCCGTCGGGATCATGCAGCGTCAGCGTGACGAAATCCCTGCCATGCAAGGAAACCGTCCACGGCCGGCGGGAGTAACCTTGCGAACCGCCATGCAGCGTATGCTTGTCGAGGAAGTTTTGCTCGGTCTGGTAGCGGCTGCCGCCAATGGTGAAGCGGCCGTCGCGGATGCGGTTGGCATAGCGGCCGACGACCGCACCGAAGAAGGCCGTATCCGTCTCGTAGCCTTCCAGACTGTCATAGCCGAGCACCAGCGGCGCATCGTGCCCGGTCAGGCGCAGATCCTGGATGATCGCGCCCAGACCGATGATGTTGGCGGTGATGCCGCCGCCCCTGATCGTGAAGCGACGCACCTGCTCGCCAGCCTGCGTCGTGCCGAAAACCTCGCCGTCCTTCATCGCCATGCCCGTAAATGCCAGTTGATCCAGAAGACTTCGGCTGGTTTTCCCATGAGAGATGGGCAGGCCATTGGCCTCCCCATCTCAGGAATAGCCTATCAGAGGCCGAGGCCGCCGATGCAGACATATTTGGTGTCGAGGTAATCCTCGATGCCCTGATGTCCGCCTTCCTTTCCAAGGCCGGATTCCTTGACGCCACCGAACGGCGCTTCCGGCGTGGTGATGAGGCCTTCATTGACGCCAACCATGCCGTATTTCAGCCCTTCCATCACACGGAAGGCGCGGCCGAGATCGCCGGTGTAGAAGTAGCAGGCGAGGCCGAATTCGGTGTCGTTGGCGAGGGCGACGGCTTCCTCTTCGGTCTCGAACTTGAACACCGGTGCGACCGGGCCAAATATCTCTTCCTTCATGAAGCGCATCTTGGGTGTCGCGTTGGCGATGACCGTCGGCTGGAAGAACGAACCGCCGAGCGCATGGCGCTTGCCACCGGCGACGATCTTGCCACCCTTGGATGTGGCGTCGGCGATCAATTCCTCGACCTTCTCGACCGCCTTCTCGTCGATCAGCGGCCCCTGCTGCACGCCGTCCTCGAGGCCGGAGCCGACCTTCAGCCCGTTGCTGGCGGCAGCAAGCTTCTCGACGAACTTGTCATAGACACCAGCCTGGACAAGGAAGCGGTTGGTGCAAACGCAGGTCTGGCCGGAATTGCGATACTTGGCGGTGATGGCGCCGGCGACGGCACGCTCGAGGTCGGCGTCGTCGAAAACGATGAACGGCGCGTTGCCGCCGAGCTCCATCGACACCTTCTTGACGGTGACCGACGATTTCTGGATGAGAAGCTTGCCGACCTCGGTCGAGCCGGTGAAGGTGATCTTGGATACCAGCGGATTGGCGCAGATTTCGTCACCGATCTCGCTGGCCGAACCGGTCAGAATGTTGACGACGCCCTTGGGGAAACCGACTTCCTCGGCAAGCGCGCCCCAGGCGAGACCCGAGTACGGTGTCTGCGATGCAGGCTTGACCACGGCGGTGCAGCCGGCGGCGAGCGCCGGGCCGAGCTTGCGGGCCAGCATCGAGGACGGGAAATTCCACGGCGTGATGGCGGCGATGACGCCGACCGGCTCCTTGGTCACCAGGATACGGCGATCCGCCCACGGCGAGGGCACGACGTCGCCATAGGTGCGGCGGCCTTCCTCGGCGAACCACAATATGTAGGCCGCGGCGGAGCCGATCTCGCCCTTCGATTCGAACAGCGACTTGCCCTGTTCGATGGTCAGCAGTTCGGCCAGTACGTCCTGGTTGTCCATCATCGCGTCGTGCAGCTTGCGCAGCAGCTTCGAGCGCTCGAGCGCGGTCGTCTTGCGCCAGGTCTTGAAAGCTTCCGCGGCGGCTTCGATGGCGCGGCGGGTCTCGGCCTTGCCCGACTTCGGCACGGTGCCGATCTTGAGACCGGTGGCCGGGTTGTTGACGTCGACCGTCTGGCCGCTGTCGGCCTGCACCCATTCGCCGTTGATGAGATTGGCCTGCCGCATGAAATGGCTGGTTTTCTGAAGCATGGTCTATCCTCCGTTCAGCGCCCTGACGGGCCGGTCTGTGAAATCTTCGATGAGCGTGCGCCATGGACTGAAGCCGGCACGCCGGAGCCACTGCTCTTTACCGAGGGCAAGGCCCGCAAGCAATCGCAAGATGGCATATAGGGCTTGGGCCACAGCGAGACGAGAGCAAGCTGACGTCCTTAGCTCCGATGCCTTACCCGAAAACGTGCAAGACGACAGTCAGCCAGAAAGCGGTGGTGACGGCGGCGCAGGCCGTGGCGATGGTCATCTGGTTCGACGCCAACGCCTGGCCGGTGTTGAACTGCACCGCGATCAGATAGGAATTGACGCCGGATGGCATCGCGGCCACCATCACCGCCACCTTGGCCGTCAAGGGCGGCAGGCCGAGCAGCCAGACGAAGACCAGGACCAGCGCTGGCATCAGGAACAGCTTCAGCACCGAAAGCACCAACGCCGGCCTGACATTGCCCGAAATGCCGAAGCGGCGCAGGCTGAGCCCCATGGCAAACAGCGCCACCGGACCGGCCGTATCGGCCAGCGCATCGACCAGGCGCATGGCGACATCAGGCAGCGGCGCACCCGTGATGCGCCATGCAAGGCCTGCCAGAATGCCGATGATCAACGGATTCATGAAAAGCCGCCTGAGGAAGCTCCGGATAACGCGCAAGGGATGCACGGGTTCGCCGCTGCCGCGGCCGAAGACTTCGAACAACACGATCGAGGCCATCAGCATGATCGGCAGATGAACGGAGACCAGCAGCGACAGCACTTCGAATCCGCTCGGGCCAAAGATGCCAAGAATGAAGGGAACGCCGAGCAGCACGATATTGGAAAAGGCGGACGAAACCCCGCCGACGACGCCGGCGCGGGCATCCCTGCCGAAGATACGGGTGGTGACCAGATGGCCGGCGGCCCAAGTGATGGCGACCGCGGCGAAATAGGCGCCCCACAGCGACCATGGCGCCACGCCGTGGAAATCGGACTTCACCATCGTCTGGAACAGAAGCAGCGGCATCGCCACGTTGATGGCAAATTCCGATATCCCCTCGCCACTCGCTGGCTTCAAATAGCCGGTAAACCCGGCGAGATAGCCGAGCGCGACAAGGCTGAAGACGAAAAGGACGGTTTCGGTGAGCGGAGACATTTTTACCGTGACAGGCGAGTTTCCCGTGATAGGCGAGCCACGACCGCGACGCAATCGCGCCTGAATTTGATCATCGTCGGCTGGCAGGGTTATAGAGGGTTTGGATCATCAGGGCGGACACGAACGACAAATGGCCTTTGTCGGACTCTCGAACCTTAGTCGTTTGCGGCGGGCATGGCTGACGGCTTTCGCCGCCGCACTGCTTTGTCTTGCCGCGACCGCGCTTGCGGTTGCCGAGACGAAAAGCCTCAAGGGCGTGGCGCTGATCATCGGCCAGTCGAATTACCTGCACATCGCCGCCCTCCCCAACCCCGCCAACGACGCCCGCGACATGGCCAAGATGCTGACCGACCTTGGCTTCGACGCGCGCAGCGTCACCGACCGCGACGCCACCAAGCTGAAGCGCGACCTGGAGCGGTTCACCGAAGATGCCGACGGCGCCGATGTCGCCTTTATCTACTATTCCGGTCACGGCATCGAGGCCGGCGGCGAAAACTATCTGGTTCCGGTCGATGCCGACGTGTCGTCGCTGAAGGATGCCGGCACCAGCCTTGTGCCGATATCTGCCGTCATGGAGGCATTGAAAAAGACAGTGCCGGTGACGATCATGCTGCTCGACGCCTGCCGCACCAATCCATTCCCCGCGGACGCAGTGGTACGGCGCTCACCGACCGCTTCCGCCTCGCCCATCGGTGCCGGCGGGCTGGAACCTGTGCGCGGCGCCAAGGCTCTGGGCAATGCGCCGGCGGCCGACGCGAGCCTGGGTACGGTGGTCGGCTTTGCCGCCGAACCGGGTCGCCCGGCACTCGATGGCGCCGCCGGCGAAAACAGCCCCTACGCATCCGCCTTGCTGCGCCACCTCGCGGCGATGAAGGGCACCGAGTTCGGCTCGGTCATGCGCATCGTGACCGAGGAAGTCTATCTCGACACCAAGGCAAAGCAGCGCCCCTGGGTCAATGAAAGCCTGCGCCGGCTGCTCTATTTCGGCGTCGCACCAGTGGAGCCGACCGGCGACGACGGGCTGATCACAGGCGAAAGGCGCCAGCTCCTGCTGACGATTTCCGACCTGCCCGACCCCAAACGGGCGCAGGTGGAACTGGCTTCGCTGCAGGAAGGCGTGCCGCTCGACGCGCTCTATGGCGTGCTGAAGGCGCTCGGCACGGAAAAGATACCCGAAGATCCAACCGACCTGCAAAAGGTGCTCGATGCCCAGGCCGAGCGCCTGAAGAAGATGATGTCCGAGCGCGCCGCTTTGCGCACCGACGATCCAGAGATCAAACGCCTCGTCGCCTCCGCCGACAAGGCGATCGGCCAGGGCGCCATCGTGACGGCGCGCAAATTCCTCGACGATGCGGTCGGCCGGGTCGAGCAGACCAGCGATGCAGTCGATGAGGCCGAGGATCTCGTCAAGCAGAAGCGCCTTGCCGACGCCGCGATCTATGCCAGGCGCGCCGATGCCTCGGGGCTGGTCTTCGACTACAAATCGGCCGCCGGCGACTACGCCAAGGCGTTTTCGCTGGCCGAAAAATGGGACGACAAGCTGCGCTGGAACTACAAGAACCAGGAAGCCGAGGCGTTGAACGCCTACGGCTACGCCACCGGCGACCTCGATGCGCTAAAGCACTCCATCGAGGCCTATCGCACCATTCTGAACTTCATCCCCAATGGCGAGCTGAATCTCGACTGGGCGATCACCCGCAACAACATGGCGGTGGTGCTGCAGACCATCGGCGAGCGCGAGACGGAGACCGCGCGCCTTGAAGAGGCCGCACAGATCTTTCGCGCCTCCCTTGTCGTGTTCGAGCGCGAGAAGGACGATCTCAACTGGGCCGCCGCGCAGAACAATCTGGCCAATGTGCTGTTGAAGATCGGCGAACGCGAGAGCGACCCGAAGCGCCTGAACGAGGCGGTGGCAGCGATGCGCGCGACGCTCCAGAAACGCCCGCGCGAAAAAGTGCCGCTCGACTGGGCCGCCTCGCAGAACAATCTCGGCCTGGCGCTCTATGCGCTTTCCGAGCGCGAGGCCGCCGGCGAACATCTGGCGCAAGCCGAGGCCGCCTACCGGCTGGCACTTGAGGAATACACGCGCGAAAAGGCGCCGGTTGAATGGGCGATGGTCGAGAACAACCTCGGCAACACGCTGGTGTCGCTCGGCATTCAGCTCAACGACAAGGCGAAGATAAACGAGGCGGCCGACGCGTTCCGGGCCGCGCTCGAGGTGCGAACCCGCGAGACCTTCCCGGTTTCGTGGGCAACCAGCCGGCTCAACCTCGGCAACGCGCTGAGCGGTGTCGCCCGCTTCGATATGGGCACCGGCGCGCTCGAAGAGGCAGCTGCGGCCTATGACGATGCGCTGACGGTGTTTACCCGGCAGCGTTTCCCGATGGACTGGGCGTCGGCGCAGAACAATCTCGGTTCGATCTATCAGACGCTTGGCCAGCGCACTCGCGACGCGGCCAAACTGGAGCAGTCGGCGGCGGCGTTCCGGGCCGCGCGGCAGGTCTATGTCAGACGGAAATTTCCGCGGGACTGGGCAATGAGCCACTACAATCTCGGCAACACGCTGCAGCTTCTGGGCGGCGTGACCGACAGGCCGGAGCATTACGGTGAGGCCATTGCCGCCTACCGCGATGCGTTGCGCGAATACAAGCGCGAGACGAACCCGCGCCAATGGGCGCTGGCCCAGGCCGGCCTCGGCTCGACGCTGCATTGGCTGAGCATGAGCGATGCCAATCCCAAGACCCTGCAGGATTCAATCGCCGCACGGCGGGCAGCACTCGAAGTGCTGACCGTCGACGCCGCGCCAATCGACTGGGCCAACGCCCAGAACGGCGTCGGCATGAGCCTGCTCAACCTCGGCAATCTCGAACGCACCGGCAAATATCTCGGTGATGCCGAGGCCGCCTTCACGGCGACGCTGAAGGTGTTCACCAGGGAAAGCCTGCCCCTGCAATGGGCCTTCGGGCAGAACAATCTCGGTGACGTCAGCTGGAACCGGGCCAGCTATGGCGGGGGCAAGGCCGAATATCAAAAGGCGATCGAATTCTTCGAGAATGCCAAGCAGGGCTTTACCGAAGCCGGCTACACAATCCCCATCCCGCTCACCGACCAGAAGATCGATCTGGTGAAGAAGCAGATGGCGAAGAAGTAGGTCTACGCTTCCCGCCGACCGCGCCTTGTCTTTCGGCTGGCTTTACCGTCCCTATATGTCCTGTCACCGGAACCCATTGCCGGGAACCGGAGAAGGATAGCGGATGATTCGATTTGCCTTGGCGTTGTTCCTGCTTGTTGTCCCCGGCGTGGCGCACGCCACGGATGCAGGCTGGGCGCTGCTGCGCGATGGCGGGCATGTCGTGCTGCTGCGCCATGCCATGGTCACCGGCACCACCGATCCGGCCAATTTCGACATCGACAGCTGCGCCACCCAGATGAACCTGTCGGCGCGCGGCAAGCAGCAGGCGAGCAAGATCGGCGCTCTGTTTGCCGCGCGTGCTGCACCGATCGAGCGCGTGCTGTCCAGTCGCTATTGCCGCTGCCTCGACACCGCGCGCATCGCTTTCGAGGCCGAGCCGGAGTTGTTTGCGCCGCTTGATCTCCTGAAGAGCGATCCGGCCGAGAAGGCAGCACAGCTCGACGCGATCCTGAAGGAAATCCGCGCCTATTCCGGCTCCGACAATCTGGTCATGGTCACCCATCTGGAAGACATCGTGGCACTGACCGGCGTTTCGCCACGCGAAGGCGAGGCCGTGGTCGTGGAGCCGCAGGGCGATGGCCTGCGCGTGCTCGGCCGTGTCACCTTCTGAGCGCCCTGCGCGCGATCCGCTGACGTCGAAAGCGGTGTTGCCTAAATGCCACCGCCGCAAGAAGCCGCAAATCCGCCACGACAATGCCGCTTGCGACAACCCGTCGCAGGGGCTATAGGCGCGCTCCCGGTCACGAGAACCGAAGTGAGCACAACGGTTGGAGCTTTCGCCTCCGCCCGTGCAGGCGGCTTTGCCGCCCTGTATACGGCGCCGCTTTGGGGATTGGGATCGCGGATGTAGCTCAGCGGGAGAGCGCCGGATTTGGGTCCGGAGGTCGGGGGTTCAATTCCCTTCATCTGCACCACGGATAGCTCAGCTGGAAGAGCATCAGATTGTTAATCTGACTGTCGAAGGTTCGATTCCTTCTCCATTGGCCTGAAAAGCCAACACCCTACCAGGTGTTATCTGAAAACGATCCGGGGACTGGAATGCGAAAGACTGGACGGATGACCCAAACCCTCGGGCGCGGATCATCCCAAGCGTCTTTCGCCATCGGCTCGCGGCCAGGCCCGCGGTGACGATCAAGGCGCAGCGTCGCCGGCAAGGGAGGCCAAGGCTTGCCGAGCCCGCTTCGCTGCCCCGCGATCCGCTCCCGAAGGCCCGTCACGGATTGATGCCACCAGTCCCCGGATCATTCGTGCCCGGACTACGACGTGAAACGAGAAACGAAAGGAACGATCGACGCATGACTTGACGCCTCGCATGGGGCCATGCCCGACAGGAGTAAGACAATGACCATTCTCGACAAGGTTCTTGGACGCGAGCGCGTCCTCGTAAAGGAAAACGAACGTGCCCTCACCCTGCACAAGGGTGAGATCAAGACTGTCCTGCTGCCGGGCGAGCACTGGCTCGCCAACCGGCGCGGCAGCCTTGAAGTGTCCCGGCACGATCTGAAGAACCCGGAATTCGTTTCGGCATACGAGAAGGCGTTGTTCGACAAGCTCCCGGATGTGGCCGCGCGTCATTTCACCGTCGTTCGCACCGGGCGCACGGATGTCGCCGTCATCGAGCGTGACGGCAATTTGCACGCCGTTCTGGCGCCGGATCGCAAGCTCGTGCTGTGGACCGATGCCGGCCCGTGGAAGGTGACGCTGATCGACACATCGGTCGATCTCGCCATCGATGCGGCGGTCATGCGCCGGCTCGGCCAGGCCCGGAAGGCGGAATTGATGTCCGTCCATCCGGTCGTCGATGGTCAGGCCGGACTGCTGTTCATCGACGGTGTCCTGGTCAGGACGCTGACGGCGGGCGTGCATGGCTTCTGGAACGTCGGACGCATGGTGCAGATCAAGGTCGTCGACCTCAAGCGCCAGTCGCTCGACGTTGCCGGGCAGGAAGTGCTGACCAAGGATCGCGTGACGATCCGCGTCAACATCGCAGCCGAATACCGGGTCGTCGATCCGGTCAAGGCGGTCAGCACGGTGAAGGACTTCTCCGAAGCCCTTTACCGCGCCCTGCAATACGCCTTCCGCAAGACGCTTGGCGCGCTGACGCTCGATCAGATCCTCGAAAAGAAGGTTACGATCGACGAGGAAGCCGCTGGCAAGGTCCGCGCCGATATGGCTGCGATCGGAGTGGAGGTCAGCGATATCGCCCTCAAGGATGTCATCCTGCCGGGCGAGATGCGCGAGATCCTCAACCAGGTGGTGTCGGCCGAAAAGCAGGCCGAGGCCAACATCATCCGTCGCCGCGAGGAGACGAACGCGACGCGTTCCCTCCTCAACACGGCCAGGGTGATGGCGGAAAACCCGGTGATGCTGCGGTTGAAGGAGCTCGAGGCGCTGGAGACCATCGCCGGCAAGGTCGAGCGGCTGACCGTCCACAACGGAACGGGCGGGCTGCTCAACGACCTGGTCAAGCTCCGCGACAGCTGATGCATGTCGCCAAAAATGTCCCGGTTTCGGGAAAACGACATGCATCGAAATAAAGGCTGACGCGGCGTCAACAGGAGGGCCGCCGGGTAAAACCGGCGGCCCTTCTTGCGTTTCGAAGGCACCCTACCCATCTGCGCCCGGCGTATCAGGCCTTTTCCTGCCGGAAAAAACCGATTAGACAGCGCCCAAACAAGATGCGGACAGATTCCGCCCGCAACCGAAGGAAAAGCCCTTGTCCACCACGTTCGACAAAGTCGCCAAGATCATTGCCGACACCAGCGAGATCGATATCGACACCATCACGCCCGAGAGCCATACGATCGACGATCTCGGCATAGACAGCCTCGATTTTCTCGACATCGTCTTCGCCATCGACAAGGAATTCGGCATCAAGGTGCCGCTGGAAAAGTGGACCCAGGAGGTCAATGACGGCAAGGCTTCGACCGACGATTACTTCGTCATGAAGAACCTGTGCGCCAAGATCGACGCGCTGGTTGCCGCCAAGACCGCCTGACGTCGGTTGAACGCGCGATCTTGACGCGCTCTGCCGCCTGACCCACAAAGCCGCCCATGAGCAGCCCCCGCGACG
Source organism: Mesorhizobium ciceri WSM4083 (assembly GCF_000519305.1). Lineage (GTDB taxonomy): Bacteria > Pseudomonadota > Alphaproteobacteria > Rhizobiales > Rhizobiaceae > Mesorhizobium > Mesorhizobium ciceri_B. The sequence continues at coordinate 53,810 of NZ_KI912610.1, read as the reverse complement.
TCGTCATCACTGGTATCGGCCTTGTCTCCTCGCTGGGGGAAGGTCCGGACGCCCACTGGCAGAAGCTCGCGCAGCCGGGCCTGGAACCGATGCTCGAAGCGGCGCGCTTTGCACCCTATACGGTCCATCCGCTGCCTGAGATCGACTGGAACCTGCAGATCGCCAAGCGTGGCGATCAGCGCCAGATGGAAACCTGGCAGAGGCTCGGCACCTATGCCGCAGGCCTGGCGCTGGACGACGCCGGCATCAAGGGCAATGACGAACTCTGCACGACCATGGACATGGTTGTGGCCGCGGGCGGCGGCGAACGCGACGAGGCGGTCGATGCCGCCATCCTCGCCGCTTCGGAAAGCCGCAACGACCGCGATGTGCTGATCAACGAGAAATTGACCACCGAATTGCGGCCGACACTGTTCCTGGCCCAGCTTTCCAATCTGCTCGCCGGCAACATCTCCATCGTCCACAAGGTGACGGGCTCATCCAGAACCTTCATGGGTGAGGAAGGTGCCGGTGTCGCCGCCGTCGAGACAGCAGCCGCGCGCATCCGCTCCGGCCAGTCGACGCACATCCTGGTCGGCGGCGCCTTCCAGACCGAACATTCCGACATGCTGCTCGGCTATGAGCTCGCTGGCTATTTGCATCGCGGCCCATGGAAGCCGGTCTGGCAAAGGCAGGGCGCTGAGGGCGGCGGCGTCGTGACTGGATCCGGCGGTGCCTTCCTGGTGCTGGAGCAGCGCGAACACGCGACAAGCCGCGGACGAAAGATTTATGCCGAGCTTGGGCCGGTCGTCTCCGGCCGCGCCAGGCGCCCATGGGGAGAACTCGACGCTCAGATCGCCGCGCTACTCAAGCAGGCTGCAGTGCCGAACGGCAAGTTGCTGGCCCTGTCGGGCGCGTCGGGCGCCCATACGGCAACCATCGCCGAGAAAGCCGCGCTCGATGCCAATCCGGCGATTGCCGCGCGCGGTTTCTCGACGCTGACCGGACACATGAAGGAAGCACAGTTTCCCTTCGCTGTGGCACTGGCGGCGCTGGCCGTCGATCGCAAGGCCGCCTACCCTGTTTTTGATGCCGCAGCCGAGAAGCCGTTCGAAGGGGTTCCCGCAACCGTCCTTGCAACGGCGATCGGCTATCACCAATTCGAGGGCATGGCGCTCGTCAACGCCGCCTGAGGCGGTGGTCACGATCCATGCCGCAACGATAGACGATCGAGGGCTACCGCATGGCCAATCTGAACGATCATATGGGCAGGCCGATCGTTGCCGTCACCGGCATCGGCGTGGTGACCTCGCTTGGCGTCGGCAAGGCCGATAATTGGGCGGCGCTGACCTCGGGCAAGTCGGGCATCCACCCGATTACCCGTTTTCCGGTCGATCATCTCAACACCCGCATCTCCGGCATGGTCGACTTCCTGCCGTCGAGCTCGAAGGGCTCCAGCCACCTCACCTATGAACTGGCGGAAACCGCCGCGCGTGAGGCCGTGGCCGAGTCCGGCCTCGATTCCGGTGATTTTGGTGGTCCTCTCTTCCTCGCTTCACCGCCGGTCGAACTCGACTGGCACGACCGCTTCGCGCTCTACAATTCCAATGATTTGGACTCCGGCGGCGAACGGCTGCTGCGGGTGGCGCGCGGATTGAAAGAACTCGACTTTTTCGAGACCACGCAGTTCGGCTCGATCGCCGGCCGGCTTGCCGACCGTTTCGGCACACGCGGGCTGCCGATCACGCTGTCGACCGCTTGCGCTTCCGGCGCCACCGCCATCCAGCTCGGCGTCGAGGCGATCCGCCGCGGCGAATGCGACCGCGCGCTGTCGATCGGCGCCGACGGTTCGGCGACCGCCGAGGCGCTGATCCGCTTTTCGCTGCTATCGGCGCTGTCGACCCACAACGACATTCCCGAAAAGGCGTCAAAACCTTTCTCCAAGGACCGCGACGGCTTTGTCCTCGCCGAGGGCTCGGGCGCGCTGGTGCTGGAATCGCTGGAAACCGCACTCGCGCGCGGCGCCACGATTCTTGGCATCCTGCGCGGCTGCGGCGAAAAGGCGGACGATTTCCACCGCACCCGCTCGAAGCCGGACGCTTCGCCGGCGATCGCGGCGGTTCGTGCTGTGCTAGCCGATGCCGGCTTGAGCCAAGACGAGATCGACTACGTGAACGCCCACGGCACCTCGACGCCGGAAAACGACAAGATGGAGCATCTGTCGCTGTCGACGGTATTCGGCGAGCGGATCGGCTCGATGCCGGTCTCGTCGAACAAATCGATGATCGGCCACACGCTGTCGGCGGCCGGCGCCGTCGAGGCGGCGTTCTCGCTGATGACGATGCGCGAAAGCGTCATTCCACCGACCATCAATTATGACAATCCCGACCCGGCGATCGTGCTCGACGTGGTGCCGAACAAGAAGCGCAATGCCGAGGTCCGCACCGTGCTGTCGAACTCCTTCGGCTTCGGCGGCCAGAACACTTGCCTTGTCATGGCGCGGGAACCGGTCTAAGCGACCTTTTCAGCCAGACCGAAACCGACAGGCCCAATGCGCGCATTGCAACTTATCGAGGACCGCCGTCTTGAAACGGTGGACCTGCCGCCTCCCCCACCGCCGGCACTTGGCGAAGTCACGCTGCGCATCAAGGCGGTGGCGCTGAACCATATCGACGTCTGGGGCTGGCGCGGCATGGCCTTCGCCAAGCGCAAGCTGCCTCTGGTCGTCGGCGCCGAAGCCTCCGGCGAGGTCGAGGCGGTAGGCCCCGGCGTTTCCAGCCTGCTACCCGGACAATTGGTGTCGATCTATGGCGCACGCACCTGCGGCCTCTGCCGAGCCTGCCGCGAAGGCCGCGACAATCTCTGTGAACATGTTTCGGGCGTTCACGGCTTCCACCTCGACGGCTTCGCGCAGGAAAAGATCAACCTGCCGGCCCGCCTTCTGGTCCCCGCCCCGCCCGGCGTGACCGACATCGGCGCGGCGGTGGCGCCCGTCACCTTCGGCACCGTCGAGCACATGCTGTTCGACAACGCCAGGCTGCAGCCCGGCGAGACCATCCTCATCCATGCCGGCGGATCCGGCATCGGCTCGGCGGCCATCCAGCTGGCCAAGCGGATGGGCTGCACCATCATCACCACGGTCGGCTCCAACGACAAGATCGACAAGGCCAAGGCGCTCGGCGCCGACCACGTCATCAACTACCGCGACGACCGTTTCGAGGGCGTCGTGCGCAAGCTGACCAAGAAGAAGGGCGTCGATGTCGTCTTCGAACATGTCGGCGCCGACACCTTCGCCGCCTCGATGTTGTGCCTGAAGCGCGGCGGCCGCCTGGTGACCTGCGGTTCGACTTCCGGCGTGTCGACGCAGATCAACCTCATGCAGCTGTTCCAGCAGCAATTGAAACTGCTTGGCTCGTTTGGCTGCCGCATGGAAAACATGGCCAACGCCATGCAGAAAATGGCAGCGGGACAGGTCGCACCTGTCATCGATACCGAAGTCGACTTCGACGGTATAGATGCCGCGCTGAAGCGCATGGAAGGCCGCGACGTTTTCGGCAAGATCATCCTGCGCGTCGGCTAGAGCCTTGACCTCTGTGTTCAAGAAGTTCCGTCGGGATCTAAAATTTCGCTATGGCAGGCAACTGCGCCAGCTCAATTACTGGCTGGTGGCGCGCGCCGCAATGATGATCATCTCGGTCCTGCGCCTGCTGCCGGCCGACAGTGCTTTGAATTTCGCCGACCGCGCCGCACGCATGGTCGGCCCCCGGGTAGGACGCCATCAGGTCGCCGTCGACAATCTGCGCAAGGCCTATCCGGAAAAGAGCGAGGCCGAAATCCAGGAGATCGCCTCCGACATGTGGGGCAACATGGCCCGTCTTGCCGCGGAATACATCTTTCTCGACGCCCTCTTCGACTACGACCCTACAGCCAGCAAGCCCGGCCGCATCGAGGTCAAGGGAGCTGACCACTTCGTCGAAATCGCCAGCGAAGAGAAGCCGCACATCGTCTTTACCGGCCATCTCGGCAATTTCGAACTTCTGCCTGTGGCGGCGGCGACCTTCGGGATGAACATCACGGCGCTGTTTCGGCCGCCCAACAATCCCTATCTTGCCGACTACATCCTCTCGACGCGCCGCTCGACCATGGGCTCGTTGCTGCCATCCATGGCCGGTGCCTCATTCGCCCTGGCAGGGGTCCTGGAGAACGGCGGCAACATCGGCATCCTTGTCGACCAGAAATTCTCCAACGGACTGGAGACGACATTCTTCGGCCGTCCGTGCCAGAGCAATCGGGTGCTGGCCACCCTTGCCCGCCACTATGACTGCGACGTCTATCCGGCGCGCTGCGTCAGGCTGCCAGGCAACCGCTTCCGGCTCGAAATCGAGGACAAGCTGACATTGCCGCGCACCGCTGACGGCAGCGTCGATGTCCACGCCACCACCCAGCGTCTCAACGACGTCGTCGAACGCTGGGTGCGAGAAGATCCCGGCCAGTGGATGTGGTTCCACAAAAGGTGGGAGATCAGCGGCGGGCGTCGAAAGCGTCCCCCGCAGGCAAAAGCGGTCCCAAACGCTTAAGCAGAGCTGCCGGCGTGGGTGTCAGCCCTGCGCCAGCAGATAACAGCGAACCTGAATCGCCTCAGTTGGTGACGACAATGCGCGTGTTGCCAAAACCGGCTTGCCGAACCATCGCATAGAAGGCGGCGGCATTGGTCGGGTGCAAGCGCACACAGCCATGCGATGCCGGGCGCCCGAGCTGCCTCACCGCGCCGGTGCCGTGAATGGCATAGCCGCCGCGGAAGAACACCGAATGAGGCATCGGCGACATATCGTATTTGCGCGAATACCACATCCGCGCCGTCCGTTGCGGCCGATAGCTGCCGCGCGGTGTGATGTAACCTTTGCGCGCGGTGGAGACGCTCCACCGGTAAACGGACGCGCCATATCTGACGGTCATCGTCTGCGACGACACGTCAATATTTGCAACGAGGCTGGCTGCCCAGCCCTGCCCCGAAGCACCGAACAGCATCGCAACAAACACGGCTGCCATGAGAACTGTCTTTTTCATGCGATCAAACCCCTTTGATTGCCCCTAACCTGTCTGCCCTCAAATTGTTTTTCATCTTTTTAATGGCAGATGAACGGGCTAACACACACTCCTTGACCAATTCGCCAATCCAAAGCAGAGAATTTGAACGATTTCCCGCGATAGTTGCCGCAACGACACGCCGCACGGGCTCGATCACCAACGGGCTTGCAAAATCAAGACGATCGCTGCTCAACTCGGCGCATGAACGAGCGACTCCTCCAGGCAATCGATGATCGTCGCGACGATGTCGTCGCGCTGACTACCGAGCTGATCCGGTTTCCGACCATCAATCCACCCGGCGAGGCCTATCGGCCATGCGCCGAATATCTCGGCGCGCGGCTGAAGAAGAGTGGTTTCGAGACCGAATTCATCCGCGCCGAAGGCACGCCTGGCGACACCGACCGCTACCCGCGCGTCAATGTCGTTGCCCGTTTCGACGGAAGATCGTCAGGCGCCTGCGTCCACTTCAACTCGCATATCGACGTGGTCGAAGCTGGCGACGGCTGGACCGTCGATCCTTTTGCCGGCATCGTCAAAGACGGCAAGGTCTACGGCCGCGGCGCCTGCGACATGAAGGGCGGCCTGGCTGCCTCGATCGTCGCAGCCGAAGCCTTCCTGGAAGTCTTCCCCGATTTTCCCGGCGCCATCGAAATATCCGGCACCGTCGACGAGGAGTCCGGCGGCTTCGGCGGCGTCGCCCATCTGGCGACCCTGGGCTATTTCTCGAAGCCCAGGGTCGACCACGTCATCATTCCCGAGCCGCTCAACAAGGACCGCATCTGTCTCGGTCATCGCGGTGTCTGGTGGGCGGAGATCGAGACCAAGGGCGAGATCGCGCACGGCTCGATGCCGTTTCTCGGCGACAATGCCGTGCGCCACATGGGCGCCGTGCTGAGGGCTTTCGAGGACGAGCTGTTCCCTGCGCTTGACCGCAAGATGACGCGCATGCCGGTCGTGCCCGAAGGGGCAAAACGCTCGACCATGAACATCAATTCGATCCATGGCGGCCAGACCGAGGATTTCCGGCCCGGCCTGCCGTCGCCCAATGTGCCCGACTCCTGCCGGCTGACCATCGACCGTCGCTTCCTCCTCGAGGAGGATCTTGAGACCGTCAAAGGCGAAGTGACCGGTATCCTCGACCGGCTAAAGCGCGAGCGGAAAAAATTCGACTATGAAATCCGCGACCTGATGGAAGTCTTGCCGCTGATGACCGAGCGCGACGCCCCGGTGGTCAAGGCGGTTGCGCAAGGCATCATGGCGATCTTCGACCGCGAACCCGACTATGTCATTTCGCCCGGCACCTACGACCAGAAGCACATAGCGCGCATCGGCCATATCTATGATTGCATCGCCTATGGGCCGGGCATTCTCGACCTCGCCCACCGGCCGGACGAATGGGTCGGGATATCGGATATGGTGGAATCGGCCAAGGTGATGGCGATCGGGCTCAACGTGCTGCTGCGCGGCACAGCCACGGGATAAGGTGCGCATCGCGACAAGCTTCGACCTGTCGATGCGGTCGCCAGGACAAAAACATTCCCGGCCACGCCAACGGGCAGAACGAAACGCAATTTACTCCGTGGCGAAATCACGCTTCTATCGCCCGGGTTCGAGCACGTGTCTGAACGCATGGGGAGTTGCACGATGAAATTGTGGAAAACCATTTTGGCGGCCGCGGTGCTGTTGCTGGCCGCCGGCACCTCTGCGTTTGCCGCGCGAACCGACCTGGTCATCGGCATTCCGCTCGAACCCCCGCATCTCGATCCGACCGCCGGTGCTGCCGCTGCGATCGACGAGGTTCTCTACGCCAATGTGTTCGAGGGCCTGACACGCATCGGGCCCACTGGCGAGGTGCTGCCGGATCTGGCCGAAAGCTGGACCATTTCCGATGATGGAAAGGTCTACACTTTCAAGCTACACACCGGCGTGAAATTCCATGACGGCACCGACTTCGATGCCAGCGACGTGAAATTCTCGCTCGATCGAGCTCGCGCCGAAAATTCGGTCAACGCGCAAAAGGGGCTGTTCGCCGCCATCGACACGGTCGACGTGGTCGACCCGGCAACCGTCAAGGTCACGCTGAAGAACCCGCAAGGATCCTTCCTCTACAATATGGGCTGGGGTGACGCGGTGATCGTGGCGCCGGAATCGGCAGAGACCAACAAGGAGAAACCGATCGGCACCGGCCCGTTCAAGTTCCAGAGCTGGGCCAAGGGATCGTCGATCACGCTGGTCAAATCGGACAATTACTGGGGCACGCCGGTGTCCCTCGACAAGGCCGAATTCCGCATCGTACCCGATGCCGCGGCCTATGTACCGGCCCTGCTTTCCGGCGACATCCAGGCTTTCCCGTTCTTCGATGCCGACAGCCTCGCTCAGGTCAAGGACGACCCGCGCTTCAAGGTTGTGATCGGCGCGACCGAGGGTGAGACCATCCTGTCGATCAACAACAAGAAGCCGCCTTTCGACAAGCTGCAGGTGAGGCAGGCTATCTCCTACGCGCTCGACCGCAAGGCGATCATCGACGGCGCCTCGGCCGGCCTCGGCCAGCCGATCGGCTCGCACATGTCGCCGGCCAGCAAGGATTATGTCGACCTCACCGGCCGCTACCCGCATGATGTCGCCAAGGCCAAGGAATTGCTGAAAGAGGCAGGCCTCGAAAACGGCTTCAAGGCGACGCTGAAACTGCCGCCGCCCGCCTATGCACGGCTTGGCGGCGAGATCATCGCTTCGCAGCTTCGCGACGTCGGCATCGATCTGGAAATCATTCCAGTCGAATGGGCACAGTGGCTGGACCAGGTGTTCACCAAGAAGGACTACGACCTGACGATCGTCTCCCACACCGAGCCCAACGACATCGATATCTATTCACGCAAGGACTATTACTTCAACTACGACAACCCGGCCTTCGACAAGGTGATTGCCGATCTCGGCGTCACCTCCGACGAAGCCAAGCGCAAGGAATTGCTGGGGCAAGCGCAGAAGATCCTGGCCGACGATGCCGTGGTCGGCTTCCTCTACGAATTGCCGAAGGTCGGCGTCTGGGACGCCAAGCTGCAAGGGCTGTGGGAAAACGCCCCGATCCAGGCCAATGATTTGACCAAGGTGAAGTGGAGCGAGTGATCCCCCACTTTCCATGACCGCCTACCTCCTAAAACGCCTCGCCATCGCCATCGCCACGCTGGTGCTGGCTTCCATGGTGGTGTTCGCCGTCCTGGAGATCCTGCCCGGCGATCCGGCGCGGCTGATGCTGGGCATGAATGCCAGCGCCGACCAGGTCGAGCTGCTGCGCAACCAGATGGGCCTCAACGCGCCACTGGCCTTGCGCTATCTGCACTGGGCCGGCGGTCTGCTCAGCCTCGATTTCGGCCGCTCCTACACCTATTCGGTGCCGGTCATCGACCTGGTGCGCGAGCGGCTTGCCGTCTCGCTGCCCTTGGCGCTGATTGCTCTTGCCCTCTCCACCATCATCGCCATTCCCGTTGGCCTGTTTTCCGCCAGCCGGCGTGGACGCGCCGGTGACACGATTTCCATGGGCGCCGCACAGCTTGGCGTCGCCGTGCCCAATTTCTGGTTTGCGCTGATGCTGATCTATGTCTTCGCCGTCTGGCTGCGGCTGGTCCCTGCCGGCGGCTTTCCCGGCTGGAGTGCCGGCGTCTGGCCAGCCCTGAAATCGCTGCTGCTGCCGGCGGTCGCACTTGCCTTGCCGCAAGCCGCGATCCTGGCGCGCGTCACCCGCTCGGCGCTGATCGAGGTCCTCAACGAGGACTATATCCGCACCGCCCGCGCCAAGGGCCTGCCCTACCGAGCTGTGCTGTGGCGGCATGCCCTGCGCAACGCCATGATCCCGGTGTTGACCATTCTGGGCCTGCAATTCGCCTTCCTGCTTGCCGGCACCATCATCATCGAGAATGTGTTTTATCTGCCCGGCCTCGGCCGGCTGGTGTTCCAGGCCATCACGCAGCGCGATCTAATCGTCGTCGAAAGCGTCGTCATGCTGCTGGTCGCCGCCGTCATCGCCGTCAACCTTCTCGTCGATCTTTCCTATGCGGTGGTCGATCCGCGCCTGAGAAGCCGGCAATGACACTGCACATCGACATCTCAGAGGAGACGTTCGGCAGCACCCTGGCCAAGGCATTCAGGAACACCGCCTTCGTGGCCGGTTTCGTCATCACACTCATGATCCTGGCAATGGCTGTAGTCTCTTATGCCTGGACGCCCTACGACGTCACGAAACTGGTGATATCGGACAAGACGCAGGCACCCTCGCTGGCGCACTGGTTCGGCACCGACCATTTCGGCCGCGACATCCTGTCGATGGTCATGGTCGGCGCCCGCAATTCGATTGCCGTGGCGCTGGTCGCGGTTGGCATCGGCATGGGGGTCGGCGTGCCGCTCGGCGCCTTTGCCGCGGCCCGCGGCGGCCTCGTCGACGAAGCGCTGATGCGTCTGAATGACCTCGTCTTCGCCTTCCCGGCTTTGCTGTCGGCGATCATGATCACCGCCATCTTCGGGCCGGGCGCCGTCAACGCCATCATCGCCATCGGCATCTTCAACATCCCGGTCTTTGCCCGCGTCGCTCGCGCCGGCGCGCTGGCGATCTGGCCGCGCGAGTTCATTCTCGCCGCACGCGCCGCCGGCAAGAGCAGCGCGCAGATCACAATCGAGCATGTGCTGCCCAACATCGCCACGCTGCTCCTGGTGCAAGGCACCATCCAGTTCGCTCTGGGCATCCTGGCCGAGGCCGGGCTTTCCTATCTCGGCCTTGGCGCGCAACCGCCAATGCCGAGCTGGGGCCGCATGCTGTTCGACGCGCAGACCCGCATGGTGGTGGCGCCATGGATGGCGATCTTTCCGGGCATGGCGATCGTTGTCGCCGTGCTGGGGCTGAACCTCCTGGGCGACGGCATCGCCGACATCCTCGATCCGAAATCGCGGCGGCAGCGATGAGCCTGCTCGACATCGAGAACCTGTCGCTGACCATCGGCGACACGCCGATCCTCAGGGGTGTGGAGCTTTCCGTCGCGCCCGGCGAGGTGATGGGACTGGTCGGCGAATCCGGTTCGGGCAAGTCGATGACCGCGCTGACGGTGATGCAGCTTCTGCCCCATGCCGCGCGCGCCACCGGACGCGTCACATTCGACGGCATCGACATCCTCACGGCGAGCGAGGACCAGATGTGCGCGCTGCGCGGCGACGACATCGGCATGGTGTTCCAGGAGCCGATGACGGCGCTCAATCCGGTCAAGACCATCGGCGAACAGGTTGCCGAAGGCATACGCTGGCACACCAAGGCCAGCCGCGCCGAGGCCGAAGACCGGGCGCGAAAAATGCTCGACCGCGTCGGCCTCCCCTCGGCGAAATTCCCTATGTCGCGCTATCCGCATGAACTGTCCGGCGGCCAGCGCCAGCGCGTCGTCATCGCCATCGCCTGCGCGCTGAAGCCGAAGCTGCTGATCGCCGACGAGCCGACGACGGCGCTCGACGTGGTGCTGCAGGCGCAGATCCTCGACCTCTTGCGCGACCTCGTCGCGGAAAGCCGCATGGGCCTGCTCCTGATCTCGCATGACCTCGCCGTAGTGACCGAGATGGCCGACCGCATCACCATCCTGCGCCACGGCGAGGTGATGGAGGCCGGCGACACGGCGCGCACGCTGTCCGAGCAGCTCCATCCCTACACGCGCCAGCTGGCGCAGGCCTCGATGCATGTGCCGGCGCGCGCCAGGCCGCATGGCATCGAGACGGGCCGCCCTTTGCTTCAGGTCGAGGGCGTGACCCGCGACTACCCCGGCCGGCGCGCCTCGCCGTTCAAACGAGCGCCAACGATCCGCGCTGTCGACGACGTGTCCCTGTCGATGGCGCCGGGTCAGTCAGTGGCGTTGGTTGGCCGCTCCGGTTGCGGCAAGTCAACGCTTGCCCGCATGATCCTGGCGCTTGACCGGCCAAGCTCGGGCACAATCCGGTTTCGCGGCGAGGCCATCACCGGCAAGAGCCAAGCCGAGCTGAAGCCGGCGCGACGTGACATGCAGGTCGTTTTCCAGGATCCCTACGGATCCTTCGACCCGCGCCAGAAGGTCGAAAAACTGGTCGCAGAACCCCTGCATGTGCTGGAGAAGAAGCCGACGCGCACCGAGCGCCGCGAAATGGTGGCGCATGCGCTGCACGAAGTCGGCCTCGGCATCAGCGACATGGACAAATACCCGCATGAATTTTCCGGCGGCCAGCGCCAGCGCCTGTCGATCGCCCGCGCCATCATCACCCGCCCCAAGCTGGTCGTCGCCGACGAACCGGTCTCGGCGCTCGACGTCTCGATCCGCGCCCAAATCCTCGATTTGTTCGCCGAGCTCAACCAGAAGCTCGGCATCGCCTATCTCTTCATCACCCACGACCTGACCGTCGCCCGCGCCATCACGGACGAGGTGCTGGTCATGCATGACGGCAAGGTCGTCGAGCGCGGCAAGACGAGCGAGGTGCTCGACCACCCGCAGTCCGAGGCTGCCAAGGCGCTTGTCACCGCCGCTCCTGACTTGCACCGGGCAATCGCCAAGCGGCTGCGAGAGCAAGGCTGATCAGGAGAGAAGGCGGCCCAATCACTCCTGCGGCTTCACTACATCGACCGGGCTGATGTCGAGCAGGTCGAGCGTGCGGCGCAGCAGCCGCACCTCGCTCTCGGCCAGTTGCGAATCCGCCTTGGCGATGTCCGCCATGTGTTGAGCCAATTGCTTGCGCCGTTCGATGTCGAGATCGCGGAACAGTGCGATGGCCTGCGAACCGTTGGTCTCGTAGCCGAACTCGTTGAGATATTCGATGACGCTGTCGATGCTGCTTTCCTGGATGCCGAAGGCCTCCTTGCAGATGCGCCGGAAGGCAACCATCTCACTCTCGCTGACAGACCCGTCGGCCAGGATCATGCGAAACAACATCAGCAGTTCCGCCGACAGGACCGGATCGTCCGCCACCTTGCGCACACCTGGGTCGCCGTCGAAGATCTGACGTATCTGGTCCAGCAATGCGAATGCCATCAGGAGCCTCTTTCCGGGTTAACCACACAAATACAAATCCAAGCGCGATGCGCTTGGATAGAGGTAGCGCGGAATCGACCTTGCGCAAACAGGGCGGCCATGGTCGAACGCTCGATATTTGAGCCGGCCGGACACCTCCATACCTCAGATGATCGACCTTAGCATCCAGACCATTGCCATGCTCGCTTTCGCCGCCTTCGCTGCGGGCTTTGTCGATTCGATTGCCGGCGGCGGCGGGCTGATCACCGTGCCGGCGCTGCTGCTTGCCGGCTTCACGCCGGTCCAGGCGCTCGCCACCAACAAACTGCAAGGCATGTTCGGTTCGGGCTCGGCGACCATCCACTATGCATCGAAGGGTCATGTCGACCTGCGCCGGCAATTGCCGTCGGCGCTTCTGGCCCTTGTCGGAAGCGCCATCGGCGCCTTGCTGGCGACGATCGTGCCGGGTGACATTCTGCGGGCTGCCCTGCCCATCGTGCTGATCGCCATCGCGCTCTACTTCGCGTTCAAACCCAACATGAACGATGTCGACCGGGCTGAGCGCCTGTCGCCGTTCCTGTTCGGACTGACCCTGGTGCCGGCCATCGGCTTCTACGATGGCCTGTTTGGACCAGGCGCCGGCTCCTTCTACATGCTGGCCTTCGTGGCACTTGCCGGCTACGGCGTGCTCAAGGCGACGGCGCATACCAAGCTGCTCAACTTCGCCTCCAACATCGGCGGCTTCATCGTCTTCGCGGCCTTCGGCGTCGTCTACTGGAAGATCGGCCTGATGATGGGCGTTGCCCAGTTCCTCGGCGCCCGCGTCGGCGCCAGCCTGGCCATGCGCATCGGCGCAAAACTGATCAAGCCGCTGCTGGTGATCGTATGCCTGGCGCTTGCTGTGAAGCTGCTGGCCGACCCGGCGAACCCGCTGCGCGCCCTGATTGGTGTGTGATCACGCGCCCTGATAGAATGCCGCTGTTCGAATCATGTTGGAGGAGCCACACATGAATCTTAGCGCACCTACGCAGATCGTTTTTATCATTTCCGTTGTTATCGCCATCATCGGCGTTCTCGCCGCGCTTGGCGTTCTTGCGTTCATTCCACTCGCATCGGTGTGGATCGTGCTTATTGCTTTCATCGTGCTTGCCGGCGGCTGCTTGATGCGCGGCGCCTGATACGTTCTCTTGAAGTGGGGACGAGGAGCGCCCGGCCAAAAGCCGGGCGCTTTTGATTCCGGCCAAGGGTCTGCTAGATTTCTTTCTACGGAAGGATGGCCGATGCCAGTCGAGATGCAACCCCGGCAAGAGCAGGACCGATCTGTCGCCGGGCGGTTCGAGATGCGCCGGCGCCTGCCCGACCCTCAACTTGCGGGCATCGTATCGGACATTTGCGGCTATCGCGAAACAGCGCCCGGCCATCTGCGCAACGTCGAATACGCGTCGCTCACCGTACCGCTGGTCATCAGCTTCGCCGAACCCTTCGCCATCGGCCTCGGCAAGGCGCCCGGCGACAATGACCGCTTCGCCAGTTTCGCCGCCGGCCTCTTTGCCGGACCGGTGGTGATCGAATCCTTCGGCGGTGCCTGCTGCGTCCAGGTCAACTTCACGCCGCTTGGCGCACGCCGTTTCTTCCGCCTGCCGATGAGCGAACTGACAGACAGCATGGTCGTCCTCGGCGACGTGCTTGGCGCGCAAGGCTTGGCGCTGCGTGAACGGCTGGGTAATGCGCCGGATTGGACGACGCGTTTCGATATGGCCGAAGCCTTCGTCACCGCCCGTCTTGAGAATGCCGCCGAGACGCCGCTTGAAATCGCCTGGGCCTATGACCGCATCATCGCATCCGGCGGCCGGACCCGCATTGCATCGATCGCCGAAAGGCTGGGCTGGAGCCGCAAACATCTCGCCGGCAGTTTTTCCAACGCCATCGGCATCGGCCCCAAGACGCTGTCGCGCATCGTCCGCTTCAACCGGGCGCTCGGCCTGTCGAGACAGCCGACAGCCGATTGGGCCGATATCGCAGCCGATTGCGGCTATGCCGACCAGGCCCATCTGGTGCGCGAGTTTCGCGACCTCGCCGGCGAGACGCCAACCGCGCTTTCAATCAGGTAACATTTCTTCAAGACCTTGGGACGGCCTTCGACGACAAGTGGGGCATCGACCAATCCCACTGAAGGAGTTCCCATGCCCACAACCACCGAAGCGCCGCGGCTTTACCCCGCTTTGCGCTACAAGAACGCGGCAAGAATGATCGACTGGCTGGGCGAAGCCTTCGGCTTCAGCGTTCGTGCCCGCTATGGCGAAGGCGATGTCGTGCACCATGCCGAACTGGTCTTCGGCTCCTCGATGATCATGCTGGGCACGGTGCGCGACGACGACTACGGCAAGATGGTCGGCGAGTCCGGCTCAGGCGGCGGCAAGTCGATCTACATTGCCGTCGATGATGCCGATGCCGCCTATGCCAAGGCCAGGAAGGCCGCCGCCACGATCATCCAGGAATTGACCAACCGCGACTATGGCAGCCGCGAGTTCATCTGCCGCGACCCGGAAGGCAACGTCTGGTCGTTTGGCACCTACTGGCCGAAGGCTGGCGAGAAGGCCTGAGCCAACCAGTGCCCCGAATTACCGCGCCAGTGCAAAGATCGCGTCGCAGTCGAGATGGGTCTCCAGCTCGGCTGCGACCTCGTCCAGCGCCCGCTCGACCTCGGCGCGATAGTCGATCCCTCCACCCTTGATGCCGAGGCTTTCGAGGAATTTCCCGCGAAAGCCATCGGCGCCAAACAGTCCATGCATATAAGTACCCAGCACCTTGCCGTCGGCCGACACCGCCCCATCCTCGATGCCATTGATGATTGCCGACGGCCTCAGCGTATCCGGCCCTGTGGTGCGGCCGAGATGGATTTCATAGCCTTCGAGCGGCAGGTCGAACGGCACCGAACGGGCGCTGATATTGCGCACCGTCTTTTCCGGTTCCATCACCGTTTCGACGTCGAGCAGGCCTAGCCCTTCGGCTTCGGTGACGCTGCCCTCGATGCCGTCGGGATCGCGCACAGCACGGCCCAGCATCTGGAAACCACCGCAAATGCCGACGACATGGCCGCCGCGCTTGCGATGGGCCAGCAAGTCGCGATCCCAGCCGTTCTCGCGGAATTTCAGGAGATCGCCGATCGTCGACTTGGAACCTGGAATGACCACCAGCCCGGCATCGGCGGGCAGCGGCCTTCCCGGCGGCACGAACACCACCTCGACCTGCGGTTCGGCCTTGAGCGGGTCGAGATCGTCGAAATTGGCGATGCGGCCAAGCATCGGCACCGCCACCTTCAGCGCGCGCGCTTCGCCGGACGCCAGCCGTTCAAGCACCACCGAATCTTCCGAAGGCAGGCGTGCCGCCGCCTTCAGCCAGGGAACGACACCGAAACAGCGCCATCCCGTGAATGTCTCGATCGACCTTATGCCGTCGTCGAACAGCGAAACGTCGCCACGGAACTTGTTGATGAGATAGCCGACGATCATCCGCCGGTCCTCCTCCGGCAGGATCAGATGCGTGCCGGCGACCGAAGCGATGACGCCGCCGCGATCGATGTCGCCGACCAGCACCACCGGCACGTCGGCGCGCGTGGCAAAGCCCATATTGGCGATGTCGCGGCTGCGCAGGTTGATCTCGGCCGGCGAGCCGGCGCCCTCGACGATGACCAGATCGGCGCCCTCGCCGACCTTGCCCCAGGAGTCCAGCACGGCATCCATCAGCCGGCCCTTCATCGCCTGGTAGTCGCGCGCCCGCGCTTCCCCGAACATTTTGCCCTGCACGATGACCTGCGCGCCGACATCGGTCTGCGGCTTGAGCAGCACCGGGTTCATGTGGACC
The DNA here is from genome assembly GCF_000519305.1 of Mesorhizobium ciceri WSM4083. GTDB lineage: Bacteria > Pseudomonadota > Alphaproteobacteria > Rhizobiales > Rhizobiaceae > Mesorhizobium > Mesorhizobium ciceri_B. The sequence goes on along the minus strand of NZ_KI912610.1, from coordinate 37,878 downwards.
GATGGCGCGACACCGCAAGCGATCGCCTGCAGCCATTGCGCGCGGCCGATTTCGCCGCCGCCGGCATTGTTGTCACCTGGAATGTCGGCGACGGCGGCGTTGTTCGACATGTTCTGTGGCTTGAACGGCCGCACCTTCAACCCACGCTTCTTCGCCGCACGGCACAGGCCGGCGACCAGCACGGTCTTGCCGACGTCGGAACCCGTGCCTTGCAGCATGATCGCTTTGGCCATCAGCCCCTGCCCTGCGCCACGGTTCCGGTGATGTCGGATTTCTGCGCCAGCGGCCCGCCGCGCCAGATGTACAGCGCCAGCAATGGCTCCTTGCCGGTGCGCATGGCGTGATTGACGTTGGAAGCATGGTGGACGACCTCGCCGGCCGTGCGCATGCAAAAGCCGCTCTCGCCCATGCGCCATTCGGTGCCGCCGGTCAGCGGAATGTAGATTTCCTCCGCAACATGATGGTGGTCGGGATAGACGATATCGGGTCCAAGGATCAACAGGCCGGCGGCGGCCTCGTCATTGGCGAAGTGGCCACGGGTGCCGAACACCTCCAGCCAGCCGTAATTGTCGATGAACTCTTTTCCAAAGTCCGCCTCGCCATAGGTCTGCCCCCAGCGGAAATCATAGCGACGCTCGGCAAGCAGTTGCACCAGCGGCTTGGCATCCGGCCGTGCCAGTTCGGCGGCACGATCGAGATGGCGCAGGCAGGCAAGCGGGTGCGGCTCCAGCGTGCGGGCCGGCATCTCCCAGCCGATCCGGGCCACGGCATCGCGCACCAGAGCGTGATCGACGGACGCAAGGTATGCGTGGAACTGTCCCAGCAGTTCATCGAACTTTGTCGTCACATCTCACTCCGGACATGCATTGGTGCACAGCCGCTCCGCAGGGGATCGGGTTGCGCGGCGGCATCATTGGTCTAGATTGGTGCGCGCGCAAAGCCAAAAACAACAGGCCAGCGAGCTAGCTGGCCAGCACACAGGGAGCACGCCATGGACGCCGCGGTCGATGCGAGCACCAGCCAATTCGAACTCAACGAGGAGCAGCGCGCCATCCAGGAGATGGCGCAGGCCTTCGCCGCCGACCGAGTCGCGCCGAATGCGCTCGATTGGGACCGCAACAAGCGTTTCCCGGCCGACGTGATCCGCGAGACCGGGCCGCTCGGCCTCGGCGGCATCTATATCAGCGACGATGTCGGTGGCTCGGCACTTGGCCGGCTCGACGCCGTGCTGATCTTCGAGGCGATGGCGCACGCCGATCCGGCCTTTTCGTCCTTCATCTCGATCCACAACATGGTGGCCTCGATGATCGACCGTTTCGGCAATGACGAACAGCGCCAGCGCTTCCTGCCGAAGCTCACGTCGATGGAATGGCTGGCGAGCTACTGCCTGACCGAACCCGGCTCCGGCTCCGACGCCGCGGCGCTGAAAACGCGTGCGGTGAAGAGCGGCGACGACTATGTCCTCAACGGCACCAAGCAGTTCATCTCCGGCGCCGGCGACAGCGATGTCTATGCCGTCATGGTGCGCACCGGCGCGGACGGGCCGAAAGGCATTTCCACCATCGTCGTGCCGAAAGACGCACCAGGCCTCTCCTTTGGCGCAAACGAGCACAAGATGGGGTGGCACATGCAGTCGACCCGTCAGGTCATCTTCGAGGATTGCAAGGTGCCGGCGGAGAACCTTCTGTCCGGCGAAGGCGCGGGCTTCGGCATTGCCATGGCCGGGCTCGACGGCGGCCGGCTGAACATCGCAGCCTGTTCGCTGGGCGGCGCACAATCGGCGCTCGACAAGGCGCTGTCCTACACCGCCGAGCGCAAGGCCTTCGGCTCGAAGATCAACCAGTTCCAGGCGCTGCAATTCAGGCTGGCCGACATGGAGACCGAGCTGCAGGCGGCGCGTATTTTCCTTTATGCCGCCGCCTCGAAACTCGACCGCAAGGCGCCGGATGCCGGCAAATGGTCGGCGATGGCCAAGCGCTTCGTCACCGACACCGGCTTCAATGTCGCCAATGACGCACTGCAGCTACTCGGCGGTTACGGCTATTTGCACGATTACGGCATCGAGAAGCTGGTGCGGGACCTGCGGGTGCACCAGATCCTTGAAGGCACCAACGAGATCATGCGCGTCATCATCGCGCGGGCATTAATTGGCCGCTGACGGCAACTATTCAGGAGAAATCGATGAGCACCATTGCCTTCATCGGCCTCGGGAACATGGGCAACCCAATGGCTGCCAATCTGGTCAAGGCGGGGCATACGGTGAGCGGTTTCGACCTCATGCCGGAGAACCTCACCGTCGCCAAAGAACATGGCGTGACGATCATGGCGAATGCCTTGGCCGCGGTGAAGGATGCCGAAATGGTGATCACCATGCTACCTGCGGGCAAGCATGTGCTGTCGGTCTATGAGGACATAGCGCCCAAGGCGAAAAAGGGCGCGCTGTTCATCGATTCCTCGACTATCGATGTCGAATCGGCGCGCAAGGCGCACGCTATTGCCGCCAGACACGGCCTGCTGTCCATCGATGCGCCCGTCTCGGGCGGCACCGGCGGCGCCGCGGCCGGCACGCTGACCTTCATGGCCGGAGGCTCCGATGACGCCTTTGCAACTGCCGAGCCGATCCTGAAGCCGATGGCCGGTCGCATCGTCCATTGCGGCGGCGACGGCGCCGGCCAGGCGGCAAAGATCTGTAACAACATGATCCTCGGCATTTCGATGATCGGTGTCGCCGAAGCCTTCGTTCTGGCCGAAAAACTCGGCCTGTCGCATCAGGCGCTGTTCGACGTCGCCTCGACCTCCTCCGGCCAGTGCTGGTCCTTGACCACCTATTGCCCGGTGCCCGGCCCGGTGCCGACTTCGCCCGCAAACAGGGACTACAACCCAGGATTTGCAGCAGCCCTGATGCTGAAAGACCTGAAATTGTCCCAGGAAGCCGCGCAAGGTGCGGGTGCTGTAACGCCGCTTGGTGCCGAAGCAGCCCAGCTCTATGCCCTGTTCAACGCCCAGGGACATGGCGGCGTCGATTTCTCCGGCATAATTAATTTTCTCAGGGGTAACCCTGCGTAACCCACGGATTTGGCGGGTTTTTCCGGTTTCCTTCGGTGGAAAAAATGCAAATTTAGATTTGCTTAAGCTCTCGATAACTCCGCGGTAACGATGTCCCTATAAAACGGACTGCGAGGCGGACATATCTCATCCGCCCGGCGCTCCGGATCAGGTCTCGCGTACCGGAGCCCGTAAGTTTCGACAAGTGCCACAAGTTTCGCAAAGTGTTTGCGTAGCGAAGCGCCATGCGTATCTGGCAGAGCCGCGTTCCCGATGGAGCGCGGTTTTTGCGTTTTGCCCTGCAGCACGGTTGAGACATCGATAAACCCGGAAACTGTACTCCGGGATACCTCACATGCGCCCGCGGGTGCCTTCCGGATCATAGGGCGAGTCGGCGACCACCTTCGCCGCGCGGCGCTCGCCGAGGATGGACACCTCGAGCTCGGTGCCGGGCGACACAAGGTTCAGGGGCAACAGCGCAAGTGCGATGTCGTGACCAAAAGTGTAGGAGTAGCCCGCCGAGGTGATGTGGCCGACGAGCTCGCCTTCGCGGTAAACGCCCTCGAAGGCGAACGCGCTCGCACCATCCGTATCGATCGACAACGTGGCGATCCGACGTGTCACCTGCTTCTGTTTTGCGACCAGTGCCGCGCGGCCGATGAAGTTCCCTTTGTCGAGGCTGACGAATCGGTCGAGGCCGCTTTCCCAGGCCGACAGTTCGAGATTCATATCGCGATACATGGCGCGGTAGGATTTATCGAGACGAAGCGATTCCAGCGCTTGAAGCCCGACCAGCCTCAGCCCGTGTGCCTCTCCCGATGCCAGCAGCGCATCCAGCAAATGCCGCTGATAGCAGAGCGGATGATAGAGTTCCCATCCCAGTTCGCCGGAATAGTTGACGCGCAGCAGCCGAACGTCGCTGGCCATGCCGACAGTGCCGGACTGCACGCTGAACCATGGGAAGGCCTCGTTGGAGAGGTCGATCTCCGTCAGCGGCTGCAATATGTCGCGCGCCTTCGGCCCAACCACCGTGAAGCTGCCGCGATCCTCCGTGACGTTGCGCAGATGCAGGCTGCCGTCCTTCGGCAACAGCCGGCTGAGATCGTCAAGGTTCCAGCGCTCGGCGCGTGGCGTCGATATGAGGTAGAACAGGTCGCTCTGCAGCCGCGCCACCACATACTCGGCCTGCACGCCGCCGGCCGGCGTCAGGTGATGGGCAAGAGCGACACTACCGGGACGCGGCAGTCTGTTGGCCAGGATTCCGTCGAGCCAGCCCTCGGCGCCCAGCCCGCTGACTTCGAACTTGGTCATGGGAGACATCTCGACCAGGCCGGCGGCCTGGCGGACAGCCTGGACCTCCCCGGCGACGTGGTTCCCTTTGGCGGTCCAGCGCCAGCTGTAGACATTGCGCGCTTCGATGCCCGCCGGCGCAAACCAGCTCGGCATCTCCCAGCCGTTCAACACATCCCATACCGCGCCGAGCTGGCTTAGACGGTCGTAGGACGGAGCCGTCTTCTGCGGTCGCGCCGCCGGCATGTCCTGGCCTGGATAGTGCTGTACGGCGTGGGTGCCCCACGCTTCCCTGACCTTTGCCCGGGTCCAGTTCTTGTTGGCATAGTGGCCGAACCGACGGGGATCCAGTTCCGCCGTGTCAATGCTGTTGCCACCCTCGACGATCCGTTCGGAGAGGTAGTAGCCAATCGCACCGCCCCAAAGGATGCCTCCCGGCACGCCTTCGGCGAGCCAGACATTTTCCAGGCCCCACGCCGGCCCCATCAGCGGCAGTTCATCGGCGGTCATCTGGAAAGGTCCTCGCACATTCCGCTTGATGCCGGCGCGTCCGAGCGCGGGGACCAGTTCGGTCGCGCGCTCCCAGTTCCAGGAGACGGCGTCGAAATCCTCATCGAGCAGATCGGCGCCGAACCATTCCGGGACGCCGTTTTCAGCGAACAGCTTGAGCTGCTCGGTGCGCTCATAGGGACCGAACATCAGCCCGTCGCCTTCTTCGCGCAGATAGCCCTCGTAACCCTCGTCCCTGAGGATCGGCATTTCCGGAAGACCAAGCCGCTTGCGTTCCACAATCTCGGGAACCGCCTCGGTGATCCAGTACTGATGCAGGATCGGGATCGCGGGAATGTCCAGGCCTAGCATAGCGCCTGTCTGGCGTGCGTAATTGCCGGTTGCGAGGATGACATGTTCGCAGACGATGTCACCGCGTGAGGTCTTGACCCTCCACTCGCCGCTCGGCATCCGCTCGAAACCCACGACCTCGGTATCGAGATGGATCTTCGCGCCGAGGTCGCGCGCACCCTTGGCCATGGCCTGGGTGACATCGGCCGGTGCAATGTGGCCGTCATCGGGATGGTAGAGCGCACCCAGCATGCTGTTGTTGTCGAGCAGCGGCCAGATCTCTCGCGCTTCCGCGGGAGATACGATCCGGGCCCGCACACCCTGGACCTCGGCAACGTCCATGTAGCTTCTGTACTCGTCCAGCCTGTCGCGCGTGTTGGCAATGCGCAGCTGGCCGCATTTGTGCCAGCCGACGTTCTGGCCAGTCTCCGCCTCCAGTCCCTCATAGATTTCGATCGACCTGGCGATCATGCGGCCGACATTGCGGCTGCGCGCGTAAGAGGGGATGAGCCCCGCGGCATGCCATGTCGACCCGGCCGTAAGCTGCGTTCGCTCCAGCAATGCCACATCGGTCCAGCCGCGCTTTGCCAGGCCGTAGAGAATGCCGGCACCCACACAGCCGCCACCGACCACGACCGCACGAAAGGAACTCACCATATGCGCGTGCCCTTGTCTGAAATTGCCACCGGTCCACATGAACGCATGCGCATACTGTCAGACAGCATCCGGCTTTTCAGCATATTTCCTTGTCTGGAACGCAGCAGTGGTCACCCGACTGTTGGGCCACAAAGCCGGCCGAACTGTCAGCTGTCGCGCCCGTGTTTAGGCTGCGGTTTTGCGTTTTGCCCTGCTATATTCCGATTGCAGCGTTCGGGATCGGGACATGATCTTCGTTGATCAGCACGATCGGCGCATCGGCTCCCTCGACCCTGACGACCAGCAGGCGCAGGCTCCATGTGCCGGCTGTCCGGACAGCGGTCGAATAAGCCGTGCCCTTGCCCTTGGCGCCGTGGACCGGAATGCCGAACTGGGCGTCACCGGCCCCATTCGCATTCACGTTGAGATGGCCGCCGACCCAGAAACTGTCGGTCACATCATCACCCAACGCCGCCTTGACACGGTCGTCGGCGCGAAGTCTGTCCATCGTCATGTGATAGGCATCGCTGCCTTTCAGGACGTAGGGAATGCTGCCGACCATCGTCGCGCAGCCGCCAATCCCGACCACCCAGACGGCAAGGCCGGCGATTGCCCAGTTGCGCTGCGTCTTGCGGAACTGTTCGGCGTCGCGCCAGGCGCGGTTCTGCCAGGCCCAGCGGCTGCCGCGTGCGCCCAGCATGATGATCATGATGATGTTGACGACAGGAATCAGCGCCAGCAACGCAATGAAGGTGCTGTTGCCGATGCCCCAGATCCAGTTGAGGAAGAAGGCGCCCCAGTTCCAGCGGTCGAGTTCGGCTGGAATTTCAGCCGGCTGATTGAGCGGTTGTCCGGCCATCGTGTCCCCATCGGTAACGTACCGACTGATTCTAGCGCATGCGCTCGTCCGTGCGCAAAATCAAAGTTCTGCAACCTCGGTCAGGTCTTGTTGGACAGCCGCCGAAAATTCGCTTTCACGGCACGGCTTGCCGGCTTCAGCGCGGTGCTGATCGAGCGCTCCGCCGCAACCCCGTTGAACAGCGATGGCGTGCGGCCGGAAAAGACTTCCGGCCAGAACCGCGATGCCGATTGCAGGAAAGACATTTGTGCCGCAAACGCGCCTTCGGCCATAGCGGCGGTCTTCTCGTTGACCGCACGCGCCGTCTCCGTGCTCCATGGCTGGCTGCTCCCGCCATCCATGGCCATCAATGGCAGCCGCATCATCGCCACCAGCGGCGCCAGCATCAGGTCGCCACCGATTCTGGCCGCTTCTTGCGTCCGTCGGCTCTTGCCGGTCTTTCTCATGGAAACAAACCCCTTGTCGCGGCCGAATCGGCCGCTGCCCCACACACTACGCGCTTGTGATGGAATTCGTTCCCTCCCCGCTTCAGCACGGCCTCAAGGCTGGGCGCTCCCGCCGAAGAGCGCCCAGCCGAGGGGTCGAGTTCTACCGCTTGCTAAGATCGGCTTGCGCCAGATCCAACGCTTTCGAGATGCGGTCGCAGGCCATATCGATCGTATCACGGGTCCAGATCAGCGGCGGCGACAGGATCATCGTGTCGCCGGTGGCGCGCAGCATCATGCCATTCGCGATGGCGTAATCCCGCACGGTTACCGCCGCACTTCCAGCCGGAAGGAACCGCTCCTTGGTCGCCTTGTCCTTGACGATCTCGATCGCGCCCATCAGTCCGATCGAACGCACCTCGCCGACCAGATCATGTCCGGCAATGCGCTCCTGCAACGCCTTGGCGAAGTAAGGGCCGGTGTCGTTCCGGACGCGGTCGACCAGCCCTTCGCGCTCGATGATCTCGAGGTTCTTCAGCGCCACGGCGCAGGCCACCGGGTGCCCGGAATAGGTGTAGCCATGGTTGAACTCGCCGCCCTTCTCGACCAGCGTCGAGGCGATGCGGTCGCCGACCAGCAACGCCGACAGCGGTTGGTAGCCCGATGTCAGCGCCTTGGCGGTGGTGATCGTGTCGGGCTCGATGCCGAGCGTCTGGGCGGCGAACCATTCGCCGGTGCGGCCATAACCGGTGATGACTTCGTCCAGCATCAGCAGGACATCGTATTTACGGCAGATGCGCTGCACTTCCGGCCAATAGCTCGCCGGCGGTATCTTCACGCCGCCCGCCCCCATGACCGGCTCGCCGATAAACGCGGCAACCTTGTCGGCGCCGGCTTCGAGGATCGCCTCCTCGACAGCCCCGGCCGCGCGCAGACCGAAATCATGATCGCTCTCGCCAGGCAGCGCCAGTTCATAGGCGTAGGGCATCATCACATGGACGATGTTGGGCACCGCTCCGTTGAGCTGCTTGTGCATGCCATCCATGCCGCCGAGCGAGGTGCCGGCAACGGTCGAGCCGTGATAGGCCATCTTGCGCGAGATGATGCGGTTCTTCTCCTGCTGGCCTTCCAGCACCCAATAGTGGCGCACGAGACGCAGTGCCGTGTCGTTGGCCTCCGAGCCCGACGAGCCATAGAACACCTGGTTGACGTGCTTCGGCGCGATCTCCGCCAGCTTCTTGGACAGCAGCACTGGCGTCGGCGTCGAGCATTTGAAGAAGGAGTTGTAGTAAGGCAGTTCCTTCATCTGGGCATAGGCGGCCTCGGCAAGCTCGTCACGGCCATAGCCGATGTTGACGCACCACAGCCCGGCCATGCCGTCGAGGATTTCCGTCCCTTCGGAATCGTAGATGAAAGGGCCGTTGGCATGGGTGATGATGCGCGACCCGGCCCCGCGCATTTCCTTGTGGTCGGTGAACGGATGCAGATGATGCGCGGCGTCGATCTGCTGAAGCTGCTTCAGCGAATAATTCTGATAGGTCATGTCTGATCTTCCCTCTGGATTCTATCCGGCAAGCCGGGGCGAATGCTTCAGAGGCACAGAGGTGGCGAATAGCCGATGCGGGCACACAGCCGCAAAAGCTCGGCGCGCAGCGTACGCGGTGACGGTGTCACCGCGACCCGCAATGCGCGAGCTTCAAATGCGTCAACCAACATCCTGACGAGAGCCATGGCCGGCACCTTAAGCAATTCCAGGAAAAGTGTGAAACGGTTTTCCGTCCGGAATTGCGTCAAAACAAGAGAGCGAGCAAAGGATGGTCGAGGTGAACCACCCTTTGCGCCGGCAACGCTTGGTCTGCCGGTTATGCCGTCCCGCCCAGCGCCCTCTGCAGGAAGACATATTTCATCGCCGTCTGCGCCGCCTGCGGCCGGCGGTCGCCACGCCCGCCATGACCGCCCTCGGTCTCCTCGAAGAACAGCGTCCTGGCATGGCCGGCTTCCTGCAGGCGGGCGGCCATCTTGCGCGCATGGCCGGGATGGACCCGATCGTCAGCGGTCGATGTGGTCAGCAGCACAGGCGGATAGGCGGCAGCGGCGTCAACATGCTGGTAGGGCGAGTAGGCTGAAAGCCACTTCGCGTCTTCGGGTTTCGACGGATCACCATATTCGGCCATCCACGAGGCGCCAGGCGGCAATTCGGCGTAACGCAGCATGTCGAGCAGCGGCACCTCGATGATGACGGCGCCGAAAAGCTCGGGATGCTGCGTCAAGGAAACGCCGGTCAGCAAGCCGCCATTCGAACCACCCTGGATGCCGAGCGAGCTTGCTGTCGCGATGCCGCGCTTGACGACGTCCTGCGCGACCGCTGCGAAATCGTCGAATCCGTTTTGGCGATTGCCCTTGAGCGCCGCTTGATGCCAGGCCGGGCCGAACTCGCCGCCGCCACGGATGCAGGCCTGCACATAGGCATTGCCCTTTTCCAGCCACAGCCTGCCGCGCACGCCGGCATAGCCGGGCAGCAGCGGCACTTCGAAACCGCCATAGCCGTAAAGCAGCGTCGGCACCGGCCCCTTCTGATCGCGCCGCCTGACGACGAAATAAGGGATCATCGTGCCGTCCTTGGAGCGCGCCTCGAACTGCTCCGAGACCAGCGGCGAGGCATCGAAACGCGCCGGCTGCGACTTCACTATAGCGAGCGTCTCGCCATTGTCGTCAGACCAGATGATCGAACTCGGGGTCAGGAAATCGGTGAAGGAGAAGGACACGCTCGAGCCGAACTGCTCGGCATGGCTGATGCCGACATTACCATTTTCGGGCAGCGCCACCGGTTTCAGCGACCAGTTGCCATCCTTGCGCTCACAGACGATGACCTTGCCGCGCACATTGTCCATTAGGCTGATGAACAGCCGGTCCTGCGTGCGGGCAATGCCGGCGATGGAAACGCGATATGCCGGCTCGAACAAGGTCTCGACAGGCCCGATCGCGCCGGTCTCGACCCAGCGCGCCAGGTCGAGCGAATAGAGGCCGTCGGGCTTGCAAACCGTGCCGTCGGGCGCCGTCCACGGGCTGCGCACGCCGAAGACGAGCTGATCCCTGAAGATCGCCGTATCGGTCATGTCATCCGGCAGCGGCAGCTGTTTGTTTTCGCCGGAAGGCAGCCGAAGGAAGATGTGCGAGGCGAAGAAATTCAGCGTTCGAGCCAGGACCAGATAGCGTCTGTCACCGTCGTACTCGACAGCGGCACCAACGGCGAGATCATCCTTCTGCGCCTCGAAGATCGGCGTCGCGTCTTCCAGCTTGGTATCGCGCTTCCACAGCTTTATGACTCGCGGATAGCCGGACTCGGTCTTGTCGGCCTCGTCGAAAGCGGCGGAAACAATCACGGTGTCCTTATCCAGCCAGTTGAAGCCCGACTTGGAAGCGGGTGCACGAAACCCACCCTCGACAAACGACTTGGTCGCGATGTCGAATTCGCGCATCTCGCTGGCGTCGCCACCATCGGGCGACATTGAGACCAGGCAAAGGTTGAAGTCCGGATAGAGCCGGCTTGCACCGCCAAAAACCCATTTTATCCCCTCCTTCGCCGCAAGCTGGTCGAAGTCGATGATCGTTTCCCAGTCGGGCTTCTCGGTCTTGTAGGAAGCGACGGTCGTGCGGCGCCAGAGGCCGAGCACATTGGTCTTGTCCTGCCAGAAATTGTAGACATGGCCGGCTTTTGCCGCGCCGACCGCGATGTTGTCCTCGGCCGTCATCAAGTCGAGCGCGGTCTGGAACGACGCCTCATAGGATGGATCGCCCTGCAATTCGCCAACCGTGACCTCGTTCTGGCGATGCACCCAGTCGAGCGACGGCTTGGCTGTCCGATCCTCTAGCCAGAGGAAGGGATCGTCGGTCGTGGGGGCGGAATTCGGCGTCTGGGTGGCAGGCTTGGTCATGAGGTCTCCGATAAACGCGTTGCTTTGAAAAGCCAACGCCGACAGGCTGTATCGATATTCACTATGCTCAGCGCACGATTGAGGCTTTCCGCCGACCAGCGAGGCTCGCAATGGCCAGCGCCAGGCACAGCAGCCCAAGCGTGATCGGCAGCCCGCCGGCACCCAGAATATCCATGGCGCCGCCGGCCAGCGGCGGCACGGCGATACCGCCGACGCCCCACATCAAGGAAAAGGCCGCATTGCCGGCAACCAGTGCGGAGCCGGTGAAGCGTTCGCCGAGCTCGATGATCGACATCGTGTAGATGCCGTAGGAAACCGCGCCCCAGATAAAGATCATCGGCCAGATGAGCGGCGACTCGATGAGAAGCGGAAGCAGGACGCAGCCGAGCACCGTGATCGCGACGCAGGCAAGCCGCACCAGGCGCGCGGAAAGCCTTTCCGCCAAAAGGCCAAGCGGCACCTGCATGGCGATGTTGCCGGCGATCATCACCGACAGCAGCGCCGACATGCGGGTTTCGGTGATGCCGTGATGGGTGCCATAGACCGGCAGCAACGCCAGCGCGCCCTGTTCGAAGCCGGCGGCGACTATGACGGCAAACAAAAGCAGCCACGCCAGCGGCACGAAACCCAGGACGGAAACCTGATGCCCGGCCTCGTCGACCTTGGGCAAACGCGGCAGCACCGAAGCCAGGCAAATGCCGCACAGCACGAAGGCGAAAATGCCGACCAGAAACGGCGGCCAGCCCTCGGTGCCGACTGCAAGCAGGCACAGTGGCCCGGCCGCGAAACCGGCCGAGATGATCGTCGAATAGACACCCATGACGCGCCCTCGCCGGGCCGGCGGCGCCAGCGCGATGACCCAGATCTCGCTCAGCACATAGAGCGGGTTGGTCACCACACCGATCAGGAAGCGCAGGGGAAACCACAAATAGACATTTTGCGTCCAGCCGATCAGCGCCAGCACGACAGCCGAAAGGGCCGCACAGGTAAGCGCCGTGCGCCCTGCCCCGAACCGCCGCGCCAGCGCCGGGATCAATGGCGACGACAGGATGAAACCGATCGGCGTCATGGCCGCCGACAAGCCGATCATCGCTGGCGAAACGCCCTGGCGCTGCAGGATGAAACTCAGCAGCGGATAGGACAACCCTTGCGCGATGGCGAACACCGAGACGGTCGCGATCACACCGGTGATCGCTGCCCATTGCATCGTCTCGTCCTTGTTCGATTCAACCAAATTCATGTGCGCACCGCTATCGAGGCTGCAGGATTAGCGATTGAGCAACGTGGTGGTAAGCCCCTGGCAGGCGAAAACCGCTTTCTCCGGACAATGCCTGTCAGGAGGTTGGGCTCGTCAAGAAGCTCGGCGCACGGACGACCGATACAGCGCGAACATCACCAGCACCGCGTCGAGGCCGGCGATCACGACCGGCAGCCCGAGCGGGCCGATGCCTTGCATGAGCAGGCCGGCGCCAGGTGGGCCGACGATGCCACCGGCGCCCCACATCAGCGCAAAGGCCGCGTTGCCGGCGACCAGCACAGAGCCCTTGAACCGGCTGCCGAGTTCGACCAATGCCATGGTGTAGACGCCGTAACCGACCGCGCCCATCACCAGCAGCACGACCCAGATCAACGGCGTTGTGATCAGCAGAGGCAGCAAAAGCGCGCAAACGGTTGTTGCCAGCGCGCAGACGATAATCATGGCGCGGCCGCCAAAACGCTCCGCCAGAAGACCGAGTGGTATCTGCAGCAGGATGTTTCCGAGGGAAAGCGCCATCACCAGCGAGGCCAGAACGGCTTCGGCCAGGCCGTAGCTGGCGCCGAAGACCGGGACCAGCGCATAGGTGCTCTGCTGCACCGCCGCCGAGACAAGCACGGCAAGCAGCAGCGCAGGCGCCATCCTGGCAAAGCCGACAAGGCCGCTGGCAGGCTGGCCGTCATCCTCGAAACCGGTGAGCTTAGACGAGACCGCGTGCAGGATCACCGCGCAGAGCGCGAAACCGGCGACGCCGACCATGAAGGGCGCCCAGCCCGACGTACCGAGCAGGGTCAGCGCGAATGGTCCGGCGGCGTAACCGGCGCCCATCAGCGTGTTGAACACGCCCATCACCCTGCCGCGCCGCGATGGCGGCGCCAGCGACAGTGCCCACACCTCGCCGAGGATGTAGAGCGGGTTGATGACGACGCCGATGATGAAGCGGATGACGAACCAAGCCACCCAGTCCTGCAGATAGCCGATACCCAGGAAGCAGAGCGCGCCGATCAGCGAGCAGCCGACCGCCAGGTTGCGCCCACCGACCAGCCGCACCGCGGCCGGCACGAAGGAAGCCGAAAGGATCAGCCCGAGCGGCATCATCGCCGCCGACAAGCCGATCAGCGCCGGCGACATGCCTTGCTTCTGCATCAAGAGCGTGAACAGCGGCGAACTCAGCCCTTGCGCGGCGCCAAACATGGCAAGTGCCGCGGTGACGCCGGCAAGCGCTGCCCATTGCGTTCCTGCTTCGCCTTCGCTCGAGCCGGTCGCGACCATGCTGCCATCCAAATGAACTGCTGGCCATCAGGCCGGCAAGCCCGAGTAGCTATCGGTTCGATCCCGGGAAAGGAAGGGCCGGCCACCGAAATCCGTTTACGCCAACGAGGCGGCAGGATCAGGCCGAAGTCGTGGCCGTGCAACTGCCGTTCCGGCATGTCGCTTCCCTCGCCCTAGTGGTCGCCGCCTCCGCAATGGCTGGACAGCCGCCGGTCCATTATGCCGCCCGCTATCGCATCCTACGAGGACCATCATGACCGCCGCCCTACAACCCTTGGAACCGGCATTGGCCACTGACCGCGCCCGTCGCGGCGGCCGCGCCGGAAAGCGCGCCGGCGGCTCGGCCGCTTTCGAGCAGCCGGCTTTTCGCCAGTTGAAGAACCCACTGGCGCCGACCAGGCTGGTCTCCGACGACGAGCTGGAATCGATCCACCTCGCTTCCCTGCGCGTGCTCAGGGAAATCGGCGTCGACGTGCTGCATGACGAAGCCCGCAGCATCATGAAGGCGCATGGCGCCGATGTGCGCGACGGCAGCGAGCGGGTGCGCTTCGACAGCGACATGATCCTCGAACTGGTGTCGCACTGCCCGTCGGAGTTCACCATCCATGCCCGCAATCCAGCGCACAATGTGCGCTTTGGCGGCAACAATGTGATCATCTCGATGATGGCCTCGGCGCCCAATTGCTCCGACATCGATCGCGGCCGCCGGCCCGGCAACCAGCAGGACTACCGCAATTTCTTAAAGCTCGCGCAGATGCACAACATCCTGAACTGCACGGGCGGCTACCCGGTCGAGCCGACCGATATCCATCCGTCCGTCCGCCACCTCGAATGCATCCGCGATCTCAGCGTGCTCACCGACAAGGTGTTCCACATCTATTCGCTCGGCAAGGAACGCAATGTCGACGGCATCGAGATCGCCAGGATCGCGCGCGGCATCAGCCACGAGCAGATGCTGGAAGAGCCGTCCGTCTTCACCATCATCAACACGAATTCGCCGCTCAAGCTCGACGTGCCGATGATGGAAGGCATCATCCAGATGTCGAGCAAGGGCCAGGTCGTCGTCGTGACGCCGTTCACCCTGTCGGGCGCCATGGCGCCTGTCACCATCGCCGGCGCACTGGTGCAGCAGAACGCCGAGGCGCTTGCCGGCATCGCCTTCGCCCAGATGGTGCGCAAGGGCGCACCCGTCGGCTATGGCGGCTTCACCTCCAATGTCGACATGAAGTCCGGTTCGCCGGCGTTCGGCACGCCGGAATACATGAAAGCGCAGCTCGTCGGCGGCCAGCTTGCCCGCCGCTACAACATTCCCTACCGCACCTCCAACACCTGCGCCGCCAACACGGTCGACGCGCAGGCGGCCTATGAAAGCGTGTTCTCGCTGTGGGGCGCCATCCAGGGCGGCGGCAATCTGATGATGCATGCCGCGGGCTGGCTGGAGGGCGGTCTGCGCTGCTCCTACGAGAAGACCATCCTGGACATCGACCTGCTGCAGATGGTGGCCGAATTCCTGACCCCGCTCGACCTTTCCGAAGAGGCGCTCGGCTTCGACGCCATCCAGTCGGTCGGCCCCGGCGGCCATTTCTTCGGCACCCAGCACACACAGGACCGCTACAAGACCGCCTTCTACTCGCCGATCCTCTCCGACTGGCGCAACTACGAGACCTGGGCAGAAGCCGGCTCGCCGACGGCGCTCGAAAAGGCCAACAAGGTCTGGAAAGAGCGGCTGGCGTCCTATGAGGAGCCTTACATGGACCCGGCCATCCGCGAGGAACTCAACGCCTTCGTCGCCAAGCGCCGGTCCGAAGGCGGCGCGCCGACCGATTTTTAATCGGCTCCCCGCCGACCACCCCATCTGATTCAGTTTACGCAAAAACGGACCTATCTTGATGAAATCTCACGTAAAAGCGGTTGTCATCGGCGGCGGCGTCGTCGGCTGCTCGGTTCTCTACCACCTGGCCAAGGCCGGCTGGACCGACATCATGCTGATCGAGCGTTCGGAGCTCACCTCCGGCTCATCCTGGCACGCGGCAGGCGGCTTCCACACGCTGAACGGCGACCCCAACGTCGCCAAGCTGCAGGCTTATACGGTGCAGCTCTACAAGGAGATCGAGGAAATATCCGGCCAGTCCTGCTCCCTGCATTTGACCGGCGGCGTGATGATGGCCGATACGCCCGAGCGCATGGACTTCCTGCGCCTAGCGCATGCCAAGGGCCGCTATCTCGGCATGGACACCGAACTGATCACGCCGTCCGAGGCCAAGGCGATGTTCCCGCTGATGGACGAGACCAATTTCGTCGGCGCCATGTGGGATCCGGTCGAAGGCCATCTCGACCCGTCCGGCACCACCATCGCCTATTCCAAGGCGGCGAAAAAACTCGGCGCCGAGATCGTGCTGCGCAACCGCGTCGTGGAACTGACGCAGGAGGTCGACGGCACCTGGAACGTCGTCACCGAACAGGGCACGGTGAAGGCCGAGCATGTCGTCAATTGCGGCGGCCTGTGGGCGCGCGAGATCGGCCGCATGGTCGGCGTCGAACTGCCGGTGCTGGCCATGGAGCACATGTATCTGCTGACCGAGCCGATGCCGGAGGTCGAGGAATTCAACAAGTCTACCGGCCGCGAAATGATCGGCGTTCTCGATTTCAAGGGCGAGATCTACACCCGCCAGGAGCGCAACGGCATCCTGCTCGGCACCTATGAGAAGGCCTGCAAGCCGTGGTCGCCGGTCAACACGCCGTGGGATTTCGGCCATGAATTGCTGCCGCCGGACCTCGACCGCATCGCGCCGTCGCTGGAAATCGGCTTCAAGCATTTCCCTGGCATCGAGAAGGCCGGCATCAAGCAGATCATCAACGGCCCCTTCACCTTCGCACTCGACGGCAACCCGCTGGTCGGCCCGGTGCAGGGCCTGACCAATTTCTGGTGCGCCTGCGCCGTGATGGCCGGCTTCAGCCAGGGCGGCGGCGTCGGCCTCGCTTTATCGAACTGGATGGTCCATGGCGACCCCGGCTTCGACGTCTGGGGCATGGATGTCACCCGCTTCGGCGAATGGGCCGGCCTGCGCTACACCAACGCCAAGGTGCGCGAAAACTATTCGCGCCGCTTCTCCATCCGCTTCCCCAATGAGGAACTGCCGGCGGCACGCCCGGCGCAGACGACGCCGCTCTACGACACCATGCTGGCTAACAACGCCGTCATGGGCGACTCCTGGGGACTTGAGACGCCGCTCTGGTTCGCACCTGAAGGCAAGGAACCCAGGGATATCGTCTCCTTCCACCGCTCCAACGATTTTGGGCCGATCGGCGAGGAAGTGCGCGCCACGCGTGAGCGCGTCGGCGTCACCGAGATCGCCAACTTCGCCAAATACGAGGTCTCGGGACCCGCGGCCGAGGATTTCCTCAACCGGCTGATGACCAACCGCATGCCGAAGACCCGCCGCATCGTGCTGACGCCGATGCTCAACGAATTCGGCAAGCTGATCGGCGACTTCACCATCGCCAAGGCGGCAGAGGACCGCTTCATGATCTGGGGCTCGTCGGCGGCGCAGAAATACCACATGCGCTGGTTCGAGAAGCACCTGCCGAAGGACGGAACGGTGCGCATCCACCGCTTCGACCAGACGCTGGTCGGCCTGTCGATCGCCGGGCCGAAATCACGGGACTTGCTGCAGAAACTGGTCGATGTCGACGTCTCGACAAAAGCTTTCCGCTTCATGGATTTCCGCGAGATGGCGGTTGGCGGGGCGCCCTGCATGGTCAACCGCATCACCTACACCGGCGACCTCGGCTATGAAATCTGGATGGCGCCGGCCTACGAGCGCCTGGTTTACAAAGCGATCAAGGACGCCGGCGAGGAATTCGGCCTTGTCGATTTCGGCATGCGCGCTCTGCTCTCCATGCGCCTCGAAAAGAATTTTCCGACTTGGTTCCGCGAGTTGCGGCCGATCTATGGACCGTTCGAAGGCACGATGGACCGCTTCATCAAGCTGGAGAAGAACGACTTCATCGGCCGCGAGGCTGCAGCGAAGGAACACGCGGAAGGACCGAAACTGCGCCGCGTTTCCTTCATCGTCGATGCCGCCGACGCCGATGTCATGGGCGACGAGCCGATCTGGGCCAAGGTCAGCAAGGACTATGGCACGGTGGAAAAGCCGCATGGCTATGGCGCGCCGCGCTTCGACAAGGGCGGCAAGGAAATACGCGGCTCCAAGGCTGCCGAAGGCGCTTCCGCCGTGCGTGGCATCGTCGACGGTGACTGGCGCGTGGTCGGCTGGGTCACGTCGGGCGGCTATGCGCATTATGTGCAGAAGTCGATGGCGCAGGGCTACGTCCCCGCAGCGCTTGCCGAGGACGAAAGTGCCGGGCTGTTCGAGATCGAGATCCTCGGTCACCGGCGCCCGGCCCGCATCAATGTCGAAGCACCCTTCGATCCGAGCGGCGAGAAGATGCGGACCTGAGGTTCGACCATGGGCAGCGCGGGGCCGAAGGGCAGCTTTGGCCGCCATCGCAAGATCATGCCGTTCGAGCCAGGCTCGATCGAGGCCCTCCGCGACGCCTCCCGCCGGAAGGCGGCTTCGCTCAACCAGCATGTGCTGGGCTATGGCGCGCAGGCCGAGGCTGAATGGGCTGCGGCAGGCATTGCCGCGCCCGATCTTCCTGCCATGCGTCAATACCGGCTGGAGCGCATCCGCGCCGAGCTGAAGCGGCGCGGCTATGCCGGCGCCCTGCTCTACGACCCCGTCAACATCCGCTACGCCACCGACAGCACCAACATGCAGCTTTGGGTGGCG
Source organism: Mesorhizobium ciceri WSM4083 (assembly GCF_000519305.1). Taxonomy (GTDB): domain Bacteria; phylum Pseudomonadota; class Alphaproteobacteria; order Rhizobiales; family Rhizobiaceae; genus Mesorhizobium; species Mesorhizobium ciceri_B. The sequence continues at coordinate 19,528 of NZ_KI912610.1, read as the reverse complement.
CACAACCCGACGCGGCATTGCTTTGTCGCCACCGAAGGGCCGGTGCTGCTGTTCGACTATTTTTCCTGCGAGCACCTGTCCGACCACTCCGGCGTCGTCGACGAAGTGCGGCCGGCGGTGTCGTGGATGTATCTTTATGGCGGCGACCTGACGGAGCAGAAAGTTCGCCGCTGGGCCGCCGGGATCGCCGATCTGGTGAAAGAGCATGGCGGCGGCAACAGCCGCATCGCCGTCGACCATATCAATCCGGAGGGCGTCGAAGAACTGGCGCGGCTCGGGATTTCCATCGGCAATGGCGAAGCGGTGATGGAGAACGCGCGGCTGATCAAATCACCGGACGAGATCCTCGCCATGCGCCGCGCCATCGTCGCTTGCGAGGCGGCGATGGGCGAGATGAAACAGGCGCTGAAGCCGGGGATTTCCGAAAACGAGCTGTGGGCGGAATTGCACCGCGGCAACATCGCGCGCGGCGGCGAATGGATCGAGACGCGACTGCTGACGTCAGGCCCGCGCACCAATCCATGGTTCCAGGAATGCTCGTCGCGGAAAATCGAGGCTGGCGATCTCGTCGCCTTCGACACCGACCTGATCGGCCCTTACGGGTTCTGCGCCGACCTGTCGCGCACATGGCTGTGTGGGGACACAAAGCCAACCAATGAACAGCGCGACCTGTTCCGCATCGCCGCTGACCAGATCAGGCACAACACCGAACTGATGCAGCCGGGCATCTCGTTTCGCGACCTCGTCGAACGCTCGGCCGTGCCACCGGGAGACTGCTTCCCGACGCGATACGGTGTGCTCTATCACGGCGTCGGCCTGGCCGATGAATACCCAACCTTGCCGCATGCCAGCGACTGGACATCGGACACTCCGGACGGCGTGCTGGAACCGGGCATGGTGCTGTGCGTGGAAAGCTATATCGGCAGGCTTGGCGGGCGCGAAGGCGTCAAGATCGAGGAACAGATACTGATCACCGATACGGGCAACGAACAGCTCTCAACCTACCCCTTGGATAAGAGACTGCTCGGCTAGCCCGGCAATGGCCTCGCGCAACGCCCCAACCGTCCTTTCCGGTGTCCCTGCGGCGGTGATGTAGGGCAGGCCTTTGCGCCGTCCGGTCCAGCCGACGACCGCCACCTTTTTCGCCGCCGGCTCGCAGCGTTGCGCCAGTGCCCAGCTCTCGCAGTCGATGGCCGCTATATCGGCCTTGCCCTCTGCAATTGCGACGATCGAGGAACGGTGCCCACCGCTTTCGCTGCGCGAGGCAAAGAGGTCAAGGCTCTCGCCCATCGCCTCCAGGTCGCGCGTCAAACCGAGGAACCCCGACATCGAATCGAGGCTGTTGAAGGTGAAGCGCTTGCCGCGGATCCGATCGAGTGGGATCAGCGGGCTGCCATCATTGGGCGAGGCAACCGACGGCGCGCCATCCGCCAGCATGACGATGGCGCTGGAATAGAGCTCGCCCTGCCCGCCTTCGTAGGCGTCGTAGCTTGGCTGGGCAACCACCTGCACATGCCTGGACAGGCCGAGTTCCATCGGCCCCCAGCAGGTCTGCGCGAACAGCAGCGCCGGGTGCAGCCACAGTATGTGAAAATCGAGCTCGTCCGGCGGCAATGTCGCTGGATCGGGTGCGATCAATGCACCGGCAGCATCACGAATACCGCCCGGCACCGGCGGCAGGTCTCCATTGCGCCGCACGATGGTTTGCGGTGCGTCGATACCCTTTTGCCGAAACGCGTCGCGCAGCAGCATCCATTGCGCGTCGACCTCGCCGCGCATTTCGGGCCAGTCATACATCGGCAACGCCGCAACCAATTCACTCATGCCGATATCAAATCATCATGTCTGGAGAAATGATCGCAAAAACGCGGCGCCCAATCAGAATTGGCCGACATGGATTCCGGGTAGACCGGAATTATTCCTTCGGCGGCTCGGCGGGAACCGGCGCACTGCCGAGCCCGCTGATGCTGCGCGCCCTGATGCGCGGCTTGAAGGCCCTGCCCGGCTCGGCTTGACGCCGCAGCACCGGGTGCACGATCGGCTCCTTCGCCTTGAACGCATAGGCTTTGATCAGCGCGAAATAGTTGGGATAGGCATAGCCATTGTTCATCCGCAGCCATTCCTCACGGCGGTCACGAAACAGCTTGGGCAGCTTGTACCACGCCACAGTCGGGGTCTTGTGATGGACGAAGTGCAGATTGTTGTTGAGGAACAGGAACGACAGCGGCGAGCGCTCGACGATCACCGTGCGGCCTTCCGGATGTTCCGACCATTGATGCTCGGCGAAAGTGCGGATCGAGATCAGCGATTGGCCAAGCCAGACCGGCACCAGAATGTAAAGCCACAGCGGGATGCCGAAGCCGAACTGGACGATCGGCAGCACGATAGCAAGGCCGATCGCATGCAGCAGCCAGGCCTTGCGGATCGGCTTGTCGCCGGCGATCACCTGCTTGGCATCGTCGATGAAGAAGCCGACGCAGGACAGCCACGGGCCGAGCACGAAGCGGCCGGCCATGGTGTTGTTGATCTTGAGCAGGAATTTCATCGTCGGCGGCAGCTCGTCATGCTGCCAGAGCGCCTGATAATAGCTTTCCGGATCGTCCAGCGGGTCGGTCAGCCGCTCGTCGGCGTGGTGACGCAGATGGATTGTCTTGAAGCGGCGGAACGGCCAGACCAGACCGATCGGCAGAAACACGAAGGCTTCATTGACCCGCGCGTTGCGTGTCGGATGCCCGTGCAGCACTTCGTGCATGATCGACGATTGCAATGCGGCGGTCAAAGCCAGGATGGCGAGCGCCAGGACGGGGTAGGATGGCCAGAGCAGGAAACCGGTGGCGAGCCATGTTGCGTAGCAGAAAAAGGCGAGTACCACGGTCGGCCACTCGATGGCCGGTGCGCTGTGTCGCCTGATGCTCTTGCTCGTCATGCTATCGACCACTGCCCCTCAGTCGCCGGAACCCCAATTGGCTCCTGACAGCATAGTGTCAGGAGAAATGATTCCACTCAACGAGACAAAGTGCACAAACTGTTGCGATTGCGCATTTCCAACCGCACATGTTATACATTGTAAACAAAGTTAGGGATTCATTTACGCCTGAGGCGCGCTTGGAAGCGATTCGGCGCAAATTTTTCCTCAATCGAGGTGGAGAACGCACATGGACAAGCGCGACCTGTCGACGATCTTCCGCGAACGCCTGAAAATGCTCTTGACACGCTCCGACCTCAACCAGTCGGCCTTCGCGACCGCGGTCGGCATCGACCGCTCGGCGCTGTCGCAGCTGCTGTCGGGCGCCTCGACCCGCCTGCCCCGCGCCGAAACGCTGCTCAACATCGCCGCCGAGTTCAAAGTGTCGCTCGATTGGCTTCTCGGCCTCAGCCAGGACGAGGGTCTCACCGGCGAAATCCGCGAGAGCCTGGAGATAGAAGAGGCACCGGACGGTTTCGACCGCACGTTGCTGGCCAAATGGCATGCGGAGGCGGCCGGCACCAAGATCCGCTACGTGCCGGCCGGCATCCCCGACCTCCTGCGCACCGAAGCACTGGTCGACTACGAAGCCGGTATCACCAACAAGAGCCGCCTGGCGCAAGCCGGAGAAACGCAATACCGCATCGACTACAACAGGCGGCCGGAAACCGACATGGAAGTCTGCATGCCGCGCCACACGCTGGAGATTTTTGCCCGCGGGCTGGGTGTCTGGGACCGTTTCCCCGAAGCCGACCGGCGCGCCCAGTTGCTGCACATGGCGACGCTGCTCGACGACCTCTACCCGACCTTCCGGCTGTTTCTCTATGACGGGCGGATGCGCTATTCGATCCCTTACACCATCTTCGGCCCCTATCGCGCCGCCATCTATGTCGGCGACATGTATCTGGTGCTCAACGCCACCCAGCCGATCCAGACGCTGATCCAGCATTTCGACAATCTGATCCGGGCCGCCGACATCAATGCGCATGAAGCGGCGGGCTTCGCGCACAAACTGGCCGGCATGTCATTCCCGTCAGGCACGGTCTGAGCTTTTGGCAGTCGAAATCACCGCCGCCCATGACCCAAGGCACTGCATGAATGACTCCGCTAGTGCTATTTCATTGACTACACATAAAGACTTCGTTATATCCTTATTCGAATTCTAGACATGAAAGCCAATCCGATGACGACGACCAACCCGATCGATGCGCTGCTGGCTGAAAAGGGCGTGCTGCTGGCCGATGGCGCCACCGGCACAAACCTGTTCGCCATGGGGCTGGAGGCGGGCGAGGCGCCAGAGCTGCTCAACGAGACGGCGCCCGACACCATCACCAGCCTGCATCAGAATTTCGTCGATGCCGGCGCCGACATCATCCTCACCAACTCGTTCGGCGGCACCCGTCACCGCTTGAAGCTGCACCATGCCCAGGATCGCGTGCACGCGTTGAACAAGCGCGCCGCCGAGCTTGCGCGTGCGGTCGCCGGCAAGGCCGGCCGCAAGGTGATCGTCGCCGGCTCGGTCGGCCCGACAGGCGAATTGCTGGTGCCGCTCGGCGCCATGACCTATGACGAGGCGGTCGACGCTTTCGTCGAGCAGATCGAGGGTCTCAAGGAAGGCGGCGCCGAAGTCGCCTGGATCGAGACGATGTCGGCTCCCGACGAGATCCGCGCCGCCGCCGAGGCTGCCATCCGCGTCGGCCTGCCCTACACCTATACCGGTTCCTTCGACACCGCCGGCCGCACCATGATGGGCCTGCTGCCCAGGGATATCCACGGCGTCACCGACGGACTGTCGCAGGCGCCTCTCGGCGTTGGTGCCAATTGCGGCGTCGGCGCATCCGACATCCTGGCCTCGCTGCTCGACATGACGGAGGCGAAGCCGGAGGCCACGGTGATCGTCAAGGGCAATTGCGGCATTCCCGAATTCCGCGGCACCGAAATCCATTATTCCGGCACGCCCGAACTGATGGCCGATTATGTGCGCCTCGCTGTCGATGGCGGCGCCAAGATTATCGGCGGCTGCTGCGGCACCTCGTTCCTGCACCTTGCCGCCATGCGCAAGGCGCTCGACGCGCACACCAGGGCGGATCGGCCGACGGTTGCCGCGATCGTTGAGCGCATTGGTCCGATGCGCAACAAGGTCGCGACGGAAAACACCGCCGAGACCAGCGAAGCCCGCCGCGAGCGCCGCCGCAGCCGGGCCTGACCTCATCGGTTTTCGATTATTCGCTGTTGTCGGCGTAGCTCGACTGCGCCGACTTGAAGTCGACCACATTGTCGCCGCGCATCGTCATGAGCGCGCCTGAAGAGCTGGGGTCGGTGATCTGTTCCAGCATGATGCGGAAGCGGTCGTTGGTCAGCGCCGACAGGGCGGTATGGCGCGCCTGCGCGACATCGTCACCGATACGCCTGGATTCCGATGATGGGGCCGATGAAACCGCCGAGGCGTCTCGCGCCGGCGGTGTCGAGTTGGCGATAGTCCTGATCTGCAATTTCGGCTCCCTCAAGCCCAGTACACCCGTCCTGTGTAACAAGGAGGGGGTTGCGATCCCGTACCGGAAATGCGGCGCAATTTAACGACCCGAAAAATGCTCCGAAAAAAGGCCGGCAAGGGAATGAATCCCTCGCCGGCCTGCCTCACCCGCCCACGGTCGGTTTCCCCTGTCAGAACGATCCCATCTGAAAGAAACCGGCCGTCATCACCACTACCGGTTGCCGCCCAGCGCCGAGGCAAGGCGCACAAGCGAGAGGAACTCGGACCTGTACCCAAACGGGTCGGCTCCTCGAGCGGCAGTGGCGATCTCCATGATCTTGTCGTAACCGAACTTAGCGGTCGCATCCTCGTCGCGCAGCTTCTGGCCGAAGGCGGCGACCGCGACAGAGAAGCGCTGGTCGGTGCTGGCCTGGTCGAAGGACGAAATCTCGTTGGCCGAGGTCACCGGCGTGGTGATCAGCTTCGAGACGTCCTCATTCGGCAGCTTGTAGCGGATCTTGACGAAGGCATATTCGTCCGCATTGGCGACGCCGCCATTGTCCACCGACGCCTGGCCATAGCGCAGCTTGTCGATCTGCTCGCCACCGCTGCCCTTGGGCGTGATTTCATAAATCGCGGTGACGGAATGGCCCGAACCGATATCGCCGGCATCGACGCGGTCATTGTTGAAATCCTCGCGGTTCAAGGCGCGGGTCTCGTAGCCGATCAGGCGATATTCCGTGACCTTGTTCGGGTTGAACTCGACCTGGATCTTGACGTCCTTGGCGATGGTGAACAGCGTCGAGGACGCATCCTCAACCAGCACCTTTTCAGCCTCCGCCAGCGTATCGATATAGGCGGCGGTGCCGTTTCCGTTCTGGGCGATGGTCTGCATCATCTGGTCGTTCAAATTGCCGCGGCCGAAACCGAACACCGACAGGAAGACACCAGTCTTGCGCTCTTTTTCGATCAGCCGCTTCAGGTCGTCGTCGTCGCTTTGACCGACATTGAAGTCGCCGTCGGTGGCGAGCATCACCCGGTTGACGCCGTCCTTGACGAAGGATTTCTGCGCCAGCCTGTAGGCTTCCTTGATGCCCGCCTCGCCGGCCGTGCTGCCGCCGGGCGTCAGATTGTCGATAGCACTGAGGATCTTGTCCTTTTCGGACGCCTTGGTCGGCTCCAGGACTGTGCCGGCGTCACCCGCATAGGTGACGATCGAGATGGTGTCGTCGGCCTTCAGCTTGCTGACCAGCAGGCGGAATGCCGATTTGAGCAGCGGCAGCTTGTCCGGCTCATCCATCGAGCCCGAGACATCGATCAGGAAGACCAGATTGGCCTTCGGCTGCTCGGTCGACTTGACGTCAAAACCTTTGATGGCGACATGCATCAGCCTGGTGTGCGTGTTCCACGGCGTCGGCATGACGCTGACGGTCGAGTTGAATGGTGTCGAGGCCGACTCCGGACCCTTCCAGTCATAGGGGAAGTAGTTGATCATCTCCTCGACGCGAACAGTATCGGCCTGCGGCAGGGTGCCCTGCTTCAGCGAGCCGCGCACGAAGGAATAGGAGGCCGTGTCGACGTCGATCGAGAAAGTCGAGACCGGATCCTCGAGTGCCGCATGCACCGGATTGGTCTTGAAATCCTCGATGCGGTCGCGGTTTTCCGGTTGCGGCTGCATCTGGTCGGCCGGCAAGGTCGACGGCTGCTGCGGCGCCATCAGCTTGGACTCGGCCGGCATGCGGGCCCGTGACGTGCTGGGCGCACTTACGGCGCCATCCAATGCGAATTCGCCTGTCGGAGTCGGTGGCGCAGGCTCGGCCAGCACACCGCGCTCCAGCGCATTCTGTTGTGCCGCGCCGCCGGCAGCCGTCGATTCGGATTTCTGCGGCGAGGCCGGCGCCACAAGCGTATCGGTCGCGTCGCGGCTTTCGACATCGGCGTCGGCCTTCTTGTCCTTCTCCAGCCCGGTCGGAGCCGGCTTCGGCTGAGCGGTCGTTGGCTTCACCGTCGCCGGCTTGTCGGCCAGCGTCTCGGTGATTTTCTCGTCGCCGCCGAATTTCGGCGGCTGTTCCCTCAGCAGATGGAAGGTGGCGTATCCGGCGATCGGCAGGGCGACGAGCCCAGCAAGGGCCGGCGTGGCAATGAGTTTCTTTTGCATGATCTCGCTCCAGAGCTTTTGTGCTCGCTCTGTGAGACGAAGCCCGCCAACCGATCCTTGGGTAATGGCAGAAATATTTTCCTGATCGTAGGCGCGCAGGGCGGCTTCGAAAGCACGTGCCTTGGCGTCATGGGCGGGCGCCGGCGCCGCTATATCGCGCAATCTGTTGAGTTCGTTGTCGTCGACCATGGTCACACTTCCCCGGCCGAGCGCATCAGCGTCTTCAGCCGTTTCTTCGCTTCATGGATGTGCCAGGAAACCGTCGTCTCCGAGATCGCCATCGCCTCGGCGGCGGCCGCATGGCTCAGACCCTCGCCATAGACCAAAAGCACGGCGTCGCGCTGCTTGTCCGGCAATCGCCGGACGGCTGCCCACAGCGCTTCGGCAGGGTCTTCCGGTTCGACCGACGCCTCGCCCGAGATCAGTGCATGGACGCCATAGGCCTCGGTCTTGACAGTCTCGCGGGCGGACTTTCGCATCATGTCGCGCGCGGCGTTCATCGTCACGGAATAGAGCCATGTCGTGAAAGCGCCGCCGCCGCGATAGTCGCGGATCGCCTTGCCCAGCCTGACGCAGACTTCCTGGGCGATGTCTTCGGCATCGGCCTTCCTGCCGCACCAGCGATAGGCGGCGCGATAGACGAAGTCATAGTGCCTTTCCAGCAGTGTGCTGAAGGCCCCTCTGTCTCCGCCCTTCGCCCGCCCGATCAGTTCGGCGTCGGAGGCTTCGCTCTCATCCAGCATCATAGCCATCATTTGCCTGTTGGACGAAGGCTAATGGCTAATCCTTGGGGCAATGGAAAGATTTTTTTGGAAACCGCCGGATCGTGACCGCCGACACCCCGCTTGACACATCCATATCTCGGCGGTTATACGTCAATCAATAGCCACAGGGTTATCGATCCCAGATGACGAACGCTCACGATGTCCTCTTCAGAACGCTCTCCGATCCGACGCGTCGGGCAATCTTCGAGCGCCTGTGCCGGCAAGGCGAGCAGACGGTCGGCGCCCTGACGGCTCAGTCAGGGGTCTCTCAACCTGCGGTGTCGAAGCATCTCGGCGTGCTCAGGCAGGCCGGGCTGGTGCGCGACCGCCATCAAGGACGGCAGACCCATTATAGCGCCCAGCTGGCAGCACTTTCCCCGCTGACCGACTGGACGAACCAGATGAACACGTTCTGGCAGAGCCGGTTCGATGATCTCGAAAGCTTGCTCAAAAGAATGGACCAATGACCAACATCGCGACCGAAACGCGCTCCGTCATCGTCGAACGTGAGATCCCCTATCCGCCGGAAAAAATCTGGCGCGCGCTGACCCAACCGCATCTGATCGAGGAATGGCTGATGAAGAACGACTTCAAGCCAGTCGTGGACCACCGTTTCAATCTGCGAAAGGAACCGCAACCCGACGTGAGCATCGTTGTCGACTGTCAGGTAACAGCCGTCGAATTGAACAAGACACTGTCCTACACGTGGCAGGCCTATGGCCTTGAGAGTATCGTCACCTGGACTCTCCTACCGACCAGCACGGGCACCCGGTTGCGTATGGAACAGTCCGGCTTCCGGCCGGATCAGGAGCAGGCGTATCGCGGCGCGACGAGCGGGTGGCGGCAGTACTTTGCAAATCTGAGTCAGGTCCTGGCGTGGATAGATTGAAACCCGCCGGTGCGGATCGGTGGTCCGCGTCGGCTGTTTTGACAGGAGGAACTATTGGACTGGAACATGTGGGTTCGGCAAATTCATCGCTGGCTGTCGATCATCTTTACCCTGACCGTCATCGCCAACTTCGCCACCATGGCATTCGGACAGCCCCCCGCCTGGGTGGTCTACTCGCCGCTCCTGCCGCTCTTCCTGCTGCTGTTCAGCGGCCTGTACATGTTCGTGCTGCCCTATGCCGCCAGGGGCCGCGGCGCGCCGCGTGCCGGCGGATAGGAGTGGGGCAGAATGGCCAAGACACAGGGTCAGTCGACCAAGGCTGCGCCAGTACTGCTCTCGGGCGGCAACCCGCAAATAGCCAAGGGCGACGGTGACGCCCCGGTGCAGGCCTATATGGCTGCGATGCCGGGCTGGAAGCGCGGCTTGAGCGAGCGGCTCGACGCGCTCATCGAACACAACGTGCCCGACGTGCGCAAGGCCGTGCGATGGAACTCGCCCTTCTACGGCGTCGAGGGCCAGGGCTGGTTCGTGAGTTTCCATGTCTTCACCCACTATTTGAAAGTGACCTTCTTCAGCGGCACGTCGTTGCGGCCGATTCCGCCTGGCGGCACGGCGAAGAGCAAGGATGTGCGCTGGATCGACATCCGCGAAGACGATCAGTTCGATGAGGCGAGGATGGTGGAATGGATCAAGCAGGCCGCGGCCCTGCCCGGCTGGATCCCGTAATGACCGACTATGACAGAGGAAAAAGAGCAATGAAGATCAAGCTGACCAGCGTGTATGTGGACAACCAGGAAAACGCACTGCGCTTCTACACCGACGTGCTGGGCTTCACCAAAAAGGCCGATTTCAGCAATGGGCCTTATCGCTGGCTGACCGTGGCCTCGGCTGAAGAGCCTGATGGAACCGAGCTGCAGCTCGCGCTCAACGACAACCCGGCCGCCAAGGCCTATCAGGAAGCCATCTTCAAGCAGGGTCAGCCCGCCGTCATGTTCTTCACCGACGACGTCAAGAGCGATTATGAGCGCATCAAGGCGAAGGGCGCCGCGTTTATTAAGCCGCCGACCGAGGTGACCGGCTCGACCATCGCCCAGTTGAACGACAGCTGCGGCAACCTCGTTCAGATCACCCAGCTGGCGCGCTGGTAACGGGCGGCGGTTGAAACGCGTCGAGGCACAGGAGACACCCAATGACCCCCTCGCAACAGATCGACCAGCTGATCGCCGGCCTCACCGATTGGCGCGGCGAGACGCTCGCCGGCATCCGCAAGACCATCCTTGCAGCCGACCCGGACATCGTCGAGGAGTGGAAGTGGATGGGCAGCCCGGTATGGTGCCTGGACGGGAAGAACATCGTGGTCGGCAACGCCCACAAGGACAAGGTGAAGCTGACCTTTTCCCATGGCGCCAGCCTGCCGGACCCCGACAATCTGTTTAACAACGGTTTTGGCGGCAAGGTGTGGCGGGCTATCGATGTGTTCGAGGGCAACACGCTCAATGAGGGCGCTTTAAAAGAGCTTGTCCGTGCGGCCGTCGATTACAATCACGCCAAAAAGAAGAAAGCGCCCGCGGCTAGGCGGGCAAAGCCACAGAAATAAAGTCTATGAAGCTCGTCGGCGCGTTTGGCCTATGCCGCCTGCCCCGCCACCCAGCCCGACGACCATGCCCACTGGAAATTATAGCCGCCCAGCCAACCCGTGACATCGACGACTTCGCCGATGAAAAACAGGCCCGGCACAGATTTGGCCTGCATCGTCTTCTGGTCCAGCCCGTTGGTGTCGACCCCACCCAGTGTCACTTCGGCGGTGCGGTAGCCCTCCGAGCCGGCAGGCTTGATGCGCCAGTTATTGACTGCGGCAGCTATGGTTTTGATCTGGCCATCGGAAAGATCGGCAAGGTTACCGTCGATCCCGGTGCGCTCGGCGATTGACTGCGCCAGCCGCTTCGGCAGATGATTTGCCAGCACCGTCTGCACCGCCTGCCGTCCATTGCTTCGCTTGGCCACCCGAATGAGGTCAGCCACGTCAACTCCCGGCAGCATGGCGATGCGGATTTCATCGCCTTCGCGCCAATAGGACGAGATCTGCAGGATGGACGGCCCACTGACGCCGCGATGCGTGAACAGCATCGCTTCGGAGAAGCGCGTCTTGCCGCAGGCGACTTCCGCGTCGACGGCGTTGCCGGCCAGCGGCGCCAGCCGCTCGAGCGTGTTTGCGTCGAAAGTCAGCGGAACCAGCGCCGGCCGCGTTTCGACAACAGCAAGGCCGAACCGTTCGGCAAGCTCATAGCCGAAACCGGTCGCCCCCATCTTGGGGATCGACTTGCCGCCACAGGCCACGACCAGCGACTGGCAAGTAACCAAGCCTGTGGAGAGGGTGAGCGCAAACCCCTCCACGGTTTTGCGGACATCCTCAACGCTGGTCGAGAGCGCCAGCTCCACGCCCCTGCCCTGCATTTCCGAGACCAGCATGTCGATGATCTGGCGCGCCGAGCCGTCGCAAAACAGCTGCCCCAACGTCTTCTCGTGATAGGCAATGCGGTGGCGTTCGACGAGGGCGATGAAATCGCGCTGTGTGTAGCGACTGAGCGCCGAAATGCAGAAATGCGGATTGTCCGACAGAAAATTCTTCGGGCTGGCATGGATGTTGGTGAAATTGCACCGGCCGCCGCCGGAGATGCGGATCTTCTCGCCAGGCGCCGCCGCATGATCGAGGATCAGCACCGAACGGCCGCGCTTGGCCGTCTCCGCGGCGCACATCATTCCGGCGGCACCCGCGCCGATGATCACGACATCATAAGATTGCATCAGGCTACTCGTTCCCGCTCGACCGGCTCATTTGGGGCGCGCCACTTGCGCTGCCTGGTACCACTTTGGTCCGATGGTTTTCTAACAATCCCGTCCCAGCAGCCTGGTGATCTGGGGGGTGACGATTGTGGTGAACAACCCGGGATCGCTGAAAGCCCTTGCGGACAGCATTGCCCCGTGAACCGATGCCATCAGCATCTGGGCCTCCTCCTCCGGCCGGTTGTTCAAGCGGAACAAGTCCTGCTCCATTCCAGCCCGTAGCACCGACGTAAGCCATCCCGCGAGATTTTGAAAATAGGCACGAACGCGTGACGCCACCTCTTCCGGCAGCATCTGCATCTCGCCGGCGAGCATCGCGCAGACGCAGAAGGACGGCGAGGCATCGCGAATGCATGTCCGCCAATAGTTCATATAGGACTGCAGTTGTTCAGCAGGGCTTGAGAGTTCTCCCCGGAGAGATTCCAAACCCGCTTCGGCCTGCCGCCTGTAACGATCCACCAGCACCGAAACCAGCTCGGCCTTCGTCGGAAAGTGATGGTGGATACTCGCCTTCCTGATGCCGATGGCAGCCGAGATATCGGCATAGCTGAACCCGTTGTAGCCTCCCGCGACGATAAGAGACTGCGCGACATCGAGAATCTTTTCTGAAGTCGAAGCCATTGATTTCATATCGCTGCCTACCTTCTGGTAGGCAAATAGTCAACGTTGTGCATCGTTCCCGATTCTCACAGGGACGTGTCCGGACATCGGGTTGACTCAAAGGCCTTGCCTACCTACTGATAGGTAGACAGCAATAAGGAAACCTGCCGATGCAAAACCAATCTTTCACCCAGTCCGGATGGCTACGATCCTATTATTTCGCACGCGCCATATTTTCTATCGCCTGGGTTGCCGCCGCCATCCTATTCAACGGGCAACCCGGTCCCACCGCGCTTCTGCTCGTCATCTACCCCGCATGGGACGCCCTCGCCAATCTGGTCGACGCCAGGGTAAATGGCGGCCTGAAGGCCAACTCGTCCCAGGCATTGAATGTCGTGGTCAGCCTGATAACGACGCTCGCCGTCATCGTGGCGGTCGCCAACAGCATGTATGCCGTTCTGGCCGTGTTTGGGGTTTGGGCGATCCTCTCAGGCCTGCTGCAACTGAACACGGGACTAAAGCGTTGGCGCTACCAAGGCGCACAATGGGCGATGATCCTGAGTGGTGCGCAGTCGGCCCTCGCTGGCGGCTTCATGATCAGCCGATCCCTCGGCACGGCTGCGCCGACGATTCTGGACATCGCCCCTTATGCCGGGTTCGGCGCGTTTTACTTTCTGCTTTCCGCAATTTGGCTTGTCGTCGCAGCCTCTCGCAAGGCAAACGCCTAGGCGCAGCCTGATCCGGCGGCGGCAAGGTGAACAACATCTGCCGCCGTCGAAAGGGCAAGCATCGCTCACCCTTTGCCGCATCGGCTGCCGTTCTGGTTCAAAGACGCGTAGCGTCCTGCTCAGGGGCGCGACCGCTGACCTAGATCAGCGTCTCGGCGAACAACGTCGTCAGCCGCTTCCAATGGCGTTCGGCACCCGCGGCATTGAAAACGCTATGATCGGGCACGCACCACCCATGCGCCATGCCGGCATAGTTCTCGATCACGTGGTCGACTTCCGCAACCCGAAGCGCCTCGGCCAGCCGCGCCGACTGTTCCGGCGGAAAACTTCTGTCGACACCCGACATGCCGACATAGACGCGCGCCTTGATGGAGGCAGCCTTGCGATGCGGGCTGTCGGCGGCGTCGCTGGCCAGATTGCCGCCATGGAAGCTTGCGGCCGCTTTTATCCGTTCGGGATAGGTTGCAGCCGCATTCAATGATCGACCGCCGCCCATGCAATAGCCGACGCTGCCGATCGGCCCGGTGATGCCCTCGGCAGCAAGCGCATCGAGGAACGCACCGCTGTCGCTGATGGTCATGTCCTGCGTCGTGCCGGTGACCAGCGCCATCAGCGGGATTTTGGTCTTTTCCTCGGCGAAGGCGGTCTTGGCGTCGAAGGGCCCGTAAGGCGCATTGCGGTAGAACAGGTCCGGCACCAGCACCGCATAACCTTCATTCGCCAGCCGCTCGGCCATACTGTCGAGCGCCGGCCGCGGACCGAAGGCGTCCTGATAGAGAATGACGCCGGCCTTGGCAGGAGACGCGTTTGCCGAGCGGAAAAGCCCGGCATTGGCAACACCATCCCTGGTCTTGATCTGAAGGTCGTGTTTCGTCATCGCCCGCTCCGTTCGACTGATGCGCGATACATAGCCGCGCAAGCCTATACGGCAAGGCGTTCCCTGAACCCGGCAGTCAACATTTCGTGCAGGATTGCGTGACGCTATTGCTCGCCTTCTCGCACGGTCCGTGCACCCACATGCAGCGCGCGGCCGGCACCGAGCCCCATAATGGCTACGCCAAGACCGAGCACGACGAACAGGAACGCCGTTCCCGAAAAACTGCCGGTCCAGTCGCGGATCAGGCCCACCAGCAGCGGCCCGAAGGCCGCCAGCACATAGCCGACGCCTTGCGCCATGCCTGAAAGATGCGCGGCGACATGCGAATCCGGCGAACGCAGCACGATCAGGCTCATGGCAGCCGCGATCAGGCCACCCTGCCCGATGCCTTGCAGGATTGCCCAGAACAGCACCGTCGAGGTCGGAGCAAAGAGAATGCCGAGCAGCGCGATCACCGCGGTGGCAACGAGCGCCACATTGATGCCGCGCTGGTCCTTCAGCCGCATCGCAAATGATGGCACGGCGAGGCAGGTGATGACCTGCGCCATCACTGACACCGAAACCATGGCGCCAGCGGTGGCCGCATCGAAGCCACGCTCGCGCAGGATCGGCGCCAGCCAGCCGAAGATGCAATAGGCAAGTGCCGACTGCAGGCCCATGAACAGCGTCACCTGCCAGGCCAGGCGATCGCGCCAGAGACCGACGACGCGAAAGCCGCGATGATTGACCTGCCGACGGCTGCCCAGCGCTTGCGGAATCCAGATCAAAAGCACGACCAGTGTGGGCACCGCCCAGGCAGCAAGTGCCCCGGACCATGAACCGGTGACAAAATGCTCGATCGGCAGCGTGAAGCCGGCGGCGGCGGCCGAGCCGGCGCAGAGCGCCATGGTGTAGAGCCCGGTCATGACGGCGGCCCGGTCGGCGAAATCGCGCTTCACCAGGCCTGGCAGCAGCACATTGCCGATGGCAATGGCGGCGCCGGCCAGGAAGGTCGCGACAAAAAGCAGGGGAACCGTACCGAACCAGCGCAGGCCGGTTCCCAGCATCAGCAAGGCGAGCGCCCCGAGCAAGGTGCGCTCGGCTCCATAGCGCTGAGCAAGCCGCGGTGCGAAGGGCGCGAACAGGCCGAGGCACAGGACGGGCAGCGTCGTCAGCAGGCTGGCGCCCGTCGTCGACAGCCCGGTTGCCTGCATCACCTCGGGCAACAGCACCGACAGGCTCGAAAACAACGGCCGCAGACTGAAGGCGATCAGCACAAGGCTCGCGCCAAGCACGAGGCGCGCGGCACGGCTGCGCAGTTCAGGCGGATGCGGTACAGGCAGGCTGTCGACTTCCGCGTCGATGAGTTCCAGACCCTCGATGGCGGCGGATTGCGCCTTCGGGTCAGGCTGACGAAAACTCTGGTTCATTGCGAAAGCAGTCTTTCAAGTTGGGCAAGCACCGGCGCCATGAAGGCGCGGACGGCGGCAACCGCGCGCTCGGGATCGCTCGCGGCAATGGCGTCGACGATTGCCGCATGCGCCCGGTGGTCCGGTTCGGGCAGATCGCCGTCGATGGTGGCATGGATGGTCTCGGTGATGGCAGCGGTGAAGAAGTCGTAGAGCTCCATCATCGCCCTGTTGCCGGACGCCGCGACGACGGATTTGTGGAAAGCGAGATCGCGCCGGATGAAGGCATCGCTTCCTCCGTCCGCGACGGTGCCGCGTTCGGCAAGCAGTTGCCGCATCCGCTCGAGATCGGCTGGCGTGTGGCGGAAGGCGGCGAGCCGTGCGGCCTCGAGGTCCAGCGCTGCCCGCGCCTCCCACTGATCGCGCAGGCCGCTGCGCTTGACCCGGTCGAGCGCGGCAGAGGTATCGACGGCGGAGCGCACATAGGTTCCCGAGCCCTGGCGCGTATCCAGCAATCCCTGCGAGACCAGCACCCGCACCGCCTCGCGCACCGTGCCGCGGCTGACCGACAGAAGGTCAGTCAGGGCTGCCTCATTGGGAATACGTTCGCCAACGCCCCAGCGGCCGCTGACGATCTCGGCACGCAGGCTGCTGGTGGCGCTGTCGGTGAGATTGGTTCTGGTGGCGGGTTGCATCGGCCTATTCATCAAGTCATCAGATGACTTGATGAATAGGCCTGCTTCTAACTGTCGTCAACATGCTCATCGAAGCGAACGAGCACCACGCAATGGGAATGGATCAGTTGGTGGCTCGTGCGAAGCTCGCCATGTGGAAGGCCTGAACCTCCGGCGGATAGCGATACTCCGTGCCATAGGGGCACGAATTGCGATCAAGGCAGCCGCCGCTGCGGCACGGCTCGCCACTCGCTCCCCGCACATGCGCCAGGCAGGATTGATAAGCGAATCCTTGCGCGGAATAGGCGTCGACCGGACAAGATTTCCGGCAAGGTTTCTCGACGCAGCTATCGCAAAGGTGAGGCGCCGCTTCGCCGGCTTGAATCGGAAGTTCGTCCTCGAACAGCAGCGCACCGCGATAGGCATGCCATAGCCCGTATTGCGGATGCATGAGGATGCCGAGCGGCGACGACTTCAGTCCCTCCGCCCTCATCGCCCATTGCTGGAACGGCAGATAGGGCTTGTCCGACGGAGAAATCGCCCGTGCGCCAAAATCCTGCGCCACCGCGCCGATCACCTCACGCGACCAGGTGTCGAGCGGATTGGCGATTTGCTCCGGCTGGCTTTCGCGCCAGCGCAGGAAATGCGGCCAGGGTGCCGCGCCCGCCTGTCCCACCAGCAGAACGGCCGCTGCCGGCGCACCATGCGATCCTGTTGGCGGCGCTTCGCCTGGCGTAAAATTGAAACCGCCGCGAAGAACAAGGCCGTTGGCAAGGAGCGCCGCAGCAATGCCGTCAACGCTGCCGGCAGGCGCAATCATTCCTTCTTGACCGGATCGGAGAACGCGCTCCGCCAGACTTCCTTGTGGATGATGTTGGCGACTTTAGCCCCGCCTGATTCGGGCTCCTTTCAAGTGAAGGCGTCGGGCATCGACCCCTTCTTCTTGGCGATGAAGTCCTTCAACGCTTCGTCGATGCTCGGATCGAGATGCGGCGCCTCGTAGCTTTCCAGCCAGCGGCGGGCAAGCTCGTTGGCGCGCTGCGGCGCTGTCTTCTCGCCTTCGGCCAGCCACTGCTCGTAGGAATTGTTGTCGGCGATGTTGGAACGGTAGAAGGCGGTCTGGAAATTGGCCTGGGTGTGGTCGCAGCCGAGATAGTGGCTGCCCGGGCCGACCTGGCGGATGGCGTCCATCGCCTGGCCGTTTTCCGACAGATCGACGCCCTCTGAGAATTTCTGCGTCATGCCGAGCTGGTCGATGTCCATCATGAATTTCTCGTAGCAGGACGCCAGCCCGCCCTCGAGCCAGCCGGCCGAATGCAGCACGAAATTGGTGCCGGCCAGGATGGTCGAGTTCAGCGTGTTGGCGCTCTCATAGGCCGCCTGCGCATCCGGAACCTTGGACGCGCAGAGCGAACCGCCGGTACGGAACGGCAGGCCGAGACGGCGCGCCAGCTGTGCGGCGCCATAAGACACCAGCGACGGCTCCGGCGTGCCGAAGGTCGGGGCTCCCGACTGCATCGAGATCGACGAGGCGAAGGTTCCGAACAGCACCGGCGCGCCCGGTCGGATCAGCTGCGTGAACGAGGCGCCGGCCAGCACTTCGGCCAGAACCTGCGTCAGCGTGCCGGCCACCGTCACCGGGCTCATCGCGCCGGCAAGGATGAACGGCGTGACGATGCAGGCCTGGTTGTGGCGCGCATAGACTTTCAGCGCGCCGAGCATGGTCTCGTCGAACACCATCGGCGAATTGGCGTTGATCAGGCTGGTCAGCACCGTGTTGTTCTCGACGAAATCGTCGCCGAACACGATTTTGGCCATGGCGACGGTGTCTTCGGCGCGTTCCGGCGCGGTCACCGAGCCCATGAACGGCTTGTCGGAATATTTGATGTGGCTGTAGATCATGTCGAGGTGGCGCTTGTTGACCGGCACATCGACCGGCTCGCACACCGTGCCGCCCGAATGGTGGATCGACGGCGCCATATAGGCGAGCTTCACGAAATTCTGGAAATCCTCGATCGTCGCGTAACGCCTGACGCCATCGAGGTCACGCACGAAGGGCGGACCGTAGACCGGCGCGAAAACGGTGGCATTGCCGCCGATCTGCACCGAACGCTCGGAATTGCGGGCGTGCTGGGTGTAGACGGACGGCGCGGTCTTAAGCAGCGAACGGCACAGCCCCTTCGGAAAGTGCACGCGCTCGCCCTTGACGTCGGCGCCGGCCTCTTTCCACAGTTGCAACGCCTCCGCGTCGTCGCGGAAGATGATGCCGATCTCCTCGAGCACCGTATCGGTGTTCTTCTCGATCAGCGCCAGGCCTTCCTCGTCCAGCACCTCATAAACGTTGATCTTGCGTTTGATGTAGGTGAGCTGCGTACCCGGGCCACCGCCCGAACGTGCTGCCCGCCGGGCTGCAGCCCCGCCACTGGCGCCGCGCCCACGTCGCGCGTTTGACGCTTCCTGATCGACTGCCGCGTGTTCGCTCATGGTGGTTCTTCCCTGAAACTGTTCTTGTCTGGAATCCATAGCGGCTGCCTCGCCGCTTCTTGCCAGATCGTAGCCACCCACCCTATTCGAAACGGCCCGCCAGCGCCAACGCCTGTCGCAAAATCGACAAGAATTCCAAGAGAGTTACGGTCGCTTTCCTTTTGCGGGAAGTCGCAAATCAGCTATGGATACATGCCCTCAGCGGGTTAGGTATGAACGCGAAGATGTGTGCCTTGCGACATGGTCGCGATGCCGGCAGGAGCTCGATACAAATGTCCGAGGACGAGATCATCCTTTCTGAACTTTCCGACGACGAGTTGGTGCAGCAGATGCACGACGATCTCTATGACGGGCTGAAGGAAGAGATCGAGGAAGGCACCAACATCCTGCTCGAGCGCGGCTGGGTGCCCTATAAAGTGCTGACGGAAGCGCTGGTCGAAGGCATGCGCATCGTCGGCGAGGATTTCCGCGACGGCATCCTGTTCGTTCCCGAAGTGCTGCTNTCGGCCAACGCGATGAAGGCCGGCATGTTCATCCTGCGCCCGCTGCTCGCCGCCACCGGCGCGCCCAAGCAGGGCAAGATGGTCATCGGCACCGTCAAGGGCGACATCCACGACATCGGCAAGAACCTCGTCGGCATGATGATGGAGGGCGCCGGCTTCGACGTCATCGACCTCGGCATCA